>NZ_FZNS01000021.1 GCF_900188255.1 Hymenobacter mucosus | reverse complement strand
CACGTCACTTCTTCCGAACTCAACTCGGTGGCAGGTCGTCGCATGCCGCAAGCTACCAATTGCGCACTATACGCTTACTTCTGTATGGCTACTTAACCAATGCGATAAGTAATGAATACAGAGCCTTGGCCCTGTTTTGATTAGGACCTGATAACTGAATCTTATCAGGTCTTTACTGGTCAAAGTAGCGACGTTGTTTACTCATTGCAACCTATTTGGGGTGAGTTAATACAGAATCTCATTGACTGTTTGAGTTCGATTTTTAATAATTATTTATGACTATATAATATCTTAAAATACCATACCTACTCCGACTCGTTTGCAACGCCCAAGCTTTAGCTTTTTGCACCTTCATTGACACGGCGGTAGTTCTGTGGTGCATGGCTTATAGTGTGGCAAACTCATGGCTTTCACTACCTCCAGCGCCTGGATTCTCCGGCTGATTATCACTTTCTGCGGGCACACTTGCAGGCTCACATGCCGCTTACCGATGAGTGCTTTGCGAATTTCCAGCCTTACCAGCACTTTTTGCGCAAGTACCTCGGTATCGCGCAGCAAGTGCCGCAGCATTTTATTGCCTCTTACCTGGGTAGCACGCCCGAATGGCTGAGCCGTGTGGGGCGGCAGCTATAAGCATTGCCAAGCGGCTGAGCTTCGCCCTGGCAGCGCCGCCTGCTCGGCTGCCCTTACGCGTGGCCCTGGCTAATTGTCCGGTATTCAGTGGGCGTCATGTGCTCCAACCGTCGAAACATGCGGGTGAAGTAGGCCAGGTTGCTAAAGCCTGCCTTGAAGCAAATCTCGGTAATGCTGATGGCAGGGTTTTGCAGGCAGCGCTTGGCCAGCCGCATCCGGGCCTTGATGATGTAGTCGATGGGCGAGAGGCCGAACTCCTGCTTGAAGGCGCGGAAGAAATTGGCTTGGCTCATGCAGGCCTGCGTGCTCAGCTCCTCGACACTGATTTTCTGGGCCAGGTTCTCCTTGATGTACTGCAGGGTGTGGGCAAAGCGGTTGGAGGAGGCCAGCACGGCCGTGTTGTGCTCGGTCAGGTGCAGGCGCTGCAGCTGCATGAGGCGCAGCAGCAGCTCCTTCACCGCAAAGTCAGCCAGCATGTCCTTGTTCTGGGAACCATCGAAGCCAATGCGTACTAGCTTGATGATGAGGGCTGTAATCTCTTCGTTGTTATAAAAAGCGTGCTGGCTGAGGCTGAGGTGCCACGGCTCGCCGTCGGTGCGCGGGTAAAACGCGTTGAGGTAATTGACCGTGTCGATGACTTGCAGCCGGTCGATGGCCAGGGCTACGCACTGAGTTGGCGTTTCGTCAGAGGCCTCGGGGAAGTCAATCAGCATTTTTAGGTTTGGGGGCACGACCATGGTATGGCCGGGCAGGTAGGCAAAGGCCTGCTGGTCGCGCAGGTGCATTACTTTTTTGCCGCGCAGCATGTTGGTCAGCACCAGGTCGCTGTACGACTGCGCTACCTGGTCACCGGGGGCCAGCGTTTCGAGGATGCTCAGCTCGTACTTCTCCAGCGTCTGCACCCGGCGGTGGTCGATGAGCGTGGTGAACTCGTGGGGGGCAGTGAGCGGGATGGAAGGCAGCAAGGGACCAGGGGCGAAAAGCAGGTGGAAAAGAAGGCGGATGGCAGCGACCAATGCGAAGCTTACGCAACGGCGGGCGCCCTAATAACCTGTCGGCAGGCCAAAAATGTTCTTGGCGAGGAGACTGCCACCGATTGCGCGCCTTGTGCAAGCCCCTGCTTTTTGGGCCGGCCGGGGGCGGCCATTGGCAAACGCCTCCCCCATCCGCGCCAGCCCAAAAACGTCCTTTGCCTTACCAAAACAGCCGGACCACCCCTAGAGACAGTCCGGCTGAGAGCTGAGCAGGTGAGCTACCTAGGCAGCGGCCGTTTCGGTTTTGACTTTTGGTTTGGTGCTCGGAATCAGGTTGTGGGGGTTAATCACAAACTTGCGCGCCACGCCTTTATCAAATTCCGCGTAGCCTTTCGGCGCGTCGTCAAGGCTGATAATTTCCACATTCACGGCCTTGGCAATCTGGATTTTATCGTAGAGAATGGCCTGCATGAGCTGGCGGTTATAGCTCATCACGGGCGTTTGGCCAGTGTGGAAGGAGTGGCTCTTGGCCCAGCCTAGGCCGAAGCGAATGCTCAGGTTACCGGTTTTGGCAGCGGCTTCCTTGGCGCCGGGGTCGTCAGTGACGTACAGGCCGGGGATGCCGATGGCACCGCCCGCGCGGGTGATTTCCATGAGCGAGTTGAGCACGGCAGCCGGCACCTCTACCTTGGCCTGCGCGCCGTGGCCGCTGGCCTCAAAGCCCACGCAGTCGATAGAGCAGTCGATTTCGGGCACGCCCAAAATCTGGGTGATTTGCTCGGCCAGACTGGCGTCTTCGTTCAGGTCTACCGTTTCGCAGCCAAACGAGCGGGCGTGCGCTAGGCGCGCTTTGTTCATGTCGCCTACTATCACCACTGCGGCCCCTAGCAGCTGCGCCGACGCGGCGGCAGCCAGGCCCACCGGGCCCGCGCCGGCCACGTACACCGTGCGGCCAGGGCCCACGCCCGCCTTTACGGCGCCGTGGAAGCCGGTGGGAAAAATGTCGCTTAGCATGGTCAGGTCGCGGATTTTTTCCATCGCCTGGTCCTTATTGGGAAACTTGAGCAGGTTGAAATCGGCGTAAGGCACCATGACGTATTCGGCCTGGCCGCCTACCCAGCCGCCCATGTCCACGTAGCCGTAGGCACCACCAGCGCGGCCCTCGTTCACGGTCAGGCAGATACCGGTTTGCTGCTCTTTGCAGGTGCGGCAACGGCCGCAAGCCACGTTGAAGGGTACCGATACGAGGTCGCCCACCTGGAGGAATTCCACGTCGGCCCCTACCTCAATGACTTCGCCCGTGATTTCGTGACCCAGCACCAGGCCGGCGGGGGCCGTGGTCCGCCCGCGCACCATGTGCTGGTCGGAGCCGCAGATGTTGGTGGATACGACCTTCAGAATCACGCCGTGGACTATCTTCTTGCCCTTGGGGTTTTTCAGCTCAGGAAAATCAATGCTTTGCACCTCGACTTTGCCGGGGCCCAGGTAAACAACGCCTCTGTTGCTAGCCATATTGAGTTGGGTGGTTTTAGAGAATAAAAGGAAAAAGCGGCGGGCCCAGCCAGCCAGGCCCGCCGCTTTTTCCTGAACATGGAGAACGCTGCCTTACTGGCCGGCCACGGCGTTTGAGCCCGCTTCGGCTACGGTATGGTCGTTCTCGACCGTGTCGCCCGAGACGCCAATGGCGCCGATGATTTTGCCGCTGCCGTCCTTGATGGGCAGGCCACCGGGGAAGGTGATGAGGCCGCCGTTCGAGACCTCAATATTGAAGAGCGGGCCGCCGGGCTGGCTGGCCTGGCCAAGGTCACCGGTGGGCATATCGAAGAAGCGGGCCGTCTTAGCCTTCTTAATCGAAATGTCGAGTGAGCCGAGCCAGGCGTCGTCCATGCGGGCAAACGCCACGAGGTTGGCGCCGGCATCGACGATGGCAATGTTCATCTTGACGCCTATTTCGAGCGATTTTTGGTAGGCTGCCTGCACGGCAGCCTGCGCCTGTTCGAGGGAAATACCCATGGGTGTGGAGGGGAATAAGGTGGGAATGTAGCAAGGCCAGCCGGGGTAGCAGGCTGCCGTATGAACCAGGCTCCCTACTGGACGGTTGCGCCAAATCATAAGATTGCTAGGATTATGCAGTACTTTGCGAGGATAGTGCTAGTCCCGTCCGCCTAGTCTGGGGCTGGTTGTTACCGGGCGCTGAGGCCGACGGGTGCGGCGGCAGCCGTGGCGTACCCTGGCCCGGCATTCGCAGGCACCTCGCCGAGTTGTTTAGGGGCGGCCTCCTCATTTCATTTGGCTGGCTATAAAGCGCTAGCCCCTGGGGCAACACCTTGTTTTCAGGCCTCACCGCCCGCACTTCTTCCCCTATGATAATGCACGGGGGTAGGCCGCCGAGGGACCTTTGTCATGTTCTCTCGCTAGTAGAGAATCCTGAGGATATGGTCTTTTTGTCCAGCCACTAGTTGCGTCCGTCCATGTTAATCCTTTCGGAGAGGCAGTACCTTTGTTATATCAATTTACCTAACCCCCACTTCCATGAAGAATGTAGGATTGCTGGTCCGGCTCGAAGCGAAGCCCGGTAAAGAGCAGGCAGTACTCGATTTTTTGACGGGCGCTCTGCCCCTGGCTCAGCAAGAGCCGGCTACCATAACCTGGTATGCTATTCAGCTGGCGCCGGCCACCTTCGGTATCTTTGATACCTTTCCGGATGAAGCAGGCCGGCAGGCGCATCTTAACGGCCCTATTGCCGCTGCGTTGATGGCCCATGCGGCCGACTTGCTGGCCGTGCCGCCTGTCATTGAACAAGTAGCTATCTTGGCTGCCAAATAATTACCAGCCCCTAAAGCGACCTATGCCTGGGCATAGGTCGCTTTAGGGGCTGGCGGGCAGTTCGTCCAGTTGGCTAGCTGCTATTCTTCTCACGCGATGGCGATTGACTGTCTCCTGCTCACTCATCCGCACACGGGTGAATTAGCGTTTCGAAGCTACTCCTTTAGCGACGACACCCCGTTTAATTACTTACAACGCAATAATTATTACTCCCTCATTCTGCTTACGCAGGGCAGCGGCGAGCTACGCGCCAACTTTGCCACCTACCTGTTTGCTGGCAGTACGCTGTGTTGTTTTGGCCCTTACCAACCTTACACTATCCAAGCCAGCACCGCTGTAGCGGGCCTGGTCCTGGATTTTCATGCCGACTTTTTCTGCATCTACCGGCATCAGCAGGAGGTAGCTAGCAATGGCATCTTGTTCAACACCATTTTTGAGCCGCCCTTCTTCCCGGTTACAACAGAGGCGGTGCGTGAATTTGCCGCCCTGGCAGCTGTGATGCAAGAGGAAGTACGGCGTCAAGAGGTAGCACAACAAGAGTCCATCGTATTATATCTGAAGCTCTTTTTGCTGAAAGCTATCCGTATTCGTACGGCACAGCCCGCGTTAGGCACCGAGCAGAACCCGTCTGGCCGGGAGCCCTGGCTCCTGCAGCAACTTCAAGATGCCATTAATACGCACTACCGCCACCTGCACACGGCCGGGGAGTATGCCGACCTGTTACGAGTTCCCGCCCGAAGCCTAACGCGCCTGGTCAAGTCCCATTATCAGAAGACGCTCAGCCAACTCATCACGGAGCGAATCATTATGGAGGCCAAGCGCGAACTGTACCTAACCAGTCAATCCGTCAAGGCTATCGCCTTCGCGCTGGGCTTCGGGGATGAATACTATTTCAGCCGCTTCTTCAAGAAAAATACGGCCGTATCGCCGCAGTTTTTTCGTGAATCAGTTGGGTTCGCAAAAGCAGAAGAAAGCTAGCGCTGTTGAGCTGCTAGCGTTTGGCTGGAGAAATCGTTTTTCTCAACCAGACCGCAGGCTTTCTTCTATAGGCTGCTGGCTCCCAAAGAGACCCCATACGGCGCATATTATATAAAAAAATTATAATTATATAGGTACTTAAGGTGGTGTTAAACAAATAGGGGAAAACCTCCGAGTCGTCCGGTTAGGCTGACGCGTTCCGGCTTGGCTGGCGCTGCAGCTTGGCCAGGTAGTTTTTCAGGGAGAGGTACTTGCCGTACTTCAGGTGCACGTCCACGATGGTGGTGAGCGGTACGCCCAGCGCGTGCAGGTGCAGAATCCGCTCGCGGTCGGCGTCGTACATGGAGGGCTGCACCACACCCTTGGGCTTGCCCAGCACGATGCCCTGCTCGCGCCGCGCCCGCAAGCCTTCCTTCGTGCGCTCGGAAACGAAGTCCCGCTCCAGCTCGGCCAGCATGGCGAAAATGGTGAGCAGGATTTTGTGGGTCATGTCGCGGTGATTCTGCGGGTCCAGGTCCAGGCCCTGCTTGACCAGAATCAGCCGGCACCGCTTCTGGTGAATCAACTCTTCAATCAGGCCCAGCACTTCGCGCAGCGAGCGGCCCAGCCGGGAGAGCTCGGAGACGATGACCGTATCGCCGGCAGCAACCTTGGCCAGCAGCTCGGGCAGGCGGCGCTGCCCGGCGGTGCGGCGGGAAGACATTTCTACTTCAATCCACTCGTCGAGGGTCCAGCGGTGCTCGACCAGATAGCGGGCGATGAGGCTCTTCTGGCTCTCGGCCGATTGGGCGCTCGTGGAGACGCGGACGTAGCCAAATAGCATGGGCAAAACGGGCAGGGTAGCGATAAGGTAAATGCGCTTCGTAAAGGTACCGGTTTTCGATACCTTTACATGGACGTTAACGCTATCATTGGTGGGTAGAAATAACGGTCGTTTACACCATCGCCTTTTGGGTAGCTTATGGCTACGCACCTGCGGATTCACCTGGGCAAGGAGCGGGACCTCTACGAGCAGCCGCCTGTGGTACCGGCGGCCGAGCAGGCGCGGGTCTTTGCCGTCCCCGCGTGGGCCGAGCCGCACCTGGCCCGGATGCTGGCCCCGGTCAACCGGGTCGGGTTCGCGCTGCAACTGGGCTACTTCCAGATCAGCCAGCGCTTCTACGTGGCCACGCGCTACCACGCGGCCGATGTGGCCTTCGTGGCGCGGCAGTTGGGCGTGGCCCCGGCCGAGTTCGCGCCCGCCCGCTACGCCGATGCCCGCTACTACGCCCACCAGCAGCTCATCTGCGACCAACTGGGTATCGGGCGCTTCGACGCGGCCGCCGCGGAACGGCTCTACCAGGAAGCGCTCCGCCTGAGCAGCCAGCACCTGAAGCCGGCGGCGGTCTTTGATTACCTGGTGCTGTTCCTGCACGAGCACCGCCTGGAGCTGCCCACCTACTTCGCCCTGGCCAACCTGATCACGCGGGCGCTGCTGGCCTTCGAGAAACGGCTGCTCCACCGCTTGCAGCAGCACCTGCAGCCCGGCGAGTAGCGCTTGCTGGACCGGCTGCTGGCCGCCGACGACCCCGACGCCCGCGAAGCGGAGGCGGACCGGCGCTACCCGCTCACCTTTCTCAAGCGCATTCGCCAGGGCCTGCGCCCCGGGGAAATCCGCGAACGGGTGACGCACTTCGCGTCCCTGCGGCGGCTCTTCGAGCAGCTGCAGCCGCTCTGGCAGCGCCTGCGCCTCTCGGACCAAGCCATCACCTACTACGCCGAGTACGTGCTGCGGGCCCAGGCCGCGCAGCTCTACCGCCGCGACGAGCGGCGCTACCTCTACCTGCTCAGCTTCATGGTGCACCAATACTATGAACTCGGCGACGCCCTGGTCGATACGCTGCTGCAAACCGTGACCAGCACGGTCAATTCCTGTAAGGAGCACGTCAAGGAAACGCTCTACCAGCAACGAGCTGCCACGCAGCAGCTGACCAGCCAGGTCACGGGCCGGGGTTACCGACACCTGCAGGCGCTGACCCAGATTCGTGCCCTGGTCGATGCCCCCGACGTGCCGGCCGAACAGAAGCTGGCCCGTATCGACGCGCTGCTGCAGCGCCACCAGGTCACGGCCGCGCAGCTGAGCGAAGACCACCAGCAGCTGGAGCAATTGCGCCAAGCCACCGAGCAGCAAGCCGGCGAAGCCCTGTTTCACGAAGCGCTGGCTGCGGCGTCGTTGCGCCTGCAAACCAAGCTCGGGGCGTTGGTCAAAGCGCTGGTCGTCGACGAGGCGACCACCCGCGCCGACCTGTGGCGGGCCGTGCACTACTACCAGCAGCACGACGGGCACCTGGGCGCGCAGGTGCCGCTGGACTTTCTCTCGCTCACGCAACGGGCCTACGTCCTCGATGCGCAGGGCCGGTTGCGCCCCTCGCTCTACAAAGCGCTGCTGTTTCTGGAGATGGCCGCCGCGGTCAAGTCCGGCCAGCTCAACTTCACCTGCTGCTACCAGTACCGCGCCTTCGAGCACTACCTGCTGCCGGCCGCGCAGTGGGCCAGGCAGCGCGAGGCGCTGCTGGAACAGGCCGGCCTGGGGGCCTGGCGCGACTTTGCCACGGTCCAGGCGACGCTGCAGGAGCAGCTGCGGGCGCAGTTCGCCGCCACGAATGCCCACTTGGCCGAGGCAGCCAATCCGCACGCGCACCGTACTCCGACCGGGCGCTACCGCCTGACCACGCCCCGGCTGCCGGCCGAGCAGCCGCGCCTGCCGGCGCACTTGTTTCCCCGCCACCGGGTGGTGCCCCTGCGCGAAGTGCTCACCAGCGTGGCACGGCTCACGGGCTTCGACACAGCCTTCGGCGCGCTGCCCAGCAAGCACGCCCGCACCCCGCCGCCGCTGTCGCAACTGCTGGCCGCGCTGGTAGGGCTCGGCTGTAACCTGGGATTACGCCGCCTGGCCCAGGTTGCCCCGCAGGTGGACGAAGCCGCCTTGCAACGGCTGGCCAGCACCCACTTCACGCTCGACAACCTGCGCCAGGCCAACGAACTGATTCTGGACTTCACCCGACAGCTGCGCCTGCGCGAGGCGTTCCGCTTCTCGCCCGACGTGCTCCGCAGCAGCAGCGACGGGCAGAAGTACGACCTGGCCGTGGATTCGCTGGCCGGCAGCGCCTCGTTCAAGTACTTCGGCAACCGGCGCGGCCTGACGGCCTACTCCTACGTGGACGAGACGTTGCTGGTCTTCGACTCGACCGTGTTCAGCGCCGCCGACCGCGAGGCCACGCATTTGCTGGAGGGACTGCTGCGCCACGCCCAGCGCCCCACCGACGTGCACAGCACCGACACGCACGGCTACACCGAAGTCATCTTCGCCGTGACCCGCCTGCTGGGCATTGCCTACGAGCCGCGCATTCGCCAGCTCACCAACCAGCAGCTCTACAGCTGGGAACCCGTGTCCACCCACCGCCAGCTCGGCCAGACGCTGCTGCCCGACGCGCGCCTGGACCCCGAGCGCATCGCCCGGCACTGGGATGAGGTGCTACGCCTGGTCGTCACCCTGAAGCTGCGCCACAGCGAGGCCTCGCGCCTCTTCGGCCGGCTCAACTCCTACGCCCGCCAGCACCCGCTCTACCGGGCCCTGAAAGAGCTGGGCCGGCTGGTCAAAACCGAGTTCCTGCTGCGCTACGTCGACCAGGTGGAGCTTCGCCAGCGCATCCAGAAACAGCTCAACAAGGGCGAAAGCGCTCATCGACTCGCCCACGCCGTCTGGCACGGGCGCAACCAAGAGTTTCACGCCGCCACCCGCTCCGAGCAGTTGGTGGCCGACACCTGCAAGCGCCTGCTGATGAACGCCATCATCTGCTGGAACTACCTGCACCTCTCCCAGCACCTGGCCGGGCTACCGCCCGACCAGCAGGCCGCCGCACTGGCCACGCTCTCGCCCTCGGCGGTGCTCTCCTACCGCCACCTGAACCTGCACGGCGAGTACGACTTCTCCGACCAGCCCCTGCCGGCCGACGCCCCGTTCGACATGGACTTGATCAGCACCTGGCAGCCACCGAGCAAACCGGCGTAGCGCCGAGTCGGAGGTTTTCCCCTATTTGTTTAACAACACCCATCCATTCGCAGCCAAGGGTTCGGGTTGTGCTCAGTCCGGCCCGCTGCCATCAGCTTGTGCGCTCCGGTCATTACCAGAAACCGCTTGCCGCCTAATTGCAGCAACATGGTATAGGCTTCTTCTACAATTTCGGGCTGAGGGCTGGGCGTGGTGCTCATAAAAAAGGGCTTTTAGGTGCGTTGCTTATACCATTTAAACGTATTTAGCCCTCTTAATGTTGCATTTTTTACAACATTACTTATGTATTTTTTGCATATTTATTCTGGCACGGTGGGTGTATTTTTTCCCTTTTGTACTCCTTTTTGCAATTGCAAACCGGCCTGCCGGGGGGCTACTGCTGAACCAGCTAGCTACGCTCTGCCGCTTCAAATTCCTGGTCGGTGCTATCCTGGCCGGGGTCGGCTAGCCACTGCATTTCGGCGGCGTAATACTCGCGGTCTGTCTGATCGGGCTCCGCTAGTGGCTCCACCTCTGACAAGGCTGGGGTGCTGCTGCGGGCGCTCAGCTCGTCGCCGGTTGTGCTCAGGCTAACGATGTGGCCCTGCTCAACAAGGGCAGCGGCAAACTGCTCTAAGTCGCCGTGACTGCTGTTGCTGCTCACGGTATGAGTGCCATTTTTCTCGCCGTAGCTGGTCTGCATATCGTATCGCTGGCTGCTGTGCCACTTATGAAAGGCGGCGAACTGTGCGGCCAACGGGGGCTGCTCGCGTAGGTCTAGCGAGTTAAGGAAAAAGCCATAGGCTGCGGAGTAGCGGCGGTGGGATTGAATGTACTTAGCGCCGTAGCTTAGACGTAGCAACTCGCCCGATGGGGCTACGCTGGTGGTGTCCTCTTTGTACTCATACATATCCTCTAGGCTGTTGTAGGTGCCGCTAATGAAGGGCGCGTACACTTCCTTTACCTGGGCGGCGCTGGGTCCGTCTGTGTAGCGAATATCAACGCTGGAACCGTTGGCGTACACCTCCGATGTTACGCTGAACTTCACGCCGGGAAAGGCTTTTTTCAGGGCTTCGCGGATTAGCTGCGCGGTGCCCGCCGTGGTATAGCTGCGGGTAGTGATACCATCCTGCTTGCGCTCGGTGAAGGGCTGGCGGGCTTCCTTACGGGCCTCGGCCTTACGCTGGGCCGCTTCGCCTGCTGCGGTCAGGTGCTTGATGATTTGCTTTTCTGCTTCCTCGGCGCTGGTGGCCGCAAAATACTTGTGGGGGTGACTCTGCTTGCCCAAAAACACCAGATAAGAAATCTTGCCGGGCATGAACTCCTGCACGTAGCCTACGCCTACTGCGTCACTTACTCCCTCAACCGTAATTTTCCGGCCGTTTTTAATAAATGATTCGCGGCTAATTTGCTGGGGAGTGGCGGTGCTGGGCATGGATAATAAACTGTTTTTGTGCTTGTTACTTATACTATTTAAACGAAAAACAGCTTATTAATGTTGTATAAAGTGCAACATTATTTATGTATTTTTTGCATCTTTTCTGGTACAGTCCGTGGATTTTTCCCTTTTGTTCCCTTTTTGCCGCCGTGGGCCTCATTGTGGCCACTAATTCTTGCTCGTGGCGCTATCTGTTGGCTGGGGTAGTTTTCCTCTGATTCGCGGTAAGGATGGTAAGGGAGCGACCATCGGGAACTGTGCGCAGCACCGGAGCGAAGCGGAGCCCTGGACAGCCTGGCTACCGCCCTAAATGGGGTAGTAATTTCAGTGATAGAGAAAGTGGAAAGGAGTATAAGGTAAACTCAATGGTTATGTGAATAGTAGTATAAAATAGTAAAAAAGTGCAATCCCGGTTTTTTCGTTTTTATGCCATTATTTGCTGTTTTGTTTGTCTGCTTTTGGGGTTCTTGTACTCCTTCTAAAAGCTTTCGCTCGGGTGGAAACTATTAGTCAGAAATTTTACAGATTGTTCTCTAAAAACCACAAATAGTATTACTATAAGGAGTGAAATGCAATAAAAGGACAAATAGGTCGGTCTAGTGCGGTAATAAAAGGACAAATGGGTCGGTGTTTTGGGGGTAATAAAAGGACAAATGGGTCGGTGTTTTGCTGAATAAAAGGACAAATGAGTCGGTATTATAGGACACATTTCTACGATGTCCTTTTATTTATTCCTACCTTAGCCTTATCACAAAAAAAGCCAGAGCATTTATTTTCAATTACAGTCCCCAATTTCAATAAGGCGTTATGGCTAGTAAAAGTGTCTCTCCCGCCCCGCTGCCGCTTGGCTTTGCTTATGAACCGCAGCACAAAGAACTAGTCAAGCAGCACTGGAATGCTACCTTTTCCCGCCAAAGTAAAATGAGTGTGGCGGCGAAGCGAATTATGGCGCGAGTGCTGGACCAAATCAAAGATGATGATTACCAGCTTAGGCCCTTCTATCAACTTCACATCAACGATATAGTAGAAGATACTGGTATCGCCAAGGATGTTGCCCGCCGACATACCCAAGCAGCTATCATTGAATTAGCTACTGCTGTCTGGACTTTTGAAAGTTTAGACAAATCAGAATGGCGGGTAAGAAACCTGCTTGATACAACTAGGGAAGAAACTGCTGGCTACAAAGATGGCATCATTACGATTCCTCTTAACCCGGCTCTGGCTGACTATTTCATCAACGTTGCACACTATACTACCTATCAGCTCACCCACTACATGAAGCTGAAAAGCTGGTACTCGATGCGCTTCTTCGAGATACTTTCCGCTTTCAAGGATACCGGCTTTTGGGAGGTGCCAATAGATGATTACCGTCTGCTCATGGACTGTGGGCCGGTCCTGGATAAGCGGCGGCAACCTAAAAAAGATAAAGCTGGCAAGGTGTTGATGAAGTATCCCCTAGTCAAAGATTTGATTCAGCGTACAACCACTGAGCCACTGCAAGAACTGGCTGATACAGACGTGGCTTTTACCTTAACTCCGGTTTATGAAGTAAACCGGACCAGTGCAGGTAGACCCAAAATTGTGCGGCTACGCTTTGACCTGACGCATAAGCTGCAAACCTCCATTCCCGCATCCTGGCTCTCTAACCCGGAAACTAAGGCGCTCATTGAACGCTTGCGCTCCTGGAAGGTGACTGATAAGAATATTGCGCTCTATGCCCCTGTGCTGGGCCGGGAAGGCGTAAAGAAGATACTCCGGGAGTGGGACTTGAAAGCCATTCACCCAACCGACCGAATCAACAGTAAGGAGAAGTATTGCAATACGGCTCTGACGCGGGCGGCAAAGCAGATTACCGACCAACAGAAAGCCGAAGCTCTGCAAGTGCGCCAAGATTTGCAGCTGGGACTATTCGCGGAGAAAGAATAAGCTGCCTTAGAAATAGTAACTGCCCGGCTGGTAATCAGTCGGGCAGTTTAGTTACTGCTGACATGGCTTGGAATTTTATAATTTTCGGTACGGTTAAAAGTTAAGTCTATTCACCTCAGCAACAAGTAACGCCTATGTCAAGATGTACTGCACCAACTAGGGGCCATCGTACTGCTAGTGCAAGAGCGGAATGCCCGGCCTGTGGTGGCCGCTCCTACGGTAGCTCCTATGGAAGCTATTCCCCTCCCTCCTACTCCCCTCCTTCCTACTCGACAGGGAGCGGTTCGAGCAGCCGAAGCAGCGGGGGTGAATCCAGTAGAACCATTAGGCCGCGCTGGTCGCGTGGTGGTTCGGGATCTGGTGGTGGCTCGGTTATTCTCTATTCTCCTGCCCAAATACAGGAGCTTACGCCAGTTCGTGAAAATATCGAGAAACAATTTGCCATCGAAAAGCAATTAGTCGAGCAGCACTTGCCCGTACCTGACACCCGCGACTATTTTCTTTGCCACGCATGGAATGACCGAAAGGAAGTTGCAAAAGACCTGTATGATAAGCTCATAGAGCGCCGTACTTCCGTATGGTTCAGCGAGAAAGATGTTCTTCTAGGCTCAACGTTAATGCGGGAAATAGACAAAGGGCTGGCAAAATCCCGAACCGGAATTGTGCTAGTAACACCTGCATTTCTTCAAACTCTGACGAGGATGGGAGTTGCTGACAAAGAGCTTTCAGCACTTTTGTCACAAGGTAAACTTGTTCCTGTTCTGCACGAAACGACTTTTGAAGAGCTTTACAAAGTCAGCCCCTTGTTGGCCTCGCGGGCTGGTTTGAACACCTCAGAGGAATCACTGTCAGATATTGCAGATAGGCTAGCTGAGCTGGTCGCTCCCTAATTCAGCACAAATAGCACTGCCGATTTTCCTTTTGTTCGCGGCCTCCAGCTTGAAAAATAAAAAAGCCCCGTTCCATCGAATGGGGCTTTTTTGTGGGGGTGGTCCCTGCTCTACGAGGCGGCGGGCTGCTGGCCCTCCTTGGCCCGACGAGCGGCCATCACTTGCTGAGCCATTTCTACCAGATTGCTAGCGCCGGTAAACAGGGCCAGGTGTAGGAACGTGGGCTTGTCGCCGTAGCTCTCCTGCATTTCCTTGAACAGCTTAGCGGCTCTCCTGGGGCTGCACTTCATCAGGTGGGCTACGTCCTCCACCGTGGCCCACTGGCCACTGACAATAATTTCTGCATTGCGGCTGAGCTGCGGCGGCTCCGGGATAGGGGCCGGGGGCACTCGTATAGATAGGAGAGCATCAAAAAGTGTGGGGCAGTCCAGTTTTGTAGCTGGTTTAGGATAGGAGCTAAGCAACTAGTTTTTCAAACTAGAATGGTAGTGCCCCACACTTTTTGATGCTCTCCCGAGCTAAAGGGTGATTGGTGGCCCTCGGGCTCTCTACCGTAATTCTTTGTCCAACTACTAACGCAATCCCAATACGGTCTGTAGCTGGCCGAGCAGTTCGTTAACCCCTGTAACGCGCTGGGTAGTGCATCCTGATTTCACATTGGCTGTATCAGCAGCTCGGGGAGCGGTTGGCTTTTCAATTTATACCCTTAGGTTACACTACGCGCAAAGTGCGGCGTAACCTTGCTGCTCGCGACGAGTAGCATCGAAAAAAGGCTATGGTACTCGTGTGCAAGCGAATCTAAAAGCCCCTATTGCGCTTGAAACAATTTTGACGGAGGGCTATTGGAGCCGCGTTACTGCGTTGCCCGCAGCAATTCCGAAAAGTTGTCCCACACCAAGGATAAGCATTCCTGCTCCCCCATGGCCCACTGCTGGCTCAGCATCTTTACCGTCGCTCGCAACGAGGTGAGCCGGTCAGGCACAGCGGCTGAAAAAGTAAACGGCGCATCTGTTTCCGTCAGCAGGCGGCTGCGCGGAATAGCCTTAAGTAGCGCAGCCGCCGATTTGCTGGCGAGCATGGTGTGATTTACAGAAAAGTAGAAGCCCAGTTCCACTGCCCGCCGCAACTCCGTTAGATTGCCGGAATACCAGTGCAAGATGACTTGGTGCGGGGTGTCGGCCAGCCCGATAGCCAGTTCCTGAATGGTCTCGGCGGCAGCCCGGCGGCTATGCACAGTCAAAATTTTAGCTGGGCTGGCGCGCAGCGCGGCGGCGGCACCGCGCAGCACGCGCAGTTGGGTATCCCGCTCCCATTGGTTGGTGGTGGTGCCATCGAGGCCGATTTCACCAATGTATTTGGTTTCGGTGCTGAGCGCTTCAAACAGCGCCACCTCATTACTCCGTTGGCCAGCCAGTTCCGGATGTAGGCCCAGGGCCAGCCGGATATTGCGGCAAGAGCGAAACAACTGCTGGTTGGGGCGCCACAGGACGGGGGCATTCGTGACCGAAATGGTTTTTATCGGGGCCGCATCCTGCTCAGCTACCCTCTGCTGAATGCCAGGAAACAAATCTAGGTGGCAGTGGGTGTCAACGTACCAGGCCATAGCTACTCCACTACCCGTACTCGGTGCAGAATGGCCGCCACTTCTGCCAGGCCACGCTGGTACACGGCAAGCGATTGCTGCGGGTCCGCGAGCGGCCCCGTCAATTGGATGGCCGCTGCCAGGTACTGCGGGTCGGCTTGCGTACGGGCCAGCATGTACCGGAGAGCCATTACGTTCTCGCCCTTGGCGGCTTTATTAGTTGCTTTAGCTGTGGAGGCGTGCAGGATGTCGCGGTAGATATCTGTGCGATACCGACGGTCAGCCGGCAGCAGCGCGTTGTCATCGCGGATGCCTGCCTGGTGCAGGGCCGCGCGCCGGATGATGCAGGGTACGCAGCGGCCGCAGTGCCGAGTTCCTGCGCCCTCTAACCGGGCATTTCGCGTGGCGGGCCGGCTGCACGACATGGTATTGACGCTCGCGGCGAAGGCCGGGTCAGAGCAGTTAGCCAGCATCTCGCCTTTTGTGAAAAATTCAAACGGGTTGTGCACCGTCGTGTTGAGTCCCAGGTTATCCATCAGCTGCTGCACCAGCTTCAGATAGTAGGGGTGCGTAGTGCGGGTACTGTAAGCCCCCATCCGTAGGGGTGAGAGCGGCAAATTCAAGGTAATAAAGCCGTTTTCCGGAATCCATAAATTTTTCTGGGCCGTTCCGGGCAAGGCGGAGGCACAGGCCGCCCCCAGGGCTAAAAACAGAAACGAGCGGCCGCGCTCGGTACTCTCGCCCATTACCGCTTCGTAGGTGCGCGGGGGCTTTTGCACCCGTACGAAGGCCTTGATCAGCTCCAGGTGTAGGGAGGGGTAGTGGGCACGCAGAGCTTCGGCCGCTTGGTTCCGAAAATCAGAAACGTCACTGCTCTTCGCGTGCCCGACCAACAGGGGCTGAACCCCGGAGTCTAAAAGCTTCATGGCTCCCAAAAAGCTGTCCATTCCCCCCGAAAATAAGCACACGGTATTGGTCTGATACGTAACCGGCTGCATGCTGCGCCGCGCCACGACAATAGCGGCCGTACTCGGCCGAAAGGTCAGCTTCCACAGGTCGCCGGTCAGAAAGTTGAGGGTTGTAGCCAACAGTTCGGCCTGCGCCTCCCACTGGGCTACGTCGCTCACCGGCACGAACAGTTCAAACTGGCGCGTCCACCCGTCATCCGAGTTGGTGTAGCGGTCGACTGTCGTATCGGCGGCGTAGGCCGCGCAGGCCACTGCCAGCCAGTCCAGGCACAGGGGGGAGGGCTGTAGCCTGACCCGCCGCAACGCCACCAGCAATTCGCTCAGGCTGATGGCCGGCTGGCCGGAACCGGGACGCTGCACATCGAAGGTATAGAAATTGGCAAACTGCGTGCGGTCGGCGCCGGCCCCCGGGTCGGCTTCCCCAATGCGTAGTTCAATTCCACTGGTAGGCATAGGATACGCTAGTTAGCTTTGAGGATGGCGTTCAGGGCAACGGAATAAATGCGTTGAATTTCCCGGTTTAAAGTAGACGGGTCAGCCATTGACCGGGTCAGTTCGGGCAAGATGGTGCTGTGTACCATGCCATTGACTATCTGATACAGCTCTTGCTGCACGCGCAGCGAACGGTCGGGGTCAGCCGTTGCCACGGTTTGCGAGCGGCCAATGTCGCAGATGAGCCGCAGCACGATGCTCTGCTCCAAGAACACGGCCATCATCTCGCCTGCTTGCGCTTCCGTCAGGTGCTCCAAGTCCAGGTTAGGCATGTCCGCCACTACGCGCGTAATGGTATCGGCATAGGCCTCGCGGGTGATGGCATCATCGAGCAGCGCGGAAACTCCGCACACGTGACCCATCAAGGCCGAAAGCACGGTCACCACGGGCTGACCCACTAATTGGCCCAGGTTCAACCGGGTTAGGGTAGCCGCCAACCCTTGCTGGCGAATGTCGCCCAGTACTGCCCCAAAGGAGGCCACAGCGCGGCCCGAGCGACTGAGACGCCGTGCCCCCGTGCGTGCCCCGCCCAGGCCCTGCGCCACGTAATTCTTTACCGTGCGTCGCAGGCCGGAAAAGTCATTGGTTTTAACGGCCTTTTGAAAGCCCCGCTGGCTGGTGTTGAAGCGGTTGGCGGGCAGCGGCACCGCAGGCTCTGCTACCTCCTCGCCGGCTGGTTGGGTCGGGTTAGCGGGCTCGGCTGAGTCCGCTGGGTCGTCTACCAGGGATGGTTCTTCTTCTAGCTCGAACGGTACCTGCTCTGGGTTAATCGGCTCACTTGCCGGGTCCTCTTCGGGAGGAAGGGGCTCAATCCAGTCGGGAATCAGGGGAATGGACGGCTTTGGGCCGCGGCGGTTAGCAGAGGTTCCCACGAATTAGGCTATGGGTTGCGTTTGAGAAAGAAGGCTCTTCAAGGTCCCGTTCACCTGCGGGTCTTGCTGTAGATTCACCAGAAAGGTATGGCGGGCCGCTTTTCCGTCCAGCGTCGTGAAAAAGCCGAACTTGGTACCGACCCACACCCCTAAGTCCTTCGCGGCTACGCTGTTCATCATGGTTATAAGGGGTACTTCCAGCGATGGTTGCTGCTGCACCAAGTATACCAATCCATCCACCGCCTTGGGCACCGTCTGCCAGTCTCCGGTTGTCACGGCTTCCCGCTGAAGTTGCTCGAACAGCAGCCGGGCCTGGCTCGGGGTAAGCGCTTTCGCATCCGCCTCGTGCTTTACAAATTGCAGGCGCACGCCGGTTAGCAGCGCCTGATAGAGCGGCAGCAGCGCCGGCGGAATCTCCTCACCCGGCTGAAAGCTCAGGACTCGCTCGCGGGAAATGAAAATGTACGGCCGCAAGTCCACTTCTGCCAGGGGGGGCGCAAACTGCGCCCAATGCCGTAGTTCTTCCTCAGCTGCCGTGGCCGTAGAAGCCGGCGTAACGGGCTTCGCTTTTGCCTTCGGCTTAACGTCCGACACAGGCTCGGGCTCAGTGGCTTCCAGTTGCTGTACCGTAGCTGACCGCCCGTCCGGGGCCGCTGTCACGTCGGCGACCACCGCTTCGTATTGCTCGGCATGGAAGCGCTCCAGCAGCATGAGCTTAGCCAGCGCGTCGAGCTGTACCTTTCCTTCCAGGCCGTAGATACGTGCAACACGCTGGCGCAGGAATAAGGTGTTCAAAAACCGCTTGACGTTGCGTGGATTACCGCGCAGTTCCTTGGCTAGGGTGCTACCCAACTGCTCCGCTACATTGAGAATGTTGCGCAAGTCCTGGTTAGAGCCGCCAAGCTGTTCGGTGATAAAGGCGTAGGTCAGCTCTTTGTTGTCGTAGGGAGTTTCGCGGGCCTGTTCAAAGGCCGTACAGATTTGGGCCAATCGGGCTTTGTCGTGCTGCAAGTGGTTTTGCAACAGCAAAAATCGGATGTAGTTCTGCGTTTGGAGCGCGTTAAGCGAAGGAACGCGAATCGGAATCTGAATGAGCTTTTCCAGGTAGTGCTTCGTGTACTCGGCCTGCGACACCGGTAAATCGGGAAAGTGTCGGCGCACGGCATACTCAATCATCTGCTCGTCCGTGGCCAGGATGAAGGCCGAGCCCTCAACGAACAGAAATAGCTTGACCGCTTCCAGAATGTCAATGACTGAAGTGGGCAGGCACCGGTCAAGGTCGTCCACCAGCACGACTAGGCGCTCTACGCCGGCTTCCTTGATAAGGGCTTGCAACTCGTCGCGGAAAGCCTGTATTTGCGCAGGCACGGTCGCCTGCTCCGGTTTCAGCCATTCTTCTTCTTCCGCCTCTACCGTTACGTTAACGGTCGGCCCGGTTGGTTTAGCTTCCTTCTCGCCAAACACGTCTTTGGCGCTGGCAAGCAGGCCAGGCAAGCCAAAAAGGGCTGCCGGCGACATTCCCGAAGCAGCCGTCATGGCTAGGCTGCCCGCTACCTTGGCGGCTTTCAGCCAGTTGATGCGCTTGAAGAGGCGCTTGCCCATCGCCACGGCCGAGGCTCCCACCGAGCGTTGGCTCAGCAAGGCGTGCACCACGGCTTCCATCAGGGCCGACTTGGTATCGTCGTAACCTTGGTAAAGCCACCCGTTGAACGTCAGGCACAGCGTTGTTGGATCGTCCTTTAACTCCGCCTCGATGAGTGACAGAATAGAAGTTTTACCCGCCCCCCAACTGCCATGTATGCCGATAGTAAGCGGTCGTAGTTCTTCCTCTCGTAGTATTTCCACGATAGTCTGCGCTATACGTTGGTGTCCTAACAGGTCAACGTTTGTTTCTTTATCATTCCACATCGCGGAAAACTCTGATTACTGTTCGATATTACAAAAAATCGCGACTCTTGAAATTTACTCATGCTCACGCTAACCGATTGCTTGACGATAAATACCCGTGGAAAGTCCATTTATAACGTCGCACGGCTGGTTACATCCGAGCAGAAGCGGCAGTTACTGGAGCAGTTTGCCGTTCTACACGCGGGTCAGCAGGTTTGGCGTGTCAGGATGCATATGCCTAAGCGGAATATGCCATTTGTACAACACGGTAATATCCTATTTCGCGGTAGCAAATTAGTAGTTAATGAATTGCAAATCGAATTTGATACCTCATCCCTGACATGCAACAGCGCCGAGCAGGATATGGTATGGGAAATCATGCGCCGATTTTTTCCTAAGCGACTGCTCTGATGGCGGCGTACCAAACCTAATAGGGGTTGAAATTAATGCAGTTGGCACAAAGTGGGCCTTGGTTAAAAGTTCGGCACAAAAGTTAATCGGCATTGCTCACGTGGCCGAGTGGGATATTCTTCAGGACCTGCGCGAACCTCTCCGAGTTAGCCTGCTGGCACCGGTGCGATTTGGTGAAATCCACCAGCAGGCAAAACCCATTGAACGCGAACTGAGTCGGAGGTTTTACCCTATTTGTTTAACAATACCTTAAGAAAGAACTCATAACCGGCCGGAAACTGCTGCCGGGTGCGGTGGCCAGTGCTCAGGCGTAACTCGCTCAGCGGGGTTCGACAAGCGCCGTTCATCCATACGGCTACTACCTCACCATCTGAAAACGAAAACTCCCGGATAGGTGCGGCCACTGTATAGTCGCGGGTGCTCATGTGGACGTAAGCGCCCACTGTAAAGCCTGCGGCGGCGGCTTGTGCGTCTATCTCGGTTTGGCTGGGGTATGGCATGGAGAAAGAGCTATAAAGGCTAGGGAAAGGCTAGAAATGACTAGGCGGCAAGCTGGGGGGCTACTCGGTTGAGCGTAGGCAGTAGCTTTTCGCGGAGCTTAGGAGTAAGGGCAAATTCAGCCTGCCACTCCGCGTAGGTGGCGCGTATTAGCGTGGGGGCTTAGGCCGCTTAAATCCCCGGTCAGCCTCGGTGTCCTGTAAGGAAATGATAAGCTCGTTTCCCTCAGTATAACCGTTGATTTCGTGAAGCTTGGAAAGCAGGGGGCCGCACAACAGTATGCGCCGGACTTCTTCACTGTGGGTTGCCATAAGAAGCACTAGGCGGCAACAGAATCAACTTCGGCTACTGAGCTGGTATGCGCCTCACTCATGGGGTGGTGAGTGCTGCGGGCCTCCTGGTAGAAGTAATGCCACTTCGTGTGCCCGTAATTCAGCCGGTCTTTGTACAAGGCTATTCCGCTGACCGTGTATGCCTCATGGCCAGTATAAAACCGAACTTTCGTACCAACCGGATAGAGGGGGGCGGGGCGCTCCTGGCCGTGGCTCACGTAGGCAAGCTGGCCAACTATGCTGCCCACTGCTTGCCCGCGCCAACGTAGCTCGTTGACTGGCCCGGCTGCGGCCCGCTGAATCAGATAAGCTACCTCGGCCTCCTGGTCGCGTAGGCCAATCGTTGCAGCCACTAATGAAATAGCCTGCTGCGCGGTGTCCGCGAAGTAGATTCTATCTCCCTCGCCCGGTACGATGATTTCAAACTTACCGCTTAATACCTGCTGGGCGTTGGGATTTACATAGTTGAAGCCGGGGTACTGCGGCGCTGAAAGCAGCTCGTAGTTCGCGGCGTTGTCGGAGTGCTGGCCGGCAACCTCAATGCTGTAAAAGTAGCCACTCCAAAAAATGGCGGTCACGGCTCCCTGTACCGTGGCGTAGCGAGTGCTACGAACGGTGGCACCAATCGTGATGCGGCCCGCTAGGGTTTCAATGGCTTGAAGGTTGGGTAACATAGCAAGGGGCTAAAGAACAAAAGGGAAAAAAGGGCTGGGCCGCTGGGGGCGCTGGCTAGTCGCGCTGCTCGTCCTGCGGGTGCTCGGGGTAGTCCTCGCTGTCCTGGTTGTCGTCCGGGTTAGCGGTTTCGGGGTAGTCCGGTATCCAGTCGCCGGGGTCGTTTATCGCCGGCTTGTTGTCGTTGGCCTCGTGCGCCTGGTCGATGGCAGCCGCCCACTCGGCCAACGGGTGTTCTTTATCTGGCGCAGGGGCCGCTGCGGTGGCGGGGGTCGGCTTGGGGCCGTAGGGCTCCAACTCGCGGCCGAAGATGTGAACCAGCGTCACGCCGGGGCTTTGGCGCTGGAACCAATCGGGTAGCACCTCGGGAGCACAAAGCACCCCCAAATAGCCGTCAGCGTGGAAGTAAGCCTTCACCACGGCCGGGCCGAAGCTGTTCATGTAGATATGAACTCGGGCACCAATAGCGGGCACCTGTCCCTCGCCCGACCAAATAAGGACTGGCGGTAGCCCGTTCCGGGTTGGAAAGCCTACGTACTTCGGGCATTTCTCCGGGTCGCCTACCCAATCTAGCGGGCTGATTTCGGGCTGTTTTGGGGTCGGGGCTGGGGTCTTTTTCATGGCGAATATTCAAGGGAGAAGAAAGTAGTTAGCTGCTGGGGGCCGGTGGCCCTACTCGTTGTCGTCCTGCTGCGTGTGCCACTGGCGCAAGCCTGCGGGCATCCTGTCGTAATCGAGTTGATAAGTGAATAGCCCTAAGCCCGCAAACATGATTAGCAGCTCTCCCTTCTCATTGCTCCACTGCGAGTAATGCAGTCCGTCTTTGCTGGTTACCCCTCCCCCGCCGACCTGCGCAAAGCAGCTCGGTACATCGACCTGCCCTAAGCAGGCGGTGATGGTGATATGGTGGTTGGCTTGAATGTTCTCCTGCGCTATGGCTATGGCTTGGTCAGGGGTCAGTAGGCGGGTGGCGTGGCTCATGGCGAAAAAGGAAAGAGGTAGGGAAAGGCTAAGCGTAAGCGGGGCGCTGGCTGCGGGCAAGCATCGCTGCATCGGCGGCGGCGCGAGTAGCGCGGCGGGCCTGCGCTACTTGCCGAATCATGCTAGCTATGGCTTCGGCCGGGCTGGTGGCCTCGGCGGTCAAGCTGGCTGCACCGATTTTCATTCCGGCCGCTTTCAGCCGGTAGTATATCAAGCCGCTGCCGGTGGCCGTTTCCTTGTCGTACATCATCACCGAAACGTTCAGGTCGGGAAATGCAGCGCGGGCTTGGGTGCGGAAGTCGGCAAAGTCAGACATGGCTAAAGGGCTGTTTTTGTGTGCGTTGCTTATACTATCTAAACGTATTTGCCCTGCTTATTGTTGTAAAAACTACAACTTTATTTATGTATTTTTTGCATCTTTTTGGTCATAATGAGGCCGCTTTTTCCCGCTGGTTCCTGACTTATAAAAGGTGGTTTTTCCCTGCTGGGCAAGGGGCGCTGCTGGCCCTATGCGGCAAGGGCCAACTGACTACCGAATACACAATTTGCGCGGGGGCTGCGCTTCTTGCGGCTGGCGGTCTTGGCGTGGTGGGTGGTTTCTGTAACCAGTCCCAAAAAGCCTGCGGCGTGGCAATAGGCGGCAACTTTGGCCTGCTCGGGGTGTCCGTCCCGGTTGATGGTGACAGTAGTTCCAATAGCGGGCACCGGAGCCTGATTCGACCAATGCAGCCCACCGGGCAAGGCTTTGAGGCTCGGGGCTGGCTCCCACTCGGCCGCTGGGGTCAGCTGCTGCTGGCGGGCCTGCTCGGCAGCTTGATAGGCAGCTTCGCGGGCCTCACGCTTGGCGACATTGCTGGCTCTGAGGCGTTCCAAGCGGGCGGCGGGAATACGACGAGCGGGGCGGTATAGGTTGGTGCTTTTCATGGCAGTAGGCGTGAGGGCTAAGAGCCTGTTTCTATGTGCGTTGCTTATACTTATTAAACGTATTAACTAGCATAATGTTGCATTTTTTACACCTTTATTTATGTATTTTTTGCATATTTTTTCGGCACGAAAGGTGGTTTTTCCCCTTTTGTTCTCTTTCCACAATAGGTGAGAACGCTACCGCAATAAGTGAGAATTACCTTTTTACAATTGCAAAGCAGTTCTGCTATCTGGCACCTCAACCTGCCTTATTGCAATTGCACTTTTCCTCTTGTCGCGGCTCCGGGTCCGGCCGGACTTCTCCGGCCGGACCGCTGGCCTCTCCCCTACTCGGCTGGTATCTCCGCTTCTCCGGCTTCGTAGCTGGGCACAATCCCCCGAATCAGGTTAGCGGCCTTCTGGCCTTGGCTGGCGGCGGAAATAATCAGGCGCTTATCATTACGTAGGGCCTGCAACCAGCTTGCAACGTAGCTGGCGCTTCCGGCCGTGGTGGTAGCTAAGTCAAGGCCCGCTGCGTTGCCTAGAAAGGCGGCGGCTAGCTCGGCTACCAATTCCTCTTTGGCGTAGGTTTCGCTTCCGAAAGCGGCCTTTTCTGTCAGCGTGGCCCGGTCTAGGCGTTTGCTGTGGCCAGTGCTGTGGGCCAACTCGTGAAACAGGGTCAGGTAAAAATCCTCGGCCGTGTGAAAGTCGCTGGCCTCGGGCACGGTCACGGTGTCGGTACTGGTCCGGTAGTGGGGTTCACTCCCGGCGTACACGATGCGCGGGCCGCCCACGTAGCCTGCTAGTATCTGCTCAGCAGCTTCTAGTGGCGTATGTTCCCGGCTGGGCAGCTCGGGCAACTTCCACTCTACCCCGTCAATCTGCGCAATATTAAAGACGGTGCTATACTGCAAGATGGCTACCTTCTTCTCCTTGCCCTGCGCGTCCTCCTTCTTGCCGGTCTTATAGAAAACTACTGGCATCCCCTTCTCGCCCTTCCGAACGCAACCGCCCAACTCGCGGGCCTGATTAAAGGTCAGGTAATACGGCTGCTCGTAGGGCTGCATCCCTAGTAGAAAGGCGTTGATGCCTTGGTAAACGTGCTTGCTTTTATAGTTACGTGGTGCGCCGTGGGCAGCATTCCAACTAACTTTCCAAGGGGTCACGCCGTTTTCGAGGGCAACAATAATACGATTAGTTATCACATCGTAAACATCCGTGCGGGGGGCGAAGGTGGCAGCGTTTTTCATGGCTAAGAGGCTGTTTATTTGCTTGTTGCTTATACTATTTAAACGCAAATAATCGTTTTAATGTTGCATTTTTTACAACATTATTTATGTATTTTCTGCATCTTTTATGGCACATCATGTGATTTTTCCCTTTTGTTCTCTTTCCTGCTCAGTCGGTCCCGAAAGGATAGATTTTATAAGTCATTCTCGGGGCGTTTGTGCTCACTAAGCCAGGGCAACCTAGAGTAGCAATAGAAATTACCGCCAAGCTTATATTGCTCTGTACAATAATAATTTCCTTATGTCGCAAACATACGTCACATTATGTCGTATGTTTGCGACATCTACTTTGTTCTACTTGTGTATGGCCTCTACCTCACCTTCTTCCGTCCATCCAGTACTACACCTAGTACTTGAACGAGTGCTACGCACCGAATGCCTCGTCTTGGAAAGTTTGCGCCTACAAACGCAAGGGGGGTACAATGGCCTACCCGGTGGTGGCGACGAGCAGCGGCTACGGGATGCTGAGCAGCGCGCTTATCAGCGTGCAGAAAAGCTCTTTGCCCAATTGCTAGCCGCCACGGCTTCTACTGACACTCTCTCCACTTCCTCTAATGACCTACGCTAAAACGGCGGCCTTTACCGACGAGCAGCAGCAGCTCGCCCGCGTAGCCAAAGCCCTATCCCATCCTGCCCGAGTCGCCATCATCCAATTGCTGGCCAGCAAGCAAACCTGCATCTCTGGCGACATTGCCGCCGAGCTGCCGCTCTCGCGCACGACCGTCTTTCAGCACCTGCAAGAGTTAAAGGCACTGGACCTGATTCGCGGCGAAATCGAGGGGGTAACCGTCTGCTACTGCCTTAACACGCCCCTACTACAGCAAGTCTACCAACAATTTACGGCCTTCTTTATCGAGGCCACTTCCACGACTGCCTGCGGGCCAGCCGATGCCTGCGCCTGCTAATTTCCATCCTTCACTTCCTCACTGCCATGAAAATCTCTGAACTGAAGCAGTCCCTGCGCGGACTGGAAGCTATCAATTTCCGCCTGCCCGATGGCACCTACCTCCCGGCTCACTTCCACGTCACCGAAGTAGGATTGGTAAGCAAGCACTTCATCGACTGCGGCGGGGTCGAGCGCCGCGAAACCGTGGCCAACTTCCAACTGTGGGAAGCGGGCGACTATGACCATCGGCTGGCCCCGCAAAAATTCCTGCACATTCTGACGCTATCCGAAAAAATCCTCGGCCACGAGGATTTGGACATTGAGGTGGAATACCAGCAGCAAACTATTGGCAAGTTCGGCCTCTCCTTCGACGGTCAAGACTTTGTGCTGACGCAAAAGCAAACCGCTTGCTTGGCGCAAGAAGCCTGTGGTATCCCGAATGCTCAATTTGCGCTGCCCCAACTGCAAGTAGCGGCCTGCACACCGGGCGGCGGGTGCTGCTAAATTCTGGTAACGGCGCGGCCCCTGGGGTTGCGCCGTTTTGCTTTCCAACTTTCCCTTCTTCTCTTTCCGATGACAATTGCCTTTTTCTCCGACGTACACGGCAACCTCCCCGCACTGCAAGCCGTGCTGGCCGACTTGGACCAGCGCCGCCCGGACATGATTTTCTGCCTGGGTGACCTAGTAGGCTATGCCCCTTGGCCTAACGAGGTAGTAAACGAAGTGCGGCGGCGGGGTATTCCGACGCTGGCGGGCAACTACGACCAGGGCATTGGCCTGGCCAGCTCCGATTGTGGCTGTGCCTACCAGACAGACACCGACAAGAGCCTGGGCGCGCAAAGCATCGCCTATACCAACTCCGTAGTGGGCGACGACGAGCGGCGTTATCTGCGTCTGTTGCCCAAGCACATGCGCCTGGACTTTCAGGACGAACCCTGTACGCTCAGCCTGCTCATGGTCCACGGCTCGCCGCGCCGCATTAACCAGTACTTGTTCGAGGACTTTCCCGAAGGCAGCTTTTTGCGCCTGCTGGAAGGGGCAGGGGCGGATATTTTGCTCTTTGGCCACACCCATAAGCCCTACCATCGGGCGATTCCTTACGAGCACGAAGGCGAAACCCGTTACCGGCACGCGCTCAATATCGGCTCGGTGGGCAAGCCCAAGGATGGCGACCCACGCGCCGCCTACCTGCTGCTGCACCTTGACCAGAGCACGACCCGCACGGACGCTAGCAGCCTCCGCTCGGAGTTCGTGCGGGTGGCTTACGACGTGGAGCACGCCGCGCAGGCGGTGGAAGCGTCGCCCTTACCGAATGAGTACGCCGACATGCTCCGCAAGGCCTACTAGTCATCCACACGGACCGCGTTGCCTTTTCCTCCGTCCATGAAATACCTTCCCCTGCTCGTGCTGGTATTGGCGGGCGCTGCCCTGACCACCCAATCCGCGGTCAACAGTCAGTTACGCAGTGGGCTGCACAGCGTGATGTGGGCCGTGCTCGCCTCCTACGTAGTCGGGAGCATAACCGCAGCGCTGGTGCTGCTAGCCATGCAGTCCCCGTTGCCTACCCTAGCCGACGTGAGCGGGGTGAAATGGTATGAATGGACCGGGGGCGCACTCGGCATGGTCTACATCGCGGCCATTGTTTTTTCGCTGCCTCGCGTCGGTGCAGCCAGCCTCTTCGCCCTAGTGGTCACCGGGCAACTGCTCACGGCGGTGCTGTATGACCATTTCGGGCTGATGAGCCTACCTCGTCACAGCTTTTCGCTTAGCAAGCTGGCCGGGGTGTTGCTGCTAGCGGCGGGGGCGTACCTGCTCCATCGTAAATAACCCTTTCTGCTTCGGCTTTTCGCTGTGATGAACCTACTACCTCTACTAGCTACGCATTGGCCCGCCGTACGCGACATCTACGAGCAAGGCATTGCCACGGGCAACGCCACCTTTGAAACGCAGGCACCCACTTGGGAAGCATGGGACAAAGCCCACTTACCCCATAGCCGCTTGGTCGTCCTGGATGAAGCCGGTACGGTGCTGGGTTGGGCGGCGCTTTCGCCCGTATCGAGCCGTTGCGTGTACGGGGGCGTGGCCGAACTCAGCATTTACGTGGCCGCTGAAGCGCGCGGGCAAGGCGTGGGGCGGCTACTGCTTCACGCCCTCATTCAAGCATCCGAAACCAACGGTATCTGGACGCTGCAAGCGGGCACCTTCGAGGAAAACACGGCCAGTATTGGCCTGCATACGCAAGCGGGATTCCGGGTTATCGGGCACCGGGAACGCATCGGCCAGCACCACGGCGTGTGGCGCAATACGGTGCAGATGGAGCGCCGTAGCCCCTCGGTCGGCATTACCTAATCTTACCCTACATGACAACGCTCAACCAATCTACTCCCCTCTCGCCGCCCGTTGCGGCGGTTGCCCAAAAGAAACTCTCGGGCCTGGACCGGGGCCTCACGCTCTGGATATTTCTGGCAATGGCCCTGGGCGTGGGCCTGGGCTACTTGGTGCCCGGCATCAATGACGCGGTGAACTACTTCTCGGTGGGCACGGTGAATGTCCCCCTGGCCCTGGGTCTTATCTTGATGATGTATCCCCCCTTGGCCAAGGTCAAGTACGAGCAACTGCCGTCAGTCTTTAAGAACACGCGCATCATTGGCCTGTCGCTGTTTCTGAACTGGATACTCGGGCCGCTGCTCATGTTCTTCCTGGCTATCTGGCTGCTGCCCGACAAACCCGAGTACATGATGGGCCTGATTCTCATTGGCATTGCCCGCTGCATTGCGATGGTGCTGGTCTGGAACGACCTAGCCGATGGCTCCCGCGAATACGCGGCGGGATTGGTGGCCCTCAATTCCCTCTTTCAGGTGCTGTTTTACTCGGTGCTGGCGTGGCTGTTTATCACCGTACTCCCGCCCTACTTTGGGCTGAAAGGCTACGCCGTGAACATTGGCATCGGGGATATTGCCCAAAGCGTGCTCATTTATCTAGGCATTCCCTTCGCGGCGGGCTTTCTCTCGCGCACTATCCTGCGTCGCCTGAAAGGCAACGAGTGGTACGAGCAGGTGTATATCCCGACCATTAGCCCGATTACCTTGATTGCGTTGCTGTTAACCATCGTGGTCATGTTTAGCTTGAAAGGCGAAACCATCGTGCGGATTCCCTTAGATGTGCTGCGCATTGCCTTGCCGCTAGCCCTGTACTTCGGCATCATGTTCGTGCTCAGCTTCGCGGCCGGTAAGTGGCTGGGGGCCGATTACGCCGAAAATGCGTCTATTGCCTTCACCGCAACTGGCAACAACTTCGAGCTAGCGATTGCCGTGGCTATCGGCGTGTTCGGGCTCAACTCAGGACAAGCCTTTGCTGGGGTTATCGGGCCGCTAATTGAGGTGCCTGCCTTAATTGCCCTGGTCAACGTAGCCTTTTGGTTCCGCCGCCGCTGGTATAGCAGTCATTAGCTTCAAAAGAGCAATGTGCAGCTTCCGAAACTACCGTTCTAACAACAGTACATAGGTCTTAACAAGAATTTATATTCCTACTCTAGTACTACTCCAACTTTTGCCTGTGGGTAGCGAAAGCGTAGCTGCAGTTGCGCAGCGCAGCGGAGCATCAGCAGCTACGCTTTTGCGCTGGGGCTTTTCCTTTGGTTCGCGGTAGATACTGTGATGAAATGCAAGCAAAGACTGCGCTTTAGCTTAAAAAGAAGAAACTTTTTATTTTAGCAATTGCTTAAATTCGCAAGTAGTACC
>NZ_FZNS01000014.1 GCF_900188255.1 Hymenobacter mucosus | reverse complement strand
TTAGCCTCAATAAGCGCAACGTGCCCAATGTGAGTACCAGCACCTACTACCGAGGGTATACTATCACTATTTTAAACGTACTTGGCATAAAATACCGCGTGCATGTTGGGGCGCTCTTCTTGTGTATAACCACCACATAACTTGAGGTTTCAGGCACCTCGCTTGTTTCTTTGGTTATGGATAAAGCCCACGGTAGCAGGTACCACTGGCTACACATTCACGCGGAACGCCACCGGCTAGCACGAATGCTGTGCCCTACGTGGCATCTCTGAGCTTCTCGGTTTCCGGCCTGCTCACAAACGCCCTGCTACTTAAGTCACCAAGTTTTCATGAAGCGTATCCGTAGTCGATTCATCCTCTCCGCAACTGCCCTGGCCTGTGGCATTGTCGCTGTAGCAGCCTGCACCAGCACCCAAAAGGTAGCAACCCAAGCTCCAAGCTCCAGCCTCACCCAGTACGTAGACCCCTACATTGGAACAGCTTTTCATGGTCATGTTTTCATGGGGGCCAATGTGCCATTTGGAGCCGTGCAGCTCGGGCCAGTAAATATTACTGAGGGCTGGGATTGGTGCTCCGGATATCATTATTCTGATTCCACTATTGTCGGTTTTTCCCACACCCACCTAAGCGGAACCGGCATCGGCGACCTGGGCGACGTGACGGTAATGCCCACTACCGGAGCCGTGCGCGTAACCGAAGGCCGGGTTAAGCACCCCGAGCGCGGCCTGGTGTCGCTTTTTTCGCATCAGGAAGAACAGGCCAAGCCGGGCTACTACGCCGTGCGCTTGAAGCGCTACGATATCAAGGCCGAGCTGACCGCCACCGAGCGAGTTGGCTTTCACCAGTACACCTTTCCCAAGTCCGACGCGGCCCACCTAATTTTTGACTTGCAGCAGGGTATTGGCTGGGACCTGGCCACGGACACCCACATCGAGCAGCTCAACGACAGCACCCTTGTTGGGTACCGAAACTCCAAAGGCTGGGCCGTAGATCAGCGCCTCTACTTTGCGGCGGTATTCTCCAAGCCTATCCGCAACTTCAGCAGCGTGCAGGTACTGGATACCCTAGGCAACACTAAGCCCGCGGCTACCGGCAACCGCCTCAAGGGCGTCGTCACCTTCGCAACCCAGGCAGGTGAGCAAGTAAAGCTGAAAGTGGGCATCTCTCCCGTGAGCACCGCGGGGGCACAGGCCAACATCCGAGCCGAAATTCCACACTGGAATTTCAATAAAGTGGTGGCTCAGGCCGATGCCGCCTGGAACCGGGAGCTGCAAAAAGTACAGATTCAGGCCGACGAAACCCGCCTGAAAACCTTCTACACGGCTCTGTATCACACCATGATTGCGCCCTCCATTTTCAACGACCATAACGGCGACTACCGGGGCACCGACAAGCAAGTACACCAGAACGCGGGCTTCACCAACCTAACCACTTTCTCCCTCTGGGATACCTACCGGGCGGCCCACCCCCTGTTCACCATTCTCCAGCCCGAGCGCGTCAATGACATGGTGAGCTCTATGCTTGCCATCTACCAGCAGCAGGGCAAGCTGCCTGTGTGGCATCTGATGGGTAACGAAACCAACTGCATGGTGGGCTACAGCGCCGTGCCTGTGGTGGCAGATGCCTACCTGAAAGGCTTCCGGGGTTTCGATGCCGCTCTGGCTTACGAAGCCGTACGCGCCACCGCCATGCGCGACGAGCTGGGCCTGAAGGCGGTGAAAGCCGGAGGCTTTATTCCGGCCAATAGTGAGGCGGAAAGCGTATCGAAAGGCTTGGAATACGCCATCGACGATTGGTGCATTGCGCAGATGGCCCGGAAGCTGGGCAAAGCCGACGATTACGCCTACTTCAGCAAGCGCGCTAAAAACTATGAGAACTACTTCGACAAGCGGGTAGGCTTTATGCGCGGCCGCGTGGCGCTGAACGAGTGGCGCACGCCCTTTAACCCGTTTACGTCCGTGCACATGAAAAGCGACTTCACGGAGGGGAACCCCTGGCAGTACACCTGGCTGGTCCCCCAAGACGTAGAGGGATTGATTGGCTTGCTGGGAGGTGAGAAGCGGTTCAGCCAGAAGCTGGATTCCTTGTTCATTGTGAAGGGTGATATGGGAGCCGAAGCTTCCAACGATATTTCCGGGCTTATTGGCATGTACGCGCACGGCAACGAGCCCAGCCACCACGTTGCCTACCTCTACAACTACGTGGGCCAGCCCTGGAAAACTGCCGATAAGGTCCGGTTCATCACCGATAACTTCTACACGGCCAAGCCCGACGGCATTATTGGGAATGAGGACGTTGGTCAGATGTCGGCGTGGCACATCTTCTCCACTCTGGGCTTCTACCCACTCAACCCGGCCAATGGTGCATACGTGTTTGGTAGCCCAGCCGTCAAGCACGCTACCATTAGGCTGGCCGCCGGCAAGACGCTTACTATCGAGGCCAAAAACAACAGCTCCACCAATAAGTATATTCAGGCAATTACCCTCAATGGCAAAGCCTATACTAAGTCCTACATCACGCACCAAGAGCTACTGCAAGGCGGCAACCTCATCTTTGAAATGGGTGCTACCCCAAGTCCTACTTGGGGCGTAGGTGCCGCCGACCGGCCAAAGTCGGTGATGCTACCGCAGTAGCCGTGACGGTTGACACCGCGGACTATTCCACTTCAGTCCCTGGTGCCCGTACGATTAGCAGCATTAACGCCTACCCTGGTAAGCTTAAGCTGATGCTCTGCGGCTTTCACGAGGTAGCCCTGGTAGCGCAAAGCACTTACCATCTACTCCTCCATAAGCAGTTCGGGCCCGAGGGCACCACCGCCAACGACATCCCGACGCTGTAACCAGATTATTAAAGGCTACCCTGGTTTCTGATAAGATATAGTTTGCCACCCATGCTATAACCTAGCATTGTAGAACAACTGCGGGGAAACTAGTCCTTGCTGTAAGACGCAAGTAGGCCGGATACCAGTGGACGTATCCGGCCTACTTGCGTTTTGGCGTTTCTGCACGTGCAGCCGCGTGTTGGCTAAGAAAATACCCCGGGCAACTGGTCCAATCGGGATAAGACTTCGCTTATCACATCACTAAGCTTACACTACGGTTCGTCTCTGACTGCTATACACTTAGGTGAAATACGAGCAGCACCTCGCCTATACGGGATGCAAAGGCCGAAAAGCACCACGTAATAATTAAATAATTTATAGAAAACACTCTATCAATAAGCAGGACATTCCTTTGTGCCGCGCAAAAGCACCATTCCCCAGCTATCAGCCAACCTCCCGCTTTGAACCTTGGGCTGTAGCCCTACCACCGGTTCTTTAGAAGCATCTTTTCTACCCGCCCCTTCCTGCATCCTAACCGAACCTACCCTGACCAAGGTCGGGCCTAGGCTTTGCCATGCCCATATAATCTGGCTGGTAGGCTGTCCTCTCCTGATCACTCTACTACTCCTTATGCCTGCACACGTAGTGAAAACCAGTCATCACAAGCAAGCCGCAGCTCTGGCGCTGACCTTATCGGTCCTAAGTGGCCCGGCACTGGCCTTACCAGTTGCTGAAGACTACGACAATAGCCCCGTACAGTCGACCACCGCCGTCGATCAGGTTGTGAGTGGACGCGTAGCCGACAAAGCCGGTCAGCCCCTGCCGGGCGTAACTGTTCTGGTGAAAGGAACAACTACGGGCACGACCACGGACAGTGAAGGACGGTTTCAACTTACCGTTGCGAACCCAGCGCAAGCAGTACTGGTAGTTTCTTTTATTGGCTACCAAACGCTGGAGCTACGAGTAGCGGAGCAAAGCAGCTTCGAGCTGGTGCTTAAGGAGTCGGCTACCGGCTTGGATGAGGTAGTGGTAATTGGCTACGGTACCGCCAAGCGCGAAAACATCACGACGGCGGTGGCTACCCTGCCCAACCCGGAAAAGATTGCCAACCGCCCCCTGACCAACGTGCAAGACATGCTACAGGGCAACCTAGCTGGGGTAACGGTAGTGCAGAATGGGGGCGACCCCGCCGCCACGGCCCGGGTAGTTATTCGGGGCGCCGGCACCCTGAGCAGTGAGGCTCCCTTGTACGTGGTGGATGGTATGCCCTACTACGGCGGGCCGCTGAACCCCAACGACATTGCCAGCATTACGGTGCTCAAGGATGCCGCTTCGGCCGCCATCTACGGCGCGCAGGCTTCTTCGGGCGTCATTGTCGTCACCACCAAAAGCGGTAAGAGTGGCGCCTCGCGCGTCACCATCGACACCTACCGGGGCTGGCAAACGGCCTACCAAACGCCTGAGGCCTTAAACGCAGCCGAGCAGGCCGCTGCCTACAACCAGGCTGCCGACAACGCTGGCGTGGGTCGCCCGGCGGCTCATGACCCCGCCAAAAACCCCTGGGGGCAGATTACGCGCACCAACTGGATAGACGAGATATTCCGCACCGGCAGCATTTACAACCTAAATGCTACTGTGAGCGGCGGCAATGACCGGGGGCGCTTCCTGACGTCCTTCGGCTTTCATGACCGGGAGGGACTACTCATCAGCACCAACCTTAAGCGCTACTCTCTGCGCCTGAAGTCGGACTACGACCTGAGCGACAAGATTACCGTTGGTCAGAACCTGTACGTAAACCATACCAAGGCCCGCGGCACGAACACCAGCAATGCCTATTCCGGCAGCATCCTCAATGCCATCTTCATGCCGGCCGCGGCCACGGTACGCTACGCCGATGGTGGCTACGGTGGGGTAACCCCACTGGCTCCATCACCCGAATTTCAGTTTGCCGGAGCCTACGGCGACGTATACAACCCCGTGGCCTTACTGGAGCGGCCTTCCATCAATAACCCCGTGCTCAACCTCAATGGCATTGGGTACGTGGAGTATAGCCCGCTCACCAACCTGAAGCTGCGCAGTAGCTTCAGCCTGGATTTGCTGCGCGACTCCTACAAGCGCTTCGACCCGCGCGTGCCCGAACCAGGGCGTAGCAACACGATGAACTATCTGACCCAGAGCCAAGGGCAGCGCGACAAGTGGATCTGGGACAATCAGGTAAGCTACCAGAAAGCCCTAGGCAAGCACTTCTTCGACTTAACGGCCGTGTACTCGGCCCAGCGCACCAACTACGAATACTACTCGTTGCGAGGCCAGAACTTCGACCGCGAGGACAGCTGGTACCAGTACATTGGCAACGCCAAGGAAATTGTGGAACGCCCAGCTAGCGACGTGTATCAAGAGGCGTTAACTTCCGCCATCGGCCGCCTGACGTACAGCTTCAACGACCGGTACTTCCTGACCGGCAGCCTGCGCCGCGACCAGTCGTCGCGCCTGCTCAAGTACAACTCCGACTACTTCCCGGCAGTCTCGGGCGCCTGGAAAGTATCATCGGAGTCCTTCTTCCAAGTGCCCGCCGTACAAACGCTGAAGCTGAGGGCCTCCTGGGGCCAGATCGGCAATATTCAGTCGGTGAACTACTACGCCTACAACCTGCCGCTCGTTGGCAGCCAGGCCTACTTAGGCAGCACCCCGGGCTACAGCACCGGCTACTACATCAACAAGCAGTCGAACCCCGACCTGAAATGGGAGCGGTCCGAAACCTTCGATGCTGGCCTAGACGTGGGCCTGCTGGATAACCGCCTGACCCTGACGGCCGATTACTTCCAGAAGTTTACCCGCGGCCTGATTCTGCCCATTGCACCCAACCCCAGCAGCGGAGTAGGCGAAGGCCCCACGGCCAACGTGGGCACTGTGCTTAATAAGGGTTGGGAACTGAGTGTGGGGTACGCCGGCCAGGCCGGACCCGTCGCCTTCCAAATCAACGGCAACGTGGCCACGCTGAAAAACCGGGTGCAGGACCTGGACGGCTACGGCAGCGAGTTTATTCAGCACACCGACAACGTGCGCACCCAGATGTACCCCTTCCGCTCGGCCGTGGGGCAGCCCCTGTACGCCTACTACCTGGTGCCGACCGAGGGCCTGTTCCGCTCTGAGCAAGAGGTAAGCGCCTACACCAACGGCGACGGCAAGCTGATTCAGCCCAGCGCCAAACCCGGGGACCTGAAGTTCCGGGACACCAACGGCGACGGCCGCATTGACGACAAGGACCGCGTGTTCATGGGCAATGCCATGCCCAAGCAAACCTATGGGCTTACCCTCAACGGGCAGTGGAAGGGCTTTGATTTGAGCGTGTTCTGGCAGGGCGTGAGCGGTGTGAAGCTGTTCAACGGCTACAAGTTTGCTACCTACAACGCCGGCTTGCAGGGCTACAACCTCGACCGCCATGTGCTCGACGCCTGGACGCCCCAGAACCCCGACTCCAACATCCCACGCCTCTCGCTCAACGACGCCAACAAAAACTTCAGCCTACCCTCCGACTGGTACCTGGAGGATGGCTCCTACCTGCGCCTGAAAAACCTGACCGTGGGCTACACCCTACCCACCGCCTGGAGCAGCCGCGTGCGTACCGGCGCCAGCCTTCGCCTCTACGGCACCGTCGAGAACCTGGTCACCTTCACCAAGTACTCCGGCATGGACCCCGAAATCGGGGGCGTGGGCCTGGATTTGGGCACCTACCCGGTAGCCCGCACTTTCACGGTTGGCCTGAACCTGGGCATTTAAGCAACTGACGGTCATTCTTTCCCCTATGAAATACCCCGCGCTTCTTTTCACGGCCCTACTGCTGGGCGCTGCCACCGGCTGCCAGGACGACTTCACCGACCTCACGCCCCAGGGCACCATTACCTACGCCAACTTCTGGAAAACCGACGCGGATGCGGTAGCCGCCTCCAATGCCCTGTACGGCTACATGAACAACGACGACATGTTCGGCCGGGGATTCTTCTGGCTCATCAACGCCTCCGACGACATGGTGACGGGGCGCGTGCGGGCCACGGCCGCCAACGTGCGCAACTTCACGGCCACCGGCGACGAAGGCGACACCAATAAGATGTACGGCTACTCCTACCGGGTTATCCGCCGGGCCAACGAGATTCTGAAGAACCTGCCGGCCATGAGCATCGACGAGAAGCTTAAAAACCGGGTGCTGGGAGAAGCCTACTTCATGCGGGCCTTTTCTTACTTCCACATTGCCACTCGCTACGGCGACCAGCGCGCCGGCGTGCCCCTGGTGACGGTGGACAACATGGACCAGAACAGCTTCCCCCGGCCCGTGAGCGTGGTAGCCAACTACGAACTCATGGAGCAGGACCTGAAAAAGGCCGCCGAGCTGCTTCCACTGGTGACGGCCTACTCGGGGGCGGAGCTAGGCCACGCCCACAAGGACGCGGCCCTGGCCTACCTAGCTAAAACCTATGTGTTTTGGGCCCAGTACGACAAAAGCAAGTGGGCCTTGGCTGAGCAGGCCGCCGAGGCCGTGACCAAATCCGGCTCGGGGCGAGCCCTCATCAACACGGGCAAGCCCAAGGAAGACTTCCACTCGGTGTTTACCATCCAAAACAACTGGTCCAGTGAGTACATCTGGTCGGTAGTATCGGGCCGGCAGGACGGTAGTATTCTGCCCGGCGTGCTGCTCGAAAACAAGGGCTGGGGCAAATACAACGGCTGGGGCTATTTCCAACCCACGTTGGATCTGTACGAGTCCTTTGAGGTCGGCGACCCGCGCCGGGAGGCCACCATCCTTTCCTTTGGCGACGAGTTTACCTATCTGGGGCAGAAGCAGAAATACTCCTCCACTAATTCGCTGACCGGCTTTCAATTCAGCAAGTACATGGAGCCCTACACCTACCCGGCCACGGAGCACCTGAACGCCAACGGCGACAAGCCCACTACCGATTTGAACGTGCCGCTGATGCGCTACGCCGAGGTGCTGCTGCTCCAGGCCGAAGCCCAGATTATGCAGGGTAAAAGCGGCGACCAGGCCCTTAACCTGGTGCGCCGCCGGGCCGGCCTGCCCGCGCTGACCGGCGCTACCCTGGCCGACCTCAAGCGGGAGCGGCGCTCGGAGCTGGCTGGTGAGTTTGCCGACCGCCACGCCGACCTCGTGCGCTGGGGCGATGCCCAGGCCGCTTACGCCAAAGCCCAGCGCGGGCGCGAATACGCCGACAAGTCCAACCCGGCCTCGACCTATAAGGTGGTGGAAGTGTGGCCGGCCCGCACGTTTAACCCCGCCGTGCACCACGTGTGGCCCATTCCGCCTATCGACCTGAACAATTCCAAAATTGCCCAAAACCAGGGCTGGTAATTTCTCGCGCCCGTCTCTTACTTCACAGCCTGCTGGTTGGGGGTGAAGAGGCGGGCCTTCGTGTTTTTCATGCGCAATTCGTTTCGCTACGCAGCCGCAATTCTGTTGCTGGCTTCCGTTACAAAGGCCCAGGCCCAAACGCCCCGCTTCCAACCGGCCCAGCCCCTGGAACAAGGGCACTCCCACAACGACTACTGGCGGCCCCATCCCTTAACGGATGCTTTGCAATTGGGCTTTAAAAGCGTGGAGGCCGATATTTTCCTGGTTGACTCCACCTTGCAGGTAGGGCACGAGCGTGCCGCGCTAAACCCAGCGCGCACCCTGCAAACCCTCTACCTGGACTCCTTGCAGCAGTTGCGCGCCGCGGGCCAGCTGTACACCCGGCCCGCAGAGCTATGGCTGTTCGTGGACTTCAAAACGGCCGGCCCGGCGACCTACGCGCAGTTGCGGCGCGTGCTAGGCCGGTACCGCGACCTGCTCGTTACGCCTCGGCAGGCCCAGCCCGGCGGGGTGCGCGTCATTCTGACCGGCAGCTACCCCCGCCCCGAGGTGCTGGCCGACCCGGACCGGCTGGTGTTTCTGGACGGGCAGCTTTCTGATCTACAGCCTCAGCTGGCCGCCAGCATTCCTACCGTGAATGGCGACTGGCAGCAGAGTTTTCGTTGGGATGGAACCGGAAAAATACCTACCCCCGAGGCCGCCCGCTTGAAACAGCTTAGCCAGCAAGCTCTCAAAAATGGGCAGAAAGTGCGTTTCTGGAACCTGCCGGCCAGCACCGCCGCCCAGCGGCGGGCGGTGTGGCGGGAGCTGTTGCACTACCCAGGTCTGCTGGTTGGGGCCGATGAATTACGTGAGCTTAAGCAAGTAATTGATGCGCAACAGCTTCGTTAGCTATGCCTTGCCTATGTTGTTCGGGCTGCTGATGGCCGGCCGGGACCTGGCATATGGCCAACGCTTCACGCCGCACACCGTGGTTGGTACTGTCTTCGCCGACCAGAACGGCAACGGCCAACGCGAGTCCTCCGAAGCTGGGGTAGCCGGCGTACTGGTGTCCAACGGCGTCGAGATAGTGCCCACTGACCGTAAGGGCCGCTACCGCCTGAGTACCCGGCCCGGTCGCCTGATTTTTGTGGTAAAGCCCCGCGACTATGCGCCCGCGCAACCCACTAGTTGGTACTACCAGCCTACTGCGGCTTCCCACCAGACCGCGGATTTCGCGCTTCAGCCCGCCCCGGAGAAAAACGCCTACGACGTGGTGTTGCTCGGGGATATACAGGCTGGCAGCCAGGACGACCTCTACCACTTCAACCACCTAGTAACCGAGGAGCTCTACGACGACCCTTACGCCTTTGCCCTCACCCTGGGCGATATTACTTTCGATGAACTGGGCGTGTACCCCAAAACCAAGGCCAGCCTCGCGGCTCTGGGCAAGCCGGTATATGCCGTATTCGGTAATCACGATCAGAACTACGAGGTACAGGATGCTCTCTACGCCGACTCCACCTATCAACGCTACTTTGGACCTTCCTACTACGCCCTGCAACACGGCCAGGCGCATTTTGTGGTGCTCAACGACGTGGCCTATCTGGGCCAGAAGAAGTACGAAGGCCGCATATCAAGCGAGCAGCTGAATTTCCTGACCAACTACCTGCGGCACTCCGACCCTGAGCAACTGCACGTGCTGGCTATGCACATTCCCCTAGCCGAGGTAGTCAATAAAGCCGATCTGCTGCGCGTGCTGGCCGGGCATTCCAATGTTGCGTTCATCTCAGCCCACGAGCACCGCAACCGGCGGGAGTACCACCTGCAACCGACGGGACCAGCCTGGCAAGAAATAGTGGTAGGTGCAACCTGCGGCAGCTGGTGGCAGGGAGAGCACGACATCTTTGGGATTCCCTCGGCCCTAATGAATTGTGGGGCGCCCAAGGGCTACTGGAAGATGCAAGTAGGCGAGCATAGTGACTACCAGCTAGCTTATAAAGCCTCTCAATACCCTGCTACCTTCCAAATGAGCGTATGGACGCCGGAAGATTCCGAGTGGGACCCGGCCCAGAACTTGCCCGCCGACTCTACCCGTAGCGTAGCTATGATCAACGTGTTTGCCGGTTCCCCGAAAACTCGTGTCGAGTTTCGCCTCAACGACGGCGCGTGGCAACCAGCCTACCCCGTGATGACCCCCGACCCGTACGTGGCTCGCCTCTACCAACTTCAGCAACGCCGGGTGTACCCTTCGGCCAAAGCCTCCGCCCTAGCGGGTAAGGCCGAGCCCAGTCCCCACCTCTGGCGCGCCCGCCTGCCTAGTGGCCTGCCAGTGGGTACCCATAAAATTGAAGTACGCGCCACCGACCCCTGCGGCCTCAATGCCCGGGCCTACCGCGTGCTCACTGTTCACCCTTCTTCGCTGCGCTAAGTATGTCCTCTTCCTTGCCGTTTTCTCTGTTGCTGCTGGGTGGCCTAGGTCTGGTTTCCTGTGCCCGCCCCCAGGTTTCAACTCCGACTCGCAGTGTAGTAATTGAAGCTCTCAAGCAGCAACCCGATGTAGCACTCGCGTCGGAAGTACCCCTCGAAAAGCGCGAGTACGGGCCGGGCAAACCGTACGCTGTGCCGACCCTGACGCCTTACGCCGGCCCGCGCAAGCCCCTTAAGAATATCATTTTGCTAATTGGCGACGGCATGGGCCCGGCCCAGGTTACGGGCGGTCTGATTGCTAACCGCGGTCAGCTCTATTTGCAGCAGGCCCAAGCCACGGGGCTTTCCATCACGGCCAACCAGTACGGCAAGATTACCGACTCGGCGGCCAGTGCCACGGCCATGGCCACGGGGCACAAAACCTATAACGGCGCCATCGGCATGGACTCGTTGGGGCATTCGTTTCGGTCCATCATGTGGGACGCCCGCGCCCAGGGCAAATCCACGGGCCTGGTGGTAGCCTGTGAACTGCCCGATGCCACGCCCGCCTGCTTTGCCGTGAACCACCCCAACCGCCAGGACCTGGAAATTATTGCCAGAAAGTTCCTAGAAGCCCCCATTGACTTTATGTACGGGGGCGGCCTGAAGTTCTTTACCCAGCGCCAGGACCGGGTAGATCTGCTGGCGCAGTGGCGGGCCAAGGGTTACCAGGTAGCTACTACCCCCCAACAGGCCCGCGCCCTCACCAGCCCCAAAGCCGTTGCCCTGCTCGCCGACAACGGCCCGACCCGCATGCCCGCTCGCACAGCGGCCTACATGGAGTTAGGTTTCGACAAAGCCCTGGAGCTGCTGGGCAAAAACGAAAAGGGCTTTTTCCTGATGGTGGAAGGCTCGCAGATTGACGATGCGGGCCACTTCAATGATACCTCTTATAATGTGCAGGAAGTCCTGGATTTTGACCAGCAGGTAGGCAAGGCCTTTCGGTTCGCAGCCCAGAACGGGGAAACCCTTGTAATCGTCACGGCTGACCACGAAACCGGAGGCTACAGCGTAGTGGGCGGCAGCAGCCAGACAGGGAAGGTATCGGGCCGCTTCACTACTACCCATCACTCAGCGGTAGTGGTGCCCGTTTTCGCCTACGGCAATGGCAGCGAGTTATTTACAGGCTTGTACGAGAATACAGAAATCTACCACCGCCTTAAGCAGGTGATGAGCCCGCATAATTAACAAGATAGCGTTCTGAGGACAAGCCGTTAGCTGCTTTCAAAGTGTCCTTGTTGGTGATGCCGATTTTAGGAAGAAAGGCGCATCGGGCAGCTCGCGTAAGGTAAAGAAGCTAACTTGTGCCTTGTTGTTGAGTTTCTCCCCTATGCGGAAAATCAGCTTTCAAATTAGCGAGCTGAGGTTGATGTCAATGCTAATCGTGTAGCCTGCGTTGGAGTACTGTAGCGTATTTACGCTGGGTACCCCAGCCGAGGGGGCTAGAGCAACGGGGTATGGTTTTGCTTGCGGTAGTTCAGGTAGCGAAAAGGTATTCTTAGTATTAAGGCCTGGTCCTGTCTCAGTATCGACCTGGTAACTTGAGAATTAAACTAATACCGTTAAGTAAATGTAAGTACATTGTACATACATTTACGCTCATGAACACGCGCCTGATTCGAGTGGGCAATTCCCAGGGAATTGTGCTGCCTAAGAAGTTACTGCAACAGTACCACCTTAGCGGTGAGGTAGATTTGCAGCCCACGCCCGAAGGCTTGCTTATCAAGCCCGTAGTAAAGCCCTGCCGTCAAGGGTGGGACGAGCGTTTTCAGCAGGCCATTGCCCAAGGCCAGGCCCCGGAGGGCGAGCTACTGGAGGGTTTCTCAGATGAGACCTTTGAGGAAACAGAATGGCAGTGGTAGCTGTGCAACGCTTTGAGGTATGGCTTGTCAACCTCGACCCAACTCAGGGCAGCGAAATCAACAAGACCCGCCCCTGCGTGGTGCTATCCCCCGACGAGATGAACCGCTACCTGCGCACCGTAACTATTGCGGCCCTGACTAGCACCCGGCGCGACTACCCCTCCCGGGTGGATTGCACCTTTCAGAGCAAGGAAGGCCAGGTAGCGCTCGACCACATCCGTTCCGTCGATAAAACTCGCCTGGTACGCCGTTTGGGCGTGCTATCTAAGTCCACGGCGCAGGAGGTGTGCGACCGACTACAGGAGATATTTCAATACTAATGCTACAGCGCCTCACTTAGCAGCCAAAGCTATTAGTGATTGAAAATAACCTCTCTGTAACGCTAAGATATAGGCGTCAATGGCTGCCTAGTGATACTTTGCTCGGTTATCGAATGGGCTTATGAATTAGATAATGTCTTTACGACTTTGAGTTGCTGAATCCATGCCTAGCGCACATTCTCGGCTGCTCACCAGAGCAAATGCTGGCGCAACCCTACTTCGACGTCCTACCGGAGCCAACCACGTTATTATGCTCCTATGCACGGAAGCCAGACAGATAACCTGCCTGGCTGAATAGGTACCGATGTGAACGAGTAGATGAAGTTTCGCCGGAAAGTGCAGACTCTCAATGCGGAGCCTACCACTAGCAATCAGCAGTTGCACGAGGCCAACACGTGCCTGCTGCATACCACCTTGTTTCTCTTCTTGAGTAGTGCCTTAGAACCTAGCGGCTGCATAAAGCACGTAGTTCGTTACTTAGAAAGCTTTGTATCCTTCCTACTCCGCATAGCGCTACCAACATCTGTCTCTGTAACCGGCACACACTGTTCGTGCTCACCGCTTGACGAGCCAAGACTTCCCTCCTCTTTGCTCTACCTGGAACTCTTCCGTCAAGTATAAGCGCTGGACATGCTCTTAAAACGTCTCCTCCACCATTATCTTCTTCAGAAAGGGCCCAGGATTTTGAAACATCTGTTTCACCCAAAATTGGGTTGATTTGTTGCGAAGACCTCGACCCAAGCATGCCTTCAGCAACGCCGGGCCAAGGTCTTCGCGCAGCTCTCCTTACGTCCCTTATCCACTGACACCCGCTTAGCTCTCTACCCGGCATGACGTTCCGTTTTGTTGCGACGCCCGATTTCGACTTTCTAACCCAGTTTGCGCAGCACCTGCAGGTGCCCGTGCACGATGGGCAGGTTTCCTTACCCGAGCACCTGGGCTCGGGCTACGTCCGCAAGCTGCAGTTCGGAGTCGATTTCAAACTCACCGTGCACCGGTACGAGCTGCGCGAAGACCTCGTCGTCCAGCGCCAGGCGGCTGGTAGCAGCAGCGACCAGATAACCATCTTCTTTTACAACAACGAGCAGCCGCTCGACATTGCTTTCGCCGACCACCCGCAGGTGCGGTTTTCCCAGCGCGACGAGTCGGCCGTGCAGCTCACCTCCAACGACCTGAGCTCCACCATCCGTTTTCCAGCCCGGCACACCGTGCATTACCTGGTGGTAGCCCTCAAGACGCCGCGGCTAAAGGCCCTGCTGGCCGGCAACGAGCCCCACGCGGTGCTCAACGCCCTGACAGCCGACGGCGGCTCCTTTTTGTTCTTCGACAGCATGTCGGCCGAAGCCAAGCTGCTGCTCAAGAATATCACCGACGTCAACCAGCACGACGGGCTAAGCCATTTCTACATCCAGGTGAAAGTGCAGGAATTGCTCTACCTGGTGTTTCGCAAGCTGCTGCTGCGTGAATCGGCTCCGCACCAACCCATCAACAGCGCCGACGCGGAGCGGCTGCTGCAGGTGCACGAGCAGCTGCTCACCGACCTGAGCACGCCGCCGGTGCTGCGGGAGCTGGCCCAGCAAGCGGCTATGAGCGAAACCAAGCTCAAGCAGCTGTTCAAGCAAACCTTCGGCAACTCGGTGTACACCTACTTCCAGCAGGCGCGCATGAAAGAAGCAGCTTTCCTCTTGAAGCAGGGGCAGCGCTCCGTGGCCGAGGTGGGCTACGAACTAGGTTTTTCCAACTTGAGTCATTTCAGCCGGCTGTTCGAGAAGCACTACGGCCTCAACCCCAAGCGCTACGCGCAGTCGTAGGCGCTAGCCGAGGTAGTTTGGCGGAAACACTTGCTGCCCGTAGTCCCGGGCCAGGGCCTGGATGCGCTGAATAGCTTCGGGGTCGAGCACCGGCGGCGGCAGAAACTGGCCTACGGCTACCGGCTGGCCTATGTGCTGGAAAAACTCTTCCAGCCCCGCCGGCACCACCGTGCACAGCAGCCGGGCCGGCCGGTCGCTCTTGTTTTTGAAGCCGTGCACCACGCCGCCCTTCGGAATGCGCACGAAGGAGCCGGCGGTGGCTACGTACGTGCCGAACTCGGACTTGACCTCCACTTCCCCTTCTACTATGAAGAAAGTCTCCTCGATATCGGCGTGGGCGTGGGGACCAGGGCCGCCGCCGGGCGGCACCAGCATGTCGATGGTCGCGTAGGCACCGGCCGTATCCTTACCAGCGGCCAGAATGCGGTAGTTGCTGCCCATGACGGCCAACGTCTGGCCCTGCTGGGGGCCCAGGATGGCGGGGGCTGATTTGTGCGTGTCCATTATCGTGTAGCGAAAAGTGTGCGGCAAAGGTGGGCGCCGGTACCCACGCTCGCCACTCCGAAGCGGCGCGAAAACAGTCCGATCCGGCAGCCAAGTCGTGCTGCCGGATCGGACTGTTTTTGCGCCGTTTTGCGCTACCGGCCGCGGTGGTTGCCCCTGCACCTTTGCTCAGCGACTTTCTTCAACCCCATGCCGCAGCAAAGCAAAACCTGGCTCCTGCGGCTCCTTTACCCCAGCAACCCCATGCGTAAAGTAATGTATGACCGTTTTGGCGACGAACAGGTGCTGGCGGTGCGCGAGCAGCCCACCCCCACCATTGCCTCGAATCAGCTGCTGATTCAGGTAAAAGCCGCTTCCATCAACCCCCTCGATTGGAAGATTTACCGCGGCGAGATGAAACTTATGTCGGGCTCAACATTTCCGAAAGGCGTCGGTATCGACTTTGCTGGCATCGTATCCCAGGTGGGCGCCGGTGTCACGGGTTACCGATCTGGCGACGCGGTATTCGGCTTTCTGGAGGTCTTCACCGGCGGAGCCCTGGCCGAGTACGTGGTGGTTACCGAAGCAACCATTGCTCCCAAGCCGGCCAACATTTCATTTGACCAGGCCGCGGCCCTGCCGGTCACGGGCTTGGCCGCCCTGCAGATTGTCGACCAGCTGGCGGCAGTGGGCCCCGGCCAGGAGGTGCTCATCAACGGTGCCAGCGGCGGCGTGGGCCTGTTTGCTGTCCAGCTGGCCAAACAGCGCGGCGCCCGCGTAACGGCCGTAGCCGGCCCGGCGGGGCTGCTCCGCGCCACCCAACTAGGCGCCGATGCGGTGGTGGACTACACCAAGCAGCGCCTCAGCCAGTTGCCGCAGCGCTTCGACGTCATCATCGACCTATCGGACAAGCTGGCCTTCAAAGCGGCTCGGCCGCTAATGAAACCCCGGGCCACGTTTGTCAGCATGCTGCCCTCACCGCTGGGGCTGGTCGGGGCGTTTTTCCACAACCTGTTTTCGGGCCGGAAACACCAGATTCTCATTCTAAAGCCCACCGCCGCGGGCCTTCGCGTCCTGGCCGCCCTGACCGAGCAGCAACTGCAAATCCCGGTGGAAAAGGTGTATGACCTGGCCAGCGTCCAACAGGCTTACCAGGAAACCAGCCAGGGCAAGATCAAGGGCAAGGTGGTCGTAGTAATCGACTAACAGTCAACTTATTTCCGGACAAGGTAGGGTAAGCGGTTAATTTAAACGGCCGTCATCGTACACCACGCTTTGACAGTATGGCCCTTAAACACGTTGACCATTTTTAAGGCTTATACAGTCTTTCTTTTGTCAAGTACTGCTTCTTCAAGTAACCAAAACAACTCGGTGTAGAGGGGCAGAGGGCTTTTTGCACGTCAAGCACGGCTGTAGGCTAGGCCTTGTCACGTAGTACCAGTTGGCCGCGCCGGGCAAACTGGCCAGCCGGTTGCGGCTCCAACTGCTGATAGAGAACTTCCGATATTAGCAACTGGCTTCCTAGCGCGTTGCACTGGGCTTGAATGCGGGCGGTGGTGTTGAGCACATCCCCGTGGTATACCAATTCGTTGTGGGCCCTACCCACTAGGACTGTCTTGACGGGGCCACCGTGCGCGGCCGCTGTGAAAGTCGGCACCACCTAGTACCCCTGTTGGTAATACTTTGCCCGTGCCTGAATGCAGCGCTGCATCTCAAAAAAGCAGCGCAAGCAGTTGGCGTAGGTGAGCCCAGACTGGCCTACCCACGTGACAACCACCTCATCGCCGACGTAGGTTTCTCGGGCCGTTGGATGTACCTGGGGGTGCAGTGTATCTTGGCCCTCTGCTGGCCCTGGCACCAGATGGTGTCCAGTGGGCCTGCTGTTTACGTGCATATGCTGGAATTCACGAGTATCCGGGCTTTCTACGAGTTTTTGCAAGCCCCGCCGCCACCCGATGATGACTTCGCCGTCCGGCGGCTGGAGGATGCCCAGCGGCTCGTCAACAAAGTAAGTGCCCCAGCATTTCGGCACTGCTTTTACGTCATTGCGCTGCACCTGACGGGCAACGTCGCCTACCACGCCGGCAGCGCGCAGCGCTACCTCGACGGGCCCTTTGTCTTCTTCAGCCGGCCCTACCAGCTCACGTCCTGGGAATTGCCCACCGACGCGGTCTTGCACGGCTTCCACCTGATGTTCGCCGAAAGCTTCCTGCGTCGTTACCCCGCGCTGGCCGGGCTGGTCGGCAAGCTGCCCTACCTGCAGGTGGGCAAAGCCGTGCCCTTTGCCATCGAGCCCGCCGACGTAATCCTGCTGACCAGTATCTACCAGCAGATCATTGAGGAGTGCTACGGGGGCAAGCCCGACCGCTTTGACCTGATTGCCACGTATCTGCAGACCCTGCTGTTTCAGGTGCGGCGCCTGTACGATAAGGCTACTGCCGGCACGGAACCGGCCCATACGGCGGCGGGCTCCGCCGACGAGGCCTTGGTGGGCCGGTGCCGTAGTCTGGATGTATACATTACCCGGTTGCGTCGCTACCTGACGGCTGACGAGCAGGTACAAATTGTGAATATCCGGGGCGTCGGGTACAAATTGATGCTTGAATCCAACGGTTGCTGAGCCTATAACAGCTGGATCACACGTGTAACTTCCCTTGCTTATGTTGTTCGATGCCTTGCGTTAAACGAAACGTTGAACGTCCCGAGAAGGCTGGCTGGATGCCATGGCAAACTACGCGCTTTCTTGTTTCGTAACCGGTTTCACGCCTTCTTTCCCAATGCCGCTTACCTCACACTCCATTTACTTCGAAAACCCCGTTGGCCGGCTCAGTGAGCATACCCAAGGGTATGCCATCGTCCACTACAAACCCGGTAAACGGGTGTTCAGCGAATTCCAGGCCTTGCTCACCCACCTGAGTCATCTGCTGCAGCGCCGTGGGTGGCATAAGGTGCTTTCCGATCAGCGCGCCTTGGCGCCCTTCACCGAGCAGGAGCAAGCGTATGTCCGGGCGCGGTGGCAAGAGGCTGCTCCCAGTAGCCATCACGAGCGGCTCGTGGCGGTCTTATTACCCCATGACGTCTTCGCCCGCCTCTCCGCCCACCTCGTGCTCAATGATGCCCACGAAGGCGACGTGACCTATCGTATATTTGAGGATGAACTAGCTGCTGGCGCGTGGCTACGGCAAGCCCCGTAAGCCAGTGTAGGCAGCTTACGGCAGTGGTTGTTAGACGTAACACGACCAGGGCGCAGAAGTAGGTACCAACCTACACTCGACCATTATATGGAAGCGGACTAATTTTGAGCACGTCAACCACAGGATACGTGTATGTGAACGTCACTCGGTTTTCACTACTGATAAAGTCACACGTGTCTATGTGGTTGATAATTACAGAGGAAAACCATTTCGTGTCTTCAGGATCCATTTCGCAGATAATGCGAGCAGGAGCTATTATCAAGTTTCTGTACCGAGCACCCGGATAATTTATCCTGCCAAATAAAGTATCCCCTTGCAAGAAATAAACGTCTTTAGTTGTTCTCACATTTGCATCAAACCGAAACGCTTTAGCATTCTTTATTTATATTTTCCCATTACATACTATTGTATCTGTTTTGATAAAATATAAATATGTGTCGGCAGAACTGTTGTGCAGTAAATAGCCATCGAGGACTTTTATATTGCTCGTAGACGTATTCTCGTCTTTGGTACAATAGGAGAGCAAGGCACAAGCGATGAGAAGGAGTGACTTCTTCACGTGCATAGCATTGAAGAGATACGGGCTAACCGTGTATTGATTTGCGCATCGTGTGTCACGTAAGGTAAAACAGCAGGGGGAAATAAGCTTGACGGCCACCGCTCGTGAATCGCTACGTAGCACGTACACCACTTGGGAAGCGTGAGGCTTACCGCACCGGCCGCAGGGAGTAAGTTGCTAACATACCGGTTATAGGCTTTCCCCTTACGTCAGTATTTGCAAACAACTATTTTCTTGTCCTGAATTCTACTCTTTTTGTACATATAAAACATACACAAGCCTTTATGCAACCCGCTAGTCCAACAGCGTTTCAAAATCATGCTATCATCTGTTAATAGCTTAATATGATAATCATCTCCTAAGAAATTTACGATACTATCATTTTTAATGGCGAAGGTATCTGGATTAAATTTTACATCAGTAAAACACCCTCTGTCAATAACTTTAAATGGATCCTCATATAGATAATGAACTATCTTGTTAGGTTTTTTTAAAAAGATACAATACTCTGGATCGGGATTTAGCAAAGTTTTAGTTGGTATTGAATCACCTTGGTAAATTAAATCCCAATATTTACCAGGCTCAGATCCGGCCAATCTGCTTTCGACAGTATCGGTGTTTTTACAGGCTGTAACGCTTGTTATCAATAACATAAATATGATTATTCTATATAGCTTCATACTTCAATCTTTTACTGGCACTGCGCGGGACGGGTGAGTGGCCTTGGTTAAACGGTTGTCACAAAGGGTAAACGAGCGGGTCGACCAGGGGCTACCACCGGAAGCCAAAAGAGTCGAGCGTATGTTATAAGGGATGACAGGTACCCTAAGAAGACAGCTACAATAGTAGTGCTAAGCACGAATTTACAACTTGTATAAGAATAAGTAGCGGAAAGAAGCGATGTTAGGGCCTCGGTATAAGCCAACTCCGCAGCACCGTATCACATGAACTCATCCTATCTGCTACTGGTCATCTTTTTGTTCACGGCTTGTACCACGCCGCGAAGTACCCGACAATCAGCCCCCGTGTATCCTTGGTTCCCTTTCACCTGGTATCGGGCAACGATTGCGGGCAGGTCGTTTGATAAAGCGGCCATCATGGTGCCCGTAAAAATTAATGATTTACCCGGCAATTTCGTTACGCAGTTCGATTTAGGTAGTGGTACTACTTTTCTCTATGAAGAGACGATTAAGAGCTATTTTCCGTCGCGCACGCAGCTCTACGCCTAGGTTGACACGACGCAGCGAGGAACAACTGACGCGGGGTATGTCCACTATGCCACGCATGGCTTGCCCTTCACCCTAGGAAGGGTAACTATCCCTGCCCCTCGGCTAATGACCCGTCAGGGCGAACCAGTCGCGCCCGATTCGCTACGCTCCCGGCCGCACAAGCTGGTTGGCACGATTGGAACTGATTTTCTAGACCACAAAGTGTTGGTCATTGATTATCCCCGTCAACGGATGTGTGTACTGGATTCCGTCGATGTGTATTGGCGTGCTCGGACAACGTTCGTAGCTGGCCGGACAAAGAACAACCGGCTCAGTATCCCCCTCACGATTAACCAACACGTTTATTGGGCCTTATTCGATACTGGAGCCAGTCTGTTCCCTATTAGCACGGACTATTCTACCTGGCAACGTCTGGTTGTCGCAGGAGCTAAGGTAGATACCTTGCAAGGCAAGTCTTGGGGCGAGAAAGTATCTTTTTTCGGGGCACCGATGCGCTATGACGCTTATTTGGGAAGCGTGAGGCTGCCAAAGGCAAGCGCCTGGTTCACCCGTAACCAACGCCTCCTCAACTTTAATAAAAGCGAACAGGTGAATGCGTTGACAGGCAACGCGTTTTTTCTACAGAACGTCGTGCTACTAGATTTCGCCTACGCACGAATCGGCGTAGTAAAGTAGGTTTATCCCCCAGTGTTGTAAGAAGGCCAACTTGCACGGCGAGTTCAACTTTTCCGACGAGGCGCTAGAAGACTCGCTTCTCTTCAATATTGAGGCCCTTTTTGCCATCTAGTGGGAGCCCCTGGCCGACCCGTTTGTTTACCCTTTGTACCAACCGTTTAACCAACGCTACTAGTGAGGCCCTGATTAAAAGTTTGGTACAACTGGTACATGAGTTCAAGGCACAGGGATAGATGTTGTTAAACAAATAGGGAAAACCTACGGCTCAAGGGCCCAGGAGTCAGCTTTTCTAGCTTAGTACATTGTTAATCAATCAAATGCATGATATAACAGTGTGGGCGATAGGCTAAATGTTCGTTTTCGCTACTCCCTGTCAATGGCCTTAAGGAGCGTGTAAAAGCATCGTTCCTTGCTACCCTTACAACGCATTTATGCCTTATCGGCAGCATTCAAGCTGCTTTGCTTCCAAATCGGGGATTTCCCCTATCTGTTAATAACACCCAACCTTCTGCAACAGCCACGACCACTTAACTGAACTCTGGCCACCAGCTGGGAATAAATGCAGTAGCAGGTTGAAATTACTTCCAACCTGTTACTGCGTTCCGTACTACTATCGATCCGGCACCCTCCCTTGTAGCATCCTTATCTCTACTACCGAGTTGAGGCGAGTCTAATTGCTAGGTGGTATGAACTACCGGTCGCCTGCTTTTACACCCCTTGCCGACTTTAAAAAACAATACCTAGTTCTTCTTACTAGCAGGATGCTTTGATCCATTCCTTGAGCGGGGTGAAGGGCTCCGTGGCAATTTCTGTAGCCGATTGAACTTGCCCTTCGGAATTGGGACCCATATACGTGTAGGCCTCCATATAGCCGAGCAACTGCGCCACGGCTTCTGCGCCCTCAAAGAAGTTAGCAAATGCCTCGGCCGGAACCTGGTAAAACGTATAGTCTTTCCCGTTGGCTTTGAACGCCTCCACCACATCATGGAAGCTATTGACTTCGGCCGCCAGGGATAAGTACGTTCCATTTCCCACCTTCTCGGGGTGTAAAAACGCGCCGGCGACCACCTTTCCCAAGTCATGGATGTCGGCCATGTGCAGTACTTTCTTGGTTGGATCAATAGGTAAGGTCCAGCCGATAGAGCCATCCTGTTGCTGGTGCGGGGCCGTGTGGCCGTGGAAGTTTTGAAAATAAAAAGGCGGCTGCACGAAGGTATACTGCGCAAATCCCGCATTTTTAACCACCTCATCAACGGTTGCTTTTCCCGTAAACTGAGGAACGGTAAACTGCCCGTCACTGATTTTCTCCACGTTTGGCAGCGTGGACCAAATGAAGTGCTGCACCTGCGCGTTTTGGGCGGCTTCAACCGCCAGGGTCCCTTGTGCCAGCTCATCGGCTCCTTCCCAAAAGTTAGTGACCACAAATACCCCGTACGCCCCCCGGAATGCAGTGGTCATCGATGCAAGGTCCGTCAAATCCCCCTGCACTACTTCGTGCGCCTTGCCTTGATAGGTAGTAGGGTTTCGGGTAACGGCCCGAATGGTGAAAGACCCCTCCTTCACTAGTGCATTGACAACGCCCGTTCCCTGCAGACCAGTCGCGCCGACTACGGCAATTATTTTCTTTTCCACCTTGGTTGTTTTTAAAGAGTACCAGTGCCACAAAGGTGGAGGCGCTAGCCTGCGGTAGCCTATAAGGTAGCTTAAGAAAGAGGCTTAAGATAGCTTAAGAGCCGACCATCTTTTTCCGAATAGTGCTCAGAAATTCGGGCGTTACCCCCAGATAGGAGGCAATTTGCACGTTCGATACCCGCTGCAGGAACTGCGGATATCGTTTCAAAAAGTCGAGATACCGCTCCTCAGCAGTGAAGCTGATGTTTTGCAGGATTCTTCGATGCGCATTGACTAGTGCGTTTTCCGTAAGGGTCCGAAAAATCCGGTTAAACGTGAGGCTATCATCAAAAAACTTGCTCTGGTCTTCTTTCTTTAATTGCAGGACGGTCGAATGTTCCAACGCTTCTATGTAGAGGCTACTCGGCTCTGCTGCGTAGAAACTGGCAATGTCCGTTATCCACCAGTTTTCGATGGCAAACTGTAGCGTATGTTCTTTGCCTTTCTCGTCTACTAAGTACATTCTAAAACAACCCGCCACTACGAACGTGTGGTGCTTGCATACGTCCCCTTTCTGCAGAATAAAATGCCTTCGTTTAACCTTTCGCTCCTGGAAAGCTGCTGCTACGATAGACTTTTCTGCTTCCGTTAAGGGAAGAACATGTTCGAAATAGTCTAGTAGGGGTTTTGTCGTCATTTGTCAAATTCGCTACAACCAGGAAATAACAGAAGGCCAGCTGTGACGTACGCTTCCGTCCGCGGCCAAGTAGCGCAGGCACTAGCTCGTCCGAGAGCTCACGCTGGCCTGCGAAGTGCAGTGAAACAGGTGAACCTAGTGAACCGCACAAAGTAGATAACCCGTCACATCGTGAGCAACCGTTTGGAATAAATAAGGTTGCTCAGCGCCTAGGCATCTCCAACGTCACGCTCTATACATACCTGCGCCATCGAGGCATTGTCATTCACAATCATCGGATAGCCGCCGCAGCCAAGTCGACCGATTGAGCCTTGTACCTACCTGTTACTCAAATTCCTTAACGTGCTAGTTTGTCCATTTTCTGACATTACATCTTATGCAGAGCCTGTGGTTCTTATTCTTTGTAAGAGGTGATAACATAAGTGCTATCGAGTTGCCTTTTGGTGAACCGGTTATTTGCAAACTGTAGCATGTAGTGCGCAGTTTTGGTACCTACTAGCCACTCGAAGTCCTTTCCTGCTTTCGTATCAGGCTTTTCAATCATTTCACTAGCTACGGTTTGTTGGCGAAACGTGGATGAGGTCTGTTGTACTGACGTGAACTCATCGATAGCCCCGGCTCCATCGTAGTGGAACGCCAGTACTACATTCGTAAGCCATCGGTTTTCAGGTGTGAATAGGAGCAGGTGCAACTTGCCTGAGATACCGTCAAAATCTGATATGGCTGCTACGACTTCAGCACGGTTAAGCCCTAGTGCAAACGTGCGATAGCGGTAATAAATGGTTGCCCTATCAAAGTCGGCACTCCCGGTCATAATGTGCTTTATGAGCGTGCTGTCGGCGCGCGGGAGAGTCCGTAAACTGTCTAGAAAAGAGGCGTTATCGAGCCGTGTAAGCTGATAGCTGACAGGCTGAAAAGGAATAGTCGGAGCTGGCGCAATTGTCGTGGCGTGCTCTGCCTGTTGTTGGGTACACGAACCGGCTGCAAACAGCAGGAAACCAAAAAAGTAAAGGTGCTTGGCCTGATGATAAAGCGAAGCAACATTGTGTTTCATACGGAGGTATTGAGGTAGAAGGCCTGTGGCACGATCATAAGACAGCCATCTTACTTTTAAATATTTGACTCCTTTGAGTGAACGCCTGGCAACTGGCCGGCACTCGATAGCTAACCGGCCCTGGTGGCAGGAATGAGTTAACGAGAGCCTGGTCCCCAGTAAAGTACCAAGCCGAGCGCAACGACCAGCAGAGACCGAAACCTAGTACTTTTCCTAGGTGGCGCGTATAACTTCCATTATGTTACTGACTGAAGTATAGAAAGTTCTGCCGTTACTTAATATCCTTCATTCTGTGTTTTTTTCTATGTTTTTTAACCCTTTTCCCTTCTACGGAACCGTCTCACTTCCTGAAGTGCTTACAACAAGTTATTCATTGGACAAGACAGCGTGCTACCGCCAGTGAAGAGGTGATTGGAAACTACGGAACGCTGTTTCGGCAATTTAATCCACTGGTAGATGATCGACCATTGTACACGCTTGACCAAGGCTATGCCATGTGGAATGTGGATCCTTATCACGTAGCGTATTTTACCCAAGCCCTCCACTTAGCCCTACAGCAGCGGACCCAACTCGTTGGCCAGCCAACCGCTCCTATGGTCGATCTTTCACGTTGGGGACGTATTCTATGTTTCTCAACCCTGCTCACCACGCATGACGGCATCACGCTTGCAGAAAGTAATTGCTTTCTGGATGAAAGCGATGTACCACCAATTGACACGTGGTTTTATCTGGAGAACAATTTCTTAGACGCAGAGCGGCCAACGTTGTTTTGCTGGATTCCCAAGCCCTTTGAGCCATTGATGGAAGCGGCCATGCAGGTCGAAATGATGCAGAGCTACGTGTGGTTAGGCGTAGCGGCCCCGCACTTCTACCATCAGCTTCTAGCCAAGCTGCCCCACTTGTAAGCATTGTCTCATGTACGAAAGCAATATCATAAATCCCGCAAAGGGACCATCCTAAAAGAAGAAAAAGTGTAAGCCAATACCTAGGGTAGTATTTGCATAAAGCACAGGAAAGCCATTAGCATCGCGCCAATGGCTTTTCTGTGCTTTATGCAAATACTTAAGTCAATATCTAAAACGTGCGTTGGCGACGATACAGCAAGGGAGTGGTTGCCCAACTATATGGTTATTAGCCTAAATCTGGCCCATGCCGCCATCCACAAATAGCTCGACTCCATTCACGAAGCTAGCCTCACCACAAGCCAAGAACAGGACGGCGGTAGCAACCTCCTGCGGACGACCCATTTCACCACGCGGAATCAGGGGAGCGATTTGCGCCTTAAAATCTGAGCCAGAAGCGGCCATTAGAGGTGTATCTATAGCGCCCGGACTCAGCAGGTTGACCCGAATGTGGCGATCCTGCAAGTCCACCAGCCAGCCCCGAACGAAGGCCCGGAGCGCGGCTTTACTGGCGCTGTACACGCTGTTGGCGGCATACCCTTTGATGGAGGCTATCGACCCATTGAGCACAATGGCGCCTCCCGCCGCGAACAAGGGCAAGGCTTTTTGCACCGTGAAGAGCGTACCGCGTACGTTCAGGTCAAAGATGGAATCGAAGAAGTCTTCGGTAATCTCCCCCAGTTTGCCAAAGCCGGCCGCCCCTGCACTGGCGAACAACACGTCAATTTTGCCTTTTTCCTGCTGCACCGTCTCATATAGGCGGTCAAGGTCGGCTAGGTTGGCCGCGTCGCCCAGCACCCCCGTCACGTTGCGGCCGATGATTCTCAAGGCTTCGTCGAGCTTCTCCTGAGTACGGCCGGTGATGAAGACGTAGGCTCCCTGGTCCACGAATAATTTGGCGGTGGCCAGCGCCATCCCCGACGTCCCCCCCCGTAATAACCGCTACTTTTCCCGTGAGCTTTTCCATGATTTCCGGTTGCTTGTTTGCATTATTCACGGTGCAAAACTCCGCCGCGTGACCAGAGCGGGCAAGTACGGAGGAGTTATTCAGCACCCGATACTTTTCGCGCATAGGGCGGTTTTAATCCCTATTCTCCTTTCCTGCCCTTTCTGCCTTAACTAGCTTCGCCGATGTACCAGAAGAAAATTGCTAACACGCTGAACTGCGGCTCCGTGCTCACCAAGGAAGTGCTGCACGGCAAATGGAAGTCCACCCTACTCGTGGGCATTGCCCAGGGCATCCAGCGGCCCAGTGCCATGCAACGCATGATTCCCAGCGCCAGCCGGCGCGTGCTCAACGTGCAGTTGAGCGAGTTGGAGTACCACGGCTTGGTTGGTAAAACCATCTTCCCCGAATTGCCACCCCGAGTAGAGTACCACCTCACGGACCTAGGACGGTCCCTGCTGCCGGTGATTGACGTGATGGAGCAATGGGGCAACGCTCACCGCACGGAGTTGGAACAGGTACTAGACGTGAGTTTAGCCAAATTGCCCAGTTAGCTCTTACCGAAGCCCATACCGAACAAGAAGATGGTTGTCGAGGAGATGGTGACCTTAAAGGGGTGAGATAGTCGAGTTAAGCAGGACAGTTTAGATCTGTCTTTTCCTCTTTTGATGTACAATTGTAACAGTGCATGAACAAGAGGCAAAGAGGTAAAGCTTGCCGTAACGCTTGGTTCATTGAGCGAGTATTCTTTACTCGCATCTCATCGGGGGCGGCTATAGTCCTAGTAGGCCGCGTTTGAACACAAATCAGTACCTCTGCTGCTAGCAAGCTAATTAAGAGAACGAATAGGATACCGTTCCGATTCATGTGAGAAGGACAGTACCCGAGTATCCAAATTAAACAAAAGGGGTTTGGCGAGAAAGCGCTGCCACGTTCCTCGGCGACGAATACCGTCTCTGTGCTATTTGACAGGAATGTAGTCTCCACTAACGCATTGATGAGTAAAGCAGTTGTGGAGGATGTGTCTGTTAAAAGCCAGGGCGTGTTGAACTATCAGGTGGCATTTGTGCCGTTGAAGCAAAACTCACATTCAGGACATTTCTTCCACTCGATTCGCTAATGGAGGATAAAGGGTGCGTCACTTGTATACATGCAGTGGGGCTTGTACAAAATAGGGTGTTATTCAGCCCGATTTACCCTGAGATTAACAGGGTAACAACTCGTCGAGCAGTTCACTATCGCGCAATTTTCAAGGCGAAATCGGTTTCTCCGGAATACCATGTGAAAGTTAATTTATTGGATATAAAAGCATTGCATATAGTCAAGTGAGAGCGAGTTTTTGCCCCGCCGTCTAACCTTTGTACCAACCTTTTACCAAGGCCGTGGTTAGTCCATCTTCACAGCCTGGGCAGCGCCGGAATACTGCACTGTTTTGGCAGGTGTAGCATCCGGGTTCCAGGCAACGGGCCGGGTCTGACTCACCCACACCACCCGAAACGTGCGCTGGGCCAACATGCCGGGGAACGTACCCTCCCGCTCACCGATGGTTAGCGTTTTGGCTTTCTCGTTGTAAGACAGTGGAATGGTAGAGAAAGCGCCCTTTTCATAGTTGTAGTTTACATTCTCATCCTCGTAGAGCGTAAACTGCCCGTCCTTACCGGTGTATACGTAGAGCGTCACCGGGTCAGCGGGCTTCTCGGTAGTGTATTGCATAGCGGGGCCGAAGGGCAGAATCGAGCCTTCGCGCACGTAGAGCGGCATGCGCTCCAGTGGGGCCTCTACCGTGAGAGTCTGGCCGCCTACCTGGTGCTGGCCTGAGTAGAAGTCAAACCAACCCGTACCCGCGGGCAGGTAGAGCGAGCGGCTACGGGCGCGGTAATCCGTCACGGGGTTTACCAGCAAACTCGGCCCAAACATAAATTGATTGCTGATATTGCGCACGCCAGCATCCCGCCCAAAGTCCATCACCAAGCCGCGCATGAGGGTGCCGTTCTGGTGGTGGGCCTGCCCCGCCAACGAGTAGATATACGGCATCAAACGGTAGCGCAATTGATTGTAGTAGAGCATACTCTGGTAGGCCGGATGCCCCTCGGGCGCGATGTTATAAACCTCGCGAAAGGGAAACTGCCCGTGCACCCGAAACAGCGGGCAAAAGGCCCCGTACTGGTACCAGCGCGCATTCAGCTCGCGCCACTCCTCTTGGTCTTGGGCTACCATCGGAGTTTTTTCGTAGCGATGCTCCACGGCAAAGCCACCAATATCGGAGGTCCAGTACGGAATGCCCGACATGGAGAAGTTCAAGCCCGCCGGAATCTGATTTTTAAAGTCTTCCCAGCGTGAGGCAATGTCGCCGCTCCAGATGGCGGCCGCGTAGCGTTGCGAGCCCGCGTAGCCCGAGCGCGTGAGCAGAAACACCCGCTGATTGGACTGGCTGCCGCGCTGACCTTCGTAGATGCCTTTGGCGTTTTGCAGCGGGAAGCCATTAAAATACAGAGTAGACGACCCCAGGTGAGTAGGCGTCATGAGCTGCTTGCGCGTTTCTACGTTGGTGTTGGAGTAGATATCGGGCTCAGATGCGTCCATCCACCACGCGTCAATGCCTTTGGTGAATAGCTTAGTATTGAGCAGATTCCAGAAGGCCTGCCGTGCCTGCGGGTTGAAGGCGTCGTAGAAAGTGGAGGTGTAGCCCTGGGCAATCCAATCGCGGGTGCGGTTGGCGATGTTGCGCTTGTAGAGGTAGCCTTTAGCTAGAAAGTCGTTGTAGTTCGGAATGCCCTCGTAAAACTTGGGCCACACCGAAAGCATGAAGTGCAGGTTCTGGTCGTGCAGGGTTTTGATCATGCCCTCGGGGTTGGGGAAGCGCACCGGGTCAAACGCCTGGCTGCCCCACTCAGCCTGCTTCCAATACGACCAGTCGAGCACAATATTGTCAATCGGAATCTGGCGCTTGCGAAACTCCACGGCCGCCGTCAGCACCTCGTCCTGCGTTTTGTACCGTTCCCGGCTTTGCCAGAAACCCATGGCCCACTTGGGCATAATTGGCGCTGGCCCCGTGATGGTGCGGTAGCCGCTAATGACCTCATCGGCCGTGCTACCCTGCACAAAGTAGTAGTTCAGGTCGCGGCCGGCTTCGGAGCGGAAACCATACTGCTGCTGGCTTGCCCCTACCAATGGGCTCAGCCACCGCAGTCCCAGGTAGGACTCGCTACCATCAGGGTCCCATTCTAGCCGGAGGCTGTATTTGCGGCTCTTTTCCAGCTGAATGGGCACCACGGAAGTACCGGGGTTCCAGGCCTGGCGCCACTTGTTTACGACCTCCTTACCGTCGATATACAGCTTGGCGTAGCCGGCGTTTTTCAGCCAGAAGTGGTGCAAGCCAGTAGTGCCCGACTCGATGCTACCCTCCCAGGTAGCCAGCACGTCGCCGAGCTTCACCGTGGCCGGGAAGTTTTTCTGGTCTTCTAGGTACTCGTAATTAATCACCGACTCGGGCCGCTGTACCACTACCTCGCTGGGCTTTTTCTTATTAACGTAGGTAGCAGTGAGCCAGCCTTCTTCGCCCGTCTTAGAGTAGAGCTTCAGTGTGGAAAGTGGCTCGTAGTCACGTGTATCACCAACTTTCGTGATAGAGTAATTATCCCAGAGCACGCCATAGTTCTTGCTCGACAATAGGAAGGGTACGGCTACGTCGGTATTGTTCTGAGCCAGTTCTACTTGCTGCCCTTTGTAGTTCATCACCCCGTTCTGGTGCTGCCCCAGGCCATACAGTGCCTCGTCGGTGGGCGACTCGAACTGTTGCGTGACTTCGTAAAAAGGCTGCCCGTCGGCCATGGTGAGCCGGAAGGTTTTGCCGCCAAAACTAGGTTCGCGCAGCAGCACCTGCCCTTGGGCATTGGTGAAAGTGATGGCGCCGGTAGGCAGCGCCACAGTAGCCGTGAGCGTGGGCGTACTGATGCTGGCTTGGTCTTTCTTGCTCTTGTACTGCCACTTGGTAGAGGTAGGCTTGTGCTCTACGGCCATCAGGCTTTTCACCGTCGATACCGTGTCGAGAGGGCTTGCCTGCACGTGCAGGATGTGCTCTTCAACCACTTGCAACCGAATGGTGCGAGCCTGGTGCGTGCTGCCGGGCGGTAGGTGCACGAGCATACCATCAGACAGTTTCTCCACGCGGGCTTGCTGAGCCTGGACCGTAGCCGTTGAAGCAAATGTCAATAAGCCACCCATGATAATACATGTGTCGATAGGGAATCTTCTGCGCATTCGATAGAGAGGGTTACCCGATATGAAAAGATGAAAATCAACAGCGGAGAAGTGTCGCGGTAATAGTTCACGTGGTAAAGCAACACTACTGCCTACTAAGAGAATAGTAAATTATCGATTCGTAAATTTATACCATAAAATTACACATATAAGCACTGCAGTAAACTATATAACAAATTATTGAATATTAGTACTTTGTGTATTTCAAGCACAACTGATTTCACAAAATATCGATTTTAATACAAGAGAAGGGTAAAATATCATTATATACCATGTAAAAAATCACTGCACTTTTGGTCCTCTACTTCCCACCCTAATTTCTTTGTTTATGAGGGACTCTTTACAGACCATGGCGGTATTGCTTTGCAGTACGACTGCCGCATTTGCGCAGCAACGAGTTGTGCAAGGCGTTGTAACCGACTCCAACGGGGAACCCCTGCCAGGAACCACTATCTTAGTGAAAGGCACTACTACCGGCACCACGACCGGCACCGATGGCAGCTTTCAACTGGGTATACCCTCCAATGCTAATACTTTGGTAATTAGCTCGATAGGCTCTAAAACCCAAGAAGTGTCCATCGGAACGCAAACTACCTTTCGTATCACCCTCTCAGCGGATACGCAAACACTGAGCGACGTGGTGGTAGTGGGCTACGGCACAGCCCGCAAGAGCGACCTGACGGGCTCGGTGGCCAGCGTGACCGGAGCCCAACTTACACAGGTAGCTACTGCTGACCCCGTGCAGGCCCTGCAAGGCCGGGTAGCGGGCGTCGATATTACGTCTAACAGCGGCCAGCCGGGCTCCGGTACCCGCATTCGGGTGCGAGGGGTAGGCACCATCAACAACAGCGACCCGCTGTACGTGGTGGACGGCGTGCAAATCGGCGACATCAGCTTTCTGCTACCTAGTGATATTGAGTCGACCGAAATACTGAAAGATGCTTCGGCTACGGCGATTTATGGCTCGCGCGGGGCAAATGGCGTGGTGCTCATCACGACCAAGCACGGCAAGGCTGGCAAGACCCAGTTCAACGTGTTTGGCTACACGGGCTTTCAGCAGATTCGGCGCACGCTGCCCCTGACCAATGCTCAGCAGTACGCGACCCTCGTGACGGAGGCTTACACCAACGAAAACGCCGTAGTACCCGCTGACTACACGGCTCTTCTGAATAGCGCCCTACAAGGCCAAGCGTCGGGCTTCGACTACCAGAACCTGGTGCTGCAGAAAGGTTTGGTTACCAACTACAGCCTGTCGGCTTCGGGCGGCACCGAGCAAAACCGCTACCTCATTAGCGGCAACTATTTCCAGCAGGATGGCATTGTAAAGCAATCGGGCCTGAAGAAGTACGTGGTGCGCCTGAACGACGACGCCACCCTGACCAAGTTTCTAAAAGCGGGCGTGTCGGCCACGTTCACCAATTCGAACCAGACCGGGGCGGGAGATGGCACGGGTAACCCCACCTACAGCACGGTACTGCAAAATGCCATTCAGGCCAACCCCATCAGCTCGCCTTACAATGCCGATGGCAGCTACTCGTACAACAACATCACGAGCTTCACGCCCAACCTGGCGCGCTACCTGACCGAGCAGAAGTACAATAAGACGACTAACACGACGCTCTTTACCAGCGCCTACCTCGACGTGACGCTGCTCAAGAACCTGACGTTCCGCTCTACGTTCGGCATCAACTACAACAATGTGCACCCCAAGGTGTACCTGCCCCAGTACTACCTAGGCCCCAACGACCAACGCTCGCAAAGCGCCCTTATCGAGTCACGCATCGAGAACGTAAGTTGGGTGTGGTCAAACTACTTCAACTACAACAAAAGCTTCGCCGACAACAGCAGCCTCTCCTTCACCCTAGGTCAGGAAGCGCAGCGCGGCTACGGCAGCGGCATTTCGGTAACGGGCTACGACGTGCCCGCCGATGCTACGCTGCAATACATCTCAGCCGCCCGCGCCGCCAACTCCTCTGTGCGCAGCTCGCAGTACGACGGCTCGCTGCTCTCGTACTTTGGCCGCGCCAACTACAACTTCCGTGACCGCTACCTCGTGACGGGTACCCTGCGCTTCGACCAGACGTCGCGCTTTTTGGGCTCTAACCGCACGGGCGTGTTCCCGTCGGTGGGCGCCGCCTGGAACGTCTTCAACGAAAGCTTCCTAAAAGATGCCACGGCCGTGTCGCAGCTGAAGCTGCGCGCCAGCTTCGGCTCGGTGGGCAACCAGAACGCGGCGCCTAACTACGGCTACGCTTCTACCGCTATCAACAACCAGAACTACGTGTTCGGCATCGACCAGGCGCGGGCGCCGGGCCTAGCTATTGCAACGCTGAACAACCCGGCTCTGAAATGGGAAACCGCTGTCACGACCGACTTCGGCATCGACGCCGCTTTCCTGGATAATAAGCTGACTTTCACGGGTGATATTTTCGAGCGGCGCACGAAGGACATGATTGCCTTGCTGCCCGTGCCCAACTACTTGGGGCAGGCTCCGGCCAGTGCCAATGTGGGCACGCTGCGCAACCGCGGCCTGGAGCTAGCCCTAAACTACCGTAATGAACTCGGCAAGCTCCAGTACAACGCAGGAGTGAATTTTACCAAGATCAACAACGTCATTACCGACTTAGGTGGTGCTAACCCCATCGCCAGTGGCAATACGCAAGTCGGTTACACCACCCGTACCTCTGTAGGCCGCGAAATTGCTTACTTCTATGGCTTGCAGGCGCTGGGAATATTCCGCTCCCAGGACGAGGCCAGTGGCTATGTAAACGCTGCCGGCACCCCCATTCAGCCCGAGGCCAAAGCCGGCGACGTGAAATACCAGGACGTGAACGGCGACGGTAAGATTGACGCCACCGACAACACGTACCTAGGTAGCGCTACGCCGAACTTCACCTACGGCGCCTCCCTGAACCTGGCCTACACCAACTTCGATTTCAAGATTCTGCTCTACGGCGTGCAAGGTGCGGAAGCGCTAAACGCCGCCGCTATCAACCTAGATAAGTCGAGCGCCATTGCCAACATCTGGACCAACTTCTACGCCGACCGCCTGGACCGCTGGACCCCCAGCAACCCCAACAGCAACCAGCCCCGCTTGACGTCGAACGCCACCACCAACGACAATCTGAGTAGCCGCCACGTGGAGGATGCCAGTTTTCTGCGCGCCCGCAACATGGAGCTAGGGTACACGCTACCGAGAACAGTGCTGGATAAATTCAGAATCAATGGCTTCCGGGTATTCGCGTCGGTAGATAACGTGTTCACCATAACCAAGTACCGTGGTCTGGACCCCGAAATTTCGGCTTCTGGCTACTACAATAACCCGCTGGCCTACGGAGTAGACTACGGCAACTATCCCCAGCCGCGAACCTACCGCCTAGGCTTCAACGTGCAGTTCTAACGCAATTCCCATCCGCCACTTCCGATGAAAACTTCTTCTACAGCCCGCCTCCTCGCTTTTACGGCGATATTAGGACTGGCACCAAGCTGCCAAAGCTTTCTGGATAAAGAACCCTTGGGCACAGTTACTCAAGCTAATCTCTTCAACGACGTCACCAACTCGGTGCAGGCTGTGAATGCGGTGTACGAGGTTGCGGGCTGGGACCAAGGTCCCAAGTTCGGCGTTGGCGACTTCGTGACGGTTCACTTTGAGTGGATGTTTGGCGACGTCATGAGTGACGACGCGGACAAGGGCAGCAGCCCCAGTGACTTCGCCGCTGTAAGTGAACTCGAAAACTGGTCGGTGCCGACCACGAACCTGATTATTGCCAGCCTGTGGACGCACAGCTTCACGGGCATTGCCCGGGCAAACACCGTAATTAACAACATTGACGCCGGCACCATCGACAACGCGCTGAAAGCTCGCCTGAAGGGTGAGGCGTTGTTTTTACGGGCGTATTTCTACTTCAATCTCGTGAAGGCCTTTGGGGGTATGCCGCTCTTTGAACAGGCAGTACTGCCCACCAATGCAGGCAACGTTAAGCGCACCACCATTGCCGAAACGTACGCTTTCATCGAGAAAGACCTGAAAGCTGCCGCTGCGCTGCTGCCAGAGAAAGGTGCCTACGCCTCAAGCGACCTAGGCCGGGCCACCAAAGGCGCTGCTAACGGCTACCTGGCCCGCGTGATTATGTACCAGCTCGGCACGGACAACACCAACAACCATACCTGGCAGGAAGTGTACGACCTGACGAGCACCGTCATCACGTCGAGCCAGTACAGCCTGTACCCGAACTACGCCGCTATCCACCAGGATATTGGCGAGAACAGCAGCGAGTCGCTGTTTGAGATTCAGTTCACGGCTTCCAACGATAGCTATGGCCCTATCTCGACTGGTACTGCTAACAATGTATTTCAAAATAACCGCGCCACCTTTGGCTACGGCTTTAATAACCCAACCCAGAGCCTGTACAACGAGTTTGAGCCCAACGACCCGCGCCGGGAAGTAACGTTCATCAAGGATGGCGATGTGGTGCTGGGGGTAGTCAACCGCGTAGACCCCGCCTTTAGCAGCACGGGCTACCTCAACCGCAAAGTGGCCATTCCCGCGCCCGCCGCAACCCAATCGGCCTCCCAGAACGTCCGCAAGCTACGCTACGCCGATATCCTGCTCATGAAAGCGGAAGCCGCCGCCCAGCTTGGACGCAACGCCGAGGCCGTAGGCTTGGTCAACCAGGTGCGGCAGCGCGCCCGCAACTCAACCCGCCCACCTGGCACCACGGTAGGCTCAACAACGTACGCCCCAGCTAACACACCAGCCGGCACCCTACCCGATCTTTCGGTTAGTCTCTCGGGTCCGGCGCTACTAAACGCTATCTGGCACGAGCGCCGCGTAGAGTTTGGCGAAGAGTCGCTGCGCTACTGGGACCTCGTGCGTACGGGTCGCTACTTCAGCACCCTATCGCCCGAGGTGGCCGCTCGTGCCCGCACCCACAGCATCACCACGGGAGTCGTGAACCCCATTCCACTGCTGCCCATCGAACTACAGGATGCCCAAACCTGGGGCGTAACGCAAAACCCTGGCTACTAAGCTAGGTACCAGAGCACCATCAGTTTTGCAATCGGCCGCATTCAACAGCCGCGTCAGCAGTTGTTGAATGCGGCCGATTGCAAAACTGATGGTGCACAACGAATTGTACTCTGTTTGTCCTTCCACCCAGATTCTCTGTTTTCATTTGTGCATCAGTTTTCTACCCTTTTTCTAGGTTTCGCGGGCCTACTATCACTACTGGCATCTAGGCCGGCAGCAGCACAGCAGGCTACGGCTGCTCCTAGCCTAGCTAGCAGCAAAACTATTCAGCCGATTCTCACGGGCTGGCGCTTTCGTCAAGTAGGCAAAGACAATTGGGCCCCGGCCACGGTGCCTGGCTGCGTACATACCGACCTGCTGGCTACCAAGCAGATAGAGGACCCACTGTACCGCGACAACGAAATGAAGCTCCAGTGGATAGGCCACACCGACTGGGACTACGAAACGACTTTCGACGTGACCCCAGCCATGCTCCAGCGTCAGCACCTGGAACTGGTGTTTAAGGGCCTGGACACCTACGCCGACGTCACGCTCAACGGTCAGGCTATTTTGCACACCGACAATATGTTTCGGGAGTGGCGTGCCGAGGTCAAGCCCCAGCTAAAGGCCGGAGCCAACCGCCTGCTGGTGCACCTCCGCTCACCCCTGAACGAGGTAGCCGGCCTGCCCCAGAAGTACGGCTACAACCTGTTTGCTATCAACGACGAGCAGGCCATGGGCATTGTCGGTGAGAAAGGCCCAGTGCTGAGCCCCTACACCCGCAAGGCCCCCTACCACTACGGGTGGGACTGGGGGCCTAGGTTTGTTACCTCCGGCATCTGGCAGCCAGTGCAGCTCGAAGCCTGGGACGCAGCCAAAATCACCGATTTTCACGTAGTGCAGCGCCAACTGAGTACGCAGGCCGCGCAGCTTAACTTGGTTATGACATACGAGGGCGCCGCTGCCGCTAGCGGGCCGGCTACCTTGGTGGTCGAAACGACTGGCCCCGACGGCAACCCTGGCCCCCGGGTAGAACAGGCCGTCACCTTGCAGCCCAACCGCCACGATGTAACGGCCGACCTGCGCCTACCTAACCCGCAACTCTGGTTTCCAGCTGGCTACGGCGCCCAGCCGCTTTATTCTTTCAAAGCGCAGTTGCTGCAAAACGGCAAACCCCTCGATGATGCAGGCACCCGTATTGGCTTACGCACCGTGGAGCTGCGCCGCGAGAAAGACGCCTACGGCAAATCCTTCGAGTTTGTGGTGAATGGCATTCCGATTTTCGCCAAAGGCGTGAACTGGATTCCAGCTGACATTTTCCAGACGCGCGTGACCAACCAGCGCTACCATAAGCTGTTGCAAGCCGCCAAAGACTGCAACATGAACATGGTGCGCGTGTGGGGCGGCGGCATCTACGAAAACCAGTATTTCTACGACACCTGCGACGAAATGGGCTTGCTGGTGTGGCAGGATTTTCTGTTTGCCTGCTCGTTCTACCCTGGCGACGACGCGTTTAATAACAACGTGCGCGAGGAAGTCACCTACCAGGTGCGCCGCCTGCGCAACCACCCGAGCATTGCCATTTGGGTGGGCAACAACGAGAACGAAGTGGCCTGGCAGCAGTGGGGCGTGCCCGAGAAAATGGGCAACCACAAGCTGGAAGTGTGGAGCAACTACCTCAAGCTCTACCGCGACCTGATTCCGACGGTGCTGAAGACGGAGGACCCTAGCCGCCCTTACTGGTCGTCGAGCCCCTCGGCCGACTTTGAGGACATGGCCGGTTCGCAAACCAATGGCGACATGCACTATTGGGATGTGTGGGGCGGCACTGCCCCCATCTCGGACTACGAAAAGCAGGTGCCGCGCTTTATGAGCGAATACGGTTTCCAGTCGTTCCCGGAGCTGAAATCGGTGGAACAGTTCACTGTGCCCGCCGATCATGACATTGCCTCCCCGGTGATGAAGGAACACCAGCGTAGCGCCGTGGGCAACCCGCGCCTGAAGGAGTACCTGCTGCGCGATTACAAGGAACCCAAAGACTTCGCTTCCTTCCTGTACGTGAGCCAAGTACTCCAAGCCCAAGCCATTAAGCTGAGCGCCGAACACTTGCGTCGCAGTCGCCCCCGCACCATGGGCTCGATGTACTGGCAGCTCGATGACTGCTGGGGCGTGGCCTCGTGGTCGAGTATCGACTACTACGGGCGGTGGAAGGCGCTGCAATACTACGCCAAGCGTTTTTATGAGCCGGTGCTAGTGAGCCCGCACGAAGAGGCCGACAACGTGCGCGTGTACGTGGTATCGGACCGCACAACGGCTACGCCAGCTACCCTGCAAGTGCGCCTGCTCGACCTTGGTGGCAAGGTGCTGTACAAGCAGGATACCCCCGTGCAAGTGGCGCCGCTGACCAGCCAGGTGTACTTGGATGTGCCAAAAGCCAAGCTGCTGAAAGGCCACGACCCCAAACGCGTGGTGCTAAGCTGCGAGTTGACGGCCAGCAATAAGACGCTCTCGACCAACATGCACTACTTCGCCCTCCCCAAAGAAATGGCGTTGCCCAAAGCCAGTATCAGCGCCACGTGGCAGCAAACCACCGACAGCACCTACCAGGTGACGCTCAAGAGCAAGGCCCTCGCCCGCGAAGTGTGGCTGTCGCTGAGCCAGGGCGACGGCTTTTTTGACGACAACTACTTCGACCTGCTGCCCGGCCAAACCAAAACGCTGACGTTCAAGAGCGAAGGTACCACCTCGCTCGCTGAGCTACGCAAGCACCTTACCATCAAAACTCTGGCCGACGCTTTCTAAACCACCTAGCGGCCTACTTAGGCCGCCTCAACTACTTCTACATACCCTTACCGATGCCCTCCCAGTTCGCTGCTTCTTACCTCAAAAAATTACACTCCTTCCGCTACTGCGTCGTGCCGGCATTCGTTGGGGCGGCGGCTTTGCTGGCGGCTTGCCAGCGCACTGGCCTTCCTACATCGGCCGCCACGGCCAGCACGCCGGTGGCTAACTCGGCGGCGGGCACGCCTACGGCCCCGCAGTGGAGCCCTCGTGTGGCGAAGCTACTGCGCGAGATGACGCTGGAGGAGAAAATCGGGCAGATGACGCAGATTACGAATGCCGCCATCAACCACACCGGCGAGCAGAAGGACGTCAGCCTCGACTCGGCCAAGCTGGTGCCGTTTATTCGCGAGTACGGGGTGGGGTCTTTCCTGAATGGTGAGGCAGTGCCGCCGGCGCAGTGGCTGCGCACGCTCACGGCGTTGCAGCGCATTGCCATGCGCGAGTCGCGGTTGCACATCCCCATTATCTACGGCATCGACCACATGCACGGGGCGAGCTACGTGAGCGGGGCGGCCATTTTTCCGCACAACATCAACCTAGGGGCTACCTTCAACCCCGAGTTTGCCCGCCAGGAGGCCCGCGCCACCGTCATGGAATCTGCTGACCTAGGGCACATTTGGGTGTTTGCGCCCGTGCTCGACCTGGGCTTGAACGTGTACTGGCCGCGCTTCTACGAAACCTACGGCGAAGACCCGCTGGTGGCCGCGGAGCTAGGTGCCGCCTACGTGACAGAACTGCAAAGCAATAAGGATATTCTGCCCTACAAAGTGGCTGGCTGCGGCAAGCACTTTCTGGGCTACTCGGACCCGCGCAATGGCTGGGACCGCACCAACGCGCTCATTCCGGACCAGCGCTTGCAGGAGTTTTTCCGGCCTTCGTTTCAGGCGGCTATTGACGCGGGTTTGATGTCGGTGATGGTGAACAGCGGCGAGATTAACGGCGAGCCGGTGCACTCCTCCCGACGGATTCTAACTGACTTGCTGCGCACGCAGATGGGCTTTAAAGGCGTGGCTGTAACCGACTGGCAAGATATTCTACGCCTCGTGACGGTGCAGAAAACCGAGCCCAACGAGAAAGAAGCCACCTTCAGGTGCATTGATGCGGGCATTGATATGGCCATGACGCCTTACAACACCAATTTCTGCCGCATTGTGAAGGAGTTGGTGCAGGAAGGTCGTCTTACGGAGGAGCGCATCAATCTCTCGGCCGGGCGGGTGCTCCAAATGAAGGACGAGCTAGGCATGTTCGACACCCCCCTACCCCGCGCCGACCGCCTCAACCGCATCGGGGCGCTCGAGCATAAACAGCACGCCCTGGAGGCGGCCCGCGAGTCGGTGGTACTGCTCAAGAACGAAAAGAACACCCTACCCCTAGCTCCTAGCAAGGTAAAGCGCCTGTTGGTCGTAGGCCCTGCTGCCGACTCCAAAGCCAACCTTGCGGGTGGCTGGACGCTAGCTTGGCAAGGTCGCGCTGAAGCGCAGTACCCGGCCGACGTCCTGACCATCTACACGGCCCTTAAGCGCGAATACCCCGATGCGCAGGTGGAAACTATGCCTTACCAGGATGCTACTGGCAAGCCGCAGTTGAGTAACATAGCCGCTGCTGCCCGTCGTGCCGATGCGGTGGTGCTGGCCCTAGGCGAAAAGCCGTACGCCGAAGGCCTCGGCAACATCAACGACCTGACCCTACCCGACGACCAGCAGCAGCTGGTGCGCACAGCCCAGGGCGCAGGCAAGCCCACGGTACTCGTCATGATTGGCGGACGTCCGAATATCATTCGTCCGGTGGCCGAACGCTCAGAAGTTGTCCTGTGGGGCGGCTTGCCGGGTTTCGGGGGCGGACAAGCTATTGCCGAAATCATCAGCGGCAAGGTGAATCCTAGCGGCCGCTTGCCCTTCACCTACCCGCAGGCAGCCGGCCACATTGCCAATTACCACCACGACAACAACGAAAACAGCTTAGAGCTGAGTGACTTTGGGGTTGGCTTTGAAAACCGGGGCAACAAGATCAAGAGCACTATGCTCACGGAGTATGGCTCGGGCATGAGCTATACCACGTTCCGCTACAGCAACCTGCAATTAGCCGACTCGGTGCTAACGGGCAACAAGCCAGTGCGGGCCACCGTGCTCGTAACGAACACGGGCACGCGCCCCGGCAAGGAAGCCGTGCTCTGGTTCCTGACCGACGAGGTAGGCCGCATCACGCGCCCGGTGCGCCTACTCAAACACTTCGAGAAGCAGGAGTTTCAGCCGGGCGAAAGCCGGGAGATGACCTTCACCATTCAGCCGCAGCAGTCGCTGAGCTATCCTGCTGCCGATGGCCAACGCCTGCTCGAAGATGGGTTTTTCACCTTGCGCGTGGGCGACCAGCAGCGCCGTTTCCGGTACGCTGGTACCACAACGCAAGCGTCGGCTTCGCCGGTTCAGAAGGCAATAGGCGGTAAGTAGCTTTTCTTTAAGCGGGCATCTTGGCTGATGCCCGCTTATTATCTGTTCGTCTTTCTTTTATGTATCTCAGCAATCCTAAACCATTACTGGTGATGCTGTTGGCCGCTGGCCTAGGCACTGGCTCAGCGGCTCATGCTGCGGTGCGTTTGCCGGCGCTGGTCGGCAACCACATGGTGGTACAGCGCGACGTGCCAGTGCCCGTATGGGGGTGGGCCGCGCCCGGCGAGCAGGTGGCGGTGACGTTTCGGGGACGCAGCTACCAAGCTACCCCCAATGCGGCGGGACGGTGGCAGGTAGCCCTACCCGCCACGCCGGCCGGTGGGCCGTACACAATTACCATCAAAGGGCAGAACACCCTTACGGTGGATGATGTGCTGGTAGGCGACGTGTGGCTAGCCTCGGGTCAGTCGAATATGGAACTGCCGTTGCGCGACAAAAATGCGCCTGCGCCCGGTGCCTATCCGCTTATTCTGAACGCTGAGCAGGAAGTAGCCATGGCCGACTTCCCGCAGATTCGGCAGTTTACGGTGCAGAAAGTGGTGGCGTATCAACCTCAAACCGAGAATGAGGGCTATAACTGGCAGGTATGCAGCCCCGCCACAGCCGGCAGCTTTTCGGCCGTGGCCTACTTTTTTGCCCGCGACTTGTACCAGCGTTACCATGTGCCCATTGGGATAATCAGCAGCCCCTGGGGTGGCACACCGGCCGAAGCCTGGGTAAGCGCCGAAGCCCTACAACAGTTGCCCGATTTTCAGGCCCCGTTGGCTGCTTTAGCGCAGCGTCCTGCTCGCCCTGCTACACTAGAAAAAGACGCTCAGAATACGCCTACGGTGCTCTACAATGGTATGATTGCGCCCTTGCAGCCTTATGCCCTGAAAGGCGTTATCTGGTACCAGGGTGAAAGCAATACCGGCCGGGGTGCGCAGTACCGCACGCTGTTTCCGGCCCTTATCCGCGACTGGCGCGCCCGTTGGGGGAGCGAGCTGCCTTTCTTATTTGTGCAGCTCGCCAACTTCACCAAGACCCTACCCCTCCCCGGCCCTTCTGACTGGGCTGAGGTGCGCGAAGCCCAGGCGCAGGCCCTGGCCCTACCTCGTACGGGCATGGCCGTGGCCATTGACCTAGGAGACCCCGACGACATTCACCCTGCCAACAAGCAGGACGTGGGCCACCGCTTAGCCCTGGTAGCGCGCCAAGTAGCGTATGGCGATAAAAAGGTAGTAGCTGCGGGCCCTACCTTCCAGCGCTTGCGCGTGGATGGTAAGCAGGTGCGCCTAACGTTCACCAACACGGGCTCGGGCCTACTGCTGAAAAGCGGTACCACCACGCTCAGTGGTTTTGCCGTGGCCGGGGCCGATGGGCAGTTTCACTGGGCTACTGCCACGCTTGCAGGGCCGAAGGAAGTAGTGCTGACCTGCGCGGCCGTGCCCTCGCCGGTAGCCGTGCGTTACAGCTGGGCCAACAACCCGCTTGGCAACCTTTACAACCGTGAAGGCTTGCCCGCTGTGCCGTTCCGGACCGATGCGCCCGCAGGCGCGGCAAGCAAGCCCTGATTCTTTTACTGTGCTCCTTTTGCATGAAACACGTCTTCTCCGTATTGCTACTAGCGCTGTCACTGCCAACTTTGGCCGTAGCGAAGCCCAAGCCTACTACCTTCTACCCTGCCGACAACCCGTATATCCAGTACACTGGGCGCGTTGATTTTAGGGACGTTAAAAAGCCCCGCTGCTGGGCGCCGGGGGCGTATTTTACCGCCCGGTTTTCGGGACCATCTTGCGCAGTAGTGGTCAATGATGAGATGCTGTGGGGCAAGCACAACTACCTGGAAGTAGTGGTGGATGGCAAGCCAACACGCCTGCTCCTGACGGCCAAGGAAAACACAATAACCGTGGCCGAGAACCTACCCGGCAAGGTGCATACGCTCACGGTGTGCAAGAACACCGAATCGAACATCGGCTACCTGGAGTTTGTGGGGTTGCGTTGCGCCAAGCTACTTCCTCCGGTGGCCCGTCCTACGCGGCGTATCGAGTTCATTGGCAACTCCATTACCTGCGGGGCTAGTAGTGATGAATCGTCGGTGCCGTGTGGCAAAGGGAAATGGGAAGATCAGCATAACGCCTACCAAGCCTATGGCCCTACTACTGCCCGCGCCTTAGGGGCCGAGTGGCAACTCACGGCCGTATCGGGCATTGGCCTGATGCACAGCTGCTGCAACTTGCCCTACGTCATGCCCCAGGTATACGACAAAATTAACATGCGCGAGAACCTGCTGCCGTGGGACTTTAGCCGCTACCAGCCTGACGTGGTGACCGTGTGCCTGGGCCAGAACGACGGCGTGCAGGATTCAACCGTGTTCTGCCGCAATTACCTATCGTTCCTTCAGAAGCTACGTCGGCACTACCCAAAGGCGCAGCTAGTGTGCCTCACCAGTCCCATGGCCGATGCTCGGCTGACAGCCGTGTTGCAGCGCTACCTGACAAGTATAGTTGCCCAAACTAATGCGGCCGGCGATGCAGCCGTGCATAAATTCTTCTTTTCGCGCAGCTATACCAGCGGCTGCGATAGTCATCCTAGCGTGGCTGAGCATCAGCTTATTGCCGCCGAACTCACGGCCTACCTAAAACGCCGCTTAGGGTGGTAGGCAGGCAGGGTGTTTTCATTTTCTAACAATACGAGGGAGCAGTTTTCCAACGGCTCTACAATCAGCACTTATCAACATGACACACTTCAACCAACAGCACAACCTATGGGGAATTGACCTAGGCGGCACCAAAATAGAAGGCGTTATTCTAAAGTCGGCGCAAGAACCCGAGGTGTTACTTCGGTACCGCGTGCCGACTGGGGTGGCGCACGGCTACGCGCACATCTTAGGGCAGGTAGCCCAATTGGTGCAGCATTTAGAAGCCGCCGCCGGCTACCGCGCCGAGCAAATAGGCATTGGCACGCCAGGCACCACCATTCCAAAGTCGGGGCTGATGAAAAACTGCAACGCAACCGTGCTCAACGGCCAGCCCGTACGCGCCGACCTGGAACAGCTGCTCGGCATGCGCGTGGTTATGGCCAACGATGCCAACTGCTTTGCCTTGGCCGAAACCCGGCTGGGCGTTGTGCGGCAGCACTTTCCCGACGCTAAAGTGGTCTTTGGTATCATCCTTGGCACGGGTGTGGGCGGCGGCCTGGTCGTGAACGGGCAGATTCTAGAGGGCTACCACGGCATTGCCGGCGAGTGGGGCCACAACTACCTAAGCGCGGCGGAAGGCGACGCTTGCTTTTGTGGCAAAACGGGCTGCAATGAGAGTATTCTGGCGGGTCCGGCCCTGGAGCAGTACTACGCCCACCGCAGCGAGCAGCCGCGCAGCTTGCCCGAAATAGTAGAACGGGCCGCCCACGGCCACGACACCGTAGCTACTCAGACCCTGGAGCGCCTCACCAGCTTTTTCGGCCTCGCCCTGAGCAGCGTCGTCAACCTGCTGGACCCCGACGTGATTGTGATTGGCGGCGGGGTTGGCAACATCGACTGCCTATACGAGGCCGGCGTGGCCAGCGTGCAACAGCACATTTTTGACCATCAGTTTGAGGCGCCAGTCGTTAAGCCGCTGCTTGGCGACAGCGCGGGCGTGTTTGGCGCCGCCTACCTGGTAGCAGAACCAGTGCCGACGGCAGTAAGCGCGGCCTGAGCCGGGCTGGTAGAGTCCGCTGTAGAGACACAGAATGTTGTGTCTCTACAGCGGACTCTACCAGCCTTTTAGAACTAACCTAGCCTTATCTTTTAACCGCCTATAATAGTCAGCAGCCTCTACCGCTATGCTCTACCGAAAACTCCTTGTTGCGCTGCTGTGCTGGGCACCTTTCTCTTTCGCGCAAACCCCATCTGAACCAGGCAGAGAGCGGTATTCGATGGATACCAACTGGCATTTCGCGCTGGGCCACCCCTTCAATACCAACCAGGATTTCAGCAACGGCACCAGCTACTTTTCCTACCTCGCCAAGGCCGGCTACGGCGATGGAGCGGCCAGTCTCACCTTTGATGATCGGGCCTGGCGGCAGCTCAACCTGCCGCACGACTGGGCCGTGGAGCTGCCCTTCGACAGCACGGCCCAGCACAGCCACGGCTACAAAGCCATTGGGCGCAACTTCCCCACTACCAGCGTGGGGTGGTACCGCAAAGCGTTTCGCGTTCCGGCCGAGGACCTAGGGCGGCAACTCACCCTGGAGTTTGACGGCGTGTACCGCAATGCCCAGGTGTGGGTGAATGGCCACTACCTCGGCAACGAGCACAGCGGCTACAACAGCTTCCGGTACGATATTACGGACTACCTTAACTACGGCGGCCGCAATGTGGTGGCGGTGCGGGTAGATGCCACCATGCCCGAGGGATGGTACTACGAGGGTGCGGGCATTTACCGGCACGTGTGGCTCACCAAAACCAATCCCGTGCACGTGGCCCCCAACGGCACGTGGGTAACAACCCAGGTAGCCGGCACTGCCGCCGACGTGACGGCCCGCGCCACCCTCCTGAACCAAGGCAAGAACGCGCATACCTGCGTTGTGAGGCAAACCATTCTCGATGCCCAGGGCCACGTGGTGGCTAGCAAACAGCACGGCGCGGTGGCCCTGGCACCGCTTCAACAGCGCGAAATCACGCTGACGTTGCCGGTGGCCAACGCCCGGCGGTGGGATTTGGAGTCGCCCTACCTGTACACGCTGCGCACCACCGTGCTGGTGGGCAACCGGGAGGTAGACTGCTACGACACGCCGTTCGGGATTCGGACTATTCGCTTTGATGCCAAGCTAGGTTTTTTCCTGAACGACAAGCCGGTAAAGCTCAAGGGTACCAACAACCACCAGGACCACGCCGGGGTAGGCACGGCCCTGCCCGACGAGTTGCAGTACTTCCGCATCCGGGCGCTGAAAGCTATGGGCTCGAATGCCTACCGCTGCTCGCACCACCCGCCTACCCCGGAACTGCTAGCCGCCTGCGACCAGCTTGGCATGCTGGTGATTGACGAGAACCGCCTGATGGGCACCAACTACCAAATGCAGCAAGATCTGAAGGGCATGATTGTGCGCGACCGTAACCACCCGAGTATCATCAGCTGGTCGATTGGCAACGAGGAATGGGGCATCGAAAACAGCACGACGGGCGCGCGCATTGCCACCACCATGCAGGCCTACGCGCACAGCCTCGACTCGACACGACTCTGCACGGCTGGCATCAGCGGGGGCTTCCGGAGCGGCATTTCGGATGTGCTGGAAGTAATGGGCTACAACTACCTAGGCAACGGCGATATCGACGCCCACCACCGGCAGTTTCCCAACCAGCCCGGCATGGGCACGGAGGAAGGCTCCACGTTTGCCACCCGCGGCGTGTACGTGACCGACCCGCGGCTGCACTACCAGGCCGCCTACGACCAAAAGCCCCGGCCTTCGTTCTACAGCATTGAGGAAGGGTGGCGCTTCTACGCCGAGCGGCCCTACTTGGCCGGTCTGTTTATCTGGACGGGCTTCGACTACCGTGGGGAAGCCACGCCCTACCAGTGGCCCTCGGTTACGTCGTACTTCGGGATGATGGACTTGTGCGGCTTTCCCAAGGACAATGTGTACTACCTCCGCTCGTGGTGGAGCCAGCAGCCTACCCTGCACTTACTGCCGCACTGGAATTGGCCCGCCCGCCAGGGCCAGCCCATAAACGTGTGGGCCTACACCAACTGCGATGAAGTAGAACTGTTCCTGAACAAGAAAAGCCTTGGTAGGAAAGCCGTGCCGCTGAACTCCCACGTAGCCTGGCAAGTCAACTACGCACCGGGCACGCTGGAAGCCCGCGGCTACAAAAACGGCCGGAAGACGCTGACGGAGGTGGTCAGAACTACGGACCAGGCCGCCGCCATTCAGCTCACTCCGCACAAAACCGCGCTTCAAGCCGACGGCGAGGACCTAGCAGTGGTAACCGTGGCCGTAACCGACCGCCGCAACCTGACCGTACCAACCGCCAACGAGGACATCACCTTTTCCATCAACGGCCCCGGCAGAATTATCGGTGTTGGCAACGGCAACCCTACGTCGCGGGAAAAGGAGAAGTTCGTGGAAACCAGCCAGATGGTGGCTATCCAGGAAGTGGAGGAAGCACCCGTGGCTAGCTTGGCGGCGGGCGTAGCGGCGCAGGCGCAGCACCAAGCTGCTACCTGGCAGCCCGCCTTCGTGCAGCGCGACTACAAAAAGCTGGCGCCCGCCTACCGTCACCGGGGCACCTTTGAGTTACCCGCTGAGGTTGCCAACGCCCAGGTCACGTTGTTCTACAACAGCATTGGCCGGGAGCAGCACCTTTTTATCAATGGGCAGGAAATAGCCAAAGACCTGAAGCAGAGCCCCGAAGGCAACGTGTTTCGTCTGGCGCCAACTCTGCTCAAGCCGGGTCGGAATACCATCGAGATAGTGGCAACGCCCCTGACCAAAGAACATGACTGGGATGTGGTGAACACTAATTTCGGCACCATTCAGGTGTTTATCCCGGCGGCGCCCTGGCAGCGGAAGACGTTCAACGGCCTAGCCCAGGTGTTGGTTCAGACAACAAAAGAACCCGGCACCATCACCCTCACCGCCACGGCAAAGGGTCTGAAAATGGCCACGCTAAAGCTGAAAACCGAAAAAGCGCCTGCCCGTCCCGCCATCCTGTAGCTACCTAGTCAGCTTGACCGTCGTGCTGCAACGTCTCGACTTTCTGGAACAGGTTCAAGTTTGTATATGGAGTAGCAACACAATACGTTGTGTCGCTACCCTATATACCCTTCACAAATCTTCCCTGATGTCGGAGCTACTTTAGCTTGGTTTGGAATGCTTCCAGCGCCGCTGCCAGATATACTAGGGGTGCATTCCAGTTGATGGCAATTTCGTTGGAGGCGTAGGAGCACACGTTGTCGGAGTAGGCTAGGGCGGGCAGCGTCGAAGGGTAGGCGCAGCTGTCCTGGCGACCGGGGTTGGGGCCGCCTACCAGCAAACCGGGTACCGGCGCGGCTATGCCATCGGCCTCCGAGGGCCGGTGGTGCGGGTGCTGCGGCGATTTGGTGCCGCTACCCGTGAGGAAGGAATAGCCAGTGGCATTGCGGCCCAGCAGGTAGTCGAGGTTAGAAAGCGCCGCCTGCAAATATTGCGGCTTGCTGGTGAGGTGGTAGGCTTGAATAAGCAAAATTCCCTGGTTGGCTGCTGTGGCACTCCCGCCCCAGGTATAGTCGGCGGCCCGTTTGCCCATCACCGTTTGGTAGGCCTGGGCCGTGTAGTTCTGCTGTAGGGCATCGGCGGCGGCAATCAGGCGGGCTTCCAGCTTGGGCACCTCTTGGCGGGCAGTGGGCGTGAGGATAGCCTTGCTGCGCGCCAGCGAGTAGTAGGCCAGCGCCCGCACTTGATTCCAGGCGGGGGCAGGCACCTGCTCATCCGGAAACAGCGGCACGGCCGCGTAGTAGCGGTCGTCCTTGGTGGTGATGTACAGCTCGGTAGCCGCCCAGATAAACTCGTCCTGCATGGAGTTGTCGTCGTAGGCGCCCGTCACGATGGCCGGCTGAAACTGCTTGTTCATCTCGTTTTGCCGGTAGAGCACGGCCGGGTGAACCTGCGCCCAGTCCCACGCCTGCCGCGATGCCCGCAAGCAGGAGTCGGCTAGGCCGGGCAATTGCTTATCGAATCGGCGTAGCACCCGGCTGGCCTGGGCCAGCACGGCGGCAAAGTCGAGGGTGGCCGCCGTGCTTTTCTGCACCACATAGCGCGGCGTGGTGGCCTGGTTGGGCATCACCATGGCGTCAAACGAAGCGTTGGTTAGCTTGTGGTACACACCGCCATCGTGCGGGTCCTGCATAGTCAGCATCCAGCGCAGATTCCAAAGCACCTCGTCCAGCACGTCGGGCAGGGCGTTTTGGCTTTCAGGAATGTTAACTTTAAACTGAGCACAGTAGGCCGGAAAGTCCTCGTACAACGACAGCAGCGTGCCGACGGTGATACCGGAGTTGACAATGTACTTGTTGTAATCCCCCGCATCGTACCAGCCCCGCGGCGACGAGAGCACCGTGCCAGCAGGCCGCGCGGCGCTGGCCGCTGAGCCATGCACCAGCACCCGCGTATCGGGGTGGCCGGCCGGGCGGCTCCAGCGGCCCGCGTAGGCCGGTAGCAGCGCCATGGCGGTTCGCTGGTAGTAGTAGCCCTTCAGGGCAGCCTGAGCTACGCCCTCGTGCACTTTAGGCTGAATGCGAAACGTGTAGGAGTAGCCCACCTTTGGAATCCAGACCACGAACGTACCCGGCCGGGTAAGCGCCGAAAAGTCGGCTACCCGCGTTTGCTGATGCGCCAGCTCGGCCGTGCGCGCTTCCCCCAGCTTCCCCGTGAAAACGACGGTAGCCCGGTCGGGCGTGGTGATGTAGAACGGACCCGCTGCCGCCCCTACCACCACGGCTACCTTCGGCGCCGCCGGATAAAAGCCTACTTGGTTCAGCCGAATGCTGTCGGTGAGGTGCTGCGCAACCAGCGGCGGCGCTAGGAGCACGGCGCTCAGCAGCAGTAGGAATCTGGGTAACAAAGACATGCTTTTTGTTTTGATTGTAATGTGCTTGGTCGTGTGCCGGTCCGACACCTACGGCGTCGGACCGGCACACGGCCACTGTGTAAGCCTCATGGCTAATGATGGCGCCTACTCCTTCATAAAGGTAGTGTAGCTACTGGCATCCAGCGTGAACTGTACTGTGCCTTTGCGCACGCGTACGGGTTTGCCTTTCTGCATGGCGCGCGCTTTGTCGGTGGTATACACGCGCAGCTTTTTTACCGTGGCGGGCACGCCGGTGAGCGTCACGCGACGGGTAGCGCCATTATTCACGAGGTGCACCACGTACGTGCCTTTCTCGCTGTTGCCCAGCGCCGCAGCGGATACGTCGGGGCGGTCGGCAGTGATAGGTAGGGCCATTACATCTTGGGGGGTGGCCGCTAGCTGCTTCAGGTTCCAAAAGCGCTGGGTGGGCCGCAGCGGGGTATTGTCGCCGAAGATGCCGCCCCCGGCCATAGGCGAGTAGTCAGCCGTGAGCTGCCATTGCAGAATGGTAAGAGGCTGACAAACAGCTAGCAGCCGCGTATACAGACTAATTTCCTCCAGCGCGTAGGTCGGCTCCAGGAAAATACTAGGGTAGCCCCAGGCTTGCGCATCAATACTCCCCTCGCCCACAATCAGCGGGAGGCGGAGCTGCTCGGCGGCGGCCGACCACTTTTGCAGGGTTTCGGTTTCCCAACCCCGCCACGAGTGAAACGACACGGCCCCGATGTAGGGGTGCGTGCTGGCATCCTGCAAGGCAGAATTCATAAACTCGTAGCTATTCGAATCGGAGTTGTCGCCCAGCAACAGCTTGGTTTCCAGGCCTCGGCTGGCAAAGTAAGCTCCTAGCTCCTTGATAAGTTGGGCGTGTTCCTGGCTAGTCTGACGGATGTTGATACCTAGGTCCGACTCGTTGAAGGAAAATAGCGCCACGTCCACGCCATACTGGTCTTTGAGGTACTGAATGTAATCGGCAATGGACTTGTAGCTAGCCTGTAGGTTGGTGGGGTTTAGCGGGTTGCCCCACTTGCCATCTGGCCCAGGGCCACTGCCATTAACTGGGGTACCCACCACGGCCCACGCCGGCGCCGACCACGCCGAGAGAATGATGGGAATATCCCGCTTGCTGAGCTTCTGCGCCATCTCCATCGACTCGCGCACGTGCGGGTGCAGCTGACCTTGCCAGGCGGCAGCCGTGGGGTCTTGAGCCTGGTTGGGCTGCCACAACTGCCAAGGCATCTCTACCCGGCCCCAGGCTACGCGCATGTTTTGCAGCGCGTAGTTGATTACCTGTGGGTCGTTTTTGGGGTTTTGCAGGCGAAAATTGCCCCCAAAACCAGCAAAGACGTGGCCGGGCTGCGCCGGGTTCAACGTCAGCCGGATGGGGGCGCGGTCAATGCTGCCGGTGGTTTGGATAGTGAAGGTTTTCTGTGCGGTTTGCCCCTGCTGCACACTACCCGTCAACAAAGGCAGGAGAAACTGGTAGTGCGGCCCATCCTTGCCCGTTTCCTGCTTCAGCAGCACGGGCATCGGCTCGCCGAAGCTGATGGTAAGCTGCCGGGTAGGAGCCACCAGGCGGATGCTACTGGCGGGGGTGCTCGGGAGGGTAAGGCTGCCGAGCGTGCCCTTGGTCAGCACCGCGCCGCGGGCATCCCACACTTCTACCGTGGTGCTGTCCGGGTAGGTAGCGGCAGGAGGCAGCACGCTGAAGTACACGCCGCTGCTGTTGGGCATATTGCCGCGGGCCGTAAGCTGCACCTGCACACGAGCCTGGTTTGGCCCGGCATCCTGCACGGTTTCTACAAAATCCAGGCTATCCAGCCGGGTTGTAACTAGCTGCTGGTTACCCTCGCGCGTGTACTTGGGGCGCTGACGCTCCTTGCCGGTTTCCGTCACCCGGCCATCGGCTTTCACAACGCGCAGGCTCGTTCCAAACGCCAGGAGCTGCCCATCGGTACGAATGCCGGTGAGGTTGCCCCAGGGAGCTAGTTCTACCTGAGCTGCGGCTTTTTGCACGCTGGCGCCCAGCAGGAGCACGCTGGCGGTCAGCAATGGTTTCCACATGCGGTAACGATCAGAAAAATAAGAATTCACGATACTATCGGTTTATTTTGGTTGGATATCTCCCTAGCAAAAATTGCCGAGAGGAAAGCTAAAAGCACAAAAAGCAGCCACGCGCGAGGCTAATGGCTGCTTTTTCGTACTCAACTCACCTGCTGGTTATTTGGTCAGCAGTAGCATCACCACATCGTGGGCGGGCACGGTGGCGGCAAAGGCCTTTTTGGTGGTGCCGGCGTCCTTTTTCGTCCACAGGTTGCGCACTTTGTAGGTGGTTTTGGCGGCGTTCAACTCCTGTTTGGATAAGTCGTCGGTGACGGGCGTCGTTTTCCAGTCGAAGCCAACGGTCTGGGGCTTGCGGCTGCGGTTGAGGAACGTAACCGCCCACTTGCCGCCCTCTAGAGGCTTCAGCCAGGTTTCTACGCTGTCTTTGCTGGCATATTTAAAACCCTGTACTCCTAGCTTGTCCTGGTTCACGGCCAGCACCTCCCGGTTGATGAGGATATCGGCGGTTTCCTTGCTCATCTTACGCAAATCGTTGCCCGTGATGAGAGGCGCGGCCAGCATCGACCACATCGTAAAGTGCGCCCGGTCTTCGTTTGCGGGCATGCCGTTGCCTACCTCCAGCATGTCTGGGTCGTTCCAGTGGCCGGGTCCGGCGTACTGCCGCAGTCCTTCCTGCTTATCCAGAATGGCCATCACCCCAAACGACTTCCACGTGCCGTGGTCCTCAATGCAGTCAAAGCAGTTGTAGATGTCGCCGGTAGTGCGCCACAGATGCCCTACCGTCTGCCCCCAGATCCAGGGCGTATCGTTGCCCCACTCGCAGATGCTGAGTACGACCGGCCGTCCAGCTTTTTGCAGCGCCGCCGTCATGGTTTTGTAGGCGCCCTCAGCCTTCAGCCCCTCTGTGTTGCACCAGTCGTACTTCAGGTAGTCGATTCCCCAGCTGGCGTACTGCTGAGCATCCTGAAACTCGTAGCCCCGGCTGCCGGGCCTACCGCCGCAAGTCTGGGAACCGGCATCGGAGTAGATGCCCAGCTTCAGGCCCTTACTGTGCACATAATCGGCCAGGGCCTTCATGCCGGAGGGAAAACGGTCTTTGTTGGGATGGATGAACCCCTGCGCATCCCGCTCGCCGTGCCAGCAGTCGTCGATGTTGATGTAGGTGTAGCCTGCATCTTTCATGCCGGAGCTAACCAGCGCATCGGCCATTTCTTTGATGAGCTTCTCATCGACGTTGCAGGCAAATTTGTTCCAGCTGTTCCAGCCCATGGGCGGGGTCAGGGCGAGGCCGTCGTACTTGGTGTACTTCTGGGTGTAGTTGTTGCCTTGGCCGAATCCTGAGGAGGAAAAGGCTAGGCCAAGGAGAAAGAGTGCTATTTTTTTCATGGAAAGGTTGGGAGGTACTTGTGCTGCCTAAGGATATGGCAACGACAAAAGCCCAGGGCAGCAATCTTGGGGTAAGCAGTGTGTGAGTCTGTACAAAACCTATCGGTACGACCTCAATCAGCCGCGGGACAAGAAGTGAGTTTGTGGTGTTTGCACTTAGTCTTTCGGTACTATCCGAAAGTTGTCGAACGCTATATCCGCATTCAGCGCACCGTCGCCATGAAATAAGAACTTAACCTCATACTGAGCTTTGGAAGGTGCCAACGGCGTGTTGATAACGTCGGTTAGCTTGATAGCCATGGTGCTCCATTTGCCGCGGGTATCGAAGGGCACGGAGGGCTTCCACTGGTAGGTGTTCACTTTGTCGGCATTGCCATCGATAAGGAACTTGATGACGTTGGCATTGAACGGCTTCAGCGTATTCACCTCAAACTTGAGCATGTAGTTGCTAGGATTGGCTACTATGTCCTTGGAAATAGTAAGGTGACTAGCCGAAAACTCGGTCCATTCCCAGGAATTAATCGATTTGTTGACGCGCAGGTAGCTGCCGTTGATAGGCGCAGGCGTAGGGCCCACTGTGATGTAGTCGTTGCCGCCCCACACGCTGCCGCCGGTATCATACCCAAACAGAATGTTGCGGTCGTCCTTGTACTGACCGGGCACGGCGCGGGTGATGCCGTTGGCGTCTACCACTTTCACGGTGGCGCCCTTCGTGGCAGCGGCCGGTACGGTGAAGTAAACGGAATCGGCAGTGGCTTTGGTGATGGTAACGGGAGCCCCCGCCCACATCAGCTTGCCCTGGGTGGGCGTTACGCCGTAGAGGTCGAAGTTTTTCCCGACAATGGCCATGCGCTGTCCGGCGGGAGTATACTCGTTGCTCATGCCCGTTATTACCAGCGCCGGAATAGACACCATGTACTGGGTTTCGGCGGAGCCTGCGGCCGTTGTGACGCTAACCTTGTTGGTCACGTCTTTGGGTATTGCCCGCGGCACGCGCAGCGTAATTTCCGTGGAGGTAATGTAGGCGTCTTTCAAGTCGGCTTCCACGTCATTAAACATCACTTTCTGCACGTTGCAGAAGTTACTACCCTGGATGATAACCCATTCGGCGAGCTTACCGGTGGTCAGGTTCGAGGTACGGTCGGTGGGGGCGCTTACCTGGCTAACGGTAGGCATGCCACCACACACGTTGTCGTCCTCTTTTTCGCAGGAAGAAAACAAGAGAGAAGCAGCCAGCAGCGCGAAAGCGCTTGCTTTACTGAGAGAAGTATACGAGTTCATGGGAATTGTATGAAGGGAGTGGGATGGGAAGTGCAGGCACCTTCTGTGGGGCCAACTAGTCCCACAGAAGGTGCCTGCTGAGTTGCTACCAGCCAGGGTTGTTACCGCCAATGAGCTTGTTGGCATTCACTTCCGAAATCGGAATCGGGTACAGCAGGTGCTTCTGCTGGCGGCGCTTTATCACGTTGTTCTCATCAATATCGATGGCGTTCATCACCGGCAGATAGATGCCCCAGCGGATCAGATCCCAGCGCCGGTCGCCCTCCAGGGCCAGCTCCCGGCGGCGCTCTTCCAGCACAAACGAGCGAAATTCCCGCTGATTGAGGCTGCCTACCTCCGTGGCACCGTTGCGGCGCCGAATCTGATTTACAGCGTTTTTGGCGGCGGCGGTTGGGCCACCGCTCACTTCGTTATCAGCTTCGGCAAAAATCAAGAGCACATCTGGGTAGCGCAGCAGTGGGAAATGAAAGTCGCCCAGGGTCACGTTGTTTTTCGCTACCGCTTCAAACTTGCGCAGGCGGGCAATCCGGCCATCATCCAGGCCCGATACGTCGGTGGGCTGGTAGCCGTACTTGGCGCGCTTGGCCACGGCAGCCGGGCTGTTGTCTACCCCTTCCACCACGGAGCTGTCGCTCAGTGGGTAGTAGTGAAACTGGGTGTTGCTCCACATTTTCCAGCGGTGCAGCACGCCGTCGGTGATGCGCTGGTCGTTTCCCTCAAAGTTGTGGTACCACTGGTAAGAAGTACCAATCCAGCCGCCTTCCAGCTGGTCAGCCTTGCTGGGGTCGAGGCGACCACGACGGAACAGGGAGATTTCGTTGCCAAAATCAGGGTTTTCGGAAACGCTTTGCAGCGCCCAGATATGCTCCCCACGGTTACGGTTGGCTACGGTCCACACCTCGGCGTGCGAAGGAAACAGGTAATACTCGCCGCTGTTCATCACTTCCTGTGCTTTGTCGCGGGCCAGCTTAAAATACTCGGCTGAGTTCAGACTTTCCAGGCCCGCTACTACCATTTTGTTGTGGGTCATGGGGCGTGGAGCCAGCAGCACTTTTTTGCCGTTCACCAATTCAAAGGCCTTACCGCCCATCACTGTCACCTGCCCGCTGGATAGCGAGCCCGAAGCCATAGTGAGATATACTTTTGCCAGCAGACTGCTGGCGGCACCCTTGCTGGGGCGGCCCGGCTCGTAGCCCGCGCTCGTGGTCGATTTCAGGTTGGCTTCGGCCAGCTTCAGGTTGTCGATGATCAGGGCGTATACATCCTTCACCGGAGTGCGCGGCTGTTGCGGATCGGCACCCTCCGTGACGGCCTTCTCGAACACTGGCACGGCGCCGTAGGCCCGCACGAGTAGGAAGTACGCCCAACCCCGCAGGAAATACAGTTGCCCGAGCGCGTTCTGTTTCACCGTCTCATCGGCCGTCGTCATGGACGTAATCTGCGAAATCCCAAAGTTGCAACGGTGAATCAGGGTATAGGGGCCATTCCAGCCGTAGTCGATGCCCCAGTAGGATTGATAGTTGCCAGCGCCCACGTCGCCAAAGGCCCAGCTAGGCCCCGTGGCGTCGTCCGAGTCGTAGTCCCATAGGTTCGGAAACGGCCCGTAGCGGAACATAGAGCCCGACGCCAGCGTGTTGAGTGCGCCGTTGGCAATAAAGTTGGCGTCAGTTACCTGATCGGGCGTAACGAAATCCAGCGGCTTTTCTTCCAAAAAATCAGTGCAAGCAGTGCTAGCAAGTGAAGCAGCAAACAGGAGGGCAAGTACTTGTATCTTTTTCATCTGATGAGAGACTACCTAGGTCTTGAGATTAGAAGCCAGCGCTTACCCCCAGGGTGAAGGTGCGGCTGTTGGGGTAGGAATTCATGTCAACACCACGGCGGGAAGCATCACTGCCGAAGGCGTTAACGTCCGGATCGTACCACTTGTATTTGGTGAAGGTCAGCACGTTGCTAACGCTGGCGTACACGTTAATGGCATCAATGAAGGGGGCTAGGTTCTTGAAGACGTAACCCACGTTGATATTCTTCAGGCGCACATAGGAGCCATCCTGCACCAGACGGTCTGAGAGGCGTGGCTGGCGCGTATCAGCGGCCAGGGCCTTCGGCCAGGTAGCGTTGGCGGCATTTTCGGGCGTCCACCGTCCGTCGTACACAAACTGGGGGATGTTGGCCACCTTGCCCATCCGAATCTGGTACAGGTTGGTATTTACAATGTCGTTGCCCTGTACGCCCTGGAAGAACACGCTCAGGTTGAAGTTCCGGTACGAGAAGCTGTTAGTGACACCGAAGTTGTATTTCGCGTTCGTATTGCCAATGATCCGGCGGTCATTGGCCGTAATGGCGGGGTCTTCATCGAAGTTTTTGTACTTGATTTCCCCAATCATCATGCGCTGTACTTCCTCCGACTGGCCCGCGTAGTAGGGGTCGGCCACTACCTCCGCTAAGTTGTCGTAAAAACCGTCTTCCACGAAGCCGTACACCGTACCAATGGGCTGTCCGTTGCGCTGCAGGAAGAAGTTGTCGAAGTTGTTGTAGAGGCTACCGGCAAACTGGTCGCCGGGCAGATCCAGCATCTGGTTGCGGTTGAAAGAGATGTTGGCGTTGAGATTCCAGTTGAAACGCGGCGTCGTTACGAGTGCGCCAATGCCGGAGATTTCCAGGCCCTTGTTCTCCACGGTGCCGAAGTTGGTGAGTTGGGTAGTAAAGCCTGTGCTGTTCGGAATCTGGATGGGCTGCAACAGGTCGTGGGTCTTTTTCTTGTACACATCCACTGTCACCGTGAAGCGGTTCTGCATAAAGCCCATATCCACGCCGGCATTTACTTGGTCCGTAGTTTCCCACCGCAGGTTCACATCGGCCGGACCGCGCCAGGTTACGTCGGCATAGCCGGGCTGCAATGTGCCGTTGATGGGGTAGGCCGAAAATGCGAAATAGGGTAGGGAGCGGTAGGACCCAATGCCCTGGTTGCCCGTCTGGCCGTAGCCCACCCGAAATTTCAGGGTGCTAAACAGGTTCATGTCCTGCACAAAGGTTTCGTCGCCCGCATTCCAGGCCAGCGCAAACGAAGAGAAGTTTGCGTACTTATTGCGGGTGGTGAAGCGGCTGGAACCATCGCGGCGGAACGAAGCTGTAGCCAGGTACTTGCCTTTGTAGCTGTAGTTGACGCGGCCCAGCATAGAGAACAACCCGTTTTCCGACTTGCCACTGCCCAAGGTCTTCTGGTTGAGACCAGCACTGATATTGTTGTTTTGCAGCAAGTCGTCGGGGAAGCCGCGCACCGACATGTTGCGGTAATAGGAGTAGCCCGTTTCCCGCGTTACGGCTGCTACGGCATTGACGCTGTGGTCCTGGTGAAAGGTGCGGTTGAAATTCAGGATAGATTCCAGCGTAATGCCACGCCACGTATCATCCGCAGAGTAGGCGTAGCCATTAGTGGTGCGCGCCTCCTGCAAGCGGCGGCTGTAGTACACTTCCCGGTTGTTCACATTGTAGTTCACCCCCAGGTTCTGCCGGAAAGAGAGATAGTCGGTAAACGTCAGCTGCGCGTATGTCGAGGAGTAGATACCTGTAGAGTGGGTCTGGTCCTTGGCTGTGCGGGTGTAGTTGTAGGGGTTAGCAGCGGCGTACCAGGAGGTATTGTCTTCCCGTGCTTTCGACTGGGGGGAGGATACCGGATAGGTAGGCGGGAACACCAGCGCCGAGCTGATGATGCTGGCCTCGTTGCCGTTGGAGTTGGTTTTGCCCAGGTTGTAGGTTGTGAAGCTGATATTGTTGTTGGTACCTAACTCAATCCACTTGTGCACTTTCCGCACAATGTTAGCCTGCAAGCCGTAGCGCTTAAAGCCTGAGTTGACGATAATACCCTGCTGATCCAGCATGTTGCCCGACACCGAGTAGGTGCCTTTGTCGCTGCCGCCCGACATGCGCAGGGTATAGTCCTTGGTGAGAGCCCGGCGGAAGATTTGATCCTGCCAGTTGGTACCTGTGAAGCCGTCTGGGTAGGAGTCGCCGGCCGTGCCGTTCAGGAAGTCTTCTGGGGCTGGCAGGTAGGTCGAGTCGCCAATAGTTGGGTCGAATCCCTGGATGCCGGGGAAAGGCAGCGTGTTCGGTGCGTAGCCGTTGTAGATTTCAGCGTTGCGCTGCGCCTCATTCTGAAACTGGGCGTACTGATAGGCGTTGAGCATGTTGACGCGCTTGGAAATTTCCGAAACGCTTGTGTTAGCCACTAGCTCGATGCGGTCTTTGTCGGTCTTGCCCTTCTTAGTAGTAATCAGCACTACGCCGTTGGCCCCGCGTGAGCCGTAGATGGCGGTAGCCGATGCATCCTTCAGGATTTCCATCGACTCAATATCCTGGGGGTTGATGTAGGACAAGGCGTTGGTCGACTGCCCTGCCCCGCCCGATGGGTTGGCCCCGCCAACGGAAGAACCGGTAGGTGTGGGCGAGGTAAACGGAATACCATCAATCACATACAGCGGCTCACTACCCGTAAAGGAATTTGCACCACGAATGGTCAGGCTGATACCCGCGCCGGGGGCTCCGTCGCTGCGGTTCACCTGCACGCCCGCCACTTGTCCTTGCAGCCCTTGGTTGATGCTGGTAGGAATGGTCTTCAGGATGTCCTCGGTTTTCACGGATGATACGGCCCCGGTCACGTCGCTCTTTTTTACTGAGCCGTAGCCAATAACAACAACCTCTTCTAGGGCCTTCTGGTCGGTTTTTAGCCGCACATTAACTGTAGATGAGGCGTTTGCCGTTATTTCTTTGGTTTCATATCCTATAAAGGAGAAAACCAGCGTGTTGCTACCCGCAGGAAGAGTTAGCGAGTAGGCTCCCTGAGCATCTGTTATAGTGCCCGTGCTGGTGCCTTTTACAGCTATACTAACGCCTGGCAAACCACTGTTATCTGTCACACCTGTAACAGTTCCTTTTATAACAGCTTGCGCCCAGGATTCTACTGAAATTAGCAGCAGTATGAGTAGACAGAGAAGAGGTAAAGGCTTCTTCATAGAGGGAAATGAGTAGTTGTGGGAATTTTTGGGGGTAGTGTGCAGAAAACAGAAGGCATGAAAGTCTCTGCCCCTAGTTTTTGAGAACAGGAGAACAACCTCGCATCAAGAGGCAAAATGATGCAAACAAGCTACTTACTGGCGCTTACTTCCTTGCGTCGACGGATAGAGAGTCACTTATCCTCTAAAGCCTTCGCATAACTGTCGATGACAGGGCTACGGAGCGTAGCTTCTATGACATATAAACAGAAACAGCTTAGCATTAACTATTGACTGTAAACGCGTTGCTAGCAAAAAATATCTCTAAGGGAGTTTGTGCTTAGGTGAACTTAAACACAGCTGTACAGGACTAGAAACCGTTTGCAATGAAAATTTACGATAAATCTAAATCGATTTAGTAATGAAAAAGCAACAAACAATCTACCCTTAATACACACCAGCTCTCCCGCTACTTGTAAAGTACAATGGTGCATCACCAAGGATTAACTTATAAATACTCTTATGCTAAAAAAATCATATTTCTTTTATGATACTTTTATGACATCTACTTTATCATTTTTAAACAAATGACAAAATTTTACACCTATTGTATTGCTTCAAAATCTTCCTATAGCACAACTCTATCTCAACAGAAAAAAAGTATATTTTTCTAGTACGAGGAATTACTCTTCCGTTTATATACGACTTTAATTAATGATTTGCAGGACAATTATGGCCTCTGCACATCAATGGCAGCCTATCTCCAGATAATAGAACCTTGCGTTATCTCTTCAGGAGACATAAAGTCAAATAGGTATATGGTCTGTCATACCCTTATCATATTCATATGCATGACAGACAAATAACCAAATTAAAATATGATACTATTTTAGCTTTTTGTAGGCATAAAACTCATTTGTTTTAGATATAATCTATCCTTTGTTATTCAGCCAACACCATTCCGTATCGCTCATCGTTTGATACGTTCAAGTTCTCTGGCTTACACCATCAGTTATCAACTTAAGCAGCGGTATGTGTGAGCAAAAAGGCAAGGTAACTTCTTGCCATTCATGTTAGCATTCAATTCAACACGAGCAGCCCCTATACATAATACCGTCAACTTTGACCTGTTTGCTAGCACACAGGTTGGTCATCTGAGCTACACGGTGGGGCGCACTACCTATATGGGACAAGAATAGCCCTGGCGGTAACGAAATAAACTTGTACGCCTGGTTTTAAAGGAACGGCAACACTTACCTACTTAGGTGTTGATGAAAGCATGTTTGCCAGCCGCTTCAGAATCTCCAGACAGGCGCGGCTGTTGTGGTAGGGGCATTTCCACAGGCCGGCTTTATCCTGTCCTGGCATCACGCTGTGGTCGGCGTTGATGCCCCATTGCCATTCACCGTGTTCGTGGTCGATGAGATGGCGTTGCGTAAATTCCCAGGTAGTCAGGAAGTAGTCGTAAAACTGCTCCTCTTTCGTCAACTCAAACGCATTAAGAAAACCAACCATGGCCTCGGCCTGCACCCACCAGTGCTTTTCGGCTACCATGTGTTGCTGGGCTGGATCGTATTCATAGTTTAACCCACCGTCGGCAGCGACACCTTCGGCGGCAGCGCGGGCCAGTGCTACTGCAAATTGCTGAAAACGAATAATTAAGGTCTCCTCCCCTATCAGCTTGGCCGCGTCCAACAGCAGCCAGGCTGCTTCAATTTCGTGCCCGTAGGAAATAACATCGGGCCGTGCCACCCACTGCTCATTAAAAAACAAGTGCATGTGGTAGGTCGTGGGGTCGACAATGTGGTCGGCGAAGAGGGCCAACAATTCGACAATTCGCTGCTTTAGTAGCGCCTCTGGCCATGCCCGGTATAGGTTGGCATACGCTTCCAGCACGTGTAGGTGCGTATTTGTAGTTTTCTTCTCGTTGGCGTCTTTAGCGCTCAGGCGCAGATCATTCAGGGGGGTCCAGTCACGGGCCAACGCTTCTAGGTATCCTCCATGTTCTGCATCGTAGCTGTGTTGTTCAATGGTACGAAACAGCTCCTGCGCCAACGCCAGGGCTTGTACATTGCCACTGGCTAGGTAGTATTCCGACACTCCATAGAGCGCAAATGCCAGCGCATAGATTTGCTTTTTAGTGTCTAGCGGCTGCCCCCGATAATCGACTGTCCAATACACACCGCTATGCTCAGAATCAATAAAATACTGCGTTATGTAGTCGAAAGCGCGGGTGGCCAGCGGCAGGTAGTCGGCATGATGGGTAGCGTTGTAAGCAGCCGAGAACGTCCATAGAATGCGGGCATGCAGCACCGAGCCTTTCGGGGCGTAGGGTACCACGCGATTGTCGCTATCTATTTTGCCTTGAAAACCGCCGTATTCTTCATCCAGCGTGTGCGTACTCCAGTAGGAAAGAATAGCAGACAGCTCACGTTGAAACGAGTTGGTGAGGTGCATGGCAGAAGACAGAATAAATGAGAAACCCCTGGATATGGCGCGGTAGGGCTGCCCTACTAGCCGCCCCTACTGCCCTACCCCATTATAGTGCGTAGCAGTGGAAAAAGGATGGCTGGCGCGAGGAAAAGCTTTGTTACGGCTGATCAACTCGCAGATGGCCTGTGCCGAAGAATGGGACTGCAGCCCGTCTTCGGGTGTATTCGTCACGTAGTCTACAAGTTGATCGATGGTGGAGGTAGCCACGTGCATACGAGTATCGGAAGAGCCATAGTAGATGAACACTTGACCATTAGCATCCGCAATCCAACCATTGCTGAACACCACGTTCGAGACGTCCCCGATGCGCTCCTCCCCTTCCGGCGCAATAAAGTAGCCGGCGGGCTTATGAATAATCCGGGTAAGGTCGTGTAGATCGGTCATGAACAGGTAGAGCACGTAGCGCAGACCGGCGGCTGTATTGCGTACGCCATGGGCGAGGTGCAGCCAGCCCTGCTCGGTTTTGATGGGGGCAGGCCCTAGGCCATTCTTGGCTTCATACACAGTATGGTAGCGTTTTGGGTCTATAATGACTTCCTCCGTCACCTCAGCCTGCTCGATGGAGCCAGAAAGCGCAAACCCAATGCCGCCACCCCTACCTGCCTCAATAAAGCTATCCTGTGGGCGCGTATAAAAGGCATATTTGCCTTCCACAAACTCGGGGTGTAGCACCACGTTGCGTTGCTGCGCCGAGTTGGTTTTCAAATCGCCCAGCCGCTCCCACGTTACCAGATCTTTGGTGCGGGCAATACCGCAACGCGCCACGGCAGCCGACTGGTCGGCGGTGGGGGCGGTGGGGTCGCGGCGCTCGGTACAGAACAGGCCGTATATCCAGCCATCTGCGTGCCTCGTCAGGCGCATGTCGTAGATGTTCGTTTCCGGCTCGTCGGTTTCAGGAAGCACAATGGGATACTCCCAAAACCGAAAATTATCGACGCCGTTGGGGCTTTCGGCCACTGCGAAGAACGATTTACGGTCTGTACCCTCTACCCGCGCTACTAACACATACTTGTCGTTCCACTTGATAGCGCCTGAGTTGAAGGCCGCGTTGATACCGATACGTTCCATGCAGTATGGGTTGGTATCAGGATTCAGGTCGTAGCGCCAGGTAAGGGGCGTGTGGGCTGCTGTTAGTACGGGGTGCTGGTAGCGTTTGATAACGCCGTTGCCTAGCTCTTCCGGAAGGTTAGCAGCCGACAGTAGGCATTCGTGGTGGGCGTGTAGCGCGCGAAAACGGTTGTCAAAAAGAGTAGTCATAGCGTTATCACCGAAAATGAGTGGGACGGTTTCCTATTTAAGCAGTTGACTGCTGCGGAGGCGTAGCAAAGCGGTAAGCGGCAGTGGCGCCTTAGTAGGCACTGAGCTGGTCCCACCAGGTTTTTTTCAGAATAACGACTAGCACGGCCAGTATACCCACTGTGATAAGCAACGGTAGCTGCTGCATCAGAATCAGGTACATAGGAAGAATAGTTAAGCACAGCTGCGCAATGATGCCCAGCACCACATTGAACATATTCAGCCGAAAGTTGCGGTTGGGCTGAAACGAGGGGTCCCCAGCTACTACCTGTGCATGCACAGGGCCCCAAAAGCCCCAAGGCCGTACCGTGCGGTAAAAGTTGGTAAGCACCGCGGCATCGGTGGGGGGCGTGGCATAGGAGCCTACCACCGATCCGGCTAATGAGATGACAAACAGCAGTGGAAAAAAGTAAAGCAGGTTGCCAGCAGGAATGAAAAATCCAAACAGCATAGCGGCCACAATGCCTATCAGCATTCCCCAGAAAAAGCCGGTGGCATTGAAGCGCCACCAGTACCACTTCAACATGTTAGAAGCAATATACCCCCCATACAGCGCCGACACGATGAATTGCAGCACGCTGTTCACATCTTTGGCAAAGAACCCCAACACCACGCCCACCACCACCACCAGTATGCCTACCACGTAGTTTAAGGAAATAATCTGACGGGTAGTAGCGGTAGGGTTGAGGTACTTCAGGTAAATATCGTTTACAATGTAGGCCTGCGCAGCATTTACAGTGCCGCTGAACGTGCCCATGAAAGCACCCAGCAACCCCGTGAGCACCAGCCCTAACAGGCCAGTAGGCAGGAAATTATTGATAGCAGCTGGCAAAATTCGCTCGAAGTCGATGCTGCCAGTGGAGTCCGTCAGATTCATCTGGCGGTAATAGAGCAACCCCAGCACCGTGAGGCCAATAATGAGAGAGTAGCGGATGGGGAGCAGAATAATGGACACGAAGCCGCTCATTTTGCTGGCTTCCTCCGGCGAGCGAGTCGAGAGAATCTTCTGCATGTCGTAGTTCGGCGCCGGGCCAGCCAGTGAGGCAAACATACCCTTGAAGGCCATCATCATGAAGAACAGGCCAAACAGGGAGTAGCCGTCGCTGGCAATCTTGCTGTTGACCTCCGGAATCAGGCGCGACCAGTCAAGGCCTAGCCGCCAACCGAAGAAAGGATTGAACCATCCTTCTGGCACTGCTAACTGCTTGCCTTGCAGCTGGATATAGGCAATAATTGCAATAGAAAAGCAAGCCACCGTCATGATGGCGTACTTAATCATATCTCCTAGTACAATGCTGTGCATTCCCCCAATAATGGAGTAGAACATTGCAAACAGGGTAAACACGATGCCGTAGACGTGCGGCACATACTGCGGTGCCACCACAAACGGCACGTAGTCGCGCACCAACTCCCAGGGAACAAAAATCTCGATAAACTTGCCCAGCCCCACGAAACCATAGGCCAGAAAGCCCAGACAACTCAGCAACGCAAAAGCTATAACCACTTGGTGCGATGCGGTGACGCCCGGACCGGTTTTGCCGAAGCGCGTGGCCAACCACTCGGCGCCGGTACTGGCGTTAGAGCGGCGCAGCCAGCGTGAGAGATACATCATTAGAAACACTTGGTTGAATACCGGCCATAGCCACGGAATCCAGATGCTCTTCATGCCATACACAAAGCACAAACTCACCATCCACATCGTGCCGCTGATATCGAACATGTCGGAAGCATCGCTCAGCCCGAGCTTGTACCACGGAATGGAGCGGCCGCCTAGCATGTAGCTGTCCTTGTTCTGGCGAGCTTTTTTGCGATAGTATAGGCCAATGAGTACGGTTATCAGCAGATAAGCGGCAATTATTAAAAGATCAATTAAGTGTAGCCTCATGCTGCTGGCGTAAGCGCGGAGAGTTTTAGGGAGAAGAAAAAAAACAAGTCTTATCGGTTTTTACAGAGGTGTCGCGGCGTTGGCTAGGTCTGGAATATGCCCCCGGAGTACAGTATAAGACTTCAATATCTTGCCTGTGACTTGAGCGGGATGCGAAGTACCTTGTTCGCCCATTGCGCACCAGCCAAGTAGGACAGCAGCGCCCTTGGTTTCAGCACAATCATATTACCAAAGATTACAGCTAGATAAGCAACTACAGGTTAAGGTGGACTGCTATAGCCATTGTCTTCCATTCAAGTAGAAAATACCTAGTCTAGAAGTTCTCGGGTTTGTTGCCGCACAGAGGTTACTCAATGAGTCTAAACAGATAACCGACATAAGCAAAGGTATTCACCTAGCAATATCCCTCAGTAATACTATTTTAACTTTATCTTGTGTTAAATTTTATTTTACCTACTTTTGAACAGAAATGTAATTAAATATCTGGTTTAATATTCTGATTATTAGGCATTTATTGTAGAGAATGATACTAATATATTTTTGTCTAATCTTTACTTTCTAACTGATCATGAGACAGGAGATTATGCGGGAGATTACTCCACTTACTCAGAACGACTGCTTTACACTTTTCTCACGAAAAAAGAAGAAGTTCGATTTCCCTTTGCATTATCATGAGGAGTTTGAGCTCAACCTGATCATCAATGCCAAGGGTGCAAAACGTATTGTGGGAGACCACATTGACCTGATTGACGACTTGGAACTGGTACTAGTTGGGCCGAATCTGTACCACGCATGGTTCACGCACAAGTGCGAGACAGAAGACATTCGTGAGCTGACCATTCAGTTTCACAAGGACTTGTTCGACGAGCGGTTTCTGCGTAAAAACCAACTTAGCTTTATCCGCACTTTATTCGAGAAATCACAGCGCGGTATTTTGTTTTCCCGCGAAACGATAGAGCGCCTGCTGCCACGCTTACTGCAACTAGAGCAGAAGAGCGGCTTCGATTCGGTATTAGAACTTATGTCGTTGTTGCACGATCTTTCTACCTCGCGCAACATGCATACGCTTTCCAACTCAACTTCCAACAACGAGCAGCTTAACTACAATAGCCGACGTATTGAGAAGGTCTTTGAGTACATGAATGACAACTACAGCCAACCCATCACACTTCTGGATGTAGCAAAGGTGGCAGACATGCCCGAGGCTTCCTTCAGCCGTTTTATCAAAAAACGGATTGGTAGCACGTTCGTCGACAGCTTAAACGAAATCAGGCTTGGGCACGCCTCACGTATGCTCATCGATACGACGCACAACGTGGCAGAAGTAGCATACAAGTGCGGCTTTCACAATATTTCCAACTTCAACCGCACGTTCAAGAAAAAGAAGGGTTGCACGCCTACTGAGTTTCGGGAGAACTATTCCGGCACTCGCATCTTTATTTAGTGCCGGGTAGGCGCCAGACTACGCGGCTAGATGTAGTTTTTCTGCCTGACACTCTTACTATCTCGGTACACCCGTGGTAGTTTCTTCCTCGTGTCGAAAAAGCATTCGGGTTGAAGTATGAGAGGTTAGCAATGTTGAGGCAAAATCAACTTGATGGTACGCTGAACTTGATAATGACAAAGGCTTACCTGGGCTGTACCCTTCCGTGTTGGACAAGCCAGTAAATGCTTTGTCCTGCGCACCAATTGCTCAGGCAAACGATGCTGAATTTGAGGCCATCGTTCATGCACAGCTTGCGCATGAACGATGGCAATTTTCGTGTATTCGATTACCGGGGTAATCTGACTACTAGCACGGTGCTCATACTACTCAAGACCACCAGTTAGTTTCGCTTCACGAGCCACTCCTCCCCTTCCCGCTGTTCTACGGCAAAGCCGTCCTGCAGGTACACCTGCTGCAGGTGCTGTTCGAACGTGTCAGCGCGTTTCTGGCGCTGCGCGTAGGGTCCGGGATTATCGTACATTTCCCGGACCTCACTCAACCGGAAGGCCACTTCCAGCTTTCGTTCCGTCGCTTTCGGTAACTCCTTTTTGGCGCCGGTTCGAGGCTTGCTGGCCAGGATATAGTCGTCCAGTAGATACTTTTCGACGAGGGCCTTATAAATCGCTCCGGCCGGTTTCTTGATCTTGCCTTTCTGGAACTGTCCCTCTACAATCTGCACGACGAAAGCAATGTAGCCCACGTCGTACTCATTGTTTTCCAGTTGGTGGGCAATGGTCGTGATGCTGCGCTGACTTACGCCGATTTGCGCCAAGGCCTCGGCCCATTCGGCCGCGCCTGGCAACGTCTTTTTTGTAGCAGATGCGGCCAGTTGCTGGAACAGGAACTTGATTCGGGCAACGGTTTTGCCCTCCCGCTCGAGTTCATAGGTGAAGGGAATGTCTGTAGCCGCAATCTCGCTCTGTGCTTTGTCCAGTATTCTAGCCTTGAAGTTGGAGAAGCGGGGGTACTCATTCTCTTCAATACCCAGCACGAAGCGCAAATCTTCCACGCTGATGGTACGCTTGCCGAAGTCGGCATACTCTTTCAGCAGCCAGTAGATGCGTAAGGACTGGGGGCTCTTGAGTTTAAGCACTTGTTGGATCTCCGCGGTAGTGAAGTTACCACTCTCACGTAGTTGCAGCAAGTAGGGCATAATTTTGGGGTTGAAGCTGGCCACTACGCCGCCCAAATCAGCTCGGTAGCCCGCTTCGGCCATCAGGGGGATGTACGTGTAGCTAGGCTTGCGGCGCCGTCTGCGGGTCTTCTCCTCTAGTTCTTCAATGTAGAGGGTGAACGAAGCAAGCCCTTTACACATCTCATCTACCTGCTCGTAGGCCGAACCACCGCGACGCTCAAACACGAGTTCATCTAAGGGGATGAAGTGTTCCTTGAAGTCAACATCCTCAAAATCAATGCGGGAGAGCAACGCGACGAACAGCCGCATCTGCAACGGTACAAAGCTGAAGCGGGCATTGATGAGTGCATTATGTTGGGCAACTCGTTTATCAGGAATGGGCTCCATGGGACGGCAACGTCTTTTTTGTAGCAGATAGGACGGCGAAACGTCTTTTTTGTAGCAGAATCACGTCTATTGTGTAGCAGATCAACGTCTTTTTTGTAGCAGCAAACGTCTTTTTTGTAGCAGATACCCCTTATTATCGATTGTTAGTCAAGTAGATACAGCCCCTATAATACTCTTATAAGAGTAGTAATAAAAAAAAAGACTAGTTGTGCTTTTGAGTAACGTCTTTTTTGTAGCAGATAGAGTAAGCTGATATAGTAAAAAAAAGTCCATTTACGCTTCAAAAACGCGGATTTTTTGCTTTTTTATACCCTTAAGATCGGAGCTTTTTATTTTTCTGCAATAGTTTACGCAGATGCTCGTCGGGTAGACTCCGGTTGGCAGTTTCCAACTTGTCCAGCAGCTCGCTGACGACTTGCTCTATTTGCTGCCGGACGACAAAGCCCGGCTCCCAGTACTCCGCCTGCTTTAGGCGCAGATAGGTATTACGCCGCAGGTAGGTACTGAATTGGACCCATTCCAGCCCCGCATCTTCCGGCACTGGAGCAGCAGCCGGAGCCGCCGGGGGTGTTGGTTCAGCGGCTGGCGCCGGGAGGCGAGCATCAGGGACGGTTACTTCGTCCATACCATACAGCGCGGACGTATCAATCGTAGGACGGGCCGTTTTAGCCGTGAAGTTGCGTTTGGGGGTAGTACTCATAGCCGGGCTAGCAGTTCGTCAGTGAGAGAGATGTAATCCAGCGCTCCGTTACTATCAGGAGCATACGTCAGAATGGTTTCCTGCATGGCTTGCGCTTCGCCCAGCTTGTTGTTCTGACGGATGCTCACGTTCATTACCAAGGGAGCCAGTTGTTCATCCTCATGAATGAGGTTAACATACTGATGATGCATTGAGGAGCGGTAGCTAGGGGAATACTTGGTGAAGAAGATGCCGCCCACTTTGAGTTTTTGATTGTAGTGCTTACGCACCCGGACGCAGGCCTGCAAGAGGGAGGTTAGCCCGTTGTAGCCGAAATACTCCGGCTGCATGGGGATGAACACGGCATCCGCCGCAATCAGGGCCGAGTAGGTAATCCCGCCCAGGGAGGGTGGGGTATCAATGAGGCAATAGTCGAACTGGTCCTCGACGGTCTCTAAGCCCTCCCGCAGGATGAACTCTAGCCCAGAGCTACCCGCCATCAGCTTCTCCACTAGCTGCAGCCGAGGGGAAGCGGCAATCAAGTGGATCCCCTCCCCTACTGGCTCCATCAACTCTGTGAGGGAAATCTTGCCGTCACTCTCGAGCAGTTCCCCCAAGTGCCGGTTACCCTTACGATCAAAAGACATTGTCAGGTTAGTTTGCGAATCACTATCGATTAGGAGCACGCGCTGTCCCCGACTAGCTAATACTTGGGCCACACTTAGGGTGGAAGTGGTTTTTCCGACCCCTCCTTTATGGTTGGCAAAACATATGGTCTTCATATCGACTAAGGCCGTTGGTTGGGTCAATATTACGCATTACATTCAATACATACTATACAATTATGATATGTATGAACTACATTACACGTATTGAATACACTGTATTTTATATGTGTAATACACGTAATACATACATACATGATATTTAATGTATGTATGTATTACGTGTATTAAGTGGAATCGGTGTCGTATTCCCATTACTTTGGGTGTGTAAAGGATGTATAGTATGTTTTACACATATTAAATGCTTGACATACTATACATACATTACATGTATTTTGAGATCATGGCTTTTATAATATTATGGGACAGAGGCTTAGCAACGTGCACGAACAAGTCTAATCAACCGACCAAGGCCTTGGAACCTGGGACAGGAGATTGAACCCACCTCCGCTCACGCGTACAACTTTGGCTATTCGAGGCTCCTTACCGTGACTTAACGAGGTGGCCACCACGCGAGATATGGGATCTAGGTGGGTTATCAAGAGTTTGCCGACGGCATTCGCTGGTACCCGTATGCTAATGAGGCTTTGGGCGGATATGACCGCTAGTGAACGGCGTATAAAGTGGCAGGGGGTGAGGTACAGCGGCTCAGCTGGTTGAGGCAGCAGATTAGCCCAGGCAGCCAACACGAGCAAAAGCAAGCCGAAGGGTGAACGACCCGAATGGCTTTTTAGGTAGCTCAATAGGGGTAGACCACCCACCCTGGAGCGAGAGGGTAGCACGGGCTCGGCGTAAGAAGAAACTCCTGTTCTCCAAGTTTCCAGGGATTAGACCGATAAGACTAGGGGTAGGGGAGGAGTAAGGGCAAAATAGGAGGCAGGTACCCTATAGTTCTCAAGCCCCACTAACAAGAGCAGGGGCTGCCGCTTCTCGGAAATAATATTCTCTACTAACGGCGTCAGGCTTGCCGCACTCGTCCCACAAGGAACATCCTGCTGCGTACTTCGTTTGGCTTAGGCAGACTTGGTGGGTCGAGGCCGGACCGGAGTTCTACCGGTTATTCTTGATGGGGACACCCGGGAAAACAATCCCGCCCGTAGTCACTTGCTGGCCGGATGCCTTCCCACCAAGGTCCATTTACTTGGTGGCCTACGAGGCTATTCACTCAGGATCCGGTGCAACTCCAGGTTTTGATAGTAATGATGTTCGGAGATGTCTTTCGTAGCCAGAACACCCGACGGAGGGTTAGCCGGTGGAATGATTGGTAGTCGAACTAAACACTTGGATTACCACAGAAAGCCATGCATTTTCATAGGTTCCGATAATCTTTACTTATCGGAACCTATCATTATCTTCGCCTTTCGAGCTCTTTTTGCCTCGCTACTCCTTATACTATAGGCTACATGAAAAGTGACGCGCAACTGGTAACGACTCCTCGGACCACCGACTCGCTCGCGAGCCTCTCGGAGCAGACCGCCCACTACGTCGAGGCCGGTCTGCAGGGGGCGCCTAATACGGCCCGGGCCTACGCCTCGGATCTGCGCCACTTCACCCACTGGTGCCAGGCCAACCGACTGGAGCCGGTGCCGGCTACGGTGGACACGCTGGCCGGCTACGTAACCTACCTAGCCGATGCGGGCAAGAAGGTGGCCACCATCCACCGCCACCTCTCGGCCATTGGTAAGGCCCACGTGCTACGCGGGCTCGACTGCCCCTCGGACAACAAGCAGTTTCAGGTCCTACTCGATGGCATCCGCCGCGTGCACGGAGTCCGGCAGAAGCAAGCGCCTGCCTTCACCCTCGCCCAACTCAAGCGCCTGGTGCGCGCCATGGATACGAAGACGGTAGCTGGATTACGGGACCGGGCCATCCTACTGCTCGGGTTTACGGGGGCCTTCCGGCGGTCCGAGCTCTCAGAGTTGACGGTGCAGCAGCTGCGCTTCACGGAGGATTGCCTCATTGTGTCGCTGGCCAAGAGCAAAACCAACCAGTTGGGCGAATATGAGGAAAAGGCAATCTTCTATTCTCCCGAAGCCAAGGTGTGTCCTATTCGCTCCCTGCAGGCGTGGCTTCGGCAACTCAAGCGCGAGACCGGACCCGTGTTTGTGTCCCTGCGCAAGGGCGAACGGTTAACGCAGGCGCGGCTATCGGACAAGAGTATCAACGCGGTGGTGCAGCGCTATCTGGGCCCTACCTACTCCGCTCACTCTTTGCGGGCTTCTTTCGTGACGGTGGCCAAGCTGGCCGGGGCCGATGACAGCGAGATTATGAACCAGACCAAGCACAAGACCTCGGCCATGATCCGACGCTACACCCGGCTGGACGATGTGCGCCAGCATAATGCCGCGCAGAAATTAGGCTTGTAGAGCGAACTCACGAACTTATCGGTCCTTTCAGTTGCACACTACGAAGGCGCATGCCATACTCTTCAGATTAAGAGCGTCGCTAATTGGCAAGCGTCTATAAAGAGGCGTCCTCTCAATTATAGAGTCGGACTTGAGATTCAGTTGCTCAACCAGCTGGATGTGAACAAAACACCTCATCCAAAAGGCGATTATTGCAGGTTATAGCTTGCACTTTCGCTGAGCAACTTATACTCGGTACAGAAGCCATTGTTCACAGCATCATTATTGCATTGTGACAGTTAGAAAATCACTAGTGGCTCTGAATAACTATTGCAGTAGCCTAATCCCCACGGGACAGCAAAGGACCTATTGTATTGCTAATACAATAGGTCCTTTGCTGTCCCATTTCATTTATGACGCTTCCAATACAACTTAGGCCCTAACAAGCTAGTTACTTTGCTTGTCCTCCTTTTTGGAGACTAAGCTCGATTGCGCTAATTCACTACGCTAGGCGCTCGAAAATTAGAATTCCCAATCATTTTTGGATGATCGGCACTTTACCGGCTGAAAAATACAGACTCTGAGAGGTACCATCTTGGGTGAACAACGGGTGAAATAGGTGCTTTACGCCTGCTTGCTTCCCCTATTCTACTACTGGCCCGATTGCGTCGTAAATCACAACTTTCTCCCAATAGCGCGCATACTGAGTGCGAAATTCGTCATGAATTGGGTGGTGTTGGTACTGCGCCTCCTGCTCGGCACCATCGAAGAGGCATAGTAAGGAGTATGTATAAGTCCGCTCAATTACGTCGCGGGTGGTATCCGCGGGCGTACCAATGTGGGCCTGCTTTATCGAAGGAATACGAACTAGTTGTTGCAGCCCTTCTAAGAGTATGGCTTTGTCGGCTTCGCTAGCGGTGGCAGGAGTATAAAATAAGACGTGATGCACAAAGAGCGCTGGGGCAGATAGCACAGTCATACAGTTCAGAATACGTGAGAGGGCGAAACGATTAGGAGACAATATGAGAAGGCGAGCCTGATTCGCCAACGAGGTAGGACTATTTATCTGCGCTGCCTTGACGTTTTTACTATATGGCGCCATACTCTTTACAGGAACTATACTGCTTCCGTTAGCATCAACTGTAACGCTTGGCGTTGAAAGGCTAGGAATTGCAGCAACCAAGCCCGTTGTGTTTGACGTGCTGATTCCCGTAACTGCGCCGCTGCTGCTAGACCGCTTGCACACGGCTGGCTTGCTCAACAACCTACTCGATAATGCACTCAAGCATTCGGGCACGAGCGTCCACATCCGTATCTAGGGGCAACAACAAGGTGCGGGCTGGCAGCTCACCCTAGCTGATGATGGCTTCGGCATTGCACCTGCCTATCAGGCGGCGGTGTTTGATCAGTTTTTCGGGCGCCAACGGGTAACCAGCACCCAATTAAGGGGTTCGGCCTGGGTTTGTACTACGTTCGCCAAGTGGCAGCCAGTCATGGCGGCTGCATCCGCCTACGCAGCGAAGTAGGGCGTGGCAGCGAGTTTAACATCTGGCTACCCGAACAAAGCAAGCTAGGGCAGCTTCCATACCGAATTTATCACGTTAAACATACCGATATTCTTGCTGGTGGAAGTACTGCTTTGATTACCCGGAGCAGCGCTTCCAATTGGCCGATGGCAGACAGCAGCCTATTGCTCTTACCCACCGGGAGGTAGAATTGCTCAAGCGTCTATTCAGACTACCGGACCCAGGTGCTCACGCGCACCGTAGTGCTGCGTGAGCTGTGGGGCGACGACAGTTTTTCAAGGGCCGCAGTCTTAACGTATTCATTACCCACTGCGCTACTACCCTCGCCACAACTCTAGCGTGCGGATACTCAACGTGCGCGGTGTAGGGTATAAACTAATAGCGTAAGCTCCTACCGGTAAGGGCTTACCTAGCTCCTAGAATAGGCTTACCATGGGCAGGTGGCGGGAGCCGGAAAATATTCTTCACTAAAATACTTGCCGGTAGGCCCGTCCGGGCCAAGGAGCGCATACTTTACAAGGCGTTGTCCAGCCTCCTCAACCGTGCTGGTGCCTTGATGGCCCGTGAAGTCTGTTTTGGTATATCCTGGGCATACTGTATTGACTTTGAAGGGTGTGTCACGCAACTCGTGGGCTAAGTGGAGGGTGTACATATTCAGGGCTGTTTTCGACGACTGATACACTGAAAGCCAAATTAGACTGGGATTAGCGAGGTCGGCGTATAGCGCGAGCGAGGCCATGGCGCTGCTCACGTTGACAATGCGCGGCTGCGGCGACTGGCGGAGCAGGTCGATAAATGCCTGCGTAACTCCGGCTACACCAAACAGGTTGGTTTCGAACACCGACCGGAACTGCTCCAGGGTAGCACTTAGGGCCGATTGGGTCAGACCACCGGAAATACCGGCGTTGTTAATGAGCACATCCAGGACGGGCGTTTTGGCGCCAATGGTGGCCCGAGCTGCTCGAATAGAATCGGGATTGGTGACGTCTAACTGAATGGCTTCAAGGGTTGTGAGCCCCGCGGCGTTTAGTTGTTTAACAGCAGCCTCGCCACTTTCTAGGGAGCGGCTACCGAGGTACACAAAGTAGCCGTGCTGGGCGAGTTGTTTGGCGACTTCCAGGCCAATGCCCTTATTTGCGCCGGTGACCAATGCTGATTTCATGGGGTGAACTAGTGACATTACGTATGTAATAATCCGGCGGAACCATTTCAGCCGGACACTTAACAAAGGGCATAGCCTGGCCTTTAAGGCACTTAGTGATGCCAGAGCACGTACTTACAACCGAGTAAGAGAAGCCCAGAACGCTAGCTGGGCATTAGCCACGCACAGACTCAGCCAGCGGCCGGCCGCTGGTCAGCCGTGTGCTCAGCCAGGGCCGTTGGGGGGTAGCCGAACTGCTTTTTAAACGCGTAGGAAAAGTGCGCCAGATTCTCAAAGCCTACCTCCAAGTACAACTCCACTGGCTTCCTCTTTTTCTCCGCCAACTGATAGTGAGCTAGTGCCAACCGTTTCTGCGTGAGCCAACGCTGAGGGCTTAGCTGAAACGCTTTTTTGAAGTCTCGTTTGAAGGTAGTCAGGCTGCGGCCGGTTAGGTAGCTAAACTTGGCCAAAGAGATGTTGAACATGTAGTTAGCTTCCATGAACTCGACCAAGTTGGTTTTGCCAGGCTCAGTGAAGTCGGCCAGCACCGCGTCGCATTGCGGGTTGAGGCTGCGCAAGATCTCCATCACCTCCGCTACCTTCACCTGCAAGAGCTTTTCTGGTAAGCGGTATTCCAGCTCCAAGTAGGGCAGCAGCGAAGCAAAAAGGCTCTGTAGCAACGGGCTTTTGGGGAAAAGCAGCAACCCAGATGAAGCTGGCGGCGCTGGCGCTGGAGTATTCGCCGCATAATAAGCTCGCACGAGGGCCGTAGGCAGCTTCAGCACCACGGCTTGGTAAGCAACGCCGTCTTTAGGATACTTCAGCAGAGTTGCGGGCTGCTTGCGGGGTAGCAGCACCGTGGTGCCCGCCTCGCAGTAGCGTGTGCGGTCAGCCTGTACCACTTTCAACTCGCCCGCCAGCACGCTGACGAGAACGTTCTCCTCAAAGATTGTTTCCCCTCCGTAACGCCGGTCGCCGTTGCAGACGAGTACTATCTCCGCATGGGGATTTGTTTGCTTAACGGGCATGGGGAAGGGGCGAGGGTGTTAGGATGCTTGCTTAAACAAAAGTAGTTCACCCCAAACCGAGGCACTTTGTTTAAAAGGCCGAATTTGCTTTGTTCAATGGCTCACCTAAACCGTCTGCCACTACGCCAAGCACACGCTGGCCCTCATCCGATTTCCCTACCCAAACCTGCTTCATTGCAGCTACGCAGCAATAGGTTTATGCTGTAGTCTGGGCTTTGCATGTTTTTAGAGGGAGCTGATCAGGGTTTGGAATGGCAGGTCAGTTTTTTTGTGTAACTCCCGTTCCTTTCCCGCCTTTTACCTCCGTTGCTTTCCATGTCCGACGTCCGTCCGCCCTTACCTCCTTATACTATAGAAACTGCCCGCCAAAAAGCTCGCCTAGCCGAGGACGCGTGGAATTCCCGTATGCCCGAACGAGTTGCCCTGGCGTACACCCCCGACAGCTCCTGGCGCAATCGTAGTGAGTTCTTGGTGGGCCGGGCGGCCATTGTGGCATTCCTCACGCGTAAATGGGAGCAGGAGCACGAGTACCGTCTCATCAAGGAGGTCTGGGGCGTGCACGAAAACCGGATTGCAGTGCGCTTTCAGTATGAGTATCACGACGCGCAAGGGCAATGGTTTCGTGCGTACGGCAATGAGCAGTGGGAATTTGATGACCAGGGCTTGATGCGCCGCCGTGAGGCCAGCATCAATGATGTGGCTATTCTCGAAGCAGCGCGTAAGTTTCACTGGCCGCTAGGGCCGCGGCCCGTTGATCATCCCGGACTGACGGAACTAGGGCTGTAAGGAACGTGCCTACCGTTATTCCCTCTTTCTGAACAGGCTGATTTTGTGGCATGTGCTACATATCACGCCTAGAAAGCTGGTTTCCGCCTCGTTTCATTCCGCAGATGGATAGGCCTGTAATCAGTCTTCCTACTCTCACCCCTCGTCCCTTTTCTACTGCTTTTCACTTACCCCATGCGTATTCTTCCTTTACTAGGCTTGCTGTGCGTGTTGGGTCTACCCGCTGCCAGCCAAGCTCAACGGCCAGCCTCAGCACCCACCTCCACTGAGCCGGTAGCTTTAGCCGTAGACCTCGCCCAACCCATCGGGCCCATGCCGCCAGTGTGGGCTTATTTCGGGTACGACGAGCCGAATTACTCATACATGCCCGATGGGCAAAAGCTGCTTACTGAGCTTGCTGCCCTTAGCCCTACGTCCGTGTACGTACGGGTGCACAACCTGCTGACTACGGGCAACGGGGAGGCGGCCCTAAAGTGGGGGTCTACCAATGCCTATTCTGAAGATGCCCAGGGCCGCCCGCTATACGACTGGAAAATCGTGGACCGCATCTTTGATGCGTTCGTCAGTCGTGGTATGAAGCCCATTGCCCAGCTAGGCTTCATGCCTAAGGCCCTCTCTACCCGTCCCGTACCCTACCGCCATTACTGGAAGCCAGGCGACCCCTACGAGTCTATTTACACCGGATGGGCCTATCCGCCCAAAGATTACCAAAAATGGGGCGAGTTGGTGTACCAATGGGTGCGACACTGCGTGGCCCGTTATGGAGAGGCTGAAGTAAAAACCTGGCGTTGGGAGCTTTGGAACGAACCCAACATTGGCTACTGGAAAGGCACCCCGCAGGAATACAATCAACTCTACGACTATACCGAGGCAGCCGTGCACCGCGCCCTGCCGGCGGCACTGCTGGGCGGCCCCGAAACGACGGGTCCGGGCTGGAACAAGGCTGCCGACTATCTGCGCGGTTTCCTACAGCACTGTGTTACTGGTACGAACTACGTAACCGGCAAAACGGGTTACTCGCCTCGATTTTATTTCCTTCCATGCCAAAGGTGGCCCCAAGCTCGTGGATGGCCATGTGCGCATGAATATGGGTACGCAGTTTGGCGACCTGGAAGAAGGCTTTAAGATTGTAGCTTCCTTTCCCACGTTGCGCCACCTACCCGTCATCATCGGCGAAAACGACCCCGAGGGCTGTGCTGCCTGCGGCGTGCAAACAAATCCCGAAAACGACTACCGCAACGGTACCATGTACTCAAGCTACACGGCCGCGGCCTACGCCCGCCTTTACGAGCTAGCCGCGCAGCACCACATCAACCTTGAGGGGGCCGTGAGTTGGTCGTTTGAGTTTGAAAACCAGCCTTGGTTTGCAGGCTTCCGCGACTTAGCTACTCATGGCGTAGACAAGCCCGTACTCAACGTGTTTCGGATGCTGGGTCGAATGCGCGGCCCCCGCGTAACCGTACGCAATGCTGCGCCCCTTACCATTGCCGACATCCGAGCGCAAGCTCAGAGCCAACGGGCCGACATTAGCGCCTTGGCCTCGGCCGACGCCCACTCGGCTAGCATTCTGGTCTGGAACTACCACAACGACAACCTGCCCGCCCCGGCCGCCGAGGTGACCCTGACTCTGCACGGCCTACCTGCCAATGCCAAGCGCGCCACGCTGCATCACTACCGCATTGATGAGCAACACAGCAACGCCTACACCGCCTGGCGGGCGCTGGGGTCGCCTCAGCAAGTTACCGAAAGCCAGCAAGTTGCCTTAGCGCAAGCCGGCCAGTTGGCCCAACTAGCGCCTCCCACTCAACTCAAACTCCGGAACGGACAGGCTGAACTGAACTTCACGTTGCCGCGCCAAGGCGTATCCCTAGTTCAGCTCAGTTGGTAGGTCACACTTTGTGGAGTAAAGGATTCGTGATCCAATGGGCTAGGAAAATAGCGGCGTTAATGGCATTTGTGCTTAAGCCCTGGTCGTTAAGACGAAGAGATGCCACCTAGCAGCACGCAGCTAGTAGAGAGAAGAGTTCTTGAAAGGATTAGTAGCACCTAACGATTTCTAATCCGAGCAACGCGCTTTACACGCGCCTAAAAACAAGCACTACTGTACCCGTATGCGCTCAACTTTTACTAAGACTGACTTCCTAGCAGGAAGAGCAAACCCATATCGTTCTTGAAGGAAATCTTCAGATGCGGCAAGGCGGTCGTAATCTAGTTTTCCACGGTGCGTTTAGAAATGCCAAGATGGTCGGCAATTTCAGACTCACCTTAGGTTCTCACTCACCCGCCGGGTAGGAAGAACCTGCATGGGCATGGCTAGCCCGTACTATTCTGGCCTCGGGCCTAGTTTATACAAAATACTCACCGGGGGTCCTGGCGCTACAAGCATCGTTAGCTGGTCATCGTGGTCTGCCCGCCACGGGACCTCTTTACTACGGCTATTTCCAGAAGGGTTTGGCCTTGACAGTGAGGGTAGGCCACTCACGTTGTAGCAATCTATAGCCGGCAATGCACGTCGCCTCCAAGCCACCCCAATACACCTGCGCCCCCGGCAGGGCCCGTAGGCCCTGAACTTCTGCCGCCTGTAGATACTGCAAGGCAGAAAGCGCATCGGCAGCTTCCACGTGCAAAGGCCGGGTACCGTCCAAGTCCGCAAATACCTCGTCGTGGTGATGGGCGTGGATGACGCTGAGCACGGGCACGGTAGGCGGCACTTGCCTTCGCAGCGCATAGAAGTGGGAAAGGCAGGAAACGTCGCCCAGGAACACATGCGCGGGGGCGGTTGGATTCAGCAGGAACTTGCCGCCCGGGCCGTAGAAATGGACCGCGTCGCCGGGCCGGCACTGCGCCGCCCAGCGCGCACCGGGACCATCCGAGAATGTGCAGATGGCTAGCTCCAACTCCAGGCGGTCAGCGTCGTACCCCCACACTGAATACGTGCGCTTGCGCAGGCTTGCCGCCGCGCCAGTGGCACCTAGCCCGAAAAAGACGTTCAGCGTTTGGCCGGGCGTGTAGGTCCAACCGGCGAGAGTCGGACCCGTGAGGGTAATGCGGTAGGCATAGGAAGCAATGCGCTCGGCGCGGGCCACGGTAACGTGTTGGGTGACCTGCCGCGCTAAAGAAGTCAGAAGACTCATAAGGTAAGATTTACTCAGGTAGTCGAACCCGGCTAGTAAATACCTTACGGCACCGCAACAGGTAAGCGCCCGATCCAGCATTTTCTGCTGGATCGGGCGCCAATAAAGCAGTCAAATCAAAAACTAGCCGTACGCTACCAGCACCGTAGGAACACGGGTAATTGCAGACGTTCTAAAAGTGAATCCAAACTGCTAATCACGCTATAGGCCGCAACCCTCCGGATTACATAAGACGCGCAAAATTCAGCGGGCAACAGATTCACTTTGCTATTGAACAGCTTACTGAGCGGCACATGTTCAAACGCCCGCTCACCCCGGCCGTGTGGCCTTGAGATAAAGTAGCGCAAACAGAATCGGCAACGTTTATCGGCCCTCTATGCCAAGCCAGGAGCATTACATGAATACTAAGTTTTTGATTGTCAGCAGCAAACTTATCAGCAGCTAAAGCAGTACGCAAAGATGCAAGCAGGTGGGTGTAGGCACCCCCTTCCGAAAAAGTGTACTTTGCCTAGTTATTCCGTACGTGTTACTGAAATACTACCGACAGTTCTGCCCGGCACCTGTTGCGTAGGGCAGCACTCCTTCGTTATCTTCTACTTTGCTTACGAATACCTATTATCTCTGCTAATATGTCCTCTTCCCCCTTAGATGGAACGGCTAGTCTAGCGGATCAACTGGCGCAGTGCCAGCTCGCCCTGGCTGCCGCCCAAGTTCAGATTACTGCCTTGCAGCAGGCAGCACATTCCGCTAATCGTCCCCTTGCGGTGGCCTTCCTGCAACAGCTGCCCACGGGAGGATGGCTGATTGACACGGACGGTCAAACTCAAGCTCTCAACGTAGCTTTCTGCACCTTACTGGGCCTTTCTGCGGAGCGCCTATTCGCTCTCAGCCCCCAGCCTTCGGTAGCAGAAATCAACTGGATTGCGGCGGCTTTTCATACCCCAGCTACTTTTCACACGTGGCTGCAAACGGTTCACAGAGCAGAGCAAACAGTACTCTGCCAGGAGTTTGCCTTGGCCGACGGTCGAGTAATTGAACTTGACTACCTGGTACTAGAATCAGAAGGCTCGGAACGCCTGATTATGGGTCGCGATATTACCGCGCGCCACCAGCGCCAGACCCAAGTGCAGGCCCGTGCCAGCTTACTCGAGCAGAATCCACAACCTGTAATGCAGCTTTCTGCTGCGGGTGAGGTATGCTACGCAAACCCGGCCGCTGCTTCCCTACTAGTGGCCAGTCCCGACGCGGTGCAACAAGTAGATGGGCAGCACCTGCTACACCTAGGGCAGCAAGCCTTACAAACCGGCCAGCCGCAGGAGGCTACGCTGGCCGGAAACTCCTACCAGGCTACTGCAGTGGCCGGGCTGGGAGAGGCGCACCTTACGTTGTACCTAACTGCGCGGGCCGTTTGCTGGCCGCAGCTTCAACTCAGTGAGCAGGAGGCCTTCTATGAAACAATACTCGCCCACGCGCCCGCTGGCGTCATAGCCTTCGATGCCGAACACCGCTATTTGTACGTAAACGCTGTAGTGGAACCCGATGCAGCTACGCGAGCTTGGCTGATTGGCAAGAACAACTTTGAATCGTGCGCCCAGCGGGGGCGGCCCCGCGCTATGGCAGAGCGCCGCCAGGTGCTGTTTGAACAAGCCTTGCGGGAGCGGCAGGAGGTTACGTGGGAGGAAACCTTGTGGGACCCCCAGTTGGGGGAGCGGTATCACCTACGGCGCTTCCGTCCCTTGTTCGCCCCCAATGGCACGCTACGCATGGTGCTAAGCCTAGGCATTGATATTACCGAGCGGCAGCAGGCTGAAATGACCTTGCAGGAACACCAGCATTTCATCCAGCAGATCGTAGACACGATACCTAACATGCTCTGCGTGATAAGCTCTACCAACGAAGTAGTGTTTGCCAACGTAGCTTTTCGAGACTTCTTCCAGAGCCGGGGCTTCAACCGACCTCAACGAACCGACCACCAGCGCGACTATGATCAGTTCTGCGCCTGGAACCGGCAGGTGCTCGAAACCAAGCAAATCCTTCGTCGTGAAATTTCGCTTACAACCGAGGAAGGACAGGTGCGCTACTTCCAAACCGACAAACGCCCCCTACAACGAGCAGACGGCCGGCTGGAGGTACTAACGCTGCACACCGACATTACGGCGCGGGTAGTGGCTGAGCAGGAGGCCCAGCACGCCAAGCAGCAGGCCGAAGAAAATGCCCAGGCCAAGGAAATGTTTCTCTCGCGCATGAGTCACGAAATCCGAACGCCCTTGAACGGGGTGTTGGGTATGGCGCTGCTACTGGAAAAAACACCGCTTACTACCCAGCAGCAAGACTACCTGACCACGATGCAGCAAGCTGGTCATCAGCTGTTGATGCTGATCAACGACGTACTTGATTTAACTAAAATCACCTCCCGGCCTCAGCCCTTGGTTCAGGCCCCATTCGATGTGCTAAGTACCCTGCAAGGTGCCCAGCAGACGGTAGGCGCCCTAGCCACGCTAAAAGGCCTCCCCGTAACCGTGGCGGCAGATGCGCTCCAGGGGCTCGCAGTGCTCGGCGACGCGGCCCGCCTCCACCAAGTACTGCTCAATCTGCTGGGCAACGCCCTTAAGTTTACGGAGCAGGGTAGCATTCACCTGGGTGCCACGCTGGTCAACCAAACCCTGGATGACGTGACCGTACGCTTCTGGGTGCAGGATACGGGTATTGGCATTGCCCCCGAGGAACAGGAAGGTATCTTCGAGGCCTTCAGCCAAGGTAGCGCGGTCTCGTCGTCCGGTTTGGGCGGAACGGGCCTGGGGCTGGCCATCAGCGACCAACTAGTGCGGCAGATGGGGGGCGTGCTACGGCTAAGTAGCACCTTGCACGAAGGCTCCACTTTTTTCTTTGTGCTGACGCTACCGCGGAGTGAGGACACCACGACCCTCGTACCAGCCGAACCGCCGAAGGCAAGCTACGCGGCCTTACGGGGCCTGCGGGTGTTGCTGGCCGAAGACAACCTAATCAACCAATGGATTACCCGGGTGATTTTGGAGCAGCGGGGCGTAGTCGTTGATGTGGTGGACAGTGGAGTAGCAGCACTGGCTGCGCTTGAGGCGCAGCCCTACGACGCGGCGGTACTCGATATTCAAATGCCCGGCATGAGCGGGCTGGAAGTAACCCGGGCTTTCCGTCAGCTACCAAACCCAACCCGCACCACTATGCCCATTATTGCCTTAACGGCCAACGCGTTTGAGGCAGACCAAGCTACGTACTTGGCGGCCGGCATGAACGGGTGCGTGACCAAGCCATTTGCGGAAGACGATCTGTGCCTATTGCTGTTGCAACTCACGCAGCCTATTCTACGAAACGGTTGACTGGCCTGGTCTACACGCTTGCCCAAACGCGCTGGCCTTTTGGCCTACCGAGGCGACCTGGTTATCCTTGTTGCTTGCAGCGCCGTTCTATGCGCGCATAGCCACCTGAGGCGGCACCAGGTTCTCTTACCTGCTTGGGCTGACGACTATTTTCTGGAAGGCTAACTACGACACGAGTATTTCCCTTGCCTTCATCTTCATGGAAAACATCTTGCCAGCTAATGTACCTGCCAGCAGTAGTCCTGCTACTGCTTGGGAGCAGTTGAAGCACCGGGCCAGCGCTCCTCCTACCAGCTTGGCGGAGGCTCAGGAGTTGCTAACCGCGTTGCTAGCCCAGCAGGAAGTATTGCTAGAAGAGAATCGGCACTTGCACACTGTTCAGCAGACACTAGCCACTAGCGAAGCTCGCCTACAAGCGGCCGAAGCCATAGCTCACTTGGGTAGTTATGAGCTGGACCTGCGCAGCGGGGCGGTGCAGTTTTCTGCGGGTATGTATCAGCTCTTTGGCGAGACACCACAGATGGGTACACCGTCGGTGGCGTGGATGGATTCCCGAACTCACCCAGACGATGTGCCTACCATCCGGCGGATTCTCGCCCAGGCCCGACGCAATCGGCAACCTTACTGGTACAGCCGCCGCATCCGGCGCCCCGATGGACAGTGGCGCAACTTGGTTTCGCACGGTCGGGTAGTGTGCGATGCTGCCGGCACGGCCATTCGGCTAGAGAGCGTGGTAGAAGACCAAACGGAAGCGCGGGATGCGGCGCAGGAGCTATTGACTGCCAAGGAGCAGCTGCAAGTGAGCCTGGATAATTCGCTCTATGTGGTACAGGCTTTCAAGGCAGTACGTGACGACAACGGGCACATTGTGGACTTTACGTGGGTGTATGCCAACAAAGCCTGGACGGACCGCTACGGGGAGCCGGTAGGCAAAAGCCTGCTCACGGAAAACCCCGGTGTGGTTGTTAATGGCCTGTTTGAGCAGTTTGTGCAGGTGACGCATACCGGCGTACCCGTCGACCACGAGCACTACTATAGCCATGAGCAATTCGATGGCTGGTTTCACCAAACGCTGGTGAAAATGGGCGACGGCTTTGTGATGCACACCGAGGACATCAACGCCCGCAAACAAGCCGAGCAGCAGTTGCAGACGAGCCGGGAACTCCTGCAGGCTACCCTCGACAGCTCCCCGAGCATGGTGCAGGTATTTGAAGCCGTACGCGACGAGCAAGGCGAAATCGTGGACTTTCGGTGGATACTCAATAACCAGGCTGCGGAGAACATCTACGGCGACGTAATTGGCCAGCTCCTGCTAACCCAAAACCCCGGCGTGGTGGCAGCTGGCATATTCGACACCTTCAAGCGGGTAGTAGAAACCGGGTGTCCCGACCAGAGCGAGCGGTACTACGCCCAGGAGCAGTTCGATGGCTGGTTTCACCAGTCTACCGTGAAGTTACACGATGGCGTAGCCACCACCACGGCCGATATTACGGGGCGCAAAGAGGCCGAGCAGCAGTTGCGCCAGAACTTGCAGCAGTTAAAACAAACGGAGCAAGTGGCGCAGCTAGGTAGTTGGGAGTATGAGCCCGCTACGGATACACTACGCTGGTCGGCGGGCATGTACCGCCTGTTCGATTTACCAGTGGGTACACCCGTACAACTCACGACCTACCTCGACTACGTGCTGACAGAAGACCGGCAGCTAGCCCAGCGGCTAATGCACCAGTTACAGCACAGCCCCCAGGCCATGGAAGAAACCGTGCGTATCAACGTTCGGGGGGGCGTTACGTCCTTGAAGATAAGAGCCACGGTGCTGCGTAATACGGCCGGGCAGCCCGTACGTGTGCTGGGTGTGGATATGGACGTCAGTGAAGTTATTCGCCTAGAGCAGGAAAACCTACGCCTGCGCCTGGAACAACAAAACCAGCTGTTGTTTGCCATTCTTGATGCTCAGGAAGAAGAGCGCCATCGAATAGCTGAGTCTTTACACAATGGGGTGGGCCAGCTTTTGTACGCCACCAAGCTAAACCTTCACCGGGTTGCCCACCTGCTCCCAGCGCCCGAGGGTGCTCTTTCGGCTATGGTAGCGAAAACAGAGCACCTACTCGGCACTGCCATTGCCGAAACCCGACGGGTTTCGCACGAACTGATTCCCATCCTGTTGAAGGAATACGGCTTAGACAAGGCCCTTAAAGACTTCTGCTCTCATTTTGCAAGTAGTGGTATTGCCTTTTCGTGCCATGGGCTGACAGAACGCCTCTCCCCCTACCTGGAAACGGCCATCTACCGCATAGCGCAGGAGCTAATCAACAATATCATCAAGCACGCCCAGGCCACCCGGGCCCGCTTGGAAGTAACTCGCGATGCCCACGGCCTCTGCATAGAAGCCCAGGACGACGGCGTTGGTCTTGTCACCCGCACACCCTTCACGGGTATTGGCCTGAAGATTATTGAAGACCGGGTAACGCTGCTGAACGGAACGCTTCAACTAGAATCGGCTCTGGGTCAGGGGACGCTCATCACCATTTGCATTCCCCTACCCTAGCTCTTTCCGGCGTAGGAGCGTTACGTTGCTACTCGGCCTAGGCACTAGGGGAAGCACGGCACTTCTAGCCTGCTAAGGCTGCGCAAGGGAGCAGGCTAGACGTGCCGCGGCTCAGAAAGGCGGGCGCCCGACTTATCCTTACAACTGAAAGTAGCAGCCTCGGCTACTGGCCCCACTCGGGCAATCAGTAGTTACTAGTCTGATTACCATAGTATTATTACTGTGCCTGCTCTCGCAATTGGTGGTCAACCTCAAGTAGGTGCCTTACCTTCTCCCCCTGCTAAGGAAGAACACGGCTGCACCAGCGCCTTTATTAATAGTAGGTAACATCTGGGTAGGCGCTAATAAGAAGGTGTACAAGTCTCCCTATATCAAGGAAATAAGTCAAATTATTCTGTAGTAATTTACAAGCTCATCCGTGCCCGTCGTCAGCAAGCACCCACGCTTGCGCCGGGGTACTGGTGCCACGCCGACCCTACCTGCCCTTACCCAACCATACTCCCACCCTTTGAACTTTTCAGTGACTAAACATGACTGGTTCCGATTTCTGACTTTCGGTGTATTAGCTCTGCTGGTCAGCTGCACGACGGATACCCGGGAGCCGGTGTACCGCATAGGCTTCTCGCAGTGTACCACCAACGACGCCTGGCGCCGAGCCATGCTGGCCGGCATGGAAAAGGAACTGAGCTTTCACCCGAACGTGCAGTTCCAGATGCTGGACGCCAAGAACAATAGCGCCCTGCAACGCCAGCAGGTGCAGGAACTGATTCGGCAGAAGGTAGACTTACTATTGATTTCCCCTAATCAGTCGGGGCCCTTAACGGCCATAGCAGAAGCCGCTTACAATCAAGGCATTCCGGTTGTCATTCTTGACCGACGCACAACCTCGCGCCTTTATACCGCCTACGTGGGCGGCAACAACCAAGAGGTAGGTCGCACCGCGGGGCAGTACGCTGCCCAATTGTTAAGCGGCCGCGGCCAGGTGCTCGAAATTACGGGCACTCCTGGCTCCTCCCCAGCCACCGACCGCACCCTGGGCTTCCGGCAAGCTTTGTCGTCCCACGCCTCCGTGCAAGTAGTTGCCCAGGTGCTGGGTGACTGGCAGCCCGCTTCGGTACTAGCCCGCTTGCCGTCCGTATTGCGGGCGCATCCCGGGGTTGATTTGATTTTTGCTCACAATGACCCCATGGCGCGGGCGGCCCACCAAGTAGCCCGGCAGCTCGGCCGAGCCGAGCGCCTACACATAATTGGGGTAGATGGCCTTCCGGGGCCGGGCAATGGCTTGCAGTTGGTGGAAGATGGCGTGCTAAAGGCGACCCTGCTGTACCCTACCGGAGGAGAAGAAGCCATCCGCACGGCCCTGCGTATTCTGCGCCATGAGCCCTACGTGAAAGATAACGTACTGGGCACGATGGTCATTGACTCGCTGAACGTAGGTACTGTGCGCGCCCAAACACAGGCCTTGGTTGCCCAACGGCAGGACCTGCGCCGGCAGCAGTTGCGCCTGAAAGAACAGATGCGCCGTTATGCCAGCCAGAAAATCACAGTTTATCTGCTTCTGGCAAGCTTGATGGTGGCCACGCTGCTGGGGGCTCTAGCGTGGCGGTCCTCGCGCCTGAACCGTCGCATTCGGGAAGTACTAGAGGGGCAGAACGCCCAAATTAGCGCCCAGCACAACCAGATTGCACAACTGGCCGAGGAAGCCCGTCGGTCGTCGGAGGCCAAGCTGCGCTTTTTCACCAACTTCTCTCACGAGCTGCGCACCCCGCTCACCCTCATTTTGGGCCCAGTAGAAGACTTGCTCACCAACCCTAGTGAGCTAACTGCTGCCCAGCGCCACGACTTGCAGCTGGTGCGCCGCAACACCCAGCGCTTACTACAGTTGGTAAACCAGTTGTTGGATTTCCGCAAAATCGACGTGGGCAAGATGGCCGTGCGCGCTACCCAGGGCAACCTGGTAGCTTTCGTGCGGGAGCTCATGGATGTATTCGAGAAAACCGCGCTGCGCCGGGGCATCACCTTCCGGTTTTTGCCAGCCGAACCTGTTATCAGCCTGTGGTTCGACGGCGACATTCTAGACAAGGTGTTTTCCAACTTACTTTCCAACGCCTTCAAGTACACCCCCGATGGCGGCCACATTACGGTAAGCATGCAGCGCAATGCCGGCACCAATACCGTGCAGATAAGCGTAGAAGACAACGGGCGCGGCATTGCCGAAACAGATCAGCCGCACATCATGCGGTGGTTTTACCAGGGTAGCCAGCCATCTGCCAACGGCTCGGGGCTGGGGCTCGCCCTGGCCGACGGTCTAACCCGCTTGCACGAGGGTACCTTATCCTTTCGGAGTCAGCCCGGCCACGGCAGCACGTTCACGGTGACGCTGCCCCTGGAGAAGCCTACTACTTTCTTGGATGCGGAGCTAGCCCACAATACGCACGCGCCGAATGACCTGCTCGACGACGAGCCCGCGCCTCTGCTCGACGAGAGCCCGCTGGCCCGCACAACCACTACCGTACTCATAATTGAAGATCAGGAAGAAGTACGCAACTTTCTGGTGCAGAAGCTCCAACCTCACTTCCAGGTAAGTACCGCCGCCGATGGCGCTACCGGCTTACGCCAGGCCAGTGAGACCATTCCCGATGTGGTTGTTTGTGATGTAAACTTGCCGGAGCTCAGTGGCCTTGACGTGGTGGCCGCCCTGAAAGGCGACTGGCGCACCTCCCACATTCCCCTGGTGCTACTCACGGCCCGCAATGCCCCCGAACAGCAGATTGAGGGTGTGCAGGCCGGGGCCGACCTCTACCTGACCAAACCTTTCAACCCCACCTTCCTAGTAGAAAGCCTGCGCACACTACTGCGCAACCGCGACCAGCAGCGGGAGCACTTCCGCCGGGAGCTGTCGGTGGATACCGCTACGGTAGCGCCCCAGCGCGTAGACCAAAAGTTTTTGGCCGACCTCATGGCCATCATCGAAGCCAACCTCGACCGGTCCAGCCTGAGCGTGGATGATATTGCGCGCAGTATGGGCATTTCGCAGATGCAGTTGTACCGCAAAGTGAAAGCCCTGTTAGGCACGGGTGTAATTGACTGCATCCAAAACCTACGCCTTACCAAGGCCCGGCAACTGCTGCTTCAGGAAGGTAGTACCATTGCTCAGGTAGCTTATCAAACCGGCTTTTCTTCTCCTTCCTACTTTGCCACCCTCTTCAAAGGCAAGTACCAAGTATCTCCCTCCGAGTTTAAAGCTCTGCACACAGGCCACTAACCCTGTCAAAATTCTGCAAGTGCTGTCGAATTATTAAGGATATAGCCCTGTTCAAGAACTAGATATACGCTATTAAATTACTTATTATCAGCATCTTACGTAACAAATAATGATCTGCAAGAATTTTGCATGCATTTGAAAGAATGCAGCAGACTGTAGCCGTAACGGAAGGCAAGATTTGGGAAACGTTCACCCCGGTTTTCCATGATTCAGCGCAAAGTTCTTTTCTGGTCAATCGTCACGGCACTGGGCGGCTTTCTATTTGGCTTTGACACGGCCGTGATTTCAGGAGCCGAAAGGTCCATTCAGCACCTCTGGCAGTTGTCGGCTTTCGAGCACGGCTTTACTATCTCGATTGCCCTGATTGGTACAGTACTAGGTGCTATGTTCGGGGGTATCCCTTCGGACCAGTTGGGGCGGCGGCAAACCTTGCGCTGGATTGCGGTGCTGTACTTGGTGTCGGCCGTAGGCGCGGCGCTAGCGCCGAGTTGGGTACCCTTCATGGTGTTCCGCTTTTTAGGTGGTTTGGGCGTGGGGGCTTCCTCCGTAACGGCTCCACTCTACATTTCTGAAATTTCGCCGGCCAACTCGCGCGGCAAGCTGGTGGGCTTGTTTCAGTTCAACATTGTCTTTGGCATTCTCGCAGCCTACCTCTCTAACTACCTGCTTGCCAATGCCGGTGAAGATTCTTGGCGCCTAATGCTGGGCGTGCAGGCTCTGCCAGCGGCGGCCTTCCTGCTCTTCCTATTTCAAGTACCCGAAAGCCCCCGCTGGCTACTACTGCATGGCCGCCTGAATGAAGGCCGCGACGTGCTAAGCATTATTAGCCCCGCTACCGTGCAGGAGGATGTAGCCGCCATCCTGAACGCTCAGTTTCTTGGCACCGGCCGCGGGGAGTCGTTGTGGGCAACTCAGTACCGCACGCCGGTGCTGCTTGCCGTGGCCTTTGCCTTTTTCAATCAGGTGTCGGGCATCAATGCCATCATCTATTATGCCCCGCGCATTTTTGAGATGACCGGCCTGGGTCAGGGCGCGGCCTTGCTCTCGTCGGCGGGTATTGGTCTGGTCAACTTTGCCTTTACTCTTCTGGGGGTCAATGTCATCGACCGGTTTGGGCGGCGCAAACTCATGCTGGTAGGGTCTTTTGGCCTCATTGCCACGCTAGCGCTGGTAGCGCGAGCCTTTTATACCCAGCAGTTCAGCGGTTACCTCGTGCCGGTGCTGCTGTTCGTGTACATCGGCTTCTTTGCTTTCTCGCAAGGAGCCGTCATCTGGGTGTTCATCTCCGAGATATTTCCCAACGCGGTGCGGGCCAAGGGACAAGCATTGGGCTCCTCTACCCACTGGGTAATGGCTACGGTTATTGCCTTCTCTTTTCCCTACCTGGCCGAGCGCTTGGGCGGTGGGCATACATTCTCTTTTTTCTGCGCCATGATGGTGCTGCAACTCCTGTTTGTGCTGCGCTATATGCCCGAAACCAAGGGTAGTAGTTTGGAGCAAATGGAGAACACGCTGGTCATGCACTAAGGGTGCTGCGGTTAGTGTCGGGCGTAAAAAATAACGCCTTTAGACCAGCCAGACCAGCATTTCCTAAACAGCCACTGGCGCCCCCAGCAGTAGGGCTGAAAGGCATTTCGGTGGCTGTAGCGAGGTAGTGTTTTCAGGAACTCTTTTCCATCTCATCCCATGCCAATTGCTTGCTTTGGAGAAATGCTATGGGACATGCTACCCACCGGCCGGCAGCCCGGCGGCGCCCCCCTGAATGTAGCCGTGCACCTGCACAACTTCGGTCTGAATGCTCTAATTATCAGCCGTATTGGTCATGATGACTTAGGTACCGAGTTGCGGGCTTTCGTGGAGTCAAAGAACATCAGCACCCACTACGTGCAGCACGGCGAAACTCACCTGACAGGCGTGGTAAAAGCCAACGTGAGCAACACGATGGAAGTAACCTACCAGATTGTGAAGCCCGTGGCCTGGGACTACATCCAGTACACGGCCGAGGTACGAGAATTGGTAGAAACGGCCGAGGCCTTCGTATATGGCAGCCTCGCGGCCCGCCACGCACCCTCCCGCGAAACGTTGTACCGGCTACTGCAACAAGCCCGCCTCAAGGTCTTTGATGTAAACCTACGCCCCCCCCACTACTCCCGCGACGTAGTGAGCTACCTACTCAACCAAGCCGACGTGGTAAAACTAAACCACCACGAGTTAACGGAAATCATGGGGTGGTTTGGGGTGGCCCCGAGTGAAGAAACGGCCCTACAGTGGCTGGCTGAACGCTTTCATCTGCAAGCCGTGTGCGTCACGAAGGGAGCCGATGGAGCAGTCTTGTGGGTCGACCACCAGCTGTATTTCAGCCCAAGCTTAGTGGTGCAGGTGCAAGATACCATCGGTAGCGGCGACGCTTTTCTTGCTGCTTTGCTTCGGGGGTTGCTGCTGAGGCAGGCGCCTCCCAACTACTTGGCTTTTGCCTGCGCCGCGGGTGCCCTAGTAGCCAGCTACCAGGGCGCTACCCCACCCATATCTGAGGCCCAGGTGCTGGCGTTGGCCGCCGTTTGAGCATCCCTTTGCTGCTGTCAACCCATGAAAACAAGACAATTAAACTGATGGCCTTCTACACCAACTACCCCAATATCTAGGCTAGGGCACACCTGAATACAAGGGCCTAACCTAGCAGCACTAGGCTAGCAACCTCATCCTAACCATTGGCCGCCAGAGGTCATGGGCCCCTGATTCTTCTAGTACGCACCGCCGCAGTGGATGATCAGTGCTAGTAGAGCCTACCTAGGATAGCGCACTCACCATATCTGTTTCAAGGGCTGCATTTCACCTGTCTCAGCTTACCAATCTTAGCCTGCCCTTGACTTCGGCCACACTTGGCTTTTCATGCTTTTCCATCTTATCTGCCTTCCCACATAACCCTTCCTTTCCTATGCTACCAACCTAACTCTCCTCAGCTCAACATTACGCAATACTCTGCTCCTCAGTGGCTAACTGCCTGCACCCATAGTGCCTTTCCCGAGTTGCACTCAGCAAAGCCGAGCCGTTTGCCTTGCTTTTCTGCCGAGTAGCGGCAGCCGGCTTACGCTTAGCTAAGTGCCTGTAGAATTCCCACACTCTATTCCTTCACTCATGGACAATAACTGGTACAAACGCTACACATTGGCTGAGCAATCATCCGCCGGGCTATCCGGCCGAAGCATTCCTGCATTAGTGAAAGCTCTGGTTTTCACCAGCCTATGTGCATTATCTCCTATACTGAGCCAAGCGCAGGCTACGCGGTCTGTTTCGGGCAGAGTAGTTGACGCTACTTCAAACGGCCTACCGGGCGTGACGGTCGTTGTGCCCGGCACGTCGGTAGGAACAAGCACCAGCGGCGACGGCAGCTTTACCCTGCAAGTACCCACTGATGCCACCACCCTAACCGTATCCTTTGTGGGCTTTGCGTCTCAGCAAGTCAGCATCACGGGCAAATCTACGGTGCAAGTGACGCTGCGCGAAGACGCTCAGGCCCTGGGCGACGTGGTGGTGGTAGGCTACGGCACGGCCCGTAAGCAAGACCTCACCGGAGCCGTAAGTTCATTGAGCCCCAAAGACTTTAACAAGGGAACCTTCACCTCACCCGACCAACTGATTCAGGGGCGAGCCTCGGGCGTGCAGGTAACTCAGAACAGCGGGCAGCCCGGCGGCGCCGCTACCATCCGCATCCGCGGTAACTCGGCCGTGACCGGTACGGGCCAGCCGCTGTACGTCATTGATGGCGTACCCCTGGATGGTCGCTCGGCCCGGCCCGGCCTGAACACCGCCCTGGGTGGCAGCCCCGACAGCAACCCGCTCAACTTCCTAAACCCGGCTGATATTGAAAGCATTGACGTGCTCAAGGACGCTTCCGCTACGGCCATTTACGGGTCCCGGGCAGCCTACGGCGTAGTCATCATTACTACCAAGCGCGGCAAATCGGGTGAGCCCCGGCTGGATGTGGGCGTCTCAGGAGGCTTTTCCCAGATTATGCGCAAGATTGACGTGCTTGACGCCGACCAATACCGGCAGGCCCTGCGCTACTACGATGCGCCCACTACCAACGACAAGGGCTTAAACAACGACCCCCTAGATGCTATTCTGCGCACGGCAGCCCTCCAGAACTACAACGTGGCCCTGAGCGGCGGCAGCGACAACGGCCGCTACCGCCTTTCGCTCGGCTACCTCGATCAGAAGGGCATTGTTCGGAAAACCGGGTTTAAAAAGTATACCGCTAGCCTTTCTACCAACCTAAAGTTCCTGGAAAGCAAGCGCCTGGGGGCCGACGTAAACCTGACTACGAGCCAATTCCGGGAGCAGCTGGCACCCATCACCAACAACGGCGACTTCCGCGGCAGCCTCATCGGCCAGGCTTTGCAGTACAACCCTACCGATACGCTGTACAATTCTGACGGCAGCCCGTTCGTCCGGCGTGGCACCATCATCAACCCAGTAGCCCAACTAGAGTACTACAACGACAACTCCCGGGTAACCACTGCGTTGGCTTCGATTTCACCGTACTATAAGTTCACCGATTGGCTGGAATACCGGGCCCTGATTTCGGCTAACTATAGCACTGGGGTCCGCCGCACGTCCATCGACCAGCGCCTCAACATTGAGGACTACGTTGGGCGGGGGTTTGCGCTTATCGGCAACAACGAGCTGCTCACCCAGCAAATGACGCACACGCTGAGCTTCAACCGGCAGGTCAGCCCCGACTTCAACGTGAATGCGCTGCTGGGGTACGAGTACCAGAAGTTTGCTAACTCTGGCTCAACCATCAATGCACTGGGGCCAGCCGGCGGCTTTGGCACCTATGGGCTGGATTACACCAACTACCTACAATACTCCAACCCGTCGGCCCGCAACATTTCCTCGTTTGTGGACCCCGTAACCGAACTGCAGTCGTACTTCGGCCGGGCCATTGTAAATTACAAAAACCGCTACTTACTGACGGCAACCCTGCGGGCAGATGGTAGCACTAAGTTCGGCGCCAACAACCGGTACGGCTATTTCCCTTCCTTATCAGCAGCCTGGGACATCAGCCAGGAAAGCTTCTTTGCCGTTGAGGCCATCAACCAACTGAAGGCGCGGGTAGGCTACGGCCGCACCGGCAACCAGGAGTTCCCGGCAGGCTCGGCGCAGGGGCAGTTTGCCTTCTTGTCCAATAGCGGTGGCCTAGGCCAGATTACCAACGCAAACCCGGACCTAAAGTGGCAGGCCGACGAGCAGTACAACGCTGGCCTCGACTTCGCCTTATTCAACAACCGCCTGACGCTGACGGCTGACTATTTCTACAAGCGCACAACCGACCTGCTTTACCCCAATATTCCCGGGTATCCGGCGGCGCCTGGTGGGAGCAGTGTTATCTGGGCCAACCTCGACGGCATCATTGTTAACAAGGGGGTAGAACTGTTGGCAGGCATCACGGCCTTCGACACGCAACGCTTCGGGCTGAGCTTTGCGGCCAATGCGACATTCGTAAAAAATGAGGTATCGGGGCTGCCAGCTACCCTGGTTATTCAAACGGGTACGCTTAGCGGGCAGGGCCTCTCGGGCGTAACGATAGAAACCATTCAGAACGGCTCTCCGCTGAACGGCTTCTACTTGCCCACCTATAACGGTATCAACGCCAGCACAGGGCTGTACAACGAATTTGGGGCCGCGGGCTACGCCGGCAACCCTAACCCCACCACGCTGGCGGGCCTGAGCACAACTGCCCGCTTTGCCAAGCTTTCCCTGACGGCCAATCTCAATGGGGTATTCGGCAATAAGATTTATAACAACACTTTTAACAGCGTACTGAACGTCAGCCAGATTCGTGCGGGCCGCAACATTGCCCTGGCCGAATACGAGTCGGGCACGAGGGAGTCGCTGGCCAATGCCGTTACGCCCTCCACGCGCTACTTAGAAAACGGCAATTTCGTGCGCCTCTCCAACGTGACGCTGTCCTACGCCCTCGGCGACCTGGGCAAAGCCTTTAAGGGTGCCAGCGTGTATGCCATCGGCCAGAACCTCTTTGTCATTACCAAGTACCGCGGCTTCGACCCGGAGGTAAACACCAATAAGGCATTTGGTGTGGTCCCTTCGGCTGGCATCGACTACACGGGCTACCCCACGGCGCGCACCTTCACGTTCGGCGTCAATTTCTCTCTGTAAACCACCCCTGATCCATTTTTTATGAAAAAGATACTCAGCGCGGCGGCTTTGCTGACTGTGCTTCAACTAGCTGGCAGCTGCGAGATAAACGAAGAATTTCAGGGCTCTCTTACACCCGACCAGGTGAGGACAGGTAACGCGGCTTCTTTACTCGATGGCGTGTACACCTCCATGCGTAGCCCGTTTCAGGGCGCTACTCAGGTATTTGCCCTCTCGGAAGTAACCACCGATGAGCGCATTATGCCTACCCGGGCCGGCGACTGGGACGACAACGGCGTGTGGCGCCAACTGCACCTGCACACCTGGGACGCCAACCACAGCCAAATTCGCGACGCCTTTGCCAACCTGGGCGGGGTAGTATTTGCCGCCAACGACGTGCTGCGGCCCGAGTTTAGTGCCTCTGTCCAGCAGCAGGCCGAAGCTCGCTTCCTGCGGGCCTGGGCCATGTACTGGACGCTGGACCTATTTGACCAAGTACCCTACCGGGAGCCCGGCGAGAGTGTGGCTGCTAATGCCCGTGTGCGCAAGGGTACGGAAGCCCTCGACTTCATTATTAGTGAGGTGAATGCCGTGCTGACCAACTTGCCCGACGGGCCGGCCTACCGGGCCAATAAGGATGCGGCGCGGGGCTTGCTTATGAAGTGCTACCTCAACCGGGGCGTGTACGCCAACCGCCAGACGCCCACGTTTGCCGCCGCCGACATGAACCAGGTGATTACCCTGGCCGACCAGATTATCAACTCCGGGCGCTACCAGTTTGCCACCAACTACTTTGACAACTTCGCCCCCGATAACACGGCCATCGGCACGGAGAACATTTTTACGGAGCTAAACATTGGCGGCGTGAGCAGCGGCGCCCAGTTTGACCTGTGGCGGTTTATTTCCCACTACAACATGTCGCCTAGTGGCTACAACGGGCCGGCTGCGCTACCCAGCTTCTACGACAAGTTTGGGGCGAATGACATCAGACGGGGTACAGTGTATACCTACAAGAATGGCCCGCTGAATCCCGGCAAGCGTCAGAACGTGGGCTTCCTCCTCGGACAGCAGTACAACCTAACAACCGACGCCCCCCTGACTGACCGCACGGGAGCCCCCCTGGCTTTCACCCGGGAAGTGCGCATCATTGAAACCGGTGCTAACCTGGAAGTCACGGGAATTCGCCCAATGAAATACCCACCCGACTTTACCAACAACGGAGCCGGCACTACCGACAACGACATGGTACACCTGCGACTGCCCGATATTCTGCTGATGAAGGCGGAGGCTATTTTGCGCGGCGGCACCCCCACTTCGGCCGGTACTTACGGCACTACCCCGCTGGCGCTGGTCAACTCCATCCGCACGCATTCGTCGCGCAACGCTGGTGCACTAACCAGCTTAGATTTAAACTCCCTTCTCGACGAGCGGGGGCGGGAGCTGTACCTGGAGCAGTGGCGCCGGCAGGACATGGTGCGTTTTGGCAAATTCTTGGGGCCCATTGAGCAGGGCCCAACCAGCAGCGAAGCCAAGTATCTGATTTTTCCCATTCCCAATCAACAGCTGGCCGTTAACCCGAATCTAACGCAAAACCCCGGGTACTAATCGTTTTACTTCACTGGCCACCGCGCCCACCAACAGGCTGCTGGTTGCTGCTACTCAGTAGCGGCCAGCAGCCTGCACGCGGAAAACGGGCCCTACTTCTGCGCAATGAAGAACATCATCCAAACTGCCCTGGTGGCCTTGCTTCTCATTTCAACCAGCAGCTGGGCGCAATCCGTCTCCTCTAACCACCGCCCGGCGGCCCGAGCCCAGCCGACAAGCCAAAAGCAAAATGCCCAGTGGTGGAAAGAAACTGTTGTGTACCAAATTTATCCGCGCAGCTTTCAAGACAGTAATGGTGATGGCGTGGGCGACTTGCGCGGTATCATTTCCAAGCTAGATTACCTGAAGAGCCTGGGCGTGGGTACGGTGTGGCTGAATCCAATTTACGCCTCGCCCAACGACGACAACGGCTACGATATTTCCGATTATCGGCAGATTATGCCGGCATTTGGCACCATGCAGGATTTCGATGCCCTGCTCAAAGGCCTGCATCAGCGCAACATCAAGCTCGTGATGGATCTGGTGGTTAATCACAGTAGCGACGAGCACGAGTGGTTTAAGCAGGCCCGTAGCTCGCGCACCAATCCCTACCGAGACTATTACCACTGGTGGCCGGCGGAAAAAGGCAAACCAACGCCGCGCTGGAGTTTTTTTGACGTGAACAGCGACGCCTGGAAGTATGACTCGCTCACCAACTCCTACTACTTGCATTACTTCTCGCGCAAGCAGCCCGATTTGAACTGGGAAAATCCCAAGTTGCGGCAGGAAGTGTACCAGTTGATGCGTTTTTGGCTGGACAAGGGCATCGACGGCTTCCGAATGGATGCGTTCCAGTTTGTGTCGAAAGACACGACCTTTCCCGTATTACCGGCAGGCTACGAGAAAAACATCATTGCCTACTACGGGGAGGGCCCGCACCTGCATGACTACCTCCAGGAAATGAACCGGGAGGTGCTGAGCAAGTACAACGTCATGACCGTGGCCGAGGGTGCCGGCCGGGGCCCCACCGACGCCATGCGCTTCGTAGACCCCGCGCGCCACGAGTTGAACATGGCGTATCACTTTGAAGGGGTTGACCTGGGCAATGGCCCCGGGGGCTACCAGCTCAAGGATTTCAAGCGGGTATATACCCGTTGGGACAGTGCTTTTGCTCAGAAGGGTTGGCTTTCTATCTTCCTAGCCAACCATGATGTGCCCCGGATGGTGAGCAAGTTCGGCGACGACCGGCCCGCTTTCCGGGAGCCCTCGGCCAAGCTACTGACTACCTTTATCCTGACCATGCGCGGCACGCCGTACTACTACAATGGCGATGAGCTAGGCATGACCAATATCCGCTTCGACCGAATTGAGCAGTACCGCGACGTGGCTACCCGCAACGAGTATGCGCGCCTGCAACAGCAAGGCGGCGACCTAGCGGCCTTCTTAGCCACAGCTAAGCGCAGTGCCCGGGATAATGCGCGCACACCTTTCCAGTGGAATGCATCGGCCAATGCGGGTTTTACTACTGGTGCGCCCTGGCTTGCGGTAAACCCCAACTACCCGCAACTGAACGCGGCGGCTCAGGAGAAAGACCCTAACTCCGTCCTCAATTACTTCCGGCGGGCCACGGCTGCGCGGCAGCAGCACAAGGTGCTGGTGTACGGGGCCTACCACCTGCTGGACGAAGCCAACCCCCACATCTACGCCTACACCCGCACCCTCGGCCCCGACAAGGCTTTGGTAGTGCTCAACTTCTCTTCGGAAAAGCGCAAGTGGCCGGTGCCAGCGGGTCTGACTCTCAACGGTATGCCCTGGCTCAATAACTACCCTACCTTTACTTCCGCCTCTACCTTAGCCTTGGAGCCCTGGCAGGCCGTGGTAATACCCTTGCGCTGAACCCCACCCCACCCGTTCTTTCGCCCTCTTTCCCATGACCACCCACTTTCCCACTTTGCCTAGGCTGCTCTGTGCCCTCGCTTTATTCCTAGGGGCTGCGTGGCGCCCGGCGGCAGCCCAAACGCCCGACCCTTGGCGCCTAACTGCCGCCCAAGTTGACCCGCGCAACTACTACGGAGTCACGGTAGCCAACGGGATGCTGGGCGTGGTTTCTTCGCCTGAGCCGTTTCAGGTGAAAAGCGTGGTGCTGGCCGGCGCCTATGACCAGTACGGGCGGGGTCGGGTGAGCAACTTCCTCAACAGCTTCAACCTACTGAACATGTACCTGGAGGTAGATGGGCAGCGCCTCTCCGGCAAGGACGTGAGCAACTTCCGGCAGGAGCTGGATATGCAGCATGCTGGGCTGACTACTTCCTTCGATTACGCCGATAAGGCTACTATCCGCTACACGCATTATGCCCTGCGCCAGCTTCCCTACACGGTACTGGTGGACGTGACCATAACGGCCAAAAAAGACGTGTCCCTCACCGCCGCTAGCGTCATGGACGCCCCTGACGCTCTGCGCGAGGTTCAAAACTACTACAACGAAATAGACCGTCCGCACGTCACGCTCAGCCTGCTCACGTCGTCGGCGCACAGCAGCACGGGCAAGCTCCAGCTGTGCGCTTCCAACAGCTTTCTTTTCAGCGAGCCGCACGGACAGGAGCCCAAGGTCATTCATGAAATGTGGGACAGCAACATGCACCTGATGAAGTTCAACAAGGTGCTGAAAGCCGGGCAAACCTACAGCTACGCGGTGGCAGGCTCGTCCATCACCTCTGCCCACCATGCCGACCCCCTCAACGAAGCCGAGCGCCTGACCATTTTTGCCCGCCTTGAGGGCAAGGAGCGCCTATTGAGCTTCCACGCCAAAGCCTGGGATGAGTTGTGGAAAAGTGACATTCAGATTCAGGGCGATGCCCAGGCCCAGCAGGACGTACACAGCATGCTCTACCACTTGTACAGCTTCTCGCGCGCTGGCACCGATTACTCGCCTTCGCCCATGGGCCTCTCGGGCCTGGGCTACAACGGCCACGTGTTTTGGGATACCGACGTGTGGATGTTTCCGGCTTTACTGGTCTTGCACCCTGAAATTGCCAAATCCTTACTTGAGTACCGGTTTCGGCGGCTGGAGCCAGCCCAGCGCAACGCCTTCTCTCATGGCTACCAGGGAGCCATGTACCCGTGGGAAAGCGCCGATATGGGGGTGGAAGAAACGCCCGTGTGGGCCCTGAGCGGACCCTTTGAGCACCATATTTCGGCCGACGTGGCCCTGGCAGCTTGGCAGTACTACTGTGTAACTCAGGACCAAGGCTGGCTGCGGGAGAAAGGCTGGCCAATCCTATCCGCTACGGCCGATTTTTGGGCCAGCCGGGTGGAGCGCAACGGCCCCGGGCGCTACGACATTCGCAACGTAGTTGCCGCCGATGAATGGGCCGAAAACGTGGACAACGACGCCTTTACCAACGCCGCCGCCCAGGTAAACCTGCGCAACGCCGTCGCTGCCGCCAAGCTGCTGGGCTTGCGCGCCAATCCCGACTGGCTGCACGTAGCCCAGAACATTCCGATTCTGAAAATGGCGGATGGCACTACCCGCGAGCACGCCACCTACCAGGGCGAAGGCATCAAGCAGGGCGACGTAAACTTGCTGGCCTACCCCCTGAACGTCGTCACGGCCCCGGCCCAAATCAGGAAAGACTTAGAGTACTACGAAACCCGGGTGCCCACGGCGGGCACTCCAGCCATGACCCAGGCCATCTTTGCCTTGCTTTACGCGCGTCTTGGCAATGCTGAAAAGGCTAAAATCTGGTTTAAGGATGCCTACGAACCCAATCTGCTACCTCCCTTCCGTGTCATTGCCGAAACCAAAGGTGGCACCAACCCTTACTTTGCTACGGGTGCAGGCGGAGTGCTGCAAGCCGTACTGATGGGTTTTGGGGGACTCAATATCACGCCCACCGGCATTGTGCAAAGCAAAACCACCTTACCCACCGGCTGGCAGTCCGTGAAGATTACCGGGGTGGGCGTACAGCGCAAAACCTATTCGGTAAGTCGCTGAGGAATTTTAAGGTAGGCCCCCTCACGTGCACTACTGGTGCTGCTGCGCGGCTTCGGTTCAGTAGCCAGGAAACGGCTACCCTTTAGCCTCAATAAGCGCAACGTGCCCAATGTGAGTACCAGCACCTACTACCGAGGGTATACTATCACTATTTTAAACGTACTTGGCATAAAATAC
>NZ_FZNS01000019.1 GCF_900188255.1 Hymenobacter mucosus | reverse complement strand
TGAACCTGATCGAAATCCTCTGGCACCGCTGCAAGCACTACTGGCTCACCCCGGACGACTATCGCACCGAGCAAACCCTACGCGACAAGCTCGACTACCTCATGCCCAGAGTCGGAACTGAGTATACGGTTACTTTTAGCTGACCACTTACCAGCGTGCCAGCACCCGTGGGGTCGTTTTGCTGCTGAGAATTGGGCCGGCCAGGCGTGGCATACCCCACGCTGCCGGCCGCCGAGTGGAAGTTCGCAGCCACGCTAGCACCCGCGGCACGAATCCGTTCCAACGATACACCATTCACGTCGTCTAGCAGCGTCAAGTGTTGGGAGGTATTGTAGGCGTAGCGGTCTAGCACCATGCCCTGGGCATCCTGCACTACCACAGCACCGGCATCATCCGGGAAAGTAGGTAGGGCTGGCAGAGTAAGGAGGGCATCTGGGTTGGTACTAGTAGGGTATTGACTTTGCACTACATCGGGGCGGGTAGTGAGCACCACTAACTGCCCCGGTCCTAGCATCACTGCGCTGGCGCTGATGGGCTCAGTATCCAGGGTCTTATCGGGCTTTTCATTGCCCAGTTCCCAGCCATGCAGGTCCACGTACTTGGTGGAGCGATTCAGCAGCTCCACGAAATCTACGCCACCCGTGCGGGGGTTGAACAGGATTTCGTTGATGACTACGTCGCCCGCGACGGCCGGTACGGGCACCGCAAAGGTAGCCGAGGTAGCAGGGCCGGCAGCATTTCCCACGCAATCGGTAATGCGTTGCACCGTCACCGTCAGCGGCTGGTTTGGGGTAAGTGGCGCACCTAGTGTGAGGTCCACGGCGCGAAAGTCGGGTGACACGGGCGCCGCGCGGGTGACGGCTATGGTGGGCGTAATAGCGTACAGAGTAGTTGTAGCAGCGGTGGCGCTATCTAGCTTTTCGGCAAAGAATAAGCGGACAGTAGTTGTGGAAACAGCTAGGGCACGGAGCAACGTGGGGGCCGTGCGGTCGGGGTTGGTAGCGCGTACAGAGTTGGCACGGCCGGGTGTACCCCCACTAGCATCTGTACTAGCTCGCCAGTTGGAGCCGGCAGCGCAAGGAGTGGCCGTATCTATCATTTCCAAAGTCCAGCCGCCGTCTTTTTTGCGCGCATCTTGGTACCACGCGTCAGCATAGCTTACCTCGAACAAGGTGCGACCATCTTTGGCGCGAAGTATTAACTGGTCGCCGGCATTACTAAGACTAGGAAAGTTACTTAGCCCGAACACTTTACCGTAGTTAGCAAACTGCGCACCGCGCGTGCTTGCGCATACCACGGCATACTCACCGGGTAGCAGTACGGCGCCAGCTGGAAATACCGCAGCCGTGCTGCTACCCGGCTTTAGCAGCCGCACGCCCGCCAGGTCTAGCACGGCAGTAGCGGAGGGATTATGCACTTCCATAAACTCCGAAGTAGGCAGGCCCACTACCGGGCTTTCATCGGCTAGCAGCTCCGTAATGAGTAGTTGATTAATCCCAGGCGCCACAGGAAACCCATTGTTCTGGAAGCTTACCGATAGGGAGCCAGCCGCCGTGTTGCCAAATACGTCGGTTGCGTTGCGCGCTTCCACCGTAGTGGCCCCCAATGGCAAGTCGGCGGCTAAGGTTAGGTGCACTACTGATGCGTCGGCCGCATCACGCGTGGCGGCCGTTATACGGGGGGCTCCCGCTCCGGCCAGCTGGTAGTTGGTGGCAGCTTGGGTAGCTGTTACTGGTTCGTTGAACGCCACATCAAGCTGCCGGGCAGCCGTAGCAACAGCCCGCGTGAGCACGGGAGCAGTAGCATCTGTTACGCGAAAGTCATCGAAGTAAAACGCCCGACTATTGGCCGATGAGTACGTAGCATAGACGCCGACATAGGCGCTCCGCTGGTGGGTAGCGTCGGTGGCAGTGCCCTCGCTCACGTAGGTAGTGCCACCCGCTAAGTCGCGCTCCAGCGTCCACTGGTTTTGCACGTTGCGCCGCACCCGCACGCGTACCAAGTTGTTGGTGGTTGAGCTAAGTGTGGCATCCTGCCCGTTGATGACGTATATGGGGCTACCTGAGGCATCTTTCCGGAACAGGGCTACTTCATCGGTGGTGCCACCTAAGCGCACAAAGTAGCCTTTAGTGCCCGTAGCTTTCAAGTCGGCTTGGTCGGCCATAAGCCACACGTCGGCGTAGTTGCCGCCGCTAGTCGCCAGCTTGAGGTTAACCCAAAACTCCCACGTTGTGCCGGTGCTTGCTGTGCAGGGAGTGAGGAGTTGCAACTCGGTGCCGGTAGTGGCTGGGCCACTGGTTTGGAGCTGCTGAGCCGCGTTTACTTGAAAGGATGAGGCGTCGCCCGTCCAGGTTGGGTTCTGGGTGAAGTTGCCGTCCGTAAAGGACTCCACAAGCTGCGCAGTAGCCGGACTAGCACCGGCGCATAATAGTAGCAGTAGTAATAGTTTCACGCGAAATAAAGCCTGATGAATTGCCGAAGTGCAGCTCCTATTTTACCCAAGGAACAGTTCGGAGCTACAGGGTGAAATATACCACAATTCATGATGTACCTTTACCTCCGACAAATACCTAAACCTCATGAAAGTAGCCGTAGTAGGCGCCACCGGCTTGGTCGGGGGCGAAATGCTGAAAGTACTGGCCGAGCGCAACTTCCCGGTCACTGAACTCCTGCCCGTGGCCTCCGAGAAATCGGTAGGTCAGGAAATTGAATTTCAGGGCAAAAAATATAAGGTAGTGAGCATGGACGACGCCATTGCGGCTCGTCCCGCCGTAGCTATTTTCTCGGCTGGCGGCTCTATCTCCAAGGAGCAAGCTCCGCGCTTCGCCGAAGTAGGTACCGTCGTTATCGACAACTCCTCCGCGTGGCGCATGGACCCCACCAAGAAGCTGGTGGTACCCGAAATCAACGCCAAAGAGCTAACGGCCGACGATAAAATCATTGCCAACCCCAACTGCTCCACCATTCAGATGGTGGTAGCCCTCAACAAGCTGCACGAAACCTACAAGGCCCAGCGCATTGTGGTGAGCACCTACCAGAGCGTAACGGGCACGGGCAAGAAAGCCGTAGATCAGCTTATGCAGGAGCGCTCCGGCGCCGAGGTAACGTCCCAGGCTTACCCTCATCGCATCGACTTGAACGTGTTGCCTCACATCGACGTGTTCGAGGACAATGGCTACACCAAGGAGGAAATGAAGATGGTGAAGGAGACCAAGAAAATATTTGGCGATGACAACATCCGCGTAACGGCTACTACCGTGCGCATTCCCGTAATGGGTGGTCACTCGGAAGCCGTGAACGTGGAGTTTGCCGAAGAGTTTGATCTGGAGCAAGTTCGCGAACTGCTTCGCCAGACCGAAGGCGTAGAGTTGGTAGACGACGTGAAAAACAACGTGTACCCGATGCCCAAAGACGCCCACGGCAAAGATGCCGTGTTGGTAGGCCGCCTACGCCGCGACGAAACCCAGCCCCGCACCCTAAATATGTGGGTAGTGGCCGACAACCTGCGCAAGGGTGCAGCCACCAATGCCGTGCAGATTGCGGAGAAAATGCTGGAAATGGGTTTGCTACAAGAATAAGTCTGATTGTTCTACTGCAGCCTACCTACAGGGGCCGGAGACTATTATCTTCGGCCCCTGTATTTTGCTATAGCACTTATACATAGCTAGGTACCCTCTTCTTTTTCTACTATAATAAGAGTAATTGTATACCTGGCCTTCGCGGCCACGCTTGCCCCCGGCAGTTGCGCTTCTATTCGTTAGCAAAAGCCGTTACCCCATTGCCATTGGCAGCGCACCGGTTGGTGCCAACATCACTATCACCGGCGGCCACAGCAAAGAGGTGTTTAGTGGTGTAGCCCTAGTGTCCATTACGCTAAAATCGGGCGCTGGCTACTTTGCCAAAGCCAGCTACCAGACCAAACTCTCGAAGCCTGGCTTAGATGACAAAACGATGAAGCTGGAGGCCGATCTTAGCGGCTGGTACTTTAGCAACCGCCTGTTCGGAAGCTTGATTGGTTTGCTGATCGTAGACCCCACTACCGGAGCCATGTATCGGATTTCCGACAAAGCAATGTAAGGCGTACTAGTACCTAGCGCCCAGAGCTTCAACCCCGTTGATAAAACTAATCTGCGCGCTAGGTCCCTAGATGAAGCTCCGACTAGCCTGCGCGACAAAATGGTTCTGGTGCAGCGGTAACTACTACTTAGGCTTCATAAAAAGCCCTCTTGGCAGAGCCAAGAGGGCTTTTTATTTTCTTCTCATAGATTCAATGGCTGTTGCTGATATCGGCACAGCAAATCCTTACTTCCCAAATACCAGCTCTGCAAAGCCCTCAATGGCTTTGCGCGTGTCGGTGGGGCGCTCCAGAAACCCGACGTGCCCCACATTGGCTAGCCAGAGTACGGTACAGTGGTCGGGGAGCAGGCTTTCCTCGTGCGTCTTTTCCAAGGGCACCGCCTTATCGTCTTTGCCAGCAATAAACAGGACCGGGTAGGTAGCCCTTTCCAACACCGAGCGCCGGTCGGGGCGGCGAGCTATGGCGTCTATTCCTCCTAACGCCGTTTCCAAGGGTACAGCGGCCCCAATGCGTTGCAACATTTCCAGATGGTTAGTCATCGACTCGCGGTGGGCAGCTGCAAACTGCGGCTTTAGAAACTCCTGCGTGAAAGCCGCTACCCCGTGCTGCTGCAAAAACTCTCGGTTACGCTGGCGCCGTTCTGCATCCTCCTCCGCATCGGGTAGAGAAGAGGAATGAAACAAACAGAGTCCTGCTACCTGAGCCGGAAACTTCTCAGCAAAGGCCAGGGCCACGTAGCCCCCCATGCTATGGCCCACTAGCAGCACCTCATGCGCGCCCTCCTTCTTAAGTGTTGCTTGCAGGTAATCGGCGGCGGCTTCCAGGGAGTAGTCGGCGGCCGGTTGGGGGTCGGGGCCGTAGCCAGGCAGGTTAGGACGCAGTACGCGGTAGTGCGAGGGGAAATCTGTTAGAAACTCGTCCCAAATTTCGTTGCTTTCTAGGAAGCCGTGCAGGAAAACGATAGTAGCCGGGGCTTTGCTCATGAGTAGTGCTGAAAAAGAAGGACCACCCAGCATCCTAGGTGGCCTCTGCTCCCTGTACGAGCAAGCAATGGCAGTCGTTAAGGCCGAGCTACCGACCTGTAATTCCGTATATCGCCTCAGCAAAAGCCAGCAGGGCGTGGCGCGTGCGCTCAGGCTCTTCGAAATACCCTAAGTGACCCACATTGCTTAGTAGCAACGCATAGCTCTCAGCAGGTAAAGCAAGCTGAGGCAGCAAGCTTTCTACAGCCACGGCCACGTCATCTTTGCCACCGATAAAAAGCACCGGAAAACGAGCCTCGCGTAGCAAGTGCGTGCGGTCGGGCCGGTTTTTCATGGCTTCCAGCCCGCCCAACACGGTAGCTTCTGGTGTGTCCCGGCCAATAGCCTCCAAGAACGCCTGCTGCGCTGCCAGCCGCTCCCGGTTGGCAGGCGCAAACAGGGGCCGGATAAAGGAGTCCATAAACTTCCCTACTCCATGACGGAGCACAAAGTCCTTGTTCTTGTCCCGGTTAGCCTTTTTCTCATCGGTATCAGGTAAGGCAGTGGAGTGAAACAGTACCAAGCCGGCCACTGTATCGGGAATTTCCTCGGCTACCGCCAAGGCCACGTAGCCGCCCATGCTGTGGCCCACTAGTAACGCCTGCTCCACGTTTTGCTGGCGCAGCTGCTCCGCCACGTAGCGGGCCTGCGCTTCCATAGAGTAGTCGGAACCGTCAGAAATGTTGTCGCCGTGACCCAAAAGGTCGAGCGTAAAAAGTTGGTAGCCGGCCGGAAACGCACGGATAAACTCCGTCCAGATGGCGCGCGATTCGGCGAAGCCGTGCAGGAAAACGATGGTAGGCTGGTGAGATGACATGCTAGGCGTATACGTTGTTGATAATCAGAGCAACAAAAAAACGTCGTGTCGGACTTATCGGGGCATCTTCACGACCGATGTTGCTGTAGTGCGTTACTATAACAACGAGGCGTAAAGATGCTGCGGTAAGCCCAGCACGACGTTCTTGCGTGGCCGTTTGATCAACGGCTTAGCTTAGCAGCTTAGGCAGCTACTTCTTCTTTCTGCTTGATCAGCTGCACGCTGGCCGACAGCTTCACGTCGTCGCCGAGCACGATAGAGCCAGCTTCGGTTACGGCGTGAAAGGTCAGGCCAAACTCTTTGCGGTTGATTTTGCCGCTGATTTCAAAGCCGGCCTTTTCGTTGCCGTAAAAATCGTTGGCTACGCCGCCGAATTCTACATCCAGCGTCACGGGCTTGGTTACGTCCTTCACGGTCAGGTTGCCCGTCAGCTTGTAGTCGCTGCCCTTTTGGGTTAGCGAAGTCGAAGTGAAGGTAATCTGAGGGTAGGTAGCAGCGTCGAAGAAGTCGTTGTTGCGCAGGTGCTCGTCGCGCTGCTCCTGGTTGGTATCGATGCTGTTCACGTCCAGAGCAAAGCTCACTTGGGCGTTTTCGAAGCTGTCATTCTCCGTTACAGCTTGGCCTTCAAACTTCTTGAACGAGCCCGTAACGGTAGAAATAACGAGGTGCTTGATTTTGAACTGTACTTCGGAGTGGGTGGGGTCAATTACCCAAGTGGTAGTAGCCATAGTAGTAGGCGTTGCTGTTGATGACACTGGAAGACTCTGGAGCATCTGCGCCGCTGAATCTGGGACAAATGTAGAGACATTTATTTGATTGATGTACCTACATGAATAAATATTTTTTTGTTCCCTTACTTCAGTAAGAACCCCCTAATGCTGAAGGGGAAGCGTAGCCATTCACCCCATTTTCAGCGCAACGTAGGCTCCTTGCTATAGCCTGTGTTGCCCGACTGGATATAAGCAAAAAGCCCCACCAGACGAATCTGGCGAGGCTTTTTGCACAGGCAATCAGCTTATAGCAACACAGTTTCTACCGGGGCCTGAGCAACTACTTTACCGGCCAATTCACGCAGGGCACTGGCAATACCAGCGGCATCAAAACCACACTCTTTATAGAGCTCATCCTGAGTGCCGTGCTCCACAATGCGGTCGGGGATGCCGAGGCGCTTCACGGGTAGGCTGTATCCATGATCGGCCAAGAACTCCAACACGGCGGCACCAAAACCACCGGGTAGGCATCCATCTTCTACCGTCACAATGCCTTTATACTGACGAGCAATGTTGTGCAGCATTTCCTCATCCAGCGGCTTACAGAAACGCATATCGTAATGACCTGGGTTGAGGCCTTCGGCGGCGAGCTGTTGAGTAGCTTTCACGGCGTAGTTGCCGATGTGACCGATGCTAAGTACTGCTACTCCTTCGCCCTCGCGCACCACACGGCCCGTGCCAATGGTAAGCTTTTTCAGCGGCTTGCGCCACTCCGGCATGACGCCTTCGCCGCGGGGGTAACGGATGCTGAACGGGCCGGCGTTTTCGGGCAGGGTGGCCGTGTACATCAGGTTGCGCAGCTCTTCCTCATTCATGGGGGCCGATACCACCATGTTGGGGATGCAGCGCATATAGGCTAGGTCGTAGCAGCCGTGGTGGGTAGGACCATCGGCACCGGCAAAACCAGCGCGGTCGAGGCAGAAAACGACGTGCAAGTTCTGCAAAGCCACATCGTGCAGCACCTGGTCGTAGGCACGCTGCATAAACGAGGAGTAAATGTTGCAGAACGGCACCAAACCCTGCGTGGCAAGGCCAGCGGAGAACGTAACGGCGTGCTGCTCGGCAATGCCCACATCGAAGGCGCGGTCGGGCATGGCCTTCATCATGATGTTCAACGATGAACCCGACGGCATAGCCGGCGTCACACCCATGATCTTATCATTCTGCTCGGCCAGCTCTACCATTGTCTCACCAAATACATCTTGGTACTTGGGTGCTTGGGGGGTAGAGAAGGTCTTTTTGTGAATTTCACCGGTTACCTTATCGAAAAGGCCGGGCGCGTGCCATAAGGTTTGGTCTTTTTCGGCCAGCGCGTAGCCCTTTCCTTTCACCGTTACGCAGTGCAGGATTTTGGGCCCCGGAATGCTCTTGAGGTCGTTGAGGATAGTAGCGAGGTGCTGCACATCGTGGCCATCCACGGGGCCGAAATAGCGGAAGTTCAGCGCCTCAAACAGGTTGCTCTGCTTAAGCAGGGTAGCCTTCATGGCCGACTCTACCTTGCGGGCAATCTGCTGGGGATTGGGGCCGAACTTTGAGAGCTTGCCGAGTACATTCCACAGCTCATCACGCACCTTGTTATACGTGCGGGACGTTGTGATATCGGTGAGATATTCTTTGAGCGCGCCCACATTGGGGTCAATGCTCATGCAGTTATCGTTGAGGATAACCAGTAGGTTGGATTTCTCTACGCCCGCGTGGTTGAGCGCCTCAAACGCCATACCGGCCGTCATGGCACCGTCGCCAATTACGGCAATATGCTGACGGTCAAATTCTTTCTTGTAGTCGGAGGCTACGGCCATGCCTAGTGCGGCACCAATGCTAGTGGAGCTGTGGCCCACGCCGAAAGCATCGTACTCACTTTCGCTGCGCTTCGGAAAACCCGACATACCGTGGTAACGACGGTTGGTAGGAAACCGGTCGCGGCGGCCAGTGAGAATTTTATGACCGTAGGCCTGGTGTCCTACGTCCCACACTAACTGGTCGTAGGGCGTGTTGAAAACGTAATGCAGAGCTACCGTTAGCTCCACTACTCCTAGCGAGGCCCCAAAGTGTCCGCCGTAAATCGATACGGAATCAATGATGAACTGCCGCAGCTCCTGGCTTACCTGAACCAACTGGTCTGGACTGAGCTTCTTGAGGTCGTCGGGCGAATTAATCTCCGCCAGCAGGGCACCAGGTTCGACAATCATGTGCAAGGAGTAGAAAAGAGAGATAAGTAGCGAAGCAACAACAAAATAAGCCAGAAGGTTAAGCTGCTTCTAGTTATCTGGTATCGTCAACAGGCAAAGGTACGGGTTTTCCGGTCCGACGGATGAACCGTTGAGTTACGAAATTCCGCCTACGTGACTACTAGGCAAAGGCAAGTTAAGCTACGTACCGGCTGCTGGCGGGAAAGTAGTGCTCTTTTGCTCAGCGAGTAACACCCGCGCGGCAGAACTAGTAAGGACAAATACGGGGTGGTCCTGTTGGACCAATATGCCTGCTGTTTTCGGCGCGGTGCGAGGAAGCAGGCTCACTTGTAGCAGCAATTAACGGCGGTTTAACATCCTCCCCTGCCCTAATCCGTACCTTTACCACGCACCCATTTCGCCCCCATGCCCCAACTCACGGAAACCCAAGCCGAAGATCAGCAACTGCTCGATAAACTGCGCCCCTCGCGGATTATTCTGCCGGTGCTGATTGGATTGGGTGTAGTAGGGTTCATGTTCTGGCGTAGCTACAAGCCCGGCGACCTGGCTCCCCTAGCCAACGCTAAGCCAGTTTGGCTATTGATTATGCTGGCCGTCCTCGTGGCCCGCGACGCGGGATATGTGTACCGAATTCGCTACCTCACCCAAAAGGTTTTGAGTTGGCGAGCCGCCCTAGATGTTATCATGCTCTGGGAATTTTCGTCGTGCGTGCTGCCCTCGGCCGTGGGGGGTACGGCCGTGGCGCCGGTGTTGCTTCACAAGGAAGGCATTCCGCTCGGCAAGTCGGTAGCCTATATCATGGCCACGGCCATGCTCGACAACCTGTATTACGTGCTGGCGGTGCCACTGGTGGTGCTGATTGGGGGCGACGCCCTGTACCCGCACGAGGCCTTACAGGGCGGCTTGGTTGCTACGTTGCGGATAGCATTTATTGCGAGCTACGTCTTTGTATCGGCCTACGCTTTTCTGATGGTGTACGCTATCTTCGTGAATCCCAGATCAGTACGCCGCCTATTTATCCGGTTGTTTTCTATTGCCGGCCTACGCCGCTGGCGTAATAAAGCTTATCAACACGGCAACGAGTTGGTACTAGCCTCAGCGCAACTGCGCGGCAATGGGCTGGCTTACTGGCTGCGCGCTTCCCTCAGCACGGCTTTCGTCTGGACGGCGCGGTATCTGGTTATTGGCTGTCTGATTTCGGCATTCATTGACGTAACCTGGGCGGAGTTCTGGCTGATTTTTGGCCGCAACCTCACCTATAAGGTTATCCTGCTCATTGCCATTACCCCCGGCGGCGCGGGCATTGCGGAGGGCGCCTTCCCTACCTTCTTCGGAAAGTTTATTGGCACGCCTACCATGACCAACTTCATGGTGCTGCTTTACCGCATTGTTACTTACTACCTCTACCTGGTGCTGGGCGCCATTTTCCTACCTCGCTGGATTACGCGCATCTTCGGAAAGCGTGACGCTGAGAAGGTGCTGCACTCCTAATTTCAGGTTATCACCTCTAACCAAAAGTGCCAGCCCAACTACTTGGGCTGGCACTTTTGGTTACGCAGCTAGGAAGCTGCGGCCCTTAGTTTGGAGGTGTCGGAGCGGGTATGAGTCGCTGATAGGTTTGCCAGAACTCCGGACGATAGGCTACTTTGGACAGCTGCCACAGAGGGCCACCCTGTACCTCTACGTTCGTTTTAGGGTCTGGCATGCGAGCCGCAGCAATGGTAGTGGGCGGGGCGTAGTAGATATCGTACGTTTTCTGGTTGTGAAAAGGCGCTCCACCTAGCACCCGACCCACGCTACTAGCCTGGGCCACGCTGGTAGCCGCGTAGTACCGACCCGTGGGAGCCTGTTGGTACATTACGACATGGGCAGTCCGATGGTCAGTGTACACTTGTCTGTACAAACGAGAAATATTATTGCCGCGGCCATAATACTTGTGAGCTATGGCATTATGCTCTGTCGTGTCGTTTTGCCATAAGGCTTCGTAGCGCACCACGGCGTAGTCCTGTTGCCGAACATACAACCGCCCTGAGTAACCACTGGTCTGGTACATGCCCGTTGCCCGGTGGCTAGCGCGCTTCACGGCAAAGCGAATCACGTAGTAGGTTTCGCCACCATGCTGCTCTAGGGTATCCAGCCACAGTTGGTATTTTCCCAATGTGCCGGCTTTGAACAGCGGGGAGATGCGTACCGGGTCGAAGCCCCCCGAAAACCCGTGCCCTCCCTCTAAGTACATGCTGAAGCTGGTGGGCTCAGTAGCGGGTGTTAGCACGTGCTTGTGCTCTACTTTCGTTACAGGCCTGGGCTCCAGGCTAAGAAAGCCGCCCGCCCAGTTGTGATAACCAGCCGGCACAAACTCTTGGCTCACATACTCAACCTCGTGCCGTAACGTATCGAAGCTCATGATTCGCCGGTGGCTGTAGGCCTCCTGTTGGTAGTCTTGCCGTTCGTAGTTCGTTGCTATAGCCTGGATTACCTTCTTCATTATCCGTTTAGGGTCCTGAGACTGGGCACTCACGCGCACGGCAGCAAGGGCAAAGGCAGCAGGCACCAAGCGTACCGTTTGAGTACCCGTAGCCTCGGCAAACATGGTAGCTGCTTCGTACCCAATGCTACTAATCTGTACCACCTCGCCCCGACCAACGTTCATCTGAAAACGGCCCTGGGCATCTGCTATAGTACCCGCACTTCGCGCCGGTACAGCTACCGTAGCAAACGGCACTGGTTGGTTGGTTTTGCGGTCGAGAACTATCCCACTGAGCGCAACCTGACTTCCTGACCTGACCATGGGGCGCGCCGCCGGGTTTGGGCGCCCTGGATGCGTAGCCTCCAAGATAGGGGCAGCCACCGGAGCAATTTCTTGTGCCGTTGCCCCCGTTTCCGGCACCACGGCGTGAGGCAGATTTACCGTTTTCAGGAATAAGAACCCATCCACTACCTCGCTCCATGGACCGGTGATAGGCGCGTACTCAAAAGCATACGTAGTGAGCTGCCTACCCGGTGCGGCCCGCTTCAGGCTGACAAAGCTGTAGTCGTGTCCTTGGGCTAGTAGCTCGGCTTCTAGTGTACCAGCCGCCGGAGTAGGTACTTGTTTGTGTTTACCCCAGTACCCAAAACCATACGTTCCGCCACCGGCCAGCGTGCCTAGCACATACACCGCATCGGGGCCCAGCGCAGCCTTCACGGCGCGGCCCATCGGTTTATACTCGCGCAGTTCAGCGTCTTGTAGTAGCTCGGTGCGGTTGGCAAGATGGGGCAAGGCACCCCAGCAAATCACCTTCTCCCGGGGGTGTTTGCGTAGATACCAGAGAAGGTTATCAGCCATCTGGGCGTCGCGCGGGTTACTATCAGCGGCCTTGAAGCTCGCCGAATCTTTATCGGCGGGGTCGTTGGTGGCGTAGTCGTGGGCTAAGGCCTGAATGCTACGCAGATTCTGAAGCCAAAATTCGGCCCGTTCGCGGCGCTTTGCATCTGAGCCGGCTGCTACCTTTTCGAGCAGCTTACGCGCTTTTCCTACTTGCCTATCAAACAAAAGAATCTGGTGAGACGGCGGAAAAATGAAGACTTCCCCCATGGTAGCCAAGCACTCATCTACATAGTCATAGGCAATATCTCCACTACCTTTTTCAGGCTTCAGGAAAGCTTCAAGCTCTTCTAGAAGCTCGTCCTGATGGCCGCTCAACTGGGAATCGAAGCCAGCTACCCGGAGGCCACCCTTTCCCAGAAGTGGCAGAATAGCCTGAAACTCCTGGGTCTCACTCCATACAGGATACACGCTGCTATGTACTACTTCACGCACGGGTTTGCCGGCCTCCAGTGCTTGCTGCGCTTTGTCTAGCTCGTAGAAGCTACTCTCGAATGCCACGGTAGTAAAGCTCATGCGCTGCTGCAAGAACTTTATCAGCCGGATTTTAGCTTCCGTCACATTCCCCTCCCCGTGCGTAGGCTCGCCAAGCATTACCACGCGGGCATTTCCTATTTCTGCGCGTAGAAATGCGAGGTCCTCGAAGCTGGAATCAGTAGGTGCGCCGCTGCGAATAATGTGAATGGGTAACGGGGCGTTGCTTGGTTGGGCCCACAGCCGGCTGGTGATGAGCAGGAACAGGAAGGCACTACTTAGCGCGCGGTATACACTAGCCATAGAAAGTAGCTGCTTTATAGAGTAATGAAGCGTAAGCTACGGATTCCGTGCTGGTGTCTTACTGCTTGTGGAAAGTAACGCCGCGTGTCTTTGCTTCGCCTTCAAACTGTAAGTAGTACGCCCCGGGTAGTAGGTGTTCTACCCTTAGATAAGTCGTACCGGGCTGGGTCTTTCCAGTCAGCACTACTTGTCCCAAGAGGTTCAGCACCTGGTAGCGCAGTGCCGCAGGGACCTGAATGGTCAGTTGGTCTTGCACCGGATTGGGGTACACAATGGCCAGGTCAGTAGCCCCACTTACTACCGCCACGGCAGAGAAAGTAGCAGTGCCCGTTACATCTACTTGGCGAAGGCGGTAGTACAGGGTACCGCTTTCGCGCGTTTCATCCATCCACGTGTAGTTGTGCGCAACAGCGCTATTTCCTTGCCCGGCCAGGGTAGCTACCGTGGCAAACTGCCCGTTTGCCGTGCGCCGCTGCACTTCAAACTGGGCGTTGGCTTGCTCCGTAGCGGTAATCCAGTACACCTGCACACCAGATGCTAGGCGTTGAGCGTCAAATTTGGTGAGGCTAACGGGCAATGGATTTTGACTGATAGACGCATCGGTGCTAGCCAACGCAAACCGGCCTAGCCCCGTCATTGGCCCCGACGTCAACGAACCCGAAACGTAGGAGCCTGCAGTAGCGGTGCCAGTGCTACCTCCACGCCCCACGCTGCTCCAGCCGCTACCGTTGTTGCGGGCTACTACCAGCGCGGAAGCTTCAGGATTGTTGACTTGGTCATCGGGTCCGAATGCCAGCGCAACTGTTCCCGCAAAGGCTCCTGGTGCTAAGCTTGGCTCCGCACTGATGGCAAAATGGCGTACCCGATTCACGCGCCGCAAGTCGCCGGTAAGCAAACCTGGCTCAAAGCTGCCTTCCGTTTGCACTGCCGTAAATGCGGTGGCTTGCGTTAGAGCAGTGATAGTAAGCACCAAGGGCCGGTAGGCCGTACTTTGGCTGGTAGGGCGTCCTAACGGAAACGCCAGCGTGGCGGGGCCAGCAGCCACACGCGCCACAGGACCATTAACGAAGCTGTTATCGGAGCCGCCGGTAGCATCGTTGAGCAGGGTGAGCATGTTGGTGGCATCGGTGGTGAGACGCCCAGCCGTGAGCTGTAGCACATTATTTACCTGCACGGAAGTAGCCAGCGTTACGCCGGCAGCGCTAGTGTTAGTAATCTGCAATGGCACATCGGCGCCCAGATAGCTGCCACTAGACGCTGGTCCTCCCCAAGCAGCACCACTAATACGCTGGGCAGTGCTGCCATTTAGCACTAGCCGGGCGGTGGTAGTACCACTAGTTTGCGGCTGAAACCGGAACGCACCTTGCACCACAATGTCGCCCGCCACCCGAATCTCACTATTTGTGGAAGCCGTGAACGTAGCTCCTGGCCCAACCACCAACTTACCCCGCACAACTAGAGGACTGGAACCACTACCCGTATAGTTGATAGCGTTTTGCCCCAGCCGACTGCGGAATAGTAGATTAGGATAGGTGCGGCCATTAATGGACACGGTAGCGCTCGACTGACTCTTGGCCCGAAACTCCCAAATACCGGCCTCGGTGCCCACCACTGCCGCCAGGTTTTCAACTAGTGCTGCGTGTGGTCGGTCGGTATAATGCCGGTACGTGCCCCCATTATAGAGGTAGAAAGTTGGGTTGGCACCTACCACGTCAATGACGCCTACGTCGCTAGCATTTGTCACAACGGCCTTGCTGTGGACGGCTAATGCTATTTCCGTAACGCTACTGCGGGTAAGACTCAGGGGCGCCGAGTTTGTATTGAGCGTTGGTATCTCAAAGAGAATCGAGTCGCCCGCGCCGGGGTTGAGCGTCAAGGACCGGATTCCTACCGCGGGGCTGCTAGTGGTGCTCGTAGCACCCCTCGGAACTAACAGCACCGTATAGCGTCCGGCAACTACGGCGTGGTCGAGGAGCACATCATCATTTTCAGTCGGCACGGCATCTCCTACCCAGTTCTGAGCATCAAACCAGCTACTGCTACCCGCACCGCCGTCCCAGCGCACCACGGGCGATATTACAAAGCTGCTGCTACCCGACGTGCCACCACCAGGCCCAGGGTTGACTACCGTAATGGTGGCAGTGCCCGCCTTCGAGACAGAGCTAGCCGGTACGCTAGCCGTTAGCTGCGTTGCACTCACAACTGTGGTGGCTAGGCTAACTCCGTCCAGCTGCACTGTGCTACCACCAAAAAATCCGCTTCCGGTTACTGTGAGAGCAAAGCCATTGCTGCCCTCCGCTATACTGGTTGGGTTAATGCTCGTCAGTACCGGCACGGGATTTAGGGACGAAACGGCCTGTATCTGCACGTTGTCGATGCGTAGCGTGCTGGTACCAGATGCCCCGCTAGCCAGCAAACGCAGAATAATATTCGACTTATTATTGAGAGCATAATACCCTGATAAGTCCACGACGTGCTCAGTAAAGCTGCTTACTACAGTGCTCGTCACGGCGGGCAGGTCAGTAAACGAACTGCCGCCGTTGGTACTGAAAGATACCGTTAAGGTAGGCGCCCCACTGGCAGGATGTTGCTGCTGGTAGTAGAGTTTATAGGAAGAATAAGTGGGTAGGCTAGTGCCTCCAAGGGTAAACTCAAAGTACCGGCTGTTATTCCCGCTGGAGTTATTCATGCCTAATGCCTGCCCCGCAATACTGGTTGCAGTGAATGCGGCAGCCCCCGTACCGTTGCCATTAAACGTCGTGAAGGGTTCAGTAGAAGAAGCCGTAGCCGTCACGTTGGGAGCCAGCACGGGCGTAAGCTCTGCATAACTAGCGCCCGAGTTGAAGGTGTAATTGACGATTGTGGTTTGAGCGAAACTATCTACTGATTGAATAAAGAAGGTGGTGAAAAGGCTTGCTAGCAGCAGCACTTGTTTCATGAGTAACAGGCAATAATGTAGATGAATAGCAATAAGTCGGTTCAGCAATATAACAACCTGATAGCTACTTCCCTTATACCTCTCCCAATAAGCCTTGCTAACACGCGCTTCTACTAGTTGAATAGAATGCTTTCGTTGCTAAAGCAGAATTTTACGGGTGTACTACAAGCAAAACAAAAGGCCTTCTGCTGGTAGCAGAAGGCCTTCTCATTACAAGGGCCGCTATGGCACCAAAATAGCACTCTAATTACTCTTTCTCGAGCCGTAGTTCAGCACCGGTAGGAGCTTTGAGCGTCAGCTTGTCGTCCGTCAGAGTTACGACATCAAAGGTGTTGCTTTCAGCGGCACCGTCGGGGGTCATAGTGATTTTCTTACCTGCTTGGTCGAACGTGTATTTGCCGTTTACCGCACCTGCAACCGAGGTCATATTATACTGGCCATTGGCAAAGAACTGAATACGGTCGTCTTCCTGCGCATCAGTTTGCTTTACCTTATCACCGGTGGAGCTGAGCTCTTTATCGGTTTTCCAGGTTTTGCTTTCGGTGCCATACAGCATGTTTACGCCTTCTACTTTACCTTCTTTGCTACCGCAAGAAGTCATGAACAATGCCATGAGGACGAGCAGGCTAGCAAGGTAGCGGAGGGGAGTGAATTGGGTTTTCATGGGAGTAGGGAGTTGGTTGGAGAATACAGATGTAACCGCTGGGCTAGGGCCCAACTTGCGCTTCTTACGGCGGGTTGTTGCAAGATGTTCTGGTATGTACTGTTGAGTTTATACTACGTACAACCTAATTGCAAGCCCGGCGTAAGAAGGCCTACAGCGCCAATCATCCACCTGATACTCGGTGCTTTCCCCCTCACTTTTAATTACCTACTACTATGGGACTGTTTGATTTTCTTTCCAACGACGGCGATAAAAAACCTGTTCAACCAGCTGCAAAACCCGCCGCTGGTGGGGCCACCGATTTCTTCGGCAACGCTGGTAACGCGGCCAAGCCTGCTGCCCCCACCGCAGCCGCTGGCGATACGTATACCGTAGTAAGTGGCGACTCGCTTTCTAAGATTGCCAAAAATCACTACGGCGACGCCGCCAAATGGCACCAGATTTATGATGCCAACAAAGCAACTATCGGTTCTAATCCTGACCGCATCGAGGTGGGCCAAGTACTTACGCTGCCGAAGCTGTAAGCAAGCCCTTCTCTTAGTAATATCCTAAAAAGCCATCCTGCACAGGATGGCTTTTTTTGTACTCTGGCGCCTAGCCGGGTGGTAGAAAAATCGTTGTCCGTGCTATAATCTGCTGGCCAAGTCAACAAATATTTTCTTTATCAACTAGTGGAGCACTGTTCCACAGCCGCCCAAACAGGCACGTAACACGCTGGCACAAGCACATATATAGCCTAATCGTGGTATAGTGAGGCAGCCACGAGTAGAAAATATTTTTTTCACCTAAGTGTTGCATATGTCAAAACCACTGCCATACATTTGCAATACCAACACGGTACTCCTCTGCTAGCGGCAGAGAAGTTTTCATAGGATTTATACAGAAGTGGCGAGAGAACAGGCTCCGTGACCCACTGGCAACCATCGACCGCGCGAAAGGTGCCAATTCCTGCCCGACCCGGCTTCCGCCGAAGGGGCATATAACTCAGAGTACCATGGAAAATCTATTCGCTTTCGCCCTTATTCACCCATCTGCCCCGGCCGCCACGCTGCGCTCCGGCTTGCTGATGGATTCTTGCGTTGCTTTCACCGCCACTGCGGCCTCAGCTACTGCCCGAATGCGAATGCGCTGCTGTTGCAGCGCCTGCTACTAGTCGCCTAGTATTCGCGACCTAGCTCCTCCTCTTTCCCTGGCTTTGCTGGTGGTGCCCTTGTGCGGCACGCCACAGCCTTTGCGCAAGTCAACCTACTAGCTTCCACTTAGTTCTGCTGGCTCTACTGCGCCCTGCTGCTCTTCTACGCGGCTCCCTTCCCCTACAAATCTGAATCTTCTTCTTCCCGCTACTCTCTAAACTCAGCATTGCCATGTCGACCCAAAACTTCCACTTCGAGACGCTCCAACTCCACGCCGGCCAGCAGCCTGATCCCGTAACTGGCTCCCGGGCGGTACCCATTCACCAGACTACTAGCTACGTCTTCAAAAATGCGGAGCACGGAGCTAATCTGTTTGCGCTGAAGGAATTTGGCAACATCTATACTCGCTTGATGAACCCCACCACCGATGTGTTCGAGCAGCGCATTGCCGCGCTGGAAGGTGGAGTTGCAGCACTAGCAGTATCCTCGGGGCAGGCAGCTCAGTTCATCGCACTGAACAACATCCTACAGGCGGGCGACAACTTTGTGAGCACTACTCACTTGTATGGCGGCACTTACAACCAGTTCAAGGTAGCTTTTAAACGCTTGGGTATTGAGGTACGCTTCGCCGACGGCGACCAGCCCGAGAAGTTCGAAGCCCTGATTGATGACAAAACCAAGGCTATCTACCTCGAAACCATTGGCAACCCTAGCTTCAGCGTGCCCGACTTCGAGCGCATTGCGGCCATTGCCAATAAATACGACCTACCCCTGGTAGTAGACAATACTTTTGGGGCGGGCGGCTACCTGTTCCGCCCACTGGAGCACGGCGCGCACATTGTAGTAGAATCGGCTACTAAGTGGATTGGCGGCCATGGTACTAGCGTAGGTGGGGTAATCGTAGACGGTGGCAAGTACGACTTTGGCAACGGCAAGTTCCCACAGTTTACGGAGCCTTCTGAAGGATACCACGGTTTGGTGTTCAATGATGTATTCGGTAAGAATGGCCCCTTCGGCAACATTGCCTTCATCATTCGGGCCCGGGTAGAAGGGCTGCGTGACTTTGGTCCTTCGCAGAGCCCATTTAATGCCTTCTTGTTGCTGCAAGGCCTGGAGACGCTAAGCCTACGGGTGGAGCGCACCGTAGAAAATACCTTACGCGTAGCTACCTGGCTCGAGCAGCACCCCCAGGTGGAAGCCGTAAACTACCCCGGCCTGCAAAGCAGCGCCTACTACCCACTAGCCCAGAAGTACCTAACCCGGGGTGCAGGCGGCGTGCTCACCTTCGCCATCAAAGGCAACAAGGAAACGGCTACCCAATTCATCGACAACCTGAAGCTGGTAAGCCATTTAGCTAACGTGGGCGACTCCAAGACGCTGATCATTCAGCCCTCGGCTACTACCCACCAGCAGCTCTCCGAAGAGGAACAGCGCGCTGCCGGGGTAACACCTACTCTACTACGCCTATCGGTTGGCATTGAGCACTTCGAGGATATCCGTGCCGATCTGGCCCAGGCATTTGAAGCGGTGCGCAACGCTACTCCGGCCCAAACGGAAACAACGGGTACTCTGCTGCCCGAGCCAGAACTCGAACACGCCGCCACGCTGGAGGTCTGAGACCAAGAGAGGGGTTGAGAGGCCGGTCGCTCAGGAGAGCGGCCGCGCATCAGACTCCAGCTAGCGGTTTGCGGGCAGTCCAGCAGCTTTTTTGTGAGAGAGGGAGCCGCTGACGATACTGCCCGCACCCAGCCGGGGCTGAGCTGGTATAGAACTAGCTCAGCCCGCGGACTGGGATTCTACCCGACTATTGCACTGCTTACCATGGCTGATTCCGAACAACAGGTATTCCGACTACCCCGGCCGCTCCGGCTGGAAAGTGGCGCCGTTTTGTCGCACGTGGAAGTGGCCTACCATACATTTGGCCGCCTCAATGCCAGCCGCGACAATGTAGTTTGGGTGTGCCACGCCCTAACCGCCAACGCGGAAGTAGAAAGCTGGTGGCCCGGCCTATTTGGTGTTGGCACTCACTTCGACCCCGCTGATTGGTTTGTGGTGTGCGCCAACGTACTAGGCTCCTGCTACGGCAGCACTGGTCCGCTCACTTCAAATCCCGAAACGGGCACTGCCGCCTACCACGAGTTTCCGTTGCTTACCATCCGGGACTTAGTAACGGCACACGAAGCACTGCGGGAGCACTTGGCATTACCCCGTGTTCATACGCTTATTGGCGGCTCTTTGGGAGGCCAGCAGGCAGTGGAATGGGCCATTCAGCGGCCTTCTCTCTTCGAGAACCTGGTACTACTAGCCACCAACGCCCGGCATTCGGCCTGGGGCATTGCGTTCAACGAAGCACAGCGCCTCGCCATCTTCGCCGACCCAACGTACGAGCAAGCCACTCCTGACGGTGGCGCTGCCGGTTTGCGCGCTGCCCGGGCCATGGCCTTGCTCAGCTACCGCAGCTACGATGCGTACGGACGCACGCAAACCGAGCCCAACGACGAAGTACTGCAGGATTTTCTGGCTAGCTCCTACCAGCGCTACCAGGGCGACAAGCTTGTAGCGCGCTTCAATGCCTACAGCTATGTGTCCTTGTCTCGCAGTATGGACTCGCACCACGTTGGTCGTGGCCGCGGTGGGGTGGCAACTGCCTTAGGCCGCATTCAGGCACGCACATTAATTATTGGTATTTCATCGGATGTGCTGTTTCCGCCCGCAGAGCAGCAGGTACTAGCTCGCCACATTCGGGGAGCCACGTACGCCGAAATGGATTCAGCCTACGGCCACGACGGTTTCTTGATTGAAACCGCCCAAATCACGCACTTTCTCGAACGGTTTTATGTCCAAACCTACGTTCACTAAGTCTGCGCTGCCTCAAGCGGCTGCTTCGGTATCTTCTACTCCCGCCGCGCAAGTGTGGCAAGTAGGACTGATCGGCTTCGGCTGCGTAGGCCAGGGCCTCTACGATATCCTGCAGCAGCAACCCAACGCTAGCTTTGCCATTAGCCGCATTGTGGTAAAGAACCCTACCAAGGAGCGCATTCTGCCAGCCGAGCGGTTTGAGTTCGACGTTGATGCTCTGCTAGCCGACGACTCGCTGGACGTATTGGTGGAGGTAATTGACGACGCTGAGGAAGCGTTCCGAGTTGTGGCCGAAGCCTTGCGCCGGGGCCGCCGGGTAGTTACCGCTAACAAGGCCATGCTGTCGCGCCACTTGCCGAAGCTCGTGCAGCTACAGCGTGAAGGTCGAGGCACTTTATTATACGAAGCGGCCGTGTGTGGCAGCATCCCCGTGATTCGTACCCTGGATGCCTACTTTGGGGCTGAGCCCCTGCGCCGCCTCACGGGCATCCTCAATGGCTCTTCCAACTACGTGCTGACGCGCATGGGCGAGCAAGACTCCGAGTATGCCCCCGCCTTAGCTGAAGCGCAGGCCAAAGGCTTTGCTGAAACCGACCCCAGCCTCGACATGGGTGCTTTTGACCCCCGCTCGAAGGCAGTGCTATTAGCGGCTCACGCCTACGGTACTTTCCTACAGCCTGAGCAAGTACTCAACTTGGGTATTGAAGGCATCAGCGCCGTTGATATTGCCTTTGCCACCAGTCAGGGCCAAAAAATTAAGGTGGTAGCAGGCTTGCAGCGCCTACCTGATGGTCGGGTAACGGTGCTCGTGACGCCCCAGTTCGTGGGCCCCGAGTCGCCTCTTTACACTGTAGACCACGAGTTTAACGGGGTAGTTATTGAAGCCGATTTTGCCGGCGAACAGTTTTTGCGCGGCCGCGGTGCTGGCGGGCACCCTACCGGCTCGGCCGTACTAGCTGATTTGGCGGCGCTGCGTCAGGGCTACGCTTATCACTACCCCAAAGCCACCGCCCCCGCCCCCGAGTACGCCTCCGACCTAGAAGTTGAAATTTACCTACGCACCGACGAGGACCGTCTCGTTGATGTACTAGATTTCAGTGAGATTTCGGAAGAAGCCGACGAAGACGAATACGTGGTTGGTTACGTTGCCCTCGAAAACCTAGTGCGCCACCGAGACCTCCTGCGCAAGTACGGCGCGTTTGTGGTTCGCACGGGCCGTCTCCGGCCTATCAGCACCGCTGTAGCAGCGGCATTGATAGAAGAAGAGTCTTTGTAAGCACTAGTCCGTGCCAATGACTTAGGTAGCCCCTCCCACTGCATCAGCGGCGGGAGGGGTTTTGGTTTGCTGGCTAATTGATTTCACTGCCCTTACTTCTTAGGCGGAGCGGTAGCTGGTGATGGCGGAGTTGGGCTAGCTGGGGCAGTAGGCTGGGGCGGAGTTGTCTCGGAAGTTTCCTGTCCTACTGGTATAGTTGGAGCAGGCAGGAGCGTGTCCTTCGGGGCAACCGTAGCTTGAAGGACAGTAACTGGCTTCACTACCAGCGTATCGGGCTTTGGCGCTGGCTGCGGGAGAACTGGCACTGCCCGCGCCCGCAATAGGGCCACTGGACGGGGCTGGGGCTTGAGTGCCGCGGCCAGCAACGGCCCCGGCAGCCCCACCCCGAGCAGGGGACGTAGGAAGTCGCGGGCAGCCACAAAAGCAGTATCGAGGTAGGCTGGCTCTACGGAGTAGGGTACGTGCCCAGCCCCACGCAGGCGCCGAAGCACATTGGGAACTCCCACAGCAGTAGCCCGCTGACTAACCGCCCCACCCCCGTACACCCGCTGAGCAGGGAGCGGACTGCCTACAAAGCCCCGGCCATAGGGAACCAGCCCGTCGCGGGTGCCGTGCACGTTGCATACGGGTACATCGCCAGGCTGTAGCCAGCGCAAGTTGGCTAGGGCGCCACACAGGTTGATCACGCCCCGCGGGCGGCTGCTGTAGCCAGCATTACCCCCGTTGCCTTCTAAGCCTCCGAAGTCAGCTATGTGCAAATAAGCTGGTACTTCCGCTGGTTTATCGAGGTAGGCGGTAAGCAAAGACATAAACCCGCCCGCCGAGGAGCCACCCACGAAGATGTACTGCGGATGCACCCGAAACCGGCGCGCCGTAGCGGCATCGTGGCGGAAGAACCGGATAGCGGCGCGCATATCCTGAGTTCCGCGGATGGCCGCCCGCCCAATGCCGACGGTATCGAAGGGAAAGAAGTACAGGCGATAGTCGATGCTGGCTGTCACGTAGCCCAGGCGCGCCAACCGGGTACAGAGCGTAGTCATCACGGCATCGTCGCGGGTACCGGTTAGGAAGCCTCCTTCATGGGCAAATACGATGAGGGGGCGCCGCCGCACAGTATCGCCCAGCGGCTGGTACACATCCATGTAGAGCGGCTGCGAGCGGCCAATAAGGTCGGAGGCATGGGCAAATTCTACGTTGCGCAAAATTTGCACTTGCCGGAACCGGGGCCGGTGGTAGCGCCCTCCAGTTGTATCAATCTGGGCGTGGCCCGGTGTGGTATCTAGCAGCAACCCAACCAGCAAGGCTAGGAGCAATACGTACTTCATGCGAGTATAAGAAAGCCGAGACAACAGGCTCGGATAGTAGTCTTCCGGTAAAGATACCGGAGGGCCACCGGCTATACTCCGGCTCAGCTGCATATTCTACTAGATAGGCTACATATTGATACTACCCCACCAACGCACAATAGTACGCTAGTGGGGTAGCATCGAAACTCGTAGCGGTGGAGTAGCCCAATGCGGCCAGACCTATTCAAATATGATTCGTTGCGCAGCCAAGCCCTCAGGCCGTACTAGGTAGGTGCCTGCCCGTAGCGTCTCGCGCGGAATCAACAGTTCAGGCTGCTCCCAGCGGAAGCGCCGCACTACCCGGCCCATAGCATCAAGCAGTTCTACTGGGCGGGCGTGAAAGGCCATGTTGCTCGACCAAGTAAGGCGCACAACTGTGGCCGCTGGCACCGGGTACGCTTGCAGCACAGCTTGGGTATTGGCGCGCTGGGCAGCCGTTACGGTGCCAGTCTGGCGCAGCAGTGGGCGTAGAAAGTCGCGCACGAAGCGGAAGGTAGTATCCATGTAAGCCACCGCCGTAGCAGAAGTGCCCGAGAAGGGCACGTGGCCTGCTCTTTTAAAGGTATAGAAGGGATTTTGCACCCCTACGGCAATAGCGCGGGTGTTTAGCACTGCGCTGCCGTATATTCTTTGGGGCGGCAGCCCACCTCCTACCCTACCAGCGCCATAGGGCACTATTGGGTCATTGGTGCCGTGCATACTCACAAAAGGCACATCGCCCGCCTCTATCCAAGTAGGGCGGCCCAGAGCGCCAGACAAATTTATTACGCCCCGCACCGCACTGGAATACGTGGGATTGCCTCCCGTTCCTTCCAAGCCGCCCAAGTTTGCCAGATTAATCGTGCTCGGCACTTCCGAGGCCTTGTTGAGGTAGGCTGTTTGCAGAGCCATGAAGGCGCCAGCAGAAGAGCCGCCCACGTAAATATAGTCTGGATGGATGCGGTAGTTATCGGCGGCGGTGACGGCCGCGGTGGCAGCTTTCATCCGAAAAAACCGGATGGCAGCGCGCATGTCTTGTACGCCCCGGAAAGACGCAATACTAATGTTTGTCGTGTCAAAAGGCAGAAACAGTAGGCGGTAGTCGATGCTGGCCGTAACGTAGCCCAGGCGAGCGAAGCGCGTGCACAACTCCGTCACATCTTGGTCTGTCTTGTTGCCGCTGATAAACCCGCCTCCGTGCGCAAAAATCAACAGCGGTCGGCGGCGCACTGTGTCGCCGGTGGGCTGGTACACATCTAGGCGTAGCGCCTGCTGTCCACCCAGATAATCAATGCTGGAGCCATACGTAATGTCCTGAGTACGCGTAACGTTGGCGAAGATTGGTTTGTAGTAGCGGCCACCGGTTGTGTCGATGCGCGTTTGAGCAGAGGCAGCCGCTGCAAACCACAGCAGACCTAGCAGTGCGAAGAGGTGTTTCATATGGTGGGGTTTTAGCTTTTGTAAAGATGATATATAAATGTTTTTGTTTCAGCTATATTTTACCCTAACTATGCTTCAAGTATCGCGGAATGGTTATGTAGGTTTATAGTCTGCTGCTCTTCTACTTTACTCTATGCCAACTATTGCTCCGCCCCCATTGCAACCCGGCGACACCGTCGCCATCGTCTGTCCGGCTCGAAAGGCCTCTCACCAAGAACTTACTGCGGCCGTAACTACCCTTCGTAGCTGGGGGTTAGAAGTAGTTTTGGGTGCCAGTACCAATGTAGAGCACCACCAGTTTGGCGGCGCCGACGAGGTTCGGGCCCAGGACTTCCAACAGCAACTTGATAACCCCGCGGTGCGCGCTATTCTGTGTGCTCGTGGTGGGTACGGCACCACCCGCATCATCGACCAGCTCGATTTTTCCGGCCTGGCGCAGCATCCTAAGTGGATAGCCGGATTTTCTGACATCACAACTCTCAACAGTCACTTACTGGCCCTGGGGTACCAGAGTGTTCATGGGGTGATGCCGCTATTGTTTCATCAGGAAAGCGGAGAGGAATCCTTGGAGAGTTTGCGGCGAGCTTTGTTTGGGGAGTCGGTAGGCTACTCAATACCTGCGCACCCACTAAACTGCCTGGGTACTGCTACCGGGGAGCTAGTCGGTGGCAACTTAAGCATCCTCCAGACGCTTACCGGCACTCGCTCCGACTGCTCTACGGCCGGGCGCATCTTGTTTCTGGAAGATATTGATGAATACCTCTATGCCATTGACCGCATGCTCGTGCACTTAGACCGTACGGGTAAGCTGGCGTCCTTGGCGGGGCTCTTGGTGGGCCACTTCACCAATCCCCAAGACAACACCACTCCCTACGGACAAACGCCCAACGAAATTATTGCTTACTACGCCGGTAAGTATGGCTTTCCCGTGGCACACGGCTTTCCGGTAGGGCACGAGCCTCAGAATATGGCTTTGATCTGCGGCCGCATGGCTCAGCTCCGCGTAGATAACACTGGAGCGCGGCTTGCCTACCTCTAGCAGTTTTTGTAGCGGCTATGTTTATGACTATTCGTGCCTTGCAGCCGCATGAGGTGTTGCAACACATGACCTCGCTTGCCGGCCTGCTTCAGGACTCCGTTGCCAATGGATCATCCGTAGGCTTTCTGCCGCCGGTAGTGCCGGCGGTGGCGTATGCTTTCTGGCAAGATGTAGCGGCGGCTATGCAAAATGGGCACCGTGTATTGCTAGTGGCCGAAACCGACGGTATTGTACTAGGTACTGTGCAGCTAGATTTGGTGATGAAGCCCAACGCCCCGCACCGGGCCGAGGTTATGAAGCTCTTGGTACATTCGCAGGCTAGGCGGCGCGGTATTGGCCGGCGGCTGATGTACGTTATTGAAGAGCAGGCCCGCCAGCACCAGCGCACCACCCTCGTACTGGATACGCGCAAGGGCGACCCCTCTGAACGGCTGTACCAGAGCTTGGGCTACACCGTGGCTGGTAGTATCCCGGCGTACGTGTACAGCGCCAATGGCTCCTTGGATGCTACCGTTATCTACTACAAACTATTACAGTAGTAGCCTCGATACCAAACAAAAAGCCCGGGGTACTGGTCGTACCCCGGGCTTTTTGTTTGGTATGCGCTGTGACGTTACTCGTTATACAGGGTAGTAAGCACGGTTTGGCCCACGGCTTTTAGTGTACGCTTGTCAATAACACTCATGTTATCTTGAGTGGTATGGTGGTAGGCGGGGAAGTAGTCGTCGCCCACTGGGAGGTGGTCAATGATGTCGATAGTGCGCACCCCGGCTTGATTTGTAAACACGTGGTCGTCGGTGATTCCCCCGCTGTCGTTGAACAGGAAGTAATCAGAGAAGCCCAGTTGGGCGGCCGTGTTCCACACCTTGTCTACTACATCGCGCGCCTGCTGCCGCGACAGTTCCTCCCGGCTGAAACGGGCATTTTTGGCCCCTACCATGTCAAGCAGGATGCCGTAGCTAGGCTTGTAGTTGGCCGGCAGCAAGTGCTTGGCCCAGTACTGAGAGCCTAAGCACCAGCTCGACTCGCCGCGGTTTTCCTGCTCAGCCAACAAGTTCTTCTTCTCTCCTTGGGTAGCGCTGTCGTAGCCATAGTCCTCAGAGTCGAACAGAATAAAGTCTACTCCTACGCCGGGGGCCAAGCTATCGGGCTGAGCCGCTAGCACGCGGGCCATTTCTAGGGCAATGCCTACCCCACTAGCACCATCCGAAGCACCATCTAAGGGGGCATTTTTATTCTGCTTGTCCTTATCGGCGAAGGGACGCGTATCCCAGTGCGTGAAGACGGCAATGCGGCGGGTTGCCTGGGGCTGATATTGAGCCACAATATTGCGAGAGCGAAGCATTTTGCCATCGAACGCCATGGCTTCGAAGGGCTGCTCCTTCACGGTGAGGCCGGCCTCTTTGAACTTGCGGATAATCCAGTCACCGGTTGTTACGTGAGCGGGCGTATTGGGCACGCGAGGCCCAAAGGCTACCTGGCGGGCCGTATAGGCGTATGCCGAGTCGGCATTAAAGGCGGGTGCCTTCGGCAAGGCGGCCTCCGCTGGCGTAGTATCCGTCTCAACGGTGCTTTTCTTCTCGGGGCAGCCTGTCAGCAGCAGTAAAGCAACAAAGGCGGCGGGGGCAAGGCGGGAAAGGTTCATGTGGCGTAAGCTACAGCTTGCGCCGCCGGGTGCGCAACTGGCCCGACGGAAAATGGAGAAATAGATACAACACGCGGGCCATTATGTGGGGCCGGCAACCAAGGCGCAAGCTCACTGCTCGCGCCTTGGCTTTACTCTTCGCTATAGGCCCAATCGACGCCGGCTTTAGTGTCCTTTACCACAATACCTTGCGCCTTAAGCGCCGCCCGAATCTGATCTACTTTGTCGTAAGCTTTGGTGGCCTTGGCTTCTTGGTAGAACTCTAGGGTAAGGCGCAGCAAGTCCTCCGTATTGGCGCGGGGCTCATCTACTAGGCCCAGCACGTCAACAACCAGCGTGTGGTAGGCCGTAGTAGCTTCTTCCACGGCCACGGCGCTTACTGTAGCCAAGGTAGCCAGGTTGGCCGCAAACCCGTTGAGCTTGCGCAAGAGGTTGAAGAGGCTGGCAATGGCGCGAGCCGTGTTCAGGTCATCGTTGAGGCCCGTATAGCAATCGGCTACTAGCTTGCGCAGTTCAGCATCGCCCTTTTCCGTATCGGGAGCGCGCTCTACGTCCGCAGGCAGCACCAGTTTCTCCAGGAGGCGCAGGCCGTTCATTAGCTTGCGGTACCCCTTGCGGGCAGCTTGCAAGCCTTCATCCGTAATATCCACGGTGCTGCGGTAGTGCGCTTGCAGTAGGAAGAAGCGCGCCGTCATGGGGGAGTATGGCTGGGCCAACGTAGTATTGGAGCCCTCAAATAGCTGACTGATGGTGATGAAGTTGCCGAGCGACTTGCTCATCTTCTGCCCATTCACCGTAATCATGTTGTTGTGCATCCATACCTGCGCCTCGTTGGTAGGATGGTTGCAGGCTTGGCTCTGGGCAATTTCGCACTCGTGGTGCGGGAACATAAGGTCGAGCCCGCCGCCGTGAATATCGAACTCAGTGCCGAGGTACTTGCGGCTCATAGCGGAGCACTCCAGGTGCCAGCCAGGAAACCCATCACTCCAAGGTGAAGGCCAGCGCATGAGGTGGCGCTCATCGGCCTTTTTCCACAGGGCAAAATCCAGGGGGCTGCGCTTCTCTTCTTGCCCGGCCAGGTTGTCGCGGGAGCCAGACAGTAGCTCTTCCACCACGCGGTTGGAGAGTTTGCCGTAGTGGCGGCCGGCGGCATTGTAAGCAGGCACGTCAAAATATACCGACCCATTCGACTCGTAGCCGAACCCGTTGTCGATAATTTGCTGAATCATCTCTACCTGCTCGGTAATGTGGCCGCTCGCGCGGGGCTCAATATCGGGCGGCAAGCAACCCAGCACCTCCATGTGGCGGTGGTAGAGATTGGCATATCCTTCGGCTACCTGCATGGGCTCTACCTGCCGAGCCCGGGCAATTTTACCAATCTTGTCGTCGCCTTCGTCGGTGTCGCCTTCCAAGTGCCCTACGTCGGTGATGTTGCGCACATAGCGCACAGTGTAGCCCAAATGGCGCAAGTAACGCGTCAGCACATCAAATACCACCGGCCCGCGGGCATTGCCAATGTGGGCCTCATTGTAAACCGTGGGACCGCACAAGTAGACCCCTACGAAGGGAGCATGGAGGGGTTGGAACGGAGCTTTGCTACGGGTAAGGGTATTGTAAAGCGAGAGGGGGTGCTGCATAGGAAACAAAAGTATGACGGATTACGGCGTCTTGCAGGCAGTACACAGATTTTATAACCCAGTTGCTCCGCGAATGATCCGAGCCTCATCAACAAGAAAATCTGCGTTTCGGCTACGACTTGGCCCGAATTTTACGCAACGAAGTACAAAAGCCCAGTTAATCGGCACAAAAGCACTGGAGAGTAGTCTATAAAGTTCACTTACCAGTACATCATGCGCAGCTGCTAGTAATAAATCAACCGGTTGGTACTTATGATTTCCTTACTCGCGCTGCGGTTTCAGGCGGTAGGTGGCCAAGGTGGGGAAGTGGTCTGAATACGGAATCTCATGGTGGATCTGAAAGTCCTCGATGGTGAAGCGCGGCCCGGCAAACTGGTTATCAATGCGCACAAAGGGGAGGCGGCCGTTGTAGGTAGCACCCACGCCCGTACCCACGGTAGCCCAAGCATTCTGGAAGTGGTCGGCCAACTGATCGTAACTGTAGCTATAGGGCACGTCATTGAGGTCGGCACAGAGCAGAATGGGGTAGCGGCACCGCTCGAAGCGCTGGGTGAGAGTATCAACCTGCGCGTTGCGGGCTACCAAGCCCCGCTTGAACCGACGGAGTAAGCCGAGGCCCTTTTTCTTCAGGCCAGCCTTACTAGAGTAGCTGTCTACAATATCCTGCTCCTCCATACTCATGCTTTGGAGGTGGAAGTTGTAAATGCGAATGGTATCCTTGGAGGGAAGGCGCAGATCGGCCCACATGGCGTGGTTTTGCGTGAGCTTGCCGAACTGGATGGTGCCCCGCCCAACAATGGGAAAACGAGAGAAAATAGCCATGCCAAACTCGGCCCCGGCGCTATTGGTCAGTGTTTTGGAAATGAACGCCTGCCGTCCTACCTGACGCCCGAGCTTGTCTTCGGTGCGAAACACGTTTCCGTCGCGGCTGCGGGTGCCCGCGGGCTCGTTATAAAATTCCTGCAAGCAAAGAATGTCGGCGGGGTTTTCGGCTAGGAAGCGTACCATCTCACGGGAGGAATTTAGCTCCGCATCGCGCAACTGGGGGTACACATTGAAGATGCGCACATTGGAGGACAGTACCCGCACTAGCTGCCCCGGGTGCTCTGCGGCACTACCACCCCCGAATGGATGAATGGCTAGCCCACGCTGGAAATGGGGCCACGTTAGCACGGCTACGGCTAGCGGCAGCAAAGCCACCCGCCTATTTCGCAGTAGCCAGTACAGTAGTAGCAACAGGTTGAGGGCTAGCGCGAGGGGTAGCGTGAGCGCCCCAAACGCAGCCGGCCAAAACGTGTAGCCGGGCACTTGAGCGCAGCCAATGGCTAGCAATACCCACCCAATCACCAGTAAAGTGCACTTGAAGGCAAACGAACGACGCACAGGCAACTATTTTCCGGGAGACAGGATCAATAGACAAAGGTATGCGTTCCGTGGAAGCGAGCTGGCTCGCTACGTATGTAGCCTTATTTTCGTTGTATATTTCAGAGCTTTTATCCAACCGTCCGCTATGTATCTTTCTACCCTTCGGTCTTATATCCTACCCACGCTTCTGGCTACTGTGATAGTGCCGATGGGTGTGCTAGCAAAACCGCACGCAGCCGTAGCGCCAACACCTACTACTAGTCTCGAATTTGTAGAGAACAAAGGCCAGTGGGACGCCTCCACTCGCTTTGCAGCCAGCCTACCGGCCGGCCGTTTGTTTCTGGCTAGCACCGGCTTTACTTATACCTTCGCCGACCCGCAAGCCCTACGTGCCTACCACGACCATGAGCACGGCAAGGCTACTGCCGCCAAAGGACCCATAGACGACAGCCTGCGCATGCACGCTTACCGGGTTACGTTTGAGGGAGGCAACGCCAAAGCCCACGTGCGGGGGGAAGAAGCAACCGCCGAAGTACGCAACTACTTCCAGGGCAATGACCCGACGCACTGGGCTAGTCAGGTGCGCGGCTTTCGGGGCGCACGGTATCAGGAAGTGTACCCCGGCGTAGATGTGCACCTCTATGAGAATGCCACTCATCAGCTAGAATACGACTTTGCTGTGCGCGCCGGTGCCCGCCCGGAGGCTATTCGACTTCGCTACTCGGGCGCCGAAAGCGTACGCCTCACGCCAGAAGGCAGCCTATTGATTCATACCAGCGTGGGCGACGTTACCGAGCAAGCACCGCGCGCCTGGCAAATTCGCCCCGATGGGGAGCGGGTATCCGTGCCGTGCAGCTTTGAGTTGTCGGGTACAGTTCTGAGTTTCCGCCTGGGGCGCTACGACCGTAAGCTGCCCCTGCTCATTGACCCCACCGTCATTTTCTCCTCGTTCACGGGTGCCACCGGCGACAACTGGGGCTTCACGGCTACGTATGACGCGGCAGGCAATATGTACTCGGCGGGCGTGGCATTTGCGCCCGGCTTTCCAACTTCTACCGGAGCCATTCGCACTACCTTCGCCGGCGTTGGCGACATGGCCATCATCAAGTACCGCACCTCTGTTTCGGGTAGCGCCTCCCGTATGTATGCCACTTACGTCGGCGGCAACTCGGTTGATGTGCCGCAGAGCATGGTGGTCAACAGCCGCGACGAGCTGGTCATTCTAGGAACTACGGGTTCTACAAACTACCCCGTAACTAGTGCGGCCTTTTCGCGCACATTCAACGGCGGCTCTTTCTCAGATCCGCTCCAGGAAAACGACTCGCGCTACATTCAGTACCCACTTGGGTCCGATTTGGTAGTAACTACCCTAAACGCCAATGGAAGCGCACTAATAGCTTCTACTTACTTAGGGGGGTCTGGCAACGATGGCCTGAACCTGAATCTGAACGCCAATCTGACGTCCCCCTTAGTTAACAATTACGGCGACCAGTTTCGGGGTGACATCATCACTGACTCCGACAATAATGTGTATCTGGCCTCCACTACCATGAGCAACAACTTCCCGGTTCGGAATGGCTTCGACTCTAGTTTTAATGGTATTGCTGATGGTGTGGTGTGTAAGCTTTCCGCTAACCTGAGCACACTCATCTGGAGTAACTTTTTAGGAGGCAGCAGCTACGATGCCGTGTACTCCATTCAGCTGGGTGCGGGCCGGTCGGTGGTGGTAGCTGGCGGTACGAACAGCACGAATTTCCCCGTCACGGCCGGTGCATTGCTGACCACGGCTCCCGCGGGTGTCAACGGCTTTGTAGCCCGCATTGCGCCGGCTGGCACTAGTATTCAGCAGGCTACCTATGTGGGCACTACCGGCAACGACCAAGCCTATTTTGTGCAGCTAGACGCCTCCGATAATGCCTACTTGTTTGGGCAGAGTTCCGGCAACTACCCTGTGACTAGTGGGCGCTACCAGAATGCCGGTAGCCACCAGTTTATTCATAAGCTCAACGCTACCTTAAATCAAACCGTGTACTCAACGGTGGTAGGTACGGGGCGCCTTTCCTATGACATTACCCCCACAGCCTTTCTGGTAGACGACTGTGAGCGAATTTACATTTGCGGCTGGGGCGGTTCCATCAACGATGGGTACGGTATCGGCACCCTTGGCAGTTCTACTGCTGGCCTACCCGTTACGTCCGATGCGGTTCAGTCCCGCACCGACGGGTCCGACTTCTATCTAGCTGAGTTTACGCCCGGCATGGGCAGCTTGGAATACGGTACGTTCTACGGGCAAAGCGGTGGCCGCTCGGGAGAGCACGTGGACGGGGGCACCTCCCGTTTCGACAAGCGCGGCATGGTGTACCAAGCCGTATGCGGCGGTTGTGGCGGCGACCAAGGGTTCCCCATCCCACCCGGCGCCAACTACTACACTACCCGTAATGGAAGCACTAACTGCAACAACGCCGCTTTCAAGATTGATTTTGGGGTAGTTATTGCTGACCCCGGACCTTCACGCTACGTGTGCTCCAGCGACGGACCTATTACCCTAGGTGGTAGCCCCGCGGGCGGCACTTGGGCGGGCCCCGGGGTAACGGCCATTGCGGGTGGCGGCTACCGCTTCACCCCCTCCGAATCCCTCATTGGCCGAAACACCCTCACATACTCAGTGGCAGCTACGGGCATTTGCGTGAGCACCAAACCGCTGCGCATCACAGTTATGGCTACCCAGCCCGTTACTATCACGCCTGTTCCGGTACTATGCCGCAATGGCAATACCGTAACGATGCAGGCAACGCCGGCCGGGGGCACCTGGAGCGGGCCAGGCATGTCGGGCACTACGTTCAATCCCGCGCAGGCTGGGCTGGGCACCCACACCCTCACCTACTCCCTGGCTGATACGCTGGGATGCGCTACCGGAACCTACCAAGTAACCGTCCGGGACCTCCCACGGGTAGAGGCGGGCCCCGACCTTGTGCTCTGTGCTTATGAAACGCAAGCCGTACAATTACAGGGAATGGAGCCCGCTGGTGGCACCTGGAGCGGCACCGGGGTAACTCCAACGGGCCTGTACACCCCACCCAACACCGACCTGAAGGGCGGCATCTATACGCTTACCTACTCTTATAATATAGGTGGCTGCGTAAACTCTGATACAAGGCGAGTAGTACTAGCCCCTTCTCCTACTGTTAATTTTCCTCTGAACGTACCCGAGTGTACAGCGGCGCCACAATACACAGGCTTAGCCCCGTTCACGTGCTCCTTTCAGCCTGTGCTGGCGGGTGGCACCTACACTTGGGACTTTGGCGACGGTAGCCCCCTTTCCACGGAAGCATCCCCAACGCACCAGTACGTCAGCGCCGGCACATATAATGTAAAGCTGACGGCTCGCTATGCCAACTGTAGTGTGGAAACCGGCTTCGCCCCGGTAATAGTAGGCGACGTGTTCGTTCCCAACATCATCACGCCTGGCGACGATGATACTAAAAATGACACTTTTATCCCGCGCTTCAGTTGTCAGCCTGCCACCCTACGAGTCTTTACTCGGTGGGGCAATAAGGTGTACGAAACCGCTAATTACCGCAACGACTGGCGCGGCAACAACCTAGCTGACGGCCTCTATTACTACCACCTGCGCGACGCGGAAGGCCGCGAAGTGAAAGGCTGGGTTCAGGTAAAGCGGTAAGGCGCCACCCTCTGCTCTAGCGTCATCTTACATGAGTAGATAGAGAACGGAACTCCCGCGCAGAGTATTTCTGTTGGAAGATATAGTGCAGTAGTACCCTATAGGTAGGGAGCCGCTACTATGCTACCTGCCTTGTGAACTGGGCTTCCAGCGGTGATGCTACTGCCCTTTTCGGGTATAAGGCAGCCTCGCTAGGCCCCAAGCCATAGCCCCTTTGGATTCGCCGGGTATTTGTGCTATCTTTGCACTAGCAAATGAAAGACACGAACAGAGGGGACGGATAGTCCCCTCTTTCTTTTGCCACCCCGCCCATCGCTTGTATGAAACTCGACCGCGCCCATCTCGCTGAACTGCTGCAAGAAAGTCTGCCTACTGACGGCAGCTTGTTTGTAGTAGACCTAACCGTATCTGACGCCATTCGGCCTAAAGTAACTGTTACTCTCGACAGTGAGCAGGCGCTGGGCATTGACGAGTGCGCTCAAGTTAGCCGCCGTCTGGCTCGCCGGGTCGACGAAGTGTATGGTGAAGACGCCAGCTACACGCTGGAGGTAACTTCCCCCGGTGCTGACCAGCCCTTGCGCGACCCGCGGCAGTACACCCGTCACGTTGGTCGGTCCTTGGCGCTTAAGCTACAGGACGGCACTGAGAAAACTGGCGCTCTGGAAGCCACCGAAGCAGAAGGCATTCAGCTAGCGGAAGTGGTGAAGGAAAAGAACAAGAAAAAGACGCTACCCGCCGCCTTTATTCCCTACTCGGAAATTCAGGAAGCGCGCGTAGTCATCTCCTTTAAATAACATAACCCGCTGCGGACCCGCAGCCCCATCCGCTACTGGGCCCGCAACGCTATTAGAGTAACCAGCAAAACCAATGATTCCATGAACAGCAACGTGCTTATTGAATCGTTTGCCGAATTCGCCCGGTCCAAGAACATTGACCGCCCCACGATGATGAGCATCTTGGAGGAAGTGTTCCGCACCATGATCCGCAAGAGATACACCGATGACGCCAACTTCGACGTCATTATCAACGTGGATAAGGGCGACTTGGAAATCTACCGCAACCGCGAAATTGTAGACGATAATTCGGAGGATATTTGGGACCACGACAAAATTCCGCTGGCCGAAGCCCAAAAAATTGAGCCCGACTACGAAGTAGGCGAGCAGGTGGCTGAGGAAGTAAAGCTGGAAGATTTCGGCCGCCGTGCCGTGCTCATGGCCCGTCAGACGCTGATTCAGCGCGTGAAGGACCTGGAGCGCGACAACCTCTACCAAGCCTACAAAGACCAGGTAGGTGAAGTAGTAGTAGGCGAAGTTTACCAGGTATGGAGCCGTGAAGCCCTTATTCTTGATAAGGACGAAAACGAGTTGGTACTGCCCAAAGGCGAGCAAATCCCGAAGGACCGCTACCGCAAAGGCGACACCGTGCGTGCGGTAGTGCACCGTGTAGAAGTTATCAATGGTACACCCAAGATTATCATCTCGCGCGCTGCTCCGGCCTTCTTGGAGCGCCTGATGGAGCAGGAAGTGCCAGAAATCTATGATGGTCTCATCACGATTAAAAACATCGTGCGGGAGCCTGGTGAGCGGGCCAAGGTAGCTGTAGAAAGCTACGACGACCGTATTGACCCAGTAGGTGCTTGTGTAGGCATGAAAGGCTCACGTATTCACGCGGTGGTGCGGGAGCTGGAAAACGAGAATATCGACATCATCAACTACACCAATAACCTGGAGCTTTACATCGCTCGGGCATTGTCGCCGGCTAAAATCGGCTCGATGAAGATAAACGAACAAACTGGCCGGGTTTCAGTGTTTCTGAAGCCAGACCAAGTGTCATTGGCCATTGGCCGGGGTGGTGCCAACATCAAGTTGGCTTCTCGCTTGGTAGGAATGGAAATTGACGTATTCCGCGAAGCAGAAGACTTTGAGGAAGATATTGCCCTCGACGAATTCACCGATGAAATTGAAGGTTGGGTAATTGAAGAATTAAAGAAAATTGGCCTTGACACTGGCCGCGCCGTACTGGCGGTGAACAAAGAAGACCTTGTTCGTCGCACCGAACTAGAGGAGGAAACCGTGGAAGAATTGTTCCGCGTAATCCATAACGAGTTCGAAGAGCATGACGAAGAGGGTCAGGTAGAAGAACAAAATTCCGGCGCCGCGCAATGAGTGCGCGGCGGCCGGTACGGCAAGGGCGTTAAATCAAGCCGGGTGGCGTGATTTAACCCCGCCCGGCAAGATTTAATGTAGTACCTTTGCAACTAGATAAGAGTATCGTTCGCGAGCATAGAATGGCGGAAGCAGCAACCAAACGGCTACAACAGGCGGCCAAAGACCTGAACGTTGGGCTTTCCACGATTGTGGATTTTCTGGCGGGTAAAGGGCATATCATCGAAAATAAACCCACGACGAAGCTAACGGGGGAGCAAGTCTCCTTGCTCAACAAGGCTTTCGAATCGTCGGCAAATGATAAAATCGAAGCTACCAAGCTCAGTCAGGCCAAACGCCAGAACGAGCAGGAAGTAGTTCCGCCCCGCCCCGCAGAGCCAGCAGCGCCCAAAGCAGCTGCTAGCCCCGCCACGCCCGTTCCGGCCCCAAAACCTGTTGAAACCCCACAGGCTGTAACTCCCCAGCCCACCCCGGCGGCGGCAGCTCCAGCAGCTCCGGCTGAAGACACTAACCGTGTTCCTGGCTTGAAAGTACTGGGCAAAATTGAGTTGGATGCGAAAGGACGTCCAGTGCCGCCGCGTCCGGCAGCACCTACACCTGCCCCCGTAGCGCCTGCGCCCCCAGCGCCGGCTCCCGTAGCTGAAGCACCTAAGCCAGCGGCTCCGGCACCAGTTCCGCAGCCAGAAGCTAAGCCAGCGGCTCCGGCGCCAACCCCGCCACCGGCACCAGTTCAGCAAGCACCTAAGCCTGCTGCACCTGCTCCCAGCCCAGTGGTTCAACCTGTAGCCAAGCCGGCTCCTGCTCCGCAACCCACGCCAGCTGCCCCACAACAGGCAGCTGCACCCGCGCCTAGCGCGGCACCAGTTTCGGCAGCGCCAACTACCCCAACTCTTCCAGCAGCCCCCAAACAGGCTGCGCCAGCGCCTAGCGCTCCGGCTGCACCCGCAGTACCAGCTACTTCGGCGCCAGCTACCCCAGCCGCCGAGACACCGGCCCCTGCTGCCACCGAAGAGGCTAAAACCATTGTAGCAAAAGCCGACCAGCTAAAAGGTCTTACCGTACTCGGTAAGATTGAACTTCCTCTCGATTCTTCGCGGCGCGGTGGTGGACGCGGTGCGCGCCCAGTTGCTTCCTCTGATGTTCGGAAGAGTGGCCTCGGCCCCGATTCTAAGAAGAAGCGCCAGCGCATTCCAATGAATGGTCCCGCTACTCCTGGTCAGCAGGGTGGTGGTCAGGGCCAACCAGGTACCGGTCAGGGCAATCAAGGCGGCCAAGGTGGCGGCAACCGTCCCGGCGGACCCGGTCAGCAGGATCGTCGTCCTGGCGGTCAAGGCGGCCAAGGTGGCAACCGTCCCGGCGGACCCGGTCAGCAGGATCGTCGTCCTGGCGGTCAAGGCGGCCAAGGTGGCGGCAACCGTCCGGCTCCTACCCCAGCTACGCCTGAGCAGAACGAAAAGCAGATTCAAGAGCAGATCAAGGCAACACTTGCTAAGCTCAGCGGTGGCCGTGGTGGTCAGCAAGCTAATCGTGCTAAATACCGCCGCGATAAGCGCGCCAACATTGCTGAAGCTGCTGACTTGCAGCGCCAGCAAAACGAGCTAGCCTCGAAGACGCTGAAAGTAACCGAGTTTATTTCGGCAAACGACCTAGCTTCATTCATGGACGTGTCGGTAAACGAGGTTATTAAGGTGTGCTTGAACATGGGCATGTTCGTGTCCATCAACCAGCGCCTTGATGCTGAGGCTATTACGGTAATTGCCGATGAATTTGGCTACGACGTAGAATTCCTAAGTGCAGAGGAAGAGGATACGGTTATTGAAATCGAGGATAACGAAGAAGACCTTCAGCCACGGGCTCCCATCGTGACCATCATGGGTCACGTCGACCATGGTAAAACCTCGCTACTTGACTACATCCGTAATGCCAGCGTAGCCAAAGGTGAAGCTGGTGGTATCACTCAGCACATCGGCGCCTACGATGTAATGACTAAGTCAGGCAAGCGGGTAACGTTCCTTGACACTCCTGGTCACGAAGCGTTTACCGCTATGCGTGCCCGTGGTGCGAAGATTACTGACATTGCCATTATCGTGGTAGCTGCTGATGACTCGGTGATGCCACAAACTAAGGAAGCTATCAATCACGCTCAAGCGGCCGGCGTTCCTATCGTAATTGCTCTCAACAAAATTGACAAGCCTGGTGCTAACCCCGACAAAGTGCGGGAAGAACTTTCGGCTATCAATGTGTTGGTAGAGGAATGGGGTGGTAAATACCAAAGCCAAGAGGTATCCGCCAAGACCGGTCTCGGTATTGAGGACCTTCTGGAAAAGGTGTTGCTGGAAGCCGAATTGCTCGACCTCAAGGCGAACCCAGACCGTAGCGCAGTAGGAGCAGTTATTGAAGCCTCGCTTGACAAAGGCCGGGGCTACGTAACTACCATCTTGGTACAAACGGGTACCATGCAGGTTGGTGATATTGTTCTGGCAGGACCACACTTCGGTCGTGTGAAAGCCATGACGGACCACCGCGGCAAGAAGATGAAGAAAGCTGGCCCGGCTACTCCGGTACAGGTTCTGGGATTGACTGGTGCACCACAGGCTGGTGACAAAATCCAGGTGATGGAAACGGAGCGTGAAGCCCGTGAACTAGCCACCCAGCGTCAGCAGCTAGCTCGCGAGCAAAGCCTGCGGACCAAGAAGCACATTACCCTCGACGAGATTGGTCGCCGCTTGGCTATCGGTTCGTTCAAGGAGCTTAACGTGATTGTGAAAGGTGACGTGGACGGCTCGGTAGAAGCACTGGCCGACTCCTTGTTGAAGCTGAGCACGCCAGAAGTGGCCGTAAACATCCTCAACAAAGGCGTAGGTGCCATTTCTGAATCCGACGTACTCTTGGCCTCGGCCTCTGATGCTATCATCATCGGCTTCCAGGTTCGTCCCTCACAGAGCGCCCGCAAATTGGCCGAGCAAGAGCAGATTGATATCCGTCTCTACTCTATCATTTACAACGCCATCAATGAGGTGAAGGATGCTATGGAAGGCATGCTTGCTCCAACGGTGAAAGAAGTGGTAGTGGCCAACGCCGAGATTCGTCAGGTGTTCAACATCACCAAGGTAGGCACCATTGCCGGCTGTATGGTGACGGACGGTACCTTCACTCGCAAAACCAAGGTACGCCTTGTGCGCGATGGTATCGTGGTACACTCAGGCGAGATTCAGGACCTCAAGCGCTACAAAGACGATGTGTCGGAAGTACGCCAAGGGTACGAATGCGGTATCTCAATTAAGGGCTTCAATGACCTGCGCGAAGGCGACAACATTGAAGGCTTTGAAGAGCAAGAAGTAAAGCGGACGCTCTAAGCGCTGCTCAACAACGATAGGAAAAGCCTCAGTCTACTTCAGTAGGCTGGGGCTTTGTCGTTTTGTAGTGCTACTAGGGAAAAAGGTTACTGCCTCCTCTGATGCCGCAGATTCTTCTATCTTCGCACACTTTCTACACTAATCCTGCAAATATTTGGACTAAACTGCTACTACTCCATTGTACCTGCAACACCCTCCGCATGAAGATTCTTGCCCTTACCTGCCTGCTGCCTTTCGTTACCTTATTCCATAGTTCTGCTCAGGGGCAGGTTCCTGTGTTACGATCCGGTGGGCAAAACATATTGGCGAAGCCTAATAATGCCTCTACGCGTAGCAGCACGAGCAAACATTCGGGAAGTTCCACTACCTATGCTACCCCTCCCTTCGGATCTAGCCAAACGAGCACTGATGGACTGTTTCGCGAGGGTACTACTGTAGTAAACCTGGGCCTTGGCTTAGGGATGGGGTACGGTTCCCCTTTTCGCAGTGTGGATGCTACACCAGCAATGAGTATTTCGGCCGAACGCGGAGTACTGGAAGGAATAGGCCCCGGCGTGATTGGTCTTGGTGGTTTGATTGGGTATAAGGGATACCGCTACGACTATCCGGGGTCCGAATACAATGCTTCCTGGCGGAACATTGTTGTGCTTATACGAGGCACCTATCATTACGACCTACTCCAGGTTCCTAACCTAGATACCTACGTAGGCGCTAGCATAGGAGCCCGGTTCGAACACTACAAAGACACGTACCTGGAAACTGTGCCTGCTTCTGAATATGATCCTGGACTCGGTACCAAATTTGAAACTGGTGTTTTTCTAGGTGGGCGCTATTATCTAACCAACCGAATTGGAGCTTTTGCAGAACTTGGCTATGATATGAGCTATTTCAAGCTAGGCCTTACAGGTAGGTTTTAGGCAACATAGGTAACCAGCCAATCCGCTACGTGCACAACATGAAGTGAGCCAACCGGCTTCTGCATGTACGCGTCCTACTTACCCAGTAATGAAAAAGCCCCAACGTGGTACGTTGGGGCTTTTCCTATTCGTAGCATGTATGAGTTCTAACTTACTTGAAGAACAAGAACCCATGCTTTTTCTTCTTGTGCTTTAGCGGTTTACCCTTAGGATCTACAAAGCCAGCGGCACGGGTCTGACCACGTTTTTGCCGGGCTGTACCAATGCGGTTGTCCTTAAACTTCTTTACCGTGAAACCACCGGCGCCCTTCTCGTACTGCCGCGCAGGACCGGAAGAGCGGCCGAAGCTCGTGTTGCCAGTACCTCCACCCGCACGGGCTTCCAGAATCTCCATCTGCTGGTCGCGCTTCGCTTCATCGGGATTCATGCTCATGCGTTGCTGCATCCGGGCAATGTCACCCGAGGAAGCCTTCCGCTTTTTGCGCAGCCCAGCCTCATCCGCTTTACGAGCCTGCTCAGAGCGCTCGGGGCTAGTAGATTGGGCATGAGCGGGGGCGGCCAACAGACCAGCAGCAGCAAACACTGCAACAACGAGCAGCTTCATCATGAGGAAAGAAGGTAGAAAAATCCGGTGACCAGGAGGCCGGTGGCAACAACCTGGCCAGGAAGTTATTGCCCAGCAACGGGCAGGTGGGTAAGTTAGTTCAAATTTTCCTAGAACTTGTATGTCAGGCCAATACCTAGCGTTTCTTTGAATTGAATTCGGCGCCCCCGGTCGTCGGGAGTACCATCTTCGTTTCGGTCTAGGGGTACCAGTACGTCATCATCATACACCAGGTTAGTAGAGATACTGGCACTGATCAGCTTGTTGACCTTGAAGTTGATGAGATTTTCCCAGTTGACGTCCACGTTCTGAGGATTATGAAAGTAGTTACTGAACAACTCTAGCCGTGTTTGGTACACGATGTTTTGCCCCAAGCTGCGGCGGTAGCGGGCATTCAGGTACGCGCCCAGCTCTTCGCGCAGCCGCTCCCCAGTTCCTCGAATAGGCGCATCCGTTGTATCACGGCGGGCAGCTTTTACTCCAAATGCTCCCGCGTCGGCTAGCGTGCGGTCAGCTACGATGGTGAACTTCCCGGTAATGGGAGATGCAAACACAGAGAAGTCGTCGTTGGGTTTGTATTCAACCCCCAGGGAAGTCAGAATATAAGCCGGTGCAAAAAAGCGCGACAATAGGGAGTCTGGCTTGTTAAGCGCCTTAGTGGGCGTGATCTGCGTTTTGAGGTTCATCTGCGCCGTGTACGAAAGCTTATTAGCGAACTGACGACCATAGCGGGCATTTAGCTCCAATCGGTCATCGTTTTTGCGCATGCGCGCCTTACCTGGCTTGAGCAGCCCATATACCATATCTGCTGCTAGGTCGAAAGTATGGTCGGCGCCACGGAAGTGCGCGTATACGTTGCCCAGAGCAAGCAACGATAAGGAACTTTGCCCACCAGCAGCCCAATTGCTTAGACTAACTTGACTGAAGTTGAGCGTGCCTACGCCCCCACGATGCCAGCCCCGGGCCGTGTCGACCTCAGTAGCCACTTTGTATGTGTAGACGGGCACCGGGCCCCGATTTGGAGCGGGCACTTGTGCTAGGAGGCACGGCGTGGACAATACTAGTATCAGGGTAATCAGCCACCTACTCCTTCCCACTACGTTCTTCATTTTCAACAGAACTACATTTTTGCGCAAAGAAAAGCCGGTCCTTGCTCCTTCCAGAGCAAAGGCCGGCTTTTCTTTGCCAGTATTACGGCTGCTACACCCGGGTACGGAGCGCGTCACGAATTTCCATCAGCAGGGCCTGATCTTTCGTAGGGAGCGGGTCGGCCACGGCTATTACCTCCTGCGGACGCTTGAAGCGGTTAGCTAGTTTTACTACCCAAAAAATCACGAAGGCAATGATGAGGAAGTAAATGACGGCGTTCAGAAAGTTGCCGTAGCTAACGATGGCGGCTTTCGCGTCTTGGGCTGCCTTGAGGTCCTTATACTGCTGACCGTTAAGGGCAAAAAACTTCTCTTTGAAGTCAATTCCTTGGGTGAATACACTCAGAATGGGCATGATGATGTCATCCGTAAGCGAGGTTACGATCTTTCCGAACGCACTGCCAATGATAACGCCAATGGCCAGATCCAGCACGTTTCCTTTTGAAATAAACTCTTTAAACTCTGACACAAATCCCATAGTAGTGAGAAGGTTAACGGTGGAAGCCAACAGCAATACGGGCAAATATATAGTTTTCATCAGCTAGTCCTACCGTTGTGCTTCTGCCAACAGCAAGCAAGTCCTGATGCGGTATACATAAGAAGGCGCTACCGTCACTTTCGCGGTGCACTCTTACATAAGGTCGCCTACCATACGGCCAGATAAGGCAGCAGCCACCGCAGGGCTTTTACAGTATCTTTACCCGCGTTCTAACTGCCCCATCCCTATCTACTTTTCGCATGGCCTCTTTCGAAAACCTGCTTTACGAACTAAATGCTGCTACTGGCATCCTTACGATTACCATCAACCGTCCTTCCAAGCTCAATGCGCTCAATGGCGCTACCATCGAAGAAATTCGGGGTGCCATGCAGCAAGCCTTGGACGACTCGGCAGTGCACGGAATCATTCTTACTGGTAGCGGCGAGAAAGCCTTTGTAGCTGGTGCCGACATTTCTGAGCTAGCAGCCCTAGACGAAATTGCGTCGCGCCGGGCGGCTGAGCGCGGGCAGGAGGCATTTTGCATGATTGAGGAAAGCTCCAAGCCCGTTATTGCGGCGGTAAATGGCTTCGCCCTCGGGGGGGGCTGCGAGTTGGCCATGGCTTGCCATCTACGCGTAGCCTCCGATAACGCCCGCTTCGGGCAACCAGAAGTAAACTTGGGGCTGATTCCGGGCTACGGGGGCACCCAACGCCTCGTGCAACTCATTGGCAAAAGCAAGGCCTTGGAGTTACTCCTCACCGCCGACCAGGTAAAAGCAGAGGAGGCACTGCGCCTGGGCCTAGTCAACCAGGTAGTTTCTCAGGCGGAGTTGCTGCCCTTCTGCGAGCAGTTGCTAACACGCATCCTCACGAAAGCGCCCCTTGCCCTGGGCATGGTAATCGACTGCGTAAATGCTTACTTCGACAAGGACCGGCATGGTTACCAGACGGAGGCCAATGCCTTTGCCCGCTGCTTCGCGTCGGAAGACTTCCGGGAAGGCACTTCCGCTTTCTTAGAGAAGCGCCCCGCTGCATTTACTGGCAAGTAAAAACACTCGTACGCGGCAGCCAGCATTACCTTCTAGGGATTCAGTGGGCAGGCTTGCATTGGTAGCGCACCTTTCTGAGCCCGAGTATGTGCTTGGCCGAGTTTTCATCTTACAGTTTCAATTTTTCATCGTATTGAATGAGTATTGCCAAGCGGCTGGCTTCCCAGACGGCCATTTATGGTGTCAGCAGTATTGTGGGCCGGGTACTCAATACCCTCTTGGTTCCGCTCTACACAAGCAGGTTTGTAGCCGCTGAGTATGGTATTGTAACAGGGCTATTCGCCTACGTGTCGTTTCTGAACGTGCTGTTCACCTACGGCATGGAAACTACCTACTTCCGCTTTGCTAACCGCCCCGGCACCGACCGACCAGAGTTGTACAACCGGGTAATGACCCTGCTGCTGCTGACCAGTGCGCTATTCACGGCTGGTTTGGCATTGCTGGCTAGGCCACTCATGAGCTTGCTGGCCCTGCCGCCGGGCCATGAGCGGTACGCCGTCTGGATTGCTTTCATCCTGGGTTTAGATGCCGTAGCAGCTATTCCCTTTGCCCGGTTGCGTCTGGAGAATAAGGCCCGTCGATTCGCGGTTATTCGCTTCGCCAATATTCTGATGAATGTGGGCCTGAATCTGTTCTTCATTGTATTTTGCCCGGATATTTTGTCGGGTAAGTACTTGGCTGGCCTACGGCCTCTAGTAGAACAGTTATATGATCCTAGCATTGGGGTAGGCTACGTGTTCCTCTCGAACCTAGCGGCCAGTGCCTTCACGCTCGTTCTACTGGCGCCCGAGTTGCTAGCGGTGCGGTTCCGCCTGAATTTGGAACCGCTCCGGCCGCTGTTGCGGTATGCCTACCCTATTATGCTGATGGGGCTGGCCGGCATGGTCAATGAAACGCTAGACCGGATTTTGCTGCCGCGGTGGCTACCGGAAGGCTTTTACCCGGGACGTAGCAACCTAGCAGCCGTTGGTATTTATGGGGCATGCTATAAGATTAGCATCCTGATGAACCTCGTGATTCAAGCTTTCAGGTACGCGGCCGAACCATTCTTTTTTGCTCAAAGCAACGAGAAAAACTCCCCACACACGTTTGCGCTGGTGCTCAAATGGTTCACGTTGTGCTGCGCCATGCTGTTCGTTGGTGTAAGCATTAATGTGGAGCTAGTGGCCCGGGTATTTCTGCAAAGGCCCGAGTACTTAGAAGGCTTGAGTGTAGTTCCGGTTCTGCTGCTAGCCCAACTGTTTCTGGGAGTGTACTGGAATCTTTCGGTGTGGTTCAAGCTCACCGACAAAGCCTACTATGGTGCCTACATAGGTGTTGCGGGGGCTGTACTCACCATCGTTCTAAACTTCCTGCTCATTCCTATAATCGGCTATATGGGGTCTGCTTTAGCCACCTTGGCCTGCTATTTTATGATGGCGGCTATCTGCTGGTGGCTAGGAGATCGGCACTTCCCGGTGCCTTACCCCGTAGCGCGCTTGCTCATATGGCTGCTTGTTGCAGTAGGCGTAGTAGCAGTTAGCTGGTGGGCGCCCATTGGTGAGGGTTGGGGACGCTACGGGTTCCATGCCCTCCTCACCCTAGGATTTGTGGGGCTAGTAGCCGCCGTGGAAGGCCGGCGGTTGAAAGCTCTCTAACTACTAATCTTTCCCAGTTCCTCGTTTGAAGATAGGGCCTTACTAACATGCTAGTAAGGCCCTATCTTCTTTCTGCTGAGAACTGGTACCGACAAAAGCCAGCTGAGGCGCTGCGAAACACTCTTAATTCCTGATGATTTTTCCGTTGTCGCGCCCAACTGCTGCCTGATTAAACACAACTGTACGCCCTCTAGCTGGCGCATATAGCTGCACAGCAGATTACAATACTAGCCTTGAATTATACCTGAGAATAACTTGCTTTGTGCGCTGGTAGCCTTTTAAGCCACCCTTGCTTGCCGCTTTTAGGTTACAAGCTTCTATTATTTTCTGGGAGCAACCGCCCTCGGTCCCGCCGGGCCTACGGTCTGGGCTGCTCACTTTTGTTTTGGGTACTTCCCTGCTGTTCTTTCGCTTATGCTCCTTCCCGTCATCAACCAGTCGCGCCATGCGCTGCCCGAGTACCAAACTGCCCACGCGGCTGGTCTGGACGTACGGGCCAACCTCACCGAGCCGGTTACGTTGAAGCCCCTGCAACGTGCTTTAGTACCTACTGGTTTGTTTGTAGAAATTCCGGTGGGTTACGAAATGCAAGTACGCCCCCGCAGCGGCCTAGCATATAAGCACGGAATAGGTATTGTAAACAGCCCAGGCACTATCGATGCCGACTACCGTGGAGAAATCAAAGTCCTCCTCGTTAACCTTTCCGACCAGGATTTCGTGGTGCAGGATGGGGAACGAATTGCTCAGCTGGTAGTTGCGCGACACGAAACGGTGCAATGGCAACCCGTGTCAACCCTCAGTGAAACTTCACGGGGAGCGAGCGGCTATGGTAGTACAGGCCAGCAGTAGTCAAACTGGTTCTTTTTTTCTTAATATTCGGTGGCCAAAATCTAGTTATCATTGCTAATTAGTTGGCCCTCGCCTCCCACAGACGAGACATTCTTTCCTGCGTACAAGTAATTTCTTAACTCCCGAATACCCTCACCTCTATGAAAATCATCGTTCCGATGGCCGGCATGGGCAAGCGCATGCGCCCGCATACCCTCACTGTTCCCAAGCCTCTTATTCCTATTGCTGGTAAGCCCATCGTACAGCGCCTCGTAGAGGACATTGCCAAAGTCTGCGGCGAACAAGTAGACGAAGTAGCTTTCATCATTGGCCGCTTTGGGGCGGAAGTAGAGAAGAGCCTAGTAAAGATTGCTGAATCAGTGGGTGCCAAGGGCACTATTCACTACCAAGACGAGCCCCTAGGTACGGCCCACGCCATCCTGTGCGCTCAGTCGGCCCTGAGTGGCCCGGTAGTAGTAGCTTTTGCCGACACCCTTTTCAAAGCCGATTTCATCCTGGATTCTTCGGCCGAGGGCACCATCTGGGTGCAGCGCGTAGATGATCCTAAGCCGTTCGGAGTAGTAAAGCTCAATGAGGAAGGCCAAATCACGGACTTCGTGGAAAAGCCCGAGACGTTTGTGTCGGATCTGGCCATTATCGGCATCTACTACTTTAAGGATGGCGACTACCTGAAGAACGAGCTGCAATATCTGCTCGACAATGACATCAAGGACAAAGGCGAGTTCCAGCTCACCAACGCCCTTGAGAACATGAAGAACAAGGGCACTACCTTCGTACCTGGCCGTGTAACGGAGTGGCTCGACTGCGGCAATAAGGATGCTACCGTGTACACCAACCAGCGCTACCTGGAGTATCTGCAGGAGCGGGGCGAAAACTTAGTAGCCGAATCCGCCAAGGTGACTAATTCCGTATTGATTCCGCCAGTATACATCGGTGAGGGCGCCATCATTACTGATTCTGTGGTAGGACCACACGTATCGTTGGGTAGCCAAAGCAACGTGCGCGGTTCGGTGCTGTCTAATAGCATTGTACAACAATCGGCCTCCGTATTTCATGCCAACGTTACAAACTCCATGATTGGCAACCACGCCACCGTGGCAGGTACTCCCGACGACTTGAGCCTAGGCGATTATAACACACTCCGCGTGTGATATTTTTGCCTCTCCTGACGTTGCAGTAGCGCGGCCCTTGTGGCCCTGATGTTGTGTTAGGCTGTATCTTGCTTTCTACCAACCGCGGCTACTGGGCCGCGCTGCTGCGTTCATGAGTCAAAAAAGTGCTTTTATTCTGCTCTTGCTCGGCCTACTAGTGGCCAGTCCGGGGCACGCCCAGCGGCAGCCCTCGGCACCTGCCACCAGCAAGCCGAGCCCAGCCAAGCCAAAAAAGCTTAGTCGGAAAGAGCGCAAAGAGCTAGCTCGCCGGGCCGAGATTGAAGTTGTTCAATCACAAGGCCGTCAACTATCGGAAAAGGACCGCGAAATCAGCGAGTCCTTTTTCGTAGATGGCATTCGGTATCTGCTGCTGGAGGATTACAACAAGGCGCTAGAGCGGCTGCTGAAGGCGTATGCCTTAAACCCGGCTAACGCGGCCATCAATTACAAGATTGCCGAAACCAACATGCTGAGCGGCAACTTGCAGGATGCAACCAACTTTGCGCAAGCAGCTGTAAAGCTCGACTCAAAGAATGCCTATTACCATTTGCTGCTAGCCCAGATTTACGGTAGCCAGAAGCAGTACGACCAAGCGGCCCAGGTATACACAACCCTGATTCGCGACGTACCTGACTCGGGCTACTACCTCTTCAACTTAGCCGATTTGTACATCACGCAGGGCAAGCTGAACGAAGCGCTAAGCACCTTTAATCAGGCCGAAAAACAGTTTGGGCCGCTGGATGAGATATCCTTCAAGCGGCAGCAGATTTACCTCAAGCAAAACAACCTTGACAAGGCGCTGCAGGAAGGCGAGAAGCTAGTGCAGGCCAACCCCGATGAGGTGCGCTACGTGCTGGCACAAGCACAAATGTATGCGGCTAACAACCGTTTTCCAGACGCCATTCGGGTAGCGGAGCAGGCGCTGAAAGCAGAGCCAGAAAATCCGCAGGCCCGTATGATTCTGGCCGATATTTACCGCCAGCAGAATAACCCTACGGAGTCGCAGAAGCAAATCAAGCTCGCGTTTGAGAGCCCCGCACTCGACGTTGACAACAAGGTGCGGATTCTGGTAGATTACATCAAGCAGCTTCCCAATCCTGCCCTTACCCAGCCCGCCCTAGAGCTGGCCGCTATAACCACCCGGGTACACCCTAAAGAAGCCAAAGCGTTTGCCATTGCAGGCGACATTCAGACGGTAACCGACCACAAGGCGGAAGCCCGCTCCAACTATATGAAAGCTATTCGGCTGGACAACTCCCGCTTCCAAATTTGGCAGCAGGTAGTCCTGATTGATGCCGAACTGAACCAGACGGACTCCTTACTGCGCCACACCGACCAAGCGCTTGAGCTTTTTCCTAATCAAGCGCCCCTGTGGTTTTACAACGGCGTGGCGCACATTCTGCGCAAGGACGCGAAAAAGGGAGTTAAGTCGTTGGAGTATGGTCGTAAGCTAGCCACCGACAATCCGGAACTACAAGCGCAGTTCGATACCCAGCTAGGCGATGCCTATCATGAGTTGAAAGACTACGCTAAGTCGGACGCCGCGTATGATGCGGCATTGGTGTTCGACGCCAACAATGCCCAAGCCCTAAACAACTATAGCTACTACCTCTCTCTGCGAGGAGAAAAGCTTGAAAAAGCCAAAGAGATGTCGGGTAAGCTGGTGAAGCAGAATCCCGACAATGATACCTACCTCGACACGTACGGCTGGGTATTATACAAGATGAAGGACTACGCAGGTGCCCGCCAGCAACTCGAAAAAGCCCTGAAAACCTCCCGCGACGCCACCGTAGTAGAGCACTATGGCGACGTTCTGTACCAACTAGGCGAAAAGGAGAAGGCCCAGGCCGAATGGGAGCGCGCCCAGAAGCTGGGTGGTGCTTCTCCCTTAATCGACCGTAAGATTAAAGACAAGAAACTGTATGAGTAAGCGTTTTCCGTTGGCCGTGTTTTGCGCCGTTGCGTTGCTGAGTGGCTGCCAGCGTAAGCTAGCCCCCACGGCCGCGCCCCCCGTGTCAACGAAGGCCCCGGAAACGGTGAAAGCCACCAACGTGGAGTTTCGCTACCTTAAGGCCAAGGGGAAAGTTAATATTGATGTTCCTGGTCTACAGCAAGCAGCTAACCTGAACGTACGCATTCGTAAAGACAGCGTAATTTGGCTGTCGGCCTCGCTTGGCATTGAAGGCTTCCGCGCTTACATCACTCGCGACTCGGTGAAAGTATTGTTTCCCTTGCAGCGGCAGTACTACGTTGGAGATTATGCCTACCTCAGCCAACTGCTGAATGTGCCCGTGACATTTGAGCGAGTACAGGCCCTGTTGCTAGGCGACTACCTTCCGGCTAGTCCGCCCAATGTGCAGCCCACTGTGAGCACAGAAGGCGACCAGCAACGCGTGCAGTACGAGCAGCAGGGCATCCTGGTGCAGCAGCTTATTGACCTACCAAAAAAGCGCGTGCAGCAATTAAACGTGCAGGAACAGGCCACGCAGAATACGTTGAACATTGAGTACACTGATTTCCAGCCGTTGGAGCCCCGCAACCAATTGTTCGGTCATACTACTACTCTCAAAACCACCCAAAAAGGTGCCCCCGCAACTGTGGTTGTAACCTACCGGAACGTAGACTTAGATAAAGAGCGCCTGTCGTTCCCCTTCTCGGTACCGAAAGGCTATGCGCGCAAGAAGTAAGTATTGGCTGGCGTGGCTGGTGGTACTAGCAGTAGGGCATTTGAGTACGCCTAGTGTGGCGCAGCAGCGTACTACTCGGAGTAAAACCAGCACTGGCACGCGCAAAACCAAAGCGCAGTTGGAGCGTGAGCGGCGCGCCACGGTACGCCGTATTCAGGAAGCTAGCCGCATTCTGGAGCAAACGCAAAAGCAGAAAGAAGCCTCCGTAGGTCAGCTCAATGCCCTCAAGGAAAAGCTCACGGTACAGCAGGGCGTTATCAAGAATATCAGCAATGAGCTGCGCTACATTGAGACCGATGTGGTACAGACCGAAGGCCAGGTGCAGCAAACACGCCAAAACCTGGAGCAACTAAAAGCTGAGTATGCCCGCCTGATTTACATTGGCTCCAAGACGGCCAATAGCTACAATCGGGTGATGTTTCTGTTCGCCTCAGAATCATTCAACCAGTTTATGCTGCGGTTGCGTTACATCCAGCAGTACGCGGAAGTGCGTAAAGCCCAGGCTGCCCAGATCAGTAGCACGCAGCAGCGTCTCAGCCAGCAGCTCGCGGGATTACAGGAAAAGAAACAGGAAAAAGGCAGCCTTCTTAACAACCAACTGTCAGAAAAGCGCAACCTTATCACGCTTAAAACGCAGCAGGATCAGGTTGTTACCAAACTCAGCCAGCAGGAAGAAAGTCTACGGCAAGAGTTAGCCGCTAAACAGCAGGCCGTTTCCCGGCTCGATAATTTGATTGCCCAGCGAGTACGCGAAGAAATTGCGCGTGCGGCCCGCTTAGCGGCCCGTCGGGCGGCGGCTGCAAAAGCGGCGGCTAGCCGTACTGCTACGGCCACAGCTCCTACGCGCAGCCCTGGCGCTACTAGTCGTACGAGTCCTACGGCGGCCGCCGAGGCCGAGGCCGAAGCTGCGGCAGAACGAGTAAACCGGGTTACCCTGACGCCGGAAACGGCAGAACTAGCCTCCTCCTTCACCGACAACCGGGGCCAGCTACCGTGGCCCGTTAGCAAAGGCTTTATTTCTCAGCGCTTTGGCCGCCACAATCACCCGGTGCTGCACAATGTAGTAGTAGAAAACCGAGGCGTCGATATTCAAACGAGTGCTGGCGAACCAGTACGGGCCGTGTTTGACGGTAAAGTACTGACGGTGGCTAGTGTTCCTGGCATGAACACCATTGTAATGGTGCAGCACGGTGACTATTTTACGGTGTACGCCAAGCTGCGCAGCGTGAGCGTAGCCGAAGGCCAAGTGATTAAGGCCCGCCAACCAATTGGCACTGTATACACGGACGCCGAAGGAACTTCGGAGGTACAGTTTCAGGTCTGGCACAACAGCTCAAACTTGAACCCGGAGAACTGGCTGGGTCATAAGTAAGGCTGCTCACGTATTCTGGTAGATCAAAAAAAAAACACCGTACAGCATACGGTGTCTTTCTGAGCTATGAAAACAAACTTAGCTACCAGTACTTCCGTCCCAGAGCATCCAAGAAAAAGCTTGTCAGCTGGGGGTGAAACTCCCGATAACATGACGAAAGATAGCAGTGGCCTGGGGCTGATGCTACTGCAATTCGCCGAATTAACTGATTCCCTCGGTGAACACTATATTTTCTATCCGACACATGAGGCAATCTATTTCAAGGTTCATTAAATCAGGTTTAAGCGACTCAGCAGGGTAGCTTTGTAGGAGCTACCAATGGGCACTGGAATTACGCTAGTTGCTTGGTCGGAACTATGGCCCATTTCTACCACTACCGCGTCCGACTCAATGGCGATAATACGGTCGAGGCGCACGATGTATTTGCGGTGTACCCGCGCAAAATTGCGTACGGGCAGCTTGGATTCTAGCTCTTTCATGGTGCTGTACACCGTGTACCGCTCCCGTCCAGTATAAATATTCACGTAGTCGCCGAGGGCCTCCACGTACCGAATATCAGCCGTAATTACGCGCAGCAGTTTGTGGTCCTGCTTGATAAAAATCTCCGTTTGCCCCCCACTGGAGTAAATAGATTCTGCGGCGTCGTTAGCCATTTGCAGCAGGCCTTCCAGCTTACGCTGCTCTTGCTCCAGTTGAATTCGTGCCCGGCGTAGTTCCAAGTGCGCTACTACTTCGCGCGCCAATACCTGCAACGCATCGCGTTGGGCGTCGTTGAGGCGGCGTGGCACCGAATCAATGGCGCAGATAGTACCCAGCGGCTGCCCTTCGGGTGATAGCAAGGGCGCACCCGCGTAGAAGCGGATGTTGGGGTCGCCGGTAACTAATGGGTTAGCTTGAAATAAAGGATCGAGCTGAGCATCCTCTACTTCGTACACGTTCTCGGCCAGCATGGCATGCTGGCAGAAAGCGTGCTCACGGGCCGTGCTTTGTAAAGAGTCTAAGCCAATTCTAGCTTTAAACCACTGGCGCTCCTCATCAATGAGCGTTACGGCTGATGTAGGAGTATTGCAGATGTACGCCGCCAGCCGCACTAGGTCATCAAAAGCTTTTTCAGGCGGGGTATCGAGAATTTGATAGGCACGCAACGCTTCCAAGCGGCTATCCTCATCCTCCGGGTGCAAAACGGACGGGGTGGGAGCCTTGGGAGCAGTAGAGGGGCGCAATTTAGCAGGCATTAACGCGGGAAAGTTCAGGTTAGAAACTGTAGGTCGAAACGTAGCGCATTCAATAGTATAGCCGCTACGCTCAGCAAATTAGGCAAGCATTGGCAGTTGTTACCCGTAGGAAACGCTGAACGCAAAAGTTTGCCCGCCGAAGGCAAGGGATTTCTAGATTGTATCCAAGCTCGCACTTAGGGGTAACGTAAAGTATCTAGCCGCAGGGAACTGATTTTAAAATTATGAGGTACCTTTACCAATCCTGAACCGTACAAAGCTGCGTACACTTAGCTTTGACACCCAAACTGGCCTTTTGGCTCCCCACTCTATGAACTTTGCCACCCTCTTGCTTGGAATCGGCGGTCTTGGCGGCACCGAACTTCTTCTCATTGGTCTCGCCATTATCCTGTTGTTTGGGGCCAAGCGCATCCCGGAGCTATTCCGCGGTATGGGTCAGGGAATTCGTGAATTTAAGGACGCTTCGAAAGAAGAGAAACCTGAGTTTCGTGACCGGCCCATCAACCCTAATGATCCTACCCAGCCACGCCTCTAATTGATGTTAACCATGCAAACGCCCCTTTTCCTTTTCTTAGGCGACTTAGGTGGTGGTGAGATTATGCTCATCATGGTCGTGATTTTGATTTTCTTTGGCGCCAACAAAATTCCTGAGCTGGCCCGTGGCCTTGGCAAGGGCATTCGTGAGTTCAAAGATGCTTCTCGTGAAATTCGTAGTGAGATAGAAAACGCTGGTCAACCTCAGCAACCCTATCAGCAGCAACAGCCCTACCAGCAGCAGTTCAACCAACAGCCCGCGTACGAGGCGCCCATTCAGCCGGCACACCCCGTAACGGATGCCCCTGCGGCTGCTCCTTTGGCACCGCCCATGGATGGTGGTATTACTACGCCTCCGCCCGCACGCACGGAAGAACGCCCTCGCCTTGACCAAGTGAACTAATATCTTTCTTTGATTTGAGACGCTTTACCTCTCTCACGGAAGTTCGTAACGAGCTGACGGCAGGCACTTTGTCCTGTCGCCAGCTCGTGGAGTATTATCTGGATAACATCCAGCGCAAAAGCCATCTGAATGCTTTCTTGGAAGTGTGGCCGGAGGAGGCCCTTGCCCAAGCCGAAGCCGTGGATGCCAAACTAGCGGCCGGAACGGCGGGCAAGTTGGCAGGCATGGTAGTAGGGCTGAAGGATGTGCTGGCCTACAAAGACCACGCCCTGCAAAGCAGCAGCCACATTCTAGATGGTTTCAAGTCTTTGTTCACGGGTACGGCTGTGCAGCGCCTGCTTGATGAAGATGCCATTTTCATTGGCCGCCAGAATTGCGACGAGTTCGCAATGGGGGCGTCTAACGAAACATCCTACTTTGGGCCGGCCCGTAACGAAATCGACCCCGACCGAGTGCCGGGAGGGTCCTCTGGGGGCTCGGCCGTAGCGGTACAAGCCGACTTATGTCTAGCGTCTATCGGCTCCGATACGGGGGGGTCAGTACGGCAGCCTGCCGCTTTCTGTGGTATTGTTGGTTTCAAGCCTACCTATTCGCGCATTTCGCGCTACGGCCTGATTGCGTACGCATCTTCCTTTGACCAGATTGGTACCCTGACTCGCTCAGTGGAAGATGCAGCCCTGCTGCTTGAAGTGATGGCTGGGGCCGACAACTTCGACAGCACAGCTAGCCAGCGCGAGGTACCTGCTTACAGTGAACTGATGACGCCGGCGCCTCATTACCGCATCGGCTACATACGCGACTGCCTGGAACGCCCGGGCCTTAACCCCGAGATTAAAGCCGCTACGGAGCAAGCCTTGGATGTGCTGCGCGGGCAAGGCCATGTAGTTGAAGCAGTAGATTTCCCCTATCTAGACTTCATCGTACCAACGTACTACATCCTCACCACAGCCGAGGCCAGCTCTAACCTGAGCCGCTATGATGGGGTGAAGTTTGGCTACCGTGCTTCGGATGCCACCGACCTGGAGTCATTGTACAAGAAAACCCGCTCCCAGGGCTTTGGCCCCGAGGTACAACGGCGCATCTTGCTGGGCACTTTCGTACTCAGCGCCGACTACTATGACGCCTACTATACCAAGGCCCAGCAAGTACGGCGGCTAATCAAAGAGAAAACCGATGAGTTGTTGCGTGAGTACGACTTCTTGGTTCTACCTACTACTCCTACCACCGCCTTCCGCATTGGCGACGTGAACAAGGATACTCTTGCCATGTACTTGGCTGATATTTTCACGGTACAGGCATCATTGGCAGGTGTGCCAGCTATTTCGGTGCCAGCAGGACAAGACTCGCAAGGGCTACCGATTGGCTTGCAGATTTTGAGTGGAGCGTTTCGCGAAGAGCATCTGCTTGCCTTTGCTGGCTCCGTTACGGAATCATTGGCTCCGGCGCTAGCCTAGTTTACAGCGCGTATAGATACCCCGGAGGTAGATGCTCTGGCTTGGTAGAATCACGATATCTAAGGGTTCGGTTCTAGCAAGTCGTAGCGTACCTCCGGGGTATTTACGCTAGGTCCTTACTCGGCTTGTACCTGAGCAGGTCGGTTTTTCACTGCCCGTTGTTACATTTGAAGATGCGCTGGTCTGATGGTCAGCGTTTTGCACCTACTGGATCATCTACCCCAGTTTAGTATGTAAGATGAAGAAGTCGTTGCTGCGCGCTGCCGCCCCTGTTTTGTTGGCTTTCTCTTTGGCTCGTCCGGGGGCGGCTCAGGTACGTCCATCCTTGCCGCTTCCTCCCAATGCGGGTACAGTGCCCGCCGCGGAGGACTCTATGCAGGTACAGTTGGAGCTACTCCCCGACTCACTGGTGGTAGCACCCGTTGATTCCAGCAAACTGCTCTGGATGCGCACTCCACCCGAGTTGCGCGACTTGGTAGGAGACCGAATCATGTGCTTTGAGACAGATGTACCACATGCTTTCAACCCGTCGGTCTTAGCGTTTGTACGCCTTTTTACGGAACGACAGCGCGGGTATACCCAACGCGTCTTGGAACGCGAAAACCTGTACTTTCCGCTCTTTGAGAAATACTTAACGAAGTACAACCTACCCACCGACCTGAAATACTTGGCCGTGGTGGAGTCGGCGCTGATTCCTACGGCTAAGTCGCGGGTGGGTGCAACGGGGCTCTGGCAGTTTATGGGTCCTACGGCCAACGACTTGCGCCTCCGCCGCGACGACTGGGTGGACGAGCGTATGAATCCGGAGAAGGCGACGGAAGCCGCGTGCAAGCACCTGCGTTACCTCTACGGTGTATTTCACGATTGGGAGTTAGTACTAGCTGCTTACAATTGGGGAGCAGGCAATATGCAGCGCGTACTACGCCGCACTGGAAAAAAGACGTACTGGGACGTACACGCAAACTTGCCCGCTGAGACCCGCAACTATGTTCCCACCTTCACGGCCATCATGTATGCCATGAAGTATGCCAAGGAGCACCAGCTGCACTCCCCTACTCTGCGCTACCAGTACGCCGAGACTATGGACACCCTCCAATTAGGTGGCCATGCCTTCGACTTGACCCGGTTGGCCCGCGCCTGTGGCTACCCCGATTCTATGACGCTGATGCGCCAGAATCCAGAATTACGCAAGCCGTGGCTTCCAGAAGGCTACCGACCTTATACGGTGCAGCTACCTGCGGCCGTCCGGCCAGCCTTGGCTTTGGTAGACCGAGCTACGCTATTCGATTATTGTCGCCCGCCAGCGGAATTGCCCACGCTTCTGGCCCCACGGCCGGTTCGCATCAGTGGCGTAGAGCCCTTCCCTACTCGTACGTTACTAGCGAATGGCGCACCCCGAGAAGCTACCCCCGATGAGCAACCCCGCTACCGTCGGCTTCGCCACACGGTTCGTCGGGGCGAAACAATTGCTTCCGTTGCGGCTCGGTACGAAGTAAGCCAAGCGCAAGTGCGTCGCTGGAACGAGTTGCGCAAAGGGCAGCCGTTAACGCCCCGCCGTCAACTAGTGCTTTTCGTTCCCCTGCCGCCAACTGCTCCTACTGAAACTAGCGCAGTGGCATCTGCAGCACGCCGACCGGCAACGATGGAAAGCCGGGCACCCCAAGTTGGGAAGGTAGGCGTCCTTCGCACTACTCCGCTTATTGCAACGAGTACAGCCGAAGACCCTACCGCTCCCGAGCCTACTAAGCCAGAGCGCGGGTCTCGCTCAGGAGCCAAGGCTACTCGGAGCGAAAACACCGAGGTAGTGCGTGCTACCGCTCCTGACACCGCCGAACCTGCTGCCGAGGAATATGTAGTACGGCGGGGTGACTTCCTGGAGAAGATAGGCCGCGAAAGGGGAATTACCGTAGCGCAACTGATGGCTTGGAACAACCTTAGTTCTGTGGCCGTGATGCCCGGACAAAAGATTCTTCTGCACGCCCCAGCACAAACGGACGATGCGCCGCCAACTGCTGCCCTTGCCACTGCCCAGCCTACGCGCACGGCTTCTTCAGCGTCTGCCTCTCGGACCGAGCCCACCAGCAAGGTCTTGCCCCCGAAAGTATACTTAGTACAACCCGGCGATACGCTTTATAATATCTCACGTCGCTACCAAGGTGTCACCGTCGAAAAACTACGCCGGCTCAACAATCTGAAATCCGACGATGTGAAGCCAGGCCAGAAACTACTGGTAGCTAGCTGAGAAAGTAGAGGAACAAATAAGTACGAGAACGAACGCTAAGGCAGAGGCTTCTTCCAATTAGCAACTCGCCAGCAGCTTTACACGGCTTCATCCTGAGCTATTTACAAGCCCCGTACTTCCCCGGTACGGGGCTTTGCTTTTCGGTAGCTGGTCTGTTAAAACTTTGATTCCGGACGATTTCGCCCCAACTTGCCCTATTATACTCCACCCGAGTATTCACCCGTTGCCACCCGAGTATGCTTAAAATCAATAAACAGGACGCCCTGAACTACCACTCGCAGGAGCCCGCCGGCAAGATTGAAGTAGTGCCCACCAAGCCCGTCAGCACCCAGCTCGACCTGGCCCTGGCCTACTCGCCCGGC
>NZ_FZNS01000022.1 GCF_900188255.1 Hymenobacter mucosus | reverse complement strand
CTGCCGGCCTAGCGCCTGCACCTGCTGGGCCGTGGCCGAGCCCTGCAGCGCCAGCGAGGCCGACACGCCGATGATATCGGCCCCGGCCTCGGCCAAGCCCACGGCCATGGCTTGGCCAATGCCGCGCGTGCAGCCCGTCACTAGGGCCACTTTACCCCTCAGATCAAAAGAAGAAGCAGTTTGCATAGAGAAGCAGTATACCGGAGAAAAGAACCCATAAGCTGGGGTGCGTTCAGGTAACGCAGCGTTGGCCCGCGGCCGGTAGCGCGGGGAGCAAGTCGGTTATTCGATGCCAAAAAACGCAGGAATTTGCAAATAGCTTACCCGTGCCTACCTGTTCGGGAGGCAGTAAAGGCGCAAATAGCCGGCATAGCATACCTTCAAGGCGTAATCAACCTCATGGAGAGTAGCTGGCCCTTACTGGGTTAGCGGGGTAGCAAAGGCTACTTCCACTTAACTTCCAGAGGCGAGGCAAGCCGCTGAGTAAATTCCGCCAAATAGGCGTCCCACGCGGCCGCCGAAGCAAACTGCCCACTTTTCTGCCAGCCAAACCCCGCGTAGAAAACCACCACAGAATCCTTGGGTTTGGTCACAATGTACAGCTGGCTCTGGTCTTTCTGGGGGCTGCGGTGGTCTTGGTAGTCGGTGATGAAGCGGGGCTCTGCAACCACTGCCGTGCCTAGGAAAGAGTCATCTACCTTTTCCCAGTAGCGAAACCAGCCTGCTTTTCGGTCGGCATTGACCTCGCCTTTCTGCTCGTGCAAGGTCAACCCGATGGTGCAATTGGGTAAGGCTTGCGCTGCCGAAATATGTTCTTCGTAGCGAGTCAGGTTGCTGCCCAAGTCTAGGGAAATGCGCTTAGTTTCCTGCACCATTCGCCCACCCGCCGGCCACGGGGCATAGGTCAACTCAAACACGGTGCGGATGGGGCCCGCAGCCAGCACCTTGTAGCCGGCAAAGTTCTTCGACACGAAAAGTGTACCCCCTTCCAGCACGCCGATACCCCCAACGCCGCGGCTGCTACCCACGTGGTAGGGGTCGTAGCCTTCGCCGATATCGGTGTGGTAGGCGAACGGCTTGACGTTGACGTGGCGGCCGTACCATGTGTTGATGATAGGGTAGGAGACGCGCTTCAGCCAGCAGTCCATACCGCTGCTGAGGGTGCCGCTGGGGTCTTTGGCTTCGGCCAGTTGCTGGGCTACGGGGCCATAGGTACGGAATGCTACCCGGTCGTTTTCCCAGGCAAAGTCGTCGGTGCGCTCGGGTACAAATCGGGCGAAGGTGGTTCGGGTAGCGTCGCCCGGCCCAGGTTGGCCAGCTTGCAGCACAAATGTTTGGGTAGCCCGGGCCGGAATATCCGTCTGAAACAATAGCTCGTCCGGTTGGCCATCCGCGTCCATATCCACTAGCTGGCTAACCAGTACTGCCTGAGTAGCCCCGTCCCGTACTTGCACAGTAGCGCCCAACTGACGAACCGCAGCCGGTAGTTTGCGCAGAGGCAGGCTGATTGTCTCGGCCCGGCGGGCTAGCGCCAAGGGGTTGCGCACCGTGATGGTGGCGCTGGTGGCCGGCAGGAAGGGTACGGGCGCAGTAGTAGCACCTACCAGCAGGATGCTAGCAAGTGGTAGGGCGGAAAGAACAACGGGCTGAAGAAAACGCATGACAAAGAATCTGATAGTTGGCAGCAATGGGAGCAGGTAACGAGTACATGAGTGCGGGGCAGCCAGCACCGGAAAGAGAAGCCCGCTACCACGCTCGTACACAAAACCTGATGGCTGCCTTACTTACAAAGCATGGTCTAGGCTGACGTCCTGGCCCGACCAAATCCGACGGGAGGTCCACTCTTGGGCAGGGGCCGTCCAGAAAGCATGGGTGGCTGGTAAGCCCAGCGGTAAGAAGGCCGTGGTGCATAAGTAAAGACTACCCGTGGAGATGTAGCCTTCCCCAATGCTGGGCTGGTGCCCGCACAACCCAATCTGTAGCCACCCTTGCGCATCGAAAGTACCCTTGGGCTCCATTGTGCGCCGAATTACAGCAGTAAGGGCATTGCGCACTTGCCCCGCGGGTAGTTCGGGGGGTAGCTGTTCCTGTAGCGCCACCTGCGCCAAGTGCTGAAACGCTCCGCACCGGTACGCCAACGACCTGCCAAATGCCGCAAACGAGCCGTCGGGAGCAATCAAACGCTCTTGTATCGTGGCATAGCGTCGGGCGCGGGTGCGTAGCAACTCCAACAGATCGGGCCGCTCCTTACGCGCTTGCACCAGCGTAGCCACTACATCCAGCAGCATGGGCTGAATGACGTAGCTGTTGTAGTAGTCCCAGTGGTAGTCGGGCCCGTCGCCATACGTGCCGTCGCCTTTGTACCAAGTTTGGTGCTCCTTGATGGCGTAATCCATGCGCATCAGGTCGCCACTACCCGTAAACTTCAACAAGGCCGCCTCAATGATGGCACTGAACAGCAACCAGTTGCTGTAAACGGGCTTGATAACCCGGCTGCTCTGCAAGGCCGTGACCAACTGTTGCTTGGTTGGGGCGGGCAGCTTTTCCCACAGTTGGGTGGGGGCCCGGAGCAAGGCGTGGGCCAAGAAAGCAGCATCCACTACCGGCTGTCCGCCCTGAGTGAAATTGAGAAAGTCGGTCGATTGTGGGTTTACGCCGTTAGCAATGGCTTGGCGCGCCAAGTCGGCGTAGCGCTGCTGGCGGGCTTGCTCGGCCGGGGGCACACTGGGCAACTCCAGCCAGGGCGCAAGGCCCGCTAGCGTGCGGCCTAGGGCTTCCAGGTGCGTTACTTGGCGGCGCCCTGTGGCGGCGCCCGCCGCTGCTTCTACCGGCATGCTTGCCTTGAGCTTACCCTGAGCTGCGGCCACCAGCACCGGGTCCGCAATTTTCAACAGGGTAGTCAGCCAGTAGTCGCGACCCGCGGCTGGAGCGGGCGAGGGAGGCGGCATTGCAAGAGCACTGGCTTCAGCAGTCGGCGGCAAGGCCAAGACCGACAACCCGGCCGTGACGCCTGAAAGAAAGGAACGACGTTTCATACGCTGAGAGGACCGTTGGGGCGGCCTACTTAAGCTTGATAACTTCGGAGCCCGCTAAGAGGTAGGCGCCCGTGCCGTATACCTCCCAGCTTTCGGCCGAAAAGTCGCGGCGGGGGTCGGCGCCAATGGGCTGTACCCAGCCTACGCGGCCCTCGTCCGAAACGCACTTGTTCAACCCCACCCAGGCTTTCTGCACGGCGGGCAGGAAGGTAGCTTTGTCGAGAATGCCTTGGTTGATGCCCCAGGCCAGAGCATAACAGTCGAAGCCAGTGCCGGAGGCTTCGCCACCGGGGTAGGCGGCTGGGTCGAGCAGGCTGGAGCGCCACATGCCATCGGGCTGCTGCAACTGAATCAGGCGGCTGCTCATTTCCTTAAACAAGTTGAGGTAGAAGCCGCGGGTAGGATGCGCAGCGGGCAGTTCCTGCAGCACCTGTACCAAGCCGCCCATTACCCAGCCATTGCCTCGGCTCCAAAAAATCTTCTGGCCATTGCTTTCCTTTTTGCCTTCGCCAGCCGCGTTTACCAGGTAGCTAGCATCGCGCGCAAACAAATGCTCCTGATGGTTGAACAGGCGGCGGTACGTTTGCTGATACAGCGTATCGTTGAGGGCTAGGTACTCCGGTTTGTTTTCAATCAGCCCCAGCTTCACCAGCACCGGCGGGCCCATAAAGAGCGCATCACACCACCACCACGCGATGCCGTTGTTCTTCACCTCATTGCCCGGCACCGTGCGGAATTTCTCTACCACTTCCAGGGTCGGCTCAATCATGCGCCGCTCTTTTTTGAGGCGGTACAAGTTCAGGTAGGTCTGGCAGATAACAATGTCGTCGGCGTGGTCGTAGCGGCGGTCAGGCTTCCACTGAGTGCGGTTGCCCATGGCCATCAAGGAATCCAGAATCAGCCTGGACTTGGTGGTTTGGTAGGCGGCAAACACGCCGGAGTAAAAGGCGCCGTTAGTCCAGTCGGTAACCTTGTGCTTGGGGTGGGCCAACTGCCACTTGGTGGTTTTGAGCAGTTGCTGCTTGATAAACTTAGGCTTGAAAACTGCCTGATCAGTTTTAGAAAGCGTTTGTGCTGGACTAGTTAGGGTGCTAGAGGCCAGCAACAAACCGCAAGCAAGCAAACGGGAAAGGCAGGTGGGAATGGGCATAAAAGACGGGTAGGAAAGCAGGGGAAGAGTGGCGGGGGTATCCAACCAGAAGCCAGTGTGGCTCTTTAGGAACCTGTTAGGCAACCGCAATAGTAGGCGCTGCCTGGCACAAGTAAAGGGGGTATTTTAGCAAAGAATGGGATATATATTCGTTAGATGCATCCTTGGCTTCTTGCGGCACGAAGTATTTGCGGCACTTGGCAGCCTCCTTCCAGCAGCGCTGCTTCACGTTTTAATTGAACTCTGGGTGAGTCCGGCCGCCTCCGCAACGTATCTTTTTCTTAAGTAACTAGCGAGGTTCTTGTAGTGGCTGGGTGGCTGCTGAATGGGCCTACTGCCCACGCGTAACGTAGCAAAATCCCGTCGGCCAAGCCCGCATCTGCTTCTACCTGGATGGCCGACAACGGCACCGGCACCTTCACCAATCCGCTGTTCTACAACGAGTTTTCCGACCCCGACATGATACGGGTGGGCAACGACGACTACCTCACGGGCACCAGCATGCATGCCCGGCCTACCCGTGCTGCACTCCCGCGACCTAGTAAACTGGGAGTTTCTAAGCTACGCTGTAACCGGCTGGATTATGGGCCGGGGTTTGGCTTGGAAGAGGGCAAGGATATTTACGGGCAAGGTGAAGGGCACGGGCCACATGGCTGAAGTGCGAACGGAAAAGCAATTTCAGGGCGAGGCCTCGGTGTTTCAGCGGCCAGATATACTACGCGTGATGTTACAGTCCTTGCAAACTCACCGTTACTTGCTAGCCGAGCCGGGCGCCAAAAGCCTATGGGCTGCCAATGCCGCCGGCACCCTCCCCGGCGGCAAAGACGGTACTTGCTTCCGGTGGCGCGTGGCCGCTACGTAAGCTCGCTTCTAGTAGCGGCCGAAGGGGTTTCGCGGCCGGTCCGGTGCTGCTTGGCGTACTCCGATGGCGTGAGGGAATAGATCTTTTGGAAAGCCTTGCGGAAGTACTTTGCATCCTCAATTCCCACCTGAAATGCCACTTCCGACACGCGCATATTGGTTTGGGCCAACAACTGGGCCGCCCGTTTCATGCGCACGTCGCGAATGAATTCAACGGCTGTTTGGCCGGTAATGCTCTTAATGCGGCGGTAGAATACCGACTGACTCATACCTACTTCCCGCACCAGCACCTGCACGCTAAATTCTGCATCGTCCAGGTGTTGTTCCACTACATGCATGGCATTTTCCAGGAACTGTCGGTCGGCGTCGGCCACCACAATTTCGGTGGGCTCCAGCAGAATCTGGCGCTGGTAGTACTCCTGAAGCTTGCGCCGGTTGCGCAGCATGGTAGCGGCCTTGGCTTGGAGCAAAATGGGATTGAAGGGCTTGCTCATGTAGTCGTCGGCACCCATGCCGAGGCCTTCTAGCTCGTGGGTTTCGGCGGTGCGTGCTGTGAGCAGCAATACCGGAATGTGGGTGGTTTTGGGATGCTGCTTGATTTTCTGACACAGCTCCAACCCGTCGCTACGGGGCATCATTACGTCACTGATAATAAAGTCGGGTAGCTCGCTCAAGGCTTTCTCCCACCCTTCAACTCCGTCGGCGGCGGTGCTTACAGTGTACTCGGCCTCAAACAGCTGCTGCAAGTATTGGCGCACTTCCTCGTTGTCTTCTACCACCAAGAGGCGCGGCGGGCCAGCAGGGGAAGTTTGTTGCAAGTCGGGTAGCGCCTCTGGGTTCACATCCGCAGCAGCCAGCGGCGGCGGAACTTCCTCCAGCAACGGAGCTACCTCATCATCTGCGCACACGTCGCCGGGGCGCAAGTGGTGCTGACCAAACGGTAGACGCAGTTCAAATGTGGTTCCGATGCCCTGGGTGCTGGCTACGCTGAGCAGGCCCCCGTGGCGCTCTGCAAATTGCTTGGCCAACGACAAGCCAATGCCCGTGCCCGTCATGCGTAGCGTACTGGTGTGGGAGGCTTGATAGTACGGATCGAAAATCAAGTCTAGTTCACTGGCCTTGATGCCTACCCCGGTATCGGTAACGGTTACCTTCAAGTAGTTGCCCGTAAGCTGGCCTTTGCTGTACGCCCCTTCCCCGCCGGCGCTGCCAATGATGGTAGCCGCCAGTTCTACCCGCCCTTTGTTGCGGGTGTACTTGAAAGCATTAGCAAGCAAGTTGGTAAGAATGATTTCCAGCTTGCTCCGGTCGAAGTACAGGAAAATAGGGTCCGGGGGCAGATCCAGGATGTAGTCCACGTCACGTTCCTGGGCCTTCAGCCGGAAGATGGAATACACTTCGGTTAGGAAGCCGATGGCGTCGGTGTAGCTGGCTCGCAGGGGCACGTTGCCAGTTTCCACCTTGCGGAAATCGAGCAGCTGATTAACCAAATCCAGCAGCTTGCGGGCCTGTTTCTGCATCAGCTGCACCTTGCCCCGCAAGTCAACCACAGGGCCCGGAGAACTGATAATTTCCTCCATAGGCCCTAGAATTAGGGTGAGCGGAGTGCGCAGCTCGTGGGACACGTTAGTGAAAAAGCCCAGCTTCAAGTCCGTCAGCTCCTTTTCCTTTTCGGCCTGGAAGTGCTCTAGCACCAGCCGGTTTTTCAGTTCCTGCTGCGACATTTCAAAGCGACGGTACAAGGCCACCAGCGCCAGCGCAACCGCCGCGTAAAGCAGGTAAGCCCACCACGTGCGCCACCACGGCGCTAACACCTGAAACTGCATGGTAGCGTAGCGCGAGGTCCATACGCCTTCACCGTTGCTGGCCTTCACTTGCAGGGTGTAGCGGCCGGCCGGTAAGTTGGCAAAGCTGGCCGTGCGCTGACCCGGGGCGGGGTACACCCAGTCTTCGTTGTACCCTACTAAGCGGTAGGCGTACCGGTTTTTCTGCGGATTGGTGTAGTTCAGGGCCACGAACTCGACCGAGAAGTCATTTTCCTGAGCCATGATGGTGAGCTGCTGGGGGGCAGTGAGGGCGCGTTGTAGAAGCACGCGGCCGTTGAGCGTATCGCCCACGGCTACCGGCTTGTTGCTCACCCGTAAGCCAGTAATCTGCACCACCGGAGGTAGGGGGTTGGCTTGGATTTCCTGGGGCTGGAAAAAATTGATGCCATTGATGCCCCCAAAGTACAGGGTGCCGTCGAGGGCGCGCGCGGCCGAGCCAATCTTGAAGGCGTTGCTTTGCAGCCCATCGGCTACGTCGAAGCGCAAGTATTGGCGGGTGGCCGGGGTGAAGCGGTACAGGCCCGTGCCCCCAATCCAGAGGTTGCCGGCATCGTCGGCTAAGATGCTTTCCACGTCGCTTTCAGGCAGCTCCTGAGCGTAGTAGTGCATCTTTTCCTGACCGTCCGGCGTGGTAGTAAGCTGGTGCAAGCCGCCCCCAATGGTGCCAATCCAGAGGCTACCCTGCCCATCGAGCAGCAAGGGCCACACGTAGTTGACCCGCAGGCTATTGGGCCGCTTAGGCGCATACTGGTACTGGCCCACCATGCGCAAGGAGTCGCCGTCGATGCGGAGCTTGAGCAGTCCGGCGTCGCGGGTGCTGGCCCACAGCACGTTGCGGCCGGGGTCAAACAGCAGGAAGGTAAACTGATTGGTAGGCAGGCCGCTGTTGTCGGTGCGGTAGGAGCCCAGGTGTTGGCCCGTAGCACTGAAGCGGTGCAAGCCTGTGAAAAAGGTAGCTACCCAAATGGTGCCCTGCCCGTCCTGCACAATGCGCTCAATGCTTTGAGTACCTAGGTCATGGCCGTTGGGTAACTTGGTGTAGGTCGTCATGCGCTCAGCTCCCGTAGCCGAGCGCGTAAGCGTCACGAGGCCACCGTTGCGGGTGCCAAACCACAGGGTGCCGTTGCTGGCCTGAAATACCGCCGAAACGTCGGTGCCGCGCGGGTTATTGGCTTGCTGGTTGAGGTAGTGCCGGTATTGTTGGCGGCTTAGGTCGTAGCTGGAAACTCCATTTCGGGTACCAAACCAGAGGGTGTTGCGGCCTTCCTCTTTGCAGATGGCATTGATATAGTTATTGAGCAAGGCCAGGCGGCCGGTAAGCTGCTGCCGAATCAGGCCAAACGGTTTCTGCCGGAGGTCTACCTTATTCATACCCCCCGCGGAAGAGCACAGCCAGATAATGTGGTTGCGGTCCTCAAAAATCTGGTGAATGCGCTCGGAGTTAATTCCGAAGGGGTTATCGTCCTGGGGCAGGTAGAGTATAGGCGGGGTGTTGCGCAGGGGTGGGGTTTGGTTGGTTACTACCCCGGATTTCCACACGTAAAGTCCGTAGGTGGTGCCTACCCACAGTTCTCCGCGCGAGTCAAGGAAAATGGACTGCAGGGTGGGGAAAACCTGGGGTAGGGGGTGGCTGCGCAACTGGTGCATGGTGCGTCGGTGCGCGGCGGGCACCCAGTACACCTGCTGGTTGGTGCCCACCCACAGGTCGCCGCGCCGGTCGAGGTGCAGGGACCGGATGGGGGTAGAAGCTAGCTCCGTGGGCTCCACTTGCAGCGCGGCATTCGTGGTGCGAATAACCCGCAGGCCCGCGCCCATGGTGCCTACCCACAGCTTGCCCTCAGCATCCATCTCTAGCCCCGTGATAAGTGGCAACGAGGTAGGGGCCTGGGCGGAGACGCCTAGCTGCTGCATGTCCTGCACTTTCCTTTCGCCATCGAAGGTGAGTAGAAAGAGGCCGTGCGCCCTGGTGCCCACCCAAAGCCGACCTTGGCGGTCGGAGGTGAGGGCCGCAATATCGGCCTGGGCCAACTGCTGGGCCAAAGCACGGTAGCGCGCGGGTACCTGCCGCTCATCAAAAGTGAGGAAGGCGTCGTGGTCGGCATCGTACAAGCTTAGGCCGGCCCCTTCCGTGCCGGCCCACAGGCGGCCCTTGGGGTCTGTGTATACTACCGTAATGCGGTTGCCGGAAATGCCGTTGCGGGGGTTGACAGGCAGGGTGTACTGCCTGAGGCTGTAGCCATCGTAACGGTCCAGACCGCGGTTGGTCCCAATCCAGATGAAGCCTGCCTTGTCCTGCGTGACGGACATACCGTCGCTGTGGGCTAAGCCTTGGTCTACGGTGAGGTGCTCAAATCGGAACTCGTTGGGCGCTACATTTTGGGCCCAGGCACTACCCGTGTGTAGGCAGCAGAACAGAAGGAAGGGTAGTATGCGGGTGCAAAGAGCGGGAATGGGCACAGACAGGAAATGGTTGTGGCGAGGTGGGCAGGGCAGATGCCAGAGCGGAAACAGACGCAAGTAGCCGGAAAAAAGGCGGTCAGACCTACGAAAATAGCAATCAAGCCCGCAATTCTGTTCCGGCTCGACAGTAATGAGTTTTGGCATCCAATTTACCCCTCTTTTTTCACTAATCCACCCCCGCCTGCCGGGGAACGGGCCCCGTACTTTTAGCTACCGCTGGGAGAGCACATGCTGCTACTCTGGTGACCATACCTACCCCGCCCCACCATGCGAACCTGCCTCCTTGCCCTGGTAGCACTGCCACTCTGGGCATTTTGGGCCTGCGCCCAAAACGCTCCCAACACTCCCAAAAATACGACGGTCCGCGCTACTTCCTTTCGGCCGGGAGCCCTCTGGTACGATACCGACGGCAACATAATCAACGCGCACGGCGGCGGCATTTTGCGCGTGGACGATACCTACTACTGGTACGGCGAGAAACGCGCTCAGCACCAAGAAGAAGGCGTGACGGTGTACTCATCGAAGGACCTATACAACTGGCAGTACCGAGGCATGGCGCTGACACCAAGTACCAATGACCAGCATGAGTTGGTCCAGGGCTGCCTGATGGAACGGCCCAAGGTGATTTTTAACCGGGCGACGGGCAAGTACGTGATGTGGTTTCACTTGGAGCTCAAAGACCAGGGCTATAAAGCCGCCCGGGCTGGCGTGGCCGTGGCCGACCAGCCCACGGGCCCATTCCGCTACGTGAGCAGCTTTCGGCCCAACGGCAACATGTCGCGCGATATGGGCTTGTTTGTTGACGACGATGGGGCTGCGTACCACATCTACTCTTCTCGCGAAAATTACGACCTGCGCCTGGCCCGCCTCTCCCGCGACTACCTAACTCCCACCACGCAAGACTCCCTGCTGTTCAGCAACCACCGCGAGGCACCTGCCCTCTTTAAAACGGCTGGCCAGTATTACCTCATCACCAGCGGCTGCACAGGCTGGGACCCCAACCAAGCTTCCCTCCACGTAGCCTCTACCCCCTTCGGGCCCTGGAAGCTGCTTGGCGACCCTATGAAGGGTCCAAATGGGCAGTTGACTTTCGGCGGGCAATCGACGTTTGTACTACCGACGCCGGGCAAGGCTGGGGGCTTTATTTTCATGGCCGACAAGTGGAATCCAAAAGACTTGAAAGACAGCCGCTACTTATGGTTGCCCATTCAGTTTAGCACCGGCCAGCCTACCATTCAGTGGGTAGAAGAGTGGAATTTGAATGCCTTCCCGAAAGCAGTAAAGCAGCCCGCTAATCAATCTAGCAGAGGCCTTTAGTGATTTATCGTGCGAGATTCTAGCCCGAACTTCGCTTCTGCCTGAGCTCCTACTTACTAGTTGGGGGAGCAGATGGGGCTTGCTTATAATGCACGCCAGGCAGTTCGCGTAGGCGTGCGGCTGCGCTTTCGGGCGTGATGTCGCGTTGGGCGTTGCCAAGCATTTCGTAGCCTACCATAAACTTGCGAACCGTAGCGGACCGCAGGAGGGGGGGGAAGAAGTGCATGTGCAAATGCCACTCCGGATGCTCTTGGCCATCGGTGGGGCGCTGGTGCAGCCCCGCGGAGTAGGGCAATGAAACCCGGAACAGGTTGTCGTAGCGGATGGTGAGCTGCTGCAAAATGGCGGCAAAGGCGTCCCTTTCTTCTTCGCTGAGTTGGGTAATATCTTGCACATGACGGCGCGGCAGTACCAGCGTCTCGAAAGGCCAGACTGCCCAATAGGGTACCAAGGCTACCCAATGAGCATTTTCCAGCACCAAGCGTTGCTGGTCTTGCAGCTCCAGGGCCAGGTAGTCTGTTAGCAGGCTCCTACCGTATTCTTGGAAGTGAGCCAGTTGCTGCCTCGATTCCTTGGCTGGCTCGCCGGGTACGGTGCGCTGGGCCCAGATCTGGCCGTGGGGGTGAGGGTTCGAGCAGCCCATCACTTGGCCTTTGTTCTCGAAGATCTGCACGTAGTTGATGTTGGGGAGGGAGCCTAGCTCCCGGAACTGGGCGGCCCACACGTCCACCACTCCGCGGATAGCGGCTACCTCCATTTCCGGTAGGGTCAGGTCATGACGGGGGGAAAAGCAGATAACGCGGCCCACTCCCGACTCCGCTTCGGCTCGCAATAGCCCCCCTACGTTCACGGTGCCGGTAGGGGCATCGGGCGTGAGGGCAGCAAAGTCATTATCGAACACGAACGTACCCTCGTACGCCGGATTTACGACCCCGCCCGCGCGCACATTGCCTGGGCAGAGGTAGCAGCTAGCATCGTGGGCGGGGCGCTGCTCCACGTCGGGGGCTTCCTGCTGGCCTTGCCACGGCCGCTTAGCACGGTGGGGCGATACCAGCAGCCACTCCCCAGTGAGGGCATTGTAGCGGCGGTGGGGGTGCTCGGTAATAGAAAAAGTAGCCACGGAAACGCAGGATTATGCCGAAGGAGAAGCCGCCGTAGGCACTGTGCCCACACCCGAAACAATGCGCGCCTGGTAGACCTCCAACGGCCGCCCAAACTGCGCCTTAAACTGCTCAGACACCACGCGTACAAAGTCGTCTACCTGAGCGGGCGCTACCAGGTTGATGGTACAGCCGCCAAAACCGCCGCCCATCATGCGGGCGCCGTACACGCCCGGTAGGCCCTTGGCGGCTACCGTTAGGGCGTCTAGCTCGGGGCAACTGACTTCATAATCGTCGCGCAAGCCGGCGTGTGAGGCATACATCTGCTGTCCGAAGGCAGTTAGGTTACCATCTAGTAAGTGCTGGCAGGCTGCTAGCACGCGCTCATTTTCTTCCAGCACGTAGCGGCAGCGGCGGTAGGTCAGGTCGTCTAGTTCGGCGCGGTGGTGCTCCAGCTGCTTTAGCGTCACGTCGCGGAGAGTAAGCACGTAGGGGTGGTGCTTGCGGAGCACGGCCACGCCCTTTTCACACTGTTGGCGACGCACGTTGTACTCGGAGTCGGCTAGGTTATGCTTCACGCCGGAGTTGCACAGCACAACCTGGGCGGCGGTGGTATCGAAGGGAAAGTACGTGTACTCCAGGGAGCGGCAGTCGAGGCGAACTACGTGGTTGGCTTGGCTCATGAGGCTGGCAAACTGGTCCATCAGCCCGCAGAGTACGCCCGCAAACTCGTGCTCGGCTTTCTGAGCCAGCTGAGCCAGCGCTAGGGTTGGCACGTTGTGGCCGCTCAGCTGATTCAGGGCGTACGCCAGCCCGCACTCCACGGCCGCCGATGAAGACAGCCCCGCACCCATGGGAATGGTGCCCCCGAATAGGCAATCGAAGCCCGCTACTGCCAGCCCCTGCTGTTGAAACTGCGCTACCACGCCTAGCAGGTAATTGGCCCACTGAATGGGCCCCCGCTGCAATGGTTTTGCGGTGAGGGCTACTTCGTAGCGCTCCTGCTTGTCGTAGGAAATCAGCCGGACCCGGTTCAGCCCATTAAGCGCCACCGCGAAATAGATTTCTTTGTTGATGGCGGCGGGTAGTACGAAGCCGCCGTTGTAGTCGGTATGCTCGCCAATGAGGTTGACGCGGCCTGGAGCCCGCACGAGCAGGGTGGCATCGTGGCCGAAGGCATCAGTGAAGGCAGTAGCAATAGTTTCGATGAGCAAAGGCATGGAGAACGGGATAAGAGGCGCGGCCAAATGAGTAGGATCAGTAGCCGCAATACTACCCGCGAGGTTGCGGAAAGCCGGGGTATAATCTGGGACAAATAGGGGGGGGAACTCGTCATTTTCCCTGCCTAACTTCTCCCCGCTGGTGCTGCTCAACGAAGCAGAGGCTTTCCAGGACCACAGGTGCCATGCTGCTTGGGCATGAGGGCCGCCAAACCACTCAGACAAGGGCCGAGAGTAGGCAGCTAAGAACCGAAAATTTACCTCCTAAGAAGGCCCTGCTGTTGGTCTAATCGAAGCCAAGAACCTGGGTTTCGATTTGGGAAGTAAGGGGCACCTCGGCCCGTTCTTGGCTCTGTCGAATGTATCCCCTGCTTTCCCTGAAAATGACCCCGCTACGGGCGCCCCAATGATAGTAGTATTGTCTTGTCCTCAACAGAGGACCACTTCCATGTGGTGTTCGGGAAGCCAAGTCCAGCTGCTCCCCAAGTCGACACCGACAAGTACTCCGTGCTACCGGGTCTCGCCATGTGCCTGGCCAGCCAGTGAATTGTGAACTTCAACCACTGGGGCTCCAACTAGTACATCACCCAGCGCGCCCTGGGCGCCGACCTGAAAACGTCCCGTAACGGCATCCTACTCTGCGGTCTGCTCAAGCTACTGGTAGCGTAGTTGCTGACTTGTTTGATTTTACACTTTTGCCTTGTTTCCATGGTCACCATTAAAGACTTAGCTCAGCAGCTGAACTTATCATCAGCAACCGTATCGCGGGCGTTATCAGGCAAAAGCACTGTCAATAAAGCTACTTACAAGCGCGTGCGGGCCTTGGCTACCAAGCTTGGCTACCAGCCCAATGTGCTGGCCGTTGGCCTACGCAAAGGGCACACGAATACGCTGGGAGTTATCATGCCCCACCTCAACAGCAACTTCTTCTCCCACGTGGTGACGGGCATTGAGGATACGGCCAGCCGAGCCGGCTACCGGGTGCTGATCTGCCAGTCGAACGACGACGCGGAGCGGGAGCGCCAAAACCTCGATATGCTGCTGCGGGCCCAGGTAGACGGTGTGCTGCTGTCCTTGGCTCGCACAACTATCCGGGCGCACCAGTTCGACAACATTCGCCTGCGCAACCTTCCGCTGGTATTTTTCGACCGCTACCTAGAAGGTGATAACGGCAACGCCGTCATCATCGACGACCGCGCCGGTGGTTACTATGCTACCCGCCACCTGCTGGAGCAAGGGTACCGGCGCATTGCGCACGTAGCGGGGCCGCAGCACATCAGTGTTTACAAAAACCGTCGCTTAGGTTACGAAGATGCCCTGCGCGAATACGGCCTACCCATTCTACCCGCCCTGCTCGTTACCTGCGACTTGCGTTTGCAGGATGGGGTCCTCGCTGCCCACCAGCTGCTGGCCCAGCCCCCCCGCCCCGACGCTATCTTTTCGGCCAGCGACTTTGCGGCCCTGGGAATTATGCAAGTCATGAAAGAGGAAGGTATACAGCTACCGCAGGACATGGGCTTGGTGGGCTTTAGCAACGAGCTGTTTTCTCAATTCACTGAACCAGCTCTCACTACCATTGACCAGCACGGGGAAGCCATGGGCCGACAAGCCACCAAGCTGCTGCTACACCTACTCCGGGAAACGCCGCTATCTACGGCCACTCAGCACATTATCTTGCCTCCCACTTTGCTAGTCCGCGGATCATCCACTCGCCGCCAACAAGGGCCTGCTGATCAGGAGCCAGTAAAAGAGTGTGTCAGCAATGTGGCTTGACGACCAGTGTTAACAATACAAGTCAGGGCTTACTGATTGTTGTGTGTCGCATAGAATGATAGGCGAATGTGAGTAGGATTTAGTGAAGAAATAGTATGTTAATCTAGCTAATCAAAGCACTTGTACAGAGAGTTTTAGGCTATAAAAGCTGTCTGAATCAACTGGCGTAAACTTCATACGGGTGGTATGCCGTTCATTGTCGTAAGGATAAGGTGCAACGCGAGCCAGGCAAGAACATACAGTGGCGGTAGCAGAGTGCTTTGGGCCCTGTATAGCCCAGGCGTGTATATTTGCCCGATTTGGCAGTGTTTATTCTTATCCCGTGCTACCCGTATTCCACTCTTCGACCCGCTTGGGGAAGGCCACCCGTTGGGTTAAACGGGCGCCTTCGGAAGCTGCGCTTTTCACTGGTATGGTGTTGCTGCACCTACTGCCGTTGTGGTCCTTCCGTTACTTTGCTACTACCGATGGGCCGTCCCACCTTTACAATGCCTGGGCTACCAAAGTCCTGCTCACGCACACCCCACATCCCGTCCATCAAGCGTTTGCAATCAACTCCGGGCCCGTACCCAACTACCTAACTCAGGTGCTGCTAGTGAGTGCGCTGCATCTGCTGCCTCCTTGGCTGGCGGAAAAGCTTGTGCAGACGCTATACGTTGTGGGCCTGCCATTGGCCCTGCGCTACGTAGTGCGGGCGTGGCGGCCCGGGGCTGGGTTTTTAGCACTGCTTGCTTTCCCATTGGTATACAGTGCCGTTTTTCAATACGGCTTTTATAACTTCTGCCTTAGCGTAGTGCTTTTTTTGGTAGTGCTGGGCTATTGGCGGCGCCATTTTTTTGCTCGTTTGCCTACACTGCGCCATGTAGTAGGGCTGGTAAGCCTGCTGCTGGTACTATATTTCGCCCACCCGCTGCCTTACCTACTAGCCGGCTTTGTGGTAGGCTTATGCGTGTTAGAGGAGGCATGGCGCCTGCCGGGCCCAGCCAGCCGCCTTACCTACCTGCGCACTAGATTGAGCATCCTGCTGATTGCTTGCTTACCCTCACTACTCCTAATGGGCTGGTACTTAAGTCAGCCAACGGTTGAAGAATTGGTGTCGGTCGTGTCTATTGGCCCGGGGCAGTTGCTGCACGATTGGGTGATGCTGGAGCCGCTGCGGTTTATGGGTTCGGCCGAGGGTACTTACCGCAAGCTACTAGCCACTTTGCTGTTCGGCATGGTAGGGTACGTGGGGTGGTGCCACGCCCGAGGACGAGCCTTGGCACCGGGAGGGGCTTTGGCCCTGGCTGCTGGGCTATTGGTGCTGGCCTACGTGCTACTGCCTGATGCCCTGCTGGGAGGTAGTATCCTCCGTCCGCGCTTGGGCCTGCTCAGCTACCTGCTCTTGATTGGTTTGTTGGCCACGGTTTCCTACCCGCGTTGGCTGCGCCAAGCGGTAGTGGGTGTAGTGGTGGTGGTGGCGGTGCTGCTACTTGGCTTCCGCTACGGTAAGTACCGGACTCTGGCAACGGGAATGGACGAGTACCGAACGGCGACTTCGTACCTGAGACCGGGTGCTTCCATTGCGTCCTTCTCCTATGGTGCCATCTCGCGCATGCCCAATGGTAAGGCTTACCAGAGCTACATTGATGTGTTTCCCCACGCAACGGGCTACTTGGGGGTAGAGCGGCAACTGCTCAACCTAGAAAACTACGAAGCACATACGGGCTACTTCCCAGTGGTGTGGCGCCCTGGGCAGGCAGTAATGACCGACCGCGACGAACAACCGCCACGAATCAACTGGCAAACTACCCCCCGCACCCAATGGCCAGACTATGTTCTGCTCTGGGGACGAAACGTGCAAGTGGTGCCCACCACCAACGCTCAACAACTGGAAAGCCACCTGGCTCAGCACTACCATTTGGTATATCGCTCTCCAACAAAGCTACTGGAGCTTTACTCCGAAGGACCAGCCGGTTGATGTAGCTAGTCTGGCAAGGGGCACGAATCCGGCTTACCACCTTGACTTTGGCAACTTAGTAGTAGAGACCTTGGATAGGTGTTAATGCTGTGTTGAGAGCCCAATAAACTCCAACATCCTAAAAACAAGTACTAAGGGATAGTACATTATCACCCTATAAAAAGCGGCTGCCTTGGTTGAGGCAGCCGCTTTTGTTAAACGAATTGATGAACGCTAAAACAGCCTAGTGTTTTTTAATTGCATGTTTAGCTGATTGACATTCCAGCGTATGTACTGAAGCTCGCCGAAGCGCCTGTAGTTGTGCCAATAAAGAGGTAGCTATTCATACATGGGTTCGTTTTCGCCAGTAGGTTTTGCAGTTGGTTTGGTATGGCTTTCGGGAAGCTCGATGGCGAATACGAGTACTCCCGTGACTACCCCCTGCCGATCTAGCAAGGCTTGGTATGTGAAATCCAACGAAACGGTGCGCAGAGCCTCCGTAGTCGGGTCCCGCAAGGTCAAGTGGGTTTCCCGACCATAGTACGTCTTGCCGGTTTGGTAAACGCTGTCCAGTAACTCAACGAAACCCTGATTTTCTAATTCGGGCACGGCATCAGCCACGCAACGACCCAGCGCAATCCGGTTTCCTATCAGGGCTTGGTAGCGCGCGTTTACAAACGAATAGCGGTGTTCAGGGCCTGTTACGGTTGCTAGGGCTGCCGGAACCTGGTACAGCAGCTGCATCAAGTGTCGGTCGCGCACCTCCAGCAAATCCTCGGCTTGGGCGTTGGCCAGAACTTGGGCCGTTACATCCACGGACTTATGCACGAGGTAGTGTATGCGCCCTTGCTCATCAAAGACCGGCCAATTGACCATCTCCCAGTATTTCTCGACGAAAGTGCCATCGGCAGCTAGCAGGTCGTAGCGTTGCAAGGGCATGGTATGAGGTTGCCCGGTGTGGAGTACTTGCTGCAGGGAGGCAAGTAAATTATCGCCGTTGGTGACTACGAGGTAGGGGGCTTGAGGGAAAGCCTCCAGTACGGGTTTGCCTTGCAGGGCGGCCCGGGTCGAGTTGGTAGCTAGTAAATAGGCAGTGCTGGCGGTGAGAATTGTGAATGCTGCATCCGGCGCCAAAATAAGATAGGGGTCGGGGAGGGATTCAAGCGCACGGAGTGCAGGGGGAGAAAGTGGGATGATAGGCGGCATTGGAATCAGATCGGGAAACTCCTACCAGGCCAGTATACTACTTACTGCTAGCCTGACAGGATGTAAAAGTGCGACAAAAGGAAAAACCAATTCGCTCCTCAAGGAGGTGAGAAAGGTTACTACCCGTCTGAGTTCATGAAGTAGCGCTCAGATAAATTAAAGACAGTAAGTAGCGTAAAATAGGGTTTGGTTGTGGGCGAGCAGGATAAAGAGCGTGAGTAACGAGGTTTACCGATGCGCGCAACGGACCGAAGCTGCATAGGTGGGATACCTGAGAAACCGAGTTACGAATGATAATTACCTAGGTTGAACGGAAGTAATATAGTTCAAAATTATATTGACAAAATATAATAACCTACTTCCAAATTCTTCATAGTCCATAAAGCCCACCATATAATTGTAGCCGTAACGGGCTGTGTTCTTCTATACACAGTGGGGGATGAATGTGCGCATGTCCTCTAGGCTATTCATTTGCCACTAACTAGCAGAAGCACAAAAGCACTAGTCCGCCACGTCCTACTCACCCTAACTGAAATTACCTGACCGAGCTTATTGGTTCTCGAAGACAAGTGGTGCTATTAGCCGATACACCGGGCAAAATGGAGTAGGGTTATTGAGCTATAAGCTTTTACCTACTTCTGGGCTTCTTATGGAGTTTGCGCCGATATGAACGCGCCAGGAAGGCGTTGCGCGAAAACTCGTTCCGCCCTTATATACTCCTCTATTCCTCCTTTTTGAGTTGCGTAAGCAGGTCACTTCTACCGTTGTTGACTTTAAGCAATAGGTAAGCTAAGGGACAAGAATGCCACAACGCTAACTCAGCAAAGTATAAAATCAGTGCAAACGTTTCTACGTCTATACGTTTTAACGTTTTTCGCTGAAGCTAGTAAGCTCGGCTTATGGCTGGTATAGTCACTTAAATACTGATAGCCAGGCAGGAGGATGGCTCTGCCTACCTAGCTGGCGGGTTTGGAATTCCAATGTTGCAGAATCTCTGGGAAGCTAACTTCTACCCAGTCGGCTAGTTCGCGCACTTTTGTTGCTCCTTGCTGACCGAGCGGGGTGAGGCTATACTCCACGTGGGGTGGTACTACCTCAAAAGCTACACGTTTCACTAAACCATCTGCCTCCAGCCACTGCAAGGTTTGGGCTAACATCCGCTCACTGACCCCGCCAATCAGGCGCCGCAATTCGCTGAACCGCCGCGTTTCTCCTTCTAAAGCCATCAGCACCAGCACGCCCCACCGACTGGTAATGTGCTTTAATACAACGCGCGATGGGCAGGCCGCCGACATCACATCGCCCCGCAGGAACCGGCCGGACAAGGTTGCAGGATCTGGGGCCGGGCTTATTGTAGCTTTTTTCATACTTACCTTTCTGTACGTACTTACTTTGCGTAAGTATAGCACCTACTTTTGGTTTGTCAACTACTTAACTGACTACGTATGAAAATTGCCATCACCGGTGCCACCGGCCAGCTAGGCCGCCTTGTTGTTCAGAAACTCACCGCCACTATTCCCGCAGACCAAGTTGTTGCGCTGGTACGCGACCCTGCTAAGGCGGCTGACCTGGGCGTAGAAGCTCGCCAAGCCGATTACTCTAATCCCGAAACTCTAGAAGCCGCTTTGACGGGTGTTGATACACTCCTGTTGATTTCTTCGAGCGAAGTAGGTCAGCGGGCTACCCAACACCACAACGTCATCGAATCCGCCAAGCAAACTGGTGTGCAGCGGGTGGTCTATACCAGCGTGCTGCATGCTGATGCCTCGCCGCTGAGCCTCGCCGAGGAGCACCGCGCAACAGAGGCTGAACTGAAAGCGTCAGGTATTGCATACACCATCTTGCGCAACGGCTGGTACACGGAAAACTACACGGGCTCCATTGGCGGGGCATTGGCTGGTGGTGCATTTATCGGTAGCGCCCAAGAGGGCAAGATTTCGTCGGCCACGCGGGCTGACTTCGCCGAAGCAGCCGTGGCCGTACTTACGGGTGAAGGGCACGCCGGCAAGACGTACGAGCTAGCGGGCGACGAATCGTATACGCTGACAGAGCTAGCCGCTGAAATCTCGCGCCAGAGCGGTAAGGACATTCCTTACAAAGACTTGCCCGTAACTGACTACGCCGCGGCCTTGGCCAGTTTTGGCGTGCCGGAGGGCTTTGCCCATGGCCTCGCCAGCTGGGACGCCGATGCGGCGAAAGGGGCATTGTATGACGACAGCCGCCAGCTTTCTCAGCTGATTGGCCGTCCTACTACCCCGCTGTCGGCTGCCGTGGCTGACGCCTTGAAGTAGCACTACTATGAATGCTCATACCTGACACTGAATCAGCATAGTATTGAGTATGGGCTATAGAATTAAAAGAGCTCCATAAGCAAGTGCTTATGGAGCTCTTTTGGTAACCATAATTTGCCTGAAGGGGCACGGCTATTGGCCTCTATGTTATTGAGAAGGTGATTTCTGGGGCAGTTGTTCGGCCGGGTCATACTGCGCACCTAAGCGGTCAGCATTTTGCTGCACGGTAGAGGTGAACCCTACCTGCCGCCGTAGCGAATTAACTTTATCCGGTGCCTGAATGGGCCATACCACCACTATACGCTGCTGGTGTGGGCGCACATTGTTGGAAGCTTGGGTTCCGTATACTTGCTTTTTGCCTTCAAGCATCAATACCCGATCCTGCATCGTAGCCGCGTCGGGGGCGCTAGCCTGGCCGCGGCGGGCCTGCTCCTGCAATTGCGGTAGAAACCGCCTCATGATAGCCAGATCAGAATGCTGCACGACGAGAAACAGCGCATCGGCGGCCTGCTCACCGATGGCTTGGCGCGGTAGCCACCCATACCGCGCTAGTAGGGGTAGCACAATGGCTTGGTTTAGTGAGTCGGTTGCGTGCAGTTGGGCAGAGAAAGCACGCGCAGCCACCGAATCAGTCCGGATAAGCTCGAAGTCTATGTTCCGCACCTGCTGGTCTCGTTCGTACACGGCCGTGAGCACGTTGCGCAGGCGTGTATACTCTTGGGCTGTTGGGGTAGGTGATGTAGGGGCAAAGTCCTGGCAAGCCGACCAAAGCGGAACCCATAGTGCAAGCAGAATACCTAACCGAAACATATAACACGCAGGAATACTAGCTACAACAGGCCATGCAAACGAAGCCTGGTACCTATTTCGCGTATGCTTTTGCCACTTTGCTTGTCCGATCGGAACTTGTTGGTGCTTCCTTGGGCGGCCATCAACAGCAGTAAGAACAAGGTTTATTACCTAATCACTGCCGATTTGCTCAGAGCGTAGGCGTATAAACGCACAGAACTTCCGCACTTTGTACGGAAGTTCTGTCATCCTGATGAAGGAGTCCGCTCCTTCATCAACCTAAGAAGAGAAACTACTTGGTAGCTCCTACCTGCCCGGAGCGGCTTCGGCTAGCTTGCCCCCCCTTACGGCCAGCAGCACGAGCTTCTTCGGAGGTAAATCGGTGGCCGCGGCCACTTTCATGAGAGGCGCGGCCTCCTTCGCTGGCGAGGCGGCGTTGCATTTCGGGGTCCATGGCTGCAAAACCGCGAGGACGTTTTGGCGTGGGTGTTTCAGAAGAAGTAGCGGGGCGAGTCGTAGCCATGGTGTTGGAGTGGAAAAGTGGATACACGTGAGAGCCGAAGCTCGTTCATGGTCCAACTAACGGCTCTCATGGCGCTTAGTCGACTGTTCAACCCGTAAATACGCACTTTCAACGTCTAAATACCGGTTTGTACAGCAAGCTGGTGGGTAGTAGTACTTAGCGGTACGTGAAATACGTACGCTTCAGCTTGCAGTGGTTGCTTGGCTACGTATCTGACTACGGCAATCAGACTCCGCGAAGTACCTACGCGTAAAGCGCATTCACTTTAGGGAGCTGATTCAAACTCTACTAGGTACTTTAAAAGTCAGGAAGTCTATAAAAAAGCTGATTGTTTAGGAGGCAGTACATGTAGTCCGCAATTTTTACGGCTTCTCGGTTTATTACGTAAGGGGAATAAAGGCGTCTGACTAGGTAGTTGCATAGGTCAAGCTGGTAGTTCAACGGTAAATGCAGCGCCTTTTCCCTCAGTACTAACGACGGTAAGCGTGCCGTGGTGAAGCTCTACTATCATCTTGCATAAGGAAAGGCCGAGCCCTGTGGTCGGTTCTCCGCGCAAGCCCGTACGCCGGGCCGGCGTGAAGCGCTCAAACACATTGGGCAGCAAATGCGACGGGATGCCAATGCCGTCATCAGCAACCACCAGGCGAACTGCCCCCGGTTCTGACGAAAGCCGGACCGTGATACGACCTTCGGACGGGGTGAACTTAAAAGCATTGTTCACTAGGTTGGTAACTACTTGCAGGAGCTTCGTTATATCTACTTCCGCGTACACTGGCTTCGTCGGACACTCGTAGACGAGCCGATGGTCTTCGGGGTTTGGGGCCTGCCACAGCGGTTCGAGACATTCTCTAACTTTCTCGCGTAAGTCTACCCGCTCGCGTTGCAGCGGAATGCCGGCCGATTCAAGAAATTCCTGATTCAGCAAGTTGCGAATAAGGGCCACACTTTTCTGGCTGGTTTGCTGCATAATTTCCAGCATATGAGGAATTTGGCTCTGCTGCACGTCGCCTACTTCCTGGCGCACATACTCAGTTAGCTGTTGCAGCACGCCAAATGCCCCCGCCAACTCGTGGGACAGTAGGTCCAGCACCGTGTTCTTCTTGCCGTTGAACTTGACGCTGTTTTCATGGTGGCGCTTTTCCGCCGTAATATCCCGCAACACACCGCTTAGCCACTGGTGGCCTTCCTCATCTTGGTGCCAGTGGGGCAGTAAGCTCAGCCACTGGTCAGGCCCGTTGGGGGTTACTAGGCGCACGTCTACTTCATCGTGCAGGCGGCCCGCTTGCCAAAGTCGCCAGTAACGGTTCCACAGGGCAAGGTCATCGGGGTGCAGACGCGCCAATAGCGCGGGCAGTTCTTCGTTTACCTGCTCCTGGTGGCCATGCAGCACATGTTCATAGGCAGTATTTATGAACACTACACGTTTGGTGCTGAGCTCATATACAAACTGTATATGCGGACTGGAAGCCGCCTGGTTATAATACAACGTGGCGGGGTCTAGCATCGCACATCAGTAGAGAAGGATGTGAGGCTATACTGGTAAGAGGGGCTTTGGTTGTCGCTTTGTGAGCCCCCGAGCCCATACGCTGCTACCCACCCAGGAGCTTGTGCCCAAGTGGTCACGCTTGCGCGTAGTGGCTAAGAAGGGAAGGAGGCTTTGTCCAGCGCTAGGCTTTGCGTCCCAGTGTCCATCCTTCGCGAACTACGGGCGTCTGATCAGGACCCGGTATCAGGCGGTCGGCCACCGCTCCGGCGGTGAAAGCATAGATGCTTTTGTGCAGCAAGTCAATGGCTTGCTCGTCGCGGGGCCACGTCCAGGGTAGGGCCCCTACGCCCGTTGCGTTTTCCAGAGTCTGGTCGTTCAGCAACCGTAGGTTGAGGAAGAGAAACGAGCCCACCGGACCACGCACTCCCCGTTCGGCCAGCAGGGTGCGTACCATGCCTAGTAGAATGCCCTGGCCCCAGTGCATGGTCCAGTTTAGTCCCAGGCGCTCGGCATCGGGTTTGTAGGATAGGCCCAGCAGTTTTTCCAACGTATGTGCTGGCACGTAAGAGTTAGGGCGCTTGGTAAAGCGCTGCTCCAGCTTTTCGGCCAGGGTCATGGCGGCTACTCCGGCCGCACCAGCCGCCAAGCCGTAGAGAAGTGATTTTCCTGTCATTGGTAGTTCCTCCCTGTCTGGCTTGCGACGGAAGCGCAACCAAACGTATTAATGTTCACAAAAAGGCTGCGCACCAGGGCCGCAACGTGTTGGGTTCTACGGCCTCAACTCAGTGCGCGTTAGGTCGAGTATGCTGCCCGGCTTTGTAAGCTGCTTGCTCCCTGTAGGAGTAGCTCAACGCTACCGCTTGCCAGCGTACAAACGGCTACGAAGTAGCACCTGCGGCGGTAAAATGGGTGTAGCGGCCTGCTGGGGCGGTAAGCTCCGCGCTAGAAACCTGGGCCTGGGCACCTCGTACAGCAGGTCTTTCTGCTCTGCTATGTCTAGTACGTTGCCTGCTTCTGCCTCCGAGCGCCTCACTGCGCGCCGCTCCACGGATCTGATTTCTCCGCGTACCCACGCTATAATTGACCGTATCTGTTTGCCCATTATGCTGGGGTGCGCGCTGTGGGCGGCCCGGCGGAGCAAACCCGCCGCCGCTGTTCTGTTGGTGAATGCTCTGGGCGAGGGTACCATTGGCTGCCTGACGCGTTTTCCTACCGGGTTAGTGCCGCTGTTCTCCTTTCGGACCCACGTGCGTATTGGGCAAGTAGGCGGTCCTGTTTTTCTGGCTCTGAGCTACTTACTGCCACGTTATGCTCCGGCAGAACGCAACACGGCCATCTTCTGGGGGGTAGTGCCCATTGTGCTTAATGGCCTCAGCGACATTTCGGGCCTACCCCGAAGGACTGCTTGAACCCGCCCGCGGTCATGGTCAGCTTCACAATGCTCGCCTGGCTCACTAGCAGCTAGCCCAAGCCTGATGTGCAAAGGCTACCATCTAGAAAGCGAAATAGTAGCAGGAAGCCCATCGAAAAACGGCACGCCCAGATGCTGAGCGTGCCGTAACTGTTGAATCCTCTTATCGAGCGGGAAGAACTACTTATTTCTGCGCGTCAACCACTGCAATAGCCGTCATGTTGACGATTTCGCGCACGGAGGCCCCAAACTGTAGGATGTGCACTGGCTTGCGCATACCCATCAGGATTGGCCCAATCACCTCGGCTCCCCCTATTTCCTGGAGAATCTTGTAGGCAATGTTGCCAGATTCTACGTTGGGGAAAATCAGAGTGTTAGCGCCAGTTTCTGCCAACGGGCTAAAAGGATATTGTTCCCGCATCAGGTCGCGGTTGAGGGCGGTATTAGCCTGCATTTCCCCGTCGAGAAGCAAGTCGGGATAGAGGCCTTTGGCTAACTCCGTGGCGCGCCGCATCTTGTCGGGCAGGGCTCCTACGTTGGAGCCAAAGTTGGAATAGCTGATCATGGCTACCCGCGGCTGGCTGCCGAAGGAGCTAACCCGACGGGCCGTAAGGCCCACAATATCCACGAGTTCTTCGGCCGTGGGGTCGATGTTTACGGTTGTATCGGCAAAGAAAAACGGGCCTTTCTTGTGCTGGATGATATACATACTAGCTACCCGCTGCACCCCGGCTTCCACGCCTATTACGCGCAAAGCGGGCGCAATGCTCTTGCTGTAGTCCTTGGTGAGGCCCGTAATAAAGGCATCGGCCTGCCCACTTTCCAGCATCATCGAGCCGTAGTAATTCCGCTCCCGCAATAAGCGCTGGGCCTCGTAGAGTGTCACCCCCTTGCGCTGGCGCTTCTGAAACAACTGCTCGGCGAACTGCTGGCGCTGCTCATCCTCCTGCGAAATATCAAGGATGGTGCAGCCCGTCAGATCAAGATTGTTGGCGGCTACCAACTGCTTAATCTTCGCTTGATTGCCGAGTAGAATTGGCCGGGCAATGTCTTCGCTAACAAGAATCTGCGCGGCTTTCAGAATTTTATAGGTGTCGCCTTCGGCAAATACGACGCGCTTAGGCTCCGATTTGGCCGCCGAGGTAATGCGGTTCAGCAATTTCTGATTTACCCCCAAGCGGCTCCGTAGCTCATCCTCGTAGGCCTGCCAGTCTGTGATGGGGCGCCGGGCCACGCCGCTTTCCATAGCGGCTTTGGCTACCGCCGGGCTTACCGCCGTAATCAGGCGTGGGTCCAGGGGTTTAGGAATGAGGTAAGTACGACCAAAGCTCAGGGTATTGTCGGCGTAGGCCCGGTTTACCATATCGGGCACTGCATCTTTGGTCAGCTCGGCCAGGGCGTGCACGGCAGCCAGCTTCATGGCCTCGTTGATTTCGGTGGCGCGCACGTCCAGGGCCCCGCGGAAGATGTAGGGAAAGCCCAGCACGTTGTTGACCTGGTTGGG
>NZ_FZNS01000010.1 GCF_900188255.1 Hymenobacter mucosus | reverse complement strand
GAGTAGGTGGCTGAGCATAAAGACCTTGACGTTGCCTGAAAAGGCAAAGGTCTGCTCTTCTCATACTCCCTGCTATTTGATGCGTAAGCCCTGGGAGGGCCCCGTAGCGCTTACCCGATTGCGGAGAGCAATATCGCGGCCGTGGAAATCGCACGGTTAGGGTAAAATCCAACTGCGAATGACATTTCGCAACTAAATTTAATTGCGGTTATTGATGCAATTAAATTTAGTTGCTATGTTTGATCCGTGGCCTCCAAATGGCTGCCGCGTATGCCGAAAAGCGAACAGAGTAGGCACTCTATTTCCACATTCAAGTACCATGAAAAAGACGTTCAAAAACGTATTGGCTGCCGCCCGCTCCAAAGCCAAAAAAGTAGCCGTTGTTGGCGCGATGGCCTGCGGCGTCATGCTGGCAGCAGCTCCGGCCAATAAAGCCGAAGCGAAACTTTTCGGCTCGGGCATGCACTGTGACGACAACGGTGGCGGCACCTGGAGCTACTGGGTTTTCGGCATTCGCTTCGGCAGCGGTACCACCATCCCCAACTCTGCTTTCTGCGACTAACCAGCAGGCACTCGTTGCAGTCAGAAAACAATACCGGGCATCGCTGCCCGGTATTGTTTTTGTTTTAAGATCTTGCAGTCTCAAAAATATACTATGCTCGCATCTATTCTTTTTCTCTGCGGCTCGCTTGGCACAGCGCAGCCTGACACGCTAAGGCCCATCCCCGCACAGACGCTGGCTGAAGTCACCGTGCGGCCGAGCAAGACCGTTACCATAACCCCCTTCACCAGTGGAAAGGTAAAGGCACTGCGCACGTATAGCCTGGTAGCCGGGACAAACATTGCGGTTCACCTGCCGGCAACCACCAGCGGCACGCTGGCCACCATCCAGGTGCAGCTGAAGCCGACCGATGTGCGGGCTGGGCGACTACGGGTACAACTTTTGGCGGCCCCTCAAAGTCAGGTGGCAACCGTGCCTGAGAATGCGCCACTGCTGCCGGCCCCGATTATGGTATCCGCCCAGCAGATGAAAGAGGCCCCCAAAGGGTTGTTGTCGTTGGATGTGTCCAGCTACAACATTGCAATGCCCGCAAACGGCGTGTTTGTTGTCGTGGAAGGCCTAGGCTCGGAGGAAGCCCCCAACTATGTTGCCATCACCGTCCCCTCGAAAGGCTCCGGCTCGCCGCTGGTTGTTACGGGTGGCGCAGCGGGCTACGAAACGTCCCACCTGGACGAGTGGGCCGAGTTGGAGCTGGGAAGCTCGGAATCGGAGCCGCGCACCTGGATAAAAGGAACCAATGGCAAGGGCTGGATTCTGCGAAAGCCCAAGGAGGACCCGAAGAAAGTAATGAACAGCCGCCTGGCTGTGACCCTGGTAGAAGGTATGTAATACGCCTTTTGCAATGCAGCCCGACCTGGTTACCTGGTCGGGCTTTTTTGTGGGCAATCGGGAACAGAACCGCTGATAAAAAGCCGTTTTTACTGCGCCTAAATAGCAACAAAGGGAATGTGTGTGCGTATAAATAACAACAAACACATTTCTTGAAATCAATGCCTACGCGCCAGGAACCGGGTTTCATCAAGTGTGCTGAACCCCGGATGCTCAAAATTCACGGTACTCCCATCGGAGGCAGCAAGGCCGACGCTAGACAGGTGCTGACCGACCGCTGGGGCCTGGTCAGCTACGAGCGGCGCGACCAGCTCAGCCTCGTGCTGGAGGTCTGCAAAGGGTTCGTACTCGATAACGGGGCATTCAGCAAGTGGCGGCAGGGCCACACTGAGTTCCAGGACTACGACGGCTATACCGCCTGGGTGGAAAAGCTCCAGCAGCACCCACGGTTTCTCTGGGCCATCATCCCCGACCACATTGCCGGGACAGAGGCCCAGAACAATGCCTATCTGGCCCGCTGGCCTGAGCACCTGCGGGGAGTTCCGGTCTACCACATGCACCATTCCCTCGACCGGCTGTTGTGGCTGGCTCAGCACTACGAAACGGTGGCCCTGGGCGGCGGCATCGGGTACGAAGTGCTGAAAAGCCGGGCCTGGTGGCAACGCATCCGGGAAATGATGGAAGTAGTGACCGACGAGCACGGCCGGCCGCTCTGCCAGCTCCACGGCCTGCGGATGCTCGACCCCAAGGTGTTTACCGTGCTGCCGCTTACTTCCGGCGACTCGACCAACGTGGCCCGCAACAGTGGCCAGGCCGCCCGCTTCGCCGGCACTACGGCCAAAACGCGCGGGGACCGGGCCTGTCTGATTGCCGACCGCATTGAGGCCTACGATTCGGCGCGTAGCTGGCGCCGCGAGGGCCGGCAGGTCTCTTTGTTCGATTGCTTTCCCAACGTCGCGCAGGCGGCTTGATTCTGCTTCATTTCAACCATTTACCCCCTACCCTTATGCGCCATTCTCGCATTCCCCACGCCAGCTTCACCTACGAGATCAGCAGCGACAACATCGTGCAGATCATCGACGAGGATCAGGGCAAAACCGTCACCAATGATATCGACTACGTGCTGAGCGAAATCAGCCGCGAGGAAAACCGGCCCCTGACGGGTTGCCAGGTAATTTACCGGGATTCGGATGGTACTTGGGACGGCGTGGAGCTGACCGAGGCCGGCGACTTCCACCGCTTCTATTCCATTCATGAAACCGACCTGGAAAAAGCCCTGCAAAAGGTACGGGGCAGCGTCAATGCGTAATAGGGCAGTAGGAAGAAAAACACTTAAAGGGCCCTAAAAAGCCCTTTTTTTGTGGATTTTGAGCAACGCGATCATAGGGCTTTGCGTATAAATAACAACAAAGACAGAGGTTTTACCCCTATTTTTTTCCGCATGTTCAACGCCGAATTCTTCCCCTCGACAGACGCCGTAATCGAAACGATGCTGCAACCGTGGCTGGCCCAGCCGCGCGACACCAGCCGGGGAATGCGGGGGTATCACGAGTCGGCGCTAATGAACATGACCATCTGCGACCCCCAGGCCGGGAGCGGTAAAATTCTCGACTGGATTGAGGAGCACTTACGCCGCACCCACAATGGGCACTGGAGCAGCTACAGCAAAAACCTGTATGCCTGCGAAATTGACCAGGAGCTGAAAGCCATGCTCCAGGGCAAGAACTACAAGGTAATCGCTGATGATTTTCTGGGCTACGAGGGTGGCCACCAGTTTGATCTACTGGTGATGAACCCACCCTTCAGCTGCGCCGACAAGCATATTTTGCACGCCTTTAAGACTGTAGCGCCCGGGGGGCACGTGGTTACCATCCTGAACTCGGAAACGATCCGCAACCCCTTCACCGAGACGCGCCAGCTGCTGGCCAAGCTGATTGCCGACCATGGCAGCGTAGAGGAGCTGGGCCAGGTGTTTTTAGCCGAGGAGGCCGAGCGCAAAACCGACGTGCACGTTTCGCTGGTACGCCTGCAGCGGCCGGCCGAGCGTGACCCGCTGGATTTTGACTTTCACAGCGGCAAGCGTGGGCGCACCCACAGCGGCCCGGAGCTGACGGAGGACACCTTTGCCGACGCCGTAGCCCTGCAGGATGTTATCGGCAATATGATGGTAGGCTATGAGCAGGCCCAGGAGGCATTTGTAGACTACATGCGCGCCCGGCGTACGCTGCAGTTCTACGGCTCGCAGCTCGTGAGCTACCAGCAGGATATTCTGGACGTGGCCAACGAGGCCATCAAGAGCAGCCCGAATAAGCGGGCCGTTTACAACGAGTTCTGCGACAACCTGAATCAGAGCGCCTGGCATGTCGTTCTCGACAAGGTAAATATTCAGAAATACATGACAAACCAGGTTCGCAAGGACTTCGAGCGTTATGGTCGCGCCCAGGGCTACATGCAATTCTGCAAAGAGAATGTGGCCAGCCTGGTTGAAATGGTGTTCGAGAACCGGACAACCATCCTGGATAAAGCCGTCGTGGCGGTGTTCGACATTTTCACCTCCTACCACAAGGAAAACCGGGTTCACGTCGAGGGCTGGAAAAGCAACGATAAATTTAAGGCCAACCGTAAATTGGTGCTCCCCAACTGGGTACGCTGGGACGACTGGAGCACGGCCCGCGACCTGAAAACCTACGGCAGCCGCTTCAATATCAATAGTCACTGCGGGAGCCACTATAGCGATATTGATAAGGTAATGTGCTACCTGACCGGGGAGAACTATGATACCTGCTACACCATTGAGCGGGCACTAAAAACCCGTTTCGACCGGCTGGGCAAGGTGTACCCGGGCTCCTCCTTCGATAATGATTGCGAGAGCCAGTTTTTCAACCTGCGCTTTTTCAAGAAAGGCACCCTCCATATCGAATTTAAGGAGGAAATGCTTTGGCAGGAATTCAACCTACGCGCCTGCGCCGGTAAGCAGTGGTTACCCGAACCTGAAATGAAGGCCTACCAGCAGCGCCAGCGTAGCCCTTACGATCCCGCACCGGTGGCCCCCGAGCCACAGACCGTACCCGGGCCGGTGCTGCTGGCGCTGGAAGCGGCGGCCGTGGTAGCCGAGGAAGAAGCCCCGGCCGGGACGGTGCAGCGGGCGCCGGCCGAACAGTCGGCCACTGTCCGCCGACTCACGGGACCAGGCAAGCAGCTGAGCTGGCTCGATCAAGCCGCCTAAGCCTGGAAAGCGTAAGGCCCCGGCAGTACTGCCGGGGCCTTGGCCAAAAGATTACAAGTCGGCGGGGCCGGCCGCGTTGGCTGGTTGCTTCTCCGCCTCATTGACGGCCTGCTTGTCGCTTAGCACCAAATAACCGCGCTTTCCTTCTTTACCGGTTTCGGTATAGGAGCCGATTGCCTTCTCACCAATCCACCAATAGGCCCGGGCGGGTAAAATGGCTTGCTTGTCCTGAGTAGGCTCCCCATACAAGCCGATGGCCGCATTTAGTAGCTTATCCGTGTTGTCCCCGAGCGCCGTCAGGGATACTCGTACCAGCTTATCCTTATAAAAGCCGTAGGTAATGTCGCTGATCTGCGCATTCCCTACCTGCAGCTTTTCCTTATCGGGTTTTTTCTGGTAGTCTTTGATGGCCACGTAGTCGCGGCCGGGCATTTCCACCAGATCCGGAATGCTGGAGCGTTGCTGGCCGAATTGCAGTTCTCGGAACCCGTTTTTCTCATCAATGACAGGGGAAGCGGTGGTGGGCGCCGTGCCGGTTGTAGCCGTCGGCTGGCTTGTTTCTGAAGAGGGAGATCCGCAGGCACAAAGCGCCACCAGCGAGAACAGTAGGTATTTTTTCATAGCAGCATGAGGGTACCGGGAGGAATTAAAACGCGTGAGAATACGCAATAAAGCTGGATTAAGGTAGAGGGTTCATTTTGGGAAAGTTAGTAAAAACCCTCTTAATATAATAGCTAAGCCCTTTTTGCGTTGTCGTTTAAAAACAAAGTGCAAGGTACTGTTGATAAATAACAGCAATAAAAATTCCCAAATAAGTTCGGGTGGCGACCCATTAAAGCCCCTGCCCTACCGTCCCATTCAGCTTGTCGACGCTGTAAGCACCTGGGGATTTCTTTGCTCATGGATTAGCTGGAAGCCCTCGAAGCTTACAGGCAACCCAGCAGGTACGGCGGTCCCAGCAGGCCGCTAACGGGGCCCATCTGGAGTATGAGGGGTCGCACTAAAGTAGGAACGGAAAACAACGCTAAGAAAATTCGGCAAGCCGTTCTTCCCAGCTGTTCGGGGCTGGGGTCGTCGGCGTAGCAGCCGAAGCGGGCGGCCTGCTCGTCACTGAGGAATTCTACGGGCATGGGCCGGGAGGCAGCGAAGCAGCGAAGCAGTAGGCCAACCGTCGCATGGCGCCGCTATCAAACCGGAATAGCCTGCCGGAAAGCCCTGAGCCGCGCTGTTATGGTATTAGAAGTTTTGCCCGATGCCGAAATAGAACAGCCGGTCTTCCTTGGATACGCCGTAATCCGCGTAGAGCATGGTCGAGAGGTTCCAGGCAATGCGTGCCCCGGCTCCGTACGAAAACCGGACGTCGCGCAGGCCCAGGTCTTGCCACCGGTCGCGCACTGTGCCGGCATCCGCAAACGGGGCCACCCCCAGCCCGAAGTTCTGCTTGCCCAGCTTGACATCGGCCAGCCGGATGCGCAACTCGGCGTTGGCAAACGCCAGCGAGCGGGCCAGGAAGCGGTTGGCCCGGTAGCCGCGCAGCGACTGCCGCCCCCCCAGCGCGTTGATGCTGCCGTCGGGGCTCCACTGGTCCTGAAACTCAAAGAACGGCGCTTCTTTCCCGAAAATGTTGCCCACGCCGACCCGGCCGGCCAGCACCGTGCGCGGGCCCACGGGCAGCTTGCGGTAGGCCCGGCCCTGAAAAAACAGCTTGTTGAAGCGGAACTGCGAGCCGATGACGGGGCTGGAAAACTCGTTGGCTGCTTCAAAGTACACTCCGCGGGTCGGGTCGGGCTCGAAGTCCCGCGTGTCGTGAATCAGCGCCGTCTGCAGGATGGATACCCACCCCCCGTCCAGGCCAAAGATGCGCCCCTGCTGTGCATCGCGCTGTAGCAGCGACGTGCCGTTAGGCGCCGTGGTTTCTTCGCCGTTACGGGTCGCTTCGGCCTTGGTGCCCTGGAACGTGTCGTAGGAGAGGTGCTGAATCTCGTAGCCGCCCATCACGCGCCAGCGACCTTTGCCCAGGGCGTAGTCAGCTTTCAGGTTGAGCATAAACTCGGTTTCCCGGAACCGGTTGGACAGGGCATCGGTAACCTCCGCGGCTTCGCCGGCCTGCCCCGGCCGCAGGGTTTTGCGGGCCGCGTCGTACTGGGCGTAGGTGGCAAACGTCACGTCCGGGTTCGAGGGCAGGCGCAGGCGGCCGAGCGTGGCCTCGGACGAGCCGAAGTACAGGTTGGCTGGGTTTTGCTGGGCCTTGAAGTCGACGCGGTAGCGCCAGCGTGTGCCCTTGTAGTAGGGCACGTCCAGGGACAGGGTGAACTCGCGGGCGTTGGTGGTAAAGTACGCCGCGTTGGCGCGCAGGCGTGTGAGGTAGGGCGTGTAGGCAAACAGCGGATTGTCGCGGGTGCCGTTCCAGATGATGTTGGTTTTGACCCCCACGCCGAACCCCGTGACCGGGTCGGACGATAGGTCGGGTAGTCCGGTCACGAACAGGCCTTCCCGTTTTTTGGCCAGGTCGGCGTCCGACATGCGCTTGGAGCGGATAAAGGAGAGGCTGTCCACTTGCTGGGCAGAGGCCACGGCGGCGCACAGGCCCAGGGAGGCCGTGAGCCAGGTACGCAACAGGCTTGTTTTCATGTGTTTTTTGCTGGGCAATGGGAGGGACAGTTGGTGAGGAAACGCATGCGCTGGCTTGTTGGCGCAGGGTAGTCCGACAAAGCTCCCGCACGATTCTGAAGGCATTCTGTAGTTTCCTACGCTTGCCTTACCACGCCATGACGGCGGTGGCCCCGATGGCCCCCTGCTGGTAGCTGGGCACGACCAGCGCCCGGTTGCCCAGCACCTTGCGCAGTGGTTTTGTTACCAGCGGGTACAGCCAGTACGCGGCCTGCGTTGACAGAATGCCCACGCCGGCTCCGGCCAGCACATCGGAAAACCAATGCACGTCTTTGGCCATGCGAATACCTCCTGTGGCCGCTGCTACCGAGTAGCCGCCCACGCTGTACCAGACGCTACGCCCGCCGTATTCCTTGTGCAGAAACGTAGCCGAGGCGAAGGCCAGGCTGGTGTGCTGGCTGGGAAAGGAATGGAAGTCGGAACCGTCGGGGCGCTGCACCTGCGTGAGCTTCTTCAGGTTGCTGGTCACCGCATCGTTGAGGGTGAAGGCCAGCGCCGCCAGCAGCAGCTGGTCCACGGGTTTGTGACGGCCCGGCACCCCGGCCAGGCCCAGGCCGAGCGTTACGGCCCCTGGCAGGTAGCGGAGCTGGTTGTCGAGCGTCGTCGTGGGCCGGCCCATATGCTCGCGGATTTCCTCCCGCAGCTCCTCGTCTGATTCCAGCGCCTCCACCCGATGGGTGGTCAGGGCGCCGGCCGTGAGCAGCAGCGTAGGCACCAGCAGCGCCCGCGCCACCGGCCCCTGCCAGAGCGGCGGGCGGGTGGTGGAGTCACGCAGGGAAGGCGGTACCGAAACAGCAGGCGCCGTCTGGGCCCGGGACGGGAACAGGGGGAGCAGCCAGCACAGCCAGAGGAGCAACACGGAGCGGGGCATACAAAAAAGCAGCAGGTACGCCCCAAACGTAGAGCGCAATTCTGTGCACATTCTGTAGGGGTCAGGGGCGGGGAACCGCTGAAGCGAACCGGACACGCAGCGTATGCCGCGCCGAATCCGGGGCGTAGTCGTATGCCACGGTAAAGCCATAGAAGGTCGTGATGCTTTGCACGATGGACAACCCCAGGCCGGGCGACTCGGACGCGGCATTCTGCTTGCGAAACCGCTCGAAAAACTGCGCGGGCGCCTGCTGTGCCGCCAGGGCCGGGCCGGTGTTGGTGATGACCAGCTCAATGGCGCTTAGCTGCACCCGCAGCAGGCCGCCCGGCTGGTTGTGGCGGATGGCATTGTGCAGCAGGTTGCTGAGCAATGAATCGGCCAGGGCCGGATGCAGCGCAAGCACCGGCTCGGCGCTGATTTGCACGTCCAGCTGCAAATTCTTCTGCTGCATGAATTCCTCCAGCTGGCTCAGCTTTTCGCGCAGCAGCCCAGCTAGCGGTACCGGCTGGGCGGCGGCAAACTGCTGGTTCTCGATTTTACTGAGCAGCGTTAGCCCCTGGTGCAGGCGGGCCAGCCGCTGCACGGCCGCGTACAGGTCGCCCACCAAGGGGCCGGCCGGCGCGGGCAAATCCGGCAGCTGGAGCAGCTGTTCCAGCTTGGCCTGCATGATGGCCAGCGGGGTGCGGGTTTCGTGGGCGGCGTTTTCCGTGAACTCCTTGAGCAGCACGTAGTCGGCCGCGACCCGTTCGCTTAGGTGGGTGAGCGTGTGGTTGAGTTGGGCGAACTCCTCAATGTGGGTGGCCGGCAGCTGTAGCACCTGGTGCTGGCGCACGTCGTAGCCGCGCAGCTGGTGCAGGGTCTGCTCAAACGGGGCCCAGAGGCGGCGGGTCAGCCAACGGTTGAGCCCCACCACGCCCAGCAGCAGCGTGCCTAGTACCCCTACCAGCAGCAGCACAATCAGGCGCTGGACTTCGTGCGTTTCCAGCAGGGCCTTGCTCAGCGACACCCACTGGGTCCGGCCATTAAGCGGCAGCCGGAAGGTGAGCTGACGGTAGGGCTCCAACTCGTTTTCCAACGGTTCCAGCAACAAGGTATCGCGCAGGCCCTCCGGCTGCGGCTGCGGGCTGAGCTGCATGCGGCCCTCAAACGGGGTGCCGGGCAGGCGGCCGGTGCGCTGCACCTGCTCCCGCAGGTAGTCGCGCTGCTGAAACAGGCGCTCCTCCACTTCGCTTTGCAGCGTCCAGCGCACGCCGTAGTAGAGGAACACACTGCCGGCCGTGAAGAGCACGGTGGCCAGCAGCAGATAGTAGCGGTTGGTGGCAACAAGCAGCTTCATTCCGTGCTGAACTTATAGCCCACCCCATACACGGAGCGGATGTAGTCGCCGGCACCCTTGTCCTGCAGTTTGCGCCGGAGGTTTTTCAGGTGGGTGTAGAGGAAGTCGAAGGAGTCGGCCGCATCGGCCGCGTCGCCCCAGACGTGCTCGGCAATGGATTCCTTGGTCAGCACGCGGCCGGGATGGGAGAGCAGATATAGCAGCAAGTCGAACTCCTTGCGTGTAAGCGTTACGGGTTCCTCATTGACCAGCACCCGGGACTGGTCAGGAAATACGGTCAGTTCCTGAAACAGCAGCTGGCGCTGCCCCTGAAACTGCCGCCGCCGGATGATGGCCTTCAGCCGGGCGCTTAGTTCCGAGAGGTGAAATGGCTTGGCTAGGTAGTCATCGGCTCCCAGCTCCAAACCCAGCACCTTGTCGTCAATCGCCCCCCGGGCTGAAATGATCAGTACGCCGGCCGGGGAGCGGTCGGCCTGGAGCGTGCGTACCACGTCCAGCCCGTTGCCATCGGGCAGCGTCAAATCCAGCAGTACGCAGTCGTACTGGTAGAGCTTGATTTTCTCGTGCGCCTGCGCGTAGCTGTCTGCGGCCTCTACTACATAGCCGTCCTGGCGCAGGTATTCCACCAGGGAGGTGCGCAGGGCCGGCTCGTCTTCTACAATCAGCAGCTTCACGGGAAAGCAAATTTAGGAACGGCGGAAAGGTAGCCGGCAATTCTGAAGACTTTCTGACGGGGCAATGAGCGTTCTGTCTAGAAAGTTCGGAACTACGCTGCTTCCTGAGCTTTTCCGCCAGTTTTCTAGATAGGCCAGGCCCGGCCCACGCCCAGCAGCTGTCCGTTTTCTGAGACACCCCGCCCACTAAAATTGGAGCGCTCAGCCTTAACGTTGTTTTCCGTTCCTACTCTAGTGCGACCCCTATGAGAACAAGGTGGCGGAAGCCCGGCGCATGTTTCCGGGCATCAGTAATGAAGGACAGCAGCGGGAGCACCACTGGCCGGCCGAGCAGGTGCAGCGGCAGACGACCCGCGCCCTGGCTGAGGCACTAGATCAGGAGCAACATGCCTACCGGGTTGCCTGCCGAAGCAACGTAGATGGAAAAGCGGGCAGCAGGGGAAAAACGGCTATTACGGCATAAAAACGCTTGTTTTGTTGTTGTCTTTTATAAACGCTAGGCGGTTTCCGGACGTATACGCTATTACAACGCAAGTCCTTCCAACCTCCTTAGCCGACAGCCATGAATTCTTTTGCCAGCGCCCAGCTCATTGCCCTGCCTCAGACAGCCGACCAGACAGAATCAGCGGTGGCCCGCCGCATCCGGGAAATCCGCCAATCGGCCCTGAGCATCATCAGCCAGGCACTCACCAGCCCGCTGATAAGTGAGGCGCAGCGGGAAGTGGCCATGGTAAAGGCAGCGCATTGCCACGACATTAACCAACTCTTACGCTGGCATCGGGCCCTGGTATCGTATGTGGCCGGCATCAAAGCAGGGAGCCGCCAGCCGGTTGCCGACCCCCAACCCGCACCGGAGCCTGAGCAGCAGCTGGTAGCAGAACCGGTAGCCTCACCACAACCAATGGCGCAGCCGGTGGCGGCCGAGGCCCCGCGCCGAATCTACCGCAAGGCCCGGCGTATGTCACCCGAGAAGCTGTTGCGCCTCCGGGCGGCCAACCAGTCCCGCCGCGAGGCCGCTGAGCAACAGCGTACCCCGCTGCCGATGTGGGCCGAAGCGCCGCGCCTGAATGCTCTCCCGGGCGGTCTGTATTGGTCGGGCCAGGGCGAAGTTCCGGAAGTAGGCAAAGCCCTTATGGTCAGCCGCCCGGGGGGGCTGAGCGGCAAAGCCACGGTTAAGGGCTATTTCCACGCAGAGGGCTTTCTGGGCATCGTAGCCGACTTTGAGAAAGTACCCGCCAAGTTTCAACAGTCTCCCCGCAGCCAGTACGTGTTCGGCCGGGACCTGCAGGCCGTCGCCGCCTAGGTTGGAAAACAACAGAGCCGCCCCACGACAGCGGGGCGGCTCTGTTGCATGCGCGAGGCCGGGAGCTTACTCAATCACAACCTTATGCGTGCCGATACTCAATCCCGTCTGCAGCCTCAGGGAATAAATGCCGGCCGGGAGATCCGACACATCCAGCGAGGTTTCGCCCTCCCGCGCTTTCAGGCTGACCAGTCGCAGCTTGACCACTTGGCCCGCGCTGTTGCGCAGCGAGAGCTGGGCACTCCGTTGGTCGGCCAGCGTAGGCAGCTTTACGCTCAGGCTTTCGTGTACCGGATTGGCCGATACCAGGAGCGGAAGCTTGGCCACGTTCATCGGAGCAGTCATGGTCGCGGGCGTCAGTACGCACACGTTGAAGGCGCCGGTAAGGGAATACTGGGCGCTCCATACCCGCACATACACCGTTGAGCCAGGCGTAAGGCCGGAGGCCAGGGCCCCGGAGTAAAAGTTGTTAGGCCCCAGATCATCATTGCAGGCCAACTGAGTGAGCTTTTCCGGCGTGCCAGAGTACAGCATCAGCGCCGTATCCGACAACTCTGACCCTACCACCGGCGACGTACGCACCGCCACATGGCCAGAAACCGGTACAACCAGGCTAAACCATACATCATTGCTGATTGGGGCCGTTGACTGAAGGCAGGCCGCCTGAGGTGCGGGCACGCCGGCGGTGGCGGAAGCGCCGGCATTCGTGGCCGCGACAACCGAATACTGGCCATCAGCCGGCAAGGGAATAGCCCCGCTGATTTCATCGTTGGCCAGCAGCGCCGCAGTCGCAGCATGCAGGGAGAAGGCCCCGCCGACATTTCCGAAGCCATACACCCGCACATACAGCGTGCTGCCAGCCGGTTGGCCTACCACCGTCATCGAGGAAAAATGGTGGCCAGCCGTGTAGTCGTCGTTGCACCCGAGGGGGATAAGGCTACCGATGCTGCCGGCAAAAACTTCGAGCACCGTATCCGTGAGCGGAGAGCCGGCTACTGCAGCCGTCGTAACCGTCACAGCGCCCGAGGCGGGTACCTGAACCGAGTACCAGGTATCCTTGCCCGCGGCCGTGGTTCCGCAGGGCTGGGGCGCCGGAGCAGCGGAGGCCGTAGCCCCGGCCGTCGTGGTGAGCAGCGGGCTCCGGGCAGAGTCCAGCGGTACGGGGATGGCCCCAGCGGGCTCATCATTTACAAGCTGGGCCCGGGCGCTGAGCGCAGTTCCTACCAGCAGGCAGGCCAGGGTAGAACGCAGTATTTTCTTTTGCATGAGCTACAGGGATTTAGTGAGGTTGCGAGGCCCCTATTTATGGCGGGTTAAAGCTACTATGCAATTAATTTTAATCGCGTAATATTTGATTTGTGCAATCATTTTTATTTGCATTAATTAGCATATTTTGTTGCTGAATGAGAACAACTAGTACACGTATATTTGCGTATATATAACAACAAAAAATAGCTTCTATAGCATGAAAAATGATATTTTGCCTGCCGAATTGTATGCTGAAATCACTGCCTTGTTCTCGGAAGGCGAGGAAGGCCAGTGGGAGCCTCATGCCTCGGTGGAGGAGTTGATCGGGGAGCAGTTGGACCACAATAGCCTGCAGGAAATTCCTGAGGAGCCCGCCGCCGTGCTGGGTCGGTTAAAGCAATGGATGGATGAGCAGCTGATGCACGCTCGTTACCTGGCCCAGCAAGCCACCCCGGAGGCTCAGGCCGAATATGCCGAGCAGATGGGGCGAGTGTACGACGCGGAGCTGATAGCCCTGCTGGCTAACGCGGAGGCCTGCGGCCAAGACAATTACTAGCCGGGTGCGCAACCACTCAGTGATCATTTAACTCCCTACTGCCCATGGTACCCTCCCTGCCCTCCCCTACTGAAGCGGCGGCAACTCTGCGCCACGACGGAGCCATGCTGGAGCGCACCCGCGAGCAAGCAAGGAGCGCTGCTTTGCTGGCTTCGATGATGGCCAGTGCTGAGCAAAGCCGACTATTGAGCCGCGCCCTGGATGCCGTTAATGAGCCCGAGAGTTTGCATACGCAGGTCTACCTGATCGGGCGCTTATACCAGCATGTAGCCGATGTGTATGCGGCCAGACCCCACGCCTCAGCATTCAAGCTGCAGGCCGACGGGCCACCAGCCCACGAGGTGTTCGAGGAACGCAGCCATTTTCTCTACCAGGTAAGCCAGCACCTGGCTCCAATACAGCAGCCCAACGCATGAACCAGCCCCTCGCCCGCCAGATTCGCACGAGCAGCTGCTACCGGTGTCCCTTTGCCCACCGGCAAGCCGACTCCCCCATGACGTTTTACTGCGTACTCGTAGCGCACGTGCCCGATGTAACGGAAGCCGTATCCCAGCGCCGGCGCCACGCAGCCTGCCTGCTGCTGCAGGTGCCGTTCATCCGGGTGGTTGCCGGGGCTTACAACCCCGTACGGCCCCGGCGTAGCCGCCTCCGGTCCAAGAAAACCTTGCTATGCCAGCGTAACCGCCCCGCCACTCATGATGGACTCTAAACCCGGAACCGAACCGGACTTGTCCGAGCTGGAATGCGGCCGCTGCGGCGACCTGATGCTGCACCAGGTAATCGGCTTGTCTGCTCACTTTCCCTTGTGCATTCTGTGGTATGTGGCCTGCGGGGAGTGCGGCTATGAGGCTCAGGCCTGGGAAGATCGACCAGGGCCCATCCGGTACGGGGGCGGCCAAGCGCGGCCTCAGGTACTGCCGCAGCAAATAGCGGAGGTTGAGAAACCAGGTGAGGACGAGGAAGAATAGGGCAATAGGGAGAAAGGAGCTGGTGACGGCTCTTTTTTTGTTGCTTTTCGTCAACAATTAATCAACGATTACCGGCGGCTTTGCGTATAAATAACAACAACGCAAACCAGTACAAACCCTTGCCGCCATGATTACCGCTCCACGGCCGTCGCGTCTCCACATCGAGGAGGAATTCTACACTCCCATTCCCCAAGGGAAGGGGCAGCGGGTCCAGTTCAACGCCGGTGGCGCCGAAGGCCTGTTGCTGCTGGGCTATATCCTGCGTTGGGAAGCCCGCTACTACGTGGCCGGGCCGGACTTTGCCCACACTGAGCAGGAGTTGCTGCACGCCATCACCAGCAACACCGTCGAGCAGCTGGGCGCCGGGGAGGCCCCGGCCGCGCGGGTGCAGCGCTTCAGCTGCCTTCAGGAAGCCGTAGCCGCTCTGTGCGAGCTGATTGACCTGGCCTATGGGCCGGAGGGCGCCAGCCCGCTTGAGGAGTTGGATTTCTTCGACGAGGCCGATAGGATCGACCCGGATGCAGCGCCCGAGGACCCCACCTACGCCGAGTGCTACTAATCACTGAGCTATCTTCTGCCTTATGCCCCTGAACATTGCCTTCATCGAGGCGGAGCTACAGGATCAATACCTGATGCCCGACAATAACAAGCCCTGGATTCTGGGCTTTAGCGGGGGCAAGGACTCCACGCTGCTTTTACAGTTGGCCTGGCGCTCAGTCGCCAAGCTGCCGGCTGAGCAGCGCAGCCGCCCTATCTACGTTGTGACGAACGACACCCGAGTGGAAAATCCGCGCGTGGTGCAGTTTGTCGATAAGCAGCTGAGCCGCATCGAGCAGGCCGCCCAAACCCAGGACATGCCCTTTATCGTGCAGCGCACGCTGCCCCAGTTGCAGGAAACCTTCTGGGCCAAGCTGATCGGGCTGGGCTATCCGGCCCCGGACACGCGCTTTCGGTGGTGCACGGACCGGCTGAAAATCTCGCCTACTACCCGCTTCATCCAGAGTAAAATCAGCTCAGCGGGTGAAGTAATCATACTGCTGGGTACCCGCGAGGCGGAAAGCAGCAAGCGGGCCCAGTCGATGCGTAAGCATGCCGTGCAGGGCCGGCGCCTACGCAAGCATGTGTTGCCCAATGCGTCGGTATTTGCGCCCATCCGGGACGTGCAGACGCCCGAGCTATGGCAGTACCTGAACCAGGTACCGCCGCCCTGGGGCGGGACGCACAAGGAGTTGATAACGCTTTACCGGAGCGCATCCGTCGACGAGGATTGCCCCCTGGTAATCGACACCGCCACGGCTTCCTGCGGCAAGAGTCGCTTTGGATGCTGGGTGTGTACCGTGGTGGCCCGGGACAAATCCATGGAAGGCCTGATTCAGAACGGCGAGACGTGGATGGAGCCGCTGGCGGATCTGCGCAACTTCCTCATTGAGGCCCGCGATAATCCAGCCCGGTACCGGCAGAAGGAGTTACGGCGGGGCTATATCCGGGAGGAGGCCTGGGGGCCGTACTCGGCCAATACCCGGGCCGAGGTGCTGCGACGGCTGTTGCAGGCGCAGTATACCATCCAGCGGGAAGTTGACCCTACCATGAGCTTTATCAGCTATCAGGAACTGGTGGTGATACAGGCCTTGTGGCACCGGGATGGGTTGTTTGCCCACACCGTTGCCGGCATCTATAACAGCATCTACCCGGTTCCGCTGCCGGCATCAGCCCAAACCCGCAAGCAGCACGAGCAGCAGCAGCTGCTACGCGAAGTGTGCGCCGACGAGCCGGAGCACGTGGACCTGATCAACCAGGTGCTGCAGGTACAGAAAACCGCCAACCTGCTAGGGCGCCGCCGCGGCCAAGCCAGCCCCGTCGAGGCAGTGCTGGATCATTTCCTCAAAGAGAAAGCCCGAACCCTACCTCACATCCCCGCCTGAGCTATGAGCAAAGAACCCCGCAGCAGCACCTTCAGCGTTGGCCAGCGAGTCGAGGCCAGCCATTCCAATCCCAAATACAACCAGCGCCAGGGCCCCATCACGGAGAAAGTCGGGGGCGGCGTGTACGCCGTACGCTTTGCGGAGCGGACGCGCACGGTGGCCAAGCGCACGGTCACGGACCCGGCCGAAACCAAAAACTTCAAGCTGGGCTCTCTGCAGCTGGTGGCGGCCGCTCAGGCTCCAGACGGAGAACCGGGGGCAGCAGTGCAGGGCACCTTGTTCGGGTGAGCCGGTAGCGGCTCATTTACCGGGCAGCAGGGGAAGGAATGGCCGCAACCGGCGTTCTTTCCCCTTTTTTTGTCGGCAGGCAGGCAATGGCAAATGTATACAGAGGACAACGCAACCTCTTACGAATCTCCCATGGCCAACCAAGAGAAAAACCCGACTACGATGCTCATTGATGCCACTTTCACCAGCTACTCCCACACCGAGCAGGTGCATCTGGAGGTGCCGGCGAACTTCTGGCAGATGAACAGTGCTGACCGGAATGAAATTATGGATTCTGAATACGATACCTGGCAGGACGGCGGGCGTGAACAGTGGTCCATCGACTCGGAGCAGCCCGGAGATGCTGCCGATTAAACAAACCGGGTTAATGCTTTATCAGCCGCCTTTTTTGTTGTTATTTAGCATCGTTGTTCGTTGCTATTTAGCATCGAAAAGGGCGGTTTTTTCGTACTTAGAGGGTACCCAAACCTGATAAAGATGCGGCCCTTTACTACCCGGACAACTCTTACCGACAGCGCCAAACGGGCAAATTCATTGCTACGGCAAAACCCAGCGGGCATGACCCAGGAGCAGGCGCAGCAACTGCTGATCGAGGTAACCGCGAGCCTGCAGGAGCACGACAACGACCCGGCCCACATCATCGAGAACAAAGGGTATTACAAGAAGCTGACAACGGCCGCGGCCAAGCGTAGCAAGGAGCTGGCCTGGCAAGTATACCACTGTCAGGACCGGCTGCGGCGGTTGGCCGACCCTACCTATTGCTTGCCTGGCTATACCGGGCGCAACAGCAACCGGCGCTGAGCAGAGCAACAGGGTTATCTGGGCGATAGGGCAGAAAGCCAACGTATTCAGAAATAGAGCTTTCAAGCAGTTTTTTTGTTGCTTTTTATTAACAAAAAGGGCTAAAAAGACGTACAAGGAGCATACAACGCAACCACCTTTCCCCTTCCGTCTATGAGCCGTACTGCCCAAGAAGTCGCCCTCAATGCTGCTGCCCTCACCGGAGCTGATGCCACTTATCCCCTATTCAGCCTGCACGCCTTACAAATGCGCCCCCATGCCGGCGGCGAGTGGCAGGACTGCCCGGCCCGCCTGTTTCTGCAGGAGCGCGACGAGGCCCGCATAATTGCCCTCTGCGGCACAACTTCCCGCCAGTTCACCACGAGTACCTATGATGGCTTCTCCTTCAAGTTGGGCGAGCGGGGGTTTGTCGACCGCTTCCAGTTGCTGACGTTCTTCCGGCTTCAGCGCCAGCTTATTCTGCAATTGCTCGACCAGACGGGCGCGGTTCGCCTGAGCCTGGGCGGGGATGTAGAGCCGGTAGCGCTGGAACTGGGCACCAACCTGAGCCTGGACCAGATGCAGGAGGCCGTGGGGGGCTTTATCAGCATTCATTCCTGGGATGGGGAGCAGCAGGCTCATAAGCTGGACGGCACATGCCTGGTTCTCGATGAGGATGGGAAGGACGCCCGCAAGCCGATCAACGCCTTGGCAACTTGCCTATGGTACCTGGTATACCCCCTGGGCACGTATAGCACTGCTGGGCAGGGAGCACCTGACTATATCGTGGGTGATGTGCTGCTGGCCCGCGACTCAGTACTGAGAGGGGATGATTAGACAGGTGAGCGGGGGGCCAGTGGGCGCCCCGCTTTTTCTGTTAACGCGGATATGTAGCAACGGTTAAATTTCGATTGCGTATAATTGACAACAAATTTCTACCACTCCGGCTTTGCCGTACACACACTTACCGCATGAATTCCTCTACCTCAAAGAAACCGGCCACTACCAAATCCGCCGGCAAATCCGGCCGTTCCGGTGGTAAAGGCCGCACATTTAAACAAATGATTGAAGCCGGCAGCTATACCTCCCGAACTTTGCAGGAAAAACTGCTTATGGCGCATCGCACGGTAAAGAAGGCCGAGGAGAATCCCAGCGTGCTCAGCCTAGGCGACGTGTATCGGCTGGCTCATCTAATGGGCGAAGATGTGCAGGTAGTGCTGCAGGATCTGCTGGCCGAAATCAACGCCTTGCCTGAGGATAAGCAGCCGGTAAATCAGCAGAAACAGAGTCGGTAAAAAAGTGCCGTTTCAAGGGAAAATAAACGGTTTTTTTGCAAATAAAAAGCAACGTAATACGTATATTATAGAGAATTAAGCACCATTTTTCTCTATTTATATGAGCCAGTCCCGCCGCGAGCAAACCCACTCAGCACTTCAGTTGATCGAGGTTAAAAAACCCTTGTCAGCCTTACCCGAAAACAATGGGTGGAACTCGGCCGCCGGTTGTTTTGACTGGGCCCAAGTGGAGGGCAATTTTAACTTTGTCTCCATGGGACGAGTAGTACACGGCGATACCGCCTTTTACTTTCAGCCCTTACCCCTTGTGCAGTTAGGCTACCGGCCGCACCCGCTGGCGCTGGCACTGCACGACGAACTCTGGAGTCTGCACCGACTACTGCAACGGACCCGGGGGCGAGTGCACAGCGAAGCGGAATCAGGCACAATTGCCGAGAGCAAGAAAAAGTTGCTGGAGCTGCGGCGCCAGATCTGGGCCGCCACGTTTGAGCCCGCCCGGGAACCGGTGCAAGCCATGCAACTGAGTTTACTGTAGTAGCATACCCTTACCGAAGAAGCCAGGCCGCCCGGTCTGGCTTCTTTGGTATTAGGGCAAGTGGGCAGTTGGGGAATAAATAGCTACATGGGAGAAATTAAGGGGGTTTTTTGTTGCTAATTATTAGCGGAAAGGTGGCTGATTTCCGTATAACCTATTACAACGCAACCCTTTAACCTTTCACTTTTCCCCATGAGCCAGCACACATTCATCACTGCCTTTGCCGCCAACAACCGCCACGACCAACAGGAAGGCACCAGCACCGCCGGTCAGGTGGCCACCCTACGCTGCGGCTGGGACCGCCGACTCGGGGAGTTCTTTCTGAACCTGACAGCCGGCGAAGGCGACGAGGCCGAGCGCCTGTATGATACCTTGCTGGAAGGTGCCATTTATGAGGCCATTGAAATTAAGTTCATCTGCGACTACCACGGCATTGAATTGCCCGCGGACTTCCTTCGCACGCTGGAGGCCGAGGAGCTGGCCAACACCGGCAACAAAATTGTTCGGTGGAGCTTAGCCGGGCCGGTAGTTGAGTTCGAGGAGGTAGGCCGGTAACCCAACAGAAAGGCCGCTGGAGCAGTCCGGCGGCCTTTCTGTTAACCTTCACCTATACTTTTTCACCCGGAGCGAGTTAGTTGTTAATCCAGGAAGTGGAAACTAATTGTCTGTGCAGGGGCAGGGCCGGCGTCATAATTGGCCGCTTGGCTTTGATGTACCAGCAGCGCTCATCCTCGTTCCACTTCATAACGGCATCAGGGGCCGTTACCTTTACTTTCGTCAGCAGCTCGGCCACCAGTGCCTGATCGGTTTCTTGACGCAGCATTTTCGGCGCCCGCTTTGAGGCGTGATCCAGGCTTATCACTGGACCCAGCTCATCCTCACTCATATCCTGCGTCCGGACATTAACTGAGACTGGGGCACCCCGGCGCTTATAGAGTTCTGCCATGTAGATCATGCAGCACGCGCCCAGGCTGGGCAGCGCCGTCGGCAGGATGCTCATTTGAGCGGCGGGGAAAGTTTCGGAAGGAAAGGAGGAAAGCTGCAGGGCACCCATAGTAGCGAACGGAAATTCTGGGGTTGGATAGCAATACAACGCGCCTGAAAAAGATCAACCTCAACGCGGTAGAGTACTTTTTTTGGATCGTTGAACGAATCTACGTTTCCGGTTTTACCCCACCCGAAGTATTTGACGAGCCGCCCTAAAACAGGGTAAAAGGCGCAAGCTTACTACACGAACGGCCGGGGCAAAATCGTCCCGGCCGCATATATGTGACAACATTATTCGGCTAGCCGAGTAACTGAAGGCGGTTACGTAGGTCTGCTGTAAATGTGCGGCTTACCGCAACGAATACCTTGTTGCTCATTTCCACGGCCCCTTCCTCATAAGCCCGCACGTGATCCAGATTAACAATAAACGAGCGGTGCGTTTTCAGGAAGCTACTCGGTAGCTTGGCCTCCAGCTGCTTGAAGGTGTGATAAAAAACCAGCTTCTCAGTTTCGGTGTGCAGCTGCACGTAGTTCTGTTTGGCCTCAAAGTATACAATGTCCTTCAGATAGATCTTGACCCAGCGGGCTCCTTTTGCGACGAACATGAAATCATCCACCTTGTCGGCCGTAACCAGAACAGGTTCCGGAGTGGGCTCGACAGGTGCAGCCACTGGCGCTGGACGGGGCGCCGGTGCCTGGTAGGCTTTGTAGAGGGCCAGTTCAACCGCAACCTTTATCGAGTCGTCGGTATACGGCTTAGTGATGTAGCCGTAGGGGTCGGCCACCTTGGCGCGGTTGATGGTAGGGGTATCCGTGCGGGCTGTCAGGAACACCACCGGCAGGTTGAACTGCCGTCGTACCTGTAAGGCCGTTGCAATACCGTCCATAGTACCGGCAATGTTTACATCCATCAGCACCAGTTCGACGGCCTGACTGCTCAGGACTTCCAACGCTTCCTCACTGCTATCCACGGGCTCTAAGGGAGCGTGGCCAAGGCGTACCAGGGTCCGTTCGATATCGGCCGCGATTAGCAACTCATCTTCGACAATTAGGATTGTAGCCATTAGAAAAGTCGGGTTATTTCAACGCGCGTGCCCACTAGCTGCGGTTGAACTGAAATTTTAGCTTTAAGCTGCTTGGTCAGGGTTTTGACCAACTGTATGCCGATGGAATTGGGCCGGGAGACATAGCCTGTTTCGGGTAAGCCTTTGCCGTCGTCAGTGATACCCAGAAAGAAGCCGTCGCCCTGGTGAACCAGTTCCACTATCAAGCACCCTTTGTCGTTTACAAAGGCGTGCTTGTAGGCGTTGGTTACTACCTCGTTTACAATCAGGCCGAAGTAGCCCGCTTCCTTCGCATCCATCAGTACGGGAGCCAGGTTCGTTTTCAGTGTAATGCCAGGACGAGCCAGGGCACTGTGCTGAGAATCGAGCAGCGCCTGCAGGTAATTATCCAACCGGACGGAGGCTAAGTTGTCGGCCTGATATAGAAATTTGTGCACCATGGCCATGCTTTGCAACCGGGCGCGGTTCCCGTCGAGGATCTTGGCCAGAGCCGGGTCAGGCATCGTATCACGTTGCCAGGACAACAGGCTGCCCATCAGCGTCAGATTATTGATAACCCGGTGCTGAATTTCCTGAACCAGCACCTCTTTTTCCGCCATGGACTGCGAAATTTCTTCGTTGGCGCAGGCTAACTCCTCATTGGCGTAGGCTAACTCCCGCCGGCTTTTCCGAAGCCGCACAAACAGCACGGTACCCACGATCAGAAACAGGGTAAGCGTACTGCAGAGGCACACCAGCATCCACTGCCAACGTCGCTGCTGGCGGGCAGCGGCGGCGTCGGATTCAGTCTGCTGGGTTAACAGGCCAATTCGCTGCTGCTGGGCCTGTACTTCATAGCGTACCTGCAGCTGCTCCTGGGCGCGGGCTTTTTCCTCGTCGACCATTCGGGCATTCAGGGTTTCCGCCTGGAGTTGATAGCCGTACGCTTCCTGATAATTACCCAGTGCGGCTGATGCACGAGCGACCAGGGAAGCGGCATCTTGCTCGAATGGAATAGAGCCCACCTTACGGGCCATCTTCAGGCTACGAAGGGCGACCTGATACATGTCGCGGTACTTGCGCTGCTGCTGGTAAAGCTCAGCCAAGCTGATCAAATTACCGGCTACCTCTTTTTCGTTTTCCTTGGTAGCCTGAATGTACAGGGCCGCCTGCAGGTAAAAGCCGGCTGAGTCTAACCGGGCCGGGGTATGGGGCAACTCGGCCTGGTAGATGCGACCAAGCAGCAGATTTGCTTTAGCGGCCCCGGGAGCCGTACTATACCGGTCGTAGAGCATCAAGGCCATCAGCGCGTACACTTTTGCGTCGTGGTATCGTTTCTGCTCAAAATACGCAGTCCCTAGGCTGGTGTAGCACAGCGAATAATCTTCCACGCATTCCGGTGTTATTTCAGGACATAATCCCCGCAGCACTCGGTAGCTTTCCAGTAAAAAATTGAGGCCGCGCACCGGGTCACCGGTAACTAGGCTAATGTTGCCCAGGTTTCGGTAGAGAGGCACCAGCATCCGTTTATGGCCGGTACTCTCAGACAGGACTACAGCTTGCTGATATACCTTGATAGCAGCTACGTAATCCCCCATTTCCATCTTGGTGCTACCCAACACCCACAAGCTTTGCAGCTGGCCACGAACGTAGCCCAGATGCTGAGCGAGTTGGTTGGCTTCATTGGCATACTTGGCGGCTTTGGTCAGGTCCGTGGAGCCGATTGACTGGGCCAGCCGGGCGAGAAAGAACACACGGGAGGTATCCGGCACCCGAGGATTTCTAACCAAGCGTTGCAAGGTATCCACCGGGTAGTCGATATGTGGGTAGACTCTGGGTAAGGAAGCCTGGGCCTGTACTGGTTGTAACCACTCAACAGCCAGCAACAGCCCCGCCATCAAAAGTAGCAGGCCACCTTTCCAGCCGCATAAGCAACTCATAAACCGTCCAGAACGCGTTGTATACATGATTTTATAGATAGACGGTTTGGTTAACAGTATCAAATTTAGTTGCAATTAGACGTACTTCCGTACCAACTATGCGGCGGGGCTGGAAATGTAGACTACAGCAACCAGCCGGGCCAGATAGATGCACGTCACGGCAAGTTAACAGGCTTGTTGCCCCTCCCCTCCCCTCCCCTCCCCTACTCAAAACAACAGGCCCGGCTGCTGCACTGCGACCGGGCCTGTTTACTTATTTGGTACTGGGTTTGCGTTTACGGAGAGCATCGGGAAGCTTCTTGTAGCGCTCAAAGAAGTCCGTCAGAATAAAGTCCATCAAATCCTGCTTCAGCACGTGGCGGGGGGCATCCTCCAGCATGTTATCCAGGTTCTGCAGGTGAGCGGACTTCACTTTGAAGGTGGAGTGCTCCATGGGCTCAGCAGATGGTTTGGGCCCTCTTTTTTTCCCTACTGCCCCCGAAACCGGTTCCGGACTAGGGGCAACGGCGGGAGTGGCCGTCTTATTCGTGCGGGAACGGGCACTGGGAGCGGGCGAGGCAGCAGGTGACGCCGGCGCAGAAACAGGGGCAGCAGCTGAGTCGGGGGTTACGTCAGCGGTCGGTTCAGCTACCTGGGACTCCAGATCAAATATCTTACGACGGGGCGGCGTAGAGCTGGGCGCGTCGAGGTTAGGCTTCTCGGTGGATGGTGCGGCCATACGGATTAGGGAAGGCGGGTTAGCAGCTCAGCCGTGAGCGCGTGATAGTCGATTGCACTGTTTGAGTGCGGGGCAAAGTCCATAATCGTGCGGGCTGCTACCTGGGCTTTAGGCATTGCGGCATCCTTGCGCACGTTTGGCAGCATTACTTCCTCCCCGAAGGAGCTAGTGATAGTTGATACCACCAGATCATGCGTGCTATTGCGCAGCTTAGGATTATAGCGCGTGAAGAAGATGCCCAACAGCTCCAAGGAAGGATTAAGCATATCCTTAACATCAGCTGCGGCTTCAATTACTGCCTTTACCCCATCATAGCTGAACTTCTCCGGCTCAGCTGGAATAACGTAAGCGTCGGCGGCCACCAGCGACACCAGGGTATAGGTCTGAAGCGTCGGCGGCGTATCGAGCAGAATAAAGTCGTAGTAGGGTCGGATGGGGCGGAGAGCCTGGCGAAGAAGGGAGGCATACTGTGCCTTTTTAGTGATGCCCTTCTCATACAAATTCAACTGGTACGAGGAGGGTACAAAGTCCAGGCCGGGCGTAACTTCCTCCGGGGCTTGCTCGTCGGCGTTTTCTGACTGAGGAGCATAGGTCAGGACCAGATCCTGAATAGAAGCAGAGCCGGCTAGCACGTCTCCGATGTGTTGCTCAAACTCAACACCGGAGCCGGCCAGGTGGGTAGTCATGTTGGCCTGAGGATCGAGGTCCACAAGCAGTACCCGGTAGCCCATTGTCTGCAGGATGGAACCAATGGCGACCGTACTGCTGGTCTTACCTACTCCCCCTTTGTTGTTGGTGACTGCCACGACGCGGCAGGTACGTTGCTGGTTGTCCATAATCCGGTAAACTTGGTTTGCGTTGTGTACCTGGTAAACTTAGTACACTGAGTTTACAAAAACAAATCCGGTACACTTATTTTACTAAGTATACCGGATTTACTTTGTTTTCTTAGTATACCAATTGCACTTAGTACAAAGGATTTACTAGGTTTTCGGAGTGCACTTGTATTACTGTGTGGCCTGAGTAATCTCTGTTTATCCTGTAAGCCGAGTAGACTAGGTAGACCAAATAACCTATACATCGTAGGAAGAACCCCGGATCAGGGGTATCCAGCATTACTGAGTACACTGAGTTTGCTAGGTTTACTTAGTAGACTTAGAAGATGGCTTTTTCTTGGGTTCTACCAGACCCAGTACAGTCAGCAGCAGGCCGGCCGGGTTAGAAGTTGCCTTTACTCGGTCTTGCTTCAGGTCGAAGGCAAATTTGTTTACCTGCCGAATCATATCCGGGCTGGCGAATATCTGCCCGCGGATTTTCTGATCAACAATATGATACTCATTCAGAATTCGATTGGCATTATCAAACTGGGCCTGAGTGATGCTTTCCGGTAGCGAGAGCGGTCCGGCCGGGGAGGAATCTGCGTCCAGGGCACGAGGCTTTTGCTTCACAGTAAAACCAACCGCTTTAATGGCCCGGCCTTTCTTTTCAGTAACCAGCGAAATTTCCAGATCGGTTACCTCATTAATTGCTTTGATGGAAGGTTGCAGTACGCGAGCATTAAAATCTCCGAAAACAGGATAGCCCTCAATATTTTCCTTTTCATCCCAAATACCGAGAATTCCTTTTAATTGTAAAATATCATAAACCGGGGTGGCTTCTTTATCTTTCCATTGCGAACAGAGCGGATATATACGCTTAGCATACATACTGTTCAATTTTAGGAATGCTGCAATTTCGTAGGAGGTAAAATTATTTTTCAAATCGAACAGGTAAGGGAGGATGGTAGAGGATAAAGTCATTTCAATCATGCCTTCCCCGTCGAGGTAAGCCACTTTCTGAAACATCCAGATCTGCTCATACCGGTTGCCGTTTTTCACCTTGAAAACCCGGGAGCCCATATCTTCGGTTGCTTCCTGCAGGTAGGTGTAGTTGTGCTGGTTTCCGGTGGCTTTGTCCAGCTCCTTGACAGGAATCAGGTAAACCAGATCGTCCTGTGAGTTCCGAAGCTTTGAGAGTAGGAAAATCATTAGGTCCATCTGGAGCTTGGTGTAGCTGTAATGCGCTGTGGTAAGCACATTGTGCTGACGGACCTGGTTACGGGTAGCGGGAACTAAAGAAGCTTCGGACATCGGGGGCAGGAATTAGAAGGTGGCTGATACTGTGAGGCAATATATGAAATATTGCAACAATATTTCTTTGTCATAGTTCGCTTATCAAATGTCATAGTTAGACGGATTAAATGTCATAGTTCGCACTTCTGCAACTAAATTTAATCGCATTAAGAGTTGTGTCTCAACAAGATATGAGGACCGAAACCGGTTCAAATCGTAATTTGACTTCTCCAAACCAGGAGAAGTAACGGCTTCGGTGCCGAAAATTTCAGCCACCAGCCGCCACTCACGAGCCAACTTTGGTCACGGATGAGATGTCATAGTTAGAAATCTGAACTATGACTGTGGATAACTCTTGTCATAGATGACGGATGAAATGTCCATAGTTCATGGATCAGACGTCATAGTTCACGGATCATATGTCATAGTTCACGGACGAAATGCCCATAGTTCACGGATGAAATGTCATAGTTGAACAGCAAAACCGTCTAGAAATCAATAACTTACAGACCCCTACAAATAGAACAAATACTTACAAATCTCACAAGGTTGTGTTTCGCGTGAGAGAAAAGCTTTCAAAGGGCGACCAAAACACCAGCGAAGCGAAGCGGAGCGGACAAAACAACCAACCAATACCGCATTAAGGGATTGCATTATTTTAATAATTATTATAACAGATACCTAGAGCTAATTGGGCAATGCAGAACAGCTGGTGGCTAGCAGGGTAGGAGGTCTCATAAGTTTTGCCTTAGAGCCCTGTTTTTATGCACCAGGATTCAACTTCAGTCCTGAGCCTTCACAAGGGGACGCGGCAGGGGAGATCGTTCAACAGAGGGGCGGAAAATGCGTGAATAGAAAAACCCGGCTCTACCGTGAGGCAAAACCGGGTTGTCAGAAAGCCGTGAAGCGCTGAGAGCTACAGGGCCAGGGTATCGGGGAAGCTCATGCCCTTTTTCTTCAGGCGCTCCAGCAATTCCCAGACGGCCTGATCCACCAGGTCCTGTTGTGTGCGTCGTTGGCCATCCTGGGTTTCAAGCATGAGGGCAGCATAGCGAATACCCCAGTCCTGTTTTTGGGTAAGGCGGTACGACTGGCCAACTCGGTCAGAAGCGGCGGGAGCAGTTGGAGCTGCTGCTTTGCGCTTGGGACTAGAGGCAGAGCGAGCAGAGGATTCGGCTGCATCGGAGTTGTCGGCGGATGGGGTCGCAGAGGTGCTGGCGTCGGTATCAGCGCCAGTCAGTTCGAGAGATGGGTTGGCGGATGAATCTTGGCTGTCCATGAGAAGCAAAGTGAGTGAGGATAATGGAATGAGGTGCGGTAGCTAATTCAGAGTGGCCAAGGTAAGGCAAAAATCGAAACTGCAGAGGTATTGGTGGTGGGAGTCGCGGGCGTGTGTACGTGCATGGGAGCAGGCACACCTACACACGCCCACATACAAAGGGAGAAAGTATAAAGCCTAGTGAAAGAGAATTGAGGAAAATAGAGCAAAACAAGAAAGTCCAAAATAGTATTTACCGGGTTTTTGGTCAGATGCGGATTTAGACTAATATATACTTTAGTGAAATATCTGTTTGTGCTGAAATTAAGTATTTCATAGAAACCGAAAATCATAGAGATTCTTGTGCAGCTGAAGTAGCGTCAGATCAGGTCGCACACACACGTACACACACACGTACGCACGAGGGCACACGCGCATGCGGGTGCACGGGCACACGTGAGGCCGAAATAATCTAGTAGGTTACTTAGAGGCTGCCTGGGCTCAGGTTTGAAATCCGCGACAGCCGGGATGTTTAGTCAGACAGGTTTGAAGAAATTGGATATACAATCAGAAGGTCTTGGTACAAGACAAGGCGAATCGGTTGCTTTGTGCTAATTCGGAAATAGGGGACCGGGCGAAAATCCTGAAATCCGGGAACGTGGGCGAGCATGAACACAGGCGGGTACGCGCGCATGTGTGTGGGTGGGCCAACGTACCCAGGTAGGCGGGATGTGGGTGCGCGCTCAGGTGCTTGGTGTGTCATGCGAGCCCGAGCAGACTAGTGCTGTATGGGCTAGTGAGCAGGCATAGAATTCCAACTATGACATTTGATCCGTGAACTATGACACCAAATCCGTCAAGTTAAAAGGGCAACTTTCTGGAGTGGGAAGGCCAGGGTTCACGCGGGCGTGGGTGCACAGGCGCGAGGGCACTCTCACACGGGAGCAGACTCACTGGGTATGTGCAGGCGGAGGCAGTCAGGTGAGTCCTCGGGCGCGAAGGGTGTAAGCTACTCTGCCAGACCAGCCAGGTGCAGGGGTTCAGTCAGTAGCGAAGGGCGTCCACTGGAGCTTAGGCAGCCGGAGATACTAGGGCAGTTACTCGGCGGATCTGGCCAGGTGAGAGGGGCAGTAGTAGAGCCAGCTCCTGGGGCAGTGGTGAAGCAGTCCAAAAGGCCGGCATACGGCACCAGGCGACGGTAGCTCTAGCCGGAGAATAGCCGCTTAGAAGAAGCGCAAACGATAGTTAGCAAGAGGGGCATCACATACTCCACGCTAAAGCGGTGGTAGTCAGTGATTTAGAACGAAAATCAGAGATTTTCTGAAACCATTAGCATATAATCATTTGATAGCCAGATGTTTTAGCGGTGTCAGTACCCGTTGAAAGCACGAAATAGCAAGCCCTCAGCAATGATATTAAATTTAATTGCATACTTTTCAGGTACAAATTACTAAAAATCAGCCGTATTAGCGACACCAAATTTGGTCTTTATGTCCACCCAACGCCCTGACAATGCCCCCGGCCAGAGGAAGCCTAAACGCCGGCCATCAAGCGCTCGGAAACAAGTGTATCTGACCCACGAGGCACATGCACTGATGGTTCCTGCAGCTGACGTTTTAGGCCTCACAGCATCTGAATATGCTTCCGCCGCCGTGACTTATTTTGCCCAGCGAGGCCTTGATCCAGTAAAGAATCAGGAACGGGAAGGTATCGTGATTCAGGATAAAATCAGTGAGCTGGAGCGGGTAGTAAACTCACTAGGCAACCGGCTATTCGGCTGGCTTACGCAACACGAAAAGAATACAGCAGGCTTCCTGAAAGGTCACGAAAAGACCTTGTTCACCTACCTGCAGGCGATGGATCAGAACATCCACGAACACCTGAGCGGGCAGGAGGAGTCCTTGCTGTTACCCATGTTTCAGGAGCTGGTCTTGAACAACATCGAGGCGTTATATGGCCGTCGTTTAGGAGAGCAGATTATGCTCAAAGTCCTGGGTCGTGACTTAAAAGAATACCCTGCCAAGCACCGGGAGTTCAACGAAAAAAGGGATCTGGATGTGGCCAAGCGCTGGAATGAGCTGATCGAAAAGGTGGTGCCAACAGTGGGCCCGTCGCCTATATCTGCCCAGCCCACACCCTGGCCTGAGCGGACCAGGGTTGTGTCTGAAGCGACTTCCACAGCCAGTAGTTCGGCTCCATCCTCGACCTTTTAGCAGGCCTAGTTACGGCTTATGTACATCAAGATTATTAACCCGGCCACTAATGGAAAGAACGCCTATTCCAACCGGGGAAGTGCGCGTCAGGCTACCAATTACCTCGAAGGCGAAGCCAAAAAACAGGGGGAGCAGGCCACCTTTTTTAACTCTGAACGGGCAGACCTAAGCGGAGATGATGCCGTGCAGCTTATCGACTCCAACCGAAAAGGACTGCGCAGGGACGACGCGAAATTTTACTCCTTGGTGATTAGTCCAAGCGCTCAGGAGCTGGAACATATTGGCCATGATCCACAGAAGTTACGGGACTATACGGCCCGGGTGATGCAGGAATACGCGGCTAATTTCGTAACTAAATCAGGCCAGCCGCTGGGCGAAAAAGATCTGGTGTGGATAGCTACCCAGCACGATGAGCGGAAGCACCGCGGGCACGATGGCGCTCCTAGTGGGCAGAAAAAAGAGGGACCGCAAACCCATATTCACATTATGGTTTCGGCCCGCGACCGCGAGCAAAAGATTACACTCAATCCGCTGGGCAGCGCCGCTCGCTTCAACCGGGTGGACTTCATGGCCAAGGGAAATGCAGCCTTCACCGAGCAGTTTGGTCCGCTTAGACAGGCTACCCGTGAAGGCAAATCAAAGGAGAATGATACTGCTGAACGGCCAAAATCTGGCCGTCGCCAGACCCAGACCGCTGAGGAAATTGCCGAGTCTATCCGGCGTCGGGCAGCGCAAAGGGAAGGCAGAACACCTCCAAAGTATGCTGCAGGCGCTGAGCAAAAATCTACTCGGATTACTGATGCGGCGCGTGACAAACAGTTGTTCAACCAAGTTAATAAGGTCAACAAACAGCTCCCGGCCGACCGGCAGCTGGAGCACAACAAGGTGCTTGAAGCGGCGCGGCGAGTTGATTACAGCAAGCAGTTTTACGGTCGATTAGGGCAGCTTGGAAAGGAGGCTGGTAAGCAGAAATACCATGATTACCCCTATGAGTTTTTGCGAACTGGTAAGGATGCCAAGACCGTTGCCAACACTATTGCCGACAACAATAAAAAGGATAAACGCCTCTTTGATCAAGTAGATAGGATCAATACGAAGCTGCCTGAAGGCAAGAAATTGGTGCACAATCTGGTACTTGAAATTGCCAGAGATCAGGAGTACAGCAAGGCTTTCTATGGTCGGCTCGGACGAATCGGTAGAGAAGCACAGGGCCCTAAAGCGGTGAGGGAACCCTACGAGTTTCTGAGAACGGGGCGAGTTCAACGACCCGAAAACGGCCTGAATCCTACGCTGCCGTCGTCACCAGCACCTGCAAAGAAACAGCCAATGCCACCTAAATTCACCCGGCCATCAGCTCGACTGGCCCGGACTTACCAGCCTTCCGTTACTCAAACTGCGGCTGGAATTGGCCAGGATCTGGGGCGGGTACTGGGCACTCAGGGATATACTCAGGACATTCGCGGAGACGAGGAACGCGACTAATTTTGATTGCGTAGAGGTTGATTTTTGGTAGCTTTCGGGGGGAAATACCCGCAAGCTGATTCACCATTCAATTCTACGCTAAATGTCTACTGCACCCAGTACACCAACGGCCAGGCCCCCGGGAAGCGGGGGCAACGCCTCCCTAATTGGTTTGGTCATGCTGTTGCTCGTTCTCGGAGGGGAGTACTATGTTCTTACCGAGCGAGACAAACCCAAGCCCAAAGCTACGGTAACAGCCACAACGGCGAAATCAACCATTAAGAAGGCTCCAGAGAAGCCGGCTAAACCGACCAAGCCTGAGCCTGGAGCGCCGATGGATATATTCGGGGCTGTGGGCGGTGGCAGCGGTGGTGGGGACCCCATGGCCGGAATAGGTGATACGGTGGCTGCTTACGGAGGCCAGGCCGTCGACATGCAGGCAGGCCTGGGCGCCCGCGCCCTGCTGGTACTGGTATCCATTGCCCTCATATTCATGCAGAAGCCGGCCCCGCCAAAGATCGGAGCCCCGCGTAAGGTGCCGCGCAAGCCCAAGGAAGTCGAGATGCCGGTAGTAGTGCTGAGCGCATTGCTTGCGTTTGGGAGTGCACTGCTGCTGCTCATGGGGTTCTGCCACGGTGATATGCTGGCCACCGGTTATCCCGTGGCGGCGGCCTTGGTGCTGGGTTGCGGCTTCATTGCCGGCCAGCTGCGTGCATCGACCAAATACGTCGGCGGACGCCTGCAGGCTGAGAAGGTGCGGCGGGATACTGATTATGGAATCGTACTGCTGGCCGAGGGTGAGCAATACGTAAATGTGCCGAATCCCTTCCGGGGAACATTGGTATTAGGTGGTGCCGGTGCTGGTAAGACATATTCAATTGGTGAGCCTTTTTTAGAGCAATTTGTTAAAAAAGGCATGTGCGGTTTGATATATGACTTTAAATTTCCAGTACTGGCCAGCGCAGCACAGAAAGCCCTGGTTTACGCCGGTGAATTAAATAAACCATTACGACACCGGGTAATTAATTTTATAGACATGGAGCGCACGGAAAAAATTAATCCGCTCCGTCCACAGGATATGCCAATGCCAGCGTATGCAATGGAATACGCAAAAACTATTTTAAATAATTTAAATCCCGGCGGTGCCAAAGGAGGTGATAACTTTTTTGAGTTAAGCGCGGAAGCCTATTTAACCGGTATAATCTGGTTTCTTAGAAATAACTTTCCAGCGTTATGCACTGTCCCGCATGTAGTAGCAATTGCGGTGTACGAGGATTTTACGCACGTACTCAGCATGCTTAAAACTGACCCGAGAAGTCAGGCGCTGGTACAAAGCATTATTACTGCGGTAGAGCAGAAAGCAGAGAAACAAGTGGCCGGTATTATCTCCTCGCTGCAGATTGCGCTGGCTCGATTAGCTACTCCGGAAATCAGCTGGGTGCTCTCTCCGGACGAGGCGCGCGGGGAAGGATTCTCGCTGGATTTAAACAATCCGTCGAATCCAACCATCCTCACTATCGGCAACGACCCCACCTTGGCGCGGACCTTTTCCCCGGTTATCAGCTGCATCATTGCGGTAGCATTAAAGCTGATGAACCAGCAGAATAAACACCCTTCATTCGTACTTATTGACGAAGGCGCTACCATCTATGTGCCAGGCCTGGAGGTAATACCCGCCACTGCACGAAGCAACAAAGTGGCCATGTTGTATATGACGCAGGACGTGGCGCAGATGGTTGATGCGTACGGAAAAGACAAAACACAGGTCCTGATCAGCAACTTGAACAACCAGTTTTTCGGCAAAATCAACTCCGCCGAGACGGCCAAACTCGTCTCCGACATGGTGGGAAAAGAGGATGTTGAAATGGTTTCTGTCTCGTCCGGCAAGTCTATGGGCGGTGGGAAAGTTGGAGGAGGGCGCAATGTCAGCCAGAGCGTAAGCGTGCAGGAACGGCAGGTAGTGCGCGTGCAGGATGCCTACACCCTGCGGCAGGGAGAGTTCATTGGGCAGACCGTTGAAACGCCCATGAGCTTCTTTCAGGCCCAAATGCACCGCGAGGTTGAGCCCGGAGACTTTCCCATCCAGCCCATCTCTATTTTCGAGGATGCCGAAGGCGTGGTTACCCCGCAGATCGAACGGGAACTGAAGAAGGACCGGGAACGGGCGCAGCAGCTCCTGCAAGAGCTGGCCCAGCAGCGGGAGCAAGAGGAGGATGCGCGGAGCCGCAAGTTTGACGAGCAGCGGGCGGCGGCGAAAAAGAAGCTAATGGCGCGGCAGCAAGCCCAGCTACAGCAGCAAGCCGCCGACGTTGTGGCCAGCAATCAGGAGCCGGATGCCACGGGGCCGGCAACCGCCCCGGCTTCCACGGACCCGAGTACTCCCCCCATCGTTGGCGCAGCCACTGGCTCCCCCGACTTACAAGCAGAAATTGAAGCGGCCAAAGCTGTAGCGGAGCAGAGCCGCCAGGAGCATCAGCCTAAGCCGCAGTCAAGTCTACCGACTCCCAGCCCAACGCCTACCCCAGCGCCGGCGGCTGATGCCACCCCGGCGGAAATTCCGTTGGAACAGCGCTTACGGGAGCAGCAGGTACTGGCGCACAAGGCCCAGATGGAACGCCTGCAGCAGGCCGAGCAGAAGCCCGCTGAAAGTCCCATGCAGCGCATGGTCGAGGCCAATCACCACAAGATATACCGGGAGGTTTCGGAGCTGATTGCCGGCACTGATCCGGCGACTCAGCTGCCCCGCTTTATGAATACCCTACGGCCCAAAAATCAGGTGCCTACCCCGGAAGATTTAGGAGTGAAGAACTTTTAAACAACGCATCATGGTCGACCTCTCCGTTTTTGACTTACTCCAGCAGCACCCCGTTATCTGTGCCGGTCCTTTTCTTCAGTGGGCCGGTATCGGGGCCGCTCCTTTCTCAGCCACCCAGCTCCAGCGTCTACGGCAGGCCCTACGGGACTTACTAGGCCAGCTGACAACCTTCCAGCGGGCAACTCACGGTGGCAACTATGAAGGCCTGACTCGCTTCCTGCGTCGGGCCGACATCAATGCCAGCGGGCTGCTGGGGCACCAGGCACCAGCGGCCTATGCCTGGCTTCTCATCAGTTGGCGGCAGCCCCAGCCCCCTCCCGATGTGATACGGGCCTGGAAGATGGGCCTAAGCCAGCTTATCGGCTGGGTACGACACCATAGCCGGACGCCCGCCCACTTTCTTCATGCCACTCCGGCCCAGCAGATGCAGCAAGCTGCCTGATTCTGCCCCGAACCTCTCAAACCGACCTTTTCACTTTTTACCCATTCTCAGTATGACCTATTACCGGACCCTTGATGCTGATGCTGCCGGCGGCGAGCCGAGTTACGCAGGCTTGGCAGCCCGCCTGAAAAAGCTGCCTAGTTACCAGCATCCCAATTCCCAGGCACTACTCGATAAGCTGGAGCGCGGCGAAATTGATTCTGAAGAATGCCTGCACGAGCTAACCCAGGACGTGATTCAGCGCACCAAAGATGGCCAGGAGCAAGACCGTCAGCGCCAGGCTCATGACACCAACCAGCAGCAGCTGTTGCAGCAGGAGCGCCAACGCATCGACGATGAAATTGCCAGCAATGCGAATTCGGACGAGCCCACGCTAGTCGACGCTGATACCAGTACTACGCCGGCTGCTTCGGCGCCGGCCAGCCCACCTGCATCGACAGCGCCGACTTCGCCGGTTTCCACGGGTAAGCCAAGCTCCAGTAGCAACAGCGGCTTTCAGCAGGCGCCTACCAGTTACGCCGAAAGCGGACTTAGTGGCAGCAGCGGCAGTTATGACGTGGGCAACGAGGAGGAGGGAGGATTCGGGGCGGGGCCTGGGGTTCAGGCCGACGAGGATGAACGGGATCTGGACTTCGAGAACTAGCCCGCCATGAAGAAAATCAGCAGGAACCAGAAAGGGGAGCGTCGGGCAAACAACGTGGACTACCTACTCGACGGAGCCGAGCTACCCTACGGCCAGAACATCAGCAAAAAGCGACCTGGCAGCCGCGCTGGCAAATCAAGCAAATCCTCCATGTCGGCCGATTCGGACGCCGAGCAATCTTCATCCAAATGAATTATGGCTATGGGAGCGGCGACGTGCCGCCCAATAAATTAGGAATTACCGACCCGGAAGTAATGCGGGCGGCCCAGCAGGTAACAACTGACTTCCGCACCGGAGAACTCCGCGAGGGGTTAAAAGTCATTCGGGGAAATTTCGACGCGGACCACTTCCGCAAGATCCACGAGTATTCCATGCAGGACGTGTACGGGTGGGCCGGCCAGACTCGGCAAGACCTGAAGGAAAATACTGGCCAGGACATTTCCCGCAACCGCCAGAGCGTGGCCACCAGTGAGCCGCTGGCCTTCGAGGAGGCAGGTAAGGTAAATTCCCGTCTGAACACGATTAGCGCGGACCTTCAGAAGGAAAACGGCCTGAAAGGGCTCGACCAAAACGAGTTTGTTAAGCGCTTCGCCAACTACTACGACCAGTACTACCAGGTGGCCCCGTTCCGGGCGGGCAACGATGCTGTGCTCAACATCGTGGCGGAGCAGATCGGTAAGCAGGCGGGCTATGAGGTGCAGCTTGAAAATGCCCCGGGCGTAAAGGTGGCCGCAGAAAAGACGCTGGCCAAGGACAGCACCAAGAATGACCGCAGTGAACTGGAGCAGGCGCTCAGTGCCGTCACTAGGCCGGCCCCGGGCCCTGAGGCCGAGTTGGCCCGTCGTTCCAGTCTGCGCGAGAATGAATTACCCATGACGCGGGAGAAGCACGAAACGGTGCACACCCGCGAGTTGAACCAGGCGGGCGCATTTCTTCAGGACACACTTAGCGGGCGGGTGGGGGGAAAAGACACCTTCGACCTGCTGAAACAGACCCAGCAGGAATTCAGCCGAGGCCAGATCAATGAGCAGAACCTCCAGGTAGCTCGCCATATTGGCGACTCCCTGAAGGGACAGGGTGTAGACCCTTACATCCAGCGCTTTGAGAAAGCAACTTCGGAGTTAGCCGAACTGAAAGGCTACTACGTGGAGCGTCCGAACCAGGAACGGGGCGCAGCCCTTCCGGATCGGACCAGCAGCCGCAACGAGCAGGAGCGATAATCCTAGCAACGAGCGATAGAACTAAGCCCCTGGCAGGTTGCCGGGGGCTTTTCGTTGCACTACCTGGGCCGGAGCAGCGAACAGAATGAAAAAATATTTATGCTCCTATTTCCGGTTAGCCTAAGATTTCTCGTATTAAGTAAGGGAGGCACTCAAAGAAGCACTCCCATCCGGCAGCTTCGGCTGCGCCAATAACCGGCCCTTTTGGGCTTGGGCCTAGCGTAAAGTAAGATGCGACGGCCTTGATATAATTACAGTATGAGTACCAAAAAAAGTACGAGAAACGGCACCGCCGCCAAGTTAGAGCGGGCCGCAGTGAAGCGGGCACTCGCCGCGTTTGACGTAAGAAGCATTGTTGCTTCCCCAGCCCCAGGTTTTCGGCATCGGCTATGGTCGGTAGAAAAGCAGCTGGCTGACTACAGCTTTGAAGTAGGGTTTATCTATTCCCCGCAGGGAGTGGAACTGGCCCGCATTAAGGGTACGGAAAGAGGCGTCCAGCTGACGGCCGCCCATAAGGTGTTAGCGCGCGGGGGCATCATCACGCATAATCACCCGGACGGCTCGTTTATCAGCTGGGTAGACGTGGTACAAGCACACGAGCTGGACGTGGCGGAATTGCGCGTGGTGCAGGGTAGCAATCCGGCGCAGGTAGTAAGCATCACCCGCCCCAAGGGTGGCTGGAAGTACGAAGCCTGCGTAGAGTACATGCAGCGGCAGCAAAGCCTGATTGGCGCGCAATTCAAGGGCCCTGACTTGCCGGGACTGGACCCGGAGGCTAATCAGGTGCTGCAGGCAGAGGCCTTGCGGCAGGCTAATGCCAGGCTAGGAGAGTTAATGCCAGGGTTTCTGCGCGAACTGGGCATTCCATTTACCCACACCGTGCTGCAGGAGCCCACGCTGGAGGTGTAGGCCAGTAGAGTGCAAATAAGAAAGGGCCGCCCCATGTAGGGCGGCCCTTTTGCTTACTGGCAAACTGCAGCGTTACTGAACCTGCAAACGCTGCACCTGACGGCCGGCGCTGGTCTGCACTTCAACCAGGTACAGGCCGGGCGAGTAGCCGGCCAGGGACCAGCTCCAGTCAACTACCGGCGCGGCCGCGAGGGTCTGCTGGCGTACCACCTGGCCCAGGACCGAGCGAATGGTTACTTGCACCGGGCTGGCCAGCTCCCGCAGACCGCTCAGGCGCAATTGAGCCCGCTGGCCCGTGGTTGCCGGGTTGGGCCAAACGGACAGCTGCAGATCCAGCGGACCGGGCCGCAGCGTGATTACACTGGAGTAAGTATTCGAGCCGTCCAGATCTACCTGATGCAGGCGGTAGTAGGTAAGCTGGCTAATAGGCTGGGGGTCCAGCAGCTCGTAGGAGCGCTGCTGGGTCGACGTGCCAGCGGCATTGGCGCGGCCCGCCACCACGAAACGCTGACCATCCGTGCTGCGCTCCACCTCGAAATAGGCACTGTTCTTCTCAGAGGCAGTAGCCCAATTAAGCGTCGCCTGGTTACCGGCGCCCAGGCGGCCGGTAAACCGAATCAGCTCAACCGGCAACGGCTTGGAAGGAGTCAGCAGTAACGTATTCGAGTATACATGCTCCCCGTCGCGGTGATGCAGCTCAACCCGGTAGTAAGTTGGGACGGTGATAAGCGACAAATTTTGGGTGAGGCTCACGCTGCTCATAACGCTATCCTGCGTTACCGGAATTCGTGTGCCTACGCTTGTAAAGCGGGTGTTGTCCTCCGAGGCATAAATCTGGAAATAGTCAGAGTGGTACTGGGCGCTAACACTGAAGCGTAGGTTTGGCTCATTATTGACCAACGAACCTTTCAGACTCGGAGCGAAGCGGCCGGTGCGGAAGTTCATGGGCGTGCTGCTGGTGTAGACAGGCAGGCCATTACCATCCAGCACGTACTCAACCACGGCCATTTCATATTCATGGCCCATGCTAGCGTTACGCAGGTAAATAAGCGTGTCACTGGCGCTTGTATAAGCTTTTCTCGAAAGAAGGTAAGTGCTTCCGCTCAAACGCGAGGCAGGAGTCATATCGTTATTGGTACGCTGGTTATAGAATGTGCCATCAACTGGCTGAAACAAAGGCCCCCGGCCGGGGCGTACCTCTTGGGCCAGAATCAAATAATGGGTGCCGGTGCCGGGCTTCCAGGAAATAAGCGTAATACCATCGTAGTAAGTAAAGGGCTCTGAAAAGTGAAACCGAATCTTACTGGGCGCAACTGCTGCTGGAGCCGGATAAGTTTTGACCAAGCCGTACGCGGGTGCCTGGCTCAGCAAGTAGGTTGGCGTTCCGTCGGCGGCCTCATTGTATTCATAGACTTGGGCCTGATAGTAGGTATCTGGCTGCAGGTTAGTGATAGTGGCCGCGCTGTCCCTGCCGTTGTAGACAACGAATGCCCCGGGACGAGTCTGGCCACCCTGCCCAAATGCGGCAGCTGGATACACCGTATTCTGAGTTGGGAGTAGCAAGCCCCCAATGTTGGTCAGCGGGCTGAGTACCACAATCCTGCCGGTGCCGCTGCCATTAGTCCAGGTAATGCGGATAGTAGTAGCCGTAGTGTCGGTCTGCACCAAGTTTGTAGCTGCAGTCTGGGGCTCCGTAGTGCCGCATAGCGGAACATCGAAGTACGCCGTATCAACCGGAGCAGCATAGCCAGGGTTGGCATTGGTATTGGCACCGGCACCGTCGCGCTCGTTCAGGTATTCGTAGGCCACAAACTTGTAACGCTCCCCTGGGATCAGGCCATAGAGTGTCGTTGTGGAATCCGCCCCCAGGGCCACGGCATACGCATCCGGGCCAAGTGATTGCCCTCGGCCGTAAAGGTTATTGGGAAAGTAAAACTGTCCACTTTGGGGCTCTGTGCTGAGGAATGCACCAAGGGACCCACTAGGCACCCGCTGGATCACCATAAGCCTTCCATCCCCATTGCCCCGGTTAACGGTCAGCGTAGCGGTAGAACAGTCGATAACATTAGCCGAAGCACCTGATGCTCCCCGGGTTGGCGGAGTAGAAGTCGAGCAGCCAGGCGTGGTGAAATACAGCGATACGCTTGTATCGATTACTGCTGGGTCTGGATTCGCGTAATGGAGAGAACCCATCATAAATGTGATGGAATCGTAGTACGCGATGACATCCGCCCGATATGCTGTATTGGGCTGCAGTCCGCTGATTGTGGCTACATGCCCCGTATCGGCATACACGACAAATTGCCCAGGACCAAGCTGCTGGCCAGCACCGAAAAACGAACTGGGAATGTATGAAGTACCTGATTGAGCCTCCGGTGCTGCGGTAGCAGTGGAAACGGCCTGCAATACCAGCAGGCTCCTTTTACCCTTGTACAGGGCAGTATCAGCCGCGGTTGACTTCCAGGCGATAGTTACCTGGTTGCAGCGAGCCATTCCGGCCGGCAGGTGGATAGCAGAATCCGGTGGGACCCGAGCCATTCCGTGGGCCTGAAAGGTGCAATTGATAAGCAGCAGGAGCAGCCCGAGGGCTTTGGTAAAAAGTTTCATCGTAAGCCAATTGAAAGGAATTGAAAGGGACAGATCAGGAGCGGGGAGCTGCTGCCAGCACCCGCCACGTGCAGTAAGGCACCAGCACCAGTACTAAGCCGCATAGAAGTGCGGCCTGGAGGGCGTATCGGAGTAAGTGCATCAGACCGACAGCAAGTGGCCGCAGGCGAGCGTGACCATTGAAATTGCCAGCACGATCAGAATGGCCACGCCCAGGGCGCGACGAGTGCGGCGCCAGTACGAGCGACGATGCCGTGCCCCCCGCAGGTGCGGGGGGTAGGGCCGGTAGGCCCGGGGCCGGAAACTCGCGTAGTCGGGCGTAAATGAAGGCGTGGCAGTTGGGCGGTGGGAGGCCTGACGAAGGCGCAGTAGCAGTCGGGAGCAGCGGGCGGCCAGCGGTTCACGAACCGGAGCGGCAGAGAGAATGGACTGATTCATCACAACCACCGAGTTAGTAGTAGAGGTAGGAAAGCCATAACTCGTCCAGATTTACCGGCAGCAGGGGGGCCGGCAGCAGCTGCACTTGTTCACGAGTTTCATTCAGGTAGCGCCGCCCAATCGCGTAGGTCAGGGCCAGCAGCGATGCCAAAGCCAACGACACCGGCAGCGTCATGGCGCTGATCGTGATGAGGACGGAATTGGCCAGCAGAACCATCAGGGCAATGAAGGCTACCAGCACCAGCAGGACCGGCAGGTAGAGCAGCACCCAGGGCCGCCGCGCCAGGTTTTGGGCTACCTTCAACGAGTCCGGACGCAGCCGGGCCGGGCGAGCCATCCAGGCCTGAGCCACAGATTGCCGATAAGCCGACAAGCGGTAGAACAATAAGCCCCCGAAGGCCCATGCACCGAGTAGCGGCAGCAGAAACAGGGGCCATAGATCCGGGTTAGCGCCGGCATTGTAGATATAGACCACCATTGCCACGGCTCCCACCAGCAGCAAAGGCGTTGACTGTAGCAGCCAACGCAGCATCGAGGGTTGGCCAATGGGTTGACCGCTGGCCGGCTGCCAGCTGGCGTCGAGGTCGGGCAGGAATACCTGCGCCGATTCGCCCGCCATGGCCAGCAGGCGCAGGTGGGCCAGTCGGCGTTGCCGCAACCAGGTCGCACCTTCCGTATCGGCAGGCTGCGGTCCGCAGAGAACTTCCGCGTGCAGCGCATCAAAGCGGGCGGCTTCTTCGGGGCTGGTCTGCAGCACGATATCCGGAACGATCGTACCCCGGCCGGAGAGCAGCAGCAGGCTGGTTGTAATGCCGGCGGCGTCCAGAGTGGCCACTACCTGGGCAACCCCCAAGCCTACGAGGGCGTGGGTTTCGGATTCCCGGCGGAGCAGGCCCAGGGCCACAACCTCCGCCTGGTCAAAGCTGATAAGCGGGGCGGGGAGTGCCTGATCCTGCCAACTCCGGTTGTGGGAAGGCACGAAGGCCGGCGGCGCGGCCGATGGGGTTGGATGTACTTGCGTTTCCATACCGGGGGTTAGGTGGTTGAGGGTGAAAGAGCTGAGTTCATAGGAAAAGCCTGTAAGTTGTTTTGCGACTAAATATAGTTGCGAAGGTAGGTACATTCACCGAACAAAGCGATTAAATATAATTGCAAGTAAGGGCACAAAGAAAGCGGCCTGGAGTTCCAAGCCGCCGCACAGGTAACGTGTTGATATTTAAACACAAAAAGCCCCCTGAACAGGCGTTCAGGGGGCTTTTTCCATTCAGTACCGTTAAGCTATTGCATAGCCCTGTAAAGGTAGCTATTCCTTAGCGGAAGTGGAAGCGTAGCCCGCCCCCAAAGTAGCGCGGCCAGCTAGTTACGGGGGGGCGAAACGCCAGGTAGCCTTGTGATACCTGGCCCGAGAGCGATACCCAGTTAGTCACGTATACATCGGCCGATACTCCAACTTCCGGACCCGCTGAAAAGCCCTGCGTTACCTCGCGGTGGCCGTCCCTGCTGGAAGCCGTGGCTTGGGTCATGCGGTCGTAGCGCCCGTGCAGCTGCACGGGCAGATGCACGTACACGGCCTCTCCAATTCGGAATAACTTGGGCGCAATACCTACCCCAAAGTCGTAGCCATAGTACGGCGTATCGGGGCCGGTTTTCGGGTGATCCTCGCGGCCTGATTCACGCAGCGCAACTACGTCGAACCGTACCTTGTCGGAGAGGAATCGGGAATAACCGGCGCGGTAGTACGTGCCTTCCGAGGCCTTGCCGTATTGCACGGTAAGGCTGTTGAGGTGTTTAACCTGACGCTGAGCGTGGGCCACCATTGGCTGCCCCAGGCCCGCAATGCAAACCGCGCCAATAAGGGCGACGCGCAGTAGTGGGTTCATAGAAGTAGAGTTAGTACCTGAAGGTGATTAAATGACTAGGGTTGGTCGAGCAGCGGCTTAATAGCCGGGGTGCTGGCTTTCCAGCATTCCCTGCATAGAGGCCACAAATACCTGATCCTGCACGACCTGTTCGGTGGCCAGTTGGGTCGGCCCCTTGACGGCGGAAGCCGCAAGCAGCGTTTCCGCCTTTTCCCGGTATTCCTGAGCCTGCGCCATGTTATGCGCCGCCCGGTCCTGGGCCAGCACCCGTTCCCCGTCGGTCATGGAGAACTTACCTTGGGTGTTCAGGCCGTCCTGCAGCTCAACGGCTTGCTCAGACAACTCATCAGCCATGCGCTTGTAGCGGAAGGCCATAGCTACCTTCTCCTGCTGGTTACTGTTTTCCAGCGCCAGGGTATTGAGCGTAGCCAGTTCCTTCTGCGACTGCATTTCCAGCACATTCCGGCGCGTACCGGACGTGCTCGATACGAAGTTGTACATCTCCTTCACCTGCTTGGCATCGTTGTCGGTAGCCGAAGCCAGCAGCTGACCAAAGCGGTTGCCCTGGCCAACGGAGGGCAACGCGTGGCCCAGATTCAGGTTAGCCAGATTGGTGACGAGGGTTTTCAAATCCCGCATGTTGGAGATTTTCAGGTCCTTCACCGCGGCTACTTTCTTCAGATCTTCCCGGATCTGCTTCTGCAGGTTCAGGCCATCTTCCGTCAGGCCCCGCACTTCGCCGGTTATATCCCGGATTCGGCCGGAAATATCCTTTGCCGTGGAGGCAATGTTGCGCGCGTCCTGCACGACCCGGAAATTCTCCAGGTGCTTCAGCCAGTCCTGCGCCTTCTTGGCAAATTCCGCTACCTGAACCCCGATGTGGGGAACGTCAGTGGTCAGGAACTGCGCGGCAGCGGGCCGGGGAGCCGAGGTTAGCACGACCCCGCAGCAGAGCGCCATCAGGGCATGCTTATATGTTTTTCTCATAGGTAAAGGGGTTGAAAGTGAAAAAAAACTGCCTCCGATGGCTCGGCTTGTCGCTACTCACGGGCCGCCTAGGATAGGGCAAGCCGAAACAGCCGAAAGCAGGGTAAAGCATGGAGCGTATTAGCGGCGCTGACCCTGGCTCTGGGGCTGAGCGTAGGCCGGGGGCAGGTTATCGTAGCCGGGCTGGCTGGGATAGCCACCCTGGCCGACGCCCTGCATCAGGGGGCTCTGCATGGGGTTGCCGTCCTGACCCATTAGGCCACTGGGCTGCATCAGGCCGCCTTGTTGGTAAGCGCTGCCAGCGGAGCTTTTCCCCGTGCGCGTGAGGAGCACCGGGTAGCCATCCGGCAGGGTCACGTCGCGCAGGCGCACCCCACCCCGGGGCAGGCGGCCAAGCATCGTAACGCCGGCCCGCCCAGCAATGCCTTTCCAAGAGTTGGCTGCCTGGGAGCTTTGCAGAATAGCAGTGCTGATTTCCTGGGTGCCGGACTGCATCATCGAGCCGGCAATGCCTTCCTGGCCCTGGGGCTTCACCCGCTTGGCCGGGTCAATCATGATGCCGGGCATGTAGCTGTAGTTGTAGACTTCTACGCCCACCTTGTACTGTCCCAGCCGGTCAATGGTCAGCGTAACCCGGTTGCTTTCCACCGAGGCCAGCGCAGAGAATACCATGTTGCGGGGGAACGTGACACCGCCGAATGTGGCTTCTTCCGAAAGACGCAACATCACCACTGAGCCCGTGCGGACCAGCTGAGTGCCCTGGATGCTGCAGCGGTAAAAAACATCGGGCATGATCAATTCCTCATCCGCTGCATTGGCATTGCTGCCCCGGTAGCGAACCGTATTGAAGCCGTCCATACCGGGGATGTAAGCCATTTCCGCTCGGCGCTTATCAGCCTCCCCAACCTGCTGTTGCTGGCTGGCCAGCAGAGGGCGGAAACGCCGGCCCGTCATGCGCTCATAGTTGTCGTGCACCCCTTTCGGCAGGTTCTGGAGCATCATGTTGATTTCGTCGTTGGTTTCAAAGGGTGTTCCGTCTCTGTCGCGGGTCGGCCGTGGCGGAGTGTAGCTGGCCTGGTTCATGTTGCCGGTCGAGGTAGCAGACCATTCCTGCCGGCGAGGAGCTGAACCATTGCTGACCGGTACCCGCTGACGGGTGGCCGTCTGCTGGCTGTACTGGCCAGTGGAAGGGTCGCGGCGGGTTTCCTGCACCTGCTCGGTATTGGCCGCGCGGGCTGCCTCCGCGTACTTGGCCCGGTTCGCCGCCTGCTCAGCCGGGGTTAGCTGGGGCTCCTCATTGGGCTTAGGCTGGTTTTGCTGCACCATCAGCTGCTCCGGGGTCAGTTCCTCCTGAACGGGGCGAGCTTCTTCCGCCATTGCCTGGTCGACGGCTGCAATCGGCTCTTTCGTTTCGGGCGGAGTGGGGTCACTGGTCAGGGCATCCATCTGCTCCGTGGAAGCCGCCGCCAAAGGTGCCTGGGCAGCAGCCTCGTTTTCCAGTGAAAACCAGATACCGGCTACGCCGGCCAGAATGAGCACGGCCAGGACAATACCCACCGTAATCTTGTTGTCAAGCAGCTTTTGGCCCCAATCGACCTTTTCCTTAGCTGGTTTCTCCGGCCCGGCCGGTGCAGCAGCTTCGCCAGCGCCGGCAGCGGGTTCTACGGCGGCAGACTCCGGGGCTGAAGCGGGCGGCGGGGTAGAAGGCGGCGTGCTGGAACCACCAATGGGAGACATATTTTCGATAGTATCCATAGCAGCTTACTGGATAAAGGTGGAAGCAGTGTTGATCACGCGGCTGGGCACGCGCAGCTGGATGGCCCGGGCACCGCTCAATTCCCGTAGGCCTACTGCCAGGTGGCCCTCATCCGTGGCCGCATACAGGGGCACGGCGTAATAGATATAACCGGTAGAATTGCCTTTCACGCGCTGGTTGGGGTGGCCTCCAGCCGGCATCATCGGACGCCGGGCCTCGTTGCGTTTTTTGCCGAGGAAGCGTTTTTTGTCGTTTTCGACCAGCGTGAAATCAGCAAAGTCTACCTGGTAGTCAATGCTGGAGGAGTTGACCAGCTTAAAGCGCAGGTAGGTAAACTGCTTGTCGTTACGAACATTGCAGAGGGAAAAAGACAGGCGGTTGTCGACCACGGCCACGCTGTTGATTTCCTCCCGGTACTGATCCAGGCGGCGCAGCATGGCATTGATGCGCGCTTTCTTGCTGGCGGCGCGGTCCATGGCCAGCTCATTGTCGGGGCCAACGCCGGTCGAGGATTCCTGCAGCACGGCGCCAGTGCCGGTCTGCATCCCCCCGGCCGTTGATTGAACGTCACCGCTCAGATCTACCTGCACGTCCCCGATAATGGCATCCGGGCTGCCCAGCAAATCCGCCCCCGACAGCGTAGCCGGAGCGGGGGGCGGGTTTAACGCCCCAGGTTTCGTGAAGTCATACAGCGTGAGGACCGGCCGCTTCACCGTCACCAGACGCCCAATCCAATACTTGCTGCCGTGGCGCACCATGATGGGCGTAGGCGGCGATACTTTCTTGCGGGCGCGGATGAAAACCGAGTTGGCTTCAATCTTCACGAGGTAGTTATCCATCATCCCCACGTCGACCAGCGACACAGAGCCCGGAAACACCAGATACGTTGTTGAGCTATCCGAAACGGCAATATCTAACGTAGTTGCCGTAGCCCCGGGGGGCGTCGGCGGCGGCGGCGGGGCCAGGCGCGACACGGTAAAGTGCTGGCCTTGGTTGGTGTACCCGCCAGTATGGAAGCCAGCCGGGCCAACGGCCGGATCTGACGACGAGGCCGCCGGTGAGTAAGCGGGCAGTTGGGCGGGAAGGGGTTGAACGCGGCGTTGCGCGTGAACGGCTGGTGCTGCAAGTAGTCCCAGGCCGAGCAGGATATAGAGTTTCACGAGTTGGGGAGTAAAAAGTGAGTTGAGGATTAGCACCGGGGCCCGCAGGCCCCGGTGGAGCGGCGATTATTGGGCGGCTTCTTTCTGGGCTTCCTCCGCTTCAACTTTGGCCTGCTGGAGTTGGGCATCGTCGCGGTCCTTCTGAGCCTGCAGTATCCGCTTCTCTTTCTCGGAGGCTTCCGGATTGTAGGGGATATAGTTGAAGCGGGTAATCATCAACCCAAAGGGGTTGAAGTTGCTGCGGTGGGTATTGGTCAGCTCGAAGCTCATGCCCATGGGCATCGACTTACTCTGCCGGTCCCCGATAAAGGCCTTTTGCCGGATGTAGAGGCGACCCTTGACCGGCAGCGTATTGGTATCGAGGACAATGCTATCCACACTGGCCGTAGTGCGTGCCCCGAACTTGATGTAGTTGTCGAGTACAGCGCCTTTTTTAAACCCATCGTAAAGCAGACGGCCGCCCATATCATCAATGAGGGGTAGAGCCGTATTCAGGTTGTTCTTGAACGTGTACTGGTCGTGGCCGAACATATTCAGGGCGAAGGTGCGGACCAGGTTGCGCATCTCGTATTCAGTATGATCTTCCGGTGATTCGGCCAAGGCCATTGCCGTAGAACCACCATTGCCTACCACGTACACGCGCTGGCCCACGACGCCGTAGGCATGAAATACCAGCCCGCCGCTAACGACCATCGTTACAATGGCCAGGCCCACGGCAGCCAGCGCCACCAGGCGCATCGACGAGTAAGTTTGGTTTAAGTCTTTGAGGTTGCTCATTTCGCTGTTGAGTTGGGGAACCTGGGGCTTATCTTCCCGACTGCCCAGGCTTCCGAAGGTGAAATTTGAAGGAGTGAATGCGGCTTAAAAGGAGCCACCTGAACCGCCCCGGCCGAGGCCTGGAGCTATGAGCATGGGCGGCTGAGGCTTGCCGCCATCCGAGCCGCCGGTTACGTCGACCGCGCCGGTGCCCTCATCGGAGCCGCCCTGGTAGCGGGCGACGCTGGAAGAAGGCGCAGAAACGGTAGGAGGGCCAGGCAGCGCGGCCTGAGCAGCTGAACCGGCTGCGGAGCCGCCGGCTGCTGCACCAACCTGGCCCGTGCCATTGGCTACCCCGCGCATAGTGCCGGAGCTGCCCAAGTTGACCATGTGGTTCGGGGCCCCCGGATTGGAAGGGGCTGCCGAGCCCCAGGAGCCACCCGAACCCCCAGGCGCAGAGGAGGGAGCACCCAGCTGCGGAGGCGGGGAGTACGTGGCGTAGCTGGCGGCCGTGCGGGCCGAGCCGTTGGAGGCCCCGGCGCCTGGCATCATGGGAGCAACCCCCATTGACATGCCCGCCCCGGAACCAGCGGCGGAAGCTGCGCCCCCGCCCCCACCGAAGCCCCCGAATCCGCCCATAGCGGTATTCATAGCTGCGCCGGCACCCCGCATATCGCTGGCCATGGCCGACCCAACGGCGGAAGCACCACTTCCCAGGGCATTAACTGCGCCGCCGGCCGCTTTACCGGCCCCCATAGCTGCCCGGGAGGCTACCAGGCCAGCCGCTGCGCCAACAAAGCTTTGTGCTGCTGAGGAGCCGACAACCAAGCTCGTCATGTAGGGCACCATCAGGTACATGATGATGAAGATGATGCACGCTACCTGGTACTGACCATCCGAGGCGTACTGGGCAAAATACTGGTCAACCGTCGTGATTTTAGAGGCGGCCAGCGCCGCCATTGCGGCCGAATACTGGGCAAACAGCTTGTTGATGATGGCAAACGTGACCGTCCATAGATGCACGCTCAGGTAAGACTGAAACCACGATTTCATTAACCCTCCGAAGCCGGGCAGCATCGAGAGGGTAAAGGCAATGGGCCCGACCACAAATAGGAAGGCCGCCAGAAAGGCCTGAATGAACAACATGCAGACCTGAATGAGCTGAGCAATGGTACCCGTGGCCAGCTCCAGTAGCCACTGCCGAAACGAAAAGCCCCCGATAGAGCCAGCAATCGAAGCAATCTTGTCGGCCAGGCCGGAGATAACCGACGGCTGATCCTGAGTGCCATTCGCTACGGTGGTAGGCGGCGGCGGGGTAGCCGTGCCGGGCGGCTTCGGCTTCAAATTTTCCAGCGTAGTGTAAGCCTGCGCCTGCGCCCCGTTACCCGTTACCGCCCGCGAGATCCAGTAGACCGAATCCCCTACTTTGGGCATTATTGTCCGGTAGGAAAGCAAAAAGCCCGCAATGAGAATGAGTTTGAATAGGGGGGCTAGATCAATCTGCAGCGACTGTCCGCTCAGATACCCCCGGCCAATAGTCGTGACTAGCGTAATGGTCATCATGATAGGCACCACAGAGGACATCAGCAGCACGATAACATTGCGGGTCATATCATAAGCAGCCTGGGAAATCTGTACGTTCAGGTCCCCGCCGATGCCCGAGAGAAGTAGGGTAAGGAGCATAGCTGATTACTTAGATTGCGAGGAAACGAATTCATCCACAGCGAAATCAAGCCGCTGCTCGACAATGGTTGAGTACTCCGGCAGCCCATCCGGGCCGAGCTTAGGCCGGCCCGTAGCCGGGTCCAAGACCAGTACCGGCCGATTGCGCTGGTAATGGGTTACCAGGCTGTTGAGCAGGTTGCGGTCGGCGGCGCGGGAGCTGAGAATAGCGTTCAGCTGAGGGGCCGCTTCGAGGGTGTAGATCTTGGCTACCGGCCCCTGCTTGATCAGGAACTGGCGCCAGCCCTCCCCTGACTGAATGGAGCGAATCAGGCTCATTTCGTGGGTCGAGAAACCCAGGGGCTTTTCCAGACGCTCCAGGCTGGCCTCGTTGGTGTGGCGCAGGATGATTTTCGTGGCCGAGTTGTCAATCAGCGTGTAGCCAATCGGGGAATCCACGATTTCCTTGATACCCTGCGTGATAATGCCAATGCTGCCATTCGTTTTCCGAATGGTGCGGTACATATTCACAATGAAGTCCTCCAGGGCGCCGCTGAGCATCGACCAGGCCTCATCCATTAGGATGTACTTCACATCATGCGGGAACTTGCGGAACAGGTCCAGCGACAGTTCCGTAATAAGCATGGCCACCACCGGGTATAAGGTCGGGTCAGCCTTGACGCGCAGCATGTCGAAGCTGATCAGGCGGTAGTCCGACAAATCCACGTCCAGCTTGGCGTTGAGTACCTTGGCGTAACGCCCGCCCTCAATGTATTCCCCCAGCACCAGAAACAGTTCGTCCATCTGGATGTAGGCCGAGTCCTTGCGGTACTGCTCGCGTTGCTTCCAGAACAACGGATCTTCCTGCTCCAGCTCAACTGGCGTAAGCTTGCGCGTCATGCGCTCATGGTAGTCCTGCACGAACTGGTAGAAGCTCTGCATGCCGGGATAGTCCTCGTCATGGTGGCCCAGCTTGTCGGACTTGTTGAGCGTGGCGTAGTAGTCCTGCAGGAAGCGCGAAAGAATAGCCCGCTCAGATTTGCTTAGCACGCCGTCCTTCCCCGACTTCCATAGCGCCGTGAGCAGGGCCAGGTGGAAATTGAGTTTTTCGTCAGCGTAGAGCCATTTGTGTTCCGCGTCCCGGGGGACGAAGAAGGGGTTGAACTCAATCGGGTTGGCAGGGTCATACTCGAAGTACGACTTGTCAAAATCCGGCCCGTTGAGCGACTGGCAGACGTTGCGGTAGGAGCCGCCCACGTCAATGATGATCTGCCGGGCACCGTTCTCAAAGCGCTGGGCAATGAAATTGCCCATCGTGTAGCTTTTGCCCGAGCCGGAAGGGCCAATGGTCAAGCTGTTCTGGTTATCCTGGCTAACGTCGAACAGGTTGATGCGAATCAGATTCCGGAACCGGTCACAGATATACTCCCCGGTGCGAGCCGATCTGTAGGTAGTCGTCCAGTGCACGTAGCAGGCCGCGCGGTCGGTTGTCGTCGGCAGCCAGCGGTCCGGCACCTGGTAACCGTTGCAGGGCAGGGCTGAAAAGAACAGGGGCAGCGTCAGGAAATTTTCTACGGCAGCCTCGGAGCTGAACATCGAGCGCATTGCCGCGGCGGCCTTCTCGATGTTTTCTTTCCGCAGCGCATCCTGGGTTTCCCAAGTCAGCAGGCTCACGTGCAGCTTGCAGAGCTGCTTGCCTTCTGCCCGTACTTCCGCAGCGAACGAATCAATTTCAGCTACGCGCAGGTGGTTGTCCTGGGTGGCCAGCTTGGAAAGGGACTTGTTGATCGTTTTGTCGCGGTCCAGCGCTTCCAGTTCTGCCTTTGTGTCGACAATCTGAATGGATTGGGTCAGAATGTGCGGAATGGCCAAAAAGTGCGTCAGCGGGTACAGCATGGGCGAAGTCACACCGTAATTGTTGCGCACGCAGGGAAACATCTGCAGGCCCTGACCCGTGAGACTTACGCACGACACCTTTTGCTCTCCGACGGCCAGCGTACCCACCTCGTTGTAGATTTCCCGCTCGTAGTGTTCGGGCTGGCGGTCAAAGTCCAGGTTCAGGAACTGGAGGTACAGGCCGCGGATCTGGTTTTCATCCAGCCGCTCCAGCGTAATGTCGGGAACCCCCCGCATGGCCTGGATAAATTCCTGGGTATACTGGTCGGCCATGGCCAGCGTCTGCGCCACCGACTCAAACGGGTTATCGGGTAGCTTCTGATCCACGTTGTTGATCAGCGCGTTCAAGGCCGATACCGGACGCGGAGGCTTGGCTTTTTTACCACTGGCTTTGCCGTTGGCTTTAGCCGAAACGGGCGCAAAGCTCAGAAACAGGTACGGCGAATGGTAGAGTACCATCCGGTTGCCGAAGTACTGGCCCATACGCTGGGAGAAGTAGTGGCCGGCCGCTGGGGGGTGCACATACGGACGGTCATAGTACACGTCGGTTTTCTGCACGACGGTACCGGGCGGCAGTACCTTTAATGCCGCCTGAAAGGCCGCGTGGCAGGCAGTATACTGGTCGGGGTCCCATAGCTCCATTTCCACCGGATTGAGCTTAAAGGCCACCCCAACCCGGCCATCCTTCAGCACGAGCTTATGGTTCTCGTAGAGATACACCGGGTGGGCATCATTTAGCCCGCCCTGCTTTACCTTTTTGCTTTTGAACATGGTTGATGCCTATGGTGAGGCGTTTAGGTTGGCGGAGATGGTAGCTGACGTAGCCCATCAAAAAGCCTGGGGGACGGTTCTTATTGAGGTACCGGAGGGTAAAGAATAGCCCTACCGCCGTCACGATCAGAACCAGGTAGACAAGCGGATTTACTGTAGTGCCCATGCTGACCAGGGCCAGGAGCATTCCGCCACCGATTACTAGGCCAAAGACAAGGCCCAAGCTCTGGATATCCATTCCGAGAACTTGGGCCGGCCTTTCAATGCTTTTGTAGGAGCGCATCGAAACGTGATGTAAAAAATGAAGTAGGGTAGGGCGACGCAGGTGCCGCCCTACTCCCGGATTCAATTAGTCCACGTTACCGCCACCACCGCTGTTACCGGTGTTGCCCACGATTTGCTGTTTGAGGGAGTTGAAGCCCCAGAACAGGAGCACGCCACCCGCCAGCCACATCATCGAAGTCATAGCGTCAGGTTCGCCGCCGATGAACTTCTTAGCGGTCTTAACCAGGCCAATCATCAGGAACACGGCGAAAATGCCCTGAGCGATGAGCAGTACCGTGGCCTTGAAGGAGGTCAGGGTGGAACCTACGCCGCCCTGAGCGTTGGCCTGGCCCATGAAGCCACCCAGAATCATCAGGGTGCCATAAATGCGCTTGTCCCACTTGCTCATGTTGTGAGTCTGGTGCTGCGCTTTGTGGAAGGCAACCGTTGCTTCAGCGGCAACAGTCTCGGTAGCACCCTTTGCCCGGGCCCAGCCTTGCGAGATTTTGCTTAGAACAGTGTTCATGATAAAAGTGAAAAAGTGAAAAAAATGTGAAAAGGGTAAAGGGTGAAAAAATGGAACTTCTATGAAGGCTAAGCCTTCGGTAATGGTTGCTTCTTTAGCTGCTGCCAGAGTTTCCACTTCGCCTGCTGGGCTTGGTACTCAGCGTACTTCTCAGCTTGGTTTTCCTTGTGGGGCGGCAGGGCCGGTTCGAGGCGGTAAGTGGTGCGGGGCAGCGAGTCATGATTCTGACCGGGCGGTGGGGGATTAAGGGCGGCCAAACGCTTGTCTAGTTCCCTTTTGTGGGCAGCACGGCGTATTCTGTCGAATACCACATAGACCACAATGCCCATACCGGACAGCCAGCCGGCGAGAATCAGATAGACATAGGGGTTCACGGCTTTGATGCGATTAAATATGATTGCTATGCGCTGCCAAAGATGCGAAAAAACCGATTCAAAAAAGACTTTACGCAACTTTTTCTAGTCGCAAGTTAGCAATCAAGATTAATTGCGTGGTAAAGGGCATGGCTTTGCGTAGTATTGTCTACCTAATGTCCATTTTCTCACTTATCCCAACTGCCCATGAATACCCCGACGGGAGGCCGCGCGCGGCCCAATGATGATTCGGAGCTGGAACGCTTCAAAGACCAGATTCCCATCGTACCCCTGGCCACGAGCCGCTACGGGTACGAGCTAACCGAAAAGGCCCGTAATGACTCCTGGCACAAGCTGGAGAAGGGCGGGGAAGTACTGATCGTAAGCCAGAAGGACGGCCGCGACGTGTACATGAATACCCGTGACACGAAAGACAGCGGCTCAGTTGTCGACTTTGTTAAGACCCGGGACAGCCTGAATCTGGGCCAGACGCGGCAGCAGCTGCGGCAGTATCTGGGCGAAGGCGGCCCGGAGCAGGACCGACAGCAACTGGCCTCACGGCCCGAGCCCTCGCGTACCCGCCAGGCTGAACGCGGCCCGGATGCGTCATTGCCAGAGGACCCCCGCGAGCGGCGCGACGAGTTGCTGAAGCGGACCCTGGGCGTGCAGCCTGCCCTGACCGATAAGAGTTATCTGCGGGAACGAGGTCTGAGCGACGACACCATTAATGCCCCAGCCTTTGCGGGCCGCGTATTTACCGGGCAGAATGGCCCGCACAAGAACACGGTATTTCCGCTCATCAACGAGGGTGGTTTCTCCTCCTACGAGGAGCGCAACCACAATTTTAAGTCGCAGATGCCCGGTCCGCGAGATGGTATCTGGGCCAGCCACCCCACCCAAGGCAAGGGCACTGCGGTTGAGCGCATCGTTATTGGGGAGAGTCCCATCGACGCCATGAGCAAGTACCAACTGGAACAGCCGGGCGGCAGTGGGCCGAATACGATGTACCTGACTAGCAGCGGCACCGTGTCGCAGCGCCAGGTGGAGCTGATGCAGAAGGTCATTGACCGCCAGCAGCCAAAAGAGGTTGTGATGGCCAACGACAACGACGCGGCCGGGGTACGGTTTAACCTCAATTATCTGAATGACTTCCGGGCACCCCGTCAAAATGTGGCCCTGGAGGCTGGCGCCGAAACGCCGGAGCAACAACGCGGGAACGTCACGTGGCGGGCCATGCGGGCCGGCGACTACCATACGGACCTGAAAATTACCTTTGAAACCGAGCGTCAGCGCGAGGGGCGTACCGCCGTGGCCGGCCTGCAGGAGAAAGTAGACGGCTGGAAGAAGGAGGGCGGCGAGCAGGCCGCTTCGCTCGAAGTTGTCCGCATGGGCAGCGACCAGACCGTAGCCCGGGTTACCGTTACCAACGACCAGTTACCTCAGTTGCGGGGCCTAGTGCAGGAGTTGCAGACCCAGCGTGAGGCTTCCTTGCCAGAGGCTCAGCGTACGCCGCCCGGCTTTTTCGTGTGGGAAGCGGCCCGCAGTAAGGACTATAACCAGGATCTGACCGACCAGCTGACGGAACAACGTCTGCGGCGGGCCCGCGAGCAGGCCGGGTTTGACAAGGCGCCGGTACCGGCCGCCCTGCAGGTGACACCTTCCCCCATCGAGCGGCCCGTGACGCTGGAAATCATCGAGCAGAATCAACGCCAGCGCGGCGGCGGCGCGGCCGGCCAGATTGAACAAGATCTGCAACGGGCCGGATTGCGAATTCTGGACCGGCAGCAGGAAGTGAATGAGGCGACTGGAGCCCGCACTACGCAGCTGCAGGCGCAATACCTGGTAACCGATCCCGAGCCCCAGCGGAAGGCCATCAATACCCAGCTGGAGATTATCGGGCGTGCGCCAGGCGTTACGCTGACCGAGCCGGAGGCCCACGCGCAGGAGCGCCGCGGGGCCGGTGCCCTGGCCACGCTGAAGGTGCAGAAACTGCCTGAGCGGCAGTTACAGGAAAGCAAGGCTGAATTCAGCTCGGCAACCCGCGAGCTGGGTAAGAACCTGGAGCAGCAGGGCATGACGCTACCAGGTAGCCGGTTGACGGAATTGAGCCGGGCGGTAGAGGAGCGGAATATATTGCCCCTGCGCGGGGTTGACCGTCAGAATCTGGACGGGGCACTTTCGCTGGCCGAAAAGATGCCGACCCTGCAGGAGAAGGGCCAGCCGGGGCCGCTGATACTGGCCGTACAACAGGCCGATAAAACCATGCACGAGCGCTTTCAAACCGTGCAGGAACTGGGTGGAATTGGCACCCAGCGGGGCTCCATTATAGTGCTGGATGACAAGGCCGGGCAGGAAAACCGGGCCGTGCAGGTCTGGAAAGACCTGAAGGCGGAAGGGGCCGGCGTGGGCAACATCGTGCAGCGCGAAGCCGCCACCGGAATCATGGAGCGTAAGATCGACTTCAAATACGACCCTACCCCCGGTTCCACAGTGGCCGGCGTCGAAGCCGTACTACGCGCTGCTGAGCGCAGCCCGGGCGTTGTGGTGGAAGAACCCGCCCAGGGCCGCCAGGTGCGACAGTTGGCGGCTAATACCTTCAATCTGGAGGAGCAAGGCGGCGGCCGGGCTGTCAATTCCTTGCGTAATGCTTATCCCTCCAACAGCGCCGAGTGGGTTACCTATGCCGTAACCAGCACGGCTCCAGCTGGCAGCCCGGAGCTGAAAGACCAAACGGAGGCCATCAAAAAAGCAGGGGGCGTTGTCGTGCCGTTGGCTGGGCAGGGGCAGGGTGAGCAGACCCAACTGGTCAGCTTCCACCTGCAGGACCCCCGGCTGGGCGCCATCAGCGAGGCCACCCGGCAGATGAGTGAAAACGGCGGCAACCGCTACGACGTGGAGCGCCGCATTGCCGTGGGTGAGGCCGGGGGCTGGGCTGCTGGCTTAGTGCGGCTGACGGAGGCCCAGGATGCCGCTACCCGCACTCCCCAGATTCTCGACGACCTTCGGGCCAATGGGGTCTTGATTCAGGACCAGCGGCGGCTAGAAGCGCCAAGCGGCTTTGTCCGGGAGGAAGTGCGGATAGCCTACCAGACGGAGCAGAACCCGCTCGGAGTGGCCAATGTGCTCGACGCACTGAAGCGGAGCCCGGGCATTGAGGTAGAGGAAGCTTCCCGCCAGCAGCAGGCCCGCGAGGCCCTGGCGGCGGTGGAGCGGGAGCGGCAGGTCGCCCTGCAGGCCCAGGAAGAAGCCCGGCAAGCGGAGCTACGCCGGCAGCAGGCCGAGCAGGAATTGCAGCGGCAGCGGGCCGAGCAGCAGCGGCAGGCTAACAGTCCGGAAGCCCAGCGCCAGCGCGAGCAGGAGGACCGCGCCCTGACCAGCGGTATTCTGCTGGCCGCCGCGGCCGAGCAGCAGAACAACGGCCAGCAGAAAGCACCGACTTTTGATCTGGCCAACGACCAGCAGCGTAGCCCCGCCATCGAGCACCCCTACCGGTACGCGGAAATTAACATGGCGGCGGTAGGCTACAATGACGATAAGCTCCGGGTGATGCGGAAGGAGTTTGAGCAGGCCGGCGCGTCCGTAACGGCCATTGAGCCGCACCGGGACTTGGCCGGCCGCGACCAGTTGCGCATCATGGTTGGCTACCGTATTGATCAACCCGAGCTACCCCAGATAACGGAGCAGTTGCGCACGGCTCAACAGGCCGATACGGTGCTTTATAAGGAGCGCGGCGGGCAGGCCATGGAAAGAAGCTATGAGCTGGAGCGCCGGGAGCGGGAACCGGGTGTGTCGCTCTCATTTGCCCCGGAGGCTGCCCGCAGCGCCGAGCCGGCCCGTGAAACAACAGTAGCCGGGCATCAGGGAATGAATCAGGCCGAGAAGGTGCAGCAGACGAGGGACTACTACCCCGCTGAAGGCTGGAAAACGCAGGTTTTACGAGAACGACGCGACGATGAGTTGGCGCCTGTAGTGCCCAAGTTGGTGACAGCAGGCGCGCAGATCGGCGGCACCGTTCCGGACGGAGCCGGGGGCCGGGAAATGACGGTTAGCTTTCATCCGGCAGCCGTTCGTCAGGATAAGGTGCTGGAGGTCATTGAAACGCACCGCGCGGCCCGCGAAGTGGCCGGGCCAATGCCCGCAGCTGCCCCGGCCGCCAGCGCGGAACGTACCCCGGAGCGGGCCGCTGAGCCGGCCCCCGTTCGGGCACCGGAGCGCGTTGTGGAGGCCGCCCCCGTGCAGCAGCCTGCAGTGGCCACCACGACTACCAGCGTCAGCGAGCAGCCCTTCCGGCACGTTGGCATTAGCGTAGTCGATGAAGCAGGCCAGCAACGGGCCCAGCAGCTGCGGGAAGAATTGCAGAAGCAGGGGGCTTCGGTGACGGAGCTGCAGAAGAAGGACCCAGGCCAGGAGTTGAGCCGGAGCACCTTTACGGCCAGCTACGCGGTAAGCCCGCAAAGTGCGGGCATTGCCCAAGCCCTGGAAGTTGCAGGCCGACAGCCTGGTGTCAGCCTGCAGGAGCCACTAGAGCAGCAGCGGGAGCGGCAGAAGCAGTTTGGGGGGGAAGTGCCAGCCATCAGCGGCACGGCCGTTGCTCCAGCCTCTGGCTATACTGCCGGACCCCCGCAGGGGCCGGGGCAGTGGCAGCAGGGCGTTGTGCTCATTCGGGATACCGACGAGGAGCGTAACCGCACGGCCACGGTTCGGGATGCGCTGCAAAAAGCCGGGGCCCAGGTGGGTGCCGGTGGAGAGCGCAACGACGGAGTCCAGGGAGGGGCTATCCGCTACTCCTACCACACCCAGCAGGAAAATCTGGAGAAGGTGAACAAGGTGCTCGACCAGGCCGAGAAAAGCGAGGGCATTGTCGTCAAGGAGCAAAAGCCCCAGCAGCCCGGTCCGGAGCTGGAACCGCGCAATGGTAAATTCAACCAGGCCATCATTTCAATTGACGACACGCCCGAAAAAGGCAAGGCCCGGGCCGAAACCATCGGGGGCGAGTTGAGCAAGGGCGGGGCCATCGTCGGGGAAGCCAAAGTGGTCGGTAATCACATCGAAATGCCGGTGAGCTACCATACCAAAGCCCCCAACATCCAGCACATCAACGACACCTTGGATAAAGCGGCCAACAGCAGCGGTATTCAGGTGAAGGAAAATGGCGAGGACCGGGGCGCTCGTCTACAGGGAGCCCGCGACGTGGCCCAGGAAAGGGCCACGGCAGGCGCGGCCATGGAACGTGAACGAAGCTAAACCTCAACTCGTCCACCACCCGTAGACAGAGCGTTCATTCTCAGTTTTTTCACTCTACTTTTTCTTGATATGAATAACTACGAACTACTTGTGCTGCTGGGCTGGGGACTGTTGCTGGGAGGGATTCCCACTGCCGGGTATTACCTCTACCATTATGGCCGCGCCCTGATGGAGCGCCGGCGCAATACGCCTTTCGACCCATTCACCCGGATGGAACGGCTGGCCTTGTGGCGGCAAGAAATGGAATTCCGCATCGGTTGCACCGCACTGGCCTTCTTCGGCCTGATGCTTTGCAACTGGCTATCAAAATCCTAACCGGGGCGGGCTTCAGGTTCCAGACAAGAAGGTCGTCGGGCTGGCTTCATGCCCCCGGCGGCCTTCTTTTCCCTGCCGCCCCAACTAACCCCCCCAACTGAGCATGAACCTGCTGATCGTAGAAAGCCCCAACAAGATCAAAAAGATAACGGCCCTGTTACCCCAGGGCTGGCACGTGGAGGCCAGTGTAGGCCATATCCGGGATCTGCCATTACGCGACCTGGGAATCGACCGGAGCAACAACTACCGGATGCACTACGCCATCAATACCGATAAGGAAAAGACGGTAGCCAACCTAAAGGCCAAGGTCCGGCAGGTAGGAGCCGAGAACGTCTATCTGGCTACTGACCCTGACCGGGAAGGCGAAGCCATCAGCTACCATTTGTGCCAGGTGCTGGGCCTGGACGTAAAAACTGCCAAACGCGTCACTTTCCAGGAAATTACTGGTCCGGCCATTCTGGCGGCCGTCGCCCAGCCCCGCAAGCTTGATACCCACCTGGTAGCGGCGCAGGAGTGTCGCCGGGCCGTAGATCGGCTGGTTGGCTGGGAAATTTCTCCGTTGCTGACCCGGCACTTTCAAAGCAAAGGCTACTCGGCCGGGCGAGTGCAAAGCGTGGCAACCCGACTGGTGGTTGAGCGCGAGCGAACCATCCAGGCGTTCAGCGGGAAACAAACCTACCCCGTCAGCGCCGTATTCCGGACGCGGACGGCCGAAATGCTGCCGGCCCGCTGGGTAGGGGAGGCGCCTCAAACCGAGGAGGAGGCCCGACAGCTGCTGCAGCGCATCAGCCAGGCCCGGGACTTTGCCGTGCTGAGCATCGAGCAGCAGCCAGTGGCCACGAGTCCACCCGCGCCGTATTCGACCAGCAGCCTGCAGCAGGATGGGGTAAAAAAATTGAAGCTGACCGTACAGCAGGTTTCCGACCTGGCCCAGAAGCTGTTTGAAGCCGGCCATATAACCTATATCCGAACCGATAGCGTCAACTTAAGCGAGGAGGCCCGCCAGGAGGCCGCCACGCAGATCCGCCAGCAATTCGGGGTAGATTATGCCGTGGGGGGGAGTGGGCGCACCTTCCGGGAGAAAGCGGGCAGCCAGGGTGCTCACGAGGCCATCCGGCCGACTCACTGGGAGCAGGCCACCGCGGGCGATACCGTCGACCAACAGCAGCTTTACCAGCTGATTTATGCCCGGGCACTGGCCTCGCAGATGAGTGATGCCAAGTATGACCAGACCACTATTTTAGTTGCCGCCGCCCGCCCCGGACCAGAGGGGTTGACCTTCCAGAGCAAAGTGCGGGTATTGCGGTTTGAAGGCTACCGGAAAGCCTATCAGGAAGCCGTGGAGGAAGTCGATGAAGATGCGGCCCTTGCCGAAGGAGCCGAAGGAGCGGCCCTGCAGCATCCCGTAGGCGAAGGGGAAGTGATGGAGCTACGCCGCGCCCGCGCCGCCGGCCGCAGTCAGAAGCCCCCCAGACGCTTTGATGAGGCAACGCTAGTGGCGGAACTGGAGCGCCTGCAGATCGGACGGCCCAGCACCTACGCCAGTACCCTGCGCACCATTCACGCCCGCGAGTACGTGGCCAACGGCAGTGTTACCGGTACGAAGGTGAAGGCCAAGACCCTGATATGGGAGGATGGCAAGCTGCGCGAGGAAACCCGTACGGAAACCATCGGAGGGGATAAAAACAAGCTGGTTCCCACCGAGCGAGGGAATGGGGTAACCGACTTTCTGCTACGCTATTTTGTCGACATTGTAAACCTGGATTTTACGGCCAAATGTGAGGCCGATTTTGATGAGGTAGCGGAAGGGCGGCGGCGGTTTACGGAGGTAGTGCCAGCATTTGACAACCGGCTTACTGAATTGCGTACGGCCGCCGAAGTGGATCTTCCTGCCCCAAAGAAGGCGCACTAGGTAGGCGAGTGGCAAGGCAAGGTGATTACAAGCGGGACAGGCGAGAAAGGCGCCTGGCTGCGCTACGATGAGAAATTCTACTTTTTGGAGGGCGACCCTTTCACGGTTTCGGTGGAGCAGGCAATCGTAGCCATCGAGAAAGGCCGGGCCCGGGAGAAGCGTAAAGTGGGCGTTTGGGAGAAAAAGTCTATCGAAGCCGGGATGAATCGGAATAACGTCGTGTATCTGCTCTGGAATGAGAAGTATTTCAACTTTACGGCGGAGGGAGAGGCCCAGCCGTTGCTAAATGAAATCAGCGCTGAACAAGCTGAACAATGCATCCGGCAGGCCCTTGAAAATGAGCTGGCCAAGGTGGCGCATCAGATTGATTCCAAATGGAGTATTCGGCGGGGTAAGACGGAGAATTTGTACGTAACCAATGGGGCAGATTCCGCGCCGTTAGGCAAAGTCACGTTGGAGGAGGCCAAGAGCTGGGATAAAAAGGATGCTCAGAATTTCGTAAAACAGTTTAAATCACTCAAAATGAAGGGTAGTAAGTCCGCTTATACAAAAAATAAATAGCAACATAAGCGAATTAAAATGATTGCATCATAAATTGCATTCACAGGCTCCTGTTTGGCATCATTGGCACAATTAATGTTGCTTTTTTGTGCAACTAAATCTGATGGCAGGAGTCTGTGTTTGTTCACTTTAAAAACGGGCTAAGCCCACTCCTGCTTATGAGCACAAGCCGCACAGTATTTGAACAGCCTGAGGACTGGCAGCACATGCAGAAATGGTTTGAGCGCACCGACGATCCGTTGCGCCCCTGGAACGTATCAGCCATCAGCCGGCATGCCGAATTACCCCAGGCCGTTGTACGCGCACTACTGACTGGGCCTAAAGGCTCTCAGGGGATGATTCGTACCGCCTTCAGTACAGCTCGTCTGCGTATTTTCCAGAAAATATTCCGGCGCTACGGCTACCGCGTCAGCATACCCGAGGAAGTAACTGAAGGTGGGCCCTGTCGCCGCCAGAAGGCACCTCAGGGCTTACTACCTGCCCCATATGCTTACACCGGTTTAGCCAAGCCCGTAGTTATTATACCTTAACCTTTCCCATGAAACCCTTCCTGCGTACTCTCTCATTACTGGCCCTGGTTGGGGCAATGTTGACCAGCTGCGGCGGTTCCGTTGAAGAGGACCCAACGCCGGCTAAAAATGAGCACGCAGTAAAGTTCGTTGCGGAAGCCGACCAACCCTTTAGCACACCTGCTAGCACACCCACACTAAATACAGTGAGCTATATTTTTCCTGCCCAGGCGGCCGTTGCTGTGGTAACCGCAGCTGGCACTCTGCGGTGGGAAAAGGAGTTCACGGACGTTAAGGATATCAGCCTGCTAACACTCTCGGCCGAGAGTATGAGCGCTACCAGAATAACCCTTTCCATCTACGTAGACGGGGATTTCAAGGGCCAGAAGGTAAACAGCGCGCCGACCAGTGGCCGGGATCAGCAGTACCGAACTGCTACGCTCCAGTGGAGCGAAAAGCTGGGCGTAATGCCCTAGGTTTTATGGCTAGCTGCCTTAACTACCCCGGCCCGATGGGCCGGGGTTTTTTGTTGCTAAAAAGCAACCCCTAATTTTGGGTGTTGCTCTTGAGCAACCATCGCTCTAAACCAGCGCTACTACTACCCTACGTACCCCTTGACACACATGCTACTAATAGCCATCTTTCCGTATGCCGAAGCCCCCGCCCCAGTATCCTGATCAAACTATTCCGGCGGCGCCGGCTGCACGAACCTTCGCGCAAATGGTCGACGCTAAGAACGCGCCCGTGCGAACCATCGAGGAGAAATTGGGCATGACGTACCGGACGTACTTACTGCGGCGGGAGCAGCCGACGGATCTGAGCCTGGCTGAGATCTACCGGCTGGCCTACTGGATGGGCGAACCCGTCGAACGAATTGCCGCGGAACTGATGGCGCATACTCACAATGATCCCTTGGTTATCCGCGAGCCTCGCAAGCGCCATCCTAACGGCATCAAGCGCAAGAAGAATGTTGATGAGGAAAGCGGGGCCCCGAGTGAGGACGCTAAGTAAGGTGGCATACCATCCTAAGCAACACCGCCCCCAAAGCCGCAGTGGACCTTGGGGGCGGTAGTGGCGTAGCTTACTTGCTACCAGAGTCGAAATCGGCGGCGTAGCCGGTCGCTGGCAATTACCAATCCGATAAGAGCGGTAATCAGGGCACATACAGCGGCCACAGCCTTGCAGAGGAGCACAAACGCAGCAACCATGCTGGCGTTCAGTAGGACCCACGCCAGGAGGCGAAACAGGGCCAGTAAGAGCAAATGAGCGGCAGCCACCATGGCTGCTAGGCTCGGGACAATTAGTTGAGTCACGCCCTAAATAGGGGTGATGCCTTACCGGCAAGCGGAATCATTGCAAATTTTTTAATAGAGGCATACGGCGGCTGGAGCTTTATTTAGTTGCCTTGGCGCTGGTGACTGCAGCAGGAGTCGACGGCGGCAGCCAAGGCGTGACGCCGGGCAGCCGGTTGATGTACTGCCAGCTTTCCTGCGGGCTCGTGAAGCTCTGGTACAACCCATTGTAGCCAAGCACGGTGCCGACTTTGCCGATCATGATCTTGGCCTGCAGGTCACCTTTATAGGCCCGCATGGTAGGCATCAGCACCTGGCTTTTCGTGGCGGGGTTCGCCGGCAGTGAGCTTTCGGTGGCGAAGTACACTACGGGCACATTCTGGCGCAGGCCCTTGGCGTAAGCATCCTCCGTTTCCACCACTTCGATCAACCCTGTTTTCTGCAGCTGGCCACCACTGCGAAAAATCCAGACGGGTTGCACCAGCTCCGAAACGTAGGCCGTTCCGTCCGGACCCTCAAACCGGGTCGAGCTTTCAACCAGACCGGTGAAAACGAACGGAGCGCTCAGGATGCCATTACGGGCTTGAATGATTTCCTCGGGCGTGAGTGGGTCCAGCAGGCTGCTGGCAGGGGAAGTAGGGACGCCAATCCAGGCCTCACGGCCATCATTGTAGGTAAAGGGACGCTGATACTTGCCAAACTTCACATCCGGCAGGTTCAGCCGACCCAGCTTGCTTAGGTGCTGATACAGGCTGGCAGTGGAGGCGAATTCGCGGCCCAGGCCGTAAATGCGGGTCGGCTCCGCCCCGCCGGAGGTCAGAAACTGAATAGTAGGCGACAAGCCGGGGCCGACCCGGGCCGGACTCACGCGGGCCCGGTTGCTGGTGGCAAAGGGGTAAGGGTTGCGCGGCATCCGGGAGGGCATGCAGAAGTACATTTGCGCATCCATGTTGTAGACGTACTTGCGGTTGCCGAACAAGTGCTTAGGACCCACGCCGGTATGCGGCACCGGAGATTCCTCCGTTAGCTCGATGGTGCCGTATTTTACGCTGTCTCCGCGCAGCACATGCAGCACCAGCACGGCGGTTGAAATGAAGGTTTTATCGGCCGCTTCATCGTAGTACAGCTCACTCTGGAGCGGGCGCCCCAGGAATACTACCGGCGCGGTCTTAACCAGGCGGGAGGCCACGGAATCCGGGAACGCCGATACCTGAGCCAGGGCCGGCAGCTGGCTGAGTAGAATCAGCAGCAGTAGAACTTTGGTTTTCATCGTTGGAGGAGGCAGAAGTGGACAAGCGGAGCCGAAATGAGATGCGCTATTCTGTTGCACCCAGCAGGCCCCGGTAGAAGCCGTAGCACTGTTCGTAGCTGGCCAGGCTCAGACTCTCGTTGAGCCCGTGCAGGCCGGCTGGGTTGGTCATGGGAGAAAACTTGTAGATGCGGCCGGTCAGGGGCTGAAAATGCCGCGAATCCGAGAGGGCCACGAACAGGAAAGGGGTTGGTATCACGCCCGGTACCTGGCGGCGGATTTCCTGCTCGATGCGCTGGTAACCCAGGGCGGCCGTCGGCGCGGCGGGGGACGGCTCGGATATCGTCCCCACCGGCGTTACACGTACCCGCGCATCCGGCAGCAGGGCCCGCACCTGAGCCACGGCCTCAGCTGAGCTGGTACCGGGTAACAGGCGCAGGTTAACGGTGGCGCTGGCCCGGGTGGGCACCACGTTGTCTTTCACCCCGGCCTGCATGATAGTTGGTACAAGGGTCGTGCGAACGGCCGCGGCCCCGCTGGCGGTTTTCTGGTAGGTCTTTAAAATCAGCGGGCGCAACAGCCAGGCGTTGGCAAAAGCCAGGCGCTGCACAAACGGCAGACGGGGGCCGATGTGGGCAGCAAAATCCTGCATGGAGGGCGTAAACTGGGCTGGGAAGTTGTGGCCCCGCAGCGTCACCAGGGCCTGCGCTACTAGGTCCGTAGCCGTAACGGCTTCCGGTATTGAGGAGTGGCCACCGGCCAGATCCGCCGTAAGCTCCAGCGAGAGGTAGCCCTTCTCGGCGGTGCCAATCAGCGCCACCGGTGTTCCCTGCAGGCCCGGTACCCGGTCGGTAGTAACAAAGCCGCCTTCGTCGAGCACGAATTCTGGTTTAACGCCCCGCTGCTGCAGTAGCTGGGCAACGGCTTTTGCACCGCGCTGGCCACCGACTTCCTCATCATGGCCGAACACGAAATACAGCGTCCGGGCCGGCTGATAGTTGTTGCCTAACAGATCTTCCGCGGCTTCGAGCAAGGCCGTTACGTTGGCTTTGTTGTCGACTGCCCCACGGCCCCAGACCCGGCCTTGCTGCACCTGACCGGCCCACGGGTCATGCGTCCACTGGGCGGCCGTGCTGGCTTCCACAGGTACGACATCGTAGTGGGCCATCAGCACGGCCGGCGCGGCCTGAGCATCCCGGCCCTGCCAGGTATAGAGTAGCGTATAGTCGTTGATTACTTCCCGCTTCAGCTGAGCGTGCACGCGTGGGTAAGCCCGCTGCAGAAAGCGCTGGAAACCCAGAAACTGGCTGGAGTCAGGCGCGGCACCCGCGTCGATGGATACAGTGCGAAACCGCAGCGCCTGGCGGAAATGGCTGACGGCGCTATCGGGAAGGCTCAGAGCCGGGGCGGGCGGCAGCGCAACGGCGGCAGGCGGCGTAAATCGGAGGGTATTAAACACGAGCACGGCCCCGAGAAGGGCCGTGGCAAGGAGAAGTAGCAGCAGAACTGAACGGAGCATGAGCAGTAGAAAGGGAGGGTAAGGACCAGCGTAGGTGCCGGACATTACTGATTAGGATAGGCGCTGAGCGCTTTGTTATGACGACGGTAAATGTCGCGCTCTTTTCGCTCCCGGCGAAAACCGGGTTGGGGCTGGAGCACGAAATCAATTCCTTCCACCTTGCGGAAGGAAACTTGCTGGGAAATGTAGCCCTCGAAGGATACTGAAACAGTACCGCCGGTGCTGGGCACCTGCAGCAGGTAGTGCCCCCGGGCGTTGGTAATGCAAATCTGCGGGATTTTACCCCCCAGCAACATTACTGAGACTCCGGACATAGGATTGTTCAACTCGTCATTTACGGAACCCTCCAGGCCCATCATTACGGGCGCGGCAAGGGTATCAGTGGCCGTAGGGGAGGATGGCGAGTATTGGGCGGCCGCAAGGAACGGCAGCCAGGCCGCGGTCGTGAGCAGGAGCAGTCGGAGCGTACGCATCACAGTCGGTAGGACTAAGGATTAAGCGTTTGGCCAACCAGGTTGCTATCCGTGACTTCCCGAGCCGGTGCCGGCTGAACGCCCGGCGTAGCCAGCTGAGGCGTGCGCGCCGGAGTAGAGTCGACGGGTTCCTGATGCAGTACCACAATGAACGGGTAGGGCGCTTTTTTGCCCGTATAAAGCGTTATCGTGTAATTTGGGCCCGTGTACCGTTCCCCCTGGCATTCCAGGCAGGTTACTGGAGTAACTGGAAACTTCAGCCGCTTCAGTTCTTTGCGGATTGGCTCGAAGTTGCGGCCGTGACTGGTTTTGAAAAGAACGTCCATGGCGCCGGTGGGCATGGGGCGGAGGCTGACCCAGGAAGTTGCGGCCTCGGTTTCCGTGTCGAACTCATAGTCCGTCGCGTTGGCCGTCCAATACACTTCATCCGTCTGGGCAACGTGGCCCCGGTACGACCAATCAGCGGGAAAAAGCGCAGCCGTCATTTTCTGCAGGGGCACATCAGTCGGTAGGGTTCCGAGCTTCAGCAGATGGTCCAGTGTAAGCGTCTGAGCAGACGCGGCGCCGGCCAGAACTGCGGTAAGCAGGGTAAGAAAGGTAAGGCGAAGAATCTTCATAATAGGGGGGCAGTAAAGGGCTATGTGTCGGGCAACAGCAGAGGAATTAAAAGCCAAAAGGCTCCTGGATTTCCGTGAAGAAATACCCAGGAGCCCGCCGGATTCAGTGAATTACTTAATGTCGAGCGACAAGCCAGCGTACACCAAACGGCCGATCTGAGGCCCGCCGTACACCTGAATGTTGCGCGAATCGAGCAGGTTTGACCCACCCACCTGCAGCGTGGTTCCCAGCTTCGGCAGCATGTAACCAAGTTGAGCATCCAGGCTGGAGTAATCCTGCAGCTGACCCGCGGCGAACGGCGACTCAAACAAGTGGCCCTCAGCCCAGCGGTAGTTCACTGAGTAGGAGAGTACTTTCTTCACTTCCCCGTAAGCGCCCAGGTTGAATTTGTGCTTGGGCGTATTGTAGTACGTCTGGAAGGCTTCCGGGAGGTTATCGCGGTTCAACAGGTTGAGGGTGTAGTTACCCGTCACGTTGAACTCCTTCAGGGGCGTATACGTCAGGGCCACTACGCTACCCGACGTCTTAACTTCTTGATTCGCGTTGGCTTGCACCTGAATTACGCGGGTGTTGCCTGATTGGAAGGGGCGGGGGCTTACGGCCGCAGCGCCCAATTGCTGGAGCGTTGGCTTGGAGCCATCGACATTGGTAATCAGCCGAACCTGACCAATGAAGTCGTTGTAGCGCGAGTTGTAGTAGTTTACATCCAGCACCAAGTTGGTAGCCAACAGCCCTTTATAGCCAACTTCCCAGGTAGCCACGCGTTCCGGCTTTAGACGACCAGCAGTAGATGCGTAGGCATCCAGTTCCTGCTGCGCCGTTGCTGGGTTCCGCAGGATGCGGCCCAGCTGGCTGCCGGCCGCCGTGGTGTAGCCCTCGAACCCGTTGCCAATGTTGCCCACCAGCAGCACGCGGGCCAGATCCAGGTTCAGGTACTGACCCTGCTGAGTGGGTGAACGATACGCCTGGTTGTAGCTGGCGCGGAAGTTATGCGAGTGGCCCTTGTCCAGCGAGTATACGGCAGAAGCACGGGGGGAGAATACCGGATCGAAGTTCTTGCTATCATCCACCCGGCCGGCCGCCGTGAGCTTCAGTCGATTGTTCAGCAGCTCTTTCGAGGCCTGGGCGTATGCGCCATACTCGTCATTGACCAGACGCTTGTTTTCCCGGTCGCTGAACAGTAGCCCGTCGGAGCCCAAGCGATACTGCCGATAGGCCCCGCCGACGATCAGGCTAAATGGCTTCAGGCGGAAGTCATACTGGCCGGAAATATCGTTGAGAATGGAGCTGGGGTTCACTCGGGAGCCGATGCCCGGCGTAGGGTCCGAAATTACCTTGCTGCGCAGGTCGTTGAAGGCCTGGCTGCCCGCTGTCAGCTGGAAAGGCGATGCAGCCGACTGAGCGGCGGCTTCTGCGCCGGACGTGTTGCCCGGGTTGCGGGCCAGGAACGTGTTGTAGGCTACGGCATAAGCCTGGAAATACTGCTGGGCGTACGTGGCGTTGGTTGTGCTGTTCGGATCAACCGCCGTCTGCATGAATGCGCCAGTAAATGGTAGGTCGTAGGTGTTGCCGCCGAAATCCTGGGTTGAATAGCCCCGCACGTACCAGTTGTCGCTTTTCAGTTCCGCGCGCCACTGATTCGTAGCGAAGTTTTTAAAGCGGTAGCGGTTAGTAAACTGGTAGCCCGTGGTACCGGAAGCCCGCTTGAATTCTACCATGGCCTTCACCTTGTCCGTCACCAGGTAGTGCAGGGACGGCACGATACGGTAAAGCTTAGCTTTGTTGTCGCCAGCTATTAGCTCGCGTTCCGTCCAGCCAGGCATAAACACCGTTTTTCCGGCCAGGGCCCCGCCCGTCGCGCCGAAGGTATTGCCCACGTCCCCGTAGCGGTTTACGGCGTCATAGCCGAGGCCGGAGCCCGCCCGGTTGTTACCGGCGGCGTAGGATTCGCCCAGGGCATCATAATTACTGGCAATCCAGTCGTTAGCGGAGGCATAGCTGCCGCTCACCTTGAAAGCAAATTTGCGGCCCAGGCGTTTTGCGTATCGTAGCTGGCCATCCAGGTAGTCGCGGTTGCCGCCGCGCAGGCGCACGGTCAGGCCCTCGTACTCGTAGGGGGACTTCGAGTTGGTCAGCACTACGCCGTTAAACGCGTTGGCGCCGTACAGGGCCGAAGAAGGGCCGTGCAGGATTTCGACGCTGGCAATATCAACCTCCGGCAGCCCCAGGGCATTACCGGCGTTGATGTTCAAGCTGGGAGACTGGGTATCCATGTAGTCCACCAGCTGCACCAGCCGCTCGGAGGTGGCCCCGCTGAAGCCGCGCGTAGAGAGGCTGGCCATAAACATGCCGCTGGTCGTCACATCGACGCCTTTCTGACGGGCCAGGCCCGTAATTAAGTCTGGCTGACTCATGCGGGCAATGCCGAGGGTATTTACCTTATCGACCGTTACCGGGGCCCGGAGAATGTTTTCCTCCACGCGGGAAGCCGATACTACTACTTCATTAATCAGGGCCGCCGAGGGCTGCATGATAACGGAGAGGGGGCGCACCGAGCGGGTGAGGGTATCCGTCGAGGTCAGGTAGCCGACGAAGGAAATGGAAAGCGGAGCGGGAATGAGGTTGGCCGGAACCATCAGGCGGAAAGTGCCCGCTGAGTTCGTGGTCGAGCCAATGTATGTTCCCTTGATGAACACTGTTGCGCCGGGTAAAGGCTCACCAGCGTCGGTCTGGACAGTACCGTAGTATTCTACTGGGGCGGCCTGTTGGGCAAAGGAAGCGATGGGAGCACTCAGCATGAGGCCGAGCGTGCACAATTGCAGAAGTGGGCGCATATTTTCTTGTTGGAAAATGGAAAAGGGGTTTGGGGTTGGCGATAGGTGGAGGAAGGAGGAGCGGGGGGTAATCACAATTCAGTAGGGGCAGCTAGGGCAATCACACGTCCGGGGGTTGCAGCCAGGGCCGGCCTGGCAAATGCAGCTGCCACCCTAATTGCCGGCCGGGTACCACCTGCTGGCTAAGGCCGGCCGCTGTTTCCATCCAGACCAGCACGTTACCATTGCGGCCCCGGGTCCAGGAGCCATCCGACCGGAGGCAAGGCACCAAGCGAGAGTTGGCCAGCAGCGGCTCAGAGAGCCGCATTGCCCGGTAGATAAGGTGCCTGATTACGACCATGATGGGCAAAGATAGAAAGTCCCGGATAATGCAATCAATTCTAGTAGCATCATTTTGGGCGTTAGGGGTAGAACCACGCCGCTAGTTACAATTGATTGCGTATAAAAAGCAACAAAAAATGACGTTATTCTAATTCAAAACCCTATTGTTGTTTTTTTGCCAAGCTGCCGGGATCATACTTGTTTCATAAATTATTCTCGCATACGTGCTGCGAAACCATAACGCAGAGGGGTAAAAATGCGTATAAAGAGCAACACGGTTTTTGGATTTTAGCTTACAAATAAACTCAACAATGGGAGCAGTAGATATTGCCGTCAGCGGGCTGGGTACGTCAATGAATGACGCCTTCCGGCGGTTGCAGCATGAGTCTAATGAGCAGGATGGCATCGACGCGTACAGCGGCGGGTTCTATACCATCATTGAGTACCACGACCTGACTGCGGAGTGGCAGGCCAGCGGGCAGGAAGCTGCGGCGTTTCTGGAGGACGAGGAGCGCATGGACGTACTGGACAAGCGGGAGGCCAACGCGGTCTGCCTCCGTGCCCCAACCAGCCAGCAGGAAGGCGAATACTTATTTGTCGGCTGGGGAGCGGAATAGCCCCGCCAGCACGAGGCCAAAGGCCCGACACCTGCCAAGGTGGTCGGGCCTTTTTTTCTGCGTAAAGAACGAGAGGATAATTTCAGTAAAAAGGGCGTTTCTGCAACTCTGGTCGGCATTGTTGCGTATAAATAACAACAACGCAAATATCTTTCACCCCCTTTCCGTAGCCCATATGAGCCAGCCAACGATGAGCATTCTGCCCGAAGAAAACACCGCAGTTACGTTGCAGGAGTTCCCCCTATCGGCAATCTATGTAGCCGACAATTACCGCAGCACCATGAGCCGTGAAGGGCTGGAGGCCTTGGCCGACAGCATCAAGGCAGGGGGGCTGATTCAGCCGGTAACGGTTCGGCCCCTTGATGAGCCGATTAAGGGCTGTACCCACGCGCTTGTTGCTGGTTTTCGCCGCCACGCCGCCAGCGAATTAGCCGGGCTGCCGACCATTCTGGCTACTGTGCGGAGAATGACCGCGCAAACAGCGGAGGCAATTCGCCTAGCTGAGAACATCGTTCGGGAAAATCCCCATCCGGCTGATGAGGCGGTAGCAGTCGGCAAATTAGCCGCTGAAAATATGACGACCGACGAGATTTGTGCCTACCTGGGGAAATCGGCATATTGGGTAACCCAGCGCCGCGCCATTAGCGGCCTGTTAGCGGAGTGGTTGACGGACCTACGCCAAGACAAGCTCACGTTATCGGCAGCAGAGGAACTTAGCCGGTGGCCCCTCGACGTGCAGCAACGCTGCCTGAGCGTCCGACACCCCAAGCAGGTGACTTCGGACTGGAGCATTACCAATTTCGTGCGCCGGGAAAGCCAAGTGCTTGGCAGCGCACCGTGGCCGCTCGATGATGCCACCGTATTTCCCGCAGCCGGAGCCTGCACCCATTGCCCCAAGCGCAGCAGCTGCAACGTGTTGCTGTTCTCGGATATGGCCGACGATAACAAAGACCACTGCCTTGATAGCGTGTGCTGGCAAACTAAGCTGACCAACCAAGTTGAACGGGTATTCAACGAGCAGAAGGAGCTGGCCGGGGATGCCACGGTAGTACGCTTATCGAGCCGGTGGTCAGACGCGCCAGCGGGTTCGTTGAAGTCCGATAAATACCAGGAAACCAAAGCCAAAAAGGGGTCTGTGGTCGGCGTGTATGTCGATGGCTCCAAAGCGGCAAAAGTGGTACGGGTAACGTTGACCCAAGAGGCGGTTAAGGCTGTAGCATCAGGAAAGACCGAGCTTAGTCAAGGGGAGAAAAACCGGGAAACCCGCCAGAAGCGGCTGCTGAAAGAGGCAGGAAAGCGGGTGCTGGCAGACCGGAGCTATCACGCCCTGCAAGGGGGCACCGACGAAGCCAAGCAGGGGCGGGTACAGGTGCTGGCAGCAGTTGTGGCCGAAAGCCTGATGCAGGGCCGCAACATTGATCTGCTGACGCTGGCCGAGTTGTCGCGCACCTGGGGCTGGGAGCCAGTTGGCAAGAAGGGGCCGGATACGAAGGGAGTGCCGTACCGGGAATGGGTCGTCAAACAAGTACTGAAATACGCGCCTACCGAGGCGTTGCTGACGCAACTGCTGCTGTTCTCCGTTACCCACCGCGGCCTGAGCAATGAATGGACTGACTACCAGCAGACCGCCGCCAGCTTGGTCGGCACCCCGCAAGTGCGGGAGGGCTTGACTGAGGCGGCGCAGGAGTTGTTTGAGCGCGAGTACGACCCGCGCACCCTGCGCCCCCGCAAGGAGTCAGCCGCAGGGGCCGGTACAACACCGGAGTTAGACGCTGAGGACGACGACCTAGCTCATGCCGAAGCCGAGCAGGAGGAAGTTACCGCCCAAGCAGCGTAACGCAGCCAGCACCGGGAGCCGCAATAGTCAGCCGACTGTTGCGGCTCCTTTGATTTTACGCTATCAAAATTAGTTGCATTAAGAGCTGCTTTACCCTACCTTCCCTGGCCCATTGGCGGCGGGGCAGTAGGGGGACTTTCGCCGTTTTTATCCCAACTGCCCCCTTTGCGGCAGACCCCCGGCCATCCCTTATTTCTTCTCCTATGCTTGCAGTTTCCCTCATGCAGCCCTGGGCTACGCTTGTCGTTCTGGGCCTGAAAACCAATGAAACCCGCGCCTGGCTGATTCATCAGCGCGGGGCGCTGGCCATTCACGCCAGCAAACGCACGTCCCGCAAGGTGCGGGAGTTATGCACCGCCGATGAGCATATCAGCGCCGCACTGGCCGCATACGGCCTGAGCTATGATACGCTGCCCCGAGGGGGCGTAATCGGGCTTACCCAACTGCGGAGTATGTCCCGCATTCTAGCACCTGGTGCGCCTGCCGGTGCTCCCCTGGCCAATGTGCTTAACCTGGACCCTTCAACGCTTACCGCGCAGGAACGGGCATTTGGCGACTACGCGCCGGGGCGCTTTGCCTGGGGGCTGGAGCACGCCCAGGCCTTGCCCGAGCTGCTAGGCTGCGCGGGTCAGCAGCGCATCTGGACGCTGCCGGACATAATCCGTGACCAGGTGTATGCCGGCCTCGCGCTGGCAGCTCGCTAAGGCCCTTTCACTCATGACTACTATTTCCATTCTTTTTGCCCTGTTTCTGATGAGCCTGCCTGCTATTCACCTTGGAAAGAAAGTGCGACGCTTCTGGCAGCGTAAACGCCGCCGCCAGGTACTACCCGCCCTGCTACTGCTCAGCGCTGGGGCTCACGCCCAGGGCGGGCCCGTCCCGGCCCAGACAGTGCAGAACTACGATACAGCAACCGTGAGCTGGACCTTGCCCCCGGGTATGAGTCATAAAGTAGCCCGCCAAGCCGTGACGACCCTAACGAAGCTTGGGACCACGCACGACACGTCACGGCTAACGCCGAGTGACAGCACCTTTCTTTATAAATGGATGCCGGGGGTGCTGCAACCGCCCAAGCGCCGGCGATAAGCACATTTTCTATCCTTCCACACTACGCTGCCAGCCATGCTCACTCCCATTGACCTTTTCCCGGATCAGATTGGTGATTCTTTGCTGGAAGGGCTCCGAGCCCTCGTCGAGGCGTATCCGCTGCTACTGCTATCCGGCGCCCTGACCAGTATTCTGCTGTCTATGCTACTCTGCTACTTGCGGGTACCGCGGCCGCTCCCGCCTCTTACGCGGGGCGCATTGATTACCAGCTTGGCAATGTTGCTGCTGAGCGCGCCCTTCCCGCCGCTGCTGGTAGCTGGAAGCCTGGGGTGGCTTAGCGTAGTAATGCTGCTGGTCGTAGATGAGGCCTTGTTGCTGCATCAGCAGAAGCAGCTGTACTCCACCCTGCAGGAGCTGCTGAAGCAGGCCGGAATATCCAGCCGAGTGTAAGGGTACTCGTTTAGTTTAGCAACAGCAAGGCACTTGGTTCACGCGAGCCAAGTGCCTTTGTTTTTCTGCAAATAGGGTGCGGGGGCTACTCCCAACTGCCGCAGCGAGAGGAGGCAGGTGCAGTTTACGCTTCCGTGTTGAGCGCTTGCAGCAGCTGGTGACACAGCTCATTGATGCGGTCGGCCATGGCCGTATCGTCGGTGGCGCGGGCTACATCTTCCCCCAAGGCGCCAATCGTATCGACGTAGAAGCGCTTCAACTGGGCCGCTGGCATATCTTTCGTCCAGAGGCCGATTCGCATGGTGCCTGCTTCCTGTTTGTTCCAGATCGAAATATTGACGGCGTGTGCGGTGTGCTCGTTGGGTTGGTCGCCGGCTTCATCGGAAGATTGCCAGGTAATGGATTCGGGTACTTTTTGCTCGTCGAGGGTGACGGTAAAGCGGAGTTCAGACTTCTTCATAAAGAGGGCAATTGGTGTTGTCAAAAATACCCAGTTTGCTGATGCGGTGCAGAATAAAAGTCCGATTAATGCAATATGTCTGTTTGGGGGTGCCCCTGCGGGTCGGGCTATCCGGGGCTCCGCTTCGCTACGGTCCTGCGGACTGAACCCCTCCTATCCCTCACCTGATAAAACCCGCTATAAATGACAGATAATCAAATGGGCAGCAGGGTGAAAAGCGAGCCAAGGGCCTGAAAAAAACAAGCTAATCCTCAGCGAAATGAGCACGATTTGCGTATAAATAACAACAAATTTGCCCGTTGGCCCATGCAAAATGTACCAGTTGAAAATATCTATTTCGTGTACGACGAGATTGATTCTGCCGTCTGCGGTACTTGTCCCACGTGCGGGGGAGAAGCATACTTGGCTGAGGCTGCCCAGGCCGCGCAGGCGGTAGAGAATCAAAATGATGAACCGCTGGAAATACCGGAGGGACAAGCCTGGTGCCCGAACTGCGTGCAAGCTGTAGTAGCCGTACCAGAGGACGAGGAATAGCTGGCCAGTTAGCGGGGCAGTTGGGGGAAAATGCTGTTTGGGGTAAATAGAGAGGGTTTTTTTGTTGCTAATTATAAACGCTAAGGGGCGTCCGAACGTATACCCTTATATACAACGCAAGCAACCTTCCTCTCTCCTTAACCGCTCCGACCATGTGCCCAACCCCAACCACCGCCGCAACTACTGACCGCCCAAAGCGCACGCAGGGCCAGAACTGGATTACCCCTAAGAAGCGTCTAGCCATCTATTTGCGCGACGGTTTTTGCTGCGCTTACTGCGGTAAAGGTATCGAAGCCGGCGTAACGCTGACGCTCGACCACCTGAAGCCTTACAGCTTGGGCGGGGCAATTTCCGACCACAAAAATCTGATTACGGCTTGCCTGAACTGCAACAGCGCCCGAGGCAACCGCAGCCTGAAAGCCTTTGTAGAAGTATCCGCAGCTTACCACCAGCGCGAAGGGCAGGAAGTGCTGGCCTACATTCGTCGCCAAGTGCGCCGGGTGCTGAAAACGAAGGTAGCCGGTGAAATGCTGGCTCAGCGCGGAAGCTGCCGCAAGGTACTGGATGAAGTGCAGGGCGGGCGGCCAGTGTAGCCGCCCCCTACCAGTGCCCTGCCCTAGCGGCGGGGCTGGCCCGGTGCCGATTGGCCGGGGGCGGGCATCGAGCCCGCCCCCGGCCAGGAAGAGGTAATCACCCAGAACTCAGGGGTTCTTCTTGCAAAAGGGCGGATTTACACGTTAAGCATTCTTTAGCTTCTGGGCGTGAGTGGAGAGCATCAAAAAGTGTGGGGCAGTAGGGGGGTGACCGCCTGCTTACTTAATTTGAGAGCCCCTCTCTGTTGGTAGTAACTTAATCTTATGAAGCAGCACCTGTGAAGCAGGAACAGAACTAGCGAGCAAGGAGAAACTCTTTTACCGCGTGCGCTGCTATCGACGTTTTGTCAATAATCTGTAAGACAAGTAGAAATGTCATGAACCATCAAATTTTTGACCCTACCCCCGACTTAAGACCGTTCGTCCAGTGTTACTGGTCATTGGAAGGTCCCAGAATCGCGACACCGACTAACAACACTATCGTGCCGGATGGCTCCATGAAACTAATTTTTCATTACGGCGACCCGTACACTCATTTCCCGAAGCAAGGAGGCCCCGTTGCCCTGCCACGGTGCTTTTTAATTGGGCAGCTGACGCGACCGTTTGAAGTGGGGCCAACGGGCGAAACCGGTACTTTTTTCGTTCGCTTTCATCCCGACGGATTTTTACCGTTTGCACCTGCCCCCATCAGAACTATGGAAAACGCCGCTATTCCGTTAGAAGTGCTATTCGGCGACGAGGGAAAGGACCTCGAACAACAAATAATGAATGCCAGAGCGACCCCGGAAAGAATAACCGTGATTGAAGCGTTTCTCCTCAACCGGTTAACCGATGCCAAAGCCGATAACTTCCTCGTAAAAGCAAGCGTGGAAACCATCCTGAAGGCAAAAGGCCAGCCTTCTATCGACGAGATTTCCAATCTAATTAACATCAACCGCCGACAGCTGGAACGCAAGTTCTCCGCCATGATTGGGTTGAGTCCGAAGCAGCTTTCCAAAATCGCGAGGCTTCAGGCCACGCTCAAATTGTTGCGAGCCAAAAAAACGGGCAGCCTTACCACGCTGGCTTACGAAGGAAACTACTACGACCAGGCTCATTTCATCCGGGATTTTAGAGAGTTCACCGGCATCACCCCCAAGGAGTTCTTTGGCGGTACCCTGGACATGTCTCTAATCTTTGAAGGCGAGGAATAGCGCCGTCGCATTTATCCAATTTTAAGGTTTTAGGGCGCGGTAGTTTTGCTGCGTAACCCAAACAACCTCATAATGATGCATGCAAATCCTGTCAATTGGTTTGACATCTCGGTGTCGAATCTGGAACGCGCCAAGCACTTCTACGAAACGGTCTTTGACATCCGGCTGGTCGAGTTTCCGACCGAATGGGGCCGGCAAGCCGCTTTCCCCTCGAATAATGAAGGCCCAAACGCTTCTGGGGCTTTGGTGGAAAAGGCTGACCGGGTTGCGAATGGCAACAACACCATCGTTTATTTTTCTACCAAGGAATGCACCGCAGAAGAGCGTCGGGTAGAAAAAGCCGGCGGTAGCGTAATCAACCCCAAGACGTCTATTGGTGAGTTTGGGTTTGTTTCCATCCTCATGGACACGGAAGGCAATATAATTGGCCTCCACTCCCAAGAATAAGTTGATTTTCACCCCGCACAGGCAGTAACAGCCGTTGCTGCTTGTGCGGGGCTTTTCCTAGCCCATAAAGCTGTCTTTCAAGATACCATTACCGAACACTTCAAGACCATGCCCTACGACCTCAAGCTTGCAGACCGAGTAAGGGAATATCTGGCAGAACTGCCAGGGTTGGAAATTGAGGAGAAGGAAATGTTCGCGGTTTTGAATTTTATGGTGAACGGGAAAACCTGCGTCTGTGTGAGTGACGACAAGCTGATGCTGCGCTTCAATCCGGTGCTACAGGAGGAAGTTGCAGAAAGGATTGGTTACCAAACCATGTTGATGAAGGGCAAAGAGTACAAGGGCTACTGCTACATAAATCCGGAGGGTAGCAAAAGGCAAACGGACTTCGACTATTTTTTAGGCTTATGCATCGACTACAACAAGATATCGAACAAGTCAAAGAAAAAAGGCACTTAGACTATTTTAAATATCACCGGGAAGTGACTGGCAGATAGAATCAGGAGGAGCGTGGAATATCCCAGAATTAGCCGTCGGTAAAACCATCCATCGAAGCGTTTACGCTAGTTGCCCCTGAAAAGGGTTCTTTTTTCCAAAAGGGCGGATTTATACGCTAAGCACTTTTTAGCTTCTGGGCGTAATTGTAAACCGTGCCATAGGCCACGCCTAGCTGCTTGCTAACTTGGTTCATGGACAGGCCTTCGCTCAGGAGCTGGGCAATGGCTTCCTGCTTAACCTGGGCCAGCGGGGGACGGGCCACGTGCTTGCCCTGGGCTTTGGCCCGGGCCATACCAGCGCGCACCCGCTGGCTGATGAGGGCGCTCTCAAACTGCGCCAGCGAGGCCATAACGTGGAAAATCAACTCGCCCGTTGGCGTGGTGGTGTCGATGTTTTCCTGGTAGGAGATGAAGTCCACGCCCAGGCTTTGAAACTCCTTCAGCGCATTGACCAGCGCCTGGGTGGAGCGGGCGAAGCGGTCGTAGCGCCAAACCAGCACCACATCGAGCTGCCGTTTCTTGGCGGCGGCCATCATCCGTTTATAGTGGGTTCGTTCCTCGCTGGTGCCTGAAGCCTGGTCCACGTATTCTTCGACTACGGCGAAGCCTCGGCGCTGGGCATACTCGCGCAGCGGCCGCAGTTGCGTCTCCGGGTCCTGTCCTTTATCGAGGGTAGAGACGCGGGCGTAGAGTGCCACGCGCTTGGGCTGGTCAGTCGGGTGAACGGGCATCGGGGGTTATCAAAAAGGAGTTCCTTTGCAAAGCTACTTTTTGGGGCGTAAAATCGGCCTTGCCGCCCCGAAAAACGCAGGTGGTTTTGCTGACCCTTTTTGATAACCCATGCCGCAAGATTTTCTCACCACCCCGGAGCGCCTGCACTACCAGACCGTGCCGGCCACGCTGCTCGAAGCCGACATCCGCCAGCACTTCCACTTGACGGAAGCCGACCACGCGTTTCTGGTACCATTTCGCTGAGTGGCCAACCGAATGGGCCTGGCGCTGCAACTGGGTGTGCTGCGTCTGATGGGCTTTCTGCCCGAGGCCTGGACCAGCCAGCTGCCGCCCGAAGCCGTGGCCTTCGTGGCGATGCAACTCAAGACGGGGGATGGCCGCCTGGCCGGCTACGGTGCCCGGCAGCAAACCCGCAGCGACCATTTCATTGCCGTGCTCAAGCACCTGGGGTACCGCAAATGGGAGCCGCTGGACGTAAGTTGGCTGGAGCCGTGGCTGGTGGAGCGGGCCCTGGAGCACGACCGCGACCGGGCCTTGCTGGCCATGACGTGCCGGAAGCTGCACCAGGCCCGCATCGTGCGGCCCGCCATCGGCACGCTGGAGCGCTTGGTCGGGGGCATTAGCGACCTGGCCACCCAGGAGACGTACCGGCGCCTGGCGCCCCTGCTCACGGACGAGGTGCGCCAGCAGCTGGATGCCCTGCTGCTGCCCGAAGCGGGGCGGAACCTGACGCGGCACCGCTGGCTGGTGCAGCCGGCCACGGCCAGCAACCCAGCCGCCATTGCCACAGCCTTAGACAAACTGCGCTACCTCGACGGCCTCAGCGTCGCGGCCTGGGATGTAAGCAGCTTGCACCCAAACCGGCAAAAACGCCTGGCGCTGCTGGCCCGCAGCCGCTCGAACCGCCACCTGGAGCGCTTGCCGGCCGCCAAACGCTACCCTGTGCTCGTGGCATTTGTGCGCGAGAGCTACCTGACGCTGACCGACGAGGTGCTGGGCATGGTCGATGCCTTCTGGGAACAGAGCCTGGCCAAGGCCCGCCGGGCCCACGACCAATACCAGCAGCAGGTGGTGGCGGCCAAAGACACGGCCCTGCGCACGCTGGCCCAGGCCGTGGCCATCGTGCTCGACGAGGACCGGACCCCGGCCAGGCAGGTGCGGCCGAGTATCTACGCCCAGGTGCCGCGCGAGGACTTGGTCCTGGCTTGGGAAGCCGTGCAAACGATGCTTTACCCGACCCGCCATTCCCACCTGAGCTTCTTGGCCAAGCGCTACCCGCTCTTCAAGCAGTTTACGCCCCGGTTGCTGGAGCAGCTCGGGTTTCGGCAGGGCTTTGCCGGCGACGACTTCGGGGCTGCCCTGCAACTGGTCAGCGAGTTGCAGACGGGCCGGCGGCGCAAGCTGCCCGAGCAGGCCCCGACCGACTTCCTGAAACCAACCTGGCGCAAGTTTGTGCTGGGCGACCAGCTCAGCGCCGAGCAGCAGCGGCCAGCCTACGAGCTGGCCGTACTGGCCACCCTGCGTGACCGGCTGCGCTCAGGCGACGTGTACGTGGCCCCCTCGCACCGCTACGCGGACCTAAGCAGCTACCTCATCCCGCCGGCCGAATGGGAGCGGGTACGCCCGGAACGCTGCGCTCAACTGGGCTTACCGCCCGTGACCACGGACCGGCTCACGGAGCGCCTACAGGAGTTGGAAGACTTGCTGGGCCCAATGCGGCAGCTACTAAAGGCCGGCAGCGACGTGCGCCTGGAAGCCGGCGAGCTGGTGGTCACGCGGCCAGCAGCCGAGGAGGTGCCAGCCGGTGCCAAGGCCCTGCAGCAGGAAATCGGCCGCCGGCTGCCAGCCGTCGACCTAACGGATATTCTGGTCGAAGTCAATGCGTGGCTGGGCTTTACGGCGCACTTGCCCGGGCTTGAGCACGCGCCACGCGGCGAGGAGCACGACACCCGGCTGCTGGCCACTCTGCTCGCCACGGGCTGCAACATCCCCCTCTCGGACATGGCCCGCAGCGCCGCCTTGCCGTACCAATCCTTGTGGTGGACGGCTTCGAATTACCTGCGCGACGAAACCCTGAAATCAGCCAACAACCTCCTGGTCAACGAGCACCACCGGCAGTGGCTAGCGTCCTACTGGGGCGACGGCACCTTTTCCTCGTCCGACGGCCAGCGCTTTGCCGTCAGCGGCAAGGTGCGCAATGCCCGGGCCCTGCCCACCTATTTTGGCACCGGCCGAGGCGTGACGATGCAAACCCATTCCTCGGACCAGTACGCGCAGTACGGCAGCAAAGTCGTGCCGGCAACGCTCCGCGATGCCACGGTGGTGCTCGATGAAATCGTCGACAACGAAACCGACCTGGCTATTGCCGAGCACACCACCGATACGGCGGGCTACTCGGACATCATTTTTGCCTTGTTTGACCTGCTGGGCCTGTTTTTCTGCCCCCGCATGCGGGACCTCGCCGACCAGCGGCTCTACAAAATCCGGGGCCAGGACTGGACCTATCCCGACCTGAAGTTCACGGGCACGCTCAACCCGGACTACATCCGACGGCATTGGGACGAGCTGTTGCGCCTGGCTGGCTCCATCCAATCCGGCCGGGTTACGGCCTCGCTCTTCATCGGTAAGCTACAGGCCTATCCCCGGCAAAATCACTTGACCTACGTGCTGCAGGCCTACGGCCAGCTCATCAAGACCCGCTTCATCCTGCGCTACCTGCAAAGCCAGCCCTTGCGCCAGCGCATCCACGCCCAGCTCAACAAGGGCGAAGAACTGCACGCACTGCGTGCCTGGCTGTGGTTTGGCAGCGAGGGCGTCATTCGCCGTAAGCAACAGGAGGCCCAATCCGAAGCGGCCCGGTGCCTGACGCTGCTCACCAACTGCGTGCTGCTGTGGAACACCGTGTACATGCAGGAGGTAGTGCAGCAACTGCGGGCCGAAGGCTATCCGGTCAAGGAGGCGCACTTCGAATCCTTATCTCCTAGCCGCTACGAGCACATCAACCGACTCGGTAAATACTCCTTTGCCAACCCGGCCCACCTCGACCCATTACACCGCCGCCCGCTCCGCCATCCCAGCGAACCGATGGCTTAACGTGTAAATCCGCCCTTTTGGATACTGTTGGCGAATTGGTTTTAGGTCATTGCCGGAGGCATCAATCGCTCAAAAGCAGCCTGACGAGTCTGGGCTAACGGCACGGTATTTAGCCAGTCCACGATCCGCCACAGATTCACCGCCGCGGCGATACAGACGTGCTGCAAATGGGTTTTGGCCAGGCCCACGTAGCGGGAACGCCGCATGCCAAACCCGCGTACGGCTTGCGAAATCGTGCCTTCGATGCCTGCTCGGTGATTGTAGAGCAGCGTCCAGTCCGCCCGCTTGTCGCGTGCCCGGGCCGCTTGCAAGGCGTGATAAGGGGCATCGGCACGCAGCTTGATGGCGCGGCGCTTCGTGCGCGTACACTGCACCCGAACGGGACAGGGCCCGCACTGCTTCTGGGAAAACCGGATGAAGACGCGGGGCTGGCCGTTTTCCAGCGTCCTGACCCAGGACTGCGACACCTGCCCCTGGGGACACGTAGCCTGCTGCGCGTCCCAATCCACGTGGAAATCCGCCGCCGCATACCCCTGCCCCGCTAGGGCTTGCCACTTCTGGTCTTTTCGCGCGGGGCCAACCAACTCCACCCGATGGCGTTGCTGGCTCTGCACGAGCAGCTCCGCGCTGACGTACGCGGTGTCCACCAGCTGCTGCGACGGGAGCAACGACTGGTCGGCCAAGCCCTGCTGAATGTGGGGCAACGTGTCCGAATCGCCTGCGGTGCTGACGGTGGTGGCCACCTGCGTTATCAGGTGGGGTTGCTCGTCCTCGCAGGTTTCGGTCAGATGCACCTTGTAGCCGACCCACGTCGTGGCGCGTTTGCGGCTATACCGGGCTTCGACATCATAGGGCGAGCTGATCAACTGGGCCGAAGGCGGTAATTCGCCCTGGTTTTCAACGCGCCAGCGCACCTGACCATCTTCTATCCGAAACTGCTGCATCCAGACCCGGCGCAGGATGTCAACTGCCGGCACTTGCCAGAGGAAGGCGGCTTGTGGGTCGTCCGCAATGCGCTCCAGCAGCCACCAGCCATCTTGCCCAACCTGCTGGGCGTACGCGACCCGCTGGGCAGTGGTGTGCGGCAGGCGATACTCTTCGGCACGGGGGCCATACCGGGCGGCCCACTCCGGTTGGAGGTGGTGGGCCAACCACTCGGGCAGGAGCGCGGCTAGGCGGTTGAGGGCGAAGCGCATCGTTTCCGCCACGCACTCCAGGCGGTTCATGTCCCGAACACGCGCCAGCACATGCGTCGAGTCCGTGCGCTGTTTGCCGCCGGCTTTCAGCCACTGGTGGTCCTGGCAGCACGCCAGCAGGTGCGTGAGCAGGCGCTGCTCGGCGTGGCCGGCCACTAACCGCTGGCGAAATTCCGAGAGGATGCTAAAGTCAAAACCGGGGTCGGTCAGCTCCAGCCCCAGCAGGTACTTCCAATCGATGCGGCTGCGCACGGCATCGGCTGCCTGGCGGTCGGAGAGATTTTCCGCGAATTGCAGCACCGTCACTACCGCGAGCTGCCAGGGTGCCTGGGCTGTTTGGCCGCGTGCGGGAAACAGATCGGCAAAGAGCGCATCGTCATACAGCGTACCCAACGTATCGCGCAACTGCAAGTAGCGGTTACCGTGCGGAAAAGCGGCCTGCGCGACCTGGCGCGTTTGGGGTGGAACGGGCGCGTTGGGTTGGGGGTGCAGGCTCATCAGCAGAAGCGATTAAGGTACCTCTGAAGGTAGCTCTCACCGCTGGAAACCAATTCGCCAACAGTATCCTTTTGGAAGAAGAACCCCACTCAGCTCCAGCGGCTGGTTTTTTGTGGGCGGTAGGGGGCAAATGCCCAACCCGGTAGGGTAAAAAATAGGTTGAAAAACAACAGCATTTTCAGCAATAAAAGAGGGTTTATTTGTTGATAAATAGCAACAAAAAAGGGTCGTAATTCGTTTAAATAGGACAACGCAAGCCTTTCTAATCGCCCCCGAATCATGCTGCATATTGCCCCCGCCCCGACCGTAGACACTACTATTCAGCAACAGCAAGCCCACGCGTTCGGCCGCGAGGCCCAGCAGCGGGGCGCTCAGGAAGTACCCGCCCAGGATGCCAACCTTTGGCCTTTGCTTTCCGGGCTGGTAGTGGGGCAGGGTGTACCCGTGATGCAGGCCTGGGTGAAGGGCTACCGCCAGGAGCAGGACGAGCAGCAAATCCGCGAGTTTGCTGAGCAGCTAGGCCGGGGGGAAGAAGTAGCCCAGCAGCTTCAGCGGGGGCTGAGCGATGCCGCGCGGGCCGGTTTGTGGTGGCAGTTATTCAACCAGTTGCCGGATGCTGCCTGAGTATTGGCCTACCCGCTTTCCGATTACCAGCTTCTAATTTCTACTCCTATGTGTATTACCGCCGCCCAGATTATCATTCCCAGCCGCGAACAGGTGCAGCGCGATGCGACTGAGCTACTAGACAGTTTCATGGCCATAGAGGCGGACGATAACTGTCCGGGGCTGATGCAGGCCGGTTTCGATATGGTAGCCATCCGGGCACGGGTGGCCGAGCTGGCTGGCACCATGCGGGCCTACTGCCGGGAGGCCTTCATTACCTATCATTACCCGGTCAGCCCGGCCGAGGCGATGCACGCCGCTAGCCTTGCCCACGCCTACTTCGTGGCCACCTACCAGACGCCGGAGCGGGCCGTAGCTATTGCCCAGGTACGTCAGGCGGAGGCGGCGTTATATCTGCTCATTGGTCAGCGCGTGAGCTACCCCAGCCGTTCGGCGGCGGGTGAGCGCACCATCGGCACCGTGATTGACACCTACGACGCGGGAGATATTCGCGTCGATACGGACGGGGTTATCGGCGTGCAGGAATGCGAGCTGGTGGCCTAGTGCCGCCCCTTTTTCCAGTTTTCTAGCTCTAATTCTAGCATATGAAACTCTCTTTTGACCCGGAAACTCTGCTCCCTAACGTGCTGCCAACCTCAATGCCCGAGTGGGCCAAGGCGCTGGGAGCCCTGTTGCCGGTGGCCAGTGTGCAGTATGACCTGGCGTTGTTGCGCCGGCAGCAGCAGTTGCTACGGCAGTTAGGGGGGCGGCTGGAGCAGCAGGGCGCGGCCCCGTTCCTGATTGAACACCTCGACAACGTGGCCGACCTGTTGGGCGCCCTGGTTACGCCCTACCTCAAAAAGCTCGATGCGCTGGGCGACAACGCCACGGAAGATATTGAGCCAGGCTGGCTGCCTGATTTCGCGCCCTTGCCCGTGTACTGGTTGCCGGCCGACCCAGCCGTTGAGTTGAGCAGTGAAACAGTGGAGGCTTTCGACCAGGTGGCCAGTCGGCCTGACGCGCTTATCAGCGTAGCGGGTGGAGTAGCTGAAATCGTGTACCAGCGGCCCGACCTGAATGTGGAAATTGTTGATTATGACAACTTAGGCCAGGAGCAGGCCCAGCAGACAATCAACCGGTTGCTGGGTGGTATCCACGACGTGAGCGACTGGATTCCGGACTACCCGGAGGAGCAGGAGCCTGCCGCCGACGAAAACCCGGGGGCCGGCACGGTGCAACCCGTAACCCAGGCACCAGCGGAAGCCGCCCCGGCCACATCGGGCCTGAGCCAGAACGCGCTCATCATTGCGTCCGGCCAGTACGCTACCGTCGAGGACGTGGCCCATGTAATGAAGGCCGACCCGAAGAAGGCCGCGAAGCTCTTTAAAGAATTGCAGCGGGTATGGGAGCCAAAGCCTACCTTTTTCCACCTGGCCATGTTCAGCGGGGAGAACGACTTGGAGAAAATGATTCAAGGCCTCATGGAGGCCCGCAAGAATACTTGTCAAAACAATTAACTGCCTTCTGCCTTACTGCCCGAACATCGGAGGATAAGTAGTAAACGAAAGTGCCCCGTTTAGCTAAACGGGGCACTTTTAAGGAGGGGTCTTCTTGTAAATAGTCACGCACTAATTAAGGTACCCATGTAATTGGGATATTCTTAACAGTTGTTTTGAGTAGTTTCCGCTCTTTGTCACTGCCTGTTTTGGAGAAAGCAAGGGTAGCTGAATTTAGCCGTGTTATGCTGGTAGGTACTCCCATCAGGTATATTGTGCAGTTTACGGGTGCCTTGGTTGGAATTACATTCGCTCCATCTGCTTTCCCACCTACCAATGGGCTAAGATCATCTGACTTGTAAGCTTGACCTTGCTCGTCCACTACTAGCGTGGAGTGCGTCGAGGCAAGATTGGTCGCCCCAGCTCCACTAAGAACCAGTAGAACCGGCTCCCCGGAGTTGGAGGCCTGCACTACCAAGGTCCCTTTGTGAGTAGCCTTGCTAACCTTGCAGGTAACGAAGGCAAATTTGAGAGCGTCGTCCCCGTCAGCCACGGTTGCCCCTCCAACACCAATCCCAAGCCGTGCTTCATAAGCCGCAACTTTATCTTTTAACGTGGCATTTTCTTTTGTCAGAGTGGCACAGTCTGTTGTTTGAGCAAAAGCCGTGGTAGTCCAGCTTAAGAGAAGCGGTAAGAGCAGAAATTTCTTCATGGATAATGGCTGGATACTGGGTGAGAAATGGGGTATCTCGTAAGATTACTGGCAATGATAGTGATTAAAATTAAGAGGCTACAAACGTATATAGAAGCCTTTATCTTCGCCCAGAATCCCGAGTAGTTGTGTTCCCCCTACTCCTTATATATACGCTTCAGAAACTCATTGCCGGTAACTAGCACCCGCGAAGGGCAGCGGCGCTCCTCATCCATGATACTTACTCGTTTGGCAGCCTGCATTAGCCTAGGGTCGTTTCTTCCATTAGCCGGCTTGGCGCAGGGATATGTTGAAGGCCTGGGCCTGAGCTACGAAATCTTACCGCTCAGACTTTCAGGGGAAGCCCCGCGCACGTTTCGCGCCGATGTATACCGGGCCAATGTTATTGCGCCGGTACTGGCCTCAGCTGATAGTAGTGGCAGCGCTCTGGTTGGCCTGAGCCTGGAGCACCTGCGCTTCAGCGGGGAACGGCCCGGCTTCCCGGTGGCCAGCGTGACGGGCCTGTTACCCTTGATCGGGTACCGGCAGCGGGTAAGCCCGCAGCTGGAGCTGACGGCCCTGGCACTGCCGGCCCTTAATTCCGACCTGCGCGATGTAAAGGCCGCCGACCTGACCTGGGGCGGCGTGGTGCGGGCCAGTTACCGAAGCAGTGCCCGCCGGGCATACCGGTTGACGCTGGGCTACCGGCAGCAGTTCTACGGACCGCAATACGTGCTGCTGCTGGGGCTCGACTGGCAGTTAGGCCAGCGGTGGCGGGCCTTTGGCGACCTGCCTACCACGTTTACCCTAAGCTACGCGGCTTCGCCACGGCTCGCGGCTGGCTTCAACTTAAACGGCATCAATACGGCTTACCGGCTGCAGGACCGCAACCGGTATTTCCAGTACTTGCAGGGGCATTACGGCGTGTTTGTCGAAGCATACCTTAGTCATCATTGGGCGCTGCGGGCGACGGCGGCCTACTCCGTAACCCGCCGGCTCGATGTATTCGAGCAGGGCGACCAGTGGCCGGCGACCATTGACTACATTGGCCTGGGCAACGAGCCGACGCCCGTAAATCCCATCGTAGAAAAAGGCCCTGCCTTCAAATTGGCCCTCAGTTACCGCGTCGCTGCCCTATGAAGAATGAAGATGATTTGGCCCGCAGCATCGGGTCGATGCTGCAGCGGGTCGATGAGCCAGGTCTGGAGCACGTGGTAGCGGATCTGGTTCGCCTCGCTGACTTGGAACGTATAGCCGTGGCCTACAACAATGAGCCCTGGTCGTATGCTTCACCACTGATCGACGATACTGATGGCTACCTATTTCGTATTCGGATCAAGCCCCATCCAGTCAATATGGAAAGCCGCGCGGAACTGGTGTTTGACATACTGCACGAACTGGGCCACTGCTTCGACCTGGAGGTTCTGGCGCTGGAGGACAAAGACAACAACGCCAAAAAGCGGGGCCGGGAAGTTCGGGCCTGGGCTTGGGCCGATCAGGAGTTCAGCCGGCATCCGGCCCTGGCGCCTTACCAGGAGTTGTATCTGAAGTACCGGGCAATTTGCCTGAATTCTTATCCAGAAAAGTAGACCCCGTTACCATGTCGTTCCCCCAAAAGATATTGCTTTGGCTGTTGGCCGGGGCGTTGTCGGCCATCTACTTTTATCTCCGCAAAATCCGGAAGCTCCAGCAGCAGGGTAAATCCTGGGAGCAGCACATCGAGGAATGGAACGACAAGGTGAATGAGGAGTTTGCCGACGTGCTCGATCCGGAGCCCGCGCCTGCCGTTCAGGAGCATATATGGAAAGCAATATGTTTAGACGTGTTGCTCTGGCCTTTATCATGGATTGCATATATTAACAACTCTATATATAAGCGGGACTAACTCCGAATTGTACTTTCTTGCACTGTTACAAAATAAAAACCAGGTATTTGCACTATCTGGTTTTTTATTGTCTTTTTCAGTAATTGGTTACGATAACGCTTTGTTATCGTAACCAATTCTTGTTACTTTGAAGCTGATTCGAGATTCTATATTTTAGAATTTCTATACTCACTCGTACATCGTTGGCTATAGTTGGATTTAGAATTATCGGGATCATTTCGCTGGGCAGCTCTTAGTATTGACATTCTTTAATATATCACGCATCCATGCCTTCAGCTTCTTCCTGTCTCAGCGCATCGTACGCTGGCTGTTCCGTCGCTAACGAACAACCAATAATTTGATCAACCTTTTCACCTGCTTGACGCGCTAGTACAAATGAAGTTTTCAGGTTTTGATTTTACGTGGAATAACACGGCTACCATGTTAACAGCCATTGGGGCGGCTATTGGTATATGGGTATGGTTCAATACTCCGTCGGGTGACTTGCGAATTAAGCGGCATACTTCGCCGCTAATAGTACCCCAGTACTTGCTGCAGCATGATAAGCAGGATTCGGCCATGGCCCGCCAGGATACCTTAATGCATTGGGCCTATTACAGAACATTGCGCCTGACCCCGCTGGCTGTTCATAACCAGGTGCGTGATTCTTTTGAATTTTATAACAAAATGTACAGCCCTTTTATCCTGCAACGGCCACTGAATAGGTTTCTCGATGGCACGCCACAACTGACGGTTCTGGAACTGGAAAATGCCGGTAATAAGCCGCTGAAAGAGGTAGCTGTTCTGGCTCCGCAGAATGTGGAGTTTGAAGTAATGGGCAAGGATGGCCGAATGATCCATGGTAAATCACAGGGTAAGATTTTCTTGGACGATTTAGCCGGCAAAGAGAAGCGTCAGGTGCGGCTTTGGCATTCCAGTCTATATAGCTATGATAAGCTCCAAGTATCACACGCTGATGGTGTTGTAGAAGCAGAGTCTGCAGAGGAAGCCACCGGAATTTGGGCTATCCTTATTCGCCAACAGATGGCCTTACCCATTTACCTGCTGATTCTACTTTCTTTTTTACTGACTGCCTGGACCACCCGCAAATCCAGAGGCACTACTAGTCAAGCAAATGAGGAATAGTCCTGCACTCTACATTCTCTAGTAGGCACTTACATGAGCATGCACTTACCTACGGCCTTGTCCGACGAAACGCACGAGGTCGGTCCAGCTCGAAGCATAGACGAGTTTACCCAGGAAGCGACCGATTACCTGATTCGCAGTCAGCAGGGCTCCGAAAAAACCCGCCAAGCTTATGCTGGTGACTGGCAGCGTTTCGTCGCATGGTGCCAGGAGTACGGACGCATCCCGCTACCGGCGGAGGCGGCTACAGTCGGAGGCTTTCTGGTATACCTGGCCCGCGAAAAGAAGGTATCTACCGTGCGGCGTCATTTAGCTTCAATAAGCAAGGCTCACCGGCTGGCCAAGTTGCCAAACCCAGTTTTGGATGAGACGGTAAAAGACCTGATTAAGGGCATCAGTTTGCAAAAGAAGGTGGCTCCCAAGCAGGCCAAAGCCTTTACGCTGGAACATTTTAAGCGGACTGTGCAAGGTATCTCCTTGGAGCGCCCCGACGGCGTACGGGACAGGGCCCTATTGCTGCTGGGCTTTGCCGGCGCGTTTCGCCGCGATGAACTTGTAAAGCTGCAGGTCGAGGATCTGGAGTTTGACGACGACGGTTTACTCATTCGTCTGCGCGAAAGCAAAACCAACCAGCAAGGTGAATCGGAAGAAAAAGCCGTGGTCTACTCTTCTGATCGGCGCACCTGCCCCGTGCGGGCCGTAAAGGACTGGCTTCAAGTGCTGGATGCTAACGGTCGCAGCAGCGGCCCGTTGTTTCTGTCCTTCAACAAAGGCCAGCGGCTCGGTCGCAAGCGGCTCAGCAGTATGTGGCTGAACGAGTTGGTACAGCGCTACCTGGGCGCAGCGTATTCAGCTCACTCCCTACGGGCCTCATTTGTTACCATTGCCAAATTGGGCGGGGCCGACGACTCGAAGATTATGAACCAGACCAAGCACAAGACTACAGGCATGATTCGGCGCTATACCCGTATTGATAGCGTCCGCCAGCATAATGCCGTCAACGATTTAGGCCTGTAAGGAATGACCAGCAGGCGTAACCGATCATGTGTTTAGTTGCCTAAATCCGAAAACAATGTCTCTAAATAGAGTCGATTATTTGACCATCGAGCAAGTTGATACGCTAGGTGAGTATATAGCTCACTATGGCAGTAGAAGGCATTACAATTTAATGCTTGAACCAGTACTCAAAGTGGAAAGAGCAGAGGGCAAAGCTGACACCTACGTGCTTCGTCCCGGGTATTTGGATAAGGCTGTTTACTACCCCTGCCCACTACGCATTTTGTACGTTAAGCTGCATCAGATTACGCAGCAACAAAGTGGAGAAGGGTATACTCGAAAAACAACAATAGAAGCTCAGATAGACGTTTATGATAAAAGTTTGGCCAAGCATGTAAGCTATAGGCTGATACTGTCCAACTCTGGCTCTACCGTATTAGATTTCATGCAGTGCAATCGGATTTTCAATCTGATTAATCTATATGTGGACGCTGACAACCCTCTGGAGAAACTGAACCTAGCGGTATTTACCCAATATGAGCCCCGTGAAGATGATAGATCTACGCTGCTAAGAGCTGTCAATTCTTTGCAGTTCGAGTTCTTTGAAAACAGTCGCAATGTGGTAGGGAAGGATAATTATTTCTGGGAGGAAGCCGAGGTTCGCGGTATTACAAAAGACCCTTATTTGCAACAGATCATCTTAAACGGTTTACGGAAGAATTGTGAATCCTTGTATGTCAAAGACGATCATATACTGCTGACATTCGCCCACGACAGGGCCTATTCTCCTTCATTCTCCAGGAGAAAAATGGAGAGTAGGCCTGGGGGAGACACCAGCATTAAGGATGATATCAAATTCGAGCTGGCAAAGAATTATGATAGTCGGACGCACTTGCTCAGTAAGTTAAAAAAAGAGTAGAAGGATAATGCACCGGTGTTACACCTGCCTACATACGTTGGAGAGACACGATGTAGTATATGATGCCTTTGTACAGTTAGTGCTAAGTCCTGAAGATTGGACGGCCTGGGAAGCGGGAAAAGTGCAATACGCCCCGCAACGCCAACAGGGTGCCGAGTCTTACTATAGGATACCATGACCATGACAAACGAAAGCCTGAGTCGCCTACTTGACCGGGCCAATGGTGCAGAAGGCCCTGAAATCATCATCCAGCGGCCGTTGACGAAAAGCGTTAGCTGGGCGCGGGTTTGGCTGGCTATGCCACGACCCGACGAGTCTGATTCCATGCAGCATGGCAACAAAGCGTACTTAATTCGCAACGGGCAACAGTACGTCGGCATAGTGCTCGACCACGGATTCGCAGATCTGCACGTATTCGTGCCGCCGCCGCATCGCGGCCAGCACTACCTAAGCAACGCTCTGCGCGATGTAATCCTACCACACTTGCTGCAGGACCGCCAGGAACAGCGAATTACTATCAGCCGAAACTTTGGGCAAGAGACTTTCCAGGCTGCGGAACGTGCCGCCCTCGCCGCCGGCTTTATGCTGCTGGAGTTGGAGGAGGATGAGGAGAACGTGGCCACGCTTCAGTTTACCACAAGGCAGGTTTTATCCGAAATCAAAGGAGAAAACACACGGCCGACTCAACAGCGACTTACCCAAATTCGACAGCAACTTGCCTACCATGCGTCCTGCCTGCATATGCTCAGCGCTGAGGTAGAATTATTGCTCGGTGATAAGGTTCTGCCAGAAGATATCCGCGACCTGGCCAGCGAGGTGCATTACCTGCGCGAGCGAATTGAATCAGCGGCCTGGGACCTGGGGCCACCGCTTGAATAGCCGAGCCGTTGGTAGTACCTTTCTTCCCTGATGCTTAGACTACTTCTTACCCTGTCGCCGATAGTATTCCTTTCCGTCCTCACAGGATGTAACGTTGATAGTTCACCACAGGCTGAGGTCAATCATTCGGTGCCCACAGTCGCTAGTGAAACGGTCGAGGTAGTTCCGACCTATCCTATCAGCCCTTCTTCTGCATTTTCGCGGCGGCTCCGCAACGTATTCATCCGCCAACTAACCTGCAGCAGTAAGCAAATTCGGTTGGGCGATTCAATCGATGTTCAGATCAAGGAGGCCTGGCTAGAACGGAAATGGGAGCCCCAAGGGGGCGGGCTTTTTAGCGAACCGGATTACACTCATGGTTTTGCCCTTGACACGTTGACCAGCACACCGCGCACGCAGCTCGTAATGGCCATTGCGTCTAACTCAAAACTAGGCCACTTTGATACCTATTCTTGGGTACTTGCCGATGCGGAGGATCATTACTTCCGCCGCATCTTTAGCCGCACGGATAATGTACTTCACATTGCGCTGAAAACGAGTAATCTGGATGACCCGCATAAGTTTTATATCCGTGCATGCCTGATGCCGAAACAGCTTTGCGAATCTGTAACGCTCGATTCCCTTACGCTTCGCTAATTAAGGCGTGTATACGGGGTAGCGCAAGAGTAAGAACAGAAATTCCCGTTAGCCCTGCTGAGCGGCGCGGCGCGGGACGCTTGCGGCCGGTGCGTACCTGCTTGCCTTTCGCCATCTGAGCAGGGTAGCAACCCAGCCGCCAAAGCCCTACCTTCGGCCTGGCCACCGTTCTACCTGCGCACCACTATGTCCCTTAGTCCCGACGTGGAGCTGCTGCTGGCGGCCCTGCCCCAGCCCTGCCTGCTGCTCTCCCCGGCTTTCGTGATTGAGGCCGTCAGCGACGCCTACCTGGCCGCCACGCTTACCCGCCGCGAGCAGCTGGTGGGCCAGACCATCTTCGCCGCTTTCCCCGACAACCCGCAGACGCCCCAGGCCCAGGGGCCGCGCAACTTGCTGGCCTCGCTCCAACAAGTGCTGGCCACCGGCCAGCCCCACCAGATGGCCCCGCAGCGCTACGACGTGCCCGACCCCGCCCGCCCCGGCCAGTTCGTTGAGCGGCACTGGCAGCCGCGCAATTCCCCGGTGCTCGACGCCCAGGGCCGGGTGGCGCACCTTCTGCACGTGGCCCAGGACGTGACGGCCGACGTGCAGGCCCACGCCCGCCTGCTCGACAGCCAGGCGGCGGCCGAGGCCGCCCGCGCCGAAGCGGAAATGCAGCGCCAGCGCTTTTACGAGCTGCTCATGCAGCTGCCCGCCCACGTGGCCGTGCACGAAGGCCCCGACCAGGTGTTCACCCTCGTCAACCCCTACTACCAGCGCCTGGCCCCGGGGCGCGACCTGCTGGGCCAGCCCATCCGCGAAGCCTGGCCCGAACTCGTCGGCCAGGGCATTCTTGACGTGCTCGACGGGGTGTACCGCACGGGCGAGCCGTTCGTGGGCACGGAGCTGCCGTTTCAGGTGGACTTCGCGCGCGCCGGCCAGCCGGAGCAGGTGTACTTCAACGCCTTCTTCCTGCCCCTGCGCGGCCCCGAGGGGCAGGTGCGCGGGGTGCTGGACTTTTCCTACGACGTGACCGAGCAGGTGCGGGCCCGCCAGCAGCTGCAGCAGCTCAACCAGGAGCTGGAAGCGCGCGTGGCCGAGCGCACCGCCCAGCTGGCGGCCGCCCTGGCCCGGGCCGAGCAGCAGCACCAGCTGCTGCACCAGCTGCTGGGCCAGGTGCCCGCCAGCCTGGCCGCGCTGGCCGGCCCCGAGCACCGGCACGTGTTCAGTAATGACGCCTACCGGGCCTGGACCGGCCAGCGGGCCGCCGAAAACGTCCCCCTGGCCGCCTGCTGCCCCGAGCTGGCGGCGCAGGGCTTCGTGGCCCGCCTCGACGAGGTGTACCGCACAGGCCGGCCCTTCGCGGAGGCGGAGCTGGCCCTGGCCCTGCACGACCCCGCCACCGGGCAGCGGGTGCCGCGCTTCGCGGACGTGCTCTGCCAGCCGCTCACCGACGGGGCGGGGCAGGTCACGGGCACGCTGGTATTCAGCGTGGACGTAACCGAGCAGGTGCGGGCGCGCCGCCAGAACGAGGCCCTGCAGGCCCAGGTGCTGGCCGCCGCCCAGGCCCAGGCCCAGGAGCGTGAGTTGCAGCGCCAGCGCCTGCACCGCTTCTTTGAGCAGGCCCCGGCCGCCGTGGCCATCCTCAGCGGCCCCGACCTGGTCTACGAGCTGGTGAACCCCGGCTACCAGGCGCTGTTTCCCGACCGCCCGCTGGCGGGTCAGCCGCTGCTGCGGGCCTTCCCCGAAATTGCCGGCCACCCCGTCCACCACACGTTTCGCCAGGTCTACGAAACGGGCCGCACGCACCAGGAGCTGGGCATGTGCATCCCGGTGGCCCGCACCGCGGGCGGCCCGCTGGAGGAGCGCTACTTCAACTACATCCAGCAGGCCCGCCACGACGAGCACGGGCAGGTCGACGGCGTGCTGGTCTTTGCCTTCGAGGTGACGGCCCAGGTGCAGGCCCAGCAGCGCGCCGAGCGCAGCGAAGCCCGCTTCCGCCACCTGGCCGAAACCACGCCCATGGTGGTGTGGGAAGCCGACGCCCAGGGCCAGACCACCTACCTGAGTCCGCACTGGGAGCGGTTTACCACCGCCGCCAACGGCCAGGGCCTGGGCTGGCAGCAGTACGTGCACCCCGACGACCAGCAGCCCTTCCTGCAGGCCTGGCTGGCGGCCGTGGCCGGCGGGCAGCCCTTTCAGGCCGAGCTGCGCCTGCGCGTGGCCGCCACCGGCCAGTATCGCTGGCACCTGGACCGGGCCGTGCCCGTGCTGGGCACGGCCGGCAACGTGCTGCAGTGGGTGGGGGCCGCCATCGACATCCACGAGCAGAAGCAGGCCGAGCAGGGCTTCCAGGACGTGGCCCACCAGCTCACCGCCGCCAACGCGCAGCTCACGCGCACCAACCGGGACCTGGACAACTTCATCTACACGGCCTCGCACGACCTGAAGTCCCCCATCACCAACATCGAGGGCCTGCTGCTGGCCCTGCGCCAGCACCTGGCCGAGGACGGCCCCGCCCAGGCCCTGGTGCCCCAGCTGCTGGACATGATGCAGGGGGCCGTGGAGCGCTTTCAGCTCACCATCGCCCAGCTCACCGACCTCACCCGCCTGCAGCAGGCGCCGGACGAGGCCCCCGAAACCGTGGACCTGACCGCCCTCGTCGAGGCCGTGTGCCTGGACCTGGGGCCGGCCCTGACCGCCGCCCGCGCCCAGGTGCAGGTCGACGTGGCGGCCTGCCCGACCGTTTCCTTCACCCCCCGCCACCTACGCAGCATCGTCTACAACCTGCTCAGCAACGCCGTTAAGTACGCCGACCCCGCCCGGCATCCCGTGGTGCAGCTGCGCGCCCACTGCACGCCCCGCGCCGTGTTCCTGGCCGTCACCGACAACGGGCTGGGCCTGACGGAAGAGCAGCAGGCCCAGCTCTTCGGGTTGTTCCGGCGCCTGCATTCGCACGTGGAAGGCTCCGGCGTGGGGCTGTACACGGTCAAGAAAATCGTGGACAACGCCGGCGGCACCATCACCGTGCGCAGCCAGCCGGGGCAAGGCAGCACGTTCACGATTCAGTTGCCGCTGGCCGCGGGGGAACCCGCCGCCGGATAGGGGTGGGCGGCCGTCGCCCTGGCTCGCGGCAAGCGCCCCGGCCGCGCCGGGCTACTGGTCGTTGCCCGCCCACAGCGTGCGCAACTGCTGCTCGGCCTGCGCGTGCAGCTGCTGCAGCCGTCGGTGCCGGCGCCGCAGCGCGCGGTAGCGCCGCTGCAGCCCGACGGCTACGCCGCTGACGACGAGTAGCAGTCCACTTAGTGCAAGTTCCAGGCCTGTCATCGGATACAGGATAAGAGTAACCTATTACCCCGGCTGCCTCCGCGGCCGGTGGGCACCGCTGCTCGTTGTTGCTGGGCCACCCAGCAACAACGAGAATTTTTCGCGCCAACTACCGAACTTTTCGGCGGCCGATGGGGTATAGCCGCCGGCTGCTACTGGCTGTCCTGCAAGGTATTCGCTATGGGAGTATACGTTTTATTCTTGTTGTTGGCGTGCTGCCTGGCCTGCTTCCGGCAAGGGGTATGGCGGCGCTACACCGCCCACGAGGTGGCCCGCTGGCGCACGCCCCCGGCTCCGTCCGCGCCCCCGGTACTTTCCCGGCCCGCACCGTCGGCCGCCGTATTGCCCCGCAGTCCGGCCACTGCCCCGCGGGTTGCCCGCTCCGGGCAGTGCCAACCGGCAGAGTAGGCCCGCCCGGGGCTTCCCGGTCCGGTCCGGGCGGTAGGAGTAGGGCCAAGCCCGGTTCTCCCGCCGCGCCGGCCGCCCCACCATAACCGGCCGCGCGTCTTTCATCAGGGCGTTACCTGAAACAGCCGCCCGACAACCGCCGTGAGGGCCATGGCCAGCACGCCCCAGAACGTGACGCGCGCGGCGGCTTTCCCCACGCCGGAGCCACCCACGTAGGCCGCCAGCCCGCCCAGCGCGGCCAGAAACAGCAGCGACGTAATCGACACGGACCAGGCCAGCGTGGCGGCCGGGGCCACCAGAATCACCAGCAGCGGCAGCGCCGCGCCCACCGTGAACGTGCCGGCCGAGGCCAGCGCGGCCTGCACCGGGTTGGCCGAGAGGAGTTCGGAGATGCCCAGCTCCTCGCGGGCGTGGGCGCCCAGCGCGTCGCGGGCCATCAGCTGCTCGGCCACCTGCGCGGCCAGCTTCGGTTCCAGGCCCCGCTCGACGTAGATGGCGGCCAGCTCTTGGTGCTCCCCCTGCGGGTTGTTTTTCAGTTCCTGCCGCTCCCGGGCCAGGTCGGCCGCTTCCGTATCGGCCTGCGAGCTGACGGACACGTACTCGCCCGTGGCCATCGACATGGCCCCGGCCACCAGGCCGGCCACGCCGGCCACCAGCACGCTTTCGCGCGAAGCGCTGGAAGCGGCCACGCCCACCACCAGGCTGGCCGTGGAGATGATGCCGTCGTTGGCCCCCAGCACGGCGGCCCGGAGCCAGCCGATGCGGTGCGTGCGGTGTTGCTCCAGGTGTCGCATAGCAGAGAGGAAATAAGGTGGAAAGAAGGATGAACACGGTACGTACGCAAGTTGCCGCGAAACGGCGGGCCGGGCGGCCAGTCGCCGGGCCGGCAGCCAGCCTTTTTCGCCGCGCGGAACCAACTCGCCACTGGACGGGTTAGCGCCGTGTATTTGACACATGAAGATTGTTTCATACATTTGCCCCATCCCATGAGCACTCCCCTCCCTGCGCCGGCCGTTGACCTGAACCTGACCACCGAGAAGATGGAGAAGGTGGCCTTTATCCTCAAGACCACGGCCCACCCCACGCGCATTGCCGTGGTGCAGCTGCTGGCCAGTCAGGGCAGCCTGGCGGTATCGGACATCAGCGAGCAGCTGGGTGTGGAGCAGAGCCTGCTGTCGCACCACCTGACGGGCATGAAGCTGAAGGGCATCCTCAGCAGCACCCGCGACGGCAAAAACATCTACTACTCGCTGAAAATGCGCGAAGTCATCGACGTGATTCAGTGCCTGGCCACCTGCACCTTTTTGTAAGCCAGCGCGGCTTTTTTTTGCCGTAATACATGAACAACCTTTCATAATTACATACGTTACCCCCGCATGCTTCCTTACTTCGGCTACTTCGCCGCCATCTTCATTGGTCTCTCCCTGGGCATTATGGGCGGGGGCGGCTCCATCCTCACCGTGCCGGTGCTGGTGTACCTGATGGGCGTGAGCCCGGTGCTGAGCACGGCCTACTCGCTGTTTGTGGTGGGCAGCACGTCGGTGGTGGGCGCGTGGGGCTACTTCCGCAAGGGTCTGATGTCGCTGAAAACGGCCCTGGTCTTTCTGATTCCCTCGCTGCTGGCCGTGTTTGCCGTGCGCAAGGTGCTCATGCCCGCCATCCCGCACGAGTTGTTTACCCTGGGCAGCATCGTCTTTACTAAAGACTTGCTGGTGCTGGTGGCCTTTGCCGTGCTGATGGTGGTGGCCGCTGTGTCGATGATTCGCAGCAAGCAAGCTGAACAGGTGCTGGACGAGGAATTGCCCGCCAAACACGCCTTCAACTACCCGCTCGTGCTGGGCATCGGCTTGGTGGTGGGCACGCTCACGGGCTTCGTGGGGGCGGGCGGGGGCTTCCTGATTATTCCGGCGCTGGTACTGGGCGCCCGCCTGCCTATGAAGTTGGCCGTGGGTACTTCCCTGGCCATCATTGCCCTGAACTCGCTGATTGGCTTCACCGGCGACCTGAGCGCGGGCACGCCCATTGCCTGGTCGTTTCTGGCGGGCTTCCTGGCCTTTGCCCTCGGCGGCATCGTGCTGGGCACCTACCTGGCTCGCTTCATTCCGGGGGCCAAATTAAAGCCCGCGTTCGGCTGGTTCACGCTGGCCATGGGCACGTTTATTCTCCTCAAAGAGCTGCTGTTTCAGCACAGCTAACCACTCCCATTTCGCTTTCTCTCACCCGTTTTTTTCGTTTCGACCATGAAAATCGAACAGTTTGAAGACAAGGGCCTGGCCCATTTCTCCTACGCCATTCTCAGCGAGTGCGCCCGCGAAATCGTGCTCATCGACCCCGCCCGCAACCCGCAACAATACTACGACTACGCCCAGGCCAACGACGCGAAAATCGTGGCTGTCATCGAAACCCACCCCCACGCTGACTTCGTGAGCAGCCACCTGGAAATTGCTCAGACCACCGGCGCCGTCATCCGCGTAAGCAAGCTGCTGGGGGCCGATTACCCCCACGAAGCGTTTGACGAGGGCCAGGACTTTACGGTGGGCAAGCTCACGTTCCGGGCCCTGAACACCCCCGGCCACTCGCCCGATTCCATCAGCATCGTACTCCGCCGCGAGGGCTATGATGAAGCGGTATTCACCGGCGACACGCTCTTTATCGGGGACGTGGGCCGGCCCGACCTGCGCGAGAGTGCCGGCAATATGACGGCCAAGCGCGAAGAGCTGGCCAAGCAGCTGTACCACTCGCTGCGCGACAAGCTGATGAAGCTCGAAGACACCGTGGTGGTGTACCCCGCCCACGGCGCGGGCTCGCTCTGCGGCAAGGCCCTGAGTGGGGCCAGTCTCAGCACCATCGTCGCTGAAAAGTTCGGCAACCCGATGCTGCGCGAGCTGAGCGAGGCAGACTTTGTGCAAGAGCTGCTGGCCGACCAGCCGTTCATTCCCAAATACTTCGGCTACGACGTGACCCTCAACAAGGCCGGCGCGCCCGCCTACGCGCCCAGCGTGCGGCAGGTGCCGCGCCTGGCTCCCGGCACGGCGCTGTCAGCCGGCGTGGTGGTCATCGACACGCGCCCCGAAGCGGAGTTCAAAAAAGGCCACGCAGCAGGCGCTATCAACATCCAGCAGGGCGGCAAATTTGAAACCTGGCTGGGCTCCATCGTGGGGCCGGAAGAGTCGTTCTATCTGCTGGCGGCCGACGAAGCCACGCGGGAAGACCTGATTCAGAAAACCACCAAAATCGGCTACGAGCCCCTGATTAAGGGCGCGCTGGTGGGCACGCCCGCCACCGAAGCCACCATGCCCGTGCTGGACGTGGCGCAGTTCCGGGAGCACCCGGAGAACTACACCATCGTGGACATTCGCAACGCCACCGAGCACCGCGAGGAGCCCATTTTCGATGGTTCTATCAACATTCCCCTGCCCGAGTTGCGTGAGCGGGCCAGTGAGATTCCCACCGGTAAGCCGGTGGTGGTGCACTGCGCGGGCGGCTACCGCTCGGCGGCCGGCGCCAGCATCGTGGCCGACGCGCTGCCCGGCACCGAAGTGCTGGATTTGAGCGAGGCCGTGAAATCCTTTCAGTCCGCTTCGGCGACCTACTAACTCCCAACCCATTACCCGGTAAAGAAGAATCCCCGCCAGCACGCCCTGCTGAGCGCAGCAGAAGCACAACGGGCTGTTTTTCTTGCCATTCACTCAACCTCCGCCATGTTCGGCTTCCGTAAATCTTCCGCTCCTGCTTTCCAGAACCTCACGCCCGCGCAGTTTGCCGAGGGCCTGCGCCAGCCCGGCGCGGTGCTCGTGGACGTGCGCCGGCCCGACGAGTTTGCCGGCGGCCACCTGCCCGGCGCAATAAATATCGACGTTACGGCGCCTGACTTCGGCCGGCGCATCACCGCCCTTTACCAGACCCGGCCCACCTTCGTGTACTGCCGCAGCGGGGCCCGCTCGGCCAACGCCGCCGGGCAGCTGGCCGCCGCCGGCTTCGGGCAGGTCAGCAACCTGCTCGGCGGGGTGCTCGACTGGCCGGGGCCGCTGACGCGCTAAGGCTTTTCACCCCGGCTTTTTCACTTGTTCTATGAATGTATCACCCGATTCGCGGCAGCACTGGGAGGCGCTGTACGCGGCCAAGCAGCCCCACGAAATGAGCTGGACGCAGCCCGTGCCCGCTACGTCGTTGGCGTTCATTCAAGCCCTGGCTCTGCCCCGCCACGCCCCCATCCTGGACGTGGGCGGGGGCGACAGCCGCTTGGTGGACTTCCTGCTGGCCGACGGCTACCAGGACCTGACCGTGCTGGATATTTCCGGCCGGGCCCTGGCCAATGTCCGGCAGCGGCTGGGCGCCGCCGGCCAGGCCGTTCACTGGCTGGAGGCCGACATCCGCACGGTGGAGCCCGACCGGCGCTACGCCCTGTGGCACGACCGGGCCGCTTTCCACTTCCTCATCAACCCGGCGGAGGTGGGCCGCTACCTCGAAACTGCCCGCCAGGCCTTGCTGCCGGGCGGGTACCTGGTGCTAGGCGCCTTTGCCCTCGATGGCCCCGGCCGATGCAGCGGGCTGCCGGTGCGCCAGTACAACGAAGCCTCGCTGACGGCGCAGATGCCCGCGGGCTTTGCCCGGCTGCGCTGTCAGTCGGCGGTGCACACCACCCCCTTCGACACCAACCAACCCTTCGTGTTCTGCGCCTTTCGCCGGCTAGACGAACCCCTCGCTTCCTAACCCTCTTTTTTGTGTTTATGCTTGACTTTTTGCAACAACCCTGGCCCTGGTACGTGGCCGGCCCGTTGATTGGTCTGACCGTGCCCGCCCTGCTGCTCATCGGCAACAAGGCCCTGGGAATCAGCTCCTCGCTACGCCACGTGTGCGCCGCCTGCGTGCCGGCCGGCATTCCCTTCCTGACCTACAACTGGCGGGCCGAACTCTGGAACCTGGTGTTCGTGCTCGGCATTACGCTGGGCGGCTTCATCGGCTACCGGGTGCTCGGCCACCCCGATGTTATCGGCATCTCAGCCGCCACCGTGCGCGACCTAAAGACGCAGATGCACCTGACCGACTTTACCGGCCTACTGCCCAAAGAGCTGTTCGCCCTCGATAACCTAGCCAACTGGAAAGGCTGGGTGTTCCTGGTGCTGGGCGGCTTCTTGGTGGGCTTCGGCACGCGCTACGCGGGCGGCTGCACCTCGGGCCACGCCATTTCGGGCCTCTCCAATCTGCAGTGGGTGTCGCTGGTGGCCGTCATCGGCTTCTTTGCCGGCGGCCTGCTGATGACCTGGGTGATTTACCCGCTGCTGTTTTAAATGACTCTTATGAAATACCTCAAATACCTCAAATACCTGGTGCTGGGCGTAGTGTTCGGCATTATCCTCACGAAAAGCGAAGTGGTGAGCTGGTGGCGCATCCAGGAGATGTTCCGCTTCCAGAGCTTCCACATGTACGGCGTCATCGGCTCGGCCATTCTGGTGGGCCTGGTGTCCATCCAGCTCATCAAGCGCAACCGGCTCAAAACCCTCAACGGCGAGGAAATTACCATCGCTGACAAGAAATACAACCACGGCGTCTGGATTGGGGGCCTTCTGTTCGGACTGGGCTGGGCCCTGACCGGCGCCTGCCCCGGCCCCATGTTCGCGCAGCTGGGCAGCGGCGTGGCCGGCGCGGCCGTGCTGATTCTGGCCGCCCTGGCCGGCACCTGGACCTACAGCGCCCTGCGCGAAAGGCTGCCGCACTAAGGGCTTATTCCCATATTGGGATGAACTGGGACGGCGATGCGCCTCCGGCAGCAGAGCCGGCATTACGCGCTAACGGCCACGCTGCCAACGGGTGAGCAACGGCCGCTTATTGGTGGTTAGCTAGGCTGACCCAAAAATAAAGGTTCACTTTTTCATATTTGGAAAGTACCTTTGTCGTCGCGTAGGCAGCAACGCTGCTGCACGTGCAGGTGGTGGAATAGGTGAGCCAATAGCTCGCTTATTCCGCCACCTGCGCGTTGTTGAGGCTGCCCGGCGCGGAATTGGTTGGGCTTGTTGGCTTGAAGACTCACGCCATAGTTCAATTGTATAATATGATAGTTACAATGTTTTCACCCGCTACCGGGTGGCTTGCTTGCCCCGCCCCGCGCTGACCGTTGGGCCCTTGCTCCGCTTTTTTTGCACACACCTGCTATTCTAGACCGAATGCGTACACCGTTTACCCGCTCTTTGCTGGCCGCCGGCCTTAGCCTGGCATTGCCCGTTTCTGCCGCCCTGGCGCAGGCCCCCGCCACCGGCCAGGCCCCGGCTGCCAGCCCCGAAATCCGGGGCACGCTGCGCACCGACGCCGGCGAGGCCCTGGCCGGCGCCACCGTGACGGTGGTGCACCTGCCCACCGGCACCCGCCGCACCACCACCACCGATGCCACGGGCCAGTTCTCGATGAACGCCCTGCTGGCCGGCGGGCCCTACCTGGTGCAGCTGGCCCAGCCCGGCTACCGCCCGCGCCTGCTCACCAACGTGTTTCTGCTGCCCGACAAGCCCAGTCAGTACGAGGTGGCGCTGAGCGTGGCCACGGTAGCGGCCGGTACGCGCCGCGCCGACCGCACCCAGCTCGACGCCGTGGCCCCGGTGGACGTAGTGGATATGCGCCAGGTGCTGCCCGTGGTGCCGCAGTCCGACGTGACGGATCTGCTCAACTACCTGGTGCCCTCGTTCAACTCCACCCGCCAGACCCTCACCTACGGCACCGACCACGTGGACGTCAGCTCCTTGCGCGGCCTGGCCCCCGACCAGACCCTGGTGCTGCTCAACGGCAAGCGCGTGCACACCACGGGCCTGATTAACCTGATTGGCAACCGCGGCGTGGGCTCGGTGGGCACCGACTTGAACGCGCTGTCGGCCAACGCCCTGGACCGGGTGGAAGTGCTGCGCGACGGTGCCGCCGCCCAGTACGGCTCCGACGCCATTGCCGGCGTGATGAACTTTCAGCTCAAGGCCGACAACCAGGGCGGCAACGTGCTGCTCAAAACCGGCCTCACCTCGCGCGGCGACGGGCTGGCCACGCTGCTCTCGGTGAACAAGGGCCTGAAGCTGGGCGAGAAAGGCTTCCTGAACCTGACGGCCGACGCCGACTACCGTGGCTACACCAGTCGCGGCTACGCCCGCGACGGAGCCACCCAGCCGGTGTACTCGTTCATTCAGGCCCGGGAAGACTCGTTCCTGCGGGCCAACAACCGCACCTACGCCGACTACGAGCAGCGCAACGGCGAGGCCCGGATGCTGAATCTGCGCGGCATGTTCAACGCGGGCCGGCAGCTTAATGAGCGCACCCGCCTCTACGCCTTCGGCGGCTACGCCCACCGGCGCGGCCAGTCGGCCTCCACCTGGGTGCTGCCCTCCGTCAACCCGCGCGAGGTAGTGAACCGGCCCGGCTACCAGCTGGGCTACCAGCCGCTGGGCAACTCCCGCATCCACGACGCCCACGCCACGCTGGGCGCGGTGCGCCAGCTGGGCGCGTGGAGCCTGGATGTGAGCCATACGTTCGGCCTGAACCGGATGTATTTTGACGTGACCAACTCGGTGAACCCCACGATGGGGGCCACCTCGCCCACCGACATCTACGCCGGGGGCTTCGGCTTCACCCAGAACGTAAGCAATGCCACGCTGAGCCGCCTGTTTAGCAACCTGCTGGCCGGCACCAACGTGGCCGTGGGCGGCGAGTACCGCACCGACGCCTACGCCATTCTGCCCGGCGAGCCCGCCGCCTACACCGACTACGGCCAGAGCGCGCCCGGCACCACGCCCGGCTCGCAGGGCTTCCTGGGCTACTCGCCGCAGCTGAGCGTGGAGGCCCGCCGCCAGAACGCCGCCGCCTTCCTCGACGTGGAAGCCGACGTAACCAAGAAGTGGACCGTGGGCACCTCGCTGCGGGTAGAAAACTACTCCGACTTCGGCTCGGCCTTCATCTATAAGGTATCCACGCGCCTGGCCCTGCTCGAGCAGCTGGCCCTGCGGGCGGGCTTCAACACCGGCTTCCGGGCCCCGGCCCTGCAGCAGAGCCGCTACCGGCAGCTGATTCCGTTTCCCAGCGCGGCCGGCACCTTCTTCGTGGGCATTCTGGAAAACGCCGGCCCCGCCGCCCGCGCCGCCGGCATTGCCGACCTGAAAGCCGAAACCTCCCGCAACCTCAACCTGGGCCTGGCCCTGACGCCCACGGCCCGCCTGGCCTTCACGGCCGACGCCTACCAGATTGACATCGACGACCGGATTGTGGTGTCCAACCTGTTCGGGCGCGGCGCCGGGCTGGGCGCGGCCTTCGACCAGGCCCTGACTAGCGTGAACATGGTGGGCGCGCAGTTCTACACCAACTCGCTGAATACCCGCACCCGCGGCCTCGACCTGGTAGCTACTTATCGCACCGAGCCGGGCCGCCACAACCTGGGCCTGACGGCCGCCGCCAACCTCAACCAGACCCGCCAGCGCGGGGCCGTGGCCGTGCCCGCCAGCTACCGCCCCGACCTGCCCCTAACCCAGCGCCAGCAGCAGTACCTGGACCCGCGCCAGCTCTCGCTGCTGACCACCGGCAGCCCCGCGGCCAAGGTGCTGCTGAGCGTGGAGTACCAGACCGGCAAAGTGGGCGCCCAGCTGCGCAACACCTACTTCGGCGAGGTGGCCTACTACGACAACAACTTCGAGGGCTGGGACTTCGGCAGCTACTACCTCGTGTTCCGCCCCAAAGTGGTAACCGACCTGATGCTGACGTATAAGCCCACGGCCGGCCTGCAGCTGACCGGCGGGGCCAGCAACCTGCTCAACGTGCTGCCCGACAACCTGCGCCAGGCCGCCGCCAACGGCCGCCCGCCCCAAGGCTTCGCCACCACGGCCGAGTTCGAGGCCTATTTCCGCCGCACCTACAACCGGACGCCCTCCTTCCCCTACAACCGCGACATTGCCCCCTACCAGAGCGTGCAGATGGGCACGGCCGGGGCCTTTTTCTACCTGAAAGCCGCCTACACGCTGGGCTTGTAGCGAACCACCAGGTGCTGTGGCCGCAGTAGCGGCTGCTGTGCCCGCGCCGGGTACCCTACCGCCGGCTCCCCGCCCTGCCGCCAGCCGGCGGGGCGGGGGGCCGGCTTTGGCAAACCGGCACTGCCCTCTACCCCTCTTTTTGGCCGGCTGGCCTGCCTCTACCCTTTATTCCCTACCGCTGTGCGCTACGCTCTTGTGTTACTCGTATTGGTGCTGCTCGGCTGCTGGCTGCCCGGCCCCGCGCGGGCCGCGGCCCCGGTTGCGCTGCCGGGCCTGGACGGCTACTGGAAAGGCCCCCTGCAGATGCCCGGGGCCCAGATGGACGTGGTGTTCCGCCTCGTCAGCCTCACCGGCGGCGGCTTCTATGCCACGCTCGACGTGCCCCAGCGCAAGCTCGACCGCCTGCCCGTGCGCGTGCAGCTGCTGGGCGACTCCATCGTGCTGGAAGTGGAGGACTTCAGCACCCGCTTTGCCGGCCGGGTGCTGAGCGGCGGCCGGCAGCTGGCCGGCCGCTGGCAGCAGCCGGGCTACTCCGCGCCCATGACCCTGGAGCTGGTGCAGCCCATGGCACCCGTCACGGCCCCCAAAACCCGCCTCACGCCGCCCTACCGCGAAGAGGAAGTCAGCTACGTGAGCCCCACCGACGCGTTGCGCTTCGGGGGGATGCTCACCATTCCGGCCGGCAAGGGGCCGTTCGCGGCCGTGGTGCTCGTGGCCGACCAGGGCGGCTACGACCGGGAAGGCACCGTGGGCGACTACCCGCTGCTGGCCCAGCTCGGCGACTACCTCACCCGGCGCGGCATTGCCGTGCTGCGCTTCGACAGCCGCGGCTCGGGCCAGACCGGCGGCACGCTGGCCGACGTGGCCCAAACCACCGCCGACGTGCACGCCGCGCTCGGCTACCTGCGCACCCGTCCGGAAATCAACGTGCAGCACATCGGCGTCGTCGGGCACGGAGTGGGGGCCAACGTGGGGCTGCTCAGCGCCACCCAGCCGCTGCCGCCCAGCTTCGTGGTAGGGCTGGCCGCCCACGGCCAGCCCGGCAGCGCGCTGCTGGTCGAACAGCAGGTCAATCTGCTCAAGAGCATGGGCGCGGAGGCGGCGCAGGTCGCCGCCGCCACCAAGCAGCAGCAGCTGCTGGTGGACATGGTGCTGAACCTGACCAACGCCGAGCAGGCCCGCACCATCGTGGCCAACCTGCTGCTGCAGGCCAGCGGCGGCACCGACACCATCTCGGCCCGGGCCGGGGCGGCGGAAATGACCACCAAGCGCTTCCGCGACTACCTGCGCTTCGACCCGCTGCCCGGCCTGGCGCGGGTGCGGTGCCCGGTGCTGCTGCTGCACGGCGCGGCCGACGTGAACGTGGCCCCGGAGCCTAATCTGCCGCTGCTCACCAAAGCCCTGCGCGCCAACCCCAACCTGAGCAGCCGCAAGCTGCCCGGCGTGAACTACCTGTTTCAGAGCGACCCGGCCACTTGGCCCCTGGTGAACGGCCAGCCCCGGCCCACCATGTCGCCCGAGGCGCTGGAAGCCATCCGGGCCTGGATTGTGCAGCGCACCACCAAGCCCTAGCTGGGTGGCCGTTGTTGCTGGTGGACGCCCCGCGTTTAGGAGGCCTGCTCTTCGGGTGAAGCAGGCACTGTGCGCAGCAGCCCATAGCCCAGCAGGCCCGCCATGCCCGAAGCCACCAGCACGGCCAGCTTAGCCGTGTCGGTATCCACCGACTGCTCGCCCAGGGCCAGCAGGGCCACGAAGATGGCCATGGTAAAGCCGATGCCGGCCAGCACGCCCGCGCCCCACAGGTGTCGCCAACGCACGCCGGGCGGCAGCGCGGCCCAGCCCAGGCGCACCGCGAGCCAGCTCAGCGCCCCCACGCCCAGGGGCTTGCCCAGCAGCAGCCCGGCCAGAATGCCCAGCCCCAGCGGCGAGAGCAGCCCGCGCACGGCGGCCGGCGCAATCACCAGGCTGGTGTTGGCGAAGGCAAACAGGGGGATGATGCCGAAGCTCACCACCGCGTGCAGCTGCTGCTCCAGGCGCTGCGCCGGTGAGCTGCTGCGTAGGTACAATTCTTCCAGTTCTTCGCTGATGACGCGCGGGTCGGCCGCCGGCGCCTGTGTTTGGGCGCGCAGCAGAGCCAGGCGCTCATCCACGCGGCGCAGCAGCTCGGTGCGCGAGAACGGAATGCGCAGCGGAATAGCCCCGGCCAGCAGCACCCCGGCCAACGTGGCGTGCACCCCCGATTCCAACACGAAATACCAGAGCACCAGCCCCAGCGGCAGGTAGGCCCACAGGCTGCGCACCCGCCGCGCGTTCAGCCCTAGCAGCAGGGTCCAGGTGCCCAGTGCCAGGGCGAGGTAGGACCCGTGCAGCTGCTGGGTGTAAAAGCCGGCAATGACGAGCACGGCCCCCAAATCATCGACGATGGCCAGGGCGGTCAGAAAAACTTTCAGGCCCAGCGGCACGCGCGGGCCCAGCAGCTGCAGCACGGCCAGGGCGAAGGCAATGTCGGTGGCCATGGGAATGCCCCAGCCCCCGGCCGTGGGGGTGCCGCGGTTGAAGGCGGCAAACAGCAGCGCCGGCACCAGCATCCCGCCCAGCGCCCCGGCAACGGGCAGCGCCGCCTGCCGCACGGAGGCCAACTCGCCGTCGAGCACTTCGCGCTTGATTTCCAGGCCCACAATCAGGAAAAACACCGTCATCAGCCCGTCGTTTATCCATTCCACCAGCGTATGGTCGAGCACGTGGCTCCCCACGGCCAGGCGCAGGTGCAGGTCCCAGATGGCGGGGAAATAGCGGGCTACGCCCCAGGTGGTATTGGCCAGCAGCAAGGCCAGCCCCGCACTCAGCATGAGCACGATACCACTCGCCGCTTCGCGGCGGAAGAACTCTGCGAAAGGGCGAATCAAGGGGCGGATAAACATCAGCAGCTTAGAAGAGCAGGCGGGCCGGCAACGGTCATTGCGCGGCGAGGGAGGGGCCGGGGCATCGCGCCCCGGGTCAGCGGAACACGCAGCTGGTACCGCTCCACAGCGCCGCCACCCGCGCCTGCGGGCCGGTGCCGTCGAAGAGCCCGTAGAGGCCCGAGGTGGTGGAGAACTCCTGCCCCAGGGTCGATTCCATTACGGTGATGACGTAGGCGCGTTCCATTTCGGCGCGGGTGGAGCCGAGGCCCACGCCGGCTACGGTGGTTGGAGCGGGGCCCGCGCTCCGGCCGGAGTAGAGCGCCCAGCCCACAAACTCCCACGGCCGGCCGGCGGCTCCGGCGCGGCGGGGTTTTTCTTGGAAGGCCAGCGTCAGGCCGTTGGCCCAGGTGGCCATCTTGAGCGGACCGGCGCCGCATTCCCCGTTCACGCCCACGCGGGCGGGGGCCTGCCCCAGCACCGCCGTCACGGTCCGGACCAGCTGCGCAAAGGGCTGACCCAGGGGGATGGCGCGGGTGGAGCCCGATTCAGTATCCACTATCTGGAGCGCATTAGCCGTCAGGGCCAGCTTGGCCGGGCCGGCTGCCGAGCGGAGCGGAGCCGTGGGGGCCGGTGCGGGCGCGGGCGGCCCGGCGTTGGCTGGGGGTGTGGCCGGCCCGGTGGCGCGGTCGGGCTGGCTTTGGCAGGCAGCGGCAAGCCAAGCGAGCAGCAACAGGGAACGTAGTTTCATGCGTAGGAACAGTGAATGGCGGCGTACGGCTAGCGTGAACAACAAAGTAAACCCGGTGGCGGGTACCGGCACCTTTACCGGGCAGTCGTTTTGGCCACCAAGCGTACGCTGATGCCCCCAGGTCCGCATGGCCTCATCGGCCGTGGTTGCAGGGGCACCAGCGGTCCGGATGTTGGGGTAGCGCAAGGGCAAGAACAGAAATTTACGCCAAGACTATGGCGGCGGCTTTTAGCGGGTGCGGGGGTTGCACCAGAGTAGGAACGGAAAACAACGCTAAGGCTGGCTAGTCGATTCTAGCAGGTTAGGGTGTCTCGGAAAACGGCCGTTTTTTCGGCCTAGAGGTCAAAGTAGTTTGGGATGTACCTGAGACGGGGAATAAATGTCTCATGTGGTGTTCTCATAAATCAACGGCTCACTATCTTTGCGTCTATTGACTTCCTGAGAATACCGCCTATGATTTTCGGTTACGCCCGTGTCAGTACCCCCGACCAGCAGCTACACCTGCAGACCGATGCCTTGCAAACCTACGGGTGCACCGAGGTAGCCCAGGAAAAAGTATCGTCCGTGAAAGAGCGTCCGGCGCTGCAACACCTGCTGACCCGCCTGCGGCCGGGCGACACGCTCGTGGTCTGGAAGCTCGACCGGCTGGGCCGCTCGCTCAAAGACCTGGTCACGCTGGTGACAAGTTTTCAGGACAAGGGCATCCACTTCGTCAGCCTGCAGGACCACTTGGACACGACGACGGCCCAGGGCCGGCTGATGTTCAACCTGTTTGCCTCGCTGGCCGAGTTTGAGCGCGATATTATCCGGGAACGAACGAAAGCCGGCCTGACCGCCGCCCGCGCCCGCGGCCGGCAGGGCGGGCGACCGAAGGGACTTTCCAAAGAAGCCTTATCGAAAGCGCAAGCCGCGAAAACGCTCTACCTGCAGCAGGACAAGACGGTGGCCGAAATCGGCCAGCTGCTCGGCGTCGGCCGGGCCACCATTTACCGCTACCTCGCCCACCTGGGCGTTCCGACGGGCGGCAGCCCGGCCAGCCCGTAAGCGTCGCGTATGCCCGTCGAGTTTCTCAGTGACGAGCAAGCCGCGCGCTACGGTCAGTACCACGCCGACCCCAGCCCCGAGCAGCTCACCCGGTTCTTCTATCTGAGTGCGGCCGATAAGCAGTTTCTGGCAGCGCGGCGCTTGCCGCACACCCGCCTGGGCTGTGCCGTGCAGCTGGGGACGCTGCGGTTTTTGGGCACCTTTCTGGTCAACCCGTTGCAGGTGCCGCCCGTCGTGGTGCAGACGCTGGCCCGTCAACTCGGTCTGGCGCCGGAGCAACTGGCGCCGTACGGCAACCGGCCCAACACCGGCTACGAGCACCAGCCTCTGATTCAGGCCTACCTGCAGTACCACGCGTTTGATGGGCAGCAGGCCTTTCGGCTCACCCGCTGGCTCTATGCCCAGGTGGCCACCAGCACCGTACGGCCGAGCGTGCTCTTCGATTTGGCCACGGCCCACCTGGTGGCCCAGCGCGTGGTGCTGCCCGGCGTCACGGTGCTGGCCCGCCTGATTGCCCGGGTACGCGAGCGCACGGGGCGTCACCTTTACCGCCAGCTGCGTACTCGCCTGAGCCCGGTGCAGCAAGCGGCTCTGGAAGCGCTGCTGCAGGTAGAGCCGGGGGAGCGCCTCACCCCATTGGAAGTCCTACGCACGGCCCCTACCCGGATTTCGGCCCCCGCGTTGGTGGCCGCCCTGCGCCGGCTGGAGCAAATCCGGGCCCTGGGCGTGGGCGAGGTGCCTGTGCAGGACTTACCCGAAGCCCGGCTGGCGCGCCTGGCCCGGCACGCGCAGTCCGCCTGGGCCCAGACCCTGCGGCGCATGAGCGACGAGCGCCGCCTGGCCACGTTGCTCGTGTTCGCGCAAACGCTCGAACGCACGGCTACGGACGACCTGCTCGACCTCTTCGACGGGCTGATGGCTACGCTGGCCCTAAGCGGGGAAACGACCCGCCGCCGCGAGCGCCTGCGCTCGCTCAAGGATTTGGACCAGGCGGCCCTGGTACTGGAGCAGGCCGTGCGCCTGCTACTCGACGACGCCGTGCCGGCTGCGTCCCTGCGCCAGCACGTGCTTGACCGCTTCAGCAAGGACACCCTGCGCGAGGCGGCGGATGCGGTACACAGTTTGGCCCGCAGCGACGAGGACCCGCTGGTACAAGCCCTGAGTACGCGCTACGCCACGGTGCGGCGCTTTCTGCCGGCGTTGCTGCGCGGGGTCGTGTTCGAGGGCACACCCGCCGCCAAGCCCCTGCTCGATGCCTGGCGGTTCCTGCAGGTTCAGGAAGCCGGCGGCCGGTGCCAGCCGAAGTGGGCCGCGGCCCCGCGCACCGTCGTGCCGCCCCGGTGGGCGCGGCGGGTGTTTCCGGCCAAAGGCCAGGTCCACCCGCCCGCCTACACGCTCTGCGTGGTGGAGCGTCTGCACCAGGCGCTGCGGCGCCGCGATGTGTTCGTGCGCCGCAGCGAGCGCTACGGCGACCCGCGCGCCGAATTGCTGCGCGGCGAGGCCTGGGAGCAGGTCCGCGACTCGGTGGCCCGGGCCCTGGGGCGTTCTGCCGACCCGCAGGTCGAGCTAGCCTGCTGGCAGCAACAACTGGTGGCGGCCTACACGGAGGTGAGCACGAACCTGCCCCACAACACGGCCCTGCAAGTGCTGGAGCGAGACGGACAGCCCTACGTGAGCGTCAGCGCGCTGGCCGCCCAAACCGAGTCGGACGGCCTGCGTACACTGCGGGTGCAGTTGGCCCAGCGCCTGCCCCAGGTGGAACTGGCCGCCTTGCTGCTGGAAGTGGACACCTTCACCGGCTTCGCCCGTGCGTTTACCCACGTGGCCGATGGGCAGCCGGCTGCGCCTGACCTGCCACAGAGCATCTGCGCCGTGCTGCTGGCGCAGGCCTGCAACATCGGCCTGAAGACCGTCGCCCGGGCGGACGTACCGGCCCTGACGCTGCCACACCTCTCCTGGGTACAGCAAAACTACCTGCGGGTGGAAACCCTGACGGCGGCCAACGCCCAGCTGGTCGACGCCCAGGCACGGCTGCCCTTGGCCCAGGCCTGGGGCGGCGGGGAAGTGGCCTCGGCCGACGGCATGCGCTTCGTGGTGACCGTGCGCACGATTCACGCTGGCTGGAACCGCAAATACTTCGGCTCCCAGCGCGGGGTGACCTACTACAACTTTACCAGCGACCAGTTCACGGGCTTTCACGGCATCGTCATTCCTGGCACCCTGCGCGACTCGCTCTTCATCCTGGCCGGGCTGCTGGAACAACAAACCAGCCTGGACCCGCGGGAAATCATGACCGATACCCACGGCTACAGCGACGTGGTGTTCGGCTTGTTCTCGCTGCTGGGCTACCGCTTCAGCCCCCGCCTGGCCGACCTGCCGGACCAGCGCTTCTGGCGCCTGGAAAAAGAGGCGGATTACGGGCCGCTCAACGCGCTGAGCCGCCACGTGGTCAATGCCCGGCTCATCGCCGAGCACTGGGACGACATGCTGCGGCTGGCCGGCTCGCTCAAACTCGGCAAGGTCAAGGCCACGGCCGTGATGCGCACCCTGCAACGGGCCGGTACCCTCTCCGGGCTGGGGCGGGCCGTGGCCGAAGTCGGGCGGGTGGAGAAAACGCTCTACCTGCTGGCCTACGTGCAGGACGAGGCCTACCGGCGGCGCATCCTGGTCCAGCTCAACCGGGGCGAGGGGCGGCACGCGGTGGCCCGGGCGGTATTCCATGGCAAGAAAGGGGAACTGCGCCAGCGCTACCGCGAGGGCATGGAAGACCAGCTGGGAGCCCTCGGGCTGGTCGTCAACGCCTTGGTGCTGTGGAACACCCGCTATCTGCAGCAAGCGCTGGAACACCACCAAGCCGTGGACGGACCGCCGGAGCCGGGCGACGTGGCACGCCTCTCGCCCTTGCTGCACGAGCACATCAACATGCTGGGCCGCTACGATTTTAGTTTGCCTGAAGGCATTGCCGCCGGACAGCTGCGTCCGCTACGCGACCCGACCAGTTTGGAAGAACAGCTCGCCCAACTGCCTTAACGGGAATTTCTGTTCTTACTCTTGCGCTACCCCTATACCGATGGCAAAGGCACTAATTGGCGCCTTATTCAACATCTTTCCCACCAGTAAGAAAGCTCAACTTAATTTTCAGTTCTCAAACGTGCGCTACGAATACTTTCCGCTATTGCTGCTGGTTGCCGCCTGTAGCTCCGAACCTACTGACTTTACCAGTGCTGTTCCTGCGGCAAGCGAACCAGCCGTGACGTCATGGCCAGCAGACACGGTACAGACTGACTATTCCCATGCTGTAGAAAATCTTCCGGGTAGCCCCTACTACTATCAAGTGCGTGTTTATAACGTAGCATTTAAAACAGTCAAGAAGGCGTTTCAACTGCAAAAGGATGCCTATTCTGCCCCATCCTTTCTAGATGGAAAGCTACTGACGTTTTCCTTTGATATGACCAATCCTTATGATAAGCCAATGCAGGCTCCGATTCCGGACTACTTTCGGTTGCAGTCGGCATGCTTCAACCTCGGGGAAGGGGCCGGCGCTGCTAATACAAGTTTTAACCGGTTCAGTCGGGTGTATGAGCTGGGCGGTAGTAGCCTAACGACCAGCACGGGTCAAGATCTGCACTACGTGGCTGGAGCGCAACGCGCAACTACCGCCACTTATCAACTTCCATTTAAGCCCCACCAAACGCGTACTTTCAAGGTAACTTTCGAGAAGCCTTTTGCAGCGGATTGTTCGAGTGTTACGCTCTTAGGTTTCACAAAATCAGATCAAAACGCAGGGGAGCAAGTCTACGTAGGGATGATGCTTGATGTAGCGACCAGCACCATAGTTGACCAACAAGAAAGGAAACGCAAGGAAGCGTTTGTTTCAACTGAGTAGTCGTTCCCTACTTGCCTCAGGCTCTTTGTGCCGGTAGTTAAGTCTGGGTGTCAATGGGGTGAATTTTAATAAGCGCTGTCCTGCACCTCCGGAAACGGTTTGACAATTTGCGCACGTGCAGGCGCCTCAGCGCCCTCAAACAAGTTGGACAGCTGCTTGGGCTAGCAGAGGTTGTGTTGCTTCAGACTGGCCAGCACGCAGCGCACGGCATTAGTCTAAATATGAAGTGGTAGCATCTCGGTACTTCATGCCTTACCAGGTGGTTGATTTTTACATTTCCGCGCGAAGCGGTTTCGCATGAGCATTCATCTACACTCTTTGGCGAAGCGCCGGTTCGTATTTGCAATGGACGATCAGGAGCAGATCGTGCATGTTGCCGATGCCCGCAAAGCCAGAGACGTACAATACTTTTGCCGTGGCTGTCGTCGGCCGTTGTCCTTTTGCAAAGGCCCTAAACGAACACCCTATTTTCGTCATCAGGCCCGTTTCTGGGCCCCAGGTGAGAATTGCGACTACCAGGACGAGTCTCATGCCCACAAGCAGGCAAAGCGGCTGTTGCTGGAAAGAAAATGGGTGATGGTTCCGGATGTGCAGCCCTACCCGGCTCCTGGGTATGAGGGTAGACTACCGGTTTTGCGTCGGGCGCAACCGCTAGAGGCAGCGCAGGTATTGGCGGAAAGGTCCTTCTTTGCGGCGCCGGATGGGCGCATATTTTATCTGGCGGAGCACGAGTTGCAGCAGCCATCCAACGGCCGCCAGTTGATTTGCCGACCTGATATCACCTTTACTGATGCCCAGGGTAGCGCATTACTTCTAATAGAAATCCACGTCACCCACGCCGTCGACTATCATAAACTCGTCGGCCTGCAGCGCATGCAACTCAATACGCTGGAAATCACAATTCCTATTGCTGCATCCGACCAGGAAATTGCGCGCATACTGGATGGGGTCGGCAACCGAAAGTGGCTTTATCATCATGAGCGAGAACAGCATCCCCCCTTTGGACTTAATGCATCCCCAGCAGCGGGCCTGGCTGGAGGGAATCTACACGAGATACCAGCAGCTGGCACCGAAGCCTACGAATGCCAGCTCTTCGAGCTTAGAGAAGGAATTAGAGCACTTCAACGATTTATGGGAGAGCCTGGTGTCCGCGACTTCTTTGCCCAACGTGAGCGAATTCGAGCAGCAGAGGAACGCAAGAACAGTGCAGCGGACGCAGCAGCGGACCGAGCGGATGCAGCAGCTCAGGCAGACGAGGACCGCGCGTATCAAGCTGAATATCGAGCAGAGGCGGAACGAGTCATTGGACCAATTGAGGAGGAAGAAATCCGACTTATCCGCGAGCAATCAGCAGTTAGAGGAAAGCAGCAAGATCTTAGCACAGCTACAGCACGAGTACGACGTCTGCTTGCAGCAGAAGCACATGACCTTTCATCAGGCAGTGGAGCAGCGAGTGCAGAAGCTAGGCGTCGAATTGACCCAGCTCGCCGACTCCTTGAAGATGCTCTGGGAGAAGAACGAGAGCGAAGCCGTACGCTTAGCCGAGGACGAACAGAGCTGGAGCAGCGACGAGAAACATTTCATCGAGTCCGAACAACTAACCATCGACTGGCAGAGCAGGAGCAGGCTGCTGGACTTGAAGAAAAATCGCTTGCAAAACTGGAGCAGCAGCTTGCAGCAGAAGAAGTCAGCATTACACAGCAGGAAGCTGCAGGCCAACTCCACCAAGCCGAGCAGGTCAAGTATGTTCAGCAACTGGAATCCAGCCAGCAACGAGCAGAGGAGGTACTGGCTGAACAAATCGAGGCCCTTACGGGAGCTGTTACGCACTTACGTACAGTTGACCGTGCATTGTCAGAACTTAAAAGCCGAGCTATCCAGGGGCGGTTTTCTTAATACAGATCCCGCCCCTGATATCCCTAATAAGTTTATTGATTTACCGCCAGGATGGTAGACTATTGGCCTTGGTTAACGATTGCTGACAGGGCTTCAGCTATTACCAAAACCACGACATAAAGCCCTGCTACGTATTGACTAGACCTAACAAAATGAGAAGTTTGTGAATAGTGTATGCGACTAAATATAGTTGCGATGCGAATTTGTCTGTAAGTTTGACGAGCAGGCACCTACCAACCGGATTTGAGGGGAAGGCGGTGCCGTTCAGATAGTCGATCTTCCTTCCCGCGCCTCTCCAATTATGTCATTACAGGTACTGCGTCAGCATCTTGCCCCTCTGCCCCTAAGCGCCAGCTTCAAGGAGCAACTTGGTAGTGAAATGGAGTTACAGACCTACCTGTTTTACCTAGAGTTGCCGCCGCTTCTGGCCCCGCTGTTTCCCGGTGTGAGTGCTAGCCAGCTCGATGAACTGACGGTCAACAACTATCTCTACTTTCGCTTCGTGCTGACGGCCGATCAACTGTTGAGCCAAGAGGGCGGCCCGACCCGCCAGCAGCTCACTGACTGCCTTACCCTGCACGAGTACGCCGTTCGAGCCTTGTCACGGCTATTTGCGCCTGAGCAGGATTTCTGGCAGTACTATCACCGGTGCCAATGCCGCTACGCGGAGGCGCAGCGCCTGCAGCGGGAATGCACCGAGCAGCAGGTATGGGATGAGGACCAAGTAGAGGAGGTAGCAGCCGGTAAAGCGGCTATCTGCTACGCCATCGTGCACGCGCTGGCCACGCTCAACCAACAGGGCCGTTCCATGCAGCCGCTGCTGGAATGTCTGGCTGGCATTCACCTGGCCAGCCAGTATTACGACGACCGGGAGGACCACCAGCCCGCTATCAACCACGCCCACGCCCACTACCAGCGCAGCCTGAGCTTGGCCGAGCAATTGGGCTTACCACAGCTGGGCGCGTTTCTGCGGCGGCATATGGTACACTACGTCGGCCACCAGCACATAGGAGTAGCCTAAGCTATACCGGGCTTTACCTTAAATGAGCGTGCCGGCATGATTCAGCTTATGCCTAGATTTGAAGCAGCCGCATTGGCCCTTCAAACCCAGTTAACTATGTCCAGCCTACAATTCCAGGAAAAAACGAAGCTGGAAAAGCTATTCCGCATGAGCACCGGGTTCGTACTCGGGTTTAATAATGGGACACTCCAATCATTGGTTGCGAGCAGTGTGGGCCTGAATATTTTAGATGAAAAATACAGCGAAAACGGCACCTCCAAGGCAAACAGGCTCCGCGTGTTCTGGCGCCAGGAGCCGGATCATGTAGTTGGTACTGTGCTCCGAGAACTGTTGGCAGCTGTTCCGAAGTACTGGGAGCAGCAAGGCGGCGAGGAGGAGATACCTGAGGATGAGAAAGAGGCGTATATAGCTTCCCAGCAGACGTATGAGCGGCTATTAGGTGTTGAGGGAGCAGAGCACCTGCAGGAGCTAAAGGCGGTGACCTACGACGATAATTTCCGGTTGCTGGCGAGGCAGGTAGTAGAGAGTATCGAACGAGGTGAGCCGGCTACGGGGTTAGACCGGCTGCATACTTTTTTGATTAAATACTTCCGGCAGCTATGCAGTAATCGGGGCATTCCTACTACCCGAGAGGAAACCTTGAATGCAGTTTTTGGCAAGTATGTCAACGTGTTAGAGGGCACGGGAAGAATCACGTCCGATATGTCACTGAAGATTTTGAAATTTTCTGTCAATTTGCTTTCCTCTTTCAACGCCGTGCGCAACAATGAGAGTCTGGCCCACGACAACAGTTTATTGAATCGAGAGGAAAGCTTTCTGATTTTCAGGAATATTACTGCGCTCATTAAGTTCGTGGAATCCATTGAGGAAGCCGCCGCAACCACCTGATACCAATGTGCTAAATACACTTGCTGGAGGGTGCCAGAAATGAACAAAAACCGCCTTTTCAGCCTGAAAATGCGGTTTTTTCTTTGTATCTTAGGGGTAACGCACGGTATCCACCCCGCCAACTCGGTTGCCTATAAACGGCGAAACCCTGAGGGCTGGGGGGCCTCCAGGGTTTCAAGAAGTGGGTGCAGTCACACCTTAACTTCTTCGGACAAGATGGAAAAGGAACGTGCTGAAACGGATTTTAAGTTCACGCTTAAACTCCGCATACCCCAGGAGCTGGTCAAATGGCTGTTGGGGTTTCTGGTGGGCGGAAGCGCCGTGGCGCTGCTCGAACACTGGAAGTAATGGTAGGGGGAGCCGAAAGGCTTCCCCTATTTTTTACTCTATAAAGATACGGCCCTCAGCCCATAAAAGTCAAGGCAGTTGCGCGTTTACTCTGCTGCTGACGTATCAGCTGGCGTATTCAGTCAGGTGGCCGTTTTCCATAATGGCCACGTACTTTGATTCCAGGCCTTGAATGACTAACAGAAGAAAATCTGTATTCCTGCCTTTATTATGATACTGCTTGCGAATCATATCCCTATCTGTTCCCGAGGGGGTAGGATGCGGTTCCGGGTGAGTGTGCCACTCACCCAGGTAGATCATCTCCCCACCGCTGTTGTGAAACTCGTAGTCGATGACAATTTGGGCGGAATGGGCGTGGCGCTCGAAGTTGTAACGGGATGCTTTGTCGAATAGGGTGGGCACTGACAGCCGCATGATGTGGATCTCGTCCCCTATGAGTTTGCCCAATATTATTCCGCCGGCTTCAGGCTGTTTTTTTCCGCGCTGGATGTAGTGTTCCAGGATGCGTAAGGCGCCTACGTGAAATACAATGGTATGCTTGCCAATCTGATAGAGCATAGCTGGGCTACAGTTTTGTTTTGATTAACTCACCCTCCGCCATGTCGCTGGCAAATGCTGACTTGGCCAGGCCTTGTTGCTGCAGGGCCTCCTCGTTGCCCAGCCACGTGTAAGCCCAAGCATCCGCAGAAGGTGCCCGCAGCAGCCCGCGCAATTCGGGTAGCACACGACTCAAAAACAGCGTAACATATTCCTGCGAGTAGGGCACGTAGCTGGTCTGACAGCCGGCCTCTTTTAACAGCATCCGGTGCTGGGGCTTGCGGTACTCGTCGGTGGCCACCACGTTGTAGATATAGTAGCCATCGTCGAACAGACTAGTATAATTGACCTCACTTCTAGGAGGAAAGTACAGCAGGTGGCCACCAGCAAGGTAGGGCTCAACCCACAGGATGAATAGGGGGCGCGTCAGCACCCCCTGACGCTGCAGCTCGATCAGGTACTGCTCGACAGCACTACGGCCGACAGCGAGTAGTATGGCATCACACTCATTCAGGTAAGCCGGTTCCTGCAGGGCCACCTGCGCAATGGAATCCTTCCGGATGGTTACCCGGCGTAGCGGCTGCTGCTGCTCCAGGTAGCGCTGCAGGCCTTCTGCCTTTCCAAAGTTCACGTATTCCATGCCCAGTAGGTGACGGGGCACGTTTTCCAGACCCAGTTTTTCGGGGTCCACCAGACGCATTTCCTGTAAGGGAAAAGAGGCCAGATAGTGCAGTAGATTGGAGCCGATACTACCAAGGCCAGCCAGCAGCAAGGTATACTTCCTGGCAGGTATTTCGCCGGCTGTGCGTTGGGTCAGGCGTTGTGCGGTCAGCGTATCAAAGCTGAGGCGTTGTACGGGACGAGGACGCTCAAATTTGGTCAGTATCTCGACGGCGGAGAGTTTGCCCGGGCGGAACCCCTTGCGGTTCAGTCCGGGCAGGGCATGCCACCAGCCGAAGTAGCGCACCTGGCCGGCCAGCAGCTTATGAAACAGGACGAGAGGGGGCGTCGTGGCGCCGTTCAGATACTGCTGCAGGGCAGCCAACTGGCCGGGGAAATGCTGTTGTACTAGTGATAACGCCGTCCCGTTGCTGAGCGCAAATGGCGGCTGAACCTCTCCCAGCTCGCCCAGGTGAAAAGCAGGACACGGCTCGATGGCAATGCCCTGCCGTTGCACGACTTCTTTGAACTGGGTAGTGTCGGCGTCAGCACCAGGTAATATCAATCTGTAGCCGCCAAACTTTCTGGCCAGATGAAGCAGTGAACAGGGGCCAGCTGGTAACGGCGTGGCCGTTAAGGAAATCCCACCCGCTACCTCATCATTCTTTCCGTACTCGTTTTCCCAGTATGCAATGAATTCCTGTTGGAATTCGGACGTATTTGTGCCCGCCAGGCCTTGCTCAATCAACCGTCGAGCCTGAGCCACACAGTCGCGCACAATGCCCCCCGGATCTTCCGGATTAACGCGAACGGTTTCCGGGTCGAACGTGCATACCAGGCCCGAGGTATCGACGTGCGGCAGGTAGCGAAGCTGTTGGTAGTCGGCTCGCTCTAGGTAGATGGTTGGCAGCACCAGCGGGAAATCAGCCGGCAGTCCCACCAGCAGCTGCAGCGGCCGGACCTGATCATCCGGGCCGAATACTTCCGCATCCAGCAACCAGACTTCCACAAACTCTTTGAGCTTGCGCGCCGCAACTTCACCTGAACTCAGAACCCGGCAGCAGTTGGTCAGCTGCAGCTGCGTGAGTGCCTGCTGCCGGGCTCGTTTGAAATCCATCATCTAGGCACTTTTCGCATTCTCCTGAATAATGGCCGGGGTACCGTAAGCCCGGGCACCCATGTCCTTATCCTCCGCGAGGCGACAGGGAAAACGCGGGCCCAGGTGAGTCTGCCACTTTCCGCAGGCCGTTTTCTGGTTGGTTTCGTTCACCGCTTGTTTAGCTGACTCCAGAAACGCATCGAGCCGGCCAAGAAAGTACTCCTCGTACTTATAGTCATCCAACAGATTTTCCCCCGCCGGCACGGTAGGCCGGTTGCATTCAAACGCATCGGTGAGCGTATCGCGAATGGCTTGCAGCGTATCGCGCAGGGCAACATCGTCCCGCTCGTTGTAGCAGGCGTTTTCTGCCGCCCAAATGGTCATTACCATGCCAGGGGGCATCTTACTGGTGCCGGAAGAGTTGTTTTGGTAGTCGGCCCAGGCTTTCATGTACCGAACCAGGCTGCGTAGCTGGTCCTTTTTCTGCGCGTCGGCTATACCGGTGAACCACGTCACGAACTCCCGGGGGTCGCTGTCCAGCCAGCTCTTGGATTTGTGAGCGAGTTGGGGCACAGCATCGTCGTCGCCTTTGACCAGAAAGTAAATGGGCAGGTCGATGTTGTGGCCGTCGTGATAAATCACCCGGATGCAGGTGTTTTTGTCAACCGGAGGGGTATCGGTATGGCCATCTACCGCATCCCAGATCCAGTTGTGGTAGGTCTGGACTGCTTTACGTTCCGACTCTTTGCCGATGAAGTAGATACCGTCATCCACGTCGTATTTGTGCTTGCTCACTTCCTTCCCATCCTCCGTGACAACCTTCGGAATGGGGTTGATGGCAATGCCCATCATGAAGGAGCCCTGGCCATAAAACTTAGGCTTGATTTCGTCTGGCTTCTCCTCCTTGAAATACTCCTTGATGCGGTTTCGGAGTGCCTTACGCGATTTTTTCAGGCTATCACGCCGGGTATCATGGAGGATAATATCCTCATCAAACACTTTGAAAATAGAGTCGCAATTAGCCATGTATTAGTGGGTTTTGTAGTGTTTGGGGTGGGCGAAGAATTCAGCAATTCTGGGGTCTTTTCGGAAACGTTGGCCTTGATCATCTCCTTTGCCAGCCAGTAAGTCCAGGGCATTTTCAGTAGCCACGTCTAATTGCACCTGACCGGCCTGCTCGTGCGATATGTCCGGGCTGGGAATGCGCAGGTAGTTCACATCCACGTCGTTTACCTCATTCATCTTGGTCATGAAGTGATCCGTGAAATGACTCTGACCCGTCATGGACGTTTCAAACAGCGAGTCACGCCACCCAAAAAAGGATCTATTCCGTTTCTTACCGGTTCGGGTACCACCTGTCAGGGTGAGGCTACTTACGGAGAGGATACTGAGCTTCTTAAATTCCTTGTCCTTGCCAACGAAGTAGGTCAGGGCTTCCAGAAAGCCAACCAACGTGGGATTATTCGCCCATACCCCACCATCAATGAACTGCTTATTGTGATAGTCCGGGTTCTCGGCCACGGGAAAATAGGTTGGAGCAGCGCTGGTGGCCAGTGCCACATCCACGTAGCGGATGCCGTTGTCGCGGTTCAGCTTTCCCTCCGTATGATCGAACTTAAAAATCCAGGGCCGGGCATCCGTGATAGTGTAGGATGGAATGCAAAGCAGGTTTTCACTTTGCCCCAGTACCTTTTCACCAAACACCTTTTGCAAGGCTTTCTTTAAAGGCTCATCGCTGAACTTGCCATTCCAAGTGATCTGCTTGAAACCGCTGATGAAGCGGTGAATCCAACGGCTTTTTGTGTACTGCGGGAAGATATTGGCCCCTTCTTCCCGATAGAATTGGACTATCTCAGCAGCAGGGATTCTTAAGGAAAGAGCCAGCGCTATGAGGCCACCCGTAGACGTGCCACACAGCATGTCAAAACGGTCAGAGATGCAGCAGTCGAACTGCTCCTCCAAGTGCTGTAGAATTGTAGCTGAGTAGAGCCCTTTGATGCCGCCCCCGTCTATGCACAAGATTTTAAATGTCTTTTCTTCTGTTTCCATCTATCCTATCATCTCTTTCATGAGCAATAAATTGAATGACTGCACCCGGAGACTTGGCATTCTCAGCGCTATCAGTGCTGGCTGCCATCAGGTCGAAATTTAGCTTGGGTGCGTGCCGGGAGTTACCTTAGTGGTTTCACCGATACGACTGTAACGCATGCCTACCCTTCAGTGGATTGGTAAAGATAAGGTTATCAACCATCACCAGGACGTTCCTTTTCGGCTCCTTGACCACCAGTACGGTGCCCTAGCCGACGGTACTCAAACTACCGAGCCAGCCGACAGCGGTAACCGCATCATTCACGGTGACAATCTCGAAGCCCTGAAAGCTCTGTTGCCCGAATATGAGAATAAGGTTAAGTGCATCTACATAGATCCTCCCTACAACACCGGGAACGAAGGGTGGGTATACAACGACAACGTTAACGACCCCAAAATCAAGAAGTGGCTCAGTCAAGTAGTGGGCAAAGAAGGCGAAGATCTTTCACGCCATGACAAGTGGCTGTGTATGATGTACCCGCGTCTGAAGCTGCTGCATAAACTGCTAGCGGATGATGGTATTATATTCATCTCAATTGATGACAATGAAATCTCATATCTGCGTATCGTGATGGATGAGATATTCGGGCGGGCACAATTTGTCACCGAATTTATCTGGAAATCAAGGGTTAGTGAGGATGCAAGAGCTGTTACAGGCGTATCGAATGATCATGAATATATCCTGACTTATCGTAAAACTGATTTAGTGAAGTTACGCGGCGTAGAGAAGGATTTGACAAAGTTCTCGAACCCAGATAATGACCCGCGGGGCCCATGGAGGAGTGCTGACGTTACGGGCTTGGCAACGAAGGAGCAGCGGCCCAACCTTCACTATGACTTGGTTAATCCAACTACAGGTGATATTTATCCCCCGCCTCACAAGGGATGGCGCTTTGATAAAAACACAATGGCCAAACGTGTTAGCGAAGGGCGCATTCTATTTCCTGCGTCACCAGATGGTCGGCCCCGTCAAAAGGTGTTTTCCGACGAAATGGCCAGTCAATACAAGTCTATTTCTTCCGTCATTACGTCCACCAGTACTGCGGAGGGAACAAAAATTATAGGATCAATTCTGGGCCAGGGTGTTTTCGACTTTCCGAAACCAGTGGCACTTCCTGAGATGTTGATTGGACAAGTGACGGACCCGCACGATCCAGATTGCATAATCCTTGACAGCTTTGCTGGCAGTGGTACTACAGCCCATGCCGTACTAAAATTGAATCAGCAGGATGGTGGTAACCGTAAGTTCATCCTGACGGAGATGGAAGATTACGCTGAGCACATCACAGCGGAACGGGTGAAGCGGGTCATGAAGGGGTATGCCAGCCAACCTGGTACTGGTGGTAGCTTCGACTACTACACCTTGGGGGAGGCTGTATTTACAGCCTCCGGTGAGCTGAATGAGCAGGCCGGACTGGCAGGCCTGCGCCGGTACATCTATTACGCCGAAACCAAGCAGCCGCTGCCCGCTCCCTCGAACGACGACAATGATGCTTTTCTGGCCCAACATGATAATACGGCCTACTACTTCCATTACGATCCGGACGCCGTAACTACTCTCAACCATAATTTTCTGGCCACCATGCGCACCCGCGCTGGCCAGTACATTATTTACGCCGATAACTGCTTGCTCCCGGCTGAGTTTATGACCCGGCACGGCATCATCTTCAAAAAAATTCCCCGCGACATTTCGCGCTTTTAATATCCGGCCGATATGGAGCTAAAACCCTACCAGCAGGAGGTTATTACTGACCTAGCCCGCTTTCTAGACTGCGTGCAGGCCACCAAGAACCTGCCCGACGCGTTCCACGACTTCTGGGCCATGCACCCGCGTACGCCCCTGCAGCCCTTTCCCAGCGCGGCCGTGGAGCCCTACAAAAACACTGTACCCGGCGTGCCACACGTATGCGTCAAGGTGCCCACTGCTGGCGGAAAAACGTTTCTGGCGGCCAATGCCCTGCGCACGATATTCAGCGCTTTTCCTCCCGACCGCCCCAAAGCGGTAGTGTGGCTGGTGCCCTCCGTCACGATTCTGGAGCAGACGCTGCGCAATCTGAAAAACGCTGGCCACCCCTACCGGCAGAAAATCAGCACGCACTTCGCCGGCCGCGTGGAAGTGTATGATAAAACGGCGCTACTGCAGGGTAGCGGCTTTTCGGCCAGTTCGGTGCAGGAGCAGCTGAGCCTGGTAGTGCTCAGCTTCGACTCGTTGCGGGCCCGCAACAAGGAGGACCGCAAGGTGTACCAGGAAAACGGCAACTTACAGTCTTTCGGTACTCTATTGGGCGATGAGGAAGATATCACCCTCATGCGCGTAATTCAGGCTTTGAATCCGGTAGTAGTTGTTGACGAAAGCCATAACGCCGAAAGTGATCTGAGCGTGGACATGCTCAAAAATCTGAACCCGGCTTTTATTCTTGACCTGACGGCTACCCCGCGCAAGAACAGCAACATTATCAGCTTCGTAGATGCCCTGGCCCTGAAAAAGGAGCACATGGTGAAGTTGCCGGTTATCGTTTACAATCACAACGACCGGACTGAAGTCATTAATTCTGCCTTGCAGCTGCAGCGAAACCTGGAGCTTCAAGCCAAGAGGGAGCAAAAGGAAGGCGGCCGTTATATCCGTCCTATTGTGCTGTTTCAGGCGCAGCCTAAGACAGCCGATGACAATACGACTTTCGAGCTGCTGAAACAGAAGCTCATCGACCGCAAGATCCCGGCTGAACATATACGCATCAAAACGGCTGGGCTCAACGAGCTGAAGAATGAGGACCTGTCATCGCCGAAGTGCCAGGTTCGCTATATCATCACGGTGAATGCCTTAAAAGAGGGCTGGGACGCGCCGTTTGCCTACATCTTGGCCTCACTGGCCGATAAGTCGTCGGCCGTGGACGTGGAGCAGATCCTGGGACGCGTGCTGCGCCAGCCATATGTTGCCCCGCATCAGGCGCCCATGCTCAACATGAGCTACGTGCTGACGGCCTCCAGCAAGTTTCTAGATACGCTCGACAAAATCGTGGTGGGCCTGAATAAAGCCGGCTTTAGCTCCCGTGACTATAAAGTAGCTGATGCTAATACGCTAACTCCTAAGCCTGATCCGCTGGCCAGCTTCGTGCAAGCCCCTCTAAACTTCGATGGGCCGTCTACTCAGTCGTCTGCGGCCGATGAACTGGCCGATATTGATTTCGGTAAGATTGCTCCCGTCGAGCCGGTAACGGATGAAGCAGCCTCGGCCGTATCGGTGACACACCCACAGGTACTTCCTGCCACGCCAGCGGCGGGTTCGGTGCTGGCCATTACAGAAGTGGCCCTGGCTCAACAGGCTGAGTTTGAAAAAACTGTAGCCGCCAGCACAGCCAGCGGTGCTCCTTTCCTCCCAACAGCCCTCCAGTCGCTCGTGAAAACATACCCCGTCAAAGAGCTATTCCGTGAGCAGGCAGCAACGTTATTGCTTCCCCAGTTTTTCTGGAAAAAGCCTTCCGCCACTCTTTTTGATAGCGGAGAAGGTGATACTGTTTTGCTGGAAAAGGATTATCTCCTCGAAGGCTTCCAGCTCGGGAAGGAGAATACGGACATCAAGTTCGATGGGGTTTCCTCAGAACTCTATCGCGTGGATCTGGATGAAACCAAAAAGGAAGCAACCCCCACCTTCACCCGTATCGACGGCGACGCGAAGGAGCGCATTATGACGTTCATTCTCGATCCGTCCCGCAAGGAAAGCCGCGTAAAGAACTTTACGAGCCGTATCATGAGCCTCATCGGCAATCTGTACCCGATTGCCGACAAAGAGATTGAGCGCTACCTAAAGCGCATTCTGGAGGACTTTACGGATGAACAGTTTACGGACTTTGCTAATCATGAGCATACTTATACCCAGAAGATAAAAGACAAAATCCGGCAGCTGTCGGAGGCGTACGCGCTGAAACAGTTTCGCAACTTCCTCGATCAGGATAAAATCCTGATGAAGCCCTCCTATGCGCTGCCGGCTCAGATTACGCCGGGCGACACGGGCAAGGACATTGCCAAGTCGCTCTACGAAAAGGAAGGCAAGATCAATGGCTTTGAGGAACGGGTTATCAACGAGTTGGCCAACCTTCCCAACATTGCCTTCTGGACGCGTAATCTGGAGCGCAAAGGCTTCCGGATTAATGGGTTTCTAAACCACTATCCCGACTTTATCATCCAGACCAAGAGCGGCAAAACGTTGATGGTAGAAACCAAAGGAGATCACCTCGATGCGGAGCAGAAAATCAAACTGGGTGAGTACTGGGTTCAGAAAGCCGGTAACGCATTCCGTTTCTTCATGGTGTATGAACGCCGGGTTGTAGATGGAGCATACAAGCTGGACGACTTTCTCAACTTAGTCAAAGGCATCTGATCCAGATCTCTCTCCCATGAAAAAGGAAAGCCCCATCAGTGATGATGGGGCTTTTTGTTGCAATCGGCGTGGTTAGCGGTCTACCGCCCTAATAGTCCCCCACACACCTGTAAAGGGACTACCGGAGGCAAATGTAAAGAGTCGCAGTGGGCCTTTCATATGGGCTGCCCATAAAATTGAGTAGGCAATTGTAGAAACGCTATACTTGAATTACTACCTGTTTTAGCTTCTTATGGCTAAATAAGTTAGTAGAAGCGTATACTTGTACTCCTCACCTACTGCAAGCGCCATGCAAACCGTAGAACTAATTCCGGTTCCTGATAGTGACATCCCCTTTCTACTGCCCCTATTCAGCTGCTCTGTTCCAGCTGGCTTTCCAAGTCCGGCCAGTGATGAAATAGAGGAAATGTTCGACTTGAACCGGTTGCTGCTGCGGCATCCGGATGCAACGTATCTGGTACGGGTAATGGGCGAAAGTATGGCGGGCGCGGAAATCCACGAAGGCGACTTGTTAGCCGTCGACAAACAGATGGAAGCTGACCACAATCACATTGTGGTGGCCGTAATTGATGGAGAATGCACCGTGAAGCGCTTATGGTGTGAGGACGGGGCCTGGTGGCTGAAGCCCGAAAACCCGGCCTTCAAACCCTGGCAGATCCACGATGCCGGCGACGTGCAGATATGGGGAGTGGTTACGCATGTACTACATGAACTGATCCCGGGTAAAATGGGCGCGTTACTGCGCACCCGAGATTAGAAGCCATGTTTGGGTTGCTCGATATCAACAACTTTTACTGCAACTGTGAATCTGTATTTCAACCCCGGTTGCAAGGAAAACCCGTAGTGGTGCTGTCAAATAATGATGGCTGTATCATCAGCCGCTCGGCTGAGGCGAAGGTTCTGGGCCTGCAGATGGGCGATCCGTACTTTCAGGTCAAAGAGCTGCTGGAGCGCCACCAGGTACACGTGTTCAGCAGCAACTACCCGCTATATGGGGATATGTCGCGCCGGGTGATGTACTGCCTGGCGCAAAATGCCCCCGAGGTTGAAATCTACTCCATAGACGAGGCGTTCATGGACCTGCACGGCATGGAACGCTACCTGGGCAGCCTGGATACCTTCGCCCGGAACCTACGGGCCAAAGTGCTGAAGCGCACCGGCCTGCCGAACTGCGTGGGCGTCGCACCCACAAAAACGCTGGCTAAGCTCGCTAACCGCTTGGCTAAAAAGCAGCCGGAGCACGGCGGCGTGGTGTTCCTCGATACGGATGAGCGCCGGCGCTGGGCCCTGGAGCAGGTAGCCGTGGAGGATGTTTGGGGCGTAGGCCGCCAGTACGCAGCCAAGCTGACAGCCGCCGGCATCTATTCGGCGGCGGAACTGGCCGCGTGCTCAGACTCTTTTGCCCGCAAGCACCTGGGCGGTGTCGTCGGAGCGCGTCTGGTGCGCGAGCTGCAGGGCTACCCCTGTCACGGGCTGGCCCCCAGCGAGGACGGGAGCTTGCGTCGACAGAGTATCTGCTGTTCCCGGTCCTTTGGTCAGGCTCTCACATCATTCGACGACGTGCTGGGCGCGGTAGCCACGTTCCTTTCCCGTGGCGCCGAAAAGCTGCGGCGGCAGGCTGATGCCGCCCACATGCTGACAGTCTTTGTCAGCAAGAGCCGCTATGGGTTGGAACCGCCACCCTACACCTTTTCGGCTGTCGTTACGCTTCCAAGGGCTACCAATGATACCGGTGAGCTGCTGACGCAGGCCCGCGCCGTCCTGGCGGCCATCTGGCAGCCGGGCCGCTACGTGAAGGCCGGCATCGTGCTCGATGGACTGGAGCCGGCCGGGCAGGTGCAACTATCACTCTTTTGCGCTGAGCCCCCATCGGAGAAGCGGAGCCTCATCATGGCAGAGATGGATGCACTGAACCGGCGCTTTGGTAAGAATACCGTGCGCTTGGCTACGGCCATACCGGCCCCAGGCTTGGCGGTGGCTCCCTGGGCTGCGAAGGCTTCTTGGCGTAGTCCTGCCTATACCACGCAGCTCAGCGACTTGCTGCAAGTGCGCTAGAAAGCAGTATAGGCAGAACTACGCCAAGTAAAAGGAGCCTAGGGTTTCCAAACAATGGGTACGCTGCGGAAGCCGATAACGTGCTGTTGCTGGCCTCCAGGGGCATCTTTCACTACCACAGCCTCAATCAGGTTGAATCTGGTAGTTTGAACTGGCACGTTCAGCAACTCAACCGTCACTTTAATTGGCACTCCGGTTGGCAATGGCGTAGGTGTGTCACTGGTTCCAACCAAGATCTTGCCGCTGCCGAACTCGGTACCTTGCTCATCCACGGCACGGGACCGATTGCCCGAATGAATGTATAGGCTGCTGATTAAACCGATCGGAACAGGTGCAGCGGTATTATTCACCAAAAAGGAAAGCACAGCTGTTTGCGTTTTACGGCTGGCAGTGCAGGATAGGAATTTACATTGCAGCGTCGGGTCGGGGCTAGTGACGGTGACCCCTTGCTTGCCAATACCTAAACGCGCTTCGTATGCGGTAACTTGGGCACGCAACACTTCATTCTCCTTTTTTACGGTGCTACAGTCTTGTGACTGTGCGCGAGCAATTAGTGTCGATACAATGAAGGCGGAAATCAATATGGTTTTTTTCATAAGGAGGGATTAAAACATTGGAAGCAAGATAGAATAATTAGACCGCAGAAAAAGACTAGATCCTGGCTGCGCATTGCTTTGATAGCTGCATAGTAGGCACTCTTACTAACTTGCTGCAGTTTCTTACTCCCTCCTCTATGGCTTCAGATGGTCCTGACTGGTACTTGACATCCGAACGGTCTCCCGCCTTTATCGGTGAAGAGCCGGAGTGGTCGGAGTTGGTTGAAATTGTAGTAGTGAGAAGGTTTACCGAGCGGTATATATCCGTCGGGTGTTACCACTACCCAACCCAGCAATGGCAGGACCAACACGGGGACATATACAATGTGTCGCCTTGGATGTGGGTGACGCACTGGCGGCCGCTGCCGGAGCTTCCGCCACCCGTTTCCAAAGAGTCCATTCTGGCTTTGGTCGGTCAGGAGGAGCCGGATTACATTTCAGACGAGATGCCTATGCGCGTGCTGCTGCTGGCAGTTGACCCAGCTGATCAAGCACTGCAGAATCAGTACTATAACGTGGTATGGCGGGCCGGCAGCCAGGGTACCCGTATCTACACCCGGGGAAAGCTTAAGGACAATCGGTATTACATTGACTTTTACGCAGACGACGCGGTGCATTTGCGCCGGATCAAAGAGGCGCTGGATGGCTTGGATGCCGCTTACACTATCACGCCGCGCAAGAAGTGAGCTTATCGGCCTCTTACACCGTGCATGGGCTCAATCAGCTTGTTCAATTCCTGAGCTAAGCTGCTTACATCCTGTATGCTGGTAAGCGTAGCTGTGATGCTCACGGCGCTTTCGTCGATCAGGTCCACCTGATAGCTGCCCCCCGGCTGAGCCAATTGCGGCAGCGGACGGCACGAAATGGCCAGCCAGGCATTCAGACCGATTACTCGCGTGGCCGTCGATAAATCGAGGCCTCCAGTTAGCCGTAGCTCCGTTAGCTCCACATCACGCAGCTGATCCCAGTTGTCAATGTTGACGACAGTAGGCGTAAGGATAGAGCGTGCAGGATCAGTCGCCTGGAGAGTAAAACGAAGGGGTTGAATTTCCATGCAGCAAAGATAAATCACCTAGTCTTGTGGCCACCGGCCGGCGGCCTCGGCATACAGTCCATCCGGGTCAGCTTCCCCGCTCTGCAAGCGGCGTTCTTCCATAAATACCACATCCTCCGCGCTCAGGTCAGGTGTGATCCAGGCCAGACCTATTAAGCGCGTGAGTGTCCGGTTATATGCCGCTTTATCCTGGGACAGGGTAGCCTGTAGAGTTTCACAGCGCAAGGAATTAGTCCCATACACAGCTTCATGCAGTCCAAATGCGATATGCTGAGCGGTAGACTGCTGCTGAATAACCTGCCAGAATTCTTCCGACTCGCCCTGCAGCTGCTCCAGCTGAGGAGATGGTGAAGGTAGGGTAAGACCCGGCTCAGCCAGCGCCGGAATCTCATTGCGCTTGATTACGCGGCCGAATGCCGTAGTTTCAAACGTGAAGTAGGGTTCATAGGTGGCTTGGTGTTCGTTCCACCATTTCACCAGCATCTCATCGTGAATGAGCCCATGGTGAAACCAGGAATAGATATCCATATCCTGAACAACTTTGGCGAAAACCACGGCGTGGGCGGCGTCACTGGTACGGGACACGAAAGTTGGGGCGGCCTCATACTGGGCTTTGGTTTCAATGCCGTTGAAGCGGAGCCAATCCCAATCATGCTCCTCCAGCTCATCGAAGGGAATACGCTCGTCGTAACCGTCCACGGCCCCCAGCCGCGAATAAATCATGCTCTCCATGGATTGGCGCATAAACTGCAACTCTGTACGCGGAGTGTCTTGCTCAGAGAAGGTATACAGGTTGCTCATGTTGATTTGTAGGGCTGCGGCGAGCCGCTGGAGGTGAAGAATATTCGGCACAGTATGGCCAGCTTCCAGTTTCTGGTAAGGGGTTCGGCTCATGTGCATGCGCCGGGCCAGTTGCTCCTGGGTCAAGCCGGCCGCGGTGCGCAGCTCGATAAAGGATTTGAGTTTCAAGGCTGTTACGGTTGATGGGTTGTAGAATGAGACAAAACTATTTGGTCTGGTTGGGCCATGAAAGCATGTTCTAAAAAGGAACATTTCCGCGACCAAGCAATAAGGGGCAACAGGGGTAAATGTGCGATTTCAGCACAATTGCAGCTGATAATAGCGCGGTGGGTTATCAACGTAATCAGCAGTTTTGCGTATATATAGCAACAGACTTGCTGCTATGATTCGTCCCCTCACCATCGACCTAGAAGGCCAGCAGGTAAAAGTGTACCGCAACCTGAAGCACAACGGTTATTGGTCAGTACTGTACAAAGTCGACGGTAAAGAGCGGGTGGTGGCCACGTTGCCCGACGTGCACCTGCAGAACGTGAAATTGGAAGTAAAGGAAGCCGGGCGCCAGCGTGTGCTGCGGGACAGGTGCAAGAATGTGCATGCCTTTGCAAAGGGCACGTTTACCAGTATCCCCGGCCAGCCCCTTACGGCCATCAGCTACGACCCCTACACAGCCTGCCACTTCTTTCGCAAGGAGGACCGCCGCGCAGTATACTCGGCCAGTCAGGTGCGACTGGTCGGCAATCAGGCCTTTGCCACCATCAGCGACCTGCTGTAAGCTACTTCTTCCCTATTGCCCCAATCCCTCCCAGCATGGCTGAAATGGACCCCAACCGCTACGATTACCGCGAGGTAGCCTGCCCTCATTGCCACGCCGCCGCCGGCAGTTACTGCATTCGCCCCAGTGGCCACAGCGGCCCGATTGTCGCGGCCCACAAGCCCCGCCGTGCCGCTGCGCATACAGTATGGCGGGAGGAGGAAATACAGAAGTATGGCAAGCAAATAACCCCATGGGGCGACGACCCCCGGCCCGAGGCCGCTCCAGTCCCAGCCACAGACAAAATGCCGGCAGCACCCGTGCAGTCATGCCTGTTTGCCGCCGTTGACAGCCCAACTCGTAACGCGGCCTGAGTAACGGTTTTTGAGTCGGGGCAGTTGGGGAGAAAATCCTTTAACAGGGATAATAGAGGGCTTTTTTTGTTGCTTTCTATATACAAAAGTGGGCGGCTGCCGTATAACTATATACAACGCAAGCAACCTACCTTCCTATGAAAAAGAGCACTGCCACCGCCCCCAAGAAAGCCGCCGCCAGCAAAGCTGCCGCCTCCCGGCCCGACGTTTTCCAAATGGTTACCGACCGCATCGTAACGGCCCTAGAAGGCGGCATTATTCCGTGGCGCAAGCCGTGGAACGCCGGTGCCGGTGCCCCGCGCAACTACGTAAGCGGTCACGTATACCAGAGCATCAACGCGTTTTTGCTGGGTATGCTGCCCTACGAATATCCGCTGTTCATGACTTATAAGCAGGCCGAGCAGGTAGGCGGACAGGTCCGCAAGGGTGAAAAGGGTATGATGGTCGTGTACTTCTCGCACATCCAGAAGGAGAACAAGCAGACCGGTGAAAAGGACGTTTTCCCCCTGTTGCGCTACTCGACCGTTTTCAACATTGCCCAGATCGACGGCGTTGACTGGAAGTTGCCCGAGCTGCAAACTCGCGAGCATGAGCCCCACGCCGAAGCCGAGCGGATTTGCGTGAATTACATGGGTGAGCTGGAAGGCCCTAGCCTGTACTTTAAGGGCGACCAAGCACTATACCGCAAATCCGTCGACGAAGTGCTGATGCCCGCCCCGCAGACGTTCAACTCGGTTGAAGGCTACTACGCCACCCTATTCCACGAATTGGCCCACAGCACCGGCCACCAGCGCCGCCTGAACCGTCCCGAGTTGGTTGAAAACGCGGGTTTCGGAAGCACCACCTACGCCAAGGAGGAACTAACGGCCGAAATGACCGCCGCTTTCCTAAGTGCCGCCGCGGGCCTTGATATGTCGGCCACCATCGACAACGCTACGGCCTACATTCAGAACTGGCTGAACGCCCTGAAAAACGACAAGAAGCTGGTTTTATCCGCTGCCAGCCTTGCCCAGAAAGCTTTCTACCACATCACCGGCCAAACGGCCCCCACCTACGAGGCGGCCCCGGCCGAGGAGTAGCCGACCCACCCCAGCCACCCGGCCCCGCGCCGGGTGGTTGCGCGGCCGCGATAGGCTGGGGGCAGGCATCGAGCCTGCCCCCAGCCTATGGTAATTTCTCCATTTTTAGCCCGTTTTCGTTATGTTTACCACCTGCCAACCTCCCCAAGCCCAACTGCCCGTGCTGCTGCCCGTGCCCGTCGTCAATGCGCTGTTGCCTTTGCCCTCTAAGCGCAGGCTCACCCAGCTGCATCTGCTGGAGGGAGGTGGCTTGGTACTGGTGCACCGCGCGGGCCCGGGCCGCGATGCGCCGGATCTGCCTCGATTGTTGGACGCTTGGGGCTTTGCGGATGTTAGCGTAAACCTGATGGTACCGCTGGAGGGTATCCCGTTGGTGCTGCTAGCGGCGCAGGCCGGTGAGCTGTCGCCGGTAATGGCCGATATTCAACTCAGCAAGATTCCCAGAGCCAAAATCGAGCAGTGGCTTCAGGATGCGGTAGCCGCCAAACCGGCAACGCTTCAGATCGTGCTGCTGGAGCCGGTGGCGGACTCGGCCACCAAGGGTCGCGTGCGCCTGAGCAGGGCGCTGGCCATCTCTGATAGCGGGTTCTGGCGCCCACTCTGCCGGGTGCTGCGTGAGCAGCTGACAATGCTTGATCAAGGCGATACGGCAGTTTTAAGTGTGGCCGCTGATGCTATGCTCACTCGTCCGGGTGCAGCGGCAGGCGTGCTTGCCGGGGGACCAGTCGCCCAGTATCTTTCCTAGCAGCCTGCCAGGACTCAACTTACGATATGCAGCTAAGCAAGAAACCGCCTAAACCAGGCGGTTTCTGTGCGTTATGGGGACAAGCAGAGTTTGTTATTGCAACTAATTTTAGTAGCATAAAGATTTACTTGCTATGTTTGATGAACCAATGAGCGGCAGGTAACGGGCGGCCTCCAAGAATCCGGAATGTTACGCGTGTATCCCAGCTTCGCCCTGGTACTAAGCAATCCCACGCAGCAATAAATCCGGTACCGTGTTCACCCAGGCCCTTCAGCAGTTCGTCGCTGAGCTAAGCATCAGCGAGCAGTTCAAACAGCAGCTTATCGGGGCGAAAACCCTCAATGCCTACGTATTCTACGTGGAGCTACCCCAATTTCTGGCCCCGCTGTTTCCGCACGTGCGCCTGCCCCAGCTGGAGGAGCTAACCATTCACAGCTACCTGTATTTCAGCTTCATTATTGGGATTGATAAGCTGGTGGACTCGCCGGCCACCCAGCAGGGTGCCCTGCAGGCCCGCCACCTGTTTGAAGTAATGTCCCTGCAGGAGACGGCCGTACACGGGCTAACGAGGCTTTTCCCCGATGGCAGCCCGTTCTGGGTTCATTTCGATGAGTGCAAGCAGCGCTACATGGCCGCCAATCTGGAGGAAAAGAAGTACGCTGAGCTGCGCCCGGCCCTAACAGTGCAGCAGTTCGAGGAGCTGGCTGCCGGCAAATCAGCCATCTGTTTTGCAATGGCTTATGCCATGAGCTGCTTGGGGGAGAATTCTGCCCCTGTAGACGAGGTGTTGGCTTGTCTGGCCGGCATCCATATCGGCAGCCAGTATTTTGATGACATTGAAGATTTCGTGCAGGACTGGGAACAGAACCAGTATACCTATGCTCATTCCGAGGTATCGGCCTGGCTGATGGAGCACAACATAGACCCCGACCAAGTACCAGTCAGCCTGCAGCAGAAGTATCTCTATACCTCAGGTGTAGCGCTCAGGCTGATGGAACTCGGGTGCCAGCATTACCAGCGCAGCCTGGATCTGGCCACGTCGCTCGGGCTGGAGCAGCTGGCTGCCTACCTGAGGCCGCGCATTGCCACCTACTGCCAACAAATGAGCCGAGTGCAGCACACTGTTGACCAGGCTCGGATGCAGGTGGAACACGTATCAATGACTGACGACACGGTAGTAGCCTAAACTTATGCTACTGGTGGATAATACGCGCCTGAGCGCCTTCGACAAGCAAACGTGGCTGATTACGGCCCCGTCAGGTCAATATGTGCGCGTGAATGCCGACGCGGCGGAATTGTACCGTATTCTGCTGCAGTCCCCGACCATCGCGCAGGCACTGGAGCGTTTCAATCAGACATTTCAGACTGCGTTTGACATCGAGCAGTTTACCCGGCTGATTACCGGCCGCTTCGGTGGATGCTCACTACTTCGTGATGAGCCGGTCCCGCCGGTCGATGCGCGGTCCTTGCTGGATCATATCGCCCTGCAGATACCGTTGCTATCTCCTACTGCTGCTGGCTTACTGGCCGTCCCATTGCGGCCCTTGTACCGGCCGGCTGTATTCTGGCCGCTCGTTGCCGCTCAAATAGGGCTGTTGGGAGGAATACTGCTTAAAAGCACTCCCATACGCGGGGCGGGCATTGCCGAATATGCCGTGGTTATCCCGCTGCTCTATGGTTCGGTACTGTTGCACGAGGTAGGCCACATTGCGGCGTGTGCCCGGCTGGGAATCCGTCACGGCGGGATTGGCTTTGGCTTTTACGCCTACGTGTTTCCGGTCCTGTTTGCTGATATCACCGGCATCTGGGAAGCCTCACGGCACCAGCGCATGATTGCCAACCTGGGCGGCATCGTGGCGCAGCTGCTGCTGGCCACCGGTCTGGCCCTGGCGTATGTGGCGACGGATTCCCACGCCCTACTGCTGGCCAGCACGACTATCACAGTTTCAGCCATCTGGCAGTTTAATCCATTTGTGCGCCGGGACGGCTACTGGATGCTGGCCGACCTGACCAACCAGCCAAATCTGCTGCTCAGCGCCACGCAGGTCGTTCGAGAAGCCTTCACCCGTGCCAGCGCCCTGCGGGTGCTTACAAGCCGCGGAAAAGTGCTGCTACGACCCAAGATGGCTTTGCTGCTATACGGGCTGGGCAACAGCTTCTTTTTCGTGCTGCTGCTGAGCCTGACGCTGTTTCATCATGGGGAGGCCATTCTCCGGTTGCCTGCCCAGGTGCCGACCCTGCTGATGGGGCTGCTACAGGGCACCGCCGCCATCAGTGAGCAGCAGCTGATTGCCGCCGCCTTCTACTTGGTGTGGGGGCGCTTACTGGCCAGTTATCTTCTTCGCCGCTGCGCGGCAGCGAATACACTAACCCCACCGATTCTAGCCGAGTAGGTCGGTGGGTTCATCTTTCCTCGGAGTACAAACCCTTATTTACTTTTACCCATGAGCAAGCCCATGAACACCCCCCAAACCAGCGAAGAGCAGGTAGCGGCCAACTTCCAGGTTGAAAAGCTGGACCAACGCCTTGAAACTGCATGGTCGATGGCCTCCCAGGACGGCCCGCAGGTGGAGCACGAAGCCCCCACCAAAGCATAAGACAGCCGTACAGAACGCAAGAAGGGCCCGGTCAATCTGACCGGGCCCTTCTTATTTTGTGCGATATCGGGCGCCTTTACCGGTCGCGGCTGGCCATGGCACGCGTTGGCGCAGTATCCGTGGCCGTCGTGGAGGATGGCCGCCGGTTAACCCGCATAAATGTCCTGGCTTCCTCGTATACCGAGGAGCGGCGTTCAGCGGCACCCAGCACGGCCTGATAATAGCGCTTGGCAGCCTGCATGTCCTTTTCGGCTACTGCAATGCGGGCCAAGCTCAGGTTGGCAAACTGGTAATAGCCGCCCTTTACCTGATCGGTAGTCTCCGAGAACACAATGCACCGCTGATAGTACCCCTTTGCCTTGGCCACGTCCTTGTACTTGTTGCTACGGATGAAGCCCAGGAAGTAGGCGGCGTAGCGGCCAGCAAACCCGTCGAAACCCGGCTGGCCCTGATTATACTTATCCAGTATATCCTGACTGGCCCGCTCACACTCCCGGAAATCTCCTTTGTTGAAGCATTGCAGGGCATAGAGACGCTGGAAATACGGGTTGTCCGGATAATCCCGCACCAGTTGCTGAAGTACCGGAAATGCTTCTTCCGCCCGGTTTTCCCGCTCCCCTGTCAGAATCTTCACCAGGAAGAATTTTGCTTCCGGACCCGTGTACACCGCATTTTGTGTCACGTTTCGCAGCTGCTGCAGGCCCAGCTGCTTGTTTCCTTTGGGGAAGAACAACAGCACGGGCTTTAGCCAGGGTTTTTCCTCCCCGATCCAGACCGCGTAGTAATTGAACAGAGCCTGGCCAAAGAGAAATTCCGGGCTCAGGCCATTGGCCTCACGGCTTTTCTCTAGATAGTCCAGCGCCCGTTTTGCCTCAATCGTAGCCCGGGCGAAATCATGCCGCTCAGCGTGCAGCCGGGAGGAAAAGCCGTAGGCAGCCGACAGAAAGAAGCAGGCCTCGTAGTTCTGGTTGTCCTGCCGGTAAAGGGCTTCCGCCTTAGTCGTGGCAGTATCCATGTAGGCGAAGAACGTCTTGTCGAACTGCTTGGTGGTGACGTTGGTGGGAACGATTTTCCACCAGGCGCTCAGGCCCATCAGGAAATAGGGCAGCGGATGGTCCATATACCGCCGGCGCAAGGAACGGAACTGCCTTTCAGCCCTATCGAATTTGAAGTTATAGAGGTTGGAGACTCCTCCCTCCAATTCAGTTTTAACATCGTTGTCCAGCAGCAGCCAGCCCTTTGTATCGACGGCCGACGGAGCTACATCCACGTTCTGCAGCTCGATTCGACGGGGCAGCTCTACCGAGTCTCGTTGTTGGGCCTGCACTCCGGCCGTCGCGAACAGAACGGTGGAGAAGGCCAGGCCCAGGTATTTCATCTTCCCAGCAAATTGCTTGTAAACAGGATTTGTACTAATCAGGCTCATAGCTTGCGTGTAATCCAATGCTGGGGATAGTGGCCCTAAGCAATTGGGATGGTTTCAGGAAAAATTGAACTGTACTCAGAGGGTGAGCAGGAGTCAACAAATACCGACTGTCTGCGAATGTGGCGGAGGAAGCAACAGGCAGGTAAATAGATAGGTAAGCGCAGCTAATATTAGTTGCAAATATGGTTATAATATTTCAAGTGCGATGTAAAAGAAAAGTCCCGGCCTCATCGTGTGATGATTAGCCGGGACTTGCTGTAGAAGCGGGAAAAGGTTAGTGTTGGATTACAATATTGCGGGACTCAGATTGGCTGCCTCGACGGAATTTAATGTGGTAGATACCGCTGGGTAAATCCTGGGTATCGAAGCGCAGCCGTCCGTTTCGGGTATTACCGGACTTGACCTTTTTACCGCGGTCATTGTAGAGATCCGCCTGATACGCATGGGGATTTTCATCGTCCGGGCGGCGCATTGCGTCAGCGGCTTCAGCAGGATTCGTCGAGGAGAGCGTGCTTACCTGCAGGTACTGATTCGAGGGGACTGGACCCAGCTCATACGTGTAAGGGTCGCAGATGGTACGGCCGCCGCTGGGGTCGTAATCCGGCCCTACGTAGATGGTTTCCAGTGGAAGCATGGTGCCGGAGCAAAGGCCCGGAGCCGTTACGGTAACTTCTACCTCATCGTAGCGCACAGCAACGGGCAGTTCGGGCGTGGTAGTCGTGATCCGTTGCGGCGTTGTTGTCATACCTGGCCGGATGGTACGTTTGGTCCAGGTGTAAGGGCCGGCCGTGAGGCCATCAGCCCGAACAGTAACCGTGTTGTACGGGCAGATACGTACTTGACCAGGCTGCAGTACGACGTAAGCATTCAGTGGCGTTGCGGTGGCCACGGAGTTAAGCGAATAGGTGGCGGCAGGACTGGGGGCAGCGCCTGCGCGCACGGCCACTACGGAAACCGTAATAGTGCCGGCACCTGTGCTGCGGATGCTCTGATAAATGTCCGCGTTGGGTGAGGAATTCGTGCCCGTATTCATGAATACGGCCGGGCCGGTGAGGCTCCAGTTGTAGGTAATAGGTCCCTGACGCTGACCGCAGCCTACAATGGCGAGGGCCGTGGTGGCATTCGGGCACATAGAGGTAGGATTGCTTGCCGCGAAAGTGACCGGCTGGGTGACGTTGAACAGCTCGCGAACAACGAACTGCTGCGCTGGCCCATCCAGGGTCACGTGCGAGCCGTTGTTGTAAGGGTAGGCGTAATACGAGTCAAACGGCGTTTCGTCGTTGCAGGCAAGAGCGCGCGTAGACAGGTCGGTGTAGGGATTCGGCAGCTGGCCGGTACCGTTGTAGTTCGCCAGGCTTCTGTACTGGAAGCCCAAGGCGCTTACCGTAGGAATGAAGCTGTGAAGCGGCCGTACAGTCGTAAAGCGGAACTCGATGCCAGGAAGCTGCTTGCCGTTCAGTGTGCCGTCTTTGATTTGGAACTGCGAATCATACGTGCCGCCGGGCGCCAGGTCATAGCTGCCCTGGGAGCCGCTGGTGATTTTAATTTCACGACGCTTTTCAATAGGCTTGAACAGGGCGACAATCACACGCGCTTCCCCGTTGAATACAGTTCCCCGCTGGCCAGCAGCCGGGGAAAAATACATGTTGGCTGCAATCTGTGTTCCGGGCGTGGTTGAGCGGTAGAAGAATTGCCGGCGCTTATTGCCGTTGATTCGGGCCACGTCCAGCTGCAACCCGGAAGCCCCTGGGCTGCCGGCTGCAGAATTCATCTGGCCATTGATGATGCCGTTGGCAAGCGCCACGCGCCTTACCTGAGTAGGGTAGCCAAACGAACCCGGTAAACCATTATTCTGCAGGTTGCGCATGAACGGGATGTGGTAATTGCCGCCCGACATGTCGCGGCGGTGTGTCACCAGCATCTGCATTGCAGCAATGGAGTTCAGACGAGCCGCGTTGACTTCCGCAGACTCTGACATGCCCTTGAAGTAGTCAATAAATTCCTGGTCGCCTAGGGGTACGTTGGCACCCTGGTGGGGGCCGTCGAAAGAAAACCACAGATCAACATTGTGCTTCCAATAAGGATTGTTGAACGTAGCCGGATTAGCTGAATTGGCAAAATTCTTCTCCATCAAGGCCAGGGCATAGCGTGAAATCAGACCGCCCATGCTGGGCCCAATGATGGAAACCTTCTGGTTCGGGTCGGCCATCAGGGGCTTGATACGGTTCAGCAATTCGACAAGCACGAGAGAATTACGCTCAACAAAATCGGCACCTCCATCAATCTGTTTGTAGAGCGTATTTTGCCTGGGCGTATCTACGCGACGGAGAGTTTTCGGGAAGTTCAGGATAACCAGGTCACGTTCTTTTCCAGCAACCTCAAGTGCCGGAACCAGCGGGGCGAAATCATCATAGATCCGGTCAATTTTACGCTTGTCGGACGGGTCAAAGCCATCCATGACGATCAGTGGATTGCGAAGCTTACCGTCACTTTTGCTTTGAGGATTAAAGAGATAGCTGATAGCTTCACCTTCTCCGTATGTAGTATTGCCGTCGTAATCCCTCCAGTTACCGCTGATGATATTGGGGGAAATCGGCGCGGTAACCGCACCGTTGGGGCGGCTGGCCAGCTGCGGCTTCACATAGACGCGGGCCTGCGCAATCGAGCTGGAGCCATCAGAGAAATAGAGCGTGAACGACAGATTCTGAACGCCGGTGCCCGGGAAGTTGATCAGCGTGGAGTTGTTGTTGCTCAGGTAAAACTGTGAATTGCCAACCTGCAACAACCCGAATGAAACAGTACGGCTGGTATTCTGGAACTGGAACATGGCCGGCATCGACAGCTGCACTTGCTGGGCCACGCTGTCAGCTAGGGGGGAAACGACCGTTATCCGGTTCGTTTGATACGGGGAGCCTACCCCATCGTAATACAGGCCGCCAATCTCACGGATAGTACCGCGTTCCTCAGCCAGCGTATCGAGTACTGCGAACTGGTAATCTAGCACGCCGACCGGCAGCGTACCTCCCATAGACGTTGAAGCCGTCGTTTGGTCCTCGGCCAGGGGCCGCAAAGCCGAGCGCTCCAGCGTGAAGGAACTAAGCCCGTAAGCTGATTCGCGCAGCTCGAAGTAGCTTTGAAAGAAGTGAGACGCAGATGAGGGGGTATACTTGTTGAACTGATGCAGGTTGGCCAGCGCCGGCACCCGGTCATAGAGGATGCTACCGGGAATTCGCGACTTATCCAGTGGCGCAATCAGGCTGTCCACCAACTGCGTAAACTGACTTCGCGGATCAGTAAATGTTTGTGCGTGCGCTGAGGCCGCCCCGAGAAGTAAGGTAAGGCCGGTAAAGAGTTTTTTCATGAAAAATGGAATAGGGTAAGAGGATTAGTATTTCAGGTCGAAGCGCCCTTCCGTCACGTTCACGGAGCCAGTGCCTGAGAGTGCCTGAGCACGGAACTCGTAGGTGCCGGCGACAACTCGGGCAATCGTATCGAGACGGGTGACCACCAGTTTCCCAGTGGCCGTGGGACCGGTAATGAGCACCTGGTCCGGGCTGGGTTTGCCGTAAGTGAAGGTGGCGTAGGCGGGATTGCTCGTGGTCAATCTGGGGTCCGCTGGCTGGTTGAAGAGCACGGTACCGGCAGTGCGGATATCGGGCACGTGCAGATTGATGCTGGTTTCGTTGAATGGATCATCCTGCTCGATGGGGAAGCGGCCGAAATACAGGTTCAACTCGTTTCCCGTAGACGACTTGGCATAACGAGCCTCCAAGGGTTTGCCGGCAAGCAGGAACTGTTGAATCGGCAACCATACAGTGCCGTCGACCTTGGCACCGCCAGTATTCTGACCAGTTTGGGTTGCCTCAGGCAGGCCGGGGGCAGGTATATCATCATCTTTGCAGGCGGCCAGCGCCAGAAGCGAGAGCAGCGCGGAATAAGCAAATGGGCGTAACAGCATAGCTTTTGTGAGGTTGAAAGGAGTGAATTTCATCTTAAAGCAATCAGAATTAATCGCAATTTGCTACTAATTCTAGTCGCGAAGTTAGAGGGATTTTTGGTTCCGGAACACGGCTCACAACTTCTGATCAGAAGGAGGATTCAAATGACTGCCAAGCGCAATCCAGGTGGGAACGGGGCAGGCTTCTACTGCCGGGCGAGTGGGCCAGTCAAGGTCGGCTGGGTTAGATAAAGCGGCCCCTCAGGGCACAAAAAAAGGCCACCGTGTTACCACGGTGGCCTTTTGCCTCAAATCGTAAGCGAACTAGGTGAGTTACAACGCAAACCTCCTTCAACCGCCGATATGAGCTTGGACAAATATACAGGATCTAGGCGGGCCAGGTTACACCGGCAATAGAAATTAGGGGCGGTTGGGGGGTAAATGCCTGTTTGAAGCTAAATAAGGGGGTTTTTTGTTGCGAATTATTAGCGGATGGGGGCTTATTTTCCGTATAACTCCATATAAGGCAAGCACTTTTACCCCCCCCCCTTTCGTCATGGATATGCTCAGCAACGTTCGCCGCTACTTGGTTTCTAACTCTGATGTTCTGAGTGAGCAGACCCGCCACTACGCCATCAACGTGTATTATGCAGGTCGCAAGCGGGACCGATTGGCCGAAGTGCTTTGCGCGGCTATTTCGGAGGCCATTGGGGGCTCGTTCGGGCTGGGCGAGGGGCTGAAGTGGTTTGCCGAGGGTGGAGAACTGATGAATGATATGCTCGACAGCTTCACGAACTCCAGCCTGCTGAGCGAAGAGGAAAAGCAGCGGGGCCGCGATGCCGTGAAACGGCCGCATACGATAACCTCCATGCTCGAACTGCTGGCCGCTACTGATAAGGCCTTGGTGAAGCGCCGCGATGCTGAAGCCCTCGCGCGCTACAACCAGCGGCAGCAGGCTATGAGCGTGGCTGCCTAAACACCCTTGTAAAGTACAGAAGCCCGGCCCCAGAGCCGGGCTTTTTTATTGATACCCGAAGCCGCAGAATTATGCTATTGTTTGTAGTTGCTTGTGTTGATATATAGCAACAAAAAACGGCCCTATTCGTATAAATACATAGATTGTAACAGCAATTTAAAACTACCATTCTATGTACGACGAGATAGCCGATACCCCGCTGGCGGAGAATATGGAACAGGACGGGGACCTGTACGGGAACTTTGATCCGGTCGGGGAAATGGATAACGAGTACCACGAGGGATACAGCAGCGACGCCGACGATTTTGAAAGCGCTGCCCTAGCCGCTGACCAGGAATACTAAGCCTATGTCAGCACGTAGTATTCAGGTTGGGCAAGCCGTGTATTGCCAGATCTATCAGCTCGCGGGCGTCGTCTATGACATTTTCCCGGCTGCCGCCGGTCGGCGGCGGCGGCCGGGATGCTCGGTAGTGCTGGCCAGTGGCCAGGACATTGGCTGCTTCACTGCCACCGAGGCCGACCAGCTGCTGCAGCCCCTGGGAAAAACCAGTCTGCAGTTCTGCTTTGCCGGCGTCACCCAGTTGCGCGCCGCTATTCAGGAAGGTTGCTTTACCAGAGCTTGGCAAGAGGCCACATTTCAGGCGCGGGCGGCCGGTTACACCGTTTCAACTTCTTCCACCTAATCCACGCCTACCTCCCCATGGCAGAACAACTTTCCATTGAGCAGCAAGGGTCAGACAAGAGCCCGGGCGTACTGCTGATTGCCTATCACCTACCCAGCGGGGCAGCGTACTGCATTGTCGACAATACCTTGCTGACCATGCCCCTCGACGTGGATGGCCAGTTGCAGATTGATCGTTCCACCACTCCCAATACCCTTGATTGGGGTGAGTGCGTGCAGCTCGGCCGTGAATTTGACGAACCCCACCTGCGGCCCGTTATTGAAGCGTTGGGCCACTCTTTTAAGCAGGTGTATGAGGCCATGCCTTTCCGGTAAGGAAACGGGCATAGTGCTGAGGGGCGGGCCGCTGCAACGGTCCGCCTTTTTTGTGCCCGGCTCAGGCCAACGCGTACATGGTGGCCATCTGGTATTCAAAGTGCATGCCGTGGAGCCGGTTAACCGAGCAGCGCTGGCCCAGCTCCGGCCAGTATACCGTGCTGGTAATGCCGTTTCCTTCCGGCACCCAGCCGCAGGCCGGTTCGGGTTGCGCCAGCTCCCGCTGAAGGAAGGGAAAGTAGGCGAGTGGAATTACCAACGCATCCCCCAGCCCTGCTTCCGGACTCAGCAAAATGTGCAGGGCCTGCTCTCCCAAAATTTCGATAATAGTTACGTCCAAAATCCAGCACGCTGAGTCCACGTCTACCAAAGCTGTATCTGCCAAATAGGACATTAGAAAAGCAATAATCAGGCGAGCAAGATAGGCTGCGACTAAATCCGAAACAATGTACTTGGTAATGATTTTCATGTAAATTAGCGCTATTAAATTTAGTTGCAAAAGGCGAACTTATAGATTCGGGATTGCGTATAAAAAGCAACAAAATACTTATTTTCTAATCCCAACTGCCCATGTCTACCTCCCTTGCTTTAGCCCCGCCGGCGGCCACCCTGACGGTTCCAGCTGCGGCGTATGTTGCGCTGGCCGGCATTTATTTTCGTCACGGTTCCGACTGGCTGGAACTGGGAGAAAGCACCTTCCTGGAGGCGGGCCTCAGCAGCACGATTACACTGCTTGAGCCCTTGACGCCGGCGCCTACCCGCGCTGCCATCGGGTCGCTTCGCCAGGGCACCTATTGCCGCGAGGGCCGTACGCTAAGCCGAGAGCAGCTGCTGAGTGAGCTGGAGGCGTGCCCGGTGGCCTTCCGGGCCCAGGTCGAGTATAGTGCGTTAGTGCGGGCCTGGATGGTGCAACTAAAGGGCTAAGGGGGATGCAAGCAGTTTATGCAACGCTGCCACTGTTCGGGCAGGCCCGCCAAATTGTTACCCGGGCAATGGCTTCCTGGATGCTCTTTACCGCCACGGATTTGTTCTGCGGCGCCGGGGGCACCACCAGCGGCTTTGAAGCGGCTCGCTATCAGGGCCAGAAAGTGGTAAGCACTACGCAGGTTGTCAACCACGATGCGCTGGCCATTGCCTCGCACAAGGCCAACCACGAGGCGGCGAAGCACTTTATTGAGGATATAACCAGGTTAGACGCCAACCTGCTGGTGCGGACGGCGCTGCTTTGGGCATCCTTGGAATGCACCAATTTCTCGAATGCCAAGGGTGGCCAGAGCCGGGATGCTGACTCGCGGACCTTAGCTGAGCACATGGAGCGGTACATCCGGGCCGTGCAGCCCCTGTACTTCATGGTCGAGAACGTACGCGAGTTTATGGCCTGGGGCCCCTTGGTGCAAAAGCGCGATAAACAGGGGAATCCATGCACGCGCCGCGTGAAGGTGATGCAGGACGTCTTGCGGCCCGATGGTCAGCCCAAGCTGCGCAAGAACGGCAAGCCGGTGCAGCGGCAGGTAGTGAATGAAATCGGGGAGCTATGCTGGGAAGATTCCCCGGTTATGATTCCTGAGTCCAGAACCAAGGGCCGCGACTTCCTGCGCTGGAAGCAGTCCATTGAGGATTTGGGATACGTGTGCCACTACCGGCTTTTAAATGCCGCAGATTACGGTGAAAGAACGTCGCGGATTCGCTTGTTTATGGTGTTTGCCAAGGTGGGCTTGCCGGTGCGCTGGCCCGAGGCTACGCATTCCAAAGGAGGCAAAACCCTGGGTACCGAACCGTGGCTACCGGTGCGCCCCTGCTTGCGCCTGGACTTGAAAGGGCGGAGCATTTTCAATCGGACCCGCACAAACAAAAAGGGCGAGCAGGTAGCCGATCCATTGGTTGAAAAAACCCTCCAGCGCATTTATGCCGGGCTGTGTCAATACGTGGCCGGCCGCGACATGAAACAGGTAACAGCCTTCCTGCAGGGCCTCGCTTCCGGCGAAAGCGGCGGAGTGCAGCTGACGCCCGAGGCCCGGCAGGCCTGGCTACTGAAGCGTAGTAGCAACGCCCCATCCGGTAAGCCAAATCCCGGGGTGCATCTCAATGGCCCAGGGCCGACGCTGGCGTGTGGGTTCCTGCCCGACGTAGTGCAGCCCGAATTTCTGAGTAAAGCCCTTCCGGGGGAGTTTTTGACAAATCCCGGCTGGTACGGCGGCAACAAGTCGGTCGACGATACAGGCAACACCATTATCGCCCGGCAGGATAAAGCCCCATTGAGCATGGTGCAGCCTGAATACGAGCAGGGTTTCCTGACCAAGTATTACAGCTCCGGCAACAACGTCAGTGGGTTTGCAGATCCATCGGGTGCCCTGACCTGCAACGACCGCATGGGCGTCGTGCAGACGGAAGCGGAATTGGTTTGGCTTGACAAACGCTATGGCAGCGGGGCGCACAACCATCAGTCCGTGCACGGCCCGGCCGGGTCCATTCTAACGAATGATCATCACGTCGTAACCGAAGCGGAACGCATTGCTGGGGCCGAGCCCTGGGTGATGAACACCAATTTCGATAACGTGGGCACCAGCCTCGACGCGCCCGCCCCTCCCCTGCTGGCCAGTCGCCATCATCCTTACGTGGTGCAGCCGCAGGACTGGTTGCTCGATAACAAGTTCAACAACGTCGGCCGTAGCCTGGACAACTCCGGCCCCACGCTCCTGACGGGTGACAATCACTACCTGGCCAGCTCAGTTGTCGGGGCTGAGCCCCAGCACTGGCTAGAGCAACCCGACGACAGCGACACGATGCGCCTGATTCGGCGCTTCATGCGTGTCTATGGCCTCTCGGACGTGCTGATGCGGATGTTGCTGGTCGAGGAATTGCTGAAAATTCAGGGCTTTCCGGAAGGCTACGTGCTACTGGGCAGCGCTACCGATCAGAAGAAATTCATTGGAAATTCTGTGCCCCCAAAAATGAGCCAGCGCATTGTTGAGGCCATTTACGAGGCCTTCACTGAGGCTGGCCTGCAGGATTTATTGACTGAGTATGAAGGCAGCTATGCCACCGCGGCCTGATGTTTTCCCACCCCAACGCCCTTTCTATGTTCCCAGATCTACTATGCGCCTTACTGCTTATCGTGGGCGCCTATGCCTACTACGTCGGCAAGATTCTATCCTTCTATATCGCGCACTGGCGGGAGCTGCAGCAGACGCTGGAGCGGCAGAAGCAGGCCCGGCGGTGGAAGCAAGCAACCCGAAAACAATAGCATCCAATGGGTCGAGACACAACGATAGAGTGGGCACACCACACGTTCAACCCCTGGCGGGGCTGCGAGAAGGTATCCGCAGGCTGTAAAAACTGCTATGCTGAAACCCAGAGCAAGCGTAACCCGCTCGTGCTGGGTGAATGGGGGCCGGCAGGGCGGCGGGCGCCTGCCGCCGAGAACTACTGGAAACTGCCGCTGCAGTGGAATGAGGAGGCCCAGCAGGCCGGAGAACGTCGGCGGGTATTCTGCCTCTCGCTCGGTGATGTGTTCGAGGACCGCGATGAGCTGCGGCCGTGGCGGCTGCGGCTACTGATGCTGATTAGGGAAACGCCGCACCTGGACTGGCTGTTGCTGACTAAGCGGCCCGAACTGACACTGGAAGGACTCTCGTACGCCTTTGCCACCTCCCCCTTTATGCACCCCGTTGGCCCGTGGCTGTACAACTGGATAAATGGCGAGCCACCGGCGAATGTGTTCCTCGGCACCTCCGTTGAAAATCAGACGCAGGCTGATATCCGGTTACAATGGCTACTGAGCGTGCCGGCAGTGCTGCACTTCGTCAGTATGGAACCGCTGCTCGGGCCGGTTGACCTTACCCGCATCCGGATTAGCGATGAAATCTTTGGCTTCCGGCACCCCCTTACAGGTTGCACCTTACCGGCTCTGGAAACGGCGGAACAGTCGGCTTTTGACCATCCTGCCAATGTGTTGCCCTACTGCTTGGATTGGGTAATTGTCGGGGGCGAGTCCGGAGCTAAGGCGCGGCCTATACACCCGGACTGGGTGCGTAGCCTGCAGCAGCAGTGCCACGAGGCCCAAGTAAGTTTCATGTTCAAGCAGTGGGGGGAGTTTGTCCCCCAGGGCCAGCTGTGCGGCGGAGATTACGGTATCAACGGTAACCAACCGTGGCTGCCGGAGGATAGCACCTGGCTGTGGCGGCTCGGAAAAAAAGCCGCCGGCCGCCACCTGGATTGCCAGCTCTATGATGCCGTCCCCGACCCCGTTGAAGCCGACACGGAACCAGAATAAAACCAGTTGAAGGCAAGGTGGGCAGTTGGGATAGAAAGTCTTTTCTGGGCCTATTTACCCCGTTTTTTTGCTCTCAATTGTCGTCGTCAAGGCTTTCTTTTGCGTATAAATAACAACAAGCAGCACTTCCTTTTTTCTCTTTTTTCACCCATTATTTCATCCTCATCATGCACCAACTCATTCTCACCGGCTTCCTCGGCAAAGATGCTCAGGTCCGCGACGCCCAGGGCGCTAAAGCTATCGGCTTCAGCGTAGCCGTAAACGAAACTTTCAAGAAGGCCGGGGAAAAGGTCGAGCAGACTACCTGGTACGACTGCACCATCTGGCGCAAGGAAGGTCAAACCGGAATTGCCGAGTATCTGAAGGAAGGTCAGCAGGTGATGATCCAGGGGCGGCCCAAGCCAGGCGGCTACAAGAATGCGCAAGGAGAGTTCGTGCCTACCATCGAGGTTCGCGTTACCAGCATCGAGCTGCTGGGTAGGAAGGCCGGTACCAAAGCCGAAACCGAGAAGGCTGGAGCCTTTACGGAGGACGACGACAACGACCTGCCATTCTAGGTGCTGAACGACGAGGGGAGCTGATGGCTTCCCTCAGTCGTTTTTGCTCAATCAATCTGGGTTTTTGCGGTTTTTGAGCAACGCAATATTTTAAGCTTGCGTATATTTAGCAACATCCGGTGCCACCCTTTTCTCCCTATTGCCCATGACTGCCACGCTAGCTGCCTCGATCAACGCCACTGCGAGCCCATGGACGCTGGTGAGTGCTTTCCTGGAGCATAAAGGCCCTTACGTTTCCCCATTTCAGGTTAACGCCCTGAAGCAGGCTGGTCTGCTGGACATAGTAACCGGTTTGCAGGGAAGTGCTCCAGAGCGGCGGGCTCAGGCCTACGTTAGGCTGCAGCAGAAAGGGTTGGTGTACGGAGAGGAGCAAATCGACTACATCGCCCACGTGCAGACCCAGATCCGGGCGGTTCAGCAGGAGCTGCAGGACCTCGATCCGGGTGAGTTAGCCCAGTTGGATATCCTGGCCAAAAAGATGCAGCAGCTGGTGGCCAGTGCACAAGAGTACTTCCGCAAGTAGCGCCGACTTTGCGCGCTAGACATCTCCCATTATTTCCTTTTCACCTCGTTATGGTTACCATCGCCTCCTCCGCCACGCTGGCCAGCGACTACAAGCCTTATCCAGTTGCCGCGGCCTATCCAAGCCCGTCCACTGACAAAATGCAGCATCCGGGTGAATTCGTCGGCTCCATCATTGCAATGGATGTAACCCGGGAGGGCCACGAAACCGAAACCTTTATCTACTACCAGGCGGGCCAGGCCCAGGGCCATACCTACGTTGGGCCCCTGTATTCCGCCATCAGCCAGTATTCCTGCACGACCACCTGGAATGTGGCCTCCCTCGACCAACTAGCGGCCTGGGTGAAGCTGGAGCAGCTGGCGGCCGGCCTGCGCCAGGCCTATCGTCGCCAGAAGGCGTCGGCCCGTCAGCAAGGCCGCGACCAGGTACCTGCGCTGCAGCGGCTGCTGGAGGCCACGCTTCGCGCCGGTGACCAAGCCGACGTGCATGCCGGCGCCCCGCTGCTGAGCACGCCCCGTAACCATGGCTTAACGGCAGAGTAGTTCCTTTCTTTTTTTTCCTGATCAATGCCCACGTTACCACCCATTCCCGTGTTCCGGTTAAACCCGGACGCTACTCTGATCGACCTGGTGCTTCTTACCACGAGCGAGGCCTTACGCCGGCGCGGGTGGGAGACGGATGCTTTTGAGGTTGATGCCTTAGGTTTTCCCAATGAACTCAGTGGCCAGGATTATCCCATCGTACTGCGCCTGCAGGGCCCACCCACGGAACTGATTGGCGGCTGGCTGCCCGAGGTATGGTTTGATGACAACCAGGAGTTGGAGCCAGCCTACCCCAGCAACATTGAGATAGCCTGCAACAGCCTGCGCAAAGTGCAACAAGTGTGGCTGAAGGCCGATGAAAGCCGCGATGCGCAAGGACAGCTTGTGGCCGGCATACTTCAGCCCAGAGCCGCTAGGCTGACGCCCATGAAGGATAACCGACCAGCACCGCCGACCGAGTTGGCCGCCTGACGGCGTAGCCTGGGCAATAGGGATAAGAATGCTCACTCAGGCAGAATTACACTTGCTATCCGCATCATTACGGCACATTGTTTGTATATAATTAACAACAAATAACTTCTTATTTTGCCTGTATTGTTAGTTTCCTCCCGTTATGACTACTACCGCCACCTTCGCTTCGGTTTCGATTGACCAGCAAGCCCGCAAGGGCCTGACGGCTGGAGTGTACGAATTATACCTACCAGGCCAGCAGCATCGGATTCTGTTTGCTGACTCGGTAGAGCAGCTGCTGGGCATGCTGGACTGCTACCTGCGGGTCGATGCGGAGCTGGAACAAACTGTGCGCGCGGTTGTGGCCAGGCCAAGCCAGCTGACCGACGGTATCACGCGTTGGTCGAGCCGTCTCACGGATGCAGGCGGACAAGTAGCTTACCTGGCCGCTGGTGCTTCCAGCCGTCGGCTACCCCGGCACGGCGTGGGAGAGTTTGTTCGCTTTTACCTGGAGAACGAAAGTTACCGGGTCACCGGAATATCCCTTCAGTTTGACCCCGTGGAGAACAGCGCCACCTGGCTGTATCATTATGGCGAGGGTGAGCGACTGGGTTGGGGCGTAAGCGAGCGGATTACCCGCTACGGAGCCAGTGCCGGTGAGCAGGCCCGGCAGATGCAGCAATACCGTGACCGGGGCCAGCAAGTGTATTACCATGTGGTACTGGCTGAACAGTCCCTGGCTGATGTGAGCGGTTACACGACAAGCGCCGCCGGCCCCTGGCATGGCTTAGACCGGGACGCATTCCGGGAGGTCGTTTCGCTTATCATGCCGTACGCTTTCAGCATCCGGATGCACAACGCATAATGCAGTAAAACAGAAGTTTTGCTGGGAATTCTATGGATTGTAATGCAATTATTTTTAATTGCATTACAATCCCTTGGCACAGGCAAGCATCTCGTCTGTAGCAACGGAAACATGATTATCTGACAGGATTGCGCAGTTGATTTCTTGATGAAAAATCTACTTACGACCATCCCCCAGCGTGGGGACTTACGCCACTGGGTCGACGTGGAGAAGATCCTGCAGGGCTGCGACAGCGAGGAAGATTTCTGGTCGTTTTCCTGCCGCTACTTCCCCAAGGAGAGCGGGCCCGGCGCACTGTGCTTCCTGGTGCACAGTGGCTACATCCGCGGCTACTTCACGGTGCTTGACTTTACAGAGGAAGAAATACACCGCTACGGAGTAAATCAGCAGGTAGCCGAGGTATTCACAGGGCCTAAAGTGCGCTTGGCCGTGTGGCGCCCCATACCGCCGGTGGCCCAGCGCGGCTTTCAAGGGTGGCGCTACACAGACTTACGCCCATAACCTTCCTCACCCGAAACCATGAACTACCACCCACTTCTCTACCACATTTTAATCGGCGTATCCCTGACTATTTCGGTTCTCGGCCTGATTGCCTACGCCGTGATGGAGTACCGCGATGAGCAGCTGCAAAAACGTTGGCGGGAGCTTCAGCGCCTGCAACTGCAGCAGCAGCAGGCCTCCTACCCGTCTTATGTAAATCAGCCCAGCGGTTGTCGGTCCGCAAGCATTGCTAAGCAGCAGCCATGAATGACGCGGCAATCAGGCCTCTGCTGTATCCCCTGCTGCTCGGTGGCGTCCACGTCGACGAGTTGCCTACGGGCTCAACCCGGGCCGACGTGGTGCACATCACCCCGTCCTTTATGCACGGCTACGAGCTGAAGGGAGATGCCGATACGCTGAAGCGCGTACCCAACCAATTGAAGTGCTACAGCCAAGCCTACGACCTGGTAAGCTTCGTGGTCACCCAGCGCCACGTGCCGGGACTTATAGCCCAGCTTCCATTGTGGGCGGGGATACTGGTGGCCACCGAGGAAGGGCTGGCCACTTTGCGCCCGGCACAGCCGCATGAGCAGGTCCGTCGCCGCAGCCTGGCTTTTCTACTCCTGGCTGAGGAAGTAAAGGCCTTTCTCAAAAGTCGGGGTGAAAAAGGGCTTAGCAGGCTGCGAAACCACGAACTCGGGAGTTGGCTGGCCTCAGCCGAGCACATTCCCTTACCCGAGCTGGGCGCCTTCGTCCGTCAACAGCTCATCGACCGATTACCCCAGCGCCTGCAGCGCCGGGAGCAGGCAAAGCTGGAGCGCCAACAGCACGCCATTGCCCGGCAGCAGCGCAAAGACGAGCTACGGGCGCTGATGGCACGCTACGCTGCCGAAGATCCTGACTACTACGCCCGCTATCAGGCCCCCCTCCTAGAAGCCGAATTACAGCAACTCTAAGCCGCCATTCCCAATCTTACTTTTCCCACTCAATCCCATGGAAACCATCGTTGCCGTTGCCCCAGATTTGAATACTACCCTTGCCCAAGGTGAATTGTGGCTGAAAGGTGCTGCTACCCGTTCGTATCAGCGGGTAATACGCGCCGGCGAAGCCTCTACGGATCACATGCTGGTACTGGGTCCGCAAGGCTCCGGGCAGGGCCACCTGTTGGGTCGCCTGGCCCGAAATGCGTATGAGAATGGAGAAACAGTCGTAATGGTGTGCCTGCAGCAGCGGCAAGGGGCCTTATACCACTTTACGCAGTACTTGGACGGGGCCTGCCGGGAAGTGGACGCCGACCAGCAAGCCGGATTTAATCCGTTCCTACAGCCCAAGTTTCAGGCAGCTGATGGGCTGCATGCCCTGCATCAGCTGTTGCTGCAGCTGCTGGGCCAGGAGTCCGGCCGCGGAATTGAGCAGTTCCAGGTGGAGTTGTTTTCTATGCTGGAGTATTATTACCAACAGGCTCCCTGGTCTGGGGTAACCGGCCCGTGTTTCACTTCTTTCTTTGAGTTTGTAACCGCGCCCACAACCCGTACTTGGGCCGCCGCAACCTGGGCTATGGATGATGCCGCGCTGTTCATGGCCTGGTTTGCTTCCGTAGGCCGCATCTTCTGCTATGGCGAAGCCTTGGGGAATTTAATGAATGCTGCTCCAAGAGAAGTTGCCGAGCTGCTGCATCCGATCAACCGGCTACTGTATCTGGAGCTTTGCATCGAGCTGGCCGACGGTGAGCTGGCCCAGAAGCGCCAGCAGTATTTCATGTGGCTGCTACTACACGCCATCGACAGCCACGTAGCCAACGGCCATCGACCAGCTACCGTACTCATCGACGAATTGCCCGGGTGCTGCCTGCAAGAGTCTGGGGAGAAGTTTCTGGCGGAGTATCTGCGCCCCCGCAACCGACATTGGCGCAAAGTCATTATGGCCTGGCACCTGAGCCCGGCTGCTCTTTTCTCTCCCGAATATCCCGCCGCCATCAACCTGTATGAGTCTTTTGGCTACCAGCTGCTGCTGCCGGCAGTAGCCAGCGAGCCGGAGCCTAGCATGTTGTGGCGGTCTTTATCCCAGCCAGAGAAAGAAGTATTAGCCTCGCTGAGCGGAGCAGACGGCGAGCTGTTCGTGCGCGGTGGGGGTGGTTTTGGCAAGTACCTAGTAAAGATGGACAAGCAGGAATTGAGCCTATATCAACCTGCACGGCGCTGAAACACTATGGACGCCGCCGGCAGTGTAAGCGGGCAGTTGGGCAGAATGTGCTGACAAGCGTGAAAAAGGGGGCTTTTGGCCCTCTTTTTTGTTGTCTTTTATTAACGATAGCGGGCCATCTTCGTTAGTACATATATGGCTACTCCTTCTGTTTTCGATGATCTTGTTTCGGTACGGGTTAAACGGCAGTCCAAGTGCCAGCAACGGCAGATTACGCCCGTGGCCAGTAAGGAGCCCTTGCTGAAATGCGCTTGGTGTGGCTACAAAACCACGGCCAGCTGCCTCGATGATAGCATGGGGTGGCCAGCGTGCCCACAATGCGGCGGGAACTAGGACAAGGCCGGTAGCGGCTGGGTGGGCAGTTGGGAAAAAAGGCGTTCAGGGGGGATAATAGGGAGGTTTTGTTGTTGCTAATTATATACAAAAGTGGCTGCCTCGCGTATACCTCTATATACAACGCAAGCAACCTGCCTCCCCATGAAAAAGCTGCCCCTAGCTCCGAAATCAGCCCCGTTATTTGCTCCCCGCCTTACCGCTTTCAGCGCCGTTAACTGGCCGGAGGTGATGAGAAAGCATGAGTTTGAGTTCATCGGACTGTGCAACGACCCAGACCGCCGCGGCTGCTTTGGCCGACCCTACATTGAGGATGCCCAGGCTGCCCCCTACCAAGGCCTGCCTTTCGTTTCCGGGTTTGCCACCGAGGCTGAGCGCCGTTTAAACGAACTGCTGCACGAGCTGCGCCTGGCTGAGCAACACCCCGACCGCAATGAAAAGCTCTTGACGCCTATCCAGCGCGAATTTCTGGCTACGTGGGTGCCGGTGGACCTGCCCAGCGAGTTTGCTGGAGTATACTACAACATGCGGCCTATCGAGCGCCAGCAGGTATTTCTACGGGATGTAATCCAGCACACCCGCCAGCACATCTACCACCAGCGCCTGAACCAGGCCGAGAAGGTGCAGCAGAGCCTAGGCCAGCAGCGCCGGCAGGAAGAAAGTGCCAAGCGCTGGGAGCAGGTGGATGCCAACCGCGAATTCAGCCGCCAGGTGCGCGCCAAGCTCCAGCGCGAGTCCGGCCATACCTTAACCTTTACTCGGCCGGCCGAACAGCTCGATATGTTTACTAGCGCCGCCGCTTAGTATATGAGCACGACCCCACTTGATACTTTCGAGCAGGCCCGCACCAAGCTGCGGGCCTCTCGGGAGCGTCTGCGGCTCGACCGTCAGACATTCAACAGCTACAAGCGCCAGGCACAGCGGGCGAATCTGCCGGTAGACCAGCAGCAGCAGTACTGCGCCCAGGCGCTGGCCAGCGTGACCACCAGCATTGCCGCCGTGACGCAGGCAAGGACGGACGCAGAGGCCGCCTACGAAGCCATTCCGGAAGCGGAGCGGCCGGTACTGGATTATTGGGATTAGAGCCCTCACTGTAGTTACTTCAAGCCCAGATAAGACTTATGGAAATCTTAGCCTTCAGATTGCCCGGCAAGAGCAGGCCGCCGTCGACCGTCACGTGCGGGTGATGCAGTCCTATTTTTCCAACATCCAAAAGCCCGGTAGAAAAGATGATAGATCCTAAGCAGCACCCAGCGGCGGCCGTCACGACAGCACCACATAAGCGCAAGAAATATTACTGGTTCCTGGCGCTCATTATGCTTTCTTTTTGGGTCGAGGGGCATTTCCAGGAGCGGCATATTTCCAAGCTGATATTCTTCTCCTCGTTTGCCGTGCTGGCGCAGGGCCTACCGACTTTTTTGCGGGGGCTGATGTACGGCATGGTAACGGTGATGTGCGCCATTATGCTCTACAGTTGGTGGGCAGTCAAGCAGCCATAGCTACAAAAGCAAAGAGCCGGCACGTGTGCCGGCTCTTTGTCTTTACCACCGCTAGTTCATCAGGAACAACTGCAGCGCTAGAATGGAAAGCAGAACGGGGTCCTCAACATGGGTTATAACCTCATCCGAGCCTTGATATTGTAGGGCAACTATACCGCCAGGCCCCACAATTATTTCAAGGTAGGCTACTACCATTGCTGTAGTCAGGCTGGTTTGCATACCAGCTGGCAGGAGGCAGCAGACTGCTGATCTACCCCCTACATTGAACGTCGTAATTGACTTCATAAAGTGTTATTATTTTAGAAATTATATCGACGGGTTAAGCTTTAGTTGTAGGTCGTTGAGAAATAAATATTTTATTAGCAGAATGTCCATTTAAAAATAATAGAGCGGGTTTTTTGCTGCTTTTCAAGCAACGATAAATCACGGCTTGCGTATAAATAGCAACAACGCAAGCCACTTTACCCGCCTTCAAATGAGTCAAAATCGTTTTTTCGCCTCAGCTCTTGCCGCCCAGGCCTCGCCCGCACTTCGCCTGGATTCTGACGCCGCCGAGCAGCGCGTCCCGGTTCAGGTGCTATGCGGCTGGGACCGCCCGCTGCAGTACTTCTTCCTGAACGTCGAAACCTACGTGCCCCACTACCCGCAGCTGGAGGTGAGCGTGTTCGACAACCTGCGCCACGGGGACGCCAGCATGACGGTTGCCGAAGTAATTGCCACGTTGGAACGGTTGGGTATTGCCTACCCGGAAGGGCTCGAAGCCGCCCTAGCGGATCAGCAGGCCCGCAATGCCGGCAATGAGAATCCAGAGTGGCCTAGTGTAGCTCCGGAAATCACGCCGGTACCGCCCCGCCAGGCCACGGTTGAGCCCTGGCGCCTGCCCGCGCTACCGGAAGTCAAGTGGAGCGGGAAAAGCTTCGTGCCGCTGCTCGGGCAAAACGTAACCATCCACATGAATAGCATCGGGGCCGGCAAGGTGCAGGGCTACTTCCATCTGGACGGCTGGCTCGGGGTGCTGGTGGATGTACCCAACTTGCCCGACTGGTATTGCCGGGGGCAAAATGCCAAGCCGCTGCCCCACGTGTACGGTCGGGAGCTGGAGCCTTACAGCTAGGCTCCAGCAATCCGCCGCTCCTCTTTTATTCCCTACAGCCCCATTCCAAAACGATGAGCCACGCCACCAAACCCGACGCCAAGCTTTTTGCCGTTCTCTATATTCAGGCAACCCCCGAAAGCAAACCAGTGCTGGAGGCCCGCCTTGATTCCGCCATTACTATTAAAGTGGCAGCGAATGGCCTGCACGAGGTTGACATGAGTTCTTGCCCGGAAGGCACCACGAAAGTTACGCGGGGGCTCAAAGCCACGCAGGCGGCCGGGCTGATGGCCACCCACGTAACGACGGTACGCCGGCAGGCTGATCGAGCTGCCTGCCGTGCGGCGGGCGTGCCGACCCAGTACGAGCGGGAGCGGCCCTACCGGCAGGCCCAGCAGGAAACCCGGCGCCGGGCCATAGCTTTAGGGGCCTAAGCCCTCTTACTACCCAATGACTATCATCACCGTACTACGCGCCTTATACCATGGCCAGGCCCTGCGAGGACTGTCAAGTAAGGCCGTAGGCCTGCTGGCATCCGGGACAACGCTGATGGTACTCGGAGGAATCCGCCCCCTGTTACTGCAGCCCCACCATTGGTTTGCCGGTATAGTGTACACCCTGGGCCTACTCAGTGAGGTTGGCCTGTTGCTGCTGGCAGGGTTACTCTGGCGGCTGTACCGGCAGCGTATAGGAATAGAATAGCTGCCCTTACGGGCTCCAGCAATAGACGAAAAGGGTCTCCTGAATTCAGGAGGCCCTTTTTTCGCTTACAATTTCTATCCTTTCAACGGGCGGCAGGTCAGGGGCCGGCACCCCTTTTGGTGCGCGGATACCAGAACAACGGGTAAGCAAGGACGCCCTTCACTTTCACAGTTGGTATCCCATCAGCTACGACCAGCTCCGTGTAGGGCTTCATATCTGGCGCCAGGAGCACCTGCAGGAAATACCGGCAGCAATGGGGTTGCTGCACCTTGCGGGCCCGAACGCTGACAACGTGGTATATCGAGTTTACCCGCGGCTGCCCGCCGAGCTGGCCAATGCTAACCAGGAAGGTATCGGGAGTAGGAGCCTCCGCGCCGGAAGGCAAGTCATAGTATAGGCGACGGGTTTTTACCTCACCGGCGGCAGGCTCCGGAAAATTCAGCATCGGACTAGGCGTTTAAGTAGAAACAATGGTCTTATTATGCTATCAAATATAGTTGCATAATGGGGTGGTTAGCCTTTTATTTGCAAATACTTAGCAGCAACCCAACCCCTTATCCCGGAGCAATGAAACGAATCTTACCAGTTACCCTGCTGCTGCTGGCCGGTCTGGCCACCGGCCCCGTTATCCGCGTGCAGGCTCAGGTGCCCCACGCGGCAGCCGCTCGCACTTCGTTGCCCTCGATGCTGAGCAATGATCTAACGTCAGTCCGGAACTTTGCCGAAACCGACCAGATCTGGACCGGTACGCCTCAACTGAGCAGCGTCCGGCAGCATGCCCTGGTAAAGGCGTACTTTGCCGAGTATCGCCGCCTGAGCGCCGTTATCACCCAGGCCTGCCAGGTAGCCCGACAAAATCCGCAGCAACTGCGGCACTGGCGAAGCTTTGCCGATGAGTTGGAGCGCAGCTGGGACCCGTTGGAGGCCCTGCGGGTGCAGCAGCTCCAGAGCCCGGCGCAGGCCTTGCCCGCCTTGCGCAAAGGGTACCAGCAGATCTGCTTGCTCCGCCAGCGCACGGAAAGCCAGTTGGCTCGCATGGCCAGTGCCGGCACGGTGGCCACCAGGTAACTTCCCGCACCTGATATTGCCAATGCCTAGCTTCGGCTAGGCTTTTTTTTGCCCCTGCCAGATCGTTTGAAACCGGGTAAATAAGCAGGTGGGCAGTAGGGGTAAAAGCTTGTTTTTAGGTGATTTAAGGCTGTTTTTGGGGTGTCTGAAAGCATCAAATGGCAGCGGTTATTCGTAAAAGTAGTAGACAGACCTACCAGACTATGGCTTACGAAACGACGCTCAGCAACCGCCCCAAAAAAGACGCGCATTACAAGCGGGTATACAAGAAGATGGAGGACAGCTGGGCGTCCATGAAGCTGCTGGCAGGCGGCGTTCCAATCCGACTCGGAGCCGGGCCACGGGACAGGGAAGCCTGTCTGCATTATTTCACCGAGGGCAGCGGTATGCTGGTGTACGCCTGGCTTGACGGCGCAGCCTGGGGCGTGCAGCCGGTGATCTACCACGTGCAGGGCACTGCGATAACCGGCCCCAGCAGCCCCCTGCCTCGCAAACGCAACCGCAAAGCCTAGCCCTATGCAGATGGATATGTTCTCGGTCGCCACGCCTACGGCCGTTGATCTGCGCTCAACGCCCTTGCCGACCCCGGCCGACGTTGCTGCGCGCCTCGGAACGGCCCTAGCCTGGCAGGCACTGACGCTAAGCCAGGTGCTGGAATTATGGGATTCCGTGTACTTCGAGTTTGTGGCCGCCCTGGAGGGGCCGATTGCCCACGCCAAGAGCTTCTGCAAGGAAAACGGCACCAACTACGGCGCCGGTGGTCCGCTGGCCCGGCAGTTTTATCAGCGGGAATATCGGCGGCTGACGGAAGGACGGCTACAACTACGCGCCGCGGCCGACCAGGTGTTCTGCGACAACCTGACCAGCGCCATTGAGGAGGGCAAGGCCCAGCTCCGGGCGGCCGGCCTGCAGGAGGAGGACGTGGATGCCAGCGACGAGTTTTTTAACCAGGTTGTGCAGCGGCCGAATCCTACGGATTTAGCCAAGCTGCTGCCGGTACTTATAGCAGACTTAGCCAGTGAGTACCAACGCCTGCAGGAATAGAGATACTAGCTGCGGGAAGGTAGCTTGTAAAACGGCCATTCTACTTTAGTATGGCCGTTTTTTTGTTGTTATTTATTAACAAAAGGAGGCCGGGAACGTATGCACTATTATATCTTTTACTACGATGGACGCAGCCACCAAGAAACAACTTCGCGCCGACTTGAAAGCCTTGCTGGCCAAATACCAGGTTTCCATCTGCTTTACGTGCAGTGATTCCAGCGACACGCACGGGCTCCGCGACGACCGTATCACGATACAGGACGCGGCGGGTAAAATCATCATCGACACGGATGGCTGGCACCTTGGCGCCAGCGGCCTAAAAGGCTAGTGCCATTTTTCACGCAATAAGAAATCAGCCGCCGTTATCCTCGTATAACGGCGGTTTTTTTTGGCTGATTACTCTTGCGTGGCAAGGGGGCGGGGCAGTCGGGCAGTAAGCACCTTGAACGAATATATATAACAACAAAAAAACATCGTTACGGCATCGTTTAGGCGGTTTTTTGCGTATAAATACTAACAACGCAGCCTCCTTACCCCTTCCCGATATGCCTACTATTTGCCCTTACACCGGCCCCGTGAGCGCGAGCATCAGCGTTCAGGTCCACGATACACTTTGGCGCGTGGCAACGGTACCCGCCTTTGCCGACGCCCAGGTGCTCGAAGCCCGCCTACGGGATTGCACCGACCCGGCCACTGCCGTAGCGCTGACCCACCTCAGCGGGTTTCAAGCCGATTGCTACCTATCCGCCGTGCTTAATGTGGGTTGGCAGGAGGCGAACTACGTGTACGCCGATGGTGCCTGGTTTTACTGCCCGTCAATCAACCCATCGGAGCGCGTAGCGCTGGATGCCCCAGTTGTGCCGAAAAGCCGGGCAACGGAAAAGCAGCTGCAATTTCTGAACCGTATTACCATGAGCCATCATTTTGACCGGGAGCGGGAATGCCTACGCGATGCCGGCGAGTCAGGCAGCGAACAGGATTGTTCGCTGCTGCTGGATTGGTGCAAGACCCAGATTGAACGCCGCAAACTAGCCGAGAAAGGCCGCTAAGTAGTCCCAAGCCATGCAGATACTATTGTTTGATTCCGCCCCTGAGTCGGCCGCAGAACGTGCGGCGGCCGCATTCTTTCAGACCATTGACTATGCCCTGCTGGCTGAGCAGCGCCGGTGGCTACGCAGGACCATGGACCGGAAAGAGCCGACAGATCGGGCCGGCCGCCGCCTGCTGCGGTTTATCGACAATCTGCGCGAGGCCTTCAGCGCTCAGGGCGGAGAACTGAACCAGCGGCGCCAGTATTGGAGGGGTGTGTCGGAAATGAAACAGTGGCTGCTAACGCGCCTCGACGGGGGGCACGCGCAGGAGTCGCCGGGAATGGGCCTGCTGCATTTGCTCGATGCCGTGCAGGACTTCGCAACGGATACGCTGGGGGTGCCGGAGCACTGGGTATTTCCCGGCTTGCGGGTAACGATGCAGCAGGAGCTGAGCTACAGCCAAGCTGCCTGAGCCGATGCTTGGAGAAAAAAATAGGGCTTATAAAAAGTGGTTTTTAGCCTAAAAACCGCATTTGAAGCAACTGAGGCGCATTTCTTGCGTATAAAAAACAACAACGTAAGCCTCATTTCCCCTACTGCCATGCGCAATTCCCTACTATTGCTGACCACTGCGGCCGGCATCTTTCAGCTGGGCAGCCTCGCCAGCACGACCCGCCAGGAGCCGTACACGGGGTTGGTAACAGCTATCCGGGCCACCGGGGCCGGCCACTCCATTGAGCTGAATGGGCGGCGCATCGACGCGGCCGAGTATTTCCGGCTGGAGGCCGGGCCGGAACCCGTGGCCCACGGCTTACTGCACCAGCATACCGAAGGCGTAGCCGGCGGGCACCTGGAAGTTCGCCTACCTAGTGAAAACGACCGGATCATCTTCTGCAACACGCCAGAGGAGGCCATTGCTGTGTTGGCCCGCACCATTGGCGTGCGCGAGGTGGCTGAAGAAGTTGCCTGCCTGAAACGTGCCCTGGCGGTCGGGCCGCTGGACGAGAAGCGCTGGCGCGGCTCCTTCGGCATTGTTGGGCAGCTGGCGTACGTGAGCAGCGGCCGGCAGCGGCCTGAGCCCCGCTTCGGGGTAGGGCAGTTAGTCAGTGCCTTCTCCCCGCATAGCACTTATCAGATCGAGGGTATTCAGCTACTCTGCGACGTGTACAATCGCCGCGGCTTTGGGGCCCTGGGTGAATGGCATTACTTGGTGGGAGGGCCCCCAGGGCTTACGCATCAAATCTAGGGAGCAGCCGCTCGGTTATTTTCGCGGGCGCAGGTTAGGAGCCGGGTCAGATAGTTATCGTTCCAGCCCGCG
>NZ_FZNS01000018.1 GCF_900188255.1 Hymenobacter mucosus | reverse complement strand
GGTACTACTTGCGAATTTAAGCAATTGCTAAAATAAAAAGTTTCTTCTTTTTAAGCTAAAGCGCAGTCTTTGCTTGCATTTCATCACAGTATCTAACGCAAAAAGCCACTGCCTGCGCTACATGGCGCGGGCAGTGGCTTTTCGAGGAGTCTTTCAGGTTAGAACTTCAAGCCCAAGTCAAGGGCAAACTCACTGTTCTTTAGCGTGGCCGAGCTGAAGCCGCGCGAGTCTTCGAAGTAGTTATCAATATTGAGCAAGCCCCGGTGGTAGCTTACTCCACCGAATACTTTGGTGCTTTGCCCTACCTGGTACTCAGTGCCTACGCTCAAGAGTACGCTAGCATCTGGGATGATAACGTGCTTGATAGCTTTGGTTTGACCAGCACTGGTATTACCTGGGTCGGTGTAGTACTTGTCTCCATCTATCTTGCCAGCAATAGCTCCGCCAAGTGTACCGCCCAACTGGAAATAAAGCTTCGTGTCGGTGGCTATATCATTGGTAAATAGCTTTACCGTGAGGGGCACTTGCAGATACTGTAAGCCAATTTTCTGAGTCTGGGTTGAGCGCGTGTTCTCATCGTAGTAAGTTATTTTTCCGCCCTTGCCGGCTAACTCTACTCCTGTGCTGAACGCGTAGTTCTCACCAAAGAAGTAGTCGACTACGAGGCCGCCGCCCAAACTGATTTTGCTAGACTTACTTTGCAGCGCGTACTGAGAAGGGGCATCAGCTCGTAGTGAGGTGATGGAAGGCGAAACCTTCAAGCCAATCTCTACCTGTGCCGACGCGACGCTAATGGTGGCCCCCGTAACCAGCAGGGCAAGGAATATTTTTTTCATGGTAATTACGGAACTGCGTTGGGAAAACACGAAAGGCAGCAATCCACCGTTCGTTTTGGCTAATTTCGCCTTAAAGATAGAAGCGAGATGCACATTCCTGCCCGTATACGCCCTTGGCTTGCAGCCCTAATAGGAGCGGCCGTTTTGGTACTGCCCAGCTGTAACCGCGGCGAAGATGCTTGTGAGCTAGACCCGGAAATTGCCAAAGTGCCCGTTTCGGTGCAATTGGAACGGTTGGAGGTGCCTTTCTTTCAACTGAAAAACAATGCCGATGTAAACCGCTTCGTGGAGACGCATCCGTTGTTTGCCCGGCAAATTCTGCAGGTGCAGCAGTACCCTGCCCAGGCACAGAACGCCACTCTACTCCGCCTCGCCTCTAACCCTGATCTACGACGCCTGTACCTGAAAGCGGATAGTATATTTACTACGCCCAAGCTGGAAGCAGGGCTGAAGCCGCTCTTTCAGCATATTCGCTATTACTTCCCCAGTTTCCAGCCGCCGCTAGTAGAAACGTTTGTGACGGGTCTTAGCCAGCATCTATTTGTAAATGATAGCTTGCTGATGATTAGTCCTGATTTCTTTGTGGGACCAACAGCTAAGTACCGGCCCCAGATGCCGGACTACATGCTGCGTCGGTACACGCCTGACCACCTAATGCCCACAATAGCCCTGGCCATTAGTAGCAAATACAATCAGAAGCAGACCGTCAACCCGACCATGCTTAGCGAGATGGTATACTATGGTAAGAGCCTGTACTTCGCCGAAAAAGTGTTGCCTTGCACAGCCGACTCTCTACTGATTGGCTATACCAATAAAGAAATGGCAGGGGTGGCATTCAATGAAAGCAAGATATGGGCGCATTTCATTGAGAAGAGCTTGCTTTACAACACTGAGTCGTTCACCATTCAGAAGTACGTGGGGGAGCGGCCCAACATTCCCGAAATTGATAAGACGTGTCCTGGTCGGGTAGGAGCCTGGGTTGGGTGGCAAATTGTGCGGAAATATATGGCAGAGCATCCCGCCGTAACCCTGCGGCAGTTGATGAGCGAAAAGAATGCGCAGCGCATCCTCAGCGAATCGCGCTACCGCCCCAAACCACGCCGGGCCGAGCGGTAGCAGCAAGGATAGCATGGTGGTCAAAACTCGTAAGTAGATTCTTCCACTCGGCAATTTTCATTGACATTTGCATGCACATTGCCGTCTTTAGCCAGTACCATACGAACCCAGACTGTCCTGCGACGAGTCGGCATTATTCGTTGCTGGCCCAACTGGCCCGCAAACACCGCATTACGCTCATCACGACCCGCACATGGGAACGACAGCGTCTCACCTATGAGTTTCCGTGGCTGCCAGAGGGGGTGACGATGCGCGCGGCAGAGGTTCCCTATGAGAATAAGATGGGGGTAGCCCGCCGCATTCTGTCTTTTGGGCAGTATGCCGCCTATGCTCTGCGAGAAGGGGTGCGCCTAGAAAAGCCTGATGTTATATGGGGCATTAGCACCCCTCTCACCGCTGCGTGGGCAGCGGCACAAGTAGCGCGGCTGCGTCGGGTACCATGGGTATTTGAAGTGCAAGACTTGTGGCCATCCTTTCCCATTGCTATGGGAGCGGTGCCAAATTTGTTTGCTCAGCGGCGTCTTTTTGACCTCGAAAAAAGCTTGTACCAATCAGCTCGCCATGTTTTGCCCTTGTCACCAGATATGACAAGCTACGTGCGCCAGCTAGGCATCTCGGCTGACAAGGTTACTACTGTACTCAATGGTACTGACCTCGATTTGGCCGCTAGTGCTACTTCTGCTGCGGTAGCCGCATTGCGCCAGCAGCAAGGTCTGGAAGGGCAACAGGTAATTTTGTATGCAGGTACCTTTGGCCGTGCCAATGCTATTCCAACTTTACTTGCGGCTGCTGTTCAACTAGCGCCCCAACACCCTGATGTAACTTGGTTATTTATGGGGCATGGGTTTCATCAGGAAATAGTGGAGCAGGCCGCTGCTACTTACCCTTTCATTCGGTTAGTAGCGCCACAGCCCCGGCACGCTGTCTTTACGTGGTTTCGCCTAGCTGACGTAGCGGTAGTTTCTTTCTTAGGCTTGCCCGTGCTAGATGCTAATTCGCCTGCCAAGTTCTACGATAGTTTGGCCGTCGGAACGCCTGTCATCGTCACCAATGCCGGATGGACGAAAACATTCGTGGAGCAACACCGCTGCGGATGGTACAGCCCCTCAGAAGATATAGATGCCTTGGTTTTTACAATTGCAACAGTGTTGCAAGATAAAAACTTATTGCGGACTGCTGGTGATGCTGGCAAAGAAGTAGCGCAGAAATATTTCGACCGCCAACAGATAGGAAATGTTATTGAGCAAGTATTGGAGGATGCCTACACTCATCAAATGACATGGTAGCAGCCTGCTTTTATATCTTGGACTATCTAGAACTACTTATAGACTAAGTTGTGCCTAGGTCATCCATCTTGGGGGATGATTTGCGTTTGGAAAGCTTAGGAGACTCCACCAACAATCCTTTTGATACTACGTCGGTATAGTACTTACACCACTCTTTTAGTGGGCATATAACGCACTTAGGCTGGCGGGCCACGCAAATGTAGCGACCATGAAGAATCAGCCAGTGGTGAGCTTTTGGTACTAATTCGGTCGGAGTGTAGCGCATTAGCTCCTTCTCAACTGCCAATGGCGTAGCGGCGCTGCGGGCTACCAACCCCAGCCGGTGTGATACCCGAAACACGTGTGTGTCTACCGCCATTGCGGGCTGGTTGTAGATAACGGATACCACTACATTAGCAGTTTTGCGCCCCACGCCGGGAAGGCGTTGTAACTCCTCAATGCTACTAGGAACTTCGCCTCCGAACTCTGTAATCAGTAGTCGGCCTAACCCCGCAAGATGTTTGGCTTTGTTGTTTGGGTAAGAGACGCTTCGAATGAAAGGGAAAATATCCTCGGCCGAGGCGGCTCCTAGCTGCTCAGGCGTGGGAAACTGTTCAAGCAAGGCCGGCATGACCTGGTTGACCCGCTTGTCGGTGCACTGGGCACTTAGTACTACTGCAACGAGCAACTCATAGGGGTTAGAGTAAGTAAGCTCCGTTTTGGGCTCTGGAAAGTGCGTAGTGAAGTACTCAATAAAAAGACGAAACCGCTCGGATTTACGCATGAGAAGAAAGTAAGCTACCAGCAAGTATGCGAGAGGCTAGTAGCTGGTGTGCGTAGCCCGTCGTTGAACGCAAAAATGCGGAGTACCGCGAAGTTACCAGATGGTACGCTTCGCGGTACTCCGCATGCATGATGAACTGTATCAGAAGTAGACCTAGCCTTGGCGCATGAAGGTGCGCGAGTATTGCAAAATGGCCGCAGTAGACTGCTGACTAGGAGTGCGCTGGATACCATTGAGCGTTTGCTGGGCAAGCAGCAGGTCGGCGCAAGTGGCAGCCAATTCAGGGTCATGAAGTAGCGCTTGCTCTACTTCTTTGTACTGCTCAGCTGGCAATTCGTTGTACACGTACCGGAGCAGTGTCTCGTGGGGTAAAGTTTTGATCATAGAAAACGGGTTGTGCGGCCATTTTTTTCCGCAGGTTGATCAGCGCATAACGCATCCGCCCTAGCGCAGTATTAATGCTGACCCCCGTTGCATCGGCAATTTCCTGAAAGCTCATGTCGCCGTAGTGACGCATGATCAGGACTTCTTTCTGCGCCGCGGGCAGCTCCTGAATCAGCTCCCGAAGCCTGGCGTGGGTTTCTTCCCGCGTCATGGTAGCTTCAGCACCTTCTTCTGCCAGCGACAACGAATTAAAGGCGTGACTTGTTGTATCCAAGTTCAACAAAGGGCTACGTTTTTCACGCCGGAAAAAGTCGATGGCCAGATTGTGTGCGATACGGCAAATCCAAGAAGAGAATTTTCCTTCCTCATTATAGCGTCCGCTCTTCATGGTGTGAATAGCCTTTATAAAGGCATCCTGCAGCAAATCTTCTGCTACATCCTCATCACGAACGATAAGCATAATAGTAGTAAACACGCGGCTTTTGTGCCGCTCGAGCAACTGCGCAAAGGCCTCTTCCTGGCCGGCAATATAAAGCGAGATAAGAGCGGAGTCGCTCGGCTGCATGGTTTCCATAAAGGCTACGGGAATTAGAGAACGTAGAGCTTTAGGCCATAGAATGCAGTTGCCGGTGAGAACTAAAGAGTTCGGGAATTGTGAAGGAAGGGTGAAGTGCCGTGTAGAAATCAAATGTAGAAAACAGCAGGGCTAAACACAATGGGTGGCTAGTGTAAAAAGAAAAAAATTTTACACTAATGAAACCTTAACATAAAGCATATTATATATATAATTTGTTGGTATATCAGCTTTTGTGAAGCGCTGAAAAACAAGATAAAAAAAGAATAGTGCCGAAAAAAGCCCGCATCTGCGGGCTTGAAAAAAAGAGTGCCAAAGTTGTGCCAGCTACCGGCGCAGCCGCGCATCCAGGGTGCGTAGTTTCGCATCTAATTGGGCTGCCTCGGCCTGAGAATTGGTGCCCAGAGCCGTACTAGCACGCTGGTTTAACCGGTCGGCTAGCTGGCGTAGAACTTGGAGCCGGGCTTCGGTTTGCCGCAGTGTGGCAGTAATGGTAGGGTCAACGGGAATAGAACGACTTGGCACAACAGTAGGAGTAGCACCCGTGACTTTCTGGTCGTACTGTTGAATAGCCTCTGCCGCCATCATATCATCGCGCAGGTTTACTACATCGCCCTGCGGGTTAATGGCTTTACCTTCACCCAATAGCTGACGGGCCCCGTCCTTCGCAACCATAATACCATCCGGTCGCAAAGTAAGACCATTCGTGAATTTGAGAGGAGCAGAAAGTCGAGTAGACTGCCCGGCCTGTAGCTGCATCACGACCCCATTCAGCCGGTAGGCCCCATCTTTCAGGGCAAATCCATTGGCAGTAGTACTAGTAGAGGATTGAGCTTGGCTAGCGGCAGGAACAGCTGTCCACAAACCAGCTAGCAAGAGGACACGAAAAGCAGAAGAGGCGAAGGACATAGTTGGAAGGGGGAGAGGCAAACAGTACAAAAGAGAATACGAAAGGCAGTAGGAACTCGGGTTGCGTTACGCGCTTTCGTAATGCTGACGTCGCGCCAACCACGCTATGGCTAAGCCTTCCTCCGTGAACATACGAAGATGGCAATGGGTATCGGAGGCCAGGGGCACTCCATCCTCCTGGTCAATAGCGCTGAGGTGGGAAGGAGCCATCAAGAACGCTAGGTAAACCCGGCCGCCCAAGCGCCCGGCAAGCGGAGGAATAAATTGGGTTAGAAACCAGTCAGTATCGTCTTCAGTGGGCACGCTACGGCCTCGGTAGTCAAGTAGCCAGTAACGACTGCGGCAAGCTACAGCGTGGGTAGCAATGGCCTCATAGCCGGCTTGCACTTCCAGACCACTCAAGGGCCGTTGCCAGCGAACCAACAATACGCCTAGGTCGTCGCGGTGGTGAAGGGTAAGGTAGTCGGGAGCAGGGGTAGGAGCAGCCATGTAGGAGTAGCAGAGAGTGATAAAAGCAGGCGCAGGCAAGAAGCTCTGAGAACTCGCTCGTGCCGCGAATTGCAAGTTCTTTCGCAAGTGCTAGCTCGGCCTTTCTCAGGTATTTCATACGACGGACGGTATCAAATGGCCGAACAGAACTTGGCTACCCAAGCAACATCTACTTGACACAAGGGGCCAATTGTGCCAGTGAGCCGGTTCGTAGGGGCTACCTTTACACCTGTTTCTCTGTCTTGCTGCCATGTCCGTGCCTTCCAATTCCTCCGATGCTCCTCATGATCCATACGCTGCCCTGCGAATTCCAGACTTTCGTCGGCTAATCTCAGCGCGCGTGTGCCTCACTATGGCTACCCGTATTCAGGGGCTAGTAGTGAGCTGGCAGATCTTTAAGCTGACCGAAGACCCATTAGCCCTGGGCTTGATAGGGCTGACGGAAGCTATTCCTAGCATCGCTGTGTCGTTGTATGCCGGTCACGTGGCCGACTCCGTAAGACGAAAAAATATTATTGTAGTCACGGTTACGGCGTTGCTGCTGTGTGCCGTGGCACTAACCTTCTTCTCATCCTACGGGGCATCCTTGCTTTCGCAGCATGCCCTGTACGGAGTCATATTCGTTAGTGGTATTGCACGGGGCTTTCTGGGGCCAGCGTTGTTTTCCTTTATGCCTCAACTGTTGCCTACCCGTGACCAATTAGCCAATGCCATCACGTGGAACAGCACCACGTATCAAGCGGCATCGGTATTGGGCCCGGCGGTAGGCGGCTACCTCATCGCGCATTTAGATGTCGCCAACTCCTACCTCGTAGCCACAGTGCTACTTGCTGTTGCTTTGGCGCAGTTTGTTCTCATTGCCTCACGGCCTCTTCCCGTAATGGAAGGAGAACGGCTTAGCCTGCAGGATAGCGTACTGAGTGGTATGCGGTTTATTTGGAACAACCAGTTAGTACTTGCCGCCCTGTCGCTCGACTTATTTGCAGTTCTATTTGGGGGAGCAGTGGCTCTACTGCCAATTTTTGCAGTAGATATTCTGAAGGTGGGTGCGGCTGGCCTCGGTCATTTGGAGGCTGCCCCAGCCGTAGGATCAGTCCTGATGGCTACTTTCCTCACCTACTATCCGCTACGCCGTCATGCCGGGCGTAAGCTTTTATGGGCTGTAGCTGGTTTTGGGGCAGCTACTATCTGCTTCGCACTATCCACTACCATGTGGTTGTCCTTATTCCTGCTGTTTCTAACTGGGGTCTTCGATTCTGTTTCGGTGGTAGTTCGCCAAACCTTGATTCACACCTTTACGCCAGAGCACATGAAAGGCCGTGTATCAGCGGTAAACAACATCTTTATTGGCTCCTCCAACGAAATAGGTTCGTTTGAATCGGGCGTGGCGGCAAAGCACTTAGGAGTGGTGCCATCCGTCATATTCGGCGGAACCGTAACCATGCTAGTTGTAGCGTTTACCGCCTTACGTGCCGATAAGCTGCGTAATCTTGATATGACTCCGGACCGCGTTTCTGCCTAGCAGCACTTAGCAGTGGGTACCTAAAGCCTTGGAGAATATAGAGAATAGGCAGGCGAAATGTGGATAACTGTGTGGATAACTACTCTGTTATCCACCTTGCTCGTCAGTATCAGCATGATAAAAGGCCCCTACCGAAGCTGAATGGCTAAGTAGGGGCCTTATGTATCCCTGAGCACAGGGTTAAGAACGATAAGTCCGTTACCGACTTGCTTGTGCTGATTTAGTGGGTTTCTTAGGCGTTTTCTTAGCGGGTTGCGAGGCGGCCTTATTCACCGTTGTGGGGGTAGCTTGTGGGCGTTTTGTATTGTCGAAGATCCACTCCCGAACGATGTCGAGCGCCTTAGGGGAAAAGGTAGGTTGCTGGGTGCCGTTTATCAAGGGCCAATCTTTGGCCTCAGGTTGAAACCAGTGGTTTACCCCAACAAGCTTATCCGACTTCACCTGCGAGTTGTGCAGGCCCTTCTTCAGAACTCCCAAATTTTGGGCGGGGTCTACTTGGAGGTCAGCCGTGCCGTTGAGAGCCAAGACGGGGCACTTCACATTTGGAAGCAGCACCACCGGGTCAAAGTCTAGGAAGTAACGCGACCAAGGCGAGGTAAGCTGAGCGGCCCGCGCCCGCGCCATTTGGGGGTCCAGGTCGGTGTTATTGAGGCGTAGATAGGCTGCTACTTTACCACGAGCTTGGTTGTCGTTGGGCGTCTGCCGAATGATATCGATCATGTGCTGGTGGAAGTCCAACGCAGCCTTTACCTGGGCGGGGTTAGCTCCAATGAGCCGCAAAATTTCTACCTGCTGACGCACCAAAACATCCCGGCCTGGCAGACCATAGCCGGCCAATGACACAACGAAAGCCGGCGCTGCTGGCTCAGGTTGGGCAGCTGCCAGCAGCGCTACGTTGGCACCCTCACCATGACCAATTAGGCCGATGTGCTGCGGGTCCACTAGGTTGCGGGCGCGCAGGAACGTCATGGCTGCTTGAGCGTCGCCCATCAAATCGGCGGTAGTAGCAGTCAGATAGTTGCCTTGCGACTTACCCACGCCGCGGTCATCGAAGCGGAGTACAGCAATGCCGCGGCGAGTAAGGTGGTCGGCCAGCATGCCAAACATGCGATACTCCTGCTGCTCGGCGTCGCGGTCCTGGGGGCCCGAGTCAGAAAGTAGCGCTACGGCCGGAAACGGACCCGGGCCAGCAGGTATGGTGAGGGTGCCGGCCAACCTGATTTTGGCGGCGGCATTCGTAAACATGATTTCCTCCTCGCGGTACGGCGGGGTGAGGCGAGGCTTCTTACTGGCGGTAGCTGTTGCAGAAACTGCGCGCATGAGTGTAAGAGGAACGGAAAGACCTGGTTGCGTCCAGGTGCCTTCCAGTTGAGCCCCACCATTCTTGACTTTACCTACAAAGCGGCTACCAGCTTGCTCAATGTTAAGCGTGATGTCATTTCCCTTCAGTACTACTTCGGCTGGCATCCGGCTGATGCGCTGCTGAGGAGCATCCAGTGCCGCATAGTACGTGCCATTAGTCAAGGGCACGAGGGTAATAATTAGGTCAAGCGTACCACCGGGTACTTTCAACGGGCCCTTCCATTGTCCGTTTAGGATAGGGGCCGGATCAGGCGAAGGCAGGCGCTTGGCTAATACTGGGAGTACGTGTCCCAGAACGAGCAAGAACGAACACAGTACGAATAGAGCTTTCCTCATAAAGTCAAATTCAACAATGGTATCTTACCGTAATAGGGCAGTAAGAGAACGGAAAATACCAACTTTACCGAATACATACCAGCCACACGCGGCTCGCCTAGCAAGAAGGGCGCCAGCACAGCTGAAAGGGCCGAAAAAGTTGGGCACGAGAATCTGTCTAACACTTGAAACCGCATCTGGTTTGCACTATACTTGTTCTATATCACTATGGTGGCAAATAAAGCTAGTAATCAATAATCTTACGAATGCTATGAGGTGTAAAGTCTCATAATGGGATGACAACAACGGTAGTTTGCACTCAACCTAGTACCTTGGGTGACTTCGTATCTGTCCATTTCCTTGTTTACCTATGCTTACTGCTACCATCCGTGGGTTTGGGGGCGCGCTTTTGCTAGCACTGCGTGCGGTTTTCCCAACCTTAGCCCAAACTAATCCACCCATCAACCCCCAGCAGTGGGCCAACGAATTGCGTGCCTTTGCCCAGCAGGACAGTAGCAATCCTCCACCCAAAAATCCTATCCTGTTTTACGGTAGTTCTTCGATTCGGAAATGGGAAACTCTCAAGGCTGATTTCGCTGGACAGCCAGTGCTCAACCGTGGCTTCGGTGGTTCCCGCTTCCCCGATGCCCTGTATTTCTTCGATAAACTAGTGGTAGCCTATCAGCCACGGCAAGTAGTACTCTATGAGGGCGACAACGACATTGGCTCCGGTGCCACGCCTCAGGAGGTATTTCAGTCGTTTCTGGCATTTGAGAAGTTGATGCAGCAGAAGCTCCCCAATGTGCCGCTCGTATTTTTGGCCATTAAGCCTAGTCCTTCGCGCTGGGCGCTTTATCCCAAAGTGCAGGAGGCCAACCGCCTGATTAAAAACTACATCGAGCAGCACCCAAAGCGCCTGCGTTTTGTGGACACGGCTACCCCCTTGCTCGGCCCCAACGGCAGACCCCGCCCCCAGTTCTACGTGTCGGACAGCCTGCATATGACACCCGCGGGATACACTGTGTGGAAGGCAGTAGTAGGGAAGGGGCTAAAAAGGTAGTTAAAAATCTACTGGCTAGATATATAGCTTTTCTTGCTCTGGTAGCTTCTCAAAAACGTATAGTGCCTTGCTTACATAGCCCTGCTTGCTGAGGCTAGCTCCTAAGCCTTTTGCTATAAAGAGAGGATAAGGGATTGTAGCTACTAGATAGGCGGTGCTACAATGTTATGAATTTGCGGACAGCAAGTAGTGGTTCTGTGCAGAGGTGTTTCTTACCCGCAGCTATCCACTGTACCTTCGCCTGCCTAAACCGCTTCCGCCGGAAACCAAACCCCCGGCCGTCGTTGTTTACCGACCTATGGCCGATAACTCCGCTTTGCAAGTAGCCGCCCCCGCGGCTGATCCCATTGACCAGCTCGACCCGCGCGAGTTCATCCTGATAAAGAACGCCCGGGTTCACAACCTCAAAAACTTGAGCGTGGCGCTGCCGCGCAATAAATTCATCGTTGTCACGGGCTTGTCGGGCTCTGGTAAGTCTTCGCTGGCGTTTGACACGCTGTATGCCGAGGGGCAGCGCATGTACGTGGAGAGCCTCTCGTCGTATGCCCGCCAGTTTTTGGGCCGCATGGACAAGCCCGACGTAGACTATATCCGCGGCATCTCGCCGGCTATTGCCATCGAGCAGAAGGTCAGCATCAAGAATAATCGCTCCACAGTAGGCACCAGCACCGAAATCTACGACTACCTCAAGTTGCTGTTTGCCCGCGTGGGTCGTACGTTTTCGCCGGTGAGCGGCGAGCAGGTTCGGAAGGACAACGTAGCCGACGTAGTAGACTACCTCTTTCGTTTGCCCGAAGGCACGCGAGCAATGATTCTGGCGCCGCTGTTGCCTAACGAAGACGGTCGGCCGATGAGTAAGGAACTGGACTTGCTTCTGCAGAAAGGTTATAGCCGGGTTGTTGTAAACAACGAGACGGCCTTCATTGAGGAGTTGATTGCGGAAGGCCAGCCGGAAGTGCAGGGCGACGTGTTCATTATGGTTGACCGGGCTGTTATTCAACCCGGCGACGAAGACCTGATGTTCCGCCTGTCGGACTCCGTACAGACGGCTTTCTTTGAGGGGCATGGCACCTGCCTAGTAAAGCTGGATGAGGAAACCCGCACCTTCTCCGACCGGTTTGAACTGGATGATTTGGTGTTCGAAGAACCCAGCGTCAACTTTTTCTCCTTTAATAATCCCTACGGTGCTTGCCAGACCTGCGAAGGTTTCGGCTCCGTGTTAGGCATCGACGAGGACCTCGTAATTCCGGATAAGAGCCTGACGGTATACGAAGGGGCTATTGCTCCTTGGCGTACTGATAAGCAGAGTGAGTGGCTGAAGCCCCTGCTAAAAAACGGCATCCGCTTCGATTTCCCCATTCACCGCCCGTACAACGAACTCAGCGAAGCCGAGCGCACCTTGCTGTGGAAAGGCAATAAGTACTTTGAAGGACTTGATGCCTACTTCAACTGGGTATCGACTCAGACGCACAAAATCCAGTACCGAGTGCTGCAAAGCCGCTATCGGGGCCGCACTACCTGCCCCGACTGCCGCGGTACGCGTTTGCGCAAAGATGCTCAGTACGTCAAGATCAATGGCAACAGCATCACGGATCTGGTACTGCTGCCTGTGAGCCGAGCCCTAGAGTTTTTCCAGAACCTCGACCTGCCTGAGCACGAGGCTAAGGTAGCCGAGCGCCTCGTGACCGAAGTAACCAACCGCCTGGAGTATCTAAACCGCGTGGGGTTAGGCTACCTTACCTTAAACCGCTTGAGCAGCACGCTCTCGGGTGGGGAAAGCCAGCGTATTTCATTGGCCACGTCGCTCGGCTCGGCGCTGGTAGGTTCCATGTACATCCTTGACGAGCCCAGCATTGGCCTGCACCCCAAGGATGCGGAGCAGCTTATAGGCGTTCTGCGCTCCTTACAGCAGCTTGGCAACACCGTCATTGTAGTGGAGCACGAGGACAAGATGATGGAACAGGCTGATCAGATCATCGACATTGGCCCCGAAGCGGGTAGTGGCGGTGGCATGCTGCAGTTCCAGGGTACTTATGCCGAAGTACTAGCCTCCGATACCTACACGGGTCAGTACTTGAGCGGCCGCATGGAAGTAGCTGTGCCCACAAGCCGTCGGCCTTGGCGCAACGCATTAGAGCTGACGGGTGCCCGAGAGAATAACCTCAAGAACGTATCGGCGAAATTTCCGCTGAATGTGATGACCGTGGTGACGGGCGTATCGGGCTCGGGCAAGTCTACCCTAATTCGGCGTATTCTGGCTCCGGCTCTGCTCAAGCAACTAGGCGGTGGAGCGGGCGAAGCTACCGGCAAATTCGACCGGCTAACTGGTGTGAATGGGCAGGTGACGCACGTAGAGTTTGTGGACCAAAATCCTATTGGCAAAAGCAGCCGCTCAAACCCGGTGACGTACGTGAAAGCATACGATGCCATCCGGACTTTGTTTGCTGACCAGCAACTAGCCAAAGCACGGGGCTTCAAACCGTCGCACTTCTCCTTCAACATTGATGGCGGCCGCTGCGAGGTATGCCAGGGCGAAGGCCAAGTAAAGATTGAGATGCAGTTCATGGCCGATATCTACCTGACGTGTGAGGCCTGCGAGGGACGCAAGTTCAAGCAAGATATTCTGGACGTGAAGTTTCAGGACAAGAGCATCAACGAGGTGCTGGAAATGACCATTGAAGACAGCATTCAGTTCTTCAAGGACCAGCCTAAAATCGTGGAGCGCCTCCGGCCCCTGGACGACGTCGGACTTGGCTATATCCGCCTGGGGCAATCGGCTAACACGTTGTCGGGTGGCGAAGCTCAGCGCGTGAAACTGGCGTCGTTCCTGACCAAGGGCAATACCCTACAGAACGATAAAATTCTGTTCATCTTCGATGAGCCTAGCACCGGCCTGCACTTCCACGACATCAACAAGCTGATGACGGCATTGAATGCACTAGTGGAGCAAGGAAACTCGGTGCTCATCATTGAGCACAATATGGACATCATCAAGTGCGCTGACTGGGTTATTGACTTGGGCCCGGAAGGGGGTATCAACGGCGGGCACTTGCTGTTTGAAGGCACGCCAGAAGAAATGGTTAAGCTCAAGGATACCAACCACACAGCACGGTTCTTGGCCGAGAAGCTGTAAAGCGGACTCTCCACAACAAGAAGCCCGGCTGTATCTACAAGGATACAACCGGGCTTCTTGTTGTGGGGGTAGAGTGAGATAGAATGTCGAGTTGGTGCGAGCCGCACTTCGACTAAAGTCTGTAAAGCTTGCGTAGGGAGATTTGGACTACTTCCTTGTTCTTCACTTCATGAATTCGCATCTCTCTTCCCAAGCTGCTTTTGATGCTCTTGTAGCTCCCACCCAAAGTCGTGTTTGGCGCTGGGCTGCTACGGCTGCCATTGCCGCCAACCTCGCGCTCAATTACGTGTCGCAACGCTACCCCTTCAATGGGCAAACAAACGGGCAGGTATCTTATAAATACCCAACGCCACTTACGCCGGCAGGCTACGCGTTCAGCATCTGGGGGCTGATATTTCTGGGCTTAGCTTTTTACGCCATTTGGCAGCTACTTCCCGCTCAGCGCCGTAACCTGCTTCCCGATGCTGTGGCGCGGCCCTTGGTGCTTGCAAACCTGATGACAAGTTTATGGCTGGTAATGTTTGCGTATGAACTCTTGGTGCCGAGCATGGTAGTAATGTTGCTAATCTTGGCTAGCCTAGCGGTGGTATATGGTCGGACGCGGCACTTCGTGCAGCGGGGCGAGGCCCCGTGGTATAGTAGCGTAGCATTTGGCCTGTACTTAGGGTGGATATCGGTGGCAACGGTAGTAAACGTAACCCTGGGCATAGGTACCAAGTGGCAGCCAGCGGCGGCGCAAGCCAATGAAATAGCTATTGTGCTGGTAGGCATTACAGCCGGCGTGGCCCTGAACGTGACCAAGAAATTTCGGGAGTTTGCCTACCCCGCTGCCGTAGCCTGGGGTCTGTTGGGCATTTGGGCCGCCCGCCGTGCCGCTGCCGATACGCTGGTACTGGCCTGGATGGCGCTGGCCGCGGCTGCGCTGGTAGTCATTGTTGGCCTGGTACTCGTGTGGTGGGGTAGGCGCAAGGCTAGCCGTAGCCGGTAGCAGTAGCAACTGCCGGCAGGTAAATCTGCTTTCATTGGAGCACATCCTGCTAACTTGCGGGTCAACCCCAACCTCAACCCTTTCCGCTATGCGTAAGAATATTGTGGCCGGCAACTGGAAAATGAATACCACGTTGCAAGACGGTCAGGCCTTGATTTCCGAAATTGTGAACATGGTGCAGGACGAAGTAACTGGCTCCCAAGTGGAGGTAGTGGTGTGCCCGCCCTTCCCATTCCTGACGACTATTGGCAAGCAACTCCCCGAAGGGGGCCGATTCCACCTGGGTGCCCAAAACTGTCACCAGAAAGAAAGTGGTGCTTTCACTGGTGAAGTGTCGGCCAAAATGCTGCAGTCGGTAGGAGCCGAGTACGTAATTCTGGGCCACTCCGAGCGTCGTCAATATTTCGGTGAGGACGATGAGCTGCTGAGCCAGAAGCTAAAGGCAGTTCTGGCAGCTGGCTTGAAACCAATTTTCTGCGTAGGTGAGAGCCTGGAAACCCGTGAGGCGGATGATACCTTTAACTTCATCAGCAAGCAGCTGCAAGACGGCTTGTTTCACCTCTCTAACGAGGAATTCGACCAAGTAGTAATTGCCTACGAACCCATTTGGGCCATTGGCACCGGCAAAACGGCTACTAGTGCACAGGCACAAGAAGTTCACGCCTTCATTCGCGAACAGATTGCCCGCGCCTACGACGCAGAGGCTGCTGAAAACACCACCATTCTCTACGGAGGCTCGGCCAACGCCCAGAATGCTCGGGAGCTATTTGGTCAGCCTGATGTAGATGGAGGTCTCATTGGCGGCGCTTCTCTCAAGTCGCGCGATTTCACGGAAATCATCAAGTCGTTCTAAGCACGTGGTGGCATACTTGCCCGAACTAAACTTGGTCGGATAATTGTCCTTGGGACGAGGTATATCCCCTTGCTATGCTCGCATCTGTTCTGTTTTCTGGTTTGCTGGCGCTCAGCCCATTTCAGCCGGCCCCGCGCGTGCCCTTCGTGGCAGCTACCCAACCGGTGGGCGTTGAGCCCTGCCGCATCTATGGGTCGGTGTACCTGGAAACGGACCCGCGTCGTAAGAACTACTGTTTTGGCACTCTCTACATAGAGGCCGAGGACACCTTCGCTGATGTGCTAGTGTACAAGGAAACCAACAAGCTCTTCGCCGACAAAGCCGGGCTATGGTACATCACCGATTCTCCCAGTTTCGCGGACTACTCCTTGTTTGTAACGCCCCAGCGTAACCTGGCCGACTTTGCCATTTACTTCACCAAGGTACGTTCCTTTGCCGGCTGTCGGCAGCAGTAGTGAAGAGCAGCTATACAAAATGAAAAGCCCCGTCCTATGCCAATAGGGCGGGGCTTTTTGCTGCTAGTCACACAGTGTCTGCCCAGGCAGAAGTTACTACCTTGGCCTACCCGATATAGGTATAGAATGCTTAGTATCTACCACGCAGTTTGTTGTCAATGGAAGTAGAACTTCGTCAGCTCACGAAAGCTTTTGGGGCCAAAAGTATCCTGCGTGACGTAAGCCTCAGCGCCCACACGGGCTACTGTGTAGGTGTGCTAGGCCGCAACGGAGCTGGCAAAAGCACGCTTTTCAATTTGCTTACCAATGTGCTCTTGCCCACCAGCGGTGAAATACTGCTAGACGGTACTGCTATGGGCGAAACATTTCCGGTGGCGGTCAAGCGCCGTATTGGCGCCCTCATCAACCAAGGGCACCTTGTAGAGCAACTCACCGCCGAAGAGTACCTGCAGTTCGTAGCCCGAATCTATGAGCTACCCGACGCTACAGCCCGCATCAACAGTCTGCTCGGGCACTTGCTGGAAGACTACGACAATGTACGACGCAAGCGCCTTAGCTCCTTTTCCACTGGTATGAAGCAGAAAGTGGCCGTTGCCTCCTGCCTGCTTCACCGTCCTGAGCTGTTGATTCTTGATGAGCCCTTGAACGGATTGGACATCTTCTCGGCGGAGCGCATTCTGGAGCTGCTAGGCAGCTACCGCAGCCAGTGTCTCACGTTCGTGTCCTCACACAACTTGGCGCACATAGAGAAAATAGCCACGCATCTGTTGATTCTCGACGACAGCGAAGTAAAATACTGGGGCTCGATGGCCGACTTCCTGCGCGGGCGCGAGGCTTACCTCAACAACGCATTGCTTCAACTGCTGCACCCGGCATCCACCTCTGCCCAGGACCTGACATGGCTCACGACGGAACGCTAGGGCACTTTCTTCCCTATTTGCTGAGTCGCCGCCTAAAAGCCGTGCTCTGGCCCGATGCTGGCGGAGGGCGCGCTGCCCTCATCTTGATAGCGTCGTTGTGTGTGCTCAACGGGGTGGGCATGGCTTTCATGCTGAACCGAGAAGCGTCGCTACCCGAGGGCTTTGCCAAGCAACTGCTATTCCTGATAAATGGCATATTCTACCTGTCGGCCTTGCTAGTAGACTTTATGCCCACCTACAGACCCGTGCAGCGGCCCTTACCCGACCATTTTCCGGTGTCGGGAAAGTATAACATGGTTACGGCCTTTCTACTGGATTTAATTACCATACGTCGGCTTATCCTGCTTCTGTTTCTGCTGGTAGCACTGGTAGGCACTCCGCACGCCTGGCGCCCGCTTGGCCTCAACCTATTAGTTCTACTCAGTGCAGCTACGGTTAGCTTCAATCTACGCCTGCTGCTATCAATGGGGCGGTGGCGTCATTCGTTGTTTGCCTTAAACCTACTGTGCCTAGTAGCGGCGGCTGGTTGGCTGAGCACATTTATTACTCTTCCCTTCGCTACTACCGCGCTGACCACATTGGCCATAGCAGGCCCACTAGTGCTGTGGGGCGTGGCGCTGGCCGGATTAGGGGAGAAGTTTAGTAGTCGTTACCTCGCCACGACCCCTGAAAACAAGACCGCAAACCGATTGCTGGCCCGTCTTTCACCAGAGTGGAAGGCTTACCTGCGCAAGTGCTGGCCGGCACTGTCTGTTGCACTCGTTTTCAAAGTGACAATTCTGGTCCTTAGCAGTAGAATGACAGCCAAACATGGTGATCCACTGAACGGTATCTTTTGGATGGCCTTCCTGCCAACCATTAGCTTCACTTACGTTAACAATAATCTTTTCGGAGCAGTAGGGGCAGTGGCTGCGAATGAAATTGCTCGGTTGGGCCTAACGAAACGGCTACTGCACTTGTACTTGCGGCTGGTGGGCCCAGTGCTATTGGCTGACTGCTTGGTGTCAGCGGTGGCACTGCTGGCGTTGTTCCCGCAGGGGCGCTGGAATTTACTGGGCCTGCTACCGTTGGCAGCGGGCACTCTGCTAGTACTAGGCCTATGGGGTAGTCTCTACAAGGCCAAAGTCATCAGCAAAAGCATTGACTTTACGAACATGCGAGGCAATGCTTCTACCCTGATAAACCTGCTTAGCATAGCATCTGGGGCAGTGCTGTATTTTGTGCCGTGGTGGTGGGTACGTGTAGGTTTTGCTGCGCTGGCAATGGCTACGGCTTGGGTGCCGATTAGGCGTGTAATGCGCAATGAGGGTGCTCTCCGGCGCCAGCTCTGGCACAACTTGAAATTCTAAGCCTCTATTGGCCGCATCAAATCTGTATTTTTGCACTGAAGTTGCCGTCCGGGTTAGTTGGGCGGCATTTTCGTTTCTCCTGATACCCCTCTGCCAACCATGGATTTTATTGAACTGAGCGTGAAGGCTCCCCGCGAGCTGTCTGATATACTAGTAGCTGAGTTAGCTGAGCTTGGCTTCGATACCTTCGAGGACAACGATGATGGCTTTTGCGCCTACACGACGGAGGATGTGTTTAACCCCGATGATGTGGCGGAGGTCATGAGCCGCTACGAGGGAATAGGGGAGCTGGAGTATTCTCATCGGGTTATCACCCGCCAAAATTGGAATGCCGAGTGGGAGAAGAATTTTCAGCCCTTGGTCATTGCCGATAAGGTGTCGGTGCGGGCACCCTTCCACGAGGCCCGACCCGATCTGGAGCACGAAATTGTGATAATGCCGCGCATGTCCTTCGGCACCGGCCATCACGACACGACGGCTCTCATGATTACCAATCAACTGCACATCGACCACCAAGGCAAGCGTGTATTAGACATGGGCTGCGGCACCGGCATTCTGGCCGTAATGGCCGTGCAGCTCGGCGCCGATTACGTGCTAGCCGTGGACGTAGAACCCTGGACCGCCGAAAACGCTGCCGACAACGCCGCAGAGAACAACGTGCAGGACAAGGTAGAAGCTCGCTTGGGGGACGTAACCGCGCTGAAAGGAGAAGCTCCGTTTGATATCATTCTGGCCAACATCAACCGCAATGTATTGCTGGAAGATATGGGTGCGTATGCAGGCTACCTCAAGCCGGGTGGCCCCATTCTGTTTTCTGGTTTCTATGAAGAAGACCTCCCGCTGATTCGCGCGGCGGCCGAGAAAGCAGGCTTCCAGTATGAAAGTCACCGCACCCAAAATCACTGGGTTTCGGCCGTGTTTCGGCAGCCCGCATAACGCCTTACGCACGAAGGCAGAAGCGACACCACCCGCGCAACAATCTTGCGCGGGTGGTGTCGTTTTAGGAGCTACCGTAGCGGCACGATGCCGAGCCGTAGGAGCTAAGGGCACCCGGTTGAGCCTCAGAATGGTACAAAAGTAGGGCCCCTTATGATTGTGGTTAGGGGAGAGGCGAAGTGGCCTAAAAAGTGCAGGGTTTTGTCGAAATTGTAGGCGATTAATAAGGCTTTGACGAATTTGATATGAAGCGTACCGTTTTTGGATGGGTTTGTGCGCTGTTAGTAAGCCTGAGCTCTTCGGCTTGGGCGCAGCAGCCAAAGACCCAGCCACCTTCTAAACAAGCGGCCGGGGCGGCTCCGGCGGCACCAGCATTGCCCAAGTTTACGGGCAAGCTGAGCAGTGAGCCGCAACAATTCATGGTGGATGTGCAGTCAATGATGGCTACCACCAACAATACTGCCTCTAAGGCCGCCGGCACGCGTTTGCAGCAACTGTGGGCCACTAATAAACTCACGGCTACGCACCAGCGCTACATTATTGCACTGAGCCAGTACATGCTCACGCGGAAGTTCCGGCCCCGGCCTCACTTCGAGCATTTCTACACGGCCATTGCCGCGGGCGCGCAAGTACAGAACTTCTCCGATCAGCAGATGACGGAGTTCTTGAATGTGGTAGGCAAAACGTTGGAGAAGGAGCAGCCCACCGACGCCGAGAAGTTTCTGGCCGGTTCCGCGCAGTTTCTGGATACGAAGTTTCTGTACAAATCCCGTTACAACACGTTGCGGGTAGTAGGGGGCACATTCAGCTATGCCTACAACGAAACCGACATGCCTTCTATGGCGCCCCCGGCTCCTCCGGCAGCCCCAGTAACAGCGGCCGTCACCACCAAGCCGCTCAATACCAAAGCAACCCCCAAGAAGAAGGCCGACGCCTGGGGCGATGAAGATTTGTGGGGCGACGATCAGAAAACTACCAAAGCCACCGATTCTGGCTGGGACGCTGCCGCCACTCCTTCATATGATACCTACCTGGCACCCTCTACGCGCGGGCCAGTACTCATCATTAAAGACGCCGACCTGTTTATGGCGTCGGGGAGCGACTCTATCTACATCCGTAAAACTAGTGGAGCAGTAATTCCTACTCGCAGCCGCTTTGTCGGCTACGGCGGGCAATACGCCTGGCAGGTAAACAACAATCCCGTGACGGCAGACTTGGCGGCGTACGACTTTGACATCAGCCGGGCCGAATTTGTGGCTAACCCTGTGACGCTCACGTACCCGGCCGTGCTGGAATCACCCGTGAAAGGGTGGTTTGCCTACCGCAGCATCAAGAAAAAAACAGCTACAACGGATACGGGTTACCCGCGCTTTATTTCTGCCACTAACAACGCCCGGGTTAAGAACATCGGCGACAACATTCGCTACTATGGTGGTTTCTCTTTATCCGGCAACCGTGCACTCTCAGCGTCGCTTGATGGGGCGTTGTCGCGCATTATTGTGGAAGTGGACGGCAAGCCTAAGTTTAAGGCCTCTTCCCGCGCGTACGTTCTCGGCGACACAATTATCACGGCCCAGCATGCTGGCGTTACCATCTACCAGGACAAGCAAGACTCGCTTACCCACCCCGGCGTAAAGCTGAAGTACACCAAGAAGCAGCAAGTATTGCAGCTAACCCGCGAGGAAGGCCTGTACAAATCGACGCCTTACTACGACTCCTACCACCAAATGGAGGTGGCGGCGGAGTTGCTGACCTGGCCCGTGCGGACCCCCTACATCGACTTCTCTATCCTGACGGCTAAAAACCAAGTTACCGCCAACTTCGAATCGAAGGAGTTTTACACCAACACCCGCTACCAGCAGATCAAGGCCATCAACAAGATTCACCCCTTGCAGATGGTAGTAGGCTACAGCCAGAGCCACGGCAACGTACGGTTGTTTACCATTCAGGACATGGCCACGGCCTTGAGTCTGAAGCCGGATAACTTGCGTTCAGCTATGGCGGGCTTGGCCCGTGACGGCTACATACAGTGGTATCCCCAAACCGATCAGGTAGTGCTGTTTCCCAAGGCTACGCACTACGTAAACTCTTCACGGGGTAAGAAGGACTACGACCACATTGCCATCAAGAGCTTGTCGCCTTCGGGTAAGAATGCTACCCTCAACCTGCAAACCAATGACTTATTGGTGCGCGGTGTTGACCGCTTCAACTTCTCTGACGACTCGGTGACCGTGTTTGTGAAGCCCGATTCCAGCGTCATTCGCATCCAAAAAAACCGGGGAGTTCTGTTCAATGGTACGGTAGTCGCCTCGGCCTTTATCTTCAAAGGAAAAGAGTTTAAGTTCGACTACGATGGCTTTTACATTGATCTGGTAAAGATTGACTCCATCATTGTAAAGGGTAAAGGCTCGCGGGGTTCGGTAATGAAAGCGCGCAAGGACACCGACTTTACGCTTACCAACAAAAAGAAAACCTCGGCTGGTCGTCTCTACATCAATGCTCCCAACAATAAATCGGGGCGTAAAAAGCTGGGGGCCTACCCTTCCTTCGATGCCAGCACCGGGGCGTATGTATTCTTCGACAAGCCAGAAGTGCTAGGTGGCGCTTACGACACCACCATGTATTTCGACATTCCGCCGTTTAAGCTCGACTCGTTGAATAACAAGAACCGGGCAGCGGTAGGATTTAAGGGAACGTTTGTGAGCGGTGGCATCATGCCTAACTTCCAAACCAAGCTCACCCTACAGGAAGATGGCTCTTTGGGTTTTAATTACAACGTGCCGAAAGAAGGATTCCCGCTTTACGGTGGCAAAGGGCGCCTATTTAACAAGGTGACCATGAGCAACCGTGGCTTGCAAGGGATTGGCAACGTGAAGTACCTGACTGGCGACTTCACCAGCGACCAGTTTATTTTCTACCGAGACTCAGTGGTAACGGTTGGTAAGTCGGGTACTATTCTGCCCGGTCCGCTGAACGGGACGGAATACGCGAAAGTAAGCCTGCTGCCCGGTTACCAAATGAAGTGGGCCGTGAAGCAAGACTCTATGTATTTGAGCAGTGCCGACGGTAGCCAGGCCCAGAACTTAAAGCTGTACGACAATACCTACGGTTTCAGAGGTACACTGGCCTACACACCAGGCGGCCTCTACGGAAACGGCCGGGTAGATGGTCCGCAGTCGTTTATTCGTTCTACGGCGCTGCTGTTTAAGCCTACGCGCTACACCGGCAAAAACTCCACCCTTAGTATTAAGTCTGCGGAGGTGAACAAGCCTGCTCTGACGGCCAACAACGTATCATTTACCTCGGACCTAAAAGCGGGTAACACGGAATTTGCCCGGGAGGATGGCGATAACAAGTCTAGCATTGATCTGCCGTACTCTCAGTACCGAACTACCCTCTCGGGTGGTAAGTGGGACTACAAAAAGAAGCTGGTGCAGTTGCGCGTAGCGCCCGGCGCCGACTCCTCGCGTTCCTTCTTCTACAGCACCAAGCCCGAGCAGCATGGCTTGAAGTTCCAAGCCGCTACGGGCCAGTACGACCTGAGCCGCTACCGCCTGGTAGCGGGTGGAGTGCCCCGCATTGCCGCCGCCGACGCCTGGATTTCGCCCGACTCCAACAAAGTGTACATCCTGCCCAACGCGGAAATGCGGGCCTTCCAAAATGCCGAAGTGGTGATGGATACCCTGCACAAGTACCACAGCTTGTACAAAGGCGAAATCAAAATTCAGTCGCGCAATGCTTTTACCGGCAATGCCCTGTACAGCTATAAAAACGCTTCTGCTGATTCCTTCGCCATCAAGTTCGCCAACTTCGCCGTCGATTCTACGGCTATGCTAGCTATGAGCGGCAAAGCTGGCAAAGCAAGCCGTGGCCTGCTCAAGCGCAACACAACGGGGGATGAGCTACCAGCGTCGCCGCCTACGACGGCCGTTGCTACCTTACTCGCCACCGACAAGTTCCGACTGGCTCCGCGCATTGCTTACCGTGGTGGCGTGAAGATGAACTCGCAGAAGCGAGGCTTTATTTTCGATGGACAAGCCAAGCTGGATTTTGTGAAAAACCCAGCCTCGTCGGACTGGTTTGCGGTGCAGGATAGTATTGACCCGAAAGGCATTCGCATCAAGCTAGGTGAGCCCAAGGCGGAGGATGGTACCCCCATGCTCACAGGCTTGTTCTTGGCCGATAATACGACGAAGGTGTACCCGCTGTTTGTAGCCCCCAAGCCCGGCGTCACCGACCTGAACATCTTTGAAGTAGATGGCACACTGACGTACGACCAGAAGAAACGGCAGTACGCCATCAGCCGCCACGAGGCTACCGACCCAGATGTGTACGAAGGCGCCGTAATGACCCTGAACGACTCAACTGGAGCTTTGAATTTCCGGGGTAAGCTCAACCTAATCAACTCCAACAAAGACTACACGCTGGCCGGCGCCGGCCTAGGCTATGCCAAACCCGACAGCGCCATCTACGACCTAGACGCGTTCTTGGCCTTCGATATTAACCTGCCTGAAAAAGCGGTGGAAGCTATGGGCAACGATATGGCTACTAATGCCAAGGGCTTGCCTGAGGCGCTGGTTGGCTCACAGGCGCAGCTGTATAAGATGGCGGAGTTCATTGGCAACAAGGCTACCCTGGAATACAGCAACCGCAAAGGGAACTATACGCCCCTACAAAAGGTGTCGCCTAAGTTTCTGCATACACTGGTGCTTAGCGAGGTGAAGCTGCGCTGGAACGAGAAGTTCAAGGCTTGGTACTCAGTTGGAAAGATTGGCCTAGTGAGCATTGGTAAGAAAGATATCAATGCCATGATTGACGGCTACATTGAAATCAAGCGGGAAAGCACCGGCGACGCGGTAGAGCTATACTTGGAGGCCGAGCCCCAGACGTGGTACTACCTCAAGTACCAGAACAACGTGATGCTGGCCAAAGCCCAACATGGTTCCTTCGATGAAATCATTGGTCTGAAAGCGAAAGGCGACTACAACACGGCCACGGAGTACGGCTTCTACCTCGGAGATGACCAAGAGGTGCAAACTTTCCTCAACCACTTCCGCAAAGACTTCCTTAAAGAAACAGGTAAGCGCAAAGTGAACGTGGCCCAGCCACAGAGCACCGGCAACTTCGACTTTATGGAAGGTGGCGACAAGAAGAAAAAGAAGAAAAACAAAGAGGACGTCGTAGCTGACGATGCTAACGCTGATGCCGCGCCAGTTGAGGAAACGGGTAAGAAAAAGAAGAAAAAGGATGAACCCGCAGCTGATGCTGACCCGGCCGATGCTCCCATGGAGGACACTGGCAAAAAGAAAAACAAGAAGGCCGATGTAGCCCCAGCAGACGATGCCACGGCGCCAGCGGATGAGCCGAAGAAAGAGAAGAAGGAAAAGAAAGTGAAGGAGAAGAAAAAAGACCCCAACGACCCCTTCGGCGACGAATAAACAAAACCGCCCTGCTGGCTTGCTAGCAGGGCGGTTTTGTTTGTAGGGAGGCCAAAGCAAACAATACTCTGCCGAGAATACTCTGCCCCAACCCCTCTACTATTGCCGCGTATCTTTGTCCTATAGCTCGACACCTACTCCCACCCGTCCATGAATTTTCCCCTCATTTTAGGGTTGCTGCTAGCAGCCTACCTTATTGGTTCCATCCCAACGGCTCTGTGGGTAGGACGCTGGTTTTACGGCCTCGACATTCGGGAGCATGGCTCCGGCAACTCCGGCGCTACCAATACCTTTCGGGTACTGGGCAAAAAGCCCGGCTCCGTGGTAATGGCCATTGATGTGCTGAAAGGATGGGCCGCTACCTCCCTGGCTGGCGTAATGCTCAACCAGGGGGCTATTCAGCCAGAGCAGTTGCTTTACTTCCAACTGGCATGTGGAGTGCTAGCCGTGCTAGGCCATATTTATCCCATCTACGCGGGGTTCCGGGGAGGGAAAGGAGTAGCTACGGTACTGGGCATGATGCTGGCTATTGCGCCCGCCACAGTAGGCGTCTGCATTCTGGTATTCATTGCCATGCTACTAGCCACGCGCTACGTGTCCCTGTCGTCCATGACCGCTGGAGTTGTATTTGCTCTGCTCCAGCTGCTACCCCAGTTTCGGCCCGACAACTCATTGCTGCTCTGGTTTGGCTTCGTGCTGGCCGCCCTGCTCGTGTACACCCACCGCGCTAACATCGGCCGCCTGCGCACCGGCACCGAAAGCCGCGTGCCCATGCCCTGGGATAAAAAGTAACTTACACTGTCAGCGAGAGTGACTGGACAATTAGCAAGTAAAAGCTAGAAGCAAACAGTAACTCCAGAATTCGACTGCACACGTTGCTTACCTACTGGCCGAAATATGGAATACCGCTTATGTTCCTCTTAACAATTATGGCCACTGTCCTCATGACTGAGTAGGGTAAGTTTCCCGCCGACATAGTAGTACCGCTTATCCTATCCCTACTTCTGCTGATATGATCATTAGTGATAAGCTACTTAATCCATTTTGTATATCTGACGGAAGAAGAGCTAATAATTAAACGTTGTAGAAAAGGACTAACATATCCATGTGCCGCTCTTAAATCCAGGTACTGTCTCTTTCTTATCCTCTATGTTGTAGAGACGCGCGACGGGAAAAACGCCTGTTTCTGCCCCGTCTATCACCAGTGCAGAAGAACTTACTCAGTTTTTAAGGATAAATGGAGTCAGTGCTCATCTGTTACCTTTACCCCCGCATTTCCAACTAACCCCACCGCCGCATGGCTTCTTACCTCGAGCAGAACCAAGAGCGTTTCCTGAGTGAGCTGATTGACTGGCTCCGCATCCCTTCCGTATCCGCCGATCCTAAGTTTCATGGCGACGTACTGCGCGCCGCCGAGTACCTGAAAACCCGTTTCGAGGAAGTGGGCCTGCAGAACGTGGAGCTGTGCCCCACGGCTGGTAATCCCATTGTATACGGCGAGAAAATGATCGACCCCAGCCTGCCTACGGTGCTGGTGTACGGCCACTACGACGTGCAGCCTGCCGACCCGTACGAGCTATGGACCTCCGGACCTTTCGAGCCTGTTATTAAAGACGGCAAAATCTACGCCCGTGGCGCCTGCGACGATAAAGGTCAGGTGTACATGCACGTGAAAGCCCTGGAGGTGATGAACCAGGAAGGCGGTGTGCCTTGCAACGTCAAAATCATGATTGAAGGGGAGGAGGAAATCGGCTCCAATAACCTAAGCATCTTCGTGCGCAACAACAAGGAGAAGCTCAAGGCCGATGTTATTCTGATTTCTGACACGGGTATGCTAGCCAACGACCAGCCCAGCATTGAGGTAGGGTTGCGCGGCCTGAGCTACCACGAAGTAGAAGTAACCGGCCCAAACCGCGACCTGCACTCCGGCCTCTACGGCGGTGCCGTGGCAAATCCTATCAATGTGCTGTGCAAGATGATTGCCTCCCTGCACGACGAGAACAACCACATCACCATCCCGGCCTTTTACGACAAGGTAGCCGTGCTGAGTGAGGAGGAGCGGGCCGAGTTGAACCGCGTACCGCATTCTGACGAAGAGTTTAAGCAAAGCATCGGCCTACCCGCTACGTACGGGGAAGAAGGCTACACCACAGTGGAGCGCATCGGCATCCGGCCCACGCTGGATGTGAACGGCATTTGGGGTGGGTACACCGGCGAGGGTGCTAAAACCGTTATTGCTTCCAAGGCCTACGCCAAGATTTCTATGCGCCTGGTGCCCCACCAGACCTCCGATGAAATCACGGAAATCTTCCAGAAGCACTTCGAGAGCATTGCGCCTGCTGGCGTAACGGTAGTAGTAAAGCCTCACCATGGCGGAGAGCCGGTAGTAACGCCTACCGACTCAGTAGCCTATAAAGCCGCCGCCGATGCAATGGAAACTACTTTTGGCAAGCGGCCTATTCCTACCCGTGGGGGAGGCTCTATTCCAATCGTCGCTATGTTCAAAACTGAACTAGGGCTGGATACGGTGCTGCTAGGCTTCGGCTTGGACTCCGATGCCATCCATTCGCCCAATGAGCACTACGGTGTGTTCAACTTTCTAAAGGGTATTGAGACGATTCCGCATTTCTACCGCAACTACGCGGCAGCAGTACAGCAGTAAGTCTGGGCCACTACCCCAGCAAACTGGAAGAGGCATCCGCTGCAGCGGATGCCTCTTCCAGTTTGCTGGGGTAGGAGAAGCGGGTAGGACTGGGGTAGTAGAGGACACTTCTGGAGCTGTGGGGGCTGGGCGGTCTTTGCCTCGGATGGCGCGAACCAGCTTAGAGGGCCCTGTGTAAAGTAAAAACCTAACTCCTTTAAAGAGTAGAACCGGCGTCTTCACAAACACTAGCTTGGCTGTTCCTACAGCAAAGTGGCCGCTGCCCCTTACTATTTTGATGGGCTCTACCACATAACCTAGGTAGAACTCCATGGCGCTGTTACGGAGTTGTACCTGGCTACTACCCGCCAAGTCTACGCGACGATACACGTTGCTGAGGCCACCTATGTAGCGCCATCCTACCATCAGGCCCGTAGTATCTTGGTAGCCAAACCCTACCAGAAAGCCCATGTCTTGAGGGTTGAAGGCCGCACGGCCGATGGCAGTACGCTGCTCCTGCACCGGCTTGGCCGACAGAAGACGACCATACTGCCCGCCGCCCTCAAAGAAAATATCACCAAAGTGGTACTGGGCTACTACTGGGATGGTGAGGTAATTTAGCTGATGGCCTAATGAAGGACCGTAGCTAGTACTGTTGTCGCCGCGCTGGGCGTAGAGGGCTTCAACTTGTATGCCTAGGTGCTTATAAGGCCTCAACCGAAGAGCTAACCCACCCTGGCAGCCAAACCGAAGGGTACTGCCGGTAGCATCGCGCCCAATGGCATTGGCAATGGCAACTCCGCCTTTAAGACCTGTCAACACGCTTTGAGCTTGAACAATAGAGGTGCCTAGCAAAAGGAATGCAAGCAAAAAGCAATAGACGATACGCATAAGTATAAGAGATATATATATATATACTTTTATTAAACGGTACTGCCGCACTGCTTAGTATAAGCCAATGCGTAGTTCCCAACCCGCATAACACACAACTACCCGACCTCCGCAGTAGAAGATCGGGTAGTTGGCTAGGAAGCTAGCTGCAAGCTACTTGCTAGGGATGAGGTAGCCCAAGGAAAGCTGAACTGCTGAATGACGAGCGTTTTGCAAGTCACCGTCGAAATAGGTGCCGTTATCACCTTTCACAAAGTCGCTGAAGGCACCGGTGTAGCGCAGGTTTAGGCTCACACCATTATCGGCCTGGTAGCCGATGCCCGCCACATATCCAAGCTCGCTACGGTTTAGGCCATCCAAATCCTTTTTATTCTGCGTTTCAGAAGTACGAGGCGAGCCACCAAGGGCCGGATAAGTAGTCGTTCTGGTTTCGTTGTTAGCGCTAAGCAGGTAGCTATACTGCGGGCCTGCTTCTACAATAAAGCCGCCCGCATTCACTTTCAGCAAAACGGGTACGTCGAGGTAATTGTAGTTTACTTTGCCTTCGCGCTTCTGCTTAGCTCCAATCAGGTTGGTATACTCTGTTGGCTTGTTCTCGAAGCCCTTCTGTGAGTACAGAACTTCGGGCTGAATAGAAAAGAATCCGTCGCCGGTGACATCGGCGTTCAGCATCACGCCCCCTAGCAAGCCTAGCTTGTTATTGTAAGTGTTTTCGTTGCGTACGTTACCAGCTAGGTTGGAATAGTTAGCGCCGGCACGCAGGCCCAGACGTACGCCTTGGGCTTGGGCAGAGGAGGCTGCGGCTACAGTAAGCAGGACAGCGGCAGTTAGCAGTTTCTTTTTCATGGTGCAACTAGAGTGGTGAAGGTGAGAAAATGTGCACGTGTTTAGACTAGACTAAAAGTGTGCCAAGTACCCGTTACTACCACGCAAAAGCCCCACCCAGGTAGCTGGATGGGGCTTTTGCCACTGTAAATGCGCAATGCTATTTACTGGGAATAAGGTAGCCCAAGGAAAGCTGAAACACCGAGTTGCGAGCGTTTGATAGCTCACCATTGCGGTAGCTATTGTTCTTGGCAAAGTCCGTGAACGAGCCATTGTAGCGCAGACCCAGTAACACTCCTATATCTGACTGAAAGCCCAGACCGGCAGCATACCCAATCTCGTTGCGGTTCACATTGTCGAGGTCGGCTTCTCCCGAGCCTCGGGCAATAACGTTGCCGTTAAGTGTCTGAGTCGACTCATCTTTCACCTTCAGCAAGTAGCTGTACTGCGGGCCTGCCTCGAAGAACAAGCCACCGGCCTTTAGCTTCAGGAGCACTGGCACATCAATGTAGTTGTAAGTAACGCTACCGGTGTTCTTGTACACGCCAAAGGCGTAGCTGTCATTATAATCGAAGCCTTTCTGCGAAAACAACACTTCTGGCTGCAAGGACAGGAACCCGTCATCAAGCAAGCCTACGTTGAGCATCAGGCCGCCATGAAACCCCACTTTGTTGTCGTACCCATCATCGTTGGTAAGGTCGCCCGACAGGTTGGACAAGTTGGCTCCCCCCTTAATTCCTAAACGGACTCCCTGCGCTTGGGCAGTGGAAGTTACGGCAACAGCAGCCAGCGCAAAAGCTAGCGCGCATACGGTTTTTTTCATGATGATAAAAAAGCAAATGTTTGAAAATGAACCGCTAACAAGCTAAGTAAGCACGTCAGTAGTAGCTTAAACGAGGCGGCTCGAAAAAAGAATATGTTCCGTAAACAAAAAAGCTGCCCCGTCGCCAGGGCAGCTTTGCTTGATTGTTCTAGTCGCCTAGCGAGTAGGGATGAGGTAGCCAAGCTGGAGAGTGAAGGCGTTGTTGAATGCCTTCGGCTCGTTGTCTTGGTCTTTCGTGTCAATGAGGGAGTTGAAGCCACGAGCGTAGCGCAGGCCCAGGCTAACACCGCCGTCGGTCATGTACCCTATGCCAGCCACGCCGCTGATGTCGAACTGTGCTAAGTCAGACTTAGACGACTCGCCACGCTTGATGCCGCTGTAGTCCAAGAAGCCCCCGTCGTTGTCAGCCTTATTCTTGGTGCCGTCTGTGTATTTAGTGGTCGTTTGCTGCTTGTTCTTCGAGCCAAACAAATAGCTTACTTGTGGGCCTAGTTCGAAAAACAGACCGCCCGCGTTAATCTTGGCAAGCAGCGGCACATCCAAGTAGTGCAGCACGCGTTTCTGTTCTATTTCGCGGCTTTCAACGGTCTTACCGTTTTCAGTACCTAGGTTGCCTGTCTGCTTCGACTGAATTTCGTAGCCCTTCCGGTTGTAAAGAAGTTCGGGTGAGAAAGAGAAGAAGCCGTCGCTGCTCAGGGGGATGGTCAAGGAGATACCACCGTTGTAACCTAGTTTGTAGTCGCCTAAGTCGGTGCTGTAGTTCGGACCGGTAATCTGGCTTACGTTGTCGCCGGAGATATTGGAATATGTACCGCCAACTTTAACGCCGATCCGGAAACCTCCGGCGTCCTGGGCGTGAGCCAATGAAGCGGCCGAAGCTAGAACTACCGTGAGAGCTGCAATTTTTTTCATGGGAAAAGAAGAATGGGAAACAACACCTACAAAGACCACTTCACTGACCACTACAGCCACGTTCCTCGTGGTTTTCAAGGCATCATAGCGTAAAAACAGGGGTTTAGTTGCGGTTAAGTCCTGATTTAGGTAAGAATTAGCCTAATAGTAACTAGCAAGTATTAGCGAAGTACAACAGCAAGAGCACGTTGCAATTTTTGATAAAACTCTGACCTCATTGTTCAGCTTCGGTTGCTGCCGTCGCGCATCCGGTCAGTTTTCTTATTTTTGAAACGCTGGTTTTGCTTCCATATGACGATTCGCCTTAGAGTAGTAGCAACTGGGTTGCTCGGGATAGTGGGGGTAGGCAAGGCCCATGCACAACAGCAGCAAACGCCAGTGGGCCCGCTAGTGCTAGGTGCTTACGCGCAAGGAAGCTTTATACTAGCGCACACTCCTGCCGTAAAGCACCTCGCCGTATCGCACCCTACGGGCCTTGAGCTGAACGTACAGCGTCAAACGAACGGGTCGGCGCCGTGGCATGCGTGGTACCGCTACCCTAAAGTGGGGCTTGCTCTGGTGTACTACGATTACCACAATACTGTACTAGGGCGCTCCTACGCGGCTACCATGTACATCAACAAGAGCTTCTGGCGCACGCAGCGGCAGGAACTGAGCTTTCGCCTAGGTACGGGTGTGGGCTTCTTTCCCATTCGCTACGACCAAGCCACCAACCACAAGAACACCATCATCAGCTCTCGCCTGAATGCTACCATTCAGTTTCGGGCTGAATACGACGTAGCTCTTTCCGAGCATCTTGGGCTTATGCTGGGTGCTGGCCTCAATCACTACTCCAATGGTGCCACCACGAAGCCCAACTTTGGCATTAACTTGCCCACCGTACTCCTGGGCTTCAACTATCACCAGCAGCGGCCCTTCACGCCCTTACCCCCCGACCCCGCCTCCGAGCCTACCGATGTGGGCCACAATCGAGTGGAGCTGAGCACTACTGTGGGAATAAAGCAACGCAACGAAACCGACCGGCGCAAGTACCTAGTCAACTCACTCACACTCGCCGCAACTCGCCGCCTCAACCGCAAAAGTCTGCTCACGGCGGGCTTAGAGGGTTTTTACGACCGGAGCTTGTCGGCCCAATTGCGTGATACCGCCCGCACCAACGAAAAGCTCCCAGACGTAAAAAAAGCAGGCGTATACATTGGGCACGAACTCCTATTTGGTCGGCTCTCCTTCGTTTCGCACCTGGGCTTCTACGTCTATAATCCCTATAAATCCAACAAGTTCTACTACGAGCGCCTGGGCTTAAAATACTACTTCACTGATCGGGTATTCGGCAACGTAGATTTGAAAGTGCACCGTGGCTCCGCCGATGTAATAGAATTCCGGGTCGGGGCCCGGTTGTAGGTTAATATACCTGGGTACGCTCCACGCGTAAGGGCAGGCTATGTAGGACGAAGGGTTATGCTTCTACCAAGTTGCGGTTGATGCGCTTTATAAGGGCTGGCCCCTCGTAGATAAAGCCCGAATAGAGCTGGATCAGAGACGCACCGGCCGCCAGCTTTTCTAGCGCATCGGCCGGAGAGTGGATACCACCAATCCCGATAATCGGAAGGTGGCCTTGGCTGTGGTAATGCAGGTAGCGAATAACCTCGGTAGCGCGCTGGCGCAAGGGCCGCCCGCTCAGGCCGCCGGCCCCAAGGGTGTGCACATGGTCTGCTGGCGTACTCAGTCCGTCCCGGCTGATGGTGGTATTCGTAGCAACGAGACCATTCAAGTCCGTTTCCCGCGCAATAAGCAAGATATCATCAAGCTGGGAGTCGGTGAGGTCAGGTGCTATTTTAAGCAGCAAGGGACGAGGGCGGGGTAGGGACTGGTTGCGCTCCTGCACCTGTTGTAGCAATTGAATAAGCGGCTCCCGCTCTTGGAGTTGGCGCAGGCCTGGCGTATTCGGCGACGATACATTGACCACGAAATAATCGACCACTTCGTGCAGGGCCTCCACACACGCTACGTAATCCTGGGCCGCTAGCTCATTGGGCGTGTCTTTGTTTTTGCCAATGTTGCCGCCAATGATGATGTCTGACTGCCGTTTGCGTAAGCGAGCTGCCGCAGCCAAGGCCCCCTCGTTGTTAAAGCCCATGCGGTTGACCAAGGCTTCGTCCTGGGGTAGCCGAAACAAGCGTGGGGCTGGGTTACCAGGCTGGGCACGCGGGGTTACCGTTCCAATTTCCACAAAACCAAAACCGAGCGCAGCTAGCTCATCTGTAACCATGGCGTTCTTATCGAGGCCAGCTGCTAGCCCAACGGGGTTGCGGAACGGAAGCCCAAATACTTCGCGCTCTAAGCTAGGATGCTGAAAGTCGTACAGTGCCCGCAGGAGGGCCATGCCGCCGGGTACTGCACTGGCCCGTTTCAGGTTGTCGAGTACCAAATGGTGAGCCTGCTCGGCATCTAGCCGGAACAGCAACGGTTTGAGCAGCGCTTTATACATGGTGTTGCAAAGCTACGGGTGAAATTGAGAAGTAGCGATGTGAAGCGGAGGCTCTGCCGCCACAGTCAACGACACTGCTGCTATTCTACTTGGTTGTAGCCTGAATTACTTCCTAGCCGGCCCAGCCTTCCCTATCTAAGCTGCGGTATTGAATAGCTTCGGCTAAGTGCTGAATCTCGATGTCGTCGGTGCCCGCCAAATCGGCAATAGTACGCGCTACTTTCAGGATACGGTCGTACGCGCGGGCCGAAAGGCCCAGGCGCTCCATGGCCGTTTTAAGTAGCGTAAGGCCCGCCGGGTTAATTCGGCAAATGTCCTTTACCATTTGCGACGGCATCATGGCGTTGGAGTGGATATCAGGAAAGTCCCTGAAGCGCTTAGCTTGGCACTGCCGGGCTAGTTCTACCCGCTTCTGAATGTCGTGGCTAGATTCTGAACGCCGCGTTTCCGTCATTTGGTCAAACGTGACCGGCGTCACCTCCACGTGCAAATCAATTCGGTCCAACAGTGGCCCGCTCACTTTGTTAAGGTAGCGCTGCACAACTCCTGGCCCGCACACGCACTCTTTCTCCGGGTGGTTGTAGTACCCACAGGGGCACGGATTCATGGAAGCAATGAGCATGAAGTTGGCGGGAAAGTCAATACTCAGCTTGGCCCGTGAAATAGTTACGCGGCGCTCCTCCAGCGGCTGGCGCATTACTTCCAGCACCGTCCGCTTAAACTCGGGTAGCTCATCTAGAAAAAGCACGCCGTTGTGAGCCAAGGAGATTTCGCCCGGCTGTGGATTACCGCCCCCGCCTACTAGCGCTACGTCGGATATCGTGTGGTGCGGGGCCCTGAAGGGACGCATGTTCAGCAAGGAGGCGTTGGCTCCCAACTTGCCAGCCACGGAATGTATTTTGGTGCTTTCCAGGGCCTCCTGCATGCTGAGAGCAGGCAAGATGCTAGGCAACCGCTTCGCCAGCATGGTTTTGCCCGCACCAGGAGGACCAATCATGATAACGTTGTGACCACCAGCCGCAGCAATTTCCAAAGCCCGCTTGATGTTCTCTTGGCCTTGTACGTCGGCAAAGTCGGCGGCGTATTGATTGGCCGTATGCTGAAAAACCTCCCGTGTATCTATCATCACCGGCTCAATAACTTGGCGACCTTCTAGAAAGTCGACGGCCTCCTGCATGGTATCGACGGGAATGACGTCGAGGTTGTTGACAATGGCTGCTTCCTGGGCGTTTTCCTTGGGCAGAATGAAACCCTTAAATCCTTCTTTGCGCGCCTGAATAGCAATAGGAAGCACCCCGCGAACTGGACGTAGAGCACCATCAAGGGCTAGCTCGCCCATTACTATATACTCCCCTAGCCGCTCGGTAGTAAGCTGTTGGGAGGCGTGCAAAATGCCTAGCGCAATGGGCAAATCATACGCGGAGCCCTCCTTGCGAATATCGGCAGGAGCCATATTTACGACTACCTTGGTACGGGGCATCCGGTAGTTCTTAAACTTGAGAGCGGCCTCTACCCGTTGTTGGCTTTCTTTGATAGCATTATCGGGCAGGCCCACAACGAAAAAACCAGTGCCTTGTGATACAACTACTTCAATAGTAATAGTATAAGCATTAACTCCCTGCACGGCAGAGCCGTAGGTTTTAGTAAGCATGAAACAGGATAGATCTAATGGTTAAATGGGTGCTACGCAAAGCGAAGTTACTAATATCATTGGTCCGTTGGTATACATAAAGTCTAACTTTGCATGCACGAAAAAAGGCCACCCCAGGGTGGCCTTTTTTCGTGTACATGAACCTGATTACGACACCAAGTTTTCAATCAGCATAATCATGATGTGGATGGCCTTAATGTGAATTTCCTGAATCCGGTCGGCATAGCCTGAGTGTGGAGCCCGAATTTCAACATCACACAGGCTGGCTAGCTTTCCGCCATCTTTACCAGTAAGCCCTACTACCACCATGCCGTTGGCCTTCGCAGCTTCGGCCGCGCGCAGAATATTAGGAGAATTACCGCTCGTGCTAATGGCCAGCAGCACGTCGCCAGGGCGGCCTAGGGCCTCCACAAAGCGGCTGAACACGTAGTCGTAGCCGTAGTCATTGGCCACACAGCTCATGTGCGAGGCCTCCGTAAGAGCAATAGCCGCTAAGGCGCGACGGTCGTTGCGGTAGCGGCCGCTTAGTTCTTCGGCAAAGTGCTGTGCGTCGCAGAGGGAGCCGCCGTTGCCGCAGCTTAGAATCTTGCCGCCCTGCGTGAGGGCCGTGGCCATTAAGCGTGCCGCCTGCTCGATGGCTTGTATGTGGGCAGGGTCCTGTAGGAAACGGTTGAGAACGGCCTGGGCATCCGTCAACTCAGCCCGGATGAGGTCAGAAAGCGAAGGTTGGGTCACGGAGAAGAATTACTGCACCGGGCGGTTCGTGCTGCTCGGTGGGGTAGTGGAAGTAGGCTGATCAATGGGGGCGTGCGGCAGGCTCGGGTCAGACTCGGGGTACACGGGCGTGCGCGGTTCAGGGTAAGTAGTTACGCCGGTACGCGGGGCGCTCTGAGGACGGTCGGCGGCGCGCTGCTGCTCCATCTGCTGATCGTAAAGACGCGCTTTAAGCTCGTTGATTTTGGTTTCCCGGGCTGCTACGTCGCGACGTAAAATTACGCTGTCAAGATTTTCAGTAATCAATTGCAAGCCTAGCAGCACAACCGCCGTGATAAAGAGGCCCTGAAATAGCCCCTGGGGAGAGCCAAATATACCAGCAAAAGAGGCCTGCACGGAGGGAACCAATAGCAACAGCAGAGCCAGCAGCAGGAACACCATTACGAGTATTGTGACGAGGCGTTTGAGAGCAAGCATGGAGTTTCGGAAGGCTAGGTGAAGAAAGAAACGTTGGCCCTAGTACGCAGAAGCCAACTTAACGGACTAAATATAGGGCTTTGCCTACTCTTGCGTGTGGCGTATTGTTCTGCTTGGCTAGGATGCGCCGTGTGGTGGTAGTCTTGCAAATCAGACTAGTGCTGCATTGTTGGTTTGCATTAGGCTTAGGCGCTTGTACAGGCCGTTTTCGCGGCCCAGCAGTTCTTCGTGCGTGCCTCGCTCCACAATGCGGCCGTGTTGGAGTACCACAATCTCGTCGGCGTGCTGCACCGTGCTGAGGCGGTGGGCAATAACCAGTGAGGTTCGGTTTTGCATGAGACGGGTTAATGCCTCCTGTACCAGCTTCTCGCTTTCCGTGTCGAGCGCGGAAGTAGCTTCATCCAGAATTAGAATAGGAGGATTGCGTAGGATGGCCCGGGCAATGCTCAGGCGCTGGCGCTGCCCCCCCGAAAGCCGGCTGCCTCGGTCGCCAATGATAGTAGCGTACCCCTCCGGCGAGGCCATGATAAAATCGTGGGCATTGGCAATGCGGGCGGCCTCTATTACCTCCGATTCTGTGGCTTGAGTGTTGAAACGGATGTTGTTAAAGATGGTGTCGTTGAACAAGATGCTTTCCTGAGTTACGATGCCCATTTGGTCGCGCACGGAGTGGATAGTGCAGTCGCGTACATCGTGACCATCAATGAGCAACTGTCCGCCGGTAGGGTCATAAAAACGCGGCAGCAAATCGGCCAACGTACTTTTGCCCCCGCCGCTGGGTCCTACCAACGCCACCGTTTTTCCTTTGGGAATGGTAAGGTTGATGTCCTGTAGTACAGGGGTATCACCGTAGGCGAACTGTAAGTTGCGGAGTTCAATATGGTGCTCAAAGGCTGGTAGCAACTGCGCATCGGCCCGGTCCCGAATCATCGGCTCGGTATCAATAATGCTAAGTACCCGCTCGCCAGCCACCAAGCCGCGCTGGATGTTGCCAAACGAGGACGATAGAGCCTTGGCCGGTGTGAGCACCTGTGAAAACAGAATCACATAGCCAATAAACGTTTCGCCATTCAAGTTCGACTGTCCGCCTAAGATCAGGGTGCCACCAAAGTACAGTAGCCCGGCTACCACCGAAACGCCGGCAAATTCCGAAAAGGGCGAAGCCAAGTCGCGGGTATTATCGATGGCCCGCGAGGTGCGCGCATACTGGTTGTTTTGCTCCTCAAACTTGCCTTTGATGTAATCTTGGGCATTGAAGGCCTTGATAACCCGAATGCCGCCCAGCGTTTCATCAATCACTGAAAGCATAGTTCCCAGGGTGCTCTGGCTTTGCTTTGCTTGGGTGCGTAGCCGCTTGGCCACGCCCGCAATTACGCCACCCGAAATAGGCAGCAAAATGAGGGTGAACAGCGTGAGTGGCACCGAAATATGAAACAGCACCACGAAGTAGGCCACAATAGTCAGAGGCTCCTTGATTACGGCCGTCATGGTGTTGACCACGGACGTTTCCACTTCTTGCACGTCGCTCGTGAAGCGCGACATTAGGTCGCCCTTGCGCTCATTGCCGAAGAAGCTCAACTGCAGACCAATAATGCGGTGATAGAGGTCGTGGCGCAAATTCTGGATGACGCGGGCGCGTACTTTGGCCAGCAGCCGCAAACTCAGGTAGCGGAATACATTACTCAGCAACACCGACATTACCACTACCACGCACACAAAAGCCAAAGCCCCAAGCTTACCCCGTGCCGCTAGTACATCGGCAAAGAAGTAGTTGAAAGTATCCGTAACCCACTGAATGGTAGGACGGAAAGAAGGTAAATGCTCAGGAGCCTGCAACGGCACTTTATCCGTCGTATCAAACAGCACCTTCAGCAGCGGGATAATGAGCGTGAAGTTGCCGATGCTGAAAAAGATAGTTAGCACCGTGTACAGTAGGTACTGCGGTAGAAAAGCCGCCCACGGGCGGGCATATTGCAGAATGCGGAGGTAGGTCTTCATTGGAAGCGGCAAAGGTAGCGCATTCCCAGTGGCCTGTGCCCAGCTGCACCCAACAGGCGCTAGTCGGCCTTGAACACACCTACTACCTCAATCTGACCTACGATGTAGCTGTTAAACTCCGCTAGTTCCTCGGCCGGTACCCATAGCTCGTCATAGTCTTGGCCGCCCACGTTTTGCACCGGAAATGTATTGGCGTAGTCGGCGTCTATGGCGAAGCGTAGCACGTAGCCCACGCCAGCGGCGGGCGCGTTCCAGCCGTGGGCAATTTCGGCCGCATACGTCTCATTCAGCACCGGATAAAAAACAGACTGCTCTGGCCTACGCAGCGGAAAAGCCGTCCATCCCGCTGCGGCAATCAAATCTAACTCCTGCTGATTGACGGGGCGGTACAGGAATATAGAAGCGGGGTCGTGACGCATGAAAGGGCTGTAAGGAGGCTGTATGGTTGGGCAGGCACTAAAAAACGAATACAGCTGCACGAAGAAGGCGCTTCGCCTCGTGCAGCTGTATTCGTTTCTTCTATGATGGGCCTAAAACTCGTGTAGGCGCTGGGCGATGTTCCATCGCAAGGCCACAGAGGCTAAGGCATCGGTGCCGGCCGTGAAATAGGATACAGGCTGGTCGAGCGTGCGGTGCCGTACAATCAGCTTACCATCTAACCAAAGATTATGGGCGGCTTGATAAGAAGCCGTGAAGTCACCATGGAAAAGATAAGAGGTGACGCCCGACCCTACCTGGAAGCCATACTCCTGAGGGCGCGAGGTGTATGGTAAATTGGGGTTTGAGCCGTAGTTCTGGCCATTAGGGTCGAGTCCTTGCTTGACATAAAATCCTTTGGCCACCACGTTCAGGCGGGGCAGTGGCTGGTAGCTGACAATGCCAATCAGTTTCCACAAATTAGCTCCCATAGGGTGCGCCAACGGTTGCTGGTAATGCTGGTAGTTGCGGAACTTATCTTCATGTTCGTACATGAAAGGGCGAATGAAGTTGAATTCTCCCTGGATATCGAGGTTGCGAATGCCTGCTACGTTAAGGTACTTGCCCCCTAACTGAATGCTCTGCTTGTTAGCCCACCAGCCATCACCAGCCCGAATCTCACTGAGTACAAACTCATCGAGTACTAATTGGCCATAGAGCTGTACCCGCCGTTTAATATTCCATTTAAAATCTAAACCTAGCAGCGCGTTGTCTTCGGAGCCGGTACCCTGTTCTACTGCCCGGTAGAAGATGATAGGATTGAGGTATTGCAGCTCAAAACCACGCCGACGGGGCTGAATTACTTGTTGCTGTACGCCACCTCGGGTTACTAATAATGTGTCGTTGGTAGCGGAATAGCCGCTATATACTACGCTTTCAAACACGCCCACATTTAAATTGGGCAGCACGTCGAAGCTCAAATGGTGGAAAGCCAAATACTTTCGGTCGTACGAAGCGTCAACATTCGGCGCGTCGGCCGTCATCTGGGCAAACAGGTTTTCGTAGTGAAATTTCCAAATGCGCGTCTGTGCCTTTAAAAAGAGGTAGGGCGCCGCATAATCCGATAAAATAAGACTGCGGTATCCATTGCCTATCTGATTCCGGTCGTGGCCCAGCTGTAGGCTAACGTGCTTACCTGCTGCGTAGGTAAGGTAGCCCCGTGCCGAGAGAAAATCATACTGACCCGGAGTAGCTTTGAACGGCTTCCAGAAGCCCTCATGTGGTACGGCCTGGTCCCGCTCAACACGCTGCTGCACGTATTCTGGCACAGCCATCTGATTATCGGCCAGGAAGGTGTAGAAACCAAGGCGCTGGTCGATAGTACCTTCTACCTGTACGCCGCGAGTGTTCAGGAAGCTATAGCTCTTGCTACCATCACTGTTGCCCAGACTTAAGCCCAAAACTGGGTTTATACGCAGTGAAAAATTGGGCAGCTCCACACTGTACAAGTCGGAGCGCCGCTCGTAAAAGTGCTTTAAAATAGGTTTCTCGCGCAGGTTGATAGCCGAGTCTTGGCGGGCATCGTGCCAGTTGTCGCGCAGCAGGTAGCGTATGTTGTAGCGGTCTTGGCGCGACAAACCCGCTGTTGAATCGCGGAGAATACGCTCTGCCAACCGCGCTACCGATGCTCTCGTGTAGGGCCGTACCGATGTGTGCAGGTCGGATAACGAGTCAGCTCCATACTGTATCGCATACCGGTCGATAAGCCGGTAGATATCGGCGTCCAAGGGTACGTACGTCGTACCCATTGTTGTTTTAGCCTCCCCTTTTGAGGTGATGTTCCAGTTCGCTGATTTGACCGGACGCGGCTCCTTGGGCGGGTCGTCATAGGTTAGCCAGTTGCCTTGTCCGTCGATAGGCCGGGTAGGCGGGGTGTCCTGGGCAGTGGCTGATAACGTGAGCAGACCCGAAAGGCCTGATACTAGAAGGTAGGATTTTCTCATAAACAGAGCCGCTTATACAAGAGCCGGCGAGCGGGACAACAAACCTACGGACTTAGCGCAAGAATGGGATGCTACTTCGGGCTAGATGAGGAAGATAGAGTGCCCGTGGCGGGCAGTATGAGGTGTACACCACGGGAAAATCTGCGTTACAACGCCACCGCGCCTACCTTTGGTATTATGCTGCCGCGCCTGCTCCGCTATTCCGAAATTGACCTAGCTGCCTGGGATGCGTGCGTACACTCGGCCCAGCAAGTGGTGCCTTACGCGTGCTCATGGTGGTTGCAGGCCACCGCCGGCCGGTGGGATGCACTAGTGGAAGTAGACGAGCAGACTGGCCGCTACCTAAGCCTATGGCCCTTACCTGTGAAATGGCGGCCCTGGGGCCAGCAAGTCTACCAGCCGCCCTTTACGCAGCAGTTGGGTATACTTGGAGCCGCTTGGCCACTGCTCCGGGGAGTTGCTACCATAGCAGGCCACTACACCAGCTTTTATACCCAGCTAAATGACGCTAATGGCCTATTCTCTCTACAAGACTCCGCACCGGCACGGCAACTAAGCTTAACCTGGCAAACGCGCCAGACCTACCACCTACCGCTCGACCAGCCCTACGCCACAGTGCGGGCTGCTTACGCCGCTGATTACCGTCGCCGTTTGCGTCTCAATGAAGCTGCCATAGTGCCGCTCCTGGTCACGGCAACGGACGATGCGGAGCCAGTACTGACGTTATTCCAGCAAACGAAAGGAAAAGCCGCCGACCTCCGCAGTCGTCATTACCGCATGATGCGGCGCTTAGTGACAAGCTTACGTAAGCAGCAAGTATTACAGGTTCTGGAAGTGCGCCAGCCCGAAACGGATGAGCTACTGGCTGGGGCGCTGTTCGTGCACTATCGCACCCGCTTAGTATATCTGTTTGCGGCGGCTTCGGAGGCGGGGAAGAAGGTAGGCGCTCCTGTGTTGCTGCTCGACTCGCAAATCCGTCGCTACGCCGGCACACCGGAGCTGATTCTTGATTTTGAAGGCGGAATGATACCGTCTATTGCCCGTTTTTTCGCCAATTTCGGGGCCGTGCCCGTGCCATACGCGGCCTTATCATTCACCCAACGCCCCTGGTACCTGAAATGGATGCGCTGAAGCCTATTCCTGCCACTACTCCCGTCGCCGCCGCTCCTTCCAAGCCAGCGGAGCCTCTATACGACTCTAGCCGCGTCCACATTGTCTGTGCCGAGCCCTCCATTGCCAATCACTTCTTAGCGGAACTGCGCGACGTAACAGTGCAGCATGATTCCCTGCGCTTCCGCCGCAATTTGCAGCGCCTCGGCGAAATCATTGCCTACCGTATCAGCTCCCAGTTGAGTTACACTGATAAAACGGTGACAACCCCCTTGGGCGAATCCAGCAGCAAGCAACTTCACGACTTTCCGGTGCTTGCTACGGTACTGCGCGCGGGCCTGCCCTTTCACCAAGGGTTCCTCAACTATTTCGATCAGTCGCCCTCTGCTTTTGCGGCGGCGTACCGCATTGAGGGTACCGCCCAGGTACAAGTGCAGGTCGACTATCTATCGGCTCCTAGTCTTGATGAGCGGGTGCTTATCTTGGCTGACCCCATGCTCGCTTCGGGTAAGTCATTGGTGCAGACGTACCGAGCTATGCTGCGCTTTGGCACGCCCCGGCAGGTGCACATTGCGGCCGTTATTGCCAGCCCACAGGGCGTGGAGTACGTTACGCGCGAAGTGCCCGAAGCCAACCTCTGGGTGGCTGCCATCGACGACCATTTGAACGAGCAGGCCTACATCGTACCCGGCTTGGGCGATGCCGGCGACTTATCATATGGTAGTAAGCTCTAACTATTTGATGGACTACTGCTTAGCCGGTAAGGTATTTGCAAGGCAGTGCCGTTATTCATAGAGAAGATAACAAAGGGCTAACTCGCCCAGTCGAACCCTTCTGATGGTGGGGTGTTATCTTAACTAGCTTCCTCCCCAACTTTCGCGCCGCTTCTCTAGCATCGGGTAGTTCAGATTTAACAAACGTGGTACCTACTCTGCTCAAATACGCTTCCGTTTTTGCCATTGGCATGTTCAAATTCGTGGCAGCGCCCGTTGCAGGCGTAGCCGCGGGCGTAGCGCCCCAACTCATCTGGATACTTTCCGTGGCCGGGATGATGACAACTGTCCTGTTGGTTTCAGGCTTGGGAAAGGCATGGGCAATGCACCAGCGGCGTAAACGCGCGGAAAAAGGCAAGCCATTGTTTAGCCGACGGAGTCGCACCATTGTCAGCATCTACCGCCGTTTCGGCATTGTAGGCATTGCATTCTTGACCCCCATTCTGTTTAGCCCAATTGGGGGTACTGTCATTGCTACCCAACTGCACGTACCCCGCTGGCGCATTCTGGTGCACATGCTATGGAGTGCCATGTTTTGGGGTGGAGCCTTCACCTTGTTGGCTATCAAATTTAGTCACCTCCCCATCTTTGACCATTATCGGTAGCTGAACCACGGATAAGGCATGGCAGCTGAGTTGCTATCTGACTAAACAAAAAGGCCGTTTCTAGTAGAAGCGGCCTTTTGTTAGTTGCTCTTGACCGGCAAGTATACCACACCCAATAGCTCTCAGGCGCTGCCGAGCTATTTGCTCCGGCGGTTGCGGGCACGGCCCTGCGCAGCCCGGAAGGCCTTGGCAGAAGGGGAGGACGCTTTGCCCTTCGATGGGTTTGCCTTCTGCCCTTTCTGACTACGGTTGGGGCCAGCTACGTATTCGCGCCCTGTCCGCTTATCAATGGTTACCCCCGGCTTTATCCACTCTTTACGCTCGTGGAAGGCACCCTGGAAGCTAGGATCTTCGCGCTTACGCCGTTCGTCCTTCTCGCGGTCCATGCTTTGCTGCTCCTCAAAGGAGGTCTTGGCCACTTCTACCTCCGGCGGCAGTGGTAGCAATGGAATAGGCTGCCGAATTAGCTCCTCAATGCGTTGCATGTGGTGCATTTCGGCCTCATTCGCGAAGGTAATGGCTGCCCCTGTATGCTGGGCTCGGCCCGTACGGCCAATGCGGTGTACGTAGTCATCATACACTAATGGCACGTCGAAGTTGATGACGTGGCTTACCTGGGGTACATCAATGCCACGGGCCGCCACGTCCGTCGCCACAAGGAAGCGGATATCGCCGGCCTTGAACGCCTCCATGGCATTGATGCGCACATTCTGGCCTTTGTTGCCATGAATGGCCCGTACTTCTCCGTGCGCTTTGCGCTGGAGGAAGCTCGCTACGTTTTCGGCGTGTTCCTTGGTACGCGTAAAAATCATAACCCGGTGGAACGTGTCCCAGTCAAGCAATAGGTACTCCAATAGGTTAATCTTCGTGAGCAGGTTGGGCACCTCGTACAGGCTCTGGCTTACATTTTGGGCCGAAGTAGCGGCGGGGGTTACTTCAATTCGCACTGGAAACTCCAGAAATTCCTCGCTTAGGGTAGTCACTTTATCTGGCATCGTAGCCGAGAACAGCACGTTCTGACGTTTGCGCGGAATCACCTCCAAAATACGCCGGATTTGGGGCATGAAGCCCATGTCCATCATCTTGTCGGCCTCATCCAGCACCAATGTCTTCAGTTCTTTCAGCACCAAATCGCCCTTCAAGTACAGTTCCATGAGGCGGCCGGGCGTCGCAATCAGAATATCAACGCCTTTGGCAATGGTTTCAATCTGAGTTTTGGGCCCTAGGCCGCCGTAGATGGCAAAAATGCGTAGGTCGGTATGAACGGCCAGCTTCTTTATATGGCCTTCCAGTTGCATGGCTAGCTCCCGGGTAGGAGCCAGCACGAGGGCCCGTGGGTGCGTACCCTGGGCATATTTTACCTTCATCAGCAAAGGCAACCCAAAAGCCGCAGTTTTGCCGGTTCCCGTTTGAGCAATACCTAGCACGTCGTGGCCGGCCAGCAATAACGGGATGGTTTGCTCCTGCACGGGAGTAGGCTGCTCGAAGCCGGCCTCCTCCACGGCCATGAGAAGTTGCTTATTAAGCTTGAAGTCGGCGAAGGAAAGAGGCTGCGGCGTATCAGACATGGCAAAAAGGCATTAGAAACCACAAAGGTACGGGTAATCTTGGCGGCAAAGGCGGGTACTCTACAACAAGGGGAGTAAGGAGTTAGCAAAAACTTAGAAAAAAACTTTGCTAAACCTTTGCAAATCCCCGGCCGGCGGCTACTTTTGTCGCTCCAATACCTAACACGGTAGGTATAGCTCAGCTGGTTAGAGCGTCGGATTGTGATTCCGAAGGTCGTGGGTTCGAGCCCCATTACTTACCCACCGAAAAGGCCTCTCCTGGTAAGGAGAGGCCTTTTTTTTATCAGCTCGGGTATACCTCGTTCTTTTTCGCCCTTCTGCGGAAGGATTTGGATATTTGTGGTGTTGCACCCGCAACTGTACAATTGCATGAATCACTTTTCCCCCTCTTGCTTATGAGCCTGGTTGTTATCGGCACGGTGGCCTTCGACGCCCTGGAAACTCCCTTCGGCAAAACCGACAAAATTATTGGTGGCGCCGCTACCTACATCGGCCTGTCGGCCTCCTACTCGCTTAAGCCGGTAAAGCTGGTAGCCGTAGTAGGTGACGATTTTCCGCAGTCTGATATCCTACTGCTCGAGGAGCACGGCGTAGACACGGAAGGCCTGCAGATCAAACAGGGTGAAAAGTCGTTCTTCTGGTCGGGGAAATACTCCAACGACCTAAACTCCCGTGAAACGCTAGCAACGGAGCTGAACGTACTGGCCGATTTCGACCCCATTCTGCCCGATTCTTACCAGGACTGCAAGTATCTGATGCTGGGCAACCTCACGCCCCAAATTCAGCGCCTCGTTATTCAGCGCTTGGTAAATCGGCCAAAGCTCATTGTGATGGATACAATGAACTTCTGGATGGATGTAGCCCTCGACGAGTTGAAGACGACCATTGAAATGGTAGACGTGCTCAGCATCAACGACGAGGAAGCTCGTCAGCTATCCGGGGTGCATTCGCTGGTGAAAGCTGCCAAAATCATTATGGGTATGGGGCCGAAGTACCTGATTATTAAGAAGGGGGAGCACGGTGCCTTGCTTTTCCACAAAAACAAGGTGTTTTATGCTCCGGCGTTGCCACTAGAGGAGGTATTTGACCCTACCGGCGCAGGCGACACTTTTGCGGGTGGCTTTATTGGTTACCTAGCTGCTACCGACGACATCAGCTTCGACAACATGAAGCGCGCCGTTATTCATGGCTCGGCTATGGCTTCTTTCTGCGTGGAGAAGTTTGGTACGGAGCGTTTGCTCAACCTAAGCCAAGAGGAAATAGAAGCCCGCGAACAGCAGTTTGCCGACCTCGTGGCTGTGGTGCCCGCTACGGCAGTGCAGAACGCATAAAGCTCAACAGCAACGGTATACGGCCCTCTGCCTCGGGATGAATCCTGAAGCAGAGGGCCGTTCGATTTTGGCAACCTTGCAGAAAGTAATGCGGTACAAGAGAGTAGATTTTTTCACTTAAGTACCCACCGCCATGAAAAATCAAGAGAATAAGCCTTCCGATAAATTGCAAGATACTCCTCAAGGTCCTGACGCTATGCAGCCCAATGCGGCCCCGGTAGATCCGGAAACCCGTAACCACTCGAACAGCGGAGGTAACCAGACTCAGAACCTGAACCAAAATATGATTACGGAAAGTGGTAATCAGATTAAGAACAATACCCCGGGTGGCAACTTCAACACAGTGCGCTCGGCCCGGACCAATAAGCCTCGTAGCAATCCAAATCCTAGCCAGCAAAACCAAAAGTAATTGCGGCTTGCGCATGCGAATAAAGAAGCCCTTCCTGCCACTGTAGGAAGGGCTTTTTGTATGAAACAAACTCTTAGCTCAATAAGCTAGGGGATTACTTTCAACCGTACTACGCGGGTGTCCACGTCGCCTTTATCGAAGAAGTCCTGTTCAAATAGAATGGTCTTGTTGTCGAGCCAGCGCGGGTTCGTGCAGCCCCAGTCGGTTTGCCGTTCCCAGAGCAGTTCGGGCTTGCTACCCTCCGCCGACCAAAGCTGGAGCCCGCTCGGCTCGAAGCGTGCTAGAACATCGGAGTTGCCACACACGAAATGCCGACCATCTGGGGAAATAACTGGCGGAGCCAAGAGTTGGGTGCGGTGGCCCGTACGCTGATCGACCAACATATAGTAGCCGCCCTCATACAAGTGCACCGACAGCAGCCACTGCCGGATGTGCGGTAGGCTTGCTAGATACTCGTACGAAACGTTTCGCTCATCTTCCGCCGGAATATTCACGAGGCGTATTTCGCGCCCAGCCGTGGGCCGAAGGCGTAGCAAACGCCCCGTGCGCTGCACTCGAGGGCCTGCCTGTGCTAGTCGGCGCTTCTCTTCTACCGTAAAATCAAGAAAAGATTCTTCTTCTTCAGCCGATGTTGGCTTGGAAGCAACCCACGTAGGAGCGGGTAGCTGCTCGTAGACTGGCCGCGCAGCCGGGTAAATACGCAATACCCGGCCCGGCACTTGCACCAGAGTGTCGAGGTGCTCCAGGCGGTAGATGCGTGGGGGAACGGGTGGCTTGGGCAACTGCACCAGCGTACCAGGCCGTGGCTTCTCGGCCGGCTGCATCCGCAAGGTGCACGCTGGCAAGGCCACAGCTAGGGGCAAAACTTTAGCGACGGTGCGCAGCCGGAGCATGACTTTTTTCAACTACGGGTGGCGCTTAAAACTCTTGCTTTAGCCACTGCTGGAAGCTGGCTTGCTGCTCTGGCGTGGTAGTGGATAATTTCTCAATCGTGATTTTCTGCCAGAAGCGTTGGCCAGCATCAGCTACTAACGGTACTGTCAGCAACCGGTTCTGGCGAAATACCGTCACGTCGTGCTGGGTTGCGCCGTCGCTGAGCAAGTTGTGCAGGTTCATATCGACACGGCGGCCATTTACGGCCACTATTTCGTCGTCTACGGTAAGGGCTAGGGCAGCGGGAGCATCAGGTAAAATGTCGGTTACTAGAGTCCGCTCATTTCTAACTGCGGCCCGGAAGCCATACATGCCTTCGGAAGTGGAAGCATTTTCTTCAATGCGCAACCGGCAGCCCACAAAGCCTAACACACGGTTGAGCGGGTCCTCTAGTGCAGCAGTGCCATAGATAAACTTGTCGAAGTAGGCCTGCATATCGCGCCCTGCTACTTCCTGCACAATGCGGATGTAGTCGTCCTCGGTGTAACCTACACCAGTTTTGCCGAAATCTTCCCAAAGGCGGCGCATAACGTCGTCTAGGCTACGCTTGTGACCCGAAAGCTGCCGTAGAGTGAGGTCCAACAATAGGGCTACCAGCGCTCCTTTATGGTACACAGAAACCTTACGGTCGGGGATGCCTGGCTTGTAGCCATCCAGCCAGAGGTCCATGCTGGCATCGGCCACAGAGAGGTGGTAGCGGCCATAATCGTCGAAGTGCTTGCGCAGCACAATATTCAGCTCCTGAAAGTATTGCTCCGCAGTGCGGACCCCTGCCCGGGCCAGCAGATACTCCCCATAATAGGTTGTAATGCCTTCCGCTATAAAGCAGGTGCGGAAGTAGTTTTCCCGGGCGTAGTCGTAAGGCTGCATTTCGGCGGGCCGAATGCTTTTGATATTCCACGCGTGGAACAGCTCGTGGCAGCTCACGCCTAGTAATTCTTTGTACAGCCCTTCCGTCATCAACAGCTCCGCAGGGCCCAGCATAATTACGGTGGAGTTGAGATGCTCAACCCCGTGGTAGTGCTTGTAAGGCAGAATCTGGTTGAGGAAGTGGTAGTCTTGGGCCGGAAATGAGCCAAATAACGCTAACTGCTCGGCGCTAAATGCCCGGAAGTCTTCTACAAGATGCGCCCAATCTACTGGGCACTCACCCTGAATCCAGATGTAGAAGGGAAGGCCATTGACCTCGTAGTTGCGATACTGCAGCGTGGGGCTGGCAATCAGAGGGGAGTCGGCTAGGTGGTCAAAGCTTTGGGCCTGTAAGGTACTAGGTCCGCTCTGGGGCAGACCACAGGCCAATTGCCAGCTTTCTGGCAAGTCGAGCGTGAGCTGGCACATTTCCTTTTCACGGCCTTCGATGTACATAAAGGCCTGCACTGGGTTCAGGTACAGTTGGGTCTCGTCTAGCCAAGATCCACCAGCATCCATCTGGTGCGCGTAGAAGTTGTACCGCACCCGCACGGTACGGCCGGCTACTTCCGTTACCTGCCATCGGTCTTTCGTGAGCTTACGCGAGGGTAGTGGCTCGCCCGATGCGGCATCTTCCACCACAACATGTTGTAGCTTCTGAGCAAAGTTTTGCAGCTCATAGCGGCCCGGGCGCCAGGCCGGAAGTTGCAGTTCCAGTGCTTGGGTAGCATCAGCGGCTACCTCAAAGGTCATCTGTATCTGCACGTAGAAAGTAAGCGGGTTCTCGAAAGAGGCGTAATAGTGGATCATGGAAGCGCGGAACGGCAACAGCCGGTAAACCTGACGTAAAGCTACAAATTGCGGGCCGGGATGCCCGGCTTATCATACGGTTTCCACCATAAAACAGTGCGGGTTTTGTACGGTGGGTAGCCGAGGAGGAGGATAGTAAAAGTGGAAAAAGCAAGCCTAAGCGTTGTCTTTTCCGAAACATACTCTTACCTTTGCCGGCCTTACCTGTCACTGAGCCACTTAACAATACCATGAAACGTACTTTTCAGCCTTCGCAGCGCAAACGCCGCAACAAGCACGGTTTCCGCTCTCGCATGGAAACCGCTAACGGCCGCAGCGTAATTGCTCGTCGTCGTGCCAAAGGCCGCAAGCGCCTGACTGTATCCGACGAAGGTCGTCATAAGCGCTAAGCCGCTGACGGCGCCTGCCGCACCGCTCCTGACGATGGTAAACTCTACGCCGGGCGCGCGCTCTTATTCGTTTCCGAAAGAAGAACACTTGTGTCGCAAAAAGCTCATCGACGAGCTTTTCGGCCGGGGTTCTTCTTTTGGTTTGTATCCTCTGCGTATAGTGTGGCTTCCTACCGCAGATGCTACCACTGCTGCTCCACAAGTACTAGTGAGCGTCAGTAAACGCAATTTTAAGCGGGCCGTTGATCGGAATTATTTTAAGCGCCTCATGCGGGAAGCCTACCGACTCAACAAATACCGCCTGTTGGAGGCCCCCGGTGGGCACCGGGTAGGGCAGCTAGCTATTATCTATACCGGGAAGGAAAAAAAGCCTTTCACGCTGGTCGAAAAAAAATTAATTTCAGGGCTGGAGCGTTTGCTGACTGACGCAACCCCGCAAGCCCGGGCGGCGTCTCCTTCGTAGGATTTTTACTAGCTGCCAGCCCCTTTATGCGCAAAAAATCTTTGGCTGCTGTTGCCTTGCTCGGCGGCGCCGCACTACTCGTATCGTTCCGCCCAGCCTCCGATAATGAGCGGTATTTCGAAATAGCCAAGAACCTCGACATTTTCGCTACCCTCTTTAAAGAGGTCAATACGTACTATGTTGATGAGATTCCGCCGGCCAAACTGGTGAAGACGGGTATTGACGCCATGCTCAAGTCGCTGGACCCGTACACCAATTACATTCCCGAGGACGATATTGAGGATTTCCGCACGATGACTACCGGACAGTACGGTGGCATTGGCGCGGTGGTGTTGAAGCGCAACGGCAAGACGGTCGTGCAGGCCGCTTATGAGGGCTTTCCCGCTCAAAAGGCTGGCCTCCTCCCCGGCGATGAAATCCTGACCATCAACGGCGTAAACGTCGACAAGAAGTCTAACTCCGATATCAGTAAGCTTCTGAAAGGCCAAGCCAACTCGCAGGTGAAGCTGATGGTAACCCGCTACGGGCAGGATGCCCCAGTGGAGCTAAATATTACCCGTGATAAAATTCAGGTCGATAACGTGCCCTACTATGGCATGCTCACGCCTGAGGTGGGCTACTTCCAGCTTACCGGCTTCACCATGGATGCTGGCAAGGAAGTGCGCATGGCTGTTTCTAAGCTGAAGGAACAAGGCGCGAAGAAGCTGGTACTTGACATTCGGGATAACCCGGGCGGCCTACTCAATGAAGCCGTTAATATCTCTAACCTTTTTGTAGATAAGGGGCTGGATATCGTAAGTACTAAGGGCAAGGTAACGGACTGGAACAAGACCTATAAAGCCTTGGATACGCCCTTGGATACGCAGATGCCAATCGTAGTGATTACCTCTAATCGTTCGGCATCCGCTTCTGAAATTGTGTCGGGGGTGTTGCAAGACTACGACCGCGCAGTGCTGGTAGGAGAGCGAACGTTTGGTAAAGGCTTGGTGCAGGCTACTCGTCCGCTCAGCTATAACTCACAGCTCAAAGTGACGACGGCCAAGTACTATATTCCCAGTGGGCGCTGCATTCAAGAAATTGACTACAGCCACCGTGCCGATGATGGTACGCTAGGCAAGGTGCCCGATTCCTTGCGTACAGCTTTCAAAACGCAGGCTGGCCGCACGGTATACGACGGCGGCGGTGTAGCACCCGATGTGGAGGTGCAGGATCCCGAAATTGCGGACATTACCCGGGTACTACTGCAAAAGAGCTACCTGTTTGACTATGCTACCCGCTACCGAGCTGAGCATCCTAGCATTGCGCCGGCACGGCAGTTTGCGCTGACGGATGCTGACTACCAGAAATTTGTTGATTACCTCAAAAATAAGGACATCAACTACAGCACCGACGCGGAGAAAGCCTTAGCTGACCTCACCAAAAAAGTGAAGGACGAGAAGCACTACGACGACGTGAAAACGGAATTGGAAGCCATGCGCCGCAAGGTAACGACCAATAAAGCCAACGACTTGATGCGCTTCAAACCCGAAATTCGGGAGTTGCTAGAGCAGGAGATTGTGTCGCGCTATTACTTCCAGAAAGGAAGTGTAGAAGCTTCTTTTGATGACGACCCTAACATCCTAATGGCGATGAACGTGCTCAAAGACCCGTTGCGGTATGGTGCCCTGCTCAAGCCGGGTACCGCAGAAGCTAAAACCCGCCCCGAAGCCAAGCGCAGCACCGCCGGCGGGAAGTAAGAAACAGCTTATTGGGAACCACAGAAAGCAGCCTCTTCTTGGGGCTGCTTTTTATTTGTGCCTACTCCAAGTGAATAGCCTTACTTCTAACGGTTACCTAAATGAGGTACTAAGGAGAAATGTATAGAGAAGGATGTGGTAAAGCTTTGGTAAGAAGCGGTAGCTAAAAGCACTGTAGCGAGCTTCCCGGTAGCTGCTGTACCTTTGCACTATGTCCACGCTGCTACTATCCCTCGAAACTTCCTCCCCCATTTGCTCTATTGCCTTACACCGCATGGAAACGGGCGCGCTAGTGGGGCAATCGGAGTTGCGACTAGAGAAGTCACACTCTTCTCACTTGAGTGTACTCATCAATCAGTTGCTGGAAAATTCTTTGCACACGCTGGCTGATCTGGCGGCAGTAGCCGTTTCCGATGGGCCTGGCTCCTATACGGGGTTGCGCATTGGGGCCGCGGCGGCTAAAGGACTATGCTACGCCTTGGATATTCCGCTAGTAGCTATTAGTACCTTGCAGAGTATGGCGCACCAAGTAGCTAGCGTCACGGCCCGCCCCGAGCAGTTCCTATTCTGCCCCATGTTGGATGCTCGCCGGATGGAAGTGTATGCGGCCCTCTACCAGTGTACGGGGGCCGAAGTGCTGGCTCCAACTCCTCTGATTTTGGATGCCGACACCTTGGCCGAACAATTAGCCCACCAGTCTTTGTTGTTCTTTGGTAGCGGGGCAGCCAAGTTTCAGGCTCTCGTTGCTGAGCACCCGCGGGCGGGGTTTCTCACTGGCATTGAGCCATCGGCCGTGGCCGTTGGTGCATTGGCAGTGGAGGCTTATCGTCGGCAGGATTTCCGGAGCGTGGCTTACTACGAGCCGTTTTATCTGAAGGAGGTGTACACCACCACTCCTAAAGCCGCTAGCCTCCCGAAAAAGGGTTAGTGAGCAACCAAAGCCGCTAAATCGGCTCAGTCTTCAGCCTCTCACTTCTATCTATACCATGGAAGAGTTTATCAACCGCGTTGCGCAAAGCGCCCTTACCACGCTCAACTTAGAGGAGTTTATTCATCCGGGCGAGCGGGTAGTTTATGACATTAAGGAAAACCTGTTTCATGGACTTATCCTCCGCGAAAAGGATTTCCGCGAGTTCATCAAAACGTATGACTGGAGCCAGTACGATGGTAAAAACGTTGCCATCATCTGCTCCGCCGATGCTATTGTGCCCACGTGGGCTTATATGCTGCTGGCTTCGAAGCTACAAAACCATGCGCACCGCTACGTATTCGGTAGCCTAGAGGCGCTGGAACAAGACTTGTTTCATGAGGCAATTGCCAAGGTGGATATCGAGCAGTATCGCGACGCTAAGGTGGTAGTGAAAGGCTGCGGTGAAAAGCCTGTGCCTACCTATGCCTACGTCGCCATTATGCAGAAGCTGTTGCCCGTTACGTCCAGCATTATGTATGGCGAGCCCTGCAGCACGGTGCCTCTCTATAAGCGGCCGAAAGTTGCTGTAAGCTAGGGTCTTCTAACCCCTAAGAAAACGCGTCATCCTGAGCCGCGCGCAGGTATTTCTACTAGAGCAAGGGCCGTGTTTGCGACTCGTTCTATTGTAGGAAGTCTCCCGCCGTGGGCAGGATGACGCGTTTTTGCGCCATCTTAGCTCGCTAAACGTTGCCCTGTATGTCCAACCTTACTTCTGTAAAGCCCTACAAAATCAGCGTAGTAACTGGTATTGCCATTGTAGTAGCCAATATGGTTGGTACGGGTGTGTTCACCAGCCTGGGCTTTCAGGTGGTTGATATTCAGAGTGGCTTTGCCTTGCTGATGTTGTGGCTGGTAGGAGGTGTTATTGCGCTATGCGGTGCGCTCTGCTATGGTGAACTGGCTGCTGCTATGCCCCGCTCGGGTGGCGAGTACCATTACTTATCGCGCATCTATCACCCTGCCCTCGGCTTCCTTTCAGGCTGGGTGTCGGCTACGGTAGGCTTTGCTGCTCCCACGGCGGCGGCAGCCATGGCTCTCGAAAAGTATGCCACCAGCGTTTGGCCCACCTTACCACCCAAGTGGCTTGCCGTAGGGGTGGTGCTAGCTCTAGCTGGGGTGCATGCCAGTAGTAGTCGGGCAGGCAGCCGTCTGCAAGTAGTCGTCACACTTGTCAAAGTAGCCGTCCTAGTTGGCTTCATTGGGGTCGGGTTAGTTGTTGCGGTTCCCCAGCCAGTAGTCTTCACGCCTCAGGGTTCGCCCGAGTGGCAGTTACTTCTTAGTCCTGCCTTTGCCGTGTCGCTCATCTTCGTTTCCTACGCATATTCCGGCTGGAATGCAGCGGTATACCTCACAGGGGAAATAGAGCAACCGCAGCGTAATTTGCCGCGCATCTTACTCATCGGTACAGGTACTGTACTCCTATTATATATAGGACTAAACTTTATTTTTCTGCACTCAACTCCCATTACGAGTTTGAAGGGACAAGTAGAGGTAGGGTTTGTAGCAGCTACATCCTTATTTGGCACGGCAGGAGGGAGGCTGATGGGCGGCCTCATTGCGGCGTTGCTTGTCTCCACTATCAGCTCTATGATCTTTGCTGGCCCTCGCATTGTGCAGGTGATGGGGGAGGACTTGCCAGCCCTGCGGTTTCTTGCTTACCGGAGCCCAGGCGGCGTACCCGTGCGGGCTTTGATCTTTCAAACCGCTCTTACATTACTATTCGTGCTTCAGTCCTCGTTTGCGCAGGTAGTAGTATATGCGGGCTTTGTGCTCAACTTATTTACGTTCCTGACGGTGCTGGGGCTATTCATTCTCCGAGTACGCCAGCCAGCGCTGCCACGGCCCTACAAAGCCTGGGGCTATCCTCTCACACCGCTACTGTTCCTGCTGCTCAATGGCTGGACGCTGCGCTTCATAGCTCAGGATAAGCCGACCGAAACCCTGTATGGATTAGCTACGCTTGGCTTGGGCTTGCTGGTGTATTTTGGAAGTCAGCGCGTATTTCGCCAACCTCAGAGTGCAAACTAGCCGTAAGCAGAGCTTTATGCTAGCGTATGGAAGCACCTTCTCCGCCATTGGCCGTCGGCTGGAAACAGAAAGCCTACAGCGTTATTTTCGAATCGGATACTTCTGCCGGACGAGCGTTTGACATTGGACTGTTAATAGCTATTCTGCTCAGCGTACTGGTTGTGATGCTGGAAAGTGTGCGAAGCATTAACGCCCAGTACGGACCCTATTTGCGGGCCGTCGAATGGCTTTTCACCGGCTTATTTATCGTTGAGTACATAGCTCGGCTACTGGTAGTGCGCCGCCCACTCACGTATGCGCTCAGCTTACTAGGCATTATTGACTTCTTGGCCATTGCGCCCACTTTGGTTAGCCTAGTTCTAGTAGGTAGTCAATACCTTATCGTTATCCGTACGCTGCGGCTTCTGCGGGTATTCCGCATTTTCAAGCTGGGGCGTTTTGTTGGTGAAGGCGAGTTCATTGTCCTTGCTCTTAAAGCTAGCCGCTTCAAAATCCTGGTGTTTCTGACGGCTGTACTTACCCTCGTGGTAGTTATCGGCACGATGATGTACGTGGTAGAAGGCGGGCAAAACGGATTTACCAGCATTCCAAAGAGCATCTACTGGGCTATTGTTACGCTTACAACTGTCGGGTACGGTGACATCTCACCCGTAACAGTGCTCGGTCAGACGCTGGCCTCCGTTCTGATGATTTTGGGATACGCCATCATTGCCGTGCCTACCGGTATAGTATCGGCCCAAATGGCTACTCCTAGTAAAGCTGCGCCCATGTACAAACAAGTAATCTGCCACGTGTGCCAGGCCACCGAGCACAATCCGGAAGCGGAGTACTGCTGGCGTTGCGGCGAAAAGCTCTAGGGTAACTAGTTCAGGCAGCTTAAGGCGTTTGCTTACTTTCGCCTTTCCTGAACATTCTGCTTCACGTATGCGCTTTCTCTTTATCCGGCTGTTATTGCCGGCGCTTCTAGCTGCTGTTACTGCTTGCTCCGACCAGAAATCCACCTCAGCCGAGCAGCAAGTTGCCCAAACTACCTCCTCCGATACCGCAGTTGCTCAGCCAGCAATAGCTCCGGCCCAACCACCCGCACCCGATACTAGCGCCGTGCATAATGTGGCCGCTTACCTAGCCGGGTTACCTAGTAGCCGTCAGAGCAGCTTGCGCACATTGGAGGGCCAGCCTGGCTGGCAAGCCTATGCCACAACCTCTAACAAAAGCTGGGCTACCTACGACAGCACGCGCACAGCCAAGATAGAGGCTTGGGCAGCTACTGAACTAGACTCTGTGCAAGCTACTAGCCCTACCATTTTCTATCCCTTCAGCGGCCCCGATTTCCTGAATGTCACCACAATGTTCCCCACCAGCACCACATACGTGTTGATGGGTTTGGAGCCTGTTGGTACGGTGCCCCAACGCAGTACCCTTGAAAACCCCAATCTGTTCACTGCGCTCAAAGCGTCTTTGTGGTCGGTGCTGAACTTTAGCTTCTTTCGCACCAATGATATGGCCGTAGACCTAAAATCAGTGGAGTTGGATGGGGCTCTACCCTTAATGATGCTGTTTGCGGCTCGCACAAATCACCAAGTGCTAGGCGTACGCTACATCCAACTGAGCCCGCAGGGAGAACTCATCGAAGCCGATTCGGCTACAATCCGCAAACCCAGCCTCAAGACCATTCCTGGTGTGGAAATGAAGCTTAAAGCTAAAAACGGACCCGAGAAAACGGTGCTCTACCTGTCTGCTGATCTGAGTGACTGGAAATTGGGTACTACCAAAGAAGCGGCTCTAACGTACGTGCGCACGCTCGGGCCGCTTACTACCTATGTAAAGTCGGCGACGTATTTGATGCACAAGGCTTATTTCAGCAAAGTGCGAAACCTCATCTTGGAACGTAGCAACTATGTTTTGCAAGACGATTCCGGCATTGCAATGAAGTACTTCCCTGCTTCCGACTGGCAGTTTACGTATTACGGTACCTACAAGCGTCCCATCAACTTGTTTGCCAAGCACTACCAACCCGAGCTAACCGCTACTTATACTGACAAGGCCAACCCTCCGCGCCCGTTGCCTTTCGGTACCGGGTACAACTGGCGTCAAAACGACTCCAACCTCTTGTTAGCGCACCGTCGCCAACCAGTGCAGGCGCAAGAAGTACAGTAGCACTAAAAAAGCAGAAGCCGCACTTGTTAACAGGAATGCGGCTTCTGCTTTTCTAAAGATCAAGTACAGCATAGAAACTCGTAAGATCTTGCCTTCGCTCACTAGCGTCTTATATACAATGTTGACTCGTCTTAAGCTGCTACCTATGGTCTTGCTGCTAGGAGCTCTTCCTGCATCTCACCAAGCTGCCCTTCCAGCATCAGCTTTGCCGGCATCTCTTCCAGATAGCCCACTGCTTGATAGTCTACTGCGTGCGGATGCTCGCCTACTGCCAGTAGTAAGCCAAGCCAGTGCATATGAGCTTCAAGTTATCTATATCCAAATTGACCGTGACAACCAGAATCAACCGCACTTCACTCAGCATTCCTTTCATGTTAATTCCCGTCAGTATTTCAACCCAGCTAGCTTAGTGAAGTTGCCCACGGCAGCGCTTGCCTTAGAAAAGCTGCACCAACTGAATATTCCCGGACTCACGCGCAATGCCGCCATGTCTACCGGAACGGCCTTCCGTTGCCAAACTGCTGCCCCTTTCGTCAGCTCTCCTGATTCGGATAGAATCAATTCCGTCGGGAATTATATTAAGCGGATGCTCCTGGTAAGTGACAACCAAGCATACAACCGCTTGTATGAATTTGTGGGGCAACGCCCACTCAACGAACGGTTATGGCAGCTTGGTTATCCAGAAGCACGCATCGTCCGCCGATTTGCTCCGTGCGATACGGCTGCTAACCGTCATACTAATCCCATCAGTTTTAAGAATGCAGCTGGGCAAATCATCTACCAGCAGCCGCCAGCCACAAATCATCAGTCATTAGGTTTCCCTTTAGGGCGCATCACCAAAGGACGAGCGTATCAGACCGGGGGGCATATTGTCACTAAGCCCTATGATTTCACTACAGCCAACTACCTGCCATTGGAAACGGTGACTACCATGTTGAAAGCAATCCTGTTCCCTGAAGCGGTATCTGCTGCTAACCGTTTCCAACTCACCGCCGCCGACTACGGTTTTCTTCGTCAGTACCTCCGCTATACTCCCCACGCCTCAGGATATACACCCTACCGTTCTGCGCAGTACTTTGATGCCTATAAGAAATACCTCTATTATGGGCGCCAGCGGACAGCTACTAATGAGCCCGGCATACACATATATAATGTAGTTGGCTTGTCACACGGCTACGTAGCGGACGTGGCCTACATAACAGATAAGACACAAGCGGTAGAATTTATGCTTAGTGCTGTTCTATACGTTAACAAGGATGGCGTTCTTAATGATGGTGTATATGAATACGATTCCATTGGTTACCCCTTTCTAGCTGCTTTAGGCCAGCATATATACAGATTCGAGCTAAAACGGCCACACAATGTTCCTGAAAAGGAAAGTCAACAAGAATTGCCAGAGGATAAAAGCAGAAAAATGCGCTGACTGGGAACCGATAATCGAGTCTGGTAGTTCGCAATATCCTGACTGATAGCAGCTGCCGAAAAAGGGGTAAATAAATAATCGAAAGATTAATTTAAAATCTTGTTTTCTCTACAAGATCTACTACTTTTGCACTCCCGAATCGAACGGAGGCGGGCAACGAGAAGTAACAAAAAAAGTTGCGCTCGAAAGTTGGAAATGCAAAACAGTAGATGTTACCTTTGCAGCCCGCTTCAGTAGGAAGGGGAACAGCAGCCAAGAGAACAGAAAATATTTTCTACTACTAGTTGCACAAACGAAAACGCTTCGTACCTTTGCAGCCCGCTTCAATCGGAAGAGGGTAAGCAGAAAAGAAAGAGAAAATTTTTCCTTCTTTTTCTTGCGAATAGCAAAATGCTTCGTACCTTTGCAGCCCGCTACGGCTCGAAGGAGTTGCAGCCGCCACGCTCAGCGCGGCACAGGGTTAGTTTCAACTGGAAACTAGC
>NZ_FZNS01000013.1 GCF_900188255.1 Hymenobacter mucosus | reverse complement strand
GCTAGTTTCCGGTTGAAACTAACCCTGTGCCGCGCTGAGCGTGGCGGCTGCAACTCCTTCGAGCCGTAGCGGGCTGCAAAGGTACGAAGCATTTTGCTGTTCGCAAGAAAAAGAAGGAAAATTTTTCTCTTTCTTTTCTGCTTACCCCCTTCCGATTGAAGCGGGCTGCAAAGGTACGAAGCGTTTTCGTTTGTGCAACTAGTAGTAGAAAATATTTTCTGTTCTCTTAGTTGCTGTCCCCCCTTCCTGCTGAAGCGGGCTGCAAAAGTAGAAAGGTTTTTTTACAATGCAAGCGCTGGCAAAAAATTTACGTTTTTCTTCATCGCACATCCTTCTTCTATTGCTAGCTGGATCTTGTTAACCAAGTCTTGTTGTTACAAGTTCACTGCTCCGCAAATTTTATAGTATGCCGTTTAGTAATTGTACACACCTATAGTTCGCACAAGGGGCTAGCCTAGTACACACTATATAGAGTATGGGTGCAAATCGACTATTACATTACTCTTGATGTACATTACTCTTGATGCCTGGGAGTGCCGAGATTTTATGGCAGCAGCGTTTCGTCTACTAATTGCTCATAGGACCTATGCAGTCCGCTCCCCGCACTGTTAGGCTGCGAAACCACTTTCAGAAAAGAACCTATCATACAACCAAGTCCCGATTGGGATTGGAAAGGATGCTGGCTAGTCTATGGAGATGATACAGCTTGCTGTCAAAACAACGGATGTGGACAGCTATTAACTGGATAGTACAGAGTATAGACTTTCTCGGTAAATGCTCGTGAAAGTGAATGAACTTATAGCAGAGTAGTATCTGTAATAAGCAGCGCCATATTGTAATGCGTAAGGAAAGCAGAACTATTACGGCGTAACTAAACTATCGAGGTTAGGGTAAATATAGGTATGAATACTACACCCACTTCTTACTGCCATGAACCAGCAGAGTTACTGTTGGATGACGATGTGCTCTTGAGCTTCGAGCTTGTTGAACAGCTTGAATGTGAGTTTCACCCAGCAACTGATGAGCAATCTGGGCGCTTAGCCGCTTAGTTGCTAACAGGCTAAGAGGATGTCACCTATTTTCCAAGCATCCTAATAACTAAAGGATAGAGCAAGCTGCTCGTTTCTTTCTAGCCTCTTGCATTCCGCTGGGCTTCTAAGTACTTCACTAGGTACTTTGTTGTTAGCACCACTCTCACATCCTACTGTCTCTACTGGGCTGCTATGAGGTAGCACTCAGATAACGCTCCATTGCTGAAATAGTAGCAACTGGCGCATTTAGATGAGGATAGTGCCCGGTAACATCCAGAACGGCGAGAGTACTTCCTAGCAGGTTCTTGTGTAGATATTCGCCTACTGCCGTGGGAGCAATTGAGTCCTGCGCGCACTGTACAATGAGAGTAGGCACCTTCAAATTCTGCAGATCATCTCGATAATCGGAGAAGAAGGTAGCACGGGCAAATTGGCGAGCAATTGCCGGATCCAACTGAGAGAAGCTGGCTAGGACTTCATCAACCAACTCAGTCCGCATCTCTCCTCCTACTAAGGTCGGCACAACTGCACGCGACCAAGCGAGGTAATCACGATCAAGAAAACCGACGAGTTCTTCTAAATCTGCTAACTCAAAGCCCCCTATATAGTCTCCATCATTCATATAACATGGGGAGGCGGCCAATAGAACAAGGCGGTCAAATAACTCTGGCTCCCGAATAGCGGCCAGAACGCCAATAATTCCACTTACGGAATGACCGACGTACACAACTTTTGACACATCCAGTGCGTGCAGTAAGGTTAGCAAGTCTGTTACGTAGCCATCTAGCGTACGGTAGCGCGTGAAGTCATACGCTGTCCTGTCTGACTGGCCGGCGCCCATCAGATCGAAAAGAACTACCTTATGTTTTGCCGCGAAGGCGGGAGCTACATAATGCCATATGTGCTGGTCGGTCCCAAATCCATGAGAGAATATGATAGGCTGCGTACCAGAGCCATAAGTGGAAACATTGTGGCGGCTAAGGATATCCATTAAGATAGAGAACTAGGGAAGGCAGTTACCCAGTAAGTGTAAGAAATGAACTGCCTTTGGGGGGAGGTGGGGAATAAAACTGCTGAGATTTTGAATCTGTAGCAAGCTGTTCTCAACATAGCATACCCTTCCCATTATGAGGCAACTCGGCAACTACTGTATTATCCAAATAATACAGAATAACAAGTAGCTATATCGGCCTTCGCAGGCCTATAAAACGGAATATTTTTGATATAGTGCAATTATCTCCAATGGGGCTGTACTATCACTTCCCATATTGGTTTTACCGCTATACGGAGTAACAGCCTTGCTTCTTGTTCCTAATTAGAGCAAAGTGCTCCGTTTACCTAATAGGACAGCTAGCCACACTTACAGAAGAGGCCTCCGGTGCTGCATTTGCTCTAGTGTTGATGAACATGAGTTGCTTGGGCTATACTTCCCACTGATGTCACCTGGCTACTTGAACCTACAACTAGCTGATGTCTCTGGGCTGATGCCAAGTGCACTGGTTTGCATCTACCTACTAGCGTAGTGCCTGAGAATAAAGCAACATCCTGCACTGTCGAGCGTCTTTTGCCGTATAGCCGCTCGTACTCCCACCCCTTCACATTTTTAATGGATCCGCTTCGCTATTTGGGGCCCACTACGGTTCAATGGCAGCATGGCCAGCGCTACGCTGTATCAATTATTTTTTCTCGCAGTCAATACTGCATCTACTTCGCCAATAAGCCCCAGCAGCAGTACCAAACACTTCAAGAATTACTGTCTTGCTGGGAAATCAGGGGTTTCGCCTCCAAAAACCGACGCTAAGTTCACTTCCTTCGGTGAGCTACACCGAAGGAATAGGAATTCGTTAACGCAGTTATACTCTTTTATAGTGCCATAGCAGGCAAGAAGCGCTCCATAGCCGTGAGTGTTTCCACGGGCGCGCTGAGGTGAGGGCAATGCCCAGTAGCTCGTAAGGTTACGAGTGTAGCGTCGGGTAGGTGGTGAAGTAGATAGTCTCCCACCTCCCGGGGAGCTACTACATCTTCAGAGCATTGTAATACCACGGTCGGCACAGATACTTGGCTTACCTGCGGCCGGTAATCAGACAGGAAAGATACGCGTGCAAACTGCTTGGCAATAGTAGTGTCCATGCTGCAGAAATAGCCGGCTAGGTCCTCCCCAATGGAAGGCGGGTTGCTAGGCCCCATGAGGAGATTAGCAAACATATTTGCCCAACTGTTGTAATCAGCGTCCATTAAAGTAAGTAGCTGATTTACGTCGTCCCGCTCGAATCCGCCCAAGTATCCGGCATCATTGATAAAGCAAGGAGAGGGAGACAGCATCATTACCTGCCTGAAATACGTGGGCGCTTGAATGGCCGCTAGCATTGCAATAGTAGCGCCAATAGAATGACCGATTACGACCACATCGTGCAAATCGAGAGCAGCACAAATCTCCACTACATCTTGAGCGTATCCTTCTAGAGAAGCATATTTGGTGGGATTATAGGCACTCAGATCTGACCCACCCGCCCCTACGTGGTCAAATAGGATGAGCTGGTAGTGAGCAGCCAGGGCAGGTGTAAGGTATTGCCAGATGTGTTGGGTGCAACCAAAACCATGACAAAACAGCAAGGTGGGCTTGTTATCACCAATTATGCGAATGTGGTTGCGTTGGATTACTGCTTGCGAAGTAGAGAGCTGATGCATAGCAGAAGGCTATGATAACAAAATGTGGTACGCAAAAGGCTGATAACTACAAGTGCTACCGCTAAGCGAAATAGTGCAAACTGTAGTATCTAAAAGACAAAAGTAACACGTTATTTTTCTTCTTTGTTAAGTCCAACACACTTGCAACAGTACAAGCACAACACTACTCGGCAACTACTTGGGTTATTATTTGATTAATTATCTAATTATCAATGATTTATTTAACCGTTCTATTACGTGATAAAAACGACACCTTTCCTCATAGAATTACCCACCGAGAATGAAAGATGAGGGTGTCTTGGCTTCTTAGTAGCAGAAAGTCAGTTCCTCTAGTGGCTGCCGAAACCTGTACGCCCTTGTCTACGTCTGTAGCGAGGTGAAAACGCCCAAGAAAGCCCTTGTAGCGGAGCTAACTACTGCCTTAGCTCCCATTCTCTCCCCTACTGCCGCACCGGCGGCGCTACCTAAAAGTGTAACAAGTGCTATTGACGAGCTTGCGGAAAGTATCCTGCGCTGGCGCGCTCGGGAGGCTCGGCCCACCCGTACTGGTTCCTCCCTACGACCCGCAAGTTCTGAGTCTGATGCGCTGGCCCGCTTGATGGACACGCATTTGCACGAGGAAGAAGGGTCAGAGGAACCGGTTGCTACCTTACCCGTTACTCCTACGCCTCGCCAAGCCCCTGCCGCACCTGTTGCGTCTACATCCCCTACCTCGCCCACACCAGCCCGTAAGCGGCGGCCTCGACTAGGGTCGGCTTCGTAGCTCGCTATTGTAATTAGGTGCACAAACTATCGGGCCGTAGTGGTTGGAAGAGTGTCTTACTCTTCCAACCACTACGGCCCGATAGTTACATACTCATTGTCTTACTAGGCAACAACAAACCGTTTTTAAGCTCGGTGAGAGTATATTACCTATTTGGGGATGCCCCGACGAATCCGCTGCTTACGTGTTTCTTCTTGCTGCCGAATGTGTGCTGGCCGCACCTCAATAGTGGCACCCTCAAACAATTTATCCAGGGCGTCGTGCAAGGCCTGCTTTTGCGTGTACTCGTACTGACCTGCTACGCGCTTGGTGTGGACGTAGTCCTTGAGGCGGTCAAGGTATTGTTGCCCAATAATGAACGTCTGACGAACATCGGACTCAACATCAGTAACAATAGTATCATTAGTAACACTAGTATCATCGGTAATACTGCTGACAGAAGTATTCTTGGTCTTACCTAAATCATCGGCGCTGCTGAATTTCTGCTCAGTGGTAGGATGCTGAGGAATTGCGGTAGGAACTGGACGCTCGTCCTGTTCTTCCAAGAAGTCCAGAATGTCTTTTTCTGACGTTCGTTTTTGCCCGTCTGGCTTAGCGGCAAGTTGCTTGAATGATTTGGCCATAATGCTGCGAGTTAGCGGGTAAGAATTTCCTGCACTAAGTGCTCATAATCGGCAGCGCCGGCACTATTGGGGGCATACCGAAAGATATCTTGGCTCAGATGAGGAGCTTCGCCCAAGGTGATAGTTTCGCGAATAGTGTGCTTGAGCACTAGGTCCGGGTATTTGTCGCGGATTATCTCGGCTGTTTCACGGCGCAATACCTTGCGCGGGTCAAAGCGAGTAAAGAAGATTCCACCTACCGTTAAGGCCGGATTTAAACGGCGCTTTACGCGGGTCACCATTTCCAGTACTTTCTCAAGTCCATCAGTTGCGTACATCTGCGCCTCCAGCGGAATGTAGAGGGTATCGGCGCAGGCATACGCGTTGAGGGTAATAAGACCCAGGGCGGGAGGGCAATCTAACAAGATGAAGTCGCACTTCTCCTGTAGGGGTTCTAGCAAGTCCTTCAGCAAAAACTCCCGGTCTACCTCGTCGCCCTTGACTTTCTCGAAACTAGATAATGCCGGAGCACCAGCAACCAGCCCCAGGTTTTCCTGTACTGGATAAGCCTTGATGGGGTACTCTTGAAGCAAGGCACCGTAAACGTTGAACTCGGCCCCAATTAGGCCTAAGCCATGCGTCAAATTGACCTGAGGATCTAGGTCCACTAGGAGCACTTTGTAGCCAGCACGCGCTAGCCCGGCACCGATGTTTGCCGTGGAAGTGGTCTTGCCTACTCCCCCTTTCTGGTTGGTGAAAGCGATGATCTTGCTCATACTGCAATACTACATAATCGTTATGTTATTTATGTTATAGAATCAAACTCCTGTTACCAGTGTTTTTTATGTTATTAGTGTTACTACTCTAATTTAAAAGGGTATTTTGTTGTGCAATTCGTTTATGATGAAGCTGTTATATGAATAAATTGTGTTACTAGTGTTACTAAAGACAAGAATTGTTGGCACTCTGTTATTAGTGTTACTACATAACACCTGAAATACTCTAACAACTTCCGTGCGTTTTTAGAATACAATAACAGCCTAGTTAGATAACTCTACTGCCATGCAGAGTATAACCATCTTGCACTACTCGTGCTTGCTTTAGCAACGTCCAAGCGTGCGTGATTCCGCTATACTCATGACTTCAAGTCAACCCTTAGACTTAAGAGGATATTTAGCTGATCATATCGAAATGATCGAGACATACCTCCTACTATGAACACCTCATTACGGTGGTGATGTAACACTCTTGACAGGACCTAAAGTGCATAACTCATACCCTAGTAGTAACACTAATAATATAGGTAACACCAGTATCATATACCCTATCTGACACAGCAGTTCTTGGGATGAGTAAAGCACTAAGACGTGCATTACTCACCTCCACTTACCAAGACGAACCCAATCAGTAGCTGAACATTATTTACATGCAACTTTGTGTCATAAATGTAAAAGCTTCTACATTTGTTCTTCCTGGCAAATAGTTAAGTGACGAGTAGAAAGCGGAAATATATTGCGTGGTGGCTCCTGCTACTATTCACCCGGTTACTTATACCCGAGGCTACTTTGTTGCGTCTGCATGCTCACCAGCATACCGAAACTGACGTTGTTTTCCAAGTAAAGCCACGGGAGGTTGCCAAGCTCCTTCTGTCTTCCCAACACCAGCACTGCCACGTTGAACAGTTCTACAATGTGGCGTTTCAGCCGGGTGCCGAGGTAACCGTCAATACGCCGGTGCGGGTTCTGGTATATGCTTCTTACCGGGTGCGGGCAACGGTCGCTCGCACAGCTCACCTGCTAGATGGCGCCTCCTTAAGGGGCCCTCCTTATAACGCCTAACGAACGGCAGCGGGCCGAGGGTAGGGGAGAAGTAAGTGCAGCGCGAGGTTACACGAACCCAGCAGAGTTGGGACACCCAGTGCCCGCAGGAAAAGCCTTTCGGCTGGTAGTGGTTTAGACTACTAAACCAGTAGTTGCGCCCGTCCGGTCCGCTCAAGAATCCCATTCAAGGCCTACGCATAGGCCCATTCTTATCCGCAAAGGTCGGCTAGGCAATGCGGCTCTAAGAACTCAGTAGGTTGGGCTGCACTGGCTTGGTGAAGTGCCCGACCCCATCTCATCATGCTTCATTTTTCTGCTTTGCTGCGGGCCTATATGGCCGGTGGTAGGGTAGCCCATTTCCGTATGGCGCGCATTTTTCTACTCTTACTTTTTTTGTTTCCTGGGCTGCTCTCAGCTCAAAGCACTAGTCACATTGATGGCCACATTACCAGCTCCAAGGGCGAAGGGCTGGAAGGCATTTCGGTGGTGGAACAAACCGGGCGCTTTGCCGCGCTAACCAGTGCTGACGGGCATTTCTCGCTGGACCTGCCTTTCGGCGAGTACACCCTTATCACGCGCAGCCTTAGCCACCAAGAAGCCCGGCGGACCGTGGTACTCAGTGCCAGCACGCCTACCCTAACGGTAGATTTCGTTCTGCAGCCTACTACCACTTCCCTGCAAGAAGTAGAAGTATTGGGCCGCAAGGAAACTACTTACAAGAGCGACTACAGCTTTGTGGGTACCAAAACGGCCACTCGCCCCATCGACGTGCCGCAGTCTATTTCCACGGTAACCAAGGAACTGATAGAGGACCGGCAAGCCCTGCGCCTCACGGAAGTGGTAAAGAACGTGGCGGGCGTTACGCAGTACTCGCACTACGACGACCTCACAATTCGGGGCTTCCGCAACGGCTACGAAAGTGGCTTTCGCCTATTAAATGGCTTGCGCTCCGGCTTCAGCTACGGCAACTCGTTTACCCAAGCTCCTCTAACAGTGAACCTGGAGCGTGTGGAGGTGCTGAAAGGTCCCGGCGCGGCCTTGTATGGCGATATCAACCCCGGTGGCACGGTGAATATGGTAACCAAAAAGCCCCTGGATGTGGCGCATCAGGCCCTGACGTTTTCAACGGGTAGCTTCAATACCATGCGCGCCACCGCCGACCTGACGGGGCCGCTTAATGAGCAGAAGAATGTACTGTACCGTTTCAACGCGGGCTTCGAGAAGTCGAATACCTTCCGCAACGTGAACGACACCCGCTCCGTGATGGTGGCGCCCACCGTCACCTTCTTGCCTACCGATAAGACGATCATCAATGCCGAGCTGGTGTACACCCATATCGACGGCTACCTGGACCGCGGCTTACCCATTCAGGGTGGCAACTTGTACGCCCTGCCTCGCTCGTTTACCCTGAGCCAGCCCAGCGACTATTTCCGCACGAGCACCTACTACCTCAACGCCTCACTCAATCACAAATTCACCGAGTGGCTGTCGTTCAATGCGTCCTACCTCGACTTCACCTACAACGAAAACCTGAGTGAGCACCGCACCCTGAACACCTACGCCGACGCGCCGGCCAACACGGTGATGAACCTGCGCTACTTCGACCGCCGGGCCGAGGAATACACCAAGAACCTGGCCTCCTATTTCGTGTTGAACGTGGCTACCGGCCCGGTGCAGCACAAAGTGGTGGCGGGCGTGGACTACATCCGCTTCACCACGGATCCGCAGAGTACCATGTTTGAGGCCCGGAGCAAGCTGGTGAATGGCGTGACCACTCCGTTAACCTTCGACCTGAAAAAGCCGCTCTACGAAATTCAGGACCCTACCAAGTACATCCGCCGCCCGCTGCCGCAGTTCTTCGTCGATTACATCAACTCGGTGTACCACACCACTGGCCTTTACGTGCAGGACCAGCTAGTCGTGACGCCGCGCCTGAATGTGCTGCTCGGAGCCCGCTACGAGCTATTCGCCGATGAACGGGACTATGGCAACGGGTCGGAGACTATTCCGCAGCGCCGGGTGCTACCTCGCGCTGGCCTCACCTACGCCCTGCGCGACAACTTGAACTATTTCGCCTCCTACAGCGCCGGTTTCCGACCGCTCAAGCCGGAGTTTCTGCGCTTTCCAGAGCGCTACGGCCGCAGCACGCCCTTTGATACCGAAACCAGCTACCAACTAGAAACCGGCCTGAAAGGCGAGTTCTTCAATAAAGGCCTGCTGGCTACCGCGGCCGTGTACCAGATTGTGAAGTACAACCAGTTGGTACCCACCAATGCGCTGATGCCCGATGGCACAACGATATACCGCCAGAACGACTTGGTCCGCTCACGCGGAGCGGAACTGGAGCTGGTGGGCAACCTGCTCCCAAATCTGAATCTGAACGCCAATTACGCCTTCAATAGCTCTGAGGTGCTGGATGCAGCCCTACCAGTAGAGGAAGGCCAACCCCTAGCCAACGCCCCCCGCCACTCGGCCGGCCTCTGGACCAAGTACACCTTTGTGACACCAACCCTGCGCGGATTGGGCGTGGCCGTAGGTGGCAACACCATTGGCCGCCGCCGCACCGAGAACCAGGTACAGAATACTACCACGGGGGAGCTGTACTGGGCCTACTGGCCTTCCTACACGGTACTGGACGCGGCCTTGTTCTACACCACGGGCAAGTTCAACTTCCACTTCAACGTAAATAACCTGCTCGACAAGTACTACTTCGTCGGCGGTTACGACTTCTTCCGCACCAGCCCTGGCGCTCCTCGCAACTTCATGGCAACGGTGGGCTACACCTTTTAGCGCGCAGGACCTTACCCAAGATGCACCGGGCCACGCGCAGGTGGAGCGTGCGGCCCTTGCTATTCGTCAGTAGGCAAAGTAGGAGCGCTACCGCGACTACGCTCCGCCTTGACGCTCTTTAAACTCACTCGTACTATGACTTACATTCTCGAAGCCAAGGAATTGCGCAAGCAGTACGCCGATAAGTTGGCCTTGCGCGGGCTAAACCTGCAGATTGCCCCGGGCGAAGTATTTTGCCTGCTGGGCCAGAATGGAGCGGGTAAATCCACGACCATTAACCTCTTCCTAGGCTTTGTGCAGCCCACTGCGGGCGCCGCTTTCGTCAATGGGCTGGAAGTAGCAACCAACCCGATCAAGATCAAGGAATACCTGGCCTACATTCCCGAGCAGGTAATGCTTTACCCGCACCTCACGGGCCTAGAAAACCTGGCGTTATTTAGCAGCCTGGCGGGCTATAAGTACCCGCAGTGGGAGCTTGTTCAATACCTCACCGATGCTGGCCTACCGGCGGAAGCAGTGCAACGGCGGGTGGGCACCTACTCCAAGGGCATGCGCCAGAAGGTAGGCATTGCCATTGCGGTGGCCAAGCACGCGAAGGTGCTGCTGCTCGATGAGCCTACCTCTGGCCTCGACCCCAAAGCCTCCAACGAGTTTTCGGAGTTGCTTCGCCGGCTCAGCGGACAGGGCACGGCCGTGCTTATGGCCACCCACGATATTTTCCGGGCCAAGGAAGTAGGCACGCGGGTGGGCATTATGCGGGAAGGTGAGCTGGTAGATGTGCGCCCGACCGCCACTTTAAACGCCCAGGAGTTGGAGCAGCTCTACCTCACCTTCATGAACTAGCCCCGCCGATGATGCATAGTATTGCCCAAAAAGAATTTATCAGCACCCTGCGGGACCGGCGGTTTGGGGTGCTGAGTGCCCTAGTGCTGGCCTTGCTGCTGGCAGCCACGCTGGTAGGCCGTGCCTCGTACCGTACGCTGCAACAAGAGCGCCAGCTGGCCCAAGCCACCGTCAACGAGCAGTTTCGCAACCAGCCTGCCCGGCACCCGCACCGGGTAGCTCACTACGGCTCTTTTGCGTTCCGACCTAAGTCGGGCTTGAGCTTGCTGGACGCTGGCGTCGACTCGTTTACGGGCAGCGCCGTATTTCTGGAAGCCCACCAGCAGAACAGTGTCAACTTCAGCCCAGCCCAGCAGTCGGGCTCTCTGATTCGATTTGGCGAAATGACCGTGGCCTTCGTACTCCAACTGCTGGTGCCGCTGCTCATCATTTTTCTGTGCTTTGGAGCTTTCACCCAGGAGCGGGAAACCGGCACGCTGAAACTACTGCTCAGCCAGGGCGTAACGATACGGCAAGTAGCTTGGGGCAAGATACTAGGATACAGCCAAGCCGTGGCGTTGGTTGTGGCACCGGCCTTGGCCTTGGCGGCGGTGCTGTTGTTTACGGGGGAAGAGTTTGCGTCCGGCGTTGATCTGGCGGCGCGCCTCACCTTGTTTGTCGTCAGCTATGCGGTGTATTTCTTTCTGTTCGTGGTGGGAGCCGTGGTGGTATCGGCTGGGCAGAGCAGCTCCCGCGCGGCGCTGGTTACGTTGCTAGGTTTCTGGATTCTGAGTGGCATCATCCTGCCCAAAGCCACCGCCAACTTGGGTGCTTCGCTGTACCCTACTACCACCAAGGCACAAATGGACGCCGAAGTGCACGAGCAGGCCCAGCATGGGCTCAACGGTCACGACCCGCAGGACAAGCGGGCCGCTGCCTTGAAAGCCGACCTGTTGAAAAAATACGGGGTCGATTCCGAAGACAAGCTACCGGTGAGCGTAGCCGGGCTGCAAATGGCCGCCGGAGAGGAATACTCTACCCGGGTGTATCAGCAGCACTTTGCCGCTCTGAACGCCACTTACCAACGCCAAAACCGCCTTTCCGATTGGGCTGGCCTGCTAAACCCCTACCAAGCTATTCGGCCTTTGTCGATGGGGCTGGCTGGCTCCGATTTCGCCCACTACGTGCACTTTCAGCAAGCAGCAGAATCCTACCGCTACGACTTGGTACAACGCCTGAACGGCCTGCAAGCCAGCATGGGCTACGGCGACAAGGAACGCCGGCTAGATGCCAGCACGTGGCGCGCGGTACCGGTCTTCATGTACCAGGCCCCCACGCTAGGGTGGGCCTGGCCGCACTTGTTTTTGCCCATGGCGGCCTTGCTGCTCTGGGCAGGCCTGCTGAGCTGGATAGGCCTACGGCTGATTGCTACCACTCCCGTTGCTTAATCTCATGCACCTATTCCGAATTCTGTTTTTCTACGAATGGCGGCATTTCCGGGCCGCTCGGGGGCTTGTACTGTTGTGCTGCCTGCTGCTGGCTACTGGCCTATACGGCATCTACTACGGCACCACGGAAATTGAACGCCAGCGCCAGCACTTGGCCAATCTGCCGGAGCTTACCCGCCGCAACGTGGACGAGCTTAAAGTGAAGTTTCCTGGCCCCGCCGATGCCGGCGACATTGGGTACTACCATTCTACCTTCGCCATGCACCACCCCGACCGGTGGGCCGCCCTTTCCCTGGGGCTGCGTGATGTGAATCCCTCGTACGTGAAGCTGCGCCTGCTAGGCCTCCAAAACCAGCTATATGCCACCGACAACACCAATCCCATGAAGGTGCTCAGCGGCAATTTCGACCTGGCTTTTGTGCTGGTATACCTATTGCCGCTGCTCATTATTGCCTTGTGCTTCAATTTGCTTTCTAGTGAGCGGGAAGAAGGCATTTTGGTAGTGCTGCTGGCCCAGCCGGTGCGCCCGGCGGTGGTAGTAGGGGCCAAGCTCGCGTTCCGCTTAGTGGTAGTGCTAGGGCTGGCGGGCTTGCTTTCGGTAGTCGGAATGCTGTGGGCTCAGGTGCCGCTGGATGGTCGGGTGATTATGTGGCTGAGCCTGACGGTGCTCTACTGCCTGTTCTGGTTTGGGGTGAGCCTAGTCGTGACGGCCTTGCAGCGTCCCTCAGCCGTGAATGCCGTAGCCTTGCTGGGGGTATGGCTCTTATTGGTGGTACTGGTCCCAAGCTTACTGAATTTGAGTGTAGCTACTGCCCGCCCCGTGCCCCAGGGCATTGCCCTCACTATCAAGCAGCGCGAAGAAATTCACGGCGGCTGGGACCGACCCAAAACCGAAACCATGAACCGCTTCTTCGCCCTCTACCCGCAGTGGCGCGATACGGCCACTATCCGGGAGCGGTTTGTGTGGCGCTGGTACTATGCCTTTCAGCACCTCGGCGACCTAGCCGTGGCGCCCCAGGCTGCCGCCTACGCCCACGGCCTCCAACAGCGCTACGACCTGGTAGAGCAATTAAATCTGCTCTCGCCGGCTATCAATGCCCAAACTAGCTTCAACGCCCTGGCCGGTACCGACCTGCCTACCCACCTACAATTCCAGCGCAGCGCTACCCGCTTCCACGACTCATTGCGGGCGTTTTACTACCCCTTCCTGTTTGGGAAAGTCGAATTCACGCACGCCGACTATGCCCGGGAGCCTACTCATTCCTTCACCAGCCAACCGGAGCTACCAACCCTCTACCGGGGGCTAGTGAAGCTGTTGTTGAGCGTAGCGGCTGTCTATGGACTGGGGGCCGTACTCTGGCGGGTGCGCCCCATTATCCCTCGCTAAGCCCAGCTTACCGCTTTGTTTGACTGTCATTTCCTGCTTATGCCGCTTCGTTTTTTCTTCCTGCTTTCGGCGCTGTTTTTCTTTACCCAAGTACTTGCAGTAGCACTTCCAAAGCCCTTTTTGTTTAACGGACAATCAGTAGCACCCGGGCGTAAGGTGGCTACGCTGCTTTACGTAACGGCGGGTCAAGATACCGCCGTAGTACCCGTAACGGTCTTTCATGGCCGCCGGCCGGGCCCGGTATTGGGCATCATTGCTGGGGTGCACGGCTACGAATACCCGCCTATTCTGGCGGCGCAGCAGCTAGCTCAAGAACTCGACCCTGCTCAACTGCGTGGCACGGTCATTTTGGTGCATCTAGCCAACGTATCTGGTTTCCTAGGGCGGCGCATTCAGGTAAACCCTCAGGACGAGAAGAACCTTAACCGCGTGTTTCCTGGTAAAGCGGACGGAACCATCACCGAGCGCCTGGCGTGGCGGCTGGGCAACGACGTTATGGCGCGTTGTACCCACGTCATTGATGTGCACGCCGGCGACGCCCTCGATGACTTGCGTCCCTATGCCGGCTACTACAACTACTTCGACACTCCGGCGCTATCCGAAACCGGGCGGCAAATGGCTACAGCGTTGGGGTTTCCCTACGTGGTGCAGTTCGGTAATGAAGCCAGCTTACAAGACCAAGCTGCCGTGTACTGCTCCCGCGAAGCCATCAAGCGCGGCATCCCCGCCGTTGATATTGAATGCGGCCGCTTCGGCTTGCCCGAGGTAGATGCCGTAGCGCAAATCAAACAGGCGCTCTATCGTCTGCTTGGTCATTTGGACATAATCGGCGACAAACCGCTTGCGACCACTCCGCTGCTAATCGCGCAGCGAACTACCGTCACTAGCTCTCACACGGGCTTTTTCTACCCGCAGGTAAAAGCCTGAGAGCTAATTCACAAGGGCCGCAAGCTAGGCTACCTCACCGACCTGTTCGGAACCCCGGTTGCCGATGTAGTAGCCCCCGTTGATGGGGTAGTGCTTTACATGACAGCTACCCCACCCATCAGCAAGGGAGAAAGCTTGCTAAATATTGGGCATGTGCCACTAACTACCCGCCTGTAGCCTCCAGGGCCGTAGTTACCCTAATCATGCCTTGTACCCCCCTAAAAAGGGCTAGAAAGCTGCTTGTACTTCTGTCCTCCTCTGATATTGGGCGTACGAGCAGCCTTCTAGCCCTTTTTTAATAGGGTATAGTTCGTAGGTGTGCTTCCAAAGTATGCTCGGCGCCTAAGTGCTAGGGTAGGAGAGAGGCTAGGCTTCTTTAATCAGCCACTCAATACCCTGGGCATCCTTCTCCTGGCGAAACCCTTGCGACAAGTACACCAACTCCAAATTCTCCTCGAAAGTGGTGCCCTTAGCCGTTTTCTTGTGCTGCATCACCTCAAAGGCTTCCCGAGCTTCCTGGAGCCGGATGCGAATGAGCTGGTGGGAAGACGAGGCCGGCTTGCGGCCGGACGTCTTTTGCCGCTGCTGAACCATTTTGTGGTAGTCTTCCACCAAATGCCCTTTGGTAATAGACGTGAACACAGCCCCGGCTAAGCTCTTAATCTTTCCCTGGCTACTCTTGCTGCGTTGCTGGTGCACCACGTACTGCACGTAGCCTGGCTCTATGTCGCCTTTGTCGATAAGTTCTCCAACGGCTGCAATACTACTGGCCGATACGCCTACTTCCAGCAATACCTTTTGCCATTCGGTGGTGGCCGGTAGGGAAGGGAGCAGCACTTCATTGGTCACGGGCTCGAAGCGGAAGCGAATTTCCTCCACACTGTTGCTTTTTCCCCGAATCAGGTCGTACTGGAAGGCTAGGTTCGTTTGAGCCAATTCTTGCTGAGCCCGGTCGAGGACCCGCAGCTTAAACAGCGGAAACTGCTTGTATTGGCCCTCCAGGTCGAGTACCCTCTTTAACTCATCCACGCGGATTGTGCGCGTACCAAAGCTTCCGTACTGCTTCAACAGCCAATAAATGCGGTAGGAGTGGGCACTCTTCAGCTTCAACAACTGCATGAGCTGGGCCTGGGTAAAGTTTCCCTCGTTGAGCTGGAGCAGGTGCTCCCGAACCCGATCATTAAACCGCACCACCAGGGCGCGCTCCTCGCTATTGTAGTCGGCGTAGGCCATCAGGGGGGTATTGGAGAAGCTGGGTGCCTCTTCAATACCCTGACCTGCTCGTTTCGACTTCTTCTTGCTAGGGCGCTCAATGTACAGCACGCGGGAAGCCAGTAAGGCACACATATCCTTTAGCTGCTGGTAGTCGTTGCTGCTAGGGCGACGCCCGGAAACGGCTACTACTTCCGTCACGGGAATATGGAGTTCATGAAATTCCGTGTCTTCCCGCTCAATGCGGGATAGCATGGCCATGAACAAACGCATTTCCAAAGTGGTGAGGGCAAACCGCGCGTTGACTAAGTCGTTACGCTGGACAACCAATTTGCTGTCGGGCTCGGGTTTCTCATGAGCAAAAAGATCTCCCTGCATGGCAACTGGTAAAGCGGTTCAGACAGGAAAGGTATTACAAAAAAATAAGTTGTAATAGGCATTCGTGCTTTTTGTAATAGGGTAGCCCGCATATTTCGTGCTTTTTGTAATAGGCAATTCGTGCTTTTTGTAATAACCTTTCGTGCTTTTTGTAATAGGCAATTCGTGCTTTTTGTAATAGAGTTTGCTTGCAACCATATGTTATTCAAATAGTTATGGACCCTATAATATTAGGTAATATTATAAATAAGGAAAACTACCGTTTAAAAGGGGTGGTCTTTTTTTGAGTGTTTAGGGCTAAAAATGGCGGATAGCATCGAGTTTAGATGCTGAGCTAGCGTAAGGTTGGTTAATTGGGCGGCGGCGCGGAAATTCGTGCTTTTTGTAATAGGGTTAAGAGAATAATAAATGGTTAAATCATTGCTTTACAGCAGATTGTGTGTAATATATATTTACTATTGAATACACGATATAACGGTTTGCCCTATTACAAAAAGCACGAAAGCAAGTGTACTATCTTACCTCGCTAGGCAGCCTATTACAAAAAGCACGAAAACAGTCATGCAGTTAAGCAATTAGCATGGAAGGGAGCCTAGTTGAATTCGTGCTTTTTGTAATAGGTACACGTCTTGCGAGCTGCTGTTAAATTCTAAGCGGTGCCAATGAGCGTATAGAACTTTTCCAGTAAGATGAAGTCTGCTTTAGATAAGTAGCATAGATGCAAAAACTAACAGTATATGATTATAGAACGGTTTGTACTAGGGAAAAAAGGCTGGTATTTTGCCTCAACTAGAAGGTAAATAATAGTAAAAAATTTATACCAGTTTTAGTACTATTATTTACCTTGAAGTTAGTAGAAATTGGCGTCTACCCCCTTGTAGATCAGAGGATAGCATGATGACCATTAGGAGCACGGAGCTAGCATAAAGTCATAGTTTTATAGGTAGAATGCTTCTCCCTTTAAGCTGGAAAACCGTTAGGAACATCACAACCCTAAGCAAGCCACTATTGGCCTGTTAAGTGCTGCTGTTTTTCTTTCATCCTCTTGCTCACAGCCACTCCACAATGGACGTATTCAAAACCAAAGCCTACGGTGCTACCAACTCTATTTTCAATGGTTTATCGGAAATGGAAATTGAGCGGCATGCTCCTAAAGCCGACGAAGTTCATATCGATATTTTGTACTGCGGAGTATGCCACTCCGATTTACATCAGGTGAAAAATGACTGGCACAATACCATTTACCCATGCGTACCCGGCCACGAAATCATCGGACGAGTTATTGAGGTAGGCAGTAGTGTGTCTAAGTTTCAGGTGGGCGACGTGGTAGGAGTAGGATGTATGATAGATTCTTGCGGCACTTGCCCAGCTTGCCAGGAGCAAGAAGAGAACTACTGCGAGGGTCCCGTTAGCTGGACGGCTACTTACAACGGCTACATGAAACCTCAAAACAAGGACTTCAACACCTTTGGTGGCTACTCCACCAACATTGTGGTGAAGGAGTCATTTGTGCTGCGCATTCCAGAGGCACTAGACATAAAAGCGGCGGCTCCCATTCTCTGCGCTGGCATCACTACCTACTCGCCGCTGAAATACTGGCAGGTAGGGCCCGGTCAGAGCGTGGCAGTAGTAGGGCTCGGTGGGCTGGGCCACATGGCAGTGCAGTTGGCGCGGGCCCTGGGAGCTACCGTCACGGCCATTACCACGACTAAGGAGAAACAGGCTGCTGCCGAGAAGCTGGGAGCCCACGAGGTGCTACTCTCTACTGATGCGGACGCCATGAAGGCTCATGAGTTGAAGTTCGACTTCATTCTCATTACCATTCCAGATGCGTTCGATGTGAACGAGTATGTGAAGCTAGCCAAGCGCAACGGCGTAATTACCACGGTGGGCTTGATAGGACCTTATAAAGCGCCCCTCAACAACCAAGAAGTAGCCATGCACCGCCGTTCCGTGTCGGGCTCCATCATTGGTAGCATTGCCGAAACTCAGGAGGTACTTGAGTTCTGCGCCCAGCATCAGATACTGCCCGAGGTGGAGATGATCAATATTCAGGACATCAACAAAGCCTACGACAAGATGCAGGACGAGGAAGTGCGCTTCCGCTATGTCATTGATATGGAATCACTCAAACAGGAAGCGTAGTGCATGGTCACGGCGCAAGCTTCAGCCGCTAACTGCTGGCAGTATACTTCCCAACCAAAAAGCCCATCCGAGACTCGGATGGGCTTTTTGGTTATGGAAATCCGTTGGCTTACTTGCTCAACTTGGCTTTTAGGTTCTCGTCGAGGGCTTCGAGGAATTCCTCCGTGTAGAGGTAGTCGCGGCCATGCTCCACCTTGTTGCCGTGGATGCATACAGCCAGGTCTTTAGTCATTTTGCCGCTTTCTACGGTTTCAACGCACACAGCTTCCAGTGCCTTGCAGAAGTCAATCAGCTCCTGGTTGCCGTCGAGGATACCGCGGAACTCCAGTCCGCGCGTCCAGGCGAAGATGGAAGCAATGGGGTTGGTAGAGGTAGGCTTGCCCGCTTGGTGGTCGCGGTAGTGGCGCGTCACAGTGCCGTGCGCTGCTTCCGCTTCCATCGTCTTGCCGTCGGGCGTTACCAGCGTCGAGGTCATCAGGCCCAGGGAGCCAAAGCCTTGCGCTACGGTGTCGCTCTGCACGTCGCCATCGTAGTTTTTGCAGGCCCACACGAAGTTGCCGTTCCACTTCAGGGCAGAGGCTACCATATCGTCAATCAGGCGGTGCTCGTAGGTAATGCCGGCTTCCTTGAACTTAGTCTGGTAGTCCTGCTCGTAGATTTCCTGGAAGATGTCCTTGAAACGACCATCGTACTTTTTGAGGATGGTGTTTTTGGTGGAGAGGTACAAGGGCCAGCCTTTCATCAGGGCCTGGTTGAAGCAGGCGTGGGCAAAGCCGCGGATCGACTCGTCGGTGTTATACATGGCTAGGGCCACGCCGTCGCTCTTGAAGTTGAACACTTCAAACGACTGCTCTTCGCCGCCATCCTCGGGCGTGAAAGTAATCTTGAGTTTACCCTTGCCTTTGGTTACAAAGTCTGTAGCGCGGTACTGGTCGCCGAAGGCGTGACGGCCGATGCAGATAGGAGCAGTCCAGTTTGGCACGAGGCGCGGCACGTTGCTGGTCACGATGGGCTCACGGAATACGGTGCCGTCTAGGATGTTGCGGATAGTGCCGTTGGGCGACTTCCACATCTGCTTCAGGTTGAACTCCTTTACGCGGTCTTCGTCGGGCGTAATGGTAGCACATTTGATACCTACCCCGTACTCGCGGATAGCGTTGGCCGCATCAATGGTTACCTGGTCGTTGGTTTCGTCCCGGTACTCAATGCCCAAATCGTAGTACTTGATGTCCAGTTCAAGATAAGGGGTAATGAGTTTGTCTTTGATGAACTTCCAAATGATGCGCGTCATTTCGTCGCCATCGAGTTCTACTACGGGGTTTGCTACCTTAATTTTTGTCATTACCTGTGGGGGGTCTGGTATGGGATGGTCTTTTTCGTCACTCGTGTGACCCCCAATAATACGGACTCTGGCTTGTCGAATCTAATATGCCGCTTGGTTGGCCCATGCAAAGGCCTACTAGTTCGGCCTGCCGGTCTTTGGGCAAGGCAAGCACAGGCTCGGCGGTAGGCTAGGGCGGCGTAGCTAGTAGCGCAAGCCTAGGCAAGGCTAGTGCATTTCAAATGAGCTATTTCTGCTCAATCAGTACGACTATCCGCAATGCCCTCTGCCAGCCGCCACTACGCGCGCACCTGCCCGTAGTACTAGTGGTATTCTGGGAGCGTACATTTTTCTGTGCTATGCCTGCCTCGGGCGTAGTTAGTGGGCAGGTGGGCTAACGCTACCTGCTGCTATTCGTAAAGCAGTACTGTATCCTTTCTCCTGCCTTATGAAATCTGCCTTCCTACTTGCCGCTCTTCTCGGCTGTGCAACTCTCAGCTACGCGCAAACTACTCCCAACGCAACGCCTACCGGCGCTACTACCGGCGCTAACCCCACCGTATCGGGCACCAAGAACGTAGGAGCCGACCGCGCTGACGCGCCTAAAACAACCGGCGTAGAAACCTCCACGGCCTCACCTGCTCCTAGAGGCCGTACAACGTCGTCTAGGACCAAGCGGCAGGCTCCCAAGCGCGCTACGTCAACCAAAACAACTTCGTCTAAAAGCCAGATCAACCCCTAAAAGCTAGTTGCGCAGAGTACAAGCCGCGCAAAAGGCCAAATGCTACGACGGCCCGGACTATACAGTCCGGGCCGTCGTAGCATTTGGCCTTTTGCGGCGCTGTAGAAGCACAGTGCTGACGCATTGAAAGCAGATCTAGATTATCCTTGGGTTGCTTGTTGATGAGCCTCGCGGAGCCACGCTTGGGCTTCCTCAATGGTACCAAACATGCGCATTTGCAGGCGGTTGCTAAGGCCAACGCGCATTGCTTCCGCTGAAATAGCGGCTAGCTCCTCCTGACTGATGACGTTGGCAAAGTGCGTCAGGCCTTGCGCCGTGGCGCGCGGAGCCCAATTGCTTATAATCCACTCAACGGCGTGGTCCCAGTGGCCCACTACCTGCCGGTTGTCGTTGAGTAGGTAGGCGCACTCGTGCTCACGTAGGGGGTGCAGGCAGGCATCGGCCCCACTGATAATGCCCGTATATGTCTGAGGACCAATCCAATTATTGTACACCCACGGGCCGGTGGCATCGTAGTCAATGGTTAGATAGACTTCGCCGAATCCGTTGATTAATTCTGTAGGCATGGATGGTTGCTGAGGGGGCGAGCAGGAGGCGGAAACTCCAGTAGTGCAGCTAGCTACACACCTAGAGTACGGCTAGAAATATACCTAGCCAACTGGCTTAGTACGGATTCTAGTTCTGCATGGCTAACTGTTGTGCTGAAAAGTGACAAGCCACCTTAAAGTAACCGATGGTAACACGTTTGTAATCTGCGGGTAGAGTTTATCTATGATGGGATACCTATGCGTTTCACCGCAAGGCCTTTGGACGCTAGGCGGGGCTCAATATGAGCTATGGATTTGGGCGCCGTCGTCAATACATCATCCAATTCCAGTAGGCCGATCAGGTCAGACGCTGGACAGTTCTCAATCGGGGGCGAAACCAGGCGCAGAAAACGCGAATTAAAGCCGACGAACTCGAGTCATTGCTAGTACAGAGCATACCAAAGAATATGCAGTGAGATAGTATGTATGCAAAATATAATTTTGATATTCATATATTGACTGGCAAAGTACTGCTATTGCCATGATCTATTGGCACTTACCTGTCCTGCATAGTAGTCTTCTACTGCTTCCGCGGGCCACTGCTTCTGATAAGATTACTTACTACTCATTGCTATGAAACCAATTCAAAAGGCGGCCGCAGTTGGCGTCATGTGTGCCTTCATTGGGCCCAATTTGTGCTCCATCGTTCAGGGGAAGGAGTCGTTTCCATTTACACCCGCGCCCATGTTTGCGCACTACATTGGCGACGACACGAATTTCTACGACATTGACTTTGTGGGCACAAAGGGCCAGACGGAGAAAGCACTGTACCCGGGGCTAAACAAGAACGATGCGCACGCCAGGAACTACGCCACCATGCGCTTCTTCCTCAATAAGATCTACGGGTCGGCGGAAGCCAAGTCGCCCCTGGGCTACTTTGAGCAGGACACGAAAGCGCAGTTCGAAAACCGAATGAGTACGTTCTTCACCCACTACTTTGCTACCGACCTAGCCACCGGTGCAGCACCAGTAGACACCATCCGACTAGAAATAAGCCGCTACAACCGGCGCTATAAGCTGCAAGAAAAGCATGTAGTAGGGTATTACGCAGTTCAAGCTCAAAAATTCACGCACGTATGGAAAAGCAACTAGCCTCCCGTAAGTGGACGTCAGCCTTGAACGCTTACTTCTTCGAGAAAAGCCGCTTCCAACCCCTCGGCCTGATTCGCATTGTATTGCCCATTTTGTGCGCCTACCAGGTATTTCGGGATTATGAGTGGATGCAAGGGCTAACCTTTATCAACCCGGCCCTAGACAAGCTGCACGAGCCCAGCATGCTCATCAAACTGCTGGGCCTGCCATTCCCGCTGGCCCCAGAGTACGCGCAGCCGTTTGCCGTGCTCTACTACGTGGTGGCGGGGTGCGCGGCACTAGGACTTGGTACCCGCCCGGCCTTGTTCATCTTCGGGCTGGCTACTATCTACCTTGTGGATATTGACGTTTCCCGAGGCTTTTTCAATCACGAGGCCAGCCTGATTTCGCAGGTGCTATTGGTTCTATCCGTAGCTCCGGGCTCCACCAGCTTCTCCGTTGACCGGCTACTGGGCACCCTCAGCAAGCAACCCAGCGGCCCGCAGAAGCCGTTGTGGCGGGTGCTAGCGGGGCCACCCGTGCCCGCGTGGGGCTACAAGCTCATCCTTATTCTGCTAGCCTGCACGTACTTCACAGCGGGCGTTTCCAAGGTGCGCTACGGCGGAATGGAATGGCTGGATGGTCAGACCCTAACTCATTACCTGGACGGCAGCGCTAACCCCTACACCCCCGGCAACAAGCCGATGTATATTGGCCCCCCCGATGTGCCCCAGCAGGAGAAGTGGAAGGACGGATTCGGCATCTATACTTACTCCTACGGCAACCGCCAGGGTAGCCCTTTTTGGCAGAAGGTAGGCCATTTCATTACGGCTACCCCGCTCTACATTCAGGTGTTCGCCATTGCAGCTACCTTGTTTGAGCTTTGCGCCTTCACGTTGCTGCTGAGCGGCTGGCCCCGCGTGCTGTACCTTCTCGGCGCCATTCTGATGCACAAGTCCATTGGCTTCCTAATGAACCTGCCCTTCATTGACTATCAGGCCTTGTGCTTTCTCCTTATTGACTGGCGCTGGGTGTTTGCACAGGTGCCGGCCGGAGCGAAAACCCTGGTGAAGCGCCAACTAGTGCGGGTAGTACCTGGCTTCAGGGCCGTGCCCGAGGGTGCTACTTCCGTGGCGCAGTAAGTCAGCGCGAGAAGGAATAGGAGCAGGGCAGTAAGCAGTTGACCGGCAAGATGCTTACGTTAGGGGCTCAAATTGTTCTTCCCCGGCCTCTCTACTGTCCTTCCCAACCGTCATGCCCGTTCTTTCATCGTTTGCTGCCCGCTGTGTGGGCGTATGTGGCCTAAGCCTCTTGCTGAGTAAGCCTGGCCTGGCTCAGCAGGAAGTACCCACCCAGCGCCTGGGCCTAGTGCCCTTGCCCCGCGAAGTAAAAGCCTACGCTGCTACTTATTCCTTGCCGCAAACGGTGCGCGTATTTGCTACCACCCCCGACGCGCGCAACGTGGCTACGCTGCTGCGCGGGCTGTTGGCCCCGCTCGGCAAAACGGTGGCGCTAACCACCACCAGCCAGGACGCTCACATCCGGCTGCGCACGGCCACCATGGCCAACCCCGAGGGCTACCAACTGGTAGTTGATAAAACGGGCGTGGGCATCACGGCCGCTACCGGAGCCGGGTTGCTCTACGGCAGCCAGACGTTTCTGCAACTGCTCCCCGTGCAGTCAGCAGCTACCACACCGGTACCCTACGTGCGCATCACCGACCAACCCGCGTTCCGGTGGCGGGGGGGTATGCTCGACGTTTGCCGGCACTTCTTCCCGGTAGCGTTTGTGAAGCGCTACATTGATTTTCTGGCGGCCTATAAGCTCAACACCTTTCACTGGCATCTTACTGATGACCAGGGCTGGCGCATCGAAATCAAGCGGTATCCGAAGCTAACCCAAATCAGTGCCTTCCGCAAGGAAACCCTGCTGGGAGCCCAACAGACCTTTAAAACGCCCGCCGATTTCAAGTACGATGGCCAACCCTACGGCGGCTTCTACACTCAAGAGCAAATTAAGGAAGTAGTAGCCTATGCTCAGCAGCGCTACATCACCATTGTACCCGAAATAGAAATGCCGGGGCACTCCGTGGCCATTCTAGCGGCCTACCCCGAGCTGGCCTGCAAGCCCGGCCCCTACGAAACCTGGACTCAGTGGGGCGTGAACGAAGATATTGTGTGCCCGACGGAGCCCACGTTTCAGTTTTTCGAAAACGTCCTGACGGAAGTGGCCGCCCTGTTTCCGGGCAAGTACTTCCACATCGGCGGCGATGAAGCGCCGAAAGCACGCTGGAAGGAGAGTGCGGCGGTACAGGAAATCATGAAGCGCGAGAACATCACGGATGTAGAGAAGGTGCAAGGCTGGTTTAACCGCCGCATTGAGGCCTTTTTGACTTCAAAAGGAAAGAAGCTCATCGGCTGGGACGAAATTCTGGAAGGCGGCATTGCCCCTACGGCCACCGTAATGAGTTGGCGGGGCGAGCAAGGTGGTATTGAGGCCGCCAAGCGCGGCAACGACGTGGTGATGACGCCCGCCGGATTCCTCTACCTTGATGCCGGCCAGAACCCCGTGCCGCACAGCCCCCACGAGCCGCTCATGATTGGGGGCTACGTGCCACTGGCGAAGGTATACGGCTACAACCCTTTGCCCAAGGAGCTAACCCCCGAGCAGCAGCAGCACATCCTGGGGTCCCAGGCCAACTTGTGGACGGAGTACATTACCACTCCTGAAAAAGCAGAGTACATGCTATTTCCGCGCCTGCTGGCCGTGTCTGAAGTAGCCTGGACACCCGCCGCCCAAAAAAACTACGCCGATTTTCTACCCCGCTTGGGCAAGCAGTTTGCCCGCCTAGATCAGCATAAGATCAACTACCGGGTGCCTGAGCCCCTTGGCCTGGATGCGGCCAGCATGGTCAAGCAAGATGGGAAAGCCGTTTTTACGCTCCGCTCCGTAGTGCCCGGAGCCCAAATCCGCTACACCCTCGACGGCAAGCTGCCCGACGAAACCACGGAGCTGTATACCAAGCCCATCACCGTACCGCTAAATCGCCAGCTTACCGTGCGCGCCATCACCATTGCCCCCAACGGACGAAAAAGCCCCCCGGCAGAGGTGGTTGTGAATTGATTTTAGGATACCCAGGATAGAAGTTGACAAGCACTTTCGTACTCGTTAAGAATGATGCTGGTGTGGTTTAGGCTGCGTAGGAGCTTCTTATGCGGCAACGCGTTCGGCTTGAATACATTACGTCGTCTGTATGATTACTGGCACTATGCCAACTGCGGTTTTCGGCATCATTTCCCCCATAGACTACTCCCGTCCGTTACCATGCAATGGCTAGCTTCCTGTCGGTGGTGGCTGGTATGGTGCCTGGTGTGCATAGGAAACGGGATATCCTGCTTGGCCAAGCCCGTCCGCTTGTCTGAGGCAGCTACCATTAGCTTGATAACCTGCGCGCCAGGCACTGAAACCTACGCCTTATTTGGTCATTCGGCCCTGCGCGTAGCGGATCCAGTACGGGGCCTAGACCAGGTTTACAACTACGGAACTTTCAATTTTCAAACGTCGCATTTTTACTGGCGCTTCCTGCGGGGCGATTTGCGCTATTTTCTATCTGTAGTACCCTTCAGGAACTTCCAACGAGCCTACGAGCAAGAAGGCCGGGCCGTATCGGAGCAAGTGCTGGCCTTAGAGCCCCGGGAGGTGCAACGGGCATACTCGCACCTGGAAAGTACCTTACACTCTCCGGCTAAGTACTATCAATACCAGTTTTTTGCGGATAATTGCTCCACTCGCCTCTTCGAAGTACTCAATGCCAGTGTAGATACTCCACTACGTCTGGATTCATCCCAAGTAAGCCCTGCTGCTACGTACCGTCAGCTGTTAGTATCTTACCTGCGGCCCGCTCCATGGGTGAAACTGGGTATGAACATCGGTTTAGGCTGGCCTGCTGATCGAGCTACGCACTTCCGCCAGCGCCTCTTCCTACCCTTGGAACTACAGCGCGCCCTGGCAAAAGCTACTCGAAAAGGTCGGCCATTCGTAGCCCGGCAGCACCAAGTAGTAACGGCCAGCAGCCGTACCGCTTCCCACGCCGCCTTTGCCCCAATGGGGCTACTTCTAGGCTGGATGGCGTGGAGCTTACTTATGTGGCGATGGACTCATTGCCCTACCTGGCTGCGTCGCCTTCATGTGCAAGTACTATTCGGTGCTACTGCATTGCTTGGCGGCTTACTTACTGCACTTAGCTTAGCCTCCTTGCATACACCCGTGCAAGCTAACTATCAGCTGCTATGGCTACTGCCAAGCCACCTAGTGCTGGTTGCGCGCCCGTGTTCCTGGTGGCGTACCTATATAGTCATTTCTTTAGCCCTACTTATAATCGGCAGCTTACTAACCCTTGTAACAGGATACGTGCAACTGCTACCAGAAGTGGGAGCCCTACTCGCCTTATTGGCAGGCAACCTACTATGGCTACGTACTTGGGGCAAAGGCTCAAAGCAGGAAGGCACCAACGGTTGGGAGGATTCCTTCAGCGTAGTACATAACACCGGGTAGCTTACTAGCTATAGAGCTACTATCTGTGATAGAAAAGACTTGTTGACTATAGTAAAATAGGTGCAGAGCTACACTGCCGTAGTTTGCAGCATACGTGCGCCTCTACCTTTAGAAGCACTTGCATAAGGCAGCGGGTGTGCAAGTTTTATCATTGTGCTTGCCCTTGGGGTAGTTTTCCGGAGGCACAAGCAGACCCGGAATTCATTGGCGCGTCAATCGTGATAAGCGCATTTTACTTGCTAATCACTACCCCACGTACGGCATCAACGGCTAAGCTTTTCTTCCCAGAAAAATTATAAATTATTGATTATAAGATCAAATTGACTATGTTAGCCCATACTTCTAATTTTTGTTAGAAGTGTAATATAGTTCACTATTCACCTTTACTGTTTATCCATGAATAAAGCTTTACTCATGAGTCCCATACTCATGGTTGGTCTGTTGCAGCAGGCCGTAGCACAGAATCGTCAAATTTCCGGGCGGGTTACTGATCGTAGCACAGGGCAAGGCCTTCCTGGGGTAACGGTTCTAGTGAAGGGAACTACTACTGGTGCCACCACCAACTCCGATGGAGCTTACCTTATCAATGTCCCTACCGACGCTGCTACCTTAACTTTTAGCTCTATTGGGTACGTCAACCTTGAGCGAGCAGTAGGCTCTGCTGCTACCATCGATGTAGCGCTGGCAGCTGATACCAAGCAGCTTGGGGAGGTAGTAGTTTCGGCGCTTGGCCTGGAACAAAGACGTGATGAACAAGGCACCGCAACTTCTCGCGTAAGCGGTAATGCCGTGACCCAATCGGGAGAAACGAGCGTTATCACCGGTTTGGCTGGTAAAGCCTCCGGGGTACAAATTACCCGCTCTAGCGGTGACCCAGGGGCTGGCGCTTACATCCAGATTCGAGGACAGAACACCATCACCGGTAACGTTCAGCCTTTGATAGTAGTTGATGGCACACCCATTAGCAATTCTACCTTAGGTGGTGGAGTAGACGGCGTAACGCAGCAGTCGCGCTTGAACGACATCAACCCCAATGATATTGCTTCCATTCAGGTTCTAAAAGGAGCCTCCGCGGCTGCTTTGTGGGGCTCCAGAGCTGCTAGTGGGGTACTTATTATTACCACCAAAAAAGGTAGTACGGCTGCCGGGAAGCTTAGCGTAACATATGGTGCTACCTACTCACTAGATAAGATTTCTTATCAGCACGACTTGCAGCAATCGTATGGACGTGGCTCAGGCGGGGTAGCAGCCATCGGTACAACCAACCCAACTACTGGCTTCACAGGCACCAACAACAACGCTAACTCCTGGGGAGACAAGCTTTCCTCACGGGCCGGCGGACCAGATGATGTAAATACGACCGGCGCTTACTTTCAGGCTGCTGATGGTACCCGGTATTATCCTGTTACCAAAAAGAATGACCGCACTTCCTACCTAGACAAAAACTTTGATGGAGTATTCCAGACGGGTCATTTCCTAGAGAATAACCTAAGCCTCAGTGCTGGTGATAAGGATGGGAATATTTTTATTAGTCTCTCCGACCTTAATCAAGAAGGCATTATTCGCCAAGGGAGTGACTACCGTCGCTCCACGGCGCGGGTGAATGCAGAAAAGCGCTTCAACAATATTGTGCGCTTAGGAGGCAACTTCACTTATTCAAAGATTAACTCCAACCGCATACAGCAAGGCTCCAACACGTCAGGGCTCTACTTAGGTTTTCTTCGCCAAGCCCCTGATTTCGACCAGGAAGATTTTATTGGCACGTACTTCGACGCCTCTGGAGCTCCTTTTTTGAACCGACAACGCTCTTACCGTCGCCAACTCGGGGAAACGGCTAGCCCTGCTTACAATAACGCGCTGTGGACCACCCGCGAGCAGAAAAACCCAAACGAGGTAGACCGCTTCCTGGGCACCGTAGAATTGGGGCTAGATCCGCGTCCGTGGTTAAACTTCACTGCGCGGGTAGGTGCCGATGCATATACCGATTACCGCACTAGCTTTTTCCCGAAAAACTCAGCGCAGAACAATGCCAACGGGGAGGCGACGGAACAAACTATCACCGAGACTCAATACAATGCCGACTTCTTTGGGCGGGCCTCTCACTCCTTTGGCGCCAAGTTCAGCGGTAACATCTTGGCTGGTATCAATTTTAACCAACGCCGATTCCAAAACCTGGGAGCTACGTATCGTAACTTTATCTTAGATGAGCGGCAAGGGCAGAGTTACTTCAACAACTCTACAAATGCCAACCGGATTGCTTTTGACAGCGAATCGAAGCGTCGTAACTCACGCGGCTATGCTACAATAGGGCTTGTTTTCAACGAGCAACTATTCTTGAATGGCACCGCCGCAGCGGAGGCTGCTTCTACGTTCGGCCCCCAGACAGAAAGCTTATTCTTCTATCCATCGGTCGATGTTGCCTGGCAGTTTACCAAGCTGGGACTACTGTCTGAGAACAGAATCCTGAGTTTTGGCAAGCTGCGTGCAGCCTACGGAGAGGTAGGGGTTGAGCCGGGCGTATACGTGGTAAATGACATTTACCAAGCCGCTAGCTTCACAGAGAGCTATGGCCCTTTCCTGGATGCGTCGGCCTACGCCGGTAGTTTCGCTCGCAATGATGTTCGGCGTAATCCTTTTCTAAAGCCAGAACGGAAACGCGAAGCAGAACTAGGCCTTGATCTACGCTTTATCCAAGACAGAATTAGCCTGAGTGGCACCTACTATCAAACTAAAACCGTCGATGCCATCTTCGATGTGCCAGTTGCCACTTCCTCAGGGTATTACCAGGAAACTAGCAATGCTGGTACCATCCAGAACAAAGGCATTGAAATAGATCTGGGAGCAGATATCATCAAAACCGACAACTTTGTCTGGAACGTAGGCGGCAACTGGACGCGCAATCGGAACAAGGTGCTTTCCTTAGCGGGAACGGAGTCACTGTTCCTGGCTGGCTTCACCGGAGTTTCCTCCCGCGCCGTAGAAGGCCAGCCGCTGGGCGTGCTTTGGGGTGGGCGCTACGAGCGTAACGAGGATGGCACCATTGTAACTGACACGGATGGCTTCCCGGTAAACGCCGACACCGAAGGCATTATTGGTGACCCAAATCCTAAGTGGCGCTCAGGGTTAAACACCACGCTGTCTTACAAAGGCTTGCGCTTGTTCGCCCTCCTTGAAACCTCTTTTGGTGGAGATATCTGGGCGGGTACGGAAGGGGTACTGCGTACGTTCGGCACGTCTAAGTTTACGGATGTAGAAACTACTCTTTCTGCCGTTGATGCAGCCGCTATCAAAACCTACACTGGTCAGACGGTTGCTCAAGCTTATCGGCCAAACAGTGATGGTAGCTATACTTTCCGGGGGCGGGTAGATCGTTTCGGCAATGGCCCTCAGGTTGCCCTTGATGAAAGCTGGTACACCACGGATGGTGGCGGATTTGGGGTAAATGGCGAGCAGTTCATTCAGGATGCTACCTGGACGCGTTTGCGGGAGCTAACACTGGGATACACTCTGCGCTCTGAGAAATTCCGTAGCCTGACCCGGCTGAGCAATATAGAGTTGACGCTGACAGGTCGTAATCTGTTGCTCTTCACCAAGGAGTTCAAAGGAGTTGACCCTGAAACCAACCTAACGGGCCCTACAAACGGTCGGGGCCTGGAATACTTTAATAACCCTGGCACCCGTTCCTTCCTGATCGGTCTGCGTGTAACGTATTAATTGCCTTATCTCTCGATGAAAAAGTCTTTAAAATATATTTCTGCAGCAGTAGTAGCTGTTATGTTAGGTGCCTGCCAAGATTTCGTTGAAGATCTTGACGTCGACCCAAACAGCCCAGCTTCGGCGGATGCTACCAACACTATTCAAGGAGTAATGTTGGCCGACATAGTTTTTCATGAAGGTGATGTATCGCGCACCACAGGCATGTGGGCTGGTCAGTTCACAGGTTCTGACCGCCAGTATCTGAGTACTGATATTTACAGCGTAACAGCCGGCACGTTCGATGACTTGTGGGCTACTGCGTATGTTGGTACAATCACGCAGGCTCGTTTAACTGAAGCTACGGCGGAGGCTGGTTTCAACTTGAAACTGAAAGGCGTTGCTCAGATTCTGGAAGCTCACGCCGCGGGCACTACTACCTCCTTGTGGGGGGATATCCCGTTCCGGGAGGCGGGACAACGCGCTACTTTTCCTTCGCCGAAATATGACCCGCAGGCACAGGTATATGCTGATGTGCAGGCATTGCTAGACGACGCCATTAAGAACTTGGCAGCCGGAGGCGTCATCCCAGCTACCCAGGATATCTTCTATGCGGGGAACGCAACGAAATGGACTGCCTTGGCTTACAGCTTGAAAGCACGCTACTACCTGCACACGAAAGAGTATGCGGCAGCAAAGGCTGCCGCAGCCAGAGGAATTTCGTTGGCAGCTAACGACTTCGTAGCGCCCCATGCGAATCTATCCGGAGCTCAAAACCTCTACTACCAGTTCTTGGGGAACCGTAATGGGTATCTCACTGGTGATAATGCCTATGCGCCCAAGCTGCTTGACCCCGCGCAGAAGAGCTTGATTGCGAATAACCGCAACAATGCAAAGACGGACGAAGGAGCACGCTTCTCTTATTTTTATGAGCCTGCCTCTACCCCAGCTGCTGCGGATTACGAGTTACGACAAGGACTAACGGCAACGGCAAAGGAATTCTCTGATCCTGATGCTTCCTTCCCACTGGTTACGTATTCCGAAACGCAGCTTATCATAGCCGAAACCAGTGCACGGACTGGTACTCCTGTTGATGCCTTAGCTGCTCTCAATAGACACCGTGCGGCACTCGCCGTAGCCTACCCAACTGGTAAGTACGAGCCCCTGCTGCTCTCAGACATTGCGGGCGGTGACTTGCTAAAGGAAATTCTAACGGAGCGATACGTGACCCTTATCGGACAAGCCGAGGCATTTACGGATGCTCGTCGGACGAATAACATTGTTGGAATACCCATAAAAGGAACGGGAAATACTACTCTACCACAGCGTTTCCTATATCCTCAGTCGGAGGTAAACGCCAACGCCAATGTTCCGAACCCGATTCCTGGGCTTTTTGTGAAGACGCCTGTCAACAATTAGGCAACCGTCTTCGGTCTAGGTAAGAGAGCCTGGGTCGTGGCGCTACCTATAAGCCGTAAGTATAGAGAACCCGCTTAGCCGTAGCTGAGCGGGTTCTCTATTATAGAGGATTCTGTGCTCAATGTTTACCTGAGAAGAAGGAACAAATAACACCATACATCCTTATAAGCCGCGGGAGCATCAGCATGCAACTTCCCATAGCACCTTATAGCTGACTAGCTCCAGCCCAAACAGCTATAAGGGGCTGTTCGCAACTGGTACGCCCAACTTATGCTACCCGGCATGCGTTTACCGTCGGTGAAGCCGAGCAACTCTCCGCGTCGGCACACACCGACTTACGACTAGGTCCGACCCAACGGGCAACTTCACCGCCTACCAGCGGCTACTTCCCTCGTATCTTCGTGGTTCACTGGCCCCTGCCTCTCGCCGCCGATTTTCATGTCTGATGTTTCCCTTCTGGCACCTAGTGCCTTACCTGCGCCTTTTCTGCCTGCGCTGCTCGACATGCTCTCTAACGGGGTATTGTACTACCTACCCCTACGGGATGCAACTGGGACCATCGTTGATTTTCGTTTCGGCTACTTCAACTCTGCGGCCCAGCAGTTGCTGACGCTGCCCGCCGAGCCCGCAACAACGTATCTGGAACAGTGGCCTGGGGCAACTGATTCTGGGACTTTCGCTTTTCTGCGCGACGCCATCTTATCGGATACCCCAACTCACCGCAATGAGTTCTACCCAATAGAAGACCGCACTATTTGCCTGCGCGTTCAAGCCCGCCGCCTAGATGCTGGTTTGCTAGTCACCTTCACTGAATGCCATGAGCAGTCTAGTGCGCTAGCCGAAGAAACCTTGCGCCAGAGCCGCACCCGCGAACAAGAGGCTCGTGCCGAAGCAGAGCGCCAGCGGGGAGAACTACAACGAGTGTTTGAGCAGGCGCCAGTAGCCATTGCCGTATACCGCGGCCCCACACATATCATCGAGTTTGCCAATACCAGCACCTACGCCATTTGGGGGCGGCCCTACAAAAAAGGCTTAGGAAAACCCTTGCTTGAGTTGCTACCCGAAATAACAGGGCAGGGCTTCGATGAGCTTCTGGACCAGGTTCGCACTACCGAGGAGCCCTACCGGGGCTACAGCATGCCCTCCCAAATTCAGCGGAACGGCCAACTTGAAACCGTTTATTGGGACTTCGTCTACGTACCTATGTACGACGCCGATGGCACTGCATACGGGGTGCTGACGGTAGCTATGGAGGTCACCGAGCAAGTACTGACCCGCCAACTGGCGGAAGAGAAAGAGCGGCAGACCAACTACCTCAATGAGGAGTTGCAAGCTGCCAACGAGGAAATTCTGGCGAACAACCAAGAGCTGGAGCGCACGCAGGCAGAACTTCGCCTGCTCAACGAGGACCTGGAGGCCCGAGTGCTGGAACGCACGTATGAGCTACGCCACGCCCAGGCTAACGAACGAATAGCTCAGCAGCAGGCAGAAGCACAGCATCAACTTTTGCACCGTGTCTTCGAGCAGTCGCCGATTGCGCTTTGCGTGATGCGCGGCCCCACTCACATCATAGATGTGGTGAATCCGCTAGCGGCAAGAATCATTGGGCACCCGCGCAAGCAGCTCCTGGGCCAGCCCTACGCAGATGCGGTGGCGAAAGGCCCAGCGCAAGAGTCCCTGAATTTGCTTCAGCAAGTGTGGAAAAGCGGCGAGGCTATTACACTCCAAGACTACGCTATTCGCTTAAGTAACTCTCCGAGCGAGAAAGTAGGGTACTATAATCTAGTGTACCAGCCTTTACGGGATGATCAGGGCCAGGTCGCCAGCATTGCCTGCGTAGCCATCAACGTGACCAGCCAGGTTATTGCCCGCGAGCAGGTACAGAGCCTAAACGAGGAACTGGCGGCCATTAATGAGGAATTGCAGGTAACGAATGAGGAGCTGAACGACACCAACACCCGCCTGCTGCGCACCAACGCTGACTTGGATAACTTCATCTACACCGCTTCTCACGACTTAAAGGCGCCCATTACCAACATTGAAGGTCTGCTACGACTGCTCGAAGATCTGTTGCCGGCTTCCGTGCGGGGTGATGAGCTACTTATGCCCGTGCTGACGCGCATGCAGGAATCCATTGAACGCTTTACGCGCACCATTGCCCACCTCACCGACGTGAACAAGCTGCAACTTGAGTTTGCTCATCCTGCCGCCACCACCGCCTTGTTCCCTGTCCTGAACGATGTACAACAGGATTTGCAGCCCCTTTTCGCCCAGACTGGCGGGGAAATGAGTATTGATGTGGACGGCTGCCGCACTCTGTTTATCTCCGAAAAAAACCTTCGCTCAGTACTTTACAACTTGGTGAGCAACGCCCTCAAGTACCGGCACCCAGCCCGCCCGCCCCACGTGCGCATCAGTTGCCGGCGCGAAGATGGCCGTAGTATACTGCAAGTAGAAGACAATGGCATGGGCCTGACGCCGCGCCAGCAAGGCAAACTGTTTCAACTTTTTGAGCGCCTGCACACCCACGTTGAAGGTACCGGCGTGGGCTTGTATATGGTCAAGAAAATGGTGGAAAATGCGGGTGGCACTATTATCGTGCAAAGTCAGGAAAACCAAGGCACCTCCTTCATAATGTCCTTCCCGCGGTAGGCAGCGCCGTAACTCTGCGCTAGCCCCGCCGTACCATCCGCACCTGCCTCTTATTTAGGGGTGCTATTTACATGCCACAGCTTTCGAGCATTCTCTTGGTGGACGACGACGCCACCACTAACTTTTTAAATCAAGCCCTTATCACGCGCATGGGCGTTGTACAGCACACGCTAGTTGCTGAAAACGGTGCTGAAGCCCTACAGATACTGGCCCAGACGTGCGTAGCCCCGAGTGCTAGCTGCCCGAACCTCATTTTGCTGGATATGAAAATGCCCATCATGAACGGCATCGAGTTTCTGGAGGCATACACCCAATTGCCTTTTGAGCAGCAGCAAAGCATTATAATCGTGATGCTTACTACCTCCTTGTTGTCGCAAGATCTGGAGCGGGTGCAGCAGTTGCCCGTGGCCGACGTCCTGAACAAACCCCTCACCAAGGAGAAGGTGCAAGGCCTCCTGGAAAAGTACTTTTGAGCGGCCTCGGGAGTACTTAGCTCATAGATGCGGCGCCAGCGTGACTTCGGCTGCGTGGGCTTAGGGTAGAATGCGGACAACGCGGACGGGACAGGCGCGTTATACCCTTGTCGGTGCTTGATGGGCAATGCGTGTTGCATTGCTCTTTGCTCACTGGCTGCTTCCTGCTACTTGCCCATGAAAGCTACCCCCTCACCCCAACAACTAAAGCACGAAAAACAGCTGGCTGCCGAAGCGGCTTTACGGTGGGTTCGGAGTGGGATGCTTTTGGGCCTGGGGAGTGGGAGTACTGCCGCCCTTTTTATCTCCCAGCTGGGAGCGGCAGTTCGCGCTGGTCAGTACCAAATTCAGGCCGTAGCTACTTCCCTGGCAAGTGAAGCACTAGCCCGCGAAGCCGGGATTCCGCTGGTAGAGCCCCGGCGGGGTATGCGCCTAGACTTAACCGTAGACGGCGCCGACGAACTGAATACCGAATTGCAACTCGTGAAAGGCGGCGGTGGAGCTCTCCTGCGCGAAAAAGTACTAGCCACGGCCGCCGACTACCTGCTTATTCTAGCAGACAGCACCAAGCTCGTGCCCCAGCTGGGGCGCTTCCCTTTGCCCTTGGAAGTGGTACCCTTTGCCTTACCCTGGATTTTGGATGCGGTGGCAGAGTTAGAGGGCAAGCCCGTGGTACGCATGAGCCGGCAGCAGCCCACGGAGCCCGCCCGCACCGACCAAGGCAACCTGCTAGTAGATTGCCACTTCCAATCTATTCCCGATGCGACAAGCTTAGCTCGTCACCTCCAACAGATTCCGGGATTGGTAGAACACGGCTTGTTCTTAGGCTTGGCTCGCGCGGCGCTAGTAGCGCAGGGAGAGCAGGTGCTGGTATACACGCCGGGCGCAGAGCCCCAATCCCTCCCCGGTTTTAGCGCGTTTCCGTAGTTGGCTGATTTTACTGCCTACCCGCCGGCAGTAGCGAAGCGGCGGCATCGTCGAGAAACCAGTGTAGCTGTCCGGAGGTGGGCGCAATTAGCTGAGCCGGGAACTGTGCTATATCCTGCTCGCCTGCTACTACGTGTTGCACTGCCACGGCCTTGTCGGCTCCGTACACCAGAAACGCCACCACTTGGGCCTGGTTTAGCAATGGGGCCGTTAGGGTGATGCGGTACGCCTGCTTTTCCTCCACGTACACTTCCCGGGCACCTGCTACTGACTCCGCAAGAACGGGGGTGTGAGGAAACAATGACGCGGTGTGGGAGTTGTCGCCCAGCCCTAGCAACACCAAGTCAAACCGAGCCTCACGTTGGCCGAAGAACTCGGTGATGCTTTGGGAGTAGCGTTGCGCTGCTTCTGCCGGGGCTAGTGCCGTATCCACCGCAAATACCTGCGTTGGAGCAATACCTAGCGGACCAAGTAGCGCTTCGTGGGCCATGCGGTAGTTGCTCTCGGTATCCGTGGGTGGCACGTTACGCTCATCACCGAAAAAGAAGAACACCTCCTCCCACTGTACGCGGCTGCGGTACGCGGGAGAGGCCAGCAACTCGTATAGTTTCTTAGGCGAGCTGCCGCCAGACAATGCTACCGAAAATGTGCCGTGCCCAGCAATAGCGCGCGTTGCTAGTTCCACGAAGAAGTCGGCTAGTTGCTGCAGGACTTCCTCCGGCGTCGGGAATACGTGCAGGGTGGGAACGTTATTTCTTGCCATTGTTGAGGGGTAGCGTAAACCAATGGTATCCGTCGCGGGCAATTAGGGCTTCGGCCAGTTCAGGGCCCCAGGAATCGGCCGAGTAGTTGGGGAAGCTCTGGCTGGTTCTACCCTGCCAGGCGTTCAGAATGGGCATAATCAAGTCCCAAGCCGCCTCTACCTGGTCGCCGCGCATGAACAGGGTTTGGTCGCCTAGCATGGTATCCAGCAGCAGAGTTTCGTAGGCTTCCGGGGCCTCCGTGGTATAGGTACCCTTGTAGTCGAAAACCATGTCTACGGTGTTCAACATCAAGTCCAGGCCAGGGCGCTTAGCTTGCACTTGCAAGCGAATACTCATTTCGGGCTGAATGCTGATGATAAGCCGATTCTGCTGCCAGTTTTCCGCCGTTTCGGGTGGAAAAATGCAGTGGGGCACGTCCTTGAACTGAATGGTGATGACTGAGGACGAGCGGTGCAGGCGCTTGCCAGTGCGCAGGTAGAAAGGCACGCCCTGCCAGCGCCAGTTGTCCACGAAAAACTTGACGGCCGCAAAGGTTTCCGCGTTGGAAGTGGGGTTGGCTCCGGGCTCTTCCCGGTAGCCAGGCACCTGCTGGCCCTCAATCCAGCCCGAGCCATACTGGCCCCGTACGGTTGATTCGCGCACGTCCTCGGGTGAAAACCGGCGCATGGCGCGCAGCACATCTACTTTGCGGTTGCGCACATCGTCGGCCGTGAAGTTGATGGGCGGCTCCATCGCCACCAAGCATAGGAGTTGCAGCAGGTGATTTTGAATCATGTCGCGCAGGGCGCCGGCCCCATCGTAATACCCACTTCGCTCGCCCACTCCTAGCTGCTCGGTCACGGAAATTTGCACGTGCTCGATGTAGTTACGGTTCCAGAGTGGCTCGAACAGAGCATTGGCAAAGCGGAAAGCCATGATATTCTGCACGGTTTCCTTGCCCAAGTAGTGGTCGATGCGGTAAATCTGCTGCTCACTAAAATTGCGGGCCAGCAACTGGTTTAGCTCCCGCGACGACTCCAAATCGTGCCCAAACGGCTTTTCAATAACAATGCGCGTGCGCTCCGGATCGGCCGCCAACCCATTGTGAGCAATATTTTCGGCAATAATGGGGAAGAACTCCGGCGCTACCGCCAAGTAGTAGATGACGTTGACGGGCGTGCCCCATTCCTGCTGGTAAGCCTTGATGCGCTTGTCAAACTGTTGATAGGCCGCCGCATCCTTCACGTCGGCGGCTTGGTAGACCACGTGCTCAGCAAACGGCTTCCAGCTCTCAGCGTTGGCCTTGCCACTGCGCGAAAACTGGTTGATACCGTCCAGAATACGGCCGCGGAAATCGTCGTCGGAAAGAGCCGTGCGCCCAGTGCCAATAATGGCAAACTGCTCGGGCAGCCAGCCTTCCAGAAACAGGTTGTAAAGCGCCGGGGCTAGTTTGCGGGCATTCAAATCTCCGGTGCCACCGAATATAACGAAGATGGTAGGCTGTGCTTGCGAGGTAAGGCTCATGCGGAGGTCGTCGCGTAAGTGAAGGGGCCGAGGAAGAATCTATTTATTGGGAAGCACTTGCTCCTCCCGTTTGTTTTCCTCGTCCAAATGAATGTCCTGCTTGTTGCTAGCGTCCTCGTGGGTCGGCGTCCACTGGGTGTGAAACAGGCCTTCCATACCAATCAGCTCGTAGGTATGGGCCCCGAAGTAGTCGCGCTGGGCTTGAATGAGGTTAGAAGGTAGGCGCGCTGTGCGGAAGGAATCGAAGTAGCTCACGCAGGAAGCATAAGCCGGCACGGCCAGGCCTGCCGCAATGGCTGCGCTTACTACCGTGCGGGCGCCAGGCACAGCCTGCTGCACTAGTTCCGCTACCGACTTATCCAGCAGCAGGTGTTCCAATTCGGGGGCTTGCTGGTAGGCGTTGTAAATGTCGTTGAGGAAGCCGGAGCGAATGATGCAGCCACCGCGCCAGATGCGGGCAATATTGGCTAGCTGCAGCCCGTAGGAATACTCCTGCGAGGCCTTGGAAAGCATGTGCATGCCCTGCGCGTAGGTAATCACCATGGTGAAGTAGAAGGCTTGCTCCAGGCTAGCCAACAACTGGTCTTTATCAGCTTCCAGCGTAGGCAAGGTAGGCGAGTACTGGGCAGCCAGCTTTTCGCGCAGTGCTTTGTATTTGGATAGGTTGCGCAGCGCTACGGCCGTATCAATGGTAGACAGGGGCACTTCCAGGTCCATAGCAATCTGGGAGGTCCACTTGCCAGTGCCCTTGGAGCGGGCCTCGTCACGAATATCGTCGAGCAGCAGGTGGTCGGTGTTGGGCGCCTGGAAGACGAAGATATCCTTGGTAATATCGAGCAGGAAGGATTGCAAACGGCCGGCGTTCCACTGGGCAAACACTTGCCCGATGGCCTCGTTGTCGAGGCCCAGGCCCTGCTTGAGAACTCCGTAGGTTTCTGCAATGAGCTGCATCAGGCCGTACTCAATGCCATTGTGCACCATCTTCACAAAGTGTCCGGCAGCTCCCGGCCCAATGTAAGTAACGCAGGGCTCGCCATTCACTTGGGCGGCAATGGCCTCAAACATCGGCTTCATGACTTGGTAGGCCTGCTGGTCGCCGCCGGGCATCATGCTAGGGCCAAAGCGCGCTCCTTCTTCACCGCCCGAAATGCCCATGCCGAAGAAGTGGAAACCCTCGGCCTCCAGGGCCTCGGCCCGGCGGGTGGTATCGGTAAAATAGGAGTTACCACCGTCGATGACGATGTCGCCGGGGGCCAGCAACGGGCGCAACTCATCAATCACGCTGTCTACGATTTTACCGGCGGGCACCAGTAGCATGATGGAACGAGGCGTTTGCAGGCTGTGCACGAAATCAGCTAAGTCAGCAAAGCCCTTTACGGGCAGGCCCGCGCCTTCTTCTGAGAGCAGGGTCAGCTTGCTGGCGTCTTTGTCATAGCCAGCAACGGCAAACTCATGGTCGGCCAGATTTAGCAGTAGGTTGCGGCCCATCGTGCCCAGGCCAATCATGCCAAACGAATAGGTAGTCGGCGTTGTGCTCATCATGCAGTAGTTTCGAGTAAAACCTAGGATAGATGCAGAGTGTTGGCCACCGAAACAAAATCAGCTTCTGGTCTGCGGCAACCAAAGGACCAACTGTTCAGTATCCACTACCTCAACTTAAAGTTTGGGCATAAGGTTATACGTCGTGGGCTTAGGATACGGGCTAACACTTCGTAGTTTCTGAAATGTCAGGCCGTTATCTTCCTTTTTCCGGGCCAGTAAACGGGGCGTTGCCGAACGCCACGCCGGTAGCTTCCTTGTTCCTTCTTCCTACCTATGCAGCTCAACCACGTAATTATTGTGATGGGAGTGTCCGGCTCGGGCAAATCAACCATTGGCGAGCTTCTAGCCCAGCAGATAGGCTTGCCTTTTCATGATGCCGATGACTTTCACTCGGCCGCCAACGTAGCCAAGATGGGGGCCGGCACCCCACTGCAGGATGAGGACCGCAAGGGCTGGCTGGCAGCGTTGGCCGTCGGGATTCGGCAGTGGAGCCAGAGTGCAGGCGCGGTGTTGGCTTGTTCGGCCTTGAAGGAATGGTACCGGCAGGAACTCATGACGGGCGGCCCAGTAGTATGGGTGTTTCTCGATGGCTCCGAAGAGCTGGTACGCTCCCGCCTGCAAGCGCGCCAGCATCACTACATGGGTCCCGACCTGCTAGCCTCACAGTTTGCCACTCTGGAAAAACCCACGTATGGCCTGCACCTACCCATCGATGAAACCCCACAGCAACTAGTAGATCAGATAGTTGCCTACTTACAGCGCACGGGCGAAATGCCGGATTCTAAGCACAAGCACACCCCAGGAAACGCTGAGTAAAGCTGTGACTAAAACAGGTTTATCCTCTGGTATCAAAGCAGATAGGCACGTAGTCCTTAGAAGCTTAGCAGAGTACAGTACGTGGCCGGTCGGGATTAGGCTTCGGTTGCGGTTTTGCCCAACGTAGTGGCAGTAGATTCAACCGCCAGGCTGGCTATGTATTTCCACCGGGCAACAGCTTGGCTGGTGCTAAATTCTACTTCGAGAAAGCCCCGCTGGGAAGCATCGAGGTACTGCAAATCATCAATGAGCAGTTGGTTAGCCTGCTCAAATCCTTGAATAGCCGCCTTATCGCCACCTAGCAACGTTTCAAACCCAGGCGAGGAGACGGACGAACAGGCAAACTCAACACCAGCCCGGCGCTTTCCAACCGTAGTCAGGTCGCTATACCAGGCGTTGTGGGTGTCGCCGGCCAGGGAAATAAGCTTTTTACCAGCGGCAGCGTCGAGTACCACTTCTCGTTCCGCAGGATAGCCGTCCCAGGCGTCCAGATTATACGGTAGCACGGTTTCCACTCGGGCACGCTCGGCGGCTGTTACGGTAGGGTCGCCGGCCAACAGGCGGGTCTTGATTGTGGCTAGCTGGGTCGCAATAGTTGCGTACTGCGCCAGAACGGCCGGGGTAGGGCTGTTTGCCAGTTGAGCTACTAACACCAGCAACTCCACGGGAATGTACATCTTCGCCATGAGCACTTGGGAGCCTAGCACCTGCCAGCGGGCTCCGCTACTAGCCAGCTGACTCGTGAGCCAGTTGCGCTGCTCGGCTCCTAGTATAGAGCGGCCGGGGTTCTGCCAGGCTGCCCCAAATGCCACGGCATTGAACGTGCCGGTACTACTGTAGTAGTCACCAAGGCTCAGCTGTTTGTCGCGGCCAGCCAAGCGCGTATCAAGCATGAGCAAGTTTAGTAAGCCGCCAAAGTCGAAGCTCCGGTAGATTTTCTCCTTGTTGGCTACGCGCGCCGGCAGGTACTCGTGCCACACTTGGGTAGCAATTTGCTTGCGCTGCAGGAAGTCGCCCTCGGTAGCGGGCTGGTGGTTTTGCGCGCCCTCCTTATAGGCATCGTTCGTCAGCTCGTGGTCGTCCCAAATGCAGATGAAGGGTTTGAGCTGGTGGGCCCGTTGCAGTTGCGGGTCGCTGCGATACTGGCGGTAACGGGTTCGATAGTCCGATAAACTCAGGATTTCAGTAGCAGGCTGGTGAGCCCGATTCAAGGAAGTAGTTAGCGAACTGGTACCATACTGCCCCTGGCCGTACTCGTAGATGTAGTCGCCCAGGTGCACCACAACGTCGGCGGCAGACTCCGCCACGGCCCCGTACACATTGAACAGCCCCGCTTGGTAGTTGGCGCACGATACCACAGCCAGCGTCACGCGGCTAGCCTGCCCTGCCACGGGTAGCGTACGGGTTTCGCCAGTCACGGAAGTAGCCTTGGTTTGAGCGTTCAGGAAGCGGTAGTAATACTTCTGATTGGCCGCTAAGCCAGTGACGTTCACCCACACGGTGAAGTCTGTGTCAGGGGTTGCTGGTAGGGTGCCGGTAGCTTTCACCACGGAAAAGCGGCTGTCGTCGGCCACTTCCCAGGTAATGGCCGCGGGGGCGGGCTCGTTCGTGGCCGTGGTGTAGCGGGTCCAGATGATGACGCCGTCGGCCGACGGATCAAAGCTGGCCACGCCTTCGCGGAAGCCAAAGTCTCCGCTGTAAGCAGGATTTTCAGTGTCATCGTCGCAACTAGCAAGCGTAGCGGGCAACAAGGCTATGCCGCCGGATACCAAGGCCGTTTGCTTGATAAACGCGCGGCGGTTGAGGCGGCGGAGAGCAGAATCCTTCATCGGGCGAAGCATATATGAGTGCAGCCACGAATGTAGAGGGGCCCTATGACGGGGGTATTATGGGCATATTATGGAATTGTGCCCGCCTGCTATCGGCGGCTTTCTCTGCCTTTCTACCTCAAAGCTGACCGCCCTGCTCCCTTGAGCAGGTAAGACGCAACCTTTTGCAACCCAGCTTGCCTTTCCCCTTGCTGCCTCGGCACGAGGTTGTACCTTTCTGTAACTCATGAACCTAGTATTTCACTAGTTGCCAACCCAATAAGCTTCTGCCAACAAGTTGGTTGGTGCTTCATCACGTCACCCTTACTTACTTCCCTGCATGAGAATTCTGTATGCCTCCACGGCCATGGTGGTGCTAAGCGCGCAAGCTGTGGCCCAAACGCCCCTGAAGACCCTGCCGTACCCGCAAACCAAAAAAGTAGATACCGTGACTACCTACTTCGGAACCAAGGTAGCCGACCCGTACCGCTGGCTGGAGAACGATCAGGCCGCCGATACGAAGTCGTGGGTGCAGGAGGAAAACAAGGTCACGCAGCATTATTTGGCGCAAATTCCCTTCCGTGAAACCATCCGCAAGCGCCTGGAGACGCTGTGGAACTATGAAAAATATGGTGCGCCTTACAAGGAAGGCAAGTACACGTACTTCACCAAGAATACGGGTTTGCAAAGCCAGTCGGTGCTGTACCGCCAACTAGGCAACGGTGCCCCGGAGGTTTTTCTTGACCCCAACAGCTTCTCCAAGGATGGCACTACCTCGCTAGCGGGCATCAACTTCACCAAGGACGGTAGCCTGGCTGCGTACCAGATTTCGGAAGGCGGCTCCGATTGGCGCAAGGTGATTGTGATGCGAGCCGCGGACAAGACCATTGTGGGCGACACACTCAAGGACGTAAAGTTTTCGGGGCTGGCCTGGAAAGGCAACGACGGTTTCTACTACAGCAGCTATGACAAACCTCTGGCCGGCAGCCAGTTGGCCGGCAAAACACAAATTCATAAGCTCTACTACCATAAGCTTGGCACCAAGCAAAGCACTGACAAGCTCGTATTCGGTGGGGAAAAGACGCCGCGCCGCTACATTGGGGCCAGCCTCACGGAGGACGAGCGTTTCCTGGTTATCAGCGGGGCCAATACCACCACGGGCAACGAGCTGTACATTCAGGATCTGAGTAAGGCTAATAGTCCCATTGTGCAGGTGGTAGACAATGAGAAGAATGAGGTAAGTGTGCTCGACAACGTGGGCAGCAAGCTCTATATCCAAACCAACTTGAACGCGCCCAATGGCAAGGTGGTAACCGTGGATGCAGCCAACCCCAAGTCGGCCAACTGGAAAGACCTAATTCCGGAAAGCAAGAACGTGCTGAACGCCACCACCGGGGGCGGTAAAATCTTCGCGAACTATCTGAAGGATGCCACGTCCCTTATTGAGCAGTATGATATGAGCGGCAAAAAGGAGCGGAGTATTGCGCTGCCTTCAGTGGGCTCGGCGGGCGGTTTCGGCACTAAAAAAGAGGAAAAAGAAACCTACTACACCTTCACCTCTTACATCTACCCGCCCACCATTTTCAAGTACGACATTGCAACTGGCAAGTCCACGGTGTATAAGAAAGCCGGCGTGCAGTTCGACCCCACCCAGTACGAATCGAAGCAGGTGTTTTATACCTCAAAAGACGGCACGCGCATCCCCATGATTATCACCCACAAAAAGGGGTTGGTGATGAACGGGAAGAACCCCACGATGATGTACGCCTACGGCGGCTTTAACTCCAGCGTAACGCCAGGCTTTAGCACCTCTACCATTGTACTGCTCGAAAACGGTGGTATTTATGCCGTACCCAATTTGCGCGGCGGCGGCGAGTACGGTGAGAAGTGGCACTTGGCCGGTACCAAGCTACAGAAGCAGAATGTGTTCGACGACTACATTGCCGCGGCCGAGTACCTGGTAAAAAATAACTACACGTCGAAAGACTACCTCGCTATTTCCGGCGGCTCCAACGGCGGCCTACTGGTGGGGGCCACCATGGCCCAGCGCCCCGAAATGTTCAAAGTAGCCTTCCCCGCCGTGGGCGTAATGGACATGCTGCGCTACAACCAGTTCACGGCCGGGGCCGGCTGGGCCTACGACTACGGCACAGCCCAGGACAGCAAGGAGATGTTCGAATACCTCTATAAGTACTCGCCCTACCACGCGCTGAAGCCCGCCAACTACCCCGCCACTATGGTTACTACCGCCGACCACGATGACCGGGTAGTGCCCGCGCACTCCTTTAAGTTTGCTTCTAAGCTTCAGGAGTCCCAGCAGGGTAGCGCGCCCGTGCTTATTCGGGTAGAAACCAAGGCGGGGCACGGTGCCGGCCGTTCTACAGCCCAGGTTATCAGCGAACAGGCCGACAAATGGTCTTTCATGTTCCAAAACATGAACCTCACGCCTTACCAAGCTAACTAGTTACGGGAAGCCTCAAAACAACAAACGCCGGCCGACTATCATAGAGTCGGCTGGCGTTTGTTGTTTTAAACTGGCTACATTATTACCTAGGCAATTCTGCTCACCACACGCCTACAAGGACAGAGAACTATATGACTAGTAAAGGTTGTAGCTGATGTTTATAAGCTTGAATCAGCAAGCGAAGTCCATTGGCAATTATCTGTATTACAAGCAGTTACTGCCTGCAAAGAACATCCTTCTTGCTAAGTGGGCAGACACTACTACTATACACTGGCGCTTACTCCGGTAGTACTTTCGGGCCAGATAGTGAGTTTTTTCATTAGCATCATATCCCAACGAAGAGTGTAAGGATTGATATAGACCTACTTCAAGGGGCAAGAGTGCACCTTTAGTTACCAAGCCTTAATGCAATCGGATACGCTAAAGCCCCAATTTCTGGGCGGCGTTGTGCTGGCGTACGTTATCGAGGCGGGTGTAGCGCCGAATCATCTCGGAGGTCTTGTGCTTGGTTTGGTTCATAACCTCCGAATCATCAGCCCCCGCTAGTTTGGCTACGGTAACAAAGGACGCCCGCAAGGAGTGGGCGGAAAACGTTGGCCCTAAATAGCGCTGCACAATTAAGTTCACGTGCTTATCGGTCAGCCGACGCTCGGTTAGTCGTTCGCCTTTGCGAAAGGAGACAAACACGGGCCCCGTAGAGCGGTTGAGCCGCTGCACCCAAGCTTGCAACGTGCGAATAGGACACAACTTAACATCTGGGGAATAGAAAATGGCTTTTTCCTCGGCCGCGCCGTACTGGTTGGTTTTGCTCTTCGCAAGGTTGACAATCAGGCCTTCCTCAGAAAAGAATAAGTCCTCCATATTAAGCGCCGCCAGTTCAGAGCGGCGAAACGCTCCGGAAAAGCCTAGCAGCAGAATCACCCGGTCGCGCAAGCCAGCTAGTGTTTGATCATCCATGCTCTTGACCGTGCGCTTGAAGTTAGCGAGGGTAAAAGCCGGTGCTTGTTTCTGTCGCACACCTTTGAGACGGGCAATGCCTTCCAGCAGCACCTTAAATTTCTTGTCATCCGTGGGTGATTCCAGTCCGCGCAGAGCATGGGCTTTGGCTAGGGCCGCACAATGGCGCTGAATGGTGGATACTTTTTTGCCCGTTTCTGCCAGGTGCGTCACAAATCCAGCAAGCGTATCGACCGACGCAGGTAGTGGTTCCAGTCCGTGCTCGGTGCACCAACTTCCGAAGCGCTTTAAATCCCCAGCGTAGGCTTTGGCCGTGTTAGCCGCCCCACTCAGTCCGGCCTCCACGTAGCGCGAAGTATGCTCGGCCAGGTAGGTCAGTGCCGACGATGAGTTAGCAGAAACCAAGACCGCAGAATCGTTTGCCATGTAACCTATATATAAGGAGTATTGCCCAGATTTTGGAGAACTCAAAACCAAGATAGCGTAAGGTCCGATAACTAAGACTTATCGGATCTTACGCTATCTTCTTACCTGGCCCTGCCTCTCATCCTACAGCAAGGGCGTTCTGACTAATTGCGCCTCTTATTGACCTTGTTGTTACAGCTCTTCATTGGCTATTCACATGAGTGAGTACAGCATAAGCTACTTCACTTAGGACAATTGGTACAGACAAATTCTGCGTTAATAATCTGCTGAAGCAGTATTACCGTTCGCATCCGTCATGTATACTAGAAGTAGGCTTGCTTCCATAGCTAGTACAGTGAAAAACCAGCTTTAATAGCGAAGAATGCCTTGTGGACAATTACTGTTCTATAGTGATTACTTACTTCCTATCATATAGTTCAATGCCCTACTACATGCAGCAAATAAGGGTTGTGAATTTTCTATAATAACTGGTATTTTACTTACCACAAGCAGCCTGTGAGTAAGCGACCTATACCACTTGTAGTAATCAACCGCATAGAATAAGCGTGTAGGTTATTCTAGTTTACACAGCACCCGCTGTGCTTTATTGCTAAAACATTTTAGCTTTAAGCGTAGCAATGGGTATGCACTGGTCTGGTTGCTTCGCAAGCTGGTGTTTTTCTACTCAGTTGCTGCTACATCTACAAGTCCGGGAACTACTAGCTGGTTGCCGGATAGAATTAACTGCTAGCTCATGTCCTGCTCCCAACTCTGCTTCAATGTGCGGGTGCTACTTCTGGTTTTCATACTTAGCATTAGCTCGGTTGTCGCGTGGGCAAGCCCCTTTTCACACAAGGCAGGCAACGCAGCAGAAACGGTGCCCCTACAAGCTAACTGGCGCTTTCGGCAAGTAGGGAAAGAAAGCTGGACTCCAGCGACGGTACCAGGCTGCGTACACACCGACTTACTAGCTGCCGGACAAATTCCTGACCCGCTGTACCGCGACAACGAGCTGCGGCTACAGTGGATTGGCAAGGCCGATTGGGAGTATGAAACGAGCTTCACGCTACCCCCTGCCACTTTACAACGTGCCCACCTAGACCTTGTGCTACAAGGCCTAGACACCTACGCAGAGGTACTGCTCAACGGAGTTTCTATTCTGCAAGCGAACAATATGTTCCGGGAATGGCGCCTAGCGGCCAAGCAGCACTTGCGCACAGGTGAGAACCGCCTGCTTATCCGGTTCCGCTCGCCCTTACGGGAGGTGGCAGATTTGCCCCGCAAACAAGGGTACGAGCTCTACTCCGGTAATGATGAACAATCTATGCGCGTAGTGGGCGACCAGGGCCCTCCCCTGAGCCCCTACACCCGCAAGGCCCCCTACCAGTACGGCTGGGACTGGGGCCCACGCTTTGTGACGGCGGGGGTGTGGCAGCCTGTGTATATAGAAGCTTGGGATGAAGCCCGCCTAACTAACCTGCATGTGGTGCAGCAAGTTGTAACGCCCCAAGCCGCGCAATTGGCGGTGGAAGTAGAATATGACGCCGCCCGCAGCCAAGCTGCCACGCTGCTGTTGGAAACTAGGGGACCAGATGGCCAGCTAGTTGGAACAGCCTTAGAACAAGCCCTAACGTTGACTCCGGGCCGCCATACAACTACAGCCGAAGTACGCCTCAATACACCGCAGCTGTGGTACCCCGCCGGGTACGGGGCTCAACCGCTGTATACTGTTACGGCGCGTCTCGTGCAGCAAGGTCAGCCACTTAATGCCACTACTAGGCGCATTGGGCTGCGGACGTTACAGGTGCGCCGAGAGCCGGACCAGTACGGAAAGTCCTTTGAGTTTGTAGTCAATGGCATCCCGGTTTTTGCTAAGGGTGCCAACTGGATTCCGGCCGACATTTTCCCAACGCGCGTGACGGCCCCGCGCTACCGTCAGCTTCTGCAAGCCGCCAAAGATTGCCACATGAACATGATTCGGGTGTGGGGGGGCGGCATTTACGAGCAGGACGCCTTTTATGACACGTGCGATGAGCTTGGCTTGCTAGTCTGGCAGGATTTCATGTTTGCGTGCACCTTCTACCCCGGCGACGACGCATTCATGACCAACGTACGGGAGGAAGCCACCCACCAGGTGCGGCGCCTGCGCGACCACCCCAGCCTGGCCTTGTGGGTCGGCAACAATGAAAACGAAATTGCCTGGCAAGACTGGGGAATTTCGGGGAAGCTTGGGGCGCACAAGAACGAAGTGTGGAGCAACTACTTGCAGCTATTCCGTGACCTGCTCCCAGCGGTGGTGCGGAAACAGGACCCCAGCCGCCTGTACTGGTCCTCAAGCCCCTCCGCCGATTTTGAGGACAAGGCCGGTTCCCAACGCAACGGCGACATGCACTACTGGGAAGTCTGGGCCGGTACGGCCCCGCTATCCGATTACGAAAAGCAGGTGCCGCGCTTTATGAGCGAGTATGGCTTCCAGTCTTTCCCCGAGCTAAAATCAGTGCAGCAATTTGCTTTGCCAGCCGACTACGACATTGCCTCCCCGGTGATGAAAGAACACCAGCGCAGCGCTGCTGGCAACCCGCGCCTGCTGGAATACCTGCGCCGTGATTACAAAGAGCCCAAGGACTTTGCCTCTTTTCTCTACGTAAGCCAAGTGCTGCAAGCTCAGGCTATTAAGATTGCCGCCGAACATCTGCGGCGCAACCGACCCCGCGTAATGGGTTCCCTCTACTGGCAGCTCAACGACTGCTGGGGCGTGGCCTCGTGGTCGAGTATCGACTACTACGGGCGGTGGAAGGCGCTGCAATACTATGCTAAGCGTTTTTATGAGCCGGTGCTAGTGAGCCCCCACGAAGAGGGCGACCTAGTGCGCGTGTACGTGGTATCGGACCGCACAGTGGCCGTGCCCGCTACGCTCACCGTGCGCCTACTGGATGTTACGGGCCGCACGCTCTTCCGCCAGGCCACTACCTTGCAGGTACAGCCCTTGTCCAGCCAAGTCTACTTTGAGATTCCGCGCAAAAAATTGCTGAAAGGCCATAACCAGAAGCAGGTCGTGCTAAGCTGTGCAGTGGAAACCGATGGGAAAACGCTCTCGACAAACACGTACTACTTTGCCTCGCCCAAAGAGGCCGTACTGCCTCCATCTCAAGTGACAACGCAGTGGCGCCCACAGCCCGACGGCACGTACCAGGTAACCATGCACAGCAAAGCCCTGGCCCGGCAAGTTTACCTTTCTCTCGAAGACGGCAGCGACGGCTTCTTCACTGATAACTACTTCGACCTGCTGCCCGGCGAAACAAAGGTTGTTTCCTTTCGCAGCACGGCCCCTACCTCCGTAGCGGCGCTACAGCAGGCGCTGGTCGTGCGGACCCTTGCCGATGCTTTCTAGTGAGTAGCGGGGGCCACCCGCTATCCTCTCCTTAGTATTTTCCCACCTTTCATTCTTCTTTCCTCCTTCAGTTATGGCATCCCCATCTCCCGTTCTGACCAGCCGCTCAGCCTCCCCGACGGCGTCGTCTCAGCGCTATACATCGGCGCTGAGCGCCGTGACTACCCTGTTTTTTCTGTGGGGCTTCATCACCTGCCTGAATGACATTCTGATTCCCTACCTCAAGGCTATTTTCCAACTATCATTTGCCCAGGCCAACCTGATTAACCTGTGCTTCTTCGGGGCGTACTTTCTGATGAGCATTCCCGCGGGCAAACTAGTAGCCCGATTTGGGTACAAGCGGGGCATGCTGCTAGGGTTTGTGGTAGCGGCCCTAGGGGCATTTCTGTTCTATCCGGCCGCGGCAGAACGAGCCTACGGGCTGTTCTTAGGAGCGTTGTTTGTGCTGGCCTCGGGCATTACGTTGCTGCAAGTAGCTGCCAATCCGTACGTAGCCATCCTAGGCCCTCCGGCCTCCGCCTCATCGCGCCTGACACTCACGCAGGCGTTTAACTCCTTGGGTACCACCTTGGCGCCCCTGCTAGGTAGCGCGCTGATTTTGAGCCGACTGCCGAAGCTAGACACGCCAGCCGCGGCTGCGGCCATTGACATTCATGCCGTTCAGATTCCTTACCTCGTTATTGGTGGGGCCTTATTGCTTATCAGCTTACTGCTAAGTCAAATCCACCTGCCCACAATTGAGCCAGCGGTAGAGGAAAACGAGGTAGGTGCTCCTGCACGTAGCATCTGGCAGCAAAGCCACCTTGTACTGGGGGTAGTAGGCATTTTTGCTTACGTAGGGGCCGAAGTAGCCATTGGTTCGCACATTGTGAGCTACGTGGCCCTGCCCGATGTGCTTGGTCTCGACCCCAAAGCGGCCGGTGACCAGGTGACGTTCTACTGGGGCGCCGCCATGATTGGGCGCTTCGCCGGAGCCTACCTGCTCAACAAGTTTGCCCCAACGAAACTACTGGCAGTCAACGCCGTGGGGGCCGTGGTGCTGGTGCTCATTTCCATTAGCTCAACGGGTAGCGTGGCCATGTGGTCGTTGCTGGCGGTGGGCCTGATGAATTCGCTGATGTACCCTACCATTTTCACCCTCGCCATGGCTGGCTTGGGTCGTCAGACAGAAGAAGGCTCCGGGCTGCTGTGCACGGCCATTGTGGGCGGAGCCATTGTACCCCTGTTGTTCGGCTTCATTGCCGACCACAGCAGCCTACGCATTGCTTTGCTGCTGCCCGTCATCTGCTACGTGTACATCATGTGGTACGGGCTGCGGGGCAGCCGCCGTCGGGAGGCTATATAGTCATTGGATGTCCCTAAACCCCACGGTCCCATAGCAATTTGGCGTTGCTATGGGGCCGTGGCTTATGATGTTTGCTCTGGTCTGTTTGCTACACTTTAGGGTGACGGATATAGCAACCAACCATTGAGTAGAGCATTTGCCACGTTATCCTTCACCAGGTACGGCGGGTTGTGGAGTGGGGGTAGTGAGGGTAGCACCTATGCTAGCTAGTACAATGAAGGCTACGGCTAGCCATTGCCCCACGGTGAGCTGCTCACCCAAAAGTAGCCAGCCGGAAAGGGCTGCTGCTACGGGCTCTAGGCTCATCAGAATACTGAATGTGCGGGTTGGCAGGGTCTTCAAGGCCTGTATTTCCAGCGAAAAGGGTAGCACACTTGAAAACAAGGCTAAGCCACTTCCTAGCAAGAGCAAACCAGGCGTCAGGTGCAATAAGGTGCCGCTAGCTACCCCAAATGGTAGGACAGGTAGGGTAGCGAAAATCATTCCCACGGCCACTGCTACTGGCCCTGGCAACACGGCCGCCGTGCGCTGCCCGAGCACGATGTACACCGCCCAGCACGCCCCGGCCGCCAGGGCAAATCCCATTCCTATTAAGTCGATGCCCGCGCCCGACCACGGGGCAATGAGAGCAATACCGGCGCCTGCCAGCAGTACCCATACCACATCTACCCAGCGCCGAGACCCGGTTAACGCCAACGCCAGCGGACCCACGAACTCCAGTGTCACGGCCAAGCCGAGGGGTATGCGGCTCAGGGCGCAGTAGAACAGAAAGTTCATGGCGCCCAGCGCCAGCCCGTATGGTATTACTGCCCGCCACTGCTCGGGCCGGAGCTGCCCTAACCGGGGCCGTACCACGGCCAGCAGCACCACCGCCGACAAGCCAATGCGCAGGCTAGTGGTTCCTGCGGCCCCTAGCACCGGGAATAACTGCTTGGCCAGGGCGGCTCCGCCCTGTACACTGATGATAGAAAGCAAAACGGCCGGTACCGCCGGCAGAGCAAAGCGAGAAGCCTTGGACATGATAAGTAGGTACAGGCCGCAGAAGTGCAACGGCCTCTTACCCGACAAAAGTCGGCCAACTTTGGGGCAGGAAAGCAGGATGGCGGCTACTATTTTGCAAACACGCAAGGTAGGCCAGGCCCTACCGTACCCGTTGCCCTGAAACCAATGCGGCGGTATACGGCGGCGTCTGGGCTAACTTGATATAGGTTGCCAGCTTCCGCTACGCAACCACAGCCCCATGTAAGGTCTCGCGCCGTGTTAGGCTTTGGTGCGGGAAGTTTTCGGCCGCGTTTTCTCCGGAACCCGAATAGAAGACTCGCGCACAATAAGTTGAGGTGCCAGCTGTAGTTGCGTGCTACGGCCCGTTTCCACAGGCCCTTCTAAGGCCTTTAGGAGCGTACTGATGATGCTTTCGGCCATAGCTTCTAGGGGCTGGGCCACCACGGTAATGGTAGGCGAGTACAACCGGAACAGGTCATGGTCGTCAAACGACACGATGGCCATGTGCTCTGGAATGCGGCGCCCCAGGCGGCTGAGGGCTTCCAAACCGTACACTCCCAAATAGTTGGTGGCAAACAACAGGGCATTGCACTCGGGGTTGGCCTGGCAGAATGCCTGTATCTGCGCAATAATCTGCTCGCGCTCCTGCTGAAACGCTATTTCCAGCACCAGTTCTGGTAAGTGCAGTTCTTGCATGGCTTGGGCGTACCCTTGTAAGCGGGCTTGCATCTGCGCCTGCCCCGCCTGTAGCGTCACCATACCCACCGACGTAAATCCCTGGTTTAGCAAGTGCTGGGTGGCCTCGTACATTCCTTGGGCGCCGTCTACTACCACCGCATTAGCCAGCACCCCGGCCAGCTCCCGGTCGAAGAGGACGAGGGGCTTTCCGCTGCGCACAAGGGCGCGCACGTCGGTTTCCACCCCGTCGGGTAGGGCTAGGATGTAGCCGTCCACGTGGCGCTCCTGAAACATGGTGAGCAGGTCCCGCGTCTTGGCCGTGTCATCGTTGGTGCTGCAGTAAATAATGCGGTAGCCCCGGGCCAAGATCTTTTTCTCGATTAGGCCGGCTACGGTGGCGAAGAACGGGTTGGCAATATCCTCCACCACCAAGCCAATGACGTGGGTTTTGCCCGTGCGTAAGCTCTTGGCTAGCTGGTTGGGTTTGTAGCCCACCTCTTCCACGTACTTGAGCACCTTTTCGGCCAGCACATCACTGATGCGCTTTTCCTTGGCCTTGCCGTTGAGCACCAACGAGACGGTCGCAATGGACACGTCCAAGTGCTTGGCGATGTCGTGAATTAGGATTTTCTTTTTCAACTTCAATTCGTTTGCGGGCGCCGAGCGCTTCAGCTCCAGAACATTACGGATATACTTCCCGGGGGCGAGTGGCAGGAGCCGTACCAAACGCCCGGTTTGGCTGCGGCCCCATAGTTAATTCCAGCGTACCGCCCGCCACAATATCGCGGTGCAGCAGGTAGCTGTTGGGGTAGCTCTTGCCGTTTAAGCGAACGGACTGAATGTACTGGTTTTGCGGGCCATTATTTTTAACGTCAATGAGAAAGGTTTTGCCTTTGGGCAGGCGCAAGGTGGCTTTGTCCACAATAGGGCTGCCTAGTACGTAAGCGCCACTGCTGGGGCTGACGGGGTAGAAGCCCATAGCCGATAAAATATACCAAGCCGACATCTGCCCGCAGTCCTCGTTGCCGCTGATGCCATCGGGCTTGTCTTTGTACATCTCGCGCAGCACTTGTCGCACCTTTTCCGCCGTTTTCCACTGTTGTCCGGCGTAAGGGTACAAGTAAATGGTGGCGTGGCTAGGCTCGTTGCCGTGGGCATACATACCAATCAGGCCCGAAATATCGGGAGAAGCGCTTTCCCCTAAGCTACCCTGTACAACAAACAAGCTGTCGAGCTTCTGAGTGAAAGCAGCATCACTACCGAATAGTTTAATCAGGCCCGGTACATCGTGGGGCACCAGCCAGGTGTATTGCCAGGCATTGCCCTCGGTGTAATTGTTTTGGCGGTGGATTGACTGGATAGGGTCGAAGGGCACCTGGAACTTGCCATCGGACGTAAGGCCACGCATAAAGCGGGTGTGAGGGTCGTAGTATTTCTGGTAGTACTTGGCGCGGGCGCTGTACGTAGCGTAGTCGTCCTGGCGGCCCAGTTTTTTAGCCACCTGAGCAATGCTCCAGTCGTCGATGGCATATTCCATAGCCTTGGCCACCGATTCACTTTCCTTATCGGCCGGAATGAAGCCCAGCTCCTTTAAGTAGCGCACGCCCTGGTCGTTGCGGGTGCTGGAGGCTTTCATAGCGGCTAGCACTTGGTTGCCATCGAGGCCGGGGGTGCCTTTCAGGTAAGCTTCGGCCAGAGCGGGCACGGCACTGTAGCCTACCATGGTATTGGTTTCGCTCGCCATCAGATGCCAGATGGGTAGTTTGCCCTGCTGCCGCTGAATGGCCAGCATAGACTGCATCATATCTCCTACCCGCTCGGGCTGGGTGAGCAGGAACAGAGAGTGCTCGGTGCGGTAGGTATCCCACAGCGAAAAGGTGGTATAGTTTACGAAGGGCGCCTTGGGGTACACTTTCTTATCCGTGCCCCGGTAGTCCCCGTTCACATCGTTGAACAAAGCCGGTGCAAACAGCGCGTGGTACATGGAAGTGTAAAAAATGCGCCGCGCAGCCGGGTCGCGGGTTTCAATGGTCACCTTGCCCAGCTCCCGGTTCCACTGCGCATCGGCGGTACGTTGTACCTGCGTGAAGTCCCAGCCCGGAATTTCGGCCTGAATGTTAGCCAGAGCATTCTGACTGCTCACGGGCGAGATACCCACTTTCAGCAGAAGGGTGCCCGGGGTTTTGGGGAAGTTGAACAAGCCTTTGATAGCCAGGCCCTGCCCCTGTTTCCCGGTGAGTTGTTGGGCTTCGTTGTATACCGCAAACTGCGGAATGGGCACCGACGTCTTGATGGCAAAGTATAGGCGCTGGTCGTTGGCCCACCCTTTCGAGAAGCGGTAGCCCACGTACGTCTGCGGATCTATCTGCTCTATATAGGTGTCAGTGGCTTTGTCATCAATGCCCTCTTTCAAGTCAATGATGATGTGGGCCGGCTTGGGGCCCGCGGGGAAAGTGTACTTGTGCATTCCTACCCGGGCCGTGCTGGTTAGCTCCGCCCGAATCCCGTAGTCGTCTAGCGTTACGGCGTAGTAGCCGGGCTTGGCCGTTTCGCGCTGGTGAGAGAAGCGTGACAAATAGCCTTGGTGCGGCGCCTGCTGCCGCCCTTTATCGGTTTGCACGGCCCCGGTGTAGGGCATAATGAGCACGTCGCCCAAATCAGAAGCTCCCGTTCCGCTCAAGTGGGTGTGTGAAAAGCCGGTAATCAGGCTATCGGAATAATGATAGCCCGAGCACCAGTCCCACCCCTTAAAGATGTTCTGTGGCCCCACTTGCACAGCCCCGAATGGCACATTGGCACCTAGAAATACGTGCCCGTGCCCGCCCGTGCCAATCAGGGGGTCGACATGCGAGGTTAGGCTTTGGGCGAAGACGAGGCGGGCACTCAACAGCAGGAAGGACACTAGTAGTCGCACGCACCAGGAAGCGGCCTTTGGGGGCCAATGCAAGGAAAAAGCTACCATAAGAAGGTAAAAGAAGGAATGGATGGGACTCGGCAGGCGGGAGCAGAAGTGCTCCGATACATGTACCTCTGTGGGTGAAGGCACCCAGGAAAGGCCCGTAAAACGAAGGGCGACAGGCAGCGCGTTTTAGCAAATATGCTAAAATGTTTAAGCAAACTTTGGTTTATCAAGATAAATCCTTCATCTTTTCGCCAGATACGCCCTCATCAAGGTCTGCTTACCTATCAGGAGGCAGATTTTTTCGCAGTTAGCCACGAAGGATTTTCGTGTGTTTAACTTGATTTCGTTGCCAGCATCTGTGCGTTTGACAATGGTGGTCTATTTAGTAAACTTCTCTAATACAGAATTTTACTCACAAAATAGCTCTGCTACTAGGTTGGTCTGCTTCCCTCTCAGCGTGTAGTACCCTTGTGTTTTTTCTGCTTTTCCTCATGGTTTATTTTTCCACGAGCCATCCTTAGTATACCTGTATGCTAAAACGTTTAATCTAACTATTATCCCTTTAGGTCAATCTATTCTACTACGCGGTTTCCTTCCTGCACTTCCCACCCGCCTCCCTGCGGCTACATGTTTTTCATCCCACAATCTCATCCCTATGCTCACTTCTCTAGCTATCCGAAACTGGCGTGGTGCCCCCTTGCTCCTTCTGGGTTCCGCTACGGCCCTTCCCCTCACGCCGGCCTGGGCCCGCAGTGATATGAAGGCTACTGCGGCCCGCGTGGACGTAACAGTGCAGGGCCGCGTAACGGACGACAAAGGAGCGCCCTTGCCCGGCGCGACTATTATTGTAAAGGGTGCTAGTGGATTAGGAGCTAGTTCTGACGCTGAAGGCAACTTCTCCTTGACCTTGCCCACGGGCAATGAAACCTTGGTCGTTTCCTCCATTGGCTTTGTGGCCCAGGAAATCAGCGTAGAAGGTCGTACCACACTTACTATCAAGCTAGTAACAGATAACAAGGCCCTGGACGAGGTAGTGGTAGTAGGCTACGGAACCCAGCGCCGCTCCGACGTGACCGGGGCCGTAGGCAGCGTGAAAAGCAGTGAGATTCTAGAGCGCCCGGTGGTAAACGTGGCGCAAAGCCTGCAAGGCCGCGTTACGGGCGTCGATGTGTCGCTGAACTCCGGGCAACCGGGCAGCAGCCCTACCATCCGCGTGCGGGGATATTCCTCCATCACGGCGGGCAACACCCCGCTGTATGTAGTAGATGGCATTTTCTGGGAAGCTGGCATTACGGCTCTCAACCCAGCCGATATTGAAAGCATTGAGGTGCTCAAGGATGCTTCAGCTACGGCCATCTACGGGTCGCGGGGGAGCAGCGGAGTAATCATCGTTACGACCAAGCGCGGCCGCAAAGGCGGACAGATCAGCTACGACAACTTCTTTAGTGTAAGCAAGATAGCGCGCAAGCTTGATGTACTCAACGCCCAAGAGTTTCTGGCGGCCGAGGACTTGGCTTACCAAAACGTGCAGAAGTTCGACCCCGCTGGTTGGGCGGCGGGCAAGTACACCAACCGGGACCCGCGCATTAAGCGCAGAGCCCTGGTGGGCAAGCTCTTCGACGACCAGCTGAACCCGCTCTACGACGTGGACTGGCAGGATGAGGTTACCCAAACGGCGGTAAGCCAAAGTCATAACCTCGGCTTCACGGGCGGCGGCGACCAGACTACCTACGGACTGTTTCTAAACTATACCAACGCCAACGGCACCATCAAAAACACCTACCAGAAGCGGTATTCGGCCCGTTTGGTGGTAGATAACCAAGTGAAAAAGTGGCTGAAAGTGGGCGCCACGGTCAACTACTCCAACATTGAGGACCGCATCGGCAACAACTTCGTGGGGGGCAACAACGTCCCGCGCATGATGATTGAGATGATTCCCATCGTGCCCATTCAGTACCCCGACGGTACCTATGGCAAGCGGCAGGACTACCCCGATATGGAGGGCGGCGACAACCCGGTGGCCCTTACCCGCGAGGATATCCAAATCAACCGCAACCAGATCTTTGCCGGCAACGCCTTTTTCAACATCACATTCATGCCGGGCCTGGACTTCCGTTCCGTAGCCGGGGCCAACATCACCTCCTCCCTAAACCCCTCCTTTGGCAGCAACTTGGTGCAGCTGCGGGGAGGCACGCAAAACGTGGCCGGCATCAGCGCCGTGGACAACAAGCTGCTGCAGTGGCAGAACTACCTGACCTACAACAAGCAGTTCAATGAGCTGCACTCAATCAACCTAGTAGCTGGTACTGAAACGCGGCGCGAGCGATACTTTGCCGAATCGGTAGAAACCCGCGGCCTACCCGACAATGCCTACCTCTATTACAACCTAGGCACGGGAGCTACGCCGTCGCCGCCTGCCTCTAGCTTCGATGCCGCACAATTTCTCTCCTTCTTTGGCCGCGCCAACTATAGCTTTAAGGACCGCTACCTCCTTACGGCTACGTACCGCATAGATGGAGCATCTCGCTTTGGGGCCAATAATAAGTATGTGCAGACTCCATCGGCGGCATTGGCTTGGCGCGTTTCGCAGGAAGATTTCTTGCGCGACAACTCCGTTATTTCCGACCTGAAGCTGCGCTTTGGCTTCGGCCGCACTGCCAACAGCAGCATTGGCAACTACCAGTCGCAGGCCCGATTGGGTACGAATAGTTACATTTTTAACGGGGTGCGGGCCACGGGCACGACCATTAGTACCTTAGCTAACCCCGACTTGCAGTGGGAAGAGGCCATGCAGTACGACTTGGGCCTGAACCTGAGCTTGTGGCAAAACCGGGTGGCCTTCGAGGCAGATGTGTACCGCCGCAACACCGACCGCTTGCTGCTGGCGGCCCCCGTACCTCGCACCAGCGGCTACGGCAGCATCACTACCAACATCGGCGGTATCCGCAACGAGGGGCTGGAACTGGGGCTGAACACGGTGAACGTGGACAGCAAGAACTTCACCTGGTCAACGGTCTTCAATATCTCCTTTCTCAAGAACCGAGTGCTAGCCCTCGGCTCGGCAAACGACGACATTTTCCCCGGCCCCAACTTCCTCAACGAAACCAACGTGCTGCGCGTGGGCCAGCCCGTAGGCTCCCTTTTCGGATTGGAGCGTGAGGGTACATGGAGCTCGGCCGAGGCCGATGAAGCCCGGCGCTACAACCGCCTGCCCGGCGACTTGAAGTTCAAGGACCAAAACAACGACGGCCAGATAAACGACAGAGACCGTGTGATTTTGGGCAAGAGCATTCCTACTGGCTACGGTACGTTTAGCAACACCTTGCGCTACCTCAACGTGGACCTGACGGTGGATTTGCAGTTTACTTACGGCAACGACGTGATGGACCTAACCCACCACTCGGCGCTGGACCGCACAGGCCAGGCCAACAGCTACACCCGCGCCGTTACGGAAGCCTGGACGCCGGATAACCAGAACACCAGCATTGCGCAGGTGCGCCCCTCCTACCTCTCCTACGACTCCCGTATTGACTCATACAAAGTACAGGATGGCTCTTTCATCCGGGGCCGCAACTTGGTGCTGGGGTACACCTTCCCTTCCTCTACGCTAGAAGCCATCAAGCTGAGCCGCCTGCGCCTGTACGTATCGGCCCAGAACTTCTTCCTGCTGACCAAATACAAAGGGTACGACCCGGAGACGTCGACCTACACCAACGCTTTCGCGCAGGGTATTCAATTCTTTGACTACCCCAAGGCGCGCACTGTTACGGCTGGCCTAAACGTCTCCTTCTAATTCCCACTCCACTGCCTTTGTTATGCTACCGACCTTTCGAAACTTTACCAAAACGGCGCTGTGCGCAGGCTTGCTCTTAGCGGCCACCGGCTGCCAAGACTTCCTTGAGGAAGATAACCGCTCTACCCTCACCCAAGAAAACTACTTCACTTCGGCGGCCCAAGCGCAGTCGGCCATTGATGGTCTGTACAACCGCCTACGCATCATGAACGCCGAAACCGGCTACGGCGAATCGGTGTGGATTGGGGTGGAGCTAATGGCCCTGCACGCAACGACGCTGGGGCAGAGCTTCAACAACAACCAGATTATCAACCAGAGCATTGATCCTTCCAACCCCTACTTTTCATCGGTGTGGAACAATGCCTACAACGGCATTGGGGCGGCCAACCTGGCCATTGCCCGCATTCCGGCCATTGAGATGGATGAGGCCAGGAAGAAGTCGTTGCTGGGCGAGGCCTACTTTATTCGGGCCTTTCTGTATTACCACTTGGTGCGCTTGTACGGAGATGTGCCCTTACTGACCTTGCCTATTGATGCCTCCAGCCCCGACCTATACCCGGAGCGCGACCCCCAGGCCGAGGTGTATGACCTCATCATCAGTGACCTGCAAACGGCCGAAGCGGCTGGTCTACCCGCTGTAGACCGCACCGGGCGCATTTCTACCGGCGCGGTAAAGTCCTTGCTGGCCAGCGTGTACCTGACCACCGCGGGCTACCCCCTGCGTATTCAGGCAAATTATCAGAAAGCCGCCGACAAGGCCGCCGAGGTAATTGACGCCAACAGCTACCCGCTCTTTGTTACGAAGACGGTAAAAACCAAGGTGGACTCGGCGGTGTACATCAACCTGCACAACAATGCCGGCAAAAACCAGGGCGAGCTGATTTTGCAGGCTCAGTATGCCTTTGGTATTGCCACCAACCAGATCAGCCACTACGTGATTCCCTACTTCGTGGGCATCTCGAAGTACAACGACGAGTACGGTTCGGTGGTACCCACGCCCGCCTTCTACGCGAGCTACGAGCCCGGCGACCTGCGCGCCAAAGAGCGTCAGTTTTTCTTTTCTAGCTACCCATCCAGCAAGAACCCCAACCAGATCGTCGACTTCAAAACGCAGGCCCTGTACAAGTACTTTCACGTGGAAAGCGCCACGGGCAATGGGCAATCGGACGAGAACTGGACGCTGCTGCGCATGCCCGAGGTGATGCTGATTTACGCCGAGGCCATCAACGAAGCCAGCGCCGCCACGCCCAAAGCCTACGAGCAGATTAATGCCATTCGGCGGCGGGCTATGCTTCCGGAACTGAGCGGCCTGAGCAAGGACCAGTTCCGCGAGGCCGTGTGGCGCGAGCGGTACCACGAGCTAGCCTACGAGAACAAGGCCTACTTTGACATGCAGCGCACGCGCAAAGCGTACGACGTGGTCAACAACCGCTTTGTGGACGTAGTCGGCTTCAAGGGCGAGGTAGGCCCCGCCTTCCAGGAGAAATACTTGCTGTGGGGCATTCCTTCGGCCGAAATCAACAATAACAAGAAGCTAACCCAGAATCCTGGGTGGTAATATGGTAATGCCAGGCCAAGGCTTGAGGCCGGTGAGCGGTAGTTCTGGGAATTACTACCGATTGCAGGATTCCCCTGGCCTGGCGTTTTACTACCGGGTGCTTATTCACCTCAAATAAGTGCTCGGTAGTATCTACCGTGTTGCACAACGCAAGTCATTAGCTTGCAGCGCTTCTGATACGCAATACCCTCTTTTTTACTGCACCCATAACCGGCCCATGCTAAGTAGTATTCCGTTCGCGCTATGTGCTTTGCTTCTATCGTTGTTGGCAGGTAACCGGGGCAATATTTTTCTGAGTACCCCCTTGGGCCCAGCAGAGCGGACATTCTACGAAAAAGAGACCATTATCCGCAAGGGCTACACGCTTACCTTCATTTCCAAGGACTCCGCGTTCAGCACTGCCACGAAGCAAAAGATGATTACTACCTTTTTCGAGGTGTACCCCCTGGAGGCCAAACGGTTCAACCCGCAAACGCGCAAGCAGATTACCTTCATTGTTGACCCGGCCTACGCGGGCGTAGCCGCCACCGACGCCGGCGTAGCTACCTACAGCCCCAAGTGGCTGCGCGAGCACCCCGAGGACCTGGACGTAGTAACCCACGAAGTGATGCACGTAGTGCAGGCCTACCCGCCTAACTCGGTGGGCTGGCTCACGGAAGGCATTGCCGATTATGTCCGCTACACTTACGGGGTGAACAATGTACAGGCGAAGTGGGTGCTGCCTGCCTATAAGGCGGGGCAGAGCTACACCAACAGCTACCGAATTACGGCCCGGTTCTTTGTGTGGCTGGAAAAGAACGTGCGCTCTACCCTCATCAACGAGTTGGATGCGGCGGCGCGTGCTCACACCTACACCCCCGATATCTGGAAGCAAAAAACTGGCAAGACCCTGGATGAACTCTGGACGCTCTACGCCGAGAATCCGGCCCTGGAACTCACCTACCGCTAGGGCCTGCGCCTCGCCGGGTGGTACTACGGCCGTGCTGCTCTGCATTTTCTGGAAAACCAGGCGCTAACTATTCCGCGGCAAGTAGTATCCTTACCACCGACCCGCCACCCTTGCGCGTTGCTTTCCCTGCGTTTCTTCACCTTTCCCAACCGAATGTCTAAACGTCTTCCCGCGCTTGCAGCTCTTTTTCTGCTGGCGGCCCCTCTAGCCCCGGCGCAAGTAGCAACCACCACCCAAGACCCCGTGCAGTGGGTAAACCCGCTGATTGGCACTGACTCTAAGCCTAGCCTCTCCAACGGCAATACCTACCCTGCGGTAGCCCTGCCCTGGGGCATGAACTTCTGGATGCCGCAGACTGGCAAGATGGGCAACGGCTGGGCCTACCAGTACTCGGCCGACAAGATGCGAGGCTTCAAGCAAACGCACCAGCCCTCACCCTGGATGAACGACTACGGGCAATTTGCTCTCATGCCTATCACCGGCAAGCGCGTGTTTGATGAGGATGAACGGGCCAGCTGGTTTTCGCACAAGGCCGAAGTAGCCGAGCCCAACTACTACCGCGTGTACCTGGCCGACCACGACGTGGTAACGGAAATTGCGCCTACGGAGCGTGCCGCCCGTTTCCGCTTCACCTTCCCCAAGACGGATAGCGCCTACGTAGTGCTCGACGCGCTAGATAAGGGCTCTTACGTAAAGGTGCTGCCAGAGCAGCGCAAAATCATTGGCTACACCACCCGCAACAGCGGCGGCGTACCCAAAAACTTCAAGAATTTCTTTGTGCTGGAGTTCGACCACGACTTTACCAGCACGGCCCTCTACCAGGATAAGAAGCTGGCAAGTGGGGTGATGGAAGTGACGGCCAATCACGCCGGCGCCGTAGTAGGCTTCAAAACGCGCAAAGGGGAACAGGTAAATGCCCGGGTTGCCTCCTCGTTTATCAGCCCCGAGCAGGCCGAGCTGAACCTGCGCGAAATTGGCACCAACAACTTCGACGCCATCCGCCAGCAAGGACGCACGGCCTGGAACAAGGCCCTCGGTCGCATCGACATTGAGGGCGGCACACCTGACCAGCGCCGCACGTTCTACTCCTGCCTCTACCGCTCCTTGCTGTTTCCGCGCAAGCTGTATGAGCTAGACGCTACGGGCAAGGTGATGCACTACAGCCCCTTCAACGGGGAAGTGCTGCCGGGCTACATGTACACCGATACTGGCTTCTGGGACACCTTTCGGGCCCTGTTTCCCTTCCTCAACCTGCTCTACCCCGATGTAAACACCGAGATTCAGCAGGGCCTAGCCAATGATTATAAGGAAGGAGGCTGGCTCCCAGAATGGGCTAGCCCCGGTTTGCGCAACGTGATGGTGGGCAACAACTCCGCCTCGGTGGTAGCTGATGCCTACCTAAAAGGAATTCGGGGCCAGGACATGAACGTGCTGTACGAAGCCCTGACCCACGGCGCCAATAACGCCGGGCCAATGTCGGCCGTGGGGCGCGCGGGAGTAGAGTACTACAACAAGCTGGGCTACGTGCCCTACGACGTAAAGATCAACGAAAACGCGGCCCGCACCCTGGAGTACGCCTACGATGATTTTACCATCTACCAATTGGCGAAAGCGCTGAAGCGGCCCAAAAAGGAAATCAACCTGTACGCCAAGCGCAGCCAGAACTACCGCAACCTGTTCGATAAAGAAACGGGCCTGATGCGAGGCAAAAACCAGGATGGCACCTTCCAAAAACCCTTTAACCCTTTCAAGTGGGGCGACGCCTTCACCGAAGGCAACAGCTGGCACTACACCTGGTCGGTGTTTCATGATGTGCAGGGACTAGTGGATTTGATGGGTGGTAAGGAGAAGTTTGTGGCCCAGCTAGACACCGTCTTTACCCTGCCCCCCGTGTTCGACGACTCCTATTACGGGCAGGTAATCCACGAAATCCGGGAGATGCAGATTGCCAACATGGGCAACTACGCCCACGGCAACCAGCCTATTCAGCACATGCCTTACCTGTATAACTACGCCGGACAGCCCTGGAAAACGCAGTACTGGGTGCGCGAGGTAATGAACCGCATGTACTTACCTACTTCCGACGGCTACTGCGGCGACGAAGACAACGGCCAGACGTCGGCGTGGTACGTTTTCTCGGCGCTGGGTTTCTACCCCGTCTGCCCTGGCACCGACCAGTACGTGCTGGGTGCGCCCCTCTTCCCCAAGGCTACCTTGCACTTACCCTCGGGCAAGGACATCGTGCTCAATGCCAGCAACAACTCCAGCGAGAACCGCTACGTGAACCAGCTGACGATGAACGGCCAGACATACGATAAGAACTACCTCAGCCATGAGGAACTGCTGAAAGGCGCTACCCTCGACTTTGATATGAGCGCGACGCCCAACAAGAGCCGCGGTACCAAAGCCGATGCCGCTCCCTTCTCCGTGTCGAAAGCCAAGTAACCCGCCGCGCGGCTGCTCGGGGCACTGGTCACCTACCGGGGTGGCTGGGCCGCCCAGGCAGCCGCGTAGTGCCTCCCACCTCCATCCTACCCACCGCATGAACCGCAGATCCTTCGTCCAGGGTGTTTCCCTGCTTACCGCCAGCGTATTTTTCAAGCAGTACTCCTTCGCTAGTGCAGCCCCCGCCTTTCCGGTGGTGCGGCCGGCGGCGGAGAAACGGCGCTTTCGAAGCCGCTCGGTAGAAGCGGCCATTGTGGAGTTCAACAAGAAGGTAAAGGACAAGGAACTGGGGTGGCTGTTCGCTAACTGCTTCCCCAGCACCCTGGATACCACCGTCACCCACACTACCCTGCAGGGCCGCCCCGATACGTACGTTATCACCGGCGACATTGACGCCATGTGGCTGCGCGACAGTTCGGCCCAGGTGTGGCCCTACTTGCAGTTTGTGAATAAAGACGCTGAGCTGCGGCAGCTGATTGCGGGCGTCATCAACCGGCAGACGCGCTGCGTTATCAAGGACCCTTATGCCAACGCGTTCTATGGCGATGACACCAAGGTAGGCGAGTGGAAGTCGGACCTGACGAAAATGCAGCCGGGCGTGCACGAGCGGAAGTGGGAAATTGACTCGCTGTGCTACCCCATCCGGCTGGCTTACCATTACTGGAAAACCACCAACGACGCAGCCCCCTTTGATGCGCAGTGGCAGCAGGCCATCAAAAAAACGTTGCAGACATTCCGGGAGCAACAGCGCAAGGAAGGCCTGGGGCCCTACAAGTTTCAGCGTCAGACGGCTACTTCTACCGATACCCAGCCCATGAGTGGCTACGGCTACCCCGTGCGGCCCGTGGGACTGATCTGTTCCTCCTTCCGCCCCAGCGACGACGCTTCCCTCTACTCCTTTCTCGTACCCAGCAACTTCTTCGCGGTGGTAAGCTTGCGCCAGGCCAGTGAGATGATGACGGCCCTGGCCAAGGATGCCGCCACGGCGCAGGAGCTAACGGCCCTGGCCAACGAAGTAGAAGCCGCCTTGCGTCAGTACGCCGTGGTGAAGCACCCCCAGCACGGCGACCTATACGCCTATGAGGTGGACGGCTTCGGCAGCCATGTGCTCATGGACGACGCCAACGTACCCAGCCTGGTAGCCCTGCCCTACCTGGGCGCCGTGCCCATCACCGACCCCGTGTACCAGAATACCCGCAAGTTTTTGCTTTCCACTGCCAACCCCTTCTTTTTCAAGGGTACCGCCGCCGAGGGCATTGGCGGGCCGCACGTGGGGCAAGACATGATTTGGCCCATTGCCATTACCACCCGCGGCCTCACCAGCACCAACGACGCCGAAATCAGGGACTGCGTGCAGAGTCTGAAGGCCACCCACGCAGGCACGGGCTACATGCACGAGTCCTTTCACAAGGACGACGCCAGCAAGTTTACCCGCTCGTGGTTTGCCTGGGCCAATACCATCTTTGGTGAGTTTCTGTGGAAAGTGTACCAGGAGAAGCCCCAGCTGCTAGCTTAGGGCACCTCCTTCGCCTTGGTGTCCTACCCACCTACGCTCACCCTTGCCCGTGGCGCGGGCTTTGGGTATAAATAACTGCTGAACCTGTCCTGCACGCGGCTTGCTCGCGCCCGAATATGAAAACTCCCATAAGAAAAGCCCTCCTGCTTAGCGCGCTGGCTAGCCTGTTTCTGGCCCCGGCTGTGGTAGCCCAAAAAGCTTCTGCTCCGGCCAAAAAACCAGCCAACGCTGCGAGGCTCAAGACCACTAAAACCACCTCGGGCAATCCGGTATTTCCGGGGTGGTACGCCGATCCGGAGGGCGCCATCTTCGGCAAGCAATACTGGGTGTACCCCACGTATTCTGCCCCCTATGAGCAGCAGGTGTTCATGGATGCCTTCTCCTCGCCTGACCTGGTTAACTGGACCAAGCACCCGCGCATCATCGACACGACCCGCGTGAACTGGGCTCAGAAGGCCATGTGGGCCCCCTCGGTAATTGAGAAGGGCGGCAAGTACTTTCTGTTCTTTGGCGCCAACGACGTGCACGAAGGCGAAGTAGGCGGCATTGGCGTGGCCGTAGCCAACCGGCCGGAAGGTCCGTTTGCCGACTACTTGGGCAAGCCCCTGATTGGCAACATTCACAACGGCGCCCAGCCCATCGACCAGTTCGTGTTTCACGACCAGGATGGGCAGTACTACCTGATCTACGGAGGATGGTCGCACTGCAACATTGCGCGGCTAAAGGACGATTTCACGGGCTTCACCCCCTTCCCCGATGGCACTACGTTCAAGGAAATTACGCCCCAGAACTATGTGGAAGGACCGTTCATGTTTCGCAAAGACGGCAAATACTACTTCATGTGGTCGGAGGGTGGCTGGGGTGGACCCAACTACTCCGTGGCCTACGCCGTGGCCGACTCGCCCCTGGGACCGTTCAAACGCGTTGGTAAAATTCTACAGCAAGACCCACAAGTCGCCACCGGAGCGGGCCACCACTCGGTGCTACACGCTCCCAACACTGATACCTGGTACATCGTCTACCACCGCCGCCCCCTCGGCGAAACCGACGCCAACCACCGCGTTACCTGCATCGACCAGCTCACCTTCGACGCACAAGGCCTGATAAAGCCCGTGAAAATTACGGCGGCTGGCGTGAGTAAGCAGCCGTTGTAACAGTTGGTCTACCTTCTCAACTGTGGAGAGGTACAACTACTGATAAGAGGCCTTGGACTACCCGCCCTATTCTTATAGGTTACTGGCAAGGTACTTCCAAGGCCTCTTCAGCCGGTTAGCTACTTTTCTTTCCCAAAAGTGCCTACAAACGGATTATTAAGAAGTTAAAGGATTATAGCGCATCGAGCATTTCACGGCTAAGCATGGCGCCTGCCAAGGTGCCGGCAGCTACAGCCACGCTTACCGTGCGTATGGGCGTAGTGGCGTCGCCGGCGGCGTACACTCCGGGGACGTTGGTTTTCTGCAGGGTATCAACGGCTAGGTGGCCCTGCTCGGTGAGCGTGCAGCCCAGTTCTTGAGGTAGAAGGCAGTGCTGGGTGAAGGCTGGCCGGGCGTATAGCGCGCGTAGTGCCACCTGGCGGCCACCGGCTAGCACTACGTGCGTTAGGTAGCCACTCTGGTGCACAATCTGCTCTACGGGTGCTTCTTCTACCGCAATGCCGCGCTCCGACAACCGCTGGCGGTGTTCGGGCTGAATAGTTGATGGGCCGTTGGTGAAAACCGTCAAGGTGGGAGTCCAATTCAGCAGTAGCCGCACCTGCTCCACGGCCATGTCACCATTGAGCAGGATGCCGGTGGGCTGGTCGCGGTACTCGTAGCCGTGGCAGTAAGGGCAGTGAATTACCGAGATGCCCCAGCTTTCGGCAAAACCAGGAATGGCGGGCATCTGGTCGTGCACACCGGTAGCAAAGAGTAGTTTACGGGCCCGAACCGTCGCTCCCGAGGCTGTTGTTACCCGGAAGTCATTGTCTGCGCCCGTGGCGGCAACGGCCACCTCCCGGCACAACTGCACAGTTGGGTAAGCTAGGACCTGTGCCAACGCCTGCGCCGCAATAGCTGCCGGCGTGCTACCATCTTGAGTTAAGAAATTATGTGAGTGCGGGGTCTGACGGTTGCACGGCAGGCCGCTGTCCAGAATCAACACGTTGCGCCGGGCCCGCCCCAACGACATGGCAGCCGCCAGCCCTGCGTAACTGCCGCCTACTATCACTGCGTCCAGTACTTCTTGGTCTTCCATAGCAACAAATTTTTGTCTCTTACAAGGGTATATTTTCTCAAAAGTGAGACACTGCGAAGCAAAAAAAATCACACCCCAATGCCTTTGCTAAATGAAAACCAAGCAAATTCCTTTAAGCTATTGGGGGCCACGGCCCCAGCAGTAGCCGCATTGACGGTGGCAACTACCACCCCATTGAACAGAGCCATTACCCAGGCCGTAGTCAGATGCAGGCTGATAGCGCCCTGTTCCTGCAATTGGGTAATCACATTACGAAAGCGGCTACAAACGGAATCGTAGGCAGCACAATCAGCATTGAGGGGGGTATGGTGGTGCTCGGGTCGGGAGTGCAGCTTGTTGAAGAGGGCATACTTAGCACCGCAGTCTACTCCGGCGTACAGCATGTATTCTAGCTGCTTGCGCGGCTCGGCGGAGCTGTTCAACGCCTGCAACATGGCCTGCTGGCAACTCCGACGCATTTCCTGCGCGCACGAGGCCAGTAGCTCCTCGCGGCCGGTGAAGTAGCGGTGCAACGTCCGCCGGGTAACGTCGGCTTGCTCCGCAACGTGCTCCAGCGGGGCCGAATAGTCCTCGTTGAACACGAGAATAGCGGCTTCGATGATGCGGTGCTGAGTTTGCGACGCTGACATGGCGCAAACTTACGCATAAAGTCTCACATTTGAGACATAGTTAATAATATGACTCAGCAACTCTGTTTTCTTGACTTCAATGAAGCCGAGCCTTAAGCTACGCCGTGTGGCTTGATGACAACCAAGCCCACATACCCCAATGTGCAGGGTTTACCCAGCGTCGGGCGCTGGTAGAGAAGCACTCTTTGCGTATACTGCCGGGTAAGATTTTCCGTCGACAGCTAATTCCCGTAGGAGGTATTTATGCATCAAGAACCACTTCGAACGGGCGGGCAGCCCGTTGCTACGGCCACTAAGGGCCTCATTATGCTACACGGTCGGGGCGGTAGTGCAGCCGATATTTTGTCGCTAGCTGCGCACCTGCACTTACCAGGGTTTGCATTGCTGGCCCCGCAGGCCACCCAGAACACGTGGTACCCGAATTCCTTTTTGGCCCCGGTGGCGCAGAATGAGCCTTGGCTGACAGATGCCCTGGCCGCTGTAGGCCGCACCGTGGCCCACGCTCAGGCTGCTGGCATTACCGCCGATAACCTGTACTTTCTGGGCTTCTCGCAGGGGGCTTGCCTTACCTTAGAGTACGTAGCTCGCCATGCTACCCGGTACGGGGGCGTGGTTGCCTTCACGGGTGGCTTGATTGGCGACCAGCTTCGGCCTGAGGGCTACCAGGGCGACTTTGCAGGCACTCCCGTCTTCATTGGCACCAGCGACCCTGACTTTCACGTACCGGTGGAACGCGTGCGGGCCTCCACGGCCCTACTGACGGCGCTGGGCGCGCACGTAACCGAAAAGGTATACCCGAATATGGGGCATACCATCACGCAAGAAGAACTCAACCTAGCCAATAGCTTAGTCTTTGGCCGGTAAGGCCCAGCCAGCAGTACGCTGCTTACCTCTTACCCTTTACCTTACTCTACATGGAACCTCGCATTCTAGGCCTGCACCACGTTACGGCCATTGCTGGCAACGCTCAGCGCAACTTTGATTTCTACACCAAAGTTCTGGGGCTGCGCTTCCTTAAGAAAACCGTGAATTTCGACGACCCTGGCACGTACCACTTCTACTTCGGCGACGAAACCGGTTCAGCGGGTACTATCCTCACGTTTTTTCCCTGGTTGAACATCACGCCGGGCCGGCGTGGCCTGGGGCAGGCTACGGAGGTAGGCTACTCGGTACCGGCCGGCAGCTTTGAGTTCTGGATGAAGCGCTTCGACGAGCACGGCGTGACGTACAACAAGCCCAGCGAGAAGTTTGGGGAGCAGTACCTTACCTTCCTCGACCCCGACGGCCTGAAACTGGAGCTGATTGTATCCAAGACCGACGACCCGCGCACCCCCTGGACAACCTCCGAAGTAGGTGCGGCAGTAGCTACCAGAGGGTTTCACACCGTTACGCTCACCCTGGCTAGCATCAAGGGCACGGCCGAAATCCTGACGGACGTGTTTGGCTATACGCTGCTGGAGCAACACGTGAATCGGTACCGCTACGTGACCGATACGGTGCAAGGCGCCGCCTACATCGACCTGGTGGAAGTACCGGGGGAAGCGCGGAGCGTTACGGCCGGCGGCTCGGTGCACCACATTGCCTTTCGCGTGAAAGACGACGAAGCCGAGCTGTACATTCGCAAGAAGCTGATCGAGAAAGGCCTGCAACCTACTCCGCAAATTGACCGCGACTATTTCCACTCGGTGTACTTCCGCGAGCCGGGCGGGGTACTGTTTGAAATTGCTACCGAAAACCCTGGCTTCACTGTGGACGAACCCTTGGCCGAACTTGGCACCGGCCTCAAGCTGCCCAAACAGCACGAGCACCTGCGGGCCCGCTTAGAGGCGGTACTCCCTCCCATCGGCTAGGCGCAATAAATCCAAACGCCCAGACGCCCGGCGCATTCAACAGAGTTGAGCGCGCCGGGCGTCTGGGTGTCTCTTGGTCAGTGAGCGTGCGGCTACCCTAATGTTTGCACAGGCACGCTCCTTTGTTGACGGCCCGGAACCGCACAAACTTGTTTACCAGCCAGGGGTAAGGTTTCAGCAACTCCGGCTGGGTGCTAACCCCATTCACTACCCGCACCGTTTGCAACACCCCGTTCCGGGTGTACTGGGCGTAGAAGTCCTGTTTAGCGGTGCTGGTGATGCTGCGCAGCTTGAAGTAAGTAATTAGCTCCTGCTGGTCGGCAAAGGCTTGGAGCGCCGCTAGGTTCGTTGCTTTTATGTCAATCAGATCATTCTGCACATCCGTGAGGTAGGCCACTTTGCGGATCAGCACATGGTTGCTGACGCCGCCCTCCGTTCTCAAGTTGCTAAACATGGAAAAGCTTTTCTCCGTCTTTAGCCCAAGGTAGGGATTGAGGCCATTGAAGATCAGCACCGCGGGTACCAGCCAAAAAGCCGCCGTTTGCACCCGCAATAGTGGCCCCATACGCTCATTGCCCGCGGTGAAGCCACGCATCATCAGCAAGTAGCCCGCTATCAGCAGGGCACCCCACACAAGACATACCAACAGGCCTACGGCGTGGGTAGTCGCCCCAGCTGCTACCAAGCCGAGTATGCCTAAGATCAGCAGTACCCGGCAGGCAAATGCCACCTTTTGGGTAGCCTTGCCAAACCAAGACGTAGCTAGCTGTTGCACCTTGCCGGGCAAGCTCATGGGCACAAACAGCAGATAGCTGGCAAACAGTAAGCCCGAAAAGCTAAATAGTCCTTGAGCGGGATGGATAGCCAGGAAATAATGGAACCCCATTCCCAGCAGGATACCCGCCAAACGGGTGCGCCGGAAGCAGAGCAACACGGGAATAGCCGTTTCAACCACAAGGGTACCAACAACGGCCCCCCACTGAGTAAAGGTATTGATGGGGATAAAGGGTAGGCGGTGGCCGTACCCCTTCAGCAACACCGTACTACAGCTGATGTCGATATTGAAATAGTCCCAGTTCAACTTATGCAGTACGGCGAAGAAATACAGCACCACCAAGCTAAGGCGGACAAAAGGCGCAAAGGCATTAAACAGCCCCACGCGCACTAGCGGCGTTTGCAACATCTCCCGCGTGCCGCCCGCCCGGAAGTGGCGGAACAGCGCCCAACCCAGCGCACTCAGAATTCCTAGGTTAACAATAAACTCGAAGAGAATGTGGTTAGGCTCTTGGGGCATCCAGGTCAGCGTATTGCACAAGCTCATGCTGACCATGACGAGAAACAAGCCCACGGAGCGCGGGTTGAGAATAACTAAGGAAGCAGCCACAATAAGGGCATAGCTGAACGGAAACTCACTGGTGAACCGCTCGGAGAACGATAGGCAGTGAAGCAGCGAGGCCATAGCCCACCCGAAACAGAACAGGCACAGCCGGTCGAACGACACCGGTGAGTCCGAATGGTACGCTAGACTGGGCTGGCGTACTTGGCTTTCGGAAAGGAATAGGTCTTGCCGGTTCCGTAATGGTACAATAGGTTTGGGAGTAGGGATTGTTTGCATAGGAGCACGGAGTGATATTGACTTGATAAGGCGAATATATAAATTTAACCTAATTTTAATCCTATAGCATAAAAGAGTGTCTAAGTTAATAAATCATGTATTAGATCAAAATTATCAAACTATAGTTATAAAAACCGGTTTTTGAGCAGCTAAGGCGTTTTTGCTGCTTAGTGCGCCCCCAAATGATTTATTTGTGGCACGCATCTTTTTATTACAAAACAAGCTATAAATATTTCCACTCTTACTGCCTAGCTACGCTTGCTTACAGTCTCAGTGGGTAGCTGAACACTCACAGTAAATCGTGTACCAGGACGAATTGCACCTTACCGGTATCGAGCACGAGGGCTCTGCGTAGTGCTTTTACTGCTGCGGCTAGTACCCGCGCGAAATAGGGTGGCGCGCAACGTAGGCTTGCAATTCCGCGGGCGTTTGGTTTTCTAAGGTCAGAAGTGCCTCATATGGGTTGCCAGATATATGTAGCAACGCCGCAAAGGCTGGCTCCGTTTTCATTCCTTGGTGCTTAAGGCGCCGGATTTCTTGCCGCCACACTTCGCCGCCGGCTACCAATATGGCGTGCTCCACCACCATATGGCGGTACCCTGCCTGCTGGCAAGTAGGCTGCGCTTGCCCAAATACTTCCAATTCGGTGCCTTGGTAACTGAAGTTGACAACTACAGAATCGACGCCATTGACGATGTGCTGGCTGATGCGGAAACCGGGTAGCTGCCCGTACTGGGTGCTGAGCAGGTGGCGGAACCGCTCTTGAGTTGCCGGTGCTACTTCGCACAGCACATCCAAGTCGCTGGCAGACGTGTCAATCGCCAAAGGGATGGTGCCCGCCAGCACGGGGTCGAAATCGGCTAGTAGCGGCCACATTGCCAAGGCCTGCAAAACAGCGTACGCGTGCTGCTGCCGGGCATTGCCGGCTTGCAGATATCGTAGGTCTTTCCAATCGATCATACCAGTGCAGCAAAGATAGATCAGCTACCTTGAGTGGCCTCAACTATACAGCGCGGTTCTAATCGTTAGGAATGGTTACTTAGCCCCCGGCCGCTTAGCTACTATTACGGTTTGAGCTACTTCCTACGGTTCAGTACCTCAGCAAACAAATCGGGGTAGTCCGTAATGATGCCATCCACACCAAGGCGAGTCAGGCGCTGTATGTCGGCGGCCGAGTTAACGGTCCAGGGGATTAGACGGAGGCCCTGTGCGTGGCTGGCTTGCACCAATTGGGGCGTGACTAGTTGATGCTGGGGGCTGTAGATGCTAGGCCGGAAGCTCAGTCGGCGCAAGTTGGCCTCTAGCCCATCGGTATTAGCTACTAGCAAGGCCGTGCGCCACGTAGGCTCGGCTTGGTGCACTAGCTCTAGGGTGCGCGGGTCAAACGACTGCACAATAACGCGGGGGCCAACACCTTTTTCGCGCACTACTGCCAGTAGCTTCGCCACAAATTCGGCCGGTGCTGGGTGCAAGGTTCCGTCGCCGGCCGGGGTAGTTTTGGTTTCGATATTGTAATGCGGCGCGGGTAGCTTTTTCCGACGCGCATACGCCTCCACGGAGTCTATTACCTCTGCCAGCAGGGGCTTGTAGGCCAGCATTTTCTGCTGGCGCGGAAAGTGCGAATTGCCCTGGCTACCCACATCATAGCGACGGATGGTGGCATAGGGCAAGGCGTAGAGCCGGTGCTGGTCTTGCTCGGCCTTGGTAATGCGCTGGCCCGCGGGCGTCAGGGCATAATCGGGGTTCATGGTCGGGTCGTGGGAGAGCAGCACCTGCCCGTCTTGGCTAATGAGCACATCCATTTCCAGAGTAGTCACTCCTAGGTCAAGGGCGCGGCGCATGGCCGGAATCGTATTCTCGGGCATCAACCCCCGGCCGCCACGGTGGCCTTGCCGGTCGAAGAAGGTAGACGTTTGGGCCAGGGCCGCCGAGGTGGCAAGGCCGACTAAGAAAGTAGCAAGCAGTTTTAGCACCGGACAGGAATGGGCTAGAACGCCCGTTAGATTGCAAGAAAACGAGGCTGCCAGCGCGGTTGTCCGCGCTGGCAGCTCTAGTAGCGTAACGTACGTTACGCCGTCAGGGTATCGGTGTATACTTGCCCGAACCGGTCCGTAACTTCAATGCGTACCTGCCGGGTCTGGGCCCCCACTTCGGCCACAAACAGGTGTTCGGTGGTGGTGGGCTCTACCCATTTGTGCTTAGCGGGCAGTTGCGCTCCGGCATGCAGCTGCACCGAAAGCGGGTCGTGGCCGGTGTGCTGCTGCATGGGCGTCCGGCGCGCGTCATCTTCGATGCACACCACCTTCCAGCTAGGGTCCCAGTTCCACACGTTCACGAGCACCGCGTTGGGCCGGTCGGGCAGGACGCCCTTGGGATAAACGCGAAACTGGTGGTCCCGCGCCTTGCCAATGGACTTGTAGTACCACTTGATTTCTGGGCCGTTTACTTCGTACACGCCATAGCCCCCGGGGGTACCATCGGTGCAAATGGGCCCCGTCCACCAGGCTCCGCACACAGTGCCGTGCACATGCTCGGTTACATTATCGGCGGTTTGCAGCACCTCGTTGAAGTGGGTATGACCCGAGAGAATGTGCACTTTGAAAGGCTGCAGCAGGCGGTACAACTCCTTGCGGTTGCTTACCACCCCGCCCATGGACTCTTCCTTTTGCTTGTCGCGCAGGTGCTGGCGGGTATAGGGCGGAATGTGCAAACTCACTACTATTGTGCTGCCGGGCTTCACGTGGGCCAGGTCCTGCTCCAGCCAGGCAAGTTGGAGCTCCGTAAGGTAACCGATGTACTTCTTGGCAGCCCCGATGAAAAACACGTCATCCAGCACCACGTAGTGAATTTCGCCGCGGTTAAAGGAGTAGTAGGTGGGCCCGAACCGCTGGCGGAAGGTCGCCGAGGAGCCTTCGTCGGTGCGGGCCGTCAGGTCCATGTCGTGGTTGCCAATAACCTGAAAGAAAGGGATTCCCGTTGTAGCTACCCCTTGCTGGTAGTCATCAAACAGCTCGAAATGGTCCCAAACCAAGTCGCCGCACCCAATGCCGTGAAACAGCGTTTGGGGGCCATAGCTGGCAATGAGCTGCTGAGTATCGGGCACGGCCGTAGCTTTAAATTCTTCGGCGTCGGCCTTGGAAATCATTTGGGGGTCGGCCCACAGAATGAAGTTGTGCTTGGTATCGTCCTGGGGCAGCTTTACTAATTCAAAATCGGCCCGAAAGCGGCCCCGTGCCACCTCCTTGCGCCGGTAGAAGCGAGCTATTCCCTTCTCCTGCGGAAAGGCGTAGCCCCGTGGCACCGACACGTGCACAAATTCGGTGGTGGCGTTGCTGTCGATGGCGTAATTACCCTTGCTATCGGTGAGGGTCACAGTGAGACCATCCGTTACGGCCACACCCGCTAGGCCCTGCCCACCGGCGTGCACGCGCCCGGCCAGGCGCTGTACCGAAAGATTGGGGGCTGCTTGGCTGAAGCCCAGCGTGGGCTGTAGGGTAATACCAAGGCCCGTGAGCCCTAAAGATTTGAGAAAGGAACGTCGTTGCTGAAGCACAGGAAGGAAATTTCAGGGAATAGGTCAGCGCAAGGCAGGGCAATACCGGGGGTACCTTACCGCTCCCACCATACTTTCGTGTTCACGTCATCGGAGCCCATGCGCTCCACGGCGGCGCGGTAGTTGGTGGCGTTGTTGGTTTGCACGATGAGCGGATACTTGAAACGCGTGGGCATGATGCCGCCGTTCTGCAAGTCCTGGCCGTGAGGCAGCACCGGTAAGCCCGTGCGGCGATACTCAAACCACTGCTGGTAATCGGTAAAAAACAGGGCGTAGTACTTCTGCAGCATAATACGCTCCAGGGTGCCGTTGTAGGCCACCGCGGTATTCTGGAAATACGTGGCCGGTACTACTGCACCCCACTGCTCTATGGCAGCGCGCACGCCCCGCTCGTAGTGGGGGCGAGCATCGGTGGCGATATAGCCCCGCTGAGCAGCCTCAGCCTTAATGAACTCTACTTCGGCGTAGGTCATCAGCACCGAGGGCATGGGGGCGGCTACGGTGGCCGTTACCAGGGCAATGTTGAAGTTGGAGGGTACGTACTGAAATTGCGCATCACTACCGCCATAAGCACTCGGAATGCCCTTATAGCCGATGGTGCTCCGCCCGTCCTTGGTGCGAGCCAGGGTGTTGAACTTGGCTAGGCGGGGGTCGCTCCACGTATTCAGGTTGTCGATAAAGAACTCGGCGGCGGCCCGGCCCGTGGTAAAGTCGATGGCCCTACCCCAAGGGGAGATATTGGGCGCAATACCCGTAATCTTCAGCACGGCCGACTCACTGTTTTGCGTGAATACCGGATACTTGGTTGGGTCATTGATCATGGCCGCCAGCCGGGTGGCGGTGTTCATCTCCGGCCGCTTGGAAAGGCGCAACAGCAAGCGCATTCGGAGGGAATTGCAGAACCGGCGCCAGCTAGCCACGTTGTTCTCATAAAGCAAATCGGAGCCGTAGCTCATCGGCTTACTCGTGTCGAAAAGGAGGTTAGCTTCCTCCAGGTCGGCAAGCAGCTGCGAGTAGATTTCCTGTTGCGCATCGAACTTGGGGTACAGCACTCCGGCCTCGCCCTGGCTGGCTTCGGTCATGGGCACATCGCCAAAGCAGTCGGTAAGGTTAGAATACACCCAAGCGTTGAGCGTCATAGCTACGGCCTGGTAGTTAGGGTCTTGAGCGGCTACGGCGGCGGCGCGCATCTCCCGAACATTGGCCAGCCAGCGGTAGTACGTGGTCCAGGTAGAATTGCCGGCGCCTTCACTCACCACGTAGCGGTGCACGCCCCCCGATACGCTTGGGAAAGGCAAGGCCACCTGCATAATATCGAAGGTAAACGCCTCGGCCCGGCTAGTGTTGAAGGCGGCCAACTCGTACACAGTGGGGTTTAGCAGCGTGCCCGGGCTTATTCTCTCAATGCGGTTAGGGTCGGTGTTGAGTTCTTCAAACCCATCGGTGCACGAACTCAGGCTGCCGCCCAAACCCAGGAGCAGGAGTGCTAGGTATATTTTCATTGCAAAGTCAGAATCAGTAAGGGGTAGCCAGCGTCAGGGCAAGCGCTTGCGAGTGCTCAGGTTCCTGCTTTCCTCTCGGCTATAGTTGCAGGGTGATGTTTACACCCATGGTGCGCGTAGAGGGTAGCTGGCCAATTTCCACACCGGGCAGAATAGTACCGCCGTTCAGGGCCGCCGTCTCCGGGTCGAACATGGGAAACTTGGTCCACATGGCTAGGTCACGACCGTAGAGGCCGATGGTAGCGCCAGTGAAGGCTTTGGTGCGGGAAAGCAGGGCGGCGGGCAGATTAAACTCAATGCGCGCTTCGCGCAGCTTCAGGTAGGAAGCATCAAACGAATTGCTCTCGATGTTGGCGCGGCGGTAGTACTCGGCGTAATAAGCAGCCGGAATGACCTTGGTGGTGTTCGGTGAGTAGGTACCATCGGCATTTGCCACTACCCCGTCGCCGATGATGTAGCCTTCCTCGCGCCCCGGCAGGGTAGATTTCAGCTTACCCTGCTCGCTCATTTTGTGGTGCGTCTGCGAGTAAATAATGCCGCCATACTGCCCGTCGAACAGCACGCTCAGCCGAAAATTCTTGTAGGACACCTCGTTCAGAAAGCCGCCCTTCCAGTCGGCGTACGCCCGCCCGATGTACTTGATGTTGGCGGGCTGTACTGGCAGGCCGTCTTTGTTGTAGATGATTTTGCCGTCGGGCGAGTAGTCGAAGCCGTAGCCATATATGTCGCCGGTAGTGCCGCCTACCGTAGCCAGTAGGGTAGCCGTGCCGCCTGTTCCAATCACCTGTTGGTCTTCCAGGCCCCCGGCCAGGCTGAGCACTTTATTGCGGTTGCGAGACCAGGTAACGGTGCTTTTCCACTTGAAGGCGTTGTTGTCAACAGGGCGAGCGTTGAGCACAACTTCCACGCCCCGGTTGCGCACGGCGCCCGCGTTCAGCAGGGCGCGGCTGTAGCCCGTGGTAGGGTCAATGGGCACTTCCAGAATTTGGTTGCGGGTAGTGTTCTGGTACACCGTCACATCGGCTCCCAGGCGGCCCTGAAACATCAAGTACTCCAAACCGGCTTCGTAACTGACGGTTTGCTCCGGCTTTAGGTTCTTGTTGTAGAGGGTAGTAGCCACCGAGCCTGCCCCAGCAAAGTCGCTGCGGTTGTAGTACTTGTTGTTGCCATAAGGGTCGGTGTCGTTGCCCACTTTCGCGGCCGAAAGCCGAAGCTTAGCCAGCGAAATAGAGGCCGGCATGGGCAGCAGCTCGTTTAGAATAAAGCTAGTGCTTACCGAAGGATAGGAAAACGGCAGGTTTTCCACCGGCAGGGAGCTGGACCAATCGTTACGCCCAGTCAGGTCCACGAAGATCTTATCGTCGTACGACACCGTAGCCAAGGCATAATTGCTGTTGATGTCCTTCTCGTACGCGTTGAGACCTAATAGCGGGCTGCTCAGGCCGTTGGCTAGCTTGTACACGCCCGGAATTACCAAATCGCGCACTGCGGCATCGGTGCTGCGGTTGCGGCGGCGCATAGCATTACCACCCACGGAGGCCCGCACGTCAAAGTGGGTGTTGAACTGCCGGTGGTAGGTTAGTAGAAAGTCAGTGTTGACTTCGTAGTTGCTGATATCCTGCTGTTTGTAGTAGCCTTTCTGAAAGTTAGCCGTGCTGTACGGGCGGCGCATTTCGCGTCGTTCCTGGGTCATGGCCAGGCCCGAACGCACCAGCAGGCTTAGGCTCTTCGTGAAATCATACGTAGCCGAAATATTGCCCACGGTGGTGCGCGTGGTCGAGGCATTAATCATCTCGTAGGCAATCAGGTACGGGTTGTCGATAAACGAGCTGAACGGGTGTACCTGGTCTACTTGGTCGTAGCCGTTTTTCCAGATGGTACGGTACGCGTCGAGCGGCACGTTTGGGTTCTGGAAAATCATGAAGTACGACAACGACTGGTTGTTGTAGCCGGTGGCGGGTAGGTTGTCGCTCGTGCGGTTAGTGAAGTTCACTTTGCCCGCCAGCTTTAGTTTGGAGGCCACGGTGTGGTTGACGCTCAAGGCGGCCGTCAGCCGTTCGTAGCCCGTATTGGGCATAATCCACTGGTTTTTGGAGTGCGTGACGGAAGCCCGCGCCGAGCTGGTTTCATTGCCACCTTCTAGCGCCACGCTGTTGGTAAACGTAGAGCCGGTACGGTAAAATCCTTTGATGTTGTCTTTGTAGGGCACCCACGGCACGCGCTCCGCCGATTGGGCTTGGGTCGCCGGATCGTACTGATAGTAGAGCTGTCCGGCAAACTTTGGCCCGAAGGCGCTGCTTGTGCTGCCCGTGTTGGCACCGTCGGGAGAAGCTCCGTAGGAGTAGTACATCTCGCCATTGGCGTTAAACGAGCGGCCCGTGCCCTGCCCGTACTCATACTGGTAATCGGGCCATTTCAGCACAGTATTGATACTTGAATTGCTGTTCACGGTCACACCCAAGCCTTTTTTCTTGCGAGAGCCGGTTTTGGTAGTGATGATGAGCGCCCCGTTGGCCGCCCGGCTGCCGTAGAGGGCCGTTGCGCTGGCACCTTTCAGTACCGTAATACTGGCAATATCATCGGGGTTGATGTCGGCAATACCGTTGCCAAAATCTACGGGCACATCGTTGCCGGAGCCCGCCCCGTAGGCGCTACCTACGCCCGAGCTGGTAAGGCCGCTGTTCATGGGAATGCCATCCAGCACCACCAAGGCATTGTTGCCGTTAGGATTCAAAGAATTGTCGCCGCGCAGGGAGATGCGCGTTGAGTTCACCGGCCCCGAGCCCGTCGAGACCAAGTTTAGCCCCGCCACTTTGCCCGAGAGGGCCTGCGCGAAGTTGTTAGGCCGCGCTTCCAGCAAGGCTTCCCCACTTACTGTTTGCGTAGCGTAGCCCAACGACTTCTGCTCCCGCGTGATGTTGAGCGCCGTCACAACCACCTCATTCAGCTGCTTGGCGTCGGCGGCTAGGCGCACATTCAGCGTTGTTTTTCCACTTACTGCTACTTCTTGTGTGCTGTAGCCGATGTAGGTCACCAGCAGTACAGCATCAGGAGCCGCAGTGAGTGTATAGCGTCCTTCTGTGTCAGTAGTAGCACCCGTAGTGGTTCCTTTCACTACCACCGTTGCCCCCGGCAACCCCTCTCCTTTCTCATCCGTAACGAAACCTGAGATGGACTGGCTTTGTGCAGCAGTAGTATGGCTCAGAAAAAGCAAGGCAGTACCCGTCGCGCTGAGCCGTAGGACTCGCGCTAAACCACTTGTGGACATGAAATGGGGCAGATTTGTTTGTGGCAAAACTACCCGGCCCCGTTTATGGGAATGTTACCACACAAACACCAAATGTTTATCTATCCACCTGCTGAACAGCCCCGATTTTTGCTAGCTAACAGCAGTCTTTATTCGGAATAGTACTATTACTTAACACTACCGTGTCATCCTAATCAGGCATGCTACATGGTTTACTTCACATTCATCAGTTCAGGTTAAGTACGCTTTCTGTAAGCAGGCTACGGTCTATGTATCCAGAAGCTAAGACACTAGATATTACTGAATGCAACCCTTAGGGGAACAGAAGACTCCTATACACAAAACAACCATATCCACTCTTTGCACTACCCGCTACCGTTATGAAACTATCGAAAGCAGTACTTGGCGCCCTCCTGGTTAGTATAGCTCTTCAAGCTACCAGCTGTTCCAAAAGTGATGCGCCCAGCCCCAAGGAGGAGAAAGAAGGTACTGCTCCATCCAAGCCAGAGCCCTGCCTGCTGTAAAAAGCAGGCACCGAATTCTACAGTAGGTAGTGCTTCGGCTTCCTGATGCTGAAACGCCCGGTGCATTTGCACTGGGCGTTTCAATGTTAGCCCGGTATGCGCCCGTTTTACCTGTGCAAACCTAGGTAGCAGAAGGCGTAGCTGAGAACATCCAATTGCAGAGCTTACCGCTTTTGCTCCTACCAAAGCAGTTACACCGGAGGGAGCTAGCGGCAGGGCTGCCGATTATTTAGCCCCCGGAGCTTCTAGTAGTCCTTCGTCGTTGATACTCCAGGCGGTAGTGCCCGCGGCACTAATGGTAGCCGTAAACTGCTTGGCCGTAGCCATGAGTTGGAGCTGATTGGCTCGGGCTTCAATAGTAGGTTGGGGCTCTATGCCTAGGTCGTTTAATGTAGTTGCGTACCGGCCCGTTTTCTCGTGGTAGCGCTGCTGCCGGTAGTACACCAGCCATAAGTAGCGCTTTTGCTTTTCACCGTAGGGCAGTTGGAATGTGGTAGCGGGGATGCGCGAAAACTGCAAGTACCCCCAACGCTCGGGGTAGTGCATGTTAATCACGCCCTGCGGCGACCATACCCAGTTGTGCTCGGGCAAGTTGGTGCCCTTGGCATCTGTAAGCTTATCATTTCGGCCATCCACAGGCCACGTATCCCATTCTACTCGTGAGAAGTTGATGCGCCATAGCGCGCCCTCCTTGGGTTGCTGCCAAGGGTAGCCCATGCGCAAAGACTGCAAGGGAATGGCCATTTCTACGGTCCAGCCGGTGTCCGTGTCCTGGGAGTGGTTTAGGGTGCCTTGCACCTGCACGCCGGAGCGCAGGCCAGCAGCGTCCCAGCTCACCAAGGCGTCGCCCCTGTTCCGGTAGGGCTTGGGCAGAAACAACTCGAACGTTTTGTTCAGGGCATTTACTTCAATCTCGAAATACTGGTGGGTATTGTTATCGGGGTCAATGAAGACCTCGAAGTCGTTGTCCTTGAAGATGATGTCGTCGTGGTGGGTTTGCGTGGCCCATACCTGCGGCTCTTGCAAGGTAGCCGCAACAAACAGCGTCGAATCGTTCCACAGCATCTTCACCTTGGTTGACCAAGTTGGGCGCGGCTTTCGGTTGCCTTCAATATCGACGAACTCGGTTGTCCAAGCAGCTTGCTGCCACGCACTTTCCTGCAGGTTGCCGTCCATAGTCAGCGCCTGCGTGGTATGCTGCACCACGTAGCCCTGGGGCGTCGTGAACAGCTCTTCCAAGCCCTGAAAAGCCTTTTGCGCTTGGGCTGGCCCAGTGAGTAGCAGCAGTAGCGCCAGACTAGCCCAGCTTTTGCTACCCCAGGCAAGCGGCCCAACCACCCCAACACGGTCAGGGCGTGGCGAGGGCAAGGTAGCGGCTCTTGGCAACTTCTTGCCTTCCAGGCATTGACCATACCAGCCTACGCAGGGCCGCCGTACTGAACTACGTAAGGAAACTTGCATGCGGGCAAGTTACAGGCTCACGCCTAAAGCACTCTATGTAGGACGAGAAATGAGATGATCAGATAGTAGTACATCTAGGGTTCAAGTCAGGTAACCGTTCGTGTAGCTCACCTTAATAATCTACTGCTTTTACAAATCATTGCTGATTTAGTAACACTAGTAATATAGTGTTATGCGAATAACATTCTACCCTATTTGTAGCCTTAGATGGCGTTTTATGAGTTTTTATCATCATACTGCCTTACAAGGAAGGGCAACAAAATCGGGCTGCAAAGCATGCTTTCTAGGGCACGAGTAGCCTACTGGCAAGGAGCATCATCAGGGTTCAACAACACCGATGCGCGTTGCAAAAAGAGCTTTCCTTCATAACGTCTTCATCTCGAGGTGAGTGTTTTGTGCCACTAAGCATCCAACACCAACCATGCAGCGCGGCACTTCCTTTGGCTTTTGCCATCCTCCCCCAGGCCACACCAGGTCTTTCTGTTGGCCGTCCGGAGGCAGCCGCGGCATCCTCAAACTCGGCGGTCAAGCATGCAAGAACACCGAATAGGCTGCTTCGCCCCGCCACAGAACATCGGGGTTACGCTTTACCAGCCCTCCTACTGCCAACGGGCTAACCAGCCAAAAACGAAGCCCCCACCACGACTTGGCTTACGCTTTCATTGCACCGCTGAACCAAGCCAACGTGCTCCGGTGCTCACGCCAAACAACATTTTCTAGGATCACCAATCCCCAGTCATGGTATATAAGGTTTTTATGAACAGAGTATTTCTGCTCGTGCTAATGAGCTGCAGCAGCTTGTACTGCTTAACAGGCTGCTCAGAAAAAAAGAAGGAAAAAGAAGAGAAGGTCAAGCTTTTGGTGACCAGCCCCCTGGCCAAGGACACGACAATTACCAAAGAGTACGTGGCCCAGATTCACTCCATTCAGCACATTGAGCTACGGGCGCTGGAAAAGGGCTACCTCCAAAAGATTTTCGTGGACGAGGGGCAGACAGTGCGGCAAGGTCAGGTCATGTTCCAGATTACCCCCCTGATCTACCAGGCCGAGCTGAAAAAGTCACAGGCCGAGGCCAACTACGTGGGGCTGGAGTACCAGAACACTAAGAAGCTGGCCGATAACAATGTAGTATCAAAAAGTGAGCTGGCGCTGGCCCAGGCCAAGTTTGATAAAGCCAATGCCGAAGTTGGCTTGGCCCAAACCCACTTGCAGTTCACCACCATCAAAGCGCCTTTCACGGGCATCATGGACCACTTTCAGGCCCGACTGGGCAGCTTGGTGGATGAAGGCGACTTGCTGACCACGCTTTCCGACAACAGCAAGATGTGGGTGTACTTCAACGTGCCCGAAGCCGAGTACCTGGCCTACAAAGCCCACGCCCAGGCCAACAACCAGGAGGTACAGCTGCTGATGGCCAACAACGAGGTGTTTAACCAGCCCGGCGTGGTGCAAACCATTGAGGCCGACTTCAACAACGAAACCGGCAACATTGCCTTCCGGGCTACTTTCCCGAACCCCAAAGGCCTACTACGCAATGGTGAAACGGGTAGCATCCTCATGTCGGTGCCGCTTAAGCACGCCCTCATTATCCCGCAGAAAGCCACGTTTGAGGTGCTCGAAAAGAAGTTCGTGTACGTGGTAGACGACAAGAAGCAGGTGCACCAGAAGGAAATTACGGTGGCCTCGGAAATGCCCGACCTCTACGTGGTGTCCAGCGGCCTGGCCAGCACCGATAAAATCCTGCTGGAAGGCATCCGAAAAGTAAAGGACGGCGACAAAATCAGGTACTCCTACCAAGAGCCGAAGTCGGTTGTCGCCCACCTGAAAACCTACTCTGAATAAAGCTATTCGCTGTGAACTGCTGGCTGTTAGCGCGTGATGTTGCTAACGGCTAACAGCTAACAGCTAGTAGCCAACAGCTAATATCCATGTTCAGTAGATTCCTTCGCCGCCCCGTGTTTGCCATCGTTATATCGGTGGTAATCCTATTCCTGGGTATTCTGGCTATTAAGACCCTTCCGAACTCGCAGTTCCCGGAGATTTCGCCGCCAATGGTAATGGTAAGCACGGCGTATCCGGGCGCCAGCGCCAAGGTGCTCACCGAGTCGGTGCTCATTCCGCTGGAGCAGGCCATCAACGGCGTACCCGGCATGAAGTACATGACTTCCGACGCCGTTTCGGCCGGGGAAGCCAACATTCAGATTGTGTTCAACTTGGGCACCGACCCCGAGCAGGCAGTAGTAAACGTAAACACCCGTATTGCGCAGATTCTGAACCGCTTGCCGGTGCTGGTGCAGCGCGAAGGCGTGGTAGTAAACCGCGTGGTGCCGAACATGCTGATGTATGTGAACCTCTACAGCAAGGACAAGAATACCGACATGCGGTACTTGTTCAACTACGCCGGGGTGAACATGCTGCCCGAAATTCAGCGCATCGATGGTATTGGCCGGGCCAGCATTCTGGGTAGCCGCCAGTACGCCATGCGCGTGTGGCTGAAGCCGGACCGGATGCGGGCCTACAACCTTTCCGTGGACGACGTGATGGAGGCCCTCAATGACCAGAGCGTAATTGGCTCACCCGGCCGTATTGGCCGCTCCGACGGTAAAGAAGCCTCGGCGCTGGAATACGTGCTGACCTACAAGGGCCGCTTCAACGACGTGGAGGAGTATAAGAACGTGATTATCAAGGCCAACTCCAATGGCGAAACGCTACGCCTCAAAGACGTAGCCAACGTGGAGCTGGGCTCGGAATTTTACGACATCTACTCCAACCTCGATGGCTACCCTTCGGCGGCCATCATGCTGAAGCAGACCTACGGCTCGAACGCCAGTGACGTAATCAAAAGCGTTAAATCCAAGCTGGAGGAACTGAAGAAGACTATGCCGCCCGGCATGGACTACAAAATCAGTTACGACGTATCGAGCTTCCTCGACGCCTCCACCGAAAACGTAATCCACACCCTGCGCGACGCCTTTATTCTGGTGGCCTTGGTGGTGTTCCTGTTCCTCGGTGACTGGCGCTCCACGCTCATCCCAATTATTGCGGTGCCGGTGTCGTTGGTGGGTGCGTTCATTGCCATGCAGGCTTTCGGCATGACCATCAACATGATAACGCTCTTTGCCTTGGTACTGGCTATCGGTATCGTGGTCGATGACGCCATTGTGGTGGTGGAAGCCGTGCACGCCAAGATGGAAGAAAAGCACCTTTCGCCCTACGGCGCGGTGCGCGAGGTAGTAGGCGAAATCAGCGGCGCCATCATTGCCATTACCATTCTGATGACGGCAGTATTCGTGCCGGTGGCTTTCATGAGCGGCCCGGTGGGTATTTTCTACCGCCAGTTCTCGATTACGATGGCCTCGTCTATCGTCATTTCCGGTATCGTGGCCCTGACCTTGACGCCGGTGCTGTGCGCCATGATTCTGAAGAACAACCACGGCCAGCCCCGCAAGAAAACGCCTATCAACCGCTTCATCGACTGGTTTAACCGCGGCTTCGAGCGCCTAACCGGCCGCTACACCAACATCCTGGAGAAGGTAGTGGACCGCCGCGTACTCACCTTCCTGATTCTGGCTGGTTTCGGGGTGGGCATCTTCGGTATTTCCTCCACGCTGCCATCGGGCTTCATTCCGGCCGAAGACCAGGGCATGCTCTACGCCATTATTCAAACGCCGCCCGGCTCCACGCTGGAACGCACCAATGCCCTTTCGCAACAGCTCTCGAAGCTAGCCGAGAAGGTGCCTGGTATCGAAAGTGTTTCGTCGCTGGCTGGTTATGAGGTGCTTACCGAAGGCCGTGGCTCCAACGCCGGTACGCTGCTCATCAGCCTCAAGCCCTGGGAAGAGCGCAAAGAGTCGGTGCACGAAATTGTGGAAAGCCTGGAGAAGAAAGCGCAGGAGATTCCCGGCGCGACCATCGAATTCTTCGAGCCGCCAGCAGTACCGGGCTACGGCGCCGCAGGTGGTTTCCAGCTCCAATTGCTCGACAAAACCAGTACCGGCGACTACAAAGCCCTGGAAAAAGTGAACGAGGACTTCATGGCCGAGCTAAAAAAGCGCAAAGAGCTAGCCGGCCTGTTCACGTTCTTCTCGGCCAACTATCCGCAGTACGAATTGCAGATCGACAACCAGCTGGCCATGCAGAAAGGCGTGAGCATCGGCAACGCCATGAACACGCTGAGCGTGATGGTAGGCTCCACCTACGAGCTGGGTTTCATCAAGTATCAACGCTTCTTCAAGGTGTTCGTGCAGGCCTCGCCCGAGTACCGCCGCCTGCCCAAGGACATCCTGGATTTGTGGGTGAAAAACGACAAGGGCGAAATGGTGCCGCTGTCGGCCTTCATGAAGATTGTGAAGGGCCAGGGCGCCAACGAAATCAACCGCTACAACATGTACCCTACGGCCTCCATCCGCGGCGACGCGGCGCCCGGCTTCAGCTCGGGTGAGGCCATCAAGGCGGTGCAGGAAGTAGCCGCCAAAACCCTGCCCCGCGGCTACGACATCGACTGGGGCGGCCTCTCGAAAGACGAGGTGAGCCGCGGAAACGAAGCCATTTACATCTTCCTGGTGGTGCTGGCCTTCGTGTACCTGGTGCTGGCCGCGCAGTATGAAAGCTTCCTGCTGCCGCTGGCCGTTATTTTCTCGCTGCCGGCCGGGGTGTTCGGCTCCTTCCTACTGATTAAAACCATGGGCCTGGCCAACAACATCTATGCGCAGGTAGGCCTGGTCATGCTGGTGGGTTTGCTGGGTAAGAACGCCGTGCTGATTGTGGAATTTGCGGTGCAGAAGCACGAGGAAGGTATGTCGGTGCGCGACGCGGCCATTGAAGGGGCGAAGGTGCGTTTCCGCCCGATTCTGATGACGTCCTTCGCCTTTATTGCTGGCTTGATTCCGCTGGTAATAGCCCACGGTGCCGGTGCTATTGGCAACCGCACCATCGGTACTTCGGCCCTCGGGGGCATGCTGTTCGGTACCATTTTCGGGGTCGTGCTGGTCCCTGGCTTGTACTACATCTTCGGTACGCTGTCGGAGGGCCGCAAGCTGATTGGGGACGAAAACGAACACCCGCTGTCGGAGTTCGAGCCGCACGTTTTAGTTGAAGAAATAGAAGCTCATGCTTAAGAAACGCATTTATCAGTGCCTCAGCGCCGCCAGCTTAATGCTGGCGGTTGCGGGGTGCGCTACCCCCAGACTGGCGGAGAAAGCCGTGAACCGCACCGTGCCGGCCAGCTATAGCAACGACCAAGGCACCAACGCACCGGGCGCTACCGCTGCGACCCAAACGCAGTGGAAGGAGTTTTTTACTGACCCCAACCTGACGGCCCTGATTGACACGGCCCTGCGTAACAACCAGGAGCTGAACATTGCCTTACAGGAAATTCAGATTGCCCGCAACGAAGTCCAAATCCGCAAAGGCGAGTACCTTCCCTTTGTAGGACTAGGTGCCAAGGCCGAAGCTGAGCGCCCAGGCCGGTACACCTTGCGGGGGGCTACGGAAGAGGAAATCAACATCCAACCCGAAAAGCGCAACCCCGACCCGTTGGCCAACTACCAGATTGGTGCCTTCGCCAGCTGGGAGGTAGATATTTGGCACAAGCTGCGCAACGCCCGCAAATCGGCGGCGTTACGCTACCTGGCTACTGTGGAGGGCCGGAACTTCACGGTGACCAACCTGATTGCCGAAATTGCCAACTCCTACTATGAGCTGCTGGCCCTCGACAATCAGCTAACCATTGTGCGGCAGAACATTGAAATTCAAACCAATGCCCTGAAGCTGGTACGGCTCCAGAAGGAATCGGCCAGAGTGACGGAGCTGGCAGTGCAGCGCTTTGAGGCCCAGGTGCATAACACGCGCAGCTTGCAGTACAACATTCAGCAGCGCATTGTAGAAACGGAAAACCGCATCAATTTTCTGGTGGGCCGCTATCCGCAGCCCATCACCCGCAACGATGCTTCGTTCAACGACTTGGTGCCGACGACCATTCAGGCAGGCATTCCTGCACAGCTACTGCAAAACCGCCCCGATATCCGGCAGGCGGAGCAGCAATTGGCAGCCGCTAAGCTAGACGTGCAGGTAGCGCGGGCCAACTTTTACCCGGCGTTGCGCATTACGGGGTCGGCTGGATTTGAAGCGTTCAAGCCGGGTTTGCTCTTTACTACGCCCGAATCTATGCTGTACTCCCTGGCGGGTGATTTGGTGGCGCCCTTGGTCAACCGCAACGGGATAAAAGCCGTGTACGGCAGCGCCAACGCTGTGCAAACCCAGGCTGCCTACCAGTATGAGCGGACCATCTTGAACGCCTACGTGGAGGTAGCCAACCAGCTTGCCAACATCAGCAACCTGGAAAAAAGCTACAACGAGAAAGCCCTGGAAGTGCAGGCCCTGAACCAGTCTACCACGATTTCTAACAGCCTGTTCAGCTCGGCCCGCGCCGACTACACCGAGGTGCTGTTCACCCAGCGCGACGCCCTGGAATCGAAGTTCGACCTGATCGAAACCAAAACCCAGCAGCTAAATGCCATGGTCAATGTGTACCGGGCTTTGGGTGGTGGCTGGCAGTAGGTAGTCGGGTAATAGCCTAGAAACAAGCGTACCCGCTGCCCTACCAGGGTAGGGTTTACCAGTTAGGCGCGCTACCCAAAACCTGACCCTGGGTTAACTACTCGCAAAAGAGCGTCTGCTGATATCCGGCAGGCGCTCTTTTGGTAGTGAGCGTGGGCACTAACCTCCGCGCCGGGTTGTGCAGGAAACAAATACCACCCGGTTGCGGCGGCTTTTTCTGCTTGAAAACAGATGTAGGGACGTTGGCACGAAGAAAAGCGGGTAGTGGCCTCGGCAGAATAGCGTAATTTCTAGAATAGCAGTTGAGCTCTATGCTACTGATGCCGTACCGGTCCATTGCTAGTCCTGCTTCTCCTATCTACTGTCTGATAATTGCTTACTGCGTAAAAAATAAGCTACTGATCAGCTACCACGAGAAGCTGGCACTTGGTTACGTTATATAAAAATACAGCTCAGCAGTGCTGTTTCAGGCTTTCATTACTTTATAATAATATTTATATTATTTTTAACTATTATGATATATAACAGCATATTAATCAGTTACTTTACTCCGCATCCTATACTCCATTTAGCTAACCTAGTATGGCTATTTCTACTGCTTCCCTAGACCCATCCGCTCGGATTGCCATCATTGGTGGGGGCATCAGTGGTATGGTCGCTGCCAAGACCTTAAGCGAGTTAGGGTATCATAACAATTACGTTTTTGAGGCGCAAAGCGAACTGGGAGGCAACTCCAGTACCCAAGCCGTGCAGCTAGGAGCCGACACGCGTTGGGCCGATATGGGCGTGAACGATTACAACACGAAGACCTATCTGAATATTTACCGCCTCATTTGTGAGCTGGGCGCCGTGACTGCCCCGCTTGATGACACGACTAGCTACTCGAATAGCGACGGCACCGTGAGCTACACCGTGGATGGGCTACCCAATACCAGCCTACCCTACCCCGATATGAGTCCAGAGGCCTACCAGCAGTTTCAGCAGGATATTGAGTTTTTCTGGACCAGTGTGTACTACGTGGCCAATGACCCCTTCTTTGAGCAAAAGACGGTGGCCGACTACCTCGCCCAGCCGTACAACCCCAACAATCCGCAGCCCAGGCCATACAACTACGGTCCCGATTTTGGGGCCTACTACCTGTTGCCCCGAGTGAATGGCATGTACTTCGCGCCCACTGCTGGCCCGCAAAACATGCCCATTGTCCTGGTGACGCACTATTACGTGCTACAAGAAGGCTTCAACCAGTACGGCTCCCCCAACCCCGACCGGCGCTACTTTGTGGGTGGTACCCGCCAGCTGGTGGACCGCATTCAGGACTGGCTGCTGAATGACTACGACCTATATGCCACCGACCGCAACTCTGATGAGCAACAGGGACTAGGCAAGTTCATGTTGGGGGAGCAAGTAACGGTCAGCGGCGGCGGGCCTGCGGGCTACCACGTAAACTGGACTAGCGCAACCTCCGGGGCTACAAATACGGTAGGGCCATTTGCCAGCGTCATTTTGGCGGTGCATGCCGATGCAGCCTACCAGTGTCTTAGCCAGCTTAACAGCCAAGACCAGCCCAACTTGCCGGCGGTGCTGCAAAACCTGAGTGGCTACCAATACGAGGCCTGCACGGCCTACATCCACACCGATGCGCGCGTGCTGCCGGCCGATGTGAATGCCTGGCGCTCCTTCAACATTCATATTTACGAGTACCCCGGCGCTTACCCCTATTCCACTCCCTACACCATTTCCTACCTGGAGAATCGGCACCAGAACGACGCGCTAAACCTTAGCTACCGCCTCGAACCGTATTCGCCCCAGTTTTTTACCACGCTCAACCCACCCGTTGACCTGCTACCCCGCTACATATTACAAAGCCCCACGGGCCAGCCAGCCATCAAAACGTTTTACCACAACGTGGCAACGATGGATACCATCGGGCTGCAGCGCGAACTAGCTCAGCTGCAAGAAGCGGGGGCGCTGAACGGCATTTATTTTACGGGGGGCTACACCTTGGGGGTGGGGCTGCACGAAGAGTGCTGGATTTCGGCCAATCATGCGGCCCGGCGAGCCGTGGGCATCTCCGTGCCTGCCACCCACGCAACGTACGGCTCGGCCCACCCCGATAAAGACGCCCCCACCGACCACGCTCCCCACTACCTACGCCATGCCTTGCGCGCCCGCTGAGTTCGGCACTCACCTGGGCTACTCGTTTTCTCACGCTTGCCTTTTACCTCCTATACCATGGATTTAGCTACCGATACGTTGCCCAACGGTGTCAACCTCGCCAACATTGGCTCCTTGATTGATGCCATTACTACCTCCCCGGCCTTGGCCGATGTCGTCTTCAAAGCCCGCTCTCAGTGGCAAGGCGGCACCCGCACGGAAGTAACCGTGGACGAGGTGCACTCCAACAATGCCAACATCAGCTCCCCCGACCGGCAGTTCAAGCTATACGTTGACGAACCGCCTTACCTGGGCGGCAACGACTCGGCCCCCAACCCGGTTGAAACAGTAGCGGCGGGCCTCTGCGGCTGCCTCACGGCCGGTATTGCGTCAAATGCCGCCTTGTTTGGTACCGAGCTAGAGAAAATTCAGGTAGAGGTAGACGTGCGCTTTGACGTGCATGGCGTGCTGGGCCTCAACAAGGCAGCGCCCAACGGAGCCATTGGCCTGCACTATAAGGTGACGCTTAAGGCCAAAGACCCGTTGCTGGCTGACAAGCTCATTCGGTCAAAGGAAACGATTGACCGCAAGTCGCCGGTGAAGCAGACCCTGGAGCTGCCCCTGCACATCACCACCGAAGTTGTGATTGAACAATAACCTCATGGGCCGATAGCCTCAACGGGTGCTAGCTTGTCCCTCTTGAGCTATTGGCTGCTTTCCTCTTTGGCTATGCCTACGCACACGGGCAGCGGATTTAGTGAGTGTACCGACTCGTTTCAGGCGGGTGCCGAGGCCGCAGCGGCAGCCTTGGCGCAGGCGGGCGTATCTGCCTGTGCGCTAGCTATTCTAATGACCACCTCCCGCCACAATCCCCATCAGTTTTTGGCGGGGGTGCGCGCCGTGCTGGGCCCGCAAACGCAGGTGCTAGGCAGCTACGCCGTGGGCGTCATCACCAATACCTGCCTGGGCTACGACGGCTACCAGTGCGGGGTAGCCGTCGTAGCCTCCGATACTATTCGGGTCAACCTATTTTTAGAAGAGCACTTAGCCAACAACGAGTACGCCTGCGGGCATGCTCTGGCTCAGCAGGTGCTAGGCCAAGCATACGATAGCCCGCCCAACCTGCTCTTTTTCTATGATTCGGTTAACCGAACTACGGGGCGCTTCCGCATGAACATGGGCACCCCGCTACTGGCCGGCATGAGCGACGCCTTGGGGGGCCAGTGGCCGGCCGCCGCCGGAGCCGGCACCATGGGCGACATGCAGTTTCGGGAGTCGTTTCAGTGGTTTAATGACCGCATCCTCAGCTGTTCAGCCACGGCCCTGGTGCTTTCGGGCGGTGGAGTAAGGCTGCATCAGGTAATCATGCACGGCTGCCGCCCCGCCTCCGCCTACCACACCGTCACGAAAGCTGAGGGGCCAATTATTCTGGAAATTGACCACCGCCCGGCCACCGAACTACTGGCCGATCTGGTGGGCGGAGATTCAGGGTTGACGTTTGAAGACTACGGCTGGTTTATCACGCTGGGCGTGAACAAAGGCGACAAATGGGGGCCATTTCGGGAGCAGGACTATGCCAACCGTATGTGCGTGGGCGTAGACCGGAAGCGCAATGCCCTGGTGATGGTGGAGCCGGACTTGGTGGAAGGCTCGGAGATTCAGCTAATGCGCCGGGCCTTCGATTTTGAGTATATCTACACCGAAACCCGCAACCTACTTGCCGCCATTGCTGCCGATGGCCGCCGCCCCTTGCTTGCCTTTTACATTGACTGCGCCGGCCGCGCCGGGGCCTACTCCGGCAACGACCAGGAAGAAGCCCGCGAGGTACAGAAAGCCTTGGGCACCATCCCCTTGTTGGGCTTTTACTCCGGGGTAGAAATTGCCCAGCTGCCGTCCGGCAACGTGGTACCTCTCGACTGGACGGGCGTACTCTGCATCTGGAGCGAGGTCGTCTAGTCAATGCACCATCTTACGTGCTAGCCCTTAGCGTATGGAAACAGCTGACAACGAACTACCTATCACCCCGCCAACTAGTGTTGATGAGTTGCAGCGGGCCCTGGCCTACTACCAGCGGCGGGTAGATGAGCTGGGCGGCGCCAACGTACAGGCCGATGCGGTTATCTCGGCGGTGAAGTCGGACCTGCGGGTTAAAAATGACGGCTTCAATTTGCTGGCGGAACTACAGGAGTCCATCGACGCGCAGATGCCCATAGAGGAAATGATTGACAAGACCTTGGTGGGCATCAATCTGCGCCTGCGCATGGACCGCTCCCTGTTCCTGGTCCGGGCCACCAATGACGGCCACTTTGTTCCCCGCTTTGGGCTAGGCTTTGATGCAAACCTGACTCAGGGCTTTCCAACTCTGCTTTTCGACTTTTCCGCGGTATTGACGGGTAAGGACAGTTACTTGTTGGTCAACAAGGCTACTGCCATCACCCCGCTGATTGAACACCTGCGTGAGCACCTAGAAACCCCGTTCTTCGTGGCGCTACCTGTAGTTATTGGCCGGGAGATGGTAGGGGTGCTCCTGGCCGGGCGGTACAAGGAAATCAAGCCATTCGCGCCGCCAGTCAGCCAATCGGAAGCCACCATTATGCGGGCTATTGCCGGGCTAGTTTCGGTGTCCTGGGCCAATGCCAACCACTTCCTCATTCTGGACCAGCAGGTGCAGCAGCGCACCAGCGAGTTACAGAACTCCCTTACGGAGCTACGCCGCACCCAAACCCAACTTATTCAGCAGGAAAAGATGGCTAGCCTGGGTGAGCTAATGGCCGGTATTGCCCACGAGCTTCAGAACCCGCTAAACTTCGTCAACAACTTCTCGGAGCTGAGCACCGAGCTACTGACCGAAATTCAAGAAGCGCAGGAAGCCGGCCACTTGGAGGAGGCCACAATGCTAGCCACTGATTTGGCCCAGAACCTAAGCAAGATTCATCAGTACGGGCAACGGGCGGCGGGCATTGTGCATGGCATGCTGAAGCACAGCCGTACCAGCACCGGGCAGCGACGAGCCATTGACCTCAATCCCCTGGTAGATGAAACCTTACGCTTGGCCTATCACAGCTTACAAACCAAGCACCGCAGCTTCTCGGCGGTGCTCAAAGCAGAGCTAGCCCCAAACCTGGGTGCGGTAGTTGTGGTGCCGCAGGATATTAGTAGGGTGCTCGTCAACTTGTTCGCCAATGCCTTTTACGCCGTGCACCAGCGGCAGCAGAGCGGCGAACAGGGCTATGTACCCACGGTGCGGGTACTCACCACGCAAGTCGGCAACGAAGTAGTAGTACAGGTGCACGACAATGGCCCCGGCATTGCAGAAGCCGTGAAAGCCAAAATCTTCCAGCCTTTTTTTACTACCAAGCCTCCTGGCGAGGGCACGGGCCTAGGTTTGTCTTTGAGCTATGACATCGTAACGCAAGGCCATGGTGGGGTACTTACCGTAGAAAGCCAGCAGGGAGAGGGGGCTACTTTTTGCTTGGTTCTGCCAATGGCTCCTTCGGGTGCCGTTGAGTAGTCAGGTACCCCGTCATATGTAGCCGCCACAACACCTACTACACTACTTACCCAACCCTCGTTTCTGGACTAACTACGCTTGTCTTCTCTTTGGGTGAGTGCTATACTTGAAGCTTTTTAGATCCCCCTCGTATATGCACCACATAGTTTATGTCAGCTCGGCAACGGTGCCGATGCCGGAAGCAGAGTTAGAAGCCTATCTACAGCGCTGGCGCGCCAATAATGAACGGGATAATATTACGGGGGTGCTACTTTACAGCCAGCATGAGCAGCGCTTTATGCAGCTCGTGGAAGGACAGGAAGAGGACTTGCACCGCTTGTTAGAGCTGATTGAGAAAGACCAACGGCATCACAACTTGCTGAAGCTCTCCGACGGACCAATTCCGGCGCGGGCCTTCCGCTCTTGGCTGATGGGCTTCAAAGTCCTGGACACGGCTATCTTCAATCAGCTTACGGGCTACATTGATCCGGAGAGCAAGGCGTATCAGCAGGCCCTGCAAGGCAGCCAGGACGAGCTCATCCACAGCTTGCTAGCTCATTTTCCTTCCGAGCAATCACCAGAACTATCCTGAATTGACGCCGGTACTGCCAGTATGCTCAGGTACGGGCCTTGAGACGCATAACGCAGTTTGCCTCCCCAAGTCTTGGAAAGCACCAAAACCAGGGGAGGCAAACGGTATTCAGCGGGCAGCTTTTCTTACTGGAAGCTCTTTTTCAGCTCCGATGCGGCCAGGCTTTGAGCATCCTTGGCTTCGGGTACCACGGTTGCCATACCAAAGAATTCGTGGGTTACACCCTCGTATACCTTCGTCGTTACCGACACGCCAGCGCTCCTCAGCTTAGTAGCGTACTCCTGCCCTTCGCTTTGCAAGGGGTCAATTTCAGCATTGATAACCGTAGCCGGCGGCAAACCCTGCAGGTTGGTTGAGTTCACCAGCGAAATCAGCGGGTTCGTGCCATCCCCAGGCGACATCAGATACTTGTCGAAAAACCACTCCATGAGGGGCTTACTCAGGGGCTTTGCGGCGGCGTACTGCGTGTAGGAAGGCGTGTTCATGTCGTAGCGCGCAATTGGGTACACCAGCAGCTGATGCACGGGCAGCGGCACACTGGCCGTTTTAGCCATCATGCACACGGCAGCGGCCAAATTGCCGCCGGCGCTTTCGCCGGCCACGGCAATGCGCTGCGCGTTAATTTTTAAGGTAGTCGCATTGTCGCGCACCCAGCGGTAGGCGGCAAAGGCATCGTTATGGGCCGTGGGAAACTTAAACTCAGGCGCTTTCCGGTACTGTACCGATACCACAACCGCCCCAGTCTGCTCGGAGAGGGCACGCGCGGAGGGGTCGTACGTATTTAGGTTGGCAATAACCCAGCCCCCACCTTGGTAATAGACGATGCCCGGCATGGTAGCGGTGGCATTTTTAGGCGTGTAGATGCGCACTCGAATAGTGCCCCCGGCAACAGGGATGCGCTGCCCCGTGGTGTCTACCATGGGGGTAGGCGCAGGAATGCGGAAGTTTTTCATGACGGCCATGGCCGCATCCGTAGCCGAAGGCGCCAGCCGGGCCTGCTGGGGCGTGAGCGTATTAAGCGCTACGCCTTTCGACAAGCTATCCAGCGCCTCAATGACCGTTTGCATTTCGGGCTTGATGGTGGGGCCCCACGCTGGTTTTGGCCCCTTGGGGCGGATTCCGGTGGTAGGAGATGAGTTGTCATCGTCGTCGCAGGCAGTAAAGGACAGCGCCAGAAGCAAAGCTAGGCTATGCAGTATGGGGCGGCTGGGTAAACGAAAAAGGGGAGTGCGGGTGGTTTTCATAGCTCAATGAGTATCACGAACAAGTTTCGAAGTACCCGGGCATACGGCTCCCAGCCCAAAGTAAATAGCAAGTGGGACCAGATGGCCTATTTCTGGGACGAGCTGCCCGAAACGCAACACACTTTTGCGCAAGCATAACGCTGCTTCAAGGTCTCACCGCTCCACAGTTAAAGCTATTACCGCGCGAAACCTTGCAGAAACCGCTGCACCGTCTCGCTGTAGCTGCGGGAGGAAGTCAGGTGCGTATCATCGAGCAGGGTAATGAGGTACTCTCCGTGCGCCCAAGGCCGCAGTTCCTTGATGAAGGTACAGTTCACGATAAGGGAACGGTGGATGCGCAGAAACTTGCCCGGCACAAGTTGGCGCTCCAGGTGGTTTAGCGTGGAGCGCAGGGAGTGCTCCTGCCCTGCCGTGTGCAACGTGACGTAGTTGCCCTGCGCTTCCAGGTACTGCACTTGCTCGGCGGCCACGAAGTAGAGGCGTCCATTGTTTTTGATCAAAAACTGTTCGGGTCTCGCTACTTCTAGTGCCGTATCAGGTGAGGGCCGCGGCAGGGCAACCTCACGTGCCAACGTTTGTAGCTGCTGGTAGAGCTGGAGGGAAGTGCGCTGCTGTACCAACTCGCGCACGTGAGCCAAGCAGCGGCCAAATCGGTCCGGATCGATAGGCTTGAGCAAGTAATCTACTGCATGCGCCTCAAAGGCTTGTAGCGTGTACCGGTCATAAGCCGTTACGAACACGATGAGTGGTAGGCCCTGCGCCGGCAGGTGTTGTAGCACCTGCAAGCCGCTCAGGTCTGGCATCTGCACATCCAAGAACACTAGGTCGAGGGGAAAGGCTGGATCAGTGAGCCGCGCCAGAGCTTCCGTGCCATTGCGGCACTCGCCCACCAGAGCACAATCTGGTGCTAGCTCCAGCAACTGGGCAATTCGCCGCCGCGCGAGGGGTTCATCATCCACAATCAGAGTACGAATACGCTCCACAGAATCTAGTTGAAGGCTGAATTAGGCGTGAGGAACAAAAGGAAACTCGATGCGCACGGCGTAGCCCTGCTGGGGCGCCGTATGAATGGCCAGCGAACAGCGCGACCCGTAGAGGGCACGCAGGCGCTCTTCGCTATTGCGCAAGCCAACGCCCCGGGAATCTGCCTGAGCCGTGCCGCGCCCATTGTCGCGCACTTGCAGTACAAGCTGCCCCTGCTGCCGGTCTGCCTGAATGTGAATGGCAGCCCCTTCTTCGGCCGTCAGCCCATGTTTTACTGCATTTTCTATGAGCGGCTGTAGCAGCAGGTTGGGAACGAGGGCGGGAAGCGTATCAGGAGCTAGCTGGTAGGTGATGGTGAGCCGATCTGAGAATCGAATCTGCTCCATTTCTAAGTAGAGCTCGGCAAAGTGAAGCTCCTGGGCCAGGGTTACTTGGTGCTCGTCGGTGTTATCGAGCACCAGGCGTAAAAACTCGCCTAGCTTGGCCGTCATGCGCTGGGCCGTTCGGGGCTCATCGTCGATGAGGGTAGCAATGGAGTTCAGTGTATTGAAGAGGAAATGGGGTTGCAGCTGCATTTTCAGGGCCTGCAACTGCGCCTGGACGAGCTGCATTTCCAGGTGCGCCGCATCGAGGGTGCGGCGCTCGTAGCGCGCATAAAATTCCAGGGCGTACGCCACGCACAGCAGCATCCAGTACGCCGGAAGCCAGATGTTAATGCCCGACAGGATGGTAGTCCAGGTCAGCATAAGGTTGGGGGCCCCGCTTACTACAAGCACACTCAGGTACAGAGCGCGGAACAGCACGGTAAGCACTACGCTGGCGCCGGCGTGCACCAGGGCAGATGCCACCCACCCGCGCCGACCGGCCGTTAGGTCGAAGCGCGTAGCCAACCAAAAGATGCCGGGTGTAAACAACAGCCAGATCAGCCCATACAGCAAGGGCCCAAGTACGGCTGTGCGCCAGGGTACAGGACGGGCACCAGGAAGCGCTTGTGCGTACACCACTACTACCATGAAAGCGGTGAATAACCCCCAGGCCAGGGCAACACGCAACCAATTAATTCTTTCCAGCTTGAGCATAGGATCTGGCCCTAATGGGCCTCTTCCCAACGGAAACGCGGCGCCACGGGTTGGGTAAGGTCCAGGTCAGCACCAGCCGCAGGTAGCGCTTGCCGGCGGCGGCTATATTCCCCCATTGTCCCGGCCGGTTGTGCCTCTCAGGTTGAGCGCTAGCGACCATGCTACTGGGCAAGGGTAGGCTAGGGCGCTACCGGCGAATGAAGCTTGCAAACAACCCGGGCGGATGTACCAACTACGAGGCTGTAGGGCTCAACGTCTTTGGTAACCACACTGCCTGCTCCTACCACGGGGTTTACCCCAATCTTCACGCCCAGTAGCATTACTGCGCCGGTTCCAATCACGCAGTTGTGGCCGATTGCGCAGTTTAAGTTGATAAGAACGCCTTCTTCCAGAGTAATATCGGCGGTAAGTACGGTGCCCGTCATAATGGTGCCGCCTACCCCCAGCGCAAAAGATGTGTCAGTACACCATCAGTCGCGCCTGCGCCGACCTACCGGCCCTAGTGGTCTCTCCCTGGCTCTACGCCCACAAGTTCGTTCTCGATCAGGACGCCTCCTTGCTGGGCCTCCTAGATCAAGCCAACTACTTTAATCCTGAGCCTTGGTCGGCATCCTAAACACTATGCTTAGAGTATGCCTACTGCCTAGGCATCTCGGTCAACCAACCCTTTTTTTACTGAGGTTCCTACTAAGGCTCGTACCTGCCCATTGTGTTTAACCCTGTGGGCCAAGCTCATTGTAACCTTCCACAGATCAGGCAGTAGGAATACGTATTCTTTCTTCTTCGCACTTCCATCACTCCTTCTGTATGAGCACTACGCCGCAACCCGACGACGAACTTCAAAGCACGACCAATGCGGCCCAGTTGGGCCCCGATCAGGGCCCAGTAACTACGCCGGAAAATGACCCGCGTGATATGTCTACGGTACTCGCAAACCCCGAAAGCGGAGAGGGACCGGATACGTCCCGTTCTTCGGAAGCAGCCGAAACTGGCGCGGGCAGCCCAACCATGCAGCGCGGGTCGGAGTTTGATGAGCAGCGGCGGGAGGGTGCCGTAGGAACCGGTGACAATTCTGCCGCAGTAGGGCCTGGTGAAGGCATGGGGCGCGCGGGATTTAATGGGGATGAAGACCGGGGCTACGACCAAAGCGGCCACCGGGGCGGCCTCGGGAGCAGCGGGGGCCGAGAAGATCTAACCGACCGCAACTTGGACACCGCTCAGAACCCATTTATTGGTGGCTACAGCGGCGGAACCACCTCAACGCCCGATGATGCTATCCGCCAGCGCATTGGCATGAACAGCCACAACCCCACTGACGATTCGGCCGCACAGGACAGTAGTAATTCTGCAAACACTTAAGCACGCACCCCATAAAATAAAGGCGGCTCTACTGACAACTACCTTGCTTCAATTGTCAGTAGAGCCGCCTTATTTGCTTTAGCTCAACCATACAATGCAACTATATTGGTAATATTATATTCTTAATTTGTATTAAAATATGATTATTGTATTTTATATATTAAGTCGGTTAAGTTTAAGCTTGCTTAACAACTTAACAAGCCTATGGACAAGCCTTCTACCCCCCAGAAACTACAGGCCCACGAAAAGGGAGCAGTATACGTTACCATTTGTCTGACTCAAGTATTAGTGGCCGTGCTGTACACGATGTTTGGTTAATCAGGTTGGATCATTGCGCAATGCTCCGCTTAATACCACAAGTAGATTTGAAGTAGGCTGCTGCATATACAAGAGGTAGCGCCTATTCTGCAAGGATATATCATTTCCAAGGCCCCTGTTTTCAGCTATGCCAAGTTGCAGCTGAAAACAGGGGCCTTGCGTGTAGTAGGGCGCATTGCCGGAAGTGTACAGGAACTCATGAGTTGTTCTGGGCTTGCTCTCGGCAGCTACCCGCCTTGCTACTATAAAGTGCGCACACGCCGCGCCTTAGGATACTCTTTTTTAACTCTATGGTGACCGTTGCGTAGAAACATAACGATAGAGAAGCGTCCGTTCGGCGCCTGCTTCAGGCGCTGGTACCCTAGTAGAGACCCGCCGACATTAGCTAGCAGTCTGGCCTGTTTGCTTCTCTTATGTTATTTCACTTGCAGCGAACGATATGGCCCCGCACCCACAGAAAAGTGCCCGCAAACACCTGCGGGATATCGTCGTTATTGGGGCCTCGGCCGGTGGCGTGATGGCCCTATTAGAACTGGTCAGGATGTTGCCGGCCGACTTTCCAGCTTCTATTCTGGTAGTGCAGCACTTGGCTGCCGACTCGCCGAGTATGCTGCCGCAGCTACTCAGCCACGCGTCTTCCTTGCCCGCCGTCCACCCTCGCAACGGAGAAACCATCGCGCCCGGTACCATTTACGTTGCCCCTCCCAACCACCACTTACTCCTTGAGGATGACACAGTACTGGTAACTAAGGGCCCCAAAGAAAACCGCTTCCGCCCCTCCATTGATGCGCTGTTTCGCTCGGCGGCCTACGAATATGGCTCCCGCGTTATTGGGGTAGTACTCACCGGCTACCTCGATGATGGCACCTCCGGACTGTGGTCTATTCAGCGCCTGGGCGGCGTAACGGTCGTGCAGGACCCGCTCGACGCCGTGACGCCTGCTATGCCTCAAAATGCGCTGGAGTACGTGGCGGCCGATCATGTGGTGCCGCTGGCAGAGCTAGGGGCCTTATTAGTGAAGCTGACAATGGAACCAGTCGCCGGTACTCCTCGCCTATCGGCACCAGAGCAAGACCTACTGGGCTTGGAAATTCAGATTGCGAAGGTGGACAACGCGTTTGAAATGGGCATCATCGACCGGGGAGAGCCAACCCAGTTTACCTGCCCCGACTGCCACGGGGTAATGACCCAACTAGTGGAAGGCCAACTCATTCGCTACCGTTGCCATACCGGCCACGCCTACACCCTCAATTCTTTGCTATCGGAAGTTACCCAGTCGGTAGAAAACCTGCTGTACCAGTCCATGCGCGGTTTAGAAGAAACCAAACTGTTGCTGCAACGCCTAGGAGAGCGATTTACGGTAGAAAAGCAGCCCCACGTTGCCCAAGTGTTCTTTCGCAAGTCGGAGCAAATTGGCAAACAGGCCCGTGTGATTCACAAGTCCATTCTAAAGCACGAGGCGCTCAGCGGCGACTTACAATTTGAACGTAAGAAAACAGACTGACTGCCCTGTACAGCGTGAGTTACCCCCGATGGCACGAACAATTACTGGCCCTACCCCAAGGAAAAGGTTTGGGCAAGGAAGTATGGGTAGCGGTACGTAGACAGGCCGCTTTAACTACTACTCGGTAACTAGCTGATCCGTAGGTGCAATAAGTACCACCAATCCACCGAAAGATACCAGCTTTTGCCGCCAGATTGGCATATGATTCGCTCCCGTAGGGTATGTCTACGATGAATACCACCCAGCTTCCCAAACACACCCGACAGAAGCTAGTTTCGTTTGCCCGGCTTTTGGTGCAAGGCACGCCATTGGAGCCAATGGCGTACGAACAACAGTTATTACAGCAATTTATTGACGGGGAGGTGAGCATTGACGAAATGAGCTACCGCTTAGATCAGTACGCGGCCGCCAACGCGAGTGTAGACTAAAACGGAGGTAGGCAGTCTTCGTCTTGCTAGCGCCATCACAGTCGACGGATACAAGGCAGGAACTGGTGTAATGACAAAGCCTGGCTGCCTACATCGGCGGCCGTCCAAAAGGCCAGGTGGTGGAGCCTATACAGTTGGTTTCTTGGTCGAAAAAACGCTACGCTTAGTCGAAAACGCTAGGTAACGGAGGCGCAATTCAGCTAAAAGCTCCCACCTTGCCTGCATGCAACATACTCCCTCGTCACGGCGGCGCAGTCGGTTTCCGCTGGTCTTTGAGTTCCTGATCTGGAGCCTGTATGTGGGCTGCTATAAGTATGCACAGTACTTAGGCGAGGCGGTACCTCTTTCCTTGACTACCAAGGAAAACTTCCCCTACCCCCAGCTCATCCTATTTGCACTGGTGGCCACGCTGTACATAGTGCCCTACTACCGCTGGCTGGTACCTACTCTGCTACAGCGACGGCGCTACGTGGTGCTCACCTTGGTTTCCTTGCTATACCTGTGGTGGGCTATCAAGCTGAACGCCGTATTAGCCACCGTACTGTTTCGGCCGGTAGCCGGCACGGGCCTACTCCTCGATTTCTATACTTCCTACCACCACCTGAACCTGCAGCAACTCCCCCGCCTTGCCAATGCTCAGATAACCCTGCTGTTCACTGATTGGCTGGCTTTCAGCTGCGTGGCTTTCGTCCGATTAGCCTTCCAACAGGAGGCGCGGCGCCACCAGGTAGAAAAAGACCATTTGGCCCTGCAGCTGGAGCAGTTGAAAACCCAGCTGCAGCCACACTTCCTGTTTAACACGCTCAACAGCATATACGGCCTAAGCTTAGCCGGCTCGCCGGATACGCCGCGCTTTATTCTGTTGCTTTCCGAATTGATGCGCTACGTGCTCTACGACAGTGGTAGGGCGAGTATTTCGCTGACGGAAGAAATAGTGTTTCTAGAGAATTACTTCGAGCTGGAACAACGCAAGTATCCCGGCGCCCGCATCCAGTTTGCCACGCTCGATAGCACCACAGTGCCGCCGCAGGTTCCCCCATTGCTGCTCCTTCCCCTGGTAGAGAACAGCTTTAAGCATGGGCGCCACCACCACACCGAGCATGCCGGCGTGGAAGCAACCCTCACAACCAGGCCCGGCCAGCTCTGTTTCACCATTGAAAACGATATGCTGCCGGAGGCTCCTCGGGCTACGGCACGCCGCACTGGGGGCATCGGACTACAGAATATTCAGCAGCGCCTACAGCTGTATTATCCGGGAGGCTATGAATTGCAGCTTTCGCAGCCAAACGGCCGCTACCGGGCAGAGCTGACGATTACCCTTCCCCAGTAGCCGCCTGCATTGGGTACAAGGGCGCCTTTTTGGTTGAGCATAAGATGGGCAATAACAACTATTTGGGCGGTAATGGGGTAAGCAGGAATCTTCCTTCCTCCCACTGTACTTCTCCCACCCACTTCCATGCAAAGCACTACCTTTTCTACCCTATCTCGCTCATGGGCTTCAGCGGCCTTGGTGTTCACAGTACTGGGGTTGAGCCAGTGCGGCATCAGTGAGCAAGTGCAGCAAGCCAAGGCCTTCAAAGGCGCCCAAATTCGGCTGGCATCCGTTGAACAGGCCACCGTAGCGGGAGTAGACGTTACTCACCTTCGGCAGCCTGGCGACCTCACTACCTTGGACAAAGCCCGCATTGCCGCCGCCTACGCCACTGGCTCGTTGCCCCTACGGATGCGGGTAAATCTAGAAGTGCGTAACCCCAACGCGGAAACCGCGGCGCTCAACGCCTTCGACTACATTGCGCTGCTCGATGACAAGCAGGTAGCCACGGGCCGCAGTACGGAACGCATTGAGGTAGCTCCCAACGGCGTAGCCACGGCTCCCGTTACGTTGGAAAGCAATTTGCGCGATGCTTTGGGTGAACAGTCGGGGGAGGCACTAGCCAGTATGGTACTCGGCCTCGGCGACCATGATCGGCAGCCCATGCGCCTCACGCTTCGCCTAAAACCCACTTTTGTCACCAGCTCAGGTCGTACCATTTCGCCGGGCGGCTACATCACGGTGAATAAAGAATTTACAGCCTTCGATGTGCTAGATGCCGTTGACCGTCGCGACTCCCTTAAGCAGCGCCCGTAGCTTGCAACAACCCAACGCAGGTAGTGGCGCCAAGCGCGTAACAGGTATATTACCACTTGGCTGGCATGTGAGAACAGAACTGTCAAGTTGACCAGAATGAAAGCTTTGTGCGTCTGTTACTTGCTGGACGACGCTTTAGGCTTGAATACCGTTCGGAAAGCCTGTAGCGCTGCCGGGTGGTAGATAGTAGCGTGCGTTTCTTCGGGCATATCCTTGTGGTACCAGATGAAATTGCCCGTAGCCGCATGCTGTAGCGCTTGGTTGAAGCGATGCGTGGAGGTTTCCCCTAGAACGTCGCTGCTGAAAGCTACATACAGCGTTTTGGCCGGGCCAGCGTACGAGTGCAAGCGGCTGTCGGCCTCGCTTGCCAGCTTCCCGTTGTTCCACCACAAACTAGGGTCAAACGCCAGGTACGTGTCAAACAGGTTGGGTTCCTGTACAAGCGTTTCTACTACAAATAAGCCCGCCAATGATTCGCCTACTATGGCGGTTTCGGCGGTGGTGCGGTAACGTTGACGTATGGCGGGCATCAGTTCGGCGCGTATAAACTGCCGAAAAGCGGCAGACCCGCCCACCTTAGGCGCTATTTTCCGGTCCTCGGCGTTGGTGGTTGGCCCAGTCATATCACGTCGCCGGGCAGTGTTTTCAATGCCAACCAGAATGAAGGGGCGTATACTACCATTGCCGGTCAATACTTGTAGTAGCCCTGCTACATGCAGAAAATCTTCTGCCAAGCCGCCATCGGGCATGTACAGTACGGGCAGCCTCACCGTGGCAGAATCTGCATAGACCGGCGGCAAATACACATTGATGCGGCGGCTTTCTCCAAGCGTGGCCGAGGACAAGGTGAATGTCTGTCCAATGCTCACCGGCGAGGCACGCTCTTGCGCTACCACCTGGCCGGCCGCCAAACTACACAGAAAAGTAAGAAACAGGAATCGAAAAACGACTTTCAACGGGCTACGCAGTTATTTGTGGATGTTGCCCTATCAATTCTGCTCTGCTACTAGTAGAAGGCTTGGATGCGTGCTGCTGGCCTAGCGCGGCTCCAACGTAGCCTGTTGAGCCCAATTGCTAGAGGAAAGGTCAATACTAGCAAGAAAATCCGGCAGTGCATCCCGAAGCAGTAGCAGTTTCCGTTTTCTAGATTAAGGGCTATTGCTTTACACTAGCGAAACTGGCCATGCGGCTATAACACCCCAGGAAAGGCAGCGCTAGCGAGAACGGGTAGCGGCGCTCTTTGATGCCGGGCCAGGGGCGGTAGTCAACTTACCGTTTACCAACTCATTAAGGTACTCCTCTAGGTAGGTATACCCACTGCGGGCGATGCTGTTGCCGTCGCGCTCATTCGCGGCGTTAAGGCCGTGAGCTTTTTCCCAGGTATCCGGCATGCCGTCATGGTCGGTATCAGCAGGAGCCGGGCCGCTGCGGTATACAGGCCAGCCGCCTACGTCTTCCTGAGAGTCGATGATGCCCTGGTGGAGGCCGTACGTGGCGCTGCCGCCGGGGCTACTGCCGGTGGCCGTACCCGTGCGAGTTTCCTTCACAATGCGCGCGTCTACCGCGTCGCGCACGGGCACTGTGGCTCCGGCGCCAGCCAGTACCGTTCGGTACGCTGCCTCAGCCGGTTGGGTAGTGATTGGCGCCAAGTTGGGCGTTTCAGTACGTTGTTTGAAGCGGGCAAAGTTGGCGGCCGTTTCCGGGTAATGATGCAGCCGAATGCCAGTCCAGTTGTTGGCCGTAACGGCGGGGTAGCCCTCAACATAGTTGCCGGCTGCGTACACCGTGGCAACAGGCTGCTCCGGTTTGTTGGATGCGTAGGCTTGGGTGATGTCAAAAATGACAGCCGCCCGTGTTGCGGGCGTGGCCGGGCCACCTTTATAATAGTTGTTGACTAGATTTAGCTGCCCACTACCACCCGGAATGAGCAGCTCGTTTCCGTAAGCCGCCTGCATGTTGCCCCAGTTGTAGATAACGTTATTGCGGTAGTCTACCACGGCTGTTGTGTCGTGGGCCCGGGCCCCGTTGAAGCGAATGGCCCGGCTATGATGGTGGGCAATCAGGTTGTGATGGTAGGAAGCATATTGCCCACCCCACACGCCTGCGTAGCCATGGTCGCCTTTGCCATTAAACGACGAATTCAAGCTTTCACTGATTAGGCACCACTGTACGGTCGAATACTTGTTGTCGTAGAACGTAGCCGCCTCCTCAATTGACCAGCTAAAGGAGCAGTGGTCAACAATGAAGTTGCGGCAGTTCTCCATATTCAGGCCGTAGACGCCCGATACGTTGGCCCCCGATGTGTTGCCGGGTCGGGAGCGGAGGTAGCGCACAATGATGTTAGAACCGTTTAGCTTAAAGGTGTAGTTTTTCAGGCAGATACCGTCGCCTGGGGCGGTTTGGCCCGCAATGGTGACGTTGGAGCGTTTGGGTTTGAGAGCCGATTTCAACTCAATTATGCCCCCGACGCGAAATACAATGGTAATCGGCTGGCCGGGGTATTGGGTGAAGGCCTCTCGGAAACTACCCGGCCCTCCGTCGTTAAGCGTGGTCACTTCTACCACCTTTCCTCCACGGCCGCCAGTAGCCAGGCGGCCAAACCCTTCGGCACCGGGGAAAGCTACCAGTTGCGCGCGGGCGGGCAGGGCAGCTGCGCTCAAAATGAGACCAACGAACAGCCCGCAGGCACGAAATGCACGACTAGACATGGTAAGAGCAGGTGAGAAAGCGAAGCGGTTTAACATCTTGGAAGCAGCGCGCACGGTGCCAGCTGCCTACGGCTATGTGCTGGCAAAGGCCAACCTAAGCGGAAGCTACAATGTACGCGGCGGGCCGGGGCACTAGACTGTACCATCTTGGCGGGTTGCTGGCCAGAGTTAACCAGTTTGCACTGCTACCGAACACTACAGTTTGGCAATCAGCTCAGACAGACAAACCGCATCGTAGCACGAACCCTATCTTTGGCCGTCAGATTCTCGCACATATGCTAGACAAGCTACGCGAACATATAGAAAAGGTAGTGCCGCTCACTGATGACGAATTTGCTCTCGTAAGCACGCATTTTACCCTCAGGAGGTACAAAAAGCACCAGTCTCTTATTCAAGAAGGCGACGTGGTGCAGTACGCCTATTTTGTGGTTTCCGGGTTGCTGAAGCTAGTCTATACGGATGCTTCGGGAAAGGAACACATTGTCTCTTTTGCAATGGAAGACTGGTGGGAAAGTGATTTTGGCGCCTACTATACTCAAACTAGAGCCACTATGTCGCTGGATTGCATTGAGGATGCCAGCGTGATTTGCCTACCGCTCGACAACTACCACCAGCTCTGCGCCAGTCTTCCGAAGATGGCGCATTTCTTCCTCACCAAATCGACTTTGGGGCATATTGGAGCGCAGCAGCGTATTTTATCGTTGCTTACTGCTACTGCTAAAGAGCGCTACGAGCAGGTACTGCAGCGCTTCCCTGGTTTGGTTCAGCGGGTGCCTAAAACGCTACTTGCCGCTTACTTGGGTGTTTCGCGCGAGACCCTTAGCCGGCTCTCCGCTTAGTGTGAGGTAGGTCACACTGGATTTGTGCGGTAGGTCACGCTCGTTTCCTAAGCTTGTTGGCAGTTTTGCAGCGCACATCTCACACCGCAAAAAGGCAAGCATATGAAAAAACAAATCACTAACCCGTGGCAGTGGCAGGATAAGCGCAGCTATGCGCAAGCCGTTGAGGTTACGCAGGTAGAAGGCACGCTCTACTGCTCTGGACAGGCGGCAGTAGATGCCAATGGCCAATCCAGTACCAGCGACATGGAGGCGCAGCTTGTTCAGGCTATCCAAAACCTGGAGCAGGTTATTACGGAGGCCGGGTACGAATGCCGTGGGATTGTACGATTGAATATTTACACAACTTCCACCGCCGAGCTTTTCACTTGCTTCGGTGTTTTTCAAGCGTGGATTGCCAAGCACGGTATCCAGCAAGCCTCCACAGTATTTGAGGTGCAGAGTTTGTTTGAAACGCTGAAAGTTGAGCTGGAAGCCACAGTAGTAAAGTAACTACTAACCAGTTGTTTCGCCTTTCCAATCTAACCGAGGTTAACCTTGCAAGACTTGGAGTAAGCCCCCATACCTACTCGTAGAAATGGCGGAGCCGGCGAATGGTGGTGAGCACAATCCAGTCGCCGAGGCGAGGTAGGTAGGTGTGTACTAGCACAATAAGCCGGCCTAGTGCGGAAATAACTGTGCGCTGCCGCCGCCGCCGAATGTGTCCTAAGATGATGCTGGCTACCTCAGCCTGAGATTTTTGCCAACGCGGAGGGCGATGAGCAATAGGTACCGGCTGCCCATCGGCGTCAAGAACGCGTTTGTCGGCGTCGTTTTGCGTGAAGCCAATATGAACTACTCCAACGTGAATACCCGTATGGTTCAACTCTAACCGTAGGGTATGGGCTAGGTTAGAAATGGCAGCCTTGCCAGCACAATAGGCCGAGCCGCTAGGCATCCCATTCAAGGCCGAAATGGACGAGATAAACGTGACGCTACCCCGCGTTTGAATTAGGTAGGGTAATGCAGCTTTTAGTGGGTATACCGCCCCGTACACATTGCTGTCGAGCACTTGCCGGAACACATCGGGTGCCATATCAGCAAAGTAAGCTCGCTGGGAAATACTGGCATTCGTAATAAGAATATCTATCTGTCCGAAAGCCTGAATAGCAGTATCTACTAAAGCTTCACAAGATGTGAAGTCCGTCACGTCGGCCACGCAGCTGACTACGGTGTAGCCTGCCTGCTCAAATTCCTGGTGGGTCTGGGCGAGCCGCTCGGCCATGCGGCCATTCAGTACGACAGCACTGCCCTGCTGGCAGAGGAGCCGGGCCGTTTCCCGCCCAATACCCGACTCGGAGCCGGTAACAATGGCTACTTTGCCCATGAAGGAGCCGCTACCTCCGTCAGAAGGGGGCCGCGCAACCATTTGCTTCGTGGTAGAACGTGATGCCGCGCTTGGTAATGCAGTATCACGCATAGTTGTGGTCTTTAAACCATTGAAAAGCTTCCGCAATAGCTATTCTTAGGTCGGTTTGGGGTAAGCCGAGTTCGGCACGGGCCTTTTGCACATTGAAATAATGTCCGTCATTGGCTACAGCCGCCATAGCCGAATTTAGTTGAGCAGGCCGACCCGTAAGCCTTGCTTTTAAGTCGCAGATAGTGCCGTAGAGGTAAGATATCCGGGCTGGCAGCAGCCACCGTGGGGCTGGCACACCTAGCACTTGGGCCATTAAAGCAAAGGCTTCCTGGTAGCTCAGGTTCTGGTTGCCCAGGATGTAGGACTCTCCGGCCTGGCCCTGCGTGAGGGCATTGATAGTAGCTACGGCTACATCCCGTACGTGTACGTAGTTCTTGCCGCCGGGAGGGTAACCTGGCAGCTTACCCCGGTAAAGCTCCAGCAACAAGGCATTGGAGGTAGGCTTAGCATCGCCTGGGCCGAGCATGAAAGTAGGATGTACCAGAACGGCGGGCAGTTCCTCATTGGCCACGGCGCGCAACACGCTATTGGTAGCAGCCAGCTTGCTATCCATATAGTCTAGTCCATACTGGTACCCAGCGTAGGGCCGGGTTTCATCGCCCGGATGCTGGCGAGTACCGAAACCAAAGACGTTGGCGGTGCCCACGTACACGAACCGGCTTATTCCCGCTGCACGGGCCAAATTGAGCATGGTTTCGGTGCCTTGCAAGTTAACAGTCCACACAGCGGGGTTTCGAGCTGGGTTAACCTGGGCCAGAGCAGCGGCGTGAATAATGGCCGCGCACCCATCAGTATAGCCCGCCATGGTAGCTGGCTGGCAGACGTCGCCTACTACAACGTCAACTGGCAATGATGTCAAGGGTGGCAATGCCAACGTATTTACAGGCCGGGCAGACCGCACTAAGGCCCGCACTTGGTAGCCACGTGCAAGGAGTTGCTGCACCAAATGGCGTCCCAAAAAGCCGTCGGCACCAGTTACAAGTACAGTAGGCATCAGCGGTAGTTAAGCATAGCCTTATAGGTGCGAGCAATGCGGGTAGGGGCTACTTTCAGGAAGAATAAGGAGAAGGCTGTCAGGTTGGCTAGCTGCACCCGCAACCAACTGTTGGTTTCGTACTTGCGCGCCGAAACTATCACATCTTTAGGTACAATTAGGAAACGTGCCTGCCGCCGAATGCGCTGGATGATGTCAAAGTCCTCCATGATAACATACTGTTCATCAAACCCCTGTAGGCGCTGAAACAGGTCGCGGGTGATAAACAAAGTCTGGTCTCCACCCCGACTCATAATTCCTTGAAAACGAGTTCCGAAACTATTGATGCGAAGCAGTGGATGAGGCGAAGCAAATCGAAAACGGTAGCAGCCTGCCTCGTAGCCCTGGGCCACCGCTTGCTCAATGGTTGAAACGTAGTCTGGATGAATTCCTACATCAGCGTGCACAAAATATAGGATGTTGCCGGTAGCCTGCTGAGCCCCGTAATTCATCTGGGCTGCACGGCCAGCACTGGGCGCGCATAGCACTGTAGCGCCCGCCTGCTGGGCTAGCTCGGCAGTACCATCCGGACTATTGGCATCTACCACCAGCACCTCTACCTCCTGCCCAGGATCGTACTGCCGTAGTTGGCGAATTAAGCTGCTAATAGTGGCTGCTTCGTTATAGGTGGGGATAATAACGCTAAGACGCATAGGGAAGAAGTTGAGAAGCGGAAGTACCCCACTTTTCAGATGGCAGAAAGGAAGACGTGGGCAGAGGATTTCACTGATAGCAAGGTAAAGTTCATGCTACTGTTTCCCTAGAACTGCATAGCTGCTCATATCTTAGGTATGTCTCCGAATCATAGCCAACACCTCTAGAGTGCGAACTATCCAGTTAAACCGAACAGGTGGAGTAGCAAATACTGGCACACGATACAGGGGACATTGTCACTTTACGAAAAGCCAATGGGTAGAAGATTGCCCAGGCTTCAATCTTTGCTGCCCCATGCCCACGTATATGCTCATGCATAAGCGCCTACCCATGAAAATTCCTGCCTTGTATTTTTCCTGTATTGCCGCTGCAGTAGTAGCTGTGTTACCCTCCTTTTCCCGGCCAGCAACTTCGGCACCGCATTCAGCTGCGCGAGCCGTTGCTACTGCCCCAGTGGACCACAGCACCTTTGATAAGCTGCTTAAAAAGTACGTCAACGCACAAGGGCTAGTCAACTATAAGGGTTGGAAAACCGATCAGGCAGCTTTCAACCAATACTTGCAGTTCCTAAGCAAAAACCCACCGACGGCTACTTGGAGCAAGGCAGAGCAAATGGCATACTGGATTAATGCGTACAATGCCTACACGATCCGCTTGGTGCTCGACCACTACCCTTTGCAGAGCATCAAAGACATTGGCACTAAGATTCAGATTCCTTTCGTGACCACACCCTGGGCTTCGAAGTTCTTCTCGATAGGAGGTACCAAGATGAGCCTGGACAACATCGAGCACGGCACTTTACGCAAGAAATTCAATGATCCACGCATTCACTTTGCGCTAGTGTGCGCTTCCATCTCATGCCCGCGGCTGCGCAATGAAGCATACACGGCCGCCAAGCTAGATAGTCAGTTAGAAGACCAAGGCCGGGACTTCTTGCGCGACCCTACCAAAAACAAGCCAGGTAAGGCTACGGCGCAGCTTTCTAAGTACTTCGACTGGTATAAAGGTGATTGGACCGAAAACGGGCAGACGGTAGCGAGTTGGGTAAACAAGTATGCAACAACCAAGATGGATAACGCCACTCAAATTAGCTACTTGGATTACAACTGGAGCCTAAATGCGCAGTAGACACTTCCCCGCAGTTTCCTAAACCGGCAGCAATGAAATATGTGGCGACCTGGTTACTAGTATGCGCCCTACTGCTCGAAACGAAGGCTCAAACCAGGCCTGTACAAAGCCCAGAAATTCGGCGTTATGCTATTGAAGTAGCAGGGCTACGTGTAGGCACCATGACTGCTACCCGACAGAGAGTAGGCCAAGAAGTAGTGTCAACACTCACTAGTGATGTGCAGGTCAACTTTCTACTGTACCACCTCACGGTCTACTATCAGGTTGTTAACCATGTTTGGAGTGGGCAACTTCGTCTCTCTACTGTTACGGCGCATACTAATCAAGGTGACTTTTCCTCGCGTACCGAGTGGAAGCATGACCATTACAACATTATAGCTGATCAGTATAAGCACAAATACCACGCAACGGAAAAGCAACCTATTACTTACACTGTAACTGACCTGTTTTTTGAGGAGCCAAAGAAGCACTCTAGCGCTTTTGCCGAATACTTCGGCGACTACTTTACACTGAGTTCCTCAGGTCCAGCAGTTTATAGAGCCTTCCGCGACGGGCGCGAGGATGAATACCGATATGCTGATGGCCAACTAATAACCATCATTAAGAAGAACCCACTCAAGAACTTCGTCATTCGGTTTCTACCGTAAGGCAAACCTGAACTTCTTTGTTGTGAGAAGAACTGAATGGCATACGTCAATTAACTGGTTAGCAGCTTACAACGGCCGTATAGTACCGCTCTTGTTATCGGCTAAAGCAGTTCAACGAAACATTATTTCCATAGCCTTAGCAGCTATTGAAACCTCACCTGAACAGCTGCAATCCTCTATTGTAATAAAATTTCAGCTTGATTATAAGCTATTTATGCCCGTAAGAATATAGTTACTCAATAGCCTATTCATGGCAGAGAATACTTTTAACGCCTAGCATGTCAAGCGGAGCATAGATATACAAATCACCTAAGGCCCACACCGGCATGTTGAGTTGTGCCATTGCTTCCCGTACCTGTTCTGCGGTCGTGGTAGAGGGAACATCCTCCACCAAGAGAGTACGCAAATGTTGAGCTGCAATGATTTGAGCAGAAAAAGGCAACTCGATATAAGGGATACTTTCGTCGCTCATAGAGAAAAGGAATAAGACACAAGTAACAAACTTACAAACTCTTAGCTAAAAAGGCGCACAGAGAATCGCTTAAAGAAGGCGACCATTACTTGCTACAGAAAGCTTAAGCCTACGGATTATGGCAAGTATATTTAATTGAAATACCAGCGCAGACGTATAGCGAAGCATTGTTCAACTAGGTCACACAACTTCTATGAAATCAGAAAGCCGATTACAACGCTTCCTTGACGCGCAAGAATCGTCGTATCCCATTGCTCTAACTGAAATTCAAAGAGGTAAAAAGCAGAGCCATTGGATGTGGTATATCTTTCCACAGATCAAAGGCTTAGGATTCAGTTCAACTTCGGCTTACTACGCCATAGAAGATTTAGCTGAGGCCGAGGCCTACCTTAACCACCCAGTGCTTGGCAGTCGGCTTGTACATATTAGCGAAGCCCTACTTGCTTTGAATAATCACGACGCCACTCGAATTCTTGGTAATCCTGATGATCTAAAGCTTAAATCATCAATGACTTTGTTTGCTAATCTTCCCGTCACCCACTCAGTGTTCCAAAAAGTGCTGGACGCTTTCTACAAAGGTGAACAAGACACTAAAACCTTAAAAATATTGGGCAAATAAAGGCTAAACGCAGCCCCGCCTAAGCAAAGACGGGGCGGTGGGGCGCTGCGTACAATGAAAGCTAGTCCCTAAGCCCCCGGCTGGTAGTGTTAACGCTAGATAGGCTTGTTGAGCAAAATAGATAAAAGAGCCTCCCGGCTGGGAAGGCCCTAAACGGGACGAGCCCCCGGCGCATCCCCCTCCTCCCGCTACGGGGAAGTTGGGCGACGCAGCCGGGGGCTCGTCCGCAAAAACAGTAAGGTTGGCGGCGACCTACTCTCCCGCCGGTGAAGGCAGTACCATGGGCGCTCCGGGGCTTAA
>NZ_FZNS01000012.1 GCF_900188255.1 Hymenobacter mucosus | reverse complement strand
TGAGATGAGAATAGTGAGTAGCGGGTAGCAACACTGCAGATATAAGCGGCTGATACATTAGAGGAGACACCGTAGGGAAGCAGTTGTAAAGCTAGAAGCCTCGTCACAGAATATAGCTACTAGCTTTTCAAAGAAAGATTTTTCCAATGCTTGCCACTGACGAAGTGCCCATCACCGGGCAGTCTGCTTCAGTAACTGGCCCAAGAGAGCATTCAAGGCGGCTGGTCCGCCTGGGCCGTACAGAAACCCGTGGCCGCCCGTAGGCAGGGAGGCAAAGTGCCACTGCTGGGCTATGTTTTGCTGTTGCGAGTAGGTAGCTAGCACTTCGTGGTACGCAACCTGTTCGTCGTCCTGGGCGTGCAGGGAATATAGGGGCGCGCCCCGGCGCAGGCTGCCGAACTTCAGCGGGCCAAAAGCACTAGTCGGCTTAGCCGAAAGGGCGAAGAATCCGGCAAAGCCAGCCGGAGATTGGCAGGCATACCAATAGGCTGCTGTGCCACCATTAGACATTCCCCCCAGGTACACGCGCTGGCGGTCTACGTGGTAGCGTTGCTTGACCTGCTTGACCATGGTCCGAATATTCTCCAAAGCGACTCGCTGCTCTAGCCAACCAAATGAACGACGCCCGAAGGGGTAGAGCACCAACGCATTTTGCGCAGCCGCAGCGGCGAAAATGGGTTCATGGGTCACGCTAGGATCGGCCGCTTGAAACTGGGTCGTGCTCACGATGCCCCCGTGTAGGTAAACAAGCAACGGGGTGGGCTGAGTGGGGTCATAGGTAGGGGGCACGTACACTAGGTAAGGCACTTGCACGGTATCTACCGGAGCATAGTACAGCGCAAAGCCAGGGCGGGCAGCAACGTAGAAACTGTGGGTAGTTGGAGTAGGGAGGGCATTCTCCAAAGTAGTACGCTGCCACTCGCTCGCTGCTCGGTAGGCTTCGGCGGCGCGGTTGGCTGCAGCCTGCCGCAAGCGGGCTAGGAACTGCGGCCACTCAGGAAAGTCATGTAAGCTGCGCAAGCTGGGGTCCTGGGCCATCTGGTCCACGTCCTGGGCGCTTACGGGCACATTGGGTTGGCGCGTGAGCTGGAATAGCCAGCGCAAAGCTTGGTGCTGCCCTCCGGCACACTGGGCGGCTGCACTTGCACCAGTATAAAGGTCGAAGGGGCCTACCTGGGTGCTATCAGTGAAGGCCCGCGCAAAGGTAGTTGTGGCCTCACAATAGTGTTGTTGCCGAAGGTGGCCCGCGGCAGTTTCTAATAGTTGCGGATAGGTCTGGGCCTGAACTAGTCGGCCGGTCGTCAGCAACAGGAACGCCAGTGAGACAGCAAGTGATTTAAAACAGCTCATAGAAACAAGAAATAAGTGACTAGCAGTACTATCTGAATAGGTTAGCAGGTGCGCATTGAACATACATTAACTGTGCACCGCCAAAGCAATTGACAAGTGCAATTATACGCAAGGTACTTTGTTTTACAAGGTACTATACCATAACTAATCTTATGCCATAGCTAGTCTTTGCCCACTTGTAGGTAGCCGTTGGGAAGTTTACCGGTTAGCGTAGCTGTACTTGAGGCATATAGGTTCTCCTTCCAAATAGAGTACCTGTCTCACTTCTTTGCTTTACCTAGCCTAGCAGGGCCTGTTTCCTCCTTAGGGCACCTAAGAGGGCCTTGAGTGCGAGCGAAGGCTAACCGTTGCTCCAATCGAGGGGCACGATGACTTCGTAGGTGGGACTGGCGGCCTACACCGCCTCGTAACAGTAGTAGTTAGCTGCGCAAATTGCTCCACATTTCACGCTACCCTCGGGCAAAAGCATACTGCCCGGAATCCTAGTGCTACCTTCACTCATGCCTGCGTTACCCCGCTGGCTTTCGGCCCGCTTATGGTACCAAAGGTGTGCTCGTATACCAAAGCGCGCTTGTTCCTACTCACTTCTTACCACTTAAAGAATTGGCAGTTAGGCAAGTAATGTCATCGAGTTCCTCCTTAGAAGGGCTTACTTTAGCTTTACTGGCTGAATACCGGCGTGCGTAGGCTTCACTGGCTTAATGCTACCATCAGCGTTGAATTCCAGCTTATCAATACACACCTCGCGGTGAAAGCCGGCATCACCGCCCATCTCAATGCCTTTAGGATAAGTGAAGCGGTGGTAGACCAAGTACCACTCATCGCGGCCCGGAAGCTGAATAACTGAGTTGTGGCCGGTACCGTAGATGCCAGTTGCCGGGTCTTTGCTGATAACTAGATTGTTGGCCGGCACCGTAATCTTGCCCAGCGGCGAATCGGAGGTGCCGTAGCGCACCTGATAGTTGGGGCTGCGCGTATCATCCTCGCTCCACAGGAAGTAGTACGTGCCGTTGCGGTATAGCGCGTAAGCCCCCTCCCGGAAGGTAGCGTCGGGCGTCAGTACGTGGGTAGTGCCAGGCTTTAGGCTGACCAAATCGTCATTGAGCTCAGCTCCGGCCATGTAGCCATTACCCCAGTACAAGTAAAGCTTGCCAGTTTTGGGGTCTTGAAAGGCGGCCGGATCAATCTGCTGCCCACCTTTTACGCCTTCGGGCAGCTGGTCGAGTAGGGGCTTACCGGTATCTTTGAACGGACCAGTAGGACTGTCGGCCAGGGCCACGCCAATCTTGGCGCCCGCGCAGAAGTAGTAGGCGTACTGGTAGCCGGTGGGCGTTTTGCGCTCTATGATGGTAGGAGCCCAAGCGTTTTTCTTGGACCAGCTCACGTCTTTGGGCAAGTCCAGAATCACGCCCTCGTCCTTCCAGTTTACCAAATCCGATGACGAAAAGGCTTTGAAGTACGTACCCGACCAGCCCGTAAATCCGTCGCTGGTAGGATAGAGATAAAACTTGCCGGTATTTTGGGAATACAAAATGTCGGGGTCGGCGTAATAGCCGCCCAGCACGGGGTTACGAGTTTCGGTTACACGCACCTGGTATGCGCGCTTAGCCGCGCCTTTGCCAACTGTATACGTCACGGGGCCCTTGCTGAAGTTCTGCGGACCCCTAGGCGTTACGGGCAAGGTAGGGGTGCTGAGTTGCAAATCGAAGGCTTGCAGGCTGGTGCCGGGCGCTACAACGAAGTTTACCTTGCCGGCGGCGCTATCCACTACGGTATTGTTCTTCCGAATGGCTGGGTTAGCTGACGTCAGCAATACGTCGGATGGGTTCATCCAGCGGGCCGCTAGGCGAGCGGCCTCGGTGCTAGTCAGGGGCAGCACCGTGCCGTGGCGCGGGTGGAAATTCATGCTGATGTCCTGGTCTACCACCGTGAAGTTCTGCAAGTCCTGAGTGCGCGTAAACTGGTAGCGGCCACTGGTGTACATGTCGTACATCAGAATGTAGTCGTCGGAGTTGTTGAGCTTGAAGGTGCCAGCACCCTCCACCGGGTTGGTCGTTTGCTGCACGTACTTATCGCGCAGCACGTAGCCCTCCGTCAGCTTGTCAGACACGGCTATCTTGATACCGTTGCCCTGGCCTTCGGTCTTAAAGAATAGGTAGTACTTGCCGTCTTTGGCTACGATATCACCGTCGATGCAGGAGCCATTGGTGGGCGAGAAAAACAACTGCTTCGGCTCACCTTCCAGATCGGTAAAGTCCTTATTGGCGTAGGCGTAATAGATTTTGTCGGGCTCCGAGCCGTACTGCAGGGAAAAATACACAAGGTACTTACCCGCCTTAGCATCATAAATAGTTTGCGGAGCCCACACCCGCTTCAGGTTTTCCTGGCCAGCATAGCGTTTTTGGAAGTTAATGGCGCTGGACTTCCAATTGATCAGGTCGGTAGAGCGCAGCAGCACCATGCCCCGGTTTGAACTCCAGCCCTTGGCCGATACCATATCGGTAGCTACCATGTAGAAGGTTTTGCCGTCGGCCCCGCGCAGGATATGCGGGTCGCGTACGCCCCCCGTTTCGCTGATGGTGGCCGAGCTGACCACGGGGCGGTTGCCATTCAAGGCGGTGTAGTGGTACCCGTCGGGACTGAGCGCAAAGCGAATGGCCTCTTCCTTTTTATCGTTGCCAGTAAAATACGCAAACAGGTAGGCGCTATACGGGGTGGCTTTTGGCGGCTTGGCCCCGGCCGAAGTACAAACGCTTAGCAGCAACAGAAACAGGTAAAGGGGGTATTTCATCAAAAAAAGAGATAATCAGTGCGGGTAAGCTGTCAGCAGCACCGAGGCACTGCAAGACTTGCCTCCGCTAAGTTTAATAGGTTTTTCGGTCAGCTACCTACTTGTTTGGCTAGCACATTGGCTTTTGGCCCCGCGGCGCCGCACCTAGTCTACCCACGGCAAGCTAGAAGCTATGCGTTTCAGCAACAGGGTAGCCTTCGTGAAACGGGTTATGCTCTGGTAAGCTAAACGGATGGCGCTGACGCAGCACCAGCCGGCCGAGTAGGTTCCCACTCCCACCCGACCGGCTTTTAACAGCACGTACTTCACTCACACTGGGCTGGCCTGATTCCCTATATATCAGGCCGTATTCCCATACGTACTGTTACTGGCGCCACGCGTTGCGCATCCTGCCCTGTCTACCGTGAGGAGTAAAAAGCGGCAGGTGTTCTTAGCTTCCTAGGTTACAAGCTGAGTCGTTGCACGGGGCTATATATCAGCTCGTTTACCCCTTGGGTCTTTACTCCTATGCGGGCATACACTACACCCCGAGTGGCGGCGGGTACGGTAAAGGAGAAGAGCTGAGGCTGGGTAAGATTGCCGAGGTCGGCGCTGGCTTTTCTTACTTGCCCTATCAAGCTGTTGTTGGTATCCACAAATTGGGTAGAGTTGAGGAAAAGCGTTGCCGACTCAATGGTACGCCCGGCCGTAGCCTGGCTAATCAGCGCGCTGGCAGTCACTACGTTGCCCGCGTTAGTGATGGTAGTGTTGCGGATTACGAAGTAGGGCTGAACTGGCACGTCGATGACCGTGTTGCCGCGCACAACCACGTCAATACTATCGGTGTTATTCTGCCAGGGGCCATTGTCGCGCAGGCGCGTCAGCTTGTAGTTGCCATCGAAGAGAGTAGCCGAATAGCTACCATCCTGGGCCACAAACACCTGAATCTTGTTGCGGAGTGCTTCGCCGCGCTGCCACAGTTCTAGTTGCACGCCTCCTTGCCCCCGCACGCCTATGACCTCGTTCTGGAAGGTTACGCGCCCCGTTAGCTGGGACGAAGGGGGGGAGTAGTTATCTTTTTCGCAGCTAGCGGCCAGTAGTCCTAGCCCAGCCAGCATCGTGATGGTGAATCGTTTCATGAGTGGTGCGGACTATTCGAAGGGGTTGCGAACGACTTTGGGATTGTTGTTGAGAATGCCGTTCCCGATGAAGGTGTAGTAGTTGAATGGCTGGAAGTTGCGCGGCGTACGGTAGCGCGGCGACACCCTTTTCTCAAATACATACTTGCCGTCGCGCGGGTCGCCGGGGCGCACCACGCGGTAAGGAAACAGCACATAGGCCACGGCGTTAGGGTTGTTGGCGTTGCCGTTCCAAACCTGGTGCGCAATGCGCCAGCGCTTGAGGTCCCACACGCGGTGATCTTCAAAGGCCAGCTCCACGCGCCGCTCGTTCTGAAGGCGAGCTAAAGTGAGGGTGCTAGTCGTCAGGCTATTAGCAGGAAATCCAGCTCGCTCGCGTACCCGGTTCACATAGGTAACTGCCTCTGCCGTGTTGCCTAGCTCCAGGGCGGCTTCACTGGCGTTGAGCAATACTTCGGCCAGGCGGAAGTGCACCCACCACACGTCGCTACGGATGCCGCGGCTGCTGGTGCCCGCCCCCGAGTCAATGAACTTGCGCAGGTAGAAGCCTGAGTTGGATACCTCTGGCTGGTTAGCCTGTGGCCCCGAGCTGCCGGTCAGAAGCTTGCCGTCGCCGGTGGGGAATGCCGCTCCCCCGTACACGCTGGCCAGGCCGCCCTCAAAGGTTTGATAGGAGTTGCTGGTGGCGTTCCACACTTTTACGCCTGCCTGAAGCTGTACTTCTTGCCCCTTAAAAGTGGAGCCAGGATAAATTATCGTGCCGTAGAGACGGGCGTCCTTGTTGGCGAAAGGACCACTTAGGTTGTCGTAGTAGATGAAGTCGGTACCTGCCGCGTTGCGGATATTCAGCTCACCCGAGGCGCCGTTGAGATACTCGTAGGCTTCCACCAAGTTGAGGATGGGCGAAATGGCCGACGACCCCAGATTGTCTTCACGGATGCCCCGCGCAATGTTGTCGTAGGAAAAGAAGTGTCGGTAGTCCTTGGCGGTCAGGAAGTCTTTCGCCCAGATGATTTCCGCGTTAGCGGTTTTCTTCGTGAGAGCCTCGTAGAAGTTTTCACCCAAGTTAGGATTGGCGCGGTAGAGCGAATATGGACCTGCCAGCACTTCCTTGGCCGCATCGAGCGACTTTTGGTAGTAAGCGTTAGCAAGGTTGGCTGGAATGCCTACTTCGCCGCCGCTGGTTTGGATATTGAGGCCCGACTGCGCATTATACTTGGCAATGGAGGCGGCGTAGAGCATGGCACGGCACTTCAGCGCCATAGCCGTGTAGCGGTTGGCGCGCGTAGCGCTACCGGCGTTGCCCAGCGTGCCCTTGATGGCATCCAGCTCACTGGCCACGAAATCATACAATTCCGTTTCCTTGCTGCGCGCTACCTGCAGTGGGGTCGTGTCGCCGTTGAAGTTGTACACGAGTTGGGATGTTACCAACGGTACTCCCCCGTAGCGCTTCCCCAGTTCGAAGTACGTGTAGGCCCGTAGAAAGCGAAACTCGGCTTTAAACTGTTCTTTCTGCGCGGAAGTCAGCGCATTGCTGTATTGGTCGAGGCCTTCCAAGGCCAAGTTGATGTCTCGGATGAGGCCGTAATTCCAATTCTCCCAGCGAAAAGCATCGAAGCTGAACAAGTCATTAGGCCCATTACCGTTGCCCGACCACATGGCTTCATCATAGGCAGCAAAATCTGGCCAGCCGGTCCGGCGGCGCGGATTGGCGTTGAAGTCGGCACCCAAATATGTAGTGGTATGGGTGGGTATACGGTCGTAGTAGTTGGCAAGCAAGCCCGTAATCAGGCCCGGGTCATTCCAGAGCTGCGCGTCAAGGATGATGTTGGGGGGAGTACGTTCCAGGAAATCTTTCTGGCAGCTGGTGGTAAGGCCTAACAGTAGCCCGGCGCCCAATGCCAAGGTTTTAAGCGTGTATTTCATTAGTAGGGAGAGGCTTAGAAGGTTACCGAAAGGCCCGTGTTGAGCAGTCGCTGGGGAGGATAGCCCAAGCCGTTGCTGGCTGCTACTTCCGGGTCAATATCGATGTCGTTAAGCGTGCTGAAGGTCAGCAAGTTGGTGGCATTCATATACACCCGCACTCCCGATAGTCCCACTTTGCCAAGCCAGGGCTTAGGTAAGCTATAGGCCAGCTCCAGGTTACGCAGGCGCACGTAGCGCACGGTCTTAATCCAGAAGTCGCTGCGGCGGTTGTAGTTCGCTTGGCCGCCGGCGTCGCGCCGGATGGCCGGGTACTTACCCGGTACCCAGGGGCTGTCAGCGTTGTACGGGTCGGCCCGGTGCCACCGGTCTTCGAGCATGTAAGCGGGTGAGGTGCCGTTGTTCTGGAAAGGTATCAGCAACTCCCATTCCCGCTGGTAGGTTTGCATACCGGCCCCCACGATGTCGAAGGTGAGAGTAAAGTTCTTGTAGCCCAGGCTGGTGTTGACCCCAAAGGTCACTAGTGGGTTGCCGCCCTGCAGGTAGCCAATGGGGCGCTCGTCGAGGTAGTTGATTACCCCGTCGCCGTTCACGTCCTTATAAATGATGTCGCCGGGCAGTTGGGTGCGGTTGCCCTGGCCGTCGTTATCCACCGTGTAATCGGCAATTTCCTGTTGTGATTGAAACTGCCCAATAGCTTGGTAGCCCCAGCCAATATCGCCCCAACGGTTAATGTAGGAACTGCGGTAACGTTCCCAGGAGTTGCCGAAGCGCTGCTTATAAATGTCGAGGTCGAAACGCCGGGCGATGGTAGCGTGCCCACTCACGGAGTACGTAAACCCAGGTGAGGCAGTGCCCGCGTACGTTAGAACGCCTTCAAGGCCTCGCGTCACGTCGGAGTTAAGGTTTTCATTTGGCAAGCCGTAGCCCACCTCAAGGGGTATGAGCACATCGTAGCGCGGGGCTGGGAGGCCCTCACGCCGCCGGGCAAAGACGTCGAACGCACCCGACAGCTTCCCTCCCCACAGCCCGAAATCCAGACCAAGGTTGGTAGTTTTGTTGCGCACCCACGAGAGGGTAGTGATGGGCAACCCGCGCGGACGCACCCCAATGGTATAGTTTCCGTTGAATACGGACGCTCCCGAGCCGAAATCATACCCTTGCTGGTAGCTATAGGGCGCTAGGCCTGATGGGTCACTACCCGTAATGCCGTAGCTACCGCGGAGTTTCAGTTCGGTAAGGATGTTCCCAATAGCGTTATTCTTGATGAAGGGCTCCTCCGTAATACGGTAGCCTGCTGTCACTGCGGGAAACAATCCAAAGCGGCTATCCGGCGCGAACAGCCATGAGCCATCGTAGCGGCCCAGGAGTTCGAGTAGGTACTTCTGTTTGTAGTTATAGCCTACCCTACCGGCATAGCCGGCCCGCGCTACCTCCGAAACCTCATCGTAGAGGTAGTCTTGGTTGGCGAAGTACTGAATGGGAATGGTATTGTTGGGCGGCACCGTGTGCACAATGTTGAACCGGTTGTCGGTATCATAGCGCTCATAGGCCGCCGTAGCCGTTAAGCCGTGGTCACCCAGCTGTTTGACATAGGTTAGCTGTATTTGCCCAGACCGCTCAATAATAGCACGGCGGCGCTGCTCCCGCCACGGGTTCTGGTTTCCCCCACCCGGCACCAAATCGTAGGTTTGCGTAGTGGGGTTATACCGGTATCCATTATAGGTGTACTCGAAGCCGTTGAACGTGTTGGTGGTGTAGTTATAAGAGCCAGTAGCGCGCACGCTCAAGCCGAAGTCAAAGTCATACTGCCCGTACAGGTTCATCTTTCCCGCCCGCCAGTCGTCATCATTGTACCCCGTAATGGACTCCTTATAGGTGGCCGGGTTGACGTTGATGTTGTGCGTTTGGTTGACGTAGTTCGGGTTGTCGTTGGCGTAGGGCGACTCGGTGGGCCACATCGAGAACACGCTCAAAAACGGGTTGAAATAGTCGTCGAGGCCCGGTACGCCGGCCGTATGGCGGAACTCTGTGCGCCCATAGAGCTGGGTACCCAGCCGCAGACGCGGGGTAACCTTGGCCTCCAAGTTTGCCTGAATATTGTAGCGCTTAAAGTAGTTATCTTCAATAAGCGCCTTTTGATCGAGGTAGCTGCCCGACAGGTAGTACGACATGTTGTCGGTGGCTCCCGACACGTTGCCGTTCACGTAGTACTGCGGCACGTTGGGCCGGAATACCATGTCGTAGTAATCGTAGCTTTTGTAAGCCGGGTCGGAGGCGGTGCGCCACTTTTCCAGTTCCTCCGCCGTCAGGACGGTACCTTTTACGGGGTCAACTACAGGGTTTGGCGCCCGGCGCTCCACTTGGGCCCGGTTCTGCTCGGCTTCCACCAAGCCGCGCTGGTGCTGGTAGGCATTGGCTGGGTGAGGATATTGGGTGAAGTTTTGCTGGCCGTAGTAGCCGTTGATGTTGACAACGGGCTTACCCAGTTTACCACGCTTGGTGGTCACCAGAATTACGCCGTTGGAGGCCCGCATACCATAGATTGCCGCTGAAGCATCCTTCAGTACGGAAATGCTTTCGATATCACTCAGCCCCAAGTTGTTAAACTGGCCTTCTTCTGACTGAATTCCGTCAATGACATAGAGCGGGGAGCCCATGTTGCGAATTTGGATGCTTGTACCGCTGCCGGGGCGGGCATCGCCCTGGCGGGCGGTAAGGCCCGGAATGCGGCCCACCAAGGCGCTAGTAGCTGCCACGGCCGGGGTACGAACCAATTCCTCGTTGGTGATCTGGCCCACGGCCCCCGTCACGGTAGCGCGCGACTGCGTGCCGTAGCCAACCACGACCACGCCGCCCAGCGACGTATCTTCGACTTCTAGCTTTATTGCCATGCGCGCCCCAGGTGTGGCGATAACCTCCTGCTTCTTAAAGCCTACGAAGGATATTGCGAGTATCGCATTTGCGTCTGGCACCAGTATCCGGAAGCGCCCCTGCTCGTCGGTAACAGTGCCTTTTGAGGTTCCTTTCAGGACCACGTTGACGCCAGGCAAGGGTTCACCTTTGGTATCAGTTACGGCACCTAGTATTTCAATTTCAGCTTGCTGAAGCGCTGTAGCCGACGTTTCAGCACGGAGCGACAGAGGGCCAACGGCACCTAGCACGGTACCAACCGAAGCACACCATGTTAGGGGTACCAGCGCCCGCCGGGCCATGGCAGGCCCCGCAGCAGTACGTAATTTTTTTCTCATATAGTGGGATTTTATGGAGGGTTACACAATCGTTTGTGCAAGCCCGTAGGGGGTAGGAGTATCGTTCGAAAAGCAGTGCAGCCAAAAGCAGGCTTACCAAGTGGAGAGAAATACGACTGGTTGCCAGGGCTTCGCAAGGCGGGCGAAGACTTATGACGCAGGTAGTCGTACTAAACTGTAGGCGAAAGAGCAGGTACTAAAAGCAGCGGGTATCCTGTGCAGAATCAGCGGGGAGCGTGGCGGCAAATAGCGCAGCTAAACCAAGCGCGCCCCCATTACGGTAGACCGACTGGAGAGGGGATATTTCACTGTAGCCAATGGGTACATGAGTGACCGATAAGCATGGCTAAAAGTACTCTAGTCAGCAGAAGCTAAAGGGGATAATTTCGCCGAAAAAGAGGGGTAATCTCGACAACAGTCTGCAACAGCTGCCTAGCGAATTACCTTATATGAGCTAACCAAGGCAGTTTCTATTGCAGATTTAGATAGTGTAGCACAACATGACCCCAATGCACTTCGTCAGTGGCAACACTACTATAGAAAGCGCTTCTATTGCTTGCCATCCATCCATTTTGAAAGGCGCCCAGAGTTGGGGCAAGCACGATGTCTAGTGAATCCAATCGCTCTAAGAGGTCAAAACCCACCGTTTGACACGACTTAAGAGAGAGAATTTTTAGGCAAAAAAGAGGGAAGAATTCTTTATAAATCTTCCTAAAGAATGTCCTGTCTCTGCTAAAATATTTCTCCTTTAGGCAGCACTCTTTGTTGACTCAGACTACTACTGACCTGCCGTGATATGAGGACACATACCAAGTATGCTCCCAATAGTATCTAGTTGATTCTGGAATTACCCCAACTTCATTTACTCAGGTGCCTGAAGTCTACTGAAGAGTGGGCACTCACTTTTGCGCTTTTTATGCAAACGATATCAGTGGTTAGGAGGCAACGTGCCTCTCTTATAAATTCTAGCTTGAGGTATGTTGCATGAACGGGCATCCTACCCTCTCTGCATCCTACCAAAGCACAAGAGGTACCCACCTTATACATCTAGTTGTAAGTAAAAACCCTAGGTTACGTCAGTTAGACAATGGTGAATTGTTTGACGGAAAAGCTAGAGTCGGCGCTTTACGCGCACAGCAGGACGTGTAGCAGGCAGCTTGATTAGCAAAGGCAAACGGGTTGTATCACTCACCGTTATTTCGGTAAGCAGATGAGCGGTTAAGTCAAATCGTAGCGCGTGGTTGCCTGCCCCTAAGCCTTCCAAGACAAATGCTCCGTCGGCATTCGTGCTTGTAGTGAACGTAGTGCCGGGCACCCAAACGCTTACCCCCGCTAACGGGTGCAACTCAGTATCTACTACCCGACCGCTAAGTACCGTCTGCTTTGAGGTGGTTTGGGCGCTACCTGGTGTTGAGATGAGTAAGCTATTCAGTAGCATAAGGCTACCTGAAATAAACCCAGCAGTAGTAGAACGATTTCGCATGCGGTTTACTTTTTCGAGAATTTAGAATTAGTACTCTTCTTGCTACTAATCCAGCAGCTGGAATACAATGGGTAGGGTGTAGGCTACGCGCACGGGACGACCATTTATGCGCCCAGGTACCCACCAGGGCATGATGCGAACTAGGCGAAGAGCTTCCTCATCGAGACCAGCGCCCAGGCCTCGCACCACTTGCGGGTCCCGCAGTCGTCCTTCTTCGTCCACTACGAAGCTGACTAGTACCTTGCCGGAAATGTTGAGTTGCTGAGCTTCGAGCGGGTATTGTTGTTTTGCGCGTAGGAACTTAAGTAATGCAGGGGCGCCGCCAGTAAAGGAGGGCATTTCGTCGGCAGCATAATAGACTGTGGTCGCTACCGAAGATGCCGCCGGGGTGGCTTTCGATGCATTAGCCGCGGTACTTGGAGCCGTATAGCTCTTAGCAGCTAGAGATTGTGCCGCCACACCCGAGGCAGTCAGCACGAGTGAAAGTAAGAGCGTGCAAGTAGGAAGCATCGAAGAGAATATGATTTAGCTATGTAAACCTACTGCAAGGCCTGAGCTTACGCATCGCGGCCACATCACCTTATCGTTATGGTTGTGTTACGAACGTAGGCTGTGACACTGTTCATGCACCATATATTAAGGTTTATAAATATATATTCAGCACATCGTACAGTGCGTAAGACATTGCGCGATATGCTGAACTCCTGCCTGAGCGGAATAGCTATAAGCTATTATGGGTATAAGGACCGATAAGTGAACCTTATCAGTCATTGAGGTAGAGGCGAGATAGTGCCTGTTTTTTGCGCTGCTACTCCTTATATATATGACTACCGAAAGTCAGCTGCCCGTCATCACCTCGCCACCTACCGCGCAGGTGCCGGCTCACCTGCTTGAATCTACCCACCAATACATCGCCTCGAACCTTCGCGGAACACAGTGCGCACCTACCCTGGAGATTGAAAGCACTTCACGGCCTAGTTTTGACGAAGCGCTGATGATTATCAGATTACCCGGATTTACAAGTTGTGTTCACAATCTCGTTGTTTCGTCCTGACACGCCCTTGAGTGTGCTTGCTCACCTCTATCACATATGTTGCTAGCTACATCTAATTATTTTAGGTAGCCAAGAGGTATGCCCCCTAGGCGAACCCACACAACTTGCGCATTATCTTCCTTAACCAGGCTTTCATCCTATCCTCCCGTTGCTATGACGCCGCACGAAACCCTATTCGCAGTGGTGCGCCACTTCATCACGTTGTCCCCCACCGAGGAAGCCTTGTTAGAACAGTTATTCGTGGCTGAACAGGTGCCCAAGGGCGGCTTTTTTCTGCGCCCAGGCGAGGTGAGCCGCAAGGTCGCTTTCATCGTGGAAGGCGTGTTTCACAACTTTCGTAGCCGCGACGGGCAAGAGCACAGCTTCTACTTTGGCCGCGAGCGGGAGTTCATCGGCGACTATAGTAGCTTTTTGCCGGCTCAACCTGCCGTGCACGCCATCCAAGCCCTGGAGCCCGCACGGCTACTCTCCATCTCCTACGACAACCTGCAGCGCCTCTACCGGGAGGTCCAACAGGGGGAGCGGTTTGGACGCTTGGTGGCCGAGATGCTGTTCGTAGATGTGCTGGGGCAGTTGACTTCGTTTTATGAGGAGACGCCCGAGGAGCGTTACGCCCGCTTCGTGCGCACCTACCCCGACCTGCTCCAGCGCATTCCTCAGTACTACATCGCCTCCTACGTAGGCGTGAAGCCTCAGTCGCTGAGCCGCATTCGGGGTCGAGCTATCTTATAAAGCCGCAAGGCATTTATGCACTTGAGTGAATGACTGGCTGGTCTGGGCGGCTGCACCTTTGTCAGGTACTTAACCCCTAACCTCCTCGTCATGACACGACGCAACATCACCCGCGGGCTCAGCCTGCTCCTCGGCCTGGGCATGGTCTTCATCGGTACTCGGTTTCTGCTGGCCCCCCGCCTCGGGGCCGAAGGCTACGGCGTATTTGCCCCCCGCCGATGTACAGTACTCCTTCCACTACGCTAAAGGCATCCGCGACGTCTTCTCGGGCCTGCTACTGGCCATTTTTTCCGGCCTGGGCTACGACCGTCCGTTGGCCTGGCTCGCACTGCTGGGCGCGCTAATTCCCAGCGTGGACCTGGCCATCGTGCTGGCTCAACCCACCGGCTCACTGGCGCTAGCCCTGCCGCACGTGGTTGCCATTGTGCTGCTACTGGGGCTGACGGTGTCGCTCTTTAGCTTGGCCCGGCCCGCGGCTTCCTCCAACTAAACTGTCCAGGGCAGCCTTTACTCGTCAACCAAAAGCATTTGTAATCAATAGGTGATGGTTTGGACCGCAAAGCACCCGCTGCTTGCTCTACTTGTCCATTCACCTGGTGTTAGTATTCAGCATCATTTTTTATCCTTCCTTCTCATGAAGCAAATCACGAAGCGGCTGTACCAACTCAGCCTGGGGGCTGTCAATGCCTTCCTACTAGAAGACGATGGCGTAACGCTGGTCGACACCGGCCTGCCCAGCAGCACGGATAAAATCTTCGCTGCCCTGCGGGCAGCAGGAAAGAACCCGGCCGACATTAAGCGCATCATCCTCACTCACCTGCACGCCGACCACAGCGGCAGTGCCGCCGAGATTCAGCGCCAGACCAACGCCCGCGTGTACGCCCACCACACGGATGCGCCCTTGCTGGAACAAGGCATCAGCAGCCGGCCGCTGACGCTCACCCCAGGCTTGGTGAATAAGCTCATCTACCACTTTATTATTAAGGGGCCCATTACGAGCGTGGCGCCCGTGGCGGTGGACGAAACGCTGAGCGATGGCGACGTACTCCCGCTGCTGGGGGGCGTCCAGGTGGTGCACACGCCGGGCCATAGCGCCGGCCACGTGGCCCTGCTGCTGCGCAATGAGGGCGTGCTGATTGCCGCCGACCTATGCTCGCACGCCGTAGGCCTAGCCTACAGCACCCTCTACGAAGACCGGGAGCTAGGCCGGCAAAGCATCTTAAAATCCAGCGCGCTGTCGTTCGACACAGCCGTGTTTGGGCACGGCCGGCCCTTGCAGGGGCGAGCCAATGAGCAGTTGCGGGCAAAATTTGCGTAGCTACCCTACCGTCGATATTCAGCGGCGCTCGGCGCATGTACTGATACCCCAAACTGGGTATGCAGAAGGACCAGGGCTCTAAGAAACAGCGGAGACCTGGTTAGCGTGGGTTACTCTTCTACAAGTGCCTGCCACCGTAGGTGTTTCTGACCGATCAGTGGAAGAGTAACCGGATTAGGGTTGAAAACCGTCTAGCTTCCCCAAAAGCCAACCACGCGCACGAGTACGCTCGCCTTGTTAAGTTTCACAAAGTCAGCTCCATGGGTGATGCATCCCCACACCACAAACGTGAGGTACTGGCTCGGCTAACCAGCGTAGAATAGATAAGCAAAGCGCGGAACTTGAGCGGGAAGTAGGAAAGACGTGTAAACAGGCTGGGGTCAACTTGATGTGAAGCAGAGTGTTAGCTAAAACAGCGGCATACAAGAGAGCCTGGATCAGTACGTGCTTATTTATTTCTTTACTAACTAAGGTACTCTCAGGAAAAGGCATGGTTTGGCCTCGCCTTTACTACCCCTGTGCATTAGCGTGTCAGGTATTTGCTGCTGCAACGGAGGCACCGTAGGTCAGTGACCTTGGCCGCCGTGAGGGCATGGACAGCTAGGCAGCCGCAGGGCAACCCTTTTCTGTCGTGATGGTCCTAATCCCCGCTGTCTTGGATTGTCTTACCTTTACCTGTTGCCTACCCACTAACGACGGTAGCCACTGCTTTATGGAAACGCTATTTAGTTCGTCTTACCTGCATATTTATCTTTACCGCACTACCCACAACACATTGGAACTGCACTGGCTGGATTTCGTACCGAGTGCCGACTTTCGCGCCTCCATCGACGAGTTGATGCGCTTTGCCCGCCACTACCAGGCGAAGGCACTTATTGCCGATAACCGCCTGTTGCGGGCCCTACGCCAAGCAGACTTGCAATGGAGCGGCGACGTCGTTTTTCGTGGGCTGAGCGAGTCAGGGGGGCAGCGGTTTGCGGTGGTAGAGTCGCTTGACGCCATGAATCGCATGGGGGTGCAGGCGCTCGTGACGAACGTCATACCCAACACGCAGCTGACCAGTCAGTTTTTCACTACTATCGAGCAGGCACGGGCCTGGGCGACGGCTCCGCTATAGCCACTTCGTGCCCCGGCGAGGTGCCTAGTGGCCAGCCCTATCAAGCCCATGGTCGTAGCCACGCGGTGCACTTTCTTATTGCCAACTTCATCATAACTCAGGCGTTTACTCTTGTGCACGAGATAGGCTAGCAGCCGTGAGTGAACAGTTGTTTTAGGAACGCCCTACGGGGTAGCACTAGCCGATTCTTCGGTGCTGTGCATGATTACCCGGTGTACGGCTTTGCTAACCAAGCAAAATTCATCGCCTTGCAAGGAGCGGTGCTCCAGTACTACGAGCAACCTGTTAGCCTAGCCACGCCCTGGGGTTGGATGAGCGATGTGCGGCGCATAAGCGCCATTCAGGAGGGGCGTAGCACCGGTTAGAGGAGTTCAACCCACGGGCGCTGACCGCCGGCCTGCGGGTAGTGAGTGTGGTGACCGAAACCCTATTTGGCCATATTGCTACGCAGCGCAACGCCTAGCAAACCGCAACGAGTACTGCTGTATTGCGAGCCATTTACTATCCTTTCCCTGGAAAAAGCCAAGGTAGTAGATCTCACTATGTTGGACTAGTACCAAATTTACTTGTAACAGAAAGCCCAGAGGAAGCGAAATTGTTCATTTCTCAGGAAGTCATGCGCCGGGAACAACCAGGCGTTCAGTGAATGCCCCATACGCAAATCACCATTCTAGAAATTCATATGGCGGTTACGGAGCTGACTTACGAAGTCGTCCTATTGAACCCTACTTCCTTGTTGGTCCGGGGATGTCCTGGGTGAGGAGAACCTTTGGGAGCGTTTCCGTCACCGGGCGCCCGCTATCGTAGCCTAGGTAGCATCCCTATCATTTCCTTGCTATCAAGCTTAACCTTGCTACAAAAATCTCATTATCAATCCGCATCCTACCAACGCAACTATGTAGTTATACTAGGGGCGCTTGGTATGTTGAAGCTATGTTTTATGACGAAAGAAAGATAGAATCCTATTATGTTTGGATTCAATCGGTCACCTTGATTGATCCACGCTTCTACAACTGGTTTTGCGAAGCGCTGCGGCCTCGACTTTTTCCTTTGGATATCTGCAAGGACTAGCTACTCAGGTGCCAGGCAGAAACCAGCCTTAACCGCAGCGCTTACAATTCTTGGTAGGTACTATTCACAACCTGCATGCTTGTTAGCTTACCAATCACGGCAGTGTGCCATAATAGCCTCTTTCTCATTTCTGCGTATGAAAAAACTGCTTCTTTCTGCCACTTTACTACTCGTCGCTGTCGTGTCTGAGGGCCAGGATTTCAAGTACCAAACACCCCCCAAAGCTCTGCAAGATCTGTTGCTGGCGCCGCCTACTCCGCGCGTTAGCCTCGCGTCGAATGGCCGTACTATGGCTTTGTTGCAAGTGCAGGACTTTCCTACTGTAGCCGAACTAGCCCAGCCCGAACTGCGCTTAGCCGGCTTGCGCATCAACCCCCGTACCAACGGGCAAAGCCGGGTGAGCTACGCCGTGGGCATCAAGCTCAAAACCCTGCCTACGGGTGCCGAAATTGAGGTAAAAGGCCTGCCCGTTCAGGCTCGTATCAGCGACGTAAGCTGGTCGCCTGATAACAAGACTATCGCCTTTGCACTAACCAACCCCGGCGCCGGCACTGACGGCCGCGTGGAGCTCTGGGTTGTTGACGTGGCTACAGCCACTGCCCGTCGCCTGTTAGCTACTCCCCTCAACGATGCGTTTGGTAACTCCTTTGATTGGGTTTCCGATAGCAAGACGATTGTAGCTTGTACCGTGCCGGCTGGCCGCGGTGCTGCTCCTTCCGCCGACACCGCGCCTACTGGCCCGGCGGTGCAGGAAAGCGGCGGCGGCATAAAGACGGCGGCCCGTACTTACCAGGATTTGCTGAAAAACCCCGCCGATGAGCGCCTGTTCGACTACTACGCCACTTCCCAGTTAGTGAAGGTAAACGTAGCCGATGGGACAACCCGCCCGCTGGGTAAGCCCGGCCTGATTCAAACCGCCTCGCCTTCACCTGATGGCAAGTACGTCCTGTTGCGCACCCGCCACCGGCCGTATTCATACACGCTGCCTATCAGCCGGTTTCCACAGCGCATCGATGTGCTGGATATGAACACTGGGGCCTCAGTAAAAGCAGTGGTTGACTTGCCCTTGGCCGATGCCGTACCCATTGGGAACGATGCAGTACCTACCGGCCCGCGCAATCACGCGTGGCGTGCCGATGTGCCCGCTACGCTCTACTACGTGGAAGCCCAAGACGGCGGCAACCCCAAAACCAAAGCGGACATCCGCGACAAGGTGTTCACCCTGGAAGCACCGTTTACGGGCGCGCCTCAGGAACTGGCCGCTTTGCCCCTACGCTTTGGTGGGTTGAGTTGGGGCACCAGCCAACTAGCTTTAATGAGAGGTTACCGCTGGGCGGACCGACACGAAACTACTTGGCAACTGAACCCTAGCAAGCCAAGCGTGCCGCTCGCTGTGCTGTTCGAAGGGTCGTCGGAAGATAAGTACCAGGACCCCGGCACGCCGTACGAGCACCGCAATGCCCAAGGAAAATCGGTGCTGCTCACGGGGGGGCCTGCGGGCAAGAGCCTATACTTGTTGGGCACGGGTGCTTCGCCCGAAGGCGACCGGCCTTTTGTGGACGAACTAGACTTAACCAGCAAAAAAACTACCCGCTGGTGGCGGTCAGAAGCGCCCGTATACGAGGTGCCAGTAGCCATTATTGATGCCAGCGGCAAAAATCGGCAGTTGCTCACTCGCCGCGAGTCGCTTACGCAAACGCCGAACTATTACCTGCGCGACGCCACTAAAAAAGATAAGCTCACCGCCGTAACGAAATTCCCGAACCCGTACGCGGCGTTTGGCGGCAGCTTCCCCAAACAGGTGCTGCACTACAAACGCGCCGATGGGGTGGAGTTGACGGCCAACCTGTACCTGCCCCCAAACTACAAGAAAAGCGACGGCCCGTTGCCTACGCTCATGTCCGCCTATCCTTTAGAATTCAAGGATAAAAATACTGCTGGACAGGTGAGCGGCTCCCCCTACACTTTTACCCGCCTGGGTGGGGGCTCGCCGGTATTCTGGGTTACCCAAGGGTACGCCGTTTTGGAGAATGCCAGCGTACCGATAGTTGGAGAGGGTAGCAAAGACCCCAACGATACCTATATTGAGCAGCTAGTGAGCAGCGCCAAGGCAGCCATTGATGAAGGAGCGCGCTTGGGCGTAGTGGATGCTGACCGTGTAGGCGTGATGGGCCACAGCTACGGCGCGTTTATGACGGCCAACTTACTGTCGCACTCCAACCTGTTTAAAGCGGGCATTGCCCGTAGTGGCGCTTATAACCGTACCCTCACCCCCTACGGATTTCAGGGTGAAGAGCGCAGCTACTGGCAGGCCCCCGAGGTGTACAATGCTATGTCGCCGTTTAACTACACCGACAAGATGAAGACCCCTCTTCTGCTTATCCACGGCGAAGCCGACAATAACCAAGGTACTTTTCCCATTCAGAGCGAGCGATACTTCTCCGCGCTGAAAGGCCAGGGCGCTACTGCTCGTTATGTAGTGCTACCAGCGGAGGCGCATGGCTACGCAGCCCGCGAAAACCTGCTCCACGTGCTGTGGGAGACGAATGCGTGGCTGGATAAGTACGTGAAACCATCTAAGCCAGCAAACTAGCACGGCTAAGGAAGCACACGATAAAAGCAAGAAGCCTGAATTACCAAATAGTAGTTCAGGCTTTTTTGCGTGTGCACAACTGCTTGCCTGTTCCAGCGCCGGGCCTTGGCAAGCTGTATTCCGGCCCAATCTGGACTATTGTCGGCTTGTATCCTCTTGCAAAACGATTGCAACTTCAACTTTACTGAAGCATGGGAGGTCGAGATATGCTCTGCATAATCACCAATCACGTCAGTTACTGAAAAAAATATGTATCAACAGTTTTTGCGTGTAAAAGTACAATTATTCAAAGTCAGCACCAGGCTTTATATAACTTTTATAAGATAGACTCCCTCCGATTTTGGTTGCAATATCTGCAATCATACTGTCGCTGTACAGATAAAAATACTAACACAATTATGTGATTGTTGATATTATACTCTTTATTAGCATCTGTAAACGAAATAGTCTCAACCGATAATACAAAGTACATGGGAGAATAATACGCTTATCTCTTTTGCAGATTTCACCCCCGATGAAGAGCGATTTGTGAGTAGCGCGGTAGATATTACCGGTGAAATAGTAGATGCGGAAGACCCAACGCCGATGAGCGTACCTGTCCTTATCTAAGCGCCTTTTCTGGCTTACACTCATTACTGCGAGTACGTCCCTATGCACTCTAATCAGGAGTAGCAGGCGCACGCCTGCCCAGGAATAACGGCCAATAAGCTATTCCCTTACTACTCTTTGGAAGCACCCATAGCACTTCCACCTCTCAAGGCCTTGAGGAGAAGTATCGTATCCCGTTGGAACATGGCTTGGTAGCGTGTAGAAAGTAGTGAGTGGGAGATGCCAGAAAACGGTAGAGTAGAGCAGTAAACACCTTGATCATTCAACAAAACATAATCCACATGAAGAAATCTTTACTTTCTAGCTTTGTCTTGATGTCAGCCTTCTCAACGCAGGCGTTGGCACAGAGCAAGGCGGTGACAGGACGAGTGACCGATGCCATTACGGGCGAAGGAATGCCCGGGGTAACAGTCCATCTGAAAGAGACTTCTACAGCCGCGCCAACCGATGAGCAAGGAAATTACAGCATAAACGTGCCAGCCGGCGGCGGGACGCTGGTATTTACCTTTATCGGCTACCTCAATAAAGAGGTGACCGTGGGCAGCCAATCCACCATCAATGTGAGCTTGGCCAGCGACTCCAAAACCCTCAATGAAGTAGTGGTAGTTGCCTACGGTACGGCAGATCCGGCGACGTACACCGGTTCCGTAACGCAGATTGGAGCCGAGAAACTAGCGCAACGGCCGGTAACCAACATTACCAACGCCATTGCTGGCCAAGCACCTGGGGTGCAGGTTTCCGCCGGTTCTGGGCAGCCGGGCTCCGGCCCTGACATCCGTATCAGGGGGTTTAGCTCAGTAAACTACGCCAACGACCCGCTGTACGTGGTGGACGGGGTACCGTACACAGCCGGTTTATCAAACCTGAACACGGAGGATATAGCCAGCATCTCGGTACTGAAGGATGCGGCCTCTACGGCTCTCTACGGTTCCCGGGCCACCAATGGGGTGGTGATGATTACTACCAAGAAGGGCAAGAAAGACCGGGTGCAGGTGAATCTGCGGGCGTTGCAGGGCGTTTCCTCGCGTGCAATTCCCGAGTATGAGCGCGTAAACGCGTACGAGTATTACCCGCTGATGTGGGAAGCCTACCGAAATAGCTTAGTCAGCGCAACCGTTACCAGGGCACAAGCAAGCCAACGGGCAACTGCCGACATTAAGGGCCTATTGGGCTACAACCCATTCAATGTTCCGAACAACCAGATTGTTCTACAAGATGGCACACTGAATCCGGATGCGCAGTTGTTGTGGGAAGATGACCTGGACTGGGAAAAGGCCCTGACCCGGGACGGTTCCCGCTCCGATTATACGGTGAGTTTCAATGGCGGATCTGAGAAAAGCGACTACTATGTTTCGTTGGGCTACCTGAACGAGAAGGGGTATTTGATTAAATCAGACTTCGAGCGATTCTCGGGTCGGATGAACGTCAACACCAACCTGACCAACTGGTTTAAGGCTGGCGTGAACATAAACTACACCCTGACCAACTCCAATCAGGCCAATACGGGTAGCTCCACGGGCTTCGTGAATCCCTTTTTCTTCAGCCGCGGAATTGGTCCGATCTACCCTATTTACCAGCACGACCCCGCCACGGGCGCTTATGTACTGGACGCGAATGGCGAACGGGTGTACGATCTGGGAGGCTCCTCTCCCACTATGACCCGTCCAGTGTACCCGGGCCGGCACATTGTGGCCGAAACGGAATGGAACAACTACCTCTACCGGCGCAACGTGTTTGGGGGCAGGACCTACGGGGAAATTACCTTCCTGAAGGACTTCAAGTTGACGGCCAACTTCGCCGCGGATATCACCAACTACGAAGAGCAAACTTACGAAAACACCCAAGTGGGCGATGGTGCCCCAGCCGGGCGAGCGGGCCGCGTGCTGTATAACCTGACGAGCTACACGGCCAACCAGCTACTCAATTATAACCGGACGCTAGCGGGCGTGCACACGGTGGATGCATTGCTGGGCCACGAGAACTACAGCCGGAGCCGGGACTACCTGAGCGGCTCTAAGTCAGGCGAGGTAATTGCCGATAATACGGAGCTGCAAAACTTCAGCACCATCAATAACTTCAACACGTACCTGCAAGAGCATAGAATAGAGTCATATTTCGGGCGGGCGAACTACACGTTCAACGACAAATACACAGTTTCCGCCTCGTATCGGCGCGACGGCTCTTCCCGCTTCTATAAGGACGTACGCTGGGGCAGCTTCTGGTCTGTGGGGGGCTCTTGGCGCCTGGACCAGGAAACCTTCTTCACCAAACCCAACTGGGTTGATATGGTCAAGCTTCGTTCTTCCTACGGGCAAGTGGGCAACGAAAACCTTGAAAACGGAGACGGCAGCCAGTATTACGCTTGGCAGGCACTCTACACGCTGGGCCAGAACAACGCCGCCGAGCCGGGCTTCTCACAAGCAACCCTGGGTAACCGGGGCCTGGTGTGGGAGAAGAACAACAGCTTCGATGCAGGAATTGAATTCGCATTGCTCAAGAATCGTCTGAACGGTTCGGCTGAGTATTTCAAGCGGACATCCGAGGACCTGCTGTTCGAAGTGCAGCTCCCGCTCTCCAGTGGAGTAGCCAACCGAATTGAAAATGTGGGGGCCATGTACAACCAGGGCGTTGAGCTCCGGCTGGCTGGTGACATCATCAAAACAGATGCCTTCACCTGGAACCTTGATGTAAACTGGACTACCTTTAAAAACAAGATAACCAAGCTGCCCTACCCAGAACTGGTATCTGGCACCAAGAAGCTGAAAGTAGGCGAGGATTTGCAGGCATTCTGGCTGCGGGAATATTACGGCGTTGATCCAGAAAATGGGAATGCGCTCTACCGGGCCATCACCTACAACGAAGCCAACAGCAAGATCATCGGCTCCGATACCGTAACCTGGAACGCCAACAACGGCCGATTCCACTACGCTGGCACGGCTATTCCAAAGTTCTCGGGTGGCTTCACCAACACCTTCTCCTTTAAAGGAATTACCCTGTCAGCCTTGGTTACCTACTCGGTAGGAGGCAAGTTCTATGACGGCCAGTATGCGACCCTGATGAACCACGGCACCTACGGCGGCGCCATGCACAAGGACATGCTGGACCGGTGGCAGAATCCTGGTGATATCACCGACGTTCCCAAGCTGCAAGTAGGAAATACGGCCAACCTAGCAGCGGCGTCTGACCGGTGGTTGGTGGATGCTTCTTACCTGAACTTCCGCTCGGTGAGCTTGAGTTACAATATCCCGGCCCCCCTCACTACCCGGCTCAAGCTGCGCAACGTGAACATCTTCGCCACGGGCGAAAACCTAGCGTTGGTTTCCAAGAGAAAGGGAATGAACGTGGCGCAAACCTTCTCGGGTACGACGTCGGCGGTGTACGTGCCCGCCCGGGTGCTTTCTTTGGGGTTGAATCTTTCTTTGTAGCAACTGATTGGTCATGAAAAAGACGATATACAGCGCGTTGCTAGCCAGCGCAATGATTTTTTCCTCTTGTGAGAAGGAGTATCTGGAAACGGCACCAACCAATGCGGTGACCGAGGAGAATGTGCTGTCCAGCACTAAGAATGGGATGGCCGCACTCAATGGCATCCATCGGATACTGTATTTACAACACAATGGTAGCCAAAACCAGGGTGGAGAAGGCTCCATGAAGATTATGATGGATGCCTTGGGGGAAGACTGGGTGCAGACGCTAGGCACCAGCTGGTGGGCCAATGAGCACAACTGGACGTCGCACCGTAATGCTACTTCTTCTACCACGTACAACCATGCCTGGTACTATTTCTATTACCGCATCATCGCCAACGCCAATATCCTCATCAATGGCTTAGACAACGCAACCGGCCCGGAAGCGGAAAAGCAGATGATAATTGGCGAAGCCCTCGTGTACCGTGCCTGGGCTCATTTTCAATTGGTGCAGGCGTTTGGCGAGCGGTACGAAGCTGGTAAAACCAACAGCCAGCTAGGAGTGCCCTTGCTGATTACTAGCACCACGGAAGGCCAACCACGTGCTACCGTGGAGGAAGTATACACCCAGATCAATACGGATTTGGACACGGCCATCGGGTTGCTGACTGGCCTGGGCAACCGCCCGGCAAAATCCCACTTTAACGCGGCCGTAGCCAAAGGCATCAAAGCTCGGGTGGCCCTCACTATGCAAAACTGGCCCGTGGCCGCACGGTTTGCGCAGGAGGCCATCCAGCAGAGCGGCGCTACCCTCATGAGCCGGGCACAGTACACGAGCGGGTTCAACAGTGTGGAAAACCCGGAGTGGCTGTGGGGCAGCAAAATGCAGGCCGACCAGACTAACTATTTCTACTCTTTCTTCGCCTACATGTCGGCCAATTATAGCTCGACCGCCATCCGGCAAAACCCGAAGAAAATTAACTCGGTGCTCTACAATCAAATCCCGGCCACCGACGTCCGCAAGGCCCTCTGGGACCCGACTGGGGCCAGTATCCCGGTTCCTGCTGGGGGCGTGAAAGCGCCGTACGGGCAGAAGAAGTTTCTGGTGGCAGACCCCAACCTGAGCATTGGGGACGTGCCGCATATGCGCTTAGCCGAGCTGTATTTGATCCAGGCCGAAGCCGAGGCCCGGCAAGGGCTGGCTTCCGCCGCTGGCAGTTTGTTTACGCTGGTGAGTGCGCGAGACCCGCAGTACGTGCGGTCTACCCGTACGGGGCAGGCCTTGGTAGACGAAATCCTTTTCCAGCGCCGGATTGAACTGTGGGGCGAAGGCTTCCGGTTCCTGGACTTGAAACGCACCAATAGCGCGTTGGATAGAACAGGCAAGAACCATATTGCCCAGTGGGCTTGGGCTCTCACCGGTGGCAACCTCCGGGTGGAGGCTGGCGTCAAGGAGTGGCAATTCCTGTTTCCACAGGCCGAGCTCAATGTCAATAAAGCCATTGTGCAGAACCCCTTGTAGAAACAGTTTTTTGGGCTGGATACACTGCAGTAGGCTACCCGTGAGAAAATAAAAGAGCCGCTCCCCGGAAGGAGCGGCTCTTTTATTTTCTCACGGGTAGCCTACTGCACGGGCTTACCTGTAGCGTTCCGTAAGGTGACTCTGCCGGGGGCAAACTTCTTTACTTCCTCGTACTGGGAGTGAGCATGTAGTAGCGGGCCCGCCGGGCGCGTATGTAGCGGCGCTGGCCACGTTTCTGCCCTGCTACGTGCTGGCATTGATGCAGGCGCTTTACTTCAAGCGGTATGGGCAGCACCCAGCCATTAGGGCCTTTGTAGAAGGTATTACGGCAGCGGCCATTGGCGCCTTCAGCGGAGCGGTAGTCGTGTTGGCCACTTGCTCGTTAGTGGACGTCCCAACCCTGGTGCTGGCAGCTGGTCTGAGCGTGGTGTTCAAGATGTGGAGGATTAAGGGTTAATCATCTAATGATCATGCTTTTGTCCACAACAATACTCCAATAAATGCAGGGTTAGTTCATCGAAACACATCCTGCTTTGTGTCGCCGCTTCAATTTATCAACGGGAACCAGGGCACCTGCTGCAAGGTGCCCTCGCCCTCTTGTGCTATATAGCTAGCCTTGCGGAAAGTACACCAGAAAGGTGGAGCCCTGATCAAGCTGACTATGCACCTCAATTTGGCCCCCGATATTCTCGACCATGCGCTTAACCATGTAGAGGCCAATGCCCGACCCCTCCACGTGCGTATGCAGACGCTGGAACATAGCAAACAGCTTCTCTTTCCCCTGCGACAGATCCAGCCCCAAGCCATTGTCCTGCACGGCGAGGACCTGATATTGCCCCTGGTTCTGGCAGCTCAGGCAAACCTGTGGCACCCGGTCGGGGTGGCGGTATTTGAGGGCGTTGCTCAACAGATTGTAAACCACGGAGCGTAGGTTTTTCTCCGAGAAAGTCAGCGTCACGTGTTCCGGTATCGCCACGGAAATGTGCGCCCCAGTTTGCGCTAGCAAAGGTGCCAGATCCGACTGCACCTCAGCCACCACGCGGGCCAGGCTAACTGGTGTGACAGGCTGGTCGAACTCTTTCTGCAAGCGCGAGATATCCGTCAGGTGCCCAATGGTGCGGCCAAAGCGCGCCGTAGACTCTTGCATCAATTGCAGAATGGCCGGTACGGTGCCCACGCGGGCCTGCGCAGGCAGCTCGTGTTGCAAGGCCTGCAGTAGCCCCTCAATGTTGGCGATGGGTGCTTTCAGATCGTGTGAGGCGGTGTAGATAAAGTTGTCCAGATCGGTATTCATGCGCTGCAGCTGCCGGTTAAAGTCGTGCAACTGGTGCTGCGCTTGCTTGGTTTCGGTGATGTCCACGACAAACTCCACGCATTCCGTGTCGCTCAGGCGCTTGCCGGCGAACAACCCCCACCAGCGCGAGCCGTTCGGACGGAGGAACTGCTTTTCGTAGGGCGTGTTTTTCCCGTGAGCGAGCAGTTCCTGTTGGGAAACACGCGTGATGGTCATGAACTCGGGTGGCGTCACCTCATCCCAGCGCACTTGCCCGCTGACGAACTCGTTGCGGGAGTAGCCACTCATGCGCTGGAATGCATCATTGGCGTCGTGGATGCTGCCTTCCAAATCGGAGAAGATTACGCCCACAGTCTCAATAGATATGGCTTCCTGCAGGCGCTCCCGCGAGTGGCGTAGGGCTTGCTCCGTACGTTTGCGCTCGGTGATGTCGCGGAAGAACACCGACAGCCCGCCCTGCTGCCCAGGATAAATGTTAACGTCAATCCAAGTGCCAAGCAGCGGCGATACGGTTTCGTACTGCACGGGCCGGCCTTCTTGCTGCACCTGGTAGTGTTTCTTGTATGATTCGCTGCCCACGGCCGAGGGAAACTCCGTCCAATAGTGTCGTCCCAGCAGTGCCTCGGGGTTACGCCCCCAGAGCCGGGCCGCCCGCTGGTTGACGTAGGTGAAGTGAAACTCGGCATCCAGGGCATAGAAGGCATCAGTAGTGCTTTCCAGGATGTCGATTGTGCGCGCATGAGCGGCCTGCAACTCCTGCTCGGCCCACTTGCGGTCAGTGACATCAATACAAGCGGCAAAGCCCCGGTTAGGGTGGTCCGGGATGCTATGGAGGGAGGTCACGCTAGCTAGGGTCCACACCGGCGAGCCATCGGGACGCACGTAGCGCTTGTCGACCGTAAACGGCTCGCCCGTGGCGTAGAGGTGCCGCAGCAAGTGTAAGTCGCGCACCGCATCATCAGGATGCGTGATGTCACTGACCAGCTTCCCTATCAGCTCAGCGCGAGGGTAGCCCGTTATGGCACAAAAACGGTCGTTGACGTAGGTAAAGCGTTCCTCTTCCGTTTCGGCGATACCTACAGCGGCCTGGGTTACTAACGCGCGAAACCGCTCTTCGGAGTGCCTCAGGGCCGCTTCCGCCTGCTTGCGGGCGGTAATGTCAGTAGTTGTACTCACGACCCCATCGCCCAGGCGCACTACCGACTGCTCAAACCAGCCGTCGTACTGCTCGTGGCGGTACTCCTGCTCGTACGCATGCGGTTGGCCGCTTTCCACGACCTGCACGAAGCGCTCAAAAATGCCGGTCTCAACTACGCCGGGGTTGAGGCTCAATAGGCGCTGCCCCACTAAGTTAGTGTCGTATTGAGCTGCTGCTTGCTCATTGACCAGGGTCCAGCGGAAATCCACGATATGGCCGGCTTCGTCGCGCACGGCATCAAACACTTGGATAATGGCCGTCGAACTATCGAGGGTGGCCCGTACCAACTGGTCAGCCTGAGCCTGGGCCACTTGCTCGCGGCGTTGGCTTTCGCTGAGCTGCGCCTGGGTGCGCTGCTGGTCGGTAACGTTGACTACACTGTGCAGCAGGTGACGCACCTGCCCCGTGGCATCGAGCAGGGGAATGTTGGTGGGCAGCCAGTAGCGTTCCGTGAACTGGCCGGGCTGCTCCGGGTTGGGTACATCGTAGTGCTGCAAGGCCATTTGGTGGGGCTGCCCAGTGGCCAAGACCTGCTCAAGTGAAGCCCGTAGGTTGCGCACGGCATGTGCCTCTTGGGCCTGCGGGTTATCGGGGAATACCTCAAAGAGGTAGTGCCCGACAAGCTGATGGCGCTCCGTTAGGGTTTCGGCTAGGTAGGTGTTGCTAACCTCCTCAATAATGAACTTGGGGGAAAGCAGGAGGTAGGCACCTGGCAAGGCGTGAAAAATAGCGAGCAGCGTCAGACTGTCGAGTGGGGCAGCAAGAGACATACGGGCAGGAAAAAGGCGAAGCAGTTAACTGACAAAGCGCCGAACGTGAGCTAGCACAGAGAGTTCATACCATAAAGTTCCTGCGAAAAGTTTCGGATGCCTTACGCAACTAGCAGCTTCTTGCCCGCCTAGGCTCTGCACACGCACTGCTAATAGCCCCATCGGCAAGGGTTGCGGCTTCTTACCTATCCCTATCCTGGAGGGGCAGTAATAAGATTGGCTGCTTGCTCTTCAGAGTAAGTCAGAGGTGGTAAATTGGCTTTGGCGCAATACACTTAATTAGCTGGCTGTAAGTTTATTGAGCGGACTCTAGCCGGTCCACTACCTTAGCAAGGGTTCTACCTGTCAAAGCAACCTGGAAAGAGTTTCCATACCTATCTTACGCGCTTTTACTATGCCTTACGCGTTGTTTTTGGGCTATTCAAGAAGTTATAGCACAGTTATTTCCTTGGTTGCTTATCATCACCCTTATTTCTCACATGCATACCGAGGAAATATAAGTAGTCACCTGCCCCGAGTTGCTACGGCGCGTTGATTTTTCCGGCACGCAATATATTCTCACACCCATAAGCTCTCTTTAGTAAGTTGCCTCACCAATTTACCGCTAGTCGCACGCTATCATTATGTTCCCTTCTCTTTCCTGGCTGCTAGGTGCAATAGCTCTGCTCTCGGCGGCCACCAGCGCGTGGTCCTCCCAACACCGGCCTAGTAGAACCATCGTGCGCGGCCACCTCGCCCACGCGCCCGCCGGTGACACCGTGCGCTTATGGTACGGCTCCCAGCAGGTTAAAACGCCCTTGGGTGCCAGCGGCGACTTTACCCTGGTAGTAACTGGGCTACCCCGTGCTACCTCAGCCTCGCTCTCGTATGCCCGTCAGCGCACCCCGCTCTACCTGAGTCCGGGCGACAGTCTGCACCTTACCCTGGACTTTGCCCACTTCGACGAAACTGTGCGCTACACTGGCCGCGGGGCCGCTGCCAATAATTACCTGGCCCATGTTCTGTGGCGCTTTCAGGCCGCGCCCACTGCTGCGTCGCCGGAGCGCCAGCGCACCCCAGCAACGACGCCCGCGCAGATGCGGCACCTGGCCGACGCGTTTCGCCAGCAGCAACACGCCTTCCTAGCGCGCTACCAGGTCACTAACGCGCTTCCCTCAGCCTTTCAGCGCCAAGCGGCCCTGGATATTGATCTGGAGTGGGCCCGTCTGTTGCTCGACTATCCCGGCTACCACCGCACGGTCGCCAAGCAAGCGGCTGTATTGCCGGCAGGGTATTATGATTTCCTGCACCAACTGCCCCGCCAGCAGCTAGACGAACAGGTGACGCGCGAACCCGTGCTACGCATGCTCACTGCCTATGGCGGGCGGCTGCTACCCGATGGCCCACTGCGCGCCGACCCCGCCGAAGCCGCCCGGCTCTATGCCATAGCCACGGCTGACTTCGGGCCGAACCGGGCCCGTGACTGGGCTTTATATCAGCTATTTACCTTTCAATTGCCCGACAACCTGACGGGAGTGATGGCGGCCTACCCTACCTTTCAGGCCCAGAACCGGGATACGCTGCTCAGCCGTAACCTCAAGCAATTTTTGCGGGACCTACGGCACCTGCAGCCCGGTCAGCCGGCCCCGTCGTTCACGCTCTTGAACCACGAAGGCTGCCCGGTGTCACTGACGGACTTTCGGGGGAAAGTGGTCTACCTCGACTTTTGGGGAACGTGGTGCGCGCCCTGCCGGCAAGAACTACCGGCCAGTGCCCAGCTTGCCCGCCAGTTTGCGGGCCGCGACGTGGTGTTTGTGTCCATTGCGGTGAACGATGCGGAGCAGAAATGGCAGCGCGTACTCGCTACCGAGCAGTTGACGGCCCTTGGGCAAGTACAGCTGCGAAGCCCAGATGCCATCGTGCCCACTGCCTATAATGTGGTAGAATACCCCTCTTATTTGTTGCTAGATCGTCAGGGCCGTATTCGCCTGACCAGCGCTCCGCGTCCTTCGGCAGGAACGGCCACCGTGGCAGCCATTGAGCAAGCCTTGCAGCAGTAGCCCGTGGTTAGCGGGAAGCCCGTAGGGAGCCGCTAGTAAGCCTAAAGGATTGCTTAGCTGAGGCAGCACAAGTCCGAATAGGAGTTTCAGGTCCCTACCGACCGTTGATATCAAGGGAGGTGCGCAATAGCTAGCGGGTGAAAAGGGAGCCCCAAAAATAAAAGGTAGGAGCCCCCGCAAGTTTCTGCGGGGACTGGGACCTAAGTAGTAGTTGGCCCTTTTCTGGTTCGGCTTCTGCTGCTTAAAGTTACCTCCATCCTCTTGCCCATGACTTCCCTACTTGCTTACCTGGTTTGGAACTTAGACCCCGTCATTACCTCTGTTGGCCCACTCACGCTCCGCTGGTACGGGCTCTTATTCATGCTAGGCTTTGTCGTGGGTACGCCCGTATTTCAGTACATTTTCCGGAGCGAGCACGTGTCGCCGCGTTGGGTGGATGTCTTGACCATCTACGTGCTGGTGGGCACAGTAGTGGGTGCGCGCCTGGGCCACATCTTCTTTTATGAGCCCGACCTGCTGCTGAAAGACCCACTGGAAGCAGTTAAAATCTGGCACGGCGGGCTGGCTTCACACGGGGCTACCTTGGGCATTCCGCTGGCCTGCTGGCTATTTGCCCGCAACAATAAGTTTGATACCCTCTGGGTGCTCGACCGCATCGTGCTAGTGGTCTGCATCGGCGGCGCCCTCATCCGCCTGGGCAATTTCATGAACTCCGAGATTGGCGGTTATCCCACCACCGTGCCCTGGGCTGTGGTGTTTCCGCGCGACACCCAGCACTTGCTGCCTGCTACCCGCCCGCTGCCCGCCGGGGCGGTACAGGTGGCCCACCCCGTGCGCCTGCCAAGTGGCGACGTAAGCCACCAGGTACTACCCGCCGACGCCCCCATTGGTCTGGACTCGCTGATGGCCGTGCCGCGCCACCCCACGCAACTCTACGAGGCGCTGTACTGCCTGCTATTGGTGTCGCTCCTCTACTATTGCTGGCACCGCACCAAAGAGCGTACCCCGCGCGGGCTCCTACTTGGCCTGTTTCTAGTGTTGCTGTTCACGCAGCGCTTCCTGGGCGAGTTTCTAAAGGAAGCCCAAGTTGCGTTTGAGCATGACAACCTGCTCAATCAGGGCCAACTACTCAGCTTGCCGCCGCTTCTGGTGGGTTTGTGGGTATTGTGGCATGCCGGCAAAGACTCAAAGAATCCGTACGGCTATGCCCCGCGCGACTTGGATGCCCCCTGGCCACCTGAGCGAGTAGTAGGTTCTTTGCCAGCAGGCAGCAATGAATATTAGGCTTTCGTGATGTAATATATACTGCACGCGAAGCCCTTTGCTTCGCGCCACCCCTGCCGATCTATGGTCCTTCAGTCGATTTACGCGTGAGTTCCTCCCCTACCGACGCCGAGCTGGTGGCCCAATTCCAGGCGGGCAGTGCGGCGGCCTTTCGTACGCTGGTTGAACGCTACCAGGGGCCTGTGTACCGTACGGCCCTGAGCTTGCTGCGCTCCCCCGAGGAGGCCGAAGATGTAGCCCAGGAAGTATTTGTAGAAGTCTACCAGACCATTGACCGGTTTCGGGGCGAGGCCGCTCTCAGCACCTGGCTCTACCGTCTCGCTACCTCGCGAGCCCTAAAACAGCAGCGGAAGAACCGGACCAAAAAGCGCTTTACCCTGCTAACCAACCTACTGGGAATTAACCACGAGGTGCTGCACGAGCCGCCCGACCATCAACACCCGCAGGCTCTACTGGAAGGCCAGCAGCAGCAGCAGCAACTGCTCGACGCCATTGCCCGCCTGCCCGAGTCCCAGCAGGTAGCCTTCACCCTGCGCCACGAGCAGGAGCTGAGCTACGAAGAAATAGCTGCTGTGTTAGGCACTAGCGTGTCGGCTGTGGAGTCGCTCTTGTTTCGAGCCCGGCAACGTCTGCGCCAGTTTCTTCATCCTCACTTAGTTTGAATTCCGCATGTCTGCCTTACCTCCCCTTCCGGAAGAAGACGAAGCCTGGACTGCCCGGTTGCGCGCGTTGCAGCCGCTAGGCCCACCCGAGCCCCGCCCATTCTTTTTTACCCGCCTGCAGGCTCGCCTCGACGCACGGCAGGCTCCGACGACGATGCTACCCGCGTGGTTACGCCGTCCTGCCTACGCCTTATTTCTAGGTGCCCTGGTACTGGCGTTGAACGCCGACACGGCCGTGAGCAAGTCGGTGTCGCCGCCGACATCCAGTTCCAGTAGTTCGGCGGCTGGTAAGTGGTAAACAGGGCCTACCCCACGTGTCCTATCCCTGATATACGAGAAGCTTCATGGACAGTAAGAACATCCTACAGGTCGCATAGGTCGTTAGAAACTCTAAGAGCCTAAAGCCTGTGTTAACCTATTGAATGAATATGGGTCTGGATAGCTTCCTACTCTTGTTTGGGGCTCATTCACCTGCCTGTTCCTTATTTGATACTTCTAGGCAGGTGATGTTTGCCGTTCGCAGGCCATCCACATTGGGTGGAAGCTCAGGGCCAAGTTCGTAGCCTACCCGCAGCACTTGCCTGTTTACTTGCTGGCTTTGATAGCGTTGCCACACCGCGCCCACTGGCAGTACATGGTAGCGGTTGGCCAGTTGCAGTGTCGTGTGTCGGGCCGCGCAATTGGGTGCATCCCCATAGCTAGCGCATAAGCGCACTGTAACGAGCTCATTGCACCCAGTCATAGTGGGGGTAACATTCTGCTCGGCGGTACAGCTACTTAACCCCAGCGAGAACAGCAGGCTAATGCCTGTTAGGTGTAGATGAGCAAGTGATACCCGCATAGATAAGAAATAGAGCGAAAAAATACGTGGTGAGAAAAAGTAGCAGGACTGGTCGATGCCTCTCATTGGCGTCATTCTACCGGCAACCCAGCAAATAGTGACGTGCGAAACAGCAGGTCATTGCCCATCTCACCTGAAGAGCGCCGCTGCCACGCTTTAGTTGCATAGTTCCACAGAAAACAGCAGCTGCCAGGATATAGGCTTCGTGAAGCCAGGGTGACCATAGTGAATGCACCGTATCCAATAGGGTGATGCTGATTCTTAGTTGACTTATCAAATACCGCTTATACTCGCCGTTAGTTAACGCGTGCTATTCTTATTCCTTATAATCCTGGACAATACACTAACCTCTACGGTAGCTGTGCACGCCCAAAGCAGGTTAACCTCACCTAGGATAGAGGCCGCATTCCGCTTATCGGATATCCGCTAACCACGCACTTGCCACGTACCCAACTCGACCATTCACAGCCACTTGGGTATACGATTTTTTACTTTGCCCCAGCACGTACACAGTTGCTTTTGGAGGGCAATTGTAGAGCAACGTAGCATTTGGGCGGCCAGCTGCTCGCAGTGAGTACGCCACCGCTTTCCTGAACCTGGTTTGGTACAGGTAGTTCGGGTTGGCGACTGAATCTGCGGTAGGTTTCCATGTAACTCCTGCTGGCCGGTACCCCCCTGGCGCCTGCTGGCTTCTTGCTTGTACAGAGGTGGGGGTAGCACGAGCTGACTGGAGCATAAATAAAGCAACAGCTACCCAACCCTGGCACTTCCTGATTACTGTGTACATGGCTTGTTTCTTGGCTTATTCTTTCGTGCTAACCCTGTGCACTGCTCACAGCGTCCTCAACGCCGAGTTGTGAATGATAGATTACTTTTTCTTAAGAATGTCTGCTATATCTAGCTACTTATTGACATAGCCTTCGCCATCCAACCGAGGCTTGTACCCATGAGTTAATTCCTGTATAACCGTGCCAATCTAGCGCAAAATTGGCCTTTAGGCTCGTATGCTTCACCTCTTGTAGTAGTTGGTTGCGCAAGGACTCAGTTGCTGGAACAAACCTACGTTGTGGCCGCCATTTCAGAAGATATCTGACGCACGACAGATCATGCTCGTACACAAGAACAGTTTTTCGTGGTAGGGATGGACAATCTACTCTGGAGCAAGGCTTTTGTCCCGTTTGGCCACGCATCCGGTGGTCAACGAGATGTCAGATTGCCTACTTCAGAAACTCATATTTTGTCCTAAAAAATCTTTTAAACAAACAAAAGCCACGTGTCTGTCGTCTTTACAGTAAGCCGCTTGATTCAGGAGCCCTCGGATTGGCTCTTCCCGTGCGAAAGTTGAAACCCGTACCACCCTCACTTTTTCTAACTATGAAAACGATTATTCTGTCTCTTGCTTTACTTACCGGCGCTACCGCCGCTGTACAAGCCCAAACCACCGGCGGTGGCACGCGCATTGGCCTTAAAGTGGGCGTGGTGGCTGCCTCCCTAGCTGGCGACGACAAAGACTTCCAAGGTGATGTTCAAAACCGCTTTGGCTTTCAGGCTGGCATTACAACCACGACGACCCTGGGCGTCGGGGGGCTGTTTGAGTTGCATCCTGAGTTGCTATATTCTCAGCGCGGCTACCAGATTGAGGATTTTTCTAAAACAACCTTTCACAACATTGATCTGCCGCTCTTGGCTCGCATAAATGCCGCCGGCCTTGTATTTGAAGCCGGTCCGCAAGTTGGCTACTTGTTCGCACGTAAAACGAAGTACGACGATTCGGCCATACCTGACATCACCGGTCGGGGCCAACTCAACAAGCTCCAGTTTGGCTACATTGTAGGCGTTGGCTATCAATTAGAGAGTGGCCCGAATGTTGGCATCCGCTACAACCGTAGCATTACCAAACTCTATGACGGCGATGCCGCTCTCCCCGGAGGAAATAAAATTTACAACTCAGTATTTCAGTTCCAACTGGGCTTTGCTTTCCCCGGAAGCAACTAAACAATAGGCAGCGTAGCTTCAAGTAAAGTAGCCCAGTTTCCGAAGCGGAAGCTGGGCTACTTTGTTAGCTTGGATTGCCTCTACCTACCCATTAACACACCATGTTCGTCCTACACTTCAGCCCGCAAGAACTGAAGGATCTGAGTAGTTACCCGTGCGGGCTCTTCCAAGTGCAACTAGTGCGTCGCACCATCAACGATAACCAACTGCCCATGGCTTACACTGCGCTAGTCTAGCGAGCAAACGTGCGAGCGAGAAGGATATAGTGGAGCTTATCTAGCCAGGTCACAATCAACTGGTTCAAGCGCCAATGGCCGGTTCTGACCTAACAAGGAAAGTCTCTTGATAAAGCGGCGCCCTATCATCCAGCCGGTTTATATTGTACTGGTATACGACGCCTTCCAAGCAGGCTACATTAAGAAGGGAGCCTTACCCTACCCCGTGTTTGACCAGCCATTGTGTCCCGTCCCGTTGTTCAAGTACGAAGCCATCTTGTAAGTAGACCTGCTGCAAGTGCTGCTCAAAGGTATCGGCCCGTTTGTGTCGCTGGGCATAGGGCCCAGGGTTATCGTACATGGCCTGCACCTCACTCAACCGGAAGGCTACCTCAAGGGTTGCAGTAGGCTCCTCTGCTGTCGGCTTCTTTGTGGCGGCCGTCGCTTTTGCTTGCTGATAGTCCGTAAAGAGGTACTTTTCGATCAGTGCCTTATACACAGCCCCAGCGGGTTTTTTGATCTTGCCCTTGCGGAATTGCCCCCCTATTATGCGCACGACATAGGCGATGTAATCGATATCATACTCACCGGCCTTTAACTGTCGGCTAATTACCGCCAAGCTTCTCTTTCCTACTCCTATCTCCGCCAGGGTTTGCGTCCAAGCGGGAGCTTCAGATAAGGGCGATTTTGTAGGCATAACCGTTGCCTCGTCAGGTGCAGCCAACAGGAACTTTACTTCTGATACGACTTTGCCTTGCTTCTGTAGTTCATAGGTGAAGGGCATGTCAGTCTGTTGCATCTCGTCCTGAGCCTTGTCTAGAATACGAGTGCGTAGATTGTTAAAGCGTGGATACTCTCCTTCCTGCAGGTCAAGCAGGAAGCGAAGCTGCGCAATAGTGATTGTGCGCTCTTTGAAGGTGGCATATTCCTTCAAGAGCCAGTAGATGCGATAGGAGTAGAAGCTCTTCAGTTTGTTGAGCTGCTCTAGTTGCGCCAAGGTAAAATTACCACTCTCACGCAACTGCAATAAGTAAGGCATAATCAGTGGGTTAAATGAAGCCACTACCCCTCCCCTATCGCTTTCATAAGCTGCCTTGGCCATTAGTGGAATGAACTCAAAATCGGGCTTTTTGCTGCGCTTGCGTGCTCCCTGTTGCGTGTCGACCAGCTTCTCAATATAGAGGCGGCGGGAAGTGATATTGTTACACATCTGCTTTACTTCCTCGTATGCGGAACCGCCCGTTCGCTCGTGGATGATCTCCGCCATGGGCACGAAATGCTCCCGGAATTGCTCATCTCCTGGCTCAATTCGTGTCAGCAAGGAAATGAACAAGCGCATCTCTAGCGGTACAAAACTGAAGCGTGCGTTGATCAGCGCATTGTGTTGCGCAACCGTCTTATCAACAACAGGAGTCAAGGGCGATTTTGTAGGCATGAGGGCGTTGCAGGGCGATTTTGTAGGTGTGAAAGGGCGATTTTGTAGGCATGAATCGTCGTTTTTGTAGGCATGAAAGGGCGATTTTGTAGGCATGACCCTCTATAGTATCCACAAAGACAAGCAGTTATGGCCTCCGTAATTACTAATATAGTATATATAATTAGCTAGCTTGTTTAGGGCGATTTTGTAGGCATGAAATTTCGGCGCTGTTAAAAGTAAAAAGTAGCACAAATTTGAAAATTTTTATGGCGCATTTTTTACTATTTTATACCTTAATTGTTTGGGCTTTTTGCTGTTACGTCGACTCGAGTAGCTTCCTGCCAAAGGCCGAGCAGCACCGGCTACAGCACCTAATAACGCACAAAGGGCGAAGCTTATCGTCTTTTATAAGGAAATAACGGCTTCACTTTCTCAACTTCTCAAGGATTTTAAGGAGAGTGTCAGCACGCTACACGCACCTAGGACACCCGTAAACTTCGCTATTACGAGTGGCTAGTTGCCATCGCACTGGATTAAGTGCGATAACGCTCCAAGCAACAGAGCCGAACTCCTATACCGTCATAAATTGTCCTGAAGCGTGGCCGTACGGCTATATCGACGTTCTGCCTCATGTGTAGTCCTCCTGCGCTTGCGCGAGCGTTAGGTGTCAGCACCTGGGCTTGACAATCAGAGATCCGAAGCTCATGGAGAACGGAGTGACTACCTTTCCGTCTACTAGCAATTGTGTGGAAACTAGGTGCTCCTTGCTACCACTCTCTTCTCTTGCCTATAGTAGAAATGCCAGGATTTCAATGCTTACCCGATGTGGGTGGGCACAAGCCCAACGGAAAGCTTCAGCAACCAGTCTAGCGTCAATACGCCTACTAGCCCAACTACTGACACGATAGTTTCCATCATCGTCCAGGAGCGGAGCGTGTCACGCACGGAAAGGTTGAAGTATTCCTTAAACAGCCAGAAGCCAGCATCATTGACATGGGAAAGCAGCAAGCTGCCCGCGCCAATGGCCAGAACCATCAGGTTAGGGTTGGCGTGCGAATAAGCCATGGTTGGCAGCATGACGCCCGCAGCAGTGAGACCGGCAATGGTGGCCGAACCCAGACATACTCGGATTATTGCCGCAATCAGCCAGCCCAACACCAACGGCGGCAGACCCGTACCCTGCAGCCTGGCAGCAATATCGGTGCTGACGCCGCTGGCCACTAGTACTTGCTTCAGGGCGCCAGCCCCAGCAATAATGAGCAGAATTAGGGCTACTTCCTTGGCCGAGGCGGTGTAGGCCTCCATTACCGAGGCAATAGACTTGCCAAGGGCCGTTCCTAGGCTGATGGTTGCCACCAGCACGGACAGCAGCATAACGACTGCGGGTTCGGATAGAAAGGCCAGTACGGGCGCAAGTTGGGTATGGGGAGGTAGTAGCGCCTGCAGGCCCAGCACAGTTACGAGCAGCAGTACGGGTAGCAAGGACGAGAGGAAGCTGTTCAGGCGGCCGGGCAGCACCCGTTCAGGCTCCGGTTCCACTGCAAAGCTAAGCAGCGGCACCGACACAATATGACGCAGGCGACGCCCATACACTGGCCCAGCCAGCACAATGGCTGGCACTGCAATCAGCAGCCCATAGGCAAAGGTGAGCCCCAGGTTAGCGTGGAACTGGGCAACCAGGGCGGTTGGGGCCGGATGCGGGGGCAAGAACCCGTGCATCACCGACAGAGCCGCCAGCATGGGCAAGCCCACGTACACGGCCGGCAGCTTGTACTTGTACACCACCGAAAAGATGAGCGGTACCATCAGCACAAACCCAACGTTGTAAAACAATGGAATGCCAATAATGAAGCCAGCCACCATCAGCGTCCACTGAATATAGCGGGTACCGAACGCCTCAATCAGGACGACGGCAATCTGCTGGGCGGCCCCACTGTCGGCTACCACCTTGCCGAGCATGGCCCCCAGCACAATTACAAGTACCACCGAGCCCAACGTGTCACCAAGTCCCTGGTAAATGGCTGCCATCAGGGGTGCAGGAGCCAGCCCAAAGGCAAAGCCTACCCCAATGGTGACCAGTAAAAACGCTAGAAAGGCATGTAGTTTCGCCCAACTAATCAGGCCAATCAGGGCCAGAATGGCCACTAGGAGTATCAGAATCGTCATAGAAGGGCTAGGCCAGCAACTGGCCTTGATAAGCAGCGTACTAGCTTGGCCTTAGTTAAAATACTGAGCGAACTGCGTTGGCATAGCCGTCAAAGGCCGAATCATAATGTCTTTGTAATACACTTCGGCGGCTTCGCTCTGGATCTGAATTTTACCGTGCGTGAGGGGTATTCGCTGCCCATTTTTGATATAGGCAGAGTTAGCCAGGGCCAGCACCACGTGGCCGTTCACAATGTGCAGGCTCTCTCCATTCACTTGAATTAGCTCCAACTCATTCCATTGCCCATTTGGTACTTCGTAGTTGGCTGCTGCCTGGCAAAAGCCAGAGTTCCCATTACCCATGGTTACGGGAGCTGCCGCCGGGTTGTACCGCAGGGTATCTTTCGTTGGATTGAGAGCCGCCCGAATATCGGCCGTGGAATTGGCAATGCGCCAGTAGTCGCCCATTGCATTTCCCCGCTGGTACTCCGACACTTGAAACTCCTGGCTGAGCATCCAACTGTGCCAGTAGTCGACGCCGCACTCTCCCTGACTGTTGTAGAGAATGCCACTGTCGCGGGGCTCATCCAGGCGAGGTATCCACTTTTTGTCGCCCCATTTCACTTTCAACTTGAGGTGGTAGTTAGTGAAATCCTGCTTTGTGAACACGCAGCCGTAAATCTCCCCACTAATACGCAGCACGGGCTCTCCCTTCTGTATCACCACCGAGAAGACATTTGCCTCGTTCTTGCCGTACCCGATGGGCGGAATTGTTTTGCCCTGAGAGTTAGTTGGTACTGTACCCTTGTAGCCTAGCTGGTGGCGGTAGCTCTCATAGGTCTGCCACTTGCTCAGATTGCGGTCTAGCAGCGGTTCCCACCCGGTGGGTTGCGGCGTTTTGAATGCGCTAGAAACAGATAACAGAGCCGCGGCGCTCAGTACCAAAGCGGTGATTTTTTTCATAATTGGGATTAGTAAGCGGTAGCGCAGTACCGAACGGGTTTACCACTGGTCGGGCAACTAGAAAGGTGGGTAGCCGCTGTTATGCCAATGCTTCGGCTTGAGCAACACCCCAGCTGTCATGCTCCTAGCTAGGTGCAAACAAGATGCTTCAAGCTAGGCAAATTGCAAAGCAATACTAGGAACGCTAGGTACAGAGGGGGTAGCGCAAGAGTAAGAACAAAAATTCCCGTTAAGGCAGTTGCGCAGAGCCGTAGAGCGTATCCTCGTAGTTCATCGGCGGAATGATAGCGGGTGGTGGGCCGGCAAAGATCCACTCAACAGTCCAACCGCGTCAGCCGCCGTTGTCGGCGGCGGTTGCGCCTTGCAGCAGGGGTCTACGGTTGGGTAAGCGGCCGTAAATAGTCGCCCACGTCAATCCGTATCACGAGTTCCGCCTTTTGTATAAGCCGGGCAGGGTGGCCGCGCCGGAGCTTTGTGTCATCACAACACCCCCCCAAAAAGATGGCAAAGACAATCTTCATTACCGGCGCCTCGCGGGGCTTCGGCAAACTCTGGGCCGAGGCCTTCCTAAAGCGCGGCGACAACGTAGCCGCCACTTCCCGCAACGTGAGCGGCCTGCAGGACCTGGCCGACACCTACGGCGCGGCCTTCCTGCCGCTGGCCCTCGACATTACCGACCGGGCCCAGTGCCTGGCCGCCGTGCAGCAGGCCCACCAGCAGTTTGGCTCGCTCGATGTGGTCATCAACAACGCCGGCTACGGGCTGTTCGGAGCCGTGGAGGAATTGGAAGAGCGGGCCGTGCACGACATCCTCGGCGCCAACCTGCTGGGCACGCTCTGGGTAACGCAGGCGGCGCTGCCCCTCATGCGGGCCCAGGGCCGCGGCCACCTCATTCAGCTTTCCAGTATATTGGGCATTACCAGCGCGGCGGGCACTGGCATTTACAGCGCCACCAAGTTTGCCGTGGAAGGCCTGAGCGAAGCCCTGTACCACGAGGTGAAAGGCTTCGGCATTTACGTCACGTTGGTGGAGCCTAACACGTTCAAAACCGACTTCGGCGGCACTTCCGCCGTGCACAGCCCCACCATTGGGGCCTACGACCAGGCCAAGGCCTCGCTGTTCGCCCTGCCCAACTTCCACCCGGACAACTACGGCGAGCCGGCCGCCACGGTGCCGGCTATCCTGCAGCTGGTAGATGCGCCGAACCCGCCGCTGCGCCTGTTTATGGGCAAGGCCGCCTACCCCTGGGCCCGGGAAGTGTACGCCGAGCGCCTCGCCAGCTGGGCTGAGTGGCAGCCCGTGGCCGAGCGGGCCCACGGCTAAGCACCCCTCCCCTGTTCCCGGCTAAACGCGAAAATCGCCCCTGCTCCTCCGGGGAGCAGGGGCGATTTTCCATATCTTTCACCTGGCCTTGCCCCGCCCGTTACGACGTGCCCCGCCCATGAAGCATTTCACCAGCATCAGTGCCTTTCACCGCGCTTGTGGCTACCCGCCGCCCCAGCAGCCGCTGCTGAGCCTGCTCACCTGCGAGCAGCTGCTGCGCTGCACCTTCGGCGAGGACCCGCTGACGACGGATTTCTACATGATCAGCTTCCGCAAAATGAAGCCCGGCGGTCGGTTCCTCTACGGCAAAACCAGCTACGACCACGAGGCCGGCGCCCTTTCCTTTATAAAGCCCCGCCAGGTCATTCAGATTACGGACCTGCAGTTCGTCGAAATGGCCTTCATGCTTATCGTGCACGAAGACTACCTGCTGGGCCACCCGCTGCACGCGGAAATAAAAAAGTACGGCTTCTTCGAGTACGAAGTCAACGAGGCCCTGCACCTGGCGCCGCGCGAGGAAAAGATTCTCTGGGACCTGTACCACCAGATGGGCTTCGAGTACGGCAACAACCCGGACGAGTACAGCAAGGAGATTATTCTCAAGCACCTCGACTCCATGCTTTCCTACTCGCAGCGCTTCTACAAGCGGCAGTTTTTGAACCGCAGCACCTTGTCGGGCAGCACGGTGACCCGGCTCACCAGCCTACTCACCACCTACCGTGAGCAGGGGCATCTGCAGACTCTGGGCCTGCCCACCGTGAAGTACCTGGCCAACCAGCTGCACACCTCCCCGCGCTACCTCACCGATTTGCTTAAGCAGGAAACCGGCAAAACCGCCCTCGACCACATCCATGCCTTCTTGCTGGACGTAGCCAAAAACCTGCTCATCAGCTCCGACAACACCATTGCCCAAACGGCCTACGAGCTGGGCTTCAACAACCCGCCTTACTTCACCCGGCTCTTCAAAAAACAAATCGGCCTGACGCCCCACGAGTACCGGGCCAAGTTCCTGAACTAATTCGCCGGTTAAAGCCAAGCCTGGCAGGAGCAGAAGCTGGCGCATGCCGACCACCGGGCCTACCGCCGGCGCATTTTGGTGCAGCTCAACTGGGGCGAGGGGCGGCACGCCGTGGCCCGAGCCGTGTTCCACAGCAAGAAAGGCGAACTGCGCCAGCGGTACCGCGAGGGCATGGAAGACCAACTCGGGGCCCTGGGCCTGGTCGTCAACGCCCTGGAGCTGTGGAATACCCGCTATCTACAGCAAGCGCTGGAATACCAACAAGCCCTGGTGGAACCGCCGGAGCCGGGCGACGTAGCCCGCCTCTCGCCCTTGCTGCACGAGCACATCAACATGCTGGGCCGCTACGACTTCACCTTGCCCGCAGGCATTGCCGCCGGCGAGTTGCGCCCGCTGCGCGATCCGACCAGTTGGGAAGAACAGCTCGCGCAACTGCCTTAACAGGAATTTCTGTTCTTACTCTTGCGCTACCCCCAGAGTGGTAAAGCACTTGCCGTAAGTAGCTGAGTCCACAGGCCGACTCTCGCAAATTATAGCTTGAGTATAACAAGTTGTACCGGCAACTCTGGGGGTTCAGAAAGTGGAATACGGAAAGGTCAAGACTACGTGCGGATTCACCTTCCCTCCTCCCCTACCGTCCGCGCACAACCAAGAAGCGTGGCGTGCACTTAGATGCTATTTGAGGCACTCCTCGCTAAATTCACGGGTCAAAAGACTCTAGCAGAGAAAGACGCTGCCACAAGGTAGTATGGAAGCGTTTGTGCTTGATAAGGCAATGTCCCGTGATGTCGATGACCGTCCAGTCGTCTAAGCGCATGCTCAGGCAGCTTATATACATCAACTGATTCATGCTGTATTCACAAACATTAATAATACTTTATTTAAATGTAAATAACTTAATTAAAATATATTACATATCTATTTTGCAACTAAAATAACAACTTAATAAACAATCATTTTTGAAAGTATTTCTGCAACTGTATAGAGTTCCTGATTTAGTTTTCGTTCTGGAATCTATTAGTTGTCGCTTTCTTGTGCGCTGGTCGATGCCAGCCTTTGAGCATCTTGTAGTTCTCCTCTATTCCACCTTCAATAAGATGAAAAATGTATCCCGGCGTGGATTTGTCGAGCGGCTTGGGGTAGGCCTAGGCGCCTCCATCCTGCTGCCCTCCTTCACTGCGTATCCCCAGCGCGGCGCGCTGCCCTATGCAACTAAAAAACTCCAGGTTGCGGTCTGCGGATTGGGTCGGTATGCAAATCTGGTGCGCGAAGGCTTGGCCGCCTCCCAGTACTGCCAGTTGGCGGGCATCGTGACTGGCTCGCCAACCAAGGCATCGCAATGGAAGGCCGAGTATCACATTCCCGAAAAGAACATCTACTCTTATCAGACCTTCGACACGATACTCGCTAATAAGAGTATTGACTTGGTCTACATTACCTTGCCCAATGGCTTGCATAAAGAGTACACGCTCCGGGCAGCGAAAGCTGGCAAGCACGTAATAGTTGAAAAGCCGATGGCGCTGACCGAGCAGGATTGTCAGGAGATGATTGCCGCCTGCCAGCGGGCCGGCGTCCAGCTGGCGGTGGGCTATCGGCTGCACTACGAGCCCCACCACATCGAACTCAAACGGCTTGGGCAGGAAAAGGTATTCGGGCAAGTACGCCTGATTGAAGCCTCACTGGGCTACCGGCTGGCTGACATCGACCCCAAAGACTGGCACTTAAACAAAGCCCTAGCCGGCGGGGGACCATTAATGAATTTGGGAGTGTACTGCGTGCAGAGCAGCCGCTACGTGCTTGGCGAGGAGCCCGTGGCCGTAACTGCCCAGTTTGGCCCTGTTACCCTGCCGCATTTGTTTACGGAAGTAGAAGAGTCCATTACGTGGCAACTTTACTTCCCCAGTGGAGCCGTGTGTACCTCCACCGCAACCTCCACGTGCAACATCGACCGATTCTTCGCCTCGGCGGATTCGGGCTCCTTTGAGCTCAGCCCAGGCCTGAGCTACGGGCCCTTTCGAGGCAAAAGCAGTCAGGGCGCCTTTAACTTCCCCGTCATCAACCAGCAGGCGGCCCAACTGGATGGCATTGCCTACTACCTGTTAGCGAACAAGCCCCTGCCAGCGCACATCTCAGGCGAGGAGGGCCGGAAAGACCTCCGAGTGCTGGAGGGCATTTACACAGCCGCTAAAAGTGGGCAGAAGGTATCCTTGCGGTAGATTGCGCCGCCTCCTCATTCAAAAATTACAACTACTCACACAACTATACCTACAACTATTTAGAGTTGTGTTTTTTGGCTGCCTTTTCGATTTTCTCTTTCACTGCTGCTACTACAAAATCGTGAATAGAGATACGGTCCCGTTTAGGTAAGCTGTCCTGAATGGCGCGAATCTGCGCAAGCTCACTCTCGTATATTTTGAAGGTAAAGGACTTGAGTTTGTCCTCTACGGGCTCCGACTTAGCAGGAGCAGGCACTAGGGGTTCCAGGACGGAGCCGCCCTTGCTGATCATCTCCTGCATGGCAGGGTTGGAGAGGGCAGCCGGTAGGGTGGGTGGGAGGCCGAGCTTAGGTTTCTTCGTAGCCATATGTTGTTGTTAATGTTGTACAACTAGACCTATTCTTACAAGTCATTCTAGTTGTAAAATAGGTTGCTAAAAAAGTTCTTTATTTAGTTGTACTCATCACGCTTTGTACGCTTGTACACAGCTCGTTGATCTCAGCAATAGCTTTCTCATCATTTGGTTTTATTTCGAGTACTCCTAACCCTGACGCCGCCGCATTAGCAAATGAGATACGGTTGCCCACGGAAGCCTCCAGGAAATGGAGGTACTCCGAACTGCGTAGAAGCTCGGCGGCTTCTTCCTTGTACGTACCACGGGCGTCCGCTTTGTTAATGAAGGTCAGGGAGCGCAGGCCCGGATTGAAGGGGGCTACTTCGGCAATTAGGTTCTCTACTTTTCGCAGCGTCCAAATATCGAGCGAGCGAGGAGCAAAGGGCACGAGGTACACGTGGGAGATGGTTAGGGCCGAACGCTGGCTGACGGTATCGCGGCCGCCCGTGTCAATGATGATATCGTCGCACTTCGTAGCTAGGCGTTGTACTTGCGCATTCAGTTCACGGCCGGTGACCTTGACTGCGGTGTACCCCAAATCTCCTGCGAGCGACTGATGACGAAAGGAAGTGAAGTCCGTAGCCGACTCCTGATCATCGGCATCAATGAGAATAACATCGCGGCCCTGCTGCAGCAGATAGACCGTCAGGTTCGTTGCTATCGTGGTTTTACCGCTGCCGCCCTTGATGCCGCCTACCGTGTAGATCATGTTGTCGTGGTTGAACTAGTATCGGTTGTTGATTTAGTTGTAAAACTAGTTGTTTTTCTCATCCTGGCAATATCGGATTTACGCAAAGCCTAGTGTACCGGTAGCGTAACTGGATAGTATCCGGTCCCAAGAAAATGATAGTACTGTCGCAAGCCCGTCTCAACCGCTCCCTGAAGACAGGTACCCTAGGGCTCACTTGTCCCTGATTCCACTTAACGTTTTTCTCCTGCTGAAGGCCCGCAGTAAAGGCTCTCGGTAGCCAAGCTGCGCGGCATCGCTAAAACCGCATTAAGGTAACGCTGGAAATAAAGGCCAGGAAAAACCAGCTTCTATGACCTGATTTTATGTGTTATTTTATGAAAATTCATCAACATTCCAAGTCAAAAAAGAGGCTTAGCTGCTCAAGCTACCCTTGCGACCCGGGCGTTTTCGTTTACATTAGCAACACCTGTTCATTCTATTTCTCCCTGTTAATGAGACACTTTCTTCTGGGGTTGAGTCTGTTGCTGAATCTAGCTACCCCCCAAACCAGTACCGCGCAGGCCAGCACCCAGCGGCCAGCGCAACCTAAAGCCAGCGCTCAGCCGCCCATTATCGACCGCGAACTACTGTTTGGTGACCCTGAGATTTCGGGTGCTCAGCTTTCCCCCGATGGCAAGTTCCTATCCTTCCTTCGGCCCTACAACGGTACCCGCAACATCTGGGTGAAAGGCCTGAACGAGCCCTTCGAACAGGCCCGGCCCATGACGAACGACCAAGCCCGCCCGGTACGCAACTACTTCTGGAGCCGCGACGGCAAGTACCTGCTCTACAGCCAGGATAAGGGCGGCGACGAAAACTTCAACATCTACGCCGTGAACCCGGCTGAAGCTCCCACCGCTGGCCAGCCCGTGCCCACCGCCCGCGACCTCACCGGCCTGAAGGGCGTGCTCGTACAACTGCTCAACGCGCCCCTGTCCGACCCCAACTCGCTCTACATCGGCCTCAACGACCGCGACAAGGCTTGGCATGACCTGTACAAGCTAAACCTAGCCACCGGCGAGAAAACCCTAGTGCGTCAGAACAACGACCGCATCGGGGCCTGGGAGTTCGACTGGAACGACCAGCTGCGCCTGGCCTCGCGCTCAAACCCGGACGGCAGCACTGAGTGTCTGCGCGTGGAGGGCGAAAAGCTGGTGCCCTTCTACAAAACGTCGATTGACGAGCAAAGCGGTGTGGTTGCCTTCGCCAAGGACAACCAGCACGTGTACATGATCACCAACCGGGGCGCTGGCCGCAACCTAGCCGAAATCGTGCTCATCAACCCCGCCACCGGCCAAGAGCAGCCTTACCAAGCCGACCCACTGAAGCGAGTGGACGTGGGCAGCCTGGAGGTGTCGGAGAAAACGCACGAGCCGGTGTTTGTGAGATTCGAGGACGACCGCATGCGCCGCGTGTGGAAAGACAAGGCCCTGGAGCAGGACTTTGCCGCCGTAAGCAAGCAGTTGCCGGGCCTCGATGTGTACCCCGCCTCGCACACCACCGACGAGCGGCTCTGGCTGCTGTCGGCTACTTCGGCTACCCAGCCCACCGTGGCCTACCTGTTCGACCGCCAAACCAAGCAGCTCACCAAGCAGTACGAAACGCGGCCCAAGCTTCGCGCCACCGACCTGGCCGACATGGAAGTGGTGCGCTATAAGTCGTCGGATGGGCTGGAAATTCCGGCTTACTTGACCTTACCTAAGGGCCTAACGGCGAAAAACCTACCGGTCATCATCCTGCCCCACGGCGGGCCCTGGGGGCGCGACGCGTACGGCTTCAACGCTATGCATCAGTTTCTGGCCAACCGCGGCTACGCCGTGCTTTCGCCCAATTTTCGGGCCAGCACTGGCTATGGCAAGCAGTTCCTGAACGCCGGCAACGGCGAATGGGGCCGCAAAATGCAGGACGACCTGACCTGGGGCGTGAAATACCTCGTGGCCCAAGGCATTGCTGACCCCAAGCGTGTGGGCATCATGGGCGCCTCGTATGGTGGCTACGCCACACTGGCCGGCGTGGCCTTCACCCCCGACGTGTATACTGCCGCCGTGGCTGTTGTGGCGCCGTCCAACCTGACAACCTTGCTCAACGCCATTCCGCCGTATTGGGAGGCCGAGCGCAAGCAGATGTACGCCCGCATGGCCGACCCCGGCACGCCGGAAGGCCGCGCCGCCCTGGCCCGCATGTCGCCACTCAACGCGGCCGATAAAATTAAAACCCCGCTCCTAGTGGTGCAGGGCGCCAACGACCCGCGCGTGAACAAGGCCGAGGCCGACCAAATAGTGGTAGCCCTGCGCAACCGTAACTACCCCGTACAGTACATCTGCGCGCCCGATGAAGGCCACGGTTTCGCCCGCCCCGTCAACAACATGGCCATGTTTGCTGCCTCCGAGAAATTCCTGGCCGGTCAACTCCACGGCCGCTACCAAGAAAGCATGAGCCCGGCGGTAGCCAAGCGCCTGCAGGAAATCACCGTCGACCCAAAAACCGTACAGTTGGGGGCAACGAATGGGCAGTAGGTGACAGTTGATTTCCAATAAAAAAGCCTTGCCTAGTTTATCCTTACCCAAAGCCAGAAGGGCCAGAAAGGCCTCCGAGTGCTGGAGGGCATTTACGCAGCCACTCAAAGTGGGCAGAAGGTAGCCCTGCGGTAGAATGCACCGCCTCCTCATCTAAAAAACGACAACTACTACTAAAACTAGTTTTACAACTATATCTACAACTATTCAGAGTTGTACGCATCACTTCCAATACCGTCACCGGGGCAAAGAACGGAAGGGTGGGGATAGGTAGATTTTATATTCTCACTCCCGGCTGAGTCTCCCAAAATGCTGCTTCCTGTAGCTGCTCAGAAGCTGGTCTGATTGACCTGCTACACTGGTCTACTGTGCCGTAGTAGCTCTGGATGCAGCCGGCCCGGCCACTAACTGTTACGCTACTACCTGCACATCCATTCAAACCGAAGCCTACCCGAACGTGCCATGGCAACTGCCCAAGGCGCGTACGGGTAGGCTTCGGTTTGAACATAGCTAGGTCGCTACATCCGGTTCTGGCTGGGGTTACTACAGCTGGATGCCCTGCGCCTGCATTTGCTTTTCTTGCGCGGCATGATTCGCGAGGAACTGCGCGTGTTGCGCTGCTGTACGCTCGGTACCCATGCTAGCTAACTGTTGCCGCAACTCAGTCGCGGGCAGGTCGGCACCGTAGCAGGGCGTACCGGGTTGCTGCCGCCAGGATTCGTGCAGGTTGCCGTTGTCTACGGCATCAAAGCCCAGTTCATCAACAAGAGCCATCACTCTCTGCTTGGCTTCGCCTTCGCCAGCCACGGGCAAGGCGATGCGGCCGGGCGTACCGGCGGGCTGCCCCGCGTTTTCGAGGTGGTCTGCGTAGATGTTGTTGAACACCTTCACCACCGGCCGGCCTAGGTGCTGCTGCACCCATTCACTTTCCGTCAGGTCTCCGCTTTCCAGCTCCGGCAGGTGGCCGTCGCGCAGCAAGGGGTAGTAATTGCTCGTGTCAATTACGGGCACGTCGGCGGGTATCCCTTCAAATAAGTCCTGGGGCAGCTTGGGGATGTTTTTCAGAGGAATGGTTACCACGATTAGCTCGCCCTGGCGCGCCGCTTCCTGTACAGTAACGGGGGTAGCGCCCGTGCGTTGGGCTACATCAGTGAGCGTTTCGGGGCCGCGTGAGTTGGCGATGTAGACTGTGTGGCCAAGGCTGGTGAGCCGTACGGCGAGGGCACTGCCGATGTGGCCGGCGCCAATGATTCCAATAGTCATGGGGAGTGGAAGTAGTGAACAGGGATAAGCAGCTACCGTGCGCAACTGCCTTATTCCATACCAGCCAGCCGGCAGATTGTTTGCTCTGGCGCTGACAGGCAGCGCATGCAAGCCCATACTGCCACCACGTAAGGACCGCACCGACGACCAATGGCTGTCATGTAGCAAAGAAGGACAGACGAGCGGCGCTGCAACCAGTGCCCCGAACAGCCTCAAGCATAGCTTGCCCTGTTAAGTCCCCAAAACGGCGGCTTACCTTTCCCTAATTAAGCGGTATAGCTGCTCACGGTACGTGTCGCTGACGGGCACTTGCTTGTCCCCGATGTAGAGGGTATTGCCATCCACTAGCTGAATCTTGTCGAGCGAGACGATGTAGGACTTGTGCACGCGCAGGAAGGGTGGCTGCGGCAGCGTATCGGCCAGCTCCTTAAGGGTCTGATAGGTGATCAGGCGCTGCCCTGGCAAGTAAAGAGAAACGTAATTACTCAGCCCCTCAATGTAGAGAATGTCGGCGTAGCTGACGCGCACGTACTTATGTTTAGTATCACCTTTAATGAAGAGGTAGGCCGGAGGCGCAGGCACAGACGGGGGAAGCACAGCTGCTGCGGGCGCGGGGGAGAGAAGGCCTAAAGCCTTCTGGGCTGCTTTGAGAAAGCGCTCAAACGCAATGGGCTTGAGCAGGTAATCCACCACGTCGTTCTCGTAGCCTTCCAGTGCGTACTCGGGGTAGGCAGTGGTGAGTACGACCTTGCATTTTGTCCCGCTGAGCTTGAGAAATTGTAGCCCCGTCAGCTTGGGCATCTGAATGTCCAGAAAGACTACGTCCACGCTGCCCTGCTGCACCAGCGTCAGCGCTTCAATGGGGTTCGTTGTGGTACCCACCAGCGTTAGGTAAGGCACTTGGCTGATGTAGTCGGCCAGGATGGCGAGGGCGGGCGCTTCGTCATCCACAACCAGGCAGCGAATCATAGGCAGTAGTGAGGCCCCGAGGGCCATATAAAAAGGGCCACCTTAGCAAGCAACCCGCAGTAAGGTAGTAAACTGCCCCCTTTCGGTGGCAATGTGCAACTGGTGACGGCCCGGATAAGATAGCGCCAGCCGCCGCCGCAGATTGGGTAGCCCAATGCCGCTGCTTGTGTCCTTCTGCTGGTCGCTAATGCGGTTTTCAACCTGAAAAACAACTTCCTGCGCGGCCACATGGAGCTGCAGGCGCACCGGGTGGGCCGGGTCGTCGAGCACCCCATGCTTCAGAGCATTTTCCACGAAGGGAATCAGCACCAAGGGCGCAATCTGGCGGCCCGCGGGCTCGCCCGTAATGGTAAAGTTGACGAACAGCTGGTCGGGAAAGCGCAGGCGGTACAGGGCCAGGTAGTGCTGCACGTACTCAATTTCCTGGGTCAATGCTACCTGATCGATGGCCGTCTCGTGCAGCATATAGCGCATCAGCTCGGCCAGCTTGAGCAGGGCACTCGCCAGCGGCTTGGACACGGGGTAGGCCATGCCGTAAAGTAGGTTAAGCGTGTTGAAGAGGAAGTGCGGATTGATCTGCGCTTGCAGGAACGCTGTTTCGGCGGCGCGCTTTTCTTCCCGAAGCTGCTGGTTTTCGCGCTCTTGGTGCAGGTTCCTCTCGCTCGCCCACAGAGCGGCACTAAACCACAGGGTAGGAATCGACCAAAAAAAGTTGTCTGCTACGTAATGCTGGATGGTGGTGCCTGGCGTGTAGTTATGAAACCCCAGCAGGGCCGGGAACAGCACTTCCTCAATACTGGCGCGCAGCCCAGCAAACAAGAGCACGGCCACGCCCACGCCCACTGCTAGGTGCGGTAGCCGATTGACGCGTAGAAAACGGGGATACACCACCAAGTAGCAAAAGTAGAACACGACGGCCCGCACGACCCAGAAGGAAGTGAGCAGCCATAAACTTTGCTGCAGAGGTACTCTGTGGGGTTTAATGGCGCCACTATAGTCCCAGAATTCATCAATGCAGGAGTAGACGTAGAAGGCTACCCAGGCCAGCACATGCCAGCGGAGCGTGCTCTTTTTCATAGCAGGAATAACGAAAGAAACTTAGCGCGCTTCCTGCCGCTGCACCCGGCCGCCGCTACTCACGCGGCTGCTCAGCTGCGGGTTGCCCAGCACCGTTAGCTGGCCGCCACTGCTGGCGTGGGCCTGTAAGTGGGTGGAAACCCTGACCCGGCCGCGGCTGCCACTGCTGAGCGTGGCCGTGCACGTCTCGACGGCCAATGCTTCGGCTTGTACATGCCCGCCGCTACTAAGCGTCAGCCGATAGTAGGGGCAGGTGCCCGCTACCGTAAGGCTGCCCGCGCTAGCCCCCGTTGACTGGAGCGTATCGGCAAGCAACTGGTGCAGCACTACCCGACCGGAGCTGGCCGTGCCCGCACTAACCCTTCTGGCCTGCACTTGCCCTAGCATCAGGAGCCCCGAACTATTAGCTTCTAGCCACAGCTGATTCACTTGCAAGGTGTCGGCGTGCAAGCGGCTGCCATTGGCCACGTAGAGACTGCGAACAGTGGGCATGGTAATATGCACGGTCACCTTCCCGAGAGGCGACTGGTTGCTCCGCCCGGCATCGGCGGTCCGGTCGCGAATGCGCAACTCGTCGTGGTCAACGTGGGTTTCCAGGCGGGCCAGGTCCTCGGGGGCGGCTTCCACCCGAACTTGCTGCGGGCTTCCTTGGTGCAGGAGCACCGTGATGGGTGCAGCCACCGCCACGTGGGTAAATGCGGCGACGTCGCGCGTATCGGGAGGCGTGATGCCGGCAGATGGAGCTGTAGGCAACAGCTGAAGCAGGAGTAGAAGAATAGCAGTCATAGGGGATATAAAGAAGCAGGTGGAAGACGCGTCAAACCTATCCATCCTCGGCAACGGACGCCACTTTTTTATTCCACTGCCCGAAAATGGGGTGTGAAACCGGAAAAAGGCTTTCACTTGATTTGACAGCCCATTTCCGGGCAGTGGAATAACTTTTTTGGGTAGGGGAGGCCCGCGGCACACTTTCGCCCCGTCCTCCAGCTTCTCCTGCCTTATGAAATGTTATACTCTCTTTACTACCCTTAGCGTCTTGCTGCTCAGCGGCCAAACCCGCGCCCAACAACCGGTTGCCGTGACAGGCACGGTGCACGACGCAACGGATGAGCCATTGGCCTTCGCCACGGTCGTGTTGGTGCACCTACCCGATTCGGTGGCAACGGCCACGCAAACGACGAATGAGCTAGGCTCGTATGACTTTGCGCGGGTTGCGGCCGGGCGCTACTGCCTGAAAGCCCAGCTGCTGAGTTACCGACCCGCCCGCAGTGCACCCTTTGAGGTGGCCAACCGGTCGATACTCATGCCCCGGCTGCTGCTCATGCCCCTTTCTACCACGTTGCAGGGCGTGACGGTGCAGGGCCGGCTGCCGGCTCTGGAGCAGCTCGCCGACCGCACCGTGTTGCACGTGGACCGCCTGAACACGGCCGGAGACAATGCGCTGGAGGTACTGCGCAAAGCACCCGGCGTGCAGCTTGACAAGGACGAGAACATCGTGTACCGCGGCAGTACCGGCCTGACAGTGCTGCTGGACGGGAAGCTTACCTACCTGAACGGGGAAAATCTCAAGGCCTACCTCAAGTCGCTCCCCGCTTCCGCCATCAGCCAAGTGGAGTTGCTACCTAACCCACCGGCCTCCCTTGATGCGGCCGGCACGGCCGGGGTGCTCAACATCCGGCTTAAACGCACCCAGCGGCCCGGGCTGAGCGGCACGGCAACGCTGGCGGGCGGCTACGGCCGCTACGAAAAGGCCTCAGGCAGCACCAACCTGCACTACAACGTGGGCCGGGTGCGGCTGTTTACTCGCCTGAGCGCTGGGCGCTACAACTCCTACAACCGCTTGGTGCAGGTGCGCTATATCCGCGACACGGTGTATCGGCAGGTGAACTACTGGCATCCGCTAGGGCACGCGCTCAACTTCGCGGCGGGCGTCGAGGTGCCCCTCACTCCCCGGCAGACCCTGGGTGGGCAGGTGCGCGGCAGCCGCTACGCCCAAACGGCCCCAACCACGAGCACAACTACCCTCACGGATGCGGCCGGCCGCCCGGTCGGGCGCTTGCAAATGGACAACCCCAAAGCCTCCCGTTCCGACAACGTGGGCCTCAACCTCAACTACCGCTTCACCCTCGACAGCCTGGGCCGCGAGCTGAGCGCCGATGCCGACTACGTTCGCTACCCTTCCACCGCCGACCAAATCTTCGCCAATTTAGCCTTCTCCCCCCTCAATGATAGTGCCCGCGACGCCGGCCGGTTGCGCAGCGCCGCCTCGTCGACGGTGACTGTGCGCGCGGCGAAGGCTGACTACGTGCACCCGGTAGCGGGCACAGCGTGGCGGGCCGAAACCGGCGCCAAAGTGAGTTGGGTGACCACGCGCAGTGCACTAGCCTTCGATACGTTTGTGGGTGATACCTGGCAGCCCGACCGGCTCCGTACCAATCAGTTTACCTACAACGAGACTATCACGGCGGCTTATCTGAGTTTGAGCACAACGCGGGGTAAGCTGGAACTGAAAGGCGGGTTACGTGGGGAGCAAACCCACTCCGTGGGCGAATCACCGACCACTGGGCAGCGCGTGCGGCGCAACTACGCGCAGCTATTCCCCAGCTTGTTTGCAACCTACAAGCTTACCCAGCACGACCAACTCGGCGTGTCCGGCAGCCGGCGCATCACGCGCCCGAACTACCAGAGTCTGAACCCATTTCTCAACTACACCGATGCCTACACTGCTCAACAGGGCAACCCGTACCTACTGCCCTCCTTGGCTACCTCTGCGGTGCTCACGTATACCCACCGGAACTTTCAGGTGCTGAGCCTAAGCTACCTGCGCGAAACAAACGGCATTAACAACGTCGTCTACCAGAACGACGAAACGAAAATTTCCACGTCCGTGGAGCAGAACCTGGACGAGGCCACAACGCTTGTCCTGTCTTCCGGGGGCCACTCGGACGTGGCGAAATGGTGGGGCGTGGACAACCAGCTGGCGGGCTCCTACGCGCAAACTCGTACCCTGGTTGAGGGCCAGACTGTGCGGTTGGCGCGCTTCGGTTGGTCGGCAAGTTCGGACCACACCTTCACTTTGCCGCGCCACTACCTGCTCACCGTTGGGGGCACCTATCGCTCCCCAACGGTGCAGGGACTATACCACGTCCGCGCCAACGGCTCGCTCAACCTAGGCCTGAAAAAGCAGCTCTGGCAGGAAAAAGCGACGCTGAGCCTGCGCCTCACCGACCTATTCTATACTGACCAGTGGCGCAGCTATTTGCGCTACCGCAACGTGGATATGACCTGGAACAACCAATACGAAAGCCGGAAGATATTGCTAAGCTTCACCTGGAAAATTGGTAGCGGCAAGGTCCTCAACCGCCACGCGGCAGGTAGCCAGGAGGAAGAAAACCGGGTTTCCAATTAAAACTCGGCTTACGATTACGAACCGGCCGAACAGGTAGATCTGGAGTGGCTGGGTAGTGCCGGGCTGCCCCAGGAAGATTTATTTGGTGGAAACTTCCAGGCGCCCCCCCGTACGGAACAAGGTGTGGTCCACGAAGTAGCCCTGGTTGGTGTGCCCATTTACCTTAATGGTGCTTAGGCTGCGGCCGTTGCCCGTTTTCTTCACAGTGAATGTGGTGCCGTTATCGGCTTTCCAGCTGACTTCATCAAAGAGAGGCACACTCACAAGGTACTTGGCGTCGGCAGCAGAATACGGGTAGAGGCCCGTGGAGCTGAACACGTACCAGGCCGACATTTCGCCCGCGTCGTCCATGCCAGAGTAACCCAGGCCGTCTTTGCCCATACCGTAGAACTTGTCCATAATCTCATCGAGCCGGCGCTGCGACTTTTCCGGCTTTCCAATGAAGTAGTAGGAGAAGGGCGTTTCGTGGTCGGGCTGGTTGCCGTGGCAGTACTGCCCAATAAAGCCCGATACGTTGCGGGCAATATGGGAGGGATTCCAGGGCACGGTGAACAGCGAATCCAGCTTGGCCTCGAAGGGCTGGGCCCCACCGTATAAGGCTATTAGGCCGGGCATGTCGTGGGGGGCGAAAAAGGAAACCTGCCAGGCGTTGGCTTCCCGGTACATGTACTCGTAGTAAGGATACTGCGGATCGAAGGGTTTCACCCAAGAGCCATCGGCGAGGCGACCACGCATAAACTTAGTGGCGGGGTCGAACAGATGCTTGTAGTTCTTCGACCTAGCCATCATCATCCGGTAGGTAGTGGTGTCCTTTAAAATCCGGGCCAGTTGGGCCACGGCGTAGTCGTCGAAGGCATACTCCAGGGTTTTCGATACGCCGGCCTTGTCTTTGGTTTCCACCTCCGGGTTCGCTACTTCCGTGGTAGAGATGTACCCTTTTTGGATGTACTCGGCAATGTGGGGGCGGGCTCCACCTTCCAAATTAGCGTTGCGCAGCATCAGTCGGTACACATCCTGCACGTCGAAGTTGGTGATGCCCCGCTGGTAAGAGCCAACAATCAAAGCCGAAGCATGGTCGCCGTGAAAGAAGGTGGGCAAGAACCCGGTCTTATGGCCTACATCCTGCATAGACTTAATCACGTCGGTTGTTACCTGGGGCGTGAGCATACCAATCAGCAAGTCCTTGTTGCGGTAGGTATCCCACAAGGAAGGCTCGGTGTAGTAATTGAAGTCGGCCTTGACCACGTTGCCCTGCACGTCGCGGTATTCGCCATTCAGGTCGCTACGTAGCGCCGGCCATAGAAACGAGCGGTATAAGCAGCTATAGAACAGCTGCTTTTGCTTGGCTGTACCGCCCTTTACGTTCACCTTGGCAAGCAAGCTTTCCCAGGTTTGCTCAGCCTGCTGGCGCACCTGCTCAAACGAGCGGCTGCCGATTTCCTGCTCCAGGTTCTGCTTGGCATTCTGCACGCTCACGAATGATATTCCGATTCTGAGTTCCACAGGCTTACTGCCGCCGGCCGGTAGGCGCACCACAGCCACGCCGTCTTGGGCACCCTTGCTTGGCACGTCCAGGCCCTGCAGGTTTTCGCTGAGTACTCCGTAGAAGTACACCGTCTGGCGGCCCGTTTCCTGAAAACCCTGTACGGCCGCTGGGCCCGCTTTTTCTATGCTCCAGTTGGTAACCCGCTCGTTGGACTGCGCAAGCTTGAACACGATGCGGCGGTTGTCTGGCTGGTGGTAGCGGTAGCGGTGAAACCCGCAGCGCAGGGTAGACGTGAGTTCTACCTGCACCCCGTAATCCTGCAGCGTAACGCCGTAGAAGCCCGGCGAGGCCTTTTCAGTGGCTTTAGCGAAGCGCGAAGAGTAGCCGGCCGGAGTAGTCGCCCCCGAAACCGGTAAAACCGGTAAGTGGCACAAGTTCCAGTGGCCCTTGTTGGTGTGGGCGAAGGCGTAAATCACCGAGTCCTCGTAGTCGTAGCCGGCGCCGGTGTGAAACTCGGTGATGGGGCTCAACTGCACCATAGCATTAGGCAACGAGCTCCCCGGAAACACGAGACCAGCCCACACGCCCCGCCAGTCCTTGGGAGGGGCGTATCCAATGGTTTTGGGGTCGTTGAACGGGGCTGTACCCATGAAGGGGTTAGCGTATTGCAGGTGGCCGCCCGGGGTGGGGTGGCTATCCGTCCGGTAAGTACTGCTCGGCGTAGAGGTTCTGGCGCAGGAGCAGGTACACCATACTACTAGTACAATCAAATAGCTCTTCAGCTTTATCATCGGGTGGAAGTACAGATGGGGGAGGAGTAGCAAGGCGCACTACAGCAGCCAGCGGGCGAGACTGGATGAGCACGCTCCCGGCGGCTTCATTTTCTGACGCCTATGTCAAGGCAGCGCAAGCCAATACTAGCGCCGTTTAGTAGTTTACTTCTTTACAAAGCGCTGTGATAAGCACTGCTGCCCGCTGACCCAAGAGATAATATAAACGCCGGGAGCCAGGGCCGAGACATCAAGCGACGTGTTATAAGACGGGGCGCTAATCACGATTTGGCCTAGGGAATTACGCACCGTGACTTGGCCACCGGCAAGAGTACGGTTTGCTTGCAGGCTCAAGCGGTTTACAACCGGGTTAGGAAATACCGCTAGTTCGGTGGATTTCGCGGTAGCAGGGCTGGCAGCGGCCAGAGGCGTATTCGTTACGTGGGCTACCCGCAGAATGGCGGCTGCGGCGCAGGCTTGGCCCATCATCATTACCGAGGCCGGGAACAGGTAGCGGCGGTCCTGGTTCCACGTGCCGTCGGCGTCATTGTAGGAGCCGGGGTAGTAGCCAAGCTGGTCGCGGCCATACTCAATGAGGTAGTCCACAATGTTGCGCGCCGCCGTGAGCCACCTAGCATTATGGTCTACTTCGTAAAAGTCTACCAGCATTTCTACCATGTCGCTGCCACCCCAGAAGGATATTTCGCTTAGTCCTTTACCGGGGGTGTACCACTGTCGCAGGCAGGCGTCTGCCATTACCGTGGCATCGTCGAGGTAGCGGCTGTCGCCGGTTAGCTGGTACAGCTTAAGAGCCAGCTGAATATTGGGGGTAGTTTGGTAGGCACGGTAGCCAGCCCCGTTCTCACCATGACCGGTTAGGCTCCAACTATTGTTGTTATAAAAGGAGAACTGGTTGAGCAGGTTTGTATTGGCATCGCGCAGCTTCCAGCTTACAGTATTAATTTTTTCATAGTATCGCTTGGCAATATCTAAGTATTGAGGGTCGGTGCTGTTCTTGGCAATCAGGGCACAGTGGAGGGCCGGCAAGATGGTAGCCTGCGAGTAAAACTTACCCCAGCCCAGCTCACTTTCCTTTTGCGGTACGCCCCAGTTCGCGTCGCGCGCATTCAAGCAGTAATTGAGGCCAATTAAAGAGCGCTCATATAGGCCGGTTTCAGTAGGCAAAACCTGCTGGTAGGCGTCCATGAGGGCAAGCCCGATGATGGCGTTGTCGTCATACAAAGGGTCGGCGCCGGGCACAATGTCGGAGGCGTACTTGCCATTCTGCCTATATTGGTCGAGGGCGTAGGCATAGGACCGAAGCCGGGCAGTATACTTAGCCGGATTGGCTAGGGCGCCGTAGCGGAGGGCCCGCAGCATGTGGGAGGCTGGCCAAACGTAGCTTGCCCCGCCGCGCTCCACAATAATGTTTTCGTTGCCATCAATTTGCTCCACATAGAGCTGCTTGCTGGCATTGTAAAACTTGGTGTTCAGCTTGTCAAGAATAGCTTCGCCGGCAACGTGGTACTTGTTCTGGCCGGAAGCGGTAGTGATAGTAAGCACACAGCCAGCCACGAGCAGGGCTAGGTACCGTGGCGCAAAAAGGAGGGTAGCAAAATACTTCATAGCAGGTTGGCACGAAAGGGTGGGAAGAAGAGCAGGAAAGCTTGCCCAGCGGGCAGCAGTTGTGTTCACTTAGATAGATGAGCGACGAGGCAACGCTACTGCAGGATGCTACCACTTGCTGACTGCCATCTGCAAGAAAATGCGCCTAGGGTGAGCCCTAACTTGCCCATAAGGAAGTGGATGAAAACAGCATCTAGTAGCAGAATAGAGAGAGGAGGGTAGGGGCAGGCTCTGCTGCCACACAGAGCCCAATAAGTGATTTACTTTCACAGGCACTAGCAGCCGTCATCTCCAAAAGCGCTGGGCCTAGTGTGGGCTGAAGTAGTATTTAAGCAAATGAAAGTATTTATTTTTCGTTTTGCTATGAAACGAACATTTTTGTTGTCAATATTGGTCAAGTGAAACGTATAGCCCACGCTTCAATAGGCTACGCGTTTCCGCTGCGAGGGAAGTACGCACGCCTTCAACCCGGTGCCAGCTACAGTTTTCCTTCGTTGCCAGCTAGTAGGCAATGCTGATTTCTCCCTTCTCTTTTCCCTTCTCCAGTCTATGCGCTCCTCCAACTATGACAAGTTTCCCTTCGTGCCGGTAGCGGCTAAAGCGGATGCTTGCCAAACCGGGTGGCCCGCCATTATCGAGGCATTACGCACGGCGCTGGAGGCGGCGTCCTCCGCACCCGGTCAGCCCCTGGTTCTGGCCGTAGAATGCTACCCCGGCACCAATCTGGAATTGCTACAGCAGCAACTAAGGCCGGGCTTGCCGGCGAATCAATGGCTAGTAGCAGATGATTACTACCGCCGCCCAGCTGAAATTGATCTGCTAGTTGCTGGCTCCCTTACCAACGACCCCGTCTTTGGTCGGCTGAATGGATTACTGATAGCCGATTTTTTTGACCCCGAGCGGCTCCACCAGGCCCAGGAAACCTTAGCTACGGCTGCGGGCCAGCTGGTAGTGCTAGTGGGTACCGGTGCCACGCTAGTATACCCGGCTCCGGCCCTGGTAGTATATGCTGACCTAGCCCGCTGGGAAATTCAGCTCCGGCAGCGGCGGGGCGAAATTGGGAACTTAGGCAGCCACAACTTCACAGAGAAGGCCAGCCTAAAGTACAAGCGCGCCTTTTTCGTGGATTGGCGGGCGGCCGACCGGCTGAAGAAGCAGGTGCTGCCCCAGGCTGATTTTCTGCTGGATACCAACGACTCCACCGTGCCCAAGCTCATCAGCGGGGCCGACCTGCGGGCGGGACTAGCGGCCACCGTGCGGCGGCCATTTCGGGTAGTGCCCTTTTTCGACCCCGGGCCCTGGGGCGGGCAGTGGCTGCGCGAAGTCTGCGACCTACCCGACGGCCCGGCGAACTACGCCTGGGGCTTCGACTGCGTACCCGAGGAAAACTCTTTGCTGCTGGGCTTTGGGGAAGCCCGCGTGGAAATCCCGAGCATTAACCTCGTATTTGCACACCCCCGGGAGCTGCTAGGGGAGGCCGTGCATGGGCGCTTCGGCACCGAGTTTCCTATCCGCTTCGACTTTCTCGATACCATGGGCGGCGGCAATCTTTCCCTGCAGGTGCACCCGCTCACGGAATACGCCCACGACCAGTTTGGCCTGGCTTACACCCAAGACGAAAGCTACTACCTGCTCGCGGCCGAGCCGGATGCGGTGGTGTACCTAGGCCTGAAAGAAAACGTGAACGTCCCGGCCATGGTGGCCGACTTGCAGCGCGCCCAAGAAGATGGTGGGGCTCCTTTTCCCGCGGCCAAGTACATCAACGAGTTTCCGGCTCGCCAGCACGACCACTTTCTAATTCCGGCGGGCACCATTCACTGCTCGGGTGCTAATGCCATGGTGCTAGAAATCTCGGCCACCCCCTACATTTTTACCTTCAAACTGTGGGATTGGGAGCGCCTGGGCCTTGATGGCCGCCCCCGGCCCATCCACCTCGCTCACGGCGCGGCCAACATTGCACCTGACCGCACCACCACCTGGGTAACGGACCACCTGGTTAACCACGTGGAGCCCGTGGCCTGCGGCCCCGGCTGGCGGGAAGAGCGCACAGGCCTGCACGAGCGAGAGTTTATCGAGACCCGCCGCCACTGGTTTACGGGCGTAGTGCCGCATCACACCCAAGGTGGGGTTCAGGTGCTGAACTTAGTGCAGGGAGCCGAAGCCCTTGTGGAAAGCCCCAGCCAAGCTTTCGAGCCCTTCGTGGTTCATTACGCGGAAACGTTTATCGTGCCAGCAGTGGTAGGCGCCTACACCATTCGGCCCCACGGACCGGCTACCGGTACCGAATGCGCCACCCTGAAGGCCTACGTGCGAACTCAGCCCTAGCGCAGCCCGCCCACCATTTGGCAGCTACCTTCACTCGCAAATCGACTTTTTGAACCCGATACGAGATATGCCTGACTTATTAGCGCCTGATAACGCGGCCGCCGCCCGCGCCCAAGTGATTGTTGAGAAACTGCTGCACACCGGCACGGTAGCCGTCGAGGAGTTAGCTACCCTGTTTGGCGTTTCGGTGGTCACGGTGCGCCGCGACCTGATGGAACTAGAGCAGCAAGGCCGCCTCCGGCGCACACACGGGGGCGCAGTGCCCCGCGAGCCCCTGCTCTACGAGCCCTTTCGGTATAACTCCAGCTTCCACGACCAGATTGACCGCAACCTGGCTGAAAAGCGCCGCATTGGCCTAGCCGCCGCCGCCCTCATTCAGCCCGGCGAGACTATTTCCCTGACGGCTGGCACCACTACTACCCAGGTTACGCGCAGCCTCCGCTCGGACGCCAACGTGACGGTCATCACCAATACCGTTAACGTGGCTATGGAGCTAAGCCACCGCCAAGATGTGCGCGTGTTTGTAACGGGCGGCTTTCTGACGGGTGGCTGGTTTTCGCTGGTGGGGCCGGCCACTACCCAAGCACTCAGCCAATTCTTTGTTGACAAAGTCTTTATTGGTGTCAACGGCATTGATGCCGAGAAGGGCCTGACCTCCCTACACCCTGAGGAGGCCGCCGTAATTCAGGTTATGCTACGCCAAGCCACGCGCCGCATCGTAGTGGCCGACCATACCAAGCTCGGGACGGTTGCTACCTCGCTGATCTGCCCCATCGGCGAAGTGCACCAGCTTATTACGGACACGGGCGCTACCGAAGACCAGGTAGCCCCCTTCCGGCAGCAAGGAATAGAGGTGCTGCTGGTGTGATTCACCTTGTGAAGTAGCCCCAACGGCTTGGTCTGCCCCGGGCCAGCGCGCAGAGAAGGTAGCCTTCGGGAAGGGGCGCACTCACGTGGGGCGCCCAGTATTATTCTGATTAGTAAAATGCTTACCGCCTAACTACTATGCCCCTCCACGCCTCCTCCGGTCCTCTCCTGCGCGAATCCGTTGCCCAGCCGCCTTCTCCTGCCAGGTCAACGGGTAACGCCGGCTACGTTTACCTGATTGCGACCGTGGCGGCGCTGGGGGGGCTGCTTTTCGGTTTCGACACGGCCATCATCAATGGGGCCCTAGTATTTTTGAAAAAGGACTTTGGCCTGACCGATACAGAAACCGAACTGGCCGCGAGCAGTATTCTGTTTGGGGCGGTGGCGGGCGCAGCCGTGGCCGGCGGGCTCACCGACCGCTACGGGCGTCGCCGCCTGCTATTTGGGGCCGCCCTCTTATTTACACTTTCGGCGGTGGCGGCGGCGCTGCCCCGCACGCTGACCGAATTTGTAGTGGCCCGGCTAGCGGGCGGCCTCGCCATTGGGCTGGCCTCACTGCTGGTGCCGCTTTACATTGCCGAAATTGCCCCGGCTCGCATTCGGGGGCTGCTAGTGACGCTCAATCAGCTGGCCATCGTCACGGGTATTCTGCTGGCTTACGTTGCTAGCTACTACTTAGCCGGGCAGGGGGTAGCGTCGTGGCGTTGGATGTTTGCTTCGGCGGCGGTGCCCTCTCTGCTCTTTATGGTCACGCTGCTGCTGGTACCGGAAAGTCCGCGTTGGTTGTTGGGCCAGGGGCGCGAAGCCGAAGCAATAGGTACGCTCACCCGCCTGAATGGTCCCGTTGCCGCAGCCACCGAGACGGCCGAAATTCAGACTGCTCTAGCGGCCGAGCGGGGGGCAGAAGCCAACCTCTACCAGCCCCGCTTGCGCCAACCGTTGCGCATTGCGGTGGTGCTAGCGGTATTACAGCAGATTACGGGCATCAATACAATTCTCTACTACGGCTCCATTATTTTCACCGAGCACAGCGGGCAGAGTGCCGCTTCAGCCATCGGAGCCAACGCCCTGATTGGGGGCATCAACTTCGCAGGCACCATTGTCGCCTTGTTCGTTATCGACCGGGTAGGGCGCAAGCCTCTGCTGCTGCTAGCGTCGGGGGGCATGACCCTGGCCTTGGGTGCGCTGGTAGTGGCCCTGCACCTGGGTGCGCCGGGGCCGTGGCTGCTGGGGCTTATCATGCTCTACGTAGCCTGCTTCGCGGTAGGGCTTGGACCGGGCGTATGGGTGGTAATCACCGAAATATTCCCCAACGCCGTGCGGGGCCGGGGGGCCTCTGTGGCTACGGTTGCCCTGTGGATTGCCTGCACCGTAGTCTCGTTTACGTTCCTATCATTGGTAAAAGCCGCGGGGCTGGCCGGAGCCTTCGGACTTTACGCCGGGCTTTCGGCCCTCACGTTCCTGTTTGTGTGGCGAGCCGTACCCGAGACCAAAGGGCGGACCTTGGAAGAGATTGAACGTGGGTGGCATTCATGAGCCAGCAAGCAAAGCATACAGCCGTTGCCGCCGCCAGTACTCTAATAGGTACAAGCCTTAAGTAATACACAATGATAACATATTGAAAATCAACAAATTATTATTAAAATATAAAACTTTTTTGCATAAATTGGCAGTGTAAATTGTTTTAGCTTAAACGATTTAGCTATTATTGCTGACGGTTAGATATATCTTGCTTCCAATAGGTACCAACTTCGTGACGATGTGGGACTTAAGCACTGTATTAACGCAGGTTTGAGTAGCCACTACACTGCCGAATAGGCTCAGGGGTAATTAAGAAATCGCCCCTTGCTTATTTATCCCTAGATCCTCGCACGGCACCAGGAATTATGGGCGCAGTATTAGCGCCTTGGTTCGCTAAAGAGCCGCCCTTTATCTGAGTTACTGGGCCGCTGGCCCACGAATACGCTTCCCTGTAGTCCTTTCTACCTACGGCTACTCCTGAGTAGATCAAGGACGCGCCCCGTCGTCATCAGCCTCCAAGGCTGATGCATGACTCCCCCTGCTCTATCTCCTCCATTTATCCCACCCATCATATGGCAAACTTTACTCGCTACGTGCGTTTGGCAGCACTGCTGGGCGCCGTACCCAGTGGCGCCAGCCAGGCCCAAGGGGCTTGGGCTCTGGCTTTGCAAAACCCTCCCACCCCGGCTCTAGCTGTTCCTACCCGATCAACGGTCCTGGCTGATGTCACCGTAGCTGGCCGCGTAACGGATAGTAAGGGAGCCGGCCTCCCCGGGGTGACGGTGGTGGTGAAAGGTACCACCCAAGGCACCAGCACCAACTCCGACGGCTCTTTCTCCCTGCAAGCGCCGGAAAATAGTGTGCTGGTATTCAGCTTCGTGGGCTACAGCCGCCGAGAAGTACCCGTAACCGGGGCCACCAGCCAACTCTCCGTAACTCTCACCGACGACACGCAGGCCCTACAGGAAGTTGTGGTAGTTGGCTACGGCACCCAGCAGCGGGCCAACGTGACTGGGGCCATCAACACGGTGGGCGGGGCCACCCTGGAAAACCGCCCGGTCACTACGGTGGCCCAGGCCCTGCAAGGCTCTTCCCCCAACTTAACTATTCAGCAGAGCAGTGCCGAGCCAGGCGCCGGCCTCAACATCAATATTCGGGGCGTTGGCACCTTGGGTAATGCTTCCCCGCTCATCATTGTGGATGGGATTCCGGGCTCGCTCAACGCCTTGAACCCCAATGATATTGAGAGCGTCACGGTGCTCAAGGATGCTGCTTCGGCCGCCATCTACGGCTCCCGCGCTGCCAATGGCGTGCTGCTGGTGACCACGAAGCAGGGCACACTCAATCAGAAGCCCGTTATCAGCTATAACACGGTGCTGGGCTGGCAGGCCCCGAACTTCCAACGCAAGCCCGTCACGGGCCTGGAGTTCATGCAACTCAAAAACGAAGCCTTAATTAACTCCGGACAGGCCCCGCAGTTTTCTCCCCAGCAGATGCGCGACTTTGCTGAGCAGGGTGACTACGAGTGGCATCTCAACAAGGTGCTCAAAAAGCAGGCTTTTCAGCAAAACCACAACCTGAGCGTCAGCGGCAGCTCGGGCCGGACGCGCTACTTGCTTTCCCTGGGCTACGTCGATCAGAACAGCTTGTTCTACGGCGACGACTATGGATTTAAGCGTCTGAACAGCCGCCTGAATCTGACTACGCAGGTAACGGACCGACTCAAGGTCGGGGCTATCTTCGCCTACGCCCATGTGGGCACTCGCGAGCATGCTTTTGACTCGCAGTGGATTATCAGCGACGCGGCCCGCATCCCGGTTATTTACCCCGTGCAGGATGAGCAGGGCAATTACGTAACCCCGGCTACCTCCACCAGCAACTCGGCAAATCGTCTCCTGAACGGCGGCCTACGCACCAACTCCAACGACAATGGCTACGCCAATCTCAACGCCGAGCTGGAGCTGGTGAAGGGGTTGAAACTACGCGGCGTGGTAGGCGGAGATTTGTGGAATTATCAGCTCGACGAATTTACCCGCAGCCTGCAGTACGTAACTCTGGATGGCTCGCCCACAGCCGGGGGCGACGGCAACAACTCGGTGCAGAAGCGCAACCAGCGCACCCTGCTGACGAACTATCAGGCCGTTCTCAACTACGACCGGACGTTTGCTAACAAGCACGGCGTGCAGGCGCTAGTTGGCTATTCAACTGAGCACTTCACCGACGACCGGCAGGGGGTTCGCGTCATCAACGTGCCCGGCAATGACTTCGGAGTGGTGAACAATGGTACGACCTACGCCGGCGTATTCGACCCCAGCGGGGGCTACCACGCCAACGGCACGTACGGCAACCAGGAGCAGTGGGCTCTTAACTCGGTATTCGGGCGCCTGAACTACGCCTTCGCCGGCAAATACTTGGTGGAAGGCAGCTTCCGCTACGATGGCTCGTCGCGGTTTGCCAGCAACAAGCGCTGGGGCTTTTTTCCGTCGGTATCAGTTGGCTGGCGTCCCTTGGAAGAGGCATTCCTGGGCTTCTTGCAGCCTACTTTCAGCGACTTGAAGGTGCGCGGCTCCCTTGGGCAGCTAGGCAACCAGAACATTGGCCTGTACCGCTACCTGAGCACCGTAAGCTTGGCTCCGGGCACGTATTCCTTTGGTGGCACGCCCGTATCCGGGTCCTACTTCAGCACCTCCAACGCCGACATTACCTGGGAAACGGCCACCATGGGCAATGTGGGCCTCGACCTGGCCTTCTTCCAGAACGCCCTCTCCTTCAGCGTCGATTACTTCGACAAGCGCACTAGCGACATTCTCATCGACTTGCCGGTTGCCGCAACCTTTGGGGCGGGCGCGCCCACCCAGAACGCGGCCAAGGTGCGCAACCAGGGCTGGGAAGTAACGGCTACCTACCGGATGCGCACGGGAAGCGGCTTCAACCAGAGCCTGAGTCTTAATGCGGCGGATAGCCGCAATACCGTGACTGATACCAAGGGGGTAGAAACCATCCGGGGGGGCGACGCCACGAACATCATCCGCGAAGGATTCCCCATCAACTCCTACTACGGCTACCGCACGGCCGGCTTGTACCAGACGCTTGAGGAAGTCAACGCCGGACCCAAGCCCTCGTTCGTGGCTCCCGGTACGGTGCGCCCAGGCGACATTCGCTACGTGGACCGCAATGGCGATGGAGTTATCAACCAGGATGACCGCTTTATTCTAGACAATCCGTTTCCACGCTACACCTTCGGGGCCACGTACTCGGCCGATTATAAGGGCTTTGACCTGCTGGTGTTCGTGCAAGGCGTGGGCAAGCGCAGCCTCTACATTCGGGGCGAAGGGGTGGAGGCCTTCCACAACAACTGGGAAAACGTGTACCAGCAGCACCTAGACCGCTGGACGCCGACCAACCCCGATGGGGACTACCCCCGCCTGACCATCGGTACGGCCTCAACCAACAACAACCAGGGGTCGGACTACTGGCTGCAGAATGGCGCCTACGCCCGCTTGAAGAACGTGCAGCTGGGCTACACCCTGCCCGCCACGCTTACCAAAAAGGCTGCCATTCAGCGGCTGCGCATTTTTGCTTCGGGCCAGGACCTCTTTACCCTGAGCCACCTGAAGAAGATTGGGTTTGACCCCGAAATCTCCGAGTTCAGCGAGAGTGTGGGCACCGGTGGGGGCCGCGGCAGCAGTGGCCGGGTATATCCGGCCGTGCGCGTCATGACCCTCGGGCTTGATATCTCCCTCTAACTTCCATCTCCCCACTCAGATGAAACGCAATTTTCGCTATACTATACTGCTTGGGCTTGGGCTGGGCTTGGGTTTCTCGGCCTGTCAGAAGCTTGACTTGCCGCCCACCGACCGCCCAACTGACGCCACGTTCTGGCAGCAGCCCACCGACGCGGCCAACGTGCTGGCTACCTGCTACGAAAACCTTTACAACGCCGAGTACTTCTTCTTCAACGAAGTGCTCTCCGATAATGCCTACAACAAAAGCGACGTGAACGGCTCGAATGCCCGCAACATCGCCGAGGGAGCCTACGGCACCAACCAGCAGCGCATCACCAACGAGTGGGGCTACCACTACAGCGGCATCCGCAAGTGCAATCAGCTGCTGGCCAACATCGACAAGATTACCAGTCTGGACGCTGGCCTGAAGGCTCGCTACCAGGCGGAAGCCCGGGCGCTACGCGCCTACCAGTACTTTCAGCTTCTGACCTGGTACGGCGATGTGCCCCTGATTACCGAAGAAATCAGCGTTACGGAGGCGGCGGGCGTGGCGCGCACCCCGCGGGCCGAGGTGCTAAACTTCGTGCTTGAGGAGCTGGATGCCGCCGCCGCCGACCTACCCCTGAATACGGCCTACGCCGCCGAGGATCGGGGGCGCTTCACCAAAGGAGCGGCCCTGGCCGTGAAAGCCCGAGTGCTGCTTTACGAAGGCCGCTGGGCCGAGGTGGCGACCATCACGGAGCAGCTCTTGAACAACCAAGCCGGTGCCTACAGTCTGTTTGCGAGCTACGCCGGCGTGTTTTCGCCTAACAACGAAGGCAATAGCGAAGTAATGCTGGACCTGCAGTACCTGTTTCCCTCCCGCACGCACTCCGAGCAGCGGTTTTTCATTCCGCGCACGGAGGGCAAGCTCATTTGCGCGATTGCCCCAACCCAAGAACTGGTGGATAGCTACGTGATGGCTAACGGCAAGGCCATTACCGAGGCCGGTTCGGGCTACAATGAGACCACTCCCTACGTGGGCCGCGACCCGCGCCTTTCGGCTACACTGGTGTACGATGGGTACCGGTGGCAGCGGCCGGATGGCTCAAGCATCCTTATCCGCACTCTGCCGGGTACCGGTGATAACTCCGTGGACCGCGCCGATGCCAGCCCCACGGGTTACTACTCGGCCAAGTACTTCGACCCAACCGCCGATGCCAACTTGAACTCGGGCCTCAACCTGATCTTGATCCGGTATGCCGACGTGCTGCTCATGCACGCCGAGGCCAAGAATGAGCTGGATCAACTGAGCGCCGGGGAGTGGAACCGCACCATCGGGGCCCTGCGGCGCCGGGCTGGCTTCACCGACCCGGCCGCGCTAGCCTTTCCCGGAGGCGACAAAGCCAGCCTGCAAGCCGTGGTGCGGCGCGAGCGGCGCACTGAGCTGGCCATGGAAGGCCTGCGCATCTTTGACTTGCGCCGCTGGCGCACGGCCCAAACCGCCCTCAACGGGTTTGCCCACGGCATCAAGGCCGGAAATCCATCCGTGGACAATGGTTACCTGCGGGTTGACCAACGCACGTTTGACCCCGCCAAGCACTACCTCTGGCCCGTGCCCCAGCGGGAGCGGGACATCAACCCCAACCTCAGCCAAAACCCTGGCTGGTAGCTCATTTCTCCGTTTCTGCATCCCTTCTCGCTCTTATAACCATGAAAAAATATTCCCACCCTCTGCTGTTGCTGCTCCTACTCGTTAGCCTATTCACGGGCTGCAATGATGATGACAAGGAACTCGACGACACTATTACGCCGGTAGAAAACTACATCTCGCCCGCCGACAATGCCGCCGTGAAACTCGATCCGCCGTCCAACGCAGCCGTTACCTTCGAGTGGGGCCAGGCCCGCGCGGCGGACGGCACGGTAGTACTCTACGAAGTGCTGTTTGACAAGGAAGGGGGCGACTTCTCCGCCCCCGTTTACAGCACCGTATCGGGCACGAACGGCCTGGACACCAAGCTGGTGCTTAGCCACGGGGACCTCAACAAGATTGCCAACCTGGCCGGTATTCCCTCCCAGGCCCAGGGCAAGCTGAAGTGGATGGTGAATGCCTCCAAGGGCCTGAACGTACTAGGCGCCGCCACTGCTCGCACTATTCAGGTGGAGCGTCCCGCGGGCTTCTCCGTCATTCCCGGCAACCTCTACCTCACCGGTGCTGGCACGGAAGCGGGGACTACGCTCGGTCAGGCCATGCCGTTCAAGCGGGTGTCGTCGGGCGTGTTTGAGCTGTACACCCGGCTTTCGCCCGGCGACGTGAAAATCGTAGACCAGACCACGGGCACGCCCACCGCCTACTACATCAATGGCAACAAGCTGCTGCAAGGCGACAACGCCACCAGCCCCGCTACCGCCCCGGCAGTATACCGCGTTACCCTTGACTTCAACAACGGCTCGGCTATTCTAACTGAAATTCAGTCGGTTGGCCTATGGGTTTCGGCCCAAAACAAGGTTACGGTAACCCTGCCTTACATCGGCCAAGGAATGTGGAAAATCGAAAACACTCCTATTGAGTTCTTCCAGTTCAGCTGGGGCCGCGACGAGCGGTACAAGTTCATCTTTTCCGAAAAGGATATGGCCGGCGCCACTACGGCCCGCCAGTACGGCAGCACCAACACCGACAACGTAGCCCCTACCGCAACGACGGCCGCGGCCTACTACACCCTTATTCCGGTGGCCGAGGACCAGTGGAACAACACCTACAAATTTATGGCGGCGGCGGACCGCAAGAACGTGGATATCACAGTCATGATGCAGCCCGCAGCTTACACCCACCAAGTCACCGTGCGGTAGGGAGCTAATCACCTTTTTCCAAGATTTTACTTCGACTGATATGCTGTTCTTCCGAGGCCCTGCCCGCCTGCTGCTGGGTTTGTTGGTCCTGAGCGCCTGCAACGAGCCCGTTGATGATATGATAACGCCCCCAGCCCCGGGGCCGGGGGGGGCGGCGGCAAACTGGGCTGCTCGCGCCGACTCAGCTCAGGCGGCCCTTCACCAGTACTTCTGGGCGCCCACCAACCAGTATTACCTGCAAAACAACCTCGGCAAACCCGACTTCAACTACTGGTGGCAAGCCCACGGCCTCGACGTGCTGCTTGATGCCTACCAGCGCACCAAGGCCCAGGACTACACCACCAGGATGCAGCAGTTGCAGCAGGGCGCCAAAAAGCAGAACGGCAACACTTACCTCAACACTTTCTACGACGACATGGCCTGGCACGCCCTAGCTAATCTGCGCGCGTTTCAGGTCACGAAGGACCCCTCGTATAAAGCCACGGCCACACTGCTCTGGGCCGACCTCAAGACCGGCTGGAACACCACGCAGGGCGGGGGCATAGCTTGGCGCAAAACCCAGCTCAACTACAAGAACACCCCGGCCAATGCCCCGGTGGCTATTCTGGCGGCCCGCCTCTACCAACTAGACCGCAACCCCGACGACCTGGCCTGGGCAATCAAGATTTACGAGTGGCAGAAGCAAACCCTGGTTGACCCCACTACGGGAACCGTGTGGGATGGAGTCAACCGCCAGGGCGACGGGCAAATAGACAAGGAATGGCGCTTTAGTTACAACCAGGGCGTGTTCTTGGGTGCCGGCCTGGAGCTGTACCGCGCGACCCAGCAGACTACCTACCTAGACGATGCTAACCGCACGGCGGGCTACGTGCTCAACGACAGCCAGCTCTCGCCCGGAGGTATTCTGCGCGACGAGGGGGGCGGGGACGGCGGCTTGTTCAAGGGCGTGTTAGTACGCTACTTAGCACTGCTGGCCACTGAGCCGGCCGTACCTGCTGCTACCCGCGCCCGGTACGTGTCCTTTCTCAAGTTTAATGGGGAGAGCCTGTACAAGCAGGGTACGCGCCGGCCCCAGTACCTGTTCAACACCAGCTGGACCACCCAGCCCGGCGGCACCGTAGACGGTTCCGCCCAGCTCAGTGGAGTGATGATGTTTGAAGTGATGGCTGACTTGCAGGCCCGTCAGCTCCTGTAGTCACGAGTATAGATTCTGAGGGCAAAAGGACCGGGCTGAGCAGTGGGATGCGGCCTGGTTCGCCCGCGCCTGGCTAATGGGACCGGGCGCGGGCATTTTGCTCGCACCTGCTACTCTTAAAATTCTTGTATGAAATTGACTTTCACTGCCGGCACCTGGTCCTTGGTGCTGCTGGCGGCGGGCGGCGCTAGTGCCCAAAGCGTGCTGAAGTACGTGAACCCGAATATTGGCACGGCGCACAGCCGGTGGTTTTTTTACACCCCGGCGGCCGTGCCCTACGGGATGGCTAAGCTGGCACCCTCGACCAACGGCCACTACGGCAATGCTTCCGGCTGGGAAGCCGTGGGCTACGACACTCGCCAGAATTCTATTGAGGGGTTCGTACACTTTCACGAGTGGCAAGTGGGTGGGGTAAGCTTCATGCCCACCACCGGCGAGCTGCGCGTAAAGCCCGGGGACCTAGAGGGTCCGGCCACAGGCTACCGCTCACGCTTCGACCGTAAAAACCAAGTGGCCGAGCCCGGCTACTACCGTGTGCTGCTTGACAACTACGGTATTACGGCCGAGCTGACAGCTACCAAGCGGGTGGGTTTTCACCGCTACACCTTTCCCCAAAGCGACCAGGCCCACCTTATTCTTGATATCGGCAACACGCAGGGTGAGAGCGGGGAGGTAACCGATGCCCGCGTGCGGATGGTGGACGCTACGCACGTGGAAGGCTTTGTGAGTACCTACCCTAAATACGTGAAAACCTACGACCCCAACGGCAAGGTGAACATGTATTTTTACGGTGAAATCAGCAAGGCACCGGCTGGCGTGGGGGCTTTCACTGCGGCGGGTACCCAACCCAATATAACCTCTGCCGCGGGCAAGGGCGCGGGGTTGTTTCTCAACTACAAAACCAAGGCGCAGGAGAAAATAGAGCTGAAAGTAGGCCTCTCGTACACGTCCATCGCCAACGCCAAGGCCAACCTACTGGCCGAGGCTCGCAGCCTCACTTTCGACCAGGCCCGGGCCGCCGCCCAGGCCACCTGGCAGCGTGAATTGAGCAAAATTGCCGTGGAGGGCCCCGATGAGCAGAACAAAACCAAGTTTTACACGGGCCTGTTTCACGCCCTGCTGGGGCGCGGCATTGCCAGCGACGTGAATGGCGCTTACCCGAAGCACGCGGGCCAAGTAGGGCAGCTGGCAACTAGCGGCCCAGGCCCTCGGCCCGAGTTTATCAATACCGACGCCATCTGGGGCGGCTATTGGAATTTAACCCAACTCTGGGCACTGTCCTACCCTGAGTGGTACGGCAACTACGTCAATACGGAGCTGCAAGTGTACCGCGACAAAGGCTGGTTTGGGGACGGACTAGCCAACAGCGAGTACATATCGGGGGTAGGAACCAATTTCGTGGGGCTGGCCGTGGCTGGCGCCTACCAGGTAGGCATTCGCAACTACGACGTAAACCTAGCCTACCAGGCCGTGCGCGCCAATGAGCTAAACTACCGCAACCGCCCCTTTGGCTCGGGCAAGATGGACGTGAAGGCCTTCACCCAGTATGGCTACGTACCCTTCAAGGAAAACTACAAGCAGGATCAGGGCGTGTGGTATAAAACCGATTCCACGGGCGCCTACTTCGCCAACTCGCACACCCTGGAGTACAGCTACAGCGCCTTTGCCGCCGCGCAAATGGCCAAAGCTCTGGGCAAGAAAGCCGACTATGAGCAGCTCATTAAGCTTTCCAACGGCTGGCAAGCTATTCTGAATCCGCGCAGCAAGCTCATGCAGCCCAAGCTGGCCGACGGGACCTTTGCGGCCAACTTCAAGCCCTTTGAGCCGTGGCGCGGCTTTCAGGAAGGCAACGCCATGCAATATACCTTCTACGTGCCCCAAAACCCCGCCGGACTGATTGCAGCCCTAGGGCGTGATAAGTTTAACAGCCGCCTGGATAGCATCTTCACGGCCTCGGCCAAAACGGGCTTTGGGGGAGGCAAAGAGATAGATGCCTTCGCTGGTGTCAATGCCATCTACAACCACGGCAATCAGCCTTGCTTGCATATCAGTTGGCTGTTCAACTTCTCGGGTCAGCCCTGGCTCACGCAGAAGTGGACCCGCCAGATTTGCGACGAGTTCTACGGTACCGAGCCCATCCACGGCTACGGCTACGGGCAGGATGAGGACCAGGGCCAGCTAGGTTCCTGGTACGTCATCACTGCCCTTGGGCTGTTCGACGTGAAGGGCTTCACCGATGCCCGACCAATTATCGAGCTGGGCAGCCCTATCTTCAGTAAGGCTACCATCCTGCTTGGCAACCAGAAAAAACTGGTGATTGAGGCTAGAAACACGGCCAAGGAAAACATGTATGTGCAGGCAGCGGAGCTAAACGGCAAGCCGCTGACCAACTGCTGGCTCTACCGCGACGAGCTGATGCAGGGTGGCCGGCTGGTGTTTACCATGGGCCCCCAGCCCAACAAAACCTGGGGCACCAAGACCCCACCACCCTCGGTACAGTAGCCGGTATCGGCGCCCCCGTTGTAAAAGCGCGGCGAATTTCAGCAGCTTGGGGGCAGCAATGGTCACCCTGGCGCGCTACTACCGCAAAACTCTTAACACCGCTTACCAGCGGCTGTTTGCCGCTTTCACAGCCGCGAAATTCAATAGGATAGAATCGGAAGACCAATGAATGTGGGCCGTTTCACGGCTGATTAGCCCAGGCTCCTCCACTCCGTCAGACCCTGGTTATAATGGGGCTCCTGTTAGGTTACGCCTTAGGTACCGGTTCTTCCGGTGTCGCTTTCCCGTGCCGAATTTTGGCTCGACTACACTGTGCATACCTAGCTACCGTGGGCCAAGGGCTTGCCGTATGCTTCGCATGCTGATGCAGGGTGGAAACTTTCTGCCGGGCAGCCAGCGGATCCAGAGCTTAATTAAATAGGCGAAGTTCTTCTCCCGACGAAAATTTGCTGTCACCTTTGGGGTCCATTTCCCAAGCGCCGCACGTGATAAACGCAACTGAACAAGAAGAGCGAGAATACCTAGAAGAAATAAAGGAGCATCTTGCCTTTGCGGTTAAGCGAGTGGATGATGCCGTTAAACAATTTTCCGACGAGCTACGGCAGAAAAAGCAATACATCCACGAGCACCAGTCGGGTATGGACGACGCCGACATGGTGGCGGCTGGGCAGTCCATCAACCGCATGGCCTTTACGGGCACCGCGGCCGTGGTCCGCAAACGGAAACTCATCAAGCTGGGGCAGTCCCCGTACTTTGGGCGCATCGACTTTGTCACTCAGAACCAGGTAACCACGCCGGTATACATTGGGGTGCATTCCTTCTCGGATGAGCAGCAGCGCCGAAACGTGATTTATGATTGGCGGGCCCCGATTTCCTCCATGTTCTACGACTTCGAGCTGGGAGAAGCTTTTTACGCTACCCCTTCGGGAACCGTGCAGGGTACTATTGAGCTAAAGCGTCAATACAAGATCCGGGACGGCCGCCTGGAGTTCATGATTGAGAACGGCGTGAACATCCACGACGACGTGTTGCAGCGGGAACTGGCCAAGTCCTCCGACGACAAGATGAGGAACATCGTCGCGACGATTCAACGGGATCAGAATGCAGTAATTCGCAACGAGTCTGCGCCGGTAATGGTCATTCAGGGGGTGGCCGGATCGGGTAAAACGTCCATTGCCTTACACCGCATTGCTTTTCTACTATATCGCTACCGCGAGACCATTGCAGCCAAGGACATTCTTATTATTTCGCCCAACAAGGTCTTTGCGGACTACATCTCAAACGTCTTGCCCGAACTAGGAGAAGAGCACATTCCCGAGCTAGGCATGGAAGAGCTGGCGGCCGATCTGCTCGATAACCGATACCAGTTTCAAACTTTCTTTGAGCAGGTGTCGGCGTTGCTGGATGGGCACAACCCAGCCTTCATTGAGCGCATCCGGTTCAAATCATCGTTTGAATTTCTCAGTAAGCTCAATCAGTACCTTCTCCATATAGAGAATACCTACTTCACCGTAACCGAGCTCCGCGTGGGTAGCACCCTGGTTCCCCGCACTCTTATTCTGGAGAAGTTCAAGGCATACCATCGGGTTCCACTCCTGAAACGGTTTGCGCTAGTAGGTCAGGATGTGCAAGCATACGTGCGAGATGCTACGCGCCGCAAGCTTAGTGGGCGGGAGAAAGCAACGATTGGCGAAGCTATTCCCCGCATGTTCAAGTTCAACCAAGTGCTGGACCTCTACCGGGATTTTTACCGCTGGATTGGCAAGCCTGGCCTGTTCCAGATTGACCACCGCATGAAGTTGGAGTATGCCGATGTTTTTGCCTTGATCTATCTGCGCATACGCCTTGAAGGTAGTAGCACTTACGATCAGGTTAAACACTTGCTCGTGGACGAGATGCAGGACTACACGCCCGTGCAATACGCGGTCCTATCCCGGTTGTTCCTGTGCCGAAAGACTATTCTGGGAGACGTGAGCCAGACGGTTAATCCCTACAGCGCTTCTTCTGCCGAAACCATTGAACGCGTGTTTCCGCAGGCCGATGTAGTTCGGCTTGACCGTAGCTACCGCTCCACCATGGAAATCACAGCCTTTGCGCAACGGATACGGCCCAATCCCAATATCATTCCGCTGGAAAGGCACGGGCAGGAACCCACGGTAGTGCGCTACACTACCCGCGAGGAGGAGTTGGCAGCAATCAAGCAGCTGCTCGTGGCCTTCCGGAACTCCGCCAACCATTCCCTGGGTATCATCTGCAAAACCCTTCAGCAGGCAGAGGATGCGTACGAAGCGCTTGAGGCACCGGGCGTGCATTTGCTCACGGAGGAATCTACTACCTTTAAAGAAGGAGTTATCCTCACCACGGCTCATTTAGCGAAGGGGCTTGAATTTGACGAGGTCATTGTGCCCTTTGTTTCCACCCAGAACTACAAAACCGAGGTTGACAAGAGCATGCTGTACGTAGCCTGCACCCGGGCTATGCACCAGCTTACGCTAACGTATTCCGGTGAGCTGACGCCATTCTTGTCCGTCTGAATCAGGTAGTCTCCGCTTTCTAAGCACTGATGTACAACAGGTGGTAGCTGGTGCAGAGGCCGCCGGCCCTGTCACGGCTCAGAATGCCTTGCCACCAAGGCCGCCATATCCCGGCCGGCAGTATCCCAGGAATACTTGGCCATGCTTGCCCACTCAGAAGAGGTTAGCCTTCCCCCAAACCCGTCCAGCAGTCGGGTTAGCTGAAGTCGGCAATGGCGCGGGCCATGCGGTTTTTATCATCATCGAACGGGTGGATGGTCATAAACCAAAAATGCGCTAGACCGGCCTTGAGCACTGGGCCTAGTTCGGTTGGCCCGTTGCACCAGGCCAAGAATTGCTGCATCTGTTCGTCCACCGCATCTGCTGGCGGGGCCTGGTAGTGGACTCGTTCTTGCCCCATTGGTCCGGATACTACTTGCATAAAGCGGGTGCGCCAGGCTCCAACTTCCAAAAGATATAGTCCGCAGCCGGTAGAGAACAGCGCGTGGTGCCAGCCAAATAAGCGGGCCGCCGCCAGCGGCTGATTGGCTTGCTGGGTGGCATCCAGTATACTGCGTGTTTCTATTCTCCGCATAAGATTCTTTCTGGGCAACTTCTTAGCCTGGTAGGCTTAGGGCGTGTACAGGCGGCAAAGCGCCACTTGTGTGTTCGCGGGCATAATTTCCTGCGAATACACAAGGGGCCAGTAAGCTGTTGGAGCTTGCACTGGCTATGGCGCTGTGCTTATCTACTTTCTGCCTTCACTTATCGTTCCTTATATTCGCTGGTCAGCAAGCACTTTCCCTACTGACAAAACTGTCATGAGTCAGCTTCCCGTTGTGTCTTCGGCGCCTGCGCCCCAGGTACCTGCCCACCTAACCGAGTCAACCCACCGCTACGTGGAGTCGGGCCTGCGTGGATCGGCCAATACGGTGCGTGCCTACGCTGGCGACTGGAAACGATTTGCTGCTTGGTGCCAAGTGCATCAGCTCGGCATGTTGCCCGCGCCGGTGGAAGCAGTAGCTGGTTTTCTCACGGAGCTAGCCGACGCGGGCAAGAAAGTAGCTACTATTGAGCGGCACGCCGCCGCTATTACTAAGGCTCATGAGCTGGCCGGGCTAGAATCACCTACCGCCGACAAGAAGGTAAAGGTGCTGCTCAAGGGCATTGCCCGGGAAAAGAAGACGCGGCAAAAGCAAGCTCCGGCCTTCACTCTCGACACCTTTAAGCGCACCATCAAAAGCATTGATAGTCAGATGCCAGCCGGATTGCGCAACCGGGCTTTGCTGCTGTTGGGCTTCACGGGGGCCTTCCGTCGCTCCGAACTCGAAGCCCTTAACATTGAAGACCTGGCGTTTGACGATGAGGGGCTGATTATTTCGCTGCAACAAAGCAAAACCAACCAGACTGGCCAAGCGGAGGAAAAGGCTATTTTCTATTCCCCCGATTCTGCCTTGTGTCCCATTCGCTCATTACAAGCGTGGCTGCGAGTGCTGGGCCGCACCGAAGGTCCAGTGTTTGTGTCCTTGCGCAAGAATAACCAGGTTACTACCCGGCGCATGACAACCAAGTATATCAACTTGATTGTGCAGCAGTACCTGGGTAGCCCGTACACGGCTCACTCCCTGCGGGCATCATTTGTAACTGTTTCCAAGCTTAACGGGGCCGACGACAGCAAGGTGATGAACCAAACCAAGCATAAAACTTCGGCCATGATTCGCCGCTATACCCGTCTCGACAACGTACGCCAGCATAACTCCGCCAAGGAGCTAGGTTTATAAAAAGCGCAGGTAAGGTGCCGCAACGCTGAGAAGTGGATACTTATCTTTTCCTGCCGAGAAGCGAGCTAGTCAACATGTCTGTTTGCTTCTCTTCTGCCCTCACCCATGCCCTCTACTTCTCCTCGCTTCTTTCCCCCGGCCGGCCCCATCCTGGGGCGATACGATGGCCCCGTTGTACGTGCTACTGGTATCCGATACGCCCGCGCCACGCGGTTTCAGGTGCCAGTAGCTGAATCGGCCTCCTCCACACCCATAGACGCTACCTCCCCGGCCCCCGCGTGCCCACAAGTGCCGGACACGTTGCTTGGGCCGGCTTTAGGCAGTCTGTTTGCGGGCCTTACTTACGACGAAGACTGCCTTCGTCTGTCCATCACGCTGCCTGCCGATTGGCAACCGGGCGAGCAGTTGCCGGTGCTGGTATGGGTACACGGTGGCTCCTATGTTATGGGGGCTGGTGATATGGCCGTGTACGACCCGGCCGCCATAGTAGCAGAGCAGCGCGTCGTATTTGTGGCAGTAACGTACCGGCTGGGGCTACTAGGCTTCTTGGGTAGCGAAAGTGGCCCGCCGCCCAACCTAGGCTTACTGGACTTGCTAGAGGCCCTGCGCTGGGTGCAGCGCAATATTGCCGCCTTCGGGGGCAACCCTGCCCTTGTCACACTCTTCGGACAGTCGGCCGGGGCCGATGCCATTGCCCACCTGATGATAGCCGACGGAGCTGCCGGCCTGTTCAAGCGAGTAATTCTGCACAGTGCCCCGCTGGGGCTGGCTCGTAACCGCCAGGCCATGCAGCGGGCCATGACGGCGGCGGCGGGCACCTTTGCGCCTACTGCTTCCATTGATGAAGTACTGGCCCGCGAAAGTGCAGTGCATAAGGCCGCGCGTCGGTTTGGCTTGAAAAGTGGGATGCCATTTGGTACTCAGTATGGCGCCTATCCTCTTCCACCCGAATCTCAGGTAAACGAAGCGTGGCAGGCCGTGGCCCCGCACGTAGACGTGCTGATTGGTGCTACGGCCGAGGAAACGCGTTTTTTTGCAGTGTTGGACCCTAAGTACCGGCGGCTGTTGCGTATTCCCTTGCTCGGGTCGCTGCTCACTCGCCCGCTCGTTGCCATCAGTTCGCGCCTGGTGTACCTGAAGGCAGCCAAATCGTTTGCTCGTCGGCATGCTCGGGCGGGTGGCCGGGCCTATCATTTCCTGGTGCTGTTTCAGCCGCGAGGCAGCGAATTTGGGGCTGCGCACACCATAGATCTGTCCTTGCTTTTGGGTACCCAAGCCAGTTGGTCCTTTGCCCCCATCCTAGGCCAAGAAAAGTGGGAAGACATCGACCAAGCGGGTCGGCAAATGCGCCAGTTGTGGGCCGCCTTTGCCCGTACCGGCACCCTGCCCGCCCGGGTAGACATTCCCGGTATACTTCGCGTGAAGCAGGAGGCCAGTAGGCAGTAGCATCAGGGGGCTTCGCGGATTGCATGGCGGGTATGGATACACGCGTGAGTTAGTCAAGTAGCATTACCTGAAGCGAGAATATACAAACCGGGGCAGATGGTATGAGCCCCGGCTTGCTGCTGCTGAGTGGTTGGAAGCTTGCTGGCTTGACTAGCAACGGCATACCTTCTTGTTGTCCCGCTCCTCGCAAAAACAGTAAGTTTAGGTCATGTATACGCTTTCCAGTAAGCAGCCAGTACCAGTGTATCCCTTCGAGCGGGATATGGTAACCGGAAGCAGTTCGTTCACCATCGCGCGCTCAGAAGGCGGCTTACCTTACGAAGACAACCTGCTCATACCTCACCGCAAGGCCTACTACCTGCTGGTATTCGTGAAGCATAATCGTGGGCGCCATTGGGTAGATATGACGCCCTACGAGCGGAAAGACAATACGCTTTACTTCTCGGCCCCAGACCAAATCTTAGTCAAAGAGGCTCCTACCCCCTTTTGGGGTACACAGCTAACGTTTACCACTGAGTTTCTCACCTTGCAGCAGCACGCGGCCCTGCGGGAGCTACCCTTGGTCCAGAACCCGCACAATGGGCACGAGCTGTTGCTGACAGTGGCAGATGGGGCTTTTGTGGAAGACATTCTAACGAAACTTGAGACGGAGTACCGCCACCCTGGTGAGTGGCAGCACCGGATGCTCACGGCTCACCTCACCGTGCTGCTTACCTACCTAAGCCGGTTGTATACTGAGCAGTTTACGGGCGTCGAGCCGTCGGCCGACCAACGGTTGCTCAAGACTTACCAGGCCAAAATTGAAGAATGCTTTCGGGAGCTGCACGAGGTAAGCGCCTATGCTTCGCAACTCCACCTATCGGCGGGGCACTTAAGCGAGGTAGTCAAGGCGCAAAGCGGCAAACCTGCCATCAAACATATTCATGAGCGCCTAGTGCTGGAGGCCAAGCGCCTGCTGTTCTACACCCCTCAGTCGCTTAAAGAAATTGCCTTCGACCTAGGGTTTTCGGATGCCTCCTACTTCAACCGCTTCTTTAAGCGCGAAACTGGCTTGACCCCGGCTGAGTACCGCACCGCCATCCGCAAAATGTACCAGTAATACCGCAGAATGGGTGCCAGCGGCGCCCCTAGGGCCCAGTAGTTTTGTGCTCTTACTCACTTGACCACCGTCAACCATGAAAACTGCACTTATTACCGGAGCCAACAAAAGCATTGGTTACGAGGCGGCCCGCCAGCTGTTGCAGCACGGCTATTACGTGTACCTAGGCAGCCGCGACTGGCAGAGGGGGCAGCAGGCTGTCAGCCAACTGCAATCAGAAGGGTTTTCTCAGGTAGAGCCCCTCCAGATCGACGTTACAGATAGCGCTTCTATTACCGCTGCCCGTCAGACGCTGGGCCAAAAAACCAGCGTGTTAGATGTGCTGATCAACAATGCCGGCATTCTGGGAGGGATGTCGCAACCGGCTCTTACCGCAAGCATCGGTATGATCAAGGAAGTTTTTGAGACCAACCTGTTTGGGGTGATTGAGGTGACCCAAGCCTTCATCGACTTACTGCAACAGTCGCCCGCGCCTCGTATTGTGAATGTAACATCGGGGCTGGGGTCATTGACTTTGCACAACGATCCATCTTGGCCATATTACCCGGTGAAGGGAGCTGCTTACCAGCCATCCAAAGCAGCTCTGAATGCCTACACTATCATGCTGGCCTATGAACTGCGCGACACGCCCTTCAAGGTAAACGCCGTGGACCCAGGCTATACCGCCACCGACTTCAACCATCACAGCGGCCCAGGCAGCGTAGCGGATGCCGCCGCTCGTCTAGTAAAAGCTGCCATGCTAGGTCCAGATGGCCTAACCAGCCAGTTTTTCAGTGATGATAATGCGCCGGAAACGGGAATCAGTCCGTGGTAGAAAACGGGTGGTACTTTCACCAGGAAGTTCTCCCATTTCCCCTCCTTGATTGGTAGTATGCTTATGCTAACCCTACGCTGCTGCCGCTAGTAGCCCCAACCTCAACAAGCCTCCTGCTAGTACGGAGGCTTGCTTGTTTTAGCGGAGGCCCATCTATTCCAGGAACAGACCGGCTGGATTCTTATCTGCTTCACTTTGCCTATTCTATGCTTGTTCTAGACGCGGTACAGTACCTTGGTATGAAACCGACGTCCTTTATCGCGTCAACTGCTAATGGTGCGCTTATTTACTCTGTTGTGTTCCGTGTGGTGGCGCTTTATGATGGTAAGCGTGGGTCTGCTCTTGGGGAGCCAAGTTGCGTGCGCTCAAGCGGCACAAGCTCCCGTTGAAGTACGGGTGCCATTCGCTCCTTCACCGGTAACTGGTAGCGACGGGCTGGTGCACGTGGCCTATGAATTGCACGTCACCAACTACTATTCCTCAACGGGTACCCTCCACCTCCAGCACGTTACGGTGCTAGAGGATAAGACCTCACGTGTACTAGCAAACTTTACTGCTGTCCAAGTAAATAGCCTGCTTGCCCACCCGGCAGAAAAGGCGGACACGACGGGAGTAGTACTTGAAGCGGGCAAACGAGTGGTACTCTTTCTTTGGTTGACGTTACCCCCTGGTCGCCCGCATCCGCGGCTACTACGGCATCAACTTGCTTTTACCACCTCGAATGGGGCACGGCAGCTTGTGGATGGGGTACGGACTTCGATTGTTACGGCCCCACCCATTGCGCTGGATGCTCCTCTACGGGCGGGGCCGTGGCTGACGCACGAGGGACCGGGCAACCCCTATGCTCATCACTGGAATGGCATAGTAGTAGTAAATGGACAAACCACGATTCCCCAGCGCTACGCCATCGACTTCTTCGGTCTCACCCCGGATGGGCACGCCCTTCGCCGCGTTTCGCTTGAGCAGCTGAAGACCTCTGCCCACGCAGACTGGGTAGGCTTCGGGGCGGACGTTCTCGCCGCGGCCGATGGGATAGTGCGCGACATGCGCGACGGTGAACCCAATCAAGCCGTTTTGGCTTCCCCTTCTTCGCCCACTGACGTAACGGAACGCACACTCATGGGCAACTTCGTCGTGCTAGAAGTTGCGCCCCGCGTTTTCGTGCATTACGGGCATTTGCAGCCGGGCAGCGTGCAAGTAAAAGTAGGCGACAGGGTGCGGCGCGGAGCCGTACTGGGCCGCCTCGGGCAGTCAGGCAACGCTAATGCTCCGCACTTACACTTTTTGGTAAGCAACTCCGCTGCCTTCGAAGAATCCGAGGGGCTGCCATTCGTTTTTCGGGCCTTTGACTGCCTGGGTTCAGCCAAGATTCACCAAGTATTAAACCAAGCAGAACAAGTGACCATTGAGCCTCGCTTTCAGAAATCGTCCCGGCAACAACTACCCTTGGATGGCAGTGTAGTAACGTTTAAATAAGGCGGAAAACCGTTGTGGTCGTAAACAACTAGCGGGTACTGGGCGGTCTGGCAGTAAGGAGCACGGGCATCAGCCTACTACCGTTGGGCAAAGGAGTACCGTGCAGGTTTTCTTGCGCCTCAGCAGGCGAATTATACCTTTAGCCCTCGAACTACAAGTATAGTACGGCAAGCCACTTCCGCACATAAGCAAATAGGCATAAGGCAACTAAGGCTCCTATGAACGAACCAATAGCTCCATCTAGTCAAGGTATGAGCGGCCCCGCTGCTCTGAGTGGGGTGATGCCCACGCTGGGCACTATGCGCCCAGATGATACGGCGGCGGCTACCGGCCGGGGAACGTTTCCGGGGCTGATAACCCGGGAAAAGGAGCCGCTAAATCTAGAGTTTCCCTTTCCCACGCTGGAAGCTCCATTGGTGCCGACTAACCGCTTTTATATCCGCAGCCACTTTCCCATTCCGCAGTTGGATACCACTAGCTGGCGGCTGCACATCGGGGGAGAGGTACGTGAGGAGCTGAATATCAGCTATGATGAGTTGCAGAACATGCCGTCGAAAACGGTAACTGCTACGTTGGAGTGTGCTGGGAATGGTCGGGCTCGGCTGACCCCCAAGGCAAAGGGCCTACTGTGGGAGCAAGGTGCCGTCGGCAATGCCGAGTGGACTGGGGTACCGCTTTCAGCTCTGCTGGCGCGGGCTGGTATTAAGGCAGAAGCCGTGGAAGTTATTTTCGAGGGTGCCGACCAAGGAGAAATTAAGGAAGAACCCAAGTCACCGGGCGTTATTCACTTTGCTCGCAGTTTGCCCCTAGCCAAGGCTAACCAGGGTGAAGTCCTGGTAGTCTACCTCATGAACGGTAAACCCCTGTCGCCTGAGCACGGCTTTCCCGTACGCTTGGTAGTGCCAGGCTGGTATGGGATGGCCTCGGTGAAGTGGCTTCACAAAATTACCGTAAGTGCTACCCCATTTGAGGGGTACTGGCAAACGATAGAGTACGCCTACTGGCGGCGCGAACATGGGCAGCCGGCCCTAACGGCCATCACGGAAATGCAGGTTAAGGCAGAAATTGCGCGCCCCGCCCTGCACGAAGTCATTCCCATCGGCCAGCCGTACCGCATATTTGGGGCTGCCTGGACGGGGGAGAGCGAAGTAACCTGCGTAGACGTAAGCACCGACAACGGCAGCACGTGGCAACCAGCCGAACTGCTGGATGCTAGTACCCCATTTGCCTGGCGCATGTGGGAGATGACCTGGACCCCACATGCGCCAGGAAGGTATACCCTCATGGCACGCGCTACCGACCGCGCTGGTCATACCCAACCTACCGAACACACTCCCGACCGGCGCACTTACATGATTAACCGAATCAGTGCGGTGGAAGTGACAGCGCAGTGAGGCCGTCTGCGTGGTGCTCCTGCTACCTTTCAGATTCCCTGGACCAGTACCACTACTAGTCCAGGGAATGCGTGCGGGGCTTCTCGTTCAGAATCCATCATGGTCAGGCGGAAAGCAATCCTCAGTCTACTATTCCTCTTCGGCCGCAATAGCAGCAGGGCCCTCGGGCAAGTTCAGCAGCGGGCCTAGCAGCAGGGCGTTGACAAACAGCCGGGAGGTACCGTGCCAGTAGTGGCGGAAGTTGGGGTCATCGGCAAACAGTACAACCCGGCCCGTACCCACCTTGCTCACCACCACGGCCGCAGAGTTGCGGATCTGCCGCAGATTGTTGTGGGATACGTAGCCGCTTACCAGTGGGGTAGGAGTATATTGGGCCACGGTGGCATAGGGGTTGCGGCTAGGCCGCAGAAAGGTGGTCCCGTTCCGGAACACATACAACTGCCGACTCGTCAAGCCAAACGCAATGGGGTTGGTAACGTCCACGTCGGCGCGGTAAATGGAGCCGGCAATGGCACGGGTGCCTTCCTGGTCCTGGGTCACAAAGTCGGTACGGCGGGTGAAGGGCAGCTCCGGTTTCGGGCGCTGGGTGGCCCTGGGAGCGGGCGGCCGCGCCTCGGCCATAGCCTCAGCCAGGGCTGTAGTATCGGCCCAGCCCCCATGCGCCGGAATCAGCAGCTTTTCTTTCACGATGCCCTGCTTGATGGCCCATTCCGAGGCGTTTTTCAGAGTAACAAGCGTGCCACCTTCCTGCACCCAGCGGCGCAGCTTATCTACGGCTGGTTTGTCGAGGGCAGTGTAGGAGCCGCCTACTAGTACTATACTGTTGTAGCGCCCCAAGGGTGCCCGGCCGAAGTTGCTTACTTCTAGGCGGCTGAGTGGCAGACCCAGTTGCTGGCTAGCTACAAACCACGCTTCGCCTACCTCCGACGCGTTGGTGCCGGTGCCCACCAGCAGGGCTGCTTTGGTTTCCGGCACAGTGCGGACGTTGTTCGAGCCCAGGTCGATGCCGCCCAGGCTAAACCCGGTGCCCACGCCCGTGAACGTTACGTGGTGCTGGCGGCTTACCCGACTTACCACCTGAAACACCGAGTCAGCAGGTAGCTTTTGGGCCGCTACTGGAATTACGAGGGTGCCGTAGCCGAAATCAGTTGACTGATTGGCGGCGCCAGCCCGGAAGGGCTTAAAGCTGACTTTTGCCGTTACGCCGGCCCGCTGCAAAGCAACCAAAGCGCGCGGAGCATTATAGTCGGACCAGGGTAGGAGGTAGGCGTAGCTGCTCTGTCCACCACGCACGCTTCCGGTGAGCACGGCAGGAGCTGCCACGGGTGCCCCCTGCACTAAGGCAATATTTTTCCGCTTTGAAACGGCCAGCCCGTAGGCGTGAGCCTGACTCCAGCCCGTTACGTCGTAGAATACACTATCGTGGAAGGCCGTCAGCTCTTCGAACAATGAGTGAACCACCCGGTATTGAGGCTGGCTGGTGGGCACCACGTAGGCCTTGCCAGCTTGGAATTCTTGGTTGTCGAGCGTGACGGTTTTGCTCAGCGCGTGCACTTCAATCTTATGTTGAAGCAGCAAAGTCAAAAAGCGGTTGGTCAGCGTCTCGTCTTGGGCATTGCCGAAGACGTAAGCTTTGGTGGGGAACTTGCGGGCATCGGTGAGAGCCGACGTGAAAAAGTCGCGCTGGTGGCGCAAGTACAGATCCTTTTCTTCCACTGCCCCGCGTACCGTGGCCAGGCCAGTAGCTACGTGGTTGCGAATGGTGAACGGAAACGTCACCACGCCGTTGCTGCCTTCCTGCGCTAGGCCGCGCGAGCTGCCAACCTCAAACGTGATGCCCACACCACCCTGAAAATCGGGATAGGTAGACCCGTAGATGGGCGAAAGGTTGTCGAACTGCTCCTTGGTCCAGTACAGAGAGCCTAAGTTATCGAGCGCCTTAGCAAAATACTTGGCCAAGTGCACGTTCAGTACTTCGTACGTGGCTCTGGGAATCAGGTCATTTTCAGTACTGAAGGGCTTCGATGGCTCAAAGTAATACGTTCCGTTGGTGCCCATTTCGTGAAAGTCAATCATCACGTTGGGGTACCACTCGTGGAAGAAGGCCATACGGGCTCGGCTTTCAGGCTGAGTCAACGCCAGCCAATCCCGGTTCAGGTCGGTGTAGAAGTGGTTGGTGCGCCCACCCGGCCAAGCCTCGGTATGCTCCCGGTCCAGCGGATCCGTAGGGTTGGGCCACGACTTATTCTGGTCAAACCAGTGGGAAGCCCGGTCACGGCCGTCGGGGTTTTCCAGCGGGTCAATGGTAATAACGGCCTGCTCCAGCCACTGCTTGGTTTCGGGCGCAGTGGAGGCCGTGAGGTAGTAGGCCAGCAGCAGCGCCGCCTCCGACGAACTGCTTTCGTTGCCGTGCACGCCAAAGTTCAGGCTCACTACCACGGGCAGCTTGCGGTAGTCGGGTGCGGCCAGCTTGGGGTCTATCAAGGCCCGACGCGCCTGCTGCAAACCAGCCAAATTCTGCTGGTGTTGCGGCGCCGTAATAGTGGCTACTACCTGCGGCCGTTCCTCAAAGGTGTTCCCAATAACCCGCAGGCTCACCTTGTCTGACACCCGATCTAGCTCGCGCAGGTAGGCTACAATTTGGTCGGTGCGGGTGTAATGCGAACCGATGGGGTAGCCCAAGAACTGCTCGGGCGTGGGCACGGCCGGGTCGAAGGAAGCAGCGGGAGTACCGGGGAAGAAGTACGTGCTTTGCGCCGAGGCTGAGGCAGTTAGGCCCAGCGCCAGCAGTAGGGTAGCAGTATAGCGAGTAATCATTGAGGCAAACAGAAAGGAAAGACCGAGGTGGAACAATGGCGCGCACTTACATCAGCAGAACTGGCAATCAGTAGTCGTGAAGTACTGCGCGGCAGGACTTAGTAGCCAGGATTCTGCTCTAGGTCGGGGTCGGCTACTAAGTCATTGAAGGGAATGGGAAACAGCCAGCGGCGCTGATCCGTGACGCCCAGCACCGCGCCCGCGCGGCCAGTGCGTACCAAGTCAAACCACCGGTCGGCCTCAAAAGCAAACTCTACCCGCCGCTCGTTCTCAATGGCTAGTAGCAGCGCGTCGGCAGAGGAGGCCGTGCTGGCTGGCACCCCGGCGCGACTACGCACGGCGTTCAGGTCGGCTAGCGCTTCGGTTAGCTTGCCCTGTTTGGCGCGTGCCTCCGCCCGAATGAGGTACTGCTCGGCGAGGCGCAGCACGTAGCTGGGGTCGTCGCGCTGGGCCGAGCGGCTGTAGAGGTTGCCGTAGGTTACGCTGCTTCCGGCAATGGTGGTAGTGCCCAGCAGAGCCGAGCGGCTGCCGCCCACGGCGGGGTCGTTGAGCAAGGCAATAGCGGCGGGCACGGGCTGGAAGTTGAACTGCCCGCCTAGGGCGCTCGGAAACCAATTGTTCCACATGGTATTGGCGTCGGAGTTACTAAAAGTCAGCTCAAACACCGACTCCCGGCTCAGGAAGGGTGCGGTAGAAATAGCCCGGTAGGGCGTTACCAAGCCGTAGTTGCCGCTTCCAATAACCTGCGTTGCATATGCTTCGGCATCGGCCCATTGCTGGCGGTAGAGGTGCAGACGGGCGCGCAGGGCGCGGGCCGTTGCCTTCACGGCCCGGTTGCGGGTAGTGCCATCAGGCAGCAGTGCTTCGGCCTGGGTGAGGTCAGCCAGCACTTGGTCGTAGGTTTGAGCGATAGTACTGCGGCGCGTGCCCTGGCCGTTTTCCTTAGTGCGGGTAGGCGAAAGCACCAGGGGCACACCGCCCCAGCCCCTGCCTAGGTCGAAGTACACTAGGGCCCGCAGGAAATATGCTTCCCCGAGCAGCTGGTTTTTCTCGGCGCTGGCCAGCAGCGGGTCGTTGATGCTGGGGAGGGCCGCCAGCACGTTATTAGCTCCGTTCACGGCCTGGTACATCTGGGTCCAGGCCTCTGTGAGTAGCACGTTATCGGCGCTGAGTTGGTTCTGGTCGATTTGCAGAAACTGGTTGAGCGTACCGTTGAAGCGGACGTTTTCGCCGGGTAGAAAGCCCAGTACCGGCCAGTTGAGTTGGTAGTACGCTTGCACCCGGTCGTAGACGCCAATGGTGGCCGAGCGGGCACTTCCGGCATCGGTAATAGCCTGGTCGTCGGGTAGTTGCTGCACGGGCGTAGGATCCAGCAGGTCGTGGCAGGCCGTAATGCTCAGGGTAGTAGCGCCCAGAATAGCAGCAAACAGCAGTTGGTATAGCGAAGATTTCATCGTAGTCAAAGGCTTACAGTCCAACCGTCAGGCCCACTTGGAAAGTGCGCGGTTGAGGCACGGTGGCCCAGTCGAAATTTTTAGTATTGCTTACTCCACTCTGCGAGTTTACTTCCGGGTCGAGGCCGGAGTAAGGCGTGATAGTGAAGAGGTTAGCAGCCTGCACGTAGAGCCGCAGCGAGTTAAGGCGAGCCTTGGCTACTACCTCCTTCGGAATGGTGTAGCCCAGCGAGAGAGTACGCAGGCGCAGGAAGGATCCGTCCTCTAAGTACCGGTCGCTCAGGTTTTGTACCACGCCACCGTAGTTGTTGCTGGCCGGGTTGGTTGTGAGGCGCGGAATGTCGGTCTGGTCGCCGGGCTGCTGCCAGCGGTCCAGTTGCTCGCGCAGGTAGCCAATATTACTTTGCGTGCCACCATGCACCAGAAAGAAGCGGTTCATATTCATGATTTTAGCTCCCTGCTCGAAGTTCAGGGTAAAGCCAAAATCCAAGCCTTTGTAGCTCACCGAGTTGGTTACGCCCCCGAAGTAGTCGGGCCAGGCATTGCCCACTAACCGGCGGTCAGCCACCGAGAGCTGCCCGTCGCCATTCACATCTTCGTACTGGGCATCCCCATTTTCGGGGTTCACGCCGGTTTGGTGGTAAAGCCAGAAGGAGTAAAGCGGGGCGCCTTCCTGCAACCGGAATATGTCGCGGGAGCCGGAGGTGATGGGCGCAGCCAGCTTCCCGATGCGGTTCACATTGCGGGCCACGTTGGCGGTAGTGCTCCACTGCACAGCCGCCGCGCGGGGCAGCCAGTTGGCAGTTACTTGCACCTCAAAGCCCTTGTTGCTCACGGCTCCGTAGTTTTCTACTACGGAAGCGAAACCGATTTTACGCGGCACCGGTACGTTCAGCAGTAAGCCCGAGGTATACTTATCGTAGTAGTTTAGCTCTAGCAGCAGGCGATTTTGCAGCACGGCCGCATCCAGGCCTACGTTCCACTGGCGGGTGCTCTCCCAACTCAGGTTGGGATTGGCCAGCTGTAAGGGTGCGGTGCCAGGTAGGTCTAGATAATTGGCCCCACCCTGCACCAAACCCCGGGCTGCAAAGTCGCTGATGCCGGCCTGGTTGCCGGTTTTACCTAGGCTACCGCGCAGCTTCAACTCCTGAAACACGTTCAGATTCTTGATGAACTCTTCTTCGCCCAGGCGCCAGCCTAATCCTACGGCCGGGAAGTATCCCCAGCGGTTATCGGCCCCAAACCGCGACGACGCATCAGCACGCACGCTCACGTCGGCAGTGTAGCGCTGCTTGAAGCTGTAGGTCGCCTTACCGAAAAACGAGAGCAGCCCCGCTTGTGAGCGAGCCGAAGAGCCCGTTTGAGTAGCGGCCGAGGCAATGCTGGTCAAGTCGTTGCTGGGAAACTGTTGACCCGCCAGGCTGGTACGCTGAAAGGTGTTTTTCTGAATGGTGTTACCTACCAGAGCTTGCAACGAGTGATTTTCACCGAAATCCACGGTGTAGTTCAGGGTCTGCTCATTGAGCAGGGTAATGTCGCGGGAGAGAAAAGAGGTAGCCGTACCCCGGGGCTGCCCAGCCAGAATCAGCGTGTTGTTGAAGTTGTTTTCATACATGTCGTTGAAGTCGATGCTCCAACTGCTGCGCAACGTCAGGTGCTTGCCAAACTGATACTGCCCATACACGTTTGAGATGACGCGCGAGCCCACCGCGTCGTTGTTCAAGTTATCAATCAGGGCCTGGTGGTTGTCGAAGGAGCCGTATTTGGCGTAGCTTCCATCAGGGTTGTACACCGGCAGGTTGGTGCGCGGAAACAAAGCCGAGTTGATGACGCCTACCGGGTTGTTGTCGTTGCTGCTCACGTTGCGGTGGGTGCGCGTGAGGGCTGTACTCGTACCGATGCGTAGATGGTCCGTAACCGCGTTATCGAGGTTTACGCGCAAACTAAACCGGTCGAAGTTGGTGGGCCGGGCAATGGACTCCTGCCGGAAATAGCCGCCCCCAACGTAAAACTGGGTTTTGGCCGAGCCCCCGGCGGCCGACAGTTCGTAGCTCTGCGTTTGGGCCGTGCGGAATACGTCCGAAAGACGGTCGTAGGTCTGCTGTTCCTCGGGTAGCCCGCGCCCCCCCGCTGCTACCGAACGATACGGCAACAGCGCGGGGTTACCGCCATCGTTGAGGAACCGCTCGTTTTCCAGCTGAGCCAGTTCCGGCCCACTCACCAAATCGTACTGCTTGGGTGCTTTCGACCAGGCGTGGTACGTATTGAAGGTAATGCGGGTCTTGTCGCCGGCCTTGCCGCGTTTGGTGGTAATAAGCACGACCCCATTGGCTCCGCGCGACCCATAAATAGCCGTTGCATTGGCGTCCTTCAGGATTTCGATGCTTTCAATATCCTGCGGATTTATATCGGCCAGCGGATTGCTGGAAACCTGGTTGCCCAGGCCCGTCGCAATCAGGTTGGTGTTGTTGATGAACACCCCGTCCACCACGTACAGCGGGTCGTTGCTGGCATTCACGGAGTTGCTACCCCGAATGCGAATGAAAATGCCCCCGCCCGGCACCCCGGAGTTGGCCGATACTTGCACACCGGGCGCTTTGCCTTGCAGCAATTGGTCGGGGCTGGCGGCCGGGATGTCCTTGAGCGCGTCGCCATTCACGGAGCTGATGGCGCTGGTTAGCGTCTTGCGGTTTTGCTCGCTGTAGCCCGTTACCACTACCTCAGAAAGCTGCTTAACGTCGGCCTTCAGAGTTACGCGCACTGGGCCGCCGCTGGCATTCACGGTCTGACTTTCGTAGCCTACGGCGCTAAAAACAAGGGTGGTGCTACCAGCCGGTAGCGGTAGTGAGAAGCCGCCATCTGGGCCAGTAGAAGCACCAATAGTAGTGCCTTTAACTACCACCGTCACACCCGGCAAGGGAGTTCGGTCGGTGGCATCCAGGACGGAACCGGTCACGGTGGAGGCCGTCTGGGCAAAACTCGCCTGGGCCAGCCCTGCCACCACTACTGGCACCGCCAGAAGAGTAGAGGATTTCATAAGCAGAAAAATGGGAAGAGGAGGATAGCAGAAATGCGCTGCCAGGAGGCCAGAAGGCCAATTGCGCGTAGATAGCAAAGCCGGAAGCCATAGGTCAGAAGTTCTTGGCTGCTACCAAGATCCGGGGCACACTGGCCAGCGCCACCGAGTGATTACACCGCGGCGGAATGGGCAGAATGTGCTCGGAGAGACCACCAAGCCTGCTCCGGGAATGGGAGGCAGGGCTTAGGCAAGAAGTAGCAGTAAGCTCAGACTAAGCTGCCAACTGACCATAGTTCACCCATTGGCCGGGCGAGTTGGCACTGAAAAGCTGGCGAAGGGCCCAGAAACGGGACCTATGATGCCTGGTGAGGCGGGAAGAAAGGAAAGCGAATCCGCTTCGCACCTTAGCAGCCCCGGCTCACCGTCCGCATACAGACGGGGCCCCGCATCATGCCATAACAGCCGTGCTGCGAAGCGATGTGGCGGCGGATACTAACGGTGGTGCTGGTGAAGGGCTTCACGGCTTTGTTGTTTTTATATGGTCAGGACTTGGCACCGTTCCGGATGTTCCGGGGGTTGTCGGCGGTTCATCGAGCCTGTCTCTCCGCGCCTCTGTATAAAAACAATCCTTTGTGGGGGAAAGAATTGATGTTGCAAATGTACCAGCGCATTTTTCTAAAATCCAAATTTTTATTTTAGACAAGCCTTTATCTCATGATAGTAAGCTGGTAACACTCTTTTTCGAGCTTACTTAAGACCACCATAAGACGCTCTGTTAGGAGAGTTGACTAGCATGAATAACTATAATTGAGTTCAGCCGCTGATGCTGGCAGAACCGCTTAGGGGGTAAGGCTAGAAGGGGCATTGTATAGGCTGGTAATAGCTCCCTACGGTGATATTAGCTTATAGCCTAGTACCTGTTTTTGTTCTAATTAAACAGCCGTATGATAATAAGTAAATTTATCGGATTGAAACAGCATAAAATATGACAATTTTAATAAGAACAAGTTCATAGTAGATGTTTTAATTTAAATAAAAAGTATAATACAAAGGACCATATTAAAATAATCAAAGTTATTATAAAACTATTCATCTGTTGGCAATAGTATAGCGCGTCACAGATTAGTTACATTTGCTGCATCATCACCGTGTGTAATTATACTAGATGGCTGCTCCTGTGCCGCTTGGTTTTCATGACCCTTCAGTTGCCCCTCCCGCCGACGAGCAGGCGTGGCGTACTTGGGCTCAAGACTACATAACCGCCCTGCAACTACAGCTAGCTACTGCGCAGGCGCAGCTTGCGAGCTTGTCGGGCGCAGTAGTCGAAAGTAGCCCTTCCCTTCTTCAAGCTGACCCGGCCTCCAGGCTGCTTGCGCAGCACCCGCAGCCAGTAGTGCAGCTTTCGGCCGATGGGCAGGTGCAATACGCCAACGATGCCGCTACTACCGTAGCCGCTCAGGCTGGGGAAGAACTTGCCTGGCACCAAGGCCCCTTGCAGGCCTTGGCCCAAGCTGCTCTTCGCACCAATACTTCTCAGCAGCAGGAAGTATACGTAGCCGGGCAGTGCTACGTAGCTCAAGCGACGCCTACCGCTGAGGGCGTCGTTGCCCTCTACCTAACTAAGCTGATGGCCGCGCGCTCTTCCGAAACGATTTCGAGCGCGCCGAGTGATTTTTACGAGACCATTTTGCAGCAACTGCCCGTGGAAGTGGCTGTGTTTGATACGGAGCACCGCTACTGTTTCGTGAATACCAACGGCATTCGGGACGCAGATATGCGCAACTGGGTTATCGAGCACGATGATTTTGCTTACTTCACCCACTTCCAGCGCCCCCAGGAACTAGCCCTACAGCGCCAGCAGAGCTTCGAGCAAGCCGTGCAAACCCGCACCCCCGTTATGTGGGAAGAAGTACAGGAAACCGCTACCGGACCTCAGCACATGCAGCGGCATTTCCTGCCAGTATTTGCCCCCGATGGTTCGTTGCGGATGATGGTAGGCATGGGCGTAGACATTACCGAGCGCCGACAAGTAGAGCAACAGTTAGCCGCCCAACGGGCGTTCTATGAGTTTGTGCTAGACCAGTTGCCCTGTGACGTGGGCGTTTTCGATGACCAGTTCCGATACCTGTTTGTAAATGCCAGCGGCATCAAGGACCCGGAAATGCGGAAGTGGGTAATTGGTAAAGATAACTTCGACTACTTTGCTCGCACTCAACGGCCGGTTGCCATGGCCCACGAGCGTCACGCTCAACTAGAGCGGGCAGTGCAGAACAAAGACCTTGTAACGTACGAGGAAACCTTCCTGCGCCCCGATGGCGACCGTCACTTGTACCGGTGTTTGCAGCCCGTGTTCCGTCCCGATGGCTCCCTGCACATGATTCTGGGCTACGGCCTTGATGTGACGGAGCGAGTAGCCACGGAGCGGGCGTTGCGCCACGCCAAGCTAGCGGCCGAGTCGGCGGTGCGGGCACGCGAGATTTTCCTGGCCAATATGAGCCATGAAATCCGCACGCCCATGAACGCCATTCTGGGCATGAGTCAATTGCTGGCTAAAACGCCGCTTACACCAATTCAGACCAGTTATCAGCAAGCCATTACCACCTCGGCCGACAACCTGCTGGTCATCATCAATGATATTCTGGACCTCTCCAAGCTAGAAGCAGGCAAGATGGTACTGGAGCAAGTCGGTTTCGATCCGGCTCAGTTGCTGACGCAGGTAAAGCAAACCCTTCACTACAAGGCTGAGGAAAAAGGGTTATGTCTGCGGGCCGAAGCGGGGCCGGGTCTTCCTCCCGTACTGCTCGGCGACCCATACCGCGTTACACAGGTTTTACTAAACCTGGCCGGCAACGCCATTAAGTTTACTGAAAAAGGGGAGGTAGTTATTTCGTGCGAGCTGGCCGCCGACGCGCCCCATAGCTCGGTAGATGTTCTGTTTCGGGTAACCGATACGGGTGTGGGCATTGAACCAGCCTTTCTGGCGCACATCTTTCAGGAGTTTAGCCAGGAGGATGCTTCTGTAACGCGCAAGTTTGGTGGTACGGGTCTGGGTTTGCCTATTTGCCGCAACCTAGTGAAGCTTATGGGCGGCGACATGCAACTGGAAAGCGAAAAGCACCGGGGTACGGTTACGCAGTTTACGTTGCGCCTACCCATTGGCGGAGATCAAGACTTGCTGCCGCAGGTGTTGCTGACTGAGGATAGCCCGCTGCGGCAGCACCTGCGCCACAAACAGGTACTGTTAGTAGAGGACAACCGCTTCAACCGTCAGATAGCCAAGACCTTCTTGCAGCAGGCGCAGGTGCAAGTAACCGAGGCAGAACACGGTGAGCAGGCCGTGGCACTGGCCCAGGAGCAAACCTTCGACCTGATTTTGATGGATATCCAAATGCCCGTGTTGGATGGGTATGGGGCTACGGCGGCGCTACGCCAGCAACTGCAGCTTACCACGCCCATTGTGGCTCTCACGGCCAATGCCATCAAAGGGGAGCGGGAGAAATGCTTGGCGGCGGGCATGAACGGCTACCTCGCAAAGCCATTTCAGGAAGCCGAATTGCTACAGATCGTAAGTGAATGGGTGGTACCCCACGCCGCAGGGGTTGGGGCAATAGTAGGAGCAGTTGCCCCTATTATTCCCCCACCCCCCGCGCTGTACCAGGTGGATGAGTTACTAGCAGTAGGTCAGGGCGACCAAAGCTTCGTGGCTTTTATCCTGGAAACCTTCGTGGAAAGCAGCGAAGAGATTCTCCAAGACCTAGCCCAGGGGCTGCAAGAGCAGGATGTCGTTCGGCTGAAAAGTGCGGCGCACACCCTCCGGCCCAGTCTGTCCCACCTGCGGATGCATCATCTGCTTCCTGCCGTCACGGAGCTCGATCAATGGCAGGGTGAGTTTCAGTTGGAGCCCCTCACTGCCCTGACAGCCTGTATTACGCAGCAGTTAGACGAAGTTATGCAGCAGATTAAACGTGACCTAGTCGCAACTTCGCCACTCACCGCCTAATAGCTTACTGTTAACTCGGTAGCATGCTGGTTGCTGCACCGGCGCACATGGCCAGCGCTACCGGAGCGGCCGGAAAAAGTTTCGTAGAGACTCGGCAAGCGCCTTAGGCTCCTCAAGGGCCGGGAAGTGCCCACCCGCTGGGATTTCAGTCCATTGTTGGACGTTATAGAAACGTTCGGCAAAGAGGCGGGGTGCCCGCAGTAAGTCGTGGCCGAAGGTAGTAAAGCCCGTGGGCACCTGAATTTTGGGGTACCTAACCCCTGCGGTACTGGGTCACCTTGGTAGTAGGGGGCAAAAGAAGAACCAATGGTATCGGTTGCCCAGTAGAGAGTCAGGTTTGTCAGTAACTCATCCTTGCTGTTGCGCTAGTGCGGGCAGCACTGCCGCGAGCTAGTAGCGGAGCACGACCTTCTCGGTTGGCCGTCGATGGGCCGCGTCGGCCCAATACTGTTGCAGAGTTTTGGGTCGGGCCGGATACACCTCGGCGCGCAAGTCAAGCTGTTGAATACGGTTGAGGCGGAAGTCGCGAAAGGACTGACGTAGCCGGCAATACACCACCACGTGCCAGTGTCGACTTAGGTACAAACCACTGGGCTCAATATCGCGGGTAGTAGGGGCCTGCGCCTCCAACGCCTGGTAGTGCAGCCGTACGAGGCGGCGCGTAGCTATTGCCATTACCAATTACTGGTAGATTGTTGAATCTGCGGGCTAGTTGCGCGGGGCGAAGACCTGAACATGCGGCGCAATGGTTGCTAGGTGGTCCCGTTCGGAGCGGCGCAGTACTGCCCGCACTTTGTCCATGGCTGCGCCACTAAAGCGGGCCGTGGGCGCATCGGTTAGTTGGGCCGTCAGTACGGCTGTGAGTAGGGTCGTGGCTTCCTCCAAGGTGCGCAAGTCTCGGTAAATCGTGCGCAGGCTTACACCAAACTGCTGGGCTAAGGTAGGGCCACTAACTACCCGCTTGGCTTGTAGTTGGAGAAGGATAGCCGTGACCCGGTCAAACCTGTTCATCAGTATAAAGCGAGTACGGGCGCCCGTCGGCTACAAACAGCCAGCGTATGGCAGCATAAGAACAGCACCAAGTTACCCACCTTTTTCTGTAGAAAACCTTACTAGAATACGTCAGGATACCTACTACGCCATAGCTAACCGCCAACCCCAATTACTAGCATCAACAGTGTTAAGCCCTGATGCTATAAAGCCGAAATAGCTCGCACCCCACAAATCTAAACCGGGCAACCAACTTAGTGGCACTGATTGAATTAGTACTCGGCGACTACAACTTTCCGACCTACGTTATCCTATAAGTACAATTGCTACCACCGAGCCTATCTATTCTCTACAAAGTTTGGCTAGTGCTTTGCCTGACTTGTTCCTACACGCCCTAAATGTGTATCCTGAAAGCCTGTCATGTACTTAAGGCCATAGCCCAGCATCCGGTCGAAGGCGCTGTGGAAGAGGAGTACTGTGCCTGCTAGCATCAGCACGGGTAGCCCTAGCCACCATCCTAGTACTCCTACCACCGCCAGTGCCTTATGGTGAGCAACGTTGTAACAGAATGCGCCCACGCGCGGGCCGGCCACGTAGCCGATCATGCTAAGGTCGGGGAGTAGGAAGGTAGCTGGTAGCACCCACCAAGCATAGGGCAGGGAGGCAAAGACAACTAGGGCTAAGAAAGCTTCGGCTAGTTCTTCTGTTTTCAGCAGCGTTTTCATATGAGAAGGGGGTGAATGAGGTGAGCGTTATACCTACCCCAAACTTCCGCCTATTCGGCCCCACGCAACGATAACAAAAGTTAAGAAATGCAGTGTGCGGCATGCACAGTTGTGGCTCTTGCTTTATTTGCCCGCATGGCGCGCCACTCGCCCCCTGATCCGGCTCAGCGAAACGGGCGTGACACCGAGGTAGTTGGCGACCAAATGCTGAGGAATGCGTTCTAGAATCTTGGTTTTGCCGCTGATTAATAACGCACGGTAGCGCTCTTCGGGCGAAAGTAACAGCTGCTCGACTAGGCGGGCATCGGTGCCAAGCAGGAGATATTCGGCCAGTAAACGCCCAAACCGCTCGTAGACCGGCCGCTCATCGTAGAGTTGGCGCAACACTGCGTAATCAAAAACAACCAACTCCGTATCGGTTAGGGCCTGAATGCTCAGCTTGCTAGGTTGGCCCGTCAAACAACCGGCGTAGTCCGCCAGCAGGTGGTTCTCGAAGAAGAAAAAGGTGGTACGTTCCTCTCCATCAGGGCGGGAGTAGTAGAGGCGGCAAGCGCCGCTGAGCAGCATTGCTAACTCAGGGCGGTACTCACCAGCGTGCACAAAATGCTCACCGCGAGCCAAGTGGCGCGGGCGTAAAGCCTCAGCCAGCGGTTGCCAGTCAGCGTCCGTTAGCTTAGGAATGAAGCGGTGGAGATACGCGCGCAGCGGGTGCATAGAGCCTATGTTAGCGGGGTACTATTCTACTACCCCGCTAACATAGGCAAACCGTAACCGAATGATTTCCTTTAGAGCAATGGTAGTGTCTTTTTTTAGTAACCAAGAGGCTGCTGAACCCTAGACAGGCACTACCCAATCGATTACAATGGCTTGTTTTTCAGTATTTTATTAACCAAGAGTGCGGTGAGTACGTGCTGATAGCCCTGGCGTACCGGACTTTTTTACCATACAAAACGCGCATCTATCGGAAAGCAAGCCCCTAGTATACCGTTTGTTCTTAGAGTGCATCTACCCCTCTATGTGTGGTAAGAAGGACTTCATCGTTTGGTTGACTCGATTATACTCAGCCGCTGGCAGCTAGATGGCGTCCTGTCCTGGTAAGTTGAGCAGACTGGCGGCACGCCGCGCTACGGTTTTGACACTAGTAACATCCGGACCGGTGATGGTTAGGTGGCCCATCTTGCGGCCTGCGCGCGCGTCTGCTTTGCCGTACAGGTGCAGGTGCGTTCCTGGTAAGCTCAGCACAGCCTGCCAGTCCGGCTCATGCAGTTGGCCTTCGGCGTCAAACCACACATCGCCCAGCAGGTTTAGCATGATGGCCGGGGAATGCTGGCGCGGCTGTGGCAAGGGCAAGCTCGCCATGGCATGGACCTGCAGGTCAAACTGCGACGCGTCACAAGCGTCCAGCGTGTAGTGGCCGCTGTTATGCGGGCGCGGTGCCATTTCGTTGACTACTAGGCCTCCATGCTCGCTGCCGTCTTCCACTACAAAAAACTCAACGCACAGCACCCCGACATAGCCGAGATGGTGTGCTATGGCGATGGCAGCGTCACGAGCCCTATCGGCTAGGGCTACAGGCATATTGCCTTCGTAGGCGTGGGTGACAGCCAAAATGCCATCGACGTGCACGTTGCGTTGTGGGGCGAAGCTGACGACTTGCCCGTCCCAGCCGCGCGCCACCAGCACCGAGCACTCAGCGGTAAGCGGCAGCATCTTTTCCAGCACGCAGGCGGCCCCGCCCAACTCCGCCCAGGCGGCGGCCAGTTCTTCGGCGGTCTTGACGCGGACCTGGCCCTTGCCGTCGTAGCCCAGGCGCGCAGTTTTCAGGATGCCGGGCAGCAAATCCGCCCGCTCGGCCTGCACGGACCGCAGCTGGGCCGGCGTTTCAAGCACCGCGTAGGGCGCGCAGCTCACCCCCGACAGGTCCGCGCAGGCCGCGAAGTGGGCTTTTTCCGCGATGCGGTTTTGGGCAATGCCCACCACGGCCGCGCCCGGCGCCACGGGACGGGTTTGCGCCAGGGTCTGCAGGGTTGGGGCGGGCACGTTTTCAAACTCGGTGGTGATGGCCTGGCACAAGTGGGCCAGTTGCGCCAGCCCGGCCGGGTCGTCGTAGCTGGTCTGGATATGGTGGTGACTTACCAGCCCAGCCGGGCTTTGCGCGTCCGGGTCCAGCACGGCGGTGAAGTACCCCAGGCGCTGGGCGGCGTGCACAAACATGCGGCCCAGCTGGCCGCCCCCCATTACGCCCAGGGTAGCCCGCTGGCCCGCGGCGTCTACACTGCCCGGGAAAATTGGGTTCATGGCAGTTATGTGACTATCTAGACTCATACCGGCAGGGTCATGGCGCGAGCGGCTTCGGTCTGCTCGGCGCGAAACGCCTGGAGCTTGGTCGCCAGGCCCGGGTCGTGCAGGGCCAGCAGGCTGACCGCGAACAAGGCCGCATTGGCCGCCCCGGCCGTGCCAATCGCAAAGGTGGCTACGGGCACCCCCTTGGGCATCTGCACGATGCTGTGCAGCGAGTCTACCCCCTGCAAATGACGGCTGGCCACCGGCACCCCCAGCACGGGCACCGTAGTTTTAGCCGCCATCATGCCCGGCAGGTGGGCGGCGCCACCCGCCCCTGCGATGATAGCCTGCAAGCCGCGCGGGCCGGCTTGTTCGGCGTAGGCAAATAAGTCGTCGGGCATGCGGTGGGCCGACACCACGCGCGCTTCGTGGGCCACGCCAAAGGCGGAGAGAATCTGCACGGCATGCTGCATGGTGTCCCAGTCGCTGCTGGAGCCCATGACCACCCCGACCAGGGGCTTGCCCGGAACGGAGCTGGGGGAGGGGGGAAGGGTACTCATGAATGGTTTTAGTAAGGGGGCGGAGCATGCCCGGGTAGTCAAAAAAACTGAATCCGGTCGCGGGCGACGAGGAGGCGAACTGTCCCGCCGGTGGTGAAAAAAGGTAAAGGGCATCCGGTTGGACACCCTTTACCGCGGCCACAAATCTAACGCTGCGACACCAGCGGTGGCGCGAAATTCGAAACCACGCCGGAAAAAGACTGGTCTCGGCGCCACGAACGGCTAGCGCTCCAGCAGGATTTCCGTGCCCAAAATCACTAGGTCTACCCGGCCCTTCAGCGTCTGGTCGATGAAGGGCGTGTTCTGGGATTTGGATTTCATGAACTCGCGCGTGAAGGTCGTTTCCGCTGCGGGGTCGAACAGCACGCACTCGGCTGGCTGGCCAACTTCGATGGCAGCCACCGGCAGGCCCATGAGGCGGCGCGGCTCCGCCGAATAGCGCTTCACCACCACGTCCCACCCGAACCTGCCGGGCTCGACGAAGAAGTGATGGAGCGACACCAGGGCCGTATCCAGGCCGGTGATGCCATTGGGCGCGCTGATGAAATCCTGGGCTTTTTCAAACGGCGTGTGCGGCGCGTGGTCCGTGGCGATAAGGTCGAAGACGCCTTCGATGAGCCCCTGGAGCAGGGCATCACAATCCGCCTGCGTGCGTAGCGGCGGATTCATCTTGTAGTTCGTGTCGTAGTCGCCGATGTGCTCGTCGGTGAAGAGCAGGTGGTGCGGGGCCACTTCCGCCGTCACCTTCACATCGCCGCGGGATTTCCACCAGCGGATGGTTTCCATGCCTTCCTTGCTGGACACGTGCTGGATGTGCACGTGCGCGCCCGCCGCCCGGGCCAGGCGGATGTCGCGGTCAATGATGATTTCCTCCGCGCAGGACGGCGAGCCCTTGATGCCGAGCCGGTAGCTCATCACCCCTTCGTTCAGGGCGCGTGGCCCGGCCAGCTCCGGCACCTCACAGTGGCTGGCGAAAAACATCCCAAACTCAGTGGCGTACTGCATGGCCCGCAGCAGCACCGCCGGGTCGCTGGTGGTATCGCCGTCGTCAGTGAGCATCTTCACCCCGAGCTCGCGCATGCCCTCGATTTCCGCCAGCTCCTTGCCCTCGCGGTTCTTGGTGACGCAGCCGGAGGTGTATACCGGGATACGGGACCGGTGCTTGGCATTTTCCAGTACGGAGGCCACTGAGCTCGCCGAGTCAAGGGCGGGACGGGTATTCGGCATCATGACCACACCGGTAATGCCGCCGTTGATGGCGGCCTCGCTCCCCGTGGTAATGGTTTCCTTGTTCTCAAACCCGGGGGCGCGGAAATGGACGTGGGCATCAAACATGCCCGGCATAAGAATTCGACCTCGGGCGTCGATGACGCGGGCCCCCTCGGGAATAGCTAGGTTGCTGCCGAGGTCCTGAATTTTTCCTTCGACAATCAGGACATCGCTCTCAAGCAGTACGGGTGAATTTTCGGAGGCGATGCGGGCGTTTTGAAGGAGTAGCATGAAGTGATAAAAGCTGGTAACCGGCGAAGGCTTTGAGAGAGGTAAATGGAAGAGTGGAGGGAGCGGCCGCGTCCCGGGGTTAGGGCATCACGAGCTTCGAGCTAGCCCGCTGCTGGGCGACATACGATTCCTGTTTCGGAAACTCTCCGCCCGGCGTGAGCCAGTCGAGGACGGCCATGCGAATGGAGATGCCGTTTTCAACTTGGTTGGTGATCAGGCTGCGCTCGTAGTCCATGACGGCGTCGCAGAGCTCAACCCCCCGGTTCACGGGGCCGGGGTGCATGATGTAGAGACCCCGGTCGCGGATTTCAGCCAGGCGGGCCGTGGTGATGCCGTAGACCCGGTGGTATTCGCGGACGCTGGGAAAAAACTGCACGTCCTGGCGCTCCATCTGCACGCGGAGCAGGTACACCACGTCGGGCGCCCAGGCCATGGCCGCCTCATAGTCGGTGAAGCGGCGGATGCTGGCCGGCACATACTTGGGCACCAGCGACCCCGGGCCGAGGTAAGCGATTTCGACGCCCAGCTTCTGCAGCAGCGTGCTGGTGGAGCGCGCGACGCGGGAGTGAAGAATGTCCCCGATGATGAGGACCTTTTTGCCCCGGGGGTCGGGGAATTTTTCCCGGATGGTGAAGGCGTCGAGCAGGGCCTGGGTGGGGTGCTCGTGCGCCCCGTCGCCGGCATTGATGACCGAGGCCGTGGTTTGGCGGGCAATCATGCCGGGCAGGCCGGGGTGGCTGTGGCGGACGACGATGTAGTCGGTGCGCATGGCCTGGAGCGTCTCGATTGTCTCGCGCACCGACTCGCCCTTGGTGATGGAGGAGTGGGCCACGTCGAAATTCGTCACCTCGGCCGAGAGGCGTTTGGCCGCGACCTCGAAGGAGGAGTGCGTCCGGGTGCTGGCCTCGTAGAACAGCATGAGCACGGACTTGCCCTCGAGGGCGGGGATTTTTTTCACCGAGTGGGTGAACAGTTTTTTAAACGACGTGGATTGGTCGAGCAGGAACTCGATTTCCTCACGGTGAAGGGATGCGATGTCGAGCAGGTCTTTACGTGCCATACCGAAGTAGAGGAAAAGTGAGGTCGTCTAGCTAAAAGGAACAATGTGAAGTCTACCTGCTACTCCTGACGGAGAAACGGGCTACCAGCAAGGACCGAGGCGATGGTGGCAGCAGCCACAATTGAGTGAGGAGTATAGGCGTCCATTGGAGGTAGGGGTGGGTTTAGCGTTTGAGGTATGAACTATGCAATAGCTGCGGGGGTGGTAGCCGACGAACTCAACGGACATAAAAAAACCGTTTCGGAATCCGAAACGGTAACGGGGCAACACCCAGAAAAAACAACGGAAATGCCAGAGGCAAAATTGGGAGAACCGATAGTGGCAAAGACCTTCCGGCCCACTCGCGGTTCCTTGCCGAGCAGGGTTCCACGCTTCATCAACAAGTTTTTTGGTTGAAGCATGCTGCAAAGCTACGGCATTGTTACGTATCCTTTAAGCATGTAAGGCAAGAATTTCTGTTGAGGTGAACCTATGTGTTGCCGACGAGCAAAAAACCTTGAGTTTAATGCGCTATGCGAAAACGCTTAATGTCGATTGGCGACCCCAACCTCGATTAAAAGTGGGGCTTACAGTCAAACGGGCAGCTTGGACTAGGACTCCTAACCGGAAGGCAAAAAGCGCATCTTGCGTAAGTAGTCCTATAACTTCTCGTTGGGTGAGCCTACTTTGTTATGTAAGCTGGTGTACTGCTAGCTTACTGCGCAATAACTGGTTTTGGAATATTTACGCAAAGGGTAGTTCGACATTCTATTCGCTGACCTACTAATCTGAGCTTGCCTACCCTAAATGCCGCTGTGCTCGTGCAAGTGAATACCTCAGTACTACAATACAGTATTAAAGCACGGAACACATTCTGATATGGGAATCTAGCCCATGTCATTCTAAAGCGCTACTCCGTGCCTGTAGGGAGTCAGTACCCAAGTAGAACACTTAGCGCATTCCCTCTGACAAGCAACTCGAAAATACTAGGTTGCCCCAAAGCCGTTGTGGAGGTTCTACGCTGAGTTACTTATCAGAAGTAGGCCGGTAGCTGCTGGCAGGCAGGCTGCGCAAAAGTAAGTGTAGCCCGGTTTCCGATAACTGCTGAATAATCAGGCTAGAAAAGCCATACCAGTAGGTGACTACGCGCGCGGCGGCCGCCAACCGTTCAACTTGTAAAATGGCTTGTTGACCCATTCTGTCTAGCTGCTGCAAGTGGGCACAGTCGATCCAGAGCGTGCGCACTTGCTGTTGCAGAGCCTGTTCTATCACCTGAATGAATTGCTCCATTTCGGCCACTTGGCAGCAGGTACCACGTAATTGCAAACTCATACCGCTTCGGTGAGGAGAAATTGTAATAGCAAAGGAGGTGGGCATAAAAGCGAACTAGTATATGTGCAAACCGATGTTGCAAACATACTTATGCTATTTCTTGCCTCACTCGTGATAACTACGGATCAGCTAGGCAATAAACTCGTATATTAGACTAGCGTCCAGTTCCTTACTAAGCATTTCTACCGGTCTTGCCATGTCCCTTTCCTATTTTCTTGCTGCGGGTGAAATTGGGTTGCTACCCGAAGGCTACCTCCAGGTGGTGTGGGGACCAGGCTCCCAGGAAGCGGCGGCGGCAAAAACGCTTATGGAAGCCGTGCTGGAGCTGCTGCGCCGAACGGGCTGTCAGCGCCTGCTCACCGACCAGCGGCACCTAGTAGGAGCCGGCGAAGAATTTCTGAGTTGGCTAATGGTGGACTGGCTACCCCGCTCAGCCGGAAGCGGCTATCTGCGCCGCGTGGCTGTGGTCACGGCCATCCCGCTGGAGTTGCGCCTAGAGGCTGTGGACGTCTTCCGCGAAGCCAAACGGTTGTATCGACTGCATAGTCGGTTTTTCTCTAGCCGCGCAGTTGCTAGAGCTTGGCTGTTGGAAGTTGGGTAAAGCCCGCCGCGTATGTGTTTGTTCAATTAACGTAGTAGAGCTAGCTCAAAGAATAGCAGTACAGCTGAAGTACAATGCGGCCGTTTTAGTAAGTGGATTCTTGTGTAGACAAAGTGTCCGGTACTACCGTAGTAAGGAACTGGTGTAAGCCACCCTAGTGTCTGACGCGAGGTCTTGATTGTGTTTCGTATTTGACATAGATTACTTACTACTGTCGCCCTGTATGCTGCCCCCACCCGTTACCTCACCCGTCTGCTTCGAGAACTCGCTGGCCGTTATCACGGAAGAGCGGGAGGGAGCTTACGTGCAGGTGGTGTGGAAACAAACACCGTGGACTCTGACAGCCGCACAAGTAGTGTTGAATGGGGTGCTGGCCTGCGTTCAGCACACGGGATGGGGCAAGATCCTCGTCAAGCAAGTTCCCTTGCTTTCCTTTCCCGTATCCTACCACACATGGCTGCTTTATGATTGGCTGCCGCGCGCGCAAGCAGCCGGTGCGTGGTGCTATGCTCTCATTCCTCCCCACGGCTTGTTTGCACGGGTTGGGTTTGCCGATTTTCTGACCCAACTACGCCAGCAAGGCGCCTGTTGCTACGTGGCCACCTCGCAGGCGCAGGCCGTGGCGTGGCTAGCCGAACAAATACCCGCAATAAAAAAGAATATATAAGGGGTAAGTCAACACAACGTAGTGCTACTAAAAGGCCGTTTGCAGGCTTCTGGCAGCTTTCCTCCTGGTAAGGTGCTGTTTCATCTGCGGAGGGTGCTAGTCACAATTTCGAGCATTGTGTCCTTGACGGGCAGATAATTAGCAGAATACCTTTGGGTATTCTGCTTCTCGTTTTGCACCCACCTATGCCAACCACCCAGTCTCTTCCCTCCCAGCAGCCACTGCTGGCGATGGTTGCTCTTCTGCTTCTCCAAACGGAACACGCCACCTTCTCTTCTGCATCACTCTCCGACGCAGATCAACTACCTCACTTAGGTGCGGCGGGCTATAACCAAGAGACGCTACTACTTCCTACGCCGCTGCCGGCAGCGGCGTAGGAAGTAGTAGCGTCTCTTGGTTATAGCCCAGGCGCAGAAGTTCACCGTGCGCTATAGGTACGGCTTCGCTCTTGCTGTAGTCACCTGTTTTCCAGCTTCCACCGATACGTGCTTGTTGGTTGCTTCAGGTAACAAGCACGTTTGGCCGTAGCATCCTGAAAACAAGTAGCTTGAAATCGATAAAGTCCCTATGCAGCTGATCTGCCTCAGCAACAGATAAGGTGCTATATAGCTCATCCGAACGCAAGGATACTCCCACACTGAGCATCTGCTACCGGCTGGCGTGAAGTAACCGCCGATACCCGAGCACCATCAACACCAGCACACCAACTACGTGAAGTAGCAATACGCGGCCGAGATACTGCCCTGAGTAGGTAGCGTATGCGCGCGACTGAAATTGCGGAATGGCGTCCGCATCCTTCACTGTAAATGTGCGGTAAGTACTCTCCAGCGCCATTTTGGGATAAAAAAACTGCTGCGTGTGCTCCCGGAAAACATCTACGTCGCGGCTGAACCGGTTGAACTGGTGCCAGTGAGTTCCTGCCAGGGTAGCTAACACCTCTTGTAGCAACAAGGCCGGACTTAACCACTGCAACTGCCCAATGGCCACCTGCTGCTTCTCAACCTGACCGTAGAGGTTGTTCTCCGCTACTCGTGTTGCCTGGTCCTTGATGATCTGACTCTTGGATACAATGATGCCGTAGCCGTACACCATACCCGGCGTGACGATGGATGCCTGCCGAATAAGGGTACGCGGGCTGTTGAATACCTCTTTGGTGAGCAACTGACCATCTTTCTCGAAGTAACGGTTGGTGGCTTCGCGCTCAGCCTTGGTCAGCGCAATGCGGCTGGGGATAGGGTAAACCCGGTTCAGGCCGATTTGCAGCAGGTTGGGCAGTAGCAGGCCCAGTAGCAACCACAGAAAAATCAGGCTCATGGCATTGAGGTTGGAACTGAGCGAGAAGCTATTGACCAGAAAAGCCAGCGCAAACCAAAACGCGAAATAGCCCGCCACAAACGCGACCAGCCACCACCAGTTAGTAGTAGCCAGGAAGCTGGGCCCAATTAGCAGCGTCAGCACTGGTACTACTACGGCCCACACAGCAGCCGTGAATAGCCCGTAGCGAATACCCAGCCGCCCCAGCAACAGCCGGGCAATAGATTGGTTGCTAGTCTTGAGTAGTACCCACGTCCCCTGTTCTTTTTCCGAGGACAGCAGGTTGTAGGTAAACACGATGATGAGCAGGGGCAACAGATACACCACCACGAACGAAAAATCGAAGGTGTCAACAAACTGTAAAAAGCTGTTGTCAATCTCGCTCTCGTGCACCAGGGCTTGCTTCCGGGTGATGTATACTTTGTAGTAGAACGGCTGCATCGCGCTCTGCCCCGTGGCCAGGGCTTGCAGGACAAAGGGCTGCTTCACGGCATACTGGGGGCCTTCGTTGCGGGCAGTATTGTAGGCATACGTGGGGTCGTCCCAGATGAAGCCGGGGTAGTACATACCGTGAGCTTCGATGCGCCGGATGCGCGCTTTGAGGCTGTCTTGCGCCGCTACCCGGTGCGCTCTAATTTGGCCTAGCGTGCGTTGCTGCTGGTGCAGCCGGCTGCTACCCATCCAGAGAGCCCCAACGAGCAGCACCAGCAGAATGGAAAAAAGGGTAATCAGCACCCGATTACGGTATAGGGAGATAAGCTCGTGCCTGAAGAGCACGCGGAACAAAGAAGCCTGCATGATACTAGTTGGTTAAGGCTGGCCAGTAACTGCCCCGCCGCAAGAAGAAAACCCAAGCAGCCCTAGGCTGTCAGGCGACGGTAGGCCCAGACGGCCATGCCCCCGGCGGCTACCAGCCACACCAGCAGAATTACCAACGGAGCCACCGCGTTGTGCAGGCGCCAGCCCAGGCCCGGCGCTGAGTAAGCAAATTGCGGCACTGTCTTCCAAAAGTCATTGCTGGCTACCGTGTGTTTCTGGTAGAAGGCATCCACTACCCTGCCTACGCGGCGGCGGTGGGCCTCCGCCTGTTGGGCAAAGTCATTATGCGTATTTATATCGGTAGCGGTCAGGTGCAAGGAAAAGTCACGGAACGCTAGGAAGGGCGACAGCACGGCGCTGGTCAGCACAAAGGCGTTTTGGCGGGCCTCGTTGCGCTCAACGGCGGCGTAAGCACGGTCCATCACGAGGCCATCAGTTTCTTCGAAGTACTCAATGGTGATGGGGATGTAGAAAACCGGAAGGTCCTCTAGGCGCTTAACGTGGTACTTCGCCAGGGTGCGCTGTTCCAGCAGGGCGCGGCGGTGGTCTTTGGTGCCCTCGTTTCCCATGCCGTACTCCTTCTCCCGAAAGGTTTGGTCGTCAAACTCTACCGCCGTGATAGACGGATATACCTGCCGCGACAGTTCGCCAGCCAGCCGAGGTACCAAAAATACGCCTACCAGCCAGAAGCCTGCCAGCACGACCAAGGCCAGCGCCGAACTGCGCGCCAACAGGGACACTGCTACTCCTAGTACCGTGAGCAGTACGGCGTACATCGTCAGCCCCACTACGTAGCAGCCATAGGTGAGCAGCACCGGGCCCAGGCCCGCAGCCCCGCGCTGTACCAGTAGTAGGCCCAGCGCCCCCAGTGCCAGCGTTGCTACCACGGCGCCCACTACCAACCCGCAGGCCAGCAGCTTGCCAGTAAATAGCTGCCGGGCTTGTACCCGAGTGCTGAGCACCATTTTGATGGTACCATTCTCCCACTCCTTGGCAAACACGTTGTGGGTCAGCAAGAAAATGAACAGGGGCAAAATAAACTGGGCGAAGTAGCCGGCGTTCAGGAAGCCGAAGCTGCGCAATCCCGTAGCATCGCTCACCTCCCGGAACTTCACCACCCCGCGCTGGTGGGGCTCCAGGTAAAAGGAATTGCCAGTATAGTCCTCCAGCCCGTTGTCTACCAAGGCTAGGTCGGCAGTAGGCTTGTACGCGTAAAAGCCGAAGTGGGCCCCTAGGTGTGGGTTCTTGTCGCCCTGTGAAATGAACTGCTGGTAGGTGATGTGCTGGGACTCACGCAGAAACTGACTGCGCGTGGTGGAGTATGCGTAACCGTTATATAAGGCCAGCCCCAGCAGGGCGGCCAGCCCCACTAGCAGCCAGGTAACCTTAGTGGTGCGCAGCAGCTCGGTCAGCTCTTTCTTGAGTAGAAGCTGAATCATTTTAAACGGACTGGTTGACGGTGGTGAGGTAGCAGTCGGTTAATTCGGCGTAGGATACGGCCTCGGAGTGCAGCTCTTGCTGCAAGCGACCTTGGTGCATAATGCCAATGCGGTGACCAAGATTCTTGGCCATCAGCAAGTCGTGGGTCGCCATGAGGGTGCTCACGCCTTGGCTGCTAAGGCGGGTGATAACCTGGGCAAACTCATTGCTGGCGTGCGGGTCTAGGCCCGAGGTGGGCTCATCCAGAAACAATGCCTTGGCTTGCTTGGCTAGAGCAATGGCAATGCCCACCTTTTGGCGCATCCCCTTGGAGTAGCCGCCCACACGCTGGTCGAGGGCGGCGTCTTGCAAGCCGGCTGTCTGGGTAAAGCTTCTCAATTCGGCCCTCGAGTAGGCGTAGCCCGAGAGGCCACTGAAAAAGGCTAAGTTTTCGAGCCCCGTGAGCGTAGGGTAGAGGTTCACAACCTCGGGGATGTAGGCCACCATATTGCGGGTAGCGTGGTTGTTTACCGATACTTCCAGTCCATCAATCAGCGCCCGGCCGCTAGTAGCGGGCAGAAAGCCCAGAAAGATGTTGATAGTCGTCGATTTACCAGCCCCGTTAGACCCTAGGAGGCAGTAGACCTCCCCGCTGCGGATGTCTAAATCCAGGTGGTCGAGGGCCAAATGTGCGCCAAAGCGCTTGGTGAGTTGTTCAGCTTGTAGCATAAGGTTGAGCAGAGTGTACCAGGCGCTTAGAGAGTATAGCTTACCGACAGCCGACCATTGGTACCGGCCTGCGGTATCCAGTAGTAGAGCCCGTTGCGCAGCCAGGGAGTAGTAATGAGATTGTGATTCATTAGGTTGTTGACCACCAGGTTTACTTTCAGATGGGGCGACTGCCAGCCCAAGCCTCCATCTAGCCGGAAGAAATCGGGTATGGGGTAGGGCGTGGCCACGGCGTAGCGCCCACCCCGGCCCGCTTGGTACTGATACCCCAGGGAAAAGCTCAGGCCTCGCACCAGCCGGGCGGGTAGCTCGTAATTAAGCCAAGCGTTTTGCACGTGCTTGACAAACAACGGCGTGCGCACTCCTACCAGCAGCGGATTAACGTCCTGATCAATGCGGGAGTCGGTATAGGCGTAGTTCACCACCACATTCAGGCCGCGTACTACTTGACCCATAAGGTCAAAATCTACCCCCTGAGCATGGTTCTTACCTACCTGAATGCGGTACAATGCATTAGTAGGGTCGGAGGCAGCAATGCTGGACCGGGTAATGTAGTACACGGCCACGGCCGACGTCCAGCGGCCATCAAGCCAGTTCTTCTTGATTCCCAATTCACGGTTGAGGCCCCGCAACGGGTCGATGGGCGTGCCATTGCTTGTTATGCCGCCCTGCGGCACTAGCGTGCGGTCAAAGAGGCCATACACCGAGAGGCTGGGCAATAGGCTGTAGCTGACGCCCAAGCGAGGGGTAACTACCTGGTCGTGAGAACTGCTGCTGGCGCCTAGCACGTGGTTGTTGCTGTTTACAGCCGTGTAGCGCAAGCCAGGCGTAATGCGCAGCTTATTCGCCAGAAGAGCTATTTCATCGAGAACGTAGGCCGAGTAGTAGTTTATGGTTTGCGAGGTGTTGCGGGAAGCAAGCCCACCGGGCGAACGGTAACCTGGAATTTCGGCACCGTATACCGGGTTGGTCACATTGAGGGGGTAGTACACGGGTTGGGTAGTACCCCCAGCCGTGGGGACCGTGTTATACGTTAGGTAGTCGACGGCCTGGAACTGTTTCTGGTTTACATCCACACCTGTCAGCAGTTGGTGGGTAAGCGCGCCGGTAGTAAATCGGCCATTCAGAAACGCTTGTTGGGAAAATACCCGCGTGCGGTCCAAATCGTACTTGGGGTTGCGCAGCAGCACATCGGCGTTGTTAGGATTCAAGCCCGTCACCCAAAGGTAGATGCCCTCACTTTTCTCTTGCAGAAAGGCGCCCCGTACCGTAAGCTGCCAGTGGGGGTTGAACTGATGAGAAAGCGTGAGAAAGCCCGACTGATTCTGCGCCCGAATAGGGCCCACACTCCGTTCACTGATGGTAAAGTCGTGCGGTAAGGTGCCAAAGCCCCGCGGAGTCATCACAATAGGGCTGTAGAGGCCGTACGTGAACGTCTGAAAGCTATACTCAGCCGTTACAGCAGTACGGTCACTTATTTGATACTTCAGCACCGGCGCTACCAACAGGCGCCGGTTGTAGTCACCTGGCACAAAAGATTTCGTACTCAGGGCCATGGTGTTGAAGCGGTAAAGCAACCTGCCTGGCTTGTCGAGCTTGCCATCAAGGTCGGCGGCCAAGCGGTAAAAGTTGTAGCTACCCAACATAGCCGTGGCCGAGTAGCGGGATCCGCCGGTGGGCTGCTTGGTCACGATATTGAAGCTTCCGGCCGGGTCGCCAATGTTGTTCATGAAAAGTGACGGCCCCTTCACAAACTCTATTTGCTCGATAATGGCGGCATCATCCGGAACGGGCCCCCGGTAGTAGGGCGTCAAATCCACGCCGTTGCGGAGGCTGGCAATCTGGCCGCCGCGCATGTACAGGTTGGGGCCCAGGTTGTTGGATATTTCGTTTCGGATGACGCCGCTCACGTTGCGGGTCACGCTTTCGGTGGTGTTGAAGCTGCCCTGGTCGAAAATAACCTCCGGCCCCACCGATTGAATGTCCTGTGAAAGTTGGAGCAGTGGCGTCTGTAAACGCAGTGCGCTGGATATAGTCTGGGTGGTGTACTGCCGATAGTATTTCGAGGTCACGGTGGCTTCTGCCAGCGTCGTTGCCGCGTCGGCCATCAGCGCAATGCGCAGAACCGAATTGGCCGGACCCACCCGTAGGGTTTGTGCTTGATGACCTAAATGATTAACAGTAAGGGTGGTGATAGGCTCGCGGCCCCGCAACTCAAACCGCCCAGTGCTGTCGGTAGTGGCTACGTGGTTAGTTTGCGGGCTGCTGATAAGGGCCCCCACAAGGGGTGTGCCTACCTGGGGCCCCTCGCCCTCGCGCACCTCCCCTCTGATAGTGGTTTGGGCCCATGCGGCCAATGGAGGTAAGAGCATACACAATGCAGCTACCAAGTGTTTCATACAACAGAAGCCTCGACTAGAACAGGCGCGCAGCCGCTCCCACTCCCCGACACGGCTAAATGAACCGTAAGGGTATAGCGGCGCGGTCAGCCGGCGCAGTCCAGCCTGAAAAGCAGATAAGTAGGGTGAAGGAATGGCCGGCGGTCAGAGTCCGTCAGCTTGGCCAAAGCCATAAGGCCATCAGTAAAAGCCCATACACCGTGGGCACCGAAAACGCAGGCGACACCTGCTAACTATTTGATTGATAGCCAGCAGCAATAGACACCCCACGCCGGTACCGGGTCCTACCTGCAGCAGGACCAATAACGCACACGGTTACGCTTAAATGGGACCGACTAGGCAGGTGGCGGGCGAAATACGCCTCGCGCAGCAGCAACTGGCACTTCGGCTGGTCGGTAGGGGCCATAGCCCACGGGAATGCCACCCCAGCGCTTGGGGGTAGCAGGCAGTAGCAGCCGGAAGGCTATTGGCAGCATTTCCGGGCTTTCTTTCAGAAGATTGTGCGCTTTGTTTCCCCGCTCATCCTGCTCTTTCAGTTGTTTGGCAACATGGCACTTGCCGTTGCAGTGCAGTTGTGGCCGGGCCTTGTTCACGCAGAAACGGGCCGTAATGGCGGCCTGGTTCAGCAGGAAGTCTACCATTACCACTTCCCGGCTGAAGGTCTGCAGCAGCACGAGTAGGATGAGTAGGTAGGAGAAAAAAGCCTTCACAGAGGGGATGCTAGTTGGCGCAAATGTACACGCACAACTACCGTTTTTAGTGAATCCCGCGCTAAAAGGAGACTTTTATGCAGAACTACCCGATTCCGTTGGCCCGCAAATTGGGCGGTTTTTCTTCGTGCATCTGGCTCCAAGCTGCTTACCCTCAGCAGCTAGAGCAATAGCAAATACTTTCCGCTAGGTAGCGGAGTTTACTAAGCATGTCCTAGTGAAAAACAGCACAGCGAAAGTACCTGCTCTGGGTACTTTTGCTGTGCTGTTGCAAAGCTAGTGGGTGGTGATGCGACTACCCAGGCTGAATTTGATGCCTAGCTCCGGGGTTATTTCCCAGTAGGAGCGCTGCCTAAAATTGCCGTATGGGCTGTAGTAGGTATAACCGGGCCTCCGGTCAACCCCCGCGCCCACGTACGCATCAAACCAGCCATACTTGCCAAGGCGGCGTTGCATCCCCCAAATGGCAGTGAGCGTGGAGTATCGGTAGGGGTTATAATGCAGTTGATTGAAGACAGTCGTGGTCTGCACAGCAAGGTAATTACCCACGAATGGACCCGTTGCCCGCTCTTTCTGACGCCGTTTCTCTTGATTGTAATAGTATCTCACCCCCAGGTCGAATCCATATTCATGGATAAGCGGAGCGCGAGAACCATCAGCAAGCGGATTACTACGTCCTAGTTTGATGCCCGCAAATCCGTTGCCGTACACGCTGATAGCAGAAGTGAGATGATGCTCAGCTCCTACTACTACCGGCAACGACACTCCCCAATAGCCACTCCCTAAGCCTCGGGTGAGACCCGTACTCACTTTAACCAGCGTACCAGACCTCGTAGGCACACGATCAATCGGACGAGCAGTAGAGTCAGCAATTTGGGCGGTAGCTCCGGTGCTGCTTAGCAGGAGCAGAGTGAGTGGTAAAATGATAGATAAGCTACGCATAGAAATACAGAAGAAGAGAAATCGATACTTGTGGGAGGCTATCCTAGACAAAATGGTTGCGCGGGGGAATATTTACCTACAAAATATGGGCTTCTTGCCTAAGCGTTTCGAGAGCGAACAATCAGCATACCTACTTTAATATCTTGATTTACAATTCATAAGTACAGTATGGTTAAACTAGGTTTTGACAACTACCGCTCGGGCCGTAGTTTTTATACTAATTCCTTATTTCCATGACTAGCACATGGCTGGCAGTCAATCACATAGATATACTATCAATTTTGCATTTTATTCATACTACATACCCTTAGAGTAGAATTGTAATTATCTATTATAGCTGTATTGAAGAGAAGCTCAATCTGACTGACAGGAAAGAACATAATAAGTAAGCTGTTGATAATTAGATAATGACAAAGACATGCGCACGTAAGAATGTAGCTGGAACAACTGGAAGTAGCATCCGTTAAGACAATCAAACAGGATAGTCCTGTTATTCACTTAGTATAGAATATTTACATGAATACTGACGACTTAAAACAACTGGTAAAGGACGGGTTATCCGCGCAACTGGCAGGTAGCAAAGTAGCGGCAGCCGCAACAGACGAAATTCAGCAGGACGCCAAGAATCCGGCCCTAAAACAAGCACTACAACAAGGCAACGAGACGTCCAAAGAGTGGGCAAAGCGCCTAGATCGGGCTATTGCCGAAGTAGGTGGCGTGGAAGAACAGAAAAACGAAATCTTAGAGGCACACTACCAAGTGAGCAAAGAAATCCGCGCGAAAGCAGAATCCGACGACGTGCGTGATTTAGGTATCATTGCCAGCGGCCAAATGGCCCTGCACTACTGGATTGCTTCATTTGGTACCGTAGCCTCTTACGCTGCTTCTGCTGGCTTTCCCCAAACAGAGCAAGAGTTGAAAGCCTCGGTGCAAGAAGCAAAACAAGCAGACGACCAGCACACGGATATTGCTCAGCAAATTCTTGCTGCTCAATAGGTTGTTTCCTGCTCGTGCTACTCTCACATGCATTAAAGTGGGCGTAGCTTCGGTCTACAGTAATAATTTCTATGCCGCAGCAGGCAGTGCCGATTGGGCTTTGTAAAAAGCAGGTTGCCTGCTCTGCATTTGCCAGATGAGCCGAAGAAATAACTACCCCAATACGTTCTGAGGGCCGCTAGATGCATCTAGCGGCCCTCAGAACGTATTGGGGTCCATCATGACCACTACTGTCGACCCTAGTGTGAAGGAAGCTCTACTCTTTACTGGCGCTGCTAGCCAATTGCCAAACCGAGGTTGCCGACACTACAACGCATCCAGAATACATTGAAGCTATCAGTTACAGCACTGAACTGCTCTGCGCCGGAAATAACCACAGACTCATCACGCTTCACGTTAACTGCTGCTAACACCCTGCGCTACTGGTGTGTTACTTTTCTTCCGCCAGCCACTGCATTGCCCAATACTGCCCAGGACCAAAAAACAAAGGCAATAGGCGCTCAGGTAAGCGCAAGCCGTTGGCACTATTCGTCAACAGCAGCAGACTTTCCTTGGTGTCAGGAAATGCCATGAAAAAACCCTGGAAGTCCCCATTGTTGCCCCAGTGCCACAAGGCCGGTCCGTGGCTGGTTGCAACCAAGCCTACTCCGCAAGCCCAGGCCACAGCTGCATCCGCGGGGCTAAGCGAGGTGCTACGGCACCGCGAAGCAGAATTACTAGGCGTACGTACTACTTGATAGGAAGCCGGCTGTAGGCCTCGGCCTGTTGTCAAGGCTTGCAGAAAGATAGCGTAATCGGTGGCTGTGGTGAGTAGGCTATAGGCTCCGTAAGGCTGGCTGAACTGCTGGATAGTGGTAGGTTGGCCTTTCTCATCATGACCGGTGCAAGCGGTAGTCGAAAAAGCCGCGTGCCACACAAAACTACTGTGAGCCATGTGCAAAGGCTGAAATACTTCTTCCTGCGCAAGCGTCTCCAATGATTTGCCTGTTAGGTGTTCCAGCACTTTCTGCAACCACACGTAGCCTTCGCCTGAGTAATTCCAACAGCTGTCCGGGGTGTAGCGCAACGCGAGCGGCGAGGCAGACCAGTTTGGACTAAGCGGAGACTCGGCCCAGTTCGGTAAGCCCGTGCTGTGGGCCAGAGCCATACGGGCCGTAATGGCCTGCGCGCGCGGGTCTTGCTGGAGTCGGGGGTAAGGGCAGTAGCGCAATAGGGGCGTGTCAAGCGTCAGCAGTCCCCGGTCGCGGAGGCGCAAGGTGATGTAGGCCAGCACTACTTTCCCCAAAGAAGCCGCTTGAAACGTGCTGGCTGCCGTGACAAGCTGCGAAGTGCCAGCTTTGCGCACACCCACGTTGTACGAGGTCACGGTTGGGCCGTGAGTATATACTAGCTGCATACCGGGCACGTTGGCTTGGCGAAGCGCTTCCGTGAGTACGTGTTGCGGTACGGTGCTAGCTACCCTTCTTGGATTAGATTGCGGGCGACTAACACGTTGTCCATAGCACGACGAACCGGCACCGATGCCAACCAGCAACCAACATACCCAGCACAGCACCCGGAAAAGCCGTGCCGATACTCGGCAAACAGAAGAGGCTGCCCCACGAGGAATAGGGCATGTTTGGCTAGCTGGATTCATGTGAGATGAGAATAGTGAGTAGCGGGTAGCAACACTGCAGATATAAGCGGCTGATACATTAGAGGAGACACCGTAGGGAAGCAGTTGTAAAGCTAG
>NZ_FZNS01000001.1 GCF_900188255.1 Hymenobacter mucosus | reverse complement strand
ACCGACAACACGCAGGCCCTGCGCCAGGACCCGGACCGTGCCCAGAGCATTCTGGCCCGCATTCCGGCCGGGCGCTGGGGCACGCCCGCGGACTTTAAGGGGCCCACCGTGTTTCTGGCCTCGGCCGCGGCCGACTACGTGCATGGCACCATCCTCACCGTCGATGGCGGCTGGATGGGCCGCTAAGGTTACCTGTTAACCGAGCAGGAGGGTGTACCCACTCCTGCTTCCAAAGGCACTGCCTCCTACTTTCATTCGCTTAGTATTCCTAGTATGATTCAGCGTTACGCTATTGGTCCCCGCGAAACTGCGGCAATGAACACCGCCGAGTTGCGGGAGAACTTCCTGTTGGAAAACCTGTTCGTGCCCGGCGAAATTCAGTTGGTCTACACCCACTACGACCGCATGATTGTGGGAGGCGCCACACCCACCACGGAGGCCATTAGCTTGCCCTGCCCAGAGAACTTAAAGGCAGAGTTCTTTTTGCAGCGCCGCGAACTGGGCATCCTCAATACCGGTGCGGCCGGTACCGTCACGGTAGACGGTATGTTGTACGAGCTGGGCCGCCAAGATTGCCTGTACGTGGGCAAGGATGCTCGTGAGGTAACTTTTGCCAGCGTCGATGCCGCGCAACCTGCCAAGTATTACCTGCTGTCTACGCCTGCGCATGCGGCTTATCCTACTACCCGCATGACCCAGGCCGAGGCTACCCCCGTGACCATGGGTGCCCTGGAAACGGCCAATCAGCGCACCATCTATAAGTACATCTACCTGGAGGGCATCCAAAGTTGCCAGCTTGTGATGGGCCTGACGCAGCTACACGCGGGTAGCGTGTGGAACACCATGCCTAGCCACGTGCACGACCGGCGCATGGAGGCCTACCTCTACTTTGACTTGGCTGAGGGGCAACGCGTGCTGCACCTTATGGGCCAGCCCCAGGAAACCCGCCACCTCTGGGTGGGAGAGGGGCAAGCCATCCTCTCGCCGCCGTGGTCTATTCACTCCGGCTGCGGTACGGCCGGTTACACCTTCATCTGGGGTATGGGTGGCGAAAACCAAGAATACACCGATATGGACCCCGTGTCCATCACAGAACTGCGCTGAAAAGCACCCACCTTCCCAATACCAAATTCCCACACTTGTCATGAAAAGAAAACTACTGTTGCTGGCGCCGCTGTTGGCGTGCGTGGCGGCACCAGCCTGGGCGCAGCAGCGGCGCGTGCAAGGCGTCGTTAAGTCGGATAAAGGGGAGCCACTCCCCGGCGTCACGGTAGTGGTAAAGGGTACTACCGCGGGCGCCTCCACCGACGTGGAAGGCCGCTTCGACCTGCCCGTGCCCGAAAATGCTACCCTGCGCTTTAGCTACATCGGCTTCCTGCCCTACGAAGTAGCAGTAGGCAGCAACACTAGCCTGAACGTGACCCTGCGGGAAGACAGCAAGACGCTGGACGACGTGGTAGTAATTGGCTACCAGGCCGTGCAGCGCCGCGACGTAACCGGCTCGGTGTCGTCCGTCAGTGCTCAGCAGATCAAGGATATTCCCGTAAACTCCGCCGCCGAAGCTCTAACGGGTCGTTTGGCTGGTGTGCAGCTTACTTCTTCAGAAGGTACGCCCGGCAACCTCGACGTGCGCGTGCGGGTGCGCGGCGGTGGCTCCATCACCCAGGACAACTCGCCGCTCTACGTGGTAGATGGCATTCAGATTGAAAATGCCCTGGCCGTAATTGCGCCCCAGAATATTGCCTCGGTGGATGTGCTGAAGGACGCGTCGGCTACCGCCATTTACGGTGCCCGCGGTGCCAACGGCGTTGTAATCATCACCACCAAGAAAGGCATCGAAGGCAAAACCGTTATTAGCTACAATGGCTTTGCCGGTTTCCGCCGCATCAGCAAGAAGCTGGGCGTGCTCAAGCCCGCCGACTACCTCGATTATCAGTTTGAACGGGCCCAGCAGGTAGGTCTTACTGGCAGCGCCGGCTTAGACTCGTACGAGAAGCTGTTTGGTAGCTCCAACTACCTAAGCGATACGCTTGCTCGCGCCCGCAACTCACCCTTCCTCGACTGGCAGGATGAGGCTTTCGGCCGCGACGCCTTCCAGCAAACCCACAACGTGTCGGTATCGGGTGGGGTGAAGGGCACGACGTACTCCCTGAGCCTAACCCACAACGACGAAGACGGCATTCAGCGGGCATCGGGCTACACCCGCAACTTGGTGAACTTCCGCTTCGATACCAAGCCGCTGGAGAAGCTGCGCATCGGCTTGAACGTGCGCTTCAACGACCAAAAATCCACCGGCGCTGGAACGTCCAGCTCGGGTTCCAACACCACCTCCCGCCTACGCAACGCGGTACAGTACCTACCCTTGTCGGTGCCCCGCAGCAGCGGCGTCCTGCTCGACCCGAACGTGTTTGACCCGGAGTTCTTCACGACTTCGTCTCTGGTAAACCCTATCGTCGCCATTGAAAGCGAGTTTCGGGATGATAAGCGCCGCACCTTCAATGTGGGGGCCAACATAGCCCTGGATTTGGCCAAGGGCCTCGTGTTTCGCTCCACGGCTGGCTTCGACATCAACAACACCGAGCTAAACACCTTCAACGGCCGCAACTCACCTACCATCCGCCAGCCTGCGGGTGGCTACAACGAGCTGCCGTTTGCTACCATTACCACGGGCACCCAGGTAACGCTCAACAACTCCAACGTGCTGGATTATAGCCTCACCAAGGGCAAGCACGCGATTGGGTTGTTGCTGGGCGAGGAAACCTACCAGCAGCGCAACCGCCAGCAGTACATCCAAACCAACTACCTGCCGCTGGACATTACGGCCGAGCGGGCCTGGGCCAACATCAACCAGGGCGTGCTGCCCACGGGCGTAACGGCCCAGCCAGTGCTGCCCAGCACGAGCATTCCCCAGGACTACACCCAGCTCTCGGGCTTTGGCCGCCTAACGTATTCATACGACGATAAGTACCTGTTTACGGGTACGTTCCGGGCAGATGGCTCGTCCAAGTTCAGATCGGGAAGCCAATGGGCTTTCTTCCCAGGTGCTTCCGCCGCGTGGCGTATTTCCAAGGAAGATTTCTTCACGGGCGTTTCCGGTATTTCGGACCTGAAGTTCCGCTTGAGCTATGGGCAGGCAGGTAACAACCGCATCGGCGACTTCCTGTACAACCAATTGTTTGCGGCCGGCAATGCGCCCTACTACCTCAACCATAACCAAGTGCTGGGAGCTTCGGCTACTACCTTGCCCAACCCGAATTTGAAGTGGGAGGTAACGACCTCGCGCGACTTTGGGGTGGACCTAGCGCTGTGGGAAAACCGGGTGCAGTTTACCGGCGACATCTACTATAACACGACGACCGACCTGCTCATCAACCGGCCCATTCCACCCTTCTTGGGGTATACCAGCCAGTTGCAGAACGTAGGCAAAACCTCAAACAAAGGTATAGAGCTGCAACTGACGGGCACCATCTTCAACACACCCGACTTCACCTGGACGGCTACTGCCAACGCCTCCATGAACCGCGGCCGCATTGAAAGCCTGGGCGAAAACCTCAACGAAATTGCTGGCATCAACTCGGGCTGGGCGGGCTCGAACTTCGCTTCGGCGGCCGACTACAAAGCGGTAGTGGGTCGGCCAGTGGGCGAAATGTACGGCTACGTGACCGACGGCTTCTACACCGCCGATGACTTCGAGGGCTTTGATGCCGCTACCAACCTCTGGATTCCTAAGTCGGGGCTGCTACCCTCGGGTACGGCAGTAGGTCAGGTGGCCCAGCCGGGTGTCATCAAACTCAAGGACCTGAACGAGGATGGTACCGTGAACGACCTCGACCAGAAGGTAATCGGCAATGCCAACCCCAAGGTGACGGGCGGCCTGAACCAGCAGTTTACCTACAAGAACTTCGACGCCAGCGTCTTCCTCAACTTTGTGTTGGGCAATGATGTGTACAACGCCAACAAGATTGAGTTCACCACGAACACGCCCAACACCGTGTTCAGCAACGTGCTCGATGTGATGGAAGACCGGTACCGCACCATCAACGCCGATGGCACCCGCATTACCGACCTCAACACGCTGCGCGAGGTAAACCAGAATGCCAAGATCTGGACGCCTACCCAGCGCTACTTCCTGCACTCCTGGGCCGTGGAGAATGGCTCTTTCCTGCGCATCAATAACGTGACGCTCGGCTACTCCCTCCCCAAACCATTAATTCAGCGCGTGAAGATGACCCAGGTGCGCTTCTACGTGACCCTGAACAACTTGTACACCTTCACCAAATACACGGGCTACGACCCCGAGGTGAACACCCGCCGTTCGTCGCCGCTCACGCCTGGGGTTGACTATGCCGCCTACCCTCGTAGCCGGGCCTTCCTGCTGGGTGTGAACCTGGCCCTGTAATTCCCACCCACTGCTTTCCCACTTCAGCATATGAAATCCTTATTCCCCTTTCGGGCCGTAGCTGCCGCCGTGGCGCTAACGGGAACCGCCGGGCTGGTGTCATCCTGCAAAGATTACCTGGATGTAGAGCCGGTGGCGCTCAATACCACTTCCTATATATTCAGCACAGTAGCTGGCGCCACTACCGCCGTTATTGGCGCCTACGACCCCCTTTCGGGCGACAACGGGTACGGGCAGCGCATCAGCCTGTACTATTCCGTAGATACTGATGAAATGATTGGCTCGCCGGGTGCCCCCGATGGGCAGCGTCGCAGCATTGCGCGCTACAAGGCCCTGGCTACCAACACCGAAATTACCAACCCCTGGAACCAGCTGTACCAGGGTGTGGAGCGCGCCAACATTTGTATTCAGCAGATTCCACAGATGGCACTCTACACTAGCGGTTCGGCGGCCGACACGGCTGCGCTGCACCGCTTGCACGGCGAGGCTCTAACCCTGCGGGCGCAGTACTACTTTGAGCTGATCCGCAACTGGGGGGATGTGCCGGCGCAGTTTACGCCCTCGGTATCGGGCCAGAACTTCAACCTGCCCAATACCGACCGCAACGAAACCCTGGCCCGCCTCATTGCCGACCTGGGCCAAGCTCAAAAGCTGGTGCCGTGGCGCTCTGCCGCGGGTACTGCCAACGAGCGAATCACGAAAGGTGCCGTGAAAGCCCTGCGGGCCCGCCTGGCCCTCTACCGGGGCGGCTACTCGCTGCAAGGAGTGCAGATGGTGCGCCCCGCCGACTACCTGGATTACTACCGCATTGCCCGCCAGGAGTGCGCCGAGCTGATGGCACGTCCGAACGAGCACAAGTTGAACACCACGTTCCTGGAAGTATTCCAGAGCATCAACCAGCAGCGCGCCGATGTAGCCAACGAAATCATGTTCCAGGTAGGTGCAGGTGGCTCCACGGCCGCTTCCGACAGCAAGCAGGGCTACTACAATGGCCCACGCTTGCAGAACGCCTCCAGCGCCTATGGTTCTACCCAGGGCGCCATGGTCATTGCACCTACCTATTTCTATGCCTTCGACTCGACGGACACCCGCCGCGACGTAACCCTAACGCCCTACGGCATGGCCAGCACCAGCACGTTCTTCTCGGGCGTGGCCCTGAATGTGGTAACGGACGGCAAGTTCCGCCGCGACTGGCACGTGCCCCTGGTGACGGGCTCTAGCAACTACTTGGGCTACAACTGGCCACTTATTCGATTTGCGGATGTGGTCTTGATGTTTGCCGAAACCGAAAACGAGCTAAACGGCCCCACGCAGGCGGCTAAAGACGCCCTGTTGCAAGTGCGCACCCGCGCCTTTGGTAGTGCCGCCAAAGCGGCAGTAGGCCTGAATATGGCTTCCAAAGAAGCCATGTTCAATGCCATTGTGAATGAGCGCTACCTTGAGTTTGGTGGCGAAGGCATTCGTAAGTACGACCTGCTCCGCTGGAACCTGTTTGCTACTAAAATTGCGGAGGTGAAGGCGGAGATTGAGAAGCTGGCCAAAAACCAGGCTCCTTATCAGAACGTGCCCCAGTACATGTACTACAAAACGCCGGCTGCTGGCCCCGTGCAGTGGACTCGCTCGTTCTACCGGCCTTCACCCAGCAATACGGCTGCCCCTACGGGTACCGTGCGCGTAAACTGGCGCCAGGCTATTGATGCAGCCTACCTCGCAAATCTGCGCCCCGCTGGCACTTCCTACACCCTGGGCACTACCACGGCTGCTAGCGTAGGCAGCGGCCTGGCCGCCGAGTACGTGCCGGGCTTAGGCAAAGAATTGCTTCCAATTCCGCAAAGCACCCTGGCTTCTGATCCGGCATTAAAGCAAAATCAGGGCTATTAGCAGGTGACTACATGAAAGCTAGCGGTGTGAAATCCTAGTATTTCGCATTAGGCCTGGCTGCACTCCCCACATCCTTCCTTTTTGAGATTATGACTTCTGCACAACCGGCTTTCTCTACAACTTCTCATCTGCCCTGGCTAACGGTAGGGGTGGGCGTGCAACGCCAAATTCTGGCGTATGGTCCCGACCTGATGCTGGTGAAAGTGGCCTTTGAAGCTGGGGGGGTAGGAGCCCGGCACCACCACGTGCACAGCCAAATTACCTACGTGGAAAGTGGCGTGTTCCGGTGCACGGTAGGCGAAGAAGAACGGGTGCTCCGCGCGGGCGACACGTTCTACGCCGCCCCCGACGTGTGGCACGGGGTAGAGTGCCTGGAAGCAGGCGTGCTGCTGGATTCTTTCAGTCCCATGCGGGAAGACTTTGTGTAATCGCCCGATGCTGTTTGCGCGTTGCACCATGAAAAAATTAGTGAGCTACCTGTTCCTGCTGGTGGGGGTTGGGGAAATGGGAATCTTATCGGCCCGGGCCCAGCAGGTAACGGTGTCGGCGGATGGTTCGGGAAACTTCCGGACCATCCAAGCCGCCATCAACAGCTTGCCCAATGAGGCAACCAAGCCGCGGACGGTGTACATCAAAAATGGCACCTACCGTGAGAAAGTGCTTCTCGATGGCAAGCAGAACATCATTCTGAAAGGCCAGAGCGAAAAAGGCGTGGTGCTGACGTTTGCGCAGGCCCGCGACGCGTGGCGCTGCGACCCCGTTGCGGGCCAAGACGACTGGGGCGTAGCTACTCTGAACATGCGCAACTCCCCCGATATCACATTAGAAAACCTCACGGTAATCAACAGCTTCGGCTTTGATGCCACCGGCCCCGTTACAATTGATTGCCCCACGGAGCCCACCAAAAAGAAAACCCTGAGCAAAACCGGCCACCAAATGGCGCTGCGTACCATGCCCGGTACTACCCGCCTTGTGGTGAAGCACTGCACCTTCCGGGCCCTGGGCGGCGACACGGTGAGCCCCTGGGACGTGGATGCGGGCCTGTATTACTTTCAGGACTGCACCATGGAGGGCGGGGTAGACTTCTACTGCCCCCGGGGCTGGGCTTATGCGGAAAACTGCCGCTTTATCTGCCACAACACCTCGGCCGCCATCTGGCACGATGGCTCCGCGGATCAGGACTCCAAGACGGTCTTGAAGAACTGCTCCTTCGAGGGGGACCCAGGCTTCAAGCTAGGGCGCTTTCACCGGGAAGCTCAGTTCTACCTCGTGAACTGCACCTTCGGGCAGAACATGGCCGACGCGGATATATACTGGGCTCAGTCGGGGCCCGGGGCTAAGCAGTGGGGGCGCCGGGTGTACTACCAGAACTGCCACCGGCAGGGCGGCGACTTTGCGTGGTTTAAAAACAACTTGAGCGCGGCGCAGGGCGCTCCGAAAGCCCGTAAAATTGGGGCCGACTGGACCTTTGGTGGTCGGTGGTATCCAAAATCGGGCAAGGCAGCTACGGTGCCGCTCAAGCCATCTAACCTAAACGCTCCCGACCGGTACTCGGCCCGGCCCGCTACGGCTTCGCTATCGGGCGGGGCCGTGGCTAGTGCTGCACCAGCCCCTGCGGCTAGCGTTGACTCGGTGGCCGAGCGGATGCTGCTGTACCAGCGGACTGTGGGTGGCTGGCCTAAGATGGTGAACAACATCAAAGTAAAGTACGACCACGCCATGACCGTGGCCGAAGAAGCCGCTACCCGCGACGACGCCGGCCGCAACGATGCCACCATCGACAACGATGCCACCACGCGGGAAATACGCTACCTGGTGAAGGCGTTTCAAACGACTTCTAACGCTGCCTATAAAGCGGCGGCTGAGAGAGGTATCCGCTACCTGCTGAAAATGCAGTATGCCAACGGCGGCTTTCCCCAGTACTACCCCGACCTGAGCAGCTACCGTCACCAGATTACCTACAACGACAACGCCATGGTGCGGGCCTTGCAGGTGCTGCGTGATGTGAGCCGCCGCGCCAACGGTTTGGAGGTAGTAGACGCCGCCCTGGTAGCCCCTGCCACCACCGCCGTAAACCGGGGCATCGACTGCATGCTGAAAACCCAGTACGTGCAAAAAGGGAAGCTCACGGCTTGGTGCGCCCAACACGACGAGAAAACCCTGCTGCCAGTGAAGGCCCGTGCGTTTGAACTGCCTTCCCTGAGTGGTATGGAAACCGTGTCTATCGTGCAGTTTCTGATGGACACAGAAAGCCCAACGCCAGCTATTAAGAAAGCAATAGAGGCGGCCGTGGCGTGGCTGCAAATGGTGAAGATTACGGGGTACACCGTGAAGGACCAACCCGACGCCAAGCAGCCCAAGGGCTTCGACCGGGTAATCGTGCCGGAGGCCAATGCTACCATCTGGGCTCGTTTTTATGACCTCAACACCAACCGACCCATCTACGTGGGCCGCGATTCCCAGCCCCATGCTACGCTGGCCGAAATAGAGTACGAGCGACGCACCGGCTACGCTTATGCCGGTACCTGGCCCGAAAAGCTGCTCAACCGCGACTACCCGCGTTGGCAGCAGAAATGGAATAGCAACGCTACGCCCACCCTGGGCCGCAAACAATAACGGTTTTAACCATGCCGCACTTATCCCGACACCTGGTTTCCCAAGCGCCCGCAACCACCGTTGCGCTGCCCTCATCCGCTCTGCTGGAACTCCCCGAGAAAGTTCTTCAATTTGGTACGGGCGTGCTGCTGCGCGGCCTGCCTGACTACCTCATTGACAAGGCGAACCGCCAAGGTGTTTTCAACGGCCGCATTGTCGTTGTGAAAAGCACCGACGGTGGTGACATTGATGCGTTTACCCGCCAAGATGGTCTGTACACGCTCGGCATCCGTGGCATTGAGGACGGCCGTGAGATATCCGAAAACGTCGTTTGCTCGGCCATCAGCCGGGTGTTGTCGGCGAAAAGCCAGTGGGCCGACATCTTGGCCTGCGCGGCCAATCCAGACCTGCAAGTGGTACTTTCTAATACCACGGAAGTCGGCATTCAGCTCGTGTCGGACGACATTAGCCAGAGCCCGCCCCAGTCGTTTCCCGGCAAGCTGCTTGCGTTTCTGTTGGCCCGCTACCGTGCCTTTGCGGGCGCCAAGGACAAAGGTCTCGTCATTGTCCCTACCGAGCTAATTCCGGATAATGGAACCAAGCTGGAAGCCATTTTGCTGGAGCAAGCGCACCGCAACGGCTTGGACGCAGAGTTCATCGACTGGCTGGAAACGGCCAACCAGGTGTGCAACTCCCTGGTAGACCGCATTGTGCCTGGCCGCCCTGACAAGGCTACCCAGGCCGTCCTGGCCGCTGAGCTGGGCTACGAAGATGAGTTGCTGACTATGTCGGAGGTATATACGCTCTGGGCCATTGAGGGCGACGCCCGGGTTAAGGAGATTCTGTCGTTTGAGCAGGTAGATGCTGGCGTGATTGTTCAGCCTGACATCAACCTGTTTCGGGAGCTGAAGCTTCGCCTGCTGAACGGTACCCACACCCTGAGCTGCGGCTTGGCTCATTTGGCGGGCTTTACTACGGTGCGCGAGGCCATGGAAGATGCCAACCTAGCAGGCTTTGTGCACAACCTGATGCTGGCAGATTTGCTACCCGGCATTCCCTATCAGGTAGACGAAAAAATGGGACAGCGCTTCGGCATGCAAGTGCTCGACCGGTTTCGCAACCCATCCATTGAGCACCGGTGGCTGTCCATTTCCATGAACTACACGGCCAAAATGCAGATGCGTAACGTGCCCACGCTGCTGCATTATTATCAGAAGCTGAAGGCGGTACCACACTACATGGCCTTGGGCTTTGCCGCTTACCTAAGCTTTATGCGCGCTACCCGGCAGGAGGGAGGCACGTGGTATGGGGAGGCAAACGGCCAGTCCTATGAAATTCAGGACGACAAGGCGGGCTACTTCGCCGACCTGTGGGCCCGCCTGGAACCCGCAGAACTCACCCGCACTGTGCTGAAAAACCAAGCCTTGTGGGGCCACGACTTGTCGGCGCTACCTGGGTTTACGGCTGGCGTAACGCGCTACCTGGAAAAAATCCTTGAGCACGGCGCCCGTACTACCGTCGCCCACACGCTTAACCGCACTGTGGCGCAAAATGTGGCCGTGTAAACTCATCCTCTCCCGGAAAAGTTGTACGGTCAGAACATCACTTTAGAAAATACTCCAATGAAACATTTGGTAGCCAAAATTCACCCCGACGATAACGTGCTGGTAGCCCTCACGGACCTGCCCATTGGCACGCCCGTCACGTGGGATGGCATCACCGTCACGACTACCGAAAAGATACCGGCCAAGCACAAACTGGCGTTGCAATTTCTCGCTCCCGGCGACCCCGTGCATATGTATGGGGTGCTGGTAGGTAAAGCCCGCGAAGCCATTGGGGTAGGTGGGTTGCTCACGACTGGCAACATGCGCCACGCTACCGACAGCTACGACGAGCACCACCAGCGCCGCGCCGAGTGGCCCGTGCCCGACGTAAGCAAGTGGCAGGAACGCACGTTTATGGGCTTTCACCGCGCCGATGGCAGCGTAGGCACGGCCAACTACTGGCTGGTGATTCCACTGGTATTCTGCGAAAACCGCAATATTCAGGTGCTAGAAGAAGCCCTGGTAAATGACCTTGGCTACGCCCGCCGCAAGAGCTACCAGCCCCAAACCCAGGAGCTGATTTCGCTGATGCAAGCTGGCAAGTCGGTAGAAGAAATTCTGGCCACGGACCTGCACTCGGCGGAGAACGGCCAGCACAAGCCCAAGCTATTTCCGAACGTAGACGGCATCCGGTTTTTAAGCCACGAGGGGGGCTGCGGCGGTATCCGCCAAGATGCTCAAACCCTGTGCGGACTACTGGCCGGCTACATTACGCACCCCAACGTGGCTGGTGCTACGGTACTGAGCTTGGGCTGCCAAAACGCGCAGGTGAGCATGTTGCAGGACGAAATTAACAAGCGCAGCTCCAATTTCCAGAAGCCGCTTTACATTCTGGAGCAGCAGAAAATAGGCACCGAAGAAGCCCTGGTGAGCACTGCCCTGCGCCAAACCTTTGCGGGCCTGATGTTGGCTAATCAGCAGACGCGCCAGCCAGCGCCACTGAGCAAGCTTTGCATTGGGCTGGAGTGCGGCGGCTCCGATGGTTTTTCGGGTATCTCGGCTAACCCAGCCGTGGGTCACGTGTCGGACTTGCTTGTGGCTTTAGGGGGCTCCGTTATCCTGGCTGAGTTTCCGGAGCTGTGCGGGGTAGAGCAGGAGCTGGTAGACCGTAGCGTAAATACGGCCACCGCCGAGCGGTTCAGCTCCCTCATGAAAGCCTACGGAGACTCGGCCGTGGCCGTGGGATCTGGCTTCGATATGAATCCTTCGCCGGGCAACATTCGCGACGGCCTTATTACCGACGCCATGAAGTCGGCGGGAGCGGCGCGCAAGGGCGGCTCCTCGCCCGTGGTAGCCGTGCTCGACTACCCCGAGCCGGTAACCCAGCCGGGGCTCAACCTGCTGTGTACTCCCGGCAACGACGTGGAGTCAACCACGGCGGAGGTAGGCTCGGGGGCCACGGTAGTACTGTTCACTACTGGCCTGGGCACGCCCACCGGCAACCCCATTGCACCCGTGGTTAAGATTTCGAGCAACACGGCCTTGGCCAAGCGCATGCCCGATATCATTGACTTGAACACCGGTACCGTCATCGACGGGGAAGAAACTATTGAGCAGGCCGGGGAGCGAATTCTGGACTACGTGGTTCGTGTAGCCAGTGGTGAGGAAGTTGCCGCCGTGCGCCACGGCCAAACCGACTTTATTCCGTGGAAACGCGGAGTTTCTCTGTAATACCCAGCTTTCACCTTGTTTGGGGCGCTTGCCAAAACTAGCCTGTCGCTCGCTTTAGTAAGCGCCTTAAACCACTGCCTTCCGGCGGCGCACCTACCGTAATCGTTTCCGTTAAAAAACCAAGGGAATACGGTTCTAAACTGGTCAGAAGCTGCCCGCATCTGGATACCTTTACTCACTACCCATACCCGCTTCTGAGGGCTACCCAACCATCTTAGTTGACCATGAAGCCATTCCTCAACCACGACTTCCTGCTGCAAACGGCCACGGCCAGCACACTCTACCACGAGTATGCCAAGCAGATGCCCATCATCGACTACCACAACCACCTGCTGCCCGACCAAATTGCGCAAGACAAGCAGTTTGATACTATCACGCAGGTGTGGCTCTACGGCGACCATTATAAGTGGCGGGCTATGCGCACCAATGGCGTACCAGAGCGTTACATCACCGGGGATGCCTCCGATTGGGAAAAGTTTGAGAAGTGGGCCGAAACGGTGCCACAGACGGTGCGCAATCCTTTGTACCACTGGACCCACCTGGAATTGCAGCGCTACTTCGGCATCACGGAGCTACTGAACAAAGACAGCGCCCGCCGCATCTACGACCAGTGTAACGCGCTGCTGCGTACGCCCGAGTACTCCGTGCAGAACCTGCTGCGCAAGATGAACGTGGAAACCCTATGCACTACCGACGACCCCGCCGATTCTTTGGAGTACCACCGTGCCCTCCAGGAAACCGACTTTGAGGTGCAAGTGCTGCCTACCTTCCGCCCCGATAAGGCAATGGCCCCTGAGGATGCTGCCAGCTACAACGCTTACCTCGACAAGTTGGGGCAAGCAGCGGGGGTAGACATTCGCACCTTCGCCGACTTGGAAGCCGCCCTGCGCCAGCGCCACGACTTTTTCGCTACCCTTGGGTGCCGTCTTTCCGACCACGGGTTAGAGCAAATCTACGCGGCTGCGTACACTGAGGCCGAAATCAGCACGATCTTCTCCCGCGTGCGGGGTGGGCAGGCGCTGAGCGAGCAGGAAATACTGCAGTTCAAATCGGCCATGCTGGTCTTGCTGGCGGAGATGGACTGGGAGAAAGGCTGGACCCAGCAGTTTCACCTGGGGGCACTGCGCAACAATAACGCTCGCATGCTGCGCCAGCTCGGCCCCGATACGGGCTGGGATTCTATTGGTGACTTCGCCCAGGGGCGTGCTCTTTCTTCCTTCCTCAACCGCCTCGATGAGCAGGATAAGCTAGCCAAAACCATTATCTATAATCTGAATCCGGCCGATAATGAGCTGATTGCCACCATGATTGGCAACTTCAACGACGGCTCAGTAGCAGGCAAGGTGCAGTTCGGCTCGGGCTGGTGGTTCCTGGACCAGAAGGATGGCATGGAAAAGCAGATCAACGCCCTCTCGAATATGGGCCTGCTAAGCCGCTTTGTAGGCATGCTCACCGACTCGCGCTCCTTCCTCTCGTACCCGCGCCATGAGTACTTCCGTCGCGTGCTGTGCAACCTCTTCGGCAACGACGTGGAAAACGGCGAGCTGCCCGAAGACCTGGAACTGCTCGGTGGTATTGTGCAGAACATCTGCTACGGCAACGCCAAAGAGTACTTCGGTTTCGCTACCGTGGCGGCGCCCATTGAAACTGCGGTAGTATAGCCCCGCTCGTTCCTGGTAGACCGTTCGGGGGCGCCAGCCGCTGCAGAATGGTCAACACGATTCTCTCCTTCCTCCATGAAGCAAGTTGTCACCTTTGGTGAAATCATGATGCGGCTTTCCCCGCCGCAAAATTTGCGGTTGTCGCAGGCACACTCGTTGGATATTACCTACGGTGGCGGGGATGCTAACGTGGCTGCGGCACTAGCGTACTTAGGCATGCCGGCTGCCCACGCCGGCTGCTTTCCTGATAATGCCGTAGGGCACGCAGCGGCGCAGCATTTTCAGCACCACGGCGTGGATATGCAGCACTGCGTATTTCAAGGCCAGCGCCTGGGGCTCTACTTCCTAGAAGTAGGCGCGTCGTTGCGCGCGAGCCGCATCGTTTACGACCGGTACGATTCTGCCTTTGCCAACCTGCAACCCGAGTGGTTTGATTGGGACAAGATTCTAGGAAATGCCCAGTGGCTGCACTGGACGGGCATCACGCCCGCCATTTCGGCTACGGCCGCGCAGGCTACTAAAGAGGCCATTGCCGCCGCTCGCCGCCTGGGGCTCACCGTGTCGGCCGACGTGAACTACCGCCGCAACCTGTGGCAGTATGGGCAGCGTGCCCAAGACGTGATGCCTGAGCTAGTAGCCGGCTGCGACATGGTAGTGTGCACCGAAGGCGATGCCGAGGACTTGTTTGGCATCAAAGCCGAAGCCGGCGCCGAAAACAGCTTCGTGTCGATGAGCCAGCAACTAGTGCAGCGTTTTCCCCAGATCAAGCAGGTAATTGCTACCCGCCGCAACACCCAAAGCGCTTCGCATGAGCGAATTCGCGGCCTGGCATACGTGGAAGGCGACTATTACGAAACGGAGGACTTTGACATCAACCCTGTGGTAGACCGCATTGGTGGAGGCGACTCCTTCATTTCGGGCTTTATCTACGGACAACTGACCTATTCTACCGTTACGGAGGCTCTTACCTTCGCTACGGCCGCTTCCGCCCTCAAGCACACCATTTCCGGCGACATCAACTTAGTGACAGCGGCCGAAGTCGAGCACATCATGGCGGGCAACACGACCGGCCGTTTGCTGCGCTAACTCACTCTGAACTCCATTGCCTGGGGGCTGCGCCCTTGGGTTCTATCTTCCTTCCATGTCCCGAATTTTATCTGCCGACGCCCTGGAAACCGTGCTGCGCTACCCCGTAGTACCGGTGTTCTATCATGCCGATGCCGCTTACGCCAAGCGTATCTTGGAAACCTGCTACGCGGGCGGACTACGCGTCTTCGAGTTTACAAACCGTGGCGCCAATGCTTTTGACGTGTTTACCGAGCTAGTAGCCTTTGCGCACGAAAACTGCCCGGACATGCTCCTCGGCATTGGCACTATTTACACCGCCGCCGATGCGGAGCGGTTTATTCAGGCCGGTGCGGCCTTTGTGGTACAGCCGTGCTTAACGGAAGAGGTAGCGGAGGTATGCCGACAGCATGGCACGCCTTGGCTGCCCGGCACCATGACGGTGGCAGAAGTATACCGGGCTACCCAACTAGGAGCGGCCATTGTGAAGATATTTCCGGGCAATGTAGTTGGGCCGGGCTTCATCAAAAGCCTGCGCGGCCCTATGCCTACCGTGCCACTTATGGTAACGGGTGGAGTAGAGCCCACGGAAGAAAGCTTGCGCGAGTGGTTTCAGGCCGGCATCAACGTGGTTGGGATGGGCTCCCAGCTATTCAAGAATGCCGACGATACTGAGGCGCTGCGCCAGCAAATTGCCAGCCTGCTCGCCTTTGTAGGCACGCTTAAAAAGTAGGAACCCCACTCTGCTGCTTGGGCGATGACCGTTGCCTTTTCATAGTATCTCCCACCGAATTTTCCTGAATTCGATGATACAATCCCCACCCGCTGTTGCGGCCACTCCCACGGCCACTAGCATTGGCAAATACCGCTGGACCATCTGTTCCTTGGTGTTCTTTGCCACCACGGTAAACTACCTCGACCGGGCTGTTATATCCCTGCTTAAGCCTTACCTGGAAACCGAGTTTCGCTGGAATGCCGGCGACTACGCCAACATTGAAATTGCCTTTAAGCTAGCCTATTCCTTGGGTATGCTTGGGGTAGGCCGCGTAATCGACAAGCTTGGTACCAAGATGGGGTATGCCGTATCTACCTTCCTGTGGAGCCTGTCGGCCATTGGGCATGCCTTTGTGAGTAGTACCCTGGGCTTTAGCGTTGCCCGTGCCTTTTTGGGCGTAACGGAAGCCGGCAACTTCCCGGCGGCCATCAAAACCACCGCCGAGTGGTTTCCGCAGAAGGAGCGCGCCTTGGCTACGGGTATTTTCAACTCAGGGTCCAACGTGGGCGCTATTATTGCCCCGCTGACGGTGCCCCTCATTGCCGAGACAATCGGCTGGCAGTGGGCCTTCGTCATCACGGGCGCGCTTGGCTTTGTGTGGCTGGTGCTGTGGTTTATGCTCTACGAGGTGCCTGCACGCCACGCCAAATTGACTAAAGCTGAGTTCGACTACATTCACAGCGACGTAGATGATCTGGCGGCCGCCTCTATAGAGACCAAACCCAAGGTGTCGTGGTTCAAGCTGCTGACTTTCCGCCAAACCTGGGGCTTCGTGCTTGGCAAGTTCCTGACCGACCCCATCTGGTGGTTCTACCTGTTTTGGTTGCCCGACTTCCTCAATAAGCAGTACGGCTTGAAAGGTACCGAAGTGGCCGTACCCGTAGCCATGGTGTACGTGCTGTCTAGTATAGGTAGCATTGGGGGCGGCTGGATTCCCATGAACTTCATCAAGAATGGCTGGCCCGCATTCAAGGCTCGCAAAATCAGCATGCTCCTCATTGCTCTCTGCGTGTTCCCCATCGTGTTTGCCCAGCAGCTCGGGCAGATCAATATGTGGCTGGCCGTGCTGGTGATTGGTATTGCGGCGGCGGCACACCAGGCTTGGAGCGCCAATATCTTCACCACCGTATCGGACATGTTCCCGAAGCGGGCCGTGGCTTCGGTTACGGGCATTGGCGGCATGGCCGGCGGACTAGGAGGCATTCTGCTTTCGGCCTTGGTGCAGAAGCGCATGTTTGTGTACTACGAAAGCATCGGGCAACTCGACAAAGCTTACTTCATCATGTTCTGGATTTGCGGCGGGGCCTACCTGCTGGCCTGGGTGCTGATGCACTTCCTGGCGCCCCGCATGAAGCAAATTGACCTAGATAGTACCACCTCGGCCGCGGAATAACCTCCTGCTTTCGTCTTTCTGAGCTATGAAAAAGAACCATGTGTTGCTGGCCCTGCTGTGGCTGGCCCTGCCTATCCTTGCCTTTGCCCAATCCAAAAATGATGTTGCGGCTGTCAAACAGGTAGAAGCATTGGAGCGTCAACGGTTTGAGGCTCAGGTGAAAAAGGATTACACCATTCTTGAAAAGGTTTTTGCCGACGACTTGGTGTACACCCATTCCAACGGCAAGCAAAACAACAAGCAGGAGTATATCCAAAGCATCCGCGACGGAAAAAGCCAGTACGATAAAATCGACGTGGAAACCCTGAACGTGCGTGCGTACAACGACGGTAAGGCCGCCGTGGTGAACGGTACAATTACCATCACGCTGCCCAATAAGCCCGATGGCACGCCCAATCTGGCCCATTTGAAATACGTGGTAGTGCAAATAAAGGACCCCAAGAAGGGATGGCAGGTAGTGCTCTGGCAGTCCCAGAAACAGCCCGAAGTCAAAAGCTAATTATAGGCCGGGACACTGGTAGCTTCCAATTCAGGAAGTGAGGTCCTGTGCAAACCCAAGGGTGCTGCACGCCCAACGCAGGCAGTGCATTCCTGCCCTCAACGACGACTTACTTTCTAAATCATTCAGCTCATCCAACAGAATACGCGGCGGCTTTCGGGCGGAAGTGGAAGTTAGGGGCCACTACCCGCTCGGAATGCTGCCGCAATTCTGGTGGCCTCACCGTATCCTGTTCATGCCATGAGTATTACAAAGGAAAATGCTATAGCCCAGCCAGTTGGAACCACCTTGGAACGCTACATTATGCGCAAACAGGCCGAGTTTCCGTTTGCCACTGGTGAGTTGAGTCAGTTGCTGCGCGACATTGCGTTGGCCGGCAAGATTGTAAACCGGGAAGTAAACCGGGCAGGCCTGACCAGCATTATTGGGGCCATGGGCCAGCAGAATGTGCAAGGTGAGGCGCAGCAGAAGCTGGATGTGGAAGCGAACATCCGCTTCATTCGGGCTCTTACCAACGGCGGTGAGGCGTGCGCAGTGCTATCCGAAGAAGAGGACGACATCATTCATACCGGTAACTGCAACGGCAAGTACGTGGTGGCTATTGACCCGCTGGATGGCTCCTCTAATATTGATGTCAACATCAGCATCGGGACCATTTTCAGCATCTACCGTCGGGTGTCGCCGGTGGGAGAGGACGCCACGCGCGAGGATTTCTTGCAGGGTGGGCGGCGCCAAGTGGCGGCCGGCTACATCCTGTACGGCTCCAGCACCATGCTAGTGTACACCACTGGCCACGGGGTAGCCGGGTTCACCTACGAAAACTCCTTGGGCGAATTCTTTCTTTCTCACCCCAGCATTAGCATCCCTACTTCTGGTACGGTATTCAGCTGCAACGAGGGCTACTGGTTCGACTACCCCCAATACGTGCGCGACTACCTGATGCAGTGCAAGCGCCAGGGGCAAAGCGGCCGCTATGTGGGCTCGTTGGTGGCAGACTATCACCGCAACCTGCTCACGGGAGGAATCTATTTGTACCCGCCCACGTCAAAAAACCCTAGTGGCAAGCTGCGCGTGCTGTACGAAGCCTTCCCGCTAGCCTTCCTAATTGAGCAGGCCGGTGGCACTGCCGAATCGGAGCATGGGCCCATCTTGGATATTGTGGCTACAGAATTTCACCAGCGCACCCCGTTGTTTGTAGGTTCTTCCAGCATGGTAAACTTGCTGCTTACCAAGAGTGTAGGCGCCGTAGAGCAAGAGCAGCCGGTAGTTGCAGGAGCCACGGCGGCGGTGTAACTAGCGGCAGCGTTCAAAACAAATCCAAAATAATCCTCTTTAGGAAGCAGGATTTCCTAAACTAAGAACTGACTGCTTCTCTCCTCGCCATGCCTAAAATCGTTTCACCACAGGTGGAGTTCAGCTTTTTGCTGCAACAAACCAAGAATGTTACTCCCGAAATATTCACTGCCGACGGCACAGGTTTTCTGAACCTGCTGGAAGGCCGCTGGCAAGAGCCCGGCAAGCCGCGCCCGTTCATTTCGCCCGTCGATGGCTCGGAAATTGGTTCGCTGCCCATGCTCAGCCGGGAAGTAGCCCTGCGTGCTGTGGAGTCGGCGAAGAAAGAGGCTGGGGCCTGGGCCGCTACGGATTTGGATGAGCGCAAACGCCGCGTGCAAGACTGCCTCGACCAACTGCGCCCCCACGTAGAGCTGATTGGCAAGCTGCTGATCTGGGAAATCGGCAAAACCTACAAGCTGGGTTTCACCGACATCGACCGCGCTATTGATGGCGTGCAATGGTACGTAGACAACATTGAGAGCATGCTGGGCAACCGCAAGCCCCTGGGCCTGGTGAGCAACATTGCTTCCTGGAACTATCCCATGTCGGTGCTGCTGCATGCGGTGCTAGTGCAGGCCTTGTGCGGCAACGCCGTTATTGCCAAGACGCCTACCGATGGAGGCTTTATTTCTCTAAGCCTAGCTTTTGCTATTGCTCGCCGCTGTGGCCTGCCCGTAACGCTGGTTAGCGGCTCGGGGGGCGAACTGAGCGACGTACTGGTGAAACATGATGCGGTAGACTGCCTCTCCTTCGTGGGCGGGCGCTACAACGGACGCAACATTGCCGATGCACTAAGCCAGGAGCATAAGCGCTACATGCTGGAAATGGAAGGCGTGAATACCTACGGCATCTGGAATTTCTCTGATTGGGATGGTCTTTCTGATCAGCTCAAGAAGGGTTACGACTACGGCAAGCAGCGTTGCACGGCCTATGTGCGCTTTGTAGTAGAGCGGAGCCTGTTCCCGCAGTTCGTAGAAACCTACTGGAATACTATTAAAGGACTGAAAGTGGGCAACCCCACGCTGGTAGACAGCCCCGACGACAAGCTGCCAGAGCTGGCGTTTGGTCCCGTTATCAACAAAGCCCAGGCTGAAGACTTAGACCGTCTCTACGCCGACGCGCTGAAAACTGGCGCTACGCCCATCTACGAAGGCAAGCTTGACGACAGCCTGTTCCTGCCCGGCCAGGACCGTTCGGCCTACCGTGCGCCGCGGGCCCTAGTCAACCTGCCCCGCCAGAGCGAGCTGTACTTTAAGGAGCCCTTTGGTCCCATCGACAGCATTGTGCTGGTTGACCGCGTGGAGGAGCTGGTAGGCGAGATGAACATTTCAAACGGAGCCCTAGTGGGCGCCTTGGCTTCCGACGATGAGAAGTGGGCGCAGCGCACGGCCAAGGAAGTGCGCGCCTTTAAAATGGGAATCAACAAGCTTCGTTCCCGCGGCGACCGGGAAGAGGTGTTCGGCGGCATGGGCGAATCCTGGAAGGGTGCCTTTGTGGGCGGGGCTCTGCTGGTGGAGGCCGTAACTGAGGGCGAGAAAGCTATTCTGGGTAACTTCGAAGATGCTCTGCTGCTGCCTGAGAAAATCTAAAGCCAAGGTCAGCTCACTCTAACTCTAAGTAAAGCCAAGGGCTGAGGTTCTTGCTCTAGCTAGCAGGAGGATGATATGCTAAAGCTACCCTCTCAAACTGCGCGTTTTGCGTTTCGTTTGGGAGGGTAGCTTTTGCTGTAGTAGCATTTCACTTTGCCTACGCCCTGGCAGCTTGCAAAGCAAGTTGCTTTGAAGAGGGAGCGGCGTATTGCACGATGTTCTCAATCATGCCCCGGAAGATGATGAAGTGAAACGGTACCAGCGAGTACCAGTACAGCCGCCCCGCTACCCCCTGCGGACGAAAGGCCGCCAACTGCTCCAGGGTGTGAGAGCCGTCGGGATTGTCGAGAATGCGGAACTGTAGCCACGCTTCACCGGGGAGTTTCATCTCGGCGTAGAGCAGTAGGCGGCGACTCGTGCGGTCGGCAACGAGTACGCGCCAGAAGTCGAGCGGGTCGCCGGCCCGGAGGCGGGTAGGAGAGCGGCGCCCCCGCCGCAACCCCGGGCCGCCCACCAGCTTATCAAGTAGGCCGCGCACCCGCCACAGCCAGTCTACCTTGTACCAGCCCCGCTCGCCCCCAATGCTCCACACATTTTGCAGCACCTCCTGGAGGGGGCGGGTAAAGCGCAGGGTTTGGCGGTCGGTGAGCAAGCCGTACTGCGGAATCTGGATGTGGTCCATGTAGTTGCGGGGCATCACGCCACTACTCAGAGCGTCGCTCCAACTGCTGAGCACTTCGTTCTGCTCAATGCGCTGAAACGCCAGTTCCACGGCGGCCTGGTAGCCCATGCACGCGTGCGGCACCACTGCGGCAATACTGCGGGTAGGGTTCATTACCGTGTCGTTGCGCAGGCTTTCCACTAGGCTTTGGGCCAAGGAAAAGGTGGTGCTGGTAACCAAATACAGCCACCACGACGACAGGCGGGGCGTGAGCACTGGCACCGTCACAATGTAGCGGCGGTAGCCCCGCACAGCGGCTAGTTGCAGCAGCATCTGGCGGTAGGTAAGCACATCAGGGCCACCAACATCAAAGGAACAGCCCAGCGCAGCCGGGTTGTCCAGCACGGCCGTGAGGTAGTGCATCACGTCGCGGATGCCGATGGGTTGGCAGCGCGAGTTCAGCCAGCGCGGTGTCACCATCACGGGCAACTTTTCCACTAGGTCGCGGATAATCTCAAAGGAAGCCGACCCCGACCCAATGATGATGCTGGCGCGCAGTACCGTGAGGGCCGCCGTTTCGGCTTCTTCCAGCACAGCCTCTACTGCCCGGCGGGAGCGAAGGTGGGTGCTCAGGGCCCGGTCGTTGGCAATGCCCGATAGGTAGATGACTTGGCGGGCAGTAGTGCGGTTGAGGTAGGTAGTAAAGTGCCGGGCCGATTCCTGCTCCGAGCGGTAGAAGTTCTTGTCGTGCCCACTCATGGAGTGCACCAAATAGTACGCCGCCTCAATGTCGAGCGGTAGGGCGGCCAACGAATCGGGCTTGAGCAGGTCGCCGGCGGCTACGGTTACGCGAGAAACCAGAGCAGCAGGCAGCTCGAAGCGGCGCGGGTCGCGCACGAGGCACACCACCTCGTGACCCATTTCTACCAGTAGTGGCAGCAGGCGCTGACCGATATAGCCAGTGGCGCCGGTAAGGAGAATTTTCATGGCAGCAGACGAGGTGGGTACGCCACATGTAACCAGTGAGTGCCAGGTTAGTTGCTGACTATGAGTAAGTTTTGAGTTGTGTAGTGCGGCCTTAAGCGAGGGGTAGTGCCTGACCTACGCAGCATGCCTAGGCTCAGCCGTGCTCCTAAGAGACTAGGTGCCGCTATTCCGGCACCCTACCTGGGCCAAACCTTACTTCGGCCTAGCTTTGTGGCTAACTTTGCTCCCCGTTTCACCCTGCTAGCTGCGCTGCCCCTTATGCCTTTTCCCATGACTTCCCGCCGCTGGCTCTGGCTTTTTCTTCTAGGATTGAGCGCGGCATTTTTGCTAAACTTAGGTAGCTGGGGTCCGCTGGAAAGCAGTGAGGCCCGCTACTCGGAAATTGGGCGTGAGATGCTAGTCGGCCAGGACTGGCTGCACCCCCGCTTGCTAGGCATCTATCACTTCCACAAGCCCCCACTCACGTATTGGCTTACTGCGGCTGGTCTGGGCCTGTTCGGCAAAACTACCTTGGGCGTACGCTTGCTGCCCGTGTTGGCCGTGCTGCTGCAAGTAGTGCTCATGTATGGGCTTGGGCTGCTGCTATTTCAGCAAGACCGGGCCCGGGCGCTGGCCGCGGCCGTTATCTATGGCACGCTGCCAGTGGTGCTTATCTCGGCCCTCAACGTCACCACCGACGCTTACTTGGCCACGCTAGAGTTGGCCGCTGCGTACGGTATTCTGCGCTACTACGCGGGAGGCGGGGCCCGGTGGCTATACCTGTTTTGGGTAGGGCTGGGGCTAGCTTTCCTCACCAAAGGCCCCGTAGGCTTTGTGTTGCCCCTGATGGCAGTAGTTGGGCACTACTTCAAACAGGGGCAAATCAGGCGGCCTTTTACGGGGCATCATTGGCTGGGCCTGGGGTTATTTCTGGTGGTAGGCCTCAGCTGGTATAGCTACCTAGTAGCCGAAAACTCGGCCTTTCTGCGCTATTTCTTGTTTGAGCACACCGTGGAGCGCTTTGCCAACGCCGCCACCTTCAACCGAGCTAAGCCCTGGTGGTTTTACCTCGTGCTGGCTCCCGCTACTAGCTTGCCCTGGGCCATAGCGCTGGTTGTACGGGCCATCAAAACGCCTTGGAGTACGGTGCCTCGGCCGTGGCAAAATGTGCTGATTTTCTGGGTGCTGGTGCCGCTGCTGTTCTTTTCACTGTCCAAATCCAAGCTCTTGCTGTACGTGCTGCCCATATTTCCTGGGGTAGTGCTGCTCACGGTGTACTACCTGGGGCGCTGCACCGAAGCCGCACTGCATCGGTGGTACGTGGGCATTGTGGCCTTTTACGGGTTGCTGCTCGGCTTACTTTGCGTGCTGCCCATCTTCACTACGGTAGTTGACCTGGGCTTTGAGGTCAAGCCCATTACAACGGTGTGGCCCGCCGCCGGAGTGCTGGTACTGGTGTTGCTACTCACGCTCTGGAACCAAGTGCGCATTGCGCCCCGCCTGTTGGTCGCCACGGTGGTGTTTACAGTGACATTGCTGCTCACGGCCAAGCCCATTATGCAGCAAAATGAGCTGGCATTCAACGGCAGCAGGCCACTAGCCGAGTTCATCCGCGCTAAGCAACTGCAAACCCGCCAAGTGCTGGTGTACAACGAGTTGCTGCCATCCTTGGCCTTCGAGCTGGAGAAGCTACCCGTTTCTTTGCACGACGGTAACTCTAGCCTGCAGCGGGAAACCCAGTTTGAGCGCAATGACACCTGGCGCCGGAACCTGATTTACCTGCAAGACGCCCGGCAGGAGCCTTACCTCGGTAGCTTGCTGCTACAACACCCCGTGTTGCTCGTGAAGGGCGAACTGCGCCCGGAACGCCAGTGGATGCTGCGCTACTTCAGCCAGCAGCAGAAATTAGGAAAGTGGACGGTTTGGTGGTAGCCGTACCCCTAGCACAAAAAAGGCCAGGCAATACGCCTAGCCTTTTTTATTGTTAATTCTCAGAAACGGCTATTGGTAGACCGCAGCGGCCTTTTCCCGCAGATTGTAGCCCGAAGACATTACCTCGCCGTAGGCCCCAGCCGAACGAATAGCAATCAGGTCGCCACGCTTGGTTTCGGGTAGGAGAGTGCCCTTAGCAAACGTATCCGACGACTCACAAATAGGACCTACGATATCGTAGGGTAGCGCCACGCCCTGGCTGCTTAGGTTCTGGATGTGGTGGTGACTACCGTACAGTGCCGGGCGAATCAGCTCCGTCATGCCCGCATCAAGAATGGCGAACCGCACTTGCTGGCTTTCTTTCACGTAAAGCACCCGGCTTACCAAGGTGCCGCACTGCGCTACCACCGCCCGGCCCAACTCCACGTGCACCTGCTGGCCTGGGCGACGAGCTAGGTGCTGCGTAAACATGCCAAAGTAGGCGGCAAAATCGGGGATGGGCTGCGCATCGGGGTCTTGGTAGTTGATGCCCAGGCCGCCGCCCACATTGAGGTGGGGTAGCTGGTGGCCACGGCCTTCCAGCCAGCTCTGCAATTCATTGAGCTTGGCGCTCAACTCCGCAAACACGTGCAGCTCCGTAATCTGCGAGCCAATGTGGGCGTGCAGGCCTACCAGCTCAAGGTGCGGCAAGCTATCCAGGCTATCTACCACACCGGCCAGGTCTTGCAGGCTGATGCCGAACTTATTGGCATCCAGACCCGTGGTAATGTGGGGGTGGGTATGCGCATCCACGTTAGGGTTGATGCGCAGGGCCACGCGCGCCCGGCGGCCCTGGCCCCCCGCTAGTTCGTTTAGCACTTGCAACTCCGGCACCGATTCGGCATTAAAGCAGAAGATGTCAGCGGCCAGGGCCAGGTTGATTTCTGCATCAGACTTGCCAACCCCCGCAAACACGATGTGGTCGGGCGCGAACCCCGCTTCCAACGCGCGTTGCACTTCCCCACCACTCACGCAGTCGGCCCCCAGGCCGTGGGCTTTGATGCGGGCCAAAATAGGCAGGTTGAAATTTGCTTTCAGGGCGTAGTGCACCTGAAAATTGCCCGGTTGGGCGGCCGCTTGCAAAGCCGTCAGGGTCTGATCTAGCAGGGCAAGGTCGTAGTAGTAAAAAGGGGTAGGCTGGGTTGCCAGCTGCCCAGGAAGTTGAAAAGTCATGACAACAGTCGGGTGACGAAAACAAACGCTAGCACGCTAGCTGCCCTGCGCACAACGTGAGGCGGGGTTGGAAGTGAATACTATGGGACTACCGCTGAAACAAGCCAGCATTGAGGGCCTTGAGGGCACTCATTTTATCGTTGGTGTGCACCAGAATACTGATGTTGTTAGGCGAGCCACCGTAGCTAATCATGCGCACTGGAATGTCGCGCAGGGCGGCAAACGCTTGGTTAGCGGCTCCGTGGGCGTCGTGCTCCAGGTTGCCCACCAGGCAGATAATGCTCTGGTTTTCGTCTACCTCCACCGTGCCGAAGCGGCGTAGCTCCTCCAAAATCTGGGGTAGGCGGGTAGCATCGTCGATAGTAAGCGATACGGCTACTTCCGAAGTTGTAATCATGTCGATGGACGTACGGTACCGCTCAAACACCTCAAATAGGGTGCGCAGGAAACCGTGGGCCAGTAGCATACGGCTCGACTTCACGTTGATGGCCGTAATACCGTCTTTCGCCGCAACGGCCTTGATGGCTTCGGCGCCAGTTTTAGCCGAAATAAGGGTGCCGGGTGCGTCGGGCTGCATGGTGTTGAGCAGGCGCACTGGAATGCCGTGCTGGCGGGCGGGGAGCACCGAACTGGGGTGTAGAATCTTAGCCCCGAAGTAGGCTAACTCCGCGGCCTCGTCGAACGACAGCTCCCGGATGGGGTAGGTGCCCTCCACTACGCGCGGGTCATTGTTGTGCAAGCCGTCAATGTCCGTCCAGATCTGGATTTCGGAAGCATCGGCAGCAGCCCCAATCAGGGAAGCCGAATAGTCAGAACCCCCGCGCTTTAGGTTGTCGATGTGGCCTTGGGCACTGCGGCAGATATAGCCCTGGGTAATAAATAGCGACTGCGCAGCATGCGGAGCCAGCGTAGTAGCCAGGTGTTCCCGAATGAAAGCCGCATCCGGCTCCTCGTCTTGGTCGAGGCGCATAAAGTCCAGCGCTGGCAGTAGCACCGCCGACCGGCCCAGCACGCGGGTGTAGTAGCGGTGGAAGAGCAGGGTGCTGAGCAGCTCACCCTGGGCTAGAATTACCCGTTCCCCATCGGCAGAAAGCGGCGCGTGCGTCAGTTCCCGCACTGCTTCAAACCGCTGATCGAGGTCTTGAATGGCTTCCGTGGCTACGGCCGGGTCGGGGAGCAGCTCGCTGGCTACCTGGTGGTAGCGCTGGCGCAGGGCTTCAATGCTGGCCGTGGCCGCAGCGGTGTCGCCGGCGTACAGCAGGCGGCCAATTTCCACCAACGCATTGGTAGTGCCCGACATAGCCGAAAGTACCACAATGCGGCGCTCCTGCGGGGCATGAATCAGCTCTGCTACTTCGCGCATGCGTTGCGCCGACCCGACGGACGTGCCGCCAAACTTTAAAACTTTCATAAACGGTGAAAAACGGGAGGTAAGTGGCGGTGAAAAGCCCAAGAGGTTGCGGGCGAAAGCAAGTAAGGGTAAAAAAAAAGCGCCGATCCTGGGAGGACCGGCGCTTACATTCAGATTCGGGTACGACGAACAGGTGCGACGGTCAGATCGGGTTACGTTTCTTCGATTTCTTGACCATCAGCAGGCCCGCGGACGAGCCCGCCATGTGCTTGCTACCCTTGCTTACCAGTACGCACACGCCTACTGGGCTGGCAACAGCCAGCGCTAGGCGAGAGGTACATACGGTAGTAGCAAGAGTCATATGTTCGGGCAATGGACCGGTGCCAAACGAGGCGGCGGCATCCATTTGCGGCCGCAAGTAAAGCGTTTTCGTGGCAAAGACCAGCGGCTCAGGCAAAATTTTCCCGTAGCGGCCTTGCATAAGCGTAGGGTTTTCATGCCCTTATCAAACTACTAGGGGGTAAAGAATAGCTCTGCCCATCGAAGTAGCAAAGGCACTCTTTACCCCCGGGTAGAGCAATAATTTCCTGCTCAGGACGGCCTACTTGCTAAAGCGGCGCGTTAGTATTTCGCCCTTGCTGGTTTGAATTTGCAACAAGTACATGCCGGCTTTCAGTGCCGATACATTGACGGTAGAAGATTGCAGTGCTCCGGTGCCCACGGTCTTGCCACTGGCATCTAAAATCTGGTAGTGGCTACCCGTTAGGCTGCCGGCTGCCTCCACGCGTAGCTGGTCGGTTGCGGGATTTGGGTACAGCTTCAAGTCAGCGGAGGCTTGAGCATCAGTAGAGGCCAGGGCCGTGCGGGCCGCAGTTTTGGTGATGCGAATCCAGTTGAGGTTCCAGCCGCCGGTTTGGGCGAATACCCCGAAATTGTAGGTGCCCGCATTGATGCTCACCGTCTTAGAAACCGTAGTCCAGTTTTGCCAACCGCCCGTAGCTGGAATGGTCGTATTTCCCAACTGGATAGAGCCCGCATTCAGGTCTGAAGAAAGCGTACCACCGGATGGGCTAGCCACGCGGTAGTCAATGGTGTAGGTGCCGGAGGTAGGAAACGTAACGTTGCTATACGCCATCCAATCACCCTGGTCAATGTAGGCCACGTTCTGCCCGCCACCAGTATCGGAAGTGGTTTCCAGTTGTACTCCGTTCATTGAGCTGTAGCTTTCGGCCTGAATGGTTGTGCTGGAGGTGGTAGGAGGCGGCGAGGAAGTAAGCTGGTATACCCGCACGTAGTCTACGTACATGGTGGCCGGTAGCTTGCTTTCATCCACGGTTTGGCCGGGCCAGTTGCCCGCCACGGCCAGGTTCAGTAGCAGAAAGAAAGGGCGCTGAAACTCCTCCGTGTTGCCGGTGCCGTTGGCAATATTGATTTCGTGGTACTTGGTGCCATCCACAAACCAGCGAATAGCGCTGGCGTTCCACTCCACGGTATATACATGGTAGTCCTGGGGTGTCGTAATGATATTGCCCCCGTACTCGGCGTGGCCATTGCTGTCCCAGTGTACCGTGCCGTACACTTTGTTTTCGGCGTTGATGTGCTCCATGACATCAATTTCGCCGCAGGCAGGCCAACTGACGGTGTTGATGTTGGCGCCCAGCATCCAGAAGGCAGGCCACAGCCCTTGACCCAACGGAAGCTTCATGCGGGCCTCTATTTTGCCGTATTTAAACTCCCGGGTACCCTGGGTTTTCATGCGGGCGGAGGTGTAGGTCATGCCGCCCACGGTTTCTCGCTTAGCCGTGATGAGCAGGTTGCCGTTGGCTACCGTGGCATTGGCCCGCTGGTAGTATTGCTTCTCATTGTTGCCCCAGCCGCCGCCGCCGGTTTCAAATACCCAATCGGGGCTAATGCTGCCGTTGAACTCATCGGCCCAAACCTGCTGGTAGGTTTGCGCCTCGGCTGCGGAATGACGGAGCAGCAGAGCCGCCGCGCCCACAAGAGTGCGTAATGTGTTTTTCATGGTGTTTTGGTTGGTAGGAAAGAGAACAAATGGGTAGCACAAGTGAAGCCCCGTCAGGCCGTATTAAGCGGCGAGAAGAGCGGCAAGCAGTAGCGCTGCACTGCGTAATTCAAAACGTGCCTTCTCCAAATATGCAGGCGTAAGCACTGCAAATGCAAACACAAAAAGCCCTTCTACATGTAGTAGAAGGCCTTTTTAGTGCCGTCAGGCAACAGGGTTATACACTTATGTCACACCTAAAACAGCCACTAGTGGGCAACGGTGAAGGTAAGAGCTGGGTTAGGTGAGTGGGAACTCACCGGTTAAAGAACAACCCAATTTTGAGGTAAAAGCCCGAATCTTTTAGATTAGAATTTTGCTATGTTCCTGGTTTTGTCTCAGGGCTAGCAAGTGAAGCTCCGGTTCTGTTATCAGCCTAGTGTGTGCCACCCCTGGTGCATAGTTCAGCTTATGGCTGCTGGGTAGCGGCTGGTTTTTGCAGCAGAGGCTGCAAGATGGCCCAAACGGTGCGAGCTACCAAGCGGTGCCCGGCAGGCGTGGGGTGAATGCCATCTGGCTGATTCAGGCGGGCTACCCCGCCCACGCCTTCCAACAGGAAAGGAATAAGAACAAGCTTGTTCTGCCGGGCCAAGTCGGCGTAGAGTTGCTTGAACTGCGTAGCGTAGTCGGCGCCCAGGTTGGGCGGAATTTGCATGCTGGCCAGCACAATTTGTGCCTGGGGGCTACGGCGGCGTACAGTGTCGATGATGGCCTGCAAGTTGCGGCGCGTGTCGGAAAGGGGGAGGCCCCGTAGGCCGTCGTTGCCGCCGAGTTCCAGCACAAACACCGCTACCGGGCGGCGCAGTACCCAGCCCACACGGCTGCGGCCACCGGCCGTAGTCTCGCCACTAAGGCCCGCATTCTGAATAGTGTAACCCAGGCCGGCGGAATCTATCCTCTGGCCTACTAAGGCGGGGAAGGCCTCCTCCGGATCGACTCCTAGGCCCGCCGTAATGCTGTTACCAAAAAACAAAATGGTTTGCTTGCCGATGGCCGGTGGGGTAGCCGGGGTACTTGGCGTGGCCGCAGCGGGAGGGGTGGTAGTAGCCGCCGGGTCAGTCGCCGGCTGGGTGTTCGTATTGCAGCCGGTCAGCATGGCAAGTGCTAGCCAGCAGCGAAGGAAGAATGAAGCTGTTTTCATGCGGTAAGAAATCTTTTCCTGATTGGTACGTAACGGGAGAAGGTACCCGCGTGGTTGAAACGTCTAGCAAGTTGCTGTCGGCCCAACTCCCAACCTAATCTGTCTTCCGAAGGCGTGCCCTACATCAGGTGGGTAGCTTTCTCACTCTCGCTTCATGCTCAAAGTCGAAAATCTTACCAAATCCTACGCCAGTGCTGGGCGCCAGCTTACTGTGCTAGAGTCCGTCAGCTTCGAGCTGCAACCCGGCGACACCTTTTCTATTGTGGGCCCCTCGGGCAGCGGCAAAACCACCCTGCTGGGGCTGTGCGCCGGCCTCGACCGGGCTTCGTCGGGCAGCGTATGGCTCAACGGTATTCAGCTGGATACCCTCAGTGAAGATCAGCGCGCCGCGGTGCGGAACGAGTACGTAGGCTTCATTTTCCAGAATTTTCAACTACTGCCCACGCTCACGGCCCTCGAAAACGTGCTGGTACCCCTGGAGCTACGCGGTATTCAGGGCGGCGAGAAAACGGCGCAGAACCTGTTGGAGCGCGTGGGGTTGGCTGGCCGGGGCCACCATTACCCTACCCAGCTTTCCGGGGGCGAGCAGCAGCGCGTATCCCTGGCTCGGGCTTTCGCCAACAGGCCTAAAATTCTGTTTGCCGATGAGCCCACCGGCAACCTGGATGCCGATACCAGTGCCACGGTGGTGGAGCTACTGTTTGAACTGAACCGCGAAGCTGGTACCACGTTGGTGCTGGTGACGCATGATCTGGAGTTGGCCGCCAAGACCCAGCGAGTAGTGCGCATCAAGGGGGGCACCGTAGTATCCGATTCCTTCTCTGACCGGGCCATAGCGCCTACTCCCACCTCATGAGTAGCCTTCCGAAAGCGCGGCCAGGCCTGGGGTGGCTCTGGCGCATGGCATGGCGCGACAGCCGCCGTAGTCGCTCCCGCTTATTGCTTTTTATTTCAGCTATTGTGCTGGGCATTGCGGCACTAGTGGGCATTAACGGGTTCGGCGACAACCTGGCCCGTAGCATCAACGAGCAAGCACGCGAGCTGGTGGGTGCCGATTTGGTAATCTCGTCTACCCAGCCGGTTGGGGCTGAGTTGCAGCCCACGCTGCGTGGGCTAGGGGGTACCCGCAGCAATGAGGTAGCATTTGCCTCGCTCGTGCAGTTCCCGAAAGGGCAGGGGGTACGGCTGGCGCAGGTGCGGGCCCTTACGGGCGGCTTTCCGTACTACGGCACGTGGGAAGTGCAGCCAGCCGGCGCGGTGCCCCTGTTCCGGCAAGCAGCAGGACCAGGGCAGCGCCTGGCCTTGGTGGATGATGCGCTTCTGGTGCAGTTCAACGCCCGTCCCGGCGACTCTATTAAGGTAGGGAAGCTCACATTTCGTATTGCCGGGCGGGTGCTCAAAACGCCGGGGCAGTCGGGCTTTAGTGCGGCCGTGGCGCCCACGGTGTTTATTCCTGGGGGGCTGCTGGCGCAAACTGGGCTCGTGCAGCGCGGCAGCCGCATCCAGTACCGCACCTACTACCAGTTTGCGCCCGGCACCGATGTGGAGGCCCTTATCAAGCCTCTGGAAGCTCGCTTCGAGGAAGCAAATCTGGATACCGACACCGTAGCCAGTCGGAAAAAGCAAACCGGCCGTTCTTTTGCCGACCTCACCCGGTTTCTGAACCTAGTAGCCTTTGTAGCCCTGCTGCTCGGCTGCGTGGGGGTAGCTAGCGCGGTGAGCCTGTACGTGCGGGAGAAAGTAGCTGCGGTGGCCGTTTTGCGCTGCCTGGGCGCCAGCGGCTGGCAAGCCGTCCAGATTTATCTGCTTCAGATAGCTCTCATGGGCTTGGTAGGAGCCGTAGTGGGGGCGGGGCTGGGCACAATGGTGCAGTTACTGCTTCCCCGCGTATTTGCGGGTTTCTTGCCCGTTGCTGTGCGAGTCGCCGTATCGTGGGCGGCGGTGGTTCAGGGCATTATCACGGGAGTATTAGTGGCCATACTGTTTGCCCTACTGCCCTTGCTGAGTATTCGGCGCGTATCGCCCTTGCGTACGTTGCGCGCTTCCTTTGAGGAAGATGCTACCCGGCCTGATCCGCTGCGCTTCGTGGTGTTTGGGCTGATTGCGGCCTTCATTACGGGATTTGCGTACCTGCAAATCCGCGACGCCAAACAGGCCTTGGGCTTTGCGGGTGGTTTACTGGTAGCATTTGGGGCGTTGGCCGCCTTGGGCCAGGGGCTGCGCTGGATGGTACGCCGTTACTTTCCTACCTCGTGGAGCTACGTATGGCGGCAGGGACTGGCCAACCTGTACCGCCCCAACAACCAGACCATTACGCTAGTAGTTTCTATTGGCTTGGGTGTGTTTCTGCTGGCTACCCTTTACCTATTGCAGGGCTTGCTGCTAGGCCGGGTACAGCTGGCAGCCAGCGGCGAGCAACCCAACCTGGTGCTATTTGACATTCAGCCCGGCCAACGGGTGGGCATCAGCCAGCTCCTCAAGCAGCGGCAACTGCCCATTCTTCAACAAGTTCCAGTCGTAACCATGCGACTGGCCGCCATCAACGGCCGCACCAGCGCCGACTTCCGCCAGGATACCGCTCGGGGTGGGCTCAAGCGGGCCTTTAGCCGGGAGTATCGCGTGACGTACCGCAACCAGCTTATTGCCTCCGAAAAGCTAGAAACGGGCCAGGCACCGTCCTTAGGCGCCGACGGGACGCCCCGAATTTCTATGGAAGATGGGTACTTCAAGCGCCTACGCTTAACTCTGGGCGATACCCTGACCTTCAACGTGCAAGGAGTGCCTCTAGCCACTATTGTGAGCGGCACCCGCACGGTAGACTGGTCGCGCGTGCAAACGAACTTCCTGGTTGTGTTTCCCAGTGGCGTTTTAGAAGATGCACCACAGTTTGACGCCCTCATGACCCGCGTGCCCAACAACGCCGTGCTCGGAGCTGTGCAACGAGAGTTGGTGAGCCGCTACCCCAACGTATCGGCCATTGATCTAGGCTTGATCTTACAAACCCTGGACGATATCCTGAGCAAAATTTCCTTTGTGATTCGCTTCATGGCGTTGTTTAGCATTGCTACTGGCCTTCTAGTACTGGCCAGCTCCGTGGTAGTGAGCCGCTACCAGCGCGTGCAAGAAAGCGTGCTGCTGCGCACTTTAGGAGCCAGTCGTCGGCAGATTCTGCGCATCACGCTAGTGGAATACGCTTTGCTGGGTATACTGGCGGCCGGGGCTGGGCTGGTGCTCTCCATTGGTGCCGCGTGGGCGTTGGCACGCTGGGTATTTGAAGTTCCTTTCGCCCCGTCGGTGGTGCCTTTACTACTACTGGCCTTAGGTACTACTATTCTCACCGTCCTCATTGGCCTATTCAACAGCCGTGATGTACTGACGCGCCCCCCACTGGAGATATTGCGCGGTGAAGCGGGGTAAGGAGTACGTAAAAGTTGTTGAGGTAAGCAGAACAATTGGCTCAAGCTGGTCGGAGCATCTCTACCACGTTGTCTGTATTACTATCCACCAAGTAGTAGAGACGGTTCGATCAGCTTTGACTTCTGATTGTATGTTTTCACCTGAACGTAGCTGTCCGGTTGCGTTGGGGAAGTGCGCCCGCTTATCTTCTGTTACTCTAGTAGCCTGCTGGTAGTATGCAACGCCCCGGCTCGTCCGCATCTCCAGTACTGTGCGGAATAAAGAGGCGGGTTTTCATAGTTGTTAGGTATGAACAAGATCCAAGGAAAATGTCGGCTGGGGCGGCAGGGAATAGGCTACTGGTTTGGTATGCTGCTGACACTCAGTATGGCGTCCTGCTCAGCGGCCAAGCCGGGTTTGGTACCTCAGGCAGGGCCATCGGTAGCTGTTGATAAAGCGTTGTACCGCACCATCGCCCGTCAGGATAGTGCCATGTTTGAAGCATTTAACCGCCACGATCTAACTCAACTCCAAACCTTCTTCGCTGAGGACCTGGAGTTCTACCACGACAAAGGCGGCCTAGCTGACTTTCAGCAAACCATGCAAGGCTTCCAATCTCTGTTTGACCAGAACAAAGCGACCGGCCTGAACCGCCAGCTCGTGCCTGGCACGCTGGAAGTCTACCCGATCAGCGGCTACGGCGCCGTGGAAACCTACCAACACCGCTTCTGCCACGTCGAGAACGGCAAAGACGACTGCGGTACCTTCAAAAACATGATGGTGTGGCGCCTACGCGACGGGCAGTGGAAAGTGACGCGGGTAGTAAGCTACGGGCATTGAGAGGCTACTATTGCCTACCGATAGAAGAGCTAAGATGTCTCAGTCCTTAATAAGCAATGCTAGATGGGCAAGGCTTATTACTACGATGGTTGAGAACTGCCCACTAATCCTGGAGTGTAAGGTTAAACTAACCTGAGCGGATGTTGGCTTGGAGCGTCGGCTCGTCATTGACGAGCACGAGCACATAGGTGTACTTTTGATTGCTACGCTGCCACCATGAAAGCTATGGTCACAGGTGAGCTTAGGGACTAGTATCTATATTACAATCCTACATCTGCGTGAATACATAAACCGGGATATGCCCAAGGAAGAGAGACTTGCTAAAACCATTTAGCATTACCTTGCTATCCTCAACCGCCTTTCCAGAAGCTAATGAAACTCCTGCTGCTGGCCGCGCTGCTCACGGCCCTGCCTACCCTCGCCCAAACCTCAAAGCCTACTGAAAATTTGGTGCAGTATGCCCATCCGATAGTCGGGACGGCGAAGATGGGACATACATTTCCGGGGGCTACTGTGCCCTTCGGTATGGTGCAGCTCTCGCCCGATACCGACACCCTTAGCTACGAGCAGGACGGCAAGTACAACCCTGATGTGTACAAGTACTGCGCTGGCTACCAGTATACTGACCCTACCATTGTAGGATTTAGCCACACCCACTTCAGCGGCACCGGCCACTCCGACCTCGGCGACTTTCTTGTGATGCCTACTACGGGGGCGCTCCAGCTGAATCCCGGCACGGCTACCCAACCTGAGCGTGGTTACCGCTCCCGTTTTCGCCACGATACGGAGGTAGCGGAACCAGGCTACTACCGCGTGCGCCTGCAAGACCACGACATCTTGGCTGAGCTGACCGCTACCAACCGCGTGGGAATGCACCAGTACACTTTCCCCCAGGCCACTGATCAGGCCCACCTGATTGTGGACTTGATGCATGGCATCTACAACTACCCGGACAAGAACGTGTGGACCTTCGTGCGGGTAGAAAATGATACCCTCGTGACCGGCTACCGCCAAACCAATGGCTGGGCCCGCACCCGCACGGTGTACTTCGCCATGACGTTCTCAAGGCCCTTTGCCGAGTACGGTAGCCACAATTACAGCAAGAAGCAGGCCTACCGCGGCTTTTGGGGCAAGTTTGACCAGACGAAGAACTTCCCCGACTTGGCCGGCGAGCAACTGCGCATGTACTTCAACTTTAAGACCACCGCGCCCGGCGAAAAGGTGAAAGTGAAGTTTGCTCTCTCGCCCGTGAGCACTGCCGGCGCCCTCCAAAACCTACGTACCGAAGCACCGGGTTGGGACTTCAACAAGGTGAAAGCCCAGGCCCAGCAACTCTGGCAGCAGGAGCTAAGCAAAGTGGTCATCACGTCGCCGAAGAAGGTAGATAAGGAGAACTTCTACACGGCCATGTATCACGCCTTTCTGAGCCCCACGAACTACATGGACGCCGATGGGCAGTACCGCGGCCTCGACCAGAACAACCACCGGGCAGACGGCTTCACCAACTATACTACCTTCTCGCTCTGGGACACGTACCGCGCCCTGCACCCGCTGTTCAACGTGCTGCAACCCAAGCGCAACGCCGATATGATTCGCTCCATGCTGGCCCACTTCGACCAGAGCGTGGAGCACATGCTGCCTATTTGGAGCCATTATGCCAATGAAAACTGGTGCATGATTGGCTACCACTCCGTGCCCGTTATTGCCGATGCTGTGCTGAAAGGCAATGCTCCCTTTGATGCCAATAAGGCCCTTGATGCTTGCGTGACTACGGCCCGTACGGCCCGCTACGATGGCATTGGCTACTACATGCAGCTGGGCTACGTGCCCGAGGACAAAAGCGGCTCCTCGGTTTCTAAAACCTTGGAATATGCCTACGACGACTGGTGCATTGCCCAGATGGCTCAGAAACTCAATCGGCAGGATATCTACCAGGAGTTCAGCAAGCGGGCTCAGAACTGGCAGAATGTGTACGATCAGCGCATCGGCTTTATGCGCCCTAAGCTTGCCGACGGTAGTTTCCGCAAGGAGTTCGACGTGCTGAGTACCCACAACCAGGGCTTCATTGAGGGCAATGCGTGGAATTACAGCCTCTACGTGCCCCAGGACCCCACGGCGCTTATCGCCAAAATGGGCGGCAACCGTCGCTTCACCGAGCACCTCGATTCGCTGTTCACGATGAATCTGCCCGACAAGTTCTTCGCTGAAACCGAGGATATCAGCCGCGAGGGCATCATTGGCAACTACGTGCACGGCAACGAGCCCGCCCACCACGCCGCCTACCTCTACAACTGGACGGACCAGCCCTACAAAACCCAGGCTCGGGTACGCATGATTCTGCCCAAGATGTACCGCCCCACGCCCGACGGCCTCGGCGGTAACGACGACTGCGGGCAGATGTCGGCCTGGTATATCTTCTCCGCCCTGGGCTTCTACCCCGTCGCGCCCGGCTCCCCGGAATACGCCCTGGGCAGCCCCGCCGTGCACGGCGCGGTATTGAACCTGGAAAACGGCAAGACCTTCCGCATCACGGTGAAGAACCAGAGCGACAAAAACGTCTACGTGAAGGAAGCCCGCCTCAACGGCCAAAAGCTCACCCGCCCCTTCCTCGCGCACGAGGCCATTATGAACGGCGGAGAGCTGGTGTTTACGATGGCCGCGCGGCCGTGAGAAATATACAAAGCCATGTCAAGCCTAGAAATACCTAGAACGACCCGATTTGCGGGAAAAAGTGACGTGCCGCGTTCCTATTGGGATACAATTGATGCGTGGCAGGAAGTAGAGTTCGTTGAAGGTTTTGTGCTGACGGAAGTAGAAGACCCCGAACAACTGTTTCGCTTCTATGCCGAGGTGAATGTGAATAACTCCCGTTTATGGGAGTTATTCACAGACCTAGCAGCTATGCTGCCCAGCGTATGTGCTTGTATCTTCTGTCCATACGAAGATGAAGTGACACATGGCGAGTATCAGGATAAGGCACTTGTATTGGGAAAGTTAGCCTCTCTGCAAAAGGAGTTAGTCCAAGACTGCTTCCTAGAATTCGGCCTCATCTATGAAGATGAAAAAACGCTAATGGAAGCCTACGTAGCCGAATCGAAGTTTGTCAAAGTATGGGGCGTAGACCGGCAGCACTTCGAGCAGATTATGCAGCAGCACCGCATTCCTGCATTTGAGGAAATGCGTTTTGTGGATGAGTTTCCTAAAGTAGTGGTGCCTCTGACTAAGCTAGACGCTGAGGCTAGGCCGACAGAAGAAGTAATTGCTCTGTTAGAAAAAGCGTTTGCGCCTAATCAGTGCTGACACGCCCCGTTAAATCTGGAAAACGGCAAAACCTTCCGCATCACGGTAAAAAACCAGAGCAGCAAACACGTTTATATAGTAGAAGTACTAACCGTGAGGTGACCTGAGGTAAAGCGTACTGAGTGTAAGGCCTTATAGGAAGTGAACATCAGCTCAAAATAAATCCCCGCTTCGTGCCTGTTGCAGCGCGAAGCGGGGATTTTATTGTTGCAACGAATAGGCTATTCGTTGCCGGTAAAGCTAGGGGTATTTACGCTTTTATTTCTGTTGCGATTGTATAGATACGCCGCGCCAGCTGCTAGCAGCGCACCCCCAGCAAGCTTGCGGTTGAAGCCACCGGAAGCCGGACGAACAGCGCCAGCAGCAGCACGTTGGCCACCCCAGCTATTAAACAAACCTGAAAGCAAACCTCCTAGCGTACCGCTCGGTTGGCGGTCAGAACCAAATATGCTCATGATTGACAAGGAAATGGTGTGTAGGCCCTATAACGCAAGCTAAGGGGGCTGGGTTGACATGCGGGGATGTAATCCTGCACCTAGTGGCGAAAAGAACAATATGGGGGGGCTACTGTTTTGCTAGCAAACGCACATAGCTAGTTTCCCTTATTCTCCCTGACTTTGTCTTGAGCACGCCGTGACGGCTGCCGACCAAGCCGCCTACCGCATGCCTACAGTAGTTTATAGCAGTTGGGGGTTACTACATCTGGTAGCGGCATTAGCTTCGTTAATTCTGGGGACTGCGGTGCTGCTGCTAGCCAAGCGAGGTGCCCTGCACAAGCGGTTCGGGTACGGCTACGTGGGTAGTATGATCCTGATGCTCACCACTTCATTTGCCATTTACCGGCAATACCACGGCTTCGGTATTTTTCACGTGGCCGCGCTCCTCAGCTCCGTTACGCTGGTCCTAGGAATGGCGCCCGTACTGCGCAAGAAACCAGTGCGCTCCTGGCGGCAGCTGCACTACAGTTTTATGTACTTGTCGGTGCTGGAACTGTACGTGGCCTTGGTGGCCGAAGTGCTGGTACGCCTGCCGGGCCTCCACTTCTGGGAAGTGGCTAGCATCTCTCTGCTAGCAGTTATGCTACCGGGAGCCGCCTTGTTTAACCACCGGCGTAAGCAGTGGCATGTGGGTGCGCCTGGTGCTCAGTACAGCCCAGCTAGCTCAGGGTAGGTGCAGGAAGGCGCACAATATATCCGTGCTGTTTAACTAACATAGGGCCTTCACTACCCGCATCTGTCCATGAAAGCCCACCTCCTTCTATCCTTGCTTACCCTTAGTACCGTTGCTTGCGCCCAAACAGGTCCCGTTAAAGTGGAAGTCAAGCAAACCAATGGCCGCTACGAGTTGCTCCGCGGCGGCAAGCCATACTTTATCAAAGGTGCCGGTGGGGGGCAGTTCCCCGAGCGTATCAAAGCTTGCGGCGGCAATTCCATTCGTACCTGGACCACCGTGGGCGGCGAGAAGGTGCTAGCCGAGGCCCACAAAAACGGCCTTACAGTGATGATGGGGCTGGATGTGGTGCGTGAGCGGCATGGCTTCGACTACAATGACCCAAAGGCAGTAGCCGAACAATTGCAGCGCCTGCGTGCCGATGTGCTCCGATTTAAAGACAGCCCAGACCTGCTGTTTTGGGGGATTGGCAACGAGTTGAACTTGGAGTATACCAACCCCAAGGTGTGGGACGCGGTGCAGCAAATTGCCCAAATGATTCACGAGGTAGACCCTAACCACCCCACCAGTACTGTGCTGGCGGGCCTCAACCAACAGGAGGTAGACTATATCAAGGCCAAGTGCCCGGCCGTGGATATCCTGAGCATCAACACGTACGCGGGGCTGGCTTCCATTCCGCAGCAGGTGCGCACCACCGGCTGGAAGGGGCCATATGTAGTAGCGGAGTGGGGCCCCACCGGCCACTGGGAAAGCCCGGTTACGCCCTGGAAAGCCTCGGTAGAAGAAACCAGCAGCCAGAAAGCGGCCGTGTACCAGAGCCGCTACGAGGCATCGGTAGCCAAGGACAAAACGCAGTGCTTAGGTACCTACGTATTCTTGTGGGGGCAGAAGCAGGAGCGCACGCCTACCTGGTACGGGCTCTTCACCGAAGATGGAAAAGAATCAGAGGTGGTGGATGTGATGCAGTACCTCTGGAGCGGGGCGTGGCCGAAGAATCGGGCCCCGCACTTGGCTAGTTTCACGCTGAATAATAAGCAGGCTACCGACAACGTGTACTTGCAGCCCGGCCAGCGCTACCTCGCCGCTGTGGCCGTTACCGACCCCAACCAGGACCAGCTAACCTACCGGTGGGAACTGCTGCCAGAAAGCACCGATCTTAAGTCGGGCGGCGACCGGGAGAGCCGCCCAGTGGCTATTACGGGCCTGATTCCGGCCGGAGCCAAAGCCCAGACTACCCTTACGGCCCCGCAAAAAGAAGGCGCCTACCGCTTGTTTGTATACGCCTACGACGGCCACGACAACGTAGCCACGGCAAATATTCCGTTCTATGTACAAGCCAAGTAATTCCGTTCCCTTCACACTCCGCCCGTGGACGCTGACTGATTTGCCTAGCCTGGTCCGCTACGCCAATAATCCGGCCATTGCTCGGTTCATGAACGACCAGTTTCCGCATCCGTACACGGAGGAAGCTGGCCGCTACTTCATCGGGCTTGCCAGCGGCGAAGAGGTTGCTCATCTCTTCGCTATTGAGGTGGAGGGCGAAGCCGTTGGCGGCATTGGCGTGCATCCGCGCTCAGCTATTGAACGCAAAAACGCCGAGCTGGGCTACTGGCTGGGCGAGCCGTTCTGGGGGCGGGGTATCATCACCCAGGCCATTACGCGCATGGTAGCCTACGCCTTCCAGACCTTCGACATCAACCGCATTTTCGCGCGGCCTTTTGGTACCAACGGGGCTTCTCAGCGCGTGCTAGAAAAAGCAGGCTTTGCGTTGGAAGCCCGCTTTGCCCAAACCTTTTTCAAAAACGGCGAATACCACGATGAGTTGGTGTACGCCCTACGGCGCCGTGAATAGCCTGACCACTGCCCGCTTGCTGCTGCGGGAAATAACTGCGGCCGATGCCGCCGGTATTCTGGCCCTCGACTCGAACCCCGCTGTGCTGCGCTACGTGCCCAACAAGCCCATCAGTACGCTGGCAGAAGCCAGCGCCATTGTCGAGTATATCCGGGGGCAGTACCAGCACAATGGCCTGGGACGGTGGGCCGTAGTACACCAGGATACCCAGGAGTTTCTGGGTTGGTGCGGCCTCAAGTTGGTCAACGACAGCTTTGTGGATGGGCGCACCAATTACTACGATATTGGCTACCGGTTGCTTCCCCAGTATTGGGGTCAGGGGTATGCCTCGGAGGCGGCCGCGGCCAGCTTGGTGTTTGCCTTCCAAGTGCTACAAGTAGCCGAGGTGCGTGCCACGGTGATGCAAGCAAATAGTGCCTCCTGTCGGGTGCTGGATAAGCTGGGGATGCAACGGCAGAAAGCATTTGTGGAAGCTGGTGCAGCGTGGGTCTGGTATGCCAAAAGCAATCCTACTCACTAACACAGCATACCTAGCCCGCGCTTACTTCCTACCATTGCAGCAAGCAGTCTATCCAATTAGGGATGCGTAGTCAGGCTACCCAACGGTAGGGTGTTAGTTACCAGTTTGTCCGGCTAGCTGCGTCAGGCTTTTGGCAGCTTGGGTAAATTCAGAGGGCACCATTACAATGGTAGTTGTATTGTTGTCAATTCCGATTTCGGAGAGCATTTGCAAGCGGCGCAACTCTAAGGCAATGGGGCTTTCTTCCATCTGTTTGGCGCCTTGGGTGAGCTTGATGCTGGCTTCCAGCTCGGCTTCGGCCTTAATAATGCGGGCGCGTTTCTCCCGAATGGCCTCGGCCTCGCGGGCCATGGCGCGCTGCATAGACTCAGGTATCTCTACGTCCTTGATTTCCACCATCTCAATCTTTACACCCCAGGTTTCAGTGGCAGCATCTACTAGCTGCTGCAGCGTAGCGTTGATCTGCTGGCGCTCTTTAAGAACCTCGTCGAGCTGGTGCTGCCCAATAATGTTGCGTAGTGCCGTAACAGAAAGCTGGTAGACGGCCTGGTTGACGTTGGCTACCTTGATGATGGCATCCTCGGGGTTGATGACTCGAAACCACAGCACGGCGTTTACCTTAATGGTTACGCTGTCCTTGGTAATGGTTTCCTGCTGTTCCAGGTCCACGGTTTTGGTGCGGATGTCTACCGTAGTGCGGCGCTCAATAAGCGGGATAATCCAGTACAGGCCCGGCCCGCGCCGTCCCACGTAGCGCCCCAGCCGAAATACAATGGCGCGCTCATACTCCTGAGCAATACACAGGCCCATCAACAGGAACACAATAACGAACAGAAGCGAGAAAAGCAGAGACATGGTCATACTAAAGAGGTAGTACTGATGAATATGCTTTACCATAACACATGCCCCATGCCAGCGCTACGCAGTGAATAAAAAAGCCTGTTTCTACGCTAGAAACAGGCTTTGTGCGAGAGTTGAACAGAGAAATCTCCGCGCGCTACCTTACCATTTCGGGAGGGTAGTATTTCCCTAATGGTAGGGTAGCGCGGAGATTTCTCTGCATTTACTTACCAGGAGGAAGGTAGTTTGTCAACTGCCGTGCCCTTAGCGCACGGGCTTCGGAAGTACGGCCAGGCTCTCGTGCCCCTCCGCATCTACGGATACAACCCCAAAAATGTAGTTGTCTTTGCTGTGAGGCAGGTCGGCTTTGGTGTCGGTCACGAAGAACTTCTGCTGCCACTCCGGGGCGCTGGTTTCACGCATGAGCACGTAATAGCCCGCGGGCTTTTCGCCGGCTTTCGGCGCGTCCCACTTCAGCTCGGTGCGGTTGGTAAGGTTGGCCGTGAGTACGCCTACGTTCTCGGGGGCGGCGGGGGCCAAGGCCAAGGCCGCCAGAGTAGCTAGGTTGACGCCCGTGTTTTTGCGCAGGTAGGGAAAGTCCATAAACTTGGCGTAGTCGCCGTATTCCTCGCCCTTTTCCGTGCGCAGGTCCTGGTGCTGATGGCGGAAGTCCTCGTTCATTTCGGAGAAGCGCACCGCCGAAAAGCCCTGTTGGTTAAATGGCGTATGGTCGCCACCGCGCAGAAAACGGTCGGGGCGGTATTCTAGCACTACCTCGTGGCCGGGCACGTACTGCTGGCAGGCTACGCGGGTGTAGCGGGCTAGCTGGCGGCTGGGCGAGTCGTTTTCCGATGACAACGTGCGACGCACGCGGGCCTCATCCGGCGTTTCGGTGGCTGGCACCCCTTCGCTGAATACGCGCAGGCGCTTGTCGTCCTTGATTTCTGGGTCGTGCCCCGTAGAGCTACCCATGATGTCGTTGTTGAGCATGGCCACCAGGTTCCAGCCTTCTTTCTTGGCCCGCTTAGCTAGGTGAGTAGAGCCGTAGAGACCCTGCTCCTCGCCCTGCACCGCCACAAAGATGATGGTAGCCGGAAACTGCTGCTTGCTCATTACGCGGGCCAGTTCCATCACAGCCACGGTGCCAGAGCCGTCATCGTTGGCGCCGGGCGCGTCGGCCGTCGCATTCATCACGTCCGTCACCCGTGAGTCGATGTGGCCGCTCACGATGAACACGCGCTTATCGGTGGGGTCAGTGCCGGGCAGAGTAGCCATGACGTTGGCCATCACCACGGGGCGGTTGATGCGCCGTCCGTCGGGCTTGATGGTGAAGGTGTCTTGCTCCACTTTCAGGCGGCCTCCGCTGGCCTTACTGTACTTCTTGAATTCATCTTCTACCCAATTGCGCGCCGCGCCAATACCCCGCTTCTTGCTCTTGGTGTCCGACAACGTGTGGCGAGTGCCGAAGCTCACGAGCTTGTCGATGTCGTCGCGCAGGTTTTTCTCGGAAATATCCTCCACCATTTTGGTGATGATGGGGTCGGGGGTGGTTGTGGGCTTGGTTTGGGCAAAGGCGGAGGCACTCAGGCCCAGGGAAAGCAGAAGCAGCGTAGAACGGCGCATGGTTGGAAGTCAAGGTCAGATTAGAATTGGGCAAGAGACGCAAGATACAGCCACGGCGTTGCGGCCCCGCATCTTTTCCTGGAAAGCTCACCCCTGAACCGCCGGAGGGTCAGCCGCCTAGGCAGCTAATTCCACTAGTTCCTCAGCACGCTAGTAGGAGGTGAAAAGAGTAAGCCCGCAGCAGCATCGCTACCCTATCTTGAAAGCGGCGTTGCTGCGGGCTCGTCTCAAAGCATAGTAACTAGAGCGCTGGCAGCATTGCCCCCAAAACCTGCCGCATTGATAAGGATGCGCCGAATAGGTTTCTCTGTCCGAGCCGCCAAATCGGTAGTGAAGGGTGCGGCGGGCCACTGCTGGGTTGCTAGCACGTGCAGGGCAAAGTCGAGACTGAGGGCTGCCGATGCGCCCAGTGTATGCCCAACCAGCCACTTGTTGGACAGTAACACAGGTAGTGCGGGGCTGAAAAGGGCGTGTAAGGCGGCCCGTTCGGCGGCGTCGCCGGCTGGAGTGCCGGGGCTATGCAGAACTACCGCATCTACCTCGGCGGGCGTTACCTGGGCCTGCGCCAGGGCTTGGCGAATGGCTTGCTGAAAGTGCTGCCCATTGGGGGAGAGGCCCGTTTTACTGCCAATGGCCTCGAAGCCAAACCCAACGCTTTCAAGCACAAAAACGGGCTTAGCCAACGGTTCCGCGTGTAGGCTAGAGCGACTAACTCTTTCCAAAGCAAACACGGCTGCTCCTTCGCCCAATACAAACGTGGAAGGCTTGCCGGCACCCGGCCGGCAGGGCCACTCTGCTGCCGCGTAAGGCGAATAGATGCCAATAGCCCGCATCTGCGCGAGGGTGAAATCGGTGAGGGGTGCCTCGGTGCCACCTGCCAGAAAGCGGGTTGCCATGCCCGCTCGTAGCCAGGCCATGGCATTGCCTAGGGCCTGAAAGGCACTGCTGCAAGTGCTGGAATGGCTGAGCGCGGCGCCGTTGGTGCTGCCCGCGTCGAAGGCTACCCAACTGGCCACGTTGCCTAGGGTAGTGAGCGGGGAAGCTGCTACCGGTACTGTGCCCTCGGCCAGATAGTCCGCGTGAAACTCCTCGAGTAGTCCTGTAGCACCCCGACTACTGCCAATACTGACGGTTAGGGGAGTGGTAGGTGCCGTAGGATTCGCTTGCCAACCAGCGGCGGCCGTGGCTTGGCGGGCTGCCAGTAGCCCCAGCAGTACCGTGCGGTCGAGCTGACGGTAGGCTGGCACCGTGCGGCGGAGGTCGGCCAGAGCTGCCTCGGCCGCAGCTGGTAGCGCCGCCACAGGTAAGCTGGCCGCGTGAGTAGTAAAAGGGGGTGGGCTGGTGGCTGATGGAGTGGATGCTACGCCCAGGGCTGAAATTCGGCCCCATCCCCGAATGACAACCAGCTCTTCAACAATAGGCTCAGTCATGCAGGTATTCGGGCAGGGTGGGGGCGGGTAGGAAATCGAGGACCAGTTCGCGCATCTGGCGCAGTACGCCGTAGAGCAAGGTTAGCTCTTCGGCGGTAGTGCAGTAAGGCGGCAGCAGATACACCACATTGCCCAGGGGGCGCAACACCACATGGCTGTCGATGGCTAGCTGGTAGAAGGCGTCGCGTAAGCGGCTAAAGTAGCTGGTGCCCTCGCCGGGGTCGTACTCCACCGCTAGGATGGTGCCGCGGTGGCGAACCTGCCGAATGCCCGGCAGCATTTCGATTTCCCGACGGAAGGCAGCGTGGGCATCCTCAATAGCTTGGCGCTGCTGGGTGCAGCGTTCCGCTCGGGTAAGCTCCAGGCTTGCCAGGGCCGCGGCACAGGCCACAGGGTTAGCGGTGTAGGAGTGGCCGTGAAACAGGGCCCGCATCTTGTCGTCGCTCAAGAAAGCCTCGTAGATGGGCGCCGCGCAGGTAGTGAGGCCCATGGCTAGGGTGCCGCCCGTGAGCCCTTTGGAAAAGCACATGATGTCGGGTTGCTCGGTGAGCAAGCTGCTGGCAAACAGCGGCCCAGTGCGGCCAAAGCCGGTCATTACTTCATCAGAAATGCAAAGCACGCCGTGCTGGTGGCAGCTACGAATCATTTCGGTGAGTACCGCCGGTGAGTACATTACCATGCCGGCGGTACCCAGTACCAGTGGCTCAAAGATGAAGCCTGCCACGTTGGGCCGCGTTAGTGCCGTGTGTAGCTGAGCCAATACCTCGGCTTCCCGGCCAGGTACCGGCACATCAATAAACTCTACTTCAAACAAGAGAGGCCAGAACGGCTGGGTGAAGGCCCCGCGGCTACTTACCGCCATAGCCCCAAAGGTGTCGCCGTGGTAGGAGTCGCGGAAGCAGAGAAAGGTGCGGCGCTCCGGCTGGCCCAGGTTGTGGAAGTATTGCAGCACCATTTTTAGGGCTACTTCCACGGCCGTCGAGCCATTATCGGAATAAAATACGCGGGCTTGGTTTTCGGGTAGTAAGGCCAGCAGCTGCTCGGCTAGCTCCACGGCGGTAGGGTGAGTGAAACCGGCAAACAGCACGTGCTCCAGGGTCTGGAGTTGCTCGCTCACGCGCTCGGCAATGTGGGGGTGGGCGTGGCCGTGCAGGTTTACCCACCAGGATGAGATGCCATCAAGGTAGCGGGTGCCGTCTTCAGCTATCAGCCAGCTGCCCTCTCCCCGAACGATGGGAATAGGCAGGGGCGCGGTTTGCATCTGGGTGTAGGGGTGCCACAGCACAGCGTGGTCCCGGTTGGCAAGGGAGGTAGAGGAAAGCGTAGGCATAAGGGTGGGGCCGGAGTGGCCGGCGCCGCAAAGCTACAACCGCCAGGCCCGACGCGGGTTTCCAAAGAAAGCAGCAAGCATGTGGGAAGCCCGCCGGCTAGTAGCAAGGACGAAAGCTACTAGAACAGCCTGCTCTAGTAGTTGAAGAAAAACAGACTTGCGCAGTCAACTACATGATTATTAAGTAGAAGAAGTGCCACAAGCCAGTTGCGCTAAACAGAATAAGTAGGGCAGCTTATTGCCCAAACCACTCCCGAAACTCGGCGGCGTAGCGGCTCACCATTTCAGTTGAAACCTCAGCCTCGGGCGAAATTCGGGGCATTATTGGTACGCCGGTGTGCTGAGCAATGAACTCCTCAGTGGCCGGATTGGGGTCTCCATTGAACACCAGTCCCCGCACGCGTAAGCCGCGGGCGTGCAGGGCTTCCAGCGTGAGTAAGGTGTGGTTGATACTGCCCAGGTAATTACGCGACACTACTACCACTTCCAGGTTCAGGTGCTGAATCAAGTCGGCTATGAGAAAGCCGGAAGCCAGGGGTACTAGCAGACCACCCGCCCCTTCCACCAGTAGGTGATTGGTGGTGGAAGGTAGGTGAAAATCACTGGGCCGCAACGTGATACCCTCGGCAGCGGCCGCAGCGTGGGGCGAGGCCGGTAGTTGCAGCCGGTACCGCTCGGGCCAGAAGTGGCTGACTGGGTTGCTAACTAAACGGCGCACGGTGCCTGCATCGGTGGCTGGCTCAAGGCCCGCCTGCACGGGCTTCCAATAATCAGCGTGTAAGGCTTCGGTTAGAATGGCCGAAACCACGGTTTTGCCGACATCGGTGCCGATGCCGGTGATGAAAAGTCGTTCCAAGGGCAAATTAGCAAGTAGCACCTAGCGTAGGCAGCTGGCGCCTGGGTTATACGTTACCGTCACAATGCGGCAGTTTCTTAGTGGGCCCGGGGTTCCAAACCCAGCAGGTGTAGCCTTGCATACCGTAGCTATACCATGCGCGGAGCTACCCCGGCTGGGCGTGGTAGGCTTCCTAAGTTCTAGCTGCGACGGCCTGGGTCAATACCTCCGCCAGCCCATCAATTTCCGCCTGGGTATTGTAGGCGTGCACGATGAGCCGCAGCCGCTCGGTGCCCACGGGCACTGTGGGTGACACAATTGGGCGCACATCAAACCCGTGTTGGTGGGCAGTGCCGGCCAGTTGCCGCACGTGCGCAGGCGTAAATGAATCGGTGAAAAATACGGGGTGGATGATATGACTCTCTGCCGGTACCCGGAGGCCTGGCACCGCATTGAGAGTAGCCTTGAGGTAGTCAGAAAGGGCAAATAGCTGCTGCCGTTCGGCCGCAAAGGTGGGCAGCACCTGATAGGCTGCTATGAGGCCAGCTATGGTGAGTGGGGGCAAAGCCGTGGTATAGATGAAGGGCCGGCTGAAGTTCAGGAGGTAGTCGCGCAGGATGGCCGGGCCCACTACGGCTGCTCCCTGGCTCCCTAGGGCTTTTCCGAACGTCAGCACGCGGGCAAATACCTCCTCCTGAAGTCCCAATTCTACTACCAAGCCTTCGCCCCGCGGCCCGTACAGCCCGTTGGTGTGCGCTTCATCTACTACCAAGTACAGCCCCCGCGCCTGGCACAGCGCGGTTAGCTCCGGCAGCGGGGCCATGTCGCCATCCATGGAGTACAGGGCCTCCACGGCCACGAATACCGCTCCTGTAGCACGGACTAGCTTCCGTTCTAGGTCGGCCAGATCATTGTGGCGGAAGCTCCAAGCCGTAGCGAAGCTGCTACGGATACCATCCTTCACCGAGGCATGCGAGGCTTCATCGTACAGAATCGTGTCGCCGCGGCGGGGCACGGCCGCAAAGAACCCCATGTTGGCCGCGTAGCCGGAGTTAAACAGCAGTGCCGCTTCCGCCTGATGAAACCGTGCGAGCTGAATTTCTAGCTCCTCAGCGGCAGCGGAGTTGCCCGTAAGCAAGCGTGAGCCGGTGCTACCTGCGCTAGCTTCCACCGCCTGTTGCATAGCTCGTTGCACTGCCGGGTGACGGCTAAGACCCAGGTAGTCGTTGGAGCTGAAATCAACGAGGCCCGTTGCGGGCAGCGTAAGCCGTCGGCGCGTGCCCTCGGCTTCTCGCTGGGCTAAGTGCGTTGCTAGGCGCTGGTGAAGCGGGGAAGGAGTAGGCATAAAATCAACCGGAGAAAAAGGAGCCGGGTAAAAAGGAACTGTCATCCTGGGCAGTGCGAAGACCTCTACAAGCAGGCAAGCCCTCCGTAAAAGAGTTGCCTTCTGTAGGGGTCTTTCGCGCCGCTCAGGATGACAGGCGCTTTACGAGCGTAGCCGATACTTACGCTACTACCGGGGCAGTTTCTTTGCCGAGCACTACAGCGCCTTCGGGCACGTCCTTGAACGACTTGCGGGGCTTGAGGCCGAGTAGCGCGAACATCTGCTTATCGGCGTCGAAATCGGGGTTGGGAGTAGTCAGCAGCTTCTCGCCGGAGAAGATAGAGTTGGCCCCCGCCAGGAAGCAGAGAGCCTGCTCCGTTACGGGCATCTCTTGGCGGCCAGCCGAAAGGCGTACCATGGTGCGCGGCATCAGAATACGGGCCGTGGCAATCATGCGCAGCATTTCCCAAACACTCACGCGGGGCTGAGCGGCCAGGGGCGTGCCCTCCACCGGCACCAGCGCATTTACCGGCACCGACTCGGGGTGGGCGGGTAGGGTAGCCAGCGTGTGCAGCATGGCAATGCGGTCCTCATCGGTTTCACCCAGGCCAATGATTCCACCCGAGCAAACCGAAATACCGGCCTTGCGCACGTGCTCCAAGGTGTTGAGGCGGTCGTCGTAGGTGCGGGTTGTAATAATTTCAGAGTAGTGCTCGGCGCTAGTATCCAGATTGTGGTTGTAGGCGTAGAGGCCGGCCTCTTTCAGGCGCTCGGCCTGGTACTCGTTCAGCATGCCCAGGGTGCAGCATACTTCCAGGCCAATGTTGTTTACCTCGGTTACCATATTCAGCACCCGGTCAAAGTCGCGGTTGTCGCGCACTTCACGCCAGGCGGCGCCCATGCAAAAGCGGGTGCTGCCGCCATCTTTGGCGCGCTGGGCTGCGGCCAGTACTTCGGCGTCGGGCAGCAGCTTGTGGGCTTGCACGCCGGTGTGATAGCGGGCAGCCTGAGGGCAGTAGGCACAGTCTTCGGGGCAGCCCCCGGTTTTCACGCTCAGCAGCGTACATACCTGTACTTCGCCGGTGGCCTGGGTTTCGGCGTGAATAGCGGCCGCCTGCGTTACCAGTTCCAATACGGGCTGGTTATAAATAGCTTTTACTTCGTCGAGAGTCCAGTCGGTACGGATCATGGGGTGGGGAGGAAGTAGTTTCTGGTTTTAGGTAGAAGAGGTGACCAAAAAGGGCAGCCTGCCGGTAGCTACAGCTACGCCGCAGGCCGCAAGATACACGAGAACTAGATTCTGACAGATGAAACGCCTTGGCATTATGAGACCCTCTCTCATGCTTATGCTGGCAGAAGACTAGCTACGGTGTGGGCTCTACTGATGCGCGCAGCAAAGTCGGAATCGGTAGAAATATATTGGAAAAAGCCTTGCTCCAAAATGGGGAGCTGCGCCACAAGCCACTGGTTCAGCTGCTTACTACTCGCCGCAACCAGGTCTGCCTGCGGGAGGCTGCGGCGTAGGGCAGGCACAAAATCATCAAAATATTCTAGCAGGCTAACCAAGTTTGAAAAGCTACGATCAGCAAAAGAAATCTGCCAGGCTGCTAGCAAGGGTGCAAGATTGCCCACCAACGCCACCAAGCCGCTTAATAGCTCCTGCTCAAAAAAGTCTTCCTTCCGAATGTGGTGATGCCACCAGGCTAGCAGAAAAGTCCGCACTGCTTCTTGGTTGGGGGGCGGCCACGTTGCCCAGCCCGCCAGCCCGATTTTACCGAAGAAAACCTCCTTGTCAATCTTCGATGCGGGCTGGCTTGCTAAGTGTAGTAGGCGCGGCAAGAAGTAGCGAAAATCCTCGGCGCTACCCCACGTAGTTATAGCTTTGAAGGCGTAGCGTCGCAACTGCTCTTCGGAAAGCTGCCGGAGTGGCACCGTCCACAGAAGGGCGTTTTCGGCTGGGGTAATGCAGCACGGACAGGCTTCCAGGGGCTGACGCAGGCGGTAGCGAGCAAAGCGCCGATAGACTTGCTCAAGGGCTGCATGCATTACCTAAATGCTGCGCAGTACCCGACATGGGTTGCCCACGGCCACCACGCCAGCCGGAATATCGCGGGTGACTACGCTACCGGCCCCAATGGTAGTACCGGCCCCAATGGTTACGCCGGGCATCACTAGCACCCCCGCACCCAACCACACGTTGTCACCAATGGTGATGGGCTTGGCAAATTCCCAGCCTTCTACCCGGGGCCCGACCTCTACCGGATGCCCCGCCGTGGTCAGCAGTACATTGGGGGCAATGAACACGTTGTCGCCGATGGTGACGGGGGCGCAGTCCAGAATAGTCAGGTTGTAATTGGCAAAGACGTTGCGCCCGAGCCGCACATTATAGCCGTAGTCGCAGCGGAGCGGGGTTTCTAAGTGGGCGTCGGTTTCGTAGCCGAGCAGTTCAGCCAGTATCTCCCGGTTGAGGTGTACGGGCTCCTGATTGTAACGGTGGCAGCGGGCTTTGGCCTCAATACGCTCGGCTACTAGTTCGGGGTCGTTGGCCAAGTACAGCTCGCCCGCCAACATCTTTTCTTTCGCAGTTTGTGTCATTCTTCATTCCAGGTCACTAGAGACCGGCGCCGCTAACTTAATATATTCAGCTGGGTTCAGCGGCCGATTCTGGGGTGCGGCCGTGGGCGTCGCGGGTATTTTTCTGCACGGCAATGGCCGCGAATAAACTCAGTGCAAAGACCATAGCATAAAAACCTTTCTCGCTAAGCAGGAGGGTTGCGTTCCACAGGCCCACTACCAGCAGGGCAATGGCCAAGAGGGTAGAAAACCAGCTAAGACCGTAGTAAATACTGGTTACCGGAATGCCCTCTAGTTGGTCGCGCACTGATTTCTGCAAGGAAATGGCCGCAAACAGACCGTACATGAGCACGGCGAAGTAGTAGCCTTTTTCATTGAGTTGCATATGGGCATTCCATAGGCCAATAATGAAGGCAGCCAAGCCAGCCAATAAGGCTACCCAAGAGGCAGCTATAAACGCGTTAGATGGTTTGGTGGACAGCATAAGTCTAGGCAAAAAGTGAGTGATGCATTGTGCAGTAGCAGCCCGCTACCAACATCTCAAACATAGCAGGCTATCTAGCCTACTCTGTATCCAAGTTTTTGCCATTATCAGACTTTTCATACATCGTCGCTGACTCACCAGGAGACTGCTTGTACTGTCATCCTCAGGTAGCAGTATTGCCCTTTACCATGTGCAGAAGGCCTTTTTTGGTTGAGTGATCCTCAAACGGTGCCGGCAAATAATAGCCCGTTTGTTAGTAGGTTCAGACTTTTTAGAAAGGTAGGATTCTTATTGGCAGGGCCTAAAAGCAACGGGCCGCCTCGGTGGAGGCGGCCCGTATACGGCTAAGAGCGTTTACCTGGTCGGCTGGCACCGCGAGTGCCTCGGTTGCTGGGTTTCCCTTTGGGTGGGGCGGCTGGTCCTTTGGCTGGCCCGCCCGCGCTGCGTGGGCCAGCGGTACGGGTGGGGCGGCCAGTGCTTTTGCCCTCCGGTCGAGCTGCGGCAGACCCCGCGGGGCGTCCGCCGCCTGGGCGAGCAGTCCGTTTGGGTTTCTGCTCGGTGGGCATTTCCAGCCATTCGTCGGTAGGCTTGGAGCGGGGGCTGGGCTTGGGCGCGTCGGCGCCGGTAGGGGCCGGGCCAGTTTTGGCAGATGCACCCCGAGCAGGCCGCTCACCCCAGAAGGCCGCCGTGCTGGTTCGTTTGCGGCGGGCTGCACCTGATGGAGCCGGGCCAGCTTGGTCCAGCGTTTCTTGCAATACTTTCAGCTCGCCGGGGCGGAGGTCACGCCACTCGCCCACCCCCAGGGCTTTCACGCTCACGTTCATCACCCGAATACGCTCCATCTGCACCACCTCGTAGCCGAGCTGCTCGCACCAGCGCCGAATCTGGCGGATGGTATCGTGAAGAAGGGAAATGCGGAAGATGTAGGGCGTGTCCTTGGTTATTTTGATTTGCTGGGCTTCGGCCCCGGGCTGGCCTGCACCAGTGGCAATAGCTTCCAGAAACTGCTCGGTGATAGGCTTATTGAGCATTACCACGTACTCGTTTTCGTGCACGTGGCTGCTGCGCAAGATCTTGTTTACCAGCTCGCCGTTGTTGGTGAGCAGCACCAAACCCTGCGACTCCTTATCGAGCTGGCCAACCGGCACGAGGCGCACGCTGTGCTTGATAGCCCGAATAATGTTGTCGCGCACGCCTACCGTGGTGGTGGTGGTGATGCCTGGGGGCTTGTTGTAGGCAATGTACACTACCTCCTCTTCGCCGCGAGGCTCAATTACGCTGCCATTCACCACCACGCGGTCCTTGCCCGTTACCTGGGTGCCCACGGTAGCGCGCTTGCCATTCACAAACACGCTGCCCTGCTCGATGTAGCGGTCAGCTTCCCGGCGGGAGCACACGCCACTTTCACTGATGTATTTATTGAGTCGGGTAGCCATGAAGTAGAAGAGGTTAAAAGCAGAAAGTCGAAGGCACTGTACTAGTCTAGTACTGGCTAATGGGCCGCAAAGATACGGCTTGCCCACTGCCAGCGGAATCACTAGCCCAATTAAGCGGCGAGGAAGTATCCAAACAGTGCCGTTTCGGCCGCGGGGGGCAGGATGGCTGGCACTATAAGGTGCAGATGAATAGGGGTACCCAAGAGCTGAGGGGTGTAAGTGCCAGCACTGGGGCCAAACTGCAAGGCGCCTTGGACGAAGGTGCGGTACTGCTCGTCGCTGCGCGAATCCATGGCTACGAAGGTTAGGGACTGAAGCTGTTGCGTAGCTTTATCGAAGCGAAACCAGAAGTAAACTTCACCCGGGTTGGTGCTTTGCACATCCAGGCGTTTGATTTCGAAGACTAGGTCGGTAGCAGCTTCCAGCAGGAAAAGCGTTTTGTACGGAATGGGCATGGTGGCAGCAGGGTAAAAGCACAGCGAGCCGCCCCAACCGGAGCGGCCCGCGGGCTTACAAGAAAACAGCACGTACGGCGCGGTGCGCTAGCACGTGTTAGCCAAGCGTGTGATACACCGCTTGCACGTCGTCGTCGTCCTCAAACTTCTCAATGAGGTTCATCACTTCTTCCAGCTGGTCGCCTTCCAAATGCACGGTAGCATTGGGTACGCGCTGCAACTGCGACGACAACACGGCCAGGCCTTTCTCGTCCAGCGCCTTCTGCATCTGGCCGAAGTCGGCAAAGGCTGTTTCTACTACAATCAGATCCTTCACGTTGCCGTGCTCGTCCTCGTCCTGGTCGGCGTACACATCTTCGGCGCCAGCATCAATTAGTTCTAGCTCCAGTTCCTCCAGGTCGAGGCCTTCGGCAGCCAGCTTAAATACACCTTTGCGAGTGAACGTGAAATCGGAGGAGCCCGCCGTACCCAGGGCGCCATTGCCACGGTTGAAGTACATGCGCACGTTGGCCACGGTGCGGGTAGGGTTGTCGGTAGCCGTTTCTACTACAATGGCCACACCGTGGGGGGCGTAGCCCTCATACACCACTTCCTGGTAGTCTTTTTCCTCGCGGGAGCTAGCGCGCTTAATGGCCGCATCTACGCGGTCTTTCGGCATGTTTACACCCTTGGCGTTCTGGATGGCGGTACGCAGGCGGGAGTTGGTATCGGGGTTAGGGCCGGATTCTTTCACGGCCATCACAATTTCCTTCCCGATGCGGGTAAAGTCCTTGGACATCCGGTCCCAGCGCTTCATTTTGCGGCCTTTGCGGAATTCAAACGCGCGTCCCATCTATAGTAAGTTTGTGAAATGGTGAGTTAGTGAGGTTCAGTATCGGCGCGGGTGGGGCCGAAAGGGCCGCAAGTTAGCAGAAAGCCCGGCCGGGCGCAACGCAAACGCCTCCTGCCAGGGCCAAACCACGCGCCCAGCAAGCTGCCTACTTCCCAGCTGAGGAAATACCTACCTGAGCCGTGCCCAAGCCGGCTACCGCTACCGGCGCTACTGTTGGCGGAGGGTGTAGGTGCTTTGGTTGCCGGCTGGATAGCCCTGTATTTCGATGGTGAGCACCCCGTTGCGCAGCCGGAAAGTGCCTTGATCGGTGCGGGGCTGGCCGTTTTTGTCAGCGTACGAAAACGATATTTTGTCGCCGGCAAAGGTGTAGCGCCCATCCTGGTCGAAGCGGAGCGTGGTGCCATTGCCGGCTAGCGTCAGTCGTTTCTGGTAAGAGCCATCGGGGCGCAGGGCCAGGGTGCCACCCACACCCCGGGCCGGCATGGGGGTAGGACTAGTGCCCTTGTCCAGGATGGTGTAGGAAAGGTAGGAGTAGGTTGTGAAGAAAGAAGGTGCCAGCTTGGGCACAGCGGTGCTTTTGCGCTGTGCCATTGCCGCCGGAGGCACGCTCAGCAGCAAGCCGAAAACGAGAATGCGAAATACCATGCTGCAAGGTAAGCTCCCACGAAGTTTTGCTGCACTTTTACTTCCTTGCTTGGTGCGTGTGCCGGCTTTGTCTATCTGGTGCGCTTGCGCCCGTATTTCTGCCCTTTTCCTGCATGAAAAAACTCCTACTTGCTTTGTCACTGGCTGCCGCCGCCCCGGCGCTAGCCCAATCTAGCGTTCCAGCCTTCACGCTGAGCTGCGAAGGCCGCAAGCCCGACCACGCCCTACAACAGCAGCAGTGCGAACTGCGGGAGATGCAGCTAACTGCTCCCCCGGCCGGCACACCGCTCACAATAGACGCCGTAGCCAATGGTAGCATCACGGTGCGGGGGTGGGAAGGGGCAACCGTGCGGGTTCGTGCCCGAGTTGAAGGGCGCGCGGCCACTATGGAAGCAGCCCGAGCGCTTGCCAATGCCGTGAAAATCAGCACGACAGGCAACACCATTCGAGCTGCGCGGGCCAATAATTCGCTAGATAACTGGGAAGTAGGCTACGAAGTGCTGGTACCTGCCCAAACCAGCCTCACGCTGAAAGCCACAAACGGACACATCCGCATTGAGAACGTGGAGGGGGCCATCCGGTTTGAAACCACCAACGGCAGCATCACGCTGCAGGGCCTAGCGGGCGATGTGCGCGGCAAAACTACCAACGGCGGCATTACCCTGGGCCTTACCGGCACTACCTGGACGCGCGGCGGCCTCGATGTGAGCACCGTGAATGGAGGAATTACGTGGCAGATTCCGGCCACCTACGCTGCTACCATCATGGCGCGCACCGTGCACGGCCGCGTCACGGCGGCTTTGGCCGCCGGAGCGCGCAAGAGCTTGCTGGCCCACAATCTTACGGCCACCCTGGGCGCGGGCGGCCCGCAGTTGCGGGTGGCCACCGTATCGGGCGGTATTAGTGTCACGCAAGAAGGGGCGGGGCAATAGCATTTCCAGTAGCAGCTAAAACCGAGCAACGCAGCCCCTACCAATACCACCGCCGTAAATTGCTCTTGGTCGGTTGGTACTGGTAGGGCCTGCGTCGTTCGGCTATGCTTGAGCGGTAGCGTGGTGCTTATTCCGGCGACTTTCCCGTGCGAGGATTACGGGGCTCATCGGGGTGCTTCTTGGGGTAGTCGTTTTGCTTGTGGGCTTTCTGCTTTTTGATGAGCAGTGCTACTCCTACCAAAGCGCCAAAGCTCACGGCCGCAATGGTGAGCTTGGTCCGGAGCGGATCGGGAGCGGCGGTGGGCAGGTACGCCACACCGTTTTCGTCGGTGCGGGCAGGGTCTTGCACGTAGCGTCCTTTGGTAGGCATAGGGAAGTTGTCCGCAAGTTCTTGCAGGCCGGTAGCGGCTTCGGCACCTGTAATAACCGGGCCGTGTCCGCAGCCAATGGCCTCCGGGCGCAGGGCTGCCAACTGTTGCACCGACTCGCGCACTTGCTGCCAGTTATAGTTGAACGGAGCCCCCGCTACGCTGATTTTGGGGAGTTGCAACAGCAGGGAAGGTACCGATTCGTGGTTGGACGTGGCAAAAGCATCGGCCCCGAGTAGGGTACGGTCTTGCTCGCGGAACAAAGCCACCTGACCTGGCGCGTGGCCCGGTACGTGCAGCCAGCGCCAGTCGGGTAGGAACGGAACTTCAGTGTCAGCCGTGGGCAGGGCCTGGACGTAGTCGCTCAGCTGAAACGACTGGGGCGGGAAGAATCGGGCCACAAAGGCCAGCGAGCCGCCGTTTTCTACCGTTGGGTCGGCGGGGGGGTACACGGCTTTGGCCGTCAGGAAGGGTAACTCCAGCGGGTGAGCCAGAATTGGCACTTTCCAGTGCTCGGCTAAAGCCTGTGCCGAGCCCGCGTGGTCCATGTGGCCGTGCGTGAGAATAATGGCTTCGGGGTGGGTGCCAGGGTAGAATATCTCGTCGGCAGCGGCAATGATATCCTTCTCCGAGCCGGGGAGGCCAGTATCTACCAGCACCCATCCGCCGGCCGTTCCAGTTTCTACAAAATATACGTTTACGAAGCGTTGAATCTGCAGCTGCGTGACGCCAAAGGCTACTTTTTTCATCCGGTTTAGTAATTGGGAGTACATACTATTACCCGGCATACGCACGCAACTAGAACTTGGTCAACCGTAGCGCGGAAGTTCATGGAAGAAACGAGGATTCCAGGAGCTAACGACGGTGGGCCTACACGTAAAAAGCCCCTCCATGCGGAGGGGCTTTTTGTATAAGCAAGCAATAATGGGCTCGATTACTGAGCCGTAGTGCTGCCAGCAGTGGTACCACCAGCCGTGGTGCCACCAGCGGTAGTGCCGCCAGCCGTGGTACCCCCAGTAGTGTTCGTGCCGCCAGCCGTGCTGCCGGTAGTCGTGCTGCCATCGGTAGTGCCGGTAGTAGTAGAGCCAGTAGTGGTAGTGCCAGCCGTGGTGCCAGTAGCGTCCGAGCCGGAAGTAGTGCCAGCACCGTTCATGCTGCCAGCACCGCTGCCGCTCATGCTCGTGTCGCTGCTCATGCTGCCGTCGTTCATGCTACCATCGCTGGTACCTTCCATCGAGCCGGTGCCAGAGCCGCTAGTGCTGGTGCCTTCGCTACCGCTGCCTTCGCTGCCGCTACCGCCGCCGCAAGATGTGAAAGATAAAGAGGCCGCAGCCAGAGCTAAAAACAGAACCTTTTTCATGGTGTAGGTTGATGAGTGGGTGAGTAAGAATAAGTATGTTTCTGCCTTAGGTTGTGGTCAGATTCACCCTGTATACCTGGAATTGGAAAGAAGTAACCCAAATTCTGATAAAAAAATCTTGTTAATTTTATACTGGTTGAGCTTGCTTATGTGTTTATAGTTGAGTTAATATGCATTGTAAATAATTGATTGTCAGACTTATAATACTAAATCTGCTGATGGACACGGCTGGCTAGTATGCCTATATAAGTGCCGGAATATTCTGGTTACTTCTATTATGGGTAAGGGGTAGTAGGATAATGACCTCCCGTAAGCCATCCTCCTATAAGTAGCTTTTGTAAGTTAGATAGTGAGCACACCATCAGTAACTTGCGAACCTAGTGCTTGGGTGGGAGCATGGCCCTTGCTTTCAGTAGTGCGGGTCGAAAATACTTCGCTTTCTGAGGGCCTAGAACCCATGAAGGCAATTGCGGCAAGGGAGGGGCGCCAGAACAATCGGCTGTGGGTGTAGGTTGTTGGGGCCTTACGCACTTTTTGTACTGCATTATGAAAGCATATAAGCTGCACGCCCCCAAAAGCCTGGAAAACTTCAAACTCGGTGACTACGATGAGCCCATCGTGTACGACCACGAGGTAAAAATTCAGGTGAAGGCTGTTTCTCTCAACTTCCGCGACTGGGCTCTTGCCAACGGCTGGTTTGGCTATCCGGGCGAGAAGCTGCCCTTTATTCCCTTCAGCGACGCCGCCGGAGTGGTGACGGAAGTGGGCACTAGCGTTACCAAGTTTCAGCCCGGCGACAGGGTAGCCGTCAACTTCTTTCCCGACTGGCACGATGGGGCTTTCTCGACTGATAAGACGGCTCGCTCCTTGGGTGGCAGCACCGATGGGGTACTGGCAGAATACGTGAGCTTCCCGGAAGCCGCCGTGGTAAAAGTGCCCGACTCTTTTTCCTTTGAAGAAGCTGCCGCTTTCCCATGTGCGGGCGTTACGGCCTGGCATTCCTTGATAGTGGCGGCCCAACTGCGCCCCACCGATACGGTGCTGCTGCAAGGCACTGGCGGCGTTTCCATCTTTGGCTTGCAGCTAGCCAAACTGATGGGCGCGCAAACCATCATCACGTCGAGCTCTGATGAAAAGTTAGCCCAGGCTCAGGCCTTGGGAGCCGATCAGCTCATCAACTACAAAACTACTCCCAATTGGGAAGAGGAAGTTCGTACCCTAACCCAGGGGCGCGGGGCAACCTACGTAGTGGAGGTGGCCGGCCAATTGGCGCGCTCCATCAAAGCCTTACAGCCCGGCGGCACCATCTTCCAGATTGGGGCAGTAGGTGGCCCCAACGATGAAGCTCCCAACCTAGGCATGCTGCCAATTAACACCCAGCGGTTGCAAGGCATTTACGTGGGAAGCACCCAAATGCTATCTGACCTGTTCACGGCCTTTGACCGCAACAACCTGAAGCCCATTATCAGCAAAACATTCGGCTTCGACCAAGCAAAGGAAGCCCTGGCCTTCATGGGCAGCGGTTCGCACTTCGGTAAGATTGTCGTGCAAGTAGGATAGCACGCTACGCGAGCTAGTACCACAAAAGAGCCGGACCGTAGCTACGGTCCGGCTCTTTTGTAATGGTACAGCCAGGGTTAGCGAGCTGCTATAGCCTAGCAGCAGTTTACAGCTTTTCGTGGCGTGAAAGCGTGCGGGCTAGCCCAGTATCTCGCCCACCTTTGTGTACCGAATATCGGGGTAGCGAGCGTTGTCTAGGCGGTCTAACTTCGCCACGCCGCTAAGCATGTTGTGCAAGTACTGCATGCCCTGCCAAGGCGGAAATATCTCGTTGGGGGCGGGCATTAGGGTGCGCGTCACCTTTATCATGGTCGCAAGGGTGCCCAAGCTGCCCGCCCGAAAGAGCATGAAAGGATGCCCCAGAGCGGCGCTGGCAATTGCTTGCAGTTCACGAATACTGGCTACCTCACCAGCTACGCGCAGGTAGCGGGGCGTGGTAGGATCGAGGGCCGCGGCGGCCGTGAAGTTGGCCGTATCCACCATCGTTGTAAAATCCAGGGGCTGATCGGCGTCGCCCCAATACACTACCCGGTGCGGGCCTGGCAGGATAACCGGGGCTTGGCCTTTCAGCAGATCCATGAACATGCCGTTGAGAATGGAGGTGGCCTGAATAGGGGCCTGATCGAGCCGCTGCTGAAACTCTCGGCGCAGGTCGAAATTGCGGTTGGAGCCCTCGGGCAGCTTCGTGAAGTCGGCAGAATAATCGGAAGGAATGAAGCGCGGTACGCCGGCTGCTACGGCTGCATCAAGCAGCCGCGTTTGCGTATCCACAATAGTATCGCGCAGCCCCGATAGGGCCGATACAACGCAAGCGGCTTCGGCGCAGGCTTGGGTTAGGTCAGGGAGGCTGTTGTAGTCTACGGCTACTACTTCCACACCTTGCACGCGTAAGGATTCAGCTTCGGCCTTATGGATGGATGCGGGGCGGATGAGCGCCCGTACGGTGGCACCCCGCTGGCGTAGGTGGTGGGCAATGAGCAGGCCAAGGGCCCCGGTGGCGCCGGCCAGCACAACGGTAGCGGGCGCAGCAGAAGAAGATTGATCAGGCATATGCAAAGACAGTGAAGGCAGGCGAATGATACTGGCGGTTGAGCAGGCCGCTTCCGTATTAGAGAAAGAGTAGCGTGCCTGCGGGCCGCTAGTAATACCGCAATAGCCCCTTGGTAGTTGTGCCGTCGAGCTTAGTAGTCAAGCTAGAGGGGGGAGAAATCGGTAGGGAAAGTCAGTCTGTATAGAGGTGTTTTACAGCGTTGCTGTGGTGAGGGCCATACCCACCCAAGGTTCCGATTGAGTGGGTGCCACACCAGAACTAGCAAAACAATCGGGTTGCCGCCCGGGTAACTATCCATACATCAATCTTTACGCCGCTCCTCGCCGGGCTGCGTGGGTGCCAGTGCTCCTGGTGCTGCACCCAGATACTAGCTAACCTTACTGCATGGACGTAACTAGAAGCCACCGCTCCACCAAGCCCTACATTATAGCCTGGGTGTTTTCCCTGATTTTCTATTTTCTGGAGTACGCTGTGCGCTCGGGGCCAGCGGTGATGATATCGGAGCTGGCTGGCGTGTTTGGGGTTAGCAATGTGGAGGTAGGCACTATTCTCGGTACGTATTACTACACGTATTCCTTGGCGGGGCTGGTAGCCGGCATTGCCCTAGACCGGACGGGAGCCAAATACGCCTTACCAACGGGGGTGGCAATTGTGGCTCTGGGGTGTTTGCTGTTTGCGGTGCCCGGCACGGTAGCCGGCAATAGTGGGCGCTTGCTACAAGGAGCGGGCTCGGCAGTTGCCTTCACCGGCTCGGTGTACTTGGCCTCGCGCGGGTTTCAGGCTCGGTCTTTGGCTACGGCCATTGGCGCTACGCAGTGCTTGGGCATGCTGGGGGGCGCCCTGGGCCAGTCACTGGCGGGTCCGCTAATTCACGGAGGCTTCGATGTTCGCACCTACTGGTTAGTGATGGGCCTGGCCAACCTTGCTACGGGGCTGGCCTTGTATTTCGTCACGCCAAATGATGCGCCCACCCAAGCCCAGCCAGTAGCGCCCAGCACGGGGCTGCTGCAGCCCTATAAGATTGTATTTAGCAATTCACAGTCTTACCTGTGCGGTCTGATTGCGGGTCTGCTGTTTGCTCCTACTACCATCTTCGCCATGAACTGGGGCGTAGCGTCCTTGCAGCAAGATCAGAAAATGAGCTTCGAGGCAGCGGCATGGGCGTGCTCCATGGTGCCCCTGGGTTGGGTAGTTGGCTGCCCGCTGCTAGGGTGGGCTGCCGACCGGTTGGGCCGCCGCAAGCCAGTCCTGTTTGCCGGGGCCGCTGGCATGATTCTCATGGGCTTACAGGAGCTGTACTTGCCCAATGTCATGCCCCTGTACGTCAGTCTTTTCCTCTTTGGCGTGGCTTCCGGAGCGGCCATGATTCCGTATTCCATCATCAAAGAAGCCAATCCTGACCACGTGAAAGGTAGTGCCACCGGAGCTATGAACTTTCTCACCTTTGGCGTGACGGCCGTACTCGGCCCTCTGTTTGCGCGGTTGTACGGGCAAACCCTCGGAAGCGCCACCGACCCAGTTGCTCACTTTCACACCGGTGGCTTCTTCTGGGTTGGTACTACCAGCTTGGCTCTCCTGGCGGGGCTGCTGTTGCGCGAAACTGGAACAGGCCGGAAAGAAGCCCTTGCTGGCAGCCACTAAAACACCCGTCCCGATGGGGCGCCATGACCACTTCTGCTGCCTAGCATAGTGGTCGGCAAATCAGCCGGGAGAATTTAGCGAGGGTCGGCAAGCTGCAGGGCGTTGGTCCATTCTAGCTCGGTTTTGGGCGAGGCACTTTTAAGCGCGCTAGCCAAATCCGGGGCCGCTGCTAGTATGCTCTTACTGGTTAGCTTAACGGGAACAAGTTGAGCGTTGGGCCGCCGCAGAAAGTATTCACTTTTGTCCTCCAGTTCGGCACCCTTGCTTTCCACGCCGTAGCCCGTGTGGGCCGGGGCTTTGCGCACGTGCATAACGTAGTGCTTTAGCAGCTCATAGCGCCCGGTGTGTAATACTTCCACAAAGTCGCTGCTCTGATTCGGGAGAGGTGCTTCCGTGAACCGCCGAAAGGTCCGCTGCCGGGCAGGCATGCCACTCGCCGCCGGCACCTGCAAGGTAAAACTGGTCACGTACCGGTCATCGAGCTGTAGCGAGTCAGTAGTGCCGTGTTTGCGCATCAGAATGCGGTGGTTGAATACGTCATACTTGAGCGGTACCACTGCCAGGGGCGTGTTATTCTTGGTAGTCAGCTGCCCGGGCAGCCAGCGTGCATCCACGTAAGGGTTTCCCACTACGCCATCGTTGCGGCCTAAATACAGCGGGGCCGGAGCACCGGTAGCCAAGGCATCCAGGTTGGATTGGCCGGCCGCGCCGGACTGCTCGGGGCTGGCCTGCTGCGCTTGGGCAAGTTGGGCAGTAGCCACCAGTACGGGCAGGAGTAGGGCAGAAAGACGCATAACTGACACAAAAATTAGCGATACAATTAGGAGTAGCGTGAGGCCCCAAGATAACGGGAATTTCTACTGTATAATACCCGCCCGCGAGCAGAACACGGCTGTATACTACTCCTTGCTTATCAGAAGCTGACCGGGAAGCTGGCGTCAACTCGCGCGGAGGTTTGAAGCCGGCAACCGTCGTTAAAAGACGGAAGATGAGCCCGCCCAGCCACCATTCTTGGAGTGCTACCCACAGGCAAGTAGCTGCGTTGCGTGCTGGCGTGCCCGCCTCTCGCCACTGCTCGTATAGGGAAGTAAGCGCCACTATTCCCTGCCCCGCCCAATGAACCAAGACACCACCTCCGACTTTCCTGCCGGTGCCTTCCGCCGCCAAGACGAAACTCCGGACGCAAACTTCTACCACTTTCCGCGCTTCGTCACGCACATAGACGATGCCGCCATTGAGGCCGTTACGCAGCTATACCGGGAGTACTTTCCGGCAGGTAGCACTCTGCTAGACCTGATGAGCAGCTGGATTAGCCACCTGCCGGCGGAAGTGGCCTACCATCGGGTGGTAGGCCTGGGCATGAACGACGCGGAGCTGCGTGCTAATCCTCGGCTGACGAGCTACGTAGTGCAGGACCTCAATCAGCGGCCCACCTTGCCATTTGCCGACGCCGAGTTTGCGGGCGCCGCTATTTGCGTTTCTATCGACTACCTGACTCAGCCCGTAGCGGTACTGCGCGAGCTAAGCCGGGTGCTGAAGCCTGGGGCGCCCTTGGTTATTACCTTTTCCAACCGGTGCTTCCCGAGCAAGGCTATTGCCGTCTGGCATGCCCTGGACAGCCGCGGCCACCTAGCGCTGGTGCAACGCTTTTTGGAAGCCGCCGGGGGCTGGCACGCCATCCAACTCCTCGACCGTAGCCCCCAACCCGCTGGAGTATCCGACCCCTTATTTGCCGTTGTTGCCTGGGCTGGTTCTGCGCCAGCAGGGGGGTAGCACAAGAGAGAAAACGGAAGGACCCGTTGCTATCATTCGCCAGGATGATTGTGCGCTAAAATTTCTTCCATCTGCTCTGCTGTTGGCGTGTTTTCTTGCCTACCTATCAGTCTCTATCCACCCTACTCTATGCAATCTGCCAGTACCGTTTTTGTAGTTCGTCCCGCCCGCTTCGGCTTCAACGTCGAAACGGCATCCTCTAACTCTTTTCAGCAATTGGTGAGCGGGTTGAGCATGGAGGACCTGCAAAGCCAGGTGGCGGCCGAGTTTGACGGAGTCGTGTTGACGCTACGGAGCAAGGGGGTGCAGGTCCTCGTGTTCGAGGACACGCCCGAGCCTCCAAAGCCCGACGCCGTGTTTCCCAACAACTGGCTGACCCTGCACGCGGATGGCACTGCGCTGCTCTACCCCATGTGTGCTCCCAACCGCCGCCCCGAGCGTCGCTCGGATATTGTAGCTGCACTGGGCGCGCAGTTTCATATTCGCCAGGTACACGATGTATCGGCGTACGAAACTCAGGGCCGCTTTCTGGAGGGTACGGGTAGTATCATCTTCGACCATGAACATCGGATTGCCTACGCGTGCTTGTCGGTGCGCACTGACGCGGAGCTGCTGCTGCAAGTAACGGCTCGCCTTGGTTTTCAGGCAGTCACCTTCCACGCCGAGGATACCCACGGGCAGGCCATCTACCACACCAACGTAATGATGTGCATTGGGACGCATTTCGCCGTGATATGCCTGGAAAGCATTCCTGATGCGCAAGAGCGCGCTACCATAACGGCTTCTCTGGCTAGCACTGGGCACGAGCTAGTGGCCATTACGCTGGCCCAAGCGGCTTGCTTTGCGGGCAATATGCTTACGCTGCAGCCCGCCGGTGATGGGCCGGAGCTGTTGGCGCTGTCGCAGCGTGCGTACGATGCGCTGACGCCCCAGCAGTGTGCAATCTTGGCCCGCTACTGCGAGCTGGTTCCGCTGGCTATTCCTACCATTGAAACTATTGGCGGGGGGAGTGTGCGCTGCATGCTGGCCGAAGTATTCTTGCCCCGAAAGAACTGATTGTGAACTGCCGAGTCAAGTAGTGAAAAATTCTTTTGAATTATTAGTATGTTGCTCATAATCAGAGAGAATAAACTGCTACATTCTCGTGTTTTATGGGTTTTACGGGAGCTATCCTGGGGGCTGTAGTGTTATAACTAGCTATGACCCAAACCCAGCTGTTTCCCTCGCTCGATATTCTTGCCCCAACCCCCGAAGTGCGTCAGCACAGCGCCAAAGTGTGGCTGCCGAAGCGCGTAGTATTCACGCCCGATGCCCTAAACCAGCCTTTCGGACAGCAAATCCTGGAGCGCGTTACCCGCCACGGGCTGGAAGTAGAACTGCTGAAAAGCAACCGTCTAACCGGCGTGCGTGGTGAAGACCCGCGTGAGACATACCGCCGGGCCAAAAGCACCCTGGCCGTGGTGTGCGCTCCGCCTAGCGCCTTACGCTTGCAGCCCACTCCACCCTCCGCCGACTGGCAAATGAACTTAGCTGAGGGCTGCCCGGCCCACTGCCAGTACTGTTACTTGGCGGGTAGCTTGGCGGGGCCGCCGGTGGTAAAGGTGTTTGCCAATCTGCCTCAGCTGTTGCAGAACACGGCCACGTACGAGCAGCCGGGCCGCGTCACGAGTTTTGAGGTAAGCTGCTACACCGATGTACTCGGCATTGAGCACCTGACGGGCAGCTTGGCGGAGTGTATTCGCTACTACGGGCAGCGCGAAGGTGCCCGGTTGCGCTTCGTGAGCAAGTACGACCATGTTGACTCGCTGCTGGCGGTGCCGCACAATGGGCACACCCGTGCCCGTTTCAGCCTGAATGCCGAACCGGCCGTGCGCAAGCTAGAAGGTGGTACGGCGTCCGTGGAGGCTCGTTTGCAGGCATTGCGCCAGATGGCGTTGCCGCGGGAGCAGGGTGGGGGCGGCTACCCGGTGGGGGTGGTGCTGGCGCCTATTATGCCCATTCCTAACTGGGAGCAGGAGTATCGGTCGTTGCTGGACAGGCTGCACGCTACCCTCGACTTCCCCTGCGACCTGACGGCTGAGTGCATTACCCACCGCTTTACGCCCGGCTCTAAGGACGTCTTGCTGCAGTGGTATCCCAATACCTCCCTGGACTTGGAGGAAGCTACCCGCGCCGTGAAGCGGAATAAGTTCGGGGGAACTAAGTACGTGTACCAGCCCACGGATATGCGTCAGCTGAAAGAGTTCTTTTACCATGAGTGGCAGCAGCGCTTTCCCAACGCTCCGCTGCTGTACTGGACCTAGTAGAGCCCGGCTGACTACAAACTAGGTTAGTATCAACAAGGCAAAAGCCCCTAGTATTACTAGGGGCTTTTGCGTTATCACCTTGTTCTGAAATCCAACTAAGCAGCCGGTGAAGCTTCTTTGAGACCCAGCACCGCACTGGTGCGGCTGCGAAGCTCCGCTACCATTTGCGGATTGGCATTCAAATCTAGCCCAAAGGAAGGTATCATCTCGCGCATCTTGGCTTGCCACTCGGGCGTAGCAGCCTGAGCTGGGAAGCAGCGCTGCACCAGCCCAACCATAATGCTCACAGCCGTGGACGCACCGGGCGAAGCACCTAGCAGCGCGGCAATAGAGCCATCGGCGGCGGCTACTACCTCGGTACCAAATTCCAGCACCCCGCCTTGCTTTTCATCCTTCTTGATAACCTGCACCCGCTGACCTGCAATTTCCAGCTGCCAGTCCTCGGCGCGTGCTTCTGGTAGATACTCGCGCAAGGCCTCCAGCCGGTCTTGCGGCGACTGGCGCACCTGGTTGATAAGGTACTTCGTGAGGGGAATATTCTTTAGGCCCGCAATAATCATGGGGCGCATGTTGCTCAGCTTCACCGACAGGGGCAGATCCAGGTAGGAGCCCTGCTTCAGGAACTTGGTGCTGAAGCCCGCATACGGACCAAACAGCAATTCCTGCTTGCCATTGATAACGCGCGTGTCGAGGTGAGGCACCGACATGGGCGGAGAGCCCACCGCGGCTTTGCCGTACACCTTAGCGTGGTGACGCGCAATTACCTCGGGATTCACACACTTCAGCCACTGTCCACTCACCGGGAAGCCGCCAAAACCCTGGCCCTCTGGAATGCCTGACTTAATTAGGAGAGGTAACGAACCCCCTCCGGCGCCAATGAATACGAAGGGCGCACGGATTTTTACCGCCGCACCAGTAGACAGGTCTTTTGCCTTAAGACGCCACCGGCTGTCTTCCTTGCGGCTGATCTTCTCTACGTCGTGGTGGAAGTAGAACGATACGCCGGGCTTTTCCTGCAGCAGCGTAAACATGCCGCGCGTTAGGGAGCCGAAGTTTACGTCGGTGCCCAGATCCATGCGGGTAGCGGCCACGGGTTGGTTGGGGTCGCGCCCATCCATTACCAAGGGCATCCACTGCTCCATCTGGTCCCGGTCTTCGGTGTACTCCATGCCCTTGAACAAGGGCGATTGGGTGAGGGCAGCGTGACGCTTGCGCAGAAAGTTTACGTTCTTATCGCCCCACACAAAGCTCAGGTGCGGAATATGATTGATGAAGCGGCTAAGCTCCTTCACTTCGTATTTCTCCGCCAGAAACGACCAGAACTGCTTTGACTGCTCGAACTGCTCGGCAATCTTGATGGCCTTGCTAGTGTCAATGCTGCCGTCGGGCTTTTCAGGCGTATAATTTAGCTCGCAGAAGGCGGAATGGCCCGTGCCTGCATTATTCCAGGCATCGGAGCTTTCGGCGGCGGCCACATCGAGACGTTCGAAAATGGCAATGGTGAGGTCGGGTTGCAACTCCTTGAGCATCATGCCCAGTGTCGCACTCATAATGCCGGCGCCAATCAGCACAACATCAGCGGAAAGGCCAGCAGCAGGTTCGGTCGTACTCATGCGTAATCAGGAAAAGGACTAACGAAGTACGGTGAAAGTTGGAAAAGGTGGCTTCTGTTTCGGTAGGGAACCCAAAAAAAATTAGCCGCCGACTTCGTGTAAGAAATGCGTACGTGAGGATTATAACAGCTTGTTTTGCGCAATATACGGCCTGCGCTATGTCATTTCTATGGTAGAAACCACGGCCCTGTGATGTCGGCCCGCGCAGGCAGCACGTACCAACAATGGGGCGGCTTGCCTCGGTTCCATGCTAGCTACCATAGTACCAGGAAGTTTTGCCAGTAGGCTACCCTAAGTAGGCGGACGTAAGATAGTATCTGCTAGCAGGTGCTATCGGCCGTAGCTGCGCCGGCCAAGCCGCACAGCTAACCAAATGGGCGCGTGGGGAGTTACTACGTGCTGAAACTTCATCTACTATCCCCTCATCCTATGAATCTGGCAGAAAACACGGTATTGATTACGGGCGGGGCGTCCGGTATTGGGCTGGCGCTAGCCGAGCGGTTTCAGCGGGCCGGAAGCACCGTCATCGTGTGTGGCCGTCGGGAAGACAAACTTCTGGAAGCCCAGCAGCACCTACCCGGCCTGCACACCCGGGTGTGCGACGTGGCGGTGGCAGCCGAGCGCGTGGCGCTACTTGAGTGGGTGCAGCAGGCTTTCCCTCGCTTAAATGTGCTGGTAAACAACGCTGGGGTGCAGCGCCGCATTCAGCTTGCCGACGACGAGGCCTGGGAAGTGCGCCGCCAAGAACTGCTCATCAACGTGGAGGCGCCCATTCATTTAGCTACGTTGTTTATTCCGCATCTGCGGGAGCAACCAAACCCCGCAATTATCAATGTCACGTCGGGTTTGGCGTTTGCGCCCATGGCGCTGGCTCCCATTTATAGCGCCACGAAGGCTGCATTGCATTCCTTCACTATTTCCCTGCGTCATCAGCTGGCCGCTACTCCCATTCAGGTGCTGGAAATAGTGCCCCCCGCAGTGAATACCGACCTGGGCGGCGCTGGCCTCCACACGTGGGGAGTGCCCGTAAACGACTTTGCCGACTCCGTAATGGCGCGCCTGGCCGCCGGCGAGCAGGAGGTAGGCTACGGCACCTCCGAAGAAATTCGCCGTGCTTCCCGGGAGCAGATTGACGCCCGCGTTGCGGCCATGAACAACCGGTAAGTGCAATACCCTCCTCAGGGTAGAAAAAAGCGAGGGAATGGCGAAGGCACTTGCGCCTTCGCCATTCCCTCGCTTTTTAAATGCTAGCTACTACAGCTTCTTATCCAGCCATATCCACGGTAGGGTCCAGGGTGAAGGGTTGGTCGGTGGGTTCCACTACGGAGCGGGTTTTGGGCAAGCTAGTAGGGTGCTGCTGCTGAATGAACTTGATCAACTGCTCGCGCACGGCGCAGCGCAAATCGAAAGCTTGGCTGGAGTTGGCAGCACTCATCAGGCAGCGTAGCTCCAAGGTACGTTCCTTGGAATCAGTAACCTGTAGCAAGCACACGCGCCGGTCCCAAAGCGGGTGGCTTGCTACCACGCGCTGAAGCTCCGCCCGCACGGCATCAACAGGGATGGTATAATCGGTGTACAAAAACACGGTGCCTAGCAGTTGAGATGTAGAGCGCGTCCAGTTCTGAAAGGGCTTCTCTATGAAGTAATTGAGCGGGAGTACCAGTCGACGCTCATCCCAAATGCGCAGTACTACATACGTGAAAGTAATTTCCTCAACCCGTCCCCATTCGCCCTCTACCACCAGCACGTCATCCAGCCGAATGGGTTGAGTAAAGGCAATCTGAAAGCCCGCCAGCAAGTTGCTGAGGGAGCGTTGAGCCGCGAAGCCAATAATTACGCTGGCAATACCGGCCGAAGTGAGCAAGCCAGTACCAATTTTGCGAACCGTAGCAAAGCTCATCAGAACCAAGGCAGTAGCCACAAAGATGATGAGCGTAACGGCCAGCTTCTTGACAAATTGCAGCTGCGTGAACAGCTTCCGCACCCGAAAATTATCATCCTGGTCGAGGCGGTAGTGCTCTTCCACTAGGTCCTGGGCTACGTCTACCGTCTTCACGAGGCCCCAGGCAAAGGTGGCAATCAGGGCGGTTTCTACCAGGCGCCGCACTACCTCGAAGGGGCGGTCCTCCAGGGGCGTAAGCGGGAGCATGAACGACAGCGCCAAGACGGGAAAAAACCAAGCACTCGGGCTGTTCAAGTGGCGCGCAACGGACTGGGTGAGCAGGGTCTGTTCGCGCCGGTTGTAGGCATTGAGTAAGGCAAAAATGATGACTTTCACTAGCCAGCCCCCAAATAAGCTAGCGGCAATGATGCCTGCCGTTTGCAGAAGAAAGCGTAGGTGGTCGGTAAGGTCAGGAAAATGGTCCATGCGGTAAGGTCAGGCGCAGGCAGTAGAGGATTCAGCCAGATGTACCCCGAACGGTACGCAAAGGTTGAACGAAACCGAGCAAATGGGCTGTTGAGCTTGATGCTGGCACACCAACCTAGCGTATTATTTCCACGTAACACGGGTTAGATGATGAGCTTGTATCAGATTACCTATACCAGCGTAGCAACTCAGCAGCTAAGTGAAGCCCAGCTGGCTGCGCTGCTCGAACAGGCTCGCTCCAAGAACGAAGCCCAACGCATTTCGGGCCTCCTGTTGTACAGCCAGCAGCGCATTATTCAGGTGCTGGAGGGAGAAGAAACGGCGGTGCGAACTATCTACGAAGTCATCCAGCAGGATCCCCGCCATACTCAGGTAGAAACCCTCATGGCAGGGCCAGTTGCCCGGCGCTCCTTTCCCGACTGGAGCATGGGATTTGCCTCCGTTAGCCCCCAAGATTTTGCGCCTCTAGTGGGCTACATCAACCCACAACGGCGGCACTTTCTGCTGCCTCGTGCCCACAACACCAGCCCTGAACTGCTGCAATTGCTAGAAGATTTTGTGGCCTCCCAGCCGACAAGCCACTAGCCATCTGCAGAAGCAAATTACGCTACCCTAGCTCTGTGCTGGTAAGTACTTTGCCGCCGCGACTGCGTAAGTCGGCGCGCGCTTGCTGGTAGCCTTCTGCCGAAATAGCGCGGGTAGCGTCTTCCAGAAAGAAAACCTCAAATTGCTGCTCTAGGGCATCCTTGGCGGAAAAGTACACGCAAAAATCGGCGGCTAAGCCAGCTAGGTATACCTGCGTTACGCCGCGCCCGCGTAGGTAGTCCGCCAGCCCAGTAGCTTTCCGGTGCCCATTGTCGAAGAATCCGCTGTAGGAGTCTATTTCGGGCGTAGTGCCTTTGCGAAAAATGGCCTCAATCCGGTTTTGGTCGAGGTCAGACGAAAACTCGGCACCTCGGGTACCCTGCACGCAGTGGTCAGGCCACAGGGTTTGGGGCAAGCCGTGCAAGTCAATCTGGTCGAAGGCATGATGGCCTGGGTGCTGGCTCGCGAAGCTTTTATGGCCAGCCGGGTGCCAGTCTTGCGTAGCTACTACCAGCTCAAACTGCGGCTGCAAATGGTTCACCAACGGTATAACCTCGTTGCCACCGGCTACGGCTAGCGAGCCACCCGGCAGAAAATCATATTGAATATCAACTAGCAGAAGAGTGCGCATGGGTTGGCATGAGTGATAAAAAACACGTGGTAAGCAAACCCGGTTGTTGCTTCGCAAGACCGGACAGCTGCAACGTACGATGGTTTGCAAAATAGGACAATGGATTCCCACGGAAAGAATTTATACTCGCCACGTGAAATACCATTTTTGCCTTCGCTAACGTACTTAGTTCATCTTATTTAGTTTATGTATCATATTATTTATCAGAGTATTGAGAGTATTAATTTGTCGGAGGAGGATTTGCGTATAATGCTAGAGCAAGCCCGAACTAAAAACCGCCATTGCGGTATAACCGGGCTGCTGTTGTATAGTGAAGGACAATTTCTGCAAGTTATTGAGGGGGAGGAAGCCACAGTACGGTCCTTGTACGAAGTAATAGAGCAGGACTCGCGCCACGCCTATGTGCAAAAGCTGGCCGATGGTCCTATCCCGCGGCGGTATTTTGCCTCCTGGGCCATGGGTTTTGCTGCCACTGGGCCGGTAGCGCTTACCCAGGTGGCTGGCTACTTGAACACCCAAACGTCGGGTGAGCTGCTAACCCGCACCATGGGGTGCGATGATGAGTTGGCTAGCTTGCTGCATTCCTTTGCGAAGGATGCCAGGGAACAGGTATACTAGGTAGGGTCCCCCACGGGAGTTGTTGCGCATTTGCCTCGCATTCCTGCCTACCTTGCGCCCTGCTGACAACCTTTTGGGGCTGGATAGCATCACTGGTTTGCTATGAGTACAATGCGCGTTTCGTTTTTCTTGCTGCTTCCGGGGGCTTTGCTGTGGGGTGCTACCACCGTTCGGGCCCAACAAGCTCTTCCTCGTCTTATTCCGGGCACCCACGTGGTGCTGGTGCCACCCGCCGGATTTAATCCTGCCCCCGGGCTGACGGGAGTGCGCAAGGGCGATGCTGCCATTCAGGTATTTGACTTGGTGGGCGGCAACTACTACAAAAACGCGGCCTCCTTTAGCAAGGCTCGGTTTGAAGCTCGCGGCACGAAGGTGCTAGACTACCAGGAGCTGACGGTGCAGGGCTACCCCGCCCGCCTGGCCCGTGTGCAAACCACTCCCACGCAGGAGTCGGCCCAGCTTATGTTTGGCGACTCCACGTTTGCCGTGCAGCTAGTAGGGATTTACCCCGCCGCCGATGCGGCCACGGGCACGGCCGTCCGGGAGGCACTCCTGACGGCCGCCTACCAGAAAAATCTGGCTTCTGACCCATTTGCGCGCGCCGTATTTGCCTTCGACGAGAAAAAGTCGAGCCTGGCCTTTGCCAAAGCGAGCGGCAACCTCTACGTGTATGCCCCCGGTGGCCAGCGCAAGGACGACTACGGTATGGAGCCTTTGCTCACCGTTACACCCTTGCCCTACAACCCCTCCCTTACGGCCGCTTCCATCAGCAACGAGCTGCTGCGTGGGCTAGATCGGTTCGGCTTCACGGGCTTCACGCCTCGCAAAATGTCATCTGCCAAGGTGAACGACTTGCTGACCTACGAAACAGAAGGTTTCGGCCAAATGCAGGGGCAGCGGGTGCTTCTCTACCAGCAAGTCACCATCATCGGCAATACGGCGGTAGCCATGCAGGGCTTAGCCCGCCAAGAGTATGAAGCTGCTCTCACCCAGTTCAAAGCCCTAACGCATACCATTACTGCGCGCAAGAAATAAGCGACCGGGAACATCTGCAGCTCATTGTTTTCGCCCGAATTCAGGCCACCGGCAAGTCTGCTTTCTATCAGCAGCAGTTCTTCCACTCGCCCGTGCGCAACCGGGAGCGGCACTTGCTGGCCCTGTGCCTAGATACCCAAATGCGCTGCGTTATCGACAATACAAACCCCACTGCTGTTGAGCGAGCCCGATACATTAAGCCGGCCTAGGCGGCGGGTTTCCAAATTGTGGGTTACTTCTTTCAATTGGTGGCGGCGGGGGCGCCGGTACGGAACCAGCAGCCCGCCAAGTACCCGAGGTGGGCATGTGGGCCACGCTGCGCGACCAGCTGGAAGTACCTCGCTACGCCTAGGGATTCAATGAACTGCACTTTTTGCAGGTAGTAGGCAACCTAAAATTCAGCATCAGCCCCTGGCAAGATGAAGCTTGCTGACTACGACGCCCATATGCGCGTCGTGGTTGCAGCGCTACTTTCACGGCGGACTACGCCCCGAAGGGGAACTGGTGGAGCTTTTCCCAAGGCCCGCCTTTGTAGGCCCACAGCGTGAGGCCCGTTCCTGTGGCCTGGAAGGGCGCAAACTCTTCGGTAAGTTTTTGGTGGAGGGCGCGGGCCTCGGCCGGGTCTACCTTGTTTTGTACGGTGATGTGAGGCTTAAGCTTCTGCTGGTCCTGGGGGGTAAGCGAGCCAGTCCAGGCGGCTTGCAATTGCTGGTGCAAGCGAGGTAGCTCGGGGTTGTGCAGGTCGTAGGCCACGCCCCGGCCCAGAAAGCGCAGGCCCGTTACCTGAAGAGGCAACTGCGGGGTAGTAGTCGTTACGTGCGTGAGGTGGTCTGCAATGGCAGACGCCTCTGAGCCAGGCAAGTGATGAAATAAGGTTACGTGGGCGCGCAGATAATTCCGCTCCGGCGGGAAGTAGCGCTGGCGCAGGGCATCAAAGTGAGCCTGCGCGGCTTCATCGAGGCTGAGAGTGAGAATAAGCGGAGCAGAAGTAGGCGCAAGCATAGTACGGAGGAAAACTGCCTATACGTAGTTCGCATCTAGCAAGGCGAAGCCCCACGGGAGAACAAAAACAACGGGCGTCGTGTAAGGCCTCATGCCTCTCCACGACGCTCCATTGTGTGAGGCACTACAGCGCCTGAATCTCCGCTACCAGTTCGGCTTCCGTCACGGGGCGTAAGGTGGGCCTGAAGGTATGGCTGGGACCCACGTTGGCAGTTTGCTTGCCGAAGTACAGCTGGTTGTTTTCTCGCCGTAAGACTACTGCCGTAACGGTGCTGCCCAAGGGTATAGCGTTAGAAAAAAACGTCGAGGAATTAGAGAAACTGCGAAAGGCGTAGAGCATACCGTTGAACGTGTTTAGCACTAGCATTACCTGCGTATTGTCGAGGGTTATATCGGTTGCATGCACTTCTACCTCCACGTTGGTGGTAGCCATTCCAATAAATCGGTCACAGTTAATCCAGTTAAGACTAGTACGGTTGGTGTTGTATAGGTAGCTGTTCAGCGAAACAAAATACTGGGTGTTGCCGGCGGGAGTAGTTTGGGTAACAAGCCGGCTGGTATCTGGCTGACCGGTGGTGGGTGCCAGAGCCCATCCACCTACTTGCTGGCGCACGGCACTATCGGGGAGGGCCGTAAACAGCTCCATGTTGGCCGATGAGCTGGTTGCGCCCGGCTTCACAGTCACTAGATTCAGCTTGGTGCCCGCGGCTAACTGTAGGGGTTGGCCATCCTGAGAAAAGCGGATATTAAACATGCCCCCCGATTCTAGCGCCCGCCCATAGGAGACAGTGGGTAGCTGCATGAAGACCATTTCACTCCGCGTGGTCACTTCCTGCACTTCTACCTGAATACTGTTATTCGAAAGAGCGGTGCCATCTACGCGCTGTAGTCCGCTGGGAACGTAAATAGTGGCGCCCTTGGCCGTGGTTAAGATAGTAGTCACCCTGGGCTGCACGGTAAATTTCTGGGTAGGCACGCGGTGCTCCTGCAATACCGCGCTGATGCTATTGGCCACTGGAGAAGCAGGGTCTTCACACACAATAGCATCAGCTTCCTTCTGGCAGTTGCTGAACAGAGGAAAAGCTAAGAATAGGGCGTAAGTGAGGATGCGTTTCATAAAAGCGTTGGGTTAATAAGTAGGTTATCGTTTAAAAGGAAGCTCAACAGAGATGCCCCCCTGGATACCTACGCTCCAAGGACGCCGCGGCGCCCGGCCGTAGGCGGGGTCAGTAATAGAAGTAAAGAAGTACTGTGCTTGGGGCCGAAGCATCAGCCATACTCCCGGCATGGCTTGGTAGCTTACCGAGGCTCCCGCCGTAAACGTCAGATTGAGGCGGCCAAGGCCCGTGCTGTCGTTGGGCTGCCACTGTTGCTGTTGGCAATTGCAGGCCGTACCCTCAGTAGTGCGGGCACTAAAGAGAAGCGCGGGCACTGCCCCCGCCTGCACCCCATAACGCCAGCGGTGGGTGCTGCCTACCTGGTACTGGGCTTCTAAGGGCAGAGTAAACAAGCGGAAGTAGTTGCGGAAGTCTACGGTGCGGGAGCTAGCTGCTGCCGTCAAGCTAGCGGGCTTCTGAATACGCAGGTGCAGGCGTGAGGCAAACCTGGCGTAGCCCAGGCCGCCGCTTACGGAAAAGCGCGGAGTAATGGCCCGCGTCAGGCTGAGTTGGCCCCCGAAGCCCGCGGCAGGCCGCTCTAGCTCTTCCACTTGCTGGGCGCCACTGCCTAAGGTTCGATACGATAGGGTAGGGCCAGCTAGCAACTGCACGCTCCAGTTCTGCTTGGGAAGCTGCTGCGCCTTTCTTTCGGTCGCAACGGCATACGCCAACTGCGGAGCTGATACCTGCGGTACTTGCAGCCGCACCAGCAACAAGGCTAGCCGCTCCTGGCTACCCGGTGCGCTTACGGAGGCTCTCGCTAACCCCAGCCGGTAGTGGCTACTAGGCCTAGTAACAGATAGCACACTGCGTGCTTCCGGCTGAGCTGCTGAGGTAGATAAGGTAGCCGCCGAGTGAGAATTGATGGTAGCAGTAAGAGAAGGCAGGGTGGGCTGCGGTGCTGCATGCTGCCGACCACTCGGGCGAGTTTCCCCACGCTCAGGATGGCTAACAGCTAGTAAAGCCTTGGTGCGGCGCCGCTGGCGGGCAGCTCCCTGGGAAGCTACTAGCGGAGTTGTTCGGGCTGTTTCGTGCGGGGTCAGCTTACCAGCAGGTTTACCGACTGCGGCAACATAGCGGCCCTTCGTGCCCGATGTAGAGGTTGTGTCTACTTTGGGTAGGGTAGGGGCAGGCTGCCCCGCTAGGGTACCCATCTTCCCTTCATGAGAAGAGGAAACTTCTGGTGTAGTAGCTAGTTTCAGCGGGGGGCGTTGGGAGGCGGAAGCAATACCCATACCTACTGTTGCATCGGGTGCAGTAGTCCTGCTACCGTTGGGAGAAATTGTTGTCGCGGGCGATGCTGAATTTGGGGCGGTACCCGCAGTAGGTGCCCCAGTAGCAACAGGCTGGCGGGAAGTAACGCTTGTGGGTTTAGTAGTCGAGACTGGGGTAAGGGAGCCCGTACGCCAGAAAGAAGGGCCAATAGCGACGTACGCAACGGTGGCTATCAATACAACCAACACCGCAAGCACCGCGCCCCGCCCCCAACGGCGGCGACGCACAGGCACCTGCTCCCGAATGCCGGCCCACACCGATTCGGGCGGCGCACTGCCGTAGTCCTCCAGCTTGCGCCGCAGGTCGTCGTAGAATTGTTCCGATTCGCGTTCAGTCATGGTAGGGAGAAATATTGGCTTGCGCGTGCAGCCGTTCCTCCAAAAGGCGGCGTGCCCGCGAGAGCTGCGACTTGCTGGTGCCCTCCGAAATACCCAGGAGCTTCCCGATTTCGGCGTGCGTATAGCCTTCGACGGCGTAGAGGTTGAGCACTGTGCGGTAGCCCGTTGGCAGAGTATTAATCAGGCGCACCAAGTCGGTTGCGGAAAGCTGGTCGAAGGGAGTGCCATCGGTTTGGTGTAAGTCGTGAGCCTCATCAGTATCTACCTGATGGCCGCGCTGCTGGTGCTGGTGCCACAGGTTGAGAGAGGTAGTCACGGCAATGCGCCGCGCCCATGCTTCAAAAGGTCCCTGACCACGGAATTGGTCAAGGCGGGTAAATATTTTCACGAAGGTGAGTTGCAGTGCGTCTTCGGCCTCTACCCGACTAGGGCAGTAGCGCAGGCACACCCCCATCAGTCGGTACGCTAGGTGGTCGTATAGCGCGCGCTGGGCCGACGGCCGACCCCGGCGGCAGCCATCCAGAATCGCGTCGAGAGAATCAGCCATAGGCAGCTGCAATAGATATAATCAGGATGTCGTACGCTAGCGTTATGCCCCCATGACCGCCGGACCCGGGTAGGCGTTGCGTGGGAGCTAAGAAATACTTGAGGGCCCTGCTTTCTGCCCGCCGCAAGTAGCGAATAGGGCTGGCTTAGGTAATGAGATAAGTATTGATAATGGGGGTATCTGGCCTATTGCGCGCAAAATATCCCAAGCAATATCTAGCTTCGCTGTACCACTTTCAACTCTGGTTGCTTTTCTCTTCTGCCCATGTCCCAGCCCATTTACCAGGTCGATGCTTTCTCCAACCGGCCATTTGCCGGTAATCCTGCCGCCGTGTGCCCGCTTGAAAGCTGGCTACCTGCCGAAACCATGCAGGCCATTGCCGCCGAAAATAATCTAGCTGAAACGGCCTTTTTTGTGCCTCTTCAGGGCGCCGAGTACGAAATCAGATGGTTTACGCCCGCTGTGGAAGTAGAGCTTTGTGGGCACGCCACGCTGGCGTCTGCTCACGTGCTCTACCATCACCTCAGCTTCCAAGGGCCGGAAATTGTGTTTCATTCTAAAAGCGGCCCATTGCGCGTAAGCCAAGGCACGGAGGGCCGCCTCACCCTCGACTTCCCGGCCCGGCCTCCGCATCCTATCCACAACCACCCGGAGGGCTTGCTCGATGGCCTGCGCGCTACCCCACTTGCCATTCTGGCTGGGCCCGATTTGGTGTGCCTCTTTGCCACGGAAGCGGAAGTGCGGGCCCTGCACCCAGATATGAGCCACTTAGCCAAAGTAGACTACCGGGCCGTTATTGCTACTGCGCCCGGCCCCGATGGCGTCGACTTTGTATCGCGCTTCTTTGGGCCCCGCGTGGGCGTGCCCGAAGATCCCGTTACGGGGTCGGCTCATACCACCCTGGTACCCTACTGGGCCGAGCGGCTCGGCAAAACCGTTTTGCATGCCCGCCAGGTATCGGCCCGTGGGGGCGACTTATGGTGTGAATTGAGCGGCGACCGGGTGCTGATGAGCGGCCACGCCGTTACGTACCTGCGCGGCGAAATTGAGGTGTAGGTCTTCGGCTGCCACGCACCACTACCTGTCTCTTTATTGGGTACCCGCTCACGGGTTGTTATGCAGGAAGCAGTGCGGCCGGGCAATGGCTTGCGAAGGAGGGACTAGGGCAGGCGGCGGTACCGTAACTGCTCAAACACGTGTAGCTCCGGCGCCCAGATTGGAAACTCAACCTCTAGTAGTTTGCGGTTCAATCGGATGATGGTTTGGGCGTCGGCCGCCGCGGCATCCTGCGCGGTGGCATAGCTACGCAGCACGCCGTTTTGCACGGAGTAGCGGCCGTGCTCCGTGTAGTAAGGCTGGGCCTCCAGGCGGCGTTGCATAGAGTAGTTGTACGTGCCATCGGCTCGGTATTCTACCTGAACGGTGAGGGTGCCGTTCCTGATGGCATTGTTGGTTTCGCCGGCTGGGCTGTGGTACAGCTTCTCAACCAAGGAGTCGGGTAGGGTGTGTCGGGCTTCATAGGAAATGAGTTCCAGCGCCCAGCGTCCCACTACGTTGTCTTGCGCCCAGGCTGGCAAGGCCGCTGCTACTAGTAAGCAAACAAGAAGTAGATAGCGCATATAAACGAATGAAAACGGTGAAGGTGTACTTTGCATAATGCTATCTATAATTGTGGTAGAGCGGCTAAAAAATTGCTGGCCAGACGGAAAGTGACAGATTGTGAATAGGTAAATGTCCTTTTATCGGGTGCTAAGCCCTTGTTCTTGATTATGCAATATTGTTGCATAAATAACTGTTTGTAAATGCATCAATGTTTCATAATTGATAAAATATAGTTTTCAGTTATTAGCTGCACAACTGGGGTAAAATAAAAAAGCCAACCTCCCAATGGTGTAGTGGAAGGTTGGCTTCAAGAAAAGCAGAAAATACTGGTATTACGGCGTGCATTCTCGGCACACTCCTGCCAGCAGATAGTCGCGGGTTTTAGCCTCGAACTTAGCGGGCAGCGTCACGGCCGGAATGGCTACCTGATTAAGGCAGTAGATGTGATGACAATTGGTGCATTTGAAGTGCACATGGTTGTCGAAGTGCTCGTGCGCGCTGCACTCTATAGAGCAGGAGGCGTAGCGCACAATGTCGCTGGTGTCAACTACACGGTGAATTAGGCCACTGTCCTCGAAGGTTTTGAGCGTCCGATACAGCGTAATCCGATCAGTGTCGGCACCGATTCGCTCCTCGATTTCGTGGCCGGACAGTGCGTAGGAAGAATCCAACAGCACTTGCAGTACAGCGCGCCGCACGGGCGTCTGGCGAAGCTCGTGGCTGGTAAGGGTCTGGGAAATACGGTCGGGACTAGGCATGACAAAACAAAGATACGGGGAATGGATGGCCGCGCCACTTGTTACGTGCGCTAACTACGCCCAGCGGAACCGGGTTCCGCTGGGCGTGTAGGGCTAGGCGGCAGGCTTCTTTTTAACGGCCGTAGCTTTCTTACCAGCTACTGGAGCGGCCAACTTGCCGGGGTTGTCGGCTAAGAACTTGCCCCAGCTTTTGCCGCCGGCTTTCGCGTTGTTGCCCTTCTGGTAGTGGTGGCACATTGCCACGGCCAGGGCATCGGTAGCGTCCAGAAACTTAGGTGCTTCCTCAATGGGCGGTAGTTCCAGCGTCTGCCGAAGCATGTGCGCCACCTGCTCTTTGGTCGCGTTGCCCGACCCCGTTACGGCCTGTTTTACCTTGGTAGGAGCGTACTCTACGTAGGGAATCTGGCGGGAAAGGCACGCCGCAATGGCTACCCCCTGGGCCCGGCCTAGCTTGAGCATGCTTTGCACGTTCACCCCAAAAAACGGTGCTTCAATGGCTAGCTCGTCGGGCAAAAATTCCTCAATCAGCTCCGTCATACGCTCATAAATACGCTTAAGCTTGAGGGCATGGTTGGTGCCCAGCTTCTTCATATCGATGACGTCGTAGCGGAGCACGCGCACTTTCTGGCCTTGCACCTCAATCACGGCGTACCCCATAATCTGGGTGCCAGGGTCGACACCCATGATGACTTTGGGAAGTAAATCGGTAGAGGCCAGGGGCAGAATCATGCGCGTACGGAGTGGTGGGAGTAGGGAGCAGGTGCGCCGTTGACTTTCCGGCGGTAACTTGCCGCCTGTATTCCAGCCTAGCACATCCTCGTCTTGCCCGACCACCTTCTACAAAACTACGCCCAAAAGCCGGAACGTGCTACCCACCGTCGGCGCTGGCTCGTTGTGGGAGGCAAGCTAGTCGTGACGCTGCTTACGCTGGGGCTGCTGTGGCACTCCGTGTTTCAAGACGCCGACACGGCTGCCGCTTGGCGTGGGCTGCTGGCGCGTACGCTAAGTGGGGAAGGGCGCGGGCCTGTACTGCTCGCCCTGGCCCTGGTGCCCGTCAATTGGGGGGTTGAGGCCTGGAAGTGGTGGCGCCTAGCCCGCCACTTGGAACCCGTATCGTTTGCGCGCAGCTTCCGGGCCGTGTTAGTTGGCCTGACCTTGGGCTTCGTAACGCCCAATCGGGTAGGCGACTATGCCGGCCGTATTATTGAATTGAAAAGCCGCCGGCTTGATGCGCTGGGGGCCGTGTTTCTGGGGCGCTACTGCCAATTGGTAGTGACAGTGCTAGCTGGTACGATGGGGCTGCTATACTTTCTGCTGCGGTTTTACTTGCGCGGCTACCCCGCCACCGCGCTTGGGCTAGTAGTAGCCACTTTGCTTATCCATGCGGGGGTGCTGCTGCCTTTGTACCGCTCCCGCATTCTAGTGGCCGCCGTTACGGCAGTGCGCCCATTGCGCCGGTTTCGTCGGTTTCTAACCATCATGCCTACCTATCCGGCGCGGGCGCTGCACGCCGTCCTGCTGCTCTCGGGCCTGCGCTACGCAGTGTTCTGTACCCAGTTTGGCTTGCTGCTGTGGGCCTATGGGTCGCGGGCGTCTGTGGGGCCGGGTGCGGCGGCAATAGCCAGTACTTTCCTGCTTAAGTCGCTGGTGCCCTCTTTGAATGCACTGGCTGACGTGGGCGTGCGGGAGCTGTCGGCTACGCACCTGTTCGGGTTACTAGGTGAGCCCGTATTGCCCGTGCTAAGCGCCAGCCTGAGCCTGTGGGTGCTCAATATTGCGCTACCCAGCGCCACTGGTCTGGCCTTTGTGCTGCGGCTGCGGGTGTTTCGCAAGCGTACTAAACGCCTGGCCTCATGAGCAATTGGGCGCTGAATACCTTGCTAGCCGGGCAGGTGGTCGTAGCGGCCGTGTACCTGAGCCATATGTTACGCTTACGGCACGCCTGGCTGCACTCTGCCTACGTGGCCGGCGGGCAGCCGACGGTAGAAACTGGGGCAAATGAGAACCAGCCCGCCACTAAGGAGATACCCCACGCGGCTACGCCCAGCCTCCCAAAAGATAAGCAAGCTCTTGCCTTCTCTATTCTGGTAGCCGCTCGTAATGAGGCTGCTACGCTTCCGCAGCTACTCCACGACATCGGCCAACAGCAAGCAATAGCCGGAGGCTTTGAGGTGATAGTGGTGGACGACCATTCTACGGATGCCACTGCCGCCATTGTGCGGGAAGCCACTCGGCGGGTACCTTTCCCTCTTCGCTTGCTACAGTTGGCCGCCGAATCGGGTGGGGGGCGCACCGGCAAAAAAGCCGCCGTAGAGGCTGCCGTGCGGGTCGCTCGCGCCCCGTGGGTCTTATTGACCGATGCAGACTGCCGCGTGCCCGTAGGATGGGTACGAGCCTACGCCGAGCTGTTGGAGCAGCATCCAGATACACAGTTTATAAGCGGCCCAGTGCTGCTGACGGGCAGTGGGTGGCTAGCTACCTTGCAAGGCCTGGAGTTGGCGGGCTTGGTAGGCGTAGGGGCCGCATCGGTGGGTGTAAGCCAACCTACCATGTGCAACGGGGCTAATCTGGCGTATGCCCGCGTTGCCTTCTACGCCGTGGAGGGCTTCCGCGGCAACGAGGCTATACCCAGCGGCGACGATGAGTTCCTCCTGCACAAGCTGCACAAGGTGTACCCCACGGGCATTCGGTTTCTGCGCGACGCGCGCGCTATCGTCAGCACGGCAGCACAGCCTACGCTCCGTCAGTTGCTGTGGCAGCGGGTGCGCTGGGCCAGCAAGTGGCGCCACTACCAGGCGGCCGCCCCCCAGCGGCTGGCAGTGCTGGTGCTGCTCGCCAACCTTACCTTTCCGGTAGGAGCTGCCCTCTGGTTGGCGGGTGCGCAATACAGTTGGCTCGCTCCGCTGGCGTGGGCGCTCAAGCTAGCCGCCGATGTGCTACTACTGCGGCCCGTGCTACGGTTTTTGGGGCGGCCGGGCTGGCTGGCCTGGGTGCCCGTGCTTCAGCTCGCCTACGCTCCCTATGCCGTAGCTACCGGCCTGCTGGGTTTGCGCGGCGGCTACGAGTGGAAGGGACGAAGCGTAAAATAAAGCCGCTAGGGTAGTTGAATTTCTAGCAGTTGGCGCCGTACTTATCCGCCGAAAGTAGGTGTCGCATTGTAGAAAAAACAGCTATGAATAGGACGTGGTTAGAAATAATTTTCCCGGCCAGCCTGGCCCTACTGGTGTGTACTATTGGGATGCTGCTACTAACTATGATGGGCGTGTTGGAAGTACCGCTCACGGAGGATGCGGGTGCCGTAAGCACGTCGCCATCTCCCGTAGCACTAGCAGACTCTGCTGCCAGCGCCCAGGGCATTACAAACCCGGAAATAGCGGCGGGCGATGCTCTATTTAAAAGCAATTGCGCCCAGTGCCACGCCGCTGATGAGGTAGTGGTTGGGCCGGCCCTTGCGGGCATTAGTCGGCGCCGCCCGGAGAAATGGGTGGTAGCGTGGGTTAAGAATTCCTCCAAGCTTGTAGCCAGCGGCGACGAGTACGCCGTTAGGATTTTCAACCAGTACCAAAAGCAGCAGATGCCCAGCTTTCAACTCACGGACGAAGAAATTCGTCAGATCCTGCTGTACATTGATGATAATGCCCCCGTCTCTAACACAACTAGTACCGGCAAAACGGTATCTCTGCAGGCTGTATATTGCCAGTAGTGTCCCTGTCTCAGCAGTTGCTTACTGCCAGTAATCCCACCGTGCTGGCGCGCGAAAACCAGCCGGCAACGTTACCTTTGCTCAATACAGCATCCTTCCTGCCTTCTGTGACTGACCCTGAATTTGACATTCTTGACGAACTGTACTTCGTCACCTCCTTCCCCGATTTAGCGCGCAAAACGGGTCTTACCCCGCCCGAGTTAGAGCGCCATCTGCGCAGTTTGCTAGAGCAGGGCTTGGTGCGTAGCTACTGGCCCGACCCTGATACGGAACTGGCTTTCGAGGAAAGCTCCTTCGGCGCTATCGTGCGCGACTGTTTTTTTCTGGCTTCCAAGGAAGGCCTCCTCCAGCATAATACTCGCTAACTGTGGCCGTAGCCGCTGCTCCCGCCCCGGCCGTGGAGGCCCCCGCATCGGTTGCCCGGCCGCCCGGGTACTACGTTCGCCGGCGCCTGCTTCAAAATAAGCCGGCCATGCTGGGGCTCGGCTTTATTTTGCTCTGTACCCTAGTAGCACTCCTGGGCTACTGGGTTTTGCCCGATGACTCGCCGAGCGCCAACCACGGATTTGCGCAGCTGCAAAAGCAACCTCCGGGCTTACACGTGCGCTTCTTACAGCGCGGCCAAGCCGATTCGGCCCAACCAGCTGGCAACATCTTCACTACCTGGTGGCGAGGCCAGGATGCTCCCGAAGAACTACCCATAACTAGTGCTCGTGTAGTACCAGGGCCTGTCGATTCGGTGGTGGTTCGGCCGTGGTCGGCACCGGGTACTCGTCCTCTTGCCGAGCAACGGTTGGTCCTGCGCGATTGGGTAGGCAGCCGGCCGGCAACTTCGCAGGGCCTGCGCTACACGGAGCGCACCTATTGGCTGGGCACCGACAAAGCCGGCCGCGACGAGCTGAGCCGGCTGTTGCTGGGCACGCGCGTGAGCTTGGGCATTGGCTTGGTTGCCGTGCTGATTTCTCTGGCCCTCGGCATGGCTATTGGAGCAGTGGCTGGTTACGTAGGTGGCTGGGTTGATAGCCTATTGCTAGGGGTAATGACGGTAGTTTGGAGCATCCCGGGCATTATGCTGGTCATTGCTATTTCCTTGGCTCTCGACAGCAAGGGGGTCTGGACATCCTTCGTGGCCGTGGGCCTGACGATGTGGGTAGACGTGGCCAGGGTAGTGCGCGGGCAAATGCTTAGCCTGCGTTCGGCAACCTTCGTCGAAGCAGGCCGCGTACTAGGGTTGACCCAGAGCCGCTTAATCTGGCGCCACTTGCTGCCCAATATGACCGGCCCGCTGATTGTATTGGCAACAAGTAATTTTGCGGCGGCTATCTTGCTGGAAGCAGGCCTGAGCTTCTTGGGTCTGGGTGTGCAGCCACCGGCTCCTTCGTGGGGGCTGATGGTAAACGAAGGCTTCCAACTGCTGGGCACCGAGGCTGGCTTGTGGCTTACGCTCATGCCCGGCCTGGCTATTAGCCTGTTGGTGCTGAGCTTCAACCTGCTCGGCAACGGCCTGCGTGATGCCTATGACCCCAAAACGCCCGTGGGGTAGTAGCGAAGTAGCGGAGCAAGCAGGTCGCGCTGTACATCTACAGCAATCCTACTTCCTACACTGCTTCCTTTCCTTACTCTTTCACAACCTTACTTTATATGTCTACTCCTCGCGCTATTACTCCCGAAAAACGCCTTTTTCTAAAAGAACGTGAGTTGGGAGCCCTGCTGGAAATCACCCAGGCCATCAACCAGGATCCGACGGAAGGCGCACTGTATAAGATTTTCCAGTTCACGTTGCTGGGTCAGCTCAACATCCGGCGGCTGGTGCTCTACGTGAAAGAAGAGGGGCTGTGGCAGTGCATGGTGTCGTTCGGCGCTGGGCTGCCCGATTTCCGAAAGCTGACGTTGCCCGACGCGGTGCTGGAGCAGTGCACGGCTCAGCCAGGGCCCATTGCCGACTTTGATCTGAGTAAGGAATGGCAACTGCTTGAGACGATTATTCCAGTGGTGCAGAACGGAGAGGTCTTAGCTTACGTGTTTATTGGCAACGTGAATGAGGACTACGCCAACGAGGAAGCCACCAAGTTCTTGCAAACCCTGGCCTATATTCTCATCGGGGCCATTGAAAACCGGCGCCTTGCGCGGCAGCGAGTAGCCGCCGCGGCCATGCGCAAGGAAATTGAAATTGCGCAGGAGGTGCAAACCATGCTTTTCCCGCGCAAGCTGCCCAACGATGCCGCCGTGGCCGTACATGCCAGCTACGTACCCCACACGGCCGTAGGAGGCGACTATTACGACGTAGTAAGTCTCGATGATAACCGTTTCCTGTTCTGCGTTGCCGATGTGTCGGGCAAAGGGGTGGCCGCTTCCCTGCTGATGTCGAACTTCCAGGCAGGCCTACGCACCTTGCTGCGTCAGCAGGCCGACTTAGCAACGGTAGTGCAGGAACTCAACAACCTCATCTTCCGCAATGCTGGTGGCGACAAGTTCATTACAGTGTTCTTTGGACTTTATGACCGCGCAACCCGCCGCTTGCAGTACGTGAATGCCGGCCACAACGACCCGCTGCTGGTGCCTGACTACGGCCCCGTAGTATTGTTGAAGGAAGGTACCATTATGCTGGGCGTGATGGATGAGCTACCTATGTTGAAGGTAGGCGAAATTGAGGTGCCGCCCCGCACCTTGCTCTTTACCTACACCGACGGCCTCACCGAGGTATTTGATGCTGACCAGGAAGAGTTCGGGGAAGAGGGCGTTCTGCGCGTGGTGAACCACAACCGCTATGCTCCGCTAGCAACCATGCACAAAGAGTTGCTCCGCGAAATTGAAGCCTACAACCTCAATGGCAGCCGGTTCGCCGACGACGTAACCATCCTTAGCTGCCGGTTTAAATAAGTTGTTAAAAGCGGGACTACTGGTTGGCTACCGAACAATCTGTTCGGTAGTCAACCAGTAGTCCCGCTTTTTTTTGCTCTTATAAGCGAGCATGCCAACCGTCATCCAGACACATATCAGCCGCATTCAGATGGCGGTGCAACAGGTGTTTGCGCAGCTAGATGCGTGGTTTCAGGCCCCCGCCGAGGTATGCCACTTCCGGCCCGCCAGCGGCGGCTGGACGATTGATGAAATCCTGGAGCACACCGCCCTGACAAATCATTTCTTACTCGTGCTGATTGAGAAAGGAGCAGCAAAAGCACTCAGGAATGCGGGGGGCTTACACTTGCAGGAGGAACTAGCTACCTACTCGTTCAAGCAAACGAAGCTTGATGAGGTAGGCCTGCACCAGTATTTTCCATGGATGCGACCCAACCACATGGAGCCCACCGGGACCAAGCCTAGTGCGGAGGTGCAGACTCAACTGCACCAGCAACGTAAACAGTGTGAGCAGGTATTGGCGCGGCTGCCTAATGGAGAAGGCGTGTTCTACCGCACTACTATGTCGGTGAATGAACTCGGGAAGCTGGATGTGTACGAGTACGTATACTTCCTAGCCAAACACGCCGAGCGCCACTTGATGCAAATAGCGAAGACAGCCGCCGAGTATCATCACCAAGCTACGCAACCTACCTAGTCATTTACGGCCCAGGTGTACGCTTAGGTGGTCGGTTCTCCTTCGCGTATCCAGGTGCTCATTCGAATTAGCAGCGCGAGATTCACGAAGAAGAAGGAGCCAATCTTATCAACTTCCACCAATTCGTTTAGCAGGAGGTGAAATACAATGATGATAAAGCTCATACTGGCCGCCAGCACCACATAGCGTAACTGCGTTTTGGGAGAGGTGCGGTGGTAGAGACTCTCAATGATAATGATAACTGAGCCTAGCAAAACCATAAATAGCAGCATGCCCGGGAAGCCCTGCTCGGCTAGCAGCAGCAGAAAGTAGTTGTGCGTGGTTGACTTTTCGGGGTTGCCGCTCACGTAAGTGCGGAAGCTGCGCACAGTGTAGCGCTTGTACTCGGGATAAAATGTACTGGGGCCACTACCTACTATTGGCTTATCGGCGGCCATGCGGCTGGCCGCTACCCAGCGGTACACTCGCTCCATGCCCGACATGTCCTGCAACTTATAGGTTGCCTCCAAGTGCTTCTCGAAGTCTTCGCCGTTGAACACGGTTTTCTCGAAGTCGGGGGCGTAGAGCATATAATTGTTTTCGTGCAGGAAGTACCCGGCGCCCGCCAGTACACTTACCGCGACGCCTACCAATAGCAAGCGCGTTTGACGCAGGCGCACAATCCAGTAAAACAAGCCTGCTACCGGCAACGATAGGATAGAGGCCCGCGTGAAGGACGTTAGCAGCCCGAATAGCAGTAGGCCCGATGCAACATGCCAAGCCAAGCGCACCATCCCTTTGCTGCGGCGGGCACCGTAGAGCGTGTAGGGAAGAAGCAGAGCCAGTACCGTAGCGTAGGTTACGTGGTTGCGGTAAATGGGCTGCACGGCCGAGTTAATGGTATCGAAGCTGAAGCCCGTAGCAGCGTGCCGAGCTACAATAATAACCACGGTAATACACGTGCCCACCACATACAGCGCCGCCACGCGCCACACCTCACTTGTCCGGCGTACCAGCAGTAGGGTGCCTAAGATAAACGGCACCAAGTACCATATCTTAGCCAAGATGTATTTGATGGACTTTGTGCTATCTACGGAAAAGAACGAGGACACCACCGACCATAGCAGCAGCAAGGCAAGCAGCACAATGATGGGGTGCAGCATCTCGCGGCTACGTAGCACACCGCGTTGCAGCACCAGCGTGCCCAATACGCACACGGTAAGCACCAGCATGAGGGGCTCGGAAGGTACATCTAGGCTTAAGCCGCCCCCAACGCCAATTTCCCGCGAGAAGGCTAGCGTTAGAAAGAGCAGGTAGTAAATCAGGCGCCACTCGATGAACACTATCAGTGCCCCAACTACCAATACCGCTGGCACCAAAGCCAATGGCGTTTCCAACAGCGCCGCCACGGCGCCCCCGCCCACGAGCATCAGTACAAAACCAATGAATAGGCGCTGGAAAGCGTCCCGGGGCCGGAGGCGACTCAGTAGTTCGTTCACAGTCCCGAGGCTGAGGACATCCGCCGGGTGCGACGCAGCAATTCCAGCAGCGTAATTACTACAATGGACAAGGCAAACGTCAGGGCTACCGACCCTACTACTATCAGCCAGCGCACGGGCTTGCTTTTCTTGGTAGCAGGGTAGGCTTTCTGCACCACGTACAACGATGATAGCTTACCCTTGAGGGTTACGTCGGCCGTTTCGTATTCGCCCCGGGCTTTCACCAGGCGCTCCTGAAGATCGGTAAGACGAGCCGTAAACATGGCGAGCGAGTCAGTACCACGAACATAGTTTTCCAGATTGATGACGTTGCCACCATCTGCTTGCGTAAGACCTCGCAGTGCCCGGCGCAGGCCAGCCACGTTGCCAGGGCCACCAGCTTGTGCCTGATTCAGCTGACTTTCCACCTTGATGATTTCCCGGGCCAAGTAACGCGACTGTTGCTCCAGGCCATAGATACCGTAACGACGACGGGCCTGCACCAACTGGCGGCGGGAGCGTTCATATTCTGTGTTCAAAAACTCGTAGCGGGTGCGGTAGAGGCCCAGCACGTTGCGGCGGTTCTCTAAGGTCAGTTGCTGGTTCACCGAGTCAATGATCTGCACTAAGTCATTGGCAATACGTGCCGCCAGTTGCTTATCATAGTCTTGGAAAGTAAGCTCAATAGCCTCGCGCTCATTGTGCACGATGCTCAAGTTAGAACTAAACTCCCGCAGTGCTTTGTCATCGGCTGCGTCGTCGCCGGGCTGGCCGGTGTCGTAGTGCCGATGCAGATCAAAGCGCTTAATAATTAATTCCGCCACGGGCTGCGACTGACCAATGGTGATGACGCGATCCAAGTCTTCTGTGCGACCACCTAAGTCCAGCTTGCCGCCTTCCACAATGCGGTCGGGGTCACTGCTTTGTGGGTTGGTAGGGAAGAATACTGCCGTTGAAGTATAGATGTTGGGTAGCAGGAGCGCAACTATCAAGCTTACTACCAACGCTAACGCTAACGCTGCTCCAACTAAAGACTTCCAACGGTTGATAATAGGCCACAGGCCGAGCAATGAGTACGAACGTTCGGACATACACGAGTAATGCCACCGGCCCGCTACGTGAATGGAGCAGACCTCGGAGACGGGCAAATATAGAGGAAAATGACCACCACAGCGTGTTAGTGGTGCGGGGGTAGGGAGGCATTTTTGCGTAGCTTCGCGCTTCTCCTATTAGCTCAGCCAGAAGATAAGAAGGGTGCTAAAAGCAGATGGAAGAAGTTTTTCGCGCTTAATCCCAAAGTCTTATCAAACGCTTTTTTGGAAATATTAGTCTAGTGGTACTGCTCAACCTGCTGGTGAAGCCGGGCTGGGTTATCCTCGAAAACATCGTGCAGGACCGCCTGGGGCACGCAGCATTTGGGCTGTTCACGGCCCTTTCGGCCCTGGCCGTAGTGGTGGCTACTATTTCCGATCTGGGCCTTACCCATTACAGCATCAAGCGCCTAGCAGGCGAGTCCACTTTTCTTCAGACGCACTTTCCCGCCATCTTATCTCTGCGAAGCCTGCTGACCGCCCTAGCCCTTGGGCTCCTGCTGGTGGGGGGCTGGGTTATTGGGTACCGGGGTGCCGAACTGGGGCTGCTAGCGGCCGTGGGTGGCGGACTACTACTTACCCAGTACGGGCAGTTTCTGCGCGGCACCCTGCAAGCTCACCAACACTTCAACACCGATGCGGTGCTATCGGTGTTCGAGAAGTTTCTGCTGGTAGGGTTAGTATTAGGGTTACTGCCCCTGGGCCTTTCGCTAGAGCGCTACGTGGGCGTGCGGTTGCTGGCTACGGTGTTTGCGGTGGTCCTCTCGTACGGGCTGATGCGACGCTTTTTTGGTTCTGTGCGGTTGCAGTGGCAAGGCAGCTCGGCGTGGCAAATGCTGCGCGCGGCAGCTCCGTTTGCTGTTATTACTCTGCTCTACGGGGTGAATGAGCGCGTGGACATGATTATGCTCGAGCGCCTGGCCTCACCCACGGAAGCAGGCTACTACGCCGGCGCCTACCGCTGGGTAGACGCCGTAATGATGTATATCTGGACGGTGCTACCCTTGTTTTTCGCCCGCTTCTCGGCGGCCATAGACCAGCCGCAGGAGCAGCAGAAACTACTTTGGTTTGGGCAGCGCATCGTCACGGTACCCATGTTGTTTATTGGGGCCTTTGTGCTGTTTCGGGGCGAGGTGCTGTTTTGGCAGTTTCAGCATAGCTCATCCCATGAAATAGCCCGCATGACGTGGTGCTTGAAGATTCTGTTCATCAATGTGTTGGTTCATTCCTTCTTTGCGCTCTACGCTACCTTACTAAACACCACGGCCGTAGTGAGCACCGTGAGCCGACTAGTAGCTTGTAGTGTGGCTCTCAACATAGGGCTGAACGTAGTACTACTTCCGCGCTTCGGGGCCGTGGCCGCTTCCTGGAACACCCTAATTTGCGCCGCGGTGGTTTCGGTGTGCTATGTAGGGCTGGTGCAGCGCCGCTTGCAGGTGCCGGTGCCGTGGGTTACGCTTGGGCGGCTGGTAGCATTGCTAGGTGTTTTATGCACGGCGTGGTACGCCATGCAGTCCTATCTGCAACTGCCCTGGCTGCTAGAGACTACTGCCGCTGGGGTGCTCTTTGTAGGCTTAGTGTTGGGCTTGGGCGTGGTGCGCCCGGCCGAATTAAAACAGTTGCGCAAACGCCCCACAGAAATATAAAAGCCGATATTTAGCCGCCCGGCTGCTGCTGGCAGTGCTGGGCCCGCTATTACGTCCCTTTCTTTCCGCATGAATTCTCTATTGACGCAGCTTGATAAAGTAGAGGCGCTGGCTGCGGCCTCCAAATGGCATCGGCTATGGCACGCTCCGGCGAAGTACCTGTACGCCATTGGATTCCGGCGGCTGGTGTATGCCCGTCATAAAAAAGGAGTTGTGAAGCAAGTAGCCACGTTCTTCGGCATTCCCATGCAGGTAGTACTCCCCGCGGGTACCGATATTTACCTCACCGGCGGTAAGTCGCACAGCTCCGAAATCCGCCTCGCCCGCTTCCTCATCAATACCCTGCAACCCGGCGACGACTTCCTGGACGTGGGCGGGCACTTTGGCTACTTTTCCCTGCTGGCCTCTCAGTTAGTTGGCGCTTCGGGTAGGGTAGTAGCCTACGAGGCCTCGCGCAGTACCTACGCGGTGCTGGCCGAGAATGTGAAGCGCCTACCCAACATTCGGGCAGTGCACAGCGCCGTGTCCGACCGGCAGGAGTCGATTTCGTTTTACGAGTTCCCGGTGCTCTACAATGAGTTCAACTCCATGGACGTCACTCAGTTTGCGGGAGAGAAGTGGTTTGAAGAGTTTAAGCCCACCCGCATTGATGTGCCCGCCGTGCGGGTTGACGATATTCTCGCCGACTCAGGGCTTGCCCCGCACGTAATTAAGATTGACGTGGAAGGAGCTGAGTTGAAAGTGATTGGGGGAGCCGCCGCTAGCTTGCGCCGCCTCGCTCCGTACGTAGTGATGGAGTATCTGGAGCCGAAGCGCCACAACACGGAGCATCAGAAAGCCGTGACCCTGCTGCGGGAACTGGGCTACCATGCCCACACGCTGCAAGAAAATGGCACGCTTCAGCCCTGTGCCGATCTGGATGCGTATCTGATTCAGCACGGCCACGACTCTGACAATTTCGTTTTCGTAAAACAGTAGGCTGCCTCTACGGTATGCCAACTTCTAGTTCGGACCCTATTGCCCTAACACCGCCTTGGAAATAGCCGTCAACGTCCGTTTTCTGCTGCCCGGCGACAAGCTGGAAGGAATTGGGCGTTTCACTTACGAAACGCTCCGCTACCTAGTGCAGCAGCATCCGGAGCACACGTTTCATTTCCTCTTTGACCGAGCCTTTGATGAGCGCTACTTGCTGGGCCCCAATGTGGTGCCTCACGTGCTGGCGCCGCCGGCCCGCCATCCTTTGTTATGGCTCGCGTGGTTTGAAGGGGCCGTCGCCCGGTGGCTGCGCCGCCACCGCCCCACCGTATTTCTGAGTCCCGATGGGTTCACGACGCTGCGCACTAGTGTACCCCGCGTAACGGTCCTCCACGATTTAGCCTTCGAGCACTTTCCGCAGGACGTGGACCGCCTAGTGCTGCGCTACTACCAGTACTTCACGCCCCGCTTCGCCACTGCTTCCCGGCGAATAGTGGCCGTTTCGGAAGCTACTCGACAGGATATTATCCATACCTACGGAGTAGCCGCCGATAAGATAAGTGTTGTGTATAATGCCGTGGGTACGCACTTCCAGCCTCAGCCTGCGGAGGTGCAGCAGAAAACGCGCGACCGGTTTAGCGCTGGCAAGCCGTACTTTCTCTTCGTGGGTGCCCTGCAGCCGCGCAAGAACCTCGTGAACCTGCTGCGAGCCTTCGACCAGTTTAAAGCGGCTACCGGCGCTACCGCAAAACTATTGGTTGTGGGCCGTACCGCTTGGAAGGCGGGTCCTATCTTCGATGTGTACCAGCACATGCGCCACCGCCACGACGTGCACCTGACGGGCCGCGTGACGGACGCCGAACTGGTAGACCTGTATGCCGCGGCTTTAGCCACCTGCTACGTGCCGTACTTCGAGGGCTTTGGCATTCCTATTATTGAAGCCCAAGCCTGCGCGTCACCCGTCATCACATCCAACTGCAGCTCCATGCCCGAAGTAGCCGGTGATGGCGCCCGGCTGGTAGACCCCTTTTCGGTAGATTCTATTGCCACTGGCCTCGGCGAGGTCTATGCCTCAGATGCCTACCGGGCCGAGCTAGTGGAGCGGGGGCTGCGCAACGTGCAGCGCTTCTCGTGGGCTGACAGTGCCCGGCGCCTGTGGCAGGAAATTGAAGCAAGTGTGGGCTAAGCCGTAGCTTGCAGCACTCAATGGGCTCGGGTTGCTGGACCAGGCGCAGTAGCCCAACGGGTACCTTTCACGTGGCACAACGTACTCTCATGCATCTACACCGAATGCCAGGCCTGGTTCAGCGGCTGTTTCCGGACTGCTGCTGGAAGATGCCCGCTACCACTCCACCAACCCTGTACCTCACCTTCGATGATGGCCCCATCCCCGAAGAGACGCCCTTTGTTGTGGAGCAGTTGGCCCAATACAATGCTAAAGGCACGTTCTTTTGCGTGGGCGACAACTTGCGCCGCCATCCGGAGGTGGCGGGCTTGGTTGTGGCGCAGGGGCACCGCCTAGCCAACCATACCTTCCATCACCTTAGTGGTTGGAGTACCTCGCACGCCCATTACCTGCAGGATGTGGCCCAGTGCCAGGAGTTGCTAGATGCTCTGCAGCCGGAGGCCCGTCCTCTATTGCGCCCGCCCTACGGCCGCATCACCCGGCCCTTAGCGCGTGAGCTGCACCGCACTCACCAAATTATCATGTGGGATATGCTCACCTGCGACTATGACCAGCAGTTTGCCCCGGAGGAGTGCTTGGCTACCGCTATCCGATTGTCGCGGCCGGGCTCCATTGTAGTGTTTCATGACAGCCTGAAGGCCAGCCGCAACCTGCGCTATGTGCTGCCGCGCTACTTAGCACATTTTGCCGAGTTGGGTTACGGCTTCGCCTCATTATAAAGGAATATGGTAGGCCTGTTGTGGGTGTACTTCCTGGGATGGTTTGGGCTGCTAGCTGTTGCCGTATGGCTTTTTGCCCGCCAGCCAGGTAGCCAGCCAGCCCTCGTGCCGCAGCCCTTGCCGCGGGTCAGCATTCTAATTGCGGCTCGCAACGAAGCCACTGCCATTGCGCGCTGCCTCCGTGCTATCCGGGCCTTACAATACCCCCCAGAGCTAGTCGAAGTTCTCCTTGGCGATGATGGCTCTACCGATAATACCGCCGCCGTGGCCCAGGCAGCTATGGCCGGCTACGGCGGTTCTTTCCGGGTAGTACCCATCACGGTGGTGCTAGGAGGCGCCCAGGGAAAAGCCAATGTACTAGCCCACCTTGCCCGGGCAGCTACCACTGCGTACTTTTTTATCACCGATGCCGATATTGCCGTGCCAGCTACGTGGCTGCAGGGGCTGCTAGCCCACGCCCAGCCGGGGGTAGGTATCGTCACGGGGCTAACGCTGGTGCGCGGGCCTCGCCTGTTCCACCGGCTACAGGGGCTCGATTGGTTGCTGGCGTTGGGCCTAGTGCAAATAGTGACGGACTTGGGACGGCCCGTAACGGCCATGGGCAACAACATGCTGGTGACGCGCGCGGCCTACCAAGCTACGGGCGGCTACGAGGCCTTGCCGTTCTCCGTAACTGAAGATTTCGAGCTATTCAAGGCTGTACTTCTGAGGGGCTACTCATCGCGCAACCTGTTCCGTCCCGAAATCTTAGCGGAGTCGGAGCCCATGTATACCTGGGGTGGGCTCCTGCACCAGCGGCGGCGGTGGATGCGGGGAGTAGAGCAGTTACCTGGATGGCTCCAGGCATGCCTGGCGCTCTACGGGTCGTTTTACGTAGTACTGGCGGTGCTGGCCGTGGTTGTTTCTGTTCCAGTAGCGCTAGGAGTTTGGGGCCTGCACCTAGTAGTGCAGGGCGCACTGGCTGCCTTATGTTTCCGGCGTGTAGGGCAGCGTCCTCCGCTAGAACTGCTTCCTCTCTTTACAGCTTATACCATTGCCCTGACGGCTGGTCTGGTAATTTTTCGGCTGCTTCCCTTGCGTTTTCATTGGAAGGGGAGAAGTTACCGCTAAAATGTCGTTGTTTTTTATCAGCCGCAGCTCCGGCGGAAAGGGTGCCGATTAGCTTGCTGCTCTAGGAATGCGTGTGTAGTAAGTGTTCAGCAATGCCCAAAGCCAGCCGTGCAGGGCTGCTACTAAGGGTTTTTGACTGGCTTTTGCTCGCGTAGGCCGATACCTTTGACTACGCTGGACCTAGTTGCTACCTCCTGCTGAAGGCGTAAGCTAGTTACTTATTCCGCTACGTTCCCTGTTCTTTTCCTGGCCCACATTTCATTTATTCGCGTTTTTCGCCGTTCTATGTCCTACTTTCCACCTTGCTCCCGGGCCGTACTATTAGCGGCCCTGTTCTGTGCTACTAGTCCCGTGGTGCAGGCCCAAACAAAATCAACCAGCACTAAAACTACTGCTGCCACCATGGCCAGCGCAACCAGCAACCGCCAGCAGCGGCTGCTCGCTAACGAAGCTAAAATAGATGGGCTGCTGAAAAAGCTGACGGTAGAGGAAAAGATTGCCATGATTCACGCTAACTCAGCCTTTGCGGCGGGCGGAATCAAGCGCCTTGGCATCCCGGAGCTGATGACGTCGGATGGACCCCACGGTGTGCGCGCCGAGCAGGGCCGCGACTGGAAGGGGGTAAAGAACGCCAACGATGCGGGCACTTATCTGCCCACTGGCAATACCCTGGCTTCTACCTGGAACCCCGCGCTCGGTTACGCATTCGGCTCGGTGCTGGGTAGTGAAGCCGCCTTCCGGGGCAAAGACATAATTCTGGGCCCAGGCATCAACATTATCCGCACACCCCTAAACGGGCGCAATTTCGAGTACCTGAGCGAAGACCCCTTCCTCATTTCCAAAATGGTAGTAGGCTACATCAAGGGCGTGCAAGACCAGGGTGTGTCGGCCTGCGTGAAGCACTTCGCCGCCAACAACCAGGAAGCGCACCGCAACGACATTGACGTGGACATGAGCGAGCGGGCCCTGCGCGAGCTGTACCTGCCGGGCTTTAAGGCTGCCGTGCAGGAAGCCGGCGTCAACACGCTCATGGGTTCCTATAACAAGTTTCGGGGTACCTATGCCACCGAAAATGCCTACCTGATGAACGACATTCTGAAGGGAGAATGGGGCTTTAAGGGGCTAGTAATGAGTGATTGGGGGTCGGTGCACGATACCCAGAAAGCCATGCGCAACGGTACCGATTTGGAAATGGGAACCGACTTGTCGTTGATGTACGGCAGCGTAGACCAAACCGCCAGCGGGGCCAACTCTACGGCCAGCCTATACGACCGGTTTTTCCTGGGTAATGCCGCTCTGGAAGCTGTGAAAAAGGACAAATCCTTAGAGCCGCTGCTCGACGATAAAGTGCGGCGTATTCTACGCGTGATGTACGCCACCAACATGCTCGATGGGGCCAAGCGCAAGCCCGGCGCCTACAATACCCCCGAGCACCAAGCTACGGCCCTGAAAGTAGCCGAGGAAGGCATTGTACTGCTCAAAAACGAAGGGAATATTCTACCTCTCAAGAAGACTACCAAGACCTTTGCTGTCATTGGGGCCAATGCTACCCGCGAAAACGCCATGGGCGGGGGCAGCTCCCAAATCAAAGCCAAGTACGAAATTACCCCGTTGCAGGGCCTGCAAAAAGCATTAGGCTCCTCAGCCAAAATCACGTATGCCCCGGGCTATACCATTGCCCGCGACCAAAAGGCCGATCCGCAGCTGATTGCGCAAGCCGTAGCTGCCGCCAAGGCCGCCGACGTCGCCATCATTGTGGGTGGCTCAACCCACGGCTACGACTACAGCAAGTGGAGCGACAATGCCTACGATGCGGAGGGCTTCGACAAGCCCGACATGAAAATGCCCTTTGGACAGGATGAGTTGATTAAAGCGGTACTGCAAGCCAACCCCAACACGGTAGTGGTACTGATTGGCGGCGGTCCCATTGATATGTCGGCGTGGATTGGGCAAACCAAGGGCGTGGTGGAAGCCTGGTACCCCGGGATGGAAGGAGGCAATGCCATTGCCCACGTGCTGTTTGGTGATGTAAATCCTTCGGGCAAGCTCCCCATGACCTTCCCTGTGAAGCTAGAAGACTCGCCGGCTCATAAGCTGGGCGAGTACCCCAGCACCCCTGGCAACGAGCTGAAGCAAACCTATAAGGAAGACATTTTTGTAGGCTACCGCTACTTCGACACCTATAAGGTAGCACCCCAGTTCGCCTTTGGGCACGGCCTGAGCTACACCACCTTCGACTACAGCAAGCTAGCTGTGAAGCCCGGCAAGCAGAGCGCTACTGTGACACTGAGCGTGCGTAACACCGGCAAAACGGCCGGCGCCGAGGTAGTGCAGCTTTACGTGCAGGATGAGCAAGCCAGCGTGAAACGCCCCGAGAAGGAGTTGAAGGCTTTTGAGAAGGTATTTTTGAAGCCCGGTGAATCTAAGTCGGTAACTCTAAGCCTGCCTGCTGATGCTTTCCGCTACTACGATGAGGCCAAGAAGCAGTGGGTACTAGAGCCCGGCAAGTTTAAGCTGCTAGTAGGAAGCTCTTCGCGGGATATTCGCCAGACGGGAGTAGTCAGCCTGTAAACGACACCTACGCACGGGTACTACAGGGTTGCTGAAGCGCCCCTCTTTCTAGAGTAATCTGCTGTTATGCAAGCCCCTAGTGCCCCACGGCGCTAGGGGCTTGTTGCTTGTAGAAGCCTGTGGGCGTATAGGTGGCCGCCGGGTAGCTAATGCACTAGAAGCAAGTAGCCCACAAGTTCAGCGCATGGGGTACCTTCGTGCCATGCAACTCTCTGATTCGCACGCCCACGTTTATTCCGAGCAATTCAAGCCCGACCGAGACGACATGCTGCTCCGCGCCTTTGAGGCCGGGGTGCGCACTATCTTCATGCCCAACATTGACCACACCAGCATTGACGCTATGCTGGAAGTGGAAGCCAACTATCCAACCCAGTGTTTTGCCCAAATGGGCCTGCACCCCTGCCACGTCACCCGTCAGTTTGAAAAGGAGCTGTACGAAGTAGAAACCTGGCTAAACCGTCGCCCCTTTGCGGCAGTAGGGGAGTGCGGCATTGATTTATACTGGGACAAAACGCACTTGGCTGAGCAGCAAGAGGCCCTGCGCATTCAAGTAGGCCTAGCCAAAAAGCACAACTTGCCTTTGGTGCTGCACACCCGCGAGGCCTTCCGCGAAGCCGCCGATATTATTACGGCTGCTCAGGATGGCTCTCTGCGCGGAGTATTTCACTGCTTTTCCGGTACGCGCGCAGAAGCCGAAGAAGTTATCCACTTGGGATTCAAGCTGGGCATTGGGGGCGTAGCCACTTTCAAAAACGGCGGCCTCGATAAAGTGCTGCCCGGTTTGGATCTGGAGCACCTGCTGCTAGAAACCGACTGCCCTTACTTGGCGCCGGTGCCTCACCGGGGCAAGCGGAACGAGCCAGCCTACCTACCCCTAGTGGCGCGCCGGGTGGCCGAAATCCTAGGCAAAGACGTGGAGGAAGTAGCCGAGGCCACCACGCGCAACACCTTGGCGTTGTTTGGGGAGGCGCCTACACGCTAACCCCGTACGTAGCCGTATTGTGCTAAGGAGTAGGTGGGGCCGCGCGAGTTCAGGCTGGCCCCACCTGCTACTCAGTGGGAGTAGGAAGGCAATTGGGTAAGGGTTGCCTGCAACGGTCAGTCTGCAATCCTGTGAGGAGGTAAATCATCTTGGGATGTGCGCTTGACAGAGGAGTTGGGTTTATCTTGCCGCCCACCTACGGTACAACCCTCTTCTTTCGCTACTCAAACTACCCACCCCTTGCCTACGCCACCTGCTCCCAATGCCAAGTCGTCCGTTCTCATAATTTATACTGGTGGTACGGCCGGTATGGCCTACAACAAGCGGGGCGAACTGATACCCATGAACTTCGAGCAGATTCGGAAACGAATGCCCGAACTGCGGCAGCTGAACATGGAGGTAGAGGTAGTAAGCCTGGGGCCGCCCATTGACTCTAGCAACATCACTGTGGCCGACTGGCTGGCGCTGGCTGCCTACATTCAGGAGAGCTACACCCGCTACGATGGGTTTGTGGTGCTTCATGGTACCGATACTATGGCCTACTCAGCAGCGGCCATGAGCTTTCTACTCGAAAACTTAAGTAAAACGGTGGTATTTACGGGCGCCCAAGTACCCGTAGGCCGTATTCGCACGGATGCTCGCCGCAACATCGTAACGGCAATGGAGCTGGCTGCCGCCCGTCACCCCGTGGCTGGTACGGTGCGCGTGCCCGAGGTGTGTATTTTCTTTAACGACCTGCTCATCCGGGGCAATCGGGCCAAGAAAGTGGAAAGCCAGCAGTACGATGCCTTCCGCAGTGAAAACTATCCGCCGCTGGCCCGTGCTGGCATTGAACTGATCTTCAATGACGAGCAGATTCGGTTGCTGCCCGCTGCTCCGCTTCGGGTTCATACTCACCTCGATGATGGGGTAAGCGTACTGCGCCTCTTTCCTGGCATCACGGAGCGAATGGTACGCGCCCAACTAGAGGTAGACGACCTCCGTGGATGCGTGCTGGAAACCTACGGTTCGGGCAATGCCCCTACGGCCCCGTGGTTTCTACAGTGCTTGCGCGACGCCACCCAGCGCGGGGTGCATCTACTCAATGTTAGCCAATGCGAGGAGGGCCGCGTGATGCAAGGACGCTACGAAACCAGCGCCCACCTCTCGGAGATAGGCGTGCTGGGCGGTGATGATATTACAGTGGAAGCGGCCGTAGCGAAACTCATGTTTGTGCTGGGGCTCAATCAGAACCATACCGTAACCCGCCGCCTGCTCACTCAGGACCTACGCGGCGAAATCACGCTAATCTAACCTAAACCACCGTCGGGGCTTGCGTATCCCGAAAATCGGGTGTTATTTTGCGCCACTTCCCCGCATCTTAGAGAGGTGTCCGAGTGGTCGAAGGAGCACGCCTGGAAAGTGTGTATGGGTCTCAAGCTCATCGAGGGTTCGAATCCCTTCCTCTCTGCACTAAACCCTGTTTCTACTTATAGAGACAGGGTTTAGCTTTTTTCGCGGGGTAGAGCCAAGAGCTATATCTGGCCTGTGTTGTGAGCATTGCAAGCTTTTTTCGGCTTTACCTATGCCATAGGTTGGTTGCTAACCTAGCTGCTAATTAAGCCACGAAGGCACAACTTCCGTTTAAGGCCTAGTATGAAACGACCCCACGTAATCTGCCATATGATGTCCTCGGTGGACGGAAAGATTCTGTCTGCTAACTGGAAGGACGAAGAGCTAACCGAAACCTTTTCCGGTTACTTCGAGAAGTACCATGAAACCTTTACTGCGCAGGCCTGGATATGCGGGCGCGTAACAATGGAGCGCGACTTTTCCGGCGGTGTGCAGCCCGATTTGCAGCCTGCCCCACACCCTATCGCCCGGAAGCCTTTCATTGGGGACGCCCACGCAACTTCCTTTGCCATAGCAGTAGACGCGCACGGTCGGCTCGGCTGGGACGCTAGCACCACCGGCGGCGACCATATCGTGGAGGTGCTGACGGAGCAGGTAAGCGACGAATACCTCTACTACTTGCAGCGTCAGCACATTTCTTACTTGTTCGCTGGCCGTACCGAGGTAGATTTCACTTTGGCCCTAGAGCAGTTGGCTACGCTGTTTCCTATTCAGACGCTGATGCTGGAAGGCGGCGGCCACTTAAACGGCTCCCTACTCAATGCCGGGCTGATTGACGAATTGAGCTTATTGTTGCTACCTATTGCCGACGGTACGCCCCAGTCGCCGACTACGTTTGAAGTGAGCGACTACCTCCGTAAGGGACCCGCCACGCGCTTGTACCTAGCCGAGGTGCAACAGCTCGATAACGACGTGGTATGGTTGAAGTACCGCTTCAAAGCTGTCTAAAAGTATTGCTTGCTACCCCGCCGTCAGGCTGAAGCCTACCCAAAGGATAGCACTTACCCAAGCTACACCAGAGCGTTACGTCGGGGCGCGGAATTGCTTTAAGCGCGGTTCCGCGCCCTAGTGTTGCCAGATCAGAGCGTGGGCTCACATTCCCTTGCAGGGTCAAAATCGAGGTAAGCACCGGTATGACCAGTAGCAAGCGCAAAAAGGGGCGGGAGGAAAGGGGGCCAACAGAAGCGTTGCAGGGCTGATGACCGGTATATGGTTACGCCATACAGCTCTTGCTCACGTTTTACGGAACAGACTAAGAGCTGCGAAAGTATAATCCAGCGGCTGGTAGAGCACGGAGCTATGGACGTTAGTTTGTGCTGGTTATGGCTAAATAACGAATCCTGCTTGTGCGTGCAGCGTGTGCCGGACGGTTTAGGTAAAATTAGTTACCAAGAACTATCCGCTGCTGAAGTGCTGGCTGACTAGGGCGCTGCACCGTAAGTTGATACACACCTGGAGGCAGGCTTTGCAGAGATAGAGTAGTGTTGCGCCCGTCGAATGGCTTCTGCCGCACTACTTGCCCCAACAGGTTACGCACCTCCACACGGGCGCCGGATGCTGCCATCGGAAGCTGCACTTGCAGTACCTGACCGGGCGCAACCGGATTCGGCCAAGCCAGCACCGTAGCTGTTTCGGTGGGTGTTATGCTGGTCAGGACGCTAGGTTGAAAAAGAGTGACTGAAGCTGTAGTACCTGCTAGGGTCTGAACCTGAACCGGTCCGGCAGTAGCGCCCTGTGGAACCGTTGCTCTCAACTGGGTAGCCGACTGCACCGCGAAACGGGCCGCCGGGCTGCCGTTGAACAGTACCTGCGTAACTCCCACAAATCCGGTACCGCTTACGGTTACCTCTTGCCCTGGGGCTCCGCTGCTGGGCACCAGCGCGGCAATGCTGGCTAGCGTAGGTAAGTTATCTGTTAAGGAGGCTACAAACCAGTTTGACGTGGTGGTAGAGCCTATAAGAGTGGTGCTGCCCAGTGGCAAGGTAGTAGAAAAACGACCCGCTACCCGCGCCTCCCCCGTCTGACTAAAGCCCATCCGCACAAAATCGTCCGGGTTGAGACCACCGGAGGCGGTGCCCCAGCGGAGCGTACCTTGCGACGTGTAGCTGAGCAACAGGGCATCGTAATGCCCGGCGCTGCTGAAGCTTAGTCCGGGGGCAGGTGTTACTTGGTCCATAAACCAGCCTAGTAGATACACATTGCCAAATGCGTCGAGAGCGGCTTGCTGGGCAATGTCATAGTTGCGGCCCCCCACGGTACGCGTCCACAGCGGGGCGCCTTGGCTGTTAAGCTTAATAAGCGCCTGATCAGAAGAGCCTGCCGAGGATAGGACCGTTGTGCCAACCCCGGCTTGGTCTGAAAAGCTCAGAGGCAGATACAGGCTTCCTTGCGCGTCCACAGCGCCAAGCCGCACTTCATCGTTGCCGGGGCCTCCTAGCTGCTGCACCCACTGCCGATTACCTAGCTCATCGTATTTTACTACGTAGGCATCTATGCCGCCGCGGCTGGGATAGGAAATATTAGCAAATAGAGGAGCTTGCTGCACGCTGCAACTCATATATACCTCTCCCGCAGGCCCAAGCGCCAAGTAAGAAGGGTAGCTCTGATTCGCCATAGTCGAACCGTCTACCCGAGCCCACTGCACGGTGCCGCTCCTGTTGTACTTCACCACAAAGTGAGCGTACGCCGACCCAGGGGCTGGGCTGATGCTACTCCCACCGAAGGACACGCTGCCCCATCCTACCGTGCCGGTAATGTAAATGTTGCCGGCCGCGTCCACTTCCACATCGTGGCCAGTGGCGGAGTCTCCGATGTTGGGGCCAACGCTCTGCTGGGCCCACTGCGCCACCCCTTGCGGATCGTATTTGGCTAGGTAGGTAGCCTGCCGGGGGGTAGTAAGACTGATACCACCCAAGGCCAACTGACCCGAGAAAGCGCCAGTTACATATACATTGCCATCCGCATCGAGGGCTACCCCGTTGGCCGCATCAAAGCCCGCGGCAGAGCCTAGCTGACGGGCCCAGGCTACCGCACCCGTTGAGGTAAACTTGACTAGGAAACCGTCCGAATCGTTGAAAGCCGAAGTAGACAGCTGTAAAGTAGGGCTGAGAGTTAGAGTGCTATAAAAAGAGCCTACTACGTATGAGTTGCCTAGCTTGTCCACTACCATATCGTAAGGCCAAGCGGTACCGGTGCCAGTAGCCTGTTGCGCCCAGCCCCAGGTAGGAGCAACTGGGCTCTGTGCCTGAACGCTTGAGGAAGAGTAGCATACCATCAGGGCCAGTGTAAGCCACTGCACAACACGAGTAGAAATCTGCATAGAAAATAATGAAGCTGCGTAAATATATAATTATTAGGCAGGTGTTGTGTTATGTAAAGGCGCATTCAGCAGTAAAGCTATTCTGGACATAATCATGACCAACCTGCTCCGCCAGCCGGCACTTTGAAGGCTATAGACTAAGGATAAAGCATCAGAAATACTGCCAGCATAGAACCAGTATAGAAATCAGATGCGGAAGATAGATGAAGGTAGCCTCACTAAAGAAAAAAGAGTGCACTAGGCCCACCTTATGCACTCAAGTAACTAGCAGCGCCAGTTATGAAAAGTGCATGGGGTAGCGTTAAAAAAAGCTACGGTCCTAGGGCATCTACTCAAGAGTAGGTGCCCTAGGACCGTGTGTATACGTGTTGGCCGAATGCATACTACGCGGTGCCTAGTATGCACTCGTGCAGCCCCGCATTACTCGATTACTAAGCGAGTGTACTCCCGCTTTTGCCCGTCGCTTACAGATAGTAGGTACGTGCCAGGAGCTACGGAAGCGGGTAGTTGTAGCAACACAGCAGAGGTAGGCTGCCCAGCAAACTGCTTTGCAAAAGCCACTTGTCCCGTTAGGCTCGTGATGCTTACCCGCACGGCTCGTCCGGTGAATGCGGCCATGTTTACCGATAGAGCTTCGCCTTTAGCAATAGGATTTGGGAATACGCTCAGTTCCTGGCGGCCAGTTAGGCGTGGCGAGACAACGGCCACGGAACTATGGTGGGAAGTGCCATCTACGTCTACCTGACGCAGGCGGTAGTACGTGACTTGTTCAATAAGCTGCGGATCGTTCCACGTGTATAGCCGGGTACTAGTGCTGGTGCCAGCCGCCGCAACGTTTGCCACTGAGGTAAACGTTCTGCCATCAGTGGAGCGCTGAACTTCGAAAAAAGCACTGCCTACTTCCATGGCGGTAGTCCAGCCTAGAGAAACGAGGTTCTCCTTGTTCTCAGCGGTAAATTTGACCAGCTCTACGGGCAGCGGGCTAACGGCCCGTCGCTCGTTGGCACCAATGTTACCTGCCGTACCTGCCGTTGGGGTGGGTAAGTTATACAGGTCGTGGGCGCCTAATGACATGTCAAATAAGGTTTGCAAATCCAGCCCGGCCCCGATGAGGGGGGAGTTGGCTTGCAATTGGTAGGGCATCCAGGCGCTCATTGACTTACCCAGAGTCATGGGGTTGGTGCCACCGCTACCAGGCGCGTTCAGGAGCGGGTCTACTTCCAAGCCGCTGTTGGTAGTGCCAACCCTTTCGGCGCCAGTAGCGTTACGCCATGCATTAAGGCTGTAGTGTGTAGCGCCGCCCTGCTTCCACGAGGCGTTGGCTCCGGTGTTCCAATAGCAATTGCCTTGAAATAACACGCTGCTTCGGCCATAATCGAGCAGGAATGGTACGCCCCCAGTGGTCTGGAAAATATTGTTGCGAACAGCCGTGGAGTGCATGTGCGGACTGGCAAGGTAAACTGCTTGCGGAACGTAGCCACTGGCGGTTGGCGTAACGTAAATGGTGTTGTTGTGCACGTTAGCTCGGTTAATGCCGCCGCTAGCCCCCGACGACCATAGCAGAATGGCTCCCCCATAACGCCGGGCATCGTTCTCACTGACGTTGTAACGGATAGCTACATCCTGCAGCGTAACAGGCGCCCCATCAAACTGAGCCAGCATGAAGCCAGGGCCGTCGTTGTCGTGCGAGTAGTTGTACTGCAATACAGAGTTTGTGCACCCACCGTCCAAATCAAACCCGCCACCGTCCAGCGTGCCTGAATGGTTGTGGTGCGACTCGGAATACTCTACGACTAAGTTGTTGCAGCTATAGGCCCACATACCCGCCGGACCGGTGTATATGTGCGAGCTTAGCCGGCCGTTGTTGTAGGTTTCGCAGTGGGTAACAAGCCCTTTATCAATATTCGCTAGTACAATGCCGCTACCCGTGTTTCGGTCCGTGATGTCAGTTCTGCCGGAGTTGTTATACGATTTGCAATTGGCTACATACCAGTTACGGTTAGCGTGGAGCGTTGCCCCATAAGAGAAGATTCCCGTGTCGCCGTTGTCGTGCACAAGCGTATTGGTAATGCGTACGTCATCATAGCCGTAGGCCTCACCCCAGAAATCAACACTGGTGTTGTGGCTGCCGATGGTGATGCCGTACTGCTGATAGCCGCTAACATCCAGGCTGTCAAGTGTAATATGACTGAACTGAGGGCTGCTAGCATTGCCAGCGTCGCGGTAGAATAGAACACCATTTTCCGCGTTAACGGTCCGGCCAGCGCCTACAAACGTTAGTCGTCGTAGCTCTATACCATCGGTATTGTAGGCTATAAAGCCAGGCTCCACACCACTGTTTATAATAGCAGATGTGGGGCCATAGGAGCTAAAGATGATTGGCAGTGTAGCAGTGCCGCTGCCCTGCGGTTTAAGCGTACCTGCAAAGGTTTGCGTGGCCTCGAACAATATCTTGTCCCCAGGGCGAAATACCACGCTGTTAACGTGGTCAATGCTTCGCCACGCAGTAGCTGGTGCAGTACCCAGATTCGCATCGTTGCCGGTTGGGCTAACATAGTATGTTGTGGCTCTGGCAGCGTGAGACAACCCTATGAGCAGTAGTAGCGAAGAAAAGAGTAAGTGCTTATTCATAGTACTGTTTCAAGAATCATTCGGCTAAATTATAATATTAAATGATAAATTTTATAAAAATTGTATAACAAAATTAGATCAGTCACTATGACCGGTTTTTGCACTTAAGCCTAACAGCTGAATACTCAGCTCTCATCTGTGCCTATTTGTTCATCGCACCAGGCTGTAGGCCTTGCTTTGACGCTATATGCTGTCTACAGCGCAAATCAGGCGCAAGCGAGTATAGTGGTGCGGGCAAAAAGTATAGTGAGTTACCAAGCGTCTAACAAGCAAAACAGCGTTACTAGACATGAATAGTATATATGACTTTTTGTATTTATGTAACTAATTGCTAGTCAAGAAGAGACTTACATGAGTCATTAAGCTCAAATCAGCCCGGTGACAGCCATAATTTTGCTTCTCATTCTGACAGCAGGATAACTATAGGTACCTCGGTACAGTAACTTGGCTCATATACCCAGCTAGTGCACTTCTGTTGTGCAAGTGCCCTCAACGCCAACGGCGGTACCAGCTACCTGATTACAAGTAGCTGGTACCGCCGTTGGCGTTGAGGAAGAAACGTGAATTACTACTTGGCGGCTTGCTGATCGAGAAACAGGTAGCGCGCACGGTTGACTTCCGGCTCCGATCGGGTGGTTACGTCGATGTGCATGAGCGGGCCACTGTTGGTAGCGGAAGCAGCGGGCCAAGTAGGTAAGCCCTTGCCGTTAGGGTTTCCGGTTTTGATGAAATTGGCAAAGTAAGTTTGCATAGTTTGCGACACCTTATAGTCATCAGGAGTCCAAGCAAAAACCTTATTGCCAGGTAAATTGCCTAAGGCATATTCTATTTCGGCTGAGTGTACGGCGCCGCGGGCGGGCGGGGCTTTCGGAGCCGTGGTAGCTTGCTTTACTACGCCACCAGCCAAGCCCGTGGTAGCATTTCCCATTTCGGGCACCATTGCTGGCCGGGGCCGGGCGTAGATATAGCGATACACGGGTTGAGCGCTGGTTTGCGTGTGCGCATCGGCCCACTTCCAAGTGCTATAGGCAATAAACCGGTCGCCGGCCAAGTCGGTCGCCGATTGCTCGGCTTGCGCGGGCGTGGTAGCGGGGTATAGCTTGAGTATTTCCTCGGCCCGGCTACCGTAGAGTTTTTGTACGGCGTTACGGAAGCTTTCGGGAGTAGGCGCTTCGGCGCCTAGCAGCGCCTGGTACCCCATCTCCTGCGAATTCCAGCCCACCAGCAATGGCACGCGCGCCTGCTGACCAGCGGCAAAGGTAGCCGTGGGCATCTGGGTGAAAAAGTAATTATCGAGGGTAGGGGCGAAGCGAGGTACTCCTGGTTTGCCAGCCGCCTCCAGCAACTGTTGGGCCGGTAAGGCCCGCAAAGCGGCTAGGGAGGTAACCCCAAGGCTCTTAGCAAAAGCTACCCCAGCTTGCTCGCCATCGGTGAGGGGCACTGGTCCGAAGCCAGTGTTGAGCATGGAGCCACTTTCCCCAATAGCCTGTGCAAATAGTCCTTTGGATAGGGGGGAAGCCATTTGGGCACTCACCGACATAGATCCCGCCGACTCTCCCGCAATAGTGACTTGCTGCGGGTCGCCGCCGAAAGCGGCAATGTTTTGTTGTACCCAGCGCAGGGCGGCGCTCTGGTCTAGGAAACCGTAGTTGCCAGCGGCGTGGTTGGGCGACTCCTTGGTAAGCTCTGGATGAGCCATGAATCCGAAAACCCCGAGGCGGTAGTTGACAGTTACGGCCACAATGCCGCGGCGGGCCATGCTCTCCCCATCGTAGCGCGGCTCCGAGCCGTCGCCGGCAATAAAGCCGCCACCGTAGAAGTAAACGAGTACCGGTAGTCGCTCTTGGCTGGTTTTGGCGGGTGTCCACACGTTTAGATACAAGCAATCTTCGCTAACTCCATTGGAGCGAAAGTTCATGTCGCCAAACACGGGGAGCTGCATGGCCCGGGGGCCAAACTGCTTAGCCTGCCGCACTCCGGTCCAGTTCTTTGCCGGCTGAGGGGCTTGCCAGCGCAACTCACCTACGGGCGGAGTGGCGAAGGGCACACCCTTAAACGAGCGGATGCCAGTAGCGGTGGTAGTGCCCTCCAGCAGGCCATTCGTGGTTTTTACCTGGTTGCTGGACATCTTGACAGCGGTAGTAACCTTTGAGGTTTGGGCAAGCGCGGCCGGTAGGGTGGGCGTTGCAAGCAGGGAAAGACAGAGAAGCAATTTCATAGCGGGAGGGTGGAGGGGAAAAACTGGTTGGAGAAAGGGAGTAGCAGCGGGTAGCGGAGCTTACGTAGAGCGTCAAAAAGGATGCTGCCCCGCTCAAAGACGGACAGCGAGTTACCGAGTACTCGTGGCTTTTCCAACCAGTTTTTCGGGTCGGAGTTCAATCAGGGTAGCGAATCGTCTGTCCTAGGCTGGGTTTCGTACCTAGGTGCAGCGAGTTCCATATGAACCTGGTTTAATACTTTCGTGGCATGAACGCACTTTTGAAGGAATGGAGCCGCTGGGCTAGCCTTGTTGCCCTGGCAGGCGTAAGCGCCTGTTCTTCCTCCGACCCCACACCCACTGCCAACCTTCCCGAGCATCTCACCCTAGGTAATCCCAGCGGGGCCATCACCGATAGCAAACAACCCACTAATTACCTGCTCAGCAAGCGCCAGTACGCTCTTAGCTACCACCGCGACCAAGGCAAGCCCAACTGGGTAAGCTGGCACTTGGACGCCAGTTGGCGCGGCTCTGCCACCCGCCAAGACAACTTCACGCCCGACCCCTCCCTCCCCGCAGGGTGGTACCAAGTACAGGCCAGCAGCTACACCGGCTCGGGGTTCGACCGGGGCCATAACTGCCCCTCCGCCGACCGTACCAAGACGGCAGCCGACAACTCGGCTACCTTCTTAATGACTAATATGATGCCCCAGGCGCCGCGCAACAACCAGCAAACCTGGGCCAACCTGGAGGACTATACCCGCACCTTCCTTAGCAAAGGCCAAGAAGTATATGTCATCTGCGGAAGCTACGGCAAGGGCGGAACTGGCTCCAACGGCTTCAAAACCACCATCGACCAGGGCCGCGTGACCGTGCCGGCCCGGTGCTGGAAAGTAGTTGTCATTCTGCCGGTTGGTGACAACGACGCTTCGCGCGTAACCACCAGCACCCGCGTCATTGCCGTTGATACGCCCAACGACACCTCCCTGGGTACCAACTGGGGCCAGTACCGAACCACCGTGGATGCTATTGAAGCGGCTACCGGCTACGATGTGCTATCGGCCGTGCCAGCCGCAGTGCAGCAGGTACTGGAGAGCCGCATCGACGAAGGACCAGTATCATAAGGTGCTGGCCTTACCCTTCAGCTTACCTAGGTTTAGCAAAGAATAGCCGCCGCCAGCCGCTAGGTTTGCCAGAAATAGAGCGCCGTTGGGTGTTCCTATTTCTTGCTACCTTCGGTGCAATGCGTCTCCTATCTACTGCCTACTCTGTGCTGTTGGTACGCGCCATCTGGGTGCTGGGCGGGCTGCTGGCCGTGGGTAGCTGTTCCCGTTCGCCGGAGCCGCCCACCTATACCATCGGCTTCTCGCAGTGCACCAATGGCGACGCCTGGCGGCAGGCCATGCTGGCTGGCATGAAGAAAGAGCTGAGCTTCTACCCCGAGGTCAAGTTTCAGATCAAGGATGCGAAGTACAACAGTGCCTTGCAGGAGCAGCAAATCAAGGAGTTTCTTCGCGAAGGGATTGACCTGCTGATTGTTTCGGCCAACGAAACGGAGCCCATAACTCCCATTGTGGAAGAGGTGTACAACCGGGGCATTCCGGTGGTTATCCTCGACCGGCGAATCACTTCCAAGCTGTATACGGCCTACGTGGGCGGCAACAACGAGGAAGTGGGGCAGATAGCGGGCAACTACGTAGCTAGCTTGCTGGGACGACGGGGGCAGGTTCTGGAAGTGCTGGGCGCGCCGGGCACCTCTCCTGCCGTCGACCGGCACCGGGGCTTTGCGCAAACCCTGGCTACTTACCCCGGCATTCAGCTCACGGCCCAGGTGAACAGCAATTGGGAGCGTCCTTCGGTGCTCGAGCGGCTGCCGGCTGTCCTGCGTGCCCACCCGGAGGTAGACCTCATCTTTGCCCATAACGACCGGTTGGCGCTGGGTGCCTACCAAGTATGCAAGCAGCTACAGCTAGATCAGCGCATTCGTATAGTAGGAGTAGATGGGCTACCGGGAGCACACGGGGGAATTCAACTGGTGCAAGATGACATCCTGAAGGCTACACTGCTCTACTCGCCGGGTGGGGAGGAAGCCATTCGGACGGCCATGCGCGTCTTGCGCCAGCAGCCCTACGACAAGGAGAATATCCTGGGTACGATGGTTATTGATTCTACCAACGTGCTGACGATGAAGCTGCAAACCGAGAAGCTCACCAGCCAGCAGCAGGATATTCAGCGCCAGCAGCGCCTCTTGCAGCAGCAGCGCGATACCTACGCCAGCCAGCAAACCGTGCTGTACGTGTTAGCGGCAGCCCTGGTGGGGTCGGCCCTCCTGGGCTTGCTGGTGTGGCGAGCCTTCCGGGCCAACCGCCGCATCAACCAGCAGCTTGGGCAGCAAAATGAAGAAATACGCTCTCAACGCAATCAGTTACAAGAGTTTGCAGAGCGCGCTAAGGTAGAAACCGAAGCCAAGCTGCGCTTCTTCACCAACTTCTCCCACGAGCTGCGTACTCCGCTTACGCTTATTCTAGGGCCGGTAGAAGAAATGCTAACCAGCGGCCCCGAGCTACCCGCCGCCCAACGCCACGACCTAAGCCTTGTGCGGCGCAACGCCCAGCGCCTGCTGCAACTGGTCAACCAACTCATGGATTTCCGCAAGATTGATGTGGGTAAGATGCCGGTGCGTGCCACGGAAGGCAATTTGGTGGCTTTCGTGCGGGAAATCATGGATGTGTTCGAGAAGCCTGCCCGTCAGCGTGGCATTACCCTACGCTTTCTGCCGGCCGAGCCAGTTATTCCGCTCTGGTTTGATGTGAACGTGCTGGATAAAGTGTTCTTCAACCTGCTCAGCAACGCCCTGAAGTTCACGCCCGAGCGCGGACAGATAACGGTAAGCATCCAGCGAGTACCGGCCGAAGGCAACGTGCGCGTGAGCGTGGAAGACACGGGCCGCGGCATATCAGAGCAAGACCGCGCCCACATCTTCGAGTGGTTTTACCAAGGCCAGCAGTCCACGGCCAAGGGCTCGGGCATGGGTCTCGCTCTCGCCCTGGGGCTCACGCGCCTACACTTAGGCCAACTCAGCTTTACCAGCCGGCCGGGGCAGGGAAGTACGTTTGTGGTGACGTTGCCGCTGGTGCTACCGGCGGCCATGAAATCGGTGGTGGCGCCTACCCTGGCTACCCCCATCTTTGCCCTCGATGAGGGCCTGGCCATGTCGTCGGCCGTGGCTGCCCCATTGCCCCAGGTGGTGAGCAGCGCAAGTAGTGAAGCCCTGGTGCTGGTGATTGAGGACAACCCCGACGTCAATGCCTTCCTGGCCCAGAAGCTCCAGCCTCATTTTCAACTTACAACTGCCTTCGACGGAGCAACGGGCCTGCGCCTGGCCGCCGAAACCATTCCTGACGTGATTGTGTGCGACGTGATGCTGCCCGAGCTAAGCGGCTTGGAAGTGGTAGCCCAGCTCAAGGGCGACTGGCGCACTTCCCACATTCCGGTAATCTTGCTCACGGCCCGCAACGCCCCCGAGCAGCAGGTAGAAGGCGTGCAGGCTGGTGCCGACTTGTACCTGACCAAACCCTTTAACCCCGCTTTTCTGCTGGAAAGCGTGCGCACCTTGCTCAGCAACCGCGAGAAGCAGCGCGAGCATTTCCGCCGGGAACTATCGGTAGATACGGCTACGGTAGCGCCCCAGCGGGTAGACCAAAAATTCCTGGCCGACCTCACGGCTATTGTGGAAGCCAACCTGACCCGTTCGGACTTGAGCGTGGAGGACGTGGCCCGTAGCATGGGCATTTCGCGGGTGCAGCTCTACCGCAAGGTGAAGGCCGTACTGGGCACCGGCGTTACCGACTTTATCCAGGGTATCCGCCTCACGAAAGCCCGCCAGCTTCTGCTCGACGACGACCTGACGATTGCAGAGGTGGCCTACCAGTTAGGCTTCTCCTCGCCCTCGTATTTCTCTACCTCTTTCAAAGCCCGCTACCAAGTGTCGCCCTCCGAGTTCCGGGCCATGCACACCACGGCGGGGTAGGCGCTCAGTACGTTGCGCGGCCTTGGCGCCAGCTTCGGGTTTCCTGTGCAGCGGGGCCGAAGCTGGCGCTTTCGTTTTGGTGCCAATTGCGGGTTGAAAAGATGTATCAATTTTTGAAATCAAGTATCAAAAGTGATACTATATGCCTAAATACAAGTTGTGATTTAAGTATAAATAATTGTGTGTGAGTGATTTGTAATTGATGAACGTGGTTGAGCAAATTGTGAAAGAGTTTGAGTGAATCGAGCAAGCCCTTGCCTTGCTAGCGGCTGACATTTGGGTCAAGTATTGGGCTGGCCGCTCCCCAAAGCGGCGGGTTGTTCGGGCCTTCTAACAGGCCAGCAGAGCTTCCGGCAGCAGTCGAATACAGCGTAGCACTTAGCTGGTGACAGAGAGTGCTACCCAGAAACCAAGCGTTTTTCGGCGGCCAACTTCTCCGGTTCGGCCCATCTCGGTACCTCCCATTCCTTTCCAATTCCCACATGAAACACCCTGTACCCCTGCGGCGGGCTCTCGGCCTTACGCTGCTTACTGCTGCACCGCTGGCGGCCACGTTGCCAGCCACCGCTGCCGCAAACAGCGCCTCCCATTTTGCCGCTTCTTTCGCCGTTGATGTGCCCGTGAGTGGGCGCGTGCTGGATGAAAAAGGCGCTGGCATGCCCGGCGTAACGGTAGTAGTGAAGGGCACGGCCCTGGGCACCTCTACCGGTCCCGATGGCGAGTTTACCCTGTCGGTGCCCGACAACGCTACCACCCTGCTCTTTTCCTTTATCGGCTATAAAAGCCAGGAGGCGGCCGTGAGTGGTCGGACCACCTTTTCCGTGACGCTGACCCCCGACGCGGCCGCCCTGGATGAAGTAGTAGTAACCGGCTACCAGACCCAGCGCAAGGCCGATTTGACCGGGGCCGTGGCCGTGGTGAAAACCGACGAAATTAAGAGCATGGCCTCCAACGACGTAACCCGTAACCTGCAGGGCCGCGTGCCGGGCGTGCAGGTCACAACGGATGGGGCGCCGGGCAGTGCTGCTTCGGTGCGCATCCGCGGCATCGGTACGCTGGGCAACAATGACCCGCTCTACGTTATTGACGGCATTCCCACCAAGGAAGGCATCAACCAGATCAACCAGAACGACATCGAGTCGATTCAGGTGCTGAAGGATGCCTCGGCGGCCAGCATTTACGGTTCGCGGGCGGGCAATGGCGTTATCATCATCACCACGAAGAAGGCCAAGAAGGGCGCCACGCAGGTAAACTTCTCTACCTTCTTCACGGTGCAGAAGCCGGGTCCGCACATTAAGATGCTCAACACCCAGGACTACGGCCGGGTGTACTGGCAGGCCGCTACCAATGACGGCTCGACGCCCAGCTTGCCGTACTACACCTTCCAGTCGCACACGGGGCCCGATGGCCGGCCGGTGCTAGACCAGGTGGTCGTGCCGGAGTTTATCGACGCCAATAAAACCCAGCGCTCCGCCGACACCGACTGGTTTAAGGAAACGCAGCAGAATGCCCTCATTCAGAGCTACGACCTAAGCGTGAGCAGTGGCAGTGAGCGGGGCGGGGCCTTGTTTTCGGTGAACTACTACGACAACAGCGGTACCCTGAAGTACACGGGCTTCAACCGGTACACGGCCCGCCTCAACTCCGACTACAACTTTCTGGAAGGCAAGGTGAAGGTGGGAGAAAACTTGACCATTGTGAAGTCGCAGCGGGCGGAAGTAGACATTTTCAACGTGCGCGACCGGACCAGCCAGCTGCCTTCTATTGTACCCGTGCGCACCGCAGACGGGTTAGGCTGGGGCGGGCCAGTAGCTGGCATGAGCGACCGGGACAATCCGCTGCGCCTGCTCACCGACAACAAGCAGAACCGCTCGAATACGGGACGGGTATTTGGTAACGTGTTTGCCGACGCTGAAATCCTGAAGGGTCTGCACCTGCGCTCCAGCTTCGGCATCGACTATAGCCTCTACAAGTACCGCCAGATCTACAAAACCTACACCGCGGGCTTCCTGTCGGAGGCCAACAACCGGGTGACGGACAACGAAAGCTTCTTCGGCAACTGGGTGTGGCAGAACACGCTGAACTACAACCTCTCCCTCGGCGGCAAGCACCAGCTTGATTTCCTGGCTGGCACGGAGCGCATCAGCTACTACGCCGAAAGCACCTATGCCTCGCGCACCAACTTCGCCAGCGAAGACCCCAACTACACCTACCTCGATGCGGGCTCGGCCAACAAGGACAACGGCGGCTCCGGCACGGCTTACCGCTTGGCGTCCTACTTCGGCAAAGTAAACTACTCCTTTGCCGACAAGTACCTGGGCTCCGTAACGGTACGCCGCGACGGTTCCTCCCGCTTCGGTACCGACAACCAGTTTGGGGTATTTCCGGCTCTGTCGGTGGGCTGGCGCTTAAGTGAGGAAGGCTTCCTGAAAGACAACGTGGGCTTCCTTTCCGACTTGAAGCTGCGCGCCGGCTGGGGGCAAACCGGCAACCAGGATATTGCCAACTTCGCGGCCCGCGGCCTCTACCAGTCTTTGCTGGGCACCCTGGACCCCAACTTCGACTACGACCACGGCACAGCCTACGACATCTACGGCAACGACACCAACCTGCCCTCGGGCTACCGCCGCGTGCAGCGGGCCAACCCCAACCTGAAGTGGGAAACCACCACCCAAACTAACGTGGGGGTTGACTTCGGCTTCCTGCAAAATAAGGTGTCGGGCTCGGTAGACTACTTCGTGAAGAAGAGCGAAGATATCCTCGTGAACCTGCCGTATCTGGCCGTAGTAGGCGAGGGCGGCGACCAGTTTGTCAACGGGGCCTCCATTGAAAATAAAGGATGGGAGTTCCTGCTCAATTACCAGAACGAGCTTGCGAATGGGCTGACCTACAACATCACGGGCAACCTTTCTACCTACCGCAATACGCTCACCTACCTGCCGGCGGAGGTGATTAATGCTTACGGCGGCAACGGCCAGGACGTAACTCGCTTGGGGCACTCCATCAATGCGGTGTATGGGTACGTGGCCGATGGGCTTTACCAAACCACGGCCGAAGTAAGCCAAGGCCCTACCCAGGTAGGCGCCGCCCCCGGCCGCATCCGCTATAAAGACCTGAATGGCGACGGCAAGGTGGACAACTTCGACCAAACCTGGATTACAGAGGGCGTACCAGACTTCAACTACGGCCTCAACCTGGGCGCGGCCTTCAAGGGGTTCGATTTGCAGATCTTCTTACAAGGGGTGCAGGGCCTCTACGCCTACAACAACGCAAAATTCCGAACCGACTTCTCGTCCTTGGCTTCGGGGGAAAACTGGGGTCAGCGCCTGCTCGATGCCTGGACGCCCACCAACACCGGCTCCAGCATTCCGGCCGCTACGCTCATCAACAGCAACAACGAGGGCCGCGCGTCTACTTACTTCGTTGAAAACGCTTCTTACTTAAAGCTGCGCAACCTGCAGCTAGGCTATTCACTGCCCGCCGACGTGGTGAGCAAGGTGCGGCTAAAAGGGGTGCGCTTGTATGTGCAAGGGCAGAACCTGTTCACTATCAAGAGTAAAGAATACACCGGTCCGGACCCCGAGGTGACCAACTACCAGTACCCCATTCCTCGGATTTTCAGCACCGGCCTCAACGTATCCTTCTAACCACCCGCTAGCACTCCTACCCATGAATATCCTAAAATCCAGCGTGCTGGCGCTTTCCCTGCTAGCCGTTTCCGTTGGCTGCAACGATCAAAAATTCCTTGATGTGCAGCCCACGGGTGCCCTCACCGATGAGCAGCTGAACACCGTAGCCAACGTGGAGAAGCAGGTAATAGCCACCTACTCCCAGCTCGGCAACGATGTGTACCGGGCGCCTTACACCTCCATGTGGCCCTACGGCAACGTGCGCGGCGGCGACGCCTACAAGGGCGGCAACGGCACGGCCGACGTGGACGCCTTCCACTTCTACGAAACCTTCACGTTCAACCGCGTGGATGTGGGCAACACCGATGAGCTGTGGTTCTTGATTTACATTGGTATTTCGCGCGCCAATGATGCTCTGCGCCGCCTTGACGCCATTGATGCGGCGGCCATGCCTAGCAAGAAGGTGCGCCAGGGAGAGGTGCGCTTCCTGCGCGGGCACTTCTACTTCCTGCTGAAAGAGCTATTTAAGCGCGTACCCTACATCGACGAAACGGTGCCCACGGCGCAGTACGCCGAGGTATCGAACGTGGCCCTGAGCAACGACGAGCTGTGGACCAAGATTGCCGACGACTTCCGCTTTGCGGTAGCCAACCTCCCCGAAACCCAGCCGGAAACGGGGCGGGCCAACAAGTCGGCGGCCCAGGCCTACCTAGCCAAAACGCTGCTCTATCAGGCCTACGTGCAGAACGATGCCCACGCCGTGACGTCAGTTGACCAAGCCAAGCTGCAAGAGGTAGTAACCCTGACCGACCAAGTCATTGCCTCGGGCAAGTACTCTCTGCACCCCGATTTCGCCACCAACTTCCTGACCGTGGGCGACAACGGGCCTGAGTCGGTGTTTGCCATTCAGTTTTCGCGCAACGATGGTACGCCCAAGGGCCGCACCGACCGGGGCAACCAGCTGAATTACCCCATGAACCCCGACTACGGCTGCTGCGGCTTTCACCAGCCCAGCCAGAACTTAGTAAACTCCTTTAAGACGGATGCGCAGGGACTGCCCCTGTTTACCACCTTCAACAACTCCGACTTGGCTAAGCCGGCTGATTTTCAAACCAATACCGTAGACCCGCGCCTCGATCATACCGTCGGGATTCCCTCGCACCCGTATAAGTATGCGCCTACGTTCATCTTTGAGACCTCCTGGCTGCGCGACCAGAATACCTACGGGGTCTATATGTCGATGAAGGAAAATGTGCTGCCCTCGGATCCTAGTTTTCAGAAAACGCCTCCTTTCATGAGCTCCTCGAAGAACTGGACCCTTATCCGCTACGCCGATGTACTGCTGTGGAAGGCCGAAGCCCTTATTGAGTTGAACCGGGCCCCGGAGGCACTGCCCATTATCAACCAAATCCGGCGGCGGGCCCAAAACAGCACCGCCAAGCTGAAAACTGCTACCGGCACCACCATCTCCAACTACAATATTGGCCTCTACCCAATGGCGGCGTGGAACCAGCAGTACGCCCGCGAGGCTCTGCGCTTCGAGCGGCGCCTGGAGTTTGCCATGGAGGGCTACCGCTTCTTTGATCTGGTGCGCTGGGGCATTGCGGCCAACTACCTGAATACCTACTTCGACCGGGAAAAAACCAAGCGCCAGTACTTGCAAACGGCCCGGTTTACAGCCGGCCGCGACGAGTACCTCCCGATTCCGCTAAACCAGATTAACTTCAGCAAAGGCCTCTACAAGCAGAACCCCGGCTGGTAACCCCGAATACCCAAGCCCATCTTGTTGAGCTAGTTGGGGCATCTCGCTCAAACCAGCTAGTAACACGCCAAGTGCTTCGGCTGCGCTCAGCATGATGGGCTGCTTTTCTTGCCTTCACCCTTGAATTTTCCGCTGTGAAAAATAGCAACGTTTTCTTCTGGTCCCTGGTGGTAGCGCTGGGCGGCTTTCTGTTCGGCTTCGATACGGCCGTTATTTCCGGGGCTGAAAAGGCCATTCAGCAAGTATGGCACCTGACCCCGGTAGAGCACGGCTTCACGATTTCCATTGCCCTGATTGGTACCGTATTCGGCGCCATCTTCGGCGGCATTCCGTCCGATAAGCTAGGCCGCCGCCAAACCCTGATCTGGATTGCGGTGCTGTATTTCGTGTCGGCCCTGGGGGCGGCCCTTACGCAAAGCTGGGTTGCTTTTCTAGTGTTCCGCTTCTTGGGAGGGCTCGGCGTGGGTGCCTCATCCGTCACGGCACCGCTTTACATCTCGGAGGTGTCGCCGCGCGAGTCGCGGGGGCGCATGGTGAGCATGTTTCAATTTAACATCGTGCTGGGCATTCTGGTGGCCTACCTCTCCAACTACTTGCTCACGGGCACTGGCGAGCAGGACTGGCGCTGGATGCTGGGCGTACAGGTAGTACCCGCGGCCGTGTTCTTCCTGCTGCTGTTTCGGGTACCGGAGAGCCCCCGCTGGCTGATTGGACAGGGCCGGGTAGAGGAAGGGCGGCAGGTGATGCAGCTCATCAACCCCACCACCGCCGACCAAGACGTGACCAGCATCCTGACCACTAATGCCACTGACGCCGCCATAGAAGGTGGCCGCTCGTTGTTTGCCCGCCAGTACCGCGGGCCCGTTATGCTGGCCGTGCTGTTTGCCGTGTTCAACCAAGTGTCGGGCATCAATGCCATTATCTACTTCGCGCCCCGCATCTTTGAAATGACGGGCCTGGGCAAAGGCTCGGCGCTACTCTCCTCAGCCGGGCTGGGGCTAGTAAACTTTGCCTTCACGCTGCTGGCCCGCCAGTTCATCGACCGGTTTGGGCGCCGCAAGCTCATGTTCATTGGCTCATTTGGGCTGATTGCTACTCTGGGCTTGGTGTCATATGCCTTCTACACCCAAGATTTCAGCGCTCTGGGCGGCATGCTAGTGCCGGTGCTGCTGTTCGTGTACATTGCTTTTTTTGCTTTCTCGCAGGGAGCCGTCATTTGGGTGTTCATCTCCGAAATCTTCCCCAACACGGTGCGGGCCAAAGGGCAGGCCCTGGGGTCGTCCACGCACTGGGTAATGGCCGCCATTATTGCGTTTACCTTTCCTTACTTCGCCGAGCAGTTGGGCGGCGGCCACACGTTTGCGTTCTTCTGCGCCATGATGGTGTTGCAGCTGCTGTTTGTGTGGCGCCTCATGCCCGAAACCAAGGGTACTTCGCTGGAACAGCTAGAAAAAACCTTGGTAATTCACTAGTGCCACTAAAGCAGTACGCCGCCCTCCGGCACTGAGCTGCTTGGTTCCTCTTCTCAATTAAACTCCCGTATTCCTATGTCTGAAAAGAAAATAGTCTGCTTTGGGGAAGTGCTGTGGGACGTGCTGCCCACCGGCAAGCAGCCCGGCGGTGCGCCTTTCAACGTGGCCGTGCACCTACACCAGTTGGGCTTGCCCGTAGAGTTGATTAGCCGTGTTGGCGATGATGAGCTGGGTACCGAGCTGCTCGAGTTTATTGAATCCAAGGGCCTCCGCACCGACTATGTGCAGCGCGGCAAAACCCACCTTACCGGCGTAGTGAAAGCCAACGTGGATGACGCCAACGAGGTGACCTACAAGATTGTGCAGCCCGTAGCCTGGGACTATATTCAGTACGATGCCGCGCTAGAGCAGCTTGTGGAGCAGGCCGAGGTGTTTGTGTTCGGTAGCTTGGCTGCCCGCCAGGCCGGCACCCGCGAAACCCTGTACCGCCTGCTGGAACACGCCCGATTCAAGGTGTTCGACGTGAACATGCGGCCCCCACACTACACTAAGGAGGTAACCAAGTATTTGCTGGAAAAGGCAAACCTAGTAAAGATGAATCACCACGAGCTGGCCGAAATCATGACTTGGTTTGGCTTGGAAACCGACCGCCCCACGGCTATGCAATGGCTAGCCGAGCGGTTTGATTTGCAGGCCGTGTGCGTAACCTGTGGGGCCGATGGTGCCCTGCTCTGTACCAATGGGCAGCTGTACCGGGCCCCCGGCGTAGCGGTAGAGGTTAAAGACACCATTGGCAGCGGCGACTCCTTCCTGGCCGCTCTGCTAAAAGGCTGGCTGAACGGGCAGGAGCCTGGCGAAGCCCTACGCTTTGCCTGCGCCACGGGGGCACTGGTAGCTACGCACTTGGGCGCTACTCCCGCCATTCGGGAAGCCGATGTGCTGGAACTGCTGGAGCCGCGCGCCGTGTAGCGCCGCACTCCTTATTATATGGTGTCTGCTGGCATCTGTGCTGGCTTAAGCTACTCTTGTCCGATTTCGTTACTACCTGCACTCTTCCCACCCGCATGAAAAAGACCCTGTTTCTGGCCCTTTCGCTTCTAGCTGCCGCGCCCGTAGTACAGGCCCAAACGCCTGCCCCCGTACCCCCGGTTACCCCCCAATACCGCCCTGCCTACCACTTCACACCCTCGGCACACTGGATGAACGACCCCAATGGGATGGTGTACCTGAACGGTACGTATCACTTGTTCTTTCAGCACTACCCCGAGGGCATGACCTGGGGGCCCATGCACTGGGGCCATGCTACCAGCAAAGACCTGGTAAGCTGGAAGGAGGAAGCCATTGCCTTGTTTCCTGACAAGCTGGGCATGATCTTCTCGGGCAGCGCCGTGGTAGATGAAAACAACACCGCCGGGTTCGGCAAAAACGCGCTGGTAGCCATTTTTACCCACCACAACGCCGACGAGGAAAAGAAGAAAACCAACAAGCACCAATACCAGAGCCTCGCCTACAGCCTCGACGAAGGCAAAACCTGGAAGAAGTACGAGGGCAACCCGGTACTGCCCAATCCGGGCATCCAGGACTTCCGCGACCCCAAGGTGAGCTGGAACGTGGTGGCAAAGCAGTGGGTAATGACCCTGGCAACCAAGGACCGCATTACATTCTACGGCTCGCCCAATCTGAAAAGCTGGACCAAGCTGAGCGAGTTTGGCGAGAAACTGGGTGCCCACGGCGGCGTGTGGGAATGCCCCGACCTGTTTCCGCTGGTCCTGAACGGCAAAACCCACTGGGTGCTGCTGGTGAGCATTAACCCCGGCGGGCCCAATGGGGGCTCGGCAACCCAGTACTTTGTGGGGCAGTTCGATGGCAAAACCTTCACGCCTACCACTACCACCCAAAAGTGGGTTGATTGGGGCAAAGACAACTACGCCGGCGTGACGTGGAACAACACCGGGGCGCGCAAGCTGTTCCTGGGTTGGATGAGCAACTGGGAATACGCCAACGAAGTGCCTACCTCGCCCTGGCGTAGCGCCATGACCACACCGCGAGACCTCGCGTTGCGGCAAGTAGGTCCGGAAATCTACCTCACTTCGGAGCCTGCCAAGGAAGTAAGCAAGCTTGCCCAGCCCAGCCAAACGCTAAAAAACGTGGCGGTGAAGTCTGAGCTAGACCTGTCAGATAAGATTAAGCCCAGCAGCCCGCAGTTTCAGCTCAAGCTCACGACCAAGCAGCTACAAGAGTTTGCCCTCGTATTGTCGAATGCAAAAGGGGAGGAGCTGGCCATCGGTTACAACAAAATAGCTAACCAGTACTACATCGACCGGAGCAAGGCCGGTGCCACGGGCTTCAGCAACAAGTTTGCGGGTCGCCACCCCGGGCCCCGCTTAGCTACGGGCCCCGCTGCCGCCCTCACGCTCTTGTTTGATGCCGCTTCTGTGGAAGTATTTGCTGATGATGGGCTCACCACTATGACGGAAATATTCTTCGTTTCTCAACCGCTAACCACGCTGAAAATTCGGGCCAAAAATGGCGTTACGTTTGACGCGCTTACGTATGCTTCGCTGGCTGGAACGGTGAAATAAAGTATCACTCTAGGATAGGAAGAGGTTGCCGTACGAGGCTTGCAAAACGGTGTTTTGATGGGCGGTGAGTGTGCCGAAATACTTGCAAACAGCTGATTTGTCGGTATTTATACTGATAAAAAGAGGCAAAATACGTATTTGTTCGTATAAATTTTTTAGGCGGCGCAGCGTTTGAGACCGTACAATACAATCGTTGTTAAACAACATTTTTGATCTGACTCATTCACCACGTCAACCAACCTACTCCTATGAAAAAGGTAGTTAAATCAGCCCTGGCTATTCGCACCCTCGGCCTCGCGTTCTGCGTAGGCGCCGCCCTCAGCTCTTGCTCTAGCACGAGCACTGATGCTCCCGCCGGCTCTACCAGCGGCTCCACCGATGGCACCACGTCGGGAACAACATCAGGTACTACCTCCGGCACTACTAGTGGCTCTACCACGTATGGCACCACCAGCGGTACCTCTACTTCGGGCGGCACTACCAGCGGTACTACTTCGGGTACTACCACTACTGGCACTACCTCCGGCACCACTTCGGGTACTACTACCAGCGGCACCACCAGCGGTACGACTACCGGCGGTACCACTCGCTAAGCATCTTTCCTCTATCTAGAGGTACATATGAAAGGCCCGTTTCAGCATGCTGAAACGGGCCTTTCATGTTTTGCAGAGTCTGTAGGCTATCCCAGAAGCAGGTTATGAGGAGCTAAGACACTAACGTAGCTTGCACTTGACACAAGGTATCCACCGCGGCTTCGGGTCCTGATATGAAATAAGAGGCTTTGAGTAACATGGGCTACTTACCTTATCGCATCACCTGCGGGAAATAGCTCGTCTGAGCGTCTGAATATAGGCTTGATTAGATGTGTAATATTATGATTATCAGGTTGCAGCGTGACTATGGGTTGCTGCTTTGGCGGGGGATATCAGGCCCGTTTTTGCCAGCGCGGTAGGCCGCTCAGTCTAGCGTAAGCGGTTTTGTTCGAAGGTGTTAGCGGTGCCAGGGCAAACGAGTTTGGGATGTGCCGAGGGCTAAGCGGCAGGTGGCTGAACTATGCCTGGGCTAAGCCGTACTGTAAGACCAAGCACAACCATCGGATCATAGTCGGGTTGAATACATCGTGGCGCTTGCAGTATGGCAGGTTGTGCGCCCGTCTTTCCAATCACCTCCAGTTCTTATTTCCATGTCCAATCATTCCGAACCTACCAGCGGAGCTTCGGAGCTGCGGCCGGACGACGGCTCGCGCCGCTCCTTTATGAAGCAGGCCGGTGGCATTCTAGGCTTGGCGCTTGCACCGCCTTTCATCAGCCAGGCAGAGCGTCTTACGGCCTTTTCAAAAACGGTAGAAGGTGTATCGGCCATGCGGCTGAACGTAAACGGCACCGTCCGCACCATTCAGGCCGAACCCCGGGTGACTTTGCTTGATGCCCTGCGGGAATACCTGGACCTGACGGGCACCAAGAAAGGCTGCGACCATGGCCAGTGCGGGGCTTGCACCGTGCACATCGATGGCCGCCGGGTTAATAGCTGCCTTACCCTGGCGGTTATGAACCAAGGCAAGGAAATTACAACCATCGAAGGTCTAGCCAAAGGCGAAGACTTGCACCCTATGCAGGAAGCCTTCATCAAGCACGATGGTTTCCAGTGCGGCTACTGCACGCCTGGCCAGATTATGTCGGGTGTGGCGTGCGTGCGTGAAGGCCATGCCAACTCTGAAGCAGAAATTCGGGAGTACATGAGCGGTAACCTCTGCCGCTGCGGGGCCTACCCCAACATTGTAGCGGCTGTGCGGGAGGTGGCCGGAAAAGGGAAGGTGTAGCGTGGTGCCTTGGTGAATAGGCTGCTACCCATGCTGTTTGCCAACGTGGCAGCGGCGGCGGCCTACTTCACCACCACCTCAGGTTACCAGTTCACTACCCCACCATTTCACTTCTATTCCCATGAATAATTTTAGCTATACGCAAGCGGGCTCTGCCAAGGAGGCTACCGCCATCCGCAAGGCTAATCCGCAGGCCGCTTACATCGCCGGTGGCACTACCTTGCTGGACCTGATGAAGGCTAACCTAGAGGAACATCCTCAGTTGGTTGACATCAACATGCTACCCTTCAGAGGCATTGAGCAAACGCCGGACGGCTTGCGCATTGGCGCTATGGAGCGTATGAGCGATGTGGGCGAAAACCCGCTCGTATTGCAGCAATACCCAGCCATATCGGAGTCGCTCTTGTTGGCCGCCTCGCCCCAGTTGCGCAACATGGCTAGCATTGGCGGCAACATTCTACAGCGTACCCGCTGCGGCTACTTCCGCGACGCGGCCTTCCCCTGCAACAAGCGCGTACCCGGCTCGGGCTGCCCCGCTTTGCAAGGCGACAACCACAACCTCGCCATTCTGGGTACCTCCGATGCCTGCATTGCTACCTCCTACCCCGGCGACTTATCGGTAGCCCTGGCGGCCTTGGATGCCGTGCTGACCCTGGAAAACCAGAAGGGCAAGCAGCGCCGCGTGCCCGTCACCGAGTTCTACTTATTACCCGGAAAAACGCCCCAGAAGGAAACCATGCTGGAACCTGGCGAGCTGATTGTGGCTGTCACAATTCCGGCGGCCGTCCATGCTCGCCGCTCCACCTACCTAAAAGTACGTGAGCGAGCCAGCTACGCCTACGCCCTGGCGTCGGCTGCCGTTGGCCTTGATGTGCAAGGAGGCACCATTCGCTCGGCCCGCGTGGCACTGGGTGGGGTAGGAGCTCAGCCCTGGCGCTCCCGCGAAGCCGAAAAAATCTTGACGGGCGCCCCAGCTACCGAAGCAACTTTTCGGGCTGCCGCGGCCGCAGCCCTCCGTGGGGCGCAACCACGTAGCGAAAACCGCTATAAGGTGGAGCTAGCTCAAAATACGCTGGTGCAGGCCTTGCAGAAGGTTGCTGGCTAAGAACGGTTAGGGAAAACTCGCACCTAACGTCTAAGGCGCAACCCGGGAAGCCGGCGCGTTGCCACCCTTCTGGCCCCTACTGATTGAAGCGCAACAGATAGCGTTTCTACACTTCCTGGAATACTTTCCTTATGGATACCGAACCAAAATTCTTTGAAACCAACCCCCAGAGCGGCTCCGTGGGGCAGCCTCTCGATCGGGTAGATGGCCGCGCCAAGGTGACAGGGCAGGCCCGCTACTCGGCTGAGTTCAACAACCTGCCTGGGCTGGTGCACGCGGTGCTCAAAACCAGTGACGTGGCCAAAGGCCGCATCCAAAGCATTGATACTAGCGCGGCCCTGAAAGAGCCGGGGGTACTAGCTATTCTTACCCATCAAAATCTGCCCAAGCTGGCCAAAACCCCCAATGATGCCCAAAGCAAAAAAGCTATTGGCGCCCCCATGGGTTTCCTGCCCCTAACCTCCGACCAGATTCACTACGCTGGGCAGGCCGTGGCCGTGGTAGTGGCCGATACCTTGGAGCGGGCTCAGCACGCGGCTGCACTCGTACGCGTGAACATTGCCGCCGAAAAACCGGCTGCCTCCTACGAAGATCCCAAAGCCGAGCTATTTGATCCGCAGAAGGTGCAGGATGGTAAAACGCCGGGCCACACCGTGCGGGGCAACCCGAAGGCTGCGTTTGCGGCGTCGCCAGTGCAGCTCACGCATACCTACGTGCACGCCATCAACCACCACAACCCCATGGAGCCTGGGGCTACTACCGCTCATTGGGAAGCTGCGGACCGCCTAACCGTGTACGAGGCAACACAGGGCGTAACCCGCACCCAAAAAGCGCTGAGCACCATGCTAGGGCTAGCCGCTGAGCAGGTACGCGTAGTCACGAAGTACATTGGTGGCGGCTTTGGCTGCAAGGGCTCTAGCTGGCCCCACACTGTTCTTACGGTGCAAACGGCCAAGGCTGTGGGCCGCCCAGTGAAGCTTTCCCTCACACGGCCGCAGATGTTTACCAGCATGGGCCACCGCGAAGACCAAACTCAGACGCTGAAAATAGGGGCGACGAAGGATGGCAAGTTGACGGCTCTCATTCACGAGAAAACCTCTACCACCTCACCGTGGGACGACTACGCTGAGCCAAACAGCCGCATAATAAACCTGCTGTACGCGTGCCCAACGTTTGAATCATCTTACCAGTTGGCGCGGGCCAATGTGATGACGTCTACGTTTATGCGTGCCCCCGGCGAGGCTCCCGGCTCGTTTGCCATTGAATGCTCCATGGATGACCTGGCGTATCAATTGGGCATTGATCCGCTGGAAATTCGGTTGCGCAACTACGCTGAGAAGGACCCCAGCAACGGTAAACCGTGGAGTAGCAAGAGCTTAAAACAGTGCTATGCCCGCGGTGCCGAGTTGTTTGGCTGGAGCAAGCGCAACCCCAAAGCCGGTGCCACCCACGACGGCCGCCTGCTGGTGGGCTGGGGCATGGCTACGGCTAGCTACCCCGTGCATAACAACCAAGGCACGGCCCGCGTGCGGCTCTACGCCGATGGGCATGCCTTAGTGCAAACCGGCGCTACCGACCTGGGCACGGGTACCTATACCGTAATGACCCAAGTAGCGGCCGATGCGCTATGGATAACTCCCGACAAAGTGCGCTTTGAACTAGGAGATACCAAACTGCCTACCGCGCCTAACTCCGGGGGGTCGGTGGCGGCGGGCACGGTGTCGTCGTCTATCTACATGGCTGCGCAAGACGTGTGGCAGAAGCTTATCAAGCAAGCCACGCAGGATAAGAAGTCGCCACTGTTCCGAGCCAAACCCGCCGATGTGGTGGTGGAAAAAGGCCGGATGGTGCTCAAGTCAGATAAGACCAAGGGTGAAGACTTCGCGACGCTGATGAAGCGCAACGAAATGAGCGATGTGGAAGGAAGCGGCAACGGTAAGTACGGCGCCGGCTACGAGTCGGGACTAGCGGCTGGCCCGGCCGACTCCGGCCACCAAGACGACATGGCGGGCCACTCCATGCACTCCTTTGGCGCCCACTTCTGCGAGGTGAAGGTAGACCCCGATTTGGGTACCGTGCGCGTTACCCGCTGGGTAAGTGTGCACGCCGCGGGCCGCATTCTCAACGCCAAAACGGCCCGCAGCCAGATTATTGGCGGCAGCATCTTTGGCATTGGATGCGCGCTGATGGAAGCCACCAAGCGCGACCAGAACTTTGCTCGCTACACCAACGCTACCCTGGCCGACTATCACATTCCCGTTAGTGCCGACATTCCGGAAATGACGGTGGAATTTGTGAACGAGCATGACCCATATATCAACGCGATGGGGGTGAAGGGCATTGGCGAGATTTCGATGGTAGGGGTAGCCGCCGCCGTTGCTAATGCGGTGTTTCACGCTACAGGTAAGCGCATCCGCAGCCTACCCATCACGCCGGACAAAGTGCTTGAAACCAAGATGGTGCAGGTATAGAGTACTGCCTGTTCGTGACCGCACAAAAAGCAAAAGGCCCGTTTCCAAGTGGAAACGGGCCTTTTGTATGTACGCAACGCGTAGAGCAGTAGCTTACTGAGCTTGGAAGCCCGTGGTTACGGCGCGGTAGGCGTTTACGCGGCCGTAGCCGTAGTATGGGTCACGACCGGTTTTGCCCAGGTCGTCGGCGGAAGCACGCAGCACGGCCCGCACCTGAGCGGGAGCCATTTGACCACCGTTTTTGCCTACAATCAGAGCGGCAACACCTGCAGCGTGAGGACCAGCCATGCTCGTGCCAGCCGACCAGCTGTAGCGGCCTGCACTTGTGCAGCTAAACACCATGTCAAACGCAAAGGCATACTGACGAACGCCCGCAACCGTTACAATCTCGTTGCCAGGATACTCGGCGTCGCCACCGGGAGCAGCGAAGTCTACGTCTGAGGTGCCGTAGTTGGTGTAAGAAGCTACGCGGTCAAGATCAGCGGTGAGCGGGTTCAGGGCCCAGCCAATAGGACCGGTAGCCGAAATCGAAATCACGCCGGTAGCACCAGAAGGAATGTGTACTAGGTCCTGGTCGCGCTGCCCGTTGTTGGCGTCGTTGCCGGCCGAGGCAATAACCGTGGTGCCTTTCTTGTTGGCGTAAGTTGTCGCCTTGCCAATAGCTACCAGCAGTTCCTGAATTTCCTTGGTTTCGTTTACCACCTTATCATCCGACGGATCATCGGGTGTGCCGTTATCGTCGAGGTACTTGCTGTTGCGTGGAATAGCCGCGCCCAAGCTCATGTTGATAACGTCGGCGTTGTGCGCCACGGCGTAGTAAATGCCCTGAATCATCCACGAGAAGGAGCCTCTGCCACCATCAGCCAGTACCTTCACCAGCAGCAGCTTGGCGTCGGGGGCTACTCCAACTACCCCAATAGTGTTGTCGACGGCAGCAATAGTACCGGCGGTGTGGGTGCCGTGGCTAAATGCCGTGGAGGCGAACTGAGCCGGCTCGCCGGGAACGTACGATACAGATTCTTGAATGTTAGCCTGCAGGTCGGGGTGGGTCAGGTCGAAGCCGCCGTCTAGCACAGCTACCAGGGCTCCTCTGCCACGGGCACCCGCGTTCCAGGCTTCGGGCGCTTGAATAGCGGTATGACCCCACTGCAAGGGGAAGAACCGGTCGTTGTCGCCGGTGCTGGCTGGGTTGGTGTTATCAGACTCGTTCAGAGCCGGCGTTTCGCGGGCCGAGACGGGGTTGTAGCCCTGATAGGAGAAGTCGTGAATAACCGAACGCACGCCGCTAATCCGGGAGGCTTTAGCCGCGAAATCGGGGTCAGTGGAGGTAGCAATGGCAAGACCAGTTCCGGGTAGTTCCGTTGTTAGCTTACCATTGGCGGCGGCAGTTTTGCTGGCCAGGTCGGCGGGCAAGGCGTCCGTGGCCGACAGGATAATGTACTCGTGGCTCCGGCGCACAACCCCTTGGGCAGTGGCTTCGGCCAGGTTGGAGCGGCTAGCCTGCGCAGCCACATCCGATACTTGAATTTCTTCCTTGCTGCAGCCCGTCATCAGAGCCAAGCCAAGGGTCATAAGAGAGAATGAACGAGCTGTAAATGTTGATTTTATCATGAAAAGGATGGTTAAGTATATGCCCCCTAAGTTCAGAGTGATTTGTTATAAAACAAGGATTTAATTGCCTAAATCATAAAATTATGCACATTCAACATATGATATTTTCTATAGGTCAGTTTACAGCATTATTGAATGTTTATAAAGTATTATAAGTAAAATACTAAATAGCAATACTTTACCGTTTTGAAATACGGCAAGCTCCACGGTATTCAACCTCACGCCATCAACCTGCGTACGTAGTGCTGGCAGGCCGTTTTAGGATAGTCTGTCTTGTTCCTCCTATCTGTTTTCGGGCTGGCCCAACATACCGGGTTGGTTGCTGGTTTCTTGCCATGACTGAACTTGAACGTCTTTTGCGTGCTTACGATGACCACCGTACTGCGGGCCGGGCTTGTGCATTGGCATCGGTAGTGGATGTAGCTGGCTCGGCTTATCGACGGCCCGGTGCCCGCATGCTCGTAACGGATGAGGGGCAGCTAACGGGCGCCATCAGCGGAGGGTGCCTTGAAGGCGACGCCCGTCAGCGCGCCCGGCGTACTATTCAGCAAGGGCGTCCCACCGTTGTCACCTACGATTCTACTGACCCCGACGATGACTTGCAGTTTGGCGCTGCCCTGGGCTGCCAGGGCATTGTACAGATTTTGCTAGAACCTCTCGACTTTACCGACCCTAACAACCCCGTGGAGCTGCTGCGCCGTTGGGCCAGCGGAGTAGAAGAACTAGCCGTAATAGCCACCGTGTTTGGGGTGGCAGGCGGGGGCCAGGACCTGCACGTGGGGCAACGGTTGCTGCTGACCTCGGCCGGTATTCAAGGAACCTTGCCTACCCATGCCAACTTGTACCCGCACATATTGGCCGATGCGCGTGGTGCGCTGGCTGCCGGTCAGCCCGCTACCCGTCATTATCCAGCAGAAGCCGGTACCACAAGGGTTAGTCTGGAAATATTGCGCCCTCCCGTACGCCTCACGGTATATGGTGCCGGCAACGATGTGCAACCCCTCGTGCGGTTAGCTGCCAGCCTTGGCTGGCGTGTGCAGGTAGTAGACGGCCGACCCGCCCAGGCGCAACCCACGCGCTTCCCCGATGCGGACGAGGTGCGGGTGTTGCCCTTGGCACAGGTAGCTGACGAACCCTACGACGGCAGTTTCGCCCTGCTCATGACCCACAATTACTATTATGACTTGGCCGTGCTGCAGCATTTACTGCCCGCTGCTAATGCGCGCTATATTGGGTTGCTCGGCCCGCGGAAGAAATACGAGCGTCTGTTAGACGACTTGCGTAAGGATGTGCCCGATGCAGCCGAACAGTTGCGGGGGCGTATTCACAGCCCCATTGGCCTGAACCTAGGGGCCGAAACCCCTGAGGAAATTGCGCTTTCCATCATAGCCGAAATTCAGGCCGTGCTAACCGGGCGCCCTGCTGGCTTTTTGCGCGACTCGCCGCACCCCATTCACCCGCCTTTGCGTACGGATGCTCCTCTCGTAGCCGAAGGAAGGGTAGACGCCGTGTGCGGCCTATAGGGCTTGCGTAAGGGAAGCAACAGAGCTAACGTAGGCGCTTGCCGAAGCCAATTACTAATCATCCTTCGCCAGCTTCGTTTGAGCTTAGAATACCTGTATGCCTACCATCCTACTTCTTGCGGCCGGATCTTCGTCTCGGCTGGGGCGCCCCAAGCAACTGCTGCGGTTCCAGGGCAACACCTTACTCCGCCGCGCCGCTGAAACCAGCGTAATGGCCGCAGCGGGGCTACCCGTAGTAGTAGTAACGGGGGCTTTGCACCAAGAACTATTACCGGAACTAGCCGGCTTACCCGTAACAACGGTGCACTGCCCCGCCTGGGCAGAGGGTATGGGAGCCTCAATGAAATGTGGCCTGGCGGAGCTGGAAAAGCTTCAGCCGGCATGGACGGAAGTGTTGGTGCTGCTCTGTGACCAGCCCCACGTGACGCCAGATCTACTCAAGCAGTTCTCTGTTGTTCGGGCCGCTACTGGCTTACCAATTGCCGCAAGCCAGTATAGTAGTACTACCGGAGTGCCTGCCCTGTTTGGGCGGGAAGCGCTGCCCTTGCTACTGCAACTGCCCAATGCCGCCGGGGCAGGGCAGCTCCTAAAGCACCGACCCGACTTGGTAGCCACCGTGCCGTTTCCCGCGGGAGTTATTGATGTAGACACGGAGGCCCAGTACGCCGAGTTGCTGGCCATCCCAGCACCTGTGGCATCGCCCGGTAACGAATAGCGGTGGAGGCCATGGGGACGAGCTAGTACGCACCCTTGCTCCAGCTAGGTATGGGCCCAAACCGACAACCGCAACCCGGAATTCCCGTTATCTTGTCGGGCCCTACAACCTCAACTATTGTCTTATGACTACTGCCTCGGCCCCTGCGCCGGACACCGCCTTTGATGCCATTCCAAAAGATGATAAGCGCATCACCCGCGGTTGGACTTTCTACGACTGGGCCAACTCAGTGTACCCACTGGTTATCACCAGTTCCATCTTCCCGATTTACTGGGGCGCCATCACCAAGCAGCTAAGCCCTGAAACGGATATTGTCAGCTTTCTAGGGTTCAAGGTTCCGGGCTCCTCGCTGCTGACGTATGCTATTTCGGCAGCCTTCCTCGTCATTGCGCTGGTAAGCCCTTTCCTGACGTCGTTGGCTGACTTCTCGGGGCGGAAGAAGCTATTTATGCAGATTTTCTGCTACCTCGGGGCGGCGTCCTGCGCGGCGCTTTACTTCTTTACGCCTAGTACGCTTACAGCCAGTACGTTCGTCTTTATTTCGGCTACCATTGGCTTTTCCGGCTCCATTGTGTTCTACAACTCCTACCTGCCGCTGATTTCGAGCGAGGAGCAGTACGACTCCTTGTCGGCGCGTGGTTTTTCTATGGGGTATATCGGCTCGGTGCTGCTGCTGGTTATTTGCTTGGGCCTGATTATGGGGCACGACAAAATCGGCTTGGAGGAAAGCCACGCTACCCGCTTGGCTTTCCTCCTGACGGGTATTTGGTGGGCTGGCTTCGCTCAGATACCATTCTTTACCCTACCCGCCGACCCCGGCCGACCCGCCGGAGCCGTTTCAGATTCGGGCTGGTTGCTCAACGGGTTCCGGGAGCTGGGTAAGGTAGTCGATCAGCTTAAAGGGCTACCCAACCTAAAGCGGTTTCTGTTAGCCTACTTCACCTACAACATGGGTGTGCAGACGGTGATGTACGTGGCTACCATTTTCGGCGACAAAGAGCTACACCTGGAAAGCACCGCTCTAATTGTTACTATTCTGCTGCTGCAAATTGTAGGCATTCTGGGTGCTTATCTATTTGCTAAACTGTCGGAGCGCATTGGTAACACCCGCGCCTTGAGTTGGTCTGTGTTCATCTGGATGTGCATTTGCGTAGCCGGCTATTTCGTGCAGGCAGGGTGGTCGTTCTACGCACTAGCCGCCGTCATTGGTCTCACCATGGGCGCCATTCAAAGCCTCTCGCGCAGTACCTACTCTAAGATTATCCCTGAAAATACGCCCAATACAGCCGCTTTCTTTAGCTTCTTCGACGTAACAGAAAAGCTCAGTATCGTGATTGGTACGGCCGTTTTTGGCGTTATCGCACAAATAACGGGTTCTATGCGCAACAGCATTCTGTCGCTCATCGTGTTTTTCATCTTGGGCCTACTTTTCCTGCTTACCCTCCGGGGCAAGAAGCTGCGCGACATCAACGAGGCGGATGTAGCCGCCCCCGGACCTCCCCCAGCCACCCCTAACGTGGGTATGCCAGCAACCCGATCTTAACACCAGATGTATTATTGCATCACGCAAAGAGTCCCATTGGCTTAGCTGATAGGACTCTTTGTGTAGTATAATAGGTGCATAACTATTCGGGGCCTGAGTGGTTGAAAGGCCCATTGCATACCATTTCTTTCTCTTACATGACCAACACCCAACCCTCCATTCAGGCTGCCCTCGGCCAAGAATTGAAACATGAACTTGCCCTCACGCGCCGCCTGTTAGAGCGCGTACCTTCCGACAAGTTTGAATGGCAGCCCCATCCTAAATCTATGAAGGTTGGGACGCTGGCCTCGCACATGGCAAACTTGGTGGGGTTCCTGGAAATGTCGTTGCAGGGTGCAGAAACCGACGTGCTAACGGTGAAATTTCCTGACTCGCCGACAACGACGGACGAGGTGCTACGCCGCTTCGATGTGAACGGGGAAAACATTCACAAAGCGCTGGAGCAGGTAGACGATGCTACCTTCCATGACAGCTGGAGCCTGCGCCGTGGAGAGCAAGTACTGTTCACGATGCCCCGCGCTGCCGTGGCTCGTATGTTAGTACTCAACCATCTCATTCACCACCGCGGACAGCTTTCTGTGTATCTGCGCCTGCTTGATATTCCGGTGCCCGCCATCTACGGCGGCTCAGCCGACGAAGCTCCCCAGCGGTAAACCGTACACCGGTCAACTTCCTTTCAGTTGATGTACATATAACAAGGGGGACCTATCCATGCGGATAGGCCCCCCTTGTTATATGTACGAGGTTGCGTTTAGCGAGTCTGGAAGCCTACTTAGCCGCAAATACTTGTTCGCCAGCAATCCAGGTTTGCTGCACCTTAGCGCTGCGAAGCTTCTCTTTCGGTGCTTGCAACAGGTCAGTATCCAGAATAACGAAGTCGGCGGCCATACCGGGCCGGATGCTGCCTTTTTGCTTTTCCTGGAAGGCTGCGTGGGCGGCCCACGTTGTCATGCCGCGTAAGGCATCGGGGCGGCTCAAGGCGTTTTCCATCTGGAAGCCACTGGCGGGGTAGTTCTTGGCATCCTGCCGGGCTACGGCCGAGTGAAACCCGAAAAGCGGGTTAATATCTTCCACGGGAAAATCCGAGCCGAGAGCTACCTGTCCGTACTGCTTACGCAAGTCATTGAAGGCATAGGCCGTCTTTAGACGGTCGGGCCCTAGTCGCTCACCGGCCCAGTACATGTCGGACGTAGCGTGGGTTGGCTGCACCGAGGGCACAATACCAAACTGCCCAAACTTGGGTACATCGGTCTTACTTACAATCTGGGCGTGTTCGATGCGCCAGCGCCGGTCTTTTTGGCCGTGTAGAGCAGCGCCGTATATATCAAGTAGGAGGCGGTTGCTCGAGTCGCCGATGGCGTGCGTATTCATCTGAAACTTACTGGCGGCTAGTTCCTTGGCCAAGCTGCGAAAGTCGGCCACCGACGAAAGCAAGAACCCGGTTTCCTGGGGGCGGTCGGCGTAGGAATGAATCAGGCAGGCGCCACGGGAGCCCAGGGCGCCATCGGCGTACACCTTAAACGAGCACACCGTCAGCCGGTCCTTGAACACGGGGCCATTTTTAAGGTAGTACTGCTTGTTTTCTTTAGTAGGAGCCAGCATAGCGTATAGGCGCAGCTTGAGCTTGCCCTGATCCTGCAAATCGGCTAGTCGGTCGATGTTGGCTTTTTCAAGGCCCGCGTCGGCCAGGCTGGTTAGCCCTACGGCTACGCAACGCTGCTGGGCTTCCAGTACGGCCGCTTCAGCCTCGGCTGCCGTTGGCTCCGGAATCTTGCCTGATACCAAGCGCACCGCATTGTCCACGAGCAAGCCGGTGAGCTTACCACTAGCGTCTTTGGTAATAGTACCACCGCTGATGGGCGTGCGCGCCGTAATGCCAGCCAGCTCCAACGCTTTCTGATTCACGAGGGCAGCGTGACCATCTACCCGGGTTATAAATACCGGCGTGTTGGGAAATAGGGCGTCCAGGGTGTCTTTGGTTGGGAACTGCTTGCCGGGCCAGTCGTTTTGGTCCCAGCCCCGACCCGTAATCCAGGCGGCCTGCGGATATTGCTTACGCTGCTGCTGTAGCTTCTGCACTACCTCTTGCCACGAACTGGTACCTACCAGGTCGGCGTCGCGCAGGCCCAAAGCGTAACGGTAGAAGTGGCAGTGCGCATCGTAAAAGCCCGGGTACACAAACTGGCCTCTGGCATCTACCTCTTGTTTGGCCTGAAACTTCCCCCGCAGCTCCTCGGCCGAACCTACTGCTACAAATTTACCATCCTGAATGGCGAAGGCTTGGGCCGTGCTAAAGGTGGAGTCGACGGTGTATACCGTAGCATTGTACACTAGTACATCGGCGGGCGTACGAGTAGTGTTGGCACAACCCGCTAGTAAAGCCGGGGCAGCCAGAAAAGATAGGAGTCGAAGTCGGGTCATGTTGCGAAGGTACACAACCAACGCCCGTGCCTGCTACTTCCGCTCTACTAGTGTTTCGTGCTCCTGCATTTGCTGTAACCAGGTCAGGGCGTTGGCCTCTTCTGTGAAGCGCTGAATCACGTAGGGACGCCCATCAAGCACGTTCAAAGCCGGCACACTGGGGTCGGCAAGGATGCCCGCAAGCTGATTGGGTGCCATCAAGAAAGCTAGGAAGGTAGTCCGGCCAAGGCGCGGGTGGAGCTTAGGGTAAAACTCGTCTAGCATCCAGTGCACATCGGCAGCATCTACGCTGGTTCGCCGCCGGGTATCTACCAGCCAAAAACGGCAATCTTGCGCCGCTGCCTCATCTAACAAAGCCCCATAGCCGCGGTGCATTTCAAACGGCATCACCGAACGCTGCCAGCGGGCTACCAGCAAGTTTTGCTCGGTGCTATAATGGATAGTGAGATAATTGGAGCTGAACGAACTCATAAAGACAATGGGTTGGAGCAACGCAATGAAGCTCAGTTCAACTAACACAGCGTTGGCTGATACCGACGCTATTTATGCAGGCTTGCTGGCTAAAAGTACTAATTACTCGCGCCCAGCCTACTTCTTCTACCCATAAATATTACAAAAAGGAGGCATAAGCGCTGAACTACCCCCAACAAAAAGCCCGAACCAAGTCATTGGTTCGGGCTTGAAAGGATCCTAGCTACCTAGGTTCTGGTGCTCTACTCGAAGCGCATGTGCTTCACCGACTCCCCGGAGTTCTTGAGTTCCAGCAGCGACTCAATTCCGATTTGCAGGTGGGCCGTCACGAAGTCAGCAGTTACCTTTTTATCGCTCTCCGAGGTTTTCACGCCTTCGGGCGTCATGGGGTTGTCGCTCACCAGCAGGAGGGCGCCGTGAGGAATTTCATTCACGAAGCCCACGGTGAAGATGGTAGCAGTTTCCATGTCCACGGCCATGGCCCGAATCTGCCGCAGGTATTCTTTGAAGTTTTCATCGTGCTCCCACACGCGGCGGTTGGTAGTGTATACCGTGCCGGTCCAGTAATCCTTCTCGTGCTTCTTGATCATGGAAGACACGGCACGCTGCAAGCGGAACGAAGGCAGGGCGGGAATTTCAGCTGGCAGGTAGTCATCGGAGGTACCCTCACCCCGGATGGCGGCAATAGGCAAAATCAGGTCGCCGAGCTTGGTCTTGTTCTTCAAGCCCCCGCACTTACCCAAGAACAGCGCCGCCTTAGGCTTGATGGCTGAAAGCAGGTCCATCACGGTAGCTGCCATGGGAGAGCCCATACCGAAGTTGATAATGGTGATGCCGTTGGCCGTAGCCGTTTGCATGGGCTTGTCGATGCCGCGAATCTCCACCCCAAACTGCTCGGCAAACATGGATACGTAGTTGATAAAGTTGGTCAGCAAAATATACTGCCCGAACTCGTTCAGGGGCACGCCAGTGTAGCGGGGGAGCCAGTTCTCAACAATGTCGGCTTTGGTTTTCATATAGAAGGGAATTAAAGTGTCTTTACAAAAGGCTGCGACAAGGTCAGTCGCGGCTTGGGGCCGCCACCAGCTTTGCACAGCCGGAAAATAGAGGTACAAAAAAACCGTCGGAACCCGAGGGGTGCGACGGTACGGGACGAAAAGCGGGAGTTTGGAGCCCAGGGCCGTACCTTTGGAGGTGATGCAAGAGTTGAACCTGCCGCCTTTCGAGTACAAAGTTACAAAATCCAGCGAAAATTTGCTAATCTGGGATGTATTGCGTCGGCGTAATATAGTACTTACTCCCGAGGAGTGGGTGCGCCAACACGTGGTCCACTACCTGATCAATCATCGGGGCTATCCCAAAGGACTGTTGAGCTTGGAGCGCGGCCATACGTACAACCAGCGCCAGAAGCGCACCGACCTCTGCGCCCTTGATGCCTACGGCCGCCCTTTGTTACTAGTGGAATGCAAAGCCCCTAGCGTGCCCATCACGGCCGATGTGGCCTTGCAAGCGGCTACCTACAACCAAACGATAGGTGCCCCTTTGCTGCTACTTACAAATGGGCTGCACCACTTCTGCTGGCGCGTCGACTTTGTGCATCGTACCAACGAGCGGCTACTGGAGGTGCCCAGCTACGGGGAAGTTCAACAACCGTAAATCAACCAGTAGCAGCGCGGCTGCGCTGCTACTGGTGCTTGTACAAACTATTGTCGGCTAGGCCGTTCAGGAAGAACTGCACGCATGCCTTCAGCTCATTGCCGTACTGAAGTACTTTCTGCGGATCGGGGTTTGATAAGGGCGCGGCAGGTAGTTGGTGGGTACGGTAGGAATACAGCCGTACTTGGTTGTCAGCCGTCAGTTCCGTAACAAAGTCTTGGTGAACAAGAAAGTAGCTGCCGCCACTCAAAAACAGAGCCCGCCCCGTAGTGCCTGCATCGAATACGGAGTAGCCGAAGGGGAGTAGCTTGCCCGGGGCAGAGACGCCCAGGTAGTCAAGTACCGTAGCTGGCAAATCGGCCTGCTGGGTGATGCGCTCTACATTGGCCGAGGGTAGCTGGCGGACCGGATGGAAAAGTAGCAGGGGTGTCTTGTAAGAGCCGAGCGTGTTCTGGTAATCGGGCCGCAGCGTTTGAGAGGTGTGGTCAGCTAGCAGAATAAACAGGGTGTTCTGATACCAGGGTTGGCGCGCCGCGGCCTTAAAAAACTGGCGTAAAGCAAAATCGGTGTACCCAATAGAGGCATGAATGGGCAGCTCACCCGGGGCAAACCGGCCCTGGTATTGGGCTGGTACGGGGAAGGGCTCGTGCGAAGTCAGTGTAAATACCAGGGAGAAAAATGGCTGTGGTTGTTGGCCTAGCTGCCGAGCAAAATACTGCAAGTAAGGTTCATCGAAGATGCCCCAGTGCCCATCAAAATCGGGACTTTGGGCCCCACCGGGGTACTCGTTCAGGCCGTAGTACTGCTGCATGCCCGCAATACCCGCAAAGGTGTTGAAGCCCATGGTGCCGTTTTGCGCTCCATGAAAAACCGAGGTGGTGTAGCCCGCCCGCCCCAGCAGTTCGCCCAGGCCGTGTAGTTCATCGGTCTGAAAATTGGAGGTGATAAACGAGCTTTCCATGAGGGAAGGCAGCCCCGCCAGTACTGCCGGCAACGACTCAATGGAGCGGCGCCCATTGGCGTAGTGGTTACGAAAAAACAGGCCTTTCGTAGCCAACGAGTCAAAGAAGGGAGTGTAGCCCTGCCCGCCGTTTTCGATGCCGTTGTATTCCGAAGCAAAGCTTTCCACTAGCAGAATAACCACGTTGTCGCGCCGGCGGCTGGTAGTGTCGTGGGGCGGGATGGCGGGTGCACGGCGGGCTAGTGCGGGTTGCAACGCCGCGGCCGAAGCGAAATACTGGCGTCGCTCGGCGGGTTGGTAGCCCAGGCTTTTCAGGAAGGTAAAGGTACTGTTTAATGCTACGTGGCCCAGAATAGGCGGGCTTTGCACAAACGCGTGCCCAGTGCGCAAAGGCTTCAACTGCAAGCCTCCCCGAATGCCCAGTACAGTCAGGCCAGCTACTAGAATAAACTCTAGGCCGGGCCGTATCCACCCGCGCGGGCCAGTTGGGCGCGCGGGCACGGCTGCGGGGCTGGGCATAGGGTAGCAGTACCAGAGCAGGCCGAAGAGAACCACAAAAGGTATCAGCAGAAACCAGTAGTGCCCGGCAAGTTGGCCTGCCTGCCGCTGAATGTCATCGGTGATGGTAAACAGCTCATTGCTGGTACGGCGCCCAATAAACTTGAAATATTGGGTGTCAATCAGGTTAAGAGAGATGCCGATGGCATTCAGTGTGAGGTATACGCCGCGTACGAAGGCCTGCCACCGCTGGCCCAAATTGGGCACTAGGGAAAGCAGCAGAAACGGCACGTTCAGCAACAGCAGACCCGAAATATCGAACCGGAAGCCGTGCCAGAATGCTAGCAGTACTTCCCCCGCGCTAGCCTCCTGAAATACAGCATAATTAGCCAGGTAAAACCCTAGCCGAAGCAGTACATACAGACCCAGTAGTAACGCAAACCGGCGCAGCAGCAGGCGGAAAAATACGGAAGGCATGAGGTGGCGGCTACGTTACTCCGTTGGTTTCAGCCGGATAGACTGCCCATCCGGCAAGTCCTTGATCTGACGGTAGAAATCGGCCAGCCAAGCCAGGCGCTCGGCCACCGGAACGGGCTTCACCGTAGCAGGCTGCTTACTGGGCGTAGCAATACAGGCCGGCGGGTATAAACTGAGTAGCTGACCGGGAGGTAGCATGCCGCCTTTCTGCTGAAAGCCTCGTAAGGGCTCCATGCCCAGGGCATCCAACGGAAACTTCTCGGCCCCAAATAAGAAGTGCTTGAAGTCAACCTCCAAATCGGCCAACTCACCAGTTTCGGTGTCGAGAAAAAACACGGCGTCGCCGCGCAGCAGAAACTGGTTGCCCACGCAGTCTTGCGCGAAGGGGATATCGGTTTCCAGTACGGTAGCATACGTGCGCCAAAAGGCGGCCTCACCCTGCCACACATCGGCCAGGGAGTGCCAGCCCGGCTCCTGCACGCAGCCGCGAATATGGAGGCCTCCGAAGTAGGCCACCACCCCATTCTGGTCGCGCAGGAAAGCTTGTAGGTAGGAGGGAAGACGCGCAAAGCTCACTAAGTCCGTTAGTTCGCCGCCGGTATATAGGATGCCTTTCATAAGAAGTGGCCCGTAGCTCCAGCCGTGGGCAATGCAGAACGGCCGCTAAATGCCGTGCTCGTGGGGTTTGTGCAAACGAACGCCAAGCTGGAGCTTGGCGCTACAGAAAAAGCCTTTCCGACCAACCGGCCGGAAAGGCTTTCCTATCTACGTATTCTCTACTGGGGCTTAAGCTACGGCGCCTTCCAGCACGCTGCTCACCTCCACGAGGGGCAGGTTCCAGGCGTCGGCTACGCCTTTGTATACTACCTCGCCGTTCACCACGTTCAGGCCGAGGCGCAGGGCCTCATCGCGGCGGCAAGCTTCCTGCCAGCCCAGGTTGGCCAGCTTCACTGCGTAGGGCAGAGTAGCATTGGTCAGCGCCAGGGTAGAGGTATACGGCACGGCACCCGGCATGTTGGCCACGCAGTAGTGCACAATGTCGTCGATGATGAAGGTAGGGTTCTCATGGGTGGTGGGCTCGCAGGTTTCGATGCAGCCACCCTGGTCCACGGCCACGTCAACCAGCACGGTGCCGGGCTTCATGGTCTTGAGCATGTCGCGGGTGATAAGGTGGGGAGCCTTCGCACCCGGAATCAGCACGGCACCAATGATCAGGTCAGCTGTTTTGATGGCTTCGCGGATGTTGTACTCGTTGGAGTACTGCGTTACCACGTTCTTGGGCATAAAGTCATCTAGCTCGCGCAGACGGTTCAGGTTAATGTCCATAACGGTTACCTGAGCGCCCAGACCAGCGGCAATTTTGGCGGCTTGCGTACCTACAATACCGGCACCAAGTACCAGCACGTTGGCAGGCTTCACACCGGGCACGCCACCCAGCAGAATGCCCCGGCCTTTCAGGGGTTTCTCCAAGTACTTAGCACCTTCCTGGGGCGCCATACGGCCCGCTACTTCGCTCATAGGAATGAGCAGAGGGAGGGCGCGGGTGGGTAGCTCTACCGTTTCGTAGGCCAAGCATACTGCTTTGCGCTCAATCATGGCGTGGGTGAGTTCCTCGCCGGAGGCAAAGTGGAAGTAGGTAAACAGCAGTTGATTTTCCTTGATGAGCGGATACTCCAAGGCAATGGGCTCCTTTACTTTCACAATCATCTCGGCCTTAGCGTACACCTCCTCAATGGTAGGTAGGATGATGGCACCTGCCTGCTGGTACTCCGCGTCGGAGAAGCCGCTGCCCGTGCCAGCCGAAGCCTGCACGTACACCTCGTGCCCGTGCTTGCGGAATTCAGCTACGCCAGCGGGTGTCAGACCCACGCGGTTTTCGTTATTCTTGATTTCTTTCGGTACGCCGATGATCATGGCTCGAGGCAGAGAGTGAAAATGGGGTGGATAAGGAATGCCTGAAAAGGCGGGACAAAGATAAGACATGCCGCTGGCATTGTGAGGACGAAGCCGACAGCAATCCGCTCTTTCCCTGAATGGTCCACCTGAAAATAAAAAAGCCCCTACGCCAGCAGCGGCAGCAGGGGCTTCGGTAGGGATTGGCCGGTAGCAAGTGTAAGGCACCGCTACCCAAGGAACGAGGCTATTTGAATGGCACCGAGGAGTCGCTTTCCTTCACCATGCTCCCGGCATTTAAGTCTTTCACAACGTTGGCTTTCAGCGTCACTTTCGCGTCGCCCGAAAGGTCGTTGCTCGTGATGGTGACCTGCTCCTGTTGTGCGCCCAGCTTGCGTTGTCCATATACCAGTTCAATAACGGCACTTTGTCCGGGCTTGATAGGAGAGGGCACATTCTTATACCCCACGCAATAGCACTGCGACAGAATAGCGCTCAGAACAAGGTCCTGCTTGCCGGTATTTTTCACGGTGAACTTGGCCGAGGGTGTTTGGCCAGCCTCAAACTTGCCAAAATCATGCACTGCTCGGTCTAGCACCATGCGCGGCGACTGGGCCAGTTGGGCCGGCGTCAGCGAAGACTTCATCTGGTCTTTGTTCAGTACGTTGCCCTTGATGGTGAGTACCTCGCTTGGCGTGGCGGCGTTGCTGGTTACCGTTACGGTTTTGTTAAAGATGCCGGGGCGTCCCGCACTGCTGTACACCGCCTTCACGATGCCCGTCTTGCCGGGCAGCACGGGCGTCTTGGTCCAGTCGGGTGTGGTGCAGCCGCAGCTGGCCTGTACGTTGGCGATGATGATGGGCTGGTTGCCGGTGTTTTTAAACCGGAACTCGTGGGTAGCCATGGTGCCTTCGGGCACGTTGCCAAAGTCATGGAGTTCCTTTTCAAACTGAATTACCCCTTGCGCTTGGGCCACGGCAGCCATGAGCAAGGCGGCCACTAATGAGAATAGCTGTTTCATAGTGTCAGTAGTAGTAAGCGAAGCAAACTTGGTACAAGAGGAAATTGACGCAAAGAAATAGTAAAAATACCTTGCCTGCGCAAGCCTCCGCACGCCAGCATCTGCCAAGTGCAGGGTGCTAGTAAGCCACAGCGCGCACATCTTGTCTTGCCTGCACGCTAGCCTGGCAAATATAAACAGAAAACACCGCCCTCTAGCCCGGAGGCCGGCGTACTGGGTCAGCATTGGTTCGGCGGCAAATCCGTACTTTTGGGGGCCTGTTTCTTCCAGAAGCAGGCCCCACCCATCTTTCCTGCTCCTAGTTCCACCCATCTGCCGTTTATGTCACCTGCCGAAACTGCCGCCGACCTACTGGCTCCTGCTGCTATCCTCCGCAAAGAAGAATTACTGCGTGACTACCGTCTCGGCTGGGAAAGCCGGCATGCGTCCTTAGCGGGCCGCAAGGAGGTATTCATGGGTAAGGCCAAATTTGGCATCTTCGGTGACGGCAAGGAAGTGCCACAACTAGCTATGGCCCGCGCCTTCCGCCCCGGCGACTGGCGCTCCGGCTACTACCGCGACCAGACCTTCATGCTGGCCATTGAGGAGCTGACGCTGCAGCAGTACTTTGCTCAGCTCTACGCCCACCCCGACGTGGAGGCCGAGCCTTCTACCGCGGGCCGGGCCATGAATGGCCACTTCGGTACCCGCCTACTCGACGAAGACGGACAGTTCAAGAACCTGGCCCAGCGCAAAAACTCCTCGGCCGACATTTCGCCCACCGGTGCTCAAATGCCGCGCCTGGTGGGCCTGGCCTACGCTTCCAAGCTGTACCGCCAAAACCCCGAGCTGCACCAGTTCAACCAGTTTTCAGTGCAAGGCAATGAGGTGGCGTTTGGGACCATCGGTAATGCCAGCACCTCGGAAGGAATGTTCTTCGAGGCCATCAATGCAGCTGGGGTGTTGCAGATTCCAATGCTAGTGAGCGTGTGGGATGACCACTACGGCATTTCAGTGCCTGCCGAATACCAGACGACCAAGCAGAGCATCAGCGAAATCCTGAAGGGTTTTCAGCGGGAAGGTGAGGGCCAGCCGGGCTTTGAAATTTTTGTGGTGAAAGGATGGGATTATGCTGCTTTGGTGGATACCTACCAGCGCGCCGCCGAGCTATGCCGAACCCAGCACGTGCCGGTTCTCATTCACGTTACGGAAGTAACTCAGCCTCAGGGTCACAGTACCTCGGGCTCGCATGAGCGCTACAAGAGCAAGGACCGCCTCTCGTGGGAAGAGGAGCACGACTGCCTTCGCAAAATGCGCCTTTGGTTGCTAGAGGAAGGCCATGCGTCGGAAGAGGAGCTTAGCACCATTGAAAACGCCGCCCGCGAAACGGTAAAACAAGCGCGTGTAGCAGCTTGGGAGGATTTCTTCTCGCCCATTAAGCAGGAGCGCGCCGAGGTAGTAGAAATGCTCACCAAACTAGTAGCGCAAACTGGAACTGAAAATACGCTGCAGGGACTAGTAGAACCTCTGCAGCAAAACCCCGCGCCCATTCGTGCCGACCTTGTACGTGCCGTACGTCGGGCCTTGCGCCAGGTGCGGGGCCTACGGAGTGGGGCCCGCCGCAGCCTACAAAACTGGCTGGAGCAAGCCCTGGCAGAAAACGCCGACCGCTACAACTCCTACCTCTATAGCCAAAGTGAAGCCGCCGCCCTCAACATTGAAGAAGTGCCGGTGGAGTTTGCCGAAAACGCCCCGCAGGTAGACGGCCGAGAGGTGTTGCAAGCCTGCTTCGAGGCCAACTTCCGCCGGGACCCGCGCATTTTTGCTATTGGCGAAGACGTGGGACGCATTGGCGACGTAAACCAAGCCTTTGCTGGATTGCAGGAAAAATTCGGGGAACTGCGCGTTACAGACACTGGCATCCGGGAGTGCACTATTATTGGGCAAGGTATCGGCGCCGCGCTGCGCGGACTGCGTCCTATTACCGAGATTCAGTACCTCGACTACTTGCTCTACGCCATTCAGATCTTGAGCGATGATGTGGCCTGCCTGCAGTACCGTACCAAGGGCGGCCAAAAAGCTCCCCTGATTGTGCGCACCCGTGGCCACCGCTTAGAGGGTATTTGGCATTCAGGCTCGCCTATTCAAATGGTGCTAGGCGCCATTCGGGGTATGCACCTGCTAGTACCGCGCAACATGACCCAGGCGGCAGGATTCTATAACACGCTGCTACGTAGCGACGAGCCCGCTATTGTTATTGAATGTCTTAACGGCTACCGCCTGAAAGAGCGCATTCCGCAGAACGTAGGCGAGTTTACACTGCCCCTGGGCGTGCCCGAAACCCTGCTGGCCGGCGACGACGTGACCATCGTCACCTACGGTTCTATGTGCCGCATTGTGCTAGATGCGGCTAAGCAGCTAGCAGAGGTGGGCATTCAGGTGGAAGTAATTGACGTGCAGAGCCTGCTGCCTTTTGATGTGCAGCACCTCATCACTGACAGCATTCAACGCACGGGTCGGGTCTTGTTTGCCGATGAAGACGTGCCCGGAGGAGCCACAGCCTACATGATGCAGCAGGTGCTCGATGAACAGCAGGCCTACCGTTTCCTTGACTCTCAGCCGCGCTGCCTCTCCGCGCAAGCCCACCGGCCGCCCTACGGCTCCGACGGTGACTACTTCTCGAAGCCCAACGCTGAGGACGTATTTGATGCCGTATACGAGCTAATGCAAGAGGCCGATCCGCAGCGCTTCCCGGCTATTTACTAGGTGCCACCGGCACCGCGTAGTAACTACAAAGGCCGGCCGAGTGTTACACGGCCGGCCTTTTCATAAGCCTTTAAGGACGATCAGTTCTTTACCGAAGCGTAATAGCGTCGGTAAATACCTCGTTGCTTTCATTCAGAGCGCGGTCAGCAATCCGAACCCGGAATCGGACAACAGAGTTGCGAGGAAACGAACCTTGATAAATCAGCAAGCGGAAGGTCAGGTCGCCGCGCAACGGAGCCTTTTTGTCGCCCTGCGAGGCGGGGGTTAGTACGGGGTACCGGCCGTTATAGCCGGGGTCGTTGGCCGAAAACTTGTAGTCCTCGAAGACGTTGCTGGCGTTGCGGAGCTGAAGCGTGCAGAAGTAGTTGTTGGTTCCTACGTTATCGTCGGCACCCACGCCTAAGTCACCATCACCATCCTTAAAGCTCACCGTGATTCTGATGGTATCACCTACGCCGTTATTAGGGTCATCAAAAGCCTTCTGGGTGATGCTTTTAAACTCAATAGAAGGTGTTTCAGGATAGTCAGGTGGGTTCAGGCAAGAAGAAACGCCAAAGCTCGCTAACGCTAGCAAAGCCGTAAAACTGAGAGTACGTAGTATGCTCATAGAAATAGACCGTTCAAGCGAGTGGCAAAAGCGAGCCTGCCGCGGTGGGAAGGTACAACTTCCTACCAAACGAATTGCTGCTTCCATTGTTATGTCGTTTCGCTAACCCCGACGCTTCCGAATGAGTTTCCGTCAAGATTACCTAAGTGCTCTGCCCCAGCTCACGGCCGCTACTGCCCCCGCCGCGGCGCTGGCGCTATTTCGCTACCAGGCTCAAAACTGCCTACCCTACCAAGAGTACCTAACCGCCCTGGGCCGTGACTTGCGGCAAGTGGAGAACCTAGCCGATATTCCATTTCTGCCCATTGAGTTCTTTAAAACCCACGCCGTGCGCACCGCCGCCAATGAGTGGGAGCCCCAGGAAACCTTCCTGAGTAGTGGCACCACCCAGCAGCAGCGCAGCCACCACTTCGTGCGCGAGCCTGAACTGTACCGCCACCACGCGGCGCGCATTTTTGAGCGCTACTATGGCCCACTCACTGGCTGGACTATCCTAGCCTTGTTACCTTCGTATTTAGAACAAGGCAATTCGTCGTTGGTGGCCATGGTTGAGCACTTCGCCCGCGAGTCAGGGCAGCGCCAACCGGCCTTTTTCCTGCACGATCATGCCGCCCTGGTGCAAGCCTTGGGCGAGGCAAAGAGAGAAGCAAACCGCAAGGTGCTACTCATTGGGGTAAGCTACGCCCTGCTCGATTTTGCTGCCGCCTATGCCGGCCAACCCGAGCTGCTGGACCTTACGGTGCTCGAAACGGGTGGCATGAAGGGCCGCCGCCGCGAAATGATCCGCGAAGAGTTGCACCACGAACTACAGCAGGGGTTTGGGCCCGCCGGAATTCACTCGGAGTATGGTATGACAGAAATGCTAGGCCAAGCCTACAGCTTTGGTGACGGTCGATTCCACGCGCCCCCTCATCTGCAAATACTACTTCGCGACCCGTCAGATCCTTTCTCCGTATCAGAAAGCTTAGCGGCCGGAGCGCTCAACGTTATTGACTTAGCCAACATCGACAGTTGTGCTTTCATTGAAACCAAGGACCTAGCCCGCCGTCATCTCGATGGCTCCTTTGAAGTCCTTGGCCGCCTCGATAACTCAGATGTGCGCGGCTGTAACCAGATGGCTACTTAACTAATACAAGCGCCCCTCCTAAAACAGACCGCCCTGCCACCCAACTCATCAATATGAGCTAAGTAGCAGGGCGGGTTTGCTTGGTAGCTGGCGCCTACCTCCGGAAGCTAGAGCTAGATAAGGCAGTCAAGCCTTTTGCACTCAAAGCCGGCGAAGGAGCCGTAACAGGACTACTTGCCGGCAAAGGCGCGGGCATCAGCTTCCGTAATGGTAGCGTCGCTCATGATGACGAGGCGCTCTACCACGTTACGCAGTTCCCGAATATTGCCGCGCCAGTCGAGGCTTTGCAGGTATTTGAGGGCCGCAGCATCTACTTTCTTGGCTTTGTTACCGTAGTCGTTGGCAATATCTTGCAGGAACTTCTCAATAAGGGCTGGAATATCCTCGCGCCGGTCATTCAGGGCCGGAACCTGAATCAGGATAACGGAGAGGCGGTGGTACAGATCCTCGCGGAAGTTCTTGTCTGCAATTTCCTGCAGCAAGTCTTTGTTGGTTGCTGCCAGCACGCGCACGTTTACCGAAATTTCCTTTTCGCCACCTACGCGGGTTATCTTGTTTTCCTGCAAGGCACGCAGCACCTTGGCCTGGGCCGAAAGGCTCATGTCGCCTATTTCGTCTAGGAACAGCGTGCCACCGTCGGCTTGCTCAAACTTGCCAATGCGCTGCTTTACCGCTGAGGTAAAGGAACCTTTCTCGTGGCCGAACAGCTCCGATTCAATCAGCTCCGAGGGAATGGCAGCGCAGTTTACTTCCACCATGGGTCCGCTGGCGCGGTTGCTTTGCTCGTGGAGTTGACGGGCCACCATTTCCTTACCCGCACCATTGGGGCCAGTAATAAGAACGCGGGCATCAGTAGGGGCTACCTTTTCGATGGCCTTACGAACGGCTCCTAGTGCAGCAGAATCGCCCACCATTTCCGAACTCTTAGCAATCTTCTTTTTGAGCGTTTTGGTTTCCGTTACCAGCTTTGTGCGGTCTAAGGCATTGCGCACTGTTACCAACAGCCGGTTCAGATCTGGGGGCTTCTGCAGAAAGTCATAGGCGCCTTTCTTGGTGGCATCTACGGCCATTTCTACATTGCCATGCGCCGACACCATAATGAAGGCGGCATCGGGCGCCACAATACGGGCCCGCTCCAGTACCTCAATGCCATCCATTTTGGGCATTTTGATGTCGCATAGCACCACATCGTATTTGTCGCGGATGAGCATGTCGAGGCCCGTAGGACCGTCCTCGGCCTGGTCTACCTGGTAGCTTTCATATTCCAGGATTTCCTTCAGCGTGTGCCGAATGGCTTTTTCGTCGTCAATAATTAGAATGCGAGGCATGAGCTAAGAACAGGAGTTGGCAGCGAAAGTAACGAAAACGGTCGTCGGGTTGGTGTGTTGCCGCGTGCAATTGCTACGCAATGCGCTCGGTTTGCTCTGGGGCAGCGGCTCTCCGCCGTGTGCAGATTACAGGCTAGCGCAACTCAATGGATTCAATATCAAGGAAAGGCCGGCTGGTGCCCGCTGCGGCCGGGGCTGCATGGAGCAGTACTTGCAGCACCTCGGCCTGTGCCAGCGGGAGAGTAGCCGGGCCAGACGCTTGGAAGGTGAGGGGCAAAAAGCTGGGGTAGGGTCGTGGCAGTAGGAGCTGGGCACCGGGCCGGAACGCCGTCAGGGGAATGCGTACCTCTTGCATCTCGTTTCCTAGCTCTACTGTAGCTACGTAGGCGGCCGCGTCGCGGGTGGTGAATACTACCTCAACTGGTCCGGCGCCCGCGCCCCGGCGCCCGCGCAGCACCACTTCCCGGAATGCTCCCACATGGGCGCTGCGGTCAGCGAGGCGGTCGGCGAAATAGGCGCGCAGAAAAGCCACGGGTGCCACGGCGGGCGTGGTAGGCGCTGGGGCAGGAGGTGCCTGCAGAAGACGCAAGGCAAGCTGACCAACAGGTGTGGTAACATAGTCAGACCAGCCGCCCCCGTTGATGCCCCCGGCTTCTACTCGGCGTTGGTCGGCCTGAGCCCGAAAGAGGGGTAAGGCCGCACCAGCTGCTACAATGGGTGCTTCCCAATGGTCCTGGGGCGAGTAGTCCCACTGGCGCGGATTACCCGGGAAAGCACCCGGGAAAGTGGTGTGCTTTCCTTCGTGTTGTACTACAATCCAGTAGCGCAGCAAACCAGGATACAGCAAGTCGGCTGGCACGGTAGCCTCGGCGGTAGTAAGCGTGGGGCGGCGCATAGGAATGGTGCGCGTTTGGCCGTAGAAATGCTGTGCTATCAGCAGCAGGGAGTCGGTGGCGGTAGCCCCCGCAACGGTAGCCCGGAGTGTGGTTGGCTGCCCGGCTACCACCTGCCCGGGGGAGGTGTGCACTACCTGGGCTGGCAAAGTAGTAGCTGGTGGGGCCACAAACTCGCCTAGCTGAATGGAGCCCAGCTTGGTTTGGGCAGTGAATGAGGACGTTTTCTTGCCCCGCGCCGCTACTAGGTACACGCCCGGCTGCAGGCGCACAGTGCCATTGGTGGCTTGTGCCTGAAAAGTGTTGCCTTCGTTCAGACCCCGCACTGTATAATCGGTACCTAGCCCCGGTAAGGCTAGGCGTAGCGGCTGCGTATTCCAGACTATGCGCGTCACGGGTTGCCGTAGCGAGGTAGTCGCAAACGGGTCGTGTAGGGCTACGACGTCGGGCATTACTTCCAGCCGCCACACGCCCGCCGCTAGCCGGTCGAGGAAGTAGGCGCCCGTACCCTCGTAGGTAGCCACGGCAGAAGAACCCGTGCCAGCTATGCGTTGGAGGGAGGCGGGCTTGCGCGGGGTAGTCGTTGTAGAGCCTGTGTACAAGAACTCTTCCGTTGTATTCAACTCGCTCAGTCCATTCCGGTAGCTCACTCGCACGTTGTTAAACGAGGAATCCTGGGGGTAAGCCGGAAACTGCTGGCCACGCGAGGTTTGGCGAAACACGCGACCCGCAATGAGCAGACTAAGAGCCTTTGCGGGCGTGTAAGCCAGGTTCAGGTAGTGCGTTTGGTACTCGGTATTGGCAAAGGCAAGAGCCAGCGGGTCGTACGCAAACTGGGTGGCCCACTGGAAGCCCGCACTGCGGAAGCTGCGGGCCATCACTGGGTACATGAGGGGTTGCAGAATGTCGCCCGACTCAAACTCATACACCAGGTGCGGCTTGCGGGTGAAGCGCGGGTCTTGGCGGTAAGGAGTGGGGTACTGGTCTACGAAGGGCAGCGGGTTGCCGCGCAGGCTGTGCCCGTTCACTAACCCCGAAGGGTACCACTGAAAGGTGAAGCCGTCCACGGGGCTGTCCAGAATGGCGTTGGCTACCACTGGGCTTTCCGCAATGTTGTAGAAGATGGGCTTGCGGTAGCCGGTGCTCCGCATAGCCGTTACCATGCGCCGTACAAAGCTGGCTACTTCCGCTTCTGGCTGCACGTAGCGGGGCTCGTTGCATACTTCATACGCAATAATGTCGGGGTCCTCGCGGTTGAGAAGGCCCGTGTATGCGTTGCGGTGGTTCAGGAACTGGGCCAGATAGTTTTCCTGGGCCCGAATGGCGCGCGGGTTGCGGTACGCTTGATCCTTGGAGTAGATAGAGGAAAAGCCCGTCATGTTCACGTCCGGCTCGGGGTAGCCATTGCCCCAGTACGCAATGGGCGTCAGCAGAATTTTGATGTGCCGCTGCTTGAGCTGTTGAATCAGAAAGTCGAGCAGGCGCAGGTGCTCGTTCTGCAGCAGATTGCCCGCCGTGTCAGTAATTTCTACGTCCCACACGTGGAGGCGGAAGGCATCAATGCCCAGCCGCGACAGGTGGTATACATCCTGCCTGATGGCCTGTTCTAGATTGCTGCCCACCTGGCTGTGCGCCCGGTATGAATAGGCAAAGGGGGTAGTGTAGTTTACCCCAAACAAGGCTACCTCTTGGCGGCTACCTTGCCAGCGCAGTACGCCGGCGGGGTCCACGTACACATCGGCGGCAGGTGGGGTGGTTTGGGCTACTGACGAATGCGAGAAAAGCCCCAGCAATAGAAGAAACCCCCAGAAGCTTCGGGCAAGGGTTTTGGAGGAAGTAGTTGGTAGTAAGTGAAACATGCAGCAAGTGTGGAAAAGAGGCTTGGTACAATAACTGAAAACGGCCGCCGCACCTCGCTCGAAGGTGCAGCGGCCGCTTAATACGGGTGACGAGTCTGTAAGCCGGGTTTTGTCCGCGTTGCCGCGGCCCCACCATTTATCTAGGCCAGTCCTCACGGAAAGGCTCTATCAACCTACCCGCTGGCGCCGAACGAGCCGCCCGGTGCAGTTCCGAAGAGCTACATGCCAGCTTATTTGGTCTTTCAACCCCTGAGGTTTACCCAGCCGGCGTGGTTGCCCAGCCGCTGGTGCGCTCTTACCGCACCTTTTCACCCTTACCGGCCACCCGAAGGCGACGTAGGCGGTAGTTTTCTGTGGTACTAGCTGTCCTGGATTGCTTTACGCGCACCAGTCCTTCCCGTTAGGAAGCAGGGTGCTCTGTGTTGCCCGGACTTTCCTCGTCGCTTTGCAGCGCCGCGGTGGGGCGACTCATCACGGCGCAAAGATATACGCTTCGTGCTCAAATACTGATGTATTCCTTCAGATACCGTGAATTATACAACAGACAGAGTAGTGTTGAAAAAATATGATTTATCTGATGATAAATAGTGCTTTGGTAATGAAGTGAAACGAGGAATTATATAGTAATTTATAGATTATCATAATTTTATTAATGATGCTATAATATGTCATTGTAGCAGAATATGGCTGTTTTATCTGTTATTTTGATAGTAATGATGAGCTATACTTGCGAATACTTGTAGTAGATGGAGATGATTGTTTCATGAAATTTCTACTTTGGCTAAACAAATTCATAAGGAGTAGCCGGAGCTACCTAATAGGACTTACTAGCGTCCTGCACACCAAACTCCGGCGTACTGCTCGTGTCAGTTCCGTTCCCTTCTTTCCACTTTTTACCCTAGTAGAATGCAGAAGAATCAACGTAATGCCCGTCTAGCTTGGCTCCTGAGCGCCTCCGCAATTGCTGCCAGCGCTACCTTTACTGCCTGCTCAGAAGATGCAGTTCAGCCTGCCGAAAGCACCGTAGCGCAAAGCAGCAGTGAAGCCAAAAGTGAGGGTGACGTGATTGCAGGTCAGTACATTGTGGTGCTGAAAGATGGTGCTGTTGGGCTTAGTGGAAGTGAATCGTACTCGGAAAAAGTAAGAAAAGTAAAAGAAGTAGGGCAAGGCATTTTGAAAGCCCGCGGGGCCAACGCGCAAGCCCTGGGCTATGCCTATGGGCATGCCCTGAAAGGCTTCTCGGCTGCCCTGAGCGCCGCCGAAGCCAATCAGCTGCGCGCCGACGAGCGGGTAGCTTATGTGGAGCAAGACCGAGTAATCTCGCTGGGTAAGCCAGCCGGTGGTGGCACTACGCAGCCCGCCCAAACAACTCCGTACGGTATCACCCGCGTGGGTACGGCCGACGGTACTGGCAAAACGGCTTGGGTTATCGACACAGGCATTGACCTAGACCACCCCGACCTAAACGTGGACGTAACCCGCTCCAAGTCATTCCTGACCAGCGGCGCCAATTATGCCTCGCCAGACGACGGTAATGGCCACGGTACCCACGTAGCGGGCACCATTGGCGCCAAGAACAACACCATTGGGGTAGTAGGTGTGGCAGCCAACGCCACGGTAGTAGCCGTCCGGGTGCTCGACTCTCGGGGCAGCGGCTCCAATTCCGGTGTTATTGCGGGGGTTGACTACGTAGGCGCCAATGGCAAAGCCGGCGACGTAGCCAACATGAGCCTTGGCGGCGGGGTTTCGCAGGCGCTGGATGATGCCGTGCTGCGTGCTTCGGCAGGTGGAGTGCTTTTCGCGCTGGCGGCTGGCAACGAAACTGACAACGCCAACAACCACTCGCCAGCTCGCGTGAACGGGGCCAACATCTACACTATCTCGGCCATGAATAGCACCGATACGTGGGCTTCGTTCTCTAACTACGGCAACCCACCCGTGGACTACTGCATGCCCGGCGTTAGCATTCAGTCTACCTGGCTGAACGGGGGCTACAACACCATCAGCGGTACTTCTATGGCTACTCCGCACATGGCCGGTGTTCTGCTTATCAAGGGCAAGAGCTTCACCACCAGCGGTACTGTGAAAAGCGACCCAGACGGCAACGCCGACCCCATCGCCCACCTGTAAGCTGATAGATTTAGCCAATAGAAAGGCCCGCCTATATAGGCGGGCCTTTTCTGTGTTCAGTTATATATCTAGATATTTTCGGGTGTAGTACAGGAGGGGTAAAGCCACAAGCTAACACGTGTTGATCTTTATCAGTCTCACATGGGTACTCCGCATACCAACACTGAGCGTTAGCTATTCTCCTGAATGATGGGAGCGCACCGCTGCGGCTACTTCGCCTCCCACACGTTGTCTTTGGGGTAGCTGTCGGGTACGAGGGTAGCACCGAGCTTCACTTGCTTTACGGCTTTGGTAGTAGCTATGGGCATCGTAACGGTGTGGGCCCCAGATTCCCAAACGGCAATAGTGCGGTGCAGTTTCTCCGTAGAGTTGTCGGCGAAGGTTACCGTCACGTCCACGGGAACAGGTTTAGTGCCTTTGGATTCGACTACCACATCGTAGCCAGCGCCGGTCTTCGTGACGGCTTGAATGGCGAGGTCGGGGTAGCCGCTGTCGAAAAACCAGCGCTGCCAGAACCAGTTAAGGTTGCGGCCCGCCCCGGCGTTCATGGAGTTGAAGAAGTCAAAGGGCATGGGGTGCTTACCATTCCAGTTGCGGATGTAGGTATGTAAGGCCTTGGTGAACAGCTCGTCGCCCAGCATATCCTTCACGTAGAGGTAGCCCAGGCCCGGCTTGGGGTAGGAGTTGAGAAAGAAAGCCGTGCCGGTTTGCTGGGTGCTAAGCGTGATAATGGGCAAGTCTACTTCGGTAGCGGCCGCGGCGGCGTAGGGTGCAATGCCGTAGTCGTCGTCTAGCTTGGGGTCGATGATACCCGAAATCAGCCACTCACCAATAGTCGCCCAGCCTTCATCCATCCAGCCGTACTTGGTTTCGTTGATGCCCATATAAAACGGGAACATCGTGTGAAATATCTCGTGGTCGGTGAGGGTAATAGCATCCTGGCGCGACGAAACGGGGTTGTCGTTCACCATCATGGGATACTCCATCTGGTCGAGACCATCGAAGATCGTCTCGTGGGAGTAGGGAAAGGGCCACTTAGGAAAGGTGTAGGACATAGCTTCCACCGTTTTGCGGGCGAACTGAATCACTTCCTCGTAGTCCTTGTGGTTGGTGTTGTACACGGCATCTACGCGAGTGCGGCGCTTGGTGGCCGGGTCTACTACCAGGCTGCTGGCTTGCCACACGTAGTGGTCAGTAGTAGCAAATACAAAGTCGGTTACGTTCTTGGCTTCGAAGTGCCAAGTGTTTTGGGGGCTTGAAGCGGTAATATCGTGGCGGGTAAGGTCTTCCTCGGTGATGATGCTGGTGATGCCGTCCTTTTTCTCCGCATCCTGCAAGCGTTTAGCGTATTTTTTTGTGAGGACTTTGCTGGCATTGGTCAGGTCGCCGGTGGCCCACACCACAAAGCCCTTGGGCACGGTAATGTCGGCCGAGAAGTTGGCGAAGTCGTTGTAGAACTCCTGGGAGCCGAGGTAGGGGTTGCGGTTCCAGCCGTCAATATCATCGTACACCGCAATGCGCGGAAAGAAGTAGGCCACGAAGTCGGCGTTGGGTTCTACTTCACCAGTGCGGGTGTGCGAGCCTTTGTTGAGAACGTAGGAGTAGGTAACCGATACCTGGGCGGTTTGCTTGGACCCAATAGCGCGCTGCAGGGGTACCGATAGGTTGGTGGCGTCGGGGCGCAAGGTAGCTACGTCGATATTCCGCCCATTGACGGTTAGCTGCGTAATCTGCACCCCTTCGCTCACGTCTTCCGGGCTAATGGAGGAAGCGCGGGCTGCGCCTTTTTGATACAGGTTGGGATAGAGCTTGAACAAGATCTGCCGCAACGAATCGGGGCTTTGGTTGTGGTAGGCAATAGCCACGGTGCCCGCCACGCGCCGACTAGCAGGGTCGAAATTTACTTTGAGCGTGTAGTCGGCCGAATTTTGCCAGTAGTTAGGGCCGGGCTGGCCCGATTCTGAGCGGGTGCCTTTGGCGTACGTAGCCTGCAAGTTGCGGGGCACCGGCAGGGGCTGCTGGGCTAGGAGGGGTAGGGAAAGGAGGGTAGCGGCGAGTAGCGCGGGAAGTTTCATGCGGCAAAAGTAGTTCTGCCGCAAAGTAACGGATACGCACCGACGGTTGCCTGGGAGTAGGCCCCGAGACAATATCTGCTACTCTTCTGCAAGCAGGGTACTACCTCCTTGGGCACTTACCAGGCCGGCTGGCGTTAGGTCGGTTTCACCCTGCCAGCGGTAGGCTACCAGCTCGCCACCTTTGGCTACGCTATAATCCAGGCACACGGCGTGCGGGCTCAGCAGTTGGGGCCTGCCCCGGAGCCAGTAGTGGCCGAAGAACACGGGCACCGCATCCTGGTAGTGCCACATGTCGGCTAGCTCATCTACCGCAACCGGCAGCGAATTCAGGGAATCAATGGATTCCAAGTAGTAGTCTTGGTAGGTGCAGATGTGCGGATCGGTCCACCAGCGGGTGCGCATTTTGGTGCGGGGGTTCCCGTCCTTATCGTGAAATTGTACCCCGGTAGGTAAGTGGACTTCCTTGCCCTTAAGCGTTTCTTCAACCGCCACATACTCTGGGGTACCGCGTTCAGCGCACCGCAAAAGAAAGTCAGAGGTGAGCCGGCCAGTGGGCAGTTGGGCTTGCAGAAACGCAATGTGGCGTGGGTCCCAGCAGGCGTGCACCACGCGCAACCCCGGTAGGTCCAAGAAGAGGGGCAGCGTCTTAAACCACTGAATGTAGCCCTGCCATTCCGCCCAGCCTTCCCGACTGCTGAACTCTTCTAAGGTGCGTACGTGCTGGAAGATATTACGCGGAATGTGGGGGCGCAGGTGCCCGCCCGCAGGATGAAGTTCGTGAAAACAGATGGCGTTGTACTCGTGGTTGCCCATTACGGCTAGCGCAGTCCCCGCATCTACCATAGCGCGCACTAGGCACAGTGTTTCCCGAATGTGCGGCCCCCGGTCCACAAAGTCGCCCAGGAAAATGACTTGCCGCGTGGGGTGGCGGTAGATGCCGTGCTGTTCCGCGTAGCCAAGCTTCGTGAGTAGCTGCCGCAGTTCGGTAGCATGACCGTGAATATCACCAATGAGGTCGTACATAAGCCGCAATGATAATTGAAAAAGGGACTGTTATCCTGCTAGCCGCAGGATGACAGTCCCTTTTATGAGGCAAGGCTATCTACTTTAGGCGAACCAAAGTAGCACCGTAACCAAACTTTTCCTTCTGCGAATCTTCGAAGAACTTAATGTCGCGGTTGCGGCTAAGCAGCTTGTGCAATTCCTTGCGTAGCGTGCCGTTGCCGGAGCCGTGAATAAAGACGATTTCGTGCATGTTGGTAGCCAAGGCGCGGCTCAGTGCATCCTCAAACGCATCGAGCTGCAGCTTCAGGATGGCCGTGTTGGTGAGGCCTTCCGTGCCGCCTTCGGGGCGTAAGGCTTCTAGGTGCAGGTCTACCTCGTGGGGTGGTGCCACTATGGCTTTGGCGGGTTCCGGGGTAGGAGCAATGGCCGCCGGCTTAGCGGGCGCATTTCCGGTTAGCTGGGCCTTAAGCGTTTCGGCTAGCTTCTCGGGTGCAACCGCTACGGGAGCAGCGGGCTTCTCGTCGAGCTGAAACAGGTAGGCTTCCCGCTGGAGGACGGGCACGTTGGGCTGGCGGCTGGTGTAGAAACTAGCCGCCTTAAACTGTAGGCGCTTGGTTAGCAACTCATAGGCCGTGTTGCCATTGAGTTGGAAGGGTAGGAGCTGTACCACGGGCGCAGCCCACTGATCGAAGTCCTTGAGGTGCCAGTGACCCAGCGCCGGGCTAGCCGACTTGGCCGCCAGCTTCTCGGCCCGCAGCCCCCGGTACTGCCCGTTACGCTCCTCACCATAAGTAAACAGCACGTCCCGGTCGGTGTGGTTTACGATGTGCAGGGCGAGCAACTCCGGCGACTGGTGCGTAAGAGCCAGGTACAACCCCTTTTGCACCGTTACGGGAGCGTTTTTGGCGGCGGGCACTGGGGCCGGGCCTTCCGTTTTGAGGGGGGCGCTAGGGGCTGCAGGAGCTACTCCGGCCGCTTTGGCCGCCCGGGCAGCCCCTGAGGAAGCAGCTTTCTTCTCAGCTGCCACAGAGGCGGCACTCTGCCCAAAAGCCTTCGTTTCTTCGGCGGCCACTACCACTACCTCGCGGCGCAGCACCGGAATTGTAAAATCATTATCGATGGCTACCTCTACCAATTCGTCGCTAAGCAAGCGGGTAATGATGCCTTCTTCGCGCCCTGTGAGCAGGCGCACTCTATCTCCTACGTTCATATCAAAAGTCAAAAGGGAGGTCAGGTGGAAAGGGATAACAAAAGTAACGGGCAAAACACGCCCGCGGCCGTCGGATATAGTAACTATTCTATCCTGCTTGCTTTTTCGCGCCGAAAGAGTCGCGCTAAAGCACTACTGTAGAGGCGAAAACCTATGGTGAAGCAGAATCCTTTAACTGGTGAAGCATCGTGGTTACGGCCTGCTGCTGTACAGCAGCAAGGCTTCATCGGGCCGGGTGTGCCGCATGGTTAGTAGTACAACCCGTGAGCTACTAAGCCCCGGCGTTGATTCCATTCCAAAGCGGGCGCCGGCAAATGAAAAATGCTTGCCACGTAGAAAATCCGGCGCAGGAGTTTACTACGCGTAGGAATGCGCCGCAGGTCTACGTCAAAGCTGAGGTAGTACTGGCGGTAGGGGCGAAGGCCCAGCGCCGCGTTGGCGTCCTGATCATTGTACACCATCTGCTGGGCTCCATAGCCCACGGCTGGCTGCAACCAGCGGGGCCAGCGCGAGGTAGCGGGCAGCCACGCCCCTACATCGGCACAAAGCCAGTAAGTCTGGCCATTATAATCTTTAAGGTACTGTTCGCCCAGGCTGCTACCTAGCACGTTGGGGCGCAGCTTGGCGTAGCGGGTGGTATGAAACGAGTACTTGGGCATAAGGCGCACGTCGCCCCAAGCTAGCTGCTGAGCTATCAGGCCGGCTGAGCCCAAAAAGTTGGCCGCCAGGTCAGTAGCAGAAGCCCCATACTGCGGGTCGCGCCCATCTAGCAACTCAATGGGGCTTTGCAGGAGAAACCCTACGAAGCCGCCGTACCACGTGGCGGGGCGCTCCGGTACGCCCGCCCAACGGAGCATATCTACTGCCCCCCGGCTTTCGTGGAAGGCGCCCCAAAAGTGACCGACTTTGTCCATCTGTTTCCATTCCGGCAGGTCGTTGAACCAGTGGAGCCGCGTCCGCTCACCCGTGTACCAGCCTTTGCTCAGCAGATACAGCGTGCTGGAGTAGGCTACTACCAACCCGCCCGCCAGCACTGGTAAGCGCCGGCTCAGCAGCAACGTGTCGGCCGTGTTACGTGGTGTTAAGGAGGCTGTTGGCTGGCTAGCTGGCCCTATAGCCGATATCGGTTCCGTTGGGGGTAGCGCCGGAACTTGGGCCAAGGCAGACACAGACGAAAAACTGAGTGCTATACCCAGTAGTAGCCTTTCACACCGCCTCCGGTACGTAGTAGGGTGAGCCGAGAAAACAAACCGAGTGGAAAGCACTGCCAAGGAGAACGGAACAGAAAATAAAACAGATCAAAGCTACAGAAAATACTATTTGCTGCTTGCTTAGACTGAGAGTGAGTACGTACCTTTAATGCTACCTTGCACAGTATAAGATCAATGGCAAGTTGCTGTAAAGCAATACAGCATTACTTATTCCTTCCCATTTTCCAAATTCCCCAATCCTGTTTCGTATGAAAGTACTTCGACTATTACTGAGTTTTATGGCTCTACTGGCTGGAATGCCGGTTGCCTGGGCTCAGGTTGTCACCACGCAGCCAACGTTCTTCCGCGATACGGACGCCGTGACTCTCACCTTTGATGCCTCTCAGGGCAATAGAGCACTAGCCAATTTTACGGGTGATGTGTACGTGCACACGGGCGTTATCACCAACCGAAGCACTACTCCTTCCGACTGGAAGTATGTGAAGTTTACCAATTTCAACGCGCCTGATCCATCCATCAAGCTTACCCGCAGCACTACCAATCCCAACCTGTATACCATCAGCCTTACCCCTAGCGTGCGGGCGTGGTACAACGTACCAGCCGGAGAGCAGATCCTGAAGCTGGCTATGGTATTCCGCAATGCTACGGGTTCCCTTGTGGGCCGAGCTACTGGCGGGGGCGATATTTTTGTAGATGTAGCCCAAGGGTCTCTTACTGCCCGTATCACCTCTCCCGCCGTATCCGGAACGCAGTTTGTAGCGGCTGGTACCGCTATCAGCGTTACAGGGCAGGCTTCCGCTAGTGCCGATCTGAAATTCCTGCTCAATGGTACTCAGGTAGCTCAGCAAGCAGCAGCTACTACGCTCACCAGTACCGTCACTATCAACCAGACGGGGCGCAATGTGCTGCGTTTCACGGCTACTAGCGGCGCTACTACTGCCTCCGACTCGTTGGTGTATGTAGTGCGTCCTGCCGTAACGGTTGCCGCGTTGCCGGCTGGTGCTAAGGATGGGGTCACGTACATAAATGGCGGGACGTCTGTGATTCTGAACTTAACTGCTCCGGGCAAGCAGTTTGTCTATGCCATTGGCGAGTTCAACAACTGGCAGGCCCGCGAAAACGCCTACATGAACCGCACGCCCGACGGCAAAAACTGGTGGGTGCAAATCAATAACCTCACGCCCGGCCAGGAGTATGCCTACCAGTACTTGGTAGATGGCTCGTTGCGCGTAGCTGACCCGTACACGGAAAAAGTGCTGGACCCCGGCAATGACTCCTTCATTCCCGCCATCACCTACCCCAACCTGAAAGCTTATCCTACGGGGCAGACCACGGGTATCGTTTCAGTGCTGCAAACCAACCAAACCGCCTACCAATGGCAGATCAACAACTTCAGCAAGCCTAGCCGCTCCGACTTGGTAATATATGAGTTGCACCTGCGCGACTTCATTGCCCGCCACGACTACCAGACCCTACGTGACACCTTGGCCTACATTCAGCGCCTGGGCATCAACTGCATTGAGCTGATGCCCGTGAACGAGTTCGAGGGCAACGAGTCGTGGGGCTACAACACCTCGTTCCACTTCGCTCCTGATAAGTATTACGGGCCCAAGAATGAACTGAAGCGCTTTATTGACGATGCCCACCGCCGCGGTATTGCTGTGGTTCTCGACATGGTGCTCAACCATGCCTTTGGGCAGAATCCTATGGTGCAGATGTATTTCGATGCGGCGGCGGAAAAACCGGCTGCTAACTCCCCCTGGTTCAATGCCGACGCTACCCACCCCTTCAACGTGGGGTACGACTTCAACCACGAAAGCGCCGACACGCGCTACTACTCCAAGCGTGTAATAGAGCACTGGCTGCGCGAATACCATATAGATGGCTACCGGTTTGACCTGAGCAAAGGCTTTACTCAGCGCAATACGCCCACGAACGTAACAGCCTGGGGTGCTTACGACCAGTCGCGCATCAACATCTGGCAGGATTACTACAGCTACATGGTGAGTGTAGACCCTACAGTATATCCTATCCTTGAGCATTTCGCCGACAACTCAGAGGAGATTGTGCTGTCAAACATGGGCTTTATGCTGTGGGGAAACATGAATCACCAGTACAACCAAGCCACCATGGGCTACAATGACCAGTGGGACTTCAGCGGCGGCTACTACGGAGCACGCACCTGGACCCGGCCCAACCTGGTAACGTACATGGAAAGCCACGATGAAGAACGCCTGATGTTCAAGAACCTGAGCTTTGGTAATGTTTCCGGTTCGTACAGCGTCAAGAACTTGACGACTGCCCTAGCCCGTCAGGAAATGGCGGCGGCTTTCTTCTTCACCGTACCCGGCCCCAAAATGGTGTGGCAGTTTGGTGAGCTAGGGTATGATGTCAGCATCGACGAGAACGGCCGTGTAGGCAATAAGCCCATCCGCTGGAACTATCAGCAAGTAGCCGCCCGCCGCAAGCTCTACGACGTATACCGCTACCTCATTGGCCTCAAGAAAACTGAGCCCGCCTTTGAGAACCCAACCGCCTATACCCAGAACCTATCGGGTGCCGGCAAGACTATTCACCTTACTGGAGCTAACCTCAGCGTCACGGTTGTTGGCAACTTCGATGTGGTACCTACCAGCGTAAACCCAGAGTTTCAGCGTACGGGCAAATGGTATAACTACCTAACTGGCGACAGCATCACCATAGCCAACGCTACGGCTCCTCTTACGCTTCAGCCCGGCGAGTACGCCGTGTATACCTCGCGCAAAATTGCGCAGCCTACTACCGTGCTGGGCACCAAGCGCCAGCGTGAGGCCGCTCTGCAACTGGTAGCTCTGCCTAACCCCGCCGGTACTACCGCCACGCTACGCTATGAACTGACCCAAGCAGCGCCCGTCACGGTTACTATTACGAACATGCTGGGCGCTACCGTCCGTACTATTGCACCGACCGGCCGGCAGGGTGTAGGGGGCCATGAAGTACAAGTGCCGGTGCAGCAACTAGCCAACGGTATTTACATGGTGCGTCTGAGCACTGGCAGCCAGCAGCAAACGGTGCGCCTCTCCGTGCAGCACTAGCAGCCACCCCAATACTTGTAAGGCACAAAAAAGCGGCCGATCCACTGGTGGATCGGCCGCTTTTTTGGTTCTGATACGCTCGTTCTTGACAGCTTACCTACTATATGCTAGAGGGCTTCTTCGTGGAAAGAAACTAGGTCGTCGATGGGAGAGCGAATGATTTTGCCAACCTCCATATGGTGGTCGCGAGCTACTTGCGAGAGTGCGTCGCGGAAGTTGTAGCCAACTGAACCGATGCAGTTGAAGGTGTAGTCCTGGTAACGGGGGTAGTGGCTTACAATATTCGCGAAGAACGTCTCGAAGCCTTGCAGCACAATTTCGCGGCAGTAGCTGATGTTATTGTGGTCGTACGTGAACTTGGCAAAGCTAGCCAGGAAGCGGTTCGGCAGCGGCTGGTTATACAGGCGGTCCAAAATATCATCACGCGTGAGGTTGAACTCCTCGCGGAAAATGTCCTGCAAGCCATCTGGTAGCAGGCCGCGCAGATAGTCACGTAGCAGACGCTTGCCAATGAAGGAGCCGCTGCCCTCGTCGCCGAGGAAGTAGCCCAGGGAATCAACGTTATAAGTGATTTTAGTGCCGTCGTACAAACATGAGTTTGTACCGGTGCCCAAGATAGCCGCAAAGCCAGGCTTGCGCCCCAGCAGTGCCCGTGCCGAGGCCAACAGGTCGTGGTCGACGATAACCTTGGCTTGGGGGAATACTTGCCGCATCGCCTTGGCAATTATTTCCGCTTTTTTGGCGGAAGAAACGCCCGCACCATAGTAGTGGACCTCCGTAACTTCCTCGCGGGGGAGCGTATCCGGTAAGTTCTTCTCCAACGAAGCCTCTACGGCTGGGGTGGTCATAAAATCCGGATTATATCCTTCAGTATTGAAGTATACACGGTTGCCAGTTTTATCGAGCTGGCACCAACTGCTCTTGGTCGAGCCACCGTCGGCAATTAGAATCATAGTCTGTAGGGAAATGGGAAGGAAAGGCGCCTACTATACAACTGACAGGCATTTGTCCAAAGGTCGTACGTTCTGGTCACCTACGCAACGAAAAATACGCTGGTAACTCACAGATAGCATAATTTCGACGCTCTAAAATACAGCTGTATACGCTTGCTGTAGCATCTTTTTCGCCCGTTACAATTGCGGGTATAGGAAAGTAAGTATATAGTATTGGTTAGGGCTTTGAAAGGAAGAATAAAATAGTATTTTTAATGACGAGCTATTTAAGTGAGTAATCCCTCATTTATACTAGCCGGTCAATATATTCTTCATACCAATTTGCCTCATGAAAAAACCTTTTACTCTGGTAGCCCTTGGGCTCTTCGCTGCGGCTGTGCCCATGCACGCCCAAACTCTTGATGGTCAAGTGCAAGCATCGGAAGGCTATACTCGTCTAAGTCAGTATACTAGCACAGTGCGTGGCTTTGGTGACCACGGCTTGGTGGCGCTTTACGCCAAAACTACGGCCACTAAAGTATACATTGCCCTGACTGGAGCATTAGAGACGAATGGAAACTCCTTCCAGATTTACTTGAATATTCCGGGTAAAACAGGAGTTGCGTCTGGTACTGCATTGCCGGTAAGCAGCATTACAGGTACCTCGTTCGAAAAAGCGGCTCCCATTATGGAAATGGAGGTCGATTATGGATTTGGAGTGAAGGGTGGAGCCACTACTTCTGCTAGTAGCATCATTGACTATACTAGCGTAACAGGTGGCAAAGCGGCTGATCAGCAGATTGGTAATCTTCCCATTGCTGGTACGCTTGTGACAGCACCTACTACGCTAACAGGTGGCTTAAATAAAACTCGCATGGCATTTCTGAATGTCAATTTGCTCACGGCGCACACGGGTGCCCAAGGCTGGGAAATTGAACTGGACAAAGCCGACCTCGGCATTGCCGATGGCGCAACGCTGCAACTATTTGCTGCCCAAAATAACGGTGACGGTGGTTACTTCTCCTCTGATGTACTTCCGGAAGTAACCGGCAATACCAGCACAACGAATAGTGGTAATCTGGCAACCAACCCGAATTTTGTCACTCTGGCCGGCACTCAATTTATCACTTATACAGCCACTGTCATGGCTACTCGTGAGGCCGTGGCTAGTGCCCTGAAGTTTGGGGTGTACCCGAACCCTAGTGCCGGTGCGGCGCAGGTTAGTTACGTAGTTCCAGGAGGCCAGCAGGAAGTGGCCCTGGAAGTGTTCAATGCACTAGGCCAACGGGTACGTAGCTTGGCAGCTGGCAAGCAGGCTGGTGCACAACTGTATTCGTTCGACAACCTAGCTGCTGGTGCTTATTTCGTGAAACTACGGGTAGGAACACAGTTTACTAGTCAAAAGGTAGTAGTAGAATAGCTATTCGCTTGCATATAAATAGTAAGCGGTAAGCTGGATAATCATCACTTCCCGGATAAAAGAAAAGCTCCGCCTATCTAGGCGGAGCTTTTCTTTTATCCGGGAAGTGATGATTACTTCTTCGTGATAGTATAGGTAGGCTTAGGAGTTGCGTTCAAATTAAGCGTCACTTCGTACGTGCCAGTAGCAGTCATTGCAATGTCAGCACCACCTGCTTCTAATGCCTTGTCATTAGCATCGTCGCCATAATTTAATGTCCAGGCGTCATTAGCGCGGAACTTGAATGCTCCCGCTGTGAGTGGCAGCGTTGCCTTGAAGGTGCGAGTGCAGAAGTCATACGTCATATCCGTATCCGTATCCCACCCACCAGGAGTAGCAGAACCAATGATGCCCCATTTGTCGGCGGGTGCAGTTTGACCAGCGTATGGAGTGGCTTGAATTGAGCTAGTGGTAGAAGTGGCCGTTGATGCTGCCGTACCGACGGTAGCTATTACACGAACATCTAGCTTAGTTGCAGTATTAGCTGAGTTGCAATCAACGCCCTCATAAACGGAGTTTAGTTCGCCTACAGTAAACGTTTTGGTCAGCGCATTGCCTACATTCACTTCATATACATTACTAGCAAAATTGGAGCCTTGCTTAGCGAACTGTAGCATATATGTAGTAGCTGCTTGGTACCCAAAGTCAGCCGGAGTCCATGTATATGTAACAGCGTTGTTAGCTGAAGTAGCGCTGCTCAGTGTGGCAGTAGTGGCACTTGAGGTCAGTTGAGGAGTAGCAGCTATGTTAAGCTTAGCCTGTGTCTCATCCTTCTCACACGAAGCGAGGAAAACAGTCGCCGCCAAGGCTGCCCCGGTGAGCTTGGTAAAAAAACTCTTCATGGTTAGGGAATTTTTTAGGTGAATTTGTACGCAAACCAGGAACCAGCTAACGCTAGTTCCCGGTGCGAATCAAGATGCTTAGTAACCGGGGTTCTGATGACCTGCCAGGTTGGGGTTTGCCACGATATCCGTGTTGGGAATAGGGAATAAAACGCGCGTAGCTTCTACATCTCGGCCTGCCCGCACACCACCTTTGAAAGGCCAGTTGTAGCCAGTAGTGTATTTCCCGAAGCGGATCAAGTCGGTACGACGGTGACCTTCCCAAAACAGCTCACGGCCCCGCTCATCCAGAATATTGTCCAACGACACGGACGTTAAAGCTGAAGCGCCTGAACGTGCTCGTACTGCATTTACCTGTGCTAGAGCTGAACCTGCCGTGCCACCCGTACCACCACGCAAAAGCGCTTCGGCATACATGAGTTGCACATCGGCTAGGCGGAACATGGGGTAATCCGTATCGGGGAAGTTGCCTTCCACATCAGAGCCGGCTACACCGCCCGAGGTTACGTTACGATATTTGGTAACTAGGGTACCGCTGCTAAACGCGCTTAACGTGTCCACATTTGGATTCTGTGCTCTCGTGAAGAACAGATTTCTGCGTGTATCCGTGGTAGAAGTAAACAGCGCCGGCAGGTTCTGCTTAGCACGAGTGCCGCCCCAACCACCATTGATACCAGCACTGGCGGGCGTTACAGCACGACCTACTGCCGCGTGTACTAAGAAGGTCATTCCTCCGTAACCTTTAGTACGAGTGCCATCAAAAGTGATGGGGAAAATGATTTCGTTGCGAGCAGCTGTCTTGTCGTTATCAGCCAAAAACAGATTAGCGTAGCTGGGGCTGAGCGTATACCCAGCAGCAAGTACTTTATTGGCATACGTAACGGCATCATTGTAGCGAGCCGTACCCGTGTATACTTGCGCATTCAGATACAGCTTGGTCATCAAGGTCCAAAGAGTACCCTGGTCAGCGCGAGCGTATACTGCCCGGGGAGCCAGCATAGCGCCTTCGGCATCCAGCGCCTTTAGCTCCGAATCGATGTAGGCAAAAATTTCTGCCCGAGTTTTGTACTCTGGATTCGAACCAATAGTAGCCTCTTCGGTAGCGAAAGGACCGCCGCCAAACATATCAACCGCATGCCAATAGCAGAGGGCACGGAGGAAGCGGGCTTCCGCACGGTACGTACGTATGTTACCGGCTTCCGTCCCAGTGATACCACGCTCCGAGAGCCTGGCATCAGAAGTTTGACGGATAAATTCGTTGCAGAGCGCAATTTCGTAGTAGATACGGTCGTAGGTAGCCCGTATAAACTCGTTGTCTGCGTTCCATTGAATTGTATTCACGCTGGGCAAGTTGCCGTCGTTCCAGCCAAGAACTGCTTCATCCGTCGTGATTTCCTGCAACTGCCAGTAAGCGCGCAAGTAATTAGAGAAGCCTTCGTCGATGCCCGTAATGTCGGGGCTACCAGAAGGACCCGACTGACCACTAATGGCAAACGTGGCGTACAAGCGGGCAAGTACCTGCTGAATCTGGGCTGGGTCCCTATATACTATTTCAGCGTTAGCCGAGTAATCCGGAATCTGATCTAAGTCGTCCGTGCACGAGGAAACCAGGGAAAGTAACCCGCCAGCCATAGCCAGCATTCCTAGGGTGCGAGTGAATTTTTTGTACATAATGCTAGGGGTGGGAGGGGTTAAATACCGAGGTTCAAGCCCAGAGTGAAGGTGCGAGGACGTGGGTAAATAGTGTTGTCGATGCCGCCGATTACTTCCGGGTCAATGCCTTTGTATTTTGTAATCAGGAACACGTTCTGAACTGCAAACGACAGGCTTAAGTTCGTGCCTTTGCGGACCATCTCACCGAAGTTATACCCCAGTGTAACGTTTTCCATTCGCAGGAACGAGCCATTCTCCACATAGTAATCTGAGAAGTACTGAGCTGTGCCGAAACCTGAGCTTAGTACCTCCCGGTTGCGGTTTACCACAAAGCCGTTAGTGCTCTGATCGTAGAAGCTTTCCGAGCGGCGGTTATTATATACGTAGTTGTTCAGGTTGGAACGTAGCGTGAAAGCCAAGTTCGCCCCGTGGTAGGATATGTTGGCCCCACCACCAATGATGTAGTCTGGGCGCGCTGACTTATACCGGTACCGGTCCGAGCTGTTAATTGCGCCGTCGCCATTCCGATCCACGTAAACACCTTCCAGTGGGCTACCATTGGCTCCGTAAACCTGCTGGTTCACGTAGAATGATTGGGCTGGGTAATCCACACTATTCACCTGAATAGTATTACCCGCGCCGCCCGAAATGCCGCCAGTTAGGTTACCAACGTCGTTGGACGAGCTTGTCGAGTTAAGCTTAGTAATGCGGTTCTGATTATAGGTCAGGTTGCCGTTTACTGTTACGTTTAGGTCGTTGCCTTTAACGGCATCCAGGTTGGCTATGAATTCAACACCTTTGTTGGTTAGTGATCCAACGTTGAAAGTGCCGGCGTTCGATAGGCCCGAAAGCGCGGGGATGTTGACGAAATTCAGCAGGTCGCGGGTATCCCGCTTGTACACGTCTACGGAGCCGTAGAAGCGGCCTCCGAAGAAGCCGTAGTCAATACCTGCGTTGTAAGTGGTGGTAGTCTCCCAGGTGATATTGGGGTTGTACTGGTCGGGGCGGAGCGTACGATAAAAAGTATTACCGAGCTGGTATTGCGCCGTCAGGGAGCTCAGTGACAAGTTCGCTAGGAAGGGATAGTAGTTACCGCCCAGATCTTGCTGACCCGTCTGACCATAGCCTAAGCGTAACTTCAATTCCGAAACAGCCTCAGAGTTCTTCAGGAAGTCTTCGCCTTTAATACGCCAAGCAAAGGCGCCGGAAGGGAAGTAGCCGAAGTGGTCGGGGTTAAAGCGGGAAGTTCCATCAGCCCGGAACGTACCCGTGAATAGGTACTTGTCGGCGATGTTATAGTTCAGGCGACCATAGAAGCCAACTAGCACATTGGTGTTCAAGTACGTATTCTGGCCATTATAGCTTAGCGAAACCGGCGCAAAAACGGTACGGTTCTCATCGGCGCTGAAGTCATCAAACACGTAGCTGCGGTTCTCAAACTTCTGATACGAGTAACCCGCCAGCAGCTCCAAGCGGCCGATGCCTAGAGTCCGCTCGTACTTGGCGTAGGCTTCAAGCAGTGAGTTGTTCAGGTCCTGCTTGTAATTATTGTTGATACCCCGGCGGTTGAAGGTAGACGCCGCCGTAAGAGGTACGAAAATGGTTCCGTTGCCGCGCTGGATATCGTAGCCTAGGTTCAGATTGGCGCTTAGGCCCGTCAAGAACGGCAGCTTATAGTCGAGTTGTACGTTGCCGATGCTCCGCTTTACGGTACTCCGGTCGCGGCGCTGATTGATGAGGCTAACTGGGTTGCGGACCGCCAACGTGTTGGGGTTGCCATTGCCACTTGGATCTAGGAACTCAAAGTAGCCGCCGTACTGTGCAAAACGGTCTTCGTTGGAAGTGACAGACTGAGTTGGGTCGAAAGCCACAGCAGCTCCTACTGCTCCTTGGTCAGAGAAGCTGTTGTCAATCCAGGAGCCTTTTAAGTTGATAGTAGCGCGCAGATTACCATCGAGCAGAACAGGTGTCAAGCTGATCGCACCGCTATAGCGCTTCAGATCATTGTTCTTTAGCAAACCTTGTTGCGACAAGTAGCCTCCAGATACGCGATAAGGAACTGGACCAGCAGAACCGCTGATGCTCACGTTATTGTCAGCGGTGTACGCCGTGCGGTATATCTCGCGCTGCCAATCGGTGTTGGCCGTGCCCAACGTAGCTAGTTGGCTAGTCGTACCACGCTCCCGTACCAATGTGCGGAACTCGTCAGCATTGAGTACATCAGCATATTTAGCTACCGTTGCCAACGACTGTTGAGTTGACACGTTCACATGGAACGCGTCGCCCTGCACTCCTTTTTTAGTAGTAACAATAATTACCCCGTTGGAAGCTCGCACCCCGTAGATGGCCGTCGAAGAAGCATCTTTCAATACGGAAATACTTTCGATGTCATTCGGGTTAATCAATGACAATGGGTTGGTAGCACCTGCCAGACCTGTATTATCAACAGGTACTCCATCAATAATAATGAGTGGGCTATTAGATGCACTCAAAGATGAGCCGCCACGAATCAGGATCTGAGAATTAGAGCCTGGGGCACCGCCACCTGTCGTAATTTGTACACCTGCAACCTTGCCTTGCACCAACTGCTCGGGGTTAGTTACTTGACCCTTTACGAACTGCTTCTCGCTGATTTGTTCTACGGCACCTGTCAGGTCTTGACGACGTTGCGTACCGTAGCCTATTACGACTGCCTCATTCAGCAACGTGGTGTTTTCAGCTAAAGAAACGTTGGCTACCGTCGTATTTTGGCCAGCTGTTACCGTAATGGTTTGACGCTTGGTTGTATAGCCTACAAAAGACGTTACCAGCGTATGCTGCCCACTTGGCACTCCCTGAATAGAGAAGGTACCATCGGAGTTGGTAGACCCCCCGAGGGTAGTGCCTTCAATTAGAACCGTAACACCAGGAATTCCTTCGTTCTTTTCGTCTAGAACGCGGCCACTCACAGTGCCAGTACCCTGTGCGTATGCGCTGCTGACGCTCACGGCTGCAGTCAGCAGCGGAAACGCCAATTTCGCTAGATAGGGGTGTTTCATTGAAAAAATGTTAGGGGTTAAAATGGATTTTTCCGGTGTTGCCGGAGTGGGAATTTGTTTGCCGCCAGAGGGGGATACACCAGAAAAAATGACGCTCATGGCTGCCATCTTCAAAACGATTTTTTTGATGTGAAATGTCACCAAATCGTTAAGAAACAATGCAAGTTAAAGCCTGTCTAGGCACAAAAACAACGTGCCAAACACGCGTCTGAGAATAGCAATAATTGAGGTTTGCCACGAAAAATCAGATCAAGGAGCAGCAGCCTCAGATCTTGCCCCATACATTCAGCCTAACAGCTTAGCGGATAGGATGAGTGAGTACTCTCAAACTATAGTTAAACCCAGCGAGTGACTCAAGTCAACTCGGATAGTGAAGTATGATAATTGATATTGTATGGTAGATTTTGATGATGCTGTATTGCTTTTGCTAGGGATAGTGTGAAAGGAACTATGTATGAAGCTCAATAAGAGTTGGTTTTTGATAGGTGGATCACTGTAATGGTAGCGAATAAGAAAAAAAGCCCCACATACAAGAGGGGGGAAGGCTCTTAAAGTGATGGTTGTTGAAAAAAGTAGTTGCTAAAAAAGTAATCGCACACTCAGCGCATTTTAGCTTTATGTCAATAGAGGCGGGGTCTGGCCTAGGTTTTTAGGGTGATTTGATGAGTGGTTCGGGCTGTCTACTGAGCAGTAGAAGATTGCTCTTGGGAAAGAACATGGCTCGTTAAATCCCTAAATTTATTTTTAGTAAAAAAACTACGAAACTCTCGTCTAGGCCCCATAATGAAAAGGAATTATAGGTGTAGTTAGATTGCAGTTTATGAGAAAAATACAAATCATAAAAACGGTTTTTTTGGGCGTTTTCAGCTAGTTTCCTGGATAATAACGTCGTATCTAGCTCCTTGGAGTTAGTAATAGTCTTTCCTCTCTTTTAGTGTGCCTCGTTGCTCCCTTATGACTCGTTGTCTTCTCATTCTAATACTAGGATTTATTGCTGTACGTGGTGGTGCCCAAACGACCTTCCGCATAACAACATTACCGGCTTCTACACCGGCTAAAAGTACCTTGTACATGGTAGGAGGCTTTAATAAGTGGAACCCAGCTGATAGTGCTTATGCACTTACTCTCAACCAAGATGGTAGGTACCAGATTACACTGCCAGCATCGGTTCAGGGACCCATCGAATTCAAGTTCACCCGGGGGACATGGGGTACTGTTGAAACCGATAACCAAAACAACGATTTAAGCAACCGACAATACGTAGTTACTGGTACTGCGGCGGTAGTAGAAGTGACGGTTGAAAATTGGAAAGATTCGGGAAAGGGGAAGGTGGAGTGCCAGAGTACTCGTCAGGCTAATGTGCGAGTAATAAGCACCCGTTTTGCGATGCCGCAATTGAACCGCACGCGTCGGGTTTGGGTATACCTACCTCCCGATTACGAAACTGCCCCGACCAAACGCTACCCGGTCCTGTACATGCACGATGGGCAAAATGTGTTCGATGCGTGCACGAGCTTTTCCGGCGAATGGGAAGTAGACGAAGCCCTGAATAAGCTGCAGCAACAAGGACTAGACGCGCGCGGCAGTATTGTAGTAGCAGTTGATAATGGTGGTGCCGAACGGCTAAATGAACTCTCGCCGTGGCGAAATCCAGAGTATGGTGGGGGCCAAGGCGCCGCCTACGTGGATTTTATGGCCCGCACACTGAAGCCCTATATCGACGCTACTTACCGAACTCTCTCGGGCCGAGAATTTACGGGCATGGCCGGGAGTAGTATGGGAGGTCTCATTTCTACCTATGCTGCCCTGCGGTATCCGGCGGTATACAGCAAGGTGGGTGTGCTCTCACCGGCATTTTGGTTTGCCAAAGATTCCTTGTTCAACTACTTGCAACAGCATCCGCCCCAGCTAGATACGCGCTTTTACTTCGTAAGCGGTACTACCGAGAGTGAAACCATGGTGCCACTGATGCAGGCCGTGCGTGACTCGTTGTCTCGAGTAGGCAAGCTGACAGGAAACGATTTGCATCTTACAACAGCAACCGATGGCAAGCATGCCGAGTGGTTCTGGCAGCGAGAGTTTCCGGCCGCTTATCAGTGGCTATACACTAGCGCCACGGCAGATGCTCTAGCTTACAGCGTATATCGTGGAAAAACAGCCGGGTATTTGACGGTGCAATTACCGGCTACTGGCGCGCGGGCTAGATTGGAAGTACGCTCGATACAAGGCCAGCGAGTTATTCGGCAGCGTGTACACTCGGGCAGCCAAGTAGACGTTCGTCGTTTGCCGAAAGGGAGCTACGTCCTTCGGCTAGCAAGCAAGCAGCAAACAGGAGAGCAGGGCTTACTACTCGAGTAGGTTGCTGATGGTGGTTGCAACATCTAAAAATTTAAAGGGGTAGTATTGAAAAGTCCGTAAGCAGAAAACCTAAAAAATGCTTGTGCAGTAAAAGGCGTACTGTACCTTTGTGCCGCAAACGCATCCTATTTCAGTTGCTAATGACTTCTCATATGACCCTGCAAGCTTGGTGGTGGCCCCTCGGAAACTCCGGACGGGACAGCCTGTGCATGTAGTAAAGTCAAGTGATTTTGCTTCGATAAACAGAAAGCCCGGCCACCCGCCGGGCTTTTTTCTTGCCGCCCGGCGCTGGAACCACTCCTCCCTCACCAGCCCCGATTCATGAAACAGTTTCAACTCCATACCCGCCATCTTCGCGTATTAGCCGATACGGTAACGCCAGTAGGCCTTTACCTGCGCCTGCGCGACCGGTACCCCAACTGCTTGCTGCTGGAAAGCTCGGACTACCACGGTCAGCAGAATGCGTTTAGTTACTTGGCTTTTGATCCACTGGCCCGCTTTGAGCTACGTAGCGGTGAGCTTACGCTAAGCTTCCCAGATGATAGCACGGTTACGGAAACGCTAGACGAGCCCCGCACCGCCCTAACGCGCCTGCAAGAGTTTGCCAACTGCTTTCAAACCGAGGAAACGGGGTTTGACTTTATTACGGGGGGGCTGTTTGGCTACATTGGCTATGAAGGAGTACAGTACTTCGAGGACTTAACGCTACATGAGGCAAAGCAGGCGGCGGGCAATGTGCCTGATATTTTGTACGGCACGTACCGCTACGTTATTGCAGTAAATCACTTCCGCAACGAACTGTATGTGTTTGAGCACACGTTGGCGGGGCAAGAGGTAGAAGAAGAAGGGCTGCAACGATTGGTAAACCTGATTCGGAACCCGTCGTTACCCGACTTCAAGTTTCAGACAGTGGGAGAGGAGCAGACCAACCAAACCGATGAGGAGTTTCTGCGCGTGCTAGCCCAGGGCCAGCAGCACTGCCGCCGCGGCGACGTATTCCAAATTGTCCTGTCGCGCCGTTTTCAGCAGGGCTTCACCGGTGATGAGTTCAACGTGTATCGGGCATTGCGTTCAATCAATCCTTCGCCCTACCTGTTTTACTTCGATTACGGTTCATTCAAGATTTTTGGCTCTTCGCCCGAAACACAGTTGCTTATCAAAGGTCGGCAGGCCAGCTTGTATCCGATTGCGGGTACTTTCCGCCGCACGGGCCACGATGCTGAAGATGCAGCCCTGGCCCAGAAGCTGGCCGATGATCCTAAGGAGAATGCCGAGCACACCATGCTGGTAGATTTGGCCCGCAACGACCTAGCTCGTCACGGCGACAACGTACAAGTGAAAGTGTTCCGCGAAATTCAGTTCTACTCCCACGTTATTCATTTGGTTAGCGAGGTAACATCCGTGCTGGCGGCGTCAGCTAGCCCCTTGCAAGTGGTAGCCGATACTTTCCCCGCCGGTACCCTTTCTGGGGCGCCCAAGCATCGCGCCATGCAGCTCATTGATGGCTTGGAGCCCACCGCCCGCGGCTACTACGGCGGCGCCATTGGCCACCTGGGCTTCAACGGCGACTTCAATCACGCCATTATGATTCGCTCCTTCCTGAGCGCGCAAGGACAGTTGTACTTCCAGGCGGGTGCCGGAGTCGTAGCAGCCTCCAATATCAACTCTGAGTTGCAAGAGGTGCACCATAAGCTGGCTGCCCTACGCAAGGCGCTCAAAGAGGCAGAAGCAGTATAAAGTGCGGCAAGTAGAACATCCCATAGTGCATTAAAAGGCCACCTTCCAACTGGCGCAAAACCATGAAAATCCTCGTTCTCGACAACTACGATTCTTTCACTTACAACTTGGTGCACTTGCTGCGCGAGTTGGGCCACGGAGAGAACCTCGACGTGATTCGCAACGACAAGCTGACCCTGGAAGACGTAGATAAATACGACGCATTGCTACTGTCTCCGGGCCCAGGGGTGCCTACGGAAGCGGGCCTGATGCCCGAAATTATCAAGCGGTACGCACCCACTAAGCGCATTTTGGGCGTGTGCCTGGGCCATCAGGGTTTGGCGGAAAGCTTTGGTGGAGAACTTTACAACTTACCTGCCGTGCTGCACGGTATTGCTACCGATGCAGAAGTAACCGCGGAGGATCGGCTGTTTGCTGGGCTACCTACCCAATTTCGCGTGGGGCGCTACCACTCGTGGAGCATCCGGCCGGAGTCGGTGCCAAGCGAGCTGGAAGTAACCGCCCGCGACGCCGATGGGGAAGTGCTAGCCTTTCGCCACCGCGAGTATGATGTGCGCGGCGTGCAGTTTCACCCCGAGTCTATCTTAACTGAGCACGGAACTCAGATGCTGCGTAACTGGCTCGCCTAGCACTACCTACTTGCCTAAGGCAGCAGAAGTAGCCAACTGCTATGCGGCCACCTAATCCCACCGTTACCTTACCAACCGCCCAGCTTGCGCTTGGCGTCGTCGATGAAACATCTTCTTAATCAATTGTTCGAGCAGCAGCTCCTGACTCACGTAGAGGCTCAGGAGGCGATGCTGCGTATCGGGCAGAATGAGGCCAATCCGGCCGAAATGGCGGCCTTTATGGCTGTGTACCGGATGCGTCCTATTTCAGTGCCGGAGCTAGCGGGGTTCCGGGATGCGCTGCTCAGTCTTTCTCGCGACCCGGAGCTAGGTACCCACGATACCGTAGACATCGTAGGCACAGGGGGCGACGGCAAGGATACCCTCAATATTAGTACCCTGGCTTGTTTTGTAGTAGCAGGGGCCGGCTACAAGGTCACGAAGCACGGCAACATTGGCGTATCCTCGGTGTGCGGCTCGTCGGATGTGCTGGCGCAGTTGGGGGTAGAGTTTGGTGTGGGTAATGACGTACTGAAGCGCCAGCTAGAGCAAGCCAATATCTGCTTTTTGCATGCGCCATCGTTTCACCCGGCCATGCGTTACGCTGGGCCTGTGCGCCGCGAACTGGGTGTGCGCACCTTCTTCAATATACTAGGGCCGCTCGTGAATCCTGCCCGACCCAAATTCCAGGTAGCGGGCACCTTCAGTCTGGAGCTGCTGCGTTTGTATCACTACCTATTGCAGCAAACCGATGCCCGCTACGCAGTAGTGCACGCGCTGGATGGATACGATGAGTTGTCGCTGACGGGTATGGCCAAGCTGGCTACACCTGCTGGCGAGCAACTAGTATCGGCCGCTGAGCTGGGGCTGACCACAACCACTCCGGCAGAGCTGGCCGGCGGGCGTACCCCCCAGGAGTCGGCCCGGTTGTTTGTAGATGTGCTGGAGGGCCGTGCCACCCGCGCCCAACGCGACGTAGTAACAGCCAACGCCGCCCTAGCCATTGGTTGCCTGGAGCCCACGTTTAGCTTCGCAGATGCACTTGCGGCAGCCCAAGAGTCATTGGACTCGGGGCGAGCCCGGCAGGCGCTGCGCAACTTGCTTACGGCTACGCAGAGTCAGGCTGTGGCTGTGTAAGTGCTTGGTAGTGTAATGCCATGCTGAGCTAGCCTGCGCCGTTAATTTCGGATGGTCTAGCCCGGAAGCACAATCGTTTGAATCTATTTTACCAATGCGGGGTGCTACGCCGCCCGTATTCTACTCTTTTGCCATGCCCACCATTCTCGATACAATTGTTGCCCACAAGCGCCAGGAAGTAGCCGACCGCCAAAGCTTGGTGCCAGCAAAGCTGCTGGAAAAAAGCCTCTACATGAACGCTCAGCCGCTGAGCCTGCGCCGCTACCTACTGCGCGACGACCTCAGTGGTATCATTGCCGAGTTCAAGCGCAAATCGCCAAGCAAGGGCTTCATCAACCCCCACGCCCCGGTAGAGCGCACCACCCTAGGCTACATGCAAGCCGGCGCTTCGGCACTGTCGGTGCTGACGGATACAGAATTCTTCGGCGGCAAAAACGAAGACCTGACCACGGCGCGGCGCTACAATTTCTGCCCCATCCTCCGCAAAGATTTTGTGGTAGATGAGTACCAAATTTTGGAGGCCAAGAGCATTGGGGCCGATGCCGTACTGCTCATTGCGGCGGTACTGACGGGTGAGGAAGTGCTGCGCCTGGGCCGCCTAGCTAAGAGCCTGGGCCTGGAAGTATTACTCGAAATTCATAATGCCGAGGAATTAGAGAAAACCTTGCACCCCGATGCCGTCAACTTGGTAGGGGTAAACAACCGCAACCTGCACGACTTCTCCGTGAGCCTCGATACCTCCGGTGAACTAGCGCAGCGCATCCCCGATGAGTACGTGAAGGTGACGGAAAGCGGCCTGACGTCGGCCGCCGATATTGAGGCCCTGCGCGCAGTAGGCTACCGGGGATTCCTGATTGGAGAAACATTTATGCGCCATTCGCGGCCTGAGAAAGCGTGTGCCGCTTTGGTACAGCAGCTGCGCGCCACCGAGGCCATTACGCTACTCTAAGCTTCTGCCCCATGGTACCGCCCGCGCTAGCTGCTACTCCCGCCCCCTACCTGAAAGTGTGCGGCATGCGGGAGCCCGAGAATATGGCGGCCATAGCAGCCCTGCACCCCGATTTCCTAGGCTTTATCTTCTACCCCCATTCAAGCCGCTACGTGGGCGAGCAGCTTGTGCGGGCCACGCTGGAGCAGTTACCTCCCCATATCCAGAAGGTGGGGGTGTTCGTAGATGCTCCGGTAGCTGAAGTGCAGGCCCGAGTAACAGAACTAGGGCTGAACCTGGTGCAACTGCACGGCCACGAACCCCCCGCCGACTGCCAAGCCTTACGGGCAGCTGGCGTGCCAGTTATCAAGGCCTTCCCAGTGGGAGATACGCTAGATGTAGCAGTCCTCTTGCCTTATGTGGGTAGCTGCGACTACTTTCTCTTTGACACGAAAGGGGGCCAGCCCGGTGGCAACGGCACCGCATTCAATTGGGACTTGCTAGCCGACTACAACCTGCCAGTGCCGTATTTTCTGGCCGGGGGGCTGGAACTTGCCCAGGCTGAGGCATTACGGAACCTGCGCCTGCCAGGCTTGTTTGCCTTGGATCTGAATAGCCGCTTTGAAACGGCACCGGGCGTAAAAGACCCCGAACGGCTGCGGCAGATGTTTGCCGCGCTACGACCAACAGCCTGAAACCTTGAACTCATGACGACAACCTACCAACAACCCACCGAGCGCGGTTACTACGGCCAGTTTGGCGGAGCATTCATTCCCGAAATGCTCTACCCTAATGTAGAAGAGTTGCGCCAACGCTACCTCGATATTCTCGCCGAACCCGAGTTCCAAGCGGAGTACCAGCAGCTGTTACGCGACTACGTAGGCCGGCCTACTCCTTTGTTCGAAGCCAAGCGCCTGTCGGAAAAATATAACACGCGGATTTACCTGAAGCGGGAAGACCTCTGTCACACCGGCGCCCACAAGGTGAATAATACCGTGGGGCAGATTTTGCTAGCCAAGCGCTTGGGCAAGACGCGCATCATTGCCGAAACCGGGGCCGGCCAGCACGGAGTAGCTACTGCCACGGTGTGCGCGCTCATGGGGATGCAGTGCATTGTATACATGGGCGAGATTGACATGGAGCGCCAAAAGCCCAACGTGTATCGCATGCGCTTGCTAGGAGCAGAGGTGCGCGCGGCCTTGAGCGGTAGCCGCACCCTCAAGGATGCTACAAACGAAGCCATCCGTGACTGGATCAGCAACCCCGTTGATACGCACTACATCATCGGCTCGGTGGTAGGCCCTCACCCGTATCCCGATTTAGTAGCCCGGTTGCAGGCGGTTATTAGTGAGGAGATGCGCAAGCAGCTCCTAGAAAAAACGGGCTCTGAGCTGCCGAACTACGTAGTAGCCTGCGTGGGCGGCGGGTCGAATGCGGCCGGGGCTTTCTACCATTTTCTGGAAGAGCCGGCGGTGCAGCTAGTAGCCGTAGAGGCAGCTGGTCACGGCGTCAACTCGGGCCATTCGGCTGCCACATCGGTGCTGGGTAAACCGGGCATTATCCATGGTTCGCGCACCCTGCTCATGCAAGACGAAGAAGGCCAGATTACCGAACCCTATTCTATTTCGGCGGGCCTCGACTATCCCGGTATCGGTCCATTGCATGCCTTCCTGGCCGATTCGGGCCGGGCGCGCTTTATCAGCATCGAAGACGAACAGGCATTGCGAGCGGTGGCTGAATTGAGTCGTTTGGAAGGTATCATTCCGGCGCTGGAAACGGCACATGCTCTGGCCGCGCTGCAACAACTAGGGGCCGGGCCCGATGATGTGGTAGTAATAAACCTCTCTGGCCGCGGCGACAAAGACCTGGAAACGTATTTGAAGCACGCTGAAACGCTCGCATAATTCCCATGGCTAATCGAATCCAACAAGCCTTTGAGAAGAAAGGCAAAAACCTGCTCAACGTGTACTTTACGGCTGGTTACCCCCGCCTAGAGTCTACGGTGCCCGTGCTGCAGGCGCTGACCAAGGCCGGGGCCGACCTCATTGAAATAGGAATGCCATTCTCCGACCCCCTAGCCGATGGTCCGGTAATTCAGCAAAGCAGTACGGTAGCGCTTCAAAACGGTATGAATCTGCGCGTGTTATTCACGCAGTTGCAGGACCTGCGCAGCACAGTGCCCGATACACCGGTGCTGCTGATGGGCTACCTCAATCCAGTGATGCAGTTCGGCATGGAAAACTTCTGCCGCGAAGCTGCCGCTGCCGGCGTAGATGGCGTTATCCTACCCGACCTGCCCTTGGATGATTACGTGGCCGAGTACCAGGATATCTTCAAGCGACACAATTTGCGGCCGGTATTTCTGATTACTCCCCAAACGGCTCCCGAACGCATCCGGCGCATTGATGAGCTGACGGATTCCTTTCTCTACCTGGTATCGGGCCCCGGCACAACGGGTGGTGCCAATACGCAGGCAGAAGGAGTACAAGAAGCGTACTTTCAGCGCATTGAGGAGATGCAGCTCCGTAATCCCCGCCTTATCGGTTTTGGTATCGGCGATAAAGCCTCCTTTCAACATGCCTGCCAATATGCCGAGGGTGCCATCATTGGTTCTGCCCTCATTCGGGCGCTAGATGGGGTAGATGATGCCCCAGCTGCAGCCCAGCGTTTTGTGCAGTCCGTGCTAGCCTAGCAAGTAGCACCCCATGCTCCTGTTTCTCTCATTCTCCAAAATCGACGCTGACATCAGCGTAGCTCTGTGATAATCCAACTCGAACCTACTATTGCGGAAGCCGCTAAGGAGGCTATTGTAGCCCGCATTGCAGATCTTAAATACAAAACTACGGAGGTAAAAACCCAGCGGGCGCACTACCTCGTAGCCATCGGTAAAGCCGATATCGACCTGCGGGCCATTGGCCAGCTACCCGGTATTGTGGATATTCACCGCGTTTCAGACGAATACAAACTAGTAAGCCGCAAATGGCGCGTGCGCCCTACCGTACTCGACCTCGGCGACGGCGTGCGGGTAGGAGAGGGAGCTCTCACGCTGGCTGCTGGACCATGCAGCATCGAAAGCGAGGCCCAGATGGAGCTTATTATGCAGCACCTTCTGGACAACAACGTGCGCATCATGCGGGGGGGCGTGTTCAAGCCTCGTTCCTCTCCCTATTCGTTCCGCGGCCTTGGCATGGATGGGTTGAAGCTATTTCACCAGATGGCCCGTGCCCGCGGTATCAAAATCATTACGGAGGTAATGCAGGTATCGCAGGTAGAGGAAATGCACGACTATGTGGATGTGTTTCAAGTAGGAGCGCGCAATACGCAAAACTTCAATCTGCTTGATGCCTTGGGTGGAGTAGATAAGCCCGTGATGATCAAACGGGGCATTTCTGGAACTCTAGAGGAGTTGCTGTCTTCAGCCGAATACGTATTCTCCGGTGGCAACGAGAAACTCATCCTCTGCGAGCGAGGAATTCGAACTTTCGAAACTGCTTCGCGCAATACCTTGGACTTGAACGCAGTACCTATCCTCAAAGAAAAGACGCACTTGCCTGTCATCGTAGACCCCTCCCACGGTATTGGCATCCGCGAATACGTGCCCACGATGGCCCTAGCGGGAGTTATGGCTGGTGCTGATGGTATTATCTACGAAGCTCATGAGAAGCCGGAAGAAGCTGCCTCCGATGGAGCGCAAACTCTGAACTTCCAGGAATCGTCGCGCCTGATTCGCAATTTGCGTAAGGTATATGCCCTCCGACAAGAGCTAGAGTAGCGAATAGCTATTGGCTACTTACAAAAGCACCCGCTACTTCTAACAGTGGCGGGTGCTTTTGTAAGTGGCCAATAGCTATTAGAATAGTTAGCCTAGTTTGGTCTTGCACGTTCAATTACTGCCAATGGTGTAAATTGCGGCTTAAACCAACTTCTTGCCTACTCACAAATCCTATGAAACGATTACTTGTTGCTGTATTTGCTCTTGGCACTATTCTATCTGGGTGTGATGATGACGATAATCCAAATTCTAATACCAATACAGGTATGTACATAACGGAGGTTTCTGTAAGCGAAAATGGAGCTCCGCCATATGTTCTGCCACAAGCACAGATAGGATCTGCTACTTATCAAGGATCCACTGCGAATCTCACCATAAGCGGCAAACTCACTAGTGGAGACCAAGTACGTTTGACATTCAGTCAAAGCAGCCCGACGGCGGCTGGAGCCAACGTAACTGATGTGGTAGAGGTATATTCTGATAAGTTGGGAGATGCCAAGACTGCTAGCGGTCGTACTACGCGCAACGCTTCACTTAGAACAGTATCAGGAAGTTTTACCAGCACTTTTGCTGGTGGTGCTACTCTGAGTGGTACGCTAACTAACGTTCCTGTTCAGTAAGCTGTAGCTGGGTTGCATTTCGTCTGTTAGGGTATATCCAGCCAGTAATCCATAGAAAAGCCTGCTTCCTCGTGTAAGGAAGCAGGCTTTTCTATGGATTGCAAAACTGAGCGAGCCGAGATAGTGCGGAACCGTGAGCTTCCCTTGCTATAGGCAGCATCAGCGGCATATCTAGGTACTATCGATATAATAAAATGCTAACAAACAAGCATTTACTAGTATGAGGACACTAGTTACTTCAATAGGATGACTTCACTACGGTATCGTTAGGGTTATAATGATTCATTAAATATTAACGAGGTGATGAACTTTACTACCATACTGCATTTATATATAAATATTATCGATAAACGCCTGTCATTTTTAAGGGGTATTTTCTATATTAACCACTGTATGGACCATAACCACCCTATAAATGAAGGGGTGTAGGCCGTAGCAAGGTGTATTGACTAATAATTGGGCCTAAAAAAACATGGTCATGTGTTATACAACCTATTGCTGCAATAGTATATATTTGCAATATCATGTTGAACCAAGTCGCAAAGAAAAAGTGCCTATCCAATATTCGCCCCATGTGGGACGGAGTCGGGCTACTTTGCCGATACGGAAGCTAGAAGCGCAACATGCATCTTCACCTCTGAATCTTCAAATAAGCCCGACTCCGCTAGGAGCCGGGCTTTTTTTCTGCTTACTACCCATGTTACAGCAACATTACGATCGGTACACGCCCCAAGACCAATTGGTTTGGAAAGTATTGTTCGACCGCCAAACGGCCCTGCTGCACAAGCGCGCTTGCACTGCCTTTACGCAGGGGCTGCAGCGTATTGGGTTCCACCGCAATGCCATCCCCGATTTTGCGGAGGTAAGCGGACGGCTACGCCAATACACGGGCTGGTCGCTGGTGCCAGTAGCTGGGATAGTGGATGACGCTACGTTTTTTGCCTTGCTGGCTGAGAAGAAATTTCCGGCCACTACCTGGCTGCGCAGCATGCAGCAATTCGACTTTATTGCGGAGCCAGACCTGTTTCATGATGTATTCGGGCATGTACCCCTGCTGACAGATGCAGCATTTGCCAACTTCCTCCAGTTTTTGGGCCAGGTAGCCCGCCAGCACCCGCACGATGCACAGGCACTGCAGCGGCTGCGGGCTTTGTACTGGTTTACGGTAGAATTTGGCTTGGTGCTGGAAGATGGCAAACCCCGCCTCTACGGAGCAGGGCTGTTGTCATCGGCAGGAGAGGTTCATCATTGCGTGCATGATGAGACAACGCGTCACGCCTTTGATCTGGCAACTGTACTGAATACTGGCTTCACAGAGGTGCGCTTTCAGGAGCAGTATTTCGTGTTGACCAACTGGGAGCAGCTCACCGAAAGCGTAGCGGAACTAGCAGCATTGCTGGCTGCCGATTGGCAATTGAAAGTGCTGGAATAGAGATAATTGTCAGAAAACCGTAGTGTAGGAACCCGCTTGTGAGCTTTGGGCTGCGGTATATGTGCCAGTAGGTGGGGGTGGGATACCAACTGCCGTTACTACTACCGCTACAAAGTGCCGTTTTGCGGTGCGCGAATGGGTTTCTGCACTATCGGTTACTTTTAATGTGTTACGCGCTGTACTACCTAATTATTCAAAAGCAGAAAGGCTACCCACCGGGTAGCCTTTCTGCTTTCTAGTTGTGGTGACCATCCTAGGGAGGGCGCGTGGGATAGTTACTTAAGCTTGAGACCCTTCTTCAAGTAAGCTAACGAAGCAGCATGTGCTTCTTCCGCGTAGGCCTTATTATACTTGGGGTTTGACGGATTGGCAAAAGCATGATCCGCGTCGTAGGATTTTACGGTTAGACTCTTTTTCGCGGTGGCCATGTCCTTTTTGAACTGCTCAACTACCTGCTCATTGATCCATTTATCTTGCTTAGCAAAAACAAAAAGCACGTCGGTGTTCAATGTCTTGAGCTTGGTCACGTCTTTCTCAGGCATGCCGTAGTAGGCTACGCACGCTTTGGCTTTTGAACCAGCTAGCAGTGCGGTTTGGATGCTCCAGCCTCCACCAAAGCACCAGCCAATGCTGGCAATTTGCGCTTGAGGACCAGCATACAAAAGTGCCCCCTTAATGATGGCCTGGGCCCGGTCGGTTTTCACACCTTGCATTAGCTTACCTGCTTGGTCGGCATCGGCAGCTACCTGACCATCATACAGGTCTAGGGCCAGCACATTTACACCTGGTAATTCCTTGGCGAAGCGAGCCGCTTCTTGTTTGATGTAGTCATTGAGTCCCCACCACTCATGAATGATTAGCAGGTACTTATCGGAGCGGATGTTGCTCTTGATTGCGAAAGCACGACTAGTTTGCCCATCCGTAGTCTTAAACTCTATCATTTCGCCGTTGCCCTGATAGGTAAAAGGCAAAGGGGCATCATGACCACCCGAGAAGTCTTCGTTGGAAGCTAACATAGCAAATGCTTCCGTTGCATTGGGGGCGGCAGCTGGCTTAGCACAGCAGCTCATCGTTTGCGCTGAGGCCATTGTTACCACACTCAGTAGGGTAACACAGAGGGTCCAGAGTTTTTTCATAAGTAGGGGTGAGAAGATGACGAAAAAGCCAGTTGAGCTACCTAAGCAGGCAACTCAACTGGCAGCATAAACTCAAAGCGTCGGATTTAGTTTGTGCCTTCCGTAGCTAGTAGCGACTCGGTACTACCCGCTAGGCAGCCCCCGTACGGATAAAGGCACCTAGTTCGGTGAGTAGGGCATATAAACCTACATAGGTCCGGTTCAGATAAATGAAGTGCTCGGAGCCCCGGGGCTCACGTTGCTGCCGAAGTTCAGGCTGCTGCAGCAAGTCGTCGCCGAGGGCGTAAAGGCTCTGCAGAAATGCCGGGTCACCGAAGTCGAACGTAGCTTGACGGAACGGTCGGCCCACTAATTCCAGCGACGCCTGCATGGTTGTGACGTAGAAGGCCTGCTTCGCAGGGGCATCTTCGGGGCGGATTACTCCAGCTTCCGTGAGCAATGCACTGAGCAGGGTGCTTTCCGCCAGCGTTTCGGGCGCCAGCAGAGCCGTAAACAGTCGGTGTACTTCGGCCGGTATTTCTTTGACACAGCCAAAGTCTAGCACTCCGAGAGTACCACCGTTATGGGAGCGTAGGAGGAAGTTGCCGGGGTGAGGATCGGCGTGTACTTGGCGGAGCGTGTGCAACTGGTGCATGTAGAAATCCCAGAGTGCCTGCCCGAGTTGGTTACGAACTTCCTGACTGGGGCTAGTAGCCAGAAATTCACGTAGGTGCTGCCCCGGTAGCCAATCCATGGTGAGGATGCGGGCGGAAGAAAGCTCGGGGTAGTACGTCGGGAACTCTACGTGGGGCAAACTTGCGCATAAGCCAGCTATTTTCTGGCCGCGCCGCAGCTCCAGCGCATAGTCTGTTTCTTCTACCAGGCGGGTTTCCACTTCCTGCAAGTAAGGACGCACCGTCTCCTCACTTAGGCCCAATACTCGCAGTGCAATGGGCTTCACCAACCGAATGTCGGAGCGGATGCTGTCGGCTACTCCCGGGTACTGCACCTTCACGGCGAATGTATGGCTGCCCTTTCGCGCGAAGTGGACCTGCCCGATGCTGGCGGCCTGCCGCGCTGTAAGGTCGAACTCATCGAATAAGTCGAATGGGGATTTGCCGAACGCATCCCGAAAAGCCTTCACCACCAGTGGCCCTGATAGTGGGGGCGTCTGGTACTGTGCTTGCGCAAACTGGTTGGCGTAGGCAGCCGGCAGGATGTTTTTTTCCATTGCCAGCATCTGCGCTACTTTAAGTACTGAGCCTTTCATCTCACTCAGGGCACCGTACAGTTCTGCGGCATTTGCTGCGTGCAGGTCCTCCGTGGTGCTTTCGCCTCCTACAGCGCGCTTAGCGTAGTGCTTCACGTAATTTGCTCCTACAGAGAAGCCGGTTTTTGCGAACCGAGCGGCCCGGGCAACTTTGGTGGTAGGAAGGGAATCTAAAGGTTGGGTGGTTTCGTCCATGTAGGAAGCTCCCGCTTGCACGGTGAGCTGGGAATAAGAAAGAACAAACTGGGCGTCAGGCAAGCTGGGGCTGCCTAGCGTTGTACCAGAAACCGGACGAAATCGAGAGCCGAATCCAACGTATTGCGGCCTACCAAGTCGAAGCTCAGCGTCACCGCTTTTTCAACGGCCGCGTCGGTGCGGGCAAAATCTACCGTATCGTCCTTGGCAAAGAAGCCGAGAACGAAAAGCATCTGCTGCCAGAAAACCCGCGGATACTGGTCCTGCACTAGCGGCCGGCTTGCTACCTCCTCGGTACGACGACCATCCCGCAGAATGCCGCCCACAAACTCCTCAAATTCCTGGCGAAAATCATCGAGCACGCGTGGCGTCAGGCCTGGCATCCGATGCATGGATCGGCGCAAGCTTTGAAGGGCGTAGCTGCGGTTGCGCTTTAGGATTTCAAGCAAGGTGTAATAGAAAGCCAAGAGCTTTTCGCGGGCCCCGTACTGCTGCCACACAGGTTCTTGCGCGGCGGTAGCGCGTGCTTCACGACCAAAATCGGCCCACAGCTCCCGGTCAATGGCCTCGAAGGTTGCGTAGTAACGGTAAAATTCCTGCTCGGGCAATCCTAGTTTCTTGGTGAGCTTAAACACCGAAGCGGGCGGAGTGCCTTTGCGCAGTACATGGTCTAGGTAAGCCTGTTTAATCCGGTCTTTTTCCATAATGCTATAACCATTAGCCTAGGCAGTAAGTTGCTCGGCAGTAGCGGTAGGGGAGTACAAAAAGGGAAATTCCGCTAATGCCTGTTGCCTAGTCCTTGCTCGTGCTGGGAAAGTTGGAAATACGATACCCCACCCATCAGTAGGAACACTACTGGGGAGTGGGGTAAACGGCTAGTAGTGTGGGCTGGGGCCTATTTCAGCCGGCTCATTCCGCCATCAACTGGCATTACTTGCCCCGTGATGAACGCACTATGGTCGGAAAGCAGAAACGACGTCATGTAGGCCAGGTCCTGAGGCTCGCCTATGCGTTGTAGGGGATGGCGTTTGGCGCTGGCCTCTACCTTCTCGGGCGTGCTGAGTAGAGCGGCAGCCAAGGGCGTGTTGGTTAGCGAAGGAGCTACGGCATTGACGCGAATATTACTAGCTGCGTATTCTGCCGCCAGAGCCCGTGCCAAGCCCTCTACGGCGGCTTTGGCAGTAGCAACGCTGGTATGAAAAGCCATACCAGTTTCGGCTGCTACGGTGCTAAAGAGCACTACCGAAGCACCGTTGGCCTTCTTTAGGCGTTTCACCGTGGCTTGCAACACCTGTATTGCCCCCAACACGTTTAGCTCAAAATCGGCGCGGAAATCTTCCGCTGCAATGCGCTCAAAGGGCCGTAATCGGATGCTGCCGGGGCAGTACACTACGCCATGCAATATTTCCGGCAAGCCGTCGAGGGCGGCGCCTATCGGCTGGGTTACATCCAGTGGCACAAACGTAGTTTCCAGCTCTGCCAACTCTGGCGACATATGGCGCGAAGCCGTATATACGTTCGCCCGGAGCTTGTGCAGAAGCTGAGCAGTAGCTAGCCCAATACCCGAAGAGGCGCCTACCAGAAGAATATTTTTGTCGGCGAATTCCATGAAGCAAAGTGAGAAGGGAAAAGATGAAGGTCTAACTCGACATTATCTAGAAAGGTTAGCGCCAAGTAGTAAAACGAGCACCCCAATCAGCAAGGAAAACCAACGAAGATGAGTAGGTGCCTCTCGTAAGCACTTCTATTGAATATCAGCAGCTAGTATGGTGAGCTGGTCTGTTGCCCGCTGGTTATGAGGCAGATGTAGCGCCTGATGTACGCGGTCTGGGCTTGCGCTTACACAAAAACCTTAAAAAAGTACTGTATTTTATGGTTTGCTGCGCAGTTACTCGGCGGCTGCGGATATATTAGCGGAGCTGAAGAGAAGCCTGTGAAAACTTCTAGCGAATTTTCGCTGGAACTTCTGTGGGCTCTCTGTAGCTTGGGGCACGCATTTCTCCGCTACTATATATCGCATTTCCTGATGAACATCCGCAAACTGCTGGTTGCCAACCGAGGTGAAATTGCCATTCGCGTTATGCGCGCTGCTACCGAGCTCGGGATTACCACGGTAGCCATTTACACCTACGAGGACCGCTACTCCTTGCACCGCTACAAGGCCGACGAAGCCTACCAGATTGGGCGCGACGATGAGCCGCTAAAGCCATACCTGGACATTGAAGGCTTGTTGCGGGTGGCGAAGGAAAACGGAGTGGATGCAATTCATCCGGGGTATGGTTTCTTGAGCGAAAACGCCGAGCTAGCCCGCCGCTGCCGCGAGGAAGGTATCATCTTCGTTGGGCCCCGTCCCGAAGTAATGGAAGCCCTTGGCGATAAAGTAGCCGCCAAGCGAGTAGCCGTAGAATGTCAGGTGCCCATTATTGAGAGCAGTGTGCAGGACCTCACCGACTTTGCCGTTGCCAAGGAGGAAGCCGCGCGCATTGGGTACCCCGTAATGCTGAAAGCAGCGTCTGGTGGGGGAGGGCGTGGTATGCGCGTAATTCGGGACGACGAGCAGTTGGAGAAAGGCTTCTTCGAGGCGCGTAACGAAGCGTTGAAGGCCTTCGGCGACGACACGGTGTTCCTGGAGAAGTTTGTGGAGCAGCCCAAGCACATTGAAGTACAACTAGTAGCCGATAACCACGGCAACCTAGTGCACCTGTACGAGCGCGACTGTTCAGTGCAGCGGCGCTACCAGAAAGTGGTGGAAGTAGCGCCTTCCTTGAACCTGCCGGACCATTTGCGCCACCTCTTGTACGAGTATGCCCTGCGCCTCGGGCGAGCAGTACAATACAACAACGTAGGCACCGTAGAATTTCTGGTCAACCCCGAGCAAGACCGCATTTACTTTATTGAGGTAAACCCACGAATTCAGGTAGAGCACACTGTCACGGAAATGATTACGGGCGTGGATCTAATCAAGACCCAGCTCCACATTGCCGATGGCCGCCGCCTCAGCGACCCGGAAATTGGATTGAGTGAGGACAAGATGCCACCCAAAATTGGGGTAGCCATTCAGTGCCGCATTACTACCGAGGACCCCGAGCAAGACTTCAAGCCCGACTACGGCACCATTACTGCCTACCGCTCTGCCGGGGGCTTCGGCATCCGTCTCGACCAAGGTTCCGTGTATACAGGCGTGAAAGTGTCGCCCTTCTTCGACTCGCTTTTGGTTAAAGTATCGGCGCAGGCGCCTACTCTGGAAGGAGCCGCAACCAAGTTGGCCCGCACTCTTGATGAATTCCGGGTCCGGGGTGTAAGCACTAACATTCAGTTTCTGCAGAACATCATTGCGCACCCCATCTTCATGGCGGGCGAGGCGAATGTGGACTTCATCAAAAACCACCCGGAACTATTCAAATTCAAGACCCGCCAAGACCGCGCCACCAAGGTGCTCAGCTTCCTGGGCAAGGTGATTGTGAATGGCAACCCCGACGTGAAAGGCCACGTGGATATTTCGCGCGACCTGCGTAAACCCCTGCTACCCGAATATGACCCCACCCGGCCCCCCGCCGCCGGCACCAAGGACAAGCTGACGGAGCTAGGCCCCAAGGAATTTGCCAAGTGGCTGCGCGCCGAAAAGCAGGTTCACTACACTGATACTACTCTGCGCGACGCCCACCAGAGCCTACTGGCTACGCGCATGCGCACCTACGACATGCTCAAAGTAGCTGAGCGCTACGCCCACGAGCATCCCCAGACCTTCTCGCTCGAGTGCTGGGGTGGGGCCACCTTTGATGTGGCCCTCCGCTTCCTGCACGAAGACCCCTGGGAGCGACTCGCCCGCTTGCGCCGCGCAGTACCCAATATTCTGCTGCAAATGCTGATTCGGGGTGCTAACGGGGTAGGCTACAAAGCTTACCCTGATAACCTCACGGAACGCTTTGTGCAGCAGGCCGCCGAAACGGGCATCGATGTGTTCCGCATCTTCGACTCCCTGAACTGGATGCCTGGTATGGAAGCCTGCATCGGGTTTGTACGCAATAAGACGGACCGGTTGGCCGAGGCCAGCATCTGCTATACGGGCGACATACTCGACCAGCGGCGTAACCAGAAATACTCCCTCGACTACTATCTGCGCTTGGCGCGGCAGATTGAGGAAGCCGGAGCTCATATCCTCTGCATCAAAGACATGGCTGGGCTGCTGAAGCCCTACGCGGCCCAAGAACTTATTACAGCACTGCGCGATACCGTGCAGATTCCCATTCACCTGCACACCCACGATACCAGCAGCTTGCAGGCCGCTACCTACCTGAAAGCAGTAGAAGCCGGCGTGGATGTGATTGACGTGGCCTTGGGTTCCTTGTCGGGTCTTACCTCGCAGCCCAATTTCAACTCTATTGTTGAAATGCTGCGGGGCCAGGAGCGTCACCGTGAGTTCAACCAAGAGTCGCTGAACAGCTTCTCCAACTACTGGGATACGGTACGCGAGCAGTATTACCCCTTCGAGTCGGGCTTGAAAGCGGGTACGTCGGAGGTATTCCAGCACGAGATTCCGGGCGGGCAGTACTCTAACCTGCGGCCTCAGGCCGCGGCACTTGGCCTCCTCGATAAGTTTGAGACTATCAAGCACACCTTCGCCGATGTGAACTTGCTCTTTGGTGATATCATCAAAGTAACGCCCTCATCGAAAGTAGTTGGCGACATGGCTTTGTTCCTTGTTTCCAACAACCTTACTACGGCTGACGTCTTGGAAAAAGGCGCGGGGTTGAATTTTCCTGAGTCAGTACGAGAACTGTTTCGAGGTGACATTGGCCAGCCGGAAGGCGGCTGGCCGAAAGAGGTGCAGCAGGTGATTCTGAAGGGGGAACCCGCCTTTACCGACCGGCCCAATGACCACCTCGCCCCAATTGATTTTGACCAGGAATGGCAGAAATTCGAGAAGAAATTTGGGCAGCGCGGCAAGTTCACCGACGTCTTATCGTGGTTGCTGTACCCCAAGGTATTCGAGCAGTATTGGGCCCACGTGCAAGAGTTCGGTGATGTGTCGGTGGTGCCTACCCGTGCCTTCTTCTACGGCCTGCAGCCCGGCGACGAAACCATTATCGAAATTGCCCGTGGCAAGAGCATCATCGTCGGCTTACAAAGCATAGGTCCGGTTAACGAAGACGGTTGCCGAACCATTTTCTTCAACTTGAACGGTCAGGCGCGTAACGTGGAAGTGCGCGACAATTCGGTGGAAGTGAAACGGGTGCTGAACCCTAAGGCGGACAAGGCGAATACCAAGCAAGTAGGTGCTCCTCTACAAGGCTTGCTTTCAAAGGTACTGGTAGAGGATGGACAAGAAGTTCGGAAAAACGCGCCCCTTTTCATCATTGAAGCCATGAAGATGGAAACCACCATCACTGCCCCCGACGACAGCATCGTGCAGGTCGTCAATCTACCCGAAGGCACCTTGGTAAACGCCGACGACCTGATACTGACGTTGGCTTAGAGGATCAAAAGAGTTAAATTGAAGTCACCCCAAGACTTAGCCCGACATATTATGGTCATTCGTTATTGCATACTGTTCGCATTGCTGTTGTCGGCAGAAGGAGTTTATGCTCAGCAAGCTAATACTGGAAGCGGAGCTGATGCCCAAACAAATTTAAACTCGCTGGCGGCTGGCTCGGCGGCTGTGCTGCCACGTGGAGAATCCTATGGAATGGTAGGGTCACCCTACGTCGATAACCGGTGGCTACCAGCACGCTTGCATATGACAAACAAAGTCCCGCTGGCGCCTGTGCCGTTGAAATACGATGTACTGAACCGACGGCTTTTGATGTTGCCCGTGAATCGTCCGAACGATTCCTTGCAACTCAATGATCGGTTGGTAGCTGGTTTCGATTTGGAGGAACCAGCAGGTATTGCAGGACCTGCTCGGCAGCGAACTTTTCGTCGCTTTTCGGAAGCTCCCTCTCCAGAACTGCGCTCCGACTTTGTAGAGGTAATCCATGAGGGAAACTACGTATTGCTGAAGCGCTACGAGAAAGTACTAAAGAAAGCGAACTATCAGGGTGCCTACAGCAGTGGCGAGCGTTCTGATATTGTGGAAGATAAGACCACCTATTATTTGCGCCGCCCAGACGCAACAGTAGTGCCTGTAAAGCTGACTATGAAGGCCTTACAAGCAGCTGCGCCTGAGTTAGCCGGCAATCTAAAAGCCGCTTCTGGAGCATCCGCCGCCAAATCAGATAAGGAATGGGCTGCTGTGCTGGCTGTTGTAGATAAGAAATAATCCACGAAGCTTTTTCTGTACCCCCACCTGTATGGTGAAGCATTTTTGCTCCATACAGGTGGGGTAATCTTTTCTTTAGGTTTAGTGTACCGCCCTCTCTGGATTAATGGGTAGCGGTGTGCTTGTCTAAGAATAAGAACAAAGCAGCCGGATTCTATAGTACCACTTTGACTAGCCAGCGCCAGTGAAGGTGCACATACAACAGAACAAAAAGGTTATTTTGCGCTATGCGTAAACTCCTACCTTTCGTTCTGTCTTTAGCTCTGTTTTCTCACCTTTCGCTCGCTCAGAAAAAGCGCGTAGCAGTACCAAAAACGTCTGGTGTAGCACCAGCTACTGTAGAGCGAGTATTGAAAACCTTGGCTGCCGATGATATGATGGGCCGGGCTTCTGGCCAGCCTGGCGGCCTGAAAGCAGCCCAATTCTTAGCGGCCGAGTTCCGGCGTATCCAACTGAGCACATTACCTGGCCTCACTAGCTACGAGCAGGTATTCCCCGCCTATGAGTCGCAAGTGGCAGCGCTGTTTGTGACGGTAAACAACGTTTCCATACCCAAGGAAAAAGCTATACTACTATCTACCCAGCCTCATCTGAACTGGACGGACGAAGATGAGCCTGCTACCCGAGTACTCGTTGTGGGCCCCGGCGACAATCCTCAGCAGTACATGCGTGACATTATCCGTCCGCGCGAGAACCTCGTTGTTCTTATTGACCCAGTGCACGCCGCGGTATTTGAGCGGGTGAAGGGGTACGCCAACCACGGAGGTATGCGGCTTGATAAGGTGGGAAATACTTTTTCCAGTGTCGTAGTCCTTACGCCAGCGCCCGCAACTGGCAAGGTAACATTTAGAGTAGCAGGCAATACCACCTTACGGACCCTAGAGTTGCGCAATGTAGTAGGCGTATTGCCCGGCAAAGACCCTGCTCGTGCAGCAGAGCAAGTAGTATTTTCGGGCCATTACGACCACTTAGGAGTAATTTCTGCGGTTGATGGCGACTCCATTGCGAACGGTGCCGACGATGACGCCAGCGGCACGACAGCGGTAGTAGCACTGGCCGAGTACTTCAAAAAGAAGAACGACAACGCCCGGACGCTCGTGTTTGTGGCGTTTACGGCCGAGGAAATAGGGGGCTTCGGTTCGCAATACTTCTCTAAACAGTTAGACTCCGCTAAGATTGTGGCTATGTTCAACATTGAAATGATAGGCAAGCAGGCCAAGTTCGGACCAAATACCGCATTCATCACGGGCTTCGATAAGTCTGATTTTGGAACGCTACTGCAAGCCAATCTCAAAAGCACTCCGTTCCGCTTTGAGCCGGATCCTTATTTAGAGCAGAATCTATTTTACCGTTCTGATAATGCGACATTAGCCCGTTTGGGCGTGCCTGCCCATACCATCAGCACCGACCAGATTCCAACTGATAAGCTCTACCACTCTGTGAATGACGAGGTAGAAAGCATGGACTTGCTAAATATGACAGCAGTTATTTCTGCCATCGGGCAAAGCGCCACGGGTATTGTGAGTGGACAACAAACGCCTACGCGCATTGCTCCCGAATCGGTAAACAAGTAGCGGGCCCTCGGCCATGCGGCATACCAAGCTGTACTGCCAATACAAACACAAGGCCCTGGCGCTAGAGCGCCAGGGCCTTGTGTTTGTATTGGCAGTACGAAGATTTAGGGTCATCAATCCCGGTAGGGCACTATCGGCCTAGGCGTACACTTACGCCGCCGCCTACGGTAAGGCCACCGGCTTGACTTGTCAGCCCGTGACCGCCCGTCACGTCAAAGCGCATACCGGGTATAGGACGCCAATAGAGGCCCGAGGTAAAACCGGGTAGCCACCCTTGCTGGCGTTGCCAAGTGGCATACGTTTCGGCGAAAAAACCAAAGTGAGTAGTGGGACCCAAAGGGCCATTCAGGGCTAGAGTGGTTAGGTACTGGCCGTACTTGGTTCCTTCGGCGGTGAAAGCGCGTTGCCGAAAACCAAGGTTACCCTCTAGGCCAAAGCGTTGGCCAAGCTGTTGGGAAATAAGCAACCGCGCACCGGGCTCCAGTTGCTTGTTGGTAAAGGTGGCATCACCATTACGTAGGTTCATATCCAGCAGCACCACTACCTGCGAGCGGGCGTTTTGGGTACTAGAGGCCAAGAACTTAGCTCCCACATTAAGCGGGGCAAAACCAACTGGCCCCGTGTAGGGTGCTGCCTCGCCTTCAGTGGCAAGAGAGCGGGCCGTAGAGGCAAGCAGATAATTTTGGGTAGCTCGCAGTTCGATGTGGTTGAAGAAGCCTACCCGTAGGGTGCTACCCCAGGCCGAGCGCCCTGCGTAGCCCACACTGCTACTCGCATCATACCGAGTGAGGCCAGTTTCTAGTTGAAACTGACCAGGATAAAGCATGTTGGTGGTGATGGTTTGACCCGGCCGGTCGGGGCGAATGAGGCGTACGAAGGGCGATTCTTCGTTGTCAATCCGTGGGTCAGTGGTCTGGGCCAGGGTGCGGGCCGGGCCAGCAAGTAGCAGGGCGCCAACGGTCAGCAGAGTGGTCTTTCGCATGGTAGTGCGACAAGGCCCCTGCGGTAAAAGTTCGATTTTATGGAGGCAGTGTAACCCAAGCGCCTGTTTGTCGTTAGCCGTAGGCATGGTTAAATATGATGCAAAAACACAGTTCCTGATAGGGTTACGCCTAATAAAAGAGGCCCGCATTGTGCGGGCCTCTTGATAAAAAAGCAAGATTTTTTAGTGCTAAGGAGCTTGCTTAATGGCTTGCATGGCGGCTTGCACGGTTGCTTTTTGGTCAGCCGGTTTGTCTTTCTGCACTTTGTCGAGCATGCCCAAAATGGGTTCGTCGAGGCCGTATTTCTTGTATTGCACAGCCATCTTCTGCAGGCGTTCTACGCCTTCAGCAAGTACCTTGGCATCATTCAGGCGAGTCATAAAACCCACAATGCTTTCCAGCATACTAAACTTGCCTTGTGGGCCAGCCGCATCAAACTGGTCGCGCACGTAGGCCCAGGTGCTAGCATCGCTGTACTCGGCATACACGGCCGCTACGGAGGCCGCCAGGGTGCCATTGGCATTTTTCTGTAAAGACTGAGCTTGCGTCAGCGCCTGCTTCGGCTGCACGGCGGCGAGGCCTTGCAGCGCCGCACCTTGCACAGCGTACGACTGGCTGTTGAGGCCCTGGGTAAATGCTTTCTGGTCTTTCTTGTCTTTAAACTCTCCCAGCGCTAGTAGCAGGGCTGCTTGGTTGTTTGTGTTCTTCTCCTGAGCCAGCTGACGACGGATGACCGGCGCGGCTGCTTTTTGCACAGCCTTGTTGTCTAGTTTGAGGCCAGCAAGAGCCGCCAAGCGGAGGCCAGCGTACTTATCGCTCAGGGCAGAGAAGAGAAGCTGGCGGGCTGCCACATCGGTAGGGGGCAACTGAGCGGCGGCCGCTACAGCCTCGCGGCGGTCCACGAAACGTGGGGCATTTTTGTACTGATAGGCGTACTCACCAAATGGCTTGTTGTCGGTTTTTTGCCACAGCAACACCTTATCGGCATCCACATTCACGAGGTTAGGCTTGCTGGCGGCCGGAAAACGTAAGGTTTCGGTGGCTTGGCGTAGCACTACCTGGTGGCGCTGCGGCTTACCGTTCACGTATACATCCACAGCTAGCGGGAGCTGAAATACCTTGCCCGGCTGGGTTTGCTTGATAGTTACGGTCTGTTCCTTACGCCCGGCGTCGTAGCCGTAGTCAATGGTGACTACTGGGTGGCCGGCACCAAAGTACCATTGGTTGAAAAACCAGTTCAAGTCCTGGCCCGATACGGCTTCCATAGCCAAACGCAACTGGTGCGCCTCGCCATTGCCAAACTTATTATCAGTCAGGTATTTTTTCAGGCCCGCAAAGAATACGTCGTCCGTGAGGTAGTTGCGCAGCATGTTAAGGATTTGGCCGCCTTTCTGATAGCTTACCAAATCAAACATGTCCTCCTTATCGGCGTAGTGGAAGCGCACAAGGTGTTTTTGCGCATCCTGGGGGCTGCGCAGGTAGTTGCGCATGTTCATGTAAGCGTGGGCGTCACCAGCGTCCTGGCCATACTTGTACTCAGCCCATAAGGCCTCGGAGAAGTCGGCGAAAGATTCGTTTACCGTTAGGTTGCTCCAGCTTTCGGCCGTTACTAGGTCGCCAAACCACTGGTGGAAAAGCTCGTGGGCAATTACCGATTCGCCGTTGGCATACTCGGCGTCCAGCATTTCACGCGCATCCTTCTGTAGAAACTCCCCGTGCAGGGTGGCCGAGGTGTTTTCCATGGCCCCGCTCACGTAATCGCGCACTACAATCTGGGAGTACTTATTCCAGGCGTAGTCTACCCCTAGCCGGCGCGAGAAAAACTCTAGCATTTCGGGCGTGTTGCCGAAAATCTGCTTGGCAAAGGGAGCGTACTTCGGCTCCAGATAATAGTTTACTTCCTTGCCGCGCCACGTGTCCTTGGTAATTTTGAAATCACCTACCGCCATCATAAATAGGTAGGGCGAGTGCGGCAACTCCTGCTTCCAGGTGTCAGTACGAGTGCCGTCGGTGTTTTGCTTCTGCGAATCCAGGCGGCCGTTGCTGAGCGTGACGTAGCGGGCGGGCACCGTCATGCTAATTTCCGCCGTTGTTTTCTGGTTGGGCTTGTCGATGGTGGGAAACCAGGCCGAAGAGCTTTCCGTCTCGCCCTGGGTCCAGATCTGCCGGGGCTTGCCCGCCTCAGTGCTATCAGGGTTTATAAAATAGAGACCCTTGGCATCGGTAATGGCGGCACTACCCTTGGCTTTCAGCTCCTCTGGCTTCGCTACGTACTCGATGTATACCGTGTACTGCTGGCCGGGCGTGTACAGCTTATCCAGGTGTACCAACATTTGCTCCTGGTTGTAGTCGAAGCGCAGGGTCTTGGTGTCGTTGCCATTCACCATAGTCACCGACTTAATATCCATACCCTTCGCATCCAGCCGCAACGAGTCAGTGGCGTATGCTACGGGCTGAAGCGTTACCCATTCGCGGCCCAGTAGTTGGCGCTTAGTATAGTCGAAGTGTACATCCAACTTGGTGTGCACCAGGGCGTTGACTTTGCGGGGTGTTTCACGGTAGGAGAGTGTAGCAGCAGAGTCGGGGCGGGATGCCGAGGATTGGGCCAAAGCCGGGGCGGCCGCCAATAAGCCGAGGCTCAGCAGGAAAGCTTTTGTCATGAATGAAAGAGCAAGAATTAGGACTGCTAGTTGCAAACTTTTCCGCACAGATGCGCCAGATAAAGCTATGGTTGTTTGTCAGGGCTGCTACCCGCCAAGCAAGAAGACTATGGCTTTAAAAAACAACAGCCGGCCAAAAGCCGACTGTTGTTTAATTCACCAAACAGGTACCCCTAATGCACCAGTACTCCAAGCTGGTGCCGCTCGGGGCGGAGCGTAAGATCATCGCCGTAGTGAGTATGCTCGGCTCGGTAGGCTTTCTCGAAAATCAAGGGGAAGATGAACAAGGTGAGAATGGTGCCGGTGATGAGGCCGCCAATAACTACAATAGCCAGTGGCTTAGAGGTTTCACTACCAATACCAGTGCTGATGGCGGCGGGCATCAGGCCGATGGTAGCCATGAGGGCCGTCATAACTACGGGGCGCACCCGGCTGGTCACGCCGTCGTGGATGCTACGGTCGAGGCTCATTTTGCGCACCATGTTCTGCTTGAATACCGATATCAGAATCACCCCGTTTTGGATGCAGATACCGAACAAAGCAATGAACCCGATACCGGCCGAAATGCTGAAGTTGGTGTGGGTGATGAGCAGCGCCGCAATGCCGCCGATGATGGCGAACGGCACGTTCAGGAGCACTAGGCCGGCATCTTTCAAGTTGCCGAACAAGATGAACAGGATAAAGAAAATCAGACCCAACGATACCGGTACTACCTGCATGAGGCGCTGGGTGGCGCGGCGCTGGTTCTCAAAGTCGCCGGTCCACTTCATGGTGTAGCCTTTGGGCAGGCTCACCACAGCGTTTACCTTCTTCTGGGCTTCCTCGATGGTGCTGCCCATGTCGCGGCCCCGGATGCTGAACTTCACAGCAGCAAAACGCTGGTTATCGTCGCGGTAGATGAGCGAGGGGCCATTCACGTCGCCGATGGTGGCAATTTCGGAGAGGGGGATGGTGGTGCCGTTCTGGGTGGGTACCATGAGGGCCGCAATTTCTTGAGGCGTCTGGCGAAACTGTTCCTGGTAGCGTACCCGGATAGGGAATTTCCGCTCGCCTTCGTACATCTGGGAGGCTTGCTTGCCGCCCACGGCCATTTCCAGCACTGCGTTGGCGTCGGCCTTGCTTACGCCATACTGGGCCATGCGCTGCTCATCGAGGTCCACGTGCAGTTCGGGTTGGCCGATGTTGCGCAGCACGCCCAGGTCGTCGATGCCTTTGATGTTCTTGAGGATGCCGTAGACCTGACGGCCTTTTTCCTCCATCAGCTTGAGGTCCTGGCCGTAGATTTTCACGGCAATGGAGCCTTTCACGCCCGAGGCAGCTTCCTCCACGTTGTCGGTAATGGGCTGGGAGAAGTTGAAATCCACGCCGGGGAAACGGTTCAGCTTTTCCTTCATGTGCTCAATCAGGGCCTCGCGCTTGTCTTTGTGCTTCATTTCGGCTTCCACCTCGGGGGTGTGCTTGAGCTGCACCAGAAACTCGTTGTTGTAGAAGCCAGTGGGGTCGGTGCCGTCGTTGGGGCGGCCGGTCTGGCTCACTACGTCGCCTACTTCGGGGAAGCTCAGAAACACCCGGCGCATCTCGTTGCAGAGCTTGTTCGATTCATCGAGGCTGATGCTCAGTGGCAGTTGGGCCCGCACATAGATGGAGCCTTCGTTCAGCTCGGGCAAGAACTCGGAACCCAGGAAGTGGAAGGCGCCCATGCCTAGCACCACGGCCACGGTGGCTACCAGCAAGCTGGCTGTTTTGCGGGCGTAGGTGAAGGAGAAGAACCGCTGCGCACCCCGGTTGATGCCGCGTACAAAGAAGTTGTCTTTCTCCACTACGTTCTTTTTTAGCAGGATGGAGGTGAGAACCGGTACCAGCGTGAGGGTGAAAATCAGGGCACCCAGCAAAGCAAAACCCAGCGTCCAGGCCAGTGGGCTGAACACCTTGCCTTCCACTTTCTCGAAGGAAAAGATAGGTAGCAACGCCGTGATAATGATGGCTTTGGAGAAGAAAATCGCCTTGCCCATGTCGCGGCCGGTTTTCTTGATAAGGCCCAGTTTGGCCACCTTGTTGAACCGTTCCATCCCCATTTTGTGCGCCTTGTGGTCGAGGGCCACAAAGAGCCCTTCCACCATCACCACGGCCCCATCAATAATAATCCCGAAGTCGATGGCGCCCATACTCAGCAGGTTAGCCGACATGCCCTTGAGCCGCAAACAGATGAAGGCAAACAGCAAGGCCAGCGGGATAATCACGCTCACGACCACCGTGGTACGCCAGTCGGCCATGAACACGAATACAATCACCGTAACCAGCACAATGCCTTCCAGCAAGTTGTGAATCACGGTTTCGGTGCTGAAGTCGATGAGCTGCTGCCGGTCGTAGAAGGTTTTGATCTTCACGTCGGAAGGCAGAATCTTGTCGTTAAGGTCGGCTACTTTGTCTTTGAGGCGGGCAATGACTTCGGAGGGGTTTTCGCCCTTGCGCATCACCACAATGCCTTCCAGCACGTCGTCGTTCAGGCCGCGGCCCACCCGACCCAGCCGCGGCAGCGCCGACTCGTGCACGATGGCCACGTCCTTCACCAGAATCGGGGCGCCGTTCACGTTCTTGATAACCGTGTTGTTGATGTCGCCGATGTTGTTGAGCAGGCCGATGCCGCGTACCACGTAGTTCTGCTGGCCCTCGTTTATCACGTCGCCGCCCACGTTGATGTTGCTGCGCTGGATGGCGTTGTAGAGGTCGAGGGGCGTGAGGCCCAGGTCCTGGAGCTTGCCGGGGTTCACACTGATTTCGTAGTCCTTCACCTCGCCGCCGAAGCTGTTCACGTCGGCCACGCCGGGCACGGCTTTCAGGTTGCGCTCCACCACCCAATCTTGCAAAGTTTTCAGTTCGCGGGTGGTCTTTTCCTTGCTTTGCAGCGTGTAGCGGAAAATTTCGCCGGTGGGGCCGTAAGGCGGCTGCACGTCGGGGTCGGCACCTTCGGGCAGGTCGGCCTGGCTGAGCAGGTTGTTGACCTGTACGCGGGCAAAGGCATCGTCCACGCCATCATCGAAAATCACCTTCACCACCGACAGCCCAAACAGGGTGGTGCTCCGGATGCTGGTTTTCTTCTGCACCGGATTCAGCGCAATTTCGATAGGCGCCGTCACGAACTTCTCAATCTCCTCGGCCGAGCGGCCGGGCCACTGCGTGATGATGGTAATTTCGGTGTTCGTAACGTCCGGAAAGGCCTCAATCGGTGTATTCCGGTAGCTCATCACCCCGGCCACAATGACTACAAACGTCATCAGAAACACGAAACCCCGGTTTTTGAGCGAAAAGGCAATAATGCCTTGGATGAATTTATTCATGGCTTTTCAAGAAGCTAGAGGGCAATAACTAGAGCTAGAAAATGGCAAGGCTAGCCTAGCTCCCCTCCTCAGGTGAGGAAGGATTGGGGGTGGTTGATAGTCGTTTGGGTAGTTCCTAGAACTAGTATTAGTAGATGGGCTGACGCTCCGGTCAACCACCCCCAACCCCTGCTCATCTGAGGAGGGGAGCTAGCTTTCTAGCTTTAGTCGTTCAGCTCGTCGTAGACTAGCAGCTGGTTTTGGGCGATGATGTGCTCCCCGTCTTTGAGGCCAGTTTGCACGTAGCTCACGTCGCCGACGGTTTTAAAGAGTTGAACTTCGCGGGTTTCCACGTGGTGCCGGTCCTTGAACACCATCACGAAGTTGCGGTCCTTATCAAACACCACGCACTGGGCGGGCACGGCCAGCATTTGCTGGTTTTCGGTATTGAGCACCTTGATTTGGGCGTACATCTCGGGCTTGAGCAGGTAGCCGGGGTTGTTAAGCTTCACCCGTACCTTCATCACCTTACTTTCGGGGTCGAGTACGTTGAATACCTTGTCGATGCGGCCGGTGAAGTGCTTGTCGGGGTAGGAGAGGGTTGTGACGTCGGCCTGATAGCCTTCTTGCACCTTGCTGATGTCCGACTCAAACACGTTGGCCATAATCCACACATCGTCGAGGTTACTGACTGTAAACAGGTTGCCCACGTTGTCGGCGTTGAACTGCATGTGGTCGGTCACGTTCTTCTCGGTAATAAAGCCCGATATAGGCGCCCGCAACGTGTAAGTGCCATCGGCCGACACGCCGTACACGCCGAGCTGCTTGCGGCTTTTGCCCACGTTGCTTTGGGCTTTGCGCAGCTCCTGGCGGGCCAGGCTTACGTCGCGCTCCGAGGCCAGGCCGGCTTTGTACTGGTCTTCCAGCACCGAGAGGTTTTTGCGGGCAATGTCGAGGTCGGTGCCGGCGGTGCTGCTTTGGTTCTGGAGGTCGGCAATTTCGCCGCTCTTAATCACGGCTAGTACCTGGCCCTTGGTTACATGGTCGCCTAACTCCACGCTCAGCTGCTCCACCACGCCGCCCACCAGTGGGTACACTTTCACGGTTTTGTCGCCGTCGGTGGCAATCTGGCCCGATAGGCTCAGTTCGTCGCGCACCGGCTCCCGGCGCACCGTGTCAATCTTCAACTCGCGCAGCATCTGGTTGGACATGGTGAAGCCCGCTTCCGCTTTCTGTGGTGCGTCGGCTTCTTCGGATTTCGAGCAGCTCGCCAGTCCCAGGGCAAGCGGGAGGGCCAACGAGGTGGCCAGAGTGGCAAAGCGGGGCATGGAAAGAGGGCGTTTGAGGGAAGTGGCGAAGGATTTTGAAGTCGGCAGCATGATTATTCGGCGTTGAACACCGGGCGGCCCACGGCGTAGTTGAGTTGTTCGAAGGCGCGCACCCGGTTGGCGCGTAGGTTGTTGAGCTGCACGAGGTTGTTCTTGTAGCTCTCGTAGAAATCCAGGAACTCCACAATGGTGAGGTTGCGCTTGGCATAGCTCTCATCAATGCCACGCATTAGGCGGTTGAAGTCGGAGGTTTCCCGGTCGGTGCCTTGGTAGAGCTGGTCGTTTTGGCGGGCCAGGCGCCAGGCTTCCTGCACGTCGTTCTGCACTTGAAGCTGCTGCTGGCTGAGCTGCGCCTTGCTGACTTCAATCTGGTTTTGCGCGGTGCGGATGTTGCCCTGGTTGCGGTTGAATATGGGCACGGCCACGCCTAGCGTGAGGGCGTTGTAGTTCTGGATGTAGTTGCCGGCCCGGTCGTACACGTAGCCCACGGCCAGGTCGGGGGTGGCCAGGGCGCGTTGCAGGCGCAGGTTCTGGGTTTGCTGCTGCACGGCGGCCTGGCGGGCTTTCAGGTCGGCGCGGTTCACCTGGGCCGAGTCAATGAGCTGAGCCTCGGTGCGGTCGGTCAGGCTGAGGGCTTTCAGGCGGTTGCCGTCGGCCTGGGGCATGTAGTAGGCGCCGCTGGTGTCGCGCATCAACGTGCGGAGGTCGGCTTGCTCGGCGGCAATGTCGTTGAGCAAGGTCTGCCGCTCGTTGCGCAGCTGAAACAGAAAGGCTTTCAGCCGAATCACCTCTTTCAGGGCAATATTTCCCTTCTCGTACTGGCCCTGATATAAGCTCACGGTGCGCTGAAAACTGGCCACTTCCTGGTCGTACACGCTCACGCTCTGTTGCTTATAATACAGGTCGTAGAAGGTGCTGCGGAGCTGGTAGCGCAGGGTGCGCAAAAGGTCCTGGAAGGTGAACTGCTCAACTAGGGCGTTCTGCTGGGCCACGTTGGCGGCGGCTTTGCGGCGGCCGGCAATGGCAAACAGCTGCTGCACCTGCACAATGGAGTTGCCAGTTTTGGTTACGTCGAGCACCTTGCGCGTCTGCGGATTATAGGTGTTCTGCTCGATGGAAATGGTAGGGTTGTCCCAGAGGCGAGCCTGTAGTATCTGCGCTTCCGCCGCCGACACGTTGTAGCGCTGGGCGAGCAGCAGCAAGTTGTTTTGTACGAACTGCTGCTCGGCCTGGGGCAGCGTGAGCGTCAGGGTGTCGCCGGCAAGCGGCGCGGCAGTAGCAGGGAGGCTGAAGTGCAGCAGCAGGGTCAGCGGCAGCAGGAAAAGGAGGCGTTGCATATCCGAATTCGGTGTTGAGATATGCAAGAGTACGCCCCCCATATTAGGGGCGAATTAGAGGTAAATTAGAAACGGATTAGAGCGAAATATTTTTTTCAGAAAGGTGGTCCTTTCTACCGAAAGCGCCTTTCTGACGCTGTTAGCAGGCAAAGAAATTGCTGCCGAGGACGGCTCCAGTAGTTCCCGCTCCGCCGTGTTCATGGCATGCCGGACCCAGTGCCGGGAGGCGTGCGGGCTAGTCATTGAGTTCTTTGTAATAGAGCAACGCATTGCTGATTACCACCTGCTCACCGGGCGCTAGGCCGCTGCTCACGTAGCTTACACCATGGCCGGCGTGCTGCACGGCTACGGGGCGGGTTTCCACGGTATTGTTTTTTACTACCAACGCATAGCGGCGGCCGTTGGCAAAAACTAGGCTGGTCGAAGGCACTGCCGGCAGGCGGGTGGTGCTGGTTTGGGTGAGGTGGATGCGCGCAAACATGCCGGGCTTTAGCAGGTGGTCGGGGTTGGCGAGCCGCACCCGGACCTGGAGCGTTTTACGTTCGGGGTCCAGCACGTTGAACACCTTGTCTACACGGCCCGCAAACTGCCGGTCGGGGTAGCTTAGGGTGTGTACTTCCACCGGCAAACCCGCCTGCACCTTCTCAATATCCGACTGAAATACATCGGCCAGCACCCACACTTCATCGAGGTTGGCCACTGTAAACAGGCTGCCTACTTGGCCGGGCTCGAACTGTTGCCCCTCCGTTAGGTGCTTTTCAACGACGGTGCCCGCCTGGGGGGCGCGCAGGGTGTAGTGGTCGGGGGCGGTGCCGTACACGTCGGTTTGCTTGCGCAGGCGGGTTAGCTCGGCCTGGGCTTTTTGCAGGGCGGCGCGGGCCAAACTCAGGTCCTGGTCGGAGGCCATACCGTCGGCGTGCATCTCACTCACGGCTTCCAACTGCACGCGGGCCGTGCCCAGGTTCACGGTGGCCTCGGTACGCTCCTGGGCTAGGCCGGCAATATGGGCGCTGCGAAGCACGGCTAGCGGCTGCCCCGCCGTTACCACGTCGCCGAGGGCCACGGGGGCCTGCTCTACTACCCCGCCGGCTAAGGCGTACACGGGCGTTAGGCGGTCGGCGTTGGGCGTTATGCGGCCTTCTAGGCGCAATTCCGTTTGGATGGGAGCCAGCTGCACACTATCAGTTTGCAGAGCGGCCACGGTGGCGGCGGGTAGCCGCTGGGTATCGGGGCGGGGTAGGGGGTAGGTGGTTTCTTCGGTGCAGCTGCTCAGGCATAAGCTGGTAGGCAGCAGCAGGAGAGAGGAGAAATGGAATAGGCGGTTCATGGGCGTAGCTTGTAAGTTGCAAGCTTACGCCCCCGGTATTAGCCACGGGTTAGAGGTAGATTAGAAACCGATTAGAAAATGAAGTTTCTATGAATTTCTGCCTGCAAATCCCACTTAACACCTGCTAAAAGACCACCTCAGCCAAGGTGCCCGCGCCTAGCTGGGAGCTGATACGCAACTCGCCGCCGTGCAGCTGCACAATCTTGCGGGCCAGCGGCAGCCCTACGCCGTGCCCCGTAACAGCACGGGCATTATCGGCCCGGAAAAACGGTTGAAAAATCTGGGGTAGCTCTTTCTCTCCAATACCAATGCCGTGGTCCTGCACCCGAATTTGCCGCTGCCCGTGGCGGTAATTGAACTGCACCTCCACCGGTTGGTTTTCGGGCGAATATTTGAGCGCGTTGTCGAGCAGGTTCACCAGCGCCCGGCTCAGCAACTGGCGGTTGCCCTTGATTTCCAGCTGGTCGGCTTCCTCGGGCAACTCACCCAGCGTGATGTGCACGCGAAGGCGCTGATCGGGCGCCAGCGCCTCCCGTACCTCCCACAGCAATTCATCCAGCCTGATTTCTTCAGTGTTGCCGGAGTTAGTTTGGGTTAGGTCCAGTAAATTGTTAATCAATAGTTTGAGTTGTTGCAGCTCGTACAACACCGAGGCAAGGCCCTCGCGGTACGCGGCTGGCTCCCGTTCCCGGTTCAAGAGCACCTGCAACTCCCCAATAGTGGCCGTAAGCGGCGTACGTAGCTCATGCGAGGCATTGCTGACGAACGTGCGCTGGGTTTCGAAGCCATCTTCCAGCCGTTCCAGCATGCGGTTGAAGGTGCGGGCTAGGCGCGTTATCTCGTCCTGCTCATTGCTAATGCCCTCATTCACGCGTAGGTGTAAATCTTGGGTGGTGATGCGGTCTACTTGGTCATTAACGGCGGCAATAGGAGCCAGGGCCTTGCCCGCAAATACCCGCCCAGCTATATAAATAACCACTATGCTGCTGACGAAGATACCCGCCAGCATGGTAGCCAGATGCTCCAAACGGGCCCGCCCCGAGTGATTCTCGGCGGCCGCCACAATGATGTATTCTCCTTGGTTGTCTTGGTAAAACAGCCCTACCGCCTGGCGGCTCCCCAATTGAAAGTATACTTCCTTCTCTGCAAGGATACGCGCCAGCAGGTGTTCGGAAATCATGATGCGCCGGTCCTGCTCAATAAAGCGGGGCTGCAACTGCGCGTCGTAGATCTGCAGCACCTCGTTAGTAAGCGTGCGGAGGTAGCGGCGCTGAAATTCTCGAAAAGCATCGGCCCGCAGCTCGTCTTGCTCCAAGAAAACATACCCTGTTACTTCGGCCCGGTCCCGCAGGCGCACATGAAATTCTTCGTGCGTGTAATCAGCCTGCAGAATGTACACCACCGACATAACGGCCAGCAGAATTACGGCCACCAGCCCCAGAAATAACCACGTCAGCCGGTTACGGATGGTCATAGGACAAGCAAAGCAGAATGTGAGGTAGGATTAGCCGGTGTAAGATGCGTAAAGGATGCGAGTCGGAGAGTTAGAGTACAGCCACGCAGCTACCTGCTGGTGATGCCCTAACTCTCCACGCGCAATACGTAGCCCATACCTACCACCGTATGCAATAGCTTTTGGGAGAAGCCTTTATCCACTTTATTGCGCAGGTAGTTTACGTACACATCTACCACGTTCGAACCCGCGTCAAACGACTCTTCCCATACGTCGCCGGCTATTTCAGCGCGGCTCAACACGCGGCCCGGATGGCGCATGAACAATTCAAGCAAGCCAAACTCGCGGGCGGTGAGCTTGATAGGCTGCCCGGCACGAGTCACCGTCTTGGCGGCAGTATCCAAGGTAAGGTCGGCGAGAGAAAGCACCGCACTCTTGATTTGTTGCCCCCGGCGGCGGGTAAGAGCATGCACCCGGGCTACCAACTCAGGAAAATCAAAAGGCTTGAGCAAGTAGTCGTCGGCCCCGCCGTTGAAGCCATCTAGTTTGTCTTGGGTGGTGCCTAGGGCCGTGAGCATGAGCACCGGGGTTTGCTGGTCCTGGGTGCGTAGGGTTTGGAGCACCTCCAAGCCACTGGCGTACGGCAATATCACATCCAGAATGATGAGGTCGTACGAATGGGAGAGGGCTAGTTGGCGCCCAAAGCGTCCGTCGTAAGCAACTTCCACCTCAAAGCCCTCTTCCTCTAAACCCCGCCGAATAAAGGCGGAAACCTTTGGCTCATCCTCAACTAGTAGTATTTTCACAGCATGCAGACGGTAAGGCAAACGTAGCAGGACCAGTTACGGGACCGAGAAAGTTTGAGGAGAATATAGCGTTGCCAAATCACAGCGGGTTACGGCCTGCTAATCTTCATCCTCGTAATCTAAGCCCAGCAGTTGGTTTAAGGCTTGTTGAATTTCGCTGGCTGCGTGCATCTGGCCTGCTCGCCGCGCTACGGTGAGGCCCGTGCGGTAAACTTTTTCGGCTTCTTCAGGCTTTCCTAATTCCTGAAGCATCTTCCCAGCGTGGTAGTACGTACCCACATACTCCGGGTGCTCCTCGAGCAATTTTTGGTAATACTCCATCGCCCGCCCTGGCTCCGTAGTTCGGTATTCCGTGGCTAGCGCGTAAATGATAAATGGGTCGGTGGGGTCCTCTTCGTAGAAGGCCAGGAGTTGTTGCAGGCGGCTCGGCGTCATATCCATTGGGCGGGAGTTTTCAGTATCTTCGCCCCAAATTTGGGACTTTCCCTTAGTTTCTCCTCCACTACAAGCAGCCGTAGATGAAGTTTCTCGTTTGCATCAGCAACGTTCCCGACACGACCACCAAAATTACCTTCACGCCCGATAATAAGGAGTTCAACAAGGCCGGCGTGCAGTTCGTCATCAATCCGTGGGATGAATACGCCCTCACCCGCGCCATTGAGCTGAAAGAAGCCCAAGGCGGTGGCACCGTTACCGTGCTCAACGTAGGAGAGGCTGACACCGAGCCCAACATTCGCAAGGCCCTCGCCATTGGTGCCGACGACGCGATTCGCGTCAACGCGGCCCCTACGGATGCCTTCTTCGTAGCTCAGCAGATTGCTAGCGTTGCCAAGGAAGGCGGCTACGATGTTATTCTGATGGGTAAGGAAAGCATCGACTACAACGGCTTCCAGGTGCACGGTATGGTAGGTGAGATGCTCGGTATCCCTACGGTAGCGCCAGCCATGAAGCTGGACATGAGCGGCACTACTGCCACGTTGGAGCGCGAAATTGAGGGAGGTAAAGAAATTGTGGAAGTAAACACGCCCTTCGTTGCCAGCTGCCAGCAGCCCATGTGCGAGCCCCGCATCCCCAACATGCGCGGCATCATGACGGCCCGCACCAAGCCCCTGAAAGTAGTACAGCCTACCAGCGACGCGGCCCGTACGGAAGTAGCTGAGTATGCCTTGCCTCCCAAGAAGCAAGGCGTGAAACTCATCCCAGCCGAAAGCGCGGGGGAGTTGATCAAGCTGCTGCGTAACGAAGCTAAAGTTATCTAAAGGAAGAAGCGGGAGCAGTAGCAAACCCAGGACAAGCGCACCCCACGCGTTTCATTTGTTGCTGCTCCACCAAACTGCGCTTCTCTTTTCCCACTCCTCATGTCTAAATAAATGTCTGTTTTAGTTGTAGTTGAATGTGATGGCGGCGAGGTAAAGAAGTCCTCGCTGGAAGTAGCTTCGTACGGAAGCCAGGTAGCCCAACTGCTCGGTACCACAGCTACGGCTGTGGCCGTAGGCGAAGCGACCGAAGCGAGCTTAGCCGCCCTAGGCGAGCAGGGTATTACGAAAGTGCTCTACGATGCTGAGCCCCGTCTGAAGGATTTTGTAAACGGTGCGTACACCAAGCTGATTGCGGCGGCGGCCCAGCAGGAAGACGCCAAAGTGCTGGTACTAGCCAACTCCAACATTGGTGCTGCCGTGGGCTCGCGCCTCTCGGTGCGCTTGCAGGCTAGCCTGGCTACGAACGTAGTAGAACTGCCTAAGGTAGATGGTGGTGCCTTCACGGTGAAGCGCGGTGCCTTCTCGGGTAAGGCCCTGGCCGATGTAAAGCTGTCGGGCGACCGGAAAATCATTGCCGTTAAGAAAAACTCTATTGAGGCCCTACACGAGGCTGGCAAGACGGCTCAAGTAGAGTCATTCTCGGCGCAATTAACTGATGCCGACTTTGCGGATGCTCCTAAGCAGGTCGTAATGCAGGACCAGGCCGGCGGCGTGCTGCTGCCCGAAGCCGATAAAGTTGTGTCGGGTGGCCGCGGCATGAAAGGCCCCGAGAACTGGAACCTAATTGAGGACCTTGCTAAAGCCTTGGGGGCTGCCACGGCCTGCTCTAAGCCAGTGTCCGACGTCGATTGGCGCCCTCACCACGAACACGTAGGCCAAACCGGCATTACCGTATCGCCTAACCTGTACATTGCTTGTGGTATTTCCGGCGCAATTCAGCACTTGGCGGGCGTAAACTCCTCTAAGGTAATTGTGGTAATCAACAAAGACCCCGAGGCTCCGTTCTTTAAGGCTGCCGATTATGGCATCGTAGGCGACGTATTTGACGTACTGCCTAAACTAACCCAAGCAGTAAAGGAATTAGGTTAATGTGATTAATGTGTGGCTGTGGCTGGGAGCAGGCTTGCTCTCATTCGCAGCCACATTTTTCACCTCCCTCTCATTAACACTTTCGATTTCCCTTGAAGAAGATACCCCTCGAAATTCTGGGCCTCTCGTCCAGCCAGTCGCAGTCCGGTTCTTTCGCCCTTATCCTGGGTGAGAAAACCGGCAACCGGCGTTTGCCGATCATCATCGGTATGTTTGAGGCACAAAGTATTGCCATCCAGATAGAGAAGATTAACCCAAATCGGCCGCTCACGCACGACTTGTTTAAGTCGTTTGCGGAGCAACTACATGTGGCCGTGCTGGAAGTTCTGATTTCCGATTTGAAAGAAGGCGTGTTTTACTCCAAGATTGTGTGCTCTGATGGAGCCACTACCTTCGAGCTAGACTCGCGCCCTTCCGATGCCATTGCCATCGGACTGCGTTTCGGCGTTCCTATCTTCACCGTAGAAAGCGTACTTAGCGAAGCCGGAATTATCTTATCTGACCTCGATGAAAACTCTGAAGAGGATTCGGACGACGAAGATGAGGATGATGACGACACCAACGATGGGCCTACTACTCCGGAGCCCATGCCCCGCGAGCCAAGTGGGCAGGTGTCAATGGAAGAACTAAATAAAATGTTGAGCCAAGCCTTGGCTAACGAGGACTACGAGAAGGCAGCCAAAATCCGGGACGAGTTAAACAAACGCAACGGATAAGCTGTTCCTTTCTATCAACACCTACTAAAGCGGCCTTTCTTTTCGGGGAGGCCGCTTTTCATATTGCCTTCCCACGCTTCGTACGGGCACTTATTGGAAGCTTCAGTAGTAGAATATCTTCCCTGTTGTACTTTTGCTGGCGTAAATTGCTCTGATTGCTCTGATTGCTCTTCTATGGAAACAACCCTTAAACAAGATTTGCGCTACCCCATCGGGCGGCCGGCCTTACCCGAACAACCGTTGGAACGGGGGAGCCGCACGGCGTATATCGCGCAAATTTCACTGCTCCCTGACCAACTGCGGGCCGCTGTAACTGGCCTCACCCCTACGCAACTGGACACTCCGTATCGACCCGATGGCTGGACAGTGCGCCAGGTAATTCACCATCTGCCCGACTCACACCTTAACAGCTACAGCCGCTTCCGGCTGGCCCTAACGGAAGACAATCCTACCATCAGCCCCTACGATGAGGAAGCATGGGCAGCGTTACCAGATGTAGGAGCCACTCCCACGGCCGTTTCGTTGGCTCTGCTGGAAGCTTTGCACATCCGCTGGACAATTCTGCTGCGCAATCTGACTGACGAGCAGTGGGCCCGAACTTTCTACCATCCTGGCAGCAAGCGTACCTTCACTCTCGACCAGGCCCTTGCACTCTATGCCTGGCATGGTCGGCATCATGTAGCGCACATTACAGAATTACGTCAGCGCGAGCAGTGGTAAGCGCCTCACGGCTGCACTAAAACACATAATGGCCGGTCCTACATAGGGCCGGCCATTATGTGTTTTAGAAGGAGAGGAGCGCTCAGGTGCTTAAATATTAATAGCCTCATCTGTTGTGGCCGCGGCTAAGCCACCTTCGGTTTCATCATCTACCTTCTTAGCTGCCCGGACTAGACTGCTGCTGAAGATAAACTCCTTGAGCTCGGGGACCTGAGCATTCAAGATTTCATCCTTGTTGCCATCCCACAATTTCAGGCCTTTGTAGAGGAAAATGATGTGGTCCCCAATCTCGATTACGGAGTTCATGTCGTGGGTTACTACCACGGTGGTGATGTTATACTCGTGCGTAATCTCGTGAATGAGCTCGTCGATTTTGATGCTGGTAAGCGGGTCTAGGCCTGAGTTAGGCTCGTCGCAGAATAGATAGGTACAGTTGGGCGCAATAGCCCGGGCAATACCTACTCGCTTTTTCATACCACCCGAAATTTCGGAGGGCATTTTGGCGCCCGCGTTTTCCAGGCCCACCCGCTTCAGGCAAAACTCCACTCGGTCGCGGCGCTCCTCCTTGCTCATGTCCGACGTGAGCATCTTCAAGGGGAATTCCACATTTTCGTACACCGTCATGGAGTCAAACAAGGCAGAGCCCTGGAAGAGCATCCCAATCTTACGCCGGATGTCCTGCTTGATGTCCACCTTATTATTAGTGAACACCGTGCCATCAAACGTAATACTGCCAATGTCGGGCTTCATTAGCCCCACAATGCACTGCAATAGCACCGACTTACCGGTGCCGGAGCCCCCCAGCAGTAGGTTACATTTGCCGGTTTCGAAGGTGCAGTTGATGCCTTTCAGCACTTGGTTCCCATCGAACGACTTCTGAACGTTATGAACTTCAATCATCTTTTAAAGTCTTGTGTCTGCTGTCAGCGTTATTGGATGCGCCAAGACCTACGTGAAGTCGGCTTCCTTGATAGTAACTGGCAGATGCTTGTTTTGCTTACAGCAGTATGGCGGCCAAGGCGAAGTCAGCTACCAGAATGGCAATGATGGAATTGTTTACGGCCGTGGTGCTGGCTGCACCAACCTCCAGTGCACCGCCTTGGGTGAAAAACCCTTTAAACGAAGAAATGGCTGACACTAGAAACGCAAACACCACCGACTTAATCAGGGCAAACAGGATGTTGTAAGGAATAAAGTCGGTACGGATGCCTTCAATATATTCCTGCGCCGAAATAGCGCCCGTGAGTGAACCGGCTAGGTAGCCCCCAATGATGGACAGCGCCATGGCCAGAATCACGAGAAGGGGAAACATAAACATGGCCGCTATAATGCGAGGCAGCACTAGGTACGAGGCCGAGTTGATGCCCATTACTTCCAGGGCCGATACTTGCTCTGTAATGCGCATAGTGCCCAAGCCCCCCGCAATGCTAGAGCCTACTTTGCCCGCCAGTACAATACTCGTAATAGTAGGTGCCAGCTCCAGAATGGTCATCTCGCGCACCATATAGCCGATGGTACTTTTGGGGATGAGCGGGTTGGTAAGGTTGTAGGCAATCTGCACGCACGTAACAGCACCAATGAAGGCTGAAACGATGGCGACAATGAAAATGGAATCGACGCCAATGATGACGCACTCATCTACTATGCGTTTCCACAGCACGCCGAAGCGTTCCTTCCGGAAGAGCATGCTTTGAATGAAGAGTAGAAATTCGCCGAAGGATTTGACCATAAAAAGCGAAACAAGGAAAGGAAAAGCGGAAACTTGTGCCCGAATTGGTGGTCGTGGCTTTACCGCCGGGCTTATGCATTTGACGTACGTAAAAACCTATTCAGCAATCAAAGGAATGGAAAAAAAACTCGTAGTGATTACCGGCGGTACCAAGGGAATTGGCCGGGCCCTCGTCTTTCGATTTGGGGCGGCTGGGTTTCCGGTGGTTACGTGTGCCCGCTCAACTCAGGATTTGCACGACTTAGCCACCGATTTACAAGCCACGTACCCTGGTGCCGTGTTGCACACCTTTCCCGCCGACCTCAGCCAAGCCTCCGAAACCAGAGGTTTCACCGACTTTGTGCTTGGCCTAGGAGAGGTGGAGGTAGTAATTAATAATACGGGTTCGTTTATTCCTGGCCGGTTGCAAGACGAGCCTCAGGATGGCTCCCAACTGCGTCAGATGCTAGCGGTAAACTTGCTCAGTGCATATGATGTAACGCTGGCGTTGCTGCCGGGCCTCATTGGGCGGCGCGGCGGCCACATCTTCACCATTTGCTCCACCGCCAGCATTATGCCGTACCCTAACGGGGGCTCATACGGTATTGCTAAGTTTGCATTGTTGGGCCTGACCAAAAACTTGCGCGAGGAATTGAAGGAGCACAACATCCGGGTAACGGCGGTGCTGCCAGGCGCAACACTAACCGCTAGTTGGGCCGGCACCGACCTGCCCGCTGAACGCTTTGTGAAAGCCGAAGACGTAGCCGAAGCCATTTTCAGCACTTTCAGCCTTTCCCCCCATGCAGTAGTTGAGGAGTTGCTTATCCGTCCCCAATTAGGTGATTTATAAGAGCAGGTCCAACCTAGGCCCCCCACGTGCAGGAGTAGGGGATACCCTACTCCTGTGCTACTTTGCCCTTGCCGGTAATTTGCAAGCTTAGGCCATTGCTTGGGGTACCACTGTAGCGTACGGTGCCCGTGCCGGCGTGCGTACCTCCCAAAAACTGCTTGGGCGTGAAGTGCGCATTTCCATTGCTGTCGAAGTTGGTGTGGAGGTAGATATGGTTGGCTGGCAGGCCAGCCGCATACGTACTACCATTGCCCCCAATAGTCAGCACGAGGACATCCGTCTCGCCTTCCAGATGCAAATCACCTAGCTCATACTGATCCATATTTAAGTAGCGGCTAGCCAGATTCAAGTGAAAGTCGCCGGACCCAATGAGGTGAGCGAATAGGGTGTCGGCGCGGAATGTTCCTATGGTACGGACGTCTGCTTGGCCGCGCAGGAACACGTCGGTAAGGGTAGGCGTGTGGATGGTTACTTCGCGCGGTGTATCGTAGCGGCGCACCCAGTTGCAACTGCTTGTGTTGCGAATGGTAAGCTCATTTCCTTCCACAGCCAACCGAATATCGGCCTGCAAGTTTCTACCAGCTTCTACCTCTGCGTAAGTAGTCGTGTCTTGCACAATGGATACCCGTACGTTGTCGTACGCCGTAAGAGTGCGAAAGGGCAGTACTTCCCGGCGCTCCGTCACCACGCGCCCCGTACTGGTAAAGCATCCCGCTTCGCTGTCTTGCTGGCAAGCCGATAGCCACAGCATGGCTGCCACACTCGTAATTCCGACGCACAAAAGCCGCGGGAGGGCGTTACCTTGCACCCATATTTCAAACCTAGACATCACGACAGCTATGGATCTAAGCGGCAAGGTAGCCATTATCACAGGCGTCAGCAAAGGAATTGGGTATGCCACGGCGGAGGCCTTGCTAGCTCGCGGAGCCACAGTAGCAGGGTGGGGCCGCACTGCTCCCGAAGGACTTACGCATGAGCGGTTTCAGTTCTTCGACTGTGACATTCGTGACGAAATTGCCGTGCAGGAAGCCTTCATGAATACCCAGCGGGAACTCGGCGCCGAAGTGCACATCTTGGTCAATAATGCCGGCATCGGCAACTTTGGGCCGGTAGATGGCTTTTCTTCCGAAGACTGGCACGCCATGTTCGACACCAATGTGCACGGTGTTTTTTACTGCACCAAGGCGGTACTACCGCAAATGAAAAAGCAGAAGCAGGGCCATATCATCAACGTAGCTTCTCTGGCCGGCACGGCCGGCAGTGCCAACCTGGCCGGCTACTGCGCTACCAAATATGCGGTGCGTGGCTTCTCGGATGCCTTATTTAAGGAAGTGCGCCCCGATGGTGTGCGAGTGACCTGCGTAATGCCCGGCTCGGTAGAAACGAACTTCAACGGGGCTACCCCCGGCCAGGAGCCCGACCCGCACAAGATGCAACCCGAAGACATTGCCGCTGCTATTGTGCATGCCCTGGAAGCACCCCAAACGGTTATGATTTCGGAGCTGCAAATGCGGCCTACTCAGCCCAAATAAGCAGCAAGCACTTTATTAGCGCGAGCTAGGCAGTAGCGCCCCCGTGGCAACCAAAGTGCTTGCACTATCCTGCGCCAGCCACCGTTCATGGAGGTACGAAGCAGACGCTTCACTTAGTAGTATATGGTAGAAGTACAGCATTTGACAAAAACGTTTGGCCCCCAAGTGGCAGTGAACAACATCAGTTTCACGGCGGGCAAGGGCGAAATCTTAGGCTTTCTGGGTCCGAACGGGGCCGGTAAGTCCACTACCATGAAGATTGCCACGGGCTACCTGCCTCCCTCGGCCGGTACGGTAGTAGTAGATGGCTACGACGTGCAAACAGCCCCCCTGGAAGTGCGCCGTCGGGTGGGCTACTTGCCCGAGCACAACCCGCTGTATTTAGACATGTACGTGCATGAGTACCTGGAATTTATTGGCTCGGTGCACGGCCTGAAAGGAAGCCAGCGCCGCCAGCGCGTACAGCAAATGGTGGAGCGCGTGGGGCTGGGGCGAGAGCAGAACAAGCTTATTGGGGCGTTGTCGAAGGGGTACCGTCAGCGCGTGGGGCTAGCCCAGGCGCTCATCCACGACCCCGGAGTGCTTATTCTCGACGAGCCCACCACGGGCCTTGACCCAAACCAGATTGGCGAAATTCGCACCTTGATTCGGGAACTGGGCCAGGATAAGACGGTTATTTTCAGCACCCATATTCTGCCCGAAGTAGCCGCTTTATGTTCCCGCGCGGTTATCATCAACCGCGGCCAATTGGTAGCCGATTCGCCGGTAGCCGAGCTACGGGCTCGCGCCGCGGGCGAGATGGTTATCCGCGCTGAATTTGAGCAGCCTGTTGACTTAAATATTCTTGCTATGCTGCATGGGGTCAATAGTGTGGTGCTAGAAAAGGACTCCACCTACCTTATTCGTGCGGAATTTGATCAACGCGCTGCCATTTCTCGAATTGCTGCCTCCCATGGCTGGGTGCTGCTGGGGCTGCGGCAGGAAGAACAGTCGTTGGAGCAGGTGTTTCAGTCCCTGACCAAGTAGCTTCTTAACTGGTTCTTCGCTTAAGTAGGGCCGGTATGCTAGAACGCCACTGCAACTCAGTGTCAGCACCCTACTCCTTTCACTATTACCACATCTAGCTGATGTACTCTATACTTCGCAAGGAATTCAATGCCTTCTTAAGCTCACCGGTAGCCTACGTTGTTATTGGGGTGTTTCTGGTGGCTACGGGGCTGTTTGTGTGGGTATTCCCCGACAGCTCAGTGCTGGATTACGGGTATGCCGACCTGCAAACGTTGTTCAACATGGCGCCCTGGATTTTTCTGTTTCTGATTCCCGCCATCACCATGCGCACCTTTGCCGAGGAAAAGAAGGCGGGCACCATTGAACTGCTGCTTACTCGCCCGCTCACCGATGGGCAGATAATAGGAGGGAAGTATCTGGCCTGCCTGCTGCTGGCCTTGCTGGCGCTGGTGCCTACGCTGCTGTACTACTACTCGGTATACCAATTGGGTAGCCCCCAGGGAAATATCGACTCGGCGGCTACGGTAGGATCTTACTTGGGACTGGCGCTGCTGGCGGCGGTATTTGCAGCCATTGGCATCTTGGCTTCGGCCATCACGCGCGACCAGATTATTGCGTTTCTGGTGGCGGTAGTCGGCTGCTTTCTGGTGTACTCCGGCTTCGATTCGCTAGCATCGGTTTTCGACGGTACACTGGCCTACTATATCAGCCAGTTGGGCATTGCGGCCCACTACCGTGACATCAGCAAAGGCCTCATCGACTCCCGCGACCTGCTGTATTTCTTCAGCCTAGTTGCGGGCTTGCTACTGGGTACGCGCCTGGTGTTGCAGAGCCGGAACTGGTAACCCTTGGGCCGCATTCTCCTTTGTGGGTAATAGTACCCAGCCGCCCCGTGGTATGCTGCGCCCTCAATAGGCACTTCGCCGCTACTACCTGCTTTCATTACCCAGAATCTGATTTTGAATTTGCCACTGTATGGCTTCTCCTGTACCTGATACAACTACTCCGGTTACATCTCGCAAGCGCCGCGACCTGACGCGCTTTGGCGTGGCGCTGCTGGCGTTGCTCTTGCTTAATTTTCTTGGTGGGCTCTATTTCTTTCGCCTCGACCTCACGGAGGAAAAGCGCTATACCATGGCAGGGGCTACAAAGCAGCTCCTGGAAAACCTGAAGCAGCCCGTAACAGTGACGGTGTATCTGGACGGTGACTTTCCGCCCGCCTTTCGCCGTCTGCAGCAGTCGGTTCGGGAAACGCTCAATGAGATGCAAGTGTATGGCGGCTCTAACCTGCACTATGTATTCGTGGACCCTTCCGCGGCCGGTACAGAAAAGGCCCGCAATGATTATTACACTGCTCTCCTGAAAAAGGGACTGCGTCCTACCAACTTGGGCGCCAATGAGAATGGGAAGCGGGTAGAGAAAATCATTTTCCCTTGGGCTACGGTGGCGGCTGGTGGTAAAGAGCAACAGGTGCTACTGCTGCGTGGCAACCAAGCCGCCCCCTCCGATGTGCGCCTAAATCAGAGCATTGAAGGGTTAGAGTACGAACTGGCCAGCGCCATTCGCAAGCTAAACCCTGGTCGGCGCAAGCGCATTGGGGTAGTGGAGGGCCATGGTGAGCTAACCAACCTGGAAGCCGGCGACCTAATCGGCTCGCTTGGGCAGTTCTACGACGTGTTTCGGGTAAATCTGGCCCAGTCGCGCCCCCAGGATCTGAAAACGCTTAGCGCTCTTGTAGTTGCTAAACCTACCGCCGCTTATACGGAACCCGAGAAATTCAAGCTGGATCAGTTTATCACTCAAGGGGGCAATGCCTTGTTTTTTGTAGACGCCATGCGCGTGAATCTGGATAGTGCTAACCGCGGCGGCATGCTGTCCTTCCCCTTGCAACTAAACTTGGATGATCTGCTATTTAAGTACGGGGTACGGGTGAACCCCGACTTACTGCTCGATCTGAACTCCGGGGTGATTCCGCTGGTAACGGGCGCCCTCGGCGACAAGCCCAAGGTGGAGCCCATGCCCTGGCAATTTTATCCGCTCATCAACAACTTCAGCCAGCACCCCATTACCCGCAACCTCGATGCTGTGTACACCAAGTTTGTGAGCAGTATTGATACGGTAAAGGCCGCGGGTATTCGTAAGACGCCGCTTCTGTTTACCTCGCGCTACACTCGGGTGCTGCCCTCCCCGGTGCCCGTGAACCTCAACGATGCCCGCTTAGAACCCGATCAGAAGTTATACCAGCAGCAGTTCAAGCCCGTTGGCTATCTATTAGAAGGCCAATTCCGCTCCTTGTTTGCCAACCGCGCCGAGCCAGGTACTACCCGCTTCCAACCAGAAAGCTTATCTGGGGCGCGGGCATCTAAAATCTTAGTGATTTCCGATGGTGACTTCGTACGCAATGAGGTAGACGCGAAAACCAACCGGCCTTACCGCCTCGGCTTCGACCGCCTGGCCAATACCGAATTTGCCAACCGGGAGTTGGTGCTCAATTCCGTTGATTACTTACTCGATGAGTCGGGCCTCATCTCCGTACGTAGCAAGCAAGTCACCCTGCGCCCCCTCGACAAGCTCCGTGCCGTAGAGGAACGCCGCCGCTGGCAGCTCCTGAACCTAGTGCTGCCTCTGGCGCTCTTAGGTCTCTTTGGGGCCGTGCGCGCTTGGCTGCGCAAGCGGCGGTATGCTTCATTCGGGAAATAAAACTATAGCTCCCCTGATTCTGGCCAGTTAGACCAGTGTGTAGTAGGCATTACGGTTGGGTTGTAGTGCACTGGGTCGCCGGTAGCCAGCACCTTCGCTAGCTGCTGCCACGTTTCGTAGCTGCTTGGGCGGTTCTCATTCCAGTCTTGGAGAGCTTGTTGGTTGGTACGTTCCTCCTGAGCCCGAATGGTGCTTCGCAACGTCTCGAAACTCATGCCATGCAAGCCGCCAATAGGGTGGTTAAGATCGTACGCTTGCCTGATATCTTCCTCTGTCATGATTTTGGGCGAGCTTATCGTAAAATCCTTATGGTACCATTCATCGAGCACTAAAATCTTATCGAGGTGCGGGGGGATGCATGTATAGAGCTCTGCATCGGTGGCCCGTAATAAGTGCTGGTGCTCGGTGATAAGTAGTCGGCCGGCTTCTTGAATATCAATGCTGCCTGGCTCGAACTCGACCAATTCAATACCCGCTCGTGCATAGTCAGCCTTGTTATGGCTGAGTGCAACTTCTTGACCGCGAATGCTCAGGGTGGTTGCATCGTGAGTAAGCATCCCGTGCGCCGTAGCAGCTGCGTAAGACGCCTCACTGATAGGATACACGGTAGAGTTATTGACGCTGCAGCCGTTGTACTGTTCGAGGTTGATGAGGCAGTTGCCGTAGTAGAAAATTTGTAGTTCAATGCTGCCACCGCGCGGGCTATACCCTAGTATTTCTGCCGCAATAGCCCATCCGTCTTGGCTGCGGAATAAGTTCAGCCGCGTGTCTAGTAGATAGCAATAAGGATGGTTTAGCGGAATGAACCTACTATAGTATCCATCGTTGGAGTGGTCAAGCGTATGGAGTATCTCCTGGTCTGAAAGCATAGAAATAAGCACTATAAAGCTGGGCGAAAGAAATCAACGGTAAAGTAAGGATTTGGGCCGTTTCGGCTTCTTAGGGCGCTAGAAAACCCCACGCCCGTTTCCTATCTTTGTCCTCTTCCCCAAACGCCTGCCAAACCATCCGCCTATATGAAGTTCATCGTCTCGTCTTCCGCCTTGCTCAAGCAATTGCAGAGCATCAACGGCGTGGTTACGAACAACCCCGTGGTGCCCATTCTGGAGAATTTTCTCTTCGAGATTGAGGACGGCAAGCTGACGATTACGGCCTCCGACCTGGAGACCAGCATGATGACGGAGCTACCCGTGGAGGCCCGCGAAAGCGGCCGTATTGCTGCCCCCGCCCGCATCCTGCTCGACACGCTCAAGAACCTGCCTGACCAGCCCGTTACGTTTACGCTGGATGAGGAAACTTACACTATCGAAATTGCCAGCTCCAATGGCCGCTACAAGCTAGCTGGCGAAAATGCTACCGACTTCCCCCGTGTACCGGTAGTGAAGGGCTCGGCCCCGGTAGAAATGCCCTCGTCTTCTTTGTCGCGGGCTATTAACAAAACCATCTTCGCCGTTAGCACCGACGAGCTGCGCCCCGCTATGACGGGCATCTTGGTACAGCTAGCCGACAACCAGGTAACCTTCGTGGCTACCGATGGTCACCGCTTGCTGCGCTACCGTCGTTCCGACGTAGGAGCGGGCCAAACGGCAAACATCATCATTCCGCGCAAAGCGTTCAATTTGTTGAAGGGGGCTTTGCCCTCCGAGACAACTACCGTGCGGGTAGAGTTTAATAACTCCAATGCCTTCTTCTCCTTCAACCAGATGCGTCTGGTATGCCGTCTGATTGATGAGCGCTACCCCGATTACGAAAACGTGATTCCGGTATCTAACCCCAACAAGCTCATTATCAGCCGCCAAGAGTTGCTAAACTCGGTGAAGCGCATCAGCATCTACTCTAACAAGACTACTCACCAAGTACGCCTGCGGTTAGCTGGCTCGGAACTGACAGTTTCGGCCGAAGATCTGGACTTCTCGAATGAGGCAAACGAGAAGCTGGCTTGCCAATACGATGGTGAGGACATGGAAATCGGCTTCAACGCCAAATTCCTGACCGAGATGCTGAGCAACATCGATTCCGAGGAAATTACCCTGGAGCTGAGCACTCCCAACCGTGCCGGCCTGCTCATGCCTACTACCCCCGACGATAACGAGAGCATTCTGATGCTGGTAATGCCAGTGATGCTAAACAACTACGTGTAACGACGGTTTACCAGATCATTCAACTCAAAACGTCATGCTGACGAAGAAAGCACCTCGCGTGTCACGGTAATAAACTTACCTTCGGCGAGATTTTCTCTTCGTCAGCATGACGTTCTTTCTTACCTCTTTCGCATGAAAAAATCTGAAATCCGCTTCAGCATCGCCCTCGATGATCAGAAGGTGCCCGAGGCTATTAGCTGGTCGGCCACCGACGCGGGCCCTGACATTCACTTCGCTAAGGCCATTAACATTGCCCTGTGGGATCGGGACGAGCGGGGCACTATGAAGATCGACCTTTGGACTAAGGAGATGCCCGTAGACGAGATGAAGCGCTTTTACGTGGACACCATGGGCGCCATGGCCGAGAGCATTGTAACTGCTACGAATGACTCCGTAATGGCTACTAAGATGCGCGACCTGTGCCGCGTACTCATGGACCACATTGAGGAAGAGGAGCGCAATCAGAAGTAAGTGCTGCTACACCCGTGAGTAAACAAAAAAAGCCCTGCCGGATCACCGGCAGGGCTTTTCTTATATAGAGCCATATGGCCTACCGACCGTTGTTGGCGGGAGTAGTTGTGGTACGAGCGGGGGCTAAGATGGCACCGCGGCTACTAGCTGGCAGAGGATTTTGCACGGAGTTCACGAAAATAGCGTCGGCAGCTCGTGCAGCGTAGTCGCTATCATATTTTCGGAACGTAGCGCGGGAGTCGTAGTAGTTACTGTACTGGTCAGTAGACAGCACTGCTTGCAATTCCCGGTCGCGCTCTTTGCACACTGCGTCGCACTGCTGCGTAATGAGCTTCTGATTTCCAGCATTCTTCTTCTCGATAGCCGCCATCTTGGCTACTTTATCCTCATTGATGGCGCGCAAACGAGTAGCTTGGTAGCCATTGAGACGCAGCTCACGAGCCATTTGGTCGGAGAGGCGTTTTGCGCGCTCCTGCACCGGGTTGAGGCGTGGGGAAGGCTGGGTCTTATCTTGGGGCTGTACTAGGGAAGGTTTCTGCTGGGCCTGAACGCCGAGGGTGGCGGTAAGCAGCAGGGCAGCAGTGGCAAGTTGCTTTCTCATCGGTATCTAAGGCGTTGAGCTTCTAAAAAAGAAAAGCGGCAGATGAAGTTCGGAGTAAAAAAGCCGAGCTAGGTAGTGCCGCTGTCTTGTATGCCTAACGAAAAATTATGCCAACGAGTTTAGTCCAGTTAAAAAACCTGCTGCCTCGTTCTCTGGGTTTTAGCCAGCTGGTTTCCTATTACGGCCGAGGTAGACGGTAGCTCGCACTTCCCAGATAGCCAGTTCGTGCCGGCAATCTGGGGCTTAATGCGTACGGGTTAGAACCGGTTTTTCCACATCATGGACTCCACGGGCTTGTCTGTACGCTCGTTGTACTTGGCGTTGGTTTTGCGGTTGTAAAACGTTTCTACATCCCCTTGCACAGCAAAATAAATAAGCTGGCCTACCGGCATGAGATGGTACACCCGCACCGGCATCGACACACTAATTTCCAGGGTCCAGGTGTTGCAAAAGCCAATGTCGCCCTTGCCCGCAGTAGCGTGAATATCGATGCCAAGGCGGCCAACACTGCTCTTCCCTTCCAGGAAGGGGACGTGGGCGTGGCTCTCGGTGTACTCCTCCGTCACGCCCAAGTACAACGTGCCAGGTTGCAATACAAAGCCCTCCGCAGGGATTTCGAATACGTCGATTTCGTTGTGCTTACGCGCGTCCAGCACGGCGTCGCGGTAGGTAGCCAGGTAGCGACCTAGGTGCACATCGTAGGAGTTGGTGCCAAGGCAGGTTCGGTCGTAGGGCTCAATGATGATGTTGCCCCGCTCAATTTCGGCGAGAATCTGCTGGTCGGTGAGAATCATGTGAGAGAATAAAGTGTAAGCGTCAAAAATCTGGGCGGCTCGGCGGCGTACAAGAGGCCTACTACTAAGCAGACGGTGTAGCAACTGGGCTCCACTAGATTTTAGGTGGTTTCTTCTTCGTCCTCGTACCGGTCTTCGGGGAGGGCAGTCCGGGTGCGAGTGCGCTTTTTAGCTAGTGCCTGGTCCTGCTCCTCTGCCAGACTGTCGATACGGGTGCGCAGATCGGGCAGAACGCTTGTGATGATGTACAGCATTAGTAGGAAGGAGCCGCCTGTCAGCATAAGCGTGAGGTAGTCCATCCAATCGTGGCGCGGAGCCACGTCCAGGGAACGGGGGCCGGTGTAACCGATGGCCGTTTCGGTAGGCAAGGATACTTCGGGCTCAGGCTGCAGGTCTTCCGTGGATGCGGGGGTGCGGGGAACAGCACTAGCGGGCAATTCCCCATCTACGGCGGGCGGAACGGTAGCACCATCGGCGGCTAATTCTTCCGGAGCGGGGTCCTGAGAGGCATTGAACTGAGCAGCGGCTTGCTTAATGGCGCGCTGCAAGCTTCGAATGATGGATATCCGTTCATCGCGCGGTAGCACCCGAATGAAAAACTCGAAGTTCTTATCAACCAGAATGGTGTTCAGCTGCTTCTCGAACTCAACTAAATCGGTGCGACCCTGCCCAAAGCGGCTCTTGAACCGTTCAGACACGCTGTTGTAGTTCTGAAAGAGCTTTTCCAGGTCAGGACGTCCAGGGAAGTTATCGAACTCGCGGCGGGCTTTGGTTGTGCGCAAGGAAGAAGGAAACTTGCCGCGAGCAAAGGACTTATCGTACACCGTTTCCATGGTGCGAAAGTTCAGCTCATCCACGGTCCGGTCGAAGAGGCGCTTGTTGGCGGCCGCGGGTGTTTCAGTCTGACTACGGAGTTGGCCGGGAATCACAAGCCAAACCAGCAAAAACAACGGGAACAGCTGACGAAATCGGAACATAAGGCTACGCAGGTTTGCCGCAAAGGTAAGCGCTTCCCCATGCGGTTTGGCGGCCCGCGCAAGAAAACCGCAGTAGTCAAGCGCAGAAAAGACCTTCCCGTGCTGAAACACTCGTCGGACTACCGGCGGGTATCGGCACAAGAAGGTCTTCTACGGAGCGTTGGCGCGTAGCCGGACGGACTTACAGGCCGTGCGCTTCCAGTAATGATTCGCGGCAGGCCGTGAGATAGGTCTCTACTAGCTCATCCGTAATGGCAGTGCTCACGAACAGCGCTTCATACTGTGCTGGCGCTAAGTAGATACCCCGGTGCAGCATGGCCCGGAAGTAGCGCCCAAAAGCCTCAGTATCCGAAGCCTTTGCCGACTCCAGATCCGTGACGGGCTGATCGGTAAAGAACAGGCTGAACATGGAGCCTACCTGGTTTACCGTGTAGTTTAAGCCCAGCTCGGCCGCAATGTTGCGGGTGCCATCCGCAATACGGGTCGTGATGCGGTTAAGCTCGTCGTAGAGTTCAGGGTGCTCATTGAGGTAGGTAAGCTGGGCGATGCCCGCGGCCGTAGCAATAGGGTTGCCGGACAAAGTGCCGGCCTGATACACCTTGCCTGCTGGCGCTACCTGGTCCATGATGTCGCGGCGGCCACCGTAGGCACCCACTGGCATGCCACCCCCAATGATTTTACCTAAGGTCGTGAGGTCGGGCTTGATGCCGTAGAGCTCCTGAGCGCCACCGCGGGCCAAACGGAAGCCCGTCATCACCTCGTCAAAAATCAGCACGATGCCGTGTTTGGTGCATAAGTCGCGTAGGCCTTGTAAGTAGCCTTCCTGCGGCGCTACAAGCCCCATATTGCCAACTACCGGCTCCAGAATGAGGGCCGCTACCTGGTTGGGGTTAGCCGCAATGATTTCTTCTACTGCCGCCAAGTTATTGTAGGGTACCGTGAGCGTATCTTGCGCTACACCCTGGGTCACGCCCGGCGAATCGGGGGCGCCGAGGGTAAGGGCACCCGAGCCAGCCGCAATCAGGAAGGAGTCGCCGTGGCCATGGTAGCAGCCCTCAAACTTGATGATTTTGTTGCGGCCCGTGTAGCCTCGCGCTACCCGAATGGCTGACATGGTAGCCTCCGTACCCGAATTCACGAGGCGCACCTTCTCAATACTGGGCACCATTTGCTTGATCAGCTCGGCCATTTCTACCTCGCGGCGAGTGGGCGCACCAAACGACAGGGAACCTTGTACGGCTTGCTGCACGGCATCTAGTACCAGATCAGGGGCGTGCCCTAAGATCATGGGCCCCCAAGAGTTGATGAAGTCCAAGTATTGGTTGCCATCCACGTCGGTCAGCCAAGCACCCTTAGCCGACTGCATAAAAACCGGGTGACCACCCACCGCCCGGAAAGCGCGCACCGGTGAGTTTACGCCGCCCGGAATATGCTCCTTAGCGCGCGTGAACAAGGTGTCGCTAGTGGTGAGGGTAAGGTTGGGGGTGTCAGTAGTTGAAGAAGACATAAGAAAAAGGGAGAAGTCGAAGCGGCATACTCGCCTCGCAAACAGCATGAAATGATAGCGCGGGGGCCGGCTGAGCTGATGCCCAGCCTTTATAGTACAACCTAGCGAATGCCTACGGGGTTCAGTACTTCCACCTCTAAGCGCTCAAGTTTTGTAATGGGCACGTACTGGTTATCGTGCGCACCTCCGGGGTAGCCAATGCCCTGAAATACTGACCCCGACACCGGGCCACCAGTAGCCAGCGCCTGCTGAAAGGCCGGGCCGTTTTGGTGGAGTTGGTTGCCGAAGTAATACAGCAGCTCGAAGCCAGTGAAGGCAAAGACGGACGGTGGTAAGTTCTGGCGCTGGGTGTAGAGCTGGCGGAAGCGGCGCACCCCCTCAGATGTTTTGTCTGTAAATTTGGGGTGCACAAAGTACACGCTGCGGGCATTAAGTTGGCCTAAGCTCACGCGGTTGTTTTCAAGCCAGGAAGCGTAGGTGATAAGAGGGGGGCGCGGGGTTTGGGTTTGTAGCAAGCCCAATGTATAGGGACCAGCCTTCTTCCCATTGGATGCTACCACAAGGTGCCCAATCGTTTTGAGGTCAACTCCAGCAAAGCCCGCGGCTAAGGATTCTTCCACATCGGAGTTGATACGCCGCAACTGTACTACTTGGCCCCCTAGGGCTTCGTACGTCTGCTTATATGCCTGCCCGAAAGCGGCTTCGTCCTTGTTATCCTCGTAGAGTACCAGAGCTGTGCGAGGGCCGCCTAAACGTGTAAAAGCAAACTGAGCAGCCTGCCGGGCTTGCGTGGCCGCACTGGGCTCGAAGAGGTAGTGCCAGGGGTTGTCCAACACCAGCGCACCGTCTTCAGAAAGGGGGTTTACTACCACAATCTGCTTCTGCTGAGCGTAGCGCGCTAGAATTTTGCTGCCCGATTTGTATACCGGCCCAATTATCAAGTCCATACCTGCCAGCTCGGGCAGGGCAAGCACCTGCTTGAGCTGCAGCGTATCGGCGCCTGTATCGTAGGCAAATAGCTGTACTGGGCGGCCTTCCCGCTGCAGTGAATCCTGGGCAATGCGCAGGCCGGCGTACAGGTCGGTCACAAACTGGTTTTTGCGGCGTGTTTCCCAGCTGGGGTCACCAAACTCAAAGGGTAGGAGCACGCCAATATTATACGTGCTCTTCTTTTGGGCTCGGGGGCGGGGCGTGTAGCGGGCACGGTCCAACGAAAACTGGGCAATAAGTTGGTCGAGCTGGGTCCGGTCGTCGTCGGTGTACCACCCACCGTTGGCTAGCTTATCGGCGTAGGCACGGCCGAGGGCGGCCTCCTGAGGGTAGGTTTTGAGTAGGCTCAGGTAGGTAGCCTTATCTTTTATCCGCGGGAGATACACCGCCTTCATGTTCTCTCGCTCCGTGGCGAGGCGGTCTGAAGGTAGCTGCGCAAGTACGCGCAAGGCATTGTCGAAGTCGCCCTGCTCAAACGAAACTTGTCCTTGCAGGAAAAACGCCTCGGGCAGATTAGACCACTGTGGGTACTGATTGCGAAGCAGGTTAAGCATCTGCTCAGCCTCGGCCCATTTCTGCGCCCGGCTGGCCGCTACCGCGTAGAGGTAAGCAGCCTCCGGAGCTCGCCCAAACTGCGCGTTGGCTGCCACCGGCTCCAGCTCTTGCATGGCCAAGTCGTAGCGCGCCTGGTCGATAAGCGTTTTTCCGTTCTTGTAGCGTATGTTGGGGTCTGCCGAGCCCATGTTGGTGGGGAGGGGAGGGCCTACCGGCTTGGCGGCCGTAGCAGCTGGCCGGGCCGATGGCGTAACAGCGGGCTTCGTAGTAGTAGCCGAGGTAGGGGTGGGCTTGGCAGCCCTTGTGGCGGCTGATTTGGTAGTCGTTGGGGTTGCCTTGCCCTTGCTCGCTGCCGACGTAGTAGCGGGCTGGGCCTTGGCAGGAGTAGTAGCTTTTGTGCCCGCTGCCGGTTTGGTAGAGGTGGTCGGCGGGGTAGTGGCGGGCTTTTTGGCAGCTGGCTGTTGGGCATGGGCCGTCAACGTCAGAACGAAGCCAGCGCAGCAAGCAGCAAGCCGGAGGGCAGGTAGATACCTCATAGCAGAGGGGCCAGGGAAGAGGTGGCGGGAGAAACAGATGGGGCGCAACAACACGCTCCGCTCGCGCAAAGGTACGCAGGAACGCCGCGGAAGATGTGGTGTGTTACCTACCTAGTGTAAGGCCTGACCCAGTGGTTCCTTGTTCCGCCTTGGGGGTAGTGGGCTTGCTTACAATAAAATTTTCTGGCCCAGCAATACTGCTCGGCTTCAGCCACCGTTACCATCGTCGATTAAAATTGTCTTACTTGTAGATATGCCAATGTCCCTAGCCACTCTATCCCTGCCCCAAATTCGTCAGCGCCTGAATCTGATGCTGGTGCTGGGTGCTTCGCTCACGCTTAGCGTAGTGCTGATTACTTTTCGGGTGTTCCTGACGCACCAGATTACGTTTGTGTTCCTGCTGTGGAATTTGTTTCTGGCCCTGATACCGTTTGGATTGAGCACCATGCTCGGACTGTCGGCCGGGCGCTTGAAAGCGCGTGTATTGCTGCCAGTGGGAGCAGTGTGGCTGCTGTTTTTCCCCAACGCTCCTTACATACTTACCGACCTATTTCACTTAGAGCCCCGCGCTGCAGTACCCTATTGGTACGACCTCGCCCTGATTCTTACCTGCGCTTGGAACGGGGTAATGCTGGCCTATGCCTCCCTTAGCGACATGCACGCGCTCGTGGCGCGCCGCCTGGGCTGGTGGAGTGGCTGGGCCTTCGCGACGGTAGCCCTGGTGCTCAGCTCCTTTGGTATCTTCCTGGGCCGCTACCTACGTTTCAACAGCTGGGACGTGGTGACCAACCCGCTAGCGTTATTTTACGACATCATCAGCTGCATTTTGCACCCCCGGGCCCACCTCGATGCCTGGGGCGTAACTGTGCTGTACGGGGTGTTTCTGCTGCTTGGCTACGCTACTGTGCGCCTAATGGGGCAAGTAGGAGAAGGTGCTGAGACAGCTAGGTAACTAGAGTGTATGGGCGGTGAAGCGCCGTAAAAGGTGCCGGCGCAATGCATAACAGGCAGCTTGAGCCGGGGCGCCACCGGCATTGGTAATGACCACGAAGGCTACCTTCTGGCTTGGGACCGTAAAGGTGTGGCAGAAGAAGGTGCCCACCGTGCCGTCATGAAAGCTAAATCTAGCTCCCGAACCCGTAAACGTACCGTTGCCCCAACCATACGCATAAGCTTCCTGACCAAAGTGTAGCTGCTGGTAGGTAGCTGCCCGAAGGTAGTTAGCTTGCTCCAGGAGCCCCAGTAGGTGCAGCTGTACAAAGCGCGCGTAATCGGGTAGGGGCATAGCCACGTCCCCGGAAGGAGCCAGGAAATCCTGAATATGGTAGGGTATGGATGGCTCCAGCGCCGTAAACACCGAGTCGGTAGGGGATTCCAGCCAATGGCCCCAGGGTTGGGTAGCATCCTGCCGATTAGGAAATCCTATCCGGTGCCGGTAGCCTAGGGTGCGGAATGTGCGCGCCACCAGCTCCTCCCACGAACGATGGCTCACCCGCTCCAGCATGAGAGCCGCCAGTGCGTAGCCACCATTGGAGTAAGCAAATGGCGATTGGTTGGGCACTGCGGGGCTTTCCTGTAGCGTGTGCAAGGCAAATTGCAGGCGTTTTTGGGAAATCGAACCACTGAAAGAAGGTAGGGCGTCTATTTCTGGCCCGCTTGCGTAGGGACGAATGCCGGCACGGTGTGAGAGGAGGTCGGCAAGCGTGATGGCGGCGTACTCCGTCCGAACCTTGCCGCGCAGTTCGGGCACTATTGCCGCTAGCGGCGAATCCCACCGAATTTTGCCCTGCTCTACCAGCTTGGCAGCAATAAAGCTGGTAATACCCTTAGTATTGGAGCCAATGTGAAAAAAGTCGGTAAAGGCGGCTGGTGCGGGCTTCCCTTGTTGGCGCACGCCCCCGTGCAGGTAGCGAATACCAGTAGGCTCTATCACGGCGGCAAGCAACGCCGGAATCCTATGCACCTGAATCAGGCTGTCCAACGTGGGCTGGCTACTAGCAAGAGACTGCCCCTGCGCAAAATTGACAGGTAAGCAGAACGCAAAAACACTTGCTAGGTACTTCATATCAGAAAGGGTGCGGGCGCCGGGAAAACGCTTGTGGAGTGCCGTGTATGAAGTAGCGGGTTACCTGCTTCGCTGCTGGTTCTGAGAGCGCTAGGCTCCGTGGTGTTCAGGTTGGCAAGATAGAAGGCAAAGCAATCTAAAATACAAGGGCCCAGGAACCCCATAGTTTATCTGCTGGCTGCGTACTGCAAAAATCACCTTGGCCCGCTACCTTGCCTCTCCCATGATGCACCTGCAAACCGATTCGCCCGACGCCCCCACCATGACGTGGGAGCGACTCCTGAGCCGCCGCCGCTACCCCGATCAGCCCCAACTGCACGTAGTAACCGACGCCCCGCCCGTTCGTGGGGCCTTCGTGGCCGACTACGACCGGGTGGTATTCAGCTCAGCGTTTCGGCGGTTGCAGCGCAAAACCCAGGTGATGCCGCTGCCTGAAACTGATTTTGTGCATACTCGCCTCACGCACTCGCTGGAAACGGCCAGCGTAGGACGCTCCTTGGGGCGCTTGGGCGGCCGACTGCTGCTGGAAGAAACGGCGGGCCTAGCTCAACTGCTGCCTCACTTCGATAGTGACTTGGGCGATATTGTGGCGGCGGCCTGCCTAGCGCACGACATTGGCAATCCTCCGTTTGGGCATTCCGGGGAAGATGCTATATCAGCCTACTTCCGCAGCCCCGCCGCCGAGCCGTTTGTGCGCGTGCTCAACGCCGCTCAGCGGGCCGATTTGCAGCAGTTCGAGGGCAATGCCGCGGGCTTTCGCATCCTTACCCATACCTACGCCGCACATAGCTCGGGCTCGGCTGGCCTGGGCCTTACGTACGCTACGCTAGGGGCTTTCACGAAGTACCCCCGGCCTTCTATTCTAGATGAGGCCGGCAGCACGCGGGGCACCAGTGAGAAGAAGTACGGCTATTTCCAGACGGAAGCACCCCGCTTTCAGGAAGTAGCGCGGGAGCTTGGCCTGCTACCCAAGCCGCCCGGCACCGACGTAGGAGGCTTCTACCATCGGCACCCGCTGGCCTTTTTGGTGGAGGCAGCCGATGACCTGTGCTTCCGCATCATCGACTTTGAAGACGGCCTGAAGCTGGGCCTGATTCCATGCGAAACCGGCTTACAACTACTGCGCGACTTGCTAGGCGACGCTCCCGGCCGGCGTGGTTCCATTGAGTGGCGCGACTGGCGCGAGGAACTCGGCTACCTACGGGCTCGCCTCATCAACCGCTTGGTGCAGCAAACCGCTCGTCTGTTTGCCGACCGGGCCGACGACCTGCTGCGGGGGCATTCTGATGAGCCCCTGGTGCAGCAGCTCGACTGCTGGCCTCAGTTGCAGCATATGCACCAGCTTACCATGGAGCATCTCTACCGGAGCCGCCCAGTACTGGAAACCGAGGCGGCCGGCTTCGAGGTACTGGCCGGTCTGCTCGATGCCTTCCTGCACGCCACCTTCGACCCGCAAGCCAGTGCCCGCTCGCGCCGGCTGCTACAACTGCTACCTGAGCAATTCCGAGCTATTGGCCCCCAGGAAGGCACCTCAGCCTACGAGCAAATTGTACTGCTTACGGACTACATCGGAGGCCTTACGGACCAAAATGCAATGAGCCTATTCCGAACTATTCGGGGGATTGAGCTCCCGAAAATATTCTGATAACTACTAGGTAAGCGTACCCTATGGTGCTGATTTAGAATGCAGCAAGCAGAACTGTAGTGTGCAGGAATAGCCCAGAATATAGTTAGGTTTGCATAGTTCTTGACTTGCCGACCTTCGTGAAATATTGGCTCCTCCTATTGCTGCTGCTTGCCAGCCCGGTTACCTGGGGGCAAGGAACTTCTCTTCAACGAATACAGACGCAGCTACAGGCGCACCCCCAGCAAGATACCGGAAGAGTCAACCGGCTTAACCTCCTGGCGTTCGAGCAGCGTTCCTCTGCCCCGCGCGAGTCTAAAGCAACCTTTGAAGAAGCGTTGCGGCTAGCTAAGCGGCTAGGCTACACGTTTGGGCGGGCAAAGGCGGAGTTGGGGCTTGGGTTCTACTACCGCAAGCGCAACGAACATGGCCCGGCTCAGCGCTACACCGAGCGTGCCCGCCAAGGGTTTGCCCAAGTGCATGATTCCCTCAACCACCTGGCGTGCGTGTATAATCTGGCCTACATCTACTTCGGCCAGGGCAACTATGCGCAGGCCCTGTCGCACGCTCAGCAAGGATTGTCGCTGGCTGAAAAGCTCAATAACCCGCACTGGCTGGTACTGATGAACGCCCAGTTAGGCATCATTAGCACCCAGCTAGGAGAGTACGTAAAGGCCGAGTTCTACCTTCTGCACTGCCGGCAGCTCTCCGCGCAGCATAACAACCAATCGGGCGTTTCCCAGAGCTTGCGTGGGCTCGGCGACTTGTATCGCACGCAAGGTAAGTGGCATACTGCACGGCAGTATTATGAGCAGGATGCGGCCCTAGCCTCTCGCTTGGGTGATGTGCCTGGGCACTTGGTAGAAGAATTCAACATTGCCGATATGTACGAGCGGCAAGGGCACTATCCCGAAGCCTTCACCGTTGGTTACCGGGCCCTGGCGCAACTGCGCAAGCTTGATGTAATTGGCTATCTACCCTGGACGCAGCTAGTGCTGGCTCGCGCCCATCTGCACACCGGCCGCCCCGATAGTGCCCTGGTGTATGGTCAGGCCAGTTTGGCAGCAAGCCTGCGCAGTGGGGTGAAAGAGAACGTGCGCGACGTAAGCCGGGTGCTCACTGAAGCCAGCGCCAAGCTGGGCCGTTATCAGGACGCCTACCGCTACCAGCGCCTGTCGAGCATCTATCAGGATAGTTTGAGTAGCCGGGAGCTTATCCGGCGGACGGCCGCCTTGCAGTACGGCTACGAATTGTCGCGCCGGCAAGTGCGCATTCAGCAGCTGACCCAGCACGCCGAACAGATTCGGCAGCAAAACCGCCAGCAACAGTGGCTATTGGGAGTTGCATTGCTAGGGCTGACGGTGGTAGGAGGGCTGAGTGCGGTTTTGTGGCGCAACAACCAGCAGAAACAGCGGGCCTACGCGCTGCTAGAGCAACAACAGACCCAGCTGATAGCCACGCAGAAACAGCTGGTGGCTTCCGAGAAGTGGGCGTTCGTTGGGGAGTTGTCGGCCGGTATTGCGCACGAGCTGCAAAATCCACTCAACTTCATGAAGAAGTTTGCTGAGGTAAGTGTGGGACTGCTCAGTCAGGAATCTGCTAGCCAAGATGCTTCCGACCTTCAGCAGGAGATAGTAGCTGGACTACGTCAAAACCTGCAAGAGATTAGCCAGCACGGGCAGCGGGCCTCGGCCATCATTGCCGATATGCTGGCCCATGCGCGCACCGGCACCAGCCAGCGCCAGCCCACCGACCTAAATGGCCTCATTCAAGAGTATTTGCGCCTGGCTTACGAGGGACTACAGGCGCAGGATGCCTCCTTCCAAGCCACGCTCACCACCGACTTACATCCCCAGGTGGGGCAGGTGAGTGTAGTAGCCACGGAAATTGGGTGCGTGCTCCTGAATCTGTTTACCAATGCCTTCCACGCCGTTACGGCCCGCATGCTCTTAGAACCCGAAGGCTACGCACCTGCCGTGAGTGTGAGTAGTAGCCAAGAAGGTGAACACGTCTTTATCCGGGTCAGAGACAACGGTACGGGCATGTCCGAGGAAATCAAAAACAAAGTGTTTCAGCCCTTTTTCACGACGAAGCCCGTGGGTGTAGGTACGGGCCTGGGGCTGTCGTTGGCTCACGACATTATCACGAAAGGACATGGCGGTACCATACGGGTAGAAACCGCAGAGGGCATTTTTACGGAGTTCACGGTAGGGTTGCCCCGCTAAAACCAGCAGGGTAGTAGAAAACCAACCGCCATAATCTGGCCCTGCCGGCAGTGCTCTAGGGAAGTTGGCGCAAGACGGTATCAAGCGGTTGGCGCCGAAGTAGCTGCTGATACTGCCGCCACAGGCGGTCTTGCTGCTGGCGTTGCTCCTGCTTCTTAAATAGCCGCACTTTGTACTTGCTGCCCGGCGTGCGGTGCAGGTTTACGAAGATAAGGCCCCGGCTGGGCTGGCGTGCGGCGGCCCCGCTCTTAATCTCATCTATACGTTTGGTGTTGTTGCCGAAAAGCGCCTGTAGTGGGCTCAGGCCCATATATAAGTTGGCACGCCCGTCGAGGTAGTATTCGCCGCTCACGGCCATATCCGTTAGATTACTGTTCAAGTGCAAATCGGGAATAAGCAACCGCCGGCCGTCCAGCACAAAGCGGGGACTTACGGGCTCGAAGTATAGATGGCTGGTGCGCTCCTTCCGCAGAAATCGTAGCGCCTGCTCAATGGCCGTTACGTTTAGCAGCTCCAGATTCTGCAGGTCGGTTTTGAGGTAGGCGTGGGTATAGGTCAGATCGGGTAGGAAGTCATTGTCGAGGGCGGTGTGCACATCGGCATCACACTGCATACTACCCCGGATGTTGGCCGCCGTTAGGACATCAAAGTTCAGAGCCTCCGCCAGCCGAAATAGGTCTGGCAGGTGAATTTGCTGCAAACGCATCTGCGCATGCAGTGGATGCTGGTTATTGGGATTATTAGTTTCTAACCGCCCGCGTAAGGAAATCTTACCGCCAAAGGCAAGGAGCGAGCAAGTATCGAGTAAAGCCTGGCCCGCCCGCAGGCGAGTAGTCAAGCGGAACTCACTGCCTCGTAAAACGGCATACCGCACCTGGTTGGCCGAAACCCGCACTTGCGCCTTGATAGTGCCGTCTAGAATCGGCGACGTTTCATTACGCGGGCCCATTGGGCTTGCTCCTCCCGGGTTAGGAGCGGGCGGTGGTGCTAATCCCGCGAAAAGCTGAAGTAACCGCTGAATATCGAGCGTAGCGTAGTGTAGGTCGAGGTTAGCAGTGGCGGCGGCTAGCTGTTTTTCGTGCACGCGGGCACTGGCAGTAATGCGCCCCCGCCCACCCGCGCTAGTGGCAAAGGTGAGATAGGGCACATGAAAGCTGGTAGCTGTTTTGTCGAGGCGCAGGCGCAGGTTGCGCAAAGACTCACTGCCGGGTAAGCGCACTGTTTGCACCGAAGCTAGCAGTTGCCCGTTGGCGGCCAGTAGCACCTCTCGCAGGGTGGGGTCGGAAGGACCAGAGCGGGTAGTGCGCGTAGGTCGGCGCAGCACCGAGAGCAGCCGCCGGTATTCCAGCGTGCCAAAGTGCACTTGTAGTTGCGCCGCCACGGGCTGCAAATGAATAGTGTCTGTAGGCCAGCTAACGACTCCGCTTACCTGCCCACCCCAGGCCTGGCCGCGAATGTTGCGTAACTGCACGCGGTGCCCATCGTGGTAAACCGTGGTGGCAAGTTGGTAGAGGGTGTCTGCCGGTAAGATGAACTGCGCACACCGCAGCCGGATGTTTAGGCGCAGGCCGGGCGGCAAAATATTGAGGGCACGAGATGCTAGCTGCTGGTTGCGGGTGCGGCCCGGAGGCAGGGGAGGCGGAGTTGGCTTGGGCTGGCGCGAAGGTGCAGCCAACAGTCGCCGGAGTTGGGGCAGGAACAGCTTGTCAACTGCAAACGTGCCTGTCACGGTAGTTGTAGGATGCTGGCCCGATGCATACGCCAGTAGGTAAGTAGTAGTGGCGTTAGCTTGCACGTTCATCCCGTTTAGCCTGCCCGATAAGTTCTCCAATGTCCAGAGACTGTCGCGCAGCCCTACCCGTACGTTCAGCCCCGACATATCGGCTCCTCGGCTGGGTATTGTGAAAGAGGCGTTTCGTAGGGTAACAGTACCCCGCGCCGCCAGCGGAAGCAGCAAGGAATCAGCCGTTGCTTGGCTTGGGCGAACGGGTAGTGGGCCATTCAGCCGCAGGTTCAGCGTGGCCTCACCTCCGCGGGCTCTCCATAATTCGGGAGCCACAATAGCCGCTAGGTTTTGCAAGTCGGTGCGGCCGCGCACCTGCCCACTCAGAGCCGGCCGGGTAAAGTCTCGTACCGTCAGCACCGCATCCAACTCTCCAGTTGACGAGTAAAGGCGACACTGCTGAAAGGTAAGGTAGGTTGTCTTCGGGTTGTGGCCGGGGCCATTATCGTACACCCCGCGCGCATCCCACCGCCGAATGCGCCGCCCAGAGTCGGCCCATTGAATTTGGGCGTCGCGCAGCTGAAACGACAAGACCGTACGCGGGCGGACTGTCGGCCCGCTCAGGCCGCGGATGGTGTAGCGAATGTGCGCGCGGCTAGGGCTTTTGGCCTCTGCCACAAAGCGGTGCAGGTTAGTAGGCAATGCTACCCGTAGCACTTCCAAGAGTGGTTGGGTACCTTCAAACGTTAAATTCAACTGGGTGCCCCGCCGCTCGCCCAGCCCTGCTGCCTTGTGGGTGCCTGAAATCAGGACCGTGTCGCCATTGAGCGTCGCTCGGGTCCGTTGAAACGTACCTTGGCGCTCCCCAAAGTTGTAGGCGTACCGTATTTGCGTCCACACGGGCTCCTGCTCAAACAAGTTGCCTCGCCCGCTTCGTAGAAATTGCAGCTGCCCCCGCATCGTGCCTCGCACCTGGGCTACTCCGTTGCGCGTCCGGGCCACCAACTGTGCTTGCGCTACGTGCGCCGCGTAGCCACTATGGTGCAAGTCGTTACGGTCCGTTACGTGCAGGTTGCGGACCGTCAAAGATGCCAAGTCAAAGTCGGGCGGAATGGTAGGAGTGGCTTTGCGGGGTCCACGACCGTGCAGGCCCCAGTCGCGGCCCTGCCCATCAGTGTACTGCCGAAACTCGGCGTCCTCCACTGTAATATGGTCGATCTGAACGCGGCCCCATAGCAACTGGCTAACTGTTAGGCGCAGATCGGCGCGGCCAATGCGCAGGACAGGCACCGAGTGCCGGTAGGCGGTGTCGGTAAGCTGCACGTGATGCAGAGAGGCTGTCAGATGCGGAAAGTCGCGCAGCAGCGAGAAATCAACCTGAAAGGGTGCCAGCACTAGGTCGGAGTTTTGCGCCAGTCGCTCCCGAACCTGCCGTTCTATCTGCCTTCGCCCCCAACTAGAGCCCAGCAGGCCTGCAACAACTCCTACCGCCACCACAAGCACTACCACGCCCAGACCTAGTAGTTGACGGAAGGAAGGGCGTTTCATACCGGAGCGGAGGGAGACAAGAGAAGGTGAGTACCGGCACTTCTACGCAGAAAGTAGCTGAACGGTACAGCTAGCAGGAGGGCGCCTATTTATCTGGGGAAGTAGGGCGGCTATTCTAACCGGGAAATCTACCCAGCGCATAGGATTGAGCCAACAGGCCCAAGCAGTTTGCTGCCTGGCTCGATTAGGGTGCTACGTTACTGTTGGAAACTACCAAAAAGAAAAATGGTGAGGTGAATAGTCTTAAGCAGTGCTTTGCTTCTGACCATTCACCTCACCGTTTTAATTACCTATACGAACGCCGTGGGGTTGCTTATTCCCACTCAATAGTTGCTGGTGGCTTGGAGCTAATGTCGTATACCACGCGGTTGATGCCGCGCACCTGATTGATAATGCGGTTAGATACGTCGGCCAAGAACTCGTAGGGGAGGTGAGCCCAGTCGGCCGTCATGCCATCCACGCTGGTTACGGCGCGCAGTGCTACCACCTGCTCATACGTACGCTCATCGCCCATCACTCCCACGCTCTGAATGGGTAGCAGCATCACGCCAGCTTGCCACACCTTCTCGTACAGGCCGTGCGCTTTCAGGCCATTGATGAAGATGGCATCGGCGCGCTGAAGCAAGTCTACTTTCGCGGGGGTGATATCGCCCAGAATGCGAATACCCAAGCCAGGCCCAGGGAAGGGGTGGCGGTGCAAAATATTGTGGGGCAAGCCCAGCGTGTCGCCCACTTCACGCACCTCATCCTTGAACAAGGCCCGCAACGGCTCCACAATGCGGAGGTTCATCTTTTCAGGCAGGCCCCCTACGTTGTGGTGGCTCTTGATGGTCACGGCCGGGCCTTTCACTGACACGGACTCAATTACATCGGGGTAGATGGTACCTTGGGCTAACCAACGGGCACCCTGTACCTTCTGCGCTTCCTGATCAAATACTTCGATGAAGGTGCGGCCAATGGCTTTGCGCTTCTGCTCGGGGTCGGTGAGGCCAGCCAGCGCGTCATAGAATGCCTGGGAAGCATCTACGCCGCGCACATTAAGGCCCAGGTCTTGGTAGGAGTGAAGAACATCTTCAAACTCGTCTTTGCGCAGCAAGCCATTGTTGACAAAGATGCCGTGCAAACGCGGGCCGATAGCCCGGTGCAGGAGCAAAGCCGCCACCGAAGAGTCTACCCCGCCCGACAGGCCCAGAATTACTTGGTCTTCCTCGCCAATAGTGCGCTGCAGGGTTTCTACCATGCTATCCACAAAATGCTCCGGCGTCCAGCTCTGATCAAGCCCGCAAATGCCCACCACAAAGTTCTGCAGGAGGGTTTTGCCATCCGTCGAGTGCGTTACTTCGGGGTGGAACTGAATACCGTAGGTTGGCTGGCCTGCAATGTGGAAGGCAGCTACTGCTACTTCGGGGGTGCTGGCAATGATGTCGAAGCCGGCTGGGAGCGTCTTGATGGTATCACCGTGCGACATCCATACCTGCGACTCTGTAGGCACGCCGTGCAGCAAGGGTGAATCGTGGTGTACGCGGGCCAGGCGGGCGCGGCCGTACTCCCGAATGGTGGCGGGCATTACATCGCCACCCTGCTGATGCGCCAGCAATTGGGCGCCGTAGCATACGCCCAGCACGGGCACCTGGCCGAGGTACTTGCTCAGGTCAGGATTGGGCGAATTGGCGTCGCGTACGGAGCAGGGCGAGCCCGAAAGCACCACGCCCCGGATGTCCTCAGTGAGGTCCGGGGCGTGCGTATACGGATGGATTTCGCAGTAAACATTCAATTCCCGGATGCGTCGGGCAATGAGTTGGGTGTACTGCGACCCAAAATCAAGAATCAGGATTTGTTGAGGCATGGCACAAAAGTAAGTACCTGGCCGGGGCGTACAAAATCCGCGCGTGTTCTTTCTACATCTGAACTCCCCTAAAATGCCTGCTCGCATAGGATTTGCGTGCATTGGGCGAGAACTCAATTCGTAGAATAAAAGCCCCGTGTAATATTGTTCAACATCATAGCCAACCGAAGCTCGTTTTTCGGTAGTTTAGATGGCTCCTTCTCCTTCCATTTCTGCTCGCAATGAAAACGTTACGTTATCTGCTCGCACTATTTTTGCTGCTGCCGCTGACCCTGCTCGCCCAAACCCGAGCGGCCAAGCCTACCCAGTTACCCCCGGCTGCCATGGCCACTATAGCCGCCCAGCCTGCTACCGCAGCGCCCAAGGTAGCGGGGTCTGCTACTCCTGCGTCGCACGTTATCAGTGGCATCGTGCTTAGCACGAGTGGAGTGCCATTGGCGGGCGCTACTGTAGAGCTAGCCTTGGAAAGAAGTCATACCAGCAGCACCAATGCTGACGGGATGTTTATGCTGCGTACCACGGCCACCGCGCCAACCCTGATAGTGAGCTACGCCGGATACCAGCAAGTACAAGTAACTGTGGACTCAGGACGGCCAGTTTCGGTGGAAATGCAGCCCATCCGGAATTATGCCCAGCAGCTCAAGCAGCAAAGTAAGGCTGCAAACAAAGCTTATCGGAAGCGCTAAAATTTCTGGGCAGCCCCTGGTTGCGTAGTCTGGCTAGTAGATTATTACCTAGCTACTTACTCCCAGAACAAGATCCAGGTAGTATAGGAACGGCAGCAGTATTGTGAAAAAAATATGAGCCTGCTTGTCCTAATCCGCCAAATATGTGCTTACCTTTGCACCGGCGAGTCAGAACGACCAGCTCCTGCTGAACTCCCCCAGGACCGGAAGGTAGCAAGGGTAGGTGGTTGAGCGGTGCGATTTTGGCTCGCTTTTTTTTGTCCTTACAGTTCCATTTTGTCTGGTCTGCTAGCTAGGCGGCATAAAGAGAACTACTCGCATACAAAACGAAAGGCGCTTCGCAAGGGGCGCCTTTCTGCGTTCGAGGCCATTCCGTTATGGCTGTACACGACAAGCCAGCTACAAAATCCGGACAATGCGTTTAATCCGATAAATCCGTGATTAGCTTTGGGGCATCTTTGTTTCCAACCTACCCGCATGAAATTCTTCATTGACACCGCTAACCTGAAGGACATTCAGGAGGCCGTAGAGCTGGGCGTGCTCGACGGCGTGACCACCAACCCTTCGCTGATGGCTAAGGAAGGCATTAAGGGTACGGACGCAGTGATGAGCCACTACCGCCAGATTTGCGAGTTGGTGGACGGCGATGTTTCGGCCGAAGTAATTGCTACCGACTACGATGGTATCATCCGGGAGGGGGAGGCGCTAGCCGACCTGCACCCCAACATTGTGGTGAAGGTGCCCATGATTAAGGATGGCATCAAGGCCATCAAGTATTTCTCCGAGAAAGGTATTAAAACGAACTGCACGCTGATTTTCTCGGCGGGCCAAGCGTTGCTCGCAGCCAAAGCAGGCGCTACGTACGTGTCGCCTTTCGTAGGTCGCCTCGACGACATCGGACATGATGGCCTGCAACTGATTCAGCAGATTGTAGATATCTTCTCAAATTACGGCTACCCCACGCAGGTGCTGGCCGCTTCGGTGCGCCATGTTCCTCACCTCATTCAGTGCGCTGAGCTTGGAGCCGATGTAGTGACGTGTCCGCTCAACGTTATTACTGGCTTGCTTAGCCACCCGCTCACCGACAAAGGCTTAGCTACTTTCCTGGCCGACCACAAGAAGGTCAACGGGTAGAGAAGTAATGTGCATACTGTGAGAGATGTGCTGAACGCAGTAGAAAGCCCTTGTCACATTTCTCACTTATTCACGTTTCGCACTTCGTACTTATGTACATCATCAAAGTAAAAGGCAAGGCCAAGATTCCGGATTACATTCAGCTGCGTGATGAGCACTTTGTGCTCATCGCCTATTTCCGCGCTGATCGGCCTCTGAAGGATTTACACCGCTACGGGCTAGAGAACAAGGAAACCGAACTGGCCGCTGTCATTTCTAACCTGGAGTTTGGGAAGCTGCAAAAGCTGGAAGTCTAACACTAGTCGTACGTAGCCTACCTCCGCTGCTCCCGAGTCCGCAAGAACCCACCGCTTATGTCCGTTATTGAGCTGCACGATGCGTATGTGATGCAGGACGTGAACACCGTGCTGCAGAAGGTCACGTTTACGCTCGAAAAAGGCGAATTCGCCTACCTAGTGGGACGTACGGGCTCGGGCAAAAGCTCCCTGCTAAAGACTCTCTATGCCGACTTGCCCTTGCCCGCGGGTACGGGTACGGTAGTTGGGTTTCCCTTGCCCAAGCTAGCGGGTAGCACCAAGGTTCCGTACCTGCGGCGGAAGCTGGGCATCATTTTCCAGGATTTTCAGCTGCTTTTTGATCGGAGCGTTGCCGATAACTTACTTTTTGTCCTGAATGCCACCGGTTGGAGAGGTAAAGCGCGCAAGCAGCAGCGCATTTCAGAAGTGCTTATGCGAGTAGGGCTAGCCAACGCGGCTTCTAAGATGCCGCATCAGCTTTCCGGGGGCGAACAGCAGCGCGTAGTTATAGCCCGAGCCTTGCTCAATGAGCCTCTGTTGCTACTTGCGGACGAGCCCACGGGCAACCTTGACCCGGATGTGGCCGACAGCATTATGCGCTTGTTTGTGGAAATCAACAACTCAGGTACTGCGGTGCTTATGGCTACTCACAACTACCAGATTATCAACAAGTACCCTAAGCGCGTGCTCAAATGTGAGCAGGGCCAGCTACTAGATTCCGCTACCAAACCGTTTCATCTGCACGCAGATAGCTAAAAGGAGAGAGGTATAGCCTGCCTGATCAGCTGGGCTTACTAGCTGCTACTTCTACCCTTTAACGCTCCTTTTCAGTGAATCACCCCGGGCTTTCAGTATTGATTCCGGTATACAACCGCGACGTGACGCCTCTCGTGCGTCGGTTGTTGGTGCAGGCGGCTACTTGGGGCGAGCTCGTTGAGATTCACTGCCTAGATGACGGCTCGGCGCCAGAGTACCGGTTGCGCAATCGGATGCTAACAACCATTGCTGGGGTTGAGTATGAGGAACTGGGCTATAATGTAGGCCGCTCGGCGGTGCGCAATCGGTTGGCCGCCAAAGCCCGCTATGAGTGGCTGCTGTTGCTCGACAATGATAGCCTACTACCCGATGGTCATTTCCTGACCCGGTACGCCGCCGCCCGCGACCTAGCACCTGTGCTTTCGGGTGGCACGGCCTACGAAGGTAGTGCCCCGCCCGATGCATCATTGCGGTTGCGTTGGCTTTATGGTCGAAGCCGAGAAGCCCGCTCGGCGGCCGTACGTCAGCGGGCCCCCCACGGCCAGCTGACCCTCAACAACCTCCTGATTCAGACTGATTTGTTCCGGCGCTTTGGGCTCGACGAAAGCCTGACTCGTTATGGGCACGAAGACACCAAGTTTGGGTGGCTGCTACGCCAGCACGGGGTGAATGTGGTGCACGTGGATAACCCAGTGCTGCATGATGGACTGGAGCCGGCCACTGTCTTCCTAGCCAAAACCCACGATGCCGTTCGCAACCTCGTGCAGCTCTATAAGGCAGAAGGTCTGGGAGCAGAAACCAAGTTACTGCAAGCTGCGCTACGCCTCCAGCGCTGGGGGCTGAGCGAAGCTGTATGCACCGCTTTTCGGCTGCGAGAAGCCCACGTGCGTAGCAACTTGCTTTCCCAGAATCCAAGCCTGCGCCAGCTTGACGCCTTGAAATTGTACTGGTTGCTGGAGGAGCTAACGCAGCCGTTCCAATACCAACTGAAAGCGCCGACCTTCCTAAAGGAAAGCCGGCGCCCAGCCTAAGTTACTTATAAAGGAAGACTAGTTTTTCTTGTCGTCCTTACCGTCGAAAACGTCCTTCACGGCGCCTCCTACTTTCTTGCCCACTTTCGCGGCACCTTTGCCTACGTCCTTGCCGGCTTCTTTCACGTCGCTGGCAGTGTTGGAAGCGGCTTGGCCCACTTTGCTACGCTCATCGGCCGTTTCGGCCGATACTTCTTTGGCCTCGCTGCTTACAGCGTCGGCACCTTGAGCGGCGCGAGCTTCCGCTTTGTCGAATGACTTGAAGGCGGCATACTTCAACTTTTCCTTCTGAATCTCGGCCAAGTCGCGGGCTGAGATGTCTTTCTTGACGTCGTCGTAGGCCTCATCCAAGGCGCGCCACTCGGAGTTAATGTAGCGCCAGTCGTCAATGTCATACTTGTCTTCGTTTTGCTTGATGTTGTTCACGAACGACTCGTAGGTAGTGCGGGCGTTAGCTGCCGTTAGTTGGGCCGCTGGCGACATGGGCTTGTAGTATTTCCCGGGCTTTAGGTTGGCAGTGCTGCCGCTGGTGCTAGTAGCAGTGCTACCCGGACGGTTTTTCCACGCCATTTCGCGCCTGTCGTAAGCGGTGGTGTAGCGCGTACGCAGCTGCTCAATTTCCTGGCGGCGGGTGTCGTCGTACTGGTCGGCGTACTTATCTACTGCGGCTACCTTGGTATCAAAGTCTGATTTCAACTGGGCCGTCTCCCGGTCGTAGTCGGCCTCTATCTCATTTCCTACGCTGTCAGCGGCAGTTTCTGTGTTGGCTACAAACGTTTTGAAGTCGTTGTACGCTTCATCACTTTCGGCCGAAATTTCTTGTTTCTGACCTTGGTTGCAACTGGTGGTAGCAGCAACGCCCCCGAGCAGCAGCATGGCCGACAGGGCGTGGAGGGTGACAGTTTTCCTGAGCATAGTAGTGTTGGGGAATAGGAGGGAGGAAACAGCGCAAGCCTACCGTTATGGCCGAGCTTGAGGCGATTAACGGCATCACTTCCTATCAGGTTACGTGGGGTATATGCAGTGGGTTCTACCCCGGACTCTATCTTTGACGTGGTTCTGTTTCTCTGGTTTTCGCTTGTGCCTACTCTTCTCTCTGCTCCGCCTTCGCCTATTCAAATGCTCGACCTTGCTGCTCAGCACGCACCCATTCAGGCTGAGCTGGAAGCCGCTTGGCAAGCAACGCTTACCGAAGCAGCTTATATTCAGGGGCCAGCCGTGCAGCAGTTTGCTCAGGAAGTAAGCCAGTACCTGGGTGGGCCCCACGTAGTGCCCTGTGCCAACGGTACCGACGCCCTTCAACTGGCACTGATGAGCTTGCGCCTGCCGCCTGGCACAGAGGTGCTGGTGCCCGCTTTTACTTATGTGGCTACCCTAGAGGCGGCGGCGGTATTAGGGCTCGTGCCCGTACCCGTTGACGTACGAGCAGATACGTTTGCCCTGGACCCGGTGGCGGCAGCAGCGGCATGCACCCCCCGCACCGGTGCTATTATTGCCGTGCACTTGTTTGGGCAATGTGCAGATTTGGAAGCCTTGCGAGCTATTGCCGAGCGCCAGGGCGTCGCTCTCATCGAAGACAATGCCCAAGCCATTGGAGCCACATTTACTACCAGCCAGGGCACAACGTGGGTAGCCGGCACCGTAGGGGAGGTGGGTACTACTTCATTCTTCCCCAGCAAAAACCTGGGAGGTTTTGGCGATGGGGGGGCGCTGTTCACCCGTGATGAAGCTCGGGCTACCTACCTGCGTCAACTTGCCAACCACGGGCAAACCCGTAAGTACCATCACGAACATATTGGCCTTAACTCTCGTCTCGACACGTTACAGGCTGCACTACTGCGCGTGAAGCTGCGCCATTTGCCCACCTGGACTGCGGCGCGCCAACAGGTAGCAGCTCAGTATGATGCGGCACTGGCTACTATCCCACGCATTGTGCCCCCGGCGCGGGATGGGCGCAGCACGCATGTTTTCCATCAGTACACCGTGCAGGTGCCCGATGAGCCGGGCCAGCGTGCGGCGCTGCAACAGCACCTGGCGGCGCATAAAGTACCCAGCGTAGTGTACTATCCTCAGCCCAACCATCTGCAGCCCGCCTACGCGCATTTAGGCTACCAGGCTGGTCAGTTTCCCGTGGCGGAGCGGTTGTGTCGTACCGTACTGTCGCTGCCCATTCATCCTACGCTTACCGTAGATCAGGTATCATACGTAGGGGATGTGCTCCGGGCATGGCTACCTGTTTGACGTACTAAAAGCTGGTAGAGACCTGTGCCAGTTCAGTATTTGAGCGGATAGCTGGCACTGTTTTTTCTTTTGACCGTATTACTGTCCGCTTACTTTCATTTGTTCTCTTCCATGCGTCGCCCTTTTCTGACCCTCTTCCTGCCGCTGGCTGCTGTTTCTGTGTTAGCTTCAGCTGCCTTCACCTCGCCCCAGCAAGGAATCAACCTGTTTTCTATCAACCAGGATATTGCCCTGGGGGCTCAGGTAGCCAAGCAAACTGATTCGTTATACCGCGCAAAGGGGCAACTGATGGAGCGCTCCAAGAACGCCCGGGCCTACCAATTGCTTGATGGTGTAGTAAAGCGCGTCCTCGACAACGGCAATATCAAGTACCGTACTCAGTTTCCTTGGGATGTACAGATCATCAAGGATGATGCAACCCAGAATGCTTTTGCTACTCCCGGCGGCCACATCTACGTGTTTTCGGGCCTTATTAAGTACCTCGATGATGAAAACCAGCTAGCTGGGGTACTGGGGCACGAAATTGCCCACGCCGACCGGCGCCATAGCACCCAGCAGCTGCAGCAGCAATACGGCAGCAGCATCTTGCTTGGTCTTATTCTGGGCAAGCGCTCCTCCGGCCAGTTGGTCCAGATTGCGGCTGGCTTGGGACAGCTCAAGTTCAGCCGTGGCTTTGAAACCGAAGCCGACAAGTACTCGACCATATACCTCAATGGTACCCGCTACTACTCTTGCGACGGTGCCGCTGGTTTTTTCATCAAGGCTGAAAAGGCCGGTGGGGGAGGTACCCCCGAGTTCCTGAGTACTCACCCCAACCCAGGCTCGCGTATCACTAGCATCCAGCGTAGTGCCCAGCAGCTAGGCTGCACTGGCCGTAGCGTGAACAATAGCAACTTCAATGAGCTAAAGCGGCTGCTCTAGCCCCAAGTGCCGCCGCAATTTGTGCCCCTCAAAAAGCCCATAGCCCTCAAAAAGGAGCTATGGGCTTTGTTTTGTAAGAAACAAACGCAGTTTTTTCTGAGCTTGCGGCGTGCTATCCCAACCCGCTTCTTCTGTGTCTGCCAGTGCTGCCGTACGTTTTGCTATCTGTGGGGTAGGGCATATTGGCCGTCGTCACGCTGCTTTGGTTTCTCGCCATCCTAGTGCGCAGCTCGTTGCTCTTATTGATGTGAAAGCGGAGCTAGCCCCCGCACTGGCAGTTGAGTTTCCTGGCATACCCTTCTTCACGTCTTTGGAGGACTACCTGCAATGTGGTGGTTACGAGGCTGATATTCTAACTATAGCTACACCAAATTACCAGCATGCGCTACAAGCTATAGCTGGCCTACGGCATGGGATGCACGTAGTGGTCGAGAAGCCCATTGCCCTGCACAAGCACGATGCGGAGGCTATTGTGCACACGGCTTTGCAAACGGGGCGCTTGGTATTTGGCGTCATGCAAAATCGATACTCACCGCCGGCTGCCTGGCTTAAGCAAGTGGTGGTGGAAGGACGGCTGGGTCAGGTGTATTTGGTGCAAATCAATTGCTTCTGGAACCGCGACGCCCGCTACTACCAGGCTGGCGGCTGGAAGGGCCGCCAGCAGCAAGATGGCGGTACCTTATTCACGCAGTTTAGTCACTTCGTCGATTTGTTGTACTGGGTGTTCGGCGACATTACCAATATTTCCGCCCGCTTCTGCGACTTCAACCACGCCAGCATCACCGACTTTGAGGATAGTGGTCTGGTCACTTTTGACTTAGTGCGCGGTGGTAGCGGCACGCTACAGTACAGCACTTCCGTGTGGGACCGGAATCTGGAAAGCTCCCTTACCGTGGTGGCAGAAAACGGCAGCCTTCGTCTTGGAGGGCAATACATGGACAAGGTAGAGTACTGCCATATAAAGGATTATCAACTGCCCCAACTACCGCCCACCAACCCTGCCAACGACTACGGTCCGTATCAGGGTAGTGCTGCTAATCACGTGCAGGTAATTGACAACGTGGTAGAGACCGTGCAAAAGCGCAGCTTCGCTACTACCAATGCCCTGGAAGGAATGAAAGTGGTAGAAATAATTGAGCGAATCTATAGTTTGCGCCATCTATAGGGCCACTTGGGCAACGGGTTACGCTGTAGATGCATCTTGCACGTATGAATTCCTCCGACCAAGATGCCTACGCCGAGTTGCAAGACTGGCAACGCAAAATGCAGCAACGCCCGTCCATGCTGAACCGGCTGGCGCGCCGCCTGCAAGCGAGGCTGAATGCGCTACTGCCCGAGAAAGTACACGCGGCCATCACCACCGCTATCAAACAGATGGTGCGTGGAGTGTTGTTTGGCTCCGGGTACATTACGCGCCGGCCCCTGGCCGATGCTACCTTGCAAGCCCGAGAAGTGGCCGTGCGCACTAGTGTGCGCAATTATCGTAATACGGCTGCGGCCGAAGGGGCCGTAACTGGGGCCGGCGGGTTCTTGCTGGGCCTCGCCGATTTTCCGCTGCTATTGGGCATCAAGCTGAAACTGCTTTACGATGTAGCTGCCCTCTACGGCCACGATGTGCAAGACTATACTGAGCGCCTGTACCTATTGCACATCTTTCAGCTGGCTTTCAGCAGCCAGCATACCCGCAATGAGGTGTATCAGCGCTTAGCCAATTGGGAGACCTACCGCCATACCTTGCCCCAAGATGTAAACGAGTTTGACTGGCGCACCTTTCAGCAGGAATACCGGGACTACATCGACTTAGCCAAAATGGCTCAGCTAGTACCCGTAATTGGGGCGGCCGTGGGAGCCGTCGCCAACTACCGCCTGTTGGAGCAGCTCGGCACTACAGCTATGAACTGCTACCGCATGCGCTATTTCAACACTGACTCATCAGTTTGATTTGTGCCAGGTGCATTAGCTGAACACTGAAAAGAGGGCGGATAATCAGTACCACCTCGTGCAGTAAACAGTAGTAGGAAAAGCGCTTTAACGGTATTGATAGAAGATGCCTGTGTCGAAGGGAGTCCAGAGGCTGGCTTTTTGTCCGCAGTACTTGAGCGCATCGTTCGCCCAGGTATTGCAGGTATAGAACCAGCCGTAGGTGCGGTGGGCCTCGTAGAAAGAGTCATCGGAGCCGTAGCTATGACCGGGAATATAAATAGGCAGGCCCTGTTCGTCGTAGCGGAAGCTCTCCTGAATGTAGCGAATGAGCTTCTGGTAGTCGACGTGGCTAATACTGATTTTTATGCAATCCTCGCTCTCCTGCATGTCCTGGTAGAAGGTAGTGTGCATGGCGGAGGTGCCCAAGTAAAACATGGCTACGAAGGCGGTGCTGGCTTTAAGCTCTGCCCAAGTGGGTGTATCGAGGTAGAAACCCTTGTCGCCCCAGCCAAACCCGATGTAGCGCATGCCAGGGGTCTTGGATTTGGTGTTAGCTAACAGAATAGTCTCGCTCCAATCAATGTAGGGTGTGCAGATGGGTACCACAATATCGGTGTGCACACCATTGGAAAAGATGTAGATATCGAGGTCCTCCCGCGGATCGGTGCTGGCTTTGGGTACCGTAATGCGCGACAGTACAGCGGCAGCTGTGAGGTAGAGGCCGAGGGCGCCGCCCACAGAACCGGCCACGTAGCCGGTTGCTTTCAGGGCTTTCTGAATTCCTGAGTTCATGTAAAAGAGGCAACGGTGGGAGGGCTGCTGCATGCTTGCAGCCACCACAAGAAAGAACGTAGGCGCAAGTACGAACCCATTGACGTACGGTTTGACTTTTCTCCGCACTTTTCTGTCTGCTTTCGCGGGCTCTACGATAAACCAAAAGAGCGGCAACGCCCCTAAGCCTAGATAGTGAGTTGAGAGAAGAGTGCCTTTGGCTAGCTGCGGTAGGTAAACCGGGGGCACGACCGACTAGTTGCCGAGCTGCTTGCAGGACCACGAAGCGGCCCTTACCTTTGTTCCATCAATTCTTTCTAGCCAAAGGATTGTTTTTATACAGAGGCGCTGAGAGACAGGCTCTACGACGCGTCGGCAACCATCCGCAACTGCCGGAACGGTGCCAATTCCTGACCATATAAAAACAACGTACCGTGGTGCTTCGCTTCCGCTCCCTCAACTATCCTGTAGTTTTTGCTGCTTCTCTCCGTATTGCAGTCAGCGCGCGGCAGTGTAGTTGGGAAAGATGTTGTTGCTGTTGAAGCCCCATGGCAATGCTGGTGGCGCGCGGCGTAGCTAGCTGCCGGTGCTGCGGATTTTCGCTTTCCCTTATCAGTTTTTCATTGCCTGGTGCGGCGTAGCCGCAAACGCTACGCGTGTGCGCTGCAAAGGCCTAGTATAAACCGCTAGGAGCTGTTGTGCGCCTAGGCTAGAAATAACTGAATTTCTCACTCTTAGCCAATCCAGAGTTGGCGCTATATCATGCTCAGAAAATCCTTGGAACTGCTACGGCAGGAGGCGGCCGAAACGGGCGCCAACACGCTTAAACGAAGTCTCAATGGCTTCAACCTTATTGCCATTGGTATTGGGGTAATTATTGGGGCGGGCTTATTCTCGCTCACGGGTATTGCGGCCGCCAACAATGCGGGCCCGGCCGTTACGCTCTCGTTTGTGGTGGCAGCCGTGGGGTGCGCTTTTTCGGCCCTGTGCTACGCCGAGTTTGCCTCTATGGTCCCGGTAAGCGGCTCGGCGTATACCTACGCCTACGCCACCATGGGCGAGCTATTTGCCTGGATTATTGGGTGGGACCTGGTGCTGGAGTATTCCGTGGGCGCGGCTACGGTAGCCATCAGTTGGTCGCAGTACTTGCTGAAGTTCCTGGGCAAGTACGGTATCCACTTGCCGCCCCAGCTGGTGACGTCGCCATTTGAAACCTCCACGCTGGCGGATGGTAGCGTAGTGCATGGCTTTGTAAACGTGCCCGCTATGCTTATTGTGTTAGCTATTACGCTCATCATCATTCGTGGTACCCAAGGCTCGGCGTGGTTTAATGCGCTGGTAGTCACCTTGAAGGTGGCCGTCGTGCTCGTGTTCATTGCCTTGGGCTGGCAGTACATTGACCCCGCCAACTACCAACCCTACATTCCGCAGAACACCGGCACGTTCGGGGAGTTTGGCTGGAGCGGCATCCTGCGGGGAGCCGGGGTTGTATTCTTCGTATTCATTGGCTTCGATATTGTGGCTACCATGGCCCAGGAAACCAAGAACCCCCAGCGTAACATGCCCATTGGTATTATCGGCTCCCTACTGATTTGCACAGTGCTATTCGTGCTGTTTGGCCACGTCATGACGGGGTTGGCCAACTACACCGAGTTCAAGAACAGCGCCGCGCCAGTAGCCATTGCCATTGAAAAAACGCCCTACGCCTGGCTGTCCTCGGCCGTAATTCTGGCTATTATCATCGGCTATACGTCCGTGATTCTGGTGGACTTGCTGGGGCAGAGCCGCGTGTTCTTTTCCATGGCCAAAGACGGGTTGCTACCGCCTGTGTTTGCGCGCATCCACGAGCAGTTCCGCACGCCCTTGCAGTCCAACTTGCTGCTTGGCTTGTTCATTGCCTTGTTTGCCGGCTTCGTGCCTATTTCAGTGGTAGGGGAGATGACCAGCATCGGCACCCTGCTGGCCTTTGTAATGGTATGCTTGGGCGTGCTCATTATGCGCAAACGGGAGCCCAACGCTCCTCGCGGCTTCCGTACTCCATTGGTGCCGCTCGTCCCCATTCTGGGCATTCTGACCTGCTTGGTAATGATGGTGTCCTTACCTTGGGAAACATGGTTGCGTCTTGCCCTGTGGCTGGCCATCGGGCTGGCTATCTACTTCGGCTACGGTCGTAAGCACAGTAAACTGGGCCGGCAGCAAGCTCAGCGCCAGGTTGGGTAGCCCTCCAGCTTCAACCTACTCTATTTAGTACCACAGCCAGCCGACGCTACTGCTTCGGCTTGCTGTTTTTTATGCCGTTGTTTGGCTAGATTTGGTGCATTAGGTATTCTTACTTCTCGCCATTATACGTGGAAAATAATTTGTTGGAAGCCTCCGCTAGCCCGCTGGCAACGCCAGTGCGCGCCTACCCCACATTGAAGGAAAGCTGGGGTGCTCTGGGGTGGTTCTTGTTAGCCATCGGAGCGGTGGGCCTCCCCGTAATGCTTCTTGCTCAGAACGTGGCGCATGCTTCAAAGCCCGTAGTTGGCATGGTCATGACCTTGGCTACAAACCTGGCTTTTCTGGGCTTACTACGCTGGAAAGCAGGCAAACGGTGGCGCCCCTTGCAGTTTGCCGGCCGCGAGCAAGTATGGTTGTATGCATTGCTTCCAGTGCTGGTCCTTGCTATGCTCGGCGTGCTGTCAGTTGTGCAGCTACTAGGGCTTCCAGATTTGGCTAGTAACTACTTCAAGGAATTGGTTCGGACGCCCGTAGTTGCCTTTCTGCTGGGTGTCGTTATTGCGCCCGTGCTAGAGGAATTGGTGTTTCGAGGCGTGATACTACAAGGCCTGCTCCGCGCCTATAAGCCCTGGGTAGCCATTGGACAGTCGGCGTTGCTATTTGGGATAATCCACTTCAACCCAGCGCAGAGCATCAATGCCGCTCTTATCGGGATGCTGTTAGGCTGGCTTTATTACCGCACCCGTTCCTTATGGCTGTGCATGACGGTGCATGCGCTCAACAACCTAGTAGCTTTCGGGTCTATGCTTACCGAAGGTGGAAAGAGCACTGACTCCCCAGAAGCTATGCTGCTTAAGTGGCCTTTCGCGTACGCAGGCCTCGTATTGCTGAGCGGATTCGTACTCATACTTATTCTACGGCGGGTGCAGCAGACTACTACCCCACTGACTACTGACGAGGAGCCACAGGCGCCCCTTACGCCACCAATAGCACTGTCTCCAACTACCTATAATGACCGTTCTAGGGCGGTATAAGGTTATAGCCAAAAAAGCCCCGAAAAAGTGTTTTTTCGGGGCTTTTTTGCCTTGTATAGGTGCTACTACAGCAGGTAAGTCATGACCACCTTTCGAAGCGCCCACAAGCTCCAAATAATCACCATGGAGCCAACGCCCACAAACATCCAGCGCACGGGAATACGCCCAGCTAGGCGGGCAGCTAGGGGAGAAGCGGCCACGCCTCCCACAATCAGCCCCAGGATAATTTGCCAGTGCGAGATGCCCAGAGTAGCGAAAAAGGTAACGGCGCTGGCAAAGGTTACGAAGAACTCAGTGACGCTAACGGAGCCGATTACGTACTGCGGAGTGCGTCCGCCCGCAATGAGCGTGCTGGTTACTAGCGGGCCCCAGCCACCTCCACCGAAGGAGTCGAGGAAGCCACCAACCGCAGCCAGCAGCCCCAGCTTTTTGTGCTTTTTGCGCGGTGCAGGCTTTGAGAAAGCCTTTGAAATAATGCGAATACCCAGCAGCAGCAGGTACATGGCTAGGAAGGGTTTCACGTAGCCAGCGTAGGTTTCGCCAAACTTGGAAAGCAGGAAAGCCCCCGTAACGGCTCCTAGAATCCCCGGAATAAGTAGCACTTTAAACAAGCGCTTATTCACGTTGCCGAAGCGGTAATGATGATAGCCCGAGGCCCCGCTGGCAAACATTTCAGCCGTGTGAATGCTGGCACTCACGGCGGCGGGGGTGATGTTCAGGCTCATGAGGCTGATGGCCGTGACTACCCCGTATCCCATGCCCAAGAGCCCATCCACAATCTGGGCACCAAAGCCGATGGCCACGAAAATCCAAAACATTTCAGCATTGGATGCCGCGTGCCACACCTGCTGCCAGGTGAAGTAGAAGGAAAGAATATTAAGCACCAGCATTGCGGCAAAGGCCACCAGGGCCGCCGTAGCCCGGCGGCGCCACCGCGCCGCCGCCGGCGACTCATAGGCTGGCCCTCCCGCTAGCTCAGCCGTCACGGCGTTGAGGGATTTTACCTTATGCGCAAAATCACCCCCCACTTGCTCCCGAATAATAGACATGCGCTGTAGTACATCATGCAACTCGTTGGGAAGGGCAATGGTCAGCATCTCGCGCAGGCGCTTAGAGATAGTCGGCGACTTGCCATTGGTGCTGATGGCAATTTTCAAGTCGCCTTTCTGCACAATGGAGCCCAGGTAAAAGTCGCAGGCTTCGGGCGTATCGGCCACGTTGCAGAGCAGGCGCTGGCGCGTAGCATCAGTCCTGATGCGAAGATTGAGTTCCTTGTCGTTGGTAGCTACCACCACAATATCGTGGCCCACTAAGTCAGTGGTTTGGTAGGCCTGCTCGCGGAGCTGCACGGCCGGGTGGCGCTCGGCCAGGACTTTCAGCTCTGGCGAGAAGTAGGTGGCTACCACCGTCACGGCAGTGGCCGGACTATTAGCCAGCATAGCCGAAAGTTTCTCGAAACCTACGACCCCGCCCCCCACTAGCAGCACGTGCAGCTGCTCCAGCTTGAGGAAAACCGGAAACAAGCGGTTTGCCCCGTTCGGGGCAGACGGCGGCGGTTCCGGTTGGGGTAGCAATTCGTTGGAAGAAGGCATGATGGTTGGGGGTAGGAGCTAGTAACGAGGGTAAGATACACTTCCTCGGCCAAGCTACGCGTGCCAAAAGTGCGTTAGAAGGGCTAAAAAGCCCCCGCGCACGTATTCTGGTTACTCTGGCTTGGCCGAAGCAAGTGGGTTACTGATGGAAATCCAGCCCGTGAGTAGTCGCCTTCACGTAACCCTGACGAATAACAAAGTCGCCGAAGCGTTCTTGTGGTTGGCGATTCTGAGCGTAGGCAGCCAGTAGTGGGGTGAGCTCCGCTACAATACCGTCCTCATCCAGCATTTCTTTATAAAGCTTGTTCATCCGCTCTCCGTTGAAAGCTGCTCCCAAGTACAGGTTGTAGCGACCTACGGAGCGACCTACTAGGCCAATTTCGCCCAAGTAAGGGCGGGCGCAGCCGTTGGGGCAGCCCGTCATGCGAAGCAGAATCCCTTCATTTCCCAGTCCTTGCTCCCGGATAATAATTTCTAGCCGGTCCATGAGCTGGGGTAGGTAGCGCTCGGCCTCCGCAAACGCCAATGAGCAAGTATTGAGGGCTACGCAAGCCAGAGCCCCACGCCGGAGCGCCGAGTGCACATCGTTGGCGTCAAGGACGATGCCATGCTCTTGCAGCAGAGCTTGTACCGAAAGGCGGTGCTCCGGGGCCACGTTGGCTATAATCAGGTTTTGGTTGCCGGTGAGGCGGAAGTCGCCGGTGTGGAAGCGGGCAATTTCGCGTAGCGCCGTCTTCAGGGCATACCCCGGACGGTCGGCCACGCGGCCACCTTCCACAAACAGCGTCAGGTGCGACTGCCCGTCGGGGCTGGTAGTCCAGCCGAAGGCGTCGCCCGAGGAGCGAAACTCGTAGGGGCGAGGAGCCTCCAGCGCAAAACCCAGGCGCAGGTCTAGCTCCTGCTTAAAGGTGTCCAGGCCCACGCGGTCTAGGGTGTACTTTAGGCGGGAGAACTTGCGGTTTTCGCGGTTGCCCCAGTCGCGCTGAATGGTTACTACCTTCTCGCACAAGTCTACTACCTGGTCAGCGGGGATATAGCCAATCAGGTCGCCGAGACGGGGATAGGTATCGGCCATGCCGAAGGTCATGCCCATGCCACCGCCCACCGCCACGTTGAAGCCCAGCAGCTCGCCATTTTCCTCAATGGCAATTAAGCCTAAGTCATTGGCGAAGATGTCGGTATCGTTGTGAGGCGGAATGGCCAGCGCAATCTTGAACTTGCGAGGCAGGTAGGTTTTGCCGTAGATGGGCTCCTCATCTTCCCCGCCCGTGCTAAGCAAGCTGTTGTGCTTTGATTCGCCATTCAGCCACAGCTCCCAGTAGCCCGACGTGCGTGGGGTGAGGTGGGCGCTGATAGCCTTCGAAATTTCGTACACTTGGGCGTGCACGGGGCTTTGGTAGGGGTTGGGGTTAAGCATCACGTTGCGGTTCACATCACCGCAGCCCGCAATGCTGTCTAGCAGCACATCGTTGAAGCCCTGAATGGTCTTTTTGAGGTTGCGCTTAAGCACTCCGTGGAGTTGGAAGGCTTGGCGAGTGGTAAGCTTGAGCGTGCCGTTGCCGTACTGATCAGCTAGCTCATCCATGCGCTGCCACTGGTCGGAGGTGGCAATGCCGCCGGGCACGCGCACCCGAATCATGAGGGAGTAAAGGGGTTCCAGCTTCTGGCGCTTCCGTTCACTATCCAGGTCACGGTCGGTTTGCTGGTAGGAGCCGTGAAACTTGATTAGGTGGGTATCATCGGGGTTGAGCGCACCCGTGAGGGGATTCACGATGCTCTCCGCCAAGGTGCCCCGCAGGTAGTTGCTGGCAGTCTTGACGTGTTCGACCTCAGAAAGCTTCTTAGTATCAATCATGGAAATTATGGAGCAGGAGTAGGGGCAGCCACTGGCGTAGGCCGCAAGTCAAAGTTGTGAAAGTAAAACACCCGTAGGGTGTGCTGGTTTCGGTAGGTGCTGCCCGCAGGCAACTGCTGAAACAAGTGCATGTAGCCCGCCTGTAGCTGGGCGTGGGGGTTGAGCTGGTATACCACGCCGGCAAACAACCGATTCTGGTCGAAGTAGTTATAGCGAATTTCCTTGCCGAAATTCATCATTACCTCGTTGTTGAGTACTGCCTGTAGTCCTCCGGGATTAAACCCTTTCTTGGTTAGCGGCAGAAACAGCGCTGCGTTGTACCGGGTTCGATAATTAAAATTGAAGTCATCCGTGCGCTCATTGCCTTGAATGGTGCGTCGGAATCGTTCTTCCAGCCGCACCCACTGCATTAGGCGGGCCTTGGGAAACTTAGCAAACCACTGCACCTGCTGCCAAGGACGGTGTTCGGCCTGGCTCACAGTGCGGGCGCCATCGGGGAAGTGATGCACGTAGGCGTAGCCCCCAGTCAGGCGCACATCGTCGGTTAGATAGTAGGTGAGCCCTACCCGTGCTACGCCCTGAAACAGGTCCTGCACGTATCGGTCGTGGAGGCGTAGGTGCAAATCGGTCCAAGAGCCCCAGCGTTGAGAGAAGCGGGTCTGGTTGAACACTCCCACCCACGTTTGCTGCTCGCGTACGTACTGCTTTTGCGCCAGGGCGGGCAAGCCTAGAAGCAAGGATGTGCCGAAAGGAAGAAGTCGTTTCATCGCTTAAAGCCGTTAGCGCAGTACCGTGTTATCAAACGTGAGGGCTACGTAGTACAGCCCCCCAATAGTAGGGCCGGCGGCGTACTGGTAGTAGCGGTTATTGAAGAGGTTGGCGCCGCCTACCTTGATGGTAGTCTTGGCCGCCGGAATACGCACGTTCACCTGGGCATCCATCGTCTGGTAGGCGGGTACGCGGCCGTTGGCTAAGGGGCTTTCCCAGTAGAAAGTGCTCTGGCGGCGCCACACCACGTTAAAGCCCACGTTGCGCACAATTTCGCGGTTGCCGAAGTTCACGTTCGTCACCCAGTGCGGGGTATTAAAGCCCGTTACGAAGATGTCGGCTTGGTTATTAGATGACAGCGCGTTGTAGTTCACGTTGCCGCCCACAGTGAACTTCTGGTAGAAGTTGTAAGTCAGGCCCAGGGTAGAGCCGTAGCTGCGGTACGAGTTGAGCGCATTCGTATAAACTCGGTAGCGGTCCTGGCGAGCCGAGCGGTTAGAGTTCAGGGCCGCCAGTACGGCCTCATCCGATCCTACGGTAACCTGCTGGCCGGTGGCATTTTTTGGTACGCTTACTTCTACCTGGCCCAAGAAGCCGGAGTAGATGTTGTAGTACGCGTCGGCGTCAATGGATAGGCGGTTGTCAAACAGCACACTGCGGTAGCCTACCTCGAAGGCGTTTATCTGCTCGGGCTGCTCGGTGGGGAGGTTTCCTACCGTTAGTAGCCCCCGAATCTCCGGACGCAAGGCCGCCTGGGAAGCCGTGCCGCCGTTGGCCGACACGTAAGCATTCACCGCGGCATTAAAAGTTGAGATAGAAGCCAGCGTGTACGAGTTGTCGAGGTAGTTCAAGCCTTCATTTACGCGAGCCAAGCCGCCCACGCGGCGCACGTTGCCGTTGTTCACAAAGGAGAGAGCCTCAAAGAGGGAAGGGAAGCGCCACCCGTTCTGGTAGGAAGCGCGGAAATTGTGCTTCTCGGCCAGTGTATATACGCCCGCTATCCGCGGGTTGAGCTTCGGGTTGAATTCTGGGTTGTAATCGGCGCGCAACGAAGCGGTGAGCTTGAGGCGGTTGTCGAGCAGCAAACGGGTGGCCTGCACAAAGCCTCCTATTTTCTTGTAGTACTGATTTGCGCCTCCCGGCTGGGTACGCTCGGCTAGTGGGCGGCTGAAATCCACAAAGTTGTTGCCGTCGGGGAGCACTTCGTACACGCGAGCGTCTGCGCCCACTATCACGTCGGCAAACTTCACGCGCTGGCCCAGGTTCCACACGGCATCGGCATGGTAGGTATGGCTGCGCTGGGTGAGGGCCGCTCCGCCGGGAATGGGCGCGCCTTTTACATTGACGCCGCTGTCCCAGTTGTTGGTGTGCACAATCTGGTTTTTAAGGGCATCGAAGGCCGGAGTTCCGGGTACGGCACGCCCCGCATCGGCCACGGCACGGGCTTGCTGCATAGCCGCGGCCAGCCCCACTCCTTGATTGACCTGGCTTTGGAGTGCCGCCTGAAACTTGTCGCCCCAGCTGGTTTTGGGGCCGCTACCTGCAGTGAGAGCCGTAGCCCCGTTTTGTAGGTCGAGGTTCAGGGCCAGAGGATTCAGGTTATAAGAGTCGCCAGTGTTTTCCACCAGCATATAGGCGCGGGCCGTAAAGTCCTGTCCTTTCAACTCTACTTTGTGGTTTTGCACCGTCACGCCGTCCAGCTGAATCTTGTTGCCGCGCTGAAATACGCCGTCCATCAGGCCAAACCGGTAGCCGTAGCTTAGTTCCAGCTTGTCGGAAAGCTTGTAGTGCAGGCTGGCGTCAGCCTTGATGTTGCGAACAATGGGGTTCACCAAGTCGCGCTCGTAGTACCCCGTGCGGCGCACGTTAAACGTTTCGGTGCGGCCGTTGTAGGTGATGGGAATGGACACGTTGCCAGCATTGTCATCGCCGTAGCGGTTCCAGAGGTCGGCGGCCGGGTTGTTGGCGCCGCTCAGCTCCGGAAAGCGGGGGTTAGCCGACGACAGATTCTGCGGGTTCTGGTCGTTTTGTGTGTCTGATAGCCAATCGGTGCCGCGCAGGAAGCTGCCATTTACTTTATAGGCCCAGCGCTGCGAATTGCCCAGTACTTGAGCCCAGCGCACGGCCGTTTCGGTAAGCACGCTCGGGTCCCGATCCTTGCCATCCACGTGGTTTACGCCTACCTTCTGGTATACGCTTAGGCCTGGATATGCAAAGGGGCTTTTCGTGGTAAGGTTCGCCATGCCATTGATGGCGTTCATGCCGTAGAGGGCTGAGGCGGCACCAGGCGTAATTTCCACGCTGGCCACATCAAGCTCCGTGGGGCCGATGGCATTGCCCAGGGGCACGCCCAGGGTCGCCGCCTGCATATCCACCCCGTCTACCAGCTGCATAAAGCGGAAGTTGTTGGGGATGTTAAAGCCGCGGGTATTGGGCACTTTAAACGTAAGGCTGGAGGTGGTCATCTGCACGCCCTTCACGTTTTCCAGGGCGTCGTAGAAGCTTGGCGCGGGAGTTTCCTTAATGGCCCGGATGTCGAGCTTCTCAATGGCTACCGGCGACTTCAGCCTGCTTTCTTCTACCCGCGAAGCCGATATGACAACTTCGTTTACGGCAATAGCCTTAGATTCCAACTGAACCGCAATGGGCTGGCTGCCGCTGGCAATTTCTAATTCCCGGGCATCGTAGCCAATGATATTGAATACCAGCGTGAACGGAAACCGCAAACGGGCTTTCAGGGCAAACTTGCCTTCACCGTCGCTAAGTGTGCCGGTAGAGCTACCCTTCACGCTGACGCTCACGCCGGGCAGGGGCTGTTGGGTGCCTTTCTCGCGCACGGTGCCGCTGATGGAAATCAGGGCATCTTGGGCGTGGAGGGAAGTACTAACCAGCAAGGCTGCTGGCAGTAGGAGAGAAGCATACGCGTGCTTCATAGGGAGTTGACTTTCAGAAGGAAGATAAAGGAGCGAGCTACAGCGGCCCGGACAAGGCCATGGGCTGAGCTACCCGTGCATTGGCAGTAAGCAAGCTAGTTGGCCGCCTGGGTGCAGTGCACAGCGGCCGTCACCAGCTACAACATCGGTTCTGAAATACGCGCATGGAGAAGCAAAAGGAAAGTAAGAGGGGGAGCAGGCCGGAGCCGTCGTGCAACCAGGGCAGCGCACGACGGCTCCTGGAGCTTAGTACACGTCCTCGAGGTAGCGACGGGTTTTCTTTAATTGCTTGAGGTAGTCAGCGGCATACTCTTCATCCTGGCCGCTTTCCTGGCTGATGATAGTGATGAGGGCCCGTTGCACGTCGGCAGCCATGCGATTTTTGTCGCCGCACACGTAAAAGTGGGCGCCGTTCTGTAACTGCTCGTACACGCGGCTGCTCTGCTCTAACAGGCGGTGCTGAATGTAGAGCTTGGTTTCCTGGTCACGCGAGAAGGCCACGTCCAGCCGGTCTAGGGTGCCGTTTTTCAGGTGCTGCTGCCACTCCGTCTGGTAAAGGAAGTCGGTGGTGAAGTGGGGGTTACCAAACACCAACCAGTTGCGGCCGGTAGCGCCCAGCTCGGCGCGCTCTTCCACGAAAGCGCGGAATGGTGCTACTCCGGTGCCAGCACCTACCATAATAATGTCGGTGGTGTTGTCCTTAGGAAGCTTGAAATACTCGTTGCGGTCAACCCACACGCGGGCCGTGTCGCCAACGGCTAAGTGGTCAGCCTGGTACACGGAGCAGGCACCGTGCTTGTGGCGGCCATAAGTTTCGTACCGAACGGCGCCCACCGTTAGGTGCACTTCTTCCGGGTGAGCCAGCAAACTGCTAGCAATAGAGTAGGCACGCGCGGGTAGGGGGCGCAGTACTTCCACAAGCTGCGAGGCCGTCAGCTGAGTGGGAAACTCAGTGAGTACGTCGGCCACGTCGCGGCCATATAGGTACGTGGGCAACTGAGGTTTGTCATCCAAAATATCCCGCAGTCGTGCGTGCTGCGGAGCCAGGGCCGCATAGCGCTCCAATACGTCGCGCGTCAGCACCGATAACTCCAAGCGTTCGGTGAGGACCGTACCTAGCTGGAGAGAGGCGCTGTCTACCTGCACCGCCGCCGTAGGCTCCAAGCGGGCAGCCGCCAACACATCTTCTACTAGTGCCGGCCGGTTCACCGGCTGCACCATTAGGGCGTCACCGGCTTCGTACTGAATACCAGAGTCTTCCAGAGAAAATTCCAGATGATAAGTCTCCTTAGTAGAGCCTCGCCCGTTGAGCTGAATTTTATCGAGCAATGGCGCCGCGAAGGGGTTGCGGCTGGTGTATATCTCCGGCTCCGGCAGGGTAGTAGTATCCCAGTTGGTACCAGCGGGCTGCAAGGCGGGCTGCCCCACGGATACGCTAGCTGGCACTGAAGCGGTAGCAGGCTGGGCGACCAGGCGTAGCACTTGCTCTGCCCACTGGCGGGTTTCAGCTTCAAACTCCACGTCGCAATCTACGCGCTCGGTCAGGCGCTGGGCCCCAAGTTCGGCTAGGCGCTGGTCGAACTCGAAACCCGTCTGGCAGAACTGAAGGTAGCTTTTGTCGCCCAAGGCCAGCACGGCGTACTGAAGGCTAGGTAGCTTGGGGGCGCGGCTGCTCAGTAAAAACTGGTGCAGTTCTTCTGCCGCAATGGGTGGGTCGCCTTCTCCCTGGGTGCTGACAACGACCAGTAATTGCTGCTCGGTTTTGAGGTCCTTGGTGGGGTAGTCGTTCATGTCCCGCACCGTGGGGTGCAGCCCTTGTTGCCGAGCTATTTCGGCCGCAATACCGGCTGCCTTTTTGCTGTTGCCAGTTTGAGAGCCGTAGAGAATGGTGAGCTTGGGGGCCGCGGCGGGGGCTGCTGCAACAGCGCCCGCCGGCTGAGGCGCCACCGCCGGAGTACCGGCGGCCCGGCCGTAGAAGTAGCCGCTCAACCAAACCAGCTGTTGGCTAGAAAGCCCCGTAGCCAGTTGTTCAAGGTTGGCTTCCGTAAGGCCGCCGGGAGGAGTGAAAGAAGGTGAAGACATGTAACGATTCGGTTCTGGCAGAGAAGAGAGGGAGCAGCACTAGGCTACTTTAGCGTAAGAAGCAGGCGCTGTAAATGCGGCAGTTGGCAAAGCCATTAACAAGGCCTCAGGGGTAGCAAGCCGCGTTACTTCGCCTATTACAATAATGGCCGGGGCGCCAATACCAGCAGCTACTGCCCGAGCGGGTAGCTCGGCTACGGAGCCAGTCACGAGGCGAGCGGTCAGTAGGGTTCCATTCTGGATAATGGCTGCCGGCGTGTTGGCTTGCCCATGCAGGCTGAACACCTCTACAATGCGCTCCAACTCGCCCAAGCCCATTAGAATAACGGTGGTGGTACGGGAGCCAGCCGCCTCGGCTACACTGCCCGATAGCTCACCCGTAGCAGTAGTGGCCGTAATCACCCGGAAGCCTTCGCTGGCGCCGCGATGCGTAACGGGGATGCCCACGCTACCCGCCGCTGCCACGGCACTGCTAATGCCCGGCACGTAGTCAGTAAGCAGGCCGTGCTGCTCGGCATACAACATTTCCTCCCGACCCCGCCCAAAAACGAATGGGTCGCCCCCCTTAAGACGCACAACGTGCCCGTACTGCAGAGCGTGCTCAACAATGAGCCCATTGATTTCGTCCTGAGAGTAGCTGCGTAGGCCCCGGCGCTTGCCCACAAATACCTTGAGGGCTTCTGGGCGGGCGTGCTGCAGCAGGTCGTTGTTGGCCAATGCATCATATAAGATGACATCAGCTTCACTCAGCACCCGCGCCCCTTTCAGCGTGAGCAGTTCCGGGTCGCCGGGGCCGGCGCCTAGCACCGTAAGACGGGGAGTGATGGTGATTGGCATAGTGGAAAAGGGAGCGGAAAGCAGCGTAGGGGGCTCCAGCGCATTGCCGAAGCAGTGAGGGCGAAGCAGCCGGCGCCTTCTGGCTAGATAGAAAAGACCACCGGCGGCGCTATGGGTGCCGTGAAGTACTCGGAGTTGGCAGCTTCTACCAGGCCGGCAGCTACCGTATCGCCGCTGACTTCATCTACCAGAATAAAGGAACCGGTAGCCCGGTTATCCTGGTAGTTGTCAACAGCCAGAGCCAGGGCGGTTTTGATGCGCACCCGAACGATGTCGTTGAGTTGGGCCGTGTCGGCGGCGATGTGCTCAAACGTCTGCACGTTCACCTTGTAGAGGATAGTAGGAACCGCCGCTTTCACGAGGGCCGTGTGGTGTTGGAGCAGCAGCTTACGACCAGGAGCCAGCGGCTGCTCGCTCATCCAGCACAGGGTAGCTTCCAGTTCACGCGTGCTCGTGGGCTGATGCGCCACGGGTACAATGGTGTCACCACGGCTCACATCTACGTCATCGCGCAGGCGAATAACAACGGCCTGCGGGGCCGAAGCGGACTCTACTTCCTGCTGATTGACCTCAAGGGCTTCAATCTCCGACTCCAGGCCCGAGGGCAGCACCAATATCCGGTCGCCCCGCCGATACTGACCACTCTGGATCTGACCGGCGTAGCCCCGGTAGTCGGGTAGCTCGGGTGTCTGAGGCCGGATAACGTACTGCACCTGGAAGCGAGGATCGGCTGCTTTTTCCTCCGAGCCCGGCACGCTTTCCAAGTGCGCCAGCAGGTTGGTACCGGTGTACCACGGCATGTGCGTGGAGGGCGTCACCACGTTGTCGCCTTGCAGCGCGCTGAGCGGAATGGCCACGGCCGCTGGCAAGTGGAAGTGGTTGGTCAGGTCGGCGTAGTCGGTTGCAATCTGATCGAATACCGCCTGATCGTACCCAACTAAGTCCATCTTGTTCACGGCCAGTACAAAGCGACGGATGCCCAAGAGAGCGGCAATCAAGGTATGGCGGCGGGTTTGCTCAATTACTCCCTGGCGCGCATCCACCAGCACAATAGCTAGGTCGGCATTGGAGGCACCCGTCACCATGTTGCGGGTGTACTGCACGTGGCCTGGTGCATCGGTAATGATGAACTTACGGCGCGGGGTAGTGAAGTACTTGTAGGCTACGTCGATGGTGATGCCCTGTTCCCGCTCGGCCCGCAGGCCGTCAGTGAGGAGGGCTAGGTCAACGGTACCATTGGAAGCTTGGCGCTTTTCCAGGGCAGCCAGCACGTCAAGCGAAACCGATTCGGAATCATATAAAAGGCGGCCGATGAGCGTGCTCTTGCCATCGTCGACGCTGCCGCAGGTAATAAAACGGAGAAGGTCCATGAGGTGAAATTGTACAGTGGTGAAATGGTGCTTTTTGTTGGGGAGAGGCGGTCGGCTTTGCTTGCTCGTCGCCTCCCCGCTCACAATTTCACCGCTTAGAAATAGCCGTTGCGCTTACGGTCTTCCATGCCCGCCTCCGAGATATTATCGTCGAGGCGGGTGGCACCCCGTTCACTTACTTTGGCTAGTAGCAAGTCCTGAATGATGTCCTCCACCGTGGCGGCATCACTTTCTACCGCCGCTGTGCAGGTAGAGTCGCCCACGGTGCGGAAGCGCACCTGCCGGGTCACAATCTCATCGTCCTCATCAAGGCGCAGGTGCTCCGAAAGGCCCAGAAGTTGGCCGGAAGGCAGCACTACGCAGGTGCGCTCGTGGCCGAAGTAGATATCGGGAAGCTGAATATTCTCGCGCTGAATGTAGCGCCACACGTCCAGCTCCGTCCAGTTGGAAATGGGGAACACGCGCACGTTCTCGCCTTTCTGAATACGGCCGTTGTACACGTTCCACAGCTCGGGGCGCTGGCGTTTGGGGTCCCACTGGCCAAACTCGTCCCGCACCGAGAAGATGCGCTCCTTGGCCCGGGCCTTCTCCTCGTCGCGGCGGGCCCCGCCAATGCAAGCGTCAAACTCAAACTCCTCAATTACTTCTAGCAGAGTGTACGTCTGCAAGGGGTTACGGCTCGGAAACTTACCGCTCGGCTCCCGCAGACGCTGCCGCTTAATGGTGTCTTCCACCTTACGCACAATTAGCTTCTCGCCCAAACGGGCCGCCAACTCGTCGCGGTAAGCCAGCACCTCGGGGAAGTTGTGGCCCGTATCTACGTGCACCAGTGGAAAAGGAAACCGACCCGGACGAAACGCCTTTTCTGCCAAGCGCGTCAGTACAATAGAGTCTTTGCCACCTGAGAACAGCAGCGCGGGGCGTTCAAACTGGCCCGCTACTTCCCGCAGGATGTGGATAGCTTCGGCTTCCAGCCGGTCGAGGTAATCAAATTGGGGGGTACTCATATTTAGTTGGGCGTGTAGGTCGGCTACAAAGAGGGCCGACTGGCCGTAGAAGGTTACTAATGGGAAGGGGAGGGTACGGGCTCTACCACGGGGTCGGGGCCATCGTGGTGGGCCGTGGTGTGCAAGCCGCATTCCTTAGCGGACAGGTCCTCCCACCACCACCGGCCAGCGCGGAAGTCCTCGCCGGGACGAATGGCACGGGTGCACGGCGCGCACCCAATGCTCACAAAACCCTGCTGGTGCAGCGGGTTTACGGGAATGCTGTTTGCGCGGGCAAACTCCACCGCTTGCTCCCACGTCCAGTCGAACAGAGGGTGCACCTTCGTGAGCTGGTGCGCTGCATCCCACTCCACCGGGTCCATGGTTTGGCGGTTTTGCGACTGCTCAGCCCGGATACCCGTTACCCAGGCTTGCTGCCCCGCTAGCGCCCGGTTCAAGGGCTCTACTTTGCGGATAAAGCAGCACTCCTTGCGGTTGTCAACGCTTTCGTAGAAGCTGTTGGGCCCTTTGGCAAGCATAAGCTCCTGCACGCTTTCCTGGCGGGGAAAGAATACCTCAATGGGCTTCTGATACTTGATCAGGGTTTTGTTCCAAGTAGAATAGGTCTCCTGGAAGTTACGGCCGGTATCCAGCGTAAACACCCGAATAGGAAGGTCGTTGCTGAAGATCAAATGACTTATGATTTGATCTTCTAAACCAAACGAAGTAGAAAAAACCGCTGTGCCGGGAAAATGCTCTGCTACTAAGCGGAGGCGCTCAAGGGCAGAAGCTTGCGTCAGCGGTAAGCGCAAGGCGTCCAAGTTCGGAACGGCCTGCGCAGTAGAAGCTGCGGACATAAATAGACGTGTTCTAGGAGAAAAACTTGCCGGTCGGGGCAAGGGTCCGGCCGGAAATTGCCTTGGTGTTGAAGCGAGGCGCTATGCGTGACCAGCTGAACTACTACCGGGCAAAACGGCGGCGCGTGTAGGAAAGAAACCTAGTGACCAATAAAGGGGCCTAAGTGTTTCAAGCAGCACGCAAACCAAAAAGGAACTACGCGTGAGGTACTAACAACAGCACTGCATGGCCCGCTCGGTACAGACGGCCATTTCCATCATGCTACAACATCCATGCTGTACAGCAATGCGAGTAGTAGATGCGGCGAGGGTGCAGTTGAAGAAGTTCACGGCTTGTTGTTTTTATATGGTCAGGACTTGGCACCGTTTCAGATACTCTGAGGGTTGCCGGCGTTTCGTAGAGCCTGTCTCTCCACGCCTCTGTATAAAAACAATCCTTTGGTGGTAAAGAATTGGTACCGCAAAAATAGGAACAGAGCTTGAATAGTTCCAAATTTTCTTTTGGCAAGAAGTACTTGTCCAAAAAAGCAAAATCCTGAAAACAGGATTTTGGCATTATCACTTACTTATATGAAAACTATCGTTCGATAATAATTTTCAATATGGTTTGTTATAAGCAAGTATTTAGTTGTATGTCTGGTGATTGAGAAAGACAACTGTCCTAAATAAGGGTTGTTTTCTTACTGTATAAAGCTCAGATTAGCCATTCAGTAACTAAAGCAGCTGCCAACCGATAATAGCTATTGGATTGAATTTTTCAAAGAAAAACGATGCTATGTCAACGCCGGGCTAAGCGAGCTTGAAGGGTGCGTAGCAGTTGCGTGGCTTCGGGGGCCGTGCCGGTAAGCAGGGTGAGTCCTCCATAGACGGCAGTAAGCATCACAGAGCGCACCAGCGTAGTAACCAGCAAAGATGGAAACGTGGGCACCAGCCATGCTGCGGCTGCGGCTAGGGCGGCAATGAGTAGAATAAGTGGAATACGCCAAGTGAAGGGTTGCATGCCATAGCTGTGCCACACAAACCAGGTACGCGCCAAGTTGATACTGACCTGCGCTACTGCCGCCGCCACCGCCGCACCCGAAATGCCCATCCGCGGAATCAAAAGCGTATTCAGTATGATGGTAAGTACGGCTAAGGACGTATTGAAAATCAGGTCGTAGCGGTAGCGCGGAGAGGTAACCACAATCAGCCCGTTGACCCCCGTAATGCCATCAAACAGCCGGCTACCTAGTAGCAGGAGCACAACTATGGTGCCTTCTGCGTAGCGAGCTTTCATGAGCGAATAAATGAAGTCGAGGTTGAGGCCAATGCCCAGCGCCAGAAAGCAACCCAGCAACGTGTTGAGCCGGGTGGTGCGACGGTAGAAGTCAGCCATTCGATCCAAATCTTGCTGCTTCCAATAATCGGCTAGCAGGGGAAAAGCAATCTTGTTGAGGGAGCGGGCCGGAATGGCCAGCGCCGTGCTAATGTTGAATGCTACTTGGTAAATACCTGCGGCCGCTAGGTTTACCTGGGCGCCGACCATGAGCGTATCAATATACATGATGATGGCTCCGGATAGGCTGCTCAGCAACGTAAACCCCCCAACGCTCAGGAGTTCTCGCAGGGGGCGTACGGCCAGCACAGCCCGTGTGGGCCGCATATGTAGTTCGCCAATAGCAGCAACGTAGCCCGCCAAGAGCAGAGCAATTCCGCTGTTTACCCCCACAAACCACAGTACGTATCCATGAAACGAGAGGTATCCTTGGGCGTATAGTAGTGCCCCCCCGACTATCAGTAGCCGCAAGAGAATATCTTGCACGAAGGAAGAAAAAGCCGTGTGATATAAGGCCTTGAGGTAAGCATCCTGGATAGAGTACAGCAGCGTGAACAAGGCCAGCACCGCTCCCCAAGCGTAGTAAGGGGCTAGTGCGTTGGCATCCTTAGCGTACCAGTGCAGCATCAGTGGCTCGCCGGCAAAGTAAAGAGCCGTTACCACCAAAAAACCTAGCAGCGGAATGCCAAGCAGCAGCGGTAAAAATCCGTGGTGGCCGGCCTCCCGGTTGCGGAAGTACGGAAAGAAGCGAATGCCCACGCTGGCGAAACCAAAGGCGGCTACCTGAGCATAGATGGTAGCAATGGAAGCTAGCGTGCCCGTGAGGCCAAGCTGCTGTGGCTCCAAGAATTTGGGCAGCACTAGAGCCGTGTTTATAAAGCCCAGCGCCAGCCCGATGTAGGAAATAATAGTGTTACGTAGCCCTTGCCGCTGAACAATACCCAATCTGGAAAAATGAAAAGTGAGAAGTAGCGCAGGCTGAAGCGGGATAGTTACTTCTCCGCCTCCAGGTGCAAAACAATATCTTGGCCGTGAAGAAAGGCCGGATTACGGCTGCAAAGGTACTGCATAAGGGTATGGAACTCTTGCGGGCCGTTGTGGGTGTTGGCGGGGTCAAAGTTTTCATTGTGCCACAGTACCGTGCACACGCCCCCAAACCGCTCAATCTCCTGGAGCATGGGCGTCAGAGCCGGCGCTATTTCCTCGGGGGCTAGCTGAAGGTAGCGTGGGTGATGAAGGGTTGCATCCATCACGTTGAGCGGAATCTCTAGGAATAGGAAGGCGTTCCTTTGCTGAAAATCGAATGGATGAAAGGGCAGGCAGTAGCTGTTGCGAAACCCGAAATGCTCGGCAAACCCGAGGGTAGAGTCATACGTGTATAACAACTCATCGAGCAGGCCAGGGGTGATACGTGGCTCCCAACTCAAGTAGTGAAACCTGATGCCATCGGCCTTCACGCCGTTTCTAAGACGTTGCAGCCGGTGGCCTTCCTCTTTTAGCTGTCCACCCTGTGTGTTTGTACCCACACTGGCATGCAGGCCAACTTCGGCGCTACTAATGGCCGTTGCCGCGTGGGCCCACACTTTCTGAATGTTGTAGTCGGCATTGGGCGTACCGTTGGCGGCCTTGCGATATTCAGGTAGAAAGAAGAAAGTGCTTTTGGCCCCGTATTCAGCTACCATTTGCTGTACTTGGCTTAGGTTGTCCCAGGTATCATGGGTAGTAAAGTGCTGCCATAGCTGCCGGCCAAAGTGCCGCAGGTTGCCCTGCCGCAGGGCAGCTTTAGCAGGCGCTTTCCAGGCGCTGTACAGGTTGTCAATATCGTGGGTGATACAACACGCCCAGGTAGCCTTGCCAGCCCAACGGCGCAGCCGTAGCGGCTGGCCGATGGCGTGCTCTACGGCAGTCTTCAGCACGTCGAAATAGTAGTTGACAACCGGGATAGTTACGAAATTGTAGCGGTGCTGCACGCTGGCCGAGTAAGGAAAGCGGCCGTGCTGGTCTCGCTCTTCCGAGAAGTACTCTTGCCAGCCGCTGAGCAAATAGAACGCGGCAGAAATAATGTCGGCATGAATAATGGCCTGGCCATTGGGGCGCCACTCAATCAATGGATTGTCCGGCGCGGAATCGAAAAAGAAGGGAATGGTACGGCCTTGCCACTGCCGCCACGTTGGGGCGGGAGGATAGGGATGCTGCTGCTCAAAGAAAGGGCCTGCTGCCTCGGCTACTTCAATCTGAGGCTGGTGACTAGGGTAGCCAATAGAAACTGGCGGCACCGCCTCGTAGGCCTGCCAGAAGTGCTGTAGTACGTAGGTCAACCGTATTTCGGGGGAAACCGGCACGGGAGAGCAAGGAAACGGCGGGGCAGTCATAGCGGCAAAGTAAGTTCTAAAGCACACTTCCGCGTTTATCGCAAGCCTAGTTCGTAGCTGCTGGCGTACTATTCTGATCGGCTAGTATCCCAGCCATTCCTGAAGCAGCCGGACTGCCCGCTCCTGGCTGTGGCCTTCATCGGGAGTACCCAGCGTAGCGTTATAGTAGGCTGCCCGGCGGTACAAATCGGCAGGCTTATGCTGAGAGTACTGCTGCAACTGCTCGGTAAGCTCGGCTAGGGTGTGCGCCCGCCCAATAAGGCCATGTGCCACGTATCCGTAGTAGTCCTCTGCTACACCATGGTCACCGAAGCGGAAGTATATACTGGCTAAGTTGAGTAGGGTGGCCTCCAGATGCGTACTCGTATCCCCCGCAAGTAAGGCATCATGACGCAGCAGAAACGCAAACACATTTTCCTGGCGAGCATCTGAAAAGTCCAGCTGAGGATGCTGAGCGCGCAGGAAGGAGAAGTCGCGCGTGTCGCCGGGGTGGGGGCGTAGGGTAAAGGTGAGGGCTGGGAATGTAGTTAGCACGTGAGCCAACGTTGTGGCTATGGCTTGCATGTTATCCAGCATGTTGATAGCCACGGCCACCCCGCGCACAGTAGGATTCTGGTTTTTGGTAGCCAGAAAAGCATCGGCCTTGGGCATGCCTACCAGTTCAGTTCGGCCTGCAATGGGGCCACACTGCCGGTACTTATCCAGCGCGTCTTGGCCTTCCAGCAGGTTCAAATCAAAACCGAGCGGGGGAAAGTTGGTGCTCACACTGGCATGTTGTACGTAGGCCGTGGGCACTCCACAGGCCCGAGCGGCCAGCAGCAGGGCGCGGGCGTCGTCGTTGTGGTCGTTGGCGAATACAATGGCCCGGGGCTGGTAATGGCGCAATGCCCGGCAGTATACTTCGTAATAGCCAACGGCATTGAAGATCAGGTCGAAAAAGCGCCAGGCTCGGCGTCCTACCAGTTGCCGTAGCCCGGCGTAAGCAGTAGGTAATTGCCCATAATACAGCAATTTGCGCCGCAACGATAACCGGTTTACCTGCTTAGTATAGCGGCCAATCTGTTTGCTTTGCCCAGCCACTAATACGGCATCGGGGCGAGCCTCGCGGAGAAAAGAAAGCGCCTCGTAGTTATTTTGGCTTACTACGTATAGCCAAACCTTACCCCGCAAATCCTCCGAGTTACGAATCGGCCGAAACACATTGCCTATCAGCCGCGCACCGGCATACCCCGCCACCTTGAGAAGCCGCTTCCACGGACTAGCCGGAGAAATGGCTTCCAACATATGGACTGGAAGCGAGGCAAATAGATCAGTAAATCGCAGTTGCAGAATATCCCGCAACCGAGTAGCGGCAGAATTAAGCATGAAAAACAAAAGCCGCAGGTGGCTATAAGGCTTCCCAGGTCAGAGGGGTGCTAGCCTTTAAGTCTTGACGAGCAGGTTTTCCAAGCACTTGGTCGTAATAACGAGGAGGTAAACCATCACCAGGCCGCACAACACGCAGGTTTTCCTTTGTAAAAAGATCCCCTGCTTTAATATCCTGAGCTACATACAGAGAGCGTTTGTAGAGGCGGCTGTTCTGTTCAGCGCGCTGCACTCCATATTGTACTTGTCCTAAAGATTGCCAAGCGCGCTCTGTTTCCGTAACAAGTTGAGCTACCTCCACAGGCTCTAAGGAAAATGCAGAGTCTACTCCACCATCAGCCCGGCGTAATGTCACATGCTTTTCCACAGCGCATGCCCCCAAGGCCACGGCAGCTACCGCTGCTCCTACACCCATTGTATGATCAGAAAGACCTACCAGGCAATCTGGAAACAGTTGCTGAAAGTGAGGTAGCGTACGCAGATTTGTATTTTCCGGCGTTGCGGGGTATGTGCTAGTACACTTTAGTAGTACCAAGTCTTTGCAACCAGCCTCGCGCAGTATTTGCACTGCTTCTGCTATTTCCGAAAGCTGACTAGCTCCAGTACTCATAATAACTGGTTTACCTGTTGCCGCTACCCGCCGTAACAAAGGCCAGTCAGTATTTTCGAAGGAAGCAATTTTGTATGCTGGTACATCGAGCGTCTCTAGAAAATCGACAGCTGTCTCATCGAAAGGCGAACTGAAGGCTAACATGCCATGCGCGCGCGCGCGGTCAAACAAGGGCTTATGCCATTCCCACGGAGTATGGGCCTCTTGGTAAAGATCATGCAACTCTCGCCCGTACCAAAGTGAATGAGGATCTTCAATACGATGCACACCTGGCAATGTCATTGTATCGGCCGTGTAGGTCTGAAGCTTGATGGCATGAGCACCAGCAGCAGCCATTGCGTCCACAATGGCCAGACCACGATTTAAGTCCTGATTATGATTGCCGCTAAGTTCAGCAATAATTAGGGGCGGTTGATTAGGACCAACAAGACGAGAGCCAAGAGAAATCTGCATTTGGCAAAAATACGAAGCAGTAGTCATCACATCGGCATCAAGCAAGACAATCCGGTGCTAAAGCTTATCACAGGTACTACTGATAGCCTAATATGAAAGTTATATCAGAAAACAGCCTATGATAATTCCGGAAATACTTCTGGATTAAAGCAAGCTACTAAAATGCGGTCTACCGGATGCCCATCTACAAGGTAGTGAGCCTTCAATCTGCCTTCTTCCACCCAGCCAGCACGGGTGTAGGCTTTAAAAGAGCTTTGGTTGGTTTCAAACATCCCACCAAACAGCTTTCGGATATTAAACTCTTGAAATGCAATTGCATTGCCTAGCCGGATGGCCTCCACTGCCAGCCCCCGTCCATGAAACCGTCGGTCACCGATGAGTACTACGAGGTCTGCTATTTTGTGGTCGTGGTTAATTGGCCCGAGCTTGATAGTGCCAATGCAGGCTTGAGTTTCTTTGTCTACAATAGCAAAGACATAAGTAGTGCCAGTAGCAATACCCTGCTCAATGTTGCCCAGCAAAGACTCACGAGTGTGAGTCTGGCGTGAATTCGTATAGAAACGCATCAGGCCATCGTCCTGGAACCAACTCAAGAAATCCTCATTCACGTCAGTGGGTCTGAGGCTACGGAGTAACAAATGTTCTGATTCGTATGGGCGGTTAAGTTTGATCAGATCAGAATCTTTCATAAGACAGTGTTAGGAAAGTAAAGGGGAGTAGAAAAAAAACAGTTAATGAGTTGATTGTAATAACCGAAACTCGTACTGCAACTGCTCTGGGGATAAATTGCCGACGTACGGTTGCCGAGACGCGTGCGTAAGCCACTCAAGTCCTTGCTGCAGGGCATCGTGGAGTTCGGAATCAGTTAAGGAAACAAAATTACCGACCGAATAAGCATGATAATTTTGCTGAACATAGTCAGCCAATGAATGCTGATTATCAACATAATATCCCGTTATAGCGGGAACCCCCAATACTAAGGCTTCGATGAGAATAGTGCTAGCGGGACAAATAATGGCATCGTAGTTCGCTAATACCTGCACCATGGCAGCAGCTGAGAGTCCTCTAAACTCTTCTACTTCTGTAGCAGGGTAAGCACCTTGTAGGGCTGTTATTGCTGAGGAAGTTGCAGCAGCCCCACCCATAACAACTCCGAGGCGTCGGATAGAGGGATATGCAGAAAGGAGCATTGCGGCACAACGATCAGTTAACTGTAGGGGGTCGGCGCCACCGAAGCATAGCAGTATGCTATGAATAGGAGCTGTAGCACGTGGTAACTGACTGTGTTGCAGAAATGGTGGACGTAGCAAGGAATATGCGGGTCCTAAGCAAAAGCGGGTTGTTGGGAGCCCATGATACATGTCTGCCGTTATTCCTGGCGAGTGATTTATGACCAAATCTGCTACAAACTGTCCTTGATGCAAGTCGTCTATGCATACCAGCCGACACCCACTGCTCTTGATGCGTTGTTGATAGTCATAGTCAAATGCATAACCGTCTAGGACAACTATATCAGTGGCATTGAGAAATTGGGCGCTTAAATAATCAGCTTCTGTTTGTAGCGCACATTCTGGTAGTTCTACCAGCCGTAGTCCTGCGTCCTGAACTAAGTTTTTAACTACACCCGACGGATTACGAGCTAACACGTAGTCATTTTCCCCTGCCCTTACCATGCTTGCTAGGGCTAGTGATCGGACGATATGACCTAACCCGATGGTGGCATTGCCATCGGCGCGAAATACAAGGCGCATTAATTAGCTCTCCAAAATAGAGTAGAAGACATTACCGCGTGAAATCATATTTCTTTTGCTCGATTTCCGCATTCAGAGCCACTAGTTCGGGGTGTGCTTCCAACAATGCAATCAACGCTTCACCTGACAAGTCATCGGCGTGGTATTGCGCTAGCAAGGTGTGCAGCAAGTCAAAATCTTCGGGTGTATCTAAAGTTACACGCAAGCGGCTAGCGTCGGCCTCCCGGGTAATGTGAGCATAAGCAACGTTGCCCGAGCGGTTTTGATGGATGTAAGGAGTAACATGCTCCCGGTCAGAGTCGCTCGTAGCAAGACGCTGGGCTTCGGCAAGTAGGCCAGCAGAAAATACTTCAAAATCAAACCCCCTAGGAAAAGTGCGAATAATGCCGTTTGATAAATAGAGATGAGGATTAGCGGCTATTTGATACTGTTCTACTCCTTGTCGAACCAGTACTCCATCAATAAGTGGGCAATCAGAAGTAACACGAACAATAGTGTCAAGTCCGAATTCAGTGGCGGCGCCATGATACCGGCTGAGTACATCATCGGAGCTACCCCGAAAACATGGAATACCTAACTGGCGAGCATGCAGTTCAGTAACATCATCTTCTGGTAATGTAGTCGTGGCAATGTATACGGGCAGGCCACTAGCCTGTAGGCGGCGTACATGAAACTCCAGCATAGAAATCCCGCGTGCTGTACGCAATATTTTGCCCGGTAAACGGGTACTGCCCATACGTGCTTGCGACACAATACCGACGCCTGACGGGTTGGGAGGAGAAATCTTCATTTGTTTACGTACTCTTTTATGGACTCTATTACATAGTCTTGTTCAGCATCGGTAAGGCTCGGGTACAACGGAATGCTAAGGCAATGTGCATAATACTCTTCAGCCAGAGGAAAATCTCCAGTTTGCCAGCCAAGACTTTGATAATATGGCATTGTGTGAACCGGAATGTAATGCACTTGGGCAAAGACATGTCGGTCCCGCAGAAAGTCATACAACCCTTTACGATCAGGTACTTTAATAACGTACAGATGATAGGCATGGCCCGCTGCTCCAGCTAGCGGCTGCACGGCTAGTACAGATGCAAAAGCTGCGTCATAACGCGTGGCTAGCATGTGACGACGAGCTAGGCCTTCTTCAGCACGAGTGAGTTGGCTGATACCTAGAGCACATAGCATGTCAGGCATTCGGTAATTGTAGCCTAATTCCTGCATCTCCATGTACCAGCCACCATCATGACGCTCCATTTGAATAGGATCTTTTGTAATGCCATGAGTGCGCAGGCGGAGTAGATGCTCGTAAAGCGCAGGGTTATTGGTTGTAATCATACCGCCTTCACCAGTGGCAATATGTTTCACAGGATGAAAGCTGAAAATAGCCAGATCGGCAAAGGCGCCATTGCCGCAGCGTTGCACCTTTCCAGTAGAATCAGTAAAGAACCCGCCAGGAGCGTGGCACGCATCTTCAATGATCCACAAGCCGAACTCATCGGCTAGCAGACGGGCAGCTTCTAGGTTTATTGCTAGGCCAGCAAAATCTACTGGAATTAACCCTTGAAAATATCCCTTGGGGTGGCTTTCTAACAGGCGTCGTACGGCATGTAAATCCAGTAAACCTGTTCCTAGATCAATATCTGCAAAGTAAACCTCTCCGCCGCAATAGCGCACACAGTTAGCGGAGGCCGAAAAAGTGATGGGCGTGGTAATAACACGCTGCCCTGGTTGAACGCCTAAGGCTAGGGCGCATAGGTGGAGAGCAGCCGTACCATTGCTAACGGCCACTGCATATCTGGCTCCTATATAGGTGGCAAACTTCGCTTCGAACTCTGCTACTTTAGGACCTTGAGTAAGATAGTCAGAATACAAGGTTTCGGTTACGGCTTGTACATCTTCAGATGTGATGTGCTGGCGACCGTAAGGAATAGGCTGACCGGGCTGAAATGACATTGGAAAGGATAAATGAGCCAGTACTAACTGGTGGAAGCGCAGAAACAAGCTTATAAGAGCAGGTTTGGTTAGCTCTTTGAACAAAGATACGTGCCCACCTTTTCCATGTGGTATTTGTGTGGTAGGTACGGTAGGCTGTCCTGTACGAATAGGAAGGTCTGAGTGTGGGAAAATTAATGGCGCAGATACATTCAGGATCCACAGAGTGTTTTCTAGCTTTGTGGAGCTACTTCACTAAGTATTAAGGCGGATTATCACTTTAACATATTGAGTGCTAGAGCAATGCAATTGAAATGTAACTGAGCTACATGAAAAAAATATTTACGCTGATAATACTTCTTGCCACTCAGCATTGCCTGTTTGCGCAGAAGGAAAATAATAACTGGCTATTTGGACGCAATGCTGGTATAAGCTTCGCAGGAGCAACTCCGGTAGCGTTGACAACTAGCGCCATGAGCACGTATGAAGCATGTGCCTCAGTATCGGATGGTGCTGGGAACTTGCTGTTTTATACTAATAGCGTCAATGTGTGGAATCGGAACCACGCGCTTATGCAAAATGGTCAGGTGCTAGGTGGGCATGAATCGGCAAGCCAGGGGGCTGCTATTGTGCAAAGTCCAGCTAATAGTAATCAGTACTACCTGTTTGTGGTGGATGGATGTGACAACTACCTGCAGGGTGGGCTGAAGTATTCACTGATAGATATGACGCAGCAAAGTGGGCTAGGTGCTGTGGTAAATAAAGCTGTGCAAGTAGCCAGTGGCAGCGTGACAGAAAAGCTGACAGTAGTACCGCATGCTAACGGTACGGATAGTTGGATTCTTGTCCACCAGTGGCAGTCCAATCAGTTTCTAGCGTACTTGCTAACGCGCAATGGATTGACCACGACACCAATCATTTCAAGCGTTGGGTCAGTGCACACAGGAGGCGGGGGGAACTATCAAAATGCCAATGCAGTAGGCTATATGAAAGCTTCCCCAGCCGGGAATAAGTTAGCCGTTGGTATTCGAGATGGTAGTTTTGAGTTGTTCGACTTCAATAATTTTACTGGCCGGCTTAGTAATTACGTGCCACTGCGGCAATTTTACCGCAGCTACGGTGTAGAATTTTCGCCCGATGGTACTAAGCTATACGGTACCAATCTGGACGGGAACAGCTTGATGCAATTCAACCTGCAAGCAGGTTCTAGTGCCGCTATTGCGGCCTCAGGCATGATAGTAGGCTATACGTCTGGCTACGCTGGTGCCTTACAGCTAGGGCCAAATGGTAAAATCTACGTTGCTCAATATGAGTCGAACTTTGTGGGTGTCATTAATGAACCGGATAGACTCGGTAGCGCTTGTGACTTTCAGTCCTCAGGGGTTAATCTTGGTAACCGGGTCTGCCAAATTGGACTACCGAACAACCGTAGTTTACCTGTGCGTCCTCTCACGGCTGCATTCACCAGTAACACGGTTTGTTTTGGGACAGCTACACCGTTTGCGGCAACTATTGGAGGAGGAAGTGGCGTGGCCGTAGCTACGTGGAACTTTGGGGATGCCACATCAGGCACTGCCAACACAGCAACAGGCCTTACGCCAACGCATACGTTTTCTGCGCCAGGTACGTACACTGTGACCCTATCCGTAACAGAGCCGGGTATGGCTGCGCCCATCACAGTTAGCAGCACAGTAACGGTGTCGCCAGTGCCAACTGTAAATCTAGGCCCATCGGTGCAGCAAGTGTGCCAGGGGCAACCCGTGACGCTTACGGCGGGTTCGCAGCCAACGGGTACCACTTTCCGGTGGCAGGATGGCTCTACCAACGCAAGCTTTACCGCTACTACATCTGGCCAGTACTACGTAGATGTGACTAATGCCCAAGGTTGCACTACTCGTGGCAGTGCCACCGTACAAGTAGTAGCACCGCCAGTGCTTACCTTGGGCCCAGCCCTGCAACGCCTGTGCCAAGGACAAACCCTAACGCTGTCGGCCGGGGTGCAGCCAGCGGGAGCTACCTACCGCTGGCAAGATGGCTCCACCGGCGCCACGTTTGTTGTGCGTACTTCCGGCACGTACTCCGTGGTCGTGACGCTGCCCCCGGGCTGCACGGCACAAGCCAGCACGCAAGTAGAGGCAGTACCCCTGCCAACCGTAAATCTAGGCCAAGATACCACCTTATGCTTGCAGCAGCCTTTGGTGCTGACGGTAGGCCGCCAGCCGGCTGGTAGCACATACCGCTGGCAAGATGGCTCTACCGCTGCCACCTACTCCGCTACTGTGGGTGGCACGTACTCCGTGGAAGTGACCTCGGCGAATGGGTGCGTAAGCCGCGACGAGCGCGTAGTAATGGCAGCCGAGTGTCCTTTTGAAATCCCCAACATCATCACCCCCAATAAGGACCAGAACAACGAAACCTTCGTGCTGAAAGGCCTGAATCCGAAGGCATGGAGCTTGGTTGTCTACAACCGTTGGGGCCGTCAGGTGTACGAAACCACTAGCTACGACAATGGCTGGAACGCTGATGGTCACCCAGATGGCGTTTATTACTACATGCTCAAAAATGCCACTACCGGACAGCTCTACCGGGGGTGGGTGCAGGTAGCGCGCTAGGCTTCGCTTACGGCCAAAAACTCCAACGGCCCGCCGCTCTACTAGAGCAGCGGGCCGTTGGAGTTGTAGAATATTAGACTAAGCAGTGAAGCTCGGATCTACGTGCAGGCGAATCTCCTCCCGAATCTGCTCGGCCGACAACCATTCCGTGTTATTAGCCGAATCGTAGTAGAAGCCTGGCTCCACACGACGACCGTGGAAATGGCGCACAAACTCGTCTACGTCCCAGCGCGGAGTGAAGGGCAGGATAACGTAGTACTTGTCCAACTCCACGGTGCTGAGCGCATCCGTTTCGGTAATCATTTCTTCGTGCAGCTTCTCACCTGGTCGAATACCTACAATTTCCTGGCGGCATTCGGGACCAATGGCTTTGGCTACTTCCGTAATTTTGTAGCTCGGAATCTTAGGAACGAAGATTTCGCCGCCCCAGCTATGCTCCAAGGCATATAGTACTAGGTCAACGCCTTCTTCCAGGGAGATGTTGAAGCGCGTCATGTCGGGGTGAGTGATGGGTAGCACCCCTGACTCCCGCCGCTGCAGGAAGAAGGGAACTACTGAGCCCCGGGAGCCAATTACGTTGCCGTACCGCACCACCGAGAAACGCAGGTCGCGGGCGCCTTTCATGTTGTTAGCCGCCACAAACAGCTTATCCGAGCATAGCTTGGTAGCACCATACAGATTGATGGGTGCTGCCGCCTTATCAGTGCTTAGGGCTACTACGTCCTGCACCCCGCAATCGAGGGCCGCGTTGATAACGTTTTCGGCCCCAAAGATGTTAGTTTTGATGCATTCCATAGGATTGTACTCGGCGGCGGGCACTTGCTTAAGGGCCGCAGCGTGTACAATGATATCAACGCCCTCGCAGGCGCGCTTCATGCGCTCGGGGTCGCGTACGTCGCCAATGAAATAGCGAATAGCGGGATACTTGGAGTGCGGAAATATCTGCGACATCTCGAACTGCTTCAGTTCATCGCGCGAATACACAACCAAGCGCTTTACCTGCGGAAATTTTTCGAAGACGGTTTGCACGAACTGCTTACCGAACGAACCGGTACCGCCAGTTACCAGAATGGATTTATGATTGAGGTCGAGGGCCATGATGCAGAAACAAAGCCAGCAACTATGCCGGCCGGAGTAAGGGCAGCAAAAGTAGGCATTCCGGCGGGAGCTTCCGTAGCTTTGCCTGTGTTCAGTGGCCAGTTTCCGGTTGTCGGTTGTTCATTCAGGTAATGAAACGCTTTGACAATTGCTTGCTGGCCGCCGACACTATACACTCTGCACTCGATGGAACTAGCAGCCGATTCGCCCATAAAAGTCATTATTTGGGACTTAGATGATACTTTCTGGCGTGGCACGCTCTCGGAAGGGGCCGTGGAGGCACTGGAAGAAAATCTACAGCTAGTGCGCGATACGGCAGCTCGGGGCATCGTGCACACCATTGTAAGTAAAAACGACTTTGCTCCCGCCGAAGCCAAGCTTGTAGAACTGGGCATTCGCGACTTATTCGTGTTTCCCCAAATAAGTTGGCAGCCGAAGGGACCTATTATCAAGCAGCTGCTAGAGCAAATGCAGTTGCGGGCACCCAACGCGCTATTTCTGGATGATAACCCTGCCAACCGAGCCGAGGCGCACTACTACAATCCCACGCTACAAGTAGCCGACCCGGCCGACCTACCTCAGCTTGCTCCTCAACTGCGCGCCAGTGGCAAACCTGATCCGGGCTTTTCGCGCTTGGAGCAGTACAAGCTGCTGGAGCGCCAACAGCAGGCGCGCACCCAGTACGATGATAACTTGGCCTTCCTGCGCGATGCGCAGGTGCATATTGAGTTCCGAGAGGCGGAGGCAGTGTTCCCCGACCTAGCTCGTATCGAGGAGCTAATCAATCGGTCTAATCAGCTCAACTTCACCAAGCAGCGCGTCACGCGGGAAGCCTTGCAGCGCAGTCTGGAGGACCCCACCCGGCGCTGGGGCACCGTGCGCGTGCAGGACCGCTTCGGCGACTACGGTTTGGTAGGGGTGTACTGCGTGCAGACAGCAGAAAATCGGTTGGAGCAGTTTGTGTTTTCTTGCCGTATTCTGCACTTAGGTATCGAGCAGTTTACGTATGCGCATTTGGGCTTTCCTAGCCTTGCGGTGCAGGGTGAGGTAGCCACTGAGCTGAACGCAACGGAAAAGCCTGACTGGATTGCTATTGCCGCTAGGGGAAGTCAGTCTCCTGCCACCATCAGCCCTATTGCCAGCCATTTGCGGGTATTGCTGAAAGGCGGCTGCGACCTTGGGCAGCTCACGCCTTTCCTGCAAGCCTTCGACTTGACGGTGGAAGAAGAGTTCAACTACAACAACGAGCACCAGATACCAGTGCACCTAGAGCACACCGTTTTGCTGCGGGCTGGGCGCGAGTGGCCCGTGGCCGAGCAGCGGCGCTTGGCTGCGGCACTACCTTTTCTGGGCCAAGAAGCCTTCGATACGAAGCTCTGGAATGGGCAGTACGACGTGCTGGTGTATAGCCCGCTGATGGATTACACGCAGGAGATCTACTGCGAAAAAGCCACTGGCCGCGAAGTACCCTTTGGGGGCTACCAAAACCTGCTGGCTCTAGACCCGGCCGCGCAAGCTGCGAAGTATGCCCAGCGCCGGTTTCAGGGTATGGACGAAGCCTTCCTGCTTCGTTTTCAGCGGGAGTTTGAACTAGTGGGCCAGCTACCACCCGCCCGCTTCCTCGAAAATCTGGAATGGCTGCGCGCTCAAGTACCCGCTCAGGTGCCTATTTTCTTCCTCAACGGTACCGAAATAGAGGTACCCAGTTCTGGCGAAGTGGGCGCAGTGCAGCGCCATGCTCTCCTCAACCAAGCCTTACTGGACTTTGTGGCCTCCGCGGCCAATTGCTACGTGGTAGATGTGCGGGAATTCATTCGCACGCCCACCGACGTAACCAATAACCTGCGCCACTACCAGCGCCAGCACTACCGGACTTTGGCCCAGCGCCTGGCAACGGCCATCGGGGAGTGGCGCGGCAGCCACCTAAACCACTCCGCTTGGACCGACTTGAAGGCACGCGCTACTAGTTTGGTGCCTAGCAAGCTGCGCGGGTTGTTCAAGTAAGCTGCCTGGTATCAAGTCCTTAATGACGGGCTGTGTTACGGCTTTATGAGGGCGGCCAATTGCCGTGTTAGGGCGCGACGGGAGTAGGCAGTAGCCCGGCCCGCTGGCAAGTCTAGGTTTGGGTTGCGCTGCCACTGGACCGCTAGTGCTTCTAAGCGAGTCAGCATCATGTCGTAGTTGTCGTAGGGAAGGGCATGGCCGGCACCACACGCTTGCAGCAGCGTGTCGGCGTCGGAGCCGGTGGGGCCTACGCACAGAATGGGCTTGTTGGCAGCTAAGTACTCAAATACTTTCCCTGGCAGAATGCCGAGGTTGTTAGCTACGTCGGGAATGGCCATGAGTAGTACGGTAGCGCGGAGCAGGTACCCCACTGATTCGTCGTGAGGGACGAAGGGCACAAACTCGGTTTGCTGGGCTAGCCCGGCTGCCTGCACTTGGCGCTGCACTCCCTCCGACACTTTACCCACGAAGCGCAGGCGCAGCGGCACCGCGGGGTGGCGACGTAGGCATTCGGCGCAGGCGCGTAGCAACTGCTCAATGTGGTAGGTTTCCGAGATAGTGCCCGTGTGGGTGATGAGCAAGGCATTGTGCGGAGGCTGGCTGGGCAGCCGGAAGTCATCTTCGTCGTAGCCGTTTGGCAGCACGTGGATAGCTTCAGCCCCAATCTGCGCCGATTTGTGCTGGAATAGGCGCTTAGTGTTCGGGCTCGTCACCAAGATGGCGTCGGCCTGTTCCAGTACGTGCCGCTCGTAGCGCGCATCCAGCCAGCGAGCCACGGGCGTATGGTTTAGCTCCTTATAATAGTAAATATCCGTCCACGGGTCGCGCATGTCGGCTAGCCACCGTAGGCCATAGCGGCGCTTCAATTCCAGCCCAATCAGTTGGGTAGAGTGGGGGGGCGAGCTAGTTAGTACGGCGTCGAACTGTTCCCCAGCTTCTAGCAGCTGGGCTACTGCCCGCAGCGCATAGCGGTTCCAGCCCCGGCGTGCATCTGGTATAAACAGGTTGCCCCGCACAAATTTGAAAAGACGACCAACCAGGCTGGTCTTGCTTTCACCCACAAAGCCTCCGTAAGGCACCTGCTTGCCCGTTAGTTTTTTATAGCTGTCGAAGGGCTCAAAGGTACTCGTGCGTATTACGCGGACGCCGGCCGGCACGTCGGCCGCCAGCGACTCATCTAATACGGGATAAGCTCCCTGGTGAGGATCAACGGTAATGACGGTGGGCTCTACCCCAACCTGAGGTAGGTGCTTGACAAACTTAAGGCTGCGCTGCACTCCGGCCCCGCCCGATGGCGGCCAGTAATACGTAATGACAAGCAGGCGAAGCGGACGAACGGCAGACACAGGTAGCAGAGGAAGAGAACAGACAAGGCGCGAAGGTAAGCAGATGCGGCCTTTCGAGGTTTTCTGGTTACTTTTGAAGGCTGAACTAGCCGCTCTTGCCGCAGTGCCACCGGTCGTATGTCTGAACCACATTGGGCGGGCTGCCGATAGGCTTTCTTTATGACGCTCTTCCAGAGTCGCACATCATTCCATTACTAATCAGCACATCTACCGATGTTCGATAACCTTAGTACCAAACTCGACCGCGCTTTTAAGACCCTTAAAGGCCAAGGCAGTATCACCGAAATCAACGTTGCCGCCACTGTAAAGGAAATTCGTCGGGCTCTTGTGGATGCCGACGTAAACTATAAAGTAGCCAAGGAGGTAACTGACAAAATCAAGGACGAGGCCATGGGCCGCGACGTGCTCATTAGCGTATCGCCGGGCCAGCTGATGACCAAGATTGTGTATGACGAACTCACCGAACTGATGGGCGGTGAGAAGCAGGATATCGTCATCAAAGGCGAGCCGGCGGTAGTACTGCTGTCGGGTTTGCAGGGTTCGGGTAAGACTACTTTTGCCGGCAAGCTGGCGGCCCACATGAAAAAGCAGGGCCGCAACGTGCTACTAGTGGCGTGCGACGTGTACCGCCCCGCCGCTATTGACCAGTTGAAAGTGCTGGGCGAGCAAATTGACGTGGAAGTGTACTCGGAGCCGGAAAACAAGAATCCGGTGCAGATTTCGCAGAGCGCCATTGAGTACGCCCGCAAAAACAACAAGAAGGTAGTCATCATTGACACCGCTGGCCGTTTGGCTGTAGATGAGCAGATGATGGCCGAAATTGAGCAGGTGAAGCGGGCCATTAACCCCGCCGAAACCCTGTTCGTGGTGGACTCCATGACGGGTCAGGACGCCGTAAATACGGCAAAGACCTTCAACGACCGTCTGAACTTTGATGGTGTGGTGCTAACCAAGCTCGACGGTGACTCGCGCGGTGGGGCGGCACTCAGCATCCGGGCTGTGGTAGAGAAGCCCATCAAGTTCATCTCGACGGGCGAGAAAATGGAGGCCCTCGACCTGTTCTACCCCGACCGTATGGCCCAGCGTATTCTGGGCATGGGCGACGTAATTTCGTTGGTAGAGCGCGCCCAGCAGCAGTTCGACGAGGAAGAGGCCAAGCGCATCAACCAGAAGATTCGCAAAAACCAGTTCAACTTCGATGACTTCCTGTCCCAGTTAGATCAGATCAAGAAGATGGGCAATCTGAAGGATCTGGTGGGTATGATTCCCGGCATGGGCAAGGCCCTCAAAGACGTTGAAATTGACGATGACGCTTTCAAACCCATTGAGGCCATCATCAAGAGTATGACTCCCAAGGAGCGGGCTCAGCCAGAACTGCTCAACGGCTCGCGCCGTCGTCGTCTAGCTAAGGGCTCCGGTACCGATATTCAGCAGGTAAACAATCTGATGAAGCAGTTTGAGGACATGCGCAAAGTGATGCGTACCATGAATAAAATGAGCCAGACGAAAGGCGGCATGCAGCAAATGGCTCGTATGATGGGTATGAAAGGCCCTCTGCGTTAATCTGAGCAGCATTTCAAAGTTTGTACCTTACTAACAAGGGCTGGATTCGACAGATCGAAACCAGCCCCTGTTGCTTTCCAGGTAGCACAGAGCGAGTAACTACCGGCTGACGACTACCTTTTCGCTGGTGGTCAACATGTGCCCAGCCTCGTCGACCAACACCGCGTAGTAGATGCCCGGTGACAAGGTGCTGATGTTCAAGGTAGTAGAATGCTGAAAGGCCTGTTGCAGAACCGTCTGGCCCAAGTTATTTAGTAGCCGCACGCGCACTTTTTGGGCAGGGTTAGCCCAGGATATAGTAAGATAGTCCTGGGCGGGAACGGGCGCTATGTGCAAGCGCGTGTCTGCCAGCATGGGCTCCACCGCCACTACGCTACTATAGGTGATGGTGCCATCTTGATCTTCCTGCTGCAAACGGTAGTACAGTTGCGTGGCCGGTGCAGCCCCATCAAGAAAGGAATAGTCGGTGGCAGTAGTGGTAGTGCCGCGGCCAGTTATGGCGTCTAGTGTGCGGAAGCTTTCTGCTCCTACCTGCCGCTGCACATGAAAGCGGGAGTTGCTGTGCTCAGAGGCCGTGCGCCACGTGAGTTGAACGTTGCCAGTTGGCTGCCGTTGGGCCACAAACCGAGTTAGGGTAACGGGCAAAGGCTGGCTAGCACCGGTTACTACTGAAAACGTAGAGGCTTGGCTTAGGGTAACACTGAGTTGGTGGCTAGTTGTGTTGTAGGCAAATTGCTCGACGCCTTCGCCCTCCACCGTGCGCGGGGACTGCGCTAGCGTAAGTAGCAGCGTGGTAGGTTTGCTGGCGTAGCCCTGGTAGCGAGCCAGTCCCGTCTTTTCCCAGCTAATAGTGGCACGGCGGCTGGCCTGCACTACGGTAGCTGCGCCATAGAGGAGGGTAGTACCTTCCTGCAAAAAGAGCTGCGCGAAACCACCAGTCGCATCTACTGAATAAAAATTAACCAAGCCATCAGCTTGGACGGACTCTGGTAGGGCCGAGGTAGTGGAAGTAAGTACCGTATCAGCTTGTGCAAACGCCACATCCGTAAACCCTGATTGAGTAACCAAGCCGGCTGTGGTGGCCGTGCTGGTTGTGCTAATACGTGGCGCTGTAGTGGTATAGGGGTAAAGAGCAGCCAAAAATTGAGTGGTGTTGGCTCCACTTTTTCGTGCCAGCAAGGTAGTATGACTTTCAGGAGTCTCGTAGGTCAGCTCATGGCTGCCCGTGGCGGTATCGTAGGTAGTGGCGTTTCCCGTAGCCGTGACGTGCGCCTGCAAGTGCACCCCATTCTTTAGCCATGTTCCTTCTCCTGCAGCTAGGTTTCCGCTGAAAGTACCCGTGGCAGCCGTGCCGTTTTCCAGACCGTAGCCGTGAAGCTGCCAGGTATACGTGTGCTCACTGGGTGCCGTTATAGCGTCGGTCAGCAGAAAATACGTGTTCCGAACAAACAGCGTCTTACGGATGATAGTAGCTTGCCGGTACGTGGTTTGCACTTCGCCATATGCAAGCTGGGGCGTTTGAAAAGTGTTCTGGATGGACGCTGGGGCATCGTTGGCCGCACCGGTAGTGCCAATGAGCGGACCCGCACCGTCCACCAAGAGCAAGTTGTGGTTGGTGGCATTACCTACCTCGTTGCGTCGGTTATAGCTCAGGTAGCCAGCATCTAGGGCTAGTAACTGGCCGTAAGCATGCAGAATGAAGCTGCTGGCATCGCCTTGGTTATGTCCCCCAGAATTTTCTAGTGCCGCACCATTCTTACCATAAACATGCAGATACGTGGCCAGAGTATCAGCCCCCGAGCGAAAAATCAGGTTTCCGCTTTGGGGTAAGGCTGTAAGAGCTGGTGCCGCCGAAGCCGTAGGCACAACATTGGCGGCCAGGTAGGCTGCCCGCATGTCCACGGTCACGTCGCGCAATTGGGCGGTGAGTGTGGTCAGCTGAGAGGTAGACAGATGGCTGAGGGCTAGCGGACGAACGTAGCGAGGGTTCCCCGTCAAAGCTAACTCCGGCATTCCCATGTCTATGTAGGAGTCTTCCAACGCCGGAAACCGACCATCAGGCATCAGAATGGCGGTTATCCACTCATACAGCCGGTTATAGCGAGCGTCGTAGTACGGGTTTGGAATGCTGCGCGTAGTGTTTCCGTACGTATAGGGTAAGGAGCCGGCAGGTAGAAAGTTGCCCATGGCCCGGAAAAACGGTAGGCAGTTCAGGAAGGCATACTTAAAGTAATAGGGGCCCTCCGCGTATCCAGCCACCGTAGCAGGGTCCGACTGCCGTTTGGCATCCTCCCACAGCACGTTATCGATGTGATACATACCTGCGTTGATCCAGTTACTGGGCTGTCGGTTGGGGTCGGTACTTACGACGTCGTTGAGCACTATAGCCGCCATACCTAACGCCGCTGCCGTCATCAGCGTGTGGTTGTTCTTGACGTTGGCATAGAACCCAACACCCAAAAATGGTCGGTTCGACTGAGCATATAGGTTGCCCGCGAATTCCTGCAGCCGCCCCGTAGCAGCTCCTAGAGTAGTTACGGGTACTCCAGCCCCCCTGAGCAAGTCGTAGGCAATCAAGTAATCTAACAGTTCTTTTGAGCGCCACTGCCATTGGGTGTAAGTAGCACCCGAAAAGCTTGCAAAGGCCTCTACGGCAGTATTGCACGTCTCTAGCGCCGTTTGAGCATGCTGAAGTAGTGCAGTTTGCTCCGCTTCGGAGAGGGGCGTTACTGATCCTACACCTTCAGGTTTGCGGTTCAGTAGCAACACAAAAGCTGCATTTTTTGCAAAAGTGGCGCGGGCTCGTCGCTCATCAGACGTTGCATTACCAGCAGGCAGCGTACCACTCACGCTTGCAAACAGCCCGCTATACAACGTGTAAGCACTACCCGTAGCAACTAGGGAAGCCCTTACTGCTGCAAGATCAGTCTGCCGTAGTAATGTGCGAGGGTGGGAGGTATTTGCTCCACTTGGATTCCAGTCACCAGATTGTGCAAAGCAGTTGGCGCCCATGAACCACACCAATGCTAACAAAAGTAAACGTAGCTGCCGCAAAACTTAATATTAGAATTATACTAAAAATTACCCTCTGCTCTTTCTGATACGGTTCAACTAGTAAATTGTAACAAAGAGTTTCATCGTACGCAGATAAATGATTTTTAGTTAAAAAAAACAAAACTCGATGCTACTTAGGTGTAGCATCGAGTTTTATTAAATTGATTATATGATATTTTATTAATTATTCTTTAGTACTTGGTGCGAGCTGTATGCTGCTCCCACGCTTTGAATCCTGCTGCAGATTCGTCTCGGAGAAGTTCAATCATCGGAATCTGTCGTTCTGCTAGTGGCTTTTCCAGCTCTTTGTAGATGAACTCATCATCAAAGCCTATTGCTGCTGCATCTTGCTTGGTGTTACCATAGAAAACACGCCGGGGGCGGGCCCAATAGATGGCACCTAAGCACATGGGGCACGGTTCGCAGCTGGTATACAGGTCGCAGTCTTCTAGTTGGAAAGTGCCAAGCGTGGCACACGCTTTCCGGATGGCGTCGACTTCGGCGTGGCAGGTCGGGTCGTTGGTGCTGGTAACTTGATTGAAGCCCCGCGCAATTATTTCCCCGTTTCTAACCACTACGGCGCCAAAAGGACCACCATGGCCAGCTTGCATTTTGTCAATAGAAAGGCGAATAGCTTCGCGCATGAAATCAGGGTTAGGAGCATCCATATCGGGTAAGAAGGTAGAGTGAAGCTAAGTGGCCCAATCGGGGCAGTGCAGATTGGGCAAATACTCCGCAAAGTACGACCTCGATCCAGGGACTCAGAAATCAGGCTGAAAAAATCCTTGTCACGGACTCGTATTCTGCTACAACTGTAGCTATGTATTCGGCCTAATTACCAACCAAACAAGTTCTTGACGCCAGAAAGCAGGCAATACAGCAAAACATAAATACTGTTACGGCACAGATAACCTGATCTGTAGCTTTGATTAAAATAGGGAATAGCTTATATTGTCTTATACACTACGGGAGTGGGTGGCATTTTGGGGTAACAACAGATTTTTTTTATCTGCCCTGCAACCTTTAGGTGCCTACCCCGCCTCTTAGTAGTGTAGACACTTTGAACTGTTCAATTGGAACGGCTTTGGTCCTAAGGGCCAGCTTTTTGGCCCAATAGTTGCAAGGCCTAGTTCTGAAAGAATAGTTTTTTAGGTGTTTTGGTTGTGGAAAAGGGGGCGTCGGTTCGACGCCCTTTTTTTATGCGCTTCTCCCTGTAGAAGGACTTTTCTTAGCCAGTTTATCCATAAAGGCACGCGGCGTCGTTTAGCCTACGTTGGAGTTTAGGCACCTAACTAGGGGTACAGTACAATCAAAGCATGTCGATAGTAGCAGTACTAGTGAATGACTTAACAGCTAATTTCAGTAGCCGTTAGCTTGCGAAACATAAGCAAGCGCACTCTGTTTAGGTGCGAAGAAAAGCCCTGCTAACAGGAGTGTAGGGTAGCTAGATGACAATCCGCAACTGGATTTCATCCTCTGCCTGCGCATCATCGGTGGTAAAGACACCTGCTCGACTGGGGCCGTACCCTAGGTTTACCTTTACCCACTCGTTGCGCACTGGTAGGAGACCTAGAATATCATGGCGTAGCGTGCGCAATTCATCCTGCAAATTGTGGAGGCGTTGAAACGCATCATCTCTCTCTTGGTTGTGGCTGCTAGAGTCGGTTGCTGGTGCAGACCCAGGCGTACCAGTGGGCTCAGGCGTCAGTCCGGCGGTAGCGGTGGGTTGGGTTGGAGCAGGGTGGGGCTGCGCATTAGGGTGCGTGTGCAAAGTAGCTGCTGTTGTCGCCTGTTGTATTTCCTTCTCTGTGGCTAGATAGGCCTTGAGTTTTTCTTCAAGCGGTTGCAGAGTAGGATCGAGGTAGTTTAAGTTGCTAGCCATATGCAGGGAGAGATGAGGAAACAGTTCTGTTGCAGAACGCAGCTCCGGCCTGGAAGGATACAAGGCCACTACTTCGCATACGGGCAAAATAAGCAAGTGTACTTACTCAGCCGTGGGGCGAGGCTTATTGCGCTGGCACTTCTCCCCACAGTATTTTACCTCCTCCCAGGAGTTGCGCCATTTTTTTCGGTACTCGAAGGGCCGCCCGCACGTAAGACAAACCTTAGTGGGCAAGTTTCCCTTACCTAGGCGACCGAGATTGGGTGAAGTAGAATTTGGCATGAGGGAGCGGAGGCCAGAATATATTAGACTGTGTACCCTTGCTGTGCATGTTAGGTTGCTGAACTTCGCTCCAAGCGGCTCGCGTGTATCTTTGCGCTATGTCTCGAACTACTTCCTTCTCCTCCGATCCACTGGGCCAGGCGCTGCAAGATTACCAGCGTGGCCACCATAGTGCTACTATCACTGTGCACAGCAATGTAGCGGACGAAGAACCGCTGCCCGCTGCTTATTTCTTTCGCTCCTTATGGGAAATGCCTGAGTTAGAGCGTACCGCCTTGGATGAATGCCGCGGCCGGGTGCTCGACCTAGGAGCCGGGGCTGGCTGTCATTCATTGGAGCTACAGAGCCGCGGTTTTCAAGTGAAAGCCGTGGATATTTCGGCCGGCGCAGTGCAGGTAATGCAGGAGCGGGGCGTGCAAGAAGTAGCCTGCCACGATATCTTTGAGGATGCACTAGGTGCTGAAAAGTACGATACTTTGCTCCTGCTGATGAACGGTATTGGCCTTGCCGGTACTCTCGAAGGGCTAGAGCGGTTTCTTGCTCATGCACGCACCTTACTTGCCCCCGGCGGCCAAATTTTAGCCACCTCTTCCGACATTAGCTACCTGTACGAAGACGAGGATGGGTCTTTGCTGTTCGACTTAAACGGCCCCTACTACGGCGAGGTAGAGTATACCATGCAGTACGGCCAGCAGGAAGGCCACACGTTTCACTGGATTTTTGCCGACGCTAGTATCCTGCAAGACTACGCGGAAGCAGCTGGCTACCAAGTAGAGTTTTTGGGCGAAGACGACCAGCAACAATACCTAGTGCGCCTCACGGTGCAATAAGTAGGCGGTAACGGCTAGGGCTGCTACCATTTCTCGGGCTGATACAGCCTGCGTACTACCTCCCCATCATTCATTGGCAGTGGCCCCGAGGGCTGCATCCTTCCACCTAGTTTGTATGAATCCTTACGAGAGAACCTACACCGTACGTTGGGCCGATATGGACCCCAATGGCCATATGCGCCACTCAGCCTACACCGATTATGCTGCGCAGTTGCGCATCGAGTATCTGTCGGCGCAAGGATTCACGTTGCAAAAGTTTGCCCAGCTTAGCATCGGCCCTATTCTGTTCCGCGAGGATACTCGGTTCCTTAAGGAGATGCACATAAATGAAGCCTTGCGGGTGAATGGGGAGCTAGCTGGTTTGAGCGAAGACGGTTCTCGTTGGCGAATTGTGCACACCCTGTTCAAGGCCGACGGCCGGCCTTCCGCTACAGTTACCGTCGATGGGGCTTGGCTGGACCTACGGGCCCGGAAGCTCATGGTGCCGCCCGCCGAAATTACGGAAGTTATGCGTCAGCTACCGCGCCACGAATCCTACGCTGATATTGTGCGGAATGCTGGGTAGGCGGTAGTCTTTTCCATAAGGAAAGGCCACACTGCCTTAGGTAGTGTGGCCTTTCCTATGTTGTCCCTTTTCGGTATGACGCTACTTCAATGCCCTTGTAATGCGTTCTAGTTGTTTCTGGTGGTGCAATACGTGGTCTAGCATAAAATCTAGGGTCTGATATATCGTGAGCATGCCGGTGCGAGGGTGCTTGAAAATGGCCCGGTTGGTCAATCGGCTCGGGTACTCATTCAGCAAACGCTCCAAACGGCGGCGTACCGCTTCCCATTCAGCCCGTAGCTCCGAGATGGGTGGCGCCTGCTCGGGCATCATCATCGCCAAATAAGACGGGGCTTTAAACCGTGTGAAGGGTAGCCGCAGCAATACTCGCAACAACTTGGACTTCAAGAAGGCAGCAATGCCAGCCTTTTGCAACCCTTCTTCCTGCAGTACCTTCTTCTCAATGTACTGCCCAATCCCCGTTTCTGATAGTACCAAGTGCTGCACTACTTGAGCGGCCGACCACTGCCCCGGCCCCGGCGCTTGGTGCGCTTTGTCGCCGAGGGCAGCTGCCGATGCTAGCAGGCGTTCTGTGGCGTGTTCCAGTTGCTCGAGGCGAAGGTGCAAGCGGTTATTCATGGGTGGGGCAGGTGGGAAAATGCGGGAGTTAGTGTCGAGTAGAAGATATGCAAAAAGCGTGCTCTACTAGTAGGAAGGCGACTACCTAAGAGCACTACACAAGAAAAGCCCCCGGACCAATGTAGTCCCGGGGGCTTTTCTTGCGTGCTACGTGCGCTAGGCTACGCTTACTTCTGCACGTACAGTACTTCTTTCACTGCTTTCACCGTGCGCTCTACGTTGGGCAGAGCAGCATCAATGAGGGTAGGGGCATAGGGCAGTGGCACGTCCATGTTGGTGATGCGGAGTACGGGAGCGTCGAGGTAATCGAAGGCACGGCGTTGCACCATGTACGAAAGCTCCGAGCTGATGCTTGCCAGCGGCCAAGCTTCCTCGACCACTACCATGCGGTTTGTCTTCTTCACCGATTCCACCAGGGTATCGTAGTCGATAGGACGCACGGAACGCAAGTCAATAACTTCGGCGTTGATGCCCTCTTTGGCCAGCTCGTCGGCAGCCGCTAGAGCTACCTTCATCATTTTGCCGAAGCTTACGATAGTTACGGCGTCGCCTTGGCGCACCACGTTGGCTTTGCCAATCGGAATCAGGTACTCTTCCTCAGGCACTTCGCCCTTATCACCATACATCAGCTCCGACTCCATGAAGATAACGGGGTCAGCATCGCGGATGGCAGACTTAAGTAGGCCTTTGGCATCGTACGGGGTAGAAGGCACTACTACCTTCAGGCCGGGCGTATTGGCGTACCAGTTCTCAAAGTTTTGAGAGTGCTGCGAGGACAGCATGCCGGCGTTGCCGGTAGGGCCGCGAAATACAATGGGGCAGGAGTACTGTCCACCCGACATGGAGTAGATTTTAGCCGCTGAGTTAATCACCTGGTCAATAGCCACCAACGAGAAGTTGAAGGTCATGAACTCGATGATGGGTAGCAAGCCATTGGCGGCTGCCCCTACGCCGATACCGGCGAAACCCAGCTCGGCAATCGGCGTGTCAATCACGCGCTCCGGGCCGAATTCGTCGAGCATGCCCTGGCTAACTTTGTAGGCGCCGTTGTACTCGGCTACTTCTTCGCCCATCAGAAATACGCGCGGGTCGCGGCGCATTTCCTCAGACATGGCTTCACGCAGGGCTTCCCGGAATTGGATGGTCCGCATAATCGGTAGGAATGTCGAAAAGATCTGTTCAGAAACAAAAAGCCGGAGGCTATCCGGCGCGTAAAGCTACGACGAGCAGGGCGGATGGGCAAACTAGGAACCGCTAACCTTTCGCAAGGCGGTGCTATTACTTCCTGCCTGCCTCGGGTGCTAGCCTCTCGTAAACGATTGTGCTACGATAATGCACCTGTAGGATACCGCCACTAGGCATTGGGGCAACTCTTACTCTGCCTCCAAACATTTTTAGCTATAGTAGGCAGCACCGGCACAACTCGCAGGGGGGCGCTGGCTACGCAGAAATCAGGAGTTCCATTTGAATGTCGCACCGCTCGTAGGGGGAGGGAGGGCCCGCCACCGTTTTGCGGAAGCCAAGCTTGTGATACAGATTTAGTGCTGGACCTAGTTTTGTGTTGCTCTCCAAATACAAACGGCTGGCTCCTAAGACTTGTGCTTTGGCAATGGCCGCCTCTCCCAGCCGCCACCCGATGCCCAACCCCTGAGCCACAGGCGATACGGCCATCTTGGCAAGCTCGTAGGTGGTAGTATCCATGGGAATAAGGGCGCAAGTGCCCACAATACTGCCTTGGTAGGAGGCTAGTAGAATGTGGCCGCCCCGCTGTATAATGTATTCATCGGGGTGGTCCAAGGCTTTTAAGTCGGTAGGTTCCAGCCGAAAGTAGTGCTCAATCCACTCTACGTTGAGGTGTTTGAAGGCGGGTTGGTACTGCGGCGCGTAGTCTATTATCTGAACCTCGGCTGCAGTCCGTTGGTCTCGAATGGCTTTCACTCGGTTGGTCAGGCTATTGCGCGACAGGGCATACTCCATCTCTCCCATAGCTAGCCATAGGTTATGGCGAGTTTCTGCCAGAAGCTCCTCGGTTGCTTGACGCACATCGGCAGCCTGTTGTTGCAGGGTAGGCCAGAGTGCAGCTCCTTGTGTGGTGAGCGTTACCACACTGCGGCGCAAATCGGCTTCCCCACGCTGTACGTCCACCAATCCGTGCTTAGCTAATTCCTTAATTACTTGGCTTACGGCGGCGTGCGTTTGCCCAATAGACTCTGCTATTTCGCCAACGTGGAGGCCTGGTTTTGTGGCAACCAAATAAAAAACCGGAAACCAGCGGGGCTCACAAGGAACGTGGTACAACGCATACACGTCGGCGGCCTGAGCTGTCATTTGTTCACTAAGTCGACGTAGGCGGCTGCCTAATGCCGCGCTACCTACCTGCTCAAAAAAGTTCATAGCTCTATTTACGTAAGTACTTACAAATATACTTACCTATCTAGAAATCTACACTTATGCCAACTAGAAACTAGAAAACGTGCTTCTGTTTCTGCTACGGTTTCACCTCTGCTTGTGCACCATTGAGAAGGAAGGACATCCAGCGTTACCTTCCGTAGAAACCCCCTACTTCTACGTAGTTACTCACTATGTAGAAGTAGGGGGGGCATAGGTCTGAGCAAAAGAGCTGTTAGCGTAGGGCTTCTAGGAACGGCTTACCCTTGGAGAAATCTCGGAATTCAAGGTCTTCCACCGCTCGGTTTGCAAACGTGCGGTCTAGCTGCACGGCACGGCGTAGGTGCATAGCCACGGCCGGCTCGTTTTGCTGGCGTGCTGCTACTACAGCTAAGCAGTAAGCCAATAATGGGTCGTCGGGGCGGAGGGCTATGGCCTCGTGGTAAATATCAGCCGCGCCCTGGTAGTTGCCTTTGAGCACGTAAATCAGGGCCCGATTCATGATGTTTTGATAGCTCTTGCCACTGTAGCTCAGGCTGCGCAAAGCGTCGTCTAGCTGACCAATTTCAATTTCCAGGGCCGCCTTGTCCGCAAATATCTTGTTGAGGACAGCTTGGGGGCCGCCAAGCTTAATGGCGTAATCATAATTCTGTAGGGCCTCCAGCTTATCGCCAGCACGATGGTAGGCACTGCCTACCCGGTAAAACAGCTCGGCAGTAGGGTTGCGATGGGCCGCTAAGGTAAAGTTAACGGCAGCACGACGCACGTAGGCCTTTTGCACCTTGGGATTTACTTCTTTTTCAGAACGCAGCAACAATACTACCGCCAAGTTGTGGTAGGCCTGCCACATGCCCGTAGTGGCAACGGATGTTTCGTAAATGCGCTGCTTTTCCGCCAGCAGCGGCGTGAGAGTAGCCGAGTAGCGCAACTCTTCCGGCGTGAGGGCGTCCGTTTCGGTCTGTTTCTCAACTATCTTTTTAGATAGCATATAGATTTCCGAATCGTAGCGCTTGGGAGCAGTATAGCGCACGGCCACCGTGCCAAAACGCATAACCGGATAAATGTACTGCTCCAGATAATCGTAGAAGGTGAGGGCATGCAGGCTTTTCTCCTTCTGCGCAAACGTGCCCGGCGTGTCATTAATCAGCAGGAGCACCGAGTCTTGCTGGGCGGGCTTCAGGGCCGACTGCTGCACCTTGTTGAGAAATAAATCCCAGCGACGATGATAGGCCTCCGTCTCAAAATCAATCTGACCGACTTTGTTGAGGTAGGAGTAGGTGTCAACGCGCTTTTTGTAGTACGTAAGCAGGGCTTGTACTCGCTTATCAGCCAAGCGGGCATCATGGCGGTCGAGGGAGTCCGGGGAGTGCCCAGCCACAATCATTACCTTCTCGGTGTGTTGGTTGGCTTCAATAAAGTCTTCTAAGGCCGCCACGTTGGTGCCCAGGTAGTTGCGAATTTCGGCCTTGCCTGCGTCAAAAAAGAAGGGTAGCACCCGCGTGCCGCTCATGTTATTATCGGCAGTTTCCGGGAGTAGGGTGAGCACCGTATCCTGCCGCACCACTAAACGACTGGTGGTTACAATGCCGCGGGCCAGTACAATTTCCTTCCCCTTCACACGCTTACCGTTGGGCTTGGTTTCCCGGGCGTCGGGCAGTGCCAGCAACTCGCCCGGACTTTTGCGAGAGGAATAAGGGAAGGAGAACTGCCGCTTGATAACCAGTTGGTTCTTTTTTTCCTCGTCGTACACGTATTCACCCGAGACAAACGTGAGCCGGCCTACTGTGTCTTCTCGCAAGCCATTGTCGTACCGGTAGGTGAGGCCTATGTTGTACGCAGCTCCCTTTTTCACGTGGTTGGCAGGAACCTTAGCTGTTACCTCAAACAGTACGTTTTCGCCGTTGCTTTCCAGCACAGCTGGTTCCACCAGTAGCTGCTGCCCAGCTTGCGCCGATTTCAGTACTTTGGATAGGGGCGAACACGCAGGCAGCCCCCCGGCTACGCCGATAAGAACACCTAAGAAAGAACAGCGGGACAACAGATTTCTCATGCACGAATGGAATACGCGGGGCGGAATTTCGGACTACAAACGGAAAACTCTGCTGCACCGACGTATCTTGCGGTGCGTTTCTATCGTAAGTGCTTGATGCACGCCACGATTTATCGTATTTTGAACACAGGTTAGCCAACCCGGGCAGCTTCAACTTCAGCAGATATGAAACGACTAACCGACTTTATCGAAAAGCAGAGCTTCGGTGTCTGCAACGCTGTGGGCAACCGCTTGGGCTTCTCCAGCAGCAGTGTACGGCTATCATTTGTGTATGCGTCGTTTTTCACGTTTGGCTCACCCATCGTGCTATATTTTGCCTTAGCCTTCTGGATGAACGTGCGCCGGGCTATGCGTCGGCAGCGTAGCACCGTATGGGACTTGTAAAGTAATTAAAGATGCAGTCACGACTAGTGATTGACGCGCATTGTGGTTCTTCTCACGCAGTATCAACGGTCTTTATGGTCGCTAGAAAAGCCCTGGCTGAGCCAGGGCTTTCTTATTAATGAGTGCCATTGTAATCGCTTTCGGCAGGGTGCACAGCGCAGAACATAAAGCAGGCCTCTTGTAGCAACCTATGTTAGTTGCCTCTGGGGTAAGTCAGTGAACCGGTGCTTGCCTTGCCCGAAATAGGCCCACACAAGGCTTCCTTGGTATACCCCGGGGCGCTGCGCAGTGCGCAAACGGGGAGGGTGCGTTCGACGGCGCTTGCGCCAATAAGCCAGCTTTAAAAAGAAATGCCAGTGAGCCCGGGCAATAGCCTGAAAGTCGGCCAGGGAGCCTTGCATAAGCAGGCGCGCCGCCGCTACCCAGTCGAGAATAATCCGGGTAGGTAACACGCTGGCTAACTCTCCGGCCGGCGTATTCATGAACACCAGCGCCAACCCATTGCGAAAGTTGAGGTAGGTTTTGCGTGGGTTTGACTTGTGTAAGGTGCCACCACCTACGTGGTATACCATAGCGCCACCATAATACCATACCTCAAATCCTGCGTTCCAAAGCCGCCAGCACAGGTCAATTTCTTCCATGTGGGCGAAGAAGGCGGGTTCTAGTCCACCCAACTCGTGCCAGACTCTGGCCCGTACCAACATGCAGGCCCCGGTAGCCCAAGCTACCGGACGTGCGTCGTCGTATTGGTGGGCATCGGGTTCGAGCGTGTCGAAGAGGCGACCCCGGCAGAAAGGATAGCCTAGGCGGTCGAGGTAGCCACCACCGGCCCCAGCATATTCAAATGCCTGTCGGCGCTTCGGGTTTTCCTCGTACTGACAAATTTTGGGCTGACAGGCCGCAATACGTGGGTTCCGCTCTAATAGCTCACGTTGGGGCCGCAGCCAGCCCGCCGTTACTTCCACGTCGGAGTTCAGCAGCACGTAGTAGCGGAAGCGGCCCAGACTAGTGGCTTGCACTGTTGCGAGGGCCTGGTTGTAGCCCTCGCAAAAACCCAGATTGCTGCTGTTCTGAACAAGCTGCACCTGCGGAAATTCTCGACCTAGGAAGGCTACGGAATCGTCGGTAGAAGCATTATCGGCCACGATAACCTGCGCACCGTCGGAATAGGCTAGTACTGATGGCAGAAACTTCTGCAAAAAAGCCCGGCCGTTCCAGTTCAGAATTACAACGGCAACGTCTTGGCAAATACCAGCGCTGGTATCAGAGGCCAAAGCCACCAAGATCGAGGCCAGGAATGTTGGGAATGAGGCCGGATGTTTTGTTTTTCAGTTCTTCCTTGGCCTTATCACCGGCTTCTTCCATCACTTTATTTACGGCTGCTACTACCAAATCAGCTAGCATGTCGCGATCCTGGGGCTGCAGCAGGGTTTCGTCTATTTCCAGCTTAAGCAAGCGGCGGTGACCATTAGCAGTAGCCCGCACCAAACCACCACCCGACTCGGCAGTAGCAGTAATGTGTTGGAGTTCGTTTTGGGCCTGCTTCATCTTTTCCTGAAGCTCTTTCATTTTGCCCATCATGCCCATCATATCAAACATATAGCGGGGTGCTGCGCGGCAGCGTCAAAAGTAAACGGTGAAAAAAGTTTGTGGGAGTGCTGAAGTAGCTGCCCCCGCCCATTAGCCACGCCTAGCATACGCTATTCCAGCTCTGGGTTGCGCAAATATCCAAAATTAGCTTCCTTCTCCGCAAAAGAAGGCCTGCTAGATTGAGGCCTCATGAGGCCCCGCCGCAGACTAAGGTAGGCTAACCAACTAGCGCACAATGGTAACGCTACCGTGCTGAACCACGCGCCGGCCAGCCTGGTCAGTGGACTCGTAGCGCCACGCGTAGGTACCAGGTACGGGGGAGGCAGTGCCAATGCGGCCATCCCAAGATTGAGTACGTGAGGTGCTCTGAAATACCTGCTGGCCGTTGCGGTCGATGATGGTGAAACGGAAGTTGTCGAGGTAGCGGCCCTTCAGTTCCAGCACATCATTCAGGCCGTCGCCATTGGGAGAGAAGGCCGTGGGAACAAACAGCTTTACTTGCCGCGCTACGGTAGCAACGTTGGAGTAGGTGGGGGCATTTAAGCCCTGGCCCGTTGCCTCAATGCGGTAGCGTACCACCTGCTGATTCTGGGGTGGGCTCGTATCAAAAAAGGTGAGCCCGGAGGATACGGCCGTACTGCTCAGCACGGCATTGCTTGCTGAAAGGCTAATGACGCGGTAGGAGAGGGTAGAAGTCGCCCCACTTTGGAAAGCCGTCCAATTGAGCTGGATGTTGGTGCCCTCTTCATTGGTAGCCGTGGCCGTCAGCACCACGGGGCAAACTGGGGTGCTGGTGGCCGAGCGGTTGCCGCAGGCATCCAGGAACTGCGCAGTATAGCACTGGGCGGCGCTGGGGGTAGGCGTACTCAGTGAATCCCGGAAGGTACGGGTGCTACTGCTGCCGATGGGGGAGCCATTGCGCGCGTAGCTAAGCTGCCCCCCGGTAGGAGCACGAGGCACCTGGGCAGTTAGCTCTACCTGATTGCGAAGGTTGAAGGAGGCCAGCAAACGGGGAGCGGGGGGCGCCACATTAGAAACTGTAGTTGCCCCAGCCTCATTCGATACGGAGATTGTGCTGCCCGTAGCAGCGGCTACACGGTAGCTATAGCTAGTGCCACATACTACGGCAGTATCCTGGTATTGCGTAGTGCCGGGTGGTAATTGAGCAAGCACGCTACCGTTGCGGCTAATGCTAAAGCTGCCCGGTTGGCTAGTTACCCAAGATAATTGATTGCGTCCATTGCCCGAAGTCACTGCCAAGGCCAGGGTGCACACTGACTGGGAGGGAAGAGCCACGCTGGCTGGCTGGCAGATGTCTTGCAAGAGCAGGCGGTAACAACCCGGGAGGGGCGCGTTCGGTAGCGTAAAGCTTGTTGTGCCAACTGGCACCGCCGCTACGGTGCGGTAACCACCCGTGGCCGCCGCGTCGGCTACTTGCAGGCTGTACTGATACTCGGCCGATAACGCGGCGAACTGCGCCTCTAGGCTGCTGCCCTGCACCGTAAGGCGTTGCAGGATAGGTACCTGCGGAGCAGATTTGGGCGTGAAATTCTGGGTGCTAGCAGCCACACAGGCGGCGCCGGTGTAACGGCCCGTTACAGTAACGGTAGCCGGGTTAGCTGCGGGGTAGGTGGCGGGTGTGTTGCGCACGGCTGACACCGGCGTACCGGAGCCAATCTGCACGGTGTACTGATCGTAATTGGTGTCCGTGATTATCACTTGCACCAGTCCGGGTGTGCACACAGCCACGGTAAAAGTGGGCTGGGGAGCCGCTTTTACCTCGTAGGTGCGCGCAAAAATAAGCCCTGACTGACCAGGCTGCGGGTTCTGAGTGTTCTGCGTGATGACTACTTGACCCGGGGTAGTAGGCGTGTAGAAGGTAGTAGTATCCGTAAAACCACTGCACACAATAGTAGCCCCCTTTTGGTAGTACACCTGGGCTGGGTTAAGGCGGCGGCCACTGGCGTCCTTAAGGCGTACCGTTTTACCCACGCAGAGCACTTGCAGGGGTTCTCGGCCGCCAGGCTCATACACCTGAAAGTCGGCACCAGAATTTGGGGTAGCAAAGCAAATTTGGGCCTGCGCTACTGATCCTACGCCCGGCAACAAGACCAGTAGGGGTAGCAGCACCAGTAAAAAGTTCTTCAACATACCTATAGAACGAAAGCCGTAGTCAGTTGCGTTTGCGAAACCCTTAAAATAGCAGGCAATGCAGCTATGCGCCCCGATCACCAACGTGCAGACGTGGCGAAGCACCTAGGAGTGTACCAGCAATGTGACTAGATTTCTTCCCAATGGTGGTCGCGTACGAATGCTGCCGCTGCGTGCAGATCCGGGTATAATACGCGGTCTTGGTGCAGGAACGGTATTTTCTCGCGGAAGGCTGTTGCCACTTGCTCCAAGGTCGCCGAGGGGCGGGCTGGCCGGCGAAAATCGAGGGCCTGCACCGCGTTTAGGAGTTCAATACCCAGTAGCTGCTCCACGTTTTGTACTACCCGCAGGGCCTTTGTTGCCGCATTGGCGCCCATGCTCACGTGGTCTTCTTGGCCGTTGCTGCTGACTACACTATCGACGGATGCGGGCGTACAAAGCTGCTTGTTTTGGCTGACAATACCGGCGGCCGTGTACTGTGGAATCATGAGTCCAGAGTGCAAGCCCGGCTCAGCTACCAGGAAGGGCGGCAAGCCCCGTTGCCCCCCAATGAGCTGGGTGGTGCGCTGCTGAGAGATACTACCAATTTCGGCCGTTGCAATGGCCAGCATATCGAGTGCTAGCGCCAACGGCTGCCCATGGAAGTTGCCTCCGCTCAGGATAATATCCTCGTCGGAGAAGATAGTGGGGTTATCAGTTACGGCGTTGCACTCGGTTTCTACTACCTGCTGTACGTAGGCCACGGCGTCGCGGGAGGCACCGTGCACCTGGGGCATGCACCGGAAAGAATAGGGGTCTTGCACGGCGGTCTTGGGTTGCTGCTGCAATTCACTACCCTCTAGCAGCGCCCGAATCCGGGCCGCTACCGTCAGCTGCCCGGCGTGGGGTCGGATGCGGTGCAGGCGCGCATCAAACGGCTCAGCTCGTCCGTCAAAGGCTTCCAAGGACAAGGTGCCAATAACATCGGCGGCGGCAAGTAGGCGGCGCACGCGCAGCAGGCTGTGAACGGCGTACGCCAGCATGAACTGGGTGCCGTTCAGCAGGGCTAGTCCTTCCTTGGCTTCCAGCGTGAGGGGCTCCCAGCTAAACAGGCTCATTGCGTCGGCGGCGGCTAGGCGGTATCCTTCATATAGTACTTCGCCCAAGCCTAGCAATGGCAAGCACAGGTGCGCCAAAGGGGCCAAGTCGCCGCTAGCGCCCAACGACCCCTGCTGGTACACTACCGGTAGCATACCGCGGTTATAAAAATCAAGCAGGCGTTGTACGGTGCGCAGTTGTACGCCGCTGTGGCCGTAGCTCAAGCTCTGCGCTTTTAAAAGCAACATCAGCCGCACTAGCTCGCCAGGAACCTCTTCACCCGTGCCGCAGGCGTGCGACATCAGCAAGTTGGCTTGCAGCTGGCCCCGGTCGGCGGCCGAAACGGTTTTGTTGCACAAGGCTCCGAAACCCGTATTGATACCATATATCGGAGCGTCGGACGTGGCCAGTCGGGCGTGCAGGTACTGGTAACAGCTGCTAATGCGCTGGCGGGCCTCTTCACTCAGCACCACGCGGGCCTTAGTGCGTACCAGGTGGTCGAGGGTGGTAAGGTCTAAGTGAGTAGAAGGGGTAAGAGCAAAGTCAGCAGCCATGGAGAATAGGAGGGTGGGGCGGCTGGGTGGAGCCGGGTGAACAAGCAAAAGTGAGCTTTTCTGCCCGAATCAGAAAACAGAACGTCCTGCTAGCCTAGCAGAAAGCCCTAGCCTTGCCAAACGGTAGCTCAGTCGGTGGGAAGCAGGCTGGCGCTACTGCATGAAAGGTGGCCTCTACCAGCGTAGCAGGACGTGTACTTCAGTATTTCTTAGTTGCTTAGCGGGCTAGCTCCGCCAGTACCTCCTCCAGCGACATGGTGCGTTCCTCGCCGGTGCTCAACTTCTTGAGCTTAAACTGGCTAGCCACGCGTTCCTCTGAGCCCTGCAGCAACACGTAGGGAATGCCTTTTTGATCGGCGTACTGAAACTGCTTCTTGAGCTTGCCCGCTTCAGGGAACAGCTCGCTCGGGATGCCCGCGGCGCGTAGCTGCCGGAGCACGGGCAGCACGGCCACCTCACTTTCGGCATCGAAGTTAGCAATCAGGCACTGGGTTGTGGTCGCCACCGCCTCGGGGAACAGCTTCAATTCTTCTAGGCAGTCGTAGAGCCGGTCTACCCCGAATGAGAAGCCTACCCCCGACACGCCCGGCAACCCGAAGGCGCCCGTGAGGTTGTCGTAGCGGCCGCCGCCGCTCACGCTACCCATGTTCACGTTGTTGATCTTGATTTCGAAGATGCAGCCAGTGTAGTAGCTTAGTCCGCGGGCCAGGGTCACGTCAAACTCCAGGTTCTGCCACTTAGCAAACTCAAAGCTGCGCAGATAATCGAGTACCTGACGTAAATCCTGCAGGCCTTTGTAGCCGCTAGCGTTATCGGGCTCCACACCAGCCGTAGCAAAGGCAGCCAGCAGGCGCTCTATCTTCTCTTCGAAGTCGCCACCCACGCTTAGGAGGTCGAAAAGGCGCTCGGTAGCTTCCGCTGAGAACCCCCGCCCAAGTAGTTCTTTCTCTACGCCCTCGCGCCCAATTTTATCGAGCTTGTCGATGGCCGTAAAGAGGTCTACTTCGGTTCCTTCTCCACCCAGGGCTTGATAAAATGCGCCCAACACACGCCGGTGGTTGATTTTGATGGTGTGGTCAGTGAGGCCCAGCGTGGTCAGTACTTCTGACATCATCAGCACAATTTCTGCCTCGCACAGCAGCGAGTTGGTACCTACCACGTCGGCGTCGCACTGATAAAATTCTCGGTAGCGGCCGCGCTGCGGGCGGTCGGCGCGCCACACTGGCTGAATCTGGTAGCGCTTGAAGGGGAACACCAGGGTATTCCGGTTCATCACTACGTAACGGGCAAACGGCACCGTGAGGTCGTAGCGCAGGCCCTTCTCGGCTACTTTGGGCAATAGGCGTTTGCTGCGGTTGTCGGCGCTGAGGTCATCGGCGGTTACGTCCTTCGCAAAGTCACCGGAGTTCAGCACTTTGAACAGAAGCTGGTCTCCTTCTTCGCCGTACTTGCCTGTCAGTACCGATAGGTTTTCGAGAGTAGGAGTTTCGAGCGGAGCGTAGCCGAACTTCTCAAATACGCGGCGGATGACGCCAAAAATATAGTTGCGGCGGGCCACTACGGCCGGGCCGAAGTCGCGGGTGCCGCGTGGGATGCTGGGGCTCTGTGCGCTCATTGCGGAAAGTCAGGATGCGTAATACGGCCGCAAAATTCGCGGTTTACAACGGATTTTCCGGAATGCATCTTCTATGACCACCAAATTGGCGTTGCTACTTCCCTTAGCTCAAGGAAGTACTACCTAGTAGCGCGCCCGATTACGGTTTTCGCTGAAGTCTATTTCCTGGATAGCATCCAGCAAGGAAGGAACCAACAAGGGTTGAGAGGCCGCGTCTAAATACAGGAAGTGGTGCTGAGCCGGCTGGGGGACGTGGCACAGAATTAGGCGACGGTCCTGGGCATGCAGCATGAACGCGTAGGCCAGTAACAAGTCGATAGCTTCGTCCGACAACGTGTCCACCAAACTCAGGTCTACGAGGATGGCGCCTTTCTCACTGCGACTGGCGCGGTGCAAGGCACGTGTAAGCTTTACCTCATCCGAAGAAGACGTGTCTGGCGACAAGATTAATAGGAACCCATTAGGCAGCATTTCCCGGTGCACATCCAACATAGCGTAACGGTATGTATGAGGGGGTAAAGTTCTGTATAATACCGGTAAAAGAAATCATTATGTTTTGCGGAAAAAGCAGAAAAAATAGGATTATGCGCCAAGGTTGAATAATTTAATACTAAGCAATAGGATAGGAATATGGTAAAATTGTAAGTAAGCTGAACAAGAAGTTTTAGATATAGTTAATGAGCACGGCGAATTTGAAATAGGACAGAAGCAGCAAGCGGAGCCTTAAGAGCCGCCCGAATGCCAGCTTGGCGCAGGGCGTGGTTGGTCCAGTCGTTGCAGGTGCGCAAGGCGTGGTAGCGGCCCTGACTGCGGAAGAAAAAGTCGTGGGAGGTGTAGCCGGTAGCCTGCCGGAGCTGGTACTGCTTGAGCGTATCGAGTTGAAACGACTGGCGCACGTAGCTGGCTAGGTGGCGGTACTCCTCGGGGGAAATGCGGAGCGGTACTACCCGGGCCCCAGAGTCGGGCGCAGCTGGGTAGAATCCCACGTGCATCAGGGTGCGCGAGGGAAACAGCGCCCCCACCACGGCTTTGGGGCCAGGAAACTTGCCCCCCATTGAGCCCAAATAAAATCCCTCATTACCCCAGCCAAATGCTACGTACTGGTGGCGGCCAAACCGCGTGTTAAAGGTGGGTTGATTTAGCTCAGTTAGCCAGTACGTGCCGGTGCGATGCTCGCGCAGGGGAAGCACCACGTCGGTATGAAAGCCGTTGGAAACTACAAACACGGGTACCCCATCCGGCGTTTGTCGAAACTTGCGGTTTACAGGCACCAGCGTTCCGGTAAGCAAAAACATGATTAGGGCCACGAAAGCCGACATACACAGGCGCAAAAACAGGTGGCGAGGTTGAAGAGGCATACACGGGTGGCCATAAGGCACCGACCATACCGTTGATACTAGTGCTAGGCCGGGGGTAACCCGCTCTTGCAAATGCGACGAAGGGGATGCCAGAACCTGCTGGCATCCCCTTCGTCAATTATCTGTATTGGCTACTAAGTATTCAGGCTAGCCGCCGAACCCGCCGCCCCCACCTTGGGGCTGGTTCTCAATTTTCTTAGGAGGCTTGTTGGAGCCCAGATACCAAGAGAAGCCCAGGTAGCCCACGCGCGATTCCCACTTGTTATAATACGTAGCCCGGAAATTCTCGGTGAACGACTCAGTACGATTGCGCTGGGTGTTGAACAGATCCGATACGCGCAGGGTAACGGCGGCGCGGTCGTTGAACAGGCGCTGGCGCAGGGCCACGTCCACGGAGCCCACCGGGGCAATCCGACCTTGAGCCGTTACGGCGGCGGCGCGGTAGTTACCCGTTAGTTGCAGGTCTAGCTTGGGCGTAGGAGTGAAGGAGTTCATGAGGCGGGCCGTGCCCGACACTACCCGGCGGTTAGCTTCGTTGCCGGTAGCAGCCGTGACGGTGTTCTGAAAAAGCGAGCCGCTCGCTGTGAGGCGCCACCATTTAGCCAGGGGCTGGTTCAGCGACATTTCGGCGCCGTAGCTGGTAGCCTGCCCGAAGTTGTCGTTGTACTGGGCCGTAATAACAGCCCCGGCCCCGTAAAGGCGAGTAGCAGTGGTGTCTACCCGCACCAGGCGCTGAATGGCGTTATTGATTTGGCGGTAAAACAGCGTGGACGTGATGGAGGCTTGCCCCAGCGTGATTTGGTGCCCAAGCTCAAACGCATTCACATATTCCGGCCGTAGGGTAGGGTCGCCGATGCGGTAGGTGCGTTGGTCTTGGTAGAGCGGGAAAGCCAGCAACTGCATAAAGTTGGGCCGGTTGAGGCGCCGCGAGTAGCTTACTTGCACCCGCTGGTCGGCGCTGGGTAGGGTGCGGGCTACCGTAGCAGAAGGGAACAGGTTGAGGTATTCAAGTTGGAAAGGGCCGGTGCCATTGAGCACTTCTCCGCTTGTGTTGGTGTACTCCGCCCGCAGGCCACCTTGCATGCGCCACTTTCCTATTTCGTGTTGGTAGGTAGCGTAGCCTGCCTGGGTGTACTCCTTGAAGGTATACTGGTAGGAGCGGTCGGGAAGGCGGTCAAACCCTGGCCCATCAGACTGCTGGCGCAGGAAATCGTCGGTGCCGCTGTTGGTTTGGTACTGGCCTTTCAGGCCTACATCGAAGCGGGCCTTTTCGCCCAGCGGGTGCACGTAATCTACCTGTCCGTTCACCGCATCAAGGTCAACGTGCAACAGCTGGCGCCATTCCATTAGGTCGGCGGTGCCTTCGGTGTTGCGCTGGGCTATTACAAGGTCGGCATTCAGGTAGGTGTAGTTTGCGCTGGCCGTCAGTTCCCGGCCCTTGTGCTCATCCCAGGTGCGGCGGTAGTCGATGGAGGAGTCGATGTTGTCAACATCCTCCGTTACGCCAAACGTGCTGCCGATACGGGCGTTGGTGGCCCCGCTAAGCGTAGCCAGCTGGGTTCCGGTATTATAGCCGCGGTTCATGTTCGGCTCCACTGTCAGCGTCAGGCTTTGGTTGGCTGGTAAGGTGTAGTCGAACCCAAAGCGCCCACTGTAGTTCTTGCTGTGGCGCAAGTTATTGCCGGTTTGGTACGTGCGTAGGTCTTGGTTTTCCAGGGTTGTGTATTGGTCACTCCACATGCGGCTCCGGTACTGGTCGTTGCGCAGGTCAAGAGAGCCAAACATGTTTAGCTTGCCCGTGCGGCGGTTGAGGCTCAGACTGGTGTTGTACTTGTCGCGGGTGCCCACATTCGCCACCGCTTGGCCGTTCCAGCCATCCTTTTTCTGCTTTTTCAGAATGATGTTGAGCACGCCCCCCGCGCCAGCAGCATCATAGCGGGCCGAGGGGTTGGTGACTACCTCCACCCGCTCAATGGCGCTGGCCGGGATTTGCTCTAATCGGTTGCCACCCGCACCGCTGTTGGCAGCGTTGCTGGGTTTGCCATCAATGAGAATAGTAATGTTCGAGGAACCACGCATGCTCACGGTTCCGTCGGCGGCTACGGTTACTGAGGGCACATTCTGGAGCACATTCACTGCTGTGCCGCCCACGGTGCTCAGGTCTTTTTCTACATTGATAACCTTTTTATCAAGGCTTTCTTGCACGGCAGCCCGTTCGCCCTGCACCGTTACGCCGCTAAGTTGGGTGGCGGTAGGCGCGAGTTTGAGCTTGCCCAACTGCATAGTGGGCGCCGCTGTAGTTAGCGTAACTGAGCGGCGTAGGCCCTGGTAGCCAATGGCCGAAGCCTTCACTAAGTAGGAGCCCAGGCCCAGCTTTTCCAGGGCAAACCCTCCATTTTCGCCCGTGGCGGTACCCGCTACAAAGGTAGAATCCTGAGCGCGGAGTACTACCACGTTGGCAAACGGAACGGGTTGATTATTAGCTTGATCGAGCAGGATTCCGCTTACAGCGCCAGTAGGCTGCTGCTGTGCCGTGGCGGCTAGCGGAGAGAGCATAGCGAGGAACCCCAGGCCTTGGAGGGCCCGGCCGAAAGGCAGGAAGGAAGTCATCGGGAAGAGTGAAGAAGTGGAATATTCGGGCAAAGCGAAGCCATGTCCGGAGGCCGCGGTTCCTCGGGATGCTCGTTGCAGAAACGTAAGTAGAAAAGTGGGCCGCACTACGGGCCCTACCCACCGCCAGCTACCTATGGTCTGGCAGCATATGTGCTGCCTCGGCCTCAGAAGCCCCACGCCCGGCTGGCGAAGGAGGAGGTGGTGGGCTTCGGTCGCAGCCTGCTGCAGTGCAGGCAGGTGACCGAAGCCGGAGTTCAATCAATCACCGTGACAAATGTATGTAAAGGTACTATGTAACGCAAGGTACCTTCGCTTAAATATTTTATAAACCTCATAAACGATGTTTGTCACTTGAAAAGGGAAAGTGGGGGAGGCCACACTCGTGGCTTACGAGGCCGTTAGAATATGCTCCTTAGCATACTCAGCTAGATGGTAGGCGCTGCACTACGGTTGCCTAGCAGAAATAAGAGATAAAAGGCCTGCCTTGAGTCGTGTAGCCTACAACCCATCGAGAAACCCTGTTATAAGTAGTAATACGGATAGGGAAGTCGCTTTTTGAGGATTATATTGTAAAAATTATAATTTATTATTAGTAAAGTACTTGCAAAATAGCTACTAATGGCGCGAATTATGCTCTTGTACATATAACGTAGGAAGAGCGTTATTGAGCAATACAATTCATTTATACCGCTCAATGACACTTTTTGCGTTTTGCCTTGTTTGCGTTTTATACTCGAACCAGGCTTGTGAAGAGTGTGGTTGTCCTCTGCGTGTAAGCAGAAATACTTCAATTTAGCTATGTGTTTTCGTGTTTGGCCGGAATGCTATTCCAGCCAGGCAAGCTCCCACTTCTGAAGAATGAGCTGTTCGCTCTGCCTCAGCAAAGAAGTTGCTTCCATAGAGGGCCAGCTTCTGCTTTTGACGTTTACATTCTCCCTGTTCTTTCAATTCTCTCTGTTGTGTCTTTCACAGTAGAATCGCAGGCCATTACGATGGAATCTGCCACCCCCGCCCCCACCAACTGTTCCGCCGAGGCTACTAACACGGCAGTACACCTAGCGCCCCCTGTTACGTCGGCGCCCGTCACTTCGTACGCCAACATTATTCTGCCCGGCGACTTCCCCGACCCAACTATTGCCCAGATAGGCGATACGTATTGGGCTAGTGCCACCTCAGCAGAGTGGGGGCCGGTATTCCCGCTTTTCAAGTCTACCAACTTGGTGGATTGGGAATTGGTAAGTCATGTATTCCCTACTATGGAATCGATGCCAGAATGGGCGGGTACTAACTTTTGGGCGCCCGAAATCTTCCACGAAAATGGGAAGACCTACCTCTATTATACGGCCCGTCAGAAGGGCAAAAAGGGCCGCTTGGCTATTGGGGTAGCTAGCGCCGACAATCCTGCTGGGCCCTACACCGACCACGGCCCCTTGGTGGCCCAGCGTTATGGCTCCATTGATGGTTTCCCCATGCGCGACGAGCACGGCAAGCTATACTTGGTATGGAAGGAAGACGGCAATGCGTACAAGAAGCCCACGCCCATTTTTGCCCAGCGCATCAATGAAACCCATACCAAGCTGGTTGGAAAGAAAGTAGAGCTCTTCCGCAACGACCCTGCCTCCTGGGAAGGATGCCTTGTGGAAGGTTCGGCCATCATTCGCCACAACGACTACTTCTACATGTTCTACGCTGGTAATGGCTGCTGTGGCAAATGCTGCACCTATGCTACCGGAGTAGCTCGGGCCAAGAGCTTGCTCGGGCCCTGGGAGAAGTGCCCTCAGAACCCGATTCTAAAGAAAAATGCCACCTGGAAGTGCCCTGGTCATGGTACGGTGGCCCAGTACGAAGGCCGCTGGTTCTTGCTCCACCACGCGTACTACAACCAGAGCCATGAGTTTGTAGGGCGTCAGGGCATTTTAAGTGAGTTCACCTTCAACGAAGAAGGCTGGCCCGAATTTGAAGGCAACAGCCCCCAGGCGGCTCCGCTGAAAGATGTGAGCGTCCTCAACGTCACGGAAAATTTTGCGGGTAACTGCCTGGCTGGTACTTGGCAGTGGCCGATTGGCCGCCAGCCGGAAGTAGGGGTAAGCGACGGTCAGTTGCTACTGACGGCCAGCCCCACGGGTATCGGCTCCGTAGTAGCCCAGCGTACGTTCACGGCTACTTATAAGGCTACTACCTCCTTGGCTACGTCTTCCCTGGAGCAGGATGTGTTTGCGGGCCTATGCGCCATTGGCGACCCCGATAACGCCCTGGCTCTGATGGCTGGCAATGGTACCTTGCAGGTGTGGCACGTGAAAGGTGGTACTCACCAGGCCTTGGCTAAGCTGGACCTGCCCACCTGCCAAACCCTGAATATGCGCTTGGAAGCCTGGGGCGGTCAGCGGTTCCGCTTCACCTATAGCACCGATGGCAGCACCTGGCATCCTATCATCCTGGATAGCTTTGCGCTGAACGGCGAGTACCTCCCCCCATGGGACCGAGGCGTACGCGTAGGCTTACTGGCGCAAGGTTCGAGCTTGGCGACGATAGGCTTCAACCATTTTGCTATTCGCAACCAGCGTTAAGGGAATACTCCGGAGCGTTCTGGGAATTCGAACTAGCCCCTAGCCAAACGGCCCCGACAGGTAGATACCTGTCGGGGCCGTTTGGCTAGGGGCTACCGCATGGTGTATTGTATTTCCGAACATGCTGTCCATTAGTGGACACGTTTCTGAGTAGTGATTCTGAGTGTATATCATATAAGTTATTGATATTAAGTTAAATAACAAAGTGGCATGGGGCTTGGCTGATAGGTAGGGAACTCCTTTCCTTCCTGTACGAAAATGGACAGAGCCTTATCTACTTCTACTCAAAACCGCCGCCAGCGCCGTCGTTGGCTGGTGGGAGCCGGCCTGTTGCTGGCACTAGCAGCTACCCTATTAGCCTTCCGCAACGTCCTTCAGCCCACATTGGAACGCAGTACTATTCTCACTGCTACCACCGAAACTGGCGATATGGAGGCTTCGCTCACTGCCGCTGGCGTTATCATTCCGGCGCACGAAGCAGTTATTACTAGCCCTATCCAGAGCACTATCCGGCGGGTAGTGGTACCGGTGGGTAGTAAGGTGCAGCCGGGGCAAATCATTGTGGAGCTGGACCGGGAGTTGACTACCTCCGCCTTAGCTAAGCTCCAAGACGAGCAGCAGCAGAACCGGAACAAAAACGGGCAGTTGCAACTCACCCTGGAAAAAGCCCTGAACGACCTTCGCTCCCAAGAGCAGGTGCAGCAAGTGAAAGTACGCAGCCTGCAATCGGCACTGCGCGACGAGCAATACCTTCTGAAGATAGGCGGGGGAACGTCTGAGAGCGTGCGCCAAGCTGAGTTGAGTCTGAAGGTAGCGCAGCTTGAGCTACGCCGCTTAGGCGAGCAGATCCGCAACCAGCGGGCGGCTAATGCGGCCGATGTGCGGGAACTGGGCTTCACCATGCAGATTCAGGACCGCAGCATTGGGGAGTTGGCCGGCAAGCTAGCCCAAGCGAATATTAGCAGCCAGAAGCCGGGAGTGCTCACGTGGGTAAATGAGGACCTGGGCTCTACCGTGCAGGCTGGCGACCCCCTGGCCCGGATAGCCGACTTGAGCCGCTTCCGGGTGCGCGCCACCATTTCCGATGCCTATGCCGACGCGCTGCACCTCGGCGACCCCGTTATAGTCCGCGTCAATGGCACCGATTTGCGGGGTTCCATCAGCACCGTGAGTCCCGCCGTTGACAAGGGCGTAGTGACCTTCTACGCCATGCTCACGCAAGACCACCACTCGGCCCTGCGCTCCAACCTCCGGGCCGACGTGTTTGTGATAACGAAAGCTCTGCACAACGTAGTGCGGGTAAAGAATGGCTCTTTCTACCAGGGAGGTAAGGAGCAGCCCGTGTTTGTGGTGAAGGATGGCAAGGCTATTCGGCGCATTGCGCAATTCGGCGAGAGCAACCTCGACTTCGTGCAGATAACAAGTGGTGTACAACCCGGCGAGCAACTCATTGTGTCGGATACCAAGGACTACGCGGACACGCCCGAACTACTCATCCAAAACTAGCTAGCACCATGAAACGGATACTTGCTTTCCTGTTGCTGCTGGCCGGCGGACCAGTAGTAGCCCAAAACCAGTCGGCCCCCCTGACGCTGCAAGAAGTTATTGAGGTAGCGCTGAACCAGTCGGCCGTGGCAAAGCAAACCCAAACCTCCCGCGACCAAAGCTACTGGCAGTGGCGCACCTACCAGGCTAATTACAAGCCCCAGCTAGGCTTGCAGGGCACATTGCCCGGGTTCAGCCGCGTCATCACGCCCGTGGTGCAGCCCGATGGCACTACCGACTTCCGGGCTGTGCGCATCAACAACTCCAACCTGGCCCTAGCCGTGAGCCAGAACATTGGCCTGACGGGTGGGCAAGTATTCGTGGCTTCGGAGGTGCAGCGCTTCGATGACTTCAACGGCCAACTAAAACGCTATAATAACCAGCCCGTAGCCATTGGACTTACCCAGCCGCTCGGGCGGTTTAACAGCTTGAAGTGGGACCGGCGTATTGAGCCCTTGCGCTACCAGGAAAGCCAGCGGCTGTACGTTGAGGAGCGCGAAAGTATTGCACAGCGCATCACAGAGTTGTTTTTTGACGTGTTGCAGCAACAAGTAAATGCCGAGGTGGCAAGCCAAAACGTGCGAGCCAATGAGGAATTGCTACGCATAGGCAAGGAGCGCTTCCAGTTAGGCCGCCTCTCCCAGAGCGACGTGCTACGTTTGGAACTCAACCTGCTGAATGCCCGCCAGGCCATGGCGCAGGGCCAGCTAGATGCGCAGAATGCCGCCGTGAGCCTGCAAAGCTATACCGGGTTGCGGGCCGAAGCCCTGCGCCTGTTGGTGCCAGTGGCGGCGCCCCGGCTGGTAGTGCCCGCCGAGCAAGCGCTGGGGGAGGCCCGCCAAAACAGAAGCGTAGTGCTGGCCTACCGCCGCCGGTTGTTGCAGGCGGAGCGGGAGGTGGCGCTAGCGCGGGGCACTACCGGGTTTCAAGCAACGCTGTCGGCCAACCTGGGCTACGTGAACCAAGCGGGCAACCTGTGGGCCACATATGCCGCCTTGCAAAATCAGCAGCAAGTACAGCTGACGTTTGCTTTGCCACTAGTAGACTGGGGCCGGCAAAAGGCCATTGTGAAAACAGCGGAGCTAACGCGCCGCCAAGTTCAGACCGATGTGGCCCAGGAGGAAGCCGCCTTCGAACAGAGTGTACAAGTCCAGGCCACCCAACTCGGTACCCTCAGCCAACAACTCGACCTAGCCACCCGCGCCGATTCCTTGGCCTTGCAGCGCTACACCATTGCCCAGGCTACCTACAAAGTCGGCCGCATCAGCCTCACCGACCTCACCATTGCTTCCGCTGAAAAAGACCAAGCTCGTCGTGCCTACATCCAGGCCCTGCGCGCAGCATGGGTAGCGCACTACCGGTTGCGGGCCCTCACTCTCTACGACTTTGAACGCCAACTACCCCTAGCAGCAAAGTAAACCGGCTTAACAGTTCATAAAACGCATTTTAGTATTATATATTTAGTAAGTGATTGATAATAAATAAATTATACCTATGCTATGTGGATAGCAGTTCAATAAAGGTCGTCATTCTGAGCTTGTCGAGGAATGACGACCTTTTGATTATAGTTTTTGTACATCATTCACTATTCATACAGCTTATTCTCACTATTACAGACAACAAGCCTGCCGCTGCCGGTAATTCCAGCAGCGGCAGGCTTGTTGTCTGCGAAGCAGATGGGCAAATTATTGCCTAGCTACTGTCTTACAGCATCATTCCGCCCGTTGCTTCAAGACGCTGGCCGTTGAGCCACCGTGCGGCATCGGTGCAGAGGAAGGCGACAATGCCACCGATGTCGTCGGGCTCGGCCACGCGGCCTAGGGCCGTAATTTGGGCCACGTAGGCGCGAATTTCAGGCGTATCCGTCATGGCGCCGCCACCGAACACTGCCCCAGGCGCTACCACATTGGCGGCAATGCCTCGGCTACCTAGCTCCAGGGCCAGGTAGCGCGTGAAGACTTCCACCGCTCCTTTCATACTGGCGTAGGCCGAGCTTCCTGCGAAAGCAACCCGCGTGGTACCGGAGGAAATATTAATAATCCGACCCCCGTCGCGTAGGAGCGGCAACGCCTTTTGCGTGAGGAAGTACACGCCCTTGAAGTGAATGTTGAGCATCTCGTCAAACTGCGCCTCAGTATTCTCGGCAATAGGAGCGGTGAGGCTGGTGCCGGCGTTGTTGATGAGAAAGTCGAACCGGTCGGTGCCAAAGGTATCGGCTAAGGCCGTAGTGACCTGCGCGAAGAAAGTGTCAAACGTACTGATATCGGCGGCGTTCAGGGGCAGAGCCACGGCGCGGCGTCCTAGGGCTTCGATTTCGGCTACTACGGCGGCGGCATCAGTCTGCTGACTGCGGTAGGTTAGGATAACGTCGATGCCCTGCTGGGCTAGTTTCAAGGCCATGTCTTTGCCCAGGCCCCGGCTGCTGCCGGTTACGAGGGCTATTTTGGAAGTACTCATGCGAAGTGCGTTTGTAGTGTTAATGGAACACGGCAAAGGTCCTTCGGCTTGCGAGCAGCGGTGTTGTACCCGCCAATCTACTTATTGTAGAAATCAAATCGGGAAGGCCTCCAGCGTACGGAAAGCGCCGGGGCTCACGGTGGCGTAGCGGCGGAAGAAATGCGAGAAGTGCGCCACATCCACGAAACCCAGACTGTCGGCAATTTCCCAGAGTGTCCAGTCCGTTTGGTGTAGGAGCACCTTAGCCTCCTGTGCTAGCCGCCCCCCGATGAGGTTAGTGGTGGTGCGGCCGGTACTGTCCTTGAGCACCTTGTTGAGGTGGTTGACGTGCACCGCTAAGTGGTCGGCAAAGTCTTTGGCGGTGCGCAACGGTACGCGCTGCTGGGGCGTGGTGAGCGGGAACTGCCGTTCCAGCAACTCTATAAAGCGCGACGAGAGCCGGGCCGCTGCCGAATGAGCGGGGTGTAGCATGGTGGCCGGCTGCCGTTTCTGGCCCAGATGCAACAATTCCAGTACGTAGGCCCGCAGTAGGTCGTACTTGTGGGTGTAGTCGGAGGTTAGTTCCTCGTGCATCCTGGCGAAAATACTCTCCGCCCGCGCGGCTTCGGTTGACGTCAGTTGAAACACAGGGTAGCCGTTGGCTTGGAATAGGGGCAGCTCGTCGGGGGTAAGGCCTCCGAGAACTGGCAGCAAGAACTCCGCCGTGAAGAGGCAAAGATGCCCCTGTTGCGTCTCAACAGGCTGCCACTGAAACGATACCTTGGGCGACGAAAATACTAAAGTATTGGGATCAATAGTAATAGTTTGGTCGGCGTATTCGGCGCGGCTGCGGCTGCGCAACAAGCTGATTTTGTAGAAGGAACGGCAAGGGTAAGACGTGGCCGGTAGTAGGTGGGTAGAATCCCAGAAGTTGGCTAAATCAAACGCATTGAAGTGGCCTACTTCGCGCTGAATGCCCTGGGGTAGCAGTGTGCTTAAGCTGAGACTGGTACAGGGAGCCAACTCTTGATAAAGGGTAGTAAGCGCGGTAGTCGTCATGGCAGCAAATGGCTTGTAGAATTCAAAGCATGAGCAACCCGACGAGGGCCAGAAAGTTTGGCTAGGACTTATGGTTGTGCGAAACCCATTCCTGGGCTACATACCACAAGTCTGCAAAAGATGAAAAGCGTACACTCGACCATTTATTACCGAACACAGTGTCCATTTTTGGACAATATTTCTAGTTAGTGTAAATCTTATTATTGATATAAGATACTGTAATTCAATGTGATAAAAACATGGCATGGCGCTTGGCTATACTACAGAGAACCCGGTACTCAGCTGCTCGAAACCGGACACCCTTCTTCGTCACTCTTCCCATCCCTGCTCTATACTCTCATGGAAAATATCCTCACTCAATCGGTGGTGCGGCCCCAGGTAACCGCCGCTACGGTCACTGCATCTGCCCAGCCCCAACCTGTTATTCAACTGCGCGATATTGAGAAGGTCTACCAGACCAAAACGATTGAAACCGTAGCGCTGAACCGCGTGAACCTCACCATTAATAAAGGCGAGTTCGTGTCGATTATGGGGCCTTCTGGCTGCGGCAAGTCTACACTGCTCAGCATTATGGGCCTGCTGGATGAGCCTACCGCCGGAGTAATTGAGCTGGATGGCCGCCCAGTGCAGTCGTACTCCGATAAAGAGCTGGCTTCGTTGCGCAACCACAAAATCGGCTTCGTTTTTCAGAGCTACCACCTCATCAACGACCTCTCCGTGCTCGACAACGTGGAGCTACCTCTCCTGTACCGGCCGGGGGTAAGCGGTAAGGAGCGGCGGGCGCGGGCCTACGCCGCCCTCGAGAAAGTAGGGCTGGGCGCTCGGACCCACCATTTCCCCAGCCAACTATCGGGCGGGCAGCGCCAGCGGGTAGCCATTGCCCGGGCCTTGGCCGGTCGCCCCGAAATTATTCTGGCCGACGAACCCACCGGCAACCTCGACTCGGTGATGGGGGAGGAGATTATGGAGTTGTTGCTAAGCCTCAACCGGGAGGAAGGCACCACCATTGTGATGGTAACCCACGACGAGCAGCAAGGCCGCCGCACGCAGCGCCTCATCCGCTTCTTCGACGGCAGCCAAGTGCAATAGTTCCCCTTGCCGCTTGCCGAACGCCCAGTTGACTTACAACCACCATGTGTAACCCGCGCTTCGCGCTACACGCTCCCCCTATGAAGTCGCTTGCCCTCCCACTTACGGACGCTGAATTGGTAGCTGCTTGCCGCCGCCAAAATGCCGCCGCCCAGGAGCAGTTGTACTCCCGCTTCGCTTCTAAAATGTTGGCCCTATGCCTGCGCTACGTGCGGCATAAGTTCGAAGCGGAAGATGTGCTGGCCCGTGGGTTTGTGAAGGTTTTTCGCAGCCTCCACCAGTTTGAGGGCAAGGGTAGCCTAGAAGGGTGGGTGCGCCGCATTATGGTGCACGAAGCCCTAAACTGCCTGCGCCGCCGGGAGTCGCTCACAATCTGCATTGACGACTGCCCCACTAGCTACCTGGCCACCAGTTTGCCCACGGCCGACGTGGAACTGCAAGCCGCGGACCTACTACAACTCGTGCAGGAGTTGCCCGCTGGCTACCGCGTGGTGTTCAACCTCTGCGCCCTGGAGGGCTACACTCACCCCGAGGTGGCGGCTCTCTTGGGGATTTCAGAAGGCACCAGCAAGTCGCAACTCAGCAAGGCGCGCGCGGTGCTTCAGCGGCGGGTGATGGCCCTGCACTATTCCTACTCCTCTTCCTCTACTACCTACGCTCATGTTGCTTAGCTATCTAAAAATTGCCTGGAAAGTCTTGCTGCGCCGCAAGTTCTTCACCTTCATCAGCCTGTTTGGTATCAGCTTCACGCTGATGATTCTGCTGGTGGTGTATGCTTTCTACGACCACACTGTGGGCCCTCACACGCCCGAAAAGAAAGTGGACCGGCTGCTATTCGTCAACCGCGCAACGATATCTTTCAAGAACGACAACGGCACCAATAACGGCACTATCAGCTACAGCTTCCTGGAGCGCTATGTGCGGCCACTCAAAACGCCGGAAGTTGTTTCCATCAGCACGTATTTCAGTTCTACCGCTGCCTATGTGGGCAATCAGAAGCTGGATGTGGATTTGAAATACACCGACGGCCAGTTTTGGCAAGTGCTGGATTTCGACTTTGTAGAAGGTCGCCCCTATACCCTGAGCGAAGTGCAAAGCGGAGCCCACGTGGCCGTTATCAACGAGCGAACCTGCCGCGCTTACTTCGGCACGATCAGCAGCGTGCTGGGCAAAACCATTGAAACCGACCGGATACGCTATCAGGTGATAGGAGTGGTGAAGGATGTGCCCGGCATACGCTTCAACTCCTACGCCGACATGTGGGCGCCCATCAGCACCAGCACCCAAGATGCCAAAGACCCCAGCTACTTCGGCGACTGTATGGCCATTTTGCAAGCCCGCACCCCTGCCGACCTGCCCGCCATTCAGGCCGAGTTCAACCGAGTAGTAGACCAGGTGCCCGTGCCCGACCCCAAGAAGCATGCAAAAGTGCACGTGTACGCCGGCACGCTGCTGTCCTCCACGGTGCGCTGGTTCAACAACAACAGCAAGCCCGACGACGGGGTGGCCGATCTGATGGGCAAAGTGGCCCTCGTCACGTTGTTGTTCATGCTGCTGCCGGCACTCAACCTCATCAACGTCAACGTGAGCCGTATTCTGGAGCGCTCCTCAGAAATCGGGGTGCGGAAGGCCTTCGGGGCTACTTCGGGCACGCTCATCCGGCAGTTTCTGGTGGAGAATGTGTTTCTGACCTTGCTGGGCGGGGTGTTAGGCCTGGTGCTGGCCAGCGTGGTGCTGCACCTAATTGATAGCAGCGGCTTCATCCCTTACACCACGCTCACGCTCAATCCCCGCATTTTCGCGGGTGGGCTGCTACTGAGCTTGCTGTTCGGGGTGCTGTCGGGCGTGTACCCGGCCTACAAAATGTCGAAGCTTCAGGCTGTGCAAGCCCTGAAAGGCGGCCGTAACTAGTTTTCACTTTTGCTCTCCCAATCCCATGATACGCCACCTGTTTACTTTGATTTGGAACCGCAAACGGGCTAATTTCCTGCTGGTTACCGAAATATTCTTTGCCTTCGTGGTGCTGTTCGTGCTGGGCAGCCTACTGGTTGACAACTACCGTAAGTACACGGCCCCGCTAGGCTACACCTACGAGTATGTGTGGCAGGTAGATATGGACCCCAACGGTCAGCCCATCAGCCGGCAGGACGCCACGTTTCAGCGCCTGATTCAGCACCTCAAATCCGTGCCCGGTGTCCGTAGTGTAGCGTCTACCTACTCCAATACGCCGTTCTCATTCAGCGACAGTAGCACCGACTTTAAAGCCGGTACCAAGTCAACCAACAGCGACTTCTACACTGCTGGCGATGATATGCAGGACGTGCTGAGCCTAGAGCTGGCGGAAGGCCGCTGGTTTAACCGGCACGACGAAGCGGCTGCCCGTTCACCGCTCGTCATCTCCAAAGAAATGCGCCAAGCCTTGTTTCCCAACGAGTCGGCCGTTGGCAAAATCATTCGTGATTCAGACAACGACGAATACCAGGTGATAGGCGTATTGGCGTCGTCTTACCGCGGCCGGGGCGAATTTCAGGAACTACAGCCGGCCGTTTTTCAACGCAGCAAAACCTTAGTAGACCCTAACGACACCACCAACTTCGACCGGCCCCGGTTGCTGATTCGGGTGCAGCCTACCGCCACCGCCGAGCTAGAGCAGCGCATCACCAAAGAAATAGCGGCCGTGACGGGTGGCTGGAAATCTGCCGTTACTACCCTGCGTGAGCAGCGCACCACTCGTATGAAGTATGCGCTGGCCCCCATGGGTGGTATGGTGCTGGTATGCAGCTTCCTGATTTTCAACGTGGCCCTGGGGCTGTTTGGGGTACTGTGGTACAATATCAGCCAGCGCCGCGCCGAAATCGGGCTGCGCCGGGCCATTGGCGCCACTGGCAGCCGCATCAGCGCGCAATTTCTGGGTGAGGTAATGGTCGTTACCACGTTCGGACTGGCTTTCGGGCTGCTGGTAGCGGCGCAGTTTCCGCTACTGGGCGTAATGAGCATTAAGCTACCCGTGTACCTGGCCGGTATGGCTCTGGCCTCCATGCTGATCTACGTGCTCACGGCCCTGTGCGCCCTGTATCCCAGCCGTATGGCCTCGACTATTCAGCCCGCCGTAGCCTTGCGCGAAGAGTAGGGTGGAGGCATTGTCCTTCGCGTTCAATTTCCGTCCTTCGCCCACGCTATGATACTGATTATTGACGATGATGTAGCCGTTCGCACTTCTTTGCGGTTGCTTCTCAAGCAACACGGCTACGTGGTAGAAGCAGTAGCTACCCCGGCCGAGGCCTTGCATGCCGTGCGTGAAAAGCAGCCCCGCCTCGTGCTGATGGATATGAACTATTCTCTGGATACGTCGGGCCGAGATGGCTTAGACCTGCTGGGCCAGGTAAAGCAGTTGCGCCCGGCCTTGCCAGTGGTACTGATTACGGGCTGGGGCTCTATCACGCTGGCCGTAGAAGGCATGAAGGCGGGAGCAGCTGAGTTTGTTACCAAGCCCTGGAACAACGACGCCCTGCTCCAAACTATCCGCACTATCCTGAGCCTGCACGAAGCAGAATCCGACGCCGACCCGGCCGCCCTCAGTCGCCGCCAACTAGATAAGCAGTATAATTTCCGGGATATTGTGGGTCAGGATGCGCGCCTCCTGCACGTGCTGCGCAACGTGGGCCAGGTAGCCGCTACTGATGCTTCGGTACTCATTGAAGGCGAATCGGGAACGGGTAAGGAGCTAATTGCCGAGGCTGTGCACCACAACAGCCAGCGTCGGCGGCAGCCCTTTGTGAAAGTAAACCTAGGCGGTATTTCAGCCTCCTTGTTCGAGAGTGAAATGTTTGGGCACCGCCGCGGCGCCTTCACCGATGCGAAAACCGACCGTGTGGGGCGCTTTGAGCTAGCCAATGGCGGCACCATTTTTCTGGATGAGATAGGGGAGCTGGACCTGGGTAGCCAAGTGAAGCTGCTGCGTGTGCTGCAAGACCGCACCTACGAGGTGCTGGGCGACAGCAAGCCCCGCCGCCTCGACATTCGGGTGATTTGTGCCACCAACCGCAACCTGGCCGAGATGGTGCAGCAGGGCCGTTTTCGCGAGGATTTGTTTTACCGCATCAACCTGATTACGGTGCGCCTACCCGCCCTGCGCGAGCGACCCCAGGACATTCCACTGCTTGTGCAGCACTTCGTGGACGGGTTGCGTGCTACTTACAACCGGCCCGCCCTGAAAGTAGGTACGCGGGCCCAACACTGGTTGCAGGAGCAGCCCCTGCCAGGCAACATCCGAGAGCTAAAAAACCTAGTGGAGCGCGCCGTGCTGGTGTCTGGCAAAGACGAGCTCGGCCCCGAAGACTTTCAAGCCCAATTCCAGCGGCCCCTCGTGCGCGCCTCTGAGGCGGGCGAGCTACCCGAGCCTGGTACCATGACCCTCGATGAGCTTGAAGCCCAAATGATTCGGCGGACTCTGGAGCACTACGGCGGCAACATCAGCCGCGTAGCAAAAGCCCTGGGCCTCAGCCGTGGGGCCCTCTACCGCCGATTGGAGAAGTATGCCATTCCGTTCGATGCAGAATAGGTAGCTTTTGGCTCTGTAACTCGATTACCTGCTTCACATGAGCCTGCGTCTTAAGTTTATCCTGTTTGCCGTCATCATTCACGCAGTGCTCATTGTACTGGCGGCGCAAGTGATGCGCCACAACGCGCCGCTGTTTGTGGGTCTAGAGGTGCTGCTGCTTATCAGCATCCTGCTGACGGTGCAGCTATACAAGGGATTTGTGCGGCCGTTTCATCTGATAGCAGCCGGTACTGAGGCAATTCGGGCCAAAGACTTCTCTATGAAATTTGTGCCCGTAGGCCAGCGCGAGATGGATCAGCTCATTCACGTGTACAACCACATGATTGAGGAATTGCGGAAGGAGCGGATTACGCAGCACGAAAAGAGTTTTCTGCTCGAAAGTCTTATTCAGGCCTCGCCGGCAGGTGTACTCCTACTTTCCTTCGATGGCCGAATTGAGGGCACAAACCCCGCCGCTGAGCGCATACTTGGTCTCTCAGCCACCGCCATTCTAGGCCAGCAACCCGCTCAGCTACCAGGCCATTGGGGCACAGCCCTCGCCAACCTCTCGGAGCAAGCGCCCCACGTAGTACAGCTATCGGGTATTCAAACGTACCGGGCCCACTGTTCGCATTTCATAGACCGGGGGTTCACGCGGCGGTTTATTCTGCTGGAAGAGTTAACTCAGGATCTAATTCGGCAGGAAAAGCAAGCCTACGAAAAGCTGATCCGCATGATGTCGCACGAAATCAACAACTCCATTGGCGCCATCAATTCTATCCTACAGAGCTTCCATTACTACACGCCCCAACTGCAAGCAGAAGACCAGCCTGATTTCACGGAAGCCCTAGACGTTTCCATTGGCCGCAATACTCACTTGGCCAACTTTATGGCTGGCTTCGCCAACCTAGTGCGCCTGCCATTGCCGCAACGGCAGCCCACTGATGTGCACGAAATGCTGCGCGCCACTGCCCGCCTGCTGCAAGTGCAAGCAGAGCGTCGCCGCATTCAATGGCAGTGGGAGCTAGCGCCTACCCCGCTGGTAGTGCTGCTAGACCCCTTACAATTGGAGCAGGCTGTGCTCAATATCTGCAAAAACGCCCTCGAAGCCATTGGGGAGGATGGTACCGTTTGGGTGCGTACTACCAACACGCCTGCCAGGCTGTGCATCGAAAACAACGGACCTGGTATTGCACCCGAGGTGCAGCAACGCCTGTTTACGCCCTTTTTCAGCACCAAGCGCGATGGTCAGGGCATCGGCCTTACCCTTATCCGCGACATTCTACTGCAGCACGATTTCACTTTCCGACTCGAAACTCAGGAGAATGGCCGTACAGCATTTTCAATTCTGTTCTAACCAGGCTGGCTTGTGCTTCGCTCCGCCAACCAGCCCAAATAGCAAGCGTAGCTTCCCGTTGGCAGTACTACCAACGGGAAGCTACGCTTGCTATTTGGGCTGGGAAACGAGGAGGCTGAGTGCTGGTAGGAGCAGCGTATCTACTCGCGCCAGCTCTGGTTTTACCTTCTGTTCGCTACTTGCGCTTTGCCGCAGTAGTGGGCTTGCGGGCGGGGGTGGGCTTGGTAGATGGAGCAGCTCCGGGGGCGGCTACTTGGCCATTGCGAAACGTCTTCTTTTCCTGAACTGTCTTGCCATCGGGGCCGAAGTAGCTCCACACGCCAGTTTCTTTTCCATTGCGGAAGGCGCCGGCTATTTCGGCTGTGCCGTCTTCGCGCAGCTGACGGAAGGGGCCCATCTTTAAACCCTTAACATAGGTAGTCTCGGCCTTCAGCTTCCCCGATGGATAAAATTCCTGACCTACACCAGTTGGCTTGCCATTTTCGTTGGTCAATTTGCTTTGCACAGTTCCGGTAGGGTAGTAGGTGATTTGCTCGCCCGCCAGTTTGCCGTTCACGTACGTTTCCTGCTTCTGGACTTGCTTACCACCTGGGTGAAATGCACGCCAGAGGCCTACTGGTTGGCTGTTTTTATACTGCTGCTCTTCCCGCGGGAAGCCATCCTCATAATACAGCGTGATTTTCCGGTCTCGGCCCTGGTTAGCATAGTCTATCTTCTGCTCCACCTTTCCCGACTCGTAATAATCCTGCTGGGTACCCACTAGCACACCTTGGCGGTAGGTTTGGATGCTCTTAATGGCGCCGCTTTCGTAGTAGGATTTGGCCGGTCCATCGAGGTTGCTGGTGCCGCCGGCCAGGTTTTTGGCCTGCTTGGTGAGGTCATCAGCCAGTGGGTTTTTTACGGCTCGCCCTACCAAGTTGGCCGGGGCATAGGTGCCCTCCGTGCGTAGTTTGCCGGAGCGGTAATAGCTGCGGTAAGACCCCTTGCCGCTTTTGTCGGCCTGTACATCTACCTCCAGCTGGCCGTTGTCGTAATACGTTTTGTAAGGGCCCGCCAGCAGTCCTCGGTTAAACGTGCCTTCGCTCTGCAGTTGCCCGTTGGGGTAGTAGGTCTTAACGGGCCCACTGGCTTGCCCATTTAGGTAAGCAATTTCAACCTTAGGCTTGCCCGATGGGTACAGTTCCCGGATGGTGCCGGCGGGTTGTCCGTTGGTGAGTGTTGTTTCCAGCTTTACTTCCCCACTAGGATGGTAATAGCGGAGCGTACCACTGGGCTGGTCGTTTTCGTAGGAGCCTTCCTGCGCAATTTTGCCTGAGTCGTAGTATGTTTTGAAGGGCCCCTGACGGACGCCTTGCTGGTACGTTACTTCCAGGCGCCGCCCACCATTGGGGTGAAACTCCACGTATGCTGAGTCGCGCTTGCCGTCGGTGTAGCGGGTTTGGGCTTCCAGCTTGCCCGAGTAGTAAAACCGCTTATAAGGGCCTTGCATGACCGTATCGGCGCCCACTACTGCCGAGAATAGTTCGCGCTTGTGCGTGTTCGTAGAATCGAAGAAGGTAGTAAGCCGCCGTAGCTTCTGGGCATGGGCCGTGCTAGCGGCCAGCAGCCCCAAAGGCAGCAACAAAAGATGTGGTTTCATAAGAGCAAGAACGAAACTTTACGGTAGATAGTGCGGGTACTGCGCCAGCCTACCTCTGCACCATGCGCAACCTTCGTGCCCATCAGCAGCAACTACAAAAAAAGCCTGGCCGCTAAGGACCAGGCTTTTTTACTGCATTAGAACACTATTACTAGCTAGATCTAGCTAAGAATTAGAGCTTCTCAAGAACGAGGCTGCTCGCGCCGCCGCCGCCGTTACAAATGCCCGTCACCCCAATCTTACCGCCCTCATTTTGGAGCACGTTCAAAAGAGTGGTTACAATGCGAGCCCCGGACGCCCCTAGCGGGTGGCCCAGCGACACAGCTCCCCCGTACACGTTTACCTTAGTGCCTTCCAGGTTCAGAAGCTTGTTGTTCGCCAGTGAAACCACCGAAAAAGCCTCGTTTATTTCGTAGAAATCAACCTCAGAAGCTTCTACTCCCGCATGCTTCAAGGCCTTCGGAATAGCCAAGGAAGGAGTAGTAGTAAACCACTCTGGTGCTTGCTCAGCATCGGCAAAACCGCGGATAAGTGCTAGAGGCTTGATGCCCAGCGCTTCGGCCTTTTCGCGACTCATGAGTAGCACGGCCGCTGCACCATCATTCAGCGTAGATGCATTGGCGGCGGTTACAGAGCCCTCCTTGGTGAAGGCTGGCTTAAGAGTTGCGAATTTGGCGAAGTCAGCTTTAGTATACTCCTCGTCGTCTTCCACTACTATATTCTTACCACGCACCGTAATGGTTACCGGAATAATTTCGTCCTTTTTCTTGCCTGCCTTAGCAGCGGCGGCGCTCCGCTCGTAGCTCTGCTGGGCAAAGGCATCTTGCTCTTCGCGTGTAATGCCATAGTGCGCCGCCGTAGCATCGGCGGCGTTGCCCATGGCATAGTCGTTATACGGGTCCCAGAGGCCATCCTTCATCAAGCCATCAATCATCTGGCTGTGACCGTATTTGGCACCAAAACGGGCTTTGTCAAGGTAGTAGGGCACATTCGACATGCTTTCCATGCCGCCCGCCAGCACTACCTCCGACTGCCCAAGCATGATGGCTTGGGCTCCGAACATAATGGCCTTGGTGCCGGAAGCGCATACCTTGTTCACGGTAGTGCACTCCACGGTATCGGGCAAGCCTGCCTTCTTCGCGGCTTGGCGTGCGGGCGCCTGCCCTAGATTAGCAGAAATAACATTGCCCATTATTACTTGATCTACTTCCTTGCCATCGAGGCCGGCTTTTTCTAGCGCACCTCGCATAGCAATAGCTCCCAGCTCCGTGGCCGACAACGATGCTAAACTGCCGCCAAATGAGCCGATAGGTGTGCGCACCGCAGCTACGATGACTACTTCTTTGATTTGCATAAAATGAGTGGGTGGGATTGGTTGGATGTGGGAGGCAAAGGTATGTATTTGGACTGTGAAGGACTGCTGGCAGGGTAGGAGCAGTACTGGGTTGCTAGTTGCCACTCTATTCGTATTGCCCGTAGCATTACCAGCCGGGCTTGCCTTTCTCCGCTTTGCGGGTAGGCTGGTGGGGTAGTTGTTGCAAATACTGCTGCTCTGCTGCCCCAAGCGCCTCGAGTAGTTGACGAGCCTGCCCTGAGCTGAGATTCATCTGTTGTAGGCGGGCACGCTGAGTTTGCACCTGGGCTTCATCAGCAGCGGCTTGCTCAGTGCCTGCGCGCCGGCTTACCCCGCCCGTTGCTTCAGGTCCGGTTTCCTCATTGCTAAGGCCCTGCACCGAGCCAGGCTGAGACCCTTGTGCTACGTTTCGTTGTTCCCCCTTGCCCGGCTGGAAACTACCGGCGGCGGAATTACCGGGCGTTGTAGATGGCCGGTTGGGGTCGCGTTGTCCGTTGGAGTTCTCCCGGGATTCCGACGCATTCTGCGGGTTCTGCGGCTGAGTAGGATCGTTGAGCTGACCTTGCTGCATAGTACCCGGCTGCGCTTGAGGCTGCCTCGTCGGGTTCCGCTCCGATGGGCCTTTAGTGGGCTCAGTGGGGTTGCCGTCGGTGCCGGGGGGCGGCATATGCGGGTCAGCTGCTCTACGAGTTAAGAAGTCATGTAGTACTTCGTAGTTATAGCGGGCATCGGCGTTAGCAGGAGCAGCTAGTAAAGCTTGCCGCAAGAGGGCTAGTGCTTGCGCATAGTCACCTTGGCCAGCCGCTAACACGGCCAGTTGCTGGGCTGCTGTACTTCGAACAGCGGGCGTCTTACTGCTAAGCAAACGTCCGTAATAAGCGCGTGCTTCCTGCGGCCGCCCATCCTGGGCAGTTGCGTGGGCTAAGTTGAGCCACACAGCTTCGGCTGAAGCACCCAACTCGAACGTGGCCTCCTTATAAGCCTGCGCTGCCGACGTAAAATCGTGGTGAAAGTAAGCCTGGCCAGCCTGCTGGATTGCCAAATTTCTGTCGTGAATTTTCGTCAGGCCGCCCCATAGACCAAGAAGTAGGAGGCTGCTCACCAGAGAAATTTTCATGGCTTTATCACTTTGATAGTTATTAGCACATCCAGCATCATCAGTGCCAACGCTAGCAGCAGCGGGTACCGGTAGCGGTTATCTGCCACCGACACAGTGCGTACCTGTTCCGCTTGTCCTTCCATGCGGTTGAGCGCATTCACTAGTAGTGGAAACTCGTTGCGTCGGTCGGTTAGTTCGAAGTACTGTCCGCCCGTTTGCTCCGCAAGTCTACGTAACGGTGCCGGTACCAGGCGGCTGACAGCCTCTCTGCCGCGTGCGTCCCGTAAGTAGCCTCGGCCTCCTGGCTGCGGAATAGCGCTGCCTTCCGTCGTGCCTACACCCATCGTAAACACGCGGGCTCCGGTGCGTGCCAGCACTCGTACGGTTGGTTCTAAGTTTTCCCCGAAGTCCTCTCCATCAGTCACGAGTACCACGGCCGTAGCCCTCGGCAAATTACTGTTCGTTGTAGGGGTGCTTGATTCCAATCGAGTAAGCACCAACTCAAGTGGCGGCACCAGATCAGTACTGCCCGCTGGCACTAGCGACGTTTGAAGCGTACTGAGAAATAGTTGGAGAGCAGCCTGATCATACGTGAGCGGACACTGCACGAACGCCTCATTCGCAAATACAATCAAACCCAGGCGGTCGGCTTGGAAGCGGCTTACGAGAGTCGCAAGTTCTGCCTTCGCTTTTTGAAGCCGCGTTGGCGATACATCAGGCGCATTCATAGACCGGGAAAGGTCTACTAACAGCCATACATCTTTACCCGCCGTGCGAACTGGACGTTGGGTGAGCCCATAGGCCGGGCCTAGTAAGGCGACACCTAACAAGGCTAGATAGGTGAAGCGTAACGTTAGCTTCCAGCCCAAAGACCAACCCCGCTGTCCTAGTGGAGCCGCCAGTCGACGCGTCCGAACAGCGTACCCGAGGTAAAAAAGAAAAAATAAAATTGCCGCTAGTGCCTCGGGCCAACCCAGCGGATAAGCCCAACTCAACATGATGGTAACCGCTTATTGTTCAAAATACAAGACTAGCAAAAGGTGAAAAAAGAGGTAGCCGAATAACTCCTTCAACGTGAGTTTCTACCCGCGTTAGAGTGGCAAGATGGAAGATATTTTTTTTGAAAAACGTTTGAATCTCCAATCTGCTTGTATATTTGCACAGCTTTCGGACGGAAAGACGTCCCACTGGAGAGGTGGGTGAGTGGCTTAAACCAGTAGTTTGCTAAACTGCCGTAGCTCTAAAGGTTACCGGGGGTTCGAATCCCCCCCTCTCCACATAAGAAGGCTTTCTATAATGCGAGCCTAAACTTTCCCACGTGGAAAGCCTTCTTACGAAATATTGCTGACTCAGTCAGTTCTCGGGGTGTAGCGTAGCCCGGTATCGCGCCTGCTTTGGGAGCAGGAGGCCGCAGGTTCGAATCCTGCCACCCCGACTTTATAGCCGCCAGCCCGCCTTTGGGGCGGGCGGCTATTCTTTTTTGACCCCGTAGCTCAGCTGGATAGAGCAGCTGCCTTCTAAGCAGCCGGTCATGTGTTCGAATCACATCGGGGCCACGCTGATAATAAGCCACTTAGCTTTTGCGCTGAGTGGCTTTTTTGTTGATAGTTTACATGTTGGTTCATGCGAGTGGCTCTATAGGTGTAAAAAGGAAGTGATAAGCGCAATCCAAGGAGTGATATTATTCACCGCGTCAATATCTATCGGCTGAAAAACCAGTATTAGGGCTGCTACTATGCAGCAGATTTAGTGGCTGATAGTAGCCAACAGTTGTTGGTGCATAACTCCATCCTGTGGCTCTTAATCGTAGATCATCGGAAGCGATACTACTTCTTGATTCACAAATCGCATGACAACTATGTGGAATAGGTAGCCGCTTTCGATATCTACATTGAAATGGGTCTGGTTATATTCTCTATTGGCTGCTGCATGCTCAGTAGCCTGTCCTTACCCGATAGTCTCTTTTAGGCAAGCCACAACATTGGGTTCACTAACCCCCACTAGTTATGCGCTGTGTGGTAGCCAGCATAATTGCCTAGCCGCTCGGTTTTATCAATATGTTTCGGAGGCATTCCGACCGGAGTGGGTAATACTGCGTCAACGCCTACTGGGCGCTGCTCCATCAGCACGGAACTGTATACTACTAAAGCCGGCGTGGGAATGCCTCGACAATGCCCATACCGAATGCCTGTGGTTGTGCCTCAAAACCGAGCAATTCGAACAACGGGAGTGGCCTGTATTTCACGACGTAGCTGACACCCAGCACAGCGTAGCCACGTATTTTGGCTACTATAGTTACGAGTGAAGCCACTCAACTCTTGCCTACTTAACCTCGCAAATATTTCACTTACAACAACTTATAAATATTTCCCTAATCTGTTCCACCTAACTGAACCATCTTATTTTGCTGCTTTTAGTCAGTTCTGATTAGGTGACTATAAAGCTCTTAGTCAAGTATTGAGAATACGCCCTCCGTTAATCAATCTTTTCAAATACAGTATTCCTTACGCTTTTGATGAGGCAGGAGTAAACTTCTTAAGAAAAGCATCTACTTGCTGTCCTAGTGCCCGGGCATATCTTTTTTCCACTAAGACATGCACCAAGTAGGCTGCTATGAAGCTGGCAATCGTCAGCCCTACTAGGAGTACATATTTATTGGATATAGTATGCAGGCGCTGGTAGAAGATGTAGCCAATGTTATGGTGTAGCAGATAAACGGGGTAGGTAAGGGCCCCTAGTGTGCCGAGGGCGTTGAAGCGCTTTAGCGTGATGTAGCCGTCTGTAATCAGCAGTAAAACGGCAAATATTGCCACAATGATACTGCCTACTATGACAGGCGAAAACTGGTCATGGAATGCTACGCCTAACCCTACGCTTGCTGCTATTCCATTACGTAGGGCCAACCCTAAAGCAACCAACAACAGGATGTGAAGCTTCCACCGCTGAGTAAAACCGATCTTTCGCAAGTAAAGAAGCATGCCCCCAATGAAGAGGGGAGCGAATTGAGGAAAGAACGCAAAGGAGAAAACAGAGGGGGCAGGCGTACTTCCTGCCAGCAACGAGTAAAACAACCACCCCATCAGAATCCATTGCATATAATCAACTAGCTTATATGCAATCAGTAGGGAGATTAAAAAGTAAAAACTGATTTCAACGGTCAGGGTCCAATACACCCCATCTAAATCTCGAAAACCAAAGAACTGCTGTAGCATTGTCATGTTAACAATGTACTGGGTCAAAGAGGCATCCATAAGATGGGTTCGAAAGGGGGAGTCAGCTACTGGTCCCAGAAATCGTATTGCTAAGAACGTAAGGGTGCAGGCAACCCAGAATGCAGGATACAATCTAGTAAAGCGGGAAAAGAAGAACTGCCATACCGTTTTCCCCATGGCGCTCATGAGTACGACGTAGCCGCTGATTACAAAAAAAAGGTGAACCCCCAGGTATCCGTATTTACAGATAGAGCCTAACCAAGGGTAGGATACAGGGTTCAAGTTGTCGGCCATGTAGCCACGGTAAGTGTAGTGGAATATAACTACAGCGAAAGCCGCAATAAAGCGCAATAGATCAAGCGCATAATTACGATCTTCTCGCTTCGAAACAGTTGTGGACATGCCGGAGATTGGTAATGCTGAGTTGCACGACTAGTGCTCACTTTGGAAACAAGAAGCAGTACAACGTAAATAATCAAAGATAATTGTGTATTTTATATTGAATGGCTTTTCGGTGAATACGTTGCTACCTTGGAACACAGGATGATAGTGCCACGATAATTGGTTGTTGTAGTAGGCCGCAACCTCTTCTAAGTTTCAACCTCTTGACTGTATCCACTATGGTTCGGCGCACTGTGTTCTCCCTAATTGGGATGCTGATGATTAGTACTTTACATACATAGTGCGTCCGCAGCGGCGTGAAAGCAGGCAGAGTACTAGTACCCACCACCAGGCGAGAGTGCCAGATCCATACTTGCACCTAGGACCAGCTACGGACAGTTGAGATGCTTTTCGCTCGGTACTTTGATGTATAGCTGTTTCGCCTACCACAAAGGCTAAAGCTTACGGTTGGTCAGCAGCTTGCCACACTAGCTTTGAGGAGTAATTCGGCTATCGAAGGCAGAGCGTTGGTCGGTCGAGTGGGAGGGCTTATGGGTCGTGATTCTGGCATAGTTTGGTAGCGCAGAATAGTCGGTTTGAGGGCACTATAAAGCGTCAGTGCGCGTTAAGACAAGAATACCCAAAACCGCGCAAACAGTGGCAAAAACCGAATAAATTTGGTATGTTTGCCTACTTAAGCAGTTAGCGCTGAACCTACCGCAACATGAGCGAAACGAAAGAGAAAAAAGCCCCCGCCGAGTACTCCGCGAACAGCATTCAAGTACTCGAAGGGCTCGAAGCTGTGCGCAAGCGCCCGGCCATGTACATTGGGGATATTGGGGTGAAGGGCCTGCACCACTTGGTGTGGGAAGTAGTGGACAACTCCATTGATGAAGCCTTGGCCGGCTACTGCGATACAATTCAAGTAACAATCAACGAGAACAACTCCATCACCGTGCGTGACAATGGTCGCGGCATTCCTGTCGACTTCCACCAGAAAGAGGGCCGCTCGGCTCTAGAGGTGGTAATGACTGTGCTGCACGCCGGTGGTAAATTTGATAAGGACACGTACAAAGTATCCGGTGGTTTGCACGGGGTAGGGGTAAGCTGCGTGAACGCGCTTAGCCAAGACCTGAAAGTAACCGTGCGCCGCAACGGTAAAATGTACGAGCAGGAGTACAAAATTGGGGCACCTCAGTACCCAGTACGGGAGATTGGCGAAACGGAAGAGCACGGCACGCAAGTAGACTTCCTGCCTGACGATACAATCTTTACCGAGTCGGTCTACAAGTACGCCACTATCGCGTCGCGTCTGCGGGAGCTGTCGTACTTGAACAAGGGCATCACCATTATCCTCACCGACCGTCGTGAGAAGGGAGAAGATGGAGCCGATTTCCTGACAGAAACCTTCCACTCTGAAGGTGGCCTGGCTGAGTTTGTACAGTACCTCGACGGCTCGGAGCGTCATGCGCTGATGCCTACGCCTATCCACGTGGTAAGCGAGAAGGGCAACACGCCGGTGGAGGTTGCATTGCAGTACAACGACTCTTACCAGGAGAATATCTTCTCGTATGTTAACAACATCAATACCCACGAAGGCGGTACGCACGTAGCTGGCTTCCGCTCTGCCCTTACTCGCACACTCAAAGCCTACGCCGATAAGTCTGGCAAGCTGGAAAAGGCTAAGGTGGAAATTTCGGGCGAAGACTTTCGCGAAGGGCTCACGGCAGTTATTTCAGTGAAAGTAGCGGAGCCTCAATTTGAGGGGCAGACCAAAACAAAGCTGGGGAACAGTGAAGTTAGCGGCGCAGTGAACACCGTTGTGGGTGAGATTCTGGCGCAGTACCTAGAAGAAAACCCGAAAGAGGCTAGCATCATTGTGGAGAAGGTAATCCTGGCCGCCAAGGCCCGCATTGCTGCTCGCAAAGCCCGCGAAATGGTGCAGCGCAAAACGGTGTTAGGTTCAAACTCACTACCTGGTAAGCTAGCCGACTGCTCCGAATCAGACCCGGAGGTATGCGAGCTTTACTTGGTGGAAGGTGACTCGGCCGGTGGGACGGCCAAGCAGGGCCGTAACCGCGCATTTCAGGCCATTCTGCCCCTGCGGGGTAAAATTCTGAACGTAGAGAAAGCGCAAGAGCACCGCATCCTTGAGAACGAAGAAATTCGTAATATGATTACGGCATTGGGAGTTACATTTGGTGTCAATGCCGACCCAGAGAAAGGTATTGAAGCAGATGCCAAAGCGCTGAACACCGCAAAGCTGCGCTACCATAAAGTCATCATCATGACAGATGCTGACATTGACGGTTCGCACATCCGTACCCTGATTCTGACGTTCTTCTTCCGCTACATGCGTGAACTGGTAGATCGTGGCTATATCTACATCGCCCTGCCGCCGCTCTACCTTGTAAAGCGGGGCAAAGAAGAGCGCTACTGCTGGACTGAGGATGAGCGTATGCAAGCCCAGGAAGAAATGGGCAAAGGTCGTCCTGAGACGGTGAACGTGCAGCGTTATAAAGGCCTTGGGGAAATGAACGCCGAACAGCTGTGGGAAACCACCATGCAGCCTGACACCCGCTCCCTCAAGCAAGTAACGGTAGATTCGGCTGCGGAAGCCGACCATTTGTTCTCCATGCTTATGGGAGACGAAGTGGCACCCCGCCGCGACTTCATCGAGAAAAACGCCAAATACGCGAAATTGGACGTGTAATCACTAGATTGGAAAGGCCCGCCGTATAGCGGGCCTTTTTGTTGTCCTACATGGCTGTCTATTCAACCAAGTGGAACGCCGACCAGCGCGAGTACAAGTGTGCCACCCTAGCTTTTCACTAGTATAAGAACTTTAATTAATTCAGGTGCGCCCTCGGAACCAATCGTAGGCTACCCCCGGGCAATGCAGGAAAGCAATATGGTGGAAGTGGCTGGCACTACCGCGCGAGATGGTACCCCTACCACGGGTCGCGATGCGTATGCACAAACAAAGCGCGTTCTGGAGAAAATTAAGGAAGCCTTATGAGAAGCTGGAGCTACCTGCGAGCAGGTGGTCCGCACACGCATTTTCCTTAGCAACATTGCTGATTGGGAAGCTGTGGGGAAGGCCCATGCAGAAGCGTTTGGCAAGATCTAGTCTGCTAGCACCATGCTAGCCGGACAGGCCCCAATTGATCCACGGTTATTGGTTGAAATAGAGGCCACAGCTATTATTCCTGCGTAACGTACCTACAAAGGGCCGTTTGCTCGTATTTTGTCCGGCCTTTCCTTGCTGTTATGAAACTGTTTAAATCCGCGGACTTAATCCGCAAGAGTAAATACATTAGCCGCGACCTGAGCTGGTTACGGTTTAATTACCGCGTGCTCGACCAAGCGAAAGATGCCGGTCGGTCCTTATTTGATCGGCTGCGGTTTATGGCCATTACTTCCAGCAACCTTGATGAATTCTTCATGATTCGGGTGGGGTCGTTGTATAACTATCTGGATTATGGCAAAGAGCGGGTTGATTACTCTGGCCTGCGAGAGCTGCCATTCCGGCGCAAGCTGCTGGATTTTGCCCACCGTTTCGTCAACGACCAGTCGCTCACGTACCTCAACGAGCTGAAGCCGCTGTTTGAGAGAAACGGCTTCAACATACTGAAGATGTCTGAACTGACGGAGCTGGAGCTCAAGAAGGCTGATGGCTACTTCAAGAACACCATCTTTCCGCTGCTCACGCCTATGGTGTACGACTCCTACCACGGGTTCCCGCTGATGATGAATCAGATGCTCATCTACGGGGTTGTGACGCGAGCCGGCGGTGGATTGGATGGTAGCATGGAAGCGGAACGCGGGCAAGACCGTCTCACCTTCGTGCAGATTCCCCAGAACCTGTCGCGCTTCTTTGAGCTAACGCGCAAAGACAAAGTTATTTTTGTGCCCATTGAGGAAATTGTGCGGGCCAATCTGCCTAAGCTGTTCCGTAATGTTGAAATTGTATCGGCCGATTTGTTTCGCATCACGCGCAATGGCGACTTTACCTTGGAAGAGTCTGACGACATTGACGTGGACTTCATCAAGGAAATTCAGCTGGGCCTGAAAACTCGCAAGAAGGGCCGGGTAGTGCGCTTGGAGGTAGAGCCAAATGCCTCGGCGCTACTCATGCAAGTACTGAAGGAGCGGTGGAATATTGATAACGGCAATGTATTTGTTATCAGTTCTTTAATTGATTTGAAGGGGCTATTCCAGGTCCTGAAGCATCCGAACTTCCGAGGCAAGGGTTTCAAGCAGCCTGCGGCTGTTACGCCCCTCAGCCTGCCAGAGGGGGCCGAAGACAACTTATTTGACTACTTAAAGCAGCATGATGTGCTGCTCCACCACCCGTACAACAGCATTGAGCCAGTAGTACGCTTGTTGGAGCAAGCTGCTGAAGACCCCCACGTTCTGGGAATCAAGCAAACCATTTACCGCCTGGCCGATGATTCGCGCGTGACAGCCGCTTTGCTTAAAGCCGCTGAAAACGGCAAGCACGTATCGGTACTGTTTGAGGTGAAAGCACGTTTCGATGAGGAGCGCAACATCCGGGAGGGGGCACGCCTGGAAAAGGCCGGCTGCTTTGTTATCTACGGGGTGAGCAAGTACAAGACGCACACCAAAATGCTCCAAATTATACGCAAGGAAGGGGAGAAGGTAACGCGCTACGTGCACATTGGGTCAGGTAACTACAACGAGCAAACGTCGCGCATTTATACCGACGTCAGCCTATTGACAACCAACGACGTGTATGGGCATGATGTATCAGAGTTTTTCAACGTTATCACGGGCCATTCCCAGCCCGATGACTACGAGTACCTGATTACGGCTCCTAAAGACATGCGTCAGCAGCTTATTTCTCTGATTCGGGAGGAAGTGCGCAACGCTAAAAAAGGGCTGCCTAGTGGCATTGTGATGAAGATGAACTCCTTGGAGGACAAGGAGATGATAGATGAGTTCTATAAAGCCAGCCGTGCCGGCGTGCCCATTCGTTTCATCGTACGGGGTATCTGCTGCCTGCGTCCTGGGCGCGCTAGCCTCAGCGACAACATTGAGGTACGCAGCATTGTAGGCGACTACTTGGAGCACTCACGCTTGTTCTACTTCCATCAAGCCGGCCACCCGAAAGTCTACGCTGGCTCTGCCGACCTGATGGTGCGCTCCTTCGACCGTCGCATTGAAGCCTTGTTCTTGATTGTGAATCCGCAGCTAAAACGGGAAGCCATCAATATCCTGTACTTCAACCTCAAGGATAATCAGAATACCTACCTCATGCGCGAGGATGGGGCCTACATCCGTCGCCAACCAGTGCCGGATGAGCCGGTATTCAACGTGCACAAGGAGTTTTATAGCAAGAATTTCGCATTGCTGAGTGAAAACGCGCTGTACGAGGAATGGCTTAACCGGGCCGATGTACTGTACGATAATGCTGATTCGAATGGCAATGACCACACTTCCATCCCGTCCTACGATCAGCCCAATGCGCAAGAAGTAGAGGAGGAAGAAAATGAGCAGCCCGTTGCCGTAGATGCCCACGACGGGCAAGAGCCAGATGAAGAGGCTGCGTTAGAGTAGGCGTTGCCAATCCGCAAGAGTAAGAGAAGCAAAAAGGCCGGTACCACATGGTACCGGCCTTTTTGCTTCTTTGAGTTGAATCCGCAGCTACTTATTCTACCTCGGTTGGGCGACTCTGCACCGCGGGAATAGGCTTCTGTAAAGAATGGTCATCATTAGCCCGAATTTCGTCAAAGTGGTCTTCAAACAGCGTTTGCAGCATACCATCCTTAAGGCCAATGTCGGGTACAATCATTTGGTGAATGTGGGCCCACTCCATAGCCGACAAGTAGATGTGACCAGCCGGCACAATCACGTCGGCCCGGTCGGGGTTAAGTAGCGCTACGTTAACGCGCTCATCCATGGTCATGCCCGTGAGCTGCTCGAGGATGGTAGCAATACGCCGCCGCGTTACGGGCTTATCAAGCTGGGGCTGGGCTAAGCTGTAGAGCTTGTTGATGTTGCCGCCCGTGCCAATGGCGCGCGATACGTGGTAGCGGCGGGCATTCTCAGTAACCCACTCCTCCATGCGCTTCCAGGTAGCGTTAAGCGCATCGGCACCCAGGCCAGATTCTTCTTGCTGCATCCGGCGGATTGAGCCTACCTCAAACGACTGGGAAGCTACCTTGCGGCGGTTGTGGTAGATGTTGAACTCAGTGCTGCCACCTCCCACGTCAATATGCAGGTAGTGCTTATTGTCCTCGAGCAGTTGTTCAATTACGCGGTTGATGTAGGCCGCCTCATCCTGGCCATCAATCACGCGGATGGTCATACCCAGTTCCTTCTGCACTCGTTGTGCTACAGCCTGGCCATTGGTGGCGGTGCGCATAGCGGAAGTGGCGCAAATGAGGTAATGGTTGGGGGCTACGTCGTGCACTTCCATGAGTAAGCGCAACGCATGCAGAAACTTGACAAACTTCTCCTGTTTCTTGTCTGAGATGCGGCCGGTGGCGAAGACATCTTCGCCTAGACGCAGTGGGTAGCGCACGTACTCTACGCGCTTGAGGCGGTACCGGTCGCCGTAGTGGAGTACGGCCGAAATCTGGCACCGCACGGCATTCGAGCCGATGTCAATGGCAGCAAGTTTCAGGAGCGGATATTCCATTCAGTAGAGAGTTGAGCGAAAGAATATGACCAAATATAGCCGGTCATAGTGGGGAAGGCACGGTCAAAAGCACGTTAGAAAGTCAATGCGCCCTGTTTTCGCGGAAACAGGGCGCATCAGTCAGCAGCAAAGCACTTAGTTATCAATGCGGAAGCCCAGGCCGAACTGAATCAGGCCATTTTCTGGCGACTTTTGATAGGATACGGACAATGCCAGTTGGTCGGACACCGGGGCGATGTAGAAGCCGCCGCCGTAGCCTTCATGCCAGCCGCTAGGGGAGGAGCCTTGGAAGTATACTCGGCCTTTATCATAGAAGCCGAATACACCGTACGAGAAAGGCAAGAAGCCCGTTTGCACCCGCCCAAGCGCCAAGCGTAGCTCTGTATTCAGATACAAGCTGGCGTCGCCGGTGAAGCGGTTGCGGTAGTAGCCGCGTAGGTTTTCACGGAGTCCTAAGCTGGTAAATTTGTAGAAGGGAATCTCCTCGTCGTTGCCGTAGTTTTTGGCGCCTCCGCCCTTTAGAACCAGCGTTACGGGAATACCCAGCCGAGCCGTGCCATAGTACTCAGCGAAGGCTTGGGTGAGGCCAAAGTTACTCTTGCTGCGATTAAGCTGATGGTAGCTGTCGTGCTGTACGCGCAGGCGCACGCCACGTCGGGCAAAGCTCTGTCGGTCTCGCAAATCCAAGTCTAGCAAAGCGTTTAAGCCAATTAGACGCTGGAAACTAGCATTAGGAACTCCTGTTTCGGGGAACTGCGGGCTGTTGAATAGCTGCCCTAGGTAGCTGTTGGTGGCGTAATTCGACGTGTAGTGCTCATACGTTGGCCCGATGCGAAACACGCTACGCTGCCAAAACATCCGCTCCGTGAAGGCGCTGAGCGTGTAGCCTTTGTAGCGGGCCTTGTAGTAGTTATCGTCGTACAGTCCTTCGTCTTTGGTAGTGTTGTTCCCCAAGCCAAAGAAGTTGTAGAAAGGGAAAAAATTACCATACTCGGTGCGGGCGCCTATATCCCACTGCCCGAATGCATGCCGGTAACGCGAAGCCAAGGCTACCTGAAAATTGCCGTTGCTAGACCCCCGTATATCAAATGAATACAGGTTTTTGTAGTTCGGCTTGCGGAACCCTTGGTGCACGAAGTCTACTCCTACGCCTGCGCCAAACCCGTCGCTCTGATTATAGATTAAGGTAGCACGGGGCTTGTACGTGTCGTATTCAAACTGCTCCCGGTCGTAGGCGTTTACCTCTGGTTGGGTAGAGGTGCGGTTATCCGTCTCGGAGCTGGCCTTCAAGTCCGTATCAATTACATCGTACACCTTGGTTTTAGCGCGCAGGCCGCTCACGTGCGAGTCGTCGGCAATCTGGTCTTTGCCGTCGCCCCCTATGATGCGTACCAATACACTGCGCTTAGCCGTTCCCGCGACGGTGAATACATCTTTGCCATCGAGGCCGTAGAGGCTCACCTCACTGGTTTCCTTGGGGTGGAACGTGCGGTCAAAAAGCGGCCTGCCATTGGGCCCGTCACCTTCCTTGGCTTTATCAAACATCTGCACCCGCACACTACCATTCGAGAGGCGGTCTACCAAGAATACTTCCGCCTTGTTGGAGCCTACTATGTCTACCCGTTTTGCCAGGAGCAGGTAGTAATCATCGAGTGCCCGGGGTAGCTCCTGAATGCGAGCTTTTAGCTTACGATTTAGTTGGTCGCCTGAAAGGGGTTTTAGCTCTTGAGGCAACGTAGCCGTTGCCTCGTCGATGGCGGCCGGCGTAATGCGTTCCTGCATGTACTTGCCTATTTCCTGCCATTGCTCCCGGCTTAGGCTTTGAAGCAAAAAACGGTCGAGGTGGCGAGCCGGCCAGTTTAGGCTCTTCAGGTCATGAAACTCTGATTGGAAGTCTTCGATGCTGGGCACAGCCCATTCCCGGTTGGCAAGGTAAGTAAGTGCCCCATTCCACAGCGTAAACGACTGGTCCCGGTCGCGCGGAATGGGTTTGTACACGGTCTTCTTGCCGTCTTTATAGCCGGCCCACTTCCAGTTGTCTTCGTGCTTGCCAAAATCGGCCACCAGCATATCGAAGGCGCGGGCGCGGCCCAGCGCCACGGCATCAATGCGGTTATCGTTGTCTTTATACAGCTGGCGGAAGAAGCTAAACGAACGGCGCACATCGGTGGCCCCTCCAAAGCCGGGTAGGTTTGGCTTGGGGTCTACAGGCCGGTCCTCTAGCGTGCCAAGCAGACCGGCATACTCTTCTCGGTAGGGGCCCAGCTGGTTGTTGTCGGGGAGCACAAACAACCGCGGCCGGGCATGCAGAATATCCGTTTTATCCAGTAATGACCCCGTAACCAGCGCCGAGTAGGGGTGGGCCGTAGCCGTGATTTCGCGCAGCACGTCGGCGGCAATAGAGCGGCGCAATTCGGGTGGCAAGATGCGCGTCACATCCTTATCAACCGAGCGAAACACGTACTCTGAAGAGTCGGCAGCAATAAGCTTAAGGGAGGTAGTCTGGCGTCCGCCCCCACGACCAAACGGCCGCAGCCCACCCTTTTCTGTCGCTAGGTTAAGAGTAGGCACTTGCACCGGCTGGGTCCAAGAAGTCCGATACAGGTCGCCGAGCCAGAACCGGGATGATCGGGTGCCGCCGTACTGCTTGCCCGCGGCCAGGGTTTGAGTAGGTTGAAACGGGGCATCTGGTTTGACCTCAGCTACTCCTTTGGGCGCCGTAGGACACTCGGGAATAAAGCTATTGACCGGAATTTTGGGTAAGCGCGGTTCCTGGCAAGCCGACTGAAACAGGGTAGTAGCATACGCCTCCTTCACGTCGGTACCGCTTCCGGTGAACGTGTAAAAAGCGGTTTTTACAGTGCCATCTGCGTAGTACTCTACCTTGGAAAATCCTTCCTCCGATATATTGAACTGCGACGTGCCATTGGCGCCCACGTGCTGCTTCTCAGAAAAAGAGCCTGATACCACCTGGTAGTTGCCCGCAAACGGGGTCAGCTGTAAGCTGTAGTCGTGGGCGGAGGCGTACACAACCCCAGGATTATCCTTTAAGGTGTTCGTCATGTCCTTCTGGAACTCCTGGTAGGCTGGGTTGGCTAAATCGCGCGGAGACCCCACGTTTTGGCGGTAAGCTGCGTATACGGTGCCCAGCACTGGAGGCAGCAAATGCCGGCTCAAGGGCATGTGGCCACCATACACGCCCGTACTGAAAATGGGTTGGTGACCAACCAGCAGCACATTGCGGCCCTTGGTGTCGTCCAGCACATCTTGCAGCTGCTCTCGGAATTCTTCCTTCGTAAGCGTTTTGCACTCCGTGTCGGGGGCTTCAGGCCGGTCGTACGGATGGGTCCACCACGGCGAGTTGATGGCCACAAGGCGCACATTGCTGGCAACATCTACCACTTCAGGGCCTGGGCATCCACCGGTAGGCAGGAAGGCGTTTTGGCCGGGCAGCCTGTCCTCGATGTACTTTTCGAGGCGCCGCACCCGCTTTAGGCCTTCGGGCCCGGAGTTCGCCCAATCCTTGTCGCCGGGGATGAAGTATAGCTTACCATTCGGTAGTCCCTGAACCAAGCCAATAAGTGCATCGGCCCGGGCAGTTTGTGCAGCCTGAGCAGAGTCCTTCTTACTGCCCAGGCCTTCGTTTCCTACTACATCGCCCAGATGAACTACCGTGAACGTACCAGTTTGCTGCTCCAAAGTCCGGCGCAGCGCCTGTACATGTTGAACGGGAAGATCGGTAGTAGCAGTGTTGCCGAGTAAGTAAACAGTATGAGTAGGAGAAACTGACTGCGAAAAGGCGGGAAAAGTGGCCGCTAAACCAAGGCCAGTAAGCAGCGCGCGAGTGTAGCGTGGAGGCATAAGGGGAGTTGTAGAAGGCTGTTCTACGCAGAAGCAACGGATCAGATTTAACCTAATTTTAATTTTAAGGTTTTCTTCACTTCTCGTTCTGCTCTAAAATAAGCTAAATCGGCTATGCCCTCGCTTCTATGCTGTGCATAAACCGCTGCACTACAAGCACTACCAAACAGGGTAGTATCAATCCATTGTGCTTCACTACGGGGAACACGCGCTACCCACTCACCTATAAACTTCTTCACCCCAATCGGCGAAACTTGCATGGGGCGTAAATCAAAGAAATAGCGTTCTGGGTTTCAAGGGCTGAAGAAGGCCACACTGAGGCCACCGGTTGTCATGGCATCTAGCACCCCGTGCGAAGCAGTAGCCAGCCTGAGTGCTATCCAAACCCGCAAGAGAGGTGGGGCTGGCTTCGGCCGAATGATGGCTACACCAGCTACGATACTTGCCGTAACCACCACGGCGGCCAACAGGGGATGGGTAAGTCCGTGGTGGCCTCACAACCCCGCATACGGCACGCGAAAGGCAAACCCAATACCATCGGCATCGGGCAGAAATACACAGGCAGCGGCAGTAACCACCAGCGCCAATTGCTCTTGGCCGGCAGCAGCAGTTTGCCCAGGGTTGTACCCAATACCATGTGCCCAACAATGGATGCCATCTTTGACTGTTTGGAAGGAACTATGCACTTGGCTAATGGGGAGCCTGTTTCCGCAAAACGGACGAGCACTACGCTGCCTTGACTGGGGATGGACGCCGTCAAACGAGTTGCTCTCGTAACTCGCGCGCTACCCGTGGTACCCCGGTAGTGGCTGGCTCTGGCACAAAGTGCAGGCTAGGGCGGCCCGAAACGGCAGGTTGGTTTGGGTCAATAATATAGATAGGACAATCCGGGCGAGTATAATGCACCAGGCTAGCTGCAGGGTACACTTGTAAGGAAGTACCGATAACTAGGAAGGCATCGGCGGTAGCGGCTTCTTCAATAGCCCGTTCCATAAGGGGTACTTGCTCGCCAAACCATACAATGTTTGGACGAAGCTGGTAGCCTTTTTCACACAGGTCGCCAAGCTCTATGAGGTCCGATTCCATGGGGTAAACCAACTGGTCGAAGTAAGAGCTACGGGCTTCAAATAGCTGCCCGTGCAAATGAATTACCTGCTGACTACCAGCCCGCTCGTGAAGGTTGTCTACGTTTTGCGTGATAATCACGACCTCAAAGTCCTGTGCTAGCTCCACTAGGGCCCGGTGACCAGCGTTGGGCTCAGCCTCACGGGCTGCTCGGCGTCGTTGATTATAAAAATCCAGGACAAGACTAGGGTTTCGTGCCCAGCCTTCTGGAGAGGCCACATCCTCTATTCGGTGTCCTTCCCAAAGCCCATCGGCGCCACGAAACGTCGCCAATCCGCTTTCCGCCGAAATACCTGCTCCTGTTAGCGCTACAATCTTCTTCATCTTTGACAGTATAGAACGACAAACGCTACTAAAGACGCATTTTCATCATCTTCTGTTACTTAGTCCACGCTGCTACTTCTGCGCCTAAAGACCGGCACCTGCCCAAGCAAATTAGAGTAACTACTGCTGAATGACCTTATAAGATTGATTATTAATAAGCCAATTCTCAGAGCACAAAAAAGCCCTACCTGATATAGACAGGGTAGGGCTTTCGAGTAGTTTTAGAAAGACTATTTGGCTTTGGTGGCCTTTTTAGTGGTTGTGCCGGTAGCTTTCTTGGCAGCGGGCTTCTTTGCTGCTGCTTTTTTCGCTGCAGGCTTCTTGGCAGGCGTATCCACCTTCTCCGTTGCATCGGGGGTAACGGCCTTCTTAGCAAAGCGTCCGCCCTTGGCTGGCCTGTCGGGAGTAGCTTCGGCTAGTTCCAAGCAACGCTCTAAGGTGAGTCCGGCGGGCTCTTCGCCCTTCGGAATCTTCACATTTTTCTTGCCGACTACGATGTATGGTCCGAAGCGGCCGTTCAGGATTTGCACATCTGGGCGCTCCGTAAACTCCTTGATGAGGCGTTCCGCATCTGCTTTGCGCTTGGCTTCAATCAAGCCAATTGCTTCCTGAGCTGTAATGGTGTGCGGATCTTGCTCCTTGCCAATCGAGTAGAACTTGCTGTCGTGGCGGATGTAGGGACCAAAGCGGCCGAGAGCAGCCGTCATATCCTTCTCTTCAAACTGCCCTACAATGCGTGGGAGTTTAAACAGGTCCAGTGCCTCCTCTAAAGTAATATTCTCGATAAACTGCCCTTTGCGCAGGCTAGCATACACGGCCTTTTCTTCCGAGCCTTCTTTGGGCTCTATCTGCACGTAGGGACCGAAGCGGCCTAGGCGAGCAGTAATTTTTTGCCCCGTTTCCGGGTGAGCGCCAATCTCCCGGGTGCTACCCAGGGTGCTACGTTCAATATCCTGACCACGCTCCACAGTCTCGTGGAAGGTTCCGTAGAAGCCAGCCAGCATGTCCGTCCACTGCTCTTGACCATCTGCAATGCGGTCGAACTCGTCTTCTACCTTAGCGGTGAACTGGAAGTCAACGATTACGGGGAAGTGCTCCACTAAGAAGTCGTTTACCACCATAGCCGTGTCGGTGGGAAACAGCTTAGCTTTATCGGCGCCGAAGGTCTCAGTTTTTACTTCGGTTTTTACCGTGTCACCTTCCAGCGTGAGCAGGTGGAATTTACGTTCCTTGCCTTCACGGGAGTCTTTCTCCACGTAGCCCCGCTTCTGAATGGTGCTGATAGTAGGCGCGTAGGTAGAAGGACGGCCAATACCCATTTCCTCCAACTTCTTTACCAGTGATGCTTCCGTGTAGCGCGCTGGGGGCTGAGCGTAGCGCTCCGTAGCCCGCAACTGCTGCAAGGGTAACTCCTGGTCCACATTGAGGGGCGGCAAGCCACGCGAGAACGACGACTCACCGTCTTGCTCATCCTCGTCTTTTGATTCTGCATAGGCTTTGAGGAAGCCCTCAAACGTGATAACCTCGCCCGTAGCAGATAAGGACACACCTGGTTGCGTGCTGATACCAATGGTGGCTACCGTGCGCTCAATTGTGGCATCGGCCATTTGCGAAGCTAAGGCACGCTTACGAATCAGGTCGTATAGGCGCTGCTCTTGCGAGTCCTCACCAGCTTTTACCAGAGCGAAATCAGTAGGCCTAATAGCTTCGTGAGCTTCCTGGGCCGACGCCGACTTGGTCTTAAACTGACGGCTGTGCGCATATTCTGGACCATAGGCGGCCGAAATAGCTTCCTTAGCGGCTGCTAGCGCATCTTGCGATAAGTTTACGGAGTCAGTACGCATATAGCTGATCTTGCCACCTTCATACAGCTTTTGGGCCACACTCATGGTTTGCGCTACTGAGAAGCCTAGCTTACGCGAAGCCTCCTGTTGCAGAGTAGAAGTAGTAAAAGGTGGCGCAGGGCTGCGCTTACCAGGTTTCTTCTCCAAGTTCTCAATGCGATAGGTAGCGCCAATGCAACGCGACAAGAATGCCTCAGCTTCTTCGCGGGTTTTAAAGCGGGTAGGAAGCTCGGCTTCTAGCACGGCACCGCGGCCTGCATCGAACTTGGCAACCACGCGGTACGCCGAGGAAACCTTAAACTGATTGATTTCCCGCTCCCGCTCAACTACCAGACGCACTGCCACCGATTGCACGCGCCCAGCAGAAAGGCCAGTCTTTACTTTCTTCCACAGCACTGGGCTCAGCTCAAAGCCAACCAAACGGTCAAGCACCCGCCGGGCCTGTTGAGCATTCACCAAGTTAAGGTCGATTTCCCGAGGGCTAGCAATGGCATTGAGAATGGCGTTCTTCGTGATTTCACGAAACACGATGCGGCGCGTTTTTTCGCCACCGCTCAGATTCAAGGTTTCGGCTAAGTGCCAAGAAATAGCTTCACCCTCCCGGTCGTCGTCACTGGCTAGCCATACCGTTTCAGCCTCCTTCGCTAGTTTCTTCAGTTGGCTGATAACCTCCCGCTTGTCGGCCGAAACAACATAGGTAGGTTTGAAGCCATTCGCAATGTCGATGGCATTGTTGTCCTTCGGCAAGTCACGTACGTGGCCAAAGCTGGATTTGACAATAAAGTCCTTCCCCAAATACCCTTCAATGGTTTTGGCTTTGGCCGGAGACTCGACGATGACTAGATTTTTTACCATACAGGGGATGCTGGCGACAGGAGCGTTGCCGTGGGTGGAGTATTAAAAACGGTCCACACGGCGTAAAGTTGAATTTTGCCGCAAAGATGCTGGAATAATCCGGTAGACAACTGCGGCCCAGTAATATTACGATGTAGAAAAGCCCAGGTCGAGGCTTTATAAGGTAGTTGAGGAACATGAACCCGTAGGCAAGAGGTTCAGCATCCGCCAGTTAATATTAAGGAGTAAGTTTTCAAGCTGAATAGTGGCTACAATGCTTGATTTACTACCTTTGTAAGTCTAGGAACCAGCCCACCAACCGTTCCGTTCGTGCACCGTCAGCTTTTGCTGACATCGCCACTCTACTTTGTCTATGGCCTCAGCAAAGACGCCCAGGAATAATCAACCGGATACCACCAACCCGGAATCTTTAAATGCCTTGACCCCCGCGCTTGCCAATGGCTCGGAGGAACCAGGCCGTGCAAACGGAACCCGCAATGGCAACTCTACCCGAAAACGGGGGAGCAGCTCCCACTTGGGCGCCACGGCTGATTCAGAGTATGTCAACGAGCAGCTCAACCGGGTGCTCTACGCCCTCGACGCCTTTAAGAAGGGGGACGTATCAGTGCGCCTGACCAAGCAAAACGATGACATCTTTGCCGAAATAGCTGAAGCCTACAACTCCATGGTGGAGATGATTGGTGGAGTAGGAGGAGAAGTGTCGCGCATCTCGAAAGTAGCGGGAGTAGAAGGCAACCTGAAGGCACGTGCCTCTGCGGATAATGCCGCTGGTTTCTGGCGCGATATGATTAATAACATCAACGGCTTGGTAGACAGTATTGCCGTACCGGTGTTGGAAGTAGGCAAAGTACTGAAGAACATCAGCAAGGGCAATTTGGATGAGACCTTCCAAATTCCCGTGTCGGGTGACTTCAAGGTGATGGCCGAAACCATCAACAAGACAATTGACAACCTCAACCTATTTGCGGGCGAAGTAACCCGCGTGGCACAAGAGGTAGGTACGGAAGGTAAGCTGGGTGGCCAAGCCTCGGTACCGAACGTAGGTGGTATTTGGAAAGAACTGACGGACAACGTAAACTACATGGCCTCGAACCTGACCTCTCAGGTACGAGACATTGCCAACGTAGCTACCGCTGTAGCCAAGGGCGACCTGACCCAGAAGATTACGGTAGATGTGAAGGGAGAACTGCTGCAGTTGAAGCAGAACCTGAACCAGATGGTGGACTCGCTCAACCTGTTTGCGGGCGAAGTAACCCGCGTGGCACAAGAGGTAGGTACGGAAGGCCGCCTAGGCGGCCAAGCCTCGGTGCCCAATGTGGCGGGGGTGTGGAAGGAGTTGACCGACAACGTAAACTACATGGCCTCAAACCTGACACTGCAGGTACGAGACATTGCCAACGTAGCTACCGCTGTAGCCAAGGGCGACCTGACCCAGAAGATTACGGTAGATGTGAAGGGAGAACTGCTGCAGTTGAAGCAGAACCTGAACCAGATGGTGGACTCGCTCAACCTGTTTGCGGGCGAAGTAACCCGCGTAGCCCTCGAAGTAGGTACGGAAGGTAAGCTGGGTGGCCAGGCCTCGGTGCCCAATGTAGCAGGGGTGTGGAAGGAGTTGACCGACAACGTAAACTACATGGCCTCAAACCTGACGCTGCAGGTGCGAGACATTGCCAACGTAGCCACGGCCGTAGCCCGCGGTGACTTGAGCCAGAAGATGACGGTGGATGTGAAAGGCGAAATCCTGGAGCTGAAAAACATCCTCAACCAAATGGTGGACTCGCTCAACATCTTTGGCGATGAAGTAACTCGTGTAGCACGGGAGGTAGGCACCGAAGGTCGCTTGGGTGGCCAAGCTTCTGTACCTCGGGTAGGGGGAACTTGGAAAGAGCTGACCGACAACGTAAACACGATGGCCTCGAACCTGACCTCTCAGGTGCGAGACATTGCCAACGTAGCCACGGCCGTAGCAAAAGGCGACCTAACCCAGAAGATGACGGTGGATGTGAAAGGCGAAATTCTCGACCTGAAAAACATCCTCAATCAAATGGTAGACTCGCTCAACATCTTTGCGGGCGAAGTAACCCGTGTAGCACGGGAGGTAGGCACCGAGGGTATCCTGGGTGGCCAGGCCAACGTACCTAGCGTGTCAGGCACATGGAAGGACTTGACCGACAACGTAAACACGATGGCGGCTTCCTTGACTAGCCAGGTACGCGACATCGCCAACGTAACGACGGCTGTTGCCCGCGGCGACTTGAGCCAGAAAGTGACGGTAAATGTACGCGGTGAGCTGCTACAGCTTAAAGACAACCTAAACCAGATGGTGGACTCGCTGAATACGTTCGGCGACGAAGTAACCCGTGTAGCGCGCGAGGTAGGTACCGAAGGTCGTCTCGGCGGCCAGGCGGTTGTGCCCAATGTGCGGGGTACATGGAAGGACTTGACCGACAACGTAAACACGATGGCGGCTTCCTTGACTAGCCAGGTACGCGACATCGCCAACGTGACGACGGCTGTTGCCCGCGGCGACTTGAGTCAGAAGGTATCCGTAGACGTAAAAGGTGAGCTGCTTGACTTGAAGGACAACATCAACCAGATGGTGGACTCGCTCAACATCTTTGCGGGTGAGGTAACCCGTGTGGCTCAGGAAGTAGGTACCGAGGGTAAACTCGGTGGCCAGGCCAATGTGCCCAATGTGACGGGGGTATGGAAGGACTTGACGGATAACGTAAACATCCTCGCCGCCAACCTCACAACGCAAGTACGAGGCATTGTAAAAGTAGTAACTGGCGTATCGCAAGGTGACCTAACACAGAAGCTGACGCTAGATGCTAAGGGTGAGGTAGCAGACCTAGCGGATACCATCAACCGCATGGTGGATGACCTGAACCGCCTCGCTCAGGAAGTAAGCCGCGTGGCTAAAGTAGCTGGCGTAGAAGGCAAACTGACGGAGCGAGCTACGGTAGGCGGCGTGAGTGGTTCGTGGAAGGAAATTGTAGATACGCTCAACGACCTGCTCGAATCCATTGCCTCTCCGGTACTGGAGGTAAGCCGTGTAGTGCGCGCTATTTCTGAGGGTGACCTTACGCAACAGGTAGAGGTAACAACGGCCGGCGACATTCAATCAATGGCTGCGGCCCTGAACCTTGCCGTTGACAATTTGAACGACCTGCTGGCTGAAATCAACGACTCGTCACAAGTAGTAGGAACGTCGTCGGAGGAAATGGTAGTGAAAGGCCAGGAAATGAGCCGAGTAACGGTAGATGTGGCCCTTGCTATGCAGCAGATGGCCGAAGGTGCCCAGAACCAAGCCCTTAAAACTGACCAGGCCTTTAAGCTGATTGAAGAAATCATGCAGGCCACCAAGGAAACCGCTGGCAAGGCCGATGTAGGCATTAAAGCAGCTATTCTGGGTGAGCAAACTTCTCAGCTTGGTCTAAAGACAGTGGCTGAGGTGGTGAAGAACATGGAGGAAATCAGCTCGGCTGCTGCTCAAACTTCTAAAACCATTGAAGTACTTAACACGCGTTCGGTAGAGATTAGCAAGTCACTTGGCGTCATCTCTGACATTGCTGCGCAAACCAATCTACTCGCGCTAAATGCGGCTATCGAAGCAGCCCGCGCTGGTGAAGCGGGTCGGGGTTTCGCGGTAGTAGCGGAAGAGATTCGCAAGCTGGCAGAGGGCTCCCGCAAGTCGGCCAACGAAATTGCTACCCTGGTAGAAGATGTGCGTAAGGATACAACTTCTGCTGCTACGGCAATTTCAACCATGGAAGGCCGGGTACTCAAGGGCAAAAATGCTACGTTTGAAGCTAGCTCTGCCTTTAAAAACATTGCTACCAGCAGTGGCGAAACGCTACGCACCTCGCGCGATATCCTAACGGCTACTGAAATTCAGAAGACCTCGATTGGCGACGTAGTAAAATACGTGGAAGAGGTAGTAGCCATTGCTGAGCAAACAGCTTCTGGTACGCAACAAGTGGCTAGCACTGCCAAGCAGCTCTCAACCAGCATGCAGGAGCTAACCACCAGCAGCCAAAACCTCACGGATATTGCCGATGACCTTCAGCTTGGGTTGTCAGCCTTCCAACTCATTGAGGATTTGGAGCCCGAACCCGAGCCTGAGCCTGAGCCCATCCGGCGTCATAGGTTGCTTTCGCGGCGTGCTAATGCCCCAGCAGTTCCAGCTCCAGCTGCCCCAGCCACGCGTCCTACCCGGCATAATGCGGCCTCAGCAGTTGCTACCCCAGAGGTAATTACTGCTGCTCCAGCGCGCAAAACAGGTCGTCGGGCTGTTCCGGCGGCAGCGCCTACGGAGGAAAAGGCTGCCACTGAGCATCCAAACGGAGGTAACATCCGCAAGGCTAGCACCCGCCGTGCGGCAAAAGCAGCGCCTCAGCCTGCGGATGCGGCTGAAGCTCCTGTCACCAAGCCCCGGCAGACCAAAGCCAAGGCGAAATAATTCTGATTTTTCTACTGATGCATAGTGGAGCCAACTCGCTAAATATGGGTTGGCTACTACTACCCCCTTTCCGTTTCAGGTATGCCTGAGTCCGAAAAATACAGCAAACAAGAAGCCGTCATTCAGCTAATCGTATTCCGGCTAGGAGAGGAGGAGTACGGCATTCGCATAGAACAAGTAAAGGAGGTAACTATTACTCCTGAAATTGCGCGTATGCCCAAAACTCCTCCTTTCGTGAAGGGCATTGCGAACCTGCGCGGCGACATCATTGCCGTTATTGATCTGGAAGAGCGGTTTCAGCTCCGGCCGGCAGGAGAGGAATTGCCTGCTGTGACTTATACCCTCGCCATCGAAGCCAAGGATTACACCATTGGCATTATGGTGCGGGAAGTACCGCAGCCTTTGTCTATTCCGGTCTCCATTATCGAGAAGGCTCCTGAATTCATTCAGGATCTGAATATTCACGACAAGTACATTGAAGGAATTGCCAAAACCGAGGATCGAATTATCGTGGTACTCGACATGCTGAAATTGCTTACCCCCGGCGAAATAATGCAGTTGCAATCCAAAGGGGAATCTTCCGCCGCCGCCGCGCGTACAAAAGCCTAAGCTAATAAACTGTTCAGCTGCTCTTCTTTCTCTCTGTTTGATCAACCCAATATGAAAAACCGCATCCTCATCGTCGACGACTCTTTTTACATGCGCACGATGCTCAAGAACATGCTCACCGACGCCGGCTATGAGGTAGTAGGAGAAGCTGCTAATGGGCAGCAGGCGCTGGAAATGGCAGCTCAAACTACTCCTGACCTTATCACCCTTGACGTCATCCTACCTGATAACACGGGGCTTGATGTTCTTAAAGGTATTCGCCAGGACCAGCCCGACGTTAAAGTAGTAATGTGTTCAGCTGTAGGCCAGGAGGTTATTGTAAACGAAGCGTTGGAAAGCGGTGCTACTGCCTACATCGTGAAGCCTTTCTCGGAAGAGAAGGTACTTGAGATTGTGGGTAGCGCCTTGCAAGGTTCAGATTCTACCGAAGCATAACCTCGTTTCCATCACCTGCCAACAGGGGTACCACCCCAGTTTGCCTCTACTCGCACTATTTTCTCTGTGCTCAACTCTTCTACTCCTTTCACTATAGTATTCGGTAATCTTCCTACCCTAGTGGTAGGGGAGCTGACCCGCTTGCTGCATACCGATGCCTCCCTGCGAGTTGTTGGTACGGCTTCGGGTACCGAAGAATTAGCACGATTGGCTAGGCGCTTGCAGCCAGGGGGAATAATAGTGGGAGAAGATCAATTACTAGGATTAGAGCAATTACGCCGCCAATACGCTGGCCCCGTATTGCTTTATAGTACCCGCCCACCCTTATCAGGAATGTTGCGGGAAGTAGCGCAATTAGGGGTGCAGGATTATTTGTCGGCGCTACCCGTAAACGGCTCTGAGCAGCTAGTCTGGCGACGAGAGGTCCTACGGAAAGTGGGCGCTATGCGTCCGAAGCCTGCTGTAGCTTTGCCTTCACCTATGAGTGCGCGCCGAGTAGTGGCACCCCTGCTACCGGGTGGGGTTGTGGTTATTGGAGGCTCTACGGGAGGTAGTACCGCTGTGGAGGCCATAGTCCGCAACCTGCCGACCAACTTCCCTTGGGCAGTACTGGTAGCAGTACACTTGCCGGCTGGCTTTACCGATGCACTAGTAGATCGGCTGCAGCGTGCCTCCTCGCTGCCCGTAGAAGCTGCAACACAAGGAGCACGCTTGGTTGCGGGGCACGTGTTGGTAGCTCCTGGGGGGTACAATATGGTAGTTCGCCCCGTACCTAATTCTCCTTGGCAAGGTTGGCAAACTGAGTTTGTAAACGAAACCAGCCTAGATGTGCCCTCTGTTGATATATTGATGCAATCAGTAGCAACTGCTGCAGGGCGCTCAGTACTAGGGGTAGTTCTCTCTGGCCTCGGAAGTGATGGGACCCGGGGTGCAAGCTATGTCCGGCAGAAAGGCGGAGTAGTAATAGCGCAAGATGAGGCTTCGTCCGCTGTATTCGGCATGCCTAAAGCCGTAATTATGGCCGGGCTAGCTACTGCAGTGCTGCCGCTGCGCGAAATCACGGCTTATGTGTTACGTCACGTTAGCCAGGTGCCAGCACGGCGGGCTGGTATGTTTGCTTCTTCTCATTCACTACCACGATGAAGTCGAGAGAGCAAGAGTACCGCGAAATATTCATGGCTGAGGCGCTCGAGTATTACGACGCAATGAGCCGCCATATCAGTGAGCTAGAGCGCAATCCAACCGACGAGGCAGCTTTGAACGAGCTGTTTCGCTTGATGCACAATCTCAAGTCGAACTCCCGGGCGATGGGCTATACCCAGATTGGGGAAGCCGCCCACCACATGGAAACCATTTTCGGGCTCATTCGAAGCAAGGAAATGACGTTCACGGGCCTAGTGGTGCCTGTTCTCTTTCGCGGGGTCGATACCATTGGCGAAATGATTCGGGCGGTAGGAGAAGGCGCCGAACTACCAGATATTAGCCAGCTAATCACTAACCTTGACCGACTGGTACAGGGAGAGGAGCCTATACTGGAGGATGATTCTGACGAAGATGATGAGGATGCTAACCGGAAGTTGGAGCTTTCTGACTTGGTCTACATCCAAATTAAAAAGTTAGATCACCTACTCAACCTAGTTGGCGAGCTAATTATTGATCGGGACCGGGTGCTGACACTCAGTCGAGAGATTGGCAATCCAGCACTAGCTACGGCCGCAGCTCATTTCTCACGCATTGCCGACGAGCTCCAGTACAGCGTAATGGACGCTCGCTTGGTGAATGTGGGCTCGTTGCTGAACAAGTTCCCTCGGGTCGTTCGTGACGTAGCCACGGCTGAGAAGAAGGATGTAGAGCTGACTATTGTAGGTGAAGACATCCAGATCGATCGGAACATCCTTCAGATAATTACTGATGCGCTTCTGCATTTAGTTCGGAACGCCGTTGGTCACGGACTGGAAACCCCCGCTGACCGTTTAGCTGCTGGTAAGTCGGCGCAAGGACACCTTACCCTTTCTGCTCAGACGCAACGCGATGAAGTGTTGCTGCAAGTAGTAGATGATGGGCGGGGTATCAACGTAGGGAACGTTCGTCGGAAAGCTATTGAACGAGGACTAGTAAGCCAAGAGGTAGCGGCCAATCTAGACGATGACGCGGTGCGGGCCTTCCTGTTCGAACCCGGTTTTTCTATGGCTAAGGAAGTAACTGAAATTTCCGGCCGTGGCGTAGGTCTCGACGTGGTGAAGCTTGCCATCGACTCCCTTGGTGGGCAGCTTCGTGTTGATTCAGTATTAGGAGAGGGCACTACGTTTACCCTGGTGCTTCCTACTTCTATTGCCGTAAAAGGAGCCCTTTTATTCGAGTTGGATGCGCGTAGCTATGCTATTCCGCTCATGCACACCGATTCTGTGGTTTCCTTGCAACCTACCGACTTTCACGTGGTAGGTGGGTTGCTAATGAGCCGGGTACAGGACGAAAACGTGCCGGTAGTACCGTTGCGAAACTTACTCCACAATGGTGATGGTCCATTGCCTCCCGCCGTAAAAGGGGAGCTTACCGGCCGACAGGATATCATCATCGTTAACTACAGCAACCGCAAGCTCGGGCTTATTGTCGACCGTTTTCTGCGCCAGCAGGACATCGTCATTAAACCCATGAGTAAGCCGCTGGATACCATTGATTTGTTTGGTGGCGTTACGCTTCTAGGCAGCGGACAGGTATGTCTGGTACTGGATGTACCAGCACTAACTCGTCTGTTCTTAGCCAAACGACCATAAACTCACGTAATGCAGACCTCTGCCGCTTGTTTTGACGGCAGGCCTTCCAATTGATTGACTCTTATGGATTTGCACATGACGGAACTGGAACGGGATATTATCCGCGAAATCTTAAATATCGGCCTCGCCCGTGCGGCCGATTCGTTCGCGGTAATTGCCCAGGAAAAGGTGCTGCTGGAGGTACCTAACCTGAACCTCGTGTCGGGGAAAAGCATCCTCGAGCGGGTGCGGGAACTGCAGCAGAAGAACGTCATCATTCAGTCTGATATTCGGGGCGAGTTCAACGGCACTACGCTCATGTTCTTCTCCGGCCAGCATGTGCAGCGGCTTTCACGCGTGTGTCTACGCATGAAAACGTCCGACTCCATCGACATTGATGAAATGCAGGAGTCGTTGTTACTGGAAATTAGTAACATCATCACCGGTGCTTTGGTGACGCAGCTGGCCAACATTCTAAAGGCTCATATTTATGGTGCTCCGCCCGCTCACCCCCGCGGTGATATGGCCAACGCCTTACAAAACTTGCTGCTAGACCGTCCCATGGTGCAGCCGCTGATTTTCTCGGTTATCACGCAGTTCTCCGACAAAGAGAATTCGGTTGAGTTGCCACTGATGATCTTCTTCGATCGGGAGACGTTCGAGAAAATCCTTGAAATCATTCGTACCTACGACTTTATGGGTGGCCAGCAGCCCAATTTGTAAGCTCTACTACCAGTCTGGTTGACACCTAGTAGTGGCCCCCGATGCCGGGAGCAGAACCCATCAGGTTCAGCTTCGCTGCGCGGGGGCCGCTGTCGTTAACATACTTTCTCTCACCTTAATCTTTTGTTTTCTATGGCTTCGTCCTCTTTAGAAGATAAAATTGCTGCTTTTGACCCAAACGCCCTAGGCGATGCTGCCGGCGGCTTGTACGGACTACCCTTCACCCCTGAGGAGGCCCAAGTGGTGGTAGTCCCTGTTCCTTGGGAAGTTACTGTTTCTTACCGGGCAGGTACTGCGGATGGTCCTGAGGCTATTCGAGATGCTTCTCTGCAAGTAGACCTCTATGACCCCGACCTGCCCGACGCCTGGAAGATGGGCTTGGCCATGGAAGAACCAGATGAACAGATAGCGGCGGAGAGCCGTCAGTTGCGGCCCACCGCAGAGCAGTACATTGGCTGGCTAGAGGAAGGCGAGCCCGAAGCCACGCACGGCCAACACTCGGGGGTGCCGGCGCAACTTAACCAGCGCGGCCAGGCCCTGCTTGAGTGGCTTAAGGCCAAAACGGGTGTCCTGCTTGACGCGGGCAAAGGTGTCGTCGTTTTAGGGGGCGACCATAGCACTCCGCTGGGCTATTTACACGCCCTAGCCGAGCGTCACACGGAGTTTGGTATTCTGCAGATTGATGCCCATTGCGACTTGCGACCAGCTTACGAAGGCTTCGAGTTTTCGCACGCTTCTATCATGTATAATGCCCTGAAGCTGCCACAAGTAAAGAAGCTAGTACAAGTAGGTATTCGTGACTACTGCCAGCAGGAAGCTGAACTCATTGACCAGAGCAATGGCCGCGTGGCTCTGTTTGCCGACCGTTTCCTGCAAGCTGAAATGCTAGCTGGCAAGTCGTGGAAGAAGGAATGCAAGAAGATTATTGCTCAGCTTCCCCAGAAAGTGTACTTGAGCTTCGATATTGATGGGCTTGACCCCAAACTTTGCCCCGGCACTGGCACGCCCGTACCCGGTGGTCTTGAGTTTGAACAAGCACTCTATCTGATTCGAATGGTAGTGCGTTCGGGTCGCACCATTATTGGCTGCGACCTAAACGAAGTAGCTCCTGGCGATACAGAGTGGAATGCCATTGTGGGTGCCCGTTTGCTTTATCATATGGCCAATTGGATGGGCGTCTCCCAAGGCCGCTTGAAAGCCCGGGCTACAGAGAAGTAAGGGTAGGGGGCCAACGCTGCGCGCAGAAATGCGTATCGTGGCGTATGCTCCGTTAGAAGTATTTCTCTCCCCTCATTCAACCTTACACCACATGGGATTCATTCTCAAGTTTCTGCTCACGGCCCTCATTACCTATCTGCTGGCTACGTACCTCCCCGGTGCCCACATTGATGGCTTTGGTGATGCAATGATTCTGGTAGTTGTGCTAGCAATTTTAAACGCTGTGCTAAAGCCAATCCTAAAGATTATCGGCTTACCCATTACCATCCTGACGTTAGGCCTGTTTTTACTGGTAATCAATGCTGCCATTGTCATGATTGCAAGCGCATTACTCTCCGGCTTCGAAATTGACGGGTTTATTGCCGCTTTAATCTTCAGCGTTGCCCTATCAGTAGTTACTGCTGTTGTAGACATGGTCGTGAACTAGAGCAATTCTACACCGCCTACATATAAAAGGCCCCGGCTACTACTGCAGTAGCCGGGGCCTTTTATATGTAGGCAGATGCAATGTCTTTACAGGCGGCGCAGTTGGGCGCCTAGTGCCGTGAGACGTTTGTCGATGTACTGGTAACCACGGTCAATTTGCTCTACATTTTCGATGACGCTGCGGCCATTAGCAGAAAGTGCTGCAATGAGTAAGGCTACCCCCGCCCGAATGTCAGGCGAAGTCATCGTGATGCCGTGCAGGCGGGTACGCTTATCCAGTCCGATAACGGTAGCTCGGTGCGGGTCGCAAAGAATAATTTGCGCGCCCATATCAATAAGCTTATCCACGAAAAACAGCCGCGACTCAAACATCTTCTGGTGGATAAGAACGGTGCCCTTCGCTTGCGTAGCCACCACCAGAAGCACGCTCAACAAATCGGGTGTGAGGCCCGGCCATGTATGGTCGGAGATAGTAAGGATGCTGCCGTCGAGGTAGGTAGCAATTTCGTAGTTGTCCTGGGCTGGCACAAAGATATCATCACCTCGGAATTCCAACTGAATGCCCAGCTTACGGAAGGTATCCGGAATTAAGCCCAGCTCTGGAATCTGGCAGTCCTTGATGGTAATTTCGGAGCCCGTCATGGCGGCCAGGCCAATGAAAGAACCAATTTCAATCATGTCGGGCAGCATGCGGTGTTCCGTACCGCCCAGACGCTCTACCCCTTCAATAGTCAGTAGGTTAGAGCCAATACCGTTGATTTTGGCTCCCATGCGCACCAGCATCTTGCAGAGCTGTTGCAAGTAGGGCTCGCAAGCAGCGTTATAGATGGTAGTAACTCCTTCGGCCAGCACTGCCCCCATGACAATGTTGGCCGTACCCGTTACAGAAGCTTCATCGAGCAGCATGTAGGCTCCGTGCAAGCGACCTTCGGTGCTGATGCGGTAAAAATCCGTGCCTTCCAACGTGAGCTTGCCGCCTAATTTCTCAAGACCCAAGAAGTGCGTGTCCAGAGGGCGTCGTCCAATTTTGTCGCCACCAGGCTTTGGAAGCTGACACTTGCCAAAGCGCGCCAGCATGGGGCCAAGAATCATGACGGAACCACGAAGGGCGCGGCCCTGCGCAGCAAATTCGGGGGTGTCTAGGTAGTCGAGGTGAACGTCGTCGGCCTGGAAACGGTAGGTGTCGGGGGAGAGCTTGCCCACCTTTACACCCATGTCGCGTAGCAACTCAATAAGCTTATTGACGTCGCGAATATCGGGAATGTTGGAAATGGTGACGGGCTCGTCGGTAAGTAGCACTGCGCACAGGATCTGCAGTGCTTCATTTTTGGCGCCCTGCGGCACGATTTCACCCTTCAGCGGTTTACCGCCAATTACTTCAAAAGAGGCCATGGAGAGAGTAGTTACGAGCTAAGAGCTAGGTACTCTGAGTTACAAGCAAAGTAGCGAGACCTCCATGAGACGTCCGCTTGCTTTGCTAACTCAACGTAGCTAGCTCCTAGTTTCTGCAAATATATTACTGAGGGGGTTGCTGTGGCTCTTGCCGGCCTTTCTTCCCACCCCGGCGCTGCTTATCGCGCCGGTTGTTGTTGCCGCCACCTGTAAGGCGACGAGGGTCGCGCTCCTGGCGAGGCTGGGGCACAATAAAGGGTGCTGGCCGGCCATTTGCGGTAAATTCAAAGAGGTTCTGAGCGTCTACCTGGTCAGGGTCTAGCGTGAGCTTGCCTCCCGACAATTCTTTCAGATGCTTAAGAATGGTGACATCCTTTGCATTTTCCTTATTGTGGGACCGGTACAGGAACTTCATGGTGCGGCCAATTAAAATGGTCGCCTGCTCACGCTCAGCCGGGTCTTCAATAGCCAGCGCTTTGTCAATAAGCTGTTCCACTGCCCGGCCATAGGCACGCAGCTTAGGGCCCTTGCTAGGATATACTACCCGGCTAGGAGCGGGCAAATTGGCCTGCGCCGCCAGGGGGTATGGGGCATCCACGTCCAGTTCCCCATCGGCCATTTCAAAGATGTGGTTCCACACCTTCTGTTGACTGTCGGGTTGGTCGCGTAGGCCGGGCTGAATACGGAAAATAAGCTGCACAATCTGCTGGGCACGGCGGGTACGCTCGGCCCGGTCTTCTACGTCGCGTAGCTGCTGCACTAGTTGGAAAGTGCTTTGGCCGTACTCGCGCTGAAGGAGTTCGTGCTTATGAAGAGAAGGAAGAGTCATAGAAAGAAATGAGGCAGTACATACCGCCGGACAAATATAGCCAAACCTAACCCCACGGCGCGCGGGCGCCCAAATAGGATACGGATAGCATGGATGAACTACCACGGTAGCCGGGGTGTGCTGCTACCAAGGTAAGACGGATACGGTAATACTGTAGCTATGGCGACAATGCTATCTACATGCGCAAGCCAAAAGCAAAGGAAAGACGGGCCATTCAGAGGGTTTACCCAAAATGGCCCGCGCAAGTTGGCTCAGACTAGTGCACGCGCAGCTTGGCGAAACTTAGCAGCAGAGTCTTTTCGCCCACTTCTTCAAAGTGGATAATTGCCTTGGTAGAGCCTTGCACCGTTTCGAGCTTACTAACGGTGCCGAACCCAAATTTGGGGTGTTCTACTCGCTGTCCGGTTTGAAGGTTGCTCGTGTCAGATGGCTTAAAGTCAGCCGGAGGGATGTACTTCGCCGCCACCGTTTTACGAGGCGCTGGCGGTACCAAGTTGCTGCGGCGCTCAAACACGTGCCCAAACGGCGACTCCCCCGGACCAGCGGCACCAACGGGCCCGGCCGAAAACTTGAAGTCCACGTATTGCGGGTCTATTTCATCAAGGAATCGGCTTTTTTCGCAACTGCGCAAGTTTCCCCACTGGTAGCGGGAGGTAGCGTAGCTAAGCGTGAGCTTTTTCTCGGCCCGGGTGATGGCTACGTAAAACAAGCGGCGCTCCTCCTCCAAATCGGCCCGGGAGGTAATCATCATTTGGGAAGGGAAGAGATTTTCCTCCATACCCACAATGTAGACGTTGCGGAACTCCAAGCCCTTGGCCGAGTGAATCGTCATCAAGGTTACTTGCTCGCCCTCACTCTGAGCATCTTTGGTATCGGCGTCAGTCACTAGGGCAATATCCTGCAAGAAGGAGCCTAGGCTCTTGTCTTCCCGCTCGGGGTCTTCAGTATAGGCCTTGATACCGTTCAGAAGTTCTTGGATGTTCTCGTAGCGGGAGAGACCCTCAATGCTTTTATCGGCGTAGAGCTCCTCAATCATGCCCGAGTTCTTGGCAATGAACTTAGCCGCCTCAAACGCATCTTCTTTGGCCGCGACGGCCGTGTAAGCCTTAATTTTCTCGGCAAAGTCTACGATTGGGTTAGCCACCCGGGTAGGTAAAAACTTATCGGCATTGCTAACTACCTCCCAAATGGTGTGGTTGGTCTCCTCCGCCGTGTTGATGAGCTTCGCCAGAGTAGTATCGCCAATGCCGCGCTTAGGATAATTAATGACGCGCCGAAGGGCTTGCTCATCATTGGGGTTTACCGTGAGGCGCAGATAGGACACTAGGTCCTTGATTTCCTTACGCTGGTAGAAGGATAGGCCACCTACGATTTTGTACTTGATGTTCAGCTTCCGCAAGGATTCTTCCATGGCCCGGCTCTGGGCGTTGGTGCGGTAAAGGATAGCAAAATCATCGTACGACAAGTGAAAATTCATCTTGTCTTCGTAGATGCTCTGCGCTACCAATTTGCCTTCCTCGTTATCAGAAGCAGCTTTGAACACTTCGATTAATGGGCCGTCCTCATTATCCGAGAATACGTCTTTGCGCAGTTGGGCCTGGTTATTTTTAATAACTGAATTGGCGGCCCACACAATGTTCTTGGTAGAGCGGTAGTTCTGCTCTAGCTTAAAAACCTGCAGCTCAGGATAGTCTTTCTCGAAGTTGAGAATGTTCTGAATGTCGGCGCCTCGGAAGGCGTAAATGCTCTGAGCATCGTCGCCTACCACGCATATGTTCCGTTCTTTGGCTGCCAGCTTCCGCGCAATCAGGTACTGCGAGTAGTTCGTGTCCTGATACTCGTCGACCATTACATACTTAAAGATGTTCTGATATTTGTTCAGCACATCGGGGTGGTCTTTGAAGAGAACGTTGGTTTGGTAGAGCAGGTCGTCGAAGTCCATAGCTCCCGCTTTGAAGCAACGGTTGGCGTACTGCTGATAAATCACGCCCAACTTAGGCCGTAATGCAGCTTCATCATCCTGCCGAATTACGGGGTCGTTGAGGTACTGCTGCACCGAAATCAACTTGTTTTTAGCTGACGAAATTCGGCCTAGCACCATGTTGGGCTTGTAGAGCTTGTCGTCCAGCTCTAGCTCCTTCAAAATCTGCCCGATAAGCGTTTTAGAGTCCTGCGTATCGTAGATTGTAAAGGAGCGCGGAAAGCCAATTTTATCGGCCTCAGAGCGCAAAATGCGTGCGAAGATGCTGTGGAAGGTGCCCATCCAGAGGTTTTTGGCCTCCGGACCTACTACCTTCTCAATACGCGCGCGCATTTCTTTGGCCGCCTTGTTGGTAAAGGTGAGGGCAAGAATGTTGAACGGGTCAACACCTTGTTCTAGCAAATTGGCGATGCGGTAGGTAAGCACGCGCGTTTTGCCGGAGCCAGCACCGGCTATAATCATGCAGGGCCCGTCGATTTGCATCACGGCGGCCGCCTGCGAGGGGTTCAGTAAAGAAAGATAATCCAGTCCCATTCGTCAGGTAGTCGAGAAACTAAGCTTTTTGGCTTGTTAGCAAAGGTACAGCTTTCGGGTGGGGGATGGAAATACAGCAAGCAACACTCCACAAGCATTAGGCACCCCCACAAGCAAGGCCCACAGCCTGATTAACTCTAGCTATACAAGGCCCGTAGCTATCCAGGTTATAACCGCGTCTTGCTTAGATTCGTTGCGCGCACCGCCCACCAAGTGTTGGCAATGAGCAAGGGTAGTTAAGTAGCTGCTCTTAGCATTTATTCACAAAGCAAAAACCAATGCAATGGCCTTCCGCTTGCTTGTTTTCAGGCAACAGCAGCGAAATCAGGTTAACACGGCTTGCATTTACTGCTAGTAGCTGAGTAGGCTCGTGGCCGGGAGTCGTTCGGTTGCTACCCAGAGCTGAAGCGCAAGCTGCTAAACCAGACCGTATCTTCGCGGTGTGAATCCTGCCGAATCTGTCTCCGCTGAAAGCAAATTTTCCATTTCTCTGCTCTGCCTTTCCAAGAGTTGGGGCGGGTTGGAACTGAACACAGTGCGCTTTGCCAATTGGATGCAGCAGCGGGGGTGGCCGGTGCAAGTTATTACTGTGCTCAACTCGCCTATTGCGGCGCGGGCTCAAGAAATAGGGTTATCCGTTGCGCTGCTTCAAAACCCTTGGAAAGCGGCTGATATACCCGCGGCTGGCCGCCTTGCGGGACTTGTGCGCAGCTTTGGCACCCAAGTGCTACTCGTTACCCGCAATGGTGATCTGGGCTTGGCGGTGCTATGTAAAACTTTGCGTTTGCCACGGCTGCACCTAGTATACCAGCAGCACATGCAGTTGGGGCTAGCCAAACGCGGCTTGGTGCACACGTTGCGGTACCGCGCCTTATCGGCGTGGCTTTCGCCGCTACCTGGCCTAGCCCGGCAAGTGCTCGAAAAAACCCGGCTGGCTCCCCACAAACTCCACGTAGTGCCTCTAGGAATTGAACTGGAAAAGTTTGCTAACGCCAGCCTAACCCAAGCTCAGGCTCGGCAGCACCTCAACCTGCACCTACCCGACAGCACTGTTTTGCTTGGGCTAATTGGCCGCTTTGACGATGGCAAAGGCCAGGACTTTGTAGTTGAGGCCCTGGCCGAAATACGGCGGCAGTACCCGCAGGTGCAGGTGCTATTCGTGGGCGAATCGACGCGCAATGAGGGGAATGACTACCGAGAAGCGGTGCTGAATCGCGTGCAGACGCTTGGGTTGACCGAGGCAGTGCACGTACGAGAGTTTACGCTTCAGCCTGAGGTAGCTTATCGTGCCCTTGATATCTCTATTACTGCATCAACCAATGAAACCTACGGCATGGTCACGATTGAAGCTATGGCTGCTGGATTGCCCGTGGTAGCTTCGGCTGCCGGGGGCACGCTGGAAATAGTAGAAGACGGCCGTACGGGCCTGTTGTATCCTTTGCGCGACGTAGCTGCTTTTACGGCTGTTGTTGTCCGCTTGCTGCAAACCCCCACGCTGGCAGCCAGTGTAGGGCAAGCGGCACAAGCTGAGGCTCTAGCCACGTATTCGCATCAGCGGCAATGCGAACTGACGGAGAAAGTGCTCTGGTCGCTGGCGTAATTCGGGTATCTTTGCGGATTGATTGGTGACCCGGCTGGAACAGTGGACCCCAAATCAATGTCTTTCTTCCGCCTCATATTCTCGCGAGAAGCCTTCCCATGATTATCATTCAGAATACCGTTATTTCCGACGATGTGCGGGACAATTTCTTCGTCTGCAATCTAGATGCCTGCAAAGGTGCATGCTGCGTAGAAGGTGACCTAGGCGCACCGCTGGAAGAAAACGAATTGCAGATTTTGCACAACGACTACGATGCCATCAAGCCCTTCCTGACGGAAGCTGGTCGTCAGGCTATCGAGCAACAGGGCCTTTACATCAAGGACTGGGAGGGCGACTACAGCACCACAACCATCAACGACCGGGAGTGTGCCTATGCCCTCTATGATGAGCGTGGCATCCTGAAATGCGGCATTGAGCAGGCGTACTTAGCCGGTGCTACCAGCTTCAAGAAGCCCATCAGCTGCCATTTGTATCCCATCCGCATCACAAAGTACGAGGACTTCGAGGCCTTGAACTATGACCGGTGGAACATCTGCTCGCCTGCTTGCTCCTTCGGGGCCAATCTGGGGGTGCGCATTTACCAGTTTCTCAAAGAGCCGCTGGTGCGCAAGTACGGCGAGGAGTGGTACCAAGAATTAGTCACGGAAATTGAGACTAACAGCCCATTAGCTAATAAATAAATTACCAAAAAGGCCGACTTCGTAGTCGGCCTTTTTTGGCAACAGGCATCAGGAGCTTGATAATGTCTTACAGTGGTGTCTATACACTGCCTGAATGCAAAGGCTCCATTAGCTGAGCTAGTGGAGCCTTTGCGACTACTTGATGCTAGAGCGTCGAGAAGTCGAACGACGTTTCTAGGAATTTAGTGGTAAAGTCGCCTTGCTGGAAGCTGGCGTTGTCCATCAGGGCCAAGTGGAAGGGAATAGTTGTTTTTACACCTTCTACTACGAACTCGCTCAAAGCCCGCTTCATTTTCACGATGCACTCCTCGCGGGTCTGGGCCACGGTGATAAGCTTCGCAATCATGGAATCATAGTTTGGCGGAATTTGATAGCCAGCATAAACGTGCGTGTCTACGCGTACGCCGTGGCCGCCAGGGATGTGCAGAACCGTGATTTTGCCAGGCGAGGGGCGGAAGTCCTTAGTGGGATCTTCCGCATTGATACGGCACTCCATGGCATGCATGCGGGGGAAGTAGTTATCACCCGAGATAGGAATGCCTGCGGCTACTTTAATCTGCTCCTTAATGAGGTCGTAGTTGATGATTTCCTCCGTCACAGGATGTTCTACCTGAATACGAGTATTCATCTCCATGAAGTAGAAATCCCGGTTTTTGTCAACTAGGAATTCTATTGTGCCCACGCCTTCGTAATTAATGGCCGAAGCGCCAGCAATGGCAGCCTTACCCATCCGCTCGCGCAGCTCCTCGGTCATGAAAGGAGAAGGGGCTTCCTCCACTAGTTTCTGGTGACGGCGCTGAATAGAGCAGTCGCGCTCTGAGAGGTGACACACGCGGCCGTATTGGTCGCCGCATACTTGTATCTCAATGTGGCGTGGCTCCTCCACAAACTTCTCTAAGTACACCCCGTCGTTGCCGAAGGCGGCCTTAGCTTCGGTGCGGGCGTCATTCCAGGCTTTCTCGAAGTCCTCTTCCGAGGGAATGATACGCATACCACGTCCGCCGCCCCCGGCCGTAGCCTTCAGGATAACGGGATACTTAATCTTGGCAGCTACCTTCTTGCCTTGTTCTACCGATTCTAGCAAGCCCACCGAACCGGGAATGCACGGTACACCGGCTGCAATCATGGTGGCTTTGGCCGAAGCCTTATCACCCATCTGATTGATCATCTCGGGCGTAGCTCCAATGAACTTGATGCCATTTTCCTGGCACACGCGCGAGAATTCCGCGTTTTCGCTTAGAAAGCCATAGCCGGGGTGGATAGCATCGGCGTTGGTGATTTCAGCGGCTGCAATGAGGGTAGGAATGCTCAGGTAGCTTTGAGCAGAAGCGGGAGGGCCAATGCACACGGCTTCGTCGGCAAAGCGTACGTGCAGGCTTTCCTTGTCGGCGGTAGAATATACGGCCACCGTCTTGATGCCCATTTCCTTGCAGGTACGAATAATGCGCAAGGCAATTTCGCCCCGGTTGGCAATCAATATTTTCTTGAACACAGGTCGTTTTGTAGAAGTGAGAATAGCGAAGTGAGAAGTAAAACCTGAACAGTAAAAACTGCTTCTACGGCCTCACTTCTCACTTCGTGCTACTCGGGTCTCAAATTACATTGGCTCAATCAGGAAGAGCGGCTGGTCGTACTCCACGGGAGAGGCATTCTCCACCAGGGCTTTCACTACGCGGCCACTCTGTTCGGCCTCGATTTCGTTGAACAGCTTCATGGCTTCGATGATGCAGATAACCTGGCCTTTCTCCACTAAGTCGCCTACTTGTACGAAGGCCGGGGCGTCGGGGCCGCTGCTCCGGTAGAAAGTACCAATCATGGGTGCTTTCAGGGGGAGGTAGTTGCCGGTAGAAGCAGCTTCTGCCGCAGGAGCGGGCGCGGGGGTAGTTGCTGGGGCCGGCGCCGCTGGGGCCGGCGCGGCGGCAGGAGCCGCTGCTGGAGCCGGTACCGAGGCGGGTCCTACGCTTACTACGGGCTTGTAGCTAGGCTCACGCTGCACCGAAATCTTGAACTCTTCGGTTTCAATGTTAACCTTGTTCAGGCCCGACTTGGCGATGAAGTCGATAAGTTCTTGTAGTTCTTTGGCTTTCATGGCAGCGGGAGAGGGCTTGCTGGAGGACTGTTTATTTGACTCTTTCGACATAGGAGTAGTCGCGCGTATCCACGCGGATTTTCTGGTCTTGGTCAATGAACAGTGGCACTTGAATGCGCGCCCCCGTTTCCACGATGGCAGGCTTGAGCGTGTTCGTCGCCGTATCGCCCTTCAAACCGGGCTCAGTGTACGTTACTACTAGTTCCACAGTAGTAGGCAGTTCCGCTGTGAGGGGCTGCTCGGTTTCGGCGTGGAAAAGAATAGTAGCTACTTGGCCTTCCTTCATCAGGTCGGCAAAGGGTACCATGGCTTCTGGCAGCACCACCTGCTCAAACGACTCATTGTCCATGAAGGTGTAGCCGTAGTCGTCCTTAAATAGGTACTGGTGAGGACGTTGCTCTACACGTGCCGTTTCTACTTTCACTCCAGCGTTGAACGTGTTGTCAATGACACGGCCGGTTTTGATGTTACGGAGTTTGGTGCGTACGAAAGCCGGGCCTTTGCCGGGTTTTACGTGCTGGAATTCGGTGATGACGTGCAGCTCGCCGTTGTAGTTCAACACGAGCCCATTGCGAAAATCTGCGGTGGTGGCCATGGGTAGGAAGTGGGTATTAAAAGGGGAGAAGTAGAAAGTAAAAAATGCTGACCGACTTGATACAAGCCCTTCTGGGACCCGCCACTGGTCGTATTCTATGGCTTTTACTTTCTAATTCTAAACAGAAGTGCCGTCCCGGGTAGATGGCGGGGCGGCACGTCGGGAGTGCAAGTATAGGAGGTTTTCCGATTTTGTGCCGCTTGGAGTTAAACAGCTGCAGGACCGGGCTTCGGGTCATAGGCCCATTTGAGGTATAAGGACCCCCACGTAAAGCCGCCACCAAAGGCGGCAACAATCAGGTTGTCGCCCTTGCGGAGCTGCTGCTCGTAGTCAGCTAAACACAACGGGATAGTGCCGTTCGTTGTGTTGCCGTACTTGTGAATGTTGAGCATTACCTTCTCGGGGCCAATGCCCACGCGGTTCGCAGTGGCATCAATTATGCGCTTGTTGGCCTGATGCGGAACCAGCCAGTCAATGGTATCAGGAGTCAGACCGTTACGGTCGGCTACCTGGGCCGCTACATCGGCCATGTTTTTGACGGCAAACTTGAAAACTGCGGCTCCCTCTTGGTATACGAAATGCTCTCTGTTAGCGACCGTAGTAGCCGATGGAGGACGACGTGAACCACCAGCTTTCTGGTGGAGGTACTGCTCTCCGTTGCCATCTGAGTGCAGCTCTTGATCGAGCAGGCCCAGACCTTCGGTGTTAGGTTCTAGCAATACTGCGCCAGCACCATCACCAAAAATAATGCAAGTGGAGCGGTCAGTATAGTCAATGATGCTCGACATTTTATCGGCTCCAATGACTACCACTTTCTTGTAGGCCCCGGTGGCAATAAATTGGGAGCCCGTAGCTAGCGCGTACATAAAGCCCGAGCAGGCTGCCTGCATGTCAAAGCTAAACGCTTTCGTAGCGCCAATTGCTGCCGAAATGATATTGGCAGTGGCTGGAAATACGAGGTCAGGAGTAGTAGTAGCGCAAATAATCAGGTCGATGTCTGCGGCGGCAGTTCCTGTCTTAGCCAGTAGCTGTTCTACTGCCTTGATACCCATGACGGAGGTGCCCTGGTCGTCGCCTTTTAGGATGTGTCGCTCCTTAATCCCCGTTCGGCTCATAATCCACTCGTCCGTTGTATCCACAATTGATTCGAGTTCCTGATTGGTGAGCACGTAGTCGGGCACGTAGGCGCCTACTCCGGTGATGGCAGCGGTAATCTTCATTACTGGGGAAGGGAAAAACGCGGCAAAGGAAAAGTCCGGCTGGTGGCCGGACTTATGTCGCTAGGACTTGAAGGTGTTTTTTATTTGGTCGGAGATGCCCGAGTGAGCCATTTGGTAGCCTTGCAGCAACATGTTGCAAATTGCCAATGGCGTGCTTACTCCGTGCCCAATAATGGCGTTGTCGTTGATACCTAGAATAGGGGAGCCTCCTACGGCTTCGTAGTTGAACTTATCGAAGAAGGGGTCATGAATCTGCTTGGAGGCGATGATGTCGTAAATGGACTCTGCCATTTTCAGCATCACATTTCCAGTATAGCCATCACACACAATTACGTCGGCCTTGTCATTAAACAGGTCGCGTCCTTCAATGTTGCCAATGAACTGAATGTGGGGATTCACTTTCAGGAGCTGGTGCGCCGCCTGAGTAATGGAAGTACCTTTGCCTTCTTCTTCGCCCAGGTTCATTAGTCCTACCTTAGGAGCATTAATGCCAAGCACGTACTGGGCATATAATGAACCTAGTTCCCCAAACTGCTCAAGCATCTCAGGTTTACACTCGGCGTTAGCTCCCACGTCCAGAAGGATACCAAGGCCACCGTGCAACTTCGGAACGAAGTTGGCAATAGCTGGGCGCATCACGCCGGGCACTGGTTTCACGGAGAACATAGCACCTACGAGCATAGCACCAGTATTGCCAGCTGAGCAGAAGGCTTCTACTTCGCCAGCATGCAGCATGCGGTAGCCCACGGCAATACTCGAGTCCTGCTTCTGCTGGTAGGCTTTCGCTGGGTGCTCACCCATCTCAATAACCTGCGAAGCAGATATAAAGAGCAGGTCAGCAGCGTCGGCACCGTGTTGTTGGAGCAACGGCGCCACATGTTCTTCCTGACCAATGAGCACAATCTGGGCCTTGCCGACTAGTTCCTTAGCGGCCAGTATGGCCCCATCGACGGCGGCCTGAGGTGCGAAATCGCCCCCCATTGCGTCCAGGGCTATCTTCATGAACGAGGTATCAAATAGGTCCGGAGAGGAGAACCTTATGGGAGTAATACCCCCGGTTGGCTTCTCCTGAGTGAAAGTAGCCAAGCCGGGGATGTGAACTCACCGTAAGGTAGAAAAGCGGCGGGGCTGACTATTCTTCGTCGGTATCAGAAGCAGCAGCCGGTGCAGCTACGGGCGCGTAGTCCTTGATGGCTACTTTACCATTCAGGTACAGGTCGCCGTCTACTACATACGCCTTATGACGCAGGTGGGTCTCACCGGTAGTCGAGCAGATGCTGATAGCCTTAGGAGTCAATTTGTGGTGGCTACGACGCTTGTCACGGGTAGCGGAGGAGGTCCGGCGCTTAGGATGTGCCATGGTTGAAAACGCTAATTAAAAGCAGAGAAAATATACAAACGGAAGTCAGGGGCGGGGGCGCTAGTTAAGATTGCGCAGCGCATTCCAGCGCGGGTCGATGTCATCGTTGTTATCATCATCCTCATCACCCTCTTGGCGAGTAGTGAAGATGAGCTTGGCATCGGCCTCGGGGTTTTCATCGGGCTCATTCTGGAAGCGCGGGTGCAGCTTCTTCATTGGCAAAGCCAGCCCGATGTAATCAAATAGGTGCTGAGCGATAGGCAGAGTCTGGGTGTCAGGCGTGATTTGCAACACGTTGTCATCCAATTCCTCAACCCGGTCGCCGAAGCGGACGAGTAGTTGTTCGTGCGCTTCTACTTCCTGGTCGTACTCATCCAGGCTCCGGTCGCAGATTTGACGAACGGTACCCTGGAGGTCGAAATCAAGGGTCAGCAGACGCTCGGTTTTTGTGAGGGTCACATCAGCGTGCACCTTGCCATCGGGAATGAGCTGTTGGTCAAACTGCTCAAAGAAGGCGCGGTCGAGCTCAAACGCAAAGTGATGCGTTTTATCGGCCAGGCGGGCGATGTTGAGGTCGTATTGGGAGTCCTTCTTCACAACTGAATTTGTAGCAGGGGGCAAAAGTAGAAAGTTTTCCCCGTTTTGTAAAAGTGAAACGGCTGTTGGAGCCGACCCTAGGCGTTTTTAAGAATGAAATCGGGCGGAATGCCCAAGCGCTCATATAAGCGTTTGGCTAGGTCGAGCGTGACGCGACGTTTGCCACTTAGGATCTGGGAGAGACGCCCGGCTGGTACTTCTAACAACTCTGCCAATTCCTTTTGTTTAAGCCGCATCTGTTGGCGTTTCAGCTCAATCATTTCGGCTAAGGAAGTAGGTAGGGTTGGAATAGGTAGCAGACCCAACTGACCCTCATAGTTATCCAGTGCCGCAATCAGTTCTCGAAATTCCGTTTCCAGCGCTGCATTGCCTTCCACCCCAGCAGCAGCCAATGCGTCTAGGCGACGTAAGGCGGTACGGTAGTCGGCAGGGGTCTGGAGCATCATGCAAACAGAAGCAAATCGGGAATAAATGATTGATTACAGTTTTGAGGGTGCAAATGTAGAGATTAGTTTTATTATCACAAAGTAAGTTTCGTTTTTGGAAAGATTGTTTCGTTTGTGCGTTATTACAGTAGTTGTTATACAGTTGTAAACCAGTATGTTACGGGTAGGGCAAAAAGAATGGCCACCATCTAGGATAGATAGTGGCCAGAGCACTCGGAGGAAGCTGGTGTGCTACTTCGTTAAGACAACTTATTCATGACGACCACCACGCAAAGGTGGCCCCGGAATTAAGGGCACAATCTCAGCTTCGGCTTTGCGGTGGCGCACTAGGTCGCAAGCCATGTATAGCGCCTCGCGGAAGGAGGTAGGATCAGCTTTGAACTGGCCGGCTAAGCCGTACGCGGTGCCATGGTCGGGAGAGGTACGGATAACGGAGAGTCCTGCGGTGAAGTTGACTCCTTTCTCGAAGGCCAGCGTTTTGAACGGAATCAGGCCTTGGTCATGATACAAAGACAAGGTGGCATCGAACTGACGAAACTGACCCGTACCAAAGTATCCGTCGGCGGGGAAAGGGCCGTAGGCAAGATGGCCTTCCTGCAAAAACTGCTGGAGTACCGGCGTTACTACATCGGCTTCCTCCGTGCCAAGCAGCCCATTCTCACCAGCGTGCGGGTTGAGGCCAAGGACTGCTACGCGTGGCTTTTCGATGCCGAAGTCTTGCTTTAACGAAGCAAACAGGATGCGAAGCTTGGTAGTCAGCAGCTCCTTGGTAACCCGAGAAGCCACGTCTTTCAGCGGAATATGACCCGTGGCCGTAGCAACACGCAGGTTATCCGTTGCCAGTAGCATAAGGCTTTCCTTCGCGTCGAAGAACGACGTGAGAAACTCCGTATGGCCGGGGTAACGGAAGTCGTCGGCTTGGGTGTTTTCCTTGCTGATAGGGGCCGTTACAAGTGCATCGAGCAAGCCTGCCTTCAGGTCGCGAGCAGCGGCCAGCAGGCTCTGGCGGGCAGCGGTGCCACTGGCTTGGCTAGGCTGGCCGGGTGTGAGGGCGTGGTCGTCGTCCCAGCAGGTCACGGCGTTGTGTTTGCCAGGAGCAATGTCAGCCGCTTCCCGTACCTGGCGGAAGGTTAGTGGCTCTGCTCCTTCAGGAATAGGGAAGTCATCGAACAGCACAGTGGCCGTACCATACACCACGGGGGTGCATAGCTTAAGCAAACGGTGGTCGAGAAAGGTCTTATAAATTATTTCCGGTCCAATGCCAGCTAAGTCACCGACAGAAATACCAATGCGTGGAAGCATGAAGGGTGCTTTGGGAAATGAGAAATGCAGAAGACGGGAAGTTAGCCCCGAGGAACCTACTCAACCGCGCCTAGACAGGGCGGCGCGCCAGCAGTAAACTGCTTAGGCTAGGCCTGCTTTTTCAGGAACTCATACGTCAGGCGCACCGCCGAGCCGGTGCCGCCCTTGCCACGGTAGGAATCAGGGGCAGTAAGAAAGGCGGGACCAGCAATGTCAAAGTGTACCCATGGGTAGCCTTCGGTGAAGCGCTCCAAAAACTTGCCGGCTGAAATGGCGCCTGCCTCTGCCTTGCCCAGGTTCGAAATATCGGCAATGCTGCTTTTGATGTGGTCAGCGTATTCATCCCACAGCGGAAACTCTACTAGGCGTTCGTGCGTGGCATTACCGGCTTGCTTTAGCTGTCCTAGCACTTCTTCGCTGGCAGTACCCATGCATACAATGCCTTCGACGCCAATGGCCCGAACGGCCGAGCCGGTAAGAGTAGCGTAGTCAAGAACTAGCTCAGGCTCATACTTCTTGGCAAAAGCCAGCGCATCGGCTAAGATGAGCCGCCCTTCGGCGTCGGTGTTCATAACCTCTACCGTGAGGCCACTGTACATTGTGATGACGTCGCCGGGAGCCAAGGCCGGACCGCCCGGACGGTTGTCGGTAGCGGGTACTAGGCCAATAACGTGAAGTGGCACCTGGTTCTTCGCCAGCGCCGACAGTACCCCCACTACCACTGCTGAGCCGGCCATATCGCACTTCATCAAATCCATGCTGTTGGGCGTGGGCTTGAGGCTAAGCCCACCCGTGTCATACACCACACCTTTGCCCACCAGAATAATGGGCTTGGCATTGGTAGCGCCTTCCGGCTTGTACTCCATTATAGTGAAGGTAGGCGGCTCGGGGCTACCTTGGTTTACGGCCAGCAGACCGCCCATGCGCAACGCTTCGATGCGCACTAGGTCCAACACTTCTACGTGGAAACCGGCTTCTTCCCCTGCCTGCTCAAAACGCTGGGCCAGCTGAGTGGCATTGAGGTGGCTGTAGGGCATGTTGACCAAGTCGCGGGCCAGGTACACGCTCTGTAACAAGTAGTCGAGCTCCTGCACTTTTTCGGCCGTAAGCGCGGGGCTGATGAGCGTCAGGAGTTGCAGATTGGGCGCCTTGCGCGACTTCTCGTCAGTTTTGTAGCCCTCGAACTGGTAGGCTGTGAGAGCAAGACCTTCGGCAACCGCCAGAGCGCCGTTTTCAGTTAGGTCGTTGATGAACAGTTCGGGGACTTTATCGGCTTTCAGTTTAGCATGCAGCTGATGGCCTGCTTTGCGCAGCGCTTCAGCCGTGAGGTCGGCCGTTTTCTTTTCTTCTGCTACTATATAATAGTGGCGGTGGGTGTATTGGTTGATGCCAAAGAGCTTTTCACCCGCGGCCAGCTGATCCGTTACGTACTGGCGGGCGGGCTCGGGCAGGTCGGCCGCGGCGCTAATGGGCAACTCGGTAGTGCCGGCGGGTAAGATGAACACAGTATCCGCAAAGGATGGGAAATCCGTGGCGTAGGCAAGAGATAGAGGCATGGGGCAACGTCGGGGTGAAGCGGATGGCAACCTTGCTCCAGGCTGGAAGCGCGGGGAAACGGCTGCCGCCGGTGTATCTTTGGGCGTGAAGGTAGGCCTTTTGAAGAAGTGAGTACAGAGAAACGCCACGGATGTTCTTCCGATAGCGCTTCCTAGCTACGTTCAAATGCTTCACGAAGGAGGTCCGGCTTTTCAGTTTTCTAGCCAAGGCTGCCGGTATCTGCCACCTCACGCCGTGCTTTCACCTCGCGCACTTACTTCGCCAACATGGATTCCGTCAAAGCCAAAAAACACCTCGGGCAGCACTTTCTCACCGACCCCAACATTGCCCGCAACATTGTGGAGGCCCTGCGCCTACCCGATGGGGTGCAGGAAGTGCTGGAAATTGGTCCGGGCATGGGAGTACTCACCCAAACGCTTCTTCAGCACCCTGGGTACCGCACATCGGTAGTAGAAATTGACCGGGAGTCGGTGGAGTATCTGGAAAAGCACTTCCCAGCTCTGAACGGACGCATCTATTCCCAGGACTTTTTGAAGATGGATCTGGGCAAGCTCTACGACGGACAGCCGCTGAGCATCATCGGCAACTTTCCCTACAATATTAGCAGCCAGATATACTTTCAGGTGCTTGCCCACCGCCAGCAGGTACGGGAGTGCGTGGGTATGATTCAGAAGGAAGTAGCTGATCGCCTAGCCGAAGGTCCGGGCACCAAGACGTATGGCATCCTGAGCGTGCTGTTGCAAGCTTTCTATACTATTGACTACCTGTTCACGGTGCCTCCGCACGTGTTCAGCCCCCCGCCCAAGGTACAGTCGGCTGTCATTCGCCTCACTCGCAACACAACCGAGCAGTTGGCCTGCGACGAGAAACTATTCTTCCAAGTAGTGAAGCAAGGTTTCCAAACCCGCCGCAAAACCCTGCGCAACGCCCTCAAGCCCTTCGGAATGCCAGCGGAAGCTACCACCGACCCCATTTTCGACAAACGGGCCGAGCAGCTCAGCGTGGAAGATTTTGTGGGCTTGACAAACCGAGTGCAAGAGGCAAAGGCCTAATACTTGCAATGCGCCCGTCACTAGTTGTCCTGCTTGTGTTTGGGGCTTGCCCTCGGTAGCTCTTATGTACCAGCTGAATGTAGCGCCATTGACCGCGGTTTTTGGAAGCAACTTGCTGATGCAGAGAGTTACTATATCAGAACGGATTATGAAGGCTTCACTACGTTAGGTTTCGTGGAATGCTGGCTTTGTTTACTTCAACCCGCACTTGCTCCTGTTGATTCTTTCGCAAGAGATGCCTTTGGGTACACAAGGCCGAATTGGGTCAGTATTTCTACTTGACTGCGCGGCCAAAAGAATGCCGTAGCGCAAGCGGTAACCAGCAGCCCTCTGACCCAACAAGAACACGGCATAAAACTTTATTGGCCCTTTGGTGATTCAACCTTTCACCTAACCTCCATCGATCAACCGCAAAAATGTCCCTCTGCCTCGTCATCGACGATATGCACCCTAGCCTGCCGGAGTACTTGCAGCCGCTAGGAATCGAACTTCACTACCGCCCCGACCTGAAAGCGGCCGAAGTGCCCGCCGCCTTGGCCGCCCATCCGTACGAGGGGTTGCTTGTGCGTTCTAAACTCCGGATTACGACCCAACTGCTTGCCCACGGACCGCACTTGCGCTATGTGGGCCGGGCAGGCGCGGGCGTTGATAACATCGACGAAGAAGCCTTGGCTGCGGCTGGGGTGACGCTACTTAACGCCCCCGAAGGCAACCGCGACGCGGTAGGGGAGTTTGCCGTGGGCTTGCTCCTAGCCTTGTTCCGTAACATCGTGCGCGCCGATGGGGAAGTACGCGCCGAAGCATGGCACCGTGAAGCCAATCGGGGCGAGGAAATTGGCGGTAAAACCATTGGGTTGTTAGGGTATGGGCACATGGGCAAGGCTTTTGCCAAGCGCCTACAAGCATTTGACTGCACGGTGCTAGCCTACGACCACGATTCGGGGGTGGAGAGCAACCACCATGCTACCCTAGTGAGCTTACCGGAGCTGCAAGCACGGGCTGAGGTGCTGAGTATTCATATTCCGTATTCGCCGGCCAACCACCACTTCGTCAACCACGAGTTTCTGACGGGTTTTCGTAATCCTTTATGGCTCTTAAATACGGCCCGGGGCGAAGTGCTCAACCACGCCGCTTTGGTGGAAGGCTTACAAAACGGGCAGGTGCGCGGGGCCGCCCTCGATGTGCTTGAAAACGAAAAACTGGCCACGCTACTTCCTGAGCAGCAAGCTCGTTTCGATTACCTGCGGGCGGCGCCCAATGTGGTGCTCACTCCTCACGTGGGCGGGTGGAGCTTCCAGAGTTACGCGCGTATTAATGAAGTGCTGGCGCGTAAGATACGGGAGTTTTTAGCCCGGTAAGGGTAAGTCCACAGCGGCACCTCGTCGGGCCTGGTCCGCGCATTATTTCTTTGTATTTCGTATATTTGCCTAAACCTGTTCGGGGAGAACGGCCAGCCATGCTGGCCGTTCTCCTTGTTTTTTGAGCTTACATCACCCTACCATGGCTACCATCAACTATTATACTCCGGAAGGTCTTCAGAAGCTGAAGGACGAGCTGCAGGACCTCAAAATCCGGGGCCGTGCCAAAGCTGCCGATGACTTACGCGAAGCCCGCGACAAAGGCGACCTGAGCGAAAACGCCGAGTACGACGCGGCCAAGGAAGCGCAGGGTCTGCTGGAATTGAAAATCTCTAAGCTGGAAGAAATTGTAGGCAACGCTCGTCTGCTCGACGAGTCGAATCTGGACACCAGCAAAGTGCTCATCATGAGCAAAGTGAAGCTGAAGAACCTGAAAAATAACATGGTGCTCGACTACACCTTGGTAGCGGAGGAAGAAGCTAACCTGGCCGCCGGTAAAATCTCGGTGAAGTCGCCCATCGGTAAGGGGCTGCTGGGTAAGTCGGCCGGCGACACGGCCGAAATTACCGTGCCCGCCGGAAAGCTACAGTTTCAGATTCTGGAAATCAGCCGGTAGTAGTACCATTCTCGCGAAGTGCTTATTAAGGCGCTTTTAAAAGGGCGAAGCCAGGGGCTTCGCCCTTTTCCGTTTTGCCACGTACTTTGGGACGCCGACGAACGGTGCGTCGTCGTGTCCTAGTTCTCTACCTCACCCACTACCTTTTTTCACAGCCCAATGCCTTCTATTTTTTCCCGAATAGTAGCTGGCGAGTTGCCCGCCTATAAAGTTGCCGAAGATGAGCACCACCTGGCTTTTCTGGACATCACGCCGCTTGTGGAAGGCCACACACTCGTGATTCCCAAAAAGGAAGTTGACTATATCTTCGACCTGCCACCAGCCGAGCTGGCCGCCTTGCACCAGTTTGCTCAGCGTGTGGCAAAGGGGGTGAAAGCAGCCGTAACGTGTAAGCGCATTGGAGTAGCCGTTATTGGCTTAGAAGTGCCCCACGCGCACATTCATCTTATTCCGATGAATCACGTGTCGGACATGAACTTTGCCAACCCGAAGATCAAGGTAGCTGAGCAGCGTATGAACCAGCTAGCTGCAGCCATTGGGGCCCAAGTGCCCGCTGGCTCAGATCAGCCAGTTGCGGCTGGTAGAGCTGCCGAGGATACGAAAGGGGGGCGGGAAACTACGGAAGCCAACAACGTAACCGCCAGCAGTGGGGCGGCTGATGCCACGTTGCAACAACTGCAGGAACTCACCAGCGGACTACACTACTTGAGTGAGTCGGATGCGCCGCTGCAAGCCGTGAGCTACTCCGCTCCGGGCACTGGCCTCACCGATGCCACAATAGCGGAACTAGCTGGTATGCCGGCTGGTACTGCCGTTGAAAAACAAGAGCTTACTTACTTCCTGCGCAACCATACCGCCGACAACGGTGTGCTGGGTGACCCTGCCCTAGCCAACCGATTTAAGGCGCTGCAAATGTATTTGAAGCAGGAGCTAAACGGAGTGCAGGTGTACCGACTAGGTACCGGCCCCCAGGTTCCTGTACTAGTGTTGGGCGAAGGCGAGGGCGGTAAGCTAGCCGGCTTCAAAACCGTGTTGACGGAAACCTAAGCAATAGTGGTCCTGATAGCCCACAAGCCCCAGGCCCCACTTTGCATGCAAGGTGGGGCCTGGGGCTTGTGGGCTCACGGCACAGCTAAGCACTACCCGGGCGCGGCTAAGTAGCAGGAGGGAGTAGGCCACCTGCGCTGGATTTATGTAGCCGGGAGCGTTGACGAATCCGGTTCTCCCGCTCAAATACTTTGATGAGCACGATAAAGTAAGAGAGCAGCAGTGGCCCCAGCACCAGGCCTAAAATACCGAAGATATTCACGCCCAACACTACTCCCGCTAGCGTGATAAGAGGGTGGATGTTGCCCAACCGTCTCGCCAGCAAAATGCGCAACAGGTTATCGATATTCATGATAACGACCAAACCTACCACAAGAATACCAATGCCCTGACCGGTGTGATTTTGTGCCAGTTTTAGAATGGCGGCCGGCCCCCAGACCAATGGGGTGCCCAGTACCGGTATGAAGGCCATGAAGAAGGCCACTACGCCCCAAAAGGTAGAGTCAGGCACGCCAAAAATGCGGAGGGTAATACCCGTGAGGACGGCCTGCACCAGCGCAATGAGTACCTGGCCTAGCACATTGGCATTCACGTTGTTTTTTAGCGAGTCGCCTAGCTCGTGCAAAGTGCTAGGGCGGAACGGTAGGTAGCGCCGCAAGCCGCGCAGAAACCCCTCTTCCTGTGTGAACATGAAGTACAGGGTGAACAGCATTAGGCCAATGATGACGGTGAAATGCAGCAGACCAGTAGCCAGGGAGGGCAAACGTTGACTGAGCCAACCCACGGCCTGCTGGAGCAACGTGCGTACGCTTTGCTCATTGGTGAAGGTGTAGCCGGTTTTCTGCTCTATTTTGTGCAGCACGGCCATAATCTGGGTGGTGTCCTGCCCATAGATTCTAATGCGGTCTACCAACATCAAGCTAAGAGCCGTGAACGGCAGGATGATGACCACAAACGCAAATACCAGCAGTCCAATCGTTACTACCTGACGGTTCCAGCCCCGCTGGTGCACAAGCCCTACAAACCACGGCCGGAAAACTACAAACAAGATTCCGGCTCCCAGAAAGGCCGTAATGTAGCCGCCCAACCCCATAAAAATGAGTGCGGCCAGCCCTACTAGACACGTTATCAGCAGTATGTATTGCTGGCGCGGAGTGTAAATATTCTCGATGTCTTGGGCTGGAGTAGGCATAGGCGGTGGATTAGGAAACTACATCGTGGGACTGAGCACAGATAAACCGGCAGCACAGTACAAACATAGAGCTATGAGAATATAAACGGGGATGCCGAACCGTGGTTCAGCATCCCCGCGTTGTTTGCTACCCTAGCTTATTCCACGCCCGAACGGCGGGCCAGGGCCGCTACGGCCAGGCCCATAAGGGCTATCAGGGCAAAGGAAACCCGCAGGCTAGTAGCACCTGCCACGAGCCCAATAACGGGCGGCCCCAGTAAGAAACCGGCAAACCCTACCGTTGATACCGCCGCCAACGCCACCCCCGGCGACATAGTTTTCGAGCGCCCGGCGGCTCCGTACACCAGCGGCACCACCGACGATACGCCAATACCCACGAGCATGAAGCCAACGGTAGCTGGCACCAGAGTTGGAAGCAGGACGGCCAGTAGCAGGCCCGTTGCTTCCAGTAGCCCACTATATACTAGCGTGCGTTTCCGCCCGAAACGCTCCGTGAACCAGTCGGCTACAAAGCGACCCGCTGCCATGGTACTCATGAAAGCAGAAAACCCAACTCCTACGAAGTCCTGATCGGCCTGAATAACCTTGCGGAAGTATACCCCGCTCCAATCGAACATAGTACCCTCGCAGAGCAGGGAGCAGAACGCCAGTACCCCCAGCAGAAGCAAGGACTTGTCTGGTAGTACAAAGATGGGGGCATCAGCCTCGCGCGGGGCATCGGCCGGCAGCAGGTAGGGGCGGGCTAGCAGCACGCCCGTAATAACCACCGCAGCCATCAGCAAGAAGTGAGGCAGCGGCGCAATAGAGTGAGCAATCATGAACGTGCCAATGGCCGCTCCCGCAAAGCCAGCTAGGCTCCATAGCCCATGAAAGCTAGCCATAATGGATTTGCCATAGATGGCTTCTACGCCCACTGCCTGGGTATTCACGCTGATGTTAGCCATATTGCTAGCCAGTCCAAACAGCACCAAGGCACCCATAAGCTGCGGAGTAGTGGTAGCTAAGCCCAGCAGCGGAAGAAAAGCTGCGTACAAGAGCAGACCCAGCACCGTAAGCTGCCGACTACCGTAGCGGGCCACCAACCACCCCGATAGGGGCAGCGAGGCCATAGAGCCCACGGGCACCGCGAGCAGCACGCCGCCTAATTCGGTATCGGAAAGGCCAAGTTGCTGCTGCATAGTAGGAATGCGCGCCGCCCAGGTAGAAAAGCACAAGCCCTGTAGCAGAAATGTGGCACTCACGGCAATCCGGTAGGTGCGCCGAGGTCGCAATAGGGGAGAAGAAAGGGTTGAGGTCAGCATAGAAAGCACGACTAAACGAGTAAGGTCAAAAAAAGACCCATCATACCCCGGCTAGGGCATGATGGGTGGGAGGTAACGTGAGAAAACTAGCAAGAGGCGCAGTGGGAATGCGCTCCGCAAAGGTCGGTAAAATTTGGGATGCTAAGGCTACCAACGCCGCGTATATACGCGTCTATAGGTCTGGTGTTATGACGAGGTTCTATGCAGTAGGCAGTTGACGTGGCAGTTGGGATAAGGCTAACCAAACCCCGTTATGCTCAGCAGCAAGCAGGCCCTCTGTTTTGCGCCCGCACAAGACTAAGCAAACTTACTTGGGAGAATGCCAGCAACCAGCGGTTAGGTAGCCTGTGTACTCTACCGAGTGGAGCCAGTGTCTACCTGGGCCTCTAGGCGGTCTTGCGCTGCCAGCGGAATTTTGCTCAGCAAATCCAGACCGGAGGCGGCCTCAATGGCATCTACGCTCACCCGGTATTGGCTCCAGTCGGGGCTTACCGATTGGTCGTTGGGAGTATCAACGGCGAGGATGCGGGCCTGACCGGTGGCAATTCGTTGCAGGTCGTTGGAGCCTTCGGGAAGAATCACCAGCACTTTCCAAACGCGGGCTGGCACCGTTACGCGGCCCTGGTCGATGGTAGTGAAGCGGCCGTTTTGGCCAGTGCCGCCCTTACCATAGCTGCCCATGATGACGTACACTTCCTTGCCTTGCCGCACTTGGTCACGGGTCCATTCTTCTAAGCCGCTCCAGGTGCGCTGGTTATTATTGCCCGCCTGCGGAATCATGTTCGTCATCAGGAACGTGGCCGAGTTATCGTCGAGGTCAGTGGTACGGTCGGCGGAGGGGCAATTGTGTCCTTTGTCGAAGCCCGAGCCCGAGTAGGAGTTGCGTGTAACCTGGTAAAACTGGCGAGGCAACGCGGGGTCGGGGCGGAAGTCGTCCTGGCGCGGGGCCGTGCCCATCCAGGCGCGGTTTAGGTGCCAGCTCACCCAGGTAGGAGTGCCGCGCTGCGCATTGTAGCCAATGGTGAACTGAGGCTTTACCAGCAAGTAGTTCGTGGGAGTTGCTACGTTGGCAGTCGCCCCACTTGGGTTGCCCAGGGCCATGTTGTCGTCGCGGCCCGTAACTACCGCCTCCGCTTGGGCCGTGGTGGCGGGCGGGAGGCTAGTTGCCGGGGCAGTTCCAGCGCTGGAGCCACTTACTCGGCTACCACCCGCTACTGCGCTGCCGCGGGTCGTTTCCAGGATAATATCGTCGATGTTCAGGCGGCCTTTCCCGCCGTCGGTCTTGCGGATTTCGAGGCGAATGGGGCCGGGGGAGCCTCCTTGGAAGGTAGTAACCACCAGGCGGGGGCCCTGGGCCCGCACGGGCTGCCCAATTCGCCGGAACGTGCGCCCCGCGTCAAGGCTGCCCCATAGCTCCCAGGTACTAGCGGGGTCGGTGCCATACACGGCACTTGAAATACGAATGGTCTGCACGCCAGCCGGGGCGTCGAAATTCATGCGCAGTCGGCCCTGCCCACGCAGGCGGGCCGCGTGCTGCCCGTTCTTGTGGTCCTGGTCGGCCGACCCAATGAGGGCATCCTCAAAATGCCAAGAACCTGAGCCTAGCGTTTCGTCGGCGGTAGCGTAGGCGCCTTTTTCGGCCGCTTCAAATGTTTCGGGGAAGCGGCCGGCAGTTTGCGCTACTACCCCACTTGTCGTTACTGGAATTGCCGGTGGGCTATCGTGGGTGGGGGCTGGGGGGCGAGTAGTTTCGGGCTGGTTTTGCGAGCAGCCCAGTGTAGTGAGGCTGAGTAGCAGACCGGGGAAGAGTAAGGGAGAGAGGCGGCGCATACGATAGGAGGTACTTTTTATCTACGACGAAGGTAGTAGAAGCAACGTAGGCAAGAACCTTACCTAGTTGGACGCGAGTGTGCCCTGGCCCAAGCTTGCCGCTGGCCCGACCAACCGGGCTTTAGCTGATTCTTGTCAGGAATGGCCGCTAAGTAAGCCTGTGGTGGCGCCTCCTTCACGAAAGAGCCCTATCCTTGCAGGGGCTGGCTGCGTAGGCACTAGCACCACTCCACCCCGAAAGTGCCAGCTACTGCTTGTAGCCAGGCTTTTTACTCCGCTTCGGTATGACCAAAACTGTTTTCATTGCTTCCGCCGAGCCGTATAGCGGCAAATCAGTGCTGGCCCTGGGGCTGGTGAATCTGCTCCTCGGCCAAGCGCAGAAAGTGGGCTATTTCAAGCCCATCATTGCCGGCGACCAGCCGCGGGACCCGCATATCACCACTATCCTAAGTCACTTTAAGCTCCCGCTGGCCTACGAAGATACCTACGCCTACACTCGCCCCGAAGCCCTGCGCCTGCTAGAGGCCGATGCCCAAGGCGAGCTGATTGACACCGTCATTCACAAGTATAAGCAACTGGAAGAGCGCTACGATTTTACCGTAGTAGAAGGTAGCGACTTTGTAGGGCCTGGTGCCGCCTTTGAGTTCGACGCCAATGTATCCATCGCCAAAAACTTGGGTGTGCCCGTGCTGATGGTGGTAACGGGGGAAGGAAAAACCACAGCCCAGATTGTAAGCACCGTACTCACGGTGTTGCGCAGTTTTGAGGCCCGGGAGGTGCAAGTGCTGGCGGCAGTAGCCAACCGCATTCCGGCCGCCCAGGTGCAGGACGTACGAGAACTGCTCCGAACCCAACTGCCGGAGGAAGTACTGCTGGCCGTTATTCCGGAGGATATCAACCTGCTGCAACCCACCATGCGCGAAATCCACGAAGCCTTGGGCGGCAAGCTACTGCTCGGCGAAGCAGAACTGGGTAACCAAGTTGATAACTACGTTATCGGGGCCATGCAACTGCCCAACTTCCTGAATTATCTCAAGGAAAACGTTCTTATTGTAACTCCCGGCGACCGGGGCGACATTATTATTGGCGCCTTGCAAGCTAACCTTTCGGCCAGCTACCCCCGCGTGGCTGGCATTGTTCTCACGGCCGGCTCCGAGCCGGAAGAACCCGTACGGCGCCTCATCGAAGGCCTGCAAACGGTAGTACCCATCTTGGCGGTGCCCACCGGCACCTTCGAGACCAGTACCCGGGTAGGCGCCATTAAGTCGCGCATTTCGCCCGATAATCCGCAGCGGATTCAGCTGGCCATCCAAACGTTTGAGCGCTACGTGGATGTGCGGGCCTTGCAGGAACGCATGGTGAGCTACCAACCCGAAGGTATTACGCCCCACATGTTTCAGTACCGGCTGCTGCAATGGGCTAAGCGCAAACGCAAGCACATTGTGCTTCCCGAAGGCAACGACGACCGTATTCTGCGGGCCGCCGACTTGCTGCTGCATCAAGATATTGTAGACCTAACTATTCTGGGCAACCCCCAGGAGGTGGCCGCTTCTGCCAAGCGCCTGGGTTTGCACCTGCCCATTGGCAAGCATCTGCAAGTGATTGACCCCGTGCATTCTAATTACTACCCCGACTACGTGCAGGCCTTCTACGAGCTGCGCAAAAGCAAGGGCGTGAACGAGGATATGGCCCGCGACATGATGCGCGACGTGTCGTACTTTGGTAGTATGATGGTGCAACAGGGCCACGCCGACGGGATGGTGTCGGGGGCGGTGCACACCACCCAGCACACCATCCGGCCGGCCTTGCAGTTCATCAAAACCAAGCCCGGTGTATCGGTAGTGTCGTCGGTGTTCTTCATGTGCCTGCCCGACCGGGTGGCCGTGTTCGGCGACTGCGCCGTGAACCCCAACCCCACGGCCGAGCAGCTCGCCGAAATTGCCATTTCCTCGGCTGAAAGCAGCCAAGCTTTTGGCATTGAGCCGCGCATTGCCATGCTCTCGTACTCCTCCGGCACGTCGGGGGCGGGGGCTGATGTGGAGAAGGTGCGCCAAGCCACGGAGCTGGTTCGGCAGTTGCGCCCCGATTTGAAGGTAGATGGTCCCATTCAGTACGACGCGGCTGTAGACCCCATTGTGGGACGCCAGAAATTGCCCGATTCGGAAGTAGCCGGTCAGGCCAGCGTCCTCATTTTTCCCGATTTGAACACGGGCAACAACACCTATAAAGCCGTGCAGCGCGAAACCGGCGCTCTAGCTATCGGCCCGGTGCTGCAAGGCCTGAACAAGCCCGTAAATGACCTCAGCCGTGGCTGCACCGTCGAGGACGTGTACAACACTGTTATCATCACCGCCATCCAGAGTCAGTAGGTCTGACTGGGAAGGGAAACAGACATCAGGCAGCAAACAGCTAGCTGCCTGATGTCTGTTTCTCATCTTTCTTATTTGGAAGGGTAATTCTGCTTTTCCTTCAATTTAATTTCTTCTTCGGTACCCGCACCACATGAATATTTTCGTTGTCAACTCAGGTAGTAGCTCCATCAAATACCAGCTTTTCCGGTGGCCCAATCAGCAGCCCGTATGCAGTGGTTTGGTAGAACGCATTGGGTATTCAAATGCTACTATCACCCACAAGGTATTCACTACGGGCACGCCTCAAGAAATTCAACGAACCCTGGCGCTACCCGACCATGAAGCCGGCTTGCGGGAAGTAGTAGCCCTGCTGACGGACGCCGAACAGGGAGTGCTGCAAGACCCCGCAGAAGTGCAGGTAGTAGGACACCGGGTAGTGCACGGCGGGGAAAGCTTTGCCGCTACTACCGAAGTAAACGATGAAGTGAAGGCGGAAATTCGCCGACTGTTTGCGCTGGCACCCTTACACAACCCGGCCAACCTGCTGGGGATAGAGGTGGCTGAGCGCATTTTCCCCCAGGCCCGACAGATTGCTGTGTTCGACACGGCCTTTCACCAAACCCTACCCGAAAAAGCCTTTCGCTACGCTTTGCCGGAGAAGCTGTACACGGAAGAGCGCATTCGTGTGTATGGTTTTCACGGCACAAGCCACCAGTACGTAGCCGCCCAGGCAACCGCCTACTTGGACCAGCCCGAAACGCGCCTGATTACGCTGCACTTGGGCAATGGCTGCAGCGCCGCAGCCGTCCACAATGGCCGCTGCCTAGATACCAGCATGGGCTTTGGCCCCTTGAGTGGCCTAGTGATGGGCACCCGCACCGGCGACCTTGACCCCTCCGTGGTGTTGCACCTCATGGGGCAATTAGGGTACTCTGCCGAGCAAATTAGTGCTCTGGTAAACAAGGAAAGCGGCATGCTCGGGCTAACCGGCCTCAGCGACATGCGCGACATTACCAAGGCAATAGAGCAGGGAAATGCCAGCGCCGCCCTAGCCTACGACTTATACGCCTACCGCATTCGCAAATACATTGGGGCCTACGCGGCTGTACTAGGTGGGCTAGATGCGGTAGTATTTACGGCGGGAGTAGGAGAAAACGACGCCCTAGTACGCAGTAAAGCCTGCGAAGGGCTGGGCTTTTTAGGCATTGAGCTAAACGAGGAAGAAAACAAGCAGCGCCGCCCCGGTATCCGCGAAATCAGCCAGCCGAATGCCCGCGTGAAAGTACTAGTAGTGCCAACCAACGAGGAGCTAGAAATTGCCAGCCAATGTGCCACATTGCTAGCACGCTAAGCCTGGTGCGCAACCACTGTATCATTCAGTACACTCGCGACTAAGAACATTCTGCCGCTGCTTTTCTACCCTCTTCATATGGCCCAACCAGCTAGTTACCTGATAAAGCCCATCCTACTGTTGTTGCTGGCAGGACATCTATCGTCGGTAATGGCGCAAAGCGAGGCCAAAGGCTCCCCACCTGTGGTGAAAACGAGACAAGGGCGTATTCAGGGCGTTTGGGAGGGGCAGTTGCAGGTGTTTCGGGGCGTTCCGTACGCGCAGCCGCCGGTAGGGAAGCTGCGTTTCAAGCCGCCCCAGCCCCTGAAGCGTCATAAAGCTACCTTGCAAACTGTGCAGTTTGGGGCAAAAGCTGTGCAAACGGGTGGAGATACGGGCGTGCAAGGCTCGGAGGACTGCTTATACCTCAATGTGTGGGCCCCGAGTGCGCCGGCCGAACGGCCCCGCCCAGTGGTGGTATGGGTGCATGGCGGCGCCTTTACGGGCGGCTCGGGGCAGGACAATGATGCCTGGACCTTCGCAGCGCAGGATACCCTCGTGGCCGTGACCATTAACTACCGCTTGGGTAGCCTTGGATTCTTGGAACTGGGTAGCAAGTTGGGGCCCAAGTATGCACAGGCTGGCAACAGTGGCCTGCTGGATGCGGTAGCGGCACTGCGCTGGGTGCACCAGAACATAGCTGCCTTCGGGGGCGACCCAAGTCGGGTAACCATTATGGGCGAGTCGGCGGGGGCAAAGATGGTCGGCGGGTTGCTCGTGGCGCCGGCCGCGCGCGGGTTATTTCAGCAAGCTATCTTGGAAAGTGGCTCCGTGCAGGCCGTGCGCGATACGGCCACTGCCGGAGCCGTTGCGCGGCAATTGCTACGCGAGTTGCACCAGCCAGATGCCCACGCCCTGCTCACACTCCCCGCCGATTCGCTGGTGCGGGCGCAGGCGCGGTTTGCCAGTGGAGCCGGAGGCTTGCAAGTGTTCGGGCCGGTGCTCGATGGTAAGACAATTAAGATGCCGCCCCTGGAGTACTTGCGCCAAGCTCGACCAGCAATACGTGTGTTACTAGGAACCAACCTGGAAGAAGCCCGGCTATTCAGTGGGCCCGGCTCAAGCATCCACGAGCCCAACGAAGCAGCGCTACAGGCGGTATTCGGCCCCGGCAACAGCCCCTTTGTGTGGGCCGCCTATCAGCAGGTGCGCCGCACCCAACCTGAGCTGGTTGCCTGGAACACCGTGCTTACGGACTACCTCTATCGCCTAGCCAGCTACCGCTTGGCCAACCAGCTCGCCGCGCAAGGTATTCCCACCTGGCTCTACCGGTTCGACTACGCCGATGCTACCACGCAGCCCATGCACGCCCAAGAGCTATCCTTCGTGTGGAATGCACCGGTGGGCAGTTCGTCCACCACTACCACTGCCTTCGCGGTTCCACTCCGTTCCAAAGCATCTAGTCCGGCCTTGGCTGCCATCATGCACGCCTATTGGGCTCACTTCATCAAAACCGGCCAGCCTGGCCCAACCTGGCCGGCCTACACCCCAGCGCGCAAGGAAGTGATGATCTTCAAGGCAAACAGCCAAGTAGAGCCTGTACTCTCGCCATATGAGGACCCCGCATTTCCTATGCAAGTCTACCGCCGGTAGCCCAGATAAAGTTTTTACTTGCTGGCGGGCTTTGTAGTCGCTTGGGCCTGCTTCATTTGGGCAGCCAGCGCTACACTCGTCATGGCCAGAATGGCGTTGTCGTCGCTCCAGGATGCGCAGGACAAGGCTACCTGCTGGCCTTGCCACTTACAGCTGAAGCCTTCCATTTTGCCAGGACCGTACACGTTCTGGAAGGTAGGGAGCACCTGCTGAGCGTGCTCAGCGCCCTTCACAATGATTGTAACGGCCGCAAATTGCCCCCGGAAAAACTTGTAGTGAATGCGGGTTGCCACGAAAGCGCCTAGCTGCAGGTTCTCGTCGGTGCGCTCGTAAATCTTCTCGTCGCCGCGGTCCTGAATGAGCTTTAGATGCAGGGCTCCGGTTAGGGGCGCGCCAAAGTGTAAGCCCCGGAACCCGTTGCTTTCGTCAAGGCGGCGCACCGAGCCCGATTGCTGGGCGTGGAGAGAAAAGGGGAGTAGGGCTAGCACGGCTAAGCCACGAAAGCGTTTCATACTAGATAAGGAGCTAATGTCTCCGCGCCAACGCCGGTGCTAGCCTCGGGGTGCGCGCTAGGTAGCAAACGCCGGGCCAGCCGAAACAGTACCGTTGGGCACGTGGCTACGGCTCAGCGGCGCAGAAAATCGGAGTAAACCTGCACGCATACTGGCGCGGTCAACTCCACGCTGTGGCTAGTGGGCGTGAGGCGGCCAGTGCGCGCATCGGCGAAGTACGTAACGATGGTATTGGACTGCTGATGCGCTACCAACACTACCCGGCCCGTGGGGTCAAAGGCAAAGCTGCGGGGCGTTTTGCCGGGTAGCTCCACGTGCTCCACCAGTGTCAGGCGGCCGCTGCTCCCGTCAATAGCATACACGACCAGGCTGTTGTGGCCCCGGTTGGAGCCGTAGAGAAACTTCCCGTTGGGAGATACGTGCACATCGGCGCAGGCATTCCACTCGCTAAAGTCAGCGGGCAAGGTGGTCAGCGTTTGGATTTCGGTGAAGCGGCCCTGGCGGGTATCGTAGGCCAGCGCCGTCATGGTCGAGTTTAGCTCGTTGATGAGGTAGGCTAGCGGCTTGGTTGGATGAAACGTAAGAATACGCGGGCCTGCCCCGGGCTTGGCTTGAAAAGCTGGGGTAGGTTGGCGCTGCAAGCTGCCCGAGGTAGCGTCGAGGGTGTAGCCGTACACCGTATCGGTACCCAAATCTACGGCGAAAAAGTACTTGCCCGCGGGGTCGGCCAGCATGCAGTGGGCGCGGGCATTCGCCTGGTTTTTATGAGGCCCGCGGCCCGTGTGCTGGTCAGCGGACGAGGCGGGGAGGAGCTGCCCATCTGGCCGAATAGGCAAGGCGCCCACCGTACCATTACCGTAGTTAGCCACCAAGGCATGCCGGCCGGATTTATCGAGGCTGATAAAGCAAGGAATGGTGCCGGCCGATGCTTGCTGGTTTAACAGCGTGAGCTCCCCGCTTTGCTGGTCGATGGCAAAGGCGCTGACGCCTCCATTGGGTGTGCCTTGAAAGTTGTCGACCTCATTTACAGCATACAGGTGCCGATGCTGGGCATCTACTGTAAGGTAGGAGGGGCTGGCCCCACCCTTGGCCCCGGCCACCCGGATAAGTGCCCCTGTGCTGGGCGTTAAGCGATAAAGCACAATATTATCCTGGTCGGCGGGGCCGTACGAGCCCACATATACCAAAAATGACTGGGCATCGGCAGGCAAGCCGGTACGAACACAGGAGCCAAGTAGGGCAGTGCCGGCAAGACCAATGCTAAGCGTTTGGAGGAAATGGCGGCGGCTGAGGGTAGGCTGAGTCACGGGGCGGGATGGGTAATGGGGGAAAAGAAGGCGTAAGCAGGCAACAATTGGTTGCCTAAAAATGAGGATATAAATACAGACCCCCGCCACGGAACGTACAAACTGGGTTATAAAGGTTGCCGCATGCAGTATACTTCGAGCCTAGCGCCGGCTTGCTCCCGCGTAGCACTGGGTGCTCGTTCAGCCGTGCAAGCGCCACCGTAGCCTGCCGCGAAATAGCAGAGCTCGGTCTGAGGAAGCGTACCTTGCGCCGCAACGCTTCGTCCCAAACTGCGTCCTTGTCCGCTACCTTGGCAATTGCAATTTATCCATTCCTGTATGACAAATCCCTACCCGCTTCGGCTGGTGCTGGCGGCCGCCGCAGTTGGCCTCGCTACGTTTAGCGCCTGCAATTCCAACAACAAGCCTACCTCTGGTACGCCCGAAACCGTAGATGCCGACTTCGACCGGTACAAGCAGCGCTTTATCGATTCGTTGTGGTACTACAACCCCGAGTGGGCTTCCTCCCAGGGCTACCACCGCTACGATTCGCTGCTGGTGATTCCTACGGCTGGCCGGCGCCAAACGGAAGCCGCCGCCCTGGCGCGCCGCCGCAAGGAAATGGAAATTTTCAAGGTAGAAGACCTGTCGGTGAACAACCAGACCGACTTCCGCCTGCTGCAAAACTACCTGGAATCGGCGCACTTCTACGCCGATACCCTGCGCGACTGGCAGTGGAACCCGGCAAACTATAACCTAGGCTCCTCGGTAGCAGAAATCCTCAACGGCCGCTACTGGCCCCTCGACCGGCGTTTGCGCGCCATTAGCACCAAAATAAGCCGCGCCGCTGACTATTATGAGGCCGCCAAGCAGAATATTGCGCAGCCTACCCGCGAGCATACCAACCTGGCTATTCTGCAGAGCCAGGGCGGGCTGGCCGTATTTGGTAAGGCCCTGCAAGATTCGGTGGCAAAATCGGGCCTCACGGAGCGGGAGAAGAAAGACCTGACGGACCGTATTGCCACTACTCGCTTGGTAATGGAAGGGTACGTGCGCTTCCTGCAGCAGGAGGTGCTGCCCGCGGGCAAGTTCCGTTCCTTCCGCATTGGCAAGCCCCTGTTCAACCGCAAATTTGCTTTGGATATTCAGTCTAGCTACTCCGCCGACGAGGTATACCGCAAAGCACAGCAGCACCGGCAGGAACTGCTCCGCGACATGGGCCGCCGGGCCGCGCGCCTCTGGCCCAAGTATTTTCCTGGTCAAACGCCGCCCGCCGATTCGGTAGCCCTGATTAAGCAGGTTATCAGTAAGTTATCGGAAAAGCATGCCACGCCCGCCGGCTTTGTGCAGGCGGTAAAAGACCAAATGCCTACCCTGGTAAGGTGGGTTGATGACCACAAGCTGCTAATGCAGGACCCTACCAAGCCCTTGGTAGTGCGCGAAACGCCCTTATACATGCGCGGCAGTGGCGCCGGAGCCAGCATTTCGGCTCCCGGCCCGTACGACAAGGCCGCTAACACTTATTATAATGTGGAGCCCCTAACTGGACAATCGGCGGCTCAGGCGGAAAGCTACCTGCGGGAGTACAACCAGTATACCTTACAGATTCTCAACATTCACGAAGCCATTCCTGGCCACTACACTCAGTTAGTGTACGCCAACCGGAGCCCTTCACTGGTGAAATCCATTTTTGGCAACGGCGCGATGATTGAGGGCTGGGCCGTGTACACGGAGCGCATGATGCTGGAAAGTGGCTACGGTGGCAACACCGACGAAATCTGGCTGATGTGGGATAAGTGGAATATGCGCGTAACCCTGAATGCCATCCTCGACCATGACGTGCAAACCGGCACCATTACGGAGGCGGAGGCAGTAGCTATGCTCCAACGTGATGGTTTTCAAGAAGAAGCTGAGGCCCGCAACAAGTGGCGCCGCGCCACGCTCAGCCAAGTGCAGCTCAGTAGCTACTTCACTGGCTCCACCGAAATCTATGATTTGCGGGAGGAGTTGAAGAAGGAACAGGGCAGCAAATTCGACCTCAAAACCTTCCACGAGCAGTTCTTGAGCTACGGCAGTGCACCCGTGAAATACATTCGGCAGATGATGCTGAAAAATAACTAACCAAGGTATTTTGCCGTTTTAGGACATAAAAATCCGTTGTGGGAAGGAATCTTCCGCAGCGGATTTTTTGTCTGCCGGAGAAGTTGAAAGCCGGGGTTGCGGAGTAGCCGGCTATTTTCCACCTAGTACTTACCACATGAGAGTTATTGATACCAACGACACGGGACTGCGCACCCTGATTCATGATTACCCCCGTGTTGTCGCCAAGTTTACCTCCGCCAACTGTGCCATTTGCGAGTTGCTGGCCCCGCCCTTCGAGAAGTTTTCCGCCGATGCGCGGTACCAAACCACGGCTTTCCTGCGCTTAGATGCCGACGAAAACCCCGTAGCTCGCAAGCTCATGGACACCAAAGTGGCCCCATTCTTCGTAACCTACTGCCGGGGCCGATTGATGGAATGCAACACGTTGAATACCGAAGAAGAAGTGCAAGCCATGCTGGATTCTCTGCAAACCTGCACCGATTCGGTCCCTGTTCCGGCCTAGTAACCAGGCCCCGTACCTAGGCACAATGCAAGGCAGCCGCGGGCGGCAGTGCTTCCCCACACCAGCAGGTTGGGGGCACCGCTGCCCGCGGCTGCTTCGCGTAGGGAGAAACTCCATTAGTGTTCTGCTTGGCCTGTTTTTCGCAATTTCGGGTGGCCGCTTGCTGAATCGTGGCGTAGTTTCGCGGCTATGTTCTTTATTTTATCAAAGCTGCTCGACTTTGTATTGTCGCCTACGCTGTGGCTAATGGGGCTGCTACTGCTGGCTATTTTGCTGCGCCATACGCGCTGGAGCAAATGGCTGCTGGCGTCAGCCGCGGGGCTAGGGCTGGTGCTTACCAATGGGGCCTTGGTAAACGAGGCTCTGCTAGCCTGGGAGATGCCGCCGGTACGGTTGCAGGCCCTTGGCCGCCACGATGCCGGCATTTTGCTCACGGGCATCACCAAGGGGCACAAGTCGCCCCACGACCGGGTGTACGTAGAACAGGGTGCCGACCGGCTTTTGCACACTCTATGGCTTTACCGGGCCGGCTACATCCGTAAAATCATCGTGTCAGGCGGCTCGGGGGCTTTGGGAGGTACTAAGCACCGCACTGAGGCCCAGGAGCTAAGTACGCTGCTGCGGCTGGCTGGCGTGCCCCAGGGGGATATTCTGCTGGAAACCCGTAGCCGCAACACGCGCGAAAACGCCCTCAACACCAAAGACCTGCTAGCTCAGCATCCAGAAATTAAGTCCATTGTGCTGGTCACGTCGGCATTTCATGAGCGGCGGGCCCTGGGGTGCTTCCGCAAAGTAGGTTTGCAGCCGGCCGTGTTTCCCGCATCCTTTTATTCTACGGATCGAGAACTTTCCCTGGCGTATTGGCTACTGCCTAGCGACGAAGCCCCTCGGCTGTGGGGTGTTTTGGTGCACGAAATGGTAGGCTACGCAGCCTATTGGGTACGGGGCTACCTGGAATAGTCAGGAGCTGGCACCCAAACGCTCCAGAATCTGTCCGTCACTAGCTAGTCGTCAAAATTGGGCACCGGCCCAGGGGAAGCCCCTACCGAACGTTTACTGCCTAGGTGCCGGAAGGCCCAAACCGCTCCGTGCGGATGCTGACGGGAGGTATGCCTTGAGCCTGCAAGCTACTAGCGGCAGTTTCCACTAAGCTGGTGGGGCCACAGATGAAACACTGCGGCGAACTACCCGCCAACTTTACGGCTTCTGCCAGCATTGCCGCGTCAATGCGCCGCTGGTAGCCGGACCAGTTGGCGGGGGAGTGGCGGGTGTAGGTGAGTAGCAGCGTGAACGTAGCATCTGCGGCAGCCATGCGAGCTAGCTCCTCATAAAAGATGACGTCATCGGGCGTGCGGACACTGTACAGCAGCACGGTAGCGTTGTGAATGCCGGAGCGGTGGCGGTGGCGCAGCATTGCCATGAGAGGCACCACCCCAGAACCACCCGCCACTAGCAGCAGAGGTCCAGCTAGTGGTGTGGCTTCCCACACAAAGTAGCCGCCAATGGGGCCGCGCACCTCTAGCTGGTCGCCCACTGTTACGCCCTCAAACAGGTAGCCCGATACTTCTCCTTCCTCAATAAGCTCCACGGTTAGCTCTATTTGGCTGGTTTGCTCGGGTGGAGATGCCACCGAATAGCTACGCTGGGCCTGGTAGCCGTCGGGGGCGGTGAGGCGCACCGTGTAGTGCTGGCCCGCCCGATGGGGCGTCCAGTAGGGTAGGTGCAGTACGAAGGTTTTCACCCGGGGTGTTTCTGGACGCAACGCCGTCACGGTAGCCAGCTGCCACTGTAGGGCACTCATAGACCCGCGGCGGCCTGGTCCTCATCATCGTCGCGGTAGCGCTGCTCCTTCCACGGGTCGCCGTACATGCTATAGCCTGCCCGCTCCCAAAAGCCGGGCGCATCGTCGGCCAGCAGTTCTAGGCGCTGAATCCACTTGGCACTTTTCCAGAAGTAGAGGTGAGGTACTACCAGGCGGGCCGGGCCGCCGTGCTCCGGGGCCAAGGGCTTGCCATCGTAGAGCAACCCAATGAAGGCCTTACCGCCGGTGAGGTCGGCCAGGGGAAGGTTGGTCGTGTAGCCCCCGTAGCAGTGAGCCATTACGTAGCGCGCCTCTTGTTTGGGGCCAGCCAGGGCCAGAAGGGTATCTAGGCTCACGCCTTGCCAGGTAGTCCCAAACTTCGACCACTGCGTGACGCAGTGGATGTCCACGGTTAGGTCTTGGTGGGGCAGGGCGTTGAACTCGGCCCAGTTCCATTTCTGCGGAGTCTCTACCAAGCCATCCAAGGCAAACGACCACTTGGCTGTAGCAATGCGGGGGGTAGGGCCAGCACTGAGCACAGGAAAATCTTGGGTTTCGTATTGGCCAGGAGGGAGCACATGCCCAGTGGGAGCGGGCCGCTTGCGCTGAAAACCACGGTTGAAGAACGGATTCTGCATAGAAGAAAGGGTAGAACCGAAGAAAGATAAGCTGCGGAACTGAGAGCAGGAAAAGTGCGGACGGACCAGGGCCTTTTGCCAGCAGGTGTCAACACATCGGCAGTTCAGCAGTTAGGAGCAGGTGCGCGGCCAGTGACAAAGCCTTACGGGATGGGCCGCGCACCCCACAAGCCATAAACCTTTCCTGGGCCCCACCGGTTTTTAAGACTTCTGCTTTCAATGAGCCACTAGCACTACCTAATGACCGTTTGGGCGGCGGCCGTGGCAGCAGTTCCTCCTCGTAACTCATATCCTCATGTCTGGTTCATCACTTGCCACCCTGCCCTTGTCCGTGCTGGATTTGGCTGCAATATTGGCGGGCCACACCCCAGCCGATACGTTCCGCAACACCGTAGATCTGGCCCAACACGCCGAGCAATGGGGCTACCAGCGCTACTGGCTGGCCGAGCACCATAACATGGCCAGCATTGCCAGCTCGGCCACGTCTATTCTCATTGGCCACGTAGCAGGTCATACTTCCACCATCCGGGTAGGCTCGGGCGGTATTATGCTGCCCAACCATGCCCCGCTGGTAGTGGCTGAGCAGTTCGGCACGCTGGCTACCCTGTACCCCGGCCGCATCGACCTGGGCCTCGGCCGCGCCCCCGGCACCGACCAGCTCACGGCCCTGGCTCTGCGCCGAGACGCCCGTAGCGCGGCCAACGACTTCCCCGAAAATGTGCAGGAACTGCAAACCTACCTCTCGGCCGAAAACCGCACGGCCCGGGTGCGTGCCGTGCCAGGCGAGGGCCTCGATATTCCCATGTGGCTACTAGGCTCTAGCACCTACAGTGCTCAGCTGGCAGGCATGCTAGGCTTGCCATTCGCTTTTGCCAGCCACTTTGCCCCCACCTATCTGTACGAAGCGCTGGGGCTCTACCGGCAAAACTTCCGACCCTCGGCCCAGCAGGCCACGCCCCACGCCGTAGCCTGCGTCAACGTTATTGCCGCCGATACTGACGAGGAGGCCGAACGCTTGGCAACGTCGTTTTACATGTTTGCGCTGGGTATCATTCGGGGTACTACCCACCCCTTGCAGGCTCCCATTGCCACCATGGAAGGGTACTGGACAGAATACGAGGAAGCTGCCGTGCGGCAGATGATGACCTACGTGTTCATTGGCGGCCCCGAAACCATTGCCCGCAAGCTGGAGGCTTTCGTTGCTCAAACCAAAATTGATGAACTGATGGTTGTTGCCCACATCTACGACCACGCCGCCCGCCTCCGCTCGTACGAAATCTTAGCCGAACTGAAGAGGAAAATCCAAACCACTCCCGAGCTGGCCCGCGCCGAAGCCTAGTTAGCGCAGAGTAGGTTGGTAGGCTCTACCCCATCATACTAGAGTAGACACCTGGTATATCGAAACAAAAAAGAGCCCCGGCCATGTGGTCGGGGCTCTTTTTGTTGAAATGAAGACAGCTACTTAGTGCTGCACTACCAAGCGCTTAGTTTGCACCTCCTGGCTGGTAACAAGCCGAATCAGATAGATGCCATTGGCGTAGTCTTGGGCATTCCACTCAAAGCGTAGGTGCTGGCGGTCGGTGGCTTGCCCGGTGCTAAGCAGCTTTACTAGGGAGCCTTTCAGGTCGTACACTGCCAGGCTGTAGTTGCCCTGGGGAAGAGTCGCTTCCACGCTGGTGAGGCCCTGGGTTGGGTTAGGCGCAGTAGTGAATTCAACGGCTGCGTGCTGTATAGCCGAAGTACGGGTGGGCGCCGTGGCTGGCCGGGCAGCCATGCTACCACAGCCGCCCAGCTTATCGCCGTGGCTGAGGTGGGCGGGTACAGCCTGGGAGGCTATTTCCAACGTGTTGCCCTCGTGGCAGACCAGCACTTTGTCGGTATTCTTGATGCCCCGCGCATCCAGCACGGTAATCGTAACGGTGGTGCTGGCCGTGCAGCCGGCTTCATTGCTAGCCGTAACGGTCAGGGGGTAGCTGCCGGGCTGGGTGGGCGCGAACACTACGCTGGCTCCGCTAGTAGCATTCAGTGCTAAGTTTGCGCTCCACGTGAAGGTAGCGGCCGCAGAAGCCGAGGCCGTCAGGCGGATGCTTTGCGGCCCGTACCCTAAGTACAAAGTGTACGCATCGGCGCCGGTGTATTCCGTAGAGCTAGGCTGCGCGGCTACAGTAGGTGCTGCCTGAGCCGGTAAGTCTAATTTACCGTCGCAGTTCCGGTCCTCACCGCACACATCTTTTGCAGTTGGGTTGATGGCTGCATTCTGGTCGTTGCAGTCGCCGGCTTGGGCAGAGTAGCCGGCCGGGGCTAGGCAAGCCGTAACCGTGGGCGCTACCGCATTACCGAATCCATCACCATCAGCATCTGCATAGAACACGGTGCCGGGATGCACCGCCGCGTTGTTGTCGTCGCAGTCCTGGTCGGCGGGGTAGCCGTCATTGTCGGCATCGGGTACCGCTACTGTAAGGGCAACGGCGGCCGACGTAGTAGTGAGGCCTTGGTTGTCGGTGGCTTTGGCCGTGATTGAATACGTGCCAGCCTTTGCGTTCGTCCAGGTGAAGCTGTAGGGGGCAGTAGCCACGGTGCCTAGCAGCGTGGTGCCCTCGTAAAACGCTACGCTGCTGATGGAGCCATCGGTATCGGCGGCGCTAGCAGTTAGCGTTACAGAACCTGGCGCAACTACCGCATTGGGGGTAGGCGTCGTCAGGTTAACTGTGGGCGCTGCATTGGCGGTGACAGGAGCGCAGGAGGTACCAACCGTGTACGTGTGCGGAGAGGCCGCTGTGTTGCGCTCCAGGCCGCCGGGCCCCACCTGGTAGGTGAAGTAGATGGATAAGGTAGCGCCACTAGTTTGGTTAGGCACGGTGAAGGTGAAGTCGCCGGCTGCATTTTTGGTCATGCCATAGCCTGGGCCGTTTACATAGAGGATAGCTAGATTACCGCCGGCTACCGTGCCCAAAGGGTGGAACGTGAACGTGACGTTGGAGCCACTTGTCACGGCCTGCCAACTGTAGTCGCCATTGCTGGCCATGCCGCAGTAACCGCCCGCATCGCCGGGGGTAGTAGCGCCCACCGTCACGGATATTGCCGCCGAGGTGGTAGTAAGGCCGGCGTTGTCGGTGGCCTTGGCCGTGAGCGAGTAGGTGCCGGCTGGCGCGCCCGCCCAGGTATAGGTATAGGGAGTGGTGGTGCTGGTGCCTAGTAAAGTAGTGCCTTGGTAGAAAGCTACTTGGCCAATGGCGCCATCTGCATCCGTAGCGTCGGCAGTGAGGGTGATGGTGGCGGGAGCAGCGTAGCTGGCACCCGTGGCGGGAGAAGTCAGCGTAACAACGGGGGGCGTAGGCGTTGGTGCTTCCCCGCATGTAGTACCCACGGTGTAGGTATGCGGTGCGGCGGCAGAATTCTTTTCGCCCCCGCCGGCTCCTACTTGGTAAGTGAAGTATACCCGCAGTACTTGGCCGCTGGTTTGGTTGGGCAAGGTATACGTGAAGTCGCCCAGCCCATTCTTCGTCATGGTGTAGCCCCCGCCGTTCACGTACAGAATGGCTAGGTTGCCGCCGGCCACGGCACCCAAAGGGTGAAATGTGAAGGTAACGTTGGGGCCGGTAGTGGTGGCAGCATAGCTGTAGTCGCCACTGGCGGCGGTGGCGCAGTAGGTTACCTCGGGCAGCACCACGGGCTGGGTGTTGTAGTAGATGTTGTCAATGTAGAAATCGGTCTGGTTGCTGGGGGCATCACCCGCAAACATGAAGGCCTGTTCCAGCTTCGACCAGTCGAGGGTGCCAAAGGCTTGAAGAGGAATGATGACTTCGTGCCACTGCCCGTCGCGGGCGAGGCCATACTGGGTGCTACCCGCCGGAAACTCTACCCAGCCTTCTTTGCCGCCGCTGCTCACGCCTACCTTAAACTGTCCCGCGTAGGTGGTTTTGAAGTGGAACTTCAGGGAGCCGTTAGCAAAGGCTGCCAGGTTCTTTAGGTCGTTGGCAATACCAAAGCCAAACCAGCCGCCCGCATTAGCGCGCAGGGCCAGCACATTAGTGCCCTCGTAGGGGGTAGGCGATGCGATGGGCGCCAGGTTATTCCACAAGTACAGGTTCGCATCCTGACCTACTACCAACCGGTCACTTATCTGCGCATTGTCGGTGTACACGCCAAAGTTGGGCCCGGCCATCACGTTGCTTTTCACCGTGACGCTGACTGGGGCCGAGGTGGCGGTCAGCTTGCCGTTGTCCGTTACTCTAGCCGTGAGCGAGTAGGTTCCGGCCGCTACCCCGCTCCAAGTATAGGTATATGGGCTAGTGAAATCGGTGCCGAGAAGCGTAGTGCCGTTGTAAAAGTCCACCTTGTACACGGTGCCATCAGCATCGGCTGCATCGGCCGCCAGGGTAATGGTAGCGGGCGTGGTAAAGCTGCCGCTGGCGGTGGGAGCCGTGAGAGTAGCCGTGGGTGGGGTGTTGTTAGGGGCGGCCACAAATACCGTAATCGGAGCCGAGGTTGTTACGACTCCTTGGTTGTCGGTAGCCTTGGCGGTGATGGTGTAAACGCCCGGCGCCACGCCCGCCCAGGTAGCCGAGTAGGGAGCAGTAGTAGCCGTTCCAATCAGCGTGAAGCCACTGTAAAACTCCACCTTCGTTACCGACCCGTTGGCATCGGCGGCGTTGGCGCTCAGCGTAACGGTAGCGGGAGTTGTAATCAGCGCCTCCGTAGCGGGAGAAGTTAGGCTGACGGTGGGTGCCGGGTTGGTGGCCACGCCACCGCTATAGTAGATATTGTCCAGGTAAAAATCGGCCTGCGTGCTGGCGGCGTCGCCGGCAAACATGAACGTCTGGGTCACGGAAGCAAGGTCGCCATTGCCAAACGCCGACAGGGGAATGACTACCTCATGCCACTGCCCATCGCGCACTAGCCCGTAGCGGCTAACGCCGGCCGGGAAATCCACCCAGCTTTCCCCCGCTCCCGACTTAATGCCGAATTTGAACTGCCCCGCGTACGACGTTTTAAACTGGAACTTCAAGGAGCCGTTGGCAAAGGCCACTAGATTTTTCACCTGATTGTCGATGCCGAAGCCAAACCAACCGCCCGCATTGGCACGCAAGGCCAGGCCTTCCTGGCCCTCGAAGGGCGCCGCGCCGGCAATGGGGGTTAGGTTGTTCCAGATGTAGAGGTTGGCATCGGAGCCGTATACCAACCGGTTGGTAATGGTTGGGCTTTCGGTGTAAATGCCAAAGTCACCGGCAATGCCATTGTTGGTGCCCAGGTACAGTTCGTCGCCGGGGCTTTGGTAGAGGCGGATGTAGTCTACCAGCATTTGGCCGGGTAGGGGAGCCGTTATATCACTGGGGGCATAAATGCCGGTGTACTGCCCCCCCACGGCCAAGTTTAGCAGAATGTACTGTGCCTTATGAAATTCCTCTAGGTCGGCTGCATCGGCCCGCGAGATGTCGATGGCGTAGTACTCGGTGCCGTCGATGAACATGCGAATGAACTGACTATCCCAGGTCATGCGGTACACGTGGTAGTCGGCAGTCAGGTCGGTGGGGCTATCGTAGTGCGTATCGTAGGCGGCGTGCGTGCCTCCGTTTTCCCAGTGGGTAGCTCCCCCTAGGCGGCGGTTGGTCAGCCCTGCCTGAATGGCCGCCGCCGAGCCCATTTCCATAATATCGGTTTCTCCGCTGGCGGGCCAAGTGCCACTGGCTCCCAGCAGCCAAAAGGCCGGCCAGAGCCCGTTTTGCAAGTTTGGTACCTTGATACGAGCTTCCAACGTGCCGTACTTGAATTGCACGCGGCCCAGTGTTTTTAGGCGGGCCGAGGTGAATGCCTTGCCTTGGTAGTTCTCCCGGCGGGCTTCTAGTACTAAGTTGCCATTTTCCACGCGGGCATTTTCGGGCCGGTTAGTATAAGTTTCCAACTCACTATTGCCCCAACCGCACACCCCCTGGGCGCAGCCGTCGCCCTGGTCGAAGGTCCAGGTGCCGGGGTTGATGGTGGTGCCATCGAAGTTTTCCTCCCACACGAGCTGCTGCTGGGCTCGGGCAGAAAATTGGGTCATAAAAAAGAGTCCGCAAAGCAGGGCAAAGCTGCGGATACGGACTCGTTGGGCATACTTGTAGAGCGTTCTTTTCATACGGGTGGGATGTGGGACGGAAAAATGGTAGGACAAAAGAGCAATAGACCCCTGACGGTCAGCTGTCGAATCAGAGCGAAATAGGGGAGGGTACCCCGCAGCTAGTAGAGCTGACCTAGCAGGGTAGAGGCGGGTATCTTATCATACCCTCAGCCACTTAGGTGGCGGCGAATACTGCTAATGTATTGCCCTTGTGCACGCAATTCCAAGCCCTGTTTTGGCCTTTTTCGGCCCCAATTTGCCTTCTTTGCCCAGTCCTATACGCTTACTGCACACGCCAGCAACCCCGCTACCTCGGCTCACAGAAGCGGGGTAGCGGGGTTGCCGTAGCGCTCGGTAGCGCTTAAAAAACATGCGATTTTGCCCGTATTTTTTTGGGTTCTGAGGTGGCCGCTAATAGGTACCAGCACAGTCGATGCTTAGCCTTGGCGGGCTTACGCTGCCCGTGCTCTGACGGGCGCAGGCTCCAGGTCCAGTGCCTGAATTTGGGCCCGGTAGGTAGGTGGCAGCAAGCTGGTCTTTACCCACTTACTGAGGGCCAAGTGCTGGGTGTGGCGGTAGAGGGGCACTACCGACTGTAGCCAGGACGGCCCGCGTAGTTGCAAGAGGTTAAGTACCAGCGGGGGCGCTACCAGTCGCTGGCCCTGCAGCAGCAGTTGATAGCGCACCGGACCTAGGTGCTTACGGTACTGGTAGTACAAGTCGGTAGTAAAGCGGCTGTGCACTAAGTCCTGGGCTAGATGATGCTCCCGGTCGGCTAGCCAGGCGGGGTAGGTAGTAGGTAGTTCGGGAATACCCATGCGCTGCCCTACCCGGCAGAATACCTCAAATACTTCCGTGCGCTCTGGCTCAGTAAGCGGCCGGTCCAGCAGCTCAAACGCTCGGATAGAATAATCAATGAGCATATACAAAACGTCGCGGTAGGCCCAGGCTGGAATGCTCTGGCCACGCTTGGCCTCCACTGCCCCGTGAATGGCCGCAATAGTATCAATGGCCCGTTCGGCCCCTATGCGGTCGGCAAACACAATTTGGCGTGCGTATTCCACGGTAGAGAACAAGCGGGCCAATGGGTCGGCTGGTAAGCGGCCGGTGAAGTATAGCCAATCTACTGCCTTATTTACGGCAAACTCGGCCGCTGCCCCGGCAAAGATGAACAGCACGGTATCTGCCTTACCCCAAATAGTACGAACGACTGACTGTTTTGCTACGAAGTATTCCATGCAGGTATGCGATTAGGTAGCCCAGCAACAGCGTAAGCCGCGGGTAGGTGCCTGCTTGTAACTTGTTTTAATATGTTTTCAAATAACTTTGAATTACAAAGTAAACGAGTAATCCCAAATCCACCAACTTTACTTGCGTGCTGCAAAGAAATAGGTTTGTCTACGTCCTGCTGCTATTGCTTACAATGGGGCTCGGTCTGGCTTCGCGCCGGTATGCTGTGGCCTTACCGGTGTGGGTAGGCGCCTACGCCGGCGACGCGCTGTGGGCCTTGCTGGTGTTTTGGTTGGTAGGCTTAGGGTGGCCGCGCTGGTCGAGTTGGCGAGTGGTAGGGGTAGCGGCTGGGTTTGCATTAGCCATTGAGCTAAGCCAGCTTTGCCATACCCCCTGGCTTATGCAGTTGCGGGCTACTAGGCTGGGCGCCTTAGTTCTCGGGCACGGCTTTCTGTGGTCCGATCTGGCGTGTTACGGGGTAGGTATCTTGGCGGGAGTGGGGTTGGAAGGCCTAGTGGGGAAAAGAAAAAGACAGCCGCCTAGTCTTCCGCCCTCAATGGAGGCAGAAAACTAGGCGGCTGTTGTGGCACTCGTCTTTGGGAAGGGCTACTCCACTTTTTTCTTGGCTTCGGGCTTCTCTTCCTTCGCCACCCAAATAGACTTCTGGTTGACAAACTCCCGGATACCTAAGTGGGAAAGCTCACGCCCATAGCCTGACTTCTTGACGCCTCCAAACGGCATCTCCGGCGCCGACTTTACCATGCTGTTTACAAAAACAGCCCCGGCTTCTACGCGGCGCGCCAGCTCTTGCCCGCGCTTTGCGTCGCGGGTCCAAACAGAGCCCCCCAGGCCGAAGCGCGAGTCGTTGGCGAGACGGATGGCGTCGTCGGCGTCTTTGGCTTCTAGAATGATAGCCACTGGCCCGAAGAACTCCTCCACGTAGGCGCGCTGCCCCGGCTTCACCCGGCTTAGTATCATGGGGCGGAACAGGGCGGTGCCCGGCTCACTTTGGCCGCCGGGTAGTTCTACCTTGGCGCCTTGCTTCACGGAGTCCTCCACTTGCTGGGTTAGCTCATCGGCTAAGTCGGGGCGGGCAAGGGGGCCATATTGGGTAGCTTCGTTGAGGGGGTCACCGGGGCGAAAAGCCAGCAAGTGGGCTTTCATCTTGGCAACGAACTCTTTTAGGATAGATTTCTCGACGATGAACCGCTTAGCGGCAATGCAGCTTTGGCCGGAGTTAATCATGCGGGCCTGAGCTGCCGTTTTGGCGGCCAGTTCTAGGTCTGCATCGGCCAGCACAATAAAGGCATCGGAGCCACCTAGCTCCAGCACTGTTTTCTTGATTTCCCGGCCTGCCGTGGCAGCCACTTGCGCGCCGGCCGGTTCCGAGCCGGTAAGGGTTACGGCCCGCACTCGATCATCCTCAATAAGTTTACTTACCAAGTCGGAGCCGATAAGTAGGGTTCGGAAGGTAGCGGGCGGAAAGCCTGCATCATGGAAAATCTTCTCGAGCGCCAGGGCGCACTGTGGTACGTTGGAGGCGTGCTTTAGCAAGCCCACGTTGCCCGCCATGAGGGCCGGAGCCGCAAACCGGACTACTTGCCAGAAGGGGAAGTTCCAAGGCATCACGGCCAGCACTACCCCAATGGGCTCGTGGGCGATAAAACTGTGCTGAGCCTCCGTTTTTATTTCCTCATCGGCCAAGAACTGCTCAGCATGGTCGGCGTAATAGTCGCAGCACAGGGCACACTTTTCTATTTCTGCGCGACCGTCCACTACGGGCTTGCCCATTTCCACGGCCATGAGGTGCGCCAGCTCTTGCTGACGCTCCCGCAGTAAGTCGGCGGCGCGGTGCATACGCTCGGCTCGATGAGCAAAGGAGGTAGTGCGCCAGGTGCTGAACGCCCGGTGAGCCTGAGCAAGCACTTGTTCTGTTTTCGACCAACTAAATGCCCGAAAGCGGCGCTCTACGCGTCCTGTGTGAGGGTTGAAGGATTCAATTGCCATAAAGTAAATCGGGGAAGGAAGAAGGCGGCAAGGGCTTGCCGGGTAGGTAGCACGTGCAACGGCTAGCTGACTACGGGCAGCACTAGCCCGGCAATGCTACGTGCAACATCGTATTAGTGCAGTTCGTAGCACAAGGGCCGCATTCTGTGGTAGTACATTTTGGTTTGCCGTGCGCCGGAATAAAGGCGAATGGTGTACTTTCGTCCCATCCGCAGGGCATTTTTTTCTACGCGCCTTGTTTCTCTTAGTTGCTGCCTGTGTCTGCTACTACTCCCGAGTCTACTGCTCCTGCCACCGAAGACCTGCTCGTGCAACGCCTGCGCGACCGGGATGAGGGAGCCATGACCATCTTCTACGACAAGTACTCTTCGGCCCTCTACGGTGTGATTCTGCGAATCGTCAAGAAGGAGGAGCTAGCCGAGGATGTGTTGCAGGAAGCTATGGTAAAAATATGGCATGCATTTCCCTCCTACGACGCCGGAAAAGGGCGTTTGTTTACGTGGGTAATGAATGTGTGTCGAAATTTAGCCATCGACAAAATCCGGTCTCGACAGTACCGCGTAGGTAGTCGTACGCAGCCAATAGAGGAAAGTGCAGCGCTGCGCCAGGCCGCCGAACCCACGTTTCGGCCTGAGCACATTGGTCTGCAGGAAATGACGCGCCAGCTGAATCCGGAGCAGCGGCAAATTGTTGACCTGCTTTATTTTGGTGGTTTTACCCAAAGCGAAGTGGCAGAAGAACTCAATCTTCCCCTGGGAACGGTGAAAACCCGTGCCCGGGCGGCTATTAAAGTACTTTCTAAACTGATTCGGTAATCGTGAACATTCAGGAATATATCGAATCGGGTATCCTTGAGGAGTATGCCTTGGGTGTACTCGATGACGCTGGCCGCACAGATGTGGAGCGGCTGGCCGCCCAGCATCCCGAAATTCGGCAGGAGCTGGACGAAATCATGCATGGCCTTGATGCCTACGCCCAGGCGCACGCCGTAACCCCGCCGTCCGGAATGCGGGAACGGGTGCTCACCGGGTGGCAACAAGCCATTCAGAAGCAGGAGGCTCCTGTTTCGCCTATGACGGTGACGTCAGCCCCCGCCGCCGCGCCAGCACCTGCCGCGAGCGACGAGGCTGTAGTCCGCCAGATGCCTGTGGCCGACACTTCTGCGGCCGGGCGTACTCGGTGGTTAGTAGCGGCCTCCGTGGCCCTACTGGTGCTGAGTGCTCTGGGAAATTTCTTATTGTACAACCGCCTTCGTGAAACCGAAGCCAACTTGGAAGTAGCCCAAACGGAGCAGTCTCGCTACGCCGCTACCCAACAGGCTACGCTACGAGAAAGCGATGAGCGGGCTCGTCAGCTCTCCATTCTGCGCGACGAGCAGTTCCAGCCAGTAGAACTGAAGGGTACGCCCAAAGCCCCTGATGCGCTGGCCCGAGTATACTACAACGCGCGGACCAAAGCCGTGTACATGGATGTGCGCAACCTACCTGCTCTGCCTGCCGGCAAGCAATATCAGCTTTGGGCCCTCGACAATGGCAAGCCGGTGGATGCCGGTGTGCTGGCCGCTAACACAACCGCTGGCGACACTATTCAGCAGATGAAGGACATTGCCAGCGCGCAGGCCTTTGCTGTAACGGTGGAAGACGCGGGTGGTAGCCCCACACCCACGCTGAGCACCATGACGGTGGTAGGCAACATCTAAGCCTACTGTTGAGTAAGGAGAAGAGCGGACCACGTGGAATGGTCCGCTCTTCTTATTTTTGGTCAGGATGGGGTGCTTGCCGTACCATCACAATTGCTTGCTCTGCCGTGCACGGAACCATATTTTCTCTTCTAAAGCGCTACGTTCAAACCCAGTACGACCACAGTACGTGGGTACGGCTAGTAGAACGGGCAGGCCTAACCGCGGAACAGTTTGACCATAAGCACGTGTACCCCGATGAGCACATGTATGCGCTGGTAGGGCACGCCGCCGAGATGACGGGCATTCCTGCCCACGAGCTACAGGAGAAGTTTGGGGAATACCTCGTGCCCGACCTGATGTACATGTACCAACGCCTGCTGCAGCCGAACTGGACTACGCTTGATATGCTAGAGCATACCGAGGGAACCATGCATCGGCAGGTGCGTGCCGAGCACGTAGAAAACTCCCCGCCCGTACTGCACGTAACGCGCCTCTCGCAGAACGAACTGCTAATTGACTACGTCTCGGAGCGGCGCATGGGCGCGTTGGCGGTAGGCATTGTGCGGGGCGTGGCCAAGTACTACGACGAAGCCGACCAGATTGAAGTGGAGCCTACTACTAGCGAGGATGGAGCCCACGTGCGCATTCGGGTGCGCCGCACGCCAGCGTAGTCCTTGGCCAAGTATAGGCTTCCCAACCCCTTTTTCTTTTCCACTCACACATTCATTTCTGACTCCGCGTAGCGGTTCGATAACCTTATCCTCATGGAAAAAAGCACCTACTATAACCCCGCCGACCTAGCTAAATTTGGTAACATCACCGAATGGCAAGCCGAAATGGGCAACAAGTTCTTCTCTTACTACGCGGAAGTGTTTAAGGAAGGAGCCCTCACGGAACGCGAAAAAGCCCTTATTGCTCTGGCCGTGGCGCACGCCGTGCAATGTCCCTACTGCATTGATGCCTACACCTCGGACTCCCTACAAAAAGGCGCCGATGAGGCTCAGATGATGGAGGCAGTGCACGTAGCCGCCGCCATCAAAGGTGGTGCTGTGCTAGTGCATGGCGTACAGATGATGAACAAGACCAAAGAAATGACCATGTGAGCAGAGCGCGGCGAGTGAAGGTCAACGCCACACAACGTTGTTGCGCACCGTCGCTCGCCGCCGCTGGCTTGGAATGAATTATTTCTTCTGCTCCCAGCCCTTGCGAGCTAGCCGCCTTTTATAGCACCTCGCCACGCGCAGTAGAAACTTGCCGCAGCATGGGTGGTGTTCTCGTGAAGTAAGCCGGAGTAGGTAACCCGGCCGGAGCTACCCTGCCTGTGGGGAGAAGCCCACGAGGCGCAAATAGAGACGATTGACTACGAAAGTCGTGAAATATAGAACTAGAACCGGATGCCGCGTGGTGGGAGCCATGCTATTGCTAGTCGCGTTAAGCACTGGCGCTTGCGGGCAGAAACCTACTGGAAAAGAGCTGACCATGACGGCTTACGACCGAATGTTGAGCGTGTTGTACAAGCAGACAGTTCCCACCGTGCGGCCGGCCTCGCTTGCCACTACTCTGCGCCAAGCACCAACCAGCGTGTTGCTACTGGATACGCGTACTCCCGCCGAGTACCAGGTAAGCCACTTGCAAGGCGCCCAACTAGTAGACTTTGATTCCTTTAAAGCCACTGACTTTCAGGACGTGCCGCGCACGCGCCCCGTGGTGGTGTACTGTAGCGTAGGGGCCCGAAGCGAGCAAGTAGGAGCCCAGTTGCGCGCCCTGGGTTTTCAAAACGTGCAAAACTTGTACGGCGGCATCTTTCAGTGGGTAAACGATGGTCTTCCGGTTTACAATAGTCAGGGCGTTACTACGAAGGTGCATCCGTACTCGGTGCTGTGGCGGCCCTGGCTCAAAAGTGGAACAGCGGCTTACGAGTAGGCGGCTTTGTTTATATGAAACACCTGTTGATGTTTGCCCGCTACCCCGAGCTAGGGCGAGTGAAAACCCGCCTAGCTGCCGGAATTGGAGATAAAGCCGCCCTAGCCGTATACCGGGAATTGCTGGCGCATACCCAGACAGTGGCCGCGCCAGTTTCTGCCCGCAAATGGCTGTGGCTAGCCGAAGCAGGTCCCACCGCCGACCGCACCGACCCCTGGCAGGGGTATGAAGTGAGGCCCCAGCCCTCCGGCGACTTAGGCCACCGTATGCACACGGCGTTTGCGCACGCCTTTTCCGAGGGTGCCACCCAAGTTGTTATCATTGGTACCGACTGCCCGGGCCTTACTACAGCTCACCTCACGGAAGCGTACGCGGCCCTTACCACCCACGATCTTGTGCTAGGCCCAGCTACGGACGGCGGCTACTACCTGCTGGGAATGAAGCAGCTGTGGCCCGATTTGTTCTTGCATAAGCAATGGAGCACCGATTCGGTGCGCCATGATACGCTGGCGGATGCTACTCGTTTACACCTCCAGGTTCATTTGCTCCCCGAGTTGCGAGACGTGGACACGGCCGCTGATTTGGCTGCCTGGCGTGGTGCGGGTACGTAAGTTGGGTGCAACACTGGGGTGCAGTTTCCGCGTATGTTAGGGGGCAGTATTCCTACTGCCGTCTATTCTGCGTATGTACCTTCCCTCACATGTGGCCCTTCTTGGTAGTGTAGTAGTAGCTACGTGCCTGACGGGTTGCTCTTCCGACAGCAAAAAGAAAGTAGCGCCAAAACCATACGTACCTACCGACAACGTGCTGACGCACCGCGGGGGCGTATTTCGGCAGCAGTGGGCCATGGATAGGCTGTGGGAGGACGGCAAGGCCGAAGTAGCAACCTATGCCGCCACTCGGGTAGTGGATGGTGAGCCCCGCCAGTTCGAGCACACGCAAATTACGGTTAAGGAGGAATTCAACCAGCACTACAACGTCAAGACCGACGACTACCAGCGTAAGGACAACTTTCCGGTGATGAAAGTAAACCAGTTCTGCGCCATCCCAACCGACAGCTACCCCTACCATTTTCTAACCTCCTTATTCTTCCGGCGCGACCAGCCGGCCATGCTGCACAAACTCACCACCTCGTCGCAGGAGTGGTGTGGCAATACCTTTAAGGCTATTACCGATGATGGGCTCCAGTATACCCAAGCCTATAACTCTTATTGGGATGGGCAGGGGGCCGGGCGGCGCCAGCTACGCCGCGAAGTGCTATTTGAAGATGCGCTGCCCTATACGTTGCGCAGCCTGCGTTTTGCTCCCAACCTTAGCTTCACATCGCCCATCTACGAGCTACAGCAAACCAGCCAAGCCAACGTGCCCGTGCTGTACCAAGCTCGCATACGGGTAGAAGAAGCCCTCACCACCGATGCCCCCCAGCCCGCCTGGCGGGTAGTTGTTGCCCTGGCCCCGCAGAAGCAGAACGTATACTGGTTTGCCAAGGAATATCCTAACCTGCTGTTGCGGCAAACTACTTGGGACGGCCGCACCTTGTCCTTGAAGCAAGTACGGCGCTACGCCTACTGGCCCCAAACTCCATCTGCCACTCGGCCCACTGATTCGGTAGGGGAAAATGCCGCTACTACACTGCCCGTACAGTAGGAGTTAGGGAACCTCGCCGCAGTTCCCAAAGTAGCATGGTACCCACTCCGGCATACTCCAAAGCTACGAGCCAGAGATTTTCGGTATAGGCCGCTGTTTGGTAGGTAGCGTACGATAGCACCGCCAGGCCCGACCATACCAGCGGGTAGCGAAATCGGGTGAAAATACTCAGCGCCACTAATGGGGTGAGATACCACGGGTGCACAGTGGTGGCCAGTAGGAAGTAGAGCGTGAGCAGGCCCAGCGCGCTTGTAAATAGTGTGCGCCAGGAAGGAGTCTGTTCTAAACCGGCCAATGCTAAACTACCTATTGCCGTAGTAAGAGCCAGCGCAGGCCCAATACGGGCAATCTGATTCCAACCAGTTAGCCACTCTCCAATGGGCCGCAGCAGATAGTACACGCTGGCATTGAACTCGAAGTTGCGGAAATACAGGTTGAGGCTACGGCCAATGTTGGATAGCAGTTGGGCGGATAGGAATGGCACAAACAGCAGAAGCAACACTCCGCCTGCCACGCTGCCAAATACTACAAATTGCTTCCAACCAAGGCGCCGTACCAATAGAGGTACCACCAGTAGGGGCAAGAGCTTGGCGGCGGCGGCCAAGCCCAGTGCGCCACCCGCCAGCCCTACGCGGTTCCTGCCCAGCAGCCAAAACATCAAGAGCAGGAAAGTAATGACTACGGCTTCAAAGTGCAGATTGCCAGTAAGCTCTACCACTACCAAGGGGTTGAGTAAATACAGGAGGGCCAGGCGGGTAGGCAATCGTAAGGTGCGCAGTAAGGCCAAAAGGAGAACCGCCGTAGCTATTTCGGCGGCTAGTACCACCAGCCGTAGTACCACCACAAACCCCAGGGCACTGCTGGGAAAAAGCCAGGCCGCCACCCCAAAAACAGCCTGGCACACCGGCGGATACACGGAATAGTAATGCGGTGAGTTGAGCTTGCTGTACAGTTCTCCCAATTCCTCCCGTACGCTTAGAACTGGGCGCAAGTCCGTTGGGGAGAGTTCAGACTGTTGGGCCGCGGTGTCGGAAGGAGAAATTGGGAGAGAAAGCGGGCGAAGAAGCTCGTCGGGCCGGTACTGGAACGGGCTTAGGCCGTGGGCTACCAATAGGCCGTCCCAACGGAAACGGTAGTAATCATCGGAGAAGGCGGGCAGGGCTGGTAGCCACAGTAGGCGCACACCTAGCGCTACTGCTAGACCTACCCGCAGGGAAATCCGAGCCCGCCACAACCCAGCATACGCTCCAAACGCTAGCATCATTAACCCAAGAAGCTGCCCAAAGTGGTGGCGTGGGGTGTAGTAAGCAAGGCCTCCGTAGGCTGCCACAGCAAGGAGCACGAGCAGCCAGCAAATTATGCTTGAGTGGGGCCGCGGCTGATTAGCAGGAGTGGTGTGGTGTGGCGTGGGGCCCATGGGGTGCTCGGCTAAGCGAATACAATAGCTAGGCAAGCGGCTTAGCGACGATGACGAACCGAGTAGTAAAAAACGATACCAAAGCCCCCAGTAAGCATCAAATGAAACGGGAACAGGCCAAAGTCTTGGTAGTAGAGCCCGGCCACCAGTCCAGACAGGAAATACAGCGTAAGCCCACCCTCCAGCAAGGTAAGGCCGCTGAGACGGCTGGTGTGGTAGCGCCGTCCCTGCCACGGACCCTGCCGCCGCACTAGTCCCAGCTTGGGCGTGCGGACGAAGGCCGAGGGCTGCCGACGCAGGCCCAGCCACACGGCCCGAGCATTGTGCAACGACAACCCCATCATGACCGATAAAAACAGAATAAACCGCATCAGGAACCAACCAGTAGGCTTCCGGTCGTGGGTGGCGAGCTGCCAGGAGGTGTAGTAATAGTACGTGAGAGGTACAAAGCCCAGTAGAAACACCGAGGCCAGTTGGAACACGGGGCGTAGCGCTGGCAAATCGGCCCGCACAAATACGAGGGGTACACTTAGCACCGCCATCAGCAAAATGGCCCCGAACACGGAGCTGTTGAGCAAGTGAAAAGTGGCGTGCACTTTGGTACTAAGAGGCTGCCCCGAGCGCCACATTTGCCCTAGGTGCTTGCGGGCCGTTTCGGCGGCTCCCTTGGTCCAACGGAACTGCTGCGACTTGATAGCGTCCATGGCGGCGGGCAGCTCGGCGGGGGCCACCACGCGGGGGAGGTAGCGAAAGCGCCAGCCCCGCAGCTGGGCCCGGTAGCTCAGGTCCAGATCCTCGGTCAGCGTGTCGGCGTGCCATCCCCCGGCATCTTCAATGCAGGTACGTCGCCACACGCCGCCGGTACCGTTGAAGTTGATAAAGTGGCCACCGGCGGTGCGCCCTACTTGCTCCACGTAGAAGTGAGCGTTCAGGCCAAAGGCTTGTAGCTCTGTCAGTAGAGAATATTCTTCATTGAGATGCCCCCACCGGGTTTGTACCACACCCGTATGGGCGTCCTGAAAATGCGGAATAGTGCGACGCAGGAAGTCCGGCTCGGGCACAAAGTCGGCGTCGAAAATAGCAATGAACTCACCATCGGTCTGCTCTAGGCCGTGGCGTAGCGCACCCGCCTTAAATCCTTCCCGGGTAGGGCGCCGCACATGGTCGATGCGCAGGCCCTGGGCTCGGTAGTGTGCCACGCGCGCGGCTGCCAGGGCCACCGTTTCGTCGGTAGAATCGTCGAGGACTTGCAGGTGTAGGCGGTCGGTAGGATAGCGGAGGGCGGCGCAGGCGTCGATGATGCGTTCGACCACGTACAACTCATTATAGATGGGGAGCTGCACCGTCACGCGGGGCCACGCGGCCGGCGCGGGCGGTGCCGGCGCCGCGGGCTGCTGATACGCCTGCCGCGCCAAGCGGGTGAGGTGAAATTGCGTGAGGCTGAAGCTGAGGATGAACAGCAGACATAGCCCGTAAAGCGCCACGAGCAGAAGTTCAACTATCAGCATCAGGGTAAGAAAAGCACATGAAGAACAGGTAAACAGTGAAGCAGCCAGCGCGGCAACTCAAACTTACAAATACCGGAAAATGGTCCAGAGAATCTTGTAGCCTGCGCCCAGCGTGCCCTTCACGGTGCCCGAAACCTTGGAAATGCCAATGCGTCGGCGGTAGCGTACGGGCACTTCTACGCTGCGTAGCTTCAGTCGAGCGGCTTTCAGCTGCATTTCTACCGTCCAGCCGTAGGTAGTATCCTGCATATTAATGCGCTGCAAGGCCTCGCGGCGGATGGCCCGGAAAGGCCCCAAGTCGGTGAACTGGGCACCGTAAAGACGACGCAGTAGGCTAGTAGCCAGCCAGTTGCCAAAAATCTGCTGGGGTAGCATGGAGCCGGCTTCCCGCTGCCCAAGGGCCCGCGAGCCAATCACCATGTCGGCCTCGCCGCGCAGAATGGGCGCCACCAATGCCGTCATTTCCTCGGGGTAGTCGGAGTAGTCACCATCCAGAAACACAATAATATCGGGTTGCTCGGGGGCAGGGCGCCCAAAGCAGCGCGCCATACCAGTCAAACAGGCGTAGCCATACCCAGGGCGGTTCTCCCGAAGCACGGTGGCACCAGCTGCCTCAGCCACTTCACCGGTGCGGTCGGTTGAGTTGTTGTCCACCACCATCACCTCCCGCACCAAGCCAGCCGGAATTTCAGCCAGCACGTTGGCAATGGACTTCTCCTCGTTGTAGGCCGGAATGATAACATCAATAAGCGGGGGCTGGGTAGCAGGCATGGGTAGCGGCAGGGAGGCGAAGTGGGAGGGGAGCGGCGGGTACTCCGGAGGTGTATGGAGCAACAAAGATGCACGGTCGGCGGTGATGGGCCGGCATCGCCTCGCTCAAAGCTGAACATTCCGGGCCCGATGGCGTTTTCTGCCCTACATTCCTGCCTTAACCAGCTTCTTCCCATGCTCCAAATCAGCGACCAAGCCCCCGACTTTACCCTCACCACCACTACCGGCGCTACCTTCCGGCTCAGCGAGCAACGCGGGCGCAGCCTAGTGCTCTATTTCTACCCCAAAGATGACACGCCAGGCTGCACGGCCGAGGCCTGCTCGTTCCGCGACCAGTACCAGGATTTTCAGGACCTGGGAGCCGAGGTAGTAGGCATCAGCTCCGACAGCGAAGCCTCTCACCAGAAGTTTACTCAGAAGCACCGGCTGCCCTTTCCCTTGTTAGCCGATACGGGCGGCAGCGTGCGTAAGCTGTACGAGGTACCCCGTGCTCTACTTGGGCTGTTGCCCGGGCGCGTAACCTTTGTGATTGACCCAGAGGGGCGTATCCAATACATCTTCAACTCTATGAGCCGCGCTACCGACCACGTGGCCCAAGCCAAGGAGGTACTGCAAGGCCTGCGGGCGTAATACTGACTTTGGTGCCGACCATCTGCCGCAAGGGGGTGTTTGCGCCGCTTCCGTAAGTAGTAGTATAGCGGTGGCAGCCAGCGTAGCAGCAGAAACAGCCCCCACAAAATCCGCCTAGCTCGTCTATTTCGAAGAATCTCTGAGTAGTTTTGATGCCCGGCCGTTTGTAGCGGCCGGGCATTTTTACATCATCAGTACTATATGGGAGCTTTATTATTGGATATGCTACAGCGCGCCCAACGCAACCGGCGCGTAGTAGCCCTGCAAACCAGCGGCGGCATGTTTTTGGGCTATGTGCTGAGCCACAACCCCGATTTGGTGGTACTGCGCACCATCACGCGGCAGGGGTTGCTGACGGGAGTACGCACCATCAGCCTGCACACCGTTTCGCAAGGACACTTCGACGACCGATACGTTCGCCTGATTGAGTTTAAGGAGCACAACCCGGAGGTTGTGTACGGCCTGCCCGCCGCCCCCGACGGCTTGGAAAACCAGTACCTCAGTATCGCGGCCTTGTTGCAGCGGGCCCAGGAAGTGCGGCAGTTAATCTTCCTGGATATGTTGACCGACAACGACCTCTACGGCTACGTGGAGCGCCTCACGGAAGACGAATTGCTGCTGGCCATCTACACCCAGTACGGGGAGCCGGACGGGCACACGGTGGTTGACCTTGAAAACGTGCGCAGTGTCATTTGGAGCGACGAGGACACCCGCACCATTGAGCTGCTAATTCGCCAGCGTACCCCCGAAACGCCTGACTAAGCCCAGCAGTATAGCCTGCGTGCCCATGCCCCGCAAACTGGGTGCTACATTGGCTGGTACGCGCACGGTTGCAGCCTTTCTGCGGGCATTTGCGTACGAAACGGCTCACTTACCCTAGCTTCTAGATGCTGCGCTGTTTGTTTTTGCTCCTAATTTCGGTGGCCTGTACGTGGTCAGCCGCTGCTCAGGCGGTAGTTCCTAATTCTCTTAATGCCACCCTTGATGGGTATGAGTATCCGTACCCTGTAGCGTATCTGCCCCTCACCTTGGAAGGGCAAAAGCTGCGCATGGCGTACATGAACGTAGCGCCCACGGCCCGCGCCAATGGACGTACGGTAGTGTTGCTGCACGGCAAGAACTTCTTCGGGGCCTACTGGCGCGAAACCATCAAGGCGTTGGCGGCGGCAGGCTTCCGGGTGATAGTGCCCGACCAAATTGGATTTGGCAAGTCTGACAAGCCCGATATTCATTACTCCTTCCACCAGTTGGCCCGCAACACCAAGCACATCCTCGATACTCTTGGGATACAGAAAGCCGTGGTGGTGGGGCATAGCATGGGCGGGATGCTGGCTACGCGCTTTGCCCTAATGTACCCGGCCGCCACGGAGAAGCTAGTACTGGAAAACCCCATTGGGCTGGAAGACTACCGCGTGGGAGTGCCATTCCAAACCGTGGACCAGGCCGAGGCCACCGAGCGGAAGAGCACGGAAGAAAGCATACGCAAGTACCACGCTACCTACTACCCCCACGGCTACCCCAAAGCGCACGACCAGTGGCTTCTGCCGCTGGCGGCCCAAACCCGCCACCCTGATTTTCCGCAGGTAGCCCGTTCCAATGCCCTCACCTTCGACATGATCTACCAGCAACCCGTGAGCTACGAGTTCAGTCGCGTGCAAGTGCCTACGCTGCTTATCATAGGTCAGGAGGACCGTACCGTGGTAGGGAAAGGTCTTGTTAAGGACCCCAACGTGCTGGCTACTATGGGCCAATACCCGGAGCTTGGGCGGCGTACGGCAACTAAGATAAAAGGAGCCAAACTCGTACCCATAGCAGGAGTAGGTCACATTCCTCACCTAGAAGCTACCCCCAAATTTCTAGCAGCCTTGATGGCATTTATCAAGTAGCTTTCTAAAAACACAAACAGAGCGGGGCCGCTTAGCATCAGCTAGGCGGCCCCGCTCTGTTTCGTGGCTATTATACCAAAGCAGCCAGATTAAGACAAGATGCGCAGGCTATCGGCGTGAATGAGGGGGCTGGCCTGGTAGCGGCCTTCACGCGGGCCGTTTTCCAAGTTGAGTACGCCGCGAGGACAGGCAGTAGAACACATTCCGCAGCCTACGCAAGAGGCCCGAATGATGGGCTCGCCACGCTGAGCGTACTGCTTTACATCGATGCCCATTTCGCACACGTTGGAGCAGTTGCCGCAGGAAATGCACTGGGCGCCATTGGTGCTAATGCGGAAGCGGGAAAAGTGTTTCTGGAGCAAGCCCAGGTAAGCCGCCATGGGGCACCCAAAACGGCACCACACCCGGTTGCCCAGCAAGGGGTAAAAGCCGACGCCAATCACCCCGGAGAAGATGGAGCCAATAAAGAACCCGTAGATTTTTCCGAGGCCATCAACAGGGCTAAGGTTGGTGACAAGGGAAAACTGGGAAGGGCGCGCCGTGGTAAACCACGCTGGGAGCACGCCCGCTGCCCCTAGCCACAGCAGGGCCGTAACCAGTACAATTAGAACTAGAATAGGATAGATGAGGCGAACCTCCCAGCGCCAGGCGCCGCGGCTTTTGTCGGAAAGGTGGCGGTAAGGGTCGCCGGCCGTTTCGGCGAGGCCCCCGCAGCCGCACACCCAGGAGCAGTACCAGCGTTTTCCGAAGAAGTAAGTGAGGATCGGGGTTCCCACAAACGACATCACCACGCCCCAGAAGATAAGAAACACACCCAAGCCGGGGCCGCCATCCTGTAGTAAGTAGCTCACGGTGCCCGGAAACAGGTAGTCGTATTTCAGGGGCCAGAAGTAGCTAAAGTAGTATTCTGGTTTTTGCAAGGCCAGTAGTAGCCCCGGTAGCAGCCAGGCAAACCCCAACTGAAAGAACATCACCGATACGGTGCGGATACGCTGGTAGGGCGAGTGGCGGTATTTCCACAGGGCCCGGCCTCCCATTACCAGTACGGCTAGGGTGTAAAACGTGCCGTAGAGAAACCACTGGTCGGCGGGGCGGTTGCGCAAGACCTGGCTGAGCGGGTCGAGGGCGTGCACTAGGTTGTTGAGTACGCCAAAGTTGCCGTGTTCATCGGGGCTGCTAAACCAGTAGAGAATCACATAAAAGCCGGTGAGCACCAGAGCCGTCAGCCAAGCCACTGCGCCCCGGCCCGTACTACTCCGCTGCCACAAGTTGTCTTGCTGCACTCCGGCGGGCCGACGGCCAAAGGTGCGCGCTGCCCACACCAGCGTGCCTGCGCTAACCAGCCCCAACGCTACGTAAAAGAACAGCTGCGCCCGCCAGGGGTCGGCATCGAAGGTAGCGGGCAGTAGGGCCAGCAACCCTAGCCCAATAACGGTGAGGGTGAGCTTTTCGGCAGGAGAAACCGGGGTAGTGGGGGCCGCCGATAGGGTAGGAGAAGACATAGGTGGGAAAGCAAAGAAACCGCAAGCAGCCAGTGTATACTGGCTTGCTTAAGTTGTGAGAGGAGGCCTCTGTTAGTGATGATGGTGGTGGTGATGGTCGTCGGGCTTACCAAACAGGTTAAGCAGAGAACCCAGAATATACAGCACAAGCCAGCAGAGGTAGAGGTAATTGTAGCCGTTGGGTTGGGGCTGGCCCAGCAGCCGAATAACCAACTGGGCGCCTGCGCTCATTACTACCCCCACTAGCGCAATGTACTGGAAGCTATTGAGGGCATTGAGGCGGTAGAGTTTGGAAAGATCCATAGTAGGTAGGTAAGCGAAAGAGCAAGAAAGAAGGCGAGGCAGCAAGTAGCAGCCGAAACATGGAGTTGGACTGCCCCAGCCCGCGCTTATTGGAGCCGCGGGAGATTACATAAACGAGAACAAGCCTTTACGGCGCCGCAAGGCAACAGGGTACTGCGGAAATTGCCGATTAAACTCCTGTACGATGGCCGGCTCGTGCTGGCGGAAAAACTCCGGGTCAAAGTTAGCGGCCCCCAGCGCAGCCAACACCTCAGTTACAGGCGTAGCGGCACGTAGCCACTGGTCCCAGGTGTCGTGACGCTGGCGCAGGCCCAGGGCATTCATTCCCGTTACTGCCAGTGTGCTATCGGCGCGGAAGTTGATGCGGAGCAAGGCCGTGCCCGCCGGATGCTGCCAGCAAAAGGAGTGCTCCTGGGTGGGTAAGGCGCGGGCGGGCACTCTGCCGTAGGTTTGGTACTCAAGCTGAAAGAACTTGGCCGAGTTAAACCACGGTCCCCGCTGGTAAGGTTTCGGCTCTCCGCACACGGTATGCGCAATGGTTTCGCCCTGGTTGCGGCCCGTGTACCACAACTGCTCAATAGCTACCTCATTGGCCACTGGCTCCCGGTGCTGGGCACAGTCGCCGGCGGCATAAATGTGGGGCTGACTAGTTTGCAGGTAGCGGTCAACTAAAATGCCCCGGTCGGTTTCTAAGCCGGAAGCTTGCGCTAGCGCAAGGTTGGGCGTTACGCCCGTAGCCAAGCCTACCCACTGACAGGGAATTTCCTGTTCATCGGAGGCGACTACGGCCCGCACGCGGCCCTGGGTATCACCCAGAATTCCGGTAAGCTCTGTGCTGTACTGCACGCGAATGTGGTGAGCATCAAGCTGGCCCTGCACCAAAGCTGCTTCCTGCGGAGGCAGCACCGAGCCCCAGTAGTGCTCATCACGCACCAGCATGGTAACGCTAACACCACGGGAGTGAAGCATTTCAGCAAGCTCGATACCGATGAGGCCTCCACCCACTACTACGGCTTGTTGCACTCCATGCGTGTTGCGGTGCATACGCTCCAAATCGGGCAAGCTGTAAAGGCCTTGCACGCCTTCCAGGTCTTGCCCGGGCCAGGCAGCAAATCGGCTTACCGAACCAGCGGCCACCACCAGCTTATCGTAGGAGAGAACTGCGCCGGTACTAAGTTCTACCTGCCGCTGGGCCGGCGCAATGCGCATAGCCGTGGCGTGCACCAGTTCCAGGGCATTCTCGGCCCAAAACCAGTCGGCATACGGTTTCAGGTCCTGAGCGCGCAGGTGCCCCAGGTACGCATACATCAGGGCTGGTCGCGAAATATGGTAGGGACTTTCGTCTGATACCAAGGTAATGTGGGCATCTGGGCGCAGGCGGCGAGCTGTAATGGCGCAGCTAACGCCAGTGATGCCATTGCCGATGATAACAAGTTGCATAAGCGAGTGAGAACCGCCGCCGGGCCGGCCGCCCTGCAAAGGTGAAGGAAAAAAGGTTGCGACCGGCCTTCGAAGCCACAAGGAAGCGGCCCGGCGTTTCATACGTACACTGCCCAAGCTTGGATGAGCTAGCGTGGCGCTTCCGGGGACTGAGAAAGTAGCTTTTTTACGCTCGACACTCAACTTCCCGCCCAGTAGCGCGTAAATCAAACCATACCCACTACTAAATCCCCGCCCATATGGCTAGCAATAACGAAGGCTTTTCCCAGGACGAGCAACAGCGTGAAGAGAAAGAGTTTAAGGAACTGGTAAGCAATGGCAAGTCGGAAGACGACGCCTCCGCTCATCGTAGTCAGGGCCCAGGCGGAACCACCCAGCGTTCTGGCCAAATGGACCAGCTAGAAAATCTCCACATTGGTGGCGCCGAAGGCGTACCTCAGGGCGGCAACGACCATAACGACACCCAGCAGGGCAGCGGCCCTGGCTTTGGCGTAGAAGGTAGTGTAGAGCTGGACCACCAGTTGCGTACCCGCGACCAGGAGTTTGGTGAGTCTACTACCAAAGGACCTGCCAAGCCCGTAGAAGACTAACCAATCTGGTTACTTCCTAATACTTTGTGAAAGCCTCGCTCCGGTAGGAGCGAGGCTTTTTTGCGCTTATCAGCATAGACAGGTGCCTAATTGCTAATATGATAAATAGAAGCGAGTTAGGATTTTGCTTGGAACCTCAACTATCTTTAGCAATTACTATCACATCCATAACGAAGTCAGAGAAATACTACGCTTTTATTATTCTCTTCAGACACTTACCTGCAAGTTCCCCTCTTTGTCATCCTTTTTACCCAGTATGAATGCTAATAAAACTACTCCAGTAGAGTCAAAGGAAGCCAACGGCAACCTATTGCCAGAAGAGGAAGACTTATCCTCGGGCAACAGCCGCCTGGCAATGATAGTAGGCGCGTTGTTAGCCCTGGTAATTGCGGGCTACATTATGTTGCCTGCCCAAGCTAGTCGGCAGATTGTGAATGCCATGCCCGGTATTGAGCTAGGCGACGCTACCGTAACGGCCAGCCGCCTCCCTGCCGAAAGCGCCTCCGCGGCCGAAACGCCAACGGATGAAGCAGAGGATGCCGATGAGCCGGAGGAAACGCCCAGGCTGGCTGTCCACCCAGCAACGGCAGCAACTCCTGCTGCACCCGTTACCGCATCGGTTGCTACCTCAGAAATTGAAATAGAGCCCGTGCCAGCCGCGGCCCCAGCCGCGGAGGCTACCCCCGAGAATGTGACGTACTCGGGTCGTATTCTGGATGAAGATGGCCGCCCCCTGGCTGGTGCCACCGTGATGGTGAAAGGCTCGCGTAAGGCAACGGGCACCGATGCCAACGGTAACTACACCCTAGAAGCCTCAGCCGGTGATAATACCCTGGTATATGGCTACGGCGGGTATCAAGACCACGAGGTGCGGCCGCATGGCACCCAGCCGCTAACCGTAACGCTGCTGCCGAGCGAGAATATGGGTCGGCGCCGTCGGAAGTAAACGCTACGTATAGCGCCGTCGCCACCAACAGAAAGCCCCACTGGAGTATTCCAGCGGGGCTTTCTGTTGCTACCAATATTACTAGTTGAACCTAGCTAGAGGGTATCTTCCTGTGGGGGCTCAACCCGGGCGAAGCGCTTGCCAAACAGGAAGAACACTGGGATACCAAGGGCTACCAGCAGCAAACCGCGTTGGGCTTGTGGTCCTTTTTCTGGGTCGAACAGCAGAATTGCGCAGAAAGCCAGGGCCAGCACCACGTAGAGCAAGGGCAACACGGGGTAGCCCCAGGCGCGGTAGGGGCGCGGAGCCTCCGGGCGGGTGCGGCGCAGCACGAAAATGCCGATGATCGTAATGACGTAAAACAGAATTACTGAGAACATCACGTAGTCGAGCAGCTGACCGTAAGACCCCGTGAGGCAGAGCAGGCAGGCCCAGCCACATTGGGCCCAGAGCGCTACCCCAGGTACGCCAGCTTTGTTGAGCTTCGCCATACCCGGGAAGAACAGGCCATCGGCAGCCATGGCGTAGTAAGCGCGGGCGCCCGAAAGCAGAATGCTGTTGTCGGCGCTGAACGTGCTAATCATAATCAGCAGCGCCATGAAGTAGGCGCCTACTTTACCCAAAATACTCTCGACCACGGCAGTAGCTACCCGGTCGTTGGCGGCGTACATAATACCCCGGCCTGCCACATCGGTAGCGGTAGGGTCGCCGTGAAGTGGAAGCACCAGCAGGTACACCACGTTGATCAGAATATAAAGGGCGGTTACAATACCTGTTCCCAGGGCCATGCTCATGACAATGGTGCGCTCCGGCTTCACAATTTCGTCGCCCGAGAAGCCAATGTTATTCCAGGCATCGGAACTGAAGAGGGAGCCCGTCATACCCAGGCCGATGGCCGTAATCAGGGCCGACGTGGTTAGGGGCGAAGCGTTGCCCTGGGCATCGTAGCTCACGGCCCGCCACATATCGTGGAAGTTGAGGCTGACGGCCTGCTCATTGATACCTAGGGCCAGGCCCAGCAGAATCAACAAGCCTAGGGCTACCAGCTTGGTGCTACCGAAAATGTTGGCAATGAGCTTGCCCGAGCGCACCCCCCGCGAGTTGATGTAGGTGAGGCCCACCAGCAGCAGAATGGCTAGTAGCTGTACGGTGGTGAACGTGAAGGTACCCAGCCCCGGAATGTTGCGCACCTCCAGCAATACGTTGGTTTCCGATAAACTCGGGAAGAGCACGCCCGTGAAGCGGGCAAAGGCCACGGCCACGGCTGCAATTACGCCGGTCTGAATAACTAAGAACAGCGTCCAGCCATAGAGAAAGGCTACTAGGCGGTTGTAGGCCTCGCGCAGGTACACGTATTGCCCGCCTACTTTTGGGAACATGGAGGATAGCTCGCCGTAGCTAATGGCCCCGGCCAAGGTAATAAAGCCCGTGACCAGCCACACGACGAGCAGCCACCCGGCCGAGCCTACCCGGCGCGCAATGTCGGCCGACACAATAAAGATACCGGAGCCAATCATACTGCCCGTCACAATCATGACGGCGTCGAACAGCGTGATGGCCCGTTGAAAATGGCCTTGTTTTTCGGACATAAAGGGAAGTAGAGGAGTTACAGGGCCGGAAGATAGAAAAGAAAAGCACCCAGGCAGGCCTGTAGTCAAGCGAATACGCTGGCAAAACACAGCACCGAGCCTGCATGCTACTCTCTCCCGCCTACTAAAGCCGCCTGAAAGGACGCTGGTGAGCCGCTAGCTGAGGAACCCTTGGCTTGCCCGCGTTGGGCAACGGGCTGGTACCACCATCAGGTAGTGACGCGAGAAATGTAGCCAAGTAGGTGCCGGTTGCGTTATAGGAGGGGTGGGCCCCAGACTGTGTGCATTCCCTACAGCCGCTTACCTTTGTTGCCCGCCCTTTTGCAGTTCTGCATGTCGCAACGCGTACTCGTATTTTTCACGGCTCTACTGGTTTTCACAGCGCTAGGATCCTACGTGTACTACCGCCGCACCGTAGCGCGAGTGCCCGTAGACCCCTGGGCCCTGGTGCCCGACGATGCTGTGCTGGTAGCCGTCACGCGCGACCACCCTACCCTGGTACGGCACCTAAAGGAAACCCAGCTCTGGGATAACCTCACGGCGGTACGATACTTCCAGCAGGTAGAAGACAACTTGGCTTTGGCAGATAGCTTGGCGGGCGGCCGGAACGTGGTACTTCGGTTTTTAGGTCGCAAACAAGTGCTTACCTCCCTGCACGTAACCGGGCCCGGCCGCTTCGACGTGTTGTTTCAGGTACCCATCAGCAGTGTGCGACAGTACCGGCAAATACGCGGCTTGCTGGAAGCTTTCGAGCGTGACCCCCGCTACTTAGTAACCACCCGCGACTACCACGACCAGCAGCTTACGCGGGTGCGGGTGCGCCAGACGGGGGAGGGCCTGACGGTGATGAACTACCGCAACCATTTGCTGCTGAGCGCCAGCCCCAAGCTGGTAGAAGATGTAGCCCGCCGCCTAGAGCATCCTGAGCAGCCGACAGTAATTGCGCAGTTTCAAAGCACTGATTTCTTTCGCCTTAAGGACGTAGATGCCACCGTACTGCTGAACCAGCAGCGACTACCTCAGTTCCTGGGGGTCTTCTTCCGGGCTGAGCTGGGTGCCGATCTTACGGAAGCCGCTGGCTTGGCTAGCAAGGAGATGGTGCAGATGAAGCTGGCCGGCAACAAAATCGTGCTGAATGGCTTTGCCAACCCCGAGCCAGCCCGGGGTAGCCTGCATCAGCGCCTGCGCGGGCAACCAAGCCAGCGCTTACACATGGCTGAGGTATTGCCCTTACGCACAGCCCTGTTGGTGCACTTAGGCCTAGGGCAGGCCACTGCCTTGCGCGCAAACCGTCCTGCAGTGGCCCCTACCGACTTAATAGGGGCCCTTACGGGAGGCCTCATCGACAGTATCGCCGTGCAACTGCGCCAGGAAGTGGCCTTATGTTATCTAGCTACTCCCACCGCGCGGGTGCGGCCCGGCAAGCTAGCCGTAGCATGGTGCGCCGACCCTACGCGCGTAGGAATACTGCTGGGGAAGCTGCGCCGTGCCACCGGCGCCAGCCCGTCCTTCGAGAAAGTAGGTCCCTACCAGCTACACCAGACCGGCACGCCCGAACTGCCTCAGCGCCTGCTCGGGTCGTTGTTTGAGGGCTTCCCGCAGCCGGTGGTAGCCCAAGTGGGCAACTACGTGGTGTTCGGGGCCGATGTGAATGCTCTTCGGCAGTACCTTTTGGATGTAGCCGCTGGGGAGGTATGGAGCCGGTCGCCTACGCAGGTAGCCTTCCTGCAAGATACCCAGCCCCTGGCCCGGCTCAGCGTACTTCTGGATACTCGCAATGCCTGGAACCTCCTGCTGCGAGGCTTGCAGGAAGAGCGCCGTGCGGGTTTGCTGCGCAACGAAACCCTATTTAAACGCTTTCCGCAGGTTGCCCTGCAATGGGTGCCCGCTACCAACGAGAGTGAAGCAGGCGCGCAGTATTTCACTCATTTGGTGCTGCGCCATCCGGCCGTGGGCCCTGCCATTGCTAGCCCCCAAACTCCCAATAGCACAGGTGGGGTGCTTGCTTTCAAAACCCCACTGCTAGGAGCTCCCACCTTAGTGCCTGTGAGTGGCACGCGCCTCCCGGGCGTATTAGTGCAGGATACCGCCTTCGTACTGCACTACGTGACACCCGACAATGCTGTGGCCTGGTCTGATACATTACCGGGGCCAGTGGTTGGCGCGCCCTACCGGCTGCCCGGCGGCACTGGCTACCTAGTGGCCACCAACAATCAGGTGTTTGGCTACACCGGGCAAGGCCAGCGCCGTCCTAACTTCCCACTCAACCTGCCGGATACGGTGCTGGCAACCTCTTTCACGGTGTCGCCGGTGGAGGGCCGGCAGGCGACGCGCTTGCTAATAGCTGGGGGCAGCGGCAATTTGTTTCTTTACGATACTCAGGGCCGCAGCTACCCCGGCTGGCAGCCCCGGCAGCTAGAGTTTCGGCTGGCCGCACCGCCGCATTACCTCAGCGTGGGCGGGCGCGATGTGATTGTGGTGCTGCTGGAAAATGGCTACGTGTATGCGTATGACCAAGCCGGCGGCGTATACCCGGGCTTCCCCATCAGCATGGGCGCGCGCCTACAAGGCGGGGGCCTCGCAGAAACGGGCCCCACGCTACGCCGGAGTCGGGTTACGGTAGTAACCCAGCATGGCGAGCGGGTGACCTTCAACTTGAGTGGCGACGTAGTAGCCCGCAACCGGGTAGGAACGTGGAGCCGGACCAGCACTTTCCGCCTCGTTCCCGACCAGCAAAACCGCTCATACGTAGTAGCCCGGGAAGATGGTGGGCGCCTCACTCTGTTTAGCCCAGCGGGCAAGCAGTTGCTGGCCCAAACCTTCGTGACGTCGGCCCCCAAGCCGGTGCAGTTTTTCGATTTTGGGTCGGGGCGGCAGGTATACGTACTCACTGAAACGGGCCCCGGCAAATCCTACCTCTACGATGCCAGTTTCCGCCTGGTAGGAGGGCAGCCCTTTGACAACACGGCGCCTTCTGTTGGCCTCGGGTACGATGCCTCGGCTGCTACGTACTACTTATTCCGAGTGGTAGGGGCCGATTTGCGCCGTACTGATCTTAAGCTGAACTGATTACTTCTAGCGTAAGCAAGGTGTAAGCCAAAGACAGCAAGGGCGTCCTACCGTTTTATCATCTGTTTTTCCACTACACCCCCACAAAAGACCGCCATTCCGGAGAATGACAAAGCCTTTTGTGGGGGTACGACGATGGGTAGAGTGCTTGGGCCTTACCGATTAGTAAGCCAGCCTTTACGGTAGAAGTACACGAGCTGGAAAACAACAATAAGGAATAAGATGAGCAGCAATACCGGGTAACCCCACGGACTGTATAGCTCCGGCATGTTAAGGTAGTTGATGCGCCCATCGGGCCCCTCACGCTGGAAGTTCATGCCGTACAAGCCTACCACAAAGCTCAGGGGAATGAAAATGCTACTAATAATGGTCAGCACTTTCATTACTTCATTCATGCGGTTGCTTTGGTTCGACATGTACAGGTCCACGAGGCTGCTCACCGTTTCGCGGTAGGTTTCGGCTAAGTCGAGGGCTTGAATTGCGTGGTCGTAGCAGTCCTTGAAGTAGGCCTTAATGTCCTCTGGTACTACTTCTTCTGGCATACGCAGAATTTCGGAAATCTTCTCCCGCTCAGGGTACACTAGGCGTCGAAAGCGGATGATGTCCTTCTTAATGTGCAGGATGCGGTTAAGAAGTCGTCGGTCGGAGCGGCCGGTGAGGATACGGTCTTCCAGCGTCTCAATATAGTCGCCGATGGCCGCCATAGTCGGGTAGTAGTGGTCCAAGACTACGTCGGTGAGGGCGTAGGCTAAGTACAGCGGGGTACGCCGCCGGATGGTGCTGCGGGTGGAAAGCAGGCGCATGCGCACGGCATTCAGGCAGTCCTCGTAGTCATCCTGAAAAGAGAGGACGTAGTTCGGGCCAGTGAAGATGGACAGCTGATCGTCGTCGATGTCCAGCATGTTCGTGAACTCCGTCATGCGGGATACCAAAAACAAGCCGTGGTCGGTTTCTTCCACCTTCGCGCGCTGGTAGTCGTTGAGCACGTCCTCCATCATCAGCGGATGAATCTTAAAGTCATCCTGAATGCGCTGCATCAAGCCCAGGTCGCCGTACCCCCGCACATCAATCCAGTGCTTGTGGTCGGGGTGCTCCTGCACAAAAGCAAACAGGGCACCATAGTCGTGATACTCCCGATCCGCAATGATTTGGTCGTTGTAAGAAATCAGAAACAGGCGCGGTTTCAGCGCATTCTCGCGCACAATGAGCGTGCCCGGCCGGGAGCCCACGGCCTGTTCGTGCGCTTGGCGGGTAGCGGCGCGGTCGGCCAGGTTCGGATGTGTCTGCGTCAATTCGTCTTCGGCCAGGTTCGGATGCGCAGGGGGAGAAGTCGGCTCAGAAGTAGGGGAGTGCATGCAAGGGCGAGCAGAGGTAATACGTGTAATGTACGAGTGTTGGCTTCCAAAACGTTGTGGAGTTATGCCGGCGGGTTGTTAGCCACCCCTCCACATGAGTGCTTGCCAGAAGAGTTGCAAACGTAAGCAGTCAGTGGCGTAACGAGCGTACCAGCGCAATATATAGCATCTCATTGTGGGGATGGGAAGCGCGCTAGTTTATGCTAAAGCGTAAGCCGAATGGCGCTTTTCCTCGTACTTTCGTCCTCTGCCCGTTGCACCTACTCCATTTTCCATTGGATACTGCCGCTTCTACTCCCGCCTTGCTGCCCTTGCCCTTAGAAGAGGGTCATTACGCGGTGCGGTGCTGCGTGGGTAGCCCAGTAGAACCCGTGTTGCCGACAGCCTTTAGCTCTTTTCTCTACCTCACGCCCGCCCACCTAGCCCTACAGCCAGCTCCCGGCGAGCGGCTCACGTTTTACCTGGAGGACCAACGCCTAGGGCGCACCGTAGCCCAGCTTCACGTGTTTTTGGATGCTGCTGGGCACCAGGCACGTAGTCCTTGGCAAGCACCCTTTGGTAGCGCACAACTAGCGCCGGGTTTGTCTGCTACCGTGGTAGATGCTTTCATTGCACTAGTGGACGAGCAGATGAGCCGGCGCGGGGTGCAGCAGGTGCAAGTACGCAACTACCCCTGTTGCTACGATGAGGCGGGCAGCGCCCTGCTTACGCAGGCTTTCACGCAGCGGGGCTACCATATTGCAACCGCCGAGCTTAATAACCACCTGCCCCTACACCAGGATTTTCGGGCCCACTTGCACCCTTCGGAGCGGCGGCGCCTACGGAAGTGCGAGCAGCACGGCTTCCGTTTTGAGCAGGAAACGCCGCTGCTGCTACCCTTGGCCTACGAGTTCCTGGCTCGTTGCCGCCGGGAGAAAGGCCAGACCTTGTCGTTGTCGCTAGAGCGCCTGCAGGAGCTGTTTCGATTGTTTCCACAGCACTACTTTCTTTTCTCGGTGCGGGATGCCGACGGCGAGTGGGCCGCTCTGACGGTAGCCCTCCAAGTAAATGATGGAGTGCTATATAACTTTTACCCCGCTAGTCCGCTGGCATATAATAGCTTCAGCCCGGTAGTACTGCTCAACGCCGGTCTGCACGCCTTTGGTCAAGCTAGCGGCATGCGCTTGCTCGATTTGGGCACCTCTATGCTGCCGGAGGGCCCCAACTACTCCTTGCTGCAGTTTAAGCGCCACTTGGGTGGTGTGCTAAGCCTGAAGCTGACGTTTGAGAAGTAGTAAACTAGCACTGGGTGCTGCCCATTCATTCCCATCAGCTTTTCCTGGCTACAGTTCTCCTAATGCTGCCTGCTAACCCCGATACGCCTGCCACCCAGCCCGAAACCCGTGCTGCTGTGCTCGGGCGTTTCCTGCGCGGGTCGGTGGGCTCGGGAGTGGCCGTGCTGGCCCGCGCCGGTGGCGCTCTGGTACTCAACAAACTGCTGGCCGTATACGGCGGGCCAGGGGGACTTACGCTGCTGGCCCACTTCCAAAACCTGATGTCTCTGTTTACCACCCTGCCCAACGACGGAGTGCACGTGGGCCTGGTGAAATACTTAGCCCCGTTGCGGCCCGGCTCGGGTCGTTACCGGGGGTGGCTCGGGGCCGGGGTGGTACTCAACGGGGCTGCTCTTGGGCTGGGCATGCTGGTTTTATTGGTTGCGCCGGCTCCGTTAGTGGGCGTGTTCCAGGTAGGCATTGGCTGGATGGCGCTGTTTGGGTTGGGGCTAGGGCTATTAACGGGGCATGCCTTCCTAATTTCGATGCTGCTGGCGGCCGGGCAGCTTCAGGCCTACGTGGGACTCACCGTACTGCTCAGCCTGCTAGGGCCAACCGCAGTAGGGGCCGTACTCCTGCTCGACGGTTCGGTGCCGACAGCGCTGCTGGCCTACCTATTGGCTCAAGGCCTGACGCTGGCACCCACCGTGGTGGTAGCGCGCCGGGTAGGTCTGCTGCCTCAGCTGCGTGGGCGTATTAGCCGCCAAGCTGTGCGTACGCTGGGGCGCTTTCTACTGATGGCCTTGAGCGTGCTGCTGTTTGGGAAAAGTGTGGATTTCAGTTTGCGCGAAATACTGATCCGACAGGTTGGACTCGGGCAAACCGACCTTTGGCAGGCCGTAGCCAAACTCTCCGACAACTATACCATGGTGTTTTCGGCCGTGATGAGCAGCGTGTACTATCCGCGCCTGGCTGCCCTGAGTGCCGACCCCGCGCGGCAGCGTCTGCTGGTGCGCACAGTGCTGCTAGGATTGGCCGGCTTGCTGGCATTCGGGTTTGGGCTGCTGTGGTTGCTACGCGGCTGGCTGTTGCCCTTGCTCTTCGACCAGCATTTTGCCACGGCTGGCTTCCTTCTGGCCCCCCAACTGATTGGCGACTGGGCTAAGTTTCTTACCTGGATGCTACTGTTTCTACTGATGGTGCAGGCCCGGGTAGGACATTACGTAGCTGTGCAGGCCGGCTCGGCGGTACTTTATGCAGCGTTGTTGGCTGGGTTGCTGCCGCGTTACGGACTGCTGGGAGCTTCATTGGCGCATGCTGCCCGCTTTGGGCTGATGCTACTAGGCAGTGTAGTCTATTTTCGGACCTATCTACGCCGCTGATCCATGGCTAATGCTTCCGCTAGTTCCTGCTCTTCTCCGGCCGCTGGCCTGCCTTTAGTAAGTATTGTAGCCACCTGCCACAACCATGCACCCTTTCTGCGCCACGCCCTCAACTCCATCTTGGCTCAAACCTATCCGCAGGTAGAAGTCATTCTTATCGACAACGGTAGTACCGATTGTAGCCCCAATATCTTACAAGAGTATGCGGCGCAGCAGCCTCACTGGCAGCTTCATCTACTACCCGAGAATATTGGCTTATGTCGTGCCTTCAACTTAGGCTACCGGCAGTCGGCGGGCGAATATTTGGTGGATTTCGCCACTGATGATGTGCTGCTACCCTCACGCCTGACCCAGCAGGTGGCGCTATTTCAACAGTTGCCTGCGCACTATGGAGTACTGTACTCCGATGCCGAACTAATTGACGAGCAGGGAAGCCACTTGCGCTTTCACATTCGGCGCGAAGGGAACAGGTTGCACCCACAGCCAGCATCGGGAGAGGTGTTTGCTGAAGTGTTGCGGCGCTATTTTATCAGCACGCCTACCATGCTCATGCGCCGCGCTACCCTCGATGCCTTGGGCGGCTACGATGAAACGCTGTACTACGAGGACTTTGATTTCTGGGTGCGGGCCGCGCGCGACTGGCATTTCCAGTTCCTCGACGCCGTAACCACGCAGAAGCGTAAGCACCCGCAGGCCATGTCGCGCACCGCCTATCGTCCCGGCGACCCGCACCTGGACTCTACCTTAGCTACCTGCCGTAAAGCCTTGGCACTGTGTCGAACTGCTGCTGAGTGCGAGGCCCTGGCCGTGCGCCTGCGCTGGGAGATGCGCCAGTGCGTACGCCACGGTAACCATCAGCACGCCGTACAGTTGGCGGATCTGTTATCTCAAACCCGCCATCTTTCTGCTCTTGATCAGCTACTGGCACGTTGGAGCCGTTGGCGGTGCAGTTGAAAAGACTATCAGTTCTTCGCTACTGACCTTTTACTTTACTCGGTATAGTTCCACGGCCCCGTCGTGGGCAACGAGTTGGCGCTGCGGAAACGGAGCCAGTACCTGCTCGGCGGAGTAAGAGATGATGCTTGGAACTAAATCGTCGTTGCGTAGAGTGGCACGATTAAGCAAAAGCCACGCAGGGCGGGCAGGAGTTGCCTTCACTGTATCGTAGGAGTTGTAGGGGAGGAACTGCAGGCCGTGGGGTACAGCAAAGCCGTAAGAAAAATCGAAGTTGCGCACTAAGAAATCATCGACGAATACTATACCGCCTGCCGCGCCGCGCAGTTCCCGCTGCAGGAGCCGGTGCTGAGCTGTATACTCTGAGCGGCTGGGCTTGGTCATGAAGTATGCAGGGCGTAAGGCTAAGCTCAGTCCTAGCACCAGCAACATGCCTCGAGCGAAGACTTGGGAGCCGGGCTGACACCAGTTGCCCTGACGCTCAGTTCCTGGGGTAAGTCCGGCCACCAAGGCTAGAAACAGCCCCGGCACCGCATACGCAATAGATAGACTGTTGTGAAGCCACGCTGCTGCCGCCAGGAACCCCACTGCTAGCCACTGGCCGCCGCGGCCCGTGCGCCAATACTGCTCCAACCCGAAGCCTGCCGCCAAGCACAAAGGCGGCAGCAATGGCGTTAGCATACGAGGTAGCAAGGAATTGGGGTTGTAATAGGTGAGGGAAGTGCTGCCCAGCCAGTAGAATGCCAGAGAGCTACCCGCCAGGGCTAACCAGAAGCGCATTTCTGGGTCCGTGGGGCGCCGCCACTGTACTACAGCCCGCCCGGCTAGCAACATCACCGTGCCTAGGCCTGTGCTTACTAGCAATGCCAGTGGCTGCCAGGTAATGCGAGCCAGCAAATCGGTGCGGCCCAGAGCGTAGCTGTGGTACTTGCGGGCTTCGTTGGTGTGCTCTACTACGTGAAAAGGATACAGGGCATCATCGGCAACCCAGGAATAATATCCTAGGTAGGCAACCAGTACTACGGCCCCCGTTGCCACGGCTGCCCCCCAAAAACGGCCGTGGTGGCGACACCTTACGTCACGGGCTAAAACCACCAGGTAAAAAGGCAAGTAGTACACAATGGTTTCCTTGCTGAGCAGGCCCGCAAAGTTTGCCAAAGCAAAGCCCCCGCCCCAGGCTGCGGCCTTGGCTGGTTTGCTCCGCCGCCCCAGTAAGAGGGCAGTGGCGCTAGCCATTGCAAAAAACAGCTGCACATTATCGGGGTAGAGGTAGTTGGTGAGGTTGAGGGTGAAGTAGTGCAGCCCGAGTAGCAGCATTGAGGCGCTGGCAGCTACCGGCGCCCGGTGGCGGTAAGCCGCGTATATCAGCCCTACGCTGCCTAGTGTGCCCAGCAGGGGCCAGAGAGTAGTGCTGAAGATATTGACGCCGAATAGCTTGTAACACAACGCCACGGGCCCAAACACCAGCCAGCGGTTATGCAGGGGGGTGTGGTCGGGGTGAGTTGGGGGCGGGGCGGGTACAAACGTACCCGTGGCTAGCTGATGGGCGTAGCGGGCGTAGGTATAATCATCGTAGTCGTAGATGCCTTCGTGCGTGAGAAAGAAATACGCAACTGTAAAGAGGCCGACGATGAGCAGCGTAACCGTGGGCAGGGATAGTCGGCGCAAGTGGATGGCAGCGGGCAAAGCAGGAGAAGAAACGGACTGGAAAGGTAACCACGGACCCACCAACTAGCACGCCGCTGGCAAAAGGTGCTTGGCCTGTATCTTCCCAAAACAGCGCTTTTGGCTACCTTGCATCTTTCTTCCAGCCCTACCTTGCATGATGAAAGCCCGCATAAACGAGCGTGAAATTCACTACCAGATTGACGGCGAGGTACAGATGCCCGACGACCGGGTACTACTAGCCAGTAGCCTTGACCTGACTGCGGGCACAGCCTGGGCCGACACTGGTTATGTGGTAGCTCCTTTTCTGGCAGTTCCCGAGCAGGAAAGGCTGCGAGCAGGTCTGGAAGAACTGGTGCGCGAGGCCGTGCGTGCCACCGGCTTGCCAGTACCCGCCCATGCGCCCATGACGGCCTACCATCACCTTATCGGCGACGACCAGGCCCGGCACTTAGCCGTGGTGCAGCAGCTTAAAGAAATTCAGCAGGTGCGCCTGCCCGTACCAGTCTCGGCAGTAGAGGCCCGCGTGGCGCAGCTGTGTGGCCGACCGGTGCAGGCCCACAACCCGTTTGAGGAGCTAGAGGTATTTCACTTGCGCTTGGTACGCCCGGGCCGATCCGACAATAACCCACTGCATCGTGACGTATGGCTGCCTGATTATGATGACTGCATCAATATATATGTGCCCGTATGTGGCAGCACGCCGCAATCTTCGCTGAGCTTGGTGCCGGGAAGCCACTGGTGGCCCGAAAGCCGCACCGGCCGCACCCAGGGCGGTGCTGTATACAATGGGGCCACCTACACAGTACCTGGTGTGACTAGTTCACCCACCGAACTGCAGCTTATTCGCCCGAACCCAGGCGCCGAGCAGGTGCTTTTGTTTTCGCCCTACTTGCTCCACGGCGGGGCCGTCAACCTCAACCCCGACGAAACTCGCATCTCCCTGGAAATGCGTTTTTGGCAGAAATAAGCACCAGCTATTGTGAGCTAGTGGAAATAAGAGTGATGGGCTGTTTGTAAGGCAATACTCTACTGCGAGGCGAGCTTTACTTGGTACAGTTCTACTTGGCCATCATGGGCCAGCAGGTGCCGCCGAGGGTACCAGCTTAGTACTGAATCGGGGGAGTAGCGAATAAGCTTGCGGGTTAGCTCATCGTTGCTTAAAGTGCTGCGGTTGAGTAGCAGCCATGCGCGCTGCCCGGGAGCTAAGCGCACGGAGTCGCGGGCCCAGTAGCGGCGGTACTGCAAGCCAGCAGGCACACGGTAGCCATAGTAAAAGTCGTAGTTGCCAATTAGGTAGTCATCCACAAATACCACTCCCCGCGCCGGCGCTTGGAGTTGCCGCCGAATAACGCGCTCCTGGGCAAAGTGGGCCGATACGGAGGGCTTGGTCATAAAATAAGTGGGCCGCAGGGCCAGGCTGCCGGCTAGCACTACCAGCGTGCAGCCTACTAAAGCAGGGGCGCCTAGTTGCAGCCAAGCGGGCCGCCGTTGCCACCGCAGAGCCAGGGCTAAACCCACGAAGCAGAGTCCCAATCCACCGTAGAGCACCGACAAGCTGTTGTGCAGCCACCCACCGCCCGCCAGGAGTAGCAGGCCCACCAGGCCCAGTCCGCGCCCCGTTTGTAGTAGCTGGCGAAGGCCAAACCCCGCCGCCAGGGCCAGTGGTGGGAGCAAGGGCGTGGTCATACGGGGCAGTAGGGTGATGGGGTTATACTGACTGATAGACGTGCTACCTAACCAGTAAAATGCTAGCGCGCTAAAACCCAGTCCCAGCCAAAACTGCCGGTCTGGCTCACTAGGTACGTTGTCGGGAAACAAGGCTCGACCGGCTAGTACAAGTAGTGGGCCTAGCCCAATACCTAGAAAGAACGTGAAAGGCTGCCAGGTCAGGCGCGCTAGCAGGGCGCTGTGGTTGCCCTCTAGGTAGTTGCCCTCCTTGAGGAAATTGTTGGTATTCTCAATCAGGTGAATGCGGTAGAATGCGTCATTCGTGAATATCTGATAGAAAGCTAGGTAGCCAGCCAACAAAGCGGTTCCACTACCAACAGCTGCTAGCCAGAACCTCCCATTTTTGCGCCGGTAGGCATCGCATCCCAGCACGGCGAGGTAGAAGGGTACGTAATAAGTAATGGTTTCTTTGCTGAGGAGAGCGGCAAAGCTCAACACTGCAAACCCCACGCCCCAGGCGACACCGTTGCGTGGCCGGTGGCGGCCAGTGAGCAAGGTGGCGGCTCCAGCCAAGCACCAGAACATCAGAATGTTGTCGGGGTAGAGGTAGTTGGTGAGGTTGAGGGTGAAGTAGTGCAGCCCGAGTAGCAGCATGGCCGTGGCCGCTACTAGGGGCTCATCTCGGCGGTATAGCTTCCAGAGAATGCCCGCGCAGCCCAGCGTAGCAAGCAGCGGCCAAAGGGTCGTGCTGATGATATTGATACCGAACAACGCGTAGCACAATGCCACGGGCCCAAAAATCAGGGGGCGCTCTTTCAACGGGTCATGAAGCAAGCCTTCCGGATCGGGGGCTAGCTGAAACGTGCCAGTAAGCACCTGATGAGCATAGCGCGAATAGAAGTAATCATCTAGCGCATACAGCCCTTCGTGGGTTAGTAGAAAATACGCAACTGTAAATACGGCCACAAACAGGAAGGTCCAGTCGGCCAGGCGGGTAGAATAGCGGGTCACGTTGGCAAAGCTACGGGCAGGACCGGCGTCGACGAAATGCAAATTGTGGTCTGGGCAGTCATTCCTATTTCACAAGCCAGCGGAATAGCAACGGGCCATCGAACGGCCAGAGTAATGCGCAAAGTATTCGACTCAGCGAAACGCGTAAGCTTTTCCTGGGGAGTAGAAGCCACTGCTACGTCTGCGCAAGTACTAGAAACAATAACTTGCGGCATGACCTTTTCTGGCCGGGCCCGTCGTTTTATCATGTTGCTCTTGCCGCTGCTATGCTTGGCGGGTAATGGCCTGCTGCTGGGGTGCTACTACGAAACCAACGACGACCTAACGATTGTGGCGTTGCTGCGGGGTGTATCGGCGGCGTCCCCCGTCACCGACTTGCACCTGTACTTTCATGGCTACGCGGCACTCTGGGCCTGGCTCTACACCACGGCGCCCGCAGTGCCGTGGTATGGGCTTACGCTCTATGGCCTGCTGGTAGTTGCTACCGTCCTATTGTTTGCTGTGCTCGATAAGGTGTTGAGTACCAGACTGTCTATGGGCTGGGTGCTGGTGTGCAGCACGCTGTTGTTTGAAGTTGCGTGGCTGGAGCACGGCTTTTGGTTTAGCTACGTGCGCATCCCCGTGCTGCTCGCTGGCGTTGGCTTGCTATATGCCGCGCAACGAGCGCCTGGACGGAAAGCTGCTATTCTGGGGCTGCTGGCCTTCGCACTGGCGTGGTTGATACGACCCAGCGCCGCCGTACTAGCGCTGCTGGTCGTGGCACCTGGTGCCTGGTGGTTAGCGCAGCGACGGGCGGTACCCATCTTGGCCTCAGCGGCAGGCTTTGCAGTGGTAGCAGGGCTGCTTGTTACCTTCACCCGTTCTGATGCCGCCGCTACGTACCGCCGCCTCGATGTGCTGAAGTCAAACCTAAACGACTTCCACCTCACGGCCCCGCCCGCCCGCCCACTATCTGCCCCCGACAGCTTAGGGCTAGCCCTAACGCACCACTGGATGGTAGGCGACTCCACGCTTATCAACGAGGCTTTTTTCAACCGGGCTACCCCCGTTCACTTGCCTTACTTTGTAGAGCACACGGCACTGCCCAAGCTGCGTAACCTGCTACTGCAACTCGGGCGCGACTATTTTCCGTTGTTGCTGCTGCTGGTGGGTACCTGCCTGGTTGCGTGGCGGAGTGGGCAGCCGCGGGGGGTATTTTGGGTAGTACAGCTGGCGTTTGCAATTGTTGTAGTAGGCCTGGGGGTAGGGTTGAAGCTGCCGCCCCGCCTCGCCCTCCCCGTACTGGATTTCTGGGTTCTCGGCAACCTTATCTTCTGCCTGCAGCCCGCCGCCCGCTTTCCGTTGCGGTCGGCACTGCTGTTGTTGGTGCTGCTATTGGTAGCTGCCGTACCTTACGCGTACAAAACCAGCCACCGGCGGGTGGTGCTCAGCGCTGAAAGAAGCCGCAACCATGAGCGGCAGCGCCTACTTTTTGGTAAAGTGCGAGGAGGCATCTTGGTGTCAGATATCGTTGAGGAAACGTATAAATCGGCCTCGCCTTTCCAGGAGCATCTAGTGCCAACTCAGGGCCATTTGTTAGGAATAGCCGGCTGGCCCACCCTCGATCCGTCGCAGCCCGTGCTTCGCCACGCCCTCACGGACACGCGTGACTTTACTACTAGTATGCGCCGTTTGGCAGAGCAACCCCACGTAGCTTGGGTTCTTTCGCCGGAGGGGGCAGCGCTACTTAACCGTCAGCTAGCTCTACGGCGCCAAACTCAGCAGCCCCACGTGCGGTTGCAACGCGCCCCTGAAGTCGGCCCGCAGGCGTATAAAGCTTGGGTAGAAGACGTGAAATAGCTCCTAAGGCCAAAATTTTATAGGGGGGTATTGGGACTTATTTCGCGGAATGCGGGGTAGTGAATACATACATTTGAGCCAGAATTCTCCTTTTTCCCTACTCCGCACCGCCATGATTGCAAGTGTCACCTCCCGTGCAGAAGTTCTCCAGCATATGGAGTCTTTTGTGAAAGAAAACATTGGGACCTTTCTAAAAAGCGTGGAAGGCAGCTGGCAACCATCTGACTTTCTGCCCGATTCCCGTGTCGATACGTTTTTTGATGAGGTGAAAATCCTGCGTGAGCGCGCCAAAGAGCTCAGCTACGATTTGCTGGCCGTCCTCATTGGCGATACGATTACGGAGGAGGCTCTACCCAACTATGAAGCTTGGTTTCACGAACTCGATGACCTGAATCGGGACCGTGACAACGGCTGGGCGCAGTGGATTCGGGGCTGGTCGGCCGAAGAAAACCGCCACGGCGACTTGCTCAACCGGTACCTCTACCTCTCGGGCCGCGTAAACATGCGCGAGTTTGAGGTGAGCACTCAATATCTCATTGCCGACGGTTTTGATCTGGGTACCGCTCACGACCCTTACCGCGCATTCGTGTACACGAGCTACCAGGAAATGGCTACCAACCTCTCGCACCGCCGGGTAGGTACACTGGCCCGGAAAGCCGGGGAAGATCAGCTGTCGAAAATTTGCGGTATGATTGCCGGCGACGAAACCCGCCATGCTCGTGTCTACAAGACGTTCGTTGAGAAAATCTTTGAAGTAGACCCTTCAGAAATGATGTTGGCCTTCGAGGACATGATGCGCAAGAAAATCGTGATGCCCGCTCACTACATGCGTGAGCTAGGCGTAGAGATGGGCAAAACATTTGGCCACTTCACCGATGCCGCCCAGCGCTTGGGAGTATACACCAGCCAAGACTACACCGATATTCTGGAAACGCTGATTAAGGACTGGAAGATCGAGCAGATTACGGGCCTGAACGGCGCCGCCGAAAAAGCCCGCGACTACATTACGGCCTTACCAAACCGCTTGCGCCGCGTAGCCGACCGGATGCCGGTGCCCAAGCTGGAATACAAGTTCAAGTGGATTGAGTAGATAGCTACCAATCCAGGAGGTTATACCAAATAAAAGCCCCCGCACCGTAAGGAGCGGGGGCTTTTGTGTAAGCTACAGCAGTGATATTGGGTAATGGAGTTACTAGTTAGGGCTATCGGTAGAACGGCTCATTACTAGCTTGCCACTAGGATCAAGCGTGTACTCTACGGTACGGTTGCCCGCGGGAGTGGTAGCATTTTCAGCCGGCGTTACGGGGAACGTACGGGTAAGCGTATTGCCGCTGATCTGGTACGTGTCTTGGCCGCTGTAACCAGCACCTGCCGCCCCAGCCGGTGTACCAGGGTTAGTGATGGGGGTGTAGCCCCGCTCGCCAAACTCGTAGGCGTACAGGCCGCCGTTGGTGTTCTTGTTGTCCGTGAAGATATAGAGCTCAGGCTTGCCGTTGCCGTTCAAATCACCAGAGGCTACGTTGGTAACGGCACCCATAATGTCAACCCGTAGTGGGTCGATAGTTTGGGCAGCGCCGCGGTAAGAACGAATGCTAACTATCCGCTGAGGCTGTGAACCAAAGGTCTTAACCGCGAACCGATAGTTGCCTTGCGTTACTTCCCGGTCAAAGCTTACATCTGAAGCCTCGACGGTAGGCGACGACACATTATCGGCGGAAGAAGATTCGCTGGCTACGGGACGCGTAGTGTCGCAGGCAGACAGCGCTGCAATCATGCCGGAAGCAAGCAGGAGACGGTGAAGCTGAGAAGTAAGCATATAGAAAAGGGGAAATTTTAGGAAGGGCCGAGGTAAGACTACACGGGGTTGTACATACTACGAAGTCCCGGGAGAGAGACTAGCTGTAGGTAACGCAAGTAACAGAATTGAGTTGTATTTTTCCTGTTACATATTGATTAATATACCTGAATGGATATTGTAACCCATCTGCGTGCAAAAGATTCCGGAGAAGGCCCTTGGTAGCTCAGGAACGCGTAGTAGTCTTAGTAGCTGGTACTTGCTGAAACCCGCGGGCGCGGGTGGGCAGGGTATATCGAACGGTACGCCGTCCACCCGAAGGGCAGCAGTTGGCATCAGCTGGACGGTACACCGGAAACGAGCGAAGGAGCTCCTTGCCCTCAATACGGAAGGTGTCCTGGCCCTGGTACCCCTGAGCGGCCGGATCGGGTAGCTCAGGCAGTGCGGGCAAGCGGTTCATGCCTTGTTCGGCGTACCAATACCCGTACACCGACCCATAGGAACCACTGCCGGCGCTACGCACAAAAACCAACAGCTCGGGGTTAGTTTGGCCGCTGAGGGAAGCCAGGGCAGCGTCCTGCACTTCTCCATCAAGGGTGTCGCGCAGCGTACCTATTTCCTGCCCGTTTAGCAAAGTGCGCACGGTAAGCAACCGCAGGCTGCCCTCACCAATGGTGCGCACTTGGTATTGAGTGGGCCCCTGGGTGAAGCTGCGGCGGAAGCTGGTGACCGTGTCTACCTGCCCCGACTCGGCGCTGCGTAGTGCCACGGAGGGAGACGATGTTACGATGGTGTCGCGAGTAGTGTCGCAGGCAGCCAGGGCTAGCAGAACAGTAGCTGCAGCCGGAAAGCGGAAAGAAGCGGGTATCATGTAGAAAGAAGCGTATGCGCTAGTATACGCAAATAACCGCTCTGTAGCCGCCTACGGCACAATTTGTACGCCTTTCCAGAAAGCCACGCGGCCTTTGATTTGCTGAGCAGCTTCCTTTGGCTCGGGGTAAAACCACGCGGCATCTTTGTTCAGCTCGCCATTTACGCGCAAGGAGTAGTAGCTGGCGCGGCCTTTCCAGGGGCAGGTGGTACCTGCAATGCTGTCCTCGAAGTATTCGTGCTTAATAGCATCGGCCGGAAAATAGTGGTTGTTTTCTACTACCACGGTATCATTGCTCTCAGCCACGACAGTGTTGTTCCAGATAGCTTTCATTGGGGGAGGTAAGGTTGAGGTTAGAGAATAACAGCCCAGCAGCCAAAAAGTGAAAACAACTTATCTTAGGTAGACAGTCGCACAATTACCGCCGTGGGCCCGGCGGAAAACGAACATTGCCCGGCTGCTCGTTGTTCTGGTAACTCATTCCCCTTGATTTATGTCCGCAGGCTTTCGTTTTCGGGACTTTACGCCCGAGGAGTCGACCGAGAAAGGCTTCGACTCCCTTTTTAAGATATTCATGCAGCTCGTCACCATCACCAGCGGCGACGTGAGTGAGGCTCTTTCGTGGCTAAACGAGCTAGATAAGCAGCACGGCCTTACGGATAATGAGTACGGCATGGGCGACTTCATTGAAGACCTGAAGAAGAAAGGGTATATCGATGAAGACCCGCAGGAGCCGGGTGCATTCAATATCACGGCCAAAAGCGAGCAGAACATTCGCCGCTCGGCGCTGGAAGAAATCTTTGGCAAGCTGAAGAAGTCGGGCCAGGGCAATCACCGCACTCCCCACACCGGCCAGGGCGACGAGCTGAGCACCGACATGCGGGAATTCCGCTTCGGCGACTCCCTGGACCAAATTCAGATGACGGAGTCTATTCGCAACGCCCAGCTCAACCACGGCATGGAGGGCGACAGCTTCATCCTGACGGAGGGAGACCTGGAAGTACGCGAAAATGAACATAAGTCGCAGACCAGCACGGTGCTGATGATCGACATTTCGCACTCCATGATTCTGTACGGCGAGGACCGCATTACGCCGGCCAAAAAAGTTGCCATGGCCCTGTCGGAGCTAGTGAAGCAGAAGTACCCCAAGGACTTCCTCGACGTTATCGTATTTGGTAACGACGCTTGGCAGATTGAGGTTAAAGAGCTGCCTTACCTGCAGGTAGGGCCCTACCATACCAATACGGTGGCTGGTTTGGAACTGGCCTTAGATCTGCTCCGCAAGCGCAAGACGCCCAACAAGCAGATTTTTATGATTACGGATGGTAAGCCTACTTGCTTGAAAGAAGGCAACGGGTATTATAAAAATAGCTTTGGCCTCGACCGCAAAGTTGTCAACAAGACGCTGAACTTAGCGGCAGCGGCCCGCCGGCTTAAGGTGCCCATCACTACCTTCATGATTGCCTCCGACCCGTACTTGCAGCAGTTTGTGGAAGAATTTACGGAAGTAAACCAAGGCAAAGCCTACTACAGCGGTCTGAAAGGACTAGGCCACTTGATCTTCGAGGACTACAAGCGCAACCGCCGCAAGTCGGTGTAGCGCCGGCAGTAGGAAACGATAACTGCATTATAAAAGCCGAGCCGCCAGGGTATAACTACCTTGGTAGCTCGGCTTTTATAATGCCCCGCCCGCGTTCAGGCTGCTTAGTTGGGCGTAAGCGAGTAGTGTTCTAGCAGTACCGTATTGGCCGCTCGTTGGTACCAATCGTTGTACACCAACTCAAGCGCGTCTACCTCAAATAAGCCAATAGGCACGGACCGGTAGTTCTGAAGGGCAGTAACAAGGCCCTCTGGCTGGGGGAGCGGCGCTATGAAGCGAACAACAGTAGAGTGCGCCGTTTGGATAGTGTAGCGCTGGTCTATGGATTGTTGTAAGCCAGAGCTAAGAAAGGCCATCCGAATCTTGCTACGCAGTTTTTCTAGGCTGTCATCTTCCAGAAACCCTTGGACTATGATGCCCCCCGGCGATGCTGTAAGCCCCGTGTAGCGAACGGTAAACGGGCGGGCCTTACGCAGAACGGTGCGCACTAAGTCCTGGTAGGCCGTTGGGTCAGCCTGCGACAGAGTGAACCCGCTGTGACAGGAGATGATGGACAGAATGGTGAGGTGGATGTCAGAAGCAGGGTAGTAGTACTGAGTAGGGTCTAGCTTCTGAAAATCAGCTAAAACGCGCTCAATGGTAGCGAGGATATGCCCCGGCGGACGAGCCAATAACGTAATGCCCCGGCGGGTGTCCTCCCCTGAAGTAAGTAACGGGTCGAGCTCCGCCTTGCCTTGTATGAAATGAGAAAAGGCAGTTGTGCGCATTGCATCATAATGGTCTTGTAGGCTCATGCGGGTAATAAATGAGAGGGACAACAGTAGCCGGCTTACTATTGCCAGCGGCTGAAGCTTGCAGCGTACTTTTAAAGCCTCCTTACTTCATAGCCTTTTTCGCTTTGCGGAAAGATTAGCCGGCCGCAAGTTGTGAACTACGCGCCATATTGAATCAACCGCGTGGGGCAGACAGATACCAAACTGCCCACGCCCGGCATCAACAACCTTAATCTTTCCGGTAGCATACTTTATTTTGCCCGAACCAACCGCCCGGCTTACTAGTTATACTACTAATCCGGCGGCCTGAACCAGACTGCTACTAGCCCGGATACGTAGGCAAGCCGGTAATCCACTCCCCGTATGACTCAACCTGACATCCGCACCCTCGGTGCCCTGAAGCAATCCGGCTATCAGCCTCGCTCCGTGAAGCAGGAGCTGCGCGACAATTTGATTAAGAAGCTTCAAAGCAAAGAAGATGTGTTTCCTGGCATTTATGGCTACGAGGAAACCGTTATTCCAGAATTGCAGCGGGCCATTTTGGCCGGTCACCACATTAACCTACTCGGCTTGCGTGGACAAGCTAAAACGCGCATTGCCCGCTTGCTGGTAAGCCTGCTAGACGAGTACGTGCCCGTGGTAGCTGGCTCGGAGCTGAACGATGACCCTATGCAGCCCCTGTCGGTATTTGCGCGTAACCTCGTGGCCGAGCAGGGTGATGACACTCCCATTACTTGGTTGCACCGCGACGACCGCTACACTGAAAAGCTGGCAACTCCCGACGTGTCGGTGGCCGACTTGATTGGTGATGCTGACCCCATTAAGGCTGCTACCTTGAAGCTGCCGTATTCAGATGAGCGCGTAATTCACTTTGGCTTGATTCCGAGAGCCCACCGGGGCATCTTTGTAATCAACGAGCTACCCGACTTGCAGGCCCGTATTCAGGTATCATTGTTTAACATCCTGCAGGAAGGCGACATCCAGATTCGTGGTTTCAAGGTGCGTTTGCCCCTCGATATCCAGTTCGTCTTCACGGCTAACCCCGAAGACTACACCAACCGTGGTTCCATTGTAACGCCACTGAAGGACCGGATTGACGCTCAGATTATCACGCACTATCCTAAGAGCATTGAAATCGGGAAGCGCATCACCAAACAAGAGGCGCGCATCCGGGAGGAGCAGCGCGGCTTGGTGACAACCAATGAGGTAGTACACGACTTGGTAGAACAAGTGGCTATTGAGGCCCGCGGCTCTGAGTTCGTTGATGCGAAGTCGGGCGTGTCGGCTCGTCTCACTATTTCAGCCTACGAGCAAGTTATTGCTGCTGCTGAGCGCCGAGCTCTCATCAATGGCGAAAAACAGACTTACGTGCGCATTGCTGACTTCTTGGGCGCTGTACCGGCCGTAACGGGCAAGGTGGAGCTAGTGTACGAAGGTGAGCAAGAAGGCGCGGGTATTGTGGCCGAGAAGCTGATGGGCAAGGCTCTGCGCACCCAGTTCCTGAGCTACTTCCCCGACCCCGAGAAAACCAAAAAGCAGCGCGACAAGCCCAATCCATACAAACCCGTACAGGATTGGTTTGGGTCGCGCACCATCGACCTGCTGCACGATGCTTCCGATGACGACTACCGCAAGGTGCTGGACGTAGTGCCTGGTTTGCAGGATTTGGTGAAGCAGAGCGTACCCGGTGAGTTAAGTAAGGACAACATGCACTTCTGGATGGAGTTTGCTTTGCACGGTATGGCCGAGCATAGCCTGATTTCTCGCAACCGCCTCACGGCTGGAGCCCAGTTCAAGGACTTGCTGTCGTCGATGTTCACCATGCCAAACTTTGGCGATGACGACGATGACGACGAGTACCAATCGTCGCGCAAGCGTAAGCGCAAATAAGCACTACGAAGGCTCGACTCACTAACCTAAAACAGCCGCTCCTACCAGGAGCGGCTGTTTTGTTTCCAATTCATATGGCGTTGCTTACTAGTTCTCTACAACAGCAGCACAGCCAGGTATAAGACGATAAGAATACGTGCAGCTAATAATTGGATAAAGTAATACCATGGCCCGTCCGTGTTAGTGGGCCAAACGTCGGTTTATATAGGAGCGTGCGCGAAGGCCTTACAGCCGTTGCACTTCAAGGCGGCTAAGGAAGTGTCTAGCGCCCCGGTGAGGGCGCTACCGGCTTTCTGCTGGCAGAAAGGACAGGCGTGCATATCGCCATCGGTGTCCACGTACAAGAACCGGTCGGCGGCTCCGCTGCAGCCCATGCGCCGCTGGTGGTAACCGTAGTAGTGCACAATGGGCCAATCCAGATAGTCCTTGCTATAGTTAAGCTTTAGGTAGAACTCTTCCAATAGTTCTAGTTCAGCAGCGCCTAGGTCTACCACCTGCCCGGCGTAGTGACCTACGGCCCGGGGCTCCAGTATGTGTATAAACGTGACACCCAGTTGCTTGGCTAAGCGGGCGTAGGCCATAAGATTTTCGGGGGTAGTAAACTCACGGGTGGCGCACACCGTGAGGGCCACTACCAACCCAGCTTCGTGGGCGTACTGCGCAGCGTTTATGGCATGTTGGTACGCGTCTGGCGAGCCCCGGAAGGCATTGTGCTGAGCAGGGTCGTGATGGTCTAGGCTGATGGATACGCCGGTTAGGCCAGCATGCTTGAGTAGCTGCGCATTTTTGCGGGTAAAATGAAAGCCCGAGGTGAACACCCAAAAATCGGTACCGGGCTGGGCGGTGCGTAGCACATCCAGGATATCGTGCACGCGTAGCATGGGCTCTCCGCCGCTAAATAAGATTTGGGTAACGTGGCGGCTCTGAAACTCGGCTACCATGCGGCGTAAGTCGGGCAGGGTGAGCTTTTCGCGTTGGTTGAGCGCATCCCACTCAAAGCAGTGGGCGCAGGCAAGTGGACACTTCTTGGTAATAGCCAGAAACACCATTTGCAAGGAATGGGCGTCGGGCCGGAAGGGTGTTAGGCGGTGTAGGGTAGTAGCTACGTAGCGTGCGTGGGCCACCGAAGGCCAGCCCGGCGTCTGAAACTCGCGGTAATACCGCCCGGCTACGTGCGCCACCTTTTGCACCCGTAAATTGCCATAGTACGCTTGCCGCAGCACCTGCACTTCGGCTCCAGCCTGCCGAATGCGGCTGGGGCTGCGCAAGTAGTGTAAAGTCAGGCCAGTCTCAACGAGCGTTAGGCAGCGGTTGAGTACATCGCGCCGTAGCCCCGATGCTACCATGGTAGGCGACAAGGTAGGCACCGTTACGGGGCCCGATGCTTTGGTGGTAGCCGGTGCAGGATGGTCTAAGTAAGGTAGGTCGGGTAGGATAGTAGCTTGCATAACGTTAGTGAGTAGCGGCTGCTAGGTGTAGCTCCTGATATGACTGGTGGTACTTGTCTTTAGAAAACGTGATAAACCGTCCTGGCTTGCGGAAAGAGTACAGCTCTGGCAGGTTGGGTAGGCCTTCGTAGTTGCGGATGTGCTCGTAGTAGCCACGCGTATGTAGGAAAGCAGTAGTGCCCATGTGGTCTGGCGTAGGCGTGCTGGCCGCACGGTAGCGCAGGGCCACCTCGGTGCCCGGATGGGTTTGGGCGAGGTAGTGGCTATCGGTGGTGGCGAGGGCCGTGCGCTGGTCACGGCCCTGCTCATCGCGGGCGCTGTGCGGCGTCAGCTTCTCGATGTGCACGGGCGCATCGGCGCTGAAATCAACGGCTGCATAGTCTACCTCCCAAAACATGAAGCCCGTTTCCAGCTTCAAGCGAATAGGGCCGGAAGACGTGGTGCCCGGCACCGTGAACGGGACTACTAGGTCGCGCGACGCCAGGGGGCCTACCGTCTGGATTTGCTCGACGAGTTGCCAACCCTGCGTCGTTTCTATGGATACTCGCAACGGAACGCCCTGTTGCTCCGACCACTCCCGTAGCTCCCGCGCTGGTACGTTGTGCTGGGTGCTGGCCCACTGGCCGTAGTACGACCCGAATTTCTTTGTGAACTCGCCGTAGAGGTAATCCAGCCACAAGGAGTTTTGGGCGTGTAGTACCAACTTGCCAGCCCTAGCCTGCGTGGGGTTCGGAAAGGTGAGCACCACGCTGTTGGGAGCAGTGCCAGGCGTTTCGTCGTTGAAGAGTAGCGCGATCTTGTCGCGCGTTGCGAGGTGGGTGGTGTAGTCGGTGCCAGCGTCGGAAGTTGCTTGCACGGCGGCCATTGGGCGCCCAATGGTGTGCATATTACCCTGGCTGTCTATCAACACGGACGTAGCCGCCGGATGATGCACCAACCACAGCTCTGCCACGTTGGTATACTGCCGCTCCCGCAGTTCGTTCGTGATTTTGAGCTGATAGTCCTGCCCCTGGGCCTGCAGGTTGGGTAGGGGCATGTAATCGTCGCGCTCAGCAGGTGCGAAGATGGCACCCCCGTATGCTTCGCCCACAAACTGGTAATTCGCCCCATTGTAAGCATACACGAAAGGACAAGAACTCTTGGTGAGCAGTACGATGATGCCTAGGATAACATAGGCCCCGCCTACAACTCCAGCGCCAACAAGCACATGAGAAAAAATGGTTTTGCCGGTATCCCGCTCTATCACCTCCAAGCGCTGCATGTCCGCTAGCGGAATACTAACCTGGGAGCCCGTGAACGTATGCGAATCAGTAAGGTAGAGATGAACGAGATTCAGGGCCGTATGCTTGTCACGACGCTTGTAGCGCAATCCCTGACCTATAATGGGAGTAGCATACTGGCGCAATTCCAACGTTAGGTCGGCTTTTTGTCCTTGTAGAGCCTCGCCGCTCAACTGCGGATTTTGAAGCTGCCACACGCTATTGCCTTGGTGCACTAGGAATAACTTAGACGAGGCCAAGCTAGCTACCCCAGCGGGGTCAGCTGTTTGCTGCTGGGGCCAGTAGTAATTGCAGCCGGAAGCCAGCACCATGTGGATCACAAGCGTCACCCCACTCAGCAAGGAAGCAGGTAGGCGCCGTCGGAATGCTGCAAGCACTCCTGGGCGCGTAGTACAGGACGTTTCCATACAGAATAGGATAATCTTACGTGTACTAATAGAGGCAGGCGTAGCGCCCTACAGTAGCAGGTGGCTTTGTTGCTCCGAACGTACTTAGCCCCCGTGCCGCAGCAAAACCAACTGCCTTGCTGTCAAGACTTTCTGTATATCTATGTGATTATATATAGTATTGACTACAAACGTATTGCAACAATTTATTCTGACTTTGTAGAAGTGTTTACAGTTCTGAGCTACACCTAAGTGAGGTTGAATAACCAGCTTAAACGCACAAAAGCCCACCGGAAAATCCGGCGGGCTTTTGTAAACTCAGTACTACTAGAAGAGAAGCTAACCTTACGCCTCTTCAGTTACTACAATCTTTTGAATCTCGTCGTTGGCGCGAATCTGGTCGATAACGTCCAGGCCTTCTACCACTTTACCAAATACGGTGTGGTTGCGGTCGAGGTGAGCCGTATTCTGACGGTCGTGCACAATGAAGAACTGCGAGCCCCCCGTGTTGCGGCCAGCATGAGCCATGCTTAGGGCGCCGCGTTCGTGGTACTGATGGTCGCCGCTCAACTCGCAGTCGATTTTGTAGCCGGGGCCGCCAGTGCCAGGAGCACCTTTGGCTCCCTCGCGGGTGTTAGGGCAGCCGCCCTGAATTACGAAGTTTGGAATTACACGGTGAAACTTCAGGCCGTCGTAGAAACCTTTCTTCGCAAGGTCAGTGAAGTTTTTAACAGTGTTCGGAGCGTCCTTTTCGTAGAACTCCACTTTCATTACACCTTTTGCGGTGTGGATTTCGGCAGTTTTCATCGGGGTGAAAAATGGGTGGTACGGGCGAGTATACGGCAAGTGCCGCCCAGCGGGTGCCGCTGGGGGCGCAAAGGTAGCCAAATTACGTCCTGTCCTACATCCAGTAGATGAGCTACTCTCGTATCTGTACTACCGTAGCACTTACAGAATTACTTTCTTGCACTATTCTCTACCAAAACTTCTAACTGCTTCAATGAAGAAGAACCTGCGCGCTGCTTCCTTGGCTTTGTTGTCAGCTGGCATCGTTACCAGTGGCTTAACCAGCTGCGGCGAAAACTCGACCACCGAAACTGCTACTGTTACCACCGAGACGACCACTCCCACCGTGGATTCTGCGGCCATGATGTCGGACTCGGCTCGGATGGGTAAGCCGAAAGGTGTATTGGTGGACGGTGTGGCGATGACGCCCGACAAAACAATCGTGCAAAATGCGGTGCAGGCCAGCAGCGTGACTACGCTAGTGAAAGCCGTGAAAGCGGCTGAGCTTGACGGCACACTCAGCGGCCCCGGCCCATTCACAGTTTTTGCGCCTACTAATGCTGCCTTCGATAAGCTGCCCACGGGAGCCCTAGCTGGCCTGATGAAGCCTGAAAGCAAGGAAAATCTCAAAGGCGTGCTTACCTACCACGTAATCCAGGGCCGGTTGCTGGCCGCCGACCTTAAAGATGGGCAGCAACTGACGACCGTGAACGGCGAAAAAATAAAGATATCTGTGCAGGGCGGCAAGGTGATGATCAGCAATGGCAAGGACGCTCCCGCAACCGTGCAAATAGCGGATGTGGTGTCTAGCAACGGTGTCACACACGTGATTGATGGGGTGCTGCTGCCCCCCATGTAACCCCTTTTGATTTCCTGATTGGTTGAAAAGGCCCGGCTGCTTCAGTCGGGCTTTTTTGCGTGCTCCAAAAAGCAAAGTGCCCGGAAGGAAAAGGACATAGCTCGTTTTCCTTCCGGGCAGCTATCTACTTAGCTGTACGCTACAAACCGGCATTCTCGGCGGCCCGCTCCGCAAAACCAGCCCAGTCATTCTGCTCGCCCTTGGCTACGCTAATGGAGAGGTTGTCATGAATGATGTTGGCAAAGGGCATAGGAGCTACGTATGTGCGCGACTCGTCCAACACCAAGCGCAAATCTTTGCGAATGATGGCCGGAGCTGCGCCAACGGGTTCGTACCGACGGTCGGCTACCAGCTTGCCGTAGTTTTTGTAGATGGGGATGTTGAACAGCGTGTTCGTGAAGAACTCGTACACCTGCTGTCGATCAAGGCCACTTTTTTGCGCCAGGGTAAAAGCCTCGGCCATGGCCTCAATGGCCGCGCCCAGCATAAAGTTGCCGCAGAGCTTTACCGTGCTGGCTGCGCCGGGGTCGTCCCCGAACTCATACGTACCCTGACCAACTGCCTCCAAAAGAGGAAGCAGTTGCTGCCGGGCAGAAGCGGGGCCGGCGGCAGCCAGCCACAACTTGCCAGCAGCAGCCACGTCGGGCTTACCAAACACGGGCGTTGAGACTAGATAAGTGCCGTGTTGGGCGTGTGCTTCTGCCAAGCGGCGGTTCGTATCGGGAGCCACGGTGCTGCACGATGCATGAACGGCACCAGGCTTCATGGCCGGTAAGAAGCCTTCAGGACCCGTGCACAAGCTTTCAAGGGCGGCATCATCGGTTACCATCGTAAACACGAAATCGGCGTTCTGTACGGCTTCTGTGGGTGTAGCTGCTACGGTAGCGCCCTGGGCTTGCAGGCCAGCAGCTTTGCTAGCAGTGCGATTATATACCGTGAGCGAATGCCCGGCTTTGAGCAGGTTGGCGGCCATGGCCTCGCCCATATTTCCAAGGCCGAGGAAGGCAATGCGGTGCGACATGGAAGAAAAATTAGATGCGAAAGAAGAGTGTAGTAGGTGGCGGCCAGAGTTCAAAGAACCCAGGCTCCGGGACATGATGGTTTACCGAGTAACTATCAAGCCTGAAAAAAGTCTGCTACCCAAAGCAATACGATGTTTTGAGCACGCGAATAGGCTATTTCCGGTTATCATCGCCTTCCAGCATGCTTACGTAGCTGTCGTAGCGAGGGAGGGCAATTTTACCTTTGTCTACGGCTTCACGCACGGCGCAACCAGGTTCGTGGGTGTGCTGGCAGTTGTGGTAGCGGCACTGATTCAGCAAGGCCCGCATTTCGGGGAAATAGTGCGCCAGTTCCCCGGGTTTCATATCCACGAGGCCCAATTCCTTGATGCCTGGCGTGTCAATGAGGTAGGTCCCGGGCCGTACTTCCAGCATTTCGGCAAACGTAGTGGTGTGCACGCCCTTGTCGGAAAACTCGCTGATTTCAGCCGTCTTCAAATCCAAATCCGGTACTAGCACATTAATCAACGTGCTCTTGCCAACCCCAGAGTGGCCCGACAGTAGGGATACTTTGCCATCTAGCAAGGCATCAATGGCCGGTACACCCTCGCCGGAATGGGCCGAGCAGCGTAGCCCGGGGTAGCCCACGCGCTGGTACATCTTCAGGACCTGCTCTTGGTAGTCGGCTAAGTCCTCGTCGTACAGGTCGGTTTTGTTGAACAAGAGCGTAACGGGGATGTGGTACGCTTCGGCCGTAACCAGAAATCGGTCGATGAATCCGAACGAAGTAGCGGGTGAAGCTAGTGTCACAACCAGCAGGGCTTGGTCGATGTTGGCGGCTACAATGTGCGCATGCTCGGTTTTGTGCACCGAGCGGCGAATGATGTAGTTGCGGCGGGGCTCAATATGATGAATGACGCCCGCGCCTTCCGTTTGCTCCTCAACGGTAAAATCTACCTGGTCGCCTACGGCCAACGGATTGCTTACCTTCAGCCCCTTGTGCTTAAACTTGCCCCGCAAGCGGCAGCGGTGTAATTGACCGTTGCCCGTTTCGCGTACCACGTACCACGAGCCCGTCGACTTAACGATGATTCCGGTCATATAAAAGTGAAGTTGGGAGTGGGAGGTAAGGGGAAATACGGAGTTGAAACTTGGCTGAGATGCTGAGCAAAGCAGATGGGCTTATGGCTGTACTACGTCACGTTCTAGCCAGCTCATTATCTTACCAGTTGCTCCACTGTGGTCGTGCACGTAATCGAGGCTAATGTCTTGCACTGCCAAGCGCGCCTCCTCCCGGTGGTAGAGCGGGCCAAAAGCTGTTAGTAGCTCATCGGCTGTTTTGATGGGAAAAGCGCACCCTAAGTCTACCAAGTCTTGTGCTTCCTGAAACTTGTGGTAAGTTGGGCCAAAGAACAGTGGCAACCCAAATGCTGCTGCCTCCAGCGTATTGTGCAGGCCTTTGCCAAAGGCTCCTCCTACGTAAGCAAAATGCCCAAACCGGTACAGCTGGCTGAGCATGCCTACGTTGTCTATTAGCAGGAGGCGCGCTTCGGCCACGGTGGCAAGGTGAGCCCGGGAGAAACGGACAACCTTGCCGGGAAGCGCTTCCTCCACCAAGCGCAGATTGGTTTCGTTGATTTCGTGGGGGGCTACCACAAAGCGCAAATGGTCGGCGTACTGCCGAAATAAGGGCGTGAGGGCAGGCAAATCCTCGGGCCAGCTACTACCAATAATGAATACGGGCGACCAATCATCGGTGAAAGCCTCAATCAGGGGCAGAGGCTTGGGTGGCACCGATGCGGTACGAACTACCGTATCGAAACGAGTGTCGCCAGCCACGCTAGCACGCGTGAGACCTACGGCGCGCAGCAGCTCCACCGACGAGGCATTCTGCGTGAAGATGTGCGTGAAGCGGCCAAGGGTACGGCGAAAAAAACCGCCCCAGGGCCGAAAAAACGACTGTTCGGGCCGGAAGATGGCCGATACGCAGATGGTTGGGACCTGGCGCCGCTCAAGCTCCGTGAGGAAATGATACCAGAATTCATACTTCACGAACACGGCTAAGCGAGGTTTCACCGCCGCTAAGAAGAGCCGAGCATTCTCGGCTGTGTCGAGGGGGAGGTAAAACACGTAGTCGGCGCCCGACCAGTTCTTGCGTATCTCGTAGCCCGAAGGCGAGAAGAACGTCAGGACCAGCCTGTGATGAGGATGGCGAGCCATGTACGCCTCCATGACGGGGCGGCCCTGCTCAAACTCACCCAGGGAAGCGCAGTGAAACCAGACAATTGGGGCCGTTTCGGCGTGTAGTGCCTGCTGGATGCGAACCAGGAGGCCGCGGCGCCCCTCTACCCACTGTGCAGCTTTCGGCACCAAGGGCGCCACTAGTTGCAACAGCAGGCCGTACAGGTGCAGGGCTATAGAATATAGGAAAACCAATTCGAGGAAAGGACTTAGAGGTGATGCTCCGCAAAACAAATATTTAGTCGAACCAAGGGCCAACAGGTAGGAAGCAGAGGCGGCAAAAATAGGCGTTTACTAAACGGCAAACGAAAAAAGCCTCAACCAGCTGAGGTTGAGGCTTTGTAACCCATGCGGGACTATGGTTAGTAGGCCGTCTTTTTACCAGAAAGGCTACTGCCGTTATCGCCAGTGTTAGGAAACACGTGCTTGCCTTCTTCCCAGTTGGCGGGGCACACTTCACCGTGCACCTCAAAGTATTGCAGGGCATCTACCATGCGCATGGCTTCATCCACGCTACGCACCAGGGGGCCATCATTGATTACCTGGTGGCGGATAATTCCGTCCTTGTCAATTAGAAACAAGCCGCGGTAAGCCAACGGCGACCCGACAAAGGTCATTTCACCGGCTTCGTTATAGTCGAAGTGGCCACCTAGTACATCGTAGTTAGCCGAAATAGTCTTGCTGGCGTCGGCTACCAGCGGGTACGTGATGCCGGCAATACCACCAGCATCACGCCCGGTTTTCAGCCAGGCTGCGTGCGAGAAGTGGGTATCGGTAGAACAGGCTACCACTGCCACGCCCTTGGCTTCAAAGTCGGCTATCCGATCCTGAAAGCCTAAGATTTCGGTGGGACACACCTGCGTGAAATCGGCGGGGTAGAAGAAGAAGAGTACGTGCTTCTTCCCCAAGTATCGGTCGAGAGAAAATTCTTCTTCGAATTCGCCGGCAATAACGGCGGTGGCTTTAAACGAAGGGGCGCGTTTGCCAACTAGAACTGCCATGAAGTGGAGTAGTGAGGAGAGGGACAAGAAAAACAGATCAGCTGATCTGTCTACTTGCTGGTACGCATAGCGAGCTGAAAAGATTGAGTGCCCTGCTGTGCGCCCGTTATTTCATACCCCTAGTACCCACTACATGCAAGGAGAACGACCGGGGCTGAAACCCTTCTAGTTCGCGCGCCGCAAAAAATTGACGAATCAGTTCATCCAGTTGCGGATCGCAATAGTCAATGATTTCCTGTGTATCGGTGCAGAATAGATGGTGGTGTTCCGTGCAATCGGCATCGTAGCGGCGAGAAGCTCCCTCGGCTGAGGCTACACGCCGCGTAAGGCCAGCCGCTACAAAGGAATCAAGCGCCTTGTATACTGTGCCCAGAGAAATGGAAGGAGAATGGCCTACTACATGCCGATGAACTTGCTCGGCAGTAGGATGGCCAGGCAAGGTCAGTAGGCTCTCTAAAATAACCAGCCGCTGCCGGGTAGCCCGGAGCCCCGCTTGGGCTAGGCGACTGCGCAAGGCTCCCGGATTGACTGCCGATGCCGATGCGTGCATATGGTTGGGTGAAAGGCTCACTAGGTAGGAATGATTATCAGTAAAGGTAGAGGGATAAGGTAGCAGAAGACAAAAATGTTTCGTTTTGGCGGTCTACAACTTCCTACGTGGTACTGTAGTGGCAATTAGGTGGCAGGTTTGTCTGCTACTACTTACCCGTAACCAATCAGGCACTGACCTCATTAAAACTTCCCCGGCAAACGAACTGAAATGTTTGGCGGGTCCGCTGTTCCAGCAACAACTCCCGGTCCTGGGCAATCCGCCGAATGCTAGCGGTATCGTAGTTTTTGATGGTGTATAACTCCAGGCCGGTATTATAATGAATGGTGAACTGCTCGCGCAAGAGGTCCAAGAGCTTCTCTAAGCGGTACGCCGAAAAATCAGTGCACACGGAAAAGCTGATAGCCGAGTTCTGCATCAGGTTAATCTTCAGGCGTACCTGAGCCAACGCCCCAAAAATGACCTCTAGGTTTTCTTCCGAAATGAAAGTAAGGTCCTTAGAGGAAAAGGAAATCAAGCACTGGGCGGCCTTACGAATATAAGCAGGAGCCAGTAGGCCGTGGCGGCAGTCATGGATTTTGGTGCCCTCTGCCGTAGGATCTACGAACGACTTTACCAGCAGCGGAATATGCCGCACGGCCAAAGGCTTTATGGTTTTGGGGTGAATAACCGAAGCGCCATAGTAAGCCATTTCAATGGTTTCCTGGTAGCTGATTTCTGGGTAGCGCACGGTATCGGCAAATATTTTGGGGTCAGCGTTCAGCAGTCCGGCCACATCTTTCCAAATAGTGACGTCCTGTGCCCCCAAGCAGTACGCCAGAATAGCAGCCGTGTAGTCAGAGCCCTCACGCCCTAAAGTAGTGGTATAGCCGCTGGCGGTTCCCCCCAGAAAACCCTGCGTTACGATGGGGCCGTTGCTTAATAAAGGGGGCAAGGTTGCCCGCAGGCTACGCTCGGTAGTGGGCCAGTCTACGCGGCCTTCCCGCCAGGTATGGTCCGTCCGAATCAGAGGGCGGCAATCAACCCACTGTGCCTCTAAAGCGGCGGCTACAATGCGCGTGGCCAGCAGCTCTCCAAAGCTTACTACTTGGTCGTATTGCTTATCGTAGTCACCGGTAGTTATCGTAGCTAGTCGGTCGCCAAGCTGCTCCAGCAGCTCCACTATGCTGGGCGCAGTGGGCAGAGTAATATCGGCTACGCCAAGCTCCGCTGCCACGCCCAAGTGAAAGGCGCGTAGCGCTGCCAACGGTGCGGTATATTCCTGGCCCCCATGGGCTAGGTGAAAGAGGTCTTCGAGTGCATTAGTCGTCTTGCCCATAGCCGATACGACAATCAGCAAGGGACCCGGCCCGCTGTGCTCTCGTACAATCAGCTGGAGGTTACGAATAGCAGCTGCGTCCTTCACCGAAGCGCCGCCGAACTTGTAAATTTTGAGTTGATGCGGTTCCTGCATGGCCCAAATGTAGGGCGAAGTACTTTTTTACCTAGCATAACTATCGTATTCCAGAGCCGGTACAAGGCTTGCCGCAGCCGTACGTACTAATCCGCGCACCATTAGAGGAAATACGCTATTTTTGGACTGTTGTATCGTTTTGTTTCCTTTGCTTTTACTTTCTTTCCTTTTTTCTTAGTCTTTCCTATGAACCACCCCGACAAGCTGGCCTTACCTGTAGGTACTACCCTAGACCGCTTTATCATGCGCAAGCAGGAAGACTTTCCGTACGCAACGGGGGAACTCTCGCAACTGCTGCGCGACATTGCTTTGGCCGCTAAAATTGTAAACCGCGAAATAAACCGTTCGGGCCTTATCGATATTGCTGGCGCGTATGGCAACCGCAACGTGCAAGGGGAGGATCAGCAGAAGCTCGATGTTATTGCCAACATTCGGTTTATTCGGGCATTGCGTAATGGGGGAGAGGTATGTACTATTATCTCCGAGGAAGATGAAGAAGTGATTCAGACGGGCAATGTGCAAGGCAAGTACATTGTTGCTATCGACCCCTTGGACGGCTCTTCCAACATTGACGTAAACGTGAGCATCGGGACGATTTTCAGCATCTACCGGCGTGTGTCGCCCACGGGAGGCGAGGGTACCCGCCAAGACTGCTTGCAAACGGGTACGCATCAGGTGGCCGCCGGCTACGTGGTCTACGGTTCTAGCACCATGCTGGTGTATACCACGGGCAATGGCGTCAACGGCTTCACGTATGAGCCTTCACTAGGAGAGTTTTTCCTTTCGCACCCTAATATTCAAACGCCTGCTACGGGCGCTATCTACTCAATTAACGAAGGCGCGTCGGCAACCTTCTCGGCCGGGACCACTGCCTTCGTAGCCTACTGCAAAGAGCAAAACTACTCCGCCCGTTATATCGGCTCATTGGTAGCCGACTTCCACCGCAATCTGCTAAAAGGGGGGATTTACATGTATCCCGCATCGGCTAAAGCTCCGCAGGGCAAGCTGCGTCTCATGTACGAGTGCAACCCACTCGCCTTTATTGTGGAGCAAGCCGGTGGTAAAGCTACCAGCGGGCGGTGCCGTATTCTGGAAATAGAGCCCCACGAGATGCACCAGCGCAGCCCTGTATTTATTGGCTCCTCGGAATTGGTAGAGAAAGCAGAGCAATTCCTCGCGCAAGACAACGCTAGCTGATAATTAGCAGGGTTTTCACTACTTTTTATAATAAAAAAGCCTCCTGAATGCATCAGGAGGCTTTTTTATGTGAGAGCAGGTATATTATTCTGCTTTCTTCTTAGCCGCTTTTTTGGCGGGTTTCTCCGTTGCAGCTTCTGGGTTGCCCGCAGCGTCATCTTCCGAAGAGGATGCAATGATACCAGCTGTGCTCAGCGCTTCGTCGGCAGAAGGCTCTTCTGCCGAGGCCGTGGTTTCATCCTCCGTTGCAGGTGCCTGGTACTCCAAGCGGCTGCTTACGGTGTGATACCACGTCACCAGCTTCTTGATGTCAGACATGTACACCCGGTCCCGGTCATAGTCAGGGATGATAGTACCCATGAAGGCCGTCAGGTCCCGGTCATCCGATTTATTGGTGAGGGGCAGAGCAGTGCCGTACTGCTGGTGAATCCGGTCGAATACTTCCGTCAAGGGTACCGTCTGATCGTAGTCTTGGGTATAGATGGAAATTTCGTGAAGCAGCGACACCTTGTTGCGGGCCGAAGCCACGGAGCGGGTGCCTTTCTCGTCGAGGGCTTCAATGATAACGCCAGCGCGGGTAGGCTTCAGCAGGCGGTACAGACCGGGCATGCCGCTGATAGCAGCTACCTCTCTCAGGTCGTAGGGCATAAGGAAAAAAGCAATTGTTGGAAAGTGCGAAGTTACTCAGTAGCGGCGGCTTGGCCGGGCGCAGGCAGCTTAAACGTGATGGGCAGGCTGGTCAGGATGGCGTAATCGGGCTTGTTAAACTTTAACAGGCGCACTACGCGCAACGCTTCTTCGCCGCAGCCACCGCCAATGTTCTTAACCAGCTTGATGCCTGACATAGTGCCATCGGTATTTAGCGTAAAGCTCACAATACACTGACCCTGAATGCGGTTGCGGCGGGCCATAATTGGATACTTCAGTTCCTTGGCGATGAAGGCATACATGGCTTCCTGACCGCCCTCGTAATATTCGGCTACCGGAATAGCCTTCGGAGCCGGAGCTTGCTGGGCTGGTGCATCAGGTGCAGGCGCCGATTGGGGTGCTGCGGCATCCTCCTTCACTTTTACCTTGGTTTTTTGCGCCAGGACTGGGGCCGATAGAGCCAGGAGCCCAAAACCTAGCAGGAAGGAAATTTTTTTCATGCAATAAAGAGAGAACAAAACGTACAAATGAGACTGCCGAAAACTAGGCAATTACGGGGCCAATCTACGCATCACTGCCTTCTTCGGCCAGTTGCCGATTCACTTCCGCAATAAACTCTATCACTTCTTCTCGCCCAGTCTTTTCTTCCGCCGACGTAACAAAATGACGCGGCAATTCGTCCCAGGTTTCCTGCATCTTCCGCAAGTAATCAGCCACGTTTTGTTGCGTGCGCGTACCCGAAAGTTTGTCGGCCTTCGTAAAGATCATCACGAATGGAATGCCCTCGGAGCCGAGCATTTCCATAAACTCTAAATCCACTGCTTGTGGCTCATGGCGCGAATCAATTAGCACAAACACGCAGGTAAGGTTTTCGCGCTGGCGCAAATAATAATTAATCATTCGCCCCCATTTCACGCGGGCATCTTTGCTCACGCGGGCATAGCCGTAACCTGGTAAATCGACCAAATACCACTCATTATTAATAAGAAAGTGATTAATAAGTTGCGTTTTGCCAGGCAATGAAGATGTTTTAGCTAAGCCCTTGTGGCCCGTCAGCATATTAATAAGCGACGACTTACCTACGTTGGAGCGTCCAATGAAGGCGTATTCAGGTAGCGTAGGAGCCGGGCACTGCTCTACGCGGGTATTACTCATCAGAAACTTGGCTTCCCGGATATTCATTGGCGACAGGTTGTGAAACGCAAAGGTAACCAATTGCATGCGGAGGCTGCCGAGCATAATTTTTTCATGAAAAAACTTGCTGTTTAATGAGTGGACCTATATTTGCGCGGCCTAAACAGCATAGCTCAACTATAGAGGAATACCAAAATCTATTTTTCGATGTGTTGCGTATCGTATTGTACGAAATTGGATATGGCTAAGGTCGTATTATAAAACTACTATCTTTGCCCGTAAATACACCAGATTCAGGCAACTGACTATTTGGGAAAGTGAGCAGATTACCTACAAACAGTTTGTGGTAGATGCAAATTTGCCCATATTATCTTAACCCTGGAACTTAATTTCAGTATAAGAGGCAACTTCCCGAAAACCGCATTTACAGCCCGTAATCGGTATTCTAACTTCTCCTTGCAACTCCTTATTTCCCTAACCCCTCCAACAATGGACAACTTAGTCAGAAGGTTATTGAAAGCCTCGTGCGCCTTCGCGCTGACGGCGGCTATGGCCCAACCTGCACTGGCCCAGAGCACGCGTAAACAGCTGAAGACTGCAAATAAGTTCTTTGAGAAAGAGAACTACCGGGCTGCCATCCCTTACTACGAACAAGTGTTGGCCAAGGAGCCAAACAATGCGCTGGCGTTGTTCCGGGCGGGCATATCTTATATGTCTTTCGACAAAGAAAAGGCCAGCGACTACATTTATAAGGCTCAAAAGCTGAAACCAAAAGTATCAAAGGATGTAGAGTACTGGCTAGGTCGGGTAGACCACCTGAACTACAACTTTGATGAGGCCATCACGCACTTTCAGGCATACAATGCTACGCTGAAAAGCAAAGACACGCGCAAGCGCGAACTTGCTCTGCTGATTCAGCATAGCAAGAACGCAAAAGTGCAGTTCAACAGCCCCAAGGATATCTTCGTGAAGAACTTGGGCCCTACTATCAACTCGCAGTACTCAGAGCACAGCCCTGTTATTTCTAACGACGACAAACTGTTGCTGTTCACCTCGCGTGGTGAAAACGTAACTGGTGCTGGCAATACGGATAGCAAGAACAAAGGCAACATTGCTTCCGATGGTGAATACTACGAAGACATCTTCGAAGCCAAGCGCCTCGGTGACGATGAATGGGATAAGCCCCGTTCGTTGAGCGGTGTGCTAAACGGCAAAGGCCATGATGCATCCATTCAAGTGTTCGATAACGACACCAAGATGTTGATGTACCGCCAAGATGAGAATGGTGACATTTTCTACTCGGAGAAATCGGGCGGAGACTGGACGTCTCCAAAGAAGCTAAACGGTAACGTTAACTCGAAAGCCTTTGAGTCAGACGCCTACATCACGCCAGATGGTCGCACTATTTATTTCTCGACCGGCAAGTATTCGGAAGATGGTTCGTTAGACATCTACTACGCTACGCGTCAGGAAGGTGGCGACTGGGGTTCGCCCAAGTCAGTAGGTAGCGTCATCAACACGCAGTACGATGACGACAGCCCGTATTTGAGTCGGGATGGTAAGACGCTGTACTTCTCTTCCCGTGGTCATAACACCATGGGTGGCTACGACATCTTTAAGTCGGATTGGGATTCGGTAGGCAACAAGTGGGGCCGTCCGGAAAACATGGGTTACCCCGTGAACACGCCCGATGATGACACGTACTACCGCCTCAGCCCTGATGGTAGCTATGCGTATCTGTCGTCCTACCGCATTGGTGGTTACGGTGAAAAAGACATCTATACCATCAACTACATCAAAAATGCCATTATCCGTGGTAAGGTAATTTCCAAGCGGGATAGCTCAGTAATTTCGGGTGTAGAATTGGTGTTCAGTGGTACGCAAGCCGATAAAACGGCTCTGAGCTACCGCGACATCACCAAGCCGGAAACTGGCGACTATCAGGTAAGTGTGCTTTCGGGCCGTACCTACCAGGTGGCAGTATCAAGAGATGGCAAAAACATCGAGACGCAAGAGTTCCCGGTGCCCGTGTCAACGAACGACTCGACTATCATCGAGAAGAACTTCTACGTTGACTACATCGACACTACAACATTTGCTCAGTTCAACAAGATTTACTTCGATACCGACAAGTATAAGTTGCGGCCGGAGTCAATTCGCGAGTTGAACAACATTAGCAATATCCTGAAGGCAAACCCCGGGGTAAACATCTCCATCGAAGGCCACTGCGACTCGCGCAACACCGACGAGTACAACATTGTACTGGGTCAGAACCGTGCTGATGCTGCCTACAACTACTTGAAGAAATCAGGTATTGGTGAGACCCGCATGGTGACGGTAAGCTACGGTGAGCGTCGTCCGGCTGCCGCCAACGACTCGCCAGAGAACATGCAGCTAAACCGCCGCGTAGAGTTCCGTGTGATTCTGAAGGAAGGCGAAACAATGCCTCAGCTCAACTCCGGTACTACTGGCTCGGGTGCTACCACTGGCGGAACCTCTACCACCACTACAGGCACTTCCGGAACTAGCACTCGTACTACGGTGCCATTGTCGCCGGGCAAGAGCAAAGCCAAACTGCCCGACGGTACGAAGGTGAAAACTAAAGTAGATGAGGACAGCGACAAGGTGAAAGTGAAAACCAAAGGCGCCAACGACGAGAAAAGCAAGACCGTAACCAAAGACGGTACCATTGACTCGAAAGCCAAAGAGGCTGATGGTTCTAAAACTAAGGTGAAGACGGACAACGACTAATCCACGTCACCAAATTCCTAGAAACGGGTCGGACCTCAAGTCCGGCCCGTTTTTTTTCAACATAATGCGGAGGTTGGCGTTATCAAAAGGCAATTTTGCCTTTGTTTTGCCGTTCTTCGCACTAAGCACTATGGCCGTAGTACCCTACAAAGATGACACCGCCGACAAGAAGTCGCAGGTGGCACACATGTTCAACAGCATTGCTGGGAAGTATGACTTTCTGAATCACTTCCTTAGCGTTGGTACTGACATCTACTGGCGGCGCAAGGCTGTGGGAGAGCTAAAGCAACTCCGGCCCGCTCGCATTTTAGATATTGCTACCGGCACGGCGGATTTCGCCATTGAAACGCTGCGTGCTGCTTCCCCCGATGCCCACGTAACAGGCGTGGATATTTCGGAAGGTATGCTGGAAGTAGGTCGCCGCAAGCTCCAGGAAAAAGGCCTTGCTAACCGTATTCAGCTGGAGCTGGGCGATTCGGAAAACTTGCCATTTCCTGACAACCACTTCGACGCGGTGACGGCTTCGTTTGGCGTGCGCAACTTTGAGAACCTAGAAAAAGGCCTCAGCGAAATGCGCCGCGTTTTGCGGCCTGGTGGCAAGCTGGTGGTGCTGGAGTTTTCGAAGCCTACGGCTTTCCCGCTCAAACAAGCATACAATTTTTACTTCCGGCGCATCTTGCCGGTGTTTGGTAAACTGATTTCCAAAGACAATTCCGCCTATACCTACCTGCCCGAATCGGTGCAGGCCTTTCCCGACGGGCCCGATTTTCTGGCTATTCTGCGAAAGGTTGGCTTTACTACTCCCGCATGGCAACCCCTCACGTTCGGCATCAGCTCCATCTATACCGCGCAAAAGTAGGCCGGCTGGCTCTGCTGGCATTAGCAGCTGCTACTATTCCTTTTGCAGCCGAGGCGCAAAAGAAAAGTCGTAGTAGCGCCAGCAGAGGAAAAAATGGACAAGTAAAATCAGTAACAACCGAAAACCTTCCGGGGTACGACAGCCGGGCGCTGCACCTCGGCATGCACGTAGCACCGAACTTCTCGCGCTATAAGATTGAGCAAGCTCCGGGGTATCCAAGCCAAGGGGTTTCGGCTAACTCTATCATCAGTCCTGGGTTCACGGTGGGCTTTTTGGCTGATGTTCGGCTAGCGGACTACCTCAGCTTCAACTTTGCCCCTGGGGTAAGCTTCATGACGCGACGTATTGAGTTTAAGCCGTATGGCTACTCACAAAATACCACGCAGTATCCTTCTGACCCAGAGGAAATCACCACCCAAGAAATTGGCGCTACGCAAGTGAATATGCCGCTGCTGCTTAAGCTCAAATCACAGCGTCGGCGTAACACTAGGGTGTACTTAGTGGGCGGGGTAAACCCAAATTTTAACATCGGTAACCGCCGCAAAGACCCGGAAGTGAACCTGCTGCGGGCCGCTAGTTCCGACTTTGCTGTCGAGTATGGGGTAGGGCTGGATCTGTTCTACCCGTTCTTTAAGTTCTCGCCGGAACTGCGGTTTTCACACGGCCTGAAAAACCTCCTGGAACCTGGTACGGACGTATACAGCCGAAGCCTTCAGAGCATGAAGAGCAACACCGTAACGTTGTACTTAAATATTTATTCGGGCCGTTAGGTCTGCGTTGTCATGCGTAAAACCGCTTTTATCACTGGCGCCTCTTCCGGAATTGGATGGGCCACAGCAGTAGCGCTGGGTCGCGCGGGTTTCCAACTGGTGCTCACGGGTCGTAGGCGCGAGCGGCTGGAGGCCTTGGTACAGGAGTTGGGGGACGTTCCTACCCACTTGCTCACCTTCGACGTGCGAGATCGGGCTGCCGTAGACGCGGCAGTACAAACCCTACCGGCTGCTTTCCAGGATATTGATGTCCTCATCAACAATGCTGGTAACGCCCACGGCTTATCGCCTATTCAAGAAGGCAACCCCCAAGACTGGGATGATATGCTCGACGGCAATGTGAAAGGCTTGTTGTACGTAAGCCGGGCAGTGCTTCCATCTATGACGCGCCGCAAGACGGGACACATCATCAACATTGGCTCTATTGCCGGGCACGAAACCTACGCCAATGGGAACGTCTATTGTGCTTCCAAAGCTGCAGTAGCAGCCCTTACGAAAGGCATGCGGCTAGACTTGCTGCCCCAGCACATTCGGGTAGCGGAAGTAAATCCAGGAGCTGTAGAAACCGAGTTTTCCGAGGTGCGCTTCAAAGGCGACAAGGAACGGGCTGCCACGGTATACAAAGGGTTTGAGCCGCTACGAGCTAGCGACGTAGCCGACCTGATTGAATTCATGGTAACGCGCCCAGCCCATGTAAACATTGCTGAGGTACTTATCCTGCCGGCTGCGCAAGGCGCAGCCGCTACCATTCGCAAGGAGTAGCTGGTGCTTGCACACACCATGTAGAAAAGCCCCGCCATCGTTTAAACGATGGCGGGGCTTTTCGGTGTTAAAGAGCTTTCTCCATTGCTTGGAGGCGCAGCAAAATGTCGGCATCTAGGGTATGGGACCCGGAAAAGCGGATAACAATAGGCGTTGTGCCTACCTTGGAAAGATAGGCGTATTGCTGCTCTAAGTCGGTGGTAGAAACGTACGCATCATCGGTGCCGCAGACCAGTGTTACGGGCAGTTGCTCTAGCAATCGAGAAGCAGTAAAAGGCTCCATATCTGGTGGGAAAGCCCCGGCCCAAAGCACGAGATGCGCAGGACGGAATGAGGCATGAGCCAGCCAACGCCCCACCGTGGCAGCACCTTGCGAAAAGCCCAATACTGTAACCTGTACAGTAGCTGCCGCTAGGGGGAGGGTGGCCGTGGTCAGTTGGTTTAAGTAAGCCACGTAATCCTCTATTTCCGTTAGGCGGTCTTCCTTCGTCATCCAACTAGCACCCACGCGTCCGCCGGTTCCTTGGAGGTAGAAGCGCGATAAGCCTTCGGGAGCAATGACTACCAACTCCGGGTCAGCTGCGGTAAGATGGGCAAAGTGACGGATGAAGTACGCTGCCAACTGACCGTATCCGTGGCATACAAACCATACCCGCTTGGTAGCCGCTGATAATTCTCCCAGTTGATAGTATCGGGCCGTACGTGTAACGGAAAAATGATGCTCCTGAGCCGCCATTAGGAAGGTAAAAGCGAGAAAGAAAAGTCAAGCTGGACTGCAGCAAAAGGTGCGTACACCAGAGTGCCAACTAGCACAGGTGAGCCTTGGTGCCAAGGAAACCGCACAAGAGCTGTGCTTCCTATGGTTATTGATTAGGCGAGGGGAGGTCGTCAGGAGTGAAACCCAAGGGTAGCAAATCAGAGAGCGACTTGAATCGGTAGATGCTACCGTTTGGGCCCTGTAGCAGTAGCGGAATAGCTTGGCGCTGGCGGTGTTCGTATTCGGCCATCACTTGTCGGCAAGCGCCGCAGGACGTTACCGCAACAAACTCACCGTTGGCGGGACGGGCGGCTACGGCCATGCCCAGGATACGGCGTTCAGGCTGGGTGGCGGCTAGTCCAAACAAGGCAGTGCGTTCAGCGCAAAGACCAGAAGGGAAAGCCGCATTTTCCTGGTTTGTACCCCGGAACAGCGTGCCATCGTCGAGTAGGAGGGCCGTGCCCACGTGAAAGTGCGAGTAAGGCGCGTAAGCGTGGTCCGTGGCGGCGCGGGCGGCCTGCCACGTGGCAGTTTCGGCAGGGGTTAGGTCGGCTTCGGAAGCCAGTACCTCCACAGTGATAGTCAGGTGGAGCGGTTGGGCCATCGGCGGGGCTAAAAAGAACGCACCGGCGCCGACAGGCGGCCCCGGTTAGTGAAAGGGGCGGTGAATGTACCATTTTTTCTTGGATGCACGAGTGCATTGTGTACCGCGTGATAGGAGCACGCGTAGGCGGCCCAACAGTTGCTGGGTTTTTCCGATTATTGGTTCCTGTTTGACATTTCTCCTTCCTCGGCATCTATGTCCCGTATTCTGCTTCTTGGCGCTGGCCGCTCAGCCTCTTCGTTACTCCAGTACTTGTTGCATCACGCCCCTACAGAAGGCTGGCAGGTAACTGTGGCCGACGTGAACCCAGCGCCTGTGCGCGCCTTGCTACTTCCTCACGCGGCCTATGCGCAGGCCGTGCCCTTTGCCGTAGAAGACAATGCCCGCCTGGAAGAGTTGATTTCGCAGGCCGAGGTAGTCATTTCGATGCTTCCGGCGCTTTTTCATCCGCTGGTGGCACGCGCCTGCCTGCGTTTTCAATGTCATTTGGTAACGGCCAGCTACGCGAGTGAAGAAATCAACGCCTTACACGAGCAGGCGCAGGCCGCAGGTCTTGTCCTACTAATGGAATGCGGCCTCGATCCTGGCCTCGATCATATGTCGGCCATGCAGGTAATAGACGAAGTACGGGCCCAGGGAGGGGAACTGTTGTCCTTTAAGTCGTACTGCGGCGGGCTGATGGCCCCTGGCTCGGAAGGCGACAACCCGTGGCGCTACAAGTTCACCTGGAATCCGCGTAATGTGGTGCTGGCTGGGCAAGGAACGGCCAAATTCTTGGAGGGCGGACAGCCCCGTTTCATTCCGTATCAGCAGTTGTTTGCTCGCACAGAGCTTCTATGTATTCCTACTTACGGGGAGTTCGAAGGCTATGCCAACCGTGATTCGCTGAGCTACCGTGCACCATACGGCCTCCACGACATTCCAACGATTTTGCGCGGTACGCTGCGCCGCCCAGGTTATTGCGCCGCCTGGCACGCTTTGGTGCTGCTGGGGCTCACCGACGATGCAGTACATCTTGGCAACGCGGCCAGCATGACTTGGTCCGAACTGGTAACGGCCTATCTACCTCAAGCAGCCGACCATTCCTTACCACTGGCCACTCGTACGGCCCAGCACCTAGGTTTAGCTCCAGACTCGCCGGAGATGCAGCGCCTCGCATGGCTAGGTATATTCTCCGACGTTCCCGTAGGGCTTGCTAACGCCAAACCTGCTCAGTTACTGGAGCGGCTACTTACGGCGAAATGGCAGCTAGAACCTACAGACCAGGATATGATTGTGATGCAGCATTTATTCAGGTACACGTTAGGTGGTGTACTGTACCACCACACATCTTCCCTAGTAGTGCTTGGGGATGATAGTATTCATACTGCAATGGCAAAAACAGTTGGTTTACCGGTGGGAATAGCCGTACGACGTTTATTGCAAGGACATGTCTCGCAGCGTGGAGTCGTTATTCCTACCAGCGCCGAGTTATACGAACCCATCTTGCACGAGCTAGCTACTCAGTACGGCATCCACTTTGTAGAAAACAAGCAAACTGTTACGCAGTAAACACTTTAGATTCTCTAACCTTATGAAGTGCATGCGCTACTACCGTGCGGGGTAAGGGTAGTGTCCCAAAATGAGCAAAGCAAGAAATAATATTCCCATTTTGATTGGGAAACAATTTCATCATCTTATATTTACGTGGTAAGCACAATTCTACTTTTCGGGTTGCCATTTCGCTCGCTCGTAATGCGAGGTTATAGATCAACTTGCTTAGAGATATGCTACCGCTGGCTCAATGTATATGACCCAGCTCCGTCGCCACCACCTATTGCACGGGAGCCGCACCTATTTTGGATGCGGCTCTTTTATTTTAGGGCCATTGAGTTCTGACGTCACACGAGTATGCTACTCGCTTTTTGTGGGAAAAGACATCCACTACCGGACGCTCTGGTGGTTCCACTATTCAGCTTGGCAACAGAATACAAGACAATAGATTAGGCGCAGTAGCTGTTTGTTTGAAATAGTAAAACCTCCGATTCAGTGCTGGTATAGCCAGGGCTGAGGCTGTACTTTCAACTCTTTCGGTCTGCTACATACGCATTGTCGGTCTTGATCTTCTGTTCTCATGCGCACATCTTCCTACCTCAGTGGCACGAGCACTAGGCCATTGCTAGGCGAAACTATTGGTGAAAACCTCCACCGCACAGTAACGCTTTTTCCTGACCGAGAGGCCTTGGTGGTAGCCCAGCAGGGCTATCGTGCCACGTATGCCGAGCTGTGGGAACAAACCGGAGCCCTAGCAAAAGGGCTGCTGGCTCTGGGAGTGCAAGCTGGAGAACGGGTCGGGATTTGGTCGCCCAATCGGTACGAATGGGTGGTGACGCAGTTTGGCGCGGCGCGGGCGGGCGCCATTCTCGTTAACATTAACCCGGCATATCGAGCCGAAGAACTGAAGTATGCTTTAAATCAGGCGGGGTGCCGCGTGCTGCTACTTGCCGCCAAGTTTCGTCTGACGGACTACCAAGCTCTTTTGGAGCAGGTACGGTCTCAGTGCCCGGCTTTAGAATACGTGTTGATACTGGATGATGACTGGGACGACCTGCTCGCCCGCGGCAATGCTCAACCCAATAAACTGCTGGCCGAGCGCGAAGCCACGCTACAGTTCGATGACCCCATCAACATTCAATATACTAGCGGGACTACCGGGTTCCCTAAAGGTGCCACCCTATCCCACCATAACATCCTCAACAACGGCTACTTCATTGGGCAAACTTTGCGCTATACGGAGCAAGATAGGGTATGCATTCCAGTGCCATTCTATCACTGCTTCGGAATGGTTATCGGTAACTTGGCCTGCGTATCGCACGGAGCTTGCATGGTAGTACCCGGCGAGGCGTTCGACCCATTGGTTACCTTGCAAACAGTGGAGCAAGAGCGTTGCACCTCACTCTATGGTGTGCCCACTATGTTCATAGCCGAGTTAGATCACCCAGCGTTCAGTAGCTTCGACTTATCCTCTCTGCGGACTGGGGTAATGGCGGGCTCACCCTGCCCCGAAGAAGTAATGAAGCGGGTGCAGCAACTCATGAACATGCGCGACGTCACCATCTGCTATGGAATGACGGAAACCTCACCCGTATCAACGCAAAGCTACCCCGACGACCCACTAGAGCAGCGGGTAAGTACCGTGGGCCACGTACATCCACACCTGGAAGTGAAGGTAGTAGACCCCGAAACGGGCAACGTAGTGCCCTGTGGTACGCCCGGCGAGCTATGCACCCGGGGCTATTCCGTTATGCTTGGCTACTGGAACAATCCCGAAGCAACCCGGGCGGCCATTGACACCGCCGGCTGGATGCACACGGGCGATTTGGCCACTATCTCTGAGCACGGATACGTAAACATCGTGGGCCGCATCAAGGACTTAATTATGCGGGGCGGCGAAAACGTGTACCCGCGTGAAGTAGAAGAGTTTCTCTATCAGCACCCAGCGGTACTTGATGTGCAAGTAATTGGAGTGCCAAGCTTTAAGTATGGCGAAGAGGTAATGGCATGGGTAAAACTCAAGGATGGCTGCACGGTAACGGGCGATGAGTTGCGTGACTTCTGCCGGGGGCGCATTGCTACTTTCAAAATTCCCGCTTATTGGAAATTTGTAGATGACTTCCCTATGACGGTGACGGGCAAAATCCAGAAGTTTATCATGCGCGAACATTCTGTTCAGGAATTGGGTCTAAGTGATGCGGCGCTCATAAAAACCGCTTAGGCTCCCGCTACCGTCATAGATGCAGATAAAACGGAGCAAGCAGCGTCTGAAACTCTTCTGAATAGGTATCACTATCGGCCGCCTTAATTGGCAATACTCGCTCGGCCACTTCGCGTGGGCGCCGGGTAAACGTCAGGATGTGCCGTTGCGGCTTGCTGCCCCTACGATGTACAAGTACTATTCTGTTGCGAGGCCATAATCCACAAACTGTTGCGGCGTGCACAAAGTGCTCCATCTCTGGGGGAGGTAGTAGCACCGTAAGTTGCCCTTCAGGAGTAAGAAATTTGGTTGCGAAAGCCGCTAATTCCGTAAAGGTGAGGGTGTCTTCTGCCGTATGGCGGGCAGTAGTACGTTGCGCACTCGGTGAGCGAAGTGAATCCCGAAAGAAAGGAGGATTGCAGATAATATAGTCGAAGGAGTGAGGTTGACTAGCTGCAAACTGTGCCAAAGGCTGCGGATGCAGTTGCAACCGGTTTGTCCAGGGAGAAGCCTTGAAATTAGCTGCCGCTTGGATAGCAGCGGCTGGGTCAAGTTCCACTGCCTCAATACAGGCTCCCGGCGCCCGTTGAGCAGCCATAAGCGCCAACAAGCCGGTACCAGTACCAATGTCCAAGATACGCGAAGCGCCTTCCAAACCAGCAACCGCGCCTAGCACGCACGCATCAGTGCATACTTTCATAGCGCAGTTGCTCTGCTCAATACGAAACTGCTTAAACTGAAAGTAGGAGTTTGACACGCCGAAAAGAAAAAGGGAAGAACTAAAGGTTGCCGCTACCGATATGCGGATTTGGTTTTTTCTAAAATTTGCTGATAAGGTAAGTGTGCTGCTGACTGTTGCACGTGGTAAGAGAAGACGCGCACATAGCCATCATGATATACTTCCTTAGCAGACAGGCCTACAAAATTTGGAGGGTGCTTGTCGTAGTCAATAACAGCATATTCATAGGCAGTGCTCGGCTGCGGCTCAGTATTGATAATTATAGAAGGATCTTGCTGATGGAGATAATGATATAGCAGTAGCACATAGTCTCGCGAATTCACTAGTATCCGCCGTGAGTTTTTGGCGTGCAGCAGTTGATATACTGTATGAATACGCTGGTCCGCTACCCTCAGCGGATAGATACGTTGCTCCGTATGAAATATTCCGTAAATCCCATATAGAAAAATGCCTATTGGTATGAGTACTAACCACACACGGCGTGAGGGAAATAATACGTTACTCAATCTATCATAGCAGATTCCAAACAAAAGTGCCAGAAAGAGAACCCGATAAGATAGAACTCGGGCTGGAGTTAGCACACGCTGCGCTACGACAAATAAGAACGGTAACAGTACATAAGCGCAGGATATTATTCCTAGTAACCTAAGCTTGCTGGATTTTTCAGTTTGAAGAACATAAACACAAACGATAATTAGACACGCAGTAAACCAAATTCCTAATCTTTCTTGCCCAGTAATGAAGCCCTCTGAATAGGAGTAAAATGGCAGAAATGTTGCCCAAAATTCATGTGCATTTTTTGCTGCTACATACTTATTGCCGATTAGTGACTGTAGACCAGAAACTGCTAGAACAGGAGTGTAGAGTAATGTTCCGCAAAGCGCGATGATAGCGCAAGCTACTGCGAGGTTAAGAATGTCATTCTTGCGCTTATGCTTTACAAATGATATTGTTAAGATTACTAGTAATGATAAGAACGGATACAGGAATGTAGGAACAGTATAAAACCCCAGTATACTGCTACTTATAATGATAAACCAAGAAAGACGCTTGTATTTATTTGGTTCGTAGATCAGTTGTATACCAGCGAAGAAGCTGATACTAGCTAAGCAAAATAATAAAAAATACCCGCGGCCAACAAATGCGTACTCTAAGCCATATGGAGAGAAGCAAAATATAAAAACAGCACATGTGGCAATAGTAAAATTGCTAAAGCGTAGTAGCAATAAATAGACTAGGTAAGTGCCCGCTCCGCTAATTAGCAAAGTAGGTAAGCGGCTAGTCCAGTAGAAATTGACATGTAGTTGATGAAAAAACCAGCAAATGCTATTGTATAGTATATGATTATTCGGCAAGGGGTAATAACTACTAACGTACGTAATGCCTTTACTGACGAAGAAATTATAAGATGTAATTTCATCATCGCTAACTGGATAATTGAAAAAATAAAAAATTCTGGCTATTAGCACGCTGCTGCCCAAGAGAAGTGCTATCAGCCGCTGATTATAACTCGTTCTATTCCATGCAATAAATAGCTCAAGGCGTGCTGCACGACTTTCCTTACGTAAGTGTGCTAACTCCGTGTAGATGGTGTTTCGCTTTGCGCATGCATGTAGTAATACAAATAGGGAGCATATACATAGGATAGAAAGAAAAGCTCTGAAAATAGAATATGTAGTGCCTGTTACGTAAGGAGTAGCGTGATAAAATGTATTATTATATTCTGTATCTGCGAAGCGTAGGAATGCTTGGTAAGAATGAGACTGAAGCAACAAAGTAAGATATACACTAATAACAGTAAGTGAAATTAATCCTGTTATCCACAGAAATTTGGTTTGTTGCATGCTAATAGAAAAGCAAGTCTATTATATGATGTTGGCGAAACCTAAAATAATACCGCCGAGCTACTTAATCTTATGATAGATAAGGTCAGTATCTCTCAATGAGACTCAGTAGAATTGGCAGTGGTATCTAAGCGCGTCGGGCCTCTATCAACTCGTAGCCTTCATCCGTAAGCAAAGGGCCCTGCGTGGCGCTACGCACGGCTAGTTGGTCGCACCGCTCGTTCTCTGGGTGTCCATTGTGGCCGCGTACCCAACGAAATTGTACGTTCCGTTGACGGTACACTTTCACGAAGCGCCGCCACAAATCCTCGTTGGCTTTCTTTCCAAAATCGGGCTTATTGAGCCAGTTGAATACCCATTTCTTCTCTACCGCGTCCACCACGTATTTTGAGTCAGTGACGACTGTAATGGGTAGCTCAGGGCGCGTGATGGCCTCCAGACCTACTATCACCGCTAGCAACTCCATGCGGTTATTGGTCGTGAGTCGGAAGCCTTGGGTGAGTTCCTTTTCGTGCTGGCCAAAGCGCAGAATGGTCCCGTAGCCCCCAGGACCAGGATTGCCCCGGGAGGAGCCGTCGGTAAACAAATGAATCATACTACGAAACAGGTCTAAGGCGGACGTGCGCCCCACAGGGCTTGCCAAGCAGCTACTTAATAGCACTACTGCTTAGTAGTGCCGAGAGCTGAAGGCAAGAACCTAAAAATTCGATTTAAACAGCTTGATGGCAATTGCCAGTAGAATCACGCCGAACACACGGCGGAGAATATCCTCTCCAGCTTTGCCAATTTTACGCTCAATCCAAGCGCTGCCTTTCAACACGATATACACAAACACCAAGTTGAGGGCAATACCCACCAACACGTTGGGCAAGGAATACGCCGCCCGCAACGAAAGCAGGGTTGTCATGGTGCCGGCACCCACAATAAGGGGAAAAGCCAGCGGAACAATGGAGCCCGAGGACGTGAGCGGGTTATGCTTGAACAGCTCAATTCCTAGTACCATCTCCATCCCGATAAGAAAGATGATAACCGCGCCAGCCAAGGCAAATGATTGATAATCAACCCCAAATAGGGATAAAATACTTTGCCCTAGAAATAAAAATACGACCATCAGCACTCCAGCCACCATTGTGGCTTTTTCGGAGTGAATTTTACCCTCGCGCTGTCGAATTTGGATGATAATAGGTATTGAACCCAAAATATCAATGACAGCAAACAGCGTGAGCGTGACGGAGAATATTTCCTTGAGGCTAAACATTGGGGGTAGGTGAGGAAGAAACTATAGCGCAGGTAGGAGATAGTCTAGTTGGTAGTCGACAGGCTACTATACTCTGCTAACTACCAACTAGACTACCTCCTCAGTTAAACTATCCGTTACGCAAACTCGCGGGCGAAAAACTGCACCAGCTGCTCAAAAGCTGCATCGGGAATGGCTGGGAAGTTGGCAATGCGCAAGCTGGTAGGTTTCCAGTTGCCGTAGCCACTACCCAGTTGCAGGCCCTGAGCCAAAGCCCGGCGCTTTACTTCGTCAATGAGCGGAGCCGGGGCTTTCAGGCCAATGACGGTGGTAGAGCGGGCTTCTGGATTTGTGATGAGAGGGGTAAGTTGGGTTGCTTGGTCGAAGTAGTCGTAGAGTTTGGTGGCCCGATCCACAAGGTGCTGGTGGGTGACTTTGATGGCGGGACGGTCGTGGATGATGCGGTTCAGCAGATAGATACCCAGCACGTTGGGGGTGTGGGTAGTTTGGAAGTTAAGCATCTTCTCGTACTGGGCCGTGAGCGAGTTGTAATGCGCCCGCTCGTTGATTTTGCGCATGCGCTCTATGGCTCGCGGTGAGAGCAACATAACGGACAGGCCTGCGGGTAGGCCAAAGCATTTCTGCACCGAGGCGTACCAAATATCTCCCTTGATGTACTTCAGTTGAATGCCTGCCATGGAGGACGTGGCATCTACGGCCAGAAGGGCATTGCCTGGTAGGCGGTTGTAGATGTTGAGTACGGCGCCGTCGCGGAGCTGGGTGGCCGTACTTGTTTCGTTTTGCGTGATGCAGACAAGGTCGGTTTCCTCATCAAGGCCCGGCAGATTCTGCAAATTGGGTAGCTCATCAATGCCAAACTGCACGCCCGTAGATGCTGGGCGCTGGGCTTTAGCATAGTCCAGCCACTTCTCGCCAAAAGCACCATTGTACAAGTGGAAGCTCTTGGTAGGAGTGAGGCTTTGCACTAATACTTCCCAGCACTCGGTGGCCGAGCTCATGAAGAAGATGGTGTAGTCCTGCGGAATGTTGAGCTTATTTTTCAGCTCCGTGATGGTTTCGCGCATGAGCTGCACAAACCGCTCGCCCCGGTGTTGGGCAGAAAGCCAGCCCTGGTCAAAGGAATCAAGCAGGTACTGACGCACTTGCGGATATACTTGGGAAGGGCCGGGATTGAACGTATACATAGAAAGAGAAGGCTACAGGAAATGGAAGCACAAAGGTAGGACGCTAGCCGCAGGGGCAGCGGCGCTACTGCAAGAAAGTGACATGAAAGAATACTCAGCGGTGCAGCGCTAGCTACCCCCTAACGCTGAACACCACGGTTTCCGTCTTAGAAACTGCTGCTGTTGCTCTAAGCCGTTTGGAGCACGGTAGCCGGCACTGCCACAGGCACAGGTGCCATGGCAGTGCGTTACACCTTGAACCCCACCCGCCGCGGGCGCAAGCCGTCGAAGTAATGGAGCGCTAGCTTGTAGCTGTCGAGCTTGAAGCCGCTGATGCTACCCACACAGTTGCGGCCAACGAGGCTTTTCTGGCGGAACTCCTCGCGGGCATGCAGGTTGCTCAGATGAACTTCTACTACCGGTGAGCTAATTGCGACTATGGCATCGGCAAGGGCTACGCTGGTGTGCGTGTAGCCGCCGGCATTCAGCACAATGCCATGGTAGGTGAAGCCCACTTCGTGCAGTTTGTCAATCAGCTCGCCCTCGTGGTTACTTTGAAAGTAGGCTAGCTCAAACTGCGGAAAAGCTTCCCGCAATTCGGGCAGGTAGTCGTCAAAGGAACGCGTGCCGTAGATGCCTGGTTCGCGGCGGCCCAGCAAATTCAGATTGGGGCCGTTGAGGAGGAGGATTTGCATGAGAACAAAGAAGAGCGCGGAGAGATGTACTAGCTAAAAAGACCAATACTAGGTATTGTTCTGACAAAATGGTGAACAAATGACGTAAGCCGCTGGCGGCCTGGCTAAAAAACCAGCTATCCGCTAGTTCGGCTGCTTTCCGCAGGCGCAATGGCCAACGAGCACGTACCGGTAGCAGAACGAAAAGCCCAATACGGCTTGAAGGGGGAGTAGTACGGCTATCTTTGCCCGCATGTCTACCTGGTCTATCAGCATCAAACAGTTCGAGGGGTACTTGCAGCTCGAAAAGTCTCTTTCCGCTAACTCCGTGGAGGCCTATGTGCGCGACGTGCAGAAGCTGCGCCAGTACCTAGAGCTGGAAAAGCTGCCGGCCTCCCCCCAACAAGTCACGACCCGCATCCTGCGCGACTTTCTCTCGTGGCTTGGTGGGCTGGGCATGACGGCCACCTCGCAGGCGCGCACGCTCTCAGGTATCAAAGCCTTCTACAACTACCTCATCATGGAGGACCTGCTCACGCTGGACCCTACCGATACGCTAGAAACGCCCAAAACCGGCCGCAAGCTTCCTGATACGCTCAGCTACCCCGAAATAGAGCAGCTACTAAGTGCTATTGACCTAAGCACGCCCGAGGGCACGCGCAATCGAGCCATCCTGGAGGTGCTGTATAGCTCCGGCCTGCGCGTGAGTGAACTAACGGAACTGCGCCTCTCTAATTTGTACGCCGACCAGGGCTTTGTGCGTGTAACGGGTAAAGGCAACAAGGAACGCCTCGTGCCCATTGGTCGCGACGCCCTCAAGCACCTTGGGTTTTACCTGCAAGGCATACGGGCTCACCTCGATATTAAGCCAGGGCACGAAGACATCGTGTTTTTAAACAAGCGGGGTACCAAGTTATCCCGCGTGATGGTGTTTCACATCATCAAGGCCGCCGCCGACCGGGCAGGCATCCGCAAGACCATCAGCCCGCACACATTTCGGCACAGCTTTGCTACCCACCTGATAGAAGGAGGTGCTGACTTGCGGGCCGTGCAGGAAATGCTGGGCCACGAAAGCATCACGACCACGGAAATCTACACCCACCTCGACCGGGACTACCTACGACAGGTGATTACGGAGTTTCACCCGCGCAGCTAACGCCCAAAGCAGGCGTGGGCGCGCCTTACACTGCTGGAGTACTCGTCCTGTCGTCCAGGGCAGGCTAGTAACCCGGCGGTGCTACTACCTACCTTTGCGCTTCCTTATGCTGCGTTTCATTGATGCCTGATGTTATAGAGCGCCCTGTGCCAGTGCGCCGCCGGGTGTTGCCTCTGCTATGGGCAGTGGTGGCCGTATTGCTTTTTCACGCTCCTTACCTCTGGCTTGGCTCCGCTAGCTACGTCACTCTCGACGATAACTTAGACACGGAAGTAGTGTTGCCCTGGTTGCTCACCCGTTCGGGTACGGCCCTCGACTACCACGCGTCCACGGTAGTGCCGGCCTTGATGAACGGGGTGCCTCGCAATGCGCTACGGCCCGGCTTAAGCCTCACGGTTTTGTTGTTTAACAGCTTCGAGCCGCTGACCGCTTACCTGCTCAATCAGCTCTTGGTGCGGTTGGTAGCGCTGCTAGGAATGTACAGGCTAGTGCGGCAATATGGCCTGCCGAAACCAGCACAACGGGGGCTAGCAGCACTTCTCGCCTTAGCCTGGGCTATACTACCCCTGTATTCCATGTACGGAATATCCGTGCTAGGGCAGCCGTGGGTGCTGCTGGCACTGCTGCAGTTGCGGCGGCCCGGCGCAAGTTGGCTGCACTTGCTGCCTCTGGTGCTCTTTCCCCTCTGGTCGAATCTGGTGTTAGCGGGGGCTTTTGTGCTGCTGGGTGGCGCAGCAGTGCTAGGTATCGATGCGGTTCGGAGTGGCCGCGTGGCGTGGCGGGCTGTGGCTGGGCTTGCGAGCATGGCGCTCCTGTATGCCGTAGTGGAATACCCTCTGCTTTACTCTCTGCTGATAGAGCGGCAATTTGTACCTCACCGAGTAGAGTTCGACTACGCCCGGCTAACTCCCGGAGGGGTAGGGGCAGGAATTCTGGCTAGTGCCCGCTACTTTTTGCTGGGCCAGTACCACGCTGGCCTTTTCCTGCGGGCCGCGCCAGTGCTGGCAGCTGGCCTAGCAGTATGGGTCACGCCGTCGCCTCGTCGTTACCCCCTGGTTAGAGAACTAAGCTTCCTTCTAGTAGTGCTAGGCCTGACGGCCGTGTTCTGTGGCTTTTACCCTCAGCTAATGGGAGCGGTGCAGAAGCAGCTTCCTTTGCTGCGTACGTTCAACCTTTCCCGGTTTCACTTTCTGACACCCTTACTCTGGTTTGTTGTGCTGGTGCTGAGTTTACGCCACCTACCGTCCGCTGCCGCGCGGTGGTCTGTAGTAGGCTTACAGCTGCTAATCGGGCTGGCTATGAACACCGAATGGGTTATCAATCTGCGATACCTGGCGGGCCGTGCGCCCGCCAATGAGCCTTCTTATGCGGCCTACATAGCGCCCGCACTATTCCAACGCATTCAAGCCGATGTCAAGGCGCGTACTGGGTTGGAGCCAGCGCAGTATCGGGTGGCTAGCTTGGGCCTACCGCCGGCGGTGGCTTCCCTCAATGGGTTCTACACACTAGACGCGTACCTTAACAACTACCCCCTGACCTATAAGCGCCAGTTCCGTCCCCTTATTGCCGATGAGTTGGCTCGAAGCCCCACCCTTGCTACCTACTTTGATGCGTGGGGCAATCGATGCTACTTGTTTTCTGCAGAGTTAGGTAAGAACTTCCGGGTAGGAGCCGTACCCATGCGCATCATTCGGGAGTGGCGGTTCAACGCCGCTGCTTTCCGGAAGCTGGGTGGGCGCTACGTGCTTTCGGCTGCCCGGCTTGCTACCCCAGCCCGGAGTGGTCTGCGGCTGGCCGGGGACTATGCCATGGCGGGTGCCTACTGGCATATATGGGTCTACGAGGTGCAATAGGGGAGGGGGTGAGTATAGGTCGAATGCAATGCTACAAGCTGATAGTGCACATTCGTACCAATTCACTAAATCACCACGTTAGCACATCATCCCATCAGCACATCACATAATTGTCTAGATTTGGTGCTTTGGTGCGTGAGAATGGCTAAAAATACCTACAAGCAACAACCCAACACGGCTCCCGGCCGCTCCAACGAGCCCCGGCCCACAGAACCGCGCCCGGTGCGTAACCAGCCCCGTCCGGCGGAGGCCCCCGCGCGCGAACCTCGTCGTAATGAAGCAAAGGCTGCCCCGGTGCCCAAAGCGCCCCGCAAGCCCCTGCAACTTCCCCAGTTTCAGCTGGGCGGGTTGTTTAGCTTTCTGCGCGACCGACGGTTCCAACTCTTCCTCGGCTTCTTCTTCCTGATTGGGTCCATCTACCTGACCATTGCCTTCCTGTCATTCCTCTTCACGGGCCATGCTGACCAAAGCGTGGTAGAAACCGTGGGGAGTACGCCAGTAAGAGAATCTGGGCAAGAAACTGGCAACTGGCTGGGCCTACTTGGCGCCATGCTGGCTCAAACCCTCATCTACAAAGGATTTGGGGTGGCAGCCTTCGCCGTTATTCCCATTGTGTTCTTCCTAGGCTACAAGATTGTCTTCCGACGAGCGGGCGTGTCCTTTTCGTATGTGCTGAGTCTAAGCCTGTTCACTATGATCTGGCTGAGCGTATTGCTCGGCTACGTGGTGCTCACTATCCAAAGCCCCGATGCTGACCCCGCCTTGGCCCACAGCCTCGATTTCCTGTGCGGTGGTATTGGCTACGAAACGGCTTCGTTGCTCAATAGTCTCATTGGGTGGGGAACCGTGCTGCTGCTGGCCTTCCTGCTTATCTCCTTTGTGGTGTTCTTCTTCAACGTTACCAGCCTCAACCTGAACCTGCGCCGCAGCGCGGGAGAAGAGGATGACGACGAAGAGGAAGTGACTCCGGCTCCGGCTTTCGGTGCTTCCACGGCCGCGGCCAACCGCGTAGCTCGTCCTGTGCCTTCTTTTGAAGAGGAGGAAGTAAAAGAGAAAGATGATTCGCTGGGCATCACGCTCAAGCGGGTGGGGCCTCTAGCCGCTCGCCCTGCCGTAGCGGAAGAACCAGCCCAGGAAGACTTGCCACAGCCCCAGCGCACTGGCCCGGTTGCCTCACCTAGTCCAGCATTTAGTGTTGCAGCGCCGGTAGCGGCTACGGCATCTGCCGCCGCTGCGGTTGGTGCTGGGGGCTTGGCAGCGGCCACAGTGCCGCTGAGCGTAGCTCCTGCCGCCGGGGCCGCCCTAGCAGGTGCGGTAGCTCCGGCCACTACTGCTGGGGTGCCAGCCAGCGGACCCAGCTTCTCCGTGGAAGCACCTGCCCTGGAGGTTGCTCCCCCAGTGCCGGCTCGCGTACCCACGCCTTTGTCCATGGCTGACTTGGTGGATGATGCCACTCCCTTACCAGTAGCAAAAGCACCGGTAGCACCCGTTGTGCCCGCAGCTCCGTCGGTAGCATCCGGCTTGTCGTTTGAGGTAGAAGATGCCACGGCGCCCGAGGCCACAGCCCACGAACTGGACCCCGCAGCTGGGGCAGATATGGCCGTCATTGCACAGGAGGATGAAGATGCGGAGGCCATGCCAACCGGCGAGTACGACCCTACCCTCGACCTGCCCCGCTACCAGTATCCTACCCTTGACCTACTAAACGACTATGGTCCTGCCAAGGCGCAGGTAACCAAGGAGGAACTAGAGGCCAATAAGGACCGGATTGTAGAAACGCTGGGCCATTATGGCATCAACATCGCCAGCATCAAGGCTACCATCGGCCCTACCGTCACGCTCTACGAGATTGTGCCCGATGCTGGGGTGCGCATCTCCAAGATCAAGAGCCTGGAAGATGACATTGCCCTAAGCCTTGCCGCACTCGGTATCCGTATTATTGCGCCTATTCCGGGCAAGGGTACCATTGGTATTGAGGTGCCAAACACGAAAAAAGAAATGGTGAGCATCCGCTCGGTATTCAATACCGACAAGTTTGTGCACACCGAAATGGACTTGCCCATTGCCTTTGGCCGCACCATTACCAACGAGGTGTTCGTGGTCGACTTGGCCAAAATGCCCCACTTGCTGATGGCCGGTGCTACGGGCCAAGGTAAATCGGTAGGGCTGAACGTGATTCTGGCTTCTCTGCTCTACAAGCGCCATCCTTCCCAGCTCAAGTTTGTGCTTGTCGATCCTAAGAAGGTGGAACTAAGCATCTTCAATAAAATTGAGCGTCACTTCCTCGCCAAACTCCCCGACTCCGACGAGCCCATCATTACTGATACCAAGAAGGTAGTGAACACGCTCAACTCCTTATGCATGGAGATGGACCGGCGCTACGATTTGCTGAAAGACGCTGGCTGCCGCAACCTTAAGGAGTACAACCGCAAATTTGTGGAGCGCCGCCTCAACCCCAAAAAGGGGCACCGTTACATGCCTTTCATTGTACTAGTGATTGACGAGCTGGCCGATTTGATGATGACGGCTGGTAAGGAAGTCGAAACGCCTATTGCACGCCTGGCTCAGTTGGCTCGTGCCATCGGTATTCACCTCATTGTTGCCACGCAGCGCCCCTCCGTAAACGTTATTACGGGTATTATCAAGGCCAACTTCCCCTGCCGAATTTCCTTTAAAGTAACCAGCAAAATCGATTCCCGGACCATCCTGGATGCCGGCGGGGCCGACCAGCTAGTAGGGCAGGGCGACATGCTGATTTCCCAGGGCTCCGATATTATTCGGGTGCAGTGTGCCTTCATTGACACGCCGGAGGTAGACAGCTTGTGTGACTTCGTAGGAGAGCAGCAAGGGTACCCCGACGCTTACCAGCTACCCGAAGTAGTAGGCGAAAGTGGCGGTGGCAACGGCGACGCCGAAGATATGGACCCCAGCCAGCGCGACGCTATGTTTGAGGAAGCCGCCCGCGTCATCGTTACGCACCAGCAGGGTAGCACCTCGCTGCTGCAGCGCCGTCTTAAATTGGGCTACAACCGTGCGGGCCGCCTCATCGACCAACTAGAACACGCTGGTATCGTAGGGCCATTCGAAGGAAGCAAGGCCCGGGAGGTTTTGATTCCTGACGAATATAGTTTGGAACAGTTGTTGAATAGCTTGCCTAAATAGCAGCAAGTAGTACCAGCCAAGCGGGACATAATTTCGCTGGCAATTGTTTAAACAAAGTTGCGCTTTGCGCGTCTCACTGAGTACTACTCCAACACACCTCTCTACTACCTAATGAAAAAGTTTCTCACTCTGCTTGCCGTTTCTGTATCGGTTTCGACGGCTGCCTTGGCGCAGCAGGATCCGAAAGCCGGTAAGATTCTGGACCAGATGAGCGCCAAATACCAGGCGTTGAAGGCCTTCAAGGCTACCTTTACTCAAACCCTCGAAAACGATGCGGCTAAGGTGAAGGAAAATTTGAGCGGTGATATTACGGTGAGTGGGCAGAAGTTTCGCCTAAAGATGAGTGGCCAGGAGGTCATCAACAACGGCCAGACTCTGTGGACTTACATGCGGGCTGAAAATGAAGTGAACATTTCCGACTACGAGCCCGAAGACCAGGAAATTTCTCCTTCCCAGATCTATACCCTGTACAAAAAGGGCTATAAGTACTCTTACGTGCAGGAAGCCAAGGAAGGCGGAGAGCTGGTAGACGTTATCGAGCTTTCCCCGGAAGACCGCTCCAACCCGGTATATAAGGTGCGCCTGAAAGTAAGTAAGGCTGATAAATCGGTGAAAAGCTGGCAGATGTTCAAGAAGAACGGTAACCGCTACACCTATAAGATTAGCAAGTTCCAACCCAACCCTCCGGTTGACGCTACCACCTTCACCTTCGATAAAAACAAGTACAAGGGCGTTAAGGTGATTGACCTGCGCTAGACGCCCAGCAGTGCTGCCATTCTGACCGGCCCGCTCTTGCATCAATGCAGGGGCGGGCCGGTGTGCGTTGGTCGTAGAGTAGTGCTGTAGCCATATTGATCTGTATGGAGGAGTAAACTATCTTCCGTGCTTAAGACTACTTACTAGCACTATATACCCGTGAAAGAAGATTTTCTACACTACGTTTGGCAGCATCAGTATTTCGAAAAAGCTAACCTATGCACGCAGGAAGGACAGCCCATTACGGTGCTGCGGCCTGGCATGCGCAACCCCGATGCCGGGCCTGATTTCTTGGGTGCCCGCCTACAGCTAGGTGAGGTAGAGTGGAACGGGGCCGTGGAGATACACCTGCGCGCATCTGACTGGTACCGCCACTACCATCAGCAGGACCCCAAATACGACCAAGTAGTGCTACACGTAGTGCACACAGCCGATCAGGAAGTGCAGCGCACTAACGGCTCGGTAGTACCGGCGTTAGAGCTTGCCCCACGCCTGTCACCGGCTTTGCTCCACGCCTACGAGCGGCTTACTACCCCCACGGCTGCCGAGTTGCTCCCGTGTGCGTCCTTGCTCAGCCAAGTGCCCAGCCTCACGCGTACCATGATGACTGGGCGGGCGCTACTGGAACGGATGGAAAATAAGGCGGCTGTCATTACAGGCTTGCATCAGCAACTGGGTCAAGATTGGGAAGCTACGGCGTGGCATGTCGTAGCAGCGGCCTTTGGGTTTCAAAAAAACACGGAGCCACTAGCCCGGCTTGCCAAAGCCCTGCCGCTAGCTGTGCTGCGCCGTCACCGCCACGACCCCCGCCAACTGGAAGCTCTATTATTTGGGCAAGCGGGCTTCTTAGGTGCTGGCGAGGATATAGCGCACGACCTGTATATCAGGGACTTAAGCCAGGAGTATGCGTTTTTGCGCCACAAGTACAACCTAGCCGGCACGGCTCTGGCTGCGCACGAGTGGAATTTCTTGCGGTTGCGCCCTGCTAATTTCCCCACGGTGCGCCTCGCGCAATTAGCTGGCTTGCTGCACGCGCGGCCTGCTCTCTTTGACGCCCTGCTAACTGCTACCGATGTAGCAGCTCTGCTACAGTTTTTTGCCGCACCTATTTCGGCTTACTGGCAAACTCACTACCGGCCTGGTAAGGCCGGGAAGGTGCCCGCTTTAGGCCGAACTAGCCTACATGTGCTCATCACCAATGTGGTTGTACCCTTGCGAGTGGCGTACTACCAGCACGTAGGAAACCCAGAATTGGTGGAAGCTGCCGTAGCTTTGCTAGATCAGCTACCCGCCGAATACAACCACGTGACCGACCTCTACGATACGTTAGGCTTCATCCACCGCACCGCTGCTGATTCGCAGGGGCTGCTGGCGCTGCATAAAGGCTACTGCACGCCACGCCGGTGTTTGCACTGCGCCATTGGTAGCCGCCTGCTGCAAACCAAGCCCGCCGCCCGGTGCGAATAATACTGGCACTCCTCCTTAATGCTGCCTTGCTAGGAGGGCTGCTTGTGTGGTTGCGGCGGCAGCACCAGAAGCCCCGTATAGGCGGTTGGGTGCTTCCTACCTTACTGCTGAAGCTAGCCACCACGGGGCTGTCGGTGCGCTTCATGAGTGAAGACTCCTACCTCTTCACGATGTGGGCGCGGCGCATGACGGTGCAGTTTTGGCAGCAGCCTACAGCGTGGCTGCAAATGCTAGGACAGGAAGAATTTCACTTTGGTAGTTGGCACCTCATCTATCATGGTTTTTCTAACACCCTGTTCATGATGAAAGTCCTTTCGATGCTGAACGTAGTATCGGGAGGTGTGGTGTGGCTCAATGCCCTATACCTGTCGTTGTTTAGCTTTTGGGGCGCTTGGACACTGGCGTGCACGATTGGTCGCTTGTGGCCCGCCGCCCGACCAGGCGGCGTAGTTATCGGCTTTTTGCTGTGGCCAACGGTAGTGTATTGGACGTCTGGGCTGACCAAGGAAAGCCTGCTGGTGGGCAGTGGTGCGGCTTTGCTGGCCTACGTGTTGCAGCTATACTACCCATTGCTCTCGGGGCGGCAGTGGCAGAAAGTGGCCCTCGTGATACTGCTGGGGTGGCTGCATTTCAAGATGCGGTTCTTTTTTGCCGCCGTGCTACTAGGCGTTTTGGCGGGCTTAGGATTGATACGAGTCCTCCAGCGTCTCACTGGTACGCGCCGCCGGGTGCCGCAACTGCTGCTAATGGTAGGGCTGCTGAGCGCTGGAGCTTGGGCCGCCAGTGAAATTAGCCCGGCCTTCCGGCTCAATAAGTTTACCAGCCAGCTCCAGCGCAACTACACCGACCTGTTAGCTATATCGCGCAATCGACCACATCTGGAGTACCCTACCTTGGCGCCCACTACAGAGAGCATATTGCGCAATGCTCCGGCGGCCATTTTTAATGCTACCACGCGCCCCTGGCCTTGGGAGGGAACCAGCTTGCTGTACTTAATAGCCGGTATGGAAAACGCGCTGCTGGCGGTGCTATTGCTACTAGCGGCTTGGGCGGTAGTCCAGCGGCGGAGTGGTAAGCTACCATTTGGCGTGATGCTGGCCCTTCTGCTGTACTGTCTGCTGCTGGCCATTTTACTCGGGCTATCAACCCCCAACTTGGGTACCCTGAGCCGCTACCGGGTAGCGTTTCTTCCCTTTCTGTTGCTGCTCATCACGCAAAATGAGTATTTCTGCGGAGTAGTAAAGCGCCTAAGGGGGTAGGAACATCTACTGCAACCCAACTGTTAGCACTAGGACCCTGGCTTCCATTGCCTACATGATCATCTGCCGCAGGTGGTCCGGGCGAGAAGCTGTATCTTTGCTGTTGAAATAACCTATCGGCCGCGCTACGCGGCCGTTTTTCGCTTGTATGGAAAATCCCGTAATCATTCTCGGTGCACAGACCGTTGGCACTACTGCCCTAGATGCTTTTCAGAGCAACGACGTGGTCGTATACTGCCTCCTCGACGACGACACGAAGCTGCAAAACACCGAGTTGAACGATGTGCCCGTGATGGGTAACACCGACGATAAAGAGCTACTGAAGCTACTTGGTAAGAAGTGCGAAGTGTTTGTGGCTACCGATGATACTGCCAGCCGCAAAAGCCTCACCAGCATGTTGCGCGATGAATATGAGGTAGCACCGGTGAATGCTATTCACCAGCGCGCCAGCGTATCGGAGCACGCGTGGCTGGGCCATGGTAACCTCATTGGGCCCAATGCCGTGGTGGCCGGCAACGCCAAGCTCGGTGATGGCTGCATCGTGGGGGCCAACGCTGTGATAGACGTAAAAGCAGAGCTGGGCGACTACTCCCAACTAGGTGCTGGTGCTATTCTGAATGCCGGCGTAGTAGTAGGCGAGCAAGCCTTCATTGGAGCCGGCGCGGTAGTAGTAGCTGGCGTTAAGATTGGAGCCAAGGCGCGCGTAGGAGCTGGATCGGTGGTAGTAGCCGATGTGCCTGCCAACCAAACCGTGTTCGGTAACCCCGCTCAAAAAGTATAAATCGTAGACCCAAGAAGTACGGCTAGAAGTAGGGGCCGCCCGCTCAGCCTTTTTGCCGTTTACTTCTCGCTTCTGATAACACCATGGACTACCTCGTTCTGCTGTATTACTGCTACACGCCCCTTGCTAACCCCGAAGAGTTCCGGGAAGAGCACCACCGGCTGTGTTTGCGCCTGCATCTGCTGGGCCGCATCATTGTGGCTTCGGAAGGACTAAATGGCACTGTGTCGGGCCGCCGGGCTGATTGTGAAGAGTACATGCGGCTGGTGAAGGCTGACCCGCGTTTTGCCGCTCTGGAGTTTAAAATAGAAGAGGCATCGGCCCACACCTTTCAGAAGCTGCATGTGCGCGTGAAGCCCGAAATTGTAAATGTGGGCCTCCCGCACATTAAGCCCTATGAGCGTACAGGAATTCACCTCTCGCCCGAGGAGTTTCGGGATTTGAAGGACCAAGACGACGTCGTAGTGCTCGATGTTCGCTCTGACTATGAGCACCACTTGGGCCGCTTTAAAAATGCCGTAACCCTGGATATTGAGAACTTCCGCGAGTTTCCCGAGAAGGTAAACGAGCTGGAACAGTACAAGGGCAAGAAGGTCCTGACGTACTGCACGGGTGGCATCAAATGCGAAAAGGCCAGCGCGTTTCTGTTGGAGCAAGGCTTCGAAAACGTGTACCAGCTCCACGGCGGTATCATCAAATATGGCTTGGAGGCTGGTGGTGAGGACTTCGAGGGCAAGTGCTACGTGTTCGATGGGCGCGTGGCCGTGGATGTGAACAGCGTCAACCCAACCGTCATCAGCCACTGCCACCATTGCCATACGCCTTCTGACCGCATGGTGAACTGCGCTAACCCGCATTGCAACGCCCACGTACCGCTGTGTGAGGCCTGCGGGCAGCAGCTAGAAGGCGCTTGTTCGGAGGCCTGCCAGCAGCATCCCGACAAACGCCCGTACGACGGCACAGGTACCTACCCTAAACACAGCAACAACTACAACCCCGAGCAGGGACTGCTTTCCTACCGGGCGCCCGTTCGGTAAGCCAGATAATCTTTTTTCTGTCATCCGGAGCACAAGCGTAGTACCAGCACAGGGCAGAACAGGTGACCTAACGGTGACGTGTTCAGTTCTCTACTGGCTCTGGACTTGCGCTCTGGATGACAGTTGTTTTTAGGTCTGTACCCAAACTGTCGTTTTTCGCGTACCATTGCACCTTCCTTTTCCTCCAACATTCCCTGCGCATGGCTATTCCCGAATCGGAGCTGATTCTTAACAAAGACGGCAGCATCTACCACCTGAACCTGATTCCTGACCATATTTCCGATACGATTATCACCGTGGGCGACCCGGAGCGCGTGGCTACGGTGAGCCAGCACTTCGACTCCATTGAGACCAAGATTCACAAGCGGGAATTTGTGACCCACGTGGGGTACTACCACGGCAAGCGGGTGACGGTTATCAGCTCAGGCATGGGCACCGACAACATCGACATTCTGCTTAATGAGCTGGACGCCCTGGTAAACGTGGACTTGTTTACGCGCGAGGCTCGGCCCCTGGAAGAGCGCATTTCCCTGCGCATCATCCGCGTGGGCACTAGTGGCTCCTTGCAGCCAGATATTCCGGTGGGCTCCCTGCTGGTTTCGGAGCACGCAGTGGGCCTCGATTCCCTTATGCAGTTTTACCCCCTGGTCGAAACGGGCCTCGAAGTAGACGTAGCGCGCGGCGTGCAGGAAAGCTTGCAGCTTGAGTACCGCCCGTACTGCGTGCGTGGTTCCGACCTGCTGCGTGAGCAACTAGGCGCCGGAATGGTAGTTGGCAATACGCTCACTTGCCCCGGCTTCTACGGTCCGCAAGGCCGCGTGCTGCGCCTCGATCTGCGCATGCCCGACCTCATCGAGAAGTTTCAGCAGTTCCGCCACCACAGCGCCGAAGGCGAGTTCCGCCTCACCAACTTTGAAATGGAAACGGCTGGTTACTACGCTCTAGGCCGAATGCTGGGTCATGATGTGGTGTCGCTCAACGCTATTGTGGCCAACCGGGCCACGGGTGAGTTCGCCACCAATTCGGAGGCCATCATCAACGACTTAATTGCCACGACGCTTTCCCGTTTGTAGTCCTTGCTACCAGCGCCAAGACCATAAAAAAGCCTTCCCATAGTTGGGAAGGCTTTTTTTGTTACGTAAGGCAATAGCGTATGCTGTAGATACGTGGACTAGGCCTCTTGGTGCAACCACTCTTTCTTCTTGAGAAGGTCTTGCTGGGCTTCGCGGTAGTCGGGGTCGTCTACGCAGCAGTCTACAGGGCATACTGCCGCGCACTGTGGTTCTTCGTGGAAGCCCACGCACTCGGTGCACTTATCTGAAACGATGTAGTAGTACTCGTCGGAGATGGGGGTTTGGGGCGCCACGCCAGAAACCGTCTGGCCGCCGTCCATCTGCACTTCTTTCAGTTTGGTGCCATCGGCCCAGCGCCATTGGGCTCCGCCCTCGTAAATGGCGGTGTTGGGGCATTCCGGTTCGCAGGCACCACAGTTGATGCACTCGTCGGTTATCATGATGGCCATAGCCTATTCCTCGGTTTGGGAGTGAGTAGATGAGAGTCGTAGCCCTGTATACGTAGCTGCAAGCAGGTACGGGCAGGCAAAAGTAGAAATTAGCCGTACACAGTTCAGTACTTTTGCCCCACCGATTTTTGTTTTTTCCGCTCTATGCTACATTCTGACCGCCTGGCCGCCTTCGTGGCGCTTGGCCAGCGCCTGCATCATCTCTCTGACGACGAACTAACTTCTCTAGCTTCCCGCGCCCGCAACCAAAATCCGTGGTTTGATACACCCAACGTAACGGCTGCCGTGCGGGGCATTGCGCGCTTGCTCTCCGAAGCTACCCTGCGCCAGTGGGCGGCCCGCTACCCCGCCGAGCCCGCCACCCCGCGCCAGGTAGGCGTTGTGATGGCCGGCAATATTCCTCTGGTGGGCTTCCACGACATGCTGTGCGTGCTGCTTTCGGGCCATGTCCTGCTTGCCAAGCTTAGCAAGGACGATACATTCCTCATGCGCTGGGTGGCCGACGAACTGCTGCGCCTGGAGCCCCGCTTTGCCGATCAACTACAGTTTGTGGAGCGCCTGAATGCTGCGGATGCTTTTATTGCTACCGGCTCCGACAACACGGCTCGCTACTTCGAGTACTACTTCGGCAAGAAGCCCCACATCATTCGGCGCAACCGTACCAGCATTGCCATCCTGACCGGCCGCGAGTCTAACCACGACTTGGGGTTGCTGGGGGCCGACATCTTCCGGTATTACGGCCTAGGCTGCCGCAACGTGAGCAAGCTCTACGTGCCCGAAAACTACGATTTCACGCCGTTGCTTGACTCGTTGCAGCCCTGGCACCACGTGCTGGAGCACAACCGCTACCAGAACAACTACGACTACAACAAAAGCATTCTGCTGGTAAACCGCGTGCCACACCTCGATTCTGGTTTTCTGTTGCTCACGGAAGGCGCCCAGCTTGTCTCGCCCATATCGGTACTGCACTATGGTACCTATGCCAGTGAGGTAGATTTGGTAGATCAGCTGACGGATGTGGCGGCGCAAACTCAGTGTTTGGTTTCGGCCGGAGGGCAGTATGCCGGTAGCGTTGCCTTCGGCCAAGCCCAGGAACCCGGCGTGATGGACTATGCCGATGGGGTAGATACGATGGCCTTTTTAGCAGAACTGGCGTAAATAGAGTTGGAGTGCTCATCAACGGCCGGTGTGCCTCATGTATTCTTCATACGTGGCGCGGCACATTTCTAACGTTACATGGGCTGTTCCTGTCCATTTTATCCGTTCCTGCCATGATACCCGAATTAAAAACCACTGATGCCCAAATAGAAACCGTCGATAAAGATGTTATTCCGACCCTGCGGTTTTCCCAAGAGGATGTACTGACGGATCCGGCGGCCATAAAACGCCGACGCCATGATGCCGAGCGCGCTACCACCTTAGGCAATGCCTATCATGGTAAGCTCGACATCTACTTTCAAACCGAAGACGGCAGTACCAAACGTGTATACACCACTGTGTGGGCCACCCACGAAGAATATCTGACCCTGAAATCCGGTATTTCGCTACCTCTGCGGGCTGTGGTAAGCTTCGACTTTTACTAGGTGTAGCGTAGCTACTCTTCTGGTTTAGCCCTATTACAAATGAAACGGCCTTCTCTTGGGAAGGCCGTTTCTATGCGCGGGTAGCGCGGTTCTCAGGCCGCGGAACGCGACGCCACAAGCACGGGCTAAGTACCGCAGTTAAAATACTTGTCGTAGGCCGACTCCGGGATGAGGCGGAATTGGCTGAGAAATTTGATCGGCCAGCGTAGCAAGCGAATCAACTCGTAATTATTTGGGTAGGCGCGAAACGTTTTGGGTGGGGTAGCCACAATCTGCTCAAACTCCTTACGCGTGAGACCCAGCCGTTTGATGCATAAGTTGATGACCTTCTCATCTTCGATGGCGTTGATGTGGCTGACTTTCTCCAAAGCAACTGCGCGGGGCATCTGGCCTGAACGTACTAGCGCCGAGTAGTTAAACAAGCGCCGGTCGATGCCAAACTTGGTGCGATTGAGGTAGTAAATAACGCTTTGGTACAAATCGTCGAAGTAGTGTGCCCCGGGATTCACCCACTGCAATTCTCGCACTAGCAGCTCATCCACATCGGCCCGCACGTAGTCGATGTGGTAGAGCAGCGTTACGGTTTTGATGCGTCGCACGAACGTATAGTAAAACATTTCCTTCAGGTCCAGGTGAAAGCCGGGGTCGTCGGGCTTCCAGGGGCGCAGCGGTACCGTGCCAAACTGCCGGTGCACCGCTTTTAGATATTTTCCATCAAGGTAGTTCCAGCTTAGAGGCGCAATGCCCTCCGTGCGGAACGACTGCCCAATAACAATGCGCTGAATACCTTCCTTGGCTGCTACCCCGTACAGGGCGGTAGCAATTCCCAGGTCGGTGCCTTCCTCCATGTCGGGGGTAGATGCCTTCAGAAAAGCAATCTTCAGGTCTTTCGATTCGCGCCAGTCGGAGGTGATGGTACGCATTTCTACGCCCAACTTCCGGCAGGCCTTCACCATGTTCTCGCCCGCTACGGGGTTGCCAAATCCGTCGTTAAAATGCACTGCTAAGGGCCGCAGGCCGAGCTTTACCACGCAATACCAAAGCGTGAACGATGAATCTCGCCCCCCGCTTACCCCCAGCACACAGTCGTACTTCTTGCCTTTGCCCAGCCGCTTCATATCCTCAGCCATGGCGGCTACGTGGCGGTGGCCCACTTCGCCCAGCGGAAAAGCGCGGTCTAGCTTGTCGTGCAACTGACAGAAGTTGCACTCCCCCCGGCCATCAAATCGAATACCGGGCACGGTGGTATCCATAATGCAGCGAGTGCACTGGCGGTAGGTACCGGTATGGGTAGTAGATGAGGATGTGGGTGCAGGGGCCGGGGTGGCAGCCGAAGAAGATGAAACCATGTAGGTTAGCTTGGGAGAGTGTCAAAAGTAAAGCCTTTGCGGCGCAGCATCTCGCCAATGGCGGTGCCTTTCTCCGCCCGAATGGGCCGGGGTACTTCTGCTACAACGAGTTCTCCGGCAAACTCATTGAAGGTGCCCTGCGCCCGAATACCGCTGGCGTCTACGGCCAGCGAGCAACCTACACTTTTTTTGCCTTCGTATGGGCCGCCCACAATGTAGCCCACGGAGGTAGTGCCGACCACAGCTATGTTGTAGAGCTGGGCCAAGATGGAGTAAGGCGTAACCCACTTTTCTCGGTAGGGGTCGTCTTCCTCCGTAATAGAATAATCTACTGTCCACGACGAGGGCGACAGGATAATCTCGGCCCCCATGCGCGCCAAGGTATGCCCGATGGAAAGGCCATCCAGAAAATTATCGGCGCAGATGTTTACGCCGATCTTACCCAGGGGCGTGTCCACGACGTTGAGGGTCTGTCCTACTGCGTAAAAAGGCTGCTCCACCATCAGTAGGTTTATTTTGTGATACTTACAGATGATTTCCCCCTGCGGATTGATAAGCAAGGCGGCGTTGTAAATGCGGCCGTCGGGGGCGCGCTCCGTCAGGCCTGCGCACAGATATACGCCGTGGCGCTGGGCCTCCTGACACAACACGGCCGAGTAGGGCCCCGGAATGGGCTGCGCATCAGTAAGGGCGCTAGGATGGGTCCAGGCGAAATCCAAGGTTTCGGGTAGTAGCACTATGTCGCAGCGTTGCTGGGCTGCTTCCTCTATCATTCGGGCGGCCCGCTCTAGGTTGCGCTCTGGCTCGCCGCCTTCTACTAGAAGCTGCCCCATGCCAATGCGCCACGTTTCAGTGGGGATGGGCACGGGGCTAGGGGTATGCGCCGCCGCGGCTGGTGCCGGGCTAGGAGGGGGTGGGGCAGGCTTGAACGGCTTGCGCAAGGAAAAGAAGGCGGCCATGGAAGCTGACGAAATAAAAGTGCAGCGCGTGCTGGTACGCAAGTAGAAGCAAGGAGCACAAGACCCCATTCCCTCAAATGTAGTAGTAAATGGCATTCGAGGCCACCCGTGGTGGCGGTAGCACTGACCCACGCCAGAGGCCTATTGGGGCGGGAAACGGTTGTGTTTTACGGTCCATTTCCCGCCCCGCCCCGAAATTCCTACTTTTGCTAGTATTCTGAACTGACTTTTCTCCGACGATGTCCATCGCCAAAACCTATACCCCCGCCGACGTTGAAGCCAAATGGTACCAGCGCTGGCAGGAGCAAGGCTTTTTCAAAGCCAAAGCCAACCCCCGCAAGCAGCCTTACTCGGTAGTAATTCCGCCGCCTAACGTAACGGGAGTGCTGCACATGGGCCACATGCTCAACAATACGATTCAGGACGTACTGGTGCGCCGAGCCCGCATGCAGGGCAAAGAAGCCTGCTGGGTACCTGGTACCGACCACGCGTCCATTGCCACCGAAGCCAAGGTAGTGGCACTGCTCAAAGAGAAAGGTATTGAGAAAAAGGACCTGACGCGCGAGCAGTTTCTGGAGCACGCCTGGGAGTGGAAGGAAAAGTACGGCGGCATTATTCTAGAGCAGCTTAAGAAGCTAGGTGCTTCCTGCGACTGGGACCGGACGCGCTTCACTATGGAGCCGGAACTCACGGAAGCCGTGCTGCGCGTATTCGTGGACCTGTACCAGAAAGGGCTAATCTATCGGGGCATCCGCATGGTAAACTGGGACCCCAAGGGTGGCACGGCACTGTCCGACGAGGAGGTAATCCCGAAGGATACCATGGCCAAAATGTACCACCTCACTTATGAGGTAGTAGGGCAGGAGGGCCAGTTCCTGACGGTAGCCACCTCGCGCCCCGAAACCATCATGGCCGACGTGGCCGTGGCCGTGAACCCCAACGACCCGCGCTACACCCACCTGCACAACGGAGCCCGCGTACGCATTCCGCTACTGGGCCGCGACATTCCAGTAATTCTGGATGAGTACGTGAGCATCGACTTTGGTACGGGTGCGCTCAAGGTTACACCCGCCCACGACCTGAATGACTACGAGCTAGGCCTCAAGCACAACCTGCCCGTTATCGACATCCTTAATAACGATGGCACGCTCAATGAAAAAGCGCAGCTGTACGTGGGCCAGGATCGATTTGCGGCACGCCGTAACATTGTGAAGGACTTGGAGGAAGCCGGTTTGCTGGCCAAGATTGAGGAGTACGCCAGCGTGCTGCAAACCTCAGAGCGTACGGGCGCTGTTATTGAGCCACGCCTGAGCCTGCAATGGTTCCTGAAAATGGAGCACTTGGCTAAGCCAGCATTGGCCGTAGTAGAAAACGACGAGATTAAGCTGCACCCGCCCAAATTCAAGAACATGTACCGGGTGTGGATGGAGAACGTACGCGACTGGTGCATTTCGCGGCAGCTGTGGTGGGGGCAGCGCATTCCGGCCTACTACCTGCCCGACGGCACGTTTGTAGTAGCCCTCAACGTGGAGGAGGCCCTGAAACTGGCCCGCGAGCAAAGCGGCGACTACAACCTCCAAGCCACCGATTTGCGCCAAGACGAAGACGTGCTGGATACGTGGTTTTCGTCGTGGCTGTGGCCGATTTCAGTGTTCGACGGGTTTAAGGACCCCGACAACGCAGATGTTAACTATTTCTACCCAACCGATGACCTCGTAACGGCTCCCGAAATCCTGTTTTTCTGGGTGGCCCGCATGATTATGGCTGGGTTGGAGTACCGCAAGGAAGTGCCCTTCCGCAATGTGTACCTCACCGGCATCGTGCGCGACGACCAGGGTAGGAAGATGAGCAAGCAGCTCGGCAACTCGCCCGATCCGCTGGACCTGATTGCGCAATACGGTGCCGACGGCGTGCGTACTGGCATGCTGTTCTCATCCCCGGCGGGCAACGACTTGCTCTTCGATATCAAGCTAGTAGAGCAGGGCCGCAACTTCACTAACAAGCTCTGGAATGCCTTCCGTCTCATCAAAGGATGGGAGGTGAATGCCGAACTACCCTTTGTGAACGAGAAGGCCGTGGAGTGGTTCTCCGCTAAACTGCACACAACGCTGGCAGAGCTGGACGAGCACTTCGATAAGTTTCGGATGAGTGACGCCCTGATGACGGTGTACAAGTTGGTGTGGGACGATTTCTGCTCAGTGTATCTGGAAATGATCAAACCAGCCTACCAGGCACCTATCGACCCGGAAACCCTGCGCCACACCACGGGCTTCCTGGAAACGCTGCTGAAGCTGCTACACCCCTTCATGCCCTTCATCACCGAAGAAATTTGGCATGAACTGGCTGAGCGCAGCCCCAAGGACTACGTGTGCGTAGCCGCCTGGCCCAAGAAGCAAATCATAGCCGGAGCTCCGGATCTGATTGCCCGCATGGAAAAGGCCCTCGACATTGTAGCCGGGGTACGCAACATCCGCAACCAAAAAGGCCTGGGCCCTAACAAGCCTCTGACGCTGGCCGCCAAAACGGACGACGCGGCGCTGCTCCAAGACTACGATGGCATTATCCGGAAACTGGCTTCGCTCACCGAAATCAGTGCGGTAGATGCTGCGCCAGCGGCCGCCATTGGATTCGTGTCGGGTGGTGCGGAGTTCTTCGTGCCTTTGGAAGGTCAGATTGACTTGGGCGCTGAAAAGGAACGCCTGAGTAAGGAGCTGGAGTACGCCCAAGGCTTCCGCGACTCGGTGCTGAAGAAGTTGAGCAACGAGAAATTCGTGCAGAACGCCAAGCCCGACCTCGTGGAGCGTGAGCGCCAAAAGCTTGCCGATGCCGAGTCGAAGATTACGGCCCTGGAACAGAGCTTAGCTGCCTTATAAGCTGCCGAGCCAACCTATAATCTGCCAAAAAGGCCGCCGCGCTAGCGTGGCGGCCTTTTTGTTGGTACGCTAGTAACCAGGCAACCCTGTCGTACGCATTGCCGCCCGCCGAAGTGCCTCACCTTGATGGTATTGGCGGCCCCATACGGCTGTGCGTGTTACATGATATTCCTTTTCTTTAGAGCAGACAATCACCTTGACTACCTGCTCTATGAACCACTTATACACTTTGCTGACGGGCGTGGGCGTGCTGCTAAGCAGCGCGGTCGTCGCCCAATCTCCAGCGTCACGCACCATGAGCAAGCCTCCCGTAGCGGCTATTAAGCCCAAGCAACTTACTTCGCCATTCGGTACCCGCACCGACAACTACTACTGGCTCAACGAGCCCGAAAATCCTGAGGTGATTAGCTACCTCAACGCTGAGAATGCCTACGTAGATCAGCAGATGGCTCCGGTGAAAGGGTTGCAGGAAGCGTTATTTAAGGAAATCAAAGGCCGCATTAAAGAGCAGGATGAGTCGGTGCCCTACCGCGAAAATGGCTACTACTACTACACCCGCTACGAAGCGGGAGGGGAGTACCCCATTTATTGCCGTAAGAAGGACAGCCTGAGCGCCCCGGAGGAAGTGCTGCTCGACGCCAACGAAATGGGTAAGGGCAAGGCGTACTTCCAAATTGGCGGTTTTGAGGTCAGCGACAACAACCACGTGCTGGCGTATTCGACCGACACGGTAAGCCGCCGCCTGTACACGCTACGCTTCCGCGACCTGAAGACCGGTAAGCTTTACCCCGAAAAAATTACCAACACCAGCGGAAACGCTGTGTGGGCAACCGATAACCAGACCGTCTTCTACACCAAGAAAGACGTGAAAACCTTGCTGCCCTGCCAGGTATACCGCCATACCCTGGGCACCGACCCCAAGCAGGATGTGCTGGTGTACGAAGAGAAGGATAATACCTTTTACACAGGGGTGGGCCGCTCCAAGTCGCGCAAGTACATCTTCCTGCAAATGGGCAGTACAATGTCGTCGGAGATGCGCTTTTTGGAGGCTGCCAAGCCCACGCAAGAGCCCAAGGTGTTTTTGCCCCGTGAGGCAGACCACCTCTACGAAATTGAGCACTTCGGCGACCAGTTCTATGTGCTTTCCAATGCCGGCGCCCCCAACTTTCATTTGCTGAAAACGCCGGTGACGAACACCGCCAAATCGGCATGGCAGGAGGTGATTCCGCACCGTAAGGACGTGTTTTTGGAAAACATGGAGCTATTCAAGGAGTACTTGGTGCTGGGGGAGCGAAAGGAGGGGCTACTACAGCTGCGTGTGATTCGCTGGAAGGATAAGCAGGAACACTACCTCAACTTTGGTGAGCCTACATACACTGCCGCCATCAGCATCAATCCCGAGTTTGATACCCCCATTCTGCGCTACGGCTACTCCTCGCTCACGACGCCCAACTCCACGTACGACTATGACATGAACAGCCACACCAAAAAGCTCTTGAAGGAGCAAGCGGTGCTGGGCGGCTTCAATAAGGAGGACTACGTGACGGAGCGGGTGTACGCGCCAGCCACCGACGGGACCAAAATTCCCATGTCCATTGTGTACAAGAAGGGCTTTAAGAAGGACGGCAGTGCACCCCTACTCCAGTATGCCTACGGCTCCTATGGCCTCTCCATGGATGCCACCTTTAGTGCCGGTCGTTTGAGCTTACTCAATCGGGGCTTTGCCTACGTCATTTGCCACATCCGGGGTGGGCAGGAAATGGGGCGGCAGTGGTACGAAGACGGCAAGAAGCTCAAGAAGAAAAACACCTTCACCGACTTTACCGACTGCTCCAAATTCCTGATTGACCAGCAGTATACCTCGGCTCAGAAGCTGTTTGCCATGGGCGGCTCGGCAGGCGGGTTGCTAATGGGTGCTATTGTGAATATGCATCCTGAGTACTACAAGGGGGTAGTAGCCGCCGTGCCGTTTGTAGATGTGGTAACCACCATGCTCGACGAAAGCATTCCCCTGACCACCGGCGAGTACGATGAGTGGGGCAACCCCAGCCAGAAGGAGTACTACGACTACATGCTGTCGTATTCGCCCTATGATCAGGTAAGGGCTCAGGCCTACCCCAATATGCTCGTTACTACCGGCCTGCACGACTCGCAAGTGCAGTACTTCGAGCCGGCTAAGTGGGTAGCCAAACTGCGGACCGTAAAGACCGACAACAATCTGCTGCTGCTGCACACCGATATGGAGGCGGGCCACGGAGGGGCCTCGGGCCGCTTCAAGTCCATTCAGGACACAGCCCGGCAGTTTGCTTTCATGCTGCTGTTGCTGGGTATGAAGGCCTAGGCCCACGCGGGGGGCATTTTCCTGCCGCCTTAAGACCCTAGTTGAAGGCTGCTCCGGCTAACTGGAGCAGCCTTTTTTGGGTTGTAGAGGCAGCATTTCTATAAATAATAGGCGGTGCGTGCCACCTCAGGAGTAAAGTTGTGTCAGTAGCCGGTCAACAGTGGTTCGGCCGGACATTCCGTGGTCTTCGGGGCTGAAACAGCGGCGTTAGTCGGGTTATTTTCCGGCAGGCTCTGACGCGACGGTACCTTTGACCACTAGTAAACTACAGCTAACGGCTCGTCTGCCTCGTTCTGGCGACTTCCCTTCCCGCCCTCATGAAAAAACTTTTCCTTCTTCTCGCCATTACTAGCAGCGGCCACGTGGTGTTTGGCCAGGCGCCTACCGGGGAGCGGCCTGCCGGTGCAGCCCGGCCAGCGGGTGCCATGCCTGGCGGAGTGCCCGCTCCCCAGGAAGGCACTGGCCGCGTTACGGGCACTATTGTGGATGCCGATACCAAGCAGCCCGTGCCCTACGCCACCGTGGCACTGCTGAATCCCGCTACTGGCAAGCCCGTGGATGGCACTGCCGCCGACGACAACGGCAAATTCACTATCTCGCGGGTAGCGGCTGGTACGTATACCGTACAAATTAGCTTTATTGGCTACAAAACCGTGGAAAAGTCTGGTGTTGTTATCACCGATGCCGGCAATACGGTGGCGCTGGGCAATGTGGTGCTAGGTTCTTCGGCCCAGAAGCTGGGCGAGGTAGTAGTGGAAGGCCAGCGCAGCCTAGTGGAGGAGAAGGTAGACCGTACCGTTTACAATGCCGAGAAAGACGAGACAACGCGCGGCGGCGATGCTACCGATGTGCTCAAGCGCGTGCCCATGCTTTCCGTGGACCTCGACGGCAACGTGAGCCTGCGGGGTAGCTCAAACATTCGGGTCCTGATCAACAACCGCCCTTCCACCATTTCGGCCAACAGCATTGCGGATGCGCTCAAGCAGATTCCGGCCGATCAGATTAAAACGGTGGAAGTAATTACCTCGCCCTCGGCTAAGTACGATGCCGAAGGTTCCGGTGGTATTATTAACATCGTTACCAAGCAAAACAACTTGCAGGGCTTTACCCTGGATTTGCGCTCTAGCGCCGGCCTACGCGGCTCCGACTTGGGCCTTAATGCCTCGTACCGGGTAGGGAAGATGGGCTTCTCGCTAGGTGGCGGTGGCCGGGCTCAGTACAACACGCCTGGCAGCTTCACGAACGACCAGCGCTCTTACTCCGTGCAGGGTAGCGACCTAAGTACCCGCTCGTTGCTGAGCCAGACGACCCAAACCGCCGATACGCGCAACCAGAACCTATTTGGTCGTTATTCCTTTGGGTGGGACTACGACATCAACAAGTATAATTTCTTGTCGGCCTCGGTGCAGCTGGGTGTGCGCAATGGCACCAACTACCAAGACGATTTGGCTACCAACACCATCTTCTACGATGGGCGGCTGAACCCAACTAACAGCAGCCTGCGCGATGTGAAAGTGCTTGACAACTCGCACACGCTGGACGCGACCATCAACTACACCCACACGTATGAAACGCCCCAGCGCGAATTTAGCTTGCTGGGCCAGTACAGCCGTAACACGCGCAATAACAACTTCACCAACTACATTTTAGAAGGCGAGGGCGCTGGCGACAACATCCGTAACCAGAACGACAGCTACAACCAGGAAATTACCCTGCAGGCTGACTACCAGACGCCTCTAAGCAAAACTCAGCTGTTGGAGTTTGGCGCCAAGGACATTATGCGCCGGGTAAACAGCGACTATACTACGTTGCTAAACGGGGAAGTACGGCCTGGTGCCAACTTGTCGAACGTGTTCGACTACAACCAGAACGTTGCCTCGGCCTATGCTTCGTACACGCTGAGTTTCCTGAAAAGCTACACCCTGAAAGCTGGTACCCGCTACGAATACACTAACATCGACGCGGATTTTCGCACGGAAAATGCGCCCTCCATTCCATCGTATGGGGTGTTGGTGCCGAGCGTAAACGTATCCCGCAAGCTGACGAACGGCAACGTATTGAAAGCCGCTTATAACCGCCGGATTCAGCGGCCTTCTTTGCAGTTCTTGAACCCGAACCGCCAAGCGGCCAATCCTCTCAACGTAACTGTGGGTAACCCCCAACTGCGGCCAGAGTACACGAACAACTTTGAAATCGGCTACAATACTTTTATCAAGCAGACTTCGCTGAACTTCTCGGCCTTTGTACGCAACACCGACGGCTCTATTCAACCGGTACGCACCGCCAACTTCGATACTATTCGTACTTCCTACGACAACATAGGTACGGAAAACGCCTACGGAGGCAGCGTGAATGCCAACGTCAATATCAACAACAAGCTGACGCTGGGAGGCGGGGTAGATGTGTACTACGCTACTCTCGACAACAACCTTTCGGATCCGCTGTACGCGGCTAGCAACCAAGGCTGGGTAGCCAGCGGCCGCCTCATGGGAGGTTACAATTTCACCAAAGGCTGGGGGCTGCAAGCGTTTAGCTTCTACCGCGGCCGGCAGGTACAGCTGCAAGGCTACCAGGGTGGCTTTGGCGTATACAGCCTGAGTGTGAAGAAGGACTTCGATGAGAAGAAAGGCACGATTGGTTTCGGTGCCGATAACTTCTTCACACCCACGAACCGCATTCGTAATGAAATCAGCACGGCTACGCTCGACCAGAATAGTGTGAACATATTTCACCGCACTAGCCTGCGCGTGAATCTGAGCTACCGCATTGGTAAGATGAGCATGGCCCAGCCAAAACGCCGCCGTTCCGTCAGCAACGATGACTTGAAGGACGGTAGCGACGGGGGCAATGGTGCCGGCGCTACCCCCGCGCAGGGTACTAGCGGAGGCCGTCCCTAACGCCGCCGAACAAAACCAAAAGCCAGCCTTAGAGCTGGCTTTTGGTTTTTATGCATGCAGGCAAACATTCAACTACTCTTCTGCTTTTTATGCCTATGATAACTCACGTTGAAACCCAAGCTAGCGTAGACCCAGCCGCAGTAAAGCAGCTTATCCGGGGGCGCCGGAGTATGCAGCCCGTACAGTTTGAGCCTGGCCGCGTGGTACCTGCGGCCTTATTGCGGGAGCTACTCGAAAATGCTACTTGGGCCCCTACCCATAAGCGCACGGAGCCCTGGCATTTCGTAGTATTCGGGGGTGAGGGCCGGCAAAAGCTGGCCACGTTTCAGTCGGAACTATACCGGGAGAAAGCAGGGGAGAAGTTTCAGCAGAACAAGTTTGAGAAGCTAGCGGCCAGCCCCTTGCTGAGCTCCCACGTCATCGCCATTGGTTTGAAGCGCAACCTTGAGGTGCCCGTAGTAGAAGAAGTAGCGGCCGTAGCATGCGCCGTACAAAATCTGCACCTTTCGGCCGTAGCTTATGGGCTGGCGGGGTTCTGGAGCAGTGGTGGCGTTACATACCTAGAAGAGGCCAAGCCATTTTTTGGCTTGGGGCCCCAGGACCAGCTGTTGGGATTTTTCTTTCTGGGCTACCCTAAGCCGGACGCTACTGCCCGCAGCATTCGTAAGCCGCTGGATGAAAAAGTAACCTGGGTATTGGAATAGGCGGGCAAAGCGGGCCTTGGTGCATCCTGCCCAAGGAGTTTTGCGTTTGCAAACCCACACCATCACTTTCTACCATTTCTCCATGGCTACTTTCTTCCTTTCTCCTTGGTCTGCCCGCCTGCTGAGCGTGCTCCGCATTGTGGTTGGGCTGCTGTTTACCTTTCACGGTTCGCAAAAGCTTTTTGGCTGGCCTCCTTCCGACCATGCCGGTAGTGCCACGGGCCTTATGCTGGTGGCAGGTATTCTAGAGTTTGGAGGAGGCTTGCTAATTCTTATTGGCTTGTTCACGCGGCCCGTAGCCTTTATCCTCTCGGGCCTGATGGCGGTGGCTTACTTTATGGCACATGCTCCCCAGCACGCCTTGCCCATCGTCAACCAAGGAGAACTGGCAGTGCTATACTGTTTCGTGTTTCTTTACCTAGCCGCGGCCGGCCCTGGCCCCTGGAGCGTAGATGCCGCCCGCACCCGCACACTAAACCGTACTGTGTAAGCTAACTCCCTTACTACCTCAGAAACAAGCAAGCCTCTACTACGACGCCAAGTGGCGCCGTAGTAGAGGCTTGCTCTCTTTAGTGTTGTTGACGCCGCCGACTAGTCTACTATTTTCAGGCTGTCGGGGACTGGACCTCGAGTAGCTTGTACCAGCTGATTTTGAAGCTGGAAGTTGACCTGCTCGCAGTCATTGAAGCGCTTCTGCGCCATCTCCAGCTCTGATTCGGCCGTGCGCAGGCGCTGGTACAGAAATAAAATGAGGCCCAACGCAATGATGAGCGCTACAAGTGGTACAAGCTTATTCATGAAGAAAAGTGAAGCTAGCAAAAGTGGGAGGTTGATTATTGAAGGGAAGTGCCGCCTCAACAATCAACCTCCAACAAGTGACTAGCGCCCAATTAAATGGTGGTATTCGGGTCGAATTGCTCGAGGTAGTCGGCTACGCGGCGTACGAACATGCCCCCCAAGGAGCCGTCCACCACGCGGTGGTCATAGCTGTGCGAGAGGAACATAAAGTGACGCACTCCAATTAGGTCGCCTTGCGGTGTTTCAATAACAGCGGGCTTCTTCTTGATGGCACCCACGGCCATAATAGCTACCTGGGGCTGCATGATGATGGGGGTGCCCATCACGTTGCCAAAGGAGCCTACGTTGGATACCGTGTACGTGCCGCCTTCCAAGTCCTCAGGCTTAAGCTTATTGGCTCGGGCCCGATTGGCCAGGTCGTTTACGCGCTTGCTCAGGCCATTGAGGTTAAGCTGGTCGGCATTATGGATTACCGGAACAATCAGGTTGCCGGAGGGCAGGGCCACGGCAACTCCCACATTGATGTCGCGCTTCTTGATGATGTAATCACCTTCTACCGACACGTTGATGTTGGGGAAATCCTGAATGGCCCGGGCAATAGCCTGAATAAAAATGGGCGTGAAGGTTAGGTTTTCGCCCTCCCGCTTCTTGTAAGCATCCTTGTGTTTGTTGCGCCAGAGCACCAACTCGGTCACGTCGGCCTCCACAAAGCTGGTCACGTGGGGCGAAATGCGCTTGGAGTCTACCATGCGCTGGGCAATCATCTTGCGCATGCGGTCCATCTCCAGCAGCTCCTGGTTGCCACTGATGGAAGGAACAGCTTTGGTAGCAGCGGCCGGCTGCGGTGCGGTGGGAGCAGGTTGGGCCGTGGCCGCCAGAGTAGCAGCTGGTGCTATAGGAGCAGGCGTAGGCTCAGCAGCGGCGGCAGGGGCCGGAGTAGCCTGCGGTGCGGGTGTTGACGCAGGTGCGGGTGCTGCTTGTGCCAAGGGCTGCTTACCAGCAGCTACGTAGTCTAGGATGTCTTTCTTCGTCACGCGGCCCTCACTACCTGTGCCGGGCAAGTGCTCTAGGTCACTCATGCTAATGCCTTCCTCCCGGGCAATGCTAAGCACTAAGGGGGAGTAGAAGCGGCCAGGCTGGGGCTGTGCAAGACTAGTTGCGGCCTGTGGGTCGTGTGGCTCGGGCAGGTAAGGAACGGCAGGCTTCTCGGCGCCGTTTTCTGAAGGTGGTGCCAGTTGGGTGGTAGGCGCTGGGGCAGCGGCACTGGCCACGTCCGTTTCGATGATGGCAATAGGAGCACCCACGGCTACTACTTGGCCTTCCTGCACTAGTATTTCCTGTAATACACCGGCGTGGAGGGCGGGCACCTCCGTATCTACTTTGTCAGTTGCCACTTCCAGCACCGATTCGTCCTGCTCAATCGTCTCACCGACTTGTTTGAGCCATTTTAGAACGGTGCCTTCCATAATGGATTCGCCCATTTTGGGCATCGTCATTTCCACTCGTGCCATGCGGTTGGGATAGTTTGGGGAAAAGGGGTGGGGTGGGAGTTTCGCGGTTTGTGGCGCAAAGGTAGTAGAAAGCATCACGCCTGCACTGTGCTGGCAAGCTAGGATATTACCCAACTATACCGGCCAGGTGATTTCGCTCTTGGGCAGTGATAGAGCTCGGCGGTAGAATAAGGCCGCCGGCCCGGTATGGGTTACTGTGGCAAGCTCAGGCGCAGTAGATTTAGGGCGAGAGTAGTGGTGTACTCCACATTGAGCTGCCGGCCCCGGTCAAAGCTAAACTGCCGGCTAACGGTCTGGAACGCATCGGCGTAGGCAATGCAGATGGTACCCACAGGCTTTTCTGGCGTGCCGCCATCGGGCCCGGCAATACCGCTGGTAGCCAGGGCCACGTCTACCCCCAAGTGATGACGCAAGCCTTCCGCCATTTCGCGCACGGTAGCTTCACTCACGGCCCCATAGGCTTCCAAGGTAGAAGCCTGCACGCCAAGCTCCCGCATCTTTATGTCGTTGCTGTAGGCTATGATGCTGCCCTGAAAGTAGCGGGAGCTGCCGGGCACTGACGTGAGGCGATGTGCCAGCAAGCCGCCGGTGCAGCTTTCGGCAGTACCTACCGTCAGTCCGCGCGCCGTCAACAACCGGCCCACGGCATCTTCCAGCTTCACCTCGCCCTCGGCAAAAATATGGTCGCCGAGCAAGGTGTACAGCTCTGGTAGCAGGGCTTGCATGCGGGCGCGCAGGTTCGGCTGCCCATCATCGTAGCCCGTAAGGCGCAGGCGTACCCCTCCCAAATAGGGTAAGTAAGCCAGCTTTACCGTGGCGGGCAGCGCACTTTCCCAGGCCGCTATTCGCTCGGCTAAGAAGGACTCGCCCAGGCCTACCGTTTGCACAACTACGTGCTCAATGGCAGGCGTCTGGAAGTGGTGCTGAAGCTTGGGTAGCACTTCATCAGTCATCAGTCCTTTCATCTCGAAAGGTACCCCCGGCATGCTCACGAATACGGTTCCTTGGTCCTCGAACCACATGCCGGGGGCCGTACCCAGGGCATTGTGCAGCACAGTGCAGTTGGCTGGTACCAGGGCCTGCTGGCGGTTTACCTCAAGCATGGGCCGGTTGTAGCGGGCGAAAATGCCCTCCACGTGATGCAAAGTGGGTTCATGCAGCACCAGCTCGGTGCCGAAGTAGCGGGCCAACACGTGCTTGGTAAGGTCGTCCTTGGTTGGACCCAGGCCACCAGTCATCAGTACTACGTCGGCGCGCTGCCGCGCTAGGTCCAGGGCAGTTACAATTTCATCGGCCCGGTCTGACACGCTGGTAATTTGGCGCACGCGTAAGCCTAGCTTCGCCAGCTCCTGACCCAGGAAGGCAGAGTTTGTGTCCACGACCTGCCCATAGAGCAGCTCATCGCCAATGGTCATGATTTCAACGACGGGAAGAGTGGGCATGCAAGCAAGGGTTAGGATGGGTGGTGGAATTGGCGCAATATTGGCACCTCGTGCCGTAACAACGCCACAACGGCTTTCTGGTTTACCCTATTTTTTGTCATGACTCCCCTCCGCACCGTTGCCCTCGGTTTCTCACTCCTGCTAGCCGCCACCCAAGTAAGCCTAGCTCAGACCAAAACGACGACCAAGAAGACCACCACGACCACCAAAAAGACGACCACCGCCAAGAAAACCACAGCGGCTAAAAAGACGACTACGCCCGTCAAGAAGACGACCACTACTACCAAAGCTACTACCCCCGTAGTGCCCGCCGCTCCCGTGAAAGCGCCCCTCACCGCCGACGAGGCTACCACGGGCTTGCGCGAGGCCCTCACCCAGGGCGTGACGCGGGCCGTAGCACAAGCTGGCCAAACGGATGGTTTCAATGCCAACGCCGATATCCGCATACCCTTTCCCCCGGAGGCTCAACTAATAGCTGCCACGCTACGCAAGGTGCGCGCCGGTGCCTTGGTCGATAACTTCGAGGTAGCGCTAAACCATGCCGCGGAAACGGCAGCTGCTCAGGCCAAGCCTATTTTCTTGAACGCAGTACAAAACCTGAGCCTGCAAGATGCGCTGACACTGGCCACTAGTAAGGAAGAAGATGCCGCTACCACACTGCTCTACGAAAAAACAGCGGCCGACTTGCGGACGTCTTTCCAACCAACGGTGCAGCAGTCTTTGGAGCAAACCGGTGCTACCAGGCTCTACGCTGAAATGGTGGCCCGCTACAATAAGATTCCGCTAGTGACGCCGCTTAATCCTCAGCTGGTGCCTTATGCCACCGAGAAAACAGTGGATGGCTTGTTCGCCCTCATCTCAGCCGAGGAAGGCCGCATTCGGGCCAACCCGGCGGCTCAGGGTAGTGCGTTGCTGAAGCGAGTATTCGGCAAGTAGCTGCTGCCTTCTCTATGGTCTATGGAGTGTCCACCACGTGCTGGGCACTCCGTAGTCATTTTAGGGGTTGACTGGGCTTCCTGCTAGCCCGATCAGAATGCCAGAGCGGTCGACCTTTCTGGGGCATCCATCGATAATGATGTAGCTGGCGCACGTCTGCCCGAAACAGGAGCTGATTTGGTCCGGTTTGTGCATTTAGCAGTCCTCGTAGGCACTAGCCTACTGTTATTCTTTGCTGCTTTTGCCTGCTTCCATGAACAAACGCCTCCTCCTTCTGCTCCCGATGGCCGTGCTGGGCCTGCACCTTCAGGCTGCCGCCCAATTTAGCCTCCCCAAGATTGGCAACATCAAGCTGCCCATGCCTACCAAGACTACTACCACCGGCGTAAGCTCGGGCAGTGTGTCGAACACAGAAGCGGCCAATGGCTTGAAGGAGGCCTTGGTGCAGGGCATCAGCAAAGGAGCCGATCAAGCGTCGAAAACAGATGGGTTTTACTTGAATAAGTTTATCCGTATTCCTTTCCCGGCTGATGCTCAGCGCGTAGCTACTACCATGCGCTCCATTGGGCTAGGTAGCCAAGTAGATAAGTTTGAGCTTACGCTGAACCGCGGCGCCGAGGATGCCGCCAAAAGCGCCAAGCCCATCTTCCTGGCGGCCATCAAAAGCCTCACCTTTAAAGATGTGTGGGGTATTCTGACAGGTGAGAAAGACGCGGCTACCAATTACCTCAAGCGAACCACCACCGAACAGCTCACGGTTGCCTTCAAGCCCATTATCCAGCAGAGCCTCGACAAAGTAGGGGCCACGCGCTACTACACCGACCTCACCACGCGCTACAACCGCATTCCAATGGTAAAGCCCGTGCAAACCGACCTAAACCAGTATGCTACTGGCAAAGCTATTGATGGCTTGTTCACGCTCATTGCTCAGGAAGAAGCCAACATTCGCGAAAATCCCGTAGCGCGCACCACGGATTTGCTCAAGAAAGTATTCGGCCGCAAGAGCTAGGCTGTCAATTATTCGAACGTGGACCTACTCATCTAACAAGAGAAAGGCCCCTGGTTGGAGAACCAGGGGCCTTTCTCTTGTATAGCTACCCTAAAAGGCAGCTAGAAATCTTACAAATCATCGTCGTCGAAGCTGGAACCACGGCGGCCGCTGCCGGTGCGGTGGCTGCCAAAGTCGTCGTCATCGTCATCATCCGCGAAGTCGTCGTCCTCATCATCGAGGCTGCCGTAGCCACGGCTGCCATCAGGATCTTCGGCGGCTTCAGCGGTAGTGAATTCTTCTTCGGTCATGCTGGCGAGGTCCAGCGCTTCGTCGTGGGAAGAACCCGTATCGCGCCACATCAGGTAGTCGGCGTACTTGGCGGAGAGCTGGTCTTCGGAATTGCCGCGGGTTTTGCTGCCGCCGGTCTTGGCGAAGTTGTCCAGCTCGTCGTCATCGTCGAGGAAGTCGTCGTCGAGGTCGTCGTATTGTCTCATGGCCTTGCTAGGGGCGGTAAGGGTGAATAAATTCGGAGGAAAAAAGCCGCACTTCGGCTGCGAAGATACGTGCCGCAGCCTTTAGAAGGTTACGCTGCTGCTTCGCAATAGGGCGAAAAAAGTGCTTCTGCTGCGAAATCAGGCAGTTCCGGTGCGTAGTAATTTTAAGAAACCGGATTCCATTTCTCTACTCTTCGGCCCGGCTACACCACTCTGCTGTTTGGATAGGCAAGGTGCGCCTACACCTTGTACCGTGCTATTTCACAGGTGCCACTTCGCTGTGCTACCCTTCCCTAAACACGCTACCGTGCGGCCTTAGCGCCGAAGTCAGTGATTAACAACTGCTCCTGGCAAAAGTCGTACTCCTCAGGCACATTGCTTGACACTAGCACCGTGCGGCCAGCTAAGGTAGCCCGCACGTGCTCTAAATACCAGTCTACACCCGTGCGGTCGAGGTTGGTAGTTGGTTCGTCGAGCAGGAGTAAGGGAGCCTCGGCATAGAGAGCCAGAGCAAGCTTAAGGCGCTGCTTCATACCCGATGAAAAATCGCGCACTAGCTTATGGCGGGACTTTTCCAGGTACATCAGTTCAATTAGAGCCGCTGGGGTAAGACCGGGCCGGAGGGGCTTGAATCGAGTATGAAACTGAATCAATTCTGTCAAGGTCAGCTCTTCGATAAGCTCCAGATACGGCGCAGCGTAGGCCAAATACGTCGGCACTTCTTCCACCGCCACGGGCTTTCCCTGGTACGCATACGTCAGCGTGCCTTCGCTGGGCAGCAACTGCCCCGATAAGGTATTGAGCAGTGTGCTCTTGCCCGAGCCGTTTGGCCCCAAGATGGCCGTAGCCGTGCCCGCATGAAATGCGTGCGTGAGGTTGCGGAAAATCCATTCGCGGGCAAAGCGTTTGCTAAGTCCGGTTGCGGTTAGCAGCATAGGGTGCGCGTAAAAGAAAGAAAAGCAAAGGGTGAGCAGCAGAACCTGGTCCGGACGACTACGGTCCTACCCCAATCCTGCTGCTCACCCCCGGTTACGTACTCCCCGGTTTACTCGGCGCCGCCGTTGCCGTTGCGGGAGTAGCCCTTGATAACGCCCCGGCCTGAGTTGCGAATAAAATTCACTACTTCGTCACGCTCTGGAGAGGGGGAAAGCTCTAACTCAATTTGGTCGAGCGCAGCGGCGTTGTTCAGGCCACTGAGGAATAGGAGGCGGTAGAGCTGTTGGATTTCGGCAATTTTCTGGTCCGAGAAACCCCGGCGGCGTAGTCCAATGCTATTGATGCCCGAGTAAGTCAACGGCTCACGGCCGGCCTTCACGAAGGGCGGCACGTCTTTACGAATCAGGGAGCCACCCGAAATCATGGCGTGCGGCCCGATGCGTACAAACTGGTGCACGGCCGATGAGCCCCCGACAATAGCAAAATCACCAATTTCTACATGACCTGCTACTTGCACGGTGTTAGCCAGAATGCAATTATTGCCAATTACGCAGTCGTGGGCAATGTGCACGTAAGCCATGAGCAGGCAGTTATTACCTACTACCGTTTTCAGTTTATCTACGGTGCCCCGGTTCACCGTCACGCACTCGCGAATCACGGTGTTGTCGCCAATGTGCACAGTAGTTTTCTCGCCGGCGAACTTGAGGTCCTGGGGTTGAGCCGCAATAACGGCCCCCGGGAAGATTTTACAGTTCTTGCCAATCCGGGCCCCGGCCATGATAGTGACGTTGGGTCCAATCCAGGTGCCTTCCCCGATTTCCACGTCCTTATCAATAGTCGTGAAGGGCTCTACTACTACGTTTTGCGCAATTTTAGCCTCGGGGTGGATGTAGGCGAGTGGTTGGTTCATTCCTTTCAATTGAAAATGGGGAATCAAAAACTAAAAAGTGAAGCAGATGGCTCCGTAAAAACGGCATAAGCCATCCGGAAGTCTTCAGCCTTAATTTTTAATTATCCTTTCGAACAATGCTAGCGGACATTTCGGCCTCCATTACCACTTTGCCGTTGACATAGGCTTTGCCGCCCATTTTGGCAATGCCACGCTTAATAGGAGCCAGCAGTTCGCACTTGAAGATGATCGTGTCGCCGGGTTTTACCATGCGACGGAAGCGGCAGTTTTCAATTCCCATGAAGTACGTCCAGTAGTTCTCGGGATCGGGCACGGTGTTCAGTACAAGAATGCCGCCAGTTTGCGCCATGGCTTCAATTTGCAGCACGCCCGGCATCACGGGGTTGCCGGGGAAGTGGCCCTGAAAAAACGGCTCGTTCATCGTCACGTTCTTCACGCCCGACACCGTATTGGCATCTAAGTGAATAATTTTGTCGATGAGCAGGAAGGGGTAGCGGTGAGGCAGCGTGGCCGCAATCTGGTTGATGTCCATTACCGGCGGCCGCGAGGGGTCGTAGGTAGGAATGGGGCTGCTATCGGCCTCCTGCATCTTTTTCTTGATGCGCTTGGCAAAGGCAACGTTGGCGGCGTGGCCCGGCCGGGCGGCCAGAATCTGCCCTTTCAAGGGGCGGCCTACCAGCGCCAAGTCACCCACCAGGTCCAGGAGTTTGTGGCGCGCGGGCTCGTTCTTGTGGCGTAGGTCCACGTTGTTAAGGATGCCCTCTTTCTTAACCGCCACTTTCGGCTTGCCCAGCATTTCGGCCAGGTCGCTTAGCTCTTCCTCGCTTACCACGCGGTCTACTACCACAATGGCATTGCTAAGGTCGCCGCCTTTGATGAGGTTTTGTTTGTAGAGCGCTTCGAGTTCGTGCAAAAAGCAAAACGTGCGCGACGAGGCAATTTCGCTTTCAAACTGAGAAATATCGGTGAGTGAAGCGTGCTGGGAGCCCAGAACGGGGGAATTATAGTCCACCATCACCGTGAGGCGGTAGTTATTCAGCGGCAGGCCGGCAATTTCTACCGCCCGGGCGTTGTCCACGTACCGAATTTCGTCGGGAATCTCGAAGTAGTTGCGCAGGGCATTCTGCTCCTCAAGGCCTACCTCGTGCAGGGGTTTGATGAACTCGTAGCTGCTGCCATCCATAATGGGCGGCTCGGGGCCATCCAACTGAATCAGCACGTTATCGATCTGCAAGCCTACTAAAGCAGCCAGCGTGTGCTCCACCGTGTTGACACGGGCTCCGTTCTGCTCAATGGTGGTGCCACGGGAGAGATCTACCACATTATCCACGTCGGCATCCACAATGGGCTGGCCGGGCAAATCCACGCGCTGGAACTTGTAGCCGTGGTTGATGGGGGCCGGGCAGAACGTCATGGTAGCCTGTGCGCCCGTGTGAAGACCAATGCCACTCACGGTGACGGGGGCCTTGATGGTGTGTTGCTTATCGTTCATCTAAAGAAGCTAGAAGCCAGAAGCTAGGAGCTAGAAGTTGCGGCGAAGAGAAGTAAAAAAGCAGAAGCTGGAAGCCAGAAGTTATACGGTTGCCTTCTAGCTTCCAGCTTCTGCCTTCAAACGTCTTGGTCACAAAGCTAGGACTTTTCTGGCGTCTGCGAGGTGCGTTCTAGTTGAGTTAGGCGGCGCTCCAGGTCGGGAAGGTGACGAAAAATGGCGTTGGACCGTAAACTGTCGCGCAGGTTGAAGGCGGGCGAGCCTTGCAGCAGTACGCCTTCGTGCTTAATGGACTTGCCCACGCCCGACTGGGCAGTGACTGTGGTGCGGTTGGCCAGGTTTAAGTGGCCCGCAATACCGGTTTGACCAGCCAGCACGCAGAAATCACCAATTTTGGTGGAGCCAGAAATGCCGCTCTGGGACGCTACTACGGTGTGTCGGCCAATCTCCACATTATGAGCTATCTGCACGAGGTTATCCACCTTGGCACCCTCCCGAATAATAGTGGAGCCCATGGTAGCGCAGTCGATGGTCGCGTTGGCCCCGACGCTCACATTATCTTCCAGCACCACGTTGCCAATTTGCGGAATAGTGCGGTAAGAGCCATCGGGCTGGGGCGCAAAACCAAAGCCATCGGAGCCAATCACGGCCCCGGCGTGAATAGTGCAGCGGCTCCCAATAACGGTCTCGGCATAGATTTTTGCGCCGGCGTATAAAATGGTGCCATCCCCAATCTTCACTCGGTCGCCGATGAACACGTGGGGAAAAATGACGACGTCTTGCCCTATTTCGCAGTTCTCGCCAATGTAGGAAAAGGCCCCGCGGTAGTGGTTTTCGCCAATGCGGGAGGTAGTGCCCATATAAGCGGGTTCCTCTACGCCGCGCTTGCCGGTACGCGTGGCCTGCTGGTAGAATTCCAGTAGCGTGGTGAAGCTGGAGTAGGGGTCATCGACCCGGATGAGGGCCGTGGCAACGGGCTGCTTCAGCTCTAGCGTGCGGCTTACAATGACGGCCGAGGCGCCCGTACTGTACAAATGGTGTTCGTATTTCAGGTTTGCCAAAAAGGAGAGGGAGCCTGCTTGGGCCTCTTCAATTTTCGCCAGCCGGTCGATGCGCTGGGTGGCGTCTCCTTCTACTGCTCCGTGCAGTACTTCTGCTATCTGGCCTACGGTAAATTCCATCGGGCAAAAGTAGAGAAAATTAGGGGTTGGTACTTGGTGCTGAGTAGGCGGCATGCAGCGCCCTGAGTAGAAAAATCAGGCTAGTGTCTAGCTGTCAGCTATTAACAACGGTTTAGAGGATCTCCTTTGGGTAGCAGATGTAATGCTTTTCAACGCGTTGGCTTAGGGCTTTTATGTTGGGCAGGTCGGATGCCTCAGCCACATTTACCACCCGGCCCCGCTTGGTCAGCACATCAATAGAGTCTTGCCCGCCCGCGTCGTAGGCATTGTTGCTGATGCGACCGGTGAGCATGAGCTGCGCCGCATCTTCTGACGACAAACGAAAATGGTCGGCAATCAGCTCCACAATGCCCAGCTTGAACTCTTCATCGAAAGGCTCCGTTTGCAACGTGATTTTGAACAGATGGCGGTCTAATAGGCTTTGTGCTAGGTAGTTTAGTACCTTGTCGGGGTGGTCGGCCCAGAGCTTCACGGCGCTCCACACATCCGTATCGTCGAGGCGAGTGAAGCGGCGCAGGATTTGGTCGTCCTGCTCAAACTCTTTCTGCGTGACGGTGCGGGAAAGAAAGAAGTGCAGGGCCGGGGAAGCTGGTACGTGGTGCCCCGCCCGCACCAAGTCGCGGGCCCGCTGCATTATCCGGATAACCATCTGCTCGGCGCTAGTTACGGTTTTGTGCAGGTACACCTGCCAGTACATCAGGCGGCGGCTTACCAGGAAATTCTCGATGCTGTATACGGCCTTTTCCTCCAGCACCAGCCTCTCGTCCACTACCGTCAGCATCTTAATAAGGCGGTCGGCGCCGGGGCGGCCTTCCTGCACGCCGGTGTAAAACGAGTCGCGGTTGAGGTAGTCGAGGCGGTCCATGTCCAGCTGGCTGCTGACCAGTTGGTGGAAAAAAGGCCGCGTATAGGTTCCCTCAAAAATCTGAATGGCCAGATCAAGAGCGCCATGGTGCTCGGCATTGAGCTTGCGCATCAGGTGCAAACTTAGTTCTTCGTGGTGCACCTCGTGGAAGATGCTGCGCTCTAGGGCGTGGGAGAGGGGGCCATGGCCAATATCGTGCAGGAGAATGGCGGCCATAGCGGCCTCGCCTTCCTTTGCCGAAATTTTGATGCCCTTGTCTTTGAGCGTGCGCAGGGCCAGGGTCATCAGGTGCATGGCGCCCAGGGCGTGGTGAAAGCGCGTATGCAGGGCCCCAGGGTACACAAATAAGGTGAGTCCAAGCTGCTGAATGCGGCGTAGGCGCTGAAAATAGGAGTGCTCAATCAGGTCGAACAACAGCTCGGTGGGAATCGTGACGAAGCCGTACACCGGGTCGTTGAAGATTTTCTTTTTGTTCATAGGAGGGTAGCGCCGAGCTTACGCTCTGCGCATCGGTGAACGTATTCGGAGGAGCGTGGTTTATCTTCTTGCGTAGGAGCCCCAAACGTGCGCTCCACGCAACACTCAACAATTTTCGGCTACTTTACCGCCGAGTTGCTGCCCCGAGTATAGGGGAACAAGAATTTTTAAACCAAAAACCTGGGATTGGGAGTAAAGCTACTTACGAAACTTTAGTTGCAACCTGTTTAAGCTGTTTGGGCTCTCTGGAGTCTATCAGCGGCGGGCACAACTGATAAAGCTCGTTTCATGACGCCCAGCGCCTATGTGCCGGGTACCATCTCACATTCCCCATCCATGCAACAATACAGCATCCTCTGGGCCGACGACGAAATCGACCTCCTGAAACCACACATTCTCTTCCTCAAAGACAAAGGCTACGACGTGACGGGCGTTAACTCTGGCGCCGATGCTATTGAGCAGATTCAGGAGCAGACGTACGACATCGTGTTTCTGGATGAAAATATGCCCGGCCTTACGGGCCTCGAAACCCTCACCGAAATCAAAACCATCCGGCCTACCGTGCCTGTGGTCATGATTACCAAGAGCGAGGAAGAGCACATCATGGAGGAAGCCATCGGCTCTAAAATTGCCGACTACCTCATCAAGCCCGTTAACCCCAACCAGATTTTGTTGGCGGTGAAGAAGGTGCTGGACAACAAGCGCCTCGTGTCCGAAAAAACCAATTCCGGCTACCAGCGCGACTTCCGCCAACTGGGCATGCAACTCTCCGACCGCCTTACGGCTTCGGAGTGGGCTGAAGTGTATAAAAAGTTGGTGTACTGGGAGCTGGAAATCAACGAGACGGAAGGCAAGAGCATGGCCGACGTCTTCAACATGCAGAAAGACGAAGCCAATACCTACTTCGGCCGCTTCATTACGGAGAACTACGAGGACTGGGTAAACGGCGACGAAGAGGCCCCGCTAATGTCGCACCAGCTGTTTAAGGAGCGAGTGTTTCCGATGCTGAAAGACACCGGCGACACGCCCGTTTACTTCGTGCTCATCGACAACCTGCGCTACGACCAGTGGAAGGTACTGGAGCCTATCATTGCTGAGTTGTTTACTGTAGACTCCGAGGAGACTTACTACAGTATTCTGCCGACTACTACTGCCTACGCCCGCAACGCCATCTTCTCGGGCATGATGCCCGGCGACATTCAGAAAAAGTACCCCAACCTGTGGGTATGGGATGACGACGATGAAGGCAAAAACCTGCACGAGGCCGAGTTCATGGAAATCATGTTCCAGAAAGCCGGGCAGAAAGCCAAGTACAGCTACAATAAGGTAACCAACCTACAAGCGGGTAAAGACCTGCTGGGCAAAATGGCCAACTTGCACAATAACTTCAAGTTGAACGTCATTGTCTACAACTTTGTGGACATGCTCTCCCACGCCCGCACCGACATGGCCATGATTCGGGAACTGGCCGCCGATGAGTCGGCGTACCGTAGCATCACCCGTTCCTGGTTCCTGCACTCCCCGCTGTATGAAATGTTGCAGCAGATTGCCGAGCGCAAGGGCAAGCTTATCATCACCACCGACCACGGCACAATTCGGGTGAAGCGCCCGTACAAAATTGTGGGCGACCGGAATACAAACACGAACCTGCGCTATAAGCACGGCAAAAACTTGGGCTTCGACGATTCGCGCGACGTGTTTACGGTGCGTAAGCCGGAGCGGGTATTCCTACCCCGCGAGAACGTGAGCACCGCTTACGTCTTTACTGTGGGCGACTACTTCTTCGCCTACCCCAACAATTACAACTACTACGTGAACTACTACAAGGACACGTTCCAGCACGGCGGCATTTCGCTGGAGGAATGCATTATTCCTTACGTAGTGCTGAGCCCGAAAGGGTAGTAGCCAAAACGTAGCTTCGCACGAAAAAGGCTGGTCAACTGACCAGCCTTTTTTGTTGTGGTTGACGTAAAGAACCGCGCACGCAACTCATGGATACCTATTCTGTTAGAGGCCGAGTGAATGCCCTCAAGGGCCCGGGAAACACACAAACTTGGCTGTTAGAAAGACAAACGTCATACAACGTGCCGAATCATATACAGTGAGGCCGTAGCAACGGCCGCCCAGAGCAGCATACCTAGTAGGTAGGGGCGGATTCCCACCGCTTTTATCACTGTGGCTGATAAGCCTGTTCCTATGCAGAAAAGCGTTACGGTAAGCCCTTCCTTGGCTAGAGCAACGAGTAGGGGCCCGAACGAGTGAACCTCCCGTACAAACGTATTGAGCAACATAGCTCCCACGAATCCAACGATGAAGTAAGGAACCTGTATCTTCACTCCCCGTTGCCGAAAAAGTACGGCGGTGCCCAGCGCTACTGGTACAATCCAGAGGGCACGGGCTAGCTTCACGGTGGTGGCTACTTCGAGGGCCTGGTGGCCGTAGGCCGTAGCGGCACCCACCACCGAGGAGGTATCATGAATGGCAATGGCGCACCACAAGCCAAATTGTGTTTGTGTTAGTTGCAGGGCGTAGCCAATAGGCGGGAAAATGAACAAGGCAATGGCATTGAGCACGAACACCGTGCCTAGCGCCGCCGACATTTCCGTGTCCTGGGCGCGCAAAACTGGCCCCACGGCCGCAATAGCCGAACCGCCGCAGATGGCAGTGCCGCAGGAAATTAAGTGCACGACTGTGCGCCCCAGACCCAGCCACTTACCTACACCATAGCCCAGCACCAGCGTGCCGAATATGGAGGCAAGCGTGAAGAGCAGCCCTTCTTTACCGGCCGCTACCGCCGAATGCGCGTTCATACCGAAGCCCAGTCCCACTACTGAAAACTGCAACAGCCGCTGCGTAAGACGGCGGGTGTAGTTGCTGAACGGGTTGCCTACCGTTTGAGCCAATACCAACCCAAGGGCCAGAGCCAGGGGCGGCGAAACCCACGGGGTAAGGCAGAAGCCCAGCAAGACAAAGAACACAGCCTGCCGGAGCGTAATGGGGTAGCCAAATACAGAATGAGCAGTGTAAAAACACTGTAGAAAACCGTTAGCAGGCAGTTTTTCCTGAGAAGCTTGAAGCTTGGTAGAACTCACGATGGGCGAATGAAATAGGGTGCCCAAAAGTACACCTGCGCCCATCGTCCAGATAACCAATAATTGTTATCTGCTATTACCAGAAGTTATGCGGTTAGGGTGATTACCCGGCCTGTCAGTTCGTTGGGCCAGGATTTTTGACTCATCTATTCAATAGCACCTAGACCAGCCAGCAGTTTTACCTAAGTGTGCGGTATTGATGCTTGGCGTACTGTAAGAAACGGTCGGCCGCTCCCGATAAAGGCTCTCCTTGCAGCCAAACTGCCTCAAACTGCCGAGTCAGAATTAGCTCCGGAACGGGCACGATTTCCAGCAGACCCGCCGCTACTTCTTTTTGCAAGGCTTGCCGCGACACAAATCCTACGGCTTCGGGTGCTACCTCCAGGTAGGTTTTAATAGCCTCCGTACTGTTAAAGTAAAACGATACCTCTAGGTCGCTTAGTTTGAGCTGGTGGGCGCGCAGAGCATGCTCAAGAACTTCTAGCGTGCCCGAGCCTCGCTCGCGCAACACCAGTGGGTGGCGCAGCACGTCAGCTAATGGCATGGGCGCGGGGGTACCTGTCCGGGCTTGGCGCACTACTACTAGCTCATCCTCTAGTAGTAACTCGTAGTGTAAGTCGCGGCTTTTGCTGCGCCCTTCCACAAAACCCAGGTCCAACTGTCCGCGCAGCAGCGCTTCTGCCACCTGTTCGGAGTTGCCGTTGAGTAAGGTCAACGTAACGTGGGAGTAGCGGGCCTGAAAGCCAGGAAGCAGCCGCGGAATGATGTACTGGGCTAGGGTCGTGCTGGCTCCCAGGCGTAGGCGTCCACCACCATCGTTGCGTAAGCCGTGCAGGGTTTCGCTTAATTGCTGGTCTAGAGTTGCTACTGCGTCGGCGTGGGTGAGAAGAGCTTGGCCGGCGGGGGTAAGGCTGATGCGGTTACCACGGCGCTCAAACAGGCGTTGCTCATAGGTGCGCTCCAACTCCCGGACGTGTTTGGTAACGGCAGGCTGCGTGATAAAAAGCTCCTGGGCCGCCTTGGTAAAGCTCGAGTGCCGGGCTACAGACTGAAACACGCGTAAACGATAATCGGGCATGGGTGCAAGGTACACTACCGCCCGAATAAGAAGTTGGTGGCGCGAAGGATGCTTTGGGTGGTAACCGCAGCAAGCTATGCCTGTGCTCAACTATGCAGCCGGGTTGATAGTGGTACAGTTGCCCGCAGGGTTTTAGTAGCGGGTAGGCTAATTTGCGCGGCGTTTCTCTTCCTCGGCGCCCCCGGTTCGGCGGGCAGGAGCTACTTTGTCGTTGCCGAAGCGGTAGGAAAACGCCAGCGTAACAATGCGTACGTCGCCGCGCTGATAGAAGCGTTCCACATAGTTATTGTACGAGGAAATTGCCCGAACCTTGTTGGTATACAGAATATCGGTAGCGTTGAGCTTGAGCGTGCCCTTTTGATTCCACACCAGTTTCTGAATTCCTAAGGCAAGCTGTCCGTTGGGCCGCACATCCAAGAAGCCGTATTGCTCCCGCGACTGATAACTGCCGTTTAGCTCGGCGCTCCAGCCTTTCCCAAATGTGAAAGTGCTGTTACTAGTCAGTGTGAAGGCCAAGCGCCCCCGGTTCAGGGCCGTACCGGCTAGGTTGCCGGTGAAGCGGTTGTAGTAAAATACGCCATTGTTGTACACCGTCCACCACTTTGCAAGCTCCACGGGAGCTGTCAGCGTAAGGGCGTAGTAGTGCTGCTGGCCTAGGTTTACGGTGGTGGCCACAACAGTGCTATCCGTTTCGGGCTGCACCACACCAATGAGTGGGTTGCGAGTAACGCTATAGCTTACGCCAGTGGAAAACTTCTGCTTGAAAGTGTGGGTCAGCTCTACGTTGTAGCTGGTTTGTGGGCGTAAACCGGGGTTGCCCGCTTCAAACGTGGTAGGATCTACGATGATGCGAAAAGGGTTTAGCTGCTGATACGAAGGCCGGTCGATGCGCCGACTCAACGATACTGCTACCTCGTGCTGATCATTGAAGGTTTGCTTTAGGGCGGCGCTGGGGAATAGCTGGGCGTAACGACGGATAAAGCGTGCATCGCCTACTACCTGATGGCCCGTAGCACGGGTTTGTTCACCTCGCAGGCCAGCTTGCAGGTTTAGCTTGCCTAGAGTCTGGTTGAAATTCACGTAAGCCGCCGTAATCCGCTCGTCGTACATAAATCGGTTCGACTGGTTGACATCTACAGTGCGCACGCCGTTTTCGGTGTTCTCAAACTGCACATCGTTGTCGGAATTCACACGGCTGGCCTTGGCCCCAACTTCCAGGCGTGCCTGTCTTGCCAGTGGCTGCACGTAGTCCGCCTTCACCGATTGAATGGCAAGGTCGCCGTTCTGGTTGCTGTAAAGCAACGTAGTAGGCCGTCCCGATAATAGGTACGTAGTCGTGAGGTCCTGGAGGCGCTGCGTGCCGTAATGGGCGTAGTCGACGTCGGCCGTTAGCTCGCGGGTGCCGTTGGAGTCGGGGGCAAATGTATGACGCACATTGAGGTTAGCAGTGGCGTTGGGCGAGCGGAAACTGCGGTTTACCTGGGCCGTGTACTGGTCATCTAATGCTCCGGTCGCGTCGTACAGGGTAGTCCTATTCGTGCCAGGTAGCCGAGGGTTTCGCGCCGCCAAACCACTCACTACGGCTCCTACCACCGTGTGGTCGGTAAGAGTATAATCCACTCCGGCCTTCCAACCGTGCGAGCGAGTAGTGGGATAGAGGCGGTTTACTTGGTCGCTGCTACCCACAAATACTCGCTCAGCACCCTCTGTTCGGTAAAAGTCCCGGTGGATATCCAGCTTGCCTAAGCCACCGCGGTTGGCATAGGAATAACTGCCAAATAAGTTAAGCTTGTCGTGGCGATGATTCATCGACAGGCTTCCATTGAACTTGTTGTAATAGCCGCGGCCGTAGCTGGCATTGACGGTGCCGTTGGTGCCCTGGCGCTGGTCTTTCTTGAGGTTGATGGCAATGATGCCGGCCCCGCCCTGGGCGTCGTACTTCGCAGGCGGGTTAGTGATCAGCTCAATGTTCTTAACCTGATCGGCAGGTAGGGCGCGCAGATAGTCGGCTAGTTCGGTACCCGTCATGGGCTGGCGCTTGCCATCTATCAGCACCAGCAGGCCCTGTTTACCACGGAGAGCTACGTTATCGTTGCCATCTATCGTTACCCCAGGGGCGCGGCTGAGCACGTCTAGCGTGGTGTTGCCAGCCGCTAGCGTGCTATTTTCCACGTTCACTATGGTGCGGTCAGCTTCACGTTGGTAAATGGGCTTCTGCCCCACTACGGTCACTTCTTTCAGGGCCGTAGCACCGCTAGGAGCTAGCTTTAGAGCGGGGAGCGACGTGCTGCTGCTAATTTCCAGTGGCCCGGCCCAAGTCCGTGCAAATCCCAGTTGAGAGGCTGAAACCAGGTAGCGCCCGGCGGGTAGCGCCTCAAACCTAAAGGCGCCAGTTGCGTCGCTAAACTCAGTTTTAACTACTGCAGAATCGGCGGCCCGGTGCACGATGATGGTAGCGAATTCAATGGGTTTGCCAGTGCTTTCCTGCACGGCTCCGGTTAGGCTAGCAGTGCTTTGGGCCCAGGCAGGAGCTATAAAAAGCAGGCATAAGAACATAGCGGGCCACCGGAATAGCCCATTGATGAGGGTTTCCATACGCAAGAGCAAGTAAGAAGTGGGGAATACGATGCCGTCGGAGGCGGGTGGCCAGCCCGCTCCCGAATGGAGAGAGTAAGTACGAATGTGTTCGTAGACAAACATACGAAGAGTTTCGTATATTCAAAACCTACTACGTATAAACTTTACTAACTCTAGTTTTCTCGTGCTCCTGCGTAATTCAGGCAGGTGGGAGGCAGTTCTGGTAAATGCGTTCAAGCAGGTCGCGTACCAAGCGTATATCCGCCTCCGAGAGGCCTTCCAAGGCAATGCTGCGGTTTTGAAGTACGACGGGTTGCACGGCATCCAGCGTCTGCTGCCCCAGCAACGACACCCGCAGGCGGGTGCGCCGCCCATCGTGGGGTAGAGGCTCTGCCGTTAGCAGCCTTTGATCCAGCAGCAACCGGATTATGCGGGCCACCGAGGCTTGATCCTTGAAGACACGGTCGCCAATGTCGCTTTGGGTCAGGTCATCGTTTTCCTGAATTACCCGCAGCACCAGCCACTGGTCAATGGTAATGGCAATACCCGCCCGGTCAATGTTGGCCTGCGCCAGCTTGCGGTACTGGCGAATGGCCTTGTCCAGAGAATAGAAGATAATGCTGGAAAGCATGAAAGATGATATAGCACAGAGGTGTATGATGTATCATTGAAGTTGCTGGGGCAGTAAAAGAGCGGTTACTTCAAGAATACTCTACTATTACCTTCCATAGTGGAAGACACTCTTCAAAGCGTTTTTAGGCAAAACGCATCTCCTGACTTGCCTACCAGCAGGGCAGTACTATGGCACTACTGCACTGAGGAAGCCCGGCGTTTCTCGTCCTCGGCAGCACCAGAGCGTTTGCGAGCCGCCGCAACTTTTTCGTTGCCGAAGCGGTAGGTGTACGCCACCGTAGCAAAGCGTGAATCCTGTGCAGTGCGGAAGGTTTCCCGCAGAGATGCGTAGGTAGACGTTGCCCGCAGCGGAGTGGTATAGAAGATATCTGCTACGTTGAGGCGAAGCGTAGCATGGGAGCCCACTGCTTTCTGTACGCCCGCACTAGCCTGCCCAAACGACCGAACCCGCTGGAAGGCATACCACTCGGGGGTGTGGTAGTTGCCGTTCAGGTCGGCGCTCCAGCCCTTACCCAGCGTAAAGCTGGCGTTGGAGGTGAAGATGGCGCCGGGGCGTCCTTGCGGCGGAGTGCTACCATCAGCTAAAGTGCCCTCGAAGTAGATGTAAAACACCTCGGCGTTGGTGTACAGCTTGCACCACTTGGCGAGTTCAAACGGGGCCGTGAGGGTAGCCGCGTAGTAATGCTGCGTGCGAAGATTGACGTCCGTAGCTGCTACAATGCCCTCCATGTCCAGCAGAGATACGTTCAGAATAGGCCGGTTGGTGCGGGTATAGCTCACGCCAGTCACGAACTTCTGCTTTAAGGTATGCGTCAGCTCCGCTACGTAGCTGGTTTGGGGGTACAAGGTAGGGTTGCCGGTGCGGTAGGAGGTAGCGTCTATGTAGGAGCGGAAGGGGTTCAGCTGGTTATACGTGGGGCGGTCGAGGCGGCGGCTGAACGAGAAGGCCAATGCCTGCTGCTCGCTTAAGGTCCGGGTGAGGCTTATGTTCGGGAATAGCTGGAAATACTGCCGTTTGAAGCGCTGGTTGCCTACTTGCTGCTGCCCGGTAGTAGTGGTATTTTCTCCCCGTAGACCCGCTGTGATAGTAAGGTTCGGGCGGGTGCGTGTTAGGCTGAAATAGCCGGCCGCAATAGTTTCCTTGTAATGAAACTGGTTGGTTTTGTTGACGTCGATAGTGGTTTCCCCGTCCACTGTATTCTCAAATAGCACGTCATTATCCGACGTCACCTGGCTCGCCTTAAGGCCAGCATCCAATCGCAAACTGTGGGGGAGGGGTCGCACAAAGTCCGCGCGCGCCGACCCAATAGTCAAGCGGCCTTCCTGGTCTCCCGTCAGCAAGATGGGCGTGCGCGCCGGCAGCTCGAAAATGCTTAGCAACTGTAGGGTTCGGGTGGTGGGGTAGCGGGCATAGTCAACATCGGCCGATAGCTCGGGCGTGCCGCTAGAGTCGGCCGGGAGCGAATGGCGCACCGATATGCTGGCGGTCTGGTTGGGAGTGCGCAGCACCCGGTAGTTTTGAGACGCAAAACGAGTGCTAAGAATGCCTTGGGCATCAAATACCTGTGTGGTACTTGGGCCATTAAACGGGTAGCGGCTATCTAACCCGCTAACGACTAGACCTACCTGCGTGCGCGCCGATACGTTATAATCCAGGCCGGCCCGCCAGGTGTGGGACTGCAAGTGGGTGCGGCTGTCGTTGTTTTGGATGCTGGTTCTCGCTACCGCATTGTCTTGGTAGAATGTGCGGTAAAAATCAAGCTCCTGAAAGCCTTGCCGGTCGGCGTAGGCATAGGTTCCAAACACGTTGAGGCCCTTGTGGCGATGGTTGAGGCTTAGGCCCGAGGTAAACTTGCCATATCGTCCGCGGCCGTAGCTGGCATTGACGGTGCCGTTGGTACCCTGGCGCTGGTCTTTCTTAAGGTTGATGGCAATGATGCCGGCCCCGCCCTGGGCGTCGTACTTGGCGGGCGGGTTAGTGATCAGCTCGATATTGTGGACTTGCTCGGCGGGTAAGGAACGTAGGTAGTTGACCAATTCGGTACCCGTCATGGGCTGGCGCTTGCCATCAATCAGCACCAGCAGGCCCGACTTTCCCCGCAGGCTCAGGTTATCGTTGGCGTCTATAGTGAGCCCAGGGGCCCGGTTCAAAACATCCAAAGTGGTATTGCCTGCACTAAGCGGGGTATCTTCCACATTCACCACGGTGCGGTCGGCGAGGCGCTCGAACTGGGCTTTTGTCCCGGTTACTGTTACGCCGCCTAGAGCGGTAGCGGCGCTGGGCATTAGTTGAAGAACGGGGAGTACTAGGCCTGCCGCCGATAAATCAAAGGGCCCTGACCACGCCCGGCCATATCCCAACTGCGCGCCCGATAACAGGTAGCGGCCTGGCGCTGCCATGATCTGGTACGCGCCCGAGGCATCACTAAATTCCGTTTTGACCGCCACCGAATCGGTGGCACGGTGTAGCGTAATGGTGACGTATTCCAAGGCCGGGCCCGTCCCTGCGCGCACACTTCCCTGTACAGCCGCGGGCTGGGTTTGAGCATAAACCACGAAGGAAATCAGCGTGGCACTAACTGTTAGTAAAAACCGACTTGCAGGGCCGGGCACTGGTAAAGACATATTCACGATGAGTTAGAAGACAGCAACATCGTGCAGTAGGCGGTTGTGGAGCAAACGGCCTCGTAGAGCGCGTCAGTGAGCAGTTCGGTAGCCCGAAAGATAAAAAGATTAGCGTAGGGCCTAATATATTTTCTGAAATGATTGGGGGGTACTATTACAGCAAAGGCCCTGAGCTCGAAACAGAACCAATATTTCTGCTTCAAGCCCAGGGCCTTTGTTAAACCCCGACGGTAAGAAGGGACTATACTAGTGCGCTTAGTGCAGCACGTAGGCGTGGTAGAGCAGCCTCAATAGACTCCAGCGACGCCCCGCCTACCGACATGCGGAACCACGGTGCGGTACCGTCTGTGCCGAATGCGCTGAACGGAACCAGCGCCAAACGGGCCTCGCTAATGAGGTAGGAGGTCAGCTCTTTGGTGGTGCTCAGGACCTGACCCGCTGGAGTGGTTTTGCCCAGCACATCCAGTTTGGCCGTGAGGTAGATGGCGCCCATTGGAATCATAGAATCCACAGGGAGGCCATCGGCTCTCATGGTTTGCAGGCCTTCATGCAAGGTTTGCAGGCTGGCTTGTACCTTCTCCTTGAACGCCCCTAGAAAACTGTCAACCTCAGTCGTCTCGGGCAGGTACTTGGCCGTGGCCACTTGCTCGGCCTTGGGTGCCCAGGCACCTACGTGGCCCAAAATGGCCTTCATCTTGTCGATAACGGTAGCCGGCCCGAACGCATAACCTACCCGGACGCCGGTAGCGGCCAAGCACTTGGAAATGCCATCAATGTAAATGGTGTACTCGCGTAGCTCGGGCCGTAGGTTCACCGGGTCGTAGTGCTCGGTAGCGCCGAAGGTGAGCAGCCAGTAAATCTGGTCGTACAGCAGGTAGAGAGGCTTTTCGCCCGGCTGCCGACGCCTGTTCTCCGCCAGTACCAAGTCGCAGATGGCCTCTAGGCCTTCTTTGCTGAAAACAGTGCCTGTAGGATTGAGCGGGGAGCACAAAGCCAGCAGCGTAGCGCCCGCCAAGTGGGGAGCTACCTCCTCAGCAGTAGGCATGAAGTTGTTTTCCGGCCGCGTTTCCACCATCACAGCCTCGGCTGAGGAAAGGTGGCAGTAGTGGTTGTTGTTCCAGCTTGGCACCGGAAATACCACTTTGTCGCCGGGGTCTACCAGCGCGAGGTAGGTAGCGTAGATGAGCGGGCGCGAGCCACCAGCTACCAAGTAGTCGTTGGCCGAATACTCCAGGCCCAGCCGTTCTTTGGTAAAAGCCGCCGCAGCATCGCGCAACGAAGCCATACCGTTAGCGGGTGGGTAGTTGGTATGCCCGGCCTCGTAGGCCCGGGTGATTTCCGTTTGCAACCCGGCGGGAATGGGGAAAATAGACGGGTCGAAGTCGCCAATGGTGAGGTTGCAGATCTGCTCCCCCTTGCGAATCATATCGTTGACTTCGTTGCCGATTTTGATGATTTCGGAGCCAATGAGGCTACCGGCCATTCGGGAAACTTGCATGGTTGGTGTTGATTAGCGTCGGTCAAAGATAGAGGACTCGCGCAAGTGTGAGTTCAGGCCTACGTTAGAACTCGCCAAAACAGCTAACCAGCTGGTAGGTGGTTTGTGCGCCGGAGCTTGGCTAGAAGTGGGATAGTAGACGCAGCAGACGTTGCGTTACAGTAGGGAACCAAGGCTATTTGCGCTTGAAAGCAGGCAACCCGCGTATATCTGGCGCAGAATAGCCAAATTTGTAGTTCTAGAGCCAACCAGTGAAGTCCGGCTCTAGGTTATCACATGGCTGTTCAAACTGTTCTCATACCTGCGCTGGCAGCCTTGCCAGAAGCCGCTGTCCAAGTTCGCGCCGCTATTCAGGGGCACTCCATCATTTGCTTTGAAGGCGAAATGGGGGCTGGCAAAACCACGTTCATTAAAGCGCTATGCCAGAGCCTGGGCGTCGCGGATGAGGTGAGCAGCCCCACCTTTAGCCTCGTCAACGAATACCGCGACGCCCAGAACCAGCCAATTTACCATTTCGACTTCTACCGCCTCAATGACCCGCGTGAAGCAGAAGGCATTGGCGCGTTGGAGTACTTCGATTCTGGCTATCTTTGCCTAATAGAGTGGCCCAGCCGCATTGAAACCCTGCTCCCGCCAGAGCGGCTGCTCATCACTCTCCACGCCACCGGACCCTCATCGAGGGAGCTAACAATTAGTAATTAATGCTGAACAATTTGACGGCCAGAAGCTTACCAATGCAGCCGGCCGTGGTTCATGCTTGATTCCGACGTGTTACGTAATAATTGACAATAGAATGCCCGAAGCAGTACCCCCCGGATTCGAGTCGCTGGCTACGAGCCGCGCCTACTTCACCCAGGAATCCATGCTGGCCGTGGAAACGCGCAAGCGCAAGCTGTACATCGGGCTGCCCCGCGAAACTTCCTTGCAGGAAAACCGGCTCTGCCTAACGCCGGAGGCCGTAAAGCACCTAGTAGAAGGCGGGCACGAAATTCTTATGGAAAGCGGCGCCGGTGAGCCCAGCAAGTACTCCGACCACAATTACTCGGAGGCTGGCGCTACCATTGCCTACTCGCAGAAGGAGGTGTACCAAGCCGATATCATCCTGAAGGTAGCGCCGCCTACCTACGATGAGATTGAGTTTATGCGGGCCGGGCAGACCCTGATTTCGGCCCTGCAGTTTGGCTCTCTCACGAGTGAGTACATCACGGCGCTGACACGCAAAAAAATCAATGCCATCAGCTTTGAGCTGATTAAAGACCCGTCGGGTGCGCGGCCGGTGGTGCGGGCCATGTCGGAAATTGCTGGCTCTACCGTTATGCTGATTGCGGCCGAGTACTTAGCCCGCTCTAACGAGGGTAAAGGCATTATCCTGGGAGGAATTACGGGCGTGCCGCCGTCGCAAGTGGTTATTTTGGGTGCGGGCACCGTGGCCGAGTATGCTGCCCGCGCCGCTACGGGCCTCGGGGCCGAAGTAAAGGTGTTTGACAACCACCTCTACAAGCTGCGCCGTCTCAAGATGAACCTGTGCACCCCGCAGCTCTATACCAGCACCCTCGATACCTATGCGCTCAGCCAGCAAATTCGACGCGCAGACGTGGTAATTGGGGCCCTGAATGCCGAGGAAGGCCGGATTCCCTTTATGGTGTCGGAGGAGGTGGTGTCGCAGATGGCGCCTGGCTCCGTAATTATCGACGTCAGTATTGACCAGGGTGGCTGCTTTGAAACCAGCGAAATGACCAGCCATAGCAAGCCGGTATTCCGCAAGTACGACGTGATTCACTACTGCGTGCCCAATATTGCGTCGCGGGTGCCCCGTACTGCCACCAATGCGCTGAGCAACATTTTTACGCCCATTTTGCAGGAAATCAGCCAGCACGGCGGTATCAATGAAGTGCTGTTTACTAATGAGCATTTCCGCTCGGGCGTGTACGTATACAAAGGGTCTCTCACTAACGCCAGCATTGCCAAGAAATTCAACATGCGCTACAAAGAACTAGCGCTGATGATTGCCGTGCGGAATTAGTCGTGGTTTCCCCAACAAACAGGTTGCCCTGCCGAATCTCTACCGATAGACAGCTCTCCGGTGAGATATGGCAGGGCAATTGTGTGATGTAGCCGTTAGAGCTACGAGCAGATTCAAGAACAGGAAAAAGGTAGCGCAGGTGGCTATAGCTGCTTGCGCACTTAGTAGGGGCTATAGCGCATCGGCCAGCAGTAGCACCTTCCAAGAATCTAGCAGCCGGCCTTCCTCCAGCAACTGCTTGCCCAGCCGCATTAGCGCCCGGTGCTGCTCCGGAGTGCCAGCGGTTTTGTTGAGCGTGTAGGCTATCAAGGGCTCCTTCCTGAAAGCTTGCGCTTCTTCGGGAGTGGGTATAGCGTGCTGCTCAATATTGGCTAGCCGGCCCAGGTTGTTACCCGTCAGAATATCAGAGGTGCGGATATGTTCGGGCAGCTGGTCAATACCAATACCCAGGTTGCGGTTGGGCTTGGGTACCTCAAACAGGCTGGCGCCCGAGGCCCGGGTGTACCAGTCGCCGCCGAGGCGCGCAATAGCATCAAGCTGCTGCGGGTCGATGCCCACGCCCGAGGGAAGGATGATGTCTTCGCGGAAGTGAGCCAGCACTACCCGGCAAATCACTAGGTTGCCGGCCCCGTTGTTGGTGCCCAACTCAAGTACTTGCTCCACCACGCACTCAAAGGCAGCCGGGGCTTCCAGCACGCGCGGCGGGCGTACTTGCTCACTAGCCACCGCCGTGAAGCCCGCCTTCGTAAACTCGTTGATGCCCTTGGCGTACTCCGTGCTGGCCAGTGACATCTGCTCTACCATGGCGTAGTCGCAGATATGGATAACACATTCTGCCACCTCGCGCACGTTGTCCAGGGTATGCTTGCGGGAGTTGTCGCGCACGCGGTTGGCGGGCGAGAACACCAGTATGGGTGGGTTGGACCCAAAGCAGTTAAAGAAGCTGAAGGGGCTGAGGTTTACGCTGCCTTCGGCATCCTGGGTACTTACAAAAGCTACGGGCCGGGGAGCTACGGCCCCCACCATGAAGGCGTGCCAGTCGCTGGCTTTCAAGTCGGAAGGAACGACGCGGCGGAATGGGGTAGGGACGGACATGCAGGGGTGGGATAGGCGAAGAGAAAGAAAGTAGATGCCGAGGCAACCAAAAGTAGTGCTCTACTATCTTGGGACCATATATCCCTATTGTTTTCCAATGGTGCGTCTCCTCTTCCTAGCGCTACTACTACCTTTATTCAGCTCAGCACAAACGGCCGATACCGTCCGCTTACGTCGCGACCTGCTAGCTCTTACTACCACCCCCGAGCCGCGCAATTACCTTCACGAAGCTAGCCTTAACCAGGCAGCTGCCTATATCAAGGCGCAGTTAGGGGCTGCCGGCGCCCAACCTACAGAGCAGCCTTATACAGTCAATGGCCGCACGTACCGCAATATCCTTGGTAGCTTCGGCCCTGCAGGTGGCCCGCGCGTTGTTGTGGGAGCGCACTACGATGTATGCGGGGAGCAGCCTGGCGCCGATGATAATGGTAGCGGAGTGGCGGCCCTACTGGAGCTGGCGCGCCTGCTGGGCCAGCAAAAACAATTGCTTTGTCGTATTGATGTAGTAGCCTACACCCTGGAGGAACCGCCCTTTTTTCGCACTCAGCAGATGGGCAGCTACGTGCACGCCCAGTCCCTGCACGCGGCCGCAGTGCCCGTGCGCGGTATGATAGCCTTGGAAATGCTGGGCTACTACGATGACCGAAAGGGCACCCAAGACTACCCCTTGGGGCCGTTGAAATTGCTGTTCGGCAGCCGCGGCAACTACGTGACGGTAGCGCAGAAATTCGGCAATGGCCGCTTTGGGCGCCAGTTTGCCCGGCGCTACCAAGCCGCGGCTACCCTGCCCGTAAAGCGGTTTAAAGCGCCGGCTTGGCTGCCAGGCATCGACTTCTCGGATCATCTCAATTACTGGCATTTTGGCTACCCCGCCCTGCTGCTCACCGATACGGCTTTCTACCGCAATAAAAGCTACCACGAGCCTACTGACACCCTAGCCCGGTTGGATATGCGCCGGTTGGGGCTGGCGGTTGATGCCGTTCTGACTACTCTCTGCGCCCTGTAATTGCCGCGCTTTGCCAACTCAACGGGCTGAGGGGCGTACATTCAGGGGAGTGCCTTTGCATGCATTCAAGGCATTCCTGATGAAGAAAAAACTCCTGCTACTCTGTTGCTGCGCGCTGACGTCTAGCGCGTACAGTCAAACCCCTCGCCTCACTGACCGCAATACTCTTGGCTGGTTTGTGTATTCCGGAGACCACCGAGTAACGGAAAAATGGGCCGTGCACACAGAGTACCAGTGGCGGCGCATGAACTGGGTGCGGGCTCCCCAGCAGCAGTTGGCCCGCCTAGGCGTAGTGCACACCCTGTCGCAACGGGTGGAGGCTTCAGGTGGCTACACGTACTTCCAAACCCACCGCTACGGCGAATACCCCACCGTACCCAACCGGCCCGAGCCTGAGCACCGCCTGTACGAAGACATTTCCTTGGCCGATAAACTTGGCCGGGTAAGTCTTACCCACCGCATTCGGCTGGAGCAGCGCTGGCTAGGTACCCGGGCGCGAGAAGGGCAGGGCCGCGTGCAGGAGTGGGCCTACCAGAACCGCATCCGCTACCAGTTGTCGGGGCAGTATCCATTGAAGGGCGCGGCAGTTGATGACGGGGAGTGGTATGTAAATGCCTTCGATGAGCTATTTATGGGGTTTGGCCGCAATGTGGGCAACAATGTCTTTAACCAGAACCGCCTATCGGGAGGGCTCGGCTACCAGTTCACCAGCAACGCAAAAGTGGAGTTGAACTACCTCTTCCAAATCAGCCAGCACGCTACCCCCGAACCGGCTTCCCAGCGGCCCGTGTTTGAAATCAACAATGGATTTCGGCTGAACGTACTCTACGATCTAGACCTTACCCATGGCAAAGCTCTGTAGCGTACTTGCGCAGTAAGCAAGCGTGCAAGGGGAGAGCATGACGCTCAGATGACGGGGCTTTTCGGCAGGGTAGGCGCTGGGTATCGGGTGCAAACTATAGCCTTAGCAACATAACTGTCCGTAGGCGCAATCCAAGGCAGTGGGGTAGTCGTATATACAGGCTTAAGCAAAAAGCGCGAGGTGAAGATGTTGCTTTGGCAGCCAGTGCAAAGTCCGTAGCGGAATCCAAATTGGGAGTAATACTTGCTAAAATAATATATCTTTACTAAATAGCTATAGCTTAATAAGTAACCACTCACTCACATACTATGTCTCAACTTCACTGCCCCAAATGCGAATCGACAGAAGCTACCAAAAGCGGCATTGTGGGCGGTAGGCAGCGGTACAAGTGCAAGAACTGTGGGTATCACTTCTCCGTTGCTAAGGCCGGTAAGGAAATTAACTCCTACTATGTGATAAAAGCTCTGCAACTGTTTGTGGAGGGAGTAAGCTACCGTGAGATTGAGCGCCTACTCGGCGTCAGCCATGTCTCAGTGATGAACTGGGTAAAGAAATATGGCGTGAAGGCGCCCCGGCAGACGGAATATCATCCTACGTATAAGATACTGAACCAGAAGGAGCTTACTGATTTTTTTCTAAAGCCGGAAAATCTAAAAGAAGCTGGTCTCATCGTCACGGAGTTGGGCGACAAGTACATGATGATACGCTGGGAACGGTTCCGGCAAGGGTAAAGCTATAGTAGTTAGCGAAACTATAGCGTTTGTGCGGCTTCTGCGTTGGGATTTTCCTACTTGGGATCAGCAGTTCGGTACTCTTCAGTACCAACTAGCAGACCCGACCCACCCCAACCCAACCCTCACCAAACTCTATGCGAACAACTCGCTATGCATTGGCAATGAGCGCGCTGCTGACAGCAGCCGGTGCTACGGCCCAGGTGCAACCTCCACCCGCTGGCCAACAGCCTGCTCCGCCGCCTGCCGCACCTGCTCCGCCACCCGCCCCACCTGCGCCCGCCAAGTCGGCGCCCTACGGTGCGGGGATGAAGGTGAACCTCTCGCCCGATGGCTCTAAGTATCTGCGTTTCATGACCTGGCACCAGGTATATACGCGCTACACTGAAAACAATACGGGGACGCTACGGGCCCCCAATAAACCGCAGAGAGGACAGATTGACTTTGGGTTGCGCCGCTCGCGCATGGTTTTGCTGGCCCAACTAAATCCTCGCTTTCTGATTTATACCCACTTAGGTATCAACAACCAAAATGCTGTGAGTGGGGGGGTAGCGCCCACCACGGACGGCAAGAAGCCACAGTTCTTCATTCACGAGGCTGTGACGGAGTATAAAGTAAACAAGTACCTGAGCTTAGGCGGGGGCTTGCACTATTTCAATGGCATTTCGCGCCTCACTAGTGCTAGTACGACCAGCATCCTAACCATGGACTTGCCGCTGACTAACTTCCCTACCATTGAGCAGAGCGACCAGTTTGCGCGCTGGCTGGGGGTGTATGCGAAGGGCCGCGTAGGTAAGTTGGATTACCGCTTTTCCGTGAGCGACGCATTCCTGACCAACCAGACCAGCACGCCGCTCAGCCTGGGCGTAAATAGCGGCGCAGGTAGTAGCACCATCAACACGGGCACTGGTATAGCAGCGTATAATCCGCAGAACACTAGCCACGTGTACCAAGGTTACGTGAGCTACAACTTCTTGGAGCCCGAAGCCAACCTGCTACCATACTATACGGGTACCTACTTGGGTACCAAGCGGGTATTTGCAGTAGGCGCCGGCTTCCTTTACAACAAGGACGCTATGTATTCGCGGCCTACGTCTAGCGTGGTGTCGGTTAGTGCGTTTCCCACTACCGCCGACCAGTTTGCGGGTATTGCTACCCAGAAGCACAGCATGAAGATGTTTGGCGTAGACGCGTTCTACGACGTGCCACTCGATACGGCTTCTCGCACGGCCCTAACGCTGTACGGAGTATATTACAACTACAATATGGGCCCGAATCATGTGCGCTTCGTGGGCCCCGAAAACCCTGGCTACGGCACCTCAGCTACCCGCGGCAATGCCGTACCGCAGTCGGGCACGGGAGGCTCTTTCTACGGGCAGGCCGGTTTCCTGCTGCCGCAAAAGATTTTCGGACCTAAGGCTCGCCTGCAGCCCTATGTGGCCTACCTGCACAGCAGCTATGAGGGCCTGCATACCAGCGGGGGCGAAACAAAAGGGGTAAACGTGTATGACGCCGGGGTCAACGTGCTCATCGACGGCCACAATGCAAAAGTAACCCTGAACTACCGTGCCCGCCCCGACTACTCTGGCTTCAATGCCACCACCGGAGTAGTAAATAGCGTGGACTACAAGCCCGAAATCACGCTGCAAACGCAGATTTTCTTGTAAGCTTCAGAGAGAGCTACCGCTACTGCCAGCCTGCTAACCCGGTAGCTCCCTTTCGTTCCCCTTTATTCCACTACACCAAAATCCCACCACGCATGCACCAGAACCTACCCCAGCGCGACGCCTACGCCGGTGCCGCGCCCATGGGCGGCGCCCCGTCGGTCGACGACGCCGTGTCCCACGACAACAACACCGTTTCGACCAGCAAGATTTGGCAGGTGATTACCGCCTCCTCGGTGGGCACCGTAATTGAGTGGTACGACTTTTACATCTTTGGCTCCCTGGCTACCATTATTGGTCCTGTGCTATTTGGGCATCAGGGTAAGCTGGAAGATTCCCTTTTGGGTGCGCTGGCTGTGTTTGGGGCCGGGTTTGTGGTGCGGCCGTTTGGCGCGCTGTTCTTTGGCCGCCTCGGCGACATGATTGGCCGCAAGTACACCTTCCTCGTGACGCTGCTCATCATGGGCGGTGCTACCTTCGTAACGGGCCTCATTCCCGGCTACGATAGTATTGGCATTGCGGCGCCGCTCATTGTAGTAGTGCTTCGCCTGCTGCAAGGATTGGCGCTGGGGGGGGAGTATGGCGGAGCCGCTACCTACGTGGCCGAACACGCCCCCGATAGCAAACGGGGCTACTTCACCAGCTACATCCAAATTACGGCTACTGGCGGGTTGATCCTGAGTATTTCCGTGATTGTCCTGACCCGCAAGATCATGGGCGAGGAAGCCTTCAAGGAGTGGGGCTGGCGCATTCCGTTCCTGCTCTCGGGTCTGTTGGTAATTGCTTCGTACTACATCCGCCGCAAGCTGCATGAGTCGCCTCTGTTTGCTAAGGCCAAGGCAACGGGCACTACCAGCACCAACCCCCTGCGCGACTCGTTCATGAACCCCGTAAACCGCCGCCTGGTGCTTATTGCCCTGTTCGGTGCTACCATGGGGCAGGGTGTAATCTTCTACACCAGCCAGTTTCAGGCTTATTCATTCATGAATAATACCTTGAAGATGGACCTAGTTGACTCCAGCACTATTCTGGTGGTTGCCATGCTGCTGGCTACGCCCCTGTTCGTTTACTTTGGTGGCCTCTCCGACCGCATTGGCCGTAAGCGCATCATCATGACGGGTATGATTTGCGGTGCCTTGTTTACCATCCCATTGTTCCACGGTCTGAAAGCATTTGCTGGCCCCCTCACGGAAATCACGCCCGCTACGGTAGACGCTGCTGGTAAAGCCGTTCCTGCCGTAATGAAGGCCCTGACGCCTAACATTCCCGCCATGATTGGCCTCACGTTTTGCTTAGTGCTCTTCGTGACTATGGTGTACGGTCCTATTGCTGCTTACTTGGTAGAAATGTTCCCAACCAAAGTTCGCTACACGTCTCTATCCGTTCCCTATCACATCGGCAACGGGGTATTTGGGGGCTTTGTGCCGCTGGTAGCCACTTGGATTGGGGTGTGGGCCACAACCCAGCCCGAAGGCACGTTTGCCAAAGAGTACAGCAGCCTCATTGGCCTGGCATACCCAACCATTGTGGCGCTGATTTGCTTCTTTATTGGCATTGCCTACATGCGTGACGTGCGCAATGTGCGCATCATGGACTGAGGCACTACCCGACGCGTTCTGTAACTGCAAAATCCGTCGGGCCCTTGGTTCGGCGGATTTTGTGCGAACAGTGCCTCGCTTTTCACGGATCCGGCCAACCCGTTAGAAGTTTATTCATCTGCTTTTACCGCCTTCTTATGCCTCCCATCTCCCCTCAGGAGCGGCCAGAGCAACGACGTGGCCAGCAACTGCTGTTTGTGGCGGTGCTGTTTGCGGTGCTGCTCAACTTTCCTCTGCTGGCTGTCTTTGACCACCACGGCCGGGTAGGGGGAATCCCGGTGCTGTACTTGTACGTGCTGCTCACGTGGGGGCTGCTGGTGTTGCTCACGGGCTGGCTAGTCCGGCGGGGCGATGATAAATAGCCAAAAAGCAACGGAACTGCCTTCGCCCAACTAATCTATAACCCACTTCATTCCTGTTTACGCGTTGAACACCCTGCTTGTCATTGGCTTTTCCTTCGGCTACCTCGCGCTTCTGTTCGCGGTAGCTTACGCTGCGGAGCGCCGCTCCGCAGCGCGGCGGAGCCTAGTGAGCAATCCGTACGTGTACGCGCTGAGCATGGCAGTATACTGCACCGCCTGGACGTACTACGGCTCGGTAGGACGGGCAGCCCACTTTGGTTTGGAGTTCATTGGTATCTACCTGGGGCCTACGCTCATGGCCCCGGCTGCCTGGCTGGTACTGCGTAAGATTATTCGTGTCTGCCGGTTGCAGCGCCTCACGTCCATTGCCGATTTTATTTCCGCTCGCTACGGCAAAAGCGCCTGGCTTGGCGCCCTCGTAACGGTCGTGTGCGTGCTAGGCGTGGTTCCCTACATCTCCCTGCAAATCAAGGCCATTGCCGCCTCCTTCGACATCCTCACGGGGGGCGGCGAAACCTTGTTGGCCAGCGGCGGCGTGGCCGTGTCGTCGGCCTTCGTGACGACGGTAGCCCTGGCGTTTTTTACCATCATCTTTGGGGTTCGCTCCATTGAAGCTACTGAGCGCCACGAGGGTATGGTGCTGGCCGTGGCCCTGGAAAGCCTGGTGAAGCTGGTGGCCTTTCTGGCGGCCGGCTTGTTTGTGACCTATGGCTTATTTGATGGCTTCGCCGACGTGTTTGAGCGTGCCGCTGCGGTTCCTCAATTAAGCCAACTGTTTACGCTACAGGGGGCCGGCACCAGCGGGGGGCAATGGTTTACTTTGCTGATCCTCAGTATGGCCGCAATTCTGCTGTTGCCGCGGCAGTTTCAGGTGTCGGTAGTAGAAAACGTAAACGAGGACCACTTGCGCAAGGCCATGTGGCTGTTCCCGCTCTATCTCATCATCATTAACCTGTTTGTGCTGCCCCTGGCTTTTGGGGGGCGCTTGCTTGATGGGGATGCGCACTTTGATGCTGATACGTTTGTGCTGGCCTTGCCCTTGCAGGCCGGGCAGCCGTGGCTGGCCCTGCTGATCTACCTCGGCGGACTGTCGGCTGCTTCGTCCATGATTATCGTCGAAACCATTGCCCTCAGCGTGATGATGAGCAACCATTTGCTCATGCCCTTGCTGGTGCGCGTGCCGGCTGCCCGGGGCGAGGGGCCCAACTGGTTTGCTTATCTAGGCCAAGTAGCCCTGCATAGTCGGCGCTTAGCCGTGGTGCTGGTGCTGCTACTGGCCTATGGCTATTACGCCGAGGTTGGCCACCTGCTACCCCTAGTAAATATTGGGCTGGTGTCGTTTGCGGCGGTAGCACAATTTGTGCCGGTGGTAGTGGGAGGGCTTTACTGGAAGGGCGGCACCCAGCGCGGCGCCACGGCGGGCATCTTGGCGGGCTTTGTGGTGTGGTTTTTTACTTTGGTGCTGCCCACTATGGTAGGGCCCGAGTTGCTGCCAAGCTCCGTCCTTACCGATGGCTTGTTTGGGCGAAGCGAACTGCGGCCCTTCGCGCTGTTCGGACTAGAAGGCCTCGACTACCTCTCGCACGGCCTGTTTTGGAGCTGGTTTTTCAACGTGGGGCTGTACGTGGGCGTGTCGTTGCTGCGGGCGCCCTCTGCCTTGGAGGAACACCAGGCCGATGTGTTTGTAGACGTATTTCGGTCGGGTAGTTTGTTTGAGGGGCCTGCCAGTTGGCAGGGGGCCGCGCCGCTGCCAGATTTACGAGCCTTGCTCACCGGCTTCTTAGGCAAAAAGCGCGCAAACCAGGCCCTGCATGCTTTCCAAGAGCGGTTTCCCGATGCCCACATCACGGAAGGTGTTACGCCTATCCAGGCCGACCCGCGCCTGCTAGCCTACGCCGAAAAGCTGCTGGCGGGTTCTATCGGCCCAGCCTCGGCGCGGCTGCTCCTTCGCTCGTCGGTAGGAGTGGAGGACATCAGCTTCGACAACGTGGTAGGCATCCTAAAAGAAAGCCAACAACTGTTGGAAGCCAACCGCCAGCTACAGAAGCAGCAGCGCCAACTGCAGCGCCTCACGGGCGAATTGCAAGCCGCTTACGACCAGCTACAGGAGCTCGATCAGCACAAAGACGAATTTCTGTATACGGTTACCCACGAATTGCGCACTCCCCTCACCAGTATCCGTGCTCTTTCCGAAATCTTAACCGACAACCCCGACATGGAGGAGGAAGAGCGCCACCGGTTTCTCGTTACCATCACCAAGGAGTCGGAACGGCTTAGCCGACTGATTACGCTGGTGCTGGACTTGGAAAAGTACGAATCGGGTAAGGCCACCCTGGAAAAGGCCCCCGTAGACGTGGCCGACGTCATTACCGATGCCCTCGACGCCGTGGGGCAACTCCTGCGCGACAAGCACATCTACCTGGATGTGGCGGTGCCGCCCGGCCTGCCGCCCTTATCCGGCGACCGGGACCGACTGATGCAGGTGCTGGTAAACCTCCTGAGTAACGCCATCAAGTCGTGCCGCCCCGATGGGTTGGGCCGCATTGCGGTGGTAGTGGGGGCTGCCACCGATACGCTGCGCATCACGGTGCAGGACAATGGCAAAGGCATTGACCCGGAATTTCACCAGCTCATCTTCGACAAATTTTTTCAGGCCCGCAACCAAACTATGCGCAAGCCGGAAGGCTCCGGCCTTGGCCTAGCCATTACCAAGAAAATCGTGGAGCTGCATGCCGGCCGCATTTGGGTGGAAAGCGCGCCGGAGCAAGGAGCGCGGTTTTCATTTGAGTTGCCGGTAGGCGCTGCTACCTCTACAACCTCCTCATAGTCACTTGTAGTATTTTCTTCCGCTCTGTTTCTTCCGCCATACACTCCCCGCCTTTCCGAAAACTGCTTAGCTCTTTACCGTCATGCCGACGACACCCCACATTCTCATTGTCGATGACGAGCCCAACATAGTTATGTCGCTCGAATTTCTGATGCGCAAAAACGGCTACCAGGTTAGCATTGCCCGTAACGGTACCGAGGCCCTGGAGGCCGTAGACCGCACCGCTTTCGACGTAGTGCTCCTGGATGTAATGATGCCCGATGTGGATGGCTACCAGGTGTGCCGCCATCTGCGCCAGCGTCCCGACCGCGCCAGCGCCCGCGTTATCTTCCTCTCGGCCAAAAGCAAGGAGGCCGACATTCAGAAGGGCTATGAGGTAGGGGCCGACGTGTACATGCCCAAGCCCTTCAGCACCCGCCAGCTGATGCTAACGGTGAAAGAGCTACTGGCTACCCCCGCTTAATTTTTCCAAGCCTCCCGAACTCAATCTACAACCCTTAACCGACTAACCACCCATGCCTGAACATGCCCGCATCCGCAGCCTGGAAGAGTACCATGAGGCGTACCGCCGCAGCACCGAAACCCCCGAGCAATTTTGGGCGGAAGTAGCGGAGCCCTTTACGTGGCGCCGCAAATGGGACTCGGTGATGAACTCCGATATGGCTGCTGGCCATAATGATTGGTTTCAGGGCGCCCGCCTCAACATCACGGAGAACTGCCTGGACCGCCACCTCAGCACCCGGGGTAATAAGCTCGCCATTGTGTACGAGCCCAACGACCCGCATACCCGCCACCTGCGCCTGACCTACCGCGAACTGCACCAGGAAGTGTGCCGCTTTGCGAATGTGCTGCACAACAACGGAGTAGAGAAGGGCGACCGGGTGTGCATCTATATGCCCATGATTCCACAGTTGGCTATTGCCGTGCTGGCCTGCGCCCGCATTGGCGCCATTCATTCCGTTATTTTCGCGGGCTTCTCGGCCAATGCTATTGCCGACCGCGTTAATGATGCCCAAGCAACCGTGGTGCTCACGTCCGATGGCTTAAACCGCGGGGCCAAGCAAATTCCAGTAAAGCGCGTGGTAGACGAGGCTTTGGAAAGCTGCCCCAGCGTGCGCCGCGTGATTGTAACCGAACACCTAGGCTGGCCCGTGCACATGCAGGAGGGCCGCGACGTGTGGTACCACGAAGAAGCCGAGGGCGTGGCCAAAACCTGCCCGGCCGAAGAAATGGGCGCCGAGGATCCGCTCTTCATTTTGTATACCTCTGGCAGCACCGGCAAGCCCAAAGGGGTAGTGCACACCACTGCTGGCTACATGGTGTGGGCCGATTACACCTTCCGCAACGTGTTCCAAATCGAGGAAAACGACATTTATTGGTGTACGGCCGATATTGGGTGGGTGACGGGCCATACCTACCTGCTCTATGGGCCGTTGCTGGCGGGCGCTACTTCGCTTATGTTTGAGGGCGTGCCCACCTACCCCAGCCCCGGCCGGTTTTGGGAGGTGATTGATAAGCACTCAGTTACGGTGTTCTACACCGCCCCCACGGCTATTCGCAGCCTCATGGCCCACGATATTAACCACGTGCTGGCCTACTCCCTTGACTCTTTGCGGGTGCTGGGGTCGGTGGGAGAGCCCATCAATGAGGAAGCGTGGCACTGGTACTACACGCACATCGGCAAGGAGCGCTGCCCCATTGTCGATACGTGGTGGCAGACGGAAACCGGTGGGGTCATGATTTCGGCGCTGGCAGGTATTACGCCCTCGGTGCCCGCTCGTGCTGGCTTGCCACTGCCAGGGGTACTACCCGTCCTGCTCAATCAAGATGGCTCCGAAATCGAAGGCAACGACCAGGAAGGGTATCTGGCCATTAAGCAGAGCTGGCCGGGCATTATTCGCACAACTTACGGAGACCATGAGCGCGCCCGCCAAACGTACTTTGCGCCCTACCCCGGCTACTACTTCACCGGCGACGGTGCCCGCCGCGACGAAAACGGGCTCTACCGCATTATTGGGCGCGTTGATGATGTGATTAACGTATCGGGCCACCGCTTCGGCACGGCGGAAATTGAAAACGCCATCAACCAGAACAGCCACGTGGTAGAATCAGCCGTGGTGGGGTTCCCGCACGATGTGAAGGGCCAGGGCATCTACGCCTACGTGATTTGCCCTGAAGGCGTGCCCGAGGCGGAAGTAGAGCGCCAGCGGATAGAGGCCAGCATTATCGAAACCATTGTGGCTGAAATAGGGCGTATTGCCAAGCCCGATAAGATTCAATTGGTATCGGGCCTCCCCAAAACACGTTCTGGCAAAATCATGCGCCGCATCCTGCGCAAAGTAGCGGAGGGAGACACTACCAACCTGGGCGACACGACGACGCTACTCGACCCATTGGTGGTAGATGAAATTATTAGTGGCCGTAAATAGCGCAGCCTCCAAAAAGCACAACGGCCCCCAGCTACTAGCTGGGGGCCGTTGTGCTTTTTGGAGGGAAGATGAGGCGATGCTTACCTTCTTCTCTGCTTACGCGCAGTTAAGAAAACTCGAACTAGAACCGGCTCAAGTAATCTTTCTTTACGTGCTTCTTCTTTTTCTTACCACCCGAGCTGAGCAGGGCTACAACGCCCGCAGTTGCCAACCCAATTACGGCCATCTTAGTGATGAAGGCTGTGCGGTTATACTTCCACTCTACGTCATACCCTTTTTCGGCCCAGATATTGGGCACTTTGCCGTGGGCTAAGTCATCTACTATGCCTTCTACCACACTTACGCGGTCGGCTAGTACTAGGGGCAGCCAGTGGCGGTAGCGGTTCTCGCTGTACTTAAACGCCGCCCGGCGAATCAGACCGCTTACTCCGCGGGGGGGAGCTGGCGTGCCGAACACGGCGGATACGTTGGGCCGCTCAATGGAGCGCAGTACTTCCGTATCAACGGGCTGCAAGGAATCGGGGCGGTGCTTGTTATCGGGGTCTTCCCCTACGTTCATCCGGTCCCGCATGGGGTAGGTCGGGTCGTTCTTGGGGTCAGCGTCTATACCCCAACCTTTAATCTGCGTAGGGTCGATTGTTGTGTTTTCCATGGTTGGGCGGTGTTACTGGTTAGCGGTGGGAGGAAGCAACACGGTTTTAATGCAGTTGTCCAGCTTGGCGGAGAACATACGGTAGCCATCGGCTACTTCCTCCAGGGGCAGGCGGTGGGTAATCAAGCCTTTGGGGTTGAGTACGCCGTTCTGCACGTGGTCAATCAGGCGCGGAAGCAAGCGCTTCACCGAAGACTGGTTGGCCCGGATGGTAAGGCCCTTGTTCAGCACGTTGCCAATGGGTACAAGGTTGTCGGTAGGACCGTATACGCCTACAATCGACACAACGCCACCTTTCTTTACGGAGTTAATAGCCCAGTGCAGTGCCGTAGCCGAACCTGCCTGTAGCAGTAGTTTGCGCCCCGTAATGGTCTGCATGGTATTACCAGCGGCTTCCGCTCCAACGGCGTCAATTACGCAGTCAGCACCAATCCAGTCCGTTATCTTCTTGATGAACACCACCGGGTCGTTCATCTCCTTGAAGTTGTATGCCTCGCAGTACGAGTAGTTGCGCGCAAACTCCAAGCGGTAATCTTCCTGGTCGATGATGATAACACGGCCAGCGCCAAACAGCCAGGCACAACGAGCGGCCATAATCCCAATGGGGCCGGCCCCAAATACTACTACGGTGTCACCCTTCTGAATACCAGCCATTTCGGCGGCTTGATACCCAGTGGGTACCACGTCGGTCAGCAGCACTGCATCATCCAAGTCCATGTCGGCTGGAATAATGGTAGGGCCCACGTTGGCATACGGCACGCGAGCATATTCGGCCTGCCCACCATCGAACCCGCCAGCGGTGTGTGAGTAGCCGAAAATAGCTCCTACGGCCGTGGCCTCCGTGTTCGACTCGTGGCAGTTGCCAAACATGCCCTGACGGCAGAAGTGACACTCGCCGCAGGCAATATTAAACGGTACTAGCACTCGGTCGCCAGTTTTTACCTTTGTTACCTCCGAGCCAACTTCAACAACTTCACCCACAAACTCATGGCCGAAAGTGGAGCCCACGCGGGTATCGGGCACATTGCCATTGTACAGGTGCAGGTCGGAACCGCAGATGCAGGTGCGCAACACCCGAACAATGGCATCTTGTGGATGCTTGATTTCGGGCATTGGTTTTTGAACGGCTCGGACCCGCTTGGGGCCTCGGTAATCCATTGCTAGCATAGTACCTAGTATTAAAGTTCGGGTGGATGTGTGAGTAGGATGTATTCCTGCCAGGGCAGGATGCGCTTCATGGAAATGCAATACATCAGCATAAAATAGTACCGGCCCTTCTTAGTCAAGGTTGCTAAAACCAGATTTTTGCACCGGAAATACGTATTTGCACTGGGTTGCTAGTAGTAAATACGTAGTAAGCATGCGCAAAAGGAAGGACCATTCTTGCAAACACGTGGAACCCGCCGAAACAAGGGTACAAGGGTAGAAGCCTGATTACGCAAATGCCCCGGAATCAGCCCTACCTTTGTTGGGCAACTGCCCGCCGCCAAGCACTCGGCTACGCCAAAGTGCTTGGCTTCTTTTCCCGTTACTCGCATGGATATTTATCTGATTCGGCATACCCCCGTAGCCACCGCGCCCGGTATCTGCTATGGCCGTTCGGATGTGGCGGTGGCGGCTACTTACCCGGAGGACGCCGCCTCGGTGCGGGCTCGGTTGGCGTCGGTGCTAGATGCAGGCCCGGTGGCCGTGCACGCCAGCCCATTGCGCCGGTGTCAGCAACTCGCCGAAGCTTTGGCGCCGCAGTCTGTACGCCTAGACAGCCGGTTGATGGAGTACAACTTTGGCCGCTGGGAGTTGCTGCCTTGGGCCGCAGTGCCCGCCCCCGAGCGGGAGCAATGGAAGGCTGACTTTGTGAACCTACCCGCCCCCGATGGCGAAACCTTCCAGGGCCTCCAAGACCGCGCCACCGAGTTTCTGACGGACGTGCTGGCCTCGGCTGCGCCCCAGGTGCCCTTATTAATCGTGAGCCATTCCGCTGTTATTCGCAGCCTTATTTGCTACTGCCTCGGCCTGCCTCTGTCCCAAGCCTTCCGCTTCGACGTTGACTATGGCTCCATCACCAAGGTCCGGTATCAGCAAGGCCAACTGCAAGTAGCCTATATCAACGGATAAACAGGCGCCTGCTACTTGTTGAGAAAAAGTAAGGCCGAGCAGGGCAATTTAGCTAGAGAGGCTGCTACGCCCTACTAATTGAATTGCCCTGCTCGGCCTAAGCCGTTTATTGGTCGTAGCTGCTAGAGCTGAGTTGCGGGTAGTACTTTACCGGTTACTTCCCCAAACCCGATGCGTATTCCGTCCTTCTCGCAGAAGCCGCGCATGGTTACAGTATCGCCATCCAGTAGGAAAGTGCGTTCGGTGCCGTCCTCCAGCGGGAGTGGGCGGGTGCCGCGCCAAGCCAGCTCCAGCATAGAGCCTAATGAATCGGGAGTGGGGCCAGAGATGGTACCAGAGGCGTACAGGTCGCCTACCTCCAAGTTGCAGCCGTTGGAAGCTTGGTGAGCCAATTGCTGAGCCATGCTCCAGTACATCAACCCAAAGTTGGAGCGCGACACGGTAGTTTCCGCGCCCGCTTCGGGCTGAATGGCTACCTCCAAGGTAATATCAAAGTTGTGCTTATCGAGCTGGCGGAGGTAGAGTAGGGGCTCCGGCTCCTGTACTGGTCCTGCCACCCGGAAGGGCTCCAAGGCATCTAGCGTTACCACCCACGGCGATACGCTGCTGCCAAAGCTCTTGCCCAAAAACGGACCCAGCGGCACATACTCCCAGCTCTGAATGTCGCGGGCACTCCAGTCATTGAATAAGACTAGTCCGAAGATGTAGTCCTCGGCATTTTGCACTGGCACTGTGTCGCCTAGCTGGGTACCGCGTCCTACCACAAAAGCCATTTCCAGCTCAAAGTCGAGCTGTTGAGAAGGACCGAAGGTGGGTGCAGCAGCATCGGGTGCTTTGCGCTGCCCATTGGGCCGCTGAACAGGGGTGCCACTGACCACGATGCTGCTTGCGCGGCCGTGGTACCCGATGGGAATATGCCGCCAGTTGGGTAGCAGCGCGTTGGCAGGGTCCCGGAACATCATGCCCACATTGGTAGCATGCTCAATGCTGCTGTAGAAATCGGTGTAGTTGTGCGGCTTCACGGGGCGTAGCATTCGCACCTCGCTTTGGCGGAGGAGGCACTCGCGCATTACCTCATCGGAGCGCAAAGCGCCGTTATCGTGGCGCAGCAGTTCCGATACGCGCTGGCGCACGGCACGCCAGGCTGGGCGCCCCAAGGCAATAAATTGGTTGAGGGAGCGGCGCCGAAAAATTTTGGGCATCTTCGGCCCCAGCTCCAAATCCTCGAAAAAGCCGAACTGAGCTACGGCGTACAAATCCAGCACGTAGTCGCCAATGGCTACTCCCAAGCGAGGCCCGCGCAGTTCCGTCTCGAAGACCCCGAAGGGGAGATTCTGAATCGGGAAGTCGCTGGTAGGGGCAATGTCAATCCAAGAATGCAGGCTCGGGTCGTTCGGGTTAGCCATAAGGAGTAGGGTGGTGGAAGAAGAGGCAAAGGTAGGCCAGTCTGCTACATGTTACGGCTCGACGATGATTCCGCTACAGATCAGGTAGAATCTGAGTAAGCTAGTAGCTTGAGCTAGGCCCTTTCACACGGAGTACAACTAGCAATGTTTTAGCTATATTGGAAGCACCAGATAAGTATAAATTGATATGTTAAGAAATTCGATTATTGCTTTTACTGTATTTATTCTTTCAAGCTGCAGCAGCAAAGAAGAAATAAGTACTAGTCCAGAAATAATTCGTGGTATTTATGATTCTGGTACTTCTAGTTGTTATTTAGCATTCAAGCAGGATGGTACGTTTGAATGGTTTAGCGGAAGTAGTATTGGTGCTTCAACCGCATACCAAGGGAAGTACTCGCTTCAGGATAGTGTTTTCTACCTAGATAGAAGTGATTTTTCTAGCGTCATCAAATCAAATAGGCTTCTACTAACATCTAAGCACCCATTATCTGGAGGTACTAATGATGAATATATTATTCAAGTAGATAGCTTAATTAGACTAGTTGATAGTGTTTTCATTTTTATGGTTATTCATGACAAGCGCGGCGCTTTGTAAAAGAATCTTACTAATGGTTTGATAAAATAAATAGAGGGCAAGTAGTTAACTACTCATTCATTAATGAGGTATTTGACGCGCCTCACAGCCCATTAAACACCATGCCCCGCTCTCGTCGGTTTACCAACGAGAGCGGGGCATGGTGTTTATACCCTCTACCTACTAAAACTGCGGGGTCGGTACGGGGTTGGGCTGCACGGGGCGGCCAGTCTGGCCAGCGGGCTGCTCATCCATGGGAGTAGAGTTGATGGCCTCCACGGCGCGAATTTCAGGCACGGCTTTTTTCACCGATTCTTCTACCCCCGCTTTTAGGGTCATTGGCGACATGGGGCAGGTGCCACAAGCGCCCAATAGCTCCAGTTGCAACACCATGTCGGTGGTGATGTCGAGCACGCGCACGTTGCCACCGTCGGCGGCTAGATAAGGCCGGATGGTGTCCAGGGCCTGCTCAATGCGGGGCAGGAGCGGATGGTGTTCTACGGCGGCGGAATGCGTCATGAATCTGAGATTGAGCTGCCTTGCCAATGGGAACTGCAGCAAGCAGCAGCGGAGTACTTCTTCAAAGGTAACGCTTTTGAGGCGTATGCAGGCAACACGAAATGTGCCGGTAAAGTTGCTGACTAGGTACGGAGGAGCTTGGTGCCCGGTGGCCGTAGCCCTAGCTCACCTCCCGGCATTATTGCATTTCCACCACTTGGGTGCGGGGTGCTACCGCGTTGCGGATGCTTACCTGGCGTGCCAGCTCCTCCGCTAGTTGCTCAAATACAGCCGCTGCGGGCGTGCCTCCCTGCAAGATAGCGGGCGTGCCCTTGTCGCCGTTTTCGCGGATGCTCTGCACCAGCGGAATGTGGCCCAGCAGGGGCACCCCGTGCTTTTCGGCTAGCTGCTGGCCGCCGCCTTCCCCGAAGATGAAGTACTTGTTCTCAGGCAACTCGGCCGGTGTAAACCACGCCATGTTTTCTACCACACCCAGCACGGGCACGTTAATTTGGGGCAGGCGGAACATCTGCAAGCCCTTTTCGGCATCGGCCAGCGCTACTTTCTGAGGCGTCGTCACGATGAGGGAGCCGGTTACGGGCACCGTCTGCACCATAGTCAGGTGAATGTCGGAGGTTCCGGGAGGCATATCAAGGAGCAGGTAGTCTAGCTCTCCCCAGTCTACCTCCGTGATGAACTGCTTCAAAGCTGATGATGCCATGGGGCCCCGCCACACAATGGCTGATTCGGCCGGTGCCAGGAAGCCAATGCTCATAATCTTGACGCCGTGAGCTTCAATGGGCTGGATGAGGTTCCGCCCATCGGGGCCCTGGTACACGTGCGGACGAGCATCTTCCACCCCAAACATGAGGGGCATGCTGGGGCCGCTGATGTCGGCATCTACTAGGCCTACCTTGGCGCCGGAGCGGGCCAGGGCAATAGCTAGGTTGGCCGTGACGGTGCTCTTGCCCACGCCGCCTTTGCCCGAGGCAATGGCAATGATGTTTTTCACGCCGGGCAGCAGGTCGCGGTTTTGGCGCATAGTAGTCACGCGCGAGGTCATGTTGATGCTCACCTCCGCGTCCTTATCAACCATGGTGTGGATGGCCCGCACGCATGCATCGTGGATGAGTTGCTTTAGGGGGCAAGCCGGGGTAGTGAGTACTACCGTGAACGAAACCTTTTGGCCGTCAATGGCCACGTCCTCAATCATGTTGAGGGTTACGAGGTCTTTGCCCAAGTCGGGCTCCTCCACGTAGCTCAGGGCCTTGAGGACGTCTTCTTTAGTTATGGTCGCCATTATAGTCAGTCAGGAAATGCAGGATGCAAAGCACAAAGATAACCCGGAAACGGGGCGGAAGTTGTACAGGGTGGATATCCTCTTCGTCTGCCGGGCCGAACCTGGCTGCATCGGGTGGGCTACCGATGGTGGGGCCTGCAGAACTTGCGGTTGTGGGGAGCTTAGTTCAGCCCGAAGCGGGCGAGCAGTGCTTCCTTGTGTTGCTTGCCGATGGGCAGCTTTTCGCGCAGGTCGTAGAGTTCGGCTTCGTTGCCGCTGATGGCTTTAATGGCGTCCATCTTCACAATGTAGGACTTCTGGATGCGCGTAAAACGGTCGGCGGGGAGCTGGTCCTCAATGCGGTTCATGCGCAGATACGTGACGATGATGCGGTCCTTAAGGATGATTTTGATGTAGTCTTTCATGCCTTCGATGTAGTAGATTTCATCGAAGAGCACCCGCTGTAAGGAGTTGCCTTCCTTCACAAACAGGTACTCGGGCGCGGGCGGTGCCTGAACCGCGGGGCGGCCATTGATAATGGTGAGGGCCTTGTTGACGGCCTTCAAAAAACGCGGAAACGACACGGGTTTCACGATATAATCCAAGGCATCCAGCTCAAAGCCTTCCAGGGCATAATTGGGGTAGGCCGTCACGAATATCACGTAGGGCGGGTTATGCAGGGAGCGGATAAACTCTATGCCGTTGACTTGGGGCATGTTGATATCCGAGAAGATGAGGTCAACTTGCTGTTGCTGGAGCACCTCCAGGGCATCAAATACATGTTCGCAGCTGGCCAGCAAGTGCAAGGACGGAATGCGGGTTATGTACCCCTCCAGTAGTTCGCGGGCGAAGGGCTCGTCGTCAATTATTACACAGTTAATCATGGGGTAGAAGCAAGGGTGGCGAAAGAAGGCGCGGGGCGGGTGGTAGGAGTGAGGGCCAGCGGAGCCAACCGAATAGTAAGGGCCACGCGATGGATATAGGTTTCTGGGTCGTGGATGATGGTGAGGCGGTACTCGTGGGGAGCGTAGTGGAGCGCTAGCCGCTTTTGCACATTGGCAATGCCTACGCCGCCAAACTCGCGCCGGGGTGCCGTGGGGCTATAGCTGTTGCTGACTTCAAACTGTAGCTGGCCCTCGGCTACCGTCAGGGCAATACTTACCCAGGAGGCATCTAGGGTACTATCTACCCCGTGCTTGAAGGCATTCTCTACGAAGGGGAAAAATAGCAGCGGCGTAATGCGGTACTTCTGCAAGGGCCCGGCCTTGTGGTAGGTGATGGTAACTTTCTGCCCGTAGCGCAGGCGTTCCAGCTCTAAATACGCTTCTAGAAAGCCAATTTCCTTGGTCAGGGGCACCAGCGCGGCATCCGACTCATACACCGTGTAGTGCATCAGGTGGGAGAGGTGCTCCACCATGTCGGGGGCGCGCTCATCCTGCTTCACCACCATGGTGTAGATGTTGTTGAGCGTATTGAAGAGAAAGTGCGGGTTTACCTGGGCTTTGAGAAAGTTGACTTCCAGGTTCAGGTTTTCGCGCTGCAAGCGTAGGCTTTGGTTGCCGCTACTCAGCAGAAACCGGATGAAGCGGAGCAAAATGGGCGGAATAACCGTGACGGAAAAATCGTTCAGGCCCATGCTCACGCTACGCCACGAGAAGATGCCCTCCCACAGGTTGCCATCCAGAAAGCGGTGCATGTAGCTGTGGGCATTCTCCGAAACCAGTCCGTAGTGGTCGAACACCGAGAAGCACAGGTAGCAGAGCGTTGCCCAGAAGTAATAAATAGCCACAATGCCTACGGCCGTGAGCAGCCAGCGGCGGCGCAGCAGAAAGCGCGGGAGCAGCACTAAGGAAAAGAAATAGTAGCTGCTGATGGTGGCTATTGTGTCTTTGAGCACAAAGCCCCAAGTGACAACAGGCTTCTCCTGCCAGTTGCTGAATACGGAATACGCAAAGCCGATAAAAAGCGCCCACCAGAACAGATGCTTAATTACCCGCCCCGGTAGCGTGGAAAAGTAGCCTTGAATACGAGAGCCTAACACTGCCATAAGCCAAGATTAGAGGCGGATCTGAAGCTTGACCAGAACTCGATGTTCGGTCTCCGTCAGGTCCGCGGTATGTAGATCGGGGTATTGCAGGGCGAGGCGGCGCAGCGCGGCCCCAATGGCTGCGTCGGAGCGGTAGGTGAGGGGTATGGGCTCCTGCGCAGTGCGTTCCAACACGAGGGTAACTGCATCGGCCCCTACTAGTACCTGGCTACGAACATCGGCCACGGCATGCGGGGCGGCATCGAGGCCGGCAAAGAGGCGCTCCAAAAACGGATGTAGTAGTAAAGGCGCCACGTACTGCTCGGCCACGGTGCCCACCACGGTGTGGGCAATGATGACGGTTTGGGGGCGGCGCAGGCGTTCCAGGGCCAAGTAGTCTTCCAGAAACTCCAGTTCCCGGCTCAAAAGCACACGCTCTGTATCAGTCTCGTAGAGGGTGTAGCGCATGAGGTCAGCCAGGTGTAGTACCACGTCGCCGGCGCGGTCGTCGCGGGTGCGGGTCATGGTTTGGAGGCTGCCGAGGGTATTAAACAAAAACTGCGGATTGATCTGCGACTTCAGGTAGCCCAGTTCTAGGTGTAGATGGTCGCGCTCCAGGGCCAGGCGGCGGCGGTCAATGACCAGTGCGTAAGTCAGGAAACTAATGAGCACTGGGAACAGCACAATGGCCAGCATCCCGAAAAAGGTGCTGATCTGCTCGGCGGGGCTAAGTAAGCCCGACCAAAAATCTGCCACGTAAAACTGCTGCAAGGTGCGGTGCATCACGGCAGAAAGCGGCAGGTAGGTTTGGGCCAGACGGGAACCTACATACATCCAAACCTCAAAGGCATACAGCACGGCCACGCCCGCGGCCAGGGCCCGCCACGTGCGCCCTTGCAGCAGCCACCGCGGAATGATCAGGTAGACCAACCCGTTGAAGAGTAACACCGAAAAGCCCATTTGCAGGGCCACCAGCGGCCACATGGGCCCCTCGAAGGAGAAGTTGGGGCGCTTATTCCAGGCGATGTAAAAGACTCCCAGTACTACCCATAGTAGTAGCTGTAGCAGCACCGTGGTGGTGCGCGGGCTCAGGCTTTTCCAGCCAAAAGTGGCCGATGACGCAGGTTCGGGCATACGAAGAAACGGCAGACCAGTTCCGGCTTTGGTGGTGTGGGGCCGCGCTTTGGTCGAATAAACTTCCAGTCCCTAAAGCTCTGCAATTTCTTCGTGCCAGATCTTCTCCACTCCCAAAAAGAACTGCCCGATGAAACCGCCTTTTCGCGCCGCCACTATTGCTCCCCGTTCTACCTTCAGCCGGCTGTGGCAGGTAGCATTGGCAACAGTAGCCAGCGTGCTTGCTAGCCAGGTCCAGGCCCAAACGCCTACCGATACGGCCTTCGCGCGGCTGCTGCGCCAAAATCAGTTCACTCTTACCCAAACCGGCGCCCAGTGCAGTGGCCCCGGTTGGGACAAGTTGCAACAGGACATCCGGAAAAGCACCCTGGTGCTGCTGGGCGAAGACCACGGCATGGCCCAAATTCCGCCTTTCGCGCAGGCGGTGGCGCAGGTGTTGAAGCCCAAAGTGTACGTAGCTGAAATAGATAAGTACCAAGCTCAGGACCTAACCCGCTTGGCGGCCCAGCCGGATTTGCCAACGGCCTATTTGCAGCAGTTCCCCATGAGCTTGTCATTTTATAGCTGGGCCGAGGAGTTCGAGTTGGCGCGGGCCTTACGGGCCCAGAATACGAAGCTGGTGGGCGTAGAGCAGTTAGGCTTTGCCGCCACGGGCCGCTCTCTAATGCTGATGGCTGACCAAGTGAAACGCCCCACGACGCGCACGTTTCTGCGCAAGCAAGCCGCCGCCATCCAAGCCCACGACCGGGCGGCCCTGGTGGCCGGCAACTACGGCAGCATCACCATCAACGGTATGCGCCCTACCCTGCTCGACAGTTTGCGAAAAATGACCAGTACGGAGCCAGCAGGGGTACGCCAACTGCTACAAGACTTGGAAGCTAGCGTAAACATCTTCCGCATTAATGCTTCCGGCAAGTCCGGCGGCCACCAACTGCGCATCAACCTGATGAAACGCAACCTGCTGGCCGAGTTGCAGCCCTACCAGCAGGCTGGGCAAGCCTTGCCGCCCATGCTCTTCAAGTTCGGGGCCAACCACCTGGGCCGGGGCCGCAGCATCTGGGGCGACATCTACGACGTGGGCAACCTGGCCGTAAACCTGGCCGACGCCCACGACCAGAAAACGCTGCACATCTTGGTGATGGGTAAGCAGGGCCAGAAGGTGACAGGTCAGAACCCGGTAGACTTCAGCAAGAACGCCACCGCCTATTCTGCTGCCGACGACGCCATGCTCAAGCCGTTTATGGCCGCTACTCCCGCTGGTGCCGCCTGGCAAGTGTTTGATCTGCGGCCAATGCGCCGCGCCCTGCTCTACAAAGGGCTGCCCGTTGCAGACCAGGAGTTGCAAGCCGCCATTCTGGGCTACGACTATGTGGTCATCATTCCCGAAACCACCGCCAGCCATAACTACTAAGCCTGCTCGGGTAAGTCCTAAATGGGCTGTGAAGCTTGCCTAGCCATTGGCGCACGGGGTATTTTAACTGCCTACATGAGCCCGTCATCCTGAGCTTACCAAACGACGCTAATACTAGCCTACCGCAAATTGCCATAGCAAACCCGTGCTGACTTTAGAAGTGACACCGGGAAGACAGGCGCACTTCTCCCTACCTTTGTGGCTGTATGGCCCGCATCCCGAAGGAAACCGTTGATCAGATTATCCACCACGCCGATATTGTGGAGGTAGTTGGTGACTTTGTGCAGCTGAAGCGCAAGGGACAAAACATGTGGGCCTGCTGCCCTTTTCATCACGAAAAGTCGCCGAGCTTCTCGGTAGCGCCTTCTAAAGGCCTTTATAAGTGCTTTGGCTGCGGCAAGGCCGGCGGGGTAGTCCAGTTCATTATGGATATTGAGGGTACCAGCTACGTGGAAGCCCTGAAGTACCTGGCCAAAAAATACGGCATTGATGTTCAGGAGGAAGAAAAGACACCTGAGCAGCAGTTAGCCCAAAACGAAAAGGACTCCCAGTTTATCGTTTCCAACTGGGCCAAGGACCACTACCACCGCCTGCTGCTCAACACCGACGAAGGGCAAAGCATTGGCCTGAGCTACCTGCGTCAGCGGGGGCTGAACCAGGCAACAATCAAAACCTTCGAGCTGGGCTACTCCCTCGACCAGTGGGACGACTTGCTAAAGGCGGGGGAAAAGCAGGGGTACGAACGGAAATACCTGGAAAAAACCGGCCTTGTTGTTGCCCGCGAGGATGACCAAGGCCACGACACCGGCCGTCGGTACGACCGTTTCCGGGGCCGCGTGATGTTTCCCATCCACAACGTATCAGGCCGCGTTATTGGCTTCGGGGCGCGTACGCTCAAGCCCAACGACAAAACGGCGAAATACCTCAACTCGCCTGAGTCGGAGATTTACCATAAGTCCGATGTGCTGTATGGTCTTTACCAGGGGCGGCAGGCTATTCGGGCCGAGGAGCTGTGCTACCTAGTAGAAGGCTACCTGGACGTGCTCAGTCTGCACCAGGGCGGCATCAAGAACGTAGTGGCTTCGTCCGGTACATCACTGACGGACGGGCAAATCCGCCTCATCAAGCGCTACACCGACAACGTAACGGTGCTCTACGATGGTGATGCGGCGGGCATTCGGGCCTCTCTCCGCGGGATTGATATGCTGCTGGAAGGGGGGCTGAACGTGCGCGTCGTCCTGTTTCCCGACGGCGACGACCCAGACAGCTACATCCGCAAAGTAGGCGACCAACGCTTCAAGGAACACCTCGACAATGCCAGCCAGGATTTCATTCAGTTTAAAACTGACCTGGTAAGCCGCGAAGCAGCCCAAGATCCAGTGAAGAAGGCGGAGGCCATCCGCGACGTGCTGCAAAGCATTGGCAAGGTGCCCGACCCAATTAAGCGGCAGGTGTTTTTGCAGCAAACCTCCCAGGCGTTCGGCATTGATGAGCAGGTCCTGATTTCGGAGTACAACAAGATTGTTCGGACGTCTACGGGCAAAGCTTCCGGTAGCAACGCCAGCGGTGGCGGTAGTAGTGCCGCTACTGGCACGTCCGCCAGCGGCAACGCACGCCCGGCCCCGCGGCCCATGAGCCCGGAGGAAGAAGCTGAGGCCCTCATGTACGGGGCCATGCCGGAGGATTTGGCCGGGGGCGACGTCCTCACGGCCCCGAAGGAAGACTTGGAGCCGGTACCCGATGTGCTGGAACAGTGCGAGCGGGAAGTAGTGCGGCTGCTACTGCTCTACTCGCCCCAACCCCTGGCTCCCGATGTAAGCGTAGCGCAGTACCTCCTGCAACAACTGGACGATACGCCCTTCAAAACCGGCCTCTATGCTGATTTGCTGCACCTGTGCCAGGAAGAATTGGAGCAGGGGCGCTGGCCGGAAGTGCGCACCCTCATTCAGCACGGCCGCTCCGATATTCGGGCCCTAGTGGCGGAGCTGGCGACGGAAAAGTACGAGTTGAGCCCCAACTGGACCACCCACCAGATTTACGTGCCCCGGGAGCTTGACCTGCTGCAAACCGCCTGCGACAACGCTATCCTGCGCCTCAACAAAATCAACGTGGAGCGGGAGTTAGCTACGCGCCTGGATGCCCTGCGCCACCCCCTCGACGATGCAACGATGATGGAGCACCTGCAAACCATTCGGTTGCTCAAACAAATGGACAACCAATTGGCCAGCATGCTTGGGACCGTTATTCCGCGGGCTAGTATGTAATCTGATTTTCGGGTAAGAGGGTGCGGGTAGGAGAGTAGGGGTGGCCTGCCTCAGGAAGTGGCAGTCTTCTATTTTAGGCGTGCGCCCTTTGCTGTACCTTGTTGCGACTTGGCCCACCTCAGGCCCGATTACCCTATGACCTCCCCTCGCCGGCCCCAACCAGCCGCCCTGCGCTACCTGCGCGACATCTGGCTCCGCTTCAACCTGAGCCGCTTCGTGGGCGCCTTAGCCCTGACTACGGTGAGCTTTGCCGTGGGCATTGTTGGCTTCATGTGGATTGAAAAATTCACGTTAGTAGATGCCTTCTACATGACCATGATAACCGTTTCTACGGTCGGCTTTGGGGAACTGCACCCCATGTCGCCGGCGGGGCGGTTGTTTGTGTCGTTGTATATCTTCTTCAACCTCTTGATGCTGGCTTACCTGCTGTCGGTGCTCACCACCTACATCTTCGACGGGGGCCTGCGCAATATGTTCGCCATGCTCAGAAACGACCAGGAAATTCGCCGCTTCGAGAACCACGTGATTGTGTGCGGCTTTGGGCGCAACGGGCGCAAAGCCTACCACGAGCTGCGCGCCAGCGGCGCCGACGTGGTGGTAGTGGAGCAGAACGAAGCCTTAGTACGCGCCGATGGCGAAGACACCGGGGCCACAATTCCGGCCGTGTTCGGAGATGCTACCCTTGACGACACCTTACGGGCCGCGGGTGTAAGCCGGGCCCGGGCCATCATCACGGCCCTTCCGAAGGATGCCGACAACGTGTTCGTGGCCCTTACGGCCCGTGAGCTGAGCCCTTCCATCACTATTATTGCGCGGGCTAGCCTCAAAACCTCAGAAACCAAGCTGCTCCGCGCCGGTGCCGATTCTGTAGTGATGCCCGATGAAATAGGCGGCTCGCACATGGCTAATCTCATTATGCGCCCAGAGGTAATCCGTTTTCTGGATATGATTTCGGGTTTGGGTCCGAATAAGCTGCGCCTGGAGGAGTTGAGCACCACGGAGCTGCGGGCCGAATGGCAGGGGCGTAGCATCCGGGAGCTGAACATCCGCAGCCGCACCGGCGCCACCGTTATTGGCCTGAAGCACCAGAGCGGTGAGTTCACCGTGAGCCCCGCGGCCGATCTGGTTCCCAGCCCCGGCGACGTACTCCTGTTCCTCGGTACCGACGCCCAGATTGTTACCCTGCTCGACCAATTTCGGATGGTGGAAACGGGGCCTAGCCGCCTTGGGAGCACCCCGCGCACGTAACCACTGGCGTTAGCTGGCGAACTGCTAGGCTTCGTTGGAAAGTACTCTTCCTACTACTTTGAATACTATGGGCTAGCCGGTTTCCGGGCCGGATGCGTAGCTTTGCTCACTTTCCGCTCCGATTTTTCTCGCTTCCTACCGTGCACCTCCTCCAGCTTTGTCCGCGTGTTCCGTATCCGCCAACCGATGGGGGAGCCATTGCCGTGTACGACGTGACGGCCGGGCTGGCGCGGGCGGGGCACCAGGTAACAGTGCTGGCCCTAAACACGCCCAAGCACTACCAGCCCGCTACCGTGCTCGACCACCTGGGCCCGAACGTACGCCTAATTACGGTAGATGTAGATACCCGCCTTTCGCCGGTAAAAGCCCTGCGCAACCTGCTCGCTAGCAAGCTGCCGTATAATATTGAGCGTTTTGTGAGCCCCGCCGTGGAAGCGCAACTAGCCACGCTGCTACGCGAAAACCAGTTCGATGCTGCGCAGATTGAAGGTAGCCTGGCTTCTTGGTACGTAAGCGCGCTCAAGCGCTTGGCCCCGCAGTTGCCCGTTGTGCTGCGGGCTCATAATGTGGAGTACACTATCTGGCAGATGCTGGCGGAGCGCGAAACCAACGTGCTAAAGCGCTTCTATCTGCGGCACCTGGCCCGCCGCTTGCAGCGCTTTGAGGAGCAAACCCTACCGCAATTTGATGCCGTAGCCGCTATTACCGAGCCCGACCAGCGCCGCTTGCGGGCACTGGGCTGCAAAGAGCCTGTGGTATTTGTGCCGGCTGGCGTTGACCTAAGCCGCTTTCAACCTGATTCGGCCATTCGGCCCAAGCCGCGTACGCTCTACATGATTGGCTCCCTAGACTGGCTCCCGAACCAGGAGGGGCTAGACTGGTTTCTGGCTGAAGTGTGGCCCCAGGTAACCGAAAAGTATCCCGACTTGGAGTTGCACATTGCGGGCAAGGAAATGCCCGCCCGCTTCCGTAACCTCAAGCTGCGCAACGTGTGCATCCACGGCTTTGTGGAGTCGGCGGCGGTGTTTATGCAGCAGTATGAGGTGATGGTAGTACCCCTGCTAAGCGGCGGAGGCATGCGCATCAAAATCATTGAAGGCATGGCCATGGGTACCTGCATCATCAGTACCGGGTTGGGGTCGGAGGGCATTCATGTGCGCGACAACTTTGATATTATCCTTTGCGATGAGCCCCTGGAATGGGTAGACCGCATTGGGCGCTACTATCGTGGCGAACTGAACCAGGAAGCCGTGGGGCAGGAAGCGGCCCGCACTATTGCGCGCCTCTACGACAACCGCCGCATTGTAGAGAGCTTTTTGGAACTGTACAACACTCTCACGCTCGGGCGCGCATGATGGTAGTGGAGGCAGTAGCAACGGGTGTGTTGTGGGGTAGCTTGGGGCTGGTGGCTCATACCTACGTGCTGTTTCCGGCGCTACTATCCCGTCTGGCCCGTGCGCGCCGCCAAAACCAGCACGTGTACGCCCCGCACGGCCCCGACCTGCCCCCCGTTGATGTGCTACTGGCTGTGTACAATGAGGAGCAAGTCATTGAAGAGAAGATCCGCTCTACGTTCAACACTACGTACCCCCTGGAGAAGCTCACCTTCTACATTGGCTCTGATAACTCCCAGGACCAAACTAACACGCTGGTAGAGCGCCTGGCGGCTGACTATCCGGGCTTGCGGTTTCGGCCGTTTGGGGAGCGCACGGGCAAACCCGGCATTATGGAGGCGTTGGCCCGCGAGGCAACTGCGCCCGTACTTGTTCTCACCGATGCCAACGTGTTTTTCGCCTCGGATACATTGTTTCAGCTTGTCAAGCACTTTCGTAACCCTGCCATTGGGCAGGTGGGCGGTAACATTCTAAACCCGGAGCACCGCCAGGAGGGCATATCCAGTCAGGAAAAAGCCTACCTAGAGCGCGAGAACCTCATTAAATACCAGGAGGGTGTTGTGTGGGGGGCCATGATTGGAGCGTTTGGCGGGTGCTTTGCCGTGCGCCGGGCCTGCTACCATCCGGCTCCGGCCGCTTTCTTGGTCGATGACTTTTTCATTTCCATGGCGGTGCTGCAAGATGGCTACCAAGCTATTAATGAGCTCGAAGCCGTCTGCTACGAGGACGTGTCGGACCGGCTACCGGAAGAATTTCGGCGCAAAGCCCGCATTTCCGCCGGCAACTTCCAGAACCTGCTTGCTTTCCGGCGCCTCCTGTGGCCGCCCTGGCGCGGGGTAAGCTTTGCGTATTGGTCGCATAAGGTGCTGCGCTGGCTGACGCCCCTGCTGCTGATTCTGATGGTAGTGGCCAATGTGGTGCTGGTGGCCCTCGGAGCAGGGTGGTTTTACCAGCTGATGTTGGCCGGCCAGCTCGGAGTACCGCTGCTGCTCTTGCTCGATGCTGCCCTGCGCCGCCGCGACACGCACTCGCGCCTGCTGCGCTTTATCACCCATTTCTACAGCATGAATGCGGCCTTGCTACTAGGACTATGGCGTTACCTGCGCGGGGTGCGCACTACGGTGTGGGAGCCTACCCAGCGGTTTCAGCAAAGTAAATAGACCCGGCCCGCCCGCCTGCGGAGCAGTGGCTGCATCGGTGCTGCGGAGCCGGCCAGTGGCCCGTGAAGTGCAGTAGGTACGCTGACTTTCACAGTCTCCTGACAAGAGTTGGGAAACTACCATGGCTGCGCTTTGCAAATTCTGCTGCATATTAACCAGCCGATGCTTCTCATGGGCTTACTTCTACTCCCCTAATTCCCCGCCATGACCTCCAACCTGCGTATTGCCATTTTGGGCTGCGGCAACATGGGCCAGGCCTTTGCAAAAGCCTTTCTGAACTACGACTTAGTAGCCCGCGCCGACTTGCTACTGCTGGGCCGCGACGACGTGCATTGCCAGCGCCTCACTACCCTAATGCCCGGCCTGCCCACCGGCACGCTTACGGTGGCCGTAGGCGAGTACGACATGGTGCTGCTGGCCGTGAAGCCCCAAGATTTTTGGCGGGCCGCCGAAGGCCTGCGCAGTGTGTTGCGTCCCCGGCAAATTGTGTTGTCTATTATGGCGGGTATTCCCATTGCGCGCTTGCAGCGGGAGCTAAATCACCGCCAGGTGCTGCGCGCCATGCCCAATACGCCGGCCCTGCTGGGCATGGGTATCACTGGTTTCTCGGCCTCGCCGGAGGTAGAGCGGAGCCGCTTGCACCAAGTAGAAAACCTGATTAACGCCACGGGTAGGTCAATTTTCTTGGAGGATGAAACCATGCTCGACGCCGTAACGGCCGTAAGTGGCAGTGGCCCCGCCTACTTCTACTACATCGTGCAAGCCATGATGCAGGCCGGTAAGGAGCTAGGCTTCACCGAGTCGGTAGCGGGGCTGCTGGTGAAACAAACCATGCTCGGGGCCTTCCACCTGCTCAACAACTCCGATAAGACAATCGACGAGCTAATTGGGGCCGTGGCTTCCAAGGGCGGTACCACCGAAGCGGCGCTGGGAGCTTTTCGCGCCGGTGGGCTCAGCGAAACCATTATTTCGGGCATGAAAGCAGCCCAGCAGCGCGCCACAGAGCTAGCTAAGGAGTAAGAGGGCGCAGAAGATGGCGGAAATAGCGAGGCGGGGTAAGCAAATTAATCCAATCCCTTAGTGTCAACGGCAGTGTTCGTAACTTCGCGGCACCGTTGCTGGTTGTAGCAACAGCTTCGCATTCGTTCCCGCCGGAACACCCCCGCGAAATCCTTTTACTCCGTTACATCCGCTATTCATGCTGGATTCCATTGAAGACGCCATTGCCGACATTCGCGCCGGCAAGGTGGTAGTAGTCGTTGACGACGAAGACCGCGAAAACGAAGGCGACTTTATCTGCGCGGCCCGCTGCGCCACGCCTGAGGTAATCAATTTCATGGCTACTCACGGCCGCGGCCTGGTGTGCGCACCGCTTATTGAGCAGCGCTGCGAAGAGCTGGGGCTGGAGCTGATGGTAGGCCGCAACACGGCTCTGCACTCTACGCCCTTCACCGTTAGCATCGACCTGCTAAAGAATGGCGTGACAACCGGTATTTCTGCCTCCGACCGTTCTAAAACCATCCTGGCCCTCATCGACCCCGAAACCAAGCCGGACGAGCTGGGCAAACCAGGCCATATCTTCCCCCTCAAAGCCCGCAAAGAAGGGGTGCTTCGTCGGGCGGGCCATACCGAAGCCGCCATCGACCTTGCTCGTTTGGCGGGGTTTGAACCGGCTGGGGTGCTCGTAGAAATTCTGCGCGAGGATGGGGAAATGGCCCGCTTACCCGAGCTGCGGGAGGTAGCCACCAAGTGGAACCTTAAGCTGATTTCGGTACAGGACCTGATTAAGTACCGCCTCGAAAAGGAAAGCCTCATCACCCGCGAAATTTCCGTGAAGCTGCCCACCGACTACGGCGACTTCGACCTGATTGCTTACACCCAGCGCAGCACCAACGCCCAGCACTTAGCTCTGGTGAAAGGCGATATTTCGGGCCCCGAGCCCGTGCTGGTGCGCGTGCATAGCTCCTGCGTTACGGGCGACATCTTCGGCTCCTGCCGCTGCGACTGTGGCCCTCAGCTCCACCGCGCCATGCAGCAGATTGAGCGCGAAGGACGCGGCGTGATTGTGTACATGAACCAGGAGGGCCGGGGCATTGGCCTGCTCAACAAGCTGCGCGCCTACAAGCTCCAAGAGCAGGGCCGCGACACGGTAGAAGCCAACTTGGAGCTGGGCTTTGGTATGGATGAGCGCGACTACGGGGTAGGCGCCCAAATCATCCGAGACCTGGGTATCTCGAAGATGCGCTTGCTTTCCAACAACCCCCGCAAGCGCACGGGCCTAATAGGCTACGGCTTAGAGATTGTGGAGTCGGTAGCAATTGAAGTAGAGCCCAACGAGCACAATGAGCGCTACCTCACCACTAAGCGCGACAAGCTGGGCCACACCATCCTCCACAAAGACCGCACCCCGCACCCCGATGTCGAGGCTGCTACCTCGGAGTTGTAGGCGGAGAGTAGCACAACAGAAGCCCCAGCCGGAAATTTTCCAGCTGGGGCTTCTTGTTTCATTAGAGATAGATGCGGCTGATTACCTGAAGCTATATATCCGCTTAGCGCGCCGGGGCGCACTATGTATCTGCTGCTGGGCAATGAGAGAGGCAGCAGTATTTGCGTGGGCTACACGGCGTACGTGTTGGAACTGAAGGGCAACTACCTGATTTTGATAATCAGGTATTCAGCGTCAAGGACCATAGCAACAAAAATGAGCTGACTATCGGCAACGTGACCATGACGTTTGATCCGGCACGGCATGTGTTGTCGTTGAACGATGCAGGCGGCCCGGAAAAAGCGGATGCATACGCCAATAAACCATTTAGGCCGTTCAAGCTGGTATTCCGGCAGGGGCAGTTTGTGCCGCTGCCGTAGCTGCTACCGAAATCCGCTGGTCTTCGTATCCTGTGGTATGAAACAGCTTCTCGGCCCATTCTTCTTGCTCCTGCTGTCCTTGGCTGCTCACGCCCAACGAACGGGCACGGGCTTCACCCAGCAGTTCAACCAAGCATCCGTGTTACTGTCTACCGGCGACACTCTCAGTGGCCCGCTGGCCCTGCACCGCTCCGAAGACATGCTCACTATGACTATGGCCGACAATACCGTGCGCACTTTGCCGGCCGTGAATGTGCAGAGCTTTGCTGTGCAAGGCGAGCGATACGACCGGCGCCGAGAACAGTACTACTACGATGACTTCTACTCCATGCGGCAGGGGTACTATTACGGGAGTCCTTTCTTTAACAGCATGCCCGTGCCACGCCGCCGCGAGCGGCCCGATACGGCCCTGGTGCGCGTGTTCCGGACCTACCGCTGGAACCGCGACAACGACTACAGTGACTTCCGTACCCCTGGCTTCTTTGAGCAGCTCAGCGGTGGGCCCATCATCTTGCTTCGGCGTGAAGGCCTGATTGAGCGACCCGTAAATTACAACGGGCCCATTGGTTACGGCGGCTATGGGTATGGGTCGCCCTACGGTGCCGGCCGCACCATGGGCTACTACACCGACGTTAAAGACAATTTCTACCTGGGTATGCCCAACGGGAACGTGCTCCCTCTGCGCAATCCTAAGAAGGACTTGCTATCCTATTTTCGCAACCATAACCGGCAGATTGAGCAGTACGTCAAGCAGAACAAGCTCAACTACACTGACCCCCGCGAGCTGGCCTACATTGTGAACTACGCCAACTCGCTGCAAAAATAGGCGGCACTTTACTTGTCTGCCGCATCGGGCAACTTGCCCCCACTCCAACGCACGATGGGGTAGCGCAGATGGGACTTTTCATAATACTCCGACTGGCGGTACACCCAATCGAGCTGGGCTGCCCCACTTGCGGCGAAGGCAGCGTTTTGCTGTTTCAGCTTTTCCAGACGCGCCCGCAGGCTGGGGTCTTTCCGCAGCAGATCGGCAGCTACGTCCTCAAACACGTAGTCAGAGAAGTACTCTTTCTGCTGCAAAATGCTGTCAAAGAAGCCCCAGGAGAAAAACGAGTCGGTGGCTTGGGGTTCTAGAGTTTCTACAAGGTAGCGCGCGGTAGGCTGGTTTAGCCAGGCTACGTAGTCGCCAGTATGGAAGGCAGTGGGTTGCTGCACCGTGCGTAGTTCCACTTGGGAGTGCAGGTAATGCCCCTCGTACGGGCGCGGCCCGGTTTTGTAGTCCTGAACATAATATACCTCGCCCGTCAGGGTCGTGTCGCGGGTGAGGCGGCGCAGGCTGGTACCGGCGCGGCGCAGGCGGTCTACTACTTCCGTCCAAGCCTGGGGGATGAGGTAGGCCTGGGGGCGCTGCACCGCCAGGGTAGGCCGGAAGGTGTTGTAGTACGGAATCTGGCGCGAGTAGGGAGCCTGGCGGTCGTAGGAGAGGCGGGGCTTATTGCTGATTTCACTGGGCGTAAGGCGGCCCTCATACCCCAGAAACGTGACCGTTTCGGCCGCTGTGGTGTCTAGCTTCCAGGCCAGCGGAAACGTAGTTTGGGCAGCTAGCTGGCTATCGGCTTCAGCACGGGCCTGGCCGATAGCGGCTTTGTCGTGCACTACGGCGCGAATCAGTAAGTCGAGGAAGTCATACTGAGCCTTTACCCGCGGAGTGTAGGCTTTCAGCATGTGGGTTTCGGTGATGAAGCCGATAGTATTGAACAGCGCCGTATAGCCGGAGGAGTAGCGGGGCGTCTCCAGAAAACCCACGAGGCCCCGGGCGTCGGGCGTGCGGCCCTCAAAGTCCACGTAGGGCGTCATGGGGGTGGCACGCTGCTGCATGCCACCGTAGAGCTGGGGAAGCAGCGTTTGGGTCATGTACTGACTCAGGGCCGGATGCAGCTTATCTTTCTGCGTAGCAATAAGAGTCATGGCGTACTGGTAGTCGGCCCCATCGGAGGTGTGCGTATCCACAAACACATCGGGACGCCAGCGGGTGAGCAGCTCGGCAAACGTGCGGGCATTGCGCGAGTCCTGCTTCACGTAGTCCCGGTTCAGGTCGAGGTGGCGGGCGTTGCCGCGGAAACCGTACGACTCCGGCCCGTTCTGGTTGGCGCGCGTGGTGCTGTTGCGGTTCAGGGAGCCATCCACATTGTAAATGGGAATAATAACCAGCGTAATATCCCGCAGCTGCTGCCGCAGTTCGGGTTTCTGCACGTAGTCGCGCGCCAGGGCCATGGCAGCGTCAATGCCTTCCGGTTCGCCCGGGTGGATGCCGTTCTGAATCAGAATTATGCGGCGGTTCTTGCTCCGCACCTTGGCCGGCTCAAAGGTTTTGTCTAGCCCTATTACCACCTCGTGCAGGGGTAGGCCGGCATCCGTGCCGCCTATTTCCCGCATTCGTATTTCTGGGTAAGCTTTGTCTAGCCGCTGGTAGTAGGCAATGCACTCGGCATAGGTAGTGGTGGTATTGCCGTTGCCTTTCTCGAAGGGGGTGCGCCAGTCAGGAGAGGAGGCGGGAGCCGCAAGCAGCAGGGTAGAAAGCAGGAAGGAGAGCATACGCAGGAGCCGCAATAAAAAATCATCCCCCGCAAAGCGAAGGATGACAAAGAAAAGGCAGAAAAGGGGAAGCGTCCTACTAACTATCCAGTCAGGACCGCCGCAAGCCATGAATAAGTAGGCTAATACAGCCGGCGACGCGGCGGGAAGATCAACTGGTCGACGCTATACTTACCAGGACCCGTAAAAAGCAACCCTAAAAATAAAAAGGCCGATTCCAGGGCGTGAGAGTAAGCCGCAAAGCCGTCTCCGGTACTCAGGTGCTGAAGAGTGGCTAGGAGCATGGTGGCCAGGAGCAGCGCACAGGTAAGGCGGAAAAACAAGCCAATGGCGAGCAGTTGCCCGCCCACGGCTTCGGCTGCGGCCGCCAAAAACCCCCAGAAAGCTGGGGCTATGCTCACGCCTATCACCTTCATGGCACCTCCAACCTGGGTCCAGGTTTCCATTCCGCCGATGAGCTTGGGGTAGCCATGCAAGGTGAACATAAACCCAATGCCCACGCGTAGCAGGAGCAAGCCAAGATCATGCGTGCGGTAGCGGTTTTCAAACAAAGCCATAGGCAAAGCAGGGAAAGGCCGGGCAGAACAAGAAAGGAATACAGGGCTGTAGTGTGCAGCTTGCGTTGGCAAAGTACCAGAAATATGCGGTTGCCCAACAAGTCGGGGCGAAACCTTACTGGTAAAGCAACACGCCGGTAATGCGAGCCGCGGGCGGAATATCAGCTGAGTTCATTTCCTCGGGGTGCTTGGCTGGCAGAGAGTTAGGGTCAATTACCCAGGCCATCTTGACCTCCCCCGATACGGCGGCGAAACCGGCCGGGGTGGGGCGCACCCGCGTGAGGCCAAGGTTCTGACGAGCCGCACCAAACGGCGAACCTACCCCAATGCCCTCGGCCGTGCGGTACTGCGAATCGTAGATACGAATGCGGCGCAGGCGAAACCCAGCGCTAGAGTCGCCAATGAGGTGAAGAATGGTGGGCGGCGCGGTTGGTTGCTGGGCGTCGCGCATCTCGTAGGCGGGCAGTTGCTTGCCATTATCGGTGTAGGTAGTGGCGCGTAGCAAGCTGGCGGGCACTACCTTTTTAATCTGCTCTTCCCGCATGCCCAGGCGCAAACGGCCGGCTTGGCCAGGGCTGAGCAGATGAAGAGAGTCGGGAACGGGGGCGCCCGCCAAGGGAGATGGAACGCCAGGCACCTTGGCTACGGCCGCAGCACCTGGCTCGACGGCGGCGGGGTCCGTGGCCCCATTCTCCGGCACAAAGGGTGGCGAGCCGGTATCGGTGGCGCTGCGGGAGTCGCAGGCGCTGAAAGCAGCACTTAGCACGGTGGCAGCCAGGGCCGGCAAAAAGGGCAAGAAACGGTTCAGCATCCTCTCCATACGCAGCCACAAGACAGGTTGTTAAGGTAGGCGCTCGGAAGAGGCGCCCACGCGTAATCGAATCGTAATTGACCGTCGGCACGTAGGTTGCGTACCTTTACCATCCTTTCCTGTTCACCTCTAGCCTAGTTGCCCGTGTCTGCCGAAGCCCGCAAACCGCTCATTCTTATCTCCAACGACGACGGCATTACTGCCCCCGGCATTGCTACCCTCGTCCGCGTCATGGCTCGTATCGGCGAGGTAGTCGTGGTAGCGCCCAATTCCCCGCAGTCGGGTATGGGCCACGCCATCACCATTGGCCATCCCCTGCGCCTCGATGCCAGCACCATCTTTCCCGGTATCGAAGCCTACGAATGCAGCGGCACCCCCGCCGATTGCGTGAAGCTGGCCAAACACTACGTACTGAAGGACCGCAACCCCGATTTGGTAGTGTCAGGCATCAACCATGGCTCCAACTCTTCCGTGAATGTGTTGTACTCCGGCACTATGTCGGCGGCCATTGAGGCGGCCATCGAAGGACTGCCAGCCATTGGCTTTTCCTTGTGCGAGTACGGCCACGACGCGGATTTCTCCCACACCGAGGGCTGGATTGAGCACCTCACGCGTCAGGCCCTGGAGCACGGTATCCCGGCCGGTACGGCTCTGAACGTCAACATTCCCAAGAATTCCGAAACGCCCATTGTAGGGGCTAAAATCTGTCGGCAGGCCCGCGCGAAATGGCAGGAGGAGTTTGATCTGCGCCACGACCCTCACCGTCGCCCGTACTACTGGTTGATTGGGGAGTTTGTGAACCTGGATAATGGTACCGATACCGATGAGTGGGCCCTAGCGAACAACTACATTTCCATTGTGCCCTGCCAGTTTGACCTCACAGCTCATCATGCCCTGCGCGACATGAACACTTCCTGGCAGCTACGGAGTACTCCCGTGGCCGAGCCTGCTGCTAAGCCAGCGCCCCACGTGGGCAGCGCCACGCCCGAGCCCGGTGAGTCGGCGGAGGGCCTCGGATAAGTGGCTCCATCTCACCACAACAAACCGCCCCGACTAGTAGTAGCCGGGGCGGTTTGTTGTGGTGAGGTATTTAGTAACGGGGAGAATGATGGGAGTGAAGCGGCTGGTGTTCGGGAAAACCGGGCACCTCCGAAACATGCTTGTGAGGCTCCGGAACATGCTTTCGGATGATGGGCACCGATGCCAAAGGGTGGGGTAGCGTAGAAGGCTGGTGCCCGCGCCACAGCAACACCACCAAGGCGGCCAACACGAGTGCCGCAAGCAACAGCTTTTTCATTGCGAGGAGTAGAAAGGGTAGTTATCAAATCTACTTTGCCTCGCATGAAGGCCGGGTGAATCTACTACTGGCTGACGCGCTGGGTAGCAGTAGTGCGGCGAGTGGCCGTTTTTTTGGTAGCGGGGGCCGGCGTCGTTTTGGTTTGCGTGCGGGTTGAAGAGTGGTAGTTGCCACTGGGGGTAGCCACGTTGTGGGTGCGCGCGGTGGTCCGGGTAGTGCCTGCCGCCGAGGATTGCGTGCTGGTAGTGGTTGTCTTTTGTTGAACAGCCTGGGCCTGGGCGCCCATCGTGGCAAGGGAGAAGCTTAGCAGAACGAGCAGCTTTTTCATACTACAAGGAAAAAAGAGGTGGGAGATATGAACCATATACGTAAACTTTTCCCGTATAGTCGTGCTTACTCGCTGCATTGCTAGGGAAACCGCAGCGCAAACGTAGTGCCCTTGCCTACCTCAGATTCTACCGTCAAATCAGCCTTGTGAAACTCGGCAATGGTTTTGGCAATGGGTAGCCCCAGGCCGTAGCCTTCCGGGGCCGCTGCCCCCGCCTGAAACCGCCGAAACCGGTCGAACAGGTGGGGGAGGTGCTCAGGCGCAATACCCGGGCCCGTATCCGTTACGGCCAGGCGGTAGCCGCTCCCCTCCGGCCGGCCGGTAATGGTTATGCTGCCGCCCCATTTGTTGTACTTGATAGCATTGCTGACCAAGTTGAACAGTAGCGTGAACAGCAGCGTGCGGTTAGCCTGGGGCAGTACGTAGTCGGGGCGCAAGTCTTCCAGCAGCTTCAGCTCCCGCTGGGTCAGGCGGTCTTCCAACTCGTTGGTTACTTCGGCCAGCACCGTAGCCACCGATACGGCCTCGTCGCGCAGGTACTGTTCGTTTTCAATGTTAGCAATTAGAAGTAGTGTTTTTACCGTGTTGCGCAGGCGGTACAGCGTCTTCTGCGACTCCACAATTTTGAGCGAGTGAGCGTGGCTAAGCTCCGGGTCTTGCAACATATTCTCGAACCTCGACTGCAGAATGCTCACCGGAGTTAGCAACTCGTGCGACACATTGGACATAAATTCCCGCTCTTTCTCGAAGGCCGACTGAATCTTGCGCATCATCGTGTTCAGGTCGTTATCGAGGCGGCGAAAATCGGTCGTAGCCGTATCAAGCGGCGTGTAGGAAAAGGCGGAAGGGTGGTGAACCCCTTGTAGCTTGCGGGTAATGAGCTGGCGCAGAGGCCGCAGTAGGTAGTGGGCAAAGGCGGCGTCGGTGAAAATGGTGATGGCGGCGCCAATGACGAGGACCCACAAGGCCATGCGGCGCAACGTATCCGTCAGTAGCTCCACCGTGGCCAAGGACGAGCCGATTTCCAGACGGTAGGGGCGGCCCTTGATGGTGAAGTGGTAGCTCAGAATGCGGAAGTCTTCAATATCATTGTCTACCTGCCGGGGCTCGTCGAAGATGCGCGGACTGGCCTCCGAACGGGCCGCCGCCGACAGCGGACCCAAGCTGATATATTCCTGCTTGAGAATGTTATAATCGGCGTAGGCCTCGCCTTGCACGAATGCCGATATGCCGTTGCGCCGGATGAGCTGCATGACCTCGGCCTGCTTTTCGTGCAGGCGCTCGTCGGTATGCGCTACGGCCACCCGGCTAACTACCGGCGGAATCACGACGGCCCCCAGCAGCACGAGCAGCAGCTTCGACAAGGCATTAAACAGGGCGAGCTTGGCTTCTAAGCGCATGGCCGTTAGCCCGCTTCAGTTACCCGGTACCCTATACCGCGCACCGTTTCCAGAAAATCGGTGGGTGCGAATTGCCCCAGTTTCTTGCGGATATTCTTGATGTGTACGTCAATGTAGTTAGAGTCGGAGTCGTCTTCCAGCACGTTGCCCCACAGGTGCTCCCCCAGTTGCAAGCGCGTGAGCACCCGGTTCTTGTGCAGGAGTAGGTAGTGGAGTAAGTCGAACTCCTTCTTGGTTAGGGACACGTCCTGGCCTTGGTAACGCAGGGTGCGTCCGGTCGCATCAAGCTGAAAGCCGTTGCCGAAGTCCAGCTCTTGGCGCTTCAGCCCAAACTTGCGCCGCATGATGGCCTGCATGCGGCTTTGAAGTTCAAGTAAGGAAAATGGTTTGGGCAAGTAGTCGTCGGCTCCCAAGTCCAGGCCCCGAATTCGGTCGTCGAGGGCGCCACGGGCCGTCAGGATGATAAAGGAGGCTTCCTGGGCATCGTTCTGGCGGGCTTCGCGCAGCAGGTCCAGGCCGTCGCCATCGGGCAAGCCCAGGTCTAGCAGCACGAAATCATAGCTATTCACGAAGATCTTCTCGGAAGCCTCGGCGTAGGTATACGCCGAATCGACAAGGTATTGGGACTGCAGCAGGAACTGACGTACCTCCTGGTGGAGGCTTTTTTCGTCTTCGACAATGAGCACGTGCATAAGAGAAACCGTAACGAATGATGCCCCAACATACGCACGACAGGCGTGAAGAGTGAATGAAGAGTGCGTACCAGGGTGCCAAACCAGTCGGTTCTCTCGGTGAAGCCGGGGTAGGCGCGGGGCGAATCGGAAGCCTTGCTGCATCCTTGAGCGCCTGGCTTCGTTACTCTGCTTACAGTTCAATCCTCAGTTCAACCCCACGCCCTGCACCCGGATGCCGCCGGAACTAGTCAGTATTATTATTCCCACCTACAAGGAGGCCGCTGGTATTGGGGCTTTGCTCCGCTATTTGAGTGCCAGTGCGGGCCCAGCTGGAGGGGTAGAACTGCTGGTAGTTGATGCGAACAGCCCTGATGCAACCGCCGAGGTAGCCCGGCAGGCAGGGGGCCGCGTGCTGGTGCTGAACCAGAAGGGGCGTGCCGCGCAGTTAAATGCTGGCGCCGCTGCCGCCCAGGGGCACATTCTGTACTTCCTGCACGCCGATACCTACCCCCCAGCCAACTTTCTACCCGCCATCAGGCAAGCCCTAGCCACTGGGGCCGGTAGCGGCTGCTTCCGCTTGCGCTTCGATCATCCCCACTGGTTTCTGCGGGCCAATGCTTGGTTTACGCGCTTCGATGTGGATGCCTTCCGGTTCGGCGACCAAAGCTTGTTTACCCGCCGGGAGGTGTTTTTGCAAGCGGGAGGCTTCCGGGAAGAGTTGCTGCTGCTGGAAGATCAGGAAATTGTGACCCGACTGCGACGGCACGGCGCCTTTCGGGTGCTGCCGCAGGCAGTGGTTACCTCCGCCCGCAAATACCTGGAAAATGGGGTGTTCCGGCTGCAAAGCATTTTTGCTTTCCTCTGCCTGCTCTACCGCCTGCGGGTACCCCAGCCCTGGCTAGCGCGCGTGTACAACCGCCTGATCAGGTGGTAGATTAGTGCCGCAGAAAGGCGCCCAGTTCGGTAATAGAAGCAATACCAAGCTGCTGGGCCTGTTGGCGGCGCATCAGGAGGGCGTAAGTATTGTTGAAGCCAATAGGAGCCAGCCACTCCAAGCCGTAGCGCCTGCGAAACTCCTGACGCACGTAGCCCAGCACGGCCGGCGAGGCGCTGCCTACCGAATCGAGGGTAGCGGCTGGGGGCTGCAGAATCACCAGCAACCCCGTGCCTGTGTATTCTGGATACAAGTCGATGTCGCCATTACGCAGCGCCTCGAAGCAAATGCTGGTGCCGCCCAGGCCAGTTTTGGTAGCTACATCCAAATCGGTATAGCCACGAATAAGGGCCGCGTACATCTCAATGAGAATGTATTGCTCGGCAAAGATTTTGGAACCCAGCCGGATAGTAGCGCCCCGTACCGGTTGGGGCTCGTGCCAGAGTCCCCGCTGACGCAGAAAATCCTGGGCTACGGCGCGCGGCGTTTCGTGTCGGTAATCGACGCGGTAGTTTAATTCGGTCATTACCGAGTCGGAAATCTGCCCGTTGAGGCGAGCTAGCACGGCGGTTAGTTCGGGGTGCTGGCGTAGTACTTGCTGGCGCACTACGGGTACGGCCTGGTAGGGCGGGAAGGCGCGCTGGTCGTCGTGTAGCACGCGCAAGTCGTAAGCACGGATGCGGCCGTCGGTAGAATACCCGTCGATAACGTCTACGTCGCCGTGGCGGGCTGCTTCGTACACCAGCGCCGGGGCCAGCACCACGGAGGCGGGCTTGAGGCCATACTTCTGGCGTAGGCCCGGCAGGCCATCGGCCCGGCCCACAAACTCAGGACTGAACCCCGCCAGCAGTCGGCTGGTAGCCCGAGGAACGAGCAGCAACCCTGCTAGGAGCGGGAGCATCAGTAGCAACACTTGGCCCGTACGCATAAGCTGGCGGGTAGGCTTGCGGGCGAGCCAGCCCAGGACCCCATCAAACAGCAAAGCCAACACAGCCGCCGGAATGGCTCCGGCTAAAATCATGGCGGGCTTGTTCAACGCAATGCCACCAAAAATGAACTCACCGAGGCCGCCCGCAGCAATGTAGGCGGCCAGGGTGGCCACCCCTACATTGATAACGGCCGCCGTGCGAATACCGGCCAGCAGCACCGGCAAGGCCAGCGGCAGCTCCACCTGAGTTAGCACCTGTGTATCCGTAAAACCTAGTCCCCGAGCCGCGTCTACCACAGCCGCATCTACGCCCTGCACGCCCGCCACCGTGTTGCGAATAATGGGCAGCAGGGAGTACAGAAACAGTGCAAGAATGGCGGGCTTCCACCCAATGCCGATGACTGGAATCAGAAAGCCAAGCAAGGCAATACTAGGAATGGTTTGGAAGACGCCCGCGGTGCCCAGTACCCACGGTGCCAGCCGCGGCCGCCGCGTGAGCAGCAGCCCCAAGGGCACACCAATCACTACGCCCAGCAGCAGAGAAGCCGCCGTGAGACCAATGTGCTGAAGGGTTTGCTCACCCAATTTGCCGGCCTGTGCTTGCCAGAAAGTAAAGAGTTCGGTAAGCATAGTTTAGGAGGTGCGCAGGCGTTGAATGGTCCGCCCAAAGGCCGTCATCAGGGTTGGTAAAGAGAAAGGAACAGGACCAGTCTCAGGCTGCTCGGGCAGAGGTGTTACCCATACCAAGGCAGGCGCCGTACTACCCGAAACGGTAGCATCAGCTGTGCTCAATAGCGCAATTGCATCTTGAATGCTTGCAATAGGTGATATGGTGTTACTGTCTGATTTATAGTTTGGTATGGATAGTGATTCATGATTAAAAACCGCGTCTGCCATTACGTCACATACCTGCAGGGTGCGGAGCTGTAAGGCAAGTTGCTCGGCTTCAAAGAACTGTCGTACGAAGTCGTTGGCAGGTTGGAAGAGCAACTCCCGGGGCGTGCCCAACTGCTGCACCTTGCCTGCATCAAGCAGCATGATTCGGTCGGCTAGTTCGAAGGCTTCAGTTACGTCGTGCGTAACGAGCACCACAGTTTTGCGACGCAGTTCCTCTAACTCCCGGAAGTCGCGCCGCACGCTGGCGCGCGTGATGGGGTCCAGGGCACCAAAGGGTTCGTCGAGCAGGATGATGGGTGGGTCGGCGGCCAGGGCACGGGCCAAACCCACCCGTTGCTGTTGCCCCCCAGAAAGCTGGTGTGGGTACTGCGCGGCGTAGCGCTCCGGAGGCAGGTGTAGGCGGGCAAGTAGAGCCTCGGTGCGGGCTGCCACCTGGGCCGCGGGATGGCCCAGGAGACGCGGCACTACGGCAATGTTATCGCCTACCGTGTAGTGGGGCAGGAGGCCTACTTGCTGGATGACGTAGCCAATGCCCCTGCGCAGCGCCGGGGCCGCTTGGCTGCGCACGTCTTGGCCCTGTATGTACACCGCCCCAGTGTCTGGCTCCACTAGGCGATTAAGCATGCGCAGCAGCGTCGTTTTGCCGCAGCCACTAGGGCCCAGCAATACCAGCGTTTCGCCCGCCGCTAGCGTAAAGGATACGTCTTGCACCACCGTATGACGGCCGTAGTGCTTGGTGAGGCCGCGGGCTTCAATGGCGGGCGGAACAGGAGAAGGCATAGGTGTAGAGGCTGACAGACTGGTAAGGTAGGTAGATACCCATCATCTGCGGCAGCCTCACCTACCAGGAGAAATAAAGCAGCGTCTATTTCGGGTTGAGCACACTGCGTATCTTGGCTGCTCTGAACCTTGCTATGATGTTACCACAACTTCTTCGCCGCGCCCTGCTACCTCTTGCTTTGCTGGGCTTCGTCCGTACCTCTACGGCCCAGGTATACACCCAAACTGATCCACTGGCCCACACCTTTTCCATTGTGGCCCGCGACCCCCAAACTGGTGATATGGCCGTGGCTGTGCAAAGCCATTGGTTTTCGGTGGGCACGTCCGTAAGCTGGGCCGAGGCTGGGGTAGGGGCCGTTGCTACCCAATCCTTCACCAACAAGTCGTTTGGTCCTCGTGGCTTAGCCCTACTGAAGAGTGGCAAGTCGGCCCAAGAAACGCTGGATGAATTGCTCCGCACCGACGAAAGCCGCGAGGTGCGCCAAGTAGCCGTCATCGACAACCAGGGCCGGGTGGCTACCCACACCGGTGCTAAGTGCATTGATATGGCCGGCCATCAGCAAGGGCCGCAGTTCTCGGTACAAGCCAATATGATGCTCACCAACAAGGTGCCGGCAGCCATGGCCAGCGCCTACGAGCAAAATGCCAAGCTGCCTTTCGCCGAGCGTGTCGTGTCGGCGTTGGATGCGGCCCAGGCTGCTGGCGGCGACGTTCGGGGCCGACAATCGGCGGCGCTACTGGTTGTGCGGGGCAAGCCTGGGGCCGGCGTTTGGGAAGATCGTGCAATTGACCTGCGGGTAGACGATGCCGCCGACCCATTAAAGGAGCTAAGTCGCCTTCTGCGTCTGCACCGCGCCTACGAGCACATGAACGCTGGCGACCTAGCCGTGGAGAAAAATGACGTGCCCGGTGCTATTCGCGAGTATGAAGCAGCCGAGAAGCTTTTTCCTCAGAACCTGGAAATGAAGTACTGGCACGCCATCAGCCTTGCCAACAAGCAGCAGGTGCCCCAGGCCATGAAGCTTTTGCAGCCTATTTTCAAGCAAGACCCCAACTGGCGTACCCTTACGGAGCGCCTACCCAAGGTAGGGCTGCTTACCGTAAGCGCCGCGGAGCTGAAACAAATCCTGAGCTTGTAAGGCGGAGAAGCCTCGTCGCTAAGGAGCCTTTCCCATTGTATCATTACACGCCTACCTGATACTTTTTTTCATGAACAAACTTTCACGCCCTGTGCTGTGGCTGCTCACTGTGCTTATTCTGGGTACTGCTTTCGGCCCGAAGGCAGGGCAGCGCTACACCAGTGCCCCCGACACGGTTGTATATATTGTGCGCCATGCTGAGAAGGATCTGACCCCTAACTTACCTGACCCCGCCCTCACGCCGGTTGGGCAGGCGCGGGCCTTGGCATTGCGTAAGCGTCTGGCTTCCCGCCCCAGAATCAGGGGTATTTTCAGTACAAATACTGGCCGCACGCGAGCTACGGCGCAACCCCTGGCTGAGCGTTACGGGCTACCTATTGAAAATTATGATGCCAAGCAGCTCCCAGCGCTGGCGGAACGCATCAAGCGCGACTTTCGCGGCCAAGCAGTGCTCATTGTTGGGCATTCCAATACCATTCTCGAAACTGTAGAAGCTTTTGGCGCCGCTCGTCCCGTAGCCAGCATTGGCGACGACACGTATGATTATCTGTTGAAAGTCACTATTCCAGGGAGTGCAGCAGGGCCCGCTACGGCCGTGGCGGAGCATTACGGTGCTAAGCACTAACTGAGCCCGCCTGCAACCTAGCTCACATTTCCTGCTACTTTTAGCCGTCCATCTTCCTTTGCAGGCCGATGGGCGGCTTTCTTTTGTCATTTCTCTCCTGCCATATGCGTACATCTCTCCGCCGCCTAACCGTAGGTGCTCTGGTTCTGCTCGGTGCTGCCGGAACTGCCACCGCCCAAACGGGCGCAACCAAAATCGACTCCTTAGCCATCCGCAAAATCTACGATGAGGCGCTGGCTCGCGGGCAGAGCTACGAAAACCTGCGAGAACTCACGGGCACCATTGGGGGCCGACTAAGTGGCTCACCCGAGGCCGAGAAAGCTGTGCAGTGGGGCAAAATCACCCTGGAAAAAATGGGGGTAGACCGGGTGTACTTGCAAGAAGTAATGGTACCGCACTGGGTACGTGGGGCCAAGGAAAAAGCCACCGTGAAGGGCAACAAGGGCAAAGGGCTAACCCTAAATGTTTGCGCTCTGGGCGGCTCAGTAGGCACCAATGGCAAGCTGAGAGCACAGGTGGTAGAAGTGCGTAGCATGCAGGAGCTAGCAGCCCTGCCCGATGAAAAGGTAAAGGGTAAGTTTGTGTTCTTCAACCGGCCAATGAACCCGTTGTACGTAGAAACCGGCCGGGCCTACGGCGAGGCCGGCGACCAGCGCCGCAGCGGTGCCATTGAGGCGGCCAAGCGTGGGGCCGTAGGAGCCTTAGTGCGCAGCCTCACCCTGGCCCACGACGATTTTCCCCACACGGGTACCATGGCCTACGATAACCAGGTAACCAAAGTGCCGGGCGCCGCGCTCAGCACCAATAGTGCCGATGAGCTTAGCCAACTGCTCAAAGCTGACGCTGGCCTAACGGTGGAGCTGGAAATGGCCTGTCAGACCTTGCCCGAGGTGAAAAGCTACAACGTGGTGGGCGAAATAAAGGGCTCTAAGTACCCCGATGAAATCATCACCGTTGGTGGTCATCTTGATTCTTGGGACCTAGCCCAGGGGGCTCACGACGACGGTACTGGTTGCGTACAAAGCATTGAGGTACTTCGCCTGCTGAAAGCCACGGGACTCCGGCCAGAGCGTACGGTGCGGGCCGTGCTGTTTATGAACGAAGAAAACGGCACCCGCGGTGGCAACAAATATGCGGAGCTAGCCAAAGCAGCCAACGAGAAGCACATAGCCGCTATGGAGTCGGACGGTGGTGGCTTCACGCCCCGGGGGTTCAACGTGGAGGCCCCCGAAGCCACGGTACGGCGTCTGCAGCAGTGGCAGCCCCTGTTTCACAGCTACGGCAGCGCTGATTTTTCGGCGGGTCATGCCGGCACCGATATTGGGCCTCTAAAAGGGCAGGCCAAAGCCCTCATTGGCTACGAATGCGACTCTCAGCGTTACTTCGATATTCACCACACGGCCGCCGACACATTCGATAAAGTAAACCGCCGCGAATTAGAGCTTGGTGGAGCGAGCATGGCTTCCCTTGTGTATTTAATCAGCAAATACGGTCTGTAATCTGGCTAAGGATACAAAAGAAAGCCCCGCTACTAATTAGTAGCGGGGCTTTCTTTTGTACATAACAAGGCTGAATTATTCAGCGCTGGCGTTTTTCTTCGGGCGGCCAGGGCGCTTACCGGTGCTGCTAGTAGCACGTGGCTTACGCTCCTTTTTTTCGATGCGATAGCCGGGCTCCAGCATGGTATTGATTTCGGAAAGCAACTCGTTTACTTTGGCGAAGCTTTTACGAATTTGGGTGATAACGGCTTCGTTATCTTCGGCGCTGGCTAGAATTTGCTGTAGTTTGTTAAGGTCAGGAGCTGCCATGAGTATTCTTATTGTGAGAATTTTGTAGTGCGAACCAAAATTGATGTATTTTTTTATTTGCTGCAAATATATTTATCCATGCCCTGCGTTTTTTGGAGTAGCCTAACAAGAACATTAACGTTCCTGGTAGGAAAAATAAGAATGCAGCATGAAGATAAATACAATCAAGTTTACGCAACCGCGTGAGGTAAGTTAGTGCTCTGCATAAAATAATTGTGGGCTCTTAGCAGCTAATAAGGAATTTTTCTTTAACTACTCATGCGTTTGAATGCTCAGTACAACAATCTGGTAGTGGATAAATATAGCAAGTAAACGATATTTGTTAGAATATTATAAGCAATCAATTCTGCGCGTGTGCCAAGCTGTAGCAAGGTCTGAGGCGAATAGATGTGGTTGAACTAACTAATAAACTAGCTTGGCCACCTGTGAAGATAAGCTCGCGTAATTGTTAGGGCTTATGCATACGGTAATGCATCAGCTACTGGAGGTAATGGATATGGGCGGAATATATGATCTAGTCGGTAAAATCAGCTTAAAAAGCAGGTTGTTGTTTCTATGTATTTACCACACTTGTAGCGCCCGGTTCCTATAGGCTTCTTCCTAGCATCATCTTGCTGCTTTCTATTTCTTTTAGTGGGCAGCTCGCCGAAGCTTATCAGGTTTATAAGTTGTTTGTGCAATGATTGATCAGGAGTGTATTAATCACCGTGATGCGCCCGGTTGCTTAGTGCGCAATGAGTGGGCGCGCTTTCTATGCTTGGTTATTGCAGCTGTAAATCACTGATTCCTTTGTATAATTTTATTGCTGCATCCTGCTGATCTATAATGTACTGCATATGCACCTCTAGCTGTTAAATTATGCATAAGTAAGAAAGCTGATAGTATATTGACAGGGCTCGGAAGGTTTCAAGCATACTTTCGGTGTATAAACATTGTATAGGAAAAATCTATTAGTAGTGCAGCACTTATCAATAAGCATATTCTATAATGCAGCAAGTTCTTCCAACGAAGTTAAGATTGATGAAATCGATTGCATAATTAGAATTGATATGAGTGATATGAAATTTTAAGAATGTTATACCATATAAGTAGGTAGTAAAAAGCGTAGCATGTATTATAATAGGCTGGCAGTTTGTGGGTAGGAAGTGTGGCTTAGCAAAAACCAGCGCAGGGTATGGGGTACCGCTGGGTTTGTTGTACCTTGGTAGCTGCTAGAGAATAATTCCGAATTACAGTTTTTCGCTTGCGTTTCTATTCTTACGTTTTGAAGGCAGTAGCCCTGTTGGCGCTATGGGGAGGCAGTGGAATAGGCGCCACTGCGGGGCCCACGCCAGTTCGCTACTGGGTAACCTTTCGGGATAAAGCCGGCCAACGCTTTTCCCCCAGCCACTACTTTACCCCGGAAGCTCAGGCCCGCCGCCGCCGCCAGCACCTGCCCGCCGCTGACAGTACCGACTACCCTGTTCGTCCCGACTACGTGGCGCAGGTACGAGCCTCTGCGGACAGTATATTCTATGTGAGTCGCTGGCTTAACGGGGTGGCTTGCCGAGCTTCTTCGGCGCAGGCCGCTGCGCTGCGTCGGTTGCCGGGCGTACTGGCTGTGGAAGAACTAAGCACTCCTGCTTTGCTACCTGCTAGCAAAGCTGCCTCCGCCGTAGCCGAAGGCTCAATGTACTTGTCAGCAGCTGACCGACAGTTGGCGCGCCGTCAGACGACTAGTCTCGGGAGCAACGATTTCCAGCGCAACCATTTGGATGGGCAAGGAGTGCGGATTGCTATCTTCGACGTGGGCTTCAACTCCGCCGATCATCATCGTGCATTTGCCCATATTCGCCGTCGGAAGGGCATTGTGCAAACGTATGACTTCCTACGGCACACGCCTAATGTATACCAGGGAGGCTCGCACGGAACCGAGGTACTGTCGTGTATTGCAGGGCGCCTGCCTGATAGCACCTACCTAGGGCTGGCCCCGCAAGCCGAATTTCTACTGGCCCGCACGGAGCAGATGTACCGGGAACGGTACGCAGAGGAATTTGCTTGGCTAGCCGCCGCCGAGTGGGCAGACCAAAACGGGGCCGATATCATCAACTCCTCCTTGGGCTATACTACCCGGCGCTACTTCCCCGAGCAAATGAACGGCCGCACTAGCCTAATTGCACGGGCTGCCGAACTAGCGGTGCGCAAAGGTATCTTGGTGGTAAACGCGGCTGGTAATGATGGCGATGACAGGCATTGGCGCACGGTGGGGACCCCCGCCGATGGCGACTCCGTACTAGCCGTAGGAGGCATTGACCCCGATACTTTCCTGCACATCGATTTCAGTAGCTATGGGCCCACTGCTGATAAGCGCCTCAAGCCCAACGTGGTGGCCTTCGGAACGGTGGTAGCAGCTGCTCCTGGTGGTTACGTGCACACCCAGGGAACTTCGTTTGCTAGTCCGTTGGTAGCCGGTTTTGCTGCCTGTGTGCTGCAACAGAATCGGAACTTGCCCGTGATGGAGCTGTTCCGCCGTTTGCAAAGCGGAGCTAGCTTGTATCCTTATTTTGACTATGCCCACGGGTACGGCATCCCTCGGGCAGCAGCCTTTACCCAGCCAGTTCCAGCGCCGGCGGCCACGTTTGATTTTGTGGAGCAAAAGGATTCCATGCTGGCCGTTATCATCCGGCCCGAAGCGGCCCGCGTGCCCGCTCGCCTGCTACCACTCTACGCCGATTCTGCCGCGTCCGTTACGCCACCCGCCGACCCTGGTAAGCTTGGGCGGGAAGAAGGCCTTCCTACTACGCCTAATGAAGAAGACCCGGCTGATCCTACTCCCATTGCCACGGCGGCAGCTCCGCCAGAATACCTGTACTGGCATATCGTAAACAAGCGGGGCGTACTGCGCCGCTACGAAGTAGTAGAAGTAAGCCAGCGGGTAATTCTGCGCTTATCCTTGGAACGCCTACAGCCCGGTGACGTGCTACGCGTGCACTACCGCGGCTACACCCAATCATACCCTGCTCCATGAGGATGAAGTCTTTCGCGCGCATCCTGTTGGCAGCGGTGCTTTTGAGTAGCTTGACGGCCTCAGTTGCCCAGGCCCAGCGTGTGCTGCTCCGCTCCGTAACGCGTTTTGATACGGTAGAAACGCGCACGGGCCCTAACCGAGCTTTTTTTCAGCATGCCTATGTAGGGTATGCTCCCGTGGTAGGGCGCTCTAAGAATTCGGGAGCCGAGTTGCGTAGTTTTAGCTCTGCGGAGCTATTTGCCGGAATGCGGTATAAATTCCGCCTTTCACAGCAGGCTGCCGTGGGGTTTGATGTACGTTACGTGCGTCTAAACTATGCCTTGGTGCAAAACGCCCAGAAAGTGCTGCCTAACGCTACCACTCATCACTCCGAAAATCTGGTGATTCAGCAGGCAGTACTGGAGCCATATATGCGCCTAAACTTCGGGCGCCGGGGCAACGTAGTTGGGCGCTATCTGGATCTGACGGCTGGAGCTGGTTGGGTTTTTGGTACCTTGCACACCTACCAGGACAGAGGCGGCAGCAATAGGGCGAAGCGGACTATAGTAAATGAGCGGGGATTGGACTATTTGGAGCGGTGGCCCCTGACAGTGGGTGCGCGCTTAGGCTCGGGTCGTTTGGTGGCAGTAGGCCGCTACCGGCTCACGCACACTTTCACGCCCAGCGCCCGCACGTTCTATCCCGAGCTACCCCGCGTAGTAATAGGATTAGAGCTTGATATAATATAAAGCTGAGGAGGTAAGGCAAAAAAACAGTATTGGAAGCCGCATAATACCGTGAAACCACGGCAGTTTTAAGAACAGTAAATGCATTTGACGCGTAAATAATCGTAAAAAAAGCGGGTGTTGTGGTGGCTGGTTTTTACATAGAGTCAGCACAGAGACTACCACACCAGCCCACATAGATTCTCACATAACCTCCAGTTGTTTTTTACGGTACAGGGCTCTTGCCCGCTGTTCTGGTATAAAAATGGCTAGGCCGACCTCTTCATCCGAAAAGGCTATCGGAGGTTTTGTAATTTGCCGAACTGATTAGAAGATGGTCGACTGTCCAACAATGAAAAAGCTTGTCCTCCCCACCACCTGCGCTCTGTTACTGCTGTATACCAGTTCCTGCATCAACACGGAGCGGGAAGTGGGGAACTCCAAGAACTCCCAGCAGATATTTTCTCCCTCCCCAGAAGGTAGCCGCAATCGGGTTTCGGAACGCACGGTGCTGCGCACAGTGAATACCACCCATTACTTCTCCAACGCCAAGACGAAGGACAATTTTATTCTGCAGTTGCGCGGGCCAAAGATTGCCACGGCGCAGGCGTACTTCATCATCGTGCGTAGTACCGGCGACACCTTGCGCAAGGAAGTGATGCCCGCTACTGCGCTTATAAACGAGCGTGACCTAGCCGACCCACGAGCCGCTACTGTCCGCGACAAGGAAATTGCCATTCTGCAGGGCATGAATTCCTTTTTTGCTACCGACCGGTTTGTGCAGCCTGCCATACCACGCACTTCCGCGCAGCCTGAGAATGTAGATGTACAATCGTGGAGCTCCGTGAAAGAAGATACCCGCTCTATCGGGTTTGACTACACCGCATCGGAAGGACGGGAGCGTCGGCTTGCTTTCTCGAAGAAGTTAGGTCGTGCGGTGATAGTTGCTGAATAAACTTGTCACTACTGCCAAACAAAAAAGGCCTCACCAGATGGTGAGGCCTTTTTTGTTACTTTCTAGTCAACTAGATAGCAGTAGATGCACTCGGCCCTTAGGTAGTAGGTTCTAGAAGATATGGCCTTGGGTTGCTGGCGAAACATAAACGCGGTGTACCTCTCCGTTGAGAAGTACACCGCGCTTTACTCCAATCACCGGGGCAAACCTACCAACCCGTACATGAACAAAACATGAAGCTAGCCTGGGGCATCAAAAAAGACCCTGATGAATAGCTAGAGCTAGGCCCTCCGGGCTGGCTATGATGCTACGGGAGCAAGCCACCCTACGCGCCCGTTGGGTTTGCGCACGAGACGGTAGCCCCCAAATTCGCCGATGACGGCGACACTCGTACGGGCTGCCAGCGTGTCTAGCGCGGGGGCATTAGGGCTAGGCAGGGCATACAAGTCGGCGGAATTTGGTAGTGCTTCCCGGCGCAGGGGAGCTGCCGTAAGCACGGCCTTCGCCGCTACAAAGCCGGTGCCGCCAGCTGGCAACTGCACCCGCAGCCAATCAGCGGTAGCTCCTAGTACCAACAGGGGGGTCGAGCGGGTAGCGGTGGTAAACGAAGTAGCCTTAGTGGTTGGGCTGTGGCGCAATCCTACCCGGGGTTCCCGAGCGCGCACCCACTGGCCCAGGCGGCTGGGCATGGTGCGAGGTGCCGGGGGCAGCACGTCGGCGTGGCGCACGAACGGGAAGGGGTCAACAGCGCCCTGGCCCGAACGATACACGCCGAAGTGCAAGTGGGGTGGGGTAGTGCGGGCATTGCCCGTGTTGCCAACGAGGCCGAGCGTGTCGCCTGTGCGCACTTGCTGGCCGGGCTGTACTAGCTGCTTATCGAGGTGGGCGTAGTAAATGTGCTGGCCATGCTCCGCATCAGCCAGCCACACCACGCGGCCCCCCAACTTGGTTTCATTGACGCGGGTGATATAGCCATTAGTGACGGCTACAGCCGGAGTGCCACGCTTGGCAAAAATATCAATGCCCTCGTGCCGGCGCGCGCCACCGTCGCGGGCCACCCCCCAGAAGCTACCCACAGCTACGTCGTTCTTCCCTTTCACAGGAAATCCCAAACTTGGCTCCCGCTGAATACGGACCGTGTAGCGCCCGGCGCGCAGCAGTTCTGGCTGCACCCGCAGCACATGCTGGCGGCTATCTTCGGCCACGTACCGGAAGGAAAGAGCAGCCGTATCAGCGGAGGCTAGCAGGCGCGGAGCGGCTTGCTGATCGGGGCGCAACTCAAAGGCATCCAGAAAAACACGCGGGGCTTCCGTGCCGGGTGCTAGCGTGAGGCTCACGTGAATAGCCTCGCCAGTGCGAACAAGGTAGCGGTAGCCCACTGCCACGGCGCGGTCGGCGGGGAAAAAGCCGCTTTCCTGGAAAGGCAGGCTAACCGTCAGCGAATCGCGCAGTGCTTGGTCGGCTGCCCGAAGCCAGTCGCGGCCCAGCGCGGTTTCGTCGAGGCGGGCTTGGCGCAAACGACGTTCGTATTCTTCGTGGGGGTTGGCCTTCTGAAAAATGCCCTGCAGGGTTTGTGACTGGCTACAGGCGGTTAGAAATAAGATAAGTAGAAAAGCAGGTAAGGCGCGCAGGCGAGGCAACATCGAACGGGAGTAAGTAGCAAAAGAGGTACCTAGTTAAACCCGAAGCCGGTAGGAGTAGTTCGGTATGCATACTATCTGTTGGGAGTAGGGCTACCTGCCTTGTACCAGGCATATAGTGGAGGCCAGCGGACTGCGGGTCCGAAGAGCTGTAATAGTTGGTACGCGCCCTAGGGCCAGGTTATCCTACCTTTGCGAAGCTCCATTTTCTACCCACCCGTTTGTTATGCTCCACCTCACCGAATGCCCGCGCGATGCCATGCAGGGCTGGTCGACCTTCATTCCCACCGCCGATAAAATAGCCTACCTCAATGCCTTGCTGCGAGTGGGCTTCGATACGCTTGATTTCGGTTCGTTTGTCTCGCCCAAAGCCATACCCCAACTCGCCGACACCACCGAGGTGCTGGCTGGCTTAGAGCTGAGCAAATCGACAACGCAGCTGTTGGCTATTGTGGCCAACCTGCGCGGCGCTGAAACGGCGGCTCAGTACTCCCAAATCCACTACATCGGTTTTCCCCTGTCCGTGTCGGAAACGTTCCAGCAGCGTAATACCAACAAAAGCATTGCCCAAGCCCTCGACGACGTGACCCGAATGCAGGAGCTGTGCGCCCGCAGTGGGCAGGAGCAGGTGGTGTACCTGAGCATGGGTTTCGGCAACCCCTATGGCGATGCCTGGAGCCCCGCCGTGCTGGGGGAGTTCACCCAGAAGCTTGCGGACTTGCGCGTGCGCAATGTGGCCTTGTCGGACACTATTGGCGTGTCTACGCCTGCCACGATTGGTCCGGCATTTCGGGAGCTTACGGCTGCCTTCCCCACCATCCGGTTTGGCGCCCACCTGCATACTACCCCTGGCAGCTGGCACGAGAAGGTGCAGGCCGCGTATGCAGCAGGCTGCCGCCACTTCGATGGGGCCTTGGGTGGCTACGGTGGCTGCCCCATGGCTGCCGACCAGCTCACGGGCAATATGCCCACCGAACGCCTCTTGGACTTCGCGCAGGAGGTAGGGCAGGCGCCTGGTTTAAACCTAGTAGCGCTAGCCGAGGCCCAAGAATGGAATCAGCGTATTTTCGCAGCGCATTAAGCTTACTTTGTTTTTGAATGGGGGAGTGCGCCGAAAAGGAGCCCTTTGCAACGTACGAACGGCTGCCCTCTACTTAGGCCAATCCTCTGAATTTCTTTCCTCATGCCAGCCGTCGACCTGTTTATTCCCTGCTTTGTAGATCAACTTTTCCCCCAAACGGCCCTAAACATGGTGAAGGTGCTAGAGGCTGTGGGCTGCGAAGTGCACTACAACGCTAACCAAACCTGCTGCGGACAGCCGGCTTATAATGCGGGCTACAAGGAGCAGAGCTGCGAGGTAGCCCGCAAGTTTCTCTCCGACTTTCCAACCCAGGAGGAACGCTACATTGTGAGCCCCTCGGCTTCCTGCATTGGCATGGTGCGCAACACCTACGCCGATTTATTTGAAGGTACCGCTGATGCCGCCCGCTACCACGGAGTGCAGCGTCGCGCCTTTGAATTGACCGAGTTTCTGGTAGATGTGCTGGGCGTAACGTCCATTCCCAAGGCGCGCCTCACCGGCAAGTACACCTACCACGACTCATGTTCGGCCCTGCGCGAGTGTGGTATCCGCGAAGCACCCCGCCAGCTTCTCGATGCTATTCCTAGCCTAGAGCGCCTGGAAATGGCCGAAACGGAAACGTGCTGCGGCTTTGGTGGCACCTTTGCCGTGAAGTTTGAGGCCATATCCGTAGCCATGGCTGAGCAGAAGGTGGAGCATGCCCTTGCCACCGGTGCCGACTACCTCATTAGTACTGATACAAGCTGCCTCATGCACCTTGATGCTTACATCCGCCGGGAGAAAAAGCCCATCAAAACCCTGCACGTGGCAGATGTGCTAGCCAGCGGCTGGTAGTCAGTGAGGAAAAGTTAGCTTCTGTTTACCGGTAGGGCTAGTTATCATCACGGAAAGCGTATCAGACGAAAAGGCAGGAATAATAGTCACATCGGTTACAGCGGTGGGCTCATCCAGGGCCACTTCGTCCCGGTTCACGGTGCCGTGATGTTTCTCCAGTGCTAGTCCTGCCGGGGTTATCAGCGCTACTTGAGGAGGCGCTAAAAAACCTTTGGCGGCTGCGCGGAGGGAGCAATCAGCACTGGAGTAAAATTCGGTGCTGGGCAGAAAGACCAGAATAGGCAGGGAAACAAGTGAAAAGCATATTCGGTCCAGGAAGTAAGATCCGGCTAATAAACCAGGGTATAAAAACCAGCCCCCAAAGTATAGCCTGCTACTTGTCCGGAGGTGTCGGCGGCGGATGGTAAAATAGCTGCCGCCAGCAAGCCAAGCTAACCCGAAGGGAATAGCATCTGCCCATTGGCTCCGCAGGGAAACATTAAACAGTTCGAAAGCTGCCAGCTGCAGCACAGAGAAGCCCCAGCCACCCAAATGAATCCACTTGAGTAGCTGGGGCTTTTGCTGAATGGGCCGATATCGATATCTGCTACTAGCAAGCATCGGCGCGTAAAAGCCAAGCAGGCAAACAGGTAGCAGGTAAGAGCTGAAAAGCTCGCTCACACCAGCTGCCCTATCCGTTGCTTCAGGCTCTCGGAGCCTTCTACCAGGGGTAGGCGCACGGCGTCGGCGCAGAGGCCCTGGGCGGCCAGGGCAGCTTTCACGCCCACGGGGTTGCTTTCCTCGTACATTAGGGGGTTCAACCCCACGAAACCGAAAAGAAGCTGGCTAGCTGCTTGAAAGTCGCCGGCCAGGGCATATCGAGTCATGTCGGAGAAGCGGCGCGGGAAGGCGTTGGCCAGCACCGAAATGATGCCCACGGCGCCAAAGCTAATGAGTGAGGTTGTCATCATATCATCCCCCGAAATCAGCAGGAAGTCGTCGGGTTTGCCGGCGGCAATGGCGATGCACTGCTCCAGGTTGCCGCTAGCTTCTTTGGTACCAATGATGTTGGGATGCTTTGCTAACTCCAGGGTAGTAGTCGCCGTAATGTTTGAGGCTGTGCGGCCCGGTACGTTATACAGCAACAAGGGCACGGGCGAGGCGTCGGCGAGGCGCTGGTAGTGGGCAATAATGCCCGCCTGGCTAGGCTTATTGTAGTAGGGACTAGCCGATAGGATAGCCGTAATACCTTCCAGATTAGTTGCGCGAATGGTAGCTTCTACCCCAGCCGTATCGTTGCCTCCGATGCCGTATACCAGGGGGACGCGGCCCGCTACGTGCTCTTTCGTTACCCGTAGAATTTCAGCTTTTTCTTCCGAGCTGATGGTCGGCGATTCGGCAGTAGTACCGTTGATGACGAGGTACTCCACGCCGCCTTCCAAGGTGAAATCAATCAGGCGGCGCAGGGCCGGGTAATCTATAGCGTGGTCGGGGGTGGGAGTGAAGGGAGTAACGAGAGCTACACCAGTGCCACGGAGTTTGTCCATGCGGGAAATTAGCGGTTGATTTGTAAGGGGAAACCCGCCGCAAAGGTACACTACCAACGGCGAAGGTTGACCCGCTTCCTTTCAAAAGTACGGTGCGGTTTGCGCCAAGCCGCCTTATCTCCCGCATGAACTTTACGCATTACTCTTTGCTGGCCGCTACTGCGCTGGCAACCCTCAGCATCCTGCCTGCCTGCAATGATGCTAAAACCGCAGCCGCCTCCGAAAACAAGGCAGTAACCCTGGGCACCGCCACCGACTCTGCCGAAACGGCCACCATCACGACGGCTGGTACAGCCACGGCCGCTACGACCAACAATGCTGGTAGCCCCGCTACTATTCCGGCTACCGAGCGGGCCGATGCCGCCACTATTACGGCGCGGCCTCAGGTGCCCATTCTATGCTACCACCAGATCCGGGATTGGCGCCCGCGCGACTCGAAGGGCGCGAAGGACTACATCGTGCCGGTGGAGCAGTTTAAGGCTCAAATTAAAATGCTGGCCGATTCGGGCTACCACACCATTCTACCCGATCAGCTATACGCCTACCTGACCACGGGTGCGGCCCTGCCCAGCAAGCCGGTGATGCTAACGTTCGACGATACCGACCTCGACCAGTTCACCATTGCCAAGCCCACCTTGGATAAATATGGCTACAAGGCCGTATACTTCATTATGACGGTAAGCCTGGGCCGCCCCAACTACATGAGCAAGGCGCAGGTGAAGCAGCTTTCCGACGAAGGCAACATCATTGGCTCGCACACCTGGGACCACCACAACGTGAAGAAGTACCAGGGCCAAGACTGGGTGACGCAGATTGAGAAGCCTACCAAGCAACTAGAAGAAATCACGGGCAAGAAAATCAACTACTTCGCCTATCCCTTTGGCCTTTGGAACCCCGAGGCTATTCCAGAGCTGAAAAAGCGTGGCATGGACGCCGCCTTTATCCTCGCCGAAAAGCGCGACCAGCAGGACCCCTTGTATACTATTCGTCGCATCATTGCCAGCGGCTATTGGAGCCCCCGCACCCTGCACAATAGCATGGTGAACAGCTTCTAGGTTTACCGACCAGACCGTACTGTCAAAAAGAAAAAGGTCTGTTTCTGGTGCCATGAGGGCATCGGAAACAGACCTTTTTGGTAGGGGCGAGGCTAACTTGGCAAAAGGTGCCTACTTTTTTACCCCACCTTTTAGCAGCGTGGTGTAGGCTCCCGCGTTGATGAGCTGCTCGAACCCTTTATCCTGCATCAGTAGGATGGTTTTGCTGCTGCGGTTGCCGGAGGCGCAGTAGATAATATAGGATACTTTCGGGTCGAGCTGGGCTACCAGGGTAGAAAAATCGGCGGCGCGGAAGTTAAGATTTTGCGCCCCAGGCAAGTGACCCGCGGCATACTCTTCAGGGGTGCGCACGTCTAGCAAAACTGCACCGGGCTGCAGTAGCGCTTTTTTTACTTCCTCTACTGCCACAATAGGCACCGTCGGCGGCGTACTAGTAGCAGTGGGAACTGCCGGAGCAGTAGTTTGAGCTAACGTAGACAGCGGCGCCAGCAAAATACCAGCACCAAAAAGCAAACGAAATACCATACGAAACGAAGTGAGCATGACAGGCTTGTGCCAGGAGCTGTACAGATCCTATACCTGCCTTAGTGTACGATTAGAACAAAGACCCTTGCTGCCCAGGGTTAGTTTCCGGCGCTGTGGTAGGGGCGGACGGAGTTGGTGTATCAATGCCAGGTAGAACATCCTCCGAAGCGCCGCCAATGGCCTCAGTTGCTTTGGGTAGCATTGCCAGCAGTTCAGCCTCCGTAATGATGGGCACCTTTAAATCCGTGGCTTTCTCGCGCTTGGCGGGGCCCATTTTGTCGCCGGCTACTAGGTAGCTGAGTTTCTTGCTGATGCTACCCGTTACTTTGCCGCCGTGCTGCTGAATCAGGTGTTGCAGTTCCTCGCGGCTGTGTTCCTCAAACACTCCCGACAGTACAAACGTGAGGCCCACTAGCCGGTCGCTGGCTGCCTGGGGTGCTTCGCCCGTGAGGGCTAGTTGCACGCCCGCTGCGCGCAGTCGTTCAATCATGGCTCGGTTTTCGGTTTCCTGAAACCACGCCGCTACGGATTCTGCAATAACACCGCCTACCTCGGGAGTAGCAGCAAGCTCCGTCACAGACGCATTTTCCAGCGCCTCAATAGTGCGGTAGTGAGTTGTCAGCTTTTCGGCCACGGTTTCCCCCACGTAGCGGATGCCCAGTCCAAACAGTACCCGCTCGAAGGGGACCTGCTTGCTCTGCTCTAGGCCGGTCATCAAGCGCTGCACTGACTTTTCGCCCATGCGCTCAAGCTGAGCCAGCTCAGTGGCTTTGGCGGGTAGGTCGTACAAGCTAGCAGCGTCGGATACTAGGCCTAAATCAAAGAAACGACCCACCGTTTCGGCACCCAGCCCATCAATGTTCAGTGCCTTGCGCGACACATAGTGTTCCAGCTTGGCCTTCCGCTGAGGCGGGCAGCCCCGGTCGTTGGGGCAGCGGAAGTGCGCTTCGCCCTCGGGCCGGATAAGAGGCGTGCCGCAAGCCGGGCACTCGGTAGGATATACAATCGGCTGGCTCTCGGCCGGGCGGGCAGCCAAGTCAACACCCGTAATCTTGGGAATGATTTCGCCACCCTTTTCCACAAATACCATGTCGCCAAGGCGCAAGTCGAGGGCGGCAATTTGGTTGGCATTGTGTACGGAGGCACGCTTTACGATGGTACCTGCCAGGGGTACGGGGTCTAGGAGGGCTACCGGGGTGACGGCGCCCGTGCGGCCTACCTGGTACTGAATGGTATGCAGCCGGGTACGGGCAGCCTCGGCGGGATATTTGTACGCAATAGCCCAGCGCGGACTCTTAGACGTGAAACCCAACAGCTCTTGCTGCCGAAAATCGTCTACTTTAATTACAATCCCATCGGTAGCCACGGGCAGCGTAAAGCGCTGCTTGTCCCACTGATGCACGAAATCCAGCACTTCTTCAATGGAATGACACTGGCGCCACGTATCGGACACTGGGAGCCCCCAGGTGCTCAAGGCCTGGAGGGAAGCACTGTGAGTGGGAAAGATGTTTCGGCCCGGCATCAGAAAGGAGTAGGCGAAGAAGCGCAGCTTGCGGGCCGCAACCAAAGCCGAGTCCTGGAGCTTGAGGGCCCCGCTAGCGGCATTCCGGGGGTTGGCTAATAAGGCCTCGCTATTGGCTTCACGTTCAGCGTTCAGCTCCGCAAACACCGGCAGGGGCATGAATATTTCGCCGCGCACTTCAAACTCGGCGGGTTGGGTAGGACCCTCCGTACGTAGGTGGAGGGGAAGGTTTTTGATGGTGCGCACGTTGCTGGTTACCACGTCGCCGCGGGTGCCGTCGCCGCGGGTAACGCCCTGCGTGAGTTGGCCATCCTGGTAGGTCAAGCTCATGGCTACACCATCAAACTTCAGCTCGCAGACGTAGGCGTAGTCGGCACCTTCTAAGCCCCGGCGTACCCGCTCATCAAACTCGCGGAGGTCAGCTTCGGAGTAGGTATTGCCTAGGCTGAGCATGGGGTAGCGGTGCTCGGCCGTGGGAAATTGTTTGGTGATAGTGCCACCCACCCGCTGCGTGGGCGAGTTGGGAAGGGCAAACTCGGGGTATTGTTTTTCCAGCGCCTGCAACTCGGCCAACAGGCGGTCAAACTCCTGGTCGGGTATCTCGGAGATGTCGCGCTGGTAGTACTGGTAGTTGAGGTGGTGAAGGCGCTCGGTGAGGGCGGTGATATGCTGCTGAACGTCGGACATGACAAGCGTGGGGGTTGGGGCTGCAAGCTACAAACTACGCGCCTTTCCAAGCAGGGCGTAGTCAAGGCTTAAACGGCGTCAGCCGTATTGGCGCTGCCTAGTTGGTTGCGAGAAGGTAAAATACAAGAGCCCCGACAACCTGCCGGGGCTCCACATACCTAGTCTAGGTGCTAGGCGGTGCTGCTTTTATTCAGTTACTAGTACGCCGTCGGCTTCAAAGTTCAGTTGGTGCTCCGGCTGGGTAATGGCTGCCACCTCCTGCTTTGATTTGCCGGCGTCTTTGGCGTAGTGCTGTAAGTCTTCTACGGGCACTGTTTCGCGGTGGGCCCAGCCATTTATAATCACAGTTTTGCCGGCAATGTCTTTGGGAACAAAGAAGGCATAGTCCTTAAAGCGCACCCGCATATCCTGGCCTTCCGAAGTTTTCAGCGTGAGCCAGCAGCCTTTGGCCTGACACACGGCATCGGCAGTGCCCACTAGCTTTACCTGCGCCGAATCCTTATTGCCGAGTAACTGGTTGAGAGCCGATAGAGGCTGCGCGCCTTCTGCGGTAATGGCAGCGCCGTACGTTTTGCCGCTCGTACCAGCGGGAGTGGTAGCGGCTGTTTCAGTGGGCTGGGTAGTCGGCGACGACTGGCAGGCCGCACCACCAGCCAGCAAGGTGCCCGCGAGTAAGTAGTTGAAGAGCTTCATATTGCATGCAATTAGAAACTCAACTTACGACTTTTTGCTCTTGTACTTCTCTTTTACTTTGAGTTGCTGCTCGGGTTGGGCCGCCGTTTTGTTGATGGTGGTGAGCAAACGAACCTGCTCTAGCTTGCCATTTTTCCCATACACCTCCGTCTTGACCAGCCCTACGGCGGGGGAGTAGTAATCTACGGTGCGGTTTACGGTGCGCATGACCATATCAGCCCGGGCAGCAGTGGCGCTTTCCCGTTCCGACTCCACTTTGTAACACTCAAATGTACCAGCCGGCGTGGTTACGGATTCGGTGCCCGTAATGCGCCGCTTTTGCACGCGGGTATACACCTGAGCAATATCCACGGCCGTGCTGCTTACTTGCACAGTAACGCCGCCCCCGGGCAGGGTGCTACCCACAGTGGGCTGATTTGGCCACGCCAGTGGAACAGGTGCATACGCAAACCGCCGGTCGCGGAAGGAGCGGAGGCTCTCGGGGTTTAGCTCACTGGTACCATCTGTGAAACTCGTGTCTTGGCGGCACAGGTACGTGACGTCTTGCAAGCGCAATAGCCTGTTCTTGGTATCGTAGAGGCCACTTTTTAGTAGCACCGTGTTCGTTGTAATGGTTTGCTTCTTGTTCTGTTCCGAGCCGAGCAGCACCACCCGGTTGCGAATAGTACCCGCCGCTTTCCCATCAGCATCTTGAAGCTGGTACACCACTTCCATATTGTCGTAGAGCCCAAAGGGATGAGTGCAGTCATAGGCGGTAGGCGCCTGGGCGTGAGCAGCAGCAGGGGGTAAAAGAGGCAGCAGCGCACATACGCTGGCAGCAAAAAGCGGGGAACGGGTCATGAGAAAGAGGGCAGAAAAAGATGGGCAAATTGCCGCACGCACATACGAAATCCGCAGCGCCTAAGGTTGTGCTTACTGCTTAGCTTACACCAGCAAAAGCACGGTGTCAGCTCTTGCAAAGGTCTTGCCAGGGCCGCGGGGGTAGGGCGGAGGCATTCGTTCGCGTAACTTGCGCCGCGCTCCAACGTTGTCTAGAGTGCCTAGTTTGTCCCTTAATTCTCCCTCTTATGCCTGACGCTAACCAACCAACTTCCTGGGCCGACACGGCTGCTTCTTTGCTTTCCAAGCTTTCCGGTGGCGTTGAGCTGTCGTTGAACTTCGACCAAATGGAGCTGCAAATGCCTAATGCTCAAAATCCGGCGGCTCCTACTACGTTTCGGCTAAACGGGGCCCTGCGTATTCGCACCCGCGGCGAAAACCCCGCAGCAGGGGCGTCGGCAACTCCAGCTCCCAAGCCCCTTGGCTAGTGGCATAGAGCTGGAAGCGCGGCTGGTTATTACGTTTGATGGGGATGATATTCAAGTAGCGGCGTCTGGTGGCTATCTGATTATCAACCTGCCCAGCCAGCGCGTACTCGATAAGCTTACCAGTGGCCCACCCAAAGACCCAAACGCCCCGCCTAAGCCTAAAACTGGCCCCCGTATTGACCCGTTGCAGCAGCTAAACGACTTGGCCTTGCAGCTTGGGCTTGTTCTGGATTTGCGGGTAGCTGGCAAAACGCACGTAACGTTCGGCGCGGGTCGCTCGGCCAAGATCACCATCAACGCAGTGTTAGGAAAAATAGGGTCGTTTTTTCGCGCCGATTAAGGCTGGAAAAGCCCCGAATCTTACGGATAACTCAGGCGAAAAAGCGTAGTCGGTGGCTGGTATTTTGCGTATCTTGCTGAAAGGCCCAGGATACTGGTAGTGCCCTGACGGGCTGGAACTAATGGGCTTCGGAATGGTTTGCTTATACGCACGCAGCCCTTTTTTTCCACTCAATGAATTCTGATAAAGAACGCAAAGATAAGGTCGGTGCCGGCCGTCCTGCTTCCACCTTCCAGCGCATTGAGCGCATGCCTTCCTTGCTCATGATGCTGTACCTAGGGCTCGGCGGCATTACGGTGCTGTTTGTAGCACTGGTAGCGGCGTATGCCAAGATGCGCTACGATAGTAACTCCCCCACGGAGTTATACCCCTTGCCCCGTACGTTTTCCTTGAGCACGATTGTTTTGCTAATCAGTAGCTACGTAATCAGCCAAGCCAAGCGGCTCTATCAGCAAGACGACCTCGCAAATCTTGCGCGTTGCTTGGGCGCTACGCTACTACTTAGCTGCGTATTTGCAGGGTTACAGCTACTTGGTTGGCGCGAGCTACTACAGCACGGCGTAGCCATGGACGAATTAGCTAGCGGTACGTTTCTGTACCTAATATCGGGGCTGCACGTAGCGCATTTGCTAGGTGGTATGCTGTTCCTGCTGGCTCTGCTCTTGCGCACCATACACGCCTCCCGAGACGGGGTACGTACGCTAGTGTTTATCCGAAACCCCTACCGCCGCCTGCAGCTACACATGATTACCATATATTGGCATTTCATTGATGTGCTGTGGGTCGTCTTGTTCGCAACTTTCCTTTTTCTGTACTAAAGCTTAAAGAAGCTACAAATCTCAAAGCCAAGGCCCCGCTACCTATTTGGTAGCGGGGCCTTGGGCTATAAATCACCTGGGCTGGGTGCCAGCCTAATTAGGTTGGGCGCTGAAGCTAATCGGAACAGTCAGGTACACGGGTACCGGCCGGCCATTTTGCTTACCTGCCCTGAAAGCGGGTAGGGCCTGTATCGCCCGCAAAGCCTCTTCGTCGCAACCTGAGCCAATACCTTTTTCGATTTTTGCATTGCGCACAGCCCCGTCTTCTCCTACTATAAACTTCACGAACACCTTGCCTTCTACTCCATCTCGCAAGGCGGCAGCAGGGTAGCGCACCTGGCGTGTGATGTGCGCTAGTAGGGCTTGCATACCGCCCGGAAATTCAGGCATTTGTTCTACAAACGTGTAGGCTTTCTCTTCTGCAACTTCAGCTGCTGCCTTCGGCTGCTCAGCAGGTTCTGCAAGGGGCACTAGGTCGGAACTGCTCTGCGGTGGTAGATCAGGGGACGCTTCTGGTGGGGTTGGCGCCTGCGTGCTAGCCACTTCGTCCCGAAAGATAGAATGGGAGCCGGATTCGCGACAGCTACTAACCAGCACGCAGGTTGTTAGTAAAAAGGAAAGTATGCGGGTATGCTTTATCATACTGGGTAGTGTCCGCTCAGGATTAAGGAGCAATGGTGATAGTGCCTTTGTAGCGCTTTTTGTTGGTGTATTCTACTAGATAATAGTACACGCCGGGTGGCAGGCCGCTGCCGTCCCAGCGAAAACTACGGCTGCCCGACTGATACACCTGGTTGCCCCAGCGGGTGAATATTTTCACTCCGGCAAAGCGTGCGTCGCAGAAGTCGGGCGGCAAGTGCACCTGCACGTTATCTAGCTCGAAGAAGTCGTTTTTTCCGTCTCGAGTAGTGGGCGTGATAATATTGGGCGGCAGAAAGCGCATGGTATCCGGGCTAGTGAGCACAAACCGGACTGTGCGCGTTTGAGGCTGCGGGCGGCAGGTAGTTTCCTGAAGCTGAAACGTGACGGTTAACCCATCTTGCCGCGCAGCCTCACAGTCGGCAACCCAGCGGAAGGTAGCGGCTGCCTGCCCAGCCCCGTTGCGCGGGGTGAAGGTCATGCCCGCGGCTGCCAAATCGAACCCCTGGCCCGCGGCCGACAGCGCAAGCAGGTCTTGGTCGGCATCAAGGCCCTCAAAAGTCGCTTCATACACGCCGTTCAGCGGAACCTGAATGACCACTGGCGGCGCCGTGGGGCCGGTAGCAACTGGCAACGAGGAGGTGAGGGTAGGAGCAGCGTTCTGGTACTCTACCTGAATAGGTACTACTACCGACGTGGTTTTTCGCTCACCGCAGAGCATACTTACGGCGGTAAACTCAAACTCATACAAGGGCTTATCGACGGCTGCACAGTCTACGCGCCAAGTAAAGCGGCCGGTGTGCTGGTTGCCGTTGCTGGCTTGCGTGAGTTGGGCGCCCAGACTAGTTGCCGAAAAGCCCTTACCGATCATTTCTAGGGTTAGCGGATCGTTTTCCGGGTCGGTGGCTGTCAGGTCAAACGTCACCAGGTCGCCGGGCCGGACGCGCAAGGGGCTAGCCGCCGTAGTTCGCAGCACGGGCGGGCCATTGGGGTCTGGTATTGCCGTGAAGGCTACCCGCACCGTGTCGCGCTTGGGTAAGCTACAGCCATTGTCGGCCACTATCACGTCCAGCAAGTACACCTTGCCTTTCGTGTCCAGGCACGAGGGAAAACATAGCTGCGACACAATGGTATCGGGTACGCCAGCGGTGTTTACCGTGCCTTGCAGTACGCTTAGCGTGGGGAGGGGCGCGCTGAAGTTGATAGGATTAAGCGAAAGCGTAAGCGCCGACGTTGGGTCGGAATCGGTAAAGCTCAGGCGGAAGCAGCGGGGCGAACTAGGCGTCAGGCGGAGGGTGTCGCGGCCAACCACGTAGGGTAGGGAGCGGCCAGGCATCTGCACAAGCACCTTGGGCCGGGAGTTGGTGGCGCAGGGGATGACTTTGAGCTGAAAGTCGCGCCGCACCTCTCCAAGCTTTACCCCATCCCGATACTCTGAGCACTTAATGCCGAATACAAACAACCCTAGTTGGGTAGGACGCACTTCCAAGCGCCCGGTTTGTCGTCCAATGGTTAGCGTGGGGTTGCCAGGAATCTGGTTGGTAGTTGAAAGCCCCGAATTCCAAACCACGTTGGTATAGGGAGCCGAGCTGGCCACAGTTGGCTTCGGGTCGAAGGTGCTGGAACGACCATTGAGGGGCGTTACCAACTCATATACCAGGGAGTCTTTGTCGGCATCCTGCCCGCCGAAGTTATAGTAGAATAGTTCTCCCCGGCAGGCATAGTCGCTTAGGGCCGGGAATATGCGCGGCGTAGAATTGATAAAAGGCCGCCCATTGCGCACTACGGCCGGAAACTCTAAGTAGAAGGTTTGCGCGGCGTTGCCAGGAACCTGAATATTGCTGATGCCATTATTGCGGCAGCACCTCTCTACGGCCACGTAGTAGCCGGCGGGGTCATCATAGGTAGCATCGGGGAGGGAAACCCGCTGCGCGTATACCAGCCGTCGCGTAATCAAGGAGGGAGACGTGCAAGCTGGGTTGGTGTAAGATACCAGCGTGTTGGTGGTGAGCGGTAGCGTCACGTTCTGCATACGCCGGTTGGTGCTCTTGGAAAAGATGCTGGCCACCAAGTCGTCATCTAGAGCGCCCGCATTGCCGTTTACGGCGTCGAAGTACAGGTTTAGAGTCAGCAGGTAGGTATTGCCGTTCTGGTACTGCAGGTCTAGCTCGCCGCCCACAATGTGGGTAGCGCGGGCGGCTGGGCCCAGTAAACACAACAGCAGCACCAGCAGCAAACCTGCTCGGAGTCGCTGAGGAGTAGAAATAGACATTCTATAGACGGGCGGTTTAGGTAGTGGGAAAGTGGAAAGATACGAACTGCCTAGTCGTATCCCTCAGGTTTGGCAACCCAAATTCCGAGCTGTCTGCGTACCTTTCGTATACCTTCTGCCACCTGGCTTCAAGATGGGTTTTGCTGTTGTTACTTTCTATGCGACAAGTGTTTATGTTTGCTGCTGGCCTGTTGCTGGCCCTCGTCTATAAACAGGCTCCGGCCCAGATTCCGGCTTACCGGGCCCGACCGGCCGACGTGAATGGCTCAGTGGCAGAACTGTGCGCACGCGTGCGTACGGCCGGCGCCGAGCGCCCCGGTTTTGCTACCGTGAGCCACCGCCAGAAAATGGCCCGCTACGACGTGAGCTACTACAAGCTCAACATCAGCCTCGAAAACAACTCTCGCAGTGTGAGTGGGGTAGTTACCATCCGTAGTCGGGCCCTGGTCAGTAACCTCGACTCGGTGGCCTTCGAGTTGTATCCTGCCCTGGTCATCGACTCGGTGGTAGTAGATGGGCAGCGCAGCCCAGGCTGGCGCCGACAAGAAGGCGACGTGACGGTTGGTTTGCGTCGGGCAGTAGCCGCCAATACGTTGTTTAGTACCCTAGTATACTACCACGGTACGGCTCCTAACGGCAGCGCGGCTGCCATCGGCAACGCGCTAGATACGGGGGTAGACCCCAACTTTGGGGTGAGCTGCACGTGGAGCTTATCTGAGCCCTACCATGCCTACGAGTGGTGGCCCTGCAAGCAAGTTTTGACTGACAAGGCTGATTCCTCCGATGTGTGGGTGACGACTACGGCGCTTAATAAAGTAGGCTCCAATGGAATACTTGCCCGCACTGTAGCCCTCCCCAACGGTAAGGTGCGCTACGAATGGAAATCTCGCAAACCCATTGACTACTACTTGATTTCGGTGGCTGTGGCTCCCTACACGGAGTATGTGAACTACGCCAACCCCGCTGGCGGTCCTCGCATTCCCATTGTCAATTACGTGTACAACCAAGATGCACTTGCTTTCTACCGGACAGAAATTGACCGGACACCGGGCTTTATTGACTATTACTCCAGCTTGGTAGGCCTATATCCCTTTGCCACCGAGAAATACGGCCACGCTATGGCACCTATCGGAGGCGGTGTGGAGCACCAAACCATGACCACGCAAAGTGAATTTAATTTCACCCTTACGGCTCACGAGCTGTTTCACCAGTGGTTTGGCGACAACGTAACTTGCGGAGCCTGGGAGGATATCTGGCTGAATGAGGGCTTTGCATCCTACGGCGAGTACTTGGCGCTGAATCGTTTTTCGGGTGCCAGCGCGGCCCAGCAGTGGATGGACAACGCTCATTTCGTATCCATGAACATCCGTAATGCAAGCACGGGCGTCTGGGAAACGGCCCCGGGAGGTAGCATCCGCGTGTCGGACACAACCAGCGTAGGCCGTATCTTCAGCTCTCGGCTGAGCTACAAGAAAGGCGCCGCTGTCGTTCACATGCTGCGCTACTTGCTCAATGACGACACGAAGTTCTTCCGCGCGCTGACTACCTACCAGAACACCTATGCCGGGCGCACAGCCCGCACCGCCGACCTACAGCGCATTTTTGAAGCTGAGGCGGGCCGCTCTCTACAGTATTTCTTTGACCAGTGGTATCGGGGTGAAGGCTTCCCCACGTTTGCCGTGCGTTGGAACCAAGTTGGCAGCAGCATCTACCTGCAAACTACCGAAACTCCCTCCATGCCAAGCGTTACGCCCTTGTTCGACACAGAGCTGGACTACCGCTTCACGTTCACAGATGGCACCACACGTACTGTGCGCCAACGGCAAAGTCAACTTGTCGCCTCCTTCGGCCTAACGGACGCGCGCACCGTCAGCAGCATTACTATCGACCCCGATCAGTGGGTGCTGAACGGAACCGCTGGCACCGTGGAGCGCGATAATGCTCTGGTGCTTGCCACGCGCCAAGCTGCGGCCTCTGTACCCATTACAGTATTCCCAAACCCGTGCCGCAACCAACTTCGCCTGGCCGACTTCACCGCGGCTCGGGCCCATGCGGAAGTGCGTGATGCCCTGGGCCGGATAGTGCTGCGTCAGGCAGTGACCAGTACGGCACCCCTACTAGATACGCGCCACCTAGCTCCCGGCTGGTATCACTTGCGCCTCATAACTCCCGATGGCAATGTATCGCAGGCCCGCTTTATTCGCGCAGCCGAGTAGGCAGTCATCTCTATTGGCCCTCACACAAAACGACCCTTCCCGCGCTAGTGCGAGAAGGGTCGTTTTGTGTGAGGGGTAAGCTTAAGGCCTACTTCACGGCTTGGTGTACTTTGTAATGAGCTTTTGCACTTCTGGCGGCGCATCGGGTAGCTTAAACAAAGCTTCCATTAGTTCATCGAAGCTATGCGGCGGTGTGAAAATATCGTTGTCATACGGGTTGCAGAATATGCGTATGAAGCCCGGCTGGTTGTTAATACTCATCAAATCTACCATGATGGTACCAAACCGTTGGTTGCAACGCCCAGTAGCCGTACAGTCGCGCGGTTGAGGTTTGAGAAAGTGCTTGGCTACCGTTTCCGTATACGAGTCGTGGCGCCGGCTACGCTGATCCGAAGTAGCTAGGTTGTAACCCAGGGCTATAACTCGGTCGCGGAGGAAATCGAACAAGTGGCGGAAGTTGCCCGGCCCAATACTCGGATGGTAAAAGAAGAGTGCTCCTTGCCGGCCCTCTTCCTGGAGCAGCTCTACTCGCCACTGCGGGTTAGGCAGGCCCGCCTTCGCATAGTGATACGCCTTAAAAAACGGCCCCATCCAGTTCAGATATACCTGGTCTTGCACCCATTGCTGGTGCGCATGCTCCTGCGAAGCGCTACGTTGCAGTGGCTGCCAGCTACCTGATGGGGCTGGGGGAGGCGCCGTGGAAAGAAGTCGTTTTAGGAAAGTAAACAAGGTAGGTGGTGTTTCAGGGGGAACACCGGGGGCCGCAAATAGTTTCGCGGAATGTAGCGCTTCGGTTTGCTTTTGAGCGTGAAATACCGCCGTCAGCAAGCTCGTTCTACTTCGGAAGTATAATGGTCTGCACACCAAAAAAAGCGACGCCTCCCGGTCAGGAAGGCGTCGCCACAAAAAGGAGTATCAGACCCAACGACTACTTCACGCGAGTCCAGGTTTGTGACCTGCCAATGAGCGAGAAGCCGATGTAGCCTTTCACTTCCATCGTATTGGCGTTCATCATCTTCATGTAGCACGAGTAGGTCTTGCCGCTTTCGGGGTCATAGATTTTGCCATCGTCCCACTTATCATCACTATCGTACTCAAACCCCTGCATAAATACCATACCCAGGCGGGTACGGCTGCGCAGCTTGGGGTCGGGGTTCATGGTATCGGTTTTGGGCTTGCCAGTTTTAGGGTCGTTAGGAACAGTTAGGCTCACAATCTTTCCGCACAGCTTATTGCCGCACTGGTAAATTTCAAACGTCGCTTTCTTTTCAGCGTTGGTCCACACACCGAGGGGGGAGAGCTTTTGGGCCGAGGCCATACCTACTAAGCCCAACAGTAAGGCAAAGCAGATAAATACGGTTTTTTTCATGGTAATAGGAGAATGAGAGTGGGTTTTGTGGGAAAAAGATAGGACAAATACTGTGGAGTGCCAGTGCCCGACCCAAGATTTACCTTGGAGCAGTAAGGCAACTTTAGGGCCAGAGAAAAAATGAGAAGGCGCGTAAATTTTTACAGCGGTTTTTAGTGCCTGATGCTCAGATGCATGGAATAAAAGTTAGGCCAGGGGCCTAAATAAAGGGGTTTTTATTTTGAACCATCCTGCCGGCTTTTAACTTTACCTACCGTAGCGAGTGCTACAGCCCCCGCCAAGCCGCCCTAAGGTGCTGGGAAGCGCGGCCGGGGTTATGTCGGATCTAAAGAAAGGAGGTACAAAATGTCTAGTAGTCCCAAACAAATCCTGCCAAGCCTGTCGAATGTAGTCCGCTTCACCGCCGGACGCGCTTAACAACAGCTTTCGCGCGGAACTCGCTTCTATTCTAGCAGTTCCCGCATTCTGGCAAGGTCTTACTTGATAAGTAGATGATGGGGCTGTACCCCAGACTCATCGCTTGGTAAGATTTGAAGGATTAGATGCCCGGTTCGCCCAGCAGCCTTACCATAAGGTCTGCATAGGCGGCCGGGCATCGCTCTTTTATACCTAGGGCATCGTGGCTACTAAAGACAGCACAAGTAGCAAACTACCGCTACAGTACCCGTCGGATCTGCATGAATCGGCGCTCATAATCGGTGCCTTCCACTTGGCTGATCTTCACCCCTGACTCGCGGCGAGCAGAAGAGGAATGCACAAATCGGATGGGCTGGCCCACCGAAGAAATAACGATGCCGGCGTGCCCAGGAGTAGTAGAAGTGCTGGCAGTACCCGTGAATACCACAATGTCGCCGGGGCGGGCTTCTGCGCGAGCCACGGCCCGACCCGTGGAGATAAGCAGCGCTGTGGAATGGGGCACCGGTATTTTGTAGTGCGCAAACACGTAATTGACAAAGCCGGAGCAGTCGAAGCCCGTTTCGGGAGTGCTACCGGCGTAAAAATAGGGGGTTCCGATCTGGCGAAGCGCAAAAGCTACTATACTGTCGGCGCGCGGGGTGAGCCGCGTGGAAGTGACGTACGCTACCCGCTGCACTGGCGTGGGGGGTATGCTAGCAACTGCTGGTGAGGGCGAAGGCGGCGTATGAAAATGATTCCAAGCCAAACGGCCGAGCATGCCGGATGCTAAGAGTAGAAAAACAAGCCAAACGTAGCGCATAACAGACCAAAAGCAACAAGCCCGGAAATTGCTCTCGTAACGGCGGAGCTAGGGCACGGGTTCCGGCCTAGCGCACCAGATTAGTTGAGTAGGCCACTGGTTTTTCGGGCGCTGGTTTGCAGCCTCGGTGGGTTTTCCCCGTTCTTTGGCTCCTGGGGCACACCTGGGCCCCACTCCGAAGCTTCGTTTCTCATCACCTCACTCTTTCATTACCTCATGCTTCAATCTCGTACCCGCCTGTGGCTGGCGGCCGGGTTGGCACTAGCGGCCGGCTCCGTTGGGTCGGCTGCGGCGGCCACACCTACCTTGCGCTACACGCTTTCCATGCCCGCTCCTCAAACGCACTACTTTGAAGTAGAGATGACGCTGGGAGGTTTCAACAAGGCATATACCGACGTAAAAATGCCTGTGTGGGCGCCTGGTTCCTATCTGGTTCGGGAGTTTGCCAAAAACGTGGAAGGCTTTGAAGCCGCGGCTGGTAGTGAGAAGCTACGTACCGAAAAGGTAACCAAAAACACGTGGCGCGTTTACCATCCCAAAAGCAAAGCCTTCACGGTGCGCTACCGGGTGTACGCCTACGAACTGAGCGTGCGCACCAGCTTTATTGACGCGGCTCACGGCTACCTCAATGGCACCAGCGTGTTTATGTACCCCGCCGAGGGCAAGCAGTTGCCTAGCACGTTGGAGGTGCGGCCGGCCCAAGGCTGGACGCAGGTAAGCACCAGCCTAAAGCCAGCCGGAGGCTCGTTTACTTTCCGCTCTTCTAATTACGATGAGCTGGCGGATTCACCCATTGAAATCGGCAATCAAAAGATCTACACCTTCACTGCGAATGGCACGCCTCACACGGTGGCAATGTTCGGCGACCCCAAGGTAGATGAGACCCGCCTGACGCGCGACATGCAGCGGGTATGCGAGGAGGCCCAGCGGGTAGTAGGGCAAAACCCCCTGGACCGCTACGTATTCATTGTGCACAACATCGACCGGGGTACGGGTGGCTTGGAGCACCTATTTTCTACCACGCTGTCAGTGTCGCGCAACGCCTACTCTTCGGAGGCAGGTTGGAAGGGCTTCCTCGGATTGGTAGCCCACGAATACTTCCACTTGTGGAACGTGAAGCGCATCCGCCCTATAGCCCTGGGCCCATTCGATTACGACAACGAAAACTACACCCGCATGCTGTGGGTGAGCGAAGGCGGTACGGAGTATTTCTCTAACCTAATTACGCAACGCGCCGGCTTCCTGAGCCCCGACGAGTACCTCGGCGACCTAAGCAATGGTATCAACCGGGTGGAGAATACTCCGGGCAACAAGCAGCAGTCGGCAGCCGAATCGAGCTTTGATGCTTGGATTAAGTACTACCGCCCCAACGAAAACTCGGTGAATACGGGCATCAGCTACTACGATAAAGGGGAAGTGATTGGCGCCGTGCTTGATCTGATGATCATCAACGAGACCAAGGGCCAGAAGCACCTCGACGACGTGATGCGCTACCTCTACGACCGGTATTACAAGCAGCTAGGCCGCGGCTTCACCGATGAGGAGTACCAAGATGCAGTAGCCAAAGTTGCGGGTCGCCGCTTCGACGACTTCTTCCGCCGCTATGTGTACGGAACCGAAACGCTACCCTACGAAACCGCGCTGGGCTATGCCGGCCTAAACCTGAGCGTAACGCCTGCCCCTACCACCGATGTGGCCTTGGGCGCGGGCATCAGCCCTGCGGGTGGCAAGCAAACGGTAACTAGCGTGTTGCGCAACGGTAGCGCCTGGCAGGGTGGCCTGAGCGTAGGCGACGAGATTCTGGCCGTTGATGGAGTTCGGGTGACTGACGACCCGAACAAGCTCCTGACCAGCCGGGCCGTAGGCTCTACCGTGAAGTTCTTGGTGAACCGCGACGGCCAGGTGAAAGAAGTAAGCTTCCCTCTGCTGGCTGCTACAGCCCGGCGTTACCGCATCGAGCGGCAGGCCAACCCATCGGCGGAGCAGCAAACAGTGCTAGCTAAGTGGCTGCCCGTACGCCGCTAATTCAGCTCAGCTAGACGTCACCAAAAAGCCCCGCCCGGACATTCCGGGCGGGGCTTTTTGGTGACGTCTAGCTGAGCTGAGTCTTATTGTACGCGCTTCAAAGCTACGTCGCGCACGGGCGTAATGACGAGCGGCACCTTCTCTACTTTCACAGAGCTGGTATCAAGGCCGAAGTACTTGTCTTCAGAAGCAATAAACTGCTTGATGTAAAAGTACGCCTGCATTACGAGCTTCTCTACCAGCGGGAATTCATTTTCTACCGATAGGAACTTCTCTAGTACCACAAAGCGGAAGTCGCCAGTAACATGCTGCTTGCTCAGGGACTCGTAACGCGAGGTAATATCCACCTCTTTGTTGCGCACTAGGTCTTCTACCACCTTACGGAAGTAGAGGTTAATGCGCTGCTCTACCCGGAAGCCCAGGCGGAATGTAATACGGAATGCGTCGTCGTGAGCTAGTTCTACCACTTTGTATTCCATGGTATACGGCTCATCGGTGGTGTCTACGTGCACAAACCAGTAAATGTCGGCTCGCTTCGGGCGCTTCTGGAAGATGGAATAGATGATTTTCGACTCGATTTCCGTGGCCCGCTCTGCCGAGGTCATGAACACTAGGTGCGTGGAGTACTTCGGCACCGATTCGTCGTTGGAGAGTTGCTTCAGCGCATCCATGTACGGATCAATCTTGACGAATTCTGTCAAGCGACGCTTGATGAAGTAGGCTCGCAGCCACACGTACATTACCGTAATCAGGCACAAGCTAATGGCCACCGACACCCAGCCGCCGTGGGGAAATTTGATGAGGTTGGCTACTAGGAACGAGCCTTCAATCAGACCATAAACTACCAAGAACAAAACCACCAAGGGCAGGGGTACACGCTTGGTACGCAGCCACATGGAGAGCAGTAGCGTAGTCATGAGCATGGTGATGGTGATAGCCAAACCGTAGGCCGCTTCCATGTGCTCAGAGCGCCGGAAATATAAGACAACCCCAATGCAGCCCAACAGGAGCAGGCGGTTCATGCTAGGTACGTACAGCTGACCCTTTACGTCAGTAGGGTAGTTCAGGCGTACTTTGGGCCACATATTGAGGCGAATAGCTTCTGCTACCAGCGTAAACGAGCCCGTGATGAGAGCTTGTGAGGCAATGATGGCTGCAATAGTAGCTATACCGATGCCGATGAGCAGAAACCAATCGGGCATCAACTCATAGAAGGGGTTGCGTTTGTTTAGCTCTTGACCTTGGTGGGCAATCAGCCAGCCGCCCTGGCCGAAGTAGTTAAGCAGCAGGCAGAGCTTCACGAAAACCCAGCTGATGCGGATGTTGCCCTTGCCGCAGTGGCCCAGGTCGGAGTACAACGCCTCGGCTCCGGTAGTACACAGGAACACCGAGCCCAGCAGCCAGAAACCGCCGGGCCGATTGGCTAGCATGTTGTAGGCGTAGTAAGGGTTTAGCGCCTTCAGAATCTCAGGGTGCTGTAAAATACCGTACACGCCCAAGGCCGCCAGCATGGAAAACCACAGAAACATAATGGGGCCGAAGGCCTTGCCCACGATTTGCGTGCCGAAGCTTTGCAGTAAAAACAGTAGCACTAGGATAGCAATTACAATGGGTACCGTCTGGATGTGAGGGTACACTGCTTCCAGTCCCTCTACTGCTGAGGATACGGATACTGGCGGCGTAATAACGCCGTCGGCCAGCAGGGCCGCGCCCCCAACAATGGCAACTGCCGAGAGCCAGGCGCCTCGGCGACGCACTAGGGCGTACAAAGAAAAAATGCCACCTTCCCCGTTGTTATCGGCATTGAGCGTCAGCAGCACGTACTTGATTGTCGTCTGCAACGTCAAAGTCCAGAACACACACGAAATGCCCCCATACACGAGGTCAGCTTCGATGAGTCCTGGTACAATGGCTTTCATCACGTAGAGCGGAGAGGTTCCAATGTCGCCGTAGATGATGCCCAGGGCAATGAGCAAGCCAGCCGTAGATATGGCGGTGTGCTGATGTTTGGCTTCCATGAGAGGAGTAAAAAAGGAAGAATAGGCAGTTAGAATCGGGCCAAAGGTAGGCGATGGGCGCGAATAGGCTTGGGCGGGCTTACGCAGCCTGCCCGGAAAAGTGTCGGCCTAGGCTAATGAGTGAGAGCAGAATCTTGCCCGGAAGGGGAGGTAGGCGGCGCAGCTACCGGGGCGTTGGTAGCTAACCAGTAGGCGGCATCAGCGGCTGCCTCATCGTGGCGCTGGCGAATACGGCGGTTTGCTTCCGTGGCTAGTTGCTGCCAGCTTTGGGCCGCACCGGAAAAGGCAAAGTACGCAGCCTCGCGGCCTGGCCGATGCAAACGCCAGCGGTTGGTGCCGCGCATCCCCCAGGCCAGCAACAGAGCGCCCGAGGCCATACCCAAGGCGGCCGAACCCGTGTGCAGCCAGTTTTGCAGAAAGCCCAGCATGAAGCCAGCCAGTGTGAAGCAGCCCAGCAAAAACCACAGCAACCAACGGACGGGCTGCACGTCCACGCCTGCCAGCTCCCGCCACCCGAACGTCTGCCCTTGAATCTCCAAGGCGTCGTTGGTAAGACTCAGGCGCCCGTCCTCACTCCGTACTAGCGCGAATACTTCCGGTGGAGGTGGGAGCAGCGGCCGAAACCCAAGCTCTGGTATCGGTTCATTAGCATAGCCCTCCGGTACTGATGCCGCTGGCATGGGAGTGCCAGTAACAGCTGAGGGGAGTGGCTCCGCAGGCGCAGCCTTTTGCTGCTCTGGGATGCCCGGCGTATCTGGTGCTGCCCCGGTAGGCGCTGGTGAGAAGGAGTGGGGTGCGTCTGACATAGCCAGAAAAGCCCCGCCGACGGTGGAAGTGCGCGTCCAGCGGGGCGGGACGATGGTTCCGGGCGTCAGCGGGGCTTTCACGGATAAAAGCGAATTAGTTGTTAACCTTCAGCAGCTCTACATCAAAAATGAGGGCTGTGTCGGGTCCGATGTCGCGGCCTGCACCACGGCGGCCGTAGGCCAAGTCCGAAGGGATGTAGAGGCGCCACTTCGAGCCTTCGGGCATCAGCTGAAGTGCTTCAGTCCAGCCAGCAATTACTTGGTTCACACCGAAGGTAGCGGGTTGGCCGCGCTGGTAGCTGCTGTCGAATACCGTACCGTTGATGAGGGTGCCGTGGTAGTGCGTCGTTACCGACGAGCTGGAGCCAGCTTTCTTGCCCGTGCCTTCCGTCAGTACTTCGTACTGCAGGCCGCTGGGGAGGGTAGTTACGCCGGGTTTGTTGGCGTTTTCCTTCAGGAAGGCTTCGCCTTCCGCTTTGTTGTTGCTCATAGTAGAGGGGTCTTGGTTGTCGTCGTCATCGGCGCCGCCTAGCTGCTCTTGCAGCTGCTGCATGGCGCTTTGCATTTGTTCCGGGCTCAGGCGGCTCGGCTCGCCACCTAGGGCTTCCTTCATGCTTTGGGCCAGTACATCTACGTCCAGGTCCAGGCCCTGTTGGGCGAAGTTGCGGGCCATGTCGCGGCCGATGATGTAGCTGATCTGCTCTTTCAGGCTGCTCAGATTCATAAATCACGGATTGTTGCTGGTAAACCGGCTCGGCTGACTTTCGTTTGCGGGCCTGTGCAACAGCATTTGAAAAGAAGAATAACGGTCCACCGCGGACCGCTGCTGTGAAGTACCGAAAACGGCCGCGAATGGATGTGTTTTTTTTCAGAGCCGAAGGCTAACCTATTGATTCAGAATCCCGGTTTCTTCCCACCCATAAACAAAACGGACTCCGCTAGGGGCGGAGTCCGTCGAAAAAACAACGTATCAGCTGCTTAGCAGAAGTCTAGCTCTTCCTCGTCGCGCAGGTCGAAAAATAAATTCAGGTCTAGTACCTGAGCCGCTAGGTAACCCAGCGAACCAAGACCGCCAAGAAACAACAGCGAGGAAACAGCAGCAGTGCTCTTTTTCATAGTACAGTATGTAGGGTAGTGCAAGTCAGATTGTTGCATGCAAATGTACAACATAAGTTGTATAAAAGTGTTATGCAAGCATCATATTTTTGTTGGGTTACTATTACTCCAGTAGTTTCAACGCTGCCCGTTTCATTAAAGGGTTGGGCCTAGTTTTGCGCGCTCAGTAGCATATAATTAGTAATGGGGCTGTCATCGGGCCCGGAGGGTCTTGTTCAGAAAATTGACGGTGTACTCCAAGGTGGGCTCAAACCACGGATTGAACAGCACAAACGGGTGGGGCGCTCCGGGAAAGCGCTGCACTTCCGTGTAGATGCCGAAAGTGGTAAGCTGCCGAATCATGTCGTCGCGGCCGGCATGCATGCGGTCTACGCCGCTGTTGATGAACAGAATGGGAGGAGTATGCGGGCCAACATGGGTAAGCGCCGATGCTTGTTCCCATAGCTCAGGATGTTCGGTTTTGGGGCTGCCAAACCAGTAGGTAGCTGCCGAAGTGCTTTTGCGGTCGTCGCCTTCCCCCGACTCAGGATGCAAAAAAGCCAAGATGCCGTCGGCATCAACTATGGCTTGCACGCTGCTGGAATGGGTGGGGTAGCAGTCAGGGGTTTCGTACAGCGGGTTGTCGTTGGTAGTGCCGACCAAGGTAGCGAGTTGCCCCCCCGCCGAAAAGCCCCATATTCCAATGCGAGCGGTGTCGATGGTGTAGGTGCGCGCGTGGGCCCGCAGCCACCGTACGGCGGCTTTCAGATCCTGCACAGCTGCTGGGTAGGGCGCTTCCGTAGAAAGTCGGTATTCGACCGTGACGGCCACGTAACCGCGGGCAGCTAGCTGCTGGGCAAATGGCACGTGCTGCGACCGGTCGCCGGAGCGCCAGCCGCCGCCGTGCACCAATACTACCGCCGGAAACTGCTGGCGGCGCTTGGCCCGCCGTGGCGAGAAAACATCGAGCTGCAAGGTATGACTACCACGGGTGCAGTAGGTGAGGTTTGGGTGGATGGTGATGGTAGCAGGCACTGGCGGCCGAGCAATGCTGATGGTAGGGTGCTGCTTGCGGGCTTTGCTGTAGGCGCTGTGTACCGTAAAAGACGTGTCGCGGGGGGAGGGGTGTTGCTGGGCTGCCGCCGGACCCGCAACACCTAGCAGCCAGAATAACAGATGATAGAGCTGGTGGAAACGCTGGGTGAGAGGCATAGACGAGGGAAGCGGAAATACAGGAGGATAGTCGTCACGAATCTACTGCTCAAGGCAGGGCAAATCGACCTAAAAGTTGGGAAAGGTAGCGTAGGAAATCCAAGGCGAGCATGGAGGCCACAGGCTTGCAGGCTAACGCTATTCCTATCTGGTGCGTATAGAGAGCATCCTCTCCCGATCTACCTTTCCACCTTTTCTCTCGCTATGGCTACTCACGACAACCCCGCCGACGCTAATAACCGCCCCAAGTCTACCGACGACCAATCGACCCAGCGCCAGCCCGAAGGCCGCCAGAATCCCGGCAGCCACGACACCGGCCTCAACGCGGACGACAACTCTGGTAGCGGCGGCACCGAAGGCGGCAAAGAAATAACGGGTGCCCGCGTGCGCTCTGGGGCCCCTAATTACGATGCGCCTGGCAATGCCGAAGATGGCGACGTAGGCGGCAACAGCATTAGCAGCGGCACCGGCGTTTCGGGTGGCGAAATAGGAAAAGTAAACCTGTAAGCTGCCTACCTTAAAAGAAAGGCCCTGCTCCCGAATGGGGGCGGGGCCTTTCTTTTGAAAGAGTCTTTCTGACTAAGTGCTTTTAAGCGGCCGTAAGCAGTAGGATGCTGCTGGTACCGCTACCCTCGTGGTTTGGCATTGCCTTGTTGCGTAGCCTTCACTTTCGCGGCTACCTCCACCATAGGAGCTACCCAAATGTCTTGCTCGTGGGCTTTCAAATAGCGCAGTAACTGGCGGTGCGCCTTCAGGTCTACGTTTAGGCCGTGGCCGCCGCCTACCCCATGAAATAAAAACACCAAAAGTGTGTGCGACTGCTGCGCCTTCTTCACCAAATCCACCAAGTAGTCGCCCGACTGCCCGTTGATCATATAGCTGTCAATGTTGGCTAGGTCTACTTGCGCTGCCGTTTGCAAGCCCGCCGTGACGCCGCGCGCACCCACAAAATCCTGGCGTAGCTGCTCGTAAAAGTAGGTGCCTCCAATTTGTCGGTCGCCACAGGGGTAGGCGAAAGTGCGGTCGGTTTTGCCGTCGATGGCGGATAGCAGCACATTAGCTGCCCGAACTTCACTGACGGCCCTTGTTACGGTATACTTGCTCAGGTCGGTATCGGGCGTGACAAAACTGCGGCCGGGCAGAGACCCATCGCAGGGATGCATTAAGGCGTGGTTGCCAAGTTCATGCCCGCTCTGGGCGGCCCGGCGCCATTCCGGCAGCCGGCGCGCCACTACCGGCGAGGAGCCAATGAGGTAAAAGGTGCCCCGCAACCCCACTGAGTCAAGGGCGGGGAGGGCATTGTCCAGGTCAACATCAATGGCATCATCGTAGGTCAGTACCACGGCGCACTGCTTGTTGTTCCAGGGGCGAGTAGTTTGGGCGTGACTCGCGAAGCTAGCGGCGAGTAGGAAGGCAGAAACACAGCTGAGAAGTCGGAGGGCAGGAGTCATACGGAATATAATCGGACAGCAACGGGGCCACTTCCATGTAGAAGCAGAGTGCCCGCAAGCTAAGCTGTACTTTTTAATTACCAGTTCCGCCTTCTTGATTTGTAATGTGGAATTACTAGTTGCTATCAAGCGGCCTTTGAAAACATAGGTATATAAGTGCCGTTTGCTTGTCTTATTCAGCAGCTTGTGAAACCTCTACCCGGCGGTTGCGCACATCCGGGGAAGGGTAAAGGGGACGGGAGTCGCCGTAGCCGATGGTGCTAATGCGCTCGGCTGCAATGCCGGCCTTCACCAGGTAGGCTTTCACGGCCTCCGCGCGCTGTTCCGATAACACCTGATTCTTTTCGGGCTCCCCAACCCGGTCGGTGTGGCCAGCAATACGCAGCTTGAGCGTGGGCCGGGCCATAAGCTCCGTCGCTAGCTGGTTGAGGGCGGGGCGGCTTTCAGGCAGCAGATCGGCCTTGCCCTGGTGGAACAACACGGTTGGCAGTACTACCGGCGTGGGCACCACTAGGGGAGCTGGGTTGCGGCGCACAGTATCCAAGCGGGCTGTATCTGGCGGGGTGGGCAGTGGCACCTGGCGCGGCGGCACGGGCGCGGCTGGTTTGGGCGCCGCGCCGGCCCCCGTTACGTTAATTGTAATGGGCGTGACGGCCCGCTGTCGGGTGGGGTGGTAGCCCTGGGTGAGGTAATAGGTCGTAGTAGCGCGCAGCTTAGTGGCGTAGGAATTGCCGGTGGCTAGGGGCTTCTTTAGCTCGGCATCGGCATACCAGCGCACATCTCGCCCCGATACCCGAATAGTAGTGGCTGCGTTGGCGCGCACCGTAGCCGCCGACTGCAGCTTGACGCGGTAAAACGTAAACGAACCAATGTCACAGTCGCCCACTGGCTGGTAGGTTGCCTGGCCGGTTAGCTTTTCCAGTTTGGGGTCGTAGGTGAAGCTGATGGAGCCCTCACACCAGTAGCTAACGGGGCTGCGGCCCGTTTCCGTGAGCTTGCGCACGTGGTCTAGGCGCATGCCGGCGGCTGTGCGTGTAGCTTCCACCTGAAACGTGACAGATATGTTGGGCTGCTCACCCACTTCTTGGTAGAGTATGCCGAACAGGTCAGCATCCTTGCCCTTCTGTACTCGCATCTCCGACGGCCAAGTTTGTCCCGGTTCGCGGCTGTCGGTTTCCACGCCTTGCCAAATACCCGCCAAGGATTGCGCCTGGCCTGGTTTCACAAGCAATACCCCCAGAAAGACCACTAGTATTCTATACCACGTGCTGTTCTTCATTGCCACCAAGTACTCCTCAAGTTGAAGTCGAATGATACAAACCAATCTGCTGATAACACAAGGTACTGCGTCATAGTCTGGCTCTGATCTTTCACGTAGTGAGGTGCCTCTGGTTTGACTCCGCTGGAGAAGCCTATGTGCTCAAAGCTCCTGCTCTCAATCAGCTACGCAACCAACCCAGGGGTTACTTACTAACCGAGGTACGCCATATCTGCCGCCGTTAGCTTGATGCTGGCTGCCGCCAGGTTCTCGCGCAGGTGGGCCAACGACGAAGTACCCGGGATTGGCAGAATCCAAGGCGACTTGTGCAGTAGCCAGGCCAGGTTGATTTGGGCGGGCGTAGCATGGTATTGGCGAGCTACCTCGGCAATTTTGTCAAGCTGTTTGGGCAAGGCGTGGAGTAGGGAGAAGAAAGGAATGAGGGGAATGCCGTGTTGTTCACAGAGGTCCAGCACTTCCTCCCCGCCTGGGTTGGCGCCGTGGGGTAGCGATACGGTGGTACGCTGGGCATAGCTGTACATGTTCTCTACCGTTGCAATGGGCCCCAACTGCAAGCCGGCTTCCAGCTCGGCCCGCGTTACGTTGCTCAAGCCCACGTGCAGGATTTTTCCCTCCCGCTGCATCTCAAATAGGGCACCTAGCTGCTCTGCCAGTGGCACCGGGCCGGGCCCCATCAGGCGCAGGTGTACCAACTGAATTTGCTCCTGCCGCAGGGTCCGCAAGTTGTTCTCAATGCTGGTGCGCAGGTTTTCGGGTGTGTTGAAGGGCACCCAACTTTTATCGGGTCGGCGGGTAGCGCCTACCTTGGTGCAAATAACTAAGTCAGCGGGGTAGGGATGTAGGGCTTCTGCTAGCAAGCGGTTCGTGACATCCTCTCCGTAGTAATCGGCGGTGTCCAGAAAGTTAACACCCGATTGCACCGCCGTGCGCAAGATTTCCAGGGCCTCAGCGCGGTTAGCTGGCTCGCCCCACACTTCTGGGCCCGTTAGGCGCATGGTGCCGTAGCCGAAACGGTTTACAGTAAGCGGGTGGGCTGAATGTTGGGCAATAGTAATCGTCATGGGTGGTAAGGAAAGAGGTGAAAACGACCGTGGGTTGGGGTTGGGTAGCGTAGGCGGTAGGTTAGCGCATTTGCCGCCTAAGGGTAGTAACTCAGTCTACCAGCGTATTGAACCTGGAATTGATATGCTGCCGCGCTTGCTTCTGAAACTCCTCGGGCGTTTGAGTGGTGTGCTGCTTGAAAAAACGACTGAAATACGGACGATCCTTAAAGCCTAGCAAGTAGGCTATTTCCTTGATGGTGTGCTCACTATGGATGATCTGCCGCTTTGCTTCCAGAATAATACGGTCATGAATAAGCTGCATACCAGTTTTGTCCAGCTTCTCTTTTAGTATCTGGTTTAGGCGTTTGGAGCTGATGCTGAGCTTGGCGGCGTAAAAATCGGTGTTCCGAATGTGCTGGTAGTTCATTTCCAGCAGCACCATGAAATCATAAACGCGTTTCTGGTTGACATCCTGCGTGGTGAATTCCTGCTCCTTCACCCGCACCAGGGTTAGGAGTAGTACTTTTAGTAACGACTTAAGAATCAGAAGACTGCTGTCGGGCTGTTCGTATTCTGAATCAATGAGTTCGTAGATTTTGTGTAGCTGGGTGGCCGTTGAAGCGTCAATAGGTAGGCACGAAAACTCTCCTTGGATATTGAAAATTTTGAAAACGTCGAGCAGGAATTCTTTCACGTCCTCGTCCAGCACTTCGCGACGAAAGGAAATCAGCACGCCCCGTTTACCGGCCTTATTAAGCTGGTGCACCCGGTAGGGCGGTATCAGGTACATCCAGTCGCCCTTCAATGCGTGCGTGGCGTCTTTCAGGGTGTGCAGGGCATTCTCGTTCTGAAGCCAGACAATTTCGAAGAACTCCCGCCGCACGGGGTCATCAAGGTAGCTGCCTGGGCAATTAGCCAAGTTCGTAACGTAGATCAGTGTGTCGTTCAGGGTGAAGGGCATAGGATACCTAGGTAAGGACGCCAAGCGGAGAGAAGCGGCTGTAAGCGAGGAGCAACGGGCAGGGAGTTTCTACTTCATGGCACTATCACTATTCTGAAATTACTACCTATTGCTGAGAAAAAATAGCTACTAGGCATTGTAGCGTTTCCAAATAGTCCCATATGATGCGCTGATTGTATAACCTGTTCCGCACCAGTACCCGGTACCTTTGCCAGCACTTTCACCCCGGGAGTACCTGCTGTCCATTTCACCGCTACCCTGATGCCGAGCCCAACCCAACAAACGCCTGCTGCTGCTGTGCACCGCAACCTGGAACTGGTTGTGCGCGAAAATCAGGCGCTACTAGAAAAAATCAACTTTGAGCAAGTGGCTGCGCTTCTGCCGCTGATTCAACAGGCCAATCGGATTTTTGTTGTGGGCGCCGGGCGTACAGGGTTGGCCCTGAAGGCCACTGCCATGCGACTTATGCATTTGGGCCTCAGTGTATTCGTGGTTGGTGAAACCACCACGCCCGCCATTGGAGCCGGCGACTTATTGTTGGCAGGCTCCGGCTCCGGCACTACAAGCAGCATTGTGAAGGCCGCCGAAAAAACGGTAGCCGCCCAAGGGCAGGTAGTAGCACTTTCTACTACTGCTGAGTCGCCCTTGGCCAAACTCGCCACCCAGGTAGTTGTGCTGCCGGCGGCACAAAAGCAGGATCATGGGGGCACCATTTCCCAGCAGTATGCCGGGAGCCTGTTCGAGCAAGCGGTGCTGCTTCTCGGTGATGCCCTGTTCCAGACTTTGTGGGCCCAAGACGGTACACCGGCCGAAGAACTTTGGAAAAGACACGCCAACCTGGAGTAACAATCAGGTTGTAGTTAATTGATTAACAGTAGATTAAAATTTGAATAACATGGCAAAGCTGCAAGTTGCAATTGACCTTCTGACCACCAAAGATGCCCTGGAACTCGCCGGGAAAGTGGCGCCTTACATTGATATCATTGAGCTGGGTACCCCGCTGATTAAGAGCGAAGGCTTGGCGGTTATCACCGCTATGAAGCAGGCTTTCCCTGATAAGCTGGTGTTTGCTGACTTCAAGACGGCCGATGCTGGCGAACTAGAGGCTGATATGGCCTTCAAGGCAGGTGCCGACTACATCACAATTCTGGGCGCTACGGGCAATGCTACCATCGAGGGAGCGGTGAAAGCCGCCAAAGCGCACGGCAGAGCCGTGGTGGTAGACACTATTGGGGTTGCCGACCGTGTAAAGCGGGCGCAGGAAGTAACCGCCCTGGGCGTTGAGTTTGTGGAATTGCACGCTGGCCTCGACGAGCAGGCGCAGCCCGGCTACTCCATTCAGGTACTCATCGACGAAGCGGCCCGGGCTGGGGTACCAGTATCTATTGCTGGTGGCGTAAACGTAAAAACTATTGCCGCCGTGAAGCAGTCGGGCGTAGTAGTGGCCGTAGCTGGTGCCGCTATTTACGGAGCCGCCGACCCTGCTGCCGCTGCTAAGGAGCTGCGCGAGGCGCTGGATGCTGCGTAGAGCTGTGCTTCTACCTTAGTAGGTATAAAGAAAAGGCTGCCTCACACACGTGAGGCAGCCTTTTTTATGGTATAGCTAGCAAAGCTCACCTGGTAGTTTCTAGTTGGTTTATACGGCTTACTACTGGTTATCCTTGGTACCGAAAGCCGCTTTGCAGCGGAAGCGTTGGTATGGGACCCGGTTAGTAATTTCTAGTACCCGTTTCGGGCGCGGCGCTGAATGCGCGCCTCCCAACGTTTGCGTTTGGGAGCAATGCTGCCGCGTAGGTATTTCTCCATTACTAGTACAGCACACGGCGCCGCGGCCGTAGCGCCGAAGCCGGCATTTTCGAGGTACACTGCCACGGCTATCTTGGGGTTGTTGGCGGGGGCAAACCCAACGAAAGCCGCGTGGTCGTCGCCTTCATCATTTTGCACGGTGCCGGTTTTGCCAGCTACTGTAATGCCCACATCGGCCAAGCTGGAGGCGTCGGCGGTGCCGCCGCGCTGCATAACGGCTACCATACCGGGCACTAGCGCGGCAAAGTGGGCGCTGTCGATAAGGGTGCGGTGCTTTTCGGTAAAGCGCGGCAGTGGCCCACCCGTTCCAACCTGGCGTACCAAGTGAGGTGTGTAGTACCAGCCGCGGTTGGCAATGATGGCGGCCATATTGGCCATTTGCAGGCCCGTCAGGTTAATTTCGCCTTGTCCAATGCTGAGTGAGTAAATAGAGCGGTACGTCCAGCGAGTAGTACGGCGGGCCTTATCATAATACGCGGCGGTAGGTAGAAAGCCAGGCGCTTCGCGGGGCACATCCACGCCCAGCACCGAATCTAACCCAAACGACCGGACATAGCGCCGCCACAGTTCTAAGTTGGCGTGGCGGGTAGCCACCGTATCTACCGCAAGGCTGTCGGGCATACGGTTAATAAGGCTCTGCATTGTTTGGTAGAAGTACGGGTTACAGCTATACTTCAGCCCTAAAGTCAGGTTATTGGCCTGGGGGTGGCGGTGCACACAGCTCACCAGCGACTGGTCGCAGCGGAAGGCCGTGGCCGGCGTGATGGCGCCAAGCTGCAACGCCACGGCAGCATTTACTAGCTTAAACACGGAGCCGGGCGGGTTGGCCAGCATGGCGGGCCGGTTCAGCAAGGGCATGTCTTCGTGCCCCAGCAGCGTAGCCCGCACCCCAGCCTGGTCGGGTGCGGTGATGGTAGCCGGGTCATACACGGGCGCCGATACGTAAGCCAAAATTTCTCCGGTTAGCGGATCTAGGGCCACGAGGTAGCCCCGGCGGCCGCCCAGCAATTTCTCAGCGTAGGCCTGCAGCTTCACGTCAATAGTCAGGTGGAGATCCTGGCCTTGCTGAAAGGTAGTGTCTTTGGCCCAGGTGCCGTGCTGCTGACCCTTCGCGTCTACTAAAGGGTGCAAGTAGCCGTGGCGGCCGTTGAGCAGGCCGTTGTAGTACGTTTCAACCCCACCACTGCGTAAGCGGTAGAAGCGCCCCCGCCGGTAGCGCTTCGCTTGGCGGTAGAAGGCCTGTGCCTCCGCCCCTAAGTAGCCCAGCACGGGGGCACCCGCGCTAGTTGTGTACACGCGCTGTCGGCGTTCGGTTAGAAGGAGGTTGGGCCAGTTGGCGCTGTCGCGGCGTACGCGCTTGGCCTGGGCCGCGGTAATGCGAAGCTGAACCGGGTAGCCAGCCGGCATTCCTTCGTAGGGGAGGGCATCGGCAATGCGCCGCCGGACGGTCACGGAGTCCCAGCCGAGCAATAGGCCTAGGGCCAGCGTATCGAGTGGGGGGCGGCGTGGCAGCTTCAGCAGGTATTGTAAGCGGGTGTCTACCAGCACTGAGTCGTTGCGGTCAAGCACGCGGCCCCGGATGAGCGAGTCGGAAATCACTACGCGGCGCCGAGTGTATACCTCGCCGGTTTCGGGGTCCTGTGTTGGGGTATTCGTTTTTTGTTCGGGGGACGAGCAGGATGCTAGTCCTAGCACTAGAGCTAGCAAAATATTCTCCCACCGCTTAAAAGACGTGCGCATGGGGTAAAGCTAGCCAATTGCCGGAAGTCGGTTCTGCGCTTTTCGGTGAACAGATCTAATCAGTGCTTAAACCATGATACAACTGCTGTAGGTAGCACCCTTTGTTTCACAGAACTGCCCGTTGGACTGTTACCTTACGGCCCGGCTCATCGTTGGGCATGTTGCTGGCAAGCGGTAGCATGCGGTTGCAGAGGAGACATCCAAACCAATTAGAGCAGCGCAAAAGCAGAACATACAGCTAGTGCCAGGGTTACTCGGAACATAGACTCCATTTGCATGAACTACTCTACCTACACCTCTGAGTTGTATAATCAGCCGGCGGTGGAAACCAGCGCGGCGCAGCCGTGGCCCGGGCTGCGGGTTGAACGCTATCAGTTGGCGGCGGGGGGAGTACCGGCGCATTTTCATGCCCAACACCTGTTGCTCATTCATCAGGCAGAGCAGGCGGTGCCCTCTCACCGCTCGAGTGGGAACCGGGTTGAGGAAGGGTTGTTCCGGGCCGGCGACGCAGGGTTGTATCCTGCCGGGGAGTACGGGCCTTCTGCCTGGAACGGCCCAGCCAACATCATCAATGTACATATCGACCCTGCGTGGTTGGAAAATAAAGCCCGTCAAAGTCTAGACTTGGTGCGCTTCAGCCTGCGCGAACGGTTTCGGTTTGAGGATGGCCTGCTGTCTTACCTAGGAAGTCAATTACTGGCGGCGGCCGGGCGTGAGCATGCGCTTGGTCAACTCTACGCGGAGTCGCTGGTAAACACGCTGGGGTATCATCTCATCGAGCATCATGCTTCTTTTGAGCGGCGCATTGTGGGCGTTGGCATGCGGCTGCCAGCGGCGGTACTGGCGCGCATAGATAATTACGTGGAAGCCCATGCTGAACAGACTATCACGCTAGCGGCGCTGGCTGATTTAGCTAATCTAAGCGTCTTTCACTTCGCCCGGCGTTTTAAGCTGACTACCGGACGCTCGCCGTATCAATACGTGCTGGACTGGAAAATCAAGCGGGCTCAACAGTTGCTGCACGCTGGAGAGCTGCCTGTTGCCGCCATTAGCGACGCGCTTGGCTTTGCCTCGCCTGCCCACTTTTCGGCCGCGTTCAAGCGGGCTGTGGGCCAGAACCCACGCGCGTTTCAGCACCGCTAGTCTAGTGGGTAAAGGGAGCAAGAATTTGTAAGAAGTAAGCAGTAATCAGGCAGTGCGCCGGAGTGGTTACGGGGAAATTTGCAGCATGCAACAGGCAGTTACCCGCTGCTTTTACCCCACATCATTCCTATGCATACTCCAATTGCAGTAGCCAATGGCATCCTGGGTGCCCAACCCAGCGCCCCAACGCCAGCAGAAGCCCTAGGCCTCTACTCAGACGAAGAGCTGGTGAAGAAGCTACCCGGCTTCACCAATCATTACGTCACCGTCAATGACATCCACCTCCACTATGTGGAAGGGGGGAGCGGCGAGCCGCTGATTTGCCTGCCGGGCTGGCCCCAAACCTGGTGGTCCTATCACCCGGTAGCCGCTCAGCTGGCCGAGCACTACCGCATTATCATCCTGGATATCCGGGGCATGGGTAGCTCCGAGAAGCCTGCCGCGGGCTACGACAAAAAGACCATGGCCCAGGACGTGTACGCCCTGACACAACTGCTCGGCCTGTCGAGAGTAGCATTGCTGGGCCATGACATCGGGGGAATGGTAGCCCTCAGTTTTGCCTTCAACTACCCAGATGCCACAGACAAGGTGATTTTGTTAGACGGCAGCCACCCCACCGAAGGCATGCGCTACATGACTATGCTGCCCGCCCCCGGCACCTTCGAGGCCAAGATGAATGGCGATAACCCCTACATGTGGTGGATGGCGTTCAACCAGATCAAGGAGCTGCCCGAACAGCTGCTGGCTGGCCGCTTCCGCTACCTGCTCGACTGGCTCTTTGGGTACGTGATGATTGACGAGCGCCACATGACGGAATTTGACCGGGAGGTGTACGCCGCCTCTTACAACCACCCCGACAGCATCCGGGCTGCCACTGGCTGGTACCAAGCCTTTAACCAGGACATTGCCGATGCCAATACCTACTCCCGCCTGACCATGCCCGTGCTGGGCATTGCGAGCTACGTGGCCTACAACCACATGAGTATGGGCCTGCCCCACATAGCCGAAAATGTGCAGGTTATTGGGCTCCAGGATAGTGGACACTACATGTTCGAGGAAAAGCCAGCCCAGGTACTAGAGGCGGTGTTCAACTTTCTGCAGTAACCCGAGCGCGCCAACTGGCCCGCACTACCGCTACGCCCCCGCATTGTTGCATGGCCTAGGCCTCTACACTGACACTACTGGCCGATTGCATCCGGGCTTGCCGACGGAAGTACACGAAAAACGGAAGCCCTGTCAGAATGAGGCCTAGGCCTAGCAGCGACTGAGTCGGTTGCGTAATGAGCGTGTGCCCGGTGAACGTAAGGGCGAACAGGATGAGTAGAAGCTGCACAAAGGGGTAGCCCGGCACCGGACCTGGTATGCGGCCCTGGCGCTTCATTTTTACCACGGCCACCGCCAGCAGGCCATAAAACAGGAAGGTGGCAAAAATCACTAAGTCGGTTAGGCGCTCGAAGGTGCCGGAAATAATCAGCAGGCTGCTCCACGTAAAGGTGAAGGCCAGGGCCCGGTAGGGCGTGCGGTAGCGTGGGTGCACCGTCGCGGCCGATTGAAAGAAATACCCTTCCTGGGCCATACGGAAATGCACGCGGGTGTGGGAAAGCAGCACCGAGTTCAGCGTGCCGAATACGCTGACTAGAATCAGGACCGTAACGCCCGTTTTACCCCATTTGCCCAGCAAGGCCTCTGCTACCACAGCCGCCCCAATTTCGTTCGGGCCAACGGCTGCCAGCTGCGCGAGGGGTAGGGTGCACAGGTACACGTAGTTGATAAGTACGTACAGCACAATGGCAATGCTTACCCCACCGATGATGGCGCGGGGTACGTTGCGCCGTGGGTTTTTGATTTCGCCCGTGACAAAGGAAAGGTCTACCCAGCCATCATAGGCCCAGAACACGCTAAGCAGGGCCCCAAAAAATGCACTACCCAACGACACCTCCCGTATGGGTACTACTGCCGCCGTAATGCCGCTCGTGTCAGGAGAGGCCAGAAACAAGCCCGCGAGGATGAGCAGGAGAATGCCCCCAATTTTGGCCGCTGTAAAGACGTTGCTGAGCCGCCCGCTTTCACTCACCCCGCGGTAGTTTACCCAGGTAAGCGCGGCCGTGGTAGTAATAGCCAAGAGCTTAATGCCAGAGTCAGCAAATGGGTAAATCAGCCCGCCCATGGAGAGGTGGGCCCATTCTTGAGCCGGGTTGGGCAGGGGTAGCAGGGCGTTAACGGATTGGGCAAAGATGAACGCCAGCGCTGCCACCGAAGCGGAGCCAATGATGGCGAAATCCGTCCACCCAAACAGAAACGAAGCAAAATTACCAAACGACAGCCGCAGGTACTCGTACACCCCGCCCGATTCTTCCGTGAGCGAGGCCATGCCCGACAGGTTCAGGGCCCCACAAATAGTCACTAGGCCCGCTACCACCCAAGCGGCCAGGATCCATTCTGCGCTTAAACCACTCTGCGCCAGCGGCACAATCTTCTTGAAGACACCGGACCCAATCACGATGCCCGCTACCAGCAACGTGCCGCTTACGACCCCGAAGGCTCGAACCAGAGTAACAGGGGCGGCAACGGGTGGCTTTTCTGGATCTATCATTTTATCAAGGTAAACGGGTTTGCTACTGAGCCGCCCGATGCTGGTTTGCAGCATAGATAGCAAAGGAGGACAGCACAGGCCCCAAGTCTTAACTCCTACCTATGCGTGTAGCTAAACAGGCTGCTGCCCGGAGTCGAGTAAGCGCCGGTGGTAATTAATCTGGCCCAAGTGATAGGCCAGATGAGTGGCCAGATGCACCAGGAAATATTCGGTCGATGTCTTCTGGTCAAAAACCAGGAGGGGGTATTCCCGCGTCAATATGTCGGGGTTTACTTGCTCTAGTGATACATCTACTTTGCAGCTGGTGTCCTGTAGCATTTCCAGCAGCTCCAGCCGAGGAATATTTTTTAGCGAAAATTCCAATTCGCGGTGCCGGGTATACGCTATACCGCCAAGTTCAGCCCCGATATAGGTGTTCAGATTGCCGACCAAATGCAGACATAGGTTGCCGGCCGAATTAGCTATACCTTTTTCAACGCGCCAGATTAGATGCTCGTCGTTGTACAAGGTGAGTTCTTGCTGCACCCGATTTAGGTCACGTTGAAACAACTGGCGGAGAGTATCAATGAGCATATACAAGGGGCGTTTGCTTGGATCAGCGCTTAGTTTTACTTCAGTAAATGGTTTTAAAGGGCACACAAAGAGTGTATCTCAGCACTAACTAGTATCCATGCCGGGCACGGCTCTGAATACGCGCTTCCCAACGTTTGCGCTTGGGGGCAATATTACCGCGTAGGTACTTCTCCATAACTAAGGCGGCGCAGGGCGCGGCAGCATCCGCTCCAAAGCCCCCATTTTCTATATACACCGCTACGGCAATCTGGGGGTTATCGGCGGGGGCAAAGCCCACGAAAGCGGCATGGTCGTCGCCTTCGTCGTTTTGCACGGTGCCGGTTTTTCCAGCAACCGTTATGCTCACATCTTCTAGACTAGAGGCATCGGCGGTGCCGCCCTTCTGCATTACGGCCATCATGCCGGGTATGAGGGCGGCTAAATGGGCGCTGTCTACTAGGGTATAACGCTTCTTGGTGAAGCGCGGCAACGGTCCATCATCGCCCACGCTTCGCACCAAGTGCGGAGGGTAATACCAGCCTCGGTTGGCAATGATGGCGGCCATGTTGGCCATTTGTAGGCCAGTCATATTGATTTCGCCCTGGCCAATGCTGAGCGAGTAGATGGAGCGGTACCGCCACCGGGTGGTGCCCCGGGCCTTATCGTAGTACTCGGGGGTAGGAAGGAAACCCGGTGCCTCGCGCGGTATGTCTACGCCCAGCACCGAGTCTAGGCCAAACGAGCGGACGTAGCGGCGCCACTCGGCTAGGTTGACGTGGCGGGCAGCTACAGTGTCCTGCACCAGACTATCGGGTACGTAGTTGATGAGTTTCCCCATTACCTGATAGAAGTAGGGGTTGCAGCTGTACTTGAGCCCGGCGGTAAGGTTGCTCGGCGCCGGGTGCTTATGCACGCAGCTGACCAGCTTCTGGTCGCAACGAAAGCCGGTAGCGGGCGTGATGGCGCCCAATTGCAGAGCCACGGCGGCATTCACCAGCTTAAACACTGAGCCGGGTGGGTTGGCCCGCATGGCGGGTCGGTTAATCAGCGGCATGCCTTCCTGTTGCAGGAGCTTGGCGCGCACCCCGGCCAAATCGGGGGCTGTAATAGTAGCGGGCTTGTAGATGGGCGCCGACACGTAGGCCAGTATCTCGCCGGTGCGCGGGTCGAGGGCCACCAGGTAGCCTTTGCGGCGGCCCAGGAGTTGTTCGGCGTAGGCCTGTAGCTTCACGTCGAGGGTCATGTGCAGGTCCTGGCCCTGCTGGAAGGTGGTGTCGGGGGCCCAACTGCCCTGGGTCTGGCCTTGCGCATCTACCAAGGGGTGCAAAACGCCTCGGCGCCCGTTAAGGATGCCGTTATAATAGCCCTCTAGGCCACTGTTGCGGAGCTGATAGAACCGTCCGCGGCGGTAGCGCTTAGCTTGGCTGTAGAAGGCTTCGGCCTCGGCTGCCGAATAACCCAGCACGTGGGCGCCTACGCTGGTGGTGTAAGTACGCTGGCGGCTTTCGGTCAGGGTGAGGGTAGGCCAGTCGCGGCTTTTACGGCGTACCCGCGCTGCTTCGGCTGCCGTGAGGCGCAGCTGCACCGGGTAGCCCGCTGGGGCTTCCTCATACGGGAGGGCATCGGCAATGCGCTTGCGGAGGGTGGTGGGGCCCCAGCCCAGCAACTGGCCTAGCGCCAGGGTATCAAGCGGCGGGCGGCGCGGCAGCTTAAGCCGGTATTGCGGACGGGTGGCTACCAGTACCGAATCGTGGCGGTCGAGGATGCGGCCGCGCTGCGGCACCTCGGGCAGCACGATGCGCCGTTTAGTGTAGACTATGCTCGTATCGGGAGCCTGAGGCGGGATGTCAGTTTGCGGTTGTTGAAGTGAGGAACAGGTGACCAGCACCAAAAACACGGTTAGTAAACTCATTCTCCAAATTGCAAACAGGTAAAGCCACGGGCATTTGGGGTACTCTACGCAGTTGCCGAGTTCCTAGATGTGTTGCCCAAACCGACAAGCGTGGGGCCTCCGCTACTGATAAGCCAAAGAGCGCCGCTGGCCACCCCGTAGCTACTACTTACTCTAAAGAGCTGTCACAAGACCGAGCAGTACATTTCTTGTTGGCTTAGATGAAATAGATCCTGTACTCACCAAGTATTACCTACAGGATATTGTCATTTTTGGCTTAGGCAATCTGCTATGCTAAGTTCTGGGAGACGAGTTCATCGATGCTTAACATGTCTTTTCTGGCTCCCCAATGACTAATGGTGGAGTATTATTATAAAACGATTTGCACGTGAAAGCTTAGCCTTCCAATCTATAATAATCTTGTTACGAAGTAGGTATTACGGCGTTGATTGCCAAGTACATGCTTGTAAGAAGAGAATTGAAATATTACGCATGAATTTAGGTAGCTACGACAATTGCATTAAGCGGATACTTAGGGCTGGGCATCATTCTTACCAGCAAGAACTAAACGGATATCTGATGAGTGTAAAATATTGATAATAAGCCAATAGCGGCAAACAAAACGCTGATTCCGTAACAGGTTGCTGCCTCAACAAATGACACAGAGGACCGTTGGAGAGGCTAAGCAAGCTAACCTTGTTCTTGACCCTTTATCCTTCTGAGCTATGAACACAGACGACCTGAAACAACTCATCAAAGACGGCCTATCGGCCCAACAGGCCGGCAGCCAAGTGGCAGCCCAAGCCACCGACGAAATCCTCAACGACGCCAAGCACCCCGAGCTGAAAGCTGCCCTGCAGGAAGGCAACGAAACCTCCAAGAAATGGGCCCAGCGTATTGAGGATGCCCTTGCAGAAGCAGGCGGTGCCGAAAACCAGAACAACGAAATCTTGGAAGCACACTACCGCGTGAGCAAAGAAATTCGGGCCAAAGCTACCTCCGACACAACGCGCGACCTAGGCATCATCGCCAGCGGCCAACTGGCCCTGCACTACTGGATTGCTTCCTTCGGCACGGTAGCCTCGTACGCCGCCTCCGCCGGCCTCACCCAAACCGAGCAAAACCTGAAAGCCTGCGTGCAGGAAGCCAAGCAAGCCGACGACAAGCACACCGACATCGCCCAGCGGATACTCGCTGAGCAAGGCCAGGAATAGGGGGAAGTTGTCTTCTCTGCAGCAGCTATGCTGGCCACAACGCAACCGCGCCGCTTGGATAGCTCCAGGCGGCGCGGTTGCGTTGTGGCCAGCATAGCTGCTGTGGGTATATCTAGATAAACTGTGCCGCTCAGCTAACTCCAAGCCACAAGGCACTGGCTGGCCCCTGGTGTGGCAGGGGAGGATAGGACTTCTGCATCATAGCTTGTCACGAGTTACACTTCGCTATACTCGCGATAGGTGGGACGTTACTAAACAATTCTATTGTTTACTGAATTTAATATTAGATACTTCCTCTGTCTCTTTTCCTTGTAGTGTTTTTCATTTTTAAATCCAAGACCTGTTTCATATTCTCTGTCGAAAATTTCAGTCATAAACGGATTTGTTTGAAAATGCATTTTGGGGTCTTCAGGTATTTTAAATCTTTTCGTTTGAATAAATGACCCCCATACTTCAAGCTCGTCATTTGAATCAAGTCGTCCTTGCAGTTGTTCTCTTAGTCTTAGAAAATGGATGAACCTGCCTACCGCAGTTATTTTAAGCTTCTTGAAAGTTAGAAGCAATACTTCAAAGTCATCAATCGATATTGAAAGAGGGTATGCATCATCATCTTCGTTAAGCTTAAGAAGATTTGCGGTATTTATTTGTGGTCCTCTGAATTTGTCTAATGTTATTATAACTGAAAATACATCTCGATATGATTTAGTTTTTACTGATGCAATAGGGTTGTTTTTTAGATCATTAATGGTAAAGTTGTCATCGAAGAAAAAATTTTCTTTAATACGCCAACATTGGTCATATCCGTCTTGAATACTTTTCTTGAACCTGCTAAAGTATTGTTTGTAAATATTTAGTGTGTTAGGAACACCGCTAAATTGTACTTCTTGATGTGCTTTATTCTCGATAATCAAAGCTAGACTCTTGTGTAGTAGTAGAATATCGTGGGCTTTGCCATCGACTTTATACTCGTTGTATATACGAGCTTCTTTGCCGAAATATCTGCGCAATAGTTCTTCTGTTTTGTCCTGCAACCAGTTGCCTCTAAAAGAAAAATATGACTCTCTTTTATTAGACATGTCAACTGTATTATGTAATATTCTAAATATTGCATGCAATATTTGTTTTTTGCCTATTATGAGATAGTCCTCATTGTTAATATTATATATGGGTTTTAATAAAACTTTATTAGGTTGTGTGTAATATAAATATTTTTCGTCTAAGGTTCGGTCAATGGTTAAAATACTTAGGAAAGAATTTATTTTATTTTTTGGGAATGAATCGAGTAACTTGCTCTTATGAATAGTATATTTAATTGAATTATCTTGAAAATAGTTCATCAATTTAATGATGCTTTGATCGTTTCCAGTATATTTCCAGTTGCGTGGGCTTGTTTTAGATACAAGCATATCATCCCAAAATGCTTTGGCTGTTTCTGATTCCTTTAAAAGCTGCAGTGATAAGTTTGCATTATTAAAGAGCTGTAGATCAATCTCATGGTAGATTTCTATGAACTCTTTTGGCGTTAGTCCAAGAGCTTCGTTAATAGTATCTTCAAATGGAGAGAAAAGTGCTTGAATCCTCTCGATTTCCTGCTCTTCAAAGTTTAAGTTACCAGTATCAAAATAATCATTGAATACGGGCATACTAGTCTTATAGAAAGAATAAAACTGTTCGTTATCATCATCTTCTTTGGGTAGGAGTTCATCGTAATAGCCTGCTCTAACCTTAATACTCTGAACTACTATTTCCTTCCATTCATCATCACTGATCTTCCGTGGAGCTTCTTCTAAACTTGGATCTGAGCTTAAATTTAAAGCAGCTAGAAAGGAGAGTTGACGGAAAGGCGAATCAAGCCCTTGAAAAGGATGGAATGGTATTCTTGGAGCTTGAATATGTGTAATAAGCTCTATAATTTCTGCTATGAATGTTTTGCTGTTAAACCTAGATACAAGCTCTTTTAGTCTAGTGCTATCTTGAGTTATATTGAATTTCATTTTACATGTTTGGTTAAAAGACATAAGACTGCAAAAGAAAAGGAGTGGGTTTTGCCACTCCTTTTCTTTTGCAGCTTACATATTCCGCCGGTACTGACCACCTACCTCAAACAGGGCGTTCGTCACCTGGCCTAGGGAACAGAATTTCACGGTTTCCATCAGCTCCTCGAAGAGGTTGCCGTTGGCTACTGCCACTTGCTGCAATTGCTTCAGGCGCTGCTCGGTGGTGCCTTGGTTGCGGGCGTGTAGGTTCTGGAGCATCGTGATTTGATACTGCTTTTCCTCCTCTGTGGCGCGAATTACCTCGGCCGGGATGACTGTGGGTGAGCCTTTCGAGGAGAGGAAGGTGTTCACGCCGATGATGGGATACTCGCCCGTGTGCTTGAGCATCTCATAGTGCATGCTTTCCTCCTGAATCTTGCCGCGCTGGTACATGGTTTCCATGGCGCCCAGCACGCCGCCGCGCTCCGTAATCCGGTCGAACTCGGCCAGTACAGCTTCCTCTACCAGATCGGTGAGCTCCTCAATGATGAAGGAGCCCTGCAGTGGGTTTTCATTCTTAGCCAGGCCTAGCTCGCGGTTGATGATGAGCTGGATGGCCATGGCCCGGCGCACCGATTCCTCGGTGGGGGTGGTAATGGCCTCATCGTAGGCGTTGGTGTGCAGGGAGTTGCAGTTATCGTAGATGGCGTAGAGGGCCTGCAGCGTGGTGCGGATATCGTTGAAGTCGATTTCCTGGGCGTGCAGGCTCCGGCCGCTGGTCTGGATGTGGTACTTCAACATCTGCGAGCGGGCGTTGGCGCCGTACTTCAGCTTCATGGCCTTAGCCCAGATGCGACGCGCCACGCGACCAATTACGGCGTACTCAGGGTCGATGCCGTTGGAGAAGAAGAACGACAGGTTAGGGGCGAAGTCGTTCACGTCCATGCCCCGGCTCACGTAGTACTCCACGAAGGTGAAGCCGTTGCTGAGGGTGAGGGCCAGCTGGGTAATGGGGTTGGCGCCGGCCTCGGCAATGTGGTAGCCGGAAATCGACACCGAGTAGAAGTTGCGAACCTTTTCCTTGATGAAGTACTCCTGCACGTCGCCCATGAGGCGCAGGGCAAACTCCGTGGAGAAGATGCAGGTGTTCTGGGCCTGGTCTTCCTTCAGAATGTCGGCCTGCACGGTGCCGCGCACCTGGCTGAGCGTGCGCGCCTTGATGGTGGCGTACACGTCGGCAGGCAGCACCTGGTCGCCGGTCACGCCGAGCAGCATGAGGCCTAGGCCATCGTTGCCGGCGGGCAGCTCGCCCTGGTAGTGGGGGCGAGCCAGGCCTTTCTCCTGATAGATCTGGTTGATCTTAGCGTCAACCTCTGCCTCTAGGCCATTCTCCTTAATATACAGCTCGCACTGCTGGTCGATGGCCGCGTTCATGAAGAAAGCCGCCAGCGTAGCCGCCGGACCGTTGATGGTCATAGACACCGAGGTGCTGGGGTTAGCCAGGTTGAAGCCCGAATACAGCTTCTTGGCATCGTCGAGGCAAGCGATGCTCACGCCGGCATTACCGATTTTGCCGTAGATGTCGGGCCGCAGGTCGGGGTCTTCGCCGTAGAGCGTCACCGAGTCGAAGGCCGTACTCAGGCGCTTAGCCGGCAGGCCCGCCGATACGTAGTGGAAGCGGCGGTTGGTGCGCTCGGGGCCACCTTCGCCCGCAAACATGCGGGTAGGGTCTTCGCCCTCACGCTTGAAGGGAAACACGCCAGCAGTATAGGGGAACTCGCCCGGTACGTTCTCCTGCAGTTGCCAGCGCAGCAAGTCACCCCACGCGGTGTAGCGCGGCAGGCTGACCTTCGGAATCTGCTGGTTGGATAGGCTGGTGGTGTGGGTCTGGATGCGGATTTCCTTATCGCGCACCTTGAACACAAACTCCGGGGCTTTGTAGGCGGCTACCTTTTGCGGCCAGGTCTCCAGGAGTTTCCAGTTCTGTCCGTCCAGCCGAAGCTTGATCTCATCGAAGGTGCTCTCCAGGCCGGTGATGAGGTTTGCTGAGCTGGGGGCGTTGCTGTCGTTCCCGGCGCCAGGTCCTCCAGCGGTGGTGTTTCCGGGGAGGCTTTGGACGGCTCCGATGGCTTGCCGGATTCCGTAGAGTTGCTGAGCAGTGTCAGCTTGTTTTTGAACCCACTGATCATATTGGCGGTTGGTTTCGGCTATTTCAGAAAGATAACGTGTGCGGTGAGGTGGAATAATATAAATCTTTTCCGAGTCCTCTTTGCTGGTTTCAAGTTGAGAGGCAAAGGGCACCCCCGTCTTAGCTTCTACGGTACCCAGCACGGCGCGGTAGAGGCGGTTCATGCCGGGGTCGTTGAACTGGGAAGCAATGGTGCCGAACACCGGCATCTCATCTAGGGGCTTGTCCCAGAGTTGGTGGTTGCGCTGGAATTGCTTGCGCACGTCGCGCAGAGCGTCGAGGGCGCCGCGCTTGTCGAACTTGTTAAGGGCAATGACGTCGGCAAAATCGAGCATGTCGATTTTCTCCAGCTGGGTGGCGGCGCCGTACTCGGGCGTCATCACGTACAGGCTGGCGTCGGAGTGCTCGATGATTTCGGTGTCCGACTGGCCGATGCCCGAGGTTTCGAGGATAATCAGGTCGAAGTCGGCGGCGCGCACCACGTCCACGGCATCCTGCACATACTTGCTCAGGGCCAGGTTGCTCTGGCGCGTGGCCAGGCTGCGCATGTACACCCGCGGCGAGTTGATGGCGTTCATCCGAATTCGGTCGCCGAGCAGAGCCCCGCCGGTTTTGCGCTTGCTGGGGTCTACGGAAATAATAGCAATGGTCTTCTCCGGGAAATCATGCAGGAAGCGGCGCACCAGCTCATCTACTAAACTCGACTTACCCGCCCCACCCGTACCGGTGATACCGAGGATGGGCGCTTTCTTGGCTGCGGCCGGAGTAGGATCGATACGCTGGTCGTTGCCCGCTTCCGACTTCTGAAAATCGGCAATCAGCTGGCCTTTTACGCGCTCAAACTCCTGGGGGAAGTTCTCGGCGGCGGAAATCAGGCGGCCAATGCTACGGGCGTCTTTCTCCTTCACGTGGCCGGCCTCGCCGTTGAGGTTCTGGCCGGTGGGGAAGTCTGACTTTTGGAGCAGGTCGTTGATCATGCCCTGCAGGCCCATGGCGCGGCCGTGGTCGGGGGAGTAGATGCGGGTGATGCCGTAAGCCTCGAGCTCCTCAATCTCGGAAGGCAGAATTACGCCGCCGCCGCCGCCGAAGATCTTCACGTGGCCGGCGTCGCGCTCCTTCAGCAGGTCAAACATGTACTTGAAGTACTCGTTGTGGCCGCCCTGGTAGGAAGTAATGGCAATGGCCTGGGCATCTTCCTGAATGGCGCAGTCCACGATTTCCTGCACCGAGCGGTTGTGACCCAGGTGAATTACCTCGGCGCCGCTGCTCTGAATAATGCGGCGCATAATATTAATGGCGGCGTCGTGCCCATCAAACAGGGCCGCCGCCGTTACGATACGAACGTGGTTCTGGGGCTTATACGGAGCTACGGGAGCTGCTTGCATAGCGAGGTCGGAATTGGGTGGAATTTGGGGTAACGAAGGTACGAAAAAAGCCCCGGCGGGGGAGGCGGGGGCTTTTTGGAAATAGTCCTACTAATCCATTTCTACTTTCAAGCTTCATTTATCGACACCTAACTAATGGAGGAAATTTTAGGTGCAGTAATCGTTAAAAGCTTTTTCGCCTTGTTAGGCGGATCGGTCCGCTGGGTATTTTTTCGGAGTTCCTTAGGGCCTCACGAAACGCTCGTATTCTGATTATCTAGAAGATGCCTTTAGCAATGTATCTATTACTCTTACCCTAGTAGTTCTATTGGGACTTATGGTAAGTTCGCGGTAAGCTATTGCAGTTCTAACCACCCTGTTAAATAGATAAGTAGCAATAAAAACTACTCCGTCATCACGGTGAAGTAGAGGCTGGGCTGCATGGGGTGGAGGGTCCAGGCGGCTTCGCTGTTCTCCCGTTCTACTACCACCTGCTTGGCTTGGCGGGTGACGGGGATAGAGAAGTACTTGTCCCACGGGTCCGTCTTCTCACTTTGCAGCCATTGAATGGTAGCCACCACCGGCTGAGCATCTAGCTGAATTTCGTAGGGCCGCAAGTCTACTGTAAGCCAGCCGCGCTGCTTGTTGGTGCAGATTAGCTGAACGTCTTTCGAGAGTAGCGCACGGCCAGGCTTGCCCTGCTCTAGGGTATACAGATTCAGGCGGAAGCGGAGTTGCTCGTAGTTGTTGGTGGCGAGGAAGACATGAAACTCCTCTAGGTAGGTATGATGCGTGGGCCGCAGCACGGTGCCAAATTCCCAGCCCCACTCATCATCCACGGTTTCTTTGCCGCTAGAACCGCCCATCCAGAGAACATCGGCCTTTTCCTTATTACGACCTAACAAACCAGGGTGAACCCGGCGGTGCTCTACCACTACATCGCGTAATGCTTGTTCTTGGGGAGCCAGCCGAAACTCGCGCTGACCAGCGGCCAGCGCTGCCGGCACTACTACGTGCCGGGTGAAGCCTACGCACGAAACAACGAGGGTATCGCGCAAGTCGGGTAGGCGTAGGAGGTAGTGGCCGTGCTCATCGGCTACGGTGCCCAGCCCCCGGCCCGGTACCCCCAGCGTGGCGAAAGGCACTGGTGCGCCGGTTTGAGCGTGTACAACTCGGCCTTCAATGATGGTTTGGGCCCTCACGCTGGTAGCTAGCAGCCACAGCAGCAGGAAAACAAGAACACTACGAAACATTAGATGAATAAAGGCAGCACGACCCTCTAGCTAAAATCGGCGCAATATAGGCGCCGTATGGGCGGGAGCGGAGAGAATGTAGGCGGGAATAAAAAAACAGCTGAGCCACCATGTAAGTGACTCAGCTGTTTTTCGGGGTAGCGAAAAGAGCACTAAGCTATTTTGCGGCTTGCTTCTCTAAAGCCTGTAGGAGGTCATCGGCAGCTTTTTCAATATCAGCATAGCCTTGCTGCGCGGCGCGCTCCTTGGCCGCAATAAGGCCATCGCGATGCACCGTTTTGAAGTCGCCGTAGGGGAAGTGGTAGCGACCTTTGGTGTCTTCGCCCTTGCTTTCGTCAAGGCCGAGGTGCCATTGGCCATACTCAGCTACTTCGTGCTTTTCCAGAAACTTGTTTTCCTGGCTGGAGTCGGGGTTGTGCTGGCCCCAATGGCCTTCATCGTTTTTGAGTTTGCCCTCCTGAATAAGCTGCTTAGCAAACTTGACGGCTTCGGGATTCAGTTTCATGCTCATGAGGGGAGAAGTTGGGTGAACGGAAAGGGTAGGGCGGATAGTCCGCTTCCCGTATGGGTACGCGCCCACTATGCTTTCCGTTAAGGTTGAGCTGTAGCTCGCTAAGGTGTCAGAGGAAGGTTATGCTATCTAGTCTTGGTATGACTGCACGCTAAGATTCATGCTGGGACTAACTGGATATAGCTGCCACTGTGCCTGACTTTTGTCGCGAACGTAGGCGCGGTGGAATGGGTCGGGGAAGGCGGCAGGTACGCTCAGGTGCTTACCCTTCGTCATGGGCTCGTCGTTATCAAGCCATTGTAGGGCTAAGGCAATTTTTTGATCCTTTTTCAGGTGCAGGTTGTATGGCCGCAAATCAACCTTAACCCAGCCAGTGTGCTGGTCACCGAGTACAAACTGCATATCCTGGTTGGTAAGCGGGGTGGTGGGGCGGTTCTCCTCCACGGCATAGAGCATCACCCGAAAGCGCACGAATCGGAAGTTATTGAGCTCTACGTACAGCGAAAAAGCATCCACGAAACAATTGTCGGAAGGGGTAAGGAAAGTGCCGACTTCCCACCCGCGTTTGTCCTTGGGCAAGCTGTCTTTGGGGGCCCAGTTGCCCCAGTGCGCCATACCACCCGTGCCTTCCCGGCCCAGCACCTGCGGCCGGAGCTTGCCGTGGCGGACGGCTACTTCCGTAAGCTGGGTGGCTTGCGGAGTAAGAAGGATAGCCGGGTGTTGCCTCAGTTCCGCTGCAAGCCGCTTTTGAGCCATGAACCCCACGCACGATATTATTACAGTATCAGTAGGCAAAGCCTGCTCCAAGGGCTGTAACCGAAACAGTCCGACCTCATTGGCTACCGTGCCTAAAGGCTTGCCTTTCACCCCCACGGAGGCATACGGAACCGGCTCACGAGTGTCGGCTCGGATAATGGTGCCCTGCGTAATCCCCTGCCCAAGAACTGGAGTAGGATAGCCAAGCCAACTCAGCAACACAAGTAAAATACTACCTAATAGAAGTACACCAGGAAATAGGGTAGTGGTAGAAGCCTTGTGGCTCTGTGTAAGTGGATAGGGATGGTAATAAGCAGGTGCCATAGCTCAAGCAGGTGTTGGATTGCTAGCAAGAGCAAGCCGCATGGGCAGGAGTTGCATGACTGACCCGGTAAGACCGCATTAAAAGCACGACTCCCCGCTGACAAACTATGCCAGCGGGGAGTCGTGGACCTGCCTGCTACTACTTCACAGAGGCTACACAAATTGGTGGCCGCCGTGTTGTCCGTTGTGCCGGGCATCTAGGTCGCGGTTGAGCTGAAAGGCGGCGCTGATAAGTGCTAGGTGAGTAAAGGCCTGGGGGTAATTGCCAATCTGCTCGCCTTGGGGGCCAATCTGCTCGGAGTAGAGGCCTAAAGGGCTAGCAAAGCCTAATAGCTTCTCAAACAGCAGGCGCGCCTTGTCTAGCTCGCCGCCCCGCGAAAGGTTTTCGATGTACCAAAACGAGCACATAGTGAAGGTGCCCTCTTCGCCGGCCAAGCCGTCGGTAGCACCGCCCTTGGCATGGTAGCGGAACATCAGGGAGTCAAGTACCAATTCCTGCTCAATGGTGCGCATGGTGGCTTGCCAGCGCGGTTCGGCGGGGCTGAACATACGAATCAAGGGTAGTAGTAGGACGGTAGCGTCGAGCACGTGCCCACCTTTGTACTGCACAAAGGCCTGCTTCTTCTCGCTCCAATAGTGGGTGTACACTTCCTCGTAAATTTCGTCGCGGGTGCGGAGCCATTCCACCAGCGGCGCTGGAAACGACCGGTCGCGGGCAATGCGAATGGCGCGGTCGAGGGCAACCCAGCACATCATCTTGCCCGATAGGAACTGCCGCTCCTCGTCCCGAACTTCCCAGATGCCATGGTCGGGCCGTTGCCAGTTTTGCGTCACAAAGTCTACAAGGCGGCATACGTGTTGCCAGAAATCGTAGGTAATGGCCCCACCATACTTATTATAGAGGTAGATGGTATCGAGCAGTTCCCCGTAAATATCGAGCTGAAACTGTTGGGCGGCCCCATTGCCAATGCGCACAGGGCGGGAGCCACGGTAGCCCTCTAGGTGTGTAAGCTCTTTCTCGGGTAGGTCGGAAGTGCCATCTACGGCGTACATTAGCTGCAAGTCCTCGGCCCGCTCCAGGCCTTCAAGCCGCTCCATAATCCAGCGCAGGAACGACTTCGATTCTTCGGTGAAGCCCAGGCGCAGAAAGGCGTACATAGTAAAGGCCGCATCCCGAATCCAGGTGTAGCGGTAGTCCCAATTGCGGTTGCCGCCTACGCATTCGGGCAGGCTGAAGGTGGCGGCTGCCACCGTAGAGCCGTGCTGCAGGGAAGTCAGCAGCTTAAGGGTAATGGCAGAGCGCAAAACCGTTTCGCGCCAGCGCCCCGTGTACGTGCTGCTTTCCACCCATTCCCGCCAGAAGCTCAGCGTGTCGTGGAAGGCGGCTTGGGTATAGTGGGCTAGGTCTCGGGCAATGAAGGTGGGGTCCTCAATGGGGGTAGCCTCAATCACAAAGCCTGCCGTGTCGCCGGCCTGTAGCGTCCAGCTGCCAGCAGCATCGTCCTGCTCCGCGGCAAAGGGCTGGTTGCCCAGCAGTCGGAACTGAAAACCATCGGGGCCCGTGCTACGAAACAACAGGCTTCCGTCGTCCTGAGCCTGCACTTCGTGGGCGGTGCGCGCGTAGTCGAAGCGGGGGGCGCACCGCATTTGGAATTCCATAGTACCCTTCACTACCCGCAGTATTCGAACCACGGCGCAGTTCTGCTCGTGGCGCTTCACGGGCATGAAGTCCGTTAGCTCGGCAATACCATCATCGGTGAAGAAGCGGGTAAGTAGGATGCCGGTATCGGGGAGGTAGAGCTGCTTGCTGCGGACGGCCTCGCCCACGGGCTGCAGAAGCCAGGAACCGCCTTTTTCTACATCTAGCAGTGCGGCAAAAATGGTGGGCGAATCAAAGCGCGTAAAGGGCAGATAGTCCAGGGAGCCAGCCTTCGAAACCAGGGCTACTGTGTGCAGGTTACCAATAAGGCCATAGTCTTCTAGGGGGGTAGCTTGGGTCATACAGGATAGGTGTTTGTCGTGCTTAACGCAGAATAGTCCATGCCTGCCGAGTTCGGGGGCAAAAACGCCAAAAAATAGAACGGTTTAGGGTAGTACTAAAGGCTGTCTCAGCTGGCCAGCGCCCGCACGTTGTTGCATTCTGAGCTTGCCAGGGCCAGTGCCTTGCACGAGGAGCCTCCAAGCACTTTAGCTTTTCCGGGCCTAATCTGCTACCTTCGCGGTTGGAAAAAACCGCCTCTAGTGAAGAACATTCGCAATTTCTGCATCATTGCTCATATCGACCACGGCAAAAGCACCCTGGCCGACCGCCTGCTGGAATTCACCCAGACTGTGGCTAAGCGCGATATGCAAGCCCAGCTGCTCGACAACATGGACTTGGAGCGGGAGCGGGGCATTACTATCAAGAGCCACGCCATCCAGATGCAGTATCAGTACAAAGGTGAGCAGTACACGCTCAACCTGATTGATACGCCTGGCCACGTCGATTTTAGTTACGAAGTATCCCGTTCCATTGCCGCCTGCGAAGGCGCTCTGCTGATTGTGGATTCTTCCCAGGGCATTGAAGCCCAAACCATCTCGAACCTTTACCTGGCTATTGGCTCCGATTTGACCATCATCCCGGTTCTCAATAAGATCGATCTGCCGCACTCCATGCCGGAGGAGGTATCCGATGAAATTGTGGACTTGATTGGCTGCGACCGGGACGAAATCATTCACGCCTCGGGTAAGGCAGGTATCGGTATTGAAGATATTCTGAACGCCATCTGTGAGCGTATTCCGGCCCCCCAAGGAGACCCGGAGGCTCCGCTACAGGCGCTTATCTTCGACTCGGTGTTCAACTCGTACCGGGGTATTGAGGTGCTGTTCCGCATCAAAAATGGCACCATGCGCAAGGGCGACAAGCTCCGTTTCATGGCCACTGGTAAGGAATACGGCGCCGACGAAATCGGTATTCTGGGCCTCAACCAGGAGCCCCGCCCCGAAATGCGCGCTGGCAACGTAGGCTACCTTATCTCAGGCATCAAAGAAGCCCGGGAGGTAAAAGTAGGCGACACCATTACGCACGTTACGAATCCGACTAAGGAAGCCATTCAGGGCTTTGCCGACGTAAAGCCCATGGTATTTGCGGGTATCTACCCCGTTGATACCACCGAGTATGAGGAATTGCGCTCGTGCATGGAAAAGCTTCAGCTCAACGACGCCTCCTTGGTTTGGGAGCCCGAAACGTCGGTGGCGCTGGGCTTCGGCTTCCGGTGCGGCTTCCTGGGCATGCTGCACATGGAAATTGTGCAGGAGCGCCTGGAGCGCGAGTTCAATATGACGGTGATTACCACCGTGCCTTCGGTACAGTTCCACGCCACTGGCACCAAAGATCAGCTGCTGACCATCAACGCCCCGTCGGAAATGCCGGAGCCGAACATGATCAAACTGATTGAGGAGCCGTACATCAAGGCGCAGATTATCACCGCTTCTGACTATGTGGGGCCCATCATCACCCTGTGCATGGAGAAGCGTGGCATCATTAAGGGCCAAAGCTACCTGACTTCTGAGCGGGTAGAAATGAGCTTCGAACTGCCACTGTCAGAAATCGTGTTCGACTTCTTCGACAAGCTCAAGACCATTTCCCGCGGGTATGCTTCCCTCGACTACGAGCTGATCGGCTTCCGGGAGTCTGACATGGTGAAGCTCGACATCATGCTCAACGGGGAGAAAGTAGATGCCCTGTCGGCCATTGTGCACCGTTCCAAGAGCTACGAGTGGGGCAAGCGCCTCTGCGAAAAACTACGGGAACTGTTGCCACGTCAGCAATTTGAAATTGCCATCCAGGCTAGCATAGGGCAGAAGATTGTAGCCCGTGAAACGGTGAAGGCCCTACGCAAAAACGTAATTGCCAAATGCTACGGCGGCGACATTTCGCGGAAGCGGAAGCTGCTGGAGAAGCAAAAAGAAGGTAAAAAGCGGATGCGCCAAGTGGGCTCCGTAGAAATTCCTCAAGAGGCCTTCCTGGCTGTCCTGAAAATCGATTAATGAAAAAAACGCGCCCCATTGAGGCGCGTTTTTTTTTGCGTCTGCTTTACCTGTTTTTTCACCTCATACACTTCTTGACACGGCGTGGTATGACTTATACACCCAACACATGTCTGACAACCTCACCAAGAACTGTACGAGTCAAGAGCAGTTAGAAAAGATCCGTAAAGGGCAGGAACGTAAGTTCCGCTGGCGCGATGATTGGCCTGCTATGGAAGCTACGCTGGTAGCCAACGGCAACGCCGCCATTCGTGAGTACAACCGCACGCATCAAGTTGATAGCATTCTTCCAGAATAACCCTAACTCCGCATGAACACCGCTTCTGAGCAGACTACCACCTACCAACTCATCGATGGCAAGAAAACAGCCGAAGACATCAAAATCGAAATTGCCGCTGAAGTAGAGAAGCTCAAAACCAGTGGCCAGAAAGTGCCACACTTGGCCGCCATCTTGGTAGGCCATGACGGCGGCTCTGAAACGTATGTGCGCAACAAGGTGCTGGCCTGTGAGCGGGTAGGATACGGTAGCACACTGCTGCGCTATGAAGATACTATCACGGAAGCCGAACTGCTGGCTAAGGTTGAAGAGCTGAACCAGGACCCCGAAATTGATGGCTTTATCGTGCAGCTTCCCTTACCCCGCCACATCGACCCCGAAAAGGTGATTGAGGCTATTCGGCCCGAGAAGGATGTGGACGGTTTCCATCCCATGAACATTGGTCGCATGGTGACGGGGTTGCCCGCCTTGCTCCCCGCTACCCCTTCGGGTATTGTGGAGCTTTTAAAGCGCTATCAGATTAAGACCAGCGGCAAGCACTGCGTGGTTATCGGTCGATCCAACATTGTGGGCACACCCGTTAGCATCTTGCTGGCTAAGAACTTAGAGCCTGGCAACTGCACGGTTACTTTATGTCATTCGCGTACTGCAAACCTGGCCGAAATCACGCGTCAGGCTGACATCGTGGTAGCGGCGCTTGGCCGACCAGAATTCGTGACAGGCGACATGGTGAAGCCAGGCGCAGTAGTAATTGACGTGGGTACTACGCGGGTAGAAGATGCCAGCCGTAAGTCTGGTTTCGTGCTGAAGGGCGACGTAAACTTTGCGGAGGTGGCACCGCTAGCCTCCTACATTACGCCTGTACCCGGCGGCGTTGGTCCCATGACCATTGCCATGTTGCTGCTAAATACCTTGCGGGCAGCTAAGGGGGAGGTCTATCCGAAGTAAGAAACGGACGGGATATGCTAGTGGAAAACGATGAGGTAGCTCAGCAGAGCGAGTTCAAGCGCCACTTCGCCCGTCAAAATCCAATATATACCGTCTCAGCCTTTTAGAAGTCGGAACGGTGTACTACTTTTAAAGTCGGACTGTTGGAAAGGGCAGGGCGCGCAGGCGTTCTGTCTCTCATCCAGCGGCCCGACTTACTTTTAGAATACCAGAGTTTTGCTGCACGAACTTCCCGTTACGTCGGCTGCCCCGACCAGTGGGGCCCCGGCGCTTGCCCTGCCCCTCATGGAGCAGTTTTACACCATTCAAGGCGAAGGCTACAACACTGGCCGCGCCGCCTACTTTGTGCGCCTTGGCGGCTGCGATGTTGGTTGCGTGTGGTGCGATGTGAAAGAGTCGTGGGACGTTGACGCTCATCCCCGAGTAGCTGTTGCTGATATTGTGACCATGGCTACGGCTCATGCCGGGCGCAATGTGGTGATTACCGGGGGCGAGCCCCTCATGCACAACCTTAGGCCGCTCACAACTGCCCTTCAAACGGCCGGCTGCCAAACCTGGATTGAAACGAGCGGTGCCTACCCGCTGAGTGGTCAGTGGGATTGGATTTGCGTTTCGCCCAAGAAATTTAAGGCGCCGCTGCCCGAAGTGCTGGCTGCGGCGCACGAGTTAAAGATCATCATCTTCAACAAGTCTGACTTTGCTTGGGCCGAGCAACATGCCGCCCAGGTGAGTCCAACGTGTCGACTTTACTTGCAGCCCGAGTGGAGCAAGGCTCCCCAGATGATGCCCCTGATTGTGGACTATGTGAAGGAGAATCCTAAGTGGCAAGTATCGCTGCAAACGCACAAATTTCTCGACATCCCGTAGCCTATATCTCGCCCCACCCCATATGCGTCTTTTGTTGCCCGCTTCGTTAGTCGTGCTGTTATCGTGCGGTATGCTGTTGCCCTTGGCCGCTCCCGCTCAGACCAAACCCATAACTACCAACACCAAAGCCCGCAACTTGTGGGAAAAGGCGCAGGCCCAAGCCAAGGACCGGGATTTTACCAAGGCTATTGAAACGCTCACCCAACTTAACCAGAAGTTTCCGTCGCTGGGGGAGCCTTATCTGCTGAAAGGCTCCTTGCTGAAAGCCATGGGCGACAATCGTCCGGCGTTTGAGGCCTACCGTATGGGGATCAGCAAAATACCCCTAGACCCTACCCGTGCTAGCGACTACTACGCATTGGGTGAGCTAGCTATGAGCTTCGGAGAGTACGCTACCGCCGCCGATAGCTACCGAAAGTACCTTAAGACGGCCCCTAAGAGCAACCGCAATGGCCCGCGTGTGCAACGGCAACTGCTCAACTGTGAGTTTGCTCAGAAAGCAATGGCGGCGCCCACCGGACCTCAGCCAGAGCGCCTGGGTGAGCCGCTGAACACCTTCCGGTTTCAGTATTTTCCCGCCCTCACTGCGGATAGTCGTTTCCTGTTGTTCACGGGGCGCCCAGCAGCCGATAGTGGGGAGGACTTGTTTATCAGCCGATTTGCCAAGGAGGGCACAATTGGAGCGCCAGTTCCTATCTCACCAGCCATCAATACGCCCTACAATGAAGGAGCCGGCACCATCGCCGGCGACGGCAAGACGCTGGTATTTGCTTCCTGCGACCGGCCCAACTCCGTTGGTAACTGCGACCTATACATCTCGCGGCGCACGGGCAACTCCTGGAGCAAGCCGCAAAACCTGGGTCGCAATGTAAACTCCCCGGAGTGGGATTCTCAGCCGACGCTGTCCGCCGACGGGCGTACCCTGTACTTCACCAGTACTCGCCGGGGCGGGCGAGGCCAGGAGGATATTTACGTTACTACTCTTGGGGCCGATGGCAACTGGAGCCCCGCCCGCAACTTGGGCGAGCCGGTAAATACCTCGGGTAAGGATATGGCTCCTTTCATTCACGCTAGCGGAACTACCCTCTACTACGTCACCGATGGTCTAGTAGGCATGGGCGGGCTAGATGTGTACCGATGTGAGCAGCAGGCAGCAAACAAGTGGAGTATTCCCCAAAACTTGGGCTATCCGCTCAATACCTTCGAAAATGAAGCCTCTTTATTTATCAGCTCCGACAATCGGCGGGGCTTTTGCTCCCGCTCCCGGGCGGCCGAAGCGGGCGTCAAGCAAGAACGAGACCGTCCTGTAGAGCTATTCAGCTTCGAAGTACCCCAGGCTGTACGGGCACGAGAAACCAGCACCTACACCCAAGGGCGGGTGTTCGATGCCATCACCAAAAAGCCTATTGCTGCTGATGTGCAGCTCTACGACCTCAATACAGATGAGCTGGTACAATACGTTGCCTCGGATAGTGAGAACGGCGAGTATACCGTAGTCTTGAATGAAGGACGGCAGTACGCCATGTACGCGGCTGCAAATAAGTACCTCATGAAAAGCCTGAGCTTTGACTACAGTGATAAGCGTGCCTTCGACCCACTTACCCTAGACATTTACTTGGAACCCGTACGGTCAGGTCGTAGCATTGTACTTAACAACTTGTTTTTCGACACCAACCAGTTTGAGCTTAAGCCCAAGTCCCGAACCGAACTCAACCGGCTGATTGCCTTCATGAAGCAGTACCCGGATGTGCAGGTAGAAATCTCGGGCCATACCGATGATGTCGGGTCGGATGAGGACAACTTGACCTTGTCTCAGAACCGGGCAAAAGCAGTGTACAGCTACTTGGTAGGACAAGGCGTAAAAGCCCCACGCTTGCGCTTTCGCGGCTATGGCGAAACCAAACCGCTCAATCCGAACGACTCAGATCAGCACCGTCAGCAGAACAGACGAATAGAGTTTCGCATTCTTTAGCATCAAACCCGCTTTGTCCGCTATAAAAGCCTTGTCTACTGCTGTAGGCAAGGTTTTTTTGCATTGTAGTATTTGTTTTTAATAGCACTATTAGAAGTCTGATAATGAGATGTGTCTAATTCTATAGTAAAAGTGATGAAATATAATAGTTATAAAATTTCTTTTTATTATTAAATATTTAAGGACTACGTTTGATCAGTTGCTAACTCATCGGTACAGGACATAATCCTCTTTTGCTGCCGTCGATGAAAATAGCTGCCAAACTGATTCACACTTATTTAGTCATTTTGCCAATGTTAATCCACATGAAAAAAGCTTACTTTCTTGCATGCGCACTTTTAGGGCTACAGAGCACCACATCTGCACTGCCAGTATCCGCTGGAGATGGCTCATCGGGAGTGCATGCGCGTGCCACCGCTCTTACTCGCTCTATTGCCGAAAAGGCCCACCTCGACGAAGGCCAGTACTTGCGCGTGAAGCAGCTGAACACCAAAATGTTAACGGAAATGGATGAGATTAAATCCCGTTATACTGCTGATCAAGCAATGCTCGATCAACACTTGGCCGAAATTCAAGCCAGATACGAAGCTGATTTGATGGCTTTGCTGCGTCCGGCACAAGTGGCAGTATACCAGCAGGCTCGAACTAGCATGACAGCATTGGGACGTTCGCCCCGATAAAAACCCGCTACCCATTGTCCTGGGGGGAGTAATGAATGTCTCCCTCCAGGCAACGGGAAAGATAATGCTTGAGAAAAATTATATTATTGCAACAATATATTGACTTTGTTATAAATATATAGTAAATTAATTCTTTCAATATCTGCATTAGCACCAGCCTTTTCACTCGGTGCTCATACTCTCGTGCTGCACTCTCCATTTTCCATCTTAACACCCACTACACGGTTATGAAAAAAGTATTGACTCTACTTGCGCTGGCCTGCATGTGTGCTGCCGGCCACGATAGCCAAGCTGGCCCAGGCGATGGTGCCCGGCTTCGGGAGCGAGCCACCGAACTCACGCGTAACCTCGCCGCCAAAACTGCCCTCAACGAAGGCCAATACGTGAAGGTGCGCCAACTCAATCTGCGCCTACTGACCGAGATGAACGAAGCGCGTAAGATTACTAATGATGCAGCTGCCATGGACGCTGCCGTAGCTGATATTCAACTCCGTTACGAGTGGGACTTGGCTACTATTCTACGGCCCCGCCAGATGGCCGTGTATGACCAGACAAAACAGAACATGACTGCGCTAAGCACGCGTTAGAAACAGCTTGAACTAGGTAAAGCAAAGATGTATGTAATCAACTAGTTACTCCATAAAAAAAGCCCGCATTACGCGGGCTTTTTTTATGGAGGGAGAGCGTCTAGCGCTGATCAATGCTTACGTAATCACGCTCGGTTTCGCCAGTGTAAATCTGGCGGGGACGACCAATGGGTTCCTTGTTTTCGCGCATTTCTTTCCACTGGGCAATCCAGCCGGGAAGACGGCCTAGGGCAAACATCACTGTGAACATTTCGGTAGGAATACCGATGGCGCGGTAAATGATGCCGGAATAGAAGTCAACGTTGGGGTACAGCTTACGGTCTACGAAGTACTGGTCCGTAAGAGCGGCCTGCTCCAACTCCTGAGCAATCTTCAGGAGAGGGTCATCAATACCCAAGGCAGCTAGTACTTCATCGGCGGCCTTCTTGATGATTTTGGCGCGGGGGTCAAAGTTCTTGTACACGCGGTGACCAAAGCCCATCAGACGGAACGAGTCGTTTTTGTCTTTAGCCTTTGCAATAAATTTGCTCGTGTCTCCGCCGTCGCGCTGAATAGCTTGCAGCATCTCCAATACTTCCTGGTTGGCACCACCGTGCAGGGGACCCCACAGGGCGTTGATGCCAGCTGAAACCGAGCCGTACAAGGAAGCGTTGGCCGAGCCAACCAAGCGCACCGTGGAGGTAGAGCAGTTCTGCTCGTGGTCGGCGTGCAGAATGAGCAGCTTGTTGAGGGCGCTCACAATGCGTGGGTCGATTTCATACTTCTCCGTGGGGAAGCTGAACATCATGTACAGGAAGTTCGAGCAGTAGTCGAGGTCATTGCGCGGGTAATTCAGCGGATGACCCATGTTGTTCTTGTACGTCCAAGCCGCAATGGTCGAAATCTTGGCCATGAGACGAATTACGTTCAGGTCGATTTCCTCCTTGCTCAGGTCGGGCGATACGCTTTCGGGGTAGAAAGCCGTGAGCGAGCAAATCAGGCTGCTCAGAATAGCCATTGGATGGGCTGCCGAGGGAAAGCCGTCGAAAATCTTGCGCACGTCCTCGTGCACCAAAGTATGCTTGGTGATTTGGAGGCTGAAGTTGTCAAGCTCAGCCTGGTTGGGCAGCTTGCCATAGATCAGGAGGTAGGCAACCTCAATAAACGTAGACTTCTCTGCCAGTTGCTCAATGGGGTAGCCGCGGTAGCGTAGAATGCCTTCTTCACCATCAAGGAAGGTGATGGCGCTCTTGGTAGCACCGGTGTTTTTGTAACCAGAATCCAGGGTTACGTAGCCAGTCTGGTCGCGCAGTTTGCCGATGTCGAAAGCTTTTTCGTGTTCGGAGCCTTCAATGACGGGTAAGGAATAGGTTTTGCCGTCAAGGGTAAGTTCAGCAGATTCTGCCATAAGCGTAGAGTAAGGGGGTGGGGTTACGGGGCGAAACTAAAGAATTACGGACAAGGCCGAAAGCCCCATGAGCGTTGAGATCTATACTACAAAACCCAAGCGGTTGTTGTTTGCCGCAGGGCTCTGCCACAAATAAACATCCGCCAGTCCATATGTGCAGTATGAACTTCACTTTTTGATACAAGCATAATGGGGAAGATGCTGGTAGTCTGTTAGTAAAAACTAGGTTGCTGGCAATCTACTTGCCGATGCAAAACTGGGTGAAGATGCTCGTCAGCAAGTCATCGTTGCTGATTTCGCCGGTTATCTGCCCTAGGGCGGCCAGTGCATGGCGTAAATCGGCAGCTAGCAATTCCGTACCCGTACCAGCTTCCAAACCGAGTACTACTGCATCAAGGTGCTGCAAGGCTTGCTCTAAGCTGCGGGCATGCCGCACGTTGGTAACGATGGTACTGCTACCCGTCCGGTCGAGTCCTTCGCCCCGCACTAGAGCCAGCAAGGTTTCACGAAGTTCATCTAGTCCATCGCCCCGGGAAGCCGCAATGAGTACAGTGCTGGGGCGGTGCTGGAAAGAGGATAGCTCGGCATCGGAAGCTACATCCAGCTTGTTCCCAACGGCCAGTACTGGAACGCCTGCTGGAGCATGTAGTACCTCAATTTCTGCTTCAAGCTGCTGGGGGGTAGTATTTGTTATATCAAATAGATATAAAACCAAAGCGGCCTGCTGAACCCGCTTTAGGGTGCGCTCTACCCCAATAGATTCTACTACATCTGTGGTGTCGCGCAAGCCAGCCGTATCCACGAACCGGAACCGAATCCCGTCGATGCTTACTTCATCTTCAATTAAGTCCCGGGTAGTACCAGCAATGTCGGAAACGATGGCCCGCTCCTCATTAAGCAGGGCATTGAGCAGGGTGCTTTTACCCGCATTAGGACGCCCCGCAATGACCGAGGTAACCCCGTGTTTGATGACATTGCCCAATGCAAATGAACGTAGTAAGCGTCGCACTAGGCCTTGTACCTCTTGCAATAGGGCTACTAGGCCAGTGCGGTCGGCAAACTCTACATCTTCCTCTCCGAAATCCAGTTCCAACTCTAGGAGAGCCGCGAAATGTATTAACCGGCTGCGGAGTTCTTTCAGCTCTTGTGAGAAGCCGCCCCGCATCTGGCGCATGGCTACTTGGTGTGAAAGCTGAGAATCCGAAGCAATAAGGTCGGCTACAGCTTCGGCCTGAGCCAAGTCGAAGGCGCCGTGTAGGAAAGCACGTTTGGTAAACTCCCCGGCCTCGGCTAAGCGGGCGCCCCGCCGCACAAAAAGACTTAGTAACTCCTGCACAATGTAGTCGGAGCCGTGGGCACTGATTTCAACTACATCCTCGCGGGTATAGGAGTGAGGAGAACGGTACAGAGAAACGACTACTTCGTCAATAATTCGCTCGCCCTCCCGAATGGTGCCGTAGTGCAAGGTATGGCCTGCCTGGTCGCGCAGACGCTTGCCAATGAATACGCCATCCGTGATGCTGATTGCCTGCGGCCCAGAAAGACGGACAAGCGCAATGGCACCCGCACCCGGCGGCGTGGACAGGGCAACAATGGTATCGGAAAGCGAAGGAGGGAGCAAGGAAGCCACGGGGGAGAGGGCTAAGGGGGTTGAAACAGTCAGTGGCCGTGAGGGTGAATTGACTCCCTAGCGTACCTGCCTAATGGCGGTGGAGAGAGGCCAGCGGGCCACTAAACGTAAGCTACAAAAGGGTACTGCAACGAGTTAGTCCGTCACAAAAAGGTTGCGGCTAACTTCTGCCGATACGAGGTATTTATCAGAGTTGTTGACTCTGATTTCAAGAGAGTTGTCAAATACTATCTTATCCAGTACTTCAATATGCGCACCCAAATTCAGGCCTACCTTGTCGAGGTACTGTAGGAAGGGAACGGACGTATTCTTGACGGCCGTTACGGTACCTTGGTCCCCAGGGTACAGGTCGGCTAGCAGGCGGTGCTGGGGCCGGAGGATGGCGCCCTCTGCGGTGGGGATGGGGTCGCCGTGCGGGTCGAGCTGAGGGAAACCCAAAAACTCATCAAGCCGACGAATCAGCAGGTCAGAGTCGATGTGTTCCATCTGCTCGGCCACATCATGGACCTCATCCCAACTGAAGTTCAGCTGCTGCACCAGAAACACTTCCCAGAGACGATGCTTCCGGATGGTGAGGAGTGCCAACCGCCGGCCCTCGGCTGTTAGCGATACTCCGCGGTACCGGGTGTAATGCAAGAGGCCCTTCTCGCCGAGGCGACGCAACATATCCGTGACGGAGGCCGCCCGGGTTTGCAATTCCTCCGCAACACGGTTGGTGCTGACCTCAACGCCGGGCTGGGCTTCTGCAAGCTTAAAAATGGCCTTTAGATAGTTTTCCTCGGTGTAGCTAGGCATGAGTGTCAAGTAAGAAGTAAAAAAGAAGAAGTAAAAACCGGGGCGGCCAACTAGACGATAATGTCCGGCTGGCCGCCCGTATAGTTACCTCTTGCTTTCTAGCCGGTTTACTACCATTTGATGAGCGCGGAAGCCCAAGTAAAGCCCGAGCCAAAGGCGGCCAAGCATACCAAGTCGCCGCGCTTAATGCGGCCTTCCTGAACAGCTTCACTTAGGGCAATGGGCACGGAGGCTGCCGTAGTGTTGCCGTAGCGCTGGATGTTGCTGAAAATTTTGCTTTCTGGCAGACCCATCTTCTGCTGCACGTACTGCGTGATACGCAGGTTTGCTTGGTGCGGAATCAGCATATCGAGGTCCTGAGGTTGGTAGCCGTTTTGGTCTAGGGCCTCTTTGATTACCTGCGGGAAGCGTACCACTGCGTGCTTGAACACGTTCTGGCCGTTCATGTAGGGGTACATATCCAGTTCGTTGGCTACCACGTACTCCACGCGATTATTGCGGTTAGAGCCGGGCTCCTTCACAATAAGCTCCTCGGCATGCTCTCCTTGGGAATGCAGGTGGGTGCTTAGAATGCCGTGTTCGGCGCGGGTGCTGGGGCGCAGTACCACCGCGCCGGCGCCATCCCCGAAAATAACCGATACGGCCCGCCCGCGGGTGCTGATGTCGAGGCCCGACGAGTGAATCTCGGAGCCAACAACTAGTACAGTATCGTACATGCCCGTCTTAATGAACTGGTCGGCCATTGATAAGGCATACACAAAGCCCGAGCACTGGTTACGTACGTCAAAAGCCGGAATGGGTGCCTGAATGCCAAGCTCACGCTGCAGTAGTACGCCCGAGCCTGGGAAGAAGTAGTCGGGCGAGAGCGTAGCGAAGACAATGAGTTGAACGTCATCAGGGGTGAGGCCGGCCATTTCCAAGGCCTTGCGAGCAGCGTTGGCGCCCATGTTGGCCGTGGTGTCTTTGCCTTCTTCAAACCAGCGACGCTCCCGGATGCCGGTGCGCTCCTGAATCCACTCATCGGTGGTATCCATTAGGCCGGTTAGGTCTGCGTTGGTGACCACACGGTTGGGCACGTAGTGGCCCACACCAGCAATTTCAGAGAGTCGGAGAGTATTGTTCATCGAGGTGGGTTTGCGAGGCAGATAGGTCGAAATACAAAATCGAAGGTAGTAAGATTCAGCATCCCGCCCCGTAAACGGGCCGCAAAGGTCGGTAGTTACTGGATAGAATCCATTAGGCGATGCAATTTTTCGGCTTCTGAAGCCCAAAAAGCTTCTTCGGGGACGCCAAGTGGGTAGAATGGACGCCGAAGCTGCACCAAAAAGTCAGCCGTCAGCGTATGGCTACTGCCCAGCTGCTGAAAGTCAAGACAGACGCCTGCCTCGTAACGTTCCACCAGTTGTTGCCACAGCGGATTGGGCGGCACTACCATTGGTAGGCCATGCGCTAAGTACTCAAATAGTTTGGTGGGTACGCACCTAGCCGTGCTAGGATGGGGGCGGTAAGGCAGCAAGCCCAGATGGCTACGTTCAATTTCCTGCACTACCTGAGCATGAGGCACCAGTGTGCCGCCACCAATAAGAGAGACCCCTCCGCTAGCCGCGGCTACTGCCGTGCGTAAGCGGACTAATTGGGCGGGTTGTTGGCAAAACCCGATGATGGTGAGGTGCACACTAGGCCACAGCTGCCGGAGCTGCCGCGCAAATTCAAGGGCCTCAAACACGCCGTTCAGCTCCGATATGGTCCCGGAGTACAAAAGGCGCAGAGGCTCATCAGGAACGGGTAGCCGGTGGGTGGGTAGTGCTGGTGTTTCGTCGGTGCGGGGTTGATATTTGTTTTCGAGAAGTATCGTCCGGGCCGGGGTAGCAAAGGGTAGCTCGTCGGCGTAGCTACGTTCGGCTAGGATCAGTCCCGCCGCCTTAGTAGCGGCCAAGGTTTCTAGTTTCCGCACCAAGCTAGCCAACAGACCCCGCGCCCAGGCGGGGTACACGCGCTGAGTTTGGATGTTGAGCGCATAGTTTTCGCGCACATCGTACACAAACTGCCGCCCACGGCCTACAGCGCGCCAGAGTACCGTAAGGGGGAGTAGCTCCGGAGCATGCACAATTACTACGTTGGGATTCAACTGCCGCAATAGCTGCCAATAGCGCCATTGCGCGCCCACGCGGGCCATACTAAAACGAGCGCCCGCCAGCAATGCGTGCGTGTGCAGGTTTGGCGGCAGGTTTGGTGGGGTGGGTGCCAAGCGGCCGGCTACGTGCACGTGAGTGCTCAGCCGTGACGCTAGCGCACGCCCAAATTTGCCCAGCATACGGGTGTCATCGAGGGGCTTGAGCACCGAGGCAAGCAAAACAGTGGTCGGAAGCGGCATATTGGCCGTGAAGATGGTAAGTTTGTGGTTCTGGTGCGCAACCCTCCGCGCATTGGCCATTTGAAAATCAACCCCAATGACTGACCTCCAATCTTTGATTGAAGCTGCCTGGAACGACCGGAGCCTCCTGCAGCAGACTGCTACCACCGATGCCATCAACCACGTAATTGAAGAGCTGGACAAGGGCCGCCTGCGCGTGGCCCAGCCTGGCGCTACCGAAGGAGCCGACTGGCAAGTGAATGACTGGGTAAAGAAAGCCGTTATCCTGTACTTCCCCATCCGCCAGATGGAAACTATTGAGGTAGGCCCCTTCGAGTTTCGTGACAAGATGCGCCTGAAGACTAACTACGAGCAGCAAGGTGTGCGCGTAGTGCCGCCCGCCGTGGCTCGGTATGGTTCTTACCTGGCTGCGGGCGTAATCATGATGCCGAGCTACGTGAACATTGGCGCATGGGTAGGCGAAGGCACCATGGTAGATACCTGGGCCACGGTAGGTTCCTGCGCCCAAATTGGAGCTGGGGTACACTTGAGCGGCGGCGTTGGAATTGGCGGCGTGCTGGAGCCCGTGCAGGCTGCTCCCGTAATTGTAGAGGATGGTGCTTTCGTGGGCTCGCGCAGCATCTTGGTTGAAGGCTGCTTTGTGGGTAAGGAAGCCGTTATTGGCGCTGGCGTTACCATTACGGGTAGCACCCGCATTATCGACGTAACAGGCGCCGAGCCGAAGGAATACCGCGGGTATGTGCCAGCGCGTTCCGTTGTAATTCCTGGCACCCTGCCCAAGCAGTTCCCGGCGGGTGAGTACCACGTGCCCTGCGCCCTTATCATCGGCCAACGCAAGCCTAGCACCGACCTCAAAACTTCCCTCAACGACGCCCTGCGCGAGCATAACGTGGCCGTTTAACGGCCGGACCCTTTCCACTGATGAGTACTCCGAAATCTGTAGTATCGGCGGCCCAGGCCCGCGATGAAGTACGCGACTATCTAGCGCAGGAGTTGGGCATAGCGCCAGATGAAGTGCAAACCCGAGTGGCGTTCAACCGAGAACTACCGTGGGTTGATGGCCGCACGCGCCCGTGCTTTCTGGTGGAGTGGGCCGCTCCCAACGGACGCGATGGGGTGGCTATTGCCGGGCCCTACACGTACAACTTCTTTGAGCTAACCCGGCCCGAAGCCTATGAGCTAGGCACGGCCAATGCCTGGCGCCAGCAGCTCCTAAACCTATACGCCGGATGCGAACTGGCGGCCCGTTCGCGGCTCACGGAGCCCTTCACGGAAACCCCCGACCCCACCCGGTTGTCGGTTATCCAGAACGCTTTGCAAGACCGCGCCAACTGGCGTATTGCTGTCAATGTATCGTTGCGGGAGTTTCTGCGCGTCGGCACCGAGGAGTACTACATCTTTAATGGTAGCTGGCTGTGGAATCCCAACTTTCGTTATTCTCAGCTGAAAGGCTTTATGCCCATTGGCGAGACAACGTTGTTTGAGCTACCCAAGCTGTCTTTCATCCCTGTGAAGTCACACTCGCCCTTCGAGCCCATTCCGCCCGTGGGAGAGGACGGAGCCTACCCCGGAGAGATTGGCGGATTCATTATCGTGAAGAACAACCAAATTGTAGAGGTAGACCGCCTACCCTTGTACGTACGTACCTTGGTGAATCAACTGGCGTTGTTCTACGCCATTGGCCGCGACTACGGTCCGTTCCAGATTGATTTCTCACAGCAGCACGTGTAAGCTTTTAAACACTTACTAACGGTACAAAAAAGCCCGCTTTGCATTAGCAAAGCGGGCTTTTTTGTATAAGAAGCTTCTGCTATTTCGCTAGGGCTTCGGCTTTTAGCTTGTTGCCGAATACTTCACGTACTTTATCAACCTTTGGCTTCACCACAAATTGGCAGTAGGGCTGACGGCCGTTCTGGTTGTAGTAATTCTGGTGGTAGTTCTCGGCAGCGTAAAACGTAGCCGTCGGTACTATCTCCGTCACAATGGGGTTGGGGAAGGCGTGGGCTTCGTTAAGCTTCTGCTTATACTCTTCGGCTAAGCGACGCTGCTCTTCATTGTGGTAGAAGATGGCCGAGCGATACTGAGTCCCGGTATCCGCCCCTTGGCGATTTAGCGTGGTTGGATCGTGCGTCTTCCAGAATATTTCCAGCAGCTCGGAAAAGCTAATTTGAGCAGGGTCGTACGTAATCTGAATAACCTCAGCGTGACCTGTCAGGCCGCTGCAAACTTCTTTATAAGTAGGGTTGGCGATACGCCCACCTGTGTAGCCCGAAACGACTTTCTCAACGCCCTTAAGATTTTGAAATACGGCCTCGACGCACCAAAAGCAGCCGGCACCAAATGTTGCCTGTTCCATTCGTAGGGAAGTGTTAGTAGATGGTAAGTTGGTAGCTGGCTGGGCAACTATAGTGGATAGAAAGCCCATCCAAACCAAGAAGGTTAGAATCGTTCTAACCATACGTATAAAATGATTTTTTGACAATAAAAGTTTAGTGACAGCGACGAGCTTAGTGAAAAATACTACCCATCGAAAAAAGGCCCTCTTTCCGCAGAAAAAGGGCCTTTGAATAGCAAGTAGTTAGCTAATAAGCTAGGCGGTTACTACCTGAGAGTTATTTGCGGAAGCGTTCAGCTAGCACCAATTCTTTGGTGCCATGCCCCCAGCTATAGAATCCCTCGCCCGACTTCACCCCGAGGCGGCCGGCCGTTACCATGTTCACAAGCAAAGGGCACGGGGCGTACTTCTGGTTGCCAAGGCCTTCGTGCAGTACCCGCAGAATAGCTAGGCACACGTCGAGGCCAATGAAGTCAGCTAGTTGCAAGGGCCCCATAGGGTGCGCCATTCCCAGCTTCATCACCGTATCAATTTCTTCTACGCCTGCCACGCCTTCGTAGAGGCTATAAATAGCCTCGTTAATCATCGGCATCAGAATGCGGTTGGCCACGAAACCGGGGTAGTCGTTTACTTCGGTGGGTGTTTTGCCTAGCTCACGCGACAAATCCATTACGCGTTGAGTTACGGCATCCGAAGTGGCATACCCCCGAATTACTTCCACCAGCTTCATTACCGGTACGGGGTTCATGAAGTGCATGCCAATCACCTGCTCGGGGCGCTTGGTTACGGCCGCAATTTTGGTAATGGAGATAGACGACGTGTTAGAGGCCAGAATGGCTCCTGCGGGCGCGTGCGCGTCAAGCTCCCGAAAGATGTTGAGCTTCAGGTCTACGTTCTCCGTGGCGGCTTCTACCACTAGGTCAGCCGCGCGTACGCCTTCGGCCAAGCTAGTGTAAGTAGTCAAACGAGCTAGCGTAGCCGTCTTGTCGTCTTCGGTGAGGGCACCCTTTGCTACCTGGCGGTCGATGTTTTTGCCAATAGTAGCAAGCGCCTTGTCAAGAGCAGGCTGACTAATGTCAATCAGAGCAACGGGAAATCCATACTGGGCAAAAACGTGCGCAATACCATTGCCCATCGTGCCGGAGCCAATTACGGCGATGTTCATCATGCGGAAATAAGAAAATTGGGTGGGATGAAGTAGGGGCAGTACCCCAGTGCAGACCGCAAAGCTAACCTGAAAACTGGCCTCGCTCACTCTCGGGTGCTTAACTATAACAACAACCAACTGGTTTTTTTTCTAAGGCAAAAAAGCCACTTACAGCCTGTAAAGGCACATTTCATTGGAATATATATCGATGTAGTTGAATTTTTTTAACGGAATAATATCCTTTTGAAAATCCTCGCCGTACAAATCCGCAAATCGCCTCTTCAACTTTCAGAAGTTATATTCTGCTTGCTGGGTAGGCGGTCTTAGGATTCCTTTTCCACTCTCTCCACCTCACACTTTCAATCATCATGGGAAATCTGCTGTATATCATCGCCGTCATTCTGATCATCATCTGGGCTTTAGGCTTCTTCGGCGTACTGGGTGCCGGTATTCAGGGCAATAGCCTAATCCACATCCTGTTGGTAATTGCCATTATCGCCATCCTGCTGCGTGTGATTCGCGGCGGTCGGGTAGTCTAACTACCGCCTAGTTCCATTGGTAGTGGAACGAGACAGTAAACCCCGAAAAACACAAAAAAGCCCTTCTCGTATGAGAAGGGCTTTTTTGTGTGCAAACTACCTGTTCAACAGGTACTAACGACCTAGGCGATAAAGGAAGTTGAATCGGATGACCGGCTGGCTATACGGCGACAGGGAGTTGCCGTACCGGTCCACCCCGTCGTTGAAGTTGTAGAGCAGCAAGATGTCGGCGGCAATACGTTCCCCTAACTCTTGGCGGTAGCCTATACCAGCTAGTGGGGTTTGGTAAGTACGATTTACCTTTATAATCTCCACTTGCTGCGCACTTATTACGCGTTCAGCATACGCTTGAGCATTGGTTACCTCATACTCCAAGTGAACCAAGAACTGGTCGATTACCCGGTACTGAGCAAAAGCCTTGATTCCCAGGCTGTGCAGGCTTAAGCTAGAGGGGTAGCCATACTGCCGTATGTCGTCTGGGAATGAGTAATGATTGTAGATGTAGCTCAGGCCGGGGCCGATAGCAAACCGATCCGTAACCTGATAACCAATGGCCGGTCCAATGCTAGCATTAAACAGTCCAGCGCCGCTGATGCTGCTGTAGCCCAAGCCAAAGTTGCTGTACACAAACCACTTGCGTAGAGGTGGTGGTGGTGCAGCAACTCCCGGCCGATCCGGCAAGTCGAGGCCGGATGGGCGGTTGGGGTCGTAGCCTTGGTTGGGCTGAGGAGCCGGTACCGATGGAGCGGGGGCTGGCGTGTAAACCGGCGCGGGCGTAGGCGTAGCGGCTGGTCGGGGTGCCGGCGCGGGCACCGTTGAGCCGGGAGGTGCCGTATTAAGCTGAGGCTTCACGGTACGGGTAGTATCCGTACCCTGTGCCTTTGCGGCCGGAGCCCAGCGCAAGCCCGCTCCGCCTAAAGCCAGTAAAAACAACAGTCGTTTCATATCCCCGCTACAACGCTATTAGGAAACTAGTTGGTACATGCGCTGGCGTTGCGCTTTAATGTTTTCATCGGCCAAATATTCCTCGTAGCTCATCCGGCGGTCGATGATGCCGTCGGGCGTGAGCTCAATGATGCGGTTAGCTACCGTTTCCACTACTTGTAAGTCGTGAGAAGCGAATAGCAGGGTGCCAGTAAAGTCGCGCAACGAGTTGTTGAGGGCTGTGATGCTTTCAAGGTCGAGGTGGTTCGTCGGATCGTCGAGGACCAAAACGTTGCCGCCTTCCATCATCATCTTTGATAACATGCAGCGTACTTTTTCACCTCCGCTTAGCACGTTGGATTTCTTCTGCGACTCTTCGCCCGAGAATAGCATCCGTCCCAGGAACCCCCGAATGAACGACTCGTCCTTTTCCGTGCTGTACTGGCGTAGCCAGTCAACCAGGTTCAAATCAGTATTGAAGAACTCGGTATTTTCCTTGGGGAAGTAGCTCGGCGTAATGGTAGTGCCCCATTTGAAGTCGCCTGAATCGGCCTTCGCTTCGTTAAATAGAATATCGAAGAGGAGGGAGGCGGCCCGGTCGTCGCGGCTGATGATGGCTACCTTATCTTTCTTATCGAGGGAGAAAGAAACATTGCGGAAGATGGTTTGGCCATCCACCGACTTGCTCAGGTTCTCCACCGTCAGCAACTGGTTGCCAGCCTCGCGCTCCGACTTAAAGGCGATGTAGGGGTACTTGCGGGAGGACGGTTTGATTTCTTCCAGGGTGAGCTTTTGCAGCAGCTTCTGACGCGAAGTAGCCTGCTTGCTCTTCGAGGCGTTGGCTGAGAAGCGGCGCACAAATTCTTCCAGTTCCTTGCGCTTATCTTCCGTCTTCTTGTTTACCTCCTGGCGCTGGCGCAAAGCCAACTGCGACGACTCGTACCAGAACGAGTAGTTGCCGGGGTACATCGTGATTTTCGAGAAGTCCAAGTCGGCCATGTAGTTACACACCGCATCTAAGAAGTGGCGGTCGTGGCTTACTACAATTACCGTGTTCTGGAAGGAGTCAAGGAAGTTTTCCAGCCAGAGTACCGTTTCGGCATCCAAGCCGTTAGTTGGTTCGTCGAGGAGTAGAACGTCGGGGTTGCCGAACAGAGCTTGCGCTAGCAGTACCCGCACCTTGTCGGATGTACCTAGGTCGCCCATTTGGGTGTAGTGCTTATCTTCCGAGATGCCCAGACCAGAGAGCAGCTCGGCAGCTTCGTACTCCGCATTCCAGCCTTCCAGGTCAGCAAACTCGCCTTCTAGGGCCGCAGCTCGCTCACCATCGGCATCCGAAAAATCAGCCTTGGCGTAGAGCGCGTCTTTTTCCTCCATCACCTTCCACAGGCGCTGGTGGCCCATAATCACGGTTTGAAGTACTGGATACTGGTCGTGAGCAAACTGGTCCTGCTTCAAAACCGACAAACGGGCGCCCTTGGGCATGTCTACTGAGCCAGTGTTTGCCTCAATCTCCCCCGAAAGGATTTTTAGGAACGTGGATTTGCCGGCGCCGTTGGCCCCAATAAGACCATACACGTTGCCCGGCATGAACTTAATGGTAACGTCTTCAAACAAGATGCGCTTGCCGTAGCGCAGGCTTACGTTGGAGGTGCTGATCATAAATGACTAAGTGCGGAGAAACACGTGAAGGAGTGCCCGGGCGTGAACACCCCTGAGCAACATGCAAAAGTACGTAAAATGGCCCGCCTACTTTGTTAGACAACTAAAAAAGCAAGCAGACCATACTTTTAAGGCTAAAAAAATGGGCTGTTAGCACAACCCCTTGCCGGACAATACGGTATAAAAAAACAGCTGGTGCCGGAGAAGTGGTCGGGTTGATAACAAATGCTGCCTGCCACGTAGTTCCGCCGGATAACCAGGCCCTTAACAACCCACCAACCACATCTTCTGACTTTTCTTTGTTCTATGACTAACGCACGTATTACTCCCGAAACCAATGGGGTCCGCTATGGTCTGTTTGCCGCTGCTGGCATGATAGTGTACTTTCTCATTGCCTCTCTAACAGGTCTGACTGACCGCATTGAGTTCAGCTTTCTGAATGGGGTTATTCTGGCCGTCGGCATTTGCTTTGCCATTGCCAACTTTAAGCGCTACTGCCAAGATCGTATGCCGTACTTGCAAGGGTTTGGCACTGGTATTATTACTGCTATTGTAGCTTCTGTCGTGTTCGGCATCTTCTTCGTAGTGTATGCCGGGCTGTTAAACCCAAAAATCATGCAGAATATCCGTACCTGGGACCGTCTAGGCTTCGATTTGTCTATTACGGTAGCCGTACTAGCTATTCTGCTACAAGGTGCCATGGCTGGCGTAATTATTTCGTTGGTAGCTATGCAGTACTACAAGAGCCCTGATCACAAGCCTATTACAGGCATTGAATAAGCTTCTCCACAGCCAAATGAGCCACGTTCTATCACAGAGCGTGGCTTTTTTGTTGGTAAATCACAACAACACTTAAATATTCCAATAAAAACATAGACTTTATTTCGTTTACCTGTTGTTTCTATATTGAAATCAATATAAGTTTGTATTAAATAAAGTGACAAGCAGAGGAATTGTTCCGCTTGTACCTGTGTTTGATGCTTCAATTACTGGACCTCCTGCACCTTTAGTTAGTATAATGAAATCCTTGTTTTTGGCCTTCGCGATGATGTTGGGAGTAGCAGTTAGTGCTACTGCGCAAATGAAGGATAGTCAGTCGGAGCGGATGGGCTCTCTCGATCCTTCTCCGGAGCGGGTAGAGGCTATGACTCGTCAGATGAGCAGTCAGCTTAAGCTCTCGGAAGCGCAGGTCGTCCGTCTGCGTGCCGTAAATAAGATCAAGCTAGCCCGGGTAGACGAAATCAAGTGGGACTATTACCAAGATCCGGCAACTCGTAATAGCAAAATGATGGAGCTGGAAGCGCAGTACGAATCGGAGTGTGGCCGCATCCTTACTCCCACCCAGTTGAGCATGCTTCAGGAAGAAAACAAGCGTGATGCAGTACCAACGTCTCCTACTACCAATGATGGGGGCGTAGGATAACTGATAGCACTTATAAGCCTACACCAAAGAAAGAGGCCACCCAACATTGGGTGGCCTCTTTCTTTGGTGTAGGCTTGCTCGATATTACCCTAATAGGGTACCTACTTAGGGCGCTACAGTACTAACCGGGAACTGAGCTTCTGTGATGGTACCGGTAGCCCCAAACCGCAATACAACGCGGCCACCGGCTGCCCTAGGGTGCCCTTTCACACACTGCGGTCCGGTAGCCGTGTAGTAGATATAGATCTTCTCACTTTGTTCGCTCAGTTCTTCCTCGTCTGGGTGGCCTAGCAGAGCATCTACGTCGCTGATGCGGGCTCCGTACAGTTGCTCACGGTATTTGGTGAATGAAGGGAGGAGGGCTGCCCGCCGGCTTGTGCAACCATAGGGGTCTTTGCGCCAAGCCGAGCCATCAAATTCTGGCATCTCGGGAAGGGCGTGCCCGCAAGAGGCTACTAGGAGGCCGATAGCAAGATATGCAGGAAAGCGACGAAGGGACATAGACGAAAAGTAAATGAATAGCCGCCTTACGCAGGTGGATATATGGCACAAAACTACTAGTTTTGGTGTCCCACAAGTATATTGGAAGTTAATTAGCCATCTGCTCACGTTGTTTCAACTAGTTTCGTCGATGACTTTTTTGCCGACTGCTACTGCCGGTTTGCTACTGACGCTGTTTTCTTGGTTGCCACTAGCAAGCCTAGGCAAGACAGGTGGCGCACCTACTCCTCCCAGACTTTTGATTACGAACCCTGCTCTGCGCACTAGCTACATGGCCGCGTTTGAGCAGCACGTAATGGCCACCTACATTCAAGCGGGGCTGGCTAGCTCAGGGCTATCCGTGCAGGTGTACCGGAAGGCTATGATTGGTTTTTACCATCTACAGCAGCGCGGCCTTACCAACCGGAACGAGACCACACTCACCGTCATTGACTTTAGCCGCTCCAGTAAGCAAAAGCGCCTGTGGGTGGTCGATGTGGATCAGGGCCGAGTTCTGTACCATACGCTGGTTGCGCACGGGAAGAATACCGGCGAAGAGTTTGCCCATACTTTCTCAAACCGCGAAGGCTCGGAGATGAGTAGCTTGGGGTTCTACCTCACTGGCAACACCTACCAAGGCAAGCACGGCTTGTCGTTGAAGTTGCAGGGTGTAGACGCGGGATACAATACCAATGCTGCCAGCCGCGCCGTGGTAGTGCATGGGGCCGAGTACGTGAGCGAAGAGTTTGTGCGGCAGCACGGCCGCTTGGGCCGCAGCCAGGGCTGCCCCGCCTTGCCCGTGCATCAATCCAGCGCTATCATTCAAACAATCAAGGGAGGCAGCGTAGTTTTTGCCAACGGCCCCCTGAACACGCACTACCAGTCCGACTGGTTGCAACTGGATGGCGCACTGCTGGCATTTGCTCGTAGCAAAGGGCTGAGCGGTAGCTAGCCACCAGCTTTCCAGATAAGGAAACAGGTAACGAGAACGGGCTCACCGAACACTGTTCGGTGGGCCCGTTCTCGTTGTCGCTGGGGAGGTAGGGCTAGGCCCGGTCGCCAGTGGTTTTCACAAGGTTGATGCCGGCGAAAAAGAAGATCAGGCCCACAACGAAAGGAACAAGGGAATTCATCTTGCTCAGGCCCAAACCACCAATTTGGAGGAAACCAAGAGCACCAGCAATAATGCCTAAGATGCCCAGGATAGTGAGGATGCTGCCGAACGTGCGTTTCTGGTTCATGGTGCAGAGAATGAAAAGCGTCAGAAGAAGGAGAGAGGAGTTCGTTGAAAACGGGGTTGGGCCTGATACGATAGTTGACGCAATTTGGGTGTGCCGGCTCTAGCAACCCTAGTGAAGGCTACGCGTTACAAGCCTTTGATGGGCCCTGGCTCGTCCGTGTCCGCACTTTTTACTCCCTATTCCCTTCAACCAATCATGCGAGGAAATCTTCGGTTCATCATTGCCCTGGTAATGGCGGCCTTCGCCTTTATCCCGTACTACTGCAACACCCAGAAAAATGAAGTAACTGGGGAAGTGCAGCACGTAGATATGTCGGCCGACCAGGAAATAGCCCTGGGCTTACAGGCCGCCCCACAAATGGCCCAGCAATACGGTGGCATCCACCCCGACAAACAAGCGGGAGCCGCCGTAGAGCGCATTGGGCAGCAAATTGTGCGTAGCACGAAAGCAGGCCAAACGCCCTACCGCTTTCAGTTTCACTTGTTAGCCGACGAAAACACAATCAACGCGTTTGCCTTGCCCGGCGGACAGGTGTTTATTACGGCTGGCTTGCTGAAGAACCTAAAAACGGAAGGCCAAGTAGCCGGCGTGCTGGCCCATGAAATAGGCCACGTAGTAGCTCGTCACTCGGCCGAGCAAGTAGCAAAGTCGCGCCTAACAAGTGGTTTGACCGGTGCCGCCGCCATTGGCCTGTATGATCCAGATAGACCGGCTACGATGGCTAGTGCTGCCGCTGCCGCTATGGTAGGCAAGCTGCTCACGTTGCGCTACGGCCGCGAAGACGAGCTAGAAGCCGATCGACTGGCCGTTGACTTCACCCCCGCCGCTGGTTTTGACCCCCGCTCTATGATTCAGGTAATGGAGATTTTGGACCGTGAAAATCACGGGAGCAAGCCACCCGAGTTCTTGAGCACTCACCCCAACCCAGGCAACCGCATTACGGAACTGGAGCGGGACATTGCTTCTGACTTTCCCCAGGGGCTACCCGCCGGGCTCAAGCCTTAACCTTCAGTAGTACCCATAGCGTGGCCGGCCAATTGGCCGGCCACGTTGCATTTATCCCCTTCTCACCCGAGTAAGTGCGTCGAAACAGCGCCTTACCCTACTTGCCCCTCATGCCTACTCCTATGCCCACCACCCTGCGTCATCTGCTATTTGTGCTGAACCCGATTTCTGGTGACATCAACAAGGATAATCTGGAAGATACCGTCACTGCGTACTGCAAGGAGCGAGGACGCGCCGCCGCCTTCTACCACACTACCGGCGACGCTGATCTGGAGCACCTGCGCGCCCACTTGGCTACCCATGCTTACGACGCCGTGTTTGCGGCCGGGGGCGACGGCACCGTGAGCTTAGTAGCCGAGGCGCTAGCCGGAGGAGAAGTTCCCTTGGGTATTTTGCCGCTAGGCTCAGGCAATGGGTTATCCAAAGACCTCGGGATTCCGCAGGATGTAGAGGCCGCATTGCGCTTAACCTGGGACCATGAACTGCGCCTTTTGGATACGTTGCGGGTAGGTGGGCGCTTCGCCGCTCACCTGGCCGATTTGGGTTTCAACGCCTTAATTGTGGAGCGCTACGACCAGGGCGAAGCCCGCGGACCCGCCGCCTACGTGCGAGTAGCTACTCAAGAATATTTAGGCTACCAACCAGCCACCTACCACATCGAAACAGATGAGGAAGCCTGGGAGGGGCCAGCCTTTATGCTCACCATTGCAAATGCTAACACCTTCGGTAGTAACGTCATTATCAATCCTGATAGCCGGATGGACGACGGGCAGTTTGAACTGTGTATCATCGAGCCATTCCCGAACACGGCTACGCCCGGCATTCTGTATCGGCTCTATACAAATGGCTTCGATGATTCTGACTACACGCGGCGGCTCTGCTGCCGCAAGGCCCGGATTTCGGTGCCGGGAGCTACGGAAGTCTTAGTCCAAATCGACGGCGAACCGTGCCACTTGCCATCCCCCGTAGAGGTAGAAATTGACGTGCGCAATTTGCGGGTACTGGCCCCAACTTCAGCCCCGGCCGCCAAGTAACAGCCGTGCCTTCCTTACCCAACGTGGCGAGCAAAAGAGGCCAACAACGACGTAGATACCGGCGAAGAAACGGGAGCAGGGTGTAAACGAAGGCGAAACACCTCGGCCGCTGGCGCTAAGGAACCCGCTACTGCTGGTTCGAGTGTGCGCAGCCACGTGTCGCCTGATTCATAAAAGTCGAGGCTGAAGAAGCCTTTCTGCTCATGGACAAACGTCGCGCGGCCGCCTTTCTGCACGAAAGCGGTTTTGCTACCTGAGCCACTTACCAAATAGTGCCCTGCACGATGGTGGAAGTACTGAAGATTATGGTCGTGGCCGGCCGCGTAGATTACGTTCGGGAATTCCTGTAGTACTCGCAGCATGCGGCGGCGCATCTTGCGGTAGCGCGGGTGCGACATATCCTCGGCTGCTCCTACCAGCTTGCGGTACAGAGGCAGCAAGGAGCCAATAATGGGCAACGGCACATACGCCCGCTTATGCACCGTAGTCAGTGGAAACACGTGTTGCTTGGCCGTAAACTTGCCTCCGTGCAAGGCATTGGAGTACAGTGGGTGGTGGCCTGCTACCACAACGCGCTGGTGGCGGTTGGCCGCCAGCACCTCCCGTAACTGCCGAAACGCTTCCTTAGAGTTTCCGGTGGGGCGGGCACCGCGCTGTACCCACCATTGCGTGTTCATCACTACCAGCAGTACCCCCTCGGTGAGCTGCAACGTGACGGGGCCGGGTGTACCGCCCGCTGGTAGGTAGTGAGCCGTGGGTAAATACTCGTGCACGTAAGTTTCCTGGCGGCGCAGGTACTCCCAGCCGTCGGGGCGACCTTTGTGCCAGTCGTGGTTGCCACTGAGTAGTACCACGCGGCCTTGGAAGCGTCCTAGCACATCGAGTAGCGTATTAAAACGGGCCTCGGCTGCCCCTCGACCGGGGTGGTGGGTAGCAGGTAAGCCAATGGGATACACATTGTCGCCCAGGATAACAACGGTGCCGGCCGGACCGGTTTGATTTTGCCAGCTTTCCAGCAAATTCAGAATAGGGTCCGTACCGTCGGTAGCTACGGCGCCCGGGTCTCCGAGGAGCGCTACCCGGTGCACCGGAGTCAAGGCCGGATCGGGTTCATGCTGAGGCCAGTCGAGGTAAGCGGGGTCTACGTATGGGCGGCGTCGGTACTGGCGCTCCTGCCAGAAGCGCCACGCTAGCCATACCGCCATAACAGCAGCAACCGCCAGCACTAGGTATAGTAGAAAAGACGAGGTAGACACAAGAAGCAGGATTGAGCTGGCTATACGTAGAAAACCGATGTTCGGGAGGAGTGGCGAAACTAGAAGAACTCTACTTGGGCCCTCATCGCCTAATACATGCCATACGTACTACTCTAACCCAACTACCCGCCTGGGAGTGCCTTTTCCTGCCGGCGCACACAGGGCAAAGCATTCAACGTACTCTTGTAAGATTCCCTTGTTGCTAACTGCATTACAAATAAGTAATCTGAGAGCATAGTAGGGCTCTTTGCCTAGCGCATTCCGTTTTTGCCTCGGTGTACCCAGTAAAACCCATGAGAATTGCGGCCTCCTTGCACAGACAGCACTACACGCCAGGGGTGGGGCAGGACTTGCTAAAAAGTGGGGCCACATAGGCAGCGCCCGTTGTGGCGCGGGCGGCTAAAAGTTTGGCGGGGTCAGGTTTTTGAAATGGCCATTTAGGCGCACCCGGTCTTTCAAGCGTTCCGTTTCCAGCAGCACGGGAAGGATGTGCTCTAGGTGACCAAGTACTTGGCGCTGCCGCGCCGTTTCCGTAGTAGCTTCGAGTAACTGATACTCTTGCTCGGTACTCAGCCCCAGGTTGTGCGCAATATCGTACACGCGGAAGTCAGGAGGTAGCTCCGTGAACAAGCGGCGCAGCCCCAGTACATCGTAAAGCTGCTGCACTTGCTCCCGAATTTGGGTGTGCTGCCGCGGGTCACCAACGGAATCATCGGGTAGGTCCGTGACTTGGGCGCCGGCGTATAGCTTCCCTGGTGCTTCCCGGAAAAGCTCTTCAATGCGAAATATGCCTACTGCTTTCGTCCGGATATCCATTTCCCCATTCTCATACGTCTTTTCCACGCTGAGCAGGCGCATTTCGGTGCCCAGTTTGCTGACGGCGTTATTAATGTAGGGCGGAATACCGAAAGTGATACCCCCCTCTATGCAGTCGTGGATGAGCTGACGGTAGCGCGGCTCAAAAATGTGCAGGTTTAGCTTCTCGCCGGGAAATGCAACGAGATTTAGGGGAAACAGGGCCAGCAAACGTGTCATAGAAGCAGAGCGGTAGAGGATGGGAAAGTAGTAGAAAGAAGCCAGTATACGGTGCTGGCCGCTGAATTCCCCTACTTTTGCCCGGCCGCAGGTGCGGCGCAGGTAGTGAACGTAGTTTTAGCTGGTCGTGACCAAGTACGCACAACTTAGCCGCCGGGTAGGGCGGACGGCGCTGCAAGTAGTAGCGGCTCTATTTCTTATTTCTGTGGCCTGGGTGCTAGTATACCGCTGGGTGTCGCCCCCGGCTACGTGGCTGATGCTGGAGCGCCGGGCGCATGCTCCCGTTGGCAAAGGATACTATGGTATTCGGGAAGACCATCGGCGCATTAGCTACCAGTTCCGGTCCCTTGACGAAGTATCATCAAACCTGCCCCTAGCTATGGTGGCGGCCGAAGACCAGCGTTTTCTTATTCACCACGGGTTTGATGGCGACGCGCTTTGGCAGGCAGCTAAGTCAAATATGAGCGGGGGCAAGACGTTGCGTGGCGGAAGCACTATTTCCCAGCAGGTAGCCAAAAACGTGTTTCTGTGGCACGGCCGCAGCTACATACGCAAAGCTGCCGAGGCCTACTTCACGCTGCTCATTGAACTCTTCTGGGACAAGCGCCGCATTATGGAAATGTACCTCAACGTAGCGGAAATGGGGGACTGCATATTTGGGGTGGAGGCAGCCTCGCAGCAATACTTCCACAAGTCGGCCAACAAGCTCTCTTCCCAGGAAGCAGCTCTCCTGGCCGGAGTGCTGCCCAATCCCTTACGCTTCCGGGCTAGCAATCCTGGTCCCCAAGCCCGCGCCAAACAGCGTCGGGTACTCCGCAACATGCGCCGCTTGGGTGGCTCGGCCTATGTGCGCGAGCTAATGGAAGAGTAAAGCCAGACCCGTTGGTAGGGTTGGGTAGTACGTTGAGGAACGTATATATTGGCGGCCATGACACGATTTGCCTTTCCACTTGCCCTGAGCGGGCTACTGACGGCTTGCGCGCCCGCCGCCCAGCTACCGCCTACCAGCGCCATCCGCAGCGAAATTACCCAGGTGCTGAGCGCGCAAACCGCAGCCTGGAACCGTGGCGACGTGCAAACCTTCATGCAGGGCTACTGGCAAAACGACTCCTTAGTGTTTATTGGCAAGAGTGGCCTTACCTATGGATGGCAGCCTACCCTCGATAACTACCGCCGGAGCTACCCCAACAGCGCCGCCATGGGTCAGCTAGACTTTACGAAGCTGAGTATTCAGCCCTTGAGTGCCGATGCGGCCCACGTGATTGGCCGTTGGCACTTGGCTCGGCCCACCGCCGGCGACTTGCAGGGACACTTTCTGCTAGTATTTCGTCGTATCAAAGGCCAGTGGGTCATTGTTGCCGATCATTCTAGCTAGCCGACACCCGAATAGAAATAAAACAGCCCGGGCTGCTCAGGTATGTTACCTAGGCAGCCTGGGCTGTTTTTCGGTAGGGGATACCTACTTCATCACTGGCTGACCGGAGCCTTTGCCATCTAACTCGCCGTTGTCGTCGGGTTGTTCGTCTTTCTGCTTCTCGGCTTCTACAGCCGAAACAGCTTCTTGGAAAACTAGGCCTGCGCCGGCTGCGTGCTCGGCGGCTTGCACGGTGTCTTTCACCAGTAGCATTTCCACCTTGTCGGAGCGTAACTCCTCCGATACGCGCGCCACCATGGCCGAGCGCTCCGGCAAGTTCACGTCACGAATGTAAATGGCAAGGATACGCCCAGGGTGGCGCCGCACTACCTCGCGATAAATGTTGGCATCCTCCTGACCCGAGTCGCCGATGAGCACGAAGGGCAGTTTAGGATAAGTGAGCAGGAGGTTGTCGATTTCCTTGAGCTTGTGGCCATGGTGGGCCGAAGCATCGCCCGCCTTTTTGCCGCCCAGTGCCATATCGCGCAGCAGTAACGGTCCGGGAGGAATATCGTTGAGGTTGAGAAAGTCTTCCAGCAGATCATAGAGGTTCCAAGGCGAGCTGCTCACGTAGAAGAATGGGTTGTTACGCTTGCCGTTACGGCCTAGCTGTAGCTGGCGGTAAAACTCAGCTACTCCCTTAAAGGGCAGGCGTGAGCGGGCGTTGCGTAGCAAAACCGTGCGCGCCATACGCAGCAAGTCGGTAGCCGAAGTCTGAATAACAGTATCATCAAGGTCGGAGATAATGCCGTACTCCGCATCGGCGGGCGGTATCAACACCATAGCTTGGGTAGCGAGCTGGGCGGGCAAAGGAAACGGAGCAGGTACCTGCTGCACGGCCACGTCAACGGGGTACCAGAGGTAGTCGATAGGCTCGGGGAGAACTTTGGGTTCCAGGTTTAGGGTGAAGTAGCCCTCTTCGTCCGTCACTACGGGATGGGCCGAGCCATCGGCAGGGCGCACATCTAGCACTGCCCCACTGATTTCGTTGCTATCAAAGCGGCGGTACATGTTCAGCAAATTGTGCCAGCGCGAATCAGACGGGTCGGGCTCCCCAATGCCTTTATCAGTCAGGAGCCGCCCTTTTACATACAGCCGGTCGGGCGTGCCATAGCTCCGGTACGATACTACCTGTAAGGGATGAAGCAACCCGAGACGGGCCCGCGCCCGCGTCAGTACATCATCAGCCCGTTCCGACCAGTCACTGAGTTTGTTGAGTAAAGATGCCATGTACGTGTAAGGATGGAGAATTTCCAGTAACGGTTGAGCGGGCCGTGGAGTTAGGCTACGGGCCTTAAATTCCTGTTCAGCTTCGCCAGAGTAGTGCGCCTCTAGGTTGCTCTTCCCCATAAAAAAAGCCAGCTACCTCGGCAGCTGGCTTTTTTTATGGGGAATGGCTTCGCGAGAACTAAAGCAGCGACTTCAACTCGTTGAAAGCAGCACTGCTGGAAGTTCGGTTGCGGCAGTTCAGCTGCGTGGCCTTGGTTTGGATGGCCTCTACCCGTGAACCAGGGTTGGGATGGGTGCTCAAAAACTCGGGGGTGCTGGCGGTAGCTTCTTTTTCGGCTTTGATGAAGAAGCCGGCGGCACCGTCGCAGGCGTAGTAGTTGGTGCCATTGAGGTAAACGACAGAATAGTCATCAGCTTCTTGCTCGTAGTCGCGGCTGAACTTGAGCTGACCCAGGCCGGTAGCAATTTGCGCAAGCTGACCGGGGTTGTTGCCTAGGAGCACGCTGAGCAGCAGGTTGATGCCGTACTGCTGCTGCAACTGCCGGGACGTATGGCGCCGGTCGGCGTGGGCAATTTCGTGCCCCAGCACTCCTGCCAGTTGCTCCTCGCTGTCGAGGTATTTGATGAGACCAGAAAATACGTAAATGTGGCCGCCGGGAGTAGCAAAAGCATTCAGGGTGTTATCATCCTTAATGATCTGTACGTCCCAGGGAAACTCAGTGCGATACTGCAGTTGTCCCGAGTTAAGCACGCGCTCCACTATCTGATTGAGTAGAGCGTAGGCGCGGGCGTTCGACGTCTTTTCCAGCAGTTGTCTCTTGGCCCGGTAGGTAGAGTCGGTGGTGCGCGCTACTTGTTCGCCCAGGGCTTTGTCATCTTCTACCGAAAATAGCAGCACCCCGTCCCCGTCTTTCGAGCAGGAAGCTGCAGTGCCAAGAGTAATTAGCAGGCCAAGGAATAGCCAAGGTTTAAGAAGGTAATGACGCATGAAATAAGGAGAGGGTTGGGGAGTGAAGCGGTTGGATTATGCCCAGGCGAGTAGAAAAAACGGTGCCAGAATGTGGCTGCTGCGGTACGCTAGTGCCCGTGGTAGAGTTGTCGCCGCGCTCATCTTTCTTCTATCCAACGGAAAATCAGCCCGAAAAATATGGCTGCGAGTAAAAGAATGAGGCCAGTTCACCTGACCTACCGAAGCGGATATTAGCAATGGAGCCGGGCTGGGCTGGGGCAGTATTAACTTCCGGATGAGCTTTTGCGTAGGACCTGAACCCGCGGCTCCTTTGGCTGGCGGGTTTTTTGTTCTGCCATGTCTGCCACTACCTCTGCCCGCCCAAAAACCAAGAAGAAGCGCCTAGAGCCCCTTGAAGAGGCTCACGTGCTCTATAAGGACCCCGCTCGCCAAGCTGAGCTGGCGGGCCTGCGCTACCTCACCGACGTGAAACCGGGCCATACTCGGATTGCCGGTTCCGACGGAGCCTTTGCCTACCATACGGCCAAGGGAGAGCCCATAACCGACGAGAAAACCCTGGCCCGGATCAATAGCTTTGTGATTCCTCCGGCCTGGACGGACGTGTGGATTTCGCCGTCGTCGAACTCCCATTTGCAGGTAACGGGCCGCGACGCCAAAGGTCGCAAGCAGTACCTCTACCACGCCGCCTGGGACCAAGCGCGCAGTCTAACCAAGTTTAGCCGTTTGCGCGCCTTCGGCGAGCAGCTGGCTACCTTGCGCCAACAAATGCACAAGGACCTAGCGCGCCCCCAACTCGACAAGCAGAAGGTCATTGCTTTGGTGCTTACGCTCATGGACCAGTCGTTTATTCGGATCGGCAACCGGGAATACGCCAAGAAAAACAAGACCTACGGCCTCACTACTCTGCGCGACAAGCACGTGCAGGTGCAAGGCAGCGACGTGCGCTTTGCCTTCGTGGGTAAGAAGGGGGTAGCGCACGACCTCACCATTCACGACCGAAAACTGGCCCGCCTCGTGCAGAAATGCAAGGAAATACCGGGGCAGCATCTGTTTCAATACTACACCCCCGACGGACACCGGCAAGAGTTAGAATCGGGCGACGTGAACGAATACCTGCACCAGGTAACGGGCATGGCCTTGTCGGCTAAGGACTTCCGCACCTGGGGCGGCACCGTGAAAATGGTGGAGTGCCTGGAGCGGGTATTGGATGAGGAACCTAACTTTCCCAAACCCAAAACCTTGAAACGGGCGGTGAAAGACGTAGCTGAAAACCTGGGCAATACCCCCAGCGTTTGCTCCAAGTACTACATTCACCCCCAAGTAGTGGAGTTGTTTAACTCAGACAAACTGATTGACTACCTGCGCCGTCACGACGCCGACCCCAGCGAAAATGACTTGCTTACGCCCACCGAGCATATGGTACTGGATATGCTGCAGGAGCTAGAAAAGCCAAAGCTATAAAACACAAAGTGCCCAGTACGAAAGAAGGGCCCCGGCTGAACCATGGTTCAGCCGGGGCCCTTCTTTCGTACTGGGTGTACTGTAGGATAACAGTAGCTTACCTTCCCGACCCGTCCCGGTCAAAGGCGTGGGAGACCACGCTATGCTCGGTGCGGTCTTTGGTTTCCTTACCGCCAATCAGCTCATTGTTGCGGGCGGTATCGAAAAAGCGGGTTTTCTTGCGCAAGCCGCCCACATGAGAACTATCACGCACGATGTCTTCATCGGGGCCTCCGTAAATATCGATGAAGGGTGACTTAGCTACCGAGCCGCTCACGATAAACTCGTCCTCACCCTGCAAGCCGTGCAATACCACCGTATGCGTATCGCGCGGGTTGAAGCGCCGTTGGTAGAGCAGGGGGGCACCTTGAGAGTCTTTGCCACCCTTGGCTTGCCCATATACGGAAACTACAGTAGCTGTATCATTTAGCCGCTCCACTACAAAGCGTTCCTCTTGGTCGGAGCCAGGTACTACCACCCGATGAGCCTGCAAGTGGTAGAATTCCTGAGCGGCTTTAGGGAGCTGAGCGCGACGCGCCTGCAGGTTTGCTTCCATTCGCGCACCTTCGCGCTGGTACACTTCTTTGGGCAGTCCTTGGCGCACGGCTTGTTTGATTACATCATCCGTAAGGCGCTGTTGCAAGTCCTTAGCGGTGCGCAGGTAGGCCTCTTCCGTCATACTAGCCAAGGCTCGTTCGTCTATGAACCGGGCGTTGCGAGTATAGCCCTCAATGCTTTGGTAGTGGGGCCCAAAAGTGCGGAACTTAGGCACTATGCGGCTGACTACCCACGAGAGCAGGCCATCATCAAACCGAAAAAATACTTGGTCCCGGTCTTTAGGGATGGGCCGCCATAAGCGGGTGCCGTCGGGTTGGGCGAAGGCCGCCCAGTCCCACTGCCCTTCGTGTCGGTCCCAATCTCCAATCCATAAATCGAGCAGCCGGGCCCGTAGGTAAGCTGATTCGTCGAGCCGGTTTTTTTGATTTTTATACCGCTCCGAAAGTACAACGTCACTTTCCTCAAACTCTTCAGCCTCGCGCAAGGCATCTACCCGGTCGTTCTTGTTTGAAAACTTATCCTCTAGCATAACCACATCGCCCTGCAAGCGCTCCGACGCCTGGCCAAGCCCTTGTTCATCGAGGCGCACGTAGTAGGGGCGCGGAGTAGTGTGCAGTACACCAGCCGCTTCCGCCAGCGGAGGTACCACAAAGGCGCCGTAGGGCATGCCCGCCGAGGTAGCATCGCGCACAGTGCCTAGTATAAAGCCCTGGCGCAGTACTTTGGGCAGGGTTTTATACGGGTCTTTGTCGATGCTGCGCAAGGCGTAGCTACGACCGCTCGGGTCTACCAGGGTCATGCTGGTAGTTTGGAATCCGCCCCCTAGCTTTTCAAACTTCAGCCCCCCTGCTACAACAGTAGCGGGCTTAAAGACGGGTAGGGTAACAGGTTGGCTCCACGTTTGGCGGTAGTGCGGGCCTAGCAGTAGTGTATGTAGGGGGCCGTGCTTGTAGTGGCGCCCCGCCGTCACGCGGGCACTATCGGCCCCCGGTGGAAGGGGTGCGGGGTAGGCTACCCGGGCATCCGGTTGAAAAAAGGTGTCGCGGGAGCAGCCCACCGCACCTAGTAGTAGCAGTGGCGGGAGGAGACGTAAGATCATGCAGGAGTTAAAAAACGCAGCTTATGTCCTTCAACGCAACTTGTCCTGAAAAGTCAACAGTGAGCTCAACAACCGTCAGCTCAACAACCGCAAGGGGCAAGTTTGCGCTATACAGGCGGCGCCACACGTGTGGTCCGGCCATCTTGTCCTTGTAATACCCACGTTTGTGCCTCATCCTTTATTTTCTTGGGTTGCTAAGGGGCGCCTACCAGCGGGCTTGCTGGGGTGTCTGATGCTGTATTCCTGTTCTTCGCCTGCCGCTCCTTCCACCACTGCCCTACCTGCCATACGCCCCGATTCTACCGTGGTAGTGGCCGCCGGTCCGCAGTACCAGCGCAGTGGCTTATATCGTTTCTTTTGGGGGCAGCACTACCGGGCCTTGTGGGCACTACCCGTCACGGCGCCGGTGTTCAACCTGCGCACAGCGGTTCCCGGCGGCCTCACGCCCATTCGGGAGGGAGGCTCTTTTCAAACCAAGAACCTGCGACTAGTGGATAAAAACGGAGTGCAGTACGTGCTGCGCTCGGTAGATAAGGACGCCACTAAAGCCTTGCCTGTAAGCCTACAGGGTGGCATGATAGGCCGCCTGATGAAAGACCAAACCAGCGTCATTCATCCCTACGGCGCTTACATAGTGGCACCCCTGGCCGACGCGGCGGGCGTGTACCATACCAACCCGCGCCTCGTGTACCTAGCCGACGACCCTGCTCTGGGGGAGTACCGGACGGCGTTTGCCAATGCGCTGTATTTATTTGAAGAACGGCCCGAGGGCGACCAGCGCACTGTCGCCAGCTTTGGGCGCTCAGCTCAGGTAGAAAGCTCACGGAAGGTATTCACCAACTTAGTAGCTAGCAACCAATACCGGGTAGATGCGCGCCAGTACCTCCGCAGCCGCCTTTTTGATATGTGGCTGGGCGACTGGAGCCGCCGCGAGGACCAGTGGCGTTGGGCTAGCTTCTCAACCGGTAGCGGCGCTACTGTGTACCGTGCCATTCCTCGCGACCGGGACCATGCTTTCTTTAAGTTCGACGATGGTTTCCTAACCCACATTATTGGGTGGGTGAAATCCAACTACCAAAGCTTCCACGAGAACATTCGCCTGCAAGATGTGGAGGGCCTGAATCGGGCGGCTTTGCCCATGGATAAGTCGTTGCTGGCTTACCTCACGCACGACGACTTCCGCCAAATCAGTGACTCGCTCCAGCGGCAGCTTACCGATCAGGTTATTGCAGATGCCCTGCACGTATGGCCCGCGGAAGTGCAGAAAATGAGCACGACAGAGTTCAACCAGAAGCTGCGTAGCCGCCGCGAGCAGTTGCCCGCTGTGGCCGACAAGTTTTACCAACTATTAGCCCGTGAGATAGAGCTTCCTGGTACAGATGAGGCGGAGCGCTTTGTGGTTGAAGCTGTGGGCACCGACAAAGTTCGGGTGCAACTGTTCCGCCTGCTGCCCCAGGGCGACCAGCTTATTAGCCAGCGTACGTTCGAGGCTCGCCAAACCCGCATTATTCGCATTTTCGGGCTGGGAGGAAATGATGCCTTCGAGGTGCGCGGTGCTCTTAGCTCCCAATTTACCATTAGCCTCTACGATGGCGCAGGTCAGGATTTGTTTACGGCTACCCTGGCCGCTGGTGCCTCCCCCCACGTTACAATATTTGATAGCGGGGATGGCAACATTCTCCGGGTCGCGGACCCAATTAAGGTAGAGAAATATCAACCTCAAGCCCAGGAGTTTGATGCGGCAGGCTGGTTGCTGCGTCACCGTCTGTTCTAGGCAAGGTGATAGGTGCCAACTCATTGAGTGGCTGGTGGAGTAGCCAGCAACTGCTCGTCATTCTACCAGCCCAGAAGCAATGAGGCATAATTGATAGCATTGGGCTCTAGCCCCAAGCGATGCAAGAGTTTACTGTTCCTGAGGTCCTTACCCTAACGTACCGTTCCGACCTGCATTTCTTGGTGGTGCGTTGGATGCGACCAGTGTTGGGTAGCGAAACCTGTTACAGGTACCAGCTAATCTTGGAAGGTGCCTAAGCGTGCCACTGTTCTTGCTTGCTGCTTAATGGTCGTCGCCTGCCCGCCGATGTCGAAACAACTCAGTGAGGGCTTCGAGAGTTTTCCGTGCTCAGTTCTTACTTGGGGCAGGCTGTGTAAAAGAGTCAATCACTGTCGCCTTTCTACCCAGAAATTACTCAGTTGTCGCCAGCATGTGCCCTGGCGGATGCCGATCCCATACGCGCGTACCACATGCCCGCTTCAACGATAAGATGCATGCTGCGCAATGGCCCCAAACAGCTCAATAGTATAGTGCCTCCTTTAGTATACCCAGCGCCAAGCTGTTTTAAAAGCAGGGTGAATACGTGCGCTACTTGAAGATTTTTACTTTGTCCTTGTGCTTGGTGCGCAGGTACTGCCGGATTATCTGCTGCACGTCCTTGTTGTCGTTGTAGCGGGTGATGACGTCCTTAAAGTCGTTGAGCTTGCGAGCCGAAAAGGTTTCGTCTACGTAGCCGAAGCCCAGGTAACGCCCGTTTTCAACCACCACTACGCTTTTCTCTGTAGCCGAACGGCCCGCTCCAGCTACTACAAACGAGCCGTGCTCATACGTAAACGACTCAATGGCCGCTTCTACCCGTTGGTTGTACTCCTCGGCTGGCTCTAACCCAATGCAGGCACCTTTGCAGCGGTGAACCTGGTAGTCGAAGCAAGAGCCGGTGGTTTTGTACAAATCACACATCTTCTGGCAGAGGTTAAACTTCGCTACCTTGTGAAAGAGGAACCCCTTGGCCTTGTACTGATTGCCAAGCGCAATCAGTGGGTGCGACTCAGCATGATCATCAGCGCGGCCGTAGTACAAGTGCTTGTAGCCATTCTCGTCGGTGCGCAGGAAAATGCCCGCGGGGAATACTGAGCGCCGCTGCTGACGATTGTAGAGGGGCTTCAGTCGCTTTATCTCATGCGATTCGTACAACAGCGCTACTAACTCCGAGCCCGTCAACTCCCATGTAATGTCCGAGATGGAGTTCTTGAACTCCAAGCTCTTGCGGGACTTGTAATCGACGGCGAAGTGCTGCTGGATGCGCTTATAGATATTGATGCTCTTACCCACATAAATCACCTCGCCCTGCTCGTTGTGGAAGTAGTACACGCCAGCCTCCTGTGGAAGGGAGGCTACCTTCTCAGGCGTGATATTTGGCGGTAGGAGGGCCGTGCGTATAGCTTCCTGCACGGCCTTCACTTTCCGGGGCGAGGGCTGCTTGGGTGTAGTAGCCGAACGGCCCGAGGGAGCGGTAGCATCTACCGCTGCTAGAGTTTCGGCGGGGGAAAGAGCCGGACTTTTGAGAGCTTCTTCCTGCTGGCTGATTTTAAGCAGGCGGTCGAACAGGATAGCAGTAGCCGCGGCGTCGCCGGCAGCGCGGTGCCGGTCGTGCAGAGGAATCCCAATGTTTTGGCACAGCTTCCCTAGGCTATAGCTCGGCTGGCCCGGCATTAGGGAGCGGCTGAGGCGCACCGTGCATAACGTTTTGCGCGAGTAGTTGTAGCCCAGATCAGCAAACTCCTTCTTCAGGAAAGAATAGTCGAAGCGTACATTGTGGGCCACAAATACGCAGCCTTCTGTCATTTCCACCACCTTGCGGGCCACCTCATGAAACTTAGGTGCGTCGCGCACCATATCATCATTTATCCCGGTGAGCTGGGTAATGAAGAAGGGGATAGACCGGCCAGGATTCAGCAGGGTGCTATACTCATCTACCACTTTATCACCGTCGTGAATGTAGATGGCAATTTCTGTGATGCGGTCCTGCGTGGGCTGCCCACCAGTGGTTTCAAGGTCGATGATGGCGTACAAATCGGGCGCGAAATCGGGTAATGAATGATGCTAATGCAATTGGTAACAAAGATACGCCCGAGAAAGGTTGCGTTTGGTGTATACTACCCCGAACAGCACTTGCTGCGCCTGGGCCACAACAAAAAAGCCCGCCGAAGGGGCGGGCTTTTTTGTTGTGCTTAACGAAGTTGCTTAGCGGTTGCCTTTCTGCTGGGTAATCCAGTTTTTAGCCGAAAGGATTTCGCTGTGCTGCTTCTCGATTACCGAGCGGGCTTCGGTAGGAAGCTCTGTCGATTTCAATGCCGTTTCGTACGAAGTCAGTGCCGTGGCGTCGCCGGTTTCGCACTCGCCTAGAATAGCAGAGTCGTCTTGGCCTGTAATGGCAGATTTGATGTTGATCCAGCCGCGGTGTACAGCTGCTGCCGCATCGGCAATTACACCTTCTACGGTGTTGCCATCTTCAGTTGAAATGCCATATTGGCTAGCATGCTGCGACAACTCAGAAGCAAACTGGGCGCGCTGCTGGCTTAGCTCGCTAAACTTCGATTTCAGATCTGGGCTGCTTACCCCTTCGGCGGCTTCCTGGTAGCCTTTGGCGGCCGTTTTGTTAATCTCTACGAGGTCGTTGTATGCGCGGGCGGTTTCGCCAGTGATAGTTGCCATGATGAACGGAATTAGGGTTGGATGGTAGTCGGTACAAAGACGCCGGAAGTGGCATCTGGGGGAGTATACCGCGGGTTTCCGCTCGAGGTTGCTAAAACCAGTGTGCAAAATTTCGGTGCGTCAGTGTGCGTTCTGCCTGAGGTATTTACGCGCAACGCCTCCACTGGCAGACCAATGGAGGCGTTGGAACAAGCAGCAGCAGCTCTTAATTAGGCTGCTTTACCGAGCATGCGGTGCCAGAGCTTTTGGATGCCGTTGGGTTGCTTGGTTTCAGGTTTAGTTGAGTCTTCGCCCTCGGCCGTGTCGCCTAATAAGAAGCCCCAAGGCTCAGTCACCTTGCTAGCATCTAGTACTACTTTAATTACTGCCATCAGCGGAATACTCAGAATCATGCCTGGGGTACCCCAAAGCTCTCCACCCAAGATTAGGGCCAGAATAGCGGCTAGGGGGTTGATGCTCACCTGAGAGCCGGTAATCATGGGTGTAATAAAGTTGCCTTCAAGGAACTGTACCACCACAAATACCCCAATTACCAAGGCGGCTTGTACCACGGAACCCGTTTCAACCAACGTAATAATGGCTGGTATGGTAGCTCCAATCATGATGCCGATGTAGGGAATCACGGCTAGCACAGAAGCGAAAATGGCAAAGAAGATGGCGAATTTCACGCCCAGCGCCACGAGCCCAATACCGTTCAGCACCGATACGATGATGATAACTTTGAACAGGCCCGAGATGTAGGCTTGCACAACGGTTTGAATGTTGTCGACTGTGTGCAGCACGCTAGTACGCTTATCGGGCGCCACAAACCGGAACATAAACTGGCGCAGGTGGTCCCGGTAGTACAGAAAGCAGAAAACGTAGATCAGCACCTGAGCCAGGTTTCCGAGTACGGCCGTGGTAGTATTAAGCGTAGTACCCAAATACGTTCCGCCTGATTTCTTCAGGGCCTTCACTGTGCTTTCCTTCAGGTCGTCAATGCTCATGGGCTCGTACCCGAACTTCAGGTGGGCCCATTCCTGAGTCTCATTGAAGAACTGGGTCAGTTTGACTTGCAGCTTGGGTATCTCATTTTTGAATTGAGCAAGCTGGGAGCCAAAGCCTAAGATAATGCCGGCAAGTAAGGCTATTACCAATAGCAAGCACACTATAATAGCTAAGACCCGGGGCATACCCCGAAGCTCTAACCACCGGCACACGGGTAGGAGCAGGAGCGTGAATACCCCGGAGAACAGCAGCGGGAGCAAGATATCGTCCAGGACTCGGAGGGAATACACTAACAGTACCGCCCCGATCATGAAGAAGGCAAACTGAATAATTGGCGTCTGCTTGACTACCGCACTAGGCTTATGACCAGAAGGCGGCAAGTGATGTTGACTGGCAGGAGGAAACATTTGCTAATAAAATTGGGATTAAGAACGTGCTGAGAAAGAGGCTGGGTTAGGCTTTTTGCCTTTTTTATGGGAACAAACGCGGTAGGACCTGGGTTGGGAAAAAGAAAAATGCTAACTTAGCTAGCGAAAGTAGAGCGCGGAAAAGGCCAATTTTCTGTGTTATTTTACCTCAAATTTGATTACCGATTTCATGGCTGAAGAACAAGTACCTGCTACCCCCGACCACGGCTACACCGAGGACAGTATCCGCTCCCTGGACTGGCGCGAGCATATCCGGCTGCGCCCGGGCATGTACATCGGCAAGCTCGGCGACGGCACCAGCTACGATGACGGGATTTATGTGCTCGTGAAGGAAGTCATTGATAACTCCATTGATGAGCACGTGATGGGCCACGGCCGCACCATTGAAATCAAGATTTCGGAGCAGCGGGTGCAAGTGCGCGACTATGGCCGTGGCATCCCGCTGGGCAAAGTGGTGGAGGTAGTAAGTAAGATCAACACAGGCGGCAAATACGACTCGAAAGTCTTCCAGAAGTCTGTGGGCTTAAACGGGGTCGGGACCAAAGCGGTTAACGCCCTCAGCAATTACTTTTTGGTGCAGAGTGTACGCGAGGGGATGATGAAGTCGGCGGAATTCTCGCAAGGAGTCCTCACCAGTGACCCCAAGCCGGTGAAAACCAGCCAGCGGAACGGTACGCTGATGACCTTCCAGCCCGATGAGTCGATTTTCCGCAACTACCGTTTCATTCCGGAGTACCTGGAAAATCAGATCTGGAACTACGTTTACCTGAACGCCGGACTGACCATCAACTTCAACGGCCAGAAGTACTACTCGCAGAACGGCCTGCTGGACCTATTAGCTCGTAAAGCCGATCCGGAAAGTCTGCGCTACCCCATTATTCACCTTAAAGGGGAGGATATCGAATTAGCCCTTACCCACGGCAATGACTATGGGGAGGAGTATTACTCCTTCGTGAACGGGCAGTATACTACCCAAGGTGGTACGCACTTGGCCGCCTTCCGCGAGGCGGTAGTGAAGACACTGCGCGAGTTCTACAAGAAGGATTTCGATGCGGCGGATGTTCGGGCCAGCATTGTAGCAGCCATTTCGGTGCGCGTACAGGAGCCTGTGTTCGAGAGCCAGACGAAAACCAAGCTTGGCTCAATCAACATGGGGCCGGATGGGCCGACGGTACGCGGGTTCATTCTGGACTTCGTAAAGGAGCACCTCGACAATTACCTCCACAAAAACCCAGCTGCGGCAGAAGCTCTCAGAAAGCGCATTGAGCAGAGCGAGCGGGAGCGCAAGGACATGGCGGGGGTGAAGAAGCTGGCCAACCAGCGTGCCAAGAAAGCCAACCTGCACAACCGCAAACTTCGGGACTGCCGTTTGCACCTAGACGAAACCAAAAACGAGGAAAAGGCACTGCTGACTACCTTGTTTATTACTGAGGGTGACTCTGCTTCGGGCTCCATTACAAAGAGCCGCAACGTAGAAACGGAGGCTGTCTTTTCCCTGCGTGGTAAGCCCCTGAACTGCTTTGGCCTGAAAAAGAAGATTGTATACGAAAACGAGGAATTAAACCTCCTGCAGCACGCCCTCAACATTGAGGAAGGCATTGAAAACCTGCGCTACAACCGCGTGGTAATTGCCACCGATGCTGATGTGGACGGTATGCACATCCGGTTGCTGCTGCTGACTTTCTTCCTGCAGTTCTTCCCCGATTTGGTGCGCAACGGGCACGTGTACATTCTGGAAACGCCCTTGTTTCGCGTCCGCAACAAGAAGACGACTATCTACTGCTACAACGAGCAGGAAAAGCAGACGGCTATGCGCCAATTGGGTCGCAACCCCGAGGTGACGCGCTTTAAAGGGCTAGGCGAAATCAGCCCCGACGAGTTCGGTAAGTTCATTGGCGACAACATCAAACTGGAACCCGTGATTCTGCAATCTGACCGCTCCATCCAGCAGGTGCTGAACTACTACATGGGTAAGAACACACCAGCCCGGCAGGAATTCATCATCGAAAATCTGCGTTTAGAGAAAGATCTGGTGACGTCTGATGTATTGCCGCTGGCCGAAGTAGCCGAGGCAGATCTGGCGTAGCACACTGGGCGGTGGAGCTTCGCTGCCGCCCAGTACGATGAGCCTAGCTTTTTAACCTTCTTCCTCACTGATAACCAGGAGGTAGGAGAGAGGTACAAGAACAATAATTGTGGCAAGTGCCACCCCCTACTGTGTCAGAAGAAACGAACCCCCAAGACCTAAACCACGACGAGCAACCGAACCTGTTTGGGGCCGGCGACTCCATTGAGTTTGGGTCTGCGCCGCAAAACCCGGCGGATATGGACGCGGAAGATGCCGCAGCGGCTCAGTCTGTAGTGAGCGAGGCTGGTGAACTGTTGCTGGCTGAATCGTCGGACGAGGTGCACACCGTGACCGAGCCGGAAGCTGTGACGGAAGAAGCCGAGGAGGAGCCCAAGTTTGCGCCCGGCGAAACCATTCACGACGTAGCTACTGTGAATGGCATGTACCAGAACTGGTTTCTGGATTATGCTTCCTATGTGATTCTGGAGCGCGCCGTGCCGGCTATTGAGGACGGCCTGAAGCCCGTGCAGCGGCGCATTTTGCACGCCATGAAGGAAATGGACGATGGCCGCTTCAACAAGGTAGCCAACGTCATTGGGCAAACTATGCAGTATCACCCCCACGGCGACGCCTCCATTGGCGACGCTATGGTGAACCTAGGCCAGAAGGATTTGCTGATTGAAACCCAAGGCAACTGGGGCGATATCCGGACGGGTGACGGTGCGGCTGCTCCGCGTTACATTGAAGCCCGCCTGAGCAAGTTTGCGCTAGACGTGGTGTTCAATCCTGACATTACGGAATGGCAAATGAGCTACGACGGCCGTAAGCGCGAGCCTACCACGCTACCCGTGAAGTTTCCTTTGCTGCTGGCCCAAGGAGTAGAAGGCATTGCAGTGGGCCTGAGTACCAAGATTATGCCCCACAACTTTCGTGAGTTGTGCAAGGCTAGCATTGACGTGCTGCGGGGCAAGGATATCCAGCTATTCCCGGATTTCCCCACCGGGGGTCTCTGTGACGTGAGCAACTACAATGGGGGCCTGCGCGGCGCCAAAATTCGTCTGCGCGCTACCATTGAAAAGGCCGACAAGACCATGCTGGTCATTCGTGACATTCCGTACGGCACCACCACCACGGCGCTGATGGAAAGCATTGTGAAGGCGTCGGAGGCCAATAAGATCAAGATCAAGAAGGTGGTCGATAACACGGCGGCCCAGGTAGAGATTCAGGTGCACTTGCCCACGGGCGTGAGCCCCGACCTCACCATGGATGCCCTCTACGCCTTTACTGATTGCGAAATCAGCATCTCACCCAACACCTGCGTGATTATCGAGGATAAGCCGCGCTTTGTGGGGGTAGAAGATATGTTGCGCCTAAGCACTCAGAAAACACTGCGCCTGCTGGAGCGGGAGTTGGAGATTCGCCAGGATGAGCTGCAGGAGAAGTGGCATTCGGCTTCGCTGGAGAAGATTTTCATTGAAAACCGTATCTATCGTAAAATCGAGGAGTGCGAAACCTGGGAGGAGATTCTCCAAACCATTGATGCGGGCCTGAAGAAATTTGTGCGCATTGAGGAGGAGAAGTCCAAGGCCAACGACACCCGTATTGTACTGCGGCGTGCCATTACGGAGGAGGACCTCACACGCCTGACAGAAATTCGCATCAAGCGCATCAGCAAGTACGACGGCTTTAAGGCCGAAGAATTTATCCTGAAGCTGGAGGCGGAGCTAGCCGAAGTAGCCGACCACTTAGTGAACCTTACCCGCTACGCCATCAATTACTTCGAGGGCTTGCTGAAGAAGTACGGTACAGGCCGGGAGCGGAAAACTCAGTTGCGCACCTTCGACGTGGTAACGGCTCAGAAAGTAGCCGTGGCCAACCAGAAGCTCTACGTAAACTACCAAGATGGCTTTGTAGGGTACGGTCTCAAGAAGGACGAGAAAGCCGTAACCGTATGCGACTGCTCGGACCTGGACGATATCATTGCTATCCGCCGCGACGGTACCTTTGTGGTGTCTAAAATTGCTGAGAAAACCTTTGTTGGCAAGGACATTCTCCACGTGGGCGTCTATAATAAGAACGACGACCGTCTGGTGTACAACATGATTTATCAGGATGGCACCTCGGGCATCAGCTTTGCCAAGCGTTTCCTGGTCACGGGCATCACTCGTGATAAGGTTTACGATCTGACTAAAGGCACTAAGGGCACGAAAGTGCTCTACCTCACGGCTAACCCCAACTCGGAGTCGGAAATTGTGAGTGTGCAGCTGTCGGATAAAGCACCAGCCCGCGTAAAACTGTTTGATTTTGACTTTGCTGAGCTAGCCATCAAAGGCAAAGGCTCCATGGGTAACATCGTAACTAAGCAGCCCATCAAGAAAATTAAGCAGGAAGTTCTGGGCGACTCCACCCTGGGCGGTCGGGAAGTGTTTTTCGACAACGTAGTCGGACGCCTCAACCATGCTGGTCATGGCCGCTACCTCGGTGCTTTCGATACAGAGCACACCATTTTGGTGGTGTACAAAGACGGTACCTACGAGGTAAGGGCTCCTGAGCTAATGCATCACTTCGATGTACCCAACATCATGGTGCTTCGCAAGCTGGAAGCAGATACGGTCATCAGTTGCGTATATGTAGAAGGGGAGTCGAAGACGCACTATGTGAAACGCTTTAAGGTAGAAACCAGCACTCTCGATAAGCGCTTTATCTTTATTTCGGAAACCAAAGGCTCGAAGCTCGTGTGCGCTACTTGCCACCCTGAGCCACAGGCCGAAGTGAAGCTACAGCGCGACAAGAAAGCCGACAAGGAAAATGAGCACCTTCACCTCCACGAGTTTATCGACGTGAAAGGGTGGAAGGCCATGGGCAACAAACTGAACTACTTCAAAGTGCACGGTGTAGCTCTACTCACCGATGAAGGCCCAGAGCCTCAGCGGCGCGAGGTAGCTAAGAAACGTGGTCCGGCCACCATTCCGCGGCCCAGCGCCGCCGCTTCCCCTCCCGAACAGGCTCCCTTACCCGAGCTAACAGGCCCAGTAGATATTTCAGAGGCCGATATTGCCCAGGCCCAGGCCGTGCTTAAAACACCGAAGTCCCAACTCAAGCTATTCTAAGATCGAAAGCCCCACCTGCTATACGGGTGGGGCTTTCTTTTGTGGGATGGGTAGCAAGCATACACCTAAACGGTACGGTTACCGTTGTGCTAATGATTTTAAGGAAAAACCCCAGCTTTGTGGGGTTATCGTGCTCTATGTTGCGCTCAGGTTGTTTTTCGGTACTACTTAGGGTAGGGATGGGGCTAGCAGTTGCCTTTCCGGCGCAGGCACAATTGGCTACCTCCGTGTCGCCGGACACTCCGCCCGATGCCTCGATAGCAAAGCTGCTGACCGAAGCACAAACTTTGCAAACACAGTACCACGAGTCGGAAGCGTTGGCTAAGTACGAGCAGGTATTAAGTAAGGCCCCCGCTACCTATGAAGCGCTGTGGCAGGCCGCCGTGCTTAGTGTGCGAATAGGAGCGCGCTACACCGATGAAACCCGGAAAGCCGCGTACTTCTCGGCTGCCCGTCTTTACGCCAACCGGGCGCTGGTAGTAAAATCCAACGGTGCAGAAGGGCACTACGCGGAGGCCTTGGCCCTGACCAGCCAGGCCACCTTACTAACCGCCCGTGGTCGTTTGCTGGCCTACCGCGAAATGAAACCCCACGTGTTCATGGCCGTGGCGCGCCGCCCCGATTGGGCCGACGCTTGGCAACTGCTAGGTCGGTGGCACTACCGTGTTGACCACTACAGCCTACTAGAGCGCATCTTCAGTCGGCTGTTCCTAGGCGGTACGCCTAGTGGTGCTGGTACCCGCAAAGCCATTGACGCCCTAGTACGGGCCCATGAATTAGATCCGAAACGCATTCAAGTGTGCTATGACCTTGCCCGCGTCCATCTCAATCAAGGGCAGCGCAGTAGGGCCGTAGCCGTGCTACAGGAAGCCGTAGCCCTTACGCCCGTAACAGCCGAAGAGCTAGAAATAAGTCGGCGCTGCCGACTCTTGCTGGCCCAGTTGAACCGTCAGCTCCACCGGCAAGTCCAACGCTACATCCGTAGCAAAAACTAAAGGACTATAGTAACACCTAAGGTTTTCTACTCCCCGGCAAAACAGGGTTGCTGTAGCTGCTATGTACCTTTGCTGATCTATGCGCTGTTCTCGTTTTCACTTTCATCTTTCCCGCCTCGTCCGCCACTGCCTTTTGCAGTGGTTGCCCGTGGTAGGCTTGGCGCTCAGTACCGGGTGCGGGCAAGAGCCCGACGAGCAGCCTGAGGTTATGATTAATCTAGCGACGGTGCAGAGTGGCCCTCAAATACAAGCCGCCGAACTAGACGGTGCTATTACTCGCCAGCCCCGCAATGCGTCCCTCTACGCTCGGCGGGCGGCTTTCCGCCTCGATGCCGGACAGGTAGCGCCGGCCCTCGAAGATATCAATCAAGCGCTGGAATTAGATGATAGCCCTGGCGAGTTCTACTTCATTAAGTCGCGCGCTTTGCGGGCGCAAGGACGGTTGCAAGCTGCCCTAGACGCCGCAAACCAAGCCTCCCGGCGCGGCTTTTCCTCTCCCGATCTTAACCTGCTGGTAGGAGAAACCCACTTGGCCGCGCGGCACTACCAAGAAGCCCTCGATCAGCTTGACCGTGCCTTGCAGCAAGAGCCCGATCATAGTGCGGCCTTGTTTTATAAGGGTATTGCCTATGTGGGACTGCAAGATACGGTTCAGGCCCTGGACTACCTCCGAGCTAGCCTCGCCCGCGACCCCCAACAGCCGGAGACGCTACACCAACTAGCTTTTCTCTCGAATGCTTTCCGGCAGCCCGATAAAGCAGCTGTTTACGCCGCGCGAGGCCTGAAAATTGCCCCAACGTATGGCCCATTGTGGTACGACTATGGTCGGCAGTTTGAGTTACAAAACCAGCCCGATAGTGCCGTGCGTAGCTATGTTCGCACGGTGCAGCTCGATACAACCTTCTACCGCGCCGATTATCGTATTGCGTTGACTGCGTTCAAGAGCAGACGCTACGCTCAGGCGGTGCCCCACCTGCAACGGGCCCTGCGCCGCTCGCCTCGGCTAGTAGGAGCCCGACAGATGTTGGCAGAGAGCCTGGAAAGCCTCGGCCGCTACCCCGAAGCTGCCGATCAGTATCGGCTGCTGGTAGCAGAATATCCCGGTAACCGGCACTGGACCTATAAGGCCTGGAAAGTAGGAAATCGGGCGAAAGGAGTTGTTGTAGACGAGACCCCTCGGCAGGCTGTGGAACCTATCGAACCCATTACAGTGGAACGGCCAGGTACAGGATTATAGTTAAGTACGTGGCCCCATTACCCTCAAATTAAGCCAAGCTTATTGGTTTAAGTCTGAATGGGCGTGGAGAGCAAGGAGGGGATTTCCGCTGCGCTAGCAACTAGAAACTCCTAACTTGCGGCCTCACGGCTGTTTGTATAGCCATTATCAACCCACACATGCTCAATATCACCCTCCCCGACGGCTCAGTGCGCCAGTTTGTAGATGGCGCCACGGGCTACGACGTTGCAGCCGGCATTAGCGAAGGCCTTGCCCGTAATGCTCTCGGCGTACGCGTCAATGGCGAAGTGCGCGACCTGCACCGCCCCATTGAACAAGATGCCAAAGTTGAAATTCTGACGTGGAATGATACCGATGGTAAGTCGTCGTTTTGGCACTCTTCGGCTCACCTAATGGCCGAAGCGCTCGAAGCGCTGTACCCCGGCGTGAAACTGGGTATTGGTCCGTCCATTGAGAACGGCTTCTACTACGACATTGACTTAGGTGAAGGCCGCGCCATCTCTACCGAGGACTTCCCGGTTATTGAGAAGAAGATGCTGGAACTAGCTAAAAACAAAAGCAAGTTCGAGCGCCGTTCAGTAAGCAAGGCCGATGCTATTGCATACTTCACCGAGAAAGAAGACCCCTACAAGCTAGATTTGCTGGAACGCCTTGAGGATGGTTCCATCACATTCTATCAGCAGGGCGACTTCGTGGACCTCTGCCGAGGGCCGCACATTCCAGACACTAGCCCTATTAAGGCAGTAAAGCTCCTGAACGTAGCTGGTGCTTATTGGCGCGGCGACGAAAAGAATAAGCAACTCACACGTATCTACGGCATTACGTTCCCCAAAGCGAAGGAGCTAACCGAATACCTAGAAAAGCTGGAAGAAGCCAAGCGCCGCGACCACCGCAAATTGGGCAAAGAGCTGGAGCTGTTTACCTTCTCTGAGAGAGTAGGGGCGGGGCTTCCGCTGTGGCTGCCCAAGGGCACTGCCCTGCGCGAGCGGCTTGAGCAATTTCTGCGTCGGGCGCAGATGAAAGCTGGCTATCAGCCCGTCGTGACGCCTCATATCGGCGCCAAAGAGCTGTATGTAACGTCGGGCCACTACGAGAAGTACGGTGCCGACTCGTTCCAGCCCATTAAGACGCCAAACCCGGGCGAGGAGTTCTTCCTCAAGCCCATGAACTGTCCCCATCACTGCGAAATTTACCGCAGCAAGCCTCGCTCATACCGCGACTTGCCCGTGCGCTTGGCCGAGTTCGGCACAGTGTACCGCTATGAGCAAAGCGGTGAGTTGCACGGCTTAACTCGGGTGCGCGGTTTTACGCAAGACGACGCCCATATCTTCTGTCGGCCCGATCAGGTGAAGGAAGAGTTTCTCAAGGTAATCGACATCGTGCTTTATGTGTTGAAAGCCTTAGATTTCCCGGATTTTACAGCCCAGATCTCACTGCGCGACCCCGAGAACAAAACTAAGTACATCGGTTCCGATGAAAACTGGGCCCGGGCTGAAGCCGCAATTCAGGAAGCCGCTGCTGAGAAAGGACTTAGCACCGTAACCGAACTTGGAGAAGCAGCCTTCTATGGTCCCAAGCTTGACTTCATGGTTCGGGATGCCTTAGGCCGGAAGTGGCAGTTGGGTACCATTCAGGTAGACTATAACCTGCCCGAGCGCTTTGACCTGGAGTATGTGGCGCCTGACAACTCCCGTCAGCGGCCAGTCATGATTCACCGTGCTCCGTTTGGTTCGCTAGAGCGCTTTGTGGCGGTGCTAATTGAGCACTGCGGTGGTAACTTCCCCCTGTGGTTGTCGCCCGAGCAGTTTGCGGTATTGCCAATCTCAGAGAAATACCACGACTACGCTCAGCAAATCTACGACCGGTTGCAAGCGGCAGAGCTACGTGGGCAGGTAGACCACCGCGACGAGAAAATTGGTCGCAAGATTCGTGACGCCGAAGTTTCCAAGGTACCCTACATGCTGATTGTAGGAGAGAAGGAGCAGGAAAACGGGGTTGTTTCCGTGCGCAAACACGGGGAGGGCGACCTTGGATCCATGCCCGTGGAAGAGTTCATCCGCAGCTTCCAGCAGCAGGTGAACGATATGATGGATGGTAAAACTGCTTAAGTAAGCGCGGTAAGCAAGATAATCCCAAGCTAAACGGACGTCAGGTATAGAACTGGTTCGTTGGGCTTGGGGTTATTTTAGCATCTATAGCCAATTTTATATAGTCTTTCTTGAGGTTGTAGAAAAAATGGCGGATATTTGCCCGCTAGTTGAACCCATTGGATGCGTTCTGCGTCCAGACCAACTACAGTAGAAGTCGACTTTCACCTAAAGGAGAACTAGCCATAGCTACCCCAAACCGCCGCTATATCCCTCGCGCCCAAGTCGAGGAGCCGTTTAAAATCAATCAAAAGATTACGGCCCGTGAAGTCCGCCTCGTTGGCGATAACATCGAGCAGGGCATTTACCCCACTGAGCAGGCCCGTCGCATGGCTCAGGAGCAGAATCTCGACCTAGTAGAGATTTCTCCTACTGCTGTGCCCCCCGTATGCCGCGTCATCGACTACTCGAAGTTCAAATACGAGCAGAAGAAGAAAACCCGCGAGCTGAAGGCTAAGCAAACGAAAGTAGTCATCAAGGAAATCCGCTTCGGACCCAATACAGATGACCACGACTTTGCTTTCAAACTAAAGCACGCACAGGAGTTTCTGCGCGAAGGTGCCAAGATCAAAGCTTACGTTCACTTTGTGGGTCGTAGCATTGTGTTTAAAGAGCGCGGCGAAATCTTGCTACTCAAGTTTGCTCAGGCCCTCGAAGATCTTGGCAAGGTAGAGCAACTGCCCAAGCTGGAAGGCAAGCGCATGTTCCTTTACTTGGCTCCGAAGGCAGTAGCGCCAGCAAAGGCTGCTAAGCCTGCGGCTGCACCTAAGGAAGCAAAGCCCGCTGAAAACAGCGCCGAATAAGCTTATTCTGGGGCTTTAGCCCTATTTCACGCTGGCGCACCGGCCCTAGGCAGCCGACCGCCGCAGTTTTTCACCTTTTACCACCACCACAATGCCGAAAGTAAAAACCAAGTCTGGTGCTAAGAAGCGTTTCTCGCTGACTGGCACGGGCAAAGTAAAGCGCAAGCACGCCTTTAAAAGCCACATCTTGACCAAGAAAACCACCAAGCAGAAGCGTGCTCTCACGCACGTTGGTCTGGTTAGCTCGGCCGACATGAACCGCGTAAAGGACATGCTCAACATCTGATTGGTTTGTGCCTCTTAAGAAATGAGTGCCAGTAAGATTATTTATGACACTCATTAATAGGGGCTAAGCCAACAATCAATTTTTCACCAGGCGTCCGGCTGAGACGAAAGCTGCGGTAAAAAATCCGCCGCCGGCCGCCAAAAACAAACAGGTTATGCCAAGAAGTGTCAACCACGCGGCCTCGCGCCACCGTCGGAAAAAAGTAATGCGTTTGGCGAAAGGCTATTATGGCCGTCGCAAAAACGTATGGACCGTAGCGAAAAACGCTGTTGAAAAAGGTCTGTTGTATGCTTACCGTGACCGTAAAACCAAAAAGCGTGAGTTCCGCGCTTTGTGGATTCAGCGTATTAACGCTGGTGTGCGCGAGTATGGTTTGTCTTACTCTCAGTTCATGGGTGGCCTAAAAAAGGCTGGTATCGACTTGAACCGTAAAGTTCTGGCTGATCTCGCCCTGAACCACCCCGAAGCCTTCAAAGGCATCGTAGAAAAGATCAAGTAGACTATTCTTTTATAGCTGCTAAACAAAGCGCCTGACCAATATTGGTCAGGCGCTTTGTTTTTAACGGCTTCGCCGCCAAAATGCTCTTCACAGCTTATCTGTCAGTATCAATGTAGGTTTAGTAAGCTCAATCTTCTACTATCTTATGTAGAAATATGCTAGCTCTTATAAAGGCAACTTACCATAGTTTTTGATTGCTCAAACATCAGCGTGTATTGACCCTGTCTTTAAGCGATGATTCAAATTTACAATGACGGGAAAGGGAGAAGCAATTCATTTGAAGCAACGCTAGGTGAACTAAAAGCACTAGGACTCCAACCCTTATATGGTCTTGTAGCGTCGTCTCAAGCCGCAGATTTGAAGAAAGACTATTCAGTCGCGTATCGCCGCTTTATTGCAAGCCGTTGATTATAGCAAGGTCAGTTTTTAGAACAGATCATGCGCTGTAGTATGGGTGCACTATACAAATGAAGTGCTCGAGTATTGGGAAGGTAGTAAGGTGCAATCGAGATACTAGCTATTTGACGGAGTTGCTTGCCCTCAGCTAGGATTGTAGGTTTGCACAATGACAACTAGATACCGCGTCTATTATGAAAATGCTGTTGGTCGTGCCGTTGATGACCCATTAGGCTTTGCTCGACTAACTTACCAACCCGGCACGCGTGATGCGGAAGCTATGGCGGCGTTGTTAGGGCACGTGACCCGTTTGTTGGCGAAACGAGGGGATGGGTGCTTGCTAGTTGATCAGCGCTTGATGTCGCCGTTTACACCAACCGAACAAATTTTCGTGATCCAGCAATGGCTACCACGCGCGGTAGCCGAAGGGAGCTACCGATTTGGGGCAGTTGTGTTAGCCGAAAATGCGTTTGCGCGCTTGGCTACGCGTAGTGTAACCACGGCCGTGCGCGATATGCCTATGCTCTACCAGTACTTTGAACAGGAAGTAGATGCAGTTGCTTGGCTGCTTCAGCAGAAGCAAAAAGCGCAGTTAGGACGGACGAAGTAATCTAGTGTCGCGTATTCCTTTACATATCACTAGATAAGCTAGAGCGAGCAGTATCTACCAGAACATGTTGCGGAGTCCAATGTACAGAAGCTCGACAAACCGTACTCGTCTTGATACCCCATTGTGCCTTAGTCACAAATCACCAGAATGACTTCTGGTGCGCGGCGCTATCTAGTTATCGTTATACAACTAGTGGTAGGCCACTTGCTGCCTAGTACGGAAGCTAACCTTCGCCCCTTTTCTATTCAGGAGTAGGATGCTTGTTGGGTGGCAAGGGGCAAAATACCGCTTGTTACCAGGTAAAGAACCTTGTTACTAAGCGCGCAAACCAACTACGTCCCGGGCCGGAATAGTCACCTTCGGTAGTTTTGCTTTAGTTGAAGGCATCTCGGTACAGGTGGCTAGCTGTTACTTAGTGATTAAAAGTGGCGGGTTGACTGCCACGGTTAAACGAGTACATCTTCCTTCTCATATGTGCGACGGAAGGCATAAACTTGCCGCGCATCCTCGGTTGCGACGGTCGTGAAGCTTCCCAGCCAAATAGCGGCGGAACGCTGACGCAAGCCAATAAATTTTGGTGCCAAGTAAATAAGTCCTTATTGAAACCTACCTCGTCGGGAGGGTGAATGCCTTGGTCTAGGTTGTGGGTTTCGGCTACGTACTTTTGTTCGGCCCACACCATGGGTTTGTGGTAGTAAGGGTAGTTGCTACTCTACAAGCCGTCTTCGTCGCCGTAGAAAAGCATGGGGCTTCCACGTATAAGAGGCGGAAGGCCGCAATCAGTTTTGCTTCTGTAGCTGAGCGTCCGTGGGCTTATGGGCGGTAGTCCCGGACTTCCTCGTGGCCAGAGGCATAATCGCCCTCCCATGCTCTCGACCAACGGACTCGTTGGTGGAAGGTGGCTAGGGCCCCCGGCATATCGCGGGCGTTGAATGCTGCGTACGCTGTTCGAACCATGTCTCGATACGATGCCGTATGAAAAAGCTGAGGGAATATCTTGGAGGTTTGGTCTACGAAGACGGAAACTAGAAGAAAAAAGCAAAGTGGTTTCTGGTTGGACCTCTCGTGCTTTTCGGGTAGTTCGTTCTAGGTTGCAGCCGCTTTGCGTCGTTCTGATTCGGCCTTTACAGCAGCCTTGAAGCCCTCATGGCTATGCAGTTCCGGGTAGCTTTTCCAGACCGTGCCTGGTGCGTCCCCACTATGTAAGCGGCTTAGCGCATCGTTGAGAACGTCAGTTTCGGTTGATTGCTGTGGGGCTGCTTTCGCTTCCGCCGTCAACTGCTCAGATTCTTCTTCTCCAAAGAAGCCGTGTTGATAGAGGCCCGTTAGCTTTAGCACTGCCCGGCTGAGCGCTCGTTTCTCCGCTGTCTCTGCAAAATAGCTGTTTTTGCAGTTCTCCGGAACGGCACTACCATAGGTTTCTACCCTGGCTTCGTCCATCTGCGCTACTGCCTTGATGACCGCGTACTTGGGTTCAAGCTTCAGGGCTTTGTAGCTGACCTGGATTCCATAATGGGCTTGTACCTTCTCAATGCCCGATCGGGTAAGGATGGTATAGTGCTGGTGCTGGAAAACATCTTCCTTAATGAGGCCGCATTCTTTGTACAAGCTATTGAGCTTGTCGGCTTTCGTGGCGGGGGCTTGTTTCGCCATATTGGTCTACTAAGTATGGGAGTAATCGGGAAGGACCTGCGTGTCTAGAGTGGTATATTTTCTACGGTCTGAATTTCCTCTCAGTTGCTGTATAAGCAGTAGGAAAGAAAATGAACAAGCCCAATGAGGTGAGGTATAGCGCACCTGCAAGCGACAACTCGTGCTGACGAACGTGCGCAGCCGTAGCACTAGGTACCGCTTTTCTCAGCACCAGCTAGGGCTTTGGGGCCGCTGTGGTGCGATTTGCTGCGGCGGCGCTCTTGAAGGGAATACTTCCTGCTAAAGGGTAATTATGCACCTGGGTATAGGGATATGCTAGCGGGTATAGTAAGCCACAACATCGTAGCGTACCACCGGATCAGTTATCGGTCCCTGGCTCGCTACGAAAGTAGGAGTGCGAATGCGCAAGGTATTCTTGGTCAATTCCTCTATACGGCTAATAATTCCGTCTTGACCAACGAGGGTACTTTGGGAGGCATCGTAGACATACGTGGGAACGACTGTGGCGGTGCTACCGACAAGGTACTTGCTCACTTGTGTGCCGTGGACCTCTAGGTAGTGCGGGGCAGGTATTGTCCCTGGAAGAGGGATAGGGAGAAGCGTACCTTGTGCGCTATAGGTCTGGCTACGCTCAAAATTCCAGCGCCCCTCCAAGGCGGGAGCAGGCTCGGAATCTTTATCAGTAGAGCAAGCTGTAGCCGTGAGGAGCGTCAGACTCAGGAGTATTAGGTGGAGTACACGTTGCATCGGGATAAGGAATAGAGTGTAAAGCTAATCTGAACTACAGGCTTCGTGTTTAGCGGGTATAGTGGTCTGCCTTCTGGTAAGGTATGTCTGGCTTGCGGCTTGGGTCTACGGTAATGACCATATAGTAAGGCTGAGCCGGAATCGCCTGTTGTTTTATAAACTGACTGGTGGCGCTGTAGCCGTAGTAAGTAGAGGATGTGGGGGCCATTTGCCTTGCATTTCGGGCATAGGCATAGGAGAATCTTTGCCGTAGGAGGTGGCTAGAAGAGTGCTGTTTAGAAGTAGGGCGGATAGTAATCGAGACATAAAAATGGGTTGAAGGATTTTTTACTCAACGAGAACCCGTAAAGATTACAACAATAGTCGTAACGCGTGGATCCTGCTTGTCCTTAACACAGATAGAATCGCTCTTTCAGTGAATAATGAACTGGTCTGGTGAGAGAAACCGAATGGTGCCCATCGTGCCGCTCTTCAGAAGTAAAGACTTGTACAAGTATAACGTAAGAGAGCAGGTCTCTCAAGGCAACCCTTAAACCTTGTTTAGGTTTCATTTTAGAAGATACTACACTGTGTTTTCTGAATACACAGTCGTACTACTTTCCTAAGTAGCAGTAGATCATATTTTGAGTATGCCAGACTGTTGCGCCCAGTTCACTGCTTGCTGAATGCTGGCCTTCTCGGGATCCAGCCTCATCGTGATGGTAGGTGCCTCGCTGGCCGTGTAGTCTTTCTCCAGCAGCCGGCTTTTGCTTGCACACGCGCCGCCGGTCCCGGAGCGTGTTGTACTTGTTCATGCCCATCTACTGCTTCCGAACGAAGGCCTGCTTATCAGTATTCCATATCCGGTAGTCGATATGCCAGCGCTTTGTCAGGTCCCCGTCCGCATCGAACAGCCGAGGCTCGTACTCAGACTCGTACATGGAGTTGTGATAAAAAAGTAACGGGCACAAAAAAACGGTCTCTCCGCAATGGAAAGACCGTTTTTACAAGTAGCGGGGACGAGAGTTGAACTCGTGACCTCAGGGTTATGAATCCTGTGCTCTAACCAACTGAGCTACCCCGCCGGTTTTGATGCTGCAAAGGTAGAGACAAGATTTGACGGAATGCAAATCCTGTGAGAAAAAAAACCATGTATATTGGCTTCTAGCCGGTAAGTCATTGGCACACCGGATAGAAATTTTTACACGATTTGCTTATGCCGCTCTCCGCTACCCGCCGCAAACACCGATTTACGGTAGAATACCCTATCAATGCTTCCCCTAAAATTCTGTATCCGTACTTGGCTAGTGCTTCTGGGCTTTCCCAGTGGTTCTGCCAGGATGTGCGGCTGGATGAGGATCGACGGTTCAATTTCATTTGGGACAACCAACCGCACTTTGCCGAACTAAATTCGCATCGAACTAATCGGAGTGCGCGCTTCGTGTTCTTAGATGGAAACAAGCGTCCCACATCCGATGCTAATTACTTAGATTTTACTCTTGAAGAATCTCAACTCACTCAGGAAGTCTACTTGCGGGTAATCGACTACTCCGAGGAAACGGATGATGTAGAACTACAGGAGATGTGGGACAACCTGATCCTGAAGTTGCGGGAACAGGTAGGAGGGTAGCACTGTTTACGACAATGCCACAAAGGGCAGACGCGAAACGAACTGTATCTTCGTTCCGTGTTTGCCCTTTTTCGTGAGTTGGTCCTCACACATCACTTGGGCTTCTCTCAACCATGAAAAAACTCGATAAGCTTATCCTAAAGGCCTTTGCAGGGCCTTTTCTGCTCACCTTCGCCGTGGTGCAGTTTATTTTTCTCATGCAGTTCATGATGAAATACATGGACGACTTGGTGGGAAAAGATTTAGGCTTAGGGGTTATTGCTCAATTGCTGTTCTTCTTCAGCGTTCTGATTGTCCCAATTTCTCTGCCGCTCGCCGTACTTCTATCGTCGTTGATGACATTTGGGACCCTGGGAGAGCACCACGAGTTAACGGCCATTAAGACTTCTGGCATCTCCTTGACGCGTATCCTCCGTCCTGTTTTACTAGTAAGTCTGTTGCTAGCGGGGGCCGGTCTGTGGTTCAATAATACCATTGTGCCTATGGCCAATTTGAAGGCCTATAGCTTGCTATGGGACGTGCGTCAGCAGAAGCTAGCATTGGATATTCGCGAAGGAGTATTCTACAATGGCATTCCCGGCTACACAATCAAGGTAAACAAGAAGCTGGGCGAAAATGGCGACTTGCTCAAGGGGGTGATGATATATGATCATACTCAGGGACGCGGTAGCAACACAGTTATTCTGGCCGACTCGGGCCGTATGTTTACCCGGTTTGGGGGCCAGTATTTGGGATTAGAGTTGTTTCGGGGGCGTACGTACGTAGAGCAGCCTGATGGTAACAGCCGATCAGGGGCGAACTTCATACGGCAGAACTTCGACCGCAACCTGATTACCTTGTCGTTGGCGTCCTTCGGGCTCGACCGTACCCCGGACAAGCTGTTCAAGGAAAACAAGATGATGCTGAATTTAGGAGAGTTGAATCATTTCAACGATTCTCTCCGCACTCGCTTGTCCAATGAACGACGCTTGTTGGTACCCCAACTGAACCCGTATTACTCGTTTTTTCGCCTAGACACAACGGGCAGGGTGGCTATGCAACGGGTTGCTAGCTGGCAGATTCCTGCGTCGCGCCTGAAGCCGGTAACTCTGCCCATTACGCAGCAAGCTGCCAACCGTGCCCGCAACGTACGTTCCTTCCTCGGCACCAGCTCAGACCGCTTAACTGGTATTACGAAGGAGCGCGCCAACTTCCGGATTGAGTTTTATCGCAAGTTCACCCAGTCGGCGGCAGTGCTACTCATGTTCCTGATTGGGGCACCGCTAGGGGCTATCATTAAGAAAGGGGGGCTTGGGGTTCCTATTTTGATTTCGATTGTATTTTTTATCGTCTATTACGTGCTGTCCATTATGGGCGAGAAGTATGGCCGCGAAATCATTATGCCGGTAGGAGTGGGCATGTGGATGGCGTTTATTCTTCTGCTGCCAGTTGGACTGTTCTTCTTGTACCAAGCGCGGCATGACTCCGGAATTTTAGATGTTGACTGGACCCGGCTGCGGCCTCAGTGGTTGCGCTGGCCGTTGCGGGGCTACAAACGGGTAGTATAGAGTTGAAACCCTGCTAAACTGCCGTTAGGAAATTAGTTTCGCGGCTTTAGTTATTTGCTGCCTTAAGAAAGTATTCCTGCTCGTTTCTCGCATGAAACAACTACCTTTGCAGCCACCCCGAAATGCGGGGTGGCTTTTCTTTTTCATTTTTTAATCTAAGACGGGGAAACCTATCTGCCGATGCAACTCACAACTGAAGCAAAACAGGCTATTTTCGAGAAAAACAGCCTGCAGAAGTCCTCTAGCGACACCGGTTCGGCCGAGTCGCAGATTGCGCTGTTTACGCACCGCATTTCGCACCTGACCGAGCACTTGAAGGTGAACAAGAAGGATTACTCGACCCGCCTGGGTCTGCTCAAGCTCGTTGGTAAGCGCCGTCGTATGCTGGATTACCTCCAGCACCGCGAAATCAACCGCTACCGCGCTATCATCAAGGAACTGGGTATTCGTAAGTAAGCCCACGGTCCGGAGCAGGGAGCCTTTCCATTGGAGAGGTTCCCTGCTCTTTTTTTGTGCGAAGCCAGCCGCATTATTCTTTTGGTTTCGTTGTTCCCCTCCCGGAAAGAAGATAACTCAGAGCAAAATAGGGCCATGCCGGCCCCATTTTTACGGCTGCTCGCCCGCTGCACGCTTTCAAAAAGCAATATTAGAAGATGCCCAATTACACTGCGGTTACCAAACACATCACGCTGCCCGATGGGCGGCAGATTTCTATCGAAACTGGCAAACTGGCCAAATTTTCCGACGGTGCTGTCGTTGTGCGGTTGGGAGACGCCATGCTGCTGGCCACGGTAGTATCGCAGCCCAGCGCCCGCGGTGACGTGGATTTCCTGCCGCTGTCCGTTGATTATCAAGAAAAATTTGGTGGCGCCGGCAAAATTCCAGGCTCGTTTCAGCGCCGTGAAGGCCGCCTCTCTGATTACGAAGTACTCGTATCGCGCCTCGTAGACCGCATTTTGCGTCCGATGTTCCCTAAGGATTATCATTACGAAGTGCAGGTAATGATTTCGTTGATTTCAGCCGATAAGGACGTGCAGCCTGACGCACTTGCCGCCTTGGCTGCTTCCGCTGCCTTATCGGTTTCTGATATTCCGTTTGCTGGTCCTATCTCGGAAGTGCGGGTCGCTCGCATTGACGGTAAGCTCCAGATTAACCCTAAGACGGACGACATAGCACGCGCCGACATTGATCTGATTGTAGGCGCTACCGCCGACTCAGTAGCCATGGTAGAGGGCGAGATGGATGAAGTGAGCGAAGAGGAAATGGTAGAAGCCATTGCTTACGCCCACGAGGCCATCAAAGAGCAAGTACGTGTTCAGCAGGAACTGGCCGCCGAAGTTGAAAAGTCGCACGTAAAGCGTGACTACCCTAAATACGACGAGAACGACGAACTAAAGCAGCGCATCACTGCGGCTGTTTACCAAAAGGCCTACGAAGTAGCCAAGTCAGGTAACACGAGCAAAGCAGGCCGCAAGGAGTCGTTTAGCGCCATCAAGAAGCCACTGCTGGAAGAGTTGCAGGCTGAAAATCCTGAGTTGGACCTGAAAATGTTCGGCCGCTACTATGGTTCGGCTGAGAAAAAGGCCATCCGTGATATGATGATTAAGGAGCGCACCCGCCTCGATGGTCGTCAGCTCACGGAAATTCGTCCCATCTGGTCGGAAGTTAACTACCTGCCCGGTGCGCACGGCTCCTCGCTGTTTACCCGCGGTGAAACCCAGTCGCTCACTACGGTTGCCCTGGGTACCAAACTCGATGAGCAGATTATTGACTCGGCTATGCAGTCGGGCTATAACAAGTTCATGCTGCACTACAATTTCCCGGCTTTCTCTACCGGTGAAGTAAAGCCAAACCGTGGCCCAGGTCGTCGGGAGGTAGGTCATGGCAATTTGGCAATGCGCTCCCTCAAAAAGGTACTGCCTTCGGAAGACGAAAATCCTTATACCATCCGCATCGTGTCGGATATTCTGGAGTCGAACGGCTCTAGCTCGATGGCAACGGTATGCGCTGGTTCGCTAGCTCTGATGGATGCTGGCATCAAGGTTCGGGCTGCCGTATCGGGCATTGCCATGGGTCTTGTGCAGGATAAAGAAACCGGCGAATACGCAGTGCTTTCGGACATCCTAGGCGACGAAGACCACCTCGGCGATATGGACTTTAAGGTAACGGGTACCGAAAAAGGCATCGTGGCTTGCCAGATGGACATTAAAATACAAGGCTTGAGCAGCGAAATCCTGACAAAGGCCCTGCACCAAGCCCGCGAAGGCCGTCTGCACATTCTCGGCGAGATGGCCAAGACCATCAGTGCCCCTGCGGCTGAGTTGAAGCCTCATACGCCTCGCTCGCACAAAATGCTCATCGATAAAGAGTTTATTGGTGCTGTAATTGGGCCAGGTGGCAAAGTCATCCAGCAAATCCAGAAGGATACCAACGCTACGGTTATCATTGAGGAAAAAGACGAGAAAGGCCACGTGAGCATTTTCGCCTCAAACCAGCCGGACATGCAAGCTGCCATCGACCGGATTCGTGCAATTGCGGCCGTCCCAGAAGTGGGAGAAACGTACAAGGGCAAGGTTCGCTCCATCCAGCCGTACGGCGCGTTTGTGGAAATAATGCCGGGCAAAGATGGCTTGTTGCATATTTCCGAGGTAGCTCACGAGCGTTTGGCTTCCTTGGAAGGCGTACTGGAAGTAGGACAGGAGATTGACGTGAAACTGCTCGATATCGACAAGAAAACGGGCAAATATCGTCTCTCTCGGAAGGTGCTTTTGCCTAAACCAGAGCGTGCCGCCGAATCAAACGGCGCAGCTCAGTAAGGATATTCCGAACTTTAGCGGGTACCGGCGTGTTGCACACAATCAATGCCGGTACCCGCGTTGGGGTATCCTCCGTATATCGGACTAATACGACGTTTTCTAGCATCAACAACTCAATTCTCACGCGCCTGCAATGAGACAGCTAAAAATCAGCAAGCAGATCACCAACCGCGAAAGCCAGTCGCTGGATAAATACCTCCAGGAGATTGGCAAGGTAGATCTGTTGACCCCCGACGAGGAGGTAACGCTGGCGCAACGCATTAAGGAAGGTGACCAGCAAGCGCTGGAAAAACTAACCAAAGCAAACCTACGCTTCGTGGTGTCGGTTGCCAAGCAATACCAAAACCAAGGGTTGTCGCTGGGCGACTTGATCAACGAGGGTAACCTGGGTCTGATCAAGGCTGCTAAGCGCTTCGACGAAACCCGCGGCTTTAAATTCATCTCTTACGCCGTATGGTGGATTCGTCAGTCCATTCTGCAGGCTTTGGCTGAACAGTCGCGTATTGTCCGTTTGCCCCTGAACCGGGTGGGCTCACTAAACAAGATTTCGAAGTCTTTTTCTGAACTAGAGCAGAAATTCGAGCGGGAGCCCTCGCCCGAAGAAATTGCCGAAGTACTGGAACTGACAACTTCGGAAGTAGTGGACACCCTGAAGATCTCAGGTCGCCACGTGTCAGTAGATGCTCCGTTCGTGCAGGGTGAGGAAAACCGTCTGCTCGACGTACTCGAAAACGAGGACGAGGAGTCGCCTGATACGGGCCTAATGAACGACTCGCTCCGTAAGGAAGTGCAGCGCGCCTTGAGTACGCTAACCAAGCGAGAAGCAGACGTAATCACGCTGTACTTTGGCTTGAATGGAGAGCACTCCCTCACATTGGAGGAAATTGGTGAGAAGTTCAACCTGACTCGTGAGCGGGTTCGTCAAATCAAAGAAAAGGCGATTCGTCGTCTGCGCCATACTTCGCGTAGCAAAGCTCTCAAGCCTTACTTGGGATAATTTTTTCTACGCTACTACTTAAAACCCTGACCATTGGTTGGGGTTTTTTGTTGAGTTTAAGCCCCGTGCCTAGCGAAGACTACTTGCTTTTCTGGCAAAGCTAGCAGCGTGCTCGCACTGCTGAGGTTGCGGCCGCCATCTTACTGCTGGCTCTTATTACCTTTGTACCCCAAATTCAACTCCCCATGGCGTTGCTGCCTGGGGGCGCTTCGACAACTCTCATGGAGAATACGACCTCGGAACACATCAAGTGTTTAATTATCGGTTCGGGCCCAGCGGGCTATACCGCAGCTATTTATGCTTCGCGATCTGGCTTGCAACCCATTATGTATCAAGGTCTGCAGCCCGGTGGGCAGCTCACCATTACCAACGACGTAGAGAACTTCCCCGGCTACCCTGACGGCATCATGGGGCCAGAGATGATGGAGGACCTGAAAAAGCAGGCGGCCCGCTTTGGTACAGACATTCGCTATGGTATTGCCACCGCCGTAGATTTCTCTGGTCATCCGCACCGGGTAACTATCGACGAAAAGCTGGAGCTGACGGCCGATACTGTCATCATTGCTACTGGAGCTTCAGCCAAGTGGCTCGGCCTGCCGTCGGAGCAACGCCTGAATGGTTCTGGCGTATCGGCCTGCGCCGTGTGCGACGGCTTCTTCTACCGTGGAAAGGACGTGGCTATTGTAGGCGCCGGCGATACGGCGGCCGAGGAAGCTACGTACTTGGCCAACCTGTGCTCCAAAGTGTACATGATTGTACGCAAAGGTGAAATGCGCGCATCCAAGATTATGCAGAAGCGTGTGCTTGACAACCCCAAGATTGAAGTGCTGTGGAACACCGTCACAGATGAAATTCTGGGAGAGCACGCAGTAGAAGCAGCTCGGGTAAAAAACACCGTTACGCACGAAACGCGGGAGCTTCCCATTGAGGGCTTTTTCGTAGCAATTGGCCACGAGCCAAACTCTAAAATATTCCAGCCCTACTTGCATCATGATGAGCAGGGCTACTTGAAAACCCTGCCAGGTACTGCCAAAACCAACGTAGACGGTGTATTTGCCTGCGGTGATGTGCAAGACTTCACCTACCGCCAAGCCGTAACAGCGGCGGGCTCTGGGTGCATGGCGGCCCTTGACGCCGAGCGTTACCTGGCAGCTTTAGGCGACCATTAGGTGAACGAGTGATATAGTGAAATGGAAGGTTTTTTCGTTCTGTCGGGGCGGGCTCTGCTACCGAAGCCGGAACCTTCCATTTTGCTCTTCACCACCTCACTATTTCACCACCTCACCGATTTGCTCTTGCTTCATTTTGTGAAAATCTGGCTGCTGCCGCTGCTACTGATCGGGCTGTTTCTGAGCTTGCCCGGCCAGCTGCTTGCCCAGCGGCGCAAAACACCGGAGCCAAAGGCGAAAGCCGGCTCGGCAGGTAAGCGAAAGGACTTTTTTCGCATAAAATCGCCAACTATCCGCTACGTGCGGCCCGATACCACTATTCTAATTGAAACGGAGGAACTGCCGGACGAAAGCTCCGACGCAGCCAAATCCATCTTCTTCAATCCTGCTAAGAAGCTGTCCATCGTAAGTGAAGACACGACCACGCTCAACGAGGGTGAGCAACACATTGTAGAAGTAAAAGAGGAGGTTCAGATTGACTCTAGCTGGATTCAAGTGGCGGGATACTATGCCATTTGGGATACCCACAACATCAACCCTTACCGAGTAGATGGTCGCCGCATCAAGGATACGCTAAACCTTAAGCTCACGGACCCGGAGCGACAGCGCTTCGCTAAGATGCCTCTAACCCGAACGCCTATTACCTCGGACTTCGGGTTTCGTGGGTACCGCTGGCACTATGGTACCGACCTAGACCTCGAAACGGGCGATTCTGTAAAGGCCGCCTTCGACGGGGTAGTGCGTATTGTAAAATGGGATGGCTCAGGCTACGGCAACTATATTCTGGTGCGTCATTACAATGGTATTGAGACGCTGTATGGGCACTTGCAAAAGCAACTCGTTACGCCTGGTACTTTCGTAAAGGCAGGACAGCTAATAGGTTGGGGGGGCAATACGGGCCGGAGCAGTGGGTCTCACTTGCACTTCGAGATTCGCTACGAAGGCAACCCCATCGACCCGGAGCGGATGTATGACTTCCCCGATTACCGGCTGATCAAGGATAACTTCCAGATTACGTCGGCCCTGTTTGCTTATTACAGCAAGTCGTTGCGCTACCGCGGTGGCAGCGTACCGGGCGCAGGAAGTGGGACCAGCAGTAGCCGGAGCAGCAGTAGTGCCAAACCATCCGCCGCGCGGCGGATCGTGACACACAAGATCAGAAGTGGCGACACGCTCTCGGAAATTGCGGATAAGTATGGCGTCTCGCAAGCACAGTTGCGCCGCCTAAATGGCGGTACTGCCGTGCTGCGGGTAGGACGCACGTTGCGAATTAAGTAGCGTAGTACACCACTTACGCACCATAACGAAGGCCCACTGCAGTCTGACTGCAGTGGGCCTTCGTTATGGTGATCTGCCTACGGCGGCTTTTACGCGAGCTACAAGGTATGTTTACCTACGGTAGTTTCTTTAGAGCTGAAGCATGGGGAAGCTTCGCTGGTGCCAGTAGGGGTAGATGGGCGAGGTTTCACTGGCAGCGTCTAGTATCGCAACCTGTTCGGGAGTGAGGTTCCAGCCGGCGGCGGCTAGGTTCTGCCGCAGCTGTTCTTCGGTACGGGCCCCAATAACCAGGTTAACTACCGTCGGGCGTTGCAAAAGCCAGTTTAAGGCAACTTGGGCCACCGTCTTACCGGTCTGAGCCGCTACTTGATCCAAGGCATCCACGATGTTGAATAGCAACTCATCGGGTACTTGGGGACCTTGTCCGCCACCCTGGGCTAGACGGCTGTTGGCGGGAGCGGGCTGACCACGGCGGAATTTTCCGCTCAGCAAGCCAGCCGACAAAGGGCTCCATACAATCGTCCCGACACCCTGGTCGACACCTAGGGGCTGGAGTTCCCATTCAAATTCGCGGTTAGCTAGGGAGTAGTAAGCCTGGTGTCCTACGTAGCGGGCCCAGCCATGGCGCTCCGATACGCTCAGGGACTTCATTAGGTGCCAGCCCGAGAAGTTGGAGCAAGCAATGTAACGCACCTTGCCGCTTTGCACCAGTGTATCGAGGGTGCGTAGGGTTTCTTCTACCGGCGTGCGGGCGTCGAAGCCATGCATGTGATAGATGTCGATATGATCGGTGCCCAGACGGCGCAAACTGTCCTCGCACGCTCTCACAAGGTTCTGACGAGAAGAGCCGTATGCGTTCGGGTCGGTGCCCATGGGGAAGGTGGCTTTGGTGGAAAGCAGCACCTCGTTACGACGGCTCTTGATGGTTTTGCCCAGGATAGTTTCGGCCATACCCTGGGAGTACACGTTGGCCGTGTCGAATAAATTGACGCCAGCCTCCAAGCAAATATCAACTAGCCGCCGAGCTTCGTCGACTTGGGTACTGCCCCATGCTTTAAAAAACTCATTGCCGCCGCCAAAAGTGGCCGTGCCGAAGCTTAGCACGGGAATGCGTAGGCCAGAGGCACCTAATTGTCTGTGTTCCATGTGGTGGGAAGATGGGCGCGGATGTTGGCCCTATTAACGTAAGAATAGGGGGCTGCTAGAGCAGAACAGACCCCATATCCGGCAAAGGTAGTTGGGCCAGCGGATGTTTGCCGGCACAAGAGCTAAAACATAACGCACCGGTAAAAGCCGCCCAACCTAGTACTTTTGCCCGTGCTGCACTAGGTACCAGGCCCGCATACTCGCGAAGTAGGGGCCTGAATTTTTGGTTGCTTTTTTTCCCCTCACATGAAACTTGATATACTGGCCTTTGGCTCGCACCCCGACGATGTAGAAATGTCCTGCTCTGGCACTCTACTAGCTGCTTCTGCTACGGGTAAGAAAACGGGCATTGTCGATTTAACCAGGGGAGAGCTGGGTACCCGTGGTACGCCCGCTACCCGCGCGCAAGAGGCTGAAGCGGCCAGCCGCATCTTAGGCTTGAGCGCCCGTGAGAATCTGGGCTTGTCGGATGGTTTCTTCCGTAACGACCGGGAGCACCAGCTGCCCGTCATTGCCGCACTGCGCCGCTACCAGCCCGATATTGTCCTCTGCAACGCCATCAACGACCGGCACCCCGACCACGGCCGCGGTTCCCAGCTTGTATCGGAATCCTGCTTTCTTTCCGGTCTGCGCATGATTGAAACCTTCGGCGACGATGGGCAGCCCCAAGAGCCTTGGCGCCCCCGCTTGGTATTCCACTACATCCAGGACCGCCAGATCCCGGCCGATTTCGTGGTGGACATTTCAGCCCATTGGCCCAAGAAGTGGGAGAGCATCAAGGCGTACCGCACTCAGTTCCACGATCCTGCCAGCAGCGAGCCAGCTACCTATCTCTCCACGCCGGTGTTCAGCAACTTTATGGAAGCCCGCGCCCGCGAGTTTGGCCACCTGATTGGGGTAGAGTTCGGGGAAGGCTTCACCCGCGAACGGCCAATTGGGGTACGAGAGGTGACAGAGTTGATTTAGAAAAACCAGTAGCTGGTTTCGTTACAAGACAAAGGCTCGGCCACCTAGGCCGAGCCTTTGTCTTGTAACGAAGGCAAGCACTACCGCACGCCCAACCGGTTTCGTTTCCAGGCCGAGCCGTTGGAAGCAGCCGGAGCATCCGAAGCGGCCACGGGGGCTTTCTTCTCCGTCATGAGCATGGCGGTGAGGACCGCGGCGAGCTTGGCTGTGGTTGCATCCGGGACAGCGGGCTTCAGGGTCTCGGCCGTGAAATGGTCGCGGATGAAGTTAGTGTCGAAGTTGCCGCTCACGAAAGCGGGGTGTTGCAACACGTAGCGGCCGAAGCCCAGCGTGGTTTCAATGCCGGTAATTTGGTACTCGTCGATGGCTCGAAGCATTCGCTCAATGGCCTCCTGGCGGGTAGCCCCGAAGGTGACGAGTTTGGCAATCATGGGGTCGTAGTAAATAGGAATGTCCATGCCCTGCTCAAAGCCATCGTCTACGCGCACGCCGGGCCCCTGAGGACGTACGTAGGTAGTCAGGGTGCCAATATCGGGTAGGAAGTTGTTCTGCGGGTCTTCAGCATACACGCGCAGCTCCAGGGCGTGGCCTTGAATGGCCAACTCTTCCTGGCGGAAGGCAAGGGGCAGGCCCTGGGCTACCTTGATCTGCTCCTTCACCAGGTCGAGGCCAGTGATTTGCTCGGTCACGGGGTGCTCTACCTGCAGGCGGGTATTCATCTCCAGGAAGTAGAAGTTGCGCTGGTCGTCCAGGAGGAACTCCACGGTGCCGGCCCCGGTGTAGTTGCAGGCCCGGGCTACATCCACGGCGCAACGGCCCATTTCAGCCCGCAGCTCGGGCGTGAGGACCGAGGAGGGCGCCTCTTCAATTACCTTTTGGTGGCGGCGCTGAATGGAGCACTCCCGCTCGAACAGATGCACAATGTTGCCGTGCTCGTCGCCGAGTACCTGTATTTCAATGTGGCGCGGACCAGTTACAAATTTCTCAATGAACACTGCGCCGTCGCCGAAAGCGGAGGTAGCTTCCGATACGGCAAGCTGCATCTGCTCCTCAAACTCGTCCATGTGATGTACTAGGCGCATGCCCTTGCCGCCGCCGCCGGCCGAGGCCTTGATAAGCACCGGGAAGCCTACCTGCTGAGCAATTTGCTTGGCAGCCTGCACATCGGTAATGGCTTGGTCGAGGCCGGGCACTAGCGGGATATTATAGGCTTTCACGGCTTGTTTAGCCGAGAGCTTGTCACCCATCACATCCATAGCTTCGGGCGAGGGACCCACGAAAATCAGTCCGGCCTCCTGCACTTGGCGGGCAAACTCGGCATTCTCAGATAGGAAGCCGTAGCCAGGGTGAATGGCATCGACACCCAGTTGGCGGCAAACGTCGAGAATCTTATCGCCGCGGAGGTAGCTGTCCTTAGAGGCGGGTGGGCCCACACACACGGCCTCATCGGCGTAGCGTACGTGCAAAGCATTGCGGTCAGCTTCACTATAAATAGCGACGGTTTGCAAGCCCATTTCTTTGGCTGAGCGTAGTACGCGCAAAGCAATTTCGCCCCGGTTGGCAACGAGTAGCTTGGTAATCTTTTTCATGTAGGGAGGGTGCGGGTGGGAGAGGTAAAAAGAACGTAGCTGAATATCTCTACTGACGAGCTAGCCGTAGATGGCGTAATACGCCCTAGCCAGTGGGTTTTCCTGGTCAAAGAAACGCCATTCTAGCCGTACCATAAAACGCCATCGACCGTTTTGGCGAGGGTTGGATGCATGCAGAAAGCGGCTACCTTTGCGGATTGCCATAACTTTGTACATTACCTGAGAGTTTAGCCCTTGGGCTTGACCGCTCGTTTTCGTTTCACATTCAACCTGTTCCCTCGTGGATCTATTCGAGAAGATTGCCGCCAACCGCGGCCCGCTAGGTGTCCACTCACACTATGCGCACGGCTATTTCGCATTCCCCAAGCTGGAAGGCGAGATTAAGCCCCGCATGATTTTTCGCGGTAAAGAGGTTCTCACCTGGAGCCTGAACAACTACCTGGGGCTTGCTAACCACCCAGAGGTGCGCAAAGCCGATGCTGACGCCGCCGCTGAGTATGGCATGGCTCTGCCGATGGGTGCCCGGATGATGTCGGGCAACTCCAACCTGCACGAGCAACTAGAAAATGAACTGGCGGAGTTTATCCAGAAGCCGGATTGCATGTTGCTCAACTTCGGCTACCAGGGCGTAGTATCCATCATTGATGCGATGGTGGGCCGCCACGACGTGATTGTGTACGATGCGGAGTCGCACGCGTGCATTATCGACGGGGTGCGCCTGCATGCCGGCAAGCGCTTCGTGTACGTGCACAACGACATGGCCAGCCTGGAAAAGCAATTGGAGCGGGCAAAGCGAATTACGGACGAAACGGGCGGCGGCATCTTGGTAATCACCGAGGGGGTGTTTGGCATGTCAGGCAACCAGGGCGACTTACGCGGTGTGGTAGCTTTGAAAGAGAAGTACCAGTTCCGGTTGTTCGTTGACGATGCGCACGGGTTCGGCACCATGGGCACTACTGGCGCTGGAACGGGCGAAGAACAGGGCGTACAAGACGGTATCGACCTTTATTTTTCTACGTTCGCCAAGAGCATGGCTAGCATCGGCGCTTTCGTAGCAGGGCCCGAGAATGTAATTGAATATTTGCGCTACAACATGCGTAGCCAGATTTTCGCCAAATCCTTGCCCATGCCGCTGGTGGTGGGCGCGTTGAAGCGTTTGGAGCTGCTACGCACTCGCCCCGAGCTCAAGGAAAACCTGTGGACGGTAGTACGGGCCTTGCAAAGCGGCCTGCGCGAAAAAGGCTTCAATATTGGCACTACTACGTCGCCCGTAACGCCAGTACTCCTGCAGGGCCAGATTTCTGACGCAACCCAAGTAACCTTCGATCTGCGTGAGAATCACGGTATTTTCTGCTCTATCGTGGTGTATCCTGTGGTTCCTAAGGGCGTTATCATGCTACGCATCATCCCCACGGCTGCGCACAGCCTTGAGGACGTAGCCACTACCATTACAGCCTTCGAAGCAGTGCAAGAGAAGTTGGCTAAAGGACAATATTCCAAAGCAGTAGTACCTGCAGACCTGCAGGGCTAGATGCAGCTTTGCTAAATACAAAAGCCGGTTCCTACCCCAGGGACCGGCTTTTGTATTTGGTACTATTTCCAGTAGGGGTTGCTACAGCTTGCATCTACTGTTGAGGTGTTTATCCATAAAAAGTGCTCTATCTCGCCGAAAAAGGCATTTAAGAAAAAAACTTGAAAAATTGCTTGTATTTGAAATCCCAGTATATTAGAGCCGGTTAAACACTTTTTCCACACCAAACAACCCCTCCCAAATGAGCAATTTTAGCCAACTGAAAGACCTGGTGCTGTCGCTGGAAGCCGACTTCGAGAAGTTCTACGATAAGGGCAACTCGGCCGCTGGCACCCGCGTGCGTAAGGGCATGCAGGAGCTGAAGAACATGGCCCAAACCATCCGTACGGAAGTACAAAACGCTAAGAATACCGCTGCAGACTCTGCGCCTAAAGCTGCTCCCGCTGCTAAGAAAGCTGCGCCTGCTGCCAAGAAAGCTGCACCTGCTAAAAAGAAGTAAGTAGGCACCGCAGCTTCTGCGGTGTCGATAGTTACACGTAAGGCCTTGCCGGTTAACGGTGGGGCCTTTCTTATTTGGCTGAACCGGGGAGCACCTCAGGCTGGCCGCCTAGGTTTTGCCTATCGCGCTTATAAGGACTAAGCGTCTTTACAAGTAGAGCCCTTCCGCTACTGCATTGGCGAGTAGTGGAAGGGCTCGGGTTGGATGGGCAGCCAGCACGCTTAATGGGTGAGGCGATTATACTACTTTGATGAGGTAGTAGTTTTTCTTTCCTTTTTGGGCCACTATGTATTGATTCAGCAGCAACGGAACCTCCGTAGCTTGCTGCTCGGGGGTAGCCTTGGTGCGGTTCAGGCTGACGCCTCCGCCCTGAATCATCTTGCGGGCTTCCCCTTTTGAAGAGAATATGATGCTGTTGGTTGCTTCGCTAAGCAAGCCAATAACATTTTGCTCCGCCAGTGCAGTCTGGGGCACTTCGATGCTCGGAACGCCTGCGAATACGTCGAGCAGGGTAGCCTCATCAAGTGTCGCTAGGTCGCCCCCGCCGAAAAGTACCTGGGATGCCGACAGGGCCGCTTCGTAAGCAGCTTCACCGTGCACCCGGGTGGTTACGTCTTTGGCCAAGGCTTTCTGCAACGTGCGCAAGTGGGGCGCTTGGGCGTGCTCAGCCTCTAGCGCTTCAATCTCGGCCTGGGGTAGCAGGGTAAACACGCGGATGAGGCGTGGCACGTCAGCATCGGCAGCATTGAGGAAGAACTGGTAGAACTGGTAGGGCGAGGTCATGGAGCCATCGAGCCACACCGTGCCCGTTTCGCTCTTGCCATACTTGGTGCCATCGGCCTTGGTAATGAGCTGGCCGGTGAGGGCGTACGCTTTGCCCTCGCCACTAGTCATGCGGCGAATAAGCTCCGTGCCCGTGGTAATGTTGCCCCACTGATCGGAGGCCCCCATTTGCAAGGTAGTGCCCAGGTTTTGGTAGAGGTGGAAGAAGTCGTAGCCCTGCAGCAGCTGATAGCTAAACTCGGTGTAGCTGAGGCCTTCCGCACCCGACTCCTCGTTACCGCTGATGCGGCGCTTTACCGAGTCCTTGGCCATCATGTAGTTTACCGTGAGATGCTTGCCTACCTCACGCAGAAATTGCAGAAAGCCGAACTCCTTAAACCAGTCGTAGTTGTTGACCACTTTGGCGCCGGTGGGGCTTTCGTTGAAGTCAAGAAACTTCTCTAGCTGCGCCCGAATGCCGGCTTGGTTGCGGCGCAAGGCCTCCTCATCCAGTAAATTACGCTCCGATGATTTGCCGGATGGGTCGCCAATCATACCAGTAGCGCCGCCTACGAGGGCAAGCGGGCGGTGGCCGGCCCGCTGCAGGTGCACGAGCAGCATAATAGTTGCCAGGTTGCCGATGTGCAGGGAAGGCGCTGTCGGGTCGAACCCGATATACCCCGTGATGGGGGCATTCTGACGGAGGTGTTCATCGGTACCGGGCATCATGTCGTGAAACATGCCCCGCCAGCGTAGTTCTTCTATTAAATCCACTGAATGAAAACGTGAATGGGTGAAATGGTGTACTGCTTGGCCGAACTGGCAACCCAGAGCGCACAGCCAGGCCAGTGAAATCCAAGCAGCTGCTAGGACGCGGCCCTAACAACTGGACAAAGGTAGTAAGCATTGGTACCTTTGTTTATCGGAAATGCCAGCCTTCAGCTCACTTCCTTCACTACCTCACAGTTTTCAGCGCGTGACCCTCACCCCCGACGAAATTCTTAAGCAACTCCAGCAGCGGCAGTTTGCGCCCGTGTATTTCCTGCAAGGGGAGGAGCCCTACTACATCGACTTGGTGGCCGACTTGCTGGAGAAACAGGTACTTCAGGAGCATGAAAAGGGCTTCAACCAAGTAGTGCTCTATGGCAAGGACACAGATGTAGCAGGCATTCTGGGGCAGGCCAAGCGCTTTCCTATGATGGCTGAGCGCTCGGTGGTGCTGGTGAAGGAAGCCCAGGCCGTGGCCGATTTAGAATCGGAAAAGGCGTGGCCATTTCTGGAAGCCTACCTCAAGAATCCGCTGCAAAGCACCGTGCTGGTATTTTGCTACAAGCACAAAACCCTGGATGCGCGCAAAAAGCTGGGTAAGCTGCTGGCTGGCGACAAGAAGGAGCCCGCCCCGGCCGGTACCGTGCTGCTTACCAGCAAAAAGCTCTACGACAACCAGGTGGCACCCTGGCTCACGAACTATGTGCGCAGCAAGGGCCAGCAAATCACCCCCCAGGCGACCAACATGCTGGCCGAGTACATTGGTGCTGAGCTGGGCCGACTGACCAATGAGGTAGACAAGATGCTGATAAACCTGTTGCCCGGTCATGCCATTGATGAGGACCTAGTGCAGCGCATGGTGGGCATTAGTAAGGAGTACAACATCTTCGAGCTACAGAGCGCATTAATCCGCCGCGACGTGCTGAAGGCCAACCGCATTCTGCTCTACTTCGAGGCGAATCCTAAGAATAACCCCCTCATTCCGAACCTGACGCTGCTGTTCAACTACTTTTCGCGTCTGCTGGCCCTGCACCAGTTGCCCAACCCAACGGAGGCCGACTGGAAACGCCTCAACCTAGCCAACAGCTACGCCCGCCGCGACTACCAAACCGGCCTGAAAGTATTCGACTTTGCCCGCACCCGCGACATCGTGCACCTCATTCGGCGGGCCGACGCCCAAAGCAAGGGTATCGACAGCGGCTCCATGACGGATGGGGAAATCCTGCGGGAACTAGTCTGGCTGATTCTGCACCCCGTGCCGTTGCATGCAGTGGTTGGAATGTAGTCAGGTTGTCACCTAGGCCTTTCGAAGCAAGGAGCCGCCCCAGAATAGAAAACCCGCCCCAACCGTCTGCTTACTGCACGCCATGCCTCCCCAAGACGACCACCAGACGCCGGAAAACGAGGCCGCGCATTGTTACACCTTTGCCAGCCTACCCGTAGCGGAACTAACGGCCGCCGATGTAGAACAGCGCTGCGCCACACCTGTGGCGAGGGAAACGCGTGCCCTCAACGCTATTACTCCCGAAGCTCTGACCCTAAACCACGGTACATTCAGCAGGGCGGGGGGGCTGGCATGGCCCACGGTAGCGGTAGTGCAGCAGGAGCGTAGCGTGGTGGTTTCATGCACCTGTGCGGGCCCAGCAGCGCAGCTATGTGAACACCAGGCCCAGGTGCTGCTGGCCGTGCTGCACCGCTCGGAGCTGCGGATTTTCTTTGATGCAAAGCTGCGCCAGGATCGGTTGCGTGCGGCCGCTAAAGACTACGGCTTGGAGCAGGAACCCAATCTAGAAGAACACCTGCAGCTAATTTATACCGACCAGGCTGTAACCATTGCGCCCATCCGCGCATCGCTGCTGCCCATAACGGCTGCTACCAAGCAGGAACTCATACGGCAGTTGCTACCCGAGCAGCATCTGCCGGAACCGAACACAGCCCAGCGCCAGCGCTTTATCGTGCTGGGGCGCCACCGCTATTATGGGCACCTAACTATTCAGCTGGTAGAAGCCGCGACTACTGCCGCCGGCAAGCCGAAGAATCCGCTCACGTTCCTGAACCCGCTTGATGGCATCTGGAACATCTCGGACCCCGATGCCCTAAAGTTCTATACTGGCTTGGCGCGGTTTCAGCATAACTACGACGATGCCCGCACTGGGGCGGCTCTGGAGGCCCTGCGGGCCGTTGTGAAGAACCCCGAGGGAATCCCCGTTCTTGCCCACCGCTCGGCCCTGGGTGAGAAAGTTACGGCGCAGTCGGTGGAGGCGGTGCGGGTGCACCATGTCCGGCTGGAAATGCGGCTACTGGTAACCCAGCAAGCGGAGTTCTATCAAGTGACGGGCAAGCTGCATCTGCTCGACCAACTCTTGGAGCTGAGAGACCTAACCATCCAGCACGAATACTTTGTTGCCGTGCATGGGGAGTTATACTTGCTCGACAGCTTGGAGGTATGGCGCGTAGTGGAGTTCTTCAAACAGCATAACAACGCCTTGCTGATCCACCAGTCAAAGTTCGACGAGTTTCAGCGGGAGGTGCTAACGAACTTGGAGGACCGCCTGCGCATCACCTACTCTTACGTGCGGCCTGCTACCCGCCGACAACTGCAGGAGGCGGGCTTTGACCAAACGCCCGAACTGGTCCTGTACCTGTCTGAGGCGGGGCTGCACGTAGAACTGTTGCCCATAATGCGCTACGGCACCTGGGAGGTATCGGTGTTGTCGCGCCGCCAGCTGTACGCCACCGACGTTCTGGGCCGACCCTTTGTAGTCGTCCGTGATGCAGCAGCAGAAGAACGTTTCTTGCAGGCCCTTGTACGCCAGTATCCTATCTTTCAGGAGCAGTTGGCGCAGCAAACCCTATACATGCCAAAAGCTCAGTTTTTGGATGAGAACTGGTTTCTGGATGCGTTCGAGAGCTGGCAGGCGCAGCATATTACGGTGTTCGGCTTCAACCAGCTCCGGCAGAATACACTAAACCGGCACAAGGCTCGCATTAGCGTGCAGGTAAGCAGTGAAACCAACTGGTTTGAAACTAAGGTGCAGGTGCGTTTCGGCTCCCAACAGGCCTCCCTTCGGCAGTTGCAGCGCGCTGTCCGTAACCGCAGCCGCTACGTGCACCTCGATGACGGCACCCGCGGCATCTTGCCCCAGGAGTGGGTCGAGAAGTTTGCCACCTATTTCCGGGCTGGCCAGGTAGTAGAGGAGCAGCTCCGAACCCCCGCCGTGAGCTTCGCCTCGGTGGAAGAGCTCTACGAAGAAGCAATGCTCACAACCGAAACCAAAGCTCGCCTGGCCGAGTATCGCACGGCCGTGGCCAGCTTTGCCGGCATTGGGGAGGTGGCGGTGCCCGCGGCCTTGCGGGCTACTCTACGTGGCTATCAGCAGCAGGGCCTGAACTGGCTTACTTTCCTAGATTCCTTCGGCTTTGGCGGGTGCTTGGCCGATGATATGGGACTTGGTAAGACCGTTCAGGTGCTGGCCTTTGTCTTGCAGCAGCTGGAGCAGGGGCGCACGGGGGCGAGCCTAGTGGTGGTACCTACCTCACTACTATTCAACTGGCAGGCTGAAATAGCCAAGTTTGCGCCTTCTCTACATGTGCATGTGGCCTACGGTGGTGGTCGCTCTGCCACCATGGACTACGCTGCCTATGCTATCGTACTGACCACCTACACTACTCTGGTAGCCGACATCAAACAACTGAAGGAATACCGGTTCAACTATGTTTTCCTGGACGAGGCGCAGGCTATCAAGAATCCGGACTCGCTGCGCTACAAGGCGGCCTGCTTGCTGCAGGCCCGCAACCGGGTAGTTCTGACGGGTACGCCACTGGAAAACAATACCTACGACCTGTATGGGCAGCTATCCTTTGCCTGCCCCGGCTTGTTGGGTACCCGCCAGCAGTTCCGCGCCCACTTCGCCGACCCCATCGACAAGTTTAAGGATGGGGAGCGGGCCCGAGAGTTGCAGCGGAAAATCAGCCCGTTTGTGCTGCGCCGCACCAAGGCACAGGTAGCTTCTGAGCTACCGGAGAAAACGGAGATGGTGCTCTACTGCGAAATGGGAGCCGAGCAACGCCGGGTGTACGAAGCCTGCAAACAAGAGTACCGCGACCTGCTGCTGGGGCAGTTAGACGATGGGGTGCAGCGGGAAAGCCTGCACATCTTGCAGGGCATCACGCGCCTGCGCCAAATCTGCAATTCGCCGGCCCTGCTGCGTACTACGGAAGACTACGGCCACGCCTCTGCTAAGCTAGAGGTGTTGGTAGAGGAAATCAGAAATAAGGCTTCCGAGCATAAAATCCTGGTATTCTCCCAGTTCGTAGCCATGCTAGACCTCATTCGATACGCGTTGCAGGCCCACGATATTCCCAGCGTCACGCTTACGGGGCAAACTCGCAACCGGGCGGGCGCCGTGACAGCGTTTCAGGAAGATGAAAGCACGCGCGTTTTCTTAGTAAGTCTGAAAGCCGGGGGTACGGGCCTCAACCTCACCGCGGCCGATTACGTGTTCCTGGTAGACCCATGGTGGAACCCCGCCGTTGAGAATCAAGCCATTGACCGAAGCTACCGCATTGGGCAAACAAAGCACGTAGTTGCCGTTCGCCTGATTTGCCCCGATACCATTGAGGAGCGAATGATGCAGCTGCAAGAAGGCAAGCGGGAGCTGGCCCACGAACTGATCCGTACCGACACGGTCTTGCTGAAAAGCCTTACAAAACAGGAGCTATTAGCGCTATTTAGCTAAGTAACTCCTGTTTTGTAAGGCTTTTCAGCAAGGCCGGGGCTACTTACTCCCAAATATGGTTTGCCTCTGTTAGAATAATCGGCTTGTCGTCGGTAATCACAATGGTATGCTCGTGCTGAGCCACAAAGCTGCCATCTTTAGTTACCAGGGTCCAGCCGTCGCTGAGCTGATGAGCCAGCGAGGCGCGGGTAGAAATAAATGTTTCTACTGCTACCACTGAGTTTTTCTTGAAGCGCTTTAAGTTGTACCGGTCGTAGTAGCAGGGTATCTCCTTGGGTTCCTCGTGCAGGCTGCGGCCGATGCCGTGCCCCACCAGGTTCTTGATAACCCGAAAACCCGCTTTTCGTGCTTCGCCTTCAATCAGCCCGCCAATATCGGCAATGCGTACGCCACCGCGAATGCGGCTAAGGGCGGTGCGCAAGATTTGACGTGAGGCATCGACCAGCGGCTGGTGCTGGTGAATATCGGCCCCGAGCACAAAAGAGCCGCCATTATCGGCCCAGTAACCGCCTAGCTCCGCCGACACGTCGATGTTCACCAAGTCGCCGTCCTGTAGCACCTTGCGGGTCGATGGGATGCCATGTGCCACTTCGTTATTCACGCTGATGCACGTCCAGCCGGGAAAGCCATAGGTAAGCCGCGGGGCCGATTTGGCACCCAGCGCCGCCAAAATACGTCCGCCATATTCGTCTAGCTCTTTGGTTGTCATACCCGGCTGGGCATACTCGCGCATTTGTTTCAGGGTAGTACCGACGGCTTCACTAACGAGCTGCAGGCCAGCTAAGTCTGCTTGGGAGGTAATGGACATGGGCAGAGAAATAGGGTGCTCAGATATGAAACAGCGTTGGCTGCTTAACACGGAAAAGCGGCGTTAAGTTATGTTCGTAGTTGGGTGGTAGCTTTTCAGGCAGGCTTACGTTTACCTATCTGCCTGCTAGGCAACTCAGCCAACGGGAGCCTAGCTAAATAGGGCCAAAAAGTCCGTTCTTGGTAAGGAATAGACTCTGGCAAGGTACACCATTCTGAAAAACTTTCGGCGCGTCTTTACTAATCCAGCAGTTGCGCAAGGGTACCGAACCCACTAGCTGGCCCCTAAGTACTTTCCCAAGGCTCGCCACGCTGTCACCGCGTAGAAACGTAGCCGCTCATTTTCCATACGGTGTCTAGTTCGGTTGCTGGTTTGCTACTTGAGCTGAACGCTTGCAACCTCTGGTTACCGTGTGAGTGGGCTACTGGTGTCGCAGTTATTGGGGCAGCGGGCATCCGTTTCACCCACGATAGGAGCCACCAACCCTTCCGTAGCGCCCCTAGGCCTAACGACTTCGACCCCATTTCTATCTACCGCTACTACAATCATATGGGTTACGCCCAAGGAGTCGAGCCCTAGGTACATGCGCAGGCCGCCTTTATTACCAGAGGAATTTACCTGCTTTAAAATATCAGCGACTAGCTTCTCATTGATGTAAAAAGCGCGGGGATGCGAGTACGCGTTTGGAAAGGACACCCGGTATCGGCGAGTCCAATCGGCTAGTATGTTTATGCCAGCTTCGTCCGTAACGGGTTTTCCAGCGTCCGGATTGTGGTTGTTCGATGGCGTAGATCCGGCCGGGGCAGCACTAACGGTTTGGGGAGGGGCAGGCCGATCTGCCGTGGCGTTTGGAGAATCGGCTTGCTGGCAGCAGGTAAGGACGCTACCTATTCCGACGGCGTGTAGTACTTTGCGGAAAAGATGAATACTAGGGACCATGGGTGTAGAATATGATGGAAAGGGTGCCAGACTGGTGCATGAAAGCGGGGTGTGGTGTAGGGTGCATATGGATGGCCTAATGCCTGCGTATTAGTCAAGACACTATCATAAAAAGCCAGAATAGAGTAGAACTACACCTCATAATGGAAAGCCGCTAATGCAAGTATTCGATATCATTCAAATGTCACCCAAAGAGGTGTTCATCGCCGGTCAGGTGGAAGGCGACATCATGCCGGGCATGTGGGAACTGCGCCGTAACAACGAAGGCGTAGCAACACTAGAAGTATTGGGGGAGGCGCAGATAGAAGCGGGCCGCAAAGGCAAGCTGGCGCCCCCGCGGGTGGCCGTGTGCCGGGGCGTAGTAGACAAAAGTCGCTTTGACTTCACTCGCGACGACGTAACGCTGGTGCGGCTATAGAAAGCCCGGGGCTTATTGTTCGAGTGGGCTATTTCGGTCGCAATTATCGGGGCAGCGGGTTGCTGATTCTCCCAGAATGAAACCAGCTCTGAGAGGTACTTGCCGTTTTGGCTCTAATACGTTGGTGCCATTCTCCCGCACGCCTACTAGAATAACGTGGGGAGTGCGGGCGGAATCCAGGCCAAAGTACAGCCGCATGCCTCCCTTCGGGTCATTGGGGTTGGAACCCTGCTCTTGGGACAAGATTTCTCTTACCAGCTTGGCGTTGATGTAATAGGCCTTGGGCAGGGCTGGGTACTGCTGCCGAAAGCGCCGCGTCCAGGCAGCCATGCTATCCTTCCGCGCTGGCGTGGCCACTCGGCGCCCGGCCCTGGGGTTGTGGTTGCCCACCTGAGTCTGCGGAGACGCTTGCGCGTTCTTAATGGTGGTGGGCGCTACAGGGCGGCTCCGCTGACCTAATACATAGGCACTACCCATCCCTACAATAAGTGCTACCGTGCCAAACAAACGAGTAGTCAAGGACATACGATTGGGCGTTAGGTGAACAAAGACCCGCTACATCTGCGCTGTCATATAGTAGGATGAATATATAGTTTAAGTTGTAATAGTAAAAATATTTATTAGAATCATTATAGCGAAGCCGTGTAATATCTCCCTGCTGGTGGGTAGCCCAGGTTTGACTGTTCCTACTTCTGAAAAAACTGCAGTACCGCCTGGTTAAACTCGCGGGGCTTTTCCTGAGGTGCGTAGTGCGAAGCACCGGGTATAATTAGGAGTTGCGCGCCAGGAATGTGCTGCGCAATGGCGCGAGTGTGCTTCTCCAGAATAAGGTCGTGCTGCCCGGCTACTACTAAGGTGGGGGTAGTGATGGCGTGCAGCTCCTGAAAGGTCATGTTAGGCTCTTGAAGCAGCAACTGTAGGCGTCGGACATCCTGCTTGCTGTGGGCGTCCGGCAGGCGTTGTGCTTCGCGTAGTTGCTTGCGTAGCAGTTGGAGAAAATCGGGCTCAACAGCCTCGGCGGTAGGAAACAAATTTGCTCCCATTACCACCATCCGGTTGAGGCTTGCAGGGTAGCGCAGCGCCAGCGCAAGGGCCGTATTCCCTCCGTCACTCCAACCCACCACATTGACCTTGGAGAGGTGCAGAGAATCGAGCAGTTGCTTTACATCGGCGGCAAACAGGTTATACGTTAGACTAGCAGTGGTAGAGTCGAGGCTGCGGCCATGAGCCCGTGTATCCACAGCAAGTACATCGTAGTGCTGCGCTAATTCACTAATTTGCTCCTGAAAGGCAGCAATAGACTGACCGTTACCATGCAAAAGCAGGAGCGGAGCGCCCTGGCCGTATCGTTCGTAGTAGAGGCGGGTGCCAGGCAGTTGCACAAAGTGCCCGGCGGTGGGGTGCTGGCCATAACCAGCGAGGTTTGTCAGCGTGGGTGTTGAGGAGGTCGTCACGTACCGTAAGTAGCGCAGGCTATCCGGCAGCTGGTAGTCGTCGGCCGGCGCGGAAGCAGGTTCGCCTTGCTGGGGGCCTTGGTTGCCAGTGGCTAGGGAGGCTTTACCAGCTTCGAGTGCTTTATTCGGAAGGGGGCGGTAGGAGTCCAACGTCAGGTACATGCTTAAGTAGCCAGGGGTAAGCTCCTGCCACTGGGCTTGGCTTTTGCTACGGGTTAGAATGCTATGTCCCGGCATGGGTACGGCCGAGATACCAAAGCTTTTTGAGTTGCCAGGGGTAGCTTCGCTCTCTAGCCATTGGATTGTAACGGCTACCGCTTTGTGGCCCTGCACTTGTACTTGGTAGGGCGTCAAGTCTACCCGCACCCAGCCGCGAGGCTCGGTTACATCGAAACGGATATCTTGGCGAAGTAGGGGCTGGTGAGGCCTACCGGCCTGCACGCTGTAAAGGTTCAACCGGAATTTTATCGACTTGAAGCGGTTGAAGGCCACGTGCATGTTAAAGTCCCGCAGCCGGCAATCCTCATCAACGGGCAAAATGGTGCCCTGCTCTTTGGCCAGCGCATCACTCACCAAATCGGCCTCGGTGTACATGCTAGCCCCCATGAGCGTGGAGCTGCTAGTGCGGCCAAACGTCTTGGTCTTCACCTTGCCCGGCCGCACCGTCACGGCGGCTAGGTTGATGCTGCTGGGGTGAAGCCGCACTACCTGCCCGGCGGCTTGTAACGTAGCCGTTGGCACCGTAGCTGTCTGGTACCCCACGCAGGAAATCAATACAGCTTCCGTAGCCTTGCTGGAAGGAGCCGGAATGGTAAACTGAAACTGACCCTGCGCATTGGCAACCGTACCAAACGGCTGCCCGGCAATGCCCACCGAGGCAAAGGGAATGGGCTCTTGCGTTTTGTCGTCCAGCACCTTGCCTTGCAGCAAGGTGGTTTGGGCTAGTAGGTGAGAGACAGGAGATACACTGAAAAGACAGAATAGAACTAGCAGCAGGCGCATAGGTGGGGAAAGATAGGCTAACCAGAAGACTCCTTGCCCCGTTGGATGGTTGCCCGGCCATCTGAATTTACTGGTGCAAGCCACTACCTCAGGTACCCTAATAACGCTCTTCTGCACGTGCCGAACTCAGGTCGAGTAAATACTCGCACGCTCTGCGAAAACCTTCAGCTGCATTCGGTTCGTGGCGAAACACCATATGGTAGCCGCTAGCTTGGTGGGATTCCAATAGCCAGGAAGCACCATCTATCGCCCCGGTTGGTGCTTCGAAGGGCGGCAATTGCTGAAATCTGCTCTGCGCTAGCAGCTGCTCAAATTGTTGCCACTGCTGCGGGGAAATAGAGCGGGTAGTTTCTTTGCTTGTGATGTGAACGGGCGGCCGGTTGATTTTAGCTATCCTTTGCTGCTGTAGCAGGTCAGCCTGGCGCTTTCGAAGCTCTTGTTCCAGCTGCTTTACCTGCTGCGCCGATGCCTTAGGTGGAATAAATTGTACGGTAACCAGTTTTATTCCGCAGTTTGGCTTATCCAAAAATTGCGTCCGGATGCTGCCGCCAGTAGCACTGCGGCGAAGCGTCAGCAGTACTGGTTGGTTAAAAGAACGCAGCCACAGGAACCGGTAGACATCAGTATTCAGATAGTAGTTAGAGAGAACCGGCGCGCCAAAGTACAGCAAATTGCAGGAAGCATATAGTAATTGACTAGGTGGGTACTCCACTGAGTTAGTGAATGGATAAGAGGAATCAGCGGCTGGAAAGTAAAACGTAGTGGAATTCCGCGGCCGACCCCGCGCATCGGATATGGTGGGGTTTCGCGCGTAAGCGGAGGTAGAAGAAGTAGGCTCGGAGCAACCGTCGAGGCAGAAGCTGATGAACCCGAGGAGTAAAGCGAAATAGAAACGTTGCATATAGCTATAGAGGGAATAGGCTCCCAAACCCGTCAGGAATTCCGGATTTCCTACACCAAACACTCACCGGCCCGCGTTACCACCGGCAAAAAGGCCTCTTTGCGGGCAACCTCGGCCAAACTTTTCGCTACTTTTGGCTGATTCTGCGGTCTGTAAAGGCCCGGACTGTTCTAAGCGTAACGCTTCCTGATGAAACTATTCCCCCGTCTGGCGCTGGCCGCCTCGCTCAGTGCCGCCGCGCCGCTGGCCGCCACTGCCCAGCAAACCCAGGTGTTCACCAATGACGAGCGCTACTTCCAAGAGGGCCTCGAACTCTTCGATAAAGGTAAGTATGGTGCCGCGCAGCAGTCCTTTCAGCGCTACCTAGAGCTAACCCAGCGCCGCAACGGGGAGTTGGCTCCGGGCCGCACCGTGGATGCCGAGTATTACTACGCCGTGTCGGGCTTATACCTGTTTCACCCCGACGCGGAGGACCGCGTGCTAGCGTTTGCGGCGGCCAATCCGGCCCACCCCAAAGCCCCCGAAGCCTATTTTCAGCTCGGCAAGTTTTACTTCGATAAGAAGGATTACGCGAAGTCGATTGACTACCTGCAGAAAGTGGGCCCCGACAACCTGACCAACGACCAGCGGGCCGAAGCTGAATTTAAGCTGGGCTACAGCTACTTTTCCCAGAAGGAGTTTGACAAGGCCAAGCTGCAGTTTGACCGTAACAAAGCCGGCAACCACCAGTACCGCTACGCCAGCTCCTACTACGCCGGTATTTTGGCGTCCAGTGCTGGCGACTACGCCGCCGCCCGTCAGGACCTAGCGGTGGCCGAACAGAACGATGCCTACCGCCCGGTAGTACCGGCCCTCATGACGCAGATCTTCTATAAAGAAGGCAACTACGACGGCCTCATTGAATACGGGTCGCGTGCGCTGGCTCAAACACCGCCGCCCCAAAGCGCCGACGAGATTCAGCTGCTGGTGGGCGACGCCTACTACCAGAAGCAGGACTTCAAGCAAGCTGCCGAGTACTTTGACAAGTACGCCGCGGGCCGCAAGAGCATTGAACCCAAGGTGCAGTACAAAATTGGCTACTCCAACTTCAAGCAGGGCGACTTCAAAGGTGCCATTGGAAGCCTAAAGAACGTAGCCGTGCGCCGCGATACCCTGGGCCAGAATGCTGCCTACCACTTGGGCCTCAGCTACCTCCAAACCAACCAGAAGCAGCTTGCGCTAAACTCGTTTGATGCCGCGCGCAAGCTCAACTTTGACAAGGTAATCAGTGAGAACTCTACGCTGAAGTACGCGCAGGTGAGCTACGAACTGGGCAACACGCAGGAAGTAATTGCCGCCCTGCGCGACTTCCAGAAGAAGTATCCCCGCTCTAAAAATCAAGCCGCTGCCGACGACATCCTGAGCGAGAGTTTCCTCAATTCCTCCGACTACGCCCAGGCCCTCAACTACCTTGATAACCTTGACGACCGGAGTACCAAGCTCAACGCTACCTACCAGCGCGTAGCCTACCTACAGGCCGCCACGCTCTACAACGACAATCGCTACCAGGAGGCGTTACCCGTACTCGATAAGAGCCTCAAATATCCGCAAGATGAGGCCCTGCGCGCCGCTGCTCAGGTCCTGAAAGGCGAAATTTACAGCGTAGGACTGCAATACCAGCCCGCCATTACGGCATATACGGCGGCGGCCCGCACGGCCCGTACCGGCTCGGCTGCCGAAACCGACTTCGACCAGAAAGCTCGCTACGGCCTAGGCTACGCGTACTACAACACCAAGCAGTATGACCGGGCCCGCCAGCAGTTTCAAGCCTGGCTTCAGGACCCCGTGGCAAAGCCTACTTATCCGAACTACTACGACGTGACCCTTCGCCTGGGCGACATTTATTACGTGTCGAAAAACTACCAGCAGGCTCTTGACCAGTACGATAAAGTAATTCAAGCCAACGCCGCCGACAAGGACTACGCCTATTACCGGAAAGGAATTACGCTGGGGCTTATGGGTAAGCGCCAGGAAGCGGCTACTACCCTAAATACCCTGCTGAAAACCGCGCCTAGTTCGCGCTACGCGGAGGATGCCGTGTTCCAGCAGGCCCAGCTCGACTACGAAGCTGGGGAGTTTCAGCCCGCCGTAGATGGCTTCACGAAGCTAATCCAGAACCGGCCTAACTCCACCCTGATTCCTCAGGCGCTGCAAAAGCGGGGCGTGGCCTACCAGAACCTGGAGCAGCACGAAAAAGCCGTGGCCGACTTCCGCCAGGTGCTCAGCCAGTACCCGCGCACAAAGGCGGCCAGCAGTGCTATTTACAGCCTTCAGGAAAGCTTATCGGCCCTCGGGCGCACCGAAGAGTTTGACCAGTCCTTGGCCCAGTTTAAGCAGCAGAACCCCGACAGCAAAGCCACCGAAAGCGTGGAGTTTGAAGCGGCCAAGTCGCTGTACCTCGCCGAGAAATACGCCCAAGCTATTCCGCGCCTGGAGGGCTACCTGCAACAATATCCAAATACGGTGCTGGCGGCTGATGGCCGATTCTTCCTGGCCGATTCCTACCTGAAGACCGGCCGCAAAGCCGATGCGCTACCTCGTCTGAAAGCCGTGGTAGACGAAGGGAAGAGCGAGTTTGTAAACCGAGCCGTGGGGCGCTTGGCTGAGTTGGAGTTCGAGAATAAGAACTATGCCGAAGCTGCCCGCTACTACGCCCGCTTGCGAGAAGTATCGCAGAATAAGCGGGAAGTGGCCAATGCCGGTATTGGGTTGATGAAGAGCTACTACGAGGCGGGCGACCTGGAAGGCACTCGTCGCATTGCGCAGGAGCTGCAAACCCAGGGCGGAGCTGCTCTCAACGCTACCAACCTGGCATCGCTCTACCTCGGCAAAGCCAGTTACAAGGCCGGCAATTTCGATCAGGCCATCACCGAGCTGACAGCTACTACGGCCACGGCGAAGGATGAAAGTGGGGCCGAAGCCCAGTACTTGCTGGCCTCGGCACTATATCAACAAAAGAAATATCCCGAAGCCCTGGACGCCGCCTACAAGAGCAATTCCGACTTCGTCAATTATGATGTGTGGTTGGGGCGGGCCTTCCTGCTCATTGCCGATATCTACCGCGACCAAGGCGAAATCTTCCAGGCCCGCGCCACGCTCAATTCCATTATCGACAATAAATTCCCGGTGAAGGAAGTGGTAGACGACGCCAAGAAGCAGTTGGCCGAACTGCCTGCGGATCCGGCTACCCCGGCACCAAGCACGCCCAAAACCTCGCCCAGCAAAACCACTCCAAAGGCCTCGACTACCAAGCCTGCCCCAAGTAAGGCAACCAGCAAAACGTCCGTGCGCAGCTCACTAGCACCGGCCACAGCGCAGCCTGCTGATTCGACCAGTAACCGCACCGATGGCCCAATCGGACAGGAGGAATAGGAGAGAAGTAGTCAAGTTTGCCGGAAAATAAATAACTGAAAAATAGAAAGTTGTAAAGCAAAGCTTCAGGCAGTGCTTTCAGCTAACTGAACTCCCGATTGTATGACGTTTCAACCGTCGAGACTACTGGCCGCTGCGGCTTTGTTGAGTGTTGCTGCCCCCGCTACAGTGTGGGCGCAGAAGACGCGCGGCAAGATTGAGGACGCCGAAATTGAGATTGTGAAGGAGCGGGTGAATGAGCTGCCCGAAGCTACCCGCAACTTTGAGAAGGTTGCCATTGAGGCTCCCGCTAAAAGTGGGCCCAAGGTAGCCTACACGTACCCCGATTTTAAGCTGCCCGCCGACCGGCTCAATCCCTCGGTGCGCGTGCTGACTATCCGGCAGGAGGAACTGCCTGCACTCACCGGCAACTACCTAAAAGCGGGGGTAGGCAACTACGGCACTCTGTACGGCAAAGCTCATCTGCACAACACCCGGAGCGACGCGGCCAGCTACGGCCTCGACTTCAGTCATCTCTCGTCGGCCAACGGCCCCATCGACAAGAAGAACTCCGGGCAGAGCCAAACGAGTCTGTCGTTGAACGGCGAAACTTACAACGGGCCGCTGGTGCTGGGAGCTACGGCCAGCGTAGGCCGGGAGCGGTACAACTTCTACGGCTACAACCGTGAAACCCTGCGGCTGCCCCCAGCGGAGGATTCTATTAAGCAAACCTTTACCCGCGCTGCCATCAAGCTGTATGCCCGCAACCGAGCCACGGACGCGGCCTTTCAGTACGATTTTGGCGTAGGGTTCAACTACTGGAAAGACCGGTTTACTGCTAAGGAAAGCAACGTATTCGCCGCTTTGCGCTCTACCTATCGGCTGGGCGAAACCAGCCGGGTACGCGTGGATGGCGACGTGTCGTTTATTTCCTTCAAGGACTCCCTCAGCTACAGCCGGCCCTACGTGCAAGTTACGCCGGCCTACGAGCTAACCTTGAACCGTCTGGCCGTATCGGTGGGAGCCACCCTCGGCTATACCGGCGACACTATTAGCAATGCCAAACAGTTTAATGCTTATCCGGCCATCCGGTTGGGGTACACTGTTACGGAAGACAAGTTCTTAGTCTTTGCCGGCCTGGGAGGCGCTGTCCAGCGGGTAACGATGTACGACCTGACCACCGAAAATCCCTGGTTGGCGCCCAACCAGCGCGTAGCCGACACCCGCCGGGGACCTACCTTGTACGTGGGCTTCCAGGCTGCTCCCGCCCGGGCCCTGGAGGTGAATGCGAAGGTGACGGTGAGCAACGACCGGAATCTGTACTTCTACAATAACTCCTTGCGCGACTCAACCAAGTTCGACTTGGTGTATGACAAGAAAGCAACCCAACTGCTCAACATTCACGGCGAAATTATTTACAACGCTGCCGAAAAAACGCGGGTAGGATTTAAGGCTGATTACAACGGGTATAAGGTGCATTCTCTCGCCGAAGCCTACCACCGTCCTGCCTTTCAGTCAACGCTATTCGGTACCTACAACATGTACGATAAGCTGCTGCTAGGCGCCGAACTATACACCTATAGTTCCAGCTATGGTACGAGCTACCTTCGGCAGGAAAACCCATCCGTGCCGCCCACCCCAAGGCCCGTTCTGTACACCGCCCGCACCCGGCCTACGGATACGGTGGTGGATCTGAACCTGCGTGCTGATTACCGCATTATGGAAAATCTGTCCATATTTGCTCTTGGCAACAACTTGCTGGGCCGTAAGTACGAGCGTTTCCTAAACTATCCAGTGAAGGGAATCAACGTACTGGCCGGTGCCACGTATGAATTTTAATTGCTGAGTAAATGCAGAAACCCGCCCGAACTACCGCATCAGGTAGTGGCTAGTATACCTCCGCAAAGGACCTTGTTGCCCTACTACGTTCACAGTAGTAGTCAATAAGGTCCTTTGCAGTGCAGATGCCCACTGCCGCGTCTTGGCGATTCTGTTTCTTGCTTAGTACTTTACCCACCGTAGCTGCTTTCGAATGCTTGCTGATCATATTCATAACCTCCTGCACGACCATGACTGCGTTATCATTCCCGACTTTGGGGGCTTGATTACGGAGTACGAGCCTGCTCGCATTCACCCGGTGCGCCATACCCTGGCCCCGCCAACGAAGCGCGTCGCCTTTAACCAGTCCCTAACCCGCAACGACGGGCTGCTGGTAGATGCCGTGGCACGAGCCATGAACGTGGGGCCCGCGCAGGCCCGGCAGCTAGTGCGGGAAGCCGTGCACCGCATGCAGCAGGAGCTAGAAACAGGTCAGCGCACGGAGTTGCGCGGAGTAGGTTTGTTCCGGCACGCTCCGGGCCGCGGCTTAGAGTTTGAGTACACTGGTAAGGAAAATCTGCTAGCAGCTAGCTTCGGACTGCCCGAACTAGTCTCGCGCCCCATCCGGGCTACCGATGCCTTGCTAGCCCGGGAGCGGCCCACGGCTGCCCCCATTCTGGCAGCATCCCGCTCCAAGCGGGCCGTACGTGCCTTGCAGGTACTAGCCGGAGCCGTTATTGTCGGCCTCGGCTTGTCGGCCAATTATTTGTTTGCTGACCACAACGGCTACCTGCCCGATAGCTGGCGCATTACCTGGAACGAAGCCGCACCGGCGTCTTCCACGAATACTCAGCCCGTCGTAACGCGTCAGCAAGCCGCTCTGGCCGCAGAAATGACTTCTTCTTCGCCTCGCCCAGTAGTGGAAGTGCCAGTTGAAGCACCTGTTGCTAAGCCGCTAGAAACTAATATAGTGCCTACAGTAGAAGCCGGAGCTTCAAAGCCCGTGTCCGTTGCGAAGCCAGTAGTAGCTGCTGCCCTGGGTACCCAGAAAGCACCAAAGAAGGCGGCGGCCAAGCCAAAAGCACCGGGCTGGGAAAAAGCTCGTGCTACCAATGCAACTACCGTGGCTGAAAGTGCGACCATTAAAAACCGCACAGGCCGTTACTATATCATTGCTGGCAGCTATACTAGCCTCGCCAATGCCGAGAAAGGCCGGCAGGCGCTGCTTCGCCTGAACCGTCCGGCCCGGGTGATTCTGCCCCAGCCCGGTAGCCGTCAGTACATGCTGTCGGCTGGTGATTATGCTGACCGGGCTTCGGCTGATCGGCAAATCAGCATCCTGCGCAAGCGGATGGGTAACAGCTTGTGGATTAAAAACTACTAACTCCGAAACCGGAGGGGTACGCAGGAAGCAAACCGGCCTTTGGTAGAGGGCCGTACCTTCGCAGCGTACGCACATGTGAATATTCCAGGTACTCCTTTCTTCGAATGACCTTTTTGCTCTCTCTGCTGCTGCAGACTCCCACCACAGAAGCCGTTCCCACTGCCTCGCCGGCCGCCGCTGACTCGGCCGCTACTGCTGCCAACGCTGCCGCTAACGCGGCGGGCGGCCTCTCACTGATCGACCTAGTGTTGGCCGGGGGATGGATTATGGTACCGCTCTTTCTGCTGCTGTTCGTCTCCGTCTACATTATCTTGGAGCGCTACATCACCATCCGGAAGGCTGGCTCAGTGCCGGAGTCTTTTATGCCTGGTATTCGGGGCCTCATGGTCAAAGGCGACTTGCAAGGTGCCAAGATGCTCTGCGCCCAGAACCCAACTCCGCTGGCGCGCATGATTGAGAAAGGTATTCGCCGCATTGGGCTACCCCTGAAAGAAATCGAAACAAGCGTAGAAAACGTGGGCAAGATTGAAATTGCCCGTCTCGAAAAGAATATCAACGTGCTAGGCATTGTGGCGGGTATTGCACCCATGCTAGGCTTCGTAGGTACCATCATCGGGGTTATCAAAATCTTCTACGCCATCAGCTCCACCGGTGACTTTGGTATCGCCCAGATTTCTGGCGGTCTGTATACCAAAATGGTGACCTCGGCTGCGGGGCTTATTGTGGGTATCATTGCGCACATTGGCTACCACTGGTTGAGCATTATGGTCGAGCGCATGGTATTCCGCATGGAAAACTCTGCCATTGAGTTCATGGATATTCTGCAGGACAACTAAAGCGGAACCCGTGCTGCTGGGGGCGAAGTAGAATCCAGATTTTCCTCGCATCTAGGCTCACGAGTTTGCTGTACACCACTTCACCCCATGGACCTCAGCCGGCGCCGTAAGGTATCTTCCCACGTCGAGACCAGCTCGATGAACGACATCATGTTCTTTCTGATGTTGTTCTTCTTGATTGTGTCGACGATGGTAAACCCCAATGTAATTAAGCTCATGCTGCCCAATGCCCGCTCAGGCAAGCAAGCCATGAAGCAACCCATTACTATTTCCGTGGATGCTACCGGTCAATATTTTATCGACCGGCAAGCTACCACTGCATCGGAGCTGGAAACGCAGCTCGCTAGCCGCGTGCAAGGTTTGGAAAGCCCAACAGCAGTGCTGCGTGTGGATGCTTCCCTGAATGTGCAGAAACTGGTAGATATCCTGGAAATTGGCAACCGACTCAAAATAAAAATGGTAATGGCTACCCAGGCCCAGCAGTCCTCCGCGAAATAGCTCGGTCGTCACTAGCTGAACCGGATTACTCGGATTTGTCGTTATAGAGAAGCACCCAACGCCCCGTTTGCCGTTTCCGGAACGGGGCGTATTGTTTGAATGCCATTGCTGCCGATTGGCCTTTCTTGGCTGGGTAGCGCAACTTAATGCCTCCGCCTCATGGCTACTGAATACCGCGAAGAGCACCGCAAAGAAGCACTGCTAGGTACCGTGATTTTTCACGCGGCGCTGGCAGCTTTGTTCTTCTTTACCGTCTTTAAAGGCCCCGACCCACCCTTAGAGGCACTGGGGGGCGATGGAGTAGAGCTGAACTACGGGGTTGACGAAGTAGGCTCCGGTGACATTCAAAGCCAGGCCCCGGCCAATGAATCGCAAAACCGCGAGGACAGCCGCCCACCAGCTGCCCAGCCTGACCCTACGCCTCCGCAACCCGTAGCTCAGCCCGACCCAACTCCGCCGACTGAGGAACGCGTTGTGACAAGTGAAGCGGAAGAAAGTCCCGTAACGGTTCCGCCCGTGGAGAAGCCTGCGCCCCGCAAAGAAGAGGTAGTCGTTCGGGAGGCACCCAAGCCTAAGGTAGACCAACGAGCCGTATTTACGCCGCGCGCTTCCAGCAGTGCAGGCGGCGGCAATGGGGTGAATGGCACCAGCAATGCCCCCACTGGCAACAACAACGGCGACAACCCTGGCACCGTGGGCGACAAGGGGGACCCCCGGGGCACCTATGGTGGCAGTGCTTATTCCGGTGAGCCGGGTAAGGGTGGGCGGGGCACTAGCCCCGGTAGTGGCGGCCTCGAAATGGCAGGTTGGGCCGTCGTCAGCAAACCCAGCGTTCCGGCCTTGGACAATAACTCGGGCTTTGTGCGCTACCGAATCAAGATCAACGCCGACGGTGAGGTAGAAGCCGTCACCAAAGTTTCGGGCAACGTGTCACCAGCTCAGGATAAGGTGTGCCGCGATGCGCTGGCAAACGTGGAGTTTCGCCGTACTAGCGATGCAGAAGGCGGCGCCACGGGCTATTACACGTTTCGTTTTACCGTGCAGTAAGCACCCCGAAAAACTACATGCGAAGCCGTCAGTTGGAGGATTCCGGCTGGCGGCTTTGCTTTTCCAGTTCGAACGCGACCTTTGCATGACCGACGGAGGTAGGCAAGTAGCCTAGTTCCCATCGGTAGCCTTCCGTTCTGTGCGCCATGTGTGCACGTTCCTACTATCACCGCCATGACCTACCGCGAGACCCTCGATTTTCTGTACGCCCAGTTACCCATGTTCCAGCGGGTAGGAGAAGCTGGCTACAAACCAGGGCTAGGCAACACGGAAGCCCTGGCTGAATTGACTGGTCACCCTGAGCAGCAGTTTCAGAGCGTGCACGTAGCGGGCACCAATGGCAAGGGAAGCAGTAGCAATTTGCTAGCGGCGGTGCTACAGGCGGCGGGCTATAAAGTGGGGCTTTACACTTCTCCTCATTTGCGTGAGTTTACGGAGCGCATCAAGGTGAACGGACAAGACGTGGCACCGGAGTACTTAGTGGAGTGGGTAGAGAGGTGGTGGCCGTCGTTTGCGCAGGTACAGCCCTCATTCTTCGAAATGTGCGTGGCCTTGTGCTTCTGCTACTTTGCTGAGCAGCAAGTAGACGTAGCTGTAATTGAAGTTGGGTTGGGCGGACGGCTAGATTCCACCAATATCATTCGCCCTCTCGTTTCTCTCATCACCAATATCAGCCTCGACCACCAGCACTTGCTCGGCAACACGCTACCGCAGATTGCGGCAGAAAAGGCGGGCATCATCAAGGGCGGAGTGCCTGCCATCGTTAGCCAAACCCAGCCGGAAGTAGAAGCCGTGTTTGTGCAGAAAGCCGCTGCCGAGAGTACTACGCTTCTTTTCGCCGACCAGCGTTACCACGTAGAACTGGTTGCCCCGCCCGCCCCCGATGCCGACGCCCAGCTGCTGCGCATCACTCGGGAGGGGATGCCTTACCTCGACAATGTGGAGCTAGCGCTGGCCGGGGACTACCAGCGCCTAAACCTGCCCGGTGTATTGGCCGCGCTGGACGAGTTGCAGCAGCAAGGCTTTATACTGCCAGAAAGTGCCGTCCGGGAAGGGCTCCGCGAAGTCAGCCGCCTTACCGGGTTCCGGGGTCGGTGGACCATCCTGGGCCGTCGTCCGCTAGTTGTTTGCGACACGGGCCATAACGAAGCCGGCCTGCGTTTCGTGACGGCGCAATTGGCGCGGCTGACCTACCAGAAACTTCATTTTGTACTCGGAGTAGTCAACGATAAAGATGTGTCGAATATGCTGAAGCTGCTGCCACGGGACGCAACGTACTATTTCTGCCAAGCTACTATTCCGCGGGCGCTACCCGCAACTGAGTTGGCCGAGCGTGCAGGGGCAGAAGGCCTCCAGGGTATAGCATACGGCCCGGTGCCGGTAGCCGTAGCCGCCGCCCGGGCCGCTGCCGGAGCCGATGATGTAGTATTTATTGGGGGCAGCACGTTCGTAGTGGCTGAAATCGAAGAGCTATAACAGCCTGATTCTTGGCGCATGATCAGGCGCTGAGCTTGCTACCATTGGTCTTTCTCCTGACCCCGGGTGGTGCACTAGCAGATAGTGGGGAGGGTACCGTACTTTTGCTGATGATTTACTGCATGATATTGTGCGCTACGTGCTGTGCTTAGCATGCACTGGCAAGCTTAACGCGCATGTTAGCCCAGTAAACAACTCTCTTCATCACCGCACAATTTCACTTTTCGTGAGTCGCATCAAACTAAAGCGCTTTGCTGACAACGCTGGGCGCAATGACATCGTCGAGCCGGGCAAAGACAATTACCAACAGCTGGGCGGGCACTGGCACGAGAACTTCTTCCATAACCCTAACCCAATTACCTTAGAAGTAGGGTGTGGGAAGGGAGAGTACACCGTTGGGTTAGCAGCTCGTTACCCCGAGCGCAACTTCCTCGGGCTCGATATCAAAGGGGACCGAATCTGGCGGGGTAGTCAGCGGGCCGAAGAACTGGGCCTGACCAACGTGGGCTTTGTGCGAACCCGCGCCCACGATCTGCTGACGCATTTTGCCCCGGGTGAGCTTCACGAAATTTGGATCACGTTTCCCGACCCAAGGCCCCGCGACCGAGATATTAAGCGCCGTCTAACCGCGCCACGCTTTCTGGATCTGTACCAGCAACTCCTCCGGCCGGGTGGCCTCGTGCACCTAAAAACCGATAATGAAGGGCTGTTCGACTACTCCCTGGAAACGGTGCAAGCGCGCCCAGGAGTTACGATTCTGGCCCACACCAAAGACTTATACGCTACGCCTGACCTGCTGCCTCACGCGGAGGACATCGTCACCAACTTCGAGAGCAAGTACCGGGCCCAGGGCGTACCTATCAAATACCTGCAGTTTCAACTAAGCTGAGTAGGGGGCCTGCCGCGGTGGTAGGCCCATTCTTCACTTCTACTACCGTCCTGGCGTATGGTACCTGCCGTAGTGCCCAACACGTTGCCCTTATTCGCGGAGCTTGACCGGCTGCTGTCGGAGCTGTTGCGCCGTCTAACGCTAGCAGAGTGGGAGCAGCCCACGGTGGTGCCCGGCTGGCGGGTGCGCGATGTAGCCCTGCACCTGCTGGATGGTAATTTGCGCAGTATGTCCATGCTGCGCGACGGGCACTTTGGCGGTCCGGGCCCCGCAACGTCCGCCTATGCCGACGTGGTAGAGTACCTAAACACACTTAACCAAACCTGGGTAGCCGCAGGGCAACGGCTTAGTCCCGCCGTGCTGGCATGGCTGCTGGAAGTGAGCGGCCCTGCTTACACGAGCTTCCTGCATTCGTTGGATCCGGCCTCGCCCGCCCAATTTGCAGTAGCCTGGGCGGGCGAGGCCGAGTCTACCAACCGTTTTCATATAGCGCGGGAGTACACGGAGAAATGGCACCATCAGCAACAAATCCGCCAAGCGGTGGGGCAGGAAGCTGCGCTACTACTGCCCACACTGTACCATCCGTTTCTTGCTACTTGCGTGCACGCACTGCCCCACCACTATCGGGCGGTGGAGGCTGCGCCTGGCACCACGGTGCAGTTTACCATAAGTGGGCCGGCGGGCGGCACGTGGTTTCTCCACCGAAGCTCCAGCCGCTGGGAAGTAGGCTGCGAATACGTGGGCAGTGTGCAGGCCACCATTGACCTACCGGAAGCGGCAGCATGGCGGCTGTTTACCAAAAGCCTGCCCCCGGCCGAAGCCGCTGCCTACCTTGCCTGCCAGGGGCCAGAAAGTCTTACTAACCCCGTATTCTCCTTGCTAGCCATCATGGCGTAAGCGAGGAGACGCTAATCTAATTCTAGGGCTTCGAATACGGCTTCCATCTCCTCAAAATCGCGCAGGCCAGGCTTTATCTCATCGCCACCGTCGAGCACAATGCCTGCTGGCCGCACGCTCTCCGCGAAGTTGCGGATGGTAGTAGGTGCGTAGCCCGCGCCCAGCCAAATAGGATAGGTCCGAGCCTGCTCGGTAAGACGAGTAAGCTCGGCCGAGTTGGGCAACTGGGCGGGCGCCGCCGCCAGCACAAATCCTTGGTAGAGCGAGGCCTGCTCCCGAAAGCGCAGGTCTACATCCTCGGGGAGCATATCCGGAATCCAGCGCATGAGCTTGAGGGCGGGCACCGTAAGGCGAGCCAGTTCCTCGGCCGGGCGGCGCTGGTGCAGGAGCACCGCGTGCAACCCGCAGGCCTGAGCCAGCGCGTTTATTTCTTCAATGGGCAGCCCATCAAACTCCCCCATGAGTTGTACGCCCGACACCCACCCGCTAAGCTCGCGCACGGCATCTGGGGTAAGGTGGTCGGGCCAGGAGGGGTCGAGGCGGAACGTTAAGCAATCAGCTCCCATGCCCGCGCAATAGCGGGCGTCGGATAGGTTGTTGATGCCACGCACCATGACGGGTATGATGAGGGCCATAGAGGCAAAACTAAAAGATGAGCAGGAGAGAAGACGCCGCCCGGCCATGGTAGCCCGGCGTAGCGGGTGCAATATTCGGGGAAATTTTGGTTGCGCGGCTGCTTTCGGCAATTTACTACGACTCGGTTGGCGGGGCAGAGGTGCATCAGCGTTTCTAACTTCTTCCTGAAGGGCACCTATTTGCTGTGTTGCTACCTTCTATTTTTCAATTCCCGTACCTTTGCTGCTTCGGCCGGAACCTTTCACGCTTCGGGCGCAATTTTATTCACGTATGAATACAACGAAAGGACGGGTGCTTGTCGCTATGAGCGGCGGCATCGACAGCTCCGTAGCAGCCGTGCTTCTGCACGAGCAAGGCTACGAAGTGGTTGGGATGACCATGAAAACCTGGGATTACGCCTCGGCGGGCGGCAGCAAGAAGGAAACGGGCTGCTGTTCCCTCGATAGTATCAACGATGCCCGCCAGATTGCGGTGGAGCTGGGTTTTCCCCATTACATCATTGACATCCGCGACGAGTTCGGGGACTTTGTCATCAGCAACTTTACGGAGGAATACTTGGCGGGTCGTACGCCGAACCCTTGCGTATTGTGCAACACGCACATCAAGTGGGATGCTCTACTACGCCGGGCCGACCAGCTTGGGTGCGAGTTTATTGCTACCGGCCACTACGCGCAAGTACGCCAGGAAAATGGCCGCTACGTCATCAGCAAGGGGCTAGATGAGAACAAGGACCAAAGCTATGCCCTGTGGGGAGTAACCCAGGAGAGCCTGAGCCGCACGCTGTTTCCGCTGGGGCAGCTGCGCAAAACGGCTATCTACGATTTCGCCCGCGAGCGAGGCTTTACCGAGCTTGTGAACAAGCCCGAGAGCTACGAAATCTGCTTTATCCCCGACAACGACTACCGTGGTTTCCTGCGGCGCCGGGTGCCAGGGCTGGAAGAGCGCGTAGCCGGTGGTGAGTTTGTACTGCGCGATGGTACGGTGGTAGGCAAACACGAAGGCTACCCCTTCTACACCATTGGCCAGCGGAAAGGCTTGGGCGTGGCTTTGGGCTTTCCGGCCTACGTCACGGCTATTGACCCCGACACGAACCGGGTGGTGCTCGGCAATTTCGATGACTTGGCCAGTACCCGAACGGTAGTAGGCAAGCTCAATATGGGCAAGTTTGCTTCTTTAGAGGGGCGAGGCCTTGTGCCCAGTACTACCAAGATTCGCTATAACCACGATGGTTCTCCGGCGTTTCTGGAGCAAAAGGGCGACAAGATTTACGTGTATTTTGAGCAGGCCGTGCACGCCGTCACGCCTGGGCAAGCTGCCGTATTCTATGACGGCCAAGATGTGCTGGGCGGTGGCTGGATTGAGCGTCATACCATTGGTGAAGCAACCGAACCAGCGGAGGTAGCCTTGGCTGCCGAATAACTAGAAAGCGCCTCCCAAACGTGGGCATAGGCCCGATTTTTGAACGGCTCGGCAATCTGCTACGTGGAAAGCAGGTGCCGGGCCGTTCTTTTGTGCGCCCACTCCTTCGTTTGCCGTATCTTCCGGTCGAGTTTATACTTTATGCACAACCCTTACTTCTTCGAGTTGAAACGTACGCTACGGACCCTACTGGCGCTGTCGGTTACGGCGGCAACCCTTGCTGGCTGCGAAAACACTACTGATGCGGGTCCGGAGTTAGGGCGCGAGTATTACCCCCTTGCCGTGGGCGCCTACCGCATTTATGACGTAGCCGATACATCCTATTCCAATTTTACGGCTACTATCCAGCGCTACCAGTACAAGGAAAAAGATTCTACCCTGGTAACGGATGCGGCCGGCCTGCCGGCCTACCAGGTAGTGCGCTACCGCCGGGCCGCCCGTAATGAGCCCTGGCGCTTTGATAGTGTGCTCTTAGTAACTCCCACGGCCCAAGCCCTGCAAGTGCAGCGTAGCAACCTGCGCACGGTGGAACTGGTGTTCCCGGTGCGGGAAGGGCGCACCTGGAATCAGAATGCTTTCAACAGTCGAGACTCGATTACGGCCGAGACCCGCTTCTATAACCGCGTAAACCAGCCCTTTACTTACAGCAATGGGAGCCGCCAGTTTAGCTACAACGAAACGGTAACTACCAGCAACCTGTTTGGCCGGGGCGAGGTCAACCTCTTCTACGCTACGGTGCGCCGTGCCGTATACGCCAAGGGGGTGGGCCTGGTGTACCGGGTGCGTCGGGACTTCGCATTCTGCGACAATAGTCCGGGGTGCATACCAAATGCTAGCCGGCCTAACAGTGGTCGGTCGCGGTGGGAGGTGCTAGTGGAATCTGGCAAATAACTCCATATCGTTGCCCGTAGGATTCTACGGAGGCGGATTGCACAGTTGCTGCTAGCTGGAGCAGGGTAGCGGTTCAATAGTGAACAACTCCCATACCCACTCTGTTGCCAGATTCTGCAAGTGACAGCGCTCTATTATAGGACCAAGGACCAATATAGTGCGCTAAGATTCGACCCTCTCTATAGCCAGATTTGCCTCTCTAGGATAGCAAATAAACTAGGTATAAAAGCCCAACCGGCTTTTACTTCGTATCTTCCGGTACGCTACTTTCTGATCTGAATGCAACTCTCCCACCTATTGTTACTTGCGGGATTATGGACGAACTCGGAGCCAACTCCGTCCACAGCACCTATTTCGCATAATACGCCAGTTGCCCCCACGCAAACTACGGGCACCGTGCGCAAGCACCTTATCTACTTTCGTGATAAGGCGGGTTCGCCCTATAGCACAACGCAGCCGCTAGCCTTCCTTTCGGCGCGGGCTGTTCAGCGCCGGCAGCGCCAGAATATTGCCGTGCAACCCCGCGATTTGCCGGTCAACCCCAGCTACGTGCAGCAGGTGAAGGCGGTGGCTGGTGCACAACTCTGGTACACCTCGCGTTGGTTCAACGCCGCTATAGTAGCCTGTGATTCGGCCACGCTGCTGCAGTTGCAGGCTTTGCCGTGCGTGCGTACGGCCAAAACGCTTAACCGTGGGCTTCCGGGTTCTCGCAAACGCGAGGTTGGCGAACAACTGCCGGCTGAGCAGCGGGGAACCCGCGCGCAGTATGGGCCGGCCTACACCCAGGCCAACATGATTGGCGCAGTAGCTATGCACGATGCGGGCTACCGAGGCGAAGGCATGCAGATTGCCGTATTTGATGCCGGCTTTACGGGAGTGAATACCGCGGCCGCCTTTGCGCCGTTGTTTCAGGAGCAGCGGCTGGCCAGTACGTTTAACGTGGTAGAAAAAAACAATGCAGTGTACGGGCGAAACAGCCACGGTACCAACTGCCTTTCTACCATGGCCGCTAACTCGCCTGGTTTTTACATTGGCACGGCGCCCCAAGCTACCTACCGTCTTTTCGTTACGGAAGATATTTACTCGGAGCATCCGGTAGAGGAAGCCAACTGGCTGGTGGCCGCTGAATACGCCGACTCCGCAGGCGTCGATATTATTAGCTCCTCGCTAGGGTACAACACCTTTGATTATCCTTCTATCGACTATACCTACAACGACCTGAACGGGCGCACGGCCCTTTCTACGCGGGCTGCTACCGTGGCGGCCCGCGTAGGGATGCTGGTTGTAAACAGCGCTGGCAACGAGGGCGGGAATACCTGGCGCTACATTACAGCCCCCGCCGACGCCGACTCTATCCTAACTGTTGGTGCGGTCGACTCCCTGCTGAATCGCGCTTACTTTAGCTCAATGGGTCCCACGGCCGATGGGCGTATCAAGCCGAACTTGTCGGCAATGGGACTACAAACGGCCATTATCAGTCCCTCGGGGGCTGCTACGCGTGGTAGTGGTACTTCCTTTTCGTGTCCGGTGCTGGCGGGTATGGCGGCGGGCTTCTGGCAGGCCAATCCTATGCTTACCGCCCAGCAAGTGCTCGGCTACTTACAACGCTCCGGAACCCGCGCAACTACTCCCGACGACCAAGTGGGCTATGGCATTCCTAGCTTCGTGCGGGCGTATAACCTGGCTAACCCAGGCACTCCTTTAGCGGCGGGGGCACCTGCTGGCCGGCAGGAATTGATTATTTATCCCAATCCGGCGAAAGATGATGAGCTGTACTTGCAGCTGGCGCCTGCGTTTCAAGCTAGAGCCCTTCGCGTGCGCATCTTCGATGCCCGTGGGGCCTTGGTTACGGAGCAGCAGGTAGCGGCAACTACGGCGGCGGAGGTGCGCTTGCATCCGGGCGTGCTCACCAAAGGGGTGTATACTTGCACAGTGAGTACAGGAAAAGAACAGCGTACCCTTCGCTTCGTAAAGCTATAGAATATAGCCTCTACCACGCAGCTTGGCAGTGAACTTACTACCCGCTCAACAACTGCAGCGGGGAACAGAATGCGACCAAGTACGGTGAAACTACGTTATTTGGTTAGAGCCACCCTTACCGAAGGTGGTTTCGATATCTAGTGAATTGCTTACGACCATCCTACAGGCTATGACTCCAACACCGTCATCCTCACCCGATGCCTGGGCTGCCCAAGTAGAAGTGGAGCGGAGCCGCCGCCAGCAGGCGGAAGAAGCATTGGCCGCCGCTGAAGCACGCATTGCAGCACTGGAAGAGCAGATTGCCAAAAACGCCACGCACAGCCAGTTTTGTCAGCAGCAGTTATCGGCGCTGGTGGAAAATATGCGGGTAGGATTGCTCCTGGTCGATCATGAGGGTACAATTCAGCTAGTAAATAGCTACTTCCGCGAGCTGTTCAGCTTGCCCCCTGAGGTGCCTATTGCCGAGACCCATCCTCCCATCCCGGCCAATACAATTGCTATTGACCAGGCTTTTCAAAACCCAGCGGAATTTGGTGCGCGCGCCCAGGCCATCCATGCGGCGGGGGAGACGGTTCTCAGCGAAGAGTTTCGGCTGGCTAATGGCCGGGTGGTAGAGCTAGACTATTTAGTGTTGGATAAGGTGCAAGCGGGTCGTCTTATCTGCTACCGCGACGTGACGGAACGCCATCAGCGCGACGCGCAGTTGCGGACGATTTCGTACATCCCCAAGCAAAGCCCCAGTCCTATTCTGCGGCTGACGGCCGCGGGAGAGCTGCTGTATGCAAACCCCGCGGCTGCGCCGCTGCTACAAGCACTGGCAGCTGATGCGCAAGGCCATGCCCAGCAACAGCTCACTGCGCTCGTACAACAGGCGCTGACGATGGCGGACCCCATACAGGCAGAACTAGACGTGCAGGGCCAGTACTATCTCCTGACGGCTATGGCCGTGCCCAATGAGGAGTGTGCCGTGCTGTACTTCACCGACATTACAGCTCGTCGGCAAGCCGAGCAGTAAGTAGTTGAGCAGCGCAAGTTCTACGAAACTATTCTGGAGCAAGTACCCATTGCCGTAGCGGTTATTGATGCTGACTCACGCTATCTGTTCGTAAATCCCTCCGTTGAGCCCGACCCGGAAATCCGGCGCTGGATGATTGGCAAAACAAACGAGGAGTCGTGCCAGCACCGGCAGCGCCCCGCCGCCATTGCCCAGCAACGCCGCCGTGCCTTCCGGGAAGTGCTGAGTGGAAAGTCGGAAATGACTTGGGAGGAGACAATAGAAAAGGGCCAGGAGCAGCGCTTTTTTCTGCGTCGTTTGAGTTCCGCAGTGGGCCCAGATGGGTCCTCACAACTGCTAATTAGCTCCGGAATTGATATTACGGAGCGTAAGCGTACTGAGCAGCAAATGGCGCAGCAGCAGCAGTTCTACGAGGCAATTCTGAATCTGCTACCTGTTGATATTGCCGTGTTTGATGCCGAGCACCGCTTCCTATTCGTCAATCCATCCTCTATTTCTGATCCTTCCATCCGGCAACAGGTAATTGGCAAAACCAATTATGAGTACATGGCGGCCCGGCGGCGGCCTATGTCCTTGGCGGATCAGCGCCAAGAACACTTCGAGTCGGCCGTGCGCACCAAGACTGATGTGTCGTGGGAGGAGACGTTGACGGGGCCTAAAGGGGTTAAGCACATTTTACGCAACTTCCGTCCCATTTTTGATGCGAGTGGTGCCTTGCAGCTAGTAGTAGGCTCCGGTATTGATATTACGGCGCGCTACGCGGCAGAGGAAGGCCAGCGCCAGGTAGAAAGGCAACTGCGGGAGCAACAAACGTTTGTCCGGCTTATTGTGGACGCCCTGCCCGATGTGGTGTACGTGAAGGATGCCAACGGACAAGTGGTGTTTCGTAATGCTGCCTTTGATGCGCTGGCGTCACGGAGTAAGCAGCACTGGCAACCCACGGAGGAGCAGAGCATTGCCGTGCAAGAGGAGCTTTGGCAGATTCGGGTGTTGAACAAACAAGTGATGGCTACCAGCCGCCCGCTGAAAACGGAGATGTCGCTTACCATGAGCCGAGGCGAGCCGTGCCACTTGCAGGTGTATATGTGTCCCATGGCCTCGGCCGATGGCAGCCCGGGAATACTCACGGTAAGTACTGATATCACCAACCTAAAGCTGGCGCGCCTTGCCCTCGAGCAACGGGAAAAACAGTACCACGACTTAGTACGCTATTCCCAGGCGCTGATTTGCACCCACGATCTAGAGGGTACCCTGCTGACGGTGAATCCCGCCATTGAACGGTTGGTGAACCTGCCCGCTGCCCGCCTCATTGGCCGCAACATTCGCGAAGCCATTCCGCCCGAACACCAGTCTGCCGTAGCTGACTACCTGGCTAGTACAAATCAGCCCACTACGGAACCCCGCCTGATGACCATTATGACGTCGACTGGGGAGAGGCGCTACCTCCATTACTACACGTATCAAGTACGGGAAGCAGACGCCGCGCCTTACGTGGTCGCCTCCGGCTACGATGTAACTCAGGGTATCCGCGCTGAAAGAGCTTTACTTCAAGCTAAGCAGGAGGCCGAGGCCAACGCTCACGCTAAGGAATCCTTTTTGTCCCGCATGAGCCACGAAATCCGGACTCCTCTCAATGGCGTGTTGGGGATGGCCGTGCTCCTGGAGAAAACAACGCTTACCCCGCAGCAGCAGGAATACCTGACCACCATGCAGCAGGCGGGGCAGCACCTGTTGGCCCTGGTGAACGATGTGCTGGATATGGCCAAAATCACTACCCACCACTTGCAAATTGATCAGGCTGAGTTTGACTTGGTAATGGCTTTGCAAAGTGCCGGGCAAACGGTAGCAGCCTTGGCTACCCAGAAAGGCTTGACGCTGCTGGTAGAGCCACCCACCGCGGCAATGCCCCGTGTGCTGGGCGATGCCTACCGCTTGCATCAAGTCCTGTTGAATTTGCTTAGCAACGCGTTGAAGTTTACTACCCAGGGTAGCGTTCAACTCGGGGCAAGCGTACTGGTCGATGTGGCTGAGTCCCTGACGGTGCGGTTTTGGGTGCAAGACACTGGCATTGGCATTGAGCCGGAGCACCAGGAACGCATTTTTGATGCCTTTACGCAGGCTAGTGCGGCAACTAGTTATCGTTTTGGCGGAACGGGATTGGGGCTTGCCATCAGTGAGCAACTAGTGCATCACATGGGCGGTTCGCTGCTGCTGTGCAGCACGCCGGGCGAAGGCACTACCTTTTCCTTTACCCTTACCTTGCCTCGGGTACATGCTACCACAGAGGCGGCTGTTCCGGTGCCTATTAACTACGAGGGCTTGGAAGGGTTGCGGGTGCTGCTGGCAGAAGATAATGTGGTAAACCAATGGATTACGACGGTGCTGCTGGAGCAGCGGGGCGTGCTAGTGTATGCCGTGGGTACGGGCACGGAGGCGCTTGCCCAGTTGGAAACCAAGTCCTACGATGCCGCGCTACTCGACATTCAGATGCCGGGGCTGAGTGGGGTAGATGTGACCCGTGCCGTCCGGCAGCACCCAGATGCTGCCCGCGCCTCCGTTCCGTTAATTGCGCTTACCGCAAACGCCTTTGACGCGGACCAGGAAGCGTATTTGGCGGCCGGAATGAACGCGTGTCTGACCAAGCCTTTTGAGGAAGATGACTTGTACCGCTTACTCTTGCAGGTAACGGCCACCGCTACTAGTCAATAGCTGCCTCATAGCCAGTGAAATGCCGACGCTAAGTAGCCTACAGGCTGTAGATGTGGCGGTTTTGGGAAGTAAGTTCAGTTCTTGTGTTTGCTATTTTGGTTAGATTGTTGCAAATTTAATTAGTCAAAGCGCAATTATTCGTCGTTCGTCTTTGTTGATTCTGACAGCGGAAACGCTGTTTTTCTTACTCCCAATTCTTTTTCAAGATGTTACAAATGATGGTCTCCAAGCGCATCGGGCGCCGACAGTTTCACTTCACGGTGCAAGGCGCCAATTTCCACGAAGTGGTTGCCGAATACGACCGGCTGAGTTTCCCCGATGTGCCCAAGTGTGGCCTCTGTGGCTCCGATAATCTGGACCTCACGGCCCGGGTAGCGCAGGATAAATTTAAATACACCTCGCTTAAATGCCTGGACTGCCGCGGCGACGTTACGTTTGGTAAGCGTCAGGACGATGATCAGACGGTATTCCTGCGCAAAACGGAAGACGGCAAACTTGATTGGCGCGCGTGGGAAAAACCCAGCTAATAGCCTGCGGCTGTTGCCTCGTCCATATTGGTTTGTAGAAACAGAGGCGCCTGAACACTATTGGTTCGGGCGCCTCGTTGTTTTTATAGCGCTTAGTAAGTCTCAACTAGAGTAGCAACTAGCCACGTCGTTTCTTGGCTACATCCGCTCGGCTTGTTTATGTGCACCTCACGCCAAACTGCTACTTTCGTGGTATGAACTCTACCCGTCGTATGGCTCCGCTGCTGGCGCCTTCTTTGCTCGCGGCCGATTTTGGCAATCTGCAATCCGAATTGGAACGCCTAGCCGACAGTGCCGCCGATTGGCTGCACTTCGACGTGATGGACGGCCGCTTCGTGCCCAATATTTCGTTTGGCCTACCCGTGCTGCAGGCCGTGCAACGCCACGCCCAGCAACCCATTGATGTGCACCTCATGATTGAGGAGCCTCAGCACTACCTTAGTGCCTTTCGCGACGCTGGTGCTGCCAACATTACCGTGCACTACGAGGCATGTACGCATTTACACCGCGTTATTCAGCAAATCAAGCAGCTCGGATGCCGGGCCGGCGTGGCCCTGAATCCGCATACGCCCATTTGGGTGCTAGAAGATGTGGCTGCCGACTTGGACCTAGTGCTGATTATGTCCGTGAACCCCGGCTTCGGAGGGCAGTCGTTTATTCCGAACACGCTACGCAAAGTAGCTGCCCTCAAAGAGCTGCTGGTAGATAGCGGTTCGGCAGCCCTGATTGAAATTGACGGGGGCGTGACCATGGATAACGCCGCCGCTTTGGTGGAGGCCGGGGCAGATGCGCTGGTAGCTGGGTCGTTTGTCTTTAACTCGCCCGACCCCGTGGCTACCCTGGCTACTATGCGCCGCGAGCTGGAAACGATAGTAAGCTCCGAAGATTAAGCGTACTTGCATGCCACACCCTTTCCTGTCTCGTTCGGCACTTGTGCTACGGTTAGCGCTAAGACCAGTAACGGGAGTCGGTGCACTCCTTGTGCTGGTGGCTCCCGCCGGGGTAGCCCAGCAAAATAGCCGCGTGTTGCTCAAGGGTATCATTCGCGACGCCGCGGGGCAGCCTTTGGAGCAAGTAAGTGTGGGAGTGGAGGGGCAACCCGGCGGCGGGGCTACTACCGACAGTCAGGGCCGCTTTACCTTGGGCGTGATATCTCCTGCAGGGGGAAACCCACCCGTGCTGGTGGTGCGCCGTTTGGGGTATCAAACCCAGCGCATCACCTTGAATCTCTCGAATCCACTGGAGCTTACCCTCACGCTGGCGGAAGACTCGCGGGCGTTGGGCAACGTGACGGTGCGTGGGCGGTCCACTGAAACAGATACGCGTGAGCAAGTCAGCATTATTCCGCTGGACCCGCGCACGGCTAAGGAAATTCCTTCGCCCTTCGGCGACTTTAATGCCGTGCTCAAAACGCTGCCAGGGGTAGTGAGCAACAACGAGCTGAGCAGTACCTACTCCGTGCGCGGGGGCAATTACGAGGAAAATCTGGTGTACGTGAACGGCTTCGAAGTGTACCGGCCGTTCTTGGTTACGGCCGCGGCGCAGGAAGGCCTCAGCTTCATCAACCCCGATTTAGTAAACCGGGTAGAGTTTTCTACTGGAGGCTGGCAACCCAAGTACGGCGACAAGCTGTCCTCGGTGCTGAGTATAGAGTACAAGGAACCGACTAGGTTTGGGGCATCCGTAACGGCTAGTTTGGTGGGCGGCTCGGTGCACGTAGAAGCAACTTCACCGAACAAGCGCATCAGCTACTTGGCGGGCGTACGGTACAAGAATGCCACCTACGTTCTCAACTCCTTACAGCAGCAGCAAGGGGGCTACAACCCTACTTTCTACGACGGTCAATCCTATATAAAGGCCGCCCTGGGACCGAAAGGCGACGAAAACAAAACTTCGCTGGGGTTGCTAACTACCTTCGCCCACAACGACTACCGCTTTAACCCGGAAAGTGGCCAAAGCACGTTCAGCACAAACACCAACCAGTTTACGCGCCTGTTTATTAGCTACGGCGGCCGGGAACGGATGCAGTACGACACCTATCAGGGTGGGCTCAGCCTGCGTCATAACTTTCGCTCCAATTTGCAAGCGGAGCTGCTAGCGGGGCTGCTGTACTCGCGGGAGTTTGAGTACCGCGATGTGGAAGCCGCCTACCGTCTCGGGGAAATCAATACCGACCCGGATGATCCGGATTTCAACCAAGCCGTGCGGCAACGCGACATTGGTTCCCGCTTTGACCACTCGCGGAACTACCTTACAGCCCGGATTGCGACCCTCGAAACACGCGGCACCTGGACGCCGGGCACGGCCCACACGGTGCGCTGGGGCCTCAAGGCCGGACGGGAGAGAATAGTGGATGAGCTGAATGAGTATAGCTTCGTGGACTCGGCCGACTTTGTGCCCGCGGCCCGGCGCACGCGCCTGCAGTCTGACCTAACCCTGGAAAGCAGCCGCTACCAGGGCTATGTGCAGCACACCTACGCCCTGGATTCCTTGCGCACCCTAACCTACGGTGCCCGGGTAAACTACTGGACGGTGAATGGACAGACCACCGTGAGTCCGCGCGTGCAATACGCCTTCACATCCCGGCGCAATCCGCGCGTATCCTGGAAGGCGGCTGCAGGCGTGTACTATCAGCCCCCATTCTACCGGGAGTTGCGGGCCCAGATTGGCCCGCCCCAGCGCCAGCAGGGACAACTCAACCTCGACCTGAAGGCCCAACGGTCCTTGCACTTTATTGTGGGCAACGAGCGGCGCTTTACCCAGTGGGGGCGGCCGTTTCGCTTCACGGGCGAAGCCTACTACAAGTACCTCACCGACGTAGTACCCTACGATATCGACAACGTCCGGCTGCGGTACTTTGCTCAGAACAACGCCAAAGCCTACGCCGCGGGTCTTGACGCCCGGGTAAGCGGAGAATTTGTGAAGGGAATTGAGTCTTGGTTTAGCCTCGGAATACTCACTACCCGCGAAAACATTGATGGCGACTCCATCACTACCTACGACGCGAACGGCAATAGTACGGGTCGGGTGCCCAAAGGCTATTTGCGGCGGCCTTCTGACCAGCGCCTTAACTTAGGCGTCTTTTTTCAGGATAATCTGCCGGGCAACCCTTCCGTGAAAGGCTACGTGAACTTGGTATTCGGCACGGGCCTGCCCTTTAGCCCACCCGGCCTGCTTGATTTGCGCGGAACTGACAAGCTCACCCGCAGCTATAAGCGAGTAGATATGGGCTTTTCCAAAGTGCTGAGTTTACGGACGACCGCGCCACAGTTCGGTGGTAAAGCAATGCAACTGCAAAGCTTGTGGGCCAGCCTCGAGATTCTCAACATCCTCGGTGCCGATAATGTAGCGGGCTATAGCTACCTACAGGATTTGAATGGTCGCATCTACGCCATCCCCAATTTCCTCTCGCGCCGGGTTGTGAACCTGCGCGTCATTGCCCGGTTCTAGGGCGGCCACTCAATAGGATAGGCAGGGTAGAATAGAACAGCGGGGAGCTACCGCCGTGCAGCCATCTGGCAAACGCGGCGGCAGCTCCCCGCTGTCGTTGGGAGGTAATGGTCGTGTTAGTAGGCCTTCGCCTGCCACTCCGTGAGGGCTATGCGCATGGTAGGGAGCTGGTTCTTTACGGTCGAATCTTCCTTATCTACCAGCTTAATAGCTTTGCGAGCATACACCACAGCCGTCCCGAAATCTTGCTGCTGCGCCAGCAAGCACGCCTTAATCCAGTTGTTGGTGGCGGCGTCCTGTAGCTTCAGCGACTCGTTGATGAGCGTGAGGGCGCGCTCGGGCTGGATATTGTTTTGCACCATGTAGTCGGCGGCCTGGGCAAGAAGCTGCCAGTCGCCGGGCTTCTGCTGTAGTACCTGCTCAATGCCGCTGATAACCTGCTTGTGCACTTCAGTTTCGATGGGTAGCACCAACGTGCGCTTTTCCCACGTCAGGTTTAAGTGGGCTCCCGTGGGCTTTATTTCGGAAAACCAGTAGAGCAAGGTTTCGTGAAATGGGGCCGTCTCGGCCATTACTGGAATGCGAATGACGTCGGCCTTAGGGTCGTAGTTCTCGGTGCCCCAGTGGTTGATGACGCGGTTTAGTACCAGTTCCCATTCCTTATCGGCGTGGGGAAACACGTAGAAGGAGTACTGCCCGCCCGGAATCATTTGCCCGTGTAATACCACTGGAGTTGAAAAGCGAATTAGGGTGTTCTCATTCGCGCCGGCCCGCCATAATTGGTCGTAGGGCACCAAACCACCCCATACGGTACGGTTGCGTACGGCAGGGGCGTGGTAATCTACCGTTACCTCCGTCAACCCTATCGTTTGGGTAACCACCGCGTGGGGGCTTGCTTGGGGTAGAGGCAGCTGAACGGGCTGAGCACTAGCCATGGACGCGGGCGCCGTGGGTACCCCCGCGCCGGGGCTAGCCGGCTGCACGGGGGCGGCGGGCGGCGTAGCCACCGGACGCTTGACAAAGGCCGTGTCAGTTGGTAGCGCAGGGGTGGTTTGGGCCCAGGCAGCCGTTGATGCAAAAGCCATACTCAGACCCAGGCCCAGACGAGCCGAAAACCGGGCAATAGAAAACATACGCAGCGCAACAAGTGGTGAGCAGAAGGTGAGCAAGGCCAAGAAACGGGTCTCCCGCCATCCTGAAACAATGGTGCCAACTTCTGGTTGGAGAACTAGAACAACGTAAAGGTCTGCCTTTGTGGTAAATTTTTCCCTGAAAAGTTTCCATCCTACGGCCCGGCGCGTACATTTGCCTCGCAATCTGCCTGTATGCTTTACGCCGCATTAGTCCTTAGCCCCCTCTGCCAGCTGGCTGCCCCTCGTAGTGGCGCCCCGGCCGGGCTGCGCGTATTGCATCACCATCATCGCGGGCATCATTCCTCTTTCTAGAGGAATATACGCATCATATTGACCCCGTTGGGCGAGCCGCACTAGGTTCGCCGGCCCCCGCACTCAGGTGGCCCCGGCCTTTTATGGCCCAGTTCCAACGTTCGGGTCCTGCTTGCCGTACCGCTTCCTACTATTTCCCCTGAGCAAATTTCTAGTGAGTGCCCCGTTGGGTGGCCGCTAGCTGTCTTTTACTCGCTACTTTCTTACTACCCCATGATTCGTCTTGCCATCCAGAAGTCGGGCCGCCTTAGCGAAGACTCCCTCAACCTGATCCGGGAGTGCGGCATCAGCTTTCTGAGCAGCAGCTACAAGCTCAAAACCGAAGCCACCAACTTTCCCCTCGAAATTCTCTACCTGCGCGACGACGACATCCCCGGCTACGTGCAGGATGGGGTGGCCGACTTGGGCATCGTTGGGCAAAACGTACTCGTGGAAGCGGGCTTGCCCCACCTGGAAATTGAAGGCCTGGGCTTTAGCAAGTGCCGCCTGAGTTTGGCCGTGCCCCGGGCTGCCGCGTATGACTCGGTGGCAGACCTGCAGGGGAAAAATATTGCGACTTCGTACCCGGAAATCCTGGGTGCCTACCTGCGGGAGCGGGGAGTAGAAGCCAACTTGCATACCATTAGCGGGTCGGTAGAAATTGCCCCCAGCATTGGGTTGGCCGAGGCCATTTGCGACATCGTGAGCAGCGGCTCTACCTTGCTCGGTAATGGCCTGCGGGAAGTAGAAACCGTGTTTCGCTCGGAAGCCGTTCTCATCGCCCACCAGAAGATGAGCGCCGAGAAAAAAGAGATTCTGGAACAGCTACAGTTCCGGATGCAGGCCGTGCGCCGCGCCCGCCGCAACAAATACATTCTGCTCAATGCACCCACCGCGGCGCTTGACGCGGTGAAGGCCCTGTTGCCCGGTATCAAGTCGCCCACGGTAACTCCGCTGGCGGAAGAGGGCTGGGTGTCGGTGCAGTCGGTTATAAATGAGGACGACTTTTGGCACATCACCGGCCAACTCAAAGCCGTCGGCGCCGAAGGCATTCTGGTGCTACCCATTGAGAAGATGATTAGCTAACCGAAGCAGGATTAGGAAAGCAGGCGTGATACGGGACGAGTTTGGCCCTGCCGCCGCGAGCTTCCACCATGCTACCCGTACTCCTTATATATAAGGTGTGCAGAATCTCACTTCTTGCCTCTCGTTTCGACAGCATGCAACTCATTCAATATCCCCCACAAGCCGATTGGGCTGCCCTGCAGCAACGCGCTGCTGCCCAGCAGGCCCACGATGTGGAACAACGTGTGCAGCAAATCTTCGAGGATGTGCGCCAGCGGGGCGATGTAGCCCTGCGCGACTACGCCCGTCAGTTTGATCGGGCGGAGCTGCACGACCTGCGCGTGAGCCCCGAGGAGCTGGCCGCGGCCGTAGTCCAGGTACCCGCCGAACTCCAGACGGCCATCCGTCAGGCGCACGCCAACATCTGGAAGTTTCACGCAACCCAGCGCGAAGAGGAAAAGCGGGTAGAAACCATGCCCGGCGTGTCGTGCTGGCGCCGCTCGGTGCCCGTGCAGCGGGTAGGCCTATATATCCCCGGCGGCACGGCGCCGTTGTTTAGTACCCTGCTGATGCTGGGCGTGCCGGCCCGTTTGGCGGGCTGCCCCGAGATAGTGCTGACCACGCCACCTCAGCAAGACGGCTCCGTAAACGCCGTTATCTTGTTTACGGCTCACTTGCTGGGTATCACTACCATTATCAAGGCAGGCGGAGCCCAGGCCGTGGCGGCCCTCACTGGCGGCACCGACTCGGTGCCGGCCGTGGACAAAATTTTTGGTCCCGGCAACCGCTACGTGACGGCGGCCAAGCAGCTAGCGTCCCGCTATGGGGTAGCCATCGACATGCCCGCGGGTCCGTCGGAAGTTCTTGTCATTGCTGATGCGTCGGCCAACCCGGCTTTCGTGGCGGCCGACTTGCTGAGCCAGGCCGAGCATGGTCCCGACTCCCAGGTAATTCTGCTGTCCGACTCAATGCCGATTTTGGAAGCTACTCAGGCCGAAGTAGCGCGCCAACTGGCCGAGCTGCCCCGGGCCGCTGTGGCCACGCAAGCCCTGACGGAAAGCCGGTCCATTTTGCTGCGTACGCCGGAAGAAATGCTGTACTTCTCCAACCAGTACGCCCCTGAGCACCTGATTCTGGCCGTGCGGAACCCCGAGCAACTTGCCGAAGGAGTGACCAGCGCGGGGTCCGTATTCCTGGGGCATCTGACCCCGGAAGCGGCTGGCGACTATGCCTCGGGTACAAACCATACGCTGCCTACCAATGGCTATGCCCGCAACTACAGCGGCGTGTCGCTCGATTCTTTCTTTAAGAAGATAACTTTCCAGCGCATCACCGCCGAAGGGCTACTGCAGGTGGGGCCGGTAGTGGAAACAATGGCCGAAGCCGAAGGCTTACGTGCCCACGCCCGCGCCGTCACGCTACGGCTGGAGTCATTAGCGGCCCCGGAGCAGAACAAGTGACACGTTGGTGTAAACCAGCGGCGGCCCGCCTCAGGTCGGCCAAACGAAAAATCGGACCCGCGCCACGTGCGCGCCATCAGTAACTCTAGTGTTTCCATGTTTGATTTAACTAGCCTCGTTCGCCCCAACATCCGGGCAATGAAACCGTATTCTTCTGCCCGCGATGAATTTCAGGGCGAGGCCCATGTCATGCTCGATGCCAACGAGAACAGCCTGGGTAGCGCCGGTCCCGAGCTGTTCAACCGCTACCCCGATCCGCTGCAGCGCGCCGTGAAGGCAGAATTGGCTCAGGTAAAGAAGGTAGCCGAAAATCAGATTTTTCTGGGCAACGGTTCCGACGAGGCCATTGACCTGCTAGTGCGCTTGGTGTGCGTGCCCGGGCAAGACAAGATTCTAATTTTGCCGCCTACTTACGGCATGTACGAGGTAGCCGCCAACCTAAACGACGTGGCCCTGGAGCGCTTGCCGCTGACTGCCGACTTCCAGCTGTCCCCCGAAACGGTGCAGCAGGTAGTGGCTTCGGATGCTAAAATTGTTTTTCTCTGCTCGCCCAACAATCCCACGGGCAACCTGCTCCATGCCGCCGCTATCGAGGAAATTTTGCGCGGCTTCCGCGGCCTAGTAGTTGTAGACGAAGCCTATGCGGATTTTGCCGCGGCGCCGAGTTGGACCACGCGTCTGGCGGAGTTTCCGAATCTGGTGGTGCTGCAAACCTTTTCCAAGGCGTGGGGTTTGGCGGGGCTGCGCCTAGGCATGGCCTTTGCCTCGCCGGATGTAATTGGCTACCTCAACAAAATCAAGCCGCCTTACAACGTGTCGGAGGCGACGCAGCAGCACGCCCTGGCGGCTCTGCGCGACGCTCCGCATTTTGAACAGATGCGTGAGGCGCTGCTGCGCGGCCGCGATGAGCTAGCGGCTGCGTTGCCAAAGCTGGAAATTGTGGAGCACGTTTTTCCCTCCGATGCCAACTTCCTGCTCGCCCGCTTCCGCCCTGACGCTACTGCTGTCTATGACTACCTTGTGGCGCGGGGCATCATTGTCCGCAACCGCACTACGCAGCCGGGCTGCGCCGGCACCCTGCGACTGACCGTCGGTACGCCCCAGGAAAACGAACAGCTGTTAGTGGCCCTGCAGGAATACAAGTAATAGAACGCTTCAGCGGCAGTGGGGCCTTCCTCGGAAGCTGGCCCCCGCTGCCGCCGAGCCGTGTTTGCCTATTCCCGCAAGCACGTGGTATTTTACGCTCAACGATTCGCGGACTAATAGCTCCGCGCACGCTTTATGAAAAAGGTACTCTTCATTGACCGCGACGGCACCATCCTTATTGAGCCGTCGACGGATTTTCAGGTTGACTCGTTGACCCGAGAGAAATTTCAGTTTGTGCCGGGGGCCATCAGCGGGTTGGCACGTATTGCCCGCGAGCTGGATTACGAACTGGTGCTGGTGAGCAACCAAGATGGTCTGGGCACCGACAGCTTCCCCGAGGAGACGTTCTGGCCGGCTCATACGATGATGCTTGACATTCTTCGTTCAGAAGGAGTCGAGTTTGTGCGGGAGCATATCGACCGGAGCTTTCCCCACGAAAACCTGCCGACCCGTAAACCTGGGATCGGTATGCTGGCCCGCTACTTTGACCAAACTCATGGGTATGACCTGCCGAACTCCTTTGTCATTGGCGACCGACTTACGGATGTGGAGCTAGCCCAAAATATAGGCTGCCAGTCTATTTTATTAAAACCGGCAGGGGAGGAGGACGAGCGTGCCGCACTTACTACGATGAGCTGGGAAAAAATATACCAGTTTTTGCGGCTGCCCGCTCGTACTGCCGTAGTACAACGCGACACCAACGAAACCAAAATCAGCATCGAATTAAACCTCGACGGCAATGGCCGTCCGCAGATGCATACTGGCCTGGGCTTCTTTGACCATATGCTGGATCAGCTCAGCAAGCACTCGGGGGTAGACCTGAAAATTACGGTGCAAGGTGACCTCCACATCGACGAGCATCACACCATTGAGGACACGGCTATTGCTTTGGGCGAAGCCTTCACACACGCCCTCGGTGACAAGCGCGGACTGGCGCGCTATGGATTCCTCCTTCCCATGGACGACGTACTAGCCCAGGCGGCTATCGACTTCTCCGGGCGTCCTTGGATTGTGTGGGATGCTGAATTCAAGCGGGAAAAAGTAGGCGATATGCCCACTGAAATGTTTTACCATTTCTTTAAAAGCTTTTCCGATGCCGCCCGTTGCAACCTCAATATTAAGGCGGAGGGGCAGAACGAGCATCACAAGATAGAAGCCATCTTTAAAGCCGTAGCCAAAGCCATTAAGATGGCGCTGGTACGTGATGCAGGGAAGATGGAAATACCGAGCACCAAGGGGATTTTATAGTTTACTCATTTGTATATACAAATGAGTAAAGGGTAGTAGCCAAGGAGTTGCGACTACGGCCAGCAGCAGGGCGCTCTAGCCAGTAAGAGGGAATGTTCGATCTAACAAATCCAAGTCAGCGTTTATACAAATGGTAAAACAAATGAATAAACACCAATCTGACCTAGGTATTCTCAAATGGAAATAGCAGTCATTAACTACAAAGGTGGCAATGTGCAGTCGGTGCTTTTTGCCTTGGAGCGCTTGGGAGTCCGGGCCACCCTTACGGCCGACCATGAGCTCATCCGAAGCGCCGACAAGATTCTCTTTCCGGGGGAAGGAGAAGCCGCCTCAGCTATGCGGGAGTTGCGGGCCCAAGGCCTTCACGAGTTGCTGCCCACCCTGACGCAACCCTTCCTCGGAATTTGCTTGGGCATGCAACTACTGGGCCGTCACAGCGAGGAGGGTGGCGGAACCCAGATGCTCGGCATCCTGCCGTTTGATGTGGTACGTTTTTCAGCCGCCGCGGAGTACAAAGTACCCCACATGGGATGGAATACGCTGCAAGAACTTCGGTCACCGCTGTTCGAAGGCCTGCGCGAGGAAGACTACGTGTATTTTGTGCACAGCTACTATGCGCCGGTGGGAGAGTATACCATTGCCCAGGCTACGTACCCCGCCCCGTTCAGTGCCGCCGTGCAGCATCGTAACTTTGCGGCCGTGCAATTTCACACTGAGAAGAGCGGCCCGGTGGGCACGCGCATCCTGGAAAACTTTCTGAAACTTTAATGCTACGACCCGGCTGCTTTTAGTACCGGTTCGTGGGTCGTGTTCCTAACCCATGGAAATCATTCCCGCCATTGACCTCATCAACGGCCAGTGCGTGCGCCTTACCGAGGGCGACTTCGCCCAGCAAACTACCTACGACAACGATCCGCTGGCCGTGGCCCAGCGCTTTGAGCAGCACGGGGTGCGGCGCCTGCATTTGGTAGACCTGGATGGAGCCCGGGCCAAGCAGCCCGTTAATTTGCCGGTGCTGGAGCGTATTGCGCGCCATACCCGTCTCACCATTGACTTCGGCGGCGGGCTGCAAAGTGAGCAAGCCCTGCGCCAGGCGTTCGACGCGGGCGCCCACCAAATCACGGCCGGTAGCATTGCCGTACGGGAGCCCGAAACCGTACGCGGCTGGCTTCAGACCTTCGGGGCTGACCGCGTTATTGTGGGGGCCGACTTCCGCGACAACCGCATTGCCATCAACGCCTGGGCCGAGCAGAGTGAGCGGACCCTGCAGGAGTTTCTTATGGACTACCTGGAGGCTGGCGCCACTACTTTTATATGCACCGATGTGAGTAAGGATGGCAAGCTGCAAGGCCCCGCCCTGGACACGTATCAGCATCTGCGGCAGCAGGCCCCGGCCGCGCGGCTGGTAGCCAGCGGCGGAGTTACCACCATTGCCGATGTAGAAGCCCTGGCAGCTAGTGGCATGCACGGGGCCATCATTGGCAAGGCCATCTACGAAGGCACCATTACCTTGGCTCAACTGCAACCCTGGCTGTAAGCACCATCGCCCTATGCTAACGAAACGTATTATTCCCTGCCTCGACGTGAAGGACGGCCGCACCGTGAAGGGCGTGCGCTTTGAGGGCCTGCGCGACGCGGGCGACCCCGTGGCGTTGGCTTCCCGCTACGCCCGTGAGGGCGCCGACGAGCTAGTATTTCTTGACATTACGGCCACCAACCAGAAGCGCGCAACGCTGGTAGCGCTGGTGCGCGATGTGGCCCGGGAACTGGATATTCCCTTCACCGTGGGCGGCGGCATTGGCACGGTGGCCGATGTGGAAGCACTGTTGCTGAATGGCGCCGACAAGGTCAGTATCAACTCCGCCGCCTTGGCCCGCCCGGAACTGATTGACGAGCTGGCGGCGCGCTTCGGGTCCCAGTGTATTGTAGTGGCCGCCGATGCGCGCTACCACGAGCCCGAAGGGTGGCAGATTTACACCCGCGCCGGCACCCACAATACCGGGTTTGATGCCGTGCAGTGGTGCCGCGAGGCCGCCGACCGGGGCGCGGGTGAAATCCTGCTCACGTCTATGAGCAACGATGGTACTAAGGATGGCTTCGCGCTTGATATTACGGGGGCCGTAAGCCGGGCCGTGTCGGTGCCGGTGGTAGCTTCTGGGGGGGCGGGCTCCATGCAGGATTTCACCCGCGTATTTCAGCAGGCCCACGCCGATGCAGGTCTGGCCGCTAGTATCTTCCACTTTGGTGAAATCGGCATCCGGGAGCTGAAAGAACACCTGCGGGCCGATGGCATTCCCGTACGCCTCTAACGACTTTCATTTCCTGCGAAACCGGGCATGAGCCCGGTTTCTATTTTCTCGGCGTTGTGCCGTTTCGTTTATGCAACTCGATTTTCAGAAAATGCCCGATGGCCTCGTGCCGGTAATTGTGCAGGACGCTCACACGGGGCAGGTGCTCATGCTGGGGTACATGAACCAGGAAGCGCTAACTAAAACGGAGCAGGAGGGACGCGTAACCTTCTTTTCCCGTTCTAAGCAGCGCCTCTGGACCAAGGGCGAAACCAGCGGCCACTTCCTGACCGTGGTGAGCCTGCACGAAGACTGCGACCAGGATGCGCTGCTGATCCGGGCCATTCCCGACGGGTCAACCTGCCACCGGGGCACTACTAGCTGCTTCGAGCAGGTGGGGCAAACTGCCTACCCCGCCCCGGCGGTAAGCTTTATTGCCGAGCTGGAGCGCCTAGTGCAGCGTCGGCATCAGTTTCCGGAGGAAGATGCCAAATCGTACACGGCTTCGTTGTTTCGCAAGGGCATGCCCAAAATAGCGCAGAAAGTGGGTGAGGAGGCCGTAGAAACGGTTATTGATGCCGTAGGCGGCAACATTGACGGGCTGAAAGGGGAGGCGGCCGACTTGCTTTACCATTTGCTGGTGCTACTGACCGCCGCGGGCTTAGGCCTGGAAGACGTGGTAGACGTACTCCGCCAACGTCACAGCACGATTTCCCAGGGCGTGCGCCGGGAAGAATAAATAGCAGCTTAAAAACGAAAAAGCGCTCCGCTGCCCTAAGTACGGCAGCGGAGCGCTTTTTCGTTTTTAAGCTACCTCCTGCCCAGGCCAGCAATTGTAAGGGTAGCCGTTTTTGTTCGAAGTAGTACTTGTTAAATATATAATAATACGAAGCTGAGGTGCTGATTGCAAAACACCGCTATTGGTTCCGTGGCATCCTTGCTGTCCTGTTTCCTACGGGTTCTATGCCTTGCTACGGCCTGTATTGGCTTTAAAGTAATTGTTTGCTCAATTAAGTAGAGGTAAGTAGTTGTGCATTCTATTTATAACTATATTAGCCTAACTGCTCCGTAAGCAGATGGTTGGCTTTTTTCGTTTGTTGGGTAATTACCAGTCTTTATGTTCCCTTCTCCCGTTGCACACGCTATGCGGCTTTGGCAAGACATGCTAGGCCAAGAACACGAAACTCCCCGCTCTTTTCTCTGGCAAAATGTGGAGGATATGGAGCCGGATGAGGCGGGGCCCATTGCCTGGAAAAACCAGCAAATCAAGACCCGTATCTATTTCAAGGGCGACAAAGTTATTTGCGTGTTGGGCGACTACACCTACTGGCGTCGGCAGTGGCAGGCCTTCACGAAGTGGCATGCTGTGCCCCTGCAACAGATGGGAATGAACTGAGCCTGTGGGCCGAATGGATGGCTACGTGAGGTAGCGAATAGATAGCGCCTAGTCTACCCCGACTGGGCGCTTTTACGTAGGGGAGGGCACACGCCGAATCCTGCGTACCTTGCATCCCATTTCCATCCTTACTCCCCTTATGCCCGATAACGCCTCCTACCTTGCCCAGCAAAGTCTCACCGTGCTGGTACCCGTCTACAACGAAGAAGAAAGCCTGCGGCAGTTTGTGGTGGAGATGAATAAATTTTTAGCCGTAACCCCGGTTGCGACGACGGTGCTCTTCGTCAACGATGGCTCGACCGATGGCTCCTTGGCTATTTTGCGCGACATCTGCCGCCAGGACGCCCACTACGAGTTTATTAGCCTCAGCCAGAACCGGGGCCTGAGCACGGCCATCAAAGCAGGGATTGACCATTGCCGGACTACCTTGCTGGGCTACATTGACTCCGATATTCAAACCTCCCCGCTGGACTTCCTTAAGTTCTTCGAATTCTTCCCCCAGTATGATATGGTGAACGGTATCCGGGCCAAGCGCCAGGATACGGTAGTAAAGAAGCTTTCTTCCAAGATTGCCAATGGCGTGCGGCGCACCCTTATCAACGATGGAATTCAGGATACAGGCTGCCCGCTGAAGATCATGAAAATCGACTATGCCCGCCGCCTTCCGCTGTTTCATGGGATGCACCGCTTCCTGGGGGCACTGGTGCAGCTGCAGGGTGGCAAGGTGCACCAAATGCCGGTGCAGCACTTTCCCCGCTTTGCCGGTACGGCCAAGTACAACCTATGGAACCGGGCCTGGAAGCCCCTGGTAGATACCTTCGGCTTCCGCTGGATACGCTCGCGCTGGAAAAACTACGAAATCGGTGAGCTGCACCGCGGGGAGGAACGTGGGGTAGCCTCGGCGACCGGTAAGTAAGGGCGCGCAGCATGAGCACCCAAACTATTGCGCTGGGCATCGGACTGGTGTCGCAGCTTTTATTTTCGAGTCGCATTGTCTTGCAGTGGATTCAGAGCGAGCGGGCCAAGCGCGTGCTGGTGCCCACTTTGTTCTGGCAGATTAGCCTCGTCTCGTCATTTCTGATGATTGTGTACGGCATCCTGCGCCACGACCCGGTAATTCTGGCGGCCCAACTCATCAGCTACGCCATCTACATTCGCAACCTGCAGTTGCTGGGCGAGTGGCGTAAGCTCAACCCCTGGTCGCGGGCTGCAGCCTACGTGTTTCCCGTAGCCATGCTCGGCTGGTTTGTGAACGGCAACCAGCACTTCAGCCTGCGTAGCATGCTCGACAATCAGATTCCGCAGGGGGTGCTACTCTTGGGTGCCGTCGGGCAGGCTATCTTTTTGCTTCGATTCGTGTACCAGTGGATTTACTCGGAGCGCAAAGGGGAGTCGTCGCTGCCCCTGAGCTTCTGGGTGATTAGTTTCGTAGGGTCCGTGCTGATTCTTGTGTATGCCGCCCTGCGGCGTGATGCAGTCCTACTTATTGGCAACATGTTTGGGACGGTGGTATATGCCCGCAACATAGTGCTCCTGCGGCGGGAGCAGCGCCGCCAAGGGCAAACCCGCGCGGCCGCGTAGCAGGCGCACCAGCATACACCAGGAAAGGCGAAGGGGCGCGGGGCACTTACTGCCCCGCGCCCCTTCGCCTTTCCCGGCACACCAAACTGCCTAGCTATGGCGCATTAAGTCCTGGTCCAGCCACTGTACAAACTGGCGTAAGCCTTCGGCCAGGGTTGTTTGGGGGGCGTAGCCTAGTAGCTGTTGTGCCTTCTGAATATCGGCGTAGGTGACGTCTACGTCGCCGGCCTGCATGGGCTGGAACGCCAGGCGGGGTTCTTGCTCCACGGCTTCACCAATAGCGTGAATCAATTCTAGCAGTGCCACGGGGCGGTTGTTGCCCAGGTTCAGGGTATCGTATACCCCCGTGTGGGTAAGCAAGTAGTCGACGCCTCGCGCAATGCCGTCAACGGTATCGAGCACGAACGTGTAGTCGCGGGCGGTGGTGCCGTCGCCGAATACGGGAATGGCTTCGCCAGCCCGCATCAGGCGCACAAACTTATGAATGGCGAGGTCGGGGCGCTGGCGGGGGCCGTACACGGTAAAAAACCGGGCATTCAGCACATCCAACCCGTAGAGGTGGTGGTAGGTGTAGGTGAGTTGCTCTCCGGCGAGCTTAGAGGCGGCGTAGGGGGAGATGCAGGCCGCCACGAGGTTCATCTCCTCTCGGAACGGCTGCTCCTTGGTGTTGCCGTATACCGAAGAGGAGGAGGCAAAGAAGAGCTTACCAATCTGGCGCTGCCGCATCCATTCCAGCAAGTGGGTAGTACCGATAACGTTATTCTCCAGATACGCTATGGGCTCGCGCACTGATGGACCCACGCCCGCCTTGGCGGCCAGGTGCACTACGACGTCAATGGGGTCGGCGGGCAGGGCATCCACTAAAGCATCCAGCCCGTGGCGCAGGTCGGCTTCATGAAAGCTGAAGCGGGGGTGGGCCAGGCAGGCGGCCACGTTGGCGAGCTTGTGGGCCCGGTCGTAAAAGGGGTCGAAATTATCGAGGCCTACTACGCGGTGTCCGTCGTGGAGCAGCCGCTCGGCCAGGTGCGAGCCAATGAAGCCCGCGCAGCCGGTAACCAGTATGGATGCCATGCGTGAGGTGCAGGGAGAAAGGGAAATTAAAGGCTTCTTTGTTGAGCCGGGGGCGCAAAGGTAACGGAATTGACCACCCGGCGGTTTTTCGCGTATAGTTGCCCTGCCGAACCCCGAACAGGCGGGCGTGGCCTTGCTTCTATGTTTTCATTTTTACCTCGTTGGCTACCAGGGGTCCTTGCCGCAGTGGTAACCGCTTCGGGGCAGGCACCCCCGGCTGCCGCTCCCCAGAAGGCCTCCGTGTCGGGTACGGCACCCGCATTGGGCCGGCCCGTACTGATTGGCCATGCTGGGTCGGGCTTTTTTACCCTACTTCGTCCTTTCAACCCATTGCCGCCTAGCAGTCTACGGTCCCTTACCCGGGCCTTAGACCGCGGGGCGGAAGGCGTAGAGGTTGATCTGCGCCTAAGTCAAGACAGTGTTGTGGTGCTTTACCACAATGAAACGCTGGAGTCCATGAGTACGGGTACCGGCTACGTCAGTCAAACGCCGGCGGCGGTGCTGCAGCAACTGCGCTACCGGGGTGGGTGGCCCTACGACTGGTTTCAACATGAGCACCTAATTACGTTTGAAACATTGCTAGCCGTGTTGGCCAAACGAGGGGAGATGCCGTATCTGCACCTAGATTTGCACGAAGATGATGCGGCCGCTACGAACAATGTGGTCCGTAGTCATGCTCTCATTCGTGGGCTGGTGCAGGTGCTGGAGCGCTACCAGGTGCCGGCCGCGCGTGTTCTCGTTATCACCAACCGAGCGGCTACCCTGCGGTATGTACAGGCCCTACGCCCGGCATTACCCCGCGGGCTGGAACTTACGGGCGGATTCGACGCCGAATACCCCCAGGCCCGACTGGCGCCGGTACAGGCCGTGGTACTGCGTAAAAGCGACGTATCGCCCGCCCGAGTGGCCGAGGTGCACGCCAATGGGCAGCAGGTAGTGGTGTTTGGGGGACGCTCGGCCCGGGCCGTGGCGCGCGTCGTAGCCTGCCGCCCCGATGCTTACGAAGTCGATAACGTGCGCCAACTCCGCGCTACCTTGCGGCGGCAGCAGTCTGCTAATTAGTTTGACCTTATTCGAATGAGAGAACAACACGTACAGCCGGCGGGATCAACCCGCCGGTGGCGGCGCTTGGCGGCCGTGCTCGGCATGTGTGGAGTGAGTTTTTTTCTGCACGGCGGCGCCCCCGGCGTTAGCTTAATGGAGTCGCGCAACTTTGTGGCCGCGCGGGAAATGGTTGCGGGAGGCTCTTGGCTGATTCCGACCATGAACGGCGAACTGCGCCTGGCCAAACCGCCCTTACCCACCTGGGCCGTAGCCGGAGTGCAGGCCCTCACCGGCCCGACCGATAACTTGGGGCTACTGCGGTTGCCGGCCGCTCTGGCCGCTACCTTGCTGGTGCTCTTCCTATGGGGGCTTGCCCGGGAACTTACCCGCGGCTTACCCGGGGAGGAACACCAGCCGGGGCGCACGGCGTGGGTGGGCGCACTTGTAGCGGCCAGTAGCTTACTGGTGATTACCACCGGGCGCGAAGGGCAGTGGGATATCTTCGCCAATAGCCTAATGCTGGGGGGGCTGTGGCTGCTTGTGCGTGGGTGGCACCGGGCCGAGAATGGTACTGGCTGGCTAGCGGCGGCGGGCGTGTTGGGTGGCTTATCCATCCTGAGCAAAGGGCCGGTGGCCTTATTTGCTATGCTTGTGCCTTTTGTCGTTTCCTACCTGGTATACTCACCTGTGCACCGGCAACAGGCCCGCGCCCGCTGGCGTGGTACTGTGCTTGCCGCCGGGCTGATGCTGGGCGTGGGGCTGAGTTGGCCACTGTATATATGGCAGCACGTTGCGCCCACGGCGCGGGCAGTCGCCCGCACTGAAATCAATTCCTGGGGGGAGCGGCACGTCCAGCCGGCCTGGTTTTACTGGCCTTTTGCGGCCTTCACGGGCGTGTGGGCATTGGTCGCCATTGCTTCGTTGGTGTGGCCCTACGCCCGCCCCCGTATTCAGCGGTATATGCCGTATCTGCTGGCTCTGGGGTGGGTGCTGGGAGGAGTAGTGCTGCTGAGCTTAGTGCCGGAGAAGAAAGAGCGGTACATGTTGCCGTTAATGCCGCCCTTAGCTCTGCTGGTCGCAGGCTTGCTTCGTTATTGGGAGGAGCGTACTGTTCAGCGCAGCCGAGCTGATCAATGGCTTATTCGGGGGTGGGGTAGCTTGCTGCTACTCGTGTGTGTGGCCTTACCGGTGGCAATGGGGGTAGTGGGGTTTCCTGGTTTTGGGGTTGGCTCTGTCCGATTCGTAGTGGCCGTAGTGGTATTTGCCGGGGTGGGGTGGTGGATTCTGCGGCGGGGACTGCCGGCTGCCAATCCAGTAGTACTCACCACGGCCTCGCTGCTAGTAGTAGGAGGGGTACTTACCCTACTTATGCCGATTTACCCGCTCTGGGAGCGTCGTAAGGATACGGTTGGGTTGCCCCACATTACCGACATTCGGACTCGCCCCAATTTGCGGGGTCTGACCTGGCGTAGTCTCGATACCCTCCATGTAAAACAAGTGTGGTCAGCTGGGCGCGCCGTTCCTATTTGGCACCTTCCCGATACTAGCGCAACTGCCGTAGCCCCACCACAATTACCTGTTGTGGTATTTTCTGCTTCGCCAATAGCCGCTCGTATTCCCCGCGCCTGGCGGCAGAGGATTCAACTTAGTCAGCTTGATAGCTTCTATTTGGGTGGAAAGCCAGAAAACGGATACTGGTACGTTGCGACGCTAAGTCAACGGATGAAGTAGTTTGTTATTAACATAATAAATAAATAGTAAGAAAAACAGCCTTGTTCATAGCAAAAAAGAGGGGGGACGCTAGTCCCCCCTCTTTTTTTTATCGCGTAAGCTGCCGGCGAATTTTTTCTAGTAACGCGCCGACAATGGCTAAATCATCCACGTCCTGTACCGATAGTTGTGTATCAACTCCTGGGCCGCTGATCTGAATAGTATAGACTCGCTCGCCTGTGTGGTGGTTAGCCGCAGTATTCCCCATAGGACGAGCGGTGTTTGCCGCTACGGGGGGATTTAGCGGCAGTACCGGTGGCGAAGCAGTTATACGAGGCTCTACTATAGGGGTGGCTGCTGAAGGCGGCGTAAATACCGCATCTGGTCCTGCTGGCGCTGGCGGCGTAGAGTACAAGGTGTCGGAAGAGGATATACCATCCTCAGAGGTATCATCATTGTCTGCCTCTAAGTCATCTGTATCAAGGCCAAATAAACTTGATACAGCGTCTTGTTGCCGTCCTGTTGGTACAATATCCTGTGGGAGTGTTATACCACCGGCACGTACTGTTTCTGGGGGAGCAGATGGCCCAGGAGTAGCAACACCTCCTTTAAAGAGGTTAAGTGGCATCTCAGAGCTTGCCAAGTCTCTTCTAGGAGTCTGCTGGGCTGCTAATTGGTCGATGTCTGCTATGACATTCCGCTCGTCCAGAATATCAACCATGCGGGCCCCGTCAACAAATGCTTTGGCTACGCTCTGTGCGTTGATCTCTTCAACGGCAAATTCCCGGATTAGCATCACATCCAGCATATGCACGGGAAGCTCTCTATTGCGGAATTTCCGACAGATCTGCGTGAACAGCGGGGGATGAAGGAAAGCCTCCCGGTGATATATTTTCTCTTCTTGCTTGTCGTACGCATGTTTGATACGCCGAAACAAATTGGTTGTAGTCAGAAACTCGCGCTTGCTAGTTAGTAAGCCAAACTTCACCGCAGAACCAATAATGGCTTTGAAAGAGCCACTGACTTTTCGGCTTAGTTTACGAGCTGCCGTCTCGATGGCGCATTTGCCACCTGTATCATCTACTACTTCTGCTACTTCCCAAGCACTTGTGTAACTAGTACGTGGGTAGTCTATGGTTTTAGGCATGAGGGTAAGAGCTTGTTATTATAAAGTGACACGTGGGTACAAAAACAAAGATGTAATAAATTCAACTATTAAAGTAATAAAAAGTAGTATAAAGTATAAATAAGTATTACTTTCTCTAACTTTTTTGTGCTTTTTATTACTTTTAATATGTTCATGTGTGTTAACCCTGTATTTATCCTTTATACTGCCTATCCATATACTATTTACCCTTCATCGTCTGGGCTTGCCCGGTAGGGTATGTTAGCAGGCATATACATCCACCGAATTTTACGCTCTAGTAGCTTAGGAATATTTTCTACATCTCATTGCTTCGAATCAAAGCGCTATGCTCAGAAGGACTGTAAAAGCTTTTTAAGGGGCGTCTCAGTTCTTTTAAATTGAAGAGGAGTGGAGTGGCTCAACAATCAGTCACGTAACCAACTCTTGGTTTTATCATTGTATCCGGATGTATGGTGACGTTAGGTACGATGGCGTTAGAGTTACGTCTCTTTACTAGTCTCATTTTTCTACCCGATTAAGTACTTGCTCTAAAATCCGCCACACGACTTATTGCATGGGCCACTTGTATAGATCAGCTAAGGTGTTGTCAACAAACCGATATGGAGTCCAAGTTATAAGGTCCCAGTTTTGATAGGAGATTAACTACATGCGCGAACTAGCAATAGTTGAATAGTTGATATCCTTTAAGTAGTGAGCGAGCCTAAGATATCACTGGCAAAGTGCCTGCACTAGCAGATGCCCTTTTGTCTTATAATTTATATTATGTTAAGTAGCGTTTTTAAAAAGCAGCCCGAAAGAACAATAAGATCTTCCGGGCTGCTTTTTTATAGCTCCCCTACCTTGTGGCAGGCTCGCAACTGCTTACTTCATCTTGGCTGACATCCGCTCTGAATCCGCAGCACGACCAACCCGCAGGTAAGCCTTCTGCAGGGAAGCAATGGTAGCACGGTCATCTGGCTGGGCCTGTAGCGCCTTCTCGAAGTACGGAATCGACTCCTGGAAGAACTTCTTGCCATCAGCCTCATACTTCTTGCCCGACTTGTTGTATTCGGCCAAGCTCATCTTGCTCGCTTTGGTATATAGGTCAGCCGCCTTGTTGTAGTTGTATACACCTAAGTTGAAGTTCGCGTCGAAGTTGTTCGGATCTACTTCAACCGCCTTCTTGTAGGCTTCCAACGCCTTGGCAGGCTGCTTGTCCTGATCCAAGATAGAGCCCTTAACTGCGTACAGGTTGGAGTTCGTAGGATCTGCTGCAATTGCACGGTCAATCTTGTCGAGTGCTTCTTTGCCCCGGCCGGCGCTGATGTACATGTTCAGTTCCTCCAGCATAAACCCTTTGTTAGTTGGGTACGCCTGCAGAGCCTGCTGCAACACTTTCATAGCCTCCGCATCATTCTTGTCCTGCCGAGCCATTTGCAACAGTCGCGTGTACATCTGCGGCGACTTATAGTTGTTGGTCTGCAGCTTGCCATACATTTCCTTGGCCGTTGAAAAGTCCTGCTTGGCTTCAGCAGCATACGCTGCGTACAACAAGGCAGTCGTATCCTGCGGGCGGATCTGCTGCGCCATTTTATACGACTTAATTGCTTCGTCGTAATTCTTGCCGTTGTAGCTTTCAACGCCGGCGTTCAGAGCCAACCCATACAGGCCATCGAGCTTCTGCACGGCTTGCTTGCCAAATTCGCCGTCCTTACCGTCGAGCTCAATGGCTTTCTGGTAAGATTGGAAGGCCGTAGTAGTGCCCTCGCCGGCGGTCAGGCCTTTGCTATAGATGGGGCTTGATACCATGGCGTCATAGATTTCGCCGCGCGTGTACCAAGTTTTTGCCTTACCCGAGGTTTTCTCGTTCGTAATGGCCTTGTCAATTTCCGTACGGGCTTTGTCTAGCGTACCCTGGCGCTGAAAGAGAACAGCGTTGGTTACCGCTGAGTTCTGGGCCGAAGCGGTGTGTAGGGCGGCCGCAGCCACGAGCGTCAATAAGGTCTTCTTCATGGGAGGTTTGCTGAAGAATTATGCAGGTTGAGTGAAAGGAATTGTAAAGCAAACGGCAGAACTCGAAGAGGAGTTCTGCCGTCGCAAGTTAATTAGCGCTGAGCAAATCGGGGTCAGTCAGCGAAGTCAGATCAGTATCCGGGGTGGGAATATCGTCATTGCTGCTGCCCGAAGCGGTATCCGGCAGCAAGCCATTTTCTGCATCCAGGTCCTTATCTTCTTCCGCTGCCACCTTCGCCACCGACGATATTTCGTCGCCCTGGCTGATTTTTAGGAGCCGCACGCCCTGGGTTGCCCGGCCGATACTGCGCAGCTCGGCCATCCGCAGACGGATGGTGATACCCGACTTGTTGATAATCATCAGGTCATCGGTGTCATTTACCGCTTTGATGGTTACCAACAGGCCCGTTTTATCGGTGAGCTTCATGGCCCGCACCCCTTTACCACCGCGGTTGGTGATGCGGTATTCTTCCAAGGGGCTGCGCTTGCCGTAGCCGTTCTCCGACACCACGAGCAGTTCGTCCTGGCTGTCCTTATCGATGCAGACCATCCCTACTACCCGGTCGTCGGCAGCGTCTTCGGCCAGCGTGATGCCACGCACCCCCGCCGCCGTACGGCCCATGGAACGTACCTTCTCCTCGGAGAAGCGTACGGCCCGACCGGAACGCAACGCTACTACCACCTCGGAAGTACCCGTCGTCAACTGCACGTCCAACAGCCGGTCGCCTTCGTTGATGGTGATGGCGTTGATACCAGCGGCACGCGGACGGGAGTAGGCTTCGAGAGGAGTCTTCTTCACCGTACCTTGCTCCGTGCAGAACATCAGGTAGGTATTCTCCAGGTAGTCGGGGTCACGCAGGCCGCGCACGTTGAGCACGGACCGCACGTTATCCTCCCGTGGAATCTCAATGAGGTTCTGGATTGGACGGCCCTTGGTAGCCTTCCCTCCTTCTGGCACTTCGTACACTTTCAGCCAGAATACGCGCCCTGCTTCGGTGAAGAACAGCAGGTATTCGTGGGTGGTAGCTACAAACAGGTGCTCGGTGAAGTCGTCTTGCTTGGAAGCCGCCCCGCGGGCACCTACCCCGCCGCGACCTTGCGAGCGGTATTCATCTAGGGCTGTGCGCTTGATGTAGCCTTCGCGGGAGATGGTAATAACCATGCTCTCGTCGGCAATCATGTCTTCCATGGAGAAGTCGCCACCGGCGTACTCAATGGTCGTCCGACGAGCATCACCGTACCGCTCCCGAATTTCTACGAGTTCGTCGCCAATGATCTTGCGCTGTAAGTCGTCGGAGGCTAATACGGACTTGAGGTAGTCCACTAGCTTCATCAGCTCATCGTACTCCTGTACAATCTTATCGCGCTCTAAGCCCGTGAGGCGCTGCAGACGCATGTCCAAGATGGCGCGGGCCTGCACCTCGCTCAGGGAGAACCGCTCGATAAGCTGCTGACGAGCTACTTCCCCGTCGCGCGAACTCCGAATCAGGGCAATTACCTCATCAAGGTGGTCCAGGGCAATAAGCAAGCCCTCCAGGATGTGGGCCCGCTTCTGCGCCTCGGCCAGTTCGTAGCGCGTGCGACGCACCACCACATCGGCCCGGTGGTCCACGAAATGGTGGATCAGGTCCTTGAGGTTGAGGGTCATCGGGCGTCCTTTCACCAGGGCCACGTTGTTGACGCCAAATGAGGATTGCAGCTGGGTGTACTTAAACAGGTTGTTCAGCACGACCGTTGGCATGGCATCCCGCTTCAGATCATATACCACGCGCATACCATCCCGGTCCGACTCGTCGCGCAGGTCCGCAATGCCCTCAATCTTTTTCTCGTTGATGAGCGCCGCCGTCTTTTCAATCATGGAAGCCTTATTCACCATATAGGGAATCTCGGTCACCACAATCTGCTCCTTACCTGTTGCCGTGGTTTCGAAGTGAGCTTTGGCACGCATAACCACGCGGCCACGGCCCGTTTCGAAAGCCTGGCGTACGCCGTCGTACCCGTAGATGATGCCCCCAGTCGGAAAGTCAGGAGCGGTTACGTGCTCCATCAGCTCCGCTACGGTGATATCAGGGTTGGCCAGGTAGGCAATAATGCCGTTGACTACCTCCGTCAGGTTGTGAGGCGCCATGTTAGTGGCCATACCCACGGCAATACCCGTGGTACCGTTCACCAGCAGGTTGGGAAACTTAGCCGGCATGACCGACGGCTCCTCCAGGGAGTCATCGAAGTTGGGCTGAAAGTCTACCGTATCCTTGTCCAGGTCGCCGAGCATCTCGTCGGCCAGCCGCTTCAACCTAGCCTCCGTGTAACGCATCGCCGCCGGCGAGTCGCCGTCGATGCTACCGAAGTTACCCTGCCCATCTACGAGGGGGTAGCGCAGGCTCCAGTCCTGGGCCATGCGCACCATCGTGTCGTACACGGAAGAGTCGCCGTGGGGGTGGTATTTACCGAGCACCTCCCCCACAATACGGGCGCTCTTCTTGTAGGATTTGTTGTAGGAAACGCCCAGCTCGCTCATGCCATAGAGCACGCGCCGGTGCACGGGCTTGAGGCCGTCGCGCACATCGGGTAGAGCGCGGGAGATGATGACCGACATCGAGTAGTCGATGTAAGCCCCACGCATCTCATCTTCAATGTTTATCGGAATGATCTTTTCGCCTTCCGCCATAGGGAGAACTAAGTGGCCGTGGCCCCCTAAAAAACGGGGGCATAAGGGCCCGTGAGAGTGAACTTCGTTAAGACTGCAAGATAGGCAAAAAAGGCCGTTTTACCTAATCTAGCGCCATCTTTGGGACCTATTTCAGCGTCTTCTTTCGGTCGTTTTTGTGCTTGCCGGAGCCCTGCTTATGCACCTTGATTTTTTCGCCGATGGCCGGGTTTTGCTTCTTGAATAAAGGCTGGCCGCGGTACTTGGTGCCGTTGTGAAAATGCACCTTCCGGGTGTGGCAAGATTCCATGGGACAGGAACGGCAGGAGGCCACGAGCAACAGCACAACCAACGGGGTGAGCAACCGCAAAAACGGGTAATAACTTTTCATGCAAGTAGAAAGATAGAGGGGGAATGAGGGGGTACGGGGTCGGCTCGTTGGGTCACCCCGCCCCTGGCTGCTTAGTACGAGGTGACCCAATTACGCTGATACATCCTGGCTGTCCCACTCGCGCAGGAACTGGGCCAGGAAGCGTTCCATAAAATGGTGGCGCTCCTCGGCCACCCGGCGGGCAGCGGGCGTGTTCAGCCGCTCCCGCAGGTGCAGCAGCTTCTCGTAGAAGTGGTTGATGGTAGGAGCCGTGTTCTGCTTGTAGCTTTCAAAAGAAGCGTGCTCAATGGGCGCTACGTTAGGATCGTGCAGGGGGCGTCCCTTGTGGCCGCCGTAGGCAAAGGCGCGGGCCACCCCAATGGCCCCAATAGCATCAAGACGGTCGGCATCCTGCACCAGTTCTCCTTCGACGGTGCTCATGGGCGTGGCCACTCCCAGTCCCTTAAAGCTAATTTCGCGGATGATGGCTTCAACCCGCTGAATGACGGCCTCCGGGGCGTGCTGCGCCTGCAGCCACTGGCGGGCGGCCCGGGGGCCGGCTTCTTCGTCTCCCCCATGAAACTTCCAGTCGGCCACGTCGTGTAGTAAGGCGCCCAGTTCCGTTACCAGCGGATCAGCCTGGGGCGTTTGCTGGGCTAGGGCGCGCGCTACCTGCCACACCCGCCGAATGTGCTCCCAGTCGTGGCCGGAACCTTCGTGGAGAAACTTTGCGCGAACAAATTCGACCGTATGGTCAATCAGGAGTTGAGCGTCAGGCATAGGTAGCAACACGGAAAATGGGTGAACTGGCAAAGGTAACAGCTCCCCCGTACCCGCACGCCTACTCTGGGGCCTCACGTTGCAGGACCACGTATGCTGAGGGCACGTGGTCGGTCAGCCACACCCCGTTGCCCGACTGATAAAAGATGCCCCCTGCCGCGTGCAGCCGGGCGGCGTCAATGGTTAGTAGAACAGGCTTGCCCCGGCGACTTCCCACGCGGCGGGCGGTTTCGGCATCAGATGAAAGATGCACATGGTGCCGCTGCATTTTTTGCAAGCCCTCGCGCTGAATAGCGGGTAGCGCCGCGGCAACGGTACCATGGTATAGCAGGGCGGGTGGCACCAGGGGCGCCAGCCCCAACGCTACCGGCACACTATGCCCCTGCTGGGCCCGAATGCGAGTTCCGGTAGGATCAAAGGCGTAGCGTTGCTTGGCATCTGCCGCTACCAGTTGCTCCAACTCGGCACGTGTGAGATGCACCCCGCGGGTGGCGCACCCGGCCAGCAGGGCCTCCACTCCTACCCAGCCCCCTTCTTCCAGCGTCAGGCCTAGCCCGCTGGGGTTGTGCCGCAAGTGCAAGCTTAGAAACTTACTAAGGCGTGTTTGATCGAGGTAGGCCATGGGTAAAGGCAAGGAAAGTTCCCCCCGCAAGAAGGCAGAAAGGAATCTTTTGGAATGAATTTTCCGTTCGTGCGTATATTGCCGTCAAATGACGGTTTAAAAATACGCAAATGACAGTCGTTCGCAAAACTTCCGTTGCCAGTATGGTAGCCCTCATGGGTGGTTCAGCGGTAATTCCCCAGATGGTCAGCAATGAATTAGACTTGCTGGCCGTGGCCATTAAGGGGATTTCGGTGCAATCGGTGCGGGTACTACAGCGCCACCTTGGCTTTTCCAACAAGGAAATGAGCGCAGTACTGGGCGTGTCGGAAAGCACCTTGGCCCGGCGCGAGCAAACCAAGCGCCCCCTCACCCTCGACGAGGGCGAAAAGGCAATTCAATTGTCGGCCGTGTTAGCCAAAGGAATGGAAGTGTTCGAGGACGAGGAGGATTTGCACTTCTGGCTTAATTCGCCCATCCCGGCCTTGGGTGGACAAAAGCCCAAACACTTGCTCCACTCCGTCATTGGCCGCGACCAAGTGCACGACGTACTGGGTCGCATTCAGTACGGCCACTTCTCATAATACGCACGAAAGCCAGGGCGCACAGGCCAGGGGGGACTTCGGGGCCCGGGCCGTTGTGCCCTCTTTTTCCCTATCTGCTGGTATGCTGCTGTACCGTTTGGGCAAGGCACCCTACATTTCTGATACTTCCGGGCAAGGTGGCCTGTACTACGGTGGACGCTGGCACAAAGTGGGCACCCAGATTCTGTATACTGCCGAGCATTTATCCCTAGCCAAGCTGGAGGTGCTGGCCAACTCGCCCACGCTGCCACGCAACTACTTCGCCCTCACCCTAGAAGTACCCGACACGACTCCCTTCCAGCAGGTTCTAGCCTCCGACCTGCCCGCTAACTGGCAGCAAATTCCCTACCCTTCGGAACTGGCAACCATTGCCCGGGCCTGGCTTGATGAAGCCAAGTTCTGGATATTGCGCGTACCCTCGGCCCACGCCCCCAACGAGTGGAACTACCTGCTCAACCCACTCCACCCCGATCATCAGCAGTTGCGCACGGTAAGCCTTGAACCCCACCCCTTTGACGCGCGGCTGAAAGCCAGCTAGCCGGCCCACGCCCTACGCCAGCGAAAAACCGCGACTTTTGCGGCTCCTACTCCCCTGCTGCGCCATGCCTTCCGGAACCCTCCTCCTTATTGATGACGAAACCAGCCTCCGGCAACTACTAGCGCGGGTGCTAGAACTCGAAGGCTACGCCGTGCTGCAAGCCCCCGATGCCAGCCGCGGCCTGGAACTACTGCGTCAGCACGCCGCGGAGGTCCTGGTGCTGCTCTCGGATGTGAAGCTACCCGATGGGTACGGCCTCGACCTGCTTCCCCGCTACAAACAAGCTGCCCCCCTGGCCGAAGTCATTCTGATGACGGCCTACGGCACCATCCCTGATGGGGTACGGGCCATGAAAGACGGCGCCTTTGATTACCTCACCAAGGGCGACTCCGATGACCAGCTGCTGGTAGTGGTGGAGCGCGCCGCCGAAAAGGCCCGCCTGCAACAGCGGGTAGCGGACCTGGAAAAAAAGATTGGAGCCCAGTACAGCTTCGAGAGCATGATTGGGCACTCAGCGGCGCTAGCCCAAGCCAAGAAGCTTGCTCAGCGAGTAGCGCCAACGGATAGCACGGTGCTGCTGGAAGGGCCCACCGGCGCCGGCAAGGAACTCTTCGCCCAGGCCATCCACCACGCCAGCGCCCGCCAGCACAAGCCCTTCGTGGCCCTCAACTGCTCCGCCTTTCCCAAAGACCTGCTCGAATCCGAACTCTTCGGCTACAAGAAAGGCGCCTTCACCGGCGCCCTCGCCGACAAGAAGGGCCTGCTGGAAGAAGCCACCGGCGGCACCCTGTTCCTGGATGAAATCGGCGAGCTCGAACTCAACGTGCAGGCCAAGTTCCTGCGCGTGCTCGAAACCCGCCAGTTTACCAAGCTCGGCGACACTAAGCCCACCAGCGTCAACCTGCGCATCGTGGCCGCCACCAACCGCAACCTCAAGCTCGAAGCCGCCTCCCACCACTTCCGCCCCGACCTCTACTACCGCCTTTCCGTGTTTACGGTGCTGGTACCGGGCCTCAATGAACGGCGCGAAGACATTGCTCCGCTGGCCGACTACTTCTTGCAGTACTTTGCGGCCCGCCTGCGCAAGCGCCTGCGCGGGCTGGAGCCGGAAGCACTGCACCAGCTCCAACGCTACGACTGGCGGGGCAACGTGCGCGAGCTGAAGAACGTGTTGGAGCGCGCCGCTATCCTGGCTGATAGCGACCTACTGACTGTGGATGACCTACCCGCGGAGTTTCACTATTTATCCGCTACCCCGGCCACCGATGCAGCTTCTGACCGCAGCCTCCGCACGCTAGAGAAACAACAGATCCGGCAGGTGCTCCACGAAACCGGCGGCAACAAGATGGAAGCGGCCCGCCAGCTTGGTATCGGTACCAAAACTCTATACCGCAAGATTCAAGAGTACGGCTTATAGGCGAGGAAGAGTGCTAGTAGGGACTTTCTTGTGTAGTGGGCACTATCGGCTGAAAGAGACGATATTATCTGTTACTTGCGTAAGCCGGCTTCTGGAAACGGAAGCCCGAGAAATATATCTACTAGCCCCTTATCTATGCACAAGCACCTACTTGGCTTCCTGTTAATAACACCGTGGCTAGCCAACGCCCAAACAACAACGCACTTTACCGTCAAAGGCACCCTAGGCAAGCACGACGCCCCGGCCAAGGTGTACCTGCTGCGGGACAATGCAGTAGCCGATTCGGCCACGCTGAAAAATGGCACGTTTGAACTGAAGGGGACCACCGTCGCGCCTATCATGGCGGACCTGATATTCCGGCCCAAGGGTCGTCTAGGGAGCTTATCTGATCCCATGAAAGACCGTGCCCACCTATTTTTGGAGCCCGGCACACTATCAATTGTCAGCCCCGACTCACTGGCCCACGCTACCATAAAAGGCGGCCCTGTCAACACGGATTATGCGCGGCTGAATGAGTCGACAAAGCCAATTCTTGCCCACATTCAGGCCCTTGGGGCCGACGTGCAGAAAGCGACGGTACAGCAGCGGCAGGACCCGGCTTTCAACGAGCAAGTAAAACGTCAATTTGATGGGTTGACCACGCAATATGTCACCGCCAATTATGCCTTTATCAAAGCCAACCCTACCTCTTGGGTTAGCCTGCATGCACTACTAGATATGCAAATGCGAGACCTGCCGCAGTATACCGTGGTGGGTCCGCTGTACGAGGCCTTGAGCCCTACGCTTAAAAACAGCCCCCAAGGCCGAACATACGGGGAGCTGGTACGCGGCCTGAAAGCCGTGGCCATTGGGGCCCAGGCCCCGGATTTCTCCCAGCAAACTCCCGAGGGCAAAACGGTATCGTTGCACGACTACCGCGGCAAGTACGTGCTGGTTGACTTCTGGGCCTCTTGGTGCGGTCCCTGCCGCGAGGAAAATCCGACCGTTGTCAAGGCCTATAGCCGGTACAAGGGCCACAACTTCGAGGTAGTAGGTGTGTCGCTAGACAGCGAGAAAGACCGCGCCAAGTGGGTCCAAGCCATCCAAGACGACAAACTACCCTGGACCCAGGTATCGGACCTGAAGGGCTTCGAAAACGCGGCCGCACGCAGCTACTACGTGAGCGGTATTCCGCAGAACTACCTGATTGACCCCACGGGCAAAATTGTGGCCGCGAACCTTAAAGGCAACGAACTGGAAGCTACCCTGGCCAAATACATCAAGTAGGCCGATAACTGGCGCCGGATACCATTCCTGCGTTGCTGAAGATCATATACCGGGTTATTCTGACCGCCGCACCGGGTCAGAATGACCCGGTTTTTTGCTACTAGGCCAAGCAGTAAAAGGCCGCCGCAAAAATTATTTAACTGACTACGAGAAGACTACAGCAAGCAGCATGCTACACAAAGCGGCTTGGGCTCGGATTGGCAATGAGGGACAACACACGTCAATTCCAACGCTTATGCCTCCTGCTTTCCTGATTCTAGTTCTCACCGCCGCGGGCCTCGCCGGGTTCGGGCTCTTCTACAAGTCGGTCGACTTCTTTGACCACATCTAACGCTGTCTCCTGCCATGATGGTCGCCCTATTTTTCCTGTCCCTCGCCACGTTCGGCTACCTCTGCTACGTGCTGCTGCGCCCCGAACGATTCTAGTCTCCTTTTGTCATGATCAACGAACTACTCGGCATCAGCGCCATTTATTTCCTGACGCTGGTGCTGGCCCTGCCGCTGGGCCACTACCTGGCCCGGGTGTTTAAGGGCGAGAAGAACCTGCTGGATTTCCTGCAGCCCGTAGAAAACGGCATTTTCCGCCTCTCCGGCATTGATGCCCGCCGCGAAATGAGCTGGCAGCAGCACCTGGTGGCCTTGCTTACCATCAACCTCGTGTGGTTTCTGCTGGCTATGCTGGTTCTCTCTACTCAAGGCAGCCTACCCCTCAATCCCGACCAAAACCCCAGCATGTCGCCGGACCTGGCGTTTAACACGGCCATTTCCTTTCTGGTAAACTGCAACCTGCAGCACTACTCTGGCGAGTCGGGCCTGAGCTACCTCTCCCAGCTTGTGGTGATTACCTTCCTGCAATTTGTGAGTGCCGCTACCGGCATTGCGGCGGCGGTGGTGGTATTCAACGCCCTGCAAACCCGCGCCACCGACAAGCTGGGCAACTTTTACAACTACTTCCTGAAGAGCCTCACGCGCCTGCTGCTGCCCGGCTCCCTGCTGGTAGCCTTGCTGCTGGCCTTCAACGGCACCCCCATGACCTTGCAAGGCAAGCAGGAGCTAGTGACCTTACAGGGCGATTCCGTGGCCGTGTCGCGCGGGCCGGTGGCGGCTATGGTGGCTATTAAAGAGCTGGGTACCAACGGGGGCGGTTTCTACGGAGCCAACTCGGCTCACCCCCTCGAAAACCCCAACTACCTCACCAACGCCGTCGAGAACATCGCCCTGGTTATCATTCCCATGGCCATGGTATTTGCCCTGGGCTTCTACCTGAATCGCCGCAAGCTGGCCCTGATGATTTTTGGAGTCATGACGGTGGGCTTCGTGGTGCTGCTGGCCCCTACGGTGTACTATGAGCTGCAGGGCAACCCTGCTATCAGCCACCTGGGCGTGAACCAGGAGCTGGGGGCGCTGGAAGGCAAGGAAATGCGGTTTGGCGCGGCCGCTTCGGCCTACTGGAGCATTACCAACACGGTGATCAGCTGTGGCTCGGTGAACTCCATGCACGACTCGTTCATGCCGCTTTCCGGACTGACGCAGATGCTGGGCATGATGACCAACGCCTTTTACGGGGGCTGCGGGGTAGGGCTACTCAACTTCTTCGCCTACCTTATCATTGCCGTGTTTATTGCCGGCCTGATGGTAGGCCGCACGCCCGAGCTACTGGGCAAGAAGATTGAGGCCCGCGAGATGAAAATTGCCATCCTCGTGACGCTGCTGCACCCGCTGCTGATTCTGGCGGGCACGGCCCTCACGGCCCACCTCTACGCCAGCAACCCCCAGGAGTACGCTGGCTGGCTGGCCAACCCCGGCTACCACGGTTTCTCCGAGATGCTGTATGAGTTTACCTCCGCCTCGGCCAACAACGGTTCCGGCTTCGAGGGCCTCGGCGACAACACGCCCTGGTGGAACATCAGCACGGGGGTAGTGCTGCTGTTGTCCCGCTTCCTGCCCATCATCGGTCCGGTGGCTATTGCCGGCCTGCTGGCCCGCAAGAAGTACGTACCCGAAAGCGCTGGCACTCTGCCCGCCGACACGGCCACCTTCGGCGTGATGGTTATGGCCGTCATCGTCATCATTGCCGCCCTGGCCTTCTTCCCCGCCCTGGCCCTGGGCCCCCTAGCCGAGCACTTCTCCTTGTATTAGCATGCTTGGGAGTTGAGAGACTAGGGCTTAGCTCTAACGCACCCTCTCTCAGCTCTAGGTTCTACCCTCTGAGTTTTACACTCTCATGTCTTCGAAAGAACAATCTTTGTTTCAACCCGCGCTGGTGCAGGAGGCTATCAAACAGGCCTTCGTCAAGCTCGACCCGCGCGTGATGTTCCGCAACCCGGTGATGTTCACCGTGGAAATTGGGACGGTGGTGATGCTGCTCGTGACGCTGGGGCTACTCGTCAAGCCCGATGCGGCCCAGGGCTCCTTTCCCTACAACTTCACCGTGTTTGTGGTCCTGTTTCTGACCTTGCTGTTCGCCAACTTTGCCGAGGCCATTGCTGAGGCCCGCGGCAAGGCCCAGGCCGAAAGCCTGCGCAAAACCCGCGAGGAAACCCCAGCTCGTGTCATCGACGAAAAAGGCAACATCTCCTCGGTGTCTTCTTCTCAGCTTCAGAAAGGCCAGGTATTTCTGGTGGAGGCCGGTGAAATCATTCCCACCGATGGGGAAATTATCGAGGGCTTGGCTACCATCGATGAGTCGGCTATTACGGGCGAATCGGCCCCGGTAATTCGGGAAGCTGGCGGGGACAAGTCGTCGGTTACGGGCGGTACCAAAGTGCTGTCGGACCGCATTAAGGTGGTGGTAACCACGGCCCCCGGCGAGTCGTTTCTGGATAAGATGATTGCCTTGGTGGAAGGCGCTTCGCGGCAGAAAACGCCCAACGAAATTGCTCTTACCATTCTGCTGGCGGGCTTTACGCTGGTGTTCATCATTGTGTGCGTGACCTTGCAGCCCTTCGCGGCCTACGCCAACACGCCCATTGCCATTGCTTCCTTTATTGCCCTGTTCGTGTGTCTGATTCCGACCACCATCGGCGGGCTGCTCTCGGCCATTGGCATTGCGGGCATGGACCGCGCCCTGCGCGCCAACGTCATCACCAAAAGCGGCAAAGCCGTGGAAACCGCCGGCGACATTGATGTGCTACTCCTAGACAAAACCGGCACAATCACCATCGGCAACCGCAAAGCCACCTACTTCTGGCCCGCACCGGGGGTCGACGAGCAACAGTTCATTGAATTTGCTACCCTGTCCTCCCTCACCGACGAAACCCCCGAGGGCAAGAGCATCGTGGAGCTGGCCCGCGAAAAGCACGTAAACCCCGATCAGTTGCAAGTCCGCCTACAAGGCGCCGAGCTGATTAAGTTTACGGCCGAAACCCGCAGCTCCGGCGTTACGCTAGCCGGCGGCACCCGCATCCGCAAGGGCGCTTCCGATGCCATCCGCCAGCTAGCCAACAAGGCCAACCAGCCCTTCCCCCAGGAAACCACTCAGCGCGTGGAGGCCATTGCCAGCAACGGCGGCACCCCGCTGGTAGTCAGTGAAAACGACCGGGTGCTGGGCGTGGTAGAGCTGCAGGATATCATCAAGCCCGGCATTCAGGAGCGGTTTGAGCGCCTGCGCAAAATGGGCATCAAAACGGTGATGGTCACCGGCGACAACCCGCTTACGGCCCGCTTCATTGCCGAAAAAGCAGGCGTCGATGACTTCATTGCCGAGGCTAAGCCCGAGGACAAGATGACCTACATACGGCGCGAGCAGCAGGAAGGCAAGCTAGTAGCCATGATGGGCGACGGCACCAATGATGCGCCCGCCCTGGCCCAGGCCGACGTGGGAGTAGCCATGAACTCGGGCACCCAGGCCGCCAAGGAAGCCGGCAACATGGTGGACCTCGACAACGACCCCACCAAGCTCATTGAGGTAGTGGAAATTGGGAAGCAGCTGCTTATGACCCGCGGCACGCTCACCACGTTCAGCATCGCCAACGACGTAGCCAAGTACTTTGCCATCGTGCCAGCCCTGTTCATGGTGGCCATTCCGAGCCTGGGTGCGCTAAACATCATGGGCCTGAAGTCGCCGCAGTCGGCCATTCTTTCGGCGGTCATTTTCAATGCCATTATCATTCCGCTGCTGGTGCCGCTGGCATTGCGCGGGGTAGCCTACAAGCCCATCGGTGCCTCGGCCCTGTTGCGCCGCAACCTGCTGGTGTATGGCCTGGGTGGCATTATCGTCCCCTTCATCGGCATCAAAGCCATTGATTTGCTGGTAGGACTGTTTTTGTAAGAACGAAACTCCCCTCCTCAGATGATTCCGCGCATCAAGCGGTGAGGGGACGCGGCGGCGCAGCCGACGCTGGGGTGGTTGCCCCGCGTGCTGATGTTGTTTACATGAACGACCCAACTCCGAATCGTTCAGCGAGTAATCAACCACCCCTAGCCCCTCCTCATCTGAGGAGGGGAACTAGTACTAACTCTAGTCTGAGCTTTCTAGCTTCTACTTCCATGAAACAACACCTGCTTCCCGCTTTCCGCTTAACCCTAGTGCTCCTAGTAGTGTGCTGCCTGATTTACCCAGCGCTGGTATGGGCCGGCGCGCAGTTGGCCCCAAATAGCGGCCAGGGCGAAACCATCAGTCACCGGGGCCGCGTGGTGGGCTATGATAATGTGGGCCAAAAATTCACCCGGCCGGAGTACTTCTGGTCGCGCCCCTCGGCGGTAGATTACAACTCGGCCGGCTCGGCGGGCTCCAACAAAGGTCCCAGCAACCCCGAGTACCAAGCCACGGTGCAAGCCTGCCTCGATACGTTTCTGCTCCAGAACCCCGGCGTAAGCAAAGCCCAGGTGCCCGCCGAGCTACTTACTGCCTCGGGCTCCGGCCTCGACCCACACCTCTCGCCTGCGGGCGCCGCCGTGCAGGTAGCCCGCGTGGCCCGCGCCCGCCAACTCGACGCCGCCAGAGTGCAGGCCCTGGTAGCCCAGCATACCCAACATAGCCTTCTGGGACCTGATCGAGTAAACGTGCTGCGCCTGAACGTGGCCCTTGATGAACGAAGCGGCCACTAATCGACCGGTTTTACCACAGTTTACGCCGCTGTTTAGCAGCCTAGTGATGACCTCCTGGGAGGCTTCGGCTTCCCATCATAATGCCTTTCTTTACCCATTTCTGAGCCACCTTACCGCTTTGCGGCGCTCCTCTCCCCATGAAATCTATTTCTCTGCTTGCCCTCGGCTTACTCGCTGCTTCCACTGCGGTGGCTCAAACCCGGCCTGTGGCGGCCGATACGGTAGTAACGCCCGCCGAGGCTCCGGCCACGCCTGCTGCCAACCCGCTTACCCCCTATGGCTTTGTGGACGGCTACTATGGTTACGACATCAAGCACGCCGCCACCAACGACCGGCCAAGCTTTCTGTACTCCCACGACCGCCAGAACGAGTTTACGGTGAACAATGCCGTCCTGGGCTTACGCTACGACAACGGGCAGGTGCGCGGAGCATTAGGCCTGCACGCCGGCACCTATGTATCGGCCAACTACGCCGCCGAAGACCAGGTACTTAAGCATCTCTACGAAGCCTATGCCGGCTTCCGGCCTTTCCAGAAGGCATGGCTGGACGTGGGTGTTTTTGGTTCGCACATCGGCTTTGAGTCGGCCATTAGTAAGGACAACTGGACCCTGACCCGCTCCCTGATGGCCGAAAACTCGCCCTACTACGAGGCCGGGGCCCGGTTCACCTACGAGGTTGACCCCAAGCTGACGCTCACGGCCCTGGTGCTCAACGGCTGGCAGAACATTCGGGAAAACAACCAGAAGAAGGCCGTGGGAACTCAACTTCAGTGGAAGCCCACCGAGAAGCTCCTCATCAACAGCAGCACGTTCTACGGCAACGAGCAGCCTCAGGACCTAGCAAAACGCCGCCGCTACTTCCACGATTTCTACGTGAGCTACGCCGCCACTGAGCGCCTGAGCGTGGCCGGCGTATTCGACGTGGGCAAGCAGGAGCAGGCCGCCCGCGGCAGTAAGGCCGATACCTGGCACACCGGCGCCGCCTTCGTACGCTATAAGCTGGCCGAGAAATGGTCGGCCACAGCCCGCGCGGAGTACTACCATGCCGACCACGGCGTCATCATTTCCTCGATTTCGCCCGTCGCTACCGATGCCGACTTTCAAGTGAAAGCCGCTTCCCTCAACCTGGACTACCTACCGACAAGCAACGTGGCCTTTCGGGTCGAAGGCCGCGTGTTCCACTCCGGCCAGGATTTCCTCACCGACCGCAACGGCCAACCTACCAACTCTTACGGCAACCTGACCAGCAGCATTGCCCTTTCTTTTTAGGAAGAAAGTAGCGGCAAGAAACACCCCCCCGCAACGCCTACCCCCTATGACGCCTTCCAACGATGACTCCCAGCTGCGCGACCAATCGGCGGAGCGGTTCTTGCGGCTGGTACAGGAGCCGCGGCGCGGTCGGCTGAAGGTGTACATTGGGCTGGCCGCGGGGGTAGGAAAAACCTACCGCATGCTGCAGGAGGCCCAGGAGCTGCGCCAGCACGGGGTAGACGCCGTGCTCGGCTACGTGGAAACCCACGGCCGCGCTGGCACGGTAGCACAACTTAGAAACCTACCTTTAGTAAAGCGCAAACGTATTTTTTATAAGGGGCGAATGCTGGAAGAAATGGACGTGCCAGCCATTTTACAGCGGCGCCCCTCGGTGGTGGTGGTAGACGAACTAGCCCATACGAATGTGCCGGGAGCCGGCAACGAAAAGCGCTGGCAGGATGTGGAACAGCTAGTGCGAGCGGGCATTTCCGTCATCACCGCCGTTAATGTTCAGCACCTGGAAAGCCTGCACGATCAAGTGCTGCGCATCACGGGCCAAGACGTGACCGAGCGGGTGCCCGACCAGCTCCTCAAACTGGCCGATGAGGTAGTGAACGTGGACCTGACCGTGCCCGAGCTGCGGGCGCGGCTGGAGGAAGGCAAAATCTACGACCCGCAGAAGGTACCCACAGCCCTACGCAACTTCTTTCAGCCCGAAAATTTGCTACAACTGCGCGAGCTGGCGTTGCGGGAAGTAGCCGGCCAGCTTAGTCGGCAGATTGATGCGGGCGTGGCCGCCGTGCCCGCCACGCGCCGCAACCACGACCGTTTACTGGCCTGCATTAACTCCAATGCTCCGGCAGCCCGCGAAATCATTCGCAAAACGTCCCGCCTCGCCGACCGCTTGGGCACTACCACTTGGTACGTGCTGTACGTGCAAACCGCCCGCGAATCGGCCGACCGCGTCGGGCTGGCTACCCAACGACACCTGCTGCGCAACTTGCAATTGGTGACCGAGCTGGGCGGCCAGATTCTGCGGATAAAGTCGGACGAGGTGGTGACGGAGATACTGCGCGTGGCCCAGGAAAAACGCGCTACCCTGCTTATTTGCGGCGTCACGCGGGAGAAAGACTGGTGGCAGCGCCTATCCCGGCCGAGCACCACGGCCGCCCTGATCCGGGCGGTAGCCCGCACCGATACCGACCTGGACCTTTTCCTGGTGACCTACTAATGCTGCCCTCCGGTGCCGCTGGCTTCCTACCCCTCCTTCGCTCATGAACCTTAAAACTAAAATCACGCTGGCGTTCCTGACCATGCTGCTCCTGCTGCTGGGCGTCAGCGCGTTTACCCTGTACTCACTTAACCGCCTGGACCGCAGCGCCCGCAACGTGTTGCAGGACAACCTATACTCCGTGGAACTGGGCCAGCACATGTTGCGGGCCCTCGACCAGCTTCAGGTGCAGGAGGCACCGCTGGACACGCAAGCCAAGCAACAGTTTGAGCAGCTGCTAGCCCGCGAGGCTGGCAACGTCACCGAGCCCGGCGAGCAGGAGGTGGTCGATTCCTTGTTTAGTGAGCTGGCTAGTACGGAGCGGTATCTGGCTTCTGACACTACTGCGCCGCAGATTTGGCGTGCGCACATGGGCCAGTTGCGGCAGCTGACTTACCGCATGGTGAACGTGAATACCCAGGCCCTGACGCGCAAAAATGAAGCCGCCAACCGTCTGGCTACCCAGCAGAGCGGCTACGTGCTGGCCCTGCTCACGTTTGCAGTCCTAACCTGCCTGCTGTTTGTGCTGAGCGTGCCCGAAGCTGCCGTGAGCGGGTTGCGCAAACTATCGGCCAGCATCGAAAACGCTACCCACCAGGACTACTCCAACTCTATTCCCGTAGAAACCCACGACGAGTTTGGCACGGTGGCGCGGGCCTTCAACCGCCTACTAGTGCAGTTGCAGGACTACCGCACCTCTACCCTGGCCCAAATCCTGACCGAGCGCAACCGCATGGCCAGCATGGTTAATAACCTAGACGAGGGCCTGCTGCTGGTCGATGAAACCCGACGGATCATTCTGGCTAACCCGGCTGCCCTGAACTTGCTGACCCTCCCCGCGGAACAGCTGCTTCATCGCTCCGCCGACGACGTAGCCCAGGAAAACGACTTGTTCCGGGAGCTGTTGCGCCACCTCGACACGCCCGCCGCCCGCCGCTCCACCGAGGCGGCGCCGGTGCTCACGCTGGCGCAAAACGGCGAGGAAGCGTACTACCGCGTAGCCGTAAACGACGTGGTGAGCTTCAACCAGGCCCTGGAAAAAACGGAGTTCGTGGGCTCAATCCTGACGCTGCATAACGTGTCAGAATACAAGAAGCTGGACCAGGCCAAATCCAACTTCCTGGCTACCGTGTCGCACGAGCTGAAAACGCCCCTGTCCAGCATCAACTTTAGCCTGAAGCTACTGCAAAACGGCAAGGTGGGCGTTGTGAACGAGGAGCAGCAGAAAATTCTGGCTACCATCAAGCAGGAAAACCAGCGGCTGCTGAAACTGGTGGGTGAGCTCATTGACGTGTCGCGCCTGGAGTCGGGCAACATTCAGCTCAACTTCCAGCCCACCCGCATCCACGACATCGTGCAGTTTGCCGCCGCTACCATTCACCTGCAATTGCAGCCCAAGCAGCTGACCTTGGATGTGCAACTGCCCGACTACCTGCCCACAGTGCGCGCCGATGTGGAGAAAACCACCTGGGTACTACTCAACCTGCTGGCCAACGGCATTCGCTACTCTCCGGAGCAGGGCGCGCTGCATATTCGCGCCGCCCTCACCCCGGACGCGCCGCCCCAGGTGCAGATCAGCGTGCACGACCACGGCCCCGGCATTGCGCCCCAGTACCAGGAGAAAATATTTCAGCGCTTTGTGCAGATTCCTGACAAAAGCGGCTACAAAGGCGGTTCGGGCCTGGGTCTGAGCATTGCCCGGGAGTTTATCACAAGCCAGGGTGGGCAGCTCTGGGTGGAAAGTGAACTGGGTACGGGCAGCACTTTCTCATTTTCGCTTCCCCTCAGCACCTAACGCAACCCTACGGCTGACTTTTGCGCCGCTCCTGCGTAGAGGAGGTGGCAATCATCAACTGCCCTTCTTACCCCTGCCTGCATGCGCCACATCCCCGCCGCCGACCTCCCCGGACTGGAAAAAGTATTTCGCCTGAACCTCGTAAATTCTATTACGGGCTATAAACCGGCCAACTTGGTAGGCACCGCCGACGCCCATGGAGCCACCAACTTAGCTATTGTCAGCTCGGTGCTGCACCTGGGCTCCAACCCGGCCCTGCTGGGCTTTGTTATGCGCCCCACCACCGTGGCCCGTCACACCTACGAAAACATCCGGGCGACGGGCCGCTACACCTTCAACCACGTGCCCACCGGCCAAGAAGGCGCCGCCCACTATACCTCGGCCAACTTTGCGCGGGAAGAATCGGAGTTTGACGCGTGCGGCTTCACGCCCGAATACGTAGATGGGTTCTCGGCCCCGTACGTGCAGGAAAGCCGCATCAAGATTGGGCTGGAGCTGTTGCAGGAAATGCCCATTGAGGCCAACGGCACCGTGCTACTGATTGGCCGGGTTGAGCACATCTACCTGCCCGAAGAAGTTCTCCGCCCCGACGGCTCCCTGGACCTAGTAGCCGCCGGTACGGTGTGCGTATCAGGGCTCGATGGCTACCACGCTGTGCAAGCTCCCGTGCGCTACGGCTACGCCCGCGCTGGCCAGGGCCCCCAGCGCCTCGACTAAACCCAGGGCTAGTACCTCATCTGCCCGGCGGGGACACCTATCTTTGCGCTTTCACAACTTACCAACCGTTACTATGGGTGCTTGGGGCTACAATAACTTTGACAACGACGACGCGGCCGATTTCTTAGCCGAATTTCGGGAAGACCCCAGCGAGGTACTACTGCTAGAAGCCCTTGTGACGGCCGTGGAGGAAGAAGGCTACCTAGAAGTAGACGCGGCCGGCGCGGCCCTGGCCGCCGCCGAGGTGGTAGCCGCCTGGCTCGGGCAGCCCTCGCCCGACTTCCCCGATGACCTGCTGCCCCGGGCCGATAACCTGGACGTCAGCGACGAGGACGAATTAGTAGAACTCGCCCAGCAAGCCACGCGGGCCGTGTTGCAGAAGTCGGAAATGCGCGACTTATGGGAAGAAAGCGCGGAGTTTACCCAGTGGCAGGCCGCTCAAGCCAACTTATTGGAGCGGCTTGCTTAACAGGAGAGCTATACGCCTACCGCGCCTAGCTTCACCAGTTCTTCCCACACGCGATGTACGGGCAGCCCCATCACGTTGAAGTAGGACCCTTCTAGGCGAGTGACGGCCACCATCCCAATCCAATCCTGGGCACCATAGGCGCCGGCTTTATCCAGCGGCTGGTAGTGCTCCACGTAGTACGCTATTTCGGCCGGGCTCAGGGCTCGAAACACTACCTGAGTCCGGTCGGAAAAGACCACCTGCCGGCCGTCGCCGTGCAACAGGCATACTCCCGTGTATACGTCGTGGGCGCGGCCCTGCAGGCGCTGGAGCATCTGGCGCGCCTCGGCCGCATCAGCGGGCTTGTTGAGCACGTCATCATCCAGGCACACAATAGTATCGGCGGTGATGAGCAGTTCGTCCGGGGCTAGGTCGGGCGCGTAGGCGGCGGCTTTGTGGGCGGCGAGGTACTCGGCTACCTCGTGGCGGTGCAGGGAGGCCGGAAAGTCTTCTTCCACCTCGCGTAGGCGCACCTCATACGCCAGGCCTAGTTCAGTGAGAAGCTGGCGGCGGCGGGGAGAATTAGATGCCAGCACCAGCCGGGGGCGCGCAGCAAGGGAATCAGGAGCGGAAAGCGGCATAAAAGGGAGACGTGGTTTCTTCGTCGCGAATACTCGTAAACAGAAAGCCCCCAATGGTTTTGGGGTAGAAAAATGTGGACTTAGGCGGCATTACTGCGCCCGAGTGGCATACTCGCTCCACTTCATCCATGGTTACTTCGTTGGTAATAAAGGCGGCGCGGGCTTCCCCCCGATCTACGCGAGTCAGGCACTCCGAAAAATTGCGCACGTAGGCTACCCCTGACCACTGACGCTGGGCTTCTGGTCCGACCACGCCAAGGGCCTTCTCTAACACAAAAAAGTGCAGCACGGTCAAATCTAGGGCCTTCACCTCGGGCGTGGTATCCCAATCTAGCTGGGCGTGCACCTCGGGCCGCAGGCGTAGCTTGTAGGCCTGCCCGTCGCCCAAATACAAGCCAAACGCCCACGGCTTACCGGCAATGCGCTCGGGCAAATCGTAAGGGTCATCGAGGGGCAGCACCGTAAAGTAGGGCTGCAAGCGCGTCAACAGTTCTGCCTGGCTTACGCCCTCGGGCAGGTCTAGCAACAGCCGATGGGTAGGCAAAATGCGAAGGTCATCGGCGGCGGCATTGGTCAGGTACATCAGGTGGTAGTTCCACGCCTCCTGGCCGGTATAAGCCGCCCCCGCTGCTTGGCGCCGCGCCAGCCGGTAGGCCAACGAGCCCTCGTAGCGGTGGTGGCCGTCGGCTAAGATGATTTGGCGAGCCGCCAGCACATGCTGAAACCGCCGGATGACGTGGGCATCCTGAATTACGGCCAACACGTCGCGCGCGCCCTGGTAGTCCTCTTCTGTTTGGTACAGCGGGTCCAGCATGGCCTCGTCGAGGTAGCGCTCCAACTCAAACGCATCGTCGCGGTAGAGGCCATGGGTGGCACTAGTCTGGAAACGAGTCCGGCTCAGTAACTCGGCCCGGTCGTTGACAGCTGCCGGCAGCGTATTTTCGTGCCGCAGTATTACCTCCTCGGCCCAGTCGTAGGCCCGGATGTGGCACATAAACCCCTTGCGGCAATACTCGCGCGAGCTGCCGGGCAACCGGAAATACTGATAGTAGACGTAAATGCCAGGCAACGCATCCTGTTGGAGAATGCCCTGCTCCTGCCACTGCATGAGCCGCCGCAAGGCTTCACCCGCCGCATCTTCGCCCCGCGGCACCGACAAGTGAATACTATTCAGCGGGTTGCGGTAGAGTGCTTCCCGCTGCTTTGCTGACACGACATCAAACAGAGGCGAAACGTAGTCGTCGATGCGCGCACTTAGCTCCGCGTTGTAGCGCCAGCCCCGGACAGGTTGAATTTCAGCCAATTTTTGAAAATGAGATGATGGAGTGAGACCAACTGCACAGGCAATTTTCCCGGCAGCTAGCACCGTACGCCAGCCCGGGCCGTAGCAGGCTTGGTTAGATCAGGGAGCGAGGCGGCTTAGCTTCCAGCCATCGGTGTGGCGCTCGTACACAATACGGTCGTGCAGGCGGGAGGGGCGCCCCTGCCAAAACTCCACGCGCTGGGGTCGCAGCACGTAGCCCCCCCAGTGCTCGGGGCGGGGCAGCGGCTCTTGACCAGCAAAGCGGCTTTCCACTTCCTGTTCGCGCTGCTCTAGCTCCTCCCGGCTCTGGATAGGCTGGCTCTGGGGCGAGGCCCACGCACCGATCTGACTTCCGCGGGGGCGGCTCTGGAAATATTGCGTCGACACGGCTTCCGCCGCTTTTTCTACCCGGCCTTCTATGCGCACTTGCCGCTCCAGCCCGGGCCAGAAGAAGGTAATGGCCGCCAGGGGGCTAGTAGCCAGTTCCTGCCCCTTGCGTGAATCGTAGTTCGTGAAAAAGAGAAAGCCCTGGTCGTCGGGCAAGCCCTTCAGCAGTACCACCCGGGCCGAAGGCTGACCGGCCTCGTTCACGGTAGCCAGCGTCATGGCCGTCGGCTCGTCTAAATGCGCAGCCAGCGCCTCATCAAGCCAGGCTCGAAACTGTCGCACAGCATCCGGGTGCACGTCGGCCTCGGTGAGGGTGCGTTGCGCGTACGTCTGGCGCAGGTCGGCCAGTTGCTGATCTGTCATAGAAAAAAAGCTAAAAGGAAAACTAGGCCTGCCCGGCACCCGGAGCAGTGTTCCAGTTTGGGAAACGTACCCAAATCGGGTGCAAGGTAGCATAATGCGGTCGGCAGCGGAACCCGCCCCCCCCTGCTAGACGTACTGCCCACAGGCTCTCTGCTTTCACGGGCACCGATATGCCCGCCCGCCCAGATGGACCTATTACCACTCCCGCCCTGTTCTCTCCACCCTCTCCCATCCTTTCTCACTAAATGTACTTCCTCCGATGCCACGTCTTCGTTCTGGTAGTCTTCTGATATCACAGCCCTTCCTGGGTGACCCCAACTTTGAGCGCACCGTAGTGCTGCTCTGCAACCACTCCGAGGAGGAAGGCTCCTTTGGCCTGGTGCTAAATCGCCCGGCCACCTTACAACTCGGCGACGTACTGGAACTACCCGGCTCAGACGCCACCCCCCCGGCTACCCTACCGCTGGGGCTGGGTGGGCCCGTGCAGCCCGATACGCTTCACTACCTGCACCGCCGCCCCGGCCTAGAGCACGCCGTTGATCTGGGCCAGGACGTCTTTTGGGGTGGTGATTTCCGCCAGCTACTCGCTGAGTTACAAACCGGTGACCTCTCACCCGAAGAGGTACGTTTGTACGTAGGCTATTCTGGCTGGACGGCCGGCCAGCTAGCTGAAGAGGTACGGGAAAATGTTTGGATAGTGCACCCCAATGCTGCCGGGAAAGTATTTACTTTGGATAATGATGCCTTTTGGCAATCAATTTTGCGCGAAAAAGGCGGCCGCTACCGAATGCTGTCCAACTACCCCACAGACCCTCGTCTGAATTAGCCGCGCCACCCACTGCCCATCTTTGGTTGGGCCCTTGCTCCTGAACTGTATGCTACCCGAAAACGAAAACACTGCCCCCTCCCACTCTGATAATGCCTCAGAGTCGCCCATGAGCATTTTGGAACGTCGCTTGGCCGAAATTCGCGCTCAGCAAGATCCAGCGGGCACTGATGTCACTCCGCCTGCCGCATCTGCAGCGGCCCCAGCTAACAATGCCCCCGCTGCTCCCGTAGCGCCGGGTGCTGCCGATGACATCACGGAACGCCCAGCCCAAGGCACCCAGCCAGCTCCCATAGAACCCGCTGGGGCTGGCACCGCCGAGCCAAACGCAGCCGCTACGGAAGCCGCAGAAACTCCCACCCCGGGCACTCCAGAAGCTAGTGCTGCCGCAGAGTCTGCTACGCACCTGCCAACTGGTATTGCTACGCCTGATCATTCGGCCGCCGAAGATCGAGCCCTGGCGCACTACGGCACAACGCACCCCACTGCTTCAACGGAAGCGGCCTCCTCAAGTACTCCTAGCCCAACGCCCGACGCCTTGTTCGGGTCTCCTGCTACGCCTTCAGTTTCCCTGGTCACGCCCGAGCCTGAAAGCCTAACTGGTGAGACTTCCGCAGCTACGGAGTCCGAAGCTCCGCACGTAAAGCCCGTAGTAGAGTTGTCTTCAAAAGAGGCAGCAGAAGCGGCCCTTGAAGCCGCTCCAACCGTGGCTTCTCTGCACACGTCGTCGGATGCGGCCGCTACGGATGACGAGGAAGAGTACGTACCGGATGCGCCGACCGTAGATTTTGCTTCAATGGACTTGGTCACGCAAAGCACCCACCTTCTGGGCTTACTCCGTCGTCCTGATGCCAGCCAAAACCGCAAGCAAATCTTTGACCTCTACCGCCAATACGACGCGGCCATTCAGGCAGATCGGAACACCGCACGCCAGCACTTTACAGATGCGGGCAACGCTACTGATGATTTCACCTATGCGGGTCCCGCTAGCCACCAGGAGCTAACCAAGGCATTTCAGGAATTTCGTGACAGCCGCGTACGCGACGCCAAAGCAGAAGATGAGCAACGGGCTAAAAACCTGGCGCACAAGCAATACTTGCTTTCCCAATTGCGCCAGCTAGTAGAGTCGGCTGAGACGAAAGACAGCTCGGCACGCATCAAAGCCTTGCAGAGCGACTGGAAAGCTACCGGCCCAGTTCCGCAGAAAGAGGCCCAGGAACTGTGGAATAGCTACCACGCCCTCCTAGATATTTTTTATAACAACCGTGGTCTGTTCTTCGAAATGAAGGAGTTAGACCGTCGCCGGAACCAAGAGGCTAAAGAAGCGCTGATTACGCGAGCCGAAGCGCTGCAGCAGCAGTCCAGCATCAACAAAGCCCTGCAGGAACTCCGCCAGTTACACGAAGAGTGGAAACACGTAGGTCCCGTACCAAACGAACAACGTGAGGCCTTATGGCAGCGTTTCCTCCAGGCATCCGAAAAAGTACACGACCGTAAGAAAGACTTTTTATCGGCTCGTAATACCCAAGAAACCGCCAACTTGGAGCGCAAAACAGCTCTATTAAACCAGCTCAAGCCTTTCGGTGATTTCCAAACCGAGCGCGTAAACGAGTGGCGAGCCAAGACGGATGAGCTGCAGAAACTGAAAGAAGAGTGGGATGCTGCCGGGCTGGTTCCTCGCGACAAGGCGGAGCAGATGAACAAGCAGTTCTGGGGCGCATACAAAGGCTTTTTTCAGCGCAAAAATCAGTTTTTCAAGGCTCTCGACGAAGAAAAGAATACCAACTTAAAGCGGAAGCTGGAGTTGTGTGAGCAGGCGGAAGCAGCTTTGCAGAATACCAACTGGGAAGAAGCACGCGAGACCGTCATTCGGCTGCAAAAAGAGTGGAAGTTGGTGGGCCGGGTGCCAGAAAAACAGTCGGATAAAGTATGGAATCGTTTCCGCACCGCTTGCGACTCGTTCTTTGACCGCAAAAAAGAGGAAACTCGCCAGCGTGAACACCACGTGCAGCAAGTAAATCAGGAGCAAAACCAGTACCTCGACCGACTGTCGGAGATAGTAGCTGCCGTTTCGGCCGATACTCCTGGTACCGTTGAGGGTTTCCGCCAGCACGTAAGTGAATGGCGCGCTTTTGATGGTACCACCCGGAGTAATGAGCGCGCCGAGGACAAATTTCAAGCTCTAATGGGCAAGTACTTGGATGCTGTTCCCAGCTTGTCCTATGCGGAGCGAACTGACCTGTTGTTCAATCTCCAAGTCGAACGGCTGAAATCAGCGCCCGATGCCCAACAACAGCTTTACAAGAAGGAGCAATCCTTACGGCGAGAAATCAACGAACTGGAGAATGATATCTCCACGCTCAAAACAAACCTTGAGTTTTTTGCCCGCTCTAAGAACGCAAGCCAATTGCGGGAGGAATACCAGGGCCGAATCGATGAAGCGCAACACCGTATTGATGCCCTTAAGAAGCAGCTAAAAGCAGTTCGCAGCTAGTGCCTGACAATCTACCTACTAAAAAAGGGTCCTGGCGTACGCCAGGACCCTTTTTTAGTAGGTAGATTGTCAGGTAGTTGCCATATTTTCATAATATTTTATTGCCCAAGAGTTGGCAAACTCCCACTCACCTACTAGTTTTGTCATATCAAAAAGGCCTCCTTAGCTCAGCTGGTAGAGCAACTGACTTGTAATCAGTAGGTCGTTGGTTCGATCCCGACAGGAGGCTCTTGATCAGTAAAACCCCTTGTAAATCCTTGATTTACAAGGGGTTTTTCGTGGTGCACCCATTTATTATTCCAAGGTCTTATTTTCGAACTATCTGCCGGGCTCTATACGCCCCTGCTCTAAGAAGAAAGCCCCGGTGTAGGCCGGGGCTTTCTTCATTATGCTATTGGGTTAATGCATCCGAGCGGCTTATAAGCCATCCAGGATACCACGCCAATAGGGCCTGCATTCCCGGCTAACCGTTTGCCACTGTTCACTGGCACGAGCTCGCTCTATAGCTAACGCATCGGTAAATGCTGGGGTATTCTCGCCATATTCGTTAATAAGCTGCGTGCGGATAACTCGCCCTTCCGCAAGGCCTTCTTCATAGGTACCATAACAGTCGACCTGTTGCGAAGCAATGGGTGCCGTGTTGTTGGCTGTAACGGGTGTCGTCGCTGCACCACAGAGTACGACCAGCGTAAACGATAGAAGCTTGAGTACCTTTTTCATAGACGGTAACAGATAAGAAAAATGGATGAATAAAAGCAAGCTATTTGCTTCCTCAGCGCAACTCAAGGAAGAAAAACCTGAACTTGTGACATTTGGCTTTCACTATACTACGCTCTTCGATTGGGGCATTTCGCTACGTAGAGCTACCGGATCCGTCTCCACTTGTGGCTTTCATACAGGGTTACGACGACGCAACAGCAATCAGCTAGCTCCAGCGAAAGGTAAGGGCAGTAGCGAATAGAGCTGCCCTAGGCCTGCCAGTCCAGCGGCATAGGGCAGCAGGGGGCGCATCCAGTTTTCTTCCGTGTTGGTGATGGGTATTTAGTTGTCTTCACCCGCTACGGCTAGCGCTTTCTTGGTACTGACTACCTGCACGTTCGCGCTATCCGTAGCCTGTACGATGGGAGCCTGAGGCTTGTAGCTTGCTTGTACAGATGCCGCAATATTGCCAGCCGCAGCTACGACCGCCCACCGTGCGCGGCTGGCCCCGCAGGTTCTTGCAGTACTAGCGTTGCACCGCGCAGGGTAGCTGAGCTACCTGTGCAGGGGTAGTAACTGTGATATCAGGCCCCAAGCTGTGGAGCTTATCATAGATGCCGAAGCCTTTATCAAGACGGCCACCAGGAGAGTTAATCGTTACCCGTACAGAGTCATATGGCTTCTGCCATTCCAACTGGGAGAGCACATCTTCCAACGTTGTAAAGGGCCAAGTATCCCCAGCTTCCGCCGAGTTACCGACAATGGGGCCGCAAATCAGAACCTTCGCTTCGGACATGACACGAAATACAGGTTAAACGCCTCAATAGCGTTAGATTTTATTTCGGCCAATGTAGTATCCGTCGTAGAGACGTTGTGGTCGGCGGCATAAGCGGAGTAGCCCGTAGTCGTGCACTCTACAATGATTGTATACCGTTTCATACTAGAATGGTGATGCGGCACCTCGGATACGCCCTACTAAGCTATGTGACTACCCGAAAAGAGAAGGGCCTTCAGTATGGAGGCGCTTTTCCTTAATAGGAACCGCGGATGCACCAACTAGTTATACGTCCTTTGGTGAGGTGATAAGATAAATGCATCCCCTTGCGCCCTCTCGTACCTCAAGCACATGGGACCGGTACCATGCTTCTCGTAGTGAAGTATGTGAACTGTGCAGCGGGCCATTCTGCTGATTGGTAGCCATTGGATAGGTACTCACTAACTCGGATTACAGCAAAGAATTCCTCCGAATGATTAGGGCTTTGGCAGCAAGTGGCAATCTACACCTGTTGCCTGGTGATGGGATATAGTCTTTACAAAGCAAGAGTGGCTGTAGTCCTTACGGACCTATATAAGTACTAGCCCCCTCCTCTGCCCATTGGGTAATGATTCCCATTCTGTATTTTCCCGCTGATGAACGCTTTCTGTGAACACCTAGGCCTTTTACACCCCATTATTCAAGCACCGATGGCAGGGGTGTCAACGCTGGCCCTAGCCGCAGCCGTGTCAGAGGCTGGCGCACTGGGTTCCTTTGCCACCGGGGCTATTTCCTCAGCTCAAGTGGTGGCTCAGCACCTAGCCGAATTGCAGGCTGTCACTACTAAGCCGATAAACGTCAACTTGTTCTGCCATGCCCCTGCCCCAGAAGACGCAGCACACGACGCCCGCTGGCTTACGCACTTACAGCCTTTCTTTGCGGCCCTACAGAGTGATGCGCCGGGGAGTTTGACGGAAATCTACCCCAGCTTTATAACCAACGATGCCCTACTGGCTGTGCTAGTACAGGCGAAGCCTCGCGTAATCAGCTTTCACTTTGGTCTACCCACAGCAACACAGCTTACTGCCTTGCAGCAAACGGGTGCTTTGCTCTTGGCGTGCGTTACCTCCCCCACAGAAGCGCACGTGGCGGAAGCGGCGGGAGTAGATGTGCTGGTTGCGCAGGGCATAGAGGCGGGCGGGCACCGCGGTACCTTCGACCAGTCGGTAGAACCGGGGATTACTACGCTGGACTTAACGCGTCAGTTGGTACAAGAGTGTCGTCTACCAGTAATTGCTGCTGGGGGTATAATGGACGGGGCCGATTTGGCGGCAGCCCTGCGCGCCGGAGCAGTGGCCGGGCAACTCGGCACGGCCTTCGTTGCCTGCCCCGAATCAGCAGCCTCTGCTAGCTACCGGGCAGCCCTGTTGCAGCAGCCTCCACTACCTACGTCTTTAACGGACGTCATCTCGGGAAGGCCCGCACGCGGACTCGTAAACCGCTTTATGCAAGATATAGATGTGCCTGGGCGCCCGCCGGTAGCAGCTTATTCGCGCGCTTATCTAGCTGGCAAAGCGCTGATAACTGCAGCTCAGCAGGCGGGTGAAACTGGCTTTGCGGTGCAGTGGGCAGGTACCGGCAACAGCCGGGCACGCGCACTGCCAGCAGCCGAGTTAGTACGCACTCTGGCCTTAGAATTACAGCAAGCAACGGCCTAGCGCATCGCCTGAAAAGGATGAATAGTAGCGGTTATGCTTAGTGTTATTCACCACAGCCATTTCTTTATCCTCCTGCGCACTGATATAAAACTCGTACTCCGCCGGGGAGAGTTTTCTTGGTACAATGGCTGTACGGTACTATATATTATTCCATAAGCTGTTCCTTACTGCCTCTGGTATGTTTGTTGCGCAAGAGGCTAGTATACTTCTTTTCGCATGAGTGACACCGAAATCTGTTTTCGTGCTGCCTTACACGAGCAGCAACTTTCAACCGCCGCAGTACTGTTGGCACAACTCCTTGCTACCCGTTGTGAATCTCAGCGCCGCCTAACCCCCGCGCAAGATGCCCGATTACAACAAGGGTGCATGGATTTAGTATTAGCACGGGGTACCTCAATACCGGCCAGCCTACTAATAGAGGCTGCGGCCGAACAATATCTACCTCTACCAGCGACAAGTAAATAAATCCTGAGTGCTAACAAGGCAATACACCATTATATTGGGAGGCTAAGTTAGAATTAGAAATTATTGTTCTCCACGCAAACTACATGATTGGATTTATTCGTTTATACTAGTATCTCATTCAACCGGTAGCTATGCCTCGCAATCCACGCCACCCGCCCCTTTTGACGTCCAGCGCCGTTGGCTGGATACTGGTAGCTTTAGTTACGCTCACTATGAGCGTAGTGCTATGGCGTTTTGGTTGGTAGCAGCCGATGACACTGAGGTATTAGCCTAGTTTGCACGCATTCAACCCTATATTTACAGTAGCTCATGCTACAATGGCTGTCGCTTTCTAGCGTGCGTATACCCTGAATACAGACTCTGAATGCACCATTACTATGCAAACGCCCTTTCTCAAGCGCCGGCAAAGATCAGCAGGCACAGAGCCCCCGGAATCGGGCAAGTGGATTTGGTATATTATAGGTATTCTATCTGTACTGTGGCTTGTCTACTTCTGGTACTTTGAATAGAAACAAGTTCTTTTGCCTTCTACTGTGCCGTTATAGTCAGACTCTTACTTATAGAGTATCACTCTAGGAATGTCCTAGGTAAGTAGCCAAGCACTGGCGGCATCTTCTCCCTCCTCAAAAATACGGCTCACTACCCGGTACCTGGCTCTAGCCTCGGTTTGTAAATGATAAGTGTGGAGCCGAACCAAGTGTTTGCTGGAAGGCAGAATAGCAACGTGGCGGTATCCTGATTGTGTTACCGCACGTGGCAGCCAATCCAACAAAATCCAAGCCTCGTCTTGCTCAGAATAAGGCAATTGCCGGCGCTGATCAACAAGCACCTTCGTCCAACCCGTAAGCTGGAGAGCAGCTATTACTTGATCTAGCAGTTCGCGGCGGGCCACGCTGGGAGGGTCACTTTGGTAGCAGGTTAGGCGTACGTACCCGCGGGTATCGGTTTTGATGCCGCCTGCTGTGTTTTTAAAATTGAAGTTGGAAGCATTAGTTGACACGGAGTTGCTAAACTGGCTGGGATGCGTGTCAGCCATGTGGTGCAAGTAGGAGTGCATAAGTGTATGTACACAGTTCAGACTACTTGTTTACGATATTGCTCGGCAAGGAGGATTGCAGGCACCCCTATTTATTTGCTTATCCGCTATGTAGAAAGACTACGCACTACCCTCTAGGTAGAGCTGCCAGTGCACCTATGCTGGATATTGATCCAGCTGCTACTGCGCAAAATAAGCCAATCCTGATACTGGCGACCAACTTGTTACCTTACGGCGGCGAGCGGGCCGAGGCTGAGGTTTTGGCCAGCGGACTGGTAACTGGGCCCAACGGGTCCGGGGGGTAGCATTTCCGGCCGATAAACTAAGGTTGGGACGGGCGGGGCCACCTTGTGCATTTTCAGCAAACAGGGCTGGCTGCCCATTTCGGTCGTACACCCACCCGTGCTCGGCCCATCCCAAGTAGCGCCCATTTGGTGCGTATAGCAGTTCTTGCTCAAACCATGCTACAATTTGACCGGTGCTGCTGAACAGGGCCCGACAATCATCATCGGCGTATACTAGGGGTACTCCAGCGGTAGTATAAAGAGGTATCATAAAAGGCAGTGCGCTACGTCTGACACAACAATAAACGCACTAGCCCACTCTACTGGATTTAGGCAGGATGATAGGTTTTTACTGGCACTTGCTATTTATTCATTGCCTGCCGGGTGAGAAGTCCAATTAAAAAGCCACCTCAGGGCTTGGAGAAAGCTCTGGGTGGCTTGCTTTGTACACTAAGTTCGCTTACCACAAACGAGTGTCGCTAATGCCGGAAGGTAAGGGTGGATGCTCAGCTAACCCAAGTACGCACCAGCCCGGCTCAATGCCAAAAGCCCCGCCATGCACAAGGTAGCTAACCCAGCGTTCCACGGTACCACCAGTGTAGCGCTCTTGCTCAGGCTCGTATTCCCGTAGCAGTAGGGCATCACCGACCTGAAAATCCCGGTCATTTTCTCGTACGTCAAATGGCTTTACTCCTGCTTGGAGAGCAGCAAAACAGTCGGGCCACACCTTCAATTCGTGGTAGTGAGGAGTAGCACCGGTAGTATTCGTTGAATATAAAAAGGAAGTCGATTTCATGGTCTCGTTCGTCTGTGAGCAGTAGTGGCCCGTAATAATCATGCCATATTAACAAGCCAGGAACAGGAAGTGTTCTTTTTAAAGCAATACAGGCAAATACACCACTACTTCCGCATGAGTGTTCCGCCTTTTGAAGGCTAAGGTGCTTTTAGAATGCCTCCTAGAGAAGGACAGCTACTTCATTGTACTTGTACGTATAAGAAACCATGGACACGAACCACCTCCCCAATCCGCAGGCTCCGCACAACTCCCCTGCTCCCGACCATACCCTGGAAGACTTATTGGCGTTTACCAGCCCATTCGACCCGGCTACTACCTTTCATGAGCTTGCCGAGCTAGATGAACTGAATACCGTGGAGGAGGCTAAGGATCTACCCCAGCATCAAGACGAATAATCATGTCACATTCAGGGAATATTCTCGCACGCCAAAAGTACCCTTAATATGCAGAATAGGCCCTTGGCATAGGTTAATCTAGTCAGATATGTGTATTATCCTAGTCACAATACCGCCGCCTTATTCCTTGTGACTGATGTAGTACAGGCAGTACTTTCGTACTTGTTATTTGCTGCCCCCGTAATGAATCCCCTCGCGTCCCTCCCCTCCCAGCAACCGATGCTAGCTATGCTGGCCATGTTGTTACTTACTGGCGCTGCTGTACCTATTGCCCCTGGTACTGTGCCACTCGTATCGAATCCCGCTCCAGTACTACCAACCATTCCGGCCGAGACATGCGCTCAGCCAGAACTTAGTATGGCAGCGTGAGTCAAGCAACTAGTTAGCTAGGTAGTCGGCAGACACGTTTGCTTGCGGATAGACTCAAGGTAGAAGTACACCTGCGGAGTAGATACCGGTTTAAGGCTCCTACAGCTTGCTTTAACACTATAAGCGCAAGGTTGAGTTGAAGTACCTTCAGAGCTTGGCGCTCCTGTTTCTGCTTGTATGCCGAATCAATACCGTAGTTTGGCTAATGGTTCAGCTTGTAGTGGTCATAGCCATCAGTAGCTTTGTTGCCGCTGTGGCTTTTCCGCTACTGATGGCTTCTTCTCCTCACTATGCCCCTCTCTTCTGGTTTGCTGGTATATTTTGAAAATACCATTGGTCGCTTACTTGAGCACCCAGATGGGTACGCAGTAATTCGCTACCATGCCGGCAAACGGGCAGCGACTGATTTTCAATCGTTTTTGCTCCATCTGGGCCGTTTGTTGCGCCGACGGAACTGGTACAAAATGTTGGCTGATCATCGTGCATCAGCTCCTTTCACGGAAGAGGAACGTCAATGGCTAAGCAGTCATTGGCTAGCCGTAAGCCAAGCGAACCAGCAAGAAATGGTAGCTGCCTTGTTGCTACCAGAAGACGTATTTGCGCGCCTGTCCATGAATCTTATCATGCACGATGCTCGGGAAGGCGCTTTGATATATCATATTTTCAATGATGAAACCGAAGCAACTACTTGGCTTAGACAAAACCAATAAGTAGGCAGTTGTGCTGGAGCCGCCAAGTGCTAATTATCTATTTCGAATTATACCTACCTATTTTCCTATAATTCAGCTATTTGACTTATAAACCTACCCCTTTACCTAGTTAGTAGCAGAGGAAGGGGAGTACTACTCCGATAAGCTCAACAGTAAAATTCATCTTGTGCGTCGACATCAACCGTTTTCCATGTCAGACGGTTGTGTAACTTTCCGCATGATTCGACATGCGTTGGGTAGGCTATTGTTGGTATTTGGGCTGTTTCTAGGGTGCTATGGGCCGGTACGGGCCCAAAGTCCACAGTCACGGCAGTTACGGCAGGCCTTGGCCCGCGCCTCCTCCGATACGACGCGGGTGTTACTGCTGGCCGACCTCAGTGCTAGCTACCGGTACTCTCGCTTCGATTCCGTTCGATACTATGCGCGGAAGGGGCTTAGCCTCGCTCGCAAAATAGGATACCGCAAAGGAGAAGGCCGCTGCCTTTCCCGCATTGGAATTCTGCTGGGGGAACGGGGCAACCTGCCCCAAGCACTACGGGTAGACTTGCAGGCCTTGCACCTCAATGAGGAAAGCCACGACGTAGAAGGCACGGCCCGCACGCTCAACCAAACCGGGTTACTCTATTACGCCTTAGAGGACTACCGCCCCTCCCTAAGCTACTACTTCCGGGCCCAGCGGCTTTACCAGGAAGGCGGCGTACGTGATACTTCTCAGATTATCAGCGTACTTACTAACATTGGAGCTAGTTACCAGGGCTTAGGACAATTCGATTCGGCCGCGTATTTTTTACAGCGTGCCTGGCACTTCACTATTCATTCGCGTTCCGTGCACCAGAGTTGCTGGGGCAACCCCGCGCCCTATGTGCTACGGGAAATAGGCCTATTGCAAGCTTCTTTGCAAAAGCCCGAAGTAGCAGCCACTCATTACCGGCTAAGCTATCAGCGCGCCATCCCCGAAAACGACTTGCGCAGCGCCAGCCGGGCCTACCAGTACCTGGCCGAACTGTATAAAAGCAGCCACCAGACGGACTCTAGTATATTTTATGCCCGTAAAGCGCTCCGCATGGGTCAGGCCTTGCCCTTTGTGGCGGGGATAGTGCGTACCAGTGCCCTCCTTACCGAAGCATACGAGGCGCAACAACGGCCCGATAGCACGCTAAAGTACCTGCGCATCCTGCGCACGGCCCAAGACAGCCTCTACAACCCGCAACGTATTAAGCAGCTTGATGCCATAGGCTTTGCCGAGCAGCAACGCTTGCGCCAGCTAGAGAATGAGCAGCAGGAGTTTGTGGCACAAGTGCGTACCGCTACCTTGATAGCCGGCATTGGGGTGTTGCTACTGATATCTATTCTGCTAGGACACAGCAACCGGCAGCAGCAACGCGCCAATACTCGCCTACGAACGCTCAACAACCAAGTCACCTCCCAGGCAACAGAGCTGACTGCTCAGCGCGACAGCCTCGCGCGAACCCTACAGGAGCTTAAAATTACGCAGGGCCAGCTAGTGCTGCGGGAGCGTATGGCCTCGCTGGGCGAACTTATGGCCGGTGTGGCCCGGGAGATTCAACAGCCAGTGAGCCATGCCCGCAAAATTGCCGCAGTCAGTATGGAGTTGTGTGAAGAGGTGCGTGCAGAGCTTGCCAAAGCCCAACTCGCCCCCTACGACCATGAGGTGGTAGACGAGATGCTACGCAACCTCGGCCAAAATCAAGCGAAGATTTTACAACACACCCAGCGGGCCGAGTCCATTGTGCGGGGCATGCTGGAATACTCTCAGGGCGACGGCAGCCGCCAGAATACGGACCTCAACCGCCTGGCAGAAGAGTACTTACGTTTTACGTATCACGATCTGCGCGCCCGGCATCGGCATTTCCACGCGGCTCTCCTACCAAGCCTAGACCCCGCAGTGGGCCGGGTAGAACTAGTACGCCAAAACCTGGGGCGCGCGTTGGTCGGCATATTTACCGCTGCCCTCCAGGCTGTGCAGCACCGCCGCGCCGAGGCAGACGAAGAGTACGTACCCCAAGTGGCCCTAACTACAAAACGTACGGCCGTGGGCGTGGAAATTAGGGTGCGCGACAATGGCCTGGGCCTTTCGGAAGAGGCCTGCGCCTCCTTGTTTCAGCGCTTTCCGGTGGGCGGCCACGTTGGAGAATCAAGCTTGGGACTCTCCTTGAGCTACGATGTCATCACCAAAGGGCTCGGCGGGACGCTGAGCGTGCAAAGCAGAGAGGGCGAGTTCACCGAGTTCTGTATTACGCTTCCCCTACCCGCCACTACTCCCAAGGGCCTGGAGAGCACACTACTGACCTAGAAGCCAAGTTACGGCGCTACCCTCGTCAGAGAAGGAAGAATACACCAGTGGCAGGCCCTGCACGGAAGTGGTGATGTAGGCCGTTGCCAACCGCGTAAACACATTGCTGGACACTACTACGGCTCCGTAGCGGTAGCCTGCCTGCTGCACAGCACTTGGCAGCCACGTTTGGCTAATCCACTGCTGCTCCGCCGGCGAAAACGCGCGCATCACCGACTGGTTTACCAGCATCTTGCCCCAACCCGTGTGCTGCATGGCCAAGTGCATGTGCTGAAAAAGAGCCTGCAAACTAGCAATGTCCCACCCCTCCTTATTCCAGTCGGCGCGCACGAACCCAGCCGGGTCAATGCGGATACGACCAGCAGGGTTTTCAAAAAAGTACGGAGAAGAGGAAAGTGCCATAAGCAGCTGCAAGATAAGATATCGAATACGGACTATGCGTATTCTGCTTATCGCAGCCCTGCTATTCTGATATACCTACCCTACCAAAACGATAGGGCTGCGCCCAAGCTTTATTGGTGCGGTTGATCAGTTTTTATTTTTAATATTTTATATATCAACAACTTACAACTATAAGATTGACTAGGATTCCGCAGCGGCACTGGTATTGGCAATACACCGCCATCTACCAAGCACCAGTTGCCACATGCCTTTCTTCGACCATATCACCAAAGCGGCGAAAGATTTCTTCATTGAGGAAACCTCGCCTACTGGCCCGTCAATAGGGGCGCCCCTTGTTCGGCCACTGCCTGGCCAGGTGCTAGCGCCTACTCTTGCTAGCACGGTAGCTCCGCCCGTATCAGCTACCCAGCCTACTCAACCTGAGCAGCGCCACCTCGACCACATCCAGAGCCTGCTGACTGGCGACGGCAAGGACTTCGTGGCCTACACCAAACTGGTGAAGAGCCTACAAGCCAGCGGTCTGTCGGGTCCAATTCTCTACCAAACGGCCTTCAACGCCTTCGCGGCTGTGACAAGCCTGGACCTGGCTACCCTGCTGCAATCGGCCGAGCAGTTTGAAGTGAAGCTCACTGCGGACCGCAACCAGATTTTGGAACGGCACCGCGAGAAGCTGGGCGAAATCCGCATTCCAAATGTGCCGCCCAGCCCCATTGTGCGCTTGCAGCAGCAAGAACAGGAGGTGCAAGTAGCCCTCATGGAACTCACCCGCCAGCTGGAAGAAAAGCAGCAGCAGCTCCTGACTACCCGCCAGCACCTGCAGGAGCAGCAGCACAAAGCCGCTATGGCTCTGGCTTCCTACGAGCTGGCGCACGCCACTGCCGCCGCCGACTTGCAGGCGCACCGCCACGCTACCCAGTCTTTTCTGCTGAAGTAGCGGCGGAACACCGTGCCTATGAACCGACATTTTTCCTCACTCCTGACTTCTGCTGCATCATGAACACATCATTTTCTTCCGAATTACAACCTGCCTTACCAAGCACGTTGCCCAAGTGGCAGCAGCCCGAAAAGGTAGCCGGCTGGGTATTTCTGGGTGGCCTAGCCGCCGCCGGCGTGTACAGTTGGGGTACCATCGTGCCATTCTTGGTAGATATGGTGTTTGACACCGTGAAGCTAGGAATTGGGCTAGGCGTGCTGTTCGGGGCCTTTCTGCTCCTAACCAACCCACGCATCAAGGCGGGCTTGTGGTACGCTGGGCAGCGCATCTTCCGCACGGCCGCGGGCATCTTCGTCAACACCAACCCCATCGGCATCATGGAGGACTACATCCGCTCTACCGGGCAGGAAGCCCGCAAGATGGAAGAAGAGGTAGGCCACGTGGAGGGCGCCCACGCACTAGTGAAGCGCAAGCTGGAAGCCAATACCCTGCAGATGCGAGAATACCTGCAACTGGCCGACTCCGCTACCCGCCAGTGCGAACCGGATGCCGCCGAGCAGTACGCCTCCCGCGCGGCCCAGCTCCAGGAATACAACCAGCGGCTACAACCCATGCTCACTACCACCCAGAATGTGAGCCTTGTGATGCGTCAGATTCTAAAAGCCGCCCTGCGGCAAATCGACAACAGCAAGTTCAAAGTAAACCTGCTGAAAGACGAGTACGAGCTGGTGAAACGTACCAGCAGCGGCATGCGCGCCGCCATGAACATCCTGCGCGGCGACCCTGACAAGAAGTACTTTTTTGACCTCGCCACCGACCGCGTGGCCCAGGACATGGCCCAGCAACTCGGCCAAATCAAGCAGGCCATGCGCTACTCGCAGGAATTCGTGAAGGAAATGGACATCCAGAATGGGGTGATGAGCGAGAAAGGCCAGCGCCTACTCGAAAAATACCAGAAAGGCGAGTTCAACGCTTTGCTCGACGAGAAATCTGCTGCCGTGACCACGGCCCAAACCCGCACTGCCACCAACGACGCCTATCGCAGCCTGCTGGACTAATGCTCAGAGCCTGCTGTGCTTCACTAGCTCTTCTCCTTTCAACTCTCTGCTTTTTATATATCATGACAACTCGCGGTAAAATTGTACTGGGCGCCCTACTTGTGGCACTGCTCTACTTCGGCATCAACAAAGTGGTGTCAAGTGGAATGATCTTCAAAAAAGCAGCTACCGAATCGGTGCTGCTGAATTCTATTGAGTTGCCCACGGCAACCGGTGGCTCGCGTGCCAACGTAGCTGTGCCCCTGGCCCCGCTACCGTCCGGAACGCATGCTGAAAAAGGCACGCCCGTAGTGTGGGAAGTGATGGCCTGGAACTCGCAGATGGCGGGCATGCTGGCTAACGGCGGGCCCCGCACCACGCAGGGTTCTACGCTGGCCGCCAACGGCCTAGACCTGCAGATTGTGCGTCAGGACGACGTAGCCAAAATGCAGGCCGACTTGGTGAAAAATGCCCTGGACCTACAGCAAAACCCCGACACACCCGGTTTGCTGGTGAGCATTATGGGCGACGGGCTACCCGCCTTCTCGGCGGTGCAAACGCAGCTGAAAAAAGCCGGTACCAGCCTCCAGATTATTCCTTACTCGGTGGGTAAGAGCTTCGGCGAGGATAAGTTGATGGGCCCCAAGGAGTGGCTCGACAACCCAAAAGCAGCCCTGGGCAAAACCATTGCCTGCTACCTGCGCGACGGCGACCAGAACATTGCCCTGAAATGGTGCGCCGACAACGGCCTGAAAGTCAACCCCGACGAAACTACCTATGACCCTGAAGCCGTGAATTTTCTAGCTTCCTCAGACTTCCTGGTGGCCGCCGAGAAGTACATCATCGGCAAGCCTGAGCAGCGCACTAAAGTGATAAACGGCAAGAATACTGGCGTGCAAGTAGACGTAGTAGCCGACGCCGTAGCCACCTGGACGCCCGGCGACGTGAACATTGCCCGCCAGAAGGGCGGCCTCGTCAACATCGTGTCTACTAAGGACTACAGTAACCAGATGCCCAACATCATGGTGACTACCAAACGCTGGTATGATGCCCACCAGAAAGAGGTAGAAGGCCTGATAACTGCCTTGGCCATAGCCGGCGACCAGGTAAAAAGCCACCCCGAAGCCCTGGAGCGCGCCGCCGATATTTCGGCCGAGGTGTACGGCGACAAGGACAAGCCCGGCGCCTACTGGCTGCGCTACTACAAGGGCGTAAGTGAGGCCGACCGCAACGGCGAGGTAGTGGAACTGGGCGGTAGCAAGGCCTTCAACTTCGCCGATAACCTAGCTTTGTTCGGCCTTAACGACGGCGGCACCAATATCTACGCTGCCGTGTACAAAACCTTTGGTGACGTGCAGAGCCGCCTCTACCCCCGCGAGCTGCCCAGCTACGTGCCTCTAACGCAGATGCTGGACCTCACGCCCCTGAAAAAGCTCCAGGACAAATACCGCGGCAAAACCTTGGCCCCCGCCGAAACCCAACAGTTTGCCGCCGATGATGAAATTCGCCAGAACGTGAGCAAGCGGGCTTGGAACATCGAGTTTAACACCGGCCAGAGTTCCTTCACGCCCGCCGCCGAGCGCCAGCTCCAGCAGCTTTTCAACGACTTGGTGGTGGCTGGCCGCCTGAAAGTAGCCGTGCATGGCCACACCGACAATGTTGGCGACTCGCAGCGTAACCAGCAGCTCTCCGAAGACCGTGCCCTGGCCGTGGAGCACTGGTTGGAGCAGCGTAGCTCCAGCGCCTTTCCTACCGGCCGCGTGCAGGTGTATGCCCACGGCGCTACTGAGCCCGTAGCCCCCAACACCACCCCTGAAGGGAAAGCCAAAAACCGCCGCGTGGAAATTGTGCTGGGAAATTAACCATGCCTGCCCTTGGCTCCTCTCTCAGGGTGAAGAAGCCGAGGCCGACCGGCTCTAACCTGACCTTGTACTGCCGTTGCTTTCTACTTCTGAGGTTATAAGCCCAGAACACTGCCCCACTCTATCTCCTTTGTGGACATACTAAGTATGAAGAAAATGAAAGCCAGTATAGCAAGGACCAGTAGCAGGAGTCTACGATTAGACCCAGGCGCTGCGGGACCTCTCCTAACCATCCACTTCCCAAGGAATACTACGGCAAGTGTGATCAGAGTCACAAGGAACATAACGATGAACCCCACTATCACATTGACGAGACCAAGCGCCGAGGATTCATCTAAAAGCAGTGTTTGCATAGGGGAGAAGTAGAGATGGTTTTTTCAATAAGGGCTAGTAAGGGCGGAGGTTTTACGCCCGAAAATACACGGATTACTTCGGCACATGCTTAGTATGCTACATGCTCACTACCTCACCATTTCACCGCATGAAATCCCTCTTCCTCCTCAATGGCCGCGTACCCCGCACCACATTTGCGCTGATGGCCGCGGCGCAAGGGGCCGGGCTCCTGCTGCTGTGGCTGTTTTATCCACTGCGCTTATTTCCTTCGTTAAGCGACGTACTGCGGGCCTTGGCTGACCTGGTCTCTACCCAAGGGCTGGTTCAGGAGCTGTGGGCCAGTATGACCACGGCCCTCCAAGCTTTGGGCACTGCCACGGTGCTGGCCCTGCTCATTTCCTACCTCACGGCCCTACCCTTCTTCCGCCCCTTGGCTTATGCGGCCTCCAAGATGCGCTACCTCACCCTCACGGGCCTAACCTTTTTTATGGCCCTAATGGTGAGTTCCGGCCACGAAGTGAAGCTCTCAGTGCTGATTTTCGCCACCACCGTCTACCTCGTCACGGGCATGACGAGCGTAATCCTGACAACCACCCAGCAGGAAATGGACCATGCCCGCACCCTGGGGCTGGGCGAGTGGCGCAGCTTTTGGGAGGTAGTGGTGCTGGGCAAGCTCGACGACATGCTGGAGGTAGTCCGTCAGAACTTCGCCATCATCTGGACGATGATTACCCTGGTGGAAACGCTCTATCAATCGGAAGGCGGCATTGGGCTGCTGCTTTACAAGCAAAACCGCTACCTCCACCTCGATGGGGTAGTCGCCATCCAACTCGTCATCCTCGCGGCCGGTGCCGCCCAGGATTACCTCTTTGGCCTCCTGCGCCGGGTGTTCTTTCCCTACTCCGGGTTGGCTTCGGCGCAGTAGGGTGAAGCACATAGGCACACGTGTATTCACACATCTTCGAATCTCATCCCGAGCCGCATGACATTCGGGAGTAGCCAAAATGCCACACTCCTTAGCCTATTAGTTTACCATTTCACGGCCATGACCCCTTATTTCTACAAAGCCCCGGTGCTGACGCTCGACAATGTGTCCATGCAATTTGCGGGCGAAACCATCCTGCGCGACATCTCGGCCCAGGTGCTGGACGTGTGCCGGCCGGGCATGAGCCAGGGCCAGGTGGTCGGCTTCTACGGCCGCTCGGGCATGGGCAAATCGGTACTGTGCCGCATCATGGCGGGACTAATGGCTCCGAGCAGCGGCACGGTGCTAGTGGGTCAGGAGCAGCACGAAGTAGCTCCGGGCGCGGTGGGCTTCGTGCAGCAGCAGTACCCCCTGTTCAACCACCGCACCTTACACGACAACCTGCTGGTAGCCGCCGCCCGCAACTATCCCGATGTAGCCGAAGCCCGCCGGCAAGCTGCTTTCTACTTGGAGCGGTTTCAACTCACGGCTCACCGCCAGAAATACCCGGCCCACCTCTCCGGCGGGCAGCGCCAGCGCGCCGCCATTGCTCAGCAGCTCCTCTGCTCCGACCACCTCATCCTGCTCGACGAGCCCTTTTCCGGCCTCGACGTAGCCATGATTGACGAGGTCAAGCAAATCATCCTCGAAGTCACGACTATGGACGAGCTCAACACGGTCGTCATCGTTTCCCACGACATTCAGACCACCACCGCCCTAGCCGACCGCCTCTGGCTCCTGGGCCACGAACGGGACGCCAGCGGCCAGTTGCTCCCCGGCGCTACCATTAGCCCCCAGCACCAGTACAACCTCGCCGAAATGGGCCTGGCCTGGCACGAAAACGTGGAAGCCGAACCGGAGTTTAACCGCTTCGTGGAGCACTTGAAAGATGAGATTCGGCAGAGTGCGTAGCAGAACGTTATGCTGGCCCAGAAAGCGTCTTGTCTGTTATAGTTGGAGCAGCTGAACGACTTCGTTTTACCTTCGCTGTTAGTATTTCCTGTTATCCGCTTATGTATTGCAAACTTTATGTGTCGCCGGCTCCTATTAGCAACCTTTTTCCTGCTAGGAATACCGGGGAGTTCTTTCTTCCTCCCAGCAGCGTTCAGCCAAACAGCGCAGCAACTGGAAGCTCAAACCATTCAGCAGGGAATAGCTCATCGTCAGCCTGGTGAGGCCGACACAACCTTTCTAAAACGTGTCCTACCCGTTTCCTTCCCCGCGTCCGGCGACCTTGTTGCCTATGCGTGGCGGCCAAGCGCATTTGGTAAACAGCTATTCTTCGTGCTTGGTAGTGGCGATAATGAGTACGGGAACGACCTATTCATATTAGACCCGATTGAAGCCAATACCTACGCTGTCCAAATTCTTCCGCCAGAGCCGTTTATGGGTGATAAAACGTATTTGGCTTCTCTATTTTTTGCCGACGTTGATGAAGACGGGCAAAAGGAGTTGCTGACCTTGCTGGAATGCAGTCTTCGGGAAGAATTCAAGATGGACGGTCAATGGCGTATTGGCCGCAAGACGCATTACCAAACGATGATTTTTAAATACGCGGGGCTAAGCAGCACCGGCCGGCCCCAATACGAAGAGGATACAACGCCCCGCCCTTACCTGGACGAGTTAGCTACGGCGGCCGAGGTCCGAGAGAATTTACCCAAACGCAAAGCACCTCAGCGCAAACCAGCCGCCAGAGCGAGTAAGTAACCAAGTGGCCCACAGTATCAGCCTCCTCACTCCTGAGGCACTATCACCATTCGGTATCATTCACGCCGCAAGCTGATACTTTCGCACCCGAAGGCCTACGTCTTACTAGTTAACTACTCATTACTACTTCCCCTCCATGCCCTCCGGTACCCTTCTGCTGATTGACGACGAAGCCCGCCTGCGCCAGCTGTTGGCGCGGGTGCTGGAACTCGAAGGCTACGCCGTGCTGCAAGCCCCCGATGCCAGCCGCGGCCTGGAGCTGCTCCAGCAACACGCCGATTCCGTGCTGGTCGTGGTGTCGGACGTGAAGCTACCCGATGCCCACGGCGTAGACCTGATTCCACGGCTTAAGGCCAAGGCACCCGATATCGAAATCGTGCTGCTTACCGCTTTCGGCACCATCCCTGATGGGGTACGGGCCATGAAGCAAGGTGCCTTCGACTACCTTACCAAGGGCGACTTCGAGCAACAACTGGTGGTAGTGGTAGAGCGGGCGGCCGAAAAAGCCCGCCTGCGCCGCCGCGTAGCGGAGTTGGAGCGACGCATGGGCCAGCGCTACAGCTTCGAGAGTATGATTGGCGGGGCTCCGGCCCTACGCCGCGCCCAAGACCTGGCCCGCCAGGTAGCGCCAACGGATAGCACGGTGCTGCTGGAAGGGCCCACCGGCGCCGGCAAGGAACTCTTCGCCCAGGCCATCCACCACGCCAGCGCCCGCCAGCACAAGCCCTTCGTGGCCCTCAACTGCTCCGCCTTTCCCAAAGACCTGCTCGAATCCGAACTCTTCGGCTACAAGAAAGGCGCCTTCACCGGCGCCCTCGCCGACAAGAAGGGCCTGCTGGAAGAAGCCACCGGCGGCACCCTGTTCCTGGATGAAATCGGTGAGCTCGAACTCAACGTGCAGGCCAAGTTCCTGCGCGTGCTCGAAACCCGCCAGTTTACCAAGCTCGGCGACACTAAGCCCACCAGCGTCAACCTGCGCATCGTGGCCGCCACCAACCGCAACCTCAAGCTCGAAGCTGCCTCCCACCACTTCCGCCCCGACCTCTACTACCGCCTTTCCGTCTTCACCATCAATGTGCCCAGCCTGCAAGAGCGCGCCACTGATGTACCCGCCCTGGCCGAGTACTTCCTACAGCATTTCGCGGCTCAATTGCGCAAGCGCCTGCCCGGTCTAGAGCCTGAATGTGTGGAGCTGCTGCAGCGCTACGAGTGGCCCGGCAACGTGCGCGAGCTGAAGAACGTGCTGGAACGCGCCGCTATCCTCGCTCCTGCCGACCAGCCCCTGTCCGCTGGCTACCTCCCCGACGAGTTCCACGCCCTGCCTTCCCCACTCAGCCCCGACGCTGACCCTGCCGACCAAAGCCTGCGCGCCGTGGAAGCTCGCCACATCCGCCAAGTGCTCTACCAGGTGCAAGGCAACAAAACCGAAGCCGCCCGCCGCCTCGCCATTGGCATCACAACCCTTTACCGCAAAGTGCAAGAGTACGGGTTGTAGAGGGTTGGGCGGGCAGAAGCATACCTCCTTCCGTCGCCGGAATCCTTCGAACACGCAAAATCCTCCGGTTGGCAGTTATCCGCCTAGCTGTACTGATTCCTCATGTCGCTTAAACTCAAAATCCGCCTTGGCATTGCCCTGCTGCTGACCCTGTTGCTGGGCTTGGGTGGATATACAATTCTTACTATTCAGCGGCTGAGCGTTGGGGCGCAGCACGCCCAACAAGCCAACTTCCGCTCCCTTGAGTATGGGGAGCAGATGCTTTCGGCGCTGGAGCAGCTACGGGAACAACCTACGCTGGGCCCGCCCCTCGCGCAGCTTCGGCATGCTCTCACGCGCGAAGCAGCCAACATTACCGAAGCAGGTGAGCTGGAGTTAGTTGATACCCTGACCCAACACGTGGCCGACTACCAGCGCCTTGTGGATGACCGGGCCCCCAACACCCAGCAACTCGCTACCCTGCACCTATTGCAAGCTGAAACGCACCGGATGATGCAGCTAAACGCCAAGACGTTTAACCACCAAACCCGCGCCGCAGCTACAACGGCAACCCAAGCTCGGGGCATGGTGGGGCTGCTGCTGCTGCTGAGCGTGGCCGTGGGGTTGGCCCTAGTGGTGCGCCTGCCCCGAATAGTGCTGCGGCCATTACGTCGTCTGCGCGCCGACGTGGAGGACGTGGCCAGCCCCGGCCCCACTACTACTGTGTTTATTGCCAAAAATGATGAAGTGGGCGCCGTTGCCCTAGCGCTGAACCGTGCCTTCGGCTACATGCAGGACCAACGGAGCGTCACGCGGGCAGCCTTGGCAACTGAACGCAGCCGCCTGGAAAGCCTAATTGAACACTTAGATGAAGGCCTGTTGCTACTCGACCCCGAGCGGTGCGTACTACTGGCAAATCCCGTAGCTCGGGAACTGCTGGGTCGCACCGCCGCCGACTTAGTGGGCCAACGCGCCGAGGACCTGAGTCGGGAATCGTCGTTACTGCGCGACTTGTTTCAGCCTCTATTAGCCCAACACTCGGTTCGAGCGGAGGAAACACTACCACCCGTGCTGCTCACCATTACGCGGCCCGATGGGGAGGTTGCTTACTACCAGCTAACCGTGAACCACATTGTGTCGCGCAACCGCGAAACTGCTCGCACCGAATTTGTGGGGCACATTCTATCATTGCGCAACGTGTCGGATTTCAAGAAGCTGGATGAAGTAAAGTCGAATTTCCTGGCTACGGTCTCACACGAGCTAAAAACGCCCCTGGCCAGCATCAACCTCAGCCTCATGCTCTTGCAGGACGAGCGCACCGACCCGGAGGAGCGCCTGCGCATCGCCGACGGTATCCGCGACGAAACCCAGCGTCTGCTGGGCATGGTAGGCCAGTTGCTAGCAGTATCGCGCCTCGACGCCGGGGCCGGCATTCAGCTTGACTTGCAGCCTATTACCCTATCCGCAGTAGTTGAGTACGCCACCGATACGGTGCAGCCCCAGCTTGATGACAAGGAACTGCAACTGCGGGTGGAGCTGCCCGCTGGACTCTCTACCGCCCGCGCCGACGTAGAAAAGACTACCTGGGTACTAATCAATCTGCTGGCAAATGCCATCCGCTACTCGCCCCGCGGGGCAGTGCTTACAGTGCGGGCGGTGCAATACCCTGAGCAGCTGGAAATCAGCGTGCAGGATTGCGGGCCCGGTATCCCAGCCGAATACCACGAACGAATCTTTCAGCGCTTTGCGCAAATACCCAACGCCAGCGGACACAAGGGCGGGTCGGGGCTGGGGCTGAGTATTTCCCGGGAGTTCATCACGGCGCAAGGTGGCCGTTTGTGGGTTGAAAGCACGCCAGGCGAAGGCAGTCAATTTCGGTTTACGCTACCACGCGCAAGCTAATTGCGGTAAGAACGAAGCCGAGCGCCAAGTGAAAAGCAGACGAGAGCGGTATGAGACGGCAAGGCCGCCTAGACATACGCATAAGGCGATGTCACAAATTCATTGAATTAGGCATATTTCTACCCCCTTAGCGCCTTGGTTTTCAGTTCAAGCCGTATTGTAAGGCTAACTAGCACGAGCCTTTTCTGCCCATGCCCGTGTCACAAATACTGCTGGTACGGCCTTGGTTGGGGTGCTACAGGAGCGCACTTTTGTGTATCACTACGGCTCCCCAGTTTTACCTGGGGAACTAGCCATCCGCCCCCTTTCCACAACCAAGCCCGAAAGCCGAAGAAGCGTGTAATACGCCCTTCGGCTTTTGCGTGGAAAATTACCACATAGCAGCACGTAGATGCAGGGCCCGTCAGTTAGCTCACCGCATAGCCTAATGACCCCGAGCTAGGAGGGCAATTCCTACCACAATGCACACCAAGCCAAGCGCCTGCGGCAACGACAGCGTTTCGCGTAGCACGGCCAGCCCAAGCAAGGCTGTAAGCAGCACCGAGCCCCCCACAATTACGGGAGTACCAACCGAGGAAGGCACGCCACGGCTGAACACAATGAAGGTGAGAATCTCGGCAAGCCCTACACCGAGCCCAGCGGCCACGGCCAAGCTCACGCCTTTCGTGCTTAGGTCAAGTGGCTGGCCTTTGAGGCGCAACCACACCAGCCACATACTCCCGAGTGCCGCGGCCACTAGCTGCAAGATGACTGCCCCAGCCGCCGGGGCAATGTGTTCGGCCGCCAGCTTGATAAAGAAATTATAGCTAGCTAGGCACAGCGCCGTGAGCAAGGCCAGGAAAAGCCAATGCATATTGGGTTAGTCTTCCTTGAGGCGATGCACCAGGTCTTTCTGCAGCTCCTGCCAGTTGTTGCTGTCTTCGCTACCCGCCCACAACTCCTGCAACTCCGAGTGTTTGGCAATGGCTTTCACCGCTTTGCGGCTCATCTTGCGCAAGTCGGTGCTGGCCGCAGGGTTCAACTGCCGAATCACTAGAATCAGGTCGGCGGGGAAGTCTTGCGCCGGGTGGCCCTGAATAGCCGCCACAATTTCGGCGGCAGCTAGTGCTTCGCTGGCCGCTGTGGCATCAATATCTTGGTCGCCATTGGCGGCTCGTTGCAGGGCATCGGCTAGACTGGCTTCATCAGGATTGTCGCGGAAAGCACCAGCAAAGTCTGCGGCCGTATCGTTGTCAAAATTGTAATATCCCCAAGTACTCATGTGCAAAAGGTTTAGATGTACGTCGTAATTCCGATCGGCACGCATAGCTCGTGCAGTCCTTTCTTACGCGCATGGCGGTCTACAATGAATAAATGTATTCTTAATCTGCATAAGTGCTACTGGTTGCATGGCTAGCTGTTTCGGCACGTGGTCCTACACAGTGTTCTTTTCAACAAGGCCTTGGTTGCAATGCTTATTCCCGAAACATGCTCATAATCAGCACGCGACCACTAACCACTTGCTCAACAGTAGACCGATACAAGCTAGCTGGTTGCTGCTATCAAGCTGGAAGAAGAAACTAGATAGCCTGCGGGAGCCGGCCGTGTTTACCGGAATTTCTCCTTGAGCAGCTCAATCTCAATGGCCGGCGAAATTTTCTCGTACAGTATATGGTAGGCAGCCGAGGTGATGGGCATGGGCACTTGCAGCTTCTTGTTCAGCTCGTAAATGCTCTTGACGGCATAGTATCCCTCGGCCACCATGTTCATTTCCATCTGCGCCGATTTTACGGAGTAGCCCCGCCCTACCATGTTGCCGAAGGTGCGGTTGCGGGAAAACTGCGAATATGCCGTTACCAGCAAGTCGCCGAGGTAGGCGGAGGCCGATAAGTCGCGGGGTTGGGGGTTGAGCGCGTGCACAAAGCGGCGCATCTCTTGTACGGCATTGCTTACCAGTACCGCCTGAAAGTTGTCGCCGTAGCCCAGGCCGTGCGCAATGCCTCCGGTGAGAGCAATGATATTTTTCATCACGGCGCAGTACTCTATTCCGTCCAAGTCAGGTGCCGGGTTGGCTTTCACGTAGCGGTTGCGCAGCATGCGGCAGAAGTCTTCGGCTAGCTCCGAATCGGGCGAGCCGATGGTAAGGTAGCTCTGCTTTTCCAGGGCTACCTCTTCCGCGTGGCAGGGGCCGGCAATGACGCCTAGGCGCGCGTGCGGCAGCCGAAACCGCTCGGCGACGTAATCTGTCACCAGCACATTTTTTCCCGGAATCATGCCCTTGATGGCCGATACTACCCGCTTGTTCTTTAGCTCGTCGCGGTCCAGCTTTTCCAGGGTGCTTTGCACAAAGGCGGCGGGCACGGCCAGCACCAGCCAGTCGGCGTCGCGCACGGCTTCCTCCAGGTCAGTGGTGGGACGCACGCGGTCCAAATCCAGGGCCACCGACGAGAGGTAGCGCGGGTTGTGGCGGGTGCGCACTAGGTGCTGCACGTCATCCTTACTGCGCATCCACCAGTGCACGCGGGCGCCGTTTTCAGAAAGTATTTTGGTGAGAGCAGTGGCCCAAGAGCCGCCGCCAAGCATGGCTATTTTTTCCAAGCAGGTAGAGGTAATAACACAGAAAATGACGCTGGCCAGTAAGGCAGCACTCCCCTTTTTTGGCCGAACCGGGGCAGTTTAGGCAAAAAAAACGAGAGGCCGACCCTTTCCGTAAAGGGCGGCCTCTCGTCTGGCACGGGAGTGCCTGATTCTCATGCTTTCCAACTCCAGGCAAGGTGAGCAACTACTTGCTTTCACTTTTGCCTACCTTGGTTAGTTGTCGGCGTCGGCTTCCTCTTTCAGCACTGCTTTATTGAGAGACTTGGCGTCTTTGATAACAACAGTGGCACCATCCTTAAGCGTTTTGGCTACGGCTCGGTACGGACCGCTCACTACCTCGTCGCCGGCCTGAATGCCGCTCACGATTTCGATATTCTGCAAGTCACTAATACCTGTTTTTACGGGTGTCATTAGCGCCTTACCGTTCCGAATCAGGAACACCACCGACTGAATATCTGGCTTGGGGCCGGCGGGTTGCGTGGAGCCGCCAGCGGCTCCACTGCCTACGCGCACGGCCGGAGCGCCCGGCTGGTTGCTACCGTCAGCAGCCTCGGTGCTATCGGAGCGGGTGGCTACGGAAAGCAGCGGCACGCTCAGCACGTTGGCTTTGCGGTCGGTGATGACATCCACGGAGGCCGTCATGCCGGGACGAAACGGAATAATAGTGCGCCCCTGCACAGTGCGCTGCAAGTGGCGGTAAGACTCCGGCAGCAAGCGAATTTTCACTTCAAATTCTGTTACCGACTCGGCCGTGAGGGCGTCTTTAGCGGTGTTAGCAATGCTGGTAACCACGCCCCGGAATTTCTGATCCTGGCTGGTATAGCTGTCCACTTCCACATCGGCTGAGTCGCCCAGGTCGACGTTGATGATGTCATTTTCGTTTACGCTCACCAGCACCTCCATATTGTTGAGGTTGGCAATTCGCATGATTTCCGTGCCCGCCATTTGCGAAGTACCTACTACCCGCTCTCCCTTTTTCACGTTGAGCTTACTCACTGTGCCGCTCACGGGCGAGTAAATGGTGGTCTTGTTAAGGTTTTTGCGGGCTTCTTCCAGGCCAGCTTGGGCGCTCCGTACGCTGCTTTGCGCCGCCCGAATGCTCTGCCGGGCTGAGTTGATTTCCTCCTGGGAGGCTTCATACGCGGCCTTGCTAGCCTCGTAGTCTGATTGGGAAATTACCTTCTGCTTGTAAAGCGAGGCATTACGGCGGTAGGTGAGTTCCGTCTGACGCGCGTTGGCAATCAACTGTTGCAGCCGGGCCTGGGTCTGAGCCACGTTGGCCTGCTGGGTGCCCACTACTGCGCTTTGCTGGCTTACTACAGCCTGGTAGTTATCGGGACGAATACGCAGCAACAGTTGGCCTTTCTTTACGGAGTCGCCCTCCTGCACGTACAGCTCAGTAATTTCACCGGAAACGTCCGGCGAAATCTTTACCTCTGTTTCGGGCTGCACTTTCCCAGAGGCGCTAACTTTCTTGACGATGGTATGCGGAGCAGCCTTGGCCGCCAGCACTTCCGTGCCCGCCGGCTGGCCAATCCAGCCTTGCTTCTTCCCGATAACTACCCCCACCAGTACTAGCACTACTACGGCTACCAGAATGTATAATCCGCGGTTGTTTTTCATGTTTGCTTCTTAGGTTCTTGGAGTCTTGGTTTTCGGCTCTTAGAGGTCGGCCTTGGAGGTTCAGAAGGGTAGTGACGTTTTACTCTGCTGCCTGCACACTGCCTAACGCCCCCTCACGCTACAGCGCAAGTGGGCGGCCCTGATAAAAGTCGAGCACCTTGCGGCGGAATATAAACTCGTATTTGGCCTGAATCATCGTCGACTCGGCGGCCGTGAGGTTGTTTTTGGCAATGTTGAACTCCGTGCCGTTCAGCAACCCATTGTTAAAACGGATTTCGGCGTTGCGGTAGGCCGTTGTCAGCGCTTCCACTTGGCGACGGGCCGAGAAGTAGCGGCGCTGGGCCGCAATAGCGTCGGCATAGGCCTGCTGAATGCTCTGGCGCACCGTGAGGCGGGCCTGCTCGGCGCGCAGCTCCTGCTGCTGAATGGAAATCTGGGCCCGTTGCACGCTCGTGCGCGTTTGCAAGCCGTTGAGGATGGGTACCTGCAGGGAGAATTGCAGGCTTTTACCCAAGTTGTCCTTCAGTTGGTTGGAGAACCTGGATGGCAACAGCTCTGGAATGGCCTGCTTGGGTTGCAGGGCATAGAAGGGCGACGGCACATCCTGGCCGCTCAGGTTCTGAAAGATAGGTACCCGAACCACGTCGGTGGAGTCGCCGTTGAACACCCGCGCCAGCCGCGACGATGAGAAACCCGTGAAAATGCCGGCTCCAAAGGCCAAACGCGGGTAGTAGCCGCCGCGAGCAATATCGAGGCTGTGCTGGGCGGAGCGTACGCGCAGGTCTGCCGCCTTAATTTCAGGTAGTAGGCTTTGCGCGGTTTGGTAGGTACCATCGGGGTCCGCTTCCAACAACGGTTCATCATCGGGGTCGGCCAGCTCCGGCACCTCAATCTGGAAGCCCGTAGGCGACGGCAGGTTGAGCAGCTGCGTGAGCGAGAGGCGGGCCAAGTCGCGCTGGTTTTGGGCCGTGATGACGTTCAGCTCGTCGGAAGCCTGCTGGGCCTGAATATCGAGCAGGTTACTTTCCGGGATGGAGCCGGCCCGCAAGAGCTTTTGCGTACGCTCCACCTGCTGGCGCGTGCTGTTCACCCGAACTTCGTTGGTACGCACGAGCTCCTCAGCCAACACCAGTTGCAAAAACGCCGAGGCGACGTTCAGGGACAAGTCGTTGCGGGCCTTCTCTGTATCCAGCAGGCTCGCCTCCGAGTCGAGGGCATTGCGCTTAACGGTGTTGCGGAGCTGAAAGCCCGAGAATAGCGTGATCTGAGAGTTGGCCGAGAAGTTATTCGAGCGAATGGTCTGGCTAACAAAGTCGTTGGTCAGAGGGTCGAGGCTGGTACCGTAGTTCCAGGCTTGGGTGCCCGATAAGTTGGCCGAGGGTAAGAGGGCCGCCCGGCTCTGGCGCAGCGTAGCATTCTGCAACTCCGAGGTAAGCTGCTGCTGGCGCACAGTAAGGTTGTTTTGCAGGGCGTAGTCGATGGAGCGCTGCAATGACCACGGCCCGGCGGGGGTGGCGGCGGAGAGGGAGCCAGCCGGGGGCTGGGCGGGCGGTGTAGTTTGGGCCACGGCAGGCGCCGCCAACAGACCCGTCGAGAGGCCCATCATCAACCAGTAACAACGCTTCATATGAAATATAGGGCTTACGTTCATGCAGAATGCTACCCCACGAGCGGAGCAGCGCAACAGCCCGGGCGGTGGCCTAAGGCCACCAAAGGTATTAGCCGCAGCGGCTCCCGTGCCATGCTATTCAACTAAGTAGGCAGAATCAGCCTCTAACCGGGCTAGTTACACCCTTAATCAATGGTAGGAATATACGTGACGCGGTGCACCCACCGCAACTGCCGTAGGTATTCCAGGGTGATATCGCGCAGGCCCGAGTCGGTTTCTATAAACTGCCGAGCCGCGTCGTGCTTGCCCTTGCGCGACACAAACATGGTGGCAATGTTGCACTCGTCGTGGGCAATAACGGAGGCAATAAAGGCAATGGAACCCGGCACATCGTCGGCATCAATGATGAGCGTGTGCAAGGAAGCGGAGAAGTCGGCGGGGAAGCCATCCACCTCCACAATGCGGATAACGCCGCCGCCCCGGCTTTGTCCTACTACTTCCACCATGTGCCCCGAGCGCTCATCACGCAGTTGCAGGCGAATAGTATTGGGGTGCATGGTAGAGGCATTGCCTACGCTCTGGAAGGTGTACTGCAAGCCGGCCTCCTTGGCATGGTCAAAGGCTTCGCGAATGCGCACGTCGTCGGTAGCCATACCTAGCAGGCCGGCCACAATGGCGCGGTCGGAGCCATGGCCCTCGTAGGTGCGGGCAAAGGAGTTGTAGAAGGTAATTGTGGCATGAGTGGGCAGGGAGCCCAGAATTCGGATGCCCGCTTGCGCAATGCGCACTACCCCCGCCGTGTGTGAGGAGCTAGGCCCAATCATTACGGGCCCAATCATATCAAAAATGCTGCTTTTCTCCGCCATATAGGGGGTAAAGGTAGCAGTTTAGGTGATGCCAGCGAAGCCCCGCCCGTACCCTAGCGGCACAACTTCCTAAACTAGTTTGAGAGGGGCCAGAAAGGCCGGGGGCGTTACGCAACGCAAGGTTCTGTTTTCTACGTTAGGCGGGGCTTCAACTACCCGCCGCCTAGCCTGCTTACTTTCCTAATCCGCAGTTTTTCGTTCTTTGCAAGTGCATCCACCCAGGTGTTTTTCATTTCTCTCCCGCTCCCTCCTACTCCATGACTACTCCCGAAGAGGAATTTTCACCCGCCGTCTGGCAGCAGCTCCGCCGCCTGCAGGCCAAGTACGCCGCCGACGGCCAAGACCTAGCCGCCTACCTGGAAGGGCTGTACTACGCCGACTACGTCAATTACTGGGACTATATTCAGCTGGATACGCTGCTGAGCTTGCAGCGCCCTCTCACTCAGATTCCCGACGAGCGGATCTTCATTATGTACCACCAGATTACGGAGCTGTACTTTAAGCTCTGCCTCTGTGAGTACGAGCAGCTCGGCGACCTAGCGGCGCCTACCCTGCAAGAAGTAGTGCTGCGCGTGGGCCGCGTGAACCGCTACTTCGAGAACCTGATCGACTCATTCGATGTGATGGTGGATGGGATGGACAAGCAGCAGTTTCTGCAGTTTCGGATGAGTTTGATGCCAGCCTCCGGCTTTCAAAGCGTGCAGTACCGCATGATTGAGCTGGCCAGCACTAGCCTCACCAATCTGGTGCCCGAAGAGCAGCGCCGCCTGCTGGGCGAGGCCGCAGCCCACGACGAGTTGCTGGGCTGCATCTACTGGAAATCGGGGGCTACTGTGGAAGACACCGGCGCCAAAGCCCTGACGCTGCTACAGTTCGAGGAGAAATACACCAGCACCCTAGTAGAACACGCCCGCCAGTACCTCGACCGTAACCTGTGGGCCGTGGTGCAGCGCCTTCCCACCGAGGACCAGCAGCACCCCCGCCTGCTGCGGCAGCTAAAGCAGCTCGACGTGAACGTGAACGTAAACTGGCCTCTGATGCACTACAAATCGGCGGTACGCTATTTGGAGCGCCACCCCGATGCCATTGCGGCTACTGGAGGCACCAACTGGCGCAAGTACCTACCACCCAAGTTTCAACGGCGCATTTTCTATCCTCAGCTCTGGACCGCCCAAGAGCTGGAAGACTGGGGCAAAGGCTGGGTGGAAAGCGTGCTGGGTGAGGAATTTGCGTAAGGCACTCCTTAGCTCTTAAATACGTACAAAAGCCAGGAATCTGGACCACCTGCCCAAGGTAGTCCAGGTTCCTGGCTTTTGTACTAGCTGCCTACTCATCAGAATGCGGGGCAAGTATGGGAACGAAGGCATACTATGCCCCGCCAAGCCGGAAGGTAGCCCGAGGCTGCCACTGCTGGCCGTTGTGGCGGAACAGGGTAAAATTGTTTACGAGAAAAGTAGCGGCGTACGTTTGCCCGGCAAATAGCTGGCGCAGTTCGGGCACTTGCGCGGAGGGTAGGTCGCGGGTGGCTAGGGTGAGGTGGGGTGTAAAAGGACGGTTTTCGCGGGGCACTTCGGGTAGGTGCTGCGCACACCACGCCGTAAGTCGGGCATGAAAGGCTTGCACGGCCCGTGGCTCGCTCACATGCACGAATAGAGTGCGGTTTCCAAACCAGGCAAAATTGCGTAGGCCAACTTCAAAGGGCTCCTGCGAGGCAGCAAAATCCGTTAGGGTGGCGGTGCATGCTTCTTCAAAGGCATCGGGGTGGCGCATGGGAGGTAGCAGCGTGATGTGCGGCGGTAGCCGGATGGCATTGCGGCTACCTGTGAGCGTGTGCACCTGCTGTTTCAAGGCCCAGGTTTCGGAGAATACTGGCTCCGGGGGTAGCAGAGCCACCAAATACAGTGCTTGCATAGGTCTATCAACGTATAGAATGTGTGGTTGTCCAGCCGTAATGATGAATGCCTCACAGCAGGACCGTCACTCTCCCGGGTTGGGGTTGCGCTTGGCTACGTCCAGATACCGACATAACTGAAAGGCATTACGAGAGAAGGGCTTCTTACTACGTACGATTTCTACTTCTTTGCTGACCACAGAGCACAAAATGGTCAGTGCCACCGTGCCCTCTCGGCCACCGCATTATCTTCCGGCTTCGCTAGTCTCCTCACTACTTATGACCTTCTCTACGTATCGTCATGCTTTCATTGCGGCCAGTTGCTGGCTGATCGGTGCCCACGCGGCGGCGGCCCAGCAGTTCACGCCCCAGGTACAGCCATACATCAGCGTCAACAGCCCCACGGTCGCCCTCACCGATGCCAAGGTAATCGATGGCACGGGGCGCCCTGCCCAACCGCATCAAACGGTAATATTGCAGCAGGGCCGCATTGTGCAAGTAGGGCCTACTAAAAAGGTGAAGGTGCCGGCTGGGGCTCGGGTCATTAACTGCAGCGGCAAAACCCTGATTCCGGGCCTGGTGATGCTGCACGAGCACCTCTATTATACCATGCCCGCGGGCGGCTTCTTCAACATTGCCCAGATGCCGTATTCTTTCCCGCGGCTCTACTTGGCTGGGGGTGCCACCACCATCCGCACCGCAGGCAGCATTGAGCCCCAAACCGACTTGGCCATCCAGCGCCTGATTGGGGAAGGCAAGCTCATCGGACCCGAAATGGACGTGACGGCGCCCTATATGGAAGAGCCCGGCATGGATATTCCGGCCCTCAACACCATTAAGGGGCCGGAGGAAGCCACGGCAGCAGCCACCTTCTGGGCCAACAAAGGCTGCACGTCCTTTAAAATGTATATGCACGCCACCCGCGCCGACTTAGCTGCCGTGGTAGGGGTAGCGCACCCGCGCCACCTGAAAGTCACGGGCCACTTGTGTTCCATTACCTACCGGGAGGCAGCCGACCTGGGCATCGACAACTTAGAGCACGGCTTCATGGCTAGCGCCGACTTTGTGCCTAACAAAGCGCCTGACGTGGCCGACTACCCCGCCGCCCGCCAGGCGCTACTGCAACTGCCAGTGAACAGCCCGGAGATGAAAAGTTTAATTTCTTATCTTGTGGGCAAGCGCGTAGCGCTGACCTCCACCCTGCCGGTATTTGAGCCCTACACGGGCCGGGAGGTAGTACTCGGCGGAGGACTGTCGGCCCTGATTCCGCAGTTGCAAGAGCGCGAAACGGCCACCTGGCAGCAGAATCAGCAGAAGGATTCCGCCAGCATACGCCTGTTTAAAAAGGAAATGGCCTGGGAAAAGCAGTTCTACGATGCTGGAGGCCTGCTTGTGGCGGGCACCGACCCTACCGGAGCCGGGCGCACCATTGCGGGCTACTCCAACCGCCGCCAGATAGAGCTACTGGTAGAAGCTGGTTTCACGCCTGTGCAAGCCATCAAAATCTGCACCCTGAACGGGGCTACCTACCTGGGCCGCGAGAAGGAAATAGGCACCATTGAAGTGGGCAAACAGGCCGATGTCGTGCTCATCAACGGTGACCCTGAGCAGGACATTCAGCAGGTACGCCGCATGGAAACCGTCTTTAAAAAGGGCGTGGGCTTCGACTCGGCCAAGCTCTTTGAATCCATGCAGGGCAAGGTGGGTCTGAACTAAGAAACTACTCAGCTACCGGGCTTCCACGGAAACGGCCGCCGCTCCTGCTTCCAGAGCAAGAACGGCGGCCGCTTCGGTTACTGTGCCCAGCTAGTAGACGAAAGATTACTGCTACTTGGTTACCTTAAAGCTAGCCTGTGCGTTTTCCCAGGCCATTGTCACAGTACCCGCTTTGTCAGAGGTAATGGTGAACTGCTCCACGGGGGTGCTGGCTTTGGTGGGTTTCACCGTCACGCGCAGGGCATCCTGAGCCTGGTCGTACTTGAACGAGCCCCACTGCGCGGCCGTTTTGTTGAAGACGATAGTCCACTCCTGCTCAGTAGGAATGGTGAACAAGGCGTATTTTCCAGCGGGCAAGGCTTGGCCGTTGATTTTTACAGCTTGCTTCACCTCAAAGGTGGTTGCCTCGTTGGCGCCCGTGCGCCATACCTTTCCGTAGGGCACCAAGCCACCAAATACGGTGCGGCCTTTGGCCGAGGGGCGGCTATACTCAATGGTGAAGGCTGTAGCGCCGGTGCCACCCGTTACGGTAGCGGGTGGGCTGGGGCGCTTCGACTTATCCTCGGACATCTTGGTTTGAGCCTGGGCGTTGCCAGCAAAGAAAACGAGGGCCAACAGCCACAGTAGGAAATGGGAAGTGCGCGTACGCATAGTGTTGATGGGGTTAGAGAGTGAGACAGAACGAAAAGCGCTTAGCCCGAACAATGTTTTCACGAGCAACAGAAAGACACCGTTTCGCGCAAAAGCTGCGCGCAGCCACCTACCTGACGACACTAGTATAAGTAGCCACGTACATCTTAGCTTGGCAGCCCGCAAGACTTGACTCCAGGCAGAAGCCGGAAGATTACGAAAAGGCCCAAGCAAAAGGAGCCGGTAATGGAAAAGCGTATGCCAGGGAAACGAACTCGCTAGCGCCCGGTTGAGGAGTTCTGCTACCTTTGCCCCATCGTTCTTTGTCTGTTTCCAGTCAGACGAGCGGCAGGTTTCCGATGGTGGGTCGGAATGAAAAGGGAACCGGGTGCAATTCCCGGACAGACGCGCTACTGTAAGTAACCATTTGCCAGTGCTGCCCCTTGATAGGCCATTGCCCCGCTGCGGGGTGAGAAGGCCGGGCAGCATGTTACAAGTCAGGAGACCTGCCTGCCGCTCTTTATGATGAGGCTCCTTCGCGAAATAAGGTCCTTGTTGGGTGCTGCTGTGGGCGTAGTATGGCCGGGCGGCCCGAGCGGAAGCGCTGGGGAGCGGCGGCAGTGCGCGGCAGTGGGTCCCGGCAAAAGCCAGCGCGCGGAACACTCAGGAAGCGGGCAGTAGCCCGGTGCTTGTTTCACTTCCTTTCCTTTTTCCTATGTCATTGCCGCTCGAAGAAAGAATTGCCCGCGCCGAAACGCGCATTTTCAAAGCCGTTTTCCCGAACACCACCAACCACTACGATACCTTGTTCGGCGGCACTACCCTGCACATGATGGACGAGGTAGCCTTTATCACAGCTACCCGCTTCAGCCGCCTCAAAATGGTGACGGTATCATCCGACAAGGTAGACTTCACCCATCCTATTCCGGGCGGCACGCTGGTAGAGCTAATTGGAAACGTGTCTCGCGTAGGCAACACCAGCCTGCAAGTGCGGGTGGATTTGTTTGTGGAGCAGATGTACTCCGAAGACCGCATTAAAGCGGTATCGGGTCTGTTCACGTTCGTCGCCATTGATGAACAGAAGCGTCCGGTTTCCGTGCTGGGCCACCAGGAAGTGCCCGTAGGGTAATTTCTGCAATAAGGCTATCAGGGGGCCGAACCTTTCGGGGCTGGTTGGCTGTTAACTAGCGATTCTCGCACCTGAACATCTCCTCTCAGCAAAAAAATGGAGCATCCCTATACCCCTGAAATGAACGCCCGTTTGGAACAATCCTTTAAAGAAGCGGATCAGGCTCGTGAAGAGCTAACCGAGTCTATGGCCAACTCCGTTGCGGCGAACTGCGACCTGCTCCATCACGGCTTAGTTAGTGCCAAAGGCTTGGAAGCTACCACCGAAATGTACCGCAACCTGCTGGGCACTTTGCTGCGGCATTCTTCCGGTGAGGTGCGCTCTCAAGTGCTGATGGCTTTCAACCAATCTATGGAGAAGTTCTGGCCCCGCAAAAACGGCACTGGCACTAGCTCCGGCCCGGCTTCTGCTGACCACCAGTAGCCGCCCCAACTACCGCTCGACTCCTCCAACGCTGGCAACCTCCCCGGCCGGAGGAGTCGTTTTTGCTGCCGGGCTTTCGTAGTTTTGCAGTTGCTTTTCCCTCTAGGTTCAAAGGCTAGCTCCCTTTCACCCGTTTTTTATGTCTGTAAAACAAGAAATCGAAGTGCTGCTTCCGCCCGAAGTAGCCTACGATGAATTAGCGCGCTATAGCGCCCTGCTTGCCGCCGCTGGCCTGCGCCCCGGCGAAGCCGATTTTGTGCACCTGCGCAAGCGCAGTATTGATGCCCGCGGCCGTGCCCCCCAGGTACGCCTGCGCGCCGACATCTATCAGACGCCCCCACCCCGCGACTTATTTGGCCCTTGGTTTCAGTACCCTAGCGTTGAGCGGGCTACCCGCTCCGTTCTAATTGTGGGTGCCGGGCCGGCGGGGCTGTTTGCTGCATTGCGCGCTATTGAGTTGGGCATCAAACCTATTGTATTAGAGCGCGGCAAGGATGTTCGTACCCGCCGCCGCGACCTGGCCGCCCTCAACAAGGAGCACCTCGTCAACCCCGATTCCAACTACTGCTTTGGTGAAGGCGGCGCGGGTACCTACTCCGATGGCAAACTGTACACCCGCTCCACCAAGCGTGGCGATGTGCAGCGCATTCTGCGCCTGCTGGTGCAGCACGGCGCTACCCCCGATATTCTGGTGGATGCCCACCCCCACATCGGCACCAACAAGCTACCCTACGTGGTGCAGGCCCTGCGCGACAGTGTGCGGGCCGCCGGCGGCGAGGTCCACTTTGACACGCGGGTTGATGACCTGATTCTGGAGAATAACCACCTGCGCGGTGTGGTAACGGCTACGGGTGCAGCGCTGGAAGCCGATGCCGTTATTCTAGCTACTGGCCACTCTGCCCGCGACATTTATGAACTGCTGCACCGGCGGGGCGTGCTCATTGAGGCCAAGCCCTTTGCTTTGGGCGTACGGGTAGAACACCCACAGGAGCTAATTGACCAGGCCCAGTACCGCCGCCGCGACCGAGGGCCGCTTCCGGCGGCTTCCTACGCCCTAGTGCACCAAACCCAGTGGCAGAACCGGCAGCGGGGGGTTTTCTCGTTTTGCATGTGCCCAGGCGGCTTTATAGTACCAGCAGCTACTGCCCCCGGCGAGGTGGTAGTGAACGGTATGAGCCCCAGCCGCCGCGATTCGCGCTTTGCCAACTCCGGCATCGTTACGGCCATTGAGCTGGAAGACATGGACCTGCGGCGGCATGGCGCCCTAGCTGGCCTGCGCCTTCAGCAGGAAATTGAGCAGCGTGCCTGCCAGTTGGCTGGCAACACGCAGCTGGCGCCCGCCCAGCGCCTCGGCGACTTCCTAAAAGCTAAAATTTCGCCGGAGTTACTGGAAACCAGCTACCAGCCAGGGCTCGTTTCGGTACCCATGGACAAAGTACTAGGCGCGGGCCTTGCCGAGCGCCTCCGTCAGGGCTTCCGCAACTTTGGGCAGAAGATTCCGGGCTACGCGACTAATGCCGCCCAAATTGTGGGGGTAGAAAGCCGCACGTCCTCGCCCGTCCGCATTCCTCGCGACCGGGAAACACTGCAGCACCCGGAGGTACGCGGGCTTTTCCCTTGCGGCGAAGGAGCAGGCTACGCCGGAGGCATTGTATCGGCGGCCATGGATGGAGAACGGTGCGCCGAGGCTGCTTTTGCAGCCATTGGGGCCAAATAATCGTTATAAGAACGAAAAGCTCTGGCGGTGCCAGCCGTGGATGTGGCCTACTGCTACCTCCCAGCGGTTATTTAAAGCATGTGCCTGAGCGTCAAACACCTCTTTCCCATGAAAAAAACACTCGTTCTCGGGGCCAGTGATAACCCGTCTCGCTATTCTTTCCGCGCAGTTCATCAGCTCAAAAACCACGGCCATGAAGTAGTGCCCGTGGGTATCCGAAAAGGACAAGTAGCGGGGCTACCTATTCATACTGATCGGCCGCAGTCAGAAGACATTGACACGGTAACACTGTACGTAGGCCCACAAAACCAGCCGGGCTGGTACGATTACATTCTGGACCTCAATCCTAAACGTATCATCTTCAACCCCGGCACCGAAAACCCGGAACTGGAGCACCTGGCTCAGGAGCGCGGCATTCGCACGGAAGAAGCCTGCACGCTGGTTATGCTGAGCGTAGGCCAGTACTAACTCAGCAGCTTCGGCAAAAAACACTATACTATAGCCCAGGGGGTAGGCAGTCGTGGTGCACGATTTGCCTGCCCCCTGGTTTTTTACATGGGTGCAAATGGCAGTGCTTAGCAGCGTTACCTTTCAGCTATTACTACGCGGTGCTACATAACTTAGTAGCTCATTTACAATTATTTACCTCAAGACAGCAAATTAGTCGGCCTATTTTCTTACTGCCAGGCAACCGTCCGTATCTACCTTCCATCTAGCCTATCAAACGTCCTTCTATAGCCCGAACCTTACTTTCTTTTTCGTGACTGACGCCGACCTCATAGCCGCCTGCCGCCAAGGCAGCAGCCGCGCCCAAAAGCTGCTCTATGAGCGGTTCGCCGGGCTCATGCTGGGCGTATGCCTGCGCTACCTGCGCCGGCGCGAAGACGCGGAAGAAGCCCTCATCATGGGCTTTACCAAAGTGTTCCGGGCCTTAGACCAGTACCGGCACGAGGGTTCTTTCGAAGGCTGGATTCGGCGCATTGTAGTGAATGAAGCCCTTGGCATGCTTCGCCGCAAAGAGCCCCTCCACCTAGCCATCGACGATATGACGCACGACGTGCCAGCCACGGCGGCCGAAGCAGAAAGCCAGCTTAACGCGGCCGATATGCTAGCCGTACTGGCAGAGCTACCAGCGGGCTATCGTACGGTGTTCAACTTGTACGCCCTGGAAGGCTACACCCACCCAGAAATCGGTGAGCTGCTCGGTATTTCGGAAGGAACCAGCAAATCGCAGCTCAGCAAGGCCCGGGCCATGCTCCAGCGCCGCCTCCTGGTGGCCGAAGCTCAGGCCCAGCCTTCCACCTCCTCACCCAAAGAATTGTATGCAACCGGAAGATATTGATAAGCTGTTTCGCGAGCGGCTAGCGGACCATGCGCCCACCCCGCCCGCCTTCGTCTGGGCCGAAATTGAGGCCGAGATTCAACCCCGCCGTCGGCGCCCAGTGCTTTGGCTAGCGGCCGCCGCCGTGGCCCTGCTTGCGCTCCTGGGTGCCGCCTGGTGGGTGATGCTGCCCCCCACGGGCCTCGCTACGCAAGGGACTATAGCAACTATTACGCCCCAAAAATCAGCAAAAAAAGCTATTTCTGAGGCAACCCTCCCCACCACTTCACCATCTAGCCCAGTAGAAACCCCGGCCACGCAGCCGGCTGCCGTGGTGGCCACCACGGACGGTTTTCCAGCCCAGTCCGCGGGTGTACAACCGGACCAAGCCTTGGAAACCAGCCGCCTTGCCGTGGCTAGCCGCCCTACCCGGGCAGCCCACCCTACTCCCGCCTCACCTTTTGAAACTACTTCACCTCCGGCCGAAAAGGCATCGGGCTCCGCTCTGGCAGCAACTACCGCAACGCCCGAGCCCCAAGTGGTCCTGGCCGCTAACTCCGAGCCTACTCCTATCAGACCTGTGCAAGCCCTAGCGGCCGCGTCTACTTCTCCCCCAATGGGCCCTATTGAAGTGGAAGTACGCCCCGCCACTGTGGCTACCACTAGCCAGGAAGACCGCCGGCCCCGCTTAGGGTCTTTGCTGCAGCAGGCCCGCAACGTGGTACGCGGCGACAAGCTGAGCCTGACTGAGGCTGGCTTGCCGGAGATGGTAACCGTGCAAGCCCGGGTAGGGCATCGTACGCTTACCAAAGTAATCCAACTGTAACGTAGCCTTTCTCTCCCTTTTACTACCATGAAACGCTCATCTGCCTTTCTCGCTCTGCTGCTGGGGCTCCTGCTGCCCGGCCTATCCCACGCTTCCGCGCGGCCCACTTTCCGTACCGATGATACCATCATCGTGAAGTTGCCTAACCAGGCTACCATGACACTGTTTGTCAAGAACAAAGCCCAGCTGCGCGAGTTGCGCGCCTACAAGCTCGATTCGTTGATGGTGCTGCTGGACACGTACATTACCAAGGCAGAAGCTGCCGGTAAAAACTCCAAGTCGGACCAGGTGACGATGGAATTTTACCCCGCCAAAGACCAACCTGGCAAGAAGGTGCCAGAGCAGATTCGCATTACCGTGCGCAATGAAGGCGCCGGCACCACCAAATCAGCCGACCACGTGGATGTGACACTGGGCCGGGTGTTTGGGGTGACAGTAGACGAAAGCACCAACGGCAATAATGACCACGTGTCGGTACGCATTGGCAGCTCGGTCAAGTCGGACTCGGTACGGGCTGCGGAGCGCAAGGCCAAGAATGAGGAGAAGGCCAACCGTTCGGTGCATAACGACTTCTCCGTGGACCTGGGCCTAAACACCCTCGTAAATCGGGAAGCTCAGGTAGGCGAGGAATACGAGTTGCGGCCCATTGGTTCACGCTACGTGAGCTTGAACTGGCATTACGATTTCCGCATTGGTCCCCGGCGCTCCCCTTTCCACCTCCTCACGGGACCTGAGCTGTCGTTCAACAACTACATGCTAGACAAAAACTTTCGCTTCTTTGACAACGGCACCAGCACTACCATTGCACGCGACGCGGATCGGGAGCTAGAGAAAAGTAAGCTGTCCGTAACAACCATTAATCTGCCGCTGCTAGCTATGCTGAACTTTCAGAACAGCAAGGGTAAGGAAGCCTTCCGCATTGGGGCGGGCGGGTTTGTGGGCTACCGCCTGGGCTCCCACACCAAAATTAAGTACGAAGAAGACGGCCGCACGCGCAAAGACAAAGACCGGGGCAGCTACAACCTCGAAGACTTCCAGTATGGCCTGCAAGGTGCCATTGGGGTGCGCGGCATCGATTTGTTCGTGAAATACAACCTTAATGACACCTTCAAAAACAACCGCGGCCCTCAGGCTCAAACCCTCAGCTTTGGCGTGTCGCTGCTGAATTAGCATTCCATTGTTCATATCCCAAACAGCCCCGGCAGCTTCTGCCGGGGCTGTTTTTGCAAGCAGGTTACGCCAATTAGCGAGGTACTTGCGGAGTAACTACTCTAGCTGGCACTCACTTGCTTATTGGACGTTGCGGTAGAAATTATCTAGCAGGATAGCCGCCGAAACTGCCACGTTGAGGCTTTCGGCCTGACCACGACCGGGAATATGCAGGCGCTGCGTTAGGCACGCTTCAACCTCGGGCGTTAAGCCGTGCGACTCGCTACCCATCACTAGTACGCCGGTCGGTTGCAGAGTTAGGCGGTGCACGTTGTCGCCGTGCAGGTCGGCGCCATACACTGGTAAGCTGGCCGGCAACGAACTGAGCCAAGTGGGTAGCTCGCGCTGCCACACGGGTACCCGGGTAAACGACCCCATAGTGGCCGATACCGTTTTGGGAGCCCACGGGTCGGCGCACGTATCCGAGCAAATAACGCCCCCAAGGCCGTACCAGTCGGCCAGCCGGATGAGGGTGCCTACGTTGCCGGGGTCACGCACTTGGTCGAGGGCAAGGAGCAGCTGGTTAGGAGCCGGGGCCAATACTTTTTCTTCCGGCAGGCGGGCAATAGCCAAAGCCGTATTGTTGGTGGTCAGTGTGCCCAGGCGAGTCAATTCCTCTTCCGATACTACCTCCACCGGTACGGACGATGGCAGCTCAGGCTGGATTTTTGCGGCAAATTCGGCCGTGAGGAATAACCGTTCCGTTAGAAGTGCAGAACTTAGCAGCTCCCGGACGCTTTTGCCGCCTTCCACCAGGAAGGCGCCATGCCGGAGCCGGTACTTCTTCAGGTGCAGCGCGTGCACGTATTTCGCTACTGCTTTTGAAACCATATTCGTTGCGTGACAAGAAGCCCGTTCAAGGGCATTTTTCGGGAAAGATGACGCGGACAGCCGTAGGTGGTTTGTTGCTGCTGGTAGGCGGCGTAGTGGGCTGCTCGCCCCTGCGCCTGCTGCAACCGGGGCAACGCCTGCTGAGCCGCGTGAAGGTGGAAGGTGCTAAGCCGGCAACGGCCGAGCGCCTACAGGCCCTGGCGCAGCAAAAGCCGAATAGCACGTTTCCGCTGCCAAAGCTAGCAATCTACCAGCTAGGTCGCTCCTTTTACAATCCGGAGCGCATCCAGCGCAAGCTGGATGAAGATAGGACCCACTACGACCAGCTCATTAAAGCGGCTGGTACCGACTCGGCGCAGGTGGGCAAGCTACTCTCTCGGCGCGAGCGACACACGCGCCGCCACCAGTTGGCCCTCGACAAGGGCAACGCCATCATGCGCCTGGGCGAGGCACCTGTCATTTATGACTCGGCCCTGACCCGCGCCAGCACCGAGCAGATGGCGGTATTTCTGAAGTCGAAAGGGTACTTCCGCAGCTCCGTTTCGTCTACGGACACGGTACCTACCCGCCTATTTTCGCCTTTCCGCATCTTCACCCTCCGTAGCCCTTTCCACACCGATTCGCAACGGGTGACGGTGGTGTATCAAGTAGTGGAAAACCAGCCCTTCCACTACACCCAGCTCGACTACAATATTGGGGACTCGGCCGTGGCGCGGCGCGTGCTGGCCAGCCAGCCCCAGAGCTTGCTGCGGGTGGGCGACCAGTACGATGAAGAAGTAATTGGGCAGGAGCGCAGCCGCATTGAGAACCTCCTCAAAAACCAAGGCTACTTCGATTTCCGGGAGCAGTACGTGAGCCTAGAAGCAGATACCAGCTTTGCGCCTGGTACCGTACGCCTGCGCACTATTATTTCCAAGCCCAGTCGGGGAGAGTTTCACCGCCTCTACACCATCCGCAACCTCAACGTGATTACCGATGCGGGCCTGGTGCGGTTTGGACAGCAGCGCGACACGCTGGAGCGCGATTCGGTGAAGTACTTGGCGTACCGCCACCGCTTTAGCACCCGCACGCTGGACCGTAAGCTGGCTATCCGCCCGGGAGAGCCTTACAGTTTACAGAACACGCAGCTAACCCAGCGGCAATTTGCTAACCTGGATATGTTCCGGTTTAGCACGATTACCTACCGGCGCGTGCGGGGGGCCGATGCTCCGGCCGATTCTACCCGGGGCCTGCTGGATGCAACTCTGAATGCGTCGCCGGCAAAGCGGTACCAGGAAACTACCGAATTTGGTGGCACCTATGTGGCCTCCCTGGTGGGCCCATTCAGCAACGTGCGGCTGAAAATCCGGAATGTATTTGGCGGTGCGGAGGTATTGGAGTTTGGGTTGCGGGCAGGTTTTGAAGGGCAGCGAAGTGCTGTAGATGCAAACCCTACCCTCACTACGCAGCTAGGCGCCAACGTAAACCTGGTACTACCTCAGTTTCTGGTGCCATGGCGCGCCAACCGCTTTTTGGCCCGCTATAACCCACGTACTCGCCTCAACGGGAGCTACACGTTCGTGAATCGCCCCGATTTCTACCAGCGGACTAACATCGAAGCGACTTACGATTACATTTGGCAACGGTCGGTTTACCACCAGTACGTTCTCACGCCCTTCGACCTGAGCATTATCAGGACGCCGAACATTGACGAGGGGTATTTCCAACAGCTACAACAACTAGCGAATATTCAAAACACGCCCTTACTGCGCAGTTTTGATAATCTGTTCGTACCCAGCTTCAGTGCTACCTCCCTCTACAACTCTAACGATTTCAACGAAACCCGCGACGGCCGCTACCTGCGTCTGTTTGCGGAAATTGGGGGCCTCACCCGCGGACTCTACCAACAGCAGCCCGTGGTAGTTAGCACCCGGCCGGGGCCAAACGACCGGTTGAAAACTTATGACTTCGCCAAGTTTACGGTAGACTACCGTCGCTACCATAAGCTGACGCCTCAGACCTACTTCGTGTACCGACTTTCGGGGGGCGCAATCCGCTCCCTGACCCACACCACTACTCTAACGCGAAACGAGGACGGTAGCATAGACCCCAACAGTGAGAAAAAGCAGCTACTGGTGCCCTACGACAAGTACTTGTTTGCGGGTGGTAGCTCCAGCGTGCGGGCCTGGAAACCCCGCCGACTGGGTACGGGCAGCTACACGCAGTACAAGTTTGATGAGAACAACAACAAAACAACGGAGCGCAACTACGATATTGAGCAGCCGGGCGAATTGCTGCTGGAAGGCAATGTGGAGTATCGCTTCCCCATCTACAGCTTTATAAAAGGAGCCTTGTTTACGGACGTTGGCAACGTCTGGCTCTTGCAAAATGACTCAAGCCGCGTTGGGGCCCAGTTCAAGTTCAACAAGTTCTACCGGCAATTTGCCGTGGGCTCGGGTTTCGGGTTACGCCTCGATTTCAGCTTCCTCATCTTGCGCCTCGATATTGCCACGAAGGTGTACGACCCAACAGCACCAGGAAATAAGTGGGCTATCCGCCGCATTAGCTTTGGGGAAAACCAAACAGCCTTCAACTTGGGCATTGGCTACCCCTTCTAAGGGCAGGAGGTATAAGATACAAAAGCAACGCCCGGCTGCGCATGTGCGCAGCCGGGCGTTGCTTTTGAGTAGTGCTGGCGGTGATTTATACCACCCCTATCCGCAGGGGCTAGTAGTTCAGCAACTCTTGCAGCATGGCTCCTACCTTCTCAGCGTTGGGTAGCATCTGGCGCTCCAACTCTACATTGAGGGGAATGGCCGGCAGGTTGGCCGCGCCCAAGGTGAACACAGGCGCATCGAGCTGGCGGAAGCAGGTACGCTGAATACGCCCGGCCAGGCTTTCGGCAAAGGAATTAAGCAAGGGCTCCTCAGTAAGCACCAACACCTTCCCGTGCCGGCGCACCGCCGCCTCTACCGCATCATAGTCGAGGGGGTTAAGGGTACGCAGGTCTAGGATTTCAACTTGGCCCGGTAGCTCACGGCTAGCCGTTTTGGCCCAGTACACTCCCATTCCGTAGGTGATGACTACGCAGGTTTCACCGTTCCGCAGTTTGGCGGCGTCAGCTTGCTGCGCTACGGCAGCCTTGCCCAATGGAATAACGTAGCCAGCAGCAGGTTCCGTTGTTTTAGCATCTTCGGTGCCGGGCACTTTGCTCCAATACAGGCCTTTGTGCTCCAGCAGTACTACCGGGTTGGGGTCGAGGAAGGCCGCCCGCAGAAGTCCTTTCATATCGGCGGCGTTGCTGGGGTACACCACCTTAATGCCACGAATGGTGAGCAAGGTGCTCTCGATGGACCCGGAGTGGTAGGGTCCGCCGCCGCCATAGGCCCCAATCGGCACCCGAATCAGGCTTTGCACCGGAAACTTGCCATTGGTGAGGTAGCAGGACTTGCTTAGTTCTTCTACCAGTTGGTTGAGGCTAGGCCAGATGTAGTCCGCAAACTGAATTTCAACAATTGCCTTCGCGCCCACGGCGCTCATGCCGGCCGTGCTCCCAACTATGTAGGCCTCTTGAATGGGCGTATTGAAGACGCGGGCGTCGCCGTACTTTTTGGCTAGCAGCGCCGCCTCCCGGAAGACACCGCCCAGCTCACCGCCTACGTCTTGCCCGTAGAACAAGGCCTCGGGGAATTCCTGCAAAATATCGTCCACGGCGTGCAGGGCTGCGTCAACCATTAGCGCCTTGCCAGCATTAGCAGGGCTCCGCTCTCCCGATTCTACAATTACAGCTGGCGGCGCAAACTCGTGGTCGAGGTAGGTAGCGGGATCGGGGGCCGGGGCTGTTAAGGCACGCTTGTAGTCGGCAGCCACGGTGGCCCGCGCTTCATCCGCCAGGGCCGTTAGCTCAGTTTCAGCAAAACCCAGACTCAGTAGTTGCTGATGAAAGCGTGGCAGGGGGTCGCTAAGGGCGTGCTGAGTGAGGTTGTCGCCGCGGTACCATTCGCGCCGGACGCCGCTGGTATGGTGGCCCAGTAAGGGGCATTTGGCGTGTACCAGCACCGGCCCCCGCGTCCGCCGGGCGTACGCGAAGGCTTCCTCCATACCGGAGTGGCTGGCCAGAAAGTCGGCCCCATCGAGTTGCAAGCGGTGCAGGCCTTTAAAGCCAGCCGCAAACTCGTAGGCATTCATGGCGCGCATTTCGCGGCCCGTAGCTGATATGCCCCAATCGTTGTCTTGCACTACATACACAATGGGCAGCTGGTGCAGCACGGCCATTTGCAAGGCTTCTGCTACTTCGCCTTCCGTCATGGCCCCATCGCCAATGGAGCACAGCACTACCGGCTGCTGATCGGCAGAGGTTAGCAGCCCCTGCCCTTCCAAGTACTTGATGCCGTGCGCCATACCCGTGGCCGGAATGGCCTGCATACCAGTGGCGGAACTCTGGTGAGGAATGAGCGGAAAGCCAGGCCGGCGCAGGGAAGGGTGACCATAATAGGTGCGGCCACCCGAAAATGGGTCGTCGCGCTTGGCTAGAAGCTGGAGCATAAGCTCGTAGGGCGACAGGCCCATTCCGAGCAGCATGGCGTCGTCGCGGTAGTACGGGGTGGCACAATCAGTAGGCCGCAGTTGGAAGGCCGCAGCTAACTGAATTGCCTCGTGCCCACGGGCCGTCGCGTGGACATACTTGGCTGTTACCGTCTTGTTTTCTTCGTACAGACGGGCCAACTCATCAGCCGTGCGCATGAGCAGGTACGCGCGGTGCAGCAAGGAGCGGCGGGGCAGAGCGGTAGTAAAGTCGGGTTCCAGGGTGGAGGTGGAATGGGTGGACATGCTGGGGGTGGGTTGGAAGGCGAAATTACGGGTTAGAACCGAGAGCAACAGCCCCGCTTACTTACGGACTACCTACCCCGAGGTGGGTACTCAGCGCCTAGGCTGTATTTTTGCAGCATGTTACCCGCACTATCCATTGCCCCCGCTACTGCTACCGACATTCCAGCCTTGGTTGCGCTGGTAAATAGTGCCTACCGCGGCGACACGTCCCGGCAAGGCTGGACCACTGAAGCGGACTTACTTGAGGGCACCCGCACCGATGCCGCCGACTTGGCCGACCTCATGGCCGGGCCTGGGGCTACCTTTCTACTGGCCCGCACCGCCAACGGGGAGTTGCGCGGCAGCGTCTACCTGAAAAATCAGCATCCCGACTTATACCTGGGCATGCTCACGGTAGATCCTACCCATCAGGCCCACGGCATTGGAAAATACCTGTTGGCGGCAGCTGAACGGCAAGCCCGCCACCTCGGCTGCACCAGTATTCTGATGTCCGTCATTTCCGTGCGGCACGAGTTGCTAGCCTGGTATGCGCGCCACGGCTTCCGGCAAACTGGCGAAACGGTAGCCTTCCCCACGGACGTCCGCTTTGGAGTGCCACGGCAGGAGCTAGTGCTGCTCCTGCTGCGCAAGCAATTAGAGAATCTGCACGCCGATTCCTCCACTAACTAGCCAGGCGCAAGCAAACATTTCGTTCGCTCTGCTGCTATTCTGCCTAACTTGCCCCTCCGACGTTCCTCATTGGCTCCTTATGTCTATTCATTTGTCCTCTTCCGCGTCCCATTTTCCTACTCTGCCCAAAGCACCCACGGGCATCAATGGTCTCGATGAAATTACTGAGGGCGGCTTGCCCAAAGGACGCCCTACGCTGCTGTGTGGTAGTGCAGGCTGCGGTAAGACGCTAATGGCGGTTGAGTTTCTGGTACGCGGCATTCTAGATTACGATGAGCCGGGCGTGCTGATGGCCTTTGAGGAAACCGCCGTGGAGCTGGCCGATAACGTTCAATCCTTGGGCTTCGACCTCCGCCAGCTACAGGCCGACAAAAAGCTGCGCCTCGACCACGTGCACGTGGACCGCTCCGAGATTGAAGAAACGGGCGAGTACGACTTGGAAGGCCTTTTTATTCGTCTCGGTTACGCCATTGATACAATTGGGGCTAAGCGCGTGGTGCTGGATACCATTGAATCCTTGTTTTCAGGCTTTACCAACCAAGCCGTATTGCGTTCTGAAATTCGGCGGCTGTTCCGCTGGCTTAAGGATAAGGGCGTAACCACCATCATTACGGCTGAGCGCGGCGAGGGCTCCCTCACGCGCCAAGGGCTGGAGGAATACGTATCGGACTGCGTGATTCTGCTGGACAACCGGGTAATTAACCAGATTACAACCCGGCGCCTGCGCATTGTGAAATACCGGGGTAGCACCCACGGCACCAACGAGTATCCCTACCTCATCACGGAGGATGGCATTTCGGTATTACCCGTCACGTCGCTACGATTAGCCCATGACGTATCCAATGATATTATCTCCACGGGCGTACCAGGCCTTGATGAAATGTTTACCCGCAAGGGCCTGTACCGGGGTAGTAGCATCCTAATTACGGGCACCGCCGGCACAGCCAAAACCACCCTGTCGGCCGCCTTTGCTTTGGAAGCTTGCCGCCGGGGCGAGCGGTGCTTGTTTTTTGCCTTCGAGGAATCGCCCCAGCAGCTGATACGCAACATGCGGGCCGTAGGGATGGACCTAGAACCCTTCCTAGCGCAAGGACTTCTGCACATTGAAGCCTCCCGCCCTACCCTCAATGGCTTGGAACAGCATTTAGTAACCATCCATAAACTACTTACTGAGTTCAAGCCCCAAAACGTAATCATTGACCCCATCAGCAATTTGGTGTCGGTAGGGAGCATTTCGGAAGTGCGGGGCATGCTCACCCGTCTTATCGACTTGCTGAAGGTGCAGGGCATTTCAGCCTTGTTCACGGCTTTGGTGAGCGGCCGCAATGCTAACCAGGAAATGACAGAAGAAGGCGTTTCTTCTTTGGTTGATACCTGGATTCATGTGCGCGACTTGGAAGGCATTGGCGAGCGGAACCGGGGCGTAAGCATCCTAAAAGCCCGGGGAATGGCCCACTCTAACCAAGTGCGGGAGTTTCTCGTTACCGACCATGGCGTACAGCTGCTAGACGTAATTGTTGGCCCGGCCGGCATTATTACGGGTGCCAGCCGACTCACCCAGCAGCTACAGGAACAGTCGCAACTACTTGCCTCACAACAAGAAGCGGAGCGCCGCGACCGGGAACTGGAGCGCAAACGCCGCGTACTGGAAGCCACCATCGCCAACTTGCGCACGGAATTTGAGTCCGTCGAAGAAGAGCTTCGCCAAGTAAACCACGAGGAAGAACAACGACAGCAGGCGCTGGCTACCAACCGTCAGCAACTCGCCAAAGGCTACAGCAACCGCCAGCCCGCTTCCCCGTCTCCTAATCAGTAGTACCCTCCTATGCAAACGCCTTCGGATTCATCTGCATCGTCGCCCGCCGACGAGGAAATTTGGGAACTACGCCTGTATGTTGCCGGGCAAACGGTGAAGTCAGTTACCGCCCTGGCCAACCTGAAAAAGTACTGCGAAACGCATTTGAAAGGTCGCTACAAAATTGAAATTATTGATTTGCTGCTGCATCCGCAGCTAGCCGAGGGCGACCAGATTTTGGCCATTCCGACGCTGGTGCGGAAAGTACCTTCTCCGATTCGCAAAATCATCGGCGACTTATCCAACCAAGAACGGGTATTGGTAGGCTTGGATATTCGTGCCGTTGAGAACAAGTAGCGCGGATGGAATCAGAGCTACACGAGGAAGCCCCCAGGGCTGAATACCTTTTACACCTGTACATCACGGGTGCTACCCCCAACTCGACCCGCGCCGTCCGCAACCTAAAGGATATTTGCGAGCAGTACTTGAAGGGGCGATACGAACTGCTAATTGTGGACATCTATCAGCAGCCCGAGAAAGCAAAGGAGGAACGCATCATTGCGGCCCCCACGCTGGTTAAGAAGAGGCCGGGCCTGACCCGGTGGCTCGTGGGAGACCTCTCCGACCGACGACGCGTGTTGACGTTGCTGGGCATATCCCCTGAGCCCACTGATATGTAAAGTTATGCCTGATCGTCAGCCGCTTACCCCTGCCGAAGAACTTGCTCTGGAGAATACTGCGCTGCGTCAGCAATTGCAGGAAGCGGAGGACTTGATTACAGCTATCCGTACCGGAACCATTGACGCGCTAGCCGTGCAGGGAGCCGATGGGCCCCGCATTTTCACGTTGGAAGGTGCCGACCAGGTGTACCGCACCCTCATTGAGGAAATGAACGAAGGAGCCTTACTCCTGGCCCAAGACGGTACCATTTTGTACGCCAATGCCAGCCTGGCAGCCCTTCTTAGTCGGCCACTGACGACCCTGATGGGTAGTACCTTTCTAAGCTTGGTACCTGACTCGTTTGTGCAGCACGTGCAAGCCTTGGTCGACCAGGGCTGGCGGGGCAAAGCCAAGGGCGAAGTATCGTTGCACACCCAATCGGGGATGCTGCTGCCGTTCTCGCTTTCCATGAACGTACTGGATTTCGCCAATATCTCGGCTCTAGCGGTTATTGTCACGGATGTGTCGGCCCAGCGCGAGATTACTGCTATTCAGGCACATGTAGCGGAGCAAAACACTCGTTTGGCGGCGCAGCGCGCCGAATTGCAACGGCAGGAAGCGGCCCGCCAAGCCGGTGAGCGAGCGGCGGCTGAGGCCAAGAGAGTGCTAGAGGGCATTCCTCAGATAGCTTGGACAGCTACCCCAACAGGCGAAACCACCTCTCTCAACCGCCGCTGGTTTGACTACTCCGGGCAACCTTTTACTTCCCTGCCCCATACTCAGTTGTGGGGACAGATTCATCCGGCCGATTTGGCCGTGGCCAAAGCCCAGTGGATCGACAGCTTGCGCACCCATGCGCCCTGGGAGGTGGAGTGCCGCATTCAGAACCTGGCCGGCGAGTACCGCTGGATGCTCGGGCGGGCACTTCCGTCGTACAACGAGCAGCACGAGCTAGTACAGTGGATTGGTACGTATACCGACATTCACGAACATAAGCTGGCCCAGGAGCGGATTGACCAAGCCCAATTGCAGTTGCAGCAGAATAACCAGCAACTGAAACGCGCCAACATCGACCTGGACAACTTTGTATATACCGCTTCGCATGACTTGCGGGCTCCCATCAGCAACATTGAAGGGCTGCTGTATGCCTTGTTGCAGGAGATACCCGTGGCTACTCAGGCGGAAGGCGAAGTGCAGCCCATTTTACAGATGATGCAGGACTCGGTGGACCGCTTCAAGAAAACCATCAACCACCTTACCGATGTGTCGAAGCTTCAGCGCGAGTTCGACCAACCCGTGGTGGCGGTGGAGTTGCTGCCCGTAGTGCTAGGAGTGCAATTAGATTTGGCGCCGCTAATTGAACAAACCACTGCAGAAGTGATAATAGAGGTGGCCGCCAAGCTGTTCATTTCCTTGTCGGAAAAGAACCTGCGTTCCGTGGTGTACAACTTGCTTAGCAACGCCATCAAGTACCGCCATCCCGAGCGCCCAGTTCGTATTCAGCTCAGTGCCAAACAAGAAGCGAACCACGTGGTGCTACGCGTGCAGGACAACGGGCTGGGCCTAGACGAGAACAGCCAGCGCAACTTGTTCACCATGTTCCAACGTTTTCACGACCACGTAGAAGGCAGCGGCATTGGGCTCTATATGATTAAAAAAATAGTTGAAAACATGGGCGGCTGGATTGAAGTACATAGTAACCTCCAAGCCGGCTCAACGTTCAGCGTTTACTTTAAGTCGTAGCGCTCCGCTCTCCCCTCCTTACCCTGCTCATGTCCAAACTTCCTTACGTACTACTGGTAGACGACGACCGCACGACCAATTACCTTAATCAACTGCTTATCAAGCGCCTTGACGTAGCCGAGACAATAGGAGTAGCAGCCAATGGGCGCGAAGCCCTCACCCACCTACAAGCCTATTGCCACGATGATACCGGGCAATGCCCCGTGCTGATTCTGCTGGATTTGAACATGCCAGTGATGAACGGGTTTGAATTTCTGCATCACTACCACCAGTACCTCTGGCCCTCGGAGCATAAGGCCGTTGTGGTGATTCTGACTACTTCCCTGCACCCCCAGGATATGGAGCGGGTGCAGGCACTGCATGTTGCAGGCGTGCTTAGCAAGCCCCTCACAACAGAGAAATTGCAGCGCTTGCTCAAAGAGCATTTTCCCACGGTTAAACTAGCTCATCAAGCTGAGTAGGCACTGGGGGCTTAGCAAACGATGGGCTGTAGTTGGCCGAAATGCCCCGGCAACTGCATAGGTAGTAGGTAGGTGCTCCTCCCAAAACCGCTACCTTTGTGGCTCGAAAAACTACGGGGGCGTGACGCTGCCTGCGCGGCCTACTTTGTTTCTGCTTTCTATGTCAACTTCCGCTCCTTTTCCTACCGCTGCACCACCTGCCGCTACCCTTCGAGACAGCGTGGAACAGTGGATGCGCCAGTTTCAGGACTGGCTCTGCCAACAACTTGAAGCCACCGATGGTGGTACAGCCCGCTTTCAGGAAGATGCCTGGCAACACCACGGTAGCGGTGGTGGCCGTAGCCGCGTATTAACCAATGGGCACATTATCGAAAAAGGCGGCGTCAACTTCTCCGCTGTTGAAGGCGAGATGAGCGAGGCGGCGGCGCGGCAGCTGCTCATGCCCGACCGGCGTTACTTTGCCACGGGCGTGAGCGTGGTGCAGCACCCGCGCAGCCCGCAGGTGCCTATCTCCCACATGAACGTGCGCTACTTCGAGGCTGGCAATGGCGAGGCCTGGTTTGGCGGCGGCCTGGACCTGACCCCGATTTACGTGGACGTGGCGCAAGCCCGGTGGTTTCACCAGCAGATTGCTCAGGTCTGCGCCCGCCACGATGCCCACTACTACCCCCGCTTCAAGGCCTGGGCCGACGAGTACTTCTTTCTGCCCCACCGCCAGGAAACCCGCGGCATCGGCGGTATCTTCTTCGACCGTTTAGTGGTTGGCAAAGAGGCTGACGCAGAGGCCCTATTTGCATTTGTACGCGCGGTGGGTGAGGTATACGGCAACACCTACACGGAGCTGATGCGCCAGAATGCGGAGTTGCCCTTCAGCCCCGAGCAAAAGCAGTGGCAACTGGTGCGCCGCGGCCGCTACGCCGAGTTCAACCTGGCCATTGACCGGGGCACGCGCTTTGGGCTGGAAACCGGGGGCCGCACCGAGAGCGTTCTTATGAGCCTGCCCCCGCAAGCCGAGTGGCACTACAACCTGCAACCCGAGCCTGGCTCGCCCGAAGCCGCTACCCAGCAGTGGCTGCGCAAAGGCGTGGAATGGGCCTCTGAAAACCCCATTTCCGCTTGATAGAGCAGCTCCAAGCCCTCGACCGGTGGCTTCTCATTGCCGCTAATGCCCACCGCACTCCCCGCCTCGATACGTGGATGGTGTTCTTTTCAGAACGCTTCGTCTGGTTTCCGGCCTATTTTGTGCTACTAGTGGTACTCGCCTACTTGTACCAGCGGCGCGCTTTTCTGCTGCTGCCCCTGCTCGGCTTGAGTGTCGCCCTGGCCGATATGATATCGAGTCGGTTTTTCAAGCCGTACTTTGCCCGCTTGCGTCCCTGTCACGACCCTGACCTGTCTGCTACTCTTAACCTAGTAAACGGCTGCGGAGGGCAGTTCGGCTTTATTTCCTCGCACGCTGCTAATGCTTTTTCCCTGGCTGTTTTTGTGGCGCTGGTACTGCCCCGGCGCTATCGGGTAGCCAAGTGGTTTCTTTTTCTGTGGGCGGCTATTGTAAGCTACAGTCGCATGTACCTGGCCGCACATTTTCCCTCCGATGTATTGGCAGGCACCCTGCTAGGCTGCGTTCTGGCGTGGGGGTGCGCCAAAGTCTACCAGCGGCTATCGGCCCGGTGGTGGCCCACGGCGGCTCCCATTGCGGAACCTATCGTTGCCTAGCAGCACTAAGGACTGGCTGTATCCATACCCCTCAACACGCAGCAGGCCCCGCAGTATATTCCTGCGGGGCCTGCTGCGTGTTGAGGGATAAACTATTTTTTGGCGGGTCTGCGCTTGCCCGTATGACCGTCACCTCTATCACCCTGCCCAGACTTACTCGTGACCTTCGAGTTGGTGCGGTCATCTCCAGACAAGGAACGGTTTAAATCAACCGAACTGGTAAACTCTCCTTTTTCGTTGCGGCGCACGTAGCGCTTATCACCCTCGGTGGGCTCTATTAGTTCGCGTTTTGACATGGCTTCAAACAGGTGGATGGTTACGTAAGTGGTACGTAATCAGGCCACCGCCTGTTGTAGAAAGCCCTATTTTTAGCGCCCTAGCAGTTTGGCCACGTACTTGCCTACAATGTCAAACTCCAGGTTTACCCGGTCGCCGGGGCGCAGGTGCTGGAAGGTTGTGTGCTCATACGTGTAAGGAATGATGGCTACGGAAAAGCCGTCATCAGTGCTGTCAAAGCATGTGAGGCTGGTGCCATTTATGCAGATGGAGCCTTTTTCTACGGTTACGCGGCCGGGGCCTACCTCATGGCGGAAGCGAAACACCCAAGAGCCGTGCTGGTCCGTCACCGATTCACAGGTGGCGGTCAAGTCTACGTGGCCCTGCACAATGTGCCCATCAAAGCGGCCGTTGGCGGCCAAGCACCGCTCTAGGTTTACTTGCCGGCCAGGCTGCCACTGGCTCAAATTGGTTTTCTGCAGCGTTTCATCAATGGCCGTAACAACGTGGGTATTGGCCGACCCATCTACTGCCACCACGGTTAGGCAAACACCGTCGTGGGCTACACTCTGGTCAATTTTCAACTCCGGCGCGAAGCTGGAAGTTACGGTGAAGTGAATATTGGTTTCATCCCGGCGCACATCCGTAATGGTGCCTAAGGTTTCAATTATTCCAGTGAACATGATGTCTAAAAAAAGTAAAGCGAGAAGCAGCTTAATGAAGTAGGCTGCTTAGTACGTGTAATTGGGGTAGCTCGTGGTGGTGGTGCTACCGAGGAACAGGGCCAGTCGATTTATTTTCCGCGGCCTTCAATGATAATTTTGAGCGTGTACAGCACTACCCGGAAGTCCATCGACAAGCTCATGTTCTCAATGTAGAGGATGTCGAACTTAAGCCGCTCGACCATCTGCGGAACGGTTTCGGCGTAGCCATATTTTACCTGCCCTAGGCTGGTGAGACCCGGCCGCACGCGGTGCAAGTGACGGTAGTGGGGGGCGAGCTGCACAATCTGGTCAATGAAGTATTGTCGTTCGGGGCGCGGGCCCACAATGCTCATATCGCCCTTGATGACGTTCCAAAACTGGGGTAGCTCGTCCAGCCGAACCTTACGCATAAAGCGGCCCCAAGGCGTAATACGCGGGTCATGGTCGGAGGAAAGGGCTGGCCCCAGGGCCTCAGCATCCACGTACATGGAACGGAACTTATAGATATGAAACGGCTGGGCAAACTGTCCGATGCGCACTTGCGAGTAGAACACGGGCCCCGGCGACGAGAGTTTCACCATGATGGCCGTGAAGGCATACACGGGCCAGGCCAGTAGCAAGAACACGATGGAAACGCCCACGTCGAGTGCACGCTTGAGCACCTTTTGCCACACGGGTAGCAGGTCCTGCTTGATTTCAATGAGGGGAGTACCAAACACGTGGCTCACCTTCACGGAGCCTAGTAGCATTTGGTAGAGGTCGGGCAGGATGCTGATCCGAACCGGAGTACCTTCTAGTAAGGCCAGAATTTCTTCTACTACCCGGTGCTCGGAAGCTTCGATGGCAATTACTACCTGCTCCACCTTCAGCACCCGAATGAGGGCCGGCAACCGATGATAGGAGCCCCGCGTGGGCACTTCAGCCGCCAAATCCTCATCCACCGTATCGCCCACGGAAACCACTCCTACTATTTTCAGGCCCAAGTGGCGCCCCGTGCGCAGAAGTTCCTGATAGGTGTCGCGGGCGAGCGTATTGGAACCTACTAACAAGGTATTGAAACTAATGACGCCCCCCCGTACCAGCTTTTGCACGCTGCTAATAGCCCACACGCGCAGGATGGCCGTGAGCAGAAAGTGCAGCAGAAAGTACGCCGTAATGGTTTTGTAGTACGCTTGGTAGTTCTGCACGCCTTGGTCATCGAGGAGCAAGGCAAAGAAGATGACCACGGCACCAAGCACCGACACGCGACCAAGGCGAATGATTTCGGCCAGGCGCGACTTTCGGAAAATGTCGCGGTACTCGCCAATCAAGGTGTAGAGTACGGTCCAGAATGCGGCAATCATAAAGGCCGAGCCGGAGAGAAAGAAGAAAGCCACTTCCGTGAAGTGGTAGCCTTCCGTAATTTCGCTGAGCAGGTACTTACGCAGCAGAAAGAAGCAAACCCATGCCAGCAGGGCCGCTATAAAGTCGGCTCCTATCAGCTTCAGTTTTTGGAAGGTGCGAATCAAGGGCGAAAGAACTGACCGCGCCGGCCAGTTGTCAGGTGGGTAAAGTGGGTGCGAAGCCGTAGTTTCGCATTTTATTCAGGCTCCCAACGCACCTTACGGGTTAGTTTTGGAGCATGGCAAAGGTAGGAATTACCCGCATTTTGCGGGCGGCCATTGCCGAAGCCTGCCACCTTTTGCTTTTTCCCATGCACGCTGATACTTACCGCCACCGTGGCGCCCGCCGCACCCTTGTAGAAGAGCTGCGCCGCAAGGGCATCCGCGACGAGCGGGTGTTGGCGGCCATCGGCACCGTTCCGCGCCACCTCTTCTTCGACCCTGCCTTTCAAGCCCACGCCTACCAGGACAAAGCCTTTCCCATTGGCGAGGGCCAAACCATTTCGCAGCCTTACACGGTAGCGTATCAAACCGAACTGCTGCGCCTGCAGCCCCAGGATCGGGTGTTGGAGATTGGGACTGGCTCGGGCTACCAGTGTTGCGTGCTGCTCGAACTAGTGTCGCAGGTATGGAGCATCGAGTATCAGCCGGTATTGTATGAGCGCACGCGAAAGCGCTTGGCGGCGCTGAACCGCGCTGCCCACCTGTATTGCGGCGACGGTTCAGTAGGTCTGCCCGATCAGGCCGCTTTCGACAAGATTCTGGTAACTGCTGGCTCACCTACCCTGCCCCGCCCCCTGTTGCGACAACTGCGTATAGGCGGCGCGCTGGTGATTCCAGTGGGTGATGCCCAAACGCAACGGATGATGCGCGTTGTACGGGAGAGTGAGGAGGAATTTTCGCGGGAAGTGTTTGAGGAGTTCCGCTTTGTGCCACTCCTAGGGCGCGCGGGTTGGCAGCAGTAGCAGTAGTATTTTCCTACTACCAACAACCCCACGACAGCGAGTGTGACACCCATTAGCCTCTAAGGAAAGCTAGGTTACCGCAGCGAACTACTAGTAGTAGTACGAGATATTCTCGGAAACTGCATTTGGCATTGGCAGGGCCGCTTCTGCCAGTCGGACTTTGTATATATCTTGGGCAGGCAGACTATCTGTAGCCCCTTATACCGCTGCTAGCAGGGCCTATTATCGGAGCCGAATATCTCCCACTGCTACTACTTCCTTAGTACTTATGGTCCAAAAACTACGCTTTCTGCTGTGGTTGCTGCTAGGTCTGCTGGTGAAAGGACCAGTACAGGCGCAGCGCAACCTTCATCCCGAGCATCACTCGGGCTACGGATGTGCTTTTGATAGTGTGCAGCAAGCTGAATTTGCTCGCAACCCTGGCGCAGCCCGCAACTACCAGAACTTTTTGCTGCAAGTAGCCAGCCTGTCTGCCTCCGACCGGGCCCGCCTGCTTGCCCAGCCCGATGTGACGGTGCCCGTGGTGGTTCACGTTATTCACACGGGTGGCACCGATGATATTTCTGATGCCCAAGTGGCCAATGCTATCCAGCTGCTCAACTTGGATTTCAGCAAAACCAATCCGGACACGGCCGATGTACTAACTGATTTTCAGCCTATTTATGCTAACGTAGGCTTTCGGTTTCGCCTAGCTACCCGCGACCCCACCGGCTCCTGCACTACGGGTATCACGCGTACGTACTCCACCTTGACCAATGTGGGCGACAACACCGTAAAGAACCTAATTCGGTGGGACCCTAACCGCTACCTTAATATATGGGTAGTAACCACGGCCAACGGGGCGGGCGGCTACGCTTTCCTACCCTGCCCGAGCGCTACGCTGGATGGCATTGTGATCCGCAGCGCTCAGTTTGGAAGCATTGGCCGGTCTTGTGGTAGCAACTTCTGCTTTCGGTCGCTCACGCATGAGGTAGGCCACTACTTCGGGTTACGGCATACTTGGGGCGGCTCCAATACGCCGGGCTTGGCCTCCAATTGCTCTATTGATGATGGCATTGCAGACACGCCCAATACCATCGGCTCCAACCTAGATTGCAACTTGGCCTTCTCACCCTGTGGGGTGCTTGCCAACGTGCAGAACTACATGGACTACGCCACCTGTTCGCGCATGTTTACGCAGGGGCAGAAGGAAGTTATGCGGGCCTCGCTTTTTCTTACCTGCCGCAGCACGCTCGTTTCGGCGACGAACCTGCGCGCCACTGGCACCGATGATGCAGCGCAGGGTTCTGCTGCGCCCTGCCCGCCAGTAGTTGCTTTCCGGCCCTCAACCCAACTTGTATGCGAGGGCAACGCGGTAACGTTTACGGACTATTCGTACAATTTTACCTTCAACGCTGCCACCTCACAGTACAGCTGGTCGTTTCCGGGTGGGGAGCCGGCTACTTCCACGGCACGCAACCCGGTAGTAACTTACCGCGCGGCGGGCGTATATGCGGCTACCCTTACCATAACCACCCCCGATGGTCGGGGCACCCTCACCCAAACCGATTTGGTGTCGGTGACAGGACCAAACTCTGGTGAGACTGGTCCGCTTGCCGAGTCGTTTGAGAACGTAAACTTCCCCAACCTATATCCGGCACCCTCACTACGTAACTGGCTACGCACTTCGTCGGCCACATCGGCTAGTGCCCCTCGCTGGGAACGGGAAACGGGCGCAGTAGCCAGCCAAGGATCCTCTTACGTGCAGGTGCGCAACAGCAGCTTGGCAGCGGGTACCATCAGCACGCTTACCTCACCAAATATCAATTTGTCTCCCATCACGGGCACTACCCAACTCGTGTTCGACCGTGCGTACGGCCTCCGGTCGTCTTCCGTAACGGACGGGCTTCACGTCTACTATTCCATTACTTGTGGGCTGAGCTGGACCCTACTAGCTAGCTACCCCGCCGCAGTACTCAATACCCAAGGCAGCCAATTCTTTCCCGGCTACGCTCCCGACTCCCTTTCCGACTGGAAATCCATACGTATAACGTTTCCAGCGGCGGCGCAGCGTAGTCCGCGCTTTCTACTGCGCTTTCAAATGGTTAGCGGCGGGGGCAGTACATTCTTCCTCGACAATGTGCGGATTCAGGACGCAACTGTCACTCGTAACGCCGAAAGCACGACGCGTCAGATAAGCGTGTACCCCAACCCGCTCACCGCCGAAACTGCTATTCGGTTTACGCTGCCTGCTGCTACTACTGCTCAGGTTCGGCTGCTAGATGTGCTGGGGCGCCCGGTATACTTCCTGCCGGCCAAGACCTACGGTGCCGGTACTCACGCGCTAGCCCTCCACGGGCCAAACCAGTTGGCCCACGGGGTATATGTGGTGCAACTCACGCTAGCCGATCAAACCTACACAACTCGCCTGCTGGTGCAGTAAGTAACGTGGGGCAGCCTCTCATGGCGGCAACGGGGTGCTAGATTTCTATCTCCTGCCGGGCAAGTACGCGGAAGCTGGGTAGCATGACCTGGCCCGTATCGGCTTGCCCCTCACGCAAAGGCACCAAGTAGCAAACCGGGCTCCTATCTTTGCAGCAAATTCTTAGAAGTCTTTCCCGCATGATGCGCAAACAAAAGCCCGTACAAGACTCGTTCGTTCGCATGACCGAGCTGGTGCTCCCCAACGACACAAACACGCTCAATAACTTAATGGGCGGCCGCATGATGCACCTTATGGACGTAGCTGCGGCCATTTCAGCCCAGCGGCACTCCAACCGCATTGTAGTAACTGCCTCCGTTGATAATGTATCCTTCCGGGAGGGCATCAAGCTGGGTAGCGTAGTTACGTTGGAAGCGCAAGTAACCCGGGCGTTCAGCTCCTCCATGGAAGTGCACATTGACGTATGGGCGGAGGACATTCCAAGCGGCACCAAAATAAAGTCTAACGAGGCCTTTTTCACTTTCGTAGCCGTCGACCAATCGGGCCGCCCTATTGACGTACCCGACGCCATGCCAGAGACTCCCGAAGAGGTTCACCTCTACGAAGGTGCATTGCGTCGGCGGCAGCTCCGCTTAGTACTAGCCGGCCGCATGAAACCATCGGACGCCACAGAACTACGCGCCTACTTCGCCTTGGGAGAGTAAGCACTAGTTGTTATCATATCTAGCATGCCATTAATCTATTATCCTTACTTATCTTAAGTAGAAATAGTAACACATAGTCTCTCTAGTAACCTTAGTACTCTTGCTGCTCTCAACGCATGAATTCGGCCGCTGACCTCGCTTTCTACCAGAACTTTTACAATGGAGCCTCCCTGTATCTGGTGCCCGATGCCAGCCAAGTAGCCAGCCCGGCGGTGCCGGCGGTTGCGCGCGAAGAACAGGCTAACACGGCCCCCATAACTGCTTCGGCTGTGGTGGCGGCCCCCGAGCCAGCAGCTACGGCTCCGCCCGTTGTGGTGCCAGCTCCGGTGCCACCACTGGCACCTGTAGCGGCAGCAGCTCCGCCAGCGGGCAAGCTCCCTTCCTTGGCAAACCTGGGTCTGGCAGCAACGAGTACTCCGGTGCCACCGGCCGTAGCACCCCAAGCCCCACCCGTTCAGGCCTTACTAGCGGCCCCCGCTGCTACCGTGCGCGAGCTGGTGACGCCCTCACTGGCGCAGCTGCCGGCCGCGGCGGCAGCTCCCGCTGGGCGCGTGCAACCTACGCCTACTCAGTCGCCCGTAGCGCATATTCCGTTCTCTACACTGGGCAGTAACCCAAACGGGCTTATCATTTTGGTACGCTTGCCCGAAGATGCCTTCCGCAAGCTGCCCCGCAACGTCTTTCTTAATAATATTCTCAAGGCTATTCGCCTCATTGTGGAAGACGTAGTGCTGGTAAATGTAGAGCACCCCACCTATCCAGTGGCGCTGTGTAGCCTACGGCAGCACCTGGCGGCAAAGCAGTTTCTGGCTTTTGGCAAAAACCTGCTGGATGTGGCTGTTTACACCACCCAGCCCTACGAGCCGGTACTCCTTTTTGGGGACACCGCCTTTCTAGGCGCTAGTGAAGTAAGCATGCTGGAGTATGATGCCGGCCGCAAAAAGCAGCTTTGGCAGGCGATGCAGCGCATGTTCCTTTAATCCACGTAGCCGACCGAGAGGCTACAGCAATAAAAAGCCCCACTACGGTGGGGCTTTTTATTGCTGTAATGGCACTACTACTACTTCATCACGGAGGCGAGCTTCGCTTCCAGGGCTTCACCGCGCAGGTTTTTGCCGATGATACGACCTTGAGGATCTAGTAGAATAGAAGCCGGAATAGATTTGATGCTGTAGCTCTGGCCCGCGGCGCTTTCCCAGCCTTTCAGGTCAGAGACGTGGGTCCAGGTAAGACCATCGGACTTAATAGCGTTCAGCCATTTGCCCCGGTCTTGGTCGAAGCTAACCCCGTAAATTTCAAATCCCTTGCCCTTATACTTATTGTAGGCCTTCACCACGTTGGGATTTTCGCGGCGGCAGGGCCCGCACCAGCTAGCCCAAAAGTCGATGAGTACATACTTGCCACGCAGACTGGTAAGCGTCACCGGCTTGCCATCAGGAGCGGCTAGGTTGATTTCGGGGGCCACCGAGCCTACGGCCGTGGCACGCATGGGCTCCAAGCGCGCTACCAACGATTTGGTATAGCGCGAGTCAGGCATGGTTTTCTTCAGCTGAGTAGCTACTGTATCTGCCAACCCAAAGTTCTCTTCTGGGTTGAGCACCCCGCTCACCACGAAAGCCGACACCACTGACCCTGGATTTTGGCGCACCAACTGGCGTACCTCGGCTTGGCCTTGGGTTTGAAGCGCTTCCGCTTGCCGCTGAATGGCAGCCATAGAATCGGAGCGGCCGGCCTGAGCTGCTTGGTTATAACGCTGCTCCAGCCGGGGCATGGCGGCTTGCGAAGCACGCTGGCTCTGCAACACGGAGCGGCTCACGCGCTGAAGATACTCGGAGTCAGGGGAGCCCTGCACGGTATAGGTGTCGCTGAGCTTCTGCGCGTCGCCGGTGAGCCGCACGCGGGCGCCATTCTGGAGAACTAGCAACACTTGGTTTTGGTCGTTGGCCTTTACCTGGTATAGCCCGGCTTCGGGCACGGAACCCGTGAAGGTGAATTCTCCCTTTTCGTTTACCGTAGCCGTATCGCGTGACACAAATTGGGTGTCGCCTAGCTCCGCCAGGTACAGCTTCGTGCCGGCGGGAGCATTTTGCAGCTGGCCGTTGATTTGGTAGCCGGCAGCGGTGCTAGCGGTACCGGTAGTAGGCGTTGTATTTTTGCTGCAGGCATTGACCATACCCAGCAGGGCACCCATAACTAGGAAACTCTTCATTTTGTGCGTCATTCGGAGTGCGGACCGGCTGCGGGCCGGTATACCGTTTGGCAAGAGACAAGCGTTGAGCCCGCAAGTTGCCGATTTCAGGCGTAATTCAGGAATGCTGACCCGGATTCTATACGTGTTGGCATTTCTTAGTACACCAGTGTGGCCTGGTCGGTTCCCGCACTTTTAGTCATTAGTCGAGCGGAATGTACTCCGCAATTTTCTCTCCCAGGGCTCTGCCGTGCAGATTACGCGCTAGCACGTACCCATCCGGACTAATCAGCAAGGTGAGTGGTAATTGGGAATCCACCAGCTCCGTAGCCCTTTTCTGCTTACCACGGCCCATGTCCCGCAGGTGCGTACCTGGCAGGCCACTAGCACGCACAGACTGCTGCCACAAACGCCGCGGGCTTGCACAGGCAATATGCACTTGCACCAGCCCCCGAGGGCCAAACTGCCGCGCCAGCTTCTGGAAGTTGAGCACTTGGGCTTCATTAGTAAGGCGGCCAGGTTGCCACAGGGTAACCAGAACGTAGCGACCACGCAGCGTAGCTATATCCGTGCGTACACCCGCCGTATCGGGTAAGCACAGGGACGGGAAGGGCTGCCCCTGGGCCGTACGGTGCCAGCTTCCCGCCTGGCGTGCATCCGGCCCAGTTGCTTGGCTGCGGGGCTCCCCTTGATGGCTCAAGGACCTGCTGGTTCTGGCGAAGGGCACACGTACTTCTTCCTCGGGAGTCGATAGTCCCTGATACCCGATTAGGATAAACTCGCCGAGCAAGAGCAAACATGTACAGTTCAACGGCATCAACCCACAGTCATACCACCTAACAAAAACCCACCGGCACTAGCATGTACCGGTGGGTTTCAAGATACAACGGAACCGTGGCTTAGGCGTCGAGCTTCTGGCGCAGCAGTTGGTTGGCCAGCTTGGGGTCAGCTTTGCCCCCCGTGAGCTTCATCAACTCACCCATAAACATACCCGTGAGGCTTTTCTTGCCAGCCCGATATTCCGCCACCTTGGCAGGATTTGCATCGAGCACTTGCTGAATTTGAGCTTCCAGAGCGCCAGCGTCCGACTGCTGCAACAGGCCCTGGGCTTCGGCAGCCGCGGCGGCCGTTTGCGTGGGATTGTCGAGCAGGTACGGGAAGAGTTGCTTGCTGGCTACCGAGTGACCGATCTTGTTTGCATCAATGAGGCTGATGATGTCGGCTAGGTGCTGGGGCGTGAGCGGGAATTGCTCTAGCGTGAGGGCGCGCTCGTTCAAGTAGGCTTTCACGGGGCCCGTCACCCAGTTGGCGGCAGCTTTGGCGTTCGTGGTTAGGCGCGTCAGCTCGTCGAAGTAGAGCGCCACGTCTTTGTCGGCCGTCAGCACGGTAGCATCATAGTCTGAGAGCCCCAGCTCACCCGTGAAGCGGGCGTACAATTGCTGAGGCAAGGCCGGCAGTTCGGCTTGCACGCGGTGCAGCCACTCATCATCAATAACTACCGGGGGCAGGTCGGGCTCGGGGAAGTAGCGGTAGTCGTTCATCGTTTCCTTGGAACGCTGGCCGCTGGTAGTGCCGCTTTGGGCGTCGAAGCCGCGCGTTTCGCTGTCGATGATTTCACCGGCTTCCACCATGGCAATCTGCCGCTCAATCTCATAGTCGATGGCGCGCTGCACGTTCCGGAAGGAGTTCATGTTCTTCACCTCTACCTTGGTGCCGTACTGATCGGCCCCTTTCAGCATCACCGAAATGTTAGCGTCGCAGCGCAGAGAGCCTTCCTCCATGTTGCCGTCGCAAATGTCCAGGTACTGCACCAGCTTCTTGATTTCTGCCAGGTAGGCGTAGGCTTCCTCCGAGGTACGAATATCCGGCTCCGACACAATCTCAATGAGGGGCACGCCGGCGCGGTTCAGGTCCACTAGGGTTTCTACCTCTCCGGCCAAGTGCATGGACTTCCCTGCATCTTCCTCCATGTGGATGCGGGTGATACCAATTTTCTTGGTGGAACCGTCAGACAAGCGGATTTCTACGTGGCCGCCGGTGCAGATGGGCGTTTTATCCTGAGTGATTTGGTAGCCCTTGGGAAGGTCGGGGTAGAAGTAGTTCTTGCGCGCAAACAGATTATTGCGGCGAATCTGGCAGTTGGTGGCCAGACCCATTTTCATGGCATACTCCACCGCAGTGGAGTTCACGCGTGGGAGCGTACCGGGATGGCCCAGAGTAATGACACTGAGGTTGTTATTGGGCAGGGCACCGTACTCGTTTTCATCGGAAGAGTACATTTTGCTGCGCGTGAGCAATTGGGCGTGCACTTCGAGGCCGATAACGGGCTGGTATTTTGCTTTGATGCTGTCGTCCATAGAAAAAGTAGGCGGGTAGGCCGCCGGGGCTGCAAGATAAAACTATCTACCCGAGAAAAGGTGTCATGTTCCGCATACGAAAAGACCTTCTTTCGGCGGAGCGAGTCATGTACCACACGCTCACGCCGCTGAAAGAAGGTCTTTTCTAGTATGGTTTCCGCAGGAAACTGCTGTCGAGCGGACACCGACGCCCCATGGTAGAGCCTCAGTTCGCTCCTAACCTACTTGACTTGTACGAAGCGAAATTGGCCTCGCGTCTCACCATACCTACTCCTGGCCCCTCTGCCAGCAGCCAGTATGGCTGGTTTCTGTACACAGTCTTAGTCGTTGAACACCGGAATGTAGGTAGCCTGGAAGTTGTTGCCGGCCTGGTTGTAGGCGGTAGCCAACTTCTGATTCTGAGTATTGTATACCGTAATAAAGCCGTTGAATTTATCGGCATCGGCCTTGGTGAAGCTGTCTTTGCGCTCCAATAGCTCTTTCATTTGGGCGGCTTGGTTGGCCGCAAAGCCGGCATAGAACTTCACCAGATTGCGTGCCGCGTCGCGGTACTGCGCATCCTTACCCCGGAAAGGAACAATAGCGGCCAGCTCGGTGGCAGCCGTTTTGGTGTCTTCCAGGAGTTGCAAACGGGCCTGCTCAAACGCGGCGGCGTTTTGAGAATTGAGCGCATCGGTGAGGCGGGCGTTGGCTTTTTCAATGCGGAACTGGGCCAAATACACCTTGTGCTGGTAGGCATTTACTTCCGATACCTGCCGCATGTAGGCCGCAAGGCGCTTGCCTTCAGGATCTTCCGAAATAGTCATGTTGTGGCGCCGGGCAAACCGATGCTGGGCCGCATCTACGGAGTCGTTCACTACTTGCAGCTTGGCTTCCGCAACTTCTTGCAGCTTGAAGTACTGCTCCATGTTTTCGATGGTAGCCGTGCGAGTGGCCGCCAGCATGTCCACGGCCTTGTAGTCCTCCGAGTATACTTTCAGCAGCTGATAAAGTGCCTCCGTGGTTTGCTCCTTAAACCCTTTGTCATCCTGAAAGGCGGGCATCTTGGCCACTTTGTTCAACGACAACTCGGTTTGCTTAATAAGATCCTGGCGCTTGGCATCAATCTTTTTCTCGTTGTCGGAGTGGGCCGATTTGCTGATGTAGCGCAGGTTTTTCTTGAGCATAGCCCGCTGCTCGCTCACAATAAAGTTGTTGTAGGCACCAGGGTCGGTAAAGGTCTGAGCCGAGGTAGTGGTAGCTAGCCCAGCTAGTAGACCAGCAGTAAGCAGAAGAGTAGAAATACGCATAGAATATGGTTAGGTGAAGACAATAAATTACTGAATGGTAAAGGTGACGGGCAGGGTAAAGTATACATCAACCGCTTCTCCATCCAGGCGGCCCGGTTTCCAGCCGCGCAGGCTATTCACCACGCGCAGGGCTTCGGCATCGAGTAGCGGTGCCACACTCCTAAGCACATGTGCATTGCTTACTTGCCCCTTCTTGTCAATGATGAAAGCAATCTGCACTTGGCCTGTCTGCTCTTGCTTTAGCGCAAGCTTGGGGTACTTAGTTGTGCTACCAATCGTCTGCAACAAGGCGTTCAGCCCGCCGGGATACTCCGGCATCAGCATATAGTCAACGTAAGCCAGTGGCTGCCCATCGGGGGCAAAGCACTCACCCGTGAGGCGCTGACCATGCTGGTAGTGTTCACGGCGGCGTACAGTGCCACTAGGATAATAAGTCAGCAACTCACCGTGGCGGCGGTTATCCACGTACTCCTCGCGCGCCTGCACCTGGCCCGAAGCAAACCAGCGGGTTTGGGTACCGTGCAGCTCCTGCTTTCGGAAGCTGCGGTAAGGTAACTGTTCTTGCAATTGTCCGGTAGGAAAGTAGCGCATTACCGTGCCGGCATCAGCTGCTGTGCGGATAGTATCAGTGCGCAAGTCAGGAGCTACTCTAAACCCCCCGTCGCTGTGGTTGCCCGGCTGGGCATTGAAAAACTCCGTCAGACTTTGAGCAGCGGCTACCCGCCCCCCCAGGAAAAAGGCCAAAACAAGGATGCGTCTCACAGAAAATAACGGATGGCGAGGCTATATGGAAACGAACCTTGCGCACTAGGAGCTTCCATCCACTACTGCACAGTGCCCGTTGTAAGTGGCTAACTAGACATTCAAAAATACTAACACCTATGTATAATCCAAGCATACAGTAGTGCCGCTGAGCATTGCCTTGCGGTATAGCAATACCCGCATCGGCGGCGTCTAGTAGCTACCCACTCTCTAATTGATAGCAAAAGTTATGGGAACTGTGAAGTGCACCGACACAGCTCGCCAGTTTTGGAACCCTGGCCGAAAGCGCACCGAACGCATGCTGCGTATCGCAGCAAGAGCGGCAGCATCTAGTTCGGGCGTCACCCCTGTCTCGATTCTAATATCGTCCACCAAGCCATCGGCGCCCACCACAAATTTCACAAATACCTTCCCTTGGTGTCTATTGCGCAGGGATACGGCCGGGTACTTCGTCCACCGACTAATATCCTTGAGCAATTGCTCCTGTCCGCCGGGGTACACGGGCATCTGCTCTGTGTAGGTATAGACTTCGGCCGGGGTATGTACGTAGCGCTGCGTAGGCTGCCCCTGCTGCGAGGAGCGGTGGCGAAGCAGCTCGCCGTTCCCGAAATACTCCCAGTGCTCAATCAGCCGAAGGCCCGCCAAAAAGGAAATTTCTGTGCGCGTGTGTTCCTGCCCCCAAGGCCAGTAGCGCACCCGACTTTGCTGTAGTTGGCCCCGCGAAGCGTCTGGTGCTTCAAGCTGCACTTGCCACAACCACTCCGGCCCAGCATCCAGCCGATACGTGCGCGTTTCTACCGTACCTCGTGGGCGGCGCACTTCCACCCGATACGCTGCCCCATCGGGGGTGGGCCAGCTTGCCCTGCGAGCGTCCAGGTAGCTTACCTCGGCATTATTGATAGAAAAAGGGGCCGAAGCACCCCCGGATTTCTCCGTTGCACTTCGGCCCCTTAACCAGGCAAACAGCTTATTCATATGTTAGACAGGCTACTTGAAAAGCTTACCCTTGCACGTAAACCCAAGCGCATAGTTTAAGCTAGTGCTTTGCTGATCAGCTCTTCTGCCTTGCCGATGGCCGCCCCAATACCTGCCACGTTCTTGCCGCCGGCCGTAGCGAAGAAAGGCTGACCGCCGCCACCGCCCTGAATTTCCTTGGCTAGTTCGCGCACCAAGGTCGAAGCGTTCAGCTTCCCTCCCTTGGCCAGCTCATCATCAAGCATTACTGCCAGCTGAGGCTTCCCGTCGATTTCAGCACCTAGTATCGCTACCAAGTTCGGTACTGCCTGACGCAGGTTGAAGGCCAGGGTTTTGAGGCCGTCGGCTGAAGTAGCCTGCACTTGGGCTGCTAGAAAGCTGACGCCACCTAGGGGCTTCACCTGGCCTACCAGCTGGTCTTTCTGCTGGTTGATGCTTTGCTGGGCAAACTGGTCAATCTGCTTACGCAGGCCGGCAATTTCCTCGGTTTGCTTTTCGATGCTGGGAATAAGGTGCTGGGGGTTACCCAGGGCCTCGCGTACCTGTACTAGCAAATCCAACTGCTGATTCACGAAGGCCTCGGCCGCCTCGGCCGTTACGGCCTCAATACGGCGCACACCAGCTCCTACCGCGCTTTCCGAGGTAATTTTGAAGAAGCCAATGTCGCCAGTGGTGCGCACGTGGGTGCCGCCGCAGAGCTCTACCGAGAACTCCCGATCGAAGGTGATAACGCGCACAAACTCACCGTACTTCTCGCCAAACAAGGCAGTAGCACCCAGCGCTTTGGCCTCATCAATGGGCACGTTGCGGCGCTCATCCAGCGGAATCTGCTGACGGATGCGCTGGTTCACAATGGTTTCTACCTGCCGCAGTTGGTCGTCCGTTACCTTAGTGAAGTGGCTGAAGTCAAAGCGCAGCAGCTTCTCATTTACCAACGAGCCTTTCTGCGCCACGTGCGGGCCGACTACCTCACGCAGAGCTGCTTGCAGCAAGTGCGTAGCGGTGTGGTTACGGCGAATCTGGTCACGGCGAGCGTGGTCAATCTCAGCCGTAAAGTCGGCCTCCAGGTCTTGAGGTAAATCTAGCAGGGTGTGCACGATAAGGTCGTTTTCCTTCTTCGTGTCAATCACGCGCACTTTCGACAAGCCCGATTCGAGGTAACCCGTATCGCCAATCTGGCCGCCCGATTCGGCGTAGAACGGCGTCTGGTCGAGCACCACTTGGTACTCGGTTTTGCCTTTGCGGTCGGTACGGCGGTAGCGCAGGATGCGGGCCGGGGCCTGCTCCTGGTCGTAGCCCACGAAGGCAGGCTGCTCCTCCGATGGCGTCACAATGGTCCAGTCGCTCTGCTCAGCCTCCTGGGCATTGCGGGAGCGGTTTTTCTGGGCTTCCAACTCTTTCTTGAAGCCCTCCTCGTCTACCGTTAGGCCTTTTTCGCGGGCAATGAGGGCGGTGAGGTCCAGCGGGAAACCGAACGTATCCGACAATTCGAAGGCCGTTTTTCCGTCGATGCGGCTGCCATTGGCTTTGGCCGTTTCTTCCAGCGCATCCAAGCGGCGCAGGCCGTTCTCCAAGGTTTTCAGGAAGGCAATTTCCTCTTCTTCAATTACGCGCTGCACAAACTGCTGCTGCTGCTTAAGTTCGGGGAAGATGCCAGCCATCTGATCGGCCAGTACGGGCACCAGCTTGTAAAGGAAGGGCTGCTTCTGGTTGAGCGAGGAGAAGGCGTAGCGCACGGCCCGGCGCAGAATACGACGAATCACGTAGCCAGCCTTCACATTGCTGGGTAGCTGCCCGTCGGCCACGGCGAAGGAGATGGTGCGGATATGGTCGGCAATTACGCGGATGGCAATGTCCGTTTTCTCGTTCTCCGTAGCAGGCTGGTCGTTTACGGTAGCCGGAGCGGTGCCGTGATACTGCAAACCAGCTTCTGCCGCAATAAACTTGATCAGGGGCTGGAACACGTCGGTGTCGTAGTTTGACTTCACGCCCGACACGGCCATCATCAGGCGCTCAAAGCCCATGCCCGTATCTACGTTCTGCGAAGGCAGCTTCAGCAGCGACTTATCGGCACGGCGCTCAAACTCCATGAACACGTTGTTCCAGATTTCAACTACCTGGGGGTGGTCGGCATTTACCAACTCACGACCCGATTTCTGAGCCAGCTCAGCTTCGTCGCGCAAGTCGATGTGAATTTCGGTGCAGGGGCCACAGGGGCCCGTATCGCCCATTTCCCAGAAGTTATCCTTTTTATTACCGGGCAGGATGCGTTCTTCGGCCACGTACTGGCGCCACAGCTCCTGGGTCTCCGTGTCAGGGCCCAAGCCGTCGCCTTGGTCGCCCTCAAAGTACGTCACGTAGAGCCGGTCTTTGGGCAGCTTATACACGTCGGTGAGCAGCTCCCAGGCCCAGGCAATGGCGTCCTTCTTGAAGTAGTCCCCAAACGACCAGTTGCCGAGCATTTCGAACATGGTGTGGTGGTAGGTATCGTAGCCTACTTCTTCCAGGTCGTTGTGCTTGCCCGACACGCGCAAGCACTTCTGCGTGTCGGCAATGCGCTTAAAGGGGGCGGGCTTGTTACCGAGGAAGTAATCCTTGAACGGGGCCATGCCCGAGTTAATGAACAGCAGCGTGGGGTCGTCCTTCACCACAATGGGTGCCGAGGGTACGATGTGGTGACCTTTGGAGGCAAAGAAATCCAGGAACTGCTGGCGGACGTGACTGGCGGTGGGCAGTGACATAAAACAGGGATAACGCGCAGCTAGGCTGTGCGGACTCGTGAGGTTCGTGAACAAGGCCGCCGGAAATTGGCGGCCGCCGGTATTTTGGCTATTTTTCGCAATTAAAGCTACTTGTGCCAGTGGCAAAGGTAGCCTACTAACCCGGAAAGCGAAACCCATGTAGGTGCCGCCTACTTTTGACTGTTCTGCTGAGCTTAGCAAACCATCTTTACTCCCGGCTAAGTCCCCTACCATTTGCTCAACGTAGTGGGCGAGATGCTTCGCCTCCGCTCAGCCAGACAACGATTTTTAATTCTCCTGACCTATGCCTTACAAAGAGCGCGATATTGAGAAGCAGTACTTCACCATTGGCGAGGTAGCCGCCCAGTTCAGCGTGGCCCCGTCGCTGATTCGCTTTTGGGAAACGGAGTTTGAGGAACTGCGCCCCCGCAAGAGCAAGAAGGGAAACCGCCTCTACACGCCCCAGGATATCGACATTTTCCGCACCATCTACCACCTGGTAAAGGAGCGCGGCTATACTATTCCCGGCGCCCGCGACATGCTCAAGCAGAAGGGTCCTCAGTTGAAAGAAAAGATTGACGTGATTCAGAGCCTAGAGAAAATCCGCAAGTTCATGGTGACCATGAAGAAGGAGCTGGACGCTATTGGCAAGGCGCAAGGTTAATGGGAACTCCGACCAGCTTTCATGCTGCGAATACGCCTAGTGATACGCCAGGCGTCGGGCTAACCATGTTTCTATTTACTGTTCCGGCAGATGCATTTCTCATCATCATAGCCAGCTTGCTGAGCGCCATTCATCAACATCCGGATTCCGTTGAAACGGATGCTGTTTACGGCAGATGGGTTACGTTTTATTTGGCCTTATTTCTTCTAATTGTATTATGGGTTTGCGCTAAACTGAGGAGCCGTTGCCCACCCTATCGTTTCAAAGGACTAGTAACTGGCATTATTCCACTGCTGGCACTAGAAGTCTATTTTATATACTTGATATATAGTTAATGTTCGACGACACTCTCCTCCACGAAGTCGCCCTCACGCTTTTCCCCAACATCGGGCCGCAACTCACGCGGCAACTGATGAGCTACGGGGGCTCGGCCAAGAACGTGCTGCACCTGCCGCCGGGCAAGTTGCGCAAGATTCCGGGGGTAGGTCCGGCCACGGTAGCTATCCTGACCGGGGCTGAGCGCACCGCCGCCCTGAAGCAAGCCGAAGGCTCCCTACGCAAGGCTGAGCAGGAAGGCATGCAGTTGCTATTTTACACCAGCAAGCAGTTTCCTACGCGCCTTAAGCAGCTACCCGATGCTCCGGTGCTGCTCTACTACCAAGGTACCGCCGACTTAAACCATCCTAAAACAGTGGCCATTGTGGGCACGCGCCAAGCCACCGACTATGGTCGCGAGCAGACAGAGAAATTAGTAAAAGGGGTTGCCTCCCACCGTCCCCTAATTATTAGTGGCCTGGCCTACGGCATTGATATTGCTGCTCACCGGGCTGCTCTGCAAGAGGGCCTGGAAACGATTGGCGTGATGGCGACTGGTCTGGATAAGCTTTACCCACCGACGCACCGCAAAACGGCCGAGAAAATGCTCAGCCAGGGCGGCCTGCTCACAGAATTTCCCTTCGGCACCCAACCCGATAAGTACAACTTTCCCGCCCGAAATCGAATTATTGCGGGCTTAGCTGATGGCACCGTGGTCATAGAAGCGGCGAAGAAAGGCGGAGCCCTCATTACCGCCGACTTAGCCCAGGGATACGATCGGGATGTGCTAGCTGTGCCTGGGCCCTTAGGTTCGCCAGCGTCAGAGGGCTGCCACGAGCTTATCAAGACAAACCGCGCGGCACTTTACTCGCAGCCCCAGGACCTGGAAGAACTGCTTAACTGGGATGCCGCCCTGCACTTCAACGGGAAGTTCAAGGCTCCTACCGCCTACGATGCCTCCGACTTTACCACGGAGGAGTTTCAGTTGGTTGCGGTGCTGCAAACCAGTCCCAACCGGGAGGAGCACCTCGACAACCTGGCGTGGAAGGCCCAGTTACCCATTCATACGGCAACGTCCCTGCTGCTGGGCCTGGAATTTCGCAGCGTGGTGAAGGCGCTACCGGGCAAGCGGTTTGGCTTGTTGTAACTTTGCCGGCGTAAGCACGCGGTAAGGAGCGCATCTGGCTACTAGTGGCGCGGCAAGCTTACTCTTTACTTTACTCCGCATCCGGTGCTACTCTACAACGGCCAGCTCCTCTCTAGCGAGAGCTTTACCTTTTCCTTACCCAACCGAGGGCTGTTTTTCAACGATGGGTTCTTTGAAACCATGGTGTGGGCCCATGGAAGCATTCTGTACTTGCCCCACCACCTGCACCGGCTGCACCGGGCAGCGGCGGCGCTGCACTTCGCCTTGCCCCCGGCCCTAGTCACGGCCGACGCCTTACTAGCTACCCTACAGCCGCTAGCCGATACCTTTGCGCAGATGCCATGTCGGCTGCGCTTGCAACTGTGGCGCCAAGGCGGGGGCCTCTACACGCCTACTACCTCGGCCTGCGAATGGCTAGTGACCGGCCAGCCATTTACGCCGCTGGAAACCCAGGTGGAGCGCGCTGCATTTGCCGAAAAAGTAAGCACGCAGCCTTCCCCGGTGTCCTTCTGCAAAGGACCTAATGCCCTTACCTACGTACTAGCGGCTCAAGAGCGGGCCCAGCGCAACCTAGACGACGTGGTACTACTTTCTCCCGCCGGGTACGTGGCAGAAACCGTGTCGGCGGCGGTAGGGTGGCTACGCGAGCACGTAATTTACGTGCCAGCCGCAGCAACGGGCTGCGTGGCGGGGGTGCGTCTAGCTCACCTCCGTACCATTGCTTTGGCTCTTGGCTTTGGCTGGCAAGAAGGCCTCTACCTTCCCGCCGACCTACTAGCCGCTGAAGCTGTCTTTACGGCCAATATTGCCGGGCTGCGGCCCGTGCAGCAGCTCGGAGACACCCTATTTTCTTCAAACGCCCATGTGGGATTGCACCATCTTCGACTAGCAGACAGGCATGCTACCCCAAACTACTGAAGCAACGTTCGTTGGCGACTAGCCAAACCCGCAATGCCCGGCGGAACCCGACAGCGCATGCGTAGCCAGCTGGCGTGAAATTCGTAAATATCAGCCTCGGTTATTTCATTAAGCCGAAGCACCTCTTCTCGGCTACTACGGCCGGTTTCCAAGGCATACAAAGCAACCCAAGTCCGGTGTTCCCGGCTTAGTTGAGAATTACATACAGACATACAAGTGGTCAGCATCGGGCAAAGGGACGCTGCCATCTACGAAAGATAGTATGTAATTGGATTTTTTTCCTTTGATTTTACTTTTCCGTGAAATATTCTTTTTCCGTGGCTATGCGCTTACTGTCCAGGTGCGGTACCGCATGCGTAGCCAGCTTGGCATGTACTCTGCTATATCTGCCTCTGTAACATCATTTTGCAACAATATTTCTATTCGCTCCTCTTGGTTGGCTTCCAAAGAATACAAAGCAACCCAAGTTCGTTGCCGACAACTTAAAGTTGAGGCAGCAGGCGGGTTGGGAGAATGTGATGACGTAGAGTTCATGTTCATGCCAGCACATACGACCAAACCAATATCACTGGATTTTTCTTTGATTAATTTTCCTTATTGTTCAGATTAATATCCTCACTACCAGCATTAATAGCATAATTCCTATTTAGCCTTCGCTTACTACCATACTCCGTCTTCCATGCACTAGTTTGTCCTATGCAGAATGAGTTACCTAAGTAGGTAGCTGGCTTCTTTCTCTACTTATTCTTCTACCGCTGCTTCCGTATGTCGCTCACGCTTACACAGGATGCGGCGAACCTTCTAGCCTACGTTTCGGGTTCACTGCATCCTGTATAAGTATGCTTATAAGAAGACGTGTGCTGCCACTCTTCCTGCAATTACACTGCTACTGGTGCCTTAATAACGGGCCAAGGGTCGTAGTTCTCCAGACGGAAGTCCTCGTACTGGAAGCTGAAGATGTCCTGCACAACAGGATTTAAGTGCATTTGGGGTAAAGGCCGCGGCTCCCGCGTGAGTTGGAGGCGGGCTTGCTCCAGGTGATTGCTATACAGGTGGGTGTCGCCGCCGGTCCAAATGAATTCGCCGGGCTGTAGGCCTACCACCTGGGCCATCATGAGCGTGAGCAGGGCGTAGGAGGCTATATTAAAAGGAACCCCAAGAAATACGTCGGCGGAGCGCTGGTAGAGTTGACAGGAAAGTCGGCCGTCGGCCACGTAGAACTGGAACAGGGCGTGGCAAGGCGTCAGGCGCATGAGAGGCAAGTCGGCCACGTTCCAGGCTGATACCACCATACGCCGCGAATCGGGCTGGGTGCGCAGCAAATGAACCATCTGGGCAATCTGGTCGATGCTCTGGCCGTCGGGAGTCTGCCAGCTGCGCCACTGCTTGCCGTAGATGGGTCCTAGCTCCCCCTGGGCGTCGGCCCACTCCCGCCAGATGGTCACGCCCACTTCTTCCAGCGAGTTGTTGCTAGTATCGCCGCGCAAAAACCAGAGCAACTCGTGAATGATGCTGCGCAGGTGCACTTTCTTAGTCGTCACCAGCGGAAATCCTTCCTGCAAGTTGAAACGCATCTGGTAGCCGAACACCGAGAGCGTACCCGTACCAGTACGGTCAGTTTTCTGGGTACCGTGGTCGAGGATGTGCTGCAGGAGGGTGTGGTACTGATGCATGGGAGTAATAGTCGAGATGAAAGCGCAAAAGTAACGGAAAGTTACCCTTGCCTCCGTCACTACCCACACGTCGTCGGCTAGTTTGCCTTTACTTCTGTCAGTTCAAGATAGTAGTATTTCTGCCCTCCTATTTGTGGCTTGGCCTTTCCAGTGTACTCCCGGTAGGTACCACTAAACTGTACCCGCACTCCCTCCTGCTGCAAGTTTTTCGGCAATTCACATACAATTCCTATATCGACTGCATCAATAGTACCAGGTACGTAGCGTGAAATAGCAAAGCGCTGCTCCGTTTGGTTGAATTGTATAATACCCGCTAGGTCGGTTACTTTTCTGACCGTAGACGTAGAGGCACACACTGAATTATCGTCGCGAATAGTATCCTTTTGGCAGCTAGTAAAGCTCAAGAGCAGCAAGCCCGCAAAGAATCTGGTTTTCATACTGAATTCGATAAAGAAAGCACCTTAGTATATAGCCATCGATACTTGTCCCGCTTGAAAAGTTGCATCTGTCAGTCCATCACAAACAAGCCAGGGCTTTAACTAGCGTAGAGCCCTGGCTTGTTTGTGATGGACTGCTTGCTTATGCTACGGGAGTTTCCAGCGGCTTGGCTTCATGCCGCTGGACGGCGGCTCTGATGCGGGAAGCCAAGCCGTACAAGTCATCTAGGGAACTGATATCTACTCGCTCACCGCCTTCTGTATCAAACAGCGTAACGTATTTTTTATTAGTGTTGAAATGTAGTCGGCAAATCGGCTTTCTATTATTATCATCTAATAGGATACCACAGTAGGACTGTACATCGCGCATTACTACTCGGTTTACGGCCACGGTTTTGCGCAGAATGGCGCGCACAATCATAAACCCTTCGGTTTCTTCTACAGTAGTTTCAATTCCTTTATCCGTAGGTTCTGGAGTAGAAACCGTGCTAGCTGGCTCAACAATAGGCGCTACTGGTATCTCAGCGGCTAATAAGCTCTGCCCAGTCGTGTCAACCATTGCTGACCTTAGCCGCATGGTAATTTTATCGTTGAGAAACTGGTGAAAAGAACGATGTACTAAGATGCTAAACTGCTCTTTCAGCTTCGGCGTCAATACTCCATCGTAAATCTGCTTCGACACAAAGTGAATAAAATCGGCAGATGGCTGCGTGAACTGCTCGTCAAAATACTTCTTGAAGGCACGCATGTACTTCAAGTTATAAGCCGCAAAAAGCATGTCTTCAATATTGAAGGAACCCTTGCTCAGCTTTTTGATTTCTGCAACGTCATTTTCTTGGAAGTTGAATAAATCGAACTCCATAAAAGGACGCTCGTCCATTTTATTAGGCTGTTCTAGATCAGTAAAGAGTCGGTAGGAAACGCCATTGGTTAGGATAGCAATTCGGGCTTCTGTCACATGGAAGTAACGGAATAGCTGACTAGCATTATTAATAGTCAAGTCCCCACCTACATGTTTGCACTCAAACAGAATAATAGGTTTACCATCCCTCATAATTGCATAATCTATCTTCTCTCCCTTCTTGGTACCAATGTCACAAATAAACTCTGGCACTACCTCGGTTGGGTCGAATACGTTGTATCCTAGTGCATTAATGAAGGGCATAACTAATGCATTCTTAGTTGCCTCTTCTGTTTGAATATGAGTGATTTGCTTTTGCGCCCTAGAGGCAAGATTGGTAAGTTGATCGATAAGCTCCATGTCACTAATCAAGTAGTATACAATTCTTCAAGGCATATTTATGTCCTTACTATCAAGAGGCCCCAACTTTCAGAAGTTGAGGCCTCTTGATAGCACACAAGGTAGCGCCGTCTTACAGTGACTTTACGGGTTCCTTGGCTGGGGCTGGCGTAACGGCAGCCGTTTTGGCGCCTTTCTTCATGCAGCAGGAGCTACCCATGGCTGTTTTCTGTGCCTCAGAGCATTCCATTTTGGCCGTTCCTTTTTTGCTCTTCTTGGTGTCTTTGTCGCCGTGAGCAGCGGCACTACCAACGAAGGCGAACAGGGCGAGGGCAAGCAAAGCGTTTTTCATACGATAAGTACAAGTGAGGGAGGAAAGAAACAAAAGTGAGAAAATGACGGTTGGCTTGGCAGTACGTGCCTGCTAGGTAGCCGCTGGTTCTAAGCTACTATTTCCGGCGCGAAGCACCAACTTGCCTTTCCCACTACCAACTCCTCCGCCCTGCTGGCGTCGGTCCTACCCAGGCCGCCTTGCACGGCAGGCCCCGTTTCTGTTAGCAGCGTCCGTTCCGCTCTATGCCTCTTCGCAAACTCGCTCATCTTATCCTCCTCGCCCTTGGTATTCTGACGGGGTTAGCCATATTTTTTGTGGCGCAGTTACGTTTCAATTACAACTTCAACGATTTCTATCCCGCCGGGGACCCCGACTTGGATTACTACCAGCAGTATTCCGGCCGCTTCGGCAACGACAACGACTACGTGCTGCTGGGCCTGGAAGCTCCGGCCGGCCAGACGGTCTTCGAGCCCCAGTTTCTCACGCGGGTTGATTCGCTCACGCGCTTTATTCAGCGGCGCCGCCACGTGGTGCACGTCACGTCGCCAACCAACGCGACCAACCCGGTAGTGGAAGGACTAGGCGTATTCAATGTACCCTACCTGCACCCGCAAGAGCCTGCTCGACGCGCCCAGGACTCGGCGCTGGTATTCCGCACGCCGGGCCTCGTGGGCAACCTGATTTCCCGGGATGCGCGGGCCATTACGATCCTGTTCCAGACTTCGCCCAACCTGAGCAAGCCCCCCGGCGACTCCCTACTGGCCGCCGTGCGTGGGGAGCTGCAACGCCAAAATTTTCCCGAGAGCGAATACCATATGGCCGGCAAAATGGTGGCCCAGTCAGTGTTCGTGGATCGGCTACAGATGGAATTGATGGTGTTTATGAGCCTCTCGGTGGTACTGGTAACGGGGCTCCTATGGCTTACCTTCCGAACGTGGTGGGGAGTAGTGCTGCCGCTGGTGGTAGTGCTAGGCTCCATCCTGTGGGGCCTGGGCGTGATGTCGGCTTTTGGCGTCAGTATAGATTTGATGACGGCCCTGCTGCCGGTGATGCTGTTCGTGGTGGGCATGTCAGATACCATTCACATCATCACGCGCTACGTCACAGAGTTGGGCTACGGGGCCAGCAAGAAGGATTCTCTGCTGATTGCGCTTAAGGAATCCGGCTTTGGCTCGGGGCTTTCGGCCCTTACAACCAGCATCGGCTTCTTTACTTTAATGACCAGCACCATTCGGCCGATTTATAACTTCGGGCTGTTTACGGGCATTGCGGTGCTGCTCACCTTTGTGCTGTCGTTTACGCTGCTGCCGGCCATGCTGGTACTGCTGCGAAAGCCGCAGCTGCGGGTGCCGCGCGCGGAGGGCCACAGCTGGGACGGCGTGCTAGGGCGCCTATTTCGCACGGTACTGGGCCGGCGCCACTGGGTAGTAGCCATCAGCGCCTTAGTACTGGTGCTGTCGGTGGCCTCGGCTTCGCGCATTCGTATCAACTCGGCGCTGCTTGACGACCTCTCGCAGAACGACCCAGTAAAGCTAGATTTCAAGTTCTTCGAACGGCAGTTTGCTGGCGTACGCCCCTTCGAGCTGAACCTGAAGCCCGCCCCCGGCGGCAGTATATACGACTTAGCAGTGCTGCGCGAAACGGAGCAAATAGAAGGCTACTTGCAAAAGGAATATGGTTTGAACTTCGTGGCCTCGCCCGTCACTATTATTAAGTCGCTGCGCAAGGCCCTAAATGGGGGGCTGCTGGCAGAATACCGCCTGCCCGACTCGGAGGCGGAGCTGGCGCGCCTGACGCGCAAGGTGAAGCTGTTCCGGAAGAAGGCAGAGTTTCGGGCCCTGGCCCTGCCCGATGGCTCGGAAGGTCGCCTTACCGGCCGCATGCCCGATGTAGGAAGCATCCGGGCAGGCCAGCTCAACGCGGGCCTGCACCGCTTCCTGCGCACCCAGGTTGATAGTACCGTGCTGCAAACTCGCCTCACCGGCTCGGCCAACCTCATCGACAAAAACAATGAAAACCTCACCCTGAATATGATTACGGGGATGAGTATCGACATTGTGATGGTCACGCTCATTGTGCTGCTCCTGTTCCGCTCGGTGCGCATGACGCTGGTAGTGCTGGTGCCTAACCTGGTGCCCATCCTGATTGTGGCCGGCGTGATGGGGGCCGCGGGCGTGAGCATGAAGGTGAGCACCAGCATCATCTTCACCATTGCCTTCGGCATTGCCGTCGATGATACTATTCACTTTATCAGTAAGCTCAAGCTGGTGCTACTCAACGAGCCTAGCCTGTTTAAGGCGGTGCGCAAAACCTACCTGATGGCCGGGAAAGCAGTTATTGTTACTTCCCTGATTTTGGTGGGGGGGTTCTCTACCCTAATTTTCTCTTCCTTCGACGGCACGTTCTATGTGGGCTTGCTCATTGGCCTGACCCTGCTCTTCGGGGTAGTGGCCGAGCTGACGTTGCTACCCATTCTCATCCTGGCGTTCTACCGCCACAAGCCCAAAGAGATCCGCCAGCCCGTGCCCGCTCTGGGGGGCTAGCCCTGGGGGCCAGATACCAGCAACCGGATTAAACGCCCCCAGGCTGCACTCCCGCAGCCTGGGGGGCGTTTCGTTTTAGGGTCTGGCAACCGGTTATCCTATGGCTGCATTACTGTAAGGCCAACGGGTGCCCGCAGCGGGCCTTCGTCGTATAAGTTGATGTACAGCAGCATGGGCTTGTCATTACCAGCCCAGGTAATTTCGTAGGCATCCAGCATGCCCATTCCCTCAAGCAGGCCCTTGGGCGTTTTGAAGGGGCAGCAACTGCCGCGGCGATGGTAGCTGATTTCCTCGCCCTTGGGGCCACGTAAGGCATTGAGGTAGCGCTGCTGGTTGCGGACCCCGTTGGAGGTAGTGCCACCCACGCACACCGGGTTCTTCTGGGTTACCCCGTAGGTAGCGTCGGTACTGATTCCTACCACGAAGAAGGGCTCCACGGTGCGGCGGGCATTGTCGTAGTAGCTCTGGGGCACATTGTTGGAACCGGTAATAGCAGGCGCGGCATCGGTACCAGTGGAGCGACTGGCCGTTTTAGAAGTGGCGCAAGCGGCCAGGGCAAGGCCGGCAGATAGTTGAAGTAGGTATAGATAACGTTTCATAGCTGCGAGATACTGAAAAATTGTAATTTACCGTACTGGTTCCTGCTATCAACTTTTTTCGCTAGCTTCCTGGCAGCCCCGTCAGCTGCAAACGCATGGTTTGCGCTGTTCCGCATCCTACCCGGTGAGTAGCAACGACACCATATTTCCCTGGGCCGGCACTGCTATTCGTCATTCTACCATTTCATGCTACTATCATTGCTATGCTACGTCCCGTTTCTGTGCTTTTCCTAGCGGCGCTAGGGCTGCTGTCTTCCTGCGCGGTGGGGCTTTTGGAGCCAGTTACGCCGCCTCAATTTGCGGCAGGCGGTACCGCCCTACCCGTACTAGGCATGACGCCCTTGGTACCAGGGCAGCGAATTTCGTTTGGGGAATTTCAGCTGGGCAAAGTGCAGCGGGGCTGGACGTCAACGCGCTACTACCCGGCTGGCGTAGCAGGGCCAGGGGCCACCGGCTCGGAGGTGTTGGATGTGCTCACGTTTCCGGCGGCCGAAGTCTTCCGCAATTCCAGCAGCAAGCTGCAATTCAGCCTGCAAGCCGGCCCACGCCGGGCCGATGTGTACTGCGTTGACCGCGTAACCAGCCGCGAGCTGTCTAGCATTACTCCGCTGTTGGGTGGGCCGCTGCGTATTACCAGGGACTGGAAGAATACATTTAGCGGGTTTATCATTGGCCCGGAGGTAGACGCAGTGAAGGTGTGGAACGTGCTGCTGGCCTCCTCCGATATGCCCGACTACCGCACCGATCCTTCCCCCGTGGTGGGGGTAGTCGGCCGCGGCGACTCGGTACTGCTGCAGGTGCGCGCCGTGGTGCGCCACACCATACGCCATCCCAAAACCAATCAGGAGGTTGCCTTACCCGTGCCCATGCCCATTGGCTACGAGATAGTGCTAGAGCAGCAACCCATCGGCTTTGTTGATTTTCAGATGCCCCAGCCGCGCATTTGGCTACGTAACAACCTCCCCGCCGAGGTGCGCTTTCTCACGGCCAACACGGCGGCCACCGTTATGCTATGGGGCCGCACCAGCAGAATGTAGCGGCCCACTTCAAGCAGCTTGGCACGCCAAGTTCGGCCCGGGATATATCCCTGGGCCAAACTTCGTCGTTTCTTTGCATCTATGAAGCACCGCTCGTTCCTTGCCCCTCTCTTATTCCTCCCCACCTTGCTGCTGGCCCAAGCCCCGGCTACTACTCCACCCGACGACCCGCTGCCGCGCCTGATTCAGGAGCGCCAGCAACTGGTGCAGAACTATGAGGCCGCCAATGCCCAGCGCAATGCGTTTCTGGCTGATAAGCCCAGCAAGAAAGACTTACAGGAAGTGGTAGATGCCTTAAAGGGCATCATTCGCAAAGACACCGAAATTGTGCGGGCTGTGCAGGCCGCTACTCTGCGCCGCACCGCTGCCGTAGTAGCCGAAAATCAGCAAGCCAAGCAGCAAGTCACGGTAGCCCAAGCCGACCAGAGCAGCACCCGCCAGCGTTTCTACGATCTGGAAAACCAAATCCAGAACCTGCAGCTCCGCGACAAGCAGCGCGAAAAGAAGCTCCTGGATCTGCAAGCAACTGCCGACGAAGCCACCCAGGCCCGCACCAGCCGCGAAATGCTGGTAGCCGGTTTGGCCATATTGTGCGCGGGCTTGCTGTTTTACGTGCTGAAGCTGCGCAGCCGCCTAGCCACTCCCGTTCGGCGCCGGAAGTAGGGCGGTACGCCTAGCTCGGCCTCCGCAAGCACACCCAGCTACAGGGCCCCTTGTTGCAGCAAAGAGCCCACCCGATAAGCGTATTAGTCACTCAGCTAAGCACGCTGACGGGGTTAGTAGCTGATGATACTCCCTATAAATAGACTCAATTCGGCAGTACCAGGAAAGGAAACTTAGGCCCTAGTTGTGACGTCGTGTAGGCTCAACTGTTTCGGCCAACCAGCGTCGTTCAACTGGTGCTTATGGTGCCATAGAAGGCCGGCAGCCTAAGTAGAAAATGAATGACTAGGGCTTTTTCCTACCAAATTGTGACGGCCGTCACCCAGTATGCTCATTCCTGCGGCTCAGTACCTGACGTATGCCGAAGCGGTAGCGCTGTATTCCCGACTGCACGAAGCTGAAATAGATGCCCTGGTAAAAACCTGTGGGCCGCCCACATTTCCCTTCGGCGACGGCATGTACTACCAGCTGCTAATTGAAGAGGCCAACATTCCCGCTGCGCAACCCGTCCTGGATGCTTATGCGGAGCAGCGGGCTACGCTGGCGGTTCCGCGCTGCCCCCGCTGCGCTACCCCCAACCCCACAGCAGTAGCGCGGCCGACGTGGTGGAAACGTCTCCTCTATGCGGGCACTACCCTCCACCAATGTGGCACCTGCGGCGCGGAATTTCCCCTCTGACTTACTACTTTGCTCCGGTATCTGGCTCGCCATTATGGTGGGCGTAACGTTGTGTACTATTGACCTCCTGGACCGAAGAACAGGCCCGCTCCCTCATTACTGACCCCGGCACCCTCAAGCGGGGCCAGGAGTTAGCTGCCCCCGCCAAGTGGAGCAACCTGGGCCGCACCGATACGGCCGCTTGGGGCGAGTGCAAGGGCAGCGGCAGCAAGCCTTACCAAACCGGCCTCGACCTCACTGAGCCCGCTTTCAAATGCTCCTGCCCCAGCCGGGTTTTTCCCTGCAAGCACGGTGCGGGCCTGCTCCTGCTCCTGGCCCGGCAGTCCCAGCTTCTGAGCAACCCCACCCCACCACCTTGGCTGCAAGAATGGCTGGATAAACGCCAGCAAACCCAGAACAAAAAGGCCAGTCAGGCTCCCGGAGAAACCTTGCTTGCCCCCACCGATGCTCCTGCCACGGCTACTACCGCCGTTGCCGACAATGACCTAGCCCGGCAAAAGCGGGAAGCCCAGCGCCTAGGTCGCATGCAGCAAGGCATTGAAGAGCTAGAAACCTGGCTTGTGGATTTGGTGCGCGCGGGACTGGCCGCTACGGAAAGTCGGCCGCTGAGCTTCTGGGAAAATCAGGCCGCACGTTTGGTTGACAACCAACTACCAGGATTGGCTACGGTGATACGGGAACTGCCGGACCTGCGCCACCAAAGCACCAATTGGCCGGAGCGCCTACTTGCGCGCTTGGGCGAGTTATATGTTTTGGCACAAGCATTTCAGCGCCTCCCCGCGCTTTCGGCTGAGGCTCGGCAGGAAGTATTGCAGCAGGTAGGCGTAACCGTAAAAAAGGAAGAAGTACTGAGCACCCAGCCCGCCATAACCGACGAGTGGCGGGTGCTAACCCAAACGACAACGGAGGAAGAGCGCCTGATCGTGCGTCGCTCCTGGCTGCATGGGCACCACACTGGCCGCTTTGCGCTGGTAGTGGAGTTTTCCTTTGGCGGACAGGCCTTTGCTACCTCTCTCGTAGCGGATGGTCGCTACACGGGCGCCCTAACGTTTTACCCCGGCCTGTTACCGCTACGGGCCGTACCCGGCCCGCTGGCATTCGTTGGGTTGGGCACCGCCGCCCCCCCAAGTGCTAGCTCACTTCCTGCTCTATTGGAGGACTATGCTACGGCCTTAGCCCAGCTGCCCTGGCTGCGCGAGTGGCCCGTTCTACTCACGGGTGGCATTCCTACCCTCACGGCTACCGGCCACTGGGTACTGCGGTTTGCGGCCCTACCCGCCGTACCCGACTCCAACGAGCACCCGACCTCACTACCGTCGGCATTGCTTGGTACGGACCTCCAGCTCTTGTGCAGTGACACGTTAGGCTGGGAACTGCGGGCTAGCAGCGGCGGAGTACCCGTCACCGTGTTTGGGGAGTGGACGGGGCAGGCGCTGCGCCCACTCGCCTGCTGGGGGGCTCCCTCGGAAATCTATTTTGCTTCCTAATGCTACCCGAACATGCACCCGACCAAGTAGAAAGCTCCTGGCACCCGACCGCCGACTGGCAACGGCTGCTGCGCGTAGCCCTGCTGGGCACCCAGCAAAGCCCCGATGCCGTTCCGGCCGTACCGGGCTTACCCACTGCTCCCGAAACCGACGCCGCTGCCCGTGAAAAACAGCTTTTACTGACGGCGGGCGGGTTGTCGCTAATCCGTAAGGCCGGGTACCAGCCTGCCCCGGCACCTAGCGCTACCCCTGAACAACTGCCCGCCGAAACACAGGTGCCGCTTGGCCCAAGTGGGGGGCGGCTACTGCACTTACTGCTGGAAGGCCAATACCCCGACCTACTGCCCGACTTCCTGACAACCCTGGCCAACCACAGCCGCCGGGTGCCCAGCCAGCTTCTGGTGCGTTTGTTAGACTACGTTCATTCCCGCCCGGCCCTCCACCCGCTAGCTGCTGCCGTGCTGGGGCAGCGCGGGGCCTGGTTAGCAGCGCAGCACCCCAATTGGCAAGCCGTACTAGCCACCACCGGCCCTGCACCCCACGCAGCCACTTGGGAAACGGGTACTCTGCGCCAGCGCGTGCGCTACCTAGAAGCACTGCGCCGTACCAACGCCGAGCAAGCCCGCGAGCAGCTAGCCGCCGTCTTGCCGCAGGAGCCAGCCAAAAACCAGGCTTCGCTGCTTGCGTCGCTTCAGGAGGGCCTCTCCGCCGCCGATGCGCCTTTGCTGGAATGGTACCTTGTCTCCAAAAGCAAGGAAGTCCGCCAAACCGTGCAGCCGTTGGTGGCCTGCCTGCCAGATAGTGCCTTGGTAGGGCGAGTATGGCAACGCGCCGAGCCCCTGATACGCCTGCGCAAGACCCTTACCGCCACCAAACTAGTGGTAGAGCTACCGCCGGATGCCTGGGATAAGTCCTGGCTTGCTGATGGTGTTGAGCAGCACGACAGCCGATTTCAGGGCGACAGAGCCACCCTGCTTGGGCAACTCTTGGCGCTACTGCCACCCCAGCGCTGGGCCAACTACTGGCAACTCCCCCCGGCTGCCATCCTGAATGCGGCCGCCGCTACCGAGTGGGGTGCCCTGCTATTCAATGGGTGGGCCGAGGCAACCATTCTACACCACGCTTCCACGTGGGCTCTGGCCTTGTTGACGTGGTGGGCGGAGCTACCGCGCAAGCATCCTTTTAGCCTTCCGCTGGCCGGGTTGGCGCAGCAGCTTTCTACCGATCAACTAACTAAGCTCGTCCTGCCTCTGCTCGATTCAGCTCCGGAGTTTGGACCCGAAGTGCGCTGGTTGCCGCTACTGCAACTCATACCCGGTCCGTGGTCGGAGCCCCTCACCCGCCGCGTGGTAGAGGCGCTTCGCCAGGCCCTGAACCAGCCGGAACGCTTGCACCGCATCCATTACGCCGCTAGTCAGCTGTTGGAACACATGGCCCGCGTGGTGCCCGCCACTCACTACGAGCTTTGCGCCCAGCCATTACAGCCTCTGCTCCAAGATGTGCCCTACCTCCACAACAGCCTAGCCCGCCTGCTTAACACCCTTCACTTCCGCCAGCAACTCACTGATGCCCTCCATGAGGCCCCGGCGTAGAATCTATGGGCAGCGGAGGCTAAAAGTGGCACTCGCTCGGCTAGCTCGTTACGTGCAAGTCAAGTATAGTTGGGGCATCTACCACTCCCTTGCTCGATGTATTGGCCTAGCCAGCGGAAAGAGGAACCGGCTCCACTCAGCCATGATGTCCTTTTGCCTACTAATCCCGAGTGCTCTACAAATACGCTGTCCCCTGGCACCCCAGCTCAGTGCAAAGAAGCGTCGCGGAAGTCTGCTACTCACTCATTATTGGCAACATCAGTTGCTGCCAGCTTTTTGCTTGGCGCAGCAACGTACAATGTCTGGCCCTATCTGCGCCTACCCCATCCCTCATCTCAAACGTCTAGCTTAGCTCCACTATGTCGATTAATAAGCCCACTGAAGTTCTACGCCCCCACGTAGAGGTACAATACGCCGAGGAGTTAGCCGCCCTGGCCGCCGTTGATGACCGGCCCAAGCCCCCAAATTGGCAACTCTCCCCCTGGGCTGTGGTCACTTACCTGCTTGGCGGCACCTTAGATAATGGCTTTGAGATTGAACCTAAGTACATTGGGCAGCGGCGCCTGATGGAAATTGCCGTGGCTACCCTGGCTACCGACCGCGCCCTACTGCTGCTGGGCGTGCCGGGCACCGCCAAAAGCTGGGTTTCGGAGCACCTGACGGCCGCCATCAGCGGGCATTCCAACCTGCTCATCCAAGGCACGGCCGGCACCAGTGAAGACGCCATTCGCTACTCCTGGAACTACGCCCGCCTCATTGCCGAGGGGCCTTCCGCGGCGGCGCTGGTGCCTTCCCCCTTGCTCAAAGGCATGCAGGAAGGCGCCCTAGTGCGGGTGGAAGAGCTCACCCGCATCCCCTCCGATGTGCAGGACACACTCATTACCGTCCTCTCCGAAAAAGTGCTGCCCATACCCGAACTAGCTACCGAAGTGCAAGCCACCCGCGGCTTCAACGTCATTGCCACCGCCAACGACCGGGATAAGGGTGTGAACGAGCTAAGCAGCGCCCTGCGCCGTCGCTTCAACACGGTGGTGCTACCCCTGCCCACGTCCGTAGCGGAGGAAGTCCAGATTGTGCACTCCCGGGTCGAAAAAACCGGCCGCGCCCTACAACTGCCCGAGACCACGGCGGCCCTGGAGCAAATCAGTCGCCTCGTGACCATCTTCCGGGAGCTGCGCTCGGGCGTGACGGAGAACGGCAAAACCAAGCTCAAGAGCCCCAGCGGCACCCTCAGCACCGGCGAGGCCATTTCCGTGCTCAACAGTGGCCTGGCCCTGGCCGCCTACTTCGGCGACGGCACCCTGCAAGCCGCCGACCTCGCCGCCGGCCTCACCGGCGCCGTCATCAAAGACCCCGTGCAGGACCGCGTGGTATGGCTGGAGTACCTAGAAACCGTAGTAAAGGAGCGCGACGGCTGGAAAGATTTGTATCGCGCCTGCCGGGAGGTAGTAGAGTAAAAGCCAATATTCTTATATCCAATGAATCTATTCAGAGTTCATAAAAACCTGATTCCACTGCTCACGCTAACGGGGATATGTATCTATACCCTACTCATAATCTTCTTTGACAAAGTGTATTATGAGGGCGCTTATTATGACAGAGCATTCAGCATCACTCACTATATAGGTTTCGTGGGAGTCGTTTTGAGTCTGCTTGTTTACTTTCTGAAAAGAAGCTTGTTCAAACCTGTCCTGCTTGTGACCTTAACCATGGGGCTGTTCAACCTAGCCAACTTCACACTCGATAAAACAAGTGTTGGAATAGGCCCGATTGGCATTCAGCCTCTTTCGCTGCTGCTAATCATTATCTATTATTTCCTAAATAAACAAAGCGCCCACCGCTTCCTGCGAGCCTATATAATTCCGTCGCCTAGTCCCCAGAAGCAAGCGGAAAATTGGCGGGCGCAAGTGTCGAAGTTCAAGGAAACGTTCGCCAAGAAATCAGATGAAAGTTTGCAGGACATGGTGCAGAAGCGCGCCGTAGTGCCTGCCGCGTTGGAAGCCGCGAAACAGTTGCTCCAGGAACGTGGAATTGCTGTATCTAACCGCTAACGCATGACTTTCCCCGAACTACTCACCCGCCTCGACACCCTGCTCCAACAGCACCGGCCGGAGTACTACGGCACTCTGGGCCCACCGGCTACGGCGGCGGAGCTAGCCGCTTTTGAGGCGGAGTTTAACCTAGTGTTGCCGACGGAGCTGCGGCAGTGGTTTAGCTGGCACAACGGGCAGGAAGGCTACGACAGCTTCTTCCAGAACAACTGCCTTCAGTCGCTGGACAGCGCGGCCGAAAGCATGCGCATCAACAACGAACTGCTGGCCGATGGCGACTTCGTGACGAACTGGTGGCATCCGGCCTGGGTGCCCTTCCTGGAAAACGGTGGCGGCGACCATGTCTGCGTGGATTTGCACGGCACCTTTACCGGCCAGGCCGGGCAAATTATGGAGCACTGGCACGACTGGGAACAACGCACCGTGCTGTTCCCGAACCTGACCGCTTGGCTGGCGGCCGTGGTACAGGCCTACGAGCAAGCCGGCGCCGAATCTGCATTACTGACCGATGAGCACTTGGAGGAACTGGAACCAGAGCATCCGAAAGGGTTTCCGCAGGAATTTGAAGCGGGGTAGACTGCTCCGGTGCGTCGTTGCCTATGGTCGTGTCCTACCCCATTCAATTTCCCGAACCGAAAACTGGTAGCCCGGCCAACTCCTTCCCTACCTCATGAACCAATCTGATTCCATCCGCCGAATAGAAACCTGGCTGGCCGCCCACGCACCCCGCATCCTGACCGAGTCGCTGAACGAGGGAGCTACTGAAAGCGAGTTGAGTGGCCTAGAGGCCGCCGTTGGGAAACCGCTTCCCCCGGACTACAAAGCCCTGTACCGCTGGCGCAACGGCCTGGATGAAGAGTCTGGCAACCTGGGCAGCCTGTTCTATGGCCTGAGCTTTATGCCTCTGACAGAGGTAGCAGCCGACTTGCAAAGTCGCCTGCACGACTCCAAGCAGGTCCCGCTGATGCGCACGCAGGCCCCGGTGAAAGCCGATAACCTGCTGAACCCCTCCTGGCTCCGGCTAGGCTTCGATGGCTCGCATACGTGGCTGTGCGTGGACCTGACCCCGGCGCCGGCGGGCCGCTATGGTCAGGTCATTTTCGTGGATGAGGAAAACCAAGCCGCTTTCCGGGTAGCCGAATCCGCTGAGGCCTTGCTTGCCCAATTCGCCGACGACCTGGAGCAGGGGCGCTACTTTTTAGAGCCTGATGCCCTGGAAGATGGCAACGAGTTTCTGGCCGCCACGGAAAGCATTGACGTGGTAAACTGGCACCACGCGCCGCGGTGGCAGAGCGTGCTACCTCCTACGGCCTATAACTAACTGTACTACTTATGCTAACTCATCCGCTCTGGGGAATTGGGGAGGAAAGCTGGGCCGGCATGGCCCCGCAAAAGAAGTTTGCGCTGCCGGGCTTTGAGCAGCCCGTGGAGGTATTTCTGGGCGAGGAGCTGTTTGAGGAAGACGAGGAATACGACCTTTCCCCAGCGCAGCTCGACGCGTATGCGGCTACGTTCCAGGCCTTCGTTGCGGATGCTCCGCGCCTGCTCCCCGAGCTCCGGCAGCAGGCCTTTGCCCGCTACCAGGAGCTGTATGCTTCCTTCTATGAGGACCCGGCCCAGTTGGGGGCCCCGGCGCTGCACCTGCGCACGCCTGAAGAGCATTTTGCTTATTTGCAGGACGTGGCCTACCTCCGCATTACGGAAGGGCAAACGCTCCGCCTGTCTATTCGCTACGGCCTCGATACGGAACACGGCCTGGAAATCAGGTTTGAGGCGAACCAGCTGGCCGAAATGGGCGGCATTGCCGAAACCTGAGTTACCCCTACTGTAGTCCTACCCCCTTATGCCTTCCAAACTCCGCCTCTTCGGCATCCGCCACCACGGCCCCGGCAGCACCGCTTCCCTGCTCAAAGCTTTGGACGACTACCAGCCCGACATGGTACTGCTGGAATGCCCCGCCGACGGGGAAAAGGCCCTGACGCTGGCTTCTACCCCGGAGCTGAAGCCGCCGGTGGCCCTGCTCATCTACAACCCCAAGCAGCACGCCCAAGCTTCGTTTCTACCCTTTGCCCACTTCTCCCCAGAGTGGCAGGCTGTGCAGTGGTGCCAGCAGCACGGCGCCCACCTGCGCTGCTTCGACCTGCCGATGACGCTGCGTTTTGCCCTCCCGGATGCTGTGGAGCACGAGCCGCTGCCTCCTGCTGAAGTAGCCGCCGAAACAACCCTCGCTCCTACCTCAGATACCGCGCCAGAGGAAGCGGAAATACCTGCTACAAATTCAGAAACCACTGAAGCGTCGGCTCTCGAAGAAGCCCCGCTGCACCTTGACCCCATTGCCCACCTGGCCCGCCTCGATGGCTACACCGACGGGGAGCGGTGGTGGGAAGCCCGCATTGAGCACTCGGCCGGCCACGCCGATGCCTTTGAGGTAGTACTGCAGATGATGACGGCCCTGCGCGAGGAACTGGCCCAGCCCGAATCGGAGGAAACCTTGCTGCGGGAAGCCTACATGCGCGAAACCCTGCGCGCTACCCTCAAGCAGGGGTATCAGCGGGTAGCCGTGGTGTGCGGGGCCTGGCACGCGCCGGTGCTACGGGCCGAAGAACTGCCTACCTACGCCAAAGACGATAAGGCTCGCCTTAAAGGCCTCAAGAAAGCGCCCACTGAAGCCACCTGGGTGCCCTGGACCTACGAGCGCCTGGCCCGGCAATCGGGCTACGGGGCGGGGGTGTTGTCGCCGGCCTGGTACGAGTTGCTGTTTCAGGAGCCCCACGAGCGGGTAGTGACCCACTGGATGGTACGGGCGGCCCACCTGCTCCGAGCCCAGCAAATTGATGCCTCTTCGGCTCATGCCATTGAGGGCGTGCGGCTGGCCGAGGCGTTGGCCGCCGTGCGCGGACTAGCCCTACCCGGCATTGAAGAGCTGGAAGAAGCGGCAGTGAGCATCTTTGGGGGCGGCTACGCCGAGGCCCTGGAGCTGGTGCATCAGCAGCTAGTAATTGGCGTAAAGCTGGGCGAAGTGCCCGAGGAGTTGCCCGCCTCACCCCTTCAGCAGGACCTAGCACTCCAGCAAAAGAGCTTGCGCCTCAAGCCCGAAGCCGCTCCTAAAACGCTGGCCCTGGACTTACGCAAGGACCTCGACCTCGGCCGGAGCCACTTGCTCCACCGCCTCCAACTGCTGAGTATCCGCTGGGGTCAGCCGCAGCGCGTGCAAGGCAAAAGCGGCACTTTCCATGAAGTGTGGGAGCTACAATGGCGACCCGAAATGGTGCTGGGCGTGCTGGAAGCGGGCCGGTGGGGCAATACCGTTCTGACCGCCGCCAGCGGGGCCGCCCGCCACCGCGCCCAGGAAGCTACCGACTTGGGCCAAGTTAGCCAGTTGCTGGAAGAGGCCCTGCGTGCCGACCTCGCTCCGGCCCTGCCTGTGCTGGTAACCCGCCTCGAAACCCTAAGTGCCGGCACCCGCGACGTAGCCCACCTGCTCACGGCCCTCCCCCCGTTGGTGAACGTGTTGCGCTACGGCAACGTGCGCCGCACCGAAACTGCCCAGGTGGCCCAGGTAGTCCACCACCTAGTGCCACGCCTGTCCATTTCTCTCCCCCTGGCCTGCACCGGCCTGGACCGCAGCGCGGCCAGTCAGCTACTGGAACGCATGGAGGCGGCCCACCAGGCCATTCGGTTGCTACCCGACGAAGCCCAGCACGCCGAGTGGTACGCAGCTCTGCACAGCATTGCACGGCAACCCGCCAGCAGCGGCCTACTAGCCGGCGTAGCTACCCGCCTGCTCTTCGACACCCAGCAGCTTGCCCCGGATGCTACCGCCACACTTCTGGGCTTAGCCCTGGCCCCGGCCCAGCCCACCGACTACGCCACCGCCTGGATTGAAGGGTTCTTGCGCGGGAGCGGCCTGCTCCTGATTCACAACCGGGTGCTGTTTGATTTACTAGACGAGTGGCTTTCCGGCCTGGAAGAGGCTGTTTTTCAAGAGACTGTACCCCTGCTACGTCGCTCCTTCGCCGACTTTAGCCGGCCCGAGCGCCAGCAGGTGCTGGCTTTGGCTACTGGAGGAGCGGCAGCACCAGCGGCCCAGGAAACCGCTATTGACCTAGGGCGCGGACTACGGGTGCTGCCCCTATTGCAAGAACTCCTGGGGGCAGGCTGAACAACCATAGAAAGCACCTCCTTGCGCGAGGTAGTACAGGCAGGGTGCCTCTGCCTCGCGCATGTTCTAGGTGGGCAGTTCCTGCTTGAAGTGCTTTTGCAGAATCTCGCCTACCATTTGCTTAGTCAAAGGCTTATTTAAAAAGCCCTGAATCGGGAGGCTTTCAAGCCGGGCCATGTCCCTGGGGTGCAGGGAGGTAGTCAGCATCACAATCACAATGGACTGCTCAGCGGCTTGTTTTATGGGTGCATAGGTCTCCAAAAACTCTATCCCATTCATAACCGGCATATTCACGTCGAGCAGAATGAGCGGAGGGCAGCTAGTTTTTTGACACTCTTGCTCGATTACGTGCAAGGCCTCCTGCCCATTTTCGGCCACGAGTACTTGCTGAGCTACTTGTAAGTCTTCTAACAGTAGGCGGTTAAGAAAATTCGTCGTCTTATCATCATCCACTAACAGGATGCTGGGAAGCTTTTCCATTACACTACGCGTATTTATTCTAATAAGTGACTGCACTAGCGGCGGAAGTATACGCGGAACGTAGAGCCTTGTTTAACCTGCGTTTCTACTTCAATTCGTCCGCCGGCGTTGTCCACCATTTTTTTAACCATGTAGAGACCAATACCACTACCCTCTACGTGGTCATGAAAGCGCTTAAACATGGTAAAAAGCTGCTGCTGGCGGCCAGCTTCCATGCCCAATCCGTTGTCCTGTATCACTAGCACTTGATGCTCGGGGGTACTTTCGCAACGGATACGCACGTGCGGCGTCCGCTCGGGCGAGTGATACTTGAGGGCATTGGAGAAGAGATTGTAGACGACGGAACGCAGGTTTTTCTCCGAAAAACGAATAGTAGGACACGCCGCCACGTCTATCTCCACCTGCGCCCCCACCGACGCAATCATGGGCGTCAGGTCCAGGCGCACGTCCTCAACCACCGTGACCAGGTCTATCAGCACCGACTCGCCGTCGTGTTCCTTTTGCAGCTTGGCAACGTCGGTAAGGGTGGCAATGGTCTTTTTGAAGCGCTCCACCGATTCCTGCATCATCTCCGTTAGGCGCAGCACCTGCTCCGAGGCCAGCGTTTCGGTGGGTGGGGTGCGCTGCAAGGCGTGCAGCAACCCCTCAATGTTGGCAATGGGCGCCTTCAAGTCGTGGGAAGCGGTGTACACAAAGTTGTCCAGGTCGTTGTTGGTGCGTAGAAGTTGCTGGTTGGCTTCCTTAAGCTCGGTAATGTCGATGGCGGACCCTACGTAGCCGTACAACTCCCCACTGAGGTAGTAGCTGGGCGCCCCCTGCGACAACAGCCACCGGTACTGCCCGTCGTGGCGGCGCATGCGGTACTCTATACGGAAGCGCGTGCGCTCCTCAATGGCGCTGCTGATTGTGCGCTGGGCCGCTGCCGCATCCTCAGGATGCACGTAGGTCTCCCAGTTGGTAGCCACAAATGCGCCGAGGGTAGTGCCCAAAAACTCCAGGAAGGTAGTGTTCACATAGCGGATTGCAGAATCGGGGTGCATTGCCCACACCAGGTTGGGCGCCGCGTCGGCCATGATGCGGAAGCGTTGCTCACTTTCCTGCAAGGTGTCCGTAAACTTCTTCTGCTCCGTACTATCGCGCGGAATGGCAAACAAGTACGGCTCGCCCCCCAGCACTAGTCCGCTCATACTCACGCTGACGGGGTAGGTGTGCCCATCTTTGCGTTTAAGCACGCTATTGAAACGGGGGAAGCTGCCATTCTGAGCCCGTCCAAATACCTCCACGTAGGCCTGGTACGGGTACGAAGAGTCTATGTCTTGCACGTGCAGGTGCCGGGCTTCTTCCGCCGTGTAGCCCCAGGAATCCAGCGCCTGTTTGTTGAGGTAGGCGAAGGTGCCATCGGCCCGCATGAGCACAAACGGGTCACGGGCTTGGTCGGCCATAAACTTGAACCGCTTCAACTCCTCCTGGCTTTCTTCCAGTCTGCGCCGCGCTTGCACCTGCTCGGTTACCTCAACGGCTACGTGAATGACGCCCGTAATCTGGCCTTTCTCCCGCAGCGGAGTGTACGATAAATCGTAGTAGCCCTGGCGCGTTTCATTTCCAATTTGCAGGGTTACGGGCATCTCGGTTCCGTAAAAAGGCTCCCCTTTTTCTTGAGCCCGGCGCGCCAGCTGTTCCGCAGCCTGGTTTTCAAGTTCGGGGAATATCTCACGCATGGTTTTACCCACGAACGCCACACTCCTTCTCCCTACCATCTGCTGCATCGGTTCGTTGACGTTTGCAAACACCATGTTTGGGCCGATGGTGAGGGCAATGGGCACGGGAGCCTGCGCCACCAAGTTGCGGAAGCGGGCTTCACTTTCCTCGATCTTCTGCTGAGCCAGCACTTCCTCCGTGACGTCAATGGCCGTGTGATGGATACCGTACACGTCCCCGTGCTCATTGCGCAAGGGTTTGTAGGTGAAGTTGAAGTAGGAGATTTTGGATTTGCCATCGACCAGCAACGTGGTGGCCTCCCGCACCCCCACGTACGGCTCGCCGGTGGTGTACACATGTTCCAGCAAGGCGGGAAAGGAGTGGTCGGCCAGTTCGGGTAAGGCTTCCCGAAGCGTGCTGCCGATAACCGTCCGGTCTTTGCCCCAGTAGCTGAGCATAATGGCATTCACGTACTGAATCCGAACTTCCGGCCCCGTGTAGAAGGCCGTAGCAATGGGCGCTTCTTCAATCAAGGTGCGGTACCGATGCTCACTTTCTTCGGCCCGTTGGCGGGAAAGCACCTGCTCCGTTACGTTGTGCGCCACGCTGAACACCCCCACGGGGGCTTTGTCGGTGGGCTGTTCGTAGTAGGGCTGGTAAACAAAGTTGTAGTAGCGCAGCTCTTCCCGGCCATTAAGGGTCAGCGTAACCGGGTATTCCGTACCATAAAATGGTTGCCCGGTGGTGCGTATCTGGTCCAGCAGCTTAGGAAAGCCCTGTGCTTTCGCGGCCGGCAGCGCTTCAAACAAGGGCTTCCCAATGATAGCTGGGGTAGTGCCCAGAAACTGGTGAATCTCGTCGTTAGCCAGCTCCACAATGTGTTGTGGCCCCGTTACAATGCACACCGCCACGGGAGCCTGCAAGAACAGGCTATAGGTCTTCTCTACTTGCCGCAAAGCCTGCGCTTTCTTTTCCGCCAGCAGTTGGGCCGTCACTTCGGCCGTAGCATGGATGATGTAGAGAACTTCGCCCGCCGGGCTTACCACCGGCTTGCTGTTAGCCGACCAGTACCGTTCCTCAAACACGCCCGCGGCAGCGGCTATATCGTAGCGCACTACGGGCATGTGATGATGGGCTTTCTCCTGGCGGGCATACTCCAGGGAAGTGCGCAGTTCGGCGGCGCCCGTGGCCTGGGGCAAGGCCGGGTTTTCGGGGAAAACCGTGAATATGCTCTTCCCTACTACGTGCTGCCGTTCCAGCCCCAGCACCCCCAGCAGTTCGTCTGTAATGGCCACCACTGTGTACGCGGGGGCATCGGGCTGTAGCAGAAGGCAACTGCCTGGAACAGCCTCGAAAGCTGCCCGAAAGTTTTCGGAAGAATCTAGCACGGCGGTGGGGTGGATTACGGCGTCTCTACTGACTCGAAGTTACAACTACCCTAGCAAAGGCTTCTGTTAAGCTAGGCACTTCACAGCACCAGCTTCTCGGCCCGAAACACGTCATCGGCAGCCTGCAGCAGCTTAGCGCGCAGCTTGGGGTTGTAGGTGGGGTGCGCGGCCAGAAACTCCCGCACGGTGCGGGCGGCGGTGGCCGTTTGGTAAGAGCCCAGGGTAGCTTGAAGCCAGGAATAGGGAAAAAAGATGTCGCCGGTTTGCTGAATTTCTTCGAGTAGGGCCAGGCTTTGGGGCAGGTATTTCTCGGAGGTGGCGGCCCGGAGCGGGTGGTGCAGGTAAGCCAGGGCCGTTGTCACCCAGGCTTCCTTTTCCCGGTTCTTCTCGTCGGCCAGGGAGGCAAAGAAGGCGTCGCGGGTTGGCACGTTGGGCGAGAGGGCGGGCAGCAGAAACTCCATGCGCTTTTTGCGGTCGGGGTTTTGGATGCGGGCAAGCTGCTTGGGCAAAATAGGCGTGGCGGCGGGGTAGTCGCGCACGGCCAGGGCCAGCGCCAGGGCGGTGTAATCGTCCTCGGTGAGCTTCACGCCCGCGGGGGCCTGCTCCTTGTCCCAGACCTGGTAAAGGCGCGTTTGGGCCTCCTTGGTTAGGGCCACCGACTGGTAGGCTTTGAACAAAAGCTTCCTGGAGTTGGCCGCGGGGTTTTGCTGCATGGCCCGCCACAATTCCTTCTCCAACGCCGGGGCCAGCGCTGCCCGCTCCGTGGGCTTAAGCAGCTTCCAGTACATATCCGTGAGCTGGCCGGTCAGCAACTTGATGTTCAGCTCTTCCTGCTCCTTGGGTAGTGCCTGCCGGTATATCTCCAGCAGTTGGCGCGGGGCAATGGTGCGGCCGTTGAGCATGTTCTCGTATAAGTTCACGTAGGCCGCCGCCCGGGCCACCGGGTTTTGCAGGGTAGTCAGGCCCGCGGTTAGCTGCTTGTCAAGGGGAAATACGCCGTAGCCCAGGCCGGTAGAGTTAAACAACACGAATGCGGGAGTGGCCTCGCCTTGCGCCGTCGGCACGCGCACCTCACGCTGGTTCATGTTTACCGTCAGCTCTTTCACTCCGCCATTGGGGTACACGAGCAATACCTCAAACAGCTGGGGCCACAGCCGCTCTGACTTGTCCTCGGCTTGCTGGGTGAGTTGCAGGCTGGTAATCTTGCCGTTGCTGGTTTTCAGACTGTAGTCGAAGATGGGGCGGCCGGGCTGGTTTACCCATACCTGGTTCCAGGCCTGCAAGTCGGCGGGGGTGCGAGCGTCCAGAATCTGGATGAGGTCGGGCCAGGTGGCATTGCCGAAGCGGTACTTCTTGAGGTACTCCTGCAAGCCCTGGCGGAAGGGCTCCTCTCCCATCAGGCGCTCCAGCTGGCGCATCATAATGGGCGCTTTGTGGTAGATGATGTTGCCGTAGAGCGAGCCGGCATCTTTCAGGTTATCAAGCTCCTGCCGAATGGGGTTGGCGCCGGTAGTACGGTCTACGCCGTAGGCCGCCGGGTAGTGGTCAATGACAAACTTGAGGTCGTAGTTGGAATTGGCTACAGCTACCTGGGTGATTTTGTCGGCCATGAAGTTGGCAAACACCTCCTTCATCCACACGTCGTTAAACCACTGCATGGTCACCAAATCGCCGAACCACATGTGGGCGGTTTCGTGGGCAATGAGGTTGGAGCGGCTAATCTTCTGGTCCTGGGTGGCGCCTTCGTCCAGAAACAAGGTACTGGCCTTATAGTCAATAGCACCCACGTGCTCCATGCCGCCGTACTGGAAATCGGGCAGGGCCACGAAATCGAACTTGCTGAACGGGTACGGAATGCCGGTGTAGTCCTCCAGGAACTTCAGCGCATCGGCGTGAATCTGGAAGATGGGGTCCAGGCTCAGGCGCAGCTTATCCTTATCCGTTTCCCGATGCAGAAACTGCATTTCCCGGCCGGCTAGCGTGCGCGAGAGCCGCGTAAACTTGCCCGCTGCAAACGAGAACAGATAGGTGCTGATGGTATCAGAGGGCGCGAAATAGTAAGTAGTAGATCCTGGCAATAGACCATCTAGTGTTACATCCGTCGAGTCTATAGGAGCATTAGCCAATGCCTCCCAGCCCGACGGCACGCTTAAGGTAAGCCGAAACGAGGCTTTAAGATTGGGCTGGTCGAAGACCGGAAACACAGTGCGGGCACGGTCAGGTACGAGTAGCGTGTACAGAAAATCCTCGTTGCGGTTGAGGCTCTGGTTGCCCGCCGTAAACGCAATTTGCACCTCGTTCGAGCCAGTTTTCAAACTAGCAGCGGGTAGTACCACGTGCTCATCGTGATGGTCGATGGCAACTGCCTGGCCGTTCACGGTTACGCTTTTCAGGTTGGCCGTTTGCTCCTTGAAGTCGAGTTGAACCGGCTGGTCGGCCGCCGTGAGGTGAAAGCGCACCGTTTCGGTGGCGGCAATGGGTTCGGCTTTCCGAGCCGGAATAGTTAAGTGCAGATCGTAGGCCAGGCGCGAGATGCGGCGGGCGCGGTCCTGGGCCAGCTCCTGGCTGACGCCGGGCACCACGGGCATCGGCGTGGCGGGCGGGGTCGTAGCCGTTGGAACCATTTGGTGAGAGCAGGACCACAGGCCCACGGACAGAAGAAGTGCGCTGGTGCGCGCACCGTTACTATATTGAAGCTTCATTCAAAAGGATATTCCATCAGGTCGAACACCCAAGGTAAAGCAAACCCACCGATGGATCATCTTCCGCAGTCAAACCCCGCTACTCCCCCGGTCCAGCTTTACCCCCTGGGCGATGCGGCCCTCGTACTGCAATTCGACGACGTTATCAGCGAGGCGACGCACCGCCACATTCAGGCCGTAGCGCGCCTCTTTGACCAACACCCCTTTCCGGGGTTAGTAGAATACGTGCCGGCTTTCACTACCCTCACCGTGTATTACGACCCGTGGGTAATCAGCCAGGCCGGCCGCCACGACCCCTACCAAAGCGCGGTGGCGGCAGTGCAACACCTGCTCGGGCAAGTACAGGCGGCGGCGCCCGAAGCAGTTACGGAGCTAGTAGAAATTCCGGTGTGCTACGGCGGTTCGTTCGGTCCCGATTTGGGGACGGTGGCCCAGCATACCGGCCTGACGCCCAGCGAGGTAATTGCCTTGCATACGACCCCGGAATACGTAGTGTATATGATTGGCTTTGCCCCCGGCTTTCCCTACCTGGGCGGCATGCCCGAGCACCTGGCAACGCCCCGCAAAACCGAGCCACGGCCCTTGGTACCGGCTGGTTCCGTGGGTATTGCGGGCCGGCAGACTGGCGTATACTCCCTCCCAACGCCGGGCGGCTGGCAACTGATTGGGCGCACCCCAAGGCGGCTGTTTACGCCCGAAGCGACACCCCCCAGCCTCCTGCGCGCCGGCCAGCGTCTGCGGTTTGTAGCTATTTCGGAGGAAGAATTTCAGTGCCAGCAGCATGAGTTGTAGCATCCTGCATCCGGGCCTGCTCACCACCATTCAGGATGGTGGCCGCCGGGGCTACCAGCAGGCCGGCGTTGTTGTCAGCGGCCCCCTGGATGCGCTGGCTCTGCGCGTGGGCAACCTCCTGGTGGGCAACCCTACAAGCGCCGCCGGGCTTGAAATTACGCTCCTCGGCCCCAAAATCCGGTTTGAGTCCGACCACCTACTAGCCGTAACGGGAGCCGACTTATCAGCTACGCTCAACGGGGAGCCCCTGCCCTTGCACCGCGCCGTTGCCGTCACCCGGGGCTGCGAGCTGGCTTTTGGTCCGCCGCGGGCGGGGTGCCGGGCCTACCTAGCCGTATCGGGCGGCCTGGCCGTGCCAATGGTGCTGGGCAGCCAAGCCACGTATTTACGGGCCGGTATAGGAGGCCTGGAGGGCCGCGCCCTGCGGGCCGGGGACCGGGTGCCAGCCACCGGGCCCACGCCCGCGGGGCGGCGCGTGCACCAGCAGCTGCTTAGTAGGCAGTTGGGCCGCGCTTGGGCCGCCGCTTCTTGGTTTCCAGACCCTCAGCTGACCCCGGCGCCTACTGCCTCGCCTACCGTGCGGGCGGTGTGGGGCCCTGAATATGGGCAGTTCACCCCGGAGAGTCAGGCCGCCTTCTGGCGCGCGGAATTCACTGTCACGCCCCAATCCGACCGGATGGGCTACCGGCTGGCGGGGCCACCACTACGGCGCCATACCGACCTGGAAATTCTCTCCTCGGCCGTTACCTTCGGCACGGTGCAGGTGCCGGCGGCGGGCAGCCCCATTGTGCTGCTGGCCGACCACCAAACCACCGGGGGCTACCCCCGCTTGGCGCAGGTTATCACCGCCGATTTTGGCAAGCTGGCCCAGGTGCCGCCGGGCGGGCACCTACACTTTCAGGAAGTCAGCCTTGCCGAGGCTCACTACTGGTATCTGCACCAAGAAAAAACTCTTCTGCACCTCCAACGGGGCCTCGCCCTGCTTTCCTCTCGATGAACCAACTCTACGCCGTTGACCTGAACTGTGACATGGGAGAAAGCTTCGGCGCCTACTCCCTGGGCCACGACGAAGCTATTCTGCCCTTCGTCACCTCCGCCAACATTGCCTGTGGCTACCACGCCGGCGACCCCGCTGTGATGAAGCGCACCGTGCGCCTGGCCCTGCGCCACGGCGTAGCCATTGGGGCTCACCCCGGCCTGCCCGATTTGGTAGGTTTCGGCCGCCGCGACATGGCTATTTCTCCGGAAGAGGCGTACGACATAACGGTATACCAACTGGGGGCGCTGGCCGCTTTTGCGCACGCCGAAGGTGGCACCGTACATCATGTAAAGCCCCACGGCGCCCTCTACAATATGGCGGCGGTAAACCCGGCGCTGGCGGAAGCCCTGGCCGAAGCCGTGTACCGGGTGCAGCCCACGGCCGCCCTTTATGGACTGGCCGGCAGCGCCCTCATTGGTGCGGGTCAGAAGCTGGGCCTCGCTACCGCCCAGGAGGTTTTTGCCGACCGCACGTACCAAGCCGACGGCACCCTCACGCCCCGACGCCACCCCAATGCCCTCCTTACCGACCCCGCCGCGGCCATTGCCCAAGTGGTGCGCATGGTACGGGAAGGACGGGTACGCGCCCAATCCGGCGAGGACGTAACCATTCAAGCCGAAACCGTGTGCATTCACGGCGACGGCGCGCACGGCCTGGAGTTTGCTCAGCAAATTAGGGCCACCCTGCAGCAGGAAGGCATTATGGTGCGGGTCCATCAGCCTGTTTCGGCGTGAGGCCCGGGCGCAATTGGGGCGTACTACTCGGCGCCGCCTTCCTGATGGCTACCTCGGCCGTGGGACCTGGTTTCCTAACCCAAACCACCGTTTTTACCCAGTCTTTGGGGCTAGCTTCGGCTTCGTCATTCTCACCTCTATTCTAATGGATATCGGGGTGCAGCTGAATATCTGGCGGGTTATTGCCGTATCTGAAATGCGGGCCCCAGACATTGCCAACCGCGTGTTGCCAGGCCTGGGCGGTTTCATCTCCACCCTTATTGTGCTGGGGGGCTTGGCCTTCAACGTTGGTAACGTCGGCGGGGCTGGCCTGGGGTTGGAGGTACTCACGGGGCTGCCTGTAACGGTCTGCGCTGGGCTGGCCGCGGTAATGGCCATTGCCATCTTTCTGGTACGCGAGGCCGGAACCCTCATGGACCGTTTTGCCCAGCTGATGGGCCTAGTAATGATTGGTGCCATTATTTACGTGGCCGTTATTACCAGTCCGCCGGCGGCAGAAGCAGCCCTGCGCACTATTGCCCCCACCACCGTCGACTTCACGGCCATTATCACGCTCGTGGGCGGCACGGTGGGCGGCTACATCACGTTTTCCGGCGGCCACCGCCTACTCGACGCCGGCGTGAAAGGCTCCGCGGCCCTGCCCCAGGTTACGCAAAGCGCCATTATGGGCGTGTCGGTGGCTTCCCTGATTCGGGTGCTTCTCTTTCTGGCCACGCTGGGGGTAGTAAGCCAAGGCGCCGCTATCGACGCTGGCAACCCCACGGCCTCGGTATTTGAGCTAGCGGCCGGCCAGGTGGGCTACAAGCTGTTTGGGGTGGTGATGTTTGCGGCGGCCATTACGTCCATCATTGGCTCGGCCTACACGTCCATTTCCTTCCTTAAGTCGATGCTGCCCAAGGTAGCCGCTCACGAAAACGGCTGGATTATTGGCTTCATTATCCTATCTACCCTCGTATTCATCACCATCGGCAAGCCAGTGAGTCTGCTGGTATGGGCCGGGGCGCTGAACGGGTTCATCCTGCCTATCACCCTCGGCACCCTACTCATAGCCGCTTACCGTCCCAGCGTGGTAGGCACCTACCGGCACCCGTTCACGCTGGCTGCCTTCGGGGTGCTAGTAGTCCTGATTATGACCTATATGAGCGGCAGCGTACTAGTGGAGCAACTGGCCACGCTGTTTCGATAAGAGCGGCTGAAGAGTAGAAACCAACCTGCCCCAACCGTTTCGAGCCTCTTTTCCTTACCATTACGAAGTAGCATGAAGCTTCTCTCCCGCCTACTTACCGGCTTCTGCCCCCTGCTAGCCCTGGGCTGCGCCAGCCACCAGACGCAAACTCCCTACGACTTGGTTATCACGTATGCCAACGTGGTAGACGTGGAAACCGGACAGGTGCGCCCCAACCAAACGCTGGCAATTACGGCGGGACAAATTCGGCGGCTGGAAAATACGAGCCGGACGTTGGCCGCTACGCGCACTATTGATGCCCAGGGTAAGTACCTGATTCCCGGGCTTTGGGACATGCACGTGCATTTTCGGGGCGGCGATTCGCTGACTACGGCCAACCGCAACTTGCTGCCGCTTTACTTAGCCCATGGCATCACCACGGTACGCGACGCGGGCGGCGACCTGACCCCAGCCCTCTTCGCCTGGCGCGAACAAATCAGGGCCGGGCGGCTGGCAGGCCCTACCATTTACACCTCAGGTCCCAAAATCGACGGGCCGAAAGCCTTCTGGGCTGGCTCACTGGAAGTAGAAACACCGGCTCAGATAGAGCAGGCGCTGGATTCTTTGCAGCGCCTGCGGGTAGACTATGTAAAGATCTACGAGAGCACCATTTCCCGCGAGGCTTTTCTGAACACCATTTCGGCGGCCGAAAAACGCGGGCTCACGACCACCGGGCACATGCCCTACTCGGCCACGCTAGGCGAAGCCTCTGACCGCGGCCTGGATGCTACCGAGCACTTGTACTACGTATTCAAGGCCTGCTCAGCTAAGGAAGACAGCATCACGCAGGCCGTACAAAACAGCCTACGCACGGCGAAGCCCCTCGGCCTGTTTGCGGTACTGCCCACCGTGTACCGCACCTACGACCCGGCCGCGGCGGCGCGCATCTACCGCACCCTGGTGAAAAACAAAACGGCCGTGGTGCCCACCCTCTACATTCAGAAGCTACTGGCGGAGCTGCCAGAAACCGACCACTCCCGCGACACGCTGCTGGCGTACATCGACCCTAAAATCCAGGCTACCTACGCCCGCCGCCTGGCCGGAGCCCGGGCGCAGTCGGCCGCTACCCGCGCCTTCAATAAGCAACTCGGGGCGAAGTTTACCGCTCTGGTACCGGCCATGCAGCAAGCTGGCGTCGTGTTGCTGGCGGGGTCCGACAGTGGGGCATCCAACTCCTACGTGTACCCCGGCACCTCCCTGCTGGGCGAGTTGGAACTCCTGGTACAGGCGGGCCTCTCGCCAGTGCAGGCCCTGCAAGCTGCTACCATCAACGGTGCCCGCTTCCTCAAAGCGGACCAGCATGCGGGTACCGTCCGGGCGGGCAACGACGCGGATTTGGTTTTGCTGGACCAGAACCCACTGGCCAACATCCGCAGCCTTCGCCAGATCAACACAGTAATTGCCCACGGCCAAGTCTACACCGCCGCCGATTTACGCCGGATGCTGCTGGCGGTGAAGCACTAACTTTCGAGCGGCAAAACTCATCCTACATCTCACACCATGCCTATTCGTGAAATTCTTCAGCTAGGCCACCCCGTACTGCGCCAGATAGCCCAGCCCGTACCTGACCCCACCGCGCCAGCCGTGGCTACCCTTGTAACTGACCTGATGGATACCGTAGGCCATTGGCGCGCCACTACCGGCTACGGCCGGGCTATTGCGGCGCCTCAGATTGGCGAACTGCAGCGCGTGATTCTGCTGCACCTGCCGGGCCGTCCGGTGTGGCCGCTTATCAACCCCACCATCATCGACCATAGCCCTGAGAAGATGGTGGTCTGGGACGCCTGCCTGTCTTTTCTCTCCATTTTCATGCAGGTAGAGCGCTACGAGTGGATAACCGTGCGCTATCAGGACCAGCAAGGCCAGTGGCACGAAACCCATGCCGGCCGCGAAGATGACCTGGCCGAGCTGCTCCAGCACGAAATTGACCACCTCGACGGCATCTTGTCCATTGACCGCATGGTAGACGTGAAGTCGCTCTGTTCCCGCGAGGAGTTTGAGCGCCAGCACCGCGACGATAGTCCGTATGCGCAAAAGTGAAATAGTGAGGCGGTGAATTTGTGGTGTCCCAGGCCTTACTACACGTCATCTTGACGTAGAAAGGATCTTACCAAGCTGAACAAGTGGCTGCGCGCTACATGCTCACGTGACAAGACCTTAGCTCCGCCATCTTTAGGTTTACAAGCTCAGGATGACGTGCGGTTTGGGGCGTACAAGCTGCTTCAAGTTGCGTCCTGTACCTTTGGGTTAATGGCCAATATATATTACCCCTTCGTTGTTTACGACCTGCAAGAGCAGGCCACCCCAGAACGCCAGTACCGCATTGTGGTGGATCTGTCTGATATGGACGATTACTACACGGTGTTTGAGCGGTACGGCTTCAGCGGCAGTGGCGCCTCCTGGGCTGAGCACATTGAAACAATCGTAGAGGAACACGCCCCAGAGCTGCTCGACCATATCGAGCTGGCCGGTGAAGGTGAAATCTTCCGCGCCTACACCGATAGTCGCGCCAGTGCCCAGCAATTCCTGCACCTTGTTCACCCCTTCTTCGGCGACCTAGGCAGCCTGAGCAAGTACCTCAGTCAAGCCGACCCCGGCGACTTTTTTGAGTAGCAACCACAAGCTGGGCATGTCTAAACCACTCCGTACTCTACTTATAGTAGCGGCTTTGTCATCCTGCCAGCCCAAGGAATACCGTCTCAAAGACTTAGTAGATACTGAGGCAATCGACTCGGTCACAATTCACAATAACAACGGAGTATACCGGCTCAACCCAGCCGAGCTACGCGCCTTCCGACATACGCTTGGCGTAATGCACTACCTTCCGGAAGCCTCCTTAAAGATGGGGACTATTGGTTTCGACATCTACCTCTGTGGCCAGGGTCACTACGTAGCTGCTCGAACTCACGGCAAGTACGTCAAGATGCATAGGAGCCTGATTGACCGAAATAGCCATGATATGTTTCCATTGTTCAGCCCAGTAAAAGACGACGAGTTAATTTTCGAGTTTGACGAGGCGGTTAATCTAGACAACTTTCACAAAAAGCCTTGAACAGGGCATATATGGGCTACCCCCAGAAAGCGTCATGCTGAGCTTGCCGAAGCATCCCGACCTCTGACTAACCTAGCAGTATAGGTTAGAGGTAGGAATGCTTCGACAAGCTCAGCATGACAGACGTGTTCAAATCCTTAGTCCTTCGCTAAGGGCTACTTAGATGCCTTTTAAAAGCAGTGGTAGGAAAAAGATTACCCAAGTGCACTAGCGGAGCTTAGGGTTATGATACAGGTTTAGAGCACGAGGAAGCAGCCATTTCATAACGGGCGTCGATTTTAGCTAGCCAGTCGGCGACAAGGTCGTTTTGACTATCAGAGAGGTTATGTGAGTGGGACACATAATGCCTCCGGATGATATCTAAGCACATATCCACCACTGGCGTTCTACCCGGTCCGTGCAATACTTCATTGCGAACTGGGCGACCAAACTCTAACGCGATAAGCGCGGTCCATAAACTCACATAATAATGACCTTCCACTACGTGACCTAAGAAACGTTGTAATCCTTCATGGCATAGTAGCTCCCGTCCTAGCGCCAAATGCTCCTGATACATAGGTGTTCCATACTTTTCAAAATCAAGCGGTTGTATACCCTTCAGGTACAGCGCTCGGCAGGAGAATAAAAACGCGGACATCAGCTAGTACTTCACTTGTGATAACAAAGGATGTCGTCATTCCATGCTAAAACTCCTTACATCCATCATCCCCAATCGGGGCGCCGTCGGGCATAGGGAGTGCGGGGGCGGGCTGGAACTTCTCGGGGGCTTCTTCGAACTGGCGGATAGTGCGGAGGGCGGCGAAGGCAGTAGCCCGGCGGCCTTCGTCCTTGGCCGATTTTTGCTCTTTTTCAAGCTGCTTTTTCAACTCCTCCACCTTCAGCGCGGCTAGCGCTTTCACGTTCACAGGAGTCTGGGGGGCGGCGGCCAGGGCCAGCATCTTGTGCAGAGTGAGGGCATTAACCAGGCGCTGCAACTCGCCGGCGTAGCCGGTTTCGGGCTTACTGCGCCAGGTAGTGGCCAGGAGTTTATCCAGCACGGCGGCCAGGCCCGGTTGGTCTTGATGGCGAGCGTGGTACTCTTCCAGACGGGCGGCGCGCTGGGGGTTCAGCAGGAACTCCAGGGTAGTAGCCGCCGCCGATTCGGCCGCACTGGTGGGGTCGAAGGTGAGGCCGGTGCGGCTGGGGAAGGTTTCGCGGGAGCGGCCGTAGTTCACGGGGCGGGGCGGAATTTTCGCTAGTAGCTCTTCGGAGAGGGCCAGCTCCCGAGGCGAAATGGTGCGCATCAGAGCAGCAAATGCCTTCCACTGCTCGGCGGGCTCCACAAACTTGGTGATGGTTTGGCCGTCGCCTTTCACGGCGTAGGTATAATACAGCCCCCCGATTTCCTTAGAAGCGGCTTCTACCTGATAGCGCTGCAGTAGGTACATGGGCACCAGCACCTCTTCCAGCATGGCCATGGGCTGGCCGGGTGCCAAGGCTTTTTCGGAGAAGCGGGCCAGCAGCTTCTGCCGGATGTCCAGGAGGCGGTTTAGCTCATCAGCCGCGTTGGGGCCATCATCCCAGAGGTGGGCCGTGGGGTGGGCCCCACCCGCGGCGCGGGCGTCAGCATCGGAGATGAACACGTAGCCATCGGCCAGGGTCTGCCGCATAATGGCTTGCAGGCCCGCTTTCTCGTCGGCTTTCGGACCGAAATCCTGGTAGCCGTAGAGGATGGCGCGCTTGTCCCAGCTACCAATTCCTACCCCGTAGGCTTCGCTCAGGTCGATGCTGCCATCGGGGCGCATGGTGATGCGGGGCATGGGGTAGTCCATCACCGACGACCGTTCCTTGGTGCTAGCCGAATAGTTGTGGTACAAGCCCAGGGTGTGGCCCACCTCATGGGCGGCCAGCTGGCGCAGGCGGGCCACGCCCATTTTCAGCATTTCCGGGCTGGTAGGCTTGCCGTCCTCGTAGGGTTGCAACAGGCCCTCGGCAATCAGGAAATCTTGGCGCACCCGCAACGAGCCCAGCGACACCTGCCCCTTTATGATCTCGCCGGTGCGGGGGTCTACAATGCTGGCGCCGTAGGACCAGCCCCGAGTGGAGCGGTGCACCCACTGAATCAGGTTATAACGAATGTCCATGGGGTCAGCGTCCTCGGGCAGGAGTTTCACCTGAAAAGCATTCTTGTAGCCCGCCGCTTCAAACGCCTGGTTCCACCACGCAGCACCTTCCATGAGCGCCGAGCGCACGGGTTCGGGGGCGCCCCGGTCGAGGTAGTACACAATGGGCTCCACGGCTTCACTGACGGCAGCCGTGGGGTCTTTTTTCTGGAGCCGGTGCCGCACGAGTTGCCGCTGCATAATGGGCTGGTCGATGGGCGTGGCGTAGTCCATGTACTCGTTGGCAAAGTAGCCAGCCCGCGGGTCGAAGGCGCGGGGCTGGTACTGGGCATCGGGGAGCTGAATGAAGGAGTGGTGCATGTGCACCGTCACGGCGTTGGGGTCGGGCGTCACCGACTGGATTTCACGGCCCTTGGCCTTGCCAGTGAGGGTAATAACGGCCTCAAACTCGGAGTTCTGCGGAAACGACTTGGTGTTGGGCAGAAACACGGCCGAGCGGGTTTCCTCCGCCTTATAGGCCCCTTGTTTCAGTTCCTCCAGCTTGTCGCCTATCTGGTGGGAGTCGCGCAGCAAAAACGGCGTCAGGTCCACTAGTACCTTGTTGCCTTCCTGGGCTTCGGCCTTAAACCCCCAGATAACCGACTGCGCAAACGCTTGCTCCACGGACTTTCGCTCGTCGGCATTCTGGCTCACGGCGCGGAAGTCGTAGTTGGGTTGGAGCAGCAGAATTTTGGGGCCGCTTTTCACAAACTTCACAATGCGCGTCTGCCCAATCTGGCCGCGATCCAGGCCCAGATCATTGGAGCCCACCCCATTGGGCAACGTACTGACGTAGAGAATTTCCTGATCGAGCTTGTCAATTTCCAGCAGAATACGACCACCCTTCTCGTCCCAGTAAAAGGGGAAGAAGCCGGCAAACTTCTGCAAGCCTTTGGTTTTCTCAGCCAGGGTTTGGGCCGAGGTTAGATGGGAACTGAGCAGCAGAGAGCCAACTAGTAAACAGTAAATTTTCTTCATGCAGTGGAAAGGTTGAGGTCGGCTTAAGGTAGAAAGGGTAGCGCGTTATGCACCATAAAGACGCGGAAAGTTTTCCGCAGGACGCTCGCAAAGCGCACTGCTGACCGAGTGGCACCCCTACTCAGGTAACCCCACGCAAGTGAGCACGGGTAACTGAGTAAGAGAGCTAGTTTTCTAGCTTCTGGCGCTGAACTGCGAGCATTTGCGGAATATGCTGTTACTTGGATGCTCCTCCCCTTCTTATGTCCTTACTTCCTGTGTCTTCCTCCTCTGCTGCCCGCTGGAAATTAGTGCTCGGCTCGCCCGCCGATGCGGCCAATGAAATTCCTCTGTCGCCAGACTACGGGCAGATGGATGAGGTACTGACCCAGCTCTACGATAATGACGGGGAGCGGCGGGCGGGCCTGGGCGGCTCCGCGCCTAAGGTTAGCCGCTGGCTGGGCGACATCCGCACGTACTTCCCATCGTCGGTGGTGGCCGTGATGCAGCAGGATGCCATGGACCGCCTGGGCCTGCACCAGCTGCTGCTGGAACCCGAAATTCTGCGCACCGTGCAGGCCGATGTGCATTTGGTAGGCACCCTCCTGTCCTTGAGCCGGGTGATGCCGCAGAAGATCAAGCACACGGCCCGCGAGGTAGTACTAAAAGTGGTGCGCGAGTTGGAACAGAAGCTGGCCAACCCGTTGCGCCAGGCCGTGCAGGGGGCCCTAAGCCGGGCCGTGCGCAACCCCCGCCCCCGCTACGCCGAAATTAACTGGGCCGCTACCATCCGGGCTAACCTAAAGCACTATCAGCCAGCCTACAAAACGGTAGTACCGGAAAAGCTTATTGGCTACGGGCGGCGCGGGCAGGCACTCAAGGAGATTGTGCTGTGCGTGGACCAGAGCGGCTCCATGGCGTCGTCGGTGGTTTACGCGGGCGTATTTGGGGCCGTGCTGGCGTCCATCAAGGCCGTGAAAACGCACATGGTAGTCTTTGATACGGCCGTGGTAAACCTGAGCGAGAACCTCCAAGACCCGGTGGATCTGCTATTTGGAGTGCAGCTTGGCGGGGGCACCGACATCAACCTGGCCCTCACCTACTGCCAGCAACTTATTACGCGCCCCACCGATACCATCCTGGTGCTTATAAGTGACTTGTACGAAGGTGGCAACGAGCGGGAGATGCTCAAACGGGCCGCTACCCTAAAAGCGGCTGGGGTGAGCATGGTGGCCCTGCTGGCCCTCTCCGACGACGGGGCCCCCAGCTTCGACCGACGCATGGCTGAACAGTTGGCCGCCCTAGGTATTCCCAGCTTTGCCTGCACGCCGGGCCAGTTTCCGGCGTTGATGGCCGCCGCCATTCAAGGGCAGAAGCTCCAGGTATAGCCCCGCACGTCTGGCTGCCGCCCCGCTTTTGCCCGAAACCACCTAGCTTAGAAAGAACCGTAGCAGTTGCCTATGACACGCATCCTGAGTCTTGTTTTTCTGCTCCTGACGGTTAATGCCTTGTTGTTGAAGTCTGATAATCAACCGCCAACTGCATCGCGCGTGACTACGCTGTTTGATTTCGGATGGCGCTTTTACCGGGGTGCTGCCCAGGGTGCCGAGGCTCCTAACTACCGCGACGCCAGCTGGCGCGCCATCGACCTCCCCCACGATTGGAGCAGTGAAGACGTGCCGGGCACTAACTCACCATTCAGCGCCAAGGCCATCAGCCAAGTTAGCGGAGGCTTCACTACGGGCGGCACGGGCTGGTACCGCAAAACGTTTGTAGTTCCCGAGTCTCAGCGTGGGCAGCGCATTCAGCTTCAGTTCGACGGGGTGTACATGAACGCGGAGGTGTGGCTCAACGGGCAGCGCCTGGGCGCCCACCCCTATGGCTACACCAGCTTCTGGTACGATGTTACCGACAAAGTGCAGTTCGGGGCCAACAACGTGCTGGCTGTGCAGGTCCGCAACGAAGGGCAAAACAGCCGCTGGTACTCTGGCTCGGGCATCTACCGGCACGTGTGGCTGCGGGTGCTGGCGCCCGTACACATCGAACCGTGGGGCACCTACCTTACCACGCCCACGGTTACGGCGGCCACGGCCCAGGTGAAGGCCGAAACGCAGGTGCGCAACGAGGCAACCCAGCCGGCTACCCTCACTGTGGTTACGTCCCTGCGCAGCCCGGCGGGCCAACAAGTAGCGCGCCTCGAAACAAAGCAAACGCTAACGGCTGGCAGCAACGCCCGTGTTCAGCAAACCCTCAGCGTGCCGTCGCCGGCTTTATGGTCGGTAGATACGCCCGTGCTCTATACTGCCCGCACGCAGGTGTTTCGGGGCCCTCAGCTCCTAGACCAGGTAGAAACGCCCTTCGGCATCCGCACGGTTTCGTTCGACCCCCAACAGGGTTTGCGCCTGAACGGCCAGGCGCTCAAACTCAAAGGAGGCTGCATTCACCACGATAATGGACCCCTCGGAGCGAAAGCATACGACCGAGCAGAGGAGCGTAAAATCGAACTTCTGAAGGCCAGTGGCTACAATGCCATCCGCTGCTCGCACAATCCGCCCTCCCCGGCTCTGCTGGATGCCTGCGACCGGCTGGGGATGCTCGTCATTGACGAGGCCTTCGACATGTGGCGGGAAGCCAAAAACCCCGAGGACTACCACCGTTACTTTGCTGCCTGGTGGCAGCGGGACGTGGCCAGCATGGTCCTGCGCGACCGAAACCACCCTTCCATTATTTTGTGGAGCCTGGGCAATGAAATTCCGGAGCGCGGCAAGCCGGAGGGAGTAGCAACGGCTAAGGAGCTGGCTTCCTACGTGCGCAAGCTCGACGCCACCCGGCCCATTACGGCCGCCGTCAATGGCCTCGGCCCCGATAAGGACCCCTACTTTGCCGTGCTGGATGTGGCGGGCTACAACTACGCCACGGCCGGCGACCATCACCAGGCCGACATTTACGGGCAGGACCATGCCCGCTTGCCCAAGCGTATCATGTACGGGTCGGAGTCGTACCCGCTGGAAGCCTTCGGCAGCTGGATGGCCGTCAGAGACAAGCCGTACGTAGTGGGCGACTTCGTGTGGACAGCGTTTGACTACATTGGGGAGGCCAGCATTGGGTGGCTGGGCTACATGCAAAAGCCCGAGTTTTACCCCTGGAACCTTGCCTTTTGCGGGGACATAGACATTTGCGGCTGGAAACGGCCCCAGTCGTACTACCGAGATGCGCTGTGGAAGGAAAATCAGGTTTCCTTGTTTGTGCAGGCCCCTACGCTTTCCTTTCCTACCAACCCCAAGAAAGAAGAGTGGAGCAAGTGGGAATGGCACGATGTGCTAGCCGACTGGACCTGGCCCGGGCAGGAAGGCAAACCCCTAACTGTGGAAGTGTACTCGTCTTGCGAGCAAGTAGAGCTAGTGCTTAATAACCAGAGCCTAGGCATCAAGCCCACCAATCGGTCTACCCATTACACGGCGACCTGGTCGGTACCCTATCAGGCGGGTGAACTCAAGGCCATTGGCCGGACTGGCAGGCAGTCGGTAGGCAGCGCCACCTTGCGCACGGCTACCCCACCAACTCGCCTCGCCCTCAAAGCCGACCGTACCGAGTTGCGTGCCGATGGGCAGGACCTCAGCTACATTACCGTTGAACTTGTTGATGAGCAAGGCACTCGCCATCCAAAAGCACAGTTCCCGCTCACGTTTGAGGTCACGGGCCCCGGCGTAATAGTCGGTGTTGGCAATGCCAACCCAACCAGCACCGAAAGCTACCAAAGTCCCCAGCGCACTACCTGGCAGGGGCGGGCATTGGTGGTAGTAAAAGCAACTCGGCAGCCCGGCACTATCACTCTTCGAGCCCAGGGCCAAGCGTTGCCCGCCGCCACCATAGCACTAGAATCGCGCTAGGACGGTTTTAAGCATTTCAAATTGCTAATCAGATTACTACTTCTCCATAGTAGCAAGATTGGAGTAGCCGCATGCAACGAGCCCGGTGCGTTACGGGCTCTTGCTACTACTCTATGCATACTATCTATTTCTGGCTGCTGTGCAGTGGACTGGTTCCCGCACCAAGCACTGCTACTCCTGATTCGCTAACCCCGCGGGAAGCCCACAACCTTACGGCTCTTGCCCAGGCAGCTGGCGCCGTGAAGTACTTCTATCCCAATCGTCATACGGCACGCCTGAGCTGGGAGACCATGCTGGTGCGCAGTATTCCCGTAGTTCGCTGCGCCCGCACCGATGCGGCCCTGGCCGCTACTCTTGATAGTGCGTTGCGGCTAGTAGCGCCCGAAACGCGCCTAGTAGCCAATGCACGGCCAGTGCCGGTTGTGGCTCAACCCCTCGTGGCGGGTTCTTACTACCATTGGGAGCACCAGGGCCTGGGGCTCGACAAAGCCGGCTTGCCCATCGTGCGCGTTATGTTTCGGTTAGCCGGGCTGCCATATGCTAGCAGCATGCCCCAGGTATCGTCGGCGGAGGCCGAGCAGCGCTACCCCGGGTCTGTGCGCCAGTACAGCGCTATGCTTACGGATTCCATTAGCTTGTGCTTTCCCTTGGTGCTTTCGGCAGCTCAGCACCGCCAGCGTCTGCCCTGGCGCTCGGGGCCCCGTGTGCGCCGGCTGGAACCCGAGCATATGGCCCAGCGCCTGGCCACCATCATGCTCACGTGGAACATCATCCAGCATTTTTACCCCTACCGCGCCCTGCTAGACAGCGCCCGATGGTCGGCCCATGCCCTACCTGCCGCCCTGCACCAAGCCGCCCGGGCCCGCACCCAAGCCGACTTGCTCCGGACCTGCCGCCAGCTATTGGCCCGCCTTCCCGACCGCCACGTGCGCATTAGCCCCAAAACCCGCACCGGCCTTTCCATTGTGCCGCCGCCCTGGGCCCTACGCTTCACTCTGGTTGATAGCCTGGTCGTCGTGCGCCAGTCGCCCGCTGCGTTGCGGCCTTTGTTGGCGCCGGGCACTATTGTTACGCACGTAGACGGCCAGCCGGTACGCCAACTGATTCACCAGCTCGCCAGTACTATTCCGGCTACTTCGAGGGCGGTAGCGCAGCACCTGGCGGCTGAGGCTCTAGTACGCCACCTAGCCGCTAGGGCTCCCACGAGCCTGTTCACAGTACGAGCTACGGAAGGGCCAATCCGGCAGCAGGTTGTGGCATTCCGCGAGGTGCGCGGCAGCCTGTATCATCAACTGCCCGCTGTGCTTGAGGTAGAGCCCGGCCTGTACTATCTGGATGCGGCACGCCTGCGCTACTCGGATTTCCAGCGGGCTATGTCCCGATTACAAAAGGCCCGCGGCGTGGTGGTAGATATGCGCCAGCGCCCTACGTACGACATGCTGCGGATACTGCCCCACTTTTCCGCTACTGCCCTGCGACCTGACAGCACAGCTACGCCCCGGTTGCGGCAGCCAAACTTTCAGCAGGCGTTTCTTCAGGGTGCTACGGGGCGCCCTATTCCGGCCCAACAGCCTTATTTGCAGGCCCCGACAATCTTTTTGGTAGGACCCGATACCTACAGCTACGGCGAAACCCTAGCGGAACTCGTGCGCCGCCATCGGCTGGGGCTGCTGGTAGGGCAGCGGACGGGCGGTACCAACGGCGAAATGAACATGGCTTCCGTGGGGCGCAGCTACCACTTAAGCTGGACGGGCCGGCAACTAATCCCCCGGGGCGACGCCTACCAAGGTAGCGGCCTTGCCCCCGACCTTTGGGCGGCGCCTACCCTGGCCCAGCTTACTCAGGAGCAGGATGCCGAACTGCTGCTGGCGCTAACGTGGCTTCGGCAACACGCCCGCTGAGCAAGGCTTCCGCCTTCTGCTTCAGCGTTTATCAGTTACATTAGGCAACCAGACCTCCTTATGCGTTGCCTCCTATGACACCTCCTGCTACTGCCACGCCAGCCCTAAAGAAAGTGCTGCGCCCCCTGCATCTGTGGGCCATTGCCGTGGGGCTCGTTATTTCAGGCGAGTACTTTGGGTGGAACTACGGCTGGGCGGTGGCCGGCCCCGTGGGCTTTCTGCTAGCTACCCTGCTGATTACGGTACTCTACGTCACGTTCATCTTCAGCTTCACCGAGCTTACAACGGCTATTCCGCACGCGGGCGGCCCGTTTGCTTACTCCTACCGCGCCTTTGGGCCCCTGGGCGGGCTGGTGACGGGGTACGCTACACTGGTAGAATTTCTGTTTGCACCCCCGGCCATTGCCCTGGCCTTGGGCAGCTACGGGCACTTTTTGCATCCGCAGGTGCCGGTGCTAGCCACCGCCCTGGGCTGCTACGTAGTATTTATTGGCATCAACCTGCTAGGCATCAAAGAGTCGGCGCGGTTTTCCCTGGTGGTTACGCTGCTGGCCGTAGCGGAACTGGTTGTGTACATGGGACTGGTAGCACCGCACTTCAAGACCAGCAACTTCCTGAGTCATCCAGTGCCGCTGGGCGCGGCGGGCATCTTCGCGGCCTTGCCCTTTGCCATCTGGTTCTACCTGGCCATTGAAGGCGTAGCCATGGTAGCCGAAGAAGTGCAAGACCCGCGGCGCACCATTCCTAAGGGCTACCTCTACGGCTTGGGTACGCTGGTGGTGCTGGCGCTGGGGGTAATGATACTCACCGCAGGCGTCACGGACTGGCGCCGCCTCAGCACCATTGACTATCCCTTGCCCGAGGCCCTGGGGGTAGTACTAGGCCGGCAGAGCCGCTGGACGCAGTTTTTTGCCAGCATCGGCCTATTTGGGTTAGTTGCTTCCTTTCATGGCACCATCATCGGCTACTCGCGGCAGGTATTTGCGCTGGCCCGCAGTGGCTACCTGCCGGGCTTTCTGGCCCAGGTGAACCCGCGGTTTCGCACGCCCCACTGGGCCTTGGCGGCGGGGGGCCTGATAGGCGCGGGGGCCCTGCTCACGGGTACCACGGCGCAGGTTATTATTCTTTCGGTGCTGGGCGCCGTGGTGATGTATGGCATGAGCTTGCTGAGCCTGTTTGCGCTGCGCCGCAAGGAGCCTCGGCTGGAGCGCCCCTTCACCGCGCCCTTCTACCCCTACGTACCACTGCTCGCCCTAGCCCTCACGCTGCTGAGCCTGGGCGCCATAGTGTACTACAACTGGTGGCTGAGTGTGCTGTTTTTTGCCGGGTTGGGTGGGGTGCTGGGCGTATTCTTGCTGTTGGGGCGCCACCGGCAGCCGGTAGCAGAAGATACCCTGCTCACCCCCGCCGATTTGCTATAGCTGCCTGCTACCTCGGTTTGGTTGCACTGGCTTAGAGTGCTTTTTATCGTCTCAGGTTCTGTTCTTGCTTTGTTTCGCTATGTCCTACCGCCACACCATTCGCCAGCGGGTATACGAGTTTCCTGACCTGAAAACGCTGCTGGCAAAAGCCTCCCCTCTGCGCTCAGGAGACGTACTAGCGGGCCTGGCCGCCGAAACTTACGAGGAGCGCGTGGCTGCCCAGCTCACACTGGCCGACGTGCCCCTGCGCAACTTCCTCCACGAAGCCCTCATTCCCTACGAGCAGGACGAAGTCACCCGCCTTATTATGGATACCCACGATGCCGCAGCTTTTGCCCCCATCAGCCACTTCACGGTGGGGCAGCTACGCGACTGGCTGCTGGCCGAAGCTACCGACACCGCCGTTTTACAAGGCCTAGCCCCCGGGCTAACGCCTGAAATGGTAGCGGCCGTGAGCAAGCTCCTGCGCAACCAAGACCTGATTGCCCTGGCCCGCAAGTGCGAGGTAGTGACGCAGTTCCGCAACACCTTGGGGCTGCGTGGGCACCTAGCTACCCGCCTCCAGCCCAACCACCCCACCGACGACGCCCGCGGCATTGCGGCCAGCTTAGTAGATGGCCTGCTCTACGGCAGCGGCGACGCCGTGCTGGGCATCAACCCCGCCACCGACAACCCACGGGTAGTACGCAACCTGCTTGAGATGCTCGACGCCGTGCGCGAGCAGTACCAGATTCCTACCCAAACCTGCGTGCTTAGCCACGTCACCACCACCCTACAACTTATTGAGCAGGGTGCCCCCGTTGACCTCGCCTTTCAGTCCATTGGCGGTACGGAGGCTACCAACGCCAGCTTCGGCGTGCACCTAGGGCTTCTGCAGGAAGCCTATGAGGCGGCCCTGAGCCTGCACCGCGGCACCCTGGGCCAGAACGTTATGTACTTTGAAACGGGCCAGGGCAGCGCCCTTTCGGCCGGGGCTCACCACGGCCTCGATCAGCAAACCTGCGAGGCCCGCGCCTACGCCGTAGCCCGCCATTTCAAGCCCCTGCTGGTTAATTCGGTGGTGGGTTTCATCGGCCCGGAGTACCTCTACGACGGCAAGCAAATCGTTCGGGCGGGGCTGGAAGACCACTTCTGCGGCAAACTCCTGGGGCTACCCATGGGCGTAGACGTATGCTACACCAACCACGCCGAAGCCGACCAAGACGACATGGATACCCTGCTGACAATGCTGGGCGTGGCGGGCTGCACGTTCATCATGGGCATCCCCGGCGCCGACGACATCATGCTGGGCTACCAGTCTACTTCCTTCCACGATGCCCTCTACCTGCGCCACACCCTTGGCCTGCGCCCCGCCCCAGAGTTTGAGGCTTGGCTACAGCAGCAGGGTATCTTCAACGAAGGCGGTCAGCTATTACCCGCGCCGGAAAAGCATCGGTTGCTAACCCAGGTAAGCGGCTAACCTAACGCCCTGCACGCCCCTGTAAGAAAACCACTTGCACAGCACAAGAAGGCCTAACCCGTCCGATATGTCAGATACGCCAACCCCACTGCCCGAAAACCCAGCGCCGGACCCCTGGTTAGGGCTGCGGAGGTACACCGCTGCCCGCATTGCCTTGGGCCGCACGGGCACTAGCGTGCCGCTACGGGAGTTGCTAGCGTTCCGGCTGGCGCACGCGCACGCTCGAGACGCAGTGTACTCGCTGCTGGAAACGGAACGGCTACTTGGAGAGCTAGAAGAGTTCAAGCTTCCCATATACCATGTACGCAGCCAGGCCGAAAACCGCTCCCAGTACCTCCAACGACCCGATTTGGGCCGCACACTCCACGAAGATTCTAGCCGCGCCCTGCAAGACAGTGCCCCCGCCTCCTCGGATGTAGCCCTTGTTTTGGCCGATGGGTTGTCGGCTACGGCGCTCAACCAGCACGCCCTGCCCCTGCTGCGCCTGCTAGTGCCCCGGTTGCAGCAGGCGAGCTTTCAGCTGGCCCCGCTTACGGTAGCCGAGCAGGCTCGGGTAGCGCTGAGCGATGAGATTGGCGTTGCCCTGCACGCCCAACTAGTCCTAATCCTGATTGGCGAGCGGCCCGGCCTCAGCTCTCCCGACAGCCTGGGTGCCTACTTCACCTATGGTCCCCGGCCCGGCCTCACCGATGATGCACGCAACTGCGTTTCCAACATCCGCCCGGAAGGCTTATCCTACCCCGCCGCGGCCGAAAAGCTGTTTCTACTAATCCAGGAATCTCTACGGCGACAACTGTCGGGCGTGAAGCTCAAGGATGAAACCGGACTCTTAGAGTAATATAGCTTGGAGTAGTATAGCTTGCCCGGCGTAGCTGTTGTAAGGAGGACCGGCAGCTCATCTCACCGCCACAACCACCTGCTCAACTAAGCCGAGGCATAGTGAAACAGGTGATTGTAGCGGCAAGATGAGCTGCTGGCTAACCCTGTAATACTTGTTCAATTTGGCTCAGCTCGTCCTCGCCGAAGTGCAGGTTATCCAGACAACGCAAGGAATCCGAAAGCTGATCGGGCTTGCTGGCGCCGATGAGCACAGAGGTGATGCGCTCATCGCGCAGAATCCAGGACAGGGCCATCTGGGCGAGGCTCTGGCCGCGCTCCTGTGCCAGGCTGTTGAGTTGCTGCACCTGGGTAAGGCGCTCCGGCGTAAGCTGGTTTTCGGTGAGGAAGCCTACCCCTTTGGCCACGCGGGAGTCCTCAGGAATGCCGTGCAGGTATTTATTGGTGAGGAGGCCCTGAGCCAGGGGCGAAAAGGGTATGCACCCTACCCCTTCCTCGCCCAGCAAGTCCAGCAAACCGCCTTCCACCCACCGCTCAAACATCGAGTATTTGGGCTGGTGAATAAGGCAAGGTGTGCCCAGCTCCCGCAGAATGCGCAGGGCTTCGGCGGCCTCGGTGGGCTGGTAGTTGCTAATGCCCACGTACAAGGCCTTGCCCTGCCGCACTACCTGGTCGAGGGCACTCATGGTTTCTTCTAGGGGCGTGTCGGGGTCGGGGCGGTGGGAGTAGAAGATGTCCACGTAGTCCAACTTCATACGCTTCAGGCTCTGGTCGAGGCTGGAAATGAGATATTTGCGGGAGCCCCACTCGCCGTAGGGCCCTTCCCACATATGGTAGCCAGCTTTGGTGGAGATGATAAGCTCGTCGCGGTAGCCGCGGAAATCCTCCTTCAGGATGCGCCCGAAGTTAGTTTCGGCCGAGCCGGGCGGCGGGCCGTAGTTGTTGGCCAAGTCGAAGTGCGTCACGCCGCTGTCGAAGGCCCGGTGCAGGATAGCGCGGAAGTTACTGAGTACGTCCACGTCGCCGAAGTTGTGCCAGAGCCCCAGCGACACGGCTGGGAGCTTTAAGCCACTCCGGCCGCAGCGGCGGTAGACCATATCGGTATAGCGGGTAGGATTTGGTTGGTAGGGCATGGTTGGAAGGAGTAGATAGTGTTAGGGCAGCAAGTACGCAGGAACCCAGATATACTCCGTACGGTGTCCGCGGTTTTTGCGCCGGCCATGCTAACTTTTCCCGACCTTTTGTCCGGCTACCCGCCCGGCGTCGGGCTCCTACCCCCCCTCCTTTCGCCTCACCCGCCCGATGAGCACCCTGATTCCGACCTACCGGCTGCAATACTTCGCCCGCCCCGACGAGGATACGGCGGACGTGTTTTTCCTTGATGAGCACACCCATACCGGCGGCCCACCCCTAGGGGTGCCGTACCGGGGCAATTACTACAAGATTGGAATCTGCCTGCGTGGCACCGCGGAGCTGAAGGCCAACCTGGAAACCTACGCCATCGGACCCGGCAGCCTTATGCTGATTACGCCCCACATCATCAAAGAGTGGACATCTTTTTCCGCTGACCACGACAGCCTGTCGGTTTTCTTTACCCCGGAATTCATCACCACCCGCAACCACATTCCCATTGACCATTTTCAGTTTCTGGAGAATGCCACCCGGCATGTGTTGCCGCTCACGGTCATTGAGGCCGCCAGCATTACGGCGTCGTTGCGCCTGCTACAGCAGAAGTTTCAAGCCCCGGCCGCCTACCGCAACCAGGTCATCAAAAGCCTGATTAACAGTCTACTCTTTGAGGTAGTCGGCCTCTACAATCAGCAGCAGGCGGCACTCCAGACCACGCAAACGCGTAGCCAACTGCTCACGGCCGAGTTCAAGCACCTAGTAAATGCCCACAGCACCGCCGAGCGTAGCGTGAAATTCTACGCTGACCACTTGTGCATCACGCCCAAGCACCTCACCGAAACCGTAAAGCAAACCACCGGCAAAACCGCCGGTGAGTGGATTGAGGAAGCTGTAATGCTGGAAGCCAAGGCCCTGCTGCAAAATCGGCAGCTCACCGTCGCCCAGGTAGCCGATCTGCTGCACTTCGCCGATCATTCGGCCTTCAGCCGATTTTTCCGCAACAGCCTCGGCCTCTCCCCCACAGCGTATAAGCAGGCTAGCTGAGTAGTGTGAGTATACACTGCAAATCATCGCTAGAGAGCTAGTTCTCCTCCTTACTTGATGCGCAACATCATTGCAGGAGCGGAACTAGCTTTCTAGCTTGTACATAAAGCGTCTAGGGCTCAGGAGGCGCCCGTTTTCCGCCTTTTAGCCCAACCTTCCCGCCTTTTCGCTCTTTCTGGCGGCCTGCCCACGGAGCACCTTTGTGGTGTATCCGTAACCCATTTTCTCGTTTCCTATGATTCTGATAACCGGCGCTACCGGCCACATCGGCTCCGTTGTTCTGGAGCAGCTTCTGCGCAAGCTCCCCGCCCACCAGCTCGCCGCCCTGGTGCGCGACGAAATAAAAGCCGCTCATTTGCAAGCCCAGGGCATCACCATCCGGGTAGGCGACTACCGCGACCCGGCCTCCCTGGAGCGGGCCATGCAGGGCATTAGCAAAGTGCTGCTCGTATCCGGCGGGGGCGATGAAGACGGCCTGCAGCAGCACTACAACGTAGTGGATGCCGCCAAAAAAGCCGGCGTGCGGTGCCTGGCCTACACCAGTCGCGCCCTCCAGAACCCGGCCACCCTCACCAACCAGCTCATGGTGCGCCACTTCCAGACGGAAGACTACATCCGAGCCAGTGGCCTCTCCTACCTGCTATTCCGCAACATCTTGTACATGGACACACTGCCGCAGTTTGTGGGCCCGCAGGTGTTTGAAAAGGGCATTCAGCTCCCGGCCGGCCAGGGCCGCGTGGCCTTCGCCCTCCGCCGCGACATGGGCGAGGCCATTGCCAACGTCCTCGCCGACGACTCCTGCCAGAACCGCATTTTCACCTTCACCGGCGCCGCTACGTATTCCTTCACCGACGTGGCCCAGGCCCTTAGCGAGCTGTCCGGCCGGCCCGTGGAGTACACGCCCATTGAAGAGCAAGAGTTTATGTCCCGCCTACGTGCCCAGGGTCTGCCGGCGGTAGCCGTAGAGCGCATCACCGGCTTCCTCACCGACATCAAAAACGACCAGGAATCCACCGTCACTGCCGAACTGGCCGACTGGCTGGGCCGCCCGCCTACCCCACTACGGGAGGGAATAAAGGAAATTTTCAAAGTATAATCGGGTGTTTCACTGCCCGAAAGCCCGGCTATACGGTCGGGCTTTCGTGTGGTTGGTTGGTAGCCGGTTTGGCTGATAACCGCCATATTGCCCTCCGCTACTACCTCTTATCTTCCGCCAAGCCCTCTTCCAACCATATGTCCCTGCAACCCCGCTCCATGAGGCCTTTCATCGGGGCCAAAGATTTTGCCGTGTCGCGCAGCTTCTACCGCACCCTCGGCTTCACGGAAACCGTGCTGTCGCCGGCCATGTGTTATTTTGTGCGGCAGGGCGTGGGCTTTTACCTGCAGGATTTCTACGTACCGGACTGGATTGACAACACCATGCTCTTCCTGGAAGTGGAGGATGTGGAACAGTACTGGCAGGCGCTGACGGCGCTGGATTTACCCGGTCAGTACGAGGGTGTGCGGGTGCTACCTATCCGGCAGGAGGCCTGGGGCAAGGAAGGCTTCGTGAACGACCCCTCCGGGATTCTCTGGCACATCGGGGAGTTCAATAAACAGTAGTAACGTTCCTTCCTGCCGCCACCGACAGCGTAGTATGTTGCTTATAGAAGCTGTTTTTTATTTTTGCTTTGCTGCTGGCTCCCCTGCTAGCTTCAGTCAGAATCCTTTGCAGAATAGGAAACAGTTGGGGGCGGTACGCTGCAGTTAAGGCATCAAGCTCTTCATCCTCCTTCTGCAAAGCGCTGGCCTCCCACTGCTGACGCTCCTCTCCCAACGGGAAGTCCATGATTTGGGAGTGATATGCTTCTACTATCCCCAACTCGTCAGCTGTCAGAGGCTTAATCCCGTGCTGTTTCAACCAATACAAACTGGTATGCAGACGCAGTATGCCCAAGGGCAACCCTACTTGATTGGTGATAATTGAGCGAGACGCCGAAATAAGTTTCTTGAGTAGAGTGCCTGATTTTGGAGGATTAGGCATGTTTTCTCAGGTAGCTCCTGGCAAATAGGATGTAAGCTGCCAAAGTTAAATTTCTCCCCGACCTTCGGCCACCTTATTGCTGTTTTCGTTGTTATCAACGAATCCCAAACACCCAAATCTGTTGGCTGAACAACCTACCTATACTGATCCTTACGCCCTGGAAAAAGAGCTGCGCAAGGTGCAGGCCCTCATGAAGCTCGAGCAGCAGGAGGACCTGGAGCAATTCAAAATTAAGAGCGCCCAATCGACCATTGCTGAGCGCCAAAAGCGGGGCCTGACCTGGTACCCGGTCAAAATCACGAAGGAAGACATTGGCTTCGGCGGTAAGCTTGTCATTGAGCTGGAACGACCGGTAGGCGCGGGCGGGCTCCACCTGTTTCAGGTGGGCAAGAATGCCGCCTTGTTTGGCAATATACCCGGCCGCTCGGGCTCCGACCGCCCCACACTTAGCGGTGTCATCACCAGCGTAAAGCGCAACAAGATCCTGCTAGCCACGACCAAGGAGGACCTCCCCGATTGGATTGACGAGGGCAAGCTGGGCGTGGACCTGACCTTCGATGAGGTGAGCTACCGCGAGATGGAGTATGCACTGGGTAAGGTAATGGGCGCCTACGACTCCCGCCTGGCCGAGCTGCGCGACGTACTGCTGGGGGCCAAGCCGGCCCGCTTCAAGCCCGAAAACGAAGCCACCCTGTACTACCCCTCGCCCCTGAACGACTCTCAGCTGGCGGCGGTGCGCCACGTGCTAGCCGCCCAGGACGTAGCCATCATTCACGGCCCGCCCGGCACCGGCAAAACTACTACCCTGGTGCAGGCCATTCTGGAAACCATCCGGCGCGAACGGCGGGTATTGGTGTGCGCCCCCAGCAATACGGCCGTAGATTTGCTCACCGAAAAGCTGGCCGAGCGCGGCGTCAACGTCATTCGCATGGGCAACCCCTCGCGGGTGTCGGATTTGCTGCTTCAGCATACGCTGGACGCGCAAATCATGAACCACAAGAGCTACGCCGAGCTGAAAAGCATGCGCCAGACGGCGGAGCAGTACCGCGAGCAAGCGGGCAAATTCAAGCGTCACTTTGGCTGGGAGGAGCGGGAGCAGCGCCGCCATTTAAAAGAGCAGGCTCACTTGCTGCTGCAGGAATCAGACCAGCTGGAGCGCTACATCACGGAGGATCTGCTGGAGCAGGTGCAGGTGATTACGTGCACCTTGGTGGGGGCCGGCAACCGCGCCATTCGTCACCTCACCTACGAAACAGTGTTCATTGACGAGGCCGCGCAAGCCCTGGAGCCGGGGTGCTGGATTCCGATTACTAAGGCCAACCGTGTGGTGCTGGCTGGCGACCACCAGCAGCTGCCGCCTACCGTCAAGAGCGAAAAAGCCGCTAGTGAGGGCTTGCGCGAAACCTTATTTGAGAAGTGCATTAAGCGCCAGCCCGACACGGCCCGCATGCTGGAAACCCAGTACCGTATGCACGAGCAGATTATGGAATTTAGCTCGGAGCAGTTCTACGGCGGTCGGCTTAAGGCAGCGCCCAGCGTGGCCCACGCCGACCTACCCGACTACGACCTGCGCTTCGCCCCTGATATGCCGGTTGAGTTTTTGGATACGGCTGGCTTTGGCTTCCAGGAGCTAGGCATTGAGGAAAGTCGCTCCATTGCCAACCCAGAGGAAGCCGATTTGCTTCTGAAGCGCCTTTCGCAGCTGCTGGAGCCCTACGACCAGGCTGACCACACCGAGGACCTGCTGACTATTGGCGTCATTGCTCCCTACCGCGCCCAGATCAACTACCTTAAAGACGCGGTGGAAGACAACGACGAGCTAGTAGGCCTGATGGAGCACCGCATGCTGAGCATTGGCACCGTTGACTCCTTCCAAGGCCAAGAGCGCGACATCATTGCCATTACTCTCACCCGTAGTAACCCCCAGGGGGAAATTGGCTTCCTCTCCGACATCCGTCGCATGAACGTGGGCATGACCCGTGCCCGCCGCAAGCTGCTGATTGTGGGCGACTCTAGCACGCTGGGCTCCCACCCGTTCTACAAAGCATTTCTCGACTACGTGGAAAGCATTGGGGCCTACCGCACGGCCTGGGAAATGCAGTAGCTTCCGCTCCAAGAAGATGAAACCAACACCAGACAAGAGCCCGCACTAGCTAGTGCGGGCTCTTGTGTTAAAAAGGCAGATGATCCTCATCTGCCTACCAAGGCGCAGGTAGTGTTGCTACTATCGAGTGCTGAGTGAAGTAGTCAGAGAATTCCTGCTACGGTAGGCCCTACTCCTGGTTTACCACCGCATCTTCCGTATTAATACAGAAGCCCGTACTAACACGGAAAAGCCCCGTTGCTAAAAACGAGGGCTTTTTTTGTGCGTACCTGCCTTACCACCTCCCCGATTTACTACCTATGAAAACTTACGCCATTGTCATCCACGGCGGGGCCGTCACGATGGACCCCAGCAAGCTCAGTCCCGAAGAGGAAGCCGCGCAGCGCCACGGGCTGCAAGAGTCCCTGCAAGCAGGCTGGGAAATCTTACACCGGGGCGGTAGTGCCCTCGATGCGGTGGAGGCGGCTGTGCAAAGCCTGGAAAACAACGAGCACTTCAATGCTGGCCGGGGCAGTAGCCTCAACATGCAGGGCGAAGTACAAATGGATGCCGCCATCATGGACGGGCGTACCCTCAATGCCGGCGCCGTAAACAGCGTCCGATACGTCAAGAACCCCGTCAGCCTGGCCCGGATGGTGATGGAGAAGTCTGAGCACGTGTACATAGCCGGCGACGGAGCTACCGAATTTGCCCTGCAGCACGGCCTGACGATGGAAGCTGTGCACTACTTCGAGACGGAAAAAGCTCGTAAAGAGTGGCTGGAAATCATTCAGGAAGAAGAAAAACAGCCCCAGGAGCACGATACCGTGGGAGCCGTGGCCCTCGACCAGGAGGGCAACCTAGCCGTAGCTACCAGCACCGGAGGCATTGAGGGCCAGCAGAAGGGCCGCGTAGGCGACAGCCCGGTATTGGGCGGCGGCACCTACGCCGCCAATGAAGCCTGCGCCGTATCGTGCACCGGCGACGGGGAAGTTATTCTACGGGGTGCCCTAGCCCATGAAGTATATGCCTTGGTGAAGTACAAAGGCCTAACCGCGTCCGAAGCCTGCCGCGAAGCCCTCCACTTGCGCGCAGAAGACCTGAAAGGCGACAAAGGCTTCATTGCCATCGATAAAGATGGAAACGTAGCCGTGGAGAGCAACACCAACATCATGCGGTGCGCCTACCGCATCGGCGACGAACAACCCTTCGTGGCCGTGTGGCGCGAGGAACTACCGTAACCTAGCCGCTTGCTTCTTCCCGATAAAGCAACGCGGCGGTAGGTACTAGGTCAGACCCGCGCATTCGCCAGTTGAAATACCGTCAAAATGGCCCGCAGCTTACCGGCCGGTTCCGAAAAAGGCATAAACACCCTATCAGAGCTGGCCGGTAAGCTGCGGGCCGTTTACTACGTTGGTCTTTTGCGGTTCTCCGCCCTACTTCAAGTCAATCACCGACATTGTATGCGGGGCATCCGAGCGCGTATTGACAAAGTTCTTTTCGGGCTTGTCGAAGTCGGACACGTACAGGCGGTTCCCTTTCAGCAGAACCTCGGCGGGCTGGTCTAGCAAACCACCCGCACCATTGGTGTCGCCATTTTGGGCCAGGGTCGTGACGGAATTATCCTTCAGGTTGATGACTTCGATGGCGTTCTGGCGGGAGTTGCACACGTAAGCTTTGTCGGTTTTCCGGTCGATTATCAGGCCGTCGATGCACGGTATCTGCTTGCCCGTGAGCGTGAGGGTTTCTTGCTGAGCTAGGCTGCCATCAGGCTTTAGCGTCACGCGGTAGAGCTTACCGTCGCCGAAGGAGCCGGTATACAGGCGGCCCTGACTATCGTAATCTAATCCATCGGCGCCGTTGTCTACATTAGTTTCGTTTACGGTTGTCGTAAACATGGCCAGTACGTGGGGGTCCTTGGTTTTGGGCTTGAGGTGAATAGGCGCCTTGTTGAGTTCGGCAAGGGTGAAATGCAAAATAGCGCTACCCTTGTCGTTGCCAGGCATATCCCACTGGCTGTCGGTTACATAAATAGTGTTGCCTTTCCACACTACCGCATTAGCCAGTCCAAACTTATCCACTACGGTTTCCACCTTGCCGGGCTTGCCATTTTCTACCCGAACGCGCATGAGGCGAGATTTGAAATCCTTGCTGTTTTCGTACTGATTTTCGGCGTAGTACAGGTTGCCGTCGGGTCCAAAGGCCAGGTCCATGGGGGCAGCCTTCTGGGTGGTAGGCTCCACGGGCAAGTTGGTAAGGTAGGGTGTAAGGCCCGCGTCGGTCAGCTCCATAAGCACGGCCGGGTAGGTATTATCCGCCAAGTTGGGCACGGATAGAATGATGCTACCATTGGGGGCCAGCGCCAGGCCATCGGGCGTATTGTGGGCCTCGTCCAGCGTGTAGAGCAGTTGGGGGCGCCCAATGGCGGCTACCGTGTCGGCGGCGGGGGGCACGTGCGCAGCCGCCGTATCAGGGGATGTGCCCGGCGCGGTGGCCGCCTGCTCGGGGTGAGATGAATTGGACTGGCAGCCAGCCAGCAGGGTGCCGCCCAGCAGCAGCGAAGCAAGGGGAGATTTCATAGGTCAGCATAGGGGCGCAACGCCCAGGGTAGAAAGCTGTTCACGTAGGCAGCTTAACGGTACGCCCGGTGGGCAGTTAGCTGATGCCAAAATTTTACAAAGCCCTTTTCCGATTCCTTCCGCCCACTACCCATAGATAATGCACCGACAAATCCGGGGTATTTCCGTAACTAGCTTATGAAACCCAATCCTCCACCTCCAGCACCGGACATTCGCGTCCACCCCAACACATGGCTCAAATCAGCGAAAACAAAGTCGTAACCATCACCTACGACCTGAGCGTTACCGACGAAAACCAGGAGAAAGTCCTCGTCGAGTCGGCCGAGGAAGATGCTCCCATGGTCTTTTTATTTGGCCAAAGCGGCTTGCCCGAAGAGTTTGAGCGCCAGCTCGATGGTAAGCAAGCCGGTGATGAGTTCAGCTTCTCCCTCACCCCGGAGCAAGCCTACGGCGACTACGACCAGCAGGCCGTCGTTGACATTCCTAAAAACGTATTCGAAATCGACGGCCAGATTGACAGCGAAATGCTGCAAGTGGGCAACTTCCTCCCCATGGCCGACAACCAGGGCCACCATATGCAAGGCAAAGTGGTTGAAATCGGCAACGACTCCGTGAAAATGGACTTCAACCACCCTCTTGCTGGCATGGTTATGCACTTCGACGGCAAAGTAGCCGAGGTACGCGAGGCTACCCGCGAGGAGCTCGACCACGGCCACGTACACGGCGAGGGCGGCCACCATCACTAAGCTTTCCCTACACTAGGTAGCAGTAAAAACGGGGCCTCTGGGCCCCGTTTTTAGTTTGCGGACTTCTTACGGCAGCATCTTATGGTATACTTGCCGCCGCTTCTATCCCTTATCCTTTGGTGAATGTCCTTATCTCTCGCCGCCTTAATAGGCCTGGTCAGCTTGCCTCTTTTTCAGCAGCAACCACTCTCAACCGACAGCCTTGTTATTTTTAAAGCCGGCCGCCACTACCACTATCGGGCGCTGTTTGTCAGCCCGGCCGGCGACACGCTATCCAGAGAAAGCATCACCTTAACGCCCAGTGGCACACCCTGGATTGGCCAACCAAGCAAGCAAACCGCCTTCTCGCTTCAGTTCCATTATACCCCGCAGGATTCGCTGACTTTCCTGGCCTACCCTAATCCTAAATCGAAGCCCAAGGAAAAGCCGGAGGTGTATACCTGGTCTAGGTCGATAGTTACCGGGGCCATTGAGAATAGAAAGGAAATTCTGATTCATCCTATCCGAAACAACCAGTACGAGCATTCGGAGGTAGCCCCTTTCCCCCAGATTAAGATCCCCTCGTTGCAAGTGGGGGGCAACTGGAACAGCATGACCGTGATTATGACCGGCTGGGGAGCCTTCAAGGGAACAGTAAAGAGCCACTACGAGGTAGAAAAGCAAGTACCCCGGCAGTATGGCAACCTAACCCTGGCTGACTGCTGGCTGGTGCATGCAGTGGGCAGACACAGTAAACTCGGCACCAGCTACCTAGACTTTTACTTCCACCCCCAATACGGTTTTACCGAAATGAAGTATCGGTTTTATGACGGAACCATCATCTCCTTCGTGCTGGAAAAAGTAACAGATCAGCCTTAGCGAGTCGTGCTGCTCGTACGCGTTGAGCGTGCGTTGCTAGGCCGTGTTCCCACGCCATTCTTCCGCCTCCACCGCAGCTCGTAGCTCCGGCCAGAACTCGCGGAAATCGGCTTGGTACGCGGGCAGCTCGGCCAGGAAGGCGGCGGCTCCCGTCGTGAGTACGGCGGCGGCAGGCACGCGGCGGCTCAGGCCTAGCAAGGCCCTTTCCAGGCCCGCCGGCTGGGCATAGTTGGTAAGCCAATCGTCACGACGCATGTAGTACAGCACCTGTTGCAACGGCGGAGGCAACTCCTGGCGGCGGCGGTGCAGAAGGGCGTACAGGCGCTGGGCAAAGGCGGGTAGCGGCTCGGCAGCTACATGGAAATCAGCAAAGTTGCGGGCGAGCAGGTGGTCGTAGCCCACATCGGACACTACCCCGGCCCACTTGCCTAGCCCCGCCTGACGTAGGCGGGCGGTAGTACGGCGCACCACGGGATGCGTGTCGGTAAAGGAGTCGATGAAGCGGTGTAGGCGGATGCCTTGTTGCACCGCGTGGGGGTAGGCCAGTAAGCCCGCGCGGCCGCGCACGGCCTCGGCCGCAAAATTACCGACAACAATATCGGCATACTGGGGCGTGGCAGTAGGCGTGCCAGAAAGGAGTAAGTGCGCAAGGAAATTCATGAGTAAGGGGAAGTACGGCAAAATCGGGCAGCTGAACCTTCAAGCGTCCCTATCGTATCCTGTGCTACGATCCTTACACCACCAAAACCCGAAGATAATGGCTGAGCAAGTTGCCGAAAGTCACGATGTGACCAAGCTGATTGACAGAATTAAAGATATTAAGATTGCCATGCTGACCTCTGCCGATGCGGAAGGTGGTCTTCATAGCCGGCCGATGTACACCCAGAAGCCCGATGAAGATGGTACGCTATGGTTTTTCACTGAGAAAGATTCGGCCAAGATTTACGAGGTCCGCAAAGACCAGCACGTAAACCTGGGCTATTCCAAGCCCGACGACAACCTCTACGTTTCAATTTCGGGTACTGCCACGGTACTTACCGATCAGCAGAAAGTAAAAGAACTGTGGACGGAAGGCTTGCGCGCCTGGTTCCCCAAGGGCCCAGAGGACCCCAACATCGCCCTGCTAAAAATCAGCATTGACCGGGGTGAGTACTGGGACCAGCCGAGCAACGTGCTTGTACGCGCCTTTGGCTACGTGAAAGCGGTGGCTACCGGCGAGCGGTACCAGCCCACCGGCGACGAACACACCAAGGTGAACCCACTCTAGGCTTTAACGTTAGCCCTAGTAGTTTGAAGAGGACCGGAAGCTTTTCCGGTCCTTTTTTGTTGTTTCGCGTACCACCCCGCTTTTGGCCCTCCTGCCCAGGCATTTCGCTGGCAGCCCATACCGAACTGTCTGCCGTACCTACTCTGCCTTTCCTTGCTCACTACACTTTCCATCCTCACCCTGCAGCCCGACCAAAAGCGGTGGGCATTTGCGCAGATGGGCACTGCCCAACGGCCCCTGCAACGGGTAGCCGGCCTGTCGTTTCAGAAGTTGCTGGGCAGCGGCGCCGGCGGGTTTGGGGCCCTGCCTAACTTGCACCGCTATGGGTTTATGGCCGTGTGGGAATCAGCCGCTGCCGCCGCAACATTCTTTGCCGAGCATCCGCTGTGGCGGGAGTACCGGCAGCGCACCACCGAAATCTGGACGGCTGAGCTAGCCCCCCTGAAGTCTCACGGGCTTTGGAGCGGAGTCAATCCCTTCGACTACCCGACGGACGTAGCACCCGGCGGCCCCGTGGCCGTACTCACCCGCGCTTCTATCCGCTGGCAGAAAACACCCCGCTTTTGGCGTTATGTGGCTCCTACCAGCGCCACCGTAGCCCAGGCACCCGGCGTGCGGGCCGCCATTGGGCTCGGCGAATTGCCAGTAGTGCGCCAGGCCACGTTCAGCCTCTGGGAATCGGCCCAGGCCATGCAGGACTACGCCTACCGCAGTGAAAAGCACAAAGAAGTTATCAGGCTAACTCGCCAGGAGAAGTGGTACGGGGAAGAGCTGTTTGCCCGATTTCAGGTGCTACGCACGGAAGGCACTTGGGACGGCCAAGACCCCATTTCTAACTTAACGCCCCCGCTTCTGGTCTAATCGGGTAGCTCTGCGCGGAGGGTTGGCGGGAGTCGGAGGTACGGAATCTAAGGCAACTGCTGAGGAGGGCACGGCTGCTACCACCAATTGCACCCGTTGATAGTTGGTACGGGCTTGCAGCCACTGCACTAGCCGGTGTTGCTCTGGCTCTGGCACATCGGCCTGGGTTTCAACGCTGGCTAGTAGCACAGTGTCCGCCGGAAGAGAGTCGCGTAACACGGCCGGACGCACCAGTTGAGCTAGAGCCAAACGGCGCACCGTGGGATGTTCTACCTGCACCTCGCGTAGCAAGTCACCAGGGGCCGGCAACGACGAGCGGGAGGCTGCCACTAGCTGGTGAAGTTGCGTTAGCTCCGCTTCGGGCCGGGCCGGCAACTTGTTCTGGCGGGCACGTACATCCTCGGCTGAGTTTTGGCTCAAGGCTTTTGCATCCAACGAGTCGTAGGCCTGTAAGCCCTGGCGTACAATAAGCTGGGTAGGCAGCAAATGATATTCAATTAATTGACGGCGGGCGGCACCCAAGCGAGCCGCATCAATGGTAGGCCCTAATAACAACACATTGATGCGTCGCTTTCGGGCGTCAATCTGGCGGGTAACTACGTAGGTGCCAGGAAAATCCAACTCCTTTCTCACAAAATCTTCAGCCGCGTGCTCATACACGGAGCGTTGCACGATGCGGTAACCCAACCACACGCTGGGTCCTGCTACTACCACGGCCGCCGCTAGCATCAGGCGGCGTACGCGCTTGGCATGCTTCTCATCCTGAAACTCATGCGCGGGCAGACGCAGAAAGCGCATTACCAGGAAAGAAGCCAGCGTGATGAATACGCAGTTGATTGCGAACAGGTAGAACGCTCCCAGAGCATAGTGCCACTGCCCGGAGGCAAGACCATAGCCGACGGTACACAAGGGTGGCATAAGGGCAGTGGCAATGGCCACGCCGGGGATGACATTGCTTTTCTCGCGGCGCGTAAGCCCTACGGCACCAGCCAGCCCCCCAAATAAGGCTATCAGCACGTCCCAGATAGTGGGCTCCGTACGCGCTAACAGTTCCGACTGGGCCTCCCGTAAGGGCGTGAGCATGAAATACACGGTGGACGTAAGCAGGCTGATACCAATGGCCAGCGCTAAGTTGCGCAAAGCTTGTCGCAGCAAGTCTGGGTTATTCGTGGCCGCGCTATAGCCCATGGTCACCAGTGGGCCCATCAGGGGTGAAATCAGCATGGCGCCGATGATGACGGCTGTGGAATTAACATTCAGCCCCACGGAGGCGATAAGAATGGCGAAGATGAGCACCCATAAATTAGTACCCCGAAAGGAGGTGTTAGATTTTACGCTTTCCTCAATCACGGCCGGATCGGCGGTGTCATCAAGCAAGTCGAAGCGCTGGCGCAGAAACCGGAATACAACGGAGAGATAGTTCAAAATGAGCTGTTGTCATGGTAGACTCACTATATGCGTACGGTGGAGCTAGCTCAACGTTAACGCTACTGCTTAGCACCGTCTTCTAAGCGTGGTAGCGCGTACCCTGTCTCTTCTTTTTGCATAGCTTGTTTACCTGATTTATGCTGCTTGATGATAAGCATCCGTTGGTAAAAGATCGGCGTGGCTTAAGTGGCTGAGGCTCGCGGCTTCCGCCCACTGGCGTCGGAGCGGATATCCAGCTGGGCATCGTAAGTGCACGGCCGAGCCGCACCATGCGCTACCAATCCGAGTGTTGGGGCCAATAGCAGCGGCCTGGGGCTGTGCATGGTAGCCTAGGCTGTAGCATGTTTGCTTGTAGGGTTTCGTGGTTGTGCTCTCCTGACTATCTAAAACCGGTATTCGCCCAGGAAAAAACTCCTCGCCAAGAACACGGAATGCTCCTACCCATTAGGACCCTAATCTTGCCTATGATTATCCTTTCCCGGCATTTCCACTTAATTTCGCCAGTTCAGCAAGTAACCACCTAATAGGAAGCCCATGCCCGGCTATAGTCCCCAGGAAATTGAAAAGAAGTGGCAAGCCCACTGGAAAGAGCATAATACCTTCAAGGCTGACAACGCTTCTGAGAAGCCCAAGTACTATGTGCTAGATATGTTCCCCTACCCCTCCGGGGCTGGGTTGCACGTAGGCCACCCGCTTGGCTACATTGCCTCCGATATTGTGTCGCGCTACAAGCGCCTGCAGGGCTTTAACGTGCTGCACCCCATGGGCTTCGACTCCTTTGGTCTTCCTGCCGAGCAGTACGCCATTCAAACGGGGCAGCACCCAGCCATCACAACGGAGCAAAACATTGATACCTACATTCGTCAGCTTAACTCCCTGGGATTCAGCTACGATTGGAGCCGCGAGGTACGCACCTCCGACCCCAATTACTACAAGTGGACTCAGTGGATCTTCCTGAAGCTGTTCAATAGCTGGTACAACCTCGATACCGACCGTGCCGAGCCGCTAAAGACCCTGCTTGATAAGTTTGCCGAGAATGGCAGCCAGGGCATACGCGCCGCCGGGGACGACGAAGAGCGTCATGATTTCACGGCGGGCCAGTGGCAGATGTGGAGTGAGAAGCAGAAGCTGCAAGCGGTGCACCCCTACCGATTGGCTTATCAGTCAGATACCTACGTAAACTGGTGCGCTGGCTTGGGCACGGTGCTTTCCAACGATGAAGTGAAAGACGGCGTATCGGAGCGCGGAGGGTTCCCCGTGGAGCGTCGGTTGATGCCACAGTGGAACCTACGCATCACGGCTTACGCCGACCGCCTCCTGCAAGGCCTCGACACCATTGACTGGCCCGAGGCCGTGAAGGAGATGCAGCGCAACTGGATTGGTAAGAGCATCGGCGCCGAGGTGACCTTTGCGGTACAAGGCCACGAGCAGGCGCAAATCAAGGTGTATACCACCCGCGTAGATACCATCTACGGGGCTACCTTCCTCGTGCTTGCTCCCGAGCATGAGTTGGTTAAAACCCTGACAACGCCCGAGCAGCAGGAAGCCGTACAGGCCTACATTGACGCCACCAAGCGCCGCTCAGAGCGCGACCGGATGGCCGATACCAAAACGGTGTCGGGCGCTTTCACGGGCGCTTACGCCCTGAATCCTTTCAACAACGAACCCATCCAAATCTGGATTGCTGACTACGTCCTGGCGGGCTACGGTACTGGCGCCGTTATGGCCGTACCTTCCGGCGACCAGCGCGACTACGTATTTGCCAAGCACTTCAACCTGCCCATCGTGCAGGTTGTTGATCAGCAGCAGATTGAGGAGCAGGCTGACCCCACTAAGGAAGGCAGCTACCTGCACGGCCTTATTACTGGCTTGGGCTATAAGGAAGCTACCCAAATCCTCATTCAGCAGTTGGAAGAGCGGGGTATCGGTAAGGGCAAAGTCAACTTCCGTATTCGCGACGCCATCTTCGGCCGCCAGCGGTACTGGGGCGAGCCCATCCCGATTTACTATAAGGACGGCGTAGCCTACGGTGTAGCAGAGGCCGACTTGCCACTGGTGCTACCTGAAATTGACGAGTACAAGCCCACCGAAACGGGTGAGCCGCCCCTAGCCCGCGCCAAGGACTGGAAGTACAAGGGCCAGTATGATTACGAACTGAGCACCATGCCCGGCTGGGCGGGTTCTTCGTGGTACTTCCTGCGCTACATGGACCCCGAAAACCAGGAGCGTTTCGTAGGCCAGGAGCCCGAGCAGTACTGGCAAAATGTAGACCTGTACCTGGGTGGCGCAGAGCACGCCACCGGTCACCTGCTCTACTCCCGCTTCTGGCACCTCTTCCTCAAGGACCTCGGCTTGGTAACTGCGCATGAGCCCTTTCAGAAGCTCATTAACCAGGGCATGATCCTGGGCCGCTCAAATCTTATTTATCGTATTCAGGGCACCAATACTTTTGTAAGTGCTGGCAAAAAGGACGAATACAAAACGACCGAGCTACATGTCGATGTTAACATTGTCGACAACGACATACTCAACTTAGAGGCTTTTAAGAAGTGGAGGGCAGAATATTCCACGGCCGAGTTCATTCTGGAGGATGACGGCACCTACGTTTGCGGTACGTTAGTGGAAAAAATGTCAAAGTCGCTCTACAACGTAGTGAACCCCGACACGCTCATCGAGAAGTTTGGGGCTGATGCGCTGCGTTTGTACGAGATGTTCCTGGGGCCGCTGGAGCAATTCAAGCCATGGAATACCAATGGCATGAGCGGCGTAGCGGGCTTCCTCAAGAAGCTCTGGCGCCTCTACCACCCCCAGGATGGCGACTTCGCCGTAACTGATGAAGCGCCTAAACCCGCCGAACTGAAGGCTTTGCACAAGGCCATCAAGAAGGTAGAGGAAGACATTGAGAAGTTCTCGTTCAATACCACCGTCAGCGCCCTCATGATTACGGTGAACGAGCTGACGACCCTGAACACGCACAACCGCGCTATTCTAGAGCCGCTCGTTGTTCTTATCTCGCCCTACGCCCCGCACTTGGCGGAGGAGCTGTGGCAGAAACTAGGCCACGAAGCCGGTAGCATCAGTTCCGTTGCCTACCCTGAGTTTAAGGAGGAATACTTGGTAGAAGACACGGTGAACTATCCCGTAGCCATCAATGGCAAGGTGCGGGAGCAGCTACAGTTCCCGGCTACCGCCACGGCCGCTGAAATTGAGGCCGCTGTGCGCGCTACGGATATCCTGGCCCGATTTGCTGAAGGCAAGGAAGCCAAGAAGGTGATTGTAGTACCCGGCCGTATGGTAAACGTGGTCGTGTAATCTGGCAGACTCTTAGTAAAAAAGGCCCGTTGGAGTATTCCAACGGGCCTTTTTATTCGTACGGAATAGCGCAGTCGAGAAATCCAGATGGCTATTATGAGAATCTCTGAGCCGTGGCGGAAGTTAGCTTACAGGCCTTGGCACGAGTAACCCGTAGTTTACTCCTGCTCAGCAGCGGCTAGTTGTTCCCGCTGCTTTTTAGGCAGGGATGCGCGTACCAAGTCGTAAGAATGATCAATTAGCTCGCGAAAATGATGAGCCGGAACGCCAGTGCCCATTAGAATGGTATTCCAATGCTTTTTATTCATGTGAAAGCCCGGAAGCACGTAGTCGTGCTGCTCGCGTAGCTCCACGGCCCGCTCGGGGTCACACTTCAGATTAACGCTGCCAAAGGTATTGATATCAGTGAGGGCGAAGACTTTGCCTACCACTTTGAACACAAGCGTATCGGGGCCAAAGGGAGTTTCTTCGGTTACGCCTGCTTTCAACAGGCAGTAGTCACGGAAATCTTCGATGTTCATACAAGTCAGAGGGCTAATAACAGGAAAGACCGCCATGCTACCCAGCGGAGCACAACGGTCTTCTATAGAAAACGCTACAAGTTAGCGAAGGAACCAGCGGTACAGCAGTACAATGAACCCCACCAAGAACATGGCCATGCTCAGCTTGTTGATGAAGTGCATGGTGCGCAGGTTAAAATTGGTGTGGCGGTTCGGGTCGTTCTTGCGGAAGAAGTATCCGAACACGGGGGCCAGGTTAAACAGGTCTTTGCGCATGAGAAGATGAATTGTGGATGTGCGAAAATAACATCTGCCAGGGCAGAAAGATTTGTTTTTCAGGCAAAAAGAACGGCATTTATTTTGGCTACTACCGCGTCTCAGCGTCTAGCTCTATCGATAGTACCCGAAGGCCTAAACGCACTGATAATGAGCTGCTAACTCAAGCATTATACGCAAGGTTATCACTGCTTAGAGCGGGCAATATGCACGTATCTTCTTTCCTAACACCCTCTACCTAGCTACTGGTAAATGGCTTCGATGCGCTGTTGGTTATTTTGGCTGATGATCTTACGCTTTACTTTCATAGTGGGAGTCAACTCACCCGATTCTACGCTCCACAGCTCCGGCAGCAGCACTACCTTTTTGATTTGTTCCCATTGGGCGAAGGCAGCATTGGCCTGCTGTACTAACTGGTCATAGAGCTGTTGCACCTGAGCGTGAGCCGCCAAGGCCGCATCGGAAAGGTCAGTAGGCAAGCCACGTTTCTGAGCCCAGGCGCGCAGCTCGGTAAAAGCGGGCACTAACAGCGCCGCGGCAAACTTCTGCCCCTCACCTACTACCATTACCTGCTCTACCAACGGCGACTCGGCTAGCTTAGATTCCAAGGGCTGCGGAGCCACGTACTTACCGTTGGAAGTTTTAAACATCTCCTTCTTGCGGTCCGTGATTTTCAGGAAGCGACCCGCAATAAACTCCCCGATGTCGCCGGTATGCAGCCAGCCATCGGAATCAATAACTTCCTGGGTCAGATCGGGTCGATTGTAGTAGCCCTGCATCACGGAAGGCGAGCGAGTCAGAATTTCACCGTCGGCGGCAATTTTCACTTCCACGCCTGGAATTACGGGGCCTACCGCCCCAATCAGGTTGCCCTCGGGCACGGGCTGGCTAGCAGCAATAACAGGGGCCGTTTCCGTCATGCCATAGCCTTCCATTACCCGAATACCGGCGGCCCAGAACACTCGAGCCAGGCGCGGCTGCAAGGCACCACCCCCACTCACGATATAGCAGATTTTACCTCCCATAGCCTCGCGCCACTTGCTGAACACTAGCTTGTTAGCTAGTGCCAACTGGGCGTTATACCACATGCCTTGGTTCTGCTGCGTATCGTAGCGCAAGCCTAAGTCTAGCGCCCAGAAGAACAGCTTTTTCTTTGCCCCCGTCAGCTCCTGGCCTTTCGCCACAATCTTATCATAGATTTTTTCTAGCAGGCGTGGCACCGTGGTAAATACCTGGGGCTGCACTTCGCGCAGGTTGTCGGCTATGCGCTCTACGCTCTCAGCGTACCATACACTGAAACCTAACTGCAGGTAGAGGTAGGTGGCCGTGCGCTCAAAAATATGGCTGAGGGGCAGGAAGCTCAACGCCTTATTGCCGGCAGGCAGCGGCAGATAACCCGTTAGGTTCTCGCAATTATAAAGGATGTTACGGTGGCTGAGCATCACACCCTTGGGCCGGCCCGTAGTGCCCGAAGTATAAATTAGCGTAAGTAAGTCGTCGGGCTGCACGGCGGCTTTCAGCGTCTCCAACTCGGTTACCTCGGCGGACTTACCCAGGACTAGCAAGCTCTGGAAATTACCGACCTCGGGCAGTTCATCGAACGAGAAAATGTGCTCCGGCCCAGGTGTCATGCCCGCCACGGCTTCCTGCACCCGGCTCAACAGCTTCTTGTTTTCCACCAGTACTACCCGCACGCCGGCATCCTGAAATATGTGGCGGTAGTCCTCCACCGTAATGGTGGGGTACATTGGTACGCTTACGGCTCCCAGCTGAGCAATGCCAAAATCAGCAATAACCCACTCAGGGCGGTTGGTGGAAATGATGGCGACCTTGTCACCTGGCTCAACGCCCAGCTGGCGCAAACCCAAGCTAACCTGGTTGCTGAGCTCCTGCACGCGCTGCGCGCTCAGTGGTTGCCAGCTACCGTCTTTTTTTGCCACCAGGCAGTCGGCCTGGGGCGTGGTGGTAGCAAGATGAGCAAGCAGGTCGAAGGTGCGGCGAAAAGTCATGCAGAAACGGGATGGCAGGGAGACGCAGGTCAATTGCAAACCGCAAAATTAACCCAATGGGTGCGTTGGGGAGCAGAATAACATAATTTTATCCACTGGCGCCGCCCAAGCACTTGGCGGGGGCACCACATCCCTAGTTCTACCTAGTACTTTCCATTCCTACCCTCCTTTTATGTTCCATACTCGTCTTGTTTTTGCGCTGATCGTAGGGTCGGCTACCGCCGTAACGGCTCAAACGCCCGCTTCCGAAACGGCAGCCGTGCAGAAAACCATTCAGGCGTTTTTCGATGGTATGCGCCGCGCCGATAGCGCAGCCGTGCGCCGTACCCTAGCGCCAGGTGCTGTGTTTCACACGCTCAGCTCCCGCAATGGCCAAACGGTGCTCCGACCGGAAAGCCCAACGGAGTTTGTAAAAGCAGTAGGAAGCCCGCACAAGGAAGTTTGGGATGAGCGCATCACCTTCGATAAGGTTTTGATTGATGCCAACTTGGCTAGCGTGTGGACGCCGTATGAATTTTACCTGGGTAGCACCTTCAGCCATTGTGGATACAACTGCTTCCAACTCGTGAAGCTCACAGACGGCTGGAAAATTGCCCACATCATCGACACGCGCCGCAAGGAAAAGTGTAAGTAGCGGGCGTGGCTACTTCCGCCGGTCTTTTGGCAGCTCGGCGGGGAAAGGTGGGGCTATGAGAGGATAGTTGTTGCGCACCAACGGGGCCGAGGGCGTAGGCTGCCGCCAACTAGTGACGGCGGCGGGGCGCAGCTCAAACTCATCAAACCACACTTTTCGGCCGCGCATCCAGAAGCGCAGGCGCTGACCGGGCTGGCGCACGCGCAGTCGCACGGTCAGCCGCACCCAGTCGCCTAGAATATCGGGGCTATATTTCGTGTGGGCCTGCGCACTATCGAGCACGGCACCGGTAGCACTAAGCAGGCTGCCATGCAGGGTGGGCAGGTCGGTGGTGCGGGCATAGGCCCAAATGGAGGCTTCGTACCAGCCAGCTTGCTGCTGCGGCTGATTCAGCAGAAAGAATCCGTTCTTGCGCAGCCCCTGGGCGCTACCGCCTTGGAATGCTGGCAGCTTGTCGGCCCCGCTAAAGGAAGGCTCCTGGGCGGGCGTATCGAAGCCTAGGTGCACTATCTGCGGAGCCGAGGCCGACGCCCAGTAACCGGGGCGGGCTATTAGCTGAGCGCGTTGCTGCCGGAAGGAGGCGGTAAGTGCGGGCCGGTTTTCCAGCTGGCTTATGGGTAGCTCGGCCAACCATACAGTGGAATCGCGGTAGAAAATATGGGCCCGGGCAAGCAGTGAAGCTTCTGTTGAATCTAGCTCTTCCCCGGCCGCTACGAGCACCAGCAAAGGCCGTTGGTCGGGGTAGTGAGCTAACACGGGCTTGTCGATGGCTGGGTGGCTCAGCAGTTGACCGGTAGCTTGGGCCTGATACAGCGGCGTGCGAGACAGCATAGTGGCGGCCAGCGGCATTCCCATCTCCAGCGAAGCACGCATGCTCTCGTATGAGCTTTTGTCGCCGTGACCAATTGAGAATACCTCGCTGCCCAAGAGGTAAAACGGCAGTGGCACCAGAGCCTGAAACTCTTGGGCTTGGCGACCAGCTTGCCGCAGCCGCTGGGGGTAGGTGGTGGAAGTAGCGCTCAGCGTGCGGCCTCTTCCGCGCTCAGGATGCAGAATACGGTAGGATTTGTGGGCCGTGTTGAAGACGCCCTCCACGGCCCACAGCAGCAAACAGGCGCTTAATACGCCGGTAGCTACCTCCTTACGGCCACGCTGGCGCAACCAACGGAAGCCTTGGTAGAGCGCATACGCAGCGTACACGGAGTAGAAGTAGTAGAAGATCCAGGCAAAGCGCCCAATAGAGCGAAACTGCCGGATGGGCCCAAGGAAGTTCAGCAGCCCTTCTAAGCCCCACCGAAACGGCCAGCCCATGGAAAAAAGTAGAATCAATAGCCCGGCCCAAAGGCTTACGCGCAGCACTGGCGGCAGGGCCGGCCATCGGAGTCGGCGCCACTGCCGGCGCCGCAGCCGCTGCCCTACCCGTACCAGAGTAGCCAGGGTGATAAGAGTAGCCACGAGGCCCACATACGCCTGGCCTTCCCAGCTAGGATCGGGGGTGTGGAAGACACGCTGCCACGCTTCGCGCACTGGCGTTTCAACCGGGAAGAACACACTCCACACCGAAGAACTGTAAGCAAAGAAGCCGTAGGGATTGGTGGGCCGATCGGCGGCGAAAGGGTCCGTCAGTGCCAATGACGCCTGAAACAGCACCATCGGCACAGCTACCGTGGCCAGCACCCGCAACCAAAAACCGACAGACGGCCGACCGCGCAGCGCCTTAGGCCGCTGCCACCACGCTACAGCACTGTGCGCCAGCAAAAGCAAGGCGCTGATAGCTAAGTAGTAGGGATGCAGAAAACCGAATACCGTGGTGAGCGTGGCGTAGGCAGCATACCACAAGCCCGGCCGGCGCGTAGTGGTTTCAGTGGCCCGCACCAGCGCATACCAGAGCAAGGGAATGACGCAGGAGTACGACAGCGCGTAGTGGCCCAGCATGCGCTCTAGCTGAGGCGCCAGCAATACAATGAGCCCAGTAGCCAAGGCCGCATACCATGCGGGCAGGCGGCAGCGCCGCAACAGTGCCAGCAGCGGCGGCACGCTCAATAGTTGGGCCAGCAGCATCAGCACGTTGAACACCGCTACCACATCCAAGGCCACACCCTGGCGGTGGAACACCCCTAAGACATAGGCCAGCGGCGGCTGGTTATCGGTGAACACCACGTGTTCACCGAAGGGATAATTCATACCGCTGAACCACCACGCAGTGTCGTGCTGCACATACCACGCCGCGGTGTAGTAGTTCTTGATACCATCATCAATACTACTGAAGAGGTAGCCCCCTGGATGCTCCACAATGGGCGCAAACAGCGCACTACCCAGCAGCCCAACGGCCAACACCACGACCAGCGTTAGCCAGTGCCGGCTCCGCTGATTGCGCACTTGCATACTCATATAAATCGGGCCAGCAGAATTTTGAGGAAGCTCCCACTTTCGTTGAGCAGAATCTTCGGATTCATGCGCGAAAAGATAACGCCTGGCTTGAGACGTACCGGCACTGGCCGCACCCGCAAGCGGGCGCCAGGCCGCGAAGCCAGAAAGATAAACTCTAAGTCAAACAGGTACCGGTCGATTTTTCCGCGCAGGAATACGTGTCTTCCCTGTTCGTTGAAGCCCTTGAGCCCGCACTGCGTATCCGAAACTGGCAAACCTAGTAAAAGGCCCGTGCTGCGGCGTAGCATCTTGGAAATGAACACCCGGCCGGCTGGCACTTTGGCGTAGTACGCTTCGTCGCGGGTGCCCACGGCTACATCGCACTGGCCCGTCCGCAGGGCTTCGAGCACCGTAGCCATGCTGGTTTCCTCGTACGGAAAGTCGATGTCGGTGAACAGGCACATCGGCTCCGTTACCTGACTGATGCCCGTGCGCAAGGCGTAGCCCTTGCCTTTATTTAGGGAATACGTGAGGTAGGTGAAGTGGGGCAGGCTGGCCCGCAGGAAGTGCACGTCGTCGTCGGTAACGGCGGCGCTACCATCGTTGACGAGGTAGAGGTGCACAGGGCGGGCTTCGGTAGGCAATAGAGCTTCGAACCGGGCTAAGCTGGATACAATGTTGGCAGTCCAACCGGCGGGCGGGTTGTAACAGGGCAGTACCAGGGCCAGTGGTGAAGCAGGGGCGGGCGTCCGACTCAAGCGGAAAAGCGAATAAAGGGCAGGAAAATTCTACCAAATATCCGGGAATTGTTCCAGCTCCCGACCAAGCTCAACTTATTACTTGCCGAATGGTGACTAGTTCTATCCCTAAAGCCGACGGCTTAGCTCCTACTCGCTTGGCTCATGGGGTTCCGCTCAGCACTAATCCCTAGAACCACAGTGGCAAGCGTACGGCGGTCAGAAAACGGGTATGCGCCGCAAAGGAGAACCGTCTACTTTCCAGCTATCCAGTTCGTATAGCTCGCCTTCCTCATCTAGGTAAAGCGAGGCCAGCACGGCTACCCCATCCTCATCCGAGTACCACAGTTCCGCAATGGAGCTACCCAAGCGGCGGCGCAGCTTTGTGCTCACGAACCGGATGCTTCCCACGCCACCATCGGTCAGGTCTTCTACCTGGGCCGTGGGCAATACCGCTAAAAGGTGCTCTACGTGCGGTTTGCCGCGCAGCATATAAAGCAGCAAGCCCAACTCAGGCAAGGTTAGCAAACGGGAGGCCATACAGATATACGTAACGGTACCGCCCAGAACCCACTCCAATAAAATAAGAAGAGGACCCTACGCACTACCCAGGCTACTCCTGTGGTTTTACGCTTTTGGCGCTTGCGTGGCCTATCCCTTAGCCAGTTTCACGATGTCGGGCACCTCCAGAACTGACCTGGAGTAGCCGCGTTGCGCCACCCGAATCATGGCCTTCCCTAGCTCTGATAGCTTAGAAACGTACTTGGGTGCTACCGTCCGTAACACCGGATATAGCCACCCAATCAAATGGTAGTAGCCTTTCACATGCTTCTGCCCGGGGGTAGCGCGCATAAAAGCCGGCCGAAACATGTAGGCGTGCGCGAAGCCCAGTTGTAGCAAGGCATTTTCCGTTTCGCCCTTTACCCGCGCCCACATCTGCCCGCTTTTCAAGGTGCCATCCGTACCCGCCCCTGACACGAAGCAGAACGTGAGGTCGGGGTTGCGGGGCAGTAGTATGTGGGCGAAATGCAGGGTGAGGTCGTAGGTCAGGCGGCGGTACTCCGCCTCCTTCATACCCACGGACGAGGCGCCCAGGCAGAAAAAACAAGCGCTGTAGCCCGCAAGCTGGTCTTGGATTGGTGAGAGGTTGTGGAAATCGGCGTGCAGGATTTCCCGCAGCTTGGGGTGCTGGCGGCCGCTGGGCTTGCGGCTAAGGGAGAGCACCTGCTCCACTTTGGGGCTGTTCAAGCACTCCAGCAGTACACCCTCTCCTACCATGCCGGTAGCCCCCGTTAAGATAACGCGTAGTTTCATGGGGAAGCAGACGGATAAGCGGCGCGGATGCTTTAACGATCATCCTCCAAGTCTTCGTGACCAGTGAACTCAGAGCCCATATATGCAGCGGCTTCGTACGCATCTACTGGGTATTCCTCCACAGATACCGAATTCAAAAAGAGCTGGCCTAACGAGCAGTTCATCTTAATGAAGAACTTTCTTGGGTCTTCCGCCTCCTGTTCCCAGAAATAATCATGAAACAGATAGCCAGCCTGCAGATCTTGAATATCCAGGGCAATTGGATCACCCGTTGATCCGCTGCCTATCACTAGCAAACCCGCGCGAAGGGCTCGTTGGAAACCATCCTCCCACTCAAGATTTTTCTTGAAGCAATTTGCCTGGTCATAGTGTAGCTCTCCGATTTCAAGATCTATGTTGAAAGAAAAGGCTACAAAGAACTGTTGTGCTTCTTCCGGCAAACCAATTCGGCGAAGCACCTCTTTATTCTCGTCTCGTAACGGTTCAGAATGTACTCTCATCTTGATGCCGGCTATTTCCATAGCCTGTCGCATCATTTCCGCATGCATCATGAACGCGCTTTTGCTTGTACTACCCGACCACCGATTCCTCTAGTCGCATAGGTTCAATCCACTTGCCGTCCTCGCGCATGAGGTCGATGAGCTGGTCTACGGCTTGCTCTTCGGGCACGGATTTCTTAATGACTTCCTGGCCGCGGTAGAGAGCAATTTTACCCTTGCCCACGCCCACGTAGCCGTAATCGGCGTCGGCCATTTCGCCAGGGCCATTCACGATGCAGCCCATGATGCCAATTTTCACGCCCTTTAGGTGGTCGGTGCGCTTGCGGATCATGGCAGTGGTTTCCTGGAGGTCGAACAAGGTACGGCCGCAGCTGGGGCAGCTGATGTACTCCGTTTTAGACATGCGCGTGCGGGCCGCCTGCAGAATCCCAAAACTGAGTTGGTTGAGCTGGTCTAGGGTCTGGAGCCACTCGGCTTTGCTACGCTCTGGCAGTAGTTCCGTGCTGAGCACTACGCCATCGCCCAGGCCATCCAGGAGCAGACCTCCCACGTCAGTAGCGGCGTAGAGTTGAGTCTGTTCAGGCGTTAGCTCAGGGTACTGGCGGCTGATGATAACGGGGTTGGTGACGCCACTATGAATCAGGCGGAAGAAGGCCCGTCGAATTTCCGGCATGGCGTGGGCATTGTCGGTGCGCAGAATTACAACGGCCGTGGGGTCTTCCCGCAGGTGGTCGAGGGTAGCAGGCGTCAGCGAATCCAGGGTCTGAAACACGAAGTTCAGCTCCGGATGCTTGGCACTGGCCACTGCGTACTCGGCGGGCGTAAATGCCGGGTAATGATCGGGGCGCTGGCCGCCATCAACCCAAGCCGAGAAGTCAAGCACCTCTTTCAGGCCGTTGGGCAGCATAAACGGCACCGGGCGCTGGCCCGAATACACGTAGTCGGCGCCTAGGTCATTCATCTGAAACTTGTCGAGGAAGGCTGAGTACAGGTGGCCGGCAGCCCGCAGGTCGGCGTACTCCAGTGAGGGCAGGCGCGAGAGGTCTACCAGCACGCGGGGCACATTCTGGCCCCCAAGGTTCAGGACCTCGCGGGTAGCCCGACGGTGGTACTGGAAAGGATCAATCGGCGACAGATTGGCGTCGTTGCTAATCAGATCAGCATTGAATACGTGGGCACCGGAGGCCGCAGCAGCCCCCGCCGTTGCAAAGTCTTCCGTGAGCGGGGCAATGGGCTTGGCATCGGCAGCACGGGTGGTGTAGCGGTCAATGAGCGCTTTGGCAACGGGCGCTTCGGCTTCGGGCGCTTCGGTGAGGCTCACGCGCACGGTATCCCCTAGGCCGTCTTCCAGCAGCGTGCCGATGCCCACGGCCGACTTGATGCGGCCGTCCTCGGCCTCGCCGGCTTCCGTTACGCCCAGGTGTAGCGGGTAGGGCTGCAAGCCTTCCTCGTCAAGCTTCTGCACCAGCAAGCGGTAAGCCTGTACCATTACCTGCGTGTTGGAGGCTTTCATGCTCAGCACCACGTCGTAGTAGTTCTCTTCTTCGCACAGACGCAGAAATTCCAGCGCCGACTCTACCATACCCAAGGGCGTATCGCCGTAGCGCGACAGGATCCGGTCGGACAGGGAGCCGTGGTTGGTGCCGATGCGCATTGCCGTGCCGTACTGCTTGCAGATCTGCACCAGGGGCCGAAAACGCTCCCGGATGCGGTCTACCTCGGCCGCGTAGGTAGCATCGGTGTACTCAATGACGTCGAACTTCTTTTTATCGGCGTAGTTGCCGGGGTTCACGCGCACTTTCTCCACAATGCGGGCGGCTAGTTCCGCGGCGTTGGGCGTGAAGTGAATATCGGCAATGAGAGGCACGTTGCAGCCGCGCTTACGCAGTTCCTTCTTGATTTCCAGCAGGTTTTGCGCCTCCTTCACGCTGGGGGCCGTGATGCGCACATACTCGCAGCCGGCCTCTACCATGCGCAGGGTCTGTTCCACCGAGCCCAGCGTGTCCATGGTATCCACGGTGGTCATGCTCTGCACCCGAATGGGGTTGAGCCCTCCCATGGGCAACTCCCCGATTTTTACTTCCCGGGCGAGGCGGCGTTTGTATTCGGTGAGGCTGGGGCAGTAGATTTTGGAAGTCAGGCTCATACGGCAGGCAGATTATGCGTAGCAGAAACTGCGTAGGGGTTGGTAAAGTTGCTTGTTGGCAAAGGTACGAGGCTTTCTTTGTTGGGCTGCGGAGAAGTAAGCCCCAGCGTTGATTTTGCGCCACCCGCTACGCTGGCATCTGGCCCTTAGTAGAGCGAGCAACGGCGTGAAACAGGATACGCGTTATTAGGGGCTACTTCGTTGGGGAAGAAGCCTCAGAGCTGGGCCGCAACTTCCTAGCCTTTACCTTGTCTTTATCTCAACTAGCTCACCTTCACATGAACCGACTTACTCTTCTTTTTTCAGCCGCCATTTGTTTCCTGGCCCTACCTAGCCAGGCCCAGCAAGTAGAGGTAATTAAGCTCCCAGAACTGCAAAAGCGCCTGAGTCGCGCCACCGACACCACGTACGTGGTGAACTTCTGGGCCACGTGGTGTGCCCCCTGCGTTAAGGAGCTTCCTTACTTCGACCAACTCACCACTACCTACGCCAAGCAGAAAGTGAAGGTGCTGCTAGTAAGCATGGATTACGCTTCCCAGCTGGATAAGAAAGTAAAACCCTTTGTGCTGAAGCGGGGGCTCAAGTCGGAAGTAGTGTTGCTCAATGAACCCGACCCTAATACGTATCTTAACAAGATAGACGCCAAATGGAGCGGGGCACTGCCCTTCACTATGCTGGTAAACAATGCCAAAAGCAAACGAGCCACTTTTGAAAAGGAATTCACTGCCGAGGAGTTGCAAAAACAATTGCAGGCGTTTTTGTAATACGCGGCTAGGCATAGGCAACGGCACGAGCTGAAATTTTATCGCCTTTGGATACGCCGCGCACCTACTTTCATGGTTTAGCATTCACCTTTTTTTCCATCATCTCATGAAAAAGATTCTTCCTTTGCTGGCGGCGTATCTGGTGCTGGCACTAAGCAGCTTTATCATGCTCCGCCCCGACGTAGTGGGTTACCAGGTGGGCGATAAAGTAGTTGATTTCAAGCTTAAGAATGTGGATGGCAAGCTGGTGTCGTTGGCCGATAACAAGGCAGCCAAGGGCTACATTGTGGTCTTCACTTGCAACACCTGCCCCTACGCCCAAGCTTACGAAAGCCGCATTCTGGCTCTTCACCAAAAGTATGCCTCGCAGGGCTACCCGGTAGTTGCCATCAACCCCAACGACCCAAGCGTGGCCCCCGGCGACTCCTTCGCCGAGATGCAGAAACGAGCTAAGGCCAAGCAGTATGGCTTTCCCTACCTGCAAGACGAAACGCAGCAAATTGCGAAGCAGTACGGTGCTACCCGCACGCCCCACCTGTATGTCGTTGCCCGCCAAGGCGCCGACTTTGTGGTGCGCTACATTGGCGCCATCGACGACAATTCGGAAGATGCTACGCTGGTAAAAACCAAGTATCTGGAAAATGCCATGACGGATATTCTGGCGGGCAAGCCAGCAACTGTTAACTCCACCAAAGCCATTGGCTGCTCTATCAAATGGAAGCGGGCCTAGCGGTTTGTTTTTCTCATAAAAAAAGCCGGCGCAAGGGCCGGCTTTTTTGTGGGACTATAAGAACAGAAAGCCTAGGCTCCAGCGCGTGTGAATACACCTTCTAAAGTATCGGTCTTCACGCCGGGGGTCTCGTCCAGGGCGGCGTTAATCATGGCCTGGGCTACTACGCGGCCGTGAATGGGGCGGTATTGCTTTAGGAGAGGCAGCTGAGTGAATATACTACCTAGCACCAGCCCAATTTTTTCGCCCGTGCGCGGCTCCTTGCGGTGGCCGGCCAGCATACCGGGCTGTAGCACGCGGATGCGCCGAAACGGCAGCTTGCGCACGTCACGCTCCAGCTCCCCCTTCATGCGGCTGTAAAAAATAAGCGAATCTGCATCGGCCCCCGCCGATGAAACCAGCACATACGTGTCCACCCCATTCTCGGCGGCGGCCTGTGCGGCCTGGTACTGATAGGTGTAGTCTATCCTGTACTGGGCTTCTTGGCTGCCCGCTTGCTTGAGGGTAGTACCCAATGTGGAAAAGAGCACGTCGCCACTGAGCAAGTGGTTCCACTGCTGAGGCTGGTCAAAGTCGACGATGTGCTCCTCAAGCTTCGGATTTTGGTAGCCCGTAGTTCGGCGGGTAAATACTTTAACGGCTCCGAACCGCTGGTCGAGGAGTAGCTGCCGCAGCAGGTAGTCGCCAACGAGGCCCGTAGCCCCCAAGAGTAAGGCAGTCTTCATGCACAGGTGGTCAGGTAAGAGCAGAACGCCATGCTGCCACAAACGCAGCCGCACGAGCCACCACGGTACATGGGCAGCTTTTCTTATGTACGAGTCGCTATTTTTTTAGATACCATTGTATTATTTACATATTTCTTGTAAGCCATAAAGATCTATGCCCCCGTTTGCAGCACAATTTTGCCTATGTGGGTACTGCTTTCCAGCAATTGATGCGCCGCCGCCGCATTACCCAGCGGAAACGTTTGAAAGATGACCGGCCGAAATTTACCGGCCGCCAGCAGCGGCCACACGTGCTGCTCAACGGCCCTGGCAAGCGCCGCCTTAAAGTCGGCGGAGCGGGGCCGCAGGGTGCTGCCGGTGATGGTAAGTCGCCGCGCCATTATCTCCAACGCGTTGAAGGCCGCCGGCCCACCTTGCATGGCATTTATGAACACTAGGCGCCCGTCGTCGCGTAGTAGCCGCAAGTTTTTGGCGGTGTAGTCGCCCCCAACCATGTCCAGCACCACGTCTACCCCACCAGCGGCGGCTAGCACTTGCTCAAAATCCTGCTCCCGGTAGTTAATCACCGTATCGGCCCCCAATCCCTGCACGGCGGCCTGTTTGTCGGAGCTGCCAACGGTGGCCACCACTCGGCTACCCAGGGCATGAGCAAGTTGCACGGCCGTGATGCCAATGCCGCTGCTGCCGCCATGCACTAAAAGCGTTTCGCCGGGTTGCAGAGCCCCGCGCTGAAACACATTGTGCCACACCGTATACACTGTTTCGGGTAGCGAAGCCGCCTCCGTCATGGTCCAGCCCGTCGGCACGGGCAAGCAATGGCGCGCATCCACAACTGCATACTCAGCATATCCACCCGACGCCAGCAGAGCACACACGGCATCACCGGGCTGCCAGCGCGTTACATCTGCCCCGCATTGCGTAACAATGCCGGCTACCTCTAAACCCGGTACTGTACCCGTTACGTCGCCACTTCCCCGGTATTTGCCCTGGCGGAGCAGCACGTCGGGGCGGTTTACGCCAGCGGCGTGTACTTGTAATAGCACTTCATGGGCGGCAGGCTCAGGCACGGGTTGGGTGCCAAGTTCCAGCACATCGGGGCCACCAGGCTGGCGGATAAGAATACTATGCATCTGCAAAAGGAAAGGTGGGTAAAGTGACTTACTAGCCACGAATCTAGTTCACCTAGTACGTAGGCAGCCGCGGTATAGCCTACCTGCTTTAGCCATCCTAGGTAAGGAAACCGGGGGCTAATGTATCCGCAGGCTCAGTTTTGCGTTCCATGAGGTACCATGAAGAAGATTTCCCTCCTGCCCCACTTTTTGCGCACTGCTGGACATCTAACCGGCTTGGCGGCCTGGCAAACTGGCCGTTTGTTTCAGAAGGCTGCCCGCTCGGCCCTCGATGCCGTGCAGGAAGTGTTACGGGCGGAAGTGCAAAAGGGAAATCTGCAACTGGTGCGCGATTTTCTTGCCGATAAGGCCCTGCCCGCTGCCCGTGCGTTGCTGTTAGAACGGATGACGGCCCGTTTGCTGGTGCGCCTGGGGCTTCGTGGAGTTTTAGCTTCTAACGTAGTAGGCTGGATCCTGCCAGTTGTGCTCGAGCAATTGCTGAAAGTAGTGCGCAAGACAGGCGCCCTCGACAGGCTGCGCGAACATGCGACAGTTCAGGAAGCCCTTCTGCGCCTCGACGAGCTTAAGCAGGCAACCTGGAAACGTATTGCCCCCGACCACGGTACCGGCGCGGAAGTACTCCCCGACGAAACCGAATTGCCGCGGCAACTGCCGGCGTAAAAAACGGCCAAAAACACGCATACTGGCTATAAAATTCCCCGTTTAGCCATTTGCGCACTTTATCTTTTTTTCTGCTAAAACTGGCAATCCAGCCTGGAAACCGACTTCGTAGGTGGCCTCACATGAGACCAACCTACCTGTTGCCGCCCGGAAGCACCCCCCACTTCCCGCCGGCCCGGGCAGCCCTCCGCGACTTGTATCGGGCCGCTCGCCACATCCGCTACGCCGACCCGTACGCTGCCTCCCGGCTAGCCCGCATTGCCGACCAGGCGGAGTACTTCTTGCAGGAATGGCCCGACACCTGTTGGCCCGACAGTATCACGCTTGAGCATCCCCTGCCTTCCCGCCACGTTCTACTATCCTGGGTAGCCACGGCCAAACGGGAAGCTGCGCAGCCCTACGTGCCTGCTTCTCACCCGTGGTCTTACACCCGGTGGCAGCAGGTGACAACTATTTTGCTCTCCGCTTTAGTGCCTTTCGCCTGAACAGTTGAAGTTAAAAAATGAGGTAAGTAGCTCACGAAGAGCTTTGCTGCGCAACGGTAGCGAAGCTTTTTGTGAGCTACCGCGCTTCTAACGCATCCTAAGCTCGTCTGCATCCGTTAGCACAATTTTTAGCCTATGTACCGTACCTCTCCTCCCTGCTTGCGCGCTGCTTGGCAGCTCTGCGCGCTACTATCTTTTCTGCCCAAGAGTTCTTTTCTCACCCTCTTACCCAGTAATACTATTTCCTGATTGCTACTCAAAGCGGCGTTGACGAAGGTACAAACACAGAATACCGTGCCCCTACTGCTTCAGCGTTCCGTTGCGTCACTTCGCGACATGCCAGCTTCTACCCTCAGTTCCGCACACAGCCGCAGCGTAGTGCTGCGGGGCCTACTAAGCCAAACCCGAGCCCTTTCTCCTTCCACTCCTTACGCCACGGCCCGCCTAGCCCGGCTTACCGATCAGAGTGAGTATTTTCTCCTGCAATGGCCGCACGACGAATGGCCTCATATCAACCGAACGGGCGACTCTGTGCCAAGCAAGCCATTGGTTATCAATCAGATTTCTCGCGTTACCACGCTACTTTCTCCCGTTGCTTCCCCTACGCCCGTGCTTGCGCCCGCTACGTGGCTTTTAGCGCAAGAGTCGCTGATTAAAATACTGTGCACTGTTCTGTAGCACTCACGGAATGAGGAGTTGAATAGACAGCTTGGCTATGCACGCAGCATTTACTGCTTGGCAGACCTTACAAGAATAATTTGCTTCCCCTGGGTGTGCAGAGGCCACCTAAGAACAGTCCTCTCTTCTACCATTGCCGCGCAACCACACTAGCTCTTTACTAGCGCAACGTAGTATGGGCTTTTCAAAGATATCTTACCCAACGTACTGGCTGCCACAGGTGCCCCACAGGCCAAAAAGATTTCCTTAGAATGAAGGCTATTAGAGCCGCGCATAGTGCAAGTCCAGCGCTATGCCACTAGCATTATTCCGTGTAGTATTGCCGCAACCTGCTAGTGCTTCGGGCTCTTGATTAAGAGCCCGAAGCACTAGCAATTGATTCATTATTAGCAAGTTTACGTATCTGTTTCAGATAGTTTACGTACCAAGCAACTTCATTTTCTGCTTACAGAAGCCTGCACCTAGGCCTCTCAAACGCACTAGTGCCCTTATTCATGCGTTCCGCTCTCTCTTTCCCTTACCTAAACGTTTACATTCACGAGGTACCCTCTCCTACCCTCGAAACTCACTGGCTTGGATTCGCCAACAGTACGGACTTCCGCGCCTCCCTTACCCAGGCGTTGCAACTAGGCCGTCAGCTTCAAGTTAAGGGGTGGATTGCCGACGACCGTCTGTTGGGGGCGGTCCGTCCCCGAGATTTGCAATGGACTCACGAGAAGATATTGCTCCCCTTAGACACTATTGGTTTACAGCGCTTTGCCTTGTTAGAGTCTAGCGATACTCTTAACCGCCTAACTATTGCGTCAATGTATCATCAGGCATCTCCTGATGTACGCTTTGAAATTCAGCGCTTCGACCAGATTAGCAGAGCGCGCGCCTGGGCTAGTGGCTTGGTTTAGAACAGCCGTCTAACGCTGCGTTCCAGCGTAGGTGGATGTGATTTCGTTGCCCCTGGTCTTTGTCTCAAGTGCTTTCGTAGGTAGTCAGGCTGTTGCGCCGGAAGTTGAGTACTATCTATTGGACATAGTATACTCGAGCAAAGGACCATCACAGGGTTGCGACGAGCTCGTCAGCGTCTTGTTTTCCGCTTGGAAGATTAGCGTCTCTTTTGGCTCAGCGGTACAATTATTGATGAGGTTGTTATCCGCCGGGTAAGTGAGCGTTAGATGGGGCCCGTCCGTGTAGCTACGTGCGGAAAATGTACCGCTGACCTCTATCACCTGACCACCTTGTTGTCGGGTCCTAGTAAAGGTACTGTCTGCCTGGAAAACATACGTTTCTTGAAAAGGAAGATCAGAGCCTGTTTTAACAAAAACTGGAAAATTCCCCGTCATTTTAGCTAGCTGCCACGTTTGGGGATAGACGTTAAGGTTAGCATCTGGTATTTCTTCTTTCTGGCAAGAAAGAAATGTAACCAGTAATAAGGAGGAGGCAAGTAGGTGCTTCATCACGGGTGGAATTTAGTAACGCAGATAGTAGATCCTCAAGCGAACAAAAGGGTTGCATTGGCTTACAAAACCACGATCTGCACGACTTTCCATACAAAATGATGTTCTTCTTGGGGTTCTTTTTCGGATACGCTGTACCTATCACTTGACTCTATGTAGCTGCGAAAAGGCATAGCTCCAGTATTCTTGATAGAAGCTAGATATTGGTCACGTACGTTGGAGGCTATACTTAGCCGCATTTATACGTGTTACCATTTCTTAAAAGCGTAAGCAGCACCATGCCCCTCCGTGCTGCTCTTGCCAAATCCGGAGAGAATACACTTGTTCCTGTGTGTGCTGCCTGTGCATTTCTGTGATACAGCTAGTCGTCTGCTTGTGTGAATTAACAGGTGCTTAATCAAGCAAAGAATCATACCCATAAGGGGAACATAAATAGAAAGCATAGCGTATTAACCATTTGTTTGTATATTTGCATCAAACATCTAGGAAATCATTTGGGCTATGGCAGTTGAAGAAACAGTTGGGCAACGCTTCACTCAGCTTATTTCATATTTGGGTATATCTAAAAATGCCTTTGCTGCTTCATTAGATAAAACCGCCACGGTGATCCAACATCTTGTAGATGAGCGGAATAAACCTGGTTTTGACCTTTTGTGCAAAGTTTTTGAAATATATCCAAATGTATCTAAGGACTGGCTTCTACAAGGAACAGGCCCCATGCTTTATGCTACACCTAGCTCTACTCCCGTTGCCCCGATGGTAGCCCCCACGGAAGTGCCGGTGCAAGCTGTTGAGGAAAAAAAGCCAGATGTATCGCCCTCCAAAATAGAGGAAACCCCAATCAGCAGCCAACCTTTACCAACACCCCAACCTGCAGCGCCAAATCCTGTTAGCTCCGAGCCGGTTACTCCTCCCGTACCAACCCCACCCATTGCTGCCGAAATACCAGCAATGGCTCCAGCCACAGCATCTGCGGCTACCGCATCAGACACTAGCTGGCAAACGGCACTCTATACTCAGCAAATGGCCCATCAATTAGCCCTAGCTGAGCTACGGAACCAGCATTTGCAGGAACAACAACGGCTTATGCAACAAATGATGGACCTGATGCAACGCCAGCTAGCCCGTTAGAATGAAGTGCAATAGAACCTGTTTCAAACAAAAGCCCTTGCTACACTGCGTAGTAAGGGCTTTTGTTTGAAACTGACTTGGTAGGACTTGGCTAGTGGTGAAACACTTCAATGCCAACCTCTTCCGCCTCCATAAGAGTATGAGGGTTTAGACTAATGAGCCGCAAACGCTTCGTATCGCCCACCAGCAGCGGATCATATTTGGCCGTTACGCGGATGTAGTTGGGTGTGAAGCCTTCCATCTGCCCATTGGTTACGTCATCCTCAAAGAGAACTTGCGTTTCCATACCCACGTGCTGCTCGTAGAAGTAGCGTTTTTTCTTTTCCGATAAGCTACGCAATTGTGTGGTCCGCTCGTGGCGCACCCGGTCTTGCACCCGGCCGGGTAGCGAAGGGGCCAACGTATTCTCCCGCTCAGAGTATGGAAAGACGTGCAGGTAACTTACATCCAAATCGTTTAGGAACTGGTAGGTTTCCTGAAACTCAGCCTCCGTTTCCCCAGGGAATCCCACAATCACATCAACGCCGATGCAGGCATGTGGCATCACTTCCTTGATAAGCGCTACGCGCTCCTGGTACAATTCCCGGCGGTAGCGGCGGCGCATCAGGCCCAGAATCTTGTTGGACCCCGACTGCAACGGAATGTGGAAGTGGGGCATGAATCGTTTGGAGCGAGCCACGAACCGAATAATCTCATCGGAAAGCAAATTGGGTTCGCACGAGCTAATGCGGAACCGCTCAATGCCATCTACCTCATCAAGGGCCCGAACCAAATCGTAGAAGTTCTCTTTCCGCTCCCGTTCGGGGCCCTGCAAGCCGAAGTCACCCAGGTTTACCCCCGTCAGGACAATTTCCTTTACGCCCGTTGTGGCCAATTCCTGCACGCGCTCTACTACGCTTTGCACTGAGTTAGAACGGCTTTTTCCGCGGGCAAGCGGAATGGTGCAAAACGAGCAGGAATAGTCGCATCCGTCCTGAACCTTCAGGAAGGTACGCGTCCGGTCTCCGTAGCTGTGAGCCGCGTGGAATTCTGTGGCCTCCGATATGGGGGAGGCAAACACGTGGCCCGGCTGTCCGGCGGCGGGCTTCTGAAATCCTGCTAACGTTTCTACCAGCTGAAACTTCTCGGCCGCACCTAGGACGGCGTGCACGCCCGGAATCTCGGCAATTTCCTGAGGCTTAAGCTGGGCATAGCAGCCTACAATAGCAACGAAAGCCTCGGGGTTATGCTTCAAGGCTTCCTTCACTACCTTACGGCACTTGCGGTCAGCATGGTCCGTGACGGAGCAGGTGTTAATGACGTAAATATCGGCTGCATCCTCAAAAGAGGTTTTCACGAAGCCGTGCTCCTCAAACTGCCGACCAATGGCCGACGTTTCGGAGAAGTTGAGCTTGCAGCCCAGCGTGTAAAAGGCAACTTTTCTGGTATCCATAAACAAGACCGCAAAGATACAACGATCAGACGCGAAGTTGTAGGTGCTACCAAGCGGCTTTGCTAGAGAAGTGCCAAGTAGCAGGCTGTGCGCCAAAACGGACGGCTATAACCCAAGAACAAGGCGTATAGTTTAGTGCCAGTGTCTACTTCCCTTGCTTGTTTTTCTAATGCCTAACTCCTTGCACTCCGTTCTACAACTTGTACCTGCCACGTTCAATCAAGCCCAGGAACTCGCCATTATGCAGCCGTTGCCCTCGGAAAAGCTACCCGCCCTAGATCCGTTTCTGCTGCTTCATCATATCGGGCCCAAGGTATTCCCGCCCGACAACGGCGGGTTGCCATTTGGGCCGCATCCGCACCGGGGCTTTGAAACCGTAACGCTTGTGCTAGCCGGTGAAGTAGAACACCAAGATAGTCGTGGCAACCGAGGAATAGTAGGCGCTGGCGGTATTCAGTGGATGGCTGCCGCCCGTGGCATTATTCACGCCGAAAATACTACCCCAAGATTCCGGCGCAATGGGGGCACGTTGGAGCTAGTGCAGCTTTGGCTAAACCTACCCGCTGCCCGGAAGATGGAGCAGCCTCGCTACCATAACGTGCCCGCCAACGCACTCCCTACCAAAGAGCTGGATGCTGGGCAAGGGCTGCTAACAGTGATAGCAGGGCCGTGGGAGGAGTTGCGCGGGCCAGTACACTCCCTATTGCCCCAGTTGCGGCTAGGGCTGATTCGGCTGGCGGCGCTGGGCGCGTATACGCCCGAAGTGCCGGCTGGTCATACCATTCTGCTCTATATCATACGTGGGGAAGTAAGCGTGAACGGCGTATCAGCGCTTGCCCAAACGCTAGTGAACCTTAGCCCCGATGGCAACACTATTCAGCTACGCGCTACTGCTGAGAGCTTGGTGCTGCTGGCTAGTGCACCGCCCCTGCACGAGCCTGTGGTGCAACAAGGGCCCTACGTGATGAACACGACGTCTCAGATTATGGAAGCCATGCGCGATTACCAAATGGGACGTATGGGCGTGTTCATTGCTGAATAGCCTCAGCCCTAATAGTTGCCAGGCGTTTCTGAACAAGCTGCATAAGCGCAGCCAAGCTAATCCGTTGCAACTCGGCAGCCGTAAGAAACGACTGCCAGGGCGCGGCGCTGGTAGCCCGGTAAAACACGGCAGGTAGCGCGTGTGCCAACAAAGATGGGTGCTGTTGCGCTAATTCATTGCGATGGAGAAAGGTAGCACTGACGGGTAGGCTTTGTAGAAACTCTCGCCACTCTGGCCGCATGCGCGCTGCGCCGTATGTGACGGCGCACAGGGAACACGCGTAAGTAGATGGAGATAGAGTCTTGTGTAAGGTATCTAGTAGGCCATTGAGTGCCCCTGCATTAGCGTTGTACACAAACAAAAGTTCTGGAAGGGAAGCCTCCATGCTTTATTTGGAAAGAAAGTCGCCGAATGACTTCTGCTCATAGGCCTGGCCTAGCTGCAACTGGGTAGCGGGTAGGTGCGCAGGCCGCTCAATCACTTGACGCGCTACGTTGTCGTAGGTTACGCAGCCGGTTGGGCTCACTATTCCGAAGCCATCGGTGAAGCAGTAGAATGCGAAACCACCTGGGGCCGCCGCAGGGGCGGGACTTAGCAAGTCCCGGCTCCAGGTAAAGTTGGTGGCAGGTAGCTGGAGCTGGTGTAGCAAGGTAGCCGCTACGTCGGTTTGGCTGCCGATGGTTTCTATGGAGCGCCCTGCCGCGTCAGGACGCAGCGCCCCACCCGTCAGCAACAACGGAATCTGAAATTTCTCCGGAGCGTGGGGTGGCGTATCATTGGGCTGGGCATGCCCGTGGTCGGCCACCAGTACTACTAAGGTAGTGGCCCACCATGGCTGCTGCTGCGCACGCGCCAGAAATTGCCCTAGTACGTGGTCCGTATAATATATAGAGTTGCGAAACTGAGCAGCTTCGTCGGTACCCAGGTAGCGGGGAGGCATGGGCACATCGAAGGGTTCGTGGCTGCTAAGGGTAAACGCCGTCACAAAGAATGGCTGGCGTTGCTGAGGCAGTTCGCGCAGCATTCGGGCCAGTAGCACGTGGTCGTGGGCACCCCATTTGGAGTTTTGCTCCTGCCTGGCAAAATCAGAGCGTTCCGTAAATCGTTCGTACCCTGCCGTTACGAGGTAGCTTTTCATATTGGCAAACGCCAATTCTCCCCCATGGTAGTAGGCTGAACTATAGCCCGCAGCTTTGAGTGATTGACACAAATGAGGCAGCCGCTCCGTTTTGCGAGGATACTTAATGATACTGGTGGCGGGCTGGTTCGGGTAGCCCGACAACAAGGCCACCAGCCCTTTTTGGCTTCGGTCGCCGGCAGCATATAGGTGGCGAAAGCTCACGCCCGTGCGGGCCAGACTATCGAGCGTTGGCGTCACGCCTTGCTCGCCGCCCAGGTGGCCTACTAGCTTACCCGTAAAGCTTTCAAGGATGATAAACAACACATTGGGCCGCGGCGTACGCAACAAGCTAACAGAATCACTACGGGTAGCAGCAGGAGTATACAGCGCCTGTACTACCCGCGTAGCCGTTGTGTCAGGCAAGAACTGGTAAGGATTAGGGCCGGCATTTTGCAGGAATAACGAGTTGACAACGTTCCAAGCAACGTTGACAGCAGCATGATTCGCAAAGGGCCGGTTTGAGAAGTACACGTCGCTCTGGTTGACGGGAATCTGCTGCACCCCACCTCGCAGAGGAAGCACTAATAAGGCCATGTAGAGCACGCCTGCCAATGCAGCCCGGCCGCGTCCAAACCCAGCAGGTAGCACCGGTATCCTACCTACTACCTTCGTGTACAGCACCCATCCTACAACCAGCAGCCCCACCAGGAGCAGAAGCAACAGTGCGACTGGAGCACTACCAGCCGACGCTGCCATTTCTCCTGGCGTATTCAAGTATTGTAAGGGCGTAGCATCAAGCCGGAAGCCCCAAGCCCGGTACAATTCCAGGTCGGCTACGGTCAGCACAGTTACTACAATGGCCGCCACAGCCGTAAAGAAACGGATGAGGCGCTCTAGCGGAAACCGAGGGCCTGCTAAGCTGCCAACAATAAATAGTCCGAAAGGAATAGCACTCAGGTAAGCAGTAGCCGACGCATCAAGCCGGAGCCCATAGCCGAAGATGCTCGCCACAACTTCTGGCAGTAAGCCCTTGGTTTGCGTGCTATGGTAAAGCAGAAACAGGGCCTTGGTAAGGACGAAGTAGATCAGCCAGAATAGAAAGTAGCGCGGCTGAAACGCAAAGCGGTTTCTCACAGCAGCAAAAGTAACGGAACCAACTCCGTAGTTGCTTACGCCCTACGCGCCGATACCTGAAGCAGCACAAAACAGTTACTATATTGCCGACGGCTACTAGTACGACAAGACGCTATGATTCTCTAGCCACCAGCAACAGCGGCAGATAGATGCTACATTTAGCTGTGCAAGATAAAATAGATAGAATATTACGGCAATAGCCTTCTAAAAACAGGGGGTAGCAGTGAAAAAGCCACAGTTTGTCGAAAAGCATGGGTAAAAATTAAAGGCCAGTTTGGAAAATTAAGAGTAGCACCTCTACCTTTGCTCATACTCAACCCCACCGAGTGTCACGCTTACCTCATACATGGCAATTCTTCGCTTTAAAGCTCTCGAATTAGTAGACCAGCGCCAGCCGCTGGCCGTCGACATCACCGGCGAACGTCGTTCCGACGCTTTCGGTAAAAACGTCTTCAACCTCGATGCGATGCGGGCTACCATGCCTGGCGAGTATTTCAAGAAGCTGCAGGCAGCTATCAAGCAGGGTTCTCCTGTTGAGCGCTCCGTAGCAGATGCCGTAGCATCGGCTATGAAGACTTGGGCCATGGCTAAAGGAGCCACGCACTACACGCACTGGTTTCAGCCATTGACTGGGGCCACGGCGGAGAAGCATGACTCGTTCTTCGATCTGAACTCCGACGGGCGTCCAATTGAGAACTTCAAAGGGTCGGCGCTCGTGCAGCAAGAGCCAGATGCTTCTTCGTTCCCGAACGGTGGCATTCGTAACACTTTTGAGGCCCGCGGCTACACTGCTTGGGATCCTACCTCACCTGCCTTTATTATTGAAACAGCCAGCGCCAAAACGCTGTGCATCCCCACAATATTTGTTGCCTACACCGGCGAAGCGCTCGACTACAAAGCACCATTGCTGAAGTCGCTGGCCGCTTTAGAAAAGGCAGCCGTAGATGTGTGCCAGTACTTTGATAAAGATGTGCAGCGTGTACACACTACGCTGGGCATCGAGCAAGAGTACTTCCTGGTAGATAAGGCCCTGTACGCTGCTCGCCCTGACTTGGTAATGACGGGCCGGACCTTGTTTGGTCACGCCCCCGCCAAAGGCCAGCAGTTAGAGGACCACTACTTCGGCTCTATTCCTGCTCGGGTGCATGCCTACATGCTGGACTTCGAAGAAGAGTCTAACAAACTTGGTATTCCACTGCGCACGCGCCACAACGAAGTAGCACCGCACCAGTTTGAGTGCGCTCCTACGTTCGAAGATGCTAACCTCGCTGTTGACCACAACCAACTGCTGATGGACATCATGGAGCGCGTAGCCGACAAGCACAACTTCAAAGTCCTGCTGCACGAGAAGCCGTTCGCGGGTGTTAATGGATCGGGTAAGCACAACAACTGGGCGATGAGCACTGATACGGGTGTAAACCTGTTAGCTCCTGGTCGTCGTCCGAAGGAAAACCTGCAGTTCCTGGCTTTCTTTATCACCACCATCAAGGCCGTACACCGTTACGGAGAGTTGCTGCGCGCCAGCATTGCCTCCGCTTCCAACGACCACCGTCTAGGTGCCAACGAAGCACCGCCGGCCATCATGTCGGTTTTCGTGGGCTCAATGCTGGATTCAGTACTAGACGAACTGGAGCGCACGGCCAAGGTACCCCTCGATAAAGGAGACAACATTTACTTAAAGCTCGGCATCGATAAGATTCCAGCTATTCTACTCGACAATACGGACCGTAACCGTACGTCACCCTTCGCCTTCACTGGCAACAAGTTCGAGTTGCGTGCAGTAGGCTCATCGGCGAACTGCTCGTCGGCCATGACTACGCTCAATGCTATTGTTGCTGAGCAACTTATCGATTTCAAGACATCGGTTGATAAACTCATTGACCAGGGCAAGAAAAAGGAAGTAGCTATTGTAGAAGTTCTGCGCGAGTACGTAATTAGCTCGAAGAACATTCGTTTCGAAGGCAATGGCTATTCGGACGAGTGGAAAGATGAGGCAGCTAAGCGCGGCTTAGCTAACGTACCAACGACACCGCAGGCCCTGGATGCTTTCGTACAAGACGAGGCTGCCGTCCTGTTCGAGCGTCACCACATCTTCTCTCACATTGAGTTGCACGCTCGCCATGAGATTTTGCTGGAGGACTACATCAAGAAAATTCAGATCGAAAGCCGCGTAATGGGTGACTTGGCCGTAAACCATATCATACCTACTGCTGTTGCTTACCAAACCAAACTGATTACCAACATTCGGGGCTTGCGTGAGCTCGGCTTGGATGATGAGAATTCAGAAGTAACGCTGAATACTATTAAGGCTATTTCGCGGCACATCTTCACCATCAAAACCCAGGTGGACGAGATGACCAACGCCCGCAAAGTGGCTAACAAAATTGACGATACACGCGAGCGGGCTGTGGCCTATTGCGATACTGTCAAATCACATTTCGACACCATCCGCCGCTCGGTTGATAAGCTGGAGCTGATGGTTGCCGATGAGGACTGGCCTCTGGTAAAGTACCGCGAACTTTTGTTCCGCCACTAAGTCCAGGGTCAGAATCGGACCGGAGTTGGGTGGGAATTTTCTCCGCGCTCCGATTGTGGAAAAGCCGTTTCCGGGTGGGGACGGCTTTTTTGCATTTATACTTAACGGTGCTTAACAAAAAATGCCTCTACAATGCGTAGAGGCCGTTTTCGTTAGCAGCACTAAGTAGGGCTAAGTACCGTAATGCAGGGACCCGCCCCAAATCCTCCCCCCTTTCCGAGCTGTTGCCCGGTACGTGTGTTGACAGGTTCTTGCTTGTCGACGCCCTGCTATGTGTTGAGGGTGACTGCAAGAGCAGGGCATAGTATTTCTGCTTTTCCGTCACAGCAATGGGGAAAAAGAGTAGATTTGAAACGTGTATGTATGGCTTTGCTGATGGAACCTGACTTGCTTCTTTCCCGCTTACAGACCCTCGGCCAGCGCCTGGAAGAGGCCACGCAGGCGGGCGACGCCGGCAGCGAGAGTCCGCTTGAGCAGGCGCGCGAGTTTCTACTCACCCACTTGCCCCAGCAGGCGTCGGTCCCGTACCGGGCGGATGATCTGCTGGAACTGCTGACGCCCTCGCCCCACATTCACTGGAGTTGGGCCGAGGAGCGGGAGCTGGTGCTGGAGGGTCTGACGCTACTGCATCAGCTCTGGTATCGGTCGGCAATGCTGAACAAGAGGTAACGTATAGCGTCAGCGTGTTTGAGCGGTTTCACCAACTGGTTCCTTACTTGTGCGGTGAACATGTACAAGCACACGCTACAAAAGGAACATTATTACTCTACACAAAGAGCATAAATGAGACAAAGCGCTATAAAGTCAGAGTATAAGAATTCTAATAGATACTCTATGAATGAATGTTCGAAGCTTCAGTACGAAGCTTGGTGTCAGTGACTCAGCCATACGCAACTACATTGATAAGGGCTCAAAACCGCTTGCTGAGTTCGTTGCTACAGTTGCTATTTCAATTGATAAGGTAAACCCCACTTGGCTTCTACTCGGCAAAGGCGAGATGTTATTCAGGTAGCGGACGCGAAGCGGTTGGAAGAGGCTACAGCCTTCGAGAAGGAGGCGCTTCGGATTCAGGTGCAGGATAAGGAGCACATCATCCAGCTGTTGGAAATGCAAGTGAAGAAGTAACCTATTTAGACGCCTGTTTATGAAATTAACATTACGCCGAGATAATGTTATCGCCTCCTATCTGTACTTCGGTCTAACCACACTGAACCTAGCATCTAATTACTACACCTCTTTCAAGCTTATAGTCCTGGTTGTTACTCGTAAAGGAGACAACGTTCTCACTAGTATCGCCTTTGCCATTTTAATTCTAACCCCAGTCTTCTTAGCATGGCTGGGCTTCGGAATCAGGGCAGGTAAACCATATGCCAAGGCGCTGTTTTTAGCCTTCTTCACTTGGAACGTTTACCTCATTCTCCGTCAAGTACCGACTCTGGCGGACAGTGCCCCTAACTATTGGGCTGTGCTTCGCAATCTGCTCTCCCTCATTATACTCTCAATCATCTGCTACTTTCTATTCCGAAACAACTTCACTCACCGCCCCAATGCTTCCATCAAAAACGAGCTACCTGAATAGCTCCTGCCTCATCCAGTTGCTGCAGATGCAGTTGAAGAAGTAAAAAGCAACTCTGGAATAGCGGCACAATGGGCACCATTCGCTTTCCCTCACCAGACCGGTTCATTATTCAATGGGAGAGCGATTCTATCCGTGCTGAGGATAAGCTAGATCCACGCGCTACGACCATTCGCGTAACCTTTACGGGTTCTCTCTAAACACCGAACACTTCTAACGCATTTTCATGCCCCGTTTCTTATCCCTCCTGCTGTTGAGCCTGACGCTGCTCACCGCCGCCTGTAAGAAAGAAGAAAGCAAGCCCAAACCTTCCATCGAAGGCCGCTGGACGCTTAAAGAATTGGTAGACTATGAGTATGACGCCGAGGGCAAGTTGCTGACCCAAAAGTCGGACTCCTCTCCCGCTGCTCTCTATTTTTACACCGTCATTTCCAAGGACTCCATCCTCTTCTACGACGTGAAGGATAACTCCCCGCTGGGCGGCGACAAGCTCACGTACCTGAGTTCCGACACCTTTACCTACAGCTCGGTTACGGTCGTAGTCAAAGAACTCACGGACCATAAACTAGTCTTACGTTATCCTTCCCGGAACCGAACTGCGGGCCGACCCTATCATGAATTCGAGGACGTCTACTCGCGCTAAGGCAGCGTGGCAGCTAGAGGAGCTAGCCGGCGCAGTGCTTTGCTGAGGGTAACAGCCAGGAGAGTCATGCTGCTCCTACAAGCGAGCTATAGTTTCAACCTTTCGAGATATGGCTTATCGCAACACGCGTTTACTACCTGCGCTAGTGCTCAGCGGTTGGTAACTTCCTACGTACGGCACTTACCAATTACCAGATAGCTTCTCTATAGTCAAACAAGAATGTACTGCTAATGAGGACGCGGCCTACTGATATGGGCCTTCTCGGGTACCGCTCGCCACTAACATGTAGCGGGATCTAATATGGGCACGCTCCTATCTCCTTACTATTGTAGCTTACCGTTTGAACAATGCTAGTAGTTGACTTTCCTCGACTCCTAAGGAAAGTCGGTTTATTTTCTTGCTCCTTACTTCAGGTTGCATAGTACAGGCGCAAGTACCATCTGCGGCTGGGCGCAGAAAGGGCGAGGACAAACCAAACCGCGGACTACCTCTATTCGAAGCGCAAACTCTCGATTGGGTCAAGGGCAGCAGCTTTGCTAGCTGGGTAATAACCTGATATGAGCCCTACCAACATGCAAATAGCAATACCTACTCCCATCCATAACCAAGGCACAAAGAAGCCTCCTGCGCCCGGCATCAGCAACGGAATCAGGTTTCCTCCGGCAACGCCTAGTAGTACACCTAGAATGCCTCCCATCAAACAGATGACAATTGCCTCAATAAGAAACTGCTGGCGAATTTGTTGAGCAGTAGCGCCAAGTGCCTTTCGGATGCCTATTTCGCGGGTTCGCTCCGTCACAGAAACCATCATGATATTCATGAGGGCAATACTAGCGCCGAGCAATGTAATGAAGGCTAGCACACTTCCTCCTTTACGCACTTTGCCTGACAGATCATCTAGCTTACCCGCTAAGGATTCGCTGCTTTCTACCTCGAAGCTATCTTCCTGGCCTAGTTGGTCGTGGCGTACGGCGCGCATAATGCCCGTTGCTTCTCCCGTGAGATACGTGAGCATGGAAGGGTCAAGCGTAGCCGTTTTTACGTCGTAGGTAAGGGCCCGCTGCCGGGGTAGTTGATTGCCGGTTTCCAGCGGGATAAGTACCAAACGGTCGGCACCACCGCCACCCATCGTGCTACCGCTCTTCTCCAACTCGCCAATAACCTGAAAACGCCGTCCCAGCAGATAGATGTACTTATCTATGGGGCTTTGGTTTGGGAACAGCTTGTCCTTAATCTCCGTGCCAACGATGGCTACATTGTTGCCCGCATGTAACTCACTAGTGGAAAAGGAGCGGCCCGCACTCAGATTATAGCTTTGAATTAGCAAGTAGTTTTCGTCACCGGCCACTACTTGCATATTGGGGTTGGTTTTTTCCCCGTTCGCCTTCACCTCTACGGCACCAGCTATAAAAGCAGATAGTCCCACCTTGGCATTGTCGCCGAGCCGGTCCTTGTACTGGCGGGCTTGCAAATACGTGAGAACCGGGTACGTTTTGCCCTGCACGCCTCCCCTACGCGAGCGGTTGTTATACCCTTTCGCCTTGATTTCAAACGAGTTAGCCCCTAGGCTAGCGAAGGTGCTATTGAGCTTATACTTCATGGCATCAATGGCAGTGAGAATACCAACTAAGGCCATGATGCCAATGCTGACGATAAGAGCGGTGAGGATAGTTCGCAGCAGGTTGCTGTTAATGGAACGAAACGCCTCTTTGATGTTTTCCAGCAGATGCATAAGGGCGACAGCAAGCAAACGGAGCAAATTATCCTGACCCGGCTGAGGCGGTCCGTGCGGGGCCGCTTGGGCCCTCAGCGAGTCGCGCAAGGTAGGCGGTTTGGACTAAACTGCCGCACAGTTTCGTTACCTTTAGAATCACGGATTAACCGGACGTTGAGGCAAGCACGAGTGGGTTAGTTTTGGGCTTTCGCTCCTTGCGTGGGACCCGGGTTGACAAAAACCTTGCCTTAAATCTTCTTACGTTCTCATATGATACACTTCCCGCGTCTTGTTGCCTTACTGTTGGTAGTAGGAATCTGCTGCGGTCAGCCCCTATCGGCTTGGGCCAACCATATTCTTATCCCGATGGATAACACCCAGAAGGAGCACCTGAAAGCGTATGGAGCTGCCTACTGGCTCCTGGGCAAGCAGGTGGAAGTAGACTGGCTCCTGAACTACCGCGGTGGGGCCTTCGCCTGCGACGTAGTGCAAGGTGCGGAAAACGAGTTGGCCGTGCGCGGCGTGACGTACCAAGTAATTTCCGAGGCGCAGTACACCGGCATCCTCTCGGAAATAGCTGACCCGAACGCTAACATGGATGTGATGAAGCTGGAGAAGGTACCCAAAATTGCGGTGTACACGCCCAAAGGCAAGCAACCTTGGGATGATGCGGTAACCATGGTGCTCACCTACGCCGAAATTCCCTACACAGAAATTTACGACGACGAGGTATTGCGCGGCGACCTACCGAAGTACGACTGGCTTCACCTTCACCACGAAGACTTTACGGGCGAGTATGGCAAGTTCTACCGCAACTACCGCAACCGCCCCTGGTATCAGCAGCAGCAGCGCGATGCTGAGGCAGCTGCCAAGCGAAATAACTTTGGAAAAGTAAGCCAGATGAAGGGAGCCGTGACGGTAAAAATGCAGGAGTTTATTGCCGGCGGCGGCTTCATGTTTGCTATGTGTTCGGCTACTGACTCCTACGACATTGCCTTGGCTGGCTTGGGCCTTGATATGGTCGAGAGCATGTACGATGGTGACCCGGCCGACCCAGCCGCTCAGAGCAAGCTCAACTTCAACCGCACCCTGGCATTCCAGAACTTCCAGCTCGTGCGCGACCCATACGAATACGAGTACTCCGACATTGACATGCAACCCCAGGAACGCGGGGTGTACGAGGATAATGATTACTTCCAACTGTTCAACTTCTCGGCTAAGTATGACCCAGTGCCCACCATGCTTTCTCAGAACCATGAGCGCACTATCAAAGGGTTCATGGGGCAGACCACAGCCTTCCGGAAGTCTCTGGTGAAGGCTGACGTGGTAGTAATGGGTGAGAACAAGGCTTCTGGAGAGGTACGCTATATGCACGGCACCTTGGGCAAAGGCACCTGGACCTTTTATGGAGGCCACGACCCCGAGGACTACCAGCACATGGTAGAAGAGGAGCCTACCGACCTAGCCCTGCACCCTAACTCGCCTGGCTACCGTTTGATACTGAACAATATCCTGTTTCCGGCAGCCAAGAAAAAGAAGCAAAAAACCTAGGCTCCTTCGCGTGTGTAGCCTTCCCAACGCCTCTGCCTTCGCTGGTAGGGGCGTTTGTCATTGAAGCGCAGCGGAGTTCTTTCTCGACAGTACGTGCATCATTAGCTAGACAAGGGACGTACCCAGTACCTATTGCATGCCTTTCCTCGCCCGGCCGGTGGCCAGAAACATCTTGTATGAATTCAGAGCACATCAATTACAGCCTATCAGCCAGCCAGGAAGAACCGGCGGCTGTAGAAGAAATAGCCAACCCCCTACCGCGTGCCGTACTGCGCCTCAGCAACCATGCGCTCCTGGACGGACAATGGCATTTTGCCCTTGATCCTGACGATAGAGGCTTGCGCGAAGGGTGGTACCTCGGCCACGACTATGAATACGTAGCGCAGTGGCCGGGCTCCATTGAAGCACACATGGCCGAGGCTCGCGGCCAGGCCCAGCCTACCGCGTGGCAAGATAAAGTAGTGGCTTGGTACGAGCGAGAATTTACGCTTCCGGAGGTAGAAGAGCCCCTGCGTCGATCCATGCTCCAACTCACTTTCGGGGCCTGCGGCTACGAAACCCAAGTCTGGCTGAACGGACGACAGTTGCGCACCATTGAAGGCGAGGATGTCCACTACGGAGAATACACCTCGTTTTCCTACGAGTTACGAGAAGAAAATCTCCACTTAGTTAATCGGCTTACAGTGCGGATTGCCGATACCATGGATGCCGAAATCACCCGCGGCAAGCAAGAATCGCACATTTATAAGCGCGGCGGAATCTGGTACCAGACGTACACCGGCGCTGTGCGTAGCGTGTGGCTGGAAGTGGTAGAGCGCAACCGACTCCGCTCCCGCCTCGGGGTCGACAGCATCATTGAAGACCACCTGGTTCGATTCAACTTCACTACCCGCATTCACGACCCAGGCTGTTATACGCTTCGGCTGAAAGTAACGGAACGCGGCGCCCCCAAAGGTTCTCCTCCCCTATATACCTCTGAGTTTCCACTACGTCTGGAAGCCGGGCAAAAGCAGCAGCGCGTCATTTTGGAAATGCCCGATGCCAAGCTATGGTCCCCTGAAACGCCCAACCTGTACTTGCTGGTTGCCCAACTAGTGGATTCGGAAGGCTACGAAGCGCAAATCGAAACGCATTTTGGGCTGCGCAAGATAGAGTCCCGGGGCAAGCACGTGTACCTAAACAATGAACCCACGTATCTTGATGGCATCCTCTATCAGCCGGGTACGGCCACATACGAGGAAATGCAGCGCCACATGCACGCCATGCAAAAGCTGGGCTGCAATATGGTGCGCGTACACATTGCTGGCATCGACCCGCGCATCTATAATTTGGCTGATGAGTTGGGGCTGCTCTTGTGGGTAGAAGTACCTAGTCCCCATACGTCAAGCACCCGGAGCCGGCAGAACCACCGCGACGAACTACTCCGCCTATTGGCACTTATTGAGTCACATCCCTCCGTAGTTATTTGGAGCTTATATAACGAGGATTGGGGCTGCCAAGATATTGCCACCAACCCCGAGACACGACGCTACATTGTGGATACTTACCACTATATGCAAATTGAGCACCCGCAGTTTCTGGTAGTGGACAACGACGGCTGGCAGCATATCTCGCAGGAAGGCCGCTTGAAGTCCGATTTGCTTACGGCTCACCTCTACACCCCTGACCTAGGCCGCTGGCAAGACTTGCTTGACCGGCTTGTGCGAGGTGAGCTAGTAGGAGTTGCTGCTTTCCCGCTGGTAATCGGCGACGCCTTCTTCTATCGCCGTCAAAAGCCCCTTATTGTAAGTGAATGGGGCGGATTTGGCTTCGCCGACTATGGTGGGCCCCAGGAAGGAGAAGAGCGAACCAACCGCATTCGTGCCTTCAAGCAGGAACTGCGCCGCCGGCCTATTGCCGGCGACGTGTACACGCAAGCCACCAATATCGAAGATGAGCGCAATGGCGTCATCGACCCGCACACTGGCGAGCTTACCGTCCCCCCCGGCCTGCTAAACTCCCGTGACTTCTCTCCGGAGGAATAGTATTTTTCTAAAGCAGCACCAGCGCCCCAGCGCAGTAGTTGTAAAAGCAAGGTCCTACCTGAAAGTCGGGTGGCAACCACTCTTTTTGCAACTACTGCGCTCGGGCGATGTCGGCTTTTGTCGAGGCTTTTCTTATTTGGGAAGCCGGATGATTTGCTGAGCCAGCGCTGGTAGGTCGGCCGTTTTATCGGGGTCGGTTTCGAGAGTCACTTGTACCATCACGGGCTGGCCCTTGGCAATGCCGTACGCTACCAGTTCATACGTCATGCCCCCCGCTTCGGTGGGGTAGCTCAGCCGATAGCCTTTCGCGGGCGTTTCCAGAATAAAGCACTCAAGCGGCTGCTTTTCCGTGTGCTTATGCTTTTTTTCAAGCTGTCGCACAAATTGATCAGGAAAGCCTTTCAGCATCGGGTAATCTAGGTACATCCACGTCAGCTGCATTCCTTGGCAATGCACTTGGTACTTATTGTCGGGGGTGCAGCCGCCCGGCACCACTAGGTCAATACCGCAGAAGTTCACTGCAGGAGGGGCATCTGGGGTTGGGGCTTGTGCCAGCGCTAGCACTGGACTTACTAAAGTCAACAGCAGTAGAAGTTTCTTCATTCGGGAACAAGTACAGTGAGGGAAGAAGCGAATATATCATTGCTTTCCATAGAACAGTACTTTTACTGCTGGGTATGTGTCCCATTTGAAGAAAATTTTCCCAAGCTTCTCTTTGCTGTAGCTCATGCTATCAGCCCTGGTATCACTCCCTAGTCTCTTTGCACGAGCAAGGGGCGTAGTCCTGGTGCTACCCCAGAACTACGCCCCTTGTTCCTGGCAGTCTCTTGACTACTACTAGTGCATCCGGTCGTCGCGGACGGGTAGGTTGGTGATGATCTCACCTTCAATCTTGAGTAGCTCCTGCAGGCGCACGTCTACTTCCTTCGGGTCGCAATATTCTTTGGCTAAGTCCACGTAGCTCACAAAGTGTCCTGCCTCCGACACCATCAGTTCATAGTAGAACTTGGATAGCTCGGGGTCAGGAATATGCTTCCACAAAAGCTTGAACCGCTCACAGCTGCGGGCTTCAATCAGGGCACTTACCAGCAACTGGTCCATGAGCTGCCGTTCGCGGGCTCCACCTTTGCGCACGTGGGTCATCAACTGCACCACGTACTCGTCGCGGCGCTGACGACCCAGTTCGTGCCCGCGCTTGCGCAGCTCTAGCAGTACCCGCTCAAAGTGGGCCCACTCCTCGGCTACCAGAAGTGTGAGCTCATCCACGAGGCGCGTTTTCTCGGGATACTTTACAATTAGGCTAATGCCTGTGCTGGCCGCTTTCTGCTCGCAGTAAGCATGGTCAACGAGAATATCCTCTATGTTTTTGCTGGCAATATCTACCCACCGCGGGTCAGTATTGAGCTTGAGCTTGAGGATGGTTTTTTCTTTGCCTTCGGGTTGCATGTGGCTAAGCGAATGGTAATGGGCCAAGTAGGCTTCAGGCGGGGTTTCTGCTAGCCCCCGTAGCAAGCTACCAAGTGATTAGTTGAAGAACTGCCAACGGATGCCGAATTGGAACCGTCGGGGTAGCCCAGTATAGTACGGGGTGGTGTAATAACCGGACTGCGGAAGAAACTGGTTGATGTACGCCATCTTGAGAAAGATGCTCAGTGTCTTGATATCGGCACTCAGGAATACGTCTACCAGAGGCGTGTTGCGAATGGTGAAGTAGTCCTGCAGATAAAATTGCTGCGTGCTGGGGCTGTAATTGTAGGCTTTCCAGCGCGACTGGAAGTAGGTCTGCATTCCTACCTGCCCGAACAGAGCACGCTTGAATACGTAGCCCTGGTAGTAAATCCGCGACTCGGCCACTAGCGCTGGGATGCGCAGGGCTTTGTCTTCGCCAGCCCCGGCGGTGTAGGTTGCTTGATTATCGAAGTAAAAATGCCCTACGTGAAAGCGGTGGCGCAGAGCCGCAATGAATAGCTGTTGGTTGTTGGTCGAGTCGGCTTGGGCTGGCACGCCGTACTGGTTATAGTACACCAAGTTTCCGATGCGCGCTGCCGTGCCCGATGCCTCCAAGTATTGCCCCCCCAGTTGCTGGCTAATGCTCACGCGCAACTGCTGCACATTGGTGTTGCGGAAGGCAGTTGCACCCGTGTTATCCCAAGCGTAGTGGTTGCCGCTGAAACGCTGCTGCGTGAGGGTGGGCGAGTAGCTGTTCAACAGCAGTTCACCCACCAATGGTCCCAAGCGAGCAGCCCCGCGTAGCCAGTACTCAGTTTGGTCAAGCTGGGCCGAGGGCTTTAGCTCTCCAGCCGTTTCAATGGCGAACTGCCGGTAGCTGAAAGCGGCCGTACCACCCACAAACAGCTGCAAGGTGTCGATGTTGAAAGCGGTTACTTCCACCCCTTCCGTGCTGCCCTGCCGATACTGATCGGTGAGGGTGAGGTAGCGCTGACGGCCGTACAGGCGATATTCTACCGCGGCCGTCCGCCCCATAAGGCCCACAGTATTTTCTACCTGCCGCATCGTGGTCCGGTCATCGGTAGCCACGTTGCTGACTAAAAATTGCGGATAGAACAGTGGGGTACCACCGGGAGATTCCAACTTCGTATCCACGTATTTATTCTGCTGTCGCCGCCAGTCGAAGGTGTGATACACGGTGAGGCCACGGCCTAAGAGGCGATAGGTATGCGTCAGCCGGAATTCATCCCGGTCGTCGCGGTTAAGAGCATTGGTTAGGTTGACTACTTCCCGCTGGTACTCGAAGAGCTTACTTAAGTCGGTGCGCCCATTTTCCAGGGTGTCACTAGCCAAGGGCTGAATGCCACCCTGTTCAACTGCCCGATGCCGCGACGTATTCAGGTTGGCGACCATGTGATAACGGTCGTTTGGCGACTGGTAACGCACAAACAACAGGAAGTTGCTGTGCTCTACCTGCGACGACCTAGTGTTCGAGACGGCTAGGGCTTTATTGGCACCAAACCGCTCGTAGGCAAAGCCCACGTTGAACGCCTTCTTGAGGCTCCGCGTGTAAGACAGTTCAAATACTTGCTCGTAGGGATTTCCCTGATTAAAGCGAAAGAAAGTATAGGGCGAGCGAGTATCGTAGTAAGGAATGGTGGCCGAATTACGGGTGTACCGGTCGAATACGTTGCGACCCAGGCGGGCCCCCAACTCTAGATTAGGCTGCCAGAGCAACGGACGAGCAGCAGTGCCGAAGTTGCCTAGGTCTTGGTAAAACGTGGAGTCGTGCACCCAGTAGCGCACCTGCGGGAGGCGAGTAAGCGTGGTATCAATCATGCGCCCCACCGTATCCTGGCGTAGCACATCGGCCTCCCGAATGATGAAGGTGGTGCGGGCACCGTAGCGGTTTTTGGTAGAGTCGTCGAGCACCTGGGCGCGGGCATTGGGCAAGAGCCCCAGCAGCAGCAGCAGCGTAGCCCCAACAGCTAGGCCCTGGCGGTACATTCTCGTCAGCCAAAAGGTGGGCACCACGGCCCGAAGAAGCGAAATCAATAGCAAATCAGACAACAGCGTGGGGCTGAAAGTAGGGCATCAGCAGTTCGGGCAGACGGACGGCACCATCAGCAAGAAACCGGACGTGAATGGGGAGGTAAAATAGGGGCAACCGAGCGACTACGGCCGCTAGCGCAGGTTCGCGCAGGCGGGCGGCGTCTTTCTCCGTAGTGAAAACGCTTTGTCCAGGTTGTAATTGCGCAGCTACCGCTTCTAGCTCTGCCACACTAAAGGTATGATGGTCAGAAAAGCGGGCGTGCTGTACAATCCGGTAGCCCGCCGTTTCGAGGAACTCACGCAAGGGAGCAGGTTGGGCAATGCCAGTGAGTAGCACTATTTCCTTGCCTTCTGCCGGGGCGTTGGCAGCTAGCGGCACCGGCGCACCGTATTCGTAAGTTGAAAAAAGCACCGCAGTAGTGGGCCGGGCGTAGCGCCGGATGCAGCGCGTCATTTCCTGGCGCTTAGCTTCCGACAGTGTTGGCTCACACTTCGTTACAACAACCAAGTCGGCCCGGCGGGCCCCGGCACGGCGTTCCCGTAGGCGCCCGGCGGGTAGCACAAAATCTTGGTAGAAAGGTCGGGCCTGTTCCGTAAGCAGAATGTTGAAGGAGGGTTGTACCCGCCGGTGTTGGTAGGCGTCGTCTAGCACCAGAGTGCTGGTTGCAGGCGCGTCTCGCAGCAGCTGACGAATGCCTGCGGTACGGTCCTCACATACGGCTACCGGCACGCTCCCTTGGAAGTGGCGCCATTGCTGCAGAGGCTCGTCGCCTATTGTGGCGGCCGTATCGGCGGCGCTGGCCAGGCGGTAGCCCTGGGTACGACGCCCATAGCCCCGGCTCAGCATGGCCGGGCGCTGCCCCTGGGCTAGCAGCCAATTCACTAGCCACGCTACGTGGGGCGTTTTGCCGGTGCCTCCCACCCGCAGGTTGCCCACATTGATAACGGGCACCTCCGCAAAGCTAGTTGAGGGTTTAATGCCCGTGGCATATAGCCCATTGCGCACGGCCATCACTGTGGCATACAGCCAGCTGAATGGTAAGAGCACAAGCGTGAGCAGAGAAGGCATTGCAGGCAAAGAAGCGACGGGAGCCGCAAAAATAGCGGGTTGCGCAAAGCTTCCGGCGGGTTGCCCTTACATATTGCGCAAGAAGCTCGTTAGAGGCAGGCATAAAAGCTCCTGAAAAGCCAGATATTTGCTTCACTTCATGGCCTAATCAGTTTCCCGATTTTTCTCCGCTACTGCAGTAGCCCGGCTGTTTGAAGGTAGTATCTGCATGGAAGTATATCAGCTCCTCAGGAGAGGAGAATACCACGCTGACTTTTGCGAAGATTTCAGCGTGGTGCAGCCAATGGGCAGCGGCCGTTGGCTATGCGCCGTGATGGACGGCTGTACGATGGGGCGAGAAAGTCATTTTGCCTCTACCCTGGCGGCCAAAATCATTCGCAAAGTGGTGAAGGAGCGGCAGTACCAGCAATTTCACGAAGATATCTCAGCTACCTCCGTGCAGCAGGAACTGGTTGAGATTATGGCGGCCCTGTTTGGAGAATTTCAGCAGGCGCGTAACTACCTGCTGCTCGACACCAACGAATTGCTGACGACCCTGGTCATGGCGCTGCTCGACCAAAACACGGGGGAGGTATATGGGTTGGCAGTGGGCGATGCTACCGTGGCCATTAATGAGCGTATCACCCGCTTTGAGCAGGACAACCAGCCCGACTACCTAGCTTATCATTTGGGCCAGCACTTTGAAGAGTGGCTGGCTCAACACAAGCAGTCATTCCACTCCACTTCCTGCACCAACCTGGGCCTGGCTACTGATGGCATCGACAGCTTTCAATCGACCGATTCCTCTCCTTCCGACACCCGTGCTATTGCGCACTATCTCTTGGTAGATGACGAGCTTACTGAGCGCAGTGAAATGTTGAACATCAAGCTTAAACGGCTAGAAAACAGGTACTCGCTTGTACCTATGGACGACTTGGCCGTGGTTAGAATTAGGCTGGTTTGAATGGGCACCACCTGAGACCTGCCCCGTACAAGCAGTTCCACTCTGCTCCCTACCTCTATGTTCGCCGACCGGCTCCTACACTTCCTAACGCAATTTCCTACCCCGGCTACGCCGCTACCGGAAAGCGTGCATGCTTACAGTCCATACCAAGAGTCTACCCCACGGGAGCTTTTTTGGCAATTTGCTCAGCGCTACTACACCGGCAACCAACCCCGGGTGGCGCTCTTGGGCATTAACCCTGGCCGTCTCGGCAATGGCCGCACTGGTGTAGCCTTCACGGACCCCGTAGCCCTAACTACGTGGGGAATTGCCAACGACTTGCCGCGCCGACGAGAACCATCGAGCGAATTTGTGCAGGCCGTTATTGAAGCCATGGGCGGGCCACAGGCCTTTTATCAGCATTTTTTTCTGGGCTCACTCTACCCTCTGGTGCTCCTGCGTGAAGGGCTAAACTATAATTTCTACGACTCCCCGGCCGTGACGGCGGCACTCTGGCCCAGCATCCAGGACTCGGTGCGGCGTCAGGTGCATGAGGTGGGACTGGCCCAGCACGCGGCCATCTGCCTTGGCCGCCGCAATGGACAGTACTTCACTAAGCTAAACAACGAGCTAGGCTTATTCCAGCAAATCCACATCCTTGACCATCCTCGGTTTTTGATGCAATACAAGCGGAAGGCATTGGCCGAAAACGTGGCTCACTATGTGGAAATTCTGCAGAGTACACTGCTGACAGGCGACGATAACACAACGCGAACCAGCCGTACTGGTTAGGGGGCTACTCCTGCCGCGCCAGCCTTCTATTTCCTTTACCACCTTTGTGTCGTCTTTCACCTAGTATAGTAGTGATGCCCACTGTTCAAGACTTAGCCCGCGTGCTCGAGCGCGCTGCTCCCCTCGCCTACCAAGAATCGTATGACAATGCCGGCCTGCAATGCGGCGACCCCCAGATGGAGGTGCGAGGCGTACTTATTGCTCTCGACTGCACGCTAGCCGTAGTAGATGAAGCGGTACGCCGGGGCTGCAACGTGGTAGTGGCCCACCACCCGGTGGTATTTCGCCCCCTCAAGCGCCTTACGGGAGCCAACGAGGTAGAGCAGACCCTCATCAAGGCCATCAAGCACGACGTAGCCATTTATGCCGCCCATACCAACCTCGACAACGTACATCAGGGCGTAAACCGAAAGCTGGCCGAGAAACTGGGCCTCCAAAACCTGCGTATCCTCGACCCCAAAACAGGTATTCTGGGTAAGCTTGTGACGTACGTGCCCCACACGCACACCGAAGCTGTGCTGCATGCCCTGTATCAGGCCGGTGCGGGCCAGATTGGTGACTATTCTGACTGTAGCTTCCGCATGGATGGCACCGGAACATTCACGCCTGGTGCCAGCACCCACCCCCACACCGGCACGCCCTTGCAGCCAGAGACTACCCACGAGCAGCGCGTGGAGGTACTGCTGCCGTTGCACCTACAACGCGCGGCCTTGCGGGCACTGCGCCAGGCTCATCCCTACGAGGAAGTGGCCTACGAACTGCTAAAGCTAGAAAACGAGCACCAAGGTGTCGGCGCGGGCATGGTAGGCGACCTACCCGAACATCTGAGCCCACAGGAGTTCCGGCAGCGGCTCCGGGCCGCCCTGGGCGTGCCCGTAGTAAAGCACACCGATTTTGGGCAACCCATCACCCGCGTTGCACTTTGCGGCGGGGCGGGCAGCTTTCTGATTGGCAAAGCCCGCGCCGCTGGTGCCAACGCCTACGTAACCGGCGACCTGAAATATCACGAATACTTCCAGGCAGAAGGCCGCCTGCTCCTCTGCGACGTTGGCCATTTTGAGAGCGAGCAATTCACCGGCGAAATCTTTCGGGATTTGCTTGCCGACAACTTTGGGAGTACTTTTGCGCTCTTAACTGCTGAGACCCTCACCAACCCCGTCCGTTATGATTTCTAATCCCTCCACGGAAACTCCCGTTTCTAGCAAGCTGGAAGCCCTTCTGAACCTGCAGCGTATTGACTCGCAGCTCGACGAAATCCGGCGCGTACGGGGCGACCTGCCCGAAGAGGTGCGCGACCTGGAGGACGAAATTGCCGGCTATGAAGTACGCGTGAGCAAGTTCGACGAAGAAATTGCCGCCCTCAACGACCAGATCAAGCAGCGCAAGCAAGCCGCCAAGGATGCGGATGGCCTGATTAAGCGCTACGAAGAGCAGCAGCAGAACGTACGCAACAACCGCGAGTACGAGGCTATTGGCAAGGAAATCGAGCTACAGAAGCTTGAAATCCAGATTTCTGAGAAGAAAATCAAAGAAGCTCAGTACCAGATCGAACTCAAAAATACCGACATCGCCGGCACCAAGCAGCGCCTCGAAGACCGTAAAAAGGACCTCGAAAACAAGAAAGGCGAGTTGGACGTCATCGTAAGCGAGAGTGAGGCCGACGAGAAGAAGCTGATGGATGAGCGCGGCGGCGCCTCCCAGCCCATTGAGGAACGCCTGCTGACGGCTTACACCCGCATCCGCGGCAACGTACGCAACGGCCTGGCCGTGGTAACGGTAAAGCGTGATGCCTGCGGCGGCTGCTTCAACACAGTACCTCCCCAGCGCCAAGCCGACATCATTGCCCACAAGAAGATTATCGTATGTGAGCACTGCGGCCGCGTGCTGGCCGATGTGGAGGCCCGCAACGCGTAGCAACCACTTCCTGACCCTTTAAAAAGAACGGCCTCGCGCCGTTCTTTTTTTGTTTATGAGTGTGTTCTCCGCAGTAGCGCGTAAGGAAAGGGGCCGTAGGGCCAGCCGGCTGTTTGGGCTGTTGATATTACTACTCTGCGCGTCCTTTCGCTCCGGGCTAGCGGTGCAGCCTCAGCTTGAGCGAGTTGCTACGCCTGGGTTTACTACAATGCAGGCGCGGGCTTACGCCGAGGTGTTAAAGCTGCGGCCTGCCCCGGCGCGCGCGCTGCTGCAAGATGCTCCTCCGACTGCGCCTGGCACATTGCTGGTCTACGACTGCTTAGAAATAACGGAGCTTTTAATCAGCCAGAACGCCAGTCGCTACGAGGCCATAGTAACTGCCCAAGACCGTCGGCTTCGCTTATTAGAGCAGGCCGCCGAGGGCAGTGCCCTGGCTGAATACGCCCAAGCCGAAATTCGCCTGCACAAAGCCGCCGCCCAGGTAGTGTTCAGCCACGAAGCTCAGGGAGCTTGGAATTTGCGCCAGAGCTACCAGCAGATGCAGCAGGTAGTACGGCGCTACCCCCACTACGTACCGGCGCGCAAAACATTGGGCATGATGCAGTTCTTCATCGGCTCCTTGCCTGAGTCGTACCGCTGGTTTCTGAAGCTGCTAGGCCTGCCGGGCAGTGTGGAGGCAGGCCTGCACAACCTGCGCCTAGCGGCTACTCAGCCCAATGACTTTCAACTAGAAGCTCGCTTAATTTTAGCCGTACTAGAGGAAACCTATTACAAGAAACCGGAGGCCGCTCTGAGCCTAGTAGAGAACCTGCGGCGGCAGCAGCCCGACAATTTGCTGGTTAGCTACCTACTTATTAGCCTCCAGAAAAAGCAGCACCACACCGATGCTGCGCTGGCGGCGTATCGGGCGCGTCCTACCGGTTCGGGCTACTTGCCCCTTCCCTACCTGCACCACATGGCCGCCGACCTGCTATTGTACCAGGGGCAATATGCGGCCTCGCTACGAGCCAATCAGCTCTTTCTACAGGAATACCACGGACAACACTACCAGAAGGATGCAGCCTTTAAACTGTATTTGGCGGCTTGGTTGGGGGGCGATGCCGCGGCAGCCGAGCAGTACCGCCGCCAGATCGGCACGGGTGGGCGCACTATTTTGGAGGAGGATCACTATGCCCACCGTTTCTTCGAGGACAAGCTTCCACTAAACAGGCAGCTCACCCGCGCCCGTTTGCAAATTGATGGTGGCTACTACCGAGAAGCCCTGCATACCCTCAATGGCTTCCGCCCTACGACAAGCACCCCCCTCCGCAACCAGCTAGAGGAACCCTACCGCCGCGCCCGCGCCTGGCACTTGCTAGGGCGCTTAGACTCGGCCCGGCTATTTTATGCCCAAACCGTAGCCCGAGCGGGCAATGCGCCCTATTACTTTGCCCCACAATCGGCCTTACAGTTGGGGTACTTATACCAGGCTGAGGGGCAGAAGAATACAGCTAAGATGTACTTTCAGAAGGCCCTAAGCTACCCCCGGCACGAATACAAGAATAGCACCGATACCAAGGCTAAACTAGCCTTACGCGAGCTTCAGCAGCCCTAATCAGCGCTAGACCAAGGGCAATCAATCATCCTACTACCTGATTACGTTATCCGATTCGGCAGCTTGTGTTGTTTGTAATGGACAACCGTTTGTTTCTGCGAAGGGGCGCCTCAAGGTCCTGGGCCGGCGGCATCGTACTTTTGTCACGTGCTTTCAATTCCACTTTCCGAACTCCCTGTTTCTTTTCGTGCCCAGGCCCTACACTGGGCCGCCGAGTTTACGTATTGTGCGTACTTCGAGCCCAGCGGCCTCTCCTACCCGCAAGGCGCTTTTCGCCAGTTGCTAGCCGTTGCAACCGATGCCAGCGCAGGCCCAGCTTCCCTGGCTGAGCTGCGGCCCTGGCTTCAGCAACCAACTACCGCACCCCGCTGCGGATTCCTCACCTATGAGGTGAAAGATGAAATTGAAGCGCTAAGCAGCAGCCACCCAACGGGCCTAGCGTGGCCAATGCTGCACTTCTTCCATGCTAGCGCTTGGCTGTGCTGGCAGGCCAATACTGTAGAAATTCATGTGGCGCCGGATGCGGCTGACGCACTAACTCCGGCTGCTGTTTTCCAACAGATTATAGCTACGCCCCTGCCAGTTGCTACCCCGCTAACTGGGGTAGCCCTACAACCCCGGTTTCCGCGGCCTGATTACCTGGCGGCTGTACGGGCCGTGCAGGAAGACATCCTCAATGGGGAAGTGTACGAACTTAACTTGTGCCAGGAATTTACCGCTGAAGGAGTACACCTTGACCCCGTTGATGTCTTTCTTCGTCTCAACGCAGCATCTCCTACTCCTTTCGCGGGTTTCTACCGTCAGCAGCAGCAGTTTCTCCTGTGCGCCTCACCCGAGCGGTTTCTGCGCCGCGAGGGTAGCACCCTCCTTTCTCAGCCCATCAAAGGCACTAGCCGGCGCGGCACCACTCCGGCCGAGGATGATGCTCAGCGCCTCGCCCTGCTTCATAACGAGAAAGAGCGGGCTGAAAACCTGATGATTGTGGATCTGGTTCGCAACGACTTGGCTCGCGTGGCTCAGCCCGGCAGTGTGCAGGTACCGGAGCTATTTGGCTTGTACCCGTTTCAGCACGTGTGGCAGATGATTTCCTCGGTGCAAGCACAGGCCCAGCCCACCGCCGACGTAGTAGACCTACTGCGGGCGACCTTCCCCATGGGCTCCATGACGGGGGCCCCGAAAATACGGGCTATGCAACTCATTGAGCACTACGAGCACAGCCGCCGAGGCCTTTACAGCGGCAGCATTGGCTACCTGCTTCCCAATGGGGACTTCGACTTCAACGTGGTTATTCGCAGCTTGCAGTACCGGTCCGACACTGGTCATGTCAGCTTCCAAGTGGGCTCTGCCATCACTTACGACTCTGTACCGGAGCATGAATATGAGGAGTGCCTGCTGAAAGCTCGCGCCCTGCTAGCCGTGCTGGGCGTTACACGCGAGTAGGTCGCCAACCTTCGCGTCGGCCGAAGGGCAACGCAAGCTTGGGGCTTGCCCGTGGGCCTTGCTACGCTAGCCGCTCCTGGAAGGCCGCAAGAAATTGTCCTACGTGGTAACCATCGGCTAGGCCGTGGTGCACATTTACCGATACGGGCATCCAGGTGGCGCCGTTTTCTTGGTAGGTCTGGCCGTACGAAATCTTGGGGCAGCTGTCGGGGTGGCTGAAGCTACGGGCATGGGTAAGACCACTGAAGCGCACCCACGGCAGGGCCGAGCAATGCAGCACGTCGGGGCGGGCGGTGGTTTCGCTCAGACGTAAGCCGGTACTAGCCTGCACAGCGGCCACCTCCGCCTTGGCTGCTGCCACAAATTCCTCCAACGAATCGTGCTGTTCAATAAAGGAAAACCCAAACGTATGGTCGGGCCGGCCAATAGTAGCGGAGGCGTGCACCCGGTCGTAGCAGTACACATGCCCGTCTTCAATGCGGTAGCGAAACTCAGGTATTTGATTGGCTGCTTGCACCGAGTGGTAGAGGTAGTACAAGAAGAAGGACACCCCAAGTCGTTTGGCTTCGGCCTGCGCCCGCGTGCATTCTACCGGCGCCACCAGCCCAAAGAACGGCTCGTCGAAGCTCGAAAAGAAAGTAAAATGCTCACGACGGTTCCAGGTAGCTAAGTCGATCTGCTGTTTCATAGGCGGCAAGTTCGATAACTTTGACGCCTTTGCGGGGTACTTCCCGCGTTTTTTCCTATTGCTCCTGCTATGGCTGCTCCCCTCCTCATTGCCTTCGACGCTGACGATACCCTTTGGCCCAACCAGCCCCATTTCGACCAAGTGGAGGCCCGCTTGTTTGAGATTCTGGCCCATTGTGGCGACGTAGTTCGCATCAGCACCCAGCTCAATGATGTGCAGCGCCGCAACATGCAGTTGTTTGGCTACGGCGCCAAGTCGTTTATGCTGTCCATGATTGAAACTGCCATCCAGCTAACGGAAGGTGCAGTGACGGGCCACGATATTCAGCAAATCCTGGACATGGGCAAAGACTTGCTACGATATCCTATTGAGCCGCTGCCTGGCGTGGTAGAGGCGCTCACGGAACTGCGCCACCGTGGCCACCGCCTCATGGTGCTCACGAAAGGCGACTTGTTTGACCAAGAAAGTAAGATTGCCCGCTCGGGCTTGGGCGACTTATTCGACCACGTGGAGGTAGTCAGTGAAAAGGATGAGGCCACCTACAGCCGCCTGCTGGCGCGCTACGGAGCTACCGCCGCCGATTTTATCATGATTGGCAACTCTCTTAAATCTGATATTCTACCAGTAGCACGGCTGGGGCTGCGGGCTGTGCACGTACCTTACCACGCCAACTGGATTTTTGAGTACGTTGACCCCGCGCAGCTAGAAGGTCTCGCCTTTCACCAAGTCAGTGACGTGCGCGCCGTACTCGATTACCTGCCTTAGGGCCCCCGGCCGGAAATCCGCCCCTTTGAGCTCTGCCATTCTGTCATTTTTTAGGCTAAAACCCCTACCTTTGCCGTTCTCCGAACTGTGAAGCTGACGCCTGCTTGAGGCTTTTCCCATGTCCCAACCACTGATTACCCTCGATTTCCTCGATACTCCCTCCTTACCCACGCCGGCCGTGGACGCAACCACGCATGCCCACGAACCCTCGGGTGAGGTACGCGTGAATCCGGCTACCCGCACGGGCCGTACCCGCAAGCTCTATATTGAGAGCTACGGCTGCCAGATGAACTTCTCCGACTCCGAAATCGTCTCGAGCATTCTATACGAGCAAGGCTTTGACACCACGGAGGAATTAGAAGGAGCTGACTTGGTGCTGCTGAATACCTGCTCCATCCGGGAGAAGGCCGAGCAAACGGTACGCATGCGTCTCTCGCAAATCAACGGCCACAAAAAGCGTAACCCCGGTTTACTAGTGGGGGTGCTAGGCTGCATGGCCGAGCGCCTGAAAACCAAGTTCTTAGAAGAAGAAAAAATTGTAGACCTAGTGGTAGGCCCCGATGCGTACCGCGACCTTCCTCAGCTTATTCAGCAAGTAGATGGCGGCCAAAAGGCCGTGAACGTGCTGCTGAGCCGGGAGGAGACCTACGCCGATATTACTCCCGTACGCCTCAACAGCAACGGTATCACGGCCTTTATCAGCATCATGCGCGGCTGCGACAATATGTGCTCGTTCTGCGTGGTGCCCTTTACTCGGGGCCGTGAGCGAAGCCGGGACGCCCACAGCATTGTGCAGGAAGCCCGCGACCTAGTTGCTCAAGGGTACAAGGAAGTAACACTGCTGGGGCAGAACGTAGATTCTTACAAATGGGCCTCCGAGGACGGTCTGGAACACGTGAACTTTGCCCAGTTGCTGGAAAGTGTAGCCCTCGTGAGCCCCGAACTACGCGTGCGCTTCTCCACCTCTCACCCCAAGGACATCACCGATGAGGTGCTGTACACCATGGCGCGCCACGACAACATCTGCAAGTACATTCACTTGCCGGCACAGAGCGGTAACTCCCGTGTCCTCAAGCTCATGAACCGCACCTACGATCGCCCCTGGTACGAGGACCGCGTGCAGGCTATCCGCCGGATTTTGGGCGAAGACTGTGCCATCAGTACCGATATGATTTCGGGCTTCTGCTCTGAGAATGAGGAAGAACACCAGGATACCCTAAGCCTCATGGAGTACGTCAAGTACGACATGGCATACATGTTCTTCTACTCCGAGCGCCCCGGTACCCTGGCCGCCCGGAAGCTGGAGGACGATATTCCGCTGGAAGTGAAGAAGCGTCGCTTGGCAGAGGTCATTGCGTTGCAGCAGCAGCATAGCCGTGAGCGTAACCTACGCAGCGTAGGCCGGGTGCACCGCGTGCTGGTCGAGAACTTTTCCAAGCGTAGCAAGGAGCACCTGAGCGGCCGCAATAGCCAGAACCAGGTCGTTATTTTCCCCAAAAAACAGTATCAAAAAGGCGACTATGTAGATGTGCTAGTGCATGAGTCTACAACCAATACCCTGCTGGGCGAGGCGGTATAACTTTCTGTCATCCTGAGTCTAGTGCACGACCTTCTGCTACTGCCAACGGTTATTAGGTAACCAGTTATCGGCACGGCGGGAGCCTTCGGCTACGGCTCAGGATGATGTTTTATCCGGGCCTCCCAAAATAAACTGCCTCCGCTTTTCGTCTTCCCCACGAAAACCAATCATCGACCTTGACTCCTTCCGAAATACAATCCATCAAACAGCGGTTCGGCATTATTGGCAATGCACCTTCGCTGAACTATGCCATCCAGGTGGCGGCCCAAGTAGCCCCCACGGACATGACCGTGCTCATTACGGGCGAAAGCGGTTCCGGTAAAGAATCCTTCTCTAAGATCATTCACGCCCTGTCTCCGCGCAAGCACGGGCAGTTCATCGCCATCAACTGCGGGGCCATCCCCGAAGGCACCATTGATTCCGAGCTTTTCGGGCACGAAAAGGGCTCCTTCACCGGGGCGCAGGAAGCCCGCAAAGGCTATTTTGAAGTCACGAACGGCGGCACCATTTTCCTCGACGAAATTGGGGAGATGCCCTTGGGCACCCAGGCCCGCCTATTGCGCGTGCTAGAAAACGGCGAATTCATCCGGGTTGGCTCCTCCAAGGTGCAGAAGACGGACGTGCGTGTGGTGGCCGCTACCAACGTAAATTTACTGGATGCCGTGCGCGAAGGCCGGTTCCGCGAAGACCTGTACTATCGTCTCAACACGGTACCTATTACAGTTCCACCACTACGTGAACGTGGCGATGATATCTATCTATTGTTTAGAAAGTTTGCTACCGATTTTGCTGACCGATATCGGGTGAAACCGATTAGTCTCACATCCGATGCGGTACAAGAATTGCAGCGCTTCCGCTTTCCCGGCAACATCCGCCAGCTCAAGAATGTGGCCGAGCAAATGTCGGTGCTAGAAACGGAGCGCGAGGTAGATTCGCGTCGCTTACGCAACTACCTGCCCGCCGACCAGAGCAGCCGCCTGCCCATGTTGGTAAGCGCCGCGGGCAGTGCCACCGATGGAGCTGGCAACGCATACTCCGAGCGGGACTTGCTCTACAAAGTGCTGTTCGACATGCGTCGCGACATGACGGACCTCAAGAAGCTAGTGCTGGATTTGGCTGGTGGGCAGCGCCCCCAGGAAGCGCAGGAGCTCCTGCGCCAAAACAGCCACTTGTTTACCAACGTGAGCGTAGCACCTTACGACGGTAACCCCGCAGCAGCCCGGCCCCTGCGCCCGGCTCCCACCGATGGGGCGACCTCTGACTACATCCTCAACTCCCGGGAACTAACCGTGGATGATGCGGCTGATTATGAAGACGAAGCCCATCGGGTGGAGGATATTACGCACGAGACGGAAGAGGAAACCCTTTCCCTTGAAGCCAAGGAAAAGGAGATGATTATTAAGGCGCTGAAAAAGCACAACAACAAGCGTAAGTACGCGGCCCACGACCTAGGCATCTCGGAGCGCACCTTGTACCGCAAACTCAAGCAATATGACCTGGAACAAGCGTAACTGGCTGCTGGGCGTACTAGTGCTCCTGCTGCCTTTGCTGGGTGGATGCGCCGTGTATTCATTCAACGGCACCAACATCGACCCCTCCATTAAAACTATTTCCATCTCGACGTTTGCCAACAACGCCAACAATGGTCCTTCCTTTCTAGCCCAGCGCTTCACGGAAGAATACAAGGATTACTTTCAACGCAATACCTCGCTCAAGCTCGTGCCGCGCGATGGAGACTTGCAGTTTGATGGGCAGATTATTGCCTATGACTTTGCGCCCGCGGCCATTCAGCAGCAAAACGGTCAAGATTTAGCGGGTGCCAACCAGTTGACTATCCAGGTGCGTGTGAAATTCACCAACACCAAAGACCCGAAGCAGGACTTTGAGGAGACCTTCCAAACCACGCGCCCATTCCCAGCCACTCGCGACATTACGAGCATCAACAACGACCCCACGGCGTTGCGGGAGCTATTCCGTAATATCATTACCGATACGTTCAACAAATCGGTAGCCAACTGGTAGACTACGCACTCATCACCCAGCGAACAGAGAAGCCAAGCAACACCCAAATGCGGAAGATTTCGGGCCGCTATATAGTTTGGGCAATGCTGTTACGGGCTAAAATAGCCACCTTTGTCGCCCTTATCAGCGGGTACGGCAGAGCTTGACATAGTGGTATGCTCCCGCGCTTCGCTGAAAAACACATAGTTAGCACGGCCGCAGTTTAGGTTTAGGCTTCTTTTCTTATTTCACCTGCTCAACTTCAGTCTGAATGACTCGCGCGTCGCTTTTACATATTCTGAACCACGTAAGCGAGATTTCGGACGCCGAAACCCGGGAGCTGGAACAGTTGGCGGCCGCATTTCCGTACTGCCAGACAGCACACGTTTTACTCGCGAAGGCAGCGCATGATCGGGGCAGTATGCTAGCGAGTCAGCGCTTGCGCCGAGCGGCTACGTACGCGGCCAACCGGGACCTCCTGCGTCAGTTGTTGGAAACCCCAGCTCCATCAGTCCGGGAGTCTGCACCCGTGCTCGAACAATCTGTTCATGACGCGGCAGTTGCAACTACCCTTGCCAAAGCTACTCCAGAGGCAGCTACAGAGCTAGAAGCAGATCAACCACCTACGGCGCCGCATGAAGCGCTTGCCGAGTCACGCCCGGCAGCTGACCCAGAGCAGGAAGCGGCCGACCATTTAGCACCCTCAGCTACAGAACCAGAACTGGCAGAGCCTGCGCTTACCGAGCCAGACGAAATATTCAAAGCCTACCTGCCACTTGCCTCTGAGGACCTGCTTGTAATACCCGCAACGTCGGAACAAGAACAGCCAGAACAGCGGAATGACCATACACCTGCTCTCTCGCCTGGCACCGATACAGACGACACATCTGTAGAAACGGCTATCATTGAGACAGTTACCTTCATTTCAGAAGAAACGGAGGTCATCTTACTGCCAATAGCACAACACGAGGCTGAAGCACCTACCACTGAAGTAAACCAGCAAGAAGAACCGGCATATGTTGTACCTAGCCTAGGAGTAGAAGGTGATGGCGCTGCTGAAACCCTAGCCACCCAACTATCTGAGCAAACCACGTCTGTAGGCGAGGAAGCTGCTACCGTAGGAGAACAGGCGTTGGAGTTGTTTCCTGTGGTGGACGATCTGTTGCCCGCTACGGCACCGCCTATCCGCCCACCTGTAGAAGCCGGTATCTCACGCTTCGAGTTTGGCTTAGTAGAACCAGCGCTGCCTCCCCCTTCTAGTTATCAACTTCTTGGGCTTGAAGATGAGGATGAGCCTTCGACAGTAACAGGTGAGCTACCTCGGGCGGAAATTCCTCCCTTCCGAGCCGATGAGCAACTTGGTTACGCGCTCAGTGCTGGCAGCCGCTTCGGGTACGACTTGGAGCCGCATGATGGGTACACCCTGAATTTGCCGGCCGATGCGTTCTTTGAGCCAGATCCTTTGCTACTGGCTTACTTGAAAGCAAATCGTCCTAAGCCATCCGCTTCTTCTATTGATTTGATTAACCGCTTCTTGCAGGCAAAGCCGCGTATTAAAACGACGACGGGTCCGCCTCCACCGACAGCAACGGAGCAGGACGACTTGTCGGTGCGGAGCACGCGACCCGCTCCCACATTGGCTTCCGAAAGCCTAGCCAAAATCATGGTGAAGCAGGGCAAAACCGACAAGGCCATTGAAATATATGAGGTGCTGATGCAACGCCAGCCAGAAAAAATGGCGTACTTTGCCGATCTAATTCAACAATTGAAACAACCTTCAGAGTAGATGTACGCTGCCCTTATTGTTCTGATTCTGTTCGTATGCCTGCTGTTAGGCCTCGTGGTGCTGGCTCAAAACCCCAAAGGCGGCGGAATTTCTAGCCAATTTGGCTCGGGTGGCGCAGCCCAGCTAATGGGTGTGAAGCGGACGGGTGACCTGCTTGAGCGCTTAACCTGGGGCTTTGCCATCGGCCTGATGGTGCTTAGCCTTGGCAGCCACGTTATCGATGATGGCAACCAATCCGGCCCTGTACGCAGCGTAAACCAGCAGAAGGCTCTGGAAACGCGTATTCCTGCCACGCCTGCTCCAGCCATCCCCGGTGGTGCTACCGCTCCTGGTGCTGCTGCTCCAGCAGGTACTCCCCAAACTACTCCTGCTACTACCCAGCCGGCCCCGGCTCCAGGTCAGTAACCTAGTTTTTGCTTCGGCGCGCAAGCCGGTAGTTCCTTAGCTGGAGCTATCGGCTTGTTGCTTTAGCGGCAATTTCAAATCAGAGCGACACTTAACATACAGCCCCGAATTTTCTACCCCGCCAAGTCCAACCCTAGCGCCTGCCAGGCGTACAGCCGCGCGGGCTGTCACGGATGCTTGCTGCCTTCTTATCTGCCACGTCTGACAACGATAAGGTGCAAACCTGACCGAAAAACGGCTGCCTGTGTCCATTCTGTCAGGTTTGCAAGGGCTGGCATAAGAAGTGCAGCACCGCCGTCACCGTCTTACTTCAAGTAAATCTTTCAACCAAAACGTACAATATGTCGCTTAGCATCAAACCGCTGGCTGACCGCGTAATCATCGCGCCGGCCGCTGCCGAGGAAAAAACCAAATCGGGCATCATCATCCCCGACACGGCCAAGGAGAAACCCCAGCGTGGCGAAGTAGTTGCCGTAGGCGAAGGCAAGGTAGCCGACAACGGTACCACCATTAAGCCCCAGGTTAAAGCCGGCGACCAAGTGCTTTACGGCAAGTATGCCGGCACTGAAATCACCGTTGATGGCCAAGACTACCTCATTATGAAGGAGTCGGACATTTTCGCCGTACTGTAAGCTTTCCCCCTCCCGACTCTAAACACCCGAACCCAAGATGGCTAAGAACATCCAATTCGATACCGAAGGCCGCGACAAACTGAAGCGCGGCGTTGATAAGCTAGCAAACGCTGTGAAGGTAACCCTGGGGCCCAAAGGCCGCAACGTGGTTATCGACAAGAAATTCGGCGCCCCAAGCATCACCAAAGACGGTGTAACAGTAGCCAAAGAAATTGAGCTTTCAGACCCCGTTGAAAACATGGGTGCTCAGTTGGTAAAAGAAGTTGCCTCCAAAACGGCTGACCAGGCTGGTGATGGTACGACGACTGCAACTGTATTGGCCCAGGCTATCTATGCCGCTGGCTCGAAAAACGTAGCCGCTGGTGCTAACCCCATGGACCTGAAGCGTGGCATCGACAAAGCTGTACTGGCTGTTGTTGCTAACCTGAAAGCCCAGTCTAAAAAAATTGAGAACTCGTCAGAAATTGCCCAGGTAGGCGCTATTTCGGCCAACAACGACATGGAAATCGGCAAAATGATTGCTGACGCCATGGACAAAGTAGGCAAGGAAGGCGTTATCACGGTAGAAGAAGCTCGTGGTACTGAAACCGAAGTGAAAACGGTGGAAGGCATGCAGTTCGACCGTGGCTACCTGTCTCCCTACTTCGTGACCAATCCGGAGAAAATGGAGGCTGAGTTCGACAACCCCTACATCCTCATCTACGACAAGAAGGTGAGCACCATGAAGGAGTTGCTGCCCGTATTGGAGCAGGTTGTTCAAACTGGCAAGCCCCTGGTTATCATCTCGGAAGATGTAGACGGCGAAGCACTAGCTACCCTAGTAGTAAACAAGCTGCGCGGCTCGCTGAAAATTGCTGCTGTGAAAGCTCCTGGCTTTGGCGACCGTCGTAAGGCCATGCTGGAAGACATTGCTGTGCTGACTGGTGGCACCGTAATTTCGGAAGAGCGCGGCTACAAGCTGGACAGCGCTACCCTGGAGTACCTGGGTCAGGCTGAGAAAGTTATCATCGACAAAGACAACACGACCATTGTAAACGGCCGTGGCGACAAGGATGGTATCACCGGCCGCGTAAACGAGATTAAGGCGCAGATCGGCACTACTACTTCTGACTACGACAAAGAGAAGCTGCAAGAGCGTCTGGCTAAGCTGTCGGGCGGCGTGGCTATCCTCTATATCGGTGCTAGCACTGAGGTAGAAATGAAGGAAAAGAAAGACCGCGTTGATGATGCCCTGCACGCTACCCGTGCTGCCGTAGAAGAAGGTGTTGTTCCTGGTGGTGGTGTAGCCCTAGTGCGTGCCCTGGATGCGCTGGAAAGCGTTGACACCCTGAATGGCGACGAGCGTACTGGCGTGAACATCATTCGTACGGCCATTGAAGCGCCCCTGCGCACTATCGTAGCTAACGCTGGTGGTGAAGGCTCGGTAGTAGTGCAGAAAGTACGCGAAGGCCAAGCCGACTACGGCTACAACGCCCGCGAAGACCGCTACGAGAACCTGATGGCTGCTGGTATCCTCGACCCAACCAAGGTAACGCGTCTGGCCCTGGAGAATGCCGCTTCTATTGCCGGCCTGCTCCTGACCACTGAGTGCGTGATTTCGGATGAGCCAGAAGATGAGAAAGCAGGCGCTGGCGCCGTGTCTCCCGGCATGGGCGGCATGGGCGGCATGATGTAATCAGCTTCCCTGTCAGTACGCTAACTAGTAAAAAGGCCCGTCGGATAGGAATCCGGCGGGCCTTTTGCTTTTTTATATCATGCTGGATGTACAGCAAGCACTTAGAACTACACGGAAAGAATGGTTTGGGCAAGGAAGTTGAACATCCCCCTTACTTGTCTTGCTGGGTGCTTCTAAAAAGAAGGTCTGCCAGATGCATCTGGCAGACCTTCTTTGCGTGCGTAATGCAGACGCTTAGCCGCGTCCGTGCATCATACGGAACAGCTTTCTGGCAATGGCAATCAGGATGAGACCGGCCAAGATTACGAAGGCAGCAATGAGGCCGAACACCTTAAGGGCGCCCAGTTCTTCTACATACTTAGCGATGTAGCCGCCAGCAATCTGCGCCACGAAGGGAGCCAAAAACCACACGCCCATCAGCATTGAGGTAAGTGCCGGCGGCGACAGGCGTGACACCATGGACAAGCCTACCGGCGATAAGCACAACTCGCCTACCGTGTGAAAGAAGTAGGTAGCTATCAGCCACCAAATGCTGGCTTTGATAGTCTGATCAGCAACATCGCCACCGCGTTGCATAACGGCTCCTACCATGAATAGGAAGCCTACCCCGAGCAACACCATACCCAAGCCCATTTTCACGGGAATACTCAGGTCTTTGCCACGCCGGCCAAGGCTTACCCATAGAGCCGCTACGGGCGCGCCTAGCAGTACGATGAAGCCTGCATTAACTGACTGGAACCATGAGGTAGGAATTAGGAAGCCCGCTACTTCACGGTTGATGTACTTATCTGTATAGAGCGTAAGCGAAGAACCAGCTTGTTCGAAGCCAGCCCAGAAGAACACTACAAACAAGGTGATGATGAAAACTACCGCCATTCGGTCGGTCTCTTCCTTGGTAAGCGGCTCTTTTACAGTGGTTTTAGTGGAATCCGCGCTCTGGCCCTCGGGGTACATTCCCACGTCGCCGAGGTACTTGCGGCCCAGCAGGTTAAATGCCAACTGACCAATGAGCATACCGATACCAGCAGCCAAGAAACCATATCGGAACCCGTAGCTGAGGATGGCGCCGCTAGCGTCTTTGGTAGCAAACAGGTTTTCAGCTAGGAAGCCGCATACTAGTGGTGCAATAAAGGCCCCCGTGTTGATGCCCATGTAGAAAATCGTGAAGGCAGCGTCGCGCAGCGGGTCACCCTGCTGGTAGAGCTTACCCACAATAGTCGAGATATTGGGCTTGAAGAAGCCGTTGCCTAAAATTAGCAGCAGTAGCCCTAGCATGGTAGGCCAGGGCATGCCAAAGGCAGCGGCTTGCGTAGACAACGACGGCTGCATGAACAGGAAAAACTGCCCAACTGCCATCGTTAAACCGCCAATGAGAATGGCGCGGCGCTGGCCAATAAACTTATCAGCTATCCAGCCACCAATAATAGGTGTGAAGTAAACAAAACTGGTGAAGTAGCCATACAGGAGCGTTGCACTAGCTTCCGGAATGCCCAGTCCTCCTTCGAGGGCAGTCTTGGTTAGATACAGCACCAGCAAGCCGCGCATGCCGTAGTAGCTGAACCGCTCCCACATTTCGGTGAAGAACAACAAATAGAGGCCAGGCGGGTGACTTTGCCGCATTACGGGTGGCTCCTGAACAGCGGAGGTTGTTTGCATGAAAGGCAATAAAAAGAAGTGAGAGGGAAAAGCAAGCAGCCATATCTGCAAGGCAGTTGGGTAAAGCTACAAAAGTTTCCTAACCCTGAGTAGCAGGCCCCCTTTGTTAGGCATGGCTCTAACTACCATTTGTTAGTTAGCGAATTTTCGCTACTTTTCGTACCCAATCGGCTACCGATGCGTGTAGCCAACCCTCCGCCCTTACACTTCCAACTCCCACCCAACCCCCTGTTTTCGGCTTTATGATGCAATCTGCCGTAACCACCCGCCTCGCGTCGTTAGGCTTTGCGCCTGGCGTCTCTGCCCACCTAAACCTGCCGCCCGCCGCCCTCGTTGAGCACGCCCTGCGCCGGGGCGAAG
>NZ_FZNS01000016.1 GCF_900188255.1 Hymenobacter mucosus | reverse complement strand
GGCAGAGAAGTTAGCTCTGCACCAGACAGATAGTTATTCTTTAGCCCTAGCTAAAGAACGCCTGCTTATGTAGTTCACAGGCAACAGGTCGCACGTTGCCATCATTGTTCGAGAGCACCACCACCGGCTGACCCTCGTAGCGCGGCTGAAAAACCCGCTCACAGCTCACGTAAAAATTGTTGCAGTCAAGTAGGCCGAACATAGCTCTAATCAATACTTTGAATCAGAGCTTGCAGCCGCCCTGGAATCAGCTCATGCACGACATGCGTAACCACACCCCAAATGCGCAGCTCGTCCGTGTCGGTTATTTCATAGGGTTTAAAAGCAGGATTAGCAGGCATAAGCCACCAGCTTTGCCCTTCGCGCACCAGGCGCTTTACCGTGCATTCTCCGTGCACAACGGCAACGACGATATGGCCGTGGTCGGCTTCTAGGTGCTTGTCCACGGCTAACAGATCGCCGGTATGAATTTCCGCGCCACTCATGCTTTCCCCACCGACCCGCAGCATATAGGTTGCGTCAGGATGCCGGAACAGCAGCCGGTTCATATCAAAAAGCCCTTCCAGATGGTCAGAGGCCGGAGAGGGAAAACCAGCCGGAACTAGGTAGCTGAAAAGAGGCAGCAGAAAAGGATTCGGGCCGGGCTCAGGCACCCGGATTAACTCAACATCACTCATAAATCACCTGGTAGATGTACCACAAAGTAAACGTATGCCAATAAGATTAGTATGTAATTAACTAAGAGTGTTGGCAAATTTCCCAATTGCAAAAAGAACGAAAGGGAAAAAAGTACCCGCCGTGGTAGAAAAAAAGATGCAGAAAATACATAAATAAAGTTGTAAAAACTGCAACATTAAGGAGGTGAAAAGCGTTAAATAGTATCAGCAACGCAGTTTAACCCCCTTTTCTATGAGCACCAAAGCCACCCTTCTCGACCATGCTACCGAATGGGATAAGATTTGCTTTCCCATTGAAGTTGCCCCCTTGGTTAATCTGCTTAACGAGCCTTACTTGGTGCCAAGTGACCGCAGCCGGGCCGTTATCGGAGAAGTTACCCCAGGGCAGAAAACCATCTTTGCCATGCAAAGCGGCGAGTACACGTTGATACCAAATACGCTGGTGCGCGAAGTGGCCGAGCAGCAGCTACCCGGCCATAGCTTACGCGCTAGCTTCACGGACCGGGGCGAGTTCTGCCTTTCCATCATCATGCCCGACGAAATCAACGACGTGGCAACTACCGACAACTCGAAAGTACGGGACCGGCTATTTCGCTCCCTAATCATCAACAACTCGTACAGCGGCAAAACGCCCTTCTCGTTGCAAGGTTCGGCCGAGTGGGAGCGTGAGCAGACCAGCAGCCACAGCAAAATGCGGGTGAGCTACTATCGCGAAGTATGCACCAATGGCTTAATGGGATGGGCCGATGATTACTATACCGTCGATGAATACCTGAACTGGTTAGCCGCAGGCAAGCCCACCAAGCACCGCAAGATTCAGCAGGAGAAGGAGCATGAGTTAGTGGAAGTCACAGAGCGCGAGGTTAAGCGGGAGCACGAAATTTTGGTGGAGCGCAAGTTTGCGCACAAGGGCCTGAACCTACAGATTTTCAAGCAGCACTTGGAGCAGGCGTTTCAGCAGTTCGTGCAGCAACGCCACTCGTTGACCACCGAAGTTTACAAGCAGCTTTCCCGCCAAGCGGTTACCGGCGACCGGGAAAAGCTCTTTGCGGATACCAAACTCCCCAAGAAGCTAGCCTCCGCTGCCTTAGAGCGTCTTGCTTACGAGGAAACGCTTTTGCAGACGGACGCTAATTTGTGGCTGGCCTACAACGCCGCAAATTACGCGCTGTTTAACAGCAAAAGCTCACTGGCCATAAATGACCGTTTCCGCCAGGACGAGCATCTATTTCACCACTTTGCCGAGTTGGCCATGAGCTAGACCAGATCCTAAGGAAAAGCCCCCGGTGTAAATCACATTGGGGCTTTTTATAGGCTAAGGTTGTTGTGTTTTTGTAATTGCAATAATGTGCCGACCAATTCAGGCCCGTTTAAAACCGAGAGTGCTAAGTTGAATTGGTAAGTATAACTGTCCGCAGCAGGTACTTACATACTTTAACTCACGGCTTGCATAATTATGCGGCAGGCAACCTTCCAACCTAAAAACCTCGATTGCATAGTATCTGACTCCTTAGCTGAAGCCATTCCTACTATGCCAGTGCTCGACCATGATCTTGATGAACTATTCTGCCGAGCAGCGACCAAGTATCCAGAGCAACACGATACGGAAGCTTGCTGGCTGCGGCTCTCGTCCCGACTACATGGCTTGTGCAACTCCACAAACGGGATGTCACTTGATTGGTGCTTGGTCGATAAACCTGACCCCTGCATTACTTTTCGCACCGACAAAGACGATGAAACAGCCAAATAGATGATAAGTTAATAGAGTCGGGCATCTCTTCAGCACGGAAGCAAGAGGCTCTAAGTCTGGCACTGTAACCACAAAACAGGAAAGGCGGCCCCAAAGCCGCCTTTCTTGTATACTTATAGGGTTATAGGGTGATTAGTACTTCTTGTGTTCCAACAGCCACTCTTGTAGCTCCTGGATTTCCATTTCCTGCTCGTCAATGATACTGTGGGCCAGGTCTTTCATCGCGGTGGTGCGGCCGTATTCTATCTCAGCCTGCGAGTTTTCTATGGCGCTACGGTGGTGATCGACCATGAGCTGCGCGAAATCAAAGTCAATATTGCCGGTGAGCGGGCGCAGATCGTTGGCTTGCATCATGCGCTCCATGCTCTCCATTTGCTTCATGTTAAATGCTGGCACGGGGGGCTGCTGCGGTGGATGGCTGCTTAAAAAGGCATCCAATATCTTGATTTCAGCCTGCTGCTTGTCGATAATCTGCTGCGCCATGGCTTTCATTTCCGTGTCGGAGCCACTTCTTAGCTCTTCCTGGCTCATGGTAATGGCTCCTTGGTGGTGCATCTTCATCATCATGGCGAAGTCGTTATCGGGGTCCTGCGTCTTGGTCATTGCTTGCATCTGCGTCATCATCTCGTGCATTTGGCGCATGAAGATGTTATCGTCATGGGCCTGCAGTTCCAGCCCCTCGTCGTCGTTGTCGCAGGAGGTGGTCAGGGTTGCAAAGGTGAGTGCGAGCGCCAGCAGGGGAAAGCGAAAAAGCTTGTTCATAGGTCGTGGTTGAGGTTATGAGTAAAGTAGGTGCTTACCAAAACGGCTGACCAAAGGCAGGGATTTACAGCACATGCTATCCGGCTTGCATAATTTCGCTGACCCCCAGTTGCTGCCCTAAGACCGGAACGAAAACAGCAAGGCCTATGTATGCCCGCCCAGTAGGAAGACTTTTCAAGCTGCCCCTCACCTTTAACTTATGGGATCAACCTTTTCTGTTCTTGCCTGGCTGACTGCCTCGGCTTTTTGGCCCTTAACTAACCCGGCTGCGCTTTCCCCCGAAACAACTGCCGTCAACGTGGTGGTAAGCAATCTGGTCTCCGACAAGGCCACGCTCAAGCTGTACTTCTACAACGTGAAGGCCAACTTCTTGGTCCGCAATCACTACACCCTGCTCAAGTACGTCAAGCCCGCCGGCCGCACCAAGGTAGTCTACCCCATTCAACTGCCGCCCGGGGAGTGGGCCATTGCCCTGACTCAGGATCTGAACGAAAACGACCTGGTGGACCGCAACATGGTGGGCATCCCGACCGAGCCTTTCGCCTTGTCCAATAACGTGAAGCCCCGCTTTCGGGTCCCCACCTTCGACGACTGCAAGTTCACGGTCCAGGGGGCTGCTACAACCGTCGCCATTTCTATGAAATAAGCAAAACCCAGGTGCTACCAAAGCAACCGGGCGGACAAGTAAGCCCGGACCTGAGACTTACAGTTCAGGCGCTCTCACTTGCATAATTTTGCGGTTCAGATCAGCGAATCCAGGCTCCGCCGGGCGAGGCTGGCGGGCCCGTGCTTTTGGAATTCCGTGGGGGTAAGACCCGTTACCTGCCGAAACTGCCGCGAAAGGTGGGCTAAGCTGCTGTAGCCTAACTGTTCGGCTACTTCGGTAACACTCAGCTCGCCGTAGCCAATCAGTTCCTTCGCCCGCTCCACTTTCTGACGGATGATAAACTTCTCGATGGTCAGCCCTTCGTGGGAGGAAAACAAGTGCGAGAGGTGGTGGTAGTCGCGGCCCAGGTGCTCTTCCAAGTAGGCTGAGTAGTTCAGCAGCCGGGGACCGGGCGGGGGGTAATGAATCAGCGTCACCAGTAGGGTTTTGATTTGCTCCACCAACTGCGCCTTGGGGTCTTCGAGCAACGCAAAGCCCGCGTCCCGCAAGCTGGTGCGCACCGCGTCCCAGTTGGGCTCGGCCCCGTCGGGGGTAGTTACATCGGCTTCGCCCAGCGCGACGTGATGCACCTTCAAGCCTAGGGCCGCGAGATCTTCCCGGACTACCCGAATGCATTGGGGGCAGACCATATTTTTGATTAGCAGCCGGTGGGCGCCGGGGGCAGGTAGGGTGTGGGTCAGGCTCACGTCGTGGATCATTGCCATAATTCCTTATTTGACAACCAGACTGCCGCGCAGCATGCCCATGCCGCAGGTAAACTCGAACCGGCCCGGCTTGTCGGGCATCAATTCCACTAAGGTTGTTTTAAAGGCGGGCAAATCGCGGCGAACACTGAAATCGGGCATCAGCAACTCCTCCGAGCAGCTGTTTTCCTCGTCGCGGTAGAAGCTAAGCTGCACGGGCTTGCCCCGCTCCACTTCAATCACGTCGGGGGAGTAGCCGCCCTTGACAGTGATGTCCACTTCCTGCACGCCGCTGGAAGATGAAACGGCACTGGCCGTTTGCCGGGCGGAAAAGAAAAAGTACCACACCACGAACGCGGCCAACGCCAGGCCGCTCAGCGTAACAATGATTTCAGCGGTATCCATGACTACTTAATTCTTAAGGGGAGTGAAGCCGCGCAAACGCAGCGAGTTGGTTAGCACTGACACTGAACTCAGGGCCATGGCGCCAGCCGCCAGCATGGGCGAGAGCAGCAGCCCGAAGAAGGGATAGAGCAGCCCAGCCGCCACGGGAATGCCAAGCGTGTTGTATATGAAAGCGAAGAACAGGTTTTGCTTGATGGTGCGAATCGTTTGGCGCGATAGGGCAATGGCCGTCACTACGCCCTGCAAATCCGAGCGCATCAATGTGATACCCGCCGCCTCCATGGCAACGTCCGTACCGCCGCCCATGGCCAGCCCAATATCGGCCTGCGCCAAGGCGGGAGCGTCGTTGATGCCGTCGCCCACCATAGCAACTACCCGACCCTCGGCCTGCAGTTCCTTCACCTTACCAGCTTTGTCCTGGGGCAGTACTTCGGCGAAATACCGCTTGATGCCGACTTGCTGGGCCACCTGCGCGGCCGTTTGCGGGTTGTCGCCGGTCATCATGACCACCTCGATACCGAGGCGCTGTAATTGTTGGATGGCCGCCGCCGACGTTTCGCGGATAGTGTCCGCCACGCCAATTACGCCCGCCGCCTGCCCGTCCACGGCGACGTAGAGCACCGTTTTAGCGTGGGCCAGCAATTCCTCGGCTTGGCGCCGCAAGGTAGGGGCCAGACTCACGCCTGCCTCTTCCAGCAGGCGGAAGTTGCCAATCAGCACCGCTTGCCCGTTGACGGAAGCAGTGGCTCCTTTTCCTTCCACCGCCCGAAAGTTGGTGGCCGGTAGGGCAAACGCTTGGTGGGCATCGGCGTAGCGCACGACAGCTTCCGCCAGGGGGTGCTCGGACTGCCGTTCCACGGCGGCCACTAAAGGCAGCAATTGGCCGACTGACTGCCCTTCCCCGGAAACGAAGTCGGTAACGGCTGGCTCGCCGCGGGTGATGGTACCGGTTTTGTCGAGCAGCACAGTGTTCACCTGATAGGCTTTCTCTAAGGCTTCGGCGTTGCGCACCAGCACCCCGTGCTCGGCCCCTTTGCCAGTGCTGACCATAATGGCAGTCGGGGTCGCCAGACCGAGCGCGCAGGGGCAGGCAATGATGAGCACGGCCACGAAATTGACTAATGCCAGCGGTAACCGTGCTTCCACCGGCGCCAGATCAAACCAGAGCACGAACGTCAGAATGGCAATCACCACCACGGTGGGCACGAAGATGGCGCTGACCTTATCGGCCAAGCGCTGAATGGGGGCGCGGCTACCTTGGGCATCTTCTACCAGCTTCACAATCTGCGAAAGCATGGTGTCGGCGCCTACTTTGGTGACGCGGAAGCGGAAGGAGCCGGTTTTGTTGAGCGTGGCCCCGAAGACGGGGTCGCCTTCTTTCTTTTCCACCGGCAGGCTTTCGCCCGTGAGCATGGCCTCGTCCACGGCTGAGTGGCCTTCCTGAATAATGCCGTCAGTAGCCACCTTTTCCCCGGGGCGCACCACCACGGTGTCGCCCAACTGTACCTGCTCGATAGGCACGTCCACTTCCTGCCCATTGGACCGTACCACCCGGGCAGTTTTGGCCTGCAAGCCCATCAGGGTGCGGATAGCGGCTGAGGTTTGGGTTTTAGCCCGCAGTTCCAGCACCTTGCCCAGCAGAATGAGGGCAATGATGGTGGCCGTAGTGTCGTAATACACTTCCGGCATGAGCCCGCGCCGGGTGAAAAAGCCGGGCACTACGGTCGCGGCCAAACTGTAGAGGAACGCGGCGCCGGTACCCACGGCAATCAGCGTATCCATGTTGGCGGCGCGGTGCTTAAAGCCGTTCCAGGCGGACACGTAGAACTCGCGCCCGCTGTAGAGCAAGACCGGCAAGGTGAGCAGCAGCAGCCCGTAGTTGAGCCACTGCATGTTCACGCGTGCCATCATGGCCGGCCAGAGCATGAGCATGCTCAGGGGCATGATAATTAGGGCGAGCACGACGGCCACAGAGAAGCGGCGCTTGAGTTTTTGATACGCTAGCGCTTTCTGCTGGTCGATTTCCGCTTGGCGGTCGGCCGCGCTCGTGTTGGGGGCGCGCTCTACTACGCCATAGCCAGCGTTGACAACGGCTTCTTTTAAAGTAGCCGGGCTAGCTTGGGTCGGTACGTAGTCAACGGTGGCTTTCTCGGTGGCAAAGTTGACCACGGCCCGTTGCACGCCGGGCGTGCGGGTTAGCGACTTCTCGACGAATGAGGCGCACGAGGCGCATGTCATGCCTTCGATGTCGAGGGTCTCGGTTTTGGTGGTTGGTTCCATGAGAAGGGTATGCAACAAGCTGTTTCTGAACCAGAAATCAGGATAGTAACAGCTTAGTAATACACTACAAAGGAACGGCCCTCATCGCCCAGAGTTAGTACGGAATCCTTCTCTAGACTTGCATAATTTGTATGGTCAGCTTAGGCTAAATATGGTCGTCTTTAACCTGTATCTAACTGCTTGAGAAATGATTGTTAGTGTTAGCTACTCCCAGTCAGTGTCACTCAACGCGATCCGCGAGAAGGGCGAGCAGAGAAGCTTGATTCTCTCCTAGTTCTTGCCGGATAGGTTGTTGTACTTCTAGTAAGGCCATCAGCATACCGCTTACCTCAATCAAATATACTAGAGCCTCAAACCAGTAGCGGCAGTCTACAGCTGGGGGCAATTGTATGAAATCACGGTTTGCCGGAGCGTAATGGTGTTGCTGTGATAAATGGCGTTGTACGATGTAAAGGCGGGCTAAATGCCGTGTACCCGGATGCGCCTTTATTTGGTTGAACATATCTTTTTCAGATAACGGCCGGGTATGGCCTCCAGGGGCATGAAACAATGGCTGGTGCCGCGCTTCTCGTAGCATCTCCGGGCTTTTGAGTTGCTTGCTGCCAGGACCGCGCAGCAAGTGCTCCGCGTCGTGGTATAGCTTTGCCCAACGGGTTTGTTCTTCCTGCTCTACCTCTGCGGCACTGGCATCCGGCATTTCCAGCGCCGTATGCTCAAAGATGGTCTTGACGTACTTGAAGTATTCCAGGTCCAATATCATCAACTCGTGCTGAAAGGCATCAGCATCTTCATGGAAGGTTGCCAGATACAAGCCGGTCAGGGCATCGGTTGAAGCAGTGCGAAAAGCCAACGAGATAGAAAGCTTCAGCTCGATTATCTCTGGCCATCGTTCTAAGTGTATAATAACCCCCACGAGAGTAGACCGGATCCGACGCAGCAAATCTAGATACGTGTGTTGAGTGAGGTTGGCTTGCGTGAATGACCGGCCTGCCGCTTGAATACTGTCCGTCAGGACCTGGCAGTAATGCCGCAAAATGTCGCTGTCTTTTTTATCTCCTCGAATCATAATCGTATTTCTAAATTGACGATAAATTAAGCTTGCGACTGCAGGCTCCCTCTCTGCACTACACAGGCGTGACCATAACCGGAGTTAAAGTATACAAAGCTGATAGGATACACCTAATTCCTATGCTCTACCACTAAGCGACCTGTTTATAAAATAGCGCTCACGACTTGCATAATTTTGTGGTCTGACAAGTTGCCTAACTATGGGGGTTGCAAGATAAACCGGCTTATAGAGCAGATAGAGACTGTTTTACTCCTTTTCACGTCTTACCTAACCAAGCCTTGCTGGAACTCTTAGGTAGGAATAGTAGTAAAGAATTAGTCCTGTACTTTCCGCGCAGAAGTCTAATTTTGCAGTTGCTTAACGCCTGTCATGTTCCGTAGCCTGTTTCCTTTCCGACGCCTGCTGGCGACGAGCTTCCTGCTCGTCTTCATCAACGTGTTCGTCGGCCAGTGCTGGTGCGCGACCATGAATCCGGTACTGGCAGCCCCGGTTGCGAAGGCCTCGATGGGTAAGAAGCCCGTACATCCCGGCTGCCACGGCCACAACCGGGCGATGGCCAAGCAGGACCCTACCAAGGAAAAGAGGGCCCATGGCAAGCATGATTCCAAGCCGATGGGCAAAGAGGATTGCTGCAAGGATAACTCGGCCGCTATTCTCAAGTCGCTGACGCCACCTGCCGAGAAGCAACTGCTGACGCTCGCGCCGGCCCTGCTGCCGGCTGCCAGTGACTTCTATTTTCGGCCGGCTGCCGGCCAGTGGGACCGCACTAATTCCGTGGTGCTGGTACCCGGCGAGCACCTGCCGCCCAAAATTCCGGACATCCGTATTTTCATTCAGTCCTTAACGGTCTGATTACTTGACGTGCTCCAGGCTCGCCCCGGACATAGCAGCGCTATGTCCGGGGCGAGCCTTTGCTTTGGCATGTCGGCCCGGCGCCTAGTCGCCCCTCCCTTCCCATTTACTGGCTTTGCTTTTTCAACCATGAAGAGTTGTTGCGAGCAGGCCGGCGCTCCCGCCCCGCGTGGGCCGCTACGCCGCCTGCTTTCCTACCTGCTCTACGCCGTGGTGGTCGCCGCGCTGGGCTTCATGCTCTGGCAGCAGTGGCAGGCCTAAGCGAGCGTCCGCGTTTCCGGCCGCTTTCCTAAGCGCCGCTTAGTTCACCCCCTTTTTCCTCCTTATGTACCGCATACCGCTTTCGCTGCTGGCTCTGGCCGGCATGCTCTCTGCTACTAGCTGCTCGTCTAATACCGAATCAAGCAGCGCCACTAACACCGTTACCACCCCCACCAACGGGCCCGCTGAAGGCACTGCCGACCACAGTGGCGGGCATACCTATGCCTGCCCCATGCACCCCGAAGTTACCAGCACCAAGGAAGGGGAAACGTGCCCCAAGTGCGGCATGAAGCTCGAACACAACGATAAGGTGGCCAACGGCAAAACCTACGAGATGAGGCTGGTGCCCACCCCGACGGAAGTTACGGCCGGGCAGCCCACGACCTTGGCGTTCACCCCCCGCGAAACGGGCAACGAGTCAGCCCCCGTGCCGCTGGCTGTGGTGCACGAAAAGAAGATTCACCTCATCATCGTCAGCAAGGACTTAGGCCAGTTCTACCACGAGCACCCCGAGTACACGGCCCAGGGCGACTACAAAGTGCAGTACACCTTCCCCAAAGGCGGCGACTACGTGCTGTTCCAGGACTACACGCCAACGGGTTCCGGTCACCAGCTAGGCCGGCAGCCACTCACGGTAAAAGGTGCGGCCTATACGCCCGTCAAGTTCAAGAACGACGACATGCAGTGGGATAAGGACGGCTACCAGGCGACCCTTTCCTTCGACAAGCCGCTGACCGTCGGCCAGCTGCTGGGCATGAAGATCAACATCACCAAAGGCGGGCAGCCGGTCACCAACCTTGACAACTATCTCGGGGCGCTCGGTCACGTGGTGGTCATCAGCGAGGACACCGAGCAGTACCTGCACGTGCACCCCAACGAGCAAGCCGACAAGGGCCCCTCCATTGGCTTCAACACCAACTTCGAGAAGCCCGGCTTATACCGCGTGTTCCTGCAATTCAACCACGATGGCAAGATTCACACGGGCGACTTCACCATCAACGTGAAGGCCTAGTATCCCTTCTTTTCTTCCCTTACTCCCAACCACATTCATGAAAAAGCCTGCTTTTTTCCTCACCGCCCTGTGCGCCGGTACCCTGCTGCTAGCTAGCTGCAGCAATGAAAAAACTACGGATTCGACCGCAACCGCTACCGAATCCTCCACCCCCGAAACGGCCAGCTCTGGCGATATGGCGGGCATGGACCACTCGGCCATGGGGCATGACACGGCCGGCGCCGCCAGCACCTCCCCGCTGATGACGTCGATGAACGAGATGATGCAAAAGATGGAGGCCTCCAAGCCCAAGGGCAACACTGACCACGACTTTGCCCATCACATGCTAGAGCATCACCGGGGTGCCGTAGCCATGGCCGACATCGAGCTGCGCGATGGCAAGGACGCCACCATGCGAGCAATGGCCGAGAAAATCAAGGCCGACCAGCAAAAGGAAATCGCCGAGCTGGAAGCCGTCGCTACTCGCCTTGACAATGCCCCCACCAACTACAAGCCCCAAGACCCGGCCGACCCCTTCACCAGTAAAATGAAGGCGTCGATGGAGAGCATGATGAAAAACATGCCCAAAACGGTGGCCGACCCGGACATGAATTTTAACATGCTGATGATGGTGCACCACCAGAGCGCCACGGATATGGCCCAGGCGGAACTAGCCCACGGCAAAGACACCAAGCTCAAGGAAATGGCGCAGAAGATGATTACCGAGCAGCAGAAAGAAATCCAGCAGTTCAAAGACTGGCACGCCCAGAACGCCGACAAGATGTAAGCCCCACTGGCTAGCCATTTTTTCTTACTACAACTCTCTTATGAAATTCTCCTCTCTTCTGCTGGCCGCCGCGTTGCTGGCCGCGCCCCTCTCGCTTGCCGCCCAGCATCAGCATGGTGCCCAGCCCGGCGCGGCCGCCCATGGTCATCAGGCCGTCGGTGAAAATCACGCCCACACCTCCCCGCACGGGGGGATCGTGCGCACGGCCGGGGCTTACCACTTGGAACTGGTCCAACAGGCTGGCGCCCTGCACGTCTATCTGCTTGATGCCAAGGAAGCCACGGTAGCCCCAACGGGGACGACCGGCACGGTCATGCTGCTGACGAGTGCTGGTAAAAGCAGCACAGCAACCCTGACGCCCAGCGGCGACCATTTGGTAGCGACGCTGCCAGCCGGCACTTCCCTGCGCACGGCCATCGTGAGCGTGAAGGCCAAAGGCCAGTCGCTGAGTGCCCGCTTTGAGAAGCTGGACGCCAGCAAAGCCAAGCCCGGCAAAGCCGTTGGCGCTGCTTACAACTGCCCGATGCAGTGTGCAGGCAGTGCCAGTGACAAGCCTGGTAGCTGCCCGAAATGCGGAATGGCGCTGGTAAAAAACACCTAGGCCACGACTGAATGGGCGGGCCTGGTGCATGCCGGGCCCGCTTGGCCTTTGGCTGCCCACTACGGCAACCAGGGCAGCCCCTCGGGCAAGACTTAACCTGATTGTATGAAGTACCTAAAGATAAATGCCCCGGGTAGGTGGCTGCTGCTCGTGCTGGTGCTGCTCGCGGGCCCGGCGCGGGCCCAAACGGCGGTTCTGCTACTTGACAGCGCCGAAGCGCAGGCCCTGCGGCGCCACCCCCGTCTGCGGCAGGCCGAGCAGGAAATCAGCGAGCAGCGGGCCCTGAAGCGGGGCTCATTTGCCCCGGCCAACCCCGACTTTCTGTTTTCCGCCCCCACAGGCGAAATGTGGGCCCCGGGCGTCGTGCAGACCATTGACCTGCCCAACGTGTACCGGCGGCAGCGCCAGGTAGCCCAGGCTGGCCTCACGCTGGCCGAGCGCAACCGCGAGGTGAGCCGGGCCAGCGTGCTGCGCGACACCCGCTTGGCTTACCTGAGCTTGCAGTTCGCGGAAGCGCAGGTGCGGCAGCTTGCCTACCAGGACAGCTTGTATCAGGCCCTGCGGGTAGCCACCGAGCGACTGTTTGCGGCCGGGGAAGTCACGTCCCTGCAGCGCATCAGTACCGACGCCGAGGCCCGGCAGGTCGCCGTGCAACTGCAGCAAGCCACCGAGGACTTGCGCACCGCCCAGCGCCGCTTAGGCTTGCTGCTCGGTACCCCGACTGTGTTGGCTACCAGCACAGACTTGCGCCGGAGCGGCCCGGAATTAGCGCAAACCGGGGCGGCGCTGCTCGGCAGTCTGCCGGCCGAAGATAGTGCCGCCCTCGTGCGCAGCCCCGCCCTGGCCTACGCTACCCAGAATGTGGCACTGAGTCAGTCCGGCATCAGCCTCGTGCGGGCCCGTCGAACTCCGGCGCTAACGGTGGGCTATCAGAATCAGGCCTTTGAGAACTCCGCAATCAAGTACCGCTTTCAGTTCGGGGTATCCGTGCCCATCTGGTTCTGGACCTACCGCTCCCAGCTACAGGCGGCCACGGCCCGCTCACAGGCGGCAGGCTACCAACTGCAAACCCAGCGCCTGGAACTCGGCACCCAGTACCAGCAGGCGCTGGCTGACACGCGCAAGTTTTCCGCCTCGCTGGCCTATTACGAGCAGACGGGCGTGCCCCAGGCGCGGGCCATTATCAGCCAGTCGCAGCGCCTGTTTCGGGCCGGTGAAATCAGCTACCTGGTTTTGATTCAGAGCCTGAATCAAGCCTTTACCATTCAAAATACCTACCTGACCACCATTCGGGATTACCGGCAGGCGTTGGTCGAACTTAATTACCTGCGGGGTGAATAACATGAAACAGCTACTAATGCTACTGCTCGGGCTGCTGCTAAGTTGCCCCGCCTGGGCCCACGGCGGCGAAGACCACGGGGACGGCGCCCAAGGGGCAGCCCCTGCGGGGGCTACCACGTTTTCGGTGGCCGCCCTCTCTGAACAGTTCGAGGTGCTGCTGCGCTACGAGCCGCTACAAGGCGGAAAGCCCGCCGACCTGCGCCTGTTCCTGTCCGATTACGCCACCAACGCGCCCATCAAAGGGGCCAAGCTGACCTTAACCAACCCGGAAGATGCGGCGCTCAAGTGGACCGTCACGGAGCAAGAGCCGGGCGTGTACCTAGTAGAAGGCCAATTCCCGGCTAATAAAGCCTACAGCTTCGCCCTCAACATCGTGGCCGGGGACAAAGCCGACCTGCTGCTGCTCGATGGCATCAAGGTGGGCGCCAAGCTACCGGTAGCGGCCACCGCCGTGCCCGACGCGCCCGGTCTGTTTTCCTCCTGGAAAACCATGTTGGCCTTAGTCGGTGCCTTTGCCCTGGGCGTCGTGCTGACCGTCATGCTGCTACGCCGCCGTCCCGCGCTGCGTGTTTCCACCCCTACTCCCGTTGTCTATGAAAACCAAGCATAAACTCCTGGCGGCCACGGCAGCGGCGGGCCTGACGCTCGCCGTGCTATTGCCCCCACCGGCCGCCGTACTGGCCCATGGCGGCGAAGACCACGGCGGCACCGCCCAAGCCAATACCGGCGTGGCCCTGACCGATGAGGTGCTGCTGCCCAAAGAAAGCCAGTTTCTCTTTCAGGTGGGTACCCGCTTAGCCGCTTATTCCAGTACCTACAGCCGCGCCACGCTCTACGGCACCGTGTCCGCTGCGGCGGGCGGGGAAGGTCGCATCGTCGTGCCCCAGACAGGACGTATAGTCAGCCTCACGGCGCGAGTGGGGCAGCCCGTGCGGGCCGGGCAGACGCTGGCCGTCATCGAGCAAACGCTCGACGCGACCCAGCAGATTGGCCTCAGCACCGAGCGGGCCAACGCCCAGGCCGAGTTGCGGGCGGCCCAGCAGGATTACGCCCGCCTGCAAAGCATTGCCGATATTGCCGCCCGCAAAGACGTGGTAGCCGCCGAACTGCGCTTACGGCAGGCCCGCCAGAACGCTAGCATCTACAACGGGCAAGCCCAGCAGCGCCGCGTGCGCATCACCTCGCCCATCAGTGGCACGGTGGATGTATTCAACCTAGCCGTGGGTCAGCAAGTCAACCAAGGCGACGAGCTGTTTCGGGTCCTCAACCCCGGCAAGCTGCGCGTGGAAGCCCAGGTGTTCGCCCAGGACTTAGGCAAGATTACGCCGGGCGCCGAGTTTCGGGTGGAAGGCCTGCAGGGCCAGCCCGGCGCGCCCGCCCGCCTGGTCGTGTTCAGCAACGCGGTGAATCCCGTCAACCAGGCCCGACAGCTGATTTTGGAACTCGACGCACAGGCCGGCACCGCCTACCGGGCCGGGCAGGCCGTGAACGTGCAGGTGGTGGGGCAAAGCAACCAGGGAAAAAAGCAACTCGTGGTGCCTTCTTCGGCCGTGACTGACCTGAACGGCAAGCCTGTGGTGTTTGTGCACACGCAGCCCGAGCGCTTTAAAATCCGCTACGTGCAGCCGGGCTCCATTAACGGCGAGCAAACGGTGCTCTTACAGGGCGAGGTCAATGAAAATGACCGGGTCGTGACCACCGGCACTTACCAACTCAAGTCCATCTACCTCAACCAGTAGCCCTCGCTGTTCTCTCTGCTATGCGTGCTTTCCTCGCTGCTCTCGCTTCGCTTGCCTTAACTGCCTGGTCGGTTCCGACCCTCGCCCAAACTGCTGCGGCCCCGGTGGCTTTTTCGACCGATGAAGCCGCCGTGCGGGCCGTGCTCCACCAATACCAGCAGGCGGTACAGAAGCTGGACACCACCGGCACCACCCGGTTGTTTGTGCCCAACTCCGTGGTGCTGGAATCCGGCAGCCGTGAGGGTACCTACGCCCACTACCGGGACCACCACCTGGGGCCGGAACTTAAGGAGTTCAACTCGTTCACCTATGCTGATTACAAGGCGGACGTGACGGTGGATGGCAATTACGCCTTTGCTACGGAGAGCTACACTTATACCATTGGGTTAAAGAAAGATCCGAAGGCGAAGACCGCGCCGGCGCCCATCAAGCGCCGGGGAGTCGCCAGCAGCGTGCTGCGCAAAAACGCGGCGGGTCAGTGGCAGTTCGTGAGCACCCACAACTCGGCCCACAAGTAGCCCCTACCCCCTACCGCCCCGTCCGGGGCACCCCCCCAGAACCTGATCGGCCGTGGCTAACCCGCCGTCTGTTTTTCTTTTCCGACGATGCTTGATAAGATCATTCGCTTTGCCCTGCAAAACCGCCTGCTGATGCTGGCCTTTGCCATCGGGCTCTTGATTGCCGGCACCTACACGGTCCGCCAGTTGCCAGTGGACGTGCTGCCCGACCTGGACCGTCCCCGCGTAACCGTGTTCCTCGAATCGCCAGGCATGGCCCCCGAAGAAGTGGAAGCCCTGGTAACGCTGCCCGTGGAAACGGCCCTGAATGGGGCTACCGGCGTATCGGCCGTGCGCTCCAACTCGGCCATTGGCCTAGGGATGGTGTTCGTGGAGTTCGACTACGGCACCGACCTGTTTACGGCCCGCCAGATTGTGAGCGAGAAGCTGCAAACCGTGGGCGAGCAACTGCCCACTGGCATTACCCCAGTACTCGGGCCGATTTCCTCGGTGATGGGCCAGATCATGCTCGTGGGCCTCTCGGGCGGAGCGCAAACCAACGCCGCCGATTTGCGCACGCTGGCCAACTACACCGTGCGCCAGCGGTTGCTCTCCATCCCGGGGGTGGCCCAAGTGATTCCGATTGGCGGCGATAACCTGCAGTACCAGGTGCTGCTGGACATGCCCCGCCTCAACGCCACCGGTCTGACGGTAAATCAGGTGGAAGAGGCGTTGCGCCAATCCAACCTGAACACCACCGGCAACTTCTTCGACCGCAACGGCTCGGAAGTGCTCATTCGTAATCTAGGCCGGCTGCGCTCAGTGGCCGATATCGAGAACATCGTCGTGGGCTACCGTGAGCAGTCCCCCATCCGGGTGGCCGACATTGCGAAGGTGGAGTTTGGGGCCCGCTTCAAGCGCGGCGACGGCAGCGTGAATGGCAAGCCGGCCGTCATTCTGAGCATCGAAAAGCAGCCGGGCGCGGCCACGGTGGGCCTGACCCAAGCCGTGGAAAAGGCCCTGGTAGAGCTTAAGCCCTCCCTGCCCAAGGACGTGCAAGTCAATACGCGGCTGTTCAAGCAGTCCGAGTTTATTGAGTCCAGTATTACCAACGTCGAGGAAGCCTTGCGCGACGGGGCCATTCTGGTAGTAATCGTGCTTTTTGCCTTCCTACTCAACGTGCGCACCACCTTTATTTCGCTGGTGGCCATTCCCTTGTCCTTGCTGGTCACGGCCCTGGTGTTCCGCTTCGCGGGCATCAGCATCAACACTATGACGTTGGGCGGCCTAGCTATTGCCATCGGCGAGCTGGTCGATGACGCCATTGTGGACGTGGAGAACGTGTACCGGCGACTACGGGAAAACCGGCACCTGCCCCAGCCCCGGCCCGTGCTGCAAGTGATCTACGCCGCCTCGTCGGAGGTGCGCAATTCCATTGTATACGCCACCATCATTGTGGTGCTGGTATTCCTGCCCCTGTTTGCGCTCGAAGGTATGGAAGGCCGCATTTTCGCGCCCTTGGGCATTGCCTACATCACCAGCATCGTGGCCTCGCTGTTCGTGTCGCTGACCGTGACGCCGGTGCTCTGCTACTACCTGCTGCCCAAGATGAAGCAGATCAACCACGCGGAAACCGACGGCCCGCTGGTGCGCTGGCTGAAACGAAAGGATACCCATTTATTGGATTGGGGACTACAGCACCCGAAGGTGGTGCTGGCCACCACCGGACTGCTGTTTGTGCTGGCGGGGGCCATGGTGCCCTTCTTCGGTACCGAGTTCTTGCCGCCCTTCAACGAGGGCTCGCTGACCGTGAACTTCTCGGCCCCGGCCGGTACGTCGCTGACCGAAAGCAACCGGCTGGGCACGCTCGGCGAGCAGCAGATGCTCAAGATACCGGAGGTAGCCTACACCGCCCGTCGTACCGGCCGCGCCGAACTCGATGAGCACGCCGAATCAGTCAACAACTCGGAAATCGAGGTAGCTTTCAAAACCGAGGACGAGTTGGAAAAAGAAGGCAAAACGATGCGCAGCCGCGACGAGATTCTGGCCGACATGCGCGAGAAGCTGAGTTTGATTACCGGGGTGAACGTGAACATCGGGCAGCCCATCTCGCACCGCCTCGACCACTTGCTCTCGGGCGTGCGGGCGCAGGTCGCCATCAAGGTGTTCGGCAACGATTTATTGGAGTTGCGCCGCTACGCGGGCGAGATTCGCAGCGCGGCGGCCACGGTGCCGGGCGTAGTGGATCTGCAAGTGGAAAAGCAGGTGCAGATTCCCCAACTGCTGGTGCGCCCCCGCGACCAGGCGTTGCGAGCCTACGGCATGGAGCGGGGCGAGGTGGTGCGCGATTTGGAAACCCTGTTTCAGGGGGCCGTCGTCTCGCAGATGCTCAACGGCCAGCAGCGCTTCGACCTGATTGTGAAGCTGCCCGAAAACCAGCGCAACGACATTGCTGCTATCGGACAGACGCGAATTGAAACACCCTCCGGGGCCATGATTCCGGTGAGTGAAGTGGCCGACATCATCTATGAGCCGGGACCTAACACGGTCAACCACGAAAACACCCAGCGCCGCATTACCATCTCGCTGAACGTGGCTGAGCGCGATTTGGGCTCCACAGTGAAAGAGATTCAGCAGAAGATCAGCCAGCAGGTGAAGCTGCCGGCCGGCTACTACCTCACCTACGGCGGCCAGTTCGAGAGCCAGCAGTCAGCTTCGCAGAAGATTCTCTGGCTGAGCCTGTTTTCGCTGGCCGGCATCTTCCTAGTCCTCTACTCGCACTTCAAGTCCAGCTACATGGTGGGCCAGATCATGCTCAACATTCCGCTGGCGCTAATTGGCTCGGTGGTGGCCGTGCTGCTGACGGGCGGCACCTTCAGCATTGCCTCGCTGGTGGGCTTTATCACCCTCACGGGCATTGCCTCGCGCAACGGCATTATGATGATTTCCCACTACATCCACCTGGTGGAGCACGAAGGCGAAGTGTTCGGTGCCAAGATGATTGTGCGAGGCTCGTTGGAGCGTCTGGTGCCGGTACTGATGACGGCCCTGGTGGCGGCGCTGGCGCTCATTCCGTTGACGCTGGCCAAAGATGCGCCGGGCAAGGAAATCCTCTACCCGGTGGCCACCGTGATTTTAGGCGGCCTGCTCTCGTCCACGTTCCTGGATATCATCGTCACACCCGTGGTGTTCTGGCTGGTCGGCGATAAAGCGCTGGCGCAATACTTCACCGCTCACCAGGAAACCGGCTTGGACGCGCACCCGCAAGAATTGGATGCGCAGCCCCTCACCCCGGCCGGCGACCACAACCCCTTATTCCCCGTGCGGTAAGTGTATGTCAGTTGATCGCTGTTCCATTCCGCCTACTACTGTGCTGTACATCAAGCACATCGTCTGCGCGCGCTGTATACGGGTGGTACGGCAGGAGTTGGAGCAGTTGGGTTATCAGGTGCTGGAGGTGCGGCTAGGGGCCGCGACGATAGCGGCGGCGGCCGAGCAGATTGACTGGCCGCGCCTGCGGTTGGCGCTCACGGCAGCCGGGTTTGCGTTGCTTGAATCCGTGCATCAAACGCTGCTGGGCCGGGTGCAGACGGCGGTGCACCAATTGTTGCGCCAGCCGCCCGGTTTGCGGCATCGGGCGTATCCGGCGGCTGTCGCCCTGGAGCTAGGCTTACCAGTTGCTCAACTAAGCGCAGCTTACGCCCGCTTGGCCACAGGCGATACGCTGGCGGGCTATATAGTCCGCCAGCGCCAGGCCTATGCGCAGGAGCTACTAGTCTCGTCAGCGCTTGGGGTAGGGCTGATTGCCCGGAAACTAGGCTATAGCAGCTTAGCCCACTTCTCGGGGCAGTTTCGGCGGGCCGCGCAGTGCTCGCCGTCCACCTACCGCAAGCGGCAACGCCTTACCGAGGAGCAGCCAAATGATGCAAGCCTGAGCGCGTCAGATATAAAACCAGCAGTTCCTAGCGGGGTATAATTAGAAAAAGACAACCGACCCTTGTTCACTTGATTTCTTTATTATGCACCAGCAAAATCAAAGCCTGCTCGCCGCCCTCAACGCCTGTATTGCTGCCTGCGAGCACTGCGCCACGGCCTGCCTGCAGGAAGACGATGTTAAAATGATGGTCCGCTGCATCAGCTTGGACCGCGACTGCGCCGATATCTGCGCGTTGACCGCCCGCTTGGTAGCCCGGGGCTCCGAGCACGCCGCGCATTTGCTGCGTGAGTGCGCCGAGATCTGCAAGGCCTGCGGCGACGAATGCGAGCAGCACGCTGCGCACATGGAACACTGCCGCGAGTGTGCCGAGGCGTGCCGCCGCTGTGAGGAGGCCTGCCGCCAAGGGGTAACCGCCTAGCTTGCCTTTAGAGAAACGGCCACCGCCCGTTGGTATGGTACCAACGGGCGGTGGCCGTTTCCATGCCGTAGAAATCATGCAAGTTGCCGGCACAATTCTGTACCCGGTGCGGCGCACGAGCACCTACTTTTGGCTGTTAGCATGTCGAACTCGCCCGTAATGGGCCCACTTACTTTCAACTTCCATGAAAACGCTCCAGTTCAAAACCAATATCAATTGCGGCGGCTGCATTAAGGCTGTAACGCCGACCCTCAATCAGGAAGCGGGTGCCGGCAATTGGCAGGTAGATACCGCCAATCCCGACAAGATTTTAACGGTGACCTCCGATAAGCTCACGGCTGACCAAGTGGTAAAAGCGGTAGAGAATGCGGGGTTTGCTATTCAGCCAGCGTAATATCTTTTGCGCTTGTTTTACTCAAACGCCTGGCTCCGCCGGGCGTTTTTCGTTTGGCCTTGATTTGGTGAGTTCACCTCATCAAAGGCCGAGTGAGTAGGCTGCATTATATTTAATAACATCATCCAGTCGGGAGTAGCGGCTAATCATTACATCGGTTTTCTGCTTTGTTTGGTTCTTGATGAACTCGTTGGATTGGCCATTAAGCTTGGCCGTGGTAATAAAGGAGGCCCGCAAGGAGTGCGCCGAGTATTTCTCGCCCAGGTGCAGCTTGACCAGCCGGTTTACCCGCACATCGGAAAGCCGCTTCGTCGAAGGCGTACCCGGCTCCCCTTTTTTGCCGCGCAGCAACGATACGAACACCGGCCCGGACGTGCGCCCCAGCATCCGTTGCCAAGCCTGAAAAGCCCGGACCGGGCAGAAAAGCGGATTGGAAGCGTAGAAAACGGCTTTGTCTTCTACTTCGCCGGCTTGGTTGGTTTTGCTTTTGGTCAGGTGCAGTACTAAAGCCTCCTCTTTCAATTCGATGTGCTCCAAGTCGAGAGCAACCAGCTCCGAGCGCCGAAAGGCTCCCGCAAAGCCGAGTAGTAAAAGTGCCCGGTCCCGAACGCCGGCCGCGGATTCCAGATCGAGGGCACTTATGGCTTGCTTCAATTCCGCCACCGTAAACGCGGGCGCCTGCTTTTGGCGCTTCCCTACGGCGCGGGCTACTCCTTTCAAGAGCACTTCCAGCGCCGACGACCCCACGGCCGAAGGAAGCCCGAGCAGTTGATGCTTCTTGGCAATGGCCGACAGGTGGCGGTGGATGGTGGCCAGCTTGCGCGGCAGGTTGGCCATGTGCGCCACGTACCCGGCCAGCGTAGCTACAGCGGCCGGATAAGCCGTGAGCTGGTTGGTTGAGCAGTAGGCCTCAAAGCTGGCCAAGTCGTTCGAGTACGCCAAGCGGGTATTGTCTGAGCCTTCCAGACCCAGCGACAGGAAACGGGCCACGTCCGGTGCTACCTTCCCCGACAGGTCAGCTAAGGCCAGTTCCGGGATGGATTGCCCGACCACCGGCAGCAGCTCTTTCTTTCCCTTTTGTTCCATATCTAGCATTAGGTTAAGGGCGGAAGCCACGGATTAAGTGCAGCCGAATTGACTTGCTGGTAGTCTTGCCAGTCAGACGCAGAAAGCACCGTGCGCAGGAAGGCACTAAGGCCCACATCGTTTTTTTCCAGCACGTACCGGCGCAGCGGCAAAGAGTCGTTCATTTCCTCGAAGCCAAGAGCCCGCATCGTTGCTTGCGCTGTTTCGGGTAGCCCTTCCAGCCATTCCAGGTAGTCCGTTTTCGTTACTTGTACTTGGTTGTAGTGATAGTAGCAGTAGGTAGCATTGCCCCAGCGCAGCAGTTGCGCCAAGCGGTTTCGTTCGACAATGTTTGGTGCGTGCCTGAGCAGTTCCTTTTGGGAGTAGTGGCAATCGTCGTCCGGGTGCCGAGGAATCAACAAATCTTCCAGCATTATATACTGAGTGTTTGAGGCTGAGCAGGAGCCGCCCGGCGTGAAGGGTGCTGCAACGTATCGACTAAACCCCGGAGCACCCGAGCCCGTTTCTGTTGGTGCAGCAGTTCCGCTTTGAGCCGGGCATTTTCCCGCCGTTGTTGCAGCGGACCCCAGGCCAGGAACAACGACAGCCCGCAGCTACCGAGCAGCACGAGTAGCAGGCCGAGGCGAAGGAAGCGAGTAGAGGTGGCCATGCTGTTAGAGGGTTTTGCAATTGCAAAAAATAGTCAGGTATGTTTCTGAAAGCCGCTACAAACTTAGGTACGATAATTAACATTTATCGTACCTAAACTTACTCTTTGTACGTATATAGTAAGATCCAAGCCGAACGTTGGTAGATTTTGATGTGGTCGTACTGGTGCCTTCGCTTGCCTCAAACCTAGCTCGAATATGAAAACTTCCTCGACCATGCACCTCCGCCAAGTTATGCGCCCCATCCTTACAGGAAATAATACGTATTTTTCGGGTATGGAAAAGCCAACCTTCTTACCCCAGGAAGTTACCGAGGCCCAGCGCCGCGCCATCATGCAGCGGACCTTTGCAGCGGGTATTGCGCAGGGTGCCATCGTCACTGCTGAAACCGAGGCCGTATATAACCGCTACATTGTCGGTGAAATTACGCTAGAGCAGGCGACCAACCTTGCCATGAGCATTTACCAACGACAAGCAGCACATGCTGCTTGATACTTTCGACTACCGATAGCTACTACTTCTAGGGCCTACTGTTATCAGTAGGCCCTTTTTACTTTGTGGCCACTACCGCTGAATTGATAGCCCCGATGGATTTATTTCAAGACCCTCTGCACAGTCGGCCGAATAACGAAGTATTGATTAATAAGCTAGGCATCACCGCGCAGCAAGAGCTTCGAGAGGCAGAAGGTAGAAACCTTGGCCGAATGGCACTGCTAGTGGAAGGCATTAAACCCATTCCCGGCGACTTTGACGCGGCCCACCTGAAACAGATTCACAAGGAACTGCTAGGCACTATCTATCCATGGGCGGGAGAAACCCGCGCTTGGGGACAGTTCCAAGGGCAGAAGCACTTGCCCAACGGCAGCTTATTCTTTGCGCCCTACCAGCAGATTGATACGCGCCTGAATATGCTAGGTGACCAGCTACAGCAGGAAAACCAGCTTAGAGGGCTCGATAAGGACCAGTTTGTAAAAAGGCTGGCGTACTATGCCGACCAGTACAACTATGTTCACCCCTTCCGCGAGGGCAACGGCCGCACCTTGCAAGTGGTGCTGGCTGAGGTTGGCCGCCGAGCGGGGTATGACGTGCGGATCTCCGAGCAGCAGATAAAGGACTACAACCCGGCCCGGGATGCCGCCATTCTGCGAAAGAACGGGCTCAACCCGGACGAAAACCTTTCCCCGTTACGCCGACTGCTTACCCAGGCCACTACACCCGCCGAAGGCCCCCAGGCTGAGCAATTGCGCCACCCGGACCTTGCCCGACCCTTGCCCGCGACCTCACCGGCCATGCAGCAGGCCGAGGCCCTGCGCACCATTATAATAGGAAGCCGTGAGATTTCGGAGGAACTGGTAATGCAGCGCGTAACCAAGCATGACTTCAATGTAACGTCTGACTACATGCAGCAGGCTAAGGTGCAGGAGGCCGCTTTGGTTTCCAGGGCACAGGACGTGCAGCGGGAGCCCTCGACGTGGCCCGAGTTCCGCCAGCATCTACTAGCGCAGGTGAAGCAGGTAGAAACCGACCCCGGCATTACCCGAGGCTCATTGGCTCATCTTGCCAATGTGAAAAAGGCCAGTGCTGAACTCGATATGAACCAAGCGCTGACCCCAGCCTTTCGGGAGCAGGAAGTACCTGCCGACCAGTTGGCCCGGTTGGGCAAGCCCGTTGAGGAATTATGGAAAAGGGGCCAGATGGAAAAGCTCCTACAGGGCCAGCGCACCGACCAGCTGCCATTCCCGATGCCGAACCCCCAGGGCGGCCCACAGCAAGTGCCTATGCAGCTAAAGCTACACCGCGATGCAGCCGGGGCCGTAGGCGTTGAGGTGTACTTACCGGCCGCCGTGCGCGAGAGAATGGAGCAAGCCGCCGCACAGCAAAAGGCCCAAACTTCCCAGCAGCAACAGCCGCCCGCGCAGCAGCCCCCAACTCCCAAGGCGGAGACACCAACTCCACCCAAAAGGCGGCGCGGGCCAAAGCTCTAGTCATTACGCTTACCTTTCCAATACATTATTGCCCATTCCCCCCTATTAGACTATGAGAAAGAAACTGCTTACCCTGCTCCTGCTGCCCTTCTTAGCGGCTAGCTGTTCCGGCGACAAGGAAAATTCGGACCCACAGCCGAATACTACTCCCAAAGAGTACCAGGTAACCTACCAAGTAACGGCCGTAAACTACAACCAGGCCCGCATTATCTACCGTGACAATACCGGCACGCTGATTACGGACGAAAACGTAGCGCTGCCCAAAACCTACACTTTCAAGCGGACCATGAAATCAGCTGATATTGTAAGCGTAGGCGCGTTTCCTAAAGATGGAGATGCAGCCGCTAACGTGACGTGCGCGATTCAACTTGACGGAAAGACAGTCGATACAAAGTCAGGGCCCGGCCCTAACCCGCAACCAGTGGCCAGCTACATTCTGCCATAACTTCTTGAAACCAACTGATAGTTTCTATTGATTTTTATAACGCGAAAAGCCTTCTTGGTTAGATATACCGAGAGGGCTTTTTTTGCCTACTAATAGTAAAGTGGATATAAATTCACCGTAGCTTTTAGGAGTGGCAATTTTTGTAATTTTAAATCTAAACTGATACAACATCTAAACTGTCTCCCTGCTTTGGCAAAACAGATGAAGATTACCCGAAACACTGAAAGAATTATTGAGGTCTTAGACTTGTTAAATAATGAGCAGCGGCCAAGTACCATCAATAGTTATATAATTTATGTAATTTCTAGTTCGCGTGAGGCTTCGTTAAAAGATATAATTGAACTAACGCAAGTAGAGTTTGATATTAATCTTGAAGTAGAGGAAGTTTCAGATGCTGTTAATCAGTTGATGAAAGATGGTCAGCTTGTTTTGGTTGGTGAGAAGTATAAGTTGACAGAAGCAGCTAATGAAGCACATGCAAAACGTATTGAGGCCAGCGAACAGCAAGAAGAACAACTAAGAAAAAGTTTTTACGAAAAGGCTTCGTCTTTAAGCGAAACTGAATTAACTGACGATGAATTACAGAAAATATTCAAGGAGTTTAAAGGATATATTCACGAAAACTTTTTTTACTACGGAAAGTCAGCTATTGCTATTCTGGGGAAGAATAGCAGTGAAAATGCCAACTTAACGACCCAACAACTCTTTAAGTTGTCATCTGACAAGCTGCAGCCTAAGCTGAAAAAAGTATTTTATAGATACATAGAGAGCTTGACTGAGAACAGTTCGGCGCTTGAATTAGCATATTATGAATCCTTAGCTGATAGAGCAGAGCATTTCTTTGCTCTAGGTCTGTCGAAAGAGCTGGCCCAAGAGTTGGCTTCATTCCAACAAATTGATTGGAAAGTTTATGTTGATACTAATTTTCTATTGTCAGCTTTAAAGATTCGTGAAAATACAATGAATCCTGCTGTTGATTCTTTATTGAAAATTATTGAAGAAAATAAAGAGTACTTTAAAATTAAGCTTACTTATCTCAGAAGTACCTTTAAAGAATTAACCCAATTTAGGCCAGTATTGAATGGGCTCGTTCACAGTCAAAGGTTGACTGAGAATCAACTTAAAGCTGCTTTGAAAAGCGGTAATTTAGATAGCTTCACAGAAGCGTATTATAAATTGCAGTTAGCCCACCCTCAAGGTGCGCAACACCCTTCTGTTATACTTGACCAAGCTTCTTTTATTTTAAGAAGCAAAAAAATAGAAATTCATAATGGCGATATTAAAGGGGTAGATAAAGAATCTGAGGGTTTTGTTGATTTAATATCTGATTATTCTAAATACTATGCCTTGATGAACGAGGCTAGGATAGAGAAGCAGCAACTTGGTGAAGTAAGATATAAGGATACACCTCAGATAGAACATGATGTTGAACTAAGAGAGTCAATTCTTTGCGAACGTAATAAGAATGGTGAAACTGCTACACACTTTCAAGACTGTAAAATTTTCGGATTAACTCTAGATTTTGGTCTAATAGCATACGATAAATACGCAGGGCGTAGAGATAATGGTAATGAATTATTCATTCCTGCATTCTTTACTCCTACGTATTTGTTGAAAAAGCTATACAAATTATTGCCTGTTCAAAGCGATGATTATAGAAAGGCATTCTTGTCATCCATTGCAAGCCCCGTTTTTTCAGGCTCTCATGCTAAAAGTGAGGTTTCTCAATCAGCACTTGCGGTTTTTAATGCAATTGGTATTGATGATTTGTCATTTATGACGAAAAGCCTTGCCAGTAAGATATTCCTAGATGAAATCAAGAAAATCGGAGGTGATATTGAGAAAGCGACTGTTTTTGTCGAAAGTCAAATTAGTAAAGAACTGAAGGAGAAAGACCAGAAGGAGGCACGTCTTGCTAAAGAGCTAAAGAATAAGCAGGATATGCTAAAGAAAACTAGCGATGATTATAATTCAACTTTGCAAGACAATAGTGCTCTAGTTGATAAAAAGACATTGCTAGAGCAACAGGTAGAGGCTTTGACCAAAGGATTAAAGGCTACCAAAAAGGCACAAGACCGATTGCAAGGGATGCTTGTCAAAGCAGCTAACAACCCTCAGCAACAAATACCTTTTAGCAATGAACAGGATAAGCAGGAAATAGAACGCCTAAAAGAAGAACTCAGGCAAAGAGAGGAAGCGGACGCTAGAATTGCTCAGCAGAGGATAGACGAACAGCGTAGAATTGAAAAAGAGCAAAAGGACGCTGATAAGGAAACGTATATTCAGAATGCTGTTAAAAAGTGGCAGAAGGATTCAGTGAATCATTTGTTAATCGCATTGGCAGTGCTACTTGTATTGGGTATTTACTCATTGTTTCGTTATGATTGGAGTATTAAAGCTCTAATAGCTGCAATGAGAGGTATTAATAATAACCCTGATTTAGCTTTTTCAATAGCGCCTATTTTAACTCTACTGTTATTTGGCTTTAATTTATTGCTTGTCCAAAAGTGGTATAGCCGGCATTTCAACCACTCCAACATAAAAGCCTTTAGAGAGTTGTTGCCTATTCCTAAACATCTCAAATAGCTCTACTGGCTTACAATAAGCGTATAGGGGATATATCTACACCACAATACTAAAAAAGGCCCTACTTGCACAGTAGAGCCTTTTTTAGTATTGAATTAGGGTTTCCAGAACGGCGGGACATTCCGCAGCTTAGCAGCGAACTCCTTTACACCTTTTTGCAATTGTAAAACGTTATTTGGGGCGGGCCAGAGTTGAGGTAGCAAACAGCTCTACCCAACGCAGGTACTCTTTCTCCGACAGTCGTTGCACCAGGTAGTCGGCTAGGCTCATGCCCCGCGCCAAAAGTACCCATTCCTGAAAGGAGAGCAGACCCGCCGCCCAACAGTGCGCCCAGCCCTTCCGGTAGAGTCCCGGCCGCGAGGCCAGGGGCTGAGCATCGACCCAGCCCACAAATTCATCATCGGTAGGCGTGAGCCCCAGGGCTACCGCTTGGTGCAGGTAGTCTAGGGCCAGCTCGTCTATCCGTTGGGTGAAATCTTTTTCTTGGTCCATCGGAAGAAAGGGCGCAGATAGAAGCGGTAAACGTAGAGGGCCAGAAAGGTAGTGAGGCCCACGCAAAAGCTGAAGTACAGAGCGCCGGGCAAGTGGGCAAGAGCTTTCGAGAAATCCATGTTTGAGTATCAGGGGTAGTACTAAACTAGGAACAGAAATTCCCGCCAAGATGATACCCGCTTGCTGGCAACTGCCTGTGTTGGCCGCTAAGCAACCATGCCGAGCAGCAAAAACAGCAGAAAGCCAATAAAAAAGGCTAGGGTGAGCAGTGGGGTTTCGGTTTCTTCGTGGGCCTCGGTGAGCAACTCTTCCGTGACCAGAAACAGCAAGGCGGCCAGGCCAAAGGAAAGCACAATTTCCAACAGGTTGCCCGTGGCCCCTCGTAGCACGGTGGTGCCAATACCTGCCCCGACGAGCAGCATTAGGGACGTGCTGGCCACAATGACCACTATCCGCCCCTTGGCGTGGCCATCCTGCCGTAGCTCCACGGCCGTGGCCAGGCCCAGCGAGAGCAACTCGATGGTCAGGGCAATGGCTAACAAGGTGCCTTCCTTAGCGCCGGCGGCAAAGCCGATGCCGAGCAGCAGCCCGTCGATTAGAATGTCGATGCCGATAGCGACCAACAGACCCCAGGGCAGCGGGGCCGCTGGCGCCTGACCAGGGCCGGGTGCGTCAGCGGCTGCCGCAGCACTAGTCCCTGCCGACGCGACCCGTTTTTCCAGCCGTTGGGTGAAATAGCGCAGCCCGAGCATGGCCGCTACGCCCAGCCCAAAGCCCAGGGCTACTTCGTAGGGGGCATGGTGCTGCACGATGTCGGGCAGCAGCTCTACGGCCACCACCGAGAAAATCACGCCCGCTGCAAAGTGCAAAATGGCACTGCGCAGCTTCGGGCCGGGGGCGCGCCAGACGGCTAGGGCCGCCCCGGCAATCATAACCACCGCGGGCAGCAGCGAGAAGCCCAGCATAGTCGTCCAGGACGGGGGAACGGCGGGTGTCATAGGGCGTCGTTGAGTAGGGCCTGTAAATCGGCTGGAACCGGCATTTTCTGCTCAGCCGGCACGTTGGCCCCGCCGGTGTTGCCCGTGGGCACGCGGCCGACTAATGAGAGTAAAAACCCGAACACAATGCGCGGCACCTGACCCGCTAGTTCGCGCAAGTTGCGGGTGCGCCAGCCGTGAGCGAGCATGAGCAGGTGTACCTGCGTATGCGGCCAAGCCCACCGTTGCCCCAACACGTGGGCGCGCTCCAGGTGGGCAAATGCCTCCGGCCAATGGCGGCGGGCCGTGGCGGCGCGGGCCGCGTGCAGTTCGGCGCGATAGTGCAGACGCAGGCGGGCGGGGAGAAGCAGCGTGTTCACGGGAAAAAGATACGGCAAGGTTAAAACTTCATCCGTTGGATACGCACCGCGTTCAGAATAGCCAGCAGCGCCACCCCCACGTCGGCAAACACGGCTTCCCACATGGTGGCCACGCCCCCAGCGCCCAGGGCCAGCACCACGGCTTTCACTCCGAAGGCCAGCCAGATGTTCTGCCAGACTACCGTGTGCGTGGCGCGGGCAATGCGGCGGGCGGTGGCAATCTTGCTCGGGTGATCCGTTTGAATGACCACGTCGGCCGTTTCAATAGTGGCGTCCGAGCCCAGGCCACCCATAGCAATGCCCACGTCGGCTAGGGCCACTACGGGAGCATCATTCACCCCATCGCCCACGAAGGCCAGTTTGCGCCCTTGCGTGAGGTACTGCTGCACGTAGTGGGCCTTGTCTTCCGGCAGCAGTCCGCCGTGCGCTTCGTCAATACCGAGTTCCTTGGCCACGCGCTGCGTAATGCTGTCTTTATCGCCGGATAGCATCACCAGCTTGGTGATGCCATCCGCCCGCAGCTCGCGCACGGCTTGCTTGGCGTCGGCCTTCGGGGCATCCGCGACGGTCAGGTAACCGGCGTACTGGCCATCCACGGCCGCGACGACAATGCTGTCTACTACCTGATCCACTTCGGCCGGGTAGGCGACGCTAAACTTGGTGAGCAGCTTGGTATTGCCAGCCAGCACGTCTTTTCCCGCTACCCGACCGCGCAGACCGTGGCCCGCTATTTCTTCTACTCCCTCCACGAGCACGTCTGTCACGGCGGCCCCGACGTGCGTCACCACCGCTTTGGCAATGGGGTGCGTGGATTTGGTTTCCAAGGCCCCTACCAGTTGCAGCAGTTGCGCCGGCTCAGTGCCGGGAGCCGGCTGTACCTGCTGGACGGCAAACACGCCTTGAGTGAGGGTGCCGGTTTTATCCATCACCACCGTGTCGATTTCGCGGAGCACGTCCAGAAAGTTGGAGCCTTTGAACAGAATTCCCGCTTTGGAAGCCGCACCGATACCCCCGAAATAGCCCAGGGGAATGCTGATGACCAGCGCGCAGGGGCAGGAAATCACCAGAAAGACCAGGGCCCGGTAGAGCCAGGTTCGGAACACGTAGTCGTCTACCACGAAGTAGGGCACCAGCACTAAGAGCACCGCCAAACCCACGACGATGGGCGTGTAAATTTTAGCGAAGCGCGTAATGAACTGCTGGGTTTTGGCTTTGCGCCCCACCGCGTCCTGCACCATCGTCAGAATCTTGGAGAGCTTGGTATCGGCAAAGGCCGCCGTAACCGTGACGCGGGCCAGCGTTTCCAAGTTGATCATGCCCGCGAGCACGGCCTCGCCGGGCTGCTTGGTCTGCGGAGCCGATTCGCCCGTAAGAGCCGCCGTATTAAATGAAGCTGCGGCGTTTTGTAGCGTCCCGTCCAGGGCTACTTTCTCGCCCGGCTTGACCTCCATTACGTCACCAAGCTGTACCTGCTTGGGGTCGAGCACGAGGCTTTGCCCATTGCGCACCACCGTGACTTCGGTCGCCTGAATCTCAAGCAGGGCGCGAATGCTGCGCTTGGCCCGGTTCACGGCGGCGTCTTGGAACAGTTCGCCCACCGTATAAAACAGCATCACGGCCACGCCCTCCGGGTATTCGCCGATGGCAAAGGCGCCGAGCGTGGCGATACTCATGAGCAGGAACTCGTTAAAGATGTTGCCCGAGGGAATACTTTGGATGGCCGAGCGAATCACTTTCCAGCCCACCAGCAGGAAGGCGAGGCCATACCAAATCAGGCGCACCGGGCCGGTGAAAAAGGCTATGTCGAAGTAGTCCAGCGCGATGCCGCCCAGCAGCAGCGCCAGACTCACGCCCGGCCAGAGGTAGGGAGTAGCACCCGCTGGTCCGTGGTCGTGGTCGTCGTCCTCTCCCTCGGCGTGGGTATGGCCAGCATGGGCAGCCGAAGCGGGAGCCGCTGCCGGGGCATGGTCGTGGCCGGACACGTCGTGGCCTTGCGGCTCGGTTGCGGCCGCGGGCGTGAGCTGGTCCCGGCTGAGGGCGCCCACGTTTTCGAGCTGCACCTGCTTGGCAGTATTCAGCTCTTCGTTGGTGTTCTTGGATGAAGGATCAGGCATAAAGCAGGAAAGTAAAGCGGAAGAAAAGAAGACAGTCCCGGCAGCGAGTTGCTACCAGTCCAGGAAGAAGCTCGTAAGCCCCACCAGCACGAGCACCGCGCCGGTCAGCTGCCGTTCGTGCTGCGCGAGCCCCTCCAGGTTCAGGGTTCGCAAACTGCGGTGCGCCAGGGCTACCAGGGCGCACATCGCGGCCACCGTAACCAGTAAGTACAGGCTCATCAACAGGGCCAGCGCGGCGGGGCCGTGGGTGCCGGCAGCTAAAAAGAAGGTTTGTATTTCCAGGCAGGGCGCTAGAAACATGGTGGCGGCCAGTCCGAGTACCACCCGCCGACGCGGCGCTCGGCGGCTTATCGGTCGAGGGTCCGGGTGGGTATGACCAGGTCTAGAAAAGGCGTACAGCAGCCCCACAATAATGAGTAGCAGCGGCGCGGCCCATCCCGCCACTTGCTCGAAGCGGGCCGATAAGCGCCAGCCCAGCCACCCCAGTGCCACGCCCAGGGCTACCGTGCTCAGCACGTGGGCCATGCCGGCGACCAGCGTCACCCCCACCGCCCGCCGCAACGGCCACTGTTCGGCCCGGGCAATAGCGAGCACAGGCGCCCAGTGGTTGGGAATGAGCGCGTGGAGTAAACTCAGCACAAGGGCACCGGTGAGCAATTCAACCATGAGCAGGCAGGAACGGGGAACACACCGCCCTTACGAGCAAGCAAACTTCACTCGTAGGGCGATGCAATGGTATTGCATTGTTTCAGGAGGCGACGGCGCAGCGTTCGCAGAGGCCCTTCATCACTAAACTGGTCTCCTGCACCTGAAACGCGCCCGGCAGTGGAATGGTCGGTACGGCCACGGTAGGCAGGCAGCTGGTTTCGCGGCACCGGGTGCAGAAGAAGTGTACGTGCAGGTCTTGGTGCTGCTCGGGCGTGCAGCCCGGCTCGCACAAGGCAAACTTGACAGCTCCGCTCCCATCCTCAATGCGGTGCACCAGTCCTTTATCGGTAAAGGTTTTCAGGGTGCGGTGCACGGTAATGCGGTCGGCGTGGCCCAGCAGCTGCTCCACGTCGGCCAGACTCAGCGCGGCCGGGTGCTGTTGGAGCACGTCTAGTACCAGCAGGCGCATGGCCGTCGGTGTGATCTGCTTGGCAATGAGCGTATCTTCTTGCGGGTGAGCCATAGCGAGAGTTGGTTGGAGTAGCGATTGCGCAGACACCTTAGTTGAAGCAGCGAACTGCGAGGCTCTGGTGCTCAAGTAGAGTAGGGCGGCAAATCAGGGTCTGGGCCAGAACAGAATGACCCCCAGCCCCAGCAGGACGATAGCCCCGCCCAACACATCAAACCGATCCGGCCGGAAACCGTCGAAATACCAAGCCCAGGCAATGGACATGACCACGAAAATGCCGCCGTAGACGGCGTAGGTTTTACCGAAGGAAGTGGGCTGCCACGTCGCTACCCAGCCGTAGAACACGAGCAGTAACGCCCCGAGCAAGCCCATCCAGCCTGGACGGTCTGCCTTCAGCCACTGCCAGACCAGGTAGCCGCCCCCTATTTCGCAGAGGCCAGCCAGAATAAATACGGCCACGGGCTGTAGGTAATTCATCATCAGATTTTTTACGGTAGAAAGTGTAAACCGGAGATGCCCGTAGACGGCTACTCGTCTTCTTCGGCGTTTTTCATCTTGGCCAGCAACGAATACGCCGCGCCCGTAACGAAGGTGGTTGTCGCGGGCACCGTTTCGGGTAGGGTGACTTCCGTGAAGTTGTCTTCGCTGCGGCCCAGCGTGACGGGCACCATGCGGTAGCGGCCGGGCGCTTCCACGGCGTAGACGTAATTCTTGCCCTCGAAGCGCACCAGCGCCGCGTCGGGCAGGGCGGGCACCTCGGTGCGGCCGGTTTCAATCAAGGCCCGCACGTAGAGGCCCGGCAGCAACGCCGGGTCGTTTTCCTGGTCTAAATGACCGTGTACGCGCACCGTGCGGTCCTCTCCGATAGCCCGCCCGATTAGATACACATGGGCCGTCCGCTCGCGGCGGGAGCTGGTAGAATCGCTGGCCAGGGTGAAGCGAATCAGCTGGTTTTTTTGTACCCGCGCTACGTCACGCTCGAATACGGTCAGCTCGACGTGCAAGTGCTCGGGGTCCACGATTTCAAACAGGGCATCGGTTGGCGTCACCGCTTGGCCCACCGTTACGTTCACCGCCCGCACAAAGCCCGCCCGGGGTGCCCGGATAGGGGCCGTCGTGACCAGGGTGCCTCCGACCGGCAGGTTCGCCAAGCGCAGCCGGGCGGCCAACGCGTTGGTTTGCACGCGCAGCGCGTTGTAATCGGCTTGGGCCCGTTGGTAGTTCTTTTGGGGCGCTACCTCCTGCTCGTACAGTTCTTTCTGCCGAGCCAGTTCGGTGCGGGCGTATTCGAGGCGGGCACGGGTTTCCAAGTACTCCTGTTGCAGGGTCACGAACTCGGGGTTGCGGATGGTGGCCAGTACTTCGCCCTTGCGCACCCGCGTGCCTTGGAGGAGTTCGGTGTTTTCCACGAAGCCCCCCAGGGGAGCCGTGATGGAGACGGCGCTTTCCGGCGGCACGTCCAGCGTGCCGGTGACGGCCAGGCCCGCGCCCATCGGCCGGTTCGTCAGGTGACCGGTCTGGATGCCTGCCACCTGCTGCTGCGCCGGTGAGAGGGTAACCAGGTCGTTTGCCTCTTCCCCTTCTGCTTCTTCGCCTTCTTCCGTGGAGGCGGTTTCCCGACCTGCGGCATCCGCCGCGGCCGTTTCTGGTTTATCGGGGGTGCAGCCGAAGGGCAGGCTCAGGCCCAGCAGGAGCACGAATGATACGATCTTATGCATGATAAATACGTCGAAAAGAGAAGGTTACTGCGCCGGGGTACCCAATAGGTACTCCAACTCGATAGTGGTCTGGTTGTGCGCCAGCACAGCGTCGAGGTAGGCGGTGCGCACGCGTAAGGTGCGTTCCAGGTTGAGCAATAGCTCGGAGTAGGTGGTCTCGCCCGCCTTGTAAGCGCGCTGGCTAAGCCGGACAATGACCTCGGCCTGCGGCAGGCCGGTCTGCTCGTAGAACTGTACCCGCCGCTGCTGCTCTTGCAGGCGCAAACGGAGCTCATCGAGTTGGGCGGCTACTTCCGCCCGGTAGCGCTGGTAGGTGGCAGCGGCTGCCTGCTCCTGCAACCGGGCCGCTTGTACGCGGGCCTTCTGCGGACCGCGCAGCAGGGGGATGGCCACGCCCGCCTGCACGCTCTGGAACCGGTCGCCAGCCCCGTAGGTAGTGGCCTGCCCATCCACTTCGTACGTGCCCCGGAGTGACTGATTGGTGTAGCCCACTGTCACTTGCGGCAAGCCGGCCGCCTGTTCCACCCGCGTTTGCGCTTGTCGCTCCACTACTTGCTGTTGCAGCACCCGAGCCTGAGGCGTTAAAGCCAGCACCGTTGTATCCGAGGGGGCAGTTGGGGAGGGCAAGAGGCGCAAGGTGCTGTCGGCAATGACCACCAGCTGCGGGGCTTGCAGCAACGCTTGCAGCTGCCGTTGGGCGATGGCGTAGTCCGTTCGGGCCTCGGTTAGCAGGTTTTGCGTTTCGCCCTGCGCCAACAGGGCGTTGGCTGGTTCGAGCCGGGCGACTTCCCCCGTTTTGAAGCGCAGCTGCGCCGAGCGCAAAAACTCGGCGTAAATGCTGTCCTGGCCACGCAACATGCGCAGCCGGTGCCGGGCATGCACGGCTTGCTCATAGCTCAAACGGACCTGTCGGCGCAGCTCCGCCTGCACCTGCGCGAGCTGTTGCTCCTGCCCCTGCACCTGCGCCTGGTTCAGGGTCGCCTGCGCTTTGTAGTAGCCTGGTAAGGCCAACGTCTGCCCGATGCTGAGCACGTTGTCGGACAGGGGGGAGTTCACTTGCCCATAGGTTCCCAGGATTGTGGTGCGGCCTACGTCGCGCGCAGTTCGTCGCAGGGCCTGTTGCGCTTCCAACGCACTGCGGGCCGCTTGCACGGTGCCATTGGCTTGCAGGGCTTGGCCTACGGCCTGCGTGGCTGTGAGTGCGCTCTGCGCCCGGGCGGGCGGGGTGATGAGCAATCCCCCGAGTCCGAGCAGCAGCCAACTGGCAACTGGTAAGGGCCGCCGGGGCTGTTCCTCGGACTTGCTGTTTTTCTCGGAGAGAGCATAGAGCACGGGCAGCACCAGCAGCGTGAGTAAGGTGGCCGTCACCAGTCCGCCGATGACCACGGTGGCCAGGGGCCGCTGGACTTCCGCCCCGGCCGAAGTACTCAGGGCCATCGGCAGAAATCCCAACGAAGCGACGGTGGCCGTCATCAGCACCGGCCGCAACCGTACCTGCGTGCCTTCCAGAATGCGCTGATACAGGTCGATGTAGCCTTCTTCCTTGAGCTGGTTGAAGTAGCCGATCAGCACAATGCCGTTCAGCACAGCTACCCCGAACAGGGCAATGAAGCCTACTCCGGCCGAGATGCTGAACGGCATGCCGCGTAGCCACAAGGCCAGCACCCCGCCGATAGCCGAGAGGGGAATGGCCGTGAAAATCATCACCGACTGCTTCAACGACTTAAACGTGAAGAACAAGAGCACAAAAATGAGCAGCAGCGCCACCGGCACGGCGATGCTTAGGCGCTCGGTGGCCTGGCGCAGGTTCTCGAACTGCCCGCCGTAGGTGGTGTAGTAGCCGGGAGCCAGCTTTAGTTGTTGGTCCATCTTGCCCTGCAACTCCTGGACAATGCTTTCCACGTCGCGCCCCCGCACGTTGAAGGCCACCGAAATGCGGCGCTTGGCGTCGTCGCGCTGGATCTGGTTGGGGCCTTCCTGCAACTCCACCGTCGCTACTTGCTCCAACGGGAGTTGCTCGCCGGTAGGCGTGGCCACCAGCAGTTGCCGCACGTTGTTGATATTCTGGCGCAGTTCGGGCGCGAGGCGTAGCACGACGTCGAAGCGGCGCTCCTGCTCGAAAAGCTGCCCGGCGCTCTGCCCGGCAAACGCGGTCTGCACCGTGCGGTTCACGTCCTCGGCGTTCAGCCCGAAACGGGCCAGCCGGTTACGGTCTAGCTTCACCACGATTTGGGGCAGGCCGGTCACCTGTTCCACGTACACGTCTTCGGCTCCTTCTACTTGCCGTACCAGGCGGGCCGCCCGCTCCGCGTAGGCGGCGAGCTGCTGCAAGTCTTCCCCGTAGATTTTGAGCACCACGTCCTGCTTGGCGCCGGAAATCAGTTCGTTGAAGCGCATCTGAATCGGCTGCTGGAAGCCAAAGGTGACGCCGGGTATTACTGCCAGCGCTTCGGCCATCTTCTCGGCCAACTCTTCCTGCGTGCGCGCCGAGGTCCATTTGCGTTGGTCCTTTTCCAGGATCACCATGACGTCGGCCGCTTCCACTGGCATGGGGTCGGTGGGAATTTCGGCGGCCCCGATTTTGGCGACTACCTCCTTCACTTCCGGAAACTGCTTGGTGAGGATGGCGCCCGCCTCCTGGCTTTTATCCACGGTGTAGCTCAGCGACGAGCCGGTGAGCGTGCGCATCTCGATGGCAAAGTCCCCCTCGGCCAGTTGCGGGATGAACTCGCCGCCCAGAGTTCGGAACAGCAGCAGCGCCCCCCCAAACAAGGCCACGGCGGCAACCAATACCACCGCTTGGCGGCGCAGGGCCCATTCCAGTACCGGCCGGTAGCGGGCTTCCAGCCCGCTCATCAGCCGGTCCGAGAACGTGCGCTTCGTCTCGGTGGAGCGGCTCAAGGCCAGCGCCGACATCATGGGCACGTACGTCAGACTTAGCAGGAAGGCGCCGACAATGGCGAAGGCCACGGTTTCGGCCATCGGCCGGAACATCTTGCCCTCAATGCCGGCCAGCGCCAGCAAGGGCAGGTACACAATCAGGATAATGATTTCGCCAAAGGCAGCCGATGAACGGATTTTGCTGGCCGCGTGGTAGGTTTCCTCGTTCATCTGCGCCGCGTTGAGGCGGCCCCCGGGCACGCGCAACTGCCCGCCGTGCAAACGGTGCACGATGGCCTCGACGATGATGACAGCGCCGTCTACGACCAGCCCGAAGTCAATGGCTCCGAGCGAGAGCAGGTTACCCGAGACCCCGAACAGGCGCATCATACTGATGGCAAAGAGCATGGCCAGCGGAATTACCGAGGCCACGACCAGCCCGGCCCGCCAGTTGCCGAGAAACAACACCAGCACGAAAATCACGATCAGGGCGCCCTCCACCAGGTTTTTGGTGACGGTGCTGATGGCCCGGCCGACCAGGTCCGAGCGGTCCAGGTACACGTCGATGGTCACCCCTTCCGGCAACGACTTGCGCACGGTAGTCATGCGCTCTTTTACCGCTTGGATGACTTCGTTGGCGTTGGCTCCTTTGAGCATGAGTACCAGGCCGCCGGTGACTTCGCCCTCCGCGTTGCGCGTCATGGCCCCGTAGCGCACGGCTGAGCCCAGGCGCACGTCGGCCACATCGCGTACCAGCACCGGCATGCCGCCTTGGGTGCTGCGCACGACGATGTTGCCCAGGTCGGCCGTATTCTCGGCCAATCCTTCGGTGCGGATAAAGTAGGCGGTGGGCTTCTGGTCGAGGTAGGCCCCCCCGGCATTCTGGTTGTTGCGTGAGATGGCCTGATAGACCTGGTCAATGGTGACGCCAAGCGAGCGCAGCCGGTCGGGATCCAACCGGATTTCGTACTGCTTGAGTTGGCCGCCAAAGCTGGCCACGTCGGCCACGCCGGGCGTGCCGAGCAATTGCCGCCGCACAATCCAGTCCTGAATGGTGCGCAGCTCGCGGGCGTCGTACTTCTTTTCGTAGCCGGGTTTAGCCCGCACCAGGTACTGGTACACTTCGCCCAGGCCGGTGCTGACGGGCGCCAGTTCCGGACGGCCGATGCTGGCCGGGATCTGGCTTTCGGCTTCGCGCAGGCGCTCGGCTACTTGCTGGCGAGCCCAGTAAATATCAATCTTGTCCTCGAAGACGATGGTCACGACCGAGAGGCCAAAGCGCGAGAACGAGCGTACTTCCTCGCGGCCGGGAATGGTGGCCACACTCTGCTCGACTGGAAAAGAAACGAGGCGCTCGATGTCGCTGGCGGCCAGCGAGGGCGCTACCGTGTAGACGACGACTTGGTTGGTGGTAATGTCGGGGACCGCGTCAATGGGTAGCCGACTGAGCGAGTAGCCGCCCCAGGCGATCAAGGCCAGGGTCAGCAGCCCGATGATGAGCTTGTTGTGAATGGAAAAATAGATCAGCCGGTCGAACATCCGCTGGTTGGGGTTAGGTCTAACACTTCCGTGAAAACCCTGCGGCGAGGCGGTTCCGGCTAGCGAGTAGACAGGAACGGCGTGGCCAAGACGCACCCCGCGTCAATGCACGCGTTGGCAAGCCGAGCCGAGCTGCTCCATAGCGGAGCAGGCCGCCCGGTGGGGTGGTCAGCAGGAAAACGAGGGAAAGGTTAGGCCCGCGGCGGTTGCCAGATAGCCCCTGGAGCGCGAGTTGGCGCCGCTACCACAAGTTGGGCGTGGTGGCGGGCTGAGTTCCATACTTGGGTCCGGGCTTGGACAAGCGCTTGTAGTGGGGCGAGCGGTACGACGGCCCCGCCGCAGCAGTGGCACTGGCACAGGGGAGAACACCAGTCCCCCAAAGCATCAGCCCCACAATCCGAATGGGACGAGGCGGCCACGGTTGTTTGCGTCTGGTCTTTGCACACAGGAGTCTCGTCAGCGCAGGTTAAGCACGAGAGACACGCGAAGTACAAGGCAAAAAACAGAGCAGTCAGACGCATTCCGGGCAAATATAGCGACGATCAGTACTTGCCGCTACTGGCCTATACAATCGTACATAGGCCAGGGTTTCTTAAAAGCACGAAATGAATGTAGGACAGTAGCAGCACACGGTTGGAAGTACGTCTCAAGGCTAGCCTGCTAACCAAAACCCTAATGCTAACTGAACTCAGCTAGAATCCTCGCTTTGACTCTAGCGCTACCCCCTTATTGCTGCTATGAATAAAGCAGGACAGCAGCAATAATACGGCTTGCCAACTACATAAAGAGTATGGCTAAGTCCAAGACTAGAAGTAAGCTCATAATTCCCACAACTCCCACCCACGCCCAGCGCATCGGCTCAGGATTGAACAACCGGGCAATGCCTAGCATCACGGCCACCATAACAAGGTGCTTCGCTATTTCGGGAAAATTGTTGTCCGTGTAGACTACAAACCCGCCTAGCACAATGAAGATTATCGACAAGCCGACATAATTCTTCGAGATAGGTTGCTCAAACAGTGAAGCCGCTAGCGCGGCCAGACGAGGAAACCGTTTTTTGCTCATGGTAGTAGGCTTTAGAACGAGAAGTGCTAGCTACTATACCAAGAGCTGCCAGGAGCAATGCCCCCAGCAGCTTAGAAGGTCGCAGACTATCTAGCCCCAATAGCACCCGCCGCTACGCCAGTGGCTACGGCAGTACCCTTATACGTGCGGGCCTTCAACAAATCCGAGTTGGCCAGCGTGAGCTTGATGTTACGTCCACCCCCCTTTTCGTACAGCTCGATAACTAACTGCTTCTTGTCAGGAATGGTGAATTTTTTGAAGATGAATACCTTTTCTAGTTTGCCTTGTGCTTCAATCTTCTGCTGAGGCCCATTGTAGACGTAGATAGGCGAAATCTCAATGGCTTGTTCAGCCGTGCGTTTCGCTACCTTCTTATCTTGAATGTAGAACTTCACGAAGTCTATATCATACGTCACGTTCGACTTGTTGGCGATGTGCAGCGGGAAAAACAGCGTTTCGTTCTGATACCCTACCGAGCCCGCCCGCAGGCTGAGTTGATTGGCTGTTTTGCTATCCGCCGTGCCTTTTCCGGCCAATGCTTCAACTGAGAATGCATCGAGGTTGCCTTGGGGAATAGGCGAGTTGGATAGAATGGCCTCCGTGGTGGAGCGTGACGTAGAGGCAATGGCCGGTGAGCTAGAAAGAGAGTTGGACCGAACGGCGGCAGTGCCCGCGCCCAGGTTCAGCGACAGTATTTTGGGGTTGGAATTGTAGTTGACCAGAAACGAGTACAGCTTACCATCTGAGGTTAGAACCGTCATGTTGGTTTCCGCGAAGCCCTTGGCCGCTGCTTTCACGCGAACAATGTTCTCCGCGCCCGTAGCCTTCGCCGCAATTAGGCCCGCGCTACCCAAGTCAACATACGTCACCGGGAAGGGAAACACCAAGTGAGTAGTCTTTTGGTCGCTCACATAAAGTGGATAAGAAGCCATCTCGTTATCATCCGAGTAGTCCAGCATCTTAGGGGCTCTCTGAGCGTTATTGTCCGGTACATCAACGTACTGGCTTTTGGCCTGACGCATAGAGTTAGCGCGATAAGAGCGCCCTTGCGGCGTATTGGCTTGGGCCAGGATAGGCGAAGCGTTGAGCAAGGCCAGCGCGAGGGCGGCACCAAGGGAAAGGAGGGGCTTATTCATAGGAGGGAGGGATTAGGTTAATCTTTATCGACTTTCAACATGATATTGTACCCAGCTTTCAGGCGCACTTTGACCAAGCGAATTTTCTTCTGGCCCAAGCTCTTTACCGCCGTTACCGCTACCCCAGCCGCCGCCGTGGTAGGGTCCGCACTCATGGTCATCATATCGGCCGCGCCCATTGCGTCAGCCCCCGCTTGCTTGCTGGCATCCCGCGTGATAGTACCCGGAATGTGTAGGCCCTGCAATCCGTCCACGTCGTACACTTCGAGCGAAGCCGGGAAGATGCTACCCCCCGCTTTTAGTGTTTCAATGGTAATGCTCAACCGTTCCCCGCTGAGGCTACACGTACCATAGATGAAGGTGTTTGCCGCCAGCTTGTGGCCATTAACTACGGCCGGTTCTGTAAGCCGCATTTTCACCAGCGAACCGCTCACCACTTCTTGTGATTCGTGAATAACCGCCGGTAAGGTATTGGCATCGACATTGGCCGAGCTACCATCATCCAACCCTTGAAAAGAGGCCGTGCGCTTAGTGCCGCTGCTAGCACCCAGGCGCGAGACAATAGCATCGTTATCTTCCACGATAGCCTTAGTAGCCGGTTTCTTTTTAACGGGTGCAGCTGGTTTGGTAACCGCTACGGCAGCACCCCCACCGCTAGCCGAAGCCATTACTCCGGCATTGGTTTGAGCATTGATGCGTTCGAGAGTAGCTTGGGTGCGGGCCGCTTCCAATTCGCGCTGATGCTGAGAGCGCATCAATTCCATCTGCTGTTCCGGCGTTAGGGACGAGGTAGCCGGCGCGGCTACTTGCCCGCTGCTTTGCTGCGCGGCTTGTACCGCGGCCAACTGCTGCTGCGCCGCCAGTACCTGCGCGTCAGCCGGAGCCGAGCTAGGTTGACCATTCGCCGCCACTCCATAAGCCAAGCCGGTTGCAGCGCCCGGTGCAGAAACAGTATCTACTTTGCCAGAAACAAGGCCCCGGTTACGCATGGAATCAACCGGGGCGGCATACGCGGCTAATTTGCTGCTGGTAATGTTACTAGCGCCTGCTTTGGGTAATTCCGTATTGATACCGGCAACAGGTGGTGCAACGCCCGCTGCTTCGGCGCCCTTGCCCCCATCCCCCAGCCAAAACATAGCGGCCATAAACGGCACCCCGACAATGGGAATAAAGACCGCCATTTTGCGCGTCCGGTAGAACTGCGCATCTTTTGTGGTGGTAGCCATAGGACTTAACGGGCGATAGTGGATAAGGTGTTATTCTGCACTACCCGCCAGTTTTCCATGATGAAGCCGTGCGGGTTGTTTTCCGAGCGCGTTACGTCCCGCAGGGTGCAGTCGGCAACTAAGTCCCGGTTGGTATAAGAAGTAGCTCGAATCAGGCGCTGGTGGGCAAACGTGCGGGCCGTAATGGGCCGGGTATTGCTGAGCACCACGCTATCAACCGTAATTTCCATGCTGATATTGGCAGAAATCAAGTCGTTGTAAAACCCGCGCTCTTTCAAGTTCTCGTACTCCCGTTTCGCGGAGTTATCAGCCAGGTAAAGTGCCTGATTGATATTGCCATCAATGGCCTTTTGGTCGGGGTCCAGGCTAAAGAATAATTCGTGAAACCGCTTAACGTGGCTCCGGGCTTCTACTGGCCGGTTAGCCCGCGCATCGGTTGCGCCAGCGGTGAGCAGTTGGCCACCCTCTAATACATAAATCCGATTCGCTGCCGCCGCTGAGTTCTGAAAGGAAAAGTAGGCAATGGTAACGGCCAGCGTCAGGACGGAGACAATGAAAATGATAGCCAGGGTTTTTACCTGTTTGAAGGCAGAATCAATGGTTTTCAGGGATTCAAACATGATGGTAGCAGCTAGAGGACCGGGCTAGTGCCCGGTCCTGGTGATTAAGAATTGCCGTTGTTGCGGCCGAAGTAGCCGCCTACTCGCTCCCGGATGGCTGACCCGGCCCGATGGCCAAGCTGTTCGCCCCGCGTCATATTGGCCGCGCCGCTGAAGCCAAAGCCACCCTGCGCTGCCCCAACTACTGTTCCCACACCGGAAGCGCCAGCCGAAACGCCCTGCGCACCCATGCGGCCCGCAGCACCCATGCCCGCGCCAGCCGCCGCAGCGCCACCCGTAGCCGCGCTCACGAAAGCACCGGCCGCTGAGCCAGCACCGCTAGCCGAAATGAGCATATCCGTAATGAAGGGCACCAGCACGTAGCCCGCAATGGCCACGAGCAGGAAGACCAAGTAGCCGAAATCAGCGGAATCTACCCCGCGTTGCGCGTTCAGGCGGTCAATGTCGCCTTGCAGCATTTGCACCTGGAACGAGGCCATCATGGCCCCGAACACATTGGCCACCGGCACCCACAGCGAAATTGTAATGAAGTGGCCAAGCCATTTCTGAATACCGCCCCCAAAGCCGGGGAAAATGGCAATGCCGAACGTTATGGGCCCGAGTACCGAAAGCACCACCAGGATAAAGGTGGAGAGAAAGTGAATGAGCAGCCGCGCCCCAACGTGGAACAGTTCGAGCGTGTTCTTCATCCACTCCCGGAAGTTCTGGTTTACATCATAAGAAACCTTCTGGAAGGTAAGGCTCATTCGGTCACCAATACCCCCCATCCCGGTAGGCCCGGCCAAGTCGGCTAGCTTGCGCTCGTAGGCTTCATCCGTGGCGAAATCCTTGTTTTCCGGCTTATTAGCCAGAATATTCTTTTTTTCTTCTTGCAGCGCGACAATCTTAGCGGATTGGTCGTTTCGGATTGAATCGGTGCTATGGGACAGCGCCCCGGTAAAGCCTCGTAGGCCCTGGCAGAGCGCCGGGAAGAACAGGATGCACAAGCCAATTAAAAACGGCCGCAGCAGCGGGTACACGTCGATAGGTTCCGCCCGCGCAATGTGCCCCCACACTTTGGCACTGATGTAAATAAGTGCGCCCACACCGCCAATTGCCCGACCTAGATTCGTGAATTGGGATACAAGCGGCATCATGTTGGTGTACAAATCATCCAACATGGTTTCCATCGCGTCTACTTGCGCGAGGATAGAATTCATGTCCATAGGAAAGGGGAGTAAGATTCGGGACGGAAATAGAATAGCTAAGCGGCGATTACTTCTTGCCCATCAGGGCTAGTACTGACTCTTTATCTTGGACAGTTTGAGCCTGAACGCGGGCAACAGCCCGGCACTTGCTGGTATAGTAGTTCATCAAGTCATGCTGCCCTTCTATTTTGTCAGCGATGTTGTTGATGAACTCTATCCGTTCGGGATCCGTCATTTTAGCCTTCCCGGCGCTGAGCACCCCGACCAGTTCACTAAGCAGGCCGATGTTTTCATTCAGCATCTTACCGTACATGGAAGTAGCCCCGGCAAGCTGGTTGGCATCAAGACCCTTGTTGCGCAGCTCAGGCATAATGTTGGCGTACAGCGTAATCATCGCGGCCTGGCGGTCGTAAATTTCCTGTACCCGGCGATAGGTGCGAACCCCGGAACTGATTTGTAGCAGGCTGCTATACCATTGGTCGTGTAACTGTTGGGTTTTGTCGATTACACCCTTAATCTGACCGCTTACCACCTTCATATCGGCCGCTAGCAGCTTGCCTTGCGCTAGCAAGGTGCCCGATACGGTTTGGTGGCCAATCTGCTTGCGCGAAATCTTTTCCGAGATAGGAGCCGATATAACGGCTGGTAGTTGAGCGTATGCTTGGTGAGCACCCAGGGCGAGGGCCAGCGCGAAGAATTTGGAGAAGGTATTCATACTAGCTGAAGCTTTTAAGTGAGCATCCTACCCCTACCGTTTCGACATGAGGTTTTTAAGTGATTCCAGGTCTTGCGCCTGTTCCTTGGCTACGCGCATCATCATTAGGTTGCGCTGCGTGTAGTAATTCACTAGGCCAGATTGGTCGGTAATCTTCTTGTCCAGTTGGTCGATGAAGCGCATCCGTTCGGCATCCGTCATTTTGAGCATAGCCGGGCTCACGATGGTTTGCAAGTCACCAATGGTGTTGGAGCTTTCCAATAGCATCTTGCCGTACATGGTCGTCATATCGGCCAACTGTTGCGGCTTGATAAAAGGCGACTTGCGCAGCACCTCAATAGCCGACGAGTACTGTTGGATAATTTGGGTTTGCTTCTCGAAAATGTTCTTCACCCGGCGATAGTCCCGGACCGCCGAGCTAATCGACAGTAGCCCATCGTACCAGTTTTTGGCCATGAGCATATTCTTCTCCGAGAACATCTTGGTTAGTTCTTGCTCCTTCACCCCCGCCGAAACCAGCTTGTTAGCCGCCGATGAAAGAGCTTTCATGGTGCCTTGCAAGCCAGTTTGCACCCCACTTTGTACTTCTAGTACCGGAGCTGTTACCACGAGTTGAGCCGAGGCCTGCGTGACACTAAGGCCCAACAGTGCCAGGCTTAGGATTCCTATTTTCTTGTTCATAACAGTAGGAAAAGAGGGTGAATAGAATAGCGGAATTAGGCGGCTACTTTTTCGCCAGGGGCTCGATGTAGGACATTTCACGCTCAGCGTTCAGGCGGACGTGCTGCATTCCGTCCCATACCATCTGCATTTGCGGCACTGCTTTGTCGGACGTGGGCGCGGGCTCATCTTGGGTGAGGGGCACTAGCATCTTGGCCAACTGCTCGCATTGCGGCGTGTATTTGTCCCATATTTTGGCCTGATCTTCGGGCTTCTGCTTTTTAAGAGGCCGCGCCGTAATCACTTTGCGAATGATGGCGCGGTAGTTCCGCCAAATGCCCTCAGCTAGCGGGTGCTCCTTGATACCCGAGCCAAGCTCACTGCCGTACCAGTCGCTGACCGATTGCGCGTAAGCCCGCCCCGCCGCCACGTCGGCCGCAGCAGCCCCAGGCAGCGCTGCTACGCTATCAGCAAACGCCGTTGCCGCCGAGGCTTGGGCCGAAGCCGCTACCGCCGTTACCGGGGCACTGGCCGCAGTACCATCAGTACTAGGCGTAGAGGATTCCGAATTGCCACAGCCCGCCAAGGCCAGCAACATTCCTAGAGAGAGCAAGGACGTTTTCATGTTTTTCCCTTTTGTTCAATTACCGCTTGGCCAAGGCTTCTTCGCGCAGTTCGGCAGCCACCAGCTTTATTGCCGTGGGCATATCGGCCGTTTTCTTGAACTTGTCGAACAGCCGCATCTTCTCCGATTCTTCCGTGGAGTAGGTGATGTATTCCTCTTTGGAAACTTCGATGGAATACACCTTGGATACCACGCCCCCCAGGGAGATAAATACTTCGGTGTAACGGCCTCGTTCGGGCTTATTGTCCCGGTTGATAGAGAGGATAATAGCCTTCTCCTTTTCGGTCAGCGACAGCAGCGCTTGTATCTGGTCGAATTTGAGGATGAACTTGCGCTGGTCGAGTAGAATCTTGGTGTCCGAGTTGTTGATAATGGCATCTTTTACAATGGCATTACCGATAATATCATCTACTTCCTGCGTTACTACGATTGCCTCACCGAAGAACTTACGCACCGTCTTAAACAGGTACTTGATGTACTCTGCCATGCCCGGCGTAGTAAGCGCCTTCCAGGCTTCCTCAATCAAAATCATCTTCCGTACCCCTTTCAGCTTGCGCATCTTGGAGATGAAGGTTTCCATGATAATGAGGGTAACCACCGGGAACAGGATCGGATGATCCTTTATGTTGTCCAGCTCGAATACGATAAAGGGCTCATTCACCAAGTCCAACTCTTTAGGCGAGTTGAGCAGGTAATCGTACTCCCCACCCTTATAGTAGGGCTTTAGGACGTATAGGAAATTGTCTATATCAAAGTCCTTTTCGCGTACTTTTTCTTCGCGCAGAATTTCCGAGTAAGGGCCTTTTACGAAGTCATAGAACGTGTTGAAGCTAGGCTTAACAGCCGGGTTTTCTTCCAGCATCACGTAGTACAAGCTCACGGCCGTAGAGAGCGAAACGTACTCCGATTGGCTTACATTCTCGTCGTCCTTCTTCCAGAGAGCTTGCAGCAGCGTTTTGATGCTTTCCTTCTTTTCTACGTCCAGCTTACCCGACACCAGGAAGGGATTAAAGGCAATCGGGTTATCTTCTTCATAGGTGAAGTACACGCCGCCTTTCAGCTCACAGAGGCCCTTGTAGGAGTTACCCGTATCGACCAACAAGACGTGCGCCCCTTGCTCGTAGTACTGGCGAACCATATGGTTCGTGAAAAACGACTTGCCCGAGCCCGAAGGCCCCAGGATAAATTTGTTGCGGTTGAAGATGATTTGCTTTTTCATCGGCTCATCCGACAAATCCACTTGCACCGGCTTACCGGATAGGCGGTCGGAAAGCTTAATGCCCTTCGTCGCGCCGGTACTCCGGTAGTTGGTTTCGGTGGCCCAAAAGCAAACGGCCTGCTCGATGAAGGTGTAAAAGGTTTCTTCCGATGGGAAGTCGCCCGCGTTACCCGGCACCCCACCCCAATACAAAGCGGCAATGTCCACCGTGTTTTGCCGAGGCTTGCAGTTCATGGTGTTGAAGGCTGCATTGATCAGCTTGCGGGTTTCGGTCAGCTCATCTTCACTTTCGGCCCAGGTCAGTACATTGACATGCACCCGCGCCGGCCGGCGCTTGTCCGCTACCGCTTCATTGAGGTAGTCTTGATAGAATTGATAGTTGACCGTGTTTTGCCGCGAGTAGAGCGAGAGCGAGTTAAGCCGGTCCTTCTTTTGCTCGAAGGTTTTAAGCGTCTTAGCCGTATTATCCAGGAATACATATTGATTCAGGATATGGCTAGTACCCAGCAGCAGGCCCAGGGGGGCCGCAAAGGAAATCGGGAAGTCGGTGTATTCGGTGCTCAGCTGCTCGTAGCGAATATCCGATTCCACGCCCAGCGGCAAATCATCCAGATTCGCCACCGAAAACATGTTGCAGATTTGCTGGCCCACCTTCAACCCTTCGGTTAGGTCCAAGTCTACTTGTTGGGCCTGCTCAGATAGGTTGAGCGCAAAATACTTTTCCAGCAAGCCCGCTTTTTCCGGGGTGCCGGCCAACTCGTCGGAGGTGAGCCGGTGAGATTTGATGTAGGGGGCATTCGTGGGGCCTACTCCTTCCAACGTACGCACGAACTGCCCTACGTTGTCAAAAAAGGCTTCCATCACCTTTACATCGAGCATATCCTTGGGCACGATGTTACGCCGGGCCAGGAGCCCCGAAGCACTGTTCCAGTTGGGACGCTCCGAGGACATTTTAGTAATGAATAGGTAGCAGTAGTGGTTGAGAAACGGGCGCTCGAAAAAGTGCCGCTCATAGGCCGCGGAGAGTAGCGTTCTATCCGTTTCAAAGCCGGGCGCATACTTATCCTCTACAAACCAATCCTGCTTGTGGACCGCGCAGTGGTCAGGCAGCAAGCGCACCGCTTTTACAAAGGCCTGTTGTAGCTGCGCATAGTCTTCACGCGAGAGCGTAAAAATCTCCGGTAGCTCCAGCCGGAAGGCCACCGTTACATCGGCGTTCTTCGAGATGAGGCAATCCTTCTCAATCTTATAAATCGGCTGCTTGGATTCGAGCGAGGCGGACGGAAGTATTTTACTGCTCATATAATAAATCGGTAATAACCTAAGACCGGGCGCTACTAGCGCCCGGTCCGGTCCTCGTTCAAATTTTGGAATAAGCGACTCTGCCGATTCGTAATTCGCTTTGGCGCTGAGCGCCGAGCACCGGCTTTCATCATGCCGTGCTCCCCGTATTTCGTATTTAAGGCGAATACCCCGGCCCACATACCCCCACCCAGCACGAGCGTTATCACTACCGTCAGCAGCAGCGGAGTACCCAGTAGATACATGGTCACGAAGGCCGCGAACACCAAGCCGATGCCTGCTACCAAGTAGTATACATTGCCTCCAATAAGCCCGTTGAACTCCCAAGGCTTATTAATGCCGCGATTCAGGTTGTATTGAGGCATGGCGGCGTAGGCTTACAGGAAGAACGAGCGAACTACCGTTGCTACCAGTACCAGGAAAATCATAGAGCCGAACCACGATACCGCCGTTTTCTGCGTGTCTTGGTCGCCTGCGTTCCACTTGCTATACACCTTGATAGCGCCGATCAGACCAAGAACAGCCCCGATTGCATACATGAGCTTGGTAAGCGGGTCGAAATAGTTGGTAACCTGAGTAGTGGCATCCTGAATGCCGCTGGCACCACCAGCTGCGCCGCCGCCTTGAGCAAATACAGCTTGAGTGCAGAGCATGAGCCCGAGGATAGCAATTGACGTGAGAATCTGCTTCTTTTTCATGGTCGTAAAAGATTGGATGAGGGAAAGAAAAAGGTTTAATAATCTGGTTATGAGATGACTAAAGGATTGCTACGCGAACAGGCTCGCTATTTCATTGCTGGTTTCCTTGGTTCGGAGAGCCCATTGCTCGCCTAGAGTAGTATCCGCTAAAGCAGCAGGTCCCTGTGGCTGCTCTCCTGCCTGCAACTGAGCCACGAATGCGGCCACTGTTTCAACTGCAAACAGCTCTTCCATTTCGACAGGGGCAACGTCTGCTTTCGTCGCTACCAATTCCTCAAATTCGGCCAGAGGCTCCCCAAAATCAGCTAGAGGCTCATAGCTGCCAGCGACGGCAGGCTGGTACACTATCTCAGGCTCAATAGCAGATACCTCGATGGCGTGGTGCTTAGCTTCAGCATTTGTATCCGTCTTATTGGTGTCCTCAACCAGTCTTTCTTGGCCTGCAGTTGTGCTAGCACCATCCTTATCCACACCATTAGCCTCAGCCTCAGTATTATCAACGGGCATTTGGTGGGCCTTTCTGCGAATCAGCGCCTCTAGCTGCGGATTTGGGCGGTCCTCCTGCTCTTGCCGGGATTCGTCGGCTGCTATGGCCTCGTCCGTGGCTCCGGCCACTGATGCCGCCGCGTCCATTGGTCCACCATCATCTTCGCTATCATCCCGACCGGTTGCCCTGGCTGTGGAATCGGGCAGCTCCCCTCCTACTACCGCCGCTGCGCCTTCGGGTAGGTTCTCTGCCGCCCCAGCTTCGGGCGCTTCAGTAGTTGCGTCTGCTTCCGCCGTACCGGCTGCCGATTCAGTGGCCGTAGGCGTAGCCACGAAGGCTGACTTTGGCCGCACAAGGGACGGTGGCGCAGCGGCCGTAGTGCCAGGGGCCGCGCCTGCCAGTTGAGGTCCGCCGCTTACCTTCTTTCCTTTTAGAAGGTCAGAAAAGTCATCGCGGTAATAGAGAAATCCTACTACCAAGTAGTAGAGTACCAGTAATACCAGCACGAACACGAAAAACTGGCCCCAGGAATATTGACTAAGCATAGCAGTATAAAGCAGTGGCTGAATCCCCACTACTAAGCTAGAGTCAGGATTCAGCCAGAGCCAGAGTATTTGATGAATGGCAGAAATTGGGTGGTGAGCTGCAAATCCACTACACGAACGGTAATGGCCAATCAGTCACGAATGAGGAAAAACGCTACCCAAGCAGGTGGATACGGTTCTTCAATTCCTCTTTGCAGGCCCGACTAACGGGGATATACTCTTTGCCGAGCAGTACGCAGCCCTCGACATAGGCTTGCACATGGTCCAGGTTGACGATGTGGGAGCGGTGGGTTTTGAAGAAGCAGGGCGGTAGCTTTTGCTCTAGCTCCTTCAAGGTGGAGTCAAACACGTAGCTGCTGGTAGCCGTGTGCAGGCGGACGTAGTTTTGCAGGGCCTCGAAGTACAGTATATCGCTCACTGCTACCCGGACGTGCCCCGAGCCATGACGGACAAAGAAATGCCGGGCAAACTGAGTAGTATTTGGGGCTGAGGTTGCCATTTCCTCACTGGCTGCAGTTCTTGGCGGGGGAACTTCGTAGGCATTATACAGGGCCATTTCCAGTTGAGCCCGTAGCGAATCATCGGTGAAAGGCTTGAGCAGGAAGCCGAAAGGCTGCGCTACCTTGGCCCGGTTGAGGGTAGCCGAATCAGAACGGGCTGTGAGAAACACTACCGGAATGGCAAACTGACGACGTACCAGGATAGCTGTCGCAATACCATCGGTATCACCCTGAATATTCACGTCCATCAATACCAGTTCTACTTGCTGCTCAGCTAAGGTGGCCAGCGCATCATCGCTATTATCAACTGGCTCTAAGGCATTATGACCTAGTCGGATCAAAGCCCGCTGTATTTCGTCCGCAATCAATACTTCATCTTCAACAATGAGGATAGTAGCCATTAGGTCGGCGTTTAAAAAGGAAATGGATAGTCATCAAGGGTGAAAAATTTCGATGCAGGTGCCGGTGGGTACGTTGGGGGAAGCGGTGACGGTTGCTTTCAACTGCTTGGCCAGCTTGCGCACAATCTGCATACCGAGCCCCTGGCCCTCGAAGCCAGTGGCAGGCAAGCCAGCGCCATTATCCGTTACCGTTAAGTGAAATCCTTTGGTTGAAACGCCTTTCAGGGCGATATGCAGGTGGCCCGCGGCCTGCTCACGAAAGGCGTGCTTATAGGCGTTGGTTACTATTTCGCTGACCAGCAATCCAAACGCGCTACCGTCCTTGGCGCACATGGCGACTGGAGCCAAGTCCGTAGATAGCTCTATCTGCCGATGGGGAGTAGCCAAGGATAGACGGAGCGCAGGCAGCAACTCTGCGAGGTACGAGTCAAGCCGAATCTGAGCTAGGTTTTCCGCCCGGTACAGAAACTCGTGCACCAGGGCCATACTCTGAATACGAGCCTGGTTGCCCGCCATTAGAGCCGTAACGGTTGGGTCGTTCGAGGCGCTGCTTTGCCAGGAAAGCAGGCTGCTCACCAATTGCAGGTTGTTTTTAACGCGGTGGTGGATTTCTTGCACCAGCACTTCCTTTTCCGTTACTGATTCCTGAATTTCCGCATTGGCCGAGGCCAGCAAGCCATTAGTCTTAGCCAAGAGCGCCCGACTACGACGAAGCCGCCAGTAGAGCAGGGTGCCAGCCGTTAAACCTAGCAAGAGCAAGGAAGCCACCCCGAGCAGCGCCCGTTTCTGTTGCTGCTGCTCCCGAACCAAGGCAGCGTCAGCGCGGGCCTGCTGCCTCAAAAGCTTGATTTGTTGCTCCCGAGCTTGTACATCGTACTTGACGTGCAGCTGAGCCAGGGCTTTCTTGTTTTCTTGGGCTTCCAGAACACGGTTCAAGGCCGTAGCGCCTACCTCGTAAGAATAGGCTTGCTGATAGTCACCCAAGGCCGCATATGCCTTAGCCAGCAAGGTTGAGGCAGCCCCCTGAAATGGGATTGCCCCTACCCTATTGGCTAGCTCCAGGCAGCGGGCGGCAGCGTCGCGCATTGCCGGATAGTTCCGCTGCTGCTGGTACAGTTCCGCTACGTTGATGAGCGCCCCTGCTTCTTCTTTGGGATTGCCGGAACGCTGAGCATAGCCAACTGTCTGATGCAGGTACTTACTGGCTGAATCCAGATTGGTACGAGTGGCGGCCTGCTGCTGATAAATGCGGCCCATTAACAAGCTTGCTTGACCAGCGCCAAGGGACTTGGGTATCAGCCGGTACATGGCCACCGACTTTAAAGCAAACTTGCGGGCTAGGTCGAAACGGTGAAGCTGAAAGTAGGTGTTTCCCAAGTTGTGAAACACAATTGCGGAATCTTCTACTCCAATGCGCGAGGTACCCGAGAGCTTCATATTTTGATAGCTCCGCAAAAGGTATTTCAAGCTTAGCTCAGCATCACCAGTCGTAGAGGCTGTAGCGCCCATGTTCAAATAGAGCAGAGCCAGTTGCACAGGTTGGTTCTGAGCAGTCGCCAGGTCCACTCCTTGCTGATAGTAGGCCAGGGCCTCATCGTAGTTGCCGCTTTCCGTGTTGAAGTTGGCTAGCGTGCGAAGGATGTTCATCTGGCCCCGCCGATACCCGATTTTCTGCGCTAGTTTCAATGCTTCTTCTGCGGTGCTGATGGCGCCGGACAAGTCGTTCGTGCTGGTTTCCACCGCTAAGCGGCTGAGGCAGTACACCCGGAAGGTATCAGGTACGGCTGTTGAGCGACTAAGCAGGCGTAAGGAATCAATCGGGTAATCCCGGAACTCATACCGTATCGCAGGGCTCGACTGCTGACCTTTCGCTATGACGTTAAGCCCCAGCAACAAGACTGTACAGATTCGGAGGCTTAACATCGGCGGATTGTGAAGTACGTTGTAGAGAGCTATTTCTTGACTTGACGTTGGCGTAGCTGTTTTGCAATTGCCTTTTGAATTTGTGCGTCGTTCTTGTCAATGAACTGAGCAATGAGGTTATGCACTATGTCAGGTGGGGATGCGCCATTGCCCACGACAGTACCCAGCAATAGCAAGTATTGATAGTGAGCATCCGTTAGACGCATAGTAAATACCTTCTTATCGGCTGCGGGAGTAAAGAGCGAAGCAAGCTCCACTTTGCCCACTTCAATAGCAGTCGATGGCTCAGTAGTGGATTCTGGAATAGCTTCTACTTTCGGGGTAGTTTCTACAGCGGGTGCCGCCACAGGAGGGGCTGCTTGTGCAGGCTCAGGTGCCGCTGCGAGGGGTTCAACTTTTGGCGCTGGTATTGTCGTTTCAGGCGCAGGAGTAGGCTCTGAAGTAGTTGGGGTAACAGCTTCATTGCTTGGGGCCACCGAAACGTTTTCTCCCTTTTGTTCTTCTTTCCCGGTAGTGGTTTCCGAGGCTGGTTGCGTTGCTGAACTATTGTTCCGCTGAGTTGGAGCAGGACTATCTAAGTGGTTGCTGGTAGCAGCCATGCTTAGCATCTGGTCTAGTGCAGCTTTCTTTTCTTCTTCGCTTTTTGCTTTAGGCTTCGCCATTAGTGTGTTGGACTTTTAGAAGGTGTTCAGTACGTGTTATAGCGAATCGTCCGAAGTCGTAGCCGCACTGCTTGTGGTAACAGTAGCCGAAGGCATTTCAATAGTTTTGCCGGAGGGAGTGACTTGCCCGGGTCCGAGGACGATAGAAAGTATCTCCATTATCAGCTTGCCCATGCCCAGCTTGTCTAGCTCCCGTTCAGGCAGAGAGAACATCGTAGAACGCCTTTCTTTATAGCCAATCAGCAGTTCTACCCGGCTTTGCAGTAGAGGCAATCCTTTCTCTTCAAAAAACGCCTCTATTTTATCGTAAGTGGATTTTTTCTCCGACTTGACGAAGCGGTTCCAGAAAGCATAAAAACCTAGCAGGTTCGATTCGTCGGGGTCTGGTTGAGTTGATTTAAGGAACCCACCCAAAATCTGCATATAGCCCACCGTTGAGGCAATGGTGCCTTGGTCAGCTTCCATTGGCAGGAAAATGTACTGAACCATGCGCAGCAAGTCAGGAAGGCCGGTAACGTTGATAGTACCCGGAGTATCTACCAAAATGAAGTCGTATCCTTGCTTTTCCAGTGCCTCTATAGAATCAACTGATTTTTCAACGCTCGAAATACTCACCGGATAGGGGGTAATGCCTTGGTTGAGCAGCCGGTCTTTGAAAGCTTCATCGGTTTTGACCTTCTGCAATTCTTGATTGCGGTACACTTGAATAGTGTTCTGCGGGTAGTCACAATCTAGAATAGCCACTTTGTAGCCATAGACATAAGCTAGGGCCGAGGCAACGTGAACACTGATTGTAGACTTACCAGCGCCGCCCTTTTGGGTCGCAAAGGCGATAACTTTTGGTTCGCTCATGGGGTCTGGTGGTTTGAATAGGTGATAAACAAAGATAGCAATTGACTTGAAACCTCAAAGCCTCATAGCCTCAATGATATTTTGGTGTTTAACCTCATAGGCTCTTAACCCCAAAACACCAAAGGGTCAATGAGGCTAAATATCATAATATCATGGCCTCAAAACCTCATAATATCTTTGATATTTAGCATCGAAAAATCATCGCCTCAAAATATCAAGTCCTCAAATTTTCATAGCCTCAAAACCCCAATGCCTCAAAGCCTCATAATATCACAGCCTCAAAACTTCATAAGCAGTTGTCCATCTTCAACAGTAATATTGTTCAGTTATCCGGCCTCAAAACCTCAGAGCCTCAGAGCCTCAAAACTTCAAAACGTCCTAGCCTCATAACCTCAGAATATCATAGCCTCAAAATATCTAGAAGACAATTATCCGGTCGTGCAGTCTAAATAGGTAGCTTCGATAATCGTAGAAGTAGATGTTGAGCCTCAAACCCTCAAAGCCTCAAAGCGCCAAAGCCTCATATAAGCTCTAGCTCTAGCACTGTTCAACGACTGTTCAACGCCCCCGTTCTACTAGCCCGTTTAAACGTACAGCAAGCCATGTCATTGTATATACAAACTTCGTTTATATCTTACAATGACACCGCCAAGTTCGCAGGCTCACTTGGCTTGGCTTGCTAAAGCAGACGACATAAAATAGCCTCATAGATGATTTAGACGTAGCTTAGTCCCACTACTCAACGAAAGCCCCTATGACCAATGAAGCAACCCGGGAACCAGTAGAGCCAAACCGCGACCAGCAAATTAATTTTCGAGTAACCGAGCAGGAGAAGAATAAAATTATAGCTAACGCAAAGGCCGCTGGCTACAAGAAGTATTCTGATTATCTGCGCACCCTTGGCGTACAGGGCGAGGTAAAAGAAGTAATGCCGCCAGAGCTACGGCGGCAGCTCGTAGGCATTGGTACCAACCTTAACCAGATAGCGAGGCGCGTTCAGTCCAGCACCTTGTTTAACACCGACGAGGCCCACTTGAAGCAAGCCTTAGCTATCATTCGCTCCTACCTGAAATGATAGCAAAAACAGTAACCGGCAGCGATTTTGAAGGAGCCCTACTATATGGTGCAGGCTTGCGCCGTGGCAAAGGAAAAGAGCCTGAGGATGCGCCTTTACTGGTAGTATCTAATGTGATTCCAGGTAGCCCTAAAGAAATGGCTGAGGATATGCAGGCCACCGCCGCGATCAGCAAGAAGATACAGAAACCAGTATGGCATACGGTGCTTTCGTGGAAGGCCGACGAGGTAGTAACCCAGGAGCAAAAGGTAGCCGCAGCACGGCGTTATTGTGAGTTAATTGGCGCCCCAATTGACCGTCACCAGGTAGTCGTTTATGAGCACCGGGATAAGCAGCACGCCCACGTTCATATCTACCTAAACCGAGTGCCGATTGACGGAGGCCCAGCCCTACGGACTGATAATAATTTCTACCGTCAGCCAGCCATCACCAAGCAGATAAGCCAGGAGCTAGGGATGCAGCCGATACCCGAACGCCGGCAGAGTTTGGCCGATGTGGACCCCATCAAACAGGCAACCCGAGAACTGGTACGCGAGGCAGTAAAGCAGCTCGTAGCCCAGCCCGCTAATAGCGGCCCGCAGTGGCTGCAAGAGCAGTTAGAGCAAAGAGGTATTGCTACTCGATACCGCCACGACAAAGGCGGCATCCTACGCGGCGTTAGCTTCGAGCTAGAAGGAGTAGCAGTAACCGGCCAACAAGTCGGGTTCAAAGCGGCCCAGCTCCGCGAGATGTTCCCGGCTAGCCAGCAGCAAGTGCCCACGCTGCCAACACCTAGCAGCGAGGACGAGGACGAGGCCAAGACCGCCCCCAAGCAGAGGCCGCGAGGCACACGATTATAGAATTGTACTTATTTAATCCACCCCATTTAATAGTAGTATCATGGAGGACGAGAAGGCACTTAAAAAGATAATGGAGTTTATGCGGCTCTTTGCCATTGTGCTGATAGGCATAAACATCTACTACTACTGCTACGGCTACTTTAGTTTGATGGGATGGAGCGCGGCCGTGGTGGAGCGCATTATGGGCCAGCTTACCAAAAACTCATTCTTGTTCAAGGCTAGCTGGGTGAGTAAAACGCTAGCCGTGGTTTTCCTGTTGCTGAGCTGCCTTGGCACCAAAGGCCGGAAGGATGAAAACGTCAAGGGTATTTCCGTGGCAGGATATGGCATCATCGGCTTAACCCTGATTTACGGCTCTGACCTTATCCGCAGCATTGCTATGTCGCCGCTGGTCGCCACTGCTCTTTACTCGTTGTTGCTTGCCGTGGGCTTTCTGTTGCTGCTGAGCGCGGGTAACTGGCTGAGCCGCCTATTCAACAACGACTTGATGAAAGATATTTTCAACAAGGAAAATGAGTCGTTCCCCCAGGAGGAACGGCTTATGCAAAACGAGTTTTCGGTGAACCTGCGCACAGAATATCAGCTGCGAGGCAAAAAGCGCCAGGGCTGGTTGAACGTAGTAAATCCGTTCCGGGCCACAATGGTCCTTGGTACTCCCGGTAGCGGTAAGTCCTTCGCCGTGATAAATGAGTTCATCCGGCAGCACCTGGCCAAGGGCTTCTGTATGTATATCTACGATTACAAGTTTGACGACCTGAGTCGCATATGCTACAATACGCTGCTAAAGCACCAAGACAAGTTCGACAAGCCGGTGGGCTTCTACGTTATCAACTTCGACAACCCGCGCAAAAGCCACCGCTGCAATCCGCTGTTGCCCGAAATGATGACTGACATTGTAGATGCCTACGAGAGTGCATCTACCATCATGCTAAACCTCAATAAGAGCTGGATTAGCAAGCAAGGCGACTTCTTTGTAGAAAGCCCGATCAACTTTGTAGCCGCTATCATCTGGTTTCTAAAGCTGTTCGAGAAAGGCAAGTATTGCACCTTCCCCCACGTCATAGAATTTCTAAGCCGGGACTACGAAGAAATCTTTCCCGTACTGGCCTCTTACCCCGAGATTGAAAACTTAGTAAAGCCGTTCGTTTCGGCCTTCCAGAAGGACGCGATAGAGCAGCTAGAGGGACAGATTGCCAGTGCTCGTATTCCGTTGGGTAGGTTGGCCAGCCCGCAGCTCTATTGGGTAATGAGTGGCAATGACTTTACGCTCGACATTAACAGCAACGAGGAACCCAAAGTGTTGTGCGTAGGCAACAACCCGGATCGCCAAGCCATCTACGGTGCCGCACTTGGGCTTTACAACGCCCGCTTGGTGAAGCTGGTAAACAAGAAGGGCAAACGGAAATCTTCTATCATCATCGACGAGCTGCCCACCATCTACTTCAAAGGGCTGGATAACCTGATAGCCACGGCCCGGAGCAATAAGGTTTCGACCTGCTTAGGTTTCCAGGACTTCTCCCAGCTAGAGCGCGACTACGGCCAGAAGGAAGCCGAGGTAATCAAGAACACAGTAGGCAACGTTTTCAGCGGCCAAGTATCCGGGAACAGTGGCAAATGGCTGAGTGAGCGGTTCGGTAAGATTCTGCAAAAGCGCCAGAGCCTCAGTATCAATATGCGCGAAACCAGCACCAGCCTATCTACTCAGATGGATAGCATGATTCCGGCAAGCACGATTGCTAATCTAACCCAGGGCAACTTTGTTGGGGCCGTGGCGGATAACTTCGGGGAGGAAATAGAGCAGAAAGTTTTTCATGCTAAAATTCAAGTTGACATTAAAACTGTCACTGCTGAGGCGAAAAACTACCAGCCAATTCCCGACATTACCAGCTTCATAAACCCTGCTACTGGCAAGGACGAGGCAGACGAAATGATACAGGCCAACTTCAGGCAAATCAAAACTGACGTTAAAGACCTTTGTGCGCGGGAGTTGACCCGAATCAAAAGCGACCCTGACCTAAAGCACCTCATCAAAGAGAAAGCCGAAAAGTAAAATGAAAGAAGCCGACGCGCCCAGCCCAAAGAACAGCGCTCCAAATAGCCAGCGTGTAGGTAAACGGTTGGCCATTATTCGTGAGGAATTGGGGAAGCACTACGGCGAGGCTGAATGGACGCAGGCCGCCGTAGCCAAAAGGACCGGCCTAACGCAGAATATCATTTGGCGGATTGAGCAAGGAGAAGGAGGGAAGATTGAAAACTGGCTGAAAGTAATGGGCGTCTACGAGGCCGAGGGCTACAACCTGAATTGGGTCTTAACCAAGCATAATGGACGAGTTGGAAAGCTTCAAATGGATGAAGTGACAAAAAAGGCTCCCGAGCCAATCCGGGCGGCTGTTCAGAAGACCTTAGACCGCCACATAATAGCCGTTGACGAGAAGCTAGAGGCTAAAATGAATGAAATTAAAGAACTGATAGGAGCGCACTTTCGTACTTCCTAAAATCAATATTACGTTCTGTTTTCAATAAGCCGTATATTGATGGGTAGGAGCCGTAGCGGTTCCTGCCTTTCTTTTTTCTACGCCTATCCTATTCACATAAACCCAACTTTTCCAATGGCAGAGCAGGAAGTAGTATCCACCCCGGAGGCCGTAGCGCCTACCCCAGCAGCCCCGCAGGTTATCTATCTAAATGGTCTGCCAAATCCTAAAGGCGAAATTGACCCCACACTATTAAGCAACACCCAGGCCGCTTACAGCCTCTTTCAGTTGAAGGTGGACCCTAACAACCCCAATCGGGCCGAGGCTACTCACCTACCCGGAGCCGATGCCCAACTCATAAACGGCTACCATGCCACCATGCGGCCGATGTTCCACTTGAACGGTGCGCCCACGTCAGGTGAGGAATTTGTACACACCAACAAGCCCGCCATCTTCGAGCGCCAGGGGGAGAGCTGGAAAATGACAGAGCAGGGCAGAGCCAGCTTTGCTTACAGGCCACAAGGCCCCGAGGGAGCAAACTATCGGGTTTCTATCCCTGAGTACCAACCTATTCAGGACGCGCCTACTACCCAGGCCCCGAACAATACTGATTCAGCAGCCGGCGAGCTACAAATCAGGTGGAGGCAGCAGGATAAAGAGGTAGCGCCCATGTTGGAGCTACGCGCCTATGTAGCCCAGCTTGATAAGGCCGGGATTGCCGTAGGAGCCATGAGTTTCGGGCAGCAGCCAGATGGGAAGCTGAGCAGCAGCTTTGACGTGACGTACGACCCCAAAAGCCCCCTGCTTTTGCAATTGGAAAGCACCCTGCAAGCTATTCATCAGGTGAAAAACGGGGTTGAAGTAGTGGAGAAGTACGACCAGACCGTTAATCGTTGGAACTCCCTCAGCCCCGACGACCAGCAGAAGGTGATGCCGGGTGCAGCACAGGTAGTGGATGCGTTCAACTCTAAGCAGTGGGAAAGAATGAATGCCCGTTTAACCACCGTGCCATCGGAGAATCTGACCGGCCCGGAGCAAGCGCAGCAGAGCGCCGCCGCGGTGCGCGTAGAGCAGGTTACCCAATACCAGGGCGTGAGCCGGGAGCAACTGATTCAGGAAGCCCCGAACGTATCTCCTTTGCCGACTACCGCCGCTCAAGCCCAGCAATCGCAGCTAACCGCACAGGCAGCGGAGTTGGCCAGCGAGGTAGCCACCACTACCGGGGCCACGCGCAATGCAGCTGAGGCCAAACTAGAAACCGTTGCCGACCAAGCTATGAACGGACCTTCAACTAGCAAGGCTGAGAAAGCCGATGCGTTGCGCGATGAAGCAGTTACTAAGCTGGGAGTAGGAGAGCAGCAGCCAGCACCTAAAGTGGCCGCAGCACCAGCCGAAGCCGAGCAGCAGTCGGCAGCCGGTGAGCTACAAATCAAGTGGAAGCAGCAGGGCGAGGGAGTAGCACCGCTACTAGAAATGCGGGCCTACCTAGACCAGCTCAAAGATTCAGGAGTAGCGGTTGGCCCCATGAAGTTTGACCGGGGAGCAGATGGTAAGCTAAGCGGCAGTTTCGGCGTAAGCTACGACCCGGCCAGCCCCGACCTGGCCAAGCTAGAAGGCACCATTCAGGGCTTAAAACGGGTAGGCAACGGCGTCGAGGTAGTAGATACCCCGGAGCAGGTTGCCGCTCGTCGCCGCAGTATTGGGGTGGATGGCCAGGACCAAGCTACCGATTTGGGCTATTCCGTTAAGGAAGCGTTCGGCGTAAAGCAATGGGACGCACTGAGCGCCCAGCTCAGCCAAGCGCCGAAGCAAGCTCTCACCGGCCCGGAGCAAGTACAGCAGGAGGCAGGAATTGAGCGCGTAGGCCAGGTGGCCAAGCAGCGGGGCATCACGAAGGAGGAAGTTATTCAGGAAGGCAAGAGCCTGCTTGATATTGACACCAGCGGCAACCCGGTTTCAGCCTTTCTGAAAAACTTTTACGCCCAGCTAAACGGAGCCCCGAAAACCCGCCAGTCGTTGGAGGTCGATTATGACAAGACCCGCCAGGAGTTGCAGCAACGGTTGACCAGACTTGCCGGTAACGCTACCCCAAGCGACCAGCTAAAGCAGGGCACCCGCGCCGAGCAGGTTATACCAGCCCCCGCAGTAGTTACCCCCGCCGCAACCAGCCCGAGCGTAGCCGCTCCCGCCGCAGCTCCAACCCAGCAGCCCACCGTGCCCGCCCGGGCTCCCAAATTCACGGAGGCCGACATTCCTCAAAAGGTACTCGCTACAATGGGCTTGACGGTGGCCGATTTGAAAGCCAGTGGTCAGATGGAAAAACTGCTTAAAGGAGAGAAAACCGACTTGCTGGCCATGCAGGCCAGCGGCAAGGAAGGGCAGGAGCCGGTGAAATTTGATGCTAAGATGGTTTTGCATCGGGAGGCCAACGGTTCCGCTACTCTTAAAATGGAGTTGCCCAAGCGTCAGCTCGAAATTCCCAACGAGATAGGCGGTCAGCCATTCACCCCGGAGCAGCGCAAGCAACTTGAAACCGAAGGCACCGCGGGCTTGGTACGCGGGCTAAAGGATGAAAAAGGTAATACCTACAATGGCTATGTAGGCATTGACAAAGAGATGAATAAGGTTGTAGTATTGCCGGAAAACAAGGTGTCAATCAAGGACACCATCGCAGGCGTTAAGTTGACACCCGAACAGAGTAAGGATTTGCGCGAAGGCAAAGCCGTTGCTCTTTCCAACATGGCGCGAGGGGATGGAGGCAAGCCGTACGATGGAACGGCTCAAATAGTAGCCTCTAAGGCCAGCATCGTTGTAAAGCCCACTCCCGAGCAGCCCATGCAAAAGCAGACGACAGAAGTTGCGCAGTCCACTACGAAAACTGTCAAAACGGAAGTGCCAACAGTAGAAGCACCTAAGCCCAAGGTACGCGGCCCACGGCTCTAAACTACCCGGCCATCGTAGGCCAAGTTTTCTGACCTCAGAAGCCCGAAAGCCCATCTTTCGGGCTTCTATATTTTCCCTACTACCGCACACACCGAGTGCAGCAAGACCCAACGATTACCACGTACTACAATGGAACACGACCTAACTTTTCAGCAAATCAAGGAGCGCGTAGAACTTCCCGAATTGCTTACTCACTATGGTTACACGCTGCAAAAAGGTGAGGACTTAGCGAAAGGCAAGTGGCATGTTTTCGAGGGTGATGATAAGCTCGTCGTGTTCAAGGGTAGGGGAGGGGATTGGATGTATTTCAACAGCCAGGACGATAGGGACAAGGGTAGTGTGGTTGACTGGATGAAAAACCGGGTGAGCACGGGCCGCATCGCCGGTATCGAGCAGCTACCCGGCCGCAACTTATGGCAGAGTGTAAATGACCACTTCCGAGCTTACCTAAACTTGCCCGAGGCCGAACGCCCCAAGCTCACGTTGCCCCCAATTAGTGAAACCGCCCCAGGCGAGAAGTTTCAAAGCATCTTAACTAAGGACTGCCGCCCGCTGGAAAATACGGCCTACCTAGAAAGCCGAGGTATTACCAAAACCACGTTGCAGAATCCGCAATTTGCGGGCCGCATCCTGAACCAGCTTCATACCGTGCAGCGCGAGGGGATGCCCGCAAAGACGTTTGTAAACACGGCTTTTCCCTCTTACCATGAGGGCCGGATAGTGGGCCTAGAGCTGAAAGGCCAAGGCTTCAAAGGGCAAGCGCCGGAGAGCCAGTTTGCCCGCTCGTTGTGGTTGAGCAAGCTACCTGAAGGGAAGCCGCCAACTCACCTCGTCGTTAGTGAATCCGCCATTGATACGCTGTCCTACGCACAGATGCACCCCGGAGAACGGGCCTTGTATGCGTCCACGTCGGGCACGCTAACACAGAATAAGATTTTTGAAATGAAGCGGCTGATGGGTGAGGAAAGGATACCCGCCATCAAGTCAGCTTTTGATAACGACACCCAGGGCCACCACTTTGATACCAGGCTGCTAGCTGGCTTCGCCAGTGAGCAAAACCCGATGAAAGTAGTTCGGGAGCACCCGCACCTGCTGACCGTGGAAATCAACACAGCCAACTTACCCAGCGTCCAGGCGGTGAGCCAACAGCTCAAAGTGTTCAATGCGAAAATCACGGACCAGTACCACCGGGAAAGCGGCGAGCCAGTTTCACCAGCGATACCGCAGACCCTGCGCGACGAGCTAATTAGTTCGGCCAGACAATACCCGAACACTTATCAGTTTCATGTTCCAATGAACCGGGAGGCACTTGGTGCCTTCAACCAAGCCATCGGTCAGCACTTGCAGTATGACCAGAAAATTGAACTGGTAAAGAGCCAGGGCAAAGATTGGAACGAGGACTTGAAGCAGGAGCAGATGCAAAAGGTAGTCAAGCGAGAGCTTGGCGGCGTAAATGAGAACCAAGTAGGTAAAGCCACGGAGCAGCAGGCCCAGGCCGAAGCCCGCGAGAAGGGGGAGCGCCTAGTTACGGTAGAATTCCGCGAGGGCCGCAATGATATATTACAGCTGAACACCGTACAGCAAGACCTAGAGAAAGCGGGCCTGCGCATCGCCCACGCGACGAGATTAGATAGCAACGTTCCCCGCGAAATAGCTACCGAGCTAACCCTACGATACCGGATAGATTCACCCCAACTCCCCGCTATTAGTGCCGCCCTCGACAACCTAGCCACCAACCCCAGGGCCACCATTAATGAGCCAGTGCAGGATGCCACGGAACGCCGGCAGCTAGTCGCCACCCAGCAGCAGGCCGAGCAGCAGAAGCAGCAGGCAGGCCCACAGATTCAGCCCAGCGATTCACCGGCCCATGACCAAGCCCGCTTGTCGTTCGTGCGGGCCGCTAGTCCACTGGCTAAGGAATTGCGCGATAGTGGCGCGGGCTTGGAGGCTGCATTCTTGCAACAGTTGAGCAAGGTTCTAATTCGACAGCCGGAAATTAAAGGCGCTGACCAAGAGCAACTGAACAAGGTTATGGCCAAGCTCGATAAGTCGCCCGCGCTCAACGAAAGCCCCGCCGCGCAGCAGCTACGGCAGGCGGTGCAGGTGCTCACCACGCCCGCCGTAGCCCCTTCACGGCAGGTGCAGCAGAAGCCGGAGCCGCCAGCACAGGACGTGCGCAAACGTGGCCCCAGGCTCTAATTCTTCGCTTTTTCCCCTTTTGTTCTTTTAAGAAAAAGACCCTTGCCGATGTGGTAAGGGTCTTTTTTTGGGTTCTGCTTTGGTTCGTGCGGTGGCCGGGCTATCCAGGGCTCCGCTTCGCTTCGGTCCTAGCGGACAGCTCCCAATGGTCGCTCCCTTCCTATCCCTTGTATGATTACAGTGCCTTTCGTAGAAGGGTAGCCAGAAAAGGAAACGAGGTCACCAACTATCCCTAAATGCGGGGCTTCGGCCCTGACAT
>NZ_FZNS01000007.1 GCF_900188255.1 Hymenobacter mucosus | reverse complement strand
GCCGGGCGAGTAGGCCAGGGCCAGGTCGAGCTGGGTGCTGACGGGCTTGGTGGGCACTACTTCAATCTTGCCGGCGGGCTCCTGCGAGTGGTAGTCGAGCGCGTCTTGTTTGTTAATCGTAAGCATGGAAAACAAAGGAAGTAGAGAGGGTACGCAGGCTTAGCAGTAAATAGCAGGGCGCGCGTACCCCCTTTTGTGGTTCATGAGGTGCAGCCTACAGAATCACCTGAAGCTGCATGGTCACTTCCGGCCGGTAATCGATATTCTCGACGTTGTTGAAATCGGGGCGGGCGCGGTAGTTCAGGGTTACTTTGGCTTGGTGGCCGTCGAGCAGCACATTCACCCCACCATCCAGGATGTGTACGTCCTGAATGTCGCCGTCTTCGCGGCGCAGGCCCTCGTAGCGGCCGTGGATGTAGGACGCGTACGGCTGTAACCGCACCTTGGGGCCCAGCAGGCGGCGGGGCAGCAAAAACCCGGTTTGAATGGTTTGGGCCGTGCCGGTACCCACTACGGGTACTGAGTTGCCCCGGAGCGCCCCCGACCCAGAGCCTGGGTTTAGCGTGCCACCGTAGCGCACATAGTTCGGGCCCATATTATACTTGTAAGCGGCCGCATACACCGTAAAGGCAGTTTGGTTGCGTGCGGCAGTATCTACCGGCGTATCATAAAACAGGTCGGCCGACAACACGCTCAAGTCGTGTTTGGCGTAGGGAATGGCCCAGGCCCCGGCCGTGGTGGTAGGCAAGGGCGTGGGCGCCTGCTGGGGCCGCGCATACATGCCGTTGGCGTAGTACAGGAAACCCGTACCCAGGTTGAATACCCGCCGGGCTCCGAGGTAATTGCCCACCGCAAAAGGCACCAGGTTCAGCTCTTTATCCAGAAACTCCCAGTCGAAGTAGCCTTGCAATACTTTGCCGCGGCTGCGGGGGTTAAACTGGGCCACGTTGGTAGCCAGCGTAGCCGGCGTGCTGCTCACGTTGTTACGAAACGCATCGTTCACCGCGAGCCGATAATCGAAGTTGCCGACCCGGCCCCGGGCGTACATCCCCAATCCCCGGCCAGTTTGGTCAATAGCATCAATAACCGGCGACTGGGTACCGGGTACGTCGAGGGCTATCAGGGAAAAAGCGGCAAAGCTAGTTTGGCGTGAGATGCCATTGTAGTAGTGCAGCCCACCCCCAACGCTCAGGTACTTGTTCACCTTGTACTCTACTAGCGCGTCGTGCAGGTAGAACTGGGGCTTTTTGCCGGGGCCGGTTGGCTCGCCGGGGGCCCCGCCCGAAATGGTGCTTTGCCCATTGATGCCTAGCTGCGTAACTACTAGAAAGCGCGGGTTTAGCTGCGAAACCAGCAGCACCCGGGAGCGGCGCAGGCCAAAATCAACTTGATCGGGGGTGGCCTCCTCGGTGGCCGACACGGTGCCGGTGTTGTTTTCGTTGTAGCGCACCCAGAGTTGGTGGGCCGTCATAATGCGCACGTACTTCGACCCATCGGCCGAAATATTGATTTTCATGCCTCCCGCATACGGGGCAGACTTCGTGGGCGCGGGTTTGGCTTGGGGCAGGTTGGTGGGGGCGGGGTCGGGGGCACGGCCGGTGGTAGGAGGCACCACCACCTGGGCCTGAGCGCCAGCAACGGTTAAGAGCGTACCTGCCGCTAGCACACAGCGTAACAAGTTATTCATCGGGAAGAGAGCGGAGAAGTGGGAGTTCAGTAGAGGCAAGGCGGCGCCCACATTCCCGGTGAAACCGGGAAGAAACGGAGCCTGGACAGCAGAAGGAGGTTGGGGCAGACGTAGGGAAAGCCTAGCCCGCTACATTGCGGGCCAGGCTCGCCAGCAATGCTTAGTGTTTTACGGCTACCATGGGCACTTCCTGGTGGGAGTGGCCGGGCACTTCTACGCGGGGCAGCAGGGAGGCGGGCTCAGGTGCTAGCTCCTCGGGTACAGAGCGGCCGGCTAGGGCCAGCTGGTGACGGTTCTCGTCGAACTCACCCTCGCTCTTAGCAATTACCAGCGAAGCTACCCCGTTACCAATGACGTTGGTAATGGCGCGAGCTTCGCTCATGAAGCGGTCTACGCCCAACAGCAGAGCCACGCTTTCCACCGGAATGACATTGGTGGCGGCCAGTGTAGATGCCAGCACGATAAAGCCCGAGCCCGTTACGCCGGCCGCGCCCTTGCTGGTAACAATAAGGATGGCAATGAGGCTAAGTTGCTGGGTGAAGGAAAGTGGAATGTTGAAGGCCTGAGCCAGGAAAATAACGGCAATAGAAAGGTAGATGCTCGTGCCATCGAGGTTAAAAGAGTAGCCGGTGGGAATTACCAGGCCTGCTACCGAGCGGGAGCAGCCATAGCGCTCCATCTTATCAATCATGCGCGGCAGCGCCGACTCCGATGAGGATGTGCCCAGTACCAGCAGAATTTCTTCCTTGATAAAGCGCAAGTAGGGCCCCAGCCGCAGCTTGTAGTAGCGCAAAATCAGGTTCAGGACCACGAACACGAACAAGAACATGGTGACATATACCACCAGCATGAGCTTGCCCAAGGGCAGCAGCGTGGCAATACCGTACTTGCCAATGGTGAAGGCCATACCGCCAAAGGCACCCAGCGGGGCCAGCTTCATTACCATGGCAAGCACCCCGAACATAGCGTGCGAAAGACGGTCAAACGTCTTTACCAGGGGCTGGGCCATGTCGCCCATGCGGTTGAGGGCCAGCCCGAACAACACCGAGAACAGCAGCACCTGTAGGATGTCGCCCTTGGCGAAGGCACCTACCACGTTGTCGGGCACGATGTGGGTAAAGAACTCCACCCAGTTCATCTCCCCGGCCTGAGACGTGAACTTGGCCGCTTCCTCGGCTTTCTTGGAGTCTTGCATGACGGCCTGGGCAGTGTCTTGCACGCCGGCGCCGGGCTGGGTTAGGTTCGCCACCACAATGCCAATACCCAGGGCCAGAGTGGTCACAACCTCGAAGTAGAGCAGGGCCTTGCCGCCCACGCGGCCTACCTTCTTCATGCTGCCCATGCCGGCAATACCCAGCACCACCGTCAGGAAGATGATGGGAGTAATCAGCATTTTGATCAGGCTGATAAACGTATCGGCAATTGGCTTGAGCGCGGCCCCGAAGGAAGGAAACAGCGCGCCAACTACCACGCCGAGGGCAATGGCCGTCAGTACCTGCACGGTTAGGTTAGAATACAGTCGTTTCATGGGAGGGAATGAAGAAGAGGTGGGAGATTTCCGGCGCGAGCGTCGGATAGCAAAGGCGTGGCCCGCAACCACCGCCCGGGTGGCGGCACGCTGCTAAGGCCAAATGGGAAAATAGCCGCAGCGGCTAGGGAATATGGTCCGCATCGAGGCGGGAGGCATTTTTGGTTTCTGGCATGCGCAGGAAAACCAAAAACGAAATGGCAATGCAGCCGGCGATGTACCAATAGAAATACGATTCGTGGCCGGCCCCTTTAAACCAGAGGGCAATGTACTCGGCAGTGCCCCCGAACAAGGCTACCGTGAGGGCGTGGGGCAGGCCAATGCCCAAGGCCCGAATTTCTACTGGAAACAGCTCGGCTTTCACTACAGCATTGATGGCACTGTAGCCACTCACAATCGTAAGCGCCACTAGCAGGAGGGGCAGCGCCAGCCACGGGTTGGTGGTGTGGCTCAGGGCCGTGAGCAGGGGCACGGTGCCCACGGCGCCCAGCAGCCCAAAGCCCAGCAGCAATGGTCGGCGCCCAATCTTATCGGACCAGCTACCAAACAAAGGCTGCAAGGCGGCGAAGAAGATCAGGGACAAAAAGCAGACGTTGGTAGCCGTAGCTTTAGCCATGTGGGCAGTATTTACCAGAAACTTCAGCATGTAGGCCGTGAACGTGTAGAACGCCAGCGTGCCGCCCATGGTGAGCCCCACTACCGTAAGCACGGCCCGCGGGTGTTGCCGCAGTACCCGCAAGCTGCCGCGTTGTTCTTCTGGCACCTCGCGTTGAGCCTCAAAAGCGGTAGTTTCATCCAGGTTCTGCCGTAGGTACAGGGCCACAATGGAGAAGACAGCGCCCAGTACAAACGGGATGCGCCAGCCCCAGTCCTGCAGCTGCGCATCGGTGAGCAGCACGTTTTGGAGCACCAGCTGAACCCCGAGGGCCAGCAGTTGCGCACTAATCAGGGTGAAATACAGCACGCTAGAATAAAAGCCGCGCCGGCCCTGGGTAGCCATTTCGCTGAAGTAAGTAGCCGATACCCCGTACTCCCCTCCCACGCTCAGGCCTTGCAGCAGCCGGGCCGTGAGCAGCATCACGGGTGCCACAATGCCCACCGTTTGGTAGGTAGGCGTAAGCGAAATCAGCAACGACCCCAGCGACATTAGCAGCACCGATAGGGTCATGGACTGCTTGCGGCCTACCTTGTCGGCAATGCGGCCAAACATCCAGCCGCCAATGGGGCGCATCAGAAACCCCAAAGCGAAAATGCCAGCTGTTTGCAGGAGCTGCGCGGTGGTATCGTCGGAGGGGAAGAAGGAGGCCGAGAAGTACAGGGAAAACGCCGAGAAAACGTACCAGTCGTACCACTCCACTAGGTTGCCTACCGACCCGCTAAAGATGGCCTTTAGCCGCCGCCGGGAAATCTTTTCCACACTCTGTGCTGACTCCGGCAAAGCAGAGGAGGTAGCAGGAGCAAAGGGAAAAGAAGACGTCATGAAGAAAGGTTAAAAGGCCTACTCTAGGGTGTTTGTTTAAGTGAGTCATTACTCACTGCATTGTATTAGGCAAATGAAGGAATCGATTTTGAAGGAATTTTAAAGAAATGTTAAGTCAGACCTGAAGTTTTGCATTTTGCCAAAATTTGATTGGTCTTTTGCGCTTCCGTAGCTATGCAGAAACTGGAGCAAAAACCACGCGCATGCGGTGCCAACCATCCGCGTAGGTATACTCAATCTGGTGACCATATAATTCGCAAATCCGTTTTACAATGGCCAGGCCAATGCCAATGGAGTCGAGGGCGGCGTTGCCCTTCTTAAAGCGGCCGAACAGTTCATTAACCGGAGTAGAGGGGGCATTACCGGTATTTTCAATTAGCAAGGCGCTAGTAGACAGTAAAATACGGACTTCGCCGTTGGGTAAGTTATGCCGGATAGCGTTGCTGAGCAGGTTGTTGAGTAGCAGTTGGGCCAGGGCTGCATCCAGGGGTACTTGTACGCCGGGGGTAATGTGCTGAACTGTACGTAAGCCCTTCATTTCTGCCAAGTCGGCGAAGGCGGCTTCGGTAGCAGATACCAGGGTGCTTAGGTCGGTGAGGGTGGCCGGGTGCATCTCGAAGTGCTCCAGCTTAGCCAGCAGCGTCAGCGACTGGTTGATTTTAGCCAGGCGCTCCAACTCGTCGTGCATGGCCGTAAGCATCAGCAGCTGTTTCTCCGATAAATCAGAGTCAATGAGCAGCTCAATTTTGGCTTTGATGCTGGCAATGGGCGTTTGCAGCTCATGGGAAGCGTTTTCCGAAAACTCTTTTAGCCCCTGATAATCACTCTGGGCCCGCGTGGTCATGGTCACCAGAAAGTCGCTGAGCACATTAAACTCGGCGGTGCGGCTTGGCTCCAGGCGAAGGGTAGTAGGTTGGCCGAGCTGAAACCGTTGAATACCCCGCAAAATGGCGTTGAAGGGCTTGAGGATGCGCCAGGAAATGACTTCGCTGAGAATAACCACCAGGGCCAGTAGGAACACAAACGTCCAGGCAAACACTAGCACCAAGCCCGTCAGGTACACGTCGCTCGGCTCTACTACCACAGCCTTGCTGGTCACGATATAGTACTGCCCCCGCACTACGGGGTAGGTAGTAAGGCGTACCGCAGTTACCATCGACTGCAGGGTGGAGTCCCACTCGTCGCGCACCTGCACTTGGTCTCCCCGATTAGCCGGAGTAAGCCCCTCCACCTGCTGCACCTGCACGTGCGCCCGCGACGGATGCCGAGAATAGTCGCGGCCGGAGCGCAGCTGGGCAGCTACTACCTCGTTTAAGTGCCGCAGCTTGCCAATGGTGGTTTGCGTGACGCTACGCGACAAGGCCGCGTACACAATGGCAAACCCAATGGACAGCACGAAGAAGGTAATAACCGCGTAAGCTATGGTGTAGCGGTAGTTGAGTTTCACTCTTCCCCGGCGTTTAGTTTGTAGCCCAAGCCATATACCGTACTGATGTAATCCTTGCCACCAGCGTCGGTAATTTTCTTGCGCAGATTTTTTACATGCTGGTACACAAAGTCCACGCTATCAAGGTTGTCGGTGTAGTCGCCCCAGAGGTGAGCAGCAATGGCCTGGCGCGTCAGCATTCGGCCTTTGTTGTTGATAAAGTACAGCAGCAGGTTGGTTTCCTTGCGGGTAAGGTGCAAAAGCTTGCCATTTACCCGGCACTCCATTGATTCCAGGTCGGCGGTGAGGTCGAGAAAGGTAAGGACGTTGTTTTTGTGGGGGCTGCGCCGGCGCATAATGGCCTTGATGCGGGCGTGCAGCTCGGGCAGGGGAAAAGGCTTGGTGATGTAGTCATCGGCGCCTTCGCTCAGGCCGGTCAGCTTGAAGTCGAGGGCATTTTGGGCCGATATAATAATCACGCTACTCTCTATGCCATCCTTGCGAAGCAACTTCAGCAAGTTGATGCCGTTGCCATCGGGGAGCATAATATCGAGCAGCACGCAGTCGTACGTAAACAGGATCAGCTTCTCACGGGCCTCGTCGAACGTAGACGCAACTTCGCAGATATAGCGTTCCTGGGTGAGGTAGCTGGCAATGCTTTTGGCCAGTTCGGGATGATCTTCTACCAACAGTATCTTCATGGGCAAGCAGACTAACGTCGGCTGAAAATACAGAAACCATCCATAAGCTGCTCGGTGCCGGGAGCGAACAGCTCGTTGGCATAAGGCGCACAGTAAGCCAACTCGCCATTCCGAAAGCAAATAGTTTTTGCGTGGAGGCTTAACCAGTAGGTATATACAAAGCAACGTCCTACCCGGCTGAGGGTAGGACGTTGTAAAGTGAGAGATGCTGCTTTTCCGTTCGGCCCGTGGCGAGCCTGCTTACTTGCTTTCGGCTTGGGCAGTGCGGCGCGTTGCCAGCTCGGGAAGGATGCGGTTAATGACGGAGTAGTTGAGGCCCGTCCAATATTCAGAGCGGACTTCATCGGTGAAAGATGCCTCGTCGGCTTCGATAGCCTGGTATTCCGCCGCAAGCAGGTAGTCTTCCACGTCATTCATCGACGCAAACGACAGCACGGAAATAGCATCCATCGGGCTGCCTTCGGGGTCAAACTGCGTGGAGCCGATGTTGTGCAGCTGGGCGTAGCGGCGCACGTAGGTATGCGTGGCCGCTTGGGCCAGGACTAAGTCGGCGTGCTGGTGCAGCAATCGGGCCTGAAACTCCTCCCGTGACAGCCCCGCGCGCCGGTAGTGAATTTTCACCAGGCTGATGGGGTCTCGGTGGGCAGCGCTGGGTAGCAGAATGTACTCGCGGGTGATGGAGCGCGTAACCATGCGAAAAGCCGTTTGCTCGTCGGCCACTACGCGCTTGTCATACTGGGGCTGCTTGAGCACCCGGTTGATGTCGGCCTCCGTGGCGTAGGCGATGTACGCAAACCCATCCCAGCGGGGGCGCTGGTAGGTGGGCACCTGCGCATGCGGGTCGGCCACCAGCTTCTCATCGGCCGCTACCATGGCCAGGTAGGGTGGCCGAAAGAAGGACGACGGCCCCGCCGCCACGCGGTGAACCTGGTCGTAGCGCAGTACTGGTTCGGAGGTGCTGCCGGGTTCCTCGTAGGCAAACTTGGGTCCGTGCACTTTGCGCCAGTACTCGTCCCAATGCTCAAAGGCCAAGTTCGGGTCAGCCTCCAAGGCTATTTCGGCCGGCTCGGTATCGGGGTTATCCAGGGCGATGCCGTGGCGACTACGGGTAGCGCCTTCGTCCAGGGGCCGTTCGGAGCGCGGGGTAGCATCGGCCCGCGTCAGAAACGTAGGCGTCACAATCAGGGGCTCCGTGGTGGTCTGGTAGCTGGTACGGTGTGGAGGGCGGTGCCGGGTGTCGGCCCGGGGGTCGTGAGAAGGCGTGGGAGTAGTAGCCATGAGGTGGACTAGCGAAAGAGAAAACGGCAGTGCGGGCGGCGTGGCCTACGGAATAAGCCGATCCGTACGCAACTGCTCAAACAGGTCGAAGAAGGAGGCTTGCGTAGATTGATAGGCCGTGAAACCCAGCTCCCGACTCTTGCCCATGTCGGTCATCACTTCAATTGGCCGGCCCAAATCCAGATCGGTGTGCCAGGCCGAAGCCAGGCGGTTTAGCTCCGGCTCGGCGAGCTGGTAGCGAGTAGCCATTTCGCGCCACAAGGGACCATCCTGGGCCATTTGCTCTTCCAGTGGGTGCACGGTCCCGTCGAAGCCGGCGGCTTCTACTCCAAACCAATCGGCTAATCGGCCCCAGAGCCAACTCCAGCGGAAGAAGTCTCCATTCACAATATTGAAGGCCTGGTTGCGGGCGCCTTCCGTGGTAGCAGCCCACACCAACTGCTTGGCAATAATGCGGGCGTCGGTTACGTCGGACAGGCCCGACCACTGCGCTTCGGAGCCTGGCCATTGGAAGGGGCGCCCGGTTTCCTTGCAGATGCTCGCGTACACGGCCAGGGTAGTGCCCATGTTCATCAGGTTGCCCACTGCTTTGCCAATAATGGTGTGCGGGCGGTGAATGCTCCAGCTAAACCCGTCGCGCGTGGCAGCGGCGTAAACTTCATCTTCCTGGGCGTAGTAGAAGTTTTCCAGATCGAGGCGTGGCAGCTCTTCACGCAAGGGCGTGGGCGGTAGCAAACCGCCCGTAGCGTAGGCATCAAACGGCCCCAGGTAGTGCTTAAGGCCCGTTACCAGGGCCACGTGCTGCACGGAGTGCTTGGGCGCCAGGGCATCCAGCAGGTTGCGCACCAGGGTGCTGTTGACGCGGATATTCTCGGCCTCGGTGTCTTGGCGCATCCACGTAGTAATAAATACGTGGGTAGGGTTGATATCGGCCAGGGCAGCCTGCAAGCTAGCTGGGTCGAGCAAGTTGGCAGCTACTGGGTGCAGGTTGGGAATGCTGGTGCTAGGGTTGCGGGCAAGGCCGTAGGTAGTCCAGCCATTGGCCACTAATTCGCGGCTCAAGTTGCTGCCAATGATGCCACTGGCCCCAACTACTAAAGCAAGGTTGTTCATACGAGAGAAAAGCAAATGCCCCGCGCTGACCATCGTAGCAGTAGGTTACGTACAGCGCAAGGCAAGGTGAAAGCCGCCTTACGGCGACTATACAAAGATCAGTACGCCCGGTTTGTTCTCTTTGTACAAATGGCGGATTTACTTGTACGCGGCAAATTGCTGCCGGTAGGCAGAAGGGGCTTGTTCGGCGAGTTGCTTAAACCAGCGCGAGAAGTGAGCCGGGTCGTAAAAGCCCAGGCGGTGGGCAATTTCTCCTACCGATAAGTGAGTGCCCGTGAGCAATACTTTTGCTTCCGTCAGCACTTTTTCGCGGAGGATGGCCGCTGCACTTTGACCCGTGGCCTGGCGGCAAAGCGCACTCAGGTATTTGGCGTCCAGGCACAGGTCGTCGGCGTACGATTCCAATAAGAGCACTGACTCCTGGCCCGTGGCCAAGCGGGTTTCTACCAGTTGCAGGAAAGCCGAGACTACTGGCGGCGTGGCCGGTGTTGCCGAAGATGGTGCTAGCGGCGCCGTGCCCCAGCAACGAATATCGGCCAGCAGTAGCCGCAAGTAGTGCTGGGCTTTTTCTAGCTGGTGCTGCTGGGTTAGAAACTGCTCACCCGTTTGCCGAATTTGGGCGTACTCATCGGCCGAGCAGGGGTGGTAGATGTAGGCCACATCTGTGGGCAACACCGAGTTAAGCTGGTAGGTGGGCAGCAGGCCAGCATTGTAGAAATCAGTGGAAAAGAAGCTGTAGAGGCCCGTTTGCGCCCCATCATGCAAGCGCCAGCTCAGGGCCACGCCGGGCTTTACCAACAAAACCGACTGCGGAGCAACCTCTATTACTTCATCGTTGAGGTAGAAAAACCCCCCACCCTCATCAAAAAACGACAGCTTGTAGAAGTGACGCCGGTGCCGCTCGATGTGCTGACGACAGGTGGCAAACTTATCTTCCCGCCGATGCACCACCAGTTGCTCTAAGGCCTCCGTTGCCGAGACTTGGGGAGTAGGCTCCAGCGTATGGGGGTAATCATTAAACGTAAAGGTGGGAATAGCAGAGTTTTCCATGGTGTGCGCGCGCTGCGTGGTCTGGTCGGGTTTGTACAAAAGCGTCTGCTGTCTCGCCTTGTTTTAGCCGGGTGGCTTGCAAAGTCAGGTTACAACTCCGCAGGACCAGCGGCAGCACCCTCCTTCGGGTAGTAATGTCACGAGACGAGAATAGGAATAATTAGGTTAGTAAGGTGGGGCAAACACGCCAAAAGCAGCGCCCTATACGCTCATCTTTGGTAAGCGGGCAAAGCAAACTAACCACTACTCATAGGAGTAGCCTTGCTCTAGTATGAAGCAAGCCAGCAAGAAACTGTATGAGGAGGCGTAAGGGGAGGAGTGCAATTATTCGCTGCAGTGTGACGAAGCTCAACAGTACTGTGTGGCCGGAAAAAATAGGCGAAGCATATGAAAGTCATTTTCCTAGTTTAGTCATATATTTAAACATGCTAAAGCAGCATAAATCAGCTTGATCAAACTTTTTGCTGGATTATTTATAATTTATAGTCCTTGTTATAAGGAAGCAAAGAAAAAGTTGAACCTGGTTGATTTCGTTGGTGGTTTAAACCTTTCTCATTTCCGTAGCGCATGCAAACTTCTACTTTTCAACAAGGCGGTATTAATGTTGATGCCGTTAAGCAACTTCTTCTCAACAACCGGGAGGACCACGTGATGGCCTACTTGCAAGAGAAGCTGCAAGGGGTGTGCTGCCCGGTGCATGGCAGCATCCCAGAAATTAAACTAATTCCGGAGCCAGGAGGGTACTCCGTTGACTTGCTCAACGACTGCTGCCCCGCTTTTACTGCCCTCTGCGCCGCCAAGGTTAAGTAATCAGCCTCGCTTTTCATGTACAGCCTCGCCCAGCGGCGGGGCTGTGCTGTTTCTAAGCAACACCTCGTGAACAGGCCACAAAAAGCGCGTTGCCCTCACGCCTGAGCACGACTCCATGAGTCTCAACACGGCTGTAAGCGGCCGGCCACTTCTAGCTAACTCTGGGTAGCCGTATCGGGTAAACTGTTGATATAACGCTGCACCACGGGAAGCAGGAGGGGCAAAGCAGCTTCTAGGTACTCCCGTTCGGCAGCCGTCCAGTGGTGGGGGTGGGCAAATACGCAGGGCTGTAAAATCCCCCATAACTGGCCCTGGCTAGTAATGTGCCCGTGCACCAGCGCCCGATGACCAAACGTGCGCCGCTCGAATTCCTGGTTCAGCACTTCGGGGCCCGCTTGCAGCACGTCCTCTACGTACACCGATGGCTTGTCGGCTAAGGCGGCCCGGAATAGGGGGTCTTGCTGGGGCAAATCAGTAGTGTCGTCCTGCCAGTCGTGGCGCGGGTCCGGAACAGCCTCATCAAGGCGCCACACAAACGCAATGTGACCTTTCCCCTTTGCGGGGTCACGCACGTACAAAAAGCAACGGTCGGCGCGCACCTGGGGGCCTACCAGGTCAAGGGCTTGCTGTAGCTGCTCGGCTGGTACAAGAGCAGTTGAAAGCACTGCTTCCAACTCGGTAAGGGGAGAAGGCATCAGAGGAAAAGCTAAGGTGTAGCACGAAGGTGGTTATTTACCTACCCCCTCGTGAGTGAAAAATAGGGTAGAGCGGCTTGCGCATCCTTTTAACGGCCCGCTGAGTTACGCGCCTACTTTTATCCCCCCTTTCTTTCTTGCATTTGCCCTCAAGAAGACGATTCTTACCTATCCACTTTCCTCTTAACACCTGCGGCGGAAGGGTGTTTTCCTCGGCCGTGGCTGCGGGTTACACGGTGAGTCGCACGGAACTAGGTAGAAAAAATCAGTAAGAGCGGCAGCGTATTTGCGTAGTTTCTCGGAGGTTACTAGCCTTGTAGAATGCAGACCTTTGTGGCAGAAACATTTGCTTTATTAGTCTGCCATTATGCTTCTAACCTGGCTACACAACGCTGGTTTTTTCCCCATCCGGTGGTTGTCTGTTGGAAATCATCCGCAGCCCCACGCTACCTACGTGCGGCCAGGAGTAGCAGGAGTAGTGCGCGTGGTAGTGCTTGACACCGGCCAGGATGCGGAGGTGTACACTGGCACGCTCTTTGGAGCTCAACTGTACTACCGGGGCCCTATCCGCAACGAGGCAGAGTTGCAGCTGCTGCTGCCCACCTGTGCAACTGCGGGCTGGGCTGCGTAGCATACTGTCTGGCTTTTGCGGCCATCGGGCAGCTTGCTTATTTCTTTACTACCCGTGGTTGGTTTCTGAATGCTTCCTACTACCCAATTTGGGCCCCAGGCCCAAACACCCGAACAACGAGCGCGCGTATTAGAGCAAATGCTGGCGTACTATGCCCAAATGGGTATTAAGCTTTCACCGCATGTTGTTGCCTTGCACCAGCGCTACGTAGCTGGCGAGCTGAGCTGGACAGACGTGTGTGCCCTACGGGCAGCGGCTTAAGTCTTTGTGACCCACCCCTGCTCCAGCGCCAGCTTCACCAAAGACGCTGTGTTTTTCGCCCCCGACTTTTCCAAAATGTTCTGGCGGTGGGTTTCAATGGTGCGCTTGCTGGTGAACAGCTTGTCCGCTATTTCTTGGTTGGTAAGACCGTCGGTTACTAAGTGCAAGACCTCCCGCTCGCGCTGCGACAGGCCATTCGTGGTCTTTCCAATTTCCGTAGGAGCCTCCAATACCTTGCCCAGCATCAGCAGGCCTAGCTCGGAGCACAAGAAGCGCTTGCCGGCAGCTACGCTCTGAATAGCCAAAATGATTTCGCCCTTTTCGGCATTCTTGAGTATGTAACCAGCCGCGCCTGCTTCCAGCACTTGCCCAATACTCAGTTCATGGTCTTCCATGGAAAGAATGAGCACGCGCACTTCCGGAAACTCCTCGCGCAGGCGCTGAGTAGTAGCCAGCCCATCGAGCACAGGCATATGCAAATCCAGCAGCACTACGTCGGTAGGGATGGATGGGAGTTGGTCGAGGAGCTGCTGCCCATCGTCGGCGTCGCCTACTACTACCAGGGAAGGTTCATCGGCGAGGAGCATGCGCAAACCTTCGCGTAGCACAGCATGATCGTCAACTAGGAATAATCGGATCATACGAGCTAAGTAAAAAGCAGGGGGTGAGGGAAGCGAATGCGCACGTAGGTGCCAAATTCGGGCGTAGAGCCAAGGTCTACTGTACCACCGAGCAGCTTTACCCGGTCGCGAATGGTTCGTAAGCCCAGGCCCGTAGCCTCGGCCGGCGAAGTAGTAAAGCCTACTCCATCATCTTCCATTCGCAACAGTACAAATCCCGGAACAGTTTCCAGCGAAAGAGTAGCCTCCTTGGCCTGCGCATGCTTTACCACGTTTTGAGCCAGCTCCTGGGCCATGCGGTACACGGCTACCTGCAAAGACTGGGGTAGCTTTTCTTCCAAATTGGTGTAGCAGTGGAAGAAGAGCTGCCGGGTGCTCAGTGCGCGGCAAATGTCGTGTAGGGCCGCCTCCAGGCCGAACTCTCCCAGTACGGTAGGTACCAATTCGTGAGAAAGGGTGCGCGTTTGGCGAATAGCACTAGACAGCAAGTTGTTAGCCCGCGTCCAGGCTTCCATGGGCGTAATTTTTTCCAGTTGGTCGAGCTGAAGTTTGGTTGCGTAGAGGACTTGGCCCAGGCCGTTGTGCAGGCTTTCGGCAATGCGCTTACGCTCGGTTTCTTGCGCTTCCAACACGGCGTTGAACAGCGCGTGCTGCTGCTGGAGGCGTATGCGGAGGTTTTCTGCTTCCAGGCGTACCACATCAGAAATATCAAGGTCTACACCCAGCATCTTCATGGGTTGGCCTTGCTCGTTGCAGGTTACTTCGCCTCTTACTTGCAGCGTGCGCACCTGCTTATTTACTTGAATGCGCAAGGTTGTGTCGATAGGCCCCCGCCCTTCGCGTAGTTGCTGGATTAGCTGCTCCGCCACGGGGTAGTCTTGCGCAATGGCCGCCTGCGTATACATATCCGGGGTGATGGTGCTATGCAGCGGGATACCAAACAGGCCGTACATACCCGCCGACCACGTAAAGGCTCCCGTGTGCAAGTTGTACTCCCAGCTGCCCAGTTGGGCTACCTGCTCAGACTGTTGCAAGAATACCAGCTGCTTACGTACTTCGTCCTCGGCCAGCTTGCGTTCTGTAATGTCGAGGTTGGTGGCTACAACCCCATCGTCGAGCTTGACGAACATGCAGGAAAACCACTTGTCGAAGCCTTCATAGGGGTAGAAATACTCCATCTGTTGGGCCTCGCCGGTTTCCACGGTGGTACACAACAAGGCAAACAAGCCACTGGCAACAATGCCCGGGTACTCCTGCTTGTAAAGCTTGCCTACCAAGTCGGTGCGGCCGGTTTCGCGTTCCAACTCCTTATTGACGGAAACGAGTCGGAAGTCCTCAATAGCTCCCGTACTATCTCGTACTGCCTGCATCACCGACATGCTGATTAGGCTGGTATCGTACACCGACTGTAGTAGCTCTGTGCTGGCTTGCAGGGCCTTGGTGCGCTCGGCTACTTGCTGCTCTAGCCAGGTTTTGTTAGCCGCCATAGCTTCCTCTGCTCGTTTGCGCGCCGTGATGTCGTCATAAAGGGCCGCAAACTGTTCGCCACCGTAGGGAATGTTGGTAATTTCGTACCAGCGCCCTTGGGAAGCCACGTAGTATTCCGAGCGGCTCGTTTCGGCGGCACCTATCACCTGCTTGGAAACGCTTCCCCACCAATCATCGGGACCCGTTGCCAAATCTCGTAGCCGTTTGCCGATGGCGTCCCGGTTCAGGCCGGTAAGGTGCTCAAAAGCGGGGTTTAGCTCTAGCAGGCGGTAGTCGGGGTCCTGGCGGCTAGCGTTGTGCACTACCCGGAACACGGCGAAGCCTTCGTCCATGGCGTTGAACAAGGTGCGGTATTTCAGTTCCGACTGCCGGAGGGCTGCCTTGGCGCGGACTCGCTCAATGCGCGAAAACAGGCGGCTGTTAATTTCGCTCAGCAACTCAATTTCCGCGGGTTGCCAAGCCCGCGGCACGGTGTCAGAAACACAGAAGAAGTACTTCCACTCGCCCTGCCGGTGCACGGGTAAGCCAGCAAAAGAATGCATGCCCAAGCTAGCAAAGGAGGAGCCGTGCACCCTGGAATCGGCCTGAGTATTCTCTATAATGATGTTGCGTCCCTCGCGGGTTGCCTGGGTTAGTGCCGGGCTCAGAAAATCCTGGCTGCGCAACGGCCCTACCGTGCGGGGCACTCCTGGCTTACTCCAGCTGTAATTGACCGTTAAATCGTGGCCCTGGGTGGGATTTACTTCAAGGAAATTGGTAGTAGCCAAGTCTAGGTAAATACCAATTTTGGCGCCGGCCGTTTGCAGTATCTCGCTGACCAACGTGAGCTGGGCAATAGCATCCTGCAACTCCGCTAGAAAAGTCTTGTTTGCCTCGCGGCGCTTACGTTCGGTAATGTCCTGAAAAATGACGGCCACTTGGTGGCGCTGGGCATTTCCGGCCTTGAACACGTAAAAATTATACCACTGCCGAGTTGGGCTGGCGTATTGCTCTAGGCGCTGACCTTCCCCGGTGCGGGCCACCTCCCCAAAGATGGTGTACCAGTAGTCTTCGTAACCCGGGTTGATGTCGCGTAAGCGCCGCCCTGCAAATTCCTGCCCTAAGATGCGGGTAGCTGCCGGGTTGGAGTCGAGGTACACAATGTCGATGGGTTGCTCCTGGTCGTTGAATAAGACTTCGGCCAGAAAGTAGCCTTCGTCCATCACCTTGAACAAGGCGTGGTACCGGTCGGTAGCTTGGCGAGCCAGTTCTTCTTTCACCCGAAGCACCTCGGCTTGGGCCTGCATGCGTTCGGTTATGTCCTGTACCAAGCCCAGCAGCTTCACAGGCTCACCCTGCGGGTTCATAAACACATTGCCATGCGCTTCCAGCGTCCGCAGTTGCCCATCGGTGCGGTAAATGCGGCGCTGGTAGTGGTAGGCGCTTTTGTTCTGTATGGCCGCCGCCAAAATCTCCTTCACCGCCGCTGCGTCCTCGGGGTGGGAGCGGGCATCAATGAGCTCCAACGTAGGAACAAAGGATTGGGGAACTTCGCCGAACAGGTGGAACAGGCCGTCGGAGAAGTGAATGGACATGGTCGATAAGTTGACCTCGTAGCTGCCCACGTGGGCCACAACTTCCACAGTGGCTAACAGTGGGCTGGATTGGGGCTGGGCCTGCTTGGCCACCGTCACATTATCCCAGTACACCCACACCTGGCCATCGGGTGCCGGGGCCACGCGCATGCGGATCCAGACCTGAGTGTGCGGTAACCAGAACGAGGCATCCGGGCGCAAGTCGGTACCGTGCGTGGCTAGGGCAGCTACCAGCTCCGCAGAAAGCAGGGCGGGCTGTACGTCTGTCGGAGCCTTATGTAAGATACTAGCCACCGGTAAGCCCCACCACGCGGCCGCCTGCGGATTGAGGAAGGTTACCGTACCGTCGGGCGCTAGGCGTATTATTCCCCACGGTGCGCTTTCCAGCGCCGCATGCATAACAGCCGCGGAGGAGGTTGAATCGGGGTTGGGGGTAGGAGTCGGGCGGGAAGCAGGCATACACAGCGCAACAAAAGGGCAGAGAAACATAGCCCTAAGGCCATTTAGAAGCCTTTGGTCCCGCGGGTTACGCTAGCAGGAGAAAAGAACAGCCGGAATCGTGGGGCAAGTAACGGGGTTTGGTTGAGCTCTGCAAGCCTAGCAGCAAGCATCTATGCTACCCCGTTTGCACTAGCCTACTGCTCAGTTTCCTCAAAACATTAACTGATGATAATGCACTGATTATTTGTTTGATGGCCCGCCACTACGACCAGTAAAGTAGTGTTGGGCGCTACGTCAGCTGAACGAGCTTCCTGCTCAGCCAACTGCCTTAGACGCTACTAAACCCACCAAAGCAGATGCACCAAGTAAGCCTGAGAAACGGGACGCAACGCGTCAGCCTACCCCAGAAACAGAACGGCCCCGACAATGTGCCGGGGCCGTTCTGTTTCTGGAGTAGTTGGTAAGAATACTGGCCAATTACGATGAGCTTGCTCTTACGCTGAGCCGGGTCGGTAGCCAACTCGCCACGGCCTGGCCATTCAATGGGATTGAATAATCGGAAGAAAGAAGAAGTATTAGTAACCAGCGTTTTGCTTAAGCTGAGCGTTCAAGGTCAGCTCGGTGGTTGGGATGGGGAAGATACGGCGGTAGGTGTCGGCGTTGGTTTTCATGCCTTGGCCCCACACCGATTCCCATCTGCCGAAGCGGATCAGGTCGTTGCGGCGCCAGCCTTCCCAGGCCATTTCGCGGCTGCGCTCCTCAAACAAGGTGTTCAGCGTCACGGTAGTTAGAACGGGCACTTGGGCGCGGGTACGGATTTGGTTGACGAGGCTTTCCGGTTTGGTACCGTCGGGGTCTTGGCCGCCGCGCAAGATGGCTTCGGCTTTCATGAGCAGCACATCGGCGTAGCGCAGCAGCACGAGGTCGTTGCCTTGGTCGCGGGAAGTAGACGACTTGTCGGGGTAGTACTTGATGTTGCGCGTGCCCTGGGCCTTGCCTAGCTCGTCGTTGCCCACGTCGAACTTGGCCGGGTCGCGGAAGGTGAGCCGGTCGGAAAGTTCTAGGTGGTAGCTGATGGCGGCGTTGCCATCGGCGCCGGTGTACCGCGAGTCGAGGCCTTTCTTAGTGGTCGAAATCAGGATGGGCGTGCGGCCATCGTTGAGGTACTGCTTGCCGGCTAGCCACTGCTGGTTGCGGGTGTCGGTGGGCTCTTTGTACAAGGCGTAAAACTCAGGCCAGGTCAGGCTAGCATTGCTAGGAGTGAAGAGCAGGCTGAACTTGTCCTTCATCTGCTGGTGCAAGGCGAAGCGCGACATCATGTTGCCCTGGGCTAGGTTGGCGTCGAAGGGCACGGCAAAAATGATTTCCGCTACTTGTGGGCCATTTTCCACCGCAAATACATCCATGTAGTTTGTGGCTAGGCTGTACTTCCGGCCCTTGATGATGGCGTTGCAGGCGGCAATAGCCTCGGTGTAGCGGGGCTGGCCAATGTACACCTGCGCGTTCAGGTAGAGCTTGGCGAGCAGAGCTTGGGCTGTGCCCTGGGTGGGGCGCCCGTAGGTCTGGGCCGATACATCGGTGGAGAGGCTAGGTAGCGCCTGCTTCAACTCGCTTTCGATGTAGTCGAATACCTGCTGACGGGTGGCGTTGGTGGGCTGCTCGGTGCTGCCAAACTCCGGCACCAGCGGAATGTTGCCGTACAGGTCCATCATCAGGTAGTAGTACAGGGCCCGCATGGTGCGCAGCTCGGCCGTAAACTGCGTTTTGAATGCTCCATCGGCCGTATTCTGGAACAGGGCTAGGGTGCGGTTGCAGGTGCTGATACCGCTAAAGCCCCATTCCCAGGTGGTGCGCACAAATTCGTTTTGCGGGTTCCAGGTGTGTAGGCTGAGTTGCTGGTAGCGGGCGCCGTCGTAGTAGTTGCCGTTGCGGGCCACAATCACGGCTTCGTCGGTGCTGAGCTCCTGCAAGTTCCAGTAAGCTTTGGCCACTTCGCCGCGCATCTGGCTGTACACCGGCCCGGAGGCGGCAATGAACTGCTCGGGCGTAGTCAGGAAGTTGCTGGGCGTATATTCCGATTCGATGGGCGCATCCAGGTCGGTGCAGCCGGCCGTGAACAGCACGGCCGTGAGGGCGCCGGCCAAGGTGAGGGAGCGAACGGGACGTGTGGTAGACATAAAGAAGGACATGGCGGCAGAAGCTTAAAATTCTAGGTTCACGCCCAGCACGTAGGAGCGGGTTTTGGGGTAGAAGTTGTTGTTGTCGAGGCCGGGCGTGAGGCCACCTAGGTTCATCTCCGGGTCGATGCCGCGGTACTTGGTGATGGTGAACAGGTTCTGGCTCGTCAGGTACACGCGGGCCCGCTTCACGTACTCGTTCTTGATGGGCAGATTGTAGCCCAGCGTCACGTTGTCGAGGCGCAGGTAGGCGCCGCTTTCGAGGTAGCGGTTAGAGTAGTAGTTGGCGCGGTTGTCACCGTAGGGCTCGTTTAGGGAGAAAGCCGGCAGGTTGTTGGCCGTCGATTGGGCCGGAATGTTCAGGTTGGCGAGGGTCGCGTTTAGGATCTTGTTGCCCGTCACGCCCCGCAAGAAGAAGTTCAGATCCAGGCTTTTCCAGCTCAGCGTGTTGCTCAGGCCGTAGAGCAAGGTAGGCTGAGCGTTGCCCTGATACTTGTAGTCGGCTAGGGCTGGTGAGCCGGTGGTGGTGCCATCGGCCTTGTAGAAGAGGGAAAGGCCCGCCTCGTCGCGCCCTGCGTACTCGGGCATAAAGAACTGCCCAATGGGGTAGCCCGTTTTCACAATTTGAGTCGAAATGCCGCTCTGGCCCGAGCCGCCGGGGTAAGCCGTGTACACCTGATCGAGGCGGAACTGCTCGTTAGCTAGCTTTTCCACCTTGTTCACGTTGTGGGCGAGGGTACCGCTCAGGTTCCACTGAAAGTCAGCGGTTTGCACTGGGGTAGCATTCAAGGTCAGCTCCACGCCCTTGTTGCTGATTTCGCCCACGTTGGCGTAGAGCGTATTCACGAAGTACTGAGTCGTCGAAACCGGGTAGTTCCAGATCAGGTCGGAAGTGCGCTTGTCGTAGTACTCCACCGTGCCGCTGAGGCGATTGTCGAATAAGCCAAAGTCCACGCCCACGTTCAGCATAGCCGTCGATTCCCACTTCAAGTCTGGGTTGGGATTCTGCGTCGGGCCGATGGCTTTGATGAAGCTGCCGTTGTAGTAGAAGGTGCCCACGCTGCTATAGCGCTGGGTGGCAATCAGCGGGTCGAAGCCAAGGGAGTTGCCAGTAATGCCGTAGCCGACGCGCAGCTTCAACTCGTTGAGCTTGCTTTGACCCGCCAGAAAGTCTTCGCGTGCGATGTTCCAGGCAAAGGAAGCCGCCGGGAAAGTGCCCCACCGGTTGTTCTGCCCGAATGCCGACGACCCATCGCGCCGCACCGACACTTGCAGAAAGTAGCGGTCCTTGAGGCCGTAGTTCACCCGCGAGTACAACGAGATCAGGCGCAGCGTCGAGATACCTAGGCTGTAGCCGGCAATGGCCGCGTCGTAGTTCGGCGTCACGCCATTGGGGTTGCCTAGTCCTAGGTTGTTGTAGCCCAGCTGGTCCGACACGAAGCCGCGGGTGTCTGTTTGGAAACCGTCGCCGTTTTTGTCTTCCTGCCACGAGTAGCCCACCAGCACTTTCAGATCGTGGGTGGCGTTGTTCAGGGGGTTATAGGTCAGGTAGTTCTCCAGAATCTTGCGGGTGTTCTCCAGGCTGTAGCGCCGGGCTAGGCCGCGAGCCGCTAGGCCCGTCACGTTGTTGCTGTTCGGCACTGGCGACTCACGACCCTGATAGGCCCCACCCTTCACCGACTCGTTCTGCATCGACAAGCTGAGCGTGTTGGTCAGGTTAGGCAGAATGGTGAGCTGGGCGCTGGCGTTGCCGAGCAAGGTGTTGATCTTGCGCTCCTCGCTGTTCTGCTCTAGCAGCGCCACCGGGTTGTAGTACTGGGTGCGGGTCAGGTTTTCTTTGTAGGTGCCGTCGGGGTTCTGGATGTTGGTGGTGGGCAAGTGCGTGAACATGTTGCGGTACACCAGGTCCGAAATCAGGTTCTGCTTGAGCAAGGAGTTGGTCAGCGTGAAGCGAAGTTGCAGCTTGTCCTTCAGCGTTTTCTGATCGAGGTTAATCTTGCCGATGACCCGCTCGCTGTCGGACGTCTTCATCACGCCCTGGCGTTTGAAGTAGTTGACACTGGCGTTGAAGGCCGACTTCTCCGAGCCACCGCCGTAGGAAATCGTATGGTTGTGGCTGATGCCGGTGCGCATCACCTCTTTTTGCCAGTCGGTGTTGGTACCCTCGTCGTTGTCGGCGGGACTGAGGCTCTTGCTGTTGGACTCTAGGTAGTTGCGCAGCTCATCGCCCGAAAGCATGTCAATCGTGTTCGACACCTGCTCCACACCCACGTAGCCGCTGTACGACACGGCCGCATTAGGCTTCTGCCGGCGCGTGGTGATGATAATAACCCCATTGGCCGCCCGTGCGCCGTAAATGGCGGTGGCCGAGGCGTCTTTCAGCACGTCGATGCTCACAATATCGTCGGGCGCCACCAGGTTGATGGACGCCGCGGGCACGCCGTCAATCACGTAAAAAGGCTCCTGGGCCTGCCCCGTGCGCAACGACGAAGCCCCACGCAGTACCACCGACGCCGTGGCGTTCGGGTCGCCGCTGCGGGTGATGTTCAGGCCGGCCACCTTGCCTTGCAAGATCTGGTCGGGCGTGGCTACTACGCCGCGGTTGAACTCGCGTGGGTCGACGTTAGTGATGGAGCTGGTGACTTCGCCCTTTTTGGCTGAGCCATAGCCAATTACCACTACGTCGTTGAGCAGCTTGTTATCTTGAGCTAAGGCTACGTCGATGCTGGTCTGGTTGCCAATGGTCACTTCCTTGGCCACGTAGCCCACGAATGAGAACACCAGGGTAGTTGCGTCTGCGGGTACGGCCAGCGTAAACAAGCCCTCCGAGTTGGTTACTGCCCCAATGGTAGTGCCTTTCACGAGCACCGTCACGCCAGGTAGGGCCGTGCCGGTGCTGGTGTCGGTAACTTTGCCTTTTACTTCCTGAGCGGCGCGGCGGCCCTGACTGCCCACTGGCGTAGCAGGAGCAGGCTGTAGGATAATGACGCCCTGCTTTTCCTCGAAGCGCAAGGGCTTGTTGCGCAGCAGTTGGCGCAGAATTTCGCCCACCTTGGCGCCCCGAAACTCGGCTGCCTCCACCTTGGACTCCTTTAGGTCGTTGGCCTCGTACACGATGTTCACGCCAGCTTGGCGCTGCAGGTGCTGCAAGGCCGTGGAGAGGGTGCCGGTTTGCACAGCGAAGTAGGCTACTTCAGCGTTGGCTTTTTGAGCCAGGCTTTGCTGGGGTATGCTCATGCCAGTCAATAGCACGGCGCTGGCTAGCAGAAGGTTGCGGCCGTACGAGCGGCCGGTAGTCGAGGAGTGTAGGTGCATCATACGGTGGTAGCGTTTGGGCAAGGCGCTGCCCGGCAGGCCAAAAGCCTGGTCTTGAAAGAGGAAGGACAGAAGGAGCCGGCAGCCGGCGTTATTCTACCTGGTAGGTAGCGGTACTGCGCTTGGTAATGCGGAGATGATGGCGTTGTAAAAGCACATTAAGCACGTCGGTGACCTGGTCGGCAGAAAGCGCAGGGTCCAGGGTGCCAGTCAGGGCCACGGTGGGAGCGTCGCGGCGCAGGGTAAAGCGGATAGGGTAGTAGTTTTCCAGCAAAAGCAAAATCTCGGGTAAAGAAGCCTGCTCGAAGGTTAGCATGCGGCTGCTGGGAAGAGTATCGTCGAATTCGTTGCTTGAAAGTTTAACCTGTTGGTTGTGCGAGGTATACACGAGCTGATCGTGCGGCCGGAGTAGGCCTAGTAAGGTGTCTTGGCGGGCTACCTGTACCCGGCCGGTGCGCACGTGCACGGTAGTAATAGAAAGCTGTGGATAGGCCTTCACCAGAAAGGACGTGCCCAGCACCCGCACCGTCACTTTGGGGGTGTGCACCACGAAAGGCTGCGCGGGGTTTTTCGTGACGGCAAAAAATGCCTCCCCACGCAGTTGCACGTCGCGCACGGCCCCAAAGGAGGCCGCACACGTCAGCTCCGACCGGGGCCGCAACCACACGTGGCTTTTGTCGGGCAGTACCACTTCGCGGTGTTCCCCCACGCCTGTAGCGTAGCACAACACCCGCGGCGGCCCTAGCGGCAGCCACAGCACGGCCCCTACTATTAGCAACGGAACCAGCACCGCGGCTAGTTGCAGGGCCGGCCACAGCTGAAAAACCCGCACCGAAGGCTGCGTACGGGCATAGATTCCCGCCAGAATCCGTGCCCGCCGCGCCGCCTCCAACTCCCGATTGATGAGCACGTCATCGTCTGGGGTAGCAGCTGCCAGGTCATCCAACCACTGCCCCCGTTGCTGCTCGGACTGCTGCGAAGCAAGGCGGCTTCGGAGGTAGCGTTGCAGGCGGGAGGGCAGCTGGTGGAATCGGGAATTCGAGGGCTTCATAACAGAGTTGCACAAGCCCGCGGAAGTAACCATCCGCGGTGCTTGATGTAACGAAAGCGTAATATTGACGAGGTAGGATACTTAGCGTAGGGGCACGCTAGCGGCGCTTTTTGATGGGTGCGGGGCTGAGCATTTCCACAATGGGCTGGCCGGTACAAGCGCTGGGCAGCTTGCTTTCTACCAGCATGGCAGCCGTGGGGGCAATGTCGGTGATGGCGTGGTACTGGTAGCTGATGCCGGGTGTAATGCCAGCTCCGAACCACAGCAACGGTACGTGGCTGTCGTAGAGGTAGCCCGAGCCGTGGGTGGCGCCCACCCCTAGCTCCCAAGTCCAGCCGGGTGCCAGCTCAAAGCGTACATCGCCGAAGCGCTGGTAGTAGAGGCCGTTCTGCAGCTTGGTTTCAAGGAAAGCCCCTGTGCTGCTTGTAAGCAGCTGGGCGGTGGTATTCACCTGAGCAATACCGGGCTGGCTGCGCAGGTAGTCGGCCAGGAGGTTCTGCACACGGGCCAGTTCTAGCTTGCGGCTGGCAATGAGGGGGCGGTTGAGGTAGTACATGTTGTTGCGCTCCGTCTCAAGCCACTGGCCCGGCCCGAGTTGCTCCACGAGGTAGTCAGCGGCCCCTTTGTTAAGCGTGGCGTGCGTCTGGGCGCCGCCGGGTGCGTGGTGCTGAGCCAGGTACTTGGGCACCTCACTGGCGCCATGGTCCGCAGTCAAGAAAATGGTGTAGTTGCCTTTGCCCACAGTTTTGTCGAGAGCTTGCAGGAGGCGTGCAATCTCTAGGTCGAGGCGTAGGTAGAGGTCGTTCTCTTCCTTAGAAAGCGGCCCGAACGTGTGGCCCACCGGGTCGGGGCTGGAGTAGCTGATAGCCAGCAAGTCCGGCACATCGTCGCGGCCCAAGTCGGTGTTAGCCAAGGCAGTCAGAGCCAGGTCCGTGAGTAAGTTGTTGCCGAAGGGCGAGATATTGACGGCCTCGTACGCTGGCGGGTTCAGTGGGGCTATCTTGCTGAGTTCGTAAGGAAACGTAGCCGCCGTTTTACCCTTGAAAATGCGCTCAAAGGAGTTAGAATCGGCTACGCTATTGAGGTAGGCCTCCGGGCCGCGAAGAGGCGTCCAGGTTTGCTGGCGGTAGTAGTCGGCCTTCTTTTGGGCGTTAAAATCGGCTACCCACTTGGGCAGGGCGGGCATGTAGTAGGTACTCGAAATAAAGTCGCCAGTGTTCATGTCAAACCAGAACGCCCCATCGGCCATATGGCCAGCCGGTAGAGCCGAGGCACGGTCCTTCAGTGACAACGCCACCACCTTGCTGCGCCCGTTCGACACCATCTTCATTTCGTCGCCCAGGGTGGTGCTCACTTGGTTGCGAGCCGAAACGCCCATGCCTTTGGGTGTGCCCACCAGCTGCACCGTTGTGTCGTCGGTGCAATACACGTCGCGGCGTAGGCTGCGGTCGTACCAGGAGTTGCCCACCACGCCGTGGTAGCGGGGCGTGGTGCCCGTGTACACGGAGGCATGGCCGGGCCCCGTGACGGTAGGTACGTAGTTGTAGTGGGTGTTGCGGCACTGAAACCCCTCGCGCAGCAGGCGTTTAAAGCCATCATTGCCCATCTGGTCGTAGAAGCGGGGGAGGTAGTCGGCCCGCATTTGGTCAACCATGATGCCTACCAGTAGCTTAGGTTTCTTGGTGCCCTGAGCGAGCAGACCTGGCGCACTACCCAGTAGAAGTGCGGAAAGCAGAATTTTTCGAAACATACACAAGATGAGGCACTACCGCACGGAAAAAGTCCGCCCGAGTACCGAAGCAGGAAAGAAGAAAAGGCGCAGTAGGGGTACTGCCGAAAGCAACCCACCGGAAGAGGGCGGACGCTGGAGGTAGCCGCCGGGCGGCTGGTAGATGGCGGGCTATGTGCTTTCCCGGCCGGGGCTGCCACCTACACTTAGCTAGTTGCAGATGGGCACTTCCTCAACCATTGCTACCCTACTATTTAACGAATAGGTAACATAGCGTTCCTCGTTGTGGCGGACTCAGATTAGCTTAACAGCTTGACCAAGAAGGGCGAGAGTTTGTGCAGGGCGCTGTTCATTTGGTTGCGTACCGTTTGCTCCGACGTAGCAAAGCGCTCAGCTATTTCCTTCACTGAAAAGTCGTGCAGCATACCCAGCAAAAACACTTCTTTCTCCTTCGGGGGCAATTCCTGAGCCCGCGCCTGCACGGCCGCCAGCGTATCGTGGCTAACCAAGTGCCGCAGCGTCAGCTCGGCGCTGGCTTCCTGAATGGCGCCATAGTGCTGTAAGTGGCGGCTGCGAATATCCGCGTCGCGAAAACGGGTCAGGATCTTTTTGCGCAAGGCCCCCAAGAGGTAGCCGGCCGCGTTGCTTTGCACATGCAACTGGGCCCGATTCGCCCACAGGTCGCAGAACAGCTCCTGGGTAATGTCTTCCGCATCGGAAGCATTGCGCAGGACTTTGTGCGCGTAGCGGTAAAGGGCACGCCACTGCTCCTCAAACAGCAGCTCGAAGGCTTGGTAGTCGTTGGTGCGGATTCGCTCCAGCAGCTCAAGTAAATTGTCAGTAGCCACAGCGCATTCTTTGCGCCAAAAGTAGAAGGCTGGTTATACGATAGAATGGCGGACGAGCAGATATCACACAAGCTTTACCCGATGGTAATAAATTGATAAAACACCGTGCTGACTGCACGCCAGTGTTTCGGGTGGTAAGAAGCTACCAGAAAGGGCCCCTTTTAGAAGACACAGATGTGCCGAACAGCATGCGTTTACAGTTCAGCTTATGGCTCCCTAGAGTCTGCTTTTAACGTCGTTATAATTCAGTATTAATATCACTTTAATAATTGTGAGTTTGCTTTGTACTTGTAAAAAAGACACAAATTGGAATAAAACTAGAAAGGCGCATGAAGAAAATGTTGCTGCCAACTGACCTGACGCTGTACTCTTTGCACCTGATTCGTTGCGCGCTGAATCTGGTGCAGGAGCAAAGCTGTTATGTCATTCTTCTGTACGTAGCGCCCGTTTCCACCACCAGCACCGACCTACTACCCCTTTCCTCTCAGCAGCCCGATGCAGAGTTTAGCAGCGCCATTGAGCAGCTGCAAAAATTGAACTTTAGCGGGATTGAGGGCCTTGAAATTGCGCGCCTGCACGGCAAAGACTCTTCATACATCACAAAACACGTTCTAGAGGAGCAGATTGACCTGGTCTTGAGTACCATTTCGTGCAGCCACAATACCGCAGCCCTGAGCTTCCGTAGCAAACTGCTGCAAGATGTTCTGTTGCCGGTCCCGTATGGTCCCGGATTTTCCGTCCCAAACTGCTTGCGCCGAATTGTCTTCGTGCTAGACGTAGAAGCAAAAAACGGTTTGCTTCCCAACCAAGAGCTCATTGAGTTGCGGCGGCGGAGGGAGTGCGGCGTCAGCTTCCTGCTAGTAACCAAGCCTGGCTTTAGCACCGATGCGCTCACTCAGGCCCTAAGCCGGCTACACGCTTCGCCCATGCTGGCGAAAGTAGCGGATTCGGGCCAGGTGGTGCCACAGCGCAACTTTACCCAAGGTATTGTCGCGTTTATCAAGAAGTTCGAAGTTGACTTAGTGGTCAACTGCAAAAAGAAAAGTATGCTCGACCACCTGCGCTTGGGCCAAAAAGCCAGTAGCAGTGAGCGGGCCAGCGCCACAAAAGTACCCTGCCTATCCGTCGCCTAAGCGGCGCGGACCATCTCCTATTTCTCCCCTTCTTTTTCTGCCCCCGTTATGTTGTTGAAGACGAAAATCCCACTTTCCTACGTGTTTGGTAAGATAAAATGGGAAGTCTTGTTTGTATTCGTGTACGCCTCGCTCATTGCATTGGAAGATAAGCTCTTGCACGTGATGGAGGTGACCCTTCCCCTGAGCGTGCCCATGGTGCTGGGTACCGTGCTGTCGTTGCTGCTGGCCTTCAAGTCAAACCAAGCCTACGACCGGTGGTGGGAAGCCCGCATTGCCTGGGGAGCCATCGTAAACGACTCTCGTTCCTTAATCCGCCAAGTGCTATGTTTCACGGAAGCCCCCTACGGCTCGGAAGAAGCTGCGGAGTGGGTAAAGCGCCTCACCGACCGTCAAATTGCCTGGGCCTACAGCGTGGGAATGTCGCTGCGCAAGAAAATGGACATTGAGAAAATCCGCATGTTTCTCACGCCGGATGATATAGCCTTTGTGGGCAAACACGACAACGTGCCCAACGCCTTGCTGCAACTGCACGCCCAAGACCTGCGGTTTGCGTTGCGCGAAGGCTGGATCAATGCCTATCAGCAAGTGGAAATGGAAGGCATCCTCACTAAGCTCACCGACTCTATGGGCCGGTGCGAGCGAATTAAGAACACGGTGTTTCCGGCTACCTACACCTTGTACATTCACTTCTGTTTGTTCTTCTTCGTGTTGCTGCTGCCCTTCGCCCTGCTAGAGGTGTTCGGCATGCTGGAAGTCCTGATGGTAGTGGCCATTTCTTCCGCCTTTTTCCTAATCGAGAAAATGGCTATTCACTTGCAGGACCCCTTTGAAAGCAAGCCCACCGACACCCCAGTAACTGCCATTGCCCAAACCATTGAAGGCAACCTCAAGCAGATGGTAGGCGAAAAGCGCGTGGTGCGGGAGCCCGCCCCAGCCGAAAGTACCTTCTACGTGCTCTAATAGCCGGTAAGGCAGTGCCTGCCTTTTCCTGGACACTACATACTACGGATACTGAAACAGCCGCCTGAGAATTCCAGGCGGCTGTTTCAGTATCCGTAGTACTGCGCCAACGTAAGTTGAGCGGGAATGCTAGCTTGGCAGTACGTGCTGCTACAGGGCCACTGTATACTTTACTACTCAATTGGCCGTAGGTAGGGGCAGCAGGACCATTTCCTGCTTGCTCGCTATGTCATACACAACACAGACAACAACCCTGCAAGACGTTGGGCGCGTGGTGCTGGCTACCTTTATGGTAGGCGCTGGCACAGGCCACCTCACCTTTGCCCGCCGCGCCTTTCAGGCACAAGTGCCCGATTGGGTTCCCATGGATAAGGACATAGTAGTGCTGCTTTCGGGCGTAGTCGAAATAGGCCTTGGCTTATCGTTGCTACTTGCCAAGAAGCGCAGAGTGCCCATGGGCCTGGGCTTGGCTACGTTCTACGGGATGGTATTTCCTGGCAACGTGCATCAGTACACCCACCATATCAGCGCCTTCGGGCTTGACTCGGACGGCAAGCGGTTGGCGCGGCTGTTCTTTCAGCCCGTACTCATGGGCTGGGCGCTGTGGTCTACGGGCGCACTGAAGGCCTTGCGGCAGCCAGCGCAGTAGGCATTGGTACTAAGTGGTAGTGCAGAGGTTGGTGAGCATGTGCAGGCCTCGTCTCAGCGACCCTACTTGCTTAATTCACGGCAGCGGTAGTCGAAAGTGTACCTAAGTAGCAGTTATTCGGAATACAATAAGGTCTCGCGTCAGCTGCAAGGCGTGAGCTCATGGGTAGAGGTATGCGCTTCATTCTATGGAGAACTCAGCAATGAATAAAACACCTACCCTAGTTGCCGAATTTTTCGCCCTTTGGGCGGCGTAGCGTTGATAGTATTGCTCTGCCAAAGCAAGGCAGGCGAGATGGATGGTCTTTTATACCGCCTGCGAACTTGTTTTACGCTACCGTACCCGGCTACTTTCTTTTCGCAAATGCACAAGCTCCTTCCTGCGCTTCTTTTACTTGCCTTGTCTTTTGGCCGGGTGCTGGCCCAAGCGCCCAAGCAAGACAAGCTCCTCTACGGCGTGGCGTACTATGATGAGTACATGCCCTACGACCGCCTCGCCCAGGATGTGCAGATGATGAAGGCGGCCGGCATTAATGTGGTGCGCATTGCCGAATCGACGTGGAGTACGCTGGAGCCTCAGGAAGGCAAGTTCGATTTCTCGCACGTGGATCGGGTGCTTAATGCCATGCACAAAGCCGGCATCCGGGTCATCATCGGTACGCCCACGTACGCCGTACCTACTTGGCTGGTGCGCAAGTACCCCGATGTGCTAGCTGTCACGAATCACGGGCAAAACCAGTATGGCCCGCGCCAAAATATGGACATCAGCAACCCCGACTACCGCCGCCACGCCGAGGCGGTGATTCGGGCGCTGCTGGGCCACGTGAAGGACCACCCGGCCATCATCGGCTATCAGGTGGATAACGAAACCAAGGCTTATGGTACGGCTGGGCCCGCTGTGCAAAAGCAGTTTGTGCAGTACATGCAGCGCAAGTTTTCGTCGTTGGACGCGCTGAACAAAGCCTACGGGCTCGATTACTGGAGCAACCGCATCAACGCCTGGGAGGATTTTCCTTCCATGGTAGGTACCATCAACGCGGGGTTGGGAAGCGAGTTCAACCGGTTTCAGCGCCAGCTCGTCACCGACTTCCTGGCTTGGCAGGCTGCCTTAGTGCGCGAATACAAGAAGCCCGACCAATTCATTACCCAAAACTTTGACCTGGGTTGGCGCGGCCACTCCTTCGGCATTCAGCCCGAAGTGGACCACTTTGCCGCAGCCAAGGCACTCGATGTGGCGGGTATTGACATTTACCACCCCAGCCAGGACCAGCTCACGGGCACTGAAATTGCCTTCGGCGGCGACGTGACCCGCTCCATGAAAGGGGGGCAGAACTACCTGGTTCTCGAAACTGAAGCCCAGGGATTTCCGCAGTGGGTGCCCTACCCCGGTCAGCTGCGCTTGCAGGCCTTCAGCCACCTGGCTTCGGGAGCCAACATGGTGGAGTATTGGCATTGGCATTCCACCCACAACTCCTTCGAAACCTACTGGAAAGGATTGCTCAGCCAGGATTTTCAGCCCAACCCGGTTTACGACGAGGCCAAAACCATTGGGCGGGACTTTCAGCGCCTGAGTTCCAACCTGCTTAACTTAAAGAAAACCAACAAGGTAGCCATTCTCTTCAGCAACGAAGCCCTAACGGCCGAAGGCTGGTTTCGCAACGGCCTGGACTATAACGAGGTGTTGCGCTCCTTCTACGACCCGCTCTACCGCCACAATGTGGGCTGCGACCTAGTGGACCCCAGCAGCCCCAACCTAAACCAGTATTCCCTGCTGATTGTGCCCATGCTGTACGCCGCGCCCGCGAGCTTACTAGCCCGCCTCGACCAGTACGTGCAGCAAGGCGGCCACCTGCTCGTGACCTACCGCAGCGGCTTTTCCGATGAGCATGTGCAGGTGCGCAGCTCCATGCAGCCGGGCGGCCTGAGTAAGGTGTGCGGCGTAACCTATAGCCTCTTTACCACCCCCAGCGGAGTAGGCCTGCAGAGCGATGCTTACCCCGCCGACAAGGGCCAGGTGACGAATTGGATAGAGCTGCTCACGCCAACCACCGCCAAAGTACTGGCCCGCTACGAGCACCCGGCTTGGGGGCAGTACGCGGCCATTACGGAAAACCAGTACGGTAAAGGCTTGGCTACCTACGTGGGCTGCCACACCACCGACGCGGTAGTGGATAAGCTGGTGACCGACGCCGTGAAGAAGGCCAACCTGTGGGGCATCGACCAGGAGTTGCAGTTCCCGCTCATTACCCGCGTCGGCCTTAACCAACGTCGTAAGCAGGTGCACTACTATTTTAACTATTCGGCCACGCCGGGCACCGTACGCTACCCCCACGGCGCGGGCAAGGAACTGCTAGCTGGTATGGCCGTGCGCCAGGGTCAAGAGCTACAGCTAGGCCCTTGGGGCGTGCAAATTGTAGAGGAGAAATAACCTTGGCTAGCCTTGCCTAATCAATATCAGTACCTTCTGGATGGAGCAGTAGTCTCCTCTTTTTAGGAGCCGCTTTCCTCATCAGAAGGCAGCCTGGTAGCATCATTTTGTTGGCCTCTGCTAGAAGAAGCGTATTGGGAGCTGAGAAATAGATAACACAGTGGTATAAGCATGATTTTCGTGCAGCTTACTCCCGGGATGTTACTACTTTTAGTTGTCTCACCTTTCGCCTTCTTATGACCCACTACTACGTTTTGCTAGCTTGTGCTGCACTGCTGAGCCGTGCCGCGCTGGCTCAGTCGCCCGCTGCTGAAACCATGCTGCTGCGTGAGCCCGCTCTTAGTCGCAACAAGCTAGCCTTCAGCTACGCCGGCGACATTTGGACCGCCAACCGCGACGGTAGCAACCCGCAGCGGCTAACGGTAGGCCCAGGGGTAGAGACTAGTCCGCACTTCTCGCCCGATGGGCAGTGGATTGCTTACACCGGCGACTACGACCGTAACTCGGATGTATACGTGGTGGCCGTGAGCGGGGGGCAGCCGCGCCGTCTCACGTGGCATCCATCCGTGGAGACCGTGCGCGACTGGACGCCCGATGGGCAGCGCATCCTGTTCAGCAGCTCCCAGGAAGCCTATGCGCGTTCGTTGCAGCTATTTACGGTAGCAACAGCTGGGGGCCTGCCTACCCGTTTGCCTTTGCTGATGGGGGAGAAGGGAAGCTACTCTGCCGACGGGAAGCAACTGGCGCATACTCACATCACCAATGCTACCAGCACCTGGAAGCATTACCGCGGTGGCCAGACGGGACCCATTTGGCTAACCAACCTCCAAACGCTGACCACGGAAGAAATTCCGCATGAAAACGCCACCGATACAAGCCCCCTATGGCTGGGCGGCAAGGTGTATTTTCTCAGTGACCGGCAGCGCACCAACAACGTGTTTGTGTACGACGTGGCAACCAAGCAGGTAGCCCAGCTCACCCGTCATACCGACTACGACGTGAAGGCCCTCAGCGGCTACGCCGACGAGCTGGTGTACGAGCAAGCCGGGCGGCTACACCTTTTCAATACCACCTCGGGCAAAACCACTGACCTGAGCATCCGCATCACGCCCGAAGTGCTGGCCCTGCGCCCTCAGTACCGCAATGTAGCGCCCATGGTGCGCACGGCGGCCATATCGCCCACCGGTATGCGAGCCGTAGTGGAAGCCCGCGGCGACATATTTACGGTGCCAGCCAAGAAAGGCGAGAGCCGCAACCTAACCCACTCCGACGCCTCGCACGAGCGGTACCCCGCTTGGTCGCCGGACGGCACGCGCATTGCGTACCTGTCGGATGCCTCGGGCGAGTACCAGTTGCTGGTGCAAGACCAACGGGGCACTACGCCCGCTCAGGCCTACTCGCTGGGTAAGCCTTCGTTCTACTACCACCCGCTCTGGTCGCCGGACAGTAAGAAAATAGCCTACACAGATAAAAATCTGAACCTCTGGTACCTGAACTTGGCCACAAAAAAGCCAGTGCGGGTAGCTACCGACGCGTTCGGCCCCTTGCTTGATGATGCCGTTATGGCTCCTGCGTGGTCGCCCGATGCGCAATGGTTGGCCTACTCCGTGCTGATGCCTAACCACCTGCGTTCGGTGTACGTGTACCACTTGCCCTCCGGGCGGCGCTTTGCCGTGAGCGACGGACGCAGCGACGCAACGGCGCCCGCGTTCAGTCGCGACGGGAAGCACCTGTTCTTCTCCGCCAGCACGGATGTGGGTTTGCGCACCACCTGGCTCGATATGACCTCCTACGACCGCACGAGCAAACGCACACTTTACGTGGCCGTACTCAACAAGCAGGACCCATCTCCCTTCGCTCCGCAAAGCGACGAGGAGAAAGACGCCGTGCTCAAGCCCGACTCAGTAGTAGTAGGTAAGCCGGTAGGCAACCGCGCCGCTCCCAAAGTAGCCCTCAAGGACCTCAAACCAAAGAAACCGGACGCCATCAAAGTGTCTATTGATACCGTGGGCCTGCGGCAACGCATTCTGGTAGTACCCGGCTCAGCAGTGGGCGATTTGAGTGACGTGCAGGCCGCCGACGGCGACAAGGTTTTCTACCTGGAAAGTACGCCCGCCACTGCCCCGGCTGGCCCCACGGCCACTACTCCGGAGCCCGCGCAGCGCCTGCACCGCTTCGACCTGAAGGAACGCAAGGATGAGGTATTTATGGCTGAAGTAAAGGGCTACGCCCTCAGTGCCGATGGAAAGAAGATCTTATATATGGGCCCTGGCAACGCTTACGGGATTGTGGAAGCTGCCGGCAAGCCCACCGCCACGGATGGCAAGCTAGCCCTCACTGGCCTCGATTCTTATATTGACCCGCGCCACGAGTGGGAACAGATGTTCAACGAGGTATGGCGCCTGGAGCGCGATTACTTTTACGATGCCAATATGCACGGCCTCGACTGGGCCGCTACCAAGAAGAAGTACGCCTCCTTCCTGCCGCACGTGGCGCACCGTGCCGACCTTAACTACCTGTTTGCCGAGATGATGGGGGAGATGGTAGTAGGCCACAACTACGTGAGTGGGGGCGATATGCCCGCCATGCAAGCTGGCCCAGTGGGGTTGCTAGGAGCCGACTATGAAATTGCGAATGACCATTACCGCTTTAAGCGCGTCTTCAATGGGGAGAGCTTCAACCCTGGTCTACGCGCCCCGCTCACCGGGCCCGGCGTGAATGTGCGGGCAGGCGACTATCTACTGGCCGTGAATAACCGCCCTCTGCGACCCACCGATAACGTGTATAGCTTTTTCGAAAACACGGTGGGCAAGCAAATCACCCTCACCGTGAACGATCAGCCTACCCTACGCGGCGCCCGTGAGGTAACGGTGGTGCCCGTTGCCAACGAAGCAACCTTGCGCCGCATTGCTTGGGTAGAAAGCAACCGCCGCAAGGTGGACGAACTGACCGGGGGCCGCGTGGCTTATGTGTACCTGCCGAACACCAGCGCCGAGGGCTACGAGTTTTTTAACCGCTACTATTTCAGCCAGCTGGATAAAGAAGCAGTTATTGTGGACGAGCGTTTCAATGGGGGCGGTTTCGTGGCCGACTACATTCTGGACCTGCTCAACCGGCCCCTGCTGAGTTACTGGGCCCCGCGCGAAGGCCGGGCTTTCACGTCGCCGGGCGCTTCCATCTACGGACCTAAGGTGATGCTGGTAAACGAGTTTGCGGGGTCGGGGGGCGATGCCTTACCCGCTTTCTTCCGGCGGCGGGGGCTAGGCACCATCGTGGGCAAGCGTACCTGGGGCGGTTTGGTTGGCATTTCGGGCTACCCTGTACTCATGGATGGGGGTAGCGTGACGTCGCCTAGCTTTGCCATCTACAGTCCCGAGGGTAAGTGGGAAATCGAGAATGAGGGCGTTGCACCCGATATTGAAGTGGATGTACTACCCAGCGCCACTCAAAACGGCGACGACCCCCAGCTAGCCAAAGCCGTGGAGGTCATCATGGCGGACCTGAAGAAGCAATCCTTCAAGCCTCTACTCATTCCCGTACAGCACCCCGAGCGTGCCAAACCGTAAAACCATCCGCCTGAAGCGCCACTAGTAGTAGCCTTATAACAGGCAGCCCGCGCAACACCCTTTCTCGTTAAAGAGAAAGAGGGTTGCGCGGGCTGCCTGTTATAAGGCTACTGGCTACTAAGGCAGCGGCCTGCGGGACACATACACAATGGCGGGCCGCCCCACAGTTGGGTTGATAGCCTGGCCGGTTTTGACATCAAAGCGCAACCCGGAAGCGGCCACGTATAAGCGTTGCTGCGCATCTACGTGCAAGCCTTTCAAGTAGTGCCGGGCAGGAAGCTGCACCAACGTACGGGCCGTTCCTTGCTCGCGCCATAGGTCAGAAGCCAGCACCAGCCGCGAAGATGAGTTGGGAATGGGCTCAGTGTTTTCCGTTGTACGGTACGTAATGCCGGCTGCTTGCACCTGCCTGCTAGATGCCTGCATCTCGGGGTAGACCCGATATGAGTAGACACTTTGGGAGTACACCCAGGTTTTGCCCCAGTCCGCGGTAAACATGTCGGCGTATCTGGCAAAGAGTTCTCCTTGCGGGCTTATACCCGTCATGGTTAAAGCAAAAATGGTGTCGTTGCGCGGTAGAAATCCGGCTACTGGGCCATAGAAGTTGCGTGACTGACGCCACGTTTTACCTTGGTCGGAAGTTACGTACACCCCTTGCCGCGTGGAAACCAGCAGGGTTTTATCTAGGTCGCCCACGATGGAATACGCCTCATCACCGGAGAGGATGGTTGGAATTTCAAGGGTAATCCAGTCTGCATTTTCGGCCGCTACGGGCTTCACATCTTCTTTTTGCTGGCAGGCTGCTGTTAAGAGCAACAAAGGTAGAACACGGCGTATCTTGTTCAGTAACATAAAAATAGGAGTATGAAGTAACAGCGTTTTGTATATCAACGACTGGCGGCTATGCCTCTTCATCGGGGAGAATAAAGCCCCCGCGCTTACAAATTTAACCTTAAACTCGATCCAGCGCCGCCTGCTCAAACTTTGCCGCCTTATTTGCCGGGCGCTCGGGTGTTCGTGGTATCGGTTAGGGCCAGCATGAAGGCTTTCAGATCGGCTAGCTCTTGCCGGGTTAGGTGCAGCTTGTCTGGCGGTAACGTTTGGTTTTCAATGGCAATGCCCAGACCCGCTCCGCCGCCTTGGTTGTAGAAATCCAGCACTTTCTCTAAGGTGCGATACTGCCCATTGTGCATGTAGGGAGCGGTAAGGGCTACGTTGCGCAAGGTTGGGGTTTTGAAGGCATTGCGCAAAGGCGCCAGCTTGGTTAGCTCGTAGCGGCCCAAATCGGGGTCAAGCCGGGTGGAGCCAGGATGAGTGGGTACGCCCAGTACTTCCGCCTCGGAATCCTGGAAGGTGGGCGGCACGGTGCCATTGGTGAGGGGCAGAAAGTGACACGTGGCGCAACGGGCTTTGCCAGCGTATAAGTTGAAGCCCCGAATGGCGGAAGCACTCAGCTCGGCCCCGTTCTCCCCGCGCACGTAGCGGTCAAAGGGGGAGTTTAGGCGCACGAGACTACGCTCATAAGCTGCCAGCGCATTTTGGATACGCACGGGACTTACCACCGGCTCGGGAGCGGTGGCCGCTTCTGGGAAGGCCGCCCGGAAGCGGGCTAGGTAACGAGGCTGCCGGGCTAGCTGACCAACGGCAGTTTCCAAGGAGCCGTGCATCTCGTCGCGGTTGCCGATTACGTCTACGGCCTGGTTTTCCAGATTTGGAGAGCGGAGGTCGTAGAATTGGCCGGCTTGCAGCGCCGCGTTGAGGATGGTGGGCGTGTTTCGACGCAGCGTGCCACCAGTGAGGGTACTGCTACGGGCCACCCCATCGGTAAAAGCTTTTTCGGGCTGGTGACACGAAGCACAGGAGCGCCCTTTTCCTCCGCTCAGAACAGGGTCGTAGAACAACTGGCGGCCGAGCGCTACCTTGGCCGGGTTGCTGAACCATTGCCGGTTCCCCGTGTAGTAATCCGGGTTGAAAACGTTCGAATCGAACAAGGTAGCCGTTTCGGGCCGTAGCGCCCGCAATTCGCCGCTGAAAGGCTCAATGCCTAGTTGCCGTTGCAGGGCCAGCAGGCCGCGGCTCAGTGGGTTGGCATGCTCACGGACAAAAGCCATGCGGTCGAAGGCCGCAAAATCTGGGTGCCGGCGCAAGAACGCACTAGCCGCTTGTAACTTAGGTATCAAGCTGGGGGCCGCTTCTCTTGGAGCCTTGATGTACAGGCGCAATGGCTTTTCTAGCGCAGAAAGCGCGGCGGCGGCTTCGGGCAAGCAAGCGGCGGCGCTAAGTGGGGTATCGAACCCGGTGATGCCCAAGGCCACCACTCGAAATACTTGCTGCCGAAGCGCATCAAACACGTGGGCATCAGTAAATTCCTGCTCGTCCCAGAGCAGCTGCAAGGACAGTACCTGCCGCCGCAGGCGCACCGTTTGCCGCCGCAATTCGCGGTAGGCTGCCGTATCAGTTGTCACTGGGGCGGGATCAGGATAGAGCAGGGGCTCAAGTACTTGTAAGCCTGCCGGCTCAAACATCTTCGTTTCCTCAACTTCTACCTCGGGCACCGGCGCTCCGTTCACCAGGCGGCTTGTGGCGGGTAAGAAGTACTCGGTAAAGGGCTCTACCCGCTTGTATGCCAAGCGGCACTGCCGGAAGGCTTGGCGTAGCGAGTCGAGGGGTACCGGCCGGGTGGCTGCCCGCTGGGTGAGAGGTAGCAGCCTGACGTCGATGAGGTGAAGCAGGGCAGCCAGGTCCTGAGCCACGGCCGACTTTAGCTGGGCGGGACGGGAGTTTTTCTGCTCGGTAGTTTGCCCAGTTGGGGCCGAGGTAGTAGCAGCAGATTGAGTGGTTGGGGACTCGCAACTGCTTAGTAGAATGAGTATTATCAGCAAGAGGCCCAGCGGGCCGGTCAGGATGTATTTCATATGGGACAGGCAAGCGGCCAGGCTAGTTTTCACCCAGAAGGTAGGAACGGCTCAACCAGATGCTAGACAACCTCCTGCCGCGCGCGACAGGAGGTTGCAGTGTGTTTTACTACTAGTGCGTACTATGGAAAGCTGGTTTTATTTGGCTACCCCGCGCACAATGACAACTTGCCCACCCTCACTATTGGTGTTGGCGGCGGCACCCGAGCCATCAGCGTTTTTAAACTTGGCGTCCTGCCACGTGTGCGGGTGAATGTTCACCAGGAAGGTGTTAGGCGTGTTCACCAGGTCGCTGATGTCATGCATTGCCCCGTATTCCCAGGAGCTTTTCAGTTGGGAGTTGCTGGGGTTGTACTTCGCATTGAAGGTAGCATCAGTGCGGCGGTGGTCCATCTCCAGCATGGCCTTGGCGCGCTGGCCGGGGCTGTTGATGCCCCACTGCCAAATGCGGCCGTCGTGGTCATTGTCACGGTAGAATGAATCCCCATCCTCCTGAATGTACACGTAGTTCTCCGTCACGCAGATGTTATCGGGGTTCACGATGTAGCGACCGGGGTCCTGGGCGCCATCCACCACCACTTCCAGCTTGGCGGCACCAGTGGGGTTAGTTGCGTTGAGGTTCAGCTTATACACGCGGCCCCACATTGTTTTGCCCGCCACCGGGGTTACTTTATCGGCTTGGCTTACGCCGGTAGCCGTAAAGTACAGCTCACGGTTGTTGACGGCGCTGCCTTTACGATAGTCCAAATCTTCCACGCGAGCCAACTGCAATACGCCATTCGCCGTCGAGAAAGAGGCAATCTGCGCCCCCGTCATGGTTTTGGCACCGGTTACTTCCACCCACTCTACATCGTAGCTCGTACCCATCACCATGTTGGTTTCCACTGGGTCGCCGGACGGGCGCTTGAGCATGTAGAGCTTGCCGTTGTCGAGGTCACCGGGGGTATCGCTCACGTACAGTAAAACCTGCCCGTTGGTGTCATCTTCCCCAATGACGATAACCGTTTTGCCAGGGTACGCCTGCTTGTTTAGGGGTACGGCGTTTTCCATGCTGGCTTTGCCCAGGGCTGGTTTGCGGCGGCTAGTGTTTGCTTTGTCAACGGCCCCAACTGGGTCAATAGCGTGCACCATGCTCTCGGCACCGCTTTCACCAGCCGTCAGAAACACAGGAGCCGGAAAGCCGTGCTCTTCGGGGGTAGCCAGGGTAGCCGAGCACAACCGGGTAGTACCGCCGTTATAGTCTAGAATGTATTCGCCTTTTACTGGCTTGAAGGTTTTGTCGAGGTAAACCCGCGACACGGATTGCGAGATTTCATGGTTGTTGATCAGCACGAACCCATCACCCGTGGGGTTGCGCATCAGGCCCGCGCCGTCTGGCTGGGGGCCGAAAACAAAGGCCGGAGATTCGGCCAGTACGTCGTCGGAGGAGATGAGCGGCAAAATCTCCAGGGATTCGTAGCCGGGCATGGCCTTCACCAGCGAGGGGTTGACGGAGTGCGCCTTCAGTTCGATAGGGTCGGTAGGGGTACCCGAAGTATCATCGTCGTTATTGCAAGCGGCCAGGACCGGCAGCAAGCCCAGGGTCGTGAGACGCGCAGCGCGAAGAAGTAGAGAAGAGTCCATGCGGAAAGGATTGAGAACTAGGGCTGATTGGTAGCACAAAGGTTCTGCATCCATGTTATTTCAGCATGACGCGAGCATTAACACCTTGTTACAATTGCGCTTAGATTGAAACCTTTCCACCACCGCATGTTGCGCAGGCATGCACGTAGGATGCCTCTTTATTCCGTCGCTGGTTTTGCTTCGGGCTGTTTCCAGTGTAGTAGGAGAGTGCCCCAGTACTTGCCTACTGGTAGTTCAACCTACTGCCGCTTCATACTTCACAAAGAAGCAAACGCATGTGCTTTCTGCCCCTAGCAGGGCGCTTACCAGAACCTGTTGGTGCACACCACTTGCGCCTTTTTCTTGAGCCGTAGCCCCAGTAGTATTTCGTGGCTGCCACCATGGTAGCCGGCTAGCTCCGAGAGGCCGGCGTCGTAGGAATAGCCCAACGTGAATTGCTCGTAGCTGAGCCCGACCATTGCCACGAACGAGTCGAGGGCGCGCCAGGATACGCCGCCCCAAAGCAGGTCCTGGTACTTGAGCTTGGCGTTGAGGTCAAGGGAAAGGGGAGCGGGGTTAACGGCCTTGACGAGTACCGATGGGACCAGGGACCAGTCGTCGCTGAGCGGCACCCGGACCCCACCCGTAACGAAGTAGTGGCGCTTCAGGGAGTTGCCCACGCCCGCGTCCAGGGACGTCGGGCCGTACGAAAAATCAAGCTTATTGGCCAGCAGCTGCGCACCGGAAACCCCTACGTAGAAATCGGAACTGTACACCCACAGGCCAATAGAGCCATCCAGCACCCGCGAAGCGTCGCTGGCCGCAGTAGTGGTGGGATCGAAAAAGCGCAGCTGCTGCCCATCTACGGCAAACTGCTGCATGCCCACCGACACGCCTAGCGCCGCCCGCAGGTTGGGCCGCAGCACTAGGTTGTAGGCGTACGAAAGGTAGGCCCCCTTCCGGCTCGTAGGGCCAGTTTCGTCGTTGTACACCAGGCCGCCCAGCGCGTGAAACGGTCGACGCCGGTCGCGCAGGGTACGCTTGCTGGTGGTGCGCCATTTGCCCAGCGAGGAGCTGGCACTAACGTAGTACGTCCTGGGTGCTCCTTCCAGTCCCTGCCATTGGGTACGGTAGCTAGCCTTGATATCAATGTAGTCTTCCACCCCCGTTGCGCCGGGGTTTAGAATGTAGTTGTTGTTCATGTACTGGCTGTACTGAGCCTGCTGCTGGGCACGGGCCGGCGCACCGACGAGTAGCAACAGCAACAACAGTAGAGGTAGGGCTCTTATCATAAGCAGAATGCACCTTTGGGCCTTGCAGGAGGAAGGAGGCCCGGCCGCACCAGCGCGGCCGGGCCTCGTATTAATACAGAATCGTAATTGAGCCGCTGTAGGACCGGCCTAGCGGACCCTTCGTGACCACAACATAGTAGTAGGTGCCAACCGGGGCGGGCTGGCCGTTGATGTCGCCGCGCCACTCATTGGCCCGGCTATAGTTGTTGACGGAGAATACCCGATTGCCCCAACGGTTGAACACGCTCACCGTATTGTCGGGGAACTGCTCAATGAACTCAATCTGCCACGTGTCGTCGCGGCCGTCGCCATTGGGCGTGAAGGCGTTGGGGATACGGATGGGCGGGCGCACGGTCACCGTCACCTGATCCGAGTCGGCGCAGCCGCCGCTTCCGGCTGAGAGGGTGTAGGTAGTAGTTACCTTGGGCGCAACCGTGGGGCGCAAAGAATCACTCGAAAACGTCATGCCTTCCATTGGCGTCCAGCGCACGGGGTAAGAGCCATCGGCGCGTCCATCCAGAATCACGGAGGTGCCCGCTAGAATTTCTTTGTCAGGGCCGGCATCCACGTCCACGGGCGGCTGAATGCGCACGGTCACCCCGTTGGAAACGGCTGCAACGGGCTGTCCACACGTGTCGGTGGTGCGCAGGCGTAGAGTTACCACTTGGCCCGCACGTAGCGTTGTGCTCGTGAAGACCGGGCCAGTGGCACCGGCCACGTCGTTGCCATCAACTCGCCACTGGTAGATGGGAGCCGGGCCAGCCTCGCTTACACTGGCAATGCTGAACGTAAGAGGCGCCCCAAGACAGACCGGGCCGCCTGGCTGCACGGCAATGGTGAGGGTAGGTAGGGCCGTGGCCGTGCGAGTCACCGTAACCGTGGCTACGGCGGGTCCGGCGCTGCACAGACCCGTTGTGGGCGTCACCTCAACCCGCACCTGGTCGCCAGTAACAAGCGTACTACTGGTGAAAGTGGGCCCACTGGCAACGGCTGAGTTGTTGACAAACCAGCGGAAGGTAGGAGCGGCCCCCGCATTGGTAGCCACTGCCGTGAAGGTAAGGGGAGTACCTGAGCACTGCACGGGCGGAGTTGCCAAGGTCACGCTGGGCGTCACGAAGGGCTGCACCCGTATCGTCACAACGTTTGAAACCACGGTAGCACAGGTGCCCGTACCCGAGGTCACGCGGCGCCGGAAGAAAGTAGTTGCCGTAAGCGGACCGGGGCCAAAGTTGAAGTTTGTAGCGCCTGGTATGGCCGTCCAGGTTGCATTATCCGTCGAAGACTCCCACTGGTAGGCAAAGGTGCCCGTGCCGCCGCCGGCGCTGTTGCCGTTCAGCGGGGCCGGAGTGGTGCCCGCACAAACTTCTTGGTCAGCGCTAATGGTACCTGCCACGAGGGTAGGAAGCACCGTCAGCTGAACAACAGGTGAGTAGGCGGGGCCGCAAGCACCGGCCGTTACGCGGCGGCGGTAGTAGGTCGTGGTGGTGAGTGGACCTGGCGCGAAGGTCTCGCCCGTAGCACCGGCAATGGCTGCCCAGTTGGTGTTATCCAGCGAGGATTCCCATTGGTAGGCTGGTGTACCTATTCCCCCCGTAGCCGGGGCGGTGCTAGTCAGCGGGGCCGGGGTAGCACCTAGGCACAGCGTTTGGCTACTACCAATGGTGCCAGCGACCAGCGCCGGTGATACCGTGATGGTGACAACGTTGGAGAAGGCCGGTGCGCAGTCGCCTGATGCCGCGCGGCGCCGATAATACGTTGTGGCTGTGAGCGGACCCGGCGTATAGGTTGGACCCGTGGCCCCAGTTATAGCAGACCAGTTGGTGTTGTCGGCTGACGCTTCCCACTGATACGCCACCGTGCCCGTGCCACCGCCTGCTGCGGTGGTGCTCGTAAGGGGAGCTGGGGTGGCCCCTAGGCACAGCGTTTGGTTGGAGCCAATGGTGCCCGCCGTTAGCGCCGGCAACACGGTTAGGGTCACGGAGGAAGAGTACACCGGCCCGCACGTGCCGGAAGTGACCCGGCGGCGGAAGAAAGTGGTTGTGGTGAGCACCGACGGCGTGTAGTCAGCGTTTGTAGCGCCCGCAATAGCAGTCCAGCTGGTGTTATCTACTGATGATTCCCACTGGTAGCTGTAGCTCCCGGTGCCGCCTCCGGGGCCTTCGGTGCTGGTAAGCGGGGCCGGAGTAGCACCAGAACACAACGTTTGGTTGGCGGCAATGCTTCCAGCCACAAGGTCAGGCAATACCGTTAGCTGAATGGCAGGCGAGTACACTGGTCCGCAAGCTCCCGCTGTTACGCGGCGCCGCAAGTAAATAGTGATGGTAAGCGGACCGGGGGCAAATGTCTCCTCGGTGGCGCCAGCAATAACCGTCCAGTTGGTATTATCTAGCGAAGATTCCCACTGATAGGCAAAGGGGCCTGCACCACCGCTGGCTCCAGCTATGCTGGTGAGGGGGGCTGGGGTAGCACCCAGGCACAGCGTCTGATTACTACCAATGGTGCCCGCCGTCAGTGCCGGCGCTACTGTGATGGTAACGACATTCGACAAGGCCGGGGCGCAAGCACTACCCGAACTGGCCTGGCGGCGGAAGTAAGTAGTAGCAGTTAGTGAGGGCGGTGCGTACGTGGCTTGCGTGGCTCCGCTAATAGGGCCCCAGGTTGCGTTATCCGCTGACGATTCCCACTGGTAAGTGATGGTGCCGCTACCGCCCGTGGCCGGGGTTTCGCTGGTCAATGGAGAAGGCGCTGAACCGGCGCAAATGGCTTGGTTAGCAGCAATGGTCCCGGGCACTAGGGCGGGCACCACGGTTATTGTAACGGTATTGGATGGCGCGACGGTACAAGCTCCCGACGTTACTTGCCGCCGGAAGCGGGTTGTAACCGTGAGCGGACCGGGCGCCAAGGTTTCGTTGGTAGCGTTTGGAATCGGCGTCCAGGTAGTGCCGTCTACTGATGCTTCCCACTGGTAGGCAAACGTACCAGTACCGCCGGTAGCTGGGGCGGTGCTGGTGAAGGGGGCAATGGGGCCGCCTGTGCACACGGTTTGGTCGGCGGCAATACCACCGGCCGTTAGAGCAGGCAGAACGGTAAGTGCTACTGAAGCAGTAAAGCTAGGGGTACAGTAAGGTCCTGATTGATCAGGCAGCAGCAGTTGAGCACGCCGCCGGAAATAAGTAACACCAGTTGGTAAGGAGTTAGATGGCTGGTAGCTGGCGTTGGTGGAACTGCCGGGTGCGGGCCCCCAGGTGGTGTTATCCGTTGAGGTTTCCCACTGGTAAACAAGCGGCAGGCCAGCGTCACCGGAAGCCGCAACTGCACTGGTAAGAATGGCCGGCGCTGTGCCTGCGCACAGCGTTTGCGGACTAGCAATGCTACCCGGATTCGGCAAATTGGGCACTTGAATACTGCCCGAGCTTTCGCGGCAAAAGCACGCGGTCGTGATGCGTAGCGTTACGGTGTAGTTGCCAGGTGTAGCGTAAGTATGAACGGGATTCTCTTCTGTTGAGGTGCTACCGTCGCCAAACGTCCAAGCATAGGTTTTTCCGTCGAAGTCAATGGGTGGGGCCCTAAATGAAATTTGCCGGCAACCCGTGATTTGCGCGCTGGGACCCACGCGCAACAGGGAGCTTTGGTTAAAATTGACCAGCCCCAGGCCACTCAGGCGGCCGCCCAATTGCAGGCTGTCGTCGGCGTAAAGGGCTTTTTCCCCCAGCGAGTCGGGGTAAGCAATAAAGCCCAGCGCAGACTGATTCTCGCGGGCCACGTAAATCTTGCCATCAGGTGCGGCCTGCATAGAGCCCAGGTCGGCAGAGGCCTTCTGCTTGAGTGGAATATCCTGCTTAGTAACCGGCCCGCTGCCGCTAATATCAAACTGCAACAGTTGGGGCGGGTTGCGCACCGTGGCGTAGAGGTAGCTACCGGGCGAAAAACTCACCCCGTAGTATTTTCCCGCGCCGCTATCCACGATGTATGGAACCTGAGGGTCGACGCTAACCTGGCCGGTGCCGTTATCGAATCCAAACAGCTCGACGGTGCTGCTACTATCACCTGCTACCTCGCTGTAGCGGGCCAAGGCCAGCCGTTTGCCTTCGGCAGTTACCCTCATCTGGCCCTTGTAGCCCTGGGGTGCCACGCTCGGCGCGTGCAGGCTGCCAATGGCCGAAATAATAGGAGTAGGCTGTACGCCCGTCGTTGTTACGCGGTAGGCTAGGAAGGCATCGCCCCGGTTGTCATTACCAGTCTTGGCATCGCCCCAGCCGTGCGCGATAACCCAAATGTCGCAGCCATTTCTATGAAATACGCCTGTTAGCTTCTCCGCCGTGCCGCGGGCCAGGGGCGTGTTTTTAGTGGCTGCTATGACGGTGCCTGGCCCACCACCCGCGGGAATCTCTATTTCTGAGTAGCTCAGGCCTACCGTGCTGTTTAGGGTGAAGAGCAAGTAGCGCGTCGGCTGACCCGGCGTAACTATGCCCGGCATTCTGATGGGTAGGGGGCCGTCGGTGGTGAAGCGGTTGCCCGCCAGCCCTGTGCCGTTGGTCATTACAGTGCCATCTCCGTTCCATACGGTTTCGCCGTTGCTGTAAAAGAGAATTTTGCCATTTCTATCCGACATCACCCCCGAGCCGGCAGGAGCATCCATTGCCCCATCAGTGAGCACCTTCGGAAGGGAGTCGGCAGAAGCCTCATTGAAGTCTAGCCCCGCTTTAAAGCCGAAGTACCAGGTATTAGCAAACTTCTCATCGGCCGCGCACTCCGGGGATGTTCCCTGGCCGAAGGCGGTAGTAGCCGCGAAGTGTAGCAACATAACCAGCCAGGCCAGCACCCAACCAGCCGTTGGCTTCACCCGCCAGGCCAGATGCTGGTTGCCAGCGGTACCCGTAGCGCTGGTAGAGAAAGTTAGGGTAGGATCCGCGGAAGTAGGTAGAGTAGAAAGCAATAATTCAGTGGGCATAGTGGGGCAGGTAGGCGGGTACACAGAAGGCTGTCATACCGCCCTCTGCCCCTAGAAAAGAAAACCTGATGGTTGGCTCATCCTCAGAAACATTGCCAGCCGTTCTCAGTAAAGCTACGCACTAGTAGTCACGTTTATGCAACTTAATGATAGAATAGTTATAAAACTAAATTACCTGCTCATCTTGGCTCAGATTAGGCAAAATAGCTGCGTACAGAACGCTAAAAGTCGTTAGGCACGTACTTAATCGGGTACTAATTCGTTAGAGCCTATTATTCTAAATATCATATACTTACTTTCTGCTTCAGAAACTTCTTCTACGCGCATATAACAGTACACAGCGGCGCTTCTGAACTAGTACCTACGCCAAATAGCAGGGGCTTCTAACGTCCGCACTTACTAACGCGGAGGAAAAGACGTTGGTGAAGAAATGCTCATCCCAATACACCCTAGTGCCAACTAGAAGCTACACTGCTAAGCTCCTCGGTATCAGCTTTTCTGCAAGCCTAGTGGTGAACTGTCAAAACGAACTCGTTTGGCACCACACAAGTGGAGCCTGCTTGACACGTATATGGGCACGCGCGACGTTACCTCTTACTAACTAACTAGTTATGAGGGCTACGTGCTGATTGACGGCGGCTACCCAGGTACTGCTCCCTGATCTGCAAGAGCATTGCCACGCTGGGTTTTACCATCCGGGATGTGACAATCTTACTCAATTCGCATGCACACTTCGACCATGCTGGTGGTTTGACCGCTTTGCGGGGGCGCATACACCGGGCTACACCACTTGGGCCATTTCTCCTTCAGGAAGGCAATCGGAAGTTACTAGCTATCAGCGTGGGTAGTCTTACGCTGTCCGTATCCACATCCCTGGTTCGCTGGAAGTATGACGCAGCCATGCAGGGCGAAATTGCGCGCGGCTTCGCCCTGCTGCGCCGCTTACCGGCGAACATCTACTTGTCCTCCCACGCCCAAACGTTTTCAAAGTAAGGTTACAGAGCGCACTACGGTTTCCAATCCAGTAACTCCTTTCCTTGACCGCGCTGGTTACCTAACCGACATTGACAAAGCGGGGCGAGATTTGCGGCGGATTCTTCAGGAGCAGCAAAGCCAGTAGCCTTCTTGGTAACAACCTGGGCGCTGCAAGCTTGGGCTACTACATGATGAGCACTCTTCTACTTATCTGGGCAGGGATGCAGTTCCAAGATCAACCACTTAGCGAATGGCTACTCCAATCTTCACGCCAGCTGGGAAGTAGAATCCCTGGTGCCCATAGTCGGAGGTGCCTAAACGGTAACGACTACTAACGGGGCGAGAGTTAGTACGGCTTTGGCTTTCCCGCCACCCGAGCCCGGCGTATAGATCCAGGAAAACCCGCCCCGGCAACAAAGGAGCCTGGTAACCTAGCTGGGCCGTGGCGCCGTAGCGGTTGATGGTCTCGGTGTGGCGGCCATAGCGGTACTCAAGCAGGGGCAGGCCAGTAGGCCCCGTCACTTCTTTCCAGCCCATACCTTGGCGCGAGACGGCCAAATGCTGGAAGGAAGGTCCGTAGCTAACGTACAGCCCCGAGGGATAAGCCGTTTTCGACTCGCTCAGGTACCAGCGGTGTAGCACTTGCAGCCCCGCACCGCGCACTTTCTCCGACTCATCGGTGCCGAGAAAATCCGTATGCTGCTGATTGGGCCGCCCCACAGGACCGGCATATACTTGCGGGGCAACCAGGAAGCTTTGTCGCGGGTGCTGGTTCCAGCGCTGTTCTACCTCCAGCCAATAGCCACCTACCACCACGTACTGCGGCGTCATTTTAAGCAGCAGACCTAGGTCAGGGCTAGGGGTTTGCCCCCGCGCAACTAGCGCCAAAACCAGCAGCGGCAGCCACCCGCCCCTGCGTAGCAGATGTTGTGCGTCCATTACTGCACCGGCGTGATAGGTAGTAGGCTCAGTTGCTGCAATTGGCTGCCCGAGTAGCTATACTGGTACAAGCCAGTAGCACCAATAGCCATCAGCGTGCCACGGTCGGGAATTACGTCAAACACCTTGATAGGGAACGACTGTGTTTGTGTGAGTAGAGGGGCTTTACTGGTATCGAACACCTTGAGGCCGTCGCTGTCGCACACAAATAGCTGGCTGCCATCTACTCCAAGGCCCTGGGGGCCCGTCATTGCGTACGTGCGGGCTAGGCGGGGCTGGCTGAGTGTGGTCAGGTCGATAACTTGAAGTTGATTGGGGCCGCCGCCGCAGTTGCGGCCGCTTCGGAGCGTTACATAGGCGTAGCGCTCATCTACCACTACGGGGTCGCAGCTCACTACGTGTTGGTAGTAGGCCACTTGCTGGGGAGCTTGCGGGGTGGCTACATCAAAGATATACATGCCACGCTGGGTGCCTAGGAAGAGGTAATGATCTTTGGGGTAGATGGTTTCGACGCCAAATTGCAGGGGAATTTTTTGGCCTGGGGCGGGGGTAGCGGGTGCAGCCAAGCTGAACAGGCGCAGGCTTTGCTCGTCCACGGTGTAGAGCGTATTGCCTAACACGGCAAAGCGGGCCAGCGAGCCGCCTTTGCCAATTGTGCCCGGAGCTGCCGACGTAGGACTGGTTGCAAATGAGAGCCGCCACGTGTTGAACCAGTTGTGGTAGGCGGGGGCGGGGACTTTAACCTTCTGCCAGCCAACTACCACGGTATTGCTTGGGCGAGTCCCCGGGGTGCATTCCTGCGGTACGAGCGCCATTTCGGGCATGGGCAGCTCCCGGAAGGCATCCCGCACGCGGCTTTTAACCTGCACCGCTGCGGGGTTGGTAATGTCGATAGTTACCAGATCAGGACCGTTGTCCGCGTAAAGAAGGTTTCCCTTCACGGCCATGTCCACGTTACCGGGAATACGCAGGAAGCTAATTGGGCGCGGCTGCTTCGGGTCTTGGTTATCGATGATGTGAATGCCTTCGTACCGCTCGTTGATAAAGAGGTAGCGGCCTAACAGATAGATCTTGCCCGTGGTGTGCATGGGCCGGGCCGCCAGGGCCTCCACCGATTTTTCTAGTACGGCCCGGTCCAAAAGTTGTGGGCAGTAGCCGTCCACGTAGTAGGTGCTGGGTTGGGGCTCGTCTTCGGCAGGAGCAGTGCAAGACACCATCCCCAATAACAGCATCCAGCTAAACAAATAAGTAGATAGTCGTAGCATGAGGCAACTACAGTAAAGAGAGGAAGAAGAAATAAACGGGTGGTCTGGCAATGCCAGAAACCCAGGCTTAAATCAGATTCTCTTACTGGCTAGAAGGTTGCATTCATGTAGTGATATATAGTTCAGGGGTGATGCCATTGCCTCGCGATTCTTCGCCCGAGGTGTTACTACTTCTAAGGCCAATGTATAGTAGAGTCGTGCCAGCGTCAGTTAATGCAGCCGTAGGGGCCCAGCAGCACAGTTTAGGAATATACTTATAGTTGGTGGGCTATGTATAAGCGTGCTACCGCGTCCTGCTAGCCAACTTGGCCTCACCAGTCAGGGGCTTACTAGCCTAGTGAAGGCTGACCTAGCCATACCCGGAAGGTAGCGCCTTCCCCTTCTTGGCTATCAACCTCGATGCGGCCGCCGCTGGCTTGCACAATACGGTTGACCAAGTATAACCCTACCCCCGAGCCGGAGGTGTGCTGGTGCAGCCGACGAAACAAGTGAAATAGCTGCTCCCCGTACTTCTCCGCGTCGAAGCCCAGGCCGTTGTCTTCCACTACCAGCACGGGCTGCCCGGCGTCGAGCCATACCGAAATGTGAATGCGCGCCGGCCGTTGCGGGTCGGTGTATTTCAGCGAGTTGCTTAACAGGTTTAGCAGGATAGTACGTAGGTTAACCCGTGGGAAGGATAGAATGGGGTAGGCGCCGAAGTCGGTGGTAATACGGGCCCGCGCCGTTCGCACCTGGAGCTCTAACAAGCTAAGCACCTCTTCCGTCAGCTCAGCTAACGACACGGTTTCGGCTGGGGCCTCGCCGGCTTGCTGGGCTTGTCCTAGCGCGGCTAGCTCATCAATGGTGCTGCCGAGCTGCTGCAAAGCCTGCTGAATCAGCGGTACCAACAACTCCTCTTCCTCCGGATCGGTAAACTGAATGCTGCGGTACAGCTCTTCAAACAAGCCACGTAGATTATTGACTGGCTGCTTGAGGTCGTGCGAAGCGGCGTACACGAAGTTGTCCAAGTCTTGGTTGGTGCGCATGAGCCGCGCGTTGGAGCGCTGGTGCTGTTGTTCCGACCGGCGAAGGGCTTCTTCCGCGCGCTTGGCCTCCGTTATGTCGAGTATGAACTTCACGCACTCCGTTTCGCTTAGGCGCTTGCCCGCAGACAAACCCCACCAGGGCGCGCCGTCGGGACGCCGGTACTGCTTCTCCAAGGGCGTACTTTCCCCAGTAGTGCGCAACTCTTGCAAGGCCTGGTGAGAGGCCGCGACAAACTCCGGGTCTGTCAGCGTGTCTATGTGAATGTGGCCGCTGGCTAAGTCGGCGCGGGTATAGCCGCTCATGCGCTCGAAGGCCGCGTTGCTGTCGTGAATATGACCATCCAAGTCGAAGAAAAGGATGCCTACCGTATCAATGGACAACGCTTTTTGCAGGCGCTCCTCGCTTCGGCGTAAGGCTTCTTCTACCTGTTTGCGGTCATGAATATCGACGGAAGAACCAAACCAACGGGTAACTTGACCGCTCACGGGGTCATGAAACGGCTCAGCTCGCACCAGAAACCAGCGGTACGTACCATCAGCAGCTCGAATGCGGTGCTCGACTTCAAAAACGACGCCGGTTTGCCGCGCTTCCTCAAACGCCTGCATCGTGCGGGCGCCATCTTCCGGGTGTACAAAGCCACCGGATATAGCGGCTGCCGTACTGGACTCGTAGGATACTCCAGTATAGCGGCTCCACTGCCGGTTGAAGAACTCCGTCCGGCCTTCTCCATCGGTAATCCAAACAATCTGCGGCACGGCATCGGCCATAACCCGGAAGCGCTCCTCACTCTCACGCAGGGCCGCTTCGGTGCGGGCGCGCACCACGGCGCCCCAGGTGCGCTCGGCCGTTTCCTTCAGCAAGAGTAGCTCATAGTCCGTCCAGGCGTGTGCTTCCGGGTAGTGCATGAAGAGCACTGCAATGAGCTTCCCGTCTTTGAGTAAAGGCACATTAATGGTGGCTCCAAGTTGGAGCACAGCGTGAGCATGCTTTTCTTCGGCGGTGAGCGTGGGGTCGCGGGCAACGTCGGGGCGGACTACCGTTCGGCCTTCTTTGAACGCGTGCAGCAGCTCCGGCCCGTAGTCGTTGTAGTGGTAGCGGCCCTCAATGCTGGGTACGCCAGGCTGGGTGTAGTTGCGCGTGACGACGATGTGCTCGTTGTCGCCCTGGTCCTCGGCGTAGCCTACCCGGCTAGCTCCTAAGTGCTGGCCCAGCGCACACGCGGCCTGATATTGAATATCGGCCGGATCGGACAGGGGCCGCAGCCGGTCGCTGAACTGAAGCAGAAACGCCTGCTGCTGCTCACTGCGGCGGAGGGCTTCCTCGGCCTGCCGACGCTGAGAGATGTCGCTGAACAAGACTGCTACCTGGTGTTGGTTCGGCTCACCCACGCGGAAGGCGTATACGTCGTACCAGCGGTGTAGCTGCTCGGCGCGCTGCTCGAAGCGCACCGGCTTACCGGTGCGTGCTACCTCGCCGTAGATGTCGAACCAGTGCTGCTCGTGCAAGGGTGCAAACTCCCGAATAGTACGCCCAGTGGCTTGCACCAGGCCCGTTTGCCTCTCAAAGGCGGGGTTTACTTCCAGAAAGCGGTAGTCGAATGGGTGCTGGAGTTCATCGAATAACATCTCAATCAGGCAAAAGCCTTCGTCAATGCTATCGAAGAGGACGCGGTACTTACTTTCGCTCTCGCTTAAGGCAGCCGCGGCCTGCTGGTATTCCGTTAGGGGCTGGGTGCGGCCCCCTACGGCTTCCACGCTACCATCGGCTCCTAGTAACGGCACAAATGTGTACTCATAATAGCCCGTGTTGCCGGCCGGACTCGTGTAAAGCGTCTCGCCCATCACGGGCTGCTGGGTGGTAATGGCTTCCTGAATCTGCGCCTGATGCAGTCGGGCTAGTTCATCGGGGTATCCAAGGTCGAAGAAATTTTTGCCAACGGCCTGCTCCAACGTTATACCCCACAGGTTTAGTAGGGGTTTGTTTACGTACCGAAAGCGGCCGTCGAGGTCAAACAGATACACGAATTCTTGCAGCCCTTCGAGCACCGCGTCCAAGAGGTGCGGGTTGCCATCCTCCCAGCGTATTTTCTCCGCAGATGAAGCGCCGGGTAAACTATCTTCTGCGAGGCTCAGGAGCAGGCCGCCCCCCACACGCTGGCTGGTTACGCGCAAGATGTGCTGCGCGCCTCCAATGGAGTAGGTAAGTGAAAATTGGCGCTGCTGCCCTGACTGGAACACATCGTACAAAGCTTCCCAACTGCCGTCCGTGCGGCTGCTGGGAAATTGCTGAGTGTAGGTGCTGGCTGGTTGGGCGGGTAACCGTAGCAGGCCCTGCGCCGCAGGATTGAGATACGTCAGGGCCAGGTCTGAAAGAGCACCCGCGGAGTCGTAGACGGGCGTGCAAAGCACGAGGCCATTTATTGCCAGGTCGAGCAGCGTCGGCAGCAATGATTCGGCGGGAAACAGTTCAACGGCTTGGAAGGGGGAAGCAGCGTGCATAGGAGCGCAAACAGGGTCGTGAATATACACTCTCACCTCATAAGGGAACAGCGTAGTTCCCGCGCATAGCCCAATGCGGCGGCATCCAATTCCTAAACCGCTGCCAGACATCAGGAGCACCCAGCGGCAAGAGCAGTTGGGGAGGTATAGAACGTGGGAGAAGCAACCTTCTCAGCAGGGGTAAGGATAGGGATTCTGCAAGAATACAACGCAGAAAGCTATACCACCCACTAGCATTACCGCAGCAGCCCACCATCTTGGGTTAGCATATCAGAAACGTTTTTAGACTAAATGGGTCAGCTGAACCGTAAACGCAACTTTTAGGAGGTAAAAGCTATACTGGCGCAATAGTTAATGAAGCAGGCACACTTAGCAATAAAATGTTCCGCGCGCTCAGTGGATATGCGGCAGCAAGGAAAATACTCGACAAAGAATTTTACTTATTCAGTGTTAGTGTACCTCCGTTGGCTTGGCATTTGCCTTCATTCGAAGGGTATAATGTGAGTTTCGTATAAGACTAAAAATCAGTTTGAGGCTCATGAAGTTACTTTGCCTTCATAAAGTACATATCGCGGTGTAGCAACATAGCGATTGGCTTTTACTTAGTTTTGCAACCCCTTCCTACTTAGTGTTGCCCACGTGGCGGCTTAGGTATAGGTTATCACAGTATTGCTTTCACTTACTCTTTTTCTTCTTTCTTACTCTTATGCCGTCTTCTAAGCAAGCCGTAAAAGAAATTCTAGAAGCGCTACCTACTCTGTTAGCAGTAGCCGTTGTTGAAACCGAAACCGGAATGCCCTTGGCGTCTCATTCCAACATCGCCGAGTTTGATATTGATACTGCTGCTGCCTACAATACGGAAGTAGTAAAGCAAAAGCTCAAAGCCATTCAGGCTCTGAAGCTTAATCAATCAGTGCAGGACATTCTGCTGACCCTAACCGATCAGCTACACCTAATTAAGCTGTCGCCAAAAGCAGACAAGTTCATCTACCTGGCTGTGAATTCCCGCGACACCAACCTGGCCGTAGCCCGTCAAATCTTGAAATCGCAATCGGCTGTCTTGAACTAAGGTAAGCTGCCTAAACAGAGCAGCCCGCGGCCATTGGCCGCGGGCTGCTCTGTTTAGGCAGTGCAGCCAGAAGCAATGACGCATAGGTGAGCATTGGATTAGTACGTTGAATGTCAAATGCATTACTAGGAGTGCGAGGCGCATGTGTCGATTGACAACCAGGGCATCTAGGCTGCTTCGGCGCAACTCACAGCGCATTGCCTCCGCAGGCCTGTACCGCTTTTTCGGCTCTTATCAGCAAGTAGGTGGCCTTACATAGCGACAAGGTGGTAGCTTAATTAGCAGTAAAATAAAGTTGTGGTTGGTTGGGTAGTATGAACTGCAAGTGACACGCAAGAAATTCGTCTATGCCAGCAAGTCATGTGGTTCAGAAAGAGCGTAGCTGCCATTTGGTAAGGGTAAAATAAAATCTGTAAATAACTGTATGACAGAGTGTTGGAAACTACTTGCCAGGGTAGGGCTTCTATTACTAGTAGGGTAGGAGTACGACACCGTTGGGCATCTAGTGTAGGCGGTGTTCTGCTTCTGGTAAGTCAGCACCGGCCCAGGTTGGGCTTGGCTAACTGGAATGTCGGCGGGGACGGAGACTGTAGCAACGAGGCTCACTCACCGATTACCTACTATATTCGCTGCGTATCTACCCTTGTACTCCAGTGTGAATCGTGCCGTCCGGGCGTAACGTCCAAAAATCAGCATTGCCATTTTAGTGTGGTCAGTACACAGGTTGTACCGGATTTTTGGGTGTGCCCTTGCGGCACTATGTGCACCGGGCGTGAATATTGTGGGCATGTGGGGTATGCGGTAGGGTAGCATAGCATAGCTCTTGTCTTTGTGGGAGGGTTTGGAGTGCGGATGTATCTCTTCTTTTTTTACCTCAGGAACTAGGCTTGATTTCCACAGAAAGGTGGGCAGCTCCTAGGCTCTAGAATGCTATGGGAAGAAGATAAAGGAAATTGACAAGTTGGCATCTGTATATCAGTCACTTAGCTGCTGATACTGCTAATCCTACCTTTCACCCCTGCGTTGGATCCCAAAGGTCAACCATCGGTCCACATTCTACATTATGTTGCTGACACCCTGATAGGATGGGCGCAGTAGCTATTATTTCACTTGGCACTTGTCGTTCTATGATACCACTTCCTAACCTTCCTCGCTGGCAGCAATACTTGCTGGTGATAGGGGCTGCGTTAGCCATTGCCACTGGGATATGCTTGCACCTGCGGGGGCACCAACAAGTAACTACCCTCATGCCGCTGGTGCTTCCCCTAATCCTGTGGTGGCCCCAACCTCCTGCAACGGAGCAACGGTTGTTTTGGTGGCTGTGCGTGGCTGTGCTGTTTGCCTTAGTGGCGGGGCTTTTACTTCTTGCTAAATTTCCCGCCAGCTGGCCGGTAGCCCCTTCCCTGATTAAGCAAGTGCTGGCGGAAAGTATTTGTTAAGCAATGTACTATGTGAGGCTTCAGCGTAACTGAGCCCGCCCCCTACTGCTCCTACTTGTTAGGATTCTACAGACGTTTATCGTCGTCCACTGGCCCGAGGTACTAGCCATCTAGGAGTAGGGCCTTGACACTGGCAATGCTACCTTTCAAACCACGGCGCCCAGTTGGAAAGAGTGGGACAAAGATCATCTAACTCACAGCCGGTTTGTAGCTACCATTGACGGGGGCCGGGCACTGGGCTAGGCGGCTCTTAGCCTAAGGTCGGGCCGCTGCGTGTGCGGCGGCGTGGGGGAGGTGAGCATATACGTGGCGGCCGATGCCCGCAGGCAGGGTGCGGGACGGCAGTTGCTACCAGCGCTGGTGGCCGAATCGGAAGCCCAAGGCATGTGGACGTTGCAGGCAGGCATTTACTGAGAATCCGGCCAGTGTATTCCTGCACGAAGCGGCCGGCTTCCGGCTAGTAAGTCGGCGGAAAAAATCGGACAACGGCACGGCATTTGGCGCGGCACCGACTTGCTGAAGCGCCGCAACACCGTGGGGTAGGCACAATCAGTACTGGCCTGCTCCGTGGGGGTAGTATCAACGCACAGGGGCGCGTAGCTTTGCGCTTGCTATCATCTCATCTACCCCGGCAAGCGCCCAGCAAATTGAACGAAGCCGATAGGTTGCTATCTGCCTTCTGGTCTCATACACCTACATGGAGCACCCCTTAGATAACCCCATCTGGAATGCCTTATGCACTGGCAACCAGACCCTAGCACTAGGCGACGAACTAGCCCGGGTCTTCCCTCGCGACATTGGAGCCTTTGCAGGTATGGCCGATACCTCGACCCAGGCTTTTGCCCGCTTACACGAGTTGTCTCCGCTAGGTGCTCCAACCGTACTTTTCACGGCAGAACCCTTGGTCCTGCCCGTTGGCTGGAAGCTGCTGCTACACAAAGAACTACTGCAACTGGTATACCCCCATTCTGCGCCCCTTGCTGTAGCTGACAGCAACTTGGTGGCTTTGCAAGAGCAGGATGTACCAGCCATGCTCGCTCTCACGTCCCTGACCAACCCCGGTCCGTTTTTGGCCCGCACTATCGCTCTGGGGGAATACTACGGCGTCTTTCAAGAGGGCCAGCTGGTAGCCATGGCTGGGCAACGCCTGCAGCCATCATCCTACACCGAAATCAGCGCGGTGTGCACTCACCCTGAGTACCTTGGCCGCGGGTATGCCCAGCAGCTCATGCTACATCAGCTGAGCCGTATCTTGGCTGCGGGCCGCACGCCCTTTCTGCATGTGTACGAGGACAACACCAGAGCCTACGCCTTATATCGGAGGTTGGGCTTCGAGCTCCGTAAGCCCCTGCACGTATTCGTGCTCGAAAAATACCCACTGTAGTAACCGGACCGCTCAATGAGTACTAGTGAACGGCCAACCGGTCAGAGCTTTTTTGGCGTCGGGTAGGGGTACTTTGCGTACTCCACGCAGATAGCTAGTTGCAATAAGAGGACAGGCGTGGCTTCCCCTAAGTTGAACGGATTAGACTTGCGAAAAAGTGGAGAATACGAGGTGATGTAGCCATCAACGTAAGGTTATTGGGTCGCCCAGTGCTACTAGTGCTGGCAGCGGACAAAAAGGATTTCCCGTTTCTTACTCGGCCTCTTCACCCAAGCACCCTGGTAGTCAACTTCAGAATAGCGTTGCTAGCCCCTACGTTTTATCGCGTAACAGTTCTACTGCACTTGCGGGCTGAGGTGCTAGTAAGGTGCGCCGCTACGGCAAGGGTTGCTTGGTTGGGGCCATTACTTGGTTGAGCACCAGTTGGTAGGCTTCGGGCGTAACGCTGACTTCCCCTAGGTACGGATGATCTAGGGCCGCAATCAGAAAGACCATTATCCCCACCATCAGCGCTAGCAGCCCGGTTAGGAGAGCGTGCAGGCGGAAGCTTGCTACCACGAAGCAGTAGGAAAAGCCAATGGTAACCAATGCGCCAATCAGTACGGCAGCCCATAGCACAGCCGGTACGCCGGTGCCCACACTTTCAATGCGTTGTCGGCGCAATTCTACCAGGGTGTTGAAGGTTTCGATGACCTCCCCATGCAGCACCTGCAGGGCTCGTGTGGGTACGTCGGTGTGCAGGAGCGCAAGCTGAAACTTTGTGAGTACCAACCGTTCGGTGTCGTTGGCTAAGCCCCGCTGCTGGGCCGGCCACGACTCCTGCACAATGAAGCGGGTGTAGTTGTGTAGTTGCCGTTGCAGCGGCTGGCGGGTGCTATCGGGGTAGCCGCTCAGGTCGCGGTAGAGCACGGCTAGGGTGGCTGCTTCCTGAGACGCAATACCGGATGCCGTGGAGTAGTTCTGCCAGCTGGCCACGGTGAGTAAACCCAGGGTCAGGCCATAAAGCACAGTGACGCCCGAAAAAAACCAGCCAACCGTTCCGTTGTCAATTTGGTTGGGCGCCTCACTCTGGTGCAGCCAACGGTGAGTGAAGTACAGGCCCGCCAACGAGAGCAGCAAAGTCAGGCCCACAATCAGCACGGCTAGTAGCCACGTGGGCATTTCATACAGCCAGAGGAAATACGGCAGAGAAGGATTCACAGGGTAAAAGGCAGCATGCCAGGGCAACGAGGGTTCCATACGGAAAAAGGCTACGGAAAGACGAATCGACTAGGCATGCTAGCCCACCGGAACGGGAGCTGGGGCAGGTTCTATCCGGCGAGACCGGCTGAGCAGCACGTAGGCAAAGCCCGACCCGGCCAGTGCCATGCCCACGCCCACAAGTTCGGGCGAGGTATAACCATAGCCCGCCGCCAGGGGTAGCCCGCCCAGAAAAGCCCCTAGGGCATTACCCATGTTGAAGGCCGCCTGCGTGATGGAAGCACCCAGCATTTCGGCACCCTTAGAGCTATTGATCATCAGAATCTGAATGGGCGCGGCCAAGGCTAGGGAGCAGCAGCCAGCCACAAACGTCATTAGCAGCGACAGTATTTGGTTTTCTGACACGAAAAAGATGACCACCAGGGCCCCCGCCATGGCCAGCAGCAAAACCAAACACGCTTGCACCGGCGCAACGCGGTCGGCGAGCTTGCCGCCTACCAGGTTGCCTACGAACATGCCCAGGCCAACCAGCATCATGATGTAGGGCACGTAATGGGCGGGGAAGCGCGAAACCTCCGTCATGAGCGGGGCAATGTAGCTCACCCAGCAAAACAGCCCCCCAGTGCCGATGGCCGTGATTAGAATAATCAGCCAAGTATCTGCTTTCTTAATCAGGGCTAGCTCGGCGCTATGGCTGCCAACTCGTTGAGCAGGTAATGCGGGCAGGAAAAAGTAAATGGCTAATAGCGTCAGCAGTCCTACCCCGCCCAGGCCGCCGAGGGCGTAGCGCCAGGAGTAATGCTGCCCAACGAAAGTGCCTAGCGGCACGGTTAGCAAATTGGCAATGGTGAGGCCGGCAAACATGACGGAAATTGCCTGGGCCTGTTTGCCTTCGGCGGCCAGCCGGCTTGCCACCACCGAGCCCACGCCGAAGAACGCACCGTGCGGCAAGCCCGATAGCAGCCGGGTCAGACATAAAACGGTGTTGCTGGGGGCGAAGGCTGAAAGCGTATTACAGACGGTAAACAGCAGCATTAACAGTAGCAGCAGTTTCTTTGGTGCAAGGTTGCGACCTAGTTCCGTAAGCAGTGGGGCTCCAATAACCACGCCCAGAGCATAGGCAGAGATGCCGTAGCCCGCCTGCGGAATAGAGACGTCGAAGTCGCGGGCAATGTAGGGCAGCAAGCCCATCATCACGAATTCAGTGGTACCGATGGCAAGTCCTCCGAGGGAGAGGGGTAATAAGTGTTTGTTCACGAGAAAAAGAAGAAAGAGAAACAAGCATCGCCCGTTTGCCACAGCTTGAGAGAGAAGGTGCAGCCCTAGAACGTGGTCGGTAGTACCGTGCGAAACTGAGCCGGGGAAAATTCGCCGTACCCAAACTATTCTGGGGCTGCCTACGGTCAGGTGGGCACTTGGGGTCGGGGCTTCAGGAAAAAAGTAAAGGTATAGTGGTGGTCCTGCAATGAGGCCAATAACCAGTACTACTAAATAAGCCAGCCAGGGTGCTCATCATGTCACAACGGTAGCGGCCTTTCCCGGCACCAGCGGGCCGCCAGCAAAGAAGTAGCGTACGCCGGTACCAGGGAGTGTGTGCTAGGGAAAAAGTAGAGAAAAGGGGCGCACATGGGTGCCGCCGATGAGGGGATGAAGTAGAAAGCCTTCGGTTTAACGGCTCTGCTTACCGTTTGGCTTCGGGGTTAGTACGGGTTTGCAGGGCGATAAACCCGTAATTTTGGGCTTCGCAACCTCATAGCTGGGACCCCTAGCGTGCCTCGGCTGCAGGCGGCGCCGGCTACCAGTGCGTAGCAGGCCCGCTAGAAATGATGCTTGGCGCCTAGTTCCATCCCAGTGGCTTCAAACCAGTAAAGTCCTTCGTCAGCGAGTTGCTCCCCCAGCTATTAAGCCACAGGAAAAGAACTCAGGAATAAAAGCTTAGGCAGGGAAAGTCACGGTAAAGGTGGCCCCTGCGTCGGGCTGACTTTGGACGGTAATGGTTCCGCCCGCGTTTTCTACGAGCCGCTTGACGATGTAAAGGCCAACACCAGTGCCTTCTACATGCGTGTGCAGGCGCTGGAACAAGCCGAAGAGTTGGCGCTGCTGTAGCTCACTTAGTCCCAGGCCGTTGTCCTGCACCGTGAGTATAATGGTCTGAGCAATTTGGGAGGCCTGCACCTGCACAAGCGAAGCCCGGTTGGGGGCGCGGTACTTCACGGCATTGCTGAGGAGATTGTAAATAATACTGCGTAGGTTCGCCGGCGAAAAGGAGACAACCAAATTCGCAGGTATTGTCACCGTAAGCTCTGTCTGTGCCTCGTGTAGGGCGGGTGCTAGGTCTTGGCACACCTCTTCCACAAGGGTAGCTAGGTGAACCCACTCAACCGGCCCAGCGTGGACCAATTGCAGCTTGGTAATGTCCGTGAGTTGGGCAATGGTACGCTTGAAGCGGCTCACTGTATTTCCCAGTAGGTGCAGTAACTGCGCAATAATGGCCTCGTTTTGCACTTCGGGGGCTAGCTGCGTGCGAAGGGCCAGCAGAATAGCTTCGATATTGGCAATGGGTGCTTTCAGGTCGTGAGAGGCCGTGTAGATGAACGTGTCCAGGTCTACGTTGGTGCGCGTGAGTTGCGCATTTGCCTGATGTAGCTCCGCATTGGTAGCCTGAAGCTCCTCGTTGGCAACGGCCAGCTCCTCATTTAGCGCTTGCACCTGTTCGCGCGCCAGCACCTGCTCGGTAACGTCTGTTACCAAAGCGTAGAAGCCCTCCACTTGCCCCGCCCGGACATCGGGAATGTAGTCGGTGTGAATGTGGCGGACAAAGTCTTTGCGGTAGGGCATACGGGTCTCGAACGCCAGCCGCTCGCCCGCCAGCACCCGATCCTGATAGTTTACCACCGCTGCATAAGCCGTTTCGCCAATCACCTGCCAGACGGGTTTGCCCAGTAGCTGGGCGGGGTCTTGCCTAAACCAGTTCCGGTAGGCTTCGTTGGCGAACTGGTAGCGCCGCTCCCGATCGACGTAGCTAATCAGTACGGGCAAAGAGTCGGTAATTAGGCGCAATTGTTGGGTGCTGGCTTCGACCTGCCGACGCGTGCGAACTTGCTCGGTAATGTCATGAGCAAAGATGCGCACGCCATCTATGTCGCCTTGTGCGTTCCGCCGGGCCTGGCAGGTAAACGACCAATACATTTCTTCCAGTGCCTGCCCTTCGTAGCGTGCCATCCACAAGGGTAGCTCCTCCATCGTAACCGGCTCGCCAGTTTGGTACACCCACGTGAGGAGTTTTGGAATGGGCGTGCCAACTAGTTCAGGTAAGGCCTGCAATAGCGGCTTACCTACCAATTCCCGCCCAGGAAAATTGCGCTGGTAGGCTGGGTTCACGAGTTGAAACACCCACTCCGGACCGTCGAGGATGACAATGGGCGCAGGGGCTTGCAGGAAAAGCTCCTGGAGCTGTTGCTGTTGGTCTTCTTGTTGCTGCCGGGCCAGCACCTGCTCGGCTACGTTGTAGGCGAAGGTAGAAATGCCCGCAATTTCTCCGTTCTCGTGAAAGGCCTGATAAGTGAAGGTAAAGTACATCTGACGGAACGAACCGTCGGGCTGCTTAATCTGCAAAGGCAGCTCGGTGCCATAATACGTTTCCCCCGTTTGGTAAACGTGGTCTAGCAAAGCCAGCACCCCGCTGTCCACAATTTCGGGAATGGCCTCGGCCGCTGTTTTTCCTACAATCTCGCGACCCGGAAAGAACTGCAAATACGCGTCATTGGCATACGCAAAGAGGTGTTCGGGCCCGCGCTGGATGCAGATTGCCGCCGGCGTCATGGCAAACACCTGGTAAAAGGTAGCGCGCTCCTGGTTTAAAGCGGCTTGGGCTGCGTGCGCCGCCGCTACCCGTGCCGCCTTCTCCTTTTCCTTGCTTTTGCGCAAGGACTGCTCAACCGCCGAGTGGGAAAATCGGCCATGTCCGTGAAGTTGACGACCAGCAGTTCGCCGCTGCGCTGAGCCACCAGCCGAAAGAAGGTGTCGATGCCGTCTCCCTCATAGGGCACATCACATGTTGACGCGTGGCCTGTCAGGTAAGCTGTGCGATACTGGGCAAAGATGCCGCTGGGTACGCTATGCGGGTACTGCTCCCGAAAAGTCTTGGTTGGCTCCGGGGGTAGCCCCAATAAACGCTGCCCCGCCGGGTTGAGGCGCACGAAGCGAAAATCGATTAGGTCGCCGTCGGCGTCGAAGACCGGCGCGTAAAGCACTGCCCCGGTAGGAACCAGGTCGAAGAAAGCCTCGAAGGGGTTAGTAACGGACATGACCAAGAGTGGAAGGGGAGTACGAACACTAGCGAAAGAATACGGCGGCACGGGACGCAAACTCCGCAAAGCCGAGGCGGCCTGCTGCTACCGAGTTGCCGGGTACGTACGGCACCCCGGCCAGCCGCTACCAAAAAACGATTAGGCTTCTAGGGCGGGCATCTCCACAACGAAGGTAGTGCCTACCCCTTCCGTACTCTCAAAGGAGATGTGCCCGTTGTGCAATGCAACAATGGTCTGAATAATGGACATGCCCAGCCCATTGGTTTTCTCTCCGCGCAAACCCGGGCGGCGGGCCTTGGTGAATTTGTCAAACAGAACCGGCTGCACCGCCTCCGGAATGCCCACGCCCGTATCGGCCACCGTGACTACCGCCTGGGTACCATGGCGTGCCACCGTAACATGAATGCGTCCTCCGTCGGGGGTAAACTTGATGGCGTTGCTAATGAGGTTGTTGATAACCTGCTGAAACTTGTTGATGTCGAAGCTGACGTACAAGGGCTGCTCGTGGGCAGTGAAGGCAAACTGCAAATGGGTGTGCCACTCCGACTGCTTGTACTCTTGCAGAATCACTTCCAGCCAAGCAACCAAATCTGCCCGCTCGCACTTAAGCTCCACATTGGCCGACTCCATAAATTCGTTGTCTACGAAGTCGCGGATTAGCCCTACCCCCTGGGAGCAAGTGCGCTCCATAAGCTCCAGCAGATGATGCACCATTGCATTCTCCGCCGATGCTTCGCTGCGCAAATGCTCTGTCAGCTGTTGGAGCAGCACGAGCGGAGCTGCCAAGTCGTGAGAGAGAATCTCCAGGGTGGCATCCTTCTTCGTATTAAACTTCTGCGCGTTCAGGCTTACTGCCTTGGCATGGGTGATGTCGCTGGCAGTGCCACTCAAGTAAACCGAGCCGTCGGAGACTTGCTCCCGGCTGGCGGCCAGGCATAGCCAGCGGGGCCCGCCCGTGGGCTGCATCATGCGCACTTCTACACCTTCCACCTGTTCGCCCGCCAAGGCCCGCTGCCAGTGTTGGCGTAGTAGGGGCTGGTCCTCGGGGTGCACGTGCGTCAGGAAGGTAGGCAACTGCTGATTTGCAAGGGAGGCGGGGCTGGCAAACACCTGCTCGTAGGCGGGGCTTACGTAGGCCAGGCGGTGTTGGACCACATCGTACGAAAAAAAGACGGTCTGGCTCTGCTGCAGGAACGAGCGAAATAACTGCGGGTAATCGTCAAACATCAGGAGGATAACTAAAGCGTAAACCTAAGCAATATGCGCGTGGGGAAGGTTCCTCCTCCGTAATAAACACAAAGCGTACGCCAGGGGCTATTGGTGCTTAATGAAGCTGTGATTTGACCCGGCTTGCGCAACGCATGAAGAAGGCTGATTTTCAGTAGTGGGTAGCTTCTGCCTACTAATGGTGCGGGCATGAAATTGAATCCTATCCAGGTGAGTTATCAATTCTCTACACCAGCTTACAACAGCAGTGTGCCGCGGGCCTTTTCCTTAGTATCGAAGTTCTTCATTCCTGCGGCCTGCGCCCGAGGAAACCAGTCTCGTGCTATCCACTGCGCCTCATCGGGCCAGGGTCCCAGAAAGTTCGCTGGTCCTCACCCGGGCGTACTGCACCCGGGTGAGGACCAGCAATATCTCCTCGTAGCCGTGAGCAAGGTGGGCAACGCAGGCAGGTCATTCCACTGAGCCTCAATGTATTCGTTGAATAGGTCGTAGGTGAGCGTAAGAGTAGGCAATTTGAGCAGTAGATAGTGGTGCAAAGCGGGCAGTTGTACGGCAAGAAAACGAATCTTGAGGGTAGGTTCCTACCAGCCTTTGGTTTGAACTGCCGGGGGTATTTGCACAAATGCAGACCTGGCCTTTAGAGCTAGGGCGTTACTAAGAGTTGCTATTCTATCTGTAGTAGGTAGAAAGGGAATAGCATAGCAGGCATCTTCCCTACTTGTAGTAGCAGTGATTTTCAGAATAAACATAAACGTGTAGTATCACTCAACAGTCTGAGCAAGTTCCCACGCTTGCCTGAACTGCTGCTGAGTGTAGCAGCGCTTGCACCTGTGCTTTTAGCAAACACCGTCCCTTACAAGTGTGTGCTGAGGATTGCAACCTGCGCCGAGTGATACTACACGTTCAAAGCTTGGTGTGGAGTAAGATGAAGGGTTAAGTGACGTCAAAGGGTATGCTCGGTACATTAGGGACTGGTTTATTGAAGTCCGGAAGGTCTTCGGGCTACATCAAGGATTACGCTTGGGTAGCCTTGTGAGAGGAAATACCGCGGTAGGTTGGTATGATTGCGCATACTCACCTGTTGCAGAATGCGTAAGGCGCCGCACCACCAATTGTCCCACCTTATGACCCTGTAGTTGACCTTGGCGCACAGCGTCGGGGAAGTGAATGCCGCCGTAGAGGCGCGACACGGCCGCCTCGGCCGCCGCTTGTTGGAAGGACGTAAAGCGCCTAGGTTTCAGGCCAAATTCTTTTTCGGTATCGTCGGTGTAGGCATATGCGGGGCCAAAATAGTGACTAAGCACACCTGCTGCCGCCGTGGAAATGACCGAGTGTCCGCTCAGGTACTCCGGGAAAGGCGGGGTTTGAAGCATGGGCTTCCACTGCGGATCGAGGTAGCGACGGATGGCCGTTTCGGGGCGTATCCGATTGCTCCGGTACTTTTCCTTCCAGCAGCAGATAAAGGCATCGGTGAGGGTGAGGGCCAGCACGGTGTGCACTTGCATAGCACGGCCAAAGGAGACTCGGCTCTGCCGACAGGCAGTGCCGGCAATCTTCATCCAGTGCGCTCCCGGCGACATTTTCTTGAGTCCAACCTGCAAATGCCCTTGGTCTTGCATCGCAAACGGGTTGCAGTCCCAAAAGCTAGCTATCTGCCGTTGTTCCGTGGTGAGCGTGTTGCCTACTTGCCGCACGCTGTCCATTAGTTGGTAAAAACCAGAGCCTTTAGTGGGAGCAAAAGCTAGGGGTGGTGCTGGCGCATATTGTCCGGCCGAATCCAGGAAAAAGGGACGGATCGTGCTGAAATAGGGCTCCACGGCCGCGAAGTAGCCGGGCGGGGTCGGGTACCAGTAGCCCGTGCCCTCGGTGGGCGAGTAGCGCGGCCGGTCGCTGATGCGATAGTAGCCGTCTTGCTTGGCGTACGCCAGCACCGCTTGCGCAACTTGCTGGGCCACCTGCTGCGAGGCCGCTAGCACCTCCGCCGGCATGCCTCGGTGGCGGCAGTCGTCCAACAATTCTTGTTCGCGGGCTTTCAGCTCACTGCCGGAAGGTTGGAGCTTACCAGCCGTTTGCAGCATGGCGAGCAGCGCAGCCACCCTAGGTGAGTAGCCTGGGGTTGCCGGCCTAGGTACCGTTAGCGGAACGTGTAGCTGGCCTGCTAAAGCGGGGCAAGTGGAGTCGGTTTGGGCCAACACTTCGTTGCCGGCGAGCAGCGCATAGGCAAAAAACCGGGCGGCCAGCGGCGGGTTGGTTACGTCGTGCATCATCAGCTCGTTCATCTCATCCACGACCCAGCCGATCCGATCCGCCGGGGGCTCGTAGTCCGCGGGCACCATGCGCCGGCAGGATTGCCCGCCCACGCTGGCAACTAACAGCAACATGCTCAGCAGAAAACGGCTCACGGGCAAAGGCATGGAATAAATGAGTATGAACTTGATGAGGGAACGGAAGCTAGATTACTCCACCTTGCGTGCCTTGGCCGCCTGAATATCCTGGGCAACTTGCTCGCGGTACTTATCGAAGGTGTCGTCGGCGAAGGTGATGGTGGGGATGGGGCGCTGGCTGGCCGACACAGGCCGGGGCTTGCTGAAGCCGTACTCATGTACGCCCGTGCTGCCCGAGCCCGGCGCCGGGGTGCTGAGGTGGTTGTAGCTATCCACGTAAGTGTAGAAGCCGGCCGGGTACTGCGCGTAGCGCGGCACCTGCGTCAGGGGGAACACGCTCATCAGGGCGTCGTAGTGCATTTCGGCAATGGGCAGCACGCCGGGGTGGCGCCGAGCTAGGTCCGTTACCAACTGTTGGGTGCCCACGTACATGTCGGCTTTGGGGTTGTTTTCCCAGAGCCCGGCAATGTCCATAAAGTACGAATCGACGTGGTAATCCTTGATAACTTTGTCGATCCGGTCGCGCAAGTAGTTGCGCCACGAGGCCACGCCCACGTTCATCACCGGCATCCAGCCGTCGCCGTGGCGGTCGTTGTCCCAATCCACCCAGTTCAGGTCCCAGTTGTCGCCGTCGGTGTGCTGGGTGATGGCATCGGCAAACTTCTTGAACACGGGCAGCTCGCGGTTGGCCGAGTTGGTGCCGAACATAGCCGAGAAGTGAAAACCTAGCTTGTGGCCTTCATTGATGAGCTGCCGAAAGCCTTTGTCGCCGCCCATGCGCGGGTCAGTTTGGTAGAGTGGGTAGTTCCAGTAGTAGCGCCCATCCCAGCCGGGCAGAAACACCAGCACGTTTTTCGGGTCAATTTGAGTGGCTATCCAGCGCAAAATGCTGAGCTGCTTGGCGTAGTCGTTGAAGATAAAACCCGTCCAGTGGGCGCCGTGCAGGGCCACTACCAGCTTGGTGTCGCGCAGCCAAGCGGGTACGTCGGGGCGGGTGGCGTAGGCTGGAATGCGGTAGGCTTGGGAGACGTGGGCAAAGAACGGTTTGGCAATGGCCTCGTAAGTCGGGGCCGCCCCGATGCGCCAGAGGCAGCTTTGCACGCGCTTGCGCCTGTCCCAACCGGCTTGCTCATAAATCAGCTCGGCGCGGTAGCTGTCGGGGCCAGGTTGTAAGTAAAACCTAGCGGGGCGCACTTCCGTCTGCCGGGCCGAAAGCTCGAAAAACCCACCCTGGGGCTTCTTAATGACAATCAGCGGCGTAGAAAGCTGGCCAAATAGCTGCGGGTACTCAAACGTGTTTTCGTCGTCGTGCGGGTCCATGAAGTTGCTGCCCGCCAACGACAGTTCGCCCCGCGGAATGCCCCGTACCACGGTGCTAATGGACTTGATCGGCTGGTTCATTTGGGCTGATACGCGCCACTTCACACTGCCATCAGGGTTGCGTTGCAGCTCGGCTGTGAGTTCGCCGGCCGCCTTTTCCTGCCCGCCGGCCCACGTAAAGCCCTGGCACACGTAGCGCAGCCGGTCGCCGGAGCGCTCCAGCCGCGTGCGGGCCGGGTCGATGGCGTAGGCATTCTCGAACGTCTGCACCCGAAAGCTAAACTGAAAGCCCGCAAACTCTGCCGATGGCTCGGGCCACGCGAAGCTGAATTTCATTTCGCCCTTGCCCTTGGCTGGCGTATACACCCCATCAAGGGAAGTGAGGGGCAGCAGCTCATTTTGAGCCCTGGCCGGCTCCACAAACACCCCCAACCACCCTAGGGTAGCCAACAAAAACAAGTGCGCCCGACGCTGCATACTATTTGGTAAATACATGGTTTATGCAAAAGTCTTGTCTCGAAGCAAAAGGTCGGTAACATATGGCGGTCATGCTGAGCTGGTCGAAGCATCTCTACCGCTTTGTTACCCGGTGTAGAGACGCAATATTTTGCGTCTCCTCGTTGCTGATGTTGTTTAGCTGGGTCGTTCTAGGTGGATCGTTCCACGAGGAGACGCAAAATATTGCGTCTCTACATGGTTCTGACGTCTGCAACGACGCGGTAGAGATGCTTCGACCAGCTCAGCATGACGTTCTTTCTTGCTAATGCTAGTTCAGGACGAAGTCTAAACTAACGACCTGCGGAGCCACTGCTGGCCGTGCTGCCCCGCGACACGTCCTTACGCGGCTTGGCGTCGCTGCCTTTCACCCGAATCACCGTGAGCGAATAAGGCGCAGCCGTGTAGGCGAAGTTGCCGCTAGCTTTGAACGGAGCTGTTTTGGGCACTACCGTTTGCGGGCTGGCGAAGGTGTTTTTGGCATCGCGCGGACCGGAAAGCGTGATGACTTCGGCCGTGGGGCGCAGGCGCTTGAAGCGCGACAAATCCACGCGCACGGGCTGGGCGGTAGCGCCGGAATTCACCAGCTTCAGAATCACGTCGCCGCTGTTGGCGTCGCGCACGCAGGAGCTGACCACGGCCGAGTCGGTGGCCGTGAGCACGCCGCCGAAGTACTCGCTGCCCTGGTTGCGCGAGAACAGCTGCTGCACGTAGTAGTTCGCGGTAGGGCACACAGTGGAGTTGTTGAAGTATATTAGGTCGGGGTTCCACTGGGTGTGGCCTTCTTTCGCGAGCAGCGGGGCGTAGGAAGCGAGGCGTACTACGTCGCCGTTGCGCTCCAACGAGGTCATGTAGGCGGCTTCGGCCAGGGCGTTGAAAAGGGTGTTGCCCCGCGAAGCGTACTCCCCTAGGTACACGGTAGACTTCTTGCGGTCGTAGCTGTCGTAGCGGCGGTTGTTTTTCAGGAACCACTCGGGACTCTCGTAGTAATGCTCATCCACCATGGGCACGGCCAACTGATTGGCGAAGGTCCAACCCTGGTCAAAGTCCTCACCGCGAGGGGCTGGCCCCACGGTACCAATCACCGTGACTTCGGGGTGCTTTTGCTTGACGGCGTCGTAGATAAGCTTGAACCGCTCGCGAAACTCTGGAGTCTGCTTGTCTTCGTTGCCGACGCCTACATACTCTAGGTGAAACGACTCGGGGTGGCCCGCCGCGGCCCGCTTGGCGCCCCAGGTAGAGGTAGTGGGGCCGTTGGCGTACTCAATCAAGTCCAGTACTTCCTGCACGTACTCCGGCATTTCAGCCATGGCAATGCTCTGCTGCCCGGTGCCGCCGATGCGCCACGTGCCGCCCGAGTTTTGGCATGATACTGCCGCTGGTACTACCGGCAGAGGCTTAGCACCAATGTCTTCGCAGAATTGAAAATACTCGAAGTACCCTAGGCCGGCGGTCTGGTGGTAGTTCCAAATGTTGCGCTGCGCCACGCGCTGCTCCAGGGGGCCGATGGTGTTTTTCCAGCGGTACATGTTCTCCAAGCCGTCGCCGTGGGCGAGGCAGCCGCCGGGAAAGCGCACGAACTTCGGTTGCAAGTCGGCTATGGCCTGGGCTAGGTCGGCGCGCATGCCGTTGGGGCGGTTCTTGAAGGTTTTCTGCGGGAACAGGGAAATCAAATCAAGGTCGACGGTGCCTTTGCCGGTGGCCACCACCACTAGGCTGCCGGCGGCATCGGTGCCCGTGGGGGTAAGCGTTACGCGGTAGGGCTGCCAAGAGGCGTTTTGCACCGGTAGCGATGCCGTCGCCAGCACGCCGCCTTCTTTGTCGCGCAATTGAACAAGCAGCGGAACGGTTTTGCCGCCCTTTACCCGGGCCTGCACCGAGAAATTATACTGGTCGCCAGCCTTCACCGGAATGCCATCGAAGCCGCTGTTCTTCAAGCCAAGCCCTTTCTGCATCTCATTCTCCACGTGCAAGGTCACGTAATGCGGGTTGCTGGGGTTGACGGGCGCCGCCGTTTCCACCGACATGGTGCCGAAGGAGTAGCCTTCCCGCAGAAACTCCCAGGCCGTGAGGGAATGCCAAGCGGCGTTGTCGTTGGGAGTGTACTCGAAAGAGCGGTTTTGCACTAGCTCGGCGTAGAGGCCCCCGTCGGCGGCGTAGTTGATGTCTTCGAAAAAGATACCGAACAGATCCTGGCTGATAGGTTTGCCAGCGGCTAGGTCGGGCTGCGCTTTTCTGGGGGCTTTCTGCGCCTCGCTACGACCAGGCAGCAAGGATGCTAGGCCTAAGCACGTCAGCAGCAGGGAAGACGGGGAGATTTTCATAGGGGTATGCTAGTGAGAACTGAACAGGTTTGACGTTACGTACCGGAACCTAGGTCTGTCGGAGAGAAGCTCGTGTTTCGGTAGCGTGCGAATAATCAATTGGTTATGGACTTTGCAAAGCATAGGCTTGCAAAGGCTGGTTGTTGCGCCCTACCACGAGCACCTTACCGAGTTGGGCGAAGCTGCGCACATCGCCCTGCACCCGCAAGCCCGACTGCCGCTGCGGAACCGTGGTGAAGCCGCCCCGCCCGTTGCCGCGCAAGAGCAGGCCATAGCCCGCATCGTTGTTGCCGAAGCGGATGCGGCTGTGGGTAGCGTTGCCGCCGAGCAGTAAGTCGGGGTTGCCGTCGTGGTTGTAGTCGAGGGTAGTGAGGGCGAAGATGGGGGTGTATTGCGCTTCGGGTGGGAGGGAAGCTAGCCGATACCTAGCTTGCGGGGTGCTCAGTAGGCAGCTGGTTTGCAGATGGTTGGCGCGTAGTACGTTGGTGCCCTTTAACTCGTCTGGTTTAAAGATGTCGGTGAGTTGGGCGTCGGCGTAGCTCTTGTAGTTCGGGAAGCGGCTGCGCGTCATGCTGAGCTGGTCCAGCAGCTCATCGCGCGACACGAAGGGGTAGCTTTTGCCTTGCAAATACATGCACAAAATCGGGTCGATGGCGCCGTTGTCGTCGAAGTCCTTGTAGTGCAGCTCCGCGGGTTGCTGCGCATTGGCCCGGCACTGAGTGTTCAGGCCCATGTTGCCGATTACTAGGTCCGGTTTGTTGTCCTTGTTCAGGTCGGTTACTAGCAGCTTGTTCCACCAACCCGACAGCTTGCCGGGCAGGTAAGTCGCAGTTTGGTCAGTAAGCCGGCCGTTCTGGTTCAGCCATACTTGCACGGGCAGCCATTCGCCTACCGTCACCAGGTCGGGGCGTTGGTCTTGGTTCAGGTCCACCCAGGCGGCGTCAGTTATCATACCTAGCTGCCGGAGCGCAGGGGCTAGGTTCGCGGTTTGGTCGCGGAAGTGGCCGTGGCCATCGTTAAGCAGCAGGTAGCTGGTGGGCGGTTCGGGGTAGCGGCCGGGTGTCACGCGGCCTCCCACGAAGAGGTCGGGGGCGCTGTCGCCGTTCACGTCGGCTACTCGCACGCAGGCGGTGCTGGTGGGCATGGCGGGCAGGCTGCCCGCGGGGCTTTTGCTGAAGTTGCCGCGCCCGTCGTTGAGGTACAACCGATCTTGCAGGAGCGCGTCGCCGGGTAAGAAGTTGTCGTAGCCGCCGCTGGCCACGTAGAGGTCTAGGTCGCCGTCGTGGTCTGCATCCAGGAAAGCGGCGTCGGTGTCTTCCTGTAGGTAATCAGCTTCCAAAGCAGGCTGCGGCAACTCCGTAAATTGGCCCGTAGCCTGTTGTACAAAGAGTCGGCTGGCATGGCCCGAGGCGCCACCCATGAACATATCCTGCCGACCGTCGCCGTTCACATCAGCCTGCACCAGGCACGGCCCACTGTACGATAAGCTGTTGACGAGCAGCGGTTGGCGCTTAAAGTCGTTGACGTTGTTTTCTTCCGCCACCGCCGTAATCGGCGAAGCTACCGCCGCAAACGCCGGTAGGCTAGCTTTGGTCGGAGCTGATGCCATTGGCTTCTGCGCCTCCGCTTCGCGCAGTACCAGCAGCTTACCTGCTGCCACGGCGCGCACCACCTGCTGTCGGCCGCTCGGCCACGCCACGCGCACCGAATCGGCTTGGCGCTGCTGACCTAGGCCAAAGTGCAGCACCGGCGACACGCTCGATTCGTAGCCGCGCCCGACTAGCTGTTCCTGGGTCTGGGTCAGGCCGTTGCTATACAGCAGCACCTTCGCCCCGATACCTAGGCGGTTGGCACCTAGGCCTTCCAACCGCACGGATAAGCCCCGGTTTTTAAGCCGTTTCTCCGCGGTGTTGCGGTATAGAAACGCCTCGCCGTTGAGGTTGTTGACCACCACATCTAGGTCGCCGTCGTTGTCGAGGTCGGCGTAAGCGGCACCGTTGCTGTTGGCGGGTTCCGTGATGCCCCAGTCGGCGCTGACGTTGGCGAAGGTCGCGTTGCCCTTGTTACGGAATGCGTAGCCCATCACGTTGGAGGAAGGCATCTTGCGCACCAGATCTAGTAGGTTTTTGCGCTGCACGTCGCCTTGGCGGTCGTGCAGAAAGTCGCCCATGTACTTCAGGAAATCTAGGTTGGTGTAGTCGTGCAGAAAGCCATTGGTGATAAACAGATCTTTCCAGCCGTCATTGTCATAATCGGCCAGCAGTGGGGCCCAGCTCCAATCAGTATTCGAGATGCCGGCTAACTGCCCAATCTCGCTGAAGGTGCCGTTGCCGTTGTTGAGGTGCAGCATGTTGCGCATGTACTGCTTGTGCAACCCTGCTTCGTCGCGGATGCGGAACAACTCGTAGTTGTCGCTGGCGAAGAGCAGCTTCTGCCGCCGGTTGTCCTCGGGCAGCATGTCGAGGGTGCACACATCGGCGTAGCCGTCGTTGTTGAGGTCGGCCGCGTCGTTGCCCATCGAGGAGAGCGACGTGTGGCCCATTTGGCTGCCGAGTTGGTCGGTGAACGTGCCGTCGTGGTTATTGAGGTAGAGATAGTCGGGGGCTAGGTAGTCGCTCGACAGGTAAATATCGGGCCAGCCATCGTTGTTGAGGTCTGCCACAGAGGCGCCGAGAGCAAAGGACAAGCGCGTGTTCAGCAAGCCCGCCGCGGTGGCCACCTCCCGAAACTGCGGCAAGCCCTGTCGGCTGCCTTCATTGCGGTACAGCTTTAGCCCCGTCAGCGCATCGGGCGTGCGCATGAGTTGCTTGATGTAAAACTCATCCAGGTTCTCAAATCGGCGCGGACTGTGGTTCAGCAGCAGCATGTCGAGGTCCTGGTCTTTGTCGTAATCGAAAAAGACGGCCTGGGTGCTGTAGGCCGAATCGGCTAACCCGCACGCAGCGGCTTGCTCCCGAAAGTGGGGCACCCCTTGCGTATCCGGACCTAGGTTGAGGAAGAGTTGATTTTGGCGGAGCTTACCCGGCAAGTCGCCCGAGCGGCACACGTAGAAATCGAGGCGGCCGTCGGCGTTCAGGTCTACTATCGTGACGCCAGTTTTCCAGCCTTTCGGCAAGGCCACGCCCGCCACATCAGTAGCATCCTCGAAACGAAGGTTTCCTTTGTTCAGGTAGAGCTTGTTGCTGCCTTTGTTAGCCGTGAAGTAGATGTCGTCGAGGCCGTCGTTGTTCACGTCACCGAGGGCCACGCCACCGCCGTTATAGGTGTACTCGTACACCAGCACGTTGGTCAACTCGTCCTCCTGGAAGTCGTTGCGGAACGTGACGTGGCTTTGCTCCGACGGCACTAGTTGAAACAGCGCGTTCTTATTCACTACGGCGCGCTGCTCGTGCTGGCACCCAGACAAGTAAAGCAAAATCAGCAGGCTAGCCGCTAGAAGGAACGGGTGCTTGCAAAGCATGAATAACGAGAATGGAGACGGGTGGGGGACGATGGAGCATACCTCAGCGCGTAACAGTGCTTAGACCGCAGCTACCCGAGGCTTTAGAGACGAGGAGCAACCCATCTTTGTGCTGGCTCCTCGCCTCTAACAGCACCTATATCAGTAGCCTGGGTTTTGCTTTAACTTGGCGTTGGTATTCAGGACGTTCTGTGGAATAGGCATTAGCGTGCGGTAATCCCCATTGGGCACGTGCGAGAGCCACGACTTTTTGGTGTACACTCCGAAACGAATCATATCCTGACGGCGGTGACCTTCGGCTGTGAACTCCCAGCCTAGCTCATCCAGGAATCGGCCGTACTGAATATCGGCGCCGCCTTCCACGGGGCTCACCACGTTGTTGCGAGCCGGACCATATTGGTACACGCTGCCCCGCAACAGGTCGGCCGCCGTTACGGTAGCCTTCGCAGCAGTTGCAAAGTTGCGCCGCCGCACCTGGGTTACGAGGTCAGCCGCTTGCGTGGTTTGGGATAAGCGCAGCAAGCTTTCGGCTTTCATCATGAGAATATCGGCGTAGCGGAACAAGGGGAAATCGTTGCTCAAATCAACCCGAACGCCTTGCTTGATTTCAAACTTGCCTACCCGGAAGCCATCTACTTCCGCAGAATTGTCAATGCCAGGTAAGGTGTTCGTAAAAATTAAGGGCTTGCCCGTAAAGGCCCCAAATACTCCCACCAGGGGCACCCCCGAGGAGGAAAACTGCTGGCCTTGAATCCAGTTCTGCCTTAAGCGAGTATCGTCGGGGTCGTACGTGTTGATGAACTGTGGAATGGCGCAGATGCCACCGCCCCACATACTGGCCTGGGCATTGTACGTTGCTTGATTCTGCGGCTGTAGGGTTTGCATGTGCACGCGAAAACCCGTGGCATACACTTCATCGAAGGGAATGGCAAAGATGATTTCCTTCGAGCCCTCATTTTGCGTTTTGAATACGTTGGCTTGAATGGGCTCCAGTGCGTATTTGCCCGAGTTTATTACGGCATCACAGGCAGCAATACACTTTACCCATTCAGCCTGACCGGTATATACCTGCGCGTTGAGGTACATTTTGGCTAGTAGGGCTTGTGCCGTCCACTTGTTGCTAAAGCGCCCGTACGTGGTGGCGTCGGCCGCGTCGCTGAGTAGGGGTAGGGCTTCCGTTACTTCCTTGATGATAAAGTCGTAGACCTGCTTGCGGGTATTTTGCTCTGGTAGAAAGCCGGCTGGTACGTCAAACCGGTCTACAATTGGCACGTTTCCAAATAGGTCGCACAGCATGTAGTAGTACGAGGCCCGCAGCACGCGCAGTTCCGCAATAAGCTGCTCTTTGCCAGTAGGCACAGGCACCTGACCCGATTCCACTTGGAAAAGTACACGGTTACAGTTGGTGATGCCGGCGAACGACTGATTCCAAGCGTCGCGCGGGGTAGCATCCAGCGCCGTCCATTTATGCTCATGCAGGCGCCGGAACGAACCATCATCTACCCAGCCATTGGGGCGGGCAGGGGTAACCGTCTCGTCCGTGGATGTTTCATTGATGCGGTAGACGCCGTTGAACTCTAGGTATAAGGGGCGCCACGTGCTGTAGGCAGGACCAATCAGGGCCAGTACGTCCTGAGACGTGGGGGTAAACTGACTGGTAACAATTTGATTGTAGCTCTCATCGTCGAGCTTGGTGCAGGCGTTGAACAGACCGAGCGCAGTAGCGGCCAGTACGCTAACCCGCAGTGACTTAGCAATAGTATTCATGATAAGGGAAGGCGGGTTAAAAGGTTAGGTTAGCGCCAAAAGTGAAGGTGCGGACGGTGGGGTACTTGTCACGCTCATCGTTGCCGGGAGCCAGGCCGATCCGGTTCACTTCGGGGTCGATGCCCGAGTAGCCCGTAATGGTAAAGGTGTTGAGCGTGGCCACGTACACGCGCATGTTTTTGATGTACTTCACCAAGTTCGGCTTGAAGTTGTAGCCGAGGGTGATGTTGTCAATTTTCCAGAAGTCGCCGTCCTCAATGTAGTAGCTATTGTACTCTAGGGGCATGCTCTTATTGAGTACTGCCTTGTCAAACACCTTATCGAAGGCCGTATTCAGGCGGTTGTACTGCGTTACACCGGTGTTCTCATAGTACATGCGCTGGAAGTTCAGAATCTGGTAGCCGAATGCACCGCGCATCGTGATGCCCAAGTCGAGGCGCTTGTACTGGAAGTTGTTGTTTCACCCGGCGTAGTACTTGGGCAACCCGTTGCCGAGCACTTGCTTATCGTCTTCGCTGTGTGAGAATTGGCTGTAGGGTAGCCGCTCGCCCGTTTTGGTTTCGTAAATCCACTGCCCATCGTCGGTTACGTCTACTACCTTATAGCCGTAGAAATCACCGAGGCGCTTACCAACCTCTATCCGGTGGGTGTAAGTCTGAATTGGCTCGCCGGTATAACCCGTGTTGAAGAAGTTATTGGTAAGCGTGTAAAGGTCGTTGGTGAGCGAAACCAGCTTGTTTTGGTTGGTAGAGAAGTTGAAGCTTGAGTTCCAGACAAAGTTTTTGGTTTGCACCGGAACCACGTTGACTAGCACTTCAATGCCCTTGTTTTCCATGGCGCCCACGTTGGCGGTTGTCGTCGTAAACAGGTTTGGAGGCGAAGGCACCTGGTAATCGTACAGCAGACCGTTCGTGCGCCGGAGGTAGTAGTCTACCGTACCGCTGATGCGCCCTTTGAACACGGAGTAGTCAATACCCACGTTAGACTCCTGCTTCTCCTCCCAGCGCAGGGATGGGTTGGGGTTGCTCACGGGGCTCAAAGTTTGTACCCACGTACCATTGGAGAGGAAGTAACCTGTATAGCCAAGGCGAGCTACCCCCAGGAACGAGGCATCAGGAGCCGTGCCCGTCACGCCGTAGCCTACTCGTAGTTTCAGATCGTCAAGGAAGGTAGCGCCCTGCAAGAAGTTTTCCTGGTTGATACGCCAGCCCACCGACACAGCCGGGAAGGTGCCCCACGGCTGCTTAGCTCCTAAGAAGCGCGATGAAGCTTCGCGTCGCACACTTGCCAACAGCAAGTATTTTTCCTTGTAGTTGTAAGTCACGCGGCCGAAAAAGCCGACCAGGTTCCAACGTGTCTTATCGCTATAAATAGGTGCCCGGCCAAGTCGTAGCGCATTGCCAATGCCAATGTTGTTGTACGTAAACAGATCAGTGGGAAAATCCCAGTTCTGCATGAAGTAGTTCTCGGCCGTATTTTGCTGGTAGCTATAGCCACCCAGGGCGGAAAAGCGGTGCTCACCAAAGCTACGGTTGTACGAAGCGGTCAGCTCGGCCAGCTTATCAATAATCTGAGTTGTGCCCCGGGACGCGAAGCCATTTAAGCCATCCCGCAGAGTAGAAGGATGCTGCTTATTTTCTGAGTAGCCCCGTATTTGGTTATAACGCGTGTTAGACGCCAGCGCCTTCAACTGTAGATTGTCGATGGGCTCCCACACAATACTACCGTTCAGGCGAGTATTCTGGAATGTGTTTTCACCATCTGAGTTGTAGAGGCGTGAGAGGGGATTTTCGTAGTTGAAGAGGGAAAGCTGCTGAGCATAGGTGCCGTCAGCATTGTAGACTGGGGCAGTTGGATTGCGAATGACAGCTTGCCGGTAGGTATAACCATTGAAGCTGCCGCCGTCGGCTGTTGTCGTAAAACGGTTGTTGGTGTTTAGAATGCCAAGATTGATCTTCACCCGCCCATCATACATGGCGTGGTTGATGTCGGCCCGACCGGTGAATGTACGGTTATCCGATTTCTTAAAAATGCCCTCGAGGTAACGATAGTTACCATTGAGTAGGTAGTTCGTTTGCCCATTTCCTCCCTTAAAGGTTAGGTTGTGCACGTGAATGAGCGGGTCTTGGCTAATTTCCTTTATCCAGTCGGTGCTGCTGCCTTGGTCAGTGAAGGCCACGCCGCCCGCTAGCTGCTGCCGGTACTCACTGGCGCTGAGCATTTCGGGGCGGCGCGCAATACGCTGGGTGCTCACGTAGCCACTGTATTCAATAGTAGGCTCAATGTTGCCTTTCGGGCGGCGCGTAGTAATGAGAATTACCCCGTTGGTGCCGCGCGTACCGTAAATAGCAGCCGCGGAGCCATCTTTTAGCACGTCAATCGACTCAATGTCTTCGGGGGCTACTGTGTTTAACGTGCCCGGAATACCATCAATCAACACCAGCGGTTGGGTACTGGAGTTTAGTGTAGCCGTGCCGCGCAGCAAGATCTGGCTGTTAGCGGTTGGGTCGCCGCTAGGCGTACTCACCGTGAGGCCCGCCACTTTGCCTTGTAGTAACTGGCCCGCGTCCTTGGTTGCGCCTTTAATAAAACTCTCCTCCTTTACGCTTGCTACCGAGCTGGTCAGGTCAGCGCGCCGCTGGGTGCCGTAGCCTACTACCACCACGTCACCAAGCGCTTTCGAGTCCGGTTGCAGCGTTACGTTGATGACTGAGCGTCCGCCAACAGCCACCTCTTGCGCCGTAGAACCGACAAAGCTGAACACGAGCACGGCATTGTCGGGAGCCGTGAGCGAGTAGTTGCCATCTGCGTCGGTTTGGGCCCCAGTAGTTGTGCCTTTTACCACCACGTTCACGCCGGGTAAGCCAGCACCAGTGTTATCGATTACTCGACCCTTGATTGGCCCATCTGCTTGGAAAATAGACGTGCTAATCCGAGTAGCGGCCAAGTTTTTCTGGGGCATTGTTACGGCTACCCCGCAGAGCGAAGCGAGCAGCACCAGATTGTTTGTGTGGGGTAAGGGAATTTTCATGGGCAAAACATTAGATGGGGAAAGAACCAGGGACAAGGCAACAACCGACCTATCAGTTGCACAATCGATTGCGCAACTGGGGAACTAAGGACACAAGCGGAGGGTAAGTCGAGGCCACTAGAACCTGATGTGGGCCAGGGTCTAGTGGCTCAATATTCTTATTTGTTGACTACTGCTTCGACAATAGGTTGACTGATGAGGTCAACGTCGGTTACGCGTTGGGGAAACCACACAGTCATTTCTCCCTTGCCCCGGTTGGCCCAGGCGTAGTAGGGAACGGCGGTCATGGTCTGCTGCACGGTACGAACGGAGTTCTTGGCGGCATCTACTTGCACGGCCGGTATGGTAGCGGTGAGCTGCATGATGCCGTTGAGGACCTCAGGCGTGTAGGCAGCAGTGAAGGTGGTCGTGGTTGGCACAATCAGGTTGCTGGTTTTGCCCCCATTGTCCTTCCACTCAGCGCAGTATACCACGGGGCCGCGTTGCAACGCCACTTTGTCCAAGTCAGCTTTCACGTTAGAATTTGCTACCACTTGGCGCACTTCCATAGGCAGCGTTACTTCTACCACGTCATTCTTACGCCACTTCTTGGCTAGCACCGCGTAGCCTTTCTGCACGGTGTAGGTCACGGGTTTGCCGTTGATTTTGATGCTTACCTTTTCCTGCGAAGGCGTCGCAAACGTGTACAGGTCGGAGGGGACAGCCTCGTTGCGAGCCCAGCCCGGCAAGCGCACTAGCAGGTTGAAGTCGGTGCTGGCGGCAGGGTTTACCGTGAACTTCAGGTCGCCTTGCCAGGGATAGTTGTTTTGCTGGGTAATCTGCACCTTCTTCTTGTTCACGAGCAAGTCGGTGCTACCGCTCACAAAGAGGTTGACGTACACCTCGTTGCCTTTCTGGGCGTACACATAGCCCGGCAACGAAGGAAACAACCGCGCCAAGTTGGTCGGGCAGCAGGAACAGTCAAACCAGCCCGCGCGCTGAGGCTCGCTCTGTGCGAAGCTCACGCTGTTCTTGATTTGCATGGCGTTGGAGTAGAAGAAGGACTTGCCATCCAGTCCTACCCCGGAAATCAACCCATTGTAGAGCACCTTCTCCAGCACGTCCACGTACTTCGAGTCGCCGTGGAGCTGAAACATACGCTGGTTCCAGTACACGTTAGCCACCGAGGCGCAGGTTTCGTTGTAGGCCGTGGTGTTGGGCAGCTCATAGTTGCCCCCGAACCGCTCGCCCCCCGGCACGGCGCCCGTCCCCCCCGTCACGTAGAGCTTCTTCGAGACCATGTTGTGCCAGATGCTGTCTACCGACGCCAGCAGCTGCTGGTCGCCCGTAAGAGCGGCCACGTCGGCCATAGCCGAGTAGAGGTACTCCGCACGCACGGCATGGCCCACGGCCTCGCGCTGGTCTGCTACGGGCTTGTCATCTTGCCAGTAAGAGCCGTTTTTCCAGGCGTCCTGGCTTTGGGGGTCATAGCCCTTGTAGTGGCCCCGGGCTTCGAGGAAGAACTTAGCCGTGCTCAGGTATTCTGGTTTGCCCGTTACGCGGTAGAGCTTCACCAGGCCCATTTCCACAATCTCGTGGCCAGGTGCCACGCGGCGTTTGCCGGGCCCGAACACTGCACACACTAAGTCGGCGTTTTTCAGCGCAATGTTGAGCAGGGTTTTCTTGCCGGTCGCCTGGTAGTGCGCCACGGCGGCCTCGTACAAGTGGCCTGAGTTGTACAGCTCGTGGCTTAGCTCCCGTTCTTTTTCCCAGCGTTCTGGTCCGGCCCAAGGATGCGGGTGGGCGGGGTCAATGGTGCGGGCTGTGTACAGGTACCCATCGGGCTCTTGCGCGGCGCCTACTTTGGCAACGAGCGCATCCACGTAAGCACCCAGTTTTTCGTCGGGATACAGGCTCATCGAGTAGGACGCGCCTTCAATGGTCTTGTAAATATCCGTATCGTCGAAAGGAAAAGTAGTGGCAAACTTGCCCTGTTTGGCGGCCGCCATCTCAAAGTTTTTCACGCGGTTAGTAGCCTCACAGCGCTGAAACGAAGCGGGAATGGTGACGTCGGTGTTAGTCTTGAGGCGGGGCAACCAAAAGGTGTCGGTTAGCTTGACTTGCGTGAACGGCACCGCCCGAATAGGATAGTCGGAGCGCTGTGCCAAGGCAGCAGTTGTCAGGCTGAACGCTAGAGCGGTAAAAGCAAATTTGACCATGTATGCTAATCAGAGAAGTGAAGAATAGCGCGTCGGGGTCCGCCACCTAGGGAGACAAAGCAGTGTAAGAGTCCTCAGTTGTCTACTGACTGAGTTATCGTGGCTGCTACGGATGGAGTAATGAGTAACTACTTACTCCTTCACAAACATATTATTTAACTGTGCTTTGCGCAAACGTTTGAACAAATATTTATAGGTTAATTACAATGCAAAAGCAGCATGTTAAATCATGAGTTAACAGCTCCCAGCGGTTTACTTACTTACCCTATAGAGAAGCAGCCCTCAGAATTGGCTAGAACCTCTATGTAAGCTGTTGGTTAAGGCTAGTTGAGATTACTCTTTCGGTTTAACCAAGGAGCAGGGCCATGCCTTTTTATCTTTGCGCACTATAACTATTCAGATCTTGGCCAAAAGAAGAGAAACGAAGCAAGTATCGATAACGGACCTAGCAAAGCAGCTGGGTTTATCAGTATCCGGTGTATCGAGGGCTTTAAATAATGACTCTCGCATCAGTCAAGCAACCAAGCAACGAGTGCAGGCACTGGCCTTACAGCTGAATTACCAGCCTAACCACTTGGCTGCCGGACTGCGCAAGGGCAAAAGCAAGCTGCTGGGCGTAATTGTACCCTACATTGATGGTCGCTTTTTCGCGGTAGTTATCAAGGGTATTGAACTGGCCGCCAGCCAAGCGGGCTTTAGCGTCATCATTTGCCAGTCGAATGAGGAGGTGGCTCATGAGCGGCAGAATATCGAGACCTTGTTGCGGGCCCAAGTAGAAGGCATTTTAGTTTCAGTTTCGCGCACTACCCACGATTTCGCTCACTTCGAAAAGGTGCAGAACCGAGGCATTCCTTTGGTTTTCTTTGACCGAGTGTTGCCAGGTACGGAAGTAAATGCCGTACTGCTGGACGACTACACAGGTGGGTTTATTGCCACGGAGCACCTAATAGAGCAAGGCTGCCAGCGCATTGGTCACTTTGCCGGTCCCCAGCACCTCGGCATCTACACCCATCGGCGGCAAGGCTACCTTGATGCCCTGCGTAAGCATGGACTACCAGTGGCGGAAGAGCAAATTGTATACTGCGACCCCATCACGCTGGACGCCGGCCGCGAAGCCATGCGCCAAGTGTTGCAATTGCCCGAGCGCCCAGATGCTATTTTCTCCAGCAGCGACGCCGCCATAGCCGGAGCGCTGCAAGTGTTGGAAGAGCACGGGCTGCAAGTGCCGCAAGAAGTGGCCTTGGCGGGCTTCAGCAACGAAATGTTCACGTCCCTGACCACGCCGCGGCTTACATCGGTAGACCAGTGCTGCGAACAGATGGGCGAGGCGGCGGTGCGCCTATTTCTGGACCTGCAGCAAGCATCTCCGCCCACGGCTACCCACCACATTGTGTTGCAGCCCGAACTGCTCATACGCGCCTCCTCCCTGCGCAATAGCTAGGTGATGGCCTGCCAGCGCGCCGCTTTCTGATTAGTAGGCTGAAACTGTAACCACCTCAAGAGACGGCAAACCAAGCTGAACTGAATGCTTGCTGCCGCTAGGCGCTCAGCTATAGTGTCTTTGGGGTAAGCATGCTCCGGTTCACGCTGGTAAGTCGGGCAGCTATTGTTGCACGTTGCGGATGCCGTAGACTGGGCCAGCGCTATTATTCGGCTTGGCTTGGAAAGTCACTTTTACCTGCTGCTTACCCTTCGTTAGCGCGGAAGGGATGGGATACGAAATGTCGTAGAAGCGGCTCTCTTTGTATTTGTTGAGGTCTTCGGTGGCAATCTTCTCGCCATCAACCAGCACATCGAATACGCGGCCACGGTTGTCCGTGCCCCAGTAAGTGAGCAGCAGGGTGTTGGCTTTGGCGGGGGCTACTTTTAGGGTGAACGTCATGTTGCCGCCTTCATTTACCATGCGCCACTTACGGCCGTGTTCCTCACCGGTTTCGGCTTTCTCCGTGATGGTGAAGCTATGGTCGCGCTCAGGCTGCATTTCGCCCACGCGCAGCACATCTACGGTTTGGGCTTCCAGCTCTTGCTGCTTCTTGCGGGCGGCCTCGTATACGCGCTGCTGGGTAGCCCACTTCTCGGGCGTAAATACGTCCCAGTACACGGTGTAGTACTCATTGCCGGTTTGGTTGAAGGGAATCAAGGGCACATCATTCGGCACGCCTAGGCCCGCTGTCTGGAAGCGTAGCTGCTTGGCATCCACCGGTTTCACCCAGTCGTTGGCGCTGTTGTTTGCTGTCACGAGTACGGGCACGCCGGTGACGGGTTCCGGCTCAGTGTTTCCTAGCACGCCGGCTAGCAGCGTTGGGCCATAGAACACTGCACGCCGGTCGGGGTTATCGGGCAAGGCTTCGGTGTAGAAGTCGGCGGGCAAGGTCAACTCTACTCGGTCCTTGTTTTTCCACTTGCGGTCAAGCACAAGGTAACCTTCCGCGTCGGGCCTCACGGCTGCTACTTTGCCGTTCACACGCACTTGCGGGTTCTTAGCCCACTTGGGCTGACGCAGGCGCAGCTTAAAGGCGCGAGGCTTGGCGGCCGCTACGGTAAACGTAACCTGGTTGCTGGCCGGCAGCTGGCTTTCCTGGTGCAGGGTCACGCCTTTTTCCTTCCAGTTTAGCTCCGAGGGAATGAACAGGTTGACGTACAAGCTACCGTCCGCGCCCTGGAAGTAGATGTTCTCAGCATATTTCACGTGGTTTTCCATGCCCGAGCCTACACAGCAGGTGAAGGTGTTAAACTCGTCGCTGTAGGTTTTGCGGCCCCCCATGCGCAGCGGCACGAAGTAGGTCGTCATGCCAGTTTCGTGGTGCTGCGAGGCCAGAATATGATTGTAAAGTCCCTTTTCGTAGTAATCCATCAGCTTCGCCGAGGGCTGTTGGGCAAACAAATGCTGCGTGAGCTTCAGCATGTTGTAGGTGTTGCAGGTCTCGGTGGTGTTTTCGCTGAGCTTGTCGTTAAGCTTGCGGGGCTCCCCCAAGTACTCATAGTTGCTGTTGCCGCCGGTGGCGTAAGAGTGGTTTTCGGTCACAGTTTGCCAGAAAAACTGGGCAATGGCGGCGTCCTTTTTGTCGCCGGTTAGCTCGTAGCGGCGGGCACTGGCAATGGCTTTCGGAATCTGGGTGTTGGAGTGCTTGCCGGGCAGAATATCAGTGCCGGCGGCCAGTGGGTCCAAGATTTTTTTGTCGTAGAAGCGGTACGAAAGGTCGAGGTACTTCTTATCACCGCTCAGGGCATAGGTATTGGCGAGGGTTTCAGCCATGCCCCCGTACTCGCACACCATCATTTCTTGCATCTTAGCGTCGTCGAGGCCTTTGATGATGTTACCCGTCCAGTCGGCAATACCTTGGTTGACAGTGAGGGCCGTCTTGTTGTCGCAGTACAAGTACGCGTCGAGCAAACCAGCCATGATTTTGTGCACCGTGTACCACGGCGACCACGCCCCGTTCAAGTCGAAGCCACGCGAGCGAATGGTACCGCTGGCTACCTCCGCCCATAGCTGGTCTTCCTTCGGAATGGCTCCTACGTAGCCATTTTTGCGGGCCTGTTGGCACTCATCTAGCTGGGCCACAATGTAGTCCACCCGCTGTTTGAATTCGGCGTTGCCGGTGGAGGCGTAGGCCAGCGCGCAGGCCGACAGGTAGTGCCCCAGCGTGTGCCCCGCCAGCCCTGATGATTCCCACCCGCCGTAGCGGGCGCCCTTGGCTTTCAAGCCGCTGTGCTCCCGAAAATCAGCCAGCAACCGGTCGGGCTCAATTTTCAACAAGTATTTAGTGTCAGCTTGTTCGGCCACCTTAAATGGGCTATCGAGTAGCTTCACCTGAGCAAGATTGAACGCATACGCCTTCACTGGTACCTGAGGCTGCACCTTCATCCGCGCATCGTTGGGGGTAGGCAGGTAGGTTTGGGCCTGTGCTACGGGGCCGATGAGAGCACCAAGTAGTATCGGTAGCAACCAAGCGCGTTTCGGGAGGGGAGTCATGGTGAAGGAATAGGGATGGGAATTGGAAAAGAGTAAAAGCTAGCTTGAGGTACGCAAAGAATGGATGCCCCCGAACCCGCTTGCTTCGGTGACTATCTTACCAAAAACATGTTTCAGTTTTCAACTACTGGTTATACTTGACTGACCGAAGCATCTCTATCGGGTTGTTAATTGGCCCTGTGCAACTAGAAGAGATACTTCGATTAGTCAGGTTTAACTACTTGAAATAAACTATATTAAATTCAAGAAACGTGCTACGTGTACCCTTGCCTACTTAACCATCCACTCGTGAATGCCGGTGGCGTTGTCGACGGGCAGCTGCACTTCCAGCTTGAGAGCGGTGGTGCGCACGGGCTCAAAATTCACGGTGTTATAGTTGTCTTTGGCTACGGTGTAGGGGGTAGTATTTTTTACGGGCACCCACTTGCCGTCTTTCTGGTAGTATACCTTGTAGCTAGCCGGAATGCGGCAGCCGCCCCAGGGACCATCGTCAAACCAATATACCTTGGACTCTGACACCGTGGTGGGCTCGGCGAAATCATACTGCACAAACTCAATGGTGTTCTTCTTCGGCCACCAGTGCAGATAGGGGTAGTTGGCGTCCTTTGAGTCGATGGGGTCGTATTGGTCGGCGAGGGCCTTGAGTGTTTTCGTGCTTTTCAGCGACGAGCTAGGGGTGCTGCGCGAGGCCACTGTGGGCGCGGGCTGGGGCTTGGACGCCGAGGCTTCGTAGGGGACCCACACCGTCATGTCGCTCGGCCCCCGGTTGGCCCAGGCATAGTAGGGAATGGCTTTCACCGCTTGCGGTGTGGTTAGGAGCTGGTCGGAATTAAGCTGGCGGCGGGTACTCACACCGTTGGTAGTCAGTAGGTTGATACCATTAAGCAAGCCATTCTGGTACACTACTTCTACGGGGGCTTTTTGGTCGACGGTGATGTTCTGCACGAGGCCGTTGGCGTTATCGGGGCCTTCGAGGCAATACACCACGGGGCCGCGCTGGAGCGCAAATTTGCCTAGGTCGTCTTTCACCTGGGTGGTTGCCATTACCTTTTCAGTAGCCATCGGCAAGGTTAGCGTCACCTGGTCGCCTTTCTGCCAGCGCCGCTTCAGCACCGCGTAGCCATGGTCGAGGGTGTACTGCACCGGCTTACCGTTGACACGCAGCGGAATGGGCTGGGGTGTGGCATCCATGAACCGGTAGAGGCCGCCGGGGCTAGCTTGCTGCTGCGCCCACCCCGGAATACGAATGCGGAGCGTAAACTCCTGCCGTTTCTGCGGATTTACGGCTAAATCAAGCTGGCCATCCCAGGGGTAGTTGGTTTTCTGCTCTATGCCGACTTTGCCCGAGGGCAGTTGCATGTCGCTGGTGCTGGTCATGAACAGGTTCACGTACAGGTTATCGGCGTTTTGGGCGTACACGTAACCCGGCACCGAGGCCATGAAGCGCGTCATATTGGAAATGCAGCAGGCGCAGGCAAACCACGCGCCCCGCTGGTGCTGCCCCATGGAAGCCAGCGGATTGGGGTAGAAAAAATGGTCGCCGCTCAGCGACACGCCCGCAATCAGGCCATTATAAAGAGTACGCTCCAGTACGTCCACGTACTTCGCGTCGCCGTGCAGTAAGAACATGCGCTGATTCCAGTACACGTTGGCAATGGAGGCACAGGTTTCAGCGTAGGCCGACATATTCGGCAGCTCAAACGGCTTGCCGAACGCCTCTCCGTTGCCGGTGGCCCCAATGCCGCCCGTGATGTAGAGCTTTTTGCTCACCACGTCGTTCCAGATGGCGTCGATGGCCGTGAGGTAGCGCTTATCACCGGTGAGGGCAGCCACATCGGCCATGGCCGAGTACATGTAGGTAGCGCGCACGGCGTGGCCTACGGCTTCATCCTGGTCCACCACGCGTTTGGCAGCCTGGTTGTAGTCGTTGCCCTTGGGGCCGCGCACGTCCAGGAAGAACTTGGCCAGGTCGAGGTACTGCTGCTTGCCCGTTACACGGTAAAGCTTGGCCAGCCCGATTTCCACTACTTGGTGACCGGGGTACACCTCCACCTTGCCGGGGCCGAGGTCCCGCACCAGCAGGTCGGCATTTTTGGTGGCGATGTCGAGCAGGGTTTTCTTACCGGTCGCCTGGTAGTGCGCCACGGCCGCTTCGTAGAGGTGGCCCGAGTTATACAGTTCATGGCTGAGGTCTTCCTCCTTCTCCCAGCGCTTCGTCCCGATCCACTCGTGGGGCTTGGCGGCCTTCACCGTACGGAAGGTGTAGAGGTAGCCGTCGGGCTCCTGGGCCTTGCCAATGAGGGTAATCAGCGAATCGACGTAGGTTTCCAGCTGGGGGTTCTTCTTCACCTGCATAGCGTACGACGCACCCTCAATCACCTTATAAATATCGGTGTCGTCGAACGGAAACTGGGTGAGCTTGTCGCCCGGCAGTTCGCCCGCCGCCCGCCGGAAGTTGTCGATGTGGCCATCCTGCCGGCACTGTTGCAGCGTGTGCGGAATGGTCACGTCGGCGTTGGTTTGCATCTTCGGCGCCCAAAATGTGTCGTGCACGTGTACTTGCGTAAACGCCACGGGCTGAATGGGGTAGTCGCGGGGAGGCGCCTGCTGGGCACTAGCAACGCCAGTAAAACCTAGGTACAGCAGGCTAACAAAAAAGGGTGAGCGCATAGTAGCAAAAGTGGATAGTTTAGGTGGGGGTGGGCTGGCCCAGAAACTAGCGAATCATCAAGCTTGGTCCAACTCAGTACACCATTCAATGTGACAAGGCCCAACGTAAAGGCTATTTCTCCAGCGTGACCCGGGCGCACGCCTATGCATTCAGTTCGGGAGCAACTGGAGGCAATTGCTAGGCTGTGAAATGCTACCCTACGCGTTTTCTACCCTGCTGCTAAGGCCGGTACGGGCGGCCCACGACCAGCTTATTGCCCGCTACATCTACTTCAAATAGGTGCGGGATGCGGCGGTAGTGGCCCCGGATATCTTTATGACTGTGCAACGACATCAGCAGTTGCCCATCAAATGTGTGAAACAACATGCCATGCCCGTAGTTGGGTGGCGTAATAGGGGCTGGCTCTTGCACCCAGGGTCCATCTAAAGTGCCACTAGAGGAATAGGCCACGCCTTGGGTATATGCGTCATATATCCAGCTTGTCCAGATCATCCCCAAGCGTCCGGTGCCAGTCCGGAACAGGTAAGGACCGTCGGTTACTTTGTTTGGCCGGTCCTGGCCGTTTTTGTCCTTTTCCCGGCTCCACGGTGCATCACTAGCCCGGAAGAGTAGCTTTCCTTGCCCGATAGATCCACTCAAGTCAGGCTTCAATTCAATCTTTTCGATGGTTCCATTGAGATTCTGCAACCATTCATAGCAGTATACCAAGTAAGGCTTGCGGTCTTTATCAATCCAAAGGGTGCCATCGAGGGTAGGCTTATTGGCTGGCAGATACGTAGCGTCCTTCATGGGTACATAGGGGCCCGTGGGCTGGTCGCTGACTAGTAAATGGCTGGCCCGACGCTCAATGGCAATGCCCTGAACAGTATCAATCTTAACGCTTTGATTGGTGAAGGTGGCAAAGTAATAGTAGCGTCCTTGGTAGGGATGAATTTCAGCCGCCCAGATCATTGGGTTTGGTCCCATCCAAGACGTAGGGTCTGGCTTAGTCACGGAGTATGGTCCGTCCCAAAACCGCAAATCCTTGCTTTTCCAAAGTAATCCACCCGTCCCGGTCATGTAATACTGGTGGGTTTTCTGATCGGCTAGAATAAAAGGGTCGCTTAACCCAATAGAATCCAACGGAACCTGCAGGCGCAGGTCTGGCCGCTTGGTGCCCTGCGCCCAGACGACCATGGGCAACAGCCAACAGCCGAGTAGCAGCAACCAATAAGATGCTCTACTTGGTGGATACAACTGGCGAGGAAAAAGCAAGCGCATAGGAGGAAAAGCAATTGTTAGTCAATAAGTTAAAAGCGCTTATCGGGAGATGGGTAGTATGCGGGAAAGGTACAGACTTCCATTGGCCCTAGGGGAGCCATTTTCGTCATAATAGGGTCCTGCATTCGACTGACTAAGCCTTTGCACTTCAGTTGCTATCAGGCGTGCTGTTCACTTTGCCTCTGTAAAAGAAATGCCAGCCAACCTGCTCGCGTGGGAAGTTGTGCTAATACAACAAGGGTAGCTGACCAATTCAAGGTATCCGCCAATGTCGTCTTGGATAGAATAGCTACGAGTGAAGGAGGATAGTAAAATGAGCGTTTTTCAGTTACACCAGCGCCGTTCCAAACACCAAACAGACAGAAAAAGGCGTGGCAAATGAGTTGCTTGGGTAGGGAGTATTTAACAATAGGCTAGTTGTTCGTTACGGAACTGAAGCTATTACTATTCCGGGATGTAGTCGTAGCAGTATAGTGCCCTACGATGGCAACTCAGATTCGTGGTAGAATAAGCTGGCCGCAGCAGGGCTAGCTCCCAGCCAGCGGTAGGGTCAAGTAGGCCGTAGTGCCTTGGCCGGGGGTACTGGTCAGCCGGAAACTACCTTGCTGGCGCTCGGCCAGCCGGCGCACCAGCGGCAGGCCCAGGCCGGTGCCGCGCTGCTCCGGCAGGCGCGGGGCCAGCCCGGTACTGGCATCCTGCGTGCGTAAGGCAGCTAACTGGGCGGCGCTCAGGCCGGGACCAGTGTCGGTCACGAGCAGCTCCAACCCGTGGTCGGCCGTGCGGGCAGCCAGGGTGATGGTGGAGCCCAGCGGGGCAGCCTGAAGGGCATTACCGAGCAGATTGCGCAGCTGGGTGAGTACCATGTTGCGGTCGGCCCGAAGTAGGGGCAAGCCGGGGAGAACGACCACCTGCAGGGTTATCTGACGGGCACGGGCAGCAGGGGTATAAAGGGCCGCCACTTCGTCCAGCAGCTCGTCGGCGGCCAGGGTTTCGGGCTGGTAGGCTAGCTCCCCACTTTGGTTAGCGGCCCAGTGCAGCAGGTTGTTGAGCAAGCCGGTGAGCTGGCCGGTGGTCTGGCGTACCTCAGCCGTTACCTCCGCCAACTCGGCGGGGTCCGGGGGGCCGGTCCGGCGGTAGTAGTCGAGCAGGGTAGCTAGACCTTCGAAAGCCGCAAGTGGGGCGCGCAGATCATGACCAATAATGGAGTAGAGACGATTCTGAGTGGCCTGGGCGGTACGCAGACGCGCCGCTAGGCGGCGGGTGGTGCGCAGGGCCAGGGCTACGCCACCTAGGGCCAGGGCTAGCCCGGCGGCTCCCAGCCCGGCCCAACGTGCGACCTGATGCTCCTGCTTGCCAGACTGTGTCAACTCCCCAATACGAAGTTCTTTGAGGCTGGTGCGGTAGCGGGTTTCTGCATCGGCCACCGCCAAGCGCTGCTGGCGGCCACTGAGCGTGTCGGCCAGGGCCATGGCGCGGCCCTGGGCTTGGTAAGCACTGTCGTACCAGCCCTGGCGGGCGTAAGCGGCCGCCAGCAGGTGCAAGACCTGGCTGAGAGCCTGGGGTTCCTGGATATGAGCATGGCGCCGGCTGAGGGGCCGCAGCAGAGCAGCGGCGGCCAGGTAGTCACCCTGGCGCATCCACTCGCGGGCCAGCATCATGCCCAGCCGGTCGCGCCGCCCGGGTTCGGGTACTGAGTCATGGCTGGCTTGAACGCGAGCGGCGTACCCGGCAGCGGGCGGGCCACTAGCCCGGCTAACCCAGCCGGCTTGCAGCTGGGTTAGCCGGGCGGACAACTCGTAGTAGCCTAGCTCAACCCGAAACTCAGGGCCAGCGGCCGCCCTGAGCCGGGGTAGTAGCATAGCGGCGCGGGCCAGGGCGGGGCCGGTGGCGCGGGTGCGGGCGGCCAGGCAGCCCTGGGCTTCCAGTACGGCCAGGGCGCTGGCGTGGGCCAGTAGGTCGCGGTCGGTGGGGCGGGCTTGCAGGCGGCGGCTTAGCTCGGGTTGCGGCTCGGCGGCTAAGGCGCGCAAGTGGTCGGGGCGGGTGGGGAGTAGGTAAGGCGCGTAGCCATTGAGGGTAGTGGCCCACTCTTGGGCGGCATCTTCCCAATTGTAGCGGCGCTGGGTACGCAGAGCCGCCAGGGCCTGCTCGTAGTGGCTAGCGGCTAAGGCGGGCTCGCCCTGCTCGTGGAGGGTTTCAGCTAGCAGCGTATGCACCCAGGCCAGGCCACCTAGCTTTTGAGGGGCGCTGTCGGGGGGGCACTGGTAGGCGCGGCGCGCCAGGTCATAGCAGCGCAGGGCGGCGGGCAAGCGGCCCTCGGCCCGCCAAGCCTGGCCCGCGTTGGCGTAGTGACCAGCCAAGTTGACGCCCACAGCTCCCCGGTGGCCATCCACCACCCGGAACGCGGCCCGAGCGGCGCTGTCTGGAAAGGCCGTGGCCAGCACCCGTGCCGCGTGCAGAAACGTCAGCCGGGCACTGTCGTAGTGCTGGCGGCGCCAGTGCAGCTCGGCCAGCCGGCCCAGCACGGAGGCCTGCTCAAGTGGTAGGGGCTGGTGGAGCGTCTCACCTAGTCGGGCGGCGGCTCGCAGGGGGGCCAAGCCTGAGTCGGGGGTAGCCGCGTAGCTTTGATAGATACCAAAACGGCGCAACTGCCGGAAGCGTAGCTCGGCCGGGGCCGGGGCAGCCAGGGCCACCCGCAGTCGCCGCAGGTCAGCATCGCGCCCCGCCCCGGGGTCGAGTAGGCGCGCGGTAAGCCAGGGCGCTGGAGGGGCCGGCGGGGTGGGCTGGCAGGCAGGGCCCGCCAGGACCAGCAGTCCAGCCAGTACTCTGGCCGTTCTACCTAGCCACCGGCCTATCCGAAACCGCTTCATGCTCTGTTGGCTGGTAGGTACGACACGGGAAAGAAAACTGTATATAGCCCCTCTATTGCACCAGCCGTAACAGCGCGTCGCGGTGCGTGCGGCTCACAGGCAAGTCGGCTCCGGCCGCCGTGGCTGGGGCTACCGAGCCTGCAATTTCGCCGGCCAATATCCGCCCCTGCGCTGTCAGGGTGAGGGGCAGCGGAGATTCAATGTCACCTAACAGCAGCCAGATGGGAGTAGCGGAAGCAGGCATTCTGGGAACAAGTACGAGGAGTTGGCAGGGAATACTACAAAATTACGTTAATCTCATTAGTATCAGAGTAGTGGTGCCGCCGCATTTGGTCCGCAACGCGGTGGCTAATGGCCCGGGTGGTATGCCAATAATAAGTTTTTTGCGCCGCTACGCGCAGATGATCTGCTCGTTCCTATTCCAGCCCTTTGGCAGAAGGCAATTATTTCCCACGGCTGCGCTTCATGCGGCTCCTATAGGGAGGTTTTGTAGGCTTGGTAATATATAATTTCTACAGTTATCGCCTGCCTTTTTGCAGTTGGGAATATGTTCCTGTGGTAGCCTTTAACATGCCTGATCTTTCTTATGCTCGCTCGTTGGCCTAGCGCCGGCAGCCCCGGTTTTCGAACCCTATTATCTTATCGGTCAATCAACCTATCTTAGCTATGAGTCAGACTCTTAGCGAAGTGGTGGTGCTTGTAGAGAAGCTACCTGATTCTCGCACGGCCCATTTATAGCCCGTTATCGACTTTCTGAAAGCCCAGGGCAATGGCCCCGCCAGCAGCGACGAGTTTAGCTACAATTGGGGCGGCTAATCGATACCCAAAGAAAGAGCGGCTAGCTAGCCGCTCTTTCTTTGGGTATCGATTAGACACAAGCTTATTTTTTCAGAACTCGGATGCTGACGCGACGGTTGATAGCTCGTCCTTCCGGGGTGGCATTGGTAGTGAGAAAATACTTGCCGCCATAACCCTTGGCCTCTATCCGGCCCATATTAATCCCGACACTACCTACAGCCAACATAGCGGCTTTGGCCCGGTCTTCACTGAGCCGAAAGTTCTTAAGGGAGCTACCCGTGCTATCTGTATATCCTCCAAATTTCACCCTTGCTGTCGGAAATTCCCGCAGAATGCTGGCAATGTTGCGTAATTGCTCCCCAGAGCCTTTTGTTAAAATTGCTTGGTTAGATTCAAAATAGACCCGGTCGCAGTTGATCCAACCTTTCGTGCGGTTCACCGAGTCAACCTGCATATTCGCGTCAGCTAGAAACCGATAAAGTCGGTTCTCCGTGGAGTTTTCACCCACCTTTAGGGTCCTTCCATCAGCGAGTTTAAGAAGGGTAGGCCGGCCCGTGTGGTAGATATAGGTGTCCGTTGCCAGATCATAGCGTCCAGGGAGTAGAACAGCCTCGTCTGGTTCGTTTCTGCGGATAGTCCGTTTGTTATTTCCAGGGCTACTCGCCAACGCGGGAGTACTCGTGGCTGGCGAAGTGCTAGTGGCGATAAGCGAGGCAGTTGACACCGGGGTTGTCGTCGTTGTCTCGTCTTGGGTAGGAGAAACGGGCGACTTTGGATCATGCCCTATTGCGTAGCCCAGGCCAATTGCCAGCACCAACAAGCCGCCTAACTGCCAACGTAGCTTAGTTGGAGAACTATTTTGGCCGGTGTTGGTGCCCTCACTATAGGTTGTAACTGAGGCCGTGGGCGCCGGAGCCGAAGCCGTCTTTTTTACTATGGGTTCCGCGGACGGCCGACGGCTATAGGCAGGTACGGCCTGTAGAATTTCTGTTTTCTGGCTCAGCATCCAGGTCAAGAGCTCAAATTCGCGCAGTTGGTGTTGAGCAGCAAGTTCTCCCACTGCACCCAGCGTTACGGCCATGGTATAGCCTAGAATTGTCTCTCCTTCCACTGGCCTGATACCGGTGGCGGCCGCTAAGCAATGCGTGATCATCCCATAAGCATCATCCAGAAGGGTCTCCATCAAAATACTGCACCGAGCTCCCCAGCCCGTGGTGGTCAGTACCATTCCATTGTGAGGAAGTCCAGCCGCCGCCGCTTCATGCGCTAACTGCCCTACCACATCCACTTGGCGTTCCGCTTGCCCCATGCTCAGCAAGCTGTTGACAGCCAAAGGAATAGTATGACCTAGTGCTAATTTGACCTTCTCTTCTTCCGCTTTAAACTTTATACTTAATAAGCTGATGACTTCGCTGGAAAAACAACTCCTTACTACATCCAACACCTTTTGTTCCATCACTATTATGCTAAGTAGATTATAGCTAAAGGTACCGCTTTACGTATAATAATATTATTTCTCCAAATGATATTATTCAGTAGTTGTTAGTCATCATCGGTCAATCAATATGCTATTAGCGGGGCTAAGCGTACCGCAATACACCCAACTCGCACAACAACTGGATAGTATTTGTCGCGTGCGGCATTTAGAAGGCTAGCTACACTGGCCCTTTCATCCTGCTCGCTCTACTATGGTGCTCTTTACGAGCAACTCTGTGGCTACCTCTTCGCCTTATGCGTGGCGCAAGAATAATGGGTGCTACGTAAGCCGTGAACCAGGCGCCAATCAACGCCTTCTTAAAGCGCCTGCAGCCTAAGCAACTGCCCAAACGGGAGCCGTACCGTCAGTCGCTACCCAGCTGTGGCGGCAGTTGGCACGTTCAGGTATTCCTAATCGTGCTGGGCCACGTGATTGGTGCTCTTCTAGTCTTATAATTGCTGTAAGCTCCTCCATGCACTGCCCTCACGTTGATCTAAGTGGGCTTCCTAGATTAAAATTGTATTAAAGCACCGCTACTTTTCTACGAAGAGTCCCGTACTAGTACCCATACATCACTGGCTAGTCCTCCGCTCGTTACCTGCCTAGCTGCGAACGACAGGCGACCAGCTGTAGTTACTTCTTCGCTAGTCGGTAGTTATGAAAGAAACCCGCGACAGTATTGCTGACATTTGGGGCCCGCGCACAGGATACGAAGGCCAGTGGCCCGAACGCGTGGACGAACGGGTTGAAGAAGAACCCGACCATTGGGTACAATCAGCCTGCGTACTGTGTTCCAATGGCTGCGGCTGCGACATTGGAGTAAAAGACGGTCGCATCGTGGGAGTGCGTGGGCGGGCCGCCGACAGCGTCAACCATGGCCGCTTAGGACCAAAGGGGCTGCACGGCTGGGTAGCTAACAACAGCCCAGACCGCCTGACCAAACCCCTCATCCGCCGCAATGGTCAGCTAGAAGAAGCTACCTGGGATGAGGCTATGAGCATGATTGTGAGTAAGTCCAAGAAGCTGATTGACGAACACACCGCAAGTTCTATTGGCTTTTATACCTCGGGGCAGCTGTTTCTGGAGGAGTACTATGCCCTAGGAATTGTAGGCAAAGCTGGCCTCGGCACCCCGCACATGGATGGTAATACCCGATTGTGCACCGCGACGGCCGCGGCGGCCCTGAAAGTGTCTTTTGGCTCAGATGGGCAGCCGGGTTCCTACTCGGACCTCGATACTACAGAGGCCATCTTGCACGTAGGTCATAACATTGCCTCCCAGCAAACGGTGCTGTGGATGCGCGTACTTGACCGCCTCGCCGGGCCTAACCCGCCCAAGTTGGTTGTCATTGACCCCCGTGCCACCTACACCGCCGAGAAGGCAACGGTGCACTTAGCCCCGCGTGTGGGTACCAATATTCCGGTGATGAACGGGCTGCTGCACCTGATTATCGAGGCTGGGTACATCAATCAGGAATACATTAAAGCCCATACCCTGGGCTTTGAGGAATTAAAGCAGGTAGTAGCCAAGTGGACGCCCAGCCGGGTAGAGCAGCTTACTGGCGTGCCGGCCGATAAGCTGCGCGAAGCAGCTCGTATCCTGGGCACTTGCGAAAGCCTCGTCTCGACGGCCTTGCAGGGCGTCTACCAGTCTATGCAGGCTACAGCGGCGGCCGTGCAGGTCAACAACCTTCATTTGTTACGCGGCCTCATTGGCCGTCCCGGCAGCGGCATCTACCAAATGAACGGCCAACCTACAGCCCAGAATACCCGCGAGTGCGGCGCTGACGGCGACTTGCCAGGCTTCCGCAACTGGGGTAACGAAGAGCATATTCAGCAGTTGGCCGACCTGTGGAACGTTCATCCCGACCAGATTCCGCATTGGTCGCCACCCACGCACGCCATGCAACTCTGGCGCTACTGCGAGCAGGGCTCCATCAAGATGCTGTGGATCAGCGGTACCAACCCGCTAGTTTCGCTGCCCGACCTGGCACGAGCCCGCAAGATTCTCGCCAAGGAAGACTTGTTCGTGGTAGTGCAGGATGCCTTCTCCACGGAAACCACAGCCCTGGCCGACGTAGTACTGCCCGCCGCTATTTGGGGGGAGAAAACCGGCTGCTTTACCAACGTGGGGCGCACGGTGCATATTTCCCATAAGGCCGTTGACCCGCCGGGCGAAGCCCGCTCCGACTTCGATATCTTCGTGGAGTACTCCCGGCGCATGGATTTTCGAGACAAAGATGGTAATCCACTGCTGACCAGCACCTGGCAAACGACTGAAGACGCCTTCAATGCCTGGCGCGAGTGTACCCGTGGCCGCATCTGCGACTACACCGGCATGAGCTACGCCAAACTCACGGGCGGTTCGGGCATTCAGTGGCCCTGCAACGAGCAATACCCCAATGGCAAGACCCACTTGTACGAAGATGGTGTTTTCAGCACCGACATCGACTACTGCGAAACCTACGGTCACGACCTCGAAACCGGAGCACCTCGCACCAAGGACGACTACAAACTCCTTGACCCCAAAGGCAAAGCCTTTTTGAAAGGCGTGGATTATGAGCCTCCCCACGAGGAGCCCGACGAGAGCTATCCATTGTGGCTAACCACGGGCCGGTTGGTGTACCATTTCCACACGCGCACTAAAACGGGCCGTTCGAAAGAACTGCACGCTGCGGCACCGGATAGCTACGTGCAACTCGCTACCGAAGACGCCGCCCGCTACGGCATTGTTGAGGGCGATATGATAGAAGTGGAGTCACGCCGGGGCAAGATATTGGAGCCTGCTCGCGTGGGCGACATTGAGCCGGGGCTGGTTTTTATTCCCTTTCACTATGGTTACTGGGACAAGTCTGATCGGCCGCGCGCGGCTAATGAACTGACGTTGACTGAGTGGGACCCGGTCAGCAAGCAGCCCCACTTCAAGTATGCTGCCGTCCGGATTCATAAAGTTCACGCCTAGTTCCGTTCTACTTATGCTTCTTAGCCACTACCTAGGGCTGCTTGAAAATAGCGAAAAGCAGCTCTCCGACGCCTTTGAGTACGTTTCCCGGAAGCACAAAGATGAGCCGGATATTGAGCAAATCTGCCAAAAGCTCTCGGCTTGGTCGCGTGAGCACCATGGCAAAGTCATGAGCTTTTGCCAGAAGTACTCCGAACAGCAAAGCAGCGAGCCTGATAAACTAAAGCGCGACTTGTTTGCCGAGAAGCGTAGCGGGAGCCTAACCCTGTTGCGCGACCTGCACGACTTGTGGCTACTAGCTCAGGAAGTACAGTTGTGCTGGATTGTCATCCGCCAAGCGGCTTTGGGCCTGCGCGATGAGGAACTGAAAGCCACCCACGAGTTTTGCAACGCCCGCACCAAGCGTCAAAGTGACTGGCTACTCGGCCGCATCAAACAAGCTGCACCCCAAACGCTGCTGGTGGCCGAGCAATAGGCTAGCTTTCGCCTGTGTTTCTTTACAAGAAGGATACTGCGTTGTACTTACTTGAAACAGGACGTTCTTTTTAGTACCTCGTGCAGCTAAGCATATTGTTCATGGCAAAAAGGTAGCCGTTCCCGGTTTTGAGACGACAATTGTACTAACGCGCTCTGGGATAATCGACATACCCTTTTTCTTCGCCAGCATAGTACGTATTCTGGTCTCCCTGCGCCAGCGGCAGGTGGTGTGCGAAACGCTCTACCAGGTCTGGATTGGCAATGTAAGGGATGCCAAATGACACCAAGTCAGCCAGACCGGCTTCGAGAATGGCATTACCCGACTCCTGTGTGAACCCCCAATTAGCCATCAGCCTTCCACGGTAATTCTGGCGAAAATGATTGAAATAATCATTCTGCAACACCTCGACTGGCGTACCGGTTAAGTCTTCCGCCGGGCCGACAATGTGTAGATACGCTAAGTTGTAATCACTCAGCTTCTGTAGGAGGTAGCGGAACGTGGGAATGGTTTCCTCATCCGGCGTCATAATGCCTACGTGACTGATGGCCACAGGTGTAAACTTGATGGCTACGCGGGTGCTGTCCCAGATTTCGAGCACAGCATCCAGGATTTCAAACACAATGCGGGCCCGGTTTTCAATGCTGCCACCGTATTCATCCGTTCGTTGATTGGTGGCTACACTTAAGAATTGAGGAATTAGCATGCCGGCTTGGGCGTGTACTTCCACTCCGTCGAAGCCGGCATCTTTCGCGTTTTTAGCGGCCTGCTTATAGTCTTGGATGGTCTTTTTGATTTCTGCCGCAGTAAATTCCCGAGGGGTGAGCGAGTCCTTGAAGCTTTCCGGAGTAAAAGACCGGGTTCGGGGATTAATGGCGGAAGGGCCGGCGGGTAGCTGTCCATTGAAGAAATCCGGATGGGAGGCTGCCCCAATATGGCCGAGTTGGGAGAAGATCAGCCCACCGTTCGCATGTACTGCTTGGGTTACGCCTTTCCAGCCTTCTATCTGTTCGGGGGTATAAATTCCCGGTACATTGATAAACCCAATAGCGTGAGCATTCACCCAAGTGCCTTCGCTCAGGAGCAAACCCGCGGAGGCACGCTGCGCATAATATTCCGCCATCAGCGGAGTGGGTACTAAACCGGGGTTGGTTGCCCGGCCACGCGTAAGAGAGGCCATTACCACCCGATTCTTAAGCGTTAGTGTGCCTACCTGGTAGTTTTCTAATAGAGGTTGTGCTGCTGTTTCCATGCTTTTTTCGGCAAACTTAGGAGGCCTGCCAGGGCAGCACAATACGGGAGAATGGAATGGCATAGGGCTAAATTTATCCCCTCTACCGGATGGAAGAACAACCTCTATCTTTGAGGAAAGTACCCTTGTGATGTACAAACGAAAGATACCCCTGACGATGGACTGCGGCCTGCACTTGACGAAGGAAGTGCTAAATGGCAAGTGGAAACCCGCGTTGCTGAACGCCATTGCCCTGGGGGTGAGACGGCCAAGCGAGATCCTACGCTTGTTGCCGGGTGCCACCCGCCGGGTGCTGAGCGTGCAGCTAAAAGAACTGGAGGAACACGGGATGATTGAGAAAAAGACCTATCCGCAACTGCCGCCAAAAGTAGAGTATTCGTTGACGGAAATTGGCTGGTCGCTCATGCCTATCATTGATGCTCTGAACCAGTGGGGCGATACGCATCGAACCTTTTTAGAAACCGTAATTAGGCAGGATCCCAAAGTGGTTCATATTACAAAATCAGCTTGCCAGCTTCAGCACCTCTCAGTAGGTGAGCAGCAGGTAGGGTAAGTAGGTTGCCTACGTTCAGGCTAGTTCCATTATCAGCAGATAGCAGGGCGGTGGCGAGACTGCCCACGCTCATTTGGAAACAGTGCTTCATCTGCCTTTAGTTAACGACTGATAAGTAAACGTTATCAGTCGTTATTAAATTGAAGCTTAGCGTAGCTAATTTGGTCGGTCTACTCCTTATATATATAGTCGCCTAAAAACAGTGACTGCCAACAGTGCTTTTGCCAGTTACAATAGCTTATTCCGTACAGAGCTCGGTAGGCGAATTATTCTTAGATGCTCTGTGTGAATAATGGATAGTGTCTTGGCTTAAGGAAAGCTGACTTCTTTTCCCCAGATAACAATTTGTTCATCTGCGTGCCATGGCCTTAGCTGTGTGTGCTGCGTTGCATAGATTACTGTTGATTTGCTGAAGCACTAGCCTTATGAATTCCTCGCTTGTCTCCATCATCCTGTTAGCGGTTAGTGGGCTGGTGTTGTTTCTGTATGCTGTTAGTCGCCTGGCCTTAGCGCTGCGCCATGTAGCTGGCGACCGAGTGAAAGGCATCCTCGACCGTTTCACCAGAACGGTACCCATGGCTATTCTAACTGGCACCGTAGTAACGACCCTGCTCGACTCTTCATCCGTTGTTATCATTTTGGCCATTGCACTGGTAAGTGCTGGGGCGCTGCCGTTTCGTAATTCTCTCGGAGTAGTACTTGGGGCTAATATTGGTACCACTATTTCCAGTCAGCTATTTGCCTTTGACTTAGGGCAATACGCGGTGGTAGCCATGCTGCCAGGCTTACTGATGTTGTCGTTGAGTAAAAAGCGGCAGGGCCGTACGGCAGGAAGGGCGTTGTTCTGCTTTGGCTTGCTGTTTTTTAGTTTGTTTTTGATTGGGGAAGCGGCAGCTCCGCTTAAAGATTACCAAGGGGTGCAGGCGTGGTTGCTGAAGTTGGAAAACCCTGTTCGGGGCGCCGGGACTGGGGCTCTGCTGACCCTGATTATACAATCATCATCAGCCACGCTTGGAATGGTAATTAAACTGGCTGCCAAGGGTCTTCTCTCCTTGCCTGCTAGCATTGCCGTAATGCTAGGCGCCGAGTTAGGCACCTGCTCCGACACACTACTTGCCACTGTTGGACGAGGACGACCAGCTTTGAAAACGGGGTTGTTCCACTTAGGCTTTAATATAGTATCCATCAGTTTAGGCCTGCTGCTAATTGACCCGTTTACAACACTGGTATTACGTATTGCGGGCCATACTGACGTAGCCCGCCAGATTGCACATGCCCATGTGCTATTCAATGTAACGGGAGTAGTACTGGTTGCTCCATTACTTCCGTTGTGTCAACGTCTATTAGAAGCCTGGCTACCAAACCGAGACTCGGCTCCCACTATAGCAGTTCAACCCGCATAGTGGGGGTGTCCTAGCCCATGCAGATGCTAAAAAAATAGGATATATGCTCTGGAAAGCAAATTCCTAAACCGTGCGGCTTTTACTGCCGCTGTCACCTAGTTAGTGAGATTCTGCTGGTCTAATACTCAGCTAACAAGGAGCAAATAACATTGCTTTATGTAAGTAATAAATGGCAAAAAAAGGTTATTTTTATGCTATATACTTAATTATACTACTTTTAACACTTTAAATTAATTACTGCCAGAGTACCGTTATGGTTGTACCTCCGTTCAGCTTGCTATCAATTTCGCCACCCGAACGCGTAGAAAACGAGGTTGAATTGTTATGTCAGCTATTTGCTCAAGGTCTTACAACGGCACATATCCGCAAGCCAGATTGGTCTTCGGATGAGCTAACGAACTACTTGCAACAGATACCAGCAGTATATCTCCACCGCGTAGTAGTCCATAGTGCATACGAGTTAGCGCTTCAGTTCCCTATAAAGGGCATTCACTTAACAGAGAGCAGCCGTCGGCAGCCTACTATTGGCACGCTACTGCAGAAGCTGCGCAGGCGTAGTATATCGGCCTCATTTCACGATCTGAACGCAATAGCTACTGATCGACGGCAATACGACTACGTGCTTTTAAGTCCCATTTTTGATAGTGTTAGCAAAGAAGGGTATAAGAGCAATTTCTCTTTAGCAGAAGTACAAAATACCCTGGCTGGCTGGCAGCGCCACAACACGTACATCCCGCAGGTAATAGCGTTGGGCGGTGTACTACCCAGCAATATCAGAAGCATCCAGCAGGCAGGGTTTGCCGGTGCAGCGGTGCTGGGCGGTATTTGGCAGCAACCAGACCCTATTGTAGCCTTTAAAAATCTACAGGCAGAAATCAATCAACTCAACATCCAATAGCCAGTAAACAGCTGCGTAGTGTACAATTGCAACTCTACATCAAGGCGTGGTCCCAGTCTTTCCATACTGGCTCGTAGCCTTGCCGGCGGAGCATGGCGGCAATTTCGGCGGGGCTACGCTCGTCGGATATCTCAAATTGCTCTAATGACTCTGGCTCCACGATATACCCACCCGGGTTCGTTTTGGACCCAGCACTAATAGATGTTATACCCAACCTAATGATGTGGTCGCGGAACGTTGGCGTTTCGCGGGTGGAAATAGACAACTCCACTTCCTCATTTAGCAACCGATAAGCACAAATTAACTGTACCAGCTCCCGGTCCGACATTTCTACTTTGGGCTGTACTAGTCCTTCCGCGGGACGCAGGCGGGGAAACGACAAGCTATACTTTGTTTGCCAGTAGGCCCGCTCTAAGTAATCGAGGTGAAGGGCGGTATAAAAGCTGTCGGTGCGCCAGTCTTCCAAGCCAAACAGCACTCCCAGACCCATCTTATGAATTCCAGCCTGGCCTAGTCGGTCGGGTGTTTCGAGGCGGTAGTAAAAGTTGGACTTCTTTCCCTTGGGGTGATGCTTCTTATAGTCTTCCTGATGGTAGGTTTCCTGGTATACTAACACGGTGTTTAGGCCTTCTTGCATAAGAATCTCATAGTCAGACTTATGCAGTGGCTGCACCTCCATCGACAAGTGAGCGAAATGCGGCCGCAAGGTGCGCAGTGCTTTTTGCAGGTAGTCTACTCCTACTGTCTGGTTGGCCTCCCCCGTTACCAGGAGCACATGCTCGTAGCCCCACTCCTTCAGCACTGCCGCCTCCCGCAGGATTTCAACACTACTCAACGTGCGCCGGCGAATTGCATTATCGAGGCTGAAGCCGCAATAGGTGCAGATATTCTGGCACTCGTTCGACAAATACAAAGGCACGTAAAGCTGCATGGTATTACCGAACCGTTTGCGCGTCAGCTGGTGACTAAGCTGGGCCATTTGCTCTAAATAGGGCGCGGCGGCCGGCGAAATCAAGGCCTTAAAGTCTTCCAACGTCCGCTTAGGCGTACGCAAGGCATGCTCCACATCGGCGGCAGTTTTAGCGTAGATGCTGCTTTTGGTAGCATCCCAGGAGTAAGTATCGAAAACCGAACGAAAGCTCATGTTAATCGAGGAAGGCGGTTAGAGGACTACTAGCGGAGGCATGGGCTACTGGCTCCGCTAGGCGGGCTTCGTACGCTATGCGGCCAGCTTCCACGGCTAGCCGGAACGCTTGCGCCATTGCCACGGGTTGGCCCGCCACCGCAATGGCCGTATTCACTAGCACCGCATCGGCACCTAGCTCCATGGCTGCAGCGGCGTGCGAGGGAGCCCCAATGCCTGCGTCTACCACCACGGGTATCCGACTCTGACCAATGATAATTTCCAGGAACTCTCTAGTTAGCAAGCCTTTATTACTACCAATAGGAGCTCCCAGGGGCATAACGGCGGCCACACCTGCCTCTTCCAGCCGCTTGCACAGCACAGGGTCGGCATGGATATAGGGCAAGACTACAAAGCCCTGCTTCACCAGTTCCTCGGCGGCTTTCAGCGTCTCCACGGGGTCGGGCAGGAGGTATTTGGGGTCAGGATGAATTTCCAGCTTCAGCCAGTTGGTTTCGAGAGCTTCGCGGGCTAGTTGGGCAGCGAAAACGGCTTCCCTCGCCGTACGCACCCCCGACGTATTGGGCAGTAGCTGAAACTGCTCGTGGCCCAGGTGACGCAGCAAATCATCTTCGGCGTCCGCTACATCAACGCGCTTCAGGGCGACGGTCACGAGCTCCGAACCCGAGGCTAGCAGCGCCTCCTCCATTAAAGCGGTGGAGCTGAACTTACCGGTGCCCGTGAAGAGGCGGGATGAAAACTGCCGATCGGCAATAACAAGGGGCTGAGAAGTCATATGTGAGTAACCTGGGGGTACAATTGGTCAAGAAAAAGCGCGGCTTCGGCGGCAGGGTCGGCAGCGGTAGAGATGGCGCCCGACAATGCCACGCCGTGCAGTCCTGCTTCCAAGAGCAGACCCACATCGGACTTTAGGATGCCCCCAATAGCAACAATAGGCACGGTGATACCAGCGGCTCGCACTTGCTGCAACAGGGCCTGATAGCCAGCCAGCCCTAGGAGGGGGCTTAGCTTCTGCTTGGTGGTAGTGAAGCGCAACGGCCCCAAACCAATGTAGTCGACGCCAACCGCTGCCAGCCGCTCAATATCCTGGAAGGTATTGGCCGTGCCCCCAATGATGAATTTCGGCCCGAGCAAAGCACGCGCACTGTCGGGGGCCATATCTTCCTTGCCCAGGTGCACGCCATCGGCTCCTATTGCGCGGGCTAGGGCGGGGTTGTCGTTGATCAGCAGGGTAGCCTTGTAGCGCCGACATACCTGCTGGGTGGCACGGGCTAGCGTTTCCCAGTCGGCGGCCGACGCGTTTTTCACCCGCAGCTGTACCCACCGAACCCCACCCGCACAGGCTTGCTCCGCCTGTTGGGGAGTAGCCGCAATGAAATGTAGTTTGCTTATCCTCATGGCATTACCTGGATGAAACATGATACCCCAACAGCGTTGGATTACTACCCAAGACGGTGGCCGTGTACTCCTTGCCCGCTCGGCAGGCCTCCACCAACGACGCCCCTTTGGCAAGGTGCGCTAGCACTGCCGCAGACAACACGCACCCGCTCCCGTGCTTCTCCCCCTGGGGCAAGCGGGGGGCAGAAAATAGGTGCTCCTCCCCGTTCATCATGAGTACATCCGTGGCAAACGGCCCCGCCTCATGGCCGCCTTTCAGTAGCACAGGGCAAAACGCACTAACCTCCCGAGCCGCTTGCAAGGCGGTATCGGCCGGCCAAAGCCGTAGCATTTCCGGTTGGTTGGGCGTCAGTAAGGTTAGGGAGGCGCATGCCGCCCGCACCAGCTCCCGCGGTGGCCCCTGGTGAAACTCGTAGCCCGCACTTGCCTTCAGCACCGGGTCCCAGATGATGCGCACTTGCGGGTTTTGGTTTTGCAGCCACCCTAGTAGCTCCGGCAGGTACGCCAGGTTTTCAAATAATCCAATCTTCACACAGCCAATAGGGAAGCGCGCAAACAACAGCCGGGCCTGGGCTAGAATATCTACCGAGGAAACCCAACTCACGCGCTCAAAGGCTAGGTCGTTTTGGAAGGTAAGGGCGGTACATACCCCCAAGCCATATACTGCGTTGCTTTCCAGCGTTTTGCAGTCGGCCAGCAAGCCAGCTCCGCCGCTAGGGTCGAAGCCGGCAATGCTGAGAGCGTACGGGCGAAGCGAAAACCTGGGCAAAGCGCTACAGGTAGATTTCACTGCCCCTGTCCACAAACTCCCGGGCTTTCTCCGCCAGCCCTTTCGTCAAGGCTTCGTCGGCGGCTACCTCCTGCTGCGCGGCAAAGTCGCGGACCTCCTGGGTGATTTTCATGGAGCAGAAATGTGGGCCGCACATGGAGCAGAAGTGCGCAACTTTCGCCCCATCGGCCGGCAGGGTTTCGTCGTGGTACTCGCGGGCCGTGTCGGGGTCCAAGGAAAGGTTGAACTGGTCTTCCCAGCGGAACTCGAAACGGGCCTTGCTGAGCGCATTGTCGCGGTACTGAGCGCCTGGGTGACCTTTTGCCAGGTCGGCGGCGTGGGCCGCAATCTTATAGGCAATGACCCCGTCTTTCACGTCCTTTTTATTAGGTAGGCCCAGGTGTTCTTTAGGTGTCACGTAGCAGAGCATAGCCGTACCAAACCACCCAATCATGGCGGCCCCAATGGCCGAGGTAATGTGGTCGTAGCCGGGCGCAATGTCGGTGGTGAGCGGACCCAGCGTGTAGAACGGCGCCTCGTGGCACTCCTTGAGCTGCTTGTCCATGTTGGCCTTAATCAGGTGCATGGGCACGTGGCCAGGGCCCTCAATCATTACCTGCACCTCGTGCTTCCAAGCAATCTTGGTCAGCTCACCCAGAGTTTCCAGCTCCGCGAATTGAGCCTCATCGTTGGCATCGGCAATAGAGCCCGGCCGCAGCCCGTCGCCTAGGGAGAAGGCCACGTCGTAGGCCTTCATGATTTCGCAAATCTCTTCGAAGTGCGTGTACAGGAAGTTTTCCTGGTGGTGGGCCAAGCACCACTTGGCCATGATAGATCCTCCCCGTGACACGATGCCGGTCACGCGCTTGGCCGTGAGGGGGATGTAGGGCAGGCGCACCCCGGCGTGAATGGTGAAGTAGTCTACCCCCTGCTCAGCTTGCTCAATGAGCGTATCCCGGAATAGCTCCCAAGTCAGGTCTTCGGCCTTGCCGTTCACTTTCTCCAGGGCTTGGTAAATGGGCACGGTACCCACCGGCACGGGGCAGTTGCGGATAATCCACTCGCGCGTTTCGTGAATGTTCTTCCCTGTCGAAAGGTCCATGAGCGTATCGCCGCCCCAGCGGCAGCTCCACACGGCCTTGTCTACCTCTTCTTCAATACTAGACGTTACGGCCGAGTTGCCGATGTTGGTGTTAATCTTTACCAGGAAGTTGCGCCCAATAATCATGGGCTCACTTTCCGGATGGTTGATGTTGGAAGGAATTACGGCGCGGCCCGCCGCCACCTCGGCGCGTACAAACTCCGGGGTGATATAGCCCTGAGGCGTGTTGGCGCCAAAGCTATGCCCCTGGTGCTGAACTCGCAGCGCATCATCAGCCATTAGCTGGTCGATGCGCTGGTTTTCCCGGATGGCAATGTACTCCATCTCCGGGGTGATAACGCCCTGGCGAGCATAGTGCAGCTGCGTTACTGTGCGGCCCGCCTTGGCCCGCAGTGGGGGCCGAATATGCTCAAATCGCAACTCATCCAAGCGAGCGTCAGCAGCGCGCTGCTGTCCGTATTCGGAGGATATACCAGGCAGCTTTTCTACGTCGGCGCGGTCCAGAATCCACTTTTCGCGCAGGCGAGGCAAGCCTTTTTTCAGGTCGATGGTGACGGTGGGGTCGGTGTAGGGGCCGCTGGTGTCGTACACCGTCACGGGCGGGTTGTGCTCAGTAGGGTTGGTGAAATCAAACTTGCGCTGGGTATCCGCCAGCACTATTTCGCGCATTGCCACCCGAATGTTGTGGAGCTGGCCGGGCACGTAGATCTTGCGCGAGCCAGTCAGGGGCGCGCGTTCCACCAGCGTTTGCTGGGGGGCGTGGTCTTTTTTCATCGGAAAGGAAGAATGAAGGGAATGCGTAGGCTAGCCGCCCTGCGTAGCGCGGATGATGGTAAGGCGGTCGTTGGTTTGCAGGGGGTAGCTGGCCCACTCCGGGCGGGGCACTACCATCTCGTTCACGGCCACGGCCATGCCGCGCTGGCTGGCCACGTTTAGCTCCGTTAGCACCTCGGCCAGGGTGCGGGCAGTAGGCGCCTCTTGGCGCGTATTGTTTACATAGTAGACCATGCAACTAAGGAGGTTAGTTGATTGATAATCTGACTATAAACAATAGGAAGTGTGCACCATGAGCCCACTAGGGCACACGCGTGCTTTCTGCTACTTTTCCCTTCGCAGGTATCAGCCTGATCAGGTTCAAAGGGTATCATCTCAGTCCTGGCTAGCAGGACACCCCTAAAGTTTACGCCGCTAACGTAGCGCAAAGGCCTGGAAACGCCAAACACAAAATTTGGGTAGCACAGGGGTTAGCAACTAGTGCCTGGGCATAAACATGACCTAACCAACTGGCAACAAGCCGCCTGACTAAGAGAGCTTACCACCCACTACATATGCATACTTTATTCCACCTACAAGCAACGAGGCTACCTTACCCCAGCCGATTATCTGTCGGTTGAGGTAGGGTAGCCTCGTTGCTTGTAGGTGCAATCCTTGTGGAATTGACTCCGTTCTGCTGACCGGCCTAGGCCGGATCGGGCGATTTGAGGCGCTTCATGAAGGCCCCAAAGGCTGGCCCAAACTCTTCGAATAGCGGATGCTGCCGGTTTTTCAGCAGTACTTCACCGAAGAGCTTCAAGCCAATAGCAAACTCCGTAGCCTGGCCTGGTTCCACAAACGGGTCACGCTGCTGCATTAAGCTGATGATGCGGAACAGGTCGTCGTGGTTCTCAAATTCCAGCTTTAACGGTTCTGGCTGAGAACTATCAGGTTGCGGGCTGTGCACTTGCTCTAGGTGCAGGCGGTAGGTATATGCGCGCTTACTCATGGCAAAATGACTGTATGGAATGAACATTCAATAGGTTGCGTACCCGGTTGCGGGGCTAGGCTGGCGACAGTTTTAAACTAACCGCCAAGTAGTACCTGCGCACTGGGGTAGCCCAGGTGGCTTACTGCCAGCCGCCGCCCAAAGCCCGGTACAGCGTCGTCACGGCCTGTAGCTGCTGCTGCCGGTCATTGATGCCATTGAGTTGGGCTTGTAGCAAGCTTTGCTGCGCCGTAAGCACCTCAGTGTAGTTTGCAAAGCCATTCTTTAGCAGGGCTTGGCTGTAGGTCACCGATTTTTCCAGGGCATCGAGCTGCTGGGTGCGCACGGCAGCCTTGTCGCCAGCGGCTTGGTAGGAGTATAGGGCGTTGGAAACTTCCTCCCCGGCCGTGAGCAGAGACGTTTGCAAGTTCAGGCGTGCCTCCGTCTGCTGGGCTTCCGATACCCGTAGGCGGGCTTTGTTGGCGCCCCGGTTGAGGATAGGCTGCACCAAGCCACCGCCCAAGGCATAAAATACCGCCGTAGGGCTAATCAAGTTTTCCGGCTGGAAAGTGGAGTAGCCGCCATTTCCGGTGAGCGTGAGGGCTGGGTAGAAGTAAGCGCGGGCCGCGTTAGTCAACTCAAAGGCAGAGCGGTAGGCGTACTCAGCTTGCTGCACATCGGGGCGGTAGCGTAGTAGCTGGGCGGGCACCCCAGTTTGCAGGGTGCTCACAACCTCCTGGCTTTGCAGGGTGCTCCGCGGAATGGCGCCGGGCACGCGGCCTAGCAAGGTGCTCAGCGTGTTTTCTGTTTCCCGAATCTGCTGCTTAAGGTCGGGGATGCTGACCTCGGCGGCGTAGCGGTTGGCTTCGCTCTGCACCACGGCCGCCCCCGTCACAATACCGGCCGTTTTCAGGGCCTGCATGGTTTTCACGTCCTGAATGCGGTTTTGCACGGTTTGCTGGGTGATGTCAAGCTGCTGGTCTAGGGCTAGCAGGAGATAGTAGTAGTTTGCTACGTTGGCTACCAGGCTGGTTTGCACCGTGCGCTGGTAGGCCTCGCTTTGGCGCAACTGGGCCAGGTAGGCCTTTTTGGAGCTGCGTAGCTTACCCCACAAGTCGGCCTCCCAGCTTGCAATACCGAACAGCTGGTACTGGGTACCGGCCGGAAAGGAGCCCAAGCCGTTGAAGGCGGCTTGCTTGGCGCGCGTTACGTTGCCGGTGGCAGAGAGCGTAGGCAGAAAAGCGGCCTGGCTCTGGCGGAAATAGGCATCGGCCTGCTGCACCCGGGCTGCGGCCACTTGCAGATCGAGGTTATTGGCAATTCCCTCGGCAATCAGGCTTTGCAGCTGCGGGTCGGTGAACAAAGTCCGCCAGGGCAACTGGGCTAGCGTGGTCGTGTCCGTGGGTACCACGTCGCGGTACAAACCCTCCACTTTGGTGGTGGGCGCCTCGTAAGGCTTCGTGACCTGACAGGAGGAAATATAGAAGAGCAGCAGGAGGCTGCACAGCCACCGCAACTTGGAAATAGTCATACTCAGGAAAGATCTAGCGTTCAGAAATGAGTCCCGCCCTGGCGCCCTTGACGTAGCGAGGAAGCTACCCAAGGCCGCAGGCGAAAGTCCCTTAGTGGGCCGGCAGTGCCGTCGGGACCAAAGGCCGGGCTGATGTATCGGCTGCTGCCGGTTCAGCCTCAGCCGCTACTGGCGGGCCACTGATGCGCTCCTGCAGGCTTTGAAACATGATAAAGAGCACCGGAATCACGAACACCCCGAACACGGTTCCGATCAGCATGCCCCCCACGGCGGCCGTACCAATGGAACGGTTGCCCACGGCCCCGGCCCCGGAAGCCAGCATCAGCGGCACCAAGCCCAAAATGAAGGCAAATGATGTCATCAGGATGGGGCGGAAACGGGCCCGCGCGCCTTCAATGGCGGCTTCCACTAGAGACATGCCGTGTCGGCGCCGCTCCAGCGCAAACTCCACAATCAGAATGGCGTTCTTCGCCAGCAACCCAATGAGCATGATGAGCGAAATCTGCAGGTAGATGTTGTTATCGACCCCGAACAGGCTGGCGAAGATGAAGGCCCCGGCCAGGCCGATGGGCAAGGACAGCAACACCGCGAAGGGCAGAATGTAGCTCTCATACTGGGCGCTGAGCAGGAAGTACACAAACACTAGGCACAGCCCAAATATGTATACCGTCTGGGAGCCGGCCGATATTTCCTCCCGGGTCAACCCCGAAAACTCATAGCCGTAGCCAGCCGGTAGGGTTTGCTGGGCCACTTCCTCAATGGCCTTGATGGCATCACCGGAGCTGTAGCCCGGCTTGGGGCTACCAGTAATGCTAACGGCCGAGTACAGGTTGAAGCGGTTCAGCGTTTCGGGGCCGAATACGCGAGTCAGGGTGATGAACTCGGTGATGGGGGCCATGGTGCCGTTGGCCGAGCGCACGAAGATGCGGTTGAGGCTTTCGGGATTAGTGCGGTAGGCGGCGTCGGCCTGCACCATCACGCGGTACTGCTTACCAAACTGGTTGAAGTTGGACGCGTACAAGCCGCCGAAGTAGCCCTGCAAGGTGGTCAGCACGTCGCTGGACGTAAGGCCGGCTTCTTTGGTGCGAGCCACGTTCACATCTACTTGGTACTGCGGAAAGTTGGGGTTGAAGCCCGTGCTAGCAAACAGAATTTCCGGCCGCTGGCTCAGGGCCGCAATAAACTGCTGGCTGACTTTGCCCATGGTGGCAATATCACCACCGGCCCGGTCTTGTAACTGCACTTCGAAGCCGTTGCTGTTACCAAAGCCCTGCAAGGTAGGTGGCGAAAAGAAGATGATTTTGGCATCGCGGATATGGGCCGTGCGGGCAAACAGCTCCCCGATGGTAGCCGCAATCGGCTGGTTTTTGCGCTCATCCCAGGGGTTGAGCTCCATAATTACCATGGCGTAGGAACTACCCGCGCCATTGAGGAAGCTCTGCCCGGTGATGCGGCTGTGGGTGTGCATCAACGACATGGTGCTGGCAATGCTGTCTACCTCGTTGGCTACCTTCTGGGTGCGCTCTAGAGAGGCCGACGCCGGCAGGCTGATATCGGCGAAGATGACGCCGCCGTCCTCGTTAGGCACGAAGCCCGCCGGCGTGGTGCGCAGCAGCCACCAGAAAATACCGCCCGCCAGCGCAATGCCCGCCAGGCCTATCCACTTGTGGCGGCTCAGGAAGCTCACCGAGCGGGTATAGCGCCCCGTCACCGACTCAAAACCGGCGTTGAAAGCAGTGTAGAACCGTTGCAGCAGACCACTCTTGGCGTGCTCGCCCTGAGGATGAGGCTTGAGCAACAGGGCGCACAAGGCTGGGCTCAACGTCAGAGCATTCACGGCCGAAATCAGGATGGCAATGGCCAGCGTGAGGCCGAATTGCTTATAGAACACGCCTGCCGAGCCCGTAATGAACGACACCGGCACGAATACGGCCGCCATGACCAAGGTAATGGAAATGATAGCGCCGGTAATTTCGCTCATGGCCGACAGCGTGGCCGCCTTGCCGGAGGTAGCGCCGGCGTCGAGCTTGGCGTGCACGGCTTCTACCACCACAATGGCATCATCGACCACAATACCAATGGCCAGCACCAAGGCAAACAAGGTGAGCAGGTTAATGGTGAAGCCAAATAGGTTCAGGAAGAAGAACGTGCCCACAATGGCTACCGGCACGGCAATGGCCGGAATGAGAGTGGAGCGGAAATCCTGCAGAAAGAGGAACACCACGATGAATACCAGTACGAAGGCTTCAATCAGGGTGTGAATCACCTTCTCGATGCTGGCATCCAGAAATTTGTTGGCATCAGTGAGGGTAGCCGTGTGCACGCCTTCGGGGAAGGAAGCCGAAGCCTGCTCAATGAGCTTCTTGCTATTCTCTACCACTTCCTGGGCGTTGGAGCCTGCCGTTTGGTTAATGGCGATAATCACGCTAGGCTTGCCCTGGGTGGCCGAAGTGCTGGAGTAGCTGAGCGCGCCCAGCTCAATACGGGCAATATCTTTGAGGCGCAGAATCTGGCCGGTATCAGTCGTGCGAATCACGATGTTACCGTACTCGGAGGCCTGCACTAAGCGGCCTTTGTACTTAAGGATGTACTGAAACGCCTGCCCGCTATTTTCGCCAAACTTACCCGGGGCGGCTTCAATGTTTTGCTCAGCCAGCGCCGCCGATACATCCCGCGGAATCAGGCCGTAGCTAGCCATTACGTCGGGCTTCAGCCAGATGCGCATGGAGTAGTCGCGCGAGCCGAAGGCCGACGCGTCGCCTACCCCACTCACCCGCTGAATCTGCGGAATCAGGTTGATTTTGGCGTAGTTCTGCAGGAAGGTCTGGTCGTAAGCTGGGTTGTCGCTGTAGAGCGAGAAGATGAGCAGCATGCTGCTTTGGCGCTTGCTCACCGTCACGCCGGTTTGCGTAACTTCCTGGGGCAAGAGCGGCGTAGCTTTGCTTACCCGGTTCTGCACGTTCACGGCGGCCAGGTCGGGGTCGGTGCCTTGCTTGAAGTACACGGTGATGGTAGCGGCGCCTTCATTGTTGGCGGTGGAGGTCATGTAGGTCATGTTCTCTACGCCGTTGATTTGCTCTTCCAGCGGCACTACCACGGAGCGCAGTACTACGTCGGCATTGGCGCCGGTATAAGCGGCTGACACCTGCACGGTAGGCGGCGCAATTTCCGGGTATTGCGACACTGGCAGCGACACCAGTCCCAGCACCCCCAGAATCACCAGGAGCACGGAGATGACCGTCGAGAGGACGGGTCGTTCGATGAATATCTTAAACATGAGTTGTTGCGAAGTAGGTTAGCGGGGCGAGGCCGAGGCTGTAGTATCGGGCATAGCGGGGCGGGGCTTAATGGCTTGGCCATCTTGCAGGGCGCTGACGCCTTCCGTTACAATCTGGTCGCCGGCTTGTAGGCCCTCGCGCACCACGTAGCGGCGGCCGTCGGGCAGCGCCTGCACCTGGATTTCGGTATTTTTCACCTTGTTATCGGGGCCCACTACATAGGCGAAGTGCTTGCCTTGCAGCTCATAAGTAGCCGACTGGGGCACTACCAGGGCGCTGGGCACTTGCTGAGGCAGGCGCACTAGGCCGGTAGCTCCGCTGCGCAGTACGCCCGCGGGGTTGGGGAAGCTGGCGCGCACCGTAACGGAGCCCGTTTGGGTGTTTACGAGGCCACTGGCCGCTTCCACGCGGCCCGGCTGGGCGTACACGCTACCATCGGACAGCACGAGTTGCACGCTGGGCAGCTTGCTGAGGCGCTCCTTGCTGGTGGTGCCGGGCGTAGCTTGGCTGAAAGCCAGGGCGTCTTTCTCGTTGATGGAGAAATAGGCCCGCACCGTACCAATGCTGGCTACAGTGGTAAGAGGTTCAGCAAGGGAGCTATTAACCAAGGAACCCAGCTTATAGGGCAGGGTGCCAATTACCCCGTCGGCGGGGCTGCTGATGCGGGTGTAGCTCTGCGTCTTTTGGGCGTTTTGCAGGGTAGCACGGGCCTGGGCCAGGGCCGCCCGCCGCGACTGGAGCGTGGCTTGGTAGGCCTGCAATTGATAGTTGCTCAGAATGTTCTGCTCTACCAGCGGCTGGGTTTTCTGCACGTCGAGCTGGGCGGCCGTTACGTCGGCCTGGGCACTGAGCACGGAGGCTTGGGCGGAACGCACCTGCTGGTCTGACTCGTCACTGTTGAGGCGGAACAGGAGCTGGCCCTTCCGCACCCGGGCGCCTTCATCCACTAGCACCTGGTCGATGAAGCCATCAACCTTGGGGCGAATTTCAACGTTGGCCTGGCCTTCCAGCACCGTGGGATAGTCCGTATGCAGCACCGCCGTTTGGGGCGTGAGCGTCAGCACGGGGTAGTCTTTTACTTGCTGCTGTTGCGCACCAGGAGGCCCCCCGGCGGCTGATTCCTGTTTTGAGCTGCAAGAGGTAGCCCCTACCAGTAAGGTGAGTAGGCAGGCGGCCAGAGATGGAGCGACTTGTTTCATGCCACGAAGGTCCTGCGGGCCGCTTCGGGCCGGAAATCGAACTTCGTGAGTGCCGCTTTCGGGTAGTTGAGTGCCGAAAAACCAGCCGCGAATTTTGCAGCGACTGCACGACACGGACGCTTACCTGGCGTAATAAGACCTCGCTCTGTACGCCGGAAGCCAATTTCTCCTTAGCGAGAAACCTCTGCTTTAGCTCTTATGAGCAGCACTTTATCAACCGTATCCAATCCCTCATCGACAACGCATCTCCGCTAGTGCGCAGTGAGTTACTATCTAAGACAGAAACTGTATTTGCTATAGCCAGCTACACGGCCACCCTTACTGCTCACCGAGCAGAGGCAAAATGAATGATGGCCAAGAGCAGCTTTACCCTGCGTACCTCAGTGAAGAGCGGAAATGGACTTTCGCAGGTACTGCTATTTTCTAGAAAATGGAAAATTTCCGTCCTCTGAAAACGTTCTGCTATCAGAACTGTAGCTCGACCTCAAACCCACTGGTTATCAACCGTCTACTTGCCCAGCCATTCCTTAAACTCGGTGGCCCGGTCGCCGCTTACTAGCACTTGCTGCCGGGCCGATGGCTGTAGTTCCAGCTCCAGGCGACCCGCAGAATAGTTGTGAATCACATCAATAGCGGGTAGGCTTACGAGGTATTGCCGGTTCACGCGGAAGAACTGCCGTGGGTCAAGCAGCTGCACCAACTTGTCGAGGCTGTAATCTACGGCCAGGTGCTGGCCCTGCTTGGTCACTAGAAAGGTGGCACCTTCTTCAAAGCAAAAGTAGGCTACCTCCGTGGTTTCAATGCTGCGCAGCTTCTGGCCCACCGTCACCATAAACCGGTCTTTGTGGGTGGCGGCGTCTTGGGCAGGCTGAATCAGGCGCAGCAGGGCGGGCAAATCGGCGGGGGTGAAGTGCTGCCGTAGTTTCTGGTACTTACTCATGGCGGCCACCAGCTCGTCGTAGTTCACGGGCTTAAGCAAGTAGTCGATGCTGTTCACCCGAAATGCCTGAATCATATACTCATCGTAGGCCGTGGTGAAAATAATGGGCGTACTGACTTGTACCTGCTCGAAAATGCGGAAGCCGAGGTCGTCTTCCAGGTGAATATCCAGGAAAATCAGATCGGGGGCCGGGTGCTCGCGGAGCCACGCTACCGAGGCCGCTACGGAAGGCAGGCGGGCCAGCACCTGAATAGTGGAATCATACTTGCGCAGTTGGCCCTCCAGGCGCTTGGCCGTCAGGTTTTCGTCTTCGATGATGAGTACGTTCATGCGGAAAGCAGGGGAATACGGACGATGAATTCGCCACCACCTTCGGTTATTTGCACGGGGCGCCCAGTAAGCAGGTGGTAGCGGTTATGAATGTTGGTTAGGCCCACGCCGGTAGAGGCGTAGGTGGCAGGCCGCCGCTGCAGCGTATTGCGCACTACTAGGTCTTCGCCATCCAACTCAATGTGTACGAGTAGGGGCTTCTGCTGCGACATGGTATTGTGCTTCACCGCATTTTCTACTAGCAGCTGCAGCGTGAGTGGCGCAATCTGGTAGGCGTGCCGCGCCGCCTCTGGCACCCGTAACTGCACGTCGAACTTCTCGTCGAAGCGGATTTTGAGCAGGAAGGTGTAGGATTGAATGAAGGCTAGCTCGGTTTGCAGTGGCACTAGGTCGTGGTCTTGCTGCTCAAGCGTGTAGCGGTAGGCCCGGGAAAGCTGGTCGATAAACTTCTCCGATAAGTCGGCATCTACGTGCACTAACGACGACAGAATGCTGAGGCTGTTAAACAGGAAGTGCGGGTTTACCTGGCTTTTGAGGGCGGCAAGCTGTACGTGCGCCTTCTCGGTTTCCAACTGCTGGGTTTTGGTGGCAATGACGCGCACGCGCTGCTGGGCGCGGGTGTTGGCCAGCAAGTAAAACACCGACAGCATCAGCATGAGGAAGTAGCCGTTGAGGGAACGGCGCCATACGGCCAACTCAACGGCTCCCGCTTTGCTGCGCGCCACAATCAGGCCATGCTCGGCAAACTCCTGGTCTATCAGGTGCATGGTAGTGCCAAACAACAGGATAAACCCGACCGACAACCCAATGCAGATGCCTACCGTGAGGAGTTGAACGTTCCAGGGCAAATCCAGGGAAAAGTCTTCCCCGAACCGTCGTTGCAGCCGAATTTGAATCCACTCCACCGCGTGCACCCACCCCCAAAACACCAGCAGTATAACAATGGCCCCGCTGAGCACCGACGGCAACACTTGCAGCAAGCTAATCCACGCCCCGCCTAAGTTCTTCCAATGCTCTCCCCAATGGGCATAGTTCAGATACACCAAAATGGGGTAGTAGATCAGGGTAAGGCTAAACGCGACTCGCCACTTTTGCCGGCCGGTCAGGCGGGTGGTGGCAGGAAGAAGGGGAACAGACATGCAGTAGTAAGGTCAGTGAGCCCGGCCTTACTACTCCGGTTGGCGGAGGCCAGGCTAGGCGCATACCTTAAAAGTAACCGGTTGGGGGCGGCAGCTTCTGCTCAAGCTCCAGGAATGCCCAATAATCCCCCACGAATCGGGAATTTGGCCGGGTGAATTCAGCACCATGCTCTTCTTTCTACCAGCTATACTGCCCTTTTGCCCTGAGTAAGCCACCGAATGGCTGGTAAGGCCTTACACTCTTTCTCTTCACTTAGTATACAGCGGCCTTACCCTTGATGTTCTGCTACGTAGGCATGAATTGCCTGTACCTGTATACCATCTAAGGGCTTGTGAATAAACCCGATGACCAGAGGAAACTCTTCCGACCGGACCTGGTCGGCGGGAGCCAGGGAGGACGTGAGAATGTAAATGAAGCAGCGCCCCGTGAGTTGGGCTTCGTAGGGCTGCAAAGCCGACAAAAAATCCCAGCCATTGAGCACGGGCATGTTCAAATCCAGCAGGATAACATCGGGTACCGACTCCTGGGAAATGGCGTGCAGAACAGAGTCCAAGGCCTTCTCGGGCGACTCAAAGGAGTGCAGTCCTTCGCCAAAGCCTTCGCGCTGGAATAGTTTCTCGGTGAGGAATACGCTGATGAAATCGTCATCCACAAGGAATGTCCGCATATGTATTAGGGGAGATACAAGGAAAATTCGGTGCCAATACCCGGCTGGCTTTGCACCGTAATGTGGCCACCAAGAGCCGTTACGTAGGCCTGAACAAAATAAAGCCCGAGCCCCCGGCCACTGGGCTCGGCATGAAACCGTTTGTACAACTTAAATACGTCTGCCCCTGCCCTTGCCCGGTCAAAGCCCGATCCATTGTCTGCCACGGTCACGTGCACGCCTCCCGTGGGAATAGCCTGGCCCGTCACTACCACCCGCAACGGGCGCTGAGGCTCCCGGTATGCAATGGCATTGACCAGCAAGTTGCGGAAAATGTTGAATAATTGAGTATGCGTACCATATACGGTCAGTTCGTCGGGCATCAGAACCGTTAGTGTCCCGCCCGATTGGCACAGCGACTCCCGCACCCGGTGCTGCACTTGCGCTAGCACTTGGCCCAGGGGCACTACCGTGCGGTTTCCAACCACCCCATGGGTTTCACGAACCGAAAGAATGGTCGTTAGCTCGTGCAACAAGCCGTCGAGCTGCTGCAAGCTGAGAATCAGGTGTTCCTGCACCTGCTCCTGCTCCGAGCCGTGGGGATGTAGCATTCGAGCCAAGCCCAAGGCATTGGCCAACGGCCCCCGCAAGTTGTGCGATACCAAGTAATTGAACTCCTGCAAGTCCTGGTTGTGCTGGTATAAGTCCTGCGCCAGTCGTTCCTGCCGGGCCTCCGTTTCCTTACGCGGCGTAACGTCACTGAAGTACACTGATAACCCTTCGCTGGAGGGGTAAGCCTTCACCTCTAACCACATTTCGCGCGGAATAGAATACGCCTCAAATTTGACCGCGTGCCCTACCCTCTTTGCGTGCACAAAGTGCTCGTAGAATACCTCTGACCCAGTTTCGGGGAAAACTTCCCAGTAGCCCTTACCCAGTATTTGCTCTTCTTTCAGCTTGAGTAGTCGCTCCACTTCCGAGTTGAGGTAGGTGATGCGCCATTCATTGTCCATGAGAAACACGGCATCCGTAATACTCTCAAACAAGGTGTTGAGCGTGTGCGCTTGTTGGGCAATGAGCTGGTGCGAGGCCGTCAGCTCGGAAATATCCCGGCACACCACGTGTACGCCCGTAATGGTGCCGTCTTCAATGAGGGGTACTTTCGATACGCTAAGCACTTTGGGCACCGCCCCGCGAAATTGAACGGCCACATCGAAGGTCACAGACTTTCCCTCAAAGGCTTCGAGGAGCTTTTGCTTGAATAGGGGAATAAGATGTGAGGGTAGAAAATCGTTGATGTGTCGCCCTACTACTCCCGGTTTCGGGAGGTGGAGCAAGGAAAGGCCGTGTTTACATCCACAATGACCCCTTCCCGGTTTTGGAACAGTAAGAAGTCTAGGTTATTCTCAAACAGAGACCGAAACCGTTGTTCATGGTCTACTGATGGCGCCGGCTTATTCATAAAACGGACACGTAGATAGATTGCACGCAGTTACTGACGCCTACTTAGTTTTCACTGGGTATACCACGATATTGCCAAGCTATAGTGGAAGAAATACGAGAAGAAGCCCGAGAAGTTCCCTTAAGGCTCCATCTACGCATATTTTAGCAGGGAATAGTTACATCAAGCAGCTATCTTGCTCTTGGATGGCAGGTGCAAGGACGCCCCAGAACGGTTACGCCCGCACGCTAAGCCACTAGACTAAGCGCGCGGCGCTGGAACAGTGCATACACGTTGGGTTGCAACTCCCCGCTGGGTAAGGTATGCACGTAGGGATGGTGGTCGATGAGTGCGTAGCCGCCGCCCAAAAAAGCCGCTAACTGGCTTAGCTCGTACGGATGAGCCAGAAAATCGCCTTCCCGCAGGGGGCCACCCGGCAGGGCTACGCTAAGCATCACCCAACCCTGGCCGGGCTCCACCATGTGGTCGAGCAGCTGACGGTAGGCAGTGAGGTGAACCGGGAGCGTAAGCACGCGCAACATGGCCCGGTCGTGCCAGAGCAGTACGGGCCCTAACTGGGGCAAATGGCGAGCCTGGGTGACATCATCAACCAGCCAGAGCACGCGCTCGGCTTGCACGGGTTCTAGCTGTTGCTGGTGAACCTCCAAGGCCCCAGGGCTCAGGTTGGCGGCAATAAGGTTGGTATACCCCTGGGCCAGCAAATCATCTAGGAATGAGGCGCTGCTGGATCCTAAATCGAGGATGGGAGCATCCAGCGGCAGGCCCGCGTGAGTTAGCAAGCGAGAAGCAATCTGGTTTAGTGGGGTTGACGAAGCAGGTACAACAGGCTCTTCCGAATGGAAGGTGGGAGTAGGGCACATAAGAAGCTATAACGGGATGACTAACGGAAGAGATACCCTCTAGAGCTACGAAAACGGATACCAAAGCAGTTCTTCTGCCCAGCCAGCACCTTAGTTAGCGCTCAAGCACTGCACTTACCCGAAAGCGCTGAATTGAGCGAGCAACAATATGGCTCTTCCCCTACTCCCGGCGCTATGCGTTGTGCCACCGTGGGGCCTTCGCGGAGGCGGATAGTCGGAGCGGTTTGGAACGCAGCCGACAGGAAAACGATGGACTAGACCATTTGGTACTCTGCCCCCACCTGCTGCCTGTATTTTGCACTTTAGTGGTGTGTACTACTACTAAATTACAACTTGGTAATCAGCAGAATAGCTAGCCGTAAACAAGCTACTACCCCGTCAACACCTCCGCAATCAAACAGTACGAGGGCGCAGCACCGAAGCTGAGCAGTGGCAAAGCGCATTGCTGTCTCCCGGTACCATTTGAAGCAGACAATTTCACTTCCACTCTGCGGTAGAAAACCTACTGCGTAGGCTTACAAGCATAGGGTGGTACTGCTACGCCTCATTCCTTTATTCTTTGTGCCGCTGATGCACAAGAAATATGTCGTTTTAGAAACCTATTCTTCGTAGTGCAGTCGGCTTAGCTGGCCTCCGTATGGCAATATTTGCCCAAAAACATTAAGGTAAAACGCACTTGTCTACCTACTGTCAAGCTTGGCATTCTCTTCCTAACGCACCGCAGCATTACCCGTAGCTGTATGTAGCGCGGCGGTGTTGCACACACAAGAGCGCCGGTAACCCCGGCGCTCTTGTGTGCTACTCAACTAGCTGGGGCTCCACTCCTATTTCGTACCCGCAACGGGAGTAATAGAGAATTCTTCAAACTCTACGGGGAAGCCTTTGCCATCGGGGGCGGCGCACATTAGGCCTACCTGTACTTTTTGGCCGGGCGTGGGTGGGAAGTAAGCCAGGCGCAGCATCTTGAACTCCTTATTGTCGAAGGAATACTGAATCTCTACGTAGTCGCCCTTGCGCAGCAGCGTAAGCCACACGGCCTTGGGGCTATCCTGGCGGGGCACCACCGACCAGTCCGACACATCCCGGGTCACCACGGCACTCACGTTTTGCACACCCTTCACGTACTCAATGCCCGTCTTGATCCAGTTCTTCTCGTCTAAGCGGATCATCAGCCCGGCTTGGTCATATAGCTCTTTGTAGTGGCCCACTACCTTCACCTTGGCCAGGAAGTCGCCCTCCTGCTCTTGGTAGTAGAAGTGCCCATTGTCGCGAATGAAGCCGTAGTGCGTCACGCGCCAAAAGTCCGTGCCGCCCTCTACTTGCACCTGCATTTTCGTGGGCGTGATGGTGGTTTTCTTGGGCGCATTCTGCCAGCGCATAGCGGAAAAGGATTGGGCCGAGGCGGAGAGGGAACTCAGCCCCAGCGCGGTGAAAAGAAGGGCAGTAGCCGGTAGTGTTTGCATAAGGCACAAGTAGGCGCTGGCTTTGGTGGTAGAGAACCAGCAACAGTTAGGTGGATGAAAGGCGCAATTAGAGGTACAAATAGCAGGCGCATCATCCGGCAAAGACCTTGGTTGAAGCAACCGATATTTTCATGCCTTACGGCACTGGTGCAAGCTATACATATAGCATCCTGCTTTCTGCATCTCTTACTGCCATAAACGCATACACAACTACCCAAACCAGCCTACTGGCTACAATGCAAAATGGGTGGCAGAGCAAGAGTTTGGTGACTAACTCTTGCTCTGCCACCCACTTCCGGGAGCTTACATAGCGCCGCGTTACTTCCAATCAGGTAGCGAAGCGTTCTGAAACAGGCGCGTACGGCCGTAATCAGCCAAACGCAGAGTCCACACGTCGGGGGCACTGAGGCCGTCGTTTACTACATTGACAAAGATGACCCGGCTGCCGTCGGGAGAAATGCGGGGGTACAGGTCATTCGTACCATCGGGCTTATCGTCGACACTGGTAGGACCGGCCGCCGAAAGGTCTACCACTCCGGTGCCATCCAAGTTCTGAATAAACAGGTGGGCATTCAGCTGCCGACCCGTTACGTCGTCAAGGCCCGCCAGGTCGCGCGAGTACAGAAACTGCCGGCCATCCAGGCTAAACGTGGGGGAGTCTAACCGGCCAGGTAGGTTGGTTAGCACTTGGGTGCGGTTTGAGCCGTCGGCATTCATTAAGTAGACTTCCGAGTCAAACACCTGGGAGCCGATGGTTTGAACCAGCACGCGGTTGCCCTGGGCCGTCCAGTCGCACTCCCGGAAGTGCCGACCAGCGGGGGCCGTGCTCAGGAGCGTGCGCCCCGTGCCGTCGCGGTTGATGCGGTAGAGTTGATCGTAGTGGGTGTACAGCAACTGGGAGCCATCCGGCGACCAGCAGTAGCCCAGGCCCTCGTTGTAGTACCCCTCCACCGACAGCGTTGTGATGCGCCGCGGGTCGGAACCGTCGCGGTTCATGGTGTATAGCTGAAACTGGCCGGTGGCATTGGAGGTGTAGGCAATCCGGTCGCGGTTGGGGCTCAGCTTGGGGGCAGTTTCAATGAAGGCTGACGTGGTAAGACGCTGAGACTCGCCAGCCGCATCGGCCGCGTAAATGTCGGTGTTGCCATTCATCTGCCGCACATAGAGGTACCGGTTTTCGGGGAGGGGTTTGGTTTGGAAGCGCCACACGTCGCCGCGCACAACAATTCCGGCCTGGTCTCGCACCAGCACCTGCCAGAAATACACGGTGTTGTATTTGAGGGCCGTCACGGTCACCGCCGTATCGCGGGAGTTGGTGAGCAGTTGGGCGCGGGTGGTAGAGTTGCTTTCGTAGAGCACTACGTCGCTGCGGAGGGAGTCGGCCTTGCCATCGGGGTCCGTCACGCGCCAGCGGAGCGTCACGGAAGCCGGATCTACCCCAGTGGCTTGGTCGGCGGGAACTGGGGATGCCGGTAAATTGGGCGGGCGGTTGCTGCCGGTGGCTCGTTCCAGCACAATGGTCATGGCGGTGGCCCCGCCCTGGGCAATGGTTACCGGAATGTCCTGGGCGGTGTAGCCGGTTCTGCGGGCGGTGATAGTGTACTTGCCCGTACCCAAATTGGCGAGCACAAACCGACCCTGAGCATCAGTGGTGAAAGAAGAGGTAGCAGGGTTGGTAGTAATCACCACGTTGGGCAACGGAAGGTTAGTGCGGCTTTCCAGCACTAATCCTTCCAAGGACCCAAGCTGCGAAGGCTCAATGGTGTTTTCTTCGCAGGCAAGTAGCAGAGGGCTTAGCAGAAGTACCAGCAGCCAACTAGCCCTGGTACGCAATAAACTATACATAGAAAGGAAGACGAGTTCGAGGCAAAAAGGAGCCGAGCTCCGGAGGCAAAGCAAGGTAGCACCTGCGCTAGATAGCAGAGCTCACCGCGTTGTCGTCCCACGAAGCAAACCACCTCCCGCAGACAGCCGTGAGGCACAGTCCGCGGGAGGTGGCAGCACAGAAATGGCTAGGGGCGGTAGGTAGCCTGCCCTTGTTGAATAGTCATGTTGATTCCGTTGCCTACCATCTTCACCTCGTAGCCAGGGGGGGCCTGCGAGCCGCTTTCCACTTGCCGAAGCTGATTGTTGGCGCCCTGCTGTAGCACTGAGTACTGACGCTGGTTTACCGTCAGCTGCTGGTCTACCAGATTACGCGTACCACTTTGGGTAATTTCGGAGGTAGTACCGTAGCCAGTGATGGTGCTTAAAGCCACGTTTTCCGTGCCTGCCTGCGTGATGGTGGTGAGGTTGCTACTGCCTACCTGCGTGATTTGCGCCATGTTGGCCGTACCCTGCTGAGTGAGCTGAGCCACGTTCAACCGCCCCGTGGACACCAAGGCGGCGGGGGTGCCCTCCACTTGTTCCGGACGTAGCTCTTGCAATAGTTGCTGTTCCGTAGCAGCGGCACTTTGGGCCCGGCCCTGGTGGGCGCTTATAGCGAAAGTAGCCGCGGCTAGGAAAGCAAAGAGGTTTGTTTTCATAAGAAGGTAGAAAGAAGAGCACCTAGTGTTGCCTGAGCTCAGAACGATTAAGCCCCCCAGATGGCGGCCGCTAGCTACCTTACTGGTTTTGCCTGATGACCAGCACATTGCCGCTACCCGACTGAGAGGTTTCACTGCGGTTGCCGTACTGGCCCTGGTAGGTGCGCACCGAGTTATACTCGCCTACTTGCTCCTGGCGGGCGTAGTTGTTACTGCCGTACTGCTCAATTAGGGCCTGGTTGCCATTGCCGCCCGCCTGCACCTGCACGGCTTGCTGGGCGGCGCCGTACTGGCGGATGGTGACCATGCCGCTCTCCTCGCCACCGGCGGCGGCAAAGTTGGTTTGGGTTTGCGAGGCCACGTGCCGCTCACCCGTTTGCTCAACGGTAGCAATGTTGTAACCGTTTGTTTGAGCTTGCGTAGCTGTGTTCTGCTTGCCGTTTTGGGTAAGGGTAGCTGCCTGGTTTTGCCCTGACTGGGTTTGCGTAGCACGGTTGGCCGTTCCTAGCTGAGTGAGGGTAGCGCTAGATAAGACCGTACCCTGCTCTTGGCGGCTGCTGTTGTCACTACCCGTTTGCGTAACCAAAAGCGTGCTCTGCGCAGATGGAACAGAAGCGCCTTCGCTTTGCTGCTGCACTTGGCTGACCACGTTGCGGTTGCCGTTCTGGGAAATGGTAGCCGACACGGACGTTCCTCGCTGCAGCTGATTAGCGACGTTACTCACGCCGTTTTGCGTGGCGGCCACTTGTGAAAGCGAGCCTTCCTGGATTTGCATTAGTCGGTTGCTACTACCCATTTGAGAGGCGCGCGCCGCGCTGGCCAAGGAGGTCTGGGTCTGAGTTAGGGAGTTGTCGTTGCCATCCTGCGTAGCCTCGGCGCCGTTGCTGCCGTTGCGCTGTACCTGCGTAGCAACGTTTCGTACTCCCACTTGGCCAATGCTGCCGCGCTGCCCCCCTAGCTTGAAGCTGCCAACCTGATCTTGGGTGGCGCGGTTGCTGGTACCATCTTGGGTGATGGTTGCAACATTTTCGCCGCCACCCTGCTGTTGTGAGGCGTAGTTGGCGGTACCCGTAGTCTGGTTCACCAACAGTCGACTGGGAAAAGACCCATCCTGCACCTGCACGGCCGTGTTGTAGCCGCTGCTCTGGTTTACCTGCATAGCAGAACCGACAGTTCCGTTTTGCTGCTGGCTTACGCTGTTGCCATTGGCGGTTTGCTGCACCTCCATGATCGTACCTATACCGCCTACCTGTGCTTGCGTGGCTTGGTTGGCGTTGCCTACCTGTGTGATGAGGATACGGGAGGTGCTAGCGCCTTGCGCCGTTTGGGTAGCTTGGTTGCTGTTGCCCGTTTGCTGAATAGTGGTCTGAACGTTAATCCCCGATACCTGCTGGGCCGCCTTGTTACCAAAGCCCGCTTGGGTTGTCGATGCGCTATGCATATCACCCAACAAGCTTACCTGGGCGTCATTATAGGTGCCCGTCTGCTCTATCGAAACCAAGTTGTTATTCCCTGAAGTCGTTATCTTCTGGGTGTTGTTTTGGGCCGCAGCGGCACCGGCCGCTAGCAAAGCGGCAACTAGGAATGTAGCTTTTTTCATGGGCGTAATGATATGATGGGTGGAAGGCTGAAGCCAGGGGTAATAAATCAGTGGCAATAAATTCTTTAGCTAAATCAAGGTAGTTATTGTATATAATCTATCAAATATTATTTATAAACAAATTAATTCATTTATAGTAGCGTAACCGCATCGAAAAGCGGATGCTTACTGATTTTGCTTGCTGATAATTCGGCTGTTGCTACCCTCCTGGAATACCTCGCTGCGGTTGCCAAATTGTGCTTGGTAGGTCTCTACGGAATTATTGAACCCTGCCTGCTGCTGACGGCCATAGTTGTCGTTGCCGTTCTGAAATAGTACCGTGTGGTTGTTCGAACCTTTGTCTTGTTGCTGCGCGCCCCGGTTACCGTTGCCGTACTGGATGGTATAAGCTGAAGTGTTGGTGCTAGTTTGCGCCTGGGACGCCTGGTTGCCAGCTCCATCTTGCTCAATGTAGGCTGTGGTGCGCGGGGTAGTCTGCCGCTGTTCCGCGCGGTTGCCGTTGCCGGTTTGCGTAATGGCTGCGTCCTCTGCGCCGTTCCACTGCTGGTCTTGGGCCGCCACGTTTCGGTTACCTACCTGGCTTACCGTTGCCTTACCGCTCCCGCCCTGCATTTGGGTAGCCACGTTGCCCACGCCGTGCTGGGTGGCCGTAACCTCCGATACCACGTTGCCATTCTGCTGCTCCTGCACCAGCGTATTGGCACTTCCTACTTGGGTGGCCGTGCTACGGGAGCCCAATGCCACCTGCTGCTGCGAAATGGCATTGTCGTTGCCTGACTGCGACGCCAGGGCCTGATTGGAGCCATTGCTTTGGTCCTGACTGACGCGGTTGCGCGTACCATTTTGCTCAATTATGCCGCGCTGACCACCCAAGCGGAAGTTGCCGGTTTGCTCCTGCATAGCGCCGTTGCCGTTGCCTACCTGGCGGACATCGGCGTGGTTGTTGCCGCCCGATTGTAGCTGGTGAGCCTGGTTGGCACTCCCCCCTGACTGGTGAACCGTGGCCGTTTCCGTAAACGGATTGGAGTTGGCTTGGTGCTGCACCGCCGTATTGTAGCTCCCTAGCTGCGTGGCCGACAGAGTGGAGTTGGAAAGGGCGCCTTGTTGCTGCTGGGTGGCGCGGTTGCCCGTACCCGTTTGCGAAAGGGTGGCGGTGTTCGTGTACCAGCCGTTCACTTCCTGGGTAGCCACATTGCTAGCCCCTACCTGCGTAATGTGAGCCTTGGAATCCATAATCAACAAGCTCTGGGTAGCCTGGTTGCCGCTCCCCGACTGCAAAATGAAGGCTTCATTACGGGGGCCCTGCACTTGCTGATTGATGCGGTTGCCGGAGCCGCTCTGGGTAGCAGCCGCGTTGATATTTTCGCCCGCAACGGCGGCCTGAGCCATGTTGTGCGCCCCCGTCTGGATTACCGTTACCGCGTTGTCGGAGCCCGATGAGGAAAGCCGCTGGATATTGTGTTGCGCACTCGCTACCCCTGTGGTTAGTAGCGTAGCTAGTAGAAAGGTGATTTTTTTCATGAGCTCGGGAAGCCTGAGAAAGGCCAAAAGATGGAAGTAGATCGAGAAAAAGAAGACGAAACAGAAGGGCAGGCACCCTACTACCTAGCAGGGGCCCGCGGCAGCAGGTAAAACGCCACGCCGGCCCGGGCACTCCAATAAAAGTCGTTGTAGCGGCCTAGCCGTACTTGATCTAGCCGATCGGAGAAGTAGTAGTGATGATCGACGCCCAGCGTAAAGCCAAGTCGGCTGGAAGCTAGTAGCTCAAGCCCGGCCCCTGCCACCACGTGTGGGAGCACCACGGCGGAGCCCGTTGCTGGAGCGCGCAGGGTAGCTCCGCCCCCAACCACCAGGTAGGGAGTAAACTGCTCCCGCGGAAAAAACCGGTACTGAGCGCACAGTTCGGCGTAGTTGAATTGAGCGCGGTAGCTTTCCCCCGCCCCTAGCGCAAACCGCCCTAGCTGCAAGGCCCCCGCCCACCGGCCGCTGCCGGCTCCTTGGTACTGCAAGGCTACCTGCCCGCCCCCGCGCACTTGCGGGTTGCTCAGGTCGCCGGTGTAGCGCACGGCTGCCCCTGTAACGGCAATGCCTAAGGCCCCGCGCCGGTCGAGTTGCTGGCGGCCAAGCACGTCTACCTGCTGATTATCGGCCTTCTCCGCAAAGTAGGCCGTAATGCCGGGGCCAGTGGTTTCGGCTGGGTTGCGAGGAGTCCATAGTCCATCGCGCATGCCTTCGTACACCATGGCCTGCACCGATTTTTCAATGGCATCCTTCACGGCAATTTCCGTGGGCTCGTTGTAGGTGAAACCCGTCTCGGCTTCCAGCAGGCGCTGAAACTTCACAAACCGAAACATGCTGGCTCCTACTTGCTGAGACAGGATGGTTTTGGTGGTGTACACGGTTTTCAGAATTTCGCCGGTGCTGGTGCTAATGGCCCGCAGGTACACTGTTACCCGATCTTGCCGGTACTGGCCCGAAGCCCCCGCCCCAAAGTAGCGCAAGCCCGCCCCCCCCGTGAGCATGTTGGCGTCGTACGAAACAATGCCGCCTTCCAGCAGCACCCCTGCAAACAGCAACGACGGTAGTACCGGCTGGGGCTTGCCCGTGAGTTGGGAATACTCGGCCCGACTGGAGCGAATGATTTTGCGCTCGTTGAGCAGGTTGCTCAGGTTTTCGCGCTCAATGGCGTTAAACCACTTCGACTCTTCCAAGGCCCGAAGCAAAATGCTGGTAGCACCCTGGGTGACGGCCGTGGAGAAACTAGTGCCGTTGTCGGCGGGCTTGTACTGGCCGGTTTGGTCACGAAACTTATACACGGCCACCACAATGCGCTCCTTGGGCTCGGGTAGCTGGCGCAACAAGCTGTTGCCTTGCAACTCTGCTCCTAAACGCGCCCGCTCCTCCCGGACCGGCTGGTGAAAATAGGCGGCACAACTACTCAGCCCCAATAACAGCCCTCCCAGCACCCAACGATAATATGGTATTGCTTTTTTCATTCGGCAGGTGCCAGCGCCTATAGCCCTGGTATGGTAATCGTCGTTTGGTTGCCCGTACTGGTATCCAGGATATTAATGGAGAAGCCGGTTCCGTTGGGGTTCACCCCTATTTGGTAGGTGCCTACAGAATAGTTTCCCGGCCGGAGAGGGTCGGCACCCGTACCAAATTGGTTGCCCACGAGGCGCTGGGCCAGCTGCCCCAGAATCTGCTGGTTCAGGCTTTGCTGAAACTGCTGCAAAGGGTCGAGTTGGGCGGGCGCTTGGGGGGCGTTTGGGTCCTTGGTGGAGTTCTGGGCCTGAGCCGAGCTTTGCAGCCACTGATAGTTGAAAGAGTCGCCGCCGAATGCCGGGTTTACGGGGCGGTAAATCAGGTCTTGGGCCGCAGCCGGATGCCACCCAAGCACAGCAACGAGGGCAGCGAAAAAAGGAAGCAGTACAGTTGTTTTCATGGACAGAACAGAGCGGGCGGAAGGGAAAGGACTAGTACACTTCAGTACCAGGATTATCGGCGGTGGTATCCAGTTGCTGGCTGACGTTGCGGGCGTTGATGAGGTAGTCGAGAGTTAAGCTGAGGCTGTAAGCGACGGCGTCCTCAATGGCGTCGTTGTTGGGCGACAATGGCAGGTCTACCAGCGCATTATCATTGACGGTGACGGAGATGAGCGTGGTGGTACCCCGACCGGGCTTCTCCTGAATGACAACCGTGTATTCGCCCAAACCCTGGGGCGGGTCCCATTGCCCGTAAAACAGGCCGTAGAAGTCGCGCCCAATCTTGGTGATGGTCTGGTCGATTACCAGGCCGTTGATTTCTGCTTCGGGCAACTGGAGGCGGTTGTTTTGCAGGGAGTCGGGTGTGGCAGTGGCTTGCAAGAGCAGGCGCAGGGCCTCTTCTACCTTGGCCGCGGGCAAGGTGCCTGGAGTGGCGGCGGGGGCACCCCCCGTGGGTGGGGGGCGTTTTGCTGGCGCTGGCGCCGGCGCGGAAGCTTTCGGCTTCACCTGGGCGTAGCTGGGCGGAGCAGTTTGCAGCATAATGCCACCCAATAGCACTAGCCAAAACCGCCTGCGAAACGTCAGCAAGGTGTTTACCATGGGTGGTGCCCACCGGTACCTGAATAAGATAGTGATAATCGTAAGCAACCGCACAGACCAATATTTATTCAATATTCAATTATTTAGTTGAATAATACTATAAAAATATGTTTTTATTGTTATCGACTCAACTGTACTAGGAAAGTAACTCACTCCTGCTGCATGTCCTTGGTTAGCAGTCTATGACACTGTTCCTTATCTCATACCACAAGCGAGCAGCACGGTCTGTCCACGCAGCACCTCTGCCACCCTGCCCTTTACCCGCTGATTTGTAGATGGAAGCTGTTACTTCAGCCGGAATAATGACCCGCTGCTTACCGGGCACGCTGAAATTTCGTAAGTTCCTGCTCCGACCTTTTTTGCCATTTCCCCTTTGTTTGCTGCGTACCGTTTTCACTTTCTCTGGTTAGTAAGCTTTCTGCTAGTAGAAGGCACTGCGCAGGGTTTTGCTCCTGCTTCAGTAACCGAGCAACCGTTGCCGGGTCCGGTTCCCGGCCGGCCAGCAACGCCTAGTGCTTCCTCACCAGCGCATTCGCCAGCGGTAGGTAGCTTACGGCAGTTTTTGCTGGCGCATCGGCAGCCAGATACGGTCCGCGTAAACCGCCTCAATTCCCTGGCCCTTTTGCTGCGCTCAAATAGCGCCACTGAGTCGGCTACTTTGTTCAGGCAAGCCCTGGCATTGGCAACGCACCTGCACTACATGCGCGGCCAGGCCGATGCCCTATTCGGGCTGGGCTACTACTACCGGGAACAGAGCCGCTACGTGCAGGCATTAAACTATACTCAGCAGGCCCACCAGCTCTACGTGCGGTTGCAGGACCGCTTCAACGAAACGCGAGCCATCTATGGGCTGACGCGCATTTACTTTGAGCAAGGCCTATATGGGCAATCCTTAGCTGCCAACCTGGCGGGGCTACAGCTGGCCCGTACGGAAAAGCTTACCAAGCCAGAGCTATTTCTCCGCATCCAACACGGGCTCACGAGTACGGCCCTGGGCGAGTACGACCAGGCCCGCCGCAGCCTACTTCGGGCCCTGGGCCTAGCTAAGCAACTGCACGACGCCATCGGGTATGGCCACGCCTACACGGCCTTGGGCGAGCTAAGCGAGCAGCAGCAGCAGTGGGCTCGGGCCCAGTACTATTATACCCAGGCCCTACGTAGCTACCAGCCCGTGTACAACGAGCAAGGACTGTTGCCTACCCGCATCAACTTGGTAAAGATGGATGAGTACCAAGGCCGTGCAGCCCAGGCACTTGCCCAGGGACGCGTCTTACTGCGCGAGGCCCGCACAACCCGGGAAATGGCGCGCTTGCAACTCGTTCTATCCCGTGCTTTTTTGCGTACTGGCCAGCTCGACAGCGCCCAATACTACGGCATGCAGAGCTTGCGCCTGAGCCGAACCAGCAACCTTAAGGAGGAGGGCGCCGCGGCCGCCACGCTCTTGGCTAGGGCAGGAGCCCAACAGGGCGATTTTGTGGTAGCCTACCGTTACCAGCGGGAAGCCGGTGCCTACGCCGATAGCCTCACAGGAAATGCTACCCGGCGCCGGGTAGCAGCCCTACAATTCCGCGCCGAGCAAGAGCAGGAAGCCAGCCAGCGCCGGGAGCTGGCCCAGCAGCAGGAACTGGCTGATCTGCGCCAGCACCAGCAGCAGGCTATTTTAGCGGTGCTGACCCTGCTTGCTGGCGGCATCGTGGTCTGGACGTATAAGCGGCGGCAGCGTCTGCATGAGGAAGCTCTGCGCAAGCGTCTCGCGGCCGATCTGCATGATGATGTGGGAACGTTGCTTTCCCAAATTGCCCTGCAAAGTGGCCTTCTGCAAGAGGGCCTAGCTGATGTGGAAGGTCAGCGCGAGCAATTAAACCAAATTGCCGACGCCAGCCGCACGGCCGTCCGCCAACTGAACGACGTGGTATGGAGCCTGGATGCGCACAATGACCACCTGCCTGATTTGCTGGACCGCATGCGCGACTACGCCTACGAGGTGCTGCCGCCCGCGGGCTTTGAAGTCACTTTTGAAGTTCCTGCCGCCCTGCCCGAACAGCGGCTACCAGTACTGCTGCGCCGCAATCTGTATCTTATTTACAAGGAAGCTCTGCACAACATTCTGAAGCATGCCCGCCAGGCCAACCAGGTCACGATAGGGTTGTACTTGCCCGACCCCGGCCGTTTAGTGCTCAATATTGCGGATAACGGCCAGCCAGCTACCTCAGTTGTTGAGAACCGCCCCTACCAACACCAGCGCCGCACGGGCCACGGGCTGCGCAACATCAGCCAGCGGGCCGCTGCCGTGGGCGGCGAGGCCATTGCCAGCATGGGCCCTACTGGGTTTCGCCTGCGTGTGCAAATGCCCCTCACGTAAGGGGGTGAGTAGGCTAGGCTGCGGGGGTAGTACGGCTTTACTTGCGTGCAAGCTCCATCGCATGAATATGCGATACCGCAGCGTCATCAGGCCGCCTACCTTTGTCACCATGCAAGTTCCACTGGCCATCATTGAAGACCAACCAGCCATTCGGGAGGCGCTGCATACTTACTTGTGCGCCCAGCCTGAGTTTGACTGCGTGTTGGTTGCCGAGTCGGTGGAGGAACTACTGGCCGACCTTGCGGCCGGAGCGCCTAAGCCCCGCTTGGTGCTCTCTGACATTGGGTTACCGGGTATGTCGGGTATTGCGGGGATAGCGCAGCTGCACGAGCTAGCGCCCCAGGCTGAGGTAGTACTGATTACGGTGTACCAGGATGCCGAGCGAATTTTCAAGGCTATGTGTGCGGGTGCCGTAGGCTACCTCGTGAAAACCACGCCCTTGCCCGAAATTAAGCAGGCCCTGCTGGACGTCTTAGCGGGCGGCTCGCCCATGTCGCCAGCGGTAGCGCGCCACGTTATGCGTTACTTCCGGCCCGCCGCGCCTACCAACAATCTGACGGCCCGCGAGCAGCAGATTGTAGAAGCCCTGGAGCAAGGCCTCAGCTACAAGCTCGTGGCCGACCGCCTTGGTATTAGTATTAATACGGTGCGAGCTTACATCCGCTCCGTGTACGACAAGCTTCAAATCAACTCCAAAGCCGAGCTACTACGCCGGAGCAAAAGCCATCTATAGCTATTAGCAACTACGTTATCTATCCCTATTCTACCCACCATTGATAGCCGACTATAGTGCTACGTCTATTTCATCCACTGCCTCCTGGACTAGCCGGGAGGCAGTGGTGAAATAGGCACTACCACGGCGGGCATTGGGGCAGCGGCACGCACAACGTAACCCACTAGCAACATCTCCGCAATACCTGATTAATAACTACATGCGACTTTTGAAGCGAATCAAACTGGCTCGCTCAATATGCACGCACCCACCACGATTCCCTTGCTGCGCCACGCAGCAAGCTGGCTAGGATCGGCCTGCTTCCAGCTGATGTTGGTGGTAGTGTACGGGCTCCATCTGGCCAAGTCCTTTCGCTCCCCCTTCCGGGCCAGTGAACTTCCACCCAAGCCGCTGCGGCCACGCTTTTGGGCCCGCACCCCTACCATCACCATAGCTGGTAAGCGCCCGTGAAAAAGCGGCGCCCCCTGGAAGTTGCCGTTATTTCCGATGTGCACCTGGGCACCTACGGTTGCCACGCGGCAGAACTGTTGCGCTACCTCAAAAGCATTCGGCCTAAAGTGCTGGTGCTGAACGGCGACATCATTGATATCTGGCAGTTCAGCAAAAACTACTGGCCCCCCGCCCACATGCGCGTGGTGCGCTACTTGGTGCGCCTACTAAGCCAGGGCACCCAAATTCACTACCTCACGGGCAACCACGACGAGCTACTGCGGCGCTTCGCGGGTACCCGGCTAGGTGCCCTCTCCATCGCCAATAAGCTGGTCTTGGACTTGCCTGCCGGCAAGACGTGGCTATTTCACGGCGACGTCTTCGACGTGACTATGCGGCACGCCCGCTGGCTGGCCCGCCTGGGGGCCCACGGCTACGACGCCCTGATTCTGCTGAACCGCCTCGTAAACTTTTTGCTGGCCAAAGTAGGTCGTCCCCGGGTGGCTCTTTCCAAAGTAGTGAAAGACCGGGTGAAAGGAGCCGTACGCCTAATTGGGGACTTCGAGCAGACTGCCGCCACCATTGCCGCCGACGCGGGCTACCGCTACGTAGCGTGCGGCCACATTCACCAGCCCGCCCTGCGGCCCATTCAAACCGCTGCTGGCAAGGAGGTAGTGTACCTCAACTCCGGCGACTGGATTGAGAACCTGACGGCTCTGGAGTACACCACAACCCAGGGCTGGCAGCTTTACCACTACGCCGCCGACCCCGCCATGGAGCTGCCCGCCGTGGCCGATGCCGACACCACCCACGAAACCACCGACGCCCTGCTGGCCGGCTTGCTCGCCGAGTTTAAACTCGCGGGCTGCTAACTCCTTACCCTGCTGTATGCCCCGCATCTTATACGCCATTCAAGGCACTGGCAATGGCCACCTGAGCCGGGCACTCGACATTGTACCGCTCCTGCAGCAGCGAGCCAGCCGCCTCGATGTGCTTATTAGCGGGCCGGGAGCAAATACTATTTTGCCCGTGCCGGTGCGCTACCGCTACCACGGCATGGGGTTCGTATTCGGTAAAAAGGGTGGGGTCGATTTCTTGAAAACCTTCTGGCAGCTTAACTCGGCCTCTTTCCTGCGGGAGATGCGCGCCCTGCCCGTGCAAGACTACGACTTGGTCATCAGCGACTTTGAGCCCGTATCGGCCTGGGCCTGCCGGCGGCGGCGCGTGCCGTGCGTGGCCCTTAGCCACCAAAGTGCCGTGCTGCACTCGGCCGCCCCTCAACCCAAGCAGACCGACGTGGTAGGCCGCACGGTGCTGCGGCACTATGCCCCCGCCACGGTTTGCTACGGGTTTCATTTTGCTGCTTACGCGCCCGATATCTACACGCCGGTTATCCGCCAGCAGGTGCGCTGCCTAATGCCCCGCCAAGAGGAGCACTACACCGTCTACCTACCCGCGTTCGACGAACCCCGGCTCGTGCACCGCCTGCGCTACCTTAGTCGCACCACAAAGTGGGAAGTATTTTCCAAACACAGCACCAAGGAAGCCCGGTACGGCAATGTGTGGGTGCGGCCAGTGAGCGGGGCAGCCTTCACCGACAGCATGGCTCGCAGTACCGGCGTACTCTGCGGGGCCGGGTTTGAAACGCCGGCCGAAGCGCTGTTTTTAGGCAAGAAGCTGCTGGTGATACCCATGAAAAATCAGTACGAGCAAGCTTGCAACGCTGCCGCCTTAGCAACCCTAGGCGTTCCGGTAGCCAAAAGCCTCAAAGATAAGCACCTGCCCCTACTCGACCACTGGCTGCAACACGGGCGCCCCACACCCGTGCACTACCCCGACGAAACCGCCCAAATCCTAGACCGAGTTCTTACGAAGCACGTTGCCCAGCACCCGGCGCTTCTCGTATGAGCACTACTCGCTTCTTCTGTCCCGGCATAGGGTGTGGAAGAAGCAGAAAGCGGCAGCGCCCACCTGCCCCCTTGCTCATGGCTTCCTTTCTCTGCTAATGGCTGCATTACCTTCGGCTTTTTTCCCGCCTACCACCCCCGCGTCCTATTCCCGTTCTGATTTTGGACCCAATTTTCACTGGGGCGTATCGACGGCGGCTTACCAAACGGAGGGTAGCTGGGCCGCAGACGGTAAGGGGCCCAGTATTTGGGATGCGTTTGTGCGGGGCCGCCGTGCCATCAAGGGCCGCCATACCGGCGACGTAGCCACCGACTTTTACCACCGCTGGCCCGCCGATTTGGACTTGATGCAAGCACTGGGCATTCCCGACTTCCGGTTCTCGGCGGCCTGGGCCCGGGTTATGCCCACGGGTACGGGCCCGGTACACGCGCCCGGCCTCGACTTCTACGACCGGCTGGTGGATGGGTGTTTGGAGCGCGGCATCAGGCCCTGGCTTACGGTATACCACTGGGACTTGCCGCAGGCGCTGCAACAACGGGGTGGCTGGACCAACCGCGCCGTGGTGGGCTGGTTAGCCGACTACGCGCACGTACTGGCTGCCCGCCTCGGCGACCGGGTGCAGCATTGGATGGTACTGAATGAACCGATGGTGTTCACTGGGGCCGGCCACCTCCTGGGGGTGCACGCACCGGGGCGGCGGAGCTTGGGGGCTTTTCTGGCGGCCACTCACCACGCGGCCCTGGCCCAAGCCGAGGGCGGCCGGGCTCTGCGGGCGGCACTACCGGCATCAACAAGCATTGGCACCACGTTTTCCTGCTCTTACCTCATGCCCTGGCGCCCTGGCCTCCCGCGCGACGAGCGCGCCACTCGCCGCGCCGATGCCGTGCTCAACCGGTTGTTCGTGGAGCCCGCCGCGGGCCTAGGCTACCCCGTAGCGGATGCGCCCTTTCTGAGCCGATTGGAGCGCTACATGCAGCCTGGCGATGAGGCCGCCTTGCCCTTCGCCTTCGACTTTTGGGGCGTCCAGAACTATACCCGCGAGGTGGTGCGTCATGCTCCGTACGTGCCCTTGCTGTGGGCCAATTTGGTGGGCGCTGTTCGGCGGGGTGTGCCATACACCCAAATGGGCTGGGAAGTTTTTCCCGAGAGCATTTACCATATGCTCAAGCAGTTTGGCGCCTACGCCCAAGCCCCGCGCTTGCTAGTGACGGAAAACGGTGCTGCCTTCCCCGACGTGCTGGTCGCCGGCACGGTACCCGACGTAGCTCGCGAGGCCTACCTGCGCGCTTGCATTGGGCAGGTGCTGCGGGCCCAGCGGGATGGTGTCCCCGTGGATGGATATTTCGCCTGGTCGTTTACCGACAACTTTGAGTGGGCCGAAGGCTACGAGCCCCGCTTCGGGTTAGTGCACGTGGAGTACGAAACCCAGCGTCGTACCGTGAAAAACTCGGGGTACTGGTACCAGCGGCTGCTGGCGGGCGAAGAAGTATGCACGGAACTGTTTCGTCACGATTCCATAACAGCCTTGTAACCTTGCCGTAACGGCCTCCCGGTAGCTTTGACGCATTCTCTCACCAGCTTCCCTTGGTATGCGTCAACTTATACTATCCGGCACGAAAATCGGTCTGGCTTTGCTTACTACCTGCGCGGCTCCCGCCATGGCTCAGTCGGTGCGGCAGGGTTTTGAAGGCACCGCCGCCGACACGTGGGGCTTCGTAGCTACCCCCGCAACGTATTCAGTAGCCGCCGACAACGACCAGTGGGCTGTTCTGCCCCAGGTGGGTACGGGAAGCCAAGCAGTGGCCCCGGCCGCCGGAGCACAGCTATGGGGCATGCGCGACTTGCAAGGCCCCGTTACGGGTGATGTTTCCATCTGGCACTTTCTTGACTTTGCCCCCGTAGCTATCCAGGCCGGGCCCGATGCGGCTACTAGCGTGTCGTTTCAGTATTTCAGCAATGCCTTCGATGCATCTGACTCCCTGGCCTACGTAGTAGTGTACGATAATGGCACGACCTGGCCCGCCACTAAAACCTATACCCAGCTCAACAAGGACACGCAGGGGTACCGCACTGTAACGGTGGCAGTTCCGGCCACGGCTACGCACGTGCGCCTGCGGTTGGCCGCCCGCCAAAACGGCAACGACGACTGGGCCGCCTGGGACGAAGTAGCCCTGGGGCAAGCAGCCGTGGTACCGGAAGTGCGCTGGGCTTCCGCCACGGCAGTAGTAAACGAGGAAGCGGGCACCGTGAGTTTGCCTGTAACAATTTTGAACCCCAGTGCCACTGCTACCACCGTACAAGTAGCGCTCATTCCTGGTTTGACTACCGCCACGGCGGGCACCGATTTTACGTTTGCGGCTACCCAAACCCTGACCTTTCCGGCCGGCGCTACCGGCCCCCAAACCGTTACTATCCCGCTCTCCAACGATGCTGCGGCGGAAGGGGCTGAATACTTTTCTCTTCGCCTGCAAAACCCTACGAATGCCACGCTAGCCGCCGGAGCGTCTGAGATGCTAGTATACATCAAGGACAACGATGGGGTAGCTCCGGTACAGGCCCGCAACCTAACCTTAACCCAACTTGGTAGCTACCAAAATGGAGCGGCCGGGACCAACTCCGCCGAAATCGTAGCTCATGACCCAACCACCCAGCGTGTGTACGTAGCTAACTCCGTGGGAAGCAAGCTGGATATTCTGAGCCTCGCCAATCCTTCGGCCCTCACGCCCATTGCCTCCATCAACCTGCAAACCTACGGCGGTATCAACTCCGTAGCCGTGCGCAATGGTGTGGTGGCATGTGCCATTGAGAATGCCAATCCGCAGCAGAACGGGGCGGTAGTCTTCTTCGACCAGAACGGCACTTTCCTTAAGCAGGTAACAGTAGGAGCCCTACCCGACATGATTACCTTCTCGCCGGACGGGCAATACCTCATCACCGCCAATGAAGGGGAGCCGCAGTCGAACTACGCAGTAGACCCAGAAGGCTCTGTATCGGTAATTGACTTTTCGGGGGGCGTAGCAAGCGTATCGCAGGCGAGCGTAACTACGGTTGGATTCACCAGCTTCAACGGGCAGGCGGCGGCCCTGCGCACGGCTGGCATCCGGCTGTATGGCGGCACGGCCGCGGCCCCCAGCACGGTAGCGCAGGACCTGGAGCCGGAGTACGTGGCCGTTTCCAGCGACTCGCGCACGGCATACGTCACCTTGCAGGAAAACAACGCCATTGCTACGCTCGACCTGACTACCAAGCAAATCACGGCATTGCGGCCGGTAGGCTACCAGGACCACCGTCAGGCTGGCTTCGCCCTTGATGCTTCCGACCAGACGCCAGACATCCTACTGGCAAACTGGCCCATCAAAGGCATGCGCCAGCCCGATGCCCTGGCAGCTTTTGAAGTAGCGGGGCAGCGCTACCTGCTCACGGCCAACGAAGGCGACTCGCGTGAGTACACGGCGCTGAACGAAGGCAACCGCGTTGGCGATGCCGCGTACGTTCTCGATGCTACGGCTTTCCCAAATGCCGCGCTGCTCAAAAACACCCAGGTGCTTGGCCGCCTCAACGTGACCAACAAGCTGGGTGACACGGATGGCGACGGCGACTTTGACGAAATCTATGCCTACGGGGGCCGTTCCTTCAGCATTTTCAACGCTACTACCGGCACGCTGGTACACGATAGTGGCGACCTCCTGGAGCGCGTCACCAGCACCGACGCTACCTATGGCGCCATCTTCAATGCCAGCAATACCACCGGCGTACCGAGCCGTAAGAACCGCTCCGACGATAAGGGTCCCGAGCCCGAAGGCGCCACGACGGGTACCATCCGGGATACCGTGTACGCTTTCGTGTCGCTGGAGCGCGTGGGTGGGGTGGCCGTATTTAACGTGAACGACCCTACTCAGCCTCGCTTAGTAAGCTACGTGAACAACCGCAGCCTCACGAGCGGCACTGGCGACCAAGGGCCCGAAGGCCTGGTATTTATTTCGGCGGCCAACAGTCCTACCGGTCAGCCCCTGCTGCTGCTGGCCAACGAAGTGAGCAGCACCGTAGCGGTATACAGCATCCAAACGCGCGGTACGGTTACGGCTACCACGGCCAAGGCACGCCGTGCGGCTCCCTTACAGCTCTACCCTAACCCAAGTCATCACGGCCGCGTGCAACTAAACCGCACCGTTTCGGGCACGCTGTACGACATTGCGGGGCGGCCAGTGCAAGTGCTACACCAAGTAACACAGCTGGAAAGCGCGGGGCTTGCACCCGGCGTGTACGTGCTTCGGGCTGATGATGGCGCCAGCTCCAAGCTAGTGGTACAGTAGTGCCAAAAAGCAACATTACACCACTTACGCACGAGGGTCTGGTTCCGAGTTTGAACCAGACCCTCGTGTTTTTGGCAGCGGAATTACTAGAAAACAACCCTAAATGGAGCTATTGTTGTAGGGTTCTGGTTAGAAAATAATAGGTTTATCTTTTTCACGTTCTGTTGTAGTCGAAGCGGTACATAGCTGCTAGCACAGCACCGCTCTGTATGTCAAGACCCCTCAAATTCACCAACGTTGCCCGCTCTACTTTCTTTGCCACTGTCCGTCAGCGGGTTGACGCATATTTTCAGAGCCAAGAGCTCTCGCGCCACGCCAACGGCGCCATGTGGACCAAAACCATTCTGCTGCTGGTAAGCTTCGTGGGCCTGTATGGGCTCATCATTTCGGGGCAGTTTGGTGTCTGGACGATGCTCGGGCTGGCCGGCCTGCTGGGTGCCTGCTGCGCCCTGATTGGCTTTAACATTTGCCACGACGCCTTGCACGGGGCCTTTTCCGAAAGTAAGCGCGTAAACAAGATTTTCAGCCTTCTCTTCAACCTCATCGGGGCGAATCCCTACGTGTGGACTATCACCCACAACATCGTGCACCACACGTACACAAACATCCCCGGCCACGATGAAGATATTGAGGTAGCACCCGGCCTCGTTCGGCTGTCGGAAGATGAGCCAGTGCGCCCCTGGCAGCGTTTTCAGCACTTCTACGCCTTTCCTTTGTACGGCTTGGCATCCTTGTCGTGGGTAGTGCGCAAAGACTACGTGAAGTTCTTTCAAGCCTCTATTGGGCAGCACACTACCAAGCACCCGCGTCAGGAATACATCAACCTGTTTGCCTATAAGGCGTTGTACTACGCCCTGTTTATCGTGATTCCCCTGGTGGTGCTCGACATTACGTGGTGGCAGTTTTTGTTAGGCTTCCTGGGCTTGCACTTCGTGGAGGGCTTGGTGCTGGGCTTGGTGTTCCAGCTGGCGCACGTAGTAGAAGGTACGGCCTTCCCCTCGCCCGATGAAACGGGGGATATGCAAGAGGCTTGGGCCGTGCACCAACTGCGCACCACGGCCAACTTTGCGCCCAATAGCCGCTTGGCCAGTTTTCTGTGCGGCGGCCTCAACCGACAGATTGAGCACCACTTGTTTCCGCGGGTCTGCCATATTCACTATCCGGCCTTGGCCGCTATTGTCAAGCAAACCGCCCACGAGTTCAACCTGCCCTACTTGGAAAACCGCACGTTTCTGAGTGCGCTCCATTCGCACTACCGAGTACTACAGAAGCTAGGCCGCTAAGATGGCCACCCGCAAGCCCCGGCCACCAGCCGGGGCTTTTTTTATGCTCGCCGCTAAGTACCTACTTTGCTTGCTAAGCCTGCGGCTTTCCTCCATTCCCTGGCACCTTAGATGCTGTGCTACACTCCTTCGTGTAGTTATTCCGTTGCTAGCAAACGCATGCGTAGCACTTTTACAAGCTCAACAGCTGGCAGTTCTGCTTATTAAAGGCAGGGACTTACAGTATTCATTTTACTACAAAAGCTATAAATTGGCTCCCCATTCTACTTTTACCGCACGCTCACCTTTATGCTCATTAGTAATTTAGTCGACTCGGATGGTAGCCGTTGTACGCTAACGTTTGAAGAAGACAATCAGTGGCTGCGTGCCACCTGGCGCGGTTTCATCGACCAGACGGAAGCTATGCGTGGGGCTACTAACTACCTAGAAAAAGCAGTAGGTTACTCTTTTCCTTATTTGCTCAACGACAATGTGGACCTGCACGGTCCTTGGTTCGACTCGGTGGAGTGGTTGCAGAATGTGTGGCTACCGCGGGCCTTGCAATTAGGCTTGCGCCATATTGCTCATGTTGTGCAGAAAGATACCGGCACAGATATCCTGAGCGTCACCTTCCCCCAACCAGTGGACGGAGACTTGGAATTGCAGCTGTTTCATGACGTGGCCGAAGCCGAAGAATGGCTACGGAGCTGCCAAGCCCGGGCTAACAATTAGCACGGGCTCTTTGCCCTACCCAGGCAAGGACCGGCGTGCTTGGCTCTTCGGTCTTACAAGGCAGAGTTGTCGCGTAGGGCGCGCACCTCAGTCCAACTCAGTTCGCCGGCAATATACCGGGCGTACAGTCGCTCAACAGACGCCGGGGCTTTCTTGAATCGGCAGGCCGCTAGCAACTGCCGCACTACCCCAGCGCGCTGCTCGGGCGTTTGTGCGTAGGGGCCATATTTCGCATCATATATCATCACCGCCCACATAGATATGACTTAGCCTCACTGGCTTTTACCAGCGAAGTGTACGGCCATAATTCGTTATTCCCTCATTTTCCTAGTGCAGTGCTTAGGAAGCATATATACTAGGTACTGGTATTCCATAGCGCAGAAAGACAGAACATACTATGGGTACAATATTATAGTAAACGCCGAAAATGTACAGGACAAAAAACGCCATTTTGTGACATGCATTTTGTAAGCACAGGCTCACCCCAATCAGCTTTGTTCTTCACAACCAGCCTACTACAAAATGGCTTTTGCAGGCTCCATCCCGCTCAGCTTGCCTAAGCTGGCCGGTTGATTTGACTTTTTGCCCCTTGCACTTTTTGCTTCCTCCCCGTACCAATAGCCTATCGCAAAAACAGTAGCTAGTACTCAGTTTGCCCGCCTGGATGAAGGCACAATGGTAAGCAGGCCGGAGAAAGACTATCTCACAGCTTTTACACGTAGTTGGAACCTACTGCTACTATGGCACCGGAAGGCACTCTTTTATCGGAGGCGTAGCAGTAAGTGGTTATGGCACCACATGTGTTGGCAGGTTGCCAGCAATGCCGCCGTTGTAGGCAGCACATACCCGTCGGTACACAAAGGCATAGACGTGTAAAAGTTATATCCGGGCGGATGCTACCTGTACGGCGCAGTTCCACTGTCATGATGGCAACAGATCCAGTGTTGCTGTTTGCGAAAGTACTGTAACACCTTAGTGCAGCTAGCAGAAAGAGTACCCTGGTAAGGCTACGGCACCGGGCTTTGCTAAGCTGAAATATGCTACGCCAATTCTTACCTCCGGTTACGCCCATCGCCTTGCCATAGCCAACTCTATTACGTAAATATCTTTATATCAGAAATATACACAACCAAACTATCATCTACCACTTCTTGCCGCTACGGTGAGTGCTTAATTACTACCCCTATTTCGACTAAATCGCACCGTCTTATGCGGTAAGGGGGCATCCTATATTTATCCTAGTAAAACGCAGCCTTTGCTGTCCCTACTTCTCTGCGTCAGAAGACACCCACAATCTCCTGACGAGCGGTCTACTCTCATGAGCCAAGAATAGGCCGCCTTGCCCGAACTGCGCTTACGTCCAATTCCCATTCACACCATTCTAGCTTGGAATGGCTAATTCCCACCGTATGAAAAGAGAATCTCTACTCTTTTATGGGACGCTCATATCCCTCAAGGCCGCCGCTGCTAGCGAGCCGAACACTACTTCCCTACTCGCCCCCGGGCCTCTCCCCCTTCCTGCTACGGCCATTGCACCGGTAGCCATGCCCGACGTGACCGTGAGTGGGCGCGTAACCGACGAAAAAGGCGACGGGTTACCGGGCGTTTCGGTAGTAGTGAAAGGCACTTCCATTGGCACTAGCACCGACGACCAGGGCCGGTATACGCTGGTGGTGCCAGAAAGCAACACCAATGGCACGCTAGTCTTCTCGTTTATTGGCTTCACTTCCCAAGAGACTTCTATTAATGGCCGCACGGCCATCAGCATGCAAATGCGCGCTGATGCGCAGGCTCTCAACGAGGTAGTGGTTGTGGGCTACGGCACCCAAAAGCGCTCTGACGTAACGGGTTCGGTGGTATCGGTACCGCAGGACCGCCTTGAGCGCCTACCGGTTTCCAACATTGCACAGGCCCTGCAAGGCGCCGTGGCGGGCGTGCAGATTTCGGCTCCTTCCAGCGTGCCAGGCAGCCAACCCAACATTAACATTCGCGGGGTGCGCTCCATCACGGCCAACACTAACCCCTACGTGATTCTCGACGGGGTGCCGTTTCCCGGCAACTTCAACGACATCAGCCCCAGCGACATTGCCTCCATCGAAATCCTGAAAGATGCCTCTGCCACTGCCATTTACGGTACGCGTGGCTCCAATGGGGTAATCCTGGTAACCACCAAGCGGGGCAAAAGCGGTAAGGCCCAGATCCGGTACAATGGCTACGCCGGCCCCGAGTACATGAACAACACCCTGCGCCCTATGAACGGGGCAGAGTATGCGGCGAAGTACCGGGCCTATACCATTCAGCGCAACATCAACCAGGACCCCGTGCCCAACTTTGGGGAGCGAGCCAACTACGACGCCGGCCGCGAAACTGATTGGATTGATTTGATTTCCCAGCGCGGTTTCATCCAAGACCACAACGTAGCTATTTCAGGCGGCACAAACGACGTGAAATACTACGTATCGGGCGACTACTTCAAGCAGCAAGGAGTATTGCAAGGGTATCAGTTCCGGCGCATCTCGCTACGCTCCAACCTCGACGCCAACCTCACGCCATGGTTGCGCATTGGTACCTCGGCCTTCTACGCCAACTCCAACGACGACGGCGGCCGCGTGAACTTGGCCCTGGCGCAAGCTGCCAGCCCCTACGGCACTCCCTTCAACGCAGATGGCAGTTACAATATCTTCCCGCAGTTTCCGGAATTACTCTACGCAAACCCCCTGCTGGGCCTCACCACCGAGCGCACCAGCCGCGTAAATCAGCTTACGGGTACGGGCTACGCCGAAGTAACGCCTACGTTTGTGAAGGGGCTGACCTACCGCCTCAATGCCAGCTACTCCTACCGCCCCTACCGTGCTACCTCCTACGTAGGCCGGGCCGCCAACAACCTGATTGGGGCCGCGCAAATCCTTAACGACGAGCGCCATAACTACACCATCGAGAATATCCTCACCTATAATAAGGACATTGGCAAGCACCACTTCGACCTGACTGCTCTCTATAGCGCGCAGGAGAATACCTACTTCACAACTACTGAAAACGGCAGCGGCTACATCAACGACGAGATTGGCTTTAACAGCATTGGGTCGGGTAGCGGCATTCCTACTATTAGCTCCTACGACGAGCGTCGCTCCCTGCTCTCGCAAATGGGGCGCCTGAATTACTCGTACGACAGCCGCTACTTGTTCACGGTGACGGCCCGCCGCGACGGCTCGTCGGTGTTCGGCGCCGATGCCAGCAAGTATGCTACGTTCCCCTCGGTGGCCCTGGGTTGGAACATCGCTAATGAGCAGTTTCTGAAAGGCATTTCAGCTGTTAACCTGCTGAAGCTGCGTGCGTCCTATGGCATTACAGGTAACGAAGGAATTGGTCCTTACGGCACCATTACTGGCCAAACGGCCCTGCAATACACTTACAACGGCGTGGCAAGCACGGGTTTGCGGGCTAACCGCATTGGTAACAGCAACCTGAAATGGGAGCAGACATCCAGCTACAACTACGCAGTGGATTTCAGCGTGCTGGACAACCGCATTGGGGGTACCGTGGAATACTACGATGCCAAAACCAAGGACCTTTTGCTGAACCGCAACTTGCCCATCATCACGGGGTACGGCTCTATCCTCGACAACATTGGGCAGGTGCAGAACCGCGGCGTGGAAATAACGCTGAACACGGTGAACGTGAAAGCCGGTAACTTCATCTGGTCAACCAGCGCAAACTACACCCGCAACCGCAACAAGATTCTGGCCCTTAATGGCTCCGATGATATTGGCAACCGCCGTTTTGTGGGTAAGCCCCTCGGCGCCATTTACGACTACCGCATGATTGGTGTGTGGCAGACCGGGGACGACGTGAAAGTGGACCCTACCGCCAAGCCCGGCGACCTGAAGTTTGCCGACATCAATGGCGACGGGCAAATCAGCAGCCTCGACCGGGAATACCAGGGCACTGAGCTGCCCAACTTCACAGGGGGCCTTACCAACACCTTCGAGTACAAAGGGCTCAGCCTGCGCATCTTCCTGCAAACGGCCCAAGGCATCTTGCGCAACAATCCGCTGCTCAACCGCGCCGACTTTGCAGGCCGCATCAACCAGCCAGCCGCCATTGGCTACTGGACGGCCGAGAACAGGAGCAACGACCGGCCGAGCCTGGTGTTTGTGAATCCCCGCGGTTATGGGTACCCCAAAGATGCCAGCTATACCCGCCTCAAGGACATTACCCTGAGTTACACCTTCCCGCAAACCTTACTGGACCGAGCCAAGCTAGGCGCCGTGACGGCCTACGTGAGCGGCCGCAACCTCTACACCTGGACCGATTGGGTGGGCTGGGACCCCGAGCAGACCTACGATGCCAACACGGACCGTAACCGCGACAACTTCCCCAACGTGGCTACCTACGTGTTCGGCCTGAACGTGACTCTCCGCTAATTCCCACCCCACGCTTCTCCGTCTAATGAAACGCATTTCCCTATACCTGTTGGGCCTTCTGGGCACTGTGCAGCTGCTGAGCTCCTGCGAGAAAGAATACCTGGACGAAACTCCTAAGTCGCTTTACACCCCCCAAACTACGCTGGTTGACTCCCTGGGCTTCGAGGCCGCCATGGTTGGGCTGCAGTCGGTAGTGCGCGAGCAGTACACCTTCAGCGACCGGCAGGGCCTGCTCAGCACCATGCAAGTAGGCACCGACGCGGCCATTCCCGTGCTGTCAGCCATTGAGGGCATTGAAGTTCCCTACTACAACTACTCTCTAATGAACTCCCAAGATGGGGGCGCCGCGTATTACTGGAGCTGGGCGTACCGCACCATCAACAATGCCAACCAGATTATTGCCGGTACTACCACCACCGCTTCCCCAAGCTTGCGCCAAGGCTATAAGGACCGCATCAGCGCCGAAGCCCGCTTCTTCCGGGCCTACGCCTACAACTTTCTGGTAACGCTGTACGGCGGCGTGCCCCTGGTGCAAGAGCCCATAACCACGCCACGCCTGGATTTCACACGGGCGTCAGTAGAGGAACTGAACACCTTTATCATCAACGACCTAACTACTGCTGTGGCCACGCTGCCGCAGGTAAGTCAGCGCTCCATCAGTCAGCAGGCCCGTATTAACAAGGGAGCCGCTCAGCAACTGCTGGGGGAGGTATACCTACGGGCCGGCAAGCCCGAACTAGCCGAGCCACAACTCCAGGCCGTCATCAGCGGAGGCCAGTACAAGCTGATAACCGCCCGCTACGGCGTAAAGTCGACCCAGCCTGGCGACTACTACTCCGACATGTTTATCATTGGCAACCAGCGCCGAAGCCAGGGCAATACCGAGCTGATCTGGGGTATTGAGCAGCAGCTACTGGTGCCGGGCGGCGAAACGGCAGCCCAGCAGCGCCGCGTGTGGGTGCCTGGCTACTACAACATTCAGGGCATGCTGGTGGCCGACTCTCTGGGTGGACGTGGGGTAGGGCGCTTGCGCCTGAGCGACTGGGTGATTTACCGCCTCTACCGTAACGGCCCCGACATGCGCAACTCCAAGTACAACCTGCGCCGCCGGTTCTACTACAACAACCCCGCGTCGGCCAACTTCGGCAAGCGCGTAGTGGTAACGGGCTCCGACACGCTCCGGATTGCTCCCCATACGACCAAGTGGAATCAGTTTAACCCCAACGACGTGTTCGGCTTTGGCACCATCAAGGACTTAACCATGATGCGCCTGGGCGAGACGTATCTGCTGCTGGCCGAAGCGCAGTTTAAGCAAGGGAAAGTAGCCGCGGCGGCTACCAGCATTAATGTGCTGCGTACCCGCGCCCAAGCGGCTCAAGTAACGAGCAGCGACATATCCCTGGATTTTATCTTGGATGAGCGGGCCCGTGAACTGATTGGGGAGGAGCAGCGCCGCCTCACCCTCCTCCGTACCGGTACCCTAATCAGCCGGGTAAGCCGCCTCAATCCCACGTTTGTAACGGGTCTGACCCAGAAGAACCTACTACTACCCATTCCGCAGACAGAAATTGACTTGAACACGCAGGGACGCCTAGAGCAAAACCCCGGCTACTAGCCTCGCAACCGGTCATACAAACCAAGGCCCTTCACTACCAACAAAGACAGTTGGTGGCGAGGGGCCTTGGTGATGGAATAACATGCAACTAGTATAAGCTACTGTAAGGCTGTGTTGTAGCCGATTAGCCACCAGAGAGTAAGAAGAACCGTTCTGTTGAGCGCAGTAGAAGCAGGCCAGTTGGATTAAGTAACCACGTAGCGTGGCGGACGCGCGCCCCCTTCTACTAACAGCACCCGTGGCGTGTAGGGAGACAGTGCCGGTAAAGGCCACGTAACCAACTTCATATGGGACTAACCGCGTGAAAGCCTGCCTACTGCCGCTACCGTCGGGTTGGGGCGGCGGCTGGGCGGCTGGGGCGCGGAGGCTTCGCACGTGGTTTCCATTCCACAATGTACACGGGCTGGGCGGGTAGCTTTTCCATGGTTTCGCCGTCGCCCTGGCCCGTGCGCTGCACAAACAGGTTTACCACTCCTTCTTTTTGCCAGCGCTCCGTATCGTAGCTCGGCTCCCAGTTGCCCACCGAGGTGGTAGTCAAGTCTGTTGCGGTCCAATGGTTTTGCCGCAAATCGGCGCATTGGGCCAGGGAAGCTCGATCTTGTCGTTCCGTGTCGCGAAATAACAGGTAGGCCGCCGTTTTGTCCCCTTGAGTAGAAACCAGTAACTGAGGGCGCGAAATCGGAATTTTCTTAGTACCCACGCCACTCAGGCTGAATGGGGTAGTGCGCTGAGAAATTTGGGTGGTCTTCCAGTCTTTGCCCGATAAGTAAATCAACTGATACTGCGGCACTTGCGTACCCTGGGGGCGCCAGTAAGTAGCAATGTAGGGCATGCCGGCAGCATCCGTCGTAATGGAGGTTTGGTTGATTAGCTCGCTATTCTGCGGGATGCGGGCTGCATACTCGGCACTGGCTTCGGTGATGGGCAGCTGGTAGGTTTCGCCGGTGCTTTTCTGCCACGTCTTGCCCCCATCCAGGGAGCGGGCGTAGGCCATGTCGTGGTTGGAGGCCACGTTGGGCGACTCCCGCCACACCCAAGAAACGTGAATAGCGCCTTTCGGATCCAGGCAGGCCTGCCAATAAGCATTGCGCTTTCCCTGGCCATCAATAAGCACGCTGTGCAGGCGCGTCCAGGTTTGGGTGTGGGCCGTGTAGCGGTTCAGCACCATGTTGCCATTGCCGGAGCTACCGTCGCGGTACACGAATAGCAGGTCGCCGTTGGGGAAGCGGTGAAACTCGGGGTACGTCACGTTCTGCTCCTGTTGCCCAGTCATGGGCAGGAGGTCCGTCAGTTCTAGGCTGCCTGGTTTAGTGCTGCGGCAGTAGCGCAGCGGGTTGCCGTGGTGGTCGAAGGATACGTGCAGGTAGCCCTGCCCATCCACCATTAGGCTAATGACGTTGTGCGCATCCTGCACCTTGCCTTTGTATTTGGTCTGCTGCACCTGCCACGGCCCGGCCGGTAGGCGGCGCTTTGCCACCACTACGTACCCCACCGAATCGTAGTAGGCGGTGTACTGCTCACGCTGGTAGGTTACGACGGAGTTTTTGCGAAACACGGCTCCATTCACGTTGTTGCGCGCCCACCCGAGGCCCACGGGCGTTTGGGCAGCGGCCGGTTCGGTGAGCAAAGCAGCACCGCTGAGCAGTAGTAGAGAGAATAGGCGTGGATTAGGCATGAACAGGTAAAAGAGTTAGCGCGTTGCCCCTCAACGAATGCGAATGGTGCCCGGCGGGTCCGGGGGACTAGGCTTCGGTGGCCTGACGCTGATGGCAACCGTAACAACGGGGGCTTCAGGTGTGGCCCGCGTTATCTTGATTTCACCAATGGCATCCAGCGCAATACGGAGGTCGGCAGCGGCTACTGGCATGGCGTTTATGGTGTAACGCACTGGCTCTAGCAAGCCAAGGTCCTTGCCAACTGCGGACAGTGTGCGGCTTTTGATCTTAGTTTTCTGCTTGGATGCAATGTCAATAATGCCGTAGGTCACCAAATCATGCCACTGCGCGGGAGCATCGCCGCCTTTGTATACTACTATCTTCTTGATTTCCGCGGGCTGAATGCCATCTGGAGCAATAATCACCTCGGAATTCAGCAGGAAAATTGGCTGGGGTCGGGACTCAGTAACTCGCCTAACTGAAGCGGGAGGCACCCTATTTACCGTTGTATCCGCATTGGTGGTAACAACCTGCACAGTTGACGCATGAAGTTGCACCTGCGACTGTATGGGTGCCAGCGGCGGCTCTGGGGCGGTGCGTTGTGCTATGCTCAGCTGACTAGCACCGCAGCACAATACCATGCCCAATAGCTTCTTACCAAGAAAAACCTTGCTTGTCATGCAGCTTGCTATAACGTGGCTGAGTACGCCGCTAAAAGTATACTCTTATTCCTCATTGGGAGGCCCATTACATTACGGCTGCGGTTGCTTTGCATCAATCAGCCGCAGGGTGTAGCTGTAACTATACTTCTTGTCGAGCAGGCGGTACTGGTCGTGAGGCAGGGCACCCCAGCTGTTGTCGCCCCCTACGCCGCGCTGCTTCAGGTCTACTTGCATAGTCACGGCATTGCGCATTTTAACGTCGGTGGGGTGCTGCTGCTTTTTGCTGAGGCCGGGGTCCAGGTCTTCGGTACGGAAGGGCAATGCGCTAAAGCAAACGGGTTGCTGCTGGCCTTCCACGCGCAGCCCAAGGCCTTCCGCATTAGTAAGTGTAACCCAGCGCACATCGGTGCGGTAGCCATTCTCCTGGGGTCGGATGTAGTTGCGCGTAAACTGCCCATTCACCGAATCCTGGTAGGTACCCAGCAAAGCCGCCGTACTACGGTCGGAGTAGTTCTCGAAGGGCCCACGGCCGTAGTACTGAATGCGGTTGAAGCGGCGCGGCAGCTCCAGGCGCATTCCAAAACGGGGTAACTCGGGTAGGGCCTTGCCGCTGATATCCAGGGCGGCTGTTACTTGCACGGCTCCATCTGCCCCAACGAGGTAGTCTACCGTGTAAGGCGCGTCAATGTCGGTCAGTAAGTATTCTACCCTGATTGGCAGACCAGCCGCTGACTGCTGGCCAACCGTCACTTTCTGCACCTGGCGGGCGGCGTGGGCCGTGCGCCACGCACCCAAGCTCTGCGGCATGCCGCTGCCGAAATCATTATCGGTAGGGGCGCGCCAGAAGTAGGGCTCGGGAAAGCCATCCACCACCCGCTGGTTACGTAAGCGGTAGTCGGTCATGCGGCCTTGCTTGGTGTTGAACTCCCCCCTTACCTCGCCTGCCGTAAATGTCAGCTTATCACCTTCCTGCTTCACGGTGAGGGAGCCCGAAGAAGCAGCTGCCGGAGCCGCCGTGAAGTAAGTAGCAGCGGGTGTAAGCACAAACTGCTCGCGGGCTACTTCGTGGCCCGCCGGCACTAGTGGCGCAGCCGACTTCGTGAAGGCCATGACGTTGAGCACGTACTCGGCGCCAGCCTGGGGCGTATACGCGGGAAGTAGCAGCTGCACTTCTTTCTGCTGGCGGGCCGCCAGGGTACCCACCCGGAACGTACCCGTTTTCACGGCCGTACCGTTGCGCAGCAGCTCCCAGCGGAAGTCATACCCATCTAGGTTTTTAAAGGAGAAACCGTTGTGCACCGTTAGGCGCCCCCGAGCCGCGTTTTGCGCACTGAAGCGGATATCTTGGTACACTTTCTTCACTTCGTAGAGGCCCGGGTGGGGCGTACGGTCGGCGGCTATCAAGCCATTGGCGCAGAAGTTCTCGTCGTTTTGCAGGTAGTAGCCGCCCAGGTCGCCGCCGTAGGCAAAGAATGGCCGCCCATCGGTGGTTTTGGTTTGCAGGCCCTGATCAACCCAATCCCAAATAAAGCCGCCTTGCATGTGAGGCTTGCTCCGAATCAGGTCCCAGTATTCCTGAAAATTGCCCGAGCTGTTGCCCATAGCGTGCGAGTACTCGCACATAATGAAGGGGCGGGTTTTATCGGTAGCCGCGGCGTAGCGGCGCATGGATTCCATACTTGGGTACATGGGACACACGATGTCGGTGTTTTCCTGCTCGCCGGCCTGCTCAAACTGCACGGGGCGGCTGGGGTCGCGCTGCTTCACCCACTTGTAGGCGTCGTGAAATACCGGGCCATTACCGCATTCGTTGCCCAGGCTCCAGATGATGACGGAGGGATGATTCTTGTCGCGCTCCACGAGGCGCTCAATGCGGTCTAGATGAGCGGCCGCCCACTCGGGGCGGTAAGCGGGGTGCACTGTCTTGTCGAACCACCCCTGCAACTCAGCCCCGTAGCCGTGGGTTTCAATATTGGCCTCATCCACCAAGTAGAAGCCCAGCTCGTCGCAGAGGGCATACCACCGCTCGTCGTTGGGGTAGTGGGAGGTGCGCACCGCGTTGATGTTGAAGCGCTTCATCAGCTCCAAGTCTTTGCGCATGCCGGCCTCCGTTACTACTCGGCCGGTAGTTGGCTCCAACTCGTGCCGGTTTACGCCGTGCACTTCCACGGGCACGCCATTTACCAGCAACTGAGCATTCTTAATTTCCACAGTGCGAAAGCCAATTTTGCTGCCCGTCGCAGCCAATACTTTGCCCTGGGCATCTTCCAAGGTGAGGCGGCACTGGTAGAGTGTGGGCGTTTCGGCCGTCCAGGGGCGCACCTGCTTGATGTTTCCCGCCAGCTTGATGGTTTGCGTGCCGTTGGCAGCCACGCCAGCCACGCGCTGCTGCTGGCGCAACACCGATTTGCCCGCGGCGTCCAGCACTTCCACCGTCAGGCGCGCCGGAGTGCCCGCGGCTGGTGCAAAATTGCGCAGGGTTACATCGGCCGAGAACTGGCCGTTTTTGTAGCTAGGGTCTAGGGTGGCGTGGGTAAAGAAGTCCCAAATGGTTTGCTTCGGCAAGCTGTAGAGGTACACGTCCCGGTCGATTCCGGAAAGACGCCAAAAGTCCTGGTCTTCTAGGTAGCTACCGTCGTGCCAGCGCATTACCTGCACGGCCAGCTGATTTTCACCCGCCTGCAAGTAAGGCGTAATGTCAAACTCCGCTGGCGACTTGGCCACCTTACTCATCCCTACCCGCTGCCCGTTCACATACACTACCGCGTAGCCCGAGATAGAGCCAAACGAAAGGAGTACCTCGCGCCCGGCCCAGCCGGCCGGCACCGTAAACGCCCGCCGGTAGGTGCCCACGGGGTTGTCGCGAGCATCAATGAAGGGCTGGTTCTTAGGGAAGGGGTAGGTAATGTTGGTGTAGATGGGCGTGCCATATCCCTGAATTTCCCAGTTGGAGGGCACCGGAATCGTTTTCCACTTGGCATCATCGAAGCCGGGCTGGAAAAAGGTCGTCGGGCGCTCGGCGGGCCGGGCCACGAAATTAAACTTCCACGCCCCGTTCAATGACTGATGATAGGACGAGCGGCGGTAGTCATTGGACGTCACGTCGGCAGCTTGGTCGTACACCATAAAGCTGGCGTGACCTTTTTCCTTGTGCTCGTCAATTATGCGGGGGTTCTCCCACTCGTTGACGGCGGTTTGGGCGCGGGCAACGCTGGTAGCAAGTAAAACGGCGGCAGTAAGGAAGCGCAACGTGGCCATGAGGTGGGGAGTAAGCTGCAAAAGAACAGCATCTAAAAAAGGGCGTGCCCGCCGGCTGGGCAGACTAGATGCATCGGCAATACTAGCCTCTGAGGAACTGAAATCCGGGGGGCATTTTGGGAGATTGGGGGGTATGGATTCGGCACCAACCGCCAACACTACACCCCGTGGGCCTTCGCCTGATGCTGAGTATAGCCTCTCGCCCAAGCACTTACCTGCCAACTAGCTAGCGAATTTGCACCGCACTTCTGACCTGCATTAGGCCTAGCTACTCATTTGACAATCAATACTTTTATTCTCGCCATGATGGTACTTAGCTTCGCCTCAACCCGCCCTTTGCTTATGGAAGAAGTAGCTTTTCTGATGCGCTTAAAACCCGGCACGGCGCAGGAGTATGAACGCCGCCACGCCGAGCTTTGGCCCGAGCTAGCCGCCGCGCTGAGCACCGCCGGCATCCACGACTATTCTATCTACCTGGAGCCGGGTACAGGCTGGCTTTTCGGCGTGCAAAAGCGCCACGCCGGACACACGACTAACCAGTTGCCTACCCTGCCTATCATGCGCAAGTGGTGGCAGTACATGGCCGACCTGATGGAAACCAACCCCGACGACTCTCCCGTTGTGCAGCCCCTGCAACGGGTGTTCCACCACGATTAGGCCCTGACCGGCAAGCACCGTGCTTACCAGTCAGGGCCTGATGTGTGGGCGGGGTCAGTTACTTCAGCTCCAGCACTACCACCGATTTCGACGGCAGCGTTACGTTCAGCTTGTCGCCGCGCTTTTTGGCGCCTTTGAAAGCGGCCAGCTGAATGGTGTTGGGCTTATCGAAGGTGTTGTAGTCGCTCACGTTGCCCGAAGTCAGGATGCGACCCGACACGTTTTTCCAGCTGACGCCGGGTAGCGCCGTTTCCAGCGTCAGGGTTTTGTTGGGGTCGAGGTTCACGAGGGAAATGTGCACTGCTCCGTTCTTGTCTTTGGAGGCTGACGCGTTCAGCGCCGGAATTTTCTCGCCGTTCAGCACGTAATCGGGGCTGCTGAACTGCAAGGGCAGATACTGAGCATCTTGGTGCACCTGGTACAGGTCGAACACATGGTAAGTGGGCGTGAGCAGCATCTTTTCCTTTTCGGTGAGGATGACGGCTTGCAGCACGTTGATGGCCTGGGCCAAGTTGGCCCCGCGCACCCGGTCGCAGTGGTTATTGAAGATGTTGAGGGTAGTACCAGCCAGCAGGGCGTCGCGCAGGGTGTTTTGCTGGTATAGGAAGCCGGGGTTGGTTCCGGGCTCCACGTCGGTCCAGATACCCCACTCATCTACCAGCAGCGCCACCTTCTTTTCCTTGTCGTACTTGTCCATGATGGCGGCGTGCTTGGCCACAATAGCGTCCATCTTTAGGCCGTTGCGCAGGGTATTAAAGTACTGCTGCTCGTTGAAGCCCGTAGCCGAGCCTTTGCTACCCGACCAGCTGCCGGTGGGCAGAGTGTAGTAGTGCAGCGTGAGGCCCCACATTTGGTTGGTGGGAATGCGCTTCATACATACCTCCGTCCAGTTGGCGTCGTCGCCGTTGGCTCCACTCACAATTTTCTTCATGGGTGGTGCGCCTTCGTAGTTGTGGGCGAAGGTGGCGTAGCGCTTGTACACGTCGGTGTAGTACTCGGGCGTCATGTTGCCCCCGCAGCCCCAGCTTTCGTTGCCAATGCCCCACCACGTCACTTTGTAAGGCTCGGGGTGGCCGTTTTTGCGGCGCTCCTGCACCAGCGGGGTGTCTTGGTTGGCATTCAGATATTCCATCCAGCCGGCCATTTCCTGCACGGTGCCGCTGCCCACGTTGGCGGCCAGGTAGGGCTCGGTGCCCAGCAGGTCGCAGAGTTCTAGAAACTCGTGCGTTCCGAAGCTATTGTCCTCCAGGTTATTGCCCCACCACAGGTTTAGCATCTTGGGGCGCTGGGCGGTAGGTCCGATGCCGTCGCGCCAGTGGTAAGTGTCGGCGAAGCAGCCGCCGGGCCAGCGCAAGTTGGGTACTTTAATCTTCTTGAGGGCCTCTACCACATCCATGCGTAGGCGGCCTTTCTTGGGCACGTTCAGAGCGGGGTCAACCCAGATGCCGTCGTAAATGCAACGCCCCAAGTGCTCGGCAAATTGCCCCTGAATGTGCTTGCTGATGATAAGCTTCGGGTCGCCGGGCTGCACCGTCATTTGCACGGCTTGCGCCACGGAGAGTAGCGGGGCCAAGCTCAGGGCTGCTAGTAGCCCCAGGCGCTGGGTTTGTCGGCGCAGAAAGGAAGGTGCAGAAGTGGAGTGGTGGAGTGGAAAGGTGGGCATAGATGGAAAAAAGAGTGTGGTGGGATGTTAACAGAACAGAATAGAACTTGGGGTTACTGCGCATGTACAGGCAAAGCGGCTTGTAAAACCAATTGCCTCGAAGCAGTATGGTACTTTCCGGCTGTAAACTCGCACTTTTTTAGCACAATCGTTTGCGTAAGATTAGGACGAGCAGGTTCGAATGAGAGTAAGGTCAACCGTAGCTGTAGGGCTTTTGGCAAAGCAGGAAGGCCCAACGAGGCATAAAAAAAGCCGTGCGCGCGGCACCACCCCAGTGCTTGGCCAAGTTCCCACGCCTGCCAAGCCCCTGCTTCTAGTAGAAGCCGAGCCATTCCCTTTCCCCGACCTCCTCATTTCCCCTAACAGAATGAAGGCTACGGAGCAATGTGCTCTGAGTAGTGCCGCGCAGTGCACGGCAAGTTGGACTGATCTTTATCAGAATCAGCGTGATTACTTGAATAGAATAGCCTTGGTAGTACCATCAGCAAACGATACCTGCGCGCGGTCATCGGTAGCTGAGTAAACTACCTTCTTCACGGGCAGCAACTCCTCCGTTCGCCATGGCTGGCCCGACTTTTTCCAGAGCAGCAGCGTTGCGTAGAGGGGAGCAGTAGCTGCCGCCGGGGCCAAGGTAGCAGTGGCATTTATAACCGTGCTAGCAGGCTTCACCGGATGCAAACCGGTAGCATCCACCACTTCTGGCGCCGACCACCCACTGAGGGTAACCATAGCCAGTTGGTACGTGCCATTATCAATGAGTTGCACAGGGTGTCCCTTCACCCGGCGCGTCTCCCGTTTGATGGTGCCCGTGAGGTTGGGCAGAGCGTAATGACCCAGCCGCATGGGCGCCGAACCCGTGCCCACACTCTTGTCTACCCGTAGAATGCCGTTGGGCAAGGGTAAGTCAGCCAGCTGCAAGCGAATAGTTTTGTCGGATTCCAGTTCGGCGGCGCGGTAATACACCCCATCCTCGTACTTTCTGAACGTAAACAGGCGCAGGGGCTCCCACTGCTTGTCCTTGTTTTTGAAGACGTAGTTCATGGCTACCTCCCCATTGGGGCCATCGGCTTGCCAAGGAAACGTGCTGCTGTAGCTCAGGCGATTGTAGCTCTCGTTACCCCGGTAAGGGTCAGTGATGCTACGGTCGGCCGCGGTCCGAATTTCGGCGGCACCCACGTTGGGGTAGTCGGTAACGAGGATATTGGGGCCGGGCTCAAACAGATTGAACACAGTGCCAGGAGCCAGCTCTTTCCCCCAGGGGCCCTCGTTTTCGGTAGCCGTCCAGAAAGGAGAATCGGCCGGTACGAGCAGGCCCAGAAATGCCTTGCCCATCCAGTACACGCTGCCCCGGCAACTATAGGCCTGCACGGCTGGCTCGAAGGCACCGTAGAACCCCAGGGTGGGCACGTTGTCCTGCAGAAACTGGGGGTTTTGCAGAAACTGCAAAATGGCGCCCGACGCAATGCGCCGCATCCAGCCGAAGTTGGTGCCTGGCACCGGCTGCAACCCCATCAGCGGGAAGGGCACCACGGCCCCAAACCGATAGGTAATGCTGCGGCCCCACATAATCATGCTGCCGTCGCGCCCAAACATATAGGGGTAGTTGTTGACTAGCGGGGCGAAGTTGGCCGTGAGTTGCTGCGCTACCTGGGGGTAGTGCTGCCGCCCGTAGTACTCCGACCACAGCCGGCCATACATCTGGAAGGCCCACATGCTATAGTAGTCGAAAGCCGGTGCATCGTCGTACCAGCCCTCGCCGCGGTAGTGCATAAGCTGCTTTTGCAGGTATTCCTCCAGCAGCTTTTCGTTGACCTGATAGCCCCGGCTCTTGAAAAAGCTGAGGATGAAGATGTTGAAGTAGCGCCAGTTTTGGGGCACCGTTGGCCCGTCGCCGTAGCTGAGCATAGTGGCCGCTAAGGCCGCCTGGGTAGCCTTGGGCAACGGGTCCCACAAGATTTCGGGGGCGGCAAACAGAGCTACGGCTAAGCCGCCAAACTCTACTAGGTTCTGGCTGGGGCCACCATTTGCGGCCCGGGGCTTGATGTAGGTGTCGCTCTGCGGGTCAACCAACCGGGTCAGTTGGTGCCGGTAATAGTCGCCCACCTGAATGCCGTTGAGCGTCAGGCTGGGGTCTTCCTTGAGCAAGGGGGCTGCCATGAACAGCGTACGACACAGACCTTCCAGCTTTTCCGTGGGCACTTGGCCCTCATTGCGCGGGTAGCTTTTGCCCGGTTGCTTCGGAAACTGCATGGGGTCGTTGAGGGTGCGCACGTAGCTGAACGCCCCGCTAAGCAGGTAGCGCGCGGCGTCCTGCCAGTGCTTGCGCGTCATGCCCGTAAAGGGGCTGCGCTGCCGATCCGGCTGCTGCACCTCAAACCGGGGCAGCTTGCTTGTGGGGGCTACTACCGTCGTAGTGAAGGCAGTGGGCGCCGGAGTTTGCGCCCCTACCCCGCCCCCGCTGCTCACTCCGGCCAGCAACAGCACCAACCGACCACGACCGGGAGCCTGCTTCAGTGCTTGAAGAGCACCCGCAAGCAAACTAGTAAGGGGCGGGGTAGGCAGGGGCATACGCGGGTTAGTTGGATTTACGGGCTTCGCCCTCGACTTTCACGACGTCCAGAATGGGCTTATCTACGCCTACTAGCTGGCTTTGCTCAGACTTAAGCAGTTCCAGAACCACCACTTCATTGGTGCCTTTCTTGAGCCACTCGGCCGGGGCGTACAGAGTTTGCTGGGGGCCTACCTCCCAGTAGCGGCCTAGGTTGTGCCCATTCAGCCACACAACGCCCTTGCCCCACTGGCTCATATCCAAGTACGTATCGGCGGGAGTGCCTACCGTAAACGTGCCCTGGCGCAGCACCGGGCCGCTTTTCAGGCCGGCGCCTGTTTTGCCGGCCGGTGCCTTCATGGTCTTGGCAATGTCATCGAAGGGCAAGCGGTAGTGCTGCCAGTTCCGCACTTCGGCACCCGCAAAGCGTACTTGCTCGGTGATGCCTTTACGGTTCTGCGTCAGAAATGGACCGAAGTTGAGGCGGCCCAGATTTTCTACCAGAATGTCCAGCGTGACGGTGCCTTTGGGGAGCGTGAGCTCCACCTGGTCCTCGCCCTTGCGCCGATCCAGCACGGCCACCCGTTCCCCGTTCACCATCACAACAGCGTAGTCGCGCAGCTCTTTTAGCTGCAACGTGCCCTTACGCCCGCCCGCTAGCGTGGTGCGGTACAACACAAAGCCATAGGCCTGGTGCAGGGCCTCAAACGACTGGGGCTGGGCGTTTATTACCGGCTGGGGTAAGCGGCTCAGCACACTCACGGGGGCACCCATGCTAATGGCGGGTAGGCGCATGGTGGGCTTAGCGGGCGGCACCGGGGGCAGCGTAGCGCCAGCCGGTAGGTATTTGGCAATTACTTCCCGGAACGCCTGAAACTTGGGCGTGGCGTTGCCCGCCTCATCCAAGGGGGCGTCGTAGTCGTAGCTGCTGGTTTGGGGTTCAAACTTGGTGTCGCCGCCTTTGTAGTTAGCTCCGTTCATGAAGCCGCGGGTGGTGCCCCCGTGGAACATGTACATGTTGATGGAAATACCTGCTGCCAGCACCGAATCGAGGCGGGGCGTGTACTTCTCGGCCGGCACTGTGTGGTGCGGCGTGCCCCACCAGTCGAACCAGGCCGGGTACCACTCCGCAATATAGAAAGGTCCTTTGCCGCCGTGGTAGGTGCGCACCAGTTGTTTCACCTTGCGCGGATCGTCCCAGCCGTTTACGGCAGGCAACAAGCCAGGTAGGTGGCCTTCCTTCACCTTTTCGCCAGGGTCACAGGTATAGAGCAAGCCATCGAAGCCTGCTTGCTGAAACATCGTGCGGTTCAGGGCCAGATAATCCTTGTCGTTGGAGTAGAAGCCGTACTCGTTTTCCACTTGCACCATCAGCACGGGCCCACCGTGGTTGACCTGCAAAGGTGCCAACTGCTTAGCTACTTCCTTCAAATAGCGCCCGTAGGCCGCCAGGTACTTGGGGTCTTTGCTGCGTACTACTAGGCTCGCGTCTTGCTGCAACCAGTAGGGGTAGCCGCCAAATTCCCACTCGGCGCACACGTAGGGACTGGGACGGAGCACCACCCACAGGCCTTCTTCCTGCGCCATGCGCACGAAGGCCGCAATATCATGATTGCCGCGGAAGTCGTACTGCCCGGGCTCGGGCTCGTGCACGTTCCAGAATACGTAGGTGCCAATAGTATTAAGGCCCATGGCCTTAGCCATGCGCATGCGCTGGCGCCAGGCCTCGCGCGGTACGCGGGGGTAGTGCAGCTCACCCGAAATCATCTGAAAGGGCTTGCCATCCAGCAGGAAATCATTGTCTCCCAGCGTAAACGTATGCTGCGCGGCAGTAGACTTAGGTCGAGCTGCTGGTTTGGTTTGTGCGGTTGCCGCGTAGGTTAGGCTCAGGCTGCTTAGTAGCACGGCCCCAGCAAAATGCTTCCCTATCATCACGTACTAAAGTTGTGTGTGGTGAGTTTGTGAAAAGCGTACGTCCCTCCCGCTCCCAATAAGTACGCGTAGATTGACTGGCTTTGTTATGATAAAAACAGCCAGCACTGGGTGCTAAACCGCAAAATCCTGCTTGAATAGGCGTGTTCAGCCAACAGTGCCCTAACAGAGTAGGTAGGTCGAGTGATATCACTTCATCATCCTACTGTGAAAGTGGCGCTGCCTTTAGGGGTACCGCGCCCAAATTACCAGCCCGAAGCATTCTCATGCCTTACGGGGTAGCAGGTTGCTCATGAACCTTTGGCGGGCAAGTAATAATCATGATGATCAAAGGTAGAACTAGCTCTAGGGACGAAACGGGGATAATTCCACCGAAAGGAGGGGGTAAATTGGTACAAACCGCCAGAAGCAGCTCTCTACTGAACTCCTTTGCCTAGCACGCCGCTACGGGATAGTAGTGCGCAGACGCTGGTAAATGCATGGTTTCGGGCGCGTATTAATGAGTAGCCAACTACGCGACAGATAGGCTACAATACTTATGGACACCGACTTCGGCATCTGGTTGCCTACACCGCTTCATTGCTTACTTGGCTAGATGCAATGGTAGCCCAGTTTTCTATTCAGCAGCTACCGGAATAAGGCATCGTTATTATCTTAATTTATATAATTTTTACAATAATTCATTGAATTTTTAATTGCTTAGCTTAAGAAGAATTGACGAATTCAGCCCCCTTTTTCGCTGGAAAGATGGCCGTTGTCGGCTCCTAGGAGCCTGTACTTTTACTCCACCCTAAATCGGTGCCCAGCTTGGTATGTGCAGCTTCTCCGCGGCCACCGACTCCTCGAGCTACTCTCTTTTCTTCCCACCCTGCGGGTTTCGGCCGGCAGTTAGTCCCCTTAGCGTATGAAAACAAAATCTATTCTCCTCTGCGGAGCTCTACTGCCCTTAGTAGCAGCTCCTGTTGCGGCAAATGCCAGTTCTCGGACTACCTCCACAACAGCTCAGCCTTCTACCGTGGCCGATACACCCATAACAGGTACGGTGCTGGATGAAAAAGGCGAGGGCATGCCCGGCGTTACCATTGTGTTGCAAGGCACCACAGTGGGCACAATCACCGATGAGAATGGACGTTTTACCCTGCGCATCCCAAGCGGCACGGTAGGCGCCAAGCTGATTATCACGTCCGTGGGCTATAACCGCCAGGAAATAGTAGTGGGCGAACAAACCACCCTCACGGTGAAGATGGCCGCCAACACGCAGCTGCTCGACGAGGCCGTGGTAGTTGGCTATGGTAGCCAGGAAAAACGAGCCGTGACCAATGCCGTGACCACCGTGGAGGGTAAGGAACTAGCCAAGCTCACCGTGAGCGACGTGGGCTCGGCGCTGCAAGGCAAAGCTTCGGGTGTGACGGTAGTGGGCGCGGGCTCCGAGCCGGGCAGCCAGCCGCAAATTCTGATTCGTGGCATCTCGACTATCAACGGCAACAGCCCCCTGTACGTAGTTGATGGCCTGCCCGTCAACAACATCAACTATCTTAACCCCAAGGACATTGCCACCATATCCGTGCTGAAAGATGCGGCTTCGGCGGCCATCTACGGTTCGCGGGCGGCCAACGGGGTAGTGCTGATTACCACCAAAACGGGCTCCCAAGGCGAGCCCGTTGTTACGGTAGATGCCACCACTGGTGTGTCGGACCCCACGCGCCTCCCCGATATGGCTTCGGCCAGCGAGTACGCCCGCATCATGAACTTAGCGGCCACCAACTCGGGGCAGCCAGCCGTGTACCCCAACCCCGGCTCGTTTACGGAAACCACCAACTGGTGGAAGCAGATTGCCCAGCGGGGCATCACCCAAAACTACTCGGTAGGCCTGTCGGGCGGGAGCGAAAAAGTGCTGTATTCTACGGGTCTGAGTTACTTTAAGGAGCGCGGCCTGGTAAAAGGCTCCGATTTCGACCGCCTGTCGTTGCGCGTGAAAACGCAGTACCAGGCCGCCAAGCGCCTGAAGGTGGGCCAGGACCTGAACCTCACCATGACTACCCAGAACTACCTCAATAGCGGTAGCTTGTTCCGGGATGCATTCAACGACGACCCTATTACCAGACCCCGTGTGGAGGGTACCTCGGGCAACCCCTACGATTACTACGGTGTTTCACCCACCGACATCGGCAACCCCCTCGCTACCATAGAGCGCAACGACGACAAGCGTAACCAGTATTCCTTGGTTGGGAATATATATGCCAACTATGAGTTCTTGCCGGGCTTGGTTGCTGAAACTCGATTTGGCACCAACACCAGCATTTATGAGCGCAATGCGTTCTACCCCTTCTTCAACATTGATGTGAATGAGCGCAATCTCGTCAACTCGGTGACGCGGGAGCACAACCTGACCATCTATTGGAATAATACCAACACGCTGACGTACACCAAGTCGTTTGGTGACCACAACCTGACGGCCCTGGGCGCCGTGACCCTAGAAAAGTTTGACACCCGCACCCAATCGGGTTCGGGCCAGGCCATCCCCAGCAACGACCCCAGCTTGCGCTACCTCGACGCGGCCACCGCCAACTACAGCGCCTACGGCAACGACTACATCAACACCATTGCCTCGCTGATTGGGCGCGTCAACTACGACTTTAAGGGGCGCTACCTGCTGTCGGCCAGTGTGCGGCGTGATGCAGCCTCAGTGTTTCCGGAAAGCAACCGGTGGGGCACCTTCCCCTCCGTGTCGGCGGGCTGGCTAGTGTCGGAAGAGTCTTTCCTGCAAGACGTGGAGCAGCTAAATTTCTTTAAGCTGCGCGCCAGCTGGGGCCGGGTAGGTAACCAGAACATCAGCAACACGGCCTTCATCGGAACCCTGGCCAAAACGTACTACGTGACCGGCGAGGACCCCACGGCGCAGGTAGCAGTAGTACAAAGCAACGTGCCCAACACCGACGTGAAGTGGGAAACAGTGGAGGACTACAACGTGGGCGTTGACCTGGGCTTTTTGCAGAACCGCCTGACGGTAACGGCCGACGTGTTTCGGCGCAACACCTACGACATGCTCATGTACCAGGCCATTCCGGCCCACGTAGGTGCCGGCTACAACAGCCCCATCACCAACGTAGGCAGCCTGCACACCAACGGTTTCGACTTCACGGTGGGCTATGCCAAGTCAACGGGAGCCTTTACTTATGGCCTGAGCGTAAACGGCACGCGGGCTATCAGCAAGATAGATGAGCTAGCCAACGGCCAGGCCCTGTACTCGGGCAACACCCCCATCTTTGGGCGTCCCTCCAAAACGGAAGAAGGCGGCTACGTAGGTGCATATTATGGCTACCAAACCGAAGGCATTTTCCAGAACCAGGCCGAGGTAGCAAACTACCGCACTACCGATGGTAAGGTGATTCAGCCGAACGCGGTACCAGGTGATTTTCGCTTTGCCGACCTCAACAACGACGGCGTGATTGACGCCAAAGATCAGAAGTTCATTGGCAACCCCACGCCGGATTTAACCTTCGGTGTCAACCTCTCGGCAGGCTATTGGGGCTTCGACCTGCAAGCCTCATTGGTGGGTAGCCTGGGCAACGACGTGGTGAATGCCAACAAGGGCTGGTGGTACTCGGGGAGCTATAACTACAACAAGATTGCGGGCCTCGAAGACCGGGCCTGGCACGGCGAAGGCACCTCTAACACGGTTCCGCGCATTGCGGCCAATGACAACAACCAGAACCTCACGCGCTTCTCGACCTTCTACGTGGAAGACGGCTCGTACGCCCGCGTCCGCAATCTGCAGTTGGGCTACACCTTCAACAAGGGCTTTGTGAACACGTTGCGCATGTCCAGCCTGCGCCTGTACGTGAGCGGCCAGAACCTGTTCACCTTCACGAACTACAGCGGCATCGACCCCGAAATTGGCTACGGCCGCTCCTACACCGATGCTGCCTCGGCCCTGAACCGTGGTGTCGACCTGGGTAACTACCCTACTACCCGCACCTACTTGATCGGCGCCAACATCACTTTCTAATCCTTCCCACCCGCCCCTGTCATGAAAAAATACTGCCTATACCTGAGCCTAGCGCTGGGCCTAAGCTTGCAAAGCTGCGAGGACTTCCTAACGCAAACCCCCAACGGCCAGCAAACGACTGCCAACTTCTACACGAACGCCGAAGAATGCACCGCCGCCGTGATGGGGTGCTACGCCCTGACGGACCAAGATGACTGGTGGAAGATTGACCGCAGCCGCATGTTCGGCGACGCGGGCTCGGACGACGCCTGGAAGGGTAACGCCATTGCCGGCGACCAACGCGAGTTTGGTGACTTTTCCCGCTTCTTCTGGCTACCCAACAACGAGTGGTTCGATAACCGCTACACCTTCATTTTCCAAGCCATTGGCAACTGCAACGCAGCCTTGGCGGGCATTGAAAAAGCCCCTATTGATGCTGCGCTAAAGCAGAAGCTACTGGGCGAGCTGAAATTCATCCGGGCCTACAACTACTTTGAGCTGGTGAAGGGCTACGGCGGCGTGCCCCTGGTGCTCACTACGCTGACGCCTGCCGAAGCCCTAGCCGTGCCGCGCGCCTCGGCGGCCGATTGCTACGCTCAAATTATCAAGGATTTGCAGGAAGCCGCTGCGGCCCTACCCGAGAAGCGTGACCGGCCCGGTGCTGAAAAAGGCCGCGCTACCAAAGGCGCCGCCAACGCCTACCTGGCCAAGGCCTACCTCTACACCGAACAGTGGGCCCCGGCTCAGCAAGCTGCGGAGGCAGTTATGAACTCGGCCCAGTACAACCTAAACGACGAGTTCAGCTACGTGTGGAACGTAAACAACCACAACGGCAATGAGTCGATTTTTGAGCTGAACTACAGCCCCAACCAAACCTTTAACCTAGGCACTTCGCTCACGGTGGTAATGCGTAGCCGTGCCGACGGCGGGTGGGGCTTCAACACCCCATCTAGCAACCTGGAGCAAGCTTTCCTTCGCGAAAATGACCCGCGCCTGAAATGGACCATCATCCGGCAGGGCGACAGCGTAGGAACCGCCACGGCCAACTTTGACTACTCGAACTACAACACCAAGCCTTCGGAAAACGAATCGGGCCGTACGAGCCGCAAAATGTTCGTACCCCTGGCCGACCGCCCCGCCAACGAGCGGGAGCACGCCCCACTCAACCGCATTGAGATGCGCTACGCCGACTTGCTGCTGATGCACTCGGAGGCTTCGTACCGCTTAGGGCAGGAGACCAAGGCCCTCTCTTCGCTTAACCTGGTGCGGGCCCGCGCCAACCGCCTGCAGCCCGGCACGGTGCTTCCTCGTCGGTCTACTGGCGCGCAGCTGCTCAACGACATCTGGCTGGAGCGCCGCTTGGAGCTGGCCATGGAAGGCCACCGCTACTACGACCTTGTGCGCCAGCATCGCCTAGTAGCCGTGATTCGAGCCTTCAATGCCTACCAGGCCACCAGCACCGACCCCTACGACAAAGGGAAACTGAAAGACCAGATTTCGGAAAGCAACAACCTGTTTCCGATTCCTACAAACCAGATTCAGCTTTCGGGCGGCGTAGTAACACAAAACCCTGGCTACTAAGCAACGGCACAATTCGCCCGGCGCAGATTGAGTTTGCGCCGGGCGAATTTATGTTAACGTCTGCTTACTACTTCACTCTGCACACCTGCCAACTGGAGCGCAGTGCTTTTTCACTACTCCTCCTGCGGGGCTTGGCTACCCACTTTCTGTAGCCAGGTGGCTGGGCTACCGTTTCATTTCGTTTATTATGCTTCACTTTCTGAGGTGTCTGCCCACAGCGCTGGGCCTTGGTTGGGGTGGGCTGGTGCTGGCTACTAGTTCGGCTGTTGGCCAGCAAGCTCCCGCGCCATCCGTACTTACCGTGCGTATTAACACAAGGCAGCCCCAGCAAACCATTGCCAACTTCGCGGCTTCCGATGCCTGGGCCTGTCAGTTTGTGGGCACTTGGCCGGCGGCCAAAAAAGAAGCCATTGCCGACTTGCTGTTTAGTACCGAAAATGGGCCTGGCGGCCAGCCCAAAGGCATTGGTCTTTCGCAGTGGCGCTTCAATATCGGGGCGGGCAGCGCGGAGCAGGGTGAGCAAAGCGGCATAAAAGACGAATGGCGACGCGCCGAGTCGTTTTTAACGCCCGCGGGTACCTACGACTGGGACCGGCTGGCCGGGCAACGCTGGTTTTTGCAAGCCGCGCGGCGGCGGGGTGTGCAACAGTTTTTGGGCTTCCTAAATAGTCCCCCCGTGTCGCTCACGCGCAACGGTAAGGCCTACGCAACGGCCAAGCAGCCCAATCTGGCACCCGACCGCCATACGGACCTGGCTACCTACTGCGCCCGCGTACTTGAGGGCGTGCGCCAGCGCACGGGCATTACCTTCGACTACCTCAGCCCAGTAAACGAACCGCAATGGGACTGGAGCGACGGTGGTCAGGAGGGCACGCCCTTCCGAAACGAAGACATCACTGGTATTTGCAAAGCCCTCAGCGCGGCGCTGGTTGCCAACAAATTGCCTACCCAACTCCTCATTACCGAGGCCGGCAAGCTAGACTACCTCTTCAGCCCCGCCGACAAGCCCGAACAGGGCGACCAGATAGGCGCTTTCTTCGGCAACGCTACGGCCCCCACGTACTTAGGTAATACGCCGCGCGTTGCCCGTATCATAGCGGGACACAGCTACTTCACTACCTCACCCCAAACCCAGGCCGTAGCCACGCGTCAGCAGCTAGCCGCCCGGGTATCTGCCACCGACAAGCTGACCTATTGGCAATCAGAATACTGCATTCTGGGCGATAATGCCGGCGAAATCAACGGCGGCCCGCGCGACTTGGGCATGACGCCGGCCCTCTACCTGGCCCGCGTAATTCACACCGACCTAACCGTAGCCAATGCGGCGGCTTGGCAGTGGTGGCTCGCCATTTCACCCTACGACTACAAAGACGGCTTAGTGTACGTCGATAAAAACAAGACGGATGGAGCCTTTTACCCCAGCAAAATGCTGTGGGCCCTGGGCAATTTCAGCCGTTTTGTGCGGCCCGGCGCCGTACGCCTAGCTACCCAACTCGACCAGAGCCCTGCCGGTGCGCCGCTGGTATCGGCCTACCGCAGCCCCAACGGGCGACAACTGATAACGGTGGTAGTCAATGAGGGTGCGGCTCCGGCAACCCTGCGTCTTGTAGTATCTGGGCAGCGGCTGGGCTCCGGCCAGCCCTATGTTACCTCGGCTAGTGCTAGTCTGCAGCCTGGTCCGCCAGTACCCGCCACCCAGGCCTTGCGCGTAGCGCCACACTCCATCACCACCCTGGTAAGCACGTTGCGCTAGTTCTTTGCTTAATCCTCCCTGTCTGCTGTGTTATCAGACTTTTGGCTTTACTTCCGACTGGAAATTTCATTTGGGCGACGTGAAGGGCGGTGAGCTACCTGCTACTAACGATCAAGCCTAGCGCCGCCCTCCACCTTACGCTTAGCCGGCACCCCTCGCACCCTACGCCCAAGCCCCGACCGCATTACTCTTGCCACCAAAAACAATGGGGCAGCACCGCTGGAACTTTCCATCGTAGACCAAGTGGGCGCGCCGGTACCCGACGCCAACACCGAAGTAACGGTACGCGTGAACAAGCCCGCCCGGCTGCTGGGAATCGAAAGTGGTGCTCATGCCAGCCATGAGTTCTACACTGGGCCGCGCCGCCACGCCTACCAAGGTTGGTGCTCATATAGGTGTAAGCTACGGGTGCGGGTCCTATTCAAATTCTGATGACCGGGCTCCCTGCCCAAACTATTGCGCTACTGGCCAAGTAGTCTCTGGGTACAGGGCGTTATGTAAGCAAAGCACTTGGCCTAGCCCGAATGGGTTCGTGGCCCTATACTCTCGCGGCAAGGCAGTATGCTGACGTGCTTGGCGGTGCCTTGTTAGTAAGCCAATGGCTTACGTAAGTAAGGTGCCACCGGGCACCAGCGCAGCCGTTTAACACTACCTCACCTGCTCAGGGTGCTTCGTTTACTGCCTTACTGCTCAGCGGGCTAGGCATATTATCAAATCATTTTTCGCCTTTCCGTTACGACCAGGAGCGGGGCTTTTCTATTGTACATACTCCAGCTTAGGACAGCCAGTTTTCTTCTCTTTAATACGTATAGTCCTACTCTGAAATCAGCTTACTATAATTAGTATAGCAGAATAGAAAAAGAGCACCGAAAGGCGAATTGGATTATAGTAGGTTTGTGGGACTACCAACAATAGCCTGCGCTGCCGTCTTTCGAGGATATGCGTGCGTAAGCACCCTGTGATACTACTCTATTTAGTATTGCCTGCACTAAGTATATTCGTGCTCCAAGACCACTATAAGCGGTTAAATTAGAACGGCGCTTTCACCGCTAACATGGGAGCTTCAAGACAAATTACCCGCTCAATTGCTGCTAGAAGTGGGGTCAAAAGATGCCTACTACTGCATATTATAATTAATCCTTAGTTTTGTTTTAGAATTCTTGTTCTCAAAAGCCACATGAAGGCCTAGCCTGATGCATGCGCTATACCATCTGATTTACCAAAGCCACGCGAAAGAACCGTTCAACTTGCCTGAGTTGATAGCCTTATTGACGCAATCCCATAAGCACAACAGTAATAAGAATATTACGGGGCTACTGCTTTACTTGCCAAGTGGACAAATTCTCCAGTTGTTGGAAGGCGAAGAATCCGTCGTCAAGAATTTATATTATGAACACATTGCGCTAGACCCTCGTCATACGGCCTGCACCGTACTAAACGAGGGTCCTTGGGCAAGGCGCAGCTTTCCAGGTTGGTGCGCTAGTTTTCCGTTAGAATACCCTGGGCAGGAGTGTGACCTGCCAGGTTACGTAGAGCCCAGTAAGTTACGCGCAATGATGAGCTCCCTGGCGCCAAACCGCCCGGGGTTGGTACATCTGGTTATGGATTTCATTGCGCAGTATGATGACTCCTTCTAAGGTCGAGAAGCAGAGCAGCTAGTTCGAGCTTAGCTTTCCTTTACAATGTTGGGCTCACTGTCCTTAAGATCAAGGGTAATCTGGGCCATTACTTGGCGTAAAAGAGTATCTGTAATTTCTACTAGCGGTTCTAAGCTCTGCTGATCAAAGTCACCCTCCCAGCTTTCTAGCTGCTCAATGGGCGCCAGCACTTGGAATACTTGCAGGTGGGCCAGGCTGGGCTTGATTTTGTGAGCCGCCGCCTTCAGTATCTGAACATCCTTGGTTTCCAGGGCATTTTGCATACTAAAGAGTACACTTTCACTGCTTTTCAGAAACGTGCGGAGCATGAACGCCACGAAATTGCTGTCGTTTTGGGCGGCGTTTTTGAGGATATCAGGTCGGTAGAGCGTAGGTGCCTGGTCTTGTTTGGAGGACGAGCACAGCAGCCACTCATGCACAATTTTAAGCAGGTCGTCCTCGTGAAACGGCTTCGATAAGTAGTCGTTCATGCCCGCAGCCAAGCATTTCTGGTTATCTCCCCGAATGGCATTGGCCGTGAGGGCAATGATGGGTAGGCGTTGGCCCAGCACCTTGCGCAGTTGCGCAGTAGCCTCTAGGCCATTCATCACGGGCATCTGCACGTCCATCAGAATCAGGTCGAACTCCTGTTCCTGGGCCATGCGTACCGCCACTTCCCCATTTTCGGCTTCCGCCACTTCAATGGAGGCTTGCCGCAGAAACGACTTGGCCAGTACCCGGTTGTATTCATTGTCTTCGACTAGCAGAACCCGCTTGCCGCGTAGCCCCTCCCGAATGAACTTGGACCCTACGGTAAGCTCCTTGCGGGGCAAATCGGCCACCGAACCGATGGGTAGTGACAACGAAAAGGTACTGATGGTACCACGGTGCTTCTCACTTTGAATGCGGATACTGCCACTCATGAGGCGCACCAAGCTTTGAGAAATACTCAGCCCTAAGCCGGTACCACCAAACTTCCGCGAAACCGACGAGTCCTCTTGGCTGAAATCCTGAAACAAGTGCTTGAGATACGCCGGGTCGATACCAATTCCTGTGTCGCTCACGCAAAACTCCACAACTGCCTCCTCGTTAATCGTACCGGTCAGTTCACAAACAATGCTTACTTGGCCTTTCTCCGTGAACTTGATAGAGTTGCCGGCAAGATTGAGCAGCACTTGGGTGATACGATAAGGGTCGCCGAGTAATACATCGGGTATATCTTGGCTTACCTGTACGCTCAGCGTGAGGCCCTTGTCTTCGGCTTTGTACTGCAAGGTTTTTTCCACCTGCTCGCACACCTTCGACAGGTTGAATCCTATTTTCTCAATTGCCATCTTACCGGCTTCTATCTTCGATATATCCAATATATCGTTGATGATAACCAACAGGTTTTCGGCCGAGGAAGAAATGGCGTGCAAGTAATTATTCTGCTGGGTTGAAAGCGGCGTTTTGGACAGCAGCTGACTCATACCCAAAATGGCATTCATGGGCGTGCGAATCTCGTGGCTCATGTTAGCCAAAAACATCTCCTTGGCTTGGGCCGATTCTTCCGCGTGCTTTTTTGCTTCCCGCAGCTTGCTTTCTAGCTGCTTCTGGTGCGTGATGTCGAGGTGAACCCCAATAGAGCCGACAATCTGCTTCTCATCGTTGTAAAGCGGAGCCCCGCTCACCAGCAACCACTTTAGTGCCCCACGCTTGGTTTTTATTGGTACTTCGTACGTGTCGGAAATGCCAGCGGCGCGCAGGTGCCGTTTATCACGCACCATTGCTTGGTTGGCTTCGTCCAATAGCATCTGATCGGGCGTATTATATAGCAATTCGTGCTTCGTGTACCCGCTTATCTCGCAGTAACTATCATTTACGAAAATAGCTTCGCCGTTCAAATTCAATTCTACTAAGCCTAGGTTCAGATTCTCTAGAATGCCCCGATATTTTTCCTCCCGGCGCTTCAGACCATCTTCCTCCCTCCTGCGTTTTGTTATATCTTCATAGTTCCACAGATAACCGATGTAGCTGTTTTTGGCATAAATGGGCGTGGAGTCGCGGCTCAGGGTTCTACCATCTTTCATAGCAATAGCCTCACCGCGCACTACTACCCCTTGCTGGGTAGTACGGCCAGCATCCTGCTGCATAAAAGTGCTTTCATTGCTGAACTCCCCCTTGATCTGTTCGGCTAGCCAAACGCAATCGGCGCCGACCAATTGGGCAGGCGTATAGGGCAACTTGAACAAGCGGCAGAAAATCTCGTTTACCAGAATAACCTTGCGGTTTTCGTCTTCCAGCAGTACCGCCCTATGCAAGTTAGCAATGGTACTGCCCAGCCGCAGAGTCGATGCTTCGAGCGCTAGCTGTGTTTTTGTAATTTCTGTTATATCCGCATGAGTGCCCGTGGCAATGAGAGGGTTGCCATGCTCATCGCGCTTGGTTATCATACCCCGCGACAGAATCCACATGTCTTGCCCTTCTTCGTCGGTTAGCCGGTATGTGGCTGAGTAGAAGGGTAGCTCACCACGTAAGTATGCGCCCATGGTTTGCCGGGCGGTTTCGTAGACTTTGTGCTGTGGGGTAGTGCCCTGATGCTCCTTATCACTGTGCAAGTGCAACGGCTGCCCATCGTAGGCAAACAGTTGGCAGTACTTGGGCGACATATGGAGTAAATTTTTTTGGAAGTCGTACTCCCAGTCATCATTGCCCAAAGCCGTCATGGAGGCCCGCCAGCGCTGCTCGCTTTCCCGAATGGACTCTTGAGCAACGGTAGACGACGTAATATCCTGCAGAATACCTTGGTAGAGCAGGCCCTTCTCGTCTTTACCAGACATTACGGCCGTTCCACGCCACCACCGCAGAGGTTGGCCCGGTACCACGGCCCGTCCTTCAAAGTGCCAGTTGCTGCGCCTCCTGCTTGCTTGGAAGATAGACTCGTGAAAGCGCGTCCGATCATCAGGGTGTATGTAGTCGGTAATTTGCTGGTCTGGATCCGGGCATATCCCGAATAATTCCTGCAATTTCGGACTGACGTAAGTGCACTGGCAGGTGCCGTCAAAATTCCAGCGCCACTCATACAGTACCCCGGGGGCATTCTCAATCAGGGTCCGGAAACGTTGTTCACTTTCCGTGAGCACAACCTGCGTTTGCTTCCAGACAGAAATGTCCTCAACCATCCCGGCGTAGAACAGCAACTCACCGGCACTATCAAAGATAGGCTGGCATTTTACCCGAATCCAGTCTCCTTCCTTCGTGGAGCAAGGATTGGGCACTTCATACTCGTAGGGTAGCAGCTGGGCTAGGCAGTGGTTAATGTAAGCATCCGTAGCGGTGCCCAGCAGGCTTTTTCCCAGTAATAATTTAGCCTCTACCCCTAGTACATCCTCCAAGGTAAGCCCGCACATTTTGGTGAAGCCCGCATTTACCCACGTAATCCGCCCGTGTGCATCACTAAGCAGCAGAGCCGTAAATACTTGCTGCATGAGCAGTAAACACTGGTCTAGCTGATGTGCGATAGGCCAAGCAGTAGGCGCGTGCTGCTTGGTCTGGGTCGCTTTAAGAGCAAGAATCTCGGCTTCCTTTTGCGCTAGCAGTGCCCGCAACTCCGAATTTTCCATTGCAAGCAGGGCACTCTGGTAATTACTCATTGCCATTAAAATTCTCCGTCTTGGATCATTTTATAAATAGTAGACCGCCCAATGTCCAGCTTCTTGGCTACCAAGGGCACATTGTTCTCATACTTGTCTAGGTGATGGCGAATGATGGTGCAGGTATATTCGCGTAGAGTTTTTTCCTCGGCCAGCAGCCCATTGTTTTTAGCGGCGGGAGGAAACAAGATATCCTCCGGCTGAATTTCCCGACTGTTACTCAGCACCGCAGCTAGTTCGATGATGGTTTTCAGCTCCCGAACATTTCCGGGGTAGTCATACGATATCAGCTTTTCGTGGGCAGTTGGCGCAATGCTCATGGATGGCTTCTGGTAGGCCTTGCAGAACTCATCTAGGAAGTGCTTGCCCAGCAGGATAATATCCATTTGCCGGTCGCGCAGGGGAGGCAGCACAATTGGCAAGCCAATGATGCGATAGTACAGGTCTTCCCGAAAGCTGCCTTTCTTGGTTTCCTCAGCCAGGTTTTTATGCGTAGCCGTCACCAGGCGCACATTCAGCTTGATCTTCTCGCTTCCTCCTACGCGCTGCAATTCCCGCTCCTGCAAAACGCGCAGCAACTTAGACTGAACATTGGGGTGCAGCTCGCCAATCTCATCGAGAAACAACGTGCCGTTATTGGCTTCCTCAAATTTGCCAATCTTGCGGCTGATGGCTCCCGTGAAGGCGCCTTTCTCGTGACCAAACAGCTCGCTTTCTACTAGTTCGCCGGGAATAGCCGCCATGTTCAGCGCAACAAAAGGTCCTTTTTGCCGCTCCGAGTTCATATGAATAGCCTTGGCCACCAGCTCTTTGCCGGTGCCCGTTTCCCCATTGATGGATACGTTGACGGGCGTTTGTGCGGCCCGCTCCATCAGGTCGAAGGTGCGCAGTACGGCTGGGCTGTTGCCTTTCAGCAGCTTGTTGAAGCTGTACTTATCCTGCAACTGCCTTTCCAGGTGTTGAACCTGCTGCTTTAGAGCCGACGTTTCGCGAATCTTCTGGATGGCATTCCACAGAAGCTCTTTGGTGTACTCATCCTTCACCAAGTAGTCGGTAGCACCCAGCTTCAACAGTTCAACGGCCGTTGCAATCTTGCTTTGGGCGCTAATAACGATAACGGGCACCCCAGGAAAGTGGCGTAAAATCTTTTTAAGCAGCTTGTCGCCACTGATATCCGGCAGCGAAAAGTCGATAGTAATAACATCGGGCTTTTCCTGAACTGCCTCAAAGAATTCCTTACCGAGAGAGTAGAGTTTGACTGTATAATCTGGATTTAGAGAGAGTTGATACTGTAGTAGTTGGCCATACCAAGGGTCATCTTCAACAATACAAATGTTGAACTTCGTACTTATGTCGGATTTCATTCGCAAACGAAAAAACGCGTAACACTATAAGCATATGGGCTAAAAATCACACCCCATACTACTCTTTCAAAGTCGGTTAAAAAGGACTAATGGAGTCACTTGCACTATAGTATAGCTCATCCGTTGCAATGTCCAGTAATAGCACTTTACTACATAAATAGCATGCGCTAGCCGGGAAATGACATGACAAAAAATTGCACTTTTATTAATCACCAATTATTAACACTAGAATACTGGCTGTATTTCATGGAAACAGCCCGCTTTATTCACTACAAAATGTACATACATAGGATACAGCCACAAATTTAGTGTTTATACGATATCAAACGATATTTAATTATCTATTCCATAGTACTATACAGCGAAATTTTTTTTTGTAGAATCTAATTTCCCAAAATGAACTGGCTTTTAAAATACAGGAATAGTCCTAGTATTGGTTATAGTTACGCAGTACAATACTTTAAGTTTTGTGCATTGCTTATTTAAAATATAAATTATATAATAAATTTATTATCCTCACAATCTCTGTTTTGTACTTTATGGTAGTAATAGTTTTTTAGCAAACTGCCAATAAATTCCCATTTTTGGAAAAGCTGATTTTCATCACGTTTTGCTACTCTTCATAAAACATCGTCAAGGATTGGTAGTGACCAAGCTGATGTTCCAATAAGGATTGCTGACTTAGGGTACTCAGCAACGGCCGCACGCCCTCTTTGTACTTTGCAGCAGACACGCGCTCTATTAGGTAGTTATACTTCTGGGCAATGATATCCCACTTGTACCGTCGCTCTGCCACGGCCTTCATCTCGACGCCTACGTTCTTCCACGTAGCGAAGCCGATGGTTACAATAGCCGCTTTTAACTGCTCTTTGGAAGCGAAGTATAAGGCTTTGTGTTCGGTGGTAGCCGTGTTGAATGCTACATTGTAGGCAAGAATAGGTAGTCCTAAGTACATGGCTTCGACTAAGGACGGGTTGGTGCCACCGGCGCTATGCCCATGAATGTACATAAAGCAATTGCCACGCAGTACGTCGAGTTCTTCCTGGTTGTAGATGGGGTCCAGCAAATGCAGATTGGGGAAGGCACCGTAAGAAGCTTTCAGCTGACGGCCAAACTCGCTATTGTTCCAGTTACCAACGAGCACGAAGGGATAATCAGTCAGTTCCGCGAATGCCTCCAGAATTAGATGTACGTTGTTTTCTGGCTCGATACGGCACACCTTGAAGGCGTAGGGGCTGCTCAGAAAGGCATACTTCTGTTTGTAGGTAGCGGTAATAGGCTGGCGTACAGTATGGTCGCCGCCGTACTCAATTACGCGGCTCCGGGTGCTGTACGTACGGGCAGTATAATCCTGAATGGCATCGTTATCAGAAATATCGGCGTGGGAGTACTTCACGGCTAGGTTTTCAGCGTAGCGTAGGTACCATTTGGCGAGGCGGTTCCACTTGTCACGGCGCCACTCAATGCCGTCGATGGAAACGATAATTTTCTTACGCGTGAGGAGCTTCACGAAGGGCAGCATAATGCCGCCCGGTACGCCCAGGATGAGCAGCACATCAGCAAAAAACAGGGCGTGCAAGATGCAGAAACAGTCGTAGAGTACGCTCTGAATCCCGTTGGCATCAAGGGGAACGTATACTAGTTGCGCTCCTTCGTAGTGGCTTTGCCGTTTCTCCCGCGGGTACTTCTTACCGCTGCAATAAACGGTTAGCTCGTGTTTATGGCCCAGGTATTTTACTAGGTAGGCCGCTAGGGTTTCAAATCCGCCGTAGCAGGCGGGCAGGCCTACGGTACCAATAATGGCGACTTTCTTGCTGGTCATTGTTCGTAAAGAGAAGAATAGAGGGAAAGGGAATAGAGGCGCGGCTTCTGACACTACTGGCCGGAAGGAAGCAGCCTAGGCCGCAGCCGAGCGTTAAGCGCCGATAGGATTGCCGGTTTCCTGCGCGGCAGGCACGAACACGTGGGAAAACTCAGCCTGGAAATGACGCCGAATCTGTTCGCCGAAGCGAGCAGGAGAAAAAGCGGCGGCGCGCTGCAAACAGGCCGCCGACATGCGAGCATAGGCCCGCGGGTTGTTGCGCAACAGCAGCAGTGCCTGTTGCAAGGCGGGCAGGTCGCGCCCATCAATGGCAAAACCGGTCTGCCCAATCAAGTTTACTTCGCTGACGCCTCCTACCGGGGGTACCACCACTGGCCGACCGTAGTACATAGCTTCCAGGATGGTCATGCCGAACGTTTCTACCCACTCTGCGGGCCGAGACAGGTTGACGACTACTGCCGCCCGCTGGTAGAAGGGGTGCATGTTGCAGGTGGTTGGAAACAGGGTAAGGTTGGCGGGGATGGAATAGGTTGCCCGGTAGCCATCCAGTTGCGCGGCGCTGGCGTTGAGCACCAATTCAAACTGCATATCGGGCAGCGTGCGGGCTAACTGAAAAAACTCGGGCACTCCTTTATAGTCCTTTAGTGAGCAAGCCATTAGCACCACAAATGGCTGCTCAGTAGGACTCGGTGCGTGATGGGCTTCCGTAAGAAATGTGAGCGGCAAGGCATTGTAGACTACCTCTTGATGACGGACCGTTAGCCCTAGCGCTTCCTGCACGTAACGAGACACAAAGAGGGCACGGTCGGCCGTCAGATTTACAATGCGGCACAGCAGGCGCTTAAGCAGTGCGGGCCGAATAGACACTTCGTGCAGATGGTAGACTACCCGGGCCCCGCGGCACTTGGCCGCCAGCGCCGCCCCACCCGGCAACAATGAGTTGATGTAGACCACCGTGCTGGGGGTTGCTAGCCGCATTACGGAGATGAATACCGCCACCTGGGCCCACAGGAAATTAATCAACGTGCGCCACCGGTTAGGGCTCCAGCGGTACGGAAGAGCATGCGTTATCACCCCGGGTAAGTCGCTGAGGAAGCCGGGCTCCTCGTTGGGGGTAGCAGTGAGCAGATCTACCCGATAACCAGCGCTTAGCAGAAAATCGAGCGCGTTGCGCAGCACCAGCGGGCTACCGCTACGGTCGTTAAGTAAATGAACAGCAATAACGTTTTTCATTGAGCAAGGACGTTCTGATAGATGCGCTGCAGTTGCTGACCTCGCCGGGCCCAGGTATGATGGGCAGCTACGTGGGCACGACTACGCTGGGCTTCGGCGGCGAGTAGGGCCGGGTTGGCAAACAGCTGGGTTAGCAGAGCGGCGAAGTCGTGGATGTTTTGCCGGAAGGAGGCGTAGGGCACTTGCAGGCAGGAAGCTGGGGGTACTAGCTCGCCAGGACCTTCGTTTTGGTAGCACAGCACCGGCACGCCATAACTCATTGCCTCGGCTACTACCATCCCAGCGCCTTCGTGGGAAGGAAAGAAAAACACGGAGGCCTGCCCGTAGAGCTGCAGTAGCTCGGCGCGGTCGAGCCAAGCCAGATGCTGGGTGCACTGCGCTACGCCCCGCTGCGCAAGTAATGCGTGCAGGCGCTTTTCCTCAGGGCCGCTCCCAATAAGTAACAGGCGTGCTTTCGGAAGGTCGGCGGGACTCAGACCGTGGTAAAACTCGGCGAAGGCCTCAATGACCATATCAAACCCTTTGAGGGGGACCATTCGGGCGGCAATCATCACTGTGAAGTTCTCGGGCGACATTCTTGGGGTTGCCAAAGGCAAATCCACCGCCACGGAGGGCACAATTTCAAACTGTTCGGCCTTAAGGCGCAGCCGGGGCGCTACCGTAGAGTTCATGCAAAGCACCCGGCGGGCCGACCGTTGCGTGATGCCCAGAAAGGGGTCGAACTGCCAGAAGGCATGCTTCATGAGGCCCAGGAGCCGGTCTTTGCCGTAGGCCAGGGCCCCGTGCTGACGTAAGTGACTAGCCGGAATGGGCGGGTGATGCCCAATGGGCCCCCACACCAGCGGCCGACCCAGTAACCATAGAAAGGAAGGTGTCCAGTCGTTGTGGAAGTTGAGGTTGTGCACCAAATCAACCAGTGGGCGGCGGTACCACAGCCACACTCCCAGCCCCAGCTGCCACAAGTAGAAGTACAGCACCGACAGCAGCGGGCCCTTTTTCCACCAACGCGTCCAGGCCGGCAAATCAAAGTAGAGAAAGGTGATGGAGGAAGCTAGCGGCGCCAGTTCGGGGTGCTCGGCAAGAAACTTGTCGATGGGAGGCTGATTGTTTTCACGCGTGACGGCCACCACCCGGTGCGAGCGGGCCGCCTGCAGAATAAAGCTCCACCCCATGCCATCTTCAGAGCCCTTGTAGGGATTGACGGCGTAGGCCGTGATGAGCACAGTTTTCATCAGGCAACGGCCGCTATGTGGGGCGCGGGCACTCCCGAAGTCTCCCGCACGGAAATCACCCGGGCCGGAACGCCCGCAACCACGCTACGCGCCGGCATTGAGCGCGTAACAACGGCGCCGGCCGCTACTACGCAGCCTTCGCCTATGTGCACCCCATCAAGAACCGTTACTTTGCTACCAATCCAGCAGTTGGGCCCAATATGAATGCCCCGCCGCGTGACGCCCTGCAAACGAATCAGCGCGTCAACGTCCGCGTGGCAATGATTTTCGGGATGGCAGCTGAAGTACTGCCCAATAATGCAGTTGGCCTCAATGCGAAGCCCGCCGCCCCCACCCAAATAGGCAAACTCTCCTATGCCTACCTGATTGCCGATGTAAATGTGCTCGCCTGGCTCCTGCAGGGAGGTAGACACCACAACCTGGCTGTAGGCGCCAATGCTTACGTTGTGGCCCAGCGTTAGCCCCCCGGTAGAGAGGCCGCTGAACCGAACATGGTCACCGGCTTTCAGCCAGCGGCCAAAGCGGATGCGGCTCAAGTAGTTAAACTGTACGTTGTGGCCCAGCATGGCGCCCTGGGGGTTGCGGCCCCGCAGCCACAACAGGCTGCCCCGCATGAGGGCGCCGGCGGTGCGGACTGCAAAGGCGAGCAGCCAGGTAGTGGGCACGGCGGGGTGAATGACGAAGTGCGGGTTGCGACGCCGCACCCAATTTTGTAGCGGTGTTTTCATTTGATTTCTTGCTGGATGTAGCGGCCGATAAGCGTGAGCGTAGCGTCGAGGTTGTGGTTTTCAATAGGCACGTACTGCGACTGGTGGTAGCGGCCCGAGAGTTGCCCAAACAGGGCTTGGTACTTTTGGGTGAGCTGCACAATGGTATCGGCCGACAGCTCCTGCTTGCGCCGCAGAATTTCCTCGGGGGCGGCGTACAGGAAGAAGTTCAAGCGGGGCTTGTTGACGAAGGTGTACAGCGCCTTAGTGAAGCGCTCAGGCAGGCAGATGTTGCTGCGGCGGCTGTCGTTGATAAAGTCGAAGTAGTACCGGTCGTAGAGCACCACGTGGCCGCGGCGCGTGTACTTCAGCCACACCACGGCTTGTCCCAGCACGTAATCGAGGTAGTAATAGCTGAAGCGGGCCAGCGAAGAACTCACCTTCTGGTTGTTGCCCTGGCGTGGCAGCGTGTGCGCCGAGCGCTTTTCGGCTTCCTGGCGGCCATATTTCCAGGCGCTCAGGATAGGTAGTACCGAGGGGCGGTGCCGAATCACAACTACACGCTTGCGCCACTTCTTTTCCAGGCGCTCCTTCACATGCGCAATTACCGTAGACTTACCGGCCCCATCTACCCCACTAAACGTGATGACAAACCCTTGCGGGCGAAAAAAGGAGGCAATGGTGCTCAAGCCGTACTGGCAGGTCCGCCACCACCGGCTCACCGCCTGGTTGCCGGGTTGGCGGGCTACCTGCTGGCGCAGCTGCTTGCCTAAGCTGGGCTCATAGTGGGCCGCGCTGGTCAGGCTATCGAAGTGCAGGCCGTATTTGTTGCCGAAGTAGGTTAGCAACTGCTGCTGCTCCGGGGCGGGGCGCTGCTGGAAGTGCCGCAGGTGCGTAGTGGGCACGTGGCTTTGGTTCAGCCAGTAAAACAGCCACGTGTATTCGAAATCGTGGTGGGGAGCGGGCACAGGCACGGCTGCCGTGGCGGCTTGAGCATGAGCCAAGACTTCCGCGCTGTTGCCGATGCGCACTGCTTTACGCAGGAGTTGGTGCAGCACATCCACGGAGAGAAATGACCCATCCTGAAAAAAGCAGTCGACGGATACCATGTGCGCCTGCCGCCGCACGGCCGCCGAGCGAACCACGGGAAAACGCTGTAAGAAAGCCGCTACCTCGGTGCCGCGCTCCTTAGTAAGCAGCAAGTCTACATCGGAGGTGGGCGAAGGGTAGTAAGCATTTTCGGCGCGCGGCTTCAGCACTACCCCGCCCTGGGGCGCAAGTCCATCCAAGAGGTCGTAGAGACACAGCTGGCGGTGTTCTAGGTGAGAGGCTAGCTCCAGGGTCAGAAGCTCGTTCCAACCAGCCAGCAGCCACTGTATTTGGGTGTGCCACTGCTCCTGCTCGTGGTATACGAGGGCAAAGCTGGAAATCTGATGCAGCAGATACAGACGCAGCGCCAGTTGCAGCTGAGATTCCGTGAAGGCCGGAAACTGTTCCCAAGCCTGGTCCCAAAGCTGCTGTCGAATATCTGTTCCTGTGGCTCGGCGCACTAGTAGCCCTTGCTGCACATGAAAGTGAAACAAATCGTAGAGCAGTGGCGCTTCGGGCAAAGCAAACTCTAAGTCATATAAAGCCAGCTTCTCCGGCTCTACCCAGCAATTCCAGGGCGTAAAGTCTCCGTGGGCAAAAGCCAGCGGCACCACTTGTTGAGGATTGATCTGGCGCAGCAGGTGCTGAAGCTTGGCGCGCAGGCCATACGGAATGCGGGTTTCGGGTAGGGCCTGCAAAGCGGTTACCTGCTGCTGCACTGTTTGCCAGAAATCAGTGTCGGCCAGGTTGCGGTGCACCATGGTTTCGCGCAGTTGCTCTTGCAGGTAAGCAAAGTGCTGATAGATAGGTGCGCTGGCCCGTACTGCGTGCGTAGACTTGACGCTGGTTTGGAGCAGAAAATCTGGCCCGGCCTTCACAACCTCTGGCACTTGAAAAGAGGTGCTTGGGCGGCGCGACAACGCCCGTAAGACCTTCGTTTCGGCCTGCACCTTGTGAGCTGCTTTTAGCGTAAGCGGAAGCTTGGCAAACACCTGCTGCCCGGCAGCGTCAGCGTAGCAGCAAACGGCTTTGCGGTAGGGGCCCGGCGTACCCGTGAACAAGGCAAAGTCAGGGGTAGGCCAAGGTTGCGCCTGCGTGCTGGCAAAGCGGTACGGCAGGAGCGGGAATAACGCATCGGCAATGCCCACGGCATAGGCACTTCGGACGAAGGCACTAAATAGCTTGGCTTTGGGCGAAGCCGCATTATAAAACTCCAGAAACAGTGGCTGGCGCAGCGTAGCGGGCCACACCCAACGCAGGCCGCCAGCAGGGTTGTGAAACCCACGCAGTTGCAAGCCACCCTCAGCAACCGGTACGTAGCCAAGCTTGCCCATCAGGTCGGTGAGTAGCTCCTGGTCGGTATCTAATCCTATAGTAGTTGTGGTCATGCGGGAAGTAATGCCAAGGCAGGGCCAAAACCATCTTTCAGCATAAGCACCTTTGTTTCAACCTACTACACCACCATCCTCTGACTACTATGTCCATAAACTGGACAGTCACTCTATCTGGTGGAATGCCTTTGCGGGTATACTCATGCGGTGCTATACCAGCCTACCTTCCTCCCACCCTGAGTCATGCGCGGTACAGACTGTTCTGCTACGCGGGGTTTTCAATTCAGCATAGCAATCTTACATATCATTGATTATCATCATATTAAACTCCTCCTTTAGCTCATACCTAGTCATTCCACAATTTGGACGTGCAGGAGTTGGGGCCAACCGTAGCCCTACCCCCCGCACGAAAGCTAAAACCTACGGAGCGGCTTGGGTTTCGCTGGCTGGGCCGTACCGCCGGGTAAGAACCATAGGAAACCCATCGGTAGGCAAGCGCACTTCCAACAGCAAATCATGCTCGGGCCCAGTGAGGTGCAGCACAGGCCGGGGGGCACCCAGAGCATCAAGCAACGAGAAGACGCTGGTTGGGTCCGTTACAATTACCACGGTCTTGCCCTTAAACTGCCGCTCTATGCGCAGTGCCACGGCTGGCAGTTGGCTAGGATTGTACTCCTGAATAGTATGATGCAACGTTTGAGCCAGCGGCGCCACGGTAGCCCGCGAACTGGTGGCCGAGGTAGCAAGCAACCCAGCTACCCCGCGGCGGCGCAGTAACTCAAGCAGTGCCTGGGCCCGCGCCTGACCAGCCGGCGCCAATGGCGGATCGGGGAGGCCAGTGGTAGTTAGCTTTTCGGCGGCGCAAACTAATAGCACCGTTGTGACGGCGCCCCCCGTGCGAGTGCGGGGCATTGCTGTATGGTTCAGCAGCAGCAAAACAACAAGTACCAAGGACCGCAACAGGCTAGGCCAGGCAGCCGAAAATGCGCCCTGAGAAACGAAAAAAATCATAAAAGCTACGAACAGATAGGGTAAAAAAATCCGGCTGCGGATCAGGCAGCCGGATGATGACAATACATGGAAAACCAGTACCGCTAGTGCTTACCAGGAACCGCAACGGCAAACCACTCCTTGACGCGGCCCAACACGGTAGTTTGCGGTTGGCGGGCCAGGCGCCCCCTAGGTTTAAAGTGCGTCTGGTCGAAGCCCAAAGCGGGGCGGCGCTGCCGCCGTACGGGCTTGGGATGGTGATGATGTGAGCAGCCATGGGAGGCATCGTGGCCTCCCGAGTACGTAAAGCCGGGCGCGAGGGACGCCAGCATAACGGGCGCCTCAATGGGAGATAGTGCCCCCTCAGATTCCGCCGAGTAATCAAGCTCCGACAACGCATCATCGGTCAGCTGGGGCATAAATAGACGCGAAATCACTAATAGGCTCAACATAAGCGCGCACCGGCTCAGGAGCACGAAAGAACTAACAGCGTGCATAGTACAGACAGGAAAGAAAGGTAGAGACAAGGGCCGGAGTGGCTAACAACAGAAGCCCGGCAGTAAGTGGCGGCGCGGCGGCCCTACGCGGCCAGCAGCAGCTCGGGGCGTTTCCGCCGGAGGAAAAGCTTTTCGGCCGTAGACAGCAGCGGATGGTAGCGCTGACTGATCATGAAAATCAGCATCTGGTAGAATAAGATGCCGTAGTTGGTTTGGCCGAAGATGCCGAACTCGGTAAATGAGTTGATCAGGATGGGAATGAAGATGCTGATAATCAGTAGGCGCTTTTCGGGAGCAGAGTAGGTCAGAAACCCGCGTACCGTGCAAACCAACTGCGCCAGCACCAGCCCAAACCCTACCAAGCCCAGGTTCAGAAGCACCTGAATGAAGGTGTTGTGGGTCATTTGCGCAGCATACGTATGCGTGCTCTGGAAGTAGTCGCCGTAGGCAATACGCATGAAGCCGTAGCCTAGGAGCGGCTCTTTCGGTAGTCCTTCGGTGAGCAGGGCTTTCCAGAATGGCAGGCGGCCCGTTAGGCTAAGTACTTCTTCCAAACCGCCCTGCTTGACAAACACGTTCTGCACCACCAAGGGCACTATCAACAAGGCACTAGCTGCCACCGCCAGCTTCAGGCGCGCCCGCCCCGATTGCCACACGTGAAACAACACTAGCAACAGAAACCCAACCAGAGAGGACCGGGAACCCGTCAGGAGTAGGGCGTAGAATACCGGCAGCATTTTCACCAGCGTAAGGCGGAAGTGATGCCGGCGGTAGAGGTCGAAGGCGAGGCAGGACAGGCACACTACGCACAGCATACCCAGTTCATTGGGGTTCATGAGGAAGCCACCCAAGCGTGCTTCCTCGCCGCCGTGGGTCATGCGGTAAAACACGTCGGGTGCTACCAGCATGCCCACCACAAAAAGCACCACCATCAGAAAGGAAGCGTTGCCCAGTACGTTCGACAAGCGAATGGTACTCGTGGGAAAGAACGACTCAAGCAGCGAAAAGCACTTGACGAAGTAGAAAGCGAAAACAAAGCTTTCTACATCCATGAGCAGTTGAAGCATAGAGTAGCCAGGGTCAGTAGACCAGAGCACCGATGCCAAGCCCAGGAGCAGGTAACCGCCATAAAGCAGCGGAGCAAGGCTATTCTGCCACCGGAAGGAATCTACCGCCCCCCGACGCAGGATGAGCTGATAAACGCCCACGATGGCGCCCGTCATGGCAAGGCGGCTGGCTATTTTGAGCACCCGCGTAACGCCCACGTTGTCGCTCCAGGTGAAAAAGCCGGCAATCTTAATCAGCAGGATAACAGTCAGGACTACCTGCAAGGTGCGCAGAAACCCACGGTACCGCAGGGCTGATGATGCGGCGGGAAGAGAAAGAGTAGAAGTGCTATGCATAGTATGCCCGCCGATACATGCGCTGGTATTCCTGAAGGAGCGTGGGCCAGTAGAATGCGGTGGTAACCATGGCGTGGCAACGCTGGCTGAGCTGCTGGCGGGGAGTATTGATCCACTGCTGGTACACCTGCCGGAGGCCCGCCGCTAACTGGGAAGGCTGCGCTTCTTCTACCACCTGCCCACACTCAAAGTGCCGGATATAGGAGCCCATATTGGTGGCTTCCGTCACCACGCAGGGAATACCCAGTGAAGCGGCTTCCAGCACGGCGGTAGGTAGCCCTTCGTAGTGGGAAGGATGGGCAAACACATCCAACTGCGCTAGCAAGCCCATTTTCTCATTGCCGAAGCGGCTGCCCAGCACTTTTACCTTGCCGGCGGGTACGGCGGCCGCCCAGCGTTCTACTTTTTCCCGGTCGGGGCCGTCGCCAATAATCCACAGCTCTGCCGAGGGCATGTGCTGGGCAAACTCGGCAAACCCCGCAATCAGGCAGCTCAGGCCCTTGTGCTTTTCATCGAGGCGGCCACAGAAGCCCACTCGGAAGATGCCCCGCGGCTCCGTTCGGCACACTTCCATAAGGGGCATTTCAAAACCGTAGGGCAGTAGGCAGGTGGGCAGGCCGGCCCGCAGGCCGCGCAGGCCCGTTACTTCGCTTTGCCCTAGGCAGTGCACCAGCGCCGCCCCTTGCAGCAGGTGACGCTCACACAACCGGAGGTACAATTGCTTTACCAAGCCATTTTTGCGCATGGCCTGGGCGCTATAGCTACCGTGAGGCGTCACCACGTAGTGAATACCCAGCTCAGTCAGCTTTTTAGCGGCCGAATAATACGCGGGAATGAAGCCCCCGTGCAGGTGAACCACGGCCTGACCAGCCATCTGCGTGAGGGCCGACACCAGTTCGGGGTGCACTTGGAAGGGGTTGCGGCACGCCCGAAACAGGCGGGTGGTAAAATCACGGGGCGGGTAGTTTTCTACCACATCTTGGGTAATGCCCCACACCTCCGCATTCCAGCCAGCTCGGCATTGCTGCGTAGCTAAGGCATGTACTACCTTGTTCACGCCGTTCATCCTTTCTGGATTTGCTTTGCCTAGTATGAGATGAATTACTTTCATAGAGTTTCTTGAGTTGGGGAAGCCAGGATTTCAGTTGCTTGTTGGGATTCAGCCTGCCATACCACTAGGGCCCAGTACAAGCCCAGCACGGCCTGCGCCACAATCCAGCCTAGCACCACGCCACTGGCTTGCCAAGTGCCAACCAGCCACCGCGCCAGCCCGAACGAGACGGCCACGCTGAGCACGTAGCCCACGAAGTAGGGCCGGGCGCTAGGCAACAGGCGCACGGTGAGGCGCAGCGGGTACACTAGCAGAATAACCACGTAGAGCAAGCAGCACCAGCGCAACACGTTGCAGTACTGGGCGCTATCTGCTTGTAGCCACTCAATGATAGGACCCGCCAGCCCAAACAAAGCCAGGATGGGCAGGGCCGCCAGCAAGAGCATGGTGCGCGCCAGGCGGGCACGCTGCTGGGCAAACAAGGCGGGTTGATGAACGTACTGGCTCAGCTTGGGCAGGGCATAGTTTTCCGCGGCTTGCAGCCCCACGTTGAACAGGCCCATGAAGGTTTGGGCCAGCCGCAGCACCCCCAGCATCGCGGCGCTGCCCGTCCAGCCGGCAAATACTAGCAAGGCGTTGGAGGAAAGCCACTGCACCAGCACAGTAGGGAGAAGCCAGCGGGCTTGCAGCCAGTGCGCTGCAACGAAGTGACGCTCGAACCGAATGCGAAAGGTGAGCCGTAGCGCCCAGCCGGATAGTAGCAGAGCAGGAACGGTAGTTAGTCCTACCGCCCACAGCACGGCGGGCAGCGTAGCGGCTTCGTGGTGCAAGGCCCAGTAGGCGAGCACCAGCAGCTGCCCTCCCGCCGATAGGACGTCGCTGGCGAGGGCTACTTGCACGTTACCGTCGGCCAATAGCAGTTTGCGGGCGGTATCCTGCCCGCAACACACCACCATGCATACCAGAAAGGCGGGTAGCGCCAGCGTACCATAGTGCAAGGCCAGGGCCCCCGCTGCTACCACTACCACAGCCGCCAGGCTAAAGCCCATTTGCATGGCCAGCAGCGCTTGGCGGTAGGCTGGCCGGCGGGTGGCAGCCGTTTGCCCGTACACGGTTTGCATGGGCTGGCTGACGAAGGCTCCTTGCAGCGCCAAGGCCAGCAACAACACCATCTGCCAGGCACTGTACTCCCCAAAGGTGGCCAAGCCACTGAGCTTGGCAATAAAAATATTGGTGAGAAAGGAAGTGGCGCTGACCACTGCCTGGCCCGCTACTACCCAGTAGCGGGCCGGCAGGGTCGGCCAGCTACGCCGTAGCGGGAGTGCCAGCATGGGCTTCACTGGCTAGCTGCCAGGTAGTTTGCCGAGCGGAGCGCTTCCAGAAGGAGCGCAATGGGCTGGGCTGGTAGCCTTCGCGATTCAAGCAGAAGTGCACGTTGGGAAGCTTGTACTCCGCTACCAGCAGTTCCAGCTCCTTGATGCGGTGCAGAGGGGTAGTGCGGCTATCCAGCAATACCAAGTTTACGTCGGCGCCGGCCATTACGGCCAGGCTGTGGCTATCCTCGGCCAAGGCCAGGTTGTGCACCAGCATCAGCTCCGAGCTGAGGGTGTCGGGATTCAGCGTGTTATGGTCGTTAATGTAAATGCAGCGGGTCTTTTTCCCTTGGGCGTCCAGGGCTGCCGCCAGATTCTCGAAGAAGAAGGAGTGGCCTTCCAGGTCGGTGAAAGCACTCACAACCAATTTACTACCCATGGGCAGCAGGCCTTTCAGCTCCAAGCGGGTAGCCAACTGCCGGAAGTACGCCACGCGCTGCCCGGCCGTAGCCAGGTAGGGCACGCTAGCCGCAATGGGGATGATGGTTTCCTTCTGAACCTGGTGCGTATCGTTGGGGGTAGCATGCAGCAGGGAGAATAGGTATACCAATACGGTACCAACCAGCATACCCAGGAAGCCAGACACGGCCAGCACCAGCTCGTGGTTGGGGGCAATGGGCTTATCGGGCACTGCGCCCTCCGAAATGATTCGGTGCGAGGACGTGGGAGCGGCCTTGGCAATTTCGGCTTCAGTCTTTTTCTCGTGCAGCAGCGTGTAAAGCTTCTCGTTCAACTGGAAGTTACGCTCCAGAATAGCCAGGTTTTTCTCGCGGGTGGGCAAGCCCACAAAGCCTTTCTCCGCCTGGCGGATGGCCTGGTCGATTTCGCCATACTTGATGGTCAGGGCGTTGCGGGTGTTCTTGATGCTTTCCAGCAGGTAGCCATTCAGGTCGGCCAGCTTCTGGTCAATAGCTACCACCTTCTCATCCTCGGGCTTGAAGCGAAGCAGCATGTCGCGCTTATCTGCTTGCAGCTCCTTCATCTTCTTCACCATGTCGTTGGAGAGCAGATCGTTGAACGCCTCGAAGGTGGGGGCCAGCTCCAAAATGTTCTTCTTGCCCGACTGCATGTACTGGTACAGGCTATTGGCCGCCGCTAGGCTCATGCGCAGGTTGGCGCGCTGAATTTTCATCTCCGAAATCTTGTGCAGTTCCGTGTCGGTTTCCTGCCCAATGTTCACAATGCGCTTCTGGTCGCGGTAGCCTTCAATGGAGTTTTCGGAATGGGCTAGGCTCTCCCCCACCGTCTTCAGCTGCTTGTCAATGAACTCCACCGAGGTGTTAGCCACCTTGTATTTGTTTTCGAGGTAGTCCGTCATGTACGCCCCCGACAGCGCATTTACTAGGTCGGCGGCTTTTTCGGCTACCGGGCTGCGGAAGCTTACCCGAATAACGGCTACGTCCTTGTCCACGCTAGTGATGTCGAGGTGGTCTAGCACGTCCTGCATAAGCTGGGTGCGGGAGTGATGAACAAACTCGTAGGTGTCGGCCAAGGCCAGGCCGGGCTTGGCTTGGAGCAGCGCCTGGTTTTTCTCGATGACTACATTGGCACCGGCAAAATGCAGGAGTTGACCAAACTGGCCGACTACGGTTTCGCCATCGGGCGAGGTAAGAGCCAACTGGTTGTCGGCGTTGATTTCCAGCTTGAAGGGCTGATCTTCCCACTTGCGGTTGCGGAGTTGCAGGGTCACAGCAAATGGGCTTTGCTTGTACAGCTCCGTCTTGCGGATTTCACCCACCCGGTAAGTGCTCAGGTCGAACGGAAGCTGTTGTAAGGCCTTGCCTACCAGGAACTGTGACTTGATAAGCTCCACTTCGGCGCCCGTCTTGTTATTGGGCGAAAAGGCGTCGGAGGTCTTAATCAGGGTAGTATTGATGGGGCCTTCGTTTGCTTCGGCCAGCTTGATTTTGGCCGTGCTCTCGTAGAGTGGCGTGGCGTAGCGGAGGTACTCATAGGCAGCTAGTACGGCCAGGGCCGTGCAAAGCAGGATTATCGGGAGGCCCCGCCACAGGGTGCGTACTACACGCAGATTGTTTTTTAGCTCGCTCATAGTGCAAATACCAAACGGGTGAGGACGATAATAGCGGTGATGCTGGAGGCAACGGCCAGGGCCGTGCCCGATTTCTTGTCGAACTGCTTACCGTTGCGGGCCGGGATGTACACCACGTCGCCGGGTAGCACCACAATGTTGTTCAGGTCGAAATGATCGAGCTGGGTTAAGTCTACCTCCAGCTCCCGCACGTCCGAGCCATTGGCCCGGAGCACCTTCACGTGTTCCTTATCGGCGTGCACGCTGAAGTCACCGGCGCGCCCTAGCACTTCAACCAGAGTGTTGCGCTCTTTTTCAAGCAACTGGGTGCCGGGGGTGTTCACCTCACCCAGAACCGTAATTTCCTTGTTGAGGACCTTGATGTTCACCTGGGGGTTCACAATCCACTGGCTTAGCACCTGCTTCAAGTTTGCCTCCGCTTCTGGCACGGTTAGCCCTTGCACTTGGAAGGCCCCAACCTTTGGCAGTGACACTTTGCCGGTAGCATCTACCAGCAGCCACTTGCCATAAATCTCGTTGGAGTTGTAGATGCTGTAGATAGAGCCAACGCTAAGTTCCTCGTGGTCCCACACGCTCACGCTCAGCTTGTCGTCTTTGCGAATCTGATACTGGTAGTCGGGGTCAAGCGTCAGCTTTTTATACTCCGTTTTGCTTGCTGATTGAAATAAGTTCTGCGTGCAGCTTGTCAGCAAACAAAGCCACAGCAGCAGGCCCGGAAGTACGAGTCGTTTCATAAGAACACTAATGAGAAAAAAGGGAGAGCCCACCGAGAAAGGTGAAGGTGAAGCTCAACAGATTGAAGAATGAAAGAAGACGGGAGGAACGGGGAGGCTTTTGGCGGGCCAGCATGGTGCGCACTACCAAGATCTTGGCTAGCACCGCCCCTATTTTGGAAGTAAGCTGTTCGTCCTTGACGATGTAGTCGAAGGCACCGTACTTGAGCGACTCTACGGCCACCTCCACTTGCTGCTGTCCGCTCACAAACACCACGTAGATGTCGGGGTTGAAGCGCTTGATGGCCTTGAGCGTGTCGGTACCCGATACGCTGTCCATTACTTGATCTAGAAAGATGATATCCGGCTCCTCGATGAGGGCGTTTAGGCACGTGGCCCCACTTTCGAAACTGTGAACATCCTCGAAGCCATTGATGCGGAGGGCGTTTTCCATGAGTTTCAGGCAGAACGGGTCGTCGTCCACCACAAAGATTTTGTGTCGCTCTTTTAGCATAGGTGTTGTTTTGGTCTGCCTTATACCACATGCATACCAAAAGCAACTTTTGCTTTAAGTGTTTATTTAGCAATCACTTATAAACTAACAAGCTCGTGCCAAAGCTCTATTTTCTGGATCATCGTCCAGGAAGTGGAGTAGCTTACCCTGGTTCTTGGGGGTAGCCATGGGTAGCAGTAATCTTAGCCCGCTACCGTATCCAGTGTCGCTTAGTTGGCAGCGCCGATTGGCTATGGTAGCTCTACTATCAACTTACAGGATGCCACTCGTACGGGCCAGTGCTGGCGCTTGGGAATAGCCTTTCCCTCCGTGAGAAGATGAGCAGCTAGGGCTCGCACAATTCAGGAGATTCTGCCTCGGTATGGTTGGGCGGGTTCTCTAATGCAGCAGTCCATAATCTAGAGCAGATCTCTACCTATTGGACGGCCTCATATGTAGGGTTATCATTTAAACACCTGGCAAACAGGCGCTTTGTAGTAGCACAGGAAGTTGGTCCCGCATTGGCAGGTACTGGCGCACGGGGGTATGCATCCATCACTCCCCAACCTCGTCTACCTCCTTACTTCTTTTCCCATGTCCGATTCTACCCTTGCTGGTCTCACTCAGGTTGGTATACCCCCTAGGTTATTGTGCCGGTGGCCAGCTGTGCTAGGCGCCCTAGCTGCGTGCGTGCTATCAATTGGAAAACCTGCCTACGCCCAGGAGCCTACATGGCGCTGGGCATCGCACTCCACGGAAAATGGTAATGTGGTAGTGGCAAAAGTTGCCACCGATGCCGCTGGCAACAGTTACGTTACGGGGCGCTTTACCCATCACCTTCAGCTTGGCTCCTACTCGCTGCAAAGCGTGGGCAGCAGCGACGTATTTGCGGCCAAGCTGTCGGCAAGTGGGGAGTGGCAGTGGGCTACCGCCGCAGGAGGAGCTGGCACCGACATGGCATCGGGCCTCGTGGTGGACGCCGACGGCAACGTAACTGTGGCCGGGTCCTTCACGGAATCGGCAAGCTTTGGCAGCTTCACCAAACGCAGCCAAGGCGGCCACGATATGTTTGTGGCTAGCCTCACCCCTGCTGGTACGTGGCGTGCCGTGAGCACCGCAGGAGGCACCGAGCAGGACCAAATCACCGCAATAGCGCTGGACGCTCAGCACAATGTGGTGGTGGGCGGTCGTTTCCGGGGCGAAGTATCTTTCGAGACCAACACCCTAAGCAGCACTGCTACTTCGGATGCTTTCGTGGCGAAGCTCGACGACCAAGGCCGGTGGGTGTGGGCCCGCCAAACCCAGGGCAGCGACCAAACGGTTATCAACAGCCTCACCATTGGTCACGCGGGAGACATATATACGGCCGGCTACTTTGCCGGAACCACCCACCTTGGCCCCGCCCAGCTGACTAGTGCCGGAACCCACGATGCCTTCGTAGCCAAGGTAGATGGAGCTGGCAACTGGCAGTGGGCCACAACCGGTGGTGGCCCCAGCACCGACTACGCCAAAGCCATAGCCGTTAGTGCCGATGGCAACGTGTTCGTGACGGGCTCCTTTAGCGGGCGCGCTTCCTTTGGCGCCTTTGATTTTCTAAGCCAGGGCGGAGACGACGCCTACGTGGCCCGGCTCACGCCCCAAGGCCAGTGGCAGTGGGTATATACGGTACGCGGAAACGCTATGGAAGACGCTACTGATGTGTGCCTGGGCCCGGGAGGTAGCATTTACATTACCGGTTGCTTTAGCCGGGGGGCCCAGTATGGCACATCTACCCTGGTCAGCCAAGGCAGCACCGACCTTTTCATGGCTCGCCTCAGCAAAAGTGGCCGCTGGCTCGATTTCCTAACCTTTGGCAGCCTTGCTACTGACGACGCCGGCACCATCCGGACTGCACCCAACGGCGACGTGTATGTGGGCGGAATATTAGGCTCTGCTGCGCGTTTAGGCGCCTTTTCAACCGGCAATGCTTTAAACCAGCTCTTCGTTGGCCGCGTGGAATTTCCCGTCCGGATGACTGCTGATATTCGATAATCTACTTGCTAATACGTCGTTAATTATACCTCCACAATTGGTAGGCACAGGCGGCATACTTGCAGGCTGAGCTCAAGATAAGAACAGCCTTTCTCTTAATAGCCTGCGGCAGCTACCCACTAGTAGAGAGTAGTAGCCGCAGGCTAAAATGATGGTACGGCGGTGGGTTCTTCGGGCAGTATTACCGTGAACGTGGTGCCAGCACCCAGTGTACTAGCAACATCTAGGGTGCCGCCGCGCCGGTGTACCAGCGTGCTAATTAAGTGCAGCCCCAGCCCTGCTCCTTCGCCTTCGGTGGTCAGGCGCGTGAAGGGCTGGAACAGCCGGTCCCGGTCGCGTGCCAAGTCAATGCCGCGTCCGTTATCCGTCACCTTAAGCTCCACCATTTGCCCTTGGCGGCGGCTCTGTACCTGGATTACGGGAGCCCGCTCCGGCGACCGGTATTTGAGCGCGTTATACACCAGGTTGCGCATAATGCTTTCCAGGTAAGCTTGAGGGTAGCGGATGGTGGGAGCCGCGCCAAAATCGGCGGTAAGAGTGCCTTGTTGCTGGTGAAGCAGTTCGGTCACTTCTGCTTCTACGGTGGCGTAGACCTCAGCCCAGGCAATGGTACCGGTGGCGGGGGCGGCCGCCTCGTACTGGGTGTGCAATACTTGCAGCAGCCCGCGCACCGTGTTCGATAGGCGCTGAACTTCCTGCTCCAGCAACGTCACAATGTGGTCTTGCGCGGAGCCGGGTTCTTCCTCGTAGTATAGCTCCAGCAGTCCTTGCAAGTTGGTGGCCGGACTCTTGAGGTCGTGGGCGACGATGTGCACAAACGAATCCAGGGAGGCATTCATGTTGCGCAACACGTGGTTCAGGCGCTGCGCTTCGTGCACGGCCCGGGCCCGGGCCAAAGCGCGGCCGGCGTAATCGGCCACCAGAGAGAAAAAGGTGTGGTAGGCTTCGTCGAGGGGGCGGCGGGCGCTCAAGCCCACGATGAGTATAGTGGCCGGACCACTGTTTGCTTCGCCCACGAACAGTGGCAAAAGCAACGCCCGCGTGGGCGCCTCCGGCCACTCGCCGGTGGGCCATACCCCAAAGCGCTCTTGCAGGGAGGCTACTAGTAGGGGCCGGCCCTGTTGCAATACAGCGCCCACGGGCCAGCCCAAGTTGCTGTTTGCGGGGGGTGAGAGGGCAATGATGGTAGGAGCGGTCGGCTCGCCGGCCGGCAACCCAAACCACGCCCGCAGTTGTGCTTGCGTTGTGCCTTCTTCGTGCGTGTAGAGCAAGGCGAAAGGAATATCATCGGCGTTGGTAGACAATGCCGAGATGATGTGCTGGGTTGCTTCCGCCGGCTGAACCGACAACGCGGTTTGGGACGTGAGGTGACTGAGCAAAGCCAGCCGCCGCTGTTGCAGCACGGTAGAAGTAGTTTCTAGGGCCGTAACGAAAATGCCCCCAACGGTGCCTGCCTCGTTGTAAATAGGGCTATGGGAGAAATTAAAATAGGTTTCCTCAATAAACCCCTGTCGGTTGGGCAGCACCAACTGATTCTCGAAGTACGTTGCCTGGCCCGCCAGCACAGAAGCGAAGATTCCTTGCAGGAAGGGCCACATTTCGCGCCACCAGGGCTCGGCGGGTTGGCCCAGGGCGCCGGGGTGCTTACCCTGTAGAATAGTGGCGTACCCGTCGTTATAAAAGTGCACCAGCTGGGGGCCCCAGTGCACCATCATGGGAAAGCGCGAGCCCAGCATAATGCTAACGGCCGTGCGGAGGCATTGGGGCCAACCGCGTACCGGCCCCAACAGAGTAGCAGACCAATCTAATTCCCGAATGCGCTGCCCCATCTCCCCGCCTCCGGGAAACAAACGCATCAGCAAGTCCGCTTCCGACTGCGATTCTTCCTGAACAGGCAACGAAGGTGACGAAGACATACTACAGTAAATATCAGCGCGAACCAGCAATCAAGACCATAGGTCAACGAGAGAGGCTATTAACAGGTTAGACCGAATAGGACAGTATCGGTACTACCTTGGCTATCAAAAGTAGTCTTTAAAGTTCAGCATAGTGGGATTATCTCCCCGCATTAGGCGCCGAAAACGGCAATTTTTGTTCAGCTTGGAACGGGCAGCTCATCGGGCTGTTAGGTTTGACGACGCTAGGCAGGCACCTGTACGTGGAGGTAGCGAACGTGTCATTCGGGTTGGCAGCCCAATAGTAGGCAGCGCCCACCAGCCGGTAGGAAGGCAGAATCAGGAAGCAGCACAAAGCCCCTCCGCGCTGCTTACCTTACCTGGTAGTAGGCAAGGTAGGCAGTGCGGAGGGGCTAGTCATAGAGGGCGGGCGCTATAAAGCGCTTACCAATTCGCGCCAAGCTTCTTGCTCTGGGAGGCCGGGCTTGCGCTTGCCAAACAGCAACAGCAAGTTGTGGCCAGCGGCATCAAACAGCTCCACCGAGGTCACGATGCCGTCGGCAGTTGGTTTCTGTACGGCCCAGGCTTGGGCAACGTCCCCGAGCTTGAGGTGCAGGTTGAAGTCGGGGTCCAGCACGTTAAGCCAGGGGCCGGTAGGAACAATACGCTCCGTGAGGCCCGTGTGAATCTGGATGCAGCCGCGGCTAGCCACAAACAGCATGACGGGCAACTGCTGTGCCGAGGCGGTACGCAGGGCCTGGTCGATGGCCGTAACGTCTAGTCGGCGTACCAGCTCCGGCGGGGCTAAGCGTAGCGCCTGCGTGCGGCTTACCTTAAATGTGCGAAGCAAACCAAAAAACTCGTGTGTATCCTGGAGGGCCCGCCACGCCGCCCGAAAGCCGTCCACGTCGATAGCGGCATCGTCGGCTTCGGGGTCGGGAGTTGGAGTAGATTGGGTGGTGAGGCTAACGGGCTGGGAGCTAGCCCGGAATTGCGCTACCAGGGTATCGTAGGCGGCCGCATTACTTTCTTCTAGCAGGTAGATCTTGTGCACAGCCTCCCCATCGGCGGCAAAAAACTGGAGGCTGCGACGGCCGTTTTCCTCTACCGCGAAGCCAAACTGCCAGTAGCTCATAAACAGGCGCAAGTCAATGTCTTCGCCCAGCACCAGACCTACGTGGCCGTTAAAGGAAACCTTTTGATACTGGCCCTTTCGCTCGTGCACTGCACTGTCGTTGCGGGTAAGAGCCAGTACGCGGCCCAGGGTGGGCACTTGCTTAAGAAGCTCCTGAAAGTCGCCGTGCAAGAAAACCACCGGCGAATTGGGATGGCTAGTGCAGCGGGTAGCTAGCAGCTCGGCCTCGCTGGCGTGCAGCGCCCGGGCGGCATCACGAATACGGGTTTTCGGGTTTTGCTGCTGGTAGGCGTGCCAGCGCTCGGCCAGGGAGGCAGTTAGAGTTTCCATAAAAGAAGAACAAGAGTAGGGAGTAAAGCAAAGAATAACGCCGCAGTAAGCATCAGCGCACGATGCGTGGGCAGGGCACAATGAGCGGGCAGCCAAGGCCAGGATGTTGCAGTAGCTGCACCTCCAGCTGAAAGGCCCGGTGAATGCTCTCGCACGTAAGTACTTGCCCGGGAGTGCCGTAGGCCAAGCCTTGGCCGTGGTGTAGTAAAAGGACGCGGTCGGCGTACTGGGCGGCTAGGTTTAAATCGTGGAGTACGGCAATGACACCAAAGCCCCGGGCCACCAGCCCCCGCGCAATAGCAAGGGTGTGGTGCTGGTGGTGCAAATCGAGGCCCGTGAGGGGCTCATCCAGCAGCAAAAAGCCGTTGGGCGCTTCCCACACCTGGGCCAGCACCCGCGCCAACTGGGCCCGCTGCTGCTCTCCGCCCGAAAGCGTGGGGTAGCTGCGGCCCGCCAGCGCCGACAGCCCCACCGTATTGAGGGCGGCTTCCACAATCCAGTGGTCGGTGGGGGTTGGTTGCCCCAGGAAGTGCGGGTAGCGCCCCATCATAACCAGCTCAGCCACGGGGAAATCGAGGGCCAGCAGGTGGTGTTGGGTAAGGATGGCGCGGCCCTTAGCCAGCGCAGCCGGGGAGTGGGCGGCCAGGGGGCGGCCCTGAAACTGCACGCAGCCGCTAGTGGGTAGCAGGTCGCCGCTAAGCAAGCGCAGCAGGGTAGATTTGCCCGCCCCGTTGGCCCCCACAACAGCCAACAACTCTCCTGGGCGGGCCCGGAGGGAAATCTGTTGCAGCAGAATTTTCCGACCGGTTTGGTACGTCAGATTTTCACAAGTAAACATACGGCAAGGGGTAGGCTACCTGCCTACAGAAGAGGTAGCGGTGACGACTAAGCGCGGCGCAGCTTCCGCTGGCGCAGCAAAATCCAGAGAAAAGTAGGCGCCCCGAGCAGGGCGGTAAGAATACCAATGGGTAGCTCGGCCGGGGCTACTAGGGTACGCGCTAGCGTATCGGCCAGCACCAGCACCGCGGCCCCACCCAGGGCCGAGCCCGGCAGCACCCGGCGGTTGTCGGGGCCTGCCACTATGCGAATAAGATGGGGGACCAACAGTCCCAAAAAGCCAATGGAGCCCACCACTGCCACGCTAGCGCCCACCGCCAAGGTCGACAAGCCTATGAGTTGACGCTTAAGACTGTTCACGGGCAAACCTAAGTGGGCAGCTTGTTCCTCGCCCAGAGCCAGCAGATTCAGCGGCTTACCCAGGCGGGGCAGCAGCAGCAGCGGGAACAGCAAAAACGGAAGGAGGCGCAGCACCGTCGGCCAGGAGGCGCCGCCTAGGCTGCCTAGGCCCCAGAACGTGATGCTGCGCAGTTGCTCGTCGGTGGCTACGTAGGTGAGCAAGCCCGTGCAGGCGCCCGCCAACGCGTTGATGGCAATGCCTACCAGCAGCATGGTTGCTACTACCGTGCGGCCTCCTTCGCGGGAGATGCGGTAGACCAGAAAGGTAGTGCCGCATGCCCCGGCAAAAGCCACCAGCGGCAGTAAGTAGAACCCCAACCACTCCCGTAGAGGCCCCCAGCTCGTTAGTAGCGCCATCAGCTTTACGTCTAACACAATGGTAGCCACGGCTGCCAGCGAGGCTCCCGACGAGATACCGATTAGCCCGGCATCGGCGAGGGGGTTGCGGAATAGCCCCTGCATGCTAGTGCCCGCCAGCCCTAATGCCGCCCCTACCAGCACACCTAGGCACACCCGCGGCAGGCGAATGGCCCACAGCACGGCCTCTTGTTGGGGCTCAAAGGCTAAGCTGGTTGTGAGCCCCAGCTTGTGCAGCAGAATACCGAGCAGGGCCGGCACCGGAATAGATAGGGCCCCGGCTCCCGCCCCTATTACTACGGCCGCCAAGAGCAAGAATACCAAGCCCGGCAAGAGCAGACGCTGCCGCTTGGGCACTGGGGCTACCGCTTGGGGCCGGAGTAGAGTGGGCGGAGCAGGCAGCGCGGGGGCTTGGCTGAGAGTAGTCATGCAGAAATGTTATTTCAACTTGCTGGCCAGCTCCGCCGTGGCCTGGCCCAGGCGGGGGCCAAACCCAGTGAGCAACTGCCCATCCATTTCTATTATGCGGCCGGTACGGCCCGCCGTGGTTTGTGCTACCCCCGGAATCTGGAGCAGGCCGGCCGTTCCGCCCAGGCTTTGCAGCCCGCTGTCGAACAGTAGTAGCACGTCGGGATTGGCAGCTACCAGGGCTTCCGCCGTCAGGGGCTTGAAGTCGGAAAAGCCAGTGGCGGCATTGCGGGCCCCAGCCAGGTGTACCATTTTCTCCACCGAAGTACCCTGACCCGCTACCATGAGGGTGCCGGCTCCGCGGGCGTAAATAAATAGCACCTTAGGCGCCGTGGCCGACCTTTTCACTTTCGTCAAATCAGCGTCTAGGCGGGCCAGAACGGCGGGCACTTGGGCGGTGGCGCCAAACGTGGCTGCCATCTCTTTAATAAGCTGCTTGGTGCCGGCTACGGAATACTCTTGCCGAAATAGGTGCACCGCAATACCAGCCGCCTTTAGCTGGGACGCTACTTCTGGCTTCAACGATTCCGTGGTGCCCACCACCAGGGTAGGATTCAGAGCCAGTACGCCCTCGGCCGATATGTTGCGGTTGTGCCCCACTCTCGGAAGTTGAGCCAAAGATACCGGGTAGGTGCTGGTTACGTCTACGCCCACCAGCTGAGGCTGGCGGCCCAGGGCACAGATGATTTCACTGATAGTGCCATTGAGCGACACGATGCGCGGAGTAGCTGCCGCCGATTGCCGACCTACCATCAGCAGCAATAGGAGGCCAGAAAGCAGAAAAAAACGAAGGTGATGCATGGGTAAAGCAACGTTGTGCCGGCAGCGGACCACCCAACGGGCGCAATGCCTTGGACCCGGAGAGTAGGCGGCCCGCGCCGGACTTATTTCAGATTTACAGAACCGTTGGGCTGGTACACATAGCGGAAAGTGTAGTATCCGCTGGGCTCGGTGCCCGTAGGGGTAGCGGGAGCATCTTTGTAATAGCTCACTATTTCCAGCTTAGCGTACTTGCCCGTAGCTGTGCGCACCAGCAGTACGCGGCCCGCAATGGGCGTTACAATATGGGTAGTGGAGTTGTAGTTGTACCATCCTTTGCCAGAGCCGGTGGTAATGGCTTTGGCCGTGGGCGAGTCTACTTGGTACCCGGTGGTGGGAGCCGCTACTATTTCCGCAAACAGCCCTTCTTGTACAAGGGCGCCGCCCTGCCCGGGGCCGCTGCTACCTCCATTGGTCAGGATGGTTGTGCCCCGCACGGCAATATCCCACTTAGTGGTAGCCGAGTCAGTGTAAGGCACTTCGCTCTTGGTAGCCAGGTTGTAAAAGGCGTAGTGCTTGGGGGTGCCGGGCTGGCCGGTGGTTGGGTTGGTAGCACGGGGCATGGGCGCTAGGTTGGTTGTGGTTTCGGTTTTTAGCGCGGCCGCCGGCTGCACCTCGTTGGCATCGTCGTCGTCATTGGAGCAGGCACTGATACCAAGGGTTGCGCTGACAGCAGCCAGCAGCGTAAGGCGGGAGAATAGCTCGTTCATTGGAAGAAAAAGAAAGGATGAATAGGAAGGATGCTGAGGAAAGCCGGCGCTATTTCTGCCCCAACGCCACGGTTAGGCTGGCGTAGTAGAGGCGACCGGGCACGGTGCTCAGGTAGGCGGGGTCCGTGTAGCCCAGCACGTTGTCGAGGCCAGCTTGCAGGGTGTAGCGCTGGCGCAGGGTTTTGGCGGCCGCTACGTTCCAGAGCCAGTAGCCGCGCACATACTCATTAGCGGCGTCCAGAATCTGGTTGCCATTGCGGTCCTGGAAACCGTAGCGCCCCCTGTACACTCCCCGCACGCTCCCCGACCACCCCCTGGCAGCATCGTTGTAAAACAGCTTCGCGTTGGCTGAGTGGCGGGAGCGGTTGTAGAGCCCCCCGTAATCGGCGGGGGTGAGACGGGCCGTTTCCAGGGTTTCAGAGTCGCGGCGGTATATGGTGCCGGCTTTTAGCTGCGCTACCACGTTGCGGTCCTTTGCTAGTAAATACTGGTAGCCCCCACTGAGCGTAAGAGTTGGTAGCACGAGGTAGCGAGCTTCGACCTCGACGCCTTGCGTGTAGGCCCGGCTCACGTTGCGGTAGGAGTACACCGACTGCCCATTGGCTTTTTGGGCTACCGCCGCCGTTTCAATCAGGTTGCGTAAGTTGTTGTGAAAGAAGTTGGCTGTCAGGCGCAGCTTGTCGTTGGGGTCTGCCTGCACCCCGGCATTGTAGGCCTGGGAGCTTTCGGCGGTGAGGTTGCTGGCTTGCTCTAATAAAGTAGCGTCGATGAGGGGCTGGCCGGTAGCCGGGTCTAGCGCTAGTTGCCCTTGGGCAGCCAGCTGAACTACTTTTTCCTGTACCTGGTGGGTACCAAACACGCTGTAGCCCACGGCAGGATTAGAAAAATTCAGGTACAGCTGACGAAAATCGGGGGCCCGGAAGCCCCGGCCCACCGTGGCCCGCACCGCCAGCCACGGCCGCACCTGATAGCGCCCCGAGAGCTTGGGGCTGAGCTGACTTCGATACTGGCTGTGCCCATCAAAGCGGGCCCCGGCCAGCAGGTTCAAGCCCGGTAGCGGCGTCCAGTCGTCCTGCACGTAGCCGTAGCCCGAGCGCATCTGCTGGCGCCGCTCGTAGCGGGTGGCTTCTACGGCTTCTGCTAGGTAGCCCCCTCCCACCGTGAGGGTGTGCTGGGGGAGCACGTGCCAGTCGAGTTGGACTTCGGGGCGGGCGAAGGTTTGGCGGAAGTAGCTGGCGTCGTAGGTTGAGCCGTCGACGGTATAAGTGTAGTCCTCTTGAGTGCGGTAGCCGGCGTAGTAGAAGCGCAGGGTCCCGAGTACTTTATCGGAAAAGCAGCGGGTAAGCGAGGGCGTAACGCTGTAGTCCTGCTGGCGAGTGCGGAGCCGCATTTCAGCCTTTGGGCCAGCTTCCGTAGTAAGCACCACGTTGCTGGCCTGGTTTTCTATAAAATACCGCCCCGATACGCTGAGCGTGGTTTTGTCGTCGAGCTGGTAAGTAAGCCGACTCTGGCCGGTGTAACTGGTGAAGGGTGGCACCGTGGCCGCGCTGCTGGCAGGCTGCAAAGAATAGCCCGCCGAGCTGTACCGGTTGCCGAACACCGTGAGGCCCACGTTGCCCTGCTTGTGGTTGAACGTGCCGCCCAGGTCGGCCGTGCGGTTGGTACCGTACCGCAGGCGCACTTCGCCCCGGGTACCGGGCTGGGGCTTCTGGGTGATGATGTTTACTACCCCCGCCAGGGCCTCCGAGCCCCATAGTGCGGAGGCGGGGCCTTTCACTACCTCCACTCGCTCAATATTGCCCACCGCCACCCGGGAAAGCTCCAGCGTGCCCGCCGTGCGGCCAATCAGCGGCTCCCCATCTACCAAAATCAGGGTGTACTCGGGGTTGAGCCCTTGCATCTGCACGCCACGCCCATGGTCGGCCACAATGGAAAGCCCGGTTTGCTCCCCTAGCACGTCGTTCAGGCGCACGGCTCCTATCGTCCGGATCTGCTGCCGGCTCACTACGGTTACCGGAATGGGCACGTCCGCCAGAGTCTTCTCGGTGCGGGTAGCCGTCACCACTACCTCGCGCAACTGCAGGTGTCGAGCACTGGTATCAGCGGCTATTCCCTGCGCGTTCGTCTGTCGCGAGCTCCCCAGCAAGGTCATTCCCAGAAGTGAAGCAAACGACAAACGCATGTGCCAAGCGGTTTTTCGTGGCTACTACTCGGTAGCAACACGGCGTATTTTGTTTAGAAATATTCTAAACAGTGGCAAATGTAGAAACAGTCATTTCCCCGACAACACTTATTTAGAATAATTTTAAATAAAGTTGCTTTTGCCTTCTACCGTCCTTTACCTTCGCCATTCCTACTCCTCCCCTCACTCTCTTCGCAATTCGCAAATCATGAAATTCAGCTTCTAAACCCCGCTTCTTATGCGCAAGCACAACGGCATGCGGCCCCAGGATATCATCGTGCTAGTAAAGCTCCTTACCCTTGATTCTGGTGCTTGGCAAGGCAAACACTTAGCGGCAGCCTTATGCATCAGCCCCGCAGAAATTTCGGATGCTCTTCGCCGGTGTCAGTACGCCCGCTTATTGCAGGCCGATGGACGCACCGTACAACGGCAAACTGTAATGCGGTTTCTGGAGCACGGGCTACCCTACGTGTTTCCTGTTCATCTCACGGGATTTGTGCAGGGGACGCCCACTGCGTGGAGTGCCCTGCCCGGACTCATGCCCCAGCACGGGACTACCCTACCAACCTGCGTTTGGGAAGACCCAGCGGGTACTACCTGGGGACTATCCGTGAGCCCCCTCTACCCTACCCTACCGGCCGCGGCTCATCAAGACGCCGCCTGGCACCAGATTTTGGCCTTGCTGGATGTGTTGCGCCTAGGCATGGGCCCCTTACGCTCCTCGGCCCATCGGCTGCTCAGTCGGCGCCTGTTAGACAAGGTCAGTAACCACTGTGCTGAGTAAGCCATAGCACAGGTACAAGCCTGCCTTTCTTGTCAGGTCCAACTCACTTCCTTGCATTGGTATGTACTGCGGTTATGGCACTAAAAAGCGGACCTAGTGGACCCGCACATGGTAATGTACAAGCCCAACTAGGTCCGCTTCTTACAAGTGAAGCCTTTTGTTACTTTGCCGGGTAGCCTCAGCCTTACCCTGGTAGCTGCCGCTGAAAGTGAAGCTGTAGAATGGTGTTGATTTTGTCTTCCGTGAGTGGTTTGCTGGCCAGGCCGGCAATGGGCAGGTCGTTGAGGCGGGCCAAGTCCGTGGAGTTCATACTAGTAGTCAGCACCACAATGATAATGGCTTCCTGATGCGCCTGGGGTAGGCTTTTATAGGCTTCCAGGAACTCGATGCCGTTCATGGCGGGCATGTTCACGTCCAGCAAAATCAGGGCCGGGCACGAGGTGGTAGGCGCTACGCACTGGCTTTGCAGCAAGGTTAAGGCTTCCAGCCCGTCGCGGGCGATGATGAATTGGTCCGTCACGTTGAGGGAGCGTAACAAGGACTCGTTGAGATAGTTGGTCGTGGTGTCGTCGTCCACGAGCAGGATACTAGAAAGCTTTTGCAAGAGTAGAGAGGTAAGTTGAGTACGGAAGCGCGAGCAGGCGACGACGTTAGCGGACCAAGGGTAGGGTAACGGTGAAGGTGCTTCCCACACCAGATTCACTGCGCACCTGCACAGTACCTCCAGCATTTTCAACAATTCGCTTGACCATGTACAGCCCTACACCCGAGCCCTCAATATGCGAGTGCAAACGCTGAAACAGGCCAAAAAGCCGTTGCTGCTGGCGCTCGTCAAGTCCCAGCCCATTGTCCTGCACCACTAGCAGTACGTGCGTCGCATCCTGCCAGCTGTGTACTCGTACGTCAGGAATCCGGCTAGGGTGACGGTATTTTAACGCATTGCTCAACAGATTGTACACCACCGACCGTAGGTTTTTCGGCGACAGGGGCAGTTCTGGGGTGCCGGCTAGCTCCACCGTTACGCGTGCCGCCGTCATTTCCAGCAGTGGGGCCAGGTCTAGCTGCACATCGGCAACTATGGCGGCCAGGCCCATGGGCTCAACCTCCGGGCTGCTTTCCTGCTGCAAGCGGGAGATGTCGGTGAGGTGACCAATGGTTTGCTGAAAGCGCACTACCGCCTCTTTCATCATGCCCAGAATGCGCGCCACCGAGTTGCTCGTTGACTGGTTGCGCAAGTCGCGGCTGAGGGCATCGAGCAGGCCTTCGATATTGGCAATGGGCACCTTCAAGTCGTGGCTGGCCGTGTACACAAAGGTGTCCAGGTCGGCGTTGGTGCGCGTGAGCTGCTGGTTGATAGCGCCCAACTCCTTGTTGCTGATTTGCAGCTCTTCGTTGAGTTCCTGCACCCGCTGGTGGGCCAGCACCTGTTCCGTCACGTCGAGGCCGAAGATGGCAACGCCCGCAATGTGGTCTTCTTCGCGGTAGGCTTGGTAGGTGAAGTCGAAGTAGCGCGTGGTTGGCTCCTGCCCCTCTAGGAAGGTGGTGATGGGTATTTCTGGCTGAAACTGAGTAGTGCCGCTGGCATACACGCCATCGAAGAGGCTAAGCAGTGGGGCCGCGTCCGGCTGAATTTCCAGCATGGTGCGTCCCCGTAGCGCCTGCTCCGGAAACAGCGCTTGGTAGGCCGGGTTTAGGTACTCTACTCGGTGGTCGGGCCCACGCAGCAAGCAGATTACGGCCGGGGCCTGCTCAAATAGTTGAAATACATTTTCGCGCTCCTCCTTTTGGCGCCGCACTGCTGCCAACACTGCCGCCTGCAGCGTGTCGGCCTGGCGGCGGGAAAGCACCTGCTTGGTGATGTCCAAGGCAAAAACCAGGATACCCTGGGTCTGGCCCTGCCCATCCAGGAGGGGCTGGTAAATGAAATCTAGGTAGCGTTGGTCATCCTGGCCCGTATGGGGGTCATGAAGCAGAGCCGATATTTCGCGCCCATGGTAGAGCTGGCCCGTTGTGTACACGTTGTCGAGCAGTTCAATGAAGCCCTGCTCCGCAACTTCCGGCAGCACCTCGGCCACCATAGCACCCAGGCGGGGCCGGCCGGCCGTAAGCGTGAGGTAATGGTCGTTGAAAAAGGAGAAGCGGTGCTCGGGGCCGCTGAGAGTAGCTACTGAGGCGGGCACCTGCCCCAAAATCCGACGTAGCAGGTTTTGCTGAGCCTCCAGCTGGCGCGTACGATCCCGCACCCGCGCATCCAGCTGATGATTTAGCTGCTCCAGTTGCTGGCGGGCCATTACCTGGTCCGTCACCTCGGAAGCTACCACCATTACCCCGCTAATTGTACCGTCTGGCTCGTACGTAGGCAGGTACACAAAGTCCCAGTATACCGTTTCGAGGCGGCCATTGCGGTTAATGGTGGATGCCATCTCGCGGGCTTCGTGCGGTTTACCCGTCAGGCGGACTTGGTCGAGAAGTTCTTCGTAGCCCTGGCCGGCAACTTCGGGTAGCACAGCAAACAGGGGGGCGCCCACCGTTTGCGCGGGAGTGCGGCCCCACAATGCGCACACAGTAGGATTGGCTAGCTCAATGATGTAGTGCGGACCCCGGTAGAGGGCAATGGCCACCGGGGCCTGCTCAAATATGCGCTGAAGCTCACCCCGCTGGCGCTCCGCGTCTTGCTGGGCCAGTTGGAGCTCTTGGGTGCGCGCCAGCACGCGAGCCTCCAAAGCTTCGTTGCTGGCCGCCAACTCTTGGTTGAGCTGATGCACTTGGTAGCGCGCCAGCACTTGCTCCGTTACTTCCGTACCGCTGGCAATCAGCCCCACCGTATCACCCACCTCGTTTTTTAGGGGTTGAAACACGAAGTTGACGTAAGCCTGGGTGGGTAGGCCGGTGTGTTTGCGAGCCAGTGTCACGGGGGCCTCGGTGATGGTGAAAGGCTGCCCCGTAGCAAGCACATCCGACAGAATCTGCTCGAAGCCCTGCCCAGCCGTGTCAGGTACGGCCTCAAAATACGGCTTGCCCAGTACTTGCTCCGGTTTGCGCCCCCAAATGGCTGCCACGGCTGGATTAGCTAGCTCCACGCGCAACTCGGGGCCGCGCATAATGGCAATGGCCGCGGGCATTTGCTCAAATACTTGATACAGGTGGGCCCGCTCTTGCTTGGTGGCTAATTGAACCCGGCGGAGCTCCTGGGTCTGGGCTAGCACCCGCGCCTCCAAGTTCTCATTTAGTTGGCGGAGTTCCTGCTGAGTGCGCTCTAGCTCCGCATTCCTAGCCAATATTGCCTTGTTATCCCTTTGCAACTCCCCATTGGCGAAATGCGCATGTTGCTCTTTCGCCTCAACTTGCTGGCGAGCCAGCACTTGCCTCGTCACGTCGATGGCTATAGCAATAAGACCCGTAACCTCTCCCTGGGCATTGTGCCAGGGTTGGTAGGTGCAGTTGTAATAACCCTTAACTGGTGCGGTCTCCGGAGTAGAAGCTAAGCTGACGGCTACTTCCTGCAAGAACAAAGGCTCTCCAGATTGCAGAACGGAGGTGAAGAGAGCTTAAAACCCGTGCTCCTGCAAGTCGGGTAGAGCCTCGAAAAAAGGGCGGCCAATGATATGCGCAGGCGAACGGCCCCAGATTAAGCCCAAGACCGTATCAGCTTGCTCAACAACGAACTCCGGCCCTTGTAGAATTCCGACGCCCGCCGGAGTCTGCTCGATTAAGTGAAGTAAGCTAACCCGTTGGTTTTCCGCTGCTGACAACGCTGCTTGTTCCCGCACCTCACGTTCGCGTACCTGCGCTTCTGCCCGTATGCGCTCCGTCACATCAACCACGCTATGCACGATACCGGTTACGGCACCGTGTGCATCGCGGACCGGCGTGTTGTGCGCTTCCCAGTAGTGTTCTACCATATCGCCCGGTACCGTGGGGTGGGGCAAGCTATAGTGCTGCACGGCCATGCGGTGGAACTGACCAGTAGCCAATACCTGCTGCAAGGAAGCTAGCAGGCTGGTTATGGTATTGCCCTCAGGGGTGCCGGGCGGGCCGGGAAATACATCCAGCAGGTACTGGTCGATGAGGTGGGCGCGGCTCATACCCGAATCGGTCAGGTAGGCGTCACTCACGGCCACTATGCGCAGCTCGGGGGTGAGCAGCAGGTAGGCCCCTGGCAAGGCAGCAAATACATCTGACAACATTTCGGTACTAGTGAAAACAGGGAATGGGCGCGCAACGGGTTCGGGCCCAGCTACTGGCGAAGCCGACGGGTCAGGAGTCATGTAAGCAAATAGGACTACCGCCGAAGAGTAAAATAGCTTGGCAGATCGAGAAAGTCTTATTGCAAACTTAGGTAAACGCTATGCTGCTAAGTTCCTCAAGCTAAAAAATGATTTGTCTCTCATCACCCCCATTTTATCTGCAAAATCTTCTATTTTCAACCTAATATATTTAAAAAAGTGCGTAAAATAGTACTATTCGGCTGCTGGAACGGGCCGCTTTATCTGTTCAGGTAAGAACATATTCACTGGTACTCCGCACGAGCACACAGGTTGACCAATAACAAAACTATCAGCATTGCGCAGCCAAGCTTCTGCTCTCTTTTCTACTAGAGAAGCGGTTTAGTTCCGGTGCACGCATTAGTCAGTAAAAGGCAGCCACTCTCCTACTCAAAGCTAGTTTTTGCATAACATACCGACTCGTACAGCACCTTCTTTTTTCACTTATTTATATAATTTTATTTATATACATATGCAGTATCAGGGAGCAACTCTGAATGCAATTGGTCCCTCTATCGTCACCAGCTTTAGCATGACTTTGTATAACAACCAATCAGGGAAATACTGCCAGTTGATGTACGCGTTATCAATCCCTACTTCCTTTCCCGCTTGGTTACTCTTACACATGATTATCAACGCAGGCATCCAAGTCTACTACCACGATTAGGGCCTCTTGACCTGAATAGGCATGTTTTTAAAGTACATTTTCTGCTAGACTGCTAAGTAGAGGAGCGTCTTATTCTCCGTTGAAGTAGCAGAGTTGAAGCATAATTCTTTAGCTCTTCACTACCGCGTGTGCACATAGCCACTTTACATCTTCTTGCATCTATACGTTTATACGTTTTAATGTAATAACGTATAAACGTTTCACAGTACATACGCTGATATGCTACTACGTTGCTACATATAAGAATCATAGCATCCTATACATTGCAACGCTCACACCACAAGGCATGATACCTTTATATACGTACTACGTTTATACGTTTTTATGTTTCTACATAGAAACGTTTTAATAGATAACTTGTTGATTGTAAGTATACTGTATTAATATAATAGAGGGGGTTGACGATGAAATCGATTGGTAAAATTAACATTGTCATAGCTATTGCCTGGACACATGGCGCAAGTACACTCTTACGTTTATACGTATAAACGTAAGAGTGTACTTGCGCTGCTACATCTGAATGTAGTAGCGTTGCAACGTATCTGCGTAAATATGCTTTACTTGCAGGGGTACACCTCAATAGTATGCTGCATGCGGACACTCTGCTTTTCAAACAATAAAGGAGGAGTAGGTAAAACAACCTCTGCTCTGAACGTTGGCTTGGCCTTGGCCCGGCGTGGTCACCGGGTATTGTTCTGTGATTGTGACCCCCAGCGGAGTCTTACCATTTCCTTTGATGGCGCAGATATACCCGAGCACGTTGGCCTACTACTCATGCGCAAGGGAGAGTTCACGCTCGACGATATTCACGCCGTTATTCGTCCGGTAGGAGAGAACGTGGACCTGCTACCCGCTAGCGCCGAAATGGAAGCCAACGAAGCGCAACTGCCGGGCTGGGACGCGGAGCACTCCACTCGTCTCGCCGACATTCTGGAAATGGTTGCGCCGGAATATGATTATTGCGTGATTGACACAAAAGGCAGTATTGGTACTCTTACCTGGATTGCCTTAGCTGCCACCGATTTGCTGTACATCCCCGTAGACCCCGAGTTCTACGGGTTTGAGGGCCTTACCAACCTTATCAACACGTGCACCCGGTTGCGCCGGCGCATCAATCCAACGCTGCGCATAGGGGGCATATTTTTCACGAAGTATTCGCCCGCCTACCGAGCTCGTCTGCGTCACGACGTAGTGGATTTGATTAAAGACCATTACGGCAAGGAGGTACCCGTTTTTCAGACAACCATTCGCCAGAGCACGGCCATACCAAACGCCCAGATGGCGGGCACTGGCCTGTTTGATTACGCGCCCGATTCTACCGGGGCGGAAGATTATGAAGCCTTAACCGACGAAATCATCCAGTACATCCATGGCAACTAATCCCTCCAAGACAACGCCGCGGCCTGCCCTGGCCCGCTACAAGGATAAGCCCCGTCCTACGCTGTCTGCTAACCCCGCGGGCACCCCCCCGCCGGTACCCGTGATTGAGGGCATTGTGGATGCGCCTCCTGCCGCCCCCAAGCTCCAAGTTCCTGCCGCCAGCAGCACGCCCCCGAGTCCAGTACCGCAACGGGGTAGGGGAGAGGAGAAGCCAAACGCCACCCCTACACCGTCACCAGAGGCTACTCTGCCCGACGTACCAGAGCAAGTGCCCTTCAACTCACAGATTAAGTTTGAGACGTATCTGCGCATCAAACAGGCCCAGTTTTACGACCGTGTCAAGATCAAGGACCTCACGGATGAAGCCCTGAATTATTACCTCGATCAGTTTGAGGGTGCTAATACTCCCTTGCCGCCCAAAGTGCTGCAGGAGGTGTTGAATCAAGGCAAAATCAAAGGCTACAAGAAGCGAAGCTAACCGCAACGGCCCTGCCACTGCACTACCAGTACCCGCAGTTCGGTGGCAGGGCCTCTTAGGGCTTGTACCATCAGGCTACCTTTGGCGCTGGATGGGCCTTGCGCGCCACGAGAACGGCCAGCTTATCAATTTACGTTAGCCCAGGAGCCCGGCGGCATGGAGGAGGCCACCAAGAGCGCCGCCCAGCACCAACCAGGCGGAATTGATTTTATAACGCAGTAGAAGCACTGTGCTAACCGTGGGTAAAGCAACCGCAGGCACATCTACAACAGCAGTGCGAGCCAGCGACACGGCAGCCATCAAGACCCAGGAGGTTACATTTAACCCGTCGGGAAAGGCGCTAGCCAGCGCCGACTGCCGCAGGGAATCTGGCAGCGGAATAACATAGCTGCTGCCGGACAACACCGACTCAATTTTAACGAACACCAAAAACAGACGGGTGAGGCCCAAGGGTACGGAAGTACTAGCTGTTCCGATTCCGACTACTGCCAGCAGCAGGGCCAGGGCACCCATAGCAACCATAAGCAGGAGCAATGCTGGTGGCACCCGTTTGCTTGTCAGGGTAAGTCAGCACGCTCATTACTCCTGCCGCGCCAAACAGGACCAGCACTTCTAGCACTCATTTTCTGTAATTCTATTAGACTGGTGACAGGAACTTGATCTGGCAGAAAAGGCGAGTAGGAACAGATAGGCGCATCTTTTCCGGTTCTAGCATGCTTGATTAAGCTAACCAAGGAGAGCCCCCTTTCGGATGGTGCCATTTTTCACGCAGATGGGGTCGGGCTCTAACGAGAATGAGTATTCAAGCCAGTGGTGCCATTTTTCACGCAGATGCTCAAAGAGATATTTCTCTGTCCTACCTATCCCGCCCGACCTACTTGCGAACTTGCTTACGGCTTCACATTAAGCGCTTTACCGGCTCTGCACTAGCAGTTATACAACTCCAAACAGAAAAAATCAAAATCAAAAAAATCAGAATCCTCTTCTGTCTTCTAATACTTTTCTTTATATTCTATATTCAGGGCCTCGTAACGCATTGACTTTCATTTAGATAAACGCGTTATCTACGTGAAGAATGGCACTTTGCTGCGTGAAAAGTGGCACTTTACTGCGTGAAGAATGGCACCATCTGCGTGAAAAACGGCACTTTGCTGCGTGAGAAATGGCACTCCTACGTGAGAAATGGCACCATCTGCGTGAAAAACGGCACTGTGGTTCTTCCCGTACCAACATTGCGTGAAATACTCTGGCTTTTCACGCAGGAAATTTTATATTCGTGCACTCCGCCACCAGCGCCTCTGCCATGCTGCCCGTTATTCCTGTCTACTCGCGTGCCTACCAAGCTAATGCACTGGTGCGGGCCCCGTTGAAACTTACGCACGTAGAGGCGCGGATTTTTGCTCTGGCCCTGGGCTGTATTCATCAGGGCCAAACGGAGCTTCCTGGCATCGTAATTCCGCTGGGTAGAGTGATAACTCAGAAAAAGGGCGGGAGTGTGTACGAAACCATTCGAGATGCCTGCAAAAGCTTGATGTCGAAGGTAGTAACCATTGAGTCGCAGACGGGTAATAAGAAGCGCTTTACGGCTTACTCCATCATCAGCTATATCGACATCAACGAGGGCACGGGCTTGCTTACCGGCAACTTCGCCCCCGAGATAAAGCCTTTTCTGTTGCAATTGGCTGAACAGTACACCCATGTAGAAATTGAGACCTTGCTTACGTTGCGCTCAGCTCACGCGCATCGTCTGTATTGGCTGCTGAAATCGTGGGACGATGTAGGAATTTGGGAAGTGCCTTTCGACACGTTGCGTAAGCAAGTACTCGGGGATGACAACGACGTAACGTATACGCTGTTCTACGATTTCAAGCGCTACGTACTGGAGCCCTCCGTACGGGAACTGCATTCATTGGGGTGGCTGGTAAGCTACACACCGGTAAAGGAAGGCAAGAAAGTACAGAGCGTGCGGTTCACCATTCCTAAGCCCCAAACCAGCCTACCCGAGCATGAGGAGATAATGCCTATTGCTCCCCCAGCCACGAAAAGCAAATCCAAGGCTGCTGACAAGCAGATGAGCTTAGGGTTGGTAGCAGAACTCCCCACGTTGCAGCAGCGCATTGTGACGCGCCTGCAAAAGCTTAAAATGACCACGCCCCAGATTGACCACGTACTAGCGTTCATGGGCGATGACGAGCCACGCATTGCCAAGCTGATGAAGGTAACCCACCCGCTGCTGCGCGACTATGAAGCCGGCAACAAGGTGTTTGACAACTTGGGTGGTGCCGCCGTCAACTTACTGAAAACCGAATTTCCGGGCCTATATCCCACGCTAAAAGCCTAGCTACTACCACACGTAGTCATTCAGGGTAGCAAGCAGCAGGGCGTGTACTGCCCCAGTAGGCGCTGAGTGCGTATGACACCATTTACTACCAGAAAGGCGCGAGCCACTGCTCGCGCCTTTCTGGTAGTAAGTTGCTTTGCTTGCGATAGGTTGAAGCTAGAGCTGCCGCCTTACCGCAGTTCGTGCAAAGCTACGGGGTCCATGTCGGTGTATTCCAGGTTTTCGCCGGCCATGCCCCAAATGAAGGCGTAAGCAGCTGTACCGCAGCCCGTGTGAATAGACCACGGCGGCGAGAGAATAGCTTGCTCACTGCTCACCCACAACGGCCGCGTTTCGTTGGGCTCGCCCATGAGGTGAAGAACCCGCTGGTTTTCTGGAAGGTTGAAGTACAGGTAGGCTTCCATGCGCCTCGTGTGCGTATGCGAAGGCATAGTGTTCCATACGGAGCCAGGCTTGAGTTGAGTAAGACCCATTACCAATTGACAGCTCGCAATACCCTCGGCGTAGATGTACTTGTAGATGGTGCGCTGATTGGCTGTCTCCAGGGTACCCATTTCCACTGGCGTCGCCTCGGCCTGGGTACGCAGCGTGGTAGGATACTCCTTATGGGCCGGCGCCGACAACACATAGTACCGGGCACCGTCGCCGGTAAACTGTACTTCTTTGGCACCTTTGCCCACGTACAGACAGTCTTGAGTGCCGAGGGCATACGTAGTGCCATCTACCGTCACCTGCCCCGGGGCGCCAATGTTGAGAACTCCCATCTCACGACGCTCCAAAAAGTAGTTGGCTTTGAGTTCCTCGGGGTTTGGTAAAGACAAGGCTTGTCCCTGGGGTACTACGCCCCCCACAATCATGCGGTCGTAGTGCGTGTACACCAGGGTTATCTCGCCGCCGATGAAAAGCTGTTCAATAAGAAAATGCTCCCGCAGCGCAGTGGTATTCATCTGGGCAGTTTCACGTGGGCTAACAGCAAAGCGTTGATTCATAGCAAGAAAAGAAAGTAGGTAACGCAGAAAAAACAGTTTTAGCGGCCCATCCAGCCGCCATCGACGGTGAGGATGGTGCCATGCACGTAGTCGGCCGCGGCCGAGGCCAGAAACACGGTGGGCCCCTTGAAGTCCGCGGGCGTGCCCCAGCGCCCGGCCGGAATGCGGGCCAGAATGCTCTGGGCACGGTCCGGGTCCTGGCGCAGGGCCTGCGTGTTGTCGGT
>NZ_FZNS01000017.1 GCF_900188255.1 Hymenobacter mucosus | reverse complement strand
CTGCCGGCCTAGCGCCTGCACCTGCTGGGCCGTGGCCGAGCCCTGCAGCGCCAGCGAGGCCGACACGCCGATGATATCGGCCCCGGCCTCGGCCAGGCCCACGGCCATGGCTTGGCCAATGCCGCGCGTGCAGCCCGTCACTAGGGCCACTTTACCCCTCAGATCAAACCAGGAGGAAGTACTCATTCCGGAGGAAGTAGGATTATAAACTTTTCGGAGAAATCCGGTGTACTTTTGAAACACCAGGCTAGCTTTCTGCTTGGTTAAGGTTAGATGATGGCTTTCCCAAAAGGAAGATCATCCGGTTAATAATTTGCGCAAACGATGTCGGGAACGTTGCCAACCAGCCGCCGACGCGGTTTTTGGCAGCTTATACGACGGATACTTTGGCGTTCTTCCTGCTTTTTGCCCCTGGCACTTACCCCGCTAGGCTGCAGAGGTTCTTGGATTAAAGTAAGTCCCCACTCTCCTTCATTTCTCTATTAATAGCCCGCCTACGCTGTGGAAACATTCACCATAAAAGACATTGCCCGCGAGCTGAATCTATCTACCTCCACAGTGTCGCGGGCGTTGCGAGGGAGCTACGAAATCAACCCTGAGACGAAGCGCCTAGTAATGGAATGCGCCGAGCGGCTCAACTACCGCCCTAACCCCATTGCGCTGAGCCTGAAGGGCAGCGCCAGCCGGGCCATTGGAGTTATTCTTCCTCAGATTGCCAACTACTTCTTCTCGCAGGCCATCAATGGGATTGAAGCCATTGCCTACAACCGCGGCTACCACGTTATCATCTTCCAAAGCCAGGAATCCTACGAGCGAGAAATAGCCAACGTGCAGCAGTCTATGTCCCGGAAAGTAGATGGGTTGCTCATGTCCTTATCCAGCGAAACGTCTAACGTAGCACACCTACAGGAAGTACTCGATAAGAACGTACCACTTGTGCTATTCGACCGTGTATCGGCGGAGCTGAACGTAACAAAGGTAGTGGCCGACAACTTCGGGGGAGCCTTTGCCGCGACGGAGCATCTGATTCAATCGGGCCGGCGGCGCATTGCTCACCTCACCATTCAGCCCTGGCTAAGCATCACGCAAGAGCGCCTGGCCGGCTACCGTGCGGCCTTGGAAAAGCACGGCTTAGTATTCGATGAGAGCTTGGTGCGCTACGGCTCCTTCGGGCCTGATGAAGTAGGCCCAATGGTAGACGAACTCATGCGGTACCCCTCCCCGCCCGACGCCTTTTTCACCGCCTCCGACCGACTAGCTGTGGGCTGCCTGCAAGCCCTCCGCCAGCGCAACCTGCACATCCCCGACGACGTGTCACTCATTGGGTTCACGAACCTCAACGTGGCAGAGCTACTAGCGCCTCCACTGAGTACGGTCGTTCAGCCTGCCCAGGAAATTGGTCAGATAGCCGCAGAGCGTCTTATTGACCAAATTGAGCGCAAGCAGCGCGCCCTACCCATTGAAACGGTACGGATTCCGACGGAGCTGATTGTGCGCACCTCCACGATGCCGGAAATGGTGAAGCTGTAAGCCTAGTGGATGGCGGTACGCTCACCATGCTCAGGTCTAGCGTCTTACTCTACCCGAAACCAATCTACATCGGCGCTGCCTGCGTCGTTGGTTTTAGCGGCGCGGGTGCAGAACAGACCTACTTTGGCGCCAATCCACTTGCCCTCCCGCGCGGTAAACGCCCCACCAATCGGCTGAAACTGCTGCCCATCGAGGCTGTAGCTAAACTGGCAGATAGCACCAGGCTGCACCGCTACCCGCAGGTAGACAGGCTGCTTGCCCGGAACTACAACGGAGGAAGTCTCCTGCTCAGCCGCCAATTTTTCCGCATTCTTACACACTGCCTGGGTTAGCAGCAGCTTGCCGTTTGCATTACCCAAGGACAGCGCCGCGTAATCCAGGCCCATCATTACTAGCCCTACTTTTTCACCTTCAAAGCGGGGGCTGAAGGTTAGCTTGGTGGTGACGGTGAACTTGTCGGCGGGCAGCTTTTGCAGCAGCAGGTTGGGTACCTGCCAGAGGTTGCGGTAATCATCGGGTAGAGGCACGGAATATAGCCGCAGCAATCCCGCACTACCGTTCAGGAAGTGCCAGCCCAGTTGCGGATTGGCGTGCCATTGCCATTGCAGCCCCAGTGTATTGCTGGTAAACTCATCGGAAGTGGCGGGAGTGGCCAAAGGGTGTGGCTGCCCTTTAATGGTGGGCTTGCGGTGGGTTAGCACAGGCTGGCCGTTACCATCCCCATCAGGGTCCTCACCAATAACTGGCCAGTCATTTTTCCACTGTAGGGGCTGCAAATGCACTACCCGGCCGTAGGGCCCCTGGTCCTGAAAGTGCAGAAACCAGTCTTCTTTGCCATCGGGCGTATCTACCCACGCGCCTTGGTGCGGGCCGTTGATGCCCGTATTGCCCTGGGCCATAACTACCCGGTCTTCGTAGGGACCAAACACATTTTTGGAGCGCATGACTACCTGCCAGCCAGTGGCTACCCCACCGCCCGGCGCGAAAATATAGTAGTAGCCGTGGCGCTTGTAGAATTTGGGCCCTTCAATGGTGGGGTGCTTGTCGTGGCCATCAAACACTAGTACTTCGTCGCCGAGGAGGTGCAGACCGTCGGGGCTCATGCGGCTTACGGCCAGCACGCTCTTGAACCCCGCCCGCGAACCGGCAAAACCGTGTACCAAATAGGCTTGCCCATCCTCATCCCACAGGGGGCAGGGGTCAATCCAGCCCTTAGCTTCCTTGATACATACCGGGGTACTCCAGGGTCCGGCCGGGTTTTTGGCCTTGGTCACAAACAAGCCCAGATCGGGATCAGGGTAATAGATGTAGAACTCCTTACGGTGGTAGCGGATAGCCGGGGCCCACACGCCGTTGCCGTGCTGAGGTATGTTGTAGCGGGCCTGGGGTAGCTGCTGGCTGAACACGGCCCCAATAATGGTCCAGTTTACCAGGTCGCGCGAGTGCAGGATTTGGAGGCCCGGCGAGGCGTTGAAGCTGGAGGACGTGAGGTAATAGTCCTGGCCCACCCGCACCACGTCGGGATCAGAGTAGTCGGCGTAGAGAACGGGGTTTTTGTAGGTGCCATTGCCCAGGTCAGGTACCCACACTTTCGACAAGGACGATTGGGCTCCCACTACCAGCGGCAATAGAACCAAGAGCAACGATACAAAGAGACGCATACGCAACGGCAGTAGCAACGCAAGAATGATTTGAACAGGTAACCAGTATCTCTCGGGCAAAGCAAGCAGCCGGAACGTACCGCCTCTTCCTTGCTTTGCCCGAAAGATGCCCAGGCAAAGCCCTGCATCAGCCGCACTTACCACGGCTGGCACTAAGGGCGCCCTACCTTACTTAGCCCCTACCTGTTGCAGCAACCAGGTAGCCAAATCCTTTGCGGCCAGATAGTTCTGAAACTCAGCCGGAATCTTGCGGCCGTCTACATATTCGTTGTACAGCCACGGGTCGCCCACGACGAAGACAGTGCCCTTACCCACTTTGGCCGTTGCCATAATCACGTGGCCGTCTTGGCTGATGAGGGGCTGCGCGGGCGCTTGTATATCCAGCGGAGCCAGCTCCTTAATGTAAGCGGCCCGCGACGTTTTAAATACGGCATTGCCGGCAGGCAGCGCCACGCGGCCTTGCTCAAACTGACTGCCTTTCACCATATTCAGGTTCAGGGGCTTGAACTGAATGCCGAATGCCTGAGCCAGCGTATTAAAACGCGGAATTTCGCAGTTGCTGGTATCGTTGGCCATGAGCACCAAGGTGCCCCCGTTCTTTACCCACTTGGTTAGGGCCTGCACATCGGCGGGCTGCACGAAATGAGGCGTGGGCGTTTCTTTCTTGGTATCGGGGTCCACAATAATGAACACGTCTACGTTCGCCAATGCGGCGGCCGTTGGGGCGATAGGAACAGTGACGGTTTTGGCCCCTAAGTCGCGGAACTGTTGGCCCCAGAAGTAAAAGCCGCCGTGCGTACGATCCTCCCAAGTGTAGTGCCAGGGCTCCTGCTGGCCGCCAGTGGGGTTCTTGCGCAGCTCGTGGTTGAAATAGTTGTCTATGGCTACTGTCCTGCCTTTGCCCTTGCTGCTTTCGGCGGCCACCTCCATTTCTACACTCGCCAGAATAAAAGGCCCTACGCCTTTCAGGTCGTTTTTACGCAGGGGCTCAGAGAGGTAGTACTCAAAGCTACCGTCGCGGTAGGGGTTGCCTCCCAGGCCTCCCACGCTTACCGTCCCGTTGAAAGCCAAGGCATCCCCGGTTTCGGTAGCCACAAAGGTTTTCACTAGCCCATCGTACCCTTTGCGCGCCACGTCGGCGTACTTCTTGTCGAGGTAGCCCATACGCACACCCTTTTGCAGGAAATACACAAACATGCTGCTACCCGAAGCCTCGGCGTAGTTGCCCTTGCGCGCGGCTTGATCGACCACCAACGACCAGGTGCCCGTTTTGGCATCCTGATACTTGGCCAGCACCGGAGCTAGGCGCTGTACGTCCTTAATGAGCTGTTGGCGCTGCGGGTGGTTCTGGGGGAAGTAGTCCAGCACATCAACCAATGCCATAGCATACCAGCCCATTCCCCGGTCCCAGAAATTCGGCGACTGGCCGGTTTGCTTGTTGGCCCACTTCTGCTCCTTGCTTTCATCGTAGCCGTGGTAGAGCAAGCCTGTTTTGGGGTCCACCAGGTTCTTTTCGATGAGAGCAAATTGCTTCGCTACGTCGTCGAAGCCGGCGGGCTGGTTGAAAACTTTGCTGTACTCGGCGTAGAACGGCTCAGCCATGTAAAGGCCGTCGAGCCACATCTGGTTGGGGTACACCTTCTTGTGCCAGAAGCCACCCGCCTTAGTACGCGGCTGCCCTTCCAGCTGCTTGCGCAGCAGCTGCGCCGCTTTCTGGTACTTCTCTACCTGGGGCACCGACATCTGGCTGAGGGTAAGCAGGGCGTGCCCCGTCGTCAGGTTGTCGAGGTTGTAGTCCTCCAGCTTGTAAGTGCGAATGGTGCCATCGGGCTGCACAAACTGGTTGAGGTCCTTCTGAATGTAGGAGAAGTAGCGCGCGTCACCCGTGCGTTGCCATACGCGCTCCAACGCCTTCAGCATTAGCCCCTGCTCGTAGTCCCAGCGGGCAGTTTTGCGGTTGCCAATAACAATGGAGTCGGGGTGCCAGCTAATAAAGGCATCGGCCATGCGCTGCGACATCGGCCGAGTGGTGGTGCTGGCAGTTTGAGCTTGCGAAGAAAGCGAGGCTACTACTAAACCGGAAAGGAGAAAGCGACGAGAGAGCATGAGTAGGGAAAGTTAAGCTAGAGCCCAAAGCCTGTTTTTCATCTTCTTGGACACAGGCTGAGGCATAGTTGATAGGGGTTGGGTACCAAAGAAGATTGGCTACGCATACCCACCCAACCAAAGCTGCGGGTGGAGCTGATGCTTGAGCCCACTTTACCGATGCTATTAGCAGCACACGGGCCCACAACCCAGTTGCGCCAAAGCGCAACCACCCCTTCTCCATGGAAAAGGGGTGGTTCTTTTTTTACAGTTTAGATACCGTTACAACCTTTTTAGACACCTTCTGACCGATTTCCACGTCCTTCTTGGCGGCTTTGGTGTTCGTGTTGCGCAACGTCACGGCCTTGCTCCGGTCACCGGTCACGCGCAGAAGCAGCTCGGCGCCGGGCGTGTAGCGAATGTTGTCGAGGCTGATGTTGCGGCTGTTTTGCACTTCTAGTACGGGCTTGGTATTATCCGAAATCAACGTCACGTTTTTGAGGCGGATGCCGTCTGCCTCCTGGCATACCAGACCTTTGTTGCACTCCAGCACGGTGTTTTCAATATCCACGTCCTGAATGGCCATTTCCGGCAAGCCCCGCACCAGAATACCGGTGTTGGCACCTTTGCAGGTTACATTCTTTATGCGGAAGCCCTTGAACTGCGGCGTACCAGCATTCAAGGGTTCCGCCTTGATTTCCGGAATGCCGTAGGCATCACCGTTCACCTGCACGGGGTCCTTGGCCGCGTAGTACATGTCGAAAAGAATAGCTTCGCCTGCAATGTCGGTCATGTCTACGCCGTCCACGAAGATGTTTTCGACTACCCCCCCGCGGCCCCGGGCCGTCTTGAAGCGCAGGCCTACGTCGGTGCCCATGAAGGTGCAGTTATACACGTACAGGTTGCGCGCCCCACCCGACATTTCGCTACCAATCACGAAGCCACCGTGGGCGTGGTACACTTTCGTATCACGAATGATGAAGTTCTCGGTGGGAATGCCCCGCTTGCGGCCCTCCTCGTCGCGGCCCGATTTGATGCAGATACCGTCGTCGCCCACGTCAAACGTGCAGCCTTCTACCAAGCCAGTACGGCAAGATTCCAGGTCGAGCGCGTCGGTATTTTGGCCGTACCAGGGGTTGCGCGCCGTCACGTTGCGCAGGGTAATGTTGTCGCAGAGCAATGGATGGATGGTCCAGGCCGGCGAGTTCTGAATGGTAAAGTCTTCCAGCAGAATTTGCTTGCAGCGCTGCAGACTTAGCATGTTGGGCCGCAGGAAATCCTTGAACTCTTGGTATTTGCTGTAATCGGGCTGCTGACCAGCCGGAATTGTCCAAGGTTTGCTGAGCGTAGAGCCCTTAAGCGAGCTAGCCGATGGATACCAGGTAGTACCCTTCTCATCCACTACCCCACCCGACTTCACCAAGCGCTGCCACTGACCGGCGTTTAGCTTTTCCTTTTTCACCATGCGCCACGCGTCGCCGGCACCATCAAAGGTGCCTTCACCGGTGATGGCAATGTTTTCCAGGTCGTAGCCAGAAATGGGCGACTGGTTACGTACGGCGTCCTCACCTTCCCAGTTGGTTTTGATGAGCTGGTAGTCGGAGAGCTTGTTGCTGAACTGCACCAGCGCCCCGCGCTGTACGTGCAAGTTCACGTTGCTTTTCAGTTGAATGGGGCCCGTGAGCCACAAGCCGCGCGGTACAAGTACTACTCCACCCTGCTGGCTGCAGGCCTCAATGGCTTTGCGGAAAGCTTCCGTGTTGAGGGTTTGGCCGTCGGCCACGGCCCCGTACTTACGGATGTCGAACGTGTCTTTGCGAAAATAAGGTTGCAGCACAACGGGCAGGTCGTAGCTGTACTTGCCCGTGAAAGCCAGGGGCTTCAAGTGGCTAGCTAAGCCTAGGTTGAGCTTTTTCACGTCTTGGGCTACCAGCTGCGCTACCCGCTCGGCACCGTAGGCCGAGAAGTGAGTGTTGTCGAGCTTGGTGTTGTTGGCGCCATTCTGGTAGCTCCAGAACAAGGGCTTAGAGCCGGCGTCGCCGAGTTGGGAGTACATGGCCCAGCTGGTTTCGTGCAAGTCAATCAGAGGCACTTTGTGGGCCTTGGCCACGGCCTTTACTACCGCCGGATACTCGCCGTGGTCGTCCTTGCGCTTGCCCTGGTCATCGAAGTAACGGCGGCCTACGGGCGTGAGCAGCACTGGATTGGCCCCCTTGGCACGGGCTTCCTGTACGTAGCGGGTCAGGTTTTGGCGGTAGGCCGTTTGGGGCGCAGCGTAGCGGGCCGTGTCCTCCTGCTTCGAATCGTTGTGGCCGAACTGAATAAACACCCAGTCGCCAGGCTTAAGCTGCTCCAGCACCTTGGCCCAGCGTCCTTCGTGGCGGAAGTTGCGGGTGCTGCGGCCGTTCATGGCGTGGTTTTGCACGGCCACGTTCTCGTCAAAATACTGGCGAAAGTACATACCCCAGCCGCGCTCCGCTTTGTCCAGGGGCTTGTCCGACATAGTTGAGTCGCCGACAAGGAAAATGGTGGGTTTCTTGTCCTCCGCCGGCCGGAAAGCCAGCAGCAATAGCGCGAAGAACAAAATGACAAGTTGTTTCATGGGAAAGAAAAAAGCCTGGCCGGACCAGCTTACAGCCAGCCCGACCAGGGTATGAAGGGTTATCTGTAACCGGGGTTTTGAGCGAATTCAGATTTGTTGATGACTGCATCCAGTTGGCGCTGCGGAATCGGTCGTACCAGGTGAAAATCTTGAATGCTGGCCCCGGCATCGGGGTTGTACTTTTTCACCCGCTCCAAGAGCTTACCGGTCCGTTTCAGGTCAAACCAGCGGAGTTGCTCACCGCCCAGTTCGCGGCCTCGCTCATCCAGGATAAAGTCCAGGGTTACATCGGTAGCCTTGATCAGCATGTCGGTTTCTTTGCCCGGAATGGCGGCGCGGCGCCGTACCACGTTTATCAGCTCGGCCGCCTTCGCCGAATTGCCCGCTTTGAACTCCGCCTCAGCCGCCGTCAAGTACACATCGGCCAGACGAATCACGTAGGCGTCGCGGGCGCTCTGCTCTTCGGCAATGGTGGGGCGCGTGGGGTCCATGAATTTCTTCATAGTCATGTAGTGAATCCGGTCGCCACTGATAATACCGTTGGGCCGATACACGGCGCTTTGGTCCCAAATGCGGTACTTCTTCTGGGCCTTCACCGAGGCCGGAATGATGTACTTGCTAGCTACCACGGCCGTGTCGCCCACGGCAATGCCAGCTACGGCCCGGTTTGCGAGCCACACCGTCTGGAAGGTAGCGGCGTAGCGGGCGTCAACCTTCTCATTGAACAGGTTCAGATAGAAGAGAGAAGGCATGAAGCGGTTGAAGGGACGACCGTAGGCAACGTCGCGGATGACGCCGGGCTGGTCGTCGTACTTCATCAGGAACAGCAGATGACCGTTGTTGCCCCCGCGTGAGTGCCCTTCCGGATAGAGTGCAGGGTCTACCCTGTCGTTTACGCTCAAATCCTTGGAATAATTGATGGCCCACAGAATCTCCTTGTTTTCAAGGTTGCTCATGGACCACAGATCGGCAAAGCGGGGCTGCAAGGCGTAGCTGTAGCTGCTAATCACCTTCTGGGCCAAGTCGGCGGCCTCACGATTCTGGCCGCGGGTAAGGTACATTTTAGCAAGGAAGGCCTCGGCGGCGGGCTTCGTTACCCGGCCGTAGTCGGTGGTGGTGGTAGGCAGGTTAGCCACGGCCACGTTCAGGTCTTCAAAAATCTGCTTGTAGAACGTTTCTACCGGCGTACGATTGGCCGTATTTTCGATGGCCGTTACTTCGGCCGTGCTCAGGTGCACGCCACCCCAGGTTTCTACAATCTGCCAGTTGTAGAAGGCCCGCAGAAAACGCAACTCCCCTTCGCGGGTTTTCTTCAGCGCATCCGTCATACCGGAATTTCCTATCCGCCCAATACCGGAATTGCAGATGTTGACGGCCGTATACAGCTTACCCCACAGCTCGTTGAGGGCGGCGGAGCTGCCCTGCAAGGTGGTGTACTCCGTCAGGTCGGGGTTTACGTCGCCGGCGCCGCGCTGCCACAGGTCGGTGCCCATTTCCGAAACACTGTAGCCGTTTTCCTTGCCATACCACCAGCGGGTGTAGGAATAGGCGGCATTCACCAGAGTTTCAAAACCGGCAGGTGTGCTGTACACCGCATCGGCAGTAAGGCCGGAGGGGTTATATTCTTCGAGCTGCTTTTCACAGGCGGGCAGCGTGAGCGAGAGTACTCCGGCGGCCAGCAGCAGTTTCAGCATATGTTGAGTGGAGAAGTTCATCTTTCTAGTCAGCGTTAAACTACCTCTATCCTCTTAAAAACCTAGGTTGATACCAGCGGTCAGCACCCGCGGAATGGGCGTGGTGATGGCGCCACCCCGCTCGGGGTCGTAGTTGTCGATGTGGCTCAGGGTGTAGAGGTTCTTGCCCTGCACGTACACCCGCAACGACGACATGTGCAGCCGCGAGGCCAGGCCTACTGGAAACGTGTACCCCAGCGTAGCGGCCCGCAGCTTGGCGTAGGAGCCGTTTACATAATCTAGGGTAGTGCCATACAGGGCGTTGCGCAGCGTAGACTTCGAGAGGCTGGCGTCGGGGCGGGGGTAGTCGTTAGAAGGGTTTTCGGGAGTCCAGTAGTTCTGGACGGAGCTGTTCTCGATGCCCTGCGGATCGAAGAAGCCGTTGTACTCGTAGTTCAGCGTCTGGCCCACGCGGGCAAACAGCTGCAACGACAAATCGAAACCTTTGTAGCTGAAGTCAGTGTTGAAAGACCCGCTCCATTTCGGCACGGTAGTGCCCACCACCTTACGGTCATCGGTAGCCGTAATGCGGCCGTCGCCGTTTAGGTCGCGCACCTTAATCTGGCCGGGTTTCTGCCCAAACTGCTTGGCCTGATCCGCCTCATCGGTCTGCCAGACACCAATCTTCTCGTAATCGTAGAATACGCTGACGGGTGAGCCAATAAACCACCGGTTGTTGATGTCGTTGCCCGAAACGGTCAGCTCCGTAATTTCCTCTTTGTTCTTAAACCAGGTCAGGCCCACGTTCCAGCGGAAGTCGTCCTTCTCAATTGCCAGTGCATTCAAGCCTACCTCAATGCCACGGTTGCGGGTGCGGCCGGCGTTTTCCGTCACCACCGAATAGCCAGTAGTGGCGGGCAGCACGCGGTTCAGCAGCAAATCTTTGGTGCGGGTGTCGTACACATCCACAGTACCCGTCAGGCGGTTGTTCAGCAGGGCAAAGTCGAGGCCGAAGTTGAGCGTATTCGACAGCTCCCAACCCAGTTCCTTGTTGCCGATGCGGTTGGCAAAAGCGTAGGCCGGCGAGGAAGTTTCGCCAAAGGCAAACGGTATGCGCACCAGCAAGGACTGCGTGGAGTAGGCCGGAATATCATAGTTGCCAGCGCGACCATAGCTGGCCCGCAATTTCAGGTCCGTCACGAGGGATAGGTCCTTCATGAAATCCTCTTCGATGATGCGCCAGGCCACGGCCGCCGAAGGGAAAAACGCCCACTTATTGCCCGGCGCCAGCACCGAAGAACCATCGGAGCGGCCCGTGAGCGTGAGGAGGTAGCGGCTCTTGAAGTTGTACTGCACGCGGCCCGTAAACGAAATCAGCTTACTGTCTACGTACCCACTGTTGATGCCTACTTGCTGATTGGCGTTGGCTAGGGCGTAGTACCCTTGGTAGTCCAGGAGCTGATTGCGGCCCTGCGCGGTTGAGTTTTCGGTGTTGAACGTAAGCAGAGACGTTACGCCCGTGGCAGTAAGGCTATGGTTGCCGAACGTTTTGCTGTAGTTCAGGATGTTCTCCCAGCTCCAGTTGGTCAGGAAGTCGGTACCGTAGGAGGACTGGGCCACCGACCCGTTGCGGTCCAGCGTATTGGCACCCTGGTAAATGCCGGTGCGGTTGTTGGAAAGCGTCAGGCCCAAGTTGGAACGCAGGTTCAGGCTAGGCAGAATCTGGTAGCTGGCGTAGGCCGTGGTGAACGTGCGCGTCGTGCGCACGTTGTTCTGGTAGTTGCCGGGCTGCTCATCAATGAGGGGGTTAATGAAATTGCCGGCGTTAGGAAAAACCTCCAGGTTGCCTTTCTCATCATAGGGCGTCAGCAAGGGGTTAATCTTGTTGGCCTGGTTGGTAGGGTCGCGGCGGCGGTTTTGGTTAAAGTAGGTCAGTTGGCTTTGCAGGCCTACCCGCACCTTGGCGTTGATTTCCTGATCGAGATTAAAGCGAATGGAATACCGGTTCAGGTCGTCCATCCGAAACAAGCCCTTCTCATTGAAGTAGTCGAAGGAGGTATAGAACTTGGTTTTATCGGAGCCGCCGGAGAGGCCAATCTGGTGCTCCTGCTGCACGCCCTGGCGCAGCAGCATATCCATCCAGTTGGTGCTCACACCATTGGCGATGTTCTGGATTTCCAGGGGGGTAAAAATCTTAGCGTCGTCGGCGGGGCTGCTCCAGGTACCCGTGGTGCGGTTGGCTTCGCGCTTCTGCGCCACGTAGGCCGCCGCGTCGCTCACCCGGGGGTAGTACACGGCATCCGTCACGCCGTAGTAGGAGTTCACGGTTACGCGTGGCTGACCGGCCGCCCCCTTTTTCGTAGTCACGATGATAACCCCGTTGGCACCCCGAGAACCGTAGATGGCGGTGGAAGCTGCGTCCTTGAGCACTTCCATGCTCTGGATATCATTGGGGTTGATGTCCTGAATGGAATTGTATTGCACCCCATCCACAATAAACAACGGCCCGTTTTGCGCCGTGATGGAGCGGTTGCCGCGCACGGCAATGTTCACGCCCGAGCCCGCCGATCCACTGGTCCGGGTGATATCCACGCCGGGCAAGCGGCCTTGCAGGGTTTCCATCACGTTGGCCGACGGTACCTTCTTGAGGTCTTCTTCCTTCACCGAAACAATGGCCCCGGTTACGTCGCTCTTCTTTACTTGGCCGTAGCCGATTACTACTACCTCGTCCAACGCCTTTTCGTCAGACTTCAGGGCGATTTTCAGCTGCGTTTGCGAGCCCACATTCACCGTTTGCGGCACGTAGCCAATGTAGCTGAAGGTTAGGACCACGTCGCCGGTAGCAGGCACGGCCAAACTAAATCGTCCATCGCCATCGGTGGTAGCACCAGTAGTAGTGTTTTTCACTACCACCGTCACGCCCGGCAATGTTTCGCCCGAGGCTCCGTCGAGTACTCGTCCCTGTAGCTGGCGGGTTTGCTGCGCTACCGCAGACACCGCAGTACCAAGCACCAGGGTACCTAGTAGTAAACTGTTTCTCATGGTGGGGAATTTTGATTAGTCGAAGAAAGAGCAGCCAGGCCTAGCAGAGTAAGCCCTCACTAATGTTAGAGGAAACCCCACCGTTTCCTACCCATCAGCTAGCTGATTATTTCCGCAATCGTTATCGGGAACGTTGCCAGTGCTCAAAAACGGGCTTTTTGACCGCTCACTTCGCGCTATTCCAGAGGCTCTCCACTACAAATACACCACTACGGGTACTTGTATAACGTCCTATCAAAATTGCATTTACACCATACTTCACATTCGCACCGGCCCGTACTATCTTGCTCTGTTCAGGGTCGGCATTACCCTAGCCGCCGCACCAGCCACAGGACTAGGCTGACCACTATACTCAGCAGCAGCATGGATACAATAGGTGCATACAAGCGGAAACCCGGCCGCTCCACCCGAATGTCGCCCGGCAGCCGCCCAAACCACCCCAGCAGCGAGCCGCCACCCAGCCATAGGAAGGCCCCGAAGGCTACCAGCACAAGGCCGAGGATAACGATAGTTTTACCGAGTTGAGGGTTCATAAGGAGTTACTGTTTGTAGACGATTACAGCCATTCAAAAAACCTGTCCCACCAAGTTATAATGGGGTCTATTCCAACTTGCGTTCCGGTATACGGCAAAGAATAAACGATTTTAGGGATATGGACATATCCGTGCAGCGGCAGTAGCTCCAATAGTATTTCTAGCAATTCTGGCGCAGTAACATCTTCTTCAGCAACCGCGGCCATAGACCCAAAATTGCTGAATCGCACTACACTCAGTTGGTCGTAGGAAGGCGACCGAATCTGGCTGTGGAAAGAGGCATCTTGAATCTGTTGTCCTGTCTCGACAGCAAAAATCAAATTAGTAGCCTTCTCTAAAGCCTCTACAAACTTTTGAAAACGAGCTATTTCTTGACTATACTGAAAACCAGCAGGATACTCCCAACTTTTGGAAGTATCCTGCTGCTTCAGTAACAAAAGCAATTGCTCAGAAGTCGGCGGCATACTCTTTACCCCTTATTATCAAACACTGGCTCTATCCTACCCTCCGCGCCTACCTGCAGGGCCGCTTCGTAGCGGTTGCCGGTTTTGGAGGAGATGAAGCCCCGGATGACGCCGGTTTTGCCTTTGCGTAGGAGCTGGTTCATTTGTGCGTCAGTGAGGGTCTTGCCGCCCCACTCAAACGGAACACGGAACTGGCAGTCCTCGCGGAAGCGGGAACAGCCCCAGGCACTTTTGCCTTTCAGCATCTGGCCCAGGCGGCACACGGGGCACGGAATCTGGCCGGGGTCGGTGGCGGTGGTGGGCTTGCTTTCGGCGGCGCGCACTAGCTCCAGCGTATGCTGAGGCGTGAGCTTGATGGCCGCACTATACTTGTTGCCCGCATCATCCAGAAACCCTTGCATCACCTGGGTACGGCCCTTCTTGAGCAAGTCTCCTACCTGCTTATCCGTAAGCTTCTTGCCTTCATAAGAGGTAGGGAGGCGCAACTGGCAGCCTTCGCGCCAACGCGAGCAGCCAAAGGCGGTTTTGCCGCGTAGCACATGACCGCTGCCGCAGGCCGGGCACGGGCCTAGCGCACCAGGCACAGCCGGGGTAGCCGCAGCAGCGGGCATTGGGCGAGGGTTTGCACCTTTAGCGGGGGTAGCAGCTTCGGCAGAAGTTACGGTTACGGCGCGGCCTGAGCCATCTTGCTTTACCTCGTGCACCATTTCGCGTACCAACTGCTTTAGCTCGCCCAGAAACTGCTCCTGGTCTAGCTGGCCGCTTTCAATCTGGCGCAACTTCTTTTCCCACTGCCCCGTCAGTTCCGCTGACTTCAGCGTGGGGTTGCGGATCAGGCCGATGAGTTCAACGCCGGTAGACGTGGGTACTATCTTCTTTTTGTCGCGGCGGATATAGCCCCGCTTGAACAGTGTTTCGATGATAGCGGCCCGCGTAGATGGTCGCCCAATACCATTCTCCTTCATGGCTTGGCGCAGTTCTTCGTCGTCTACGTTACGGCCCGCGGTTTCCATCCCGCGTAGTAGCATGGCCTCTGAGTACTCGCGCGGAGGCTGGGTCATTTTAGAGTCGAGCCGAGGCTTGTGCGGGCCGCTTTCGCCCTTCTCGAACGAGGGCAGCACGGTGTTTACCACATCGTCTTCGCCTTCGCCCGCCGCTTTCGGAGCCGAGGGTGCCTGCTGCTTTTCAGGGTCGCCGTACACTATCCGCCACCCCGGATTAAGAATCTGACGACCCCGTACCCGGAAGGTGCGGCCCGCCGCTTCCGCGGTTACGGTTGTGTTAGACACTTCACAATCGGGATAGAAGGCCGCCAGAAAGCGCCGTACGATGATATCGTACACGCTATGCTCGGTGCCGCCCAAGCCGCTAGCACTAGCCCCAGTGGGAATGATAGCGTGGTGGTCGGTGACTTTGTTGTTGTTGAATACCTTTCCTGATTTCTTGATCTTACCCGCCAGCAGCGGAGCAGTAAGGCTATGGTAGGCCCCCAGCCCGCGCAGAATACCCGGAATTTTGGGGTACTGGTCGTCGGGCAGGAAGGTAGTGTCTACGCGAGGGTAGCTTACCACCTTCTTCTCATACAGGCTTTGGACCGTCTTGAGCGTGTCTTCCGCCGATAAGCCCAATTGGTTGTTACACTGCACCTGCAAGGAAGTCAGGTCGAACAGGGCCGGCGGCGTTTCCAACCCCTTTTTAATTTCAACGCTGGTCACCGTCAGGGGCACGTCCTTTACGGCGGCCATGGCCGCATCGGCTTCCTCTTGAGTTACGAAGTAGCCACGCGCTTTCAGGCGAGCTTTCTCGTCGGGCTCATCATCTTCTGCCTTGCCTTTCTTGGGCGGAGCTACGTGGCTGAACATGGTGCCCCGATACTCCGTGCGCAGCACCCAGTAGGGCTCGGGTTTAAAGTTCTGAATTTCGTGGTAGCGGTCTACCAGCAGTGCTAGTGTGGGAGTTTGCACGCGTCCAATGCTGAGCACTTGGCGTTGACCGGGAGCGTACTTCAGCGTAAACAGCCGGGTGGCGTTTAGGCCCAGCAGCCAGTCGCCCACGGCGCGGCTTTTGCCAGCTTGGTAGAGCTTCTCAAATTCGGCTCCGTCGCGCAGGTTGGCAAAGCCCTGGCGAATAGCTTCTTCCGTGAGGGAGGAAATCCAGAGGCGCTTAATGGGCTTGCGGTACTTGGCTTCCAGCAGCACCCAGCGCTGAATAACCTCTCCCTCCTGCCCCGCGTCGCCGCAGTTAATGACTTCCTCGGCGGCAGCCAGCAGGTTTTTAATTACCGTAAACTGACGCACCACGCCATCGTCGCGGCGCATCAATTTAATGCCGAAATTCTCCGGCAGCATGGGTAGGTCGTGAATGCTCCAGCGCTTCCACTCGGGGCGGTAGTCCTCGGGTTCCCGGAGTTGGCAGAAGTGTCCAAACGTCCAGGTTACCTGGTAGCCGTTGCCTTCGAAATAGCCATCCATTTTGCGGTTGGCACCCAGTACCTGGGCAATTTCGCGGGCTACGCTGGGCTTTTCGGCAATACAGACTTTCAAATCGTTGATTCTCGCTGATGAGTAAAGATGCTGCAACTAAGTCAGCAGGGAATCAACAAAGATAACAGGAGAAAAAGTCGAATTTCGGAGCAGGTGTGTGCAGGGCAGATGGCGCAGGCTAGGAAGCCGACGCCAGTTGGGGTTGATCGGCGGTGACGAAATGGTAGCGGACCTCGTAAAAGCCCGAGTTAGAAAGGCGGTCGAGCATGACAACGCTCTCAATCTCGAAGGGCAACCCGCGCGCCGCCACCCGAATGGGGTTTAGGGTGCGTTGCAGAGCTATTTCCTCGCGGGCCATGTTGAGCGCGGCTTTTTCGGTAGCGGCCTGCACCCGCACGTAGTAGAGGTTTGCCAACGGAAACTGCTGGTGCTCTCGCACCTCTCCGTCCCAGTTGTCGAAGTTATCGAGTTCAGCGGGGAACGCACTGCCGTATCGCTCGTTGAGCACCTTTTGCTTTACGGGCTGGTAGGCCACAGGCGTGTTGAGGTGGTAGGTGAGCAGGCGCACGAACTGCTCGGTATCCAGTCGTGCGGCTTGCCCTACCAGGGCTCCTCGGTGGTACAGGCCAAATAAGTCTTCCTGCTCGTTGTGCGTTATAACCACACCGGTTTTGGCGGCCACCTGCTTCAGCTCATCGGCGTAGGCTTCTGGGTCAGTATATAGTTGGCCCCAGGGAGTTTCCGCAGTGATAATAACCCCAAACTCGTGAGGAGGCGTGAGCACCATGGTTGATGCGTTGTTGGCCTCGAATATGCGGGGATAATGCTGCTTGAGTTGGCTGAAGGAAAGGCTAGCGACCCATAAGGCTAGCGTAGTACGGTGCAGCCGGAACGTACCTGCTTCACTTGAGATAGAATAGCCGAATGAAGTAAATTGGCTGGGCTGTGTAAATGGCAAGCTGATAAGCTGGGGCTCATTTTCGGAATTTACTCCGAAAAAGCGCGGGTGGCCTTGCTCTCCCAATTGTAGAATATGTGGTCCGAACGGCACATTGTCCTGCATAGGCTGATTGCCAGCACTGCGGTAGCCAGCATCCTGCTTACGCACTTCATTTGCTAGCTGTACCAGCGCGTCGTACGAAAAAAGCTGCTCTATTTTTCTTAAACCGTGCATACCGGTTGCAACTAAAACATTGGATTTTACGGCAATATATTGCGGTTTTTTTAATTAACTACAATTAATAATACAACATATAGTTCCCATAGTTATATACTACTCCTCTTTTTACTGTTCAGCTATCCACATTTTTTAAGCTAGTGCCCTGATTGTGAGCCTTAAATAGAACTATTCCTTTCCAGTTGCTTCGCAAAAAATTTATTATCAGCTAGTTCACTCTGAAATATTAGTTATTCTCACCTTGCATTGTACCGTGTTATAAGATTGTTTATATATCAGACTAGCACAAATATTATATGGTAGCAATATTGCCAATTGATTCTTTATCAGAACTATCAGCTTGAGGCTTCTCCAGAGGAACATGACTGTATAAACGCCTTTCTGTTGGTAGTTAGCAGCTAGGAGCAGCCATTTTATCTACTCATAAAGGTCTAAAATTCAATATTATATATTTATTATAATACCTTATCATTCATGCATGGGGTGCTATCAAACGAACAGAACGACTAGCGGTGTCTCAAAATGAGACTTATATAAATAACTTTCAATCTACCAGTTAAAATCCAAATGACATATCGGCTAAACCTTCTGCACTTGCGTATCTGATAGTCAACGCATTTTCTGTTAGTATGTGGGTAGTTTTTTCGTTGCTGGCCGCGCTGTCGGCAGCAGTAGTCGTCACTCTTTCCAAACTGGGAATTAAGAATGTCGAATCAAGCGTAGCCTTTGCAATTCAGTCCATCCTGATTGTGGGAGTAGCCTGGGGAGTAGTAGCCTGGCAGGGGCACCTAGGGCAAGTCACGCAAATTGACCGCCGCACATGGCTCTTCCTGATTGCAGCGGGTATTATCACGTGTTTCTCTTCCTTGTTTTCCTTCCAAGCCCTGAAAATGGGCCAAGCCTCCCGTACTTCGTCATTCGACAAAATTTCTCTGGTGTTCTCTATTCTGCTGGCGACCTTCTTTCTGAAAGAAAAGATAACCTGGCAGGTAGTGGTGGGAGCAGCTATGATGGCCGGCGGCGCTATACTAATTGCCTTTACCAAGCCAGCCGAGTAAGTAGCCCACGGGAAGATAATGCCCTCAGGGACTACTTATCTACTCGTGAGCTACCCAGGCTTCCTACACAGTAAGCACTATTTTGCCGGCAACCCCGCCCGCTTCGCTGAAGCGGTGCGCATCGGCAGTTGCCGATAAGGGGAAGGTCTTGGCAATGACAGGGCGAATGGTTTCAGCTTGTAGCCACGCCGATAGTAGGGCCAGATCGGTGCCCCGCTCCTTAGCCATAAACACGTAGCTGGACTTAGTCGAGAAGACCGAGGCAAACTTATCCAGCACGACGGCAGCCGGATCTGGAGTAGTGGTCACGTAGCGGCCATTGCGACGTAGTGCTTCTTGGCAGGCCGTAAAGCTACTTTTACCAGCGGCATCAAAGATGAGGTCGTAGCGGCTCACATCGTGCGTGAAGTCGTGCTCGTGGTGGTTCAGAACGCGGTCGGCACCTAGGCTACGCACCAACTCCACGTTGGCGGGTCCGCACACGCCCGTTACTTCACCGGCCCCTAAAGCCTTAGCTATTTGTACGGCAAACGTGCCCACGCCACCAGAAGCCCCATTAATGAGCACTCGGTCGCCAGACAGAATTTGGCCGTAGTCGTGCAGGCCTTGTAGGGCAGTAAGGGCGCCCAGCGGTACAGCACCTGCTTCCTCAAAACTCAGCCGCTCCGGAATGAATGCTGCAACGGACTCTGCCAGCAAGGCGTACTCGGCATTGGCGTTGCCAGCCCCATCATTGGGCATGCCGTACACCCGGTCACCAACGCGGAAGCGGGTCACATTATCGCCTACTGCGGCTACCTCCCCGGCAACATCACGCCCCGGAATCTTTGGAAACTTGTACCCCGTAATAAGCTTCAAGTCGCCCTGACGAATTTTCCAATCGACGGGGTTGACGCTGCTAGCGCGCACCCGCACCAAAATTTGGTTTGCTTTTGGCGTGGGAGTAGGTTGCTCGCCATAGCGGAGCACCTCAGCAGAGCCGTACTCTTCAAAATAAATGGCCTTCATGGGCAGAATCAGCAAGTGAGTAGGCTGAGGCATACGCAGAAGCTAGGCCCGCAGGTTCAGGCAGCCATAGTAGTACAAGCCTAGGCACGGCACACGGCTACACTACTGCTCCATTTTTCCTTAACTACTGGTCATAAAAAAACCACCGTTCCCAATGGGCACGGTGGTTCCACACATCGAAAGCGCACTCCCCTCAGACTACGCCCGATGATGCTGAGCTGCGCGGCTAGTTAGCCTTCGACAGCGAATTCTTTTGTTCTTTATGATTCTTGCTGTTCTGCTGATCTTGGTTTTGGGGGTTCATCAACGGAGCGTGGTCTTTGGATAGCTCCTGGCCTACTTGCTCCTCCAGTACTTCCTCGGCGTGCCTCATAGCCTCGGTGCCGTAGATGTGCTCCAACTCAGTAATTAGGTTGTCTTCTACCTCTAAGTCTTTTAGAAGGCCTTCCTTGATATCGTACACTAGCCCGTGTAGGCGTGGGGGCTTGCTCCCCTTGCGGGCGTTTTGAATGATGCTGGTTTTGCTCAGGTTACGTACCTGCTCAATCACGTTCAGCTCTACAAGACGACGCAGGCGCACTTCCTCATCCTTGATGCGCAGGAACTCCATTTCGTGCATCCGAATTACGTCGCGGATGTTCGTCAGCCACCCGTCAATCAGTCCGTACTGCTTGTTGGCAGCTGCGGCAGCTACCCCACCACAGCCGTAGTGACCTACTACCATAATATCTTCTACACCGAGCACTTCCACAGCGTACTGTAGCACCGAGAGCAGGTTAAAGTCAGTATTGATGACTAGGTTGGCGATGTTGCGGTGCACGAACATTTCGCCGGGGCCCGTACCGGTAATAGCCGAAGCAGGTACCCGAGAGTCAGAGCACCCAATAAACAGGTACTTAGGCTTCTGGCCATTAGCGAGACGGTTGAAGAAATCGGGGTCTTCCGCCCGCTTAGTTTCTACCCACTTCTGGTTATTCTCTAGAATGGACTCGATACCTTTCATGTGTGTTGTTATGCGTGGTTGGGTGGATTGTGAGACAAAACAGAGCGGGCAAGGCAGAGGCTATTTGCAGATAGCCTCTGCGTACACACCGTCACTCATCGGCGGCTAGTGCCCCAGTACTTGTAGCTGCGGAATGGCGCGCAGTTCCAAGTTGATACCGCGCTCTGGGGCAGAGAGGCGGAAATTTTCAATCGTTTCTACTGCATCATAGTCGATGAAGGGGGCAGGGCCATCAATCATAGTATGAGGGTGGACAGGCACCTCGCTCAGAGTTTTCCCGATGCTGACTTTGTTCGGGAAAAAGACGTGCTCAGCTAGCTTGAAGTAGATGGGTGCGGCCGTAGGTGCCGCGGCGCTTTCACTACCGGCGCGGGCTACCCCTAACAACAACTGCAATACCCCAGCCAGTACCGTAGCAGCCAGCACTACCTCGAAGGTGCCCAACTGCTGAATAGCACCTCCCATAATGACCGCAAGACCAGACGCAGAGCTGATTAGGTTTAGCGGCGCACCACTCCCCCACGCCACTATAAGCTCACTGATAAAAACCGGCAGCGGTGCGCCCAATTCCAGAGAAATGCCTAGACACAGCGGCAGCACCATCAGAGACAACCCTAGTCCGGACGGAATACCGTGTCCTAACATGTGCCGGTAGCCACCAGACGAGGCGGAAACCACCGGGCCAGCAGACGGAACAGTCGGAACCGATGCAGTCTTAATCATGAGGAGGGGAGTGAGAGGGCGGAGTAAACCTAGGAGTTCATCCTAGACTTACTGCAAGTCTATTTCCCCGTCGTTAATACTGAGTTAAAAGAGAATTAAAAGTAAATTAAAAATAACTGCTTTCCCTTTATCACTTGTAAATCAACATTATGCAGCCGGAAGTATTAGCGTAACAGTAGTACTTTTCCCTAATTCACTTTCTACTTGTACATCTCCTCCGTGCAGGGTCATTATCTTGGCAGTAAGTGGCAAGCCAATGCCGTGACCGGGAACGTTACGTACCGCATCGGAGCGGAAAAAGGGCACGAAAACCTGCTGGCGGTCGGCCTCACTCATGCCAACTCCCTGGTCGCGCACTTGCAGGCACACCCGCCCGGCGGGGGCAGTAAGCAGGGCTACAATTGGGGCAGAGCGGCCCTCCGAAAATTTACAGGCGTTTTCCAGCACATTGAGGAAGGCGGAGAGCAGCAGGGCCTCGTTGCCTCGCACGCCGTACGTTACCGCCCGGGGCGGGCCAGTTGGCTCTCGGAAGTCCAGATCGACGCGGGAGGTAGGGTGGCGGCGCAGCACTTCCTCGTGGGCCTGAAGGAGCAGTTCATCTAGGCGCACCAGGGTAAGGGGCACCTGGGAAGGGTCGTCGGAAGCGCGGGCAATCTGGAGCAGACCGTTGGTGAGGTCTTTGAGCAGGCGAGCCGCATCAAGGGTACTTTGCAGCACGCTGCGGTATTCTTCCGGGCTCCGCTCTTGTTGCAGCAAGGCTACTTCCAGCTGGCCAATGAGCACGGTGAGGGGGGTACGCAACTCGTGGGAGGCGTCGCGTACAAAGGTCCGCTGGCCGGCGAAAGCCGTTTCCAGCCGGTCGAGCAAGCTATTGAAGCGTTGGGTAAGCAGAGACACTTCATCCTGGTCATCTCCTTGGGAAAGCCGACGGTGCAGGTCGGAAGCGGAGATGCTGTCTACCTCGCGCACAATGCGCTGCATGGGCCGCAAGGCCAGCCCGGCAAAGAACAGCCCCCCTACCCCCGCAATCAGAAAGGAAGCTAGCAGGCCCGTGGTGAGCACGGTACGCAGTTCGTTGAGCTTCTGGCGGCTGTCGGCATCTACCGAAGAAGCTACCACTACGAAGTCGCCCCGGTGAGCGTCGCGGTAAAGCAAGCCTACCGTCTGGCGGTAGTCCGATTCCAGCACTACTTCGCGCCCATCCTTGCGCACATCCTGCAAGAAGCTTTGAAGGTCAGACTTCTGCCCTACTCGGCCCTCCCGAAACACTACCCGGTTTTGGGCGTCGAACACGCGCACTTCTTCCTCGGGCAGGGTGCGGTAAAACTGGCGCAGGTAGCGGCGGTAGGAAGCCTGGCTGGCCTCGTCGCCCCGGTCGGTGCCATCTAGGTACACGTGGGCCACAATGCGGGCGCGCGCAAAGAGGCTTTCCGTAAAGTACTCTCGCCGGGAGTGGTAGGTGAAAAAGTAAATCACCAAGGAAAACAGCAGCAGCGTGAACCCCAAGATGGCCGCAAACTGCAGTGCCAAGCGAATTCGGATGGACATAGAGCGGTAGTAAGTGCGAGGTAGGAAACAGCAGGCTTTGGGCGCGGCTGGCTACTCTTCCTTCATCACGTAGCCCATGCCTACCAGAGTATGAATCAGCTTGGGCGTGAAGTCTTTATCTATTTTCTTACGCAAGAAGTTAATGTACACGTCGATAACGTTAGAGCCGGTATCGAAGCTGGTTTCCCACACGTGCTCCAGAATATCTACCCGCGAGATGACGCGCCCCTGGTGGCGCAACAGATACTCTAGAAGGGCAAACTCCCGGGCCGTGAGCTGGATGAGCTGCCCCGCCCGCTGCACCTGCTTGCTGGCGGGGTCCAGGGTAAGGTCGGCGAGGCGCAGCAAGGCTTGGGCCGCGGGGGCTTCGTGGCGGCGGCGGGCCAGCGCCCGAATGCGGGCCAACAGTTCCTGAAAAGCGAAGGGCTTGACGAGGTAATCGTCGGCGCCAGCGTCGAGGCCCCGGATTTTGTCGTCGGTTTCGCCCAGGGCCGTCAGCATCAGAATGGGCACGCCCGCATCGTGAGCCCGCACCTGGCGGCACACATCAAGGCCGCTGAGGCCGGGTAGCAGCGTATCGAGGATAATTAAGTCGTACTGACCCGCTAAGGCTAGACGCAACCCCAGCAGTCCGTCCGGGGCGAGGTCCACGACGTGCTGCTGTTCCGTGAGTCCTTGGTGTAGAAAGGAAGCAACCTTAGGCTCGTCTTCAACCAATAGTATTTTCATGGGCAGGTTCTACGCAGATTTGAGCCGGCAAGGTAGGCACAAGCGGCCAGAGCCTTATTGTAGGCAGGTCGGTCATCTCCCCTACCCTTCGGCTCGCAACGATAAGGCGTAGGCTCTAACCTACCTAGCACGCAAAGCCTTACCCGTTGTGGTTGTTTACTAGCGCAGAACTAATGCTAGCAAGAGGCTATCAACTAAACAGCCAAGGCAGATTATAGCGGAGCCACTGTGGCCCTAGGCAATGGGTGCTTGGGCACCTACGAGCCAATACCTGCACCTAGGCTGACTGTACTTCCTAGTGGAGAACTACATGTACCGGCCAGCAACTACCGAAAAGCCACGGAGCAGTGCCCAGTAAGCGCCTAATACTGCCAGTTCTTACCGCCTTTGCCTGCTAGCTGGCCTTAGGTAGCAGGCTTTTTCCTAGGCAACGGGTTCAGAGTACGCACATCTTTTCAACAGGAAACGCAACGGGCAAACGCTGATGCGGAACTGGCTTGTATCAGCAGGGAAGCTACTGCCAAGGTAGGCGGGTAGCTATTCGCGTACCCACTAAAAATAGACTGGGTATTCTCCGCAAAAAGCGTAAAATACTCGTCCCTGACTCGGCGAACTGCCGTTTAATAGAAATATCCTTTTCTAGCATCCAGATATGATTCGAGTAATTCTTGTTGATGACCACGTTATCGTCCGGGACGGCGTCCGGGCTCTGCTTTCGGGCCAGGAGGAGCTATCTGTAGTGGGTGAGGCGGGCAACGGCCGTGAGCTGCTGGAGCTACTAGCAACCACGGCCGCCGACGTGGTAGTGCTCGACGTGAATATGCCCGAAATGGATGGTCAGCAGGCCACGGTGCACATTCAGCAGCAGTTTCCGGAAGTGCGGGTGCTGGTGCTCTCCATGCTCGACAACGAGCAGTATGTGATGCAGATGCTGGAAGCCGGCGCTATGGGCTTCGTGCTCAAAAATGCGGGCCGCGACGAATTGCTTTTTGCCATTCACTCAGTAGCCTCGGGGCGGCAATTCTTGAGCGCCGAGCTGGGTTTGGATATGCTGCACAAGCTGCACGCCCTCACCGTGGGGGGTGGCTCACTGAAAGACGTCAAGCAACAGTCGCCCCTCTCGCGCCGCGAACTAGAGGTGCTGCGCCTGATTGCTGAGGGCCTAACAACCAACCAAATAGCCGACAAGCTCTTCACCAGCAAACGGACTATTGAAACCCACCGGCAAAACATCATCGAAAAAGCCCAGGTAAAAAACACGGCCGCACTCATCAAATACGCCGTCATGCAGGGCCTCGTGAAATAACTATCGCGTAGACCTGCTTTTCCAGGGTAAGTTGTAGGGCGGGCTAAGCCGGCTAGGGGCTTCCTGAGTTTAGGCTACCTCTTCTTCCCGGGAACCATCGGGACGGCCGGTGTGGGCTTGGCCGTTGAGTAGAAACTCGCGCAGGCGGTTTACGTGCTGCTTGGTTTCTTCCAGCCGCTGGGCCTGTTGGGTATTCCACCCTTGGCTGTTGCCATGGGTAGCCATGCTGCTGAGCAGGTTTTTACGCTCCTCCATCATGCGCAGAGCTACCCACAGGGTTTCCTCCATAGACTTCTGCGACTTGTCTAGCAGGGCATTGGCCGTGAAAGCGTGCCCCGTGTGGCAGCGGTAGCGCAGCACATTGCCGTGCTTAATTTCCCAGAGCGCCCCCCCGCAGTCAGGGCAGGTGAGAGGCACTGGGTGGCCTAGCTTGTCTACTTCCTCCGTAGTGCCCACAATGCGCTCGGCAATAGCGGCTTCTATTTTCAGATCCTCGGGAACGGAATCAAGACCCGGTTTTTGTGAAGTTGGCATACCCACTAACTCAACTAATACTCTACCCATCATATCCAACGGCAGCACATAATCGACGGCCACGTTGCGCAAGGCGCTTTCGGGCATGCTGGAAAATTCAGCATCTACGGGGTCCTGCACGACGGCGGTACCACCGCAGCGCTTAATGAAGTCCAAACCAGCGGTGCCGTCGTGCAGCAAGCCGGTAAGCACTACGCCCACCACGTTGGGGCCGTAGGCCACGGCCGCCGAACGAAACAGGGCATCGGCGGCGGGGCGGTAGTTATTTTCGCGGGGGCCTTTCGTTACCAGCAGTTGGTGTTCCTTCACCAGCAGGTGCCGGTCGGCGGGGGCTAGGTAGAGCACCCCTTCTCGCAGTGGCTCTCTGTCTTGAGCCAGCTTGCACTCCAGGGCGCTATGCTGGTTTAGACGCTCCACCAGGGGCTGGCCCGACGATTCGGGGGACAAGTGCTGCACAACCAGCACGGCCGCCGGCAAGCCCGCCGGCAACTGAGCTACCAAGCGCACGAGGGCGGGCATACCACCAGCGGAGGTACCAATTACAATAACATACGCGGGGCTTGACACAGTCATGGGAACCAGAAACAACGTAATAGGACTTCTAAAATAGAAGCCCCTGAACCAATACGATAACGTACGCAGAGCCGGACCTATCGGATACTACGGTGGAGATTTGCGAGGTTGCTCACACTATATTTTCCCACCCCAGCCTCCCTGGGCGCGTGCATTTCGATACTTTTGACTTTACTACTTCTTTCTTGCCCGCTCTGTCTGCAGCTACTTATCTCCAGGTAGCTTGCCCGTTGCTCTCCCTACATGACGCCTACTACCAACCCAGTTCGTCAGGACGAACAGGAAACCACTACCGAGGAAATGGGCGTGGAAACGCCCGTCACTGAGCGGCGGCCACGTGCCAATTCTATGCCCCCGCCCGATAAATTCCCAATTGTGGCGCTGTGCGGCTCGGCGGGTGTCATTGATGCGCTGGAACGCTTTTTCACTCACCTCACGCCCCACTCGGGTATGGCGTTCGTGGTGGTTACCCACCTACTCCCCGACCAGGAAAGCAAATTAGCGCAAATCGTGCAAGGCTTTACGGCCCTGCCCGTGCTAGACGTGGAAGACAGCGTGAAGCTGCGGCCCAACCACGTGTACATAATACCGCCCAACCGCGACCTGAGCGTGCTGCACGGCAGCCTCTACCTGCTGACGCCAACCCAACCCGCCAGCCAGCGCATGCCCATCGATTTTTTCCTGCAAAGCCTGGCTAAGGATGCCCGGGAGCGGGCCGTGTGCGTCATCCTCTCGGGGATGGGCTCCGACGGAAGCATTGGCCTGAAGCTGGTGATGGAGAACTTTGGGATGGTGATGGTGCAGGACCCCGCCACGGCCCGCTTCGATGCCATGCCGCGCGCCGCCCTGGCCACCGAGTTTGTTGACTTTGTGCTCTCGCCGCCCCTGATGCCGGCCAAGCTGCTCGACTACGTAGACCGCCCCCTGATGGGCCGCCCCCTGCGCGAGACTGAAAAGAATGAGCCATCGAAGCCGACGCACGCCCTACAGAAAATCTTTCTGCTTATTCGTCAGCAAACCGGCCACGACTTCAGCTACTACAAGCGCAACACGGTATTTCGGCGCATTGAGCGCCGCATGAACGCCCACCAAATCAAGGAGTTTACTACTTACGTGCGCTACCTCCAGGAAACTCCCCAGGAGGTGGAGCACCTATTTAAGGAGCTGCTGATTGGGGTGACCAAGTTCTTCCGCGACTCCGACGCCTACGAGAGCCTCAAAACTCACCTGCGCGACGTCATCAAGACCAAGGACACCGACTCCACCATTCGGGTGTGGGCGCCCGGCTGCTCTACCGGCGAGGAAGCCTACTCCCTGGGCATGACCCTGCTGGAGCTGCTGGATGAAGTAGAGCCTTCCCGCTACCTTAAGCTCCAGATTTTTGCCACCGATATTTCGGCCGAAGCCGTGGACTTTGCCCGCGTGGGCCTCTACACCGAAAACATCACGGGCGATGTGAGCCCGGAGCGGCTCAAGCGGTTCTTCCACAAGATGGACGGCCACTATCAAATTCGGAAGGAAGTGCGCGACGTGGTGGTATTTGCCCTGCACAATATCAACAAGGATGCCCCCTTCACCAAGCTGGACCTGCTCTGCTGCCGCAACCTGCTCATTTACCTGAGCGCCGAGCTACAGCGCAACCTGATGCCTGTATTCCACTACGCCATCAACCCTGGGGGGCTGCTGTTTCTGGGACCGAGTGAGAACATCACTACTTTCCAGGATTTATTTCAGCCAGTAGATGTAAAATGGAAGATTTCGCGGCGCACCAATGTGGCGTCCTCTCTTCCCCTGCTGATCAACTTTCCGTTTACGATGTCGCGGCAAGCGCACCCGCTTCCGCACCCTTCCGTTGTTATGTCTGCTACCGTCACTGGCCGCCGCGAAAGCGGACCATTTGCAACCCAGGTCCAGAAAACACTCCTAAGTGCGTACGCGCCGCCGGCGGTAGTCATCAACCCCAAGGGCGAAATCCTGTATGTGCACGGTCGTACGGGCAAGTACCTGGAGCCCGCCCCCGGCCTGAGCGGTATGAACCTCTTTGACATGGCCCGCGAGGAGCTGAGCTTTGAGATTAGCGGGGCCGTGCACCGGGCTATTCAAACCCGCCAGGGCGTAGTGCTCGACAACGTGCGGGTGCAAACCGAGGCGGGCCAGCAACTGCTGCGCCTTTCCGTGACGCTTATGGAGGAACCCGATGTTCTTGCCGGCCTGCTGCTGGTAGCCTTCGAAGATCAGCCCACCCCCCGCAAGGTGCGCCTCAGCAAAGGCCCCGGCGGCGACCTGAGCCGCGACGCCGTAGTAACGGCCCTCGACAAGGAGCTGCAGTACACCAAGCACCGCCTCCAAACGACCATTGAGGAAATGGAAAGCTCCTTGGAAGAGCTCAAGAGCACCAACGAGGAACTTCAGTCGGCCAACGAGGAGCTGCAGAGCACCAACGAGGAAGCCATGACCAACAAGGAGGAAATGCAGAGCCTCAACGAGGAGCTGATGACCCTGAACACCCAGTACCTGGCCAAAACCGAGGAGCTGGCGCAGGCGGCCAACGACATGAAGAACCTGCTGGACGCCACCGAAATTGCCATCATCTTCCTCGACAACAACATGAATATCAAGCGGTTTACTCCACCAGTAGGCCGCATCATCAACCTGATGCCCAGCGACATGGGCCGCCCCCTTAGCCACTTTGCCGCCAACTTGCGCTACCAGCACCTAGTACGCGACGTGCAGCAGGTGCTGGCCCGCCTTACTAGCGTGGAAGCCAACATTCAGGCTACCTCCGGCGAGTGGTACACCATGCGCATCCTCCCCTACCGCACCCTCGATAACTACATCAGCGGGGCCGTCATCACCTTCACGGAAGTAACGGGGCTGAAAAACCTGGAAGCTCAGCTGCAAGCCAGCGTGCAAATGGCGGCCAGCCTCAAGGAAACCCTGCGCCAGGCCGTAGTGGCCCTCAATGACAACCTCACCATTGCCTTCGTCAACGACTCCTTCGCGCAGATTATCGGCTCTACCATGGCCGAGCTACAGGACGCTTCCTTGACGGTAGTAGGCCAGGGCGCCCTCAACCAGCAGGTGCTGCTAGACGCCACGCGCCGCCTATTTAAGGACGAGGACCCGGCAGCGGAGTTCACCAACGTCGTATTGGATACTACCCTGCCCAACAAAGGCTACCACCGGCTTACCCTCTACGGCCGCCGCCTGCTCTACCAGGGCGCCCCTACCAACCGGGTGTTGCTGGGCATTGAGAAGGTAGAGAAGCTGGACGCTAACTAAGCTCCTCTATAACTCAAGGGTATGTGGTGCGTACGCCCGAGTTACCGACCTACGTCCCTACGCTTTCTTTTATCTGGTATTCTATGAGCGAGCCTGAAAACGAGACTGGCCGCCCCACCCCCGACAAGCGGCAGCATGCCCTACAGCGACTACGCGAACAAGCTGAACGGCTACAGCACGTAACCCAAAGCTTACCCGATGGTACGCCTGCTTCGGTGCAGCGCTTAGTACAGGAAATGCAGACCAGCCAGATTGAGCTGGAAATGCAGTACGAGGAAGTGCAACTAGCTCAGGCTGAGGCCGAGTTGTTGCGCAAGCAGTATGAGGACCTCTACGAGTTTGCCCCGGTAGGATACTGCACCCTCACGGAAACTGGTGTAATTGAGCAGCTCAATATGCGCGCCTGCCAGTTGCTGGGCCTTGTGCGCAACAATGCCAGAGGCCGCCGCTTGGCCCTGTTTGTGGCACCAGAGTGCCGGGAAGAGTTTAGCGACTACCTCACGAGCTTGCGCCAAACAGGTACCCGCCAAGTATGCCACCTACACATGGTCAACGCCGAATCCGTACCCTTGTACATTCGGGTAGAAGGACAAGTGTGGGACGATGCCGCCACGGTGCCCACCTGCCGCTTGGCCCTGATTGATGTAACGGCGCAGCATCAGTTTCAGCAGGCCCTGGAACTAAGCGAGCAGCACTTTCGCATCCTGTTCGACCAAAACCAGGATGGTATGCTGCTCATGCGCGACAACCGCTTTGTGGACTGTAACCAGGCTGCCCTTCGTCTGTTGGGCCTGCGCAGCAAGGAGGAGCTGATTGGCCGCCACGCCTCCGTATTCTCGCCCGAGCGGCAGGCCAATGGCCAGTTTTCCCTGTTGCAAGCCGATGTGTACTGGGAAGAAGCCATTCGGCGGGGCCACTGCCGCTTTGAGTGGATGCGCCTGCGGGCTACCGGGGAGGTATTCTGGGAGGACATTCTGCTCACGGCCGTGCCCGACCCCGAAAACCACGGCCGTTTGATGGTGCACGCCATCTGGCGCGACATCACGCTCGAAAAGCAGGCTTCGCGGCGGGTTCAGGAAAGCGAAGAGCGGCTACAAATGGCCCTGGCGGCTTCCGACACCGGAGTGTGGATAATTGACTACACCACCAACCAGGTAACGTGGGATTTTCGCTCCCAGCAGATATTTGGGCGCCCCTTCAGTGCCGACCCGGCCCCGTTCCAAACACTTCAGGAGGCCATTCACCCCCATGACTTAGCCGGCGTAGCGGCTGCCCTGGAGCGCGCCGCCACCGATAACATCCCCTTCGATTTGGAGCACCGCATTGTGTGGCCCGATGGCACGGTGCGCCACTTGGCGGCCTTTGGGCGGGTACTGCGCGGAGACCGGGGCCAGCGGGAGCGGTTTGTGGGCCTGATGCGCGACATTACGGACCGCCGCGAAGCCGAGGAAGAGCTGGGCTACAAGAACCGCCTGCTGGAGCACATCTTGCAAAACATGCCCTTGGCACTTACCCAGCTGGCCCCCACCGACGAGTACCTGTCGGCTACGGGTGCGGGCTTGCAACGCCTTGGCATCACCGGCGACGACTTACTGGGCAAATCTAGCCGCACGTTGTACCCGCAAATGGCGCCCAGCATCACGGAGCTGCTAGCGGGCAAGCAGGTTTCTTTCCTAACTAAAATACCGCTGGCGGAAAACGAAGAAGCCTACTACCAGAGCTACGGCTTCTTCGATGAGCACCGCCAGGAGGGCGTGTGCTTCTCCATTGACGTGACGGAGCTGGAGCAAGGCAAGGAGCGCCTGCGCAACGAGCAGGAGTTCACCAAGAGCGTTCTTAATAGCACCATCGACATAGTAGTGGCCCTGAATGCCAAGCTTCACGTGACGGCCTGGAACGACAAAGCCGCCGCGCTGCTCCACCGCACCGAGGCCGAGGCCTTGGGCCAGCCCCTGGCCGTGGCCCTACCCGGCATAGCCACTGCCCCCGAGCTGCAACCCCATATTGAACGGGCACTAGCCGGGCAGCCCTCGGCCTATGCAAACTGGCCGGGCCAGCACCAGCCCCTTATTTTTGACCTCAACTTTGTACCCCTGGAAGGCCCCGATGGCAGCAGTGGCGTACTGCTCATTGCGTGCGACGTGACGGAGCGGAATGCCTTGCAGGCGGAAACCACCCAACTCAAGCTCCGCCAGCAAAAGGAGGTACTATCGGCCATTCTAACCACCCAGGAAGAGGAACGTCGCCGCATTGCGGAGGGCCTGCACAACGGGGTGGGCCAGCTACTGTACGCTACCCGGCTCAGCCTCGACAACATGCCCACGTCGGAACCGGTGCGCACCAGCCAGCGTCTCCTCGACGAGGCCATCCGGGCCACGCGTAGCATTTCTTTTGAGCTAACCCCTGGCATTCTGGAAGACTTTGGCTTAAGCACCGCCTTGCGGGAGCTGGTGAAACGCGTGCCGGCTCGCCACCTCGCCGTAGACCTCAACCTCACGCACCTGGACGAGCCCCTGCCCCGCCTCCTGCAAATAGCCGTGTACCGCATTGTGCAAGAGCTGCTCAGCAACGTGATGAAGCACGCCCAGGCCCAGGAGGTATTTGTGCAGGTAGCCCGGGCGGAAGGCATCGTACACATCAGCGTGGAAGACGACGGCATCGGCTTCGACCCCGACGCCGAGCGGGTCGAGCAGGGTATTGGGCTGGCGGGTATTCGCACGCGGGTAGAGCTACTCAGTGGCACCATTACCATTCGCTCCCTGCTGGGGCGGGGCACTACCGTTAGCCTTGAGCTACCCCTGCCAGCGTCCGAAGAGTCTGGTTCTGCGACAAATAGCAAGCGGAAATCAGGAAAAACACGGAGCTAAAATTCAGCGTTTCCCCCCTATTACCTCGTCCAGTGGAAAGCGTACTTTACTGACAGCTTGCACGCAGGCTTTCCCGGTCACTTTTCTCCCCTCCCTGGACATGGACACGAATCGATTGACGCTGTATGCGGGGGGTAGCCCCGGTCGCATGGGCTTGCAGTTGCGCGGACCTTGCGCCACCATTGCCGATGCGCAGGAGCTAGAGCAACGATTACGACGGCTGCTCAGCACGGGCATCACCATCCTCTGGATCGACTGTCGGCAGCTCAGCTACCTAAACCGCACGGGGCAACGCGCCTTGCTCAACACCGAACGGTACGCGCGTACCGTGGGGGCTACGTTGTTTTGGTGCGGGCTGACCAATTCTGTCTTGGAGGAGCTTCGGTCCTATGGCATGCACTTGCTGATGCGCATTTTGCCGGCTACCAGCTACATGGGTCCGGTAGAGTTTTTGCGTACTCCCCTGCACTAGCACCTTCCAAGGTGGCTACGGAGTAGATGGCACGTTTTCATTACTAGGCCTACCATAACTCACGGTGCATGTGGCAGCACTGCTAGGCGCATAGCACACGCCTGGTAATCACAACATAACATTGGCTTAACGATTACGTAACCCAAGCTTGCTGTCTGGCTGTCTGGTTTGCTGAGCGGCAGATCAGACAGCAAGCTTTTTTTTACTCATATTGTACTGAGGCAGCCCCGGCACGCAGTTACTACCCAGCCTGGGGCAGTACGGTACCTGGTGGTCGTAGCAGGTGTTGAAGCATTTTCGTTGATGAAGTCTCGTTTATACCAGGGCGTATTGGGGGTGGCTATCTGGGCCAGCTCGTTTACTACTAGTAGTGCACAGGTACTACCCACCGTACCTGCCGACACTACCCACAAGTTTGAAAATCCAAGTGGCGTACCCACGGTAGTAAAGCAGCCGTGGTACAAGGGCAAGCTGGTAAAAGCTACCGTCGTGCCGGCCGTTCTCATTGGGTACGGGGCTTACACCTTCAATGGGGGGGGCTTCTACACGAACCAGGAGGCAAACCGCGACATTCATAAGGTATTTCCCACCTTCCGCACCCGCGCCGACGACTTCCTGATTTTGGCGCCCTACCTGGAGTTGGGGGCTGTGGCCCTGGCCGGGGTAGAGTCGCGCAACGACCGAATCAACATTGGGCTGGTGGTGCTCAAGAGCGAGGCTATCATGCTCACCAGCGTTTTTCTGGTTAAGAACTTAACCCGCGAAACCCGCCCCGATGGCTCCGACAACCTCTCGTTTCCCTCGGGCCACACTGCGCAGGCTTTCCTGGCGGCTAGCATTGTGCACAATGAGTTCCGCGACCGAAGCCAGTGGTACGGCATTGGGGCGTATACCATTGCCACGAGCGTAGCCGCCCTGCGCATGATTAACAGCAAGCACTGGCAGAGCGATGTAGTGGCCGGGGCCGGCTTCGGTATTTTGTCTGCCCACTTGGGCTACCTCACGCACCGCAACCGATGGGGCCGCAAACCCACGCTCCCCACCGGCATGAACTTCCGGCCTACCTGGCTGCCCAACTATTCCATGGGCGCTACCACCGGGCTGAGTGGGGCACCAGGCTTTAGCTTTACTTGGCAGCCCCAGTAGCTGCTCATGCGCGCACAGCCATAGCCTTGCAGAGTTCTACCCCGTAGTAGAGTCTCCGAGGCTATTTCTTTTCTCTGCTTTTTATGTGGTGGATCTACGCGCTACTCTCCGCACTCTTTGCGGCTCTCACGGCCGTTATGGCCAAAATTGGCATCAAGGGAGTAGACTCCAATTTGGCTACGGCGGTGCGCACCGTGGTTATTCTTGTGCTAGCCTGGGGTATTGTGTACTTCCGGGGTGGGCTAGAGCAGGTACACACCCTCACGCGCACCAACTTGCTATTTCTGGGCTTGTCGGGTCTGGCTACCGGGCTTTCCTGGATTTTTTATTTCCGCGCCCTACAACTAGGCAAGGTGTCGCAGGTTGCCCCCGTCGATAAGCTGAGCGTAGCCCTAGCCATTCTTCTTTCAGTGGTGTTCTTGGGCGAGCAGCTCACGTGGCAAGCAGGCATTGGCGCCGGCCTTATCATCGTAGGCACCCTAGTCTTGATTTGGGGATAGCGCGCACCTACTACGCTTCTTACTCTGACTACGAACTGCTACTTGCACTAGCTCAGTACAAGCATGCCTATTCAGCACAGCTTAAAAACAGGCCGGCCGAACCAGAAGCGTCTTCTGGTTCGGCCGGTTGCATTTGTTTCGGATCCCGATGGCAGCCAGTTGTGGGAATTGAGCTGATCGGTTGTCAACGAAATTGCCGGACTAGGTGGGAATTCATCCGGTAATCAGAACGTGGGAATTAGGCTTTCTTAACGGGTGGGGTTGTGCTGAAAGCCTGTGCAATACTACAAAGGATTTTTTACAAATGGTAAGTGATTGGTCATTTTTTATAAGTATTCACTCACCTTACAAAAGGCATTTTCCAAATCTATGCACATAAGCATCTGTTTTACAAACAAATAACTATAAAAAACACACATCCACCATATTTCCCCTTTAAGCAAAAAGCCAAAATTTTGTAAGTATCATCCAGTGGTTCATCACCAGTTCCCCACAATATGTAGGCGCTTCATTTGGTGAATTAATGTTTCTACTTACCTCATTTATGGGGCCTTTGGGTGGCTGCCGCACCAGAAGCACCTATAAGGCACTAGTAGCGGAGAAATATCTAGCTGTATTACTTCTGCTATGAACACGCGGATTGGCGTCCTATTGCCCAAGGTCAGTTACAAAATAGAGGAGGCTAAGTTGTCACTTCCCATCAGATCAAGCTAAGGAATGTGACTAGCAAGCAGTGGCACCATCCCATAGTGTTTCTACCCTAGTGTATATAGCATCATGCAACAGGCAAAGGCCTAAATAGCTTTCAGCCTTCTCACACTACTTACCTCAGGAAAGAACTACCATACCCACTTATAAGATGATCGAATAGGTAGATATAATGGCAGTAAACATCGTTTTTTCTTTTGTAAGTGATTACACACTTTGCATGTAACTAGGGCAAAAGCTGACTATACGCAGTGAAAAGGCAGTCGCCCTTCTTACTATTTTCTCAATGCAAACTAACAAACATTCGTTTGCTATAATTAGTTAGTACCTTGCTGCTCCTGCCACTCTTCTTGCCCCACCCATGCTATTCAACCCCGACATAGAACGCCTGCCGCTACCGCAGCTTCGGGCCTTGCAAAATGCTCGCCTGAAGGAGCAGGTGCAGTATGTGTATCAGCGGGTGCCGTTTTACCAGCAGAAGTTTGATGCCCTAGGTATTAATCCTGCCACCTTCCGAGGCCTAGAGGACCTGCCACAATTGGGCTTCACCAAGAAAACAGACTTCCGCGACAACTACCCGTTTGGCTTGTTTGCGGTGCCCCAGCAGGAGGTAGCACGCCTGCACTGCTCTAGCGGCACCACCGGTAAAGCAACGGTAGTAGGCTACACAGCCGAGGACCTGGGCATATTTGCGGAGGTAGTGGCGCGCTCCTTGGCCGCGGCGGGCTGCCGACCGGGCATGAAAATGCAGAATGCCTACGGCTACGGCCTATTCACGGGCGGCCTGGGCATTCACTACGGCGCCGAAAAGCTGGGCCTCACGGTCATTCCCGTATCGGGCGGCAGCACCGACCGGCAGCTGCAGTTACTACAGGATTTTCGGCCCGAAATCATTTGCGCTACTCCTTCCTACGCTCAGGTATTGGCTGAGGAGGTCAAGCGCCGTAGTATTCCGCTGGAAGCCATTAACCTGCGCTACGCAGTACTGGGGGCCGAGCCTTGGAGCGAGGCCATCCGTCACCAAGTACAGCAGGGTCTCAAGGTAGAAGCCACCAACATCTACGGCCTTAGCGAGATTATCGGCCCAGGTGTGTCTCAGGAAGATGCGGACGAGCGGGGCACGGGCAGCTACATCTGGGAAGACCACTTCTACCCTGAAGTGGTAGACCGTGAAACTGGCGAGCCGGTGGCGGAGGGTGAGTATGGCGTATTGGTACTTACCACGCTCACCAAGAAGGCCATGCCCATTCTGCGCTACTGGACCGGCGACATCACTACTATATACTACGAGCACTCTTACAAGCGCACCCACGTGAAGATGGCCCCCATCCGGGGCCGCGCCGATGATATGCTCATCATTCGCGGCGTCAACTTTTTCCCTACGCAGGTAGAGGACATCATCAGCACCCTCGACCACGTGAGCCCCTGTTACCAGGTAGTAGCCTCGCGCCAGGGCAGCATGGATGAGGTAGAAATAAGCGTGGAGGTAGACGAGCAACTGATGCGCCAGCTAGGCCTCGAAACACTAACCGAGGAGGTTGTGCAACAGCACGAGTGCCTACAGAAGTTGAAGGGCGCTTTTGCCAAGAAAATCAAGGACAACATTGGCCTAAGCATGAAAGTGACGCTGCTTGGCTGCGGGCAACTGCCGCGTAGTGAAGGCGGCAAATTAAGTCGCGTCAAAGATTTGCGCAATCTTTAGAAGGCCGTTGGCGTACGGCTACTGACCTTCTACTTCCCACCTATGATTACGACACGCAAAACCAACAAACGGCAGCTCATCCTGGAAGAAGCGGCTAAGCTGTTCAAGCAAAAAGGCTTTAGTGGCACTTCTATGCGCGATTTAGCCGGCGAAGTGGGCATTGAAGCCGCTAGCATGTACAACCACATCAAGTCTAAAGACGAGATTCTGGAGCTGATTTGCTTCCGCGTGTCGAGCACTTACATTTCCCAGTTGGCCGAAATAGAAGCCACTGCCGCGCCGTACGTCGAGAAAATCAAGTCCCTGATTCGTCTGCACATCCGCCTCATGATTGAGGACGGCGCGGCCGTATCGGTGGGTAATCACGATTGGAAGTACCTGCGAGAGCCTGCCCTCACGGAGTTCAAGCAAGCCCGCAAGCAGTACGAAAAGGGATTTGCCGCCCTGATTGAGCAAGGCATTGCCGCAGGCGAGTTTCAGCCCGTCAACGTGTCGGTGGCCCTGTTCACCATTCTGTCGGCCGTGCGCTGGGTTGAGCTCTGGTACCGTCCCGGCCGCGAGCTATCGGCCGAAGAGTTGGAAGACAACATCATTACCATGCTCCTCACCGGGCTGGAGAAAAAGTAGTTATGAGTCGTTTTCATAAAGTTAGAATCAAAAGCATCGTGCGCGAAACGCCGGACTGCGTGAGCGTATCCCTGGATGTGCCCGCCGACCTGCGCGAAACGTTCAGGTTCACCCAGGGCCAGTACCTCACCTTCCGCCGCGAGCACGAAGGCGAGGAACTGCGCCGTTCCTACTCCATTTGCAGCAGCCCCCTCGATAATGAGTGGCGGGTAGCCATTAAGAAAGTACCAGAAGGTCGGTTTTCCTCCTTGGCCGTGGAAACGCTGCGCGTGGGCGAGGAGTTGGAGGTGATGCCTCCTATGGGCCACTTCTACACCGAGTTGCACCCCGAGCAGCAGAAGCTCTACGTAGCCTTTGCGGCGGGTAGCGGCATTACGCCGGTGATGTCCATCATCAAAACGGTGCTTTTGACCGAGCCGCACAGCCGGGTGTATCTGATTTATGGAAACCGGGGGCGCAACTCCATCATTTTCAAGGAGGAGATTGAGGCTCTGAAAAACCGGTTCGTAGACCGCCTCAGCGTGTATCACATCCTCAGCCGCGAGCAGGGCGACACCGACCTGCTGTTCGGCCGCATCAACGCCGAAAAAGCTCGCTTGTTCTTACAGAAGATTGTGCCCGCCCGCGAGATTGACGAGTGCTTTCTCTGCGGCCCCGAGGAAATGATTAACGACGTGAAGGACGTGCTGGCCGAGGCTGGGGTAGCCCCCGAAAAAATCCACTTCGAGATGTTTGGCTCCGCTGGTAACGCTCAGCGTGCTGCCGCCCGCCAGGCCCAGCGACCCGCCGGCCAGGATGACAAGCACAGCCAGGTGACCGTGCAACTAGAAGGCACCAAGCGCATCCTAGAAATGTCGTACTACGGCGACACCATTCTAGATGCCCTGCTTGAAACCGGCGCCGATGCGCCCTACTCCTGCAAAAACGGCATGTGCAGCACCTGCCGCTGCCGCGTAACGGAAGGCACCGTAGAAATGGACGTTAACTACTCCCTCTCGGACACCGAAGTGGCCAAAGGCTACGTCCTTTCCTGCCAGGCCCGCCCTACTTCGGAAAAAGTGGTTGTGGATTTTGACCAGTAAGACCAAAGACTAACCCCCTCCTTTAGAAAATAGGAGTTGAGGTAGGCTAAAGCAATGCAAGCATTGGCTTTTGACTTCGCATTAATTATTAGCCGATAGCATTATGCATAATAGCTTGTTTATCTGCTGTATAGGTTTGATAGTTTTTTTCTTGGCAGCCTGTGAGGCTACTGGTGGATCTGAACAGACGATATTAAAAAACTCTGCCCACCTGGAAGGCCGCTGGAATTATGACTCCATTGGACTCGATTGTTATAGTGCCGATTTAAAGTACCAAGGTGGTAGCACTGAGCCGGTGCGAGCCGGTGCCGTTCTTACTATTGGGCCAAACAGTTGGGTGTACTCCGGCAGCTTGCACGAAACACATGATTATACCTGCAATGGGCAAAAGCTAATTCTACGCCGCATAGGCGATACTAGAATGGTTCGGAATGGCTACATCGTACCGGAGAGTGTTGGGCAAGCAATAGGCCGCCCTAGTCAGCATGACATTGTACTCCTTACCTCTACCCGATTGATTGTGCGCGATAGTGTAAATGCGGTTAGTTCAAATTGTGGTCCAGGAAGGTGTTTTTGCGTAGTCAGATTCTACTACTCTCGTTAAGCGCTATTGCGTTCCTAGGGTCATCCTTATATTATACGGACTGAGGAAACACCTCTTTTTGCTGCCCCACCAAGCAACAAAAGCTTCATAACCCAAACTTTTCTCTACATTTAACTAACGAATGTTAGTTAATCTTTGTTTAAGAGGCATGGAAACGCTAGAACTCACCCAGGAAGAACAGTTTCAGGCCCGCATTGACGCCGATATGCGCATTGAGCCCAAGGATTGGATGCCCGATGCCTACCGCAAAACCCTGATCCGGCAGATTTCGCAGCACGCGCACTCTGAGCTGGTGGGCATGCTGCCGGAAGGCAACTGGATTACCCGCGCCCCTTCACTCAAGCGCAAATCCATTCTGCTGGCTAAGGTGCAAGACGAAGCCGGCCACGGCCTCTACCTCTACTCCGCCGCTGAAACCCTAGGTACTTCCCGCGACCAAATGCTGGCCGACCTGCACTCAGGCAAAGCCAAGTATTCGAGCATTTTCAACTACCCTACCCTCAGCTGGGCCGATATGGGCTGCGTGGGCTGGCTCGTAGATGGCGCCGCCATTCTAAACCAGGTACCGCTCTGCCGCACCTCCTATGGCCCCTATGCCCGCGCCATGGTGCGGGTGTGCAAGGAAGAGAGCTTCCACCAGCGCCAGGGCTTTGAAATCATGCAGACCCTGTGCGAGGGCTCACCGGAACAGAAGGCCATGGCCCAGGAAGGCCTCAACCGCTGGTGGTGGCCCACGCTGATGATGTTCGGCCCCAAAGATTCGGAATCACCCAACACGGCCCAGTCGATGAACTGGCGCATCAAGCGCTTTACCAACGACGAACTGCGCCAGAAGTTTGTGGATATGATGGTGCCCCAGGCCGAGTTCCTGGGCCTCACCGTACCTGACCCCAACCTGAAATGGAACGAAGCCAAACAGGGCTACGACTTCGGCGACGTAGACTGGGAAGAATTCTGGAACGTGGTGAAGGGCAACGGTATGTGCAACAAGGAGCGCCTGCAAGCCCGCGTACAGGCTCACGAAGAAGGCGCTTGGGTGCGCGAAGCTGCCCTGGCCCACGCTGAGAAACGCCAGCAGCGCGAGGCCGCTAAAGCAGCAGCAGCCTAACCTGTAGAAACCCGTCCTGTTACGCTAGTCAAGATATTTTGCTTGAATGCGGAGGTTTCCACCCACCCTCCGCCCGCGAGATACCGTGGCAAGCGTAGCAGGACGGCCAATTTTCCTGGGTCTACTACCTCCCGAGACCTTAGCTTTCAAGATTCAACCGCATCATGTCCCAGAAAGAATGGCCGCTGTGGGAAGTTTTCATCCGCAGCAAGCAGGGCCTCGATCATAAGCACGTGGGCAGCCTCCACGCCGCCGACGCTGAAATGGCCATCCAGAACGCCCGCGACGTGTATACGCGCCGCCTCGAAGGCGTGAGCATTTGGGTGGTGGAATCTAAGCACGTGCACGCCTCCAACCCCGACGACGCACAGGCTTTTTACGAGCCAGCCAACGATAAAATCTACCGCCATCCGACCTTCTATCAGGTGCCGGATTCCATCAAGCACATGTAATGATGACGGACCCCACAATGCCCTCTCAAGCCGCGGCGGCCAGCTCCCCGGAAACCCCGACCCAGCTGTTTCACTACGTGCTGCAACTGGCTGATACCAGCCTGATCCTGGCGCACCGCCTATCAGAGTGGTGCGGGCATGGGCCTATTCTGGAGCAGGACCTGGCCATGGCCAACATTGCCCTGGACTTACTGGGCGAGGCGCGCAGCTACTACCAGTACGCCGCCGAGTTGGAAGGTAAGGGCCGCACTGAGGACGATTTGGCCTACCTGCGTAGCGCCGTGGAATATCGCAACCCGCTGCTGGTAGAGCAGCCCAACGGCGACTTTGCCAGCACCATCCTGCGCCAGTTTATCTACGACGCATTCCACTACCACCTGTTACTTCAATTGAAGTCGGGACCCGATGCGCAGCTAGCAGCCATTGCTGAGAAATCGGTGAAGGAAGCAGCCTACCATATCAAGTGGAGCTCGGAGTGGGTCATTCGCCTAGGAGACGGCACGGAGGAAAGCCGCCGCCGCGTGGAAAAAGCCATAGAGAACCTGTGGCGCTATGCGGGCGAGCTGACTACCCCTTCTGCCACCGAAAAAGCGTTGCAGGCTGCGGGCTTCCTGCCCGACTATGTTGCTATTCAGCAGCAGATAGACGCCCACGTAGTCCGCGTATTCGAGGAGGCAACGCTGCCTGTGCCCCAGGGCGTGTTCATGCAGAAAGGTGGCAAAGATGGCCGCCACTCCGAGCACCTAGGCTACCTGCTGGCAGAGCTGCAATATCTTCAACGGACCTACCCCGGCTTGCAATGGTAGAGCACCTAGCGGCACCCACTGAGGAGCACATCTGGCAACTGCTGGAGGAGGTTTCCGACCCGGAAGTGCCCGTGCTCAGTATTCTGGACCTGGGCATTGTGCGCGCGGTGCGGGTAGCAGGTGAGGAAGTCCACGTCACCATCACACCTACCTACTCTGGCTGCCCGGCCATGAACACCATTGCTACCGAAATCCGGCTGCGGCTGCTTTCGGAAGGTATCACCAAGCTGCACATCCACAACCAGCTTAGCCCAGCCTGGACCACAGATTGGATGAGCCAAGCGGGCCGCGAGAAACTGGAAGCCTACGGCATTGCCCCCCCCGTTGATGGTACTGCCACCGGCCATTTGCTCAACCTGTTTGGGGCTGACACGGCCGTCCGCTGCCCGCTCTGCAAGTCGGAGCATACGCACCTGGTTAGCCAGTTCGGCTCTACTGCCTGCAAAGCCCACTACCAGTGCGACGACTGCCTAGAGCCCTTCGACTACTTCAAATGCCACGCCTAATTAAAGCTAGAAGCTAGTTCCCCTCCTCAGTTGAGGAGGGGCTAGGGGTGGTTGACTATTCGTTGAGCACCCTCTAATGCTAGCTCTAGCAACTGTTCCATCAGCATCAACCACCCCTAGCCCCCTCTGCCTGATGCGCAGAATCATCAGCGGAGGGGACTAGCTTCTAGCTCTCGTAAACTCCCTACTACTCATGTCCGAAACTCCTTCCCTGCTATTCTCGATTGATGGCGGCGTTGCTACCATCTGCTTCAACCGGCCCCAGGTTTTCAACAGCGTCAACAGAGAAGTGGCGCTGGCGTTGCAGCAGCACTTGCGCGAGTGCCAGCAAGACCCGGCCGTGCGCGCCGTGCTACTCACTGGCACCGGTAAAGCCTTTTGTGCTGGTCAAGACCTGGCAGAAATTACGGGTCCTGATAGTCCCGAGGTAGCCGAGATTGTAGAGAAGCTGTATAACCCCATCGTGGAGTTGATTCGGGCCTTGGAGAAGCCGGTGGTAGCGGCCGTGAACGGCGTAGCCGCTGGCGCCGGTGCCAACCTGGCCCTCGCCTGCGACATTGTGGTAGCGAAGGAATCGGCTTCGTTTATTCAGGCGTTCAGCAAGATTGGCTTGATTCCCGACAGCGCGGGCACTTTCTTCCTGCCCCGCCTCATTGGCATGCAGCGCGCTTCGGCCCTTATGATGACTGGCGACAAGGTATCGGCCGCCGAAGCCGTGCAGATGGGCATGATCTACAAAACCTTCCCCGACGAGACCTTTGAACAGGAAGCCTTGGCCTTAGTGAAGAAGCTAGCCGCCATGCCCACCAAAGGCTTAGCTTACACGAAGGAACTGCTGAACGTATCATTCAGCAACGACCTGACCCAGCAGTTGCGCTACGAAGCCGACTTCCAGCTGCGGGCCGGTGCCACCGCCGATTATAAGGAAGGCGTAGCAGCTTTTATGGAGAAACGTCAACCTAGCTTCACAGGTCAATGATTGTCGGCATCATTGGGAGTGGGGCCATGGGCGCGGGCATTGCCCAGGTGGTAGCCACCGCGGGCCATACCGTACGCCTCCTCGACCAGAACACCCAGGCCCTGCAACGCGCTGGCCATTCGATTCAAGGCAGCCTCACGAAGCTAGCTGAGAAAGGTAAGCTGACGGCTGAGGCAGCTACTGCCATCTTCGGTCGCCTGCAGCTTACGGAAGACATCCATTCTTTCTCTGACTGTGAGTTGGTTCTGGAAGCCATTGTGGAAGACCTCCCGGTGAAGCAGCAGCTGTTTCGGGAGGTAGAGCTACTGGTATCTGATACGTGCATCCTGGCGAGCAACACCTCGTCGCTATCTATTGCATCTATTGCCGCGGCTTGCCAGAAGCCGGAACGCTTTATTGGGATTCACTTTTTCAACCCTGCTCCTCTTATGCAACTGGTTGAGGTGATTCCGGCCGTGCAAACGCGCGCCGGGCTGGCCGAGGAGGTGCGCGGCCTGGTGCAGAGCTGGGGCAAGTTGCCCGTACTGACCAAAGACACGCCGGGCTTCATCGTAAACCGCGTGGCGCGGCCGTTCTACGGCGAGGCCATCCGGGTGCTGGAAGAAGGTATTGCCGATATGGCGACCATCGACTGGGCCATGACGGAGTTGGGTGGCTTTCGCATGGGGCCGTTTGCCCTGATGGATTTCATCGGCCACGATGTAAACTACCGCGTTACGGAGTCGGTTTTCACGTCCTTCTTCTACGACCCGCGCTACAAGCCTTCCTTCACCCAGAAGCGCCTGTTTGAGGCGGGCTACTACGGACGCAAGTCGGGCCGCGGCTTCTACAGCTACGCCGACAGTGCTACACCGCCCCAGCCTACCCGCGACGAAGCCCTAGGCCGCTTGGTGCTCAACCGCATCTTAGCTATGCTCATCAACGAAGCCGTGGATGCGCTAGCCCTGAACGTAGCATCGAAGCAAGACCTGGAGCTAGCCATGACCAAGGGTGTAAACTACCCGCAAGGCCTACTAGCCTGGGCCGATGCACTCGGCCTCGAAAACGTGCTCCAGACCCTGGACAGCCTCTACGACGAATACCACGAGGACCGCTACCGCGCCAGCCCGCTCCTGCGCCGCATGGTGAAGGCCGGCCAGACTTTCTTTCAGCATGAGCCAGCCGCCAGCCACTAACAGCCCAGCGGAGGTCGTGAAGGACCGGATGCTGCAGCATGACGCCTTTAGCAAGCTGCTCGGGCTAGAAGTAGATGAGGTGGGACCAGGGTACTGCCGTTTGCACTTCACGGTGCGGCCCGACATGCTCAACGGCTTTGCGGCCCTGCACGGCGGCGTTACGTTCTCGGCGGCCGACTCGGCGTTTGCCTTTGCCTGCAACAGCCACGGCCGCCAAAGTGTGGGCCTCACCGTCACCATCGACTATCTGGAGGCTGGCAAGCTAGGCGACGTCATCACGGTGGAAGCGCGGGAAGAAGGTCTCAAGCATAAAGTAGGCGTGTACCAGATTCGCGCCACCAACCAGTACGGTGTGGCGTTAGCCTTATTCAAGGGCACCGCCTACCGCACCAGCAAGGAAATATTGTAAAAATGAATGAACGTCATGCTTCGACAAGCTCAGCATGACGGTTGATAGCTAATAAAATGAACCAAGCCTATATCATCGACGGTATCCGGACGCCCATCGGCAACTTCGGCGGCACGCTGTCCGCTGTTCGTCCCGATGACATGGCGGCCCTGGTTATCCAGGAACTCCTGAAGCGTAATGCCACAGTCGATCCGGCCGCTATTGCCGACGTTATTCTGGGCTGTGCCAACCAAGCAGGGGAGGATAACCGCAACGTGGCCCGCATGGCGTTGCTGCTGGCGGGTCTGCCTACCTCCGTGCCCGGCGAAACCGTGAACCGCCTCTGCGCCTCGGGCCTTTCGGCCAGCATTGCTGCCGCCCGCGCCATCCAGAGCGGCGACGGGGACTTGTTCATCTCCGGCGGGGTAGAAAGCATGACCCGCGCGCCCTACGTCATGTCGAAGCCAACCAAAGCCTTTGGCACCGACTCCAAGATGTATGATTCCAGCTTCGGCTGGCGCTTTGTGAATGCCCGGCTGGAGGAGCTTTACGGCACTGACGCCATGGGCGAAACGGCCGAAAACCTCGTGGACCAATACCACATCAGCCGCGAAGACCAGGACCAGTTTGCCTACGACTCCCACCAGCGGGCCGGCCGTGCCCGCGACTCGGGCCGCTTTGCCGAGGAAATCGTACCCGTGGCGATTCCCCAGCGTAAGGGCGAGCCGGTGCTGTTTGCGGAGGACGAGTTCATCAAGTCGAACACTACCCTCGATGGGCTGGCCAAGCTCCGCCCCGCCTTCCGAAAGAACGGCTCCGTAACGGCCGGCAACTCCTCGGGCCTGAATGATGGCGCAGCAGCGTTGCTGCTGGCCTCAGAAGCAGGTATTAAGCAGCATAACCTTACCCCCCGAGCCCGCATCGTGAGCATGGGGGTAGCGGGCGTGGAGCCGCGAACCATGGGTATCGGGCCCGTGCCAGCGTCGCAACAGGCCCTGAAGAAGGCTGGCCTTACGCTGGACCAGATGGATATCATTGAATTCAATGAGGCCTTTGCTGCCCAAACGTTGGCCTGCGTGCGCGGCCTAGGCTTGGAAGGCAGCGACCCGCGCATCAACCCCAACGGGGGCGCCATTGCGCTGGGCCACCCCCTAGGCATGAGTGGGGCCCGCATCCTCAACACGGCTGCTCTGGAGCTGCACAAGCAAAACAAGCGCTACGCTCTTATCACCATGTGCGTAGGCGTGGGCCAGGGCTATGCTGCCATCATCGAAAAGGTATGATCTACGCGTTCAATGGCTTCGTTCCGGTAGTACATGAGTCGGCGTTTGTGCACCCGCAGGCGGCCGTGACGGGCAACGTCATTATCGGCCGCAACGTGTACATCGGGCCGGGCGCGGCCATTCGCGGCGACTGGGGCCAGATCATCATCGAAGACAATTGCAACGTGCAGGAAAACTGCACCGTGCACATGTTTCCTGGTACCACTACCCGGCTCAAGGAAATGGCCCACATCGGCCACGGCGCTATTATTCACGGGGCTACTGTGGGCCGCAATGTGCTAGTAGGCATGAATGCCGTGCTCATGGACCGCGTGGAAATCGGCGACGAAAGCATCATCGGGGCTCTGAGCTTTATCAAAGCCGATGAGGTGATTCCGCCGCGCAGCCTGGTAGTAGGCAATCCGCACAAAATCATTCGACAGGTCAGCGACGAAATGCTAGCCTGGAAAACGGAAGGCACCCGCATCTACATGCAGCTACCCGCTGACCTTCACGCTACCCTACAGCCCTGCGAGCCCCTGCGTGAAGTACCCGCCGACCGACAAGTGCAGCAAGGCGGTTACCAGACATGGGCTGAGCGCAAAGCCATTGATTAGGCTCAAAAACCTGAAAGAACGTCATGCTGAGCCCCGCGAAGCATCTCTCTCACTTCGTCTGGCTTAAAGCACTATTAGTATTATGAGCAAAACAGAAAGTCCAGCTGTCAGCCAAATAGTCAATGCTGAGATTGTGCGTGAGTACTTTGGCTACTGGCCAGACTTTCATGATGCTGAAATTACTAAGGTCACCTTCCAAGCTCATCCAGGTTATCGAGCCTCAGTAACGTTCGTAATTGCTGCTTTCGAAATGACCAGAGAAGTTGATGAAAGAGGCCACTACATACTCACAAAACATTGTGCTATAGAAATTCAATTTACTGGCATACAAGAATTAACGTTCGATTATTTCAGTCACCAAAACGTCATTTTTGAACTCATATTCGAAGAAGCCGGGAGTAACGTCGAATGCCGATTTGTTTCCTCCGTCGGATTAGATGCATCCATTGTTGCTGAGGAAGTACTGGTACTAAGCTTAACCCCAACGAACGGGTAGCAACTGGTCCTCCGCCTATCTCCGGAACGGTGCATTACCCCCTTCATTCTCAAACCTCCTACCCCTCCTATATGACTCCCACCCTCGAAAATTACGCTCTGGGCCGCTGGATGGCGGGCACGGGCGAGCAGCACGAACTACACGATGCTTCCACTGGCGAAGTCATTGCCATTGCCAACGGCGAAGGCCTCGATTACGCGGCAATGTTCGACTACGCCCGGCGTACCGGCAACCCGGCCCTACGCAAGATGACCTTCCATGAGCGCGGCCGCATGATTAAGGCGCTAGCCCTGCATCTGGACAGCAAAAAGGAAGACTTCTATACACTCAGCTACCGTAGCGGCGCTACCCGCGCCGACTCCTGGATTGACATCGAGGGCGGCATCGGCAACCTGTTTGCTAACGCCTCCCTGCGCCGCAAATTCCCAGACAAGCCGTTCTACGTGGAGTCGGACCCGATTGCGCTGTCGAAGGCGGGCAACTTCATGGGACACCACATTATGGTGCCCAAGGAGGGTGTGGCAGTGCACATCAACGCCTACAACTTCCCCATCTGGGGTATGCTGGAGAAGATTGCCGTGAATCTGCTGGCCGGGATGCCCGCCATTATTAAGCCGGCCGTGCCCACTGCCTACCTCACTGAAGCCGTGGTGCGCGAAATTATTGCCTCCAAGATTCTGCCGGAAGGTGCCCTGCAACTCGTGTGCGGCACCGGCCAGGGCATCCTCGACCACGTGACCTACCAAGATGTAGTGACCTTTACGGGCTCAGCAGAAACAGGCCGCAAGCTGAAAGCACACCCCCGGGTTATCTCGGAAGCCGTGCCTTTCACCATGGAAGCCGACTCGCTGAATGCGGCGGTGTTAGGGCCGGATGCGGTGCCAGGCACCGTGGAGTTCGACTTGTTTATCAAGGAAATCCGCAAGGAGATGACGGCCAAAGCAGGTCAGAAGTGTACTGCTATCCGCCGTGCTATTGTACCGGAGAACCTGCTGGAAGACGTGCAGATTGCCCTAGGCAAAGCGCTGGGCCAAACTGCCGTAGGCCATCCGCAGGCGGAAGGTGTGCGCATGGGTGCCCTCGTGAACATGACCCAGGCCAACCGCGTGCGGGAGCAAGTGCGGGAGTTGGCCAAAAACACACCCATCGTGTATGGCGACCTGGACAACGTGCAGGTAATTGGCGGCGACTGCAAAACCGGTGCGTTTATGTCGCCGATTGTACTGCTGAACCCAGACCCTTTCAAGTTCACCGACAGCCACGAAGTAGAAGCCTTTGGCCCCGTTGCTACTCTTATGCCTTATAAGAACTTGGACGAGGCTATTACGCTCTCGAACATGGGTAAAGGCTCCTTGGTGTGCTCCGTAGCTACCAACGACCCACGTACCGCCCAGGAGTTTGTGCTGGGCGCGGCTACTCACCACGGCCGCATCCTGGTTATCAACGAGGAAGTAGCAAAGGAAAGCACGGGCCACGGCTCCCCCCTACCCCTGCTCATTCATGGAGGCCCCGGCCGCGCCGGGGGCGGGCAGGAAATGGGTGGTATGCGTGGCGTAGAGCACTTCATGCAGCGCGTAGCCATTCAGGGCTCCCCTTCCATGATTACGGCCATAACGGAGGTGTACCAGCCCAAAGCCAAACAGACGGAGCGCGACAAGCACCCCTTCCAGTACTACTTCGAGGAGTTGGAAATCGGGCAGACCTACACCACTCACCGCCACACCGTGACGGAGGCCGACATCACGAATTTCGCCCAGGTATCGGGCGACAACTTCTACGCCCACGTGGATGCTACCTCCCTGGAGGGAACCTTATTCACCGGGCGCGTGGCCCACGGCTACTACATCCTGAGCAAGGCTGCCGGTATGTTCGTGGACCCGCGCAAAGGCCCAGTGCTACTTAACTACGGCCTCGACGAGTGCCGCTTTACTAAGCCCGTGTACCCTGGCATGACCATCGGCGTGAAGCTGACCGTGAAGGAGAAGATTGGCCAAGAAAAGCGCGATGCGGAGGACGTAGCCAAAGGCATTGTGCGCTGGCTGGTAGACGTATCGGATGAAACCGGCGAAACCGTAGCCGTGGCTACTATTCTTACTATGGTGAAGAAAAAAGACCAGGCCTAAAAGCCAGCGTCTGCCGCGCTGAGCGGGCGCGAAACGAAGCCGCTATACCGCGTCCGTTCAGCACCACTACTACAACCACTCGCCCAGACAGCGCCCCGCCATCACTCCGGCCGGGTGCGCTTTACTTACTACCTCCCATGACTGCTGCTACTACCCTCACGGCTGGCCGTGTTGCCACTTCTACCACTCCGGAAGGCATTGCGACCATACGTTTCTTTCATCCTAGCCACAACTCGTTACCCAGCGCCCTGCTTATTGAGCTAGCAGATACCATCACCAGCGTGGGGCAGGCGGCCGATACCAAAGTCATTGTGCTGCAAAGCGAAGGCGAAAAAACCTTCTGCGCCGGTGCCAGCTTTGATGAACTGCTTGCCATTGAAAATGAAGCCCAGGGCCTAGCGTTTTTCTCAGGTTTCGCCAAGGTGATTAATGCCTGCCGCACCTCTCCCAAAATCATTATTGGCCGGGTGCAGGGCAAAGCCATTGGCGGCGGCGTGGGCGTAGCGGCAGCCACCGATTACTGTTTTGCTACCCCCCAAGCCGTTGTAAAGCTTAGCGAGCTTGTAGTAGGCATTGGTCCTTTTGTAGTAGGGCCAGCGGTAGAGCGTAAGATTGGAGTAGCCGCTTATGCCCAGCTAGCCTTGGACGCCGCCGAATTTCGCTCGGCTGCGTGGGCGGAGCAAAAAGGATTGTATGCCGAGGTATTGGACTCTATTGAGAAGTTAGATGCCGCTGTACTAGCTTTAGCTACTAAGCTGGCAAGCTACAACCCAGCAGCCCTCACCGACCTCAAACAAGTTCTGTGGGCGGGTACTGAACACTGGGGTACTCTCCTACCAGAACGAGCCGCAATTAGTGGTCGGCTGGTACTTTCTGATTTTACCCGACAAGCTATTCAACAATTCAAAACCCGCTAAAAACGCTGCAAGCCTAATAAAAAAAGAAAAAGCCCCGCTACGCTACGTTGGCGGGGTTTTTTCTAGTATTATTGCTGTCTGTTGTTGGCTTAGCCATGACGATTATGCGTCAAGGCCCGATGCCTGCCAATTCACAAGCCCATGGACAGCCGCAAACAGATTATTGCCCGGACCGCCTTGAAGCTATTCGCTGACAAGGGATTCGATAGCACTTCTACTCAGCTTATTGCGAAGGACGCCCAAGTGTCCGAAGCTCTGATATTCAAGCACTTTACCAGCAAAGTGCAATTGCTGGAATACCTCATTAAAAGCGGGTATAAGCGCATAATTGAACAAAACCGGGGCCGCCTTCAGGAAAATGACCCCTTGCTGTTCGTGCACAAGATCATTGAACTACCGTTCGAGCTAGTGCGCGAAGAGCCTGAATTTTGGAAGATGCAGTCGCGCTTGGTTGATGTAACCCTGTCGCAGCAGCAGCACGACCGGTTTTTACAGCCTATCACGCCTCTCTTGGAGAAAGCATTCCGCCAGCTTGGCTACCCCAAGCCTGAGCAGGAGGCTGCCATGCTGCTGTTGCTAGTGGAAGGCATCTGGAAGCACCAAGTAACGCAGGCGCAAGCCGCTGACCCCGCTATGGTGGAGTTCATCAAAGCAAAGTACGCCTGGCAATAAGTAACGAATTGGTAATGCGGGCCATTGATTTTGTGTATCTTCCCGCTCCCAACCTTCACTGGCCGCATTGGTGGGCCCTTGCCATGAAGCATTGTATTCCGCTCTTCATCTTGTGTGCACTTAGCTGGGTGCCGACCTATGCTAGCAGTGGTGTAGTAACGGGCCCTCCAGCCCGGTCGGCCGCTTCCGCAAGCCGCAACAGTGAGTTGCCTGCCGAATTACGGACGGCATGGTTGGGCTCCCCATTGAAGCGTTTTCGCCACTTGGTGCCCGAGCGGCGCGCGTTGCCTTCGCATATCAGTTACTACACGCAGTCGGGCGAGTCACTTACCATTGGTGGCTACCGGGTTACGGGAATTAGCTACGGGTTCTACAAAGACCAACTCTGCTGTATTGAGTTGCGGGTGCTGGGTCAGGCTAACTGCCAAGGCTTGTACTCCCTGATGGCCCGCGCCTACGGTCCTAGCCGTGCCCTCACCAGCTCTAGTCAGCAGTGGGTTAATCCGCAGGTGAGCTTACTGTACACGGAGATGCCTAAAGGATATGCTACAGTAGTGTTATCCAGCACTACCCTGGTAGCACAATATCGCGCCGATTTCTTGGTGCCGATAAATACTGCCGTATAACTAATCATTTTCTGCCTAGCCTACACATAGCAATGCCTTAGCCTAACCGCTAAGGCATTTTTGTTTGCTCTTAGTACATGAACCAGGACGGCAACTGCTCGTATAGCTGAAGGTAGGGCCCGCTTAGGCTCCTGCTCTACAGTGGGCCTCTCTGCCCATTCCATTCCTTCACCAGCAACCACCCTTCCCATGGCAGATACTTCGCAAAACACCCCCGAAAACACCGACGCCACCCAGCCCAACGGCCAAGAGGCCATCTACCCCGGCAACGACAGCCAGCAGACCGTAGCAGAACAGCGCGGCCCTGGTGCTCAGACCCGCGGCCTCGACCCCAACGCCATGCACCTACACAGCGCGGCCAAAGGTGACGAAGACTACATCAATGGCGATATGCACAAAGACGACAGCGTGCAGAAGCCCGAGCAGGACAAACTGTAAGGGCAGCATAAAGCGCGGTTCTACACGCATTCTGGCCGGAACACTCTAGCAGTGTTCCGGCCAGAATGCGCTAGTCCGTTTGTAGAGTGCGTTGTGCTTTCTTCCTGAAAAGAAAATAAACAGCCATAGAACTAAAGATTGCATACACCAGAACGGCCTCACTTAGTAGCAAGGCCGTTCTGGGGTGTAAGAAATAGTTGGCTCCTGGCTTACTGGATTCGGGTTAAACGTAGGTAGTCGAGCATGGCTTGGTTTACCGCCCCGTTCATATTGGTATTGGCGGGTTCGTAGGCGAGGGTGAGGACCTGGCTACCCTTCTTCAACCGAACTGTCACTGGGTTTGAGAAGCCCCAATTCGACCATTCGTCTACTCCCCGCTGAGGCAGCACTACGGTGCCAAGCTGCTGATCACCAAGGCGCAGGGTGCGGATGGCGCACTGATTATTGGTGTTGATAGGCCCATTGCCGTTGGCATAACGGAAATCAATAGCATAGAGGCCGTCAGCGGGCACCACCACGGGTATAGTCAGGGTCTGGTTGGTGGTAGTGCTGATTTCCACGAAGCCCGCGCCGCTGAATCCCTTATAGGGAAGAGCAGCCTTGGGGATAATAGTTTCGAGCTGCGTTTCTCGGCTGAAGCCATTGCCCCGCACGGGCAGCGGCTCGCTGGCAAACGATTCCAGCCCATGCCCATTTAGGGCCACTACCTGGTACTCGGCGTAGGAACCGGCGGGCACTACGAAGCTGGTTTCGGTGGTGCGAGCGGCGAACTGACCGTTGCGCAATACTTGATAGGCTTTAGCATCAGCTTGCGGCGTCCACGTTAGCCGCCCGTTAGCGTAGGTTACGCTGGGCGTTTCGGGAGAAAACAGGTTAGCTACCCGGTTCACGGCGGCAGCTGCCGGGGCTTGGCTACGCAGTACAATCCGTACCTGGTGCTGGCCCGTTAGTGTAGCGGGTACGGCGGCATCAGGCAGGGGCTGACCATCAAGAGTAATTGTGCTGATTTCGTTGCCGAAGCCCTGCACGTCAATATCGAGCACCGCTCCCCGGTACTTAAAACCGGTTAGTTGGCGACTACCCTGCAGGGCTTGGGGCACGAAGGGGCGAAACACAAGGCGGTCGGGCTGGAAATCCATGCCGAATAGCACCTTGTACACCATACCTAAGCTGCCCGACAGGCTCCAGAGCATGTTGCTGGAGTTGATTTGGGTGCCGGCAAAGTCCCCGTTCTGCGCTACGTAGTTCTCCTTATTGGTTAGAAACACGGCAGCCGGTCGGTAAATGGCCGCCAGGCTTTCTAGCACGGCCTGCTCGTTGCCAGCCTTGGCAGCAGCTAAGGTCCAGAAGCTCTGCACAAAGGGCCACACGGCATTATTGTGGTAAGGCGGGATACCCGGAATCTGCGGGTAGATGCAGGCAATGCCGTAAGGCGTGGTGGGCGTTTGGGCTATTATCTGCTGAGCCCTACTGCCTTCGGCCACGCCAAATAGTACGCTCAGGGCCTCGCCCAGCGCCTCCGCCCGCGGCGACACAACCAAGCTGGTGCGCCCATAAAGAAACTGCCCGTAGTAGCCCTGCTTGTCTAGCCACAGGTGCTGATTGATGCCCTGCTTGATACGCGCTGCCAGGGCACGGTGCTTAGTAGCTACAGCTGCCTCGCCGAGCTGCTCGGCCATCTGGGCCAGTACTTGGTTGGCTTGAAAATGTACGGCGTTGGTGCCCAGGTTTTCGCTCTGGTAAATATCCACGGGCTGCATCCAGCGCGGGTAGGTTTGCTCGCGCCAGTCCAGAAACGACGATTCGCCCCGCACGAGGCCAGATTGGGCATCGTAGGCGTTCTGCTGGTCGTCCTCAATCGACTTTTTGATGATAGGGTACACCTGCCGCAACCAAGCGGGGTCGCCAGTCACTTTGTAGATTTCCCAGGCTGCCGTAGCCCAAATAATGCGGTCCGTAGAGCACGGGTAGGCGCCGCCGGTGCCCGTATCCTGAATAATGCGCCCCTCGGGCGACACCTTGCGCAGGAGGCTGTTCATAGCCACTTGGGGTTGCAGCGTGGCCTGGGCCAGAATAATGCTGTAGCTGATGTCACGCGTCCAAACCCCAGCCCATTCCTTACCCGTGCGGAAGGTGCTGTCGGGTTCCACGGCGCGCCGCGCCTCTTCCAAGGACAGGTTGTAGAGCGCGTCCAACAGCGGGTAGGGAGATTTCAACTGAGGAAAGTCGGCCGTGTTAATGGTTTGCTGCCACTGCCCAGCGGTGGTTTTAGCGGCCGTAGGCGCATTCAGCACCAGCGTCACCTCGTAAATACCGTCGCCATCGGGGTCTTTCAACTCCAGTTCGGGCTTGTTGACCAAGTTATCGAAGTCCCAGCTTAGGGGCGCAGTGTTACCAGCCACAAATACGTGCTTGAAATCCTGCTGATACAGCTTCTCGCCCCGATAGGTAGTATAGTAGCCTTGCTTCTTGAAGGCTGCCAGCACCGGCCGCAAGTCCAGCCGAATTTTCAGTTTCGTATTTGGAGCTAAGTAGGTGTTGGAGGGCACAGGCGTTTGATCCACGTAGTGTTGCCCGAAGGTGAGCAGGGGCGTTTCTACCTCGGTGTTGCCTGGTTTTGGCAAGGCCACCAGCCTATGGTTTTGCCCGGGGGCCAGTTCATTATCCTTGCCATTGAGGCTGAACTTGAAGTCGATCTGCGGGCTCTGAAACTCGTTGGCGGGGCTTTGGTAATTGGAGGTTAGCTCGGTGCGCGAAACGGCACGCGCTACGTACGGCCCCTGCTCTACTCGGTCGGCGTAGAGGGCGTACTCCCCAGATTTCCAGATGAGCGGCGCTTCGGTGGCAGAAGCAGCAGTAGACGACACCATAGTGGCAGCAGGTTTCGGGGTGTGGCAGGCGCTTAGTAAGGTAGCGGCCGCTAACACACCCAGCGGAAAGGAACGGTATTTCATGCGCTGGTGGGGTAAAGCAGGCAGAGCGGGAGCGTAGAGGCTGAGTTGCGGCAGAAAGGTAAGGCGAGTTTTTTCGTGCTTACCGATCTGAGCAGCAGAAGTGCGCGCTGGGCAGCCATCCACTGATGGCACTATCCGTTGGTAGGACTATAAAATTACGGGTTTCGCCCCGCATAAGCCCGTAGAAATTCGGAAGCAGAAGGCTGCCAGAAACACTTTGAAGTAGTGTAGTTCTGCTCTTGCCTAGGGCGCCCACCCATGGCGTGGCACTTCTTCGCCTACATCCTGCCTACCTAAAAACTATTCGTATGCGCACTGCTCAGCCATCGGGCTCTGGTGGAAAGCGGGATAGGCCACGGCAACATTCGCCAGGCTAGCGGTTTTCGCCTCGTCGGACTAGCTGCACCGTTGCCGGTAAGTTCTCCTCTAATAGTAGCAATGGCCCGGCATATTCCTTGGCTGTGCGTACATACAGCAAGGAGTAGAGCCCGCTAGTGCGCAACTGCTCACCTACCAAGGCATTCAAACCGCACCAAAACAGGCAAATACCCGCTGTACGGGCAAGATTATCGACATGCAGGAGGGCCCGCTGGCCTTGCCAACTCAGGGTTTCCAGGTGGCGACAGTCTAGCCACAGGCACGGTAAGTCTCGCTGCCGAAACTGCTGGATTATCTGTTCCAACGCTTGCTGCAGGTATACCGCTTCCGCAGAATCGGCGCAGCCACCGCGCAAGCTTACCCCTGCGCAATCCTGCTTCCCACTCACATAAATGGCTAGCTTCCTCATCCCAACTACAGTACTAGTAGCATCAATAGCGGGCAAAGCTATTGATCTGGCGAGCGGCCTTCGCCCCAGAAAACACTGATTTTGGGTGCGGCTAATCCGTAAATACTGCGCCAACAAGTACGGCTGCTAGCCTTGCTTTTACTCTCTTGTATGCCGCCCCAAGGCTCAAATCCATATTTCAACGGCTGTGAATTCTGTATTTCTTCTCTGGCCCTGCTGAGGTTGCTGCACGTTTTAAATAGGGTACCACCTCTCCGTCTACCCTATAAAATTCGCTGCTTCCCCTGCTGAAGTGGCGTTTTTTCCCTTCCGCTTCACCACTTCGTACTGGTTGCGTTGCTCTACGCGGGGGCTCATGTACTATCAGTTGTCCTTGAAAGATGGCAGCGGCCATATAGCGCCCTGGGTCGTGTCGTTGCTGCTGTTGCAGCTTGGTAAGGAGCCCAGGGTGCGCTGGCAACTACCCACTACGTTTGTACCTTCTCAGATGCTGGAATGCCTGGAATCTGGTACGCTGCCGCTAGTTCCTGCCCACCCTAATATGCGCCCGAACCTACGGGGATGCACTGACAGGTGGGCTGCTTCAGCTTGGATTTAGTGGCCAAATGCTACGCGCCTACTTCCGCTTACGATGACTTCAGGAAGGCAATGAAAAAGCATGGGAGCTCACTCCATCAGGCGGCCAGGCCCGTTGGCACCAGCATCCTTAGTGGCACGCTACGAGGTATTTGCAACGGCCAGGCTACTTGCGCAAAGCAGGGTTGAATACGCACTTGCCGAAGCGTAAAATACGTATTTATAGCGCCCTCCGCTGCACTTGGCCTGCCGTACAAAAGGGAAGCTTTTCAGTATTCGCGCTTGTGCACAATGGAGGGCTACGCCTAGGTAGTACTGCCTGAGTTAACCAGGCTCTTCGCCGCCAGGCGAAAGCAGCAGTGGGCAGATTACCTCTAGCAAGCCGGGGTACATGCCAGGCTAGCGGGGACTGAGAAGCAGTTGCCAGATTCCAATCAAAACTTCGACAACGGCCGTGTCGGATGATGTTCTCATCCCATTTGTGTTATGTCCAGAACCATCATCATCTCCAACCGTCTGCCCACGAAGGTGCAGCGCACTGCCAAAGGTCTCACGTTTCAACCAAGCGAAGGAGGCTTAGCCACCGGGCTGGGGTCAATTTACCAATCGGGTGATAACGTATGGGTAGGCTGGCCAGGGCTGTTCGTGGAAGACCCGGCAGAAGAGCAGCACGTCACCGAGCAGCTCCAGCAGGACAGTATGGCGCCGGTATTTCTGACGGAAGCAGAAATCCGCGACTTCTACGAAGGCTTCAGCAACTCCACGCTCTGGCCTACCTTTCACTACTTCAGCCAGTACGCCACCTACGAACAGGCCCACTGGGAGGCCTACGTGGCCGTCAACGAGAAATTCTGCCAGGCCGTGCTGGCGCTGGCCGGCCCCGACGACACCATCTGGGTGCACGACTACCAGCTGCTGCTGCTGCCCGAAATGCTGCGCCGCGCCCGCCCCGAGTGCACCATTGGCTTCTTCCTGCACATTCCCTTCCCGTCTTACGAGATGATCCGGGTGCTACCCTGGGGAGCCGAGTTATTGCAGGGCATGTTAGGTGCCGACCTCATCGGCTTCCATACCTACAGCTACATGCGCCACTTCCTGAGCGCCGTATCGCAGATGTTGGGCTACTCTTCCCAGAACGGGCAGATTGAAACTCCCAGCCGCACCGTGCTCGTGGACGCCTTTCCTATGGGCATCGACTACCAACGCTACGCCGATGCGGCTGCGTCGGAGGCAGCGCAAGCCCATGCCCGCACCTACGGCGCGGCTATGCACGGCGCCCGCGTTGTCCTGTCCATCGACCGGCTCGACTACACCAAAGGCATTTCCTTACGGCTGCGAGCCTTCGAGGAACTGCTGCACCGCTACCCCAAGTGGCATGAACAAGTTAGCCTACTCATGATTGTGGTACCATCCCGCGACCAGGTAGCGCAGTACGCCGCTTTAAAAGAGGAAATTGACGAGTTAGCGGGCCGCATCAACGCGCAATACAGTACCATCAGTTGGACGCCCATTCACTATTTCTACCGCTCCCTCCCGTTCGAGGAACTGGCTGCCTTGTACCGCTTAGCCGATGTAGCCTTGGTAACGCCCGTGCGCGACGGGATGAATCTAGTGGCGAAAGAGTTTGTGGCCAGCAAGGCGGACCAGCGCGGGGTGCTGATCTTAAGTGAGCGGGCTGGGGCGGCCCAAGAGCTATCGGATGCATTGCTCATCAACCCCACTGACACCAACCAGCTGGTTGAGGCCATGCACGAGGCTCTGTTGATGCCCGAGGAGGAGCAAGTACTACGCATGACCCATATGCAGACGCTAGTGCAGCAGTACAACGTGTTTGCCTGGACGGAGTTGTTCTTGAATCGCCTGACGTACAGCAAGATCAAGCAGCTCACCCTGTCTACCGATGCTCTGGATCAGGAAGGCCGCCGCCAACTGCTTCAAGATTACCAAGCTGCTCCGCGCCGTTTGCTACTTCTTGATTACGATGGCACCTTGGTCTCTTTCCACAAAAACCCGCAGCATGCCCGCCCCAATGCTGAATTGCTGGAGCTTCTGCGGGCCCTGGCCGAAGATCCGCAAAACCAAGTGGTTATCATTAGCGGCCGCGACCGGGCTACGTTGGATAAGTGGTTAGGGCATCTTCCGCTCGAATTTGTTGCCGAGCATGGCGTATGGCTGCGCCGGGCTGGCGAAGACTGGAGCCAGTTTCAGGATATGCGAGCCGAGTGGAAACGTGAGTTCCGCCCAATTTTGGAGCAGTATGTGAATCGCACCGCCGGTTCCTTCATCGAAGAAAAGGACTTCTCCTTGGTATGGCACTACCGCCGCGCCGACGCCGAACTGGGCGCCGTACGAGCCCGCGACCTGCTTAGTCATCTCGCATTCATCACGACCAACACCGATTTGCAGGTGCTGGAAGGTAATAAGGTATTAGAAGTGAAGCCTAGTGGCCTCAACAAAGGTACTGCGGCGCAGCAGTGGCTCGGGGCTACTCCGCCCGATTTTATCCTAGCAATTGGCGACGACCGCACCGACGAAGACACCTTCCGGGCCTTACCACCGGAGGCGTACACTATCAAGGTGGGCAGTACACCCCGCTCATTTGCCCGGTACTGCGTGAGCAGCGTTGCCGAAGTGCGCCAGCTATTAAACATGCTGCGCGGCTATTCTGGAAACACGCTTCCTTCACAAGCCCTCATGGCCACTACCGCACATTCTTAATCCTACCACGAATAAGAATGCTCAAGAGAACACTCCACTGGCTACCAACGTGTATGTCACGTGTCCCTTCTTAGTAGAGACCATATAGAAAATAAAAACCCCGTTAGAGATATCCTAACGGGGTTTTCAATTGAATAAGGTGGGCCCAGCTGGAATCGAACCAGCGACCTACTGATTATGAGTCAGTTGCTCTAACCGATTGAGCTATAGGCCCGGCGCGAAACCTCTCAGCAACTGGTTGGTTTCAGCTGTGCAAAGCTCGAAGTTTGTGCGCGTAATTGCAATTTCCGCCGCAATATTTGGCGCAATACTCACGTATTGGGCTAGCCAGCAGTTGCGTCTTTGCCACACTACACTTTATCTATCAACACCTTATGCCTCACAAGCTACCTCACCTGCTCTTCGATTTTGGTGGTGTTATTATCAACCTTAACTACGACCGAACGCTGGAAGCTATGCGCCGCCTCTCCCGCCGTGGCAGCACCATTGCCTTCACGCAAGCGGCGCAGGCCGAGTTGTTTGATTTGATGGAGACAGGACGACTAACGCCGCAGGAGTTCCGCGACGGGTTGCGCAAGCACTACGAGCTGGAGGCTTCCGATGAGGAACTAGATGCTGCTTGGAATGCCATGCTGCTGGATGTACCCGCCGAGCGTCTAGCTCTTATTGCGGAGTTGCGTGCGCAGGGCTACCAGACGGCGTTACTCTCCAACACCAACCAGATTCACATTGACGCTATCAATGCGGTGCTGAAAACAGAGTACGGCTTTGCGCACGGTATTGCCGATGCTCTGGACCGCGTGTTCTACTCCCAGCAAGTGGGCCTTCGTAAGCCAGGAGAGGAAATATTTCGCCATGCTCTACAGGAGATGAACTGGAAGGCGGAGGAAACGTTGTTTATTGAAGATAGCCCGCAGCACATTGAAACGGCCCGCCGCCTGGGACTTCACACGCTGTTCTTGGCCCCGCCCCTTACCCTCACTGACGCCCTACCCGCTGCCCTCCGTGCCTTCGAACGAGACGCCTCCGCTCCTCCCCTTTCCTGATGCTTCTACCCCTGGCTTTCTTACTCTCGCGGAGGAAGCAGAATTGGCATTTGTGCAGTACGAAAAACCCGAACCACCCCGGTGGCGCGTGTATTTGCTACACCTGAGTTTATTCCTCATCACCTTATTTACGACCACCTTAGCTGGCGTTTCTATTACGGCTGGCCGGCTAGATGTCATCCGGCCGGATGTGCTGTGGCAGTTACCCACCAACCAGTGGTGGGCGTGGCTAGAGCCAGGGCTGTGGTTTAGCATCCCTTTTCTGGGAGTACTCACGGTTCACGAATTTGGGCACTACCTCACGGCCCGCCGCAACGACATCAGCGCCACACTACCTTATTTCCTGCCATTTCCGCTTGGCATTGGCACCTTCGGAGCGGTGATTCGCATTAAGGAGCGCATATTTTCTCGGCGCGAATTTTTTGATGTAGGGTTGGCGGGTCCTTTGGCGGGCTTCGTGGTAGCCGTGGGCGTACTAGTGTATGGCCTAACGCACTTACCTTCCCTGGAGTACTTGTACCAGATTCATCCCCAATACCGCTTGTACGGGGCTGAATATGCCCGCTACGTATACCCCCCCGGTCGAGCCGTAGGCGAGGTGTTGGCCCAGCCCTTGCTATTCCAGCTGTTGGCTATCTGGCTTGCCGATCCGCTTCGCCTACCTCACCCCAATGAAATAATGCACTACCCGGTACTGGTTGCGGGGGTATTATCGTTGTTTTTTACGGCGCTCAACCTGCTACCTATTGGGCAGCTAGATGGGGGCCACATCCTGTACGGGCTGCTAGGGCGCCGCCGGGCGGGGCGCGTGTCGGGAATGCTGTTTTGCGCCTTTATTTTCTATGCCGGGCTTGGGCTATTTTCGCTGCAATCCGACGCAGAAACGTGGTTGTACTGGTCAGTACCCTACCTACTATACTTGGTAGCCGTGTTTTGGCGGGTACTACCCACCCGCCGCCGGGTACTCCTGCTGGCCCTAGCCGTGGGGGCGGCGCAGGTGGTGGTGGCTTCAGCCTGGCCCACTGCCGAGGGCAACCCCGCTTGGTTGCTGTTTGGGCTGTTGCTGGGCCGTGTTACGGGCGTGTATCACCCCGGCGCCCCCGACGAGCGGGCTCTCTCGCCCGGTCGGCGCGTGCTGGGCTGGCTAATGCTCGCTATTTTTGTTCTTTGTTTTACTCCTTCGCCGTTCGTCTTTCGATGAACCGTTTACGTGCAAGCAGTTGCTTGCCGCTTTGCTTATGCCTTCTACTCCCACTCAATTTCTGCTGGGTGATACTTTTTTGGAACTGAAAGCCGAAGGGCTACTGGTGCGACAGCGCAATAGTGCCGTGGGTCTGGAAATGGAGGTGCCCTACGAGGAAATTCTTCCCGTGCGCACCCAGCAGCAACCAGCCCGGCAAATCAAGTCCTTTGTGATATACATCTTGTCGCTGCTGGCGGCTAGTACGTACCCCTGGCACGCCTGGGTGAGCACGGGCCAAACAAAGCACCTGATCATGTGGGGGCTGCTGCTGGCCCTATCGGCCCTGAATACGTGGCTGCGCTACGACACTCTCTGGCCCGCCTGCACCCTTCATACTGCCCGCCTTACCCTCCGGCTGGGCCGGCGTCCGTGGCGATTTCGTGCCTTCCGGGAGTTTGCCGTAGCGCTGGAGCTGCGCGCCACCGACTACCTACGGCAGGAGTATGCCCAGATCAATCCGCTAGGTCCCATTGACTACCAATTGCACCGGCTACGGTGGCTGCATCACCTGGATGTACTCACGGCCGCTGAACTTCAAACCCTCAGTACCCGCCTTACCGGCCGCGTGTCGCTGGACCCACTGAAACTCATGGGCCAGGAGTTAGAAACGCCCTACGTCAACTAAGAAGAGGCAATCTGGTATAAAAAAGGCCGGTCGGGGCTGGCTGATGCAAGATTGCATCAGCCAGCCCCGACCGGCCTTTTTTAGGTGGACTGGTACTAAGTGGTCAGCTAAAAGTAACCGTATACTCAGTTCCGACTCTGGGCATGAGGTAGTCGAGCTTGTCGCGTAGGGTTTGCTCGGTGCGATAGTCGTCCGGGGTGAGCCAGTAGTGCTTGCAGCGGTGCCAGAGGATTTCGATCAGGTTCA
>NZ_FZNS01000004.1 GCF_900188255.1 Hymenobacter mucosus | reverse complement strand
TTAAGCCCCGGAGCGCCCATGGTACTGCCTTCACCGGCGGGAGAGTAGGTCGCCGCCAACCTTACTGTTTTTGCGGACGAGCCCCCGGCTGCGTCGCCCAACTTCCCCGTAGCGGGAGGAGGGGGATGCGCCGGGGGCTCGTCTCGTTTGAGGCCTTCCTAGCCGGGAGGCTCCAGTTTTATCACGAGCACTGGCTAATCAGCACGTTATAGTCTAAAGTATTAGCGTTACAGTAGCTTGTTGTAATTCGTGTACAGATGTGCAGTGTCTGTTTTATTAGAAAACAGCTCTTAGCGTAGCACTGAGTTGAGGACTTATGCGTTTTGGAAAGAGAAATTGTGTCTCTTTGCCTAGACTTACCTCTCTTTAGATGAGCTTCACATATCCGTGGTTTTTGGTTGGGCTGTTAGCAATCAGCATTCCTATAGCTATTCATTTATTTGAATTACGGCGGCCCCAACGCATTCTATTTACCAACGTTGAGTTTATACGAGAGGTGAAGTTGGTTACCGCTCGGCAGAGAAAGCTCAAGCATCTGTTAGTGCTGCTCGCCAGAATTAGCTTTATCTCATTCCTAGTCTTTCTATTCGCTCAGCCTTTCATTCCTGCTCCAGAACAGCGTAGTCAACAAGGGGCAGTGAATGTATTGGTTGATAATAGCGCTAGCATGCAGCAAGTAGGTATTAGTGACCATCTGCTTGTAGAAGATGCTATTCAGGAAGCAAGTGAACTTCCTCTAGCTTTCTCATCGGGAGCTAGATTCGCGCTAGTAGGAAATAACCAAGGCGTTGGTTCTGGCGAGGCTTATCGTGCTGCCGTTCAGGCTATCCAGATTACGGGGCAGAATCTAAGCATGAATGCTCAGCTGAGCCAGGGACTTGACCAAGCTGCTCGCACCAATGGGCCATTGTTTCTTTTCTCCGATTTTCAGAAGAACAGCTTTTCACAGCAGCAACTCACATCCCTTGATTCGAGTCAGCAAGTCTTCTTAGTGCCATTAGCTGGGAAAGCGACGGCAAACGTCTTTGTGGACAGCGTATGGTTGGATGATGCTTTTGTTCGAGCTAATACGGATATAACCTTGCGGGTACGATTGCGCAACGGTGGAGCCCAGACATCTACTGACTGTCCTGTGAAGGTTTTTGTAGGCAAGCAGCAGGCAGCAGTGTTTCGAGTACCGGTACCAGCTCACCAAACCACAACATCAATGGTGAAGGTGCGGCTAACTGATAAGTGGTTACAGGAGTGCAGGGTAGAAGTAGAAGACTCGCCTGTTGATTTCGATAACACATATTATTTCACGTTGCAGCCTGCTGCTCAAATTCGAGTTGTGGAGGTAGCAAATGAGGGGCTAATGGCACAGCTCTACAATAATGAGCCGCTATTTACTTATCAGCATTTAGCTCCGAGAACAGGAGATTACCGTGGCTTAGAGCGAGCAAACCTTATTCTGTTACGAGAAGCAACAGAGGTTTCTGCTGGACTGCGTGAGAAAATTCAAGAAGCGGTACAGCGTGGCGCTACCATTGTAATTGTACCGGCCGCTACCGCTTCACACGATTCATACACGGCTTTATTCCGAACTATTGGGGTAGGTGCCGTACAGTGGGAGCCTACGAAGGGCGGGGTACCTCCGCTTCGGGATGTTGCGGCCCCTAACCGACAGAATCCTTTCTTCCAAGATGTATTTGCTGGGCAGAACCGACCGGCGGTTATGCCAAAGGCAGCTCCAGTACTTAGTTGGTCACGTTCTGGTACGGAAATTCTGCGGCTGCGAGATGGTGACGATTTTCTGGCGGGTTTTAGCAGCGGAAAAGGGGTAGTATACCTGTTTGCGTCACCCTTCAGCAATGGGTATTCTGACTTTACTCGGCATGCCTTATTTGTGCCTGTCATGTATAGACTGGCTATGCAGAGCTACCAGCAAGAACAGCAACCTGCGTACCGATTGAACCAACGCACGCTGTCTGTGCGCCTACCAGATGCGATAAGTACAGGAGAAGAAAGCATTTTCAAACTTACTAGCGACAGTGCAGAGTACATCCCAAGCCAACGCGTACAAGGTGCCCGCGTAGTGCTGGATATACCGCCGGGCATGCGCACCCCAGGATTTTACACGCTCACGCGAGCTGGCCAGCCTGTGCTAAAAATGGCCTTCAATTTTGATAAACACGAATCTGACTTAACCAGTTATTCAGCGGCCGAGTTAAAGCAGTTGATAGGTTCAAATAGGCCCAACATTCGAGTGTACGAAACGGGTGGAGGGCAATCAGTAGCAGCTCAGTATAAAGCAACCCGGGTAGGAGTACCACTATGGCGCTACTGTTTGCTTGGCGCGCTGTTATGTTTGTTAGCAGAAGGAATTTTACTACGCGTGCGTGGTCGGCAGAAGGTGGCGCCGGTTGCCCAAGCGGCGTAGGTTGCCTAAAGACCTTGTATCTTGCTGGCTCATTAGCTTTCTGCAATTGAAATCTGCGTCTTCCCCCAGTCCTGTATTGCGCACTGCTGTAGTATGCGGCGTCAGTGCTGGCTTATTGTGCATTGCTTGGGTACTGTTCCTGCATGTAACCGGCAACAATCCCTACGGTCCTAAGCGGACCCTGTCCCAATTTTTTCCAGCCATTGCTGCTGTGGTAAGCCAAGTGTTGCTGCGGCGCTATTACACAAATGGCCCAGGACTTTGGAAGTCGTTAGGAGTAGGGATAGCCACAGCGGGTATTAGTGCTGTCGTGGCGGCGCTGGGCCTGTATACCTTTGCTCGCGTAACCGGCCCGGAGCCTATTGCGAGCCATCTGGCTGAGATGCGCCAGTTGCTCGCAAATGCCAAGGACATGTACTTCAAAGAAGCCAACGGCAAGCAGCAATATGAGGCAACCTTGCGCAACCTTGCGCGCACTCCTGAAGCCTTCGCGCAGGATGAGTTCCTGAAAAAATTCGTGCTTGGCTTTATCCTAGCTATTCCAGGAGGAGTGTTTTTGCGGAAATAATTTACCTTCCGCTACCTATTACGCACTTCACTGCTACCTGCTATGACCAGCACAACTACTTCAGTTAGCCCCACCACCGTTGGGCTCCGGTACGGATTGATTACAGGGCTGGTCATTACGGCCGTTTCCTTTTTGCAGTTGGCATTGATCAGCGACCCAGAAACGCCCTTGCGTTGGTTGAGTGGAGTTGTCCTTGGCGTGGGTATTGTGCTAGCGCATAAAAGATTCAAGCAGCTAAATGGAGGCTTCATGTCGTACGGAGAAGGCCTCGGTATTGGAGCCGTTTTAGCGGCTGTGGCGGGCTTGCTAAGCAGCTTTTTTAGTTTTCTTTACCTGAAGTTTGTAGACCCTGACTATATGAACCGGGTCATGGAGCTTACGCGCAGCCGGCTGGAAGACCGCGGAATGGAAGGCGCCCAAGTTGATCAGGCAATTGCTTCCATTGCTAAGTATAGTACAGGCCCTATTTCCATTGTATTTGGCGCTCTGGGGGCTCTGTTATTGGGGTTCTTCCTCACCTTAGCTATTTCTGCTTTTACCAAACACACCCGCCCCGAATTTGAGTAAGCGTCTGCCGCACCATTTTCCCGTTGAGCTGTCTATTGTTATTCCCTTGCTCAACGAAGCCGAGTCGCTACCAGAGCTGACGCGTTGGATCAACCGCGTGCTTAGCCAGCATGGGTTGACGTACGAAGTAATTCTAATTGACGATGGCTCCACGGATGACTCCTGGGACGTAATTGAGGAATTAGCCAGTACAGACACCCACCTGCGCGGCATTCGCTTCAATCGGAATTATGGAAAGTCGGCGGCGTTGAACGTAGGCTTTCGGGAAACGACGGGCCGCGTGGTATGCACCATGGATGCTGATCTGCAAGATTCGCCCGAAGAACTGCCCGAACTTTACCGCATGATTACCCAGGATAATCTGGATTTGGTAAGCGGGTGGAAGAAGAAGCGCTACGATCCTCTGAGCAAAACAATTCCTACGAAGCTGTTTAACGGAGTGACGCGCTGGATTTCTGGTATTCAGCTGCACGACTTCAACTGTGGCCTGAAAGCTTACGACAGCCGCGTAGTGAAGAGCGTGGAGGTGTATGGGGAAATGCACCGCTATATTCCTGTCATTGCCAAATGGGCCGGCTTCCGCAAGATTGGCGAGAAGGTGGTGCAACATCAGGAGCGTAAGTACGGCACCACAAAGTTTGGGCTCGAGCGGTTCGTGTACGGCTTCCTCGACTTGATGAGCATCACGTTCGTGAGTCGGTTCCGGCGGCGTCCTATGCACTTTTTCGGCACTCTCGGGTCCTTATCATTTATTGTGGGGATGCTGATTACCCTGTGGCTGGTAAGCGAGAAAGTATGGCTTGCCCACCAAAACTTGCACGCCCGCGACGTAACAGCCCAGCCCCTATTCTTTTTAGCGCTAGTAGCCGTTATTATTGGCGTACAGCTGTTCCTGGCAGGGTTTCTAGCCGAAATGGTGCAGCTCAGCGGATCGAACCGAAACGACTACCTCATTCGCGACCGGTTGAATCTAAAATGACCCATAGCCGCGGGTTGCCTATTGTAAAGCTACTTCGGTGCTTTGCTTCTGGCAGCAGGCCGGTTTTAGCACGAAGCCACTATGAAAGTCGTTATTATCGGACCAGCCTATCCGCTCCGGGGCGGTCTAGCAACCTACAATGAGCGGCTGGCCCGGGCCTTCCAAGAGGAAGGCGACGAGGTACGGTTAGTTACTTTCTCGTTGCAGTATCCGAATTTCCTTTTCCCTGGTCAAACCCAATTTAGCACCGAGCCCGGGCCCACCGACCTTCGTATTGAGGTGAGCCTGAACTCTGTGAACCCGCTGAGCTGGTACGCGGTAGGAAACCGGCTGCGCCGAGAACGGCCCGATTTAGTGATTTTCCGCTTCTGGTTGCCATTTATGGGCCCAGCCCTGGGTGTGGTAGCGCGGCTGGTCCGCCGCAACCGCCACACGCGCGTAGTGGCAATTACTGACAACGTCATCCCCCACGAAAAGCGCCCTGGCGACCGGCCCCTGACCAAGTACTTTCTCTCGGCCTGCCACGGTTTCGTAACCATGAGCCGCTCTGTGCTGGCCGATTTACGGCGGTTGCACTTCCGACAGCCGGCCCAGTACCGCCCGCACCCACTCTACGATAATTTTGGGCCGCTCAAACCTAAACAAGGAGCTTTGCAAGCCTTGGGGCTTGATCCGAAGTATGCATACCTGCTGTTCTTCGGTTTCATTCGGGCTTACAAAGGGCTAGATATTCTCCTTGAAGCCTTTGCGGATGAGCGCTTAGCCAGACTACCCGTCAAACTCATTATTGCGGGCGAATATTATGAAGACGCAACTCCGTATGAAGCGTTGATACGCCAGCACCAGTTGGAAGGCCGCTTGGTGCGCGCAACGGACTTTATCCCAAATGAGAAGGTGGTGGATTACTTCTGCGCCGCCGATATAGTAGTGCAGCCCTATAAAAATGCCACACAAAGCGGTGTTTCCCAGATTGCCTACCACTTCAGCCGTCCTATGCTAGTAACCGATGTGGGCGGACTAGCCGAGCTAATTCCGAACGGTGAGGTGGGCTACGTAGTGCCACCAACGGCCAAAGCCATAGCGGATGCCTTGGTAGACTTCTACGAGCATCAGCGCGAAGCTGAATTTACAGCCGGTGTATGGGCTCGAAAAAAGGATTTTTCCTGGGGCGAGATGGTGAAAGTGTTGAAAGAGGTTGCGCGCTAGCTTACTATGTAGTTTGCTTAGAAAAGAACTGTTGCTTATTACTGTAGCTACTTTTCCTAGCTAAAAACGCCGGCATAGTCGTCTTCTTTACATATGCTAGATGCCAGATCGGTAGCACATTGTAGGGAATGGATTATGTACCTTGGTCTCCTAAATTCCTTTGTATGCAAGACCAAGTAAATCTGATTAAAGAAAAAGCGAAGTTTATTTCGGATGCAGAGTATGCTAGGCTGGTAGCCAATTGGGCTCAGCAAGAAGATAATTCGGAACAGCTAGAGTGTTTTGTAGAAGGCGATACTTTTCAAGTAGGTGGAATAATTTCTTTTTCTACCATTTCCTATCTGCTTTCTACGCCAGGTATTGCTACTATTAAAATCAGGTTCGGATTAAAAAATAAAGAAGAAAAACAATTTTGCTTGCTGCTATTCGGGGTAGATTCTGCAGGGGAGAGAGTAACTCCGTATTGCGAGGCCACCAGCATTTATACTCCAAGTACGGAAAGCGAAGCGCTAGATATGCCCGGTGAAGAATTACCGGAATCCTTGACGGGTCTGTGGAAGTACAACTGGATAAGCAGGAACGGTGCCGTGGGCGCCGAGGTGTTTAGCATTCGGTATGGCTTTCTACACGGGTATAACTACTCTGTACAAGAGTTCGTAGCGACACTCGGACTAGCCAAGGAAAAGCTGTCTGTTCACATTATCTATGGTCTGCATCACTACTATGGGCTTGGCAATAGCCAGAAGGCGTCTACGCTGCCTTGCTACGCTTTCGGGCTAGTGTTGCACGCTACCAAGTTGGGCGAAGCCAACAGCATAGACGATGAGGGGTACTACGATTTGAGCTCTCCATGTCCTCGTACCTGCTAATAGCTCAAGCAGAGTAAAGCGTTTCGAATTCCTGAGCAAGGCTAGTTAGAGCTTGAACCCCTTGCTGTACTCACACTTCATGCATGGGCTTCACTACTGAGCAGGTAATTATATTTCTAGTAATAGTGCCGGAAATAGCAGCAGCCGTTGTCGGGGCGGTAAAATGGAAACACCTACCTGCTAACCTGCGCCCACTAGCCTTACTGACATTTTTTGCGCTGCTTACAGAACTAGTATCCCGAGTGTATTGGCTACTGCATGTATCTAATTTATTTATGTGGCCGATATACATCGGAGTTGAGTTTGCCTTGCTCGTGTGGATGTATAGCCTCATCATAAAAAATAACGTGCTGCTAAAGTTTAGATGGGTAGTAGTAGCTACAATGATAGGAATGCTGACTATCGAAGAAATAGGACGACTAGGGCAGCCTGATAATGTGGATAATATTGGGCGCTCAGTGGAAAGCGTTCTGGTAATAGGATTAGTGCTGCTATATTATTATACTTCCTTTAAAGAAATGCGGGTACTCTACATATGGAAGGACCCTGTATTTTGGATTTCGACGGCTTTGCTGATCTTTTTTGCCGGAAATTTTCTGATATACACGTTTGCCAACTTCAGCATCAAATATTCTCAGCAACTGTCCTACCAGATATGGGCGTTGCACGGAGTATTAACCATGTTGTTGTATAGTACCTATGCATATGGCTTGTGGATAAGCCCACGGAAGTAGAATTCGCTTGGTTATTATTCACAGGCATTAGTGTGATGCTGCTGCTAGCAGTGGCAATCGTTGTTTTTATAGTGGTTTACCAAAAGAAGGCGCATGCTATGCAGGTAAACCTGCAGCAGCAGGAGTTAGAACACCAGCAAGCAATGCTAGGCTTGGTAGTTGCCTCTCAGGAAACCGAACGGGAGCGAATTGCCCAAGACCTGCACGATGAAATAGGTGGGGCACTGGCTGCTGCACAGCTAATAATCAACCAACTGCGTTCTAATGCCGCCAGCCCCCAGGCGCAGGAAATGGCCCAGCAGGCCAGCCAAATAGTGGGAGAAACGGTGCAGAACATGCGCCACATTGTGCGTGATATTTCGCCGGCAATGCTGGTGCGGTTTGGGTTTCGCCGTGCCGTTACAATGCTCGCTACGCGCTTAGAAGCCACGGGAATGCTCGTGCATCTGCAAGTAGATGCTAGCGTGGAAACGTGGGAGGTTAGCGCACAACTGGCCCTGTACCGCATCGTGCAGGAGTTCTTTGCCAACACGCTTAAGCATGCCCAAGCCCACCACCTGACGCTGGATATTACCACGGTAGCGGGCGTGCTAAAACTACGCATGAGCGATGATGGACGCGGTTTCGCGCTCCAGCCAGAGGGGCAAGGCAAATCAACTGGAATGGGACTGGCCGGTATTAGGGCTCGGGCCCGAGTTCTCAATGCAGACCTCAACCTCACATCAGCACCTGGGCAAGGTACCCAAGCTGTACTAATAATGGTAACGGCGGCAGACGCTGTTCCCGTTGGTGCCTTGGGATAAGCTGGTTGTACCCGCTAGCTACCCCTTAGAACTTGCTACCCAATGGCTATCGGCACGCTAGCTTGCACGGCTGCGAATACCTTTTCAGCCGGTAAGTCTTCCATGCAGCTAGTTCCTAGCTTGCAAGAGCCCCGGTAGAAGCACACGCACTGCCGGTCGGGTTGTACCAGTTGGCCGCGGTCGTAGAGGTCAAACTCGTACGGGTTGAAGATATTATTCATCAGGATGGTAGGCTTGCGTAGCGCGATGCTGATGTGCATAGCCATGGTTACTTGGGTCACAATGCCATCCATCTGGTACATCAGGTTGATGAACTGCGCCAAGGGGAACGTGCCTAAGTATGCCGCGCCAGTGGCTGCATGCAAACGCCGATTCCGTTCGTCTTCTGCCTCTCCGCCTAGTAGCACGGGCGCGTAGCCCGCGGCCTGCAATTGCTGAATCAGTCGAGTCCACTGGTCATCTGACCACAGGCGAGTAGTCCACCGGTCTCCGCAGCCGGTGTTCAGCCCAATGCGCGGGGCATGGGTAGGGAGGTGGCTCCAGTCGTAGCCTTTGTCTTCGTGCGTGTCGAATACGTACTCTTCGCCCCGGAACTCAAAGCCGCACAGTTCAAATATCTCCTGCACATAAGGCTTTTGGTTTTGCAGGCTTAGCTGGTCAAATACGCCCGTGAGATACTTGTGGTCGGCTAGGGCATTGCTGGGCCAGGCCACGCCGTACTGGGGGTGCAGGGTGTAGCCAAATTTTTGGGTAGCCCGAATGGAGTCGTGCAAGGCACAGGCTTCCTTGTCCTTATCGAGGTTGAGTAGAATATCGAACTCCCGTTGCTGTAGATGCAGTACGGCCGGTAAATCTAACTTTAGGACTTCGTCAATCTCACCTTGCGGTAGGATGGCGGGCGTGAGTGTAAGCCAGGTAATCTTGCCCATCGGATACTCCTGCCGCAACCGCCGCAAAAGGGGGGTTGTCCGAATCACGTCGCCAATAGCCCCCAACTTAATAATGAGAATGCGCTGTTGAATGGGTGCATACACCGGGCAGTTGGCGCACTGGTAGCCATGCTCTTTATTGGGGCGGCAAGGAATATCGCCACGGAAGTGGCGGCAGTCTGGATGAACGGTAATACCGGCGAGAGAAGCCATGCAAGAATGAAATTACAAGCTCAAAGGTAGAAGATAGGAGCAAGTGGGAGGAGCACGACTGAAAAAAGCCCGATTCGGCAACAGGCCAGACCGGGCTTTAGGCAGTAGCAGAGCGGCAGCTATTCCGCTCGGGTGGAGCTATACTCCTACGTAGCTGGTAGGAGAAATGGCCCGCAGTTCGGTTTTCACTTCTTCGCTTACTTCTAGCGTATCAATGAACTCACGGATAGTCTGCTCGGTGATGGGGCCGTGGGTACGCGTCAGGGCTTTGAGCGCGTTGTACGGATCGGGGTAGTTTTCGCGGCGCAGCACCGTCTGAATGGCCTCGGCCACTACCGGCCAGTTGGCATCTAGGTCGCGGCGCAGAGCTTCTTCGTCAAGGGCCAGCTTATCAAGGCCGCGCTGCAAGGCTTGCAGGGCAATGAGTGTGTGGCCGAGCGGTACACCCAAGTTGCGCAGTACGGTAGAATCGGTGAGGTCGCGCTGAAGGCGGCTGATTGGCAGCTTGGCCGATAAGTGCTCCAGTATAGCGTTGGCCAATCCCAGGTTGCCCTCAGCATTTTCAAAATCAATGGGGTTCACCTTGTGAGGCATGGCCGAAGACCCCACCTCACCAGCCTTAATGGTCTGACGGAAGTAGCCCAGGGAAATATACTGCCACACGTCGCGGGCCAAGTCGATGAGGATGGTGTTGAGGCGCTTGAGGCCGTCGCACAGGGCCGCCAAGTGGTCGTAGTGCTCAATTTGGGTGGTAGGATGGCTGCGCTTCAAACCTAAGCGGCCTTCCACGAACTGCTGGGCAAAAGCGTGCCAGTCGGTACCAGGGTAGGCCACATGGTGGGCGTTGAAATTGCCAGTAGCCCCACCAAACTTTGCTCCGAAGGGCACTTGAGCCAGTAGTTCTACCTGGGCATCAAGGCGAGCTACAAATACGGCTACCTCCTTACCTAGGCGGGTAGGAGAAGCTGGCTGCCCATGCGTGCGCGCCAGCATGGGCACGGTGGCCCAGTCCTGAGCGCGCGTGGCCAAGTTGTTACGCACCTGAGCGTAGGCTGGCAGCAGCGTATGAACCAGGGCATGCTGGAGGCTAAGCGGAATGGCCGTGTTGTTGATGTCCTGGGACGTGAGGCCGAAGTGAATAAACTCCAGATGCTGACCTAGGCCCAGGGCCGTAAATTGGTCGCGCAAGAAATATTCCACAGCCTTCACATCGTGGTTGGTTACGCGCTCATGGGCTTTTACCGCTTCGGCATCGGCCACTGAGAAGTCTTTATAGATGCTGCGTAGTTGCTCAAACACGTTGGCGTCGACACCTGCCAGCTGGGGGAGGGGCAATTCGCACAGAGCAATGAAATATTCGACCTCCACCAGCACTCGGTAGCGGATAAGCGCAAGCTCAGAAAAGTAAGGCGCTAGGGGAGTAGTGCCGCGACGGTAGCGCCCATCCAGGGGCGAAACGGCGGTAAGTGGAGTGAGCAAAGCGTAATCGGCAGCAGACGACATGGGCAGTAGCAAGGTTAGTCAGGGCGGGCCAAAGGTACGGAATGGCATTGCGCCCGCCGTCGAGGCGCGAGCCTTTTTCGTTACCTTTGCTACTGAGCGGCGGCGGGTTCGGCACGAATCTGGTACGGACCGGCCGCAGTTTCCTTCCTCCTGACTGTTCGCGTGACTCCAGCTACGAAACGAAAAATTGGCATCGGCCTTGGCATCCTTGCGGTGCTGCTCGCCGTGGGCCTTGGTATATTTTTGCTCAAGCGGCAACAGCTGCTGAACTACGCCTTGCTGCAAGTAAAAGCCAAGGTAGAGCGTAAATTCCCCGTGACTCTCTCCTTGGGCCCCGCCCGCTTCACCGACCTAAATACGGTGCAGCTAGACGGGGTAAGCGTGGTGCCCACGGCCCTCACAACGGATACCCTGCTACGGGCCCAAACCGTGCGGGCTTCCCTGAGCGTGCGCAGCTTGTTTGCGGGCCGTCCGGTGTTTAGCAACCTGGAAATCGACAATGCCAGCCTCACAGCCCGCAAGACGGCCAGTGGCACTGACAACTACTCTTTCCTCTACAAAAGGAAGAAAGGCCAGCCAGTAGTGAAGCGCGATACTACCAAAGGCACTAACTACGGTCTGTTAGCAAATCAACTACTCGAGGCAACCTTCGATAACGTGCCGGGTGAGGCTGATTTTCGTAATTTTCTTATCACCTACCGGAGCCCACGCCACACGGCTACGCTCACAATGCCCGAGCTGGCTATTGAGGACGGGGATATTAAAGGGCAACTGACGGCGGTTATCGACTCGGTTCGGAACCGCGTGGGAGTGCTGGGGCGCATTGACGCCGGCGACTACGAGGTAGATGCGCAGATATTCGCCCTCGACCGCCGCCCCGTGGTATTGCCCTACGTGCAGCGCCGGTACGGAGCCCGGGTGCAGTTTGACACCGTGCGGGTGAGCCTAACGGGCAAAGACTTCAGCGACGACGAGCTAACCGTGAAAGGCACCGCGTCGGCGGCGAACTTCATCGTAAACCACCCCAAGCTCTCCGATAGCGACGTGCGCTTTCCGCGTGGTGGTATCGACTTCGTTGCTCGGCTAGGGCAAGATGCCTTTGCTTTGGAGAAAGGGACACGGGTGCTGCTGAATCGGATGGAGTTCTTCCCCGAGTTTTCCGTGCGCCGGTTGCCCGTAAACCAGCGGGTAATTGGCAAGGAAATCAATGGCCTTACCAGCCGCAGCCAGTTTATGGCGGGTATGCAGGTGAAGCTGAACGTGGAGTCTAGCGAGACTCCCACCAACGATTTCTTCGCCTCCCTACCCGAAGGAATGTTTGAAACCTTGGAAGGCACCCAGGGCGAAGGCACGCTCAAGTACAGCCTCAGCGCCGACCTAGACATGAATAAGCTGGACAGCCTGCGGTTCAACTCTGGGCTGCGCGGTACCAAGTTCCGTATTACTCGCTTCGGGCGCGAGAACCTGAACAAGCTGAACGAGGAGTTCCCCTACACGGCCTATAACGACAAAGGCGACTCGGTGAAAACCTTCCTGGTGGGCTCCTCAAATCCGGAGTTCACGCCCTACAATGAGGTAGCCGACTACCTCAAGTATGCCATCATGACGGCGGAGGACCCCCGCTTTATGTCGCACCGGGGGTTCATGGAGAAGGCATTTGTGAAGTCGGCCATTCAGAACTTCAAGGAGCGGCGCTTCGCCCGGGGCGGTAGTACCATCTCTATGCAGCTGGTGAAAAATGTGTTTCTCACCCGCAAGAAGACCATCGTCCGCAAGGTGGAAGAGGCCCTGATTGTGTGGATTATCGAAAACACGCGCTTGGCTTCGAAGGAGCGCATGCTGGAAGTGTACTTGAACATTATTGAATGGGGCCCCAAAATTTACGGGGTTGCTGAAGCCGCCGAGTTCTACTTCGACAAGCAGCCAGCCAACCTAAACCTCTCCGAGAGTTTGTTCTTGGCTAGTATAATTCCCCGCCCGAAGTACTACCGCAACGGGTTCAACCAGTACGGCGAAATGCGGGGTAGCGCCCGGTATTTCCACCGCCTTATTGCGCAGCTGATGGCCCGCAAGGGCTACATTTCGCAGGGCGAGTACGAGGGGCTGGGAAATTTCGTGGCCTTCAATGGTCCGGCGCGTAAATACATCGTGCGGGCTACCCGCGACACCGTCCGCACAACCGTAGCGGCAGATTCCTCGCAATACGAGCCCCTGAACCTGATCGACCTGCTAGGCGGCGCCGCTGCCCCCGACGCGGGGGTGAATCAGGGAGCACCGCCCACGCAGCCAGCTACCCCGCCTAACAACTAAACTATGACGTAAAAAAGGCCGGCTACATTAAGTAGCCGGCCTTTTTTATGCTCTATTCTCGTGACGTTCTAGGAAAGGTTTCTTCCTCCGGCTTCTTCGGGAAGAGAAGCGACAGACCTACTGACCCCGCCAGAATTAGCCCAACGATACCCAAGGATAAGCCCATAGATACGTGGTAGATTTCTGATACCAGCAGCTTGCCCCCAATGAAGATGAGAATAAGCGACAGGCCATAGTGCAGGTAGTGGAACAGGCGCATCAGGCCCTCTAGGGCAAAATACAGGGCCCGCAAACCTAGCAGGGCAAACACATTGGAAGTGTACACAATAAATGTGTCGCGCGAGACGGCCAGGATGGCGGGGATAGAGTCGGCGGCAAAGACAACATCAGTTGTTTCTACCATCACCAGTACCACAAACAGCGGAGTAGCGTAGCGCAGGCCATCTTGACGCACAAAAAACTTGCCCTCGTGCAGGCGGCTAGTAATGGGGAGGTGGCGGCCCAGAAACTTTACCACTGGGTTGCTATCGGGGTCTATTTCCGGTTCGCCGGCACTAGCGGCCATCTTCACGCCAGTATACACCAGGAAAGCCCCAAGGAAGTACAGCAGGAAGTGGAACTTGGCCAGCAGAGCCGCCCCAATCAGGATAAAGGCCGCGCGTAGCACCAGTGCTCCAATAATGCCCCAGAACAAGATCTTATGCTGGTATTGGGGCGGAACTTTGAAGTAGGAGAAGATGAGCAGAAAGACGAATAGATTGTCAACGCTCAAAGACTTCTCAATGAGGTAGCCCGTGAGGAACTCCATAGCTGCCTGCTTGCCCAGCCAGCGGTACACCAACGCATTGAACGACAGCGACAGGATGATCCAGAAGACGCTCCAGCCCAAGGCTTCGCGCATGCGCACCACGTGGGCGTTGCGGTTGAATACCAGTAGGTCTAGCAACAGTAGCGCCAGCACGAATGCGTTGAAGGCAACCCAGAATAGCGGACTTATTTCCATGCGTAGCGGAAAAGATGTGCGACTTTTCTCAAAAGTAAGCCGCTGGCCTTTCTCGCTTACCGGGATTCGGGGTATGGGGTTGCGGAAGTAGCTGACAACTGGTCGGTTGAGCCGGTCACTATGGGCTCGGGTGCCGTCCGCTCAAAGCGCCGGAACCAACTGGCAACCTTCAACTGCACGACTCCAAAGAAGGCTTCTTTGAAGATGCCCTTACTCATTTTGGAAGCACCTCGGGTGCGGTCGGTGAAGATGATAGGCACTTCTTTAACCCGGAAGCCATACTTGTAAGCCAGCCACTTCATTTCAATCTGGAAGGCGTACCCTACAAACTGAATCCGGTTTTGCAGGATGGTGCGCAGCACGCGGGCCGTGTAGCACTTAAAGCCCGCCGTAGCATCCATAATGGGCATGCGCGTAATAAAGCGCACATACGCCGACGCAAACCAAGACATAAGCACGCGGTCCATAGGCCAGTTGACCACGTTTACTCCCTGGATGTAGCGCGACCCAATGGCCAGGTCGTAGTGCTGATGAGCACACGTATCGTAGAGGCGAATCAGGTCGTCGGGGTTATGGGAAAAGTCGGCGTCCATCTCAAACACGTACTCATAGCCCCGGGCCAGGGCCCAGTTGAAGCCGTGGATATAGGCCGTACCCAAGCCAAGCTTGCCGGTGCGCTCCTCTAGAAATAGCCGGCCCGCAAACTCCGGTAGTAGCTCGCGCACAATTGCTGCCGTGCCGTCGGGAGAGCCATCATCGATGATGAGCACATCGAAGGCTTTGGGCAAGGAAAATACCTTACGGAGAATCAATTCTATGTTCTCACGCTCGTTATAAGTCGGTATTAGGACAAGCCCGTCATTCATGGGGCCAAAGGTAGGGGTTTGGCGGAAGTGCCCACGCAGCAACCTGAACAAGAGTGTCAGTTTCGGAAGCCGCTAAAGGCAAGAATAAGAAGAAGTGTACTGAGTACAAAGGACGGTAGAAACGCCGTCGTGGATAGCATAGATGCCCGCTATCCACCAAGCGTTGCTTCGGCCCTCAGAAGTCCAACAACAGGACCACCCCAAGAAGTTTGCTTACGCGCACGATCTGGTAGGTGCCTAAGATGGTCGTGGTTTAGATACTGGCTGTGCTAGCGCATGAGCTGTTGGGCTAGCTGCTGAGCGTGACGAATGCAATCGGGGACGCCCACGCCGGCTTGCCAGTTGGCCGTGGCATGCAGGCCATGTTCAGCCAAGGCTGCCACCGCCGCCCGAGCAGGCCCAATCCGGTGGTCGAACTGCGGAATAGCCCGCTCCCAGTAGTAGCGGTACTGCCACACAGGAGCAGCTTGAATGCCATAGAACCGACTTAGTTCGGCGTGCACGGCTGCTTTCTGCGTTTCGGCAGGCTGGCGGGCCTGCTCTTCGTACTGGCTGCCTCCCACGAAGGTCGTGAACAGCACTTGTCCGGCCGGGGCCCGGTCAGGAAAGATGGAGCTAGTCCAGATGCTACCAGCGGCATAAGGCTGCTCTACGCGGGGGTGCAGGGCGCCAAAACCATCGAGTGGGTGCTGCACCGCCACGCGGTCGTACGCCGAGTAGATAGCCGTCATGGGCGGGTAGTGTACCTGCTCCAAAGCCTCAGCCGCCGCTGAAAACTGGGGGCGCAGCAAGTCGGCCGCCGTATACGTGGGTAGGGCCAGCACTACATGGTCGTAGAGGCGGAAGCCTGGGCCGCCAGTAGTTTCCAGCGCCCACCGGCCATCATCAGTGCGGCGGTGTAGCCCCGTGATGCCGTGGCTAAAGTGAGCGCGCCGTAGCTGCCGGGCCAGCGTGTCGGTAAGCGTTTGAAGGCCACCGTGCAGCGTAAAGGTGCGCCGGCGCCCGGCACCGCCTTTGCTTTTCATGAGCCCACGCAACACGGAACCGTGCTGCTGCTCCATGGCGGCCAGTTGCGGAAACGTATGCTGTACCAGCAGCTGCTCCGGGTCGCCGGCGTAAATACCAGCAATGAATGGGTTGAGCGCGTAGTCCGTTACCTCCGACCCAAACCGACGACGGAAAAAGGCCGCCAGTGTTTCGGGCGTACCCGCGGGGGCTGCGGGGCGGGTCAGCTCACGCAATAGGTTAAACTTGGTTTTCAGGCCGAAAAACTTGCCCGTGAGTAGGGCCGGAGGCGTACCAGGTAACTTCTGGTAGCTGCCATTCTTAAGCACATAGCGGTTTTGGCTGACGGCCGCTGCGTCTTGCATCTGGCTCGTCAGGTTCAAGCCCTGTAGCAATTGATCCAGCTCGGGGCTGAGCAAAAGAGAATTGGGACCTGTTTCCAGCAAATAGTCGCCGTGGCGTTCGGTGCGCACGGTGCCTCCGGGCCGGGCGGCCGCTTCATACAGGTCGTAGTCGGCGCCGGCCCGCTGCAGGTACCAGGCCAAGGTGAGGCCCGAAATGCCGCCGCCCAAAATGGCTATGGTCATTTCTTGAAAAAGTAAGGAGGTGATAGGGTAGGAAGTAGCAGGGTGCAAAGGTAGGCACCCCGTACCTTTGGCGCCGCTATTTAGCTAGTTTCGCTTCCCTTTCACCCTTCTTTTCTGCTTGCCTTATGACTTATGCTCCCAATAAAGCGGTATTTCTGGACCGAGACGGTGTACTAAATGCCGAAATTGGAGACTACGTGTGGGAAGTAGAGAAATTTGTGGTGCTGCCTGGCGTACCCGAGAGCCTAGCCCGACTGAAGCAGGCTGGCTACTATCTTATCGTTGTCACTAACCAAGCGGGTATTGCCAAGCAACTGTATTCCGCCACCGAGGTAGAGGCGTGCCATCAAAAGCTTCAGCAGGCCTGCCAAGGGCTGATAGATGCCTTCTATTTCGCCCCGGGCCATCCTAGCGTGTCAGAGTCGTTATCGCGCAAGCCAGGCTCCCTCATGCTCGAGAAGGCCATGGCCCGGTTTCACCTTAATCCTGCCCAAAGCTGGATGATTGGCGACCGGTACCGCGACATGGAAGCCGGCGCTCGGGTAGGCGTACGCGGAATCTTGGTGGGTTACTCAGAAGCTACCACCTACCAGCCCCACGTAGCCGACTTGCTCGCCGCTACCGACCTTATTTTGGCTACCGCCTACTAGATACAGAAAGCCGCCCGCCAGTAACATGTAACTGCTACTAGGAAGGTGCCAAATTGTCTGCTTTAGTAACTTCTTCAGTGCCTCCTACCAGTGCTAGCTTCTCATAAACCTAGCTTGCTTCCTTGGTGCCGAGCACCCCGCCGCTATTCTTCCGCTACTGCGTGGGGGAGCCCACGCGTGTTCTTCACTGTCGCTCAGGGGTAGTGAGAGCGGCACTAGCCGTAATGGCGGTAGCTACCTGAGTAGCGGGTTTAGTAGCCGAGTAAGCGGGACATTTGGTGCGGCAAGAGCCCAAAGCCAGCGTGCTAAGCAAAGAGAAAATGAAAATCTTTCTCATTGAATATTACAAAATGTAAAAGTGGGGAAACTGGACAGCTGCTCTGATTAGGAGCATTTTGACTGTACAACGTCTCAACAATCTTATTTAGTGCCTATGGTACTGGCAGGAGCAGAAAATAAAAAGGCTCCTTCCGCATAGCAGAAGGAGCCGAATAGTCTGGCAACGCCACGAGTACTACTGACGAGGGGCCGGGGTAGCTGCGCTAGCGGAAATAGTGGAAGAAATACGAGTGGCCTCTTTGGTGCTAGAATAAGCGGGGCACTGCGACTTCCGGTTGCACGCACTAAAAGCCAGCGAAGCGACGCAGGTAAATAGTAGAACTTTTTTCATGGCATTGAAGATAAGAAAGGTCTGGTTCAGAGCGGTAAAGATACAGGAAGCCCCTGCGGCGTCCAAGCTGTCGACTTCGGCTTTCGATTAATACTACCCCCAGATCGGCAAACTGCCCCAAACTACCCCATTGGCTGGCGTAATTTGGGGCAGTTGCTCGGCTTACCTCCAGGCTTACTTCTGGTAGCCCAGAATGCGCATCATCGACTCGCCACTTTGCTCTTCTGCGAATACGTAATCCGTGAGCGTACCATCCTCGGCGCGGTCTAGAATAACCATTTTCGGTGCCGGAATCAGGCAGTGCTTCACGCCACCGTACCCCGACAAGCTCTCCTGGTAAGCTCCGGTGTGGAAGAAGCCCACATACAGGGGCTTAGGGTCTTGGGCAGGCTTGCGCTCCGGCAAAAACACCTGGTAAATATGTTTTTCGGCGTTGTAGTAGTCCTGCGAATCGCAGGTGAGGCCACCAAGTTGAATTTTCTTGTACGAGCGGTTCCAGCCATTCAGGGCCAGCATAATGAAGCGCTGGTTGAGGGCCCAGGTGTCGGGTAGGTTGGTGATAAACGAGCCGTCAATCATGTACCAGAGCTCCTTATCGTTCTGCAGCTTCTCGTCTAGAATGCTGTAGATCGTAGCGCCCGACTCACCCACGGTGAAAATACCGAATTCGGTGAAGATGTCGGGCTCTGGTACGCCTTCTTCCTCGCAGATGCGCTTGATGGTGCGCAGCACCTCGGCAATCATGTAGGGGTAGTCATACTCCTTCTGAATGCTGGTTTGAATGGGTAAGCCGCCCCCAATGTCGATGGTGGTGAGGGTAGGGCACACCTTACGCAGCTCGCAGTACTTGTGCACGAAGCGGCTCAGCTCCGACCAGTAGTAGCTGGTGTCCTTGATGCCGGTATTGATGAAGTAGTGCAGCATCGTCAGCTCAAAGCGCGGATCATCCTTGATCTTCTGCTCGTAGAGCGGCACGGCGTCGGTGTAGCGAATGCCCAGGCGCGAAGTGTAGAACTGAAAGCGTGGTTCCTCGTCGGAAGCCAGGCGCATACCTACATTGCACTTTTCGCGCACGTTGTCGTGGTAGTAGTCTACCTCGTTCGGCGAGTCGAGAATAGGCATACAGTTCACAAACCCATCGTTGATGAGGGCCGTGATTTCCCGCTTGTATTCTTCGGTCTTGAACCCGTTGCAGATGATATAGGTATCCTTCGTGACCCTGCCCTTCTGGTACATGGCCCGAATGATATTGGTGTCAAACCAGCTGGAAGTTTCGATGTGGACGCCGTTTTTTAAGGCTTCCTCCACCACAAAGCTGAAGTGTGAGGCCTTGGTGCAGTAGGCGTAGGAGTAGCGGCCCTGGTAGCCAGTTTGCTCAATGCCCAGGCGGAACCACTCCTTGGCCCGCTGAATCTGGCTGCTGATTTTGGGGAGGTAGGTGAGGCGCAGCGGGGTGCCGTGCTTTTCTACCAGGGCCATCAAGTCAATATCGTGGAAGCGCAGCTCGTCGTTTTCAACGTGAAACTCGTCGGTGGGAAAATCGAAAGTCTGCGAAATCAGGGAGTGGTAGGTATCCATTAAAGGAGGGGGTGATGCTATTTTCTTGTGAGGATGAAGGAAAGAATGGCCGGCGGTGCGGGTAAACACTCGCCTACCTAGTTGAAAAAGAACGCGTACGATAAGTGGGCAAAATGCTTTGATAAGCGCCACTGTATGCGCTTTTTCCAAGCAAAGCTTTTTCCGAACTTAGGACCCGCAAAGATACCCCCTTGCGGGGGTTTTGGTTGTGCTTTGTTCGTTGGTTGCGCCGGAAGGTCCGCGCGCGTCAAGCCTATCCTGGCCTGTGGCCTTGGTAATCGGCAAGCATATAAACCACTCTAACCCTTTTCCTGCCCATGTAGTATGCGTCGCATCAAGTTAGTGGAAGTGCGCTCCGAACTCGGAGCCGGCACCCGAGGCGCCAGCCTGGGGGTAGATGCCCTCAAAGTGGCCTGCCTCAATAAAGGGTCCGATTACTTTCGTCGGTTCAATTCCGTCAGTGTGCCGGACCTGAACCACGTGCTCTTCGAGAAAAATCATTTTCCGAAGGCCAAACACATTGATTCTATTTACACGGTGCAAAAAGGCATTGCCAGCACCGTCGAACAAACCTTACGGTTTGGGGAGTTCCCCCTGGTACTAGCCGGCGACCATAGTAATGCGGCAGCGACCATTGCGGGCATTAAAGCCGCCTACCCGCACAAAACGCTGGGGGTGGTGTGGATAGATGCTCACGCCGACATTCACTCGCCCTACACCACTCCCTCGGGCAACATGCACGGCATGCCAATAGCCATTTCCCTGGGCGATGATAACCGGCAATGCCAGCGGAACACGATAGAACCCGAAACGGAATTTTTCTGGCAGAAGCTTAAAAACCTAGGCGAAACGGGCCCTAAGCTTATTGGAGAGCACCTCGTGTACGTGGTAGTGCGCGACACCGAGGCGGAAGAAAATGCCATCATCGAGCGGCTAGGAATTAAGAATTACAAGCTTGATGAAGTAAAAGCTAAGGGAACCCGCCAAGTAGCCCGCGAAATCTACGAGCGTCTGCGCTTCTGCGACCTAGTCTACATCTCGTTCGACGTGGACTCCCTGGACTCCCGCTTCTCCAAGGGTACGGGCACGCCAGTAGAGGAGGGCCTGAACGTAGAGGAAGCCATTAGCCTGTGCCGCGCTTTGCTGGATAATGACCGGGTTGTGTGCTTCGAGATGGTGGAAATCAACCCCACGCTCGACAGCGAAAATACTATGGCTACCAATGCCTTCGACATCCTGGAAGCCGCCACCGATGCCATTCAGCGCCGCTTGCGCATGGCGGAGGTTGTGAGCCGGTAGGAGAGTAGTACGGTTTAGCTGCGGCCGAGCCCGGGTAGAGTTGGGGACTTCCTTGGAAAATAGCAGATTCCCAATACATTCGTGCCTGTTCGTTATCATTCTATCCCGGTTAGTTGCCATGAAGCCACCCCTCCTGCCTGCTCTCTGTGTTGTGTCACTACTAGGTGCTTGCACGGCCACTCCCTCATCGCCGGGGGGGGCGGGCACCACGGCCCCGGTTGTGGTGACGGTGAAGGATTCTATAACGGGCACCGTAACCTATCGGGAGCGAATGGCCCTGCCCGCATCGGCCGTAGTGCGCCTACAATTACAGGATGTGTCGCGGCAGGATGTGGCCGCTACGGTGGTCGACTCAGTGACCATCCGGCCCAATGGGCGACAGGTTCCACTGGCCTTTACGCTGCGCTACGACACGGCCCGAATTCAGGAAAATGTCACTTATGCGTTGCAGGCGCGCATTGTGGCCGATGGGCAATTGCTGTTCATCAACGATGTGTCCTACCCTGTCGTCACGCGCGGCAACCCCAAGCAAGTGCAGATGGTACTGCGCCGAGCGAAAAACTGAGGGTAGCAAGTAGAACCCCATAAGCAGTAAGGGCTGGCACATGCGTGTGCCAGCCCTTACTGCTTATGGGGTTCTACTTGCTACCCCTGACGACCACCCTGGCGGTAAGGCACCCCGAACAGCCAGGAGGTGAGTAGTGGTACGGCAAACACAGCTACGGTAAGCACAGTAAGGCCTGCATCGGCGGCTTCGCTGCTGAGGAAGTGGCTGAAGGGGTGGTGGGGCTGGAAATGCTCAAAGAGGGAAAGTAGCAGCTTCAGGCCTAGAATACCAATAACCACGAAGGCAGCCGTTTCCAAAAACGGGTACTTGCCCATCAGCAGCACGAAGGCTTGCGCCACCAGGCGCATGGCCAGAATGCCAATGAATACGCCCCCACAAATCAGGATCAGGTTGTCGGTGAAGGCCACCACAGCAAACACATTGTCGATGGAAAAGGCCAGGTCCATCAGCTCAATCAGCGCCACCGTGGCCCAAAACGGACCGAGCAGACCCAGGGTACTGCGGTAGAGCCAGCTTTTCTGCTTGTCTACGTCTTCCTCCCCGTCGCTGCTGCGGTTAGCAAACTGGCTGTACGCTAGGTAAAGCAAATACAGGCCGCCCAGGGGCTTCAGAAACCAGAACTGAATAAGGTAGGAAGCAAATAGGATGCAGAGCCCCCGAAATACGTAGGCTCCAATGATGCCGTAGCGCAGGGCTTTGTGGCGTTGCTCCTTAGGGAGGTCCGATACCATCGTTGCCAGCACGGCCGCATTATCTACGGAGAGCAGGCTTTCAATGATAACAAGGTTGCCCACAATGGCCAGCGCGGCCAGGGGGTTGTCGAGGATTTGCTGTAGGTGAACGTTCATGCGTGGGGCGCAAGATACTCTTTGCAGCAAATACACGCACAGCCGTTGGCTTTGGTTCAGCACCTAGAAAATAGCTGGGGCTGGGAGGTACCTTGCCACCTGTAGGCAGTAGGATGACGGGCAGTCGGGCCAGCGGCCATATTTTTTCGGGCGGCATCTGGCTGGGCTTTCTACCTTTGTAGCAGCGACGGCCTAGTCTGGCTACCGTGTCAACTCCCGATGAAGACAATTCTGCGGCTACCCAACCAACGACGAATCTAGCGTAAGCTAAGGCGCAGAGCGCGGCTACTAGCACTCCGTAGTGAGGGTAGATGCCGCCGCTGGCTGGCCCATAGTTTACGCAGTGCCCCGTGGTTGTCAGTCCAAGAATGTATCTTCCAGAAGCCTAGTATACCGCTTCTCTTAAGCGTTTCGCTTTCCGTGCAACAACTCGAACAAACCCTCAAAGCGGCCCTCGGGGCTGCCATCAAGAACGTATTTGACGCCGAGGTAGCCTCGCCTCAGCTCACCTTGCAGCCTACGCGCAAGGAGTTTGCGGGCTCGTTTACCCTCGTTACGTTCCCTTTTACGAAAACTCTAGGCAAAGGCCCCGAGCAAATTGGGCAAGGCATTGGCGACTGGCTGGTAGCCAATGAGCCGCTGGTAAGCGGCTACAACGTGGTGAAAGGCTTTCTGAACTTAGAAATTGCCGACTCGGCGTGGCTCGATGTCTTTGCCCAGTTGCGGCAGCAGCCTGCCACTACACCAGTAGAAACGGGTGGCCCGCAAAATGTGGTGGTGGAATATTCCTCCCCTAATACCAACAAGCCCCTGCACTTAGGGCACCTGCGCAACAACTTCCTCGGCTACTCAGTGGCCGAGATTCTGAAAGCTACTGGTGCTACCGTTACCAAAGCCAACCTCGTCAACGACCGGGGTATTCACATCTGCAAGTCCATGCTGGCCTACCAGCAGTACGGCCAGGGCGAAACACCCGAGCAGGCGGGCATCAAGGGCGACCACCTGGCCGGAAAGTACTATGTGCTGTTTGAGAAGCACTACCGCGAGCAGGTAAAGCAGCTGGAAGCCGAAGGCGTAGCCGCCGACGTAGCCAAGCGCCAAGCCCCCATGATGCTGGAAGCCCAGGACATGCTGCGCGCCTGGGAAGCCGGCGACGAAGCGGTGGTAAGCCTCTGGAAGCAAATGAATGGCTGGGTGTACGAAGGCTTCAACGAAACCTACCAGACCATCGGTGTCGATTTTGATAAGTACTATTACGAGTCGGGAACGTACCTGCTAGGTAAGGAGCGGGTAGAAGAGGGCCTGCAAAAGGGCGTCTTCTTTAAGAAGGACGACGGCTCGGTGTGGGTAGATCTGCAGGAAGAGGGCCTCGATGAGAAGCTCCTACTCCGTGCCGACGGTACCTCCGTGTACATCACCCAGGACTTGGGTACGGCCGAGTTAAAGTACCAGGACTTCCACTATGATCTGTCGGTGTACGTTATTGCCGACGAGCAGAACTACCACATGCAGGTGCTGAAGGCCGTGCTGAAGAAGCTGGGCAAGCCCTACGCCGATGCCATTTACCACCTCAGCTACGGTATGGTAGACCTGCCCTCGGGCAAGATGAAAAGCCGGGAGGGCACCGTGGTTGATGCCGACGAGTTGGTACGCGAAGTGGTGGAAGCTGCAAAGGCTGCTACCCTCGAGAAAGGCAAAACAGAAGGCTTGTCGGATGCCGAAGCTGAGCAGCTCTACCACATGCTGGGCTTGGGAGCCCTCAAATACTACCTGCTGAAAGTGGACCCTAAGAAGCGGATGCTCTTCAACCCCGAAGAGTCCGTGAGCTTGGAAGGTCACACTGGCCCGTTCATTCAGTACTCGCACGCCCGTATCTCCAGCATCCTGCGCAAGGCGGCCGAGCAAGGCGTAGCAGCCAACGCAAGCTTGGCTGGCCTCACGGAAATTCAGGCTACCGAGCGGGAAATGATTCAGGAGCTTGGCCGCTATGCGGCCGTGGTAACGGAAGCGGCGCGCACGCAGTCGCCGGCCGTTGTAGCTCAGTACGCCTACGACCTGGCCAAGGCCTACAACCGGTTCTACACCGAAGTGCCCATCTTCATTGAGCCCAATGCTGCCAAGAAGGCGTTCCGGGTAGCGCTGTCGGCCCAAACGGCTAAGGCCTTAAAAGTTAGCATGGGCCTGCTTGGTATTCAGGTGCCCGAGCGGATGTAATTTTCACGTATGGCCGAGCGCGCGGGCGCAGGAGGTAGCCAAAGCAGGTTAAGGGCCTGAGGCCTCTAACTCAGCAACGCGAGTAAAAACTGCAAACGTGTTGCGGCTCTCCGTCTGCCGCTCTTTATCATCTCAGTAGCAATGCCAAAGCCTGGCGTTGCTACTGTTTTCTTTTTCAACCAATAATAGGCGAGGCCGTGCTTCGCCCTACAGTTTTATGAAAAGCGTAGCCGTGTATTGCGGTTCCAGTGCCGGAACCAACGAAATGTATACCCAACGAGCCCAGGAGATGGGCCGTGTGCTAGCCGAACGTGGCATGACGCTGGTGTACGGCGGGGGCCGCGTAGGCCTGATGGGAGCCGTAGCCGATAGTGTATTAGCGCATGGCGGCAAAGTTATCGGGGTCATTCCCGATTTTCTGGTGGCCAAGGAGGTGGAGCACCGGGGCGTAACGGAGCTCCATATCGTGAAAAGCATGCACGAGCGTAAGCTCCTGATGGCCGATTTAGCCGAAGGCTTCGTGGCGATGCCGGGGGGGTATGGTACGTTGGAAGAGCTGTTTGAAGTGCTGACCTGGGGGCAGCTTGGCTTGCACAAAAAGCCCGTGGCGCTGCTCAACGTAGAGGGCTTCTACGACCATCTGTTGCGCGCCCTAGACCACATGGCCGATGAAGGCCTGTTGCGCCGTGAAAACCGCGACCAGTTGCTCAGCAACCCCGACCCCAATGGTATAATTGAAGAAATGCTGGCTTACCAGCCCGTGCTTCTGGAAAAGTGGCTGACGCCCCGCACTACCTAAGCCCGCTTATCACTACACAGACTGAGCCCTGGTGCTAGTAGCACGTCAAACACAAGCGCCCCGCCGGACACTGTCTGGCGGGGCGCTTGCGCGTTGGGGGGGCTGCTTAGCCTGGCATCCGGTACACTACGGCGTTGCAGTTCATACCGGCGCCTACAGAGGCAAACACGATGTTAGTACCTGGCTGAATATCATTGCCGGGCAGCTTATCTTTCAGTAGAAGGTCCAGCAGGGTAGGTAGGGTAGCCACCGAAGAGTTACCCAACCAGGAAATCGTCATCGGCATGACGCCTTCGGGCACGGTAGCTTCGTCGTACAAGCCGTACAGTCGCTTCAGAATGGCATCGTCCATTTTGCCATTGGCCTGGTGTAGCAGTAGTTTGTGCATGTCGGCCAGGGGCAGCTTGGCTTTTTCTAAGCAGTCTTTGATGGCTTGCGGTACGGTTTTGAGCGCGTACTCGTAGAGCTTGCGGCCTTCCATTTTCAAAAACAGGTCGCTCCCTGGGTAGTTGGGGTTGTAGGAGGCGCCCATGCGCAGCAAGTGAGCTGCCTGAACGGTATCGGAGCGAGTACCGTGGGCCAAGATACCCACGGGTACGTTGCTTTCCTGCGCTTCCAGTAGCACCGCCCCGGCGCCATCAGCATACAGCATACTGTCCCGGTCGTGCGGGTCGCACACGCGCGAGAGTACCTCCGCCCCAATCACCAGAACGCGCTTGGCGTCGCCCGAGCGCAAGTAGTAGTCGGCCTGAATCAGGCCCTGGAGCCAGCCCGGGCAGCCGAAGGGTAAGTCGTAGGCAATGGTCTGCGGATTTTCGATGCCCAGTTTGTGCTTGACGCGCGCTGCCAGGCTCGGCACAAAATCCGACCGCCGGTTATCGGCCTGTACATCCCCAAAGTTGTGAGCCACCAGAATATAATCTAGCGACTCGGGGTCCGTACCGCTGGATTGCAGGGCGTCTTGCGCCGCCAGAAAGGCAATGTCGGAGGTTACTTGGTCATCCGTAACGTAACGACGTTCGTGGATGTCCGTGATTTGCGCAAAGCGCGCAACGATTTCCGCACTCGGTTTGGTGAGAAGGTTACTATCAGCGTCATAAAAGGTAGATGCTGTGAAATCCTCATTCCTAACAATACGAGCGGGAAGGTAACTGCCCGTACCGGTAATGACAGAATAGAGAGTCGTACGCATGAGCAGATTAACCAGGGAAGAAATGTGCAAAAGGCAAAAGTACGGCTTTTTAATAGCCCGCTCGGATTCCCTTCAGCAAATGCCGCACAGTAAGCCTTGAGTTATGCTAAGATAGCACGGTGCCGTTGCCCTTTGCTGAGCCGCAAGAGCTGATACGGATAGTTTCGTGCGGAAGAGTTTCTTTACTTTGAGCTAACTGGTCATCGGCACCGAACAATGTGCCCGGCGGCTGGTTGGTCACTGACTTTTTCTCTCTCGTATGAAAGCTTTTGTACTACTAGGCACGCTGCTCGCTAGCGGCCTGTCTTTCTCCCACTCCCAGCCTGCCCCAACCATGACCACTACCACCGAAAGCACCGCCACCGGCACCGTCTACGACTTCACCGTGAAAAGCATTGATGGCAAGGACGTAAAGCTGAGCCAGTACAAAGGGAAAAAGCTGCTGATCGTGAATACCGCATCGGAATGCGGGTACACGCCTCAGTACAAAGAGCTGGAAGAACTCTACAAGAAGCACGGCGATAAAGTGGTAGTTCTAGGCTTTCCGGCCAACAATTTCGGCGGCCAGGAGCCCGGTACTGAGGCGCAGATTGCTACTTTCTGCGAGAAAAACTTTGGCGTCACGTTCCCCCTGTTCAGCAAGGTTTCGGTAAAAGGCGACGATACGGCTCCGCTTTACAAGTTCTTGGCCGATAAGTCGAAGAACGGGGCCGTAGGAGATGCCCCTACCTGGAATTTCTGCAAGTATCTGGTAGACGAAACCGGCCACGTAGTAGCCTTCTATCCCTCCAAGGTAAAGCCCATGAGCGACGAGCTAGTAGCTGCCGTTCTGAAGTAACATTCTCCCTGTGAAATACGCGGCCTGCTTTGCTTGCGCTTTTCTGGCGCGGCAGGGCAGGCCGCCACTTGTTAGTCAAGAGCCCTGGGTTTCTCTACCTTCGCGCTCATAACCACTAGTTGCTGCATGATACGCACTGTTATTTTCGATATGGACGGCGTCATCGTCGATACGGAGCCGGTTCACCGCTACGCGTACTTCCGGCATTTCGACGAGCTCGGTATTGATGTAGCCGACGAAGAATACGCTCAGTTTACGGGCCGCTCCACGAAGAACACCTACCAGTACCTGAAAGAAAAGCACCAACTGTCGCAACCAGTGTTGGAACTGGTGCAGGCCAAGCGCGACTTTTTTAACCGGGCTTTCGATGAGAAACCCGATCTGGAACTGCTCGATGGCGTGCGCTCCCTTATCGAGGACCTGCATCAGCATAATATTGAGCTTATTCTGGCCTCGTCAGCATCGCACTCCACCATTGACCGGGTAATGGAGCGGTTTAAGCTGGCGCCTTATTTTTCCCACCTCATCAGCGGCGAAGATTTTCCGCGCTCCAAGCCCGATCCGGCCATCTTCGAGCACGCGGCCTCCCTTTCTCAGGCTCCTGCCTCCGAGTGCCTAGTAATTGAGGACTCAGCCAATGGTGTTACGGCAGCCAAAGCGGCCGGTTTGTACTGCATTGGCTACAACAGTGAGCATTCGCCCCTGCAAGACCTCCACCACGCCGACCTGGTAATAGGGCACTTTTCGGAGCTTTCGGCGGAAAAGATTGCCGCCATTGAAACGGCAGGGTAAGTACACTAGTCACAGGATGGCATTTTTCAACGTTTCCAGTCATGGTCTCTTCTTCCAGCAGCCCTACTGCTCCCACTAGCCCTGCCAAAGCCTGGGTTTCCGCTTTTCGCCCTCGCACCTTGCCGCTCGCGCTGGCCAGTATTATGGCCGGCGGATTTCTGGCCGCCAGCCAGGGGCAGTTTCGGGCTGCGGTAGTGGGACTGGCGGCTCTCACTACCATTCTGCTACAGATCCTGAGTAACCTCGCCAATGACTATGGCGATTCCCAGAACGGCGCCGATAGTGTGCACCGCGAAGGACCCCAACGGGCCGTACAGAGCGGTGCCATCACACCCCAGCAAATGAAGAAGGGGATGCTGGTGTTCGGGGTGCTGTCCCTGCTAAGTGGCTTGCTGCTGCTGTGGGTGGCCCTGGGTACTGCCGGCGCCTGGATCTTTCTATCCTTCTTTGTGTTGGGCCTCTCGGCTATCTGGGCGGCCGTTAATTATACGGCCGGTTCCAAGCCGTATGGCTATGCCGGCCTGGGCGACGCGTCCGTGTTTATTTTTTTTGGGATGGTGGGGGTGTGCGGCACGTACTTTCTGCAAACGCGCACCTTGCCGCTACCCATACTACTGCCCGCGGCAGCCTTGGGCTGCTTTGCTACGGCAGTCCTCAACGTCAATAACATCCGGGACATCCGCTCCGACAAGTTGGCTGGCAAAATCACCATTCCAGTGCGGCTTGGCCCCGTGCACGCCCGCCGCTACCACTGGCTGCTGCTGCTAGTAGGCTTTGCCTGCGCTATAGTATACGTGACCCTAACGTACCGCTCGCCTTGGCAGTGGTTGTTTGTGCTTTCGGCCCCGTTGCTGTTTCGCAACGCCTTGCAGGTTTGGCAGCGCCAAGAGTCTATGCAACTTGATCCGCTACTCAAGCAAATGGCACTGACTACTCTCGTATTTACGCTTTTGTTTGGCCTAGGCCAAGTGCTGTAAAGCGTGGTTTCAAGCCCTTTTAAAACCCAGCTCCGGCTGGGTTTTCTTTTGAGTATTATGTTTTAGCAACTATGTTGCATGTACTTAAGAGCTTAATTGCAATTAGGTCTACGTAATAATGCATCATTGATGCATTATTACGTAATTACCTATTAGTAAGTTGTGCTGAGTAAGATCAACCTGCTTATGCCATGTGCGAAGCCAAATCTACCGCGCCTGGCCACAAAGGCCACTGCTAGCGCATGAAAAAAGTATCGTGTGTCAATCAGCCATAGGAGCATGGAGGCTATGAAAAGGTAGTTCTACCTGTGGGTAGTAATAAGGTGTATGGTACGGTAGCGGCGCACCTATGAACCGAGACGGATATGGACACAAAAAAGCCCCGCTAGTAGTAGCGGGGCTTTTTTATTTATTCGGCGCTTGGTACGGCTGCGGTGGATTCAGCAGTGGGGGTGCTACCCTCGGGGCGAGGACCGCGGCCACTACGATTGCGGCCGCCCCGCTTCCTACGACGCTTAGCCTCTTCCCCCTCGGCGCGTGGCTCCGTGCGTGCTGGTTCGCCCTCTTGGCGCGGGGCCCGTGGCTCACGAGGCGGTCGAGCCTCTCCTTCTGGGCGCGGAGGCCGAGCTTCGCGCGCCGGACGCTGGTAGGGCTGGGCCGGTGCCTGGCCTGCATCGAGAGCTGCTAAAGCCGCTTGTGCTTTTGCAATACGTTCTTGCTGCTGAGCATCGGGTTTGCCGTTGGCATCGGGGCGTGAGCCGCGTCCGCTACCGTTGCGGCTACCTTCGCCCCGCGGGCCCCGTTCTCCTTCTGGGCGGGGGCCCCGGTCGCGGTTGCCACTGCCCGCGCGGCCCCCACGTTCAGGCCGTCCGCCTACTTTGCCCCGCAAGCCACTGAACCGCTTGGGGTCAAACTCAGGCGCCTCACCTAAGCCAAGTTCTTCGGTGATGTTCCTCTTCTCAATGTCCCGCTCAATCAGCTTCTCAATCTTCACTACGCGGTCCTGGTCTTGGTCGGAAATGAAGGTGATGGCCGTGCCTTTGGTGGCAGCGCGGGCCGTGCGGCCAATGCGGTGCACGTAATCCTCAGCGGCACGCGGAATGTCGTAGTTTACTACGTGGCTGAGCGAGTCGATATCAATGCCCCGGCTGAGCACGTCAGTAGCCACCAGAATGGGAAACTGCTTGTTTTTAAACTCGCGCATGATCTGCTCGCGCTCCTCCTGCGTCCGGTCGGAGCTGATACCTTTCGCCTCGTAGCCCAGCTTGTTAATCGCCCGCACAATGCCCCCAACGGCGGCTTTCTGCGACGTGAACAAGACCATGCTTTGCACTTCCTGGGTTTTGAGCAGGTGCTCCAGCAAGTAGATCTTCTGACGGTCGAAGGCCATGTAAAACTGCTGGTCGATGCCCGCGGCAGGCTTCGACACGGCCAAACGGATTTCGTCGGGGTTGTGCAGAATCTGCTGCGAAAACTCCCGGATTTTGTTGGGCATGGTTGCCGAGAACAAAAGCGTTTGGCGCTCCTTGGGCAGCTGCCGCACGATGTTCAAAATGTCATCGGAGAAGCCCATATCCATCATCTTGTCGGCCTCGTCCAGCACCAGGTATTTCAGGTGCTCAAACTTGACGTAGCCCATTTGCATGTGGGCAATGAGGCGGCCCGGCGTAGCAATGATAATGTCGGCGCCGGAGGTAAGGGCGCGCTTTTGCTGCTCCCAGCCTTCACTTTTGCCGCCCCCATAAATGGCAATGGAGCTGGCTTCTACGAAGTAGCCGAATCCGGTCACTTGCTCGTCAATCTGAGTAGCTAGCTCCCGGGTGGGCACCAGCACCAGGGTGGAAGTAGTGCCGTGCTTGGCGTGCGAAATCTTATCGAGGAGGGGAAGCAGGTAGGCCGCTGTTTTGCCGGTGCCGGTTTGGGCGCAGGCTATCAGGTCTTTGCCTTCGATGATTTTAGGAATAGCCTGCTCTTGAATAGGCGTGGCATTCTGGTAATTCATGGCATCCACGCCGGCCAATAGGTCGTCGTGGAGATTAAAATCGTGAAACTTCAAGGTTCAGCGAATTAGGATGATGAAATGGCTGACCTCGTTGTCCGGTCAGCAAACCGCTTATGTAATGATAACAAAGATAGGCGGATTTCGTGCCGTATAGTTGGGTTGCTATATGGCTGGCGCAGCGTAGTAGTCACAAACAGAGCCGCATGAGGCGTAGCGCCGCGCTAAGGGCTTTTCCTAGCCTTCTAAAACTGCTAACTGCCAGTGAAGTTCTTCCTCACGCACGGGGTAGGGCTGCCCGTGAACGAGCGTTTGGTACACGGCCTCAAACAAGTCCGGGTAATCACCGCGCGGCGAAGGCACCGTGCTAGTGTGCTTCTGACCATTGGGCAGCACCAGGGTGAGGATGCCCTCCTGACCGGCTGGCTCCAAGCCGTAGGCCGCATCTGTGGGCAGCATGCCCTGGTCGAGCTGAGACTCTTGCACGTCGGTGCGCTGCTTGCGGAACGACCCTTGGGTGCCGTGCAGCACGTAGGCCGGGCCGGCATCGGCCACCAGCAAGCTACCACTCACGAACACCTGGAGCCCGCCGGGGTAGGCGAGGTGGAAATGGAAGTAGTCGTTGACCTGGGAGCCCGGACGGTTGGTTGCTAAGGTCTTGTGGAACCGCTCGGGCTGCCCAAATAAGCTCAGCGCCTGGTCGAGCACGTGCGGGCCCAAGTCGTAGCTAAGGCCGCTGCCGGGAGTAGTTGGCTCTTCCTTGAATGCTTTCACGTTGAGGGCTGCTTTGTAGCGGTCGAAGCGGAAGTGCACTTCCGTAAGCTGACCCAACTGCCCACTTTCCACTACCTGGCGTACCGTTTGAAAGTCACTGTCCCAGCGCCGGTTCTGGTAGCCGAACACCTGCCGGCTGTGGCGGTGCGCCACGGCAAATAGCTCGGTAAGTTCGGCCGTGGTTGTAGTAACAGGTTTTTCAATGAGCACGTGTTTGCCGGCCTCCAGTACCTGCTTTGCCAACTCGAAGTGCGTGTTGTTGGGCGTATTTACTACCACCAGCTCCAGCACGGGGTCGGCAAGCAATTCGCTTACACTGTCGTAACTAATGATGTCCGGGTAAAGCTCGGCGGCCTGCTTGCGACTGCGCTCCGCCACGGCCCGTAAGTGAAAGCCAGGATGTGCCGCTAGGAAGGGAGCGTGGAAAATGCGGCCCGACATGCCGTAAGCCAGTAGGCCGGTTTGGATGGGAGTAGGCATTGGTTTTGGTGAAGAGTTTTTCGTTTTCGCGGTGGCAATGGCCGTATACAAGTTGGGCGGCCGTGGCTGCTAGCCCGCTAGCAGTTGCCAATAACCACAAACCAACCAGTAAACGCCAACTAATGCTCGACCGTTTCTCTTCCCAAGCCGACCTCTACGCCCAGTACCGCATCGACTACCCCGCCGAACTCTACGACTGGCTGCTACCCCAAGTGGCCCACCACAACCAGGCCTGGGACTGCGCAACCGGCAACGGGCAAGTGGCGGCTGTGTTGGCCCAGCACTTCCGCCAGGTAGAGGCCACCGACATCAGCCAGGCCCAGCTAGACAAAGCCGCCGCCCACCCCAACATTCACTACCACATTACCCCAGCCGAACACACGCCCTTTGCACCAGCTAGCTTCGATCTGATTACAGTGGCGCAGGCGGTACACTGGTTTGAGCCCGATGCCTTCGTAGACGAGGTGCGTCGTGTAGCGCGGCCAGGGGGTATAGTGGCAGAGTGGGGGTATGGCCTGGTGCAGGTGAGCCCCGAAATAGACCCATTGATTCGGAAGTTTCACGACGAAACCATGGGCCCCTACTGGGACCCTAACCGCCAGCACATCACCAACGAGTACGCGCACTTGCCTTTCCCTTTTGCCAAGGTGCAGCACAAGCGGTTTGCAGTGCGGCGGCAGTGGTCTGCCGAGTGGATGCTGAACTACCTGCGTACCTGGTCGAGCGTAGCAAAGTATCAGAAGCAACACGATCAGGACCCCGTGGCTAAACTGGCCGCAGAGCTGTCGCAGCGGTGGGGCAGTGCAGAGCGACCAGTGGTGTTTCCGGTGTTTTTACGGTTAGGGGTGGTAGAATAATCTGGTTATCGGGGCGTTGTGTGGCTAGCTCAACGCGCACTCCATGACGATACCTACGTACCTGCGGGCCCTAGGCCTGTTCTACCGCACCGTGGCCCCTTTTACCGTAGTGTTTTCGTTGCTGATCTTTGCGGCCGCCGCCGTCGGGCCATTTCCTACCTGGCCTCTCCCGCTCACAGCAGGACTACTGCTGACGAAGCTAGGCACCTTTCTGGTTATCTGGTATCTGTCGGCGCAGTTGCGGCCCCACCAGTATTGGTTTTACCTAAACCTGCACATTGCGCCCTGGCAGCTGTGGGCGGGCGTACTAGTGGCTGATACGCTACTGTTCAGCGCCGCCGTTGGGCTGCTTCATGCTGTGCTGCAATGAGCAAGTCTTTCTCCTACGTATTAGAAGCGGATGGTATGCAGCTCGCGTTTGGGGAGCGGCGCATCCTCTCCGATGTGTACCTGCGGGTGGAGACCGGGCAAGTGGTAGGCCTGTTGGGGCGCAACGGCTGCGGTAAATCTACCCTGCTGCAAACTGTCTTTGGTGGCCGCCACGTCGCCGACGCCTCCGTGCGAGTGAATGGGCAGCGTGTAGTGCCCGCCTATCGAAAGCCAGGCCTACTGAACTACCTTCCCCAGGTGCCACTGCTGCCAGAGCACCTCACGCTGATGGAAGCAGCACGCATGCTTGGGGTTGATGCTGAACAGGCACTGGCTAATTTTCCAGATATACGGGCTCAGGTTTCCCGCCGCATCGGTGAGCTTTCGGGGGGTACTACCCGGCTAGTGCAGGTGCTACTGCTGCTACATGCCAAAACGCGGTTTTCGTTGTTTGACGAGCCTTTTTCGGGGGTGATGCCACTGCACGTAGAAACTTTGGGCGAGATGTTTCAGCAAGCTAAAGCACAGAAAGGCATCCTGCTCACCGACCACCGCTACACCGAAGTGCTACCCCTGTGCGACGTTGTGTACCTGCTGCACGGAGGGCGCTTGGAGCAACTTCCCGCTGACCCCGTGCTCGCACTCCGCGACCGGGGCTATCTTGCCAGCTGATGCCAACCCTCGCTCCATGCCCAGTACTGCTTCTAACCTCTCACTTCCCTTCACCGGACTAACAGTTATCGAGCTGGCTTCTGTGCTGGCTGGCCCGCAGGTAGGGCAGTTTTTTGCGGAACTGGGCGCACAGGTGCTGAAGATTGAAGCCCCCGGCGGCGACGTAACCCGCACCTGGCGCACTCCCGGCGAAGCCCCCGGTACCGACGTTACGGCTTACTTCGCCTGCGCCAACTGGGGCAAGCAGTCCATTGTGCTTGACCTTACTACTGCTACTGGCCGCGCGGCTGTGCACCGCTTAGCCACCCGCGCCGACGTAGTACTAGCTAGTTACAAACCCGGCGACGCCACCAAGCTAGGAGTAGATTACGACACCCTGGCAGCGCTCAATCCGCGGCTGCTGTATGGCCTCATCACGGGCTACGGGGCCGCCGTTCCGCGGGCGGGCTACGATGCCGTGCTGCAAGCAGAAACGGGCTTCATGCATCTTAATGCGGCTGGTCCTGGCCAGGAACCCCTCAAAATGCCCGTAGCCCTGATTGACCTGTTGGCCGCGCACCAACTGAAAGAGGGCTTGCTTGCGGCCCTCTACCGGCGCACGCAAACGGGCCAGGGGGCAGTGGTGCACGTATCGTTGCAGGATAGTGCTTTGGCTTCCCTGGCGAATCAAGCCTCTGCCTACCTGGTAACGGGGCAAGAGCCCCGCCCTATGGGGTCGGGCCACCCTAGTATTGTGCCCTACGGCACTGTGTACGAAGCCTCTGATGGGGTGCGCCTCTTGCTGGCAGTAGGTACCAACCGGCAGTTTGAACACCTATGTGCTGTGCTGGAGCGGCCCATCTGGGCGCAGGAGGCCCGATTTGCTTCCAATGCTGCTCGCGTAGCGCACCGTGCCGAGCTAGAGCAGCTCTTGCGCGAGCGGATACTACAACTCCCAAGCTCGCTTCTGCTAGCGGCTCTGGAAAGGCTTGCTGTACCCGCCGGGGCGGTGCGCACAGTAGGACAAGCCCTGGCGCAGGAGGCCGCGCACTCGATGCTGCTACCCGCTTCCCCGGAGTTTCCGCACCCGGGCTTGCGCACTGTGGCCTTCCATAGTTCAGCGTGGCCCCGGGCTACTCACTTGCCGCCGCCACCTCACCTAGGCGCCCACCTGCAGGCACTGGATGCATCCTCAGAAAATGAGATAGGAACGAATGCATAAGTATTTGATGGACATATGTATATATGTGTTTTCGAAACTGTTGGCGCCCTCCTTTGCGTAGGTGAAGTAGGATTCTACCGCATTGCTGGTAATATTTCTCATTGCGCACTACCTACTCACGCGCCTTTGCTTCTGTTTGTATGGACGAATTACCTCAATCGGCACCAACGCCAGCTACGCTTGCGCACGTAAACGACGGAACGCCCGGTGCCCCGGCACCCACCGTTGCGGGCGTGCCCAATTCTGACAACACGGCTACCAACGCCCCCGGTGAGCCAGGCGCTACCCCCGCCGACCGCCTCAACCTAATTTTTGATGGACTCCGGCAGAAGTCCACGGCTAAGCAGGCCATCTACCGCAACACCCTGGCTACTTTCGATTTATTGCGGAAGGTGTCGCAGGAGTTGGTGGTGGAATTGAGCCGCCGCATTACGCCCGTCGATTCCACGGTTATTATCGAATACCGGCCCGTGAACGATATGGAGTTTCATATCCGCTTCTCCGGCGACCTGCTGGTCTTTGTGATGCACTCCAATATTGTCACCTTCCCCGATGACTACGGCCCCATGCCTACCAAATACGTGGAGGAGGACTTCCGGCGGCGGTTTTTTGGCCACATCATGGCCTACAACTTCATGGCCGACAGCATCAAGTACCAGCGCATGAGTGACCCCGGCTACCTAGTGGGCCGTTTGCTTATCAACATTGATAACCACTTTTTCCTGGAAGGGGTGCAGCAGCTAGAACTGCCCGACAATGACATGTCGGACAACGTAGTGACGCCCGATGGGCTTAAGCTGTTCGTGGAAAGCGCCATGATTGCCGCCGTAAACAACGACTTAATTGCCCCACCGCTGGATGATATCCAGAAAATATCGGTCAAGCAAAAGCTTGAAAATCAGCAGGTCAGCCGCGGGAGTAAAGTAGGGTTCAGCTTTTCTCACGAGCAACGACACTTCAACGTTGATGGCCTGCCATACTAGGCAGCTTGTATAAATAACGGGGCTACTGCGGCGCTCAGAAAAGCTACCTGCTGCATACCAAAACACCCGGTTCTCAACGCGAAGAACCGGGTGTTTTTTATGGCTGCGTTTCCGCGAGCCTGTAGCGCGAATGAACCTCAGCGGCGCTGATAGCCCACTTTCTCGCGTACTTTATTTAGAACCTCTGAGCCATAGGCCTGGGCTTTGCGGGCCCCTTCGGCTAGCTTACGGTCTACTTCGGGTAGGTTGTTGATGTAGAAATTGAACTGTTCGCGCTCCGTTGCAAAGCGCCGCAGCACCAGCTCGTAGAGGGCCTGCTTGGCGTGGCCGTAGCCGTAGCCGCCGGCCAGGTAGCGGGCGCGCATGTCGGCCGTTTCCTCGGGCGTAGCCAGTAGCGAGAAAAGCTTGAAGGTGGTATCCGAGTCCGGGTTCTTAGGCGCTTCCAGCGGGGTGCTATCTGATACAATGCTCTTGATGGTTTTGAGCAGCGCCTTATCGTCAGCAAAGATGTCGATGATGTTGCCGTAGCTCTTGCTCATTTTCTGCCCATCGAGGCCCGGAATAGTCATGAGCTGTTCATCGGCGCGGGCTTGCGGCAACACAAAGGTGTCGCCATAGCGGTTGTTGAAGGCCGAGGCAATGTCGCGCGTGATTTCCAGGTGCTGAATCTGGTCTTTGCCCACGGGCACCACGTCAGCGTCGTAGAGCAGAATGTCCGCCGCCATCAGCACTGGGTAGGTAAACAGCCCAGCATTCACGTCCGACAAACGGTCCGACTTGTCCTTGAACGAGTGGGCGTTGGCCAGCATGGGGTAGGGGGTGAAGCACGACAGGTACCAAGCCAACTCCGCCACTTGCGGCACATCGGACTGGCGGTAGAACAGGTTTTTTTCCGTGTCGAACCCACAGGCCAGCCACGAGGCGGCCACGGCGTACGTGTTCTGGCGCAGTAGCTCCGCGTCGCGCACGGTCGTGAGTGAGTGCAAATCAGCAATGAAGTACAGCGACTCATTGGCCGCATTCTTGGACAGCTCAACGGCGGGCAGAATAGCCCCTAACAAGTTGCCTAAGTGGGGGCGCCCGGTGCTTTGGATGCCGGTAAGGATTCGGGACATGGAGAGAAAAACTAGTAAACAGTAGGCACAAGAGCGGGCGTAGCCCTCCTCGTGTGAAGAGCGTGAATCAGGGCCGCTAAGTTATTCGTTGGAATCCGCTTCTCCATTACTGGCCCTGCGAGGCTGGCGCAGGTCGCAACGTAGCCCAGTAGTGCCATGTGAAATTTCTAGTCCGCAAGGCTATTCACAAGCCAAGGAGTGGGTACCCTTTAGTAGACTTAAGGTGTAATAAGTACTACTTGCAGAGGCCCAAGCTATACGCTAATGTCTGCACTGGCTTCTTGTTGTAGCTCCCTGGTTTCTTCTGTGCCGAGGTAGCGGTCAATCAGGAAGTGCGCTAGGTAGAGTACCGGAGTAAGCAGAATAGCCGCGGCAAACTTGTACCAGTAGTTGGTATTTGCTACGTCTAGTACCTGGTCCAGCGTCCAGTTGCCGAACAGGTAGAACGCCACGTAGAGCACCACGAAGCTGTCTACGAGTTGGGATACCAACGTGGAGCCCGTAGCGCGCAGCCATACGTAGCGCCCCTTGGTGGCCCGGCGCAGCAGTTGAAATACCGTAGCATCCAGCACCTGCCCAATGGCAAACGCCGTGAGGGACCCCGCAATAATGCCCATGCCCTGCCGAAAGATCATTTGGTAGGCAAAGTCTATGTTGATGGGGTGGCCCTGCGGATCTTGGTTGTTCACATCAAGCCAGAAGGCCGCCGGAGGCAGCTTGGTAGTGGCATAGATTACCAAGAAGGCAAACAGAATAAGGCCGGCCGTAAGGTAGCTCACACGTTGTACGCCTTGCTTGCCGAAGTATTCATTGATGATGTCCGTTGTCACGAATACCACCGGCCAAATGAGCACGCCTGCTGTCAGATTATCGGGGCGGCCAATTAGGGGCTCCAGGGAGAAAATCTTAACCCCAATAATTTCGGCCAACAAGGCATTGACGATGAATATGCCGCTCAGAACTAGGTAAAGCTGCTGTTTTTTGTGCCCCATGGGGTATAAGCATTGGGCTGCACCTCCTACCGGCTACCTGGTGGGGCAAGCATCAAGGATGAAAGTAACGGAGCGCTAGAGGGCCGGAAGCGGATAATTACTCAGCCAGGCTCACCGTGAGGCCTTCTACTGCCAGTTCCGTCCACTCAAACATGGTTTTGGCTTCGGTTAGTAGGGGCTGTAAGTCGCGGTAGCGGCTGGAGAAGTGGCCGATGAGTAGGCGGTGTACCTCGGCGCGCCGGGCTAGCAGTCCCGCTTGGCGAGCCGTGGAGTGGTGGGTGGTAGCGGCCCGTTCGCGCATATCGTCCAGGAAAGTAGCTTCGTGGTAAAGCAAGTCTACCCCGTGCACTAGGTCGGCCAGGCTCTCCGTGTACATGGTATCGGAGCAGTAGGCGTAGCTGCGGCTGCGCTTGGGCGCGGCTGTCACATCGGCGTTGCGAACTAGCAGTTCGCCGTTGTCTGCTACTACGTCTTCGCCTGAAGTGAGGGCGGTAAGTTGGGTTGGCGTGAGGCCGTGGGGTAGGCGCTCGGCCAGCAGCCGGCGGCGCTTGGGTTTTTCCCGAAACAAGTACCCGCAACACGGTATGCGGTGGCGCATGGGCAAGGTGTGCACCGTGAGCTGCTTGTCTTCAAAGATCAGCTCGTGCTGGGTAGTGTCTACGGGCGTGAAATCAAGCTCGAAGCTTAATTGGGTGTGCGAATGCCGGAACTGGGTAGTCAGTACTTCATCTAACCCTGCCGGACCAAACAGCCGCAACGGCTCAGTGCGGCCGTTGAGGTGCATAGTGCCAAGCAGGCCGAAAAGCCCAAAAAAATGGTCGCCGTGAAGGTGGCTGATGAAAATGTTCTGGATGCGCTGGTGACGAATCTTATGCTCCAGCAGCCGGCGCTGCGTACCCTCACCGCAGTCAATAAGATACTGCGAATTGGCCACCGTGAGAACCTGCGCCGTGTGGTGGCGGTCCATGAACGGGGTGGCGGAGGCACTGCCCAGAATTTTCAGCTCAAACTCCAACGGAAGCTGCGCGCCAACGACGAGGAGCCGTTAGCATTTTGTAAGATGAGACAATGAGAACACACTAGCGAGTATACGCCGCCGCTAGAAAAAGAAAAAACTGCTGGCTGGTAGCTGTCAGTACGAAACATAACAGCTAACAGCCAACAGCCAACGGCGTACTCAACGCTATTCTTTGCTGGTCAGGTCCCGCTCAATGGCGTGCAGGAAAATACGGTCGATGCCTTCCTCTACGGTGGGCAGAATGTGCAGTACCGACTCCAGCTTGGAAATGGTGATGAGCTTCATCACATGATCTTGCAGGCCAGTAAGCACGAGCAAGCCGCCGGTAGAATTGCACAAACGGTTTGCAATGAGGATAGAGCTCAACCCCGACGAATCGGTGTACTTGACGTTGCCAAGGTCCAAAATCAGGTTATTGATGCCCTCAGCATTCAACTTCACGAATTCCGACTTCAGATCCGGCGCGACGGTAGTGTCGAGCTTTTTCTCATCAATCGTGATAATCGTGTAGGTCTCTTTTTTATCTATCGAGTACTTCATACCGCAGGTCGTTCGGTGGTTATGGGAGTTGCGAAGGTAACAAAAAAACTGTTTGATCGAAGCGTGTTCGCTAAGGACCAGACAAGGAAGAAAAACTGCGCTACGGACTCATCTGTCGGGCTTGAAACCGAAACTAAGGGTAGACCAAGTACTTTGCCACTCAGCTTGCGGGTGGTTGAGAGCGGGCGTCATACGCACGGTGCTTACTAAGTAATCACCAGGCCCGGATAAGCGAAACAACACACGGCCATTTTGGTTACTGCGAAGTTGCAAAGGCGGGGCCGCCGGGAGAGAAGTGCGCTGCCACACCTGCACTACTTGGCCGGGTACGGGACGCCCGGCAGCCAACACTCTAAGAGTGAGGGACGCGCCAGCATGGAGTGCGTAAGGGTTTTGTTCGGGCACCAATTCGAGGGGCAAGCCCGTTGCCCGGCTCCAGGCCCGCGCCGTGTCGGCGGCTGAAACGGGGCCCGCTTGTACAAGGGTCTTGGCGCACCGCCGGTACGCTTCCCGGCCAGGCTTCTGCATTTCTTCCCGCTGCTGGCGCAGGGCTACTATATAGTCCAGCTTGGCCTCACGCAAGTAGTCGTTAAACTCGTTGGCCGCTAGGGTACTATAGGCATCGTTGGTAGCCAGTGCCAGCAGATGGGTACCAGGCTGGGCAATGGTAAGGGTGCTCTGCAAGGTGTCCGCGGCAGCCATGGTAGGTAGAAGATCAACGGGCAATTGGCCCGGCGCATAGTGCCGAAAAGTAGTTAGGCGGCTACTCCGGCCAGCCCACCGCTGCGGCTGCTGAAAGCCCCGCCCCATAAGCCGCCGCAGGTGCACGACCGCGCCGGGCGCTACTATAAAACGCACTGGCTCTAGCCAAAATTCTTGCGCTATTGCCGTGCCTCCGAGCAGCAGTAAAGAAACCAGCAGGTGGAGGCGGCGCGTCATTGGGCGAAGAAAAGAAGGCTAGTATTAAGATTTAGTGAAGCCTTGCAATAGACTACAACTACAGAGGACAACATAACAAAAGAGCCTAGCCAGGTACATCTCCTAACTAGGCTCTTTTTTCGCAAGGAAAATAGAGGCTTAGCTACGCTCCAGTGCTAAGGCATATGCACGGTCGTAGTAGATACGCAGGTTTTTCCAGTCGAACATTTCTGAGGAGCTTTCTACGTTATTACGCTGCATGATTCGCTCGCGGCGGTTGAGCTGCACGAAATTCCAGAGCATATCCGTGAGTTCCTCAGCCGACTCCTCAAAGCTCTTTTCCTGGCGGCGCACCACAAAGATTCCTTTGTCTTCGTGGGCTGGCACGTGCTGCAAGGCGTAGTCGCCGAAGCCAGAAAGGTCGGAGGTAATAGCTGGTACGCCGCGGGCTACGCACTCCAGCGGGGTGTACCCCCAGGGTTCGTAGTAGCTCGGGAACACCCCTAAGTGGCAGCCGCGCACAAACTGGCCGTACTCCATGCCAAACAGGGGTGAGGTAGGCGATACAAAATCAGGGTGATACACGATCTTCACCCGGTCGTGCTGGTTATTTACCAAGTTGGCCCGGCGCACAAAGTTCAGGATGTCGTCGTTCTGGTCGTCTACCAGGTTGTGGGTGATGACGGATGGGAGGTGCTGGGTTTTCCAAGTTTGGAGCAGGCGGCGGTAGCGCAACTTCCAGTAGTCATCTACCATGCTGCTCAGGTCGGGTAGGCGGTGGTCGGTGCTGGCAGCAGCGGCGTAGAACAGCCGCTCGCCCACCTGGCGCTCAATTGCCTCGCAGGTGGCCTGCACTTCTTCCAGCACGGCCCGGTTTTGCAGCACCTGGGGGTTGATGCTATGAACGGGCCGCTTGGTGATGAAAAACATGACTACATCGCCCTCCAGGCCGCTCTGCTGCAGGCGGTAGTTGAGGCGGGCCAACGCCTCCAGGGTCAAGTCGAAGCCTTTGTTGTGGTACTCGTAGCGCCCACTCGTAAACAGGTACAAGGTCTTATCCAGATCGAAAGAGTACGACTGGAAGAAGTGTGCCATCACGAACTCGTGAATTTTGGACTTGTACTGCTGGTGCAGGTTTTGAAATTCGTGCAAGGCCACAAACCGCTCAATGTTCAAGCCATTGGGCAGCACCGCGTCCGGAATCCGGTCGAGCAAATAAATACATTCCCGTACCGTCAGTTCGCTCACGGTGGTGAAGACGTGGGAACCGTGGGCCGCTGCTCGTTCAATGGTTACGGCCGTTTCAATGTTGAAGTGCCGGGCCTCCGCCTGCCAATCCACCTGCATGAGGTGGTCGTAGAAATTGGGGTCGTTCATGGCCAGGTAGCGGCCTAGCAGGGTGGCGTGCGTGGTGAATACGATGTGCACGGGCACTTGCTCCCGCCGCAGATCGGGAATGGCAACGCCCGTCATCCACTCGTGGAAGTGGGCCAGTACGCGCTGCGGAGGAACTACCTCGGCCGTTAAGATCTGCAGGAACACCTTCGTCAGATAGCCAAAAGCTTCTACCTGATGCAGCAGATCGTCGCTGTCGGGGGTAGGAATGTGGTGGTGGTGCCAGAGGTCAGACTTGATCTGGCCGAGCCGGTCGTACACCTGGTAGGGGTTGATGAGCACCACGCGTGGGCGGCCCGTCACAAGCCAAATTCCCAAGTGCACATCATACCCCTGGCGCCGCATTTCGCGCACGGCACCCGCAAAAGGGTCGGAGAGCTTGGCTAGCTGGTAGTCGTCGTAGGGCTCAAACTCGCCCTGGGCCTGATGGGCAAAGTAGGGGCCGAGCAGGCAGTACCGCTCATCCCAGGCCTGCACCGTGGCAGGCACTTTCGAGCGGATAACGGTGTAGATACCGCCCACCTGGTTGCAGACTTCCCAGGCTACTTCCACGAGCAGGGCATCCGGAGCAATGGGTTCGGGGGCGGGGAGGGGTACTTGCATAGAAAAGATGATTCGGTGGGAGCAGCGGCAAGATATGGTTCTCGACGTGTTTCGCAGTATAAAAACCAGATGGTTTTGGGTAAATCACGTCGTAGGTCCCTACGGCCCTGGCTGGGCTCAGTTTTATTAGGAGCGTTTGCTCAGGACAATTCACGCCTAGTAGCCCCGCACCAGGCAAGGCTACCACCTAGCGGCAGGTGCTCATAGTCAGGCCGTAGCCTAACTAGTACAACGCAAAACGCGGCGGGCAAGGGCGGTACTGCTACCATCCCTACCCGCCGCGTTTTGCGTTGGTAATTACATACTAGCCTTATGCCGGCTCCTGCGAAATAATCAGGACGGAGTAGGGGGCCAGGCCGAAAGCGGCATGGAAGGGCTGGTCGTCGTACTCACCTTCTTCCGCTTGAGAATCTAGGCTCACGAAGTTGCCAAACTCTTGGTCGTAGCCAGCCCAGTCGGAGTTGAATCGGACGCGCCAGTGGCCTCCTGCGGGTACGCCAATGGAATAGGCTTCATGAGCACGGTCGGCGAAGTTGCACACCACCAAGGTCATGTCGCCGGGGCCACCCTGGTCCCAGCGGGCGAAGGCAATTACCTTGTCCTCGTTGTTGACGTGCAGAATCTGCACCTGCTGACCCAGGAGGCCGCGGGTGTGGCCGGCCGTGTTGCGGCGCAGCTGAATCAAATCGTGGTAGAGACGAACAAGCCCGGCGTGCTGCTCGGCGCGGCTCCAGTCCAGGGGTTGGTCGTCGGAGAAAGAGCCGTCGGCCAGCATCGTCTGCCCCTGGAAAATCATGGGAATGCCGGGGGACGTGAATACCAGCGCCGCACCTAAGGTAGAGCGCTTTTTAGGAAACCAGGAAGTAGCGTTGCCCGGCATGATTTCCTCGGTCACGCGGGCTTTGCCGTTGGCTACCTCATCGTGCGACTCCGTGTAGATGACGCGCTGGAAGGCGTCGCCGTTGTACACCTTGCTGATGGCCGCGGCCACCTGCTCCATGTCACGGTCGGCATCCTCAGGGGTAGTCAGGGCGTCGCGGATGGGGTACACGAAAGCGGAATCCCATTGCGAGGAAAAGCCTTGGCCGCCATCTTCGGGAGCCTTAGTGATGTACTCATTGCCCAGCAAATCTTCCGCAATGGTGATTTTCCAAGGCATGTGAGCCCGCACTTCTTCATTAATCCAAGTCATCAAGCTCCATCCTTCGGGCAGGTCGCGGGCTGGGTCACTGGAGCCGTCCACGTTGCGGATGTGCGAAATAGAGTCGCAACGTAGGCCGTCCACGCGGTAGTCTTCCAGCCACATCAGGGCGTTGTCGCGGATGTAGGCGCGCACGGCGTCGCGGCCGTAGTCGGGGCGGTTGTGGCCCCAGGGGGTTTCGGCGCGCCAGTCGTTGTAGAAGTAGATGCCGCCGCCGTCATTTTCGCTCCAGCCGTCAAACTGCCACAGGTCCAAGTCGCCGGGCCCAAAGTGGTTGTACACTACGTCCAGAATAATGGCAATGCCGAGGCGGTGAGCCACCTTTACAAGCTCACGGAAGGCTTTCGGTCCGCCATAATCCGTTTCGAGGGCGAAGGGGTGAGCCGGGTTGTAGCCCCAGCTGCGGCCACCCGGAAACTCCGTGGGCGGCATAATTTCAATGGCATTGATACCCAAATCCTGCAGGTAATCAAGCTTGTCAATAACGTCGAGAAAGGTGCCGGGCTTCTCCGGGTCGGGGGCGTTGAAGGTACCCACGTGCAGCTCGTAAATCACCAGCTCGTTCCAGGGGGGCATCTGGAAGTGGTCGTCTTCCCAGTCGAAGGTATGATCTGGAACAATGGAGTTGCCCGCTGAATGGGTTACCTCCCGAGCGTACGGGTCGTTGCGCGTTAGCTCGCCCGAGGGTGTTTTCAGCCAAAACTTGTATTCAGTGCCGGGGCCAAGCGCATCGAAATCGGCCGACCAGTAGCCGTCGGTTTCGTGGGTTAGGGGGTGCGTCTTGGGGCTCCACTCGTTGAAAGGACCAACAAGAGAAACCGCCGTGGCGGCCGGGGCCCACACGCGGAACGTAGTGCCGTGTTCGTGCGGAAGAGCGCCCATGCCAGCTTGTAGCACGGGAGCAGTGGGGGAGTCAATTTCAGGCATTAGGTATAGGTGTAGTGCAGCGCAAAAGCTCAACAGATGTTGCTACATACTGCCTATCCCAAAAATTAGTTATAATCCTAGAAAATGCTCTCCTAAGGCTCTTCTGATAAAATTCTGCCTATGCTTTTAAGTAAATAGCGTTGAGGTAGAGGGTAAACTGCTGATGATGAGCTTGTAATGGAATAATGCTACGTTAGCCGACTACTGCTGGAAGCCATTGCTGGTGCTGGCAGTGGGGGCAGACTTGGTTGCTCGCCTGTTTGCTCGGGAGCACGTTGCCGCAGTGGGCGCAAGCCAGGGTATCCGGTGCTTTCTCCTGATCTGCCAAGAATTCCTCGTCCCAGTTGGGTAGCACCGTAAGACCGGGCTGGGGGGGCTCCTGAGGCAGAATGGTGAAGTTGCCGTTGGCTTCCATGTATACCCGCTTCACCTGGCCTAAGTGCGTAATACCTTCACTCCGCAACTTGGCAAACAGGCGCTCTTTGGGCAGCACCGAGCTTTCCATGGCGCTATACTGCAGGCAGCCATCTTCCAGCAGAATAGCAATGTCATCTTGCGAAGCTTGCTCGAATTTCTTGCTGCGCAGCGTCCAGGCCGCTATCAGGCGCTGGCCCACCACAATGATAACCGCAATGCACAGAGGAGGCATAAGGCCCCGGTCGGGAGCTTGCATGGGTACCCCCACGGCAGCAGCCATGGCTACCATAGCGGCCATATCGTTGCGGCTGAGCTGGCCGCCCATGCGCTTGCCCATGAGCCGCATGGCCACCACAAGCAACACGTACAGAAAGGTAACGCGAATAACAGCCTCTATCAGAAAGCTCCACGGCACGTCGCCGAGTATGACACGCATGGTGTCGAACAGTTTGAATTCTTCTTGCTGCATACCTGCGAAAATGGGTGTGAAAGCCCACAGTGGCACCTCGTAGTGCCCGTTTGAGCACTAGGCCAGAAACCCGTGGTTGATAGTAAGTAAATTAGCGCACGGCTGGAGTCCAGTCGTCGTGGTGGCAGTTGGGGCACTGCGTGCCGGTGTGGCTTTGGGGTGTTGCTACGGTTCCGCAGTAGCGACAGGCCTTGGTGCTGTCCACGGTTTCCTGGCTACGCCGCAGGCGCTGGTCGAGGTCGGGTAGCACGCTAAGCCCAGGCACGGGAGGCTCTTGCTGGAAAATACTGAAGGTGCCGTCGGCTTCCATATAAGCCCGTTTCACTTGGCCTAGCTGGGTGATTTTCTGGTCGCGAAGCTGGGCATAGAGTTGCTCGTGCGACACCCGCTCCTCCTTCAATTTATCCAGCAGCAACACGCCATTTTTGGCAAGCAAAGTCACATTGCCTTGCAGTACCGCCTCCACTTTGCGTTGCTTAAAAGCCCACCAGTTGCTACCCCGCTGGAAAAATAGCACGCACAGCAGAAGCAGCACGGCCGGAATCATACCCCGGTTGGGCGTTTGCATTGGCACCGACACAATTGCCCCCAACGTGAGCATCACAGCCAGTTCCGTAATGGTGAGCTGAGCATTCATGCGCTTGCCGAGCAGGCGCATTACTACCAGAAAGATCAGGTAGATCAAAACTGTGCGAACAAGCACTTCCCAGGTGAACTCGCCGGGCGTATCGCCAAACAGGATGCGCTGCCAGTCGCCTAAATAAATCTCTTCCTTCTTCATGGTACCCTGTTGTAAGGCAAGCAAAAGGCCGCACTCGCGAGCGGCCTCCCCCTGATGAACGAAGCCCTAGCGGGGGTAGTTATACTGAAAAGCCGGAAATTGCGTCCGTAAAAATCACCATTCCGGCTTGCTGACCTGCGGCGCTGCTGTTACAAAGCAGGGCTGCCATTTTGCTGACTATCAAAGCTTTTTATCGTGCCTCGACCGAAACCTGTTATCTACGGCCTGTATTCCTGGACGCCTGACTACGGCTTCCGCTACATTCACCCCGCCAACCGCCGCAGCTTTGAATGGCTGGAGCCGTTGGGCAAAGTCTTTGAGAAAATAGATGAAACCGACGACTGGATTTTGCTGCGCTACGATGAGCAGCAGTTTAAAGTCAGCGGGGAGCTGTTCAAAGAACTCTACGACAAGCCCCCTTTCAGCTTTGGCGACTTAGTGGAAGAAACCAGCCCCGAGGATGGGCGGGCGGCCCACCGGGGCCTCATCTCCGACGTGTATTGGGACGAAGCTACTAGCACCGCTACGTTTCAGATGGTGGAAAAAAAGCGCAAAGTGAAGCGCGTTTTTGAAGCCGAAGAACTGCGGTTCGCTTAGTGGGTTTTGTCTTTGAACCAAAAGCGGCCGCTCCGTTCGTCTGGCCAGATGAACGGAGCGGCCGCTCTTAGCGTGGGTAGGGGCCGCATCAGAACTGGCCAAACTGCAGCCCCAGGCGCACCCCAAAGCGTTGTGGTACTACCAGCGGGCTGTGCAGGGGCTCGTTGTTTAGCTGTACCCGCAACTCGGGGCTTGACAATGACACCGTGGCATTGCTGCGAAAGAAGCCTCTTTTTTCCTCCAGCAGTAATTCCTGCCGGGTGCGAGGCCGCACCCAATAGCTGGCTTCCAGCAATAGTTGGTACCGCGCATTAAGCTCTAGCTCGGCCCCCAAGTGAGGCTGAAAGCCAGTCGTAACGGTTTGCAGGCCCAGGGCAAGGCGGCTGGCATTCAGGCGGGTGCCGTCCACACGCAGGTTGGCGTCGGGGTTGGGCAGGCGACCCAGGCGCTGCCGTAGCTTGAGGGTGCTATAGTCGAGGCCGGCGCGCACGTAGAACGGCCGGTGGCGCTGTGAAAGGTTGTAGCGGTAGAATAGTCCCCAACTGTTGAGCCCGCCGCGCACCTCGCCCCGTACCGTACCAAACCCATAGCGGGCTACCCACCGCTGGGCAAACCGGTACTGGTAGCTGCCCCCAGGCATGGCGCTAAGCTGGCGGGGGCGCACGGTGGCGGCTATAACGGGAGCAAATGACGAACCCGCCGGAGCATAGGAAACCAGTAAGCTTCCTGACGTAACTAGCAAGGGAACAGCATTAATGCTGAGGTAGTAGCGAAGCTGCCCATACGTACGCTTGCCAGGCTTACGTGAATCAGAAATTGTATCGGGTGGGGACGTGCTGGCAGTGGTAAGAGCGACGGAATCCAGGGCCGGGAGGCGGTCGGCCATGGCAGCCGAGTCGGAGAATAGCTGCTCGGCTTTGCGCTGGCGTTCTTCGTCTAGTAACTGCTGGGCTACCTGCTTGGGCAGCACCAAGGTGGTATAGTGCTGCCAGAATGTAGAGTCGTAGCGCACGGAGTTGCGCAAAAATACGTCCTCAAACTGTAGGCGGTCGGCGTAGGCTGGGCGCGCAGTGTGGGCCGTATCAATAGCCGTGGTGATGAACTCACTGGTATGCTGGTAGGGCGGGCTCGGCGTGGTGCGCACGGCCTGGTCCCACACGCGCTTCAGGTGCCAGCGGCCGGCGTAGCGTTGGTAGCTTACGTGGCGGGTGCGTGCAGTATAGGCCGAGGAAAACTGCACCCCAAACTGAGCCTGGTAGCGCCGCACCCCACCGGGCGTCAGGTGGTAGTCGGCCCCCAAAAAGGCGTACGTATCCAGGTCAATGTAAAGGCGTCCCTGGTAGTTGGCTTTGGTAGCGCCGCGCCGCGGAGTGAAGATGATAACGTACACTGGCCGGCCATTGAAGGTAGTAGGGTCGCCCATCTGATAGTCGTACTCACTGAAATGCGCCTTATTGATGAAATCGGCGCGGCTATGCACAAAGTCGAACCGGTGCGGAATAAAGGGGCCGGCCTGCCACAGCATTTGAATGCGGCTAGAGTCGGCGGCTTCGTACTTGCGGGTTTGAGAGAGTTGCACGTCGCCGGTTTCGCGGGGCGTGCGGTACGATACTTTGCGCACTTTCAGAATGCCCTCCGCCAAGTACTGGTAGCGCCCCCCCGGCACATTGCTGGACTCGCGGTAGAAGCCCGTCAGCACGGCCGGGCGGGCGGGGTAGTTGCGCGGAATGCGGGCTACCGCGGCCCGCACAATGCCCAGCGCCGAGCCCGACACGGTGACGTTGGCCAGCTGGGTAGGCGCAGGCGCTAGCAATACTTGCACCTCCTGGCCGGCTGGCACAGGCAGCTGCACCGTGGCGCGACGGTAGCCAATAAAGGTAATTTCCAGTGTCAGCTGCTGATACTCGGGGGGGATGCTTAAAGAGAAGCGGCCTTCTTCGTTGGCACTGGTGCCCAGCTGGTTGCCGCCTACCCCAATTTGGGCGTAGGATACCGGCTGGCGCGTTTGCGCGTCCAGCACCCGCCCTTTAATGGTAACGGGCCCCTGAGCCCCGGCAGTGAACGTGAGCAGCCCCAGAAGCAGAAAACGCAGCATAAGCGCAAAGAAAAAAGAATCAGGGTTGTTGCAATCAGTACACCATAGCAAGCCCGCGCCTGACACTACCACATGTAGTGCCCGCAAAGCCTCTACTTGCTCAGATGGCAGCAACCGCACCCAGTAAATTCTTGGAAGCACCCTAAGCCGGGTTTACCTGTCAAACGACAAAAACGGCTGTGCCAACTCATTATAGCTCCGCTTTTGTTTAGCCCTGGCAGTACTACAGTCCGTCTCACGGGCACTATAGCACTGTCAGGGCTAAACAAAGGCCCCCGGGCGTGAGCGGTTTCAGGAGTGCTGCCTGCCCAATATGCGGTAGCCGTGGCACCAGCCCCGCGCGCACAAGAGAGAGCCTCACTGTTGGGCGCGTTCTGTTGGGGAAGAGCCGCGCTGCTAGGAGTATTTTGCACGGTCAGGCAGCCCGCTACCCTGCTACTTTGCACTGGTAGGCAAGAGTTTTGGGGGTTGATGACATGGGGCTTCTCTATTAGTTGCCCCGTAGGTTTATATTCCCAGTGCAATGCCTACTACCACGGCCACAATGCCTAGCAGCACCAGCAGCGCGTAGAGCGGCAGTACGAACTTCCACCACGCGTCAAATCGCACGCCGCACGCCGCCACAATGGCCATTAGGGCGCCGTTGGTGGGCGTAATTAGCTCACAAAGGCCGGCCCCGTACTGGTAAGCCAGCACCGTAACCTGGCGCGAAAGGCCAATGAGGTCGGAGAGCGGAACGAGCAGAGGCATGGTCAGCACGGCCTGCCCGCTCACGCTGGGTACTGGTAGGTGCAGGGCCGTGTGCACGCCCATCATACCCAAGGCCGAGAGCCAGGCGGGCAACCCTGCCAGCGGCGCCGACAGGGCATTGACCACAGTATCTACTATGTGGCCCTGCTCCAGCACAACGAAGATGGCGCGGGCAAACCCAATGAGAATAGCCGAGAAGGCAATGTCGCGGAAGCCGGCCAGAAAGCCTTCGGCCGTACCTGTTAGGCCTAGGCCGCCCACCAAGCCCGCCACAATGCCGAGCCCGAGAAACAAAGCCGCCATCTGCTCAAACTCCCAGCCTAGTTGCAGAACGCCATAGGCGAAAAAGCCAAAGGTGACAAACAGCAGTAGCAAAACGAAGCCGTGGTTTTGCCCAATGTGAAGGGCGGCTGGGTCGGCTTCTTCGGTGGCAGCCGGGGCTACCCGGTGGCGCAGGGCGTAGCGCACGGTACCACTGATCCAGATAACCAAGGCCAAGCCCAGAAAGACCATCCGAAACCCACCGCCCGAAAGCAGGGGTAGCTGGGCCAGCTTCTGCGCCAACCCTACCTGAAACGGGTTCAGAGGGCTAAACGCCGCCCCCACGGCCGCCGAGCCCAGGCTCACGGCGGCAGCGGTGAGGGGCGGGTAGCCAATGCGCCGCATCAAAATCAGGAGCACGGGCACCAAGGGTACAATTTCCTCCTGCATGTTCTCTAGGGCACCCATAGTCGCAAACAGCACCGAGATAATGGGAATAACGATGGCCTCGCGCCCCCGAAACCGCGCCAACAGCCAGTCTACCCCCTGGCGGAGCGCCCCGGTCTGGTCCACCACGGTAAAGGCGCCGCCGGCCAGAAACACCAGGAAAATCACGGAAGCAGAATCAACCAGTCCTTTCGGAATGCTCACCAGGGCCTGCAAGGGGGTAACCGGAGTAGCCGGTACGCGGTGGTAAGAGCCCGCCACTACCACGTCGCGGCCGGTGGCAGCATCGGCTTGGCGTTCAAATACCCCAGCGGGCAGCACGTAACTCAACAGGCAAGCCAGCAACACAAACCCCGTCAGCAGCACCAGCGGGTGCGGAAAGCGAATCGTCTTCATTCCGCGAAGATGGTGAAATAGTGCGCGTGCCGTTTCCCCTGTTGCGGCTTAAGAAGCCAAGCAAGGAGGACGGGGGCGCATTTTCGCGGGGCGCTACCTCCCTACTGGAACCCAGCAGCAGTATCTTTGGGTTTTCAAGCGCTATGAAGTTCGCTGAGTTTAAACAACTGCACATGTACCGCCAAGCCGAGCACCTGCGCGGCCACGGCCATTTGTTGGCCGAGCGGCGGCAGGATAGTTTCCGTCTGCGCTTGTTTGCCGTGGGCGACTTTTACGCGGAAGAGTGGTGCCAGTGGGGAGAAGAGCGAATTTTGTTTATCCACCTCTTTCAGCACTCGGCCGGCCTGCACGATTATCTGGAAGGCATCCGCCTGCCGAAGGAGCTGTAGCCGGCCTACTAATTCAGCGGCAGCAACAGGCTGCATGAGCGTAGCGAGAAGAACAAGCGAGTAGCTCTCGTGTATTAGGTGGGTGCTATATTGTTGGCATGAAGCCTTCCCGCCTGCTCCCGTTGCTCTTGGCTGTCCTCAAGTTTGCGTCTGGCTTTTTGCTCGCTAGTCGGGCCTACGAACTGCACCGCGACGAATATCTCTACCTCAATTACGGACAGCACCTAGCCTGGGGCTACATTGAGGTGCCTCCGCTGACGGCCCTGCAAAGCTGGGTTACCCTGCAGCTCGGGGGCGGCTACTTCTGGGTGAAGTTCTGGCCCTTCTTGTGGGGTAGCCTCACGGTGTACTTGGTGGCGCGAGCTGCCCAGCGCCTGGGCGGTAGCGGGTGGGCGGTAGGGCTAGCTGGCCTGTGCTACCTCCTGGGTGGTTTTGCGCGGCTCAACTTCCTGTTTCAACCCAATTCCCTCGAGGTACTTGCCTTTACTCTAGTCAGCTACTTACTAATCTGCTACCGGCAAAAGGAGCGGGCTGGCCTATTGTTAGGCATGGGGGCCGTGCTGGGGCTGGGGTTACTGAACAAGTACTCGGCCCTATTCTTTATCGGAGCCCTGATGGTTAGCTTGCTGCTCACAGACTTGCGTCGGCTGCTGCTGACGCGAGCTTTGTGGATGGGAGCAGGCGTAGCGGCGCTAGTGTGGCTGCCCAATGTGCTGTGGCAGTTGCAGCATGGTATTCCTTTTTTGCATCACATGCAGGAGTTGCATGATACTCAGCTCGTGAACGTGTCGGGGGCCGATTTCTGGAAGGACCAGCTGCTCATGTGCTTGCCAGCGCTGTGGGTGTGGGTGCCGGGATTGGTGGCGTTGCTAGTGTACCGGCCGCTGCTGCCCTACCGGGTACTAGGCCTCATTTACTGCCTGGGCCTACTGCTGCTAACGGTGCTGCACGGCAAGAGCTACTACGCGCTGGGCTATTATCCTGTGTTGTTTGCGGCCGGAGCAGTGTGGTGGGAGCGACAGTTGGAGGGGTGGCCACGGGGCCAGCGGTGGCTGCGGCCGGCTCTGCTGCTGCTGCCCGTGCTGCTGCTAGTGCCCCTGTTACCAATGACTTTCACGCTGTTTGCGCCCGCCCGTATGCAGCAGGTGGGCGAGGCCTACCGAGGTAGCGGGGCCTTGCGCTGGGAAGATGGCCGCGACCATTCCCTGCCCCAAGACTTTGCCGATATGCTGGGCTGGCAGGAACTGGCCGGCAAAACTTGGTGGGTGTATCAGCAGCTACCTCCCGAAACCAGAAACCAAACCCTCATTTTAACTGCCAACTACGGGCAGGCGGGCGCCATCAATTATTATAACCGAAGCCGCCCCATGCCGTCGGCGCATAGCTTCAATGGGAGCTACCTGTTGTGGTTTCCGAGGCGACCCGCCCGGCCCTGGTCCTACCTCCTGATCATTGATGATGAGGTTCCCGACGCCGACTTGTTCCCGCACTTTCGTACGCTTCGGCAGGTAGCCCAGGTGCAAAATGCTTACGCCCGGGAGCAGAGCGCGGCTATCTACCTCGGTACTGCCCCCGATGCGGCAATCCTGGCCCGCATTTACCGGGAGCACGCGGCCGCAAAAGCCCTGTGGGAGAGCAAGCGGCCTTAAACCCAACTGCCCACCCGTAGCAGCGTGTGCGCTTGCTAGGGTGGGCAGCGGCGTAAGGCGGCAATAGTGCTATGGGCGCTCTACCGCTACTATTTCCTTTTTTGCCAGCATAATATTGAGGTCGTAGCGGGTTAGCTCAACGGGCTCGGAGGCGTAGTTTTCGGGTTTGTTGAGTTCCGCTACTTTGGTTTCCTGGTCAATTTCGTAGCTATTGGCCAGCAGCTTCACACTGTTGCCCGCCACGGCCGCCACTTTCAGTAAGGAGTAGTGACCATTGTCGGTCTTGATGTGGTACATATCGCCTTTGTGGGGCGCCGCAATAAAGACTTGGTTGGCTTTCTGATTGGTACTGTACACTACCGTACTCCACGCCAGCCCCAGCACCACAAGCAGCAACCCAGCGAAGTGCCAGGCGGGTACTCGCACGTTTTTGCGCAAGGTGATAAATGCCTGTTTAAGCACGGGCTCCATGTGCTTAGCCGGTATCACCCGCTGACATTGCTGACATTCGGCGGCGCCTGATTTGCCGATGGAGAACAATGGAAGCCAATACACGTGCATGTAATGCCCAACAATATGCAACTGCTGGCTGTCTACGGCAGCGCAGGCCGAACACGAGCCCGGTAGAGGAGCCGTGTGCAAGGGAGAAGAAAGGTGGCCGTAGATAAACATGCAGTGAGCTGACAAAGCGGAAACTAACGGCTTGCCAGCATCAGTCGTACCTGAATCGTACTGTATTGCTCCTTGCCTCAGATGGCTAATAATCGGAATTATATTCCAGATTTACTTCACATTTTTCGTGGAATAATTCAGAAGCGCACACCGGTCTTTTACTGAGCCTGTCCGAATTGCCGCCCAAAGAAGTCGCCGGTATTCCAGGTGGGGCGCTTGGTTTCCTGCGCTATCAGGTAGCCAATGAGAAAGTTGAGTTGCACGTATTTGCGGCCCGCCTCGAAATCGAATACTCCGTTTGTGCCATCCTGCGGTTTGTGGTAGGTAGTAGCCCGCCACTTTTTCACCGTTTCGTCGAGGTTGTTCCGGCCATCGGCGGTGCGGTTGCCATACTTAATGTGCAGGGCTGGGATGCCTTGTAGCACAAAGCTGTACTGATCAGAGCGAATAAAGCGGTTCTGGTCCGGCTCCGGGTCGTTTTCCACGCTAAGCCCGAGGTAGTGCGCCGCTTGGTTTACCGGCTGGCTGAGGCTAGAGTGCTGGGCTCCCAGTGGCACCACCGACAGTAGCGGCGCAATGATAGTGGGCATATCGGTGTTTACGTCGGCCACCAAGCTAGCCTTCGGTACCGTAGGGAAGGCTGCAAAGTAGCCCGAGCCCAGCAGGCCCAACTCCTCACCCGTTTGCAGCACAAAGAGCACCGAGCGGCGCGGCTTCTGCTTGATACGGGAATAGATGCGAGCAATTTCCAACACCGAAGCCACGCCCGAAGCGTTGTCGTGGGCTCCGTTATAAATCGAGTCGCCCTGCACGGGTGTTCCCACGCCTAGGTGGTCGAGGTGGGCCGAGTGAACCACGTACTCATTGCGCAGGGTAGGGTCGGAGCCTTCCACTTTGCCCACCACGTTGTAGCTGTCGAAGTCGTGGTAGCTCGACTGGTAGCTGGCCCGCAGGGTGGTGGCTAGTGGCGCCGAGGCCGGCGTGCCCCGCCGTAAGGAGGGCAGCACCCGGCCAGTATCCAGCGACGCCGTGCGCAGCAAGTCGTTGAAGGCCGCGGCGCCTACGTTGCCCACCACCTGCAAGGAGCTACCTGGGGCGTAGGTGCGCGAAGCCGCTACCCGCCCATCGGGACCCAGTACGCTATTAGTACTACGCCGAGCAGTAGCTGAGGGAGGCGTAGCGGGAGCTGCCGTGGCGGCCACCAGTACGCCTACCGCGCCGTGGCGCACTGCGTTTTGCAGGGTCATGCCTAGGTCTTGGCTGGCCGCGGCTACGGTGCTTGGAAAACGGGCCGGCGCACCGCGCACCACCACCACTAGCTTGCCTTTCGCGTCCAAGCCTGCGTAGTCATCATAGCCCAGCTCGGGGGCGCTAATGCCGTAGCCCGCAAACACCACGGGCGCTTCTACCGTTACTGCAGCTTGCTCGGGGTGGGGGTTTAGCAGAAAATCGGTGGCATAGGTGAAGGGCCGGGCCGTAGTGCTGCCTTGGTCCTGGTGCGTGAGCGTAGCCCCGGGCTGGGTGGTGGCGCGGCGCAAGCGCACACGCTGTACAAAGGTGCCTGCCTCACCGGCTGGCTGCACCCCCAGCTGGCGCAGCTGGGTAGTCACGTAGTCGACGGCCATCTGGTAGCCAGGCGTGCCGGGCTGGCGGCCGCGCAGCCGGTCATCGGCCAAGTACCAGATGTGCGCCTTTACATCCCCAGGCCGCACGCGGTCAAGGGCTTTGGTTACGGGTTTGGGAAGGGGGGCCTGCGCCGTGGCTGGGCTAGTCAGCCACGCACTGCCTAGGGCCGCCAGCAGCAAAAGAGGAGAGCATTTCATACGGCCAATAATACGCAGGCCCGCCGTTATATCGGCACAGGGCTACGCCAAGGCTGACTGCTCCAGCTCTTGTAGTAGCGCTTCGATGCGGGTAGCATGCGCATCAATTCGCTCCATGCCTGAGCGTGACTCTTCCAGTTGTCCGCGTTGCTGCTGTTGCACCAAGGCGCGGCCCGTGTCGAGCATGCGTTGCACTTCCTGCTCTAGGCGCAGTACGGCAGGTAAAGACCCATAGCGGGGTTTTACCACGGTGTACAGCCATTCGCCCAGCGGGCTTTGGCGGATAGCAAACAAGTTAGGATCAGCCTCGCGTACTCCGTAGAGTGTAGAGCGCAGCCGGGATTTAAACAGCACTTGCTTGATACGCGCCTGCTGAAAATCCAGGGTGGTCATGTCCATAGAAGGGGGGATAGTTGCCCGAAAGCAAAGTGGGAAACCATCTTATTGAACACCAGCACCTGGGTTTTCAAGGGCCTGCCGAGCCTGCACTAAGTCGGTAACATCGAAGGCAAACACCGTGATGCCGGCTTTCTGGCCCTGCTCACGGAAAAGCTGATAGGTGAAATTGAGGTAGCGCCGTTGGGGCTCCTCGCCCTGCGGGTGAACCATAACTACTATTTCAGTACCTATGAAGGTTTCGCCGGTAGAGTACACCCCGTCAAGCAAGTCAATGAAGCCTTGTTCCGCTATTTCCGGCAAGGCCTCCGCTACAGTAAGCCCCACTAGTTTCCGGCCGGGAAAGAAGCGTTGGTACTCGGGGTTCACAAACTCATAGCGGTGCTCAGCCCCACGCAGTATGCAGATAAGCGCGGGCGTTTGCATAAACAGGTTGTAGAACGTTTCGCGCTGGGCCTGCATTTCCTGGTAAGCCTGGTAGGCCTGGTCGGAAAGGGTGGCTTGCTGCTCGTTTTGCTCTAGCAACTCCTGCACCATTTGCTTCTGGTCGTGAATATCGGTGCCGCCACCAACCCACATCGTAATGGTATCGTCGGCGTCGCGGTGGGCGTGGCCGCGTACCAGCATCCAGCGGTACTGGCCATCGGCGCGGCGCAGGCGGTACTCAGCTTGGTAGGGCTGCCCGGTCCGCAGACATTCCTGCCAAATCTTCAACACTCGGTCCCGGTCATCGGGGTGCAAGCGGTTCAGCCATTGCATGCCTACTTCTTCTTCCAACGGGTGGCCCGTAAACTGCAGCCAGCGGGTGTTAAAGAAGTCTCGGTTGCCATCGGGCTGGGCCGTCCAGATCATCACCGGCAACGATTCCAGGATAAACCGGGTGCGCTCCTGCTCGTCGTTGAGGGCTTTGCGGGTAGCTTCGGCCAGTTGGGCCGCTCGCATCTTTTCCGTCACATCCTGGGTGCGCTGCAGGATGTACTGCAGCTGGCCTTGGGCATCCAAAACGGGGTAGTGGGTAGCTTCCCAGTACAACTCCTCCAGGCCACCACCCTCGGCCTCCGGCCGCGCCAGGTCGTACCGAATCAGGGGCATGGTATGCGGCTCCAAGTGGCGGCGTACGTGCTCGTGCGACTCCCGAATAATAGCAGCCGACTCCTCATCGGTAGCGGGATAGGCCTCAAAGAAGGGCCTGCCCACGGCCGCCTCCCGGCTTTTCAACGACACGCCTACGTGGCGGTCGGTGTTATCCAGAATCGTGGCGTCTTCGTCCGGCGCAATCAGCAAAAAGTTATCGGGGAGAGAACGGAAAAGCTGTTGATAATCAACCGGCACGAGTGGAGTGGTCATGGGGGCAGTAGGCAAAAGGACAAAAATAGCTGCACCTGGGGCGCAGCTATCCAACGAGTAAAGATACCATCCAGTTAGGCGGATTAAAAGAGCAACCCGAAAATCAACACCTCCGCTTGGCGACACCGTTTTGCGCCGCCGGTCGCTTACGCCCGAATCATGTGGATGTGGGGAATGCCATCTTCCAAGTAGCCCTCTCCCTGCTGCTGAAAGCCGAAGCTCTCGTAGAATCCCTTGAGGTAGAGCTGCGCCCCAATCTGGATGGGTTGAGCACCAAACAGCGCTTCTATCGCCCCAATCGACTCGTGCAGCAGCTCCCGGCCCAGCCCATAGCGGCGGTATTTGGGGCTTACTACTACCCGCCCAATGCTGGCCTCGGGGTAGCTAATGCCCGCCCCAAACAACCGGGTGTACGCCGCCAGCTCACCGGTTTCACTGTGCCCCAGCAAATGATACGCCGCCTGGTCTTGGCCGTCGATATCCTGAAAAGCGCAGGTTTGCTCGACCACAAATACCTCGGAGCGTAGCTGCAGCAGGGCGTATAGTTCCGATAGGGTGAGAGCGTCGAAGGGTTTAGTGGTCCAAGTGAGGGTCATGAGGGGGAAGCGAGAAGGCAAAACGTGTTGGGGGAGCGGGGGCAAGATTCTTCTGGCCGGTTCTGGGCTGAGGCAGAGCAGAAATTTGAGGCGAGCTAGGTGCGTGCCGCGTGTACATGCAGCGCAAAGGTATGGCAGGGGGCGGAAACGGGCGTATAGTCACTGAGTATAGATAGGGGTTAGTTGTACGGTTGGGCTTGGGTGGCAAACGCGAAAAGCGTTGGGGGAAACAAGCGCCGAGTATAGCTCCACCGGCATAGATAAAATTATGATACTAACGCAGCCGGCTTAGAGCAAAGGCAAGGGAAAGGCGTATAACAACCGACGTGCAACTAGCCGCTGTGCGCAGCTGGCTTTCCTCAACTAAACCAACCCATATGGACTATATCCGCTTGGGGGCCACTGGCCTCAAAGTTTCTCGTATTTGCCTGGGCACCATGACCTATGGCACGCCCACTGAACGCTGGCCCTGGGCCTTGGACGAAGAGCAAAGCCGGCCCTTCATTCAAAAAGCGCTGGAACTGGGTATCAACTTCTTTGACACGGCCGACGTGTATTCCAACGGAGCCAGTGAAGAAGTAGTGGGCCGCGCCCTGCGCGACTTTGCCAAGCGCGACGAGGTAGTGCTGGCAACCAAGGTGTACAACCCCATGGGGCCGGGCCCCAACCAACGGGGGCTGTCGCGCAAGCACATTATGAGCGCCATTGACGCCAGCCTCCAGCGCCTCGGCACCGACTATGTGGACCTCTATCAGATTCACCGTTGGGACTACGACACGCCCATTGAGGAAACCTTGGAAGCCCTGCACGACGTGGTAAAGGCCGGCAAGGCCCGCTACATTGGTGCATCGTCGATGTTTGCGTGGCAGTTTGCCCAGTCTCTGTACCTGGCCGATAAGCACAACTGGACGCGCTTCGTGAGCATGCAGCCCCACTACAACCTCGTGTACCGGGAGGAAGAGCGCGAAATGCTACCTCTCTGCCAAGACCAAAACATTGGTGTTATTCCTTGGTCGCCGCTGGCGCGGGGGCTGCTCACGGGTGGGCGCGGCAAGGAGCGCAACGAAACCGAGCGGGCCAAAACCGACGCCTTCGGGAAAAGCCTCTACGGCCGCGACGACGACTTTGTCGTGGCCGACCGCGTAACTGAAATTGCTCAGGAGCGGGGCCTGCCCAACGCCCAAATAGCCCTAGCCTGGATGCTCTCGAAGTCGGTCATCACGGCGCCTATTGTGGGGGCCAGCAAGCCCGGCCACCTCGAAGACGCCGTGGCAGCCGTTTCAGTGAAGCTATCCGATGAGGAGATTAAGCGTCTGGAGGAGCCCTACCAGCCCCACCCAGTGCTGGGCTTCTCCTAAATCTGGGCCACTTGTGTTTGGCTGGGCGGGTACGCACTCGCCCGGCCCCTGTTCATCTTTCCCTTCCTGTGCTATGAAAATTGTTCTGCTATCTGCGTTGCTCCTCGCCGGAGCCGCCTGCTCGCCCGTGCGGGTAGAATCGACTACCCAGGCGCCCGGCGTCAACTTCTCTGCGTACAAAACCTACAATTTTATGGACGTGACAGCTCGCAACGAAGCTGCTTTTGCGGGCGGCGCTGTAGGTATTGAGGAGTTGAAGCAGGCCGTGGGGCGGGAGATGGAACGCCGGGGCTACCAGCGCGCCGAGTCGCCGGACCTGTGGGTAAACATTGGGGTAGTGACGGAGCAGAAGGTGCAAACCCGGGAAAGCACGATTTGGGAGGCCCCACGCTACATTGGTCAGCGCCGCTACCACTGGGAAGCGCAGCAAGTGTCGGCCGGTACCTACCGCGAAGGCACAGCCACCGTGGATGTGGTAGACGCGGCGCGCAATGAGCAAGTATGGCAGGGAATAGCAGCCAGCGCGCTCAGCAAAAACCCAGAAAAGCTGGCCGCCCGCATTGATGAAGGCATTGCTACCATGTTTAAGAAGTACCCCGTGCCGCCGCAGTAAAGCAAAATAGTAACGGTTCAGTCACAAAAAACGACGAGTTACCGTACTAAGCAAGAACCCGGCGGCGCATCTAGCCTCGCCGCAGTACTCCTGCATTCAACGTACTCTTATCATGTCGAAGAAGTCCAATACCACCGCCCTCGTAGGGGCCGCACTAGCTGCTGTTGCGGCTGGTGCCTATGTTAGCTACACGCAAGGCAGCTGGCCTTTCAACGCAAAAAAGGCTACTCCCTCACCAGCCGGTAGCTCCCAGCCTGCGGGTGCTGCTGCCGATGTTGACGTAGCCCTGACCAACGAAGTAGCTAGCTACACGGAGCACAACCCTAACAACGCCGCTGACTTTACCGACGACGGCGCTACAGGCAATGCCGACTAAACGCCCACGGTGCACGCGCACCTAGTAAAACGGCCCCGACGAACAACGTCGGGGCCGTTTTGCGTTCGGGGTAGATGGAAAAATGGAAGTTGCTACCGCAAACGATTGGATAGTTTTTCTTCGGCAAAAGGGCCATTTCGCGTGTATTAGCTGGCAAAGGAGGGGTCTATATTTGGCAGCAGCCAGCAGGCTAGCTCCCGCGCCAATCCCGCAACTACCTCCGTGAGTAGCGGCCGCTAGTTGGCCAAGCAGTGCGCCGCCGTTGGTTTGTGTGCTCTATTTTTCACCTTCTAAAACTCCCACAAAGTGCCTGTTTCCTTGCTACCTCGTCTCCACCCGTCTGCGCTGGTGTTGCTGCTGCCACTTGCTCTCGGCAGTGCCTGCCAAAGCAACACCGCCAGCGAAAATACTGCCGCTACTCCCGAAGCTGCTGCTTCTACTGCCACGGCTGACACAACCGGCAAGAAATACCTTAGCAAGCCCCTACTCAAGGATATCTATACCGCCGACCCCTCGGCCCACGTGTTCAACGGGAAGATCTACATTTATCCTTCCCACGACATTGAAACGGGGATGCCGGAAAATGACAATGGCGACCATTTTGCCATGCGCGACTACCACATCCTGTCCATGGATAGCGTAGGCGGAGCTGTAACCGACCACGGCGTGGCCCTCGACATTAAGGATATTCCTTGGGCTGGTCGGCAGCTGTGGGCGCCCGATGCGGCCTTCAAGAACGGCACATACTACCTCTATTTCCCGGTGAAGGACAAGCAGGACGTCTTTCGCATTGGGGTAGCCACCAGCACCTCGCCTACGGGCCCCTTTAAGGCCCAGCCCAAGCCCATTGAGGGCAGCCTTAGCATCGACCCAGCCGTGTTTACGGACGCCGATGGTAGCACCTACATGTACATGGGTGGCATTTGGGGCGGGCAATTGCATCGCTGGCGCACAGGCTCCTACAATGCCAATGACAAAAGCCAGGAGCCAGCACCCACCGAACAGGCCCTGGGGCCACGCGTAGCAAAGCTAAGCGGTAACATGCTCAGCTTTGCCGAGCCAGTGAGGGAAGTGAAGATTCTGGATAAAGAGGGTAAGCCCCTGCTGTCTAGCGACACGAAGCGGCGCTTCTTTGAAGGCGGCTGGCTGCACAAGTACAACGGCAAATACTACTTCAGCTACTCCACCGGCGATACGCACTTGCTGGTGTATGCCACTGGCACCTCGCCCTACGGCCCCTTCACCTACCAGGGCGTTATCATGAACCCCGTACAAGGCTGGACTACCCACCATTCCATCGTTGAGAAGAACGGCAAGTGGTACATCTTCTACCATGATACTGAACTATCCAACAAAACCTGGCTGCGCAACGTGAAGGTGACCGAGCTAAAGCGTACTCCCGACGGCGGCTTCGAAACTATTAACCCGTAAGCAATAGCCTGCGCTTAGAAAGCAGCCCGAAACACCACGGGCCCCACACCTGAATATTGGTGTGGGGCCCGTGGTGTTTCGGGCGGTAGCGCTCTTAACTAGCGGACTGGGTTTCTAACCCGTAATGATCTTCATTGCCCAATCTTAGCGGCTGTTGGTTTTGTCTAGCACGGCTACCACGTCTTTGGTTGAAATCTTCTGGCCAGTGGCAGCTGCCCGGTAGATGGCTTGTAGAATTTGCACGTCGCGTAAGCCCATTTCGCCGGGTACGCGGGTGGGCTTGTTGTTGAGGATGCAGTCGGCGAAGTCGTCCATCTGGCGGGCCTGCTGAGGCACGTTCTGAATGTTCATGGCCCCCTGACTGGTTCGGCCTTCAATGCCGCCGTAGCCAAAGGCTGGTTGCAATTCCAGAAAGCCTTTGTCGGTTTCGGCCCGCAGGCGGCTGTTCAGATTCTCGGCGTAGCTAGTGCGGCAGTCGGCTACCGAGCCATCGGCAAACTGCATCTGCCAGTTTATGCCCGCTTCCACTTCCTTGAACAGCCCCTTCGGATCGGGGTTGGGCGCCAGCTTGGCCGTTACGGACGTGGGCAGCTGGCCCTTGGTGTACACCACACCTTGCACGCAGTAAATGCCCATGTCCATGAGCGGGCCGCCGCCGGCCAACTCCTTATCCACGCGCCAGGGGGTGTCATTGTTGAAGCGGAAGCCATTGTCAGCCACTAGGCGCTTGATGGGGCCCAGCGTTTGTTTTTGACCCAGGCGCATCATTTCCTGGTGGTGGGGCTCGAAATGCAGGCGGTAGCCAATGCTGAACTTCTTGCCCGCTTTCTGCATGGCGGCAATCATGCGCTGGCATTCCGCCGCCGTAGGAGCCATGGGCTTTTCGCAAATTACGTGCTTGCCCGCCCGGGCGGCCCGCTCCACGTACTCGGCATGCATGCCCACCGGCAGCACAATGTAGATAATGTCGATGTCGGGGTTGTCGACGATGCGGTCAAAGGTTTTGTAGTCGTACACGTTCTTGGCTGGCACCTGGTACCGCTGTTGCCACTGGGCGGCCTTGGAAGGAGTACCCGTGACGATGCCCGCCAACTTGCATAGCTTGGTTTGCTGCAAGGCTGGCGCCAACTGACCCGTGCTGTACTTGCCCAGTCCTACCAGCGCTACGCCCAGCCGGCGCCCGGTTTGCAGGGCTTCCAAGCTAGCCGGCCCGTAGCTGATTTCCTCCAGCCACGACAAAGGGCCGCCAACGGCTGAGGTGCCTACCAGTGTGGCGCCCAGGCCCAAGGAAAGCATGCGCATAAACTCCCGGCGGGAGGCAGGATGAGCGTCAAAGGATTGCATAATACGAGCAATTGGTGAATACTCTTGATACCGCTTTCATAACCTGGGGGTTGCGAAAGCGGCCAGAGCAAAATTGTGGCCTCATTCCTCAAGCTACTACTGCCAGAAAGACTGAAGGCAAAAGCTTGCGACCAGAGAAGCACTTGTGGTGAAGTAGGCGGAGTCCGCTAGCCCGAAGTAGGCCGTAGCCAAGCCAGTAGAGCCGTAGAAGCGGCGGAGTAATACCGGTGCTTGGGGAGAAGTTTCCGCGGCCTTCTCGGCGTTGGTAGTTCGCTTTTGCCATATTAGCCACGCTGCCGTACCAATACTGGTAGCCGCGGTTGAGCGTACCATATCTTCTCCCCGGCCAATATCGGTGGGTACCGCCAAAGCGTGCCCATCCTGACTATTGATTTGTGAGCCAGCCGGATAGCATCGGCGTTGCAAGCGGCTAGTACCACGTTGACGACCATCGTAATAACAATCGTCGGTTGGTGAAGCGGTGTAAGCTTGAGGTGCATGCTGTGCATGGCGGCAGGAAAAAGAGGGCGGAAAAGATGAGTGGGCCCGGCCTCTTTCCCGAAGTCCTACCAGAAAGGATGTTCCTGCAAAGCAAAAAGCTAGTTACTATATACGTGCGAAAACCTACCCGCAGCTTACCCCTGCATCGGGCCTGTTTTCGCCCTCGTTTGACTTACAAAGTGCGTACGTAAGCGGCCATTTTCTCGCGGGTAGCGGCATCCGGCAACGGGCCCGCGGCGGCGCCTAGGTTATCGGCTAGGTGAGTTGGGCTGCTCGTGCCGGGTATCACGCACGTGACGGCAGGGTGCGAGAGAATAAACTTGAGCAGGAACTGCGGCCAGCTGCTTATACCCAGTTCCGTGGCCCAGGGAGGTAAGGCCCGGCCCTGCACGTGGGCAAGCAGGCCACCCTCCGTGAAAGGACGGTTGATGAGCGTAGCTACGCCCAGGTCGGCAGCGGCGGGTAGGAGGCGTTGCTCGGCGTGGCGGTCGAGGATGGAGTAATTGAACTGCACGAAATCCAGCTTTTCCTGGCGCAGCACCCGCTCCAGTTCACCGTGCATGGAATCGGTGTAGTGGGTGATGCCGAGGTAGCGCACTTTTCCGGCCGCCTGCCACGCCCGTAGCGTCGGCAGGTGAGTTTGCCAGTCCACCAGATTGTGAATTTGCAGCAGGTCGATGCTAGAGCGGCACAGCTTGCGCAGGGAGTCTTGCATTTGCCGAACGCCCGCTTCCCGCCCTTGGGTCCAGACTTTGGTAGCGTAGAAAAAGGCATCGCGCGTGGGTAGGGCCGCCGTCAGCTCGCCTACTACCTCCTCAGCCCGCCCATACATCGGCGACGAATCAATAACGCTGCCCCCGGCCACTTGTAGGGTTTCCAGCGTTTGGCGCAGTGGTGGGTATGCCCCGGCGCCGCGCACATCAAAGGTTTGCCAAGTGCCAAGGCCAATGGCGGGCAGGGCCTCTTGGCTGGCTGGAATAAGACGTGTGAGCATACACCAGGTAAGGGGAAAACGAAGCGTGACTACTAATCAATCAACAACCAACCCGCCGACGAAGCCCGCTGATTTTACTGCTGACGCAGGGCTACCAACAGGGCAGGTGCGCTGCGCTGGGCGCGGGTCTTTTCTTCCGCCGTCATTTCTGGCTTTAGAAACAAGTCGAAAACGGGCTGCTGGGCGGCTGGCAGCCCGGCCCGCTTCACGCGCCGGTCTTTCGGCTTGAGCGATTTTACCAGGGACATCGTGGTCTGGAAGGCTTTTTCCGGGGTCATGGTGCTGCTACCTTGAGTTGGGGTAGTAGCGGTACCGCCGCTCACATAGGTAAACTCAAGCAGGCAGCCTTGGCAAGCCGTGCCTTTGGGGGCTTCTTCGGAGGGCCCGGAGGTAATGGAGGCGCTGTCGGTGGCGAGGTAGAGCTTGGTGCCATCGGGCGAAAAGGCTAGGTCGCGGTAGCGCACGGGGCCTTTAAAGTACATCAGCGTATCGGAGGCCACGCCCGAGCCGTTGGCCGTCAGCTTCAACCGAATCAGCTTGCCCTTCTTCAGCGTCGGAATCAGCAGGGAGTTTTGCCAGCCGGGAATGGCCGTGGCCGTGTACACCGCCAAGCTGCTAGGTGCCTCCGAGTTCCAGGTGGGGTCGTCGGGGGTGTGGGACCGAATGCGGGTGAGCACGGTAGTCAGAAACGCATTGCTGAGCGGATACAGCGAGGCAATAGGGTCGCGGTAGTTAGCCCCCAGCAGGGTCGCATTAGCTTTCTCGCTGCTAATGGTGGGGTAGGTGGTGTGCCAGCGCCCCGGGAGGCTGGCCTGGTCGGAAGCGGCGGCGGCCAGGCCGTTGTAGTTGCCATCAGTCAGGCCAATTACTAGCGGGTGGCCGTAGTTTTTGCCGCGCTCAATCAGGTTGATTTCATCGTCGGAAAAGGGGCCGTGCTCGGAGGCATATAGGCGCCCGGTTCCGCCCACTACGGCGTACGCCAAGCCCTGGGCGTTGCGGTGGCCCAGGCTCCAAACGGCGTTCTGCACGCCCGCATTAAATGGGTTGTCGTTGGGAATCCACTGGTCGGTCGGCTTCTCGTCGGTATCCGGCTCCAGGCTAAAGCGCAGCACCTTGCCTTCGTAGAAGCGGGCATTTTGGGCATGGTTGGGGCGGCCCCCGTTTTCAAACTGTCCCGCCCCCAGGTCCCCGACGGAATAGAACAGGTAGTCGCGGCCCGCTACGGGGGCAATCAATAGGCGGCCAGCGTTGTGGTCGTTGCTACCCGGAATGGTGTCGCAAAGGATTACGGGGCGCGTAAGCTGCTGCTGGGCGGCATTGTACTCGTAGCGCACCAAGCGAGTGGTGAAGTAGTTGCCCCCGTGGTTGGGCCGGCTACCCTTGTCGGGCTGCTTGGCGCCCTCAAATTGGTAGATGTAAGCCAAGTATACGTAGGGCTTGCCCGTAAGCAGTTGGGGGTGAAGGGCCAGGCCCATTAGCCCGCCCTGGGGCCAGGGCTTGCCCCCATCCAGCGAGTCGGGCACCTTATCGTAGCGCGGAAACTCACGGTTTTTGCTCAGGTCCAGTACCACCTGCCGGGCGCCCGTGGACGGATTGATGCGGCTGACGCGGTAGCCCCGGGCCTCCGTCACCCACAGAAAATTATCGGGGCCGTAGGCTACCTCCCACGGGTCGCTAAGCTTCTCGGTGATGACGCGCCGCGTAAACTGCTCGCCCTGGGGGCCAGTTACCGTCTGAGCTGCCCCCCGCACTACCATGGCCCCCCACAGGACCCATATCAAGCTAAACCGTAACCGCATCCAAGTAAAATTTCAAGGTAAAACCTCTTGTTATAGGCGGTTTACCTTACTTCCAGACGAGAACTTAGGTTATGCTTGACCTTGCGGATTTCTGATGAAAGGGGGCAAGCGGCGTAAGCCGCAGTAGTAGGTTTAGGTTACAGAGGCTGTTGCCAGCTGCGGGTTTATTCATCCTCGGGAAACGTGCCCATGCCACCGCTTTCAAAGTCGGCAATGGCCTGTACTAGCTCCCGGTTGGTGTTCATCACGAAGGGGCCGTAGGTGGCTAGGGGTTCTTCAATGGGCTCCCCGGCCAGCACGACCAGCACGGTGTCTTCGGTGGCGGTGAGGTGCAGCTCGGGAGCGTCCCAGCCAAATACTACCAGCTGTTTGGTGGCCGCCGAGCGGTTTCCGTGTAGTGTAATGCTGCCTTTCACCACATAGATGCCCACGTTGTAGTCGGCGGGTAGGTGCAGGGTGGTGGCGGTGCCGGCGGGCAGGTGCACGTCGAGCAGGTTGATGGGAGAGAAGGTAGCCGCTGGGCCTGCTACCCCCTCGTAGCTACCCGACACTACCCGAATGCGGCCCCGGCCATCGGCCGTGAGTACCTCCGGAATGGCTTCGGCGCGAATGTTCTGGTAGCGGGGCGGGGCCAGTTTGTCGCGGGCGGGCACGTTTACCCACAGCTGCAACAGTTCCAGAGTGCCGCCCCGGCGGGCAAATTCTCGCTCGTGGCGTTCCTCGTGGAGCAGGCCCGCGCCGGCCGTCATCCACTGCACGTCGCCGGGTCCCAGGGCACCGGTATGGCCGGCCGTGTCGCGGTGGGCCAGGTAGCCCTCGTACACGACCGTCACGGTTTCGAAGCCGCGGTGGGGGTGGGGCGGAGTACCCAGCGGCGCCTCGGTGGGCGCTACTGGCATGGGGCCCGTGTGGTCGATGAGCAGGAAGGGGCTAAGCTGGCGGATGCGCGGCCCTGGCATGGGGCTGGTCACGTCAAAGCCGTCGCCAACAAACTTCTTATTGCCATCAATAACCTGGAATATTCTTCTGCCGGTGGTTGCCATCGTTGGGAGGGGAGTAGAAGTGGAATACGGCAGTAATAAGCAGATTACTGGCAAATGGTTGCGCATCCTACTGCATGCACCAGAAAATGTGCTGGCCTTACCCGCCTGGCCGTGCGTAAGCCTTACAGGTAGCAGAGGAAAGAGCCGGGCTCAGCGGAGTAGAATTTTGTTTTTTCCAACTCACCAGTGCTACTACCCGTTGAACGAGGGTATCCCTTTCCTGCAGAAGGGTGTTTGCTTACGTTAAAAACAGTCAGACAATGAGAACTTTACGTTTTGCTTTCGTGGCTGCGGCCTGCTTCTTCTTCACCGATTGTAGCACTAGCAAAGGCACCGGAGCCGCCATTGGCGGAGCGGGTGGCGCCGTACTTGGTGGCGCCGTGGGCGGTACCGGCGGCGCCATTTTAGGTGGCACGGCTGGGGCCGTGGGCGGGGCCGTAATTGGCAACCAGCGCGACAAGAAAAAAGCGGAGCGCGAGGAGCGCCGCCGCAACCAATAGAACACTCTTAGGAGCACATGCTTCAACGCACCACCCCGGTTTGCTCAGCGCGCGTGCATTGAGCAGACCAGGGTGGTGTGTTGTGTGGGGTAAGCAGGCGGCAGCACCAATAGGCAGCCTAATCTCCTGCTACAGCAGATTCTGCATGAACGAGTCAGTGAAATCGGGGGCGAAGTGCAGCACGTTGGGTAAGTGGGCAAACTCAGCGGGCGTGTGAGTAGTGGTAAGAATTACCGTGTTCATGCCGGCGTTTTGGGCGGCTTCGGCACCCTTGGGTACGTCCTCAAACACCAGGCAGTCGGTAGGGGCCACGCCCAGCTTTTCAGCTGCTTTCAGAAAGGTTTCGGGGTGAGGCTTGCTGAGCTTCACATCGTCGGCACTGACGATGGCCGAGAAGTAGCGCCGAATATCGAGCCCGTCCAGCACGAAGTCGATATTGAAGGGAATGGCCGCCGAGCCAATGGCCAAGGCGATACCGCGCTGGTGGGCCTGCACCAGAAAATCTAGCAGCCCCGGCAGCAACTGCAGGTGGGGCCGAAACTCATCCTGGTAGCGCTGCTCCTTGCGCAAGGAAAGCTCGTCCATCTCCTGGGTGGTAAAGCGGTCGGGGCCAAACATGCGCACTAGTACCTCCTGGTTTTTGCCGTACATCTGCGGCTTCACTTCCTCCCAGCTAAAATTGCCGCCTAGCTCGTTGTTGAACACGTGCTGCCAGGCGCTGGTGTGGTAGTCCATGTCGTGAATCATGGTGCCGTTGAGGTCGAAAAGAAAGGCTTTCATGCGGAAGGGGTCAGGGTTGACAAAGGCGTCAGGTGCCGTTGTGGCGGCTGCAAATTGGGCTTTTTCGGGCTTACTCGAAGAAAATAACCACTCGCTTGCCCAATGGTTATTGGTAGCAACGGCCCCGCCAGGACCCGCGCCGCCACTGGCCTACACAATTTCCCGACCTCACAACTTCCCCTTGCGTACCTTCGCGCCCGTTGATTTCAACGAATTCATCCGCTGACTATGAACCAATACGACGTTACCGTCATCGGCTCCGGCCCGGGCGGTTATGTAGCGGCCATCCGCTGCTCCCAGCTCGGCCTCAAAACGGCCCTCATCGAGAAGTACGACACCCTGGGCGGCACCTGCCTCAACGTGGGCTGCATTCCCAGCAAGGCCCTGCTCGATTCTACGGAGCATTACCACAATGCCCACACCACCTTCAAGGAGCACGGCATTGAGCTGAGCGACTTGCAGATCAACATGAACCAGCTCATCGACCGTAAAAACGGGGTGGTGAAGGCCAACACCGACGGCATTCAGTTCCTGATGAAGAAGAACAAAATCGACGTCTTGCATGGCGTGGGTTCGTTCGTGGATAAGAATCACATCAGCATCGCGCCCACGGCGGGCGGCGAGGCCCAGCAGATTGAAACCAAAAACGTCATCATTGCTACCGGCTCCAAGCCCACGGTGCTGCCCTTCATTGCCCAGGACAAGGAGCGCATCATCACCAGCACTGAGGCCCTGAACATCCGCGAAGTGCCCAAGCACATGATTGTGATTGGTGGTGGCGTAATCGGGCTGGAAATGGCTTCCGTGTACGCCCGCCTCGGCGCGAAAGTATCCGTAATTGAGTTCCTGGACTCCCTCATCCCAACCATGGACCGCGCCCTCGGCAAGGAGTTGAAGCGCATCCTGGGTAAAATCGGCATCGAGTTTTTCCTGAGTCACAAAGTAACCGGCGCTACCCGCGAGGGCGACGCCGTGACCGTAACCGCTACCAACCCGAAAGGTGAGGAAGTGAAGTTTGAAGGCGACTACTGCCTGGTGGCCGTGGGCCGCGTGCCCTACACTGCGGGCCTGAACCTGGAAGCGGCCGGCGTAGCCATGGAAGAGCGCGGCCGCATTAAGGTAGATGAGCACCTGCAAACCAACGTGCCCGGCATCTACGCCATCGGCGACGTGATTCGCGGGGCTATGCTGGCCCACAAGGCCGAGGAAGAAGGCGTGTTCGTGGCCGAAACCATTGCGGGCCAGAAGCCGCACGTAAACTACTTGCTCATCCCCGGCGTGGTGTACACCTGGCCGGAAGTGGCGGGGGTAGGCTACACCGAAGAGCAGCTCAAGGAGCAGGGCAAGGCCTACAAAACCGGCTCGTTCCCTTTCCGCGCCTCGGGCCGTGCCCGCGCCTCCATGGACCTCGACGGCTTCGTGAAAGTGCTGGCCGACAAGGAAACCGACGAAATCCTGGGCGTGCACATGATCGGCCCCCGCATCGCTGACCTAATTGCTGAAGCCGTAACGGCCATGGAGTTCCGCGCTTCTGCTGAAGACGTAGCCCGCATGAGCCACGCTCACCCCACCTACGCCGAAGCCATGAAGGAAGCCTGCCTCGCCGCTACTGAGAACCGCGCGATTCACATGTAATTCTGCGCCAAAAGGAGGTAAAACGAAAGCGGCTGGGGCTACTATAGCGCCAGCCGCTTTTGGCTTTATATCAAATTGAAGCTATGAAGCTTTTGTAAAAAAATTGAAAAATCATGTAATGATTTAAGGTCTTCTGGACGTATTCCATCAGGGTCGAAATGCATTACATCATTTCGAATCTTACGAGTTTGGTCTATTTTTTCGCAAAATATTTTACGTGATATAGCTAAATTAAGCATGTTCCATCTCTCTGGATTTTCTAGTAATCTGATATATTCACCAAATGTTAAGTCTGAAACTGATTCTATTGTTCTTTCTGTATCATTAGGGTCCTTTGCTGTATTAAGTAACTCTACATTGAATTTTGGTTCTAATAGTCGTCTTATATAATTTTCAATCTCGCTTAATAACATAAAAGATTCAGAAATTTGTTGAAATTGAAAATTTAAATCACTAGCTGTTACTATGCCGGATATTCTTTTGTCATCTTTTCTTACTAGTACGTAATCATGTTGATTAACAATGTTTATTGCTGAAATAATAGAGTCATTATGCCGCATCTCCTGATGTGGCTCCATAAATTCCCTTACTAATGAATCTCTTTTTCCTAATGCCATTCTGCTTCCAATAGATGCCCAGCTTATAATTCCTTTCACTTCTCTTTCGTTAGTCATAACAGGAAGTTGGGAAAATCTATTTGCTAACATTATAGTTATAGCATGCTCCAAATCCGAATCTGGAGAAACATAAACTGGAGAGCGATTTGCGGCTTCCAGTCGGCTAATTTTGTAAGCAGGCTCTATTTTTGAATAGCGTCCTAGTGCCACAGGTTCAGAAATATCTGGTTGATCAGCGTCGTTATCTGTTTCTGGAACTGTGTCTGAGGTATCTTGGCTTGTTTCATCATCTGTATATGTGTGATGGACAAATTCTATTTCGGAGTCAAGATAAGCTGATTCAAAGTCTGGTAAAGTAATAAGGTTATGCCTTTTTAATTTTAATCTTATTAGGGTTACTACCACGTATCCTCTTCTTTCTGCTAAAACCCAACTTAAAAGTTCTCTTACTGTTACGGAAGGAGACCTTCCTTCGGATATTAAAGTATTTACTTCTTCTAATTTCTCGTCTATGGTTATTTCCATGGCTAGATCTCTTGGTTTTTAGTTAATTTATGTTGCTGTATGACTTGTCTTTGATGCGAACGTTGGAGTCGCTTACGTCTTCTGTACCAGTTTAAACCCGTCCTTCGTCACTTGGTACTGCTGGCCTTGGATGGTGATGGTTTCGCCTTCCAGTAGCTTGCTTAGGTTCTCAATGTCGCCTTCGATGGTGTGCAGGGAGAAGCCGTGTTGGCAGGCTAGGGCGAGGTACTTGGGGTTGCTATAGTCGTGGACCCCGCAGAGGATAATGCGGACGTGGGCCGTGGTGTTTTTGAGGAGCTTGGTGTCGCGGGGAAGGTGTAGTTGTCGGCAATCAGGATGAGGTCGGGCGCGTCGCCCCCGCCAGCCTTCATGGTTTCGATGAGCTTGTTCTTAATGGCCTCGTAGCTGCCGGTGCGGACGTGGTAGAGGCCGCCCGCACTTCTACCTTGCTGCTTACCACAAGCCTAGGAAGCCCTTCTTCTTCGCCACGTTGGGGCGAGTGATATCCAGCACATCGGAAATGCCCTGTTCATCAAACTTCTCTAGCAGGGCCTCCACACCTTTGTTCATCTTCAGGTGCATTTCCTCCTTGTAAATGGCGTAGAGGGAGTAGAAGTAAATGGTTTTCTCCTCGCTTATTTTCAGCTCGTGAAACTCACCGGGCAGGCTCAGAGACGGTAGTAACATCATGCAGCCCAGCTTGGTGTTGGAGGCGAAGGGGGCAGCGTTTTCGCCATTGGGGATGGTGTGGCCGGAGCCCAGCCAGGTGCGATACTCGTGCGGAAACCGGGCAATAAATTTCATCCAGCCAATGGGCCAGTAGGCGTCCTCATTCTCGAAGGTGCTACCAAGTTGTCCAACGTCCGGCATAGGCCAAGTGCTGGGTAGTAGCACGCACAGCTCGGCATAGCGGACATCCTCTGCGCCTTCCGGTACCATCATGGCCAAGTCGCTCATGCCCGACGTAACCAGGGTGTAGAAGGGGAAGTCCTTGTTGGGCGCTACAATGTGTACATCTATGTGTACCTTATCAGAAACGATTTCGTGAAATACTGAGCTGATTGGGCCCACGTGCTGCTCAATGTGGGCGGAAATAGCCGCAATGGCTTCCTCGTCGCCGGCGGCCAAGCTGAATGGTTCTGGCTCTACGTCTTCGTAGCGGTAAATAGGCGCTCCGCTGCCCGTTGTTTCAAATTCTGGGTCTTGCTCCGACATAAGTATTGAAATAGAATACATGAAGCCTCAAGCTAGCATTTTTCTTCTGCTGCCATTCTGCTGATGTTAGTTTTAGCGTCGTGTTTTAGTAAGTATCTACGGTAAGGTGCCTAGTGCTTTCACGCCGTTTCGTGCTACTACCCGCGTTTCAATACTTTGCTTTCCAGGGGCTAGCTGCTAGCGCCTCTGCCGGCTATGCTTCGCCCCAAGCCAGGGGGTAGGAACAGCAGGAGCCGCCCTGCTTATCCTGATCTGTGGTTCATAGCCAAGTAGTGTAGCTGGGCTGAAGGGTAGGTGGGGTGTCTGCCTCTCCGTAAGCTGTACAGTAGGCTGAACATCATGGATTTATGGAAACCTTGAGGGCGGGCGTTGCGAATACCTAGTCCGCGGGCTACGGTGGCAGCACTTCTGTTGGCCGGTTTGGCCCGCTGTTTCCCGCCCTACTACCTGCTTCTGCACTCCTATGGCCAAGCACAAAAAGAAAAAGCACAAGAAGAAAGGCAAGGATGCCGTGTCGGAAGATGTTCTGGATGCCGCAGTCCTGTCCATCAAGAAATTTCGGAAGGTGACCAACGAAATTGCTAAGCTGAGCACTGGGCAAAAGCTAGTGGGCGGCCTGACGTTGTTGGCGGCCGGCCTCATTTACCTGGATCAGCGCCGAGATGACGATGAATCGCCCCGCTCCGCCCCTGCGTTTGACTTGGCCCGCTTGCTAGAAGCCAAGAATACGTCGGCTACCGAAGCGGAGGAGCCCGAGGCGGTGCCCGCACCGGAAGACGCGCCCCGGAAAAGCCACGGCCACAAGCATCATCCGAAAACTGCCAAGGCCCGGAGCACTGCCAGCAAAAAAGCTGCACCAAGTACCGATGAGCTTACGTAATACTTCTACTGCCTAGGTAGACTATGCCTCGGCAGTAACCTGCCCACCTTCCCACTCCCTTATTCTCACCTTTTAAGATGCGTCATGAAAAAGAATAAAATCAAGGACAAGAAAAAGAAGACCGGTAAGAACACCCTGCTGGGTGGCGCTTCCAAGTCGCTGAAAAAAATAGGTAAGGGTACTGGCCTAGCCAAGCTTACTACTGCCCAGAAAGTGCTGGGTGGTGCCGCGCTAGTGGCCGTGGGCCTTGGCTACCTGGGACAGCGCCGGAAAAGCACTATCGCAACGCCTCCCAAGGTCACTACCGATGCTACCGCCGCCGAAGAAAGCTTGGCTTCCATGGAAGGCGCTGGTACTCTCTAGTCTGTTTAGCTAGTCCACAACGTATTTGCAGTGCCTGATGACCTAAAGGCCCGGAGCAGCATGCTAGCTCGGGGCCTTTTTCTCTTACTGTGATGAAGCATCTGACCAAGGGTATTCTGACGACCGTAGGGCTGCTCTGGCCGATGGTGACCTACGCGGGGGAACGGGAAGACAAGTATACCCTGCTCCAAATAGGTGGCATTGGGGGGATGATAGCCGGCGTGGGCCTGTACGTGCTGCTCATGCTGCTAACGGCCGTTTTTGTGCGCACGAAAAAGCTGGCCGTGGCTGCCGGCGTGTTCTGCTGGGTACTGCTGGCCTACACCCAATTTCTTTCGGTGCGCACGCTGCGGCTGGCAGCGGGCCTGTTGCAAACCACAAGCGCGGTGCCGACGCTGGCTCCCCTGCCCGGCTACCTGCTGGCAGCACTAGTAAGCATTGCCCTGTTTGCCCTGGCCGTGCTGGTCGTTGCCCGCCGCATCTGGAAGGAGCGCCACCGGCCCCGGCGCCCGCCCGGTTTCGGCGAGGCCTCCTCCGAGTACCGGTAAGCCTGCAGTACAAACTTCTGGCTGCGGCATTGCACTTACCCACTGTAGCCGGTGGGGCTGGCACGGCTTGGGTAGGTACGGCACCAGCCGGCAAACAATCGGGGGTGGCCTGCTGTTGAGCCAACTACTCATCTGAGTTGTGTGATGGCTACCTGACCTCGCCTCGCAATAGCTTCACAGCTCAAAAGCTACGTACTTGCTAGCTATGCTTTCCGAACCTACCTATCTGGCGGCGCGCGTGGTAGCGCCCATGATTGCCAAACACTTTGCCCGGCACCGCGCCGACGCCCGCCCCGAAGATGTAGAGCAGCTAGCCCCAATACCACCGGCCGGGTTGGTAGAAGTCATGATTGACGCGGCCTTCTGGGCCAGTTTGCGCCGGGAGGAAGGGCACCCGCCCCGGATTTCTTTGGCCCTGCTCGAGCCTGCCCAAACTACCTTGCCCGTGGTGTTTGGGCAGCGCCGCCGCCTCATGCCCTACAATTTGCTGAAGCTGGCTCCGGCCGTGGAGCAGCCCGGTATTCACTTGGGCGTGTGGTACGACGAAGACGGCCTGTATGTGTGGGGCACTGCCACCAGCATTCCGCCTTTGTGCTTTGTGCTGGAAGTAGTAGAGCCGGGCCTGCTGGTAGTTAAGCACCGCCGCGCCGATGGGTTTGGCAAGTTTGTGAACGTAGCCATCCTGCGCGGCGACCAGCTGCAACTAGTAGACGAAGACAATGTGGCCGTGGCCGACTGCCCGGCTTTGCAAGGTTTCCTGCCTGATCAGGGCCTACCCACTACCCGCGGCGAAATCGACAATGTGATGGTAGAGCTGGCCGCCGTCATGCGAGCCCACGGTCGGGGAGGGTTGGTGCTGATTGTGCCCAACCAGTCTACGGCCTGGCAAGAGTCCATTGTGCAGCCCATTACCTACCCCGTAGTGCCTGCCTACGGCGGCATTGCCGAAGACCGGGGCGCCGACCAAACCCGCTGGAAGTGGCAGGAGGAAGTACGCCGCGCTATCGGAATTGTGGGGGGCTTCACGGCCGTTGATGGCGCTACCATTATCACCCAGGACTACCACCTGCTGGCCTTTGGTGCCAAGGTGGCCCGGGCCGAAACCAGCGTGCCCGTGGATAAAATGGTGCTCACGGAGCCCGTCATTGATAGCCAGGCCCGTTTCCTGCACCCGGCGCAAAACGGAGGAACCCGCCACCTGGCCGCCGCCCAGTTCGTGCACGACCAGCGCGACTCCGTGGCGCTGGTTGCCTCCCAGGATGGGTTCTTCACCGTATTTGCCTGGTCAGAAACCTTGCAGATGGTGCACGGCCACCGCATTGATGTGCTGCTGCTGTAACCTAGCTCCCCATCAGTACCTACCAAAAAGCCACGCGGCGGCCCCAAGAGTTGAGGCCGCCGCGTGGCGTATGTAGGCAAAAGTAGAAACCTTACTTATCCAGCTTCACCCCGAAGGCGCTGGGGCCCTTCTGGCCCATTTCTACTTCAAAGATTACTTTGTTGTTTTCCTTGATCTGGTCTATCAACCCGTTGGCGTGCACAAAAATGCTTTCCTGGGTTTGAGAGTCCTTGATAAAGCCGTAGCCCTTCGACTCATTGAAGAAGGAAACGATACCCTTGCGGATGGGGTCGACCTGCTCCATATCTTCCTGGCGCATAGCCCCGATACGGATGTCTTCCACCTTGATTTCCTTTTTCTTCTTGGTCGGATCGGGAGGGGTCGACGTGATGTTGCCATTTTCGTCAACGTAGGCGAGCATATCTTCCAGACCTTGGCCTTTCTTGGCGTTAGCCTGCCGCTCCTCTTTCTTCTCCTCCTTGTCTTGGCGCTTCTTTAGTCTCTTCTTTTCATTTTCCTTTTTTCCAAAGGTCGCTTGCGATTTGGCCATTCTATTTTCGTGAGTGATATGTTTATTCCGCAGGGCGGAGTGTGAATACGTGTGCGTGTCGCTAAGTAAAAACAGGTAGTAGAAAAGTATAGTTCAGGCTAGGATACAAGACCGCCAGCCAGAACTGTAGGGCCAGGGTAAGCAGATATCGGATAGTGGGGCAGTAGATTATATATAACTGTTTTGGCCTGCCCAGGTACAAATATCGGGAATACTTTATTAGTTCATCTGAATTTCCTAATTGCAGACCCTTGGCACCCGGCCAAAGCATGCCAATAGCTTCTCTTGCGAGCTACAGGCCGCCGATGCTGTAAATAGATTTACAGGGGCGCGGCAAAGACACAATGGGGTTACGCCGCGGTTGGTGCCCAGAAAATACAAAACCGCAGTATGTTCCTGACACTAGGCTAGAATTGCGGCCGGCTACCCCAACTCGTTTAGCTCGCGTACCTCGCCGGGCTGCAAGTCAGCCAGCTCAATGTTGCCCACACGCACGCGTACCAGGCGCAACGTGGGAAAGCCAGCGGCGGCCGTCATTTTGCGTACCTGCCGGAACTTACCTTCCGTGACGATAATAGACACCCAACTGGTAGGCCCGTGACGGTCGGAGCGAATACTGCGGCCCCGGGGCGGTAGGGTAGGAGGCTCGTCCAGGCGGCGTACCTGCGAAGGCAGGGTTTGGTAGCGTACGTCGCGCAAGCCTATTTCCACTCCTTGCTGCAATTGGGTCAGGGCGTCGTCGGTGATGAGGCCATCTACCTGGGCGTAGTACTCCTTCTCCACGTGCTTGCTGCGAATTTGCTCGCTTACGCGCCCATCCGTTGTGAGCAGGAGCAGGCCTTCACTGTGCTCATCGAGGCGGCCAATGGCCATTGTGCCCGCCGGGAAGGGGTGTAGCTCGCCCAAAAAACGTTTCTTGCGCTGCTCCCGCTCAAACTCGCTGGTGAATTGGCTGAGGTAGCCGTAGGGTTTGTACAGCAAAAAATGACGGTGCGGCATGAGCGAAAGCCACGGCCGGAAACAAGAAAAGGCAGCCGTGGGCCAGCAAAGCTACGCTCTTTCACGCGCTAAGTAGTTTTGTAGAGGTACCAGCCGTTGCCCAGAGGCTTCATAACAATAATGCGGTTGGGGCTCATGGGGGGAACTTTGGCCGCTACGGGCTGGTAGAGCAGGCCCACAGTATTATCAGTGACGCCGCCAATCAGGAACTCCAGGCAGTTGGCGCAGCCCAAGTTGCGGCGGGTAACGCGGCTAATGTAGAGGGGACGCAGTGCGGCCAGCACGTCGGCATCGGCATTGGCGGCCTGCTCGGTACGCACTAGGGCTGTATCGGGGAGAGTAGGGGTAAAGTAGCGGCTTTGCACTAAGTCCGCGGCCCGCTGAAACTCGGGCTGGTGGCGGGCGAAGTGCTCGGCAATGTTGGCGTCGGACCCAATCCAGAGCTGAATGTTGCCAAGCATGAAGTCACGGCTGGCGTCGGGGTGCTTCTGGTTGTACTGGGCTGCTTCGGCGGGAGGCATTTCGGCCAGGAGCTTGAGCATGGGCGGGCCAAGCTGCGTCATGCCCAAGCTGCGAATGGCGGCTAGCTTCCAGGGTATGGTCGCGCTGGCAGAGTCGCGGCGGAAATGCAGATAGAAGTCGTTGCGACTCACGGAGTCGCGCAGCTCCACGGCTACCACGGCCGTGTGCTCCCGCTGCTCCAGTAGCTCGCAGTGCCGTTGCAGGGTAGTAGGAATCTGCTGCCCCAGGCTCTGGCGCCGAGCTTGGCCCGCCGCCTCTCCGCTCAAGTAGCTTTTCATCTCGGGCCAGCCCGTGGGAGCTACAAATTGCTTGGCAATCTGCAAAGGCTCCAGCGGAGGCTCGGCCAGCAACACCAGCGGCAACAGCCACCCCCAAACAAACAGCAAGTACTTCATCAAAAAGTCCAAACAAGCTAGAGTGCCCACTTAGGCACATCACTTGAACCTCCAAGATACGCAGAAAGCTCCTGGCAGCGGTACAATTTCCGCTGCCAGAGAGAAGACCATGCAAATGGGGAAGCGACTTCGCCAGCTACTCTAGCGTGAAGAGAAAAGAGCCTCCACCTTGCTTGAGCAACATTTCGTGGCGGCTGGGCGCAAACTCCAGCCGAATGCCCGCCGCATCATAGGAAAACACATCCTTGGTAACCGGGGTGAGGGGCAGAACGGGCTGGCCCGTAGCCTGAGCCTGTAGCGTAGCCCCCACTGCCGATACCGTGATTTTCAGCGGAATACTAGTGCTGGCGTAGGTGCCCACGTAGGGAACCAGGTCGGTAGCGGCTAGGGTAGGAGCTTTGGCATCGAAGTCGGGTAAGCGGTAGGGTTGCTGGAAGTAGATGGAAAGAACGCCCAGCATGACGTCGTTGAGGGGGTAAGACTGCCCATTGGAGATGTACGCTACTGCTAGCTTTTCCTCGGGGAAGTAACCCAGGGAGGTGCCAAAGCCATCAATGCTACCGCCGTGCCCATAGGCGCGCTTCGCCCCAAATTGCATGCGCATCAATCCCATGCCAAAGCCGTTGTCGGTGATGGTTTGCATGCGGGCCAGACTTTTCTCGGAAACCAGCTTGCCCGCAAACAGCGCCTCAGCAAACCGGTTCAGGTCGGTGGTGGTTGAAACGATGGCTCCCGCCCCGCCCGGAATGCTCATGTCGGTTTCGGGCATAGCCTGCCAGCTGCTGGCTAGGCGGTAGGAATAGCTTTCGTGGCGCTTAGGATCGGTTTTGCCGCCGTAGTACGTGTCCTTGAGGCCGATTTTGTTGATTATGCGTTTTTGCAAAGCTTGGGCGTACGGCTGCTTTGTAATTTTCTCCACCACGTAGCCCAGTACTACATATCCCGCGTTACTGTACGAAAACTTAGCGCCCGGCTCAAAGTCGGGCTTGCCTTGCCCAATCATGGCCAGCATTTCGGCCTGGGTTTTCGGCTGGGTGAAGTAGGTGCTATAGGTGGCGTCGTTGGTGAAGCTGTGCAGGCCGCTGTGGTGGCTGAGCAACTGCCCAATGGTGATGCGCTGGGCATTGGGAAGCTGAGGGAAGTACGTAGCCAGGGGGGTGTCCAGAGTTAGCTTTCCTTCGTCGATGAGCTGAAAAATGAGGGTCGCCGTGAATACTTTGGTCACGGAGCCAATACGGTAGTGGGTGCTGGGTGTAGCGGGCGTTTTCGTGGTGCCATTGAGGCTCTCGTACCCAATGGCTCTGCTGTACACCACGGCCCCGTTCTGCGAGATGGTGAGGCTACCCATGGCCTTGTCGTGGCTGGCGAGGGTAGTCAGGAGGCTATCGAGCTTGGCTTTGTTGAATGATTGGGCGTGGCTCAGAAGGCTCAGGCCGCTGAGGGCTAGCAGGGATACATAGTGTTTGATAAGCATAAGTCAAGGAAGATGGAATGAGGTGCTGAGTTACTGAGAATATGGCACAACTACGCCATAGCAGCTGGCTTTTTGTGTGAGTGCTAGGTGCTTATCCTGAACGGATTACTTTTTGAAGAAAGCCAGCAGATCGGCCTTATAGGAGTTGCCAATGGGGATGAGGGTATTGTCCTGCAACAGCACTTGGTCGGGCTGGAGAAGCTTGATATGAGCGGCCGCCACAATGAAGGAACGGTGTGCCCGCAGGTAGCTAGGCCCCAGAATTTCTACCATTTCCTTCATGGTTTGGTGAAGGAGGTAGGTTTTGGTGGCCGTCATCAGCTTCACATAGTCCTTACAGCCTTCCACATAGATGATGTCGCGGTGGGGGACTTTCAACAAGCCCTGGCGCTCCTTCACCAGCAGGTATTTCTCGGCCGTATCGTCGGTGTGGGGTAGGGGCTGCAAGGCAGGAAGGCGAGATACGGCCTTTAGGAACCGCTCGTAGGAAAAAGGCTTCAGCAGGTAGTCGAGCACGTTTAGCTCGTAGCCCTCGTAGGCGTATTCCCGGTAGGCCGTGGTGAGCACCGTTTTGGGCGGGTAGCGCAGGTTGCGCAGAAAGTCCAGCCCCGTCATCAAGGGCATCTCAATATCCAGAAACAGTAGGTCCACGGGTTGTTGCGCCAGGTGCTCGTAGGCCTCCATGGCATTGCGGCATTTCCCCGTGAGGGTGAGGCCCGGCGTTTGGCCTATGAACTGGGTGAGCACCTGGTGGGCCAAGGGCTCATCGTCCACAATCAGGCACCGAACAGGGGCGGGGGTAGTCGTCATTGGGAAAGGGAGGTAGTGGAAAGTGGAAGAGGTCTAGTAGTAGCCAGCAGGGGAGCCAGATAAGTGTATGCGGGAGCAGGCAAGGCAACGGCGCCGGTTGGGTGGGCGGCGCTGCCTGGAGCAAGTTGGCAGATTTGCGCGGGTGATGCTGCGCCCCGGCGGTGCTATTTCGACTAAGCCGGGTGTTTTTTCGACTAAAAAAAGGGGTTGCTGCATTGGTCGGAACTAAGCCCGGCTTGGTCTAATAAAGCTTCCTTTCGGCCTCCAGGGCCTATTCCTTTGTGTCGTTGCTAGTCGCTGAACGACTGGCCTTTCCCCGGCACCAACTACCCTCCGTACCCATGAAAACTACCTTCCGCTCCCTGCTCGCTACGGCCCTGCTTGCTACCGCTTCCCTGGTTGCCACGGCCCAGCCTAGTGCCCCCGTCGCTACTACCCCCGATACGGCCCGCCTCGTTCTGCCAGCCAGCCTAATCAACCCCGTCAACACCCAGAGCTTCGAGTCTTTCCGGGCCGCGGTGCTACCCTTGGTGAAGCAGATGGCCGACAAGCAAGTGGTAGCCATGGGCGAAGGCACGCACGGCACGGCCGAGTTCTACCGGCTGCGGTTCTGGCTGACGCGGATTCTGATGGAGGAGTACGGCTTCAAGCAGGTAGCCCTGGAAAACGATTATACCGACACCTACCAGCTCAACGAAGGCCTGCGCAAGCCAAAAGCCGCCGTGGCTCCCCTCATGAAGGCCCACCTGTACAGCATCTGGCAAAACCAGGAAACAGCTGAGCTGCTTACCTGGCTGCAAGGCTACAACCGCCAGCACCGTCGTCAGTTGCAGGTGCGGGGGATTGATGCGGCCTACGTGCTGCCCGAGGCCCACGAGCTGAGCGCCTTGGCCGCCCGCTACCCCCAGAGCGGCCTGCAAGACCTCACCAGCCAGCTTACGAAAGCCGCGCAATTGCAAGACTCGGTGTGGGCGGGCCTCAACACCAAGGGCTATAAGTTTCCGCGGCAGCGCTGGCTGTCCAGCGGCCTGGAAGGCTACTACGTGGCCGACAAAATCCAGAAAGCCCTGCCTACTGCTCGTCTGCCCCGTAAGCAGCGGGAAAAAGCCCAGGCCTTTGCGCTGGACGCCAAAATGGGCTTCGACGTGTTCTACCAGTTTACCGTCTTGAAGCGCGACGTTTCTCGCGACAGCCTAATGGCCGAAATGACTCGCTCCCTGGTGCCTGGCCAAAACGATAAAGTAATTGTGTGGGCCCACGATGCGCACGTGTCTCGCAAGATTGCCATGGCCGATGATCCTAACAACGGGGGCGGTACGGGAGCCTTTATTGAGCGCATGCTGCCTGGCAAGTACTTCGTGCTGGGTACGAGCACGGCCACCGGCACTTTTGCCGCCACCACCGACCGCCACATTACCCGCACCAGCCCCATGGCTAGCTACTCCTTGGAAGCTCCACTGGCCGGCTCCTGGGAGCAAACGCTAGGCGCTGTGGCGGCCCCCGTCTTCTACCTGCAAACCCAAGCCCTAGGCGCCCAAAACCTCAAGCGCCCCCACCGTTTCGTGGGGTACGCCCCTTCCAGTGGCAAAAATGACTATGCCAACTTCAAGCTCTCGGAAGCCTACGATGCCCTGCTCTTTGTGCGCCAAACCACAGCCGCTACTCCCTTGCGCTAGCCCAAGCTTCTATCCAAGGTGGTGTATTAAGGTGACGTATCGTAAGTGCATGATTGAATAAAAGGGGCGGCCATTCTCAGAATGGCCGCCCCTTTTGCTAGGTGCATACTCCGGCCGGAAAGCCTTTGCGCAACTAGCCTGCTCATCTGGCTGCTAGCCGGGTCAGCTTAAGCGGGCTAAGGCGAGGCGGTTACTTCGAGGTGCGGCTCGCGTTGTGAATGTCGCTGGCGCCGGAAGCGTGGGAGGATAGCTCGCCATCTACAAACACGTAGGCGTCGCTGGAGCCGGAGGCTTGCACGTTGGCTTTGTGGCTTTTCAGGTTGGTAGCTTGGTAGTCGCTGCTGCCGCTGATTTGAACTTGCTGGCGCTCCACACGGCCCGCCAACCGAATGTCGCTGGCCCCGGAAGCTTGCACGTTTAGGGTGGTAGCGTTGAGCTGCAAGTTGATGTCGCAAGCTCCGCTGGCTTTGATGGTGAAGGCCTCGGCCGCGAAAGTAGATTTGCTTACTACGTCGCAGGCGCCGCTGGCTTCTATGCTAGTAAGGCGGGGGCAGGTCACGTACACCACCGCTTTTTTGTTGTTGAAGACGTTGCGCGGCGCATTGGGGTCCCGGAAAATCATGAGTGCCCCATTCTGCACCTCCGTCTTGATATACTGCTCCGCGCCGCCCTCGGCCTGCACTTTTACTTCGGTGGTGGCGCCCTGGGTTAGCTGCACATCACACGCCCCACTAGTTTTGATGCGCTCAAAAGAGCCCACCGGGCGCAGCTGCTGGGCCGATACGGTGAGCACGGACGTAGCGCCGCACAGGGCTGCTACTGCGAACGTCTTGCGGAGGAGAGAAGCATTCATCGGGAAGTAGAAGTAAGAAGGTGGAGTCAAGGGCATTATACCTCCTCAGATGCTGCTGCTGCCGCTACCGTTGCCCGGCTCGCCGGAATTTTTTCGGGCGCTTCCTCATCCGGGTTGGGCAGCAACCGCACCAGCAGCACCAGCACTGCACCCAGCACCGCCACCAGCCCAAACGACCACCGTAGGCTGGCCGCCTCCGCAACAAACCCTACTAGGGGCGGCACCACCAGAAATCCGAAGTAGCCGATGGTCGAAATACCTGCAATGGCCGTCCCGGAGTTTAAGGTAGTTGTACGCCCTACCAGCCCAAATACCAGCGGTACCACGCACGATACGCCCAGCCCCACCAGCACAAACCCCGCGCCCGCCCCTAGGGCCGTGGGCACCAGGGCCGCTAGGCTCATTCCCACCGTAATCAGAAGGCCACTGTAGTGTAGCATAGGCTTCACCCCAAAGCGGCTTACCAGCCAGTCGCCCCCGAAGCGCCCGGTAGTCATGGCTACCATGTAGGCCGCAAAGCCTAGGGTAGCCGTTTCCTTGGGCACGTGTGCTGCTTTCTGAAAGTAGATAGCACTCCAGTCGTACATGGTGCCCTCGCAGGCCATGCAGGCAAAGGAAATGACTCCAAACTTCAGCAGCGACTTATCGGGCAGAGAAAATCCCGACTTGCGTTCCTCCTGGGCCGGTGGCAGCGGAAGGGTATTAGGAAAGAAGTACACCGCCACGGCCGTAAGCACTACAGCCACCCCCACAAAGTGGTAGTTGGGCAGCACCCCCATCTGCACCAGCCCCGACCCCACGGCGGCGGCCGCAAAACCCGCCACGCTCCACACCCCGTGGAAGGTAGTGATGATGGAATGCGGGTAAAGCCGCTGCACCCCCACCGATTGCGCATTCACTGAAATGTTGAGCAGGTTGCGCGACGAGCCAAAGCAAAATAGCAGTGCTACAAGCTGCCACGTGTGCTGGGCAAACCCCAGCAGGGCCAGCGCGGCATTATAAAGCACGGCGCCTACCATCATCACCTGTCGGCTGCTGAAGCGCTGCAGCAGCCAGCCCGTAATAGGAAGCGTGAGCATTAGCCCCAGCGGCAGAGCAAATAACACGCCGCCCAATTGGGCTTCGTCCAATCCTAGGCGCTGCTGAATAGTGGGAATCCGCGAGGCCCAGGTGGCAAACCCGAACCCCGATACAAAAAAGAACAGCGCAATGGCCACCCGGGCCCGTTGCGCTGCCGCATCTACTATCCTGTCGCTCATCATGCTTGGCCGTTAGCAGCCCTCGCAAAGCTACCATCCAAACCTAGGCAAACCCATAGTGGGGCTTCAGTTTGGTAGCAGCCTAGTAGCCTCAAGGGGAGGAGCACAACCCTAGCGCTATCGTCACCGTATCAGCGCAATCATAGCTTCCGGGCTATATCCAATTCTGACTTTTCTCTCATGAAAAAGACCTTGCTTTTCCTTTCGTGCGCGGCCAGCGTTGCAATAGCATCCTGCAGCCAAAACAAGCCCGCCGCCGAAGATGCAGCTACTACCCCCTCGGCTGACACGGCCGTGGTAGTAAACGACGCTGTGCCCGCCACCAGCACCGACTCAACGGCTTACCGCACCGAGGCCGACCAACTGGCTTCTCGCATTGCCGATGACCTGAAGCTGACGGATACGGTAGTGGTAACGCGCATCCAGAAAACGTACTATACCCGTGGCCGCCGCCTCAACGAAGTGGACAGCCAGTACACCAGCGATACTACGGGCCGTTACGCCGCACTGCGTAGCATCAACGACGAGACTGACCGCTCGGTGAAAAGCATCGTGACGGAGCCTCAGTACACTACCTACGCCGCCAACCGCGGGGCCTACTACGATGGTACGCCCTACACGGCTTCTACGGCTACCACCACTACCACCACTACCCAGACGGCAGCGCCCGCCCGTCGTCGGGGCCCGGCCATTGTGAAGTATGAGCGTGATGGTGGCGACGTGAAAATTGAGTACGCCAACGGTACCAAGGTGAAAATAGATAAAGACGGCGAGCGGAAAACCAAATATGCCAGCGGCCGCAAAGTAAAAGTTGACGATGACGGTGAGCGGAAAGTAAAAGACTAACTAGCCACCCATAGGCACCAAGAAAAGCCCTGGGAGCTGGCTCCAACCAAGATGGTTGGAGCCAGCTCCCAGGGCTTTCTGCTGACAGGCGATAGGGGGCAGCTTGACCGCTAGCGTTATTTCACACCGTACTGGCGCAGTTCCGCGTCGATGCGGTGGTTCCAGCGTTCCTGCGCTGCTACATCGGTGCCGCCGTGGGTTTCGGCGTCGTACTGATCTTGTAAGTGGTTCATTTCGGTGAAAGACTTGAGGTATTGCAGTTGCAGGATGCTGTTATAGTCTTCCACCGTCAGGCTATCGGGGGTGGCTTTGCGCCGGAATCGCTCGGCTACCAGCCGCACCAGGTCAAAGTGGCGCTGCTCATGGTTGAGGTTGAAATCGGTTTGCTGGCCGGGTGCTACCCAGGAGGAGCTGCGCACCACAAAAATACTCAGCTGCAAGTCGAGCTGCACCACGCCATTTACTACCCGCGGGCGGCCTTGGTAGGCAAAGCCGGGAAATACCGCCGCGGCGTACTGACCGCGCGGCCGGGGCTGACCAGTAAAATCCGACCAGACCAGAGGCCGTTTCACGTCGTAGAATAAGGTGTCGGGCTCGGTCCGCCGAGTTTCGTAGCGGAAGGTAGGATGGACGGCCGTAGCCAGGCGCACGTCGCGGGTAGCAGCTTGGCTAATCCAGGCTTGGAGGTAGGAGAGGCCCCCCGCCAATGATTGACGCAAAGCAGGCTCTACGGGTGCCAAGTCGGTGGCGGAGCGCATGTAGCGGGCCCCCCCGCGGTATTCCGTCAGAAACACGGCCCGGTCGGGTGTTTGGTAGTCGAAAGCCATAACCACTGCAATGCGTCCTTCCACCAAGCCGCCGGGGGCGGGCGTTTCCTGCACCCGGCACTCCCGCACCCGAATTTGAACAGGCCGAAGGGCGGGGTTGCGGGGTAGACTTTGCCGCACAAACTGCTGAATGGCAGGCAAGGCTCCCCCTTGCAGGTCCACGGGCCGAGCCGGCGCAAGTGGGGTGCCCGCCTTACTAGTAGTTGGTACTAGCCACGCCACGGCGCTACGGTTGGGCCGCTCGTCGCGAATGGTAGCTATGTAGAAGTGGGTGGGCGTGAAGGGAAGCTTAGCGGCTTGCAGCGCCAAGGTGGGAACCTGTGGCCCTGGCCCCCCGGCCCCTATCAGCACAAGCAGTAGCGAAACCAACAACCCGCACCAAACAGCCCGGGCCGCCGAAAAAGCAGTCATAGATGAAAACAGGAATTTTCTGCCTAACACCCAAACGACTAGCAGACGTTCAGCCAGCGCGTAGTACTACTTCAACAAACCTAGCGGCTGCTAAAACCGCAGAATAGGGAGGCCCAACCGGATGCGTTGATGCTTGTTTTTCGATCCGCCCACGCGAGTTGATGTTTCCGTGCGCTTACTGAGCCAGCCGCTGGCGGCGGTATTCCGTAGGACTTTGATTGGTATGGCGTCGGAACGTCTTGTTGAAGTGCGACACGTTGTTGAAACCCGTGGCGTAGCACACCTCCGTTACCGAAAGTTCTTCTTCTTCCAGCAGCAAACGGCAAGCGTGACTTACCCGAAAGTCCTGCAGGAAGTCGGTGAGGGTAAGGCGGGTCATCTGACGGAAGTAGCGGCAGAAGGCTGGCACCGAGAGGTAGGCTACTTCCGCTACCTCCTGTACCGACAAGGAGGCGCGGTGGTAGTGCTGCTCAATGTACTGGTACACGCGGCTCAGGCGCTGCTGCTCCTTTCCCTGGCGCCCCAGCCCGGCGTGGCCCGCGTGCAGGGGCGTGCAATCGGTGGCGGGCGCTTGGGCCAGGGTTTGCATCACGCGCAGCAGCGTGAGCAGGCGCGCAAAGGGCGGCTCGTGCAAGAGCTGGCGCAAATCTTGGCCGATGGCTGCCCGCGTGCTGCCCCCAAACGACAAGCCCTCGTGGGAGCGCGCCAGCAGGTGGCGAATGTCGGCCAGCTCGGGGCGCTGCCAAAACGATTCGCCCAGAAAATCGGCCCGCAGTTGCACCACAATTTCTTCAAAAGGCACTCCCGCCGGCTTACCGTAGCTAAAGGTCAGATGGGGCAAATCAGGACCAATCAGCACGAGCTCACCATCCTCGAAGCGGGAGATGTGCTGCCCAATGTGGCGGCGCCCGGTGCCCTTGGGGATGTACACCAACTCGTACTCGGGATGATAATGCCACAAAAGCCCACCTTGTTGAACCTCAGTGTAGTGTAACAGCGTAAAGGAGCTGTCAATAGTGGGCTGGATGGGTTCGAATTGGAGCTTCATGCGGGGTGGTAGTGCCAGACTTACAAGCAAGATACGCACAGATAATATGAATAGTCAACACAGCACCGGAACAAGCCAATCAAGTGGTGGTAGCGCCTCCTGGTTCTTCCGACCTTGCACTACCATTTTGCATGCCCTTATGACTTTGTTACGCACGTACTCCCAAGCCTTCGTCCTGCTGCTTATTCTGCTTGCCGGGGCACCCATGGGGCGGAGTACGGCCCGCCCCGCGCGGCCGGTGGCCACCGAAACCGTAACCGAGCGCAGCACGCACATGAGCGCCTACCTGACGCACGCCCTAAACTTGCGCCGCAACCAGCGCGCCGCCGTGCGGCAGTGCACCCAGCAGTACCTACAGCAGCTTGATTCGCTGGCTGCGGCGCCCGAAATGCTGGCCGCCCACGTAGATGGTGCACTAGCTGCGCGTCCGGCCCGGGTCCAGGTAGAAGAGCGCTACACTGAAAATATGGCCCGTATTTTGACAGCAGGGCAGTTTAACGCATTTAGCTGGCTGCAAAAAAGCCAGTCGGCTGCTCGCCCCTAGGGGTTGGTAGCATATATATCCAGCGGCTTTGGGTGGGAATTTAAGCCGCTGGCCGTTTCCCGGATGCTTCTGGCGCCCGGTAAACGCTAAAAGAGGTTGAGGCTGTGGGAGCTTCAGCCTCTTTTTTTTGTGCCTAGGCCACCCTTGTTTTTGCGTCGGTGAACCAGCCGTGTCCCGGGCTGGTTTGAGAAAAATAGGAGCGCCAAAATGGGCAATAGTACAGCTAACTCGGAAAAAGTCGTTATTGCCTGATAGTAAGTAGCTTTTTTATAAAATCCTGCGTTGAGTAGCGCGCAGATGAAGCTGAACAGCGCAGCTTCCTCTCTGGTTAGCCATATCAATTCGGTCTGACAGCCGTACAACTCCGACCTTTTCCCTAACATTAAGGGTTCAAGTAGTTAATGATGCGTCATCTCTTATTCTGCTACCTGCTGCTATTTGGGCTTAGTGCCTATGCGCAGCAGCCCACTCCTACTAACCCCGAGCCCGCCCGCCAGGTGGATCTCAGCAACGTGGATATTGCCCCCAATGCGGTAGATACCAAAGGCTGGCTGCTGCTCGACAAGGATATTCAAACGGAGCTGGAGGGCGCTATTCAAAACCTCTACAACTTCAAGTACGACAAGTCGGAGAAGCAATTCCGTTCTCTGCGACGGCGCTACCCCAACCACCCCATGCCGTACTTTTTGCTGGGGCTGAATACGTGGTGGAAGATTATGCCCACTAACATCACCACCGAGCAGTACGATAAGACTTTCTTCGCCTACATGGATACGGCCATTACCAAGGCCGAGCGCCAGTACGGGCAAGATTCCAGAAACTACGAGGCCTGCTTTTTCCTCTCGGCCGCCTATGGCTTTGATGCGCGCCTCAACGCAGAGCGCCACAATTGGCGCAAGGCTACCCTGTCTAGCAAGCGCGCCCTCGACTACCTAGAGAAAAGCCAGGAGGCCAACGGCCTCAGCCCCGAGTTTATGTTTGGGCAGGCGCTCATCAACTACTACGCCGTTTGGATTTCGGATAACTATCCGCTACTCAAACCTGTGCTGCTGTTTTTCCCGAAGGGTAACCGCCAGCTGGGCTTACAACAGTTGCGTAGCGTAGCCCAGAACGGTTTCTACACCGCCAACGAGTCGAAGGTGTTTCTGATGAAAATTCTGCAAAATCAGGAAAACAAGCCCGACGAAGCGTTTCCAGTGGCCCGCCAAATGGCGCTTACCTACCCCGATAACGGTTACTTCCAGCGCTTCTATGCCCTTATGTGTTACCAGAAGGGCGAGCTGGCAGAGTGCGAGCGGGTAAGCCTCGATATACTCGACAAGCTAAACCGCGGCATGCCCGGCTACGAGGGCATTAGCGGGCGCTATGCTACCTACTTCCTCGGCAGCATTATGCAGATTCAGCGGGCCGACTTGGTGAAAGCCCAGGACTACTACCAGCGTTGCGTGGTATTCTCGGAAAGCACCGGCGACACCAAGCAGGGTTTCTATCTGTATTCTTTGCTGAATTTGGCTCGTATTGCGCAGAAGCAGAAGGACCCGGAACGCGCCGTCCGTTACTATAAAGAGGTGCAAACCAAGGCCGAGCGCAAATCGGACGCGTACAATGAGGCCACGGCCTACCTCAAGAAGCAGAAGAGCGGCAGCAAAAAGAAAACCAAAGTGAGCAATCAGCGCCAAGCAGCTAAGGCTAGCTAACAGTTCGTGCTACTCCTCCAACGAAACGACCCGAGCTCAGCAGGTGGCTGCTGAGCTCGGGTCGTTTCGTTGGAGGAACGAAGCTAGAGGGGCTACTTGCTATTCAGGGCAGTGCGGGTCTGGGGGTTGCTACCGGGCCGAAGCAGCCGAAGCGTGTGCGTAAACAACTCGGGGCCCCCGGGGGCGCCATTGCCGGGCACTACCACCTGCGCCTTGGGGTAGTGGGTTGCTACCTTGCGCACGGCCGCTGGCCACTGCTTCAAGTCGGCGTCGGCAATGTTGCCGAGGGTGGTGGCAGTAGCATCCTTGAGCAGGCTACCGCCAAACAATACCCGCTGGCGCGGAAGCCACACCACTACATTGTCGGGAGCATGACCCGGACCGGGGAAGAACACTTCCAACCGGGTGCGGCCCGCCCGAATAAGCGTGTAAGGCTGAATGGATGGGGTAGGAGCATCAAGCTGCTGCGCCAAGGCAAGCTTGGCCGTAAGCGGACTCCCTAGCACGCGGATGTGATTGGCCCGCAGCGCCGCAATACCACCCAGGCGGTCTTCGTGGGCGTGGGTAACAACGGCCATGCGCACGTGCTGGTGCAAACTATCGGCTACCCAGCGCAGAATTTGCAGAGTTTGGTCGGAGTTCCAGCCGGTATCCACGAGCAGAGCCCCCGTGCTGGTCCGCACAATGAGGCCGTTAGCCGCTACGGGTGCGGTAGTACCCGCAGACTTGTGGTAGGAGGTGTGAACAAACACATCGGGAGCTACTTGCCGAAACCGCACGGGCGGGGCCAACTTCTGGGCCTGGGCACTGCCACCAGCAACAAGAAAAACACTCAGTAAACACAACAACCGGGCTGCGCGTCCGCGCCGGGCACTAGAAATCGAGAAGGTACTACGCATCAGAAAGCAAAACACAAGCTTCCTAAACGCAATTCAGCCTTGAAATAGTGCCGCCCTGGGCTCAACTTTTCTGCCAGCTAAGAACTATCCTACTTTGCTGCGGTAAGTTACTGGTTTAAACCCGGCTCAGAATGTGCTGAATGTGGTGCTCCATATGCACGGCGTAATCTTCCGCCAGCCACTGCAATGATACGCCGTAGCCGTTGTCGAACTCGCAGCGGTGCGAGGCGGCGGCAGCGGGCAGGTTCTCAAGCAGGCGAGCTAGCTGCTGGTTGTAGAGCTGCCAGAGGTGAAGCAAATCGGCGGAAGGCGTGTGCTGGTACCGAGACAAACGCACCCATTGTTCCTGGGGATAGGGCACCACGAGCAAGGGCTCTGGCATGGTCTGGCTTTGCACAAACCGCAGGTGGTTGTTCGTGGCCGAGTCAATAAGGTGGCCCAAGGTCTCTTTTCGGGACCATTTGCCGGGCGCTGGCGTATACTCCAATTCCATTTCTGAAAAAGCAGGCCAGTGGGTAGCTAGCAACTCTAGCAACTCTCGGATTCGCTGACTGACATGATGCATAGTTCGTTGCGTCTGCTTAGAGACTTCGGCCGTTTCCGATAGCCAAACAGGCTGGGGGTGCTTCGGCACTGTAAAGATGGGGCATCTGAGTAGAAATGGGTTAGATAATATTAAAATTAGCGAATGGTATTTCACCCTGCCTCTATGAACCCCACCACTTCCGCTTCCACATCTACCAACGACGCCACGTTCATCGGCCAAGTGTTTGCCCGGCAGCAGGCGCGTGCCGAGGCCCTACGCAAGGAAGGGTGGGAGCCGCGGGCTGCCCGTCTGCGCAAACTCAGCCATTGGCTGGAGGAAAACCGCGCGGCCATTCAGCAGGCCCTCTATGCCGACTTCCGCAAGCCCGCCGCCGAAACCGACGTAACCGAAATATGGTCGTCGCAGATGGAGATTAAGCACACCCTGCGCCACCTAAAGCAGTGGACCCAGCCCACTAAGGTGGGCACGCCCATGTCGTTGGTGGGTACCCGGGGCTGGGTGCAGTATGAGCCCAAGGGGGTGTGCTTGCTAATTGCGCCCTGGAATTATCCCTTCTACTTGGCCATTGACCCACTGATTTCGGCGCTGGCGGCGGGCAATGCCTGCATCATCAAGCCCTCGGAGATGACGCCCACGGTAGCCGCCTTGCTAGCCCGAATGTGTCAGGAAATCTTCGACCCCGCCGAAGTAACCGTAGTGGAAGGCGACAAGGAAACGGCCACGCACCTGCTGGCTTTGCCGTTCAACCACATCTTCTTTACAGGTAGCCCCCAAGTGGGGAAGATTGTAATGCGAGCCGCCGCCGAGCACCTGACCAGCGTAACCCTGGAACTCGGGGGTAAAAGCCCTGCTTTAGTAGATGAAACTGCCGACTTGCGGGATGCCGCCGAGAAAATAGTGTGGGGCAAGGGCATTAATGCCGGCCAAACCTGCGTGGCGCCCGACTATCTGCTAGTGCACGAAGCGGTGCAGGAACAGCTACTGAAAGAAATTCAGGCTGTCATAACTCGCTTCTATGACCCTGCCGGGGAAGGCGTGGCGGCCTCAGCGTCCTACGCTCGCATTGTAAACCAGGGACATTTTCGGAGAGTAGCCGGCCTGCTGGAAGACGCCCAGGCGCACGGGGCCACTATTGCCTTGGGCGGCCTAGTAGATGCGGAGCAGCAGTTTATTGAGCCCACTGTGCTAACGGACGTAGCTCCCACCAGCCGCATTATGCAGGAGGAGATTTTTGGGCCTCTGCTACCCGTGCGCACCTTCCGCACGCTCATGGGTGCCGTTGATGAGGTGAATGCCCGGCCGCGCCCGTTGGCTTTGTACGTTTTCTCTCAAAGCGCCGACAACCAGCGCTACCTACTTCAGAACATTCCGGCGGGTGGCGCCTGCGTCAACGAAACCATCCTGCACCTCGCCCACCCCGACTTGCCCTTCGGAGGGCTTGGCAATAGCGGCCTGGGCCGGGCGCACGGGCACGCGGGCTTTCTTAGCTTCAGCAATGAGAAATCGGTGCTGAAGCAGCGTGTGGGGCGCACGGCCATGAAAGCGCTGTACCCGCCCTACACCGCCCAGGTAAAGAAAATGGTGGGGTGGCTGCTGCGGTTTTTCTAGGAGGCCTAGTGGTAACCAGCGCCGAGGCATTGGTGAAGGGCGTGCGTTTTCACCCGGTACGAAATGGTCTGTTTAAAGCGGTGCCAGTGGTGCTGCTGAGGTGGTGTAGCGCCGCGGAAGCACTTCATCTACCTTATTCGACACTTCAGTAAGAACAAGTTTCAGGCGCCTTAGTCGCGAGCCACTTTTGGCTTGTCACTACGCCGCTACTTCCATGAAACGTCTGTTCCTCCTGTGCCTCCTGCTGTTGGTTTCAACCGTAAGCCTGCTGGCCCAATCTACACTCTTGCTCACTGGCACCGTCCGTGATAAGGCGGGGCAGCCTCTGCCCGGAGTCAACGTCTTCCTGAAAGCAACCTTCGACGGTGCCAGCACGGATTCTCTGGGCCGATTTCGCATCGAAACTCAGCAAGCGGCTGGCAACTACGTGCTCCAAGCCAGCTTACTTGGCTTCCTGACCGTTGAGCGTCCCGTAACCCTGGGTGGCGCACCTGCCCGCCTTGAGCTAGTGCTACAGAGCACTCCGCACGCTTTGGGGTCGGTGGTGGTTACGGCAGGTGCCTTCGAGGCCAGCGACGAGCACCGCTCGGCCGCGCTTAACACCCGCGACATCCAAACCACCGCGGGCGCCCTGGCTGATGTGGCTGCCGCATTCAACACGTTGCCCGGCACCACCCGGGTAGGAGAAGATGGAATGCTGTTTGTGCGGGGAGGGGCCGCTACCGAAACTAAAGTGTACATGGATGGGCTGCCGGTGCAAAACCCTTACAATGCCACGGTGGCCGCCGTACCAGCCAGGGGGCGGTTTTCGCCCAGCTTGTTTCGGGGTACTGTGTTTAGCACGGGCGGCTACTCGGCCCTGTACGGGCAGGCGCTGTCGGGGGTGCTGCTGCTGAACTCCACGGACCTGGCCCCCGAAACGCAAACGGGCTTGTCGGTTAGCTCCTTGTTTCTCGGTGCCTCGCGGACTCAGCGCTGGAAACGGACGTCTCTAGCTGCCACCCTCGACTACACCAACCTCGCGCCATACCAGCGCCTCGTGCCGCAAAATGTGACGTGGCTTCAGGCGCCGCGCGGACTAAGTACTTCCCTGAGTTTGCGCCACCAAACCGGACAAGTGGGCATGCTAAAGGTGTATGGCACCTGGAGCCAGCAGCAATTCACCATTGGGCAGCCCAGCCCCGAGCCCGCGGGCCGGCAAACGGTAGCCATGCGCAACGGCAATGGCTTCCTCAATACTACGTTTCGCAGCCCCTTGTGCCGGGGGTGGAGCCTGCAAACGGGGGTAGGCATCAGCCAAGACCACCAGCACGTGGCCCCCGACACCGTGCGCCTGCACACCCTAGAGCAAGCCCTCGTAGGCCGCGTAGTGCTTATCAACGACTCGGCGGCGACCCGCTGGAATGTGAAAGTAGGAGCCGAAGGCCTCGCGCAACACGTAACCCAGCAAGTGCAGCCGCATGCAGCACAAGCACCAGTGTATACCGCCGATTTTCTGGAGAAACGAACCGCCGTTTTTGCCGAATCAGACTTTCAGCTCAGCGACCGGCTGGCGGGGCGGGTAGGTGGTCGGGCCGAGTATTCGGCGCTGCTGAACCGCTGGAATGCGGCCCCTCGCGTGGCGCTAGCCTACCAAACCACAGAGCGCAGTTCTCTGTCGGGCGCTTATGGCCGCTTCTACCAAACCCCCGATAATGCTTTGCTGCTGGTGCAACCTGCCCTGCGCTTCGAGCAGGCTACCCACTCGGTGCTGACCTACCAATACACCCACGACCAGCAACTGCTGCAAGTAGAAGCCTACTACAAAACGTACGCTCACCTTACCCGCTACGATGGCCAGCACCCTCGCAAGGCTGCTGCTTACAACAACGGCGGCACCGGCTACGCCCGCGGCCTGGATGTGCTCTGGCGCGACCGTAAAAGCATCAAAAACCTGGAATATTACTTCAGCTACGGCTTTCTGGACACCAAGCGTCAGTATCGCCAAGACCCAGTAGCAGCCGTGCCTACGTTTGCTGCCCGCCACAATATGTCGGTAGTAGGGAAATACTGGGTAGGGCGCCTGCATACGCTGCTGGGCGCTACCTACAGCTACGGCAGCCCCCGTCGCTATAACGACCTGAACGGCCCCGAGCACGGCTACAACCAGGGTATACTACCCACCTACCAGGACCTGAGCCTGAATGCGAGCTATATCACCAGCTTATTTGGGCAGTATACCATTGTGCACGTAGCCGCTAGCAATGTGCTGGGCCGCCAGAACATCTATGGCTACCGCTACGCATCCCAGCCTAATGAGGTAGGCAGCTACAACCGCGTAGCCGTAACTCCTACTGCGCCTCGCATGCTGTTCGTGGCTCTGTTCATCTCAATCAATAAAAACCGCGCCGCCGATGTGAACGAGCGGCCGGAGTAGAGACCTGCATTATTTTAACTCCGGTTCTTGTAGTCAGTAGGAGCGTGCGGTAGAAAGTAGGGGCGTAAGTTGCCGCTGTATTTACTTTATTCATGCGTTGGAAAACATTCTGGGATAGTCAGCACCCCAAGACCGGCCGCCTGCTTCTATGGGTGACCGGGCTCGGGGTTTTAGGTATGGCGCAGTGCGGAAAAAGCAGTTCATCTTCTGCTCCTGCCGCCGACCACTACATTAGTTACCAAGTAAACCCACGCCAACTGACAGTACGCCTGTATTGGCAAGATGAGCGGGGTGAAAAGTTTCGTAGCATTCGGCGGCTCCGAGAGTGGCTGGCGGCCCATGGGCAGCGGCTCCTGTTTGCAACTAATGGCGGCATGTACAAGGCCGGGAATATTCCGCTGGGGTTGCTGCTAGAGCAAGGGGTAGTGCGCACCCCTTTGGATGCGGCCCAGGGGGTGGGTAACTTTTACCTGAAGCCAAACGGCGTGTTCTATCTGACGGCCGACGGGCAGCCCGGCATTGTTTCCACCACAGCATTTTCCAAGGTGCCACAGGTGCACTATGCCACGCAGTCGGGGCCGCTGCTGGTACTGAATGGGCGAGTGCACCCGGCCTTTAAGCCGCACTCCGCCAACCTGCATATCCGCAGTGGGGTAGGGCTACTGCCCAATGGCGATGCGCTGTTTGCCATGTCGAAGGAGAAAGTCAGCTTCTACGATTTCGCCATGTATTTCCAGCGGCAGGGCTGCCAGACGGCTCTTTACCTCGATGGGTTTGTGTCGCGCACGTACCTGCCTGAGAAGCAATGGACCCAGACAGACGGAGACTTCGGCGTCATCATCGGCGTAACGGAACCAACTCGTTAGTACCCGCTTGCCTCGGCCCGGTTGAGGCTAGGCAGAGGGTGGAGAAACTCCGCACGCGCCACCGTTACGCAGGGGTGGCGCGTGCTGTTTTCGGTTGGGTAAAGGCGGCGAGGAAAGGGAATAAGGGGTAGTAATTTTCGTCTGGTAGCTGCCGGTTACGCTTCATCCGGTAAATCCGACGGTTCGGTAACGGCAAATTTCTTTCGGGGCAGGAGGGGGCCACCTTTGAATCATCAACCACCACAAACCTTTCCTCGTCATGAAAAAAGCCCTGTTCACCCTCGCCCTGGTAGCCGCCTCCTTCTCCTCCTTCGCCGCAGTAGCGCAGCAGCGCGTTGCTACCCCCGCGGCCACTACCCAAGCCGAAGCCTACACCAGCATGATGGCCGCTACCATTCAGGACCTAATGAGCACCGGCGACCCAGCTAAGTTAAAGCAGGCCGATGCCAAGTTGGAGCGCGCGGCTACGGTAGCTCCCCAAGACTGGTTGCCCCGCTACTACCAGGCCTATGCCCGCGTTATTACAGCCTTTGTAAGCAAGGAAGAGGATGATGTGAAGGACAAGTACCTCGACCAGGCCGAAGCTGCTTTGGCCCAGGCCCGCAAGCTGGGCGGGGAAGAATCGGAACTGCTGGTGGTACAGGCCTACATCTACCAGGCTCGCCTAAGCATTTCGCCCATGCTGCGCTCCATGAAATACTCGAAAATGGTGACCGAAACGCTGGCTCAGGCCAAGAAAATCAACGTCGCCAACCCCCGCATTTACTTGGTGCAAGCCAACAACGTGTACTACACGCCTTCCATGTTCGGCGGTGGGGCCGACGTAGCCAAGCCACTTTTTCAGGAAGCTAAAACCCGCTTTACTGCCTTCAAGCCAGCTTCGGTGCTGGCACCCAACTGGGGCGAGCGGCAAGTAAACGGCCGTCTGAAAAGCTACGAAACGGCTTCGGCTAACTAGCCGGGGCGGCCGGGAAGTACCGCGGCAGCCGGCGGGCCCAGCCGAAACTACCCGCCTGGTTTTCGGCTGAGTGCCGCCGGCTGCCGCAGCGCATCATGTAAGTCGTGCACCTGCCGTAAGCGTGCCTTCTTGGCTGCCCGGCGTCTTTTGCGAAGTAGTAGTTGAGTTGATATCTTTTCGTTTGATTTACCTGCCCGTTGGCGGCTCCTTTTATGCTTGAATCAGCCCTTTCCTCGCAGCGCCCGGCTCTCACCTCAGACGATGAGCTGAGCGCCCGGAAAAAGTCCCTTACCACCCTAGGGCGGCACTACCCCCACCGCAAGTGGGTATTCATGCTGGGCCTGATGCTGGCTTTGTCGGTGGTGATGAGCTTGGTGTTCTGCCGGGGCTGCTCCGTGATGAGCGAGGATTTTCTAGTCACCTTCGGGTACAACTTCTTCTACACTACTGGCTTGTGGCTGGCCAACGGCTTTCCGAGCGAATGGCTGAACCGCCGCGTCGACTGGACCATTCAGCCTATCAAGCGCTTTCTGATTACGCTTTCCATGTCGTTGGTACTGTCGCTGATTGTAATTCTCATCGTCACGACGGGCTTTAATGTATGGTACCACCATCGGCCCCTAAGCTCCATTACCTGGCGGCCCTTCGTCATGCCCCTGCTGATTACCGTAGTAGTGTCGTTGTTTCTGCACAGCCGCTCATTTTTACTGAGCTGGCGCGATGCCACTACCCAGGCCGAGCGCCTGCAAAAGGAAAATGCCCAGGCCCAGGCCGACTCCCTGCGCCGCCAGCTAGACCCGCACTTCCTCTTCAACGCTCTGAATGCCCTGACCTCGCTGGTGGAGGAAAATGACCCGGCGCGCGCGTCACGCTTTATTCGGCAGCTTAGTCAGGTGTACCGCTACGTGCTCGATAGCCAGGAGCAGGAAGTGGTGCCGCTTGGGGAGGAAATACGGTTTGCCGAGGCCTACCTCTACCTGCAACAAACCCGCCTTGGTGAGGGCGTGCAGGTAGAAATGAGCCTTCCGGCTGCCGCACTGGAAACCCTGCTGGTACCACCGCTGGCCGTGCAGCTGCTCCTAGAAAATGCGCTCAAGCACAATGCCACCTCCCAGCGCGACCCACTTCGTATCCGCGTTGAGCTGAACCAGGATGCCCGCACACTTACAGTGCGCAACAACCGCCGCCCTCGACGCTTACCCGAAGGAGAATCCACGGGGCTGGGCCTTAAGAATCTACAAGCCCGCTACGCCTTTCTTACCAGCCAACCCGTGCGCGTAGAACAGACCGAAACGGATTTTTGGGTGGTGCTACCCGTGCTGGAGCTGCACTAGTAAGCTGGCTACATCCCTGGGTTTTCAATGCAAGAGAAACATACTACATTTTCGTCTATGGCCTTCACCTCTACTGCTCCACTGCGCGCCCTGCTTATTGAAGACGAGCCCCTGGCCGTCCGTCGCCTGACGGAGCTCCTGCGCAAGCAGCCCCAGCCGGTGGACGTGGTTGGCACGGCAGAGTCGGTGGCGGAAGCGGAGGCCTTGCTGCGAGGCCTTCGCCCCGCGCCCGATGTGCTGTTTCTGGACATTCACCTGGCAGATGGGTTAAGCTTCGAGCTGTTCGAGCGCCTAGAAATTACCAGTCCTGTCATCTTCACTACGGCCTACGACAAGTACGCCCTGCGCGCTTTTAAGGTCAACAGCGTCGACTACTTGCTCAAGCCCATCGACCCCGAAGAACTCGCGGCGGCCCTGGCTAAGCTGGAGCGCCAGCGCCGAGCTGCTACCCCCGCCTTCGATGCCAACCTGCTGGCCCAGGTGCTACGCCAGGCCCAGCCGACTAAAGAGTACAAGTCGCGCTTTGTGGTGCGGGTGGGGGAGCACCTGAAGGCCATTCCGGTGGAGCAGATTGCCTACTTCGCCAGCCTCGAAAAAGTGACCCTGCTGCACACCCATGAGGGCCGCAAGTTTGTGGTTGATTACACCCTGGAGCAATTGGAAGGCATGCTCGACCCCACCGAGTTCTTCCGCCTCAACCGCGCCTACCTGGCTCACGCCGAAGCCATCCACGACATCATCCACTACACCAACTCCCGCCTCCAAACCATCCTCAAACCCACCGCCCCCGACAACGATACCGTGCTGGTGAGCCGCGAGAAAGTGTCGGCGTTCAAGGCCTGGCTGGATCGGTAAAGCTACTGCTGTTCAGGTTTTACGCGCACCAGGGTGCCCTGTAAGCCCATTTTGTCAATTTCTTGTAGGGTATCACCCCTCAAAGCATAGTCAAAACGAAAGCGTTGTGTCTCGATGAACACATTAGGCTCTTGGTTGAGAGCTACATATTTCACCCGAATAGGTGATTCATAAAGCCAGTGCCTAGGTATTCGGGCGTCTTTCCCAGTCTTCTTTTCCCGATCTATGTAGCCGGTATATGTGCCAGTCGAGTCAGAATCAATCTTAAGAAGCGTAAAGCCACTTTCTGTGTGCCCAACCCAAGTGCCTTCTAATACCTTAAGGCTTCCTGCTTTAGTAACTGGTATTGAGGTAGCCGGAGAAGTAGCATTTGATTGACAACCCCCTAGCAAGCACGAAACAGCAACAGAAAACCAAGCCCGGGAAGATTTCATAGCCGTATGATATTACCCTTCCAGCCAGCTTTTCACCGCTGCGGCCTTCTCGCGGCTTACCAGCACTTCCTCACTGGGGGCGGGGTGCAGGTCCAGCAGCAGCTTGCCGTTGAAGTGCGGGTGCAGGCGCTGCACGGCGGGTAGCTGGGCAATGAACTGGCGGTTGAGCCGGAAGAACTGTGCGGGGTCCAGCAGGTTTTCAAGCTGCTCTAGGGTGTAGTCTACCACGAAACGACGGTTGTCGGTGGTGGCGAGGGTAGTGGTTTCGTGGCGGCTCTGAAACCAGGCCACCTGGTTAGCCGCTACGGGTAGTAGCTGCTCGCCGCTACGCACCAGAAAACGAGTCTTGTATTGGCGGTCGGGGCGGGGTAGAGCATCCAGCAGGCGCTCCAGGCGCTCAGCCGATTCGGCCGCCGGTGGCGTGCTGGCCGCCTCCGGTACGGCGCGCCACTCGCGCAGCTTGGCGAGGGCCGCTTGTAGCTCGGCCAGTTTCACGGGTTTCAGCAGGTAGTCCACGCTATTAGCTTTAAAGGCCCGAATGGCGTAAGCGTCGTAGGCGGTAGTGAAGATGACAGGACTGCGCACGATGAGCTGATCGAAGATTTCCAGGCTCAACCCATCGGCTAGCTGAATGTCGGAGAGGATCAGGTCGGGGGCCGGGTTAGTGCTCAGCCAGTGCACGGCACTGCTTACGCTGTCGAGCACCGCTAGCACGCGGGCCTCGGGTGCGGCTTGCAGGAGCAGGCGTTGGAGCCGCTCGGCGGCCGGGTATTCATCTTCGAGCAGCAGAACGGTCATCAGATGGAGAACGGGTGAAAAGCGAGATGGTGGAGTAGGGGCGCGCTACCGTGTCTGCTGACAGCAGCGGTTGATGTGCTGAGCTAATTGGTGAGCGGCCTCCGTGGGAAACGGCAGTTTTGAGGAGTGGTACAAGCTGCCTTCAAAGTGCATATCGAAGTACTCGGCCGTGCGCCGAAATGGCTCCTCAAATCCCTCGGGCCACTCCTCATCGGAGCCCGCCGCCAGCAGGAAGGCATGCTTGCCGGCCAACTGTCGGCCTAGTTGCTTGTGTGGCTCTTCCACCAGGTCGGTGAGCCGGTCAAAAAAGTTCTTCATTCTCCCGCTCATGCTGTACCAATAAACTGGCGTAGCAAATACCACAACCGGATGCTGAAGCATGAGGTCGGTGAGGCGCAGGAAAGTGTCTTCGGTGGGATAGTCGTGGGGGTAACTGTAGGGCGCTATGGGCCACTTCAGTAAATCTACTACGGTATGCGGAACGTCGGCAAGCACCTTCGCAACCCATTGCTGTGTGTCGCCGTCGGAGCGGGCACTACCAAGAATAACCAGTGGAACGTGGACAGACTGTATGGACATAAAAGCAATGTGTAAAGGAAAAACACCGTTTTTCCGAACTCGGGAAAAACTATACTACGGGCAGGTACCAGCCAAAGTACCACGCCCAGGCCATGAAGAACAACTGGAGCGGAACCCGAAACCAGAGGTAAGCAGGGCCGGGGCCATCAGTAGCGCCAGTCTGATAGTTAAGGTTTCGGCGGGCAGCCAGGATATTGGCTGGCAGAATTAGGAGGAAGAAGACAAGCAGGCAGCCCGCAGTTCCTACGCGGAGTGCGGGCACCAATAGGCCAATAGCCGCCGCAATTTCTAGCACTCCAGTCACGTATACCCACGCCCTTTTAGCTGGCAGGAACTCCGGCAACATCCGCATCATGCCCTGGGTGAAAGCGAAATGCCCTATTGCGGTGAAAGCTAACATGGCCGCCATGGCACCATTGCCCGCCAGTACAAAATCGGCTTGTCCTTGGAAAAGATGCGTGCCGCCCACTAGCACGCCAAACGATACCAGGAGTACGAGAAGAGGTTTCATAGGGCAAAGAATAAAGGGATACGTATTCTAAGACGGCGGCAGCAACGGCAACTGCACCCGAAACCAGCCGTTGCCTTCGCTGACTTCTACTGGCTGGGGTGCTTGCAGTAAATGGTAGCGGTGGCGCACGTTGCGAAGGCCGGTGCCAGTGCCAGGGGCCAAGCCTGCCGTGCGCGGGCGCAACGTATTTTCCACGGCAACATAGCCACCTGCCAGGTCGGCGGTAAGGCGTAGTTCGAGCGGATGCTGTTGGGAAGCTACGTTGTGCTTGAGGGCATTTTCTACGAGCAGCTGTACGCTCAGAGGCGCTACTCGCAAGGGTAGTGCCGCCGTTGGCACGGCCCGTACCACCCGCAGATTGTCGCGAAACCGCGCCTTGTGCAAGGCCAGAAACGTATCTACGAAGGCCAGTTCCTCGGCCAGCGAAACGGTGGTCTTGTCGCGGGTGAGAAGCACGTAGCGGTACACATCGGAGAGCTGCTCTACAAACTGCTGCGCTGGCTCATTCTCCGGCTCAATGAGGGCCGAAAGGGTGTTCAGGTTATTGAACAGGAAGTGCGGATCAAGCTGGCTCTGCAAAGCCTCGAGCTGACTTTGCACCCCGGCACTTTGGAGTTGCTCGGCCCGGCGTACGTTTTCTGCCCACTGCCGGAAATAGTTGGAGCTTTCGTACACCAGCTGAACAATGACGGTTGGGATGAGGTTGAGGCCAAATTCGCGCAGCAAATCTGGAAAGGGTAGCTCTCCACTACCGCCCATCAGCTTGTTGGTCGTTATAAGGAGTACGGCCGTGGCACCCATAGTAATCACAAGGCTACCGAGCCCCAGCAGCCATAGGCGCTTGTGGGTTTGGCTCATGCTGGGGAAGCGCCGGAATAGCTGCAGCCATAGCGTGCGGCCCAGAACCCAGAACACGGTAGTAAATACTAGCGAAATCAGCCACGCTACTACCACCTGCCACGCCGATGTTATGCTCAGCAGCCCCCGGGGCAACAGTGCCAGCAAGGCCATAACCGGAATGCCAACCAGCAGAAACAGCCGGTCGTTCAGGCGGATGGGGCGCGGGGGCTCGGGTGGGGTAGATGCGGGCATGAGGCAGGACGGCTAGCGGGAAAGCGTTTGCACGAAGCTACTGACCACTTGCTGAAACCGAGCGGGTTGCTCCAGAAAGGAGTAGTGCTTGCCGGGTAGCACTACCACCTGCTGCCGAGGAAACCGGAACGACTGGGGCGTGGTGCCCGTCGTGCGGTCGTCCTGTCCGAGGATAACCAGCGCAGGCATGGACAGCTGAGCGGTAGCAGGACCGTAGTCCTGGCCGTAATCGGGTAGCTGCCCGCTGAATACTTGGGTAGCAAAGTCCTGGTTGGCGGGCACGGCGCGGACTACGCGGCTGGCGCGGGCCGCCAACGAGTCGGTGGAATACTGAAGCTGGTAGGCCACTTGTCGCCGCTGCAAGGCTCCCATTACCATACCAAAGCGCTGCATCATGGGGATACTAGCGTTGGGCTGCTCCGTAGTAGGTAGCAGGGAGGTGCCATAGTGCAGCATGCTTTCCAGGCTTGCGGGCGGGTTGAGCACACTGTTCACCAGTACCAGCGCCTGCACCCGCGCGGGGTGCTGGGTAGCGTAGGCCGTGGCAATGGTGCCGCCAAAGGAGTGCGACATCACTACCCACCTTTCTAAGCCAAGGTGCTGGCGCAGCTCCTCTAGGTCCTGCACCATGCGGGCCACGGAGTAATCTTTTCGTGGCGAGCTAGCTGAGCGTCCACTGCCGCGCTGGTCAATGTATATCATGCGCAGCTGTGCTTCCAGCCGGTTGCCGCCCAGCTTCTCAAAAGAGTAGCTGCCTGCCCCAGGCCCTCCGTGCACAAACACGCACGGCGTGCCTTGCCCCGCTACCCGCACAAACAGCCGCACCGAGTCGGAAGTGAGCAGGGTGGTAGACGTAGGTGGCGCCAGCTTGTGTTGGGCAGACGCCGACGCAGCCCCAGTCAGAAGCAAAAAGCAAACGAATAGGACGCGTAGGGAAAAGTAGCGGAAGGCAGTCATGACACAGTAGGGATACGGTAGGACGAGCGAGTAACTGCGTCAAACATCTGAAATAGGTCCCTCTGTTTCTAGTCAAAGCCGGGTGAAGCGTAGGCGCGGCCGGGTGAAGCGGTAAGACCAGGGCGGTGTAATGCCCGCAAGAAGAAAGCCCAGGCCGCCGGCATTAGGCCGACTACCTGGGCTAACGTACCCCTCTCCGGTACTTTCTCTTAAATAATGGTGCTCATGCCCAGCTTGATGTTGTTGCGGTGCACCTCACAATCAGCAATGTCCAGCACGCTATAGGCAATGAAGTTGCCTACTTGCTCGGTGCTATACAGGGTGGAGGAGTTTAGTTCGGGCGTTACTACCTCCTGGTCGAGAGCGTGCTGTACGGCGTCGCGCACGCAGTCGGCCTCTTCTTGTAAGTCGAAGTGGTCGAGCAGCATGGCGGCCGAAAGAATGGTTGCAATGGGGTTGGCAATGCCTTTACCCTTAGCCTGGGGGTAAGAGCCGTGGATGGGCTCGAACAGCGCTGCCCCATCGCCAACCGAAGCGGAGGGCAGCAGCCCTAGGGAGCCCGCAATAACCGAAGCCTCGTCGGAAATAATATCACCGAACATATTTTCCGTCAGGATAACATCGAACTGACGCGGGTTCAGAATGATCTGCATGGCCGCATTATCCACGAACAGGTAATCCAGGGCTACGCTGGGATACTCGGGGGCAATGCTTTGCACGGTTTCGCGCCACAGGCGCGACGTTTCCAGTACGTTAGCCTTGTCTACCAGCGTGAGCTTGTGACGGCGCGTTTCGGCCGCTTTAAAGGCGCGGTGCGCAATGCGCACAATTTCGTCGCGGTGGTAGGTGCAGTGGTCATAGGCCCAGGCGCGGTCCTCGGAGCGCCCTTTCTCTCCAAAGTACATTCCCCCCGTCAGCTCCCGGAAAATGAGAATATCAGCTCCCTGAATGCGTTCAGCTTTGAGGGGTGAGTGTTCCAGCAGTTGGTCGTAGGCCGTAATGGGGCGGATATTGGCATAGAGGCCCAGGGACTTGCGCAGACCCAGCAGACCCTGCTCGGGGCGCACTTTGGCCGTGGGGTCGTTGTCGTACTTCGGGTCGCCGATGGCGCCGAGCAGCACAGCATCGGCTTGGCGGCAGGCGGCAAGGGTTTCCTCGGGCAGGGGAGAGCCGGTGGCGTCAATGGCGCAGGCGCCCATCAGCTGGTAGTCGAAGGTGAACTCATGGCCGAACCGGTCGCCCACGGCTTTCAACACGCGCACAGCTTCGCCGCACACTTCCGGACCAATCCCATCGCCCGACAACACCACAATTCGTTTGCTTAGAATACCCATGACCGTTGCTGTTCGTAGGCCGTAATGGCCGCCTGTTGGCTGATGAGAAAATCAATATCGTCGTACCCGTTGATCAGGCACTCTTTTTTGTAAGGGTCCAGCTCGAAGTGAATAGCCTCGGCCCAGCCCGGTACGGTTAGCGTTTGGGCCTGTAAATCCACCGCCAGGGTAGCCCGCGGATCGGCAGTTACTACCGCAAACAAGCCCTGTAGCACCTCATCAGAAACCTGCAGCGGCAGCAAGCCCGTGTTCAGGGCATTGCCCCGGAAGATGTCGGCAAAGTAGCTGCTGATGACTACCCGAAATCCAGCATCGTAAAGGGCCCAGGCGGCGTGCTCCCGGCTAGAACCGCACCCAAAATTTTTGCCCGCCAGCAAAATCTGGTGGCCTTGGTAGCGGCTGTCGTTCAGCACGAAATCGGCGTTAGGCCGCCCATCGGCGGCGTAGCGCCAATCGGCAAACAGGTTGGCACCAAATCCTTCGCGGGTAGTCGCTTTCAGGAAGCGTGCCGGAATAATCTGGTCGGTGTCAACATTTTCTATCGGTAGGGGCACTACACCGGAGCGCAGTGTTTGGAATTTTTCCATGGGGTGGGAGATGTGAGAGACTACTTCTAGCCCCCCTCCTCAGATGAGAAGGGGGCTTAGTTCTAGTTCAAATACTGGGTGATGTCTACTAGGCGGCCTTCTACGGCGGTAATGGCCGCTACGAGTGGGCTAGCCAGCAGGGTGCGGGCGCCGGGACCCTGGCGGCCTTCGAAGTTGCGGTTGGAGGTTGAAACGCAGTAGGCACCAGCCGGAATTTTGTCGTCGTTCATGGCTAGGCAGGCGCTGCAGCCCGGCTCGCGCAGTTCAAAGCCTGCTTCGGCTAATACCTTATCGATGCCCTCGGCAATGGCTTGCTGCTCTACCTGCTTAGAGCCGGGCACAATGATGGCCTCCACGTGTGCGGCTTTCTGCTTACCCTTCACGTAGGCCGCTACCGTACGCAAGTCCTCAATGCGCGAGTTGGTGCAACTGCCAATGAACACGTAATTGATTTCCTTGCCCAGCAGCGACTCGCCGGGCTGGAAACCCATGTACCGCAACGACTTATCGAAGCTCGTAGCCTCGCTGCCACCCGTCAGCACCGGAATGCTGGTGGCCAGCGGAATGCCCATACCCGGGTTGGTGCCATACGTAATCATGGGCTGAATGGCCGAGGCATCGAAATGCTGCTCGGCATCGAATATGGCATCTTCGTCTGAGTACAGCGTCTGCCAGTAAGCCACGGCCCGGTTCCAGTTTTCGCCCTGGGGGGCAAAACGGCGGCCCTTCACGTAGTCGAAGGTGGTAGCATCGGGGGCGATGAGGCCCCCGCGGGCGCCCATCTCAATGCTCATGTTGCAGATGGTCATGCGGCCTTCCATGCTCAGGGCCCGAATGGCGCTGCCCGCGTACTCTACAAAGTAGCCAGTGGCCCCGCCGGTGCCCAGCTGAGAAATCACGTATAGAATCAGGTCTTTGGCCGTTACGCCGGGTCGCAAGTCGCCATCCAACGTAATGCGCATGCGCTTGGGTTTATCCAGCAGCAGGCATTGGGAGGCCATTACTTGGGTCACTTGGCTGGTGCCAATGCCGAAAGCAATAGTACCGAAGGCGCCGTGGGTGGAAGTATGGCTGTCGCCGCATACCATGGTCAGGCCCGGTTGGGTAATGCCCAGCTCCGGCCCAATTACGTGCACAATGCCCTGGTACTGGTGGCCCAAGCCGTACAGCTCTACCCCAAACTTAGCGCAGTTTTCCGTCAACTTATCTACTTGCGAGCGAGACAAGGGGTCCTGAATGGGCTGATCTTGGTAGCGCGTTGGCACGTTGTGGTCGGCCGTGGCTACAATCTGCTCGGGGCGGTGCAGGGTCAGGCCGCGGGCCGTCAGTTCGTCAAAGGCTTGGGGGCTCGTCACTTCATGAATCAGATGGCGGTCGATGTAAAACACCGTGAGGCCGCCGGCTACTTCACGCACCACGTGCGCGTCCCAGATTTTATCAAATAAGGTCTTAGCCATGAGAGAGGGGTGGGGCAGAGGCTAGGGTAGGCTTCTGCTTATTATGGGGGGTAAATGTTGCTGGGCCTAGGCGCCCGGCACCTGAGCCTGGGGGCGGTAAAATGCCTACTCCCTAGCCCATGTTGTATGCAATGGGCTAGGGAGTAGGCAAGGGGAGGGTTATTCGACGATAATGAGGTTTTCCTGTTCCACCATCACATGCAAATCCTCATCCACGACTTCCTTTTGGCGGTCGGCCAAGACCAGGAATGAGGCGTAGGCTTTATTGAGGGCGTTGCGGTCAAAGTCGTAGCCAATCTTCTGGAGACGGTACGCCAACGCGGCGCGGCCAGAGCGGGCCGTGAGCACAATGGCAGAATCAGGCATGCCCACTTCGCGTGGGTCAATAATCTCGTAGGTTTCGCGGTGCTTGATGACCCCATCTTGGTGGATGCCGCTAGAGTGCGAAAACGCGTTGGCGCCCACAATCGCCTTGTTGGGCTGCACCGGCATCGACATGAGGTGCGACACCATGGCCGACGTTTCGGCGAGCAATTTGGTATTGATGCCCGTCTCGAAGTTGAGGTAGGGGTGCTGGCGGAGTACCATCACGGCTTCTTCCAAGGCCGTGTTGCCAGCCCGCTCGCCCACCCCGTTGATGGTGCACTCTACTTGCTGAGCTCCGTTGAGTACGCCCGCAATGGAGTTGGCCGTCGCCATGCCCAAATCGTTGTGGCAGTGGGTAGAAAGGCGCACGTGCTCAATGCCGCGCACATTGTCGGCCAGGTACTTAATCTTGGCGCCGTACTCACTGGGGAGGCAGTAGCCAGTGGTGTCAGGAATATTGAGCACGGTAGCGCCGGCTTTAATAGCCGCTTCGCAAACCCGGGCCAGAAACTCATTATCGGTACGGCCCGCGTCTTCGGCGTAAAACTCCACGTCTTCCACGAAGGACTTGGCCAGCTTCACGGCCGCCACGGCCCGCTCCACTATTTTCTCCGGCGTGGTGCACAGCTTAAACTTGATGTGCGACTCCGAGGTGCCGATGCCTGTATGAATGCGCGGGTACCGGGCCGATTTGAGAGCTTCGGCCGCCGTAATAATATCGTTTTCTACCGCCCGCGAAAGGCCGCAGACGGTAGCATGGCGCGTTTGCGCCGCAATGGCCGCCACCGCCGCAAAGTCGCCGGGGCTTGACACCGGAAAACCTGCCTCAATCACGTCGACGCCGAGTAGCTCTAGCTGTCGGGCAATCAGCAGTTTCTCGTCCCGGTTCAGCTTGCAGCCCGGCACCTGTTCCCCGTCGCGCAGGGTCGTGTCGAAGATGTGGATTTTCTGAGTTGCCATGTCGTAAGGGTTCTATCAGCTAAAATGCTACCCGCAAGTACATGGCCTAGACGTGGCCGTGAAAACAGTCTGTCGGCACGCCTACTATTTCTAAAACTTGATTACTGGTTTGTAATTAGTTGATATACAAAGGGTAAACATTTGTGTGGATACGACGGCCAACAAGCAAAAGAACCGCGGGCTACGGATACCGGGCAGGCTGGAGTAGCAAACGACAGAAAACCACGCTTCCCTACTTGAATGAGAAGGGCCAAGATTCAGTAACGCACTAGAGCCAAGGCTGTACTCGCTCGATAGGACATACGGAAAGCTGTTCTCCGTACCACCTACGCACCCGAGTACCTCTGCCCTCCAAATAAGAAGACAGTGCTATGCATTAACCCCAGTGCTCTACACCAGCAGACTCAGGAAATCTTGCTTGCCGTTCAAATATTCGTAGCCGAAACCCTCGGCGGCCATGCGTTGCTGAATGCCTTCTACGTCGTGGGGGCGTTGCACTTCAATGCCGATGAAGACCGGACCTTTCTCCTTATTATTCTTTTTGATGTACTGAAACTGGATGATGTCGTCGCCCTCTTGCAGCACGTTGTTGACGAAGCGGCGCAGGGCCCCGGGCTTTTGGTTGAAGGTGACCAAGAAGTAATGCTTGCGGCCCTGGTGGCGCATGGCCCGCTCCTTGATATCCTCCATGCGCGTAATGTCGTTGTTGGAGCCACTAAGCACGCATACCACCGTCTTACCCCGAATTTGGTCGGCGTACTGGTGCAGGGCCGAGACGCTGAGCGTGCCGGCTGGCTCCAGCACAATGCCCTCCTCGTTGTACATCTTCAGCAGGTCTTCGCACACCTGGCCTTCCGGCACTAGGGCTACCTCGTCCAGTAGCTCCCGGCACAGTTCAAACGTCAGCTCCCCGGGGCACTTCACGGCCGCCCCATCTACAAAGCTCTCAATGTGCTCTAGGGCTTGACGCTGGCCTTTTTGCAGGGCCTGTTGCATAGAGGGGGCCCCTAGGGGCTGCACGCCAATGAGCTTGGTAGCCGGACTGAGCTGCCGAAATACGCTGCTTACGCCGGAAGCCAGTCCCCCGCCGCCAATGGGCATAAATACGAAGTCAATAGCGTTGGGCGCGTCGCGCAGAACCTCCAAGCCCACAGTGGCCTGACCTTCCACAATGGCCATATCATCGAAGGGATGCACGAAGCTGCTGCCTCGCTCGTCGCAGAAAGCCTTGGCCGCGTGGTAGGTGTCATCGAACGTAGCCCCAATGAGGACTACTTCCACTTGCTCTTTACCAAACAGGCGCACCTTGCTCACTTTCTGCGCCGGCGTGTTGGCAGGCATGAAGATGTGGCCGCGAATACCCAGCAGCTGGCAAGCGTAGGCAACGCCCTGGGCGTGGTTCCCGGCACTAGCGCATACTACGTCGCGCGACACCTGCTCTGGGCTGAGGCCGGCAATCTTGTTGTAGGCCCCGCGAATTTTATAGGAACGAACCACCTGCAAGTCTTCGCGCTTTAAATACACCTGCGCGCCATACGCATCCGACAAGCCCAGATTGTGCTGCAGCAGCGTTTTGTAGATGACGCCATCCAGGGTGCGCGCGGCGCGTTCCACGTTTTCTAAGCGTACCGCCGGGGCGGAGGTGAGGGTATCTTGTTCCATAGGGTAAACTGAAGTAAGGCCGGAAGGGCTGGCTGAGTTAGCGCCGCGTCTCGGCCACAATGCGCAGGCGTTTGTAGTCCGCAACCCACTGCCCCTCTCGGAATAACGTGGGCCGTAATTCGGCCTCGGTTGCGGCTAGGATTGCCGCCGTATCAGCGGGCTGTACACCCCGAAAAAAGTTGTCGCCGAATTGCTCAATCCAGTCGAGCAAGCCCCTTTTGGGGTCGGCTAGGGGCGTGTCCCGGTCGTAGTGCTGGGCCAGCCGCACCCGGAAGCCCTGCTGTTCGAGCAAGGCAGTGTACTCACCTACCGTGGGAAAATACCACCAATCAGCTTGAGCCTGGGGGTAGCCGTGGCCGTGTAACTGCGCCAGCAAAGTTTGTACGATGCGGCCTACGTTGCCCTGACCACCAAACTCGGCCACAAACCGGCCGCCTGGTTTCAGGTGGTGGTGCACTTGCCGAATAACTGCCGCGGCCTGGGGCACCCAGTGCAGCACGGCGTTGGAAAATACGGCGTCGAAGCGGCTTGGTAGCTCAAACGAGGTAGCGTCGGCCAACTGAAAATCGAGACCAGGAAACTGCTGTTGGGCTTTCGTAAGCATAGTGGCTGAGGCATCCAAGCCCACTACGGCTGCCCCGCGGCTGGCTATTTCCTGCGTCAGCTCGCCCGACCCGCACCCCAGATCCAGAACCACTTCCCCAGGCTGGGGTGCTAGTACATCAACCAAACCTGCACCATAATGAAAGACAAAGGCGTGCTTCTGGGTGTATGAGTTGGCGTTCCACTGCATAGTAAGGGGTGGAGGTTGAAAAGCCGGAAGGCTGGCGTTGCGGCCAGCCTTCACAGATATTCGTCGTTGATTAGCTAAGTTCTTCTACCTTCTCGGTTGCCTTCGAGCGAAGCTCGCGCACTGTAGCGCCCGTCTGCCACAGCTCCGAGTCGCGCACTTCTTTCAGCTCAGCTTCCAGCTCTTGGCGGTAGCCGGGAGTAGAGCCCCGCTGGATGGTGCGCGCCGCCTCGGCACCCGACGCTACGCTGTCGTACAGTTCATTTAGCACGGGCAGAGTTGCCTCGCGGAACTTGCCTTTCCAGTCGAGGGCGCCGCGCTGGGCCGTTACGGAGCAGTTGCTGAACATCCAATCCATGCCGTTTTCGCCTACCAGCGGCACGAGGCTTTGGGTAAGCTCTTCCACGGTTTCGTTGAACGCCTCTGAAGGGGAGTGGCCCCGCTGGCGAAGCACTTGGTACTGGGCTTCGATGATGCCAGCCAAGGCACCCATGAGCACGCCCCGCTCGCCGGTGAGGTCAGAGTACACTTCTTTTTTGAAGTCGGTTTCGAACAGGTAGCCCGAGCCTACGCCAATGCCCAGGGCTACCGCCTTCTCGTACGCCTGACCAGTAGCATCCTGGTACACCGCAAACGACGAGTTGAGGCCGCCACCAGCCACAAACAGACGGCGCAGGCTGGTGCCGCTACCCTTGGGAGCTACCAGAACTACGTCCACATCTGCCGGCGGAATGATATTCGTTTGGTCGTTGAAGGTGATACCGAAGCCGTGGGAGAAGTATAAGGTCTTACCTGCTGTCAGCTTAGCCTTCAGGGTGGGCCACACCGCAATCTGACCAGCATCGGAAAGCAGGTTAGCGATGATAGTGCCCCGCTCAGCGGCTTCTTCAATGTCGAAAAGGGTTTCGCCTTCTACCCACCCATCGGCTTCGGCCTTCTGCCAGGAGGCCGAGTCACGGCGCTGCCCAATGATGACGTTAAAGCCGTTGTCGCGTAGATTTAGTGCTTGGCCGGGGCCCTGCACACCATAGCCAATTACGGCAATGGTTTCATCTTTCAGAATCGCGCGGGCTTTCTCCAAGGGAAATTCGTCGCGGGTAACTACGTGCTCTTCTACGCCGCCAAAGTTGATGGTTGCCATGATGTTGGGTATTGGGTTGGAAGATGAAAATGTGTCGTTGTTGTTCACTGGCTCAGGGTTTAAACCCTGGGCTATTAAGTGGTTGTTTTTGCCGCTTTCGTGCATCATGCCGAGCTTGTCGAGACATCTCGCGTGCTGATGGGGTGTTGCAATCCAATGGTGCAGGCCAGATGTCCTATCAAGCTCGGTAGGGCAGGCGGTTGAAGTGGTGAAACTGCTTCGGCAGGCTCAGCAGGACCGTTCTGTAGGCACTGAGTGTCCTACATCGTAAACACCTTATCTCGGCTGTTGAGGTAGTCGTTTTCGCTTACTTCCTGGCCGGGCTCTATGCGTTCAAACTCGCGGAGCTTGTGGTGGAAACCCTCGCTGCCTTTGATGATGGCAATGCGGGCTGAGCGCACAAACTCAATGAGGCCGTAGGGTTGCAGCACCGTCAGCAGCTTGTCGGTTTCCTCGCGGTGGCCAGTGGTTTCAAACACCGTGTAATCCTTGCGAATTACTACGGCCCGGGCCCCGTGCTCCCGTAGCAGCCGCTCTACCAGGGCCCGCTCAGCAATGATATCGGTAGGTACTTTATAGAGCGCCATTTCCTGCCAGATGACGTCCTCATTGGGGTTGAAGTACACCTTTAAGACTTCCACCTGCTTCTCAATCTGGCGGGCAATCTTGCGCACTACCTCCTCCGTTTCCACCACCACAATGTTGAAGCGGTGAATACCCTCAATTTCCGAAGGAGAGGTGTTCAGGCTCTCGATGTTGATTTTGCGCCGGGAGAAGATGATGGCAATACGGTTCAGCAGCCCCACCTGATTCTCGGTGTAGGCCGTGATGTTGTACTCCTGCCGGTCGATGGGTTGCTGGGTCATATTATGGGCGACTAAATAGTCCGTCATGCTGAGCACAGTCGAAGCATCTCTACCTCTTACTACTACTGGCCTGGGCCTGTGCAACAAAGCAATAGAGATGCTTCGGCAAGCGCAGTATGACGTTCTGCTAGGCTTTCAAAGCGTTCTACTTCAACCTGATTTCTCCAACCCCGCAGCCTTGTGGCACCATGGGGAAGATGTTGTTCTCGCGGGTTACCATTACTTCCAGCAGGAAAGAGCCGGGGTGTTCCAGCATTTGCTGGAGAGCGGCATGTAGCTCAGCACGGGTGTCCACGCGGCGGCCGGCAATGCTGTAGCCCTTGGCTACGGTCACATAGTCGGGGCTGGCAATGTCCACGAAGGAATAGCGCCGGTCGTGGAACATCTCCTGCCACTGGCGCACCATGCCCAGAAACTGGTTGTTGAGCAGGAGGATTTTCACGTTCACGCCCGTTTGCATGATGGTGCCCAGCTCCTGAATTGTCATCTGAATGCCGCCGTCGCCAATGACGGCTACCACAGTGCGGTCGGGCCGGCCGTACTTGGCCCCAATAGCGGCTGGTAACGCAAAGCCCATAGTGCCCAAGCCCCCGCTGGTGATGTTGCTGCGCGTGTGGTTGAGCTTGGCGTAGCGGCAGGCTACCATTTGGTGCTGGCCCACATCGGTTACAATGATGGCATTGCCCTGGGTTAGCTCATTCAGGTGCTGAATTACCTCGCCCATGGTCAGCTCGTCAGACGTCGGAAACAGCTCCTCCTGAATAACGGCGGCTATTTCCTCGGCGTCGTGGTCTAGGAAGCGCTGCCGCCACTCGGGGTAGGTGCGGGCCTCCACTAGCTGGGTAAGTAGGGGAAGGGTTTCCATACAGTCGCCCCACACGGGCACCGTTGCCTTCACGTTCTTGTCGATTTCCGTGGGGTCGATGTCGAGGTGAATAATCTGCGCCTGCTTGGCGTATTTGTCGAGGCGGCCCGTCACCCGGTCGTCGAAGCGCATGCCAATGGCAATGAGCACGTCGCACTCGTTGGTCAGCACATTGGGGCCGTAGTTGCCGTGCATGCCCAGCATGCCCACGTTCAGCGGGTGCCCCGTGGGTAGCGCGCCAGCCCCCAGAATGGTCCAAGCGGCCGGGATACCGCTTTTCTCAATGAACTGCGCAAATTCCTGCTCCGCTTTGCCTAGTAGCACACCCTGCCCCCAGAGCACTAGCGGCCGTTTGGCTTTGTTGATGAGCTCAGCCGCTTGCGCTATATACTCCGGGCGCACCAGTGGCTGCGGCCGGTAGCTGCGGATGTGGTTGCAAGGCTGGTAGGGCTCAAAGTCGGCTTTCTGAATCTGCGCGTTCTTGGTAATGTCGATGAGCACCGGGCCGGGGCGGCCACTGCGGGCAATGTAGAAGGCCTTGGCCAGCGCCGCCGGAATTTCACTGGCGTCCGTTACCTGGTGGTTCCACTTCGTAACGGGCGTGGTAATGTTCAGAATATCGGTTTCCTGGAAGGCATCGGTACCCAGCAAGTGCGCGAATACTTGCCCGGTGATGCACACCAGCGGGGTGCTGTCAATCTGCGCATCGGCCAAGCCGGTGACAAGGTTGGTAGCACCGGGGCCACTGGTAGCAAATACAACGCCCACCTTCCCCGACGACCGAGCGTAACCCTGCGCCGCGTGAATACCGCCCTGCTCGTGGCGCACCAGCACGTGGTTTAGCTGCTCCTTGAAGTCGTAGAGGGCATCATAAATTGGAATGATGGCGCCGCCGGGGTAGCCAAATACGGTGTCTACGCCTTCCGCCAGCAGGGCCAGCAGGGTGGCCTCAGCGCCCGACAAAGTACGGGTGGCCGATTCCGTAGCGGCTACGGCTATTTCAGGCGAGGTTGGCACGGGCTGGGGTTGCTGGTTCGTGTACATAGTCTTCCTGATAATCGGTGATACAGCCGCGGCTTGCGTCGCTAACCGTGCGGATATACTTCAGCAGCACGCCTTGTAGCACGTTGGGCCGGGGCCGCTGCCACTGCTGGCGGCGTAGCTCCAGCAAGGCGTCATCTACCTGCACATCCATGGTATTGGTGCTGGCGTCCAGCACAATCCAGTCGCCATCTTCTACCAGCGCAATGGTACCACCGTCGTAGGCCTCCGGGCACACGTGCCCAATAACGAAGCCATGGGTGCCGCCAGAAAAGCGCCCGTCCGTAATCAAGGCTACTTTGTCGCCCAGGCCCGCCCCAATAATGGCTGAGGTAGGCTTGAGCATTTCCGGCATGCCGGGTCCGCCCTTGGGCCCTACGTAGCGAATCACGACCACGTGGCCGGGCTGGATTTTATTCTGGGTGATGCCTTCGTTTAGTTCCTCTTCGGAGTTGAACACGATGGCCGGCCCCGCAAAGCGAAGACCTTCCTTGCCAGTGATTTTGGCTACCGCGCCCTTGGAAGCCAAGTTGCCATACAGGATTTGGATGTGGCCATCAGCTTTGATGGGATTATCCAGGGGGCGTAGCAAATCCTGCTCAGCGCCCAGGGGCTGCACATCAGCGAGGTTCTCGGCCAGGGTTTGGCCCGTCACAGTCAGTAGGTGGCCATGCAGAAGCCCTTGGTTTAGCAGGGTTTTCATCACGGCCGGCACCCCACCCAGGGCCGATAGATCCTCCATTAGGTACTTGCCGCTGGGCTTGAGGTCGGCCAACACCGGAGTACGGTTGCTAACGGCTTGAAAGTCCTCCATGGACAGCGGCACGCCGGCCGCATGAGCAATAGCAATGAGGTGAAGCACTGCGTTGGTAGAGCCTCCAAGCACGGTGGTCATCACGAGGGCGTTTTCGAAGGCCTCGCGCACCAGAATATCGCGGGGCTTGAGGTCGAGTTCGAGCAGGCGGCGCAGGTAGGCACCAGCCGTGAGGCACTCCTGCTGCTTCTCGGCGCTGACGGCCGGGGAGGACGAGGAAAACGGGACGCTCATGCCCAGCGTTTCAATGGCCGCCGCCATAGTATTCGCCGTATACATGCCCCCACACGCTCCCGGACCCGGGCAGGCGTTGTGGATGATGCCTCGGTAATCCTCGTCCGATATCTGCCCCTGCAGCTTCTTGCCGTAGGCCTCAAAGCACGATACAATGTTGAGCTGCTGCCCCTTGAAGGTGCCGCCTTTGATAGTGCCCCCGTACACCATCAGGGCTGGCCGGTTCAGGCGCGCCATGGCAATAAGGGCGCCCGGCATGTTTTTGTCGCAGCCCATCACGCAGGCTAAGGCATCGTAGTTGTGTGCTCCAGCCATGGCCTCAATGGAGTCGGCAATGATTTCCCGGGAAACCAGGGAGTAGCGCATGCCGGCCGTGCCGTTGGTAATACCATCCGAAACGCCAATGGTGTTAAACCGCAGCCCCACCAGGCCCTGCTCCTGCACGCCTACCTTCACTTGGTCGGCCAGGCCGTTGAGGTGCATGTTGCAGGTGTTGCCTTCAAAACCGGTGGAGCAAATGCCCACGAAGGGTTTGTGCAGATCAGCATCTGAAAGGCCCGAGCCAATGAGCATGGCTTGGGACGCCGGCAGGCTGTCGTCCTGGGTGTAAATGCGGCTATATTTATTCAGGGCCATTGGAAAGAGTTGGCGGGTTCTGGAGGTACTAGTAGGGGTTCTGCCACGCACGCGTCGACGCCGGGTGCGCCACCTACTGCTGCTTGGCGAAGCTGGCGGCGCGGGTGGCCGTTTGGCCGGTCACGAGGGCGTGGTAGTGGCTGGCCAACATGCCCCCAATGGTTTGCTGGAAGGGCGTATCAAAGGTCACGTCGTCTACCGAAGCAACACCGATAACCTCCGCCGCCGTGCCCGTCATGAAGGCTGCCGAGGCCGTGCGCAGCTCATCTGGCGTGAAGAACTGCTCGTGCACCGTAATACCGGCTTCGCGGGCCAAATCAATGATGGTGTTGCGGGTGATGCCGCGCAGGATGCTGCCAGCCGGGGCCGTGAACAGCTCCCCATTGCGCTCGAAAAAGAAGTTGGCGCCGGGGCCCTCCGCTACGTAGCCGTTCATGTCGAGCAGCAGCGCCTCATCATAGCCGCGGCCCTTGGCTTCGGAGCTGGCAATGATGGAGTTGACGTAGTGGCCCGATACCTTCGCCTCAATAGGCACTGCTTTGGGGTTGGGGCGCTGGTAGGGCGAAACGGAAAGGCGCAGAAGCTGGTCGCCGAGGTACTTACCCCATTCCCACACTGCAATCAGTACGTTGCTGGTGGTCGCCACCTTGAGGCTCATGTTGGGAGTAGCGGCGTACACCAGGGGGCGGATGTAGGCGTCAGTCAGATTGTTGCGCTCCAGTACTTCGTAGCTGATGCGCGTTAGTTCCTCCACCGAGTACTCCAGGGGCAGCCCCACAGATTTGCACGAGTAATGCAGCCGCTCATAGTGCTCCTCGGCCTTGAAAATCTGCGCTCCGTTGGGTGTGTTGTAGGACCGAATACCTTCAAACACGGCATACCCGTAGTGTAACGATTGGGCGTAGACCCCGCAGGTGGCCTGCTCGGCTGGCACAAACTCGCCATCCAGAAAAGCGACGGTGTTACTGGTGAAGTACATTGTGATTTGGGAGAAGGGAGAAATGAAAAAGGGGTACTAAAAAGCCTTTCTGCGCTTAGGGCTTGGAAAGGCTGATTTGTAGAGGAAACAAAACGGTAGCTTTCAGCCCAGGAGCGGCGGAACAATGACGAGCACGACGGGTAGCAGAATCGGCTGCATAAGCTAGGTGAGCGGGTAAAAGCGCAAAAAGAAGGTGAGAACTTTCGTTTCGGATGATCAGTGGATAAAAGCTCGGCGCTACGAAAGAAATTATTCGGTAAGCAGAGCGTTTTAAACAGTCGTGCATGGCATATTTACACCGGCTAACTGAGTGCAAGTACAGCGGCAGTACTAGGCTATGAAAACTTTTTTCCAGCTTATCTACTATTTCTAATTTAGAAACTATTGTCTGTAATATGCTTACATTCAAACACTTGCCTTTTGGTAAACTACAATGCCCAGCGAAAGTAGCGACCCGGTTTTTCAACTAATTAAGTCCCTGACCCGCACCGAAAAGCGGCACTTCCGGTTATTCGCCAACCGGCAGGGCTCCACCGATGGCTTAAAGTTTCTACAGCTTTTCGACGCCCTCGACGATATGGAGCGCTACGACGAGGAACGGGTACTAGCGCGAGTGCCCGCCATTAAGAAAGTACAAGTCGCCAACCTCAAGGCTAACCTGTATCGGCAGCTCTTAGCCAGCTTGCGCATGTACCACGCGGGGCAGAACTTAGATATTCAACTGCACGAGCAGCTAGACTACGCCCGTGTACTCTACAACCGCGGCCTCTACCAGCAGAGCCTGCGGATGCTGGAGAAAGTGAAAGCCGCCGCCCACCAAGCGGGCATGCCGCACATTGTGCTACTGGTGCTTGACTTCGAGAAAATGATTGAAGGTCAGTATATTACACGTAGTTTGCGCGACCGGGCTAAGGAGCTTTCAGAGGAAGCAACTGTCACGGTAAGCCACGTAGCCCGGGAGCACGAACTATCGAACCTGGCGCTGCGCATGTACGGGCTGTACCTCAAAATAGGGCACACCCGCAATCAGCAGGATTATGAGCGGGCCACGGCCTTTTTCCGCAAGGAGCTACCCCCGCTGGACCTCAGACAGGCCAGCTTCTTTGAGCAGCTGTACTACTACCAAGCGCACGTGTGGTACTATACCATCACACAGGATTTTCGACTGTGTTTCCGCTACGCTCAAAAGTGGGTCGATCTGTTTGAGCACCATCCCATCATGCGAGAGCAGCAGAATATGCTCTACCTCAAGGGGCTGCACAACTTGCTAATAACTTCGCACAACTTACTGTACTATAGTAAGTTTGCTCAGGTATTGGCGCAATTAGAAGCTTTTTCGGCTGACCCCGACCGGCGTACCAGCCCCAACGTGGAGATGCTGCTGTTTCTGTACATCTACACCAACCGGCTGAACGGCTACTTCATGCGCGGGCAGTTTACGGAGGGCCTAACTATTGTACCCGACTTGCTGGCCGGGCTCGACCACTTCCGGCTGCAGCTAGACTCGCACCGCCGCTTGGTATTTTACTATAAGATTGCCAGCCTCTACTTCGGTAGCGGACAGCCCGACAAAGCTATTGAGTACCTCAATAAGGTAATCTACTTCAAGGATATCAGTCTGCGCGAGGATATTCAGTGCTTTGCTCGCATCCTCAACCTCATTGCGCACTACGAAGCCGGCCGCGACGAAGCCTTGGAGTACCAAGTGCGCTCCGTATACCGCTTCCTGGGCAAGATGAACGACCAGCAGCAGATGCAGGTGGCCATTTTTCAGTTTCTTCGCAACCTCGGCGACGTAGCGCCTTCCCAGCTCAAGGATGCATTCATTCAGCTCAAAGACAAGCTTATTCGCATTGCAGAAAATCCTTTTGAGCGGCGTCCCTTCCTGTACCTAGACATCATTTCTTGGCTGGAAAGCAAAATTGAGAATGTGCCCGTGCAGGAGATAATTCGGCGTAAGTTTAGCAAGCTGAAGTAGCCAACTTACCGGGCCGTGTGAGCCCTAGCACAGCGACGCTTATTCAAAAGCCCAGGGGAGCTGCCAGGTACACAACTGGCAGCTCCCCTGGGCTTTTGAATAAACTACACTCAGTTTTTGGCTGGCTTACCATCGTATAAAGGGTATGCCGTGCATAGCTTGCGCAAACAGCAGCCCTACTGCCGTAGTGTACAAGGCGGCTCCCACCCACGTGAGCAAAACAGCGCGTTGGGGTTGCAACTGGCGGCGACCTAAAGCCCACCCCAACAGGGGTATAGCTTGTAAGGCGTGCAGGCCCAGAAAGTGGGCAATGCGCAGGTCGCCGGCGCGGGTGCTCCAACCCAGGCCAGGCAGGCCCGCGCCTCCGTCGGGGGCGCCCACGGTGTGTTGGTTGAGGTGAACCATCATGCCACCCACCACACTACCTACCAGAAATAAGGCTAGCCCCAGCCGTACGCCCCACACGTAGGCCTCGGAGCCGTGGAGCCGATGCTGCCATACCAAGAATACCGCCCAAATGATAACTACCGTGTTGACCATGATGAACAACCCCATCAGGCTGAAGATCATGCCGTCGGTAGCGGTAGCGCCATTGAAGTGGGACGTAGTGCCGCGCCCCGCTTGCACAACTATGCACAGGATTTCTACTCCCATACTCACGGCCACGGCCCAACTAATGCGCCGAACCGCGCGCTGAGCCGGAGCAGGCAAGTCGGCCAGGAGCCACGCTAGCGTCCAGATATACAGCAGGTCTGAAAGTACAAACTTGGCTGGCTTCACCCACACAGGTAGGCCCGTAACCATTCGGTGGTCGAAGGGGAGTAGTGCAAGGCATACCAGCAGGAGTGCGACGTGCGCCCAACCCGCCCAAGACAATACTGGGTTAACCCGATGCAGCACCCGTAGGTAATCGGCTACTACGGCTAGGGCGGAGGCTGTGCGCGGCTTGCTCGATGTGCCGGCAAGAGTAGCTGGTGTTTTCAGCGGCAGACTGGTAGACATACTACTGCTTGGTTAAAGGGGAAGGGATAGAGCTGAATCTGTAGCGTGGCGGCCACGGAGGCGCCGCACAATACTGTATACAAGCAGCCCTACGGGGCCAAGGAGGAAGGTGAGGAGCAGGCACGGCACCAGCAGCCAGTGCGCTACGCCGCGCCGTTGAGCGTCAAGGCTTTCCCAAATGCCGAGGCACAAATCGAAGCACAGGTAGTGCACCCAGCCAGCCAGCAGGGCCCACGGGTCGTGGAATAGCTTGGCTACCTCAGCCAGCGAGGCAAACCCACCTTCGCTTGCCTGGGCACTGAGGTAATGAAAGCCAATAAGCAAGGCGTAACCCAACGCCAACAGCAGAGGCAGCACCCCGCTGTGTACCAACCGGCGCGTGCCCGACCAGCGGGGGGCTACTACCAGCAATACCCAGCCTACCATAGCAAGCGGGTTAGCTAGAGAAAATAAAAAGTTGGGAGTGACGGACATGGGGCAAGGGCTAGGTGACACGCAAACATGCACGGAAATCCAGCACTAAGCAGTAAGAACCAGGGTGAAGCGCCAAGAGCAAGTGGCCAACCGCCGAAGTGGGTGGGGTGAGCCGCGTGGGTGGCTAGTACATTCCGCACTCCACAGTTGTACCTTCGCGCCGTGGAAATTACTAGTACCCTTCGTTTGCCTGTGCTCTTACTGCCGCCGCTGCTGGCTGCCTTGCCCGTGTGGGCCACTGAACCCTCCGCTGCACCCGCCTACGATTCTACTTTTGTGCGGCAGAGTCACCGCCGGGCAGTATTTCAGTTCGACCAGCGGTTTTCTATTCTGAATGGCAAAGTAGTCGGCATCAACGGGCTCAAGGGCGGCATCGAGTGGCGGGGCCGCTGGCGGGCCGGGCTGGGGTTCTACCGCCTCTCTGGGGGCGTGCCTACGCGCATTCCGCTACCCGAAGGCATGCCCGCGGGCACCCGCGACGACGTTCGTTTTCGCTACATGGTAGCGTACGGCGAGTACGTATTTATTGGGAACCCACGGTGGGAAGTAAGTGCCCCTTTGCAACTGGGCGTGGGGAGTTACTATACCAAGTTTTACCTGCCCAACAACAGTGTGCAACGCAGCAGCTCGCGGGTGCTCTACATCCTAGAACCCTCCGTAGCGGCGCACTACCGCATTTTCCGGTGGGTAGGGGTAGGAGCAGGGACCGGCTACCGGCAAATTGCCTTCACCGGAAAACGCCCTGATGACCAGCTTAGTGGTATTATTTTCTCGGGGCGCGTCAAGCTGTTTCTGGGAGACTTCATCAAAGTCGTGCGCGGACACGAACGCCTATTTTCTCAACAAGGCTTGATGCCGGCAAAGTAAGGCCTACAAAACCCCAGCTTCAAGCTTTCTAAAGACATGAAGCTGGGGGTGCGTAAGAGTCTTGCGCCTTGGGCTAGCGGGGCACGGCTACTGCCTTGGCCGTTAAGAGGCGGCGTAGCATGTAGCGGCGCACGTAGCGGCCCGCATCGTTGCTGCCCGGGGTGGTAGGCGTCTCCATAATCTGCACAATCTCCCACCCCAGGCTGCCCATGTAGTTTACGGCGCTGATGGGGGTAGCAAATACATCCATCTTGCCGGCCTCCCGCTTCATCTGCTCCGATCCTCCTAGTTTTTCATAGCCATAGCCGAAGTCCACGTAAATGTCATCGGTCTTGGTCTTTTCGGGTTTGCCTTTGCTTAACGCCCCCGTGTGCATCAGCTCACAGTACTCATAACGTACGGGTTCGTTTTGTAGCGGCCGTACGGAGGGCGCCTGCTGAGCGAAGGCAGAGTGCTGGGAAGCTACCATGGCACCGGCCAGTAATAGAGAGGTAAGGAGTTGTTTCATGCACAAAAGCAAGGGAGAGTGAAAAGCATCTGACAATCTTATAGCATTCTGGGCAGAATATAGAATTCAACGGCTATGTATGGGTAGGCGCAGGCAGCAATTGTCCACACGCCTACCCATACATAGCCACCTAAAGTCTTGCCGCCGTTGCGCTAGAGTGGTGCCGCTGTTAAGCTGCGAATGGTAGAAAGACGGTCTAATTTACCCGATGCAGTAGTGCTGAAGGCCGGAACAGCTACGTATTCCCGTGGCACTTCGTACTTATCGAGGCGCTGGTTAAGAAGCTCTTGTAGTTGCTGCTGCTGCGTAGTGGAGAGAGCCTTCCCTTCCAAATAGGCCGTCACCTGCTCGCCTAGGCGTTTGTCGGGCCGGCCAGCCACGAAGGCTCGACGTCCAAGGTTGAGCTCAGTAAGAGCTACCTCCAGTACTAGTTCTACCTTCTCAGCCTGCACCTTCACCCCACCACTATTGATGACAAAATCGGCGCGGCCTAACCATTCAAACGTGTGCGCATCTACCAGTTGAATTCGGTCGTTGGTGGTGATGAGCTGGTCTTGGGTTACGTCGGCGCGCACGGTGAGGCACCCGCGCTGATCTTGGGCCACGTGAATGCCGGGCAGAACGTGGTAGTAGGGAGTGGGCGCGGAACCATTGAGGCGGCGCAGAGCAATGTGCGAGGCCGTTTCCGTCATGCCGTAGGTTACGTACACGGGCACTCGCAGCTGTTGCACTTCGCGTTCCAAACTCTTCTCTACTGCTGCCCCGCCCACCAAAATACCTTTCATGCGGTTTAGCCGGGAGGTATGACCAGCCGCTAGCACCGCCCGCAATTGCAGGGGTACAAAAGATGTGAAATCGAACTCTGCTTTGGGGGGCACAAGTGCCAACGGGTCGGCCTGTGGTTCGACAATGGTTAGGTGCATGCGCCGCTCGAAAGCGCGAACCAGCATCATCAGTCCGCCCACAAACTCACAGTTTAAGCATACCAGCATTCGGTCGCCGGGGCCCAGGTCAAAGTAGTCGCCCGTGCGGCGGGCCGAAGCTTCCAGTTGCCGCCGCGACATTGTAATGGACTGCGGTTGGCCGGTAGAGCCCGAGGTGCGCAGCCCGAACTCCTGGGCTCCATTCAGCCATTGCCGGCAGAAGTCGAGTACGCGGGCTTCGTAGCCGTTCAGGTCGGTAGGAGAGTTGGCAGGATATTGCTGGATGTCGGCGTAGAAGAATTCGCGGCCGTTAAGAAGTAAGGAAACAGGTAGGAGGTCGGAGTCGGCAGTCATGGAAAACAAATAGAGAAGGCAGCAAATCAAACCAAGCACAGAAGCGGGCTTCTAGCGAAGCAGCCAGCGTTGGTACTCTTTGGCTGTAGGAACCGTTGCCAAGCACATTCCCAACAGCAGCGCACCACAGGCTAGCAGCTCTAGCACCTCCCGCGTGAGGAAGTAGGAAGCCAGCAGCGGCAAGCCAAGCAAACTAAGTAAGCTGTTGCGAAGGAAGATTCGGCTTTGGTAAATACGCATATTTTCCTCGGCTAGCCGTCGTATGTTGGGTCGTAGGCGCCGAGAAATGATGTAGAGCAGCATACTTACTACGGGCACCAAGGCCGCCAGCAGCACCAACGCAGGCCACGAGGCCAAGTGCGTTTGGCTCCCAGAGCCTACGCCGACCTGGCTACTAGCGCCCAGCACCACGCCCAGCATGACAAGCGCCTGCACGGGAAAATGCATCCAGTGAAGACGCCGAATGCGCCCAATGGCCAAGTGAAATTCCGCGTTTGTCATGGCTGGTAGACTAAGAAGAATAGATAGGAAATAGCGTTGGCGGCGCTGCCGCACCTATATAACTGCGTAGCTTGGCAAAGCTCCCTAGCAAAGCACGTAATCAGGTTGTCGTTGACTTTTAGTGAGATAAAGTTGTATCTTAAAAGAGTCATCAACCTCCAAACGCCATGCACCCCACCGCACCGAGTCCGTTTGCCCTGGTCCGTACGTTTGTATTTCGGCGCTACCTCACGCTCCGCAACCACGTAGCCGCTCCAACTGCGTCTCCCGTTAAGGAGGCCGCCCGCAAGGCCCGTAAGCTGCTAAAGAAGCGCATCAAGAACGAGCGGCTACGCAACTTCTTTGGCTGGTGCGAAGGCTGTGCCGCCTATGGGTCGATATTTTAACGAGTAAGCACCTAGCTATAGTCAGAAAGCCCCACGTTCCATTTCTAGTAGAAAAGGAGGCGTGGGGCTTTTTGTAGCTGTGCAAAATGGTAGTAGACTTCAGTATGCCTCAATAGTACATCTGTAGGACATCTACGTCCCCGAGAGGAAGGTCAACGGTGACCTTATTGCCACTTTGCTGAAAGCGTAACGGACCCCGCTCCGCCGATTGTACCCGGCGCACAGGACGGTCTGCGGCCACGGTTACCCGTACTTCTTGCGCCGTTCCCCGCCAGTTTAAGAGGGTTACGGCTACTCCAGTGGAACTATAGAGTGCGGGCGCTTCAACCAGGGGCTTGCTAACGTGAACGGGTAGCTCTGCTCCCGCATCCCGAACGGGCTGGACAATCAGCTGGCGCCAGCCTTCTGAGAAGCCACTGGGCAGTCCATTTGTATTTTCGGTTGCGGAATGACGATAGGAAAGACCTGGATAACAGGCAAAACGCAGAATCCGCCCCTTGCCTACTTTCGTTTCCGTGAGGGCAGGAGTGCCATCCGTGAAGCGAAGCGCCAGCCGGGCCTGGTTGGCTCCGCGGGTTAATAATTCAAGCTTTTCTCTCTCCCCAAACACGGGCAAAGCAGTAGTAGTGGAGGTAAGCTGCCCAGTTACTTTCGCGTCGGCATACTGAAAAGCAGGCATCCGAATGGGGGCTGCCGGCCGTACGCCCGCTGCTTGCTCTAGGGTTTGCAGGGGTTGGTGGTACCGGTCAAAGCCTGCTGTTCCGGCAGCCATAACCAAGGTGCCACCCTTCTGCACCCATCGAAGCACACCTTCTGCCGCCTCGGCAGGTAACTCGGGGGCGGTTACGTATAACACTTTCGTGGATTGAAAATCAGGCTCCGTAAGCTTTTGCTCATCCACGAAACGAACGGGAATGGCGCTGTGCTGCAAGGCCAGAAAAAGGCCGTGCATCTCCACCATATACCCCATGCGGCCAGCATCCATGTACGGGTTGGTGCCATCAATAATCCGGGGCGGATTCTTATATTCCTCTAAATCCCATAAAGGCGAACTTTGGGGGGTTAGGATGGCAACCGGCGAAGTCTTCATTTTCCCCGGAAACAGGAGGTCTTCTGCTTTAGCTACCAGTCGCATGCCAGTAGCAAGAGGTTTGAAAACGGCTAGGTTCTCTGAATAGCAGTTTCCCGGAAAGGCATACTCGGGCCCATAAGTGAAAAACTGGATGGTTTTGGCTCCGTGGCCTACTAGGGCTAGCAGTTTCTGCGCCATCCCAGCCGGGCGCTGGCCCGAGACTCGGGGGATTACCAAGGCTCCCATCCCTACTTGTCCTAGCTCAGAAGCCGCTCGCAGGCGAGAGGCGTAGAACGACCATTGCGGGGCCATGTCATCCCCAAACCAGTCTTCCGTAGCAATGGCCGTTGTTCCCCGTTCCCGGCCAAACTCAAGCCAGTCGTGCTGGCCCATTGCTGCATTGGGGTTGCTGCCTTGATTGTTGTTTCCTACGGGACCTGGCTGATACGCCAAGCCCATGAAGTTATTGAAGTTAACCAGCACGGGCACCTTAGGCCTGATTACTTCCTCGTAAGCTTTGGCTACCTCCCCAAAAAAGCGAGCGGATGCCCAAGGTAGAAAGCGGTTTGACCAGTAGAACAGGCGGCGCGAAGGCAGGTCGCGGTACTGCTGCCGGCCAATGAGTTCAACTTGGTTCCAATCCGATTTGCCCAGGGCAGCAGGGGTAAGGCCCCGCGCCCGTAAGTAGCTATGAAATGCCGCTAGGGCCGCTGGATCTTTGTTGAACTCATCGTACCTGGCTGGATAGTACCAACCAGGCTCATCACTGGTGACCCAAAAGCCAATCTCTTCCTTTGTCCAACCCGAAGCCAGCTGAGGCGCGATTTGGTCCTGAACAAACTTCACGAACTCCGTGTGTCGTTGTGGAGTGAAGTTGAACGCGTACCCAGGTGGATTATAAACGGCCCCCCATATTTTCCGGATGCCTGCAGCCCGCACAGTGGAAGTAAGCGCTGCCGGTACCGGATGCAAGGTGTTAAACCCGATACCACACAGCCGCTTTATTCCTTCATGCCAGCTTAGTACATCATTATCTGAGCCGATGTACCGCTCTCCGAACAGAATCTTCTTGGGGCGTTGGTTTTCGGGAAGAAAAGCCGCTTTCAGCGCTTGGTCGTACACGCGCCGGCCATGCCCGGTGTAGGTGTCAATATGAATTTTCTTGTCTGCGCTCTGCCACAAAATAAGGCCCACGGTGGGGCCAAACAGCTCCGCGGGCGTAGTGCTAACCTCTCCACCCTCTATGGCAGACTGTACTTGGAGCTTAACGGATGGAAAGGGCGCAACTGCTACCGGCGTTACTGATAAGCCGGTGGTTACCTGCCAGAACGGGTTATTGGCGTTGTTGTACGTTGCCAGAATCTGGTCAATACCGGCTCGGGTAGAGGGTATCCAGTTGCTCCAAGCCGGACCAGAAAAGCGCGCGCCCTGGGGATTACCCGTCAGTGAGAAATCAAATTGCTGGGTTGGAGCGGGTGCTTTGCCTTGCACACTAAGTATGCGCACCCGCACGCGATAGTTGGGTACATCTTTGGCGGCTGGGGCAGCAGGTAGTAGCGCTGGGCGCAAAAGAAACCAGAGAACGAGTGTCCAGCCGCTTCTTTTAAGAGAAAAGTGTAAAGGCACTAGTGGAAAGTATGAACCGCATGTAGCGCAAAGCACAGATACGGATGTTCGACGAAGTACTTAATGTGTCACGGCTAAACGATGATAGTTGCAACTTGTATTGCCAGACGCGGCCATAAAAATTAGCACCTACTCGTAAGTAACCCATATTCAAACCAACCAGGGAATAGCTAGTACGAAGCTTGCGCGGTGTGCGGGTCGATGATTTATTCTTAAAAACCAACGCGCAGCGCTACCCAACTTGGGTGGCACTGCGCGTTGGTTTTACTTGGGCATTGGCCCCAAGAGAGCTGTTGGAGGCCCAATAGCTGACGTAAGTAGCCTGTGAGGTGAATAGCGCATAAGTAGCGCTTCATAGGCTGCAAGAGGTAGAGGGTTCTGGCTGCCTACTTGCTTTTGGTGGTCTCTGGCACCAACTTGAAATAGGTTGCCTTGAAGCGGTTGTCTACTATTTCTCCTTGCACTTGCGCCGTACGAATGGCGCTGCAGAAGCCATCTTGAGCGTGCGCGTCGCCGTGGGAATCAATGGTTGTGCCATCCACGAAATAAGCTTTCCCGTTCATGCGCACGGCTAAGTCGCATCCCTTGCCTGGGAGGCCCAGCCGGCACTGACCGCACGCGGCTTCTACCAACTGCACCTGCTTTGGGGTGCTAGGAGCAGCCGGCTGGCTTTGGACCGCTTGGGCGTGTCCCACCGACACCGCGGCAGTACTCATAACCAGGGCAAACAGCAGTGCTTTCATACCGGAGAAAAAGGTGATCAGTCCAATTGATAGGCTCGAATATACGGCCCAAGTATTTGCTTCGTTCTGCTTATGAAGAAGCCGTGGCCCCCAGTGCGCACTCGCCGGAAAGGATGGTATGGGGTGGCGTGGCCTCCTGGTAAAGCTTACATAGTAGCAATCATAGCCGATGCAAACATCATGGACATATAGTAATTGGTGCAGTGGATGGCTACTAGCAGGAGAATGTTCTTCACCTCCAGGGTTTCGAAAATCTCGGTGCTGGTTACCGTGTAATCATAGTTGGCTTTGTTCCATTTAAGAGTAGGCCGGATGGTGAGCAACTCGTGGCCTTCTTTATCAACCAGCACGAAGTCGTTTTTGAGCACTCCCCGGTTCTGAACTACGAATGCTTTGTTTGTGCCGCCTAGCCTGGATTTTAGTACGATGTTACCGTTCCAGTGCATGTTGAAGCTGAGCACTACCGCTGTCTGGTCCTTTACCTCAACAGTGGTGCCCCAGAAGCCCTTGGGCTCAATGCGAAGTGAGGTGCCATCGGTCAGCGTCAAAACGGATTCGAAGGAAAACCACTCTGCGTACTTCAAGGTGCCCAGCACGGTAGCATTCGCTAGCACCGTGAAGGTTAGGGCATCGGTAGAGTTTACTAGGTACTCGGCCATTAACTTCTGGTAAAATAGGAGTAGCACTCTTGTGCGCAGATGCTGAACTGTCGTTGATACGCCCGCTCTAGTGCCGACGTAATATAGGCTTAGATTCCATAGCGTAGACCAAAAAAATAGCTGCTAAGCAGTTAGGGTTTACACAAAAAAGAGGCCCACACTATGCTGTGTGGGCCTCTTTGGGGAATATGTCTGCGCTTATGGGAACTTAGGGTACTTCGAGAAGTCGGGCTTGCGCTTCTCTAGGAAGGCGTTCTTGCCTTCTTTGGCTTCCTCAGAGAGGTAGTATAGCAGGGTAGCATTGCCGGCTAGCTCCTGAATGCCAGCCTGCCCGTCAAGCTCCGCGTTGAAGCTCGATTTCAGCATCCGCAAAGCTAAGGGACTCTTTTCCAGAATTTTGTTGCACCACGCCACGGTAGTTTCTTCCAGCTTGTCGAGGGGGACTACCTTGTTCACGAGGCCCATATCAAGGGCCTCCTGGGCATCGTACTGGTCGCAGAGAAACCAAATCTCGCGCGCCTTCTTCTGTCCCACCACGCGTGCCAAGTAGCTAGCCCCAAAGCCCCCGTCAAAGGAGCCTACGTTGGGGCCGGTCTGGCCGAAGCGGGCGTTGTCAGCGGCAATGCTCAGGTCGCAGACTACGTGCAGAACGTGGCCGCCGCCAATGGCCCAGCCTGCTACCATGGCTACCACGGGCTTGGGAATGGAGCGGATAAGCTTTTGCAGATCCAGCACGTTAAGGCGAGGCATGGCATCGTCGCCCACGTAGCCGCCGTGGCCACGTACGCTCTGGTCGCCGCCCGAGCAGAAAGCCTTGCCACCCTCACCCGTGAGGATAACCACGCCAATGTCGGTTCGGTCACGGCAGATGTGCATGGCCTCAATCATCTCCTGCACCGTGAGGGGCGTGAAGGCGTTGTGAACCTGCGGACGATTGATGCTGATCTTGGCGATACCGCCAGACTGTGTGAAAAGGATTTCGCGGAACTCCTTGATGGGGGTCCAGGTGAGTTGTTCGGCCATATTAGGTAGAGTAAGAAAAACGTCCGCTACTGTCCGTCATCCCGCATAAGCGACAGACGACGGGCGTAAGCCATTAAGCAAAAGATGACTTTACCGCCGCGCGGTATTGTTCAAAGAAGGCAGCGTTGGTAGGACTGTGGGTGGTAATTTCAAGTAGGCTCGCGCCAGATTCTGGTGCAAAGAAAGTGGGTAGCGCCGACTCTAGCTCGGCGAAGGATGAAACGGCAACGTAGCGCAGGTTGAAGTCGCGGGCGGTATTTTCGGCCGTGAGAACCTGGCGCGTTTCGAAAAACTCTTCTAGTTCGGGCTGCTGGCGAGGGCCGTCAATGAGGCGGAAAATGCCGCCCGCGTGATTGTTCAGCAGCACCACGCGCAGGTTCGGGGTAGCGTAGTTGTGCCAAAAGGCATTCCGGTCGTAGAAAAAAGCCACGTCGCCAGTGAGCAGCACTACCGGCCGATCTGGTCGGGCCAGGGCCGCGCCAATGGCTGTACTGGTACAGCCATCAATACCGCTGGTTCCTCGGTTGGCGAATACTTCGATCATACGACCCGCCGGTACCCCCAAAATGTTGGCATAGCGCACAGCCATGCTGTTTGCCAGATGCAAAGCAGCGCGGTCGGGTACCTGGTGCAGCGTTTGGTAGATGGCCGTAAACTCATTAAACGGCTGGTTGGGTTGCTGCATAAACTGCTGCAAGAAATCCGTGGCCCAGTTTTCAGCGGCTAGCCAAGGTTTGAGATAAGCCGCTTTAGCTAGGGTATCGGCAGCGCTGAGGTGGCGGGCACTGGCAGGCCAGGTCAAACGTACCGGCTCAGCTAGGGTAGGAGCCGGTGCCACCCGGGTTGCGTCTTGAGCAACCGGGTTGCTGGGCTCGAAGCCCGACCCCTCGGCCCGGGCGGCAGCTACCGAAAGCGTATCAGCTGAGACGGGGGTGGCACTAGGAATTGCGCCTGGCTCGAGTGCTTCGGTGACGCCTGTGCTACCGGCGGAGCTTGACTGCTCTTCGGCTAGTACCGCAGCAAAGAAATCGGCAGGTTCCATCCGTACTACCTTCGTCAGCGACTGAAACGTATCGGCCACTGCCCCCGCCGCCTGCACGTGCCAATGCTGGGCCGGCTTGGCCTGCCGCAGGTAAAGCTTGAGGGCTTTGGAAATAAGCGACTGCCCGAAGGTGATGAGCAGTTCTGGTTTTAGCGCTTCCTTGAGGCCCGGTTCTGGAACAGCCATAAACACATCTTGGCGCCCCAAAAAGCGCACGCGCTGGTCGAAATCAGACGCAGCTGGCAAGTGCAGGTTCGCAATCAGGTCGCCCACCACAGGCACTTGGTACGCCGCCGAAAACTGGCGTAGCGCACGCAGCAAATCGGGAGCAGCGGGGTGCTGGCCGGCTACTACTAGCACGCGGCTCGTCGTGCGAATAGCGTCGCGTAGCTCAGCCAGTACCGAGGCGGGTAGCTGAGAGCGGCCGGGCAGCTCGCGGGTTACCTTTACAGGCTCGAAGCGCAGTTCCTCCCCAGCCTTAGGGTAGAACGGCTCCCGCAGGGGTACATTCACCTGCACTGGTCCGGCCGGATACTGTTCCGCCAAGCCAATAGCTTCCGACACAAGGCGGGTGGCGTGCCACTGCGCATCGGGGTGTGAAGCGTCGGCGGGGAAGCTGAACGTTCCTTTGGCGTGGGCACCGTACAAATCGGCCTGGCGAATCGTCTGGCCATCGAGCTGGTCTATCCACTCCGGGGGGCGGTCGGCGGTGAAAACCACCAATGGGATTTGCTGAAAATACGCTTCCGCAACGGCCGGAGCATAGTTTAGGCCAGCCGTACCAGAGGTGCAGACCAAGGCTACTGTGCGGCGCTGGGTTTGGGCCAACCCCAAGCCAATGAATGCTGCCGCTCGCTCATCGGGCACCGTTCGTACCGTAATGTCTGGGTGACGGGCAAAGGCAATTGTGAGGGGCGCGCAACGGGAGCCCGGCGAAAGCACCACGTCCGTAACGCCCAGCTGGGCACAAATTTCAGGAATGTTATGAACAGCTTGGAGAGAAGACATGGGTAGCGAAATAGGGAGTCAAGAGTGAGGTGCCGAGCAGTCTACGGTAAAGCAGGGGCTGAGCTGCTACGTGGGTTCAACCAATCAACTCATTCGTGTAAGATGGCTCCTACGGTACGTAGCTTCAATTCGGTTTCTTGCCATTCGCGGGCGGGGTCGGAGTCGATGGTTAGACCCGTACCAGCATACAAAATGGCTTCCTGAGGCCGCAGCTGCAAACAGCGCAGATTTACGTACAGGCGGGCCACTCCAACATCTGGCAGATTCACCGGCCCGAGAAAACCGGCGTAATAGGCCCGGTCGTAGCCCTCATGACGCCGCAGAAAATCCAGGGCCGGCTGCTTGGGCACGCCGCCCACGGCAGGAGTGGGGTGCAACAGCCGCAGCATATCGGTGCCCAGCGTAGGAAACGGCACTTGGTCTAGGTGCACGGCAAAGTCGGTGCGCAAGTGCAGGAGCTGACCGGCTACCACAGTGCGCGGCCCTCGTTCATCGTACTCGCGCAGGCGCAACTGTTTAAAGCAGTTTACAATGTAGCGGGCTACCATGGCGTGTTCCTCCAGGTCCTTATGCGCCCAAGCCGCCGTAGCTGGCGTGAGGTTTGGCAGCAGGGGCTGAGTGCCAGCCAGGGCCATGGTGCGGAACACATGGTCTTCGGTAATTTCGGCCAGCACCTCTGGGGTAGCGCCCAGCCAGGTTCCTACCCCCGGCGCACTCACAAGTGACACGAACGCATTGGGGTAGCGCTCCTGTAGTTCCTCAAAGGCTTCTAGCGCATCAAAGTTGCTCGGGAGTTGCCTCCGCACAGCCCGGCTCGATACCACTTTTTGTACGGTGCCGCTTGCAATAGCGTCTACTCCGGCGGCTACCAGCGCTTCGTACTGGGCCTGGGAGGCAGGGGTAGGAATGGGCTGCTGGCTTACATGCCAGGGCAGCTCAGTAGCCGTCGGCAGTGCCGCGAAGCGCTGGCGCAGCTCGGGTAAGCGCGCCGCTGCCGAAGGGCTCACTAAGATTTCTTCCGGCCGAGCCAAGTCGAAAAACAAATCGGCCGGGAAGAAGAGCGGTGGGTTGTGGTCGGAGTCGCGGAAAGGGAAAAAGGCAAACCCAGCCGGTGCCGTAGACTCCAGGGCCGGGGGCAAGCCTACGTACGCAGCGTCGACCTTAAGGCTTAAGCACAGCCTAGGGTGTTGGGCGCCGGGCAGCCGCCACAGCGCCACCGGTCGGCCGCTCGTCAGAGCCAACGCGACTAGTCGGCGTAAGCGGTCCGCAACTGGCAGTTGGGGCCGCCAGGCAATGCGCTGTAAGCTGCTCATGCCTGTTGAGGCTTGGCGGCAGGCAAATCAATAACGGCCATGGTAATGCGGCTGATGCACACTAGGGCCCCCGTTTCTTCGTGCGTAATCCGAATTTCCCACACCTGAGTGCTGCGCCCTACGTGCAAGGCGGTGGCGCGGCCCAGCACGTAGCCGTCGCGCACGCCCTTGAGGTGGTTGGCATTGATTTCGAGGCCCACGCAAGCCTGCTTGGTCGGGTCTATTTTGGTGGCGGCGGCCACGCTGCCTAGTGTTTCTGCCAAGGCCACGGAAGCGCCGCCGTGTAACAGGCCCATGGGTTGGTGGGTGCGCCCATCCACGGGCATCCGGCCTTCCAAGTATTCGTCGGTGAGGGCGGTGAGTTCAATACCGAGGGCGTCGGCTAGGGTAGGGCGGTTGCTCACCCACTGGTTAAGTTGCTCCAGTGTCATAAGGGAGGGCGGTAAGGGCAATAAGTAGCCGTAGTGCACATGGGCGCCGGCCACCTCAATTGGATAGTAACAAGATCGGGGCAGGATGTTCCGACGTCCTTACCAGGTAGAAGCAAGGGCAGAATGAAAAACTATAGTAGTAAGCACGCGTCCGCACGTGCAAAAAGACCGTACTTTACTGGCAGGAACAGCAAAACTAGCGGGAAAGTGAGCGTCAAAAAAATCTACCTTATCCGCCACGGGCAAACCGATTTTAACGTGCGCGGCATCGTGCAGGGCAGCGGCGTCGATTCTTCGCTAAACGAAGCGGGCCAGCGGCAGGCAGCGCGCTTTTTTGCGGCGTATCGCCACGTCCCCTTCGATAAAGTCTACACCTCCCTGTTACAGCGCACCCACCAGTCGGTGCAGGGGTTCTTGGACCTGGGGTTGCCGCACGAGCAGCATGTTGGCTTCAATGAAATTTGCTGGGGCACCCGCGAGGGCACACGCATCACGCCGGAGGAAGACGAGGAGTACCACAACGTGCTGCAGGACTGGCGGGCGGGCCGTACCCACGCGCGCATGGAAGGGGGCGAAAGCCCCGACGATGTAGCCGCCCGCCAACGACCCGCAATAGAACTGCTTACCTCTCGTCCCGAGGAAGAAACAGTGCTAGTGTGCATGCACGGCCGGGCCATGCGAGTACTGCTCTGCCAATTGCTGGGCTACCCCCTCAGCCAAATGGATTCTTTTGAGCATCATAATCTGTGTCTATACCAGCTCGACTATACCGGCTCCATGTTCACCGTGCGCAGCTTCCTGGATACGCGCCACTTGCAAGAAGCTCGTTAAAGGCAGCGCAACGGCTAACTGCAGCTGAACGAGGTAGGGAGTAGGTTAGCCCCTAGAGGTACAAGGGTAGCTTTGGTTAATCGCCAAGAGGACAGAGACGTAGCACACAGCCCCCAGCGGGCTGCAAGGGATTGGCCGAGCGGGTAACTTTCAAGTGATTAGGATAGTATTGGCTGTAACTCTTCCCTAAAGAGGTATAGGCTAAACTAGTGGGCGCTTACTCAGGCGAAGATTCGCTGTTTTGCGCTCAGTAGTAGAAGATGGGGTTTAGTTTGCACCCCCAAAAATTCGGGCTAATTTTGGCCCCACTCAACCCAACGAAGACGCAGATGGCCGAACTCATAAAAATGCCCAAAATGAGCGACACGATGACTGAAGGGGTCATCGCCTCGTGGCTCAAAAAAGTAGGCGACAAAGTAAAATCCGGGGATATCCTGGCCGAAGTTGAAACCGACAAGGCTACGATGGAACTCGAAAACTACGAGGACGGCACCCTGCTTCACATCGGCCCGAAGGAAGGCGATGCTGTGCCCGTAGACGGTTTGCTGGCTATTGTGGGCAAAGAGGGCGAAGATATTTCGGCCCTGCTCAACGGCGGTGGAGCCGCTCCGGCGCCTGCCCCAGCCGAAGCTCCTAAGCAAGAAGCAGCCCCCGCTCCGGCTCCCACACCTGCCACCGCGCCCGCGCCTGCCCCAGCAGCTCAGGCTCCGGCCGCTGCGCCGGCTGCCCCAGCCGGCAACGGCAAGAAGGCGACTATCATCCGCATGCCCAAAATGAGCGATACGATGACGGAAGGCACTATTGCCTCCTGGCTCAAGAAGGTAGGCGACAAAGTAAAGTCTGGCGACATCCTGGCGGAAGTGGAAACCGATAAGGCGACCATGGAGCTAGATAACTACGAAGACGGCACCCTGCTGTACGTCGGCCCGAAAGAGGGAGAAGCTATTCCAGTAGACGGTGTTTTGGCCATCATTGGTGAAGAAGGAGCCGATGTGCAGGCCCTGCTCGGTGGCCAGTCGGGTGGCAGTGCCACTCCCGCTCCGGCCGCTGCTGAAGCTGCCCCCGTCGCTGCTACTACCTCAGCCCCCGCGCCGGCCGAAGCTGCCCCGGCTCAGAACGGTGGCCGCATCTTTGCCTCGCCACTCGCTAAGAGCATTGCCAAAGACAAAGGCATTGACCTGAGCACGGTGAAAGGCTCCGGCGAAAACGGCCGCATTGTTTCCCGCGACCTGGAAAGCGCCCAGCCTTCGGCCGCTCCTGCTGCCCAGCCCGCCGCTTCTCAGTCTGCCCAGGCTACCAATACCCAGTCGGAATACATTCAGGCCGCCCTGCCCGAGCAGCCGCAAGCCGTGGCTCCGGCCCCGGCCCCAGTTGCCGCGTCTGCTCCGGTGGCCGCCGAAGGTACCTATACAGATACCCCCGTATCGCAGATGCGCAAGGTTATCGCGCGTCGTCTGTCGGAGAGCCTGTTCACGGCCCCGCATTTCTATCTGACGATGGAAATCCTGATGGACCGCGCTATGGAAGTGCGCACGCAACTCAACGCGCTGTCGCCGGTGAAGCTGTCGTTCAACGACATGGTCATCAAGGCATCAGCAGTGGCCCTGAAGCAGCACCCAACCATCAATTCTTCCTGGCTTGGCGACAAAATTCGTCAGAACAAGGTGGTAAACATTGGGGTGGCCGTGGCCGTGGACGAAGGACTGCTAGTGCCCGTAGTGCGTAACGCCGATGGCAAAGGTCTTTCGACTATTGCTAACGAGGTAAAAGAGCTGGCCGGCAAAGCCAAGAGCAAGAAGCTCCAGCCAAGTGAGTGGGAAGGTAGCACCTTCACTATCTCCAACCTGGGGATGTTCGGCATCGAAGAATTCACGGCCATCATCAACCCCCCAGATGCTTGCATCTTGGCAGTAGGTGGTATTAAGCAAACGGCTGTAGTGAAAGACGGTCAACTGGCCATTGGCAACGTGATGAAAGTCACTCTCTCGTGCGACCACCGCGTGGTGGATGGTGCTTCTGGTGCCGCCTTCCTCCAGACGCTGAAAAGCCTGCTGGAAGACCCCATGCGCATGCTCATCTGAGCAGTGCCCATAAAGATTTAGTACCAGAGAAGCCGGCCCACTTGGGCCGGCTTTTTTGTTGTAGCCTAGTAGCATCCGCTGGAAAGCAAGGGTAGCGCGGGAGCACAGCGCCTTTACGAAACCCCCGACCCAGTGGCTGCAATAGCAGAGTGGGTAGGCCTCCTTTCTGCTCAGGCCAGGGTAGGAAGATTCTGCAACCTACTGTTCCGATAGCAAGATTCTATTTGAAATGCTCTATACTTACCGATGGTGGGAGCTACGCCGGCGGCACCCGATTGTAAAGCGTTCAATCGAGTAAGAAGTATGAAGCAAAATATACTGGCAATAACCTTGTGTGTAGCTAGTGTTAGTGCCTTTGCACAAGAACAGGCACTGACGGGAAAGATTGTGGATAGTGCGGGCAAGCCAGTTATTGGGGCTACGGTAGTGGAGAAGGGCACCAACAACGGTACTGCTACCGGCAACGACGGCCGCTTTACGCTACGGACCCGAACGACGAGTGCCCGCTTGGTGGTCAGCTCCATCGGCTACGCTACCCAAGAGGTAACAGCAACTGGAAGCGAAGTAAGCGTGACGCTGGCCGACGCTTCTACGGGCTTGGGCGAGGTACAGATTGTGGGCTCGCGCAGCCAGAACCGCTCCACCACCGATTCTCCCTCGCCGGTGGATGTGATTGACATTCGGGAGGTGACGGCCAAAACCGGGCAGCTTGATGTAAACCAGCTGCTGCAATTCGTGGCGCCATCGTTCAACTCCAACCGCCAAACCGGCTCCGATGGGGCCGACCACGTGGACCCCGCCTCCCTGCGCGGCCTCGGGCCCGACCAAACCCTGGTGCTCGTGAATGGAAAGCGCCAGCATCAGTCGGCGCTGGTGAACTTATTTGGGTCGCGGGGGCGCGGCAACACCGGTACCGACCTGAACGTCATTCCGGCGGCCAGCATTGAGCGCATTGAGATTCTGCGCGATGGTGCAGCGGCTCAGTACGGTTCCGACGCCATTGCGGGCGTTATCAATATTGTGCTCAAGAAGACGGTTGACGAGTTGACCGTAAGCACCAACTACGGGGCCTACGACGCAAAATACCGCTTCGATGACCAGAAATTTGACGGCGGCAATTTCAACGCCAACGTTAACTACGGCATCGGGATAGGCAAGCAAGGCGGCTTCGTAAATGCCACCCTCGACTACAATCAGCGCCAGCACACGCAACGTGCCAACGTACCTTCTCCCGATGGAATAGCCCGCCGGGAATACGGCGACCCGCAAGTGAAAAACGCGGCGGCCTACCTTAATGCCAGCTTCCCGGTAAGTCAAAATGCCCAGGTGTACGCCTTTGGCGGGCTAAATAAGCGCCGAGGCGACTCCTACGCCTGGACGCGCTTTGCCGACGATGACCGCAACGTGCCGGCCATCTACCCCAACGGGTTTGACCCTATCATCACCAGCGACATCTGGGACGGTTCCGCGGTAGTAGGGCTACGGACCAAGCTAGGCGCCTGGGAACTAGACCTGAGCAACAACTTTGGGTCTAACCGCTTTGAATACGGCGTGGAGAATACCCTGAATGCTTCCTTGGGAGCCAGCTCACCTACCTCCTTTAAAGCGGGTGGCTTTCAATTGCAGCAAGATGTGATAGGGCTGAGTGCAACGCGCAATTATAAAACAGTACTACAAGGCTTCAACGTAGCCGTAGGAGCCGAGTTCAGGCAGGAGTGGTATTCCCTATTTGCCGGTGAAGAAGCTTCCTACCGCAACTATGACCCCGCCGGAACACCCGATTCGCTTCGGGAAGCAGCCGGCTCTCAGGGTTTCCCAGGCTACCAACCTACCGACGCTATCAAGGCCAACCGCAATAATTTGGGTGCGTATGTTGATGCCGAATTAAATGTAACCCAGCGCTGGTTAGTAGCTGCTGCACTTCGCTACGAGCACTATAGCGACTTTGGGAGCACGCTCAATTACAAAGTTTCTACCCGCTACAACCTAACCGAGTTCCTGACCCTGCGCGGTACGTATAGCACTGGGTTCCGAGCCCCTTCGTTAGCGCAGGTCAACTTCAACTCCACATTCACTAACTTCATCCAGGGCCAACCCGTGGAAGTGCTGCTGGCCCGCAACAACAGCGCCGTTACGCGCAAACTGGGGATTCCAAGCCTCAAGCAGGAAACGTCCAACAGCGCCAATATTGGGTTGACCAGCCGGATTGGTTCCTCGCTGAGCTTGACGCTGGACGGATACTACATTAAAATTGACGATCGGGTAGTGCTAACCAGTCAGTTCTCGGCCGACGACCCCGTCATTGGGGCCGATTTGCAGGCCCTGAATGTGGGCCAGGCGCAGTTCTTTGCCAACGCGGCTTCTACCAAGTCGTTGGGGTTGGATGTGGTGCTGAGCCATACGCTGGGGCTGAATACCGGCCGTTTGAACTCCACATTAGCCGCTAACTTCAACCGCCTGCGTATCGACCGGGTGCAGACTTCTGGCCGACTGGCCGGGCGGGAAGACGACTTTTTTGGTCCCCGGGAGCAGGCCTTCGTAAAGGCCTCCGCGCCACCATCCAAAATCAACCTCACGTTCGACTACCAGATGGGCCGCTTCGGAGCCTTGCTACGGTTCGTGCGGTTTGCGGAGGTGAAACTCATCGACTACGATGGCATGGAGCAGGTATATGATTCCCGCACTACTACTGATCTGTCGTTGAGCTATGCTCTCACCAGTCATTTGCAGCTTTCGGTAGGCAGTTCCAACTTGTTCAATAAGTACCCCTCCTTCTTCAACCCACAGGTTACGGAAACGGGCGGCGCTTGGGACCCCGTACAAATGGGCTCGAACGGCCGATTTTACTTTGCTAAATTGCAGGCCCGTTTCTAAGCACCATTTTGTGTTAGAAAAAGGAAATCAGCTGCCGGTGGTCTATCCGGCAGCTGATTTCCTTTTTCTCCGAGGGGGAGAGCCCCGCCCGTGGGCGCTCCGTTAGCACGATGGTTCTTAGGTGCCCAGGCGTACGCACGCCAACGAGCGGGGGAGACGCAAAATGTTGTGGCTCTATAGATTCACGAAACAGTTGTACCCGAATGAGAATTCGCTCCACTACCGTGCTAGGCATCCGCCACAACGGTGAAATTGCTCTTGGCGCCGACGGCCAAGCGACCATGGATAAGCACGTAGCCAAAAGCAACGTGCGCAAGGTTCGTAAGCTACACGACGGCAAAGTAGTGACCGGCTTTGCTGGCTCCACTGCCGACGCGTTCATGTTGCTCGACAAATTTGAAGAAAAGCTAAGCGGCTACAACGGTCAGCTGCGCCGCGCGGCCATTGAACTGGCTAAGGAATGGCGCAAAGACCAATACCTGCGCAAGCTGGAAGCCATGATGGTGGTGGCTGACAAAGACGAGCTACTCATCATTGCCGGCACCGGCGACGTGCTGGAGCCCGATTCTGACGTAGCCGCCATCGGCTCGGGGGCCATGTACGCCCAAGCTGCCGCGCTGGCCCTGAAGAAGCACGCGCCTCACCTTACCGCCCGCCAAATGGTAGAAGATGCCCTGCACATTGCCGCCGACATCTGCATCTACACCAACCACAACCTGATGATTGAGCAGCCTAGCTAGGCCACTCCCACGCGTCATGACTGAAGACCTGATTTACTACAACTCGCGCAAGCGGCATGCGCTGCTCACCCTAGGGGCGCTTGCTTTTGTAGCCATGGGGGTATTCATGATTGTGAGCAAGGGCTACTGGGGCCAGGGGCTAGTAACCATTCTATTCTTTGGCACCGGTGCTGCCGTTGGGGCCTGGCAGTTTTTTGATACCCGGCCTCGCCTTCAAATTACTGACGAAGGTATTCTGGACCGCACGTTAGGCGTAGGCCTCATTCCCTGGACCGACATCACTGATGCCTACGTACGGTCTATCAACCACGAGTACTTCATCTGCCTACAGGTGCAAGATGAACAGGCCTACCTGAACCGTCTGCCACCTTTGAAGCGCAAGCTGGCTAGCGCCAACGCGGCATTGGGGTTTACGCCGTTGTCCATTAACCTGAGCGGCGTTGACTTGAACCCAGAGCAGCTACTGGAGTACATCCTGAAGCAAAGCGCTGCTGCTCAGCTTTCATCCTAGGCCTGTTTTTGTGAGCAACCCAGCCACAATAGCACGCTATTCAGAATCTACGATATAGGGCAACCTTATTGAACGATTCCGAGCTAATATTTGATTGTAAACCGCACACCCATAAGTACAGAACACACGACTCAATGAACGTAACGAACTTCCTCAAGCACCACTACCGCCACTTCAACGCTGCTGCTCTGATTGATGCCGCCGAAGGCTACAACAAGCACCTGGCTGAAGGTGGTAAGATGATGATTACCCTGGCTGGTGCCATGAGCACCGCCGAAATGGGCATCCAGCTGGCCGAGCTCATCCGTCAGGACAAGGTGCAAATCATCAGCTGCACCGGTGCCAACCTGGAAGAGGATATCTTCAACCTGGTAGCCCACGACTTCTACGAGCGGGTACCGCACTACCGCGACCTGACGGCTGCCGACGAGCAGGCTCTGTTGGAACGCCACATGAACCGCGTAACCGATACCTGCATTCCGGAAGAAGAGGCCATGCGCCGCCTGGAGCACTCGGTACTGAAGTTCTGGGAGCAAGCCGACAAAGCTGGTGAGCGGTATTTCCCTCACGAGTTCTTCTATCAGATCCTGAAGTCGGGCGAGCTAGAGCAGTACTACCAGATTGACCCCAAGGACTCTTGGATGCTGGCTGCCGCTGAGAAAAACCTGCCGATCATCTGCCCCGGTTGGGAAGACTCTACACTGGGCAACATCTTCGCGGGCCACGTTATCAGCGGTGATATCAAGAACGTACACACCGTGCGTACCGGCATCGAGTACATGATTTACCTGGCCGACTGGTACACCAACCAGGCTACCGAGGAAAGCAAAGTAGGTTTCTTCCAGATTGGTGGCGGCATTGCCGGCGACTTCCCCATCTGCGTGGTGCCTATGCTGCACCAGGACTTGCAGCGCACCTCGGTGCCGCTGTGGGGCTACTTCTGCCAGATTTCGGACTCGACGACTTCCTACGGCTCCTACTCCGGTGCCGTACCGAACGAGAAAATCACCTGGGGCAAGCTGGGTCAGGATACGCCCAAGTTCATCATCGAGTCGGACGCTACCATCGTTGCGCCGCTTGTATTTGCCATGGTGCTAGGCCAGTAATTGCTGCCTGAAGCAATAAGTAAAAAGCCCGCCGCTGATTTCAGCGGCGGGCTTTTTTAATTTGACTGGTAAGTCTGCCTGGTAATCAAGCTTACTAACTAATCTTAGGAACAATCAGTAGCCCTAATGCGAAAGTCTCCGGCTGATTGTCCAGAGTTTGTGGATTTATACTCCACAAACCAGCCATTTCCATTACGTCGTCTTCATCACCTAGAAAGAACGAATCAGCAAGTTGCTCCAAGTCATCGGGACTGTCCTCTATAAATGACTGCTTCCCCTTCTCAATGATTTGTTCTTCAATTTCTGTCCGTTGCCCTTGGTCTAGCTCAATGGCTTCACCGGTACTGAAAAGTCTGATGGCCTCTTCATTAACAAAACGTCCCCAAGCACCATAATTAGCCACCCGATGGTTACCATAGAACTGTACTTCAGCAAACTGGGCGCTTAGCTTTTGTAAGAAAGTCAAAGTCTTCTCATCTGAAAGCCCGCTCAAAATAGGGTTGATGACAAAAGTCCAGTCATCAACAGGAGGCGTGATGAAAGTTGCGTTCCATCGGTACACTTTGTCTAAGCCACCATACCAATTAGCCGAAAAAACAGTGCCTTGGTCAACATTTACGGCGTGCAAAAGCTCAAATGGGTCGGCATCTCTGACGGCTAGCCATGTCAACTTATATCCAAAGGGCTCCGGCTTAGCAGGAAAACGCTCAGATTGTGTGGCCTGCATTGCGAAAGCTAGGTAAGAGAACAGCATGAAACCACGAATATATGCGGCCACGTTTGCGGTGTTGTTTTACTGGCATAAGGTAATGCCATCCGGTCGCTGATTTAGTAGGACAAAATCAGAGGTATACCTACGGGCCTATCTTTACGGCACCATCACCTTGCCTCCCTACCATGCCTCTAGACCCCGCTAGCTTCCTGCAGCACGCCGCCCCAGACGAAAAAACGACCGTTTACACGAAAGCGGCTGACGGCACCATTCAGGAGCATCCGGCGCTGCTCATTGCCCAAACAAAAACACAAAAGCTGTTTATCACGCTGGAAAAGCGCCGCCGCTACGTGGCGCATACCCAGGTGCCGGACTCCAACGATATAGAAATTGACTTTCTGCAGGACTACGAGGAAATTGAGGCGCTAATGGAAGACGCCGGCCTCGACGGCATCCACGACGGAGAGCAAGGCATTCTGTACCACAACCTGCTTTTCCTGCTCATGAACCCGTAGTCAGTTGCCAGTGCAACAGTGTCCGGTAACTGACAACCGGCAACTCACAACTCAACGACCTGTATAGTCGGCCAGCAGGCCCTCATAGATCCAGTTGGCAAGGGCCTGGCGGTTATCGGCCACCACAAAGCGGCGCTGGTCCTTGCTGTTGCGGATGTTGCCCAGCTCCATGAATACGGCCGGGGCGTGGCTGGTGCGCACCTCGTAGAGGCTGCTGCGCACCGACACATTGCCGGAATAGGGGCGGGTAGGCTGGGCGCGCTTGTAGCGGGCCGTAAACACCTTATGGATGTTCTTGGCCAGGCGCAAGCCGGCCTGGCTGTTCTGGTGGTGGTAAAAGAACACGTCAATGTTCTGACCGGCGCTGCGGCTGTCTACGTGCAGGCTCAGTAGGCGCTGGTAGGCACCTTTGTGGCGGGCATAGAGCTTGTTTACCTGCGTAATGCGCTGGCGCAGGCGGCCGAGCTGGCTGAGCGGAATGCGCTGCTGCGGGTAGGTTAGCTCGTCGTAGTCCATCTTCAGCACGCTTTCGTCGCGAATACCGTCGTTAGGGTCCTGCACCATCATGTACACGGTAGCACCGTGCTCCATCAGCACCCGAGCCAGCCGGATCGTCACATCGTAGGCGTACTCGTCTTCCGACAGCTTGTAGCTGCCATATTGGCCAATGGCGCCGGGGTCGGGGCCGGCGTGGCCGGGCGAGAGGTAGTACACTGCCCCGCGCAGGGCCCGGTCGCGGACAGGTACGGGGCTGTACTTGGGTCCGAAGAGCTTGGAGGGCAGCATGGGGGTAGTGCTCAGTCCGTGCGAAGTAGCGGCGCGCGAGGCCGTGCTACGGGCAGCCGGTTTTCGGGCGGCAACTTTCGGCGCCGAACGGTGGGGAAGCAAGTACGTCCGTCCGATAATGAGGCCGTTGCGCTTGGTAAGATTAGCCCTGTTGAGCTGCTGAAACTGCCGCAGGTGCTGGTTTGGGTTCAAGCCGTTGCGGTAGAGCAGCGTATTCACTCCGTCGCCTGGCTTGGCAACTGCCCGCCGATATTTGGCCTGGCAAAAGGCTCCCGTGGAAATCAGAAAGAGCAGAGCGATGAGGACAACTGAGCGCAAAAGCAGGAACGTGAGGTGAGAAAATCAAAGAAAGGCTAGCCCCAGCCTAGCTAGGGTGGGGCCACGCATACCTTAACCAAACTGCCTCGGGCTGGAGAAGCCAAGAAGCCGCTAAATGAGATACGCTACTACAAAAAAGGCAGTAAATCTTCACAATACGAACAAAAAAGGCCCGCAGCTACGCCGCGGGCCTTTTTTAGGCGCTGTGAAAGGGCAGGGGTTAGGACACCGTAAATCCGGTTGCAGTAGCCACTGCTTGCCACTGACGCATATCTTGTTGTACCGCAGCCATTTTTTGCTCGGCAAGTTGGTAGGCATCTTCGCCCAAAAATAGATGCACGGGCTGAGTGGTAGCTTCGCTGACTTGAATCAGGGTGGCGGCTGCTTTGACTGGGTCGCCGGGCTGATTGCCGTTGATCTGCTGCTCGTGCTGTTCCTGCGTTTCCCGCACCGATTGGTAGGCCGCTATGGGGTGGGTAGGCGTGCCGAGCGAATCGGACGTTAGGAAGTTGGTGCGGAAGTAGCCAGGGTACACCACGCTGGCTTGCACGCCAAAACTCTGCACCTCCGCCGCGTACGATTCCGTGAGGCCTGCAACGGCAAACTTCGTGGCGCAGTAGATGCCAAAGCCCGGAAAGCTACCCGTGAAGCCTCCGACGGAGGAAATATTGAACACGCGGCCGGACCCCTGCCTGCGTAGGTGCGGAGTAGCGTGGCGCAGCACGTTCAGCAACCCGAACACATTCACGTCGAAGTTGCCCCGCGCCTCCTGGTCTGATAGCTCCTCTAGGGCACCCACTTGGCCGTAGCCGGCATTGTTTACTACCACATCAAGGCCACCTAGCGTGCTGATGGTGGTGGCAATAGCTTGGTGTATGCTTTCCTCGTTGCCAAGGTCCATATGCAGGGGCAGGAAGCGGCCCGCATGAGGTGGCACGGCTTGTTTGAGCTGTTCGAGGTTGCGGGAGGTGGCCGCCACGGCGTAGCCGCGGGCCAGAAGTTGCTGTACTAAGGTCAGGCCGAGGCCCTTGGAGGCGCCGGTCACAAACCAGATGTTATTGGTCTTCATACGGTTGATCTGTTTGTATAGGGTAGGGCAAAGCTAGATTCAGGGCAGGCCCAGGGGTTTACTATAATCAAACAGATGCTTGCGAAAATCAAACAACGCGTAGCGCAGTAGGTGTGGTGCGGGCGTGCTTCCGAAAAAAGTTGTTGAAGTGCGCCGGCTCCTCGAATCCCAAGCAGTAGCTGATTTCCGATACGTTCCAATCGGTGTGCTTGAGCAAGGCGTAGGCCTCCTGTATAAGGCGTTCCGCAATGAGCTGGGTAGTGGTTTTGCCAGTTACCTCCTTCAGAGCGCGGTTGAGGTGATTGACGTGAACGGCTAGCTGCCCGGCAAAGGCGTGGGCATTGCGCAGGCGCACCTGCTGCCCTGGCGTTTCGATGGGAAACTGACGCTCCAACAGCTCGGCAAACAGGGAAGCAATGCGGGTAGCGGCGCTGCTGCCCCGGTAGAGTGTGGTAGCAGGCTGTAGCTTCATGGCGCTGTGCACTAGCTCGAAGACGTAGTTGCGCAGTAAGTCGTACTTGAACGCGTAGTCGGAATCTATTTCCGCCGTCATCTTCTCAAATAGCTGGCGAGTAGCAAGAAGCTGCTCATTAGTGAGCGTATACAAGGGCTGCCCGCTGGGCTGAAACATGGGTAGCTCTACGCCCCCAACAAGATGCCGCTGCAGAAAGGCCTCCGTGAAAATGCAGAAGTAGCCCGTTAGGTCGTCGTCGAGCGGTTCCCAGTCGTAGGGCACCATAGGGTTGGCAAACAGCAGCGCGTTGCCCCTGATTTCAAGGGTTTTGTCGGCGTAGTGGTAGTTGCTCCGGCCCGTAACAAGGGTAATCTTGTAGAAGTCCTTGCGGCTGTAGGGTAGGTGGCAAGCCCTGGGTCCCACAAAGTCATCGAGCCGAAACACGTTGAAGTGGCCAATATCCTGCCGTAGGGTATCGGGCAGCCAATGGATTTTCTGCTGGTAAAAGTCGTGGAGGCTATGAGACTTGTGCATGAAGTAAAGTTACGTAAATCAAATGGCGGGCATGGTACTAGGGTAGGCTGGGTAGCGGAGAGGTGAGGTTGCGTATACTATTCTCTGGTGGCATCCTGCTCTTTCACAATGAACAGGCACTTGTTGGCCGCCTAAGCCAAGCGCGGCCATAACACGGCCTGCACCAGCGCGTACGTCCTAGAATACTACCTACTACCGATATGACGATGCAATCCTTTCTGGCCGGCGGTCTGCTGCTGGTGCTGGTGTCAAGCTGCGGCGACCAAAACACTAAGTCGCCCGTGCAAGCGCCGGGCGCCGAGAAATCAGCCAAGACAACTGTGCTGGAAGCCGGGGCCGATATCCTTCAGGGCAAAGCTCCACTACGTCAGCTCGACATCTACCTTGATGGATTTCACTTCTATAATGGCAACCAGAAAGCCCAAATGGAGGCGCACCACTTCTGCCAGAAACTAAATGAGGACGTGACCCAGTGCGTGATTTACGATGGCAACGGCCCCGGCGCCAAGATTATGGGTATTGAATACATCGTGTCGCGGCGGCTGTTTGAGAAGCTCCCTGCAGAGGAAAAAAAGCTCTGGCACAGCCACGCCTACGAAGTAAAATCGGGGACGCTGGTAGCGCCGGGCCTACCCGACGCGGCCGAGCATGAGCTGATGGAACAGGTAGTGAGCACCTACGGCAAGACCCTCCATACCTGGCACACCGACCGCGACAAAGAGCTTCCTTACGGTAGCCCGCAGTTGATGATGGGCTTTACCAAAGATGGCCAAACGGACACGGCTATGGTAGGGCAGCGCGACCGACGCCTGGGCGTTTCCAGCGCCAAGAAACGCCAGCAGCGGGCCGATATTCAGGCACCCCCCGTATTGTCCGGCGCCGATGCCTGGGAAAAGGGTGAGGTACGGCAGTTCGTAGTCTCCGACAAGGCAGGCAGTGGGCACCAGCACTAAAGCACGGGCCCACTACTGGCCGCGGCAGCCGAGACAAGAGCAGAGCAGGAACCCGGGGGCTACAACAATTCCGAAGCTTTTTGCTTCTTCACGGTATGGCAACAACTCCAATTCCTAAGAAACTCTTGGCCCGCCAGCACGAAATAACGGCTGACTTTCTGCGCGCGGTCGACCAGCATATTGAGGATGTGGTAGCCGGACGGGCAACGGAAATGCTGGAAATCCGTGACCTGGCCGATCAGCTGCACATTCACCCCACGCACCTAAGTAATACCATCAAGCTTACAACGGGCCACCCGCCCTGCTATTATTTTGAGGCTCGGCTGCTGGAGGTTGCGCGGGAACTGTTGCGTAACCCGGCGCGCTCCGTGGCCGATATTGCCGCCAATCTGACCTACGACCCGTCCAACTTCACCAAGTTCTTCAAACGCTTTGCGGGGTGCACCCCCAAGCAGTACCGCGAGCAAGTGTGGGCCGAGCAGCGGGCCGCCCATTCGGAAACTGTCACCATTTAAACTGAACTACTCACCATACTTTCTGGAGCACAGCGCGGCACCTTTGCCCCGTTCACCTCAACCAAGAAAGTTATGAGTACAAACAAGATAGCCCTGGTAACTGGCGGCAGCCGCGGCCTGGGCCGAGATATGTCCCTGAGCCTCGCCCGTAAGGGCACCGACGTTCTGCTTACCTACCACAGCAACAAGGATGAAGCCGCTGCCGCGGTAGCCGAAATTCAGGGCCTGGGCCGGCGGGCGGCGGCATTGCAGCTGGATGTAGCCAACAGCAACAGCTTCGACGGTTTCTTTGCCCAGGTACGCACTACCCTGCACGACGCCTTCCAGGCCGAGCAGTTTCACTTCCTCATCAACAATGCCGGGGTAGCACTCTACGCTCCTTTCGCCGACACCACTGAGGCCCAGTTCGACGAGATGGTGGCCATTCACTTGAAGGGCCCCTTCTTTTTAACGCAAAAAGCCCTGCCGCTGCTCGCCGACGGTGGGCGCATTGTCAACGTTTCCTCAGGCCTAGCTCGCTTTGCACTGCCGGGCTCCTCAGCTTACGCCACTATGAAAGGAGCCATTGAAGTACTGACCCGCTACCAAGCCAAGGAGCTGGGGGCGCGCGGTATTGCGGCCAACGTGGTAGCACCCGGCGCCATTGCTACCGACTTTGGCGGGGGGCGGGTGCGCGATGACGCCCACCTAAACCAGTTCGTAGCGTCGCAAACGGCCCTGGGCCGGGTAGGACAACCTGAGGATATTGGCGGTGTGGTGGCTTTTCTCTGCTCCGAAGAAGGCCAATGGCTGAATGCCCAGCGCCTAGAAGCTTCGGGCGGAATGTTTGTGTAGCCTGCTCTCTCAGTAGGCTTCTACCGGCTAGAATACAAAAAAGCCTCCTGGAGTGAGTTCCAGGAGGCTTTTTTGTGTAGTCATCAGTACGGGTTAGAACCGAAACAGGGGGCGGGCTGGGTTCCAGATGCCCCACGGAATCATCAGCAATACCAGTATCAGGGCAATCAGAAACCACGTGAAGGCTTTTTTGTGCTTCACAACAGGATCAACGGCTTTCTTGGACAGCGTGCGACCAACTTGCGCAGCTACTACAGCCAGAATCATTCCTACTAAGTGCTCTACGGCGAAGAAGCGGCTGCCTGCATTTTTCATCACGGCCGCACCCGCTTGATCAAAAGCCTTCAGGCCTACCTTGCTCAACGCGAAGTACAGAATAAGGCCTAGTAGCAGTTGCAAGTGCATGGAGCCCACAAAGGCGGCACCCATGCCATTGTCGGCGCCGGTCCAGGGGCGGCCCTGGCGGCCGGCGAAAGCCCGGAATACGGCAATCAGCCCGAAAATGAGAACGAGCCAGCGCGTCCAGGAGTGTAGCGCAAGAATTATGGAGTATGAAGTCATACAAAAGAAAAGGTGATTGAGAGCGGCAAAGGTCGGGGGCGGGGCTGAAATTGTTGCCCTACGTCGCCGAAAAATGCGCGAACAATGCCGTTGGTCGGTTGGGGCTGCCTAGGCCGCCTACCCATGTCAGCAAGACAAGCCCTGGTTATCTTCCTGAGTTTGGGTGGTTGACTCCTCAAACAGGGTAGGAACGATGTCGTGCTTATGGGCCTCAAACGGGAAGCTCTTCTCCTGCACAAACAACTCACCTTCTTGGCGCAGAATGGCGATGTTGTTGATGACGAGCTTCAGGTTGAATGTTTGCTGGTTGAGGTACTGTAGTACCGGCCCCAGCAGCTCGGGTGTGGTGTCATGCAAGGCTAGCGAGATGTGGGGCAGCCAGCAGTCGGGGCCGCTGAACTTGTCGGTGCGCAGACACAGCGGGGCCGTAGCCTGCAAAATGCGGTGGTGCAGTAGGTTGAGGTCGTCGGAGCGCAACACCGGAATATAGATGACGGGATTGGGACCCGGAAATACCCCCAGGCCAGTAGTGTGGGCCACAAACGGCCGGGTGGTGCGGGCTACATCACGCAGTACTTGCTTTAGGGCCGAGAGCTTGCGCACCCCCGCCAGTTGGTAGGTGATGTGCGGATCGGGGGTAGCCTGCACGTCGTCGAGGCCAAACTCGGTTTCCAGGTTCTTGATGAGGCGGTTGATCCGCTCGGCGCTCTGGCTGTTCAGAAGAGAAGTAATGGCGAGCATGGAATCAGATACTGGTAACACTTACGAGTGGTTGGCGCGCGCTTGCACGGCGGCGGTAAACAATTCACTTTGATTACGGGGTACGCTCAAGTTTTGCCAATTGAGCCCTCGTATTTGTTTGCCCAGCAGCACCAGTTGCCCGGCGTGCGAGGCATAGTGGGCCACCTGCCGCTGCAAAGCGGTCAGCACCGTGTGCGCTTCGCCCCGGATGGTCACGGTACGTAGCAAGTCGGCGGGCTGAAGGGTGTCGAGCAAGTCAAACAGAATCTGCCAGGCGGGGTTCCACTGCTGTTGCAACGTAGCCACTGCTGTTAGCGAGTCAGGTTGCACAAACTCTTGGTCGCGCTGCCGGGTAGGCTTCTCCCCATCAGTGGTTAGAAAATCGGTGAAGCGGGAGCGGAGGTTGCCAATTACGTGCTGTACGATGACGGCGGGGCTGTTGCTGCCAGGAGCCGCTACGTGCAGCCACTCCTCGGGGCTGAGCTGGGCCAGGGCCCCATCAGACAGGTTCTTATAGGTACGGAAGCTGTGGCGGAAAGACGCCAGCAGGGCCTCAGCCAGCGCAGTAGAATCAGGCATATCAGATATGGTTAGGCGCACACTTCCCTACGATACTAGCGAAGATAGGGGTTCCGGCCCCAATGCACTACCAACTTCGCCCCGCCGCCCCCGTTTACATAGGCTTATTCTCGTTGCCGTGCTGCCAACTGTTGCGCTTCCTATACACCAGCCGCCCCCACCCAAGCGCCCTACCCAGCACCGCTGGCTATGGTGGTTGCTAGGTATTGGGCTGGTATTAGGTGGGCTACTCCTAGCTGCCAGCCAGCTCCTTGACCCCTGGCTGCGCCGGCAAGCCGAGCAGCAAGTAGCCCGGCAAAGCCAGGGCCGCTACCTCTTACGCATTGGCAGTCTGGACACCAAGCTCTGGCAAGGAACAGTACACTTGCGCAACATCCGCCTGCGCACCGCCGCTGGCACTTCGCCCGATACAGCTTCCTTGCCCCGTTTGCAGCTGCGCCTGGGCCGGCTGGATGTAGTAGGGGTGGGGCTGGTAGCACTGCTCCGCCGTAACCTAGTACCCATAGATAGTATCGGGCTCGATTCTCTGAACCTCCATCTGGCAGCCCTCCCCAAAACAGCTTCTTCCCAACCGCTACATGTCCGGCTGCCGGTGGCGGGCATTCGTCTGAGGAGCTTAGCTGTGCGTCATACGCAGGTACGCTATGGACAGCTACTGCACCCCACGGTGCAGGTAGGCCAAAGCACTGTGGTGCTGCGTGACGTGCTGCTAAACGCTGCCGGTGCTTCCGACTCCGGCCGCCTAGGCTACGCGGCCGCAGTGGCCGGGCAAGTGCGAGGCTTGGTAGTGCAAGTGCCCGGCCATACGCTACGCCTTGTGCGGGGGCAAGTGTCCTCGGAAACAGGGAAGCTCACGCTGGATTCGGCGGTGGTACATCCGGGCACGCCGATCAGCGCCCAGCGTACGGCCGCTATCCGCGTGCAAACGGTGGTGCCACACCTGGCCCTGACGGGTCTGGATGTGGCAGGGCTGGCGCGGCGGCGGTTTCGGGCCGATTCGCTCCGCCTCACACTGACGCACTTGGCCCTGACCCTGCCCGCCACACCGCCGCCGCCCCTGCACGAGCTACTAGCCGCATATTTCACAGAATTCCGCCTGGGGCACATGCTTTTCCGCAACGAGACCATGCGCCTTGACGGGCTAGACCAAGCGCCCACTCTGCGCAATGTGCGCCTGCAAGCAACCGATGTGCAGGTGCTGCCGCGTAACCATAGTACACTGTATTATGCCCGTGCCTGGGCGGTGCAGACCGGCCGCATGCGCGCTACGCTTGATGCACCCTACTATACGCTAGCCTGGCAAGCACTGCGGGCCGATACACGCACCCAGCAACTCCACCTGACCAACCTGGGCCTTACGCCCACCATGGACGTAGTAAAAATGTCCCGCCGGAAAAAACATGCTGTATCGCGTATCGTGGTGCGGCTGTCGGAGCTAGCCGTAGCGGGGCTCAACTACCACAAGGCCTTGCGCGACCATCAGCTTATTGCCCGCCAACTGACCCTGCGTAACGGCTTGGTGCACACCACCGGCGATGGTCGTTTTGCGCAGAACCCCAAGCAGTCGGTGGCGACGCCGGAGGCCCTAGCCGCGTTACCCTTCCAGATTTCCATTGACCGGGTACGCATTCGGCGGGGTACGGTGAACATGGTGTACCGCTCCCCGCGTGACCCTCAGCCCGGCACCCTGTCCATTAACCAACTGGCCGTTACGCTCCGCAACTTCAGCAACGACCCGCGCCGCATGAGTGCTGCCCATCCGCTCACGGGCGAGGCGAGTGGCCGGCTGCAAAACCAATGTGCTGCCCGCTTGAGCTTGCGGGCCAACTTACTCGACCCCACCGGCAGGCACACCTTAAGCGGGGTGTTTACTACGGCCTCGCTGGGTATTCTGAACCCCATGACCATTCCCACGCGTGGCGTGGCTTTCCGTAGCGGCACCGTGCAGCGCATCCGGTTTCAGATGCGCCTAGATCAGCAGCAAGCTGTGGGTACCATGTGGGGCGAGTACACGGATTTGAAGTTGCAATTGCTCAACAAAAATAACAAGGCCGGTTTGCTGAAGCGCGTAGAAACGTCGCTGATCAACGGCATTGCCGTCCGCGACAACAACCCGCGCAAACCTGGTAAGCCGCTCAAAGAAGGCCAGATTTTGTCGCGCCGGGAGCTTCGCTACTCAGTGTTTACGCTGTGGCGGCAGGGCCTGGTAAGCGGCGCACTCAACAGCGTAGGTATTCCCAAGAAGATAGCCCGTAACTTGAGTGAAGGCGAATAAGCCGCTGCTCCGGCACTACAGTTCCAATCTAAAGCCCCTACTACTCGCCTAGCACCTTTGGTGTTGCATGAGCAGTAGGGGCTTACATGGTTTGCCGCCAAAAGGCCTAGAACTTCACTTTTGCGATGCTGAACTGGGATACCGGCGGGTTTTGCTTGGCTTGCAGCGCATTCAGGTTAGAGTACAGTACATAGGTTTCGGCGGCAGATCGGCGGGCCAGGGTAGTGGGGTATTGAGGCGGCGTGGTGAAGGTGCCCGTAGCCGTGGCCGCAGTCCAGGCAGTGGCGGTAGTTAGCCGGTACACTTTGGCTTGGGCGTTGGTTACCACGTGCAGGGTAGTGTTGTCGAGAAGTAGCATACCGTCAATGCCCTTCAAATCTTGGCTAATCGTGACCTTGGTAAGCCCAGCCGGGTTAGTCAGGGGAATCTTGAAGATGGCGCCCTCGTCGGATTTAGCTACCAGCAAGTATCCATCGGGATGGTAGACAATGCCGTTGAGCCCAAAAGAACCCGCAGGAGCCGCTAGCTGTGCATTTTCCAGGAAAATGCTAGCCACACCCTGCACATCCACTTTGTAGATGACCGGCGAAAAGCTGTCTGTTATATAGGCGTTGCCCTGGGCATCCACGGCAATGTCGTTGGCGAAGTGGTTTTGGCCGGGCTTTAAGCCGCCCAAGTCTACGGTGCTTGTCACTTGCCCATTGTCGCGGTTGATGATGACCAGGCGCGCGAGCTTGCGCTGCGTGGCAGCTGCGGTGCGTTGGGCATTATAGCCTGGGTCTGACACGGCTACCAGCAGGCGGTTGCGGCCTTCATCCAAGTTCATTCCAATGCTGGAAACTAGGGCAGCATTGTCGGCAAACTGCATGTAGTGACCATCTTCGTGCACCATGCCCACGGCCCCGGCCGTTTGCGAGCCAACCAGGAAGTACTTGTTTTTAGCGTCGTATTGTACCCCCTCAGGATACAGGTTGGGCTGCGTGAAGCTCACCAAGTCGGGCCCCTCCGCATCCGTAACCGGGTCGTCGTCATCGTCGGAGCAGCCGGGGGCAGCTAGCAAGACGAGGAGCAGGAGGGCACCCGAAGTGAGCTGCGAAGTAGCGCGGGGCCAAGCGGATAGAATAGACATGAGGAGTGCAGTGGAGTGAAGATGTAGTGTTCAGCTACATACGCTCAGACTAGCACCCGGGTAAGTGTAAAATGACGGGCATTTTCTGCCATTGGCGGCCGCGGCACAGGTAGCAGAATTCTTTTACCCGAAAGAATAGCTGCTGGCCGTCCTTTGGCTTTTATCTTGAGGGCCTAAATCTGAACTGCTGCATGAATCGTCGAATTTTCCTGCGTAACGGCTCGTTAGCCGGCCTGGCCCTATCTACCGTTTCTCTAGGCGCCTGCTCTACTACCCCCAACAATAACCAACCTGAGGAAGCCGACGCAGATGGCGCTGACACCAGCTTTGAACTGCACGAAGCCACCGCTACCGACTTGCAGGAGAAGATGAAAAGTGGGCAGCTCACAGCGCGCCGCATCACGGAGCTGTACTTGCAGCGCATCGAGCAGCTCGATAAAGCAGGCCCCAAGCTGAACTCCGTTATTGAAACCAACCCCGACGCCCTGAAGCTGGCCGATCAGCTGGACCAAGAGCGTAAAAACGGCAAGCTCCGGGGACCTTTGCACGGTATTCCGGTGCTCATCAAAGACAACATTGACACGGCCGACCAACAGCAAACTACTGCCGGCTCTTTAGCGCTGGCGGGCCACAAAGCCCAGCAGGATGCGTTTATTATTAAAAAGCTGCGCGAGGCTGGGGCTATTGTGCTGGGCAAAACCAACCTGAGCGAATGGGCAAACTTCCGTTCCACGCGCAGCACCAGCGGGTGGAGCAGCCGCGGCGGCCAAACCAAAAACCCCTACATCCTCGACCGAACGCCCAGCGGCTCTAGCGCCGGCTCGGGTGCGGCGGCCTCGGCCAACCTGTGCGCCCTGGCCATTGGTACCGAAACCGATGGCTCTATTGTGTCGCCGGCCTCGTGCAGTGGTTTGGTTGGCATCAAGCCTACCGTGGGCCTATGGAGCCGGAGCGGCATCATCCCTATATCGGCCACCCAGGACACCGCAGGGCCCATGACGCGTACCGTTCGCGACGCGGCTATTCTGCTGGGCCCGCTGGCCGGGGAAGATGCGGCAGACGCCGTAACCAAGGAAAGCGCCGGCAAAACCCAGCCCGACTACACTACCTTCCTGGACCCGAACGGACTCAAAGGCAAGCGCCTAGGCGTGGAGAAGGGTCACCTGAAGGGAGCCTCCGATGCCATTCCGCTGCTGAAACAGGCCGTGGAACTGCTCAAGGCGCAGGGCGCTACTGTGGTGGAAGTAGAGGTAGAAAAGCTGACCGATCCGCTGGGCGAAGCGGAGTACGACGTGCTGCTCTACGAGTTCAAAGACGGGGTAAACAAGTACTTGGCTACGGCCGGGGCGGGCGTAAAAACCCTCACCGACGTCATTCGCTTCAACACCGAGAACAAGGCCAAAGCCATGCCCTTCTTCCAGCAGGAAATTCTGGAAGCTTCCGACAAGCTGGAGGGGCTGGAAAGTGCCAAGTACCAGGCCGCCCTGCGCAAATCGCACCAGGGCGCCCGCACCGCTATTGACACGGTACTGCGCGAAAACAAGCTCGACGGCCTCGTAGCCATTACCAATGCTCCCGCCCGGTGCATCGACTTGATTAACGGCGACTCCGGAGGTGGGCCGGGCTTCTCATCGCCGGCAGCTATGGCGGGCTACCCACACATTACGGTGCCCATGGGCCAGGTGCACGGGCTGCCCGTGGGCCTCTCATTTGTGGGTGGCGCTTACCAGGAGGGCCCATTGTTGACCCTGGCGTACGCCTACGAGCAAGCATCTAAGAAACGCACCGCGCCAACGTTCAAGGCGCCGTTTGTAGGGTAGGGGGTAGCCTAAAAAGGCGGGCCGTACGCCCTAGCTGTGGTTCTATACTGGCGCAAATGCCGGGAACTACAACTAGGTGGTACGGCCCGCAGTGGGTTGAAAAGGGGGCAAGCTTACGGGATAAACTGCTCCGTGAGGTTGGTTACGATTCCCCGCTTGGTTTCCACAATGAATGGGGCGTAGCGCAGAAGAGCCGTATCGAGGGCCATTACTTCGGCGGGAGTAGCGGTGTAGCGGCGGAGTGCCGCCGACTTATCCCACAGCATAAAGGCGGCCTCCGGGCTCAGCTGCAAGATGCGTTGCTTGGTGTCGTCGTTGATGATGTAGTAGTCATTGAAGACAGAGTACACCGTGTCGCCGTTTTGCACGTCCGCGGCTGCGTCGCCCCGGCGGCGGGCGGCAGCTATGGCGGCATTGCCAGTTAGGTACTGAATGTAATCCACCGTTACAAAGTAGTCGCCTTGTTCTTGGTAGAAGCGCTTAATGTAGGCATGGCTCCGGGCCGTTTTGCCTACTTTTTCGGTTTTCGAAACCTCCCGGTTCAGGTTCGATGGAACGGTGTCGCGGGCTTCCGCCACGGCGGTTTCTTGCTCGGAACGGCAACCGGCGGCAAGGCTTAGGAGAAGAGCGAAGGGTAGGAAAAGACGACGGTTCATGCGCAGATGTACGAGGGTAGGCCCAAGCGGTTAGTACTGCCTAGTAGGGAGGGCCCGCGGAAGCAGCTCAGTTAAGATTCTTTTCTAGCAGGAGGGCTGTGCGCTGCGAGAAGGCCAAGTATGCTTCGTCTTGATACAGGACTTCTCGCTTGCGCTGCCAAAGCTGCCCCCGAAAAATACCCAGATTGATTGGGTTGGCAGCCAATTGCCAGCGACTATCGTTGGGCAGGTGCGTGGTAAGCAGAAAGTCGGGGTCCGCAAATAAGTAGCGCAGGTCTAGTTGCTGAACGAAGGTAGCTGTTCCGGCTACCGTGCCGCCACTACCCCACGTAGCGTCTACTAAGCGCCACCGGTTGTCAAGCAGTACGGCATTCCAGGCGTGGGAGCCGCTCTGATACGGGGTAGTGGTGTAGCCAATGATGGTGCGGCACTGCAAGCCCGCGTAGCTCGCCATGGTTGCATATAGCTGCGTGTAGCCCGAGCAAATAGTCTTACGTCGGCGCAAGGTCGTCTCAGCCGCCACGTGGGCATAGGTGCTGTACTCCTGCGAGCTAAGGTCGTAGGCAATGTGACTCGTTATCCAGTAGAAGATAACCTCAGCCCGCTCCTGCTTAGTACGCGCGGCTTCCACGAGGTAGGTAACCAAGCTAGGAACGTTTCGGGTTTCGGGAGCTTCCAGCGCGTGCCGGTACAGCCGGATGTTCAGCGTATCTGTGGCTGAAGCGCCCAGCGGCAGGAACAGTGCTACCCAGAGAATAAAGTGTTTCATGCAACTCTTTGCGCCAACGAACTAAACCTGTATATCTTGTTATATAACAAGTATTTACCATCAGCAGATACGTAAGGGATGAGTACGCAGATGGTGCTTGGCAGCCCAGTGCTAGGGCGCCGGTACTATCAGGAGAGGTAAGGGGCCTTGGTTGGTACTGCCCCTCTCTATGCCCGACATGTAAACGCTCGTACAAGTTTCAACAGCACAGTACGGCAGCTCTAGTATCAGGAGGGGGTGCCCAACGGGTATCTTGTATTCTTTAGGGCAGCGTACATAAAGCTCCTCTACTTAAACCTCGTACCTTTGCAGCTTCATAGCAAAGTAGGATGATTTCCATTACCGACCTCGACTTTCATTTCGGCTCGCGTACGCTCTACGACAAAGCCAGCCTCCATATCAAGCCCAAGGATAAGATTGGCCTCATTGGGCTGAACGGCCGGGGCAAATCCACGCTGCTGCGTATTCTGGTGGGCGAATACAAGCCCGATGGGGGGAGTATCTCCATGAGTAAGGAGGTAAGCCTGGGTTTTCTAAACCAGGATTTGCTCAGCTACGACTCCCACGAATCAATTCTGATCGTGGCCATGCAGGCCTTTGCTGAGGCACTGGATGTGCAGAAAAAAATCGACGAGGTGCTGTTGGAGTTTGAAACCAACTATACCGACGACTTGGTAGAGAAGCTGGCCAATCTGCAGGAGCGCTTCGAGGCGCTGGGCGGCTATACCATGCAGGCCCGCGCCGAAGAAATCCTGGAAGGTCTGGGCTTCACCACGGAGGAATTGCAACGGCCGCTGAAACTGTTCTCGGGTGGCTGGCGCATGCGCGTGATGTTGGCTAAAATCCTGCTGCAACAGCCTTCCTTGCTGCTCCTCGACGAACCCACCAACCACTTGGACTTGCCGTCTATCAAGTGGATAGAAAACTACCTGGCCGGGTACGAAGGAGCCGTTATTATTGTGAGCCACGACCGGGAGTTCCTGGACCGTACCACCAACACCACCGTGGAGGTGACGGGCGGCAAGCTGGTGCCGTATGCGGGCAACTATTCGTTCTACCTCGAAGAGAAGGAAGAGCGCAACGCCATCCAGAAAGGCGCTTTCGAAAACCAGCAAGCTCAAATTCGGCAAGCCGAGCGGTTTATTGAGCGATTCAAGGCCAAGGCCAGCAAAGCCAAGCAGGCCCAGAGCCGTGTGAAGGCGCTGGATAAGCTGGAGCGCATCGAGGATGTGGCCGCCGACGATGCCCGCGTGAACATCAAATTCAACTTCACCGTGACTCCCGGCCGCCACATTCTGCGCATGGAGCACGTGGGCAAGAAATACGGCGAAAAGCTCATCTTCCGAGACACCCACGTGCACATCGAGCGGGGCGACAAAATTGCCCTGATTGGGGCCAACGGTAAGGGCAAGTCCACGCTGATGCGCTTGGTGGCGGGCCAGGAGGCGCCCACCAACGGCAACCACCAGTTGGGTCACAACGTCATCATGTCGTTCTACGCGCAGCACCAGCTAGAAAGCCTGCGCATTGAGAACGAGATTCTGCAGGAGATGATTGAGGCCGGCTCGAAGCGCACCGAAATGGAATTGCGCTCAGTGCTGGGTTCCTTCCTGTTCACCGGCGACGAGGTGTACAAGAAAATCAAGGTGCTCAGCGGGGGCGAGAAAAGCCGCGTGGCCCTGGCCAAAACCCTGATTTCGGAAGCTAACTTCCTGCTGCTTGACGAACCGACTAACCACTTGGATATGCAGTCGGTGAACATCCTGATTCAGGCCCTAGATCAGTATGAAGGTACCTACATCGTCATCAGCCACGACCGGTTCTTTGTGGAGAACGTGGCCAACAAGATCTGGTACATCGAAGACTACCAACTGAAGGAATACCCCGGCACCTACGCCGAGTACGAGCAGTGGCAGGAAGACCGGGAAAAGGCAGCCAAGAAAGCGGGCCTGCCTTCGCCGTCTGCACCTAAGCCGCTGCCCAAGGAGGAGAAAAAAGTGGAAGCTTCGCCCGCCAAAACTCCTTCACCCGATCAGAAAAAGGCGTTGAAGGAGCTGGCAGAGGTAGAGGCCAAGATTGATGAGCGTGAAAAGGAGTTGGCCGTTTATGAAAAGCAACTCGCCGACCCCCAGATTTACCAAAACACCGCTCAGCTAAAAGACGCGACCGTAAAATTTGAGCAGGTGAAGAAAGAACTGGCTCAACTTAACGACCGTTGGGAAATGTTGGCCGAGATGTAGCCAGCAGTTTCGCATAGTAAAACGCCCCGCCGAAAGCTACGTGCTTTCGGCGGGGCGTTTTATTTTCAAGGTTTTCGGGCTTTGCGCTCGGGCGCCTTTCTCGCAACTCTTCTGCTTTACCCTACCTACAGGGTAGTCGGTGCTTGTTCCGCAATCAGATTAAGCTCGCCCTCCAAGATGTCAGTCATTAAGTAGTGCGCCCAGATACCAGCGTACCAGTTGAAAGGGGTGTTAATGTAAAACCGGCTTGAGAGTGCCAGCCGGGTGCGGCCCCCAGGTAGAGGGCGCAAGTCATACACATCTTCCAGAATGTCGAGGTGCTTGCCTCCAATCAAGATGTGCTCATCCATGACAGCCGCAGGAGTGGCGTTGGGATTGGCATCGACGCGTAGCACGAGCAGGCGCTCCGGCTGGTACTGGGTTACGGTTTCCTTGAAGTACAGGCCTTTTTCGTAATAAGCCATTCGGGTGCCGCCAACAAGCAGCGTGTCCAGGGTAGTGCTCACGTGTTTGGGAAAGCCGAGCAGCGTCGAAAAAGACGTTTTGTTTGTGTGCTGGCCTAGATGCTTGTTGCTAATTAGCTTCTTCCAAATGTCCGCAGCTGGCGCGTTGATGATTACGGCCCTTTCAATGACCATTTGCTTGGGTGCTAACGCTTTTTCTCCCTCAACGGCACCCAGTAGCAATGGCACAACAAACACCAAGGACACCTGCAGCGTGTTAGGCCGTTGCCAGTTGTTTGCGTTCAGGTCTTTGGGTTTAGGCTTGCGCAGCCAGTAGGCCAATACGCCCCCAGCGCCGGCGGCTACCGCGAAAATTGGGAAAGCCATCAGCCAGCAGATAGTACCCTCCATATTCAGCAGTATAGTAACTACCAGCAGTACTGAACTGGTAAGCCAGGGCGTAAAGAAGGCCGCGGTGCCAGAAGTTATTTTTCTGGCTGGCATCAGTATAACCGTTAGAAATCCGATGAGCGAGGGCACCAAAAACAGGAAGGTGACACTCATAATTTCCAGCAAGCCATTCGCGGAGCCAAACAATAACCGAATTAGCAATCCGTACACGGCGGCCAGGGTAACGGCAAGTAAGAATTTCATAGGGCTTGTAAATAGGAGTAGGAGGCTTTAATTACTTGTACCTGATAGCTGTTGGACTGAATGTTTGAATTCAGGCTAAGCGCTTGACGGTCACGAAAACAACGTCCTTCTTGCAATTGTACCGTATTGGTAGCGTGTCGCCTAAGCCTTTGCTGATGAGGTAGAGGCTACGGCCGACCGTGGTTTTTAAAATATTCCACCGGTAGAATACTCTGCCAGGAAAAAGGCCCTTGGTGGATTGCCAAAACACAAACTGGCTACCGTGTAAATGGCCGGCGAATACCAACTCGGGAGGGCAACCTAGCGTGGTTATGTCAAGGGGCTTGTGCAGGCATAGAATGCTAAAACCCAAACCCTCAACCCGCTCGGTAGTGGGGGCAGGGGAAATCCGGACCTGGTGACCATCGAGCGTAATGTCAGCCGCCGTATCCGTCAGCCATACCAGGTTGTTGCGTTCGGCCAACTGTCTCAGCCGCTCTACGCCAAAGAAAACGTCATGATTTCCTGCCACTGCAAATACCAACTCCCGGTTCGCCAGGAACTCCATGAGCCGGGCGAAGTGCGGGAGGCCTTTGGCGCAATCCACATAGTCGCCGCCGAGCAACAGTATTCGAGGATTCAACCGGGTAATGGTTTGTTCGAGTTTGCTGATGGTGGGGCCGCTCCAACGAGTCAGGTGCAGATCGGAGAGGTAGAGGACAGTGAAGTTGGGTCCAGTGGCGGTCAGGTAGGTTTCTTCCCGCACCTCAAAGTCATGGTTATACCCTATCTCTAACTTCATACCTATACCAGAGTACAATTGATAAACAGCCGATATGCCATTTGCGCCACGGATTTCGAGGGTTCAGCAGCCCCGACAGCATGTACATGGCTATGATGAACACCCAAAGCAGGGCTTTAATGAAGCCAGTTAGGTAGGTCTGTTTGATGCTTGTTAGGATGGGGTTCTCGACCCGGTCAAGCAGCAAGGGAAACAAAAACAGGAAATGCACTTCGAATACATAAAAAACCAGTACCGCCAGCGGCATCAGCAACAAGTGCAGCTTTCCGAAGGCGAAGCAAGAAGTTAGGAAAGCCAGCAAGCTAGTGCCGTACTTCAAATAGCCGTAATACCTGAAATTGATAGAAGGATCAAATACCGCTACAGCTCCCAATTCGTCGTCTTCGTGCAGCTTCTCGAACATCCAGCGGGCACCCACGGCAAACATATTGCTGGAAAAAACCTGCTGTACTTGCGCTGGCCGCTTATCGAACTGCCTTTTACTCTCGCTTAGCAAGCGCCCGACCGTCATCAACAGAAGATAAAATGAAACCAGGCCAACCAGGCAACTCCGTTGCCAAACACCAGCATCCGATGATAGGCGGTTTCCAGCGGCCCGCAACGTTTGATGTGAAAAACGAACTCATCGTAGCTGATAGCCACTACGGTGTATATCAACACCAGTAAGATGGGGATTAGCCAGGTGGCGGGGTTGGACTGCATCATGGCCAGCCACATCAGCACAAACATTGGCACGCCGCCCAGGCCCAGCGCCGCCGCTTCGGCGTCCCGCTCTTTTTTAGGAATTTTTAAGTTGAGCGGGTTGCGGTGGTAGCGCCAGTCTAGTACGCCACCGGCCGTAGCAATGGCCCCTGCAACACCCATAACCAAGAATTGCCAGGGTAAGTAAGGCAGCTCACGAGTAAGCCTCAACTTGTCGTTGCCTTGAAACACCACCAATAGAAGGCCAAACAAGACAGGCGGGACAAAGAGTAAGATCAAGGAAATATAAGACCGATACGATTTGAGCGAGAGCATTTTATAAAAGAATTACGCGGGTTAGGAAGTGTTACGGCCAATAGTGTGAAGGCACGGGTAGGGGCGCCTGCTTTTCCATTTTCGGATTTCTTGGATAGAGGAAGGAAGTAGTTCTTTTTGTAAAAGAACTTTGTGTTTCAAAGTAAATGTAATTTTCAGCAACTGCCAAGCGAGTAGTTGAAAACCGGTACTGGCTGGCGCAGCTTGTATTCTACTGGTCCACAGTGGCTGCGGAAGGCCAGACTTCGCCTGCTGAGTCTTTATCCCAGGCCTTGTTGGCGCCTGCCCAATACGGGCCGTCATTCCGAGCGCAGTCGGGGAATACTGGCCTTGTGCTTATAGCCTATTATAAATCGTTTTCTGTCACCGCAGCCTAGTAAGGGCAGTTTTGTAGCTTCAGAAGTTACAAGAAACACGCGCCCCGTAACAGTGCCAGAATTCTAGTACTGCTACGGGGCGCGTTACTACCACACGGCTCCTGTACTGAGTTAGAATAACTCGAATAACCGCTGCAAGGTGAAGTGCTGAAAGTAGCTAGCAAAAGCTTTTTGCGTCAAAGTCAATACGCCACTTCCCGCGTGTCGTTCAGGGCCTTAATGAAGGCAACGATGGCCTGCTGTTCGGTAGTGCTCAGGTTTAGGCGGTCTTCGGCTAAGGTTTGGTTAGGTACTTCTAAGCCCAGGCCTGCACCACCGCCTTTGTTGTAGAAGTCGAGCACCTGCTCCAGGGTCTGGTACACGCCGTTGTGCATGTAGGGCGCGGTGCGGGCAGCATTACGGACGGTGGGCGTCTTGAAGGCGTGCCGCTGGTGGGCCACGCCATAAAGCAAAAACTTGCCAGGGTCGGCATCCAGCCTTGGGTGCAGGGTATCGGTGGTGGCCGGCACGCCGAGCACTTCACTTTCTGTTTTGTCGTAGAGGGGTGGTACGGTGCCGTTGAACAGGGGCAGGTAGTGGCAGGTGCCGCACTGCGCTTTCCCCATAAAGACGTTGAAACCCAAAATTTCCTGGTTGTTCAGCACCGCCGTGTCGCCGCGCAGAAACTGGTCGAAGCGGCTGTTGAGGCCGACTAGGGACCGGACGTAGGCAGCCACGGCGCGCCGGATGTTGCGCTCGGTAATGGGTTGCTTCTCCTTGTCGAATGCCTTGGCAAACTGCTTAGCATATGTTGCCTTCTTGCGGAGTAGAGCAGGTGCTTGACTGAGCTGACCCCCCATTTCAGCCTTGTTGGTTACCACGGCGTGCACTTGGTCTTCCAGAAAATGCACCCGGCTGTCGTAGAACTGGTCGGGTTGGAGGGCCGCGTTGAGGAGGGTAGGCGTATTGCGTTCTAGGCCAGCATCGGCCAGGAGAGAACTGTTCACGCGCAGCCCATCGGTATAGGCGCGGCTGGGCTCGTGGCAGCTGGCGCAAGAACGCCCCGCTTTGCCAGATAGCACAGGCTCCTTGAATAAAGCCTGGCCCAAGGCTAGCACTGCGGGAGTAGGTGCCGCCGCATCGGTAGGGGCGAAGAAGGAAGAGTTGAAGGCATCAGCTACGAAAAAGCTCGCCGCATCTGGCCGCACGGCGCGTCGGTCCCGCACGAAAGGTATGCGTAGCTGTAATTGCGCCTGGTGCAGCGCGGCCAGCGCTGGGTTGAAGCAGCGCGTAAAAAACCGAGCTCGGTCAAAGGAGTTGAAGTCCTGCCTGGGGGCCGCTATGGTGGCTTCACAGCGGCGCAATTGCGAAGTCAGGGCTGCGGGCACCTCATACAAAGCCAGCACTTCCCGCGTGGCTTGCAGCGTAACGGCGGCTTCTGGCAAGGAGGCGTGCGCCGCTGGTGAGTCGAAGCCGGAAATGCCCTTGGCCGCTAGGCGGTACAGGTTCAGCCGTACGGCGTTGAATACCTCGGCGTCGGAAAAGCTTAAGTGGGGCGCCTGCTGCTCTAGCTGGCGCACTTGGAACAGCAGGTTGTCGAGCTCCTGATAAATAAGGTCACGGGTAGCGCGCTCGTCGGGGGCGGCGTACACGTATTCTTCCAGCACCTGAAATCCACTAGGCGGAATTACTTCGCCCGGCTCCCCTGGCTCGGTCTCGGGTAAGGCCGCCCCGTTGATGCGGCCCGCCGCGTGCGGGTAGTAGTACTCCACCGCAAATTCCAAGGCCTTATATTCCCGCCGGCAAGCCGCAAACTCGGTGCGGAGTACAATAGTGTCGGCCTGGTAGGCACGCTCCTGGAAGTGGGTGAGGGCATTGTGCAGTTGGTGCAAATGAGCATCGTAGTACACTTTCACCTGCTCGGCGGGCGTTTTGCGCAGGAGAGCAAACGAAAACAGCAGCACCGAAAAGCCTAGCAGCCATAAGCGGCCACTAGCTGCCGAGTAGCGAATCAAACGGGAGGGCATTAGAAGTAGAGTTTAGCGCCCGGTAGTGCCGTTTCGGCTTGGCGCCGGGCCGCCGGGGTAAAAGCGTTTTGCTTCACAATGACAGTTTTCAGCTTCTTGAGCTTGCGCAGGGAACGGGGCAGGGCCGTGAGCTGATTGTCGTTGAGGATGAGCATTTCCAAGGCCTGCAACTTACTCAGGCTTTTCGGCAGCGTTTTGAGCTGGTTGCCGGACAGGATAAGCACCTTAAGGTTCTGGCAACTACCAAGGCTGGCCGGCAGCTCCTCTAACTGATTGTTGGACAGATTCAGTTCTTCCAACTGGGTAAGGTCTGCAAAGTGTGCTGGCAGGCTTTGCAGCTTGTTGTCGTTCAGGTACACGTAGCGGAGGCTGCGCAAGCTGCCCAGGGAAGCGGGCAGAAACAGCAGCTGATTGTGCGAGACATCAAAGTACTCTAACCGCGCCAGTTGCCCTAGCTGCTCGGGCAGAGAGGTAAAGTTGTTGTAGGCGCCCATGAGGTAGCGTAAGCTGTCGAGCCCCCCAATGCTAGGCGGTAGCTCCGTAAGCATGTTCTGCTCTATTTGCAGCTGCCGCAGCCGATGTAGGTTGCCAATAGCTGGGGGCAAGTCCAGCAGGCTATTCTTGTTCACGAACAGCACCCGCAAGCTGTCCATCTGCGCGAGGTTGCTGGGCAAATGGCGCAGGTGGTTTTCGTGGGCAAACAACAGGCGCAACCGCTGCAACCGCTCTAGGCTCGGGGGCAGCAGTTCCAAGTTTTGGCCCCGCAGGTTCAGCTCCGTAACGCAGGCTGGTTGGGTGAGGGCCGTAGTCAGAGAGAAAGAGATTTTTGTGGCGCACTGCGCCAAACAAGTGTTGCCCTGCAAAGACTGCAGGGCAACAACGAGTACGGAGAGAAAGAATACTAAGCGGGGCCTCACTGCTTAATGAACGAACGAGTAGTGGTGGTGGTAGCCGTTTTGATAACCAAGTTGTAGTAGCCGTTGCGCAGCTTGCTCACGGGCAGCTTCAGCGTATTTTCTCCCTGGTTCAGAGTAGCCGACTGGTCTAGAACGCGGGCGCCCAAGGCGTTGTACACCGTTACGGTAGCCTCCTCGCGCTGGCGGTTCGAAAGTCGGATGGTCAGCTCTTCCGTGCTTACGGGGTTCGGATACACATCTGCCTTGTGTAGCTCGGGTTTGGCAGTAGCCAGGGCGGTAGCGGTGCCTAAGGTGCCTTTGCGGCCAATAACTAAGGCTGTAGACTTGTTGAATACAACCGGCCGGCCCGCCGCATCAGTGGTAGCCAGCGTGTTCTTCTCATCTGGGCTCTGCATAGAGACGAAGATGAACCGCTCGTCGGGCGAGAAGGTCATACCCGTTGGCTCACAGCCCGCGGGCGTCACGGCAAACAGCTCTACGGCGGGAGCAGCCTGGGTGTGGCAGGGCTTGATGAGCCAGATGTGGTTGCGGCCACCATCCTGCAACACGTACAGGTTGCCCTGAGAGTCAAACGTCAGGTTGTCGTTGCCGGTGCGCCAGAGTTCCGAGATAGAGCCCGAACCGTAGTTGATGGTATAGGCTTGGTTGGTTACCGTAGGAGAGTTGCCGGCAAATATTTCGAAGTTGCTGACAGTAGTACCTACGGCACCCGAATCGGTGAAGCGGTAGATAGTACCGGGGCCTTTAGCCGTGAAATAGACTTGGCCCGTCAGCGGACTGATTTCAATGTCTTCTACGCCGTTGAAGCTGGTAGCGCCCAGAGCTCTGGCCGCTACCGTGGTGTTGTTGCACTCCGTGGGGGTAGCGTTTGGTATCTGAATCCAGGTGCCAGTAGTAGCCGTGCCGATGGCCCCACTCAGTTGCAGAGCGTACAGCTTACCCTTGCCAAGCTGACCGGGGGTGTCGGTTACGTACTTGTACACGAAGCTGTTGGCGGAACCGTCATCGGCACCCTCGTAGACCGTGCGCAGATCAGGAGCCACCACAATGTTCTCGTGCTTCAGGCGGCCCATCATCCAGAGCTTATCGGGGGTGCCGTTGCCATCCTGGTCCTTTACTGCGCGGGTCGCGGGGTCGATTTCTATATTCCAGCCGGAGTCCATGTACCCGTCATTATTGGTATCGACGGGATTCGTTGGGCCCAGATTTTCCTCGCAGGTTACAATAGTGCTCCAGGGCGTAACAGTGCCCGAGCAGTTATTGATTGTACCGACTACAGGCCCAAAGTTTACCGGGTGCTTGGCCGATGTATTCCACAGCTTGGTGGCAGCGTTAAAGTTCAGGCTGAGCATACTCACGCCCGAGGTAGTGCCGGAGCCCTCGTGGTTGATAGAGAGGTAGCCGTTGGTGCTGCTTCCGCTAATGGGGGCATACCCCGTAAAGTCAAACGATTCCAGCATATTGCCCTCGGTCGCGTTGGTGTAGGCATCACCACCTTGGGCCAATACTTGGAAGGCATGGGTAGTCGGCAACCGTAGGTCTTGGGGCTGAGTGGAGGGCTCCACGGATGTAAACCGGCTGATGTGGTCGGCCGGTAGGGTAGGGCATGGAGCCTGCGCCAGTGCGCGCCCGCCGCTCAGTACAGCTGCTAAAAGTAGAGTAGAAGTAGGTTTCATAGGGGTTGGGTGAAGTGCGCCGCAAGTACGAAACCTAGTGTGTTGTCTGGTTTATGGCTAGATCAAGCCTGCATGAAGGCATTATGAATAGAAGGTTACTAGATGCCGGAATAGTGCTAGAATGGAGCCGTATCACACTATCTCGTGCCCTGAGTTTCGCTGGTATCTGGGGCCTAACGCCTACATTCGTTGCTATGCGCTACCGTTTTCTTTCTGCTACCCTAGCCCTGGCTGCCACCGCCTGCGTGCCGCTGGGTACGCCCATTACTGATCCAAACGCTGCCCGCAGGCCCGCTACTGTTGGGCAAGCTCCCGCCACCGAGTACTACGCCGACAAGACCCTGCGGTACGAGGACTACGTGTATAACCCCAACGTGCGCACCGTGCAGTGCTACGTGCCTACCGGGCAGGTTACTGAAATCTTCAACCCCCCCATTGTGCCGCTAGCCCAGGGCCAGCCCGTCCTGCTGGAGTTTGATGTGCTGGGTAGCCAGGGGGAGCGCCTCACGGCCAAACTGGTGCACTGCGACGTGAACTGGCAGCCCTCGGTGCTGACAGACATGCAGTTTCTAAACGAAATCAACGAGCAAACTATCACCGACTACCGGGCTTCCAATGCCACCAAGGTGCCCTACTACCATTACAGGCTACAGATGCCCCAGGTGAAACTCTCGGGCAACTACTTGTGGGTGGTTCAGGGCACGGGCGGTACGCCGCTGTTGTCGCGGCGGGTGCTGGTTTACGACCAAGGGGCCCTGGCCATCAGCATGAAGCAGGGCATTCCGGTAGCGGGGCAGGAGCGCTATACTCTACAGCAGATCGACTTTGGGATTCGCTATAACATGCAGCTCATCAATCCGGCCCAGGAAGTAAAGGTGGTGTTGCGCCAAAACTTCCGGTGGGACAATGCCAAGTATAACCTGCGCCCCACCTTCGTGCGCGATGCCGAACGCCAGCTCGACTACCAGTACTTCAACTTCGAAAACGCTTTCCCCGCCCTGAGCGAGTTTCGCTTCTTTGACTTGCGCACGTTCCGCTCGGTAGGAGTAGGCGTGGCGCGGGTAGATGCCAATGCCTCGCCCCGCACCGCCGATTTGCAACCCGAAGCCACCCGCAACGGCCAGTCATACTCCCAATATGAGGACATTAATGGACAGCGTGTAATTGAAAGCCGGGAGTACGGCAATGGTGCTACCAATGCTGACTACCTCAACGTAGCGTTTCACCTGCGCGCGCCGCAGGCTGCGCCAGGGCCCGTGTACGTGGTAGGCGCCCTGTCCGACTGGCAGCTGAAGGATGAGTACAAGCTAACCTACGACGCAGCCACCGGCGAGTACACCGGCGGGGCGCTGCTCAAGCAGGGTTACTACAACTACCTCTATGCCGTGCAAACTGCCCAGGGAGCCAATAGCGTGTACTGGGAGGGTAGCCACCAGGAAACCGAAAACCAGTATGACTTGCTCGTGTATTACCGCCCCCCGGGCACGCGTACCGACTTGCTTATCGGCTACCAGAGCATCGATGTCAATAGCCGGAATCCGTAAAGGCTTTCCTTGCTCGGCTTACTCAAAAGCCCCCGGACACCACTTTAAGTAACTGAAGTGGTGTCCGGGGGCTTTTGCATTACACGCCCGGCATAAAGTAGGTTGGCCGGGAAGCTTTGCATGAACCATCGAGAAGAGGCCAGTAGGATAGAATGGAGATACCGCCAGCGGCAGCATAGGGGCCAGGCGGGCGGGTAGGTCAGTTACTCTAAGCGTGAGCGTACGATAGGGTAGAGGTGTCCGGCAGAGAGAGGCTTGCGTAAGAAAAGGTCTTACTCCCCTCTGATCTGCTTGCATGTCGCACTATAATCTGATTCTGGTAATACTAGGCGTGGCTATTTTGGGCGTGGCCTGGTTGCCATCCTTGTTGAGAAAATTTCCTTTGTCTTACCCCATCTTGTTTGTTGGGCTAGGCATGCTGGTGTTTGGGCTGCCCCTAGGCCTGCCCAACCCCAATCCGGTGGAGCACTCCACCTTTACCATGCACCTCACCGAAATCTGCGCAACGGTGGCCCTCACGGGCACGGGCCTTAAGATTGACCGCAAGTTTTCGTTGTGGCGGTGGCGGGCTCCGTTGCAGCTGGTGCTAGTACTCATGGTTATTACCATTGCCATCTTCACGGTGGTAGCATGGCGCCTGGGCGGGCTGGTACCGGCTTCGGCCGTGCTGCTGGCCGCCACGCTGGCCCCTACCGACCCCGTACTAGCCGGCGACGTGCAAGTGGGAAAGCCGGGCGAAGGCGGCGAAGACAACGTACGCTTTTCCCTTACCGGGGAGGCGGGCCTGAACGACGGCCTGGCCTTCCCGTTTGTGCATTTGGCCTTGGTGCTGCTGCCCGTAGCTGCATTGCCGTTATCAGATCGGCTGCTGCACTGGGCCTGGATGGACGTGCTGTACCGCACGGGCATGGGCGTACTGGCTGGTTGGCTGGCGGGCAAGGTTCTTTCGTTTTTGATCTTCGATTTGCCGCACCGCGTCCAGATAAACCCCGATGCCTACGGCTTTGTAGCTCTGGCCGTCACGCTCACCGCCTACGGCCTCACGGAGTTGCTGCACGGGTACGGGTTCCTCGCCGTATTCGTGGCGGCCGTGACGTTGCGCACCCACGAGCGTAGTCATGAGTACCACACCGAAATGCACGAGTTTACCGACCAGTTGGAGCGCCTGCTTATTGTGGTGATTCTCATTCTGTTTGGCGGGGCCATTATCCGTGGCCTGCTGGCTCCTCTCACCTGGACCGGAGCCGCACTAGGCCTCTTTCTGCTGCTGTTGCTACGGCCGTTAGGTGGTATTCTGACCCTGGGCCGAAGCCGCGTGTCGTGGCCCGAGCGACTGGTAATTTCCTTTTTCGGTATCCGAGGCATCGGCTCGTTTTTCTACCTGGCATTTGCTATGCACGAAGCCCATTTTGCCGATGGCAAAGAGCTGTGGGCCATCACGGGCTTCACGGTGCTCACCTCCATTGTTCTGCACGGCGTGCTGGCTACCCCCGTGATGGACTGGCTCGACCGTCGGCACGGGCGCCTTACTGCGGTGGAGCTGGAAGAGCAGATGCGTCAGGAGGCAGAAAAGTAGACGCGGCCAAATCGGCATGGAATTGGTCTATATGGATAAGCGAAGTAGCGCTTCTGTAACCTTGCAGCCGCCGCGCTTCGTTGCAGGCGTATTCCTACTCCTGTTACCACCACTAGCTCTCTCTCCATGCAACCCATCCTCACCTCCGTTTTGCGTACCGGCGCTACGCTAGCGCTTCTCCTGCCTCTGGGAGGCTCCCGGCTACCCGCTCCCCGTACCTCCCTACCCGTACAGGGTGCCCAACCCGACCCACAGGTAATTGCCCAGTTTGGCCTGCTCGATAACTCCAAGCTTCAGAGTTACATTGATAGCAAGGGCATGCAGATGGGCAAGATATCCGACCGTCCCGCTGATGTCAAAGGGTTTACCATTGTCGATTCACCCATCATTAACGCCTTTGCTACCCCCGACGGGCACGTGTACTTCACGCGGGGCATCATGGCCCACTTCAACAATGAAGCTCAGTTTAGTGGAGTTCTCGGCCACGAAATAGGCCACATTACGGCCCGCCACGGCCAAAAGCAGCAAACCCGCTCCACCATTGCCAATGGCGCCCTCATTCTGGGCTCCATACTCTCACGGCGCGTTGCGGCCCTAGCTCAGCCGGCCTCGCAGGTAGTAGGTCTCGGCCTGCTCAAATACGGCCGCGACGACGAAAACGAATCGGATAAGCTGGGCGTGAAGTACTCCAGTAAAATTGGGTACGATCCGTCTTCTATGGCTGATTTCTTCCTGACTTTGCAGCGCACCGAGCAAAGCAGTGGTGTCGCCACAGTGCCCACATTCCTGTCATCACACCCCAACTCCGCCGACCGGTACCAGAACGTGAAAAAGTTGGCCCAGCAAGCCGAGCAGCAGGCCGGTCGGCAGCTAGCCGTCAACCGCGACCAGTACTTGCGCATGATTGAGGGCTTGCCCTACGGCGACAACCCCCGCGAGGGCTACGTGGAAAATAGCGTCTTCTACCACCCCGACCTGAAATTCCAGTTTCCTGTGCCCCAGGGTTGGAAGTCGCAGAATTCGCCCAGCCAGTTTCAGATGGCCGAGCCCAACGGCAAAGCCGTAATAGTGCTCCTACCCGCCGGCAATAAGTCCTTGGATGAAACGGCGCAGGCGTTGGCCCAGCAGCTTAAGCTTCAAAATGCCCAAGCCAGCCGCACCACCGTAAATAGCTTCCCTGCCGTGGTAATCCAAGGTGACCAGGTAGGGCAAGATCAGCAAACCGGCCAGCAGGGCATCACGGCCAGCACCTTGTCCTACGTCATCCAAGACGGCCAAACGCTCTACGCCTTGGTTGGGCTCTGCGGCCCCGGTACGCTGAACACCTATGGTGGTACTTTCCAGAATGTGGCCCAGGGCTTCCGTCGCCTCACCGATGCCAACAAGATCAACCGCCAACCTGAGCGCGTGCGCATCAAAACTGCCAAAGCTGGCCAAACGCTGGCCTCAGCTCTTGCGGCCAATGGCGTTCCGTCGAAGCGCTACGAGGAAATGGCCATTCTGAATGGTATGAAAACCACCGATAAAATGACGGCGGGCATGTTGTTTAAAGTGGTAGGCAAGTAGTTTATTGGCTGTTACACGCATTAGAAAAGCCAGACCTCAAGTTTTGAGGTGTGGCTTTTCTATCACCAATTGGATGCTCGTCTGTTCCTTTTCGGAGTTCAGTTCAACCGGATGCGCTATTCAGTTAGATGTTGATGACTCCCACCTATTAGCATAAACTCAAAGCGCCCCGGCCGCACTAGTCGACCGGGGCGCTTTTCCTATAGAACTTCGAGAGAAACGGCGTTATGCCTTCTTCAGGAACTCTGTTTTGATGACCAGAACGGTTCCGCCGGCTTTGCCTTCAATCTCGGCGGGGCTGTTGGTAAGCCGGATGTTCTTGATGACGGTGCCGCGCTTGAGGGCCTGCGCAATGCCCTTTACTTTCAGGTCTTTGGTGATGGTAACCGAATCGCCTTCCGCGAGGAGGTTGCCGTTGCTATCTTTTACTTCCATGATGCCAGAGGTTAGCCCGTCAGTTGTTACACGTTGAAGCGGAAGTGCATGATGTCGCCATCCTGCACCACGTACTCTTTGCCTTCTACGGCCATCTTACCAGCTTCCTTAATCTTCACTTCCGTCTTGTACTCTTGGTAGTCGGCCAGCTTGATTACCTCGGCGCGAATAAAGCCTTTCTCGAAGTCGGAGTGGATAACACCAGCGGCCGCGGGGGCTTTGTCGCCCTTATGAATGGTCCAGGCACGTACTTCCTGTACGCCAGCCGTGAAGTAAGTAATTAGGTTGAGCAGGGAGTAGGATGCCCGAATCAGGCGGTTCAGGCCCGACTCGGTGAGGCCGTACTCGGCCAAAAACATTTCCTTTTCCTCGGGGTCTTCCATCTCCGCAATCTGCGACTCAATGGCTGCCGATACGAGTACTACTTCGGCGCCTTCCTGGGCTACGTGGGCCTGGAGAGCTGCCGTGTGGGCATTGCTCGTAGTGATGCTGGCCTCGTCCACATTGGCCACGTAGATAACCGGCTTAATGGTGAGGAGTTGCAGATCGGCTACGGCTTCCAGTTCCTCGGGGGTAGCCGACACGGCGCGGGCATTTTGGCCCGCTTCCAGCGCCTCCTTGAAGCGCTGTAGGGCTACTACTTCCTTCTTGGCCTGCGCATCGCCGCTCTTCGCGCTACGCTCGGCCTTGGCCAGCTTCTTATCCACGCTCTCCAAATCTTTGATTTGCAGCTCCGTGTCAATAACATCCTTGTCGAATACTGGGTCAACGCCACCGGCTACGTGCACAATGTTGGGGTCGTCGAAGCAGCGCACCACGTGGATGATGGCATCCACCTCGCGGATGTTAGCCAGGAATTTATTGCCCAGACCCTCGCCCTTAGAAGCACCTTTCACGAGACCCGCAATATCTACGAACTCAATGATGGTTGGCAGTACCCGCTTGGGGTTTACGAGTGCTTCCAAAATCTGAAGCCGCTCGTCGGGCACCGTAATCACGCCCACATTCGGCTCAATGGTGCAGAAGGGGTAGTTGGCCGACTCGGCCTTGGCATTGGAAAGAGCGTTGAAAAGCGTGGATTTGCCGACGTTCGGCAGGCCGACGATACCGCAGCGGAGACCCATATACTGAAATGGTGAAGTAGTGGAATGGTGAAGTAGGCCCGCGGCCCACTTCGAGGGGCAAAGGTACGGGGCTTTTTTGGGGAAAGCACGGGCTAAACAACTTGTCCTCCCTTCGCTGGCGTCGGCCGGTGGCAGCAACCAGTGAAAGAAGGACAAGTAACGTGAAGTGCCTCACAAACCACGACGGCGCGCCATGGCTGAAACCGGGCGCGCCGTGCGGTGGGAAGCGGTAATAAAACAGCGTAGTAGACAGTGTTTCGCTAGACTTCCGAATTAAAAGGTTAATAATTCTCCTCAGCGCGGCTATAGCCACCATCGCGGCCATCAGCGTCGTAGGCAGGGCGAGGACGGTCCAACTCGGCCACTTCCTCGGGGGTTAGCAACTCCTCACGGACGTAATCTACGGCATCCTGCAAGGCATCCACGAACTTCAAAAAGTCTTCCTTGTAAAGGAAGATCTTGTGCTTCTCGTAGGAGAAAGTATCATCGTCGCGCAAACGACGCTTGCTTTCTGTGATGGTCAGATAATAATCCTGGCCGCGGGTGGCTTTTACGTCAAAAAAGTACGTGCGCTTGCCAGCCTTAATGCGTTGGGAGTAAATTTCTTCCTGGTCGTGACGGTCTTCCACAGGGCCTTCTGGTAAATTTTATTATTCTAAGATGGTTGAAGTTCAGCGCAAAATAAAGCGTTTCAGTTAGATATAAAAATTTTAAGTCTGGCAATTTACTGTTTTACGGCCAAATAAACACAAAAAAGTACGCGTATGGCTCAAAAAAGCCGCTGGATGCATTTAAACGGCAAAAACCGAAGCTGGGATAAAAACAAGATTATATCTTTTTTTCTGTATATCCTTCTAAAATCATATTGGGTTAGCACGGGGAACAAATACAGGCGCTACTCTCTTGCATGTAGCAGGGTAGGGGTGCAGTGTCCGGGTTCTGGCGTACCTTGTTCTTCCCTGCTTTCTAACCTATATGGCTCAACCCCTCGATTTGGCGGCGGTCCGCTCCTTTGAAAACTTAGAATTTCTGGCGCGGCAGCTCGTAGAAGGCTTCATTACGGGACTACACCAGTCGCCCTACCACGGGTTTTCGGTGGAGTTCTCCGAGCATCGCCTCTACAACCCCGGCGAAAGCACCCGCCACCTCGATTGGAAGGTGCTAGCCCGCACGGATAAGCTCTTTGTAAAGCGCTACGAGGAAGAAACCAACTTGCGCTGCCACCTGCTGCTAGACGTGAGCCCGAGCATGTACTACCCAGCGCCGGGACACGACAAGTTGCGTTTCTCTATTTTGTGCGCGGCGGCTATTACTACACTCTTGCAAAAGCAGCGCGATGCCGTTGGGCTCGTTACGTTTGCTGAGCAAGTAGAGCTGCAAACTCCCGTGCGCTCCACCAGTACGCATCGGCACACCTTGCTTCTTACACTACAGCAGCTGTTGGAACGCACGGTGTCCGCTCGCAAGGCCACAACTGATGTAGCTGGAGTTATTCATCAGATTGCCCAGCAAATTCCGAAGCGTTCCTTGGTGGTGCTGTTTTCAGATATGCTGGGCCGAGCTCCGGAAGAACAGGCCGAGGCGCTGGCTGCCCTGCAACACTTGCGCCACCAGCACCACGAGGTGCTTCTCTTTCACGTGATGGATCGGGCCACCGAAGCAGACTTTAGCTTTTCTGACCGGCCCTACGTGTTTGAAGACTTGGAAACGGGTCAACTGGTAAAGTTGCAGCCCAACCAAGTGCGCGAGCAGTACCGCGCCGCCATGCAACAATACGAGCACGAGCTAGCGTTGCGGTGCGGGCAGTATAAGATTGATTTTGTGCCCGTCGATATTCGTGAACCGTTCGATAAAGTGCTCTACGCTTACCTAGTGAAGCGCGGGAAAGTACGGTAAGAAGAGAACCATATGAATTTGCACAACCCCTCGGGTATTACCATCCTGGCCGCCGCACTAGCGTTGTTGCTGCCGGCTCTTATAACCGTTTATGTTGCCCGCATGTACGGCCGCTCGGGTTGGCGCTGGCTGCTGATAGCCTTGGTGTTGCCTTTCGTGTCGGTGTTTTTGATTATGGCCCTCGTAAGCCGGGAGAGCCGGCAGGCCGAGGCAGAAGAAGACGCCCGCCGCCAAGCGGAAAGAGCCTCCCGCCGGCCTAAGTCGGGAGTTTCTCCTTCACCCACCGACCCAATCAGCTAGTACGACTCTGCCGGCGTATTATCTAAAGACTGCCACAAGTACTTGCTGGCCAAGGTGCGGTAGGGCCGCCAGGGCTCGGCTAGCTCCGTCATGCGGCGCAGTAGGGCACGACCAGTTTCGGGCAACTCGTAGTGGCGGCGCATGGCATTCTGAATTCCTAAGTCGCCCTCGGGAAATACGTCGGGTTGGTCTAAGGCAAACATCTGTAGCATTTGCGCAGTCCAGCGTCCTACGCCCTTTATTTGCGTGAGGTGGGTAGTGAAGCTTTCGGCGTCGAGTTGGCTCAGGTGAGCGTGGTCTAGCTGGTTGCGTTGGGCAAAGTCGGCAATGGCTCGCAAGTAGCCTGCTTTTTGGCGCGAAATGCCCGCAGCCCGTAGGTCCTCATCCGTGAGCAGTAGCACGACGGCTGGCTCGGGGTAGCCATCGGGCGGGAATAAGGCTTGCACCTTCCGCCAGATGGCCGCCGCTGCCTTGGTAGATATTTGCTGGCCTACGATAGCCCGAAGCAGCGCTAAGTATAAGTCTTCGTGCGGAGCGGGAATGATAGGCTGCCCTTGCGCAATGAGCCGAGCCATCACGGGGTCGGCTTGGGCAAGGTGATGCAGGGCATCAGGAGAGGTAGGCATGGACGAGGAGACGGGTAAGCTATCAGATTATCAGTTAGGGAGGGGTGACCCTGCCAGCACTAGGCAATATCGATAGGGAGCGTAGGAACGAAAAATTCGTCGAGCAGCTCCCCCGTAGCAGACAAGCGCAGCGCCGTGAGGTTCTGCCCCAGATACGCCCCGGTGTCAATGTTACACACGTTGGCCACGCGGTCAAACGCTGGCTGGCCTTGGGTAGGCGTGTGGCCGATAATCTGGCGTTTGCCCTTATTAGTGAGTGGCCCCCGCCGCCACAAAACGCCGTTAGCGTTATCTAGGTCAAGTGGATTGGGTGTATCGGCAAAGCCAGCATGACTAATGAGCAAGTGCTCGTTTGTCCAGAATAGAGGATGCTGTTTGATCCAGGCTAGGTGCTCTTGTAAGAGTGACGGGCGGCCTTGATACTGCTGGGCCGTAACGCGGCCGCCCCAACGCAACCAATTAGCGTTTGGGCCATTAGGGGCGTAGTGTTTCAGCATTTCGTGCTCGTGGTTGCCGAGCAAAAACACAGTTGGGCCCTGGGTTTCAAGAGTGCGGGCCAGCTCTAAGCATTCCAGGGAATAATTGCCCCGGTCAACTATGTCGCCGGTTTGCACCAGTAGTTCCGTAGCCGGTTGCCAGTGTTTTATCAGTTCCTGTAGGGTGTGGAAACACCCATGCACATCGCCAATCACAAACAGATTCATACCCAACCAACAAGTGTAACAATAGACGCTAATGCGAAGCGGGCGAAGAATCAGCGGTGGTGCTGAGCCCTAACCTCTTCACCAACGGCCCGATAGTAAGCCCCTGCACCACGATGCTGAACACCACTACTACATACGTAATGCCCACCAATAGGTCGCGGGGCATGGCTGGGGTGAGGGACAAGGCCAGCGCCACGGAGATGCCACCCCGCAAGCCGCCCCAGGTAAGAATGCGCAACGTGGAGCGGTCAAAGTGATAGCGCCGGCGAAGTAGGCCCAAGGGTACTCCTACGGATATAGCCCGTGCCAGCAGTACAACCAAGACTGCTAACGCGCCCACGAGTAGCACGGTGCGGCTAATGTTGAGCACCAGCATCTCAAGGCCAATCAGTACGAAGAGCATGGCGTTAAGCACTTCATCCAGCAGTTCCCAAAATTTATCCAGGTACTCCCGAGTAAGGTCCGACATGCCGTGCCGTCTGCCCTTGTCTCCCACAATTAGGCCTGCCACTACTATGGCCAGGGGGCCAGATGTATGGAGCGCCGTAGCTAGCGCCGTGCCCCCCGTCACCAGGGCCAGGGTAATAAGCACTTCTACCTGGTAGTGGTCGATGCTACGCAGAGCCCAGAAACCGGCGTAGCCGAGCATTGCCCCCAAGGCCATGCCTCCTACTGCTTCGCGCAGAAACAGCATGCCAATGGTGTTTAGGTCGCCGCTGGTACCAGCCTGAGCAATCTGAAATAAGCTCACGAAGACCACTACCGCAATACCATCATTGAAGAGCGACTCACCCACAATCTTGATTTCCAGAGAAGCTGGAATGCGAGCTTCTTTCAGAATGCCCAGTACCGCAATGGGGTCGGTGGGAGAAATGAGGGCACCAAACAGCAGGCAATAAATAAACTCGGTGGGTAGCCCAAACAAAGGGAGTAGGCCATACATAGCACCCGCTACCAGCACCGTAGAAACCAGAGTGCCCACGGAGGCCAGTATGGCAACGGGAAGCCTTTCTTGGCCCAGAGTGCGAACGTCTACGTGCAAGGCGCCAGCAAACAGCAAGAAGCTAAGCATCACCTGCATAAGCACCGTATGAAAGTCAATGCGCTGTACCAGCTGACTTACCGTTACTACCCACGGGACCCCCAAGCGGCCCAGCCCAATGGCTACCAACGAGGAGAGCAGGGCCAGTATCATGAGGCCAATAGTGGAGGGGAGCCGCAAGAAGCGGTGGTTGACGTAGCCAAACAAGGCCGCTACCACAAGCAGTACTGCAAACGTATTATATAGCTCCATGCAACCAGTTAGTAATCAGAAAGAAGTAAGCTGATTACCAAGGTTTGAGCGCGCCTGCAATACCAGGAAACCGCGCACCGTTGGGTCAGCTAGCTAATCGGAAACCACTCCGTACTTCGGAGTAGCCCAAGTCTGTCAACGGTACGCGGTCTGGCAAGGACGTGTTGTCCGGAGCTTACTGACCCATGGTGCCTAGTACTTCTTCTACCCGGCTGATTTTGGCGTCGTCCACATCTAGGTGCGTGACGAATCGAATCATTTGGGGCCCGAATGAAGAGGCCTTAATACCCTGTTGCTCTAGGTGCGACAGGAATTGCTCGGCAGGAAGGGTGTCTTGTAGGCGGAAAATAACCAGGTTGGTTTCCACCGGTAGCACCTCGGCCACGTACGGCTGAGCAGCTAAGGTGCTACCTAGTTGGCGGGCACGGCGGTGGTCATCGGCTAGGCGGTCCACGTTGTTTTCGAGGGCATAGAGACCTGCTGCGGCGAGGTAGCCCGCCTGGCGCATACCCCCACCCATGACTTTACGAATCCGCTTCGTTTTCTGAATGAACTGCTTGCTGCCCAGCAGCACCGAACCAACCGGAGCGCCCAGGCCCTTGGATAGGCACACCGAAATTGTGTCGAACAGGCGGCCATACTCTGCTGCATCCTGGCTCGTAGCTACCAAGGCGTTAAAAATGCGGGCGCCATCTAGGTGCAGGGGAATGCTGTGGCGCTGGGCCACCTCCGCAATGGCGGCAATGTCGGCCAGATCGTAGCAGCTACCCCCGCCGCGGTTGTGGGTATTTTCAAGCGAGATGAGGCTGGTAGTAGGGTAGTGAATGTTAACCGGCCGAATGGCTGTTTCTACCTGAGCGGCCGTGAGACGCCCTTGCCGGCCCGGCAGTAGCGCTACTGAGGCCCCCGAGTGAAAAGCAATGCCGCCTACTTCCCAGAGGTAGATGTGCGAGTTCTGCTCACAAATAACCTCCGATAGTGGCTCAGTGTGAGCCTTGATGGCAATTTGGTTGGTCATGGTGCCGGAAGGACAGAACAAACCGGCTTCCAAGCCAAAGCGGGCAGCAGCTTCCTGCTCTAGTGCCCGCACCGTGGGGTCTTCATCATATACGTCGTCGCCGACGGGGGCGCGGAACATGGCTTCCAGCATGGCTGGGGTAGGGCGCGTCACGGTATCAGAGCGCAGATCAATCAAGGAATCAGTCATCAGGTTGGAAGGGAAAAATGGGAAAGGTTTCCCGGTTTCAAATTTAGTCGTTACTTTTGCCCCTCATTTACAAAAGACCTAAACCGACCCGGAAAAATGAGCGTTACCCGTCTGAAGCGGAAGCACCGCAAGAACATTGCCCGCGCTAACAACAAGCAGCGCATCATCAAGCAACTGCTACTCACTCCCGTTCTGAAGAACGTAGACGTTGAGGAGCTGAAAGCCCGTTTCCCCCAGGGCGCAGCCAAGACCGAAGCCGCCGCCTAACCCGGACTTCGCGTCTGGCGTCCCTCCCCCCGGTGTCGGTGGGCTCCAGTCAGAAATTTCAAAAGCGCCTTTTCTCGCCGAGAAGGCGCTTTTTTGTGCCCTGGTAGGCCGTTCTCCCCATGGGCTAACAGCTAGGGGTATCTTCTACTTTCCTACTCGCGGCCCTAGCTCAATGGCTTGCAGCTGCTGCACCTTGCCATTTTCTACCTCAAAGCGCAGCATCGTACGCAATTTATGAAAGCCGTGGCGGCCCGCTGCCCCTGGGTTAAGATGAAGCAAGCCCAGCCGAGGATCGGGCATAACTTTTAGAATGTGCGAGTGGCCGCTGATAAACAAGCCGGGCCGTTCTTGCCGCACCAGCAGGTTCGCCTCGGGGCTGTAGCGGCCTGGATAGCCCCCAATGTGCGTCATAAGTACCCGTAGGCCTTCCAGCTCAAAGTTCTGTACCAAGGGCTGCGTCAGGCGCACGTCGCGGCCATCAATGTTGCCATATACCCCGCGCAGGGGCGCTAAGACGGATAATTCTTCTGCCACGGCGGCCGTTCCGAAGTCACCGGCGTGCCAAATTTCGTCGCATTCGCGCAAATGATGCAGAATCCGGTCGTCGAGGTAGCTGTGAGTGTCAGAGAGTAGGCCAATTTTTTTCATGAGGTGAAGGTAAACGCAAGCAGCGTAGGTAGCAGGTAGAGTGGCTGGATACGCGTATACGAGGTTATGGGGTGAGCAGTAGTGGGTTGCTGGCGGCGCAAAAGTGCTACGCGTGACCTCCAAAAGCAGCCTCCTTTAGTGCTACATTTCCTGGCTTAGCACTTCCTCTTAACATCTACACAACACAACGGCAGACATCCCGTATCTTGCCCGACCCAGTAGACGTTTTCGTTTTCGGGGAAATATGCTGTGCTTTGCAGCAGACCGGTCTTAGTTTTTGCCCTCCAGATTACCCCCGCGATGAACGTTTTCATCAACGATATTCCGCTGATTATCAAAAAGAACAGCGAGAAGATATACAAGCACAAGTACGACCTGATTCTAAATCCGGAGGATGAGTTTATTTCCAAGGATTTAGTAGGGGATGTGCTCGTACGTGACGTTACGGACGTATTCATTGACCGGCTGCTACGGCTAATGGAAGTGAAGAAGCTGAAAAAGCTACGCTCGTTGACGCTGCTGGCCCGCAAGAAAAACCGCCTGATCCTGCACCTGAAGGATCAGTTCAAGATTGTGAAGGCAGCTGGTGGCTTGGTAGTGAAAGATGGCCTAGTGCTGATGATTTTTCGCCTTGGCAAGTGGGATTTGCCTAAGGGCAAGCTTAAGAAGGAAGAGGATCCTTCCCTAGGCGCCTTGCGCGAGGTAGAGGAGGAATGCAACATTCAGATTGAACTAGGAGAAAAGCTGCCTAGTACTTGGCACTCCTACGCCTACAACGGCAACAAAATTCTCAAAAAAACGAATTGGTATATCATGCGGTGTCTAGACGACTCGCTGATGAAGCCCCAAGCTGAAGAGTACATTGAGGAAGTGCGGTGGATGACGCCTCAGCAGGCACTAGCTGTTCTAGACGAGTCGTATGCCAGCATTGCCTTGGTCGTACGGCATTACCTCAGCGAAACAGCTGGCCAAGCCCCTGCCGACCACGAGTCCATGAAGTAGCGTTACGTTTTGTTGTTTGTTTATGCGCCCCTGCTATTACCTTTCCCCCCTAATGTTACTAGCTGGCTTGGGCGCCTGCACAGGCACACAAACCAAAACCGAGAACAACAATCCGAACTCTACCCGTACAGAATCGACCCGGGCGGCTACACTTGATGTGCCCCTGCTCATTGGGCACACCATTGACCAAGTGCGCCGTTCCCTCGGGCCGCCGAAGGAAACCAAGGATCAGGAAGTTGGCATAGAGCCTACTAGTGAGCAGATGCAGAAGACGAACGGGGAAGACTGGGTCAACACGTTCGAGCGCAATGGCCTCACAATCGTTGTCACGTTTAATGCCCGCACCCGTAAAGTGCGCGACTTAGTGCTCATTGGCAGTGACGAAGACCAACTGCTACGCGCTGGCAATCTGAGCCTCACGGACCCAGACTATATCATCCTGCCCGTGGCTCACCCGGAGAGTAGCCAGGCTATTTTGGGGGTGCGGATAGTCGCCCGCAAGTAGGTAGCAGCTGCCGCTACCTACTGCTAGTTGTCTTGCTGGAAGGCAGGGAGCGAAAACGGTACAAAGTCGTTCACATTACCCCCGAACCGATGAATCTCGCGGATAATAGTGCTGCTGATGGCCGCTAGAGCAGGTGAGGTAATCAGAAAAACCGTTTCTAGCTCCGGGTTTACGTGCCGATTAGCCTGGGCAATGGTATTCTCATACTCGAAGTCGGTGGTGTTGCGCAGGCCGCGCAGCAGGAACCGGGCTCCAGTTTCACGGGCAAAGTCCGCGGTAAGTCCCTTGTACGTGCGTACAGTCACTCTAGGCTCGTTATGAAATACTCCCTCAATCAACCCCACCATTTGCTGGATAGGTAGATAGCGTTGTTTGCTGCTGTTGTTGCCAATGGCTACAATTACCTCATCGAACAGCGTCACTCCACGTCGCACTACATCAAGGTGCCCGTTAGTAAAAGGATCAAAGGAGCCGGGAAATAGAGCGATACGCATCAGAATGGGAGAGGGAGTGAAAAAAGAGTACTAATGGCTGATGCCAGAGGCCGCAGATCTTTTTCGTGCTAATAAGTTATTCGCACAGATGCAGGGCGTATAGCTCAAAAAAGCGGTACTCAAAAACGTCGTTGAGGCGGTAGCTATAGCCTACGTCGAAGGGACGATTGCCGAAGCGGATGTTGCGAATGTATTTGCGCAGCACCGTAAACAGCTCCGAGTCGTGCATCAGGTCGCCCCAGACTACTACTGCATCTTGGTCGGGGTTGAGCTGTAGCTCTTGCATAACCAAGATGGTGTAGTAAATAAGGTCCTCGGCCGTGCTGAACGGGAAGACATTGCAGAACTCCGGGCGCTTATCGCGCACGGCCAGGAGCGTCACTTCCTGCTGCCCAATGCTGAGGTAAATGCGCCGCGGGGCAGCCTGCTCGCTCTGGTGTACTACGCCCGTAAGCAAGGCACTGGTTTGGTGTAGAAACTGCCCGCTTGGGTAGGTGTAGTGAAACCACTCTGACAAGGCTTTCTCCGCCGCAAAAATGCTGACGATATCGAGGCTGGAGTGGGTATAGTGCCCTACAGTTTCGTGCTGGGTATCGAGAGTGTGGTGGAGCTGTAAATAGGCACTCTCATCACCAGTTCGGAACAAAGGCGCGGGCAGCAGCGTGAAATAGCGGTTTTGCACTGCCAGCCGTACGCGGTTCCAGCCAGCTTGCCCTACTAGGTCGTGCTGCGTGGCAAGGGCTTGCAGCTGCGCAGCCAATGATACGGCCGGTACGGCGGGGTAATCTTCTAGCACCACGAACTTATTACGGCGCACATCGGCCACACCCACGCGCAGTCCGGTGGAGCCAGCCGTAAGATATAAGTTGTACGCAGCTAGCTGATCAGGGGCCAGCGTTTCATCGCGCAAGCGGTATAAGGCAGCAGGCAAGGAAACAGCAGCAGACATGGGAGCAACGGGAAAAGCAGACACAGACACGATGGCAGGCGAATAACGGGCCGCTAAAGGTACAAAAGCCCAGCAAAGGAGGCCTGCTAGAGCACAGAATCAGGGCCGCTGCCCGTTAAGCTACTGAAAGCGTAGCTGAGGAATGAACACGTCATCGGGGCTGATAATGTCGCGCAAAACCGGGTGCACCTGGGTAGGCAGTAGCAGCCCTAAGTGCCGGGGCCGAACGAATTCTACCTGGGTTAGTAGCTGGTCAGAGGTAGTATGCTCAGGGTCAGTTCCTAGCTGCGGAACCGCGGCAGCATCTACCGCTAGTACCTCGAAGAAAAGCTCCAATGCCTGAAGACTGGCGCTTCGGAACTCGTGCAAGTGCAAAAAGCGTCCTACCGTCACGTCCAGGCCAGTTTCCTCGCGGAACTCCCGGCGTAGGCATTCTTGCAGGGTTTCTCCGAATTGCCACCCTCCACCGGGCGGAGACCAGAACGGAAGACTATTGGGCAGCATGCCTCGGTGAGCAGTTAGCAGTAGTGCACCATCGCGCACCAGTAGTCCACAAACGCGCACCCGGGCTTGGCCGGCATACGCACGCAATAGAGAAGAATCGGGGGAAGAAGGAGGAAAGTCAGCCATTAGTAAGCAGTGGCCGGCCTATAGTATGCAGGTGCCGGACCCCTGCGTACGGCAAAGGTGGGGCATCGGGTTGAAATATAGCACACTTTAGATGCTTAGCCTGCTGGCTCCGGATACACTGCCGACGCCCTACGGGCCGCCCGCCGTCGGCGCCATTGGCGCAGCCGACTCCCTACCCATACTACCCCCGCTAGTGCCAACACGGCCATCAACAATGGCAGCAGCAACCCTAAGATGGACCCCACAATGGCCAGTATGTTTTCTAGGGTGGCTAGGACGGGGTTACCCAGGCCCGCAGTCGTGGCCGTAGATCCTGCCCGTAGCAGCGTAGTGCCCGTTTGGATAAGGCCCGCGGTGCTGCCGCCCACCAAGATACCCAGGCTCCAGCGTACCATGGGTGCCATGTCAGGTAGCGCGGACGTCATGAGGATAGTGCCCGCAATAAAAGATGCCGGACCCATAATTGTATCCAGAATATTGTCGACCACTGGCACGTAGTACCCTAGAAGCTCGGCCACAGTGGCTGTGCCCAGTGCTGCCACGGCCGGCCAGCTGCCTAGCCAGGCAAACCCCGCCGCAGGCGTCAGGTAACCTGTGCGGTACGCCAAGCTTGCAGCCAGCAAGGGCACAAATACCCGGAAGCCACTGCAAGCAGCCAGCCCCAGCCCCAGGGCAACAGCCAGCAGATAATCGAACTGTTCCATAGAGAAAGGCAGTAGCAAAATACGTGGGAAGAACTGAAGCGGCGCAGGGAAACAATATTCCTGCTAGGCCCTAGTAAGATACGCAAACCCAGCATTTGGTGGGCCTACACCTAGGCCAGTATCTTTACGAGGTATGACTGATTTACAATCCGCTTCTCCCAACGAATCATTAGAATCTCGTATCCGCCTCAAGTTGCAGCGCCAGCATTTTATGCATCATATTGGGGCCGACCTCACTCGGATTGAGCCCGGCCGCGTGGAGGCTACCCTTACCTTACAGCAGCAGCATCAGCAGCACAGTGGGTTTACGCACGGAGGACTAGTAGCTACCATGGCTGATTTGGTAGCTGGATTTGCCGCCGTAACCTTAGTTCCCGATGGTACGGGGGTAGTGACAGCAGAACTTAAGACCAGCTACCTCCGTCCCGGTATTGGAAGCACCCTGCGGGCAGTGGGCTGGGTGCTAAAAGCGGGGCGCCGCTTGCATTTTTGTGAGGCGGAGGTGTGGTGCGACAATCTGCTGATTGCCAAAGCTACGGCCACGATGGCAGTAGTAGAGTCAGCGGGTAAAGACGGAGAAAAATAGTACTTTTGCTAGTGCTTGCACTCTGTATGCCTCAGTAGCGTCGGCATACGAGTTAGCGTGCTTGCCGGTGTGGCGTGATAGCACTGGTCGATATTCTCGCGTATGAAGTATCTCATTACCATTTTATTATTACTAGTCAGCATTCCTTTGTTGGCACAGCGCGGGTACTGGGATGCCGAAACCGATTCTATCTATCATATCCTAGCTACTCAACGCACCGATACAGCCCGCCTACGCACGATTGTACATCTGCTCGACATTACCCGCTTGGATGAAAGCCGGGAGCGGCGGCAGGCTTTGGGCGTATTTGCTGAACTGTACAAGCTCAATCGTCAGCTGCACGCTCTCGACGACGCTCCGTACCGCCAGTTGGAGCTGACGATGCGCTATTGGGACGAAAATATTCCCGAATCTAACGTCAAGGCCTTGCACCACGTGAAGCAAGCCGTACAGCTATTTGACCGCGTTGGTCATCCTATTCCTACCATCCTCATTGAAATAGCACCACTCTTCAACCGCCTCCATCAAATAGAAGAGCGATTTGAATTTTATCGTGATAAGTTAGCGTATTACCGCGTTCATAATGCGCAAGAAAACATGGCGGCCTGCTACGTGTCCGTGGCGGGGTACTACCGCCGTAAGGGGGCCTATGATCAGGCCATCAGCAACTTTTTGCAGTCGGCCGAGCTGTTTAAGAACTTTAACCGCAGCTACTACATCAGTGAATTGAAGGTAGCCGGGGCCAATTATGCTGAGTGGGGCAATACTAGCAAGGCGCTAGAGTACTTATTGCAGTCTATTACGCTGGCGCAGGAGTATGCCAAGCAGGGTGGCAGAGGGGTAGATGCCTATACCTATCGTAATATTTCTAAGCTTTACTTACTCCAGCAGAATTACACCAAAGCGCTTGAATACGCCAATCTGGGCTTGTCGGTGCGGGGGCGGGCCTCCCTAAACCGGCAGGAGGAAAAAGCCTACGGACTGGTGCAGAAAAGCGTGGTGTTAGTGGCCATGCACAACCCTGAGCCAGCTGTATTGGTACTGCAAGAAGCACAGCATCTAGCAGACTCCCTACCCATGACTATTACGGGACGCCGCCAAGGCGAGTTTGAGCTGGATGCTGCTTGGGCGCAGTATTACGAATCTATCCACGATTACCAGCGAGCTGAAAAGTATTGGCAACGGGCGTTACAGGAAGCTACGGCCGCTAAGCTCACCGTGCTGAAGTGGCGCTACATGCGCCGGTTGTTTGATTTTTATGGCAAGCGGAGGCAAGATGCCGTTGCGCAGCAATACGCCCGCGACTACCTCATTCTTTCTGATACGCTCAATGCCGCCCGGGGCAGCTACAACGTTGCGCAGTACGACGGCGAGCGGATAGAAAAGGCACAGAATGCGCAAATAGCCAATCTGCGGCAGGAGCGGGCAGTGCAAGCAGTACGCCTACAGCAGCGCAACATACTACTGGCGGTTTCGCTAATTGCATTGGTAGTAGTAGGTAGCTTGGGGGGCTTCATTTACTGGCAGTTGCGAATACATAAGCAGACCTTACAGCAGCTGCGCAAGACGCAGAACCAGCTGGTCCAGTCTGAGAAATGGGCTTTCGTGGGCGAGGTCTCGGCCGGTATTGCCCACGAACTGCAAAATCCCCTCAACTTCATGAAGAAATTTGCCGAGGTAAGTACCAGTATGGTGGATGATATAAACCACCGAGACGCAGGAAAGAACGCGGGACTAGAGCAGGAAATCTTATCGGGGCTGCGGCAGAACCTACAAGAAATCAGTCAGCACGGTATGCGTGCTTCCTCCATCATCAAAGACATGCTAGAGCATTCCCGGGCTGGCACTGGACAGCGCGAGCCTACTAACCTGAATGCACTCATTTCTGAATACCTGCAGCTAGCCTGCCAAAGCCACGTACCTGCCGAAGAAGTAGATAGCATTGTGTTTGATATGCAGCTGACCTCCAATCTGCCGCTGGTGCCCGTAGTACCTGCCGATATGGGCCGAGTGTTGCTAAACCTATGCACCAATGCCCTGTATGCCGTGTGCCAGCACCAACTGGCCGGCGACTCCACTTACCAGCCTACCATTAGCCTTAGTACTCACGCTGAGCCAGGATGGGTAGAAGTGCGGGTGCGCGACAATGGCCCCGGTATTGCGTCGGAAGTGCAAGCGAAGGTGTTTCAGCCCTTCTTTACTACCAAGCCCATTGGAGAAGGCACTGGGTTGGGGCTGTCCATCAGCCACGACATTGTGAAGGCCCACGGCGGTACGTTCAGCGTAGCTTCGCGGGAAGGGGAGTACACCGAATTTGTGGTACGTCTCCCCGCCTAACGTCCCCCTGAAGTGGCGAAGAGTAGCTTCCGTAGCTACATCAGGTACTGCCAGCACGTACTCCGTGAAGTAAGAACTTAGCAGCGCCAGCGCCGCTAGGAGGATTTGGGGAGAAAAATTCAGGAGGCGCCGTCGGAGCTTAAACCGGCGTAGCTTTGTTCTACCGATTACACTGCTATGCTTTCTGTCAGAACCCCTTCCGTCCGCGACTATTTCCCTTACGAGCCCACCCAGGACCAAGCGTTGCTGTTTCAGCAATTGGATGTTTTCCTGAAGGACCAGCTTCCCGGCCGCAAAGCCTTTGTACTACGCGGATACGCTGGTACGGGCAAGACTACTGTGGTGAGTGCCTTGGTGCAATGGCTACACCGCATGGGCCGCAAATACACGCTCATGGCCCCCACAGGACGCGCCGCCAAAGTAATGAGTACCTACTCGGGGGTTGCGGCCAGCACTATTCACAAGAAGATCTACCGCCAAACCAGCGGTACGCCCAGCCAGGGGCTTACTTTCCAGCGCCAGCCCAATCGGGCCCAGGATACGCTGTTCATTGTGGATGAGGCATCCATGATTTCTGATGAAAAGGCGTTTGGTCAAAACGGCCTGCTCGACGATGTGCTCAACTACGTTTTCGAGAAGCCGACCAACCGCCTGCTACTTATCGGCGACACGGCTCAGCTGCCCCCGGTGGGGCAGTTGGTGTCCCCAGCACTCGATCCTGAAATACTGCGCCACCGTTTCCGGGCCGATGTAGCTTCGGTGGAGCTGCGTCAGGTAATGCGCCAGGCCGAGGAGTCGGGTATTTTGATGAATGCTACAGTCTTGCGCGAGGAGCTTCGGGAGGAAGAACCTCATATACAGTTCTTCACTAAAGGCTACCCCGATATCTTTTCTATGCAAGGCGACAAGCTAGAGGACGGACTGCGCTGGGCCTACAAGAACTTCGGCCACGAAAATAGCACCATCATTTGCCGCTCCAACAAGAACGCCAACCAGTACAACCAGTACATCCGGCGCATCTTGTTTGAGGCCGAAGATGAAATAGAGTCGGGCGACTACCTCATGGTGGTGCGCAACAACTACTTCTGGCTGCCCAAAGACTCGGAAATAGGCTTTTTGGCCAACGGTGACTTCGTGCAGGTAGTAAAAATCATTCGGCGCACCGAGGAATTTGGGTTCCGTTTTGCCGATGCGCGCGTGCGCCTAGTAGACTACCCCGACGAGCCCGACATGGAGGTGAAGCTGCTGCTAGATACGCTGCATACTGATAGTCCGGCCCTCTCGGCTGATCAGAACAAGGCGCTGTACGATGCCGTGAGTGAAGATTACGCCCACCTCGAAACCAAAAAAGACCGCACGGCCGCTCTGCGCAAAGACCCATTTCTCAACGCGCTTCAGGTAAAGTTTGCGTATGCGCTTACCTGCCATAAGGCACAGGGCGGGCAGTGGCAAGCGGTATTTGTTGACCACGGCTTCCTCAAGGAGGACATGGTCAACTCGGAGTTTGCCCGCTGGCTGTATACCGCCGTCACGCGCTCCTCCGAGAAGCTGTTTCTGCTCAACTTTAACCCCAAGCTCATTGGCGACGAGCCTGCTGACTAAGTTTTGCGCCTGTGGGCGCAGAAAATCAAGGGCTTAACCGAACAAAAGTAGGGGGGCTAGGGGTTGTGCTGCATGAGCCCCTCCCACTAGGAGTGAAAAAATGGCACTTAACTTGCCCCCGCAGTCGAAAATCGTAGTTTTGTTTACTCCAACGCATTCAATATTCCTGACCATGAAAAAAGTACTCCTACTGGCCTTGTCGCTGTCGGTGACAGGTTTCGCGGCCCAGGCCCAGACGGCCGCCGTAAAACCTGCTAATGCGCAAGCCAAAGTAGCCGGTCCGCAAATCCAGTTTGAGGAAATGAAGTTTGACTTCGGCTCCATTAAGCAGGGTGACATCGTTGAACATACTTTCAAGTTCAAGAACACGGGTACTCAGCCCCTGGTCATTTCTAACATTGGTGTAAGCTGTGGCTGCACCACCCCCGATTGGACCAGAGAGCCCGTTATGCCAGGCAAATCGGGCATCATTACGGCCAAGTTCAACAGCGCCGGCAAAATCGGCATGCAGAACAAAGTGCTGACTATCGAGTCAAACTCAGCTAGCGGCAACGCTATGGTTTCATTGGTAGGCGACGTGAAGGATGCTGCCACGGCTGATGCTAGCATGATGACCGCCCCCAAAGCATCATCAGACGTATCGGCCCCCGCCGACACGAAAGATGCTAAGCAAAAAGTCAAAATCGGTGACAGCAAAATCAAAGCAAAGAAGAAGGCTTCCTAAGCTTTTGCATAGCTAGAGCACCTCATACAAAAGGCGGCTCACCCTAGGGTGAGCCGCCTTTTGTATGAGGTGCTCTGTAAGTCACTATTACAGCTGGCGCATAGCTACTACAAATACCATCACCCATCCTGCAATAAGCAACAGCCCCCCAATGGGAGTAATGGCGCCTAGCTTGGTAATGCCCGTGAGGCAAAGCACGTAAAGTGAGCCGCTGAAAATGAGCATGCCTCCCAACCACAGCCAGGCTACCGTGCCCAAGCCTCGTAGCTCCGGTCGCACCTGATAAAGAATGCCGATAGCCAATAGTGCCAGCACGTGGTAAAACTGGTAGCGTACGGCCGTTTCAAAGGTCTCTAAACGGTTGGTGGCCGTGAGCATGGCCCGCAGACCGTGGGCCCCGAAAGCACCGATGCCTACGCTAAGAGCGCCTAAAAGGCCGGCCAGTTGGATGATGAGTCGAGCTGTCATAAAAGTACTTAGGTGTGGTAAGTGAGGGTACTCGCAAAGCGCAGGCGACAAGGGGGACCTCCCAGGCTGCGAGCTACAGAGAAAAGGTTATCGGGCACCAAAAATAGCGCTACCGACCCGGATAAGCGTACTACCTTCTTCCAATGCCAAACGGTAGTCGGAACTCATGCCCATGGATACTTCCCGGAAGAAGGGTGCATCGGCGAAGTACTGGGTTTTCAGGTGTTCAAAATAGCCGCGTAGCTCTCTGAACTCCTGGCGAAGCTGACCTTCATCGGTGGTATAGGTGGCAATGCCCATCACGCCGGTAAGGCGCACATGTTGAGCAGCTCGAAACTCTGCTGACTGAAGAATTACCTCGGCTTCGGAAAGGGAAAGGCCCGTTTTGGTTTCCTCGGCGGCGATATGAAATTGGAGCAGGCCTTCAATGACGCGCTGATGGCGGGCAGCTTGCTTCTCAATCTCCACGAATAACTTCAGGCTATCAATGCTCTGAATGGTGTGCACAAACGGAGCAATGTACTTCACCTTGTTGGTTTGCAGATGACCAATGAGGTGCCACTCTACATCGGCGGGTAGCTCGGGTTGTTTGGCCGACATTTCCTGCACTCGGTTCTCCCCGAATAAGCGGCTGCCGGCAGCATACGCCTCCTGTAACAGCGCCACTGGGTGGGTTTTCGTAACGGCAACTAGGCGGGCAGACGTACCCGCTATATCTTGTTGTATGCGGTGAAGATTGTCGGCTATGAACATGGAGTAAAAAGTAAGCTAGCGTTTCCCAGGCAACTTGGTAAATGCCTAGTCTTCCAGCGCGTTGGTAAGGAAAGTGTTTTTCAGCCCCAGCCATACAAGCCACAACCCAACGCACCAGAACAAGTAGATGCGGTAGTAGTCGCGGGTATTGCGGTAGCGGGTCTGCTTTATTTCGGACTTCTCGTACTGGTCGATGCGGCCGAATACCTGGCGTAGTCCAGCGTTGTCGGTAGCCCGAAAAAACTGTCCCTCGCCAGCTTGGGCCAGTTGGCGCATGGTCGTTTCGTCGAGGCGTGTTTCCACAAAGCGGGGTTGGCCGGCTTCGTCCTTGCCGTAGGGTACAATGCCATCTTGGCCCAGCCCAATGGTATAGAGCTTGAGCCCATAGGCATGGGCTAACTGGGTCGCCGTGAGTGGGTCGAGGCTGCCAGCCGTGTTTTCACCGTCGGAGAGCAGGATGCAGACTTTCGTGGGAGAATGGGAATCGCGCAAGCGGTTGGTAGCCACGCCTAGGGCTGTGCCAATGGCCGTGCCGTCGTTAGGAATCATGCCCAGGCGCAAACCCTGCAAGTTGTCGCGCAGCAAATCGTAGTCAGTGGTCAGTGGAGCCAGTGAGTAGGCGTCGCCAGCAAACACGACCAGCCCAATCCGGTCGCCGTGGCGCCCGTCAATAAACTCACGCGCTACTCGTTTGGCGGCTTCTAAGCGGTTGGGCCGCAGGTCCTGCAATTCCATAGATCCCGATACGTCGAGCACCAACAGGATGTCGATACCCTCGCCGGTTTGCACTACTCGCTCGTCGGTACGCTGGGGGCGGGCCAGCGCTAGGAGACCAAACGCGAGGCTAAGGGCCAGCACCAAATCGGGTAAAAAGCGCAGCAAAGTACTCCAGTCACGAGGTATCTGTCCGCGCACGAACGCAACGCCCAAGCGGGAGCGGCGCCGCTGTGCCAGCAGCCAACGCCCCACAAACAACAACGGCACCAACGGCAAGAGCAGCAGTAGGCGCGGCTGTTCCCAAGTGTAGCTAGCCAGCGTGGCATAGCGCACACTATCAAGAATCGGCGCCAGAAGCTGCTCCCAGAGTTGTTGCATAGCGTGCGGTATAATGAAGAAAGCGCAAAAGTATCGGTTATGTTGCTCGGCCGCGCCATAAGGGAACAGGTAGGAGAACCGCGTAGCACAAGGGGCAAATGCTAACGCCCTCCCGGTGGCGCCCGTTCCTCGTGGAGTAGTAGGTTACGCTAGCTGCTTTCGGCCAACGGTGAGCTTATCCATCACCAAGGAATACCGCCGCTCCGCAAAGTCACGTAGGAGCACGAAGGCCAGGTCAGTTTCAGTATCATCTTCCGAAAACTGATTGCCATAAATAACCCGGTCGGCTAGGCGTAGGGCCAGTCGAACATCGGCGTCGTTCTGGTAATGAATCACAATTTCGCGGGTAGTCAGGCTACTGATGGCGCTATCCTCAAGGGCCGAGAGGTAGTTCTTCCAGAGTGTAATGGCGCGCTCCATATTGGTGAGCGAGCGGGATAAGTTGAAGCGCTCCACGTGGCGGGCATATTGGGCCAGAAAGTACACATGGTTTTTGCGCAGGCGGTACCGGCGGTAGCGCAGGCGTAAGCCCCGCCGAAATCCCAGCACCACGCCTCCCACAATTGCCAGTGCCAGCGCCGCCCCGGCTAGCCAGTATGGGTAGTTGAACTCAGGCTCCACGGGCTGCAACCGCAGGTTCTGCCGGAGTACCGGTACTTGGCCGGCTGTTATGGGAGGGGCCGTACGTACCAGTCGCACGGTGGCTGGTTCCGTGGGAATAGTAAGCGTATCGGCGCCGTGCAGTACTGTAATGGGTAGGCTCAAGCTCTGTACCGAGTCTAGGGAGAAGGTGCGCAGCCGGTACACGGTGCGGTCGAGGCTCCGGCCTTGTCGCGTGAACGTGGGAAAGAATTGCCGGTCTGCGTACTCAAACGGTCCAAACTTGGCGGCCGAATCAGGGAAGATAACTTCCAGCGCTGGGGCATGATGGTAGCTCAACTCATATTCCACCAGCTCGCCTACCCGCGTGGTGGGATGCAAAAAGCGGCCCCGCGGAAGGGTATCGGCTGGTACCTGGGCCGCGGCGCTTGAACTTCGTAGCAGGGCAGCCAGGCCTACCCAGTACCAGCCTTGGTGCTTACCCACGGCCTCCACGCTGGTTGCGCCGCCGGAATAGGTTCACCAACTGCGGAACGAAGTCAGTGTCGGTGGCAATGGAAAGATACTCCGTGCGGTGGCGCCGGCAGATCTGGCTAATCTGGTCCCGGTTCTGCTCGTACGTAGCGCGGTACCGGGCCCGAAAGGCGCGCGAGGAAGTGTTAACCCACACCGTGCGCCCCGATTCTTGGTCGTGCAGAGGAATGATGCCCAGGGGAGGGAATTCTCGTTCCCGCTGATCCAGCAGTTGCAGCACCACTAAGTCGTGCTTACGCGCCAGCATGATTAGCTCCCGTTCGTAAGGAGTATCAATGAAGTCAGAAATGAGCAACACAATGGTGCGGCGCTTCAGAAGCCCCAAGGCCTGCTTAATGCCGGCAGCTACATCGGTTTGCTTGCTCTGAGGTTCCAGTGCGAAAAGCCGCTTAATGAGGGCGTAAGCGTGGCGAATACCCTTGCCGGGGGGAAGGAACAGTTCTTTCTGATCAGAAAAAGCAAGAATGCCTAGCTGCGCATCTTGACGGGCGGCGGCCAGCGCCAGCACCCCGCAAATTTCGCGGCCTACGTCAATTTTACGCCGCGTGGCCGCGCCTACCTGTTGGGAACCGCTCACATCGAGCAATAAAAGTACCTGCTGCTCGCGTTCCTCCTTATAGGTTTTGACAAACGTGCCGTGACCTTTGCTGGATACGGCCCAGTCAATGGCCCGCACCTCGTCGCCGTACTGGTAAAGGCGCACATCGTCGAACTCCAAGCCAGTACCTTTGAATACGGAATGAAAATCGCCCTGCAACTGCGCATCCACCGCTTTTAGAATGCGTATTTCCATCTGGCGCAGGCGCCGGACAAGCTGCTGAAAGGGTGAAGAAGGAGCAAGATTCATGGGGCCTAAAACTACGCGTTCCTCCTAACTTTGCGACCGTGAAAAATCGTTTCGTCTTTTTATCTCTCTTGCTTACCCTGCTGGCTACGGCCTGCGAGAAGCCTGATGAGGCCGTGCCGCCCGCGCAACTTGTCCCGAAGGACAAGATGGCAGGACTGCTGGTAGAGCTACATACGCTAGAAGCCCGCATTGATGCTACGGGCCTACCCATGGATTCGGCGCGGGCCATGTACGTGCAGCAGCAAAAGAGCCTCTTGTGGCGCTACCAGGTCACCGATTCTAGCTTTCAACAAAGCTACCGCTACTACGCCGTGCATGGCAAAGACCTGGACGAAATTTACGGGGTAGTGATTGATACGCTGGGCTTGCGCGAAGTGCGGCAGGGTGGCACTCAGCCAGGACCCAGCCACCCGTAAGGTGTGGGCGCAGTGTTATACTAAGCGGCTACCATTGGGAACTGGTGCGGCTAGCGCCGTCAAAACAATGTGTCCTTCGGCATCCGCTGCTCCCGTCACCAGCACCTCCGACATGAAGTTGGCTATCTGCCGGGGAGGAAAGTTGACCACGCATAGCACCTGCCGCCCAACAAGGTCGGCAGGTTGGTAGTGATGCGTAATTTGCGCGCTAGACTTCTTGAAGCCAATTTCTGGCCCCAGGTCAAGTAGTAACTGGTAGGCAGGTTTGCGAGCAGCCGGAAAAGGCCGAGCTTCCAGAATGGTGCCTACTCGAATATCAACCCGCTCAAAATCGGACCAGGTTATTGTAGCAGAAGAGTCCATATGCAGTAGGGTGAGCTAGCGAAGGTAGCACCCAGCCTACAAGAAGTAGCGACAAAAAGCACTGGATGCAGAGCTTGGCACCCGCCCCAGCTACTGGGTAAGCACGAATTAATCGTGCGCAGCTAAGGCAGGTGTTGAGAGACTAGTGGACTTATTTTGCGGCAAACGCCTCCAGTTGCTGCAGCTTTTGCTGTACCTGTTGCTCCCAGAAAAGCTGCCGTGGCGTATTCAGGCCGTGGTTAGTATCCTGATCGTAGCGGGCTTCTTCGCGCTGCCATTCCAGGAAAGCTACCTTCGTCAGGTTGTTGAAAGCGGGCTGCAAATGCTCGCAATCGAGCTTCACTAAGCTAAGCTTCTGCCGCAGTTTGCGGGCATGGTATTCTGTAAGGTCGAAGTGGGTTTGTTCGTGCTTCAGCAAGGCTGCCGTAGCCGTAGCGGGGTAGCGCACCCACGACTCAGTAGGCGTAAATACGGCTCGCACCTTGGCTGAGAACTGATAATCAATGCAGCCTACCTTGGCATCAATGGTAGATGAGGTAAGGGCCGCTAGCCGGTCGGTGTTGGGCCGGGCCTTGAAATCAGCCCAGGTAAGGGGGCGGTTGGGCTGCCACTCCACGGGGGCAGGAGGAGCAGGCGCGGCCGGGGTAGTGGGGCCTTGGCCGGCAGGAGCCAGTAGGCTCAGCAGGAAGAGAGGGAACGAGAAGATGGTCAGCATCTAGAAATACAGAAAAAGCGGGCTAGCACGCTGCCCGTGCAAGAAATGGGCCGTACCGACGGGTAGGCGCCTCCCTAGGCAAAGACAGCTGGTGCTCGGCTAACGTACGGCCAAGGCTACTTCGTTCAGATGAGGCGGCGCGGGTACGCGGCTGCGAAAACGAAAGCGCAGCAGCAGCAGCAGCGCTACTAGCGTAAGGCCCGTGAGCAGGCCTAGCCAGACTCCCACGGCGCCCAGGCCCAGCGGAAATGCCAGCACGTAGCCCAGCGGGAGGGCCACCGCCCAGTAGGCTAGCAATGCCACCACCGATGGCACCTTCACATCTTCCAAGCCGCGCAGGGCACCTAGCCCTACTACTTGCACGCCGTCCGAAATTTGGAAAGCGGCGGCAATCAAGAGCAGACCGGCCGCTTGGGCTACCACGGTAGGGTCGTCGTTGTAGTACTGCGGAATAAAGTGGCGGGCCACGATGAGCAGCAAGCCCATTAGGGTCATGAAGCCGAACGTGATTAAATAGGCCGCAAAGCCAGCCTGCCGGGCACCTTCGGCCTGGCCCAGGCCGCGCTGCTTGCCCACCCGAATGGTAGCCGCCGCCGCAATACCACTAGCCGCCATGTAAGTAACGGAGGCTACATTTATGGCAATCTGGTGGGCCGCTAGCTCCGTGGCCCCCAGCCAGCCAATCATGATGGCAGAGAAGCTGAACGCGCCCATCTCAAACATCATCTGCACCCCAATAGGCGACCCAAAGCCCACAAGGTAGCGCAGGCCTGCCGCATCTGGCAACAGGCGATGAGCAGCAGCTTGGCGGTAGGGGCGCAGGCGCACAGCCATCAACACGTAGGCGGCCATTAACACGGCCATGAGTCCGCGGGCCAGTAGAGTAGCCCATGCCGCGCCCATCATGCCCATGGTTGGAAAGCCAAATTTGCCGAATACCAGCGCGTAACACAGAAAGGCATTGAGCAGATTGGCTTGCACTGATAGCAGCATAGCCTGGCGGGTAAGTCCCAAGCCTTCCGCGAACTGCTTGAAGCCTTGAAATACCATGAGCGGCAGCAGCGACAAGAAAATGACGCGAATCCAGGGGGCGGCTAGGGCTACCACGGCGGGCGGCTGGTGCAGGTAGGGCAACAAGGGGGGCAGCAGCAAGCCCAAGCCGCCCAACACTAGGCCGGCGGCCGTTGTTAGCCACACGCCATTTACCAGCAAGCGCCCCAAGGCAGCAACGTCGCGGCGGCCATCGGCGGCGGCAACTAGCGGGGTGATGCCCATGGCTAGCCCCATGCCAAACACCATAACGACCGTGCACACGCTCACGCTCAAGGAAACCGCCGCCAGCGCTACTTTGCCGGTTTGACCCACCACCATACTGTCGCACACGTTTACGAGCACGTGACCGAGCTGGCTGAGCATCACGGGGTAAGCGAGTGCTAGCGTAGGTCGCAGATGGGGGCGTAGGGCGGAAAGGGGCATATTAGCAGCTAAAAAACGCCGCAAAGGTACGACTCCTATTCCGGCCTTTCTGCCAAAAGCGGACCTATCAGCTAGGAAGCACTCCCAATAACTGCTTGCTGCCGAGCAAACAGCCCCGAGCGGCATTTATACTATCAAGGGTGTTGCGCAAGAACAGTGCTCAGCCGGGTTAAGGCTTCCCGCAGCTGTGGCTCGGGCACGGCGTACGAAATGCGCACAAACCCAGGTGCGTGGCATGTACCGCCATCTACTACCTCTACTCCGCCTGCTTTGAAGCGCTCTACTAGGGCCGCCGAAGCTTGGCGGGCCGGGAGAGCCGGGTCGAGATAAGCGCGCAAATCAGGGAAAGCATAGTAGGTGGCCTCCGGCAATAATGTTGGTACGCGGGATAAGCCGCCCAGGTAGTTGAGTAAAAGCGGGCGGGTGAGGTGAAGCTGGTGACAAAGTTCTGCTGCAATTGAAGTAGCATCGTGCGTGGCAGCTAGTGCGCCTTGCTGAGCAGGCACTGGCACGGCAACGCTCGTGGCAAATTGCCACTCGGCGCAAGCTTGGGCTAGGGCAGCAGGGGCCACCAGGTACCCTATGCCCCAACCTATCAGGGCCAACGACTTGGAGAAACCATTGACTACCACGTGGCGTCCGGCCGGGTCAGGGAAATCAAGTAAGGAAGGTACTGGCTCGGCACCAAAGGAGATAAGGTTGTAAATCTCATCCGATAGCACGTAGAGGTCGGGAAACTCGCGCGTCACCTCCAGCAAAGCGGCTAGCTCGGCCCGGTGGTACACCCGGCCGGTGGGGTTGTTGGGGTTGGAAAGTAGCAGGATGCGAGTGCGTGGGGTAAGAACAGCCCGTAGTGCGGCTGGCGTTAAGGCATAATTGTCGGCCCCGGATAGTGGTACGTGGCGCACAGTGGCGCTAGTGCGCGCCAAGAGCTTATCGAAGCCAAACCAATTGGGTGTAGGGAGTACTACCTCGTCTTGAGGGCGGAGCAGCATGACAAGCAAGGCGTATAGCGCCGACTTAGCGCCCGGCGTTACTACTACTTGGTCGGAAGAAATGGCCGCCGCACCTTGGTGGCGCTCTGCCAATGCTTGGCGCAGGGCCGGCAAGCCCGCAATATGGGCCACGGGCAGTTGGCCGGCCCGCAAAGCCTGGGTAGCTGCTTCAACGGCCGCCGGTGGAGGAAGAAAGGAGCCGTAGCCAGAAGCCAGTGATATAAGATCAGCCATGAAACAAACTGGGGCGAGTTACTGGTAGCCAAGCAACTCGCCCCTGCGGAAATGCTGCTTAGCTTTGGGGAGCCAAGATAACGTCGGCAAAGAATTCCTGCCCGTCCGTGAAAAATTCCTGCACTTCAAAGCCGGCTTCAACGGCCAGCTGCGTGATGCCAAGGCGCGTGAACTTGTAGGAGTTTTCGGTATGAATCATTTCCCACGCCCGGAAGTCCACTGCGCCTTTCCACGCGGCAAACTGCACCGTCTGGGCGCGGGTACTAACAAGAAAGGAGCGCACAGCCCCAGTAAGCGGGTCGTAGTCGGTGTAATGCTGCCAGTGGTCCAGGTCAAAGTTGGCGCCTAGCTCCCGGTTTAGTCGGCGGAGTAGGTTAAGGTTGAAAGCGGCTGTAACGCCCTGGGTATCGTCGTAGGCGGCACGAATAAAGCGAGGGTCTTTCTGCAAGTCGAACCCTACGAGCAGTCGGTCGTCGTGGGTGAGTGGCTGGCATAAGCGCCGCAGAAAAGCGTGCCGATCGGAGGGAAGAAAGTTGCCGATGTTAGAACCCAAAAAGAGCACGGCTTTTCGGCCTGGGCGCGTTGCCATAAGGGTTAGGGCGTCGGCATAGTCGGCTACAACGGGCTCTACGGCCAGGGTTGGCAGTTCTGCTTGCAGGGCAGCAATCAGTCCTTCCAAGGCCCCTGCCGAAATGTCAACGGGTACGTAGGTAAACCGGGCGTCCGTATCGAGTAATTGACGCAGTAGAATCTTGGTTTTTAACCCATCACCAGCCCCCAACTCAATCAAATAAAATGGCTCCTGCGCAGCCATTGGCCGCAAGGCAGTACTAATGGCCGCCTGGTGCTCGGTTAGTAGTCCAAACTCGGTGCGAGTGGGGTAGTACTCCGGCAACGCCATAATCTGCTGGAACAGTCGGCTGCCCTCGTCATCATAGAAATACATTGACGACAAGGTCTTGAACGGTTGCTGCAGGCCTTGGCGCACGTGCTGGGCTAAAGGACTGAGGTCGGCGGCCAACGGCGGGGCGGTAGTAGGTGCAGCAGGCGAGAGAGGCGAAGAAATCATCGGCAGAGAGAAAGCACGAACGGAAGGATACACCACAGCTAGCAGGCAAGGCTAGCGCGCCAGCCGGATACCCGTGAACTGCCAGCGCTTGTCGGCGTGGAAGAAGTTACGGTAGGTAATACGGATGTGGCTTTCGGGAGTGGCGCAGGAGCCCCCGCGCAGCACCAGTTGGTTTATCATAAACTTGCCGTTGTACTCGCCCAGCGCGCCCGCCGCCCGCTGGTAGCCGGGGTAGGGGTGGTAGGCTGAGTAAGTCCATTCCCAAGCATCACCTAAGAGCTGGTGGCACTGAGTGGGGTCAGCATCAGTGGGCAGGGGTTGGGGGTCGTAGAGGTTGCTTTCCAGGAAGGTGCCGCCCGTAGGGGTGGCGCCGAAGTGACGAGCCGCAATTTCCCACTCCTGCTCGGAGGGCAAGCGGCAGCCGCGCCACTGCGCGTACGCATCGGCCTCGTAAAAGCTGATGTGCGTGACCGGAGCCGCCAGGTTTAGGGGCTGTAGCCCGTGGTGGCTGAAACGCTGCCAATTCCCAGCCTGCTTAGTCCAGTAGAGGGGAGCCTCCCAGCCTTGGGAATTTACGAGGTCCCACCCTTCCCCTAGCCAATAGCGGAAGTCGCGGTAGCCGCCGGCCTCTATGAATTCGAGGAACTCAGCATTGGTCACGAGGCGATTTTGTAGTTCGAAGTCCGCTACGTAGGTATCGTGCGGGGCCAACTCATTATCGAAGCAAAACCCTTCACCCTCAAACCCTATGCGGTGCATGCCGCCGGGTACGGGTAGCCAAGCGGCTGGCGCCAGTATGGCGGGGGCGGGGGCAAGGGTAGGTTCCAGGTAAGCCGGCGCGAGCGGGCTAGTGCTTAGAATGTACTTAATATCAGTGGCTAACAGTTCTTGGTGCTGCTGCTCATGCTGTAGTCCTAGCTCTACTAGCTCGCCAACGGTGGGGGGCAAAGTATCTGCTAGGGACAGTAAGCGCGCCATGTGTTCGTCAACGTAGGTGCGGTAGGCGTACACGTCGCGCAATGGTGGGCGCGAGAGGGTGCCCCGGTCGGCGCGGTTCACGCGGGAGCCCAGAGAGTTGTAATAGGAGTTAAAAAGAAAAGCGTAGTCGGGGTGATATACTTCGTAGCCGGGTAGGTACTCGCGCAGTAAAAAGGTTTCCCAGAACCAGGTGGTATGAGCCAAGTGCCACTTGGGTGGGCTCACATCAATGGTGGGCTGCACTACCGTATCCTCAGGGAGCAGCGGGCGGCACAGGGCCTCTGATTGCTGGCGCACCATCTGGAAGCGGTCGGCCAAAGAAGAGGGAGAAGCCACAGCAGTGGCGGCGGAGTGGGGAGCTACAGACATACGAAACGAGAGAGGAAGAACCAGAGTATAACTACGTACTGGCCTATCTGGTTGTCCGATTCTTCGCCGGTAAGGTCGTCAGTATTTCGCGTATGGTTGCGTATTACTACGGACGAGCTGTTCGGTAGAAAACGGTATTTTGACGTGTAGAAGCGGTTTTTAAGGTCTAATAGCTCATCTTAGATGAGGCACTGCCCGTTAGAGGAGCCAAGTGCCATCGACCATTTTTCCACCTACATTTCTTGTAGAGCTATGAACACCAACCGGACATCAACCACTTCGCGCAGCACTTCTCCTGCAGAAACTCCTGCCCCTAAGCGTCCACGTGGTTTCGCCGCCATGGACCCCGCTCAGCAACGTCGCATTGCTAGCGAAGGTGGACGTGCCTCGCACCAGAGTGGTCGGGGCCACCGCTTTACTTCAGAGGAAGCACGTGCTGCCGGCCGAAAAGGGGGCCAAGCCAGCCGTGGGCGCGGTAATCAGGGCACTGCCGTTAGCTAATTCGCTTTTCTGAAGAAGACGAGAAGGGTGGGTTTCCTTCCTGCTCGCCTTACATACGCAGCCTTCGCACTGAGTGCGGAGGCTGCGTTGCGTTTGGGGGTAGGCGGCAGCCCCTCTCCTGCGCTAGGATTGAGGCCAAGGCAGCCAATTCTGCGCCTACCTTGTTACTAGTGCTCTGCCTACGTACCTCTCTGACGCTTGCGTTCGTATTCCCATTCATGCTTCAACTCCGCACTTCCCAGCGTACGCTCCGCTTCAACTTTCCCGCTCGTACTTCCCGCGGCGCCCTCACCGAGCACGTTGCGCACTACCTCCATTTATCGGACACTGCCCAGTCGGGGGTAAAAGGCCTAGGGGAAGCCGCACCGCTAGCCGGGCTTAGCCCCGATCATCGGCCCGATTTCGAAAGCACCCTGGAAGGCTTCTGTCGCGAGTTTAACCGGCGGCAGCTACGCGAACTGCTACCCGAGGAAGCGGCCAGCTTGGTAGGGCCAGAGTGGCCCGCCCTGCGGTTTGCCCTCGAAACGGCTACGCTGGACTTGCAGCACGGCGGGCGTCGGCAGCTGTATAATACCGCGTTTGGCCGGGGTGAAGCAGGCATTCCCATCAATGGGCTGGTATGGATGGGCGATGCTGCCTTCATGCGCCAACAAATTGAGAAGAAGCTAGTAGAAGGCTACGCTTGCCTTAAGCTCAAGATAGGCAGCCTGGATTTTGAAACCGAATTGGCGCTCCTACGTGAAATACGCGCCGTAGCCGGGCCTGAACAGCTCACGCTGCGGGTAGATGCCAATGGTGCCTTCTCACCCGAAGAGGCTTTGGGCAAGCTAGAGCAACTGGCGGCGTTCCAGATACATTCTATTGAGCAGCCTATTCGGGCTGGCAACTGGGCCGCCATGGCCGCCATATGCCGCAACTCCCCCGTGCCCGTGGCGCTGGATGAGGAACTGATAGGTGTGACGGACCCAGCCCAACAGCAAGAATTGCTGGCTACCGCACAGCCAGCCTTCATTATTCTCAAACCTACCCTGGTAGGTGGCCTTGGCGCCAGCTTGGAGTGGATGGCTGCGGCGCAAGCCCGGGGCATTGCGTGGTGGCTTACCTCAGCCCTAGAATCCAACGTGGGCCTGAACGCCGTGAGCCAGCTGGCAGGGGCATATGCTGCCCCCGGTTTTCCGCAAGGATTGGGTACGGGGCAGCTTTACCACAACAACGTAGAGGCTCCGTTGCACATCCGCAATGGGCACCTGTTTTACCTACCCCAAGAAAGCTGGGAAACAGTAGAATAGGCGCACGGGAGTAGGTGTGCTGGCTAGGTTTTTTGCGTAAATTACCAAGCCCACCACCTCCCCACCATGCTGCTCCGTTGCGCACTGCTCTGGCTGTTTTCCCTACGCCCGTGGGCGAGGGCGCCGTTGTGCTTATGGGGCCTGCTACTGGTTGTAGTAGCGGGCCATGCCCAGGAAAAGTCTGCGCCTTTTCAGTTTAAGCGGCCTCGCCAAGAGCAAGCCTTAGTGCCCTTTTTTCTACAGCGGAATCTTATCGTAGTGCAGGTAAAGCTGAACGGGCAAGGGCCCTTCAACTTCTTATTGGATACGGGCATCAACAGCAGCCTCATTACGGATATCTCGTTGCAGCGCCAACTGGGGCTTAGGCTGGGGCAGCGTTTCCAAATTGCGGGTGCCGGCGAGGAAGCTCCCCTAGAGGCGTACCAAGTGGAGGGCGTGAATGTAGAGCTACGAGGCGTGCAAGCCGACAATTTCTCATTTCTGGTGCTCTCCGAAGACATTCTTAACCTCTCGGGTTATGTGGGCATGCCTATTCACGGGCTGCTAGGGTCCGCCATCTTTCGCAGCTTTGCCGTGGAAGTACAGCCTGAGAAGGAGCAGTTGGTCTTTCGCCATCCTACGCGCTACCGCCGGCCCCGCAGCAAGCGGTGGGTGAGCATTCCACTTGAAATAGAGAATAGCAAGCCCTACCTGACGGTACCAGTAGTTTTGTCTGATTCTCTGACGATGCCCCTGAAGCTGGTGCTAGATACCGGTGCGGGCCACGCGCTTTCCCTAGAAACCACTTCCAGCCCTCGTTTGCGGGTGCCACCCACGCGCTTGCGGACCCAGCTGGGGCGGGGGCTGAGTGGCTACATTAATGGCTACTTGGGCCGGGTGGCGGCGCTACGCCTCGGGCGCTACCAAGTGCCTTCCCTGCTTACGTCTTTCCCCGATGCTGCCGACGTGGCCCTACGCACGGATGTGTACCGCAACGGGAACTTGGGCTTTGAGCTGCTCAAGCGGTTCGTTGTTATCATCGACTACCCCCGCAACCAACTGCTGCTGCGGCCCAATGGGCTATTTCGCGACCCTTTCGAGCACGATATGTGCGGTTTGGACATTATGGCCACGGGCGAAAACTACCGGCGCTACCTGTTAATGAAAGTTCAGCCCCACTCGCCGGCCGAAGCGGCAGGGTTGCGCCCCCGCGACGAACTGCTGTCCATCAACCTGCTGCCCGCCAGCCAGCTCAATCTGACCCAGGTGAGCCGCATGTTTCATTCTGCCGATGGGCGCACACTGCTGCTGCTCGTACGCCGCGAAAACGGGGAGCTGTTCACCACCACCATTCGGCTAAAGCGTCAGATCTGAGGGGGCGCCTGTAACTACGGTAGCGCCCCGTTGCGTAGCAGTAGTGTTACCAAAAATAGTACCTTGGCGCCCTACCCGCCCGTTTAGCCTCGTTTGCCGTATTCCCGCCCAATGTCCACGGCCTCACTCGATCCTTCTGCTCCACCTGCTATTCAGGCTAATCAGCATATCTATTCCGAGCACTTCGACGAGGAGTTCGTAGAAACACTTGACCGCAATATCCTGCAGTTGCTTGATCGGGTATGGTTTCGGTCTGAGCTGGTAGGGTTCGAGCAGTATCCCGAGCGCAACAACCCCGATAAGCCTCTCATCTTCGCCTCCAACCACTCGGGCATGGCCTTCCCCTGGGATGCCATCGTGGCCCTGTCGCATCTGTGGCGCCGCCTACCCGACAAGCGCGACTTACCCCGCCCGTTGTCGGCCCCCATGTTGTCGCAGTCGGCGCTGATGAACCCCTTTCTGGTCAAAAACTTCTGGAAGAAGGCGGGCTGCGTAGATGCTACCACGCTCAATTTTGAGACGATGATGCACTACAACGACCATAACCTCATGCTTTACCCGGAGGGCGTGGCGGGCATTGGAAAGGGCTTTAACCGCAAATACCAGTTTCAGCGCCTGGCTACCAGCACCGTGCGGCTGGGCATTCAGCATCGCACCGATATCATTCCGTTTTATACCATCAACGGAGAATACCTGAACCCCTACACCTATAGTTGGGATTGGGTGAACCGGCTAAGTAAGAAAATAGGTATTCCCTTTATTCCTGTGGGGCCCATTCTGCTGCTGGTGCTGCTGCAGCCGTGGTTTTTCTACATGGCGTTTCCGGCTAAGCTCACGTTTGTGCTGGGCACCCGCATTCGGCCATATGAACTGACCACCAAACCCGTTGCCGAGCTTACCCGTCCAGATTATGAGGAGCTTTCCAACCAAGTTCGGGCCCGCATGCAAACCGAGCTAGACGCCGCCGTGCAGCAATACGGACGGCAGCCCTACCGGTGGCCGGAACTGTGGCAGCGGATCAAAGAAAACTGGCGGTTTTTCCCGTTTTTCCTGCCGTGGTCGTGGCCTGCCTTATTCCAGGAGTTTGAACGCCGGTACGTACGCAACGGCCACCGCGCCTTCGACCTAGACTTGCGCCGCCCCGGAGCGTACTGGCGCATGATATGGCGCAATCCGTTTACCCTCACCTTCTTCATCCCCGTATTAGGATGGATTCCTATTGCTATCCGGGGCTACAAAGGCCACCGGCTGCGTACTAAAAAGTAAGTTTTACTGGGCGCTAGGTCAGTACTCAGCTACCCTTGCTGTTCACCGGCTAAACTGCTAGTGCGCTGCATTGCCACACTGCTTTCTAACTACTTTCTCCATGCCGTCTACCCAACATTTGCTCCTCAAACAGCTTTTGGCTTCGGCCACGGGCACCCTAACCGGTAAGGTGCCAAAGCTGGCCGCTATGCGCCTGGGGTTTGAAGTGCTGTCGTTGGGGCAGGTGATGCCGTGGAATGTGTTTCTGGAAGATGCCAATGTGGATGGAATGGCCGCCGAGTGGGTCCGGCCCGCAGCGGCCCAGGCCGAGCGGGTGCTACTGTACTTGCACGGTGGGGGCTACGTACTCGGTTCGCTCAATACGCACCGCGGCTTGGTAGGAGCCCTCGCCCAACGTTGCGAGCTTGCTACGCTCGCCATCAACTACCGGAAAGCTCCCGAGTATCCTTTTCCGGCTGCGCTTGAAGACGCTCTCCTAGCTTTCCGGTGGCTGCAGAAGCAAGGCTACGCGGCGCATAACATTATGGTAGCCGGCGACTCTGCGGGCGGAGGCTTAGCTTTTGCCTTGGCCTTGGCCCTGCGCGACGCTCAGGAGGCCCTACCGGCTGCCGTCATTGGCCTTTCACCCTGGACGGACCTGGCCCTGCCGCCGCCCGTGCTGCGCCGGGTAACGCACGAGGAAAGCCAGGTGCTGGAAGCCTTCGAGATTCGGGGCTGGGGCCCGCTTTACGCCGCCGAGACACCCTTGGCGCACCCGTTGCTCTCGCCCGTGCACGCAGATTTACACCGCCTACCGCCCCTTCTCATTCAGGTGTCCGACGCTGAAGTGCTAAGCGATGATGTGGTCCGTTTCGCCAACAAAGCCCGCGCCGCCGGAACGCCGGTTACGTTGCAGGTATTTGAAGGCCTAGTGCATTGGTGGCATTTGTTCTGGCGGTTCGTGCCCGAAGCCCGCCTGGCCCTCGACCGCGTAGCAAATTTCACGCATACGATCTGGGCGGCGCAACTAGCTAGCAAGCAGGCTGCTTGACCCGTAAACTAGCTCAGTACTAGTGGGTTGTGGTCTTGGTATTTATGCATTATGCGTTACTTTCTGCCCGCAGCCGCGTATTATTTGCGTAGGGCGGAACGCTGGGCTCGGAGTTGACGGCTACCAGCACACCGCCCCGAATCTTTTGTGCAGTTCTCTCTTCTCACCCAACCTTTCCCTTTAATCATTCAGCGTTATGGAAGATCTGTTTAAGAAGTTCATCAATGCCGGCGTGGGCTTCGTATCACTTACCAACGACCGAGTTCAAAGCACCATCGATAAGCTGGTGCAGGAAAGCAAGCTGTCAGAATCGGAAGGCGCCAAAATCATGGACGAGCTGAAGAAGAACACGGACAGCAAGCGCAAAGAGCTGGAAAAGCAGTTTCAAGGCCTTGCGTCGCGCCTGATGAAAGGGGCAGGAGTGGCATCTAACGACGACGTGGAAGAGCTTAAGCGCACCGTAAAGGGCAACTCGAAAAGTGCGGAAGCAACCTCACCGGCCGCTGGTAAGGTTAGTTCCACTTCCGTGCGCAACAACACCACGGCGGCTAGCACAGCCGCTGCTACCAAGGTAGCCAAGAGCAAGAGCAGCAAGCCAACCATTAGCAAAACCGACAGCCCCGAAGACAAAGCCAAGAAGATAGCCGCTAAAAAGGCTATTTCCCCTAACGATAACACCTCCAGCAGCGGCAGCCAACTCTCGTAGTTTCCTGCGCCTTACCTGTTACTAAACCCCGCTTGCACTCTGCAGGCGGGGTTTTGTTGTAGGTATGGTAGCAGCTTAGCGGGTGCGTGGGGAAGAACCAAGCTGCTAAGCTAACATCTCCTGTCCGCGGGGTAGGGTAGTCCGGGTTTTATTCCGATTTTGCAAGGCATGTTTAAAAACACAATCTCTAACCTTACACGCATCCGGCAGGTAGCGGAAGTACTAATTCGCTACGGCTTTGAAGATGTAGTAACCAGCACCGCCCTGCGGCGGCTGGTGCCCAAAAGCCGACAGGCATCGTGGCAGGATGGGGAGCAGGCTGTGTTTGAGACGACCCGGTGGCAGCGCATCCGCATGATTATTGAGGAACTAGGGCCTACCTTCATTAAGCTGGCCCAAGCCCTCAGCAACCGTGCCGACCTGCTGCCCCAGCCTCTTATTGATGAGTTTGAGAAGCTGCAAAGCAATGTGCTACCTTTTCCGGTGGCGCAGGCCCGCCAGATAATAGAACAAGAGCTAGGACGACCCTTGGAGGAGGTATTTGCCGAGTTTGATGAAGTGACGCTGGGCTCTGCCAGCATTGGGCAGGTGCACCGGGCCCGGTTGCTGACGGGCGAGGAGGTAGTAGTAAAGGTGCAGCGGCCGGGAGTAGAGGAAAAAGTACGTACCGACCTGAGCTTGCTGCACGAACTCGTGCGCCTGACGGCCCCGTTCCTGCGCAAGCAAGGCCTGGCTAATCCCCAGGACATTGTAGATGCTTTTGAGCGCAGCATGACCAAAGAGTTGGATTACAACTCGGAGGCCCGCAGCATGGAGCAGTTTCGCAAGCTGTACGCCAACTACAATACGTTCTATATTCCGCAGCCCTACCGGGAGCTTAGCACAAGCCGAATCCTGGTCATTGAGTTTGTGAGCGGCTGCAAAATCACCGACAAGCCCCAACTGCTGGCCTGGGGCCTGAGCCCCGAAAAGGTCGCCGAAACGGGAATGGACATCTACCTGACGCAGATTTTCGAGTTTGGTGCCTTCCACGCCGACCCGCATCCCGGCAACGTGCTAGTGCGCCCCGATGGTACCATTGTCCTGATTGATTTCGGCATGGTTGGGCGCCTGAGCCGCCAGCAGAAGTATGCTTTTGCCGGCGTGTTTATTGGCATGGCCCGGCAGGACGCGCGCAGTATGGCTCTGAACTTTCGGCGGCTGGCCCTCACATCGGAAATATCCGACATGCGCGCCTTCGAAACCGACCTGACGCAGCTCATTGACGACTTCGCTACACTCGACGTGAAGGACATGAGCATGTCGGACCTGGCCGACGCTCTGCAAGGCATTATTTACCGCTACAAGCTGCAAGTGCCGGGCGCGGTTTTCCTGATTTTGCGGGCCCTCGTAATTCTGGAAGGAATTGGCAAGGTGCTGCACCCGCGCTTCAACACGTTCGAGTTCGTGCGGCCCTACGGCGCCCGCATTATTGCCGAGCAATATTCGGCAGAGAACATCCAGAGCGAAGCCCTGTACACGGGCACGCAACTGCTGGCTCTCCTGCAAACGCTGCCCACGGATGTGCGGCAGATCATGCGCAAAATATCCCGGGGCGACTTGCGCGTACGTGTGGAGTTAAGCGGCTACCACTTACTACTGCGCAAGGCTGATCAGTTGGTCAGCCGGGGCATTCTAGCGGCCGTGGCAGTAGCCATGATCTTGTTTGCCGGCCTGAGTCTGCTCGGCCATTACCCAGCGGGCCAGATGCGTTACTACCGCGGCCTTCCCCTCGTGACCTGGTATAGCTTGGGAGTGGCCGCATTCCTGTTGCTCATCCTGTTTATTCTTGGTTCGAAAGGAGAGAAACGCCGGGAGTGAGAAACCCCGGCGTTCTTACTACATCAAAACCATATGCCTAAGTCGAGACGCAACGACTCGTGCGAGGGGGCCGACCTATAAAAGCCAGTAGCATCTAGCATCTTTTCATAGCGCACTTCTAAGCTCAAGTTGGGAAAGGAAGTGCCCTGCCAAAGCAAGCCGGCACCACCACTCAAGCCAAAACTATTGCTGCCAGCAACGGTGTAAGCGCGAGTATTCGGCGCAGGTTTATCGGAGTCTTGGTAGCTGTCCGTTGATTTGTTCTGAAAGTTGAGTCCGTACACGGGGCCAGCATTTACATAAGGCCGTAGGTTCTGGTGGCCGAAGGAGTACCGAAATAGTATCGGTACTTGAATCTGTGAGTAATGGACAGTGAGGGTACGTAGGGTTGTGTAGGCCGCATAGCCGTTGGGAAAGTTAACGGGGCCATATACGCTGCGGAGTGCCACGTACGAAACTTCACCTTGCACCGAAAACTGAGTTTTGGACCCTAGATGAAACATCACACCCGCTTGATACCCTATGGTATTTGTGTGGGAGCCCACATAGCGGTCATCTGCGTACTTGAAGCTAGAGGAATTCAGGCCAGCCTTCAGGCCAACAGCCACGCGGGCAGATGTATTTCGTAGCGTACGGCTAGTTTGCTGGGGCTGCCGACATTCGTTGTAGGCAGTTACTAGCCGCTTTAAGCCAATCTCGGTGTATGGATAGCGTTTTTCGGTGGTGCTATACGCGAAATCCAAAGATGGGCAGCCAGACAGCACCCGTAAGTACGCGAGGCGAGCAGTAGTTGGAGGTACCGGAACAAGGTAGGCGGAGTCGGCGGGTTGCAGAAAAAAGTGGGATTTACCCCGCTCATTTTCTCCTGAATACAAACTGACGTACCCCTGCACAAGCGGAACGACAAACTGCGGAGCCCCTTGGGGCCCTACCGGTATGCTTACCCCAAGCTGACCAGATCTGTCGCCATAGCTGCGTACTTCAGTTGGTGAGAATTCAGCGGTTGCAGCGCCTTCCCGGAACAGCCGCACCATCTGGTTTTGAGGACCAAAAATCTGAATCCGGCCGCGTAGCGTGTCACCTGCCGTTGTCACTATATAGTCAGGCGCTGAGCGTTGGGCAAAGGCAGGTAAGGTAGCCAATCCAAGAATAGATAATAGTATAGGTATTTTCATGCAGCAATAAGCTAAAAGAATGAGAGGCCCTCGAATAGGCAGTGCAACCTAGTTAAGGAATCAGCAATAATGGAACTGTAGGTATAAAGAAATGCTCGCCATTTCCACAGCGAGCATTTCTTTATCAAATAAGTAAGCTGTGCTACTTCAACTGCATGTCGTCGATGATGGCTTGAATTTTTTCACCGGCGAGTCGATCTGCTAGGTCAAAGTCTACGGCAGAGGCCAAGGGCTGGCGCACGCTGAAATAGAACTTGATCTTGGGCTCGGTGCCGCTGGGACGGGCCGAAATCTTGCTACCATCTTCCAGAATGAACTGCAATACATTGCTGCTCTCCAGGCCGGTTTCAGTTTCAAGGCCGGTATGTAGGTTCCGGATTTTGCCGGTTTTGTAATCCCGCAATTCTGCCACTGCCAGGCCCGCAATGGTAGCGGGTGGGTTGGCGCGCAGGTCGCGCATCATTTCCTGAATTTCCTCGGCGCCGCGCTGTCCTTTTTTAGTTAATGAAATCAGGTTCTCCTTGTAGAAACCATAGGTTAGGTACATCTGCACCATTTCCTGGTAGAGCGTGCGGCCCTGGTCTTTGGCCACGGCCGCCATTTCGGCAATCATAGCGCAGGCCGAAATGGCGTCCTTGTCGCGCACGAAGGAGCCAATCATGTATCCGTAGCTTTCCTCACCACCACCGATGTAGTTCTGCTGGCCTTCCAAGTCGCGGATGATGCCGGCAATGTACTTGAAGCCCGTTAGGGTTTGGTAGGCCGTTACGTTGTGGGCCCGGGCCACGTCGCCGAGTACGTCGCTGGTAACGATGGTGTACACGATGAAATCCTGTTCCGTCATCTTGCCGGCGTGCTTGCGGGCTGAGAGCAGGTAGTGAGTGAGCAAGGCTGCCGTTTGGTTGCCATTGACTAGTACCCACTCGCCTTTGTCGTTCTTCACGGCAATACCTACGCGGTCGGCGTCGGGGTCGGTAGCAATAACTAAGTCAGCATCAAGGGATTTTGCTTCGTCGAGAGCCATTTGCATGGCTACCTTTTCCTCCGGGTTTGGCGACTGTACCGTGGGGAAGTTACCGTCGGGGGTAGCTTGGCCTTGTACCACGTGCACATTGGTGAAGCCCAGTTGAGCTAGTGCTTGGGGCACCAGCGTGATGCCCGTACCATGCAGGGGCGTGTACACAATCTTCAGATCGTGCTGGCGCTGAATAGCGCTGGGGTTAATGCTGAGCTCCTTTACTTTAGCTAGGTAGGCTGCATCCAGTTCGGCCCCAATCAGATGAACGCGTGAAGCATCAGCGCCAAACTTCACCTCGCTAACCGATTGGATGGCTTCTACCTCCCGAATGATGTTTTTATCGTGAGGGGCTACCACTTGGGCGCCATCGTTCCAGTACACTTTGAAGCCGTTGTACTCCTTGGGGTTGTGCGAGGCCGTAACAACACAGCCGCTCTGGCAGCCCAACTGGCGGATGGCAAAGGATAACTCCGGCGTGGGGCGCAGGGCCTCAAACAAGTACACCGTAATGCCATTGCCCGAGAAAATATCGGCGGCAATACGCGCAAACTCTTTGCTGTTATTGCGCGAGTCGTGGGCAATGGCCACTTTAATTTCCTGGCCTGGGAAGCTTTGCAGCAGGTAGTTGCTCAGGCCTTGGGTAGCCATGCCCAAGGTGTAGCGGTTCATGCGGTTAGAGCCGGCACCCATAATGCCACGCAGGCCACCAGTGCCAAACTCCAGATTGCGGTAGAAAGCATCAGAAAGGAAATCCTCCTGGTTTTCGGCTACCATGCCGCGAATTTCGGCGTGAGTAGCGGGGTCGTAGCTGTCGGTCAGCCAAGTATCAATTTTTTGCTGGATTTCGGGAGTGAGGGCCATAGAAGCAAATGAAAGAATAGGGTTCTGAGAACGGGAGTAAAGAAAACAGGTTTTTATTGGATGGAGAGAAGGTCTCCATAAAAAGTAATGCAGCGGTAGCGTTTAGATGCTATTCTTAGTTCGCGTAGTGTGAAGTTTCTGCGTAGCTTCTAGCACGAATGAGCCCTAGTACCATTTGGCACTAGGGCTCGTGTTAGGCAAGCATTTGCCTAGCAAATATGTACTTAGAGGTTGCCTCGCAGGGCTTGCTCTCGTTCAATAGCCTCAAACAAGGCTTTGAAGTTGCCTTTGCCGAAGCTCTTAGCACCTTTGCGCTGGATTATTTCATAGAATACGGTGGGACGGTCCTCTACTGGCTTAGTAAAAATTTGAAGCAAGTAGCCTTCTTCGTCGCGGTCTACCAATAAATTGAGCGCCTTGATAGACTCCAGGTCTTCATCGATGTGGCCGATGCGCTCAAGTAGGTCGTCGTAGTACGTGCCTGGTACCGAAAGAAACTCAACGCCGCGGCGCCGCAACTCAGTAACCGTAGCGCGGATATCGTGGGTGATGAGGGCCATGTGTTGTACCCCGGGGGAGTGGTAGTAGTCGAGGTACTCCTCAATCTGGGACTTCTTTTTGCCTTCAGCAGGCTCATTGATAGGGAATTTCACAAACCCGTTGCCGTTGCTTACCACCTTGCTCATCAACGCCGAGTATTCGGTGCTGATGTCGTCGTCATCGAAGGTAATCAGCAGCTTGAAGCCCAAAACATCTTCGTAGAACTTTACCCACTGGTTCATCTCACCCCAGCCTACGTTGCCCACGCAGTGGTCCACGTATTCTAGGCCCACGGGATTGCCCTGCGGGAGGCCGCTGGTTTTGGCCACGAAGCCCGGTAGGAAGGCGCCGCTGTACTGGCTACGCTCCACAAACGTGTGGATCGTTTCACCGTAAGTATAAATGCCCGCTAGGGTCACCGAGCCGTGCTGGTCCTCTAGGGTATACGGCTCGAAGGCTGGCTTGGCGCCGCGCTTGGTGGTTTCCTCAAACGACTTGCGGGCGTCATCTACCCACAGGGCCATCACCTTCACGCCGTCGCCGTGCTGCGCAACGTGGCGCGTAATGTCAGAATCGGGGAGGAGGGAGGTCGTCAGTACAAACCGAATTTTGTTTTGCTGCAGCACGTAGCTGGCCCGGTCGCGCACTCCAGTTTCGGGGCCGGCGTACGCCACCAGCTCAAACCCGAAAGCGGCCTGATAATAATAGGCCGATTGTTTGGCATTGCCGACGTAGAACTCAATGTAGTCGGTGCCGTTGAGGGGTAAAAAATCTTGGCTTGGATGGGCCTGCACGGCCGGTGAGGTCATGGTTTCCATGGGTGGGATGTAGTGGGTAGGATGGATGGGTTACGCTAGTAAAAGTAGGAGTTTGGGACTAATAGCTAGCTTTCTGCTTTCCAGAACGAGTAGCATCCGTAGTGCACCCAAGGGGGTTTTGCAGAGCCCAATCAGAGGAAGAACAAGACAGAACAGGAAATCAAATAGCGCAAAAAATTCCCAAATCCTCCCCACCTTTGCGCTACACCATATCTATTGCCCGTGGCTATGAACAAGGAGGACCTCAACCGCGCCCTGGTTACGCTCATCGAAAAGAAAGCCGAGCTGCATAAGCTCACCTACGATGACGCCCGCTACGACGACGTGGAAGAAGAGCTGCACGACCTGGAAGACGATTTTAACGACGAGTACGGCTCGTTCCTGGAAGCAGCCTTAGAAAAAGTGCACGACGAACTAGTTTCTGATACCGACGTGCTACTGCCTACTGCCTATTTGCCCGCTACTACCAGCGGCACACCCTCGCCCAAGGAAGGCGTCTGGATTGACTCAGAGAAATACTCCGGCAAGGAGGCACGCCTCACGCTGGTGCCTAACCCTACGCGCCTAGTGCTGACGGTAGGCAAAGCCGTACAGCAGGACGTGTGGAAGGCCTAAGCGGAATTCAGTAGTAGAGTTAGGAACTGGGCTGGGGGCTGATTCACCGGTGAATCAGCCCCCAGCCCAGTTTTCTGTTGCGCTTAAGGATATGTTGTACCGTATTGCTGAACTCGCGGACTGGCACCAAGCCCAACAAACGGGTTTCTTCGCCAGCGCTGACTTAGCTGCAGAAGGCTTCATTCATTGCTCCGAGAGGCTGCAAGTAGTAGAAACCGCACGTCGGTACTATGCCGGCCGGGTAGAGGTCGTATTGTTGGAGTGGGATGAAGATATATTGGCGGAAAGTGGGGTGCGCGTAAAGCGCGAGTGGGTAGCTAGCCGTCAGCAATATTTCGCGCACGTGTTTGCGCCTGTGCCCCTCCGTGCTGTGCGTCGGGTGTGGGCTTTCTCCGTGCCCGGCAACGGCACCGCCGTACTACCCGCTGATATATAGGCTAGGAGGTAGCCACTAAGTAGCGCGTGCAATACTTACTACTCGCGCAACTTACCAGGCATAAAAAAGCCCCGCATGTGCGGGGCTTTTTCTTCACACAAAGTCGGCTAGCTCCAGCCACCGCTCGCCTTTCGAGTCAAGGTCTTGGTCGGTGCGTTTAAGCTGAGCAGCCCAGTCGGCTAGTTCTTGGTGGTTGCCCGTACCTGAGTTGAGCTTCTCAATAAGCTGCTGCTTGAGGGCCTCGAGTTGCTCGATTTCTTTTTCCAGGTTTTCGTACTCTTTCTTCTCCGCAAACGTGGCCTTGCGTTTGGGCGTGCTAGCTGACGCCGCCATAGGAGCCGGGGTAGGCGGTGCGGCTACTGGGGCCGCCGAAGCAGTTGCCTTGGGCGGGCGAGCCGCCGTTTCAGCGTCTTGATCTTTCTGCCACTCCCGGTAGTCGGTGTAGTTGCCGGGAAACTGCCGGATTTTTCCGCCGGGCTCCAAGGCAAATACCTGCTCTACTAGCGCATCCATGAAGTAACGGTCGTGCGATACAATGATCAGACACCCTTGGAAATTAAGGAGGAAGTCCTCCAGAATATTGAGGGTGATGATGTCGAGGTCGTTGGTAGGCTCGTCGAGAATGAGAAAGTTAGGGTTCTTGATGAGTACCCGCAGAAGTTGTAAGCGGCGCTTTTCGCCCCCACTAAGCTTGCTCACAAGCGTGTATTGCTGAGCCGGCGGGAACTGGAAGTGCTGCAAAAATTGCGAAGCCGTAACCTGGCTACCATCGGCCATTTCCACTACTTCGGCTACTTCCTTCACAATGTCAATCACGCGCTGAGAAGGGTCAAAGTCCAGTTCTGTTTGGGTGTAGTAACCAAACACCGTGGTTTGACCAGCATCTACCACGCCCGAGTCGGGCTGCAGTTTGCCGGTGAGCATGTTCAGCAACGTTGACTTACCCGCACCATTCGGGCCGATAAGCCCAATACGGTCTTTTTTCTTGAAAACGTAGCTGAAATCATTCAGCACCACCTTGCCCCCAAATTGCTTGTGCAGGTGCTCCACCTCGATAATTTTACCTCCTTGGCGGGTAGTTTTTACCGATAATTCTAGATCAGGGCCCTTGAGCTTGGTTTTGGCCTTCTCCTGCGTTTCGTAGAATGCGTCGATGCGAGCCTTTTGCTTGGTGCCACGAGCCTGGGGCTGGCGGCGCATCCATTCCAACTCTTTCCGCAGCAGATTGCGCGCCTTTTCAACCTCCACGGTTTCCATCTGTTCGCGCTCAGCCTTCTTCTCCACAAAATAGGAGTAGTTTCCTTGGTAGCGGTGTACGCGGCCTTGGTCCAGCTCCACTATTTCATTGGCTACGCGGTCAAGGAAATACCGGTCGTGGGTCACCATCAGCAGCGTGAGTGAAGGAGTTGCCAAGCGGTTCTCCAGCCACTCAATAGTAGCTAGGTCCAAATGGTTGGTGGGCTCGTCGAGAATAAGCACATCAGGTTCCTCAATGAGCACCCGTGCCAGCGCTACGCGTTTGCGCTGACCACCGGAAAGCTTGCTAACAGGCCGCTCCAATAGGTCGCCCAAAATTCCTAACCGCCCCAGGATTTGCTTTACTTGAGCATCGTAATCCCACGCATTGTAGGTGTCCATTAGCTCCATTACCCGCTGCAAGTCGTTGGGCGAATGGTTGGGGTCGTTTACTACGTGCTCATAGTCGCGGATGGCGGCCAAAGTGTCGTTTTGGCTGGCAAAGATGGTTTGCTCCACGTTCAGCGACTCATCGAACACGGGCTGCTGCCCCAAGAAAGCTACCCGGGTGTCCTTGCGCACGCTCACTTCACCGCTGTCTGGGGGCTCCAACCCGGCCAGAATGCGTAGCAACGTTGTTTTGCCCGAGCCATTAATGCCTACCAGCGCCACGCGTTGGCCCTGTTGCAGCCCAAAGTTCAGTTCCCGGAATAGCCACCGGTCGGCGTAGTTTTTCGAGAGATTCTCGGCAGAAAGCAGATTCATAGCTGCAAAGGTACTGCACTGGTTTCGCTCGTGGGCACTACTAGTTGATTATCCGCCGCCAGTACGCTGGTATAGCCTACACTGGTAAGCGCAGCGCCACAAGTGAGCCCGCTCTATGGGGCTGAAGTTTTCAAATGTATAGGCCGGAAAAGAGAAGAAGTGAGGAGCCTCAAATAGCAATTGATAATGAACAGGTGGAGGTATTAGTTGGCATGGGCCGGTTGGCAATGGGTAGGGATAGGTAAAATTGACAAGTAATAGAGAATCAGATGTGTCTTGCGATAGGTCATATTGTGCACTTGCAGGTGGGTAGTTCAGCGTAGACTGAACTCTGCCCTCATTAAGGTAGCGTAGTGGCACGGCAGAAGTTACAGCATAGCTTGCTAGTACATCAAGTGGATACGCTATCTGCGTGTACCTCCACCAAAAGTTGCCTAATTCTATCAGTGCTGCTACTATCACTAGTACACTAACTTGATTGCGTAGCCGCTCTCGTTGCACAGAATATTCTAAAGCTACACCGGCATAGAGCACTATGAAGGGCATAAAGAAATGCACAAGGCGACCATAGAAAACCATCTTATGTGCAAAGAAGCCTAGACTAGCATGCACTAGCCACCCAGCTACTACAGCTAGCCCTATAGCTTGAGATGCTGAAATCGGTTTAGTTAGAACGATGCCTACTCCTACTATGGCCCCGATAAGCAGTATCACGCCCAGTACTCCTTCTACATGCCAAACATATTTGGGTAAGAAGGAAAAACTCTCAGCAAAGTCGCCTTGTGTGGGGAGATAAGGGGGGCTCTGCAATGTGCGGAAATAGGAAATGTGACCGAAGCGTGTCAGCAGCTCTAGTGGGATAAATACTGTGCCTGCACCAACCCCGAAAGCTCCCATTGCAGCTAACCATTGACGACGCTTAGTTGCGGTCAACACTAATGCTGCTGGTACAATCAAACCGAAATAATAGCCTGGATAGGTAGCAAAAGCTACTAATGCCAATGTGCCCGCAACAAAACCCCGGCGGTGTGCACTCCACGATCTTGCTTTTGGAGCTGTTAGCAACACCATCAAGAGCAGGGTAATACCCAACGCCATATCATAGGGTAGGAGGTGCCGCACGTACAACTGTGTACTTCCCAATGAAGAGTACACAAGCACTACAGCCACTGCAACACGACTTGTAAGCCATCGATGGGCGAGGTAGCCTAGCAATACTAGGTTGCATATAAGCACCAGCCAATTCATGAGTTGGGGCAACAGGAGAGAGAAGGGCGCGGTAACGGGCACTCCCCACACGTTATGTAGAAGTACTTGCAAGCCGGCAACCGGCAACCGAAAAATAGCATCGGCCGGACGTCCCTGAGTATCTGCTAAGTGCAGACAGGCTTGCTCAGCATTACCACTCGCCAGCGCCTCTACTGCTTCTACAGGTTGGAGATACCGCTCTTCGTCTGGAAAGGCCAACGCGCCACCATTTCGTAATCCATACAGGCGGACTAGTAAAATGAGTAGCAACAATACTCCAGGCCATACAAATTGGTGCCTAAAAAATTTTAACGACACCTTGCTGAACATAGATAGTAGATGAATTATTGCCTATACACGGATAGGTATTAGCAAGGTGCCAATGCACCCGCAAATAGTAGGTTACAGCCAGAAAACAGGTCGAGCTGAGAAGGGCTAAATCACCCGAACTCGGTCGCGGTGCGTGTCGTCGCGTAGTATTTCCAGGCCCCGGTAGGCTAGCGGCCGGCCGGTATTGTGCGTTAGGTCGCCGCCGTCAGCGTGCAAGTAGGCCACATCGAGCACTAGTTGCGTGTATTTCCGTTCGCCTAACTCAATGGCAACAGGGCGGCCGCGGCTGGAATCGAAAGCTGTCAGGGCCTGATCTATTTCCTCCAGAATCTTGCTCATGCGACCAATATAGGAAAATGGCTAAATCTGCACGTAAAGTACCACAAGAAGCGCGTAAGATGTAGACCAGCTCCAACGCGCGGTAGACGGACCAGAACCACTCACTCTCGCTCCTGCGCCCGCGTTATGTACCTTCGCCTCCGCTATGGTACTTACAACTCCTGACCTGACCTCCCGTCCCATTGGTGTATTCGACAGCGGCATCGGTGGCCTCACTGTGGCGCGGGCCGTCAACCGCGTGCTTCCCCACGAGCGGCTCGTGTATTTCGGCGATACTGCGCACCTCCCGTACGGCGACAAAAGCACGGCAGCTATCCAGGCCTATTCCATTAAGATATGTGACCTGCTGCTCAAGCAGCAGTGTAAGGTTATTCTGATTGCCTGCAACTCGGCCTCGGCTGCCGCTTATGAACTCGTGCGCGAGTATGTAGGGTCGAAAGCGCGAGTGCTTAATGTGATTGATCCTATTGTGGCGCACATTGGCCAAACGTACGCCGGCCGCACAGTGGGCCTCATCGGTACCAAGCAAACGGTAAATAGTAATGTGTACCGGAAGAAGATAGACGACCTGAATGCCGAAGTACAGTTGCAAAGCCTGGCTACCCCTCTCTTGGCACCTATGATTGAGGAAGGCTTCTTTGAGAATAATGTGAGTGACAATATCATTCAGTCCTATCTCACCAACCCTATACTGCAGGGAATTGAAGCCTTGGTATTGGGATGCACTCACTACCCCCTTATCAAGCAGCAAATTGCCGACTACTACCAGGGGCACACGGAAGTCCTAGACGCTTCTGATGTAGTAGCTGAGCACGTGCGGCGGTACTTGCTAGAGAATCAGCTGGCAGCGGCCGAAAGCCAAACAGCACCCATGCATCATTTTTACGTATCCGATTTCACGCGTTCCTTTGAGGAGAGCACCCGTATCTTCTTCGGTCAGGAAGTGCATTTGGAGCATTATCCCCTGTGGGAATAAGGCAATTTGTAGAGCCTACTCCGTAGTGGGTGACGACAGCTGATAGCCGTGGTAAAGGGCCTCGGTGCAACCATTTTTCTAGAAAGTAACATCCTACAGTCATTCGCTATGAACAAACCTTACTATCCTCTTGGTGATTGGCGCCGGAATGTGCTGCTGATAGCCGCGGCAGCCAGCTTCGGCCTAGTATTACCCGCTTGCTCCGGTGGATCGTCCGACGCTGAAACTGCAGCGGCAGGCGACTGGAGCAACGGGGATTCGTATTCTCAGGGCGTTTTGACGGAAATGACCGAGGTACAACCCGGGCAATGGAAGATTACAGCCGAGCGCCCCGCGGGCAAAGAGGAGGTCGCCGCCATCCTACATCACTTTGATGGGAAAGTAGATACGTTGCAAGGCCAAGCCCTGCAGCGTCAGATGCAGGATTATAGTCGGCAGCATACCGAAAACCGCGTAGGAGGCACTAGCATGATGGACGTGCTCATGTGGAGCGGTATCGGGTACATGGCCGGGCGTTTCCTTACCCCTCAGCCCTCTTACTATGCAAACCCAGGCGTTTTACAGCAGAATATGGGGTGGCGCGGCCGAGTGGCTCAGGAGCGGGACCAAGGCCGCGGATTCTTTGGCCGTGGGTTTTCGGGCAACCGTACTACTACTTCGTCCGGAATTAGACCTAGTAGTACCGTGACACGCAACACGGGTTATGGTCGTAGTAGTATTCGCAGCAGCGCCCCACGCTCCAGCCGCAGTAGCGGATTTGGTAGCCGTGGTGGCAGCCGTGGATTTGGAGGCTAATTGACAGGAAGGAAATGAAGCAGATTCAACTATTACCATTAGCTGGTGATGTAGGGCCTGCGGTGCGGGCCTTGGGGTGGGAATGGGCCGTAGAAGATGCCTGCCAGCACTACGTAGCTCGCGAAGCCGTACAACTTCCTGAAGCCGCCGCCGACGAGCTTTTTGATGCTACCAACACGCTATATGAGTTGCTAGTACAAAGCATCCCCGATCCTATTCCTGATGAGCTGCTCCGCACCTTCTGCATTCCAGAAAACCTGTGGGCTGCCGTGCGACACTCTTGGAACGACGAGCGTCATTGGCACTTGTATGGGCGGTTTGATATAGCTCAAACGCCTGAAGGGCCCAAGCTACTTGAGTTCAATGCTGATACGGCTACTAGTATTCCCGAAACAGCCGTGGTGCAGTGGGCCAGCTTAATGGCGGCCGGATTGGCCAATGAAGACCGCCAAGCCAACGGTCTGTTCGAAGGACTACAGGAGCAGCTCAACCGCTGGCGGGAGCTAAACGAGGATTTGGAGCCTACCCTGTTGCTGGTGCATTTACCTGATAGTGCGGAGGACGTAACGAATTGTGCCGTTGTAGCTGCCGCTGCGCAGGAAGTGGGATTCAGCTATGTGCATGTTTGCTCGGTAGACGCCATGCAAGTATCAGTAGTAGGGGAGGAGCGGGGAGTATGGGCTGAAACGGCACTAGGCCAGTGGCAGCGCTTTGGTTTTTTGTTTAAACTGGTACCCTGGGAGTTCCTGGCTGAGGAAGAACCAGATTTGACGGCCGACCTCACTCAACTCCTGCAGAGCCGTGATGTAGTCGTGGCTAATCCTGCTTACACGCTACTATTTCAAAGTAAGGCTATCCTGGCGTGGCTGTGGCAATGTTTTCCTCATCATCCACACTTGCTAGAAGCGAAACTAGACAGCCCACTGCCAGGGCGTTGTGTACGTAAGCCGGTACTAGGTCGCGAAGGTCAAGATGTAGCCGAAATTCGCGAAGGAGTTGCTTTGCCTACTACCGCTGGCGACTACGCAGAGCAGTTAGCTATCTACCAGACGTTTGCAGAATTGCCAGCCGACAGTGAAAACAGATTGTACCAAGCCGGTGTGTTCTGGACAGGAGAAGCGTGTGCCATAGGCTTCCGTAGAGCAGCCGGTTTTATCACGAACCTATCTGAGTTTGTGCCACATGTAGTATCCTAATGGCAAAGCTCAAGCATACTCCGCAACTAAAAAACTACGAAAATATTGTTATGGTCAGAAGGCTGTCCGGTATTACAAGTAGAATATAGGAGTATATATTTTTATGATAAAAGAAAATAGGCGGGATAGAACTTAAACAAGCAGGGGCCTAAGGCCATATAAATTGCTAAGCAACACTATTTATAGCCGAGCTTCTAGTAAAAAGACATGCAGATACGTGAGTAATAGGCTCTAATAGCTACTGAATTGATATAGATGTACAAGCACTATTTCCTGCGTAAATCCTACCAAAAACGTCTACAGTAAATCTATAGCGAGATAATGAGGATATATAGTATAATTTGTATTATCTAAATAATTTGATTGTAATTTTTATTTTTATTCTACGTAAGGAACTATGCCCAGAAAGCATCAAATTTGCATGTTCTTTCGACAGTTGAGGGATAAACACGCTAGTCAACTAATTTAACAATAGGACACTACTGTATACAAGCTCATCATCTTGGCACGAAATATGACCACTGACGCGGCGTTTAGCTTGTACATTCGTATAAAATAAATCAAAAAATGACTAAAAAAAATACTAGTCTATTTGTTTTGTGCACACGTATGTGACCCTTGATAAAACTTCCCTAATTCCTTGGTGCCTACTGCTCAGACAAAGCAGAAACGCCATTAGCACTTTGTAAAACACTTCTTTCCATAACTCATGAAAAACAAATACTTGAGTAACCACAAGCGCGGCCATTTGAGTCGATTGTGGGTTCTTCTGGTAATGCTTTTAGCTTTGCCGAGCTTTGTGCAGGCTCAGATTACACCCAATCCTTCAACCACAGAGACTTCCCCAGATAGTTTTGGCGAAGTGCAAGTAGGCTTAACATCGTCGCCTAAGCAGTACTCCTTCACAGGTGCTAATCTAACCGGCAATATTACAGTTAGCTTTTCCAACGCCGCATCTTTTGAAGGTAGCACTGATGGAGGTACTTCGTATTCTAACTCTTTGACTTTACCTTCTGCAGGAGGTAACTTTCTCGTGCGTTTTCGTCCTTCTTCGGTAGGAGAGACAAATGGTCAATACATTCAGGCATTTGGGACAACGGGAGGAAGACAAGGAGGAGCAGTACAAGCATTTATAGATGTAAAAGGTACTGGTGTAGCAGGTACTCCTACTATCACGGTAAACCCAACCGCGCTGGGTTTTGGTAACCAAGTTATCAATACTACTTCTTCCTCTATGAGTGTAGCCGTTACGGCTACTTCCCTGACAGCACCTGTCGTTGTTACAGCTCCCACTGGCTTTTCAGTAAGTGCTACAGCCAATGGGACATATAACCAGACGCTTAGTCTAGCCCAAGATGGTAATGGTGCAGTAAACACTACTATATATGTAGCTTTCACGCCTACCGCTGCGCGGAACTACGTTGATGCTGTAACTTTCACCAGCCAAGGAGCAACTACTCGTAACGTAAGCGTTTCTGGTACAGGGGTGTTACCTCCTGCCAGCCTCTCGGCATCACCAAGATCCTTAAGCTTTGGTCAGCTTCAGGCTGAGCAGGTTAGTACTCCTCAGTCATTCACTGTAACCGGCTCAAACATAACTTCAGACGTTACAGTAACAGCTCCTAATGGCTTTGAGATTCGGGTAGGTACATCCGGTGCATTTGTTCAAACGGTAACCCTTACTCCGACGAACAACACTGTTAACACCGCACTGCAAGCTCGATTTGCTCCTGCTACTGGTGGTACCTATAACAGCAACATTACGATAGCAACAACGGGTAATGGCGGTGCTACTGCTCTAGTAGCCGTTACTGGTGAGGCTACCCCCAGACCTACTGGCCCCTTCATCTCAGCAAACCCTACTTCGCTAGATTTCGGTACTGTATCTAGCAGTGGATCTGCCCAAGTTCTTTCGTTTACGGTAAACGCAGGCAACTTAACTACTCCGTTAGTTCTGACTGGCTCAAGGTCTAACATTGTATTCCGCGACGCTACGGCTGGTGGTAACTTTACAACTGGCCCTCTAACTATTGCTCCTAGCAACGGTACCGTCTCACTACGCACTATCGAGGTTCAGTTGGCTGGTCGTATTGATGCAGGACCTTTTAGTGGCGATATCACTGCTAGCAGCACAGGTGCTACAAACGTAGTAGTAACTATCTCTGCAAACAGCACGGGTAATAACTCGGTAATCAACGCTTCGGGCGTTCTTGCCCAGTTCTCCACTGTTCCTGGCGTTGCTTCCTCTGTGCAGTCTTATCTGTTGTCGGGAACAAACCTACTACAAGACATTACGGTTACAGCTCCCTTGTATTTCCAGGTATCGTTGGAGCCGAACTTCGTTGGAATTACTACGACTGGTAACTCTATCGTTGTTCCGCGTAATACCAGCAGCGGAGATGTAGCAGAAGTATCGGTGTACGTACGCTTTCTGCCAGATGCAGCTTTAACAACGTCTTCGTTGATTTTAAATGCAAGTGCTCCTGCTGTATCACAAGGTATTCCTGTTGCGGGTACCAGCGAGCCTTCTATTGAGTTGCTTAATGGCCTGCAAGAAATTCGCAACGTCATTGTTAACACTACCTCTGCCTCTCAGGCACTAATTGTCAATGCTCAGCGTGTTCTTCAACCGGTAGTTATCTCGAAGAGCCTAAGCACGAACCCGCTGAACCCGCTTGGAATTCAGCAGTTCGAACTGTCATTGGATAATGTGAACTTTGCGAGTACGGTAACTCTAACTCCGGACACAGTAACTTATACGATCAACCGGCCAGTGTATGTGCGGTACCGGCCTACTTACTTAGGTACTGCTCAATCGACGCTTCAGTTCCAGAGCAACGACTTCTCCAATAGATCTACGCAGAGCTTTGCCAGCAATGGCTTGCTTTCCGGCCGTTCCATCGATAACGAGCCAACTCTACGTAGCACTCCTACGGTATCTCGCACTGGTACAAGTGTAACGGTGTCATTTGCAGGGTTGCCTTCCGATTACGCTACGCAAGGGTACGGTGAAGGTCGTATCATTGTAGCCAGCACAAACCCCGAACTGGCAGCCAACAATCAGCCTCAGGATGGTAGATCTTACCAAACTGGTAACCAAGTTTACGGTCGTGGTGACCAGATCTTCGCCGGATACTATGTAGTGTACGCTGGTCCTAACCAGTCTACCGTAATCGAAGGATTTGATCCAGGGGTTACGTACTACTTCTATACTTTTGAGTACAACAACATTGACAACAACTTCAATGTGAGCGTACCCGGTGCTGAAAACTATCTGTCGCCGCCAGTGCCGAATACCATCCCTGGTGTTATTGCCCCAGGTACTCCCCTACCAGTAACGCTAGTATCTTTTGACGCTAAGCTTCGTGGTAATCAGGTTGCCATCACTTGGAAAACGGCTAGCGAGCTTAATAATAAAAGCTTCGAGGTGCAGCGTAGCAGCGATGCAAAAGCATTCGAAACGATTTTGTCACGCGAAGGCAAAGGCACCACAAATACGGCTACTAGCTACAACGCTACTGACACCAAGCCTTTGGCTGGTACTTCGTACTACCGCTTGAAGCAAATTGACGTGGATGGTACTACCCACTATACCGCTCCGGTAGCAGTAACCAACATCAATGGTGTGGAGGCAGTAATGTATCCTAACCCAGTAGAGAATGTACTCACCATCCAGTTAGGTGCTTCAACGGAAGGCTTGAACGCCGTTATCACCGACATGACAGGTCGTATAATTCGTACTCAGAAACTAGGCGCCAATGGCGAACTCAATATGAGCGAACTGCAATCTGGCTCTTACTTGATATCAGTAGGAGAAGGTGATGCAAAAGTTACTCGCCGCATCGTTAAGAAATAATCCTTCGGGTTTATAAGTTGAAAAAGGCCTCCTGAATTCAGGAGGCCTTTTTGTTGCTAGAAGGGTAGGAGTTTGCTTCCGGGATAGTTGAGCCTACAAACAATTATGGAGCGTTGTTACCTCTATAAGGCAATACTCCACAGGTATAAGAAGTGTACTAACACTTATAAGCGTAACAATTAAAAGTGAGAGCGAATGAGACCTTTTTCCTGTTTCATAAGTATAAGGCCAACACATTGACTTTTCACTACTCCCATTGACCTATGAAAACTTCCTTCAAAACGTTGTTAGCGGCTGCGGCCTTCGCAACATTTGCTACTACTGCTTGCTCTGAGAAAACGCAAGAGAATGCTGAAGCAACGGCTGAAAGTGCAGCTAGCGACGTAAGCAATGCCACTGAGAAGGCTGCCGATGCTACTAGCAACGCCGCAGATAACGTAGAGTCTGATATGGCTCCAGAAGCTGGTGATACAGCTGTAGTGCAGAATAAAGAAACCGAAGGCTTAGTAGAAGAAACACCCGCTAAGCAATAGGTAGCTGTAGCTACGGTTACTCACACCTTACCAACAAAAAAGCCCCTGTTCCAGTAACAGGGGCTTTTTTGTTAGCATACATCCAAGCGTAACTATACGGAGAAACTCTCGCCGCATCCGCAGGTGCGAGATGCATTGGGGTTGTCAAAGAAAAAGCCCTTCCCGTTCAAACCGTCCGAAAAATCGAGTTGAGTACCAGCTAAGTAGAGGAAGCTCTTCATATCCACTACCACACGCACACCCTTATCCTCGAACTCCTGGTCCATGGGCTTTACCTCGTTGTCGAAATCAAGCTTATAGCTGAGGCCAGAGCAACCGCCACCAGCCACTGAGGCTCGCAAACGGTAGGTGGAGTCTAGCTCTGCATCGTGCATGAGCTTTTCAACTTTCTCCTTGGCTTTATCAGAAACAGTAATCATGGTGAAGTGAGGCTAGCCCACATCCTGAATGCCAACTCGGCAGCGGTGTGGAATTTCTACGGATAGAACATCAAAGATAAGATCCTTGTTCAGAATTATTCTAAGAACTAGGATTGAGCACCACGCTAAATACAGTAATTGTGTTTAAGTCGCGGCCGTAGTACAGCTTATCCAGTGCTTCGTAGGCGTTATGAGCCCTAAAATAAGAGGTCTGAAGCTCCTTGTCACCCCGGGCTCGCCACTGAATGGTATAGGAGCTCTCCTCATCACGGAAACGCTGCACATAGGCCAGCATCTTGCGCAGAACATCTAACCTATCATATCCGGTCTCGTAGCGGAACAAGAAGCTCTGCTGGTGGCGCGGATTTACCGTAATAAGGTCTAGCCGTGTTTGAGCATCTAACTGCCGAAACTCAAACAGTAGATTACCCGGACCAAGTCCTAGGTAGTCTTCTATTTGACGCTGGATGCGGGCGCTTTCTACGTGTACGTCGGAGGGAGTGACGTCCATAGGATAATGAATTAGATAGGAGAAACAAAAGGTGAGAACCTAGGCGTAATGCTTGCCTAGATTCCCACCTTGTATCTTTTTGCTTCTAACGCTTAGTGGTGCGACTTAGCCATTTCTAGCTCAGGTAGCCCATTCTTTACGCGGTAGTCATTAATAGCAGACTTAATAGCGTCTTCGGCCAGTACGGAGCAGTGGATCTTAACGGGCGGCAACGCTAACTCTTCCACAATCTCCATGTTGTCGATGGCTAGTGCCTCATCAACCGTCTTACCTTTCAGCCACTCCGTAGCCAAGGATGAGGAAGCAATGGCAGAGCCACAGCCGAAAGTTTTGAATTTGGCGTCGGTGATGGTGTTGGTGTTTTCGTCTACTTCAATTTGCAGACGCATTACGTCGCCGCACTCAGGGGCGCCAACTAGGCCGGTGCCTACGTTCTTTTTGCTTTTGTCCAGCGTGCCCACATTGCGCGGGTTGCTGTAATGGTCGATTACTTTATCGGAGTAAGCCATGATGTGTAAGGAGAAATTAGATGTGAGGCGTGAGACTACTACAGAACAGACAAAAGAGTCTCACGGCTCAAGTCTGTACTCGTTTGTTTCTTCTAGATTAATGCTCGGCCCACTCAATAGAGTTCAGGTCGATGCCTTCCTTGAACATCTCCCACAGAGGAGACATTTCGCGCAGCTTGGTAACGGCTTCTTTTACGTGGTTAATGGCGTAATCGATTTGCTCGTCGGTGCTGAAACGGGAAAGGCCAAAACGTAAGGAGCTATGCGCCAAGTCATCGCTCAAACCTAAGGCTTTCAGTACATAAGATGGCTCTAAGGAGGCAGACGTACAAGCCGAACCGGATGATACGGCTAGGTCTTTTACGCCCATCATGAGGCCCTCGCCTTCTACGTACTTAAAGGAGATGTTAGCAACGTGAGGTAAGCGGTGCTCACGCGAACCGTTTACATAGCTTTCCTCCAGGGTTAGGAGCTCACGCTCCAACCGGTCGCGCATAGCGCTCAGGCGTTGCGTGTCGGCCTCCATTTCCTGCTTGCAAAGCTCACAAGCTTTACCAAGACCTACGATACCTGGTACGTTAAGAGTACCCGAACGCATGCCGCGCTCGTGGCCACCGCCGTCCATCTGGGCGGTTACCTTCACGCGAGGGTTTTTGCGACGTACGTACAGGGCGCCTACGCCCTTGGGGCCGTACATCTTGTGAGCAGTGAAAGCCATTAGGTCAATGCCATCGGCAATGACATCTACAGGAACTTTGCCTACTGCCTGGGTGCCGTCCGTCATGAAGAGGGCGCCGTGCTTATGGGCAATGGCTGCAATTTCGCGGATAGGTTGGATGGTACCCGTTTCGTTGTTGCCGTACATGATGGTCACCAGAATAGTCTGGGGCGTCATGGCAGCTTCCAACTCTTCCAAGCTAATCAGGCCTAGCTCATTCACGGGCAGGTAGGTAACCCGGCCTCCAAGCTTCTCAATGTGCTTGCAAGTATCCAGAACTGCTTTGTGCTCCGTGGTAGCCGTGATGATGTGGTTACCCTTTTGAGAGTACATCTCAAACACTCCTTTGATGCCAAGGTTGTCCGACTCAGTAGCACCTGAAGTGAAGATGATTTCTTTGGGGTCGCAGTTAATTAAGCCGGCGATTTGCTCGCGAGCATAATCTACGGCTTCCTCAGCGGCCCAACCAAACGGGTGGTTGCGCGAGGCTGCGTTGCCGAACACCTCGGTCAGGTACGGCATCATGGCCTCCAGAACGCGTGGATCAAGCGGCGTGGTTGCGTTGTTATCGAGGTAAATAGGTAGCTTGAGCATGGCTCGGGGTTCTGGTTTCAGCGGAGAATCATTCGTAGGTAGAACACTAAAACTACAGAACAGGTTTTAGTTTCTTCCCACATTTGCACTACAAAAGTAGAACAAATACAAAGAAGCCGCACCATACGGCTAGCTTGCATTTTCCTCCACCCTATGCTCACCAATCTCGAACATCTAGGCCTCGCAGTTAATGACCTGGAAGCTGCTACTTCCTTATATACGGCGTTGCTGGGCCAAGCTCCTTATAAGCGCGAACACGTAGCCTCTGAAGCAGTGGATACTGTGTTTTTTCAGGTGGGGAGCTCCAAGATAGAGCTGCTGGCCGCTACCTCATCTGAGAGTGCCATCAGCCGCTACCTAGAGAAGAAGCCCGAAGGTATTCACCACGTAGCGTTTGAGGTAGATGATATTTGGGCCGAGATGGCCCGGCTCCGCACGGAGGGATTTGTACTTCTGAACGAGGAGCCCAAACGTGGCGCCGACAACAAACTGGTGTGCTTTGTGCACCCCAAATCAGCGGGCGGCGTATTGGTGGAACTGTGTCAGGAAATAAAGCAGTGAACTGTCTGCTCATTTGCGTGCACTGGTGTAGTGCACACAACCGCCCTTACGCACGGTGATGACTAATTCTCTGTTGATAGGATGAACGCTAAATTTTTTCGTGAAGAGGTGGATGCCGCTGTGGATGCGCTTCTTATGCAGCAAGTGATTCTCTACCCCACGGACACGGTATGGGGCATTGGGTGCGATGCCGAAGTTCCGAGGGCGGTAGAACAAGTGTACAAGCTCAAGAATCGACCGGCAGAAAAAGCATGCATTGTGCTGGTGGCTGATGAGCAGATGTTTGCTCGCTACGCCGATGTAGTGCCCGATAATCTGCCAGACCTGCTAGCAGCCCAAACGCGCCCTACTACCTACGTAGTGCCTGGTAGCCGTCATCTGGCTCCTAACCTCCTAGCTGCCGATGGTACCATTGGCCTGCGGGTAGTGCTCACGGATGAGTTTTGCCGCCTGTTAATCCGGCGCCTTGGTCATGGCCTAGTATCTACTTCGGCCAACTTGAGCGGGGAGCCTAGCCCTACTACGTTTGCGGAAATAAACCCCGCGGTAGTACGCAAAGCAGACTATGTGGCCTATTGGCGGCAAGACGATACTACCCCGGCGGTACCATCGCGCGTGGTGCGGGTGCTGGCCGATGGAGGCATAGAAGTGCTACGCGACTAAACCTGGAGGCCGTACCTTTGTCGCTCAACGACATTGCGCATGAACACTCCACAACTTCCCGACCTACCCCTGTTTCGAACTATTGCTGATGCCGCCGGCGAACTGGGCTTCCCAGCTTACGTCATTGGTGGGTACGTGCGAGACCTCGCGCTGCGGCGGGAAAGTAAGGATGTAGATGTTGTGTGCGTAGGGGATGGTATTCAGTTGGCTCAACTGGTTGGCCGCAAGCTGCCGGGTCGGCCCCGCGTGACGGTGTTTAAAAACTTCGGCACAGCAATGCTGCCCACGCCCGAAATTGAGGTGGAGTTTGTGGGCGCCCGTAAGGAGAGCTACCGGGCCGAAAGTCGGAAACCGGAAGTGGAGGCGGGCACCTTAGAGGAAGACCTAGCCCGGCGCGATTTTACCATCAACGCCCTTGGGTTAAGCTTAAACCCAGCTGACTTTGGGGCGCTGGTAGACCGATACGACGGAATAGGGGACTTGCAACGCAAGCTTATCCGCACGCCTCTTGACCCGGATATTACTTTTTCCGATGACCCCTTGCGCATGCTACGGGCCATCCGTTTTGCTACTCAGCTTGATTTCGATATTGACCCAGATACGTTTGATGCCCTAGCTCGCAATAAGGAACGCATCAAGATTGTGTCGCAGGAGCGGATTACCACGGAGCTGAACAAAATTATTATGGCCCCGAAGCCCAGCTATGGCTTTAAGCTGCTGTTCAGCTGCGGCCTGTTGCAACTTATCTTTCCTAAGATGGCGCAACTGCAAGGGGTAGAGAAAGTGGGGCAGCACGCGCACAAAGACAACTTCTACCACACTCTGCAAGTGCTCGACAACGTAGTGGCAGCCGGGGGCGACTTATGGCTGCGCTGGGCCGCCATCTTGCACGATATTGCCAAGCCGGCGACCAAGCGCTACGACAAACGGGTAGGCTGGACGTTTCATGGGCACGAGGACAAAGGTGCCCGCTGGGTTCCAGGCATTTTCACTGACCTCAAATTACCCCTCGGGGAAGAAATGCGCCAAGTGCAGAAGCTAGTGCGCCTGCACTTACGGCCTATTGCCTTGGTGAAGGAAATCGTGACTGACTCGGCCGTACGCCGACTGCTATTTGAAGCTGGTGACGATATTGACCGCCTCATGCTGCTCTGCCGCGCCGATATTACCAGCAAGGACCATCAGCGCGTGGCGCGCTACCTCCGTAATTTCGACGTGGTAGAGGAAAAGATCAAGGAAGTAGAAGAGAAAGACCATCTGCGCAATTTCAAGCCCGTCATTACGGGCGAAATCATCATGCAGACGTTTGGCCTCAAGCCCAGCCGTGAGGTAGGAGAGTTGAAAGAGGCCCTGCTGGAAGCTATCCTGGAAGGCAGAGTGCGCAACGAGTATGACGATGCCTTTGCTCTGCTGATAGAACTAGGTCAGCAGAAAGGCCTGGCAGTAGTTTCAGCATAAAACAGCGCGGTTGGGGTACCCAGTGCAGGGCACACCCAACCGCGCTACGGCAACACATAAGGAAAGGAGGAAGCTGTAGCCCGCCTGTTGCAGCAGGGGGTGGGCTAGCAGCTTCCTCCGGGTCTTACCTTCACTCACTAAGTAGACCCCTTATTCGTATTCTTCCAATGCTAGATGCGTCTGATGCCAGTACCGTTGCTCAGGCCCAGCATATTTTCGGGCAAGATTCAGATAGTAAGGTGTGAAACGCATGAAGAGAAAGAGGGTTGCAGCCATCCGCCTCCGGGGCGCTAGGGCATCTAGCTGATAAGGTATAGGTTACTCGGAATCAGAAATTTTGGTGACGTGAGAAGAACCGCTCAATTCTTGTTGGACATTATCCGGGTCACCAGCGTAGAGTACGTCACTGTCACCGCTGAGGTCAACACGTAATTGCTCCCGTACCCGAACTTTCGCTTTACCCAAACCGCTCATCTCTATCTCGGCGCGGCGGGCAGGCAGGCGAAGGGCGTTGAGTTGGCAGGCCCCGGAGGCGTCCACACTCAGGAAGGTAGCTTGTCCAGTGAGGTCAGTACGACAGGCGCCGCTCATGTCAATGGACAGGTTAGGCACATTTACGTCCAACGCTGCCACGCAGGCACCGCTTTGTTCAACTTTCAAATCCTCATTTTGGAAGCCAGCGGCGTTGAGGCGGCAAGCACCGCTGAGTTCTACTACTCGCAGGGTAGGGAGGGTGATGCGGATGAGCACGGGATGCTGACTAAACGATAGGCTGGGCATAAAGCCCACGTCGCGAGAGCGTATTACAAGTTGGTCACCGTCGCGGGTGACGCGCAAGCGGCGCAGGTCCCGGTCGCTACCAGCAGCTTCTACCTTGAACTCGTTGCCCTGCCGGACGTGCACGTAATATGCTCCGCTGGCCTCAATGCGGGAGAAGTCGCGCAGGTCGGCGAAGGAGCGCCGGCCGCTGCCGTACCGAGCCGGATCGGCGGAGAATTGGGCTGCTTTCGATTCTACATCAACCCGCACATTGTCGCCATCTTCATCCGTATGAATGTTGATGTGCATATCAGTGTCAGTGCTGTCAGTGTCTGCATCAGCCTGGCCAGCTTCGTAATCCGCATTAGGCTCGTCGTAGCCACCGTCGTTGGAGTCACCACGCAAGTCTTCCTCAGTGCAGCCAATGCACTCAATTTTGCTACCCCGCAGGCGGTAGGTATGCTGCTCAGGGTGAATGGGCGCGCGGCCGTTTACGTAGTTGTCATCTTCGAGCCAGTTGGAAAATGATTCGTTCATGCGGAATGTCCGGTCACGTGGAATCAGCAAGCGCAACTGCATTTCCTGGCCGCGGAAACGGGCACCGGGTTGGAAGGTATAGTGGTCGTCGATGCTGAGCGTAGAGTCATTGGGCATCCGGATGGAGTGCGCTACGGAGGTAGCGGCCGTCTGGCGGGCGTCTTCTTCCGTGGCGCCTTTGGCAGAAATAATGCGCTCCAAGCGAGGCGTTTGGCCACTATCTACCGGAACTAAGTCCAGATCAACCCACTCCCCATTATCCGAGTAACGACGATCTAACACGAGTTGGGCGCTAGTAAGAGGAGACAGGTTCGTAGACTGGGTTACCTCCGCCTCATGCTGAAACTCGCGGGCCAAGCGGGTGCCAGCTACGGAGCTGCCTACAATGCCCAGTAGCCACAAGCCCAGTAGGGTTAGCGAGGCAGTGCGCGTTAGGATGGTGCGGCGGAGTAACAAGCCCAGGCCCGCGAGCAGCAGTGCCAGTGCCGGTATGGCCGTCATCAAGAAGAAGCACACTACAGCCCAAGGCGAAAGGCCATTGAAGAACGTGTAAGCGGGTAATGGGCCCATGAAAACGTTATCCGATTCTGGAATCATACCCAGGCCTACCCCCAGCATAATCAGGAGGGCCAACAGCAGGAAAAAGCCGGTGATAGTCATCACGCCACCCACAAAAACCCGGATAGCAGATCCTAACAGGTTGATTAGTGGACGGATATTCGTGAAGAAGTTTTCTAGAAAGGTGCCTACGGGCCGATTGTTTACGGGCGTGGCACCTTCCTCAAAAGGGCTGTTACGCAGGTTGTTATCGAGAGCCGATAGGGTTACAGCATCGCCCCGCATGCGGAGGCGGTCAGAAGCCGTTTTCGCCTCCGGTAAGAGAATCCACAGGATGATATAGAGCGGCAAGGCGAAGCCTCCGGCAAACAGACCCACGATAAACAGAATCCGGATCAGTACCACATCAGTCTTGAAGTAGGCGGCCAGCCCCGCCGAAACACCTCCGACTTTGCCCGTATCCGTGTCGCGGTAGAGCTTCTTGAATACGGGGTCCTCGTCCGTTGGCGTGCCATCGAAGCGAGTAGGCAACACTACCCAGAGAATGATATAGGTTAGAACGGATATTGCTGGTAGCTTCTCGCTGAAATTTTCCAGTGGAGTACCATCCAGCAGGATAGGAAACACAATCATCAGCGCCAGAAACCCCAGCCGAATCCATAAGGGATTGACGGCGAAGTAGCGGGCCAAACCAGCTGCTACCCCTGCCACTTTGCGATTGGCCATGTCGCGGTAGAGGCGCTTGGTGCCGTCCTCTTCCTCGGCAGCGGCCGCCGTAGTAGCCGATTTTGCATTGCTTCCGGCCGAGTAGCCAGCAGAAGGGCGCGAACCGGTGTAGGTACCCTGGGCCGAGCCACTGGCTACGGCTTCGGCCAGGATTTCCTCGTCATCCTCGGCTTCGTCGGCCGTTTGGAAGTCACTAACGCGGCCCATTTTAGCCGTCATAGCTTCTACGTCTTCCAAGGTGATGACTTGCTTGAGGCCAGAGAGGCGAGCTGCAAACAGCTCGGCAATGCGGCTCTCAATATCGGCCACAATTTCCTCGTGGCCGCGGTAACCGCTAAAGTGGGTTTTCACTTCCGCTAGGTAGCGGCTGAGCACGTCGTAGCCATCTTCCTCAATGTGGAAGATCATGCCCTGAAGGTTGATGCTGATGTTCTTTTTCATCTCAGTGCTGCAACTATTCGGGAAAAACTAGGAAGCGGGCGGGTCAGCTTACAGCTGAACTACCGCGGGCGCGCTACCATTGGAGTGAGGCTTCTGGCGGATAATGCGAATGGAGTCTTGTACTTCCTCCCAGGTAAGTCGCAGCTGGTGCAGGAACTCTTGGCCGGCTGCGGTGAGGGTGTAGTACTTGCGGGGCGGGCCACTGGTAGATTCTTTCCAGGTGTAGTCCAGCAGGGCGGCGTTCTTGAGGCGAGTCAGCAGCGGGTAGAGCGTGCCTTCCACCACAATCATGCGGGCGGAAGTAAGCTCTTCGAGCATGTCCGACGCATAAACCTCCCCGCGGGCAATGATTTCCAGAATGCAGAACTCCAGGATGCCCTTCCGCATCTGCACTTGGGTGTTCTCGACTTTCATGGGCTGAGGCAGATATCGGTGAAGAATGAGTCAAAGGTAACTAAAGGTACTATGTAAAACAAGGTACTAGTAGAAATAAATTTTGGTTGCGTTTCTCGAATTGATTTTCATGACCAAAAAGGAATCGATTTGGTACTTAGGCCAGATGCAGCATTACTGGCCTGCAACCTGAATAAGCCTTATCCGCTGATTCAGCACGATTTATGCGTGTGGTAGAGCTTTGTTTTCAGAAGCCCGCACTATAAATATGTATCTTGCGTTCCTGCTGCGGTTTATCATGTCACGTCGGAATTATTTGTTCTAACTTCTATGCACCACTTTACTCGTTGTGCTGCCCTAGCTGTGGGTATTGGCTTGAGTATGGGCGTTCTTTCTCCAGTTCTCGCCCAGGATAAAACTCCCAAATACAGCAATGAATTTCTCAACGTCGGGGTAGGGGGCCGGGCCTTAGGGATGGGTAAAGTCCAAGTGAGCTTAGCCGATGATGCCACGGCTGGCTATTGGAACCCCGCAGGCTTAGTAGGCCAAAAGCATAAATACGACGCGGTGCTGATGCACTCTGAGCTGTTCTCGGGCATCGTAAAAAATGACTACGCAGCATTTTCTACCCCGCTAGACGATAAAAGCGCCATTGGTGTGAGTCTGCTCCGTTTGGGTGTGGACGATATTGCCGACACGCGCGACTTGTATAATGAGTATGGGTACGTTGACTACACGCGTATCCGCTACTTCTCAGTAGCGGATTACGCCGTATTGCTATCCTATTCGCGCAAGATTGCCAACATTGAGGGCCTGCAGGTGGGAGCCAACGCGAAGATCATCTACCGCAACATCGGCGACTTCGCCAATGCCTGGGGATTTGGGGTAGATGCTGGGGTACAATATACCCGCAACAAGTGGCGCTTGGGCTTGATGGCCCGTGACATTACAACCACCTACAACGTGTGGTCAGTGGATGCCGAAAAACTGCGCGGGTCAGCATCACTTGTGGACACCATCTCAACTAGTAGCGCCGAGATTACGCTGCCACTCTTTGTGTTGGGGGTTGCTCGGCAGGTACAATTGCCCGGCGAGTTTACTGTGCTTGGCGCCGTAGACCTGGAAATAAACACCGATGGTCAGCGCAATACTCTGGTTTCCTCGAAGGTAGTAAGCTTAGATCCTCGCGCAGGGGTTGAAATTGGTTACAAACAACTTGTATACCTGCGGGGTGGTATCGGCAACGTGCAGCAGATTCAGTCCTTCACGGGCAAGGAAGAGTGGAAGGCCCAGCCCAGCCTAGGAGTGGGGGTAGCACTAAGCGGTTTGCGCGTAGATATGGCCCTTTCGCGTCTGGCAGTAGAGAAATTAGGCCAACGCTCCCAGACCAATTCCATTATTGTTTCGCTAGGCTACGGATTTAAATAACTGATTGGTAAACTCCTAGGGTCAGTCTAGAGCAAGGCTGGCGGCTAGAGGGGCTTTTACCTCGTCGATAGTACGATATGAAACAACCCTACACTCTGTTAACCCAACTACGCTACCGTTGGCTATTGCTGGTCGTATTGCTGTGGAGCGGCCTTGCGCGGGCGCAATCAGGCCCGTACGGCAACGAATGGATTGTGCCCAGCCAGCAGTACTACAAGATTAAATTGGCGCAGGATGGCCTATATCGCCTTGATTACCAGTATCTCACTCGCGCGGGCATAAGCGGGGTGAATCCACAGCGCCTACAGTTGTGGCGTCGGGGGAGGGAGGTAGCTATCCACGTAGGGGGCAATCAGACGTCGTTAGATGCCACTACCTTCATTGAGTTTATCGGTCAACGTAATGATGGGCTGCTTGACCGGGGCATGTACAAAAATGCTACCGACCAAGCACACCCGTTCTATAGCTTGTATACCGATACCGCTTCTTATTTCCTAACCTGGTCGGCTACCGATAATGGTCGGCGCATGGCGGCTTCTAACCTAGCGGGTACTGGTACTCCCCACGCCATCCGGATGAAACCGGAAATGCGCGTGTTAGGGGAATGGTACACCGATATTCAGCTGAGTGCCTTCGTATTTCAGCCGTGGGCTGAGCCTAACGAAGGCTTTTTAAGCGCGCACATTAGTCCTAATAGCTCGCGAGATTTCCCAGTGAACCTGGTGCAATCGGTAGCAGCACAGGGGCAGGAACCCCAAGTAGAGCTACTAATAGCAGGGGCTACCACGGCCACACATGCGGGCGTAGTTTACGCGCTAAACGCATCGGGTGCGCAAAGGCAGCTAGGTACGTTCCAGATTGCCGGGGTAGGGAAGGTAAAAGGACGTTATATATTACAGCGCAACGAAATTACGGGCGGCACTGCTCGTATTCGGGTTGCCCTTAATCCTGTTACTGGTAATCCTAACCCTGCTCCACTAATTCGGTTAGGGTATGTACGGTTGGTATATCCACAAACCAATCGGTGGTTTGCTGGTACTTCTCGTCTTTATTTTGCTAACGATTCTACCCAAGCAGGATCAGCATACTACCAGCTTGATAGCTTGCCAGCTACAGTGCGCGGGTATGACATTACGGATCCGTACGCAGTACAACGTATAGAAGGTACAGCAGGCATTGGACAGCAGCGTAGCTATGTGTTTCCAAACGCTAACGGCCGCACTCGTGCCCTGCTGCTAGCCGATGCCGCCACACCTTTGGTGCCTGGAGTTGCGCGCCGGGTTCAGTTCCGGCAGATTACTCCCTCTGCACACAACTACCTGATTGTATCGCACAAACTGCTGATGAAGCCAGTCGGTAATGTGGCGAATCCTGTGCGGGCATATGCTGACTACCGGGCCTCAACGACTGGCGGCCGGTACGATACCCTGGTTGTAACTTCTGATCAGCTGTATGACCAATTTCATTATGGAGAAAAGTCTCCGCTAGCCATCCGGCAGTTTGCCCAATGGATGCTAGCTGGTAGCACGCGGGAGAAATCGTTGTTCTTGCTTGGTAAAGGGTTAGTTATTGGCGAGTATGATTGTGGCACCTACCATCGTCATAATCCAAAGCAGTACAGCCGCTGCCGGATTACCGCCACAGATACAGCATCTTCTCTAGATCTGGTGCCAATGAGCACCCGTGGCGCGTCAGATATCTTCTTCACTGCCAACTGGCAAAATAATAACTACGTAGCTCAAATGGCTACGGGTCGGGTGGTGGCGAAGAACTCTTTGGAGGTGATGGCCTACCTCAACAAGATAATTGAACACGAAGCTGGCGGGTTGGAGTCATGGCGTCGAAATGCTATACACATGGCGGGTGGTCAAGACACATTGGACTATCGAGACTTTAATGCCAAAGTGGATGAGTATAGTGCAATTATTCGTCGTCCACCATTTGCGGCTAATGCAGTACGAACTTACCGGCGCTCCGACTATCCAGGGACTGGCACTCCTCATCCATTGAATATTGCGGCAGAGTTGAATAGTGGAGTATCTATTATCTCCTATTTTGGTCATGGTGACCCGGAACGACTTGACTTCGACTTAGCCAGAATAGATGTAGCTTCTAGCGGGTATGCCAACAAAGGCAAATACCCAATGATGTATGTAAGTGGATGCGCTGCTGGTAACGCCTTCCGAGCAATTCGCTCCTTTGGTGAGCGTTTTATTCTGGCTCCTGATAAAGGTTTTCTAGGTTTCCTGTCCGAGTCGAGCTTTGGCTTCCCGGAGGATTTGCACGAGATGCATACGCAGATGTACACGCTACTATTCAACGACCCAGAGTGGTATGGCAAGCCAGTAGCTGCTGTGCAAAACGAAGTGTCTCGCCGTCTGCAGCCCAGTTACGCTAGTTCGCAGGCAGCAGTAGCAACCCTTATGAACACAGTATGGCAAGGTGACCCCGCTTTCCGTCTGTTTGCGCCGTTGAAGCCTGACTTCCAAACTAACAACGCCTCCTTACTCCTACCCACTAACATTCCGCTGAACGCAGCTGCTGTTGACCTGCGCGTGACGGTGCGTAACCCCGGTCGGACCACAACTGGTCAGCTACAGGTTCGGGTGACGCGCCGTATTGGTTCTCAGACCTTCCCCACGTTGGTATCGGTACGGCAAGCCCGCCGCGACACGACCTATATTATCTCCCTCAACAATCTGAACCTAGGGGATGTCAGTGGCCTCAACACATTTGTAGTAGACCTGGACCCCAATAATGTGATTGATGAGCTGGATGAGACGAACAACCAAGGCACCATCACCTACACCTTCTTACAGGGCGGCGTAACGACACTGAGCCCCCCCGAATTCGGTATTGTGGGTACCACGTCCGTCCGCCTAGTCGGACAAAACAATATTGCTACCACTACCAGCCGCGAATACGCATTTGAGCTAGACACGGTCCAGACGTTTACGAGTGACTTAGTGCGCCGTACCACAGTAAACGCTGTAATGGTACCAGAGTGGTCCGTAACGTTGCCTGTAGTAGCCAACCCAGATAGCGTAGTGTGGTACTGGCGCGTAAAGCTAGCGGCCCCGCAAACGGGTGAAAGTGCTGATTGGGCAACGAGTTCTTTCCGTGTACTCAATGGCCGCACAACAGGGGGATGGTCGCAAAGCCACGTAGGACAGTTTTTGCGTGATGAACAGGCCGGTGTATCAGTGGCCGCCCCTGGAGGCAAATGGTCATTTGATGCTGGTAGCCAGCAAGGCAACATTACCTCTACGCGCATCGGGCCTGCGGTGCAGTGGGAAACACTTTACCATACAATTCGCGCTGGCTCCTCGGGCAGCTATACCCTGCAACTCACTGGTATTGATACCCTAGGTAACTCGGTAGTGCTGAATCCGTCTGTAACCAGCCGTGCCCTAAGCCTGAGCACTATATCGGCTAAGCAGTATCCGTATTTGGAGCTGCGAGCCATAGTGCGTGGTACAGGTAGCAGCCCAGCACCTCAACTAGAGCAGTGGCTCGTTACGTACGAAGGAGTGCCCGAAGGAGTGGTACGGCCTTCTGCTACGCCTCTCACGGCCGCCACACTGCGGCAGCAAGCTCAGCAAACAGGTAAGATTACGGTACCCGTTACATTCCAAAACGTAGCTGACTTTGCTTTTAAGGCGCCGCTCAAAGCGTACATCGTAGTGCGCACAGACAACAGTACTACCACGCCGCGCGAAAAGTATTATAACCTCACCGGGCCGGCGCTGGCTGCACACTCCCAGCGCACCTACCAAGTAGAGCTAGACGTGCGTGACCTGTCGGGCACTCTGTCGGGCCAAGTGGTGCTGAACCCCCGTCGCCAGCCTGAGTTGTACTACTTCAACAACGAGCAAGCACTCCCGCCCTTCCAGGTAGCAAGCCAAGATACGCCTCCAGTGCTTGACGTAGCTTTCGATGGCCGTCACCTCCTCAACGGTGATATCGTGTCGGCTCAGCCGCTAATTACGGTGCAGTTGCGCGACCAGGACCGGCTGCGTCCTATCAAGGACCGCACGGCTTTCTCTCTGTTCCTGTCGTCTCCCAATTCTACTACTACCACGGCCCTTAACTTGAACGCAGCAAATGTAGTATTTGCGGCCGACTCGGCCCAGGGCGTGGCGCGGTTAGAAATTCAGCTCGGTAAGGACACAAAGCTGGCCGATGGGGTATACGTACTGGAAGTGCAGGGCAAAGATGGTGCTGGCAATTTGGCGGGTGCTGAGCCCTACCGCATTACCTTCGAGGTCATCAGTGAAAGTGGTATCACCAACGTATATCCGTACCCGAACCCCATTACCAGCAAAGCAAAATTTGTGTTTACGCTGACGGGCAATGAGCTGCCGCGTAACATGAAAATCCAGATTATGACGCTGACGGGGCGGGTAGTGCGCGAAATAATGATGAGCGAGCTAGGTAACCTCCGGATTGGTAACAATATCACCGATTACGCCTGGGATGGTACCGATACGTACGGTGACCGGCTGGCCAATGGCACGTATCTGTATCGTGTGATACTCGATGATGCCGAGGGGACCTTTAAGCACCGAGACACAGCCGGCGACAAAGCCTTTAAAAAGGGCTGGGGCAAACTCGTTTTGCTGCGCTAGTCCGGCGTTAGATAGTCATGCAAAAAAGCAAGAGTCCCGACCGTGTACATGGTCGGGACTCTTGCTTTTACGGCTTCAAGGCTAGAGTAAGCTCAGGAAGTAGCTTACCGCCGACGGAGGGTTACGAAGCTAAATGCATATGCATGTTTCGCGTCGGGCTCGTGTCGCTCCCGGGTTTCCTCACGCCACTCCAAAGGGTTGAGGTCAGGAAAGACCACATCGCCTTCGAAGGCGTAGTGTACCTCCGTGAGGTATACTGTGTCGGCGGCAGGAAGGGCTTGACGATAGACTTCACCGCCCCCAATTACCATGACATCTTCGTTTACTGCCCGAGCCATTTCTAAGGCTTGTGGCACTGAATGAGCTACCTGGCACCCCTCGGCTTGCCAATCTAACTGGCGCGTGACCACAATATTGGTGCGGTTGGGAAGGGGGCGGCCGATGCTCTCAAACGTGCGTCGGCCCATCACAATGGGGTGGCCCTGGGTGAGCTGTTTAAAGTGTTGTAAATCAAGTGGCAGGTGCCAAAGCAGGCGGTTTTCGCCCCCAATGACGCCATTATCGGCTACGGCTACTACTAAGGCGGTCATGTGCTACTGCAAAAGGTAAATGGTGGAAGCAGGCCCTGAAAGGCCGCGGGCTATTACTGCGGAGCCACCAGTGAACTAGTATTGAAACCTCGCAAGAAGTCCAGTATAGCCATCCGCTTCTTACCCTCTAGTTGTACGTCAAGCAAGTCAAGGAGGCCGTCGCCCGTTTGCACCCGTAGGTAGCTGCGGCCGTCGGTATGCCAAGTGCCAGGCGCAGTAGCATCGGGGCCGCTGGCATCCTCATCATCGAAGGGTTGCGCTTTAAAGATCTTGAGCGTGCGGCCGTCGGGTAGTTGGGTGAAGGCGGTGGGAATAGGTGAAAGGCCCCTCACTACATTGGCTAGCGTCGGCGCCGACTGCTGGAAGTCCAACCGACCGGTTTCTTTCTGAAGCTTTGGCGCTGAGCGTAGCTCTGGTAGCTGCGGCTGCGGAATGCTGGGGGCGTTGCCGGCCGCAATAGCTTGCACGGAGCGCAAAGCAAGGGCCGCGCCTGCGACTTTCAGCTTTTCATAGAGCGAGCCAAAATCATCTTCTGGCGCAATAGCTACCGTGTCTTGATAGATCAGATTCCCAGTATCGATTTCGTGCTGCAGGAAGAAGCTGGTCACACCCGTTTGCGTATCGCCGTGCATGAGTGCCCAGTTGATAGGAGCCGCGCCGCGGTACTGCGGTAGCAACGACGCATGAATATTAATGGACCCTAAGCGCGGCATGTTCCACACGGTCTCGGGTAGCATTCGGAAGGCTACCACCACTTGTAAGTCGGCGGCGTAGCTACGGAGCTCTTCCTGAAAGGCAGGATCCTTTAAGTTCGTCGGCTGTAGCACGGGCAAGCCGTGCTGCACTGCTGCCTGCTTCACTGCCGATTCTTGTAGTTGCCGGCCGCGTCCAGCTGGTTTGTCAGGAGCGGTAAGCACAGCTACTACCTCGCAACCCGGCCAAGTCGTGAGAGCGTTGAGCGTAGGCACGGCAAACTCGGGCGTACCCATAAAGATGATGCGGAGTGGAGAATCAGGCGTCGATGTCATAGGCGCAAAAGTATGAAACCTATCTTCCCTGAGTTAGCATCTGCTCCAGAGCAAACCTGCCGCTGGGCAAAGCCTACCCCTCATTTCAGAGAACTAGGTTTGCTCAGCGGCAGGCGGTACAGGGCAGCGGCTAAACTGCGTGGGCGTGCTGTTAGGCCTCGGGGTACAGCAAGTATTTTTTGCGCAGAGCTTTGTAGCGTCCCAAGGCTGGCTCCCACGATTGCCGAATCTCTTGCTCTGATTTGCCCGCAATAACCTGCTCGCGCAGGCTGCGGGTCCCGGTAAGTTGTTCAAAGTACTTACCGAAAAAGTGCTCTTTGTCGGTGCTCTGCTGGTAGAAGTCGAGCAGGTACTTCATTGAGAATCCGATGTCGTTGCCAGTCTGGCGCAGATCTTGGCCGTAGCAGCGCTTCCCATTTTGAGGTGGGGTAGGCGAGCCGGCGTTAGGAGCCGGCGTGAAACTGAACGGCCGAGTAGCGGGCTGGGTGGGCGCCCCAATAACTTCAAAAGGAAATTCGGTGCCCCGCCCCACGCTCACGTCAGTACCCTCAAATAAGCAGACGGTTGGGTAGAGAGCTACTGAATGGGCCGTGGGTAGATTGGGAGAGGGGCGCACGGGTAATTCGTAGCGCGTAGCATGTGTATAGCCTTCCACGGGTATTACCGTGAGCTTGCACCGCCGCCCACCAGCTAGCCATTTCTCGCCGTTAATCATCTTGGCTAGCTCTCCTACCGTGAGGCCATGTACCACCGGAATGGGGTGCATGCCCACGAATGACTTGTGGGCGGCCTCCAACACGGGGCCGTCGACATACCATCCGTTAGGATTGGGCCGGTCTAAAACAATAACTTCTTTGCCTTGCTCCGCCGCGGCCTCCATCACGTAGTGCATGGTGCTGATGAAGGTGTAAAACCGTACGCCCACATCCTGAATGTCAAACACCAGCACATCAACATCCTTGAGCATGTCTGGCGTCGGCTTTTTGGTAGCGCCGTAGAGGCTCAGCGCCGGCAGGCCGCTACGTTGGTCACGCCCGTTTTTGATGGTAGCGCCGTCGGCGGCTTCACCCCGGAAACCATGCTCTGGTCCGAAGATAACATTGACGCCTACCCCCTTTGCCAAGAGGGTATCGACGAGAAAAGCCTGCCCAACGCGAGCCGTTTGATTCACAACCACGCCCACCCGTTTGCCCTTAAGCAAGGGCAGGTACCGGTCGAAACGCGCAGCCCCAACGCGTAGGGTAGCTGCCGCCGAAGAAGCAGGTAGTACCACCTGGGGTGGGGAAGTGGTTGATTGTATGAGCGGAGCGCCGCCCTGGGGTGGGGTAGTAGCGGGTGTGTGGGTGCAGTCAGCCAGCAGTAGCGCCAGGCTCAACAGACTCGTGGGAAAGACCGAAATCATGGCAGAAAGCAGGGGCTGGAAAACTGGTCGGGTTACCGTAGCTTTACGCCGGTGAACGTTTCGCAGTACATATCTAACAAAATTGACGGGGGAGCCGATTCCGGCTCGTTTACTTCGTCGGTGACAAAGATAGCCATCATCAGCATTGCCATGGGGCTAGCGGTGATGGTGGTCTCGTTTGCCATCCTCGAAGGTTTCCGCAACGAGATACAAAGCAAGATCTTTTCCTTTGGCTCTCACTTGCAAATTAGCAAGTACGATACCAACAATTCGTTGGAAGTAGAGCCCATTGGTGAGCCACAGCTGATTCAGGAACTGAAGCGTAACCCGCAGGTTAAATCCTTCCAGCCCTTCGCGCGCAAAACCGCCATCATCAAAACCAAGGATGAAGTGCTGGGCGTGGTGCTGAAGGGCATTGATGAGAAAAATGGCCAGTCGTTGATGCGGAAGAACCTGGTGGAGGGTAAGTTCTTGTCCTTCCCTGATTCCTCAGCTAGCAACGACGTGCTGGTTTCGCGCAAGGTAGCCGACAAGCTGCGCCTCAAGCCCGGCGACAATGCCCAGTTCTACTTTATCCAAAATCCGCCCCGCGTGCGCCGCTTCACCGTGCGCGGTATTTACCAGACTGGCCTCGATGAGTTTGACGAGGTGTACGTCATTGGTGATATCCGGCAGGTGCGGGACCTGGCTGGCTGGCCCGATTCTCTGGTGGGCGGTATGGAAGTCACGCTGAAAGACTTCCGCCGCCTAGATATCGTAGCCGATAACCTCTACGAAAACCTGCGCTACGATCTTAAGCTTGACAAGATTACCGAGCAGTATGCGCAGCTATTCGACTGGCTGCAACTGCTGAATCGCAACGTAGTTATCTTCCTGCTGCTGATCATCTTCGTGGCGACGTTTAACATGGTAGCCACCATCTTTATCATGATTTTGGAGCGCACCAACATGATTGGGGTGCTGAAAGCCATCGGCGCTACTGATAATCAGATCCGTAGCATGTTCTTCTTTCGGGGCCTCAGCTTGACGATGCGCGGCATGCTGTACGGGAATATTGTGGGCTTGGGCTTCTGCGCCATTCAGTACTTCTTCCACCCCATCCCCCTGGACCCCGAGAACTACTACATGGACCGCGTACCCATTCACTGGGACCTGTTCATTATCCTGGTGCTCAACGCCGCTACCTTCCTTACCTCTTTGCTGGCAGTACTGATTCCTACCTATCTTATTGCCCGCATCAAGCCGGTTACGGCCATTAAGTTCGACTAAGTCTAAGTTCAATAAACAACCGACGCCTGCCTCTACTTAGGGGCAGGCGTCGGTTGTTTATAGCCACTGGCTTTGGAGTATCAGGTTTGGATCGGGGCACAGAGCGGCCCATTTCTCTTGCTCTTCTGGCAGGGCTACTCCTGGAAAGTCTCCCGCTAAACCAAGCATGTCGGCAATAACTTGGAAATGCAGGTGTGGAGGCCAGTCGCCATTTTCAGGTGCGGGGCCTACTTCCGTAAATGTTTCCCCTTTGGCAACAGTCATACCTGGGCGCAGGAGTAGGGTTTCGCGGCGGCTAAGGTGGCCATATAGCGTGTAGAAGGTGGCGTCTTCGAGGCGATGCTGCAAGATGACGGTAGGGCCATAGTCGCCAAAGTTGTCATTGTCCTGCACGCTGTGCACCACGGCATCTAGCGGCGCCAGTACCGGAGTGCCTGCCCGCAACCACACGTCCACGCCCAGGTGCAGGGAACGGGCGGGCACGGCGGGGTCCCCGAACAGATCGGGGCTGCGCCGGTAGATAACTCGGTTTTCGAGGTAGCCGCCCACGCCAATGTGAGCTTGTTGTGCTTCTAGCAAGCGGACTACCAAGGCTTCGAAGGCGGCGGTGTCGCGCAGATCGGCATCTTCTAGCAGCGGATTGGCGGCGGTAAAATCGAGGCGGGCCACATCTGGGGCGTTCAGGTCGACGGGTAGTACCGGGCCAAACTCGTGCTGGTGGCGCTCAAGTAGCGAAGCTAGCATAGGATAAATAGGAAGGAGGCGCGGTGTTAGCGCAGGGTAAGTGTTTAGGTCTGATTGAGCAAGGGCTTAGAACTGGGGTAGGCCGCCCGCAAAACCACGAGCGAACTACGGGCGTAAATTTTACACGTTGCCCTAATGCACCGCAAGCTAAAGCATACGCCACATTATCCTGTATTTTTGCGGCCCAATCACACAAGCCCCTGCCACGTTCCTGTAGTATATATGAGCAGTCCCTACCTCACGCTTACCGTCGTTGCCCTTACCCAAGAAACGCCCGACACCATTACCATTCACCTGGAGCGACCCGACCGCCAGCCCGTAGCCAGCGACCCTGGTCAGTTCCTGACGCTGATTTTGCCCTGCGGACCCGGCGGGAAGAAAGAACGCCGTGCCTATTCCCTGAGCAGCACGCCCGCCGAAGCTCCTCGCTTGTCGGTGACGGTGAAGCGCGTGGTGGGTGGCCTTATGAGCAACTATCTGCTGGATACGGTGCGCGTAGGCCAGCAGATGGAAGTAATGGCACCCCTGGGCAACTTTACCCTCAAAACGGCCCCCAACTCGGCCCGGTCGTTGGTGCTGGTAGGAGCTGGTTCTGGGGTCACTCCTCTGATGAGTATGCTAAAAGCGGTGCTGCGAGAAGAGCCCCAGAGCCACGTGCTGCTGGTGTATGGCAACCGCAATGAAGAATCGGTAATATTCCGGGACCAGTTGCGCCAACTGGAGCAGCAATACGCCAGCCGCTTCCAGATTGAGCACGTGTATAGCCAGCCTAAAGGCCCCATTACGGCGCACCAGCACACGGGCCGCCTCAACCGCACCATGCTCCTGCGCATTTTGGAGCAGCGCCATTCCTTCCCGGCTGCTCAAGCCGAGTACTACCTCTGCGGCCCCGATGGGATGATGATGGAAGCACAATCAGCGCTGGAGTTGCTGGGCGTGCCAGCTAGCCGTATTCGCCGGGAGAGCTTTGTGGCCGCAGCCGATGCTACGGAAGCCGCTGGCAGCCACGGCGACGTTTCGGCCGCCGAGGATGACGGCACTATTGTTACGCGTACCGTCACCGTCAACTACGAAGGCTCGGAATACCAGTTTAGCGTCGAGCCCAACCAAACCATCCTGGAGGCTGCTCTCGACCTAGACATCGACTTGCCATACTCCTGCCAGGCTGGCTTGTGCACCGCTTGCCGCGGAAAGTGCCTCTCAGGCAAAGTGCATTTGGATGAGCGCGAGGGCTTGTCGGATTCCGAGCTGAACCAGGGCTACGTACTAACCTGCGTGAGCCACCCGCTAACGAGCGACGTCGTGATTGAAATAGGGTAGACATCTGCCCCGAAGTATTGTTCTACCCCGTAGAGAAGCACAACGGCTGCTGCACGGATTGTATCCGTTGCTGACTTCGTTGCTTTTCTGCGGGGTAGATGCATTTTCTACCTTATTGCAGCGTTACTTTTCTTCGCGCTTCCCGTATCTTCCTTCTTATGACTTTCTACTCCTCCGCCACTGCTGCCGATTTGGCCACCGACACGCAGCGTCCGCCCCGGCAATACCTGCCCGAAGAATTCAGCGTAACCGATTGGGCATCCCTTGAGCCTTTTTTTGTCGAACTGCGCGACCGGCCGGTCGCTTCGGCGGAGGCTCTGGAGCGCTGGCTACTCGACCGCTCAGAACTAGAATCTGTGTTGAGTGAGGATTTGGCTTGGCGCTACATCCGCATGACGTGCGACACGCAAGACGAGGGACGCTCCGAGGCATTCCAGTATTTCGTAAGCGAAATAGAGCCCAACGTAGCACCCTACGACCACGCCCTAAATGAGAAAATGGTTGGGTCGGAATTTCTACCGGATTTGGACCCCGCCCGCTACCGCGTATTTATTCGCTCAGTGCGGCAGGCCCTGAATATCTACCGGGCCGAAAATATTCCGCTCAAAACTGACATTAGCACTAAGCAGCAGCAGTATGCCGCCATTGCGGGTGCTATGACTGTAACGCTTGATGGCGAAGAAGTAACCTTGCCCCGTGCCGCCGACCGCCTCAAAAGCCCTGACCGTGCTGTGCGGGAAGAAGCCTGGCGTGCCATTCAGAATCGCCGCCTCCAGGATGCGAAACCACTTGATGCTCTCTTTACGGAGCTGATTGGGTTGCGCCACCAAATGGCCCTGAACGCGGGCTTCTCAAACTTCCGCGACTACATGTTTGCGGCATTGGGTCGCTTCGATTACACTCCCCAGGATTGCTTTAATTTCCACCGGGCCATACGCGAGACGGTAGTACCGCTGATTGACGATTTGGACCTGGAACGCCGCCAAGACCTGACGCTGCCTGAGCTTCGGCCCTGGGACCTGGACGTTGACGTGTCGGGCAAGGCTCCGTTGCGGCCCTTTGAAACGGGCGAGGAACTGCTCGAAAAGACGATAACGGTATTTCAGGAACTAGATCCTTTCCTAGGTGACTGCCTACGCACAATGCGTCAGATGGGACATCTCGATTTGGAGTCGCGTAAGGGCAAGGCACCTGGTGGCTACAACTACCCCTTGGACGAAACCGGCGTGCCATTCATCTTTATGAATGCCACCAGCTCCCTGCGTGATGTGGTGACTATGCTGCACGAAGGCGGCCACGCTGTACATAGTTTCCTGACGCGGCGCCTACCCTTGGGAGCCGACAAGCACCCACCATCAGAAGTGGCCGAACTGGCCTCGATGAGCATGGAGTTGATGAGCATGGATCATTGGGACGTGTTCTTTGAGGATGCTGATGAGCTACGCCGGGCCAAGAAAACCCACCTGGAAAGCGTATTGGAAACCTTCCCCTGGGTAGCAACTATTGATAAGTTCCAGCACTGGGTGTACGAGAACCCCCAGCATACGGAGCAGGAACGCCACCAGCGCTGGACGGCAGTATTCGATGAATTCAACCAACGGACGGTAAGCTGGAAGGGCTTGGAAAACTACAAGCCCTACCTGTGGCAGAAGCAGCTGCACCTCTACGAAGTGCCCTTCTACTACATTGAGTACGCAATGGCGCAGCTAGGTGCTATTGCCGTATGGCGCAACTACCGCCAAGATGCCGAGCAAGGACTAGAAGCCTATAAACGGGCATTGGCGCTGGGCTATACGGCTCCTATTGGGGAAATTTATGCCGCTGCCGGTATTCGGTTCGACTTCTCGACCGAATACCTGCGCACTCTCGCCGATTTTGTGCACGACGAGATGGCCCGCCTCTAAGCGAAACGTAGCGCAACAAAAAGGGCGGCTGGGATATTCCCAGCCGCCCTTTCTTTATAGTGTATACCTTAATAACAACCGAAACGAAGGATGGAAAGGAATAATAGATGAATGATTTTGTCTGTATGAGCCCCAAGATGCCCCAAACGTTGCATGGTCTTTTTATAATATCATAAAGTGTTGATATACAGAAATAAAAAACACTCCGCCGGGCTGGAGAGTGTTTTTCTAGGGTATCTAACCACTACTTTACTGGCAAGGTAAACACGGGCAAGGGCTTGAGCTTGCTATACTGCCCGCCCAGTTGTGCCAGTTCTGTGGCATGCACTTGCAGGTAATTATTGAACCGAGTGGCCGCTTGGTCGTATCGCACTCGAAAGCTAATCAGGCTCACATCGGCGTCCTGGATGCGGTCAGTAAGCGTCTTGACGGCGGGAGCGGGCTCCCGGCCTGCGGGTAGTGCTAGTTGGTACACCACTTTCATCAGGGAGTCCTGGGCGGTATCGTAGGCATCAATCCGGGCCGACTCCGCCATGGTGGTTTGGTCGTAGCGGAGGGTTTTCAGCCGGCTGTTGGCTCGTTGCAAGTCACGCAGTTGGGCTCGGTCGGTGCCGGGCTGTCCTTCCAGCGCAGTCAGTACGTGGCGCAAGTCTTGCAGCTTGGCATCGTCGCTGCTTACCATCTCCGTCCATCGCGCCTGAACGGTATCGCGCAGAATATCTACCTGCACTTTCACGGCCGCCGCCGAAGCAGGATCAATGACCTTGGGCGTGCGGTTACAGCTCGTAGTTGCCAGAGTACAAACCAGCAACAACCAAAAAATATGCTTCATGTCTTAACCAGTAGGGAATTGTGCAATGAGCCAACGAAATTGACTGCAAAAACAATCAATAGTGGCGAAAATGCTGCCATTGTGCGTGTATAATTTTCCGCACTCAGATAAACGGGCCAGAGACTAGACTTGCTGATCTGCGCCGACTAAGGATTTCCTGTTAGCTGCTGCGGCACGGTGCTATACACCGTATGATTGAAGCGTGCACCAGCCCAGATGCATACCTTTGCAACCCACGTACGTTTTGCCTATTGCCTCTGGCCTAGTAGCAAGACCTGACCATTCTGCAACCTCCGTCATTTTATGAGCGACGTCACTCCATTAGATAAAGTAGGCGAATTTGGCCTGATTCGCCGGATTCAAAACACCGTGCACCAGCTACAGCCTAGCACCATCCTGGGCATCGGCGACGACGCGGCCATTATAGCCCCGCCGGCTGGGCAAGAAGTAGTAGTGAGCACCGATTTGCTGGTGGAAGGTGTACATTTTGACCTCACCTTCTGTCCCCTGAAGCACCTCGGCTATAAGGCCGTTGCAGTCAATGTATCGGATGTAGCCGCTATGAATGCCACGCCCACGCAACTGGTGGTAGCACTCAGCTTGCCAGCGCGCTTTTCGGTAGAAGCCGTGGAGGAGCTGTACGAAGGGATGCGCCTGGCCTGCGAGGCCTACCATGTAGACTTAGTAGGTGGCGACACCACGGCCAGTCGCGGTGGCCTCACCATTGGTATCACGGCGCTAGGGCAGGTAGAAGCTGGGAAAGCGGTGCGCCGGAGCGGGGCGAGTCCCAATGACCTGCTGTGCGTGACGGGCGATTTGGGCGGCGCATTTTTAGGTTTGCAAGTCCTAGAGCGTGAGAAGCAAGCCTGGCAAGCCGACCCCGAAACCCAACCGGAGCTTGGCAAATATCCCTACGTACTACAGCGCCAGTTACGCCCTGAGGCCCGAATGGACGTAGTGCACGAACTGCGCGACTTGGGTGTGATGCCCACCAGCATGATTGACGTGTCGGACGGGCTGGCTTCGGAGGTGCTGCATTTGTGCCAGGCTAGTGGTACCGGCGCCCGTATCTTCTCCGAAAACTTACCTATTGCTAACCCCACTCTGGAGGTGGCCGAAGAGTTCAACCTCGACCCCATCATGTGCATGCTCAATGGTGGTGAGGACTACGAACTGCTGTTTACCATTCCGCTTACTGCCCACGACAAAATCAAGAATCACCCCGATATCACCATCATCGGCCACATGGTAGACCGTAGTGAAGGGGCCAACCTCATTACCAAAGCTGGCCAGCCCGTGCCCTTGCGCGCGCAAGGCTTCCAGCATTTCGGGTAGGCGTCTCCTTATAAAGCCAACAGCTCACCGACTCGCTAGAAAGTCGGTGAGCTGTTGGCGTTTTGGGGCATCCTGCTAATCCTCCGGGTAGGGGATGTACACGAAGTTGGTAAACTCCTCGTCAAGCACAAACAAGCAGCAGTACTCGTCGGGGTCTTTGTAGGTCTGCTGGAAATCTTCAATTCTTTCGGCTCCAATTACGCGTTGCTGCACCAGCATCTCGGCATAGCTAGCGAAAACGTGCCACTCCAAGTTTAGCTCATCTGCGTTTACCAGCAGGCGGCCCAGGGGCACCTCCTGCCGCGCAAAGATGAAGACGGGGTGCTTGGAAATCTCACGCTTGCGGATTTGATAGGAAGCTTCCTTCAGCGTATCAGAAACGGTAGCAAAATCCTTGGTGATGGTGCCGAGGTATTTTCCGTTCAGCTCGGGGTCGTTGGTGTAGTCCATTGTGCTCATGTAGTTATTCTACGAGTCTTCTCAACACTAATTGATTGCCATCAAGACCTAAAACAATGGCTTTTCCTTACTTCAACTCCAGCAACACCACATTCTCTACGTGGTGGGTGTGGGGAAACATATCCACGGGCTGCACTTTCACCACCTGGTAGGCTTCGTCAAGCAGCTCTAAGTCGCGGGCTTGGGTGGCGGGGTTGCAGCTGACGTACACGATGCGAGGAGCACGCATTTCCAGTAGGCGGGCTACTACGTCAACGTGCATGCCGGCGCGGGGAGGGTCGGTGATAACTACATCGGGGCGCCCGTGCTGGGCAATGAAGTCGGCGTTGAGTACGTCCTTCATGTCGCCGGCGTAGAACTCCGTGTTGGTCACGTCATTGATTGCCGAGTTGATGCGGGCATCGGCAACGGCTTGCTCCACGTATTCTACCCCTACAACGTGCTTGGCCTGACGAGCCACAAAGTTGGCGATGGTGCCAGCCCCGGTGTAGAGGTCATACACCAGTTCATTGCCAGTAAGCTGGGCAAAGTCGCGGGTGATTTTGTAAAGGTTGTAAGCGCCTTCGGAGTTCGTTTGGTAAAACGATTTTGGGCCTACCCGGAAGCGCAAACCTTCCATTTCCTCGTGAATGTAGGGCTCGCCTTTGTAACACACCACCTCCAAGTCGTGGAAGGTTTCGTTGCCCTTGTCGTTGAGGACGTAGTTGAGGGAGGTAATCTGCGGAAACCGTTCGTAGATGTAGTCCAGCAGCGGCTCGATGGCTTGGTGCTGGCGGTAGCACTGCAGAATCACCATCAGGTCGCCGGTGTTGGCCGTGCGGATGATGAGGTTGCGAAGCAGACCTGTTTGCTTGATGATGTTGCCGAAGCGGAGCTCGTTTTCGCGCGCATAGTCGCGAATAGCCAAGCGTATCTGGTTGCTGGGGTCGGGCTGCAACCAGCAGTGGTTAACGTCAATAATCTTGTCGAAGCGGGCTGGTGTATGGAAGCCCAGTACGCGCCGGTCGTACTCCGTAGTCTCGTCCTGAATTTGCGCTTCTGTCAGCCAGCCCATAAAGCTGAAAGTGTACTCCAGCTTGTTGCGGTAGTAGGTTTGGGCGGGCGACCCCATAATGGGTGCCACAGGTGGTATGGCTACTTTACCAATGCGCTGCAAGGTATCTTCCACCTGCTGCTGCTTGTACTGCAATTGGGTGTTGTAGCCGATGTGCTGCCACTTGCAGCCTCCGCATACCCCAAAATGCTCGCAAAAGGGCGTTACGCGCAGCTCCGAGTACTTGTGGAAGTGCGTAGGGACGGCCTCCAAGAAGTTTTTTTTGCTACGGGTGATGCGTAGGTCCACCACGTCGCCGGGGGCTACCTGGGTTACAAAAATGACAAGATTGTCGTGGCGAACAATGCACTTGCCCTCCGCCACCATGTCCTGAATCTCAATGTTGCGGAGCGCGTCCGCCGGGATTTTTTTAGCTGCTTTACTCACGCCAGCAAAGGTACGCACGGATTCAGACGGAAAATGAAGGCGACACGGATTTCCTGGGGTGTACTACTCCCTCAGTCGGTTGCCGCTTCACTGCCCAGCCGTTAGGGAATGCTGCGCAACGGCGTGGAAGTTGGTAGATAAAGCAGGGCGTCGAACTCCCGGCGGAGGTCATGCCGCAAAAACGTGCTTCTAGGTACCGTGTGCTCTACGTCGCGCAACAGAAGGTTTTGGTAGAGCCACTGCGTGCCGGGGGAGAGGCTAGGATGGCGCAAGTCTAGTAGAATGGGGGTGGTAGTAGCCGTCCGGAAGTAATACTCGTAGCTGCCGGGCTCGGCCGTAGCGGCTTCGGCCATAGCAAAGCGGCCTTGGGGGTCAGTTGTCCGAAAGCTGCCCCTGCCAAATGCCGATGCTAGGGCAACGTAGTTGGGGCCGTAGGTAGCGCGCAGCAAGCGGCCAGTAGTGGCGGTGGCATCTAGCACATGGTTGTGAGCCAATACTATTAGGGTAGCGCTGTTGGGCTGGCTATGCAGCCAATGAATGTTCTGGGCCAGCGACGTTGCCCGGTAGGTGGGTGCCAGCTCCAAGTCGAGGGTTTGTAGCGTCACGTATTGCTCTAGTTCTAGCAGTAGCTGCTGCTGAATGGCTGCTTCCTCAAGCATAAGCCCGCCGCCAGCCTGCAACCGTACCCGCTCTTCCAAGCCGGCGCGCACGTTTTGCAGTGTAGTCCGGACAAGGGTCAGGCGCGGGTCGGTCTTGGTTGGTTCCGTAAACGGATTCAGGCGAATGCCCGCGCCGGGTAAGGCTTGGAGCTGTTGGCCGAGCTGCTCTAGCTGGGTATGCAAAGCCGTTGCGGTTCTGGGGAGTAGCTCTCGGAGGTACGCTATGGTTTCGGAGGGAAGCTGGCATTCCAGGCCGCCCACGTGCACCTTGACAGCAGCCCGCTCATTGAACGCGCGTAGCCATTGCACCAGCGCCAGGGTTTCTGCCGAATTATAAGCGCCCATTTTGCCGAGTAGCTGGCGTGGGTTTCCCTGTCCAGTTCGCAGATAGTCATTCAGCGCTAGACAAACGGCTCTGTCGGCTTCCAAGGCAATAGTGCGTACTCCTTTCTGCTCTATGAGGTAGCGGGTGAGGCGGTGACGCAGTTGCGCAATTTCGCGGGAGCCATAGCTGACCTCCCCCAGGCCAATTATCTGCGCTTTTGTTACTAACGCCCCGAAGGGTGCCAAGTCCTTCACGTCGCCGCCGTCGGGTATCACCGTGCGTAGGGGGAGGGCCGCTTTGCGCAGCCAGGCCAACTCGGTGGCGGTAGGGAGAGCCACGGCGGCGGGGTCGGCAGGTGGTGCGTACGGCTTGCCATCAACGAGCAGTTGCAGGTTATCAATCCACACGGATGTACCCGCGTTGAGGCTCATACCCAACGCTACCTGCGTAACGAATTTATTCCACGTAATAGGAATGGCCACCGCAAAGGGTTGCCAATCGACGGTTGGGCCGCCCTCGGGAGGTAGGGGCAATTCGCGTACGGCATCTGCGCTGCCCCAACGTGGCCCAAATCGGCTGTCTTCGGTTAGTAGGCAGTAAGCAAAGGCAGCGCCCGGAGCCTTGCTACTACCTCGTATGTAGCCTTTCACTACTAGGGTTTTACCTCGCAACGACGAATAAAGGGGCACTTGCCCAAGGTAGCCAACCGAACGCCCAGGGCCCACTGCGGTCAGGTGGAGGCTGCGTTTGCCATGTTGCGCTGGGGTCAGTGAATCGAGGCGTGCTTGGTATCGAGGGTCTTGCAACGGAGGAAATGCACGCTCGAAGTCCCAATTAGGACGGCGGGCGGCAGCCGTGAGCACCGGGGGTTCAGTGCCTGGTAGCAACTGGTCGTGGTAGCGTTGCTGGCCGTTGTTCCACTCTACCCGCACATCATCCAGCCATACCCGCCCCTGGCCCTGAAACCGCAGCCCAACCCGCAAATTGGTAGTGGCCTGGGGTACGGGAAGCTGAATTTGCACCCGTTGCCAGCCAGAGGTTAGCGGGGCCGCAGGCGAGTTGAAGTTATCGTTGCCGGCTAGGTTTTCACCCGCAACACTGGTTTGGGCATAAGCATAGAGGTAGGCTTTACCCACAAACTGCTGGGTGCGGAGCTGCCCGCTAATGGTGACCGTTTGCCACCGCAGCGAATCGACGGGGGTAATGCTAGTAGATACGGCCCCCGATACGGGTTCTTCGGTTTGGCTGACATCAATAAGTAGGCTGCCTCGACCACTCGCCGCCCGTGTGAGCGTATCAACACGCCGTAGCTTGGCATCATTAGGCGTTGCAGCACCGCGAGTACCCCACATCCATAGTAGTAAGGGCTGGTGGTGGTTGGCTTCCGGCTCGAAATTGAGATTGTGTCGCGCCTGGGCGCGGCTAGTGCTAGGCAACAGTAACAGCAACACTGGCAGAAGGTAAAGCAGCCGCATGGTATAGAGCAAAGAGATAGAGTAGAAAATAAAAGCGCCGTTCAGAAATATCCGAACGGCGCTTTTTAACAGCTTATTGCCGGTTAGCGGTTGATTTCAAACCAGCCTTTGTAGATAGTGCCGTCCCGAAGTTTGAACAGGTAGTAATACATACCCGCCCCTTGGTCCTGACCGCCGTAGTCGTTGCGGTAGTTGCTGGTTTGGTATACCTGCTTACCCCAGCGGTTGAAGATGGTAAGTGTGTTGCTGGGGTAAAGCGCCACGTTGTCGATGACCAGCACGTCGTTCTTGCCGTCGCCGTTGGGCGTGATGATGTTGTAGAAGCCCAGTTTGTTTTCAAACGCCACACACGCATCGTTGGAGTACGCCGTGCGCGGGTTGGTTTCCGTGCTGATGGCTTGCACTCGGAAGCACTGGTTGAAACCGGCCGTGCTGGTAGGTAAGCTCAGGCTTAGGGTAGTGCCGCTTACCGTTGCTACTTGCTCCGTTACGCCATTGTCAGCCACGCGCGAGATGCGGTACTCCTGCACTGGAAAGCCCACGTACGCCGACCACGTTAGACTTACTTGGCCTACGTCGCGCCGGCCCGTGCTCTGGGTGGCCACGGCCTTGGTGAGGATGGTGGTATGCTCTTGGCTGCTGAGCACCGTGCCGCAGGCGTTGGTGAGGTCAAGGCGGTACTGGTAGGCGTAGGTATCGGCGTCCGCACCGGCATCGGTAAAGCTGGTAGCCGAGTTGGCTACCGTGCCCACGGTGACGTAGGCGCCCGTGCTACCCGCTACTCGCCGCCGAATCTGGACCTGGTTGCTGTTGCCCGTGTTGTTAGGAACGGCCAGGGTTAGCGTTACGCTGCGGTCCTGGGCCGCCGCGTTTACCGAAGCGGTACTCAGCGCCACCGTAGCGTTATCAGGACGGATGGTGACGGTAGCAGCGCAGCTGGCGCTAGTGGTTTCCGTAACCGAGAGCGTAGCCGTGGCGCTACCAGCTGGAATATCTATTGTTACGGTATTGGTGCCCTGGCCACCCGTGATGGTGCCGCCCGCAATGGTCCACTGGTATTGACCACCTGGGAAGCTAGTGGCCGTGTAGGTCAGGCGCGTGCGCGCCTCGGGGCAGTAGCTAAGTGGGCCCATAACGGCCAGCGGCGGTACTACTAGGAAGGTCTTTGTATATACCTGACCCTGGCAACCGTTGGCATTGGTTTCACGGATGGTAAGCGTGTAGGGGGTAGCGCTGGCGGCAGGGGTAGGCAGCGTCAGGGTATTGCCAGTGCCGCTGACAGCAGCGCCATTCAGGGCAAAAGCGTAGGAAGATGTAGAAGTACCTGGCAAGGAGAAGCGGATAGTGCTCGTACTTGCACACACCCGATCGGGACCCGTAATGGCTAGGTTCGTAGCCGGTGCGGGCAGCACCGTCACATAAAGCGTGTCGCTAACCCCGCGGCACACGCCGCCCGCCGGGTTGCTCGACTCCGTTACTACTAGCTTCACTACCCCGGCTTGGGTCCAGTTTACTTGTACCGAGGCTTGGTTGGTACTGACCTGGGTACCGCCGATAATCTGCCAGGCGTAAACCGAGCCATTGGTATACTGGGTCTGATACGTGAAGGGGCCGCCGCTTTGGCACACGCGTAGCGGGCCAGTGGGCGTAGCGGTAGCCAACTGCTGGTTTACCCGCACCGGCAGCGTAAAAGTATCCGACGAACACCCGAAGGCATTGAGCTGGAAAGCGCGCACTGAAGCCGTAGTAGTGGCCGTTCCCCAGTTGACCGTAATAGCGCTGGTGCCCTGCCCGCTGGCAATAGTACCGCCCGTTACAAGCCACTGATACGCCATGGCGCGTGGGTTACGAATAGCGTAAGCTACGCCCTGCACCGTGGGGCACACGGAGCGGCTACCTTGAATGCTATCCAATGCGGGGCGTGGGTTCACCGTGATGCGCACCGTATCGCGGGCCGTGCAGCTTTGGGCCGAGGTAGCTACCAGAATATACGTTAGCGTCAGGGGGGCCTGCGTCGTGTTCACACCCGTGAATAGAGGCTGAGCGGTAGACGTGCTGCTCAGGTTGGCGGCCGGACTCCAGCTGTACGTGTAACCCGCACGCGCGGCGGCCCCTAATGTTACGCGTTTTCCGTCGCACAGGGCTACATCGGGACCAGCCTGGGCAATGGCAGCCGGGTTTACTGTCACCGTCACGGTGCTAGTGCTGGAGCAGCCCTGGGCCGTAGTGGCCGTCAACGTGTACGTGTAGGTTTGAGCGGTGCCCGTCAGGTTTGGTAGGCCAAAGGTTGGCTGAGCCGTGGTGGTAGCATTCAACCCGGCAGCGGGGCTCCAGCTATACGTGTACCCCGCTACTGGGGCTGCGCCCAGCACTGTTGTTTCACCCGAGCATACGGCCCGGTTAGCCCCAGCAGCAGCCGTAGCAGATGGGTTGATAGTGATGCGCACGGTGTCGCGGTTGGTGCACCCCTGAGCAGTAGTAGCCGTCAGAATGTAGCTCACTGTCTGCGGCACCGAGGTAGCAGTAGTTAGCGTGAGCAAAGGTTGCGCGGCCAAAGGGTTGTTCAGGCCAGTCGCGGGGCTCCAGCTATACGTGTAGCCTGTGAGGGCAGCAGCACCCAGCGTTACGGCCGTGCCGGAGCACGTCGTGCGGTCGGGGCCAGCCTGTGCCACAGCGGGCGGGTTTACCGTAACAGTCACGGCACTCGTAGCCGAGCAGCCCTGAGCGGTAGTGGCCGTTACCGTATAGGTGTAGGTTTGGGCCGTAGCAGTAGCGTTAGTCAGCGTGAGAACTGGCTGAGCCGCGGTGGTGCTGCTCAAGCCAGCCGCGGGGCTCCAGCTGTAGGTGTACCCCGTGAGGGCGGCGGTACCCAAGGTGATACCCGCGCCGGAGCAAGCCGATTGGGCGTTGCCCGCATTTGCTACGGCGGCTGGGTTCACGGTTACGGTTACCTGGCGCGAAGCAGAGCACTCCCCATTGGAAGTTGATACCGTGTAGGTAGTAGTTTGGGCAGGCGTAACCGTGATGCTGGCCCCGGTAAACGTCTGACCCGTGCTGCTAGTCCAGGTGTAAGCTTGCCCGCCGGTGGCAGTGAGGGTAGTAGAAGCACCTGGGCAGATGCTCACATTGGGGCTCGCGGCCAGGGTACCCGGAGGGCGCACCGTAATAGTTCGCACTACGGAATCGGTAGAGCACCCAAACGACGACACCCCGCGAAGCACGAGGCGCCCGGTGCCCGTAGTGTTCCACAGTACCTGCACCGTGCGGCCCGTAGCACTGCCCTGAATGGCCCCGCCGCGCACCGTCCAGCGGTACGTGCTAGTCGTGGGGCCGTTGGCTGTGTAGGTGCGGGCGGTGGCCCGGTCGCACACAACGGAGTCGCCCGTAATGCGGTTTGGCCCCGCCGCTCGGGTCACGTACACCTGAAAAATGTCGGCTACGCTTTTGGCGCCGCAGGTCACGTCGGTGGCCGTTACTACCACATCGTAGGGCGTGGTGCGGGCGTTGCCGCACTGGGGGGTAAAGGTGAAACGCCCGTTTACACTGCCCGCCGTGCCTTGAATAGTAGCGCTGCCGGAGGGGTTGCCCGCTACCACCGTGCCAGCATTGCCGGAAAGGGTAGCGTCGTAGCCCCCGGCGCCATCCAACAACACGCTGTTTACTTTCAGATTGACGGAGTTCTGGTCTGGGTCGCGGACCGCAATGTTAAAACTCAAGGGCTGGCCCTCCTCCACGGTATACACGTGAATTGCCTGCGTAGCCGCCGTGAAAGCAGGGGCCCGATTGGGCTGGCAGGTGCGCGCCACCAGTTGAATTTCGCGGCGCGTAGAGCCAATGAGCACTTCCACGCCATTGATTGTTCGGTACTCCCGCACCTCTACAGCTACTACGTAAGAGCCTAGCCTAGGCGCCGCGTATCGGCTCAGCCCGTTGCTGGCATCAAGATAGGCGTAGCTGCCGGCGGCGGTACCAAACGGTGAGGCTTGGCTGTAGGTGCTAGCGTACGGTACCGTAGGAGGGGCACCCGTAAAGGAATTGGGCAAGTTGAAGCCCCCACCCAACTGCAACGACCCATAGGGACGGCTAAACGAATACACCAGCCGGTCGCCATCGGGGTCTACGGCGTTATTTACTAGAATGCTCGTGTCGCCTTGGCATACCACTACCACGGCCGTGTCGGAGAAGGTAGGAGAGGCGTTAGGCAGCAGGGGCGGCGCCATCTCCACGTAAATCATCTGCGAGTACTGGTCGGAGCTGACAAGGTTTGTGATGCCTACGTTGCGGTTGCCGTCGCTGTACACGGCGTAGTAGCCGTCAAACGACACGGGGAGATTTACTACGGCTTCGTACCGGCACAGGCGCACGGCCAAGGAGCCCGTAGTACTACACCCGCCCGGCTGGGGCGGGGTAATAACGCTGTTGCTTACGCGCGGTAGCGTCAAGCGCGAGGTAAAGGCCCCATTTTGGGATTTGTTGTAAAAGCCTACCTCAATACTCGGGCGGCCATCGGGCACCTGAGAAGTAACAGGGTCAGCATTTACGTAGATAAGCACCGTTACCTGATAGCGGAAGGGGTTGTTGGTAGGCCCGTTTGCATCTAAATAGCGGTAGTTTATCTCGCCGCCAAGCAAGTGCGTAGCCGAGGCCGACAGTAAGCCGAACCCCAACCAAAGTACCAGTAGCAGGCAGCTTCGGAGTAATGTTGTTCGCATAGAGAAGGGAAAAACAGAGAAAGAAGAGACAGTGGAGCCGCTTTTAGCGGAGAAATTCATCAGATATTGCTGGGAAGACTGGACTACTCGCGCACCACGCGGTGCACGGCAGTTTGGCCATCAGGATATTGTAAGCGCAATACATACACCCCCGCAGGGAGTGGCCGGAGGTTGAACTCAGTGTTGTGAGTAGGTAGCAGGCGAAGGGTCGCAGAGAGTAGATGCGCGCCCAGCAGATTTTCTACCCGCACCAAACAAGCGCCAGGAATAGCTGCTTCGCCCGCCCGTAAATACACCAGTCCATCGGCTGTTGGGTTGGGAAATACATCTAGGGTAGCCCGCCGATGAACTAGGGTAGTGGCTGTTACGGGGGAAATAAGCACCGTGTAATCCTCTGTTTCGGAGCCGGGCTGGTTTGCCAGACAGGCGTTGGGCTGGTTTGCGTTTAAGCGTACAACAACCCGCATTCGGGTGGCACCAATCGTTTCGGCTTGCGTGGGTGCAGTCACAGAAACAGTAGCCGGTTCGACTCCAACCGAGTTAGTTACCAACTCGGAGAAAGCAAAAGTGCCGTCGCGGTTCCAGTCAACCCACACAAGGGTGCTATGCTGGAGAGTGGGGGCGGTAGTTACCGTAAGAGTAGAAGCAAGGCCAGGGCGCAAGGTCATCACCCGGCTGTTGTAGTTGCCGTACCCGTTAGTATCGGCGCCAGAGGCATTGGCGAACGTGGGGGCGTTAGGAGTAACCAGGGCTACGTTCGTTATCCAGAAGCTCGCGTTTTGCCCTGAGGAAGCGCAGTACGGTACGCAGGGAATTGCAACCTGCACGTAGTCTGCTAGGGTTTTGGTGTCGGTCCCAAACGTATTGGTAACGGTCAGGGAAACGGCGTAAAAGCCGGTGCTCTGATAGGTATGGCTAGGGTTTTGAAGGGTGCTGGTGCTGCCATCTCCAAAATTCCAGTGCCAGCTAGTAGGCGCATGCTCACTTTTGTCGGTGAACTGCACGCTCGTTTGGCAGCTGCCTGCTACATAGGTAGAAGTAAAATCGGCCGCCGGGCGGCTGGTATTCGGCTGCAACGTGATGGTGTAATCCTCCGCCTGGCCATATTGAACAGCGGTGCAAGGCGTGAAGGAAGAACCCGCATAATCGGAAATCACGCGCAGCCGCAGGGGGTGGTTGAGCACTGCCGCAGTAGGCATCGTCACCTGGCCGCTTGGGTTCGTTGTATTCAGAGCCTGATACAGCAACTCTGAGGTTGCAAAAATGCCGTCATTGTTGGCATCTAGCCATACGCGTGTATCCTGCGCCAACGTAGGGTTGGTCGTCAAACGAATAGGGTAGTGGCCTCCCGCCGTGAGTGTTGCCTGTCCAGTGCACGTGAAATCCTGATAGCCCACCGAACCATCTGCTGACGACTGCGTGAGAGGCCCCAGCGAGAAGCTAGTGATGCCGTAATTACAGCAGTAAGCGGATGTTGCCGGGGTGCAGGTCGCTACTATGGGCGCGTAGCTAGTATAGGTCACGTAGCCCGTACGCGTGCGAGTAGTGCTACCCAAGGCGTTAGTCGCCGTCAGCTCAACAGTGTACGTGCCGGCCGCGGCATAGTAGTGACTGGGATTTTGAAGGGTGCTGGTGGTTCCGTCGCCAAAGCTCCACAGCCAATGGGTAGGTGCATACTGGCTTTGGTCAGTAAACTGTACTATTCCGGAGCAGGTCTGGGGGTGGTCAACTACAAATTCAGCAGTGGGTGGCATTGTACCGGCACTCACCACCACGCTATAGTCCTCAGTTTGCGAATAATACGGGGTAGAGCAAGGCGTAGGCACCGGTGCATTCGCGTAATCGGCGGCGATGCGCAGACGCAGACGCACGCCCATGCTGGTGGTAGAAGGTAGCCGAATAGTACCCGTATGCACTCGTTTGGCGTTGGAGCTAAATACGAGCTCCGAAGAAGGATTGAAAACGCCATCATTGTTTAAGTCAATCCATGCCCGCACCGTCTCATCGGTGTTTGCGTTGGTCTGGATGCTAAGGATGGCATCCGTACCCAGGACAAGAGCCGCCGATTGTTGACAGGAATAATCCTGATAGCCATCCGTAGCGCCCGCCGACGCATGGTGCAGCGTGCCCAGCGTAACGGCGAAGATGCCCATGCTGAAGCTGCTAGTAGCGGCTGGAGCATTGCCAGGCGTGCAAGCAGTAGTAGCGGCGGGGCACTGAGCTCTTAGTATTGGTGCCGGGCCCACCATAAAGAATAGCACCATCACCCCACGCCAGCTGGCTAGACAGCGCAGAGCGCATAAAAGGAGCATCATGCAGACACGAGGTAAGGAAGCATAGAATAACAGGTTAAATGTAAAGACAATGCGTGGAAAAAATGCAATTTCTTCGTCTGCTTACTTGCTTGAGTGCTCAGCAGCCTACCTCGCTTCTCGAACCGAGAGTTTGTGCGGTAGCGCCCATAGGATGCCCGAAATACCTGTAGTTTTGTAAGACGTAGTACCGACGGCAGGGTCGTTATATTTTCTTCATGAAAGACAAAGTTGTACTTATCACAGGTGGTACTTCCGGCATTGGTCGGGCCACGGCGTTGGCATTCGGGCAGGCGGGCGCCCATGTAGCCGTTACTGGACGCGACGAGGCGCGTTTGCGTGATATTGCCGAAGAACTTACCTGGCTAGGCGTACGCCACGTGGTTATTCGCGCTGATGTAGGTGTAGAGGCCGATTCTCGGCGGGCCGTGGAGGAAACGGTAGCAGCCTTTGGCCGACTGGATATTCTGATCAACAACGCAGGTATTAGCATGCGGGCTTTGTTCCGCGACGCCGACTTGGACGTGATTCAGCGGCTGATGCAAACCAACTTCTTCGGTACTGTATACACTACCAAATTTGCGCTGCCTCACATTACCCAGGCGAAAGGCTCCATTGTTGGCATCAGCAGCATAGCAGGCTACCGAGGGCTGCCCGGTCGCACGGGCTACTCCGCTTCCAAGTTTGCCATGCACGGCTTTCTGGAAGCGTTGCGTACAGAGCTATTGCCCCAGCAGGTGCACGTGCTGCTAGCGTGCCCTGGCTTCACCGCCTCCAACATCCGGAATACCGCCCTGGCTGCCGATGGCTCCCAGCAAGGCGAGTCGCCACGCGACGAACAGAAAATGATGAGCAGCGAAGAGGTAGCCCAGCACTTGATTGATGCCGTGCGCCAACGCCGCCGCGACCTAGTGCTTACGGGGCAAGGCAAACTCACTGTATTTCTCAACAAGTGGCTGCCTGGCCTCGCTGATAAGCTGGTGCTGAACCATTTCCGTAAGGAGGAACCTGATTTTAAGCTTTAAAACTACCGGTACACTGAGTTGAAAGCTCTTGATTAGAGAAAGGGCCGGGTTTCGGAAGAATCCTGGCCCTTTTTCTAGACAAGCTGATACTAAAAGCTTAATCTATCAAGACCAAATCTGGGGTGCGGATGTAGGCATCCTGCCCTTTCCAGCGGACACGGTACCAGATATCTTGTTTGCCTTGCACGGCGAACCGGTCGCCGGCCGCCGCAGTAGTCAGCCAAGCCGCTCCCGCCGATGGTCCCGCCATTAGGGCTGCGTGCGAACGAGCAACTAAGCCCACCCGAGGTGGGGCCAATAGGTTGAGAAAGACAGCGGTAGCCGCTAGGTAAGCGCCATAAGCCGTCCACCATGCCCGGCCCGCCGTGCGCCGTCGTACGAGCAGCAATGTGCCCGCCACCACTGCTACTACAAGTAGGCCTTGCAGCAGACGGTTGTAGTACCTGCGAAAGGTGATAGTTAAACTTTGGCGCCACGTGTCAGGGTAGCCCGTGAGGCGGTGTTCTTGTGCCAAGGCCGCCATTTTGCGCCAAGTATCCTGACGTGGTTGGCCCGCTTGGGCCAAACTGAGGTAGTACAAAGCGGCCGGATACTGGTTGCGGCCTTCCTGCACATAGGCCATGCGCAGCAACTGCTGGGGCGACTGATGTCCGCCTTGCTCCCGAATTTGCCGGTAGAGCTGGTAAGCTGGTTCTGCCTGCCCAGCATCAAACAAAGAATCGGCCCGAGAAAGAAGTTTGGTAATATTTTGGCTTTGAAGCGGTTGAGCTTCTACGCGGCAGGCGAGGAAAAAAAAGAGCGAAAAAAGAAGGCGAATTTTCAGCAAAACGTTTGGAGTGTAAAGTGCGGCCTACTACTTTTGTGCCACAATCAGCGAAAAAGCTCGCTGGTAGCAAAGAAAACGATTCTGTAGCTCAGCTGGTAGAGCAATACACTTTTAATGTATGGGTCCTGGGTTCGAATCCCAGCGGGATCACACAAGCCTCACCTTTCGGTGGGGCTTTTTTCTTGCCCGATTGGCTAGGATCCTTTGGAATCTAAGCGCAGACTTCCGACTACGACAGCGCTAGTTAAGTCTTTGCAGCCGAGAGGTCTAGCCTGAATTATTACGCTAAGCACAACAGACGAATCTTGGTGTGACTTTTCGTGCCTACCTGAGTTCAAACAAGGCAAGAAAGGAAATTCGGTTTTATTAGCTGATAGTCATCAAGTAGATATGCCACGCCCGGCCTATGGCATGGCAGTGACTGCACTACTCTGGTGCCCCGAATTTTGTAGGAAATTTTGGTTTGGTTGCGGTAGGTATATGGGTTCAGCCAGGTACTACCTCCCAGTATCATCGAAGATATTGCTGTAACTCATACTTCCTGCTTGTTCTGATAATAACACACGACATATGTGTTTTTCAGTTTCAGGGCATATAATCGTTGCTCCACCCTTGGGTTTGTCTTGAACAGTAGGAAAGCCAGAAGACTTATAAATAAGGATGGGGCGAATTTGGGTAGGATTAGATACAACTAGGGGAAGGCGCTAGTAGCAAACAGAAGGACAGGTGTTCTGCTTCGGTACCTAATGACAGAAGCACCAAAAGCGCTACCCGTTGGGACTTTCTAGAGTGATACGATGGGTCGACTTTTCAGAAACAAGGCCCAAATACAGCCGCAGTGCCACACTTGGGGTAAACACGCGGAAAATTTTTGAAAAAATATACCAAAATAGGTGTGCTGTGTATGAAGTATTTACGGGTGTGAAGGCGTCCGAAAGTGCCTTCTTCTAGCCGAAAATAGATATCCAGATTTGCACATGTAAAATCGACCTTCTACTTTTGCCATCCCTTCCACGGAATACTCCGCTAGTAAGGGAAACGATTCTGTAGCTCAGCTGGTAGAGCAATACACTTTTAATGTATGGGTCCTGGGTTCGAATCCCAGCGGGATCACACAAGCCCCACCTTCCGGTGGGGCTTTTTTCTTGCCTTGTAGGAAGGGGTAAGTGCTAGACTAGTGAGCAGCTAGGTCTGATTTAGATAAGATTCATGTAACTAAAGAATCTGTTTGAGAGTCTAGGAAGGAATATCAACTACATTTCTTTCCAGACGATATGGCCAATTCAGCATCTTCTGCGCGCCTGCAAAATCAGGTAGCACTCATAACAGGTGGTAGCTCCGGTATTGGAGCCGGTGTAGCCAAGGCCATGGCCGCCGAGGGCGCTACCGTAGTGGTCAACTACTCGCATAGCGCTGATGAAGCCCAGGCTGTGGTAGACGAGATTAAGCAGGCCGGTGGGAAAGCCGTGGCTATCCAAGCAGATGTAAGTAAAGAAGACCAAGTGCTGCACATGTTCGATGAGGTTCGGCGGCAGTTTACTACCCTGCACATTCTTGTAAACAACTCTGGTATTCAGCAAGATGCCAAGTTCTTGGATATGACGCTGGAGCAGTGGCAGAAGGTTATTGACGTAAACCTCACGGGGCAGTTTCTGTGTGCCCGAGAGGCCGCCCGCGAGTTTGTGCGCCGCGGCCCTCAGCCAGAAGTGTCGAATGCCACGGGTAAGATCATTTGCATGAGTTCGGTGCACGAGGTTATTCCGTGGGCTGGCCATGTGAACTATGCCACTAGCAAGGGCGGCATTATGCAGCTTATGAAGAGCATGGCCCAAGAATTAGCTCCTCAAAAAATCCGCGTCAATAGCATCGGGCCGGGCGCCATAGCTACGCCCATTAACCTGTCGGCGCGCGACACGCCTGAAGAAGAAAAAAGCTTGCTTACGCTGATTCCCTACGGTCGCATTGGCGAACCTGCCGATATAGGTAAAGTAGCTGTGTGGCTAGCCTCCGACGAATCGGACTACGTGACGGGAACTACCCTCTTTGCCGATGGTGGCATGACGCTCTACCCCGGCTTCGCTGACAACGGGTAAGCAACTACTAGGCCCTAAGTAGCCGTGAAGTAGTACGCGGCGTAATCACATGGCTGGCGTTACCTTACTGCTGCCTAGGGCCTATTTTGGTAGTTTCACACTGGCACCCGGCAACTAGTAGTCATGAACGAAGAGCGACAACGGCAGGAAGAAGCAAAAAACGGCGAGCTGCCGTGGCATCGGTTTGGTCCTTATTTGTCGGAGCGGCAGTGGGGCACGGTGCGCGAAGACTACAGTGCCACGGGCGACGCCTGGAACTACATCTCCCACGACCACGCGCGTAGCCGCGCTTACCGGTGGGGTGAGGAGGGGCTAGGCGGAATCAGTGACGACCGACAGTTTCTGTGCTTGGCAGTGGGATTGTGGAACGGAAAAGACCCCATCCTGAAAGAGCGTTTGTTTGGCTTGACTGGGCCAGAGGGTAACCACGGCGAGGATGTGAAGGAGTGCTATTACTACCTCGATAATACGCCCACGCACTCCTACATGCGCATGCTGTACAAGTACCCGCAGCATGCTTTCCCCTACGACTGGCTGGTACAGGAAAACGCCCGCCGGGGCCGTAGCAAGCCAGAGTTCGAGCTTACTGATACGGCCGTCTTTCACGAGAACAACTACTTTGATGTAAGCATCGAGTACGCCAAGGCTAGCCCTACCGACGTGCTCCTACTCCTGACAGTTTCCAACCGGAGTGCCCATAGCGCTACTATTCATGTGCTGCCCCAGCTCTGGTTTCGGAATACATGGGCTTGGGGTGAGCAAGATGACCAGCCCCAATTACGCGCCACGGCTGCTGGTGGAATTGCCATAGAACATGCTCGCCTCACTGGCCTCCAGTTACATTGTGATGGAGTAGCAGGGGAGGAGCCGGTATTGCTGTTCTGCAATAATGAAACGAACACCCAGCGCTTATTTCAAACGGCGCATCCGCATGCCCAGTACTACAAGGATGGTATCAACAACTACGTGGTACAGGAGGAAAAAGGAGCCGTTAACCCTGAACAAAGCGGTACGAAAGCAGCGGCGCACTACGTGCTAACTATCCCGGCCGGGCAAAGCCAAACGGTACGCGTGCGCTTGGGTAGCCCTGATCTAGCCGCACCCTTCGCCGATTTCGACCAGGTTTTGCAGCAGCGCCGCCGAGAAGCCGATGTCTTCTATGAAGAGCTGCAGACAGGGATTACCAGCTCCGACGCACGTAACGTACAGCGTCAAGCCTTGGCGGGCATGCTTTGGAGCAAGCAGTTTTACTACTACGACGTAGCGGAGTGGTTGTCGGGCGACCCTGCTTTTCCACCGCCGCCCGCTGGCCGGGGCAGCATCCGTAACGGCAGCTGGCATCACCTCAATAATGCCGACATCATTTCCATGCCCGACAAGTGGGAGTACCCCTGGTATGCGGCCTGGGACCTAGCCTTCCACACCTTGCCACTGGCCATGGTCGATTCGGAGTTTGCCAAACGCCAGCTTACCCTGCTCTTGCAGGACTGGTATATGCACCCCAACGGGCAGCTGCCGGCCTATGAGTGGAACTTCTCCGATGTGAACCCGCCCGTGCATGCTTGGGCTGCGTGGCGCGTGTACAAGATTGAGCAGAAGCACAACAACGGCAAAGGCGACTACCCCTTCTTGGAAGGCGTTTTCCACCGCCTCTTACTCAACTTCACGTGGTGGGTAAACCGCAAGGACCGCTCTGGGCGCAATATCTTCGAAGGTGGTTTTCTGGGCCTCGACAACATTGGCGTGTTCGACCGAAGCGCCGATATGCCCGAGGACGTATACATCGACCAGGCCGACGGCACAAGCTGGATGGCTATGTATGCGCTGGACCTGATGCGCATGGCTCTGGAGTTGGCCCGCACCAACCCCGTGTACCAAGACATGGCCAGTAAGTTCTTTGAGCACTTTCTCTACATTGCGGAGGCTATTGCGAAAAGCGGCGACCAAGACCTTTGGGATGACGACGATGGCTTTTACTACGACTGTCTGATAACACCGGAAGCTGGGCGGCAAGCCCTGAAGGTGCGTTCCATGGTAGGCCTGATTCCGTTGTTTGCGGTAGAGGTGCTGGACGAGAATATGCTGGAGCAATTGCCACGCTTCGTAGGCCGAATGAACTGGTTTCTCAACAACCGCCCGCACCTTGCCTCCCTGGTGTCGCATTGGCAGGAGCCAGGCCAGGGCCAGCGGCGCTTACTTTCGCTGCTGCGCGGGCACCGAATGAAGCTGCTCTTGCGCCGCATGCTGGACGAGGCCGAGTTTCTTTCCGATTACGGCGTGCGGGCCCTGTCACGCTACCACCTGGAGCATCCTTACGTGTACCGCACGCCCGAAAAAGACTTCACGGTGCAGTACGTACCAGGCGAGTCCGATTCGAGCATGTTTGGCGGTAACTCCAACTGGCGGGGACCGATCTGGTTTCCCGTCAACTACCTGATTATCGAGTCGCTCGAACGGTTTCATCATTATTACGGCGACGACTTCAAGGTGGAATATCCCACAGGCTCGGGCCGATACAGTACCCTGCTGGAAATTGCTGATGCTCTCACGGCTCGGCTGACCAAATTGTTTCTGCGGGGCGAGGACGGCCGCCGGCCTATTTTCGGGGATGATAAGCAACTACAGTCAGACCCTCATTTCCGTGACCATGTACTCTTTCACGAGTACTTCCACGGCGACAATGGCAAGGGCTTGGGCGCTAGTCACCAAACCGGCTGGACCGGCCTTATTGCCCGCTTGCTCCAACCCCGTCGGCCCGGCTAGGCTTCCGCAGAGGTAGGCAAAAGGCACCACGCGCCGTTAGCTAACGGGGAGCAAGCGTAGCCAGATAGGTTCTGGCATTTCATCACAAATCCACTACTATGGCTTGGCTTGATTTTACCACTACGATTTCTGACGGCATGGCCTACTGGCCCGACAACGCACCGGTTCATATCCGAAAAACGCTGAGCATTGCGGCCGGCGACGCGGCCAACGTAACAGAAATGAGCCTGAGTGTGCACACAGCTACCCACGTGGATGCTCCACTACACTTTCTGGCTGATGGCGACGACGTAACCAGACTAGACCTGGCTACCTTATTAGGGCCTGCATGGCTGGTTGAAATTCAAGACCCGAAGTTTATCACGCGCGCTGAAATCGAGCACTTACCCCTAAGCAAGGGGAGTAGGGTGCTGTTCAAAACGCGCAACTCCCGCCACGAGTGGGCCACCCAGCCCTTCGACGCGGAGTTTGTGCGCGTGCGGGCCGATGCGGCGGAATGGCTGCGCGACCAAGGCGTGGTATGCGTAGGGGTTGATTACCTGTCTGTGGGGCCCGCCGATACACACAATATCCTGCTAAGAGCGGGCATCACCGTCATCGAAGGCTTAGCGCTGCAACACGCCGAACCGGGCGAGTACGAGATGATTTGCCTACCCCTAAAAATAGAGGGTGCCGATGGTGCCCCCGCCCGGGTAATTGCCCAAAAAAAAGGAGGTAGTGCCTAGCCTTTATTTGTATTTGCTTTGTGGGCCGCGCAAAGGTGCCGAAGTGCCATGTGCTGCCTCAAGCTAAGTTGTTCTCGGCACCCGGTAGGCTTGCGGCATGCCGTTCTGCCCGAGCTATCGTCCTTGGTTTGTAGAAACCTGTAGCCTGACTTAAGGAAAAAAGGGCTATACTCCCTATTCAAACTCTACCTTCGTTGCTTATCGGAGCCTTTTTGCGGGTTTCGCTGTTCTTTTTGCGTGATTGATTCCACTTCTACCGACCCACGACCGGCGCTGCTGCGTATTCCTTACGACGATTATCGTGCTCTGCCAGCCATTGCCAATTCCGACCTTTCCCGCCTGCGTGATGCTCTAAACGGTCGTCCGCCGCGGCCAGTTACTAGCGTGGGGGGCGCCCTCGGGTTGGGCACCGCCTTCCATACTGCTCTCTTAGAGCCCGACCTGTACGAGCCCGGCCAACCCGGCATCAATGATACGCTGATTTGGTGGATGGTAGATGGTGTAAAGCTGCACCCGGACCTGAACATCCTGCTGGAAACGGGCACGCCTGAGCCCAGCTGTATTTTCACGGAGCCCGTTACGGATACGCTCTGCAAGCTGCGCGCCGATCTAGTCGTCGACCGGCCCGACCAGCCCTATACCATTGTAGACTTCAAAACCACAATGGCCCGCGACCATAATCACTTCGTAGAGCAGTGCTCCTACTACGACTATGATCGGCAGGCGGCCTTTTATGCCGATGCCTTGCACGCCGACCGCTTTTTGTTGGTAGGGGTGCAGAAGGTGGAGCCCTTTAAGGTGTTTGTGTACGAAGTGCCCCCACTTATGCGCAACGAAGGCCGCGCCAAATACCTGCGCCTGCTAAAACTGTTGCAGCCGGAAGCTCCGGTGCCGCTTGCCGTAGTTCAGGCCGTGCGCGACGTGCGCGACGCTCTAACCGGCGGCGAGTGAAAATTGGGTTTAATGGCTAATAAGCGCGAAAATGAAAATTAATTAGATTAGTAAGTTGGATAACTAATTAGAGGCTTTTATACTTGCATAATATCTGACGAAAACCACTCGTAATAATGCGTCATTTCAGCAATAATCTCCAGAATAATAATTCGAATAATTCTATTCGAAACTGGAAGGCTATTGCTCCTTTGGAGAAATGAAAAATCAGTAATTGATTTTCTTTTAAAGCCTTCCGTAGCCCGGAAGGCTTTTTTTGTGCCTGCCAGCCAATCTAGCATGTGTCGCAGTCGGTAGTGCAGCGCCCAGGGTAGGCACAAATAGTTTTCTGGATTCTAAAATATTCCCGGTGGGAAAATGGAATCCTATTGCCTTTTGAAAAATTAAATCCTTTCCAAAAACCACACATAATAATTGCCATGACCGCGCAGGAATTATTGAAAACGGAGGAAGCCATTAGCTTTGTAAAAGAAACTTTCGCTAAAGAACTGGCGTCGCAGCTCCACCTCAGCAAAGTGTCGTCGCCCATTGCCGTGCTCGACGGCACCGGCATCAACGACGACCTGAACGGCATTGAGCGCCCCGTAGGATTTCCTATTAAAGCCTTGGATGAGCGCCGCGCGGTAGTCGTGCATTCCTTAGCCAAGTGGAAACGGGTGCGCCTGCAGCAGCTAGGCATTGAGGCTGGCCGTGGCCTGCTCACAGACATGCGCGCCCTGCGCCCCGATGAAGACTACTCGCCCATTCACTCCATTTATGTAGACCAGTGGGACTGGGAAAAGCACATTAGCGCCGAGCAACGCACCCCCGAGTTCTTGCAGGCTACCGTAGAACGTATTTACGAGGTGCTGAAAACCACTGAGGCCCGCGTAGCTGCCGAGTACCCTGAAATTACGCCTGTGCTGCCTGGTAAGATTACCTTCTTGCACGCCGAGGACCTGCTAGCGCAGTATCCTACGCTGACACCCAAGGAGCGCGAGCACGAGGCCGTGAAGCAGTACGGCGCCGTATTTCTGATAGGCATTGGCGGAGAGCTAAGCCACGGAGAGCCTCACGATGGCCGCGCCCCCGACTACGACGACTGGAGTACGGAAACAGCTACGGGTTACTATGGCCTGAACGGTGACATCCTGCTCTGGCACCCCGTATTGCAGACCTCGTTTGAGGTGTCGTCGATGGGCATTCGGGTTGACAAGCATGCCTTGGTGCGGCAGCTTGCCCTGCGCGGCTGCGAGGACCGGCAGGAGCTGTCTTTCCACGCCAGCCTGCTAAAGGATGAGTTGCCCCAAAGTATTGGTGGTGGCATTGGGCAGAGCCGGGTGTGCATGTTCATGCTGCGCAAAGGCCACATTGGGCAAGTGCAGGTGAGCATTTGGCCTGAGGCAGTACGAGCGGAGCTGGCAGAAGCCGGCGTGGGCCTGCTCTAAACAGCGGAAATTGCTGCTAAGGCGGCACGGGCGGGGAAGCAGGTTTGGCGGCCGTAGCTTCTCCGCCCGTTTTTTGTACTCTCACTACGGCGCTGTTGGGCGGGTAGGGGACGAAAGCCTCGGAAACGACGGAAAAAGGAGCCCGATAGCAGAGTAAATACGCCGGTTAGTAGAGGAAAAAGAGTAGGCGGCGACGGAAATGGAAAGCCGGCACCTTGCTTGCAAGTAGGGAATCAAGCGCTTACTACTACCTCACCGGCCAGCCGCTTCGCTTGAAACAGCAGCCATTCCTTCCACTTTCCAACGTTTCCAGTTCCATGAAATCTGCCCTGCTTTCCCTTGCTACTGCTTTTGTTCTGCTGTCTTCTACAGCTTCTTTCGCTGCTTCCGCGGCCGACCGGCATGATGATGACAAGCGCCGCAAAGCGTACAGCAAGTATGATGACCGCAACAGCCGCGACTTTAACTACGGCTTTGACAGAAACCACCGCGTGACGGCTGCCGAAAAAGCCCGCTGGGAGGCTGCTCATCGCAATGATCGGCGCGATGACCGCAATGACCGTGATTTCAACTACGGCTACGACAAAAAACACCGCGTAACGCCCCAGGAGCGCGCTCGTTGGGAGGCCGCTCATCGCAACGACAACCGTCGGTAGTCTAACACTCAGTAGAAAAGGCCCTACCAATTAGCTGGTAGGGCCTTTTTGGGTTATAGCAAGTAGCGGGTCTTACTTTTTCTGAGTGCTAACGAAACCAGAAGCCTTGGTTTTGACGCGGCAGAGCAACGAGCCAGAGGCAATGTATAAGGTGCCATCGGGAGCCCAGGCGCAGTTGGATACTACTTCCCCTGTATCAATAGTGCCGAGATGCTGGCCTGTTGGAGAAAGGACGAGGATGCCACCGTGCCCGGAGGCCCATACGTTGCCTGCTTGGTCAGTCTTGAGCCCATCGGGCACCTCCTTCGGGCGGGAACGAGATACCTTGCTCATATCAAAAAACACCCGGCTCTTGCCTAGCTTACCATTGGAGCGCACCTTGTATGCCAAGATAACGGGGCGCAGGGAGTCTGATAGCGCTACGTACAAGGTACGGCCATCGGGGGCGAGGGCTACGCCGTTGGGTAGGCTCTGATCCGCTACCTCGCGGCTTACCTTACCACCTGGGGCTAGGCGGTACACTCCGTTGACGGGCATTTCGCGCAGGGGGCTCTGGAGTTGCTGGGGCAAGCCATAGGGAGGGTCGGTGAAGTAAATGCTGCCGCTGGCGTGCACTACGGCATCGTTGGGGCTATTGTAGCGCTTGCCTTCAAATGCATCGGTGAGCGTGCGTTTACCACTTTGCTGGTCAAGGGGTAGTACAGCCAGTCGTCGGTCACCATGGTCACACAGCAGCAGGTTGCCCCGGCCATCCAGAGTAATACCATTGGTGCCCGGCTCCTTACCGTAGGGCATGCGGCCGGAGTACCCCGTTGATTCTAGGAACTTGGAAAGCCCCTTCGCGGGCGACCAGCGGTAGATAGTGCGAGTAGGAGCGTCCGAAAACAGAAGCATACTACTATCGGGCACCCACACGGGGCCTTCCGTGTGGCTGAGGCCGCTAGCTACTATTTCAATGGAAGCATCGGCGGCTAGCACTTGGTCTACATCAGGCGCCAACCGCTGAATATGGCCTACCGTGGTGAAGCGGGTAGGCGGCTGCGTTTGGGACCAAGCAAAAAGGGGGCAGCCCAAGGAGGCCAACAGCGGCAATACGGTAGCGAAACGCATCATAAGCAAGTGGGAAAGAAAGCACTGAACCTCACAGAAGCTTCTTTACCTACCCGGCCACCTGCTGAAAGGTTGCCCCAGCTGTAGCTCAACGCTAGCACAACCACCCTGTGAGGCTCCCGTAAGCACTAGCACACTTTGCATGACGGTATGAGCAGATGTACTCCTTTCCTTCTCCTGCTACTGGGGATGATAAGCACCCTAGCGGGTGCACAAACGCCAGCTACTAACCTAGAGCAGGTAGCTGAGTTTGGTAAGCACCAACCTATTGGGGTAGCCGTATCGGGGCAAGGACGCATCTTTGTCACGTTCCCAAAGAAGAAAGCCAACTACGACTACGGGCTAGCCGAAATCGTGGACGGGCAGCGACGGCCCTACCCCAACGCCGAGTGGAACCAGTGGGATTCCACGAAAGCAGCTACTCGCTTCGTGAATGTGCAGTCGGTATTCGTAGACCAAACCGATGCGCTGTGGGTGCTGGACCCGGCAAACCCCGACGATGAAGCGCCGCTAGTACCCGGAGTGAAACTGCTCAAGATTAACCTGGCTTCCAACAAGGTGGAGCGGGTGTACCGCTTCGAGGATTTGCCTCGGGAACGCACCGGACTCAACGATGTACGGGTAGACCCCACCCGGCAGGTAGCCTATCTCACCGACCCCAAGCTGGCCGCCCTGATTGTGCTCGACTTGCGTACGGGTAAAAGCCGCGTGGTATTGCAGGGCCACAAATCGACGGCAGCCGCACCGGATTTTGTGCTGCGCATTGACGGTAAAGAAGTGAAGGACAAGAATGGCAAGCCCTTCAGCAGCAATGCCAACGGGCTAGCGTTGACCCACGATTTCACGTACGTCTACTACCGCGCTATCAACCAAACCAAGCTCTACCGCATAGCAACTGAGCAACTGCTCAACACCGCGCTAGGCGGCGCGGCGCTGGCAGCTCAAGTAGAAACGGTAGGCGAAACGGGCATCTCGCACGGTATGCTAGCCGATTCACAGGGGAATATTTACCTAACCGACTCGCCGAACAAGGCTATTCGGCGAGTAACGCCTGCGGGCCGCTTTGAAACCCTGGTGCGCGACCCGCGCCTGCTGTGGCCCGACTCCTTTGGCCTCGGCCCCGACGGCTACCTCTACGTTACGGCGGCGCAGATTCACCGGACGCCCAAGTGGAATAACGGGGAAGATAAAGTAGCGTATCCCTTCCGCTTGTACAGACTTAAGCTCCCCAAGTAACCTAGCTACTCAACGGGAGGGAGTGGTAGGGCTAGCAAGTGCTGGGCTACCGCTTGCCCGCTAACCAAGGCGGCTTCTACAGTGCCCATATGCGGGCCGTGGTAGACGGCTTCACCAGCGAAGAAAAGCGTATCGGCCACGGGTGCGGCCAGTACGTGGCGCGCCGCCTCGGCTCCCATAGTTGCGTAGGTGTAGGCGCCTCGCGCAAAGGGGTCGGCACCCCAGTTGAAAATGCAGTGGGCTTGCAACTGAGAACGGACATACTCCACGGTGCTACCAAGCAGGTACGCCAGGGATTCCAGTGCTTCCGTAAGTAAGGCCTCATTGGTGGAAGCGCGGCGTTCGGCAGCGGCGGGGCCGGCTAGCCAGCCCGTTAGGAGCGGCCGCGGGTTGGGCTGTTGCGTCCACCAGGTGGGTATAGCCGCATCGGAGAATAAGAACCCTAAGTTGGGCATGGGCCGCTGCACCTGCGGCGAGGCAGTAGCCCAGAACGGGTTGTTGAACTCCAATAGCAACTTAATAACCGACCCAAACCCCAAGGCCGTGGCTGCCGCTCGGTGCTCGGGTAGTTCTGGCTCTAGATGGAAGTAGCCTGGGCTACCTGCTTCTGCTTGCAGCACGCCCAGGGGCATAGTGAGCAAAGCGCGCGTAGCGTGGTACTGGCGGCCGTCGGTGCAGTGAAGGGTCACGTGGTGCGGGTGCCAAATGATTTTTTCTACCACCGAGTTCAACCGCACTTGTCCTCCAGCCGCCTCTACCTCGCGGTGTAATTGCGCAACAACGGCCCCGTACCCGCCTTCCGGCCGGGGCGAGTCCTCAGCGCCGCCCCCAGACCATTCATCGCGCAAGGCAAAGGAACTGGCACGACGAGCATCGGCAGCATCATAGCCCTCCGCGAAGCGCGTTACGGTATTACGCAAGGTACGGTGTTCTTCGGCCGGAAACGCTTGGGTGAGAAATTCGGCCAGGGGGAGGTCGTGCGGAAGGGCGTGGAGCTTCTCCAGCAGCAGCGGCATCTCAGGCAGGAACTCCGCCGACTCGTGCACGACTCCTTGAGTTACCTCGTACGTTATCCCCCCGGTAGGGTAGGTGGGCGTGCCTGTAGCGTGCAGCAACTGCTGGGTCTGCGCTACGTCGCCGTGCAGGAATTCTGCCCCCGCCTCAGCTAGTCCTGAAAATCCATTCTCTCTGAAAGTATGGATGCGGCCGCCCAAGCGTGTGCGCGCTTCCAGTACTAGTACTTTTTTTCCTGCCTGAGCAAGAGTGCGGGCCGCCATCAGGCCAGCAGCGCCGGCCCCAACAATAAGTATTTCGGTGTGCATAGCAGGGTTACGTTTCCCAACAGCAGGATGATACCTCTTAATTAGAGGGCTACCTATCACATGCCGTTTTTGGCTTGCCAGAGCCAGCTAAAGTTTCAGTAGCGTTCAGTTATGGCTGAGCAGGGTAGCCCGATTACCTCGCTTATTCGTGCGCAGTGATACAGCGTTAGGGCGATACCTTGCCGGGAAGATAACTGCCTTGACCTCGGGGTACTCCCGGCCAATGCGGTGTACTAGCTGTTGCGCATCTATCATGGCATTATTGGCCAGCAATAGTACTGGTTTGTCGTGCAATGCCAGGGCCATAGCAAACTCGTGTCGGTAGGAGCTATAGCCCCCCAAAGATTCCGTAGAGGAGGTGTCCGCATCCTTATAAGGAGCTGCAACCCAGTCCACGTAATCTTTTCCCGGGAAGTAAGACTGTACCGCGGCTGCACTAGGAGGCATCCAAACCCACACAACATTCGTCACCTTATTGGCCTTGAACTCCCGAACCATGTCTTGCCATGCCTTGCGATACGCAGGAGCAGACAAAGCCGGGAAAATTGGTTGCAGCATAATGGGCTGGTGCAGGTTGTGTATGGCTTGTGCAAGTTGCTGCCGCTTACTTACCGGAAGGGCTGCTACTTGCCAATTCAGTAGTGGTGTAACCCCTTGCCGATGGAGGGCTATAATGTCTGCTTTGGGTAGCGTAGCCATCATGGGCAGGGCACTTACGGAGGCCGCTTGGTCGGTTGAGCGGCGCAGTAGAAGACGTTGCCCTGAGAAGAACGCATCCGGCGCAGGCTCGGCAGTAGACAAGGTTAGGTGCTGCGTGCCCACGCGCACGGAGTCGCCCCCATCCAGCAGCCAGCTAGCTAACGCAAACTCCGCGGACTGCGCTTGGATAAATAGCGCAGCATCTACGCAGCCCACTACGGCTAAGCTACCGATGGCCAAGGAAACTCCCCTAGTTTGCGCCCGTGTGGTAAGCCCGGTTACTGCTCTTCGAAACGCCTGAAAGATTCCCCGCAATGGCTGCGACTGTAAATCAGCTGTGAGAGTCCGCATCCACGTATGCTGCCCCATACCAACAGCCGCCAGCAGAATACCCGCGTTGCAGGTAGCTAGAAAAGCCATGAGGCGCGAATACGGGCTCCAGTCTGCTCGACCGGCGTATTTAACGGCCACTGCGCAAAGCAGGATAGCCATGATGTTCGGTAAGGCAATTCGGAACTCATTGCGAGTATTGCCCTCTTTGGGTGTCGGGATATAGGGCACCCGTACCCGAAAAATGGTGTACACAAACCCTAGAAGGTAAATCCACCACGTACCCACGCGTAAAATGCCGCCGGCTAGGTGCAGGCCAGTCTCATGTGGCTCGCGTAGCCAAGCTTGAGCCTTATAGCGAATCAGAAGACTGATGCCAAGCAGCGGCATCAAGTGCAAGGCAAAAGCCGCCAGCGAAATATGCCAAGGGTATACCGAAAGTCCCAACGATGCGATAGGCACCGCCAGGTCAATGAGTGTTATTAGGCCCGAGAGAAAATACAGGGGAAGAGTAAGATAGTGCAGCCGCTGGCGCCACGAGAAGCGCCCAACTAAGCGAGGGTATACCTCAAAAAGCAGTTCGAAGGCTCCTCGGGCCCATTTCAGTTGCTGGGCATAGAAAGCGCCCAGCGTAGAAGGAACCAGCCCCCGGCTAAGCACCCGCGGTACGTATACCGATTGCCAGCCGGCGGCATGCAGGCGCATGGCCGTGTGCATGTCCTCCGTAAGGCCGGCTGCGTGACCACCAATGGAGTCTAACGCCGCACGGCGGAAGGTGCAGTTAGCGCCAATTGCTTGCGTAGTGTTGTAGCTGTTCATGCCCATCATCAGTGGGCCGTAGAAGTGGTAGGTTTGCTCGGCCGCTCCAAGTGCCACTAAGCTGTCTTTCTGGTTGCCGTAGGCCTGCACCACCTGCACGTAGCCGACGCTAGCATTTGTAAAGTAGGGTACTACGTAGTCCAGGAAGTCGGGAGTTGGTACGTGGTCGGGGTCAAGAACAACGCATAGCTCACCCGTGGCCTGCTGCAAAGCATTGTTGATATTGCCGGCTTTGGCATTGACTTTTTGCTTGCGCGTGACGTGCACTACGCCTAGCTGCTGGCACACTGCCCGCAAATACGGGTCGTCACCCTCATCGCACAGGTAGCTGGTGTGCGGATAGGTAATGGCCTGCATCGCCTCCAGCGTTTGGACTATCATGGCGTAGGGCTCACCGGGGCAGGCAGTTGTCAACACGTCCACGGTGAAAGCTGGCAAGTGCTCCGTGGGAGGTAGGGGCTCCGTTACGTTTACGTAGTGATACCACTCGTGCAGCATGCGCAGCATCTTGAACCCCAACGACACGGTCAGCAACCAAAACAGCGGTGCGTACCCAATGGGGTCGGAGGATGCAAACCACACGACAAAGTACACTAGGCTAACGAGGCCCAGTCCTACCAATACTCGCATCTGCCCCACGCCAGCAACTTGCTTGACTAGCAAACCAGCGGAGGTTGCACGGCTGGCAAAACCAGCCGGCTTACGAGATTCTGTATTAGCTAAAGGATGAACAGTTTCCTTTAGAATGCTTTCGTGCATGATATTCGTACTAAACCTGTCTCACAACCTATGCGACAAGGAATTGCCTGTACGCAAAGTTCGACAACTTTGATCATTCTGATTATTTATTATATTTTATCAATATATGGTTGAGATGCAAGGGTGATATTTTTTCTGCTTTCTGCGTAATAGGAGGATGAGTTTACCTGTCCTTTCCCACGCGTTGCAACGGCGCTGGCTGATAATAGTATTACTAGTCATAGCCACCTGTATCACCTTTTTGCTGGTAAAAGCAGCCCGGCATTCCCCCGCTAATGCCTCTTTCCAGAACGTACCGCCTGGCGTCACTCCGGTGCAAGTGGTGCGCACTGCGCAAGGCTATCAACTCTTGCGCGGCGGCAAGCCATACTTTATAAAGGGAGGGGCTGGCTTGCAGCATTATGACCAACTGAGAGCGGCTGGGGCCAACTCCGTTCGGCTGTGGTCGGCTGACTATGCCGACGAGCGCATGGACGAGGCGCAGCGCCAAGGCCTCACCGTGATGCTGGGACTTTGGCTGGTGCACGAGTCCAAGAAGTTCGACTACTATGATACAAAGGCAGTAGAGCGTCAGAAAAGGTCAATTCGGCAGCAGGTGCTACGCTACCGCCACCATCCCGCGTTGCTGGCCTGGTCAATAGGAAATGAAGTCAACTTTGAGTCAGCCAATCCGCAGTTGTATCAGGCTATAAATGACATAGCACAAATGATTCATGAGTTGGATCCGTACCATCCGGTAACAACTACTTTAACAAGCACGCTCGACAACTTCAACCGGGTGCTGCGCCTTTGCCCGGAGGTAGACTTTTTGAGTGTCAATGCGTTCGGCAACTTGTTCACGTTGGCAGAGCGGTTGGAGGAAGCTGGTTGGAAAGGACCATACATTGTGACGGAGTTTGGTGCCCGCGGGTACTGGGAGTCGCCTAGAAGAAGCTGGGGAGCGGCCGTTGAGCAAAGCAGCACGGAAAAAGCTGCCTTCACTAAGGAACGGTACGTGGAGGCTGTACAGGGCAAGTCTGCTAAATGCTTGGGCTCCTACGTGTTCTTCTGGGGCAATAAGTTTGAATACACGTCTACCTGGTTCAGCCTGTTTGCACCTGCCGGCGAGAAAACGGCCACCGTAGATGTTATGCAGGAGCTATGGACGCAACAGCCACCGCACAATCTGGCTCCCCGTATTAGTGCCTTACGATTTGCGGACGAGTACCTGAGTAAGGGGCTCCATCTGACTCCTGGTGTAGACTACAGGGCTCACCTGGTAGCGCAAGACCCCGAGAATGACGCGCTGCGTTATGTATGGGAAGTGCTGCCTGATTTAGATGTTATGAGCAAGCCAATACCCGATACTTCGCCGGAAGCTGTTGACAACAGCATCCAACCATTAAGTAATGGTCAGGTGGTGGTGCATGTTCCTACTGCTCCCGGCGCCTATCGTCTATTTGTGAGTGTTTTTGATGGGAAAGGCAGCGTGGCTACTGCTAACGTGCCTTTCTACGTCGGCTCGTACCCGAGGACCAACCGCGTAGCGATTCGCTAATACGCACAGCTAGTGTACAAAGTCAGCAGTTTTGCGTGCCAACTCCTAAGTACTCCTGCCAAGAACCGGCCAACTGCCCCATAGTACTGGCGAATGAACAGATATGCTAGGTGAATCTTGTACTTTAACTTATTAGAAAAGTAATATTAAATAAATATAGTTATAAATAAGATTAAATTGTCTTTTTACATTTTTGAAACTATTGATGATAATATATAAATCTGGTATACACTCATTTGATTATTTGGAGTTTTAAGGGCGAGTAACGTGTTAAAAGCATTATAAATCTTTGTAAAACATTCATATTTTTATATTCAGGGTGCCTTGCTAATATTGCATTGTCTCAACATAGCGATTTGCAATGCAATTGAAAATTGTACTTATATCACTTATGTTTGTCTCGCTGCTGGGCAGTATGCCAGTTGCACAAGCTAGGACGTATTATGTTCACCCAAGTGGCAATGATACCTATACTGGTGCTAGTCCGGCAACGGCTTGGCAGAGTATCAGTCGAGTAAATACGGCCGATTTACAGCCCGGCGACTGGGTCTTATTTCAGGGTGGGGCTACCTTCGAAGGCTCTCTCTGGCTACGGGGCAAAGGCACGGCTGCAGCCCCCATTGTTTTGACCTCGTATGGGCAAGGGGCCGCTACTATTAATAGCGGCAACAACTACGGGTTCTATTCTCCCAATGCCGGCGGCATCGAATTGCGCCGCCTCAAATTTGTCGGCTCCGGTCGATTGACGAATAACAACGCGGGTGTCATTTTCGCCACGGATGCAGTCAATGAGCGGCTAAATCACTTGGTGTTTGATAGCCTCGACGTGAGCGGGTACCTAAAGGCCGGTATTATGATTGGCAGCTCTAGTGCTACCAGCGGCTATGACAATGTGCGCATTACCAACTGTAAGGCGTATGCCAACGGCGAGGCTGGTATCACCTCTTACGGCAGTTATCCATCTATCAATCACCGCAATTGGTACGTGGCCAATTGCCAAGCTTATGACAATGCGGGCCGTGAGGATGTGAAAACCACCAACACGGGTAGCGGTATTTTGCTGTCTAGCATTGACGGAGCAGTAGTGGAGCGTTGTGAGGCCTACAACAATGGCTGGCTGAACAGTAATCCTAGTGGTGGCCCGGTGGGCATCTGGGGCTGGCTATGCAACAACCTCATTATTCAGGATTGCGAATCGCACCATAACCGTTCGGGTCTGGCCCACGATGGCGGCGGCTTTGACTTGGATGGGGGATGCACAAACTCCATCATGCAGTACAATTACTCCCACGACAATGATGGTGCCGGGTACCTGCTGGCGCAGTTCGAGGGGGCTCCGGCCATGCACGACCTCACCATTCGCTATAACATCAGTGAAAACGACGCGCGCCGGTTTAGCCAAGGTGCCATCATGCTCTGGTCGTCAGGGGCGAATGGGGGCATTCAGCGGGCTTGCATTTACAACAACTCCATTTATCTCACGCCAGCCACCGATGGATTAGAAACCAGAGCTTTCTACTCATCCAGCGACGGTATAAGCGACATTACGGTCCGCAACAACATATTCCAGACTACGGCGGGTATTCCACAAGTGAAATCGTTGAGCACGCGAGGCTTACTGCTACAAGGCAATTGCTACTGGGGCTCGGGCCAGCCACTAAACATTAATTGGAATGGCACGACGTACACTTCGTTGCAGGCGTGGCGTACGGCCACTGGCCAGGAAATGATTGGGAACCGGGCAGTAGGTATGTACCAGAATCCCGACTTCATCAATCCTGGCCAAGGAGGAGATATGGATGCCAGGCTCAGTGGGCAGCCTCATACATCTTGGACTGCTTACAAGCTTCAGGCCACCTCTTCAGTTATCGGGCGGGCACTGAATATGGCTACCGAGTTTGGGGTATCGCCCGGCGCCCGGGACTTCCTTGGCTCGGCAACGCCAAGTGTGAATACTGCTGGCAACATGGGTGCCATTGAAGCCGAGCCTACTACGGCGCCCCTGCCCGTAGTGCTGATTAGCTTTACCGCCGAGCGCCAAGGCACCAACGCCCTGCTCCGCTGGGCAACGGCATCTGAAAAGCAGAATGCTTACTTTGAAGTGCAAGTGAGCACCGACGGGCGCACGTTTGAGACGGTAGCAACGATGGAAGGAAGCGGTACTACTATGCAACGCACTACCTATTCTTGGCTCGGCAACCTATCTGGCTACGCCGATGCGGCGGTGTACTACCGCCTAAAGCAGGTAGACCTAACGGGTAAAGCAACGTATTCGCTTGTAGCGGTAGTGGCAGCTGCTGCCTCTTCTAGCCGCCTTGCAATGCAGGCGTGGCCCAATCCGTTCGCGAGCGAAGTAAACCTGAAAATTGATAGCCCAAGCTCGGGCCAGGCTACCATTACGTGCACTGATGCCATGGGTCGTGTTATGCTTACTCGCTCCTTACAAGTACCACAGGGCACTAGCACGGTAGCCTTACCTGAAGTTAGCAGCTTCCCGCTAGGCGTATACTGCGTGGCCATACAGCAGGGTACCTATCGGACCATCACTAGACTGACCCACGAATAAAGCTAGCGTAGGCTAATCCAGCTGGGGCCTGCTGGCAGGCCTACTGGATGCACTTGCTGAATGGGCGACGTGGCTGTAAGCTGGCCCAACGCATTACGGTACCGGATCCGATACTCGGGCAGGGCATCGGGGGCCAAGGGGGCATGATCAACGAAAGGGCTGTGCGCATTATAGGCCAGGCACTGCCAATTTCCCTGATTGCAGCGCCGGTATATATCAGCAAACAGGCCAGCACGAACGGAAAAATCGAGGCGACGCCCCACCGGCAAAAGATGGAGGTGCAAACGGAAAGATGGGGAGGTAGGCATGGCAGGTAGCATAGAAAACACAGCCTAGAACCAGAGTTCAAAACCGAGTCTTTTAACGAGTGACACTAGGCTTTCGCTTCCGGATTTGTACGGATTTCACTAGGGGTAAATCCTGATTTTTCCTTGTGCCGGTTTGCCTACTAACTGCTACTCCGTCTCTTTATTGTGTGCAGTCAACAAGTTAATGTGCAAACAGCCACTGCTATACGTACTGACGTAGCAATTTGACGGGATGCTATCAGCCTATGCTGTTGGGCAGCACAATTCGGAAAGTAGTACCGCTGCCCACTTTGCTTTCCACGGTGATGTTGCCACCTGCCTGCCGCACAATTCGATTGACGAGGTATAGCCCCATTCCTGAGCCTGGTACGTGGTCATGGAAGCGGCGGAACATTTGAAACAGATCGGCCCCGTACCGGGCTACATCAAGGCCCAAGCCGTTATCGGCCACTACTAGGGTGGCCGTCGTGTCGCTTGTCAGTTCCGTGTACACGTGCACGTGGGGAGAGCGGTCGGGGTGGGCATACTTTAGGGCATTGCTGAGGAGGTTGTACAGAATGCTTTGTGCATTGAGGCGAGCAAACCGCATCATGGGAACAGCCGTGAAGTTTAGTTCAAACGTAGCATTGGCTGCTGAAATTTGGTTGTGCATGCTGCGCAGTACCTCTGTCACCAAGGGCTGCAAAGCAACGTCCTCCAGGGGGAAGTGTCCGCTGCGGCGCTCCACCTGCACTACCTCTGTGAGGCCCTGAATAGTATTGTGAATCTGGTTCAGCGCCCCCTCAAACATGGTAATTAGCAGGGCCGCTTCGGGGTCGTGGAAAGTAGCTGTGCGCTTGAACTCCTCAAAAACACCCGCCATGTTATTAACGGGCTGCTTCAGGTCGTGGGAGGCCGTATACACGAAGTTGTCGAGGTCCTGGTTGATGCGCGTGAGTTGCTGGTTCGTAAGGCTCAGACCTGCATTGGCAGCGGCCACCTTCTGGCGGGCCAACACCTGCTCGGTCACTTCAAACGCAAACACAATAACGCCATCAATGTGTTTGTGCGTATTGTAGCGCGGCTGGTACACAAAGTTGAAGTAGATGTCCTCCAGCGGGCCTCCTTCGTGCCGGGCCGCTTGAATCAGGCTTTCATTCCCCTCAAAGCTTTCACCCGTTTCGTACACCCGGCGCAGCGTATTCCAAATTGGTTGGGTAGTGAGTTCAGGAATGGCCTCACCAATGGAAATGCCCAACAGCTCCCGCCCTGGAAACAGTTGCTGGTAGCCCGGGTTCACAAGTTCGAATACTAACTCGGGGCCGTGCAGAATGCAAATGGCGGCGGGGGCCTGCATAAATAAATGCTCGAGCCGGGCACGCTGCTGCTCAGCTTCTTGCTGGGCTTCGCGGGCATCTCGGGTGTAGCTCCGCACTCGGGCCTCCAGCTCCATATTGAGCGACTGTACCGCTAACTGCACCCGAAATAACTCATCATTGTTCAGCCGGATTTCCTCGTTAGCCGCTTGCAACTCCTCATTGGAAGCGGCCAGTTCTTCGTTGGTAGCGGCTAACTCTTCCAGCGAACTGGCCAACTGCTGATTAAGAAGCCGTTGTTGAGTTTCACTTTGCTCCACGCGGCTGCGCGCTTCTACCTGGGCAGTAACCTCATACGCAAACACGAGCACGCCGTCCACGTTGCCATCGGTGTCGCGGGAAGGCTGGTACACGAAGTTGTAGTAGTTGTTGCCCAGCTCGCCGGTATTGGTGTGGTCCAGCTTTACCAGCATCTCGAACGCATGGTACGGTACACCCGTGCGGTACACGGTGTCGAGCAGATCGAAGATAGGCTGGCCCGCTAGCTCGGGCATTGCTTCCCGAATGGGTTTCCCTAGTAAAGCCCGCGGCCCTACCAGCTGCTGGTACAACGGATTTACGAGGCTAAACACGTGGTCGGGGCCTTCGAAAATCGTAATCATGGCCGGCGCCTGCATGAACGTGTTGTGCAGGCGGGCGCGTTGGGTTTCTGCCTCAGCCCGGGAAACTTGCTCGCGCGCTAGGCTGACGTGCAAAGCGGCCTCCGTGGCCGAGATGCGGGCCCGGCTTTCTTGCAGGGCGTTTTCGGCAATGGCTTGGCGGGCAAAGTCGGTAGTGTCGGTGAAGCTTACGACGATGCCTTGGCCCACCCGCCGGGCAGAAAGGTAGTAGTAGTCGTTTAAACCATCGGCTTGGTAGCGCAACTCGAAGCGGCCGGGTTGCCCAGTTTCAAATACCGAGCAATAGAACTCAAATACACCGTTGAACTGAGCCTGGGGGTAGCGCTGCAGGTGAGTTTGGGTAGGGTGGGCGGGTAGCTGTAGCATCTGCTGGGCGGCCGTGTTAAGCAGCACAAAGGCCAGGTCAATGATTGTGCTGCCATCCGGGCCATACACCGGTTTGTAAAGCACAATGCCATCGAGCGATACATCGAACAAGCCCTGTAACAATTCCTCGGCTGGAAAAATGGTTGCTACATCAGCTGACGAAGGGGAAGGAGCAGACACGAGAAGATAAGTAAGCAGTGAATGTGGGCTACGAAGCCCTCTGGCTGAGAAAAACCCAGCATAAGCATATCCGACAAGATAAGTTACCGCAACAGTACGGATAATGTTTGTCTAGGGTGCGTAATTGCAGCTCCGCTGTACCGTGCTGGCGCAACCAACGCCGGATGACTGGCGTCTGTTCGCCCACTCTCACTTTCACTTCCTTCAGATGTTTTCCTTTATCCGTCCGCTGGCTTTGGCGGCTCTGCTGGCTCCGGCCGTTGCGCCCGTGCTAGCCAAAGCCCCGCGTGAGCTGACTTATACCGTGAGCATGGACCCCGCCACCAACAGCAACGCCTTCCAGGTGAAGCTGGCGCTGCCCAAGCTTAAGAAAGAGCAGTCCATTTACCAGTTTGCGGCCACGGCGCCCGGTACCTACCAGGTAATGGATATGGGCCGTTATGTGAGCAACTTCCAGGCCTTTGATGCTAAGGGCAAGCCATTGGAAGTAAAGCAGCTGTCGACCAACCAGTGGCAGCTGAGCCAGCCCGACAAAACCCGCGAGATACGCTATACCATTGCCGAAACCTGGGACACGCCGGTAAAGGAGCACAACATTTACCGCATGTGCGGCTCGTCATTGGAGACGGACCATGCCTTGCTCAACGGTCAAACCCTGCTGGGCTACCCCCAGGGTATGCAGGACAAGCCCCTACGCCTCAAGCTGGAATACCCTAGCGGTTGGAAGGCTGGCTCTGTACTGGTGCCCGATAAAGAAGGCTATTACCACTTGCAGGACTATGACCACGCGGTAGACTCGCCTATTCTCCTGGGGCGCCTCACCGAAACGGCTACCAAGCTGGGAACTACGGATGTGGCCCTGTACTGCTACTCGGCTACCGACAAAGTGCAGGCCGCGCCTCTATTGGGTTACATGCAGAAGATGCTCAACGCCGCTCAAGCCTTTTTTGGGGGGCAACTGCCGGTGCAGCGCTACGCCTTCCTCTACCACTTCGCCGACCGCTCGGCGGGAGCGTGGGAACATTCCTACAGTTCGGAGTACGTACTAAACGAAACCGAGCTAACCCCCGAGGCGGCCCAAAACGTGGTGGACATTGCGGCCCACGAGTTCTTTCACGTGATGACTCCGCTCAATATTCACTCCGAAGTAATTGAGCATTTCAACTTTGTGCAGCCCACGGGCTCGGAGCACCTCTGGCTGTACGAGGGCACCACGGAATGGGCTTCGCACATGATGCAGCTGCGGGGAGGGCTAGTTGGTCTCGACGACTACCTGAGCACCTTGCACGATAAGGTAACCTACGACCGCACCCGCACCGATACCACCTACAGCCTGAGCCGCCTGGGGCTTAACTCGTTTAGCGACGAGGGTCAGCGTCAATATGGCAACATCTACCAGCGCGGCGCCCTCACGGCCGGCCTGCTCGACCTGCGCCTGCTGGAGCTGAGTGGCGGCAAGCGCGGCTTGCGCGACGTGCTGCTAGAACTGGCCAAGCAGTACGGCCCAAACAAGCCAATCAGTGAGAAGAACTTCTTCCAGGATTTCACCAAGATGACTTACCCCGAAATTGGGGACTTCTTTGCCCGGTACGTGCAGCAGGCCGAGTCGCTGCCTTTGCAGGAATACTACGCAAAGGTGGGCATCCGCTACGAGCCCATCCGGCACACGGGCCAGCAGATAGCTACCCTGGGAGCTTTGGGCCTGGCTCCGCGCGAAACCAGCGTGTATTTCACCAAGGTAGGTGGCCCCGTGCAAGCAGCCGGTGTACAGGTTGGCGACCAGCTAGTGGCCGTTGATGGAGTTCGCAACGACTTTACCGCCCTGCGCAGAGTAGCCAGCCGCACTCCGGGCTCCGAATTGCCCCTCACCATCAGCCGCAACGGTCAGGAGCAAACCGTGCGCGTGAAGTTGGGTAGCACGGAAGCCGTGCAACGCTACCTCTTCAGCCCAGACCCGAGCGCCACGCCCGCCCAGCTGGCTCTGCGCCAGGTATGGATGAAGAACCTGTAGCAGGCGACTGATACGCCTATCCCAAAACGCCAAAGGCCCCTAGTTGCTAAGTCAACTAGGGGCCTTTGTTTGAGTCGCTTTCTGGTACGCAAGCTGGATGGAAGCGGAAAAGGTAGAGCCCTGGTGGCGATTTGGGTAGTAGTGCGCTGTGGCGGTACTACCCGGCTGGCGTGGCTACAACGTATTCGGGGTCTTCCAAAATATTGACCTCTACTAGGGCGCCGGCCTGACCAAGCAAACGACGACAGTCGGGGCTGAGGTGGCGTAGGTGCAGGGTTTTACCCAGGCGCTGGTAGCGCTCCGTAAGCTTGTGCAGCGCATCCAGGCCCGACATATCGGCTACTCGGCTTTCCCGGAAGTCTACTACCACCTCGGTGGGGTCGGTAGCGGGGTCAAATTTCTCGGCAAAGGCTTGTACCGAGCCGAAGAACAGGGGGCCGTATAGCTCGTAGTGCTTCACGCCCGCGGCATCTACGTGCTTGCGGGCGCGAATGCGCTGGGCATTTTCCCAGGCAAACGCCAGCGCCGATATCACAACACCCAGCAGAACTGCCAGGGCCAGATTTTGCGTCACGGCAGTTACTACCGTTACCACAAGCATCACGGCTACGTCGGTGCGGGGCATGCGGCGCAAAATGCGCAAGCTGGCCCACTCGAAGGTGCCAATCACGACCATAAACATCACGCCTACCAGGGCAGCTAGCGGTAGGCGCTCAATCAGAGAGGAGCCTACCAGCACAAACAAGGCCAGCGCCACTGCTGCTACTACCCCCGAGAGGCGCCCCCGGCCCCGCGATTCGAGGTTCACCATGGTTTGCCCGATCATGGCGCAGCCGCCCATGCCGCCGCTTAGCCCCGAGGCGACGTTGGCTAACCCCTGCGCTACGCAGTCTTGGTTGCCGCGGCCCCGCGAGTCGGTCATTTCATCAACCACCGTCAGGGTCAGCAGGCTTTCCGTGAGGCCTACCAGCGCCATAATAATGGAGTAAGGAAAAATGAGCTGCAACGTAGCCCAGCTTAAGGGTACTTGCGGTAAGTGAAACTGCGGTAGCCCACCCGCAATAGAAGCAATATCACCCACCGACTTGGTATCGAGGCCCCCCAGAATAACCAGGGCCGACACCACCCCAATGGCCACCAATGACGAGGGTACGGCCTTGGTTAGCTTGGGCAAGAAGTATACGATAGCCATGGTAAGGGCCACCAACTCAAGCATCAGCCACAGGGCCTGGCCACTAAGCCAATGCTCCTGTCCGGCCGCATCATGCACTTTAAACTGCTCTAGCTGGGCCATGAAGATGATAACGGCCAGCCCATTTACAAACCCAAATACCACGGGCTGAGGCACAAGCCGAATGAACTTGCCAAACCGCAACCACCCAATGCCAATTTGGAGCACTCCCATCAGGAGCACTGCGGCAAACAAGTACTCGGGGCCGTGCTGCACTACCAAGCTCACAATTACGACGGCCACTGAGCCGGCCGCACCCGATATCATGCCCGGCCGGCCGCCAAATACACTCGTGAGCAGGCAAATGACAAAGGCGGAGCCAATACCCACCAGCGGACTAATGTGGGCCAGCAACGCGAAGGCTACTACCTCGGGCACCAGTGCTAAAGCGGTGGTAAGACCCGCAAGGATTTCATTTTTTGCGTTGAGCGTATACTGAGAAAAATAGGAGCGAAGTGAGTTCATGTGGAGGCTGAGAAATGGCAAAAGAAAAGCCGCACACATCTAACAAGACGTGGCGGCGCGAGGCAAGCAGGCCGATCCTCAGGGTGGGGTAAGCTGAAAAAGCGCAGGTAGAAAGTGGGGCATACCAATGCAAAGGTACGCAGGTTTGCCTTGGCCCGCCGCTACGCCGGGCCTGTTCTGACCGGAAAGCAGTAGCACTATGGATGCCGCGGCTGCGGTCTGGCGTCAGTGTAAAGGCAAAAAGAAGGCCCAGTGCTCACTGCCGGTACATGGACGGCAGCGTGCACTGGGCCTCCTGAAATAGGGCCGGGTGAGCTTATGAGCGAAGGTGGGCCCAGCTTGAGTTGGGAGAAAGCACATTGGGGTAGGCGTGGGCTACGGAAGTGGTAGCGGTGATGGTACCGTTGGCGTCGCAATAGCATACCACGTACTCCACGTGGGTGTTGCTTGGAAGCGGCTTCCGATCGAGGCAGGGGCTGCAAGCCCGGTGGGCAATGCACTCCCAGGCCTGACCCTGGTGGCGGCGATACACGTAGGCAAACCGGTTAGGTAACTCCGCAAAGTGCAGCTGGACCGCGGATGCTACACGCTGCAACTGTAGCTCAAGAGTAGGAGAAGATGAGGGCATACGACAAGGAAATGAAGTAAAAGTAAACTGCTCCCGGACCACTCCACGAACGACCCAATCTAATACTAGAATTTTACTATTCATGGATAAATGCGAATAAAAAATAAAATTTTTATATTTATCCAGTAAGAATAGCACTTCTAAAAGGTCTTAATTATTCAATATATATCATTGATTAACAAGAGGTTATGTGTGAGATGATGCCTTTCTGCTGTTAAGACTAACCACAGCACTGCGAACTGCTGTACTCATCATCATCCAGAAGAAATAAGCTAGCCAATTATGCTGAGCAATGGCGCTCCGCGCACCTACCTAGGCAATTGCTGCTCGAGCATTCGCTAAGATTTCTTGAATCTCGGTGAAGAGTGGGCGACTCGTGGGGGTAGGGTGGAAGCACCGCTGTTGCAAGTTGGAGAGCAGCTGAAAAGCAGCCGAGTTTGAAGGCATAGTGCAATGCGCCAGGAGCTCTTCCAGCAGACAACCAAAAGCTCGTACCTCCAGGTGTTGTAGTGCCTGGGCCACGGTAGCATCATCGGGCCCAAAAAAGCAGGCGGCCCCAAAATCGCCTAGTAGGGAAGTGCCATCGGTAGTATTCAGGATGTTGTGGGCGTACAGGTCGCCGTGCAAGATGCCGCGGCTGTGCAGGTGCTGGGCGGCGGCGGCAATACCTTCGGCAATGCGCAACGCCGTGGTCGGGCTAAAGGACGTTCCGGGTGCATACACGTCGCGGGTGCAGGAGGCCAAACTGGGCGGGCCGGCTAGGTTACCAAAGGCAGGATCAATCAGCTCTAGAACCAGCCCTTCTTGCCCGGCTGGGTGCTGCCCAATTTTACCGTGCACGGCAATTAGGTTGGGGTGGGCGCCGGCACTGCTGCAAGCTGCCATTTCGCTGTGGGGTAGCCCATCACTCGTTACAGCCCCTTTAAATAGTTTTAAGGCAACAGGCTCGGCCGCCCCGCCGGGGCGCTGCCACTGGCCCCGGTAAATTACCCCCGAAGCTCCTTCCCCTAGTTGTTGCTCCACGGTAAGGCTAGGCCAACTGATGGTATCAATAGGGTATTGGGCCAGCACTGTGGCTTCGGCTGCTTCGCAGAAGGGGTTGCCGGCATAGGCCAGCCACGACAGGCGCGGCATAGACAGCAACCACTGGGGTAGGGCTGCTAGCTCGTTATCCGCAATGCGAAGCAGTTCTAGGTTGGTGCAGGCCGCCAGGGTTTCGGGCAGAGCGGTGAGGTAGTTGCCGGCCAGCATGAGCTTTTGTAGAAGCGGACAGCTACCCAGTTCATCGGGCAAGGTAGTCAGCGCATTATCCGTCAGAATAAGCCAGCGCAAAGCAGGGGTAAGCGCCTCCGCGGGTAGGGTCCGAATCTGGTTGGCCTTGAACCCAATCATGCTCAGGTGCGGGCATTGCCCCAGCACTGCGGGCACCTCCGTAAACTGATTATCGGAGCAAAATAGCACCCGTAGCTTGTGCAGCCGTCCTAAGTCGTTGGGTAAGGTCGATAGCGCATTACCCGAGAGGTTGAGGATTTCCAGCGAATCGGCGAGGGTGAAAATCTCAACGGGAAATTCAGTCAGGCCGCAGGATAAATCGAGGCGGGTGCTACCGGCTAGCTGCCCGGAGCGTAGTTGTTCAAGCGTGTGCATAGGGCAAAGGTAGGCGCCAGCCCAGCCAGTAGCACACAACTAAGTTGCGCGCTACTGGCTGGCATCCGGGGAGGGAGCCACCGGTAAGCTGTTTTACTCGCCGCCGTACTTGCTTTTGCCTCCGCCCCCAGCGTCCATACGCACAATGCGCGGGGTAAAAGAGCCTAGCACATCTACTAGGTCGCGCTGGTGGGCCATTACTTGGTGAATGTCCTTGTAGGCCATGGGTGCCTCATCTAGTCCGCCTCCAATCAGCTCAATGCCATGGTCGCGGAGGTGGCGGCGTACGTCACCTTCGGAAAGGTTCTGTTTGGCCTGGGTGCGCGACATTTTGCGGCCGGCGCCGTGGCTCGCCGACTGAATAGAATCCTGCTCGCCGCGGCCGCGCACAATGAAGCCGGGAGCCGTCATGGAACCCGGAATGATACCCAGCACACCTTGGCCCGCTGGAGTGGCGCCCTTGCGGTGCACAATGGCTTCCCGCCCATTAAGCAAGGTTTCCTTCCACGCAAAGTTGTGGTGATTTTCCACCTTGGCTAGCGGTTTTTCGCCCAGGGCTTGGCTGAGGCGGCGGTGAATGTCGCGGTGGCAGGCCGAGGCGTAGTCGCCGGCCAGGTTCATGGCCCGCCAGTATTCCTGGCCTTCTTGGGTATCTAAGTCAAGCCACGCGAGGTAGCGAGCCTCGGGCGGGAGGGGGCACTTGCTCATGGCTACCTTGGTGTAATGCTGCGCAATGGCGGCTCCCAAACCCCGGGACCCTGAGTGGGAGAGCAAGCCCAGGTACTGGCCCACGGGCAGGTCCAAGTCATTATCGGGAGCCGTAATGTCTACCACGCCCCACTCCACAAAGTGGTTACCAGACCCCGAGGAGCCCAGTTGGTTGATAGCCGCTTCGCGCTTGCCGCGCACCACTGCAATGTCCTTGAACTCCGGGCGGTCGAAGATGGGGTCGTCGGTAGGGTTCTTAAACAGTTCTTTGGCGCCGAAACGAGTATGGTTGTGCAGCAGCTTTTTCAGCTCCTGGGTGCGCTGGCCCAGGTACTCGGGGGGCAGCGCAAACACCGACAAGGCCATGCGGCAGCCGATATCCATGCCCACACCGTAGGGAATCACCGCATTATCGACGGCCAGCACGCCCCCAATGGGCAGGCCGTACCCCTGGTGGGCATCCGGCATTAGGGCCCCATCTAGGGTAATGGGCAGTTGCATGGCCGTATCCATCTGCTTGCGGGCACCATCTTCAATAAACGCCTCCCCGTAGCGGCGGTAGTCTTTGATTTCGGGATTGAGGCCTACGTTGCGCTTGGGGTCGGGCACAAACTCCTTGGCCAAGTCACGCCACAGCGAGTCGCGCAGGTAGGCGTAGGGGTCTTCCTTTATTTTTTGCAGCAACGCCAGGGCGCTGCCTTTGTCTAATTTCTTAAGCTGCCGGTCGTCGAGGATATCGAGGGCCAGGGTAATGGCGCGTCCCTCGGGGTAGCCAATTTTGCGCAGGTCGTTGCCGCGCAGTTTAGTAGTTGCCATAGTGGGAGAGGAGGTGGGTAGTAGGGGTTGTAGCGCGAGTTTTACGGCCTGGGTTATAGCTGAGCTACCTTTAGGGCTCAGCTTGGGAGTACTCCGGGCCGCGCAGTTACTGCCCCAGCCACCGCTTGCCCGCCCGCAGTGAAAGCCCGCTTCTGTGGCCCAGCAGTAGCAACAACCGCACATGCATTTGCGTCTCTACTATCCTGCCGCCCGCACAACACGGGCGGTTTGCCTGTTGCGTTGCGTAGGCGGTAAGGCCGGTGCTGGTCCTCGAATCCGCCCACACGTACTGTCTCATTTGCTTACCAGGAGCTATTTGAGTGGGTTTGGGGTTATACCAAAATCCTCTATGCTCTGCATCATACTGCCCATGTCTACCACCCAATCACTCGAGCAAGCTCCCTTCCATAACTCCTTCGTGGATGAACTGCGCGGGGAAGCCACTTTCGATAAAAAGCCCCGCCAGGTGCCGGGCTACCACTATTCACGCGTGGAGCCCACCCCCGTACGCGACCCGCGTCTGCTGGCTTGGTCCGACGACTTGGCCACCTTTCTAGGCCTCACGCGCCCCTCAGAGCGGGGGGCAGCCGTGAATGCGCTGGCCGGCAACCTTGTAACTGAGAGCATGAAGCCATTTGCGGCTCGCTACGGCGGCCACCAGTTCGGCAATTGGGCCGGCCAACTCGGCGACGGACGCGCCATGTCCTTGGGCGAGCTCACGGCCACCGACGGCTCTAGCTGGGAAATTCAGCTGAAGGGCGCTGGGCCCACGCCATATTCCCGCCGCGCCGATGGCCGCGCCGTACTCCGTTCTTCCCTGCGTGAGTTTTTATGTAGTGAAGCCATGTACTATCTGGGCGTGCCTACTACCCGGGCGCTGAGCCTAGTAGCCACCGGCGACGAAGTAGTGCGCGACATGTTCTACAACGGAAATGCCCGCCCCGAGCCCGGTGCCATTGTGGCCCGGGTAGCGCCTACATTCGTGCGCTTCGGCAACTTCCAGATTCTGCTGGCCCTGGGTGAAATGGACAACCTACGCGCCCTGGCCGACTACGTAATCCGCCATCAGTTCCCCGAGTTGGGCGAGCCATCCCCGGCCGTGTATGTGCGCTGGTTTGAAGAAGTATGCCGCCGCACGGCCATTATGATTGCGCACTGGATGTCGGTGGGCTTCGTGCACGGCGTCATGAACACCGATAATATGTCGATTCTGGGGCTGACCATCGACTATGGCCCCTACGGCTGGCTGGAGCCCTACGACCCCGACTGGACGCCTAACACCACCGACTTCGGCGGCCGGCGCTACGCCTTTGGGCAGCAGCCGCGGGTAGCCCTCTGGAATCTTATGCAGCTAGGCCAAGCCATTTCTCCCCTGGTCAACGACATTCAGGAGCTGAACCCCGCCCTGCAACTCTACGTGGATACGCTGGCTACTACCCGGCACGCCATGATGCTGCGCAAGCTCGGCCTCACCGACAAGGCTACGGAGCAGGACCAGAAGCTGATTGAAGAACTGGAGCAGGCCCTCACCGAGTCAGAAGTAGACATGACGCTGTTTTTCCGTCACTTGTCGCACGCGGCGCCGCGCCTGCTGGCGGAGGGTGGCTCGGAGGCGGAAACCTGGCGGGAGCTACTGGCGGCGGCGGCCTACTCCATGGCCCCCAATGAGGAGCAGAAGCTGGTAGAATGGCTACAGAGCTACCTACAGCGGCTGCGCCAGGAAACGGCTACCCCTGATGCCATTCGTGCGCTGATGCTGGCGGCTAATCCCAAGTACGTGCTGCGTAACTACTTGGCTCAGCAAGCTATTGAAGCAGCCGAAGCCGACGACCTCACGCTGCTGAACCGACTTATGACGGTGCTGAAAACGCCCTTTGCGGAGCAGCCCGAGCACGACGACCTGGCCGCCAAACGCCCCGATTGGGCCCGCGAAAAGCCAGGCTCGGCCACGCTCTCTTGCAGCTCGTAAGGGGCACTCCGGGAGCTGATTTGCCCAAACCCATCTAATTATGCGTCCTTTGCACGGGGTTTGCCCCGTTGCAATCTTTCCTTTTTTGCAGTCTATGGAGGCTAGTTCCTTTTCCCTCAGAACGGTACATGTAACGCGCTACATCACCCCGCTGCGCGAGGGAGGCTCCCTGCCGGCCCTGGTAGAGGCCGATGATGGGTTTCTGTACGTGGTAAAGTTCCGGGGGGCGGGGCAGGGCCCCAAGGCTCTCATTGCCGAGCTGATTGTGGGTGAGCTGGCCCGGGCGCTGGGGTTGCGACTGCCCGAATTAGTATTCATTGAGCTAGATGAGGCATTTGGTCGCACCGAGCCCGACGAAGAAATTCAGGACTTGCTGCGCGCTAGTACCGGGCTCAACCTGGCCCTGCACTACCTGTCCGGCGCCAGCACCTTCGACCCCCTGGTAACCACCGTGGAGCCCCACTTGGCCTCGCAGGTAGTGTGGCTCGATGCCCTGACGCTAAACGTAGACCGGACGGCCCGCAACACCAATATGCTGCTCTGGCATAAGGAGCTGTGGCTGATTGACCACGGCGCTGCTCTGTACGTGCACCACGCGGGCCCCAACTGGGCAGCCCCCAGCCGGCGCACCTTTGCTCAAATAAAAGACCACGTGCTTCTACCCCAAGCCAGCGAGCTAGCCACCGTGGATGCGGAAGCTCGTGCCCGCCTTACCCCCGAGGTGCTAAGCGCCATTGTGGCCCTAGTGCCGGAGGAGTGGCTTACCGAGCCCGATGTACCCGCCCAGGAGCAGCGCGCGGCGTACGTGCAGTTCTTAGAAAACCGCTTGGCGGCATCAGAAATCTTTGTTCAAGAAGCAAATGATGCCCGACAAGCACTTGTTTGAGTACGCCGTTCTGCGGGTGGTGCCCCGCGTAGAACGCGAGGAGTTTATCAACGTTGGCGTCATCTTATACTGCAGTTCCCAGGGGTTTTTGCAGGCTCAGTTTGCCGTACCCGAAGACCGGCTGCGGGCCCTGGCCGGCCCCGAACTAGACCTGACGGATATAGCTGCCCGACTACGTTCCTTCGAGCGCATCTGCCGGGGACGTAAGGAAGGCGGCCCTATTGGGCAGTTGGCAGTGGCCTCGCGGTTTCGCTGGCTTACGGCTACGCGCAGCACCGTAGTGCAAACGTCGCCGGTGCACCCGGGCTTGTGCCAGGACCCCGCCGCTACGTTAGCACGCTTATTCGACCAGTTGGTCAGCTAAGGGTAGGATATAAACGTAGCCGGTTTTGCCATCAGCGGCACGCCTAAGTACCACTACGTCGTGCCGCGACAATCAACCAATACACAGGCTGTAGAAGTGCGGGACACCCTAGTATAGTAGGTGTCCTGCACCGAAATTCACGGGCGGCCAGTGAGAAGAACATACGAACGGTCAGGCGAAGTCCGTCGGCGTATCGCTACCAAGTAGCTTCGGCTCAACCAAGGAGTAGGGATGCTCCGATGGGCTTGGCCTGACGATTTGTAGTAACTCTCGTGTAGTCTAGGCCGTGTGTCGTTGGCTTGCGTATACAGAACACGAAGCGGGTGCTCCTTCGGGCAACCCAGCAGGTACACTGGCCAGATCTGCTTTATAATGAGTAGCTTTACTGTGTTCCAATACACAAGGGCGTTCTGCTCATACATTCGCTATACCAAGTAGCTCTCATTTGGTATAGCCCCGTGGTAGTAGCGCACTGCGGTTTTTGCTAGCACCGGTTTTGGTGCACCATAGCGTACCGCTTGGCCGCCCTGGCCAGATGCACTCCCCATTTTCCTCATGTCTTCTTTCTATCAGCCATCAGCTGAACTGCTGCGGGCGTTGGGCTTTGCTCCGTACGCCTCACCGCCTGGACAAGTGCGCTTTAGCCGGGCTAGTGCTTGCGGGCAGGAAACCATTGTGCTGTATCACGACGCCGAGGTGTCGTTGCTAGAGGTTGTAAACGGTCAGATCCTTTACAGCTTTCAGGGACGGCTGGCCTCCGAAGCAGAATTTCGGGTATTGCTGCGCCAGGTAAACTGGGAAGCCAGCATTCCATGTCTTTAATCCTTTTTCATCTATACATCCATGACAGATGCCTACTTGCGAAGCCTTGGCTTTGCTGCTACCGATCAAACCCGAGGTGCGGGCCAGCCGCTTTTCAGCCATGCCTGGCGTTACCAGCACGAGTACCAGGCCGTAGATGGCGCGCAGCTATTCGTAGAGCATCCGCTGGGCATTGCCAACTGCCGCCTCAGCACCCTGCCCGCTCCATTCGACGCCCAGGACATATTTGCCACTACTTCCCTGCACGACCGCCCGGCCTTGGAAGCGGCCATTGAGTCCTTCTTCACGGCGCACGGGGGCAAAGGCAGCCTCCATCCCGTGGTAGTGCCCTATACCTACCGGCCCTACCGCCGACAGCCCTAGCGGCCCGCTGCTAGGAGTAGGAACGCCAGCCGTTCTTACTCCTAGTCAGGAGCTAAACTCTCATCCAAGGTAGCCTGCCCTACATGAGTGGCATAAGAATGAGGCTTGAAGACCAGTAGATGGTAGTAACCCGTATATACTCCGGTCTTACTCGAAGATGATGGTCTTGTTGTGGTGCACAAATACCCGTTCGGAAAAAACCAGGCGCAGGGAGCGGGCCAGCACTATTTTCTCCACGTCGCGGCCGGCCTGGGCCATTTCTGCCGCACTATGCGTGTGATTGACGGGGATGACGCTTTGGGCAATAATGGGTCCTTGGTCTAGCTGTTCGTTGACGAAGTGCGCCGTAGCTCCAATGATTTTCACGCCCCGCTCGTAGGCTTGGGCGTAGGGGCTAGCCCCCACAAAGGCGGGCAAAAAGGAGTGGTGAATATTAATGAGGCGGTTGGCGTAGGGCAGCACAAACTCGGGCGATAGAATGCGCATGTACTTGGCCAGCACTACAAACTCCGGGGCATACTGACCAATTATCTGCTGCACTTCAACTTCGTGGGCCTCACGAGTTTTGCCCTCGTGGCTCACGCAGTGAAAGGGAATGCCAAACTGCCGGGTCAAGTCGCCGAGCACCTCGTAGTTGCTTACCACGGCCAAGATGCGCGCATTCAGCTCCTGGAACGCATGGCGCACCAGCAGCTCGCTAAGGCAGTGGTGCTCCTTGGTAACCAAGAGCACAATGTTTTTGGGCCGGTTGTCGGAAAGGCGGATGTCGGCCGCCGGCAGGGTAGTGCGCAGCTCCTGTAGCAAATCTTCGGCGGCTAGCTCACCGGCCAGCTCCGTGCGCATGAAAAAGTGGTTGTCGGCTCGCTCCACAAATTCGTCGTTGCGCAGAATGTTGAGGCCGTGACGAAACAAAACGCCGCTAATCTTATAAATCAGGCCCGGCTCGTCGGGGCAGCGGATGAGCAGAATGTGCGAAGAAGCAGGGGTAGTAGCAGGCACGATGCGCAAGGATAATAGTGCGAGAAAAAGCGGGGTAGCGTAGTTGCAAGCAAAGAGCCGCGCGCCACCACCGGGAAGAATACGCGGTAAGATCGGGGGCTGAGTTGGAAACTCCGCCGAACAGGACGTGTTATGTACTGGGGCTGGAAGACAGCCGAAGAGGTATCTTATCCGAGTCCCGCAAAACTGTTTTGCCCTTACCCTCGCATGCTTCGCTGGTCCGACGTCCTGAGATATGCCACCTACAGCAACCCCGAGCCGGTGCGGCGCGTGGAGCAAACCGAAGAAACCTGGGCGCAGCAGCTGACGCCCGCGCAGTTTCAGGTGCTGCGCCAGAAAGCAACGGAGTCGCCCTACCGCAATGCGTATTGCCGCTCCTACGAGCCCGGGGCCTATGTGTGTGCCGGCTGCGCTAGTCCCCTGTTCGATTCGAGCACGAAGTACCACGCCATATCTGGCTGGCCTAGCTTCACCCAGCCCCAAACCAAGAGTGCCATCCGCTACACCTTCGACGAAAGCCACCACATGCGGCGCGTAGAGGTGAGTTGCAATGTGTGCGGCGGCCACCTGGGCCACGTCTTCCCCGACGGCCCCGAGCCCAGCGGCCTACGGTACTGCATCAACTCCGAGAGCATGCGGCGGATAGCAGCTCAACACTCAGAACCGCTGTCCGCCGCCTCTCACTAATATGGGTTGCTTAGCGCGTCTTCCGCTGCCATGCTACCAGCCCCGCCGCCGCTAGGCCCGCGGCCAAAGCCGCACCTATCCACTGGCCATTGCGCGGGGTAGTGGGCTTGCGCCAGCCCCCCGAAATGCCAGTGCTGTGCGGTACGGGGTGAGGCGTGAAAAGGCTGTTTTCCGAAACGGGAGCCGTTTCTGCCTGCTGAAAATACGTGTCGAACAGGCGACGCTCTATGCGGTTTACCACGCTTGGGGCAAACGTGTAGGACCAGCGCAGCAGCGTAGCGGGCCAGCCTACCATAGTGGTTGGGCGCGGGCGTTGTGCCACCGCCAAAATGGTATCGGCCACCTTTTGGGCCGGAAAAACGGGCGGCGCGGGCTTCACTACGCGGCCCGTGTAGTTGGCGCCGTGCTGAAAACCGGGTGTATCGATGTAGGCCGGGTGTACGTCGCACACGTGAATGTGGGGCGCTTTGCTTAGCTCGGCGCGCAGAGTATCCATGAGGCCGCGCAAGCCATACTTGCTGGCGCTGTAGGAAGCCGTGTAAGGCTCCGGCACCCAGCTACCCAAGGATATGACGTTGATGAGGATGCCCCGACCTTGGCGGCGGAAGTGGGGTAGCACGGCGTGCGCCCCGTAGAGGTAGCCCAGCAAATTAAGCCGCAGTACCTGCTCGTGGGCGACCAGCGGCACTTCCTCGAAACGGCCAATAGCTCCGCTACCGGCGTTGTTCACCCATACCGCAATACGGCCGTTGCCCGCCGCCAGGGCCCTTTCGGCTAAGCGTTGCACGGCCGTTGCGTCCGTCACGTCGGTAGGTACGGCGTGGGCGCGGGCTCCTAGCCGCTCACACTCAGCAGCTACCTCGGCCAGTACTTCGGCGCGGCGGGCCGCTAGCACTAGGGTAGCACCCTGCCGGGCAAAGGTGAGGGCTGTGGCGCGGCCAATACCACTGGACGCCCCCGTAATAACCACGGTAGCTCCGTGAAGAGAGTTAGCTTTCATAGGAAGAGTAGTCAAGAGGTCGTGTAGAAAAAGAGTAGCAGGGCCGCGTTTGGTGCACGCACGCCGGAATGCAGCCTGGGAACAACTCATCCACCACCTATGGCTCTAGTGTACGCCTTGGTGCTGTTTGTGCTAGCGCTACGGTTGTGAAGGGGTGAGAGTATACGGAAACAGGCCCCCCGCATGGAGAGCCTGTTGGTATGATATAGCAGTAGAAGCCGCCATCCCGGTAGGGAGCTGCAACTCAGACTAGGGTGTTTAGCTGCCTTTAGGCATGCCGCCGGTCACTTCTAGCAAGCTGCCGGTAGAGTAGCTGCCGTCTTGCGAGGCGAAGTACACGTAGGCAGGGGCCAATTCTTCGGGCTGGCCGGGGCGGCCCAACATCGTAGAATCGCCGAATTTCTTGAGGTCTTCTTCCAGCATAGTGCCCGGGATGAGGGGCGTCCAGATGGGGCCAGGCAGTACGGCATTCACCCGAATCTTCTTCTCGCCCAAGTAAGCGGCTAGGCTCTTGGTAAAGGTGTGGATGGCGCCCTTGGTGCAGGCGTAGTCAATCTGGTGCGGGTTGCCAACCAGGCCGGCAATGCTACCAGTGTTGATGATGGCGTCGCCCTCCTTTAGGAAAGGAATGGCTGCCTGGGCCATAAACAAGTAGCCTTTGATGTTGGTGTCGAATGTGCGGTGGATATTCTCCTCGGGCACCGTTTCAAAGTTCTCGTAGCCCATCTGGTAAGCTGCATTATTTACCAGGATGTTAAAGCCGCCTAGTTCGGTATGCGTGCGGCGCACTGCCTCGCGGCATTCCGTGGCCGAGCGCACATCACACTGGATAGCCAAAAACTTACGGCCCTGGGCCTCTACGGCCTGGCCCACTACGGCAGCATCTTCGGCGTTGGTGTGGTAAATAACCGCCACGTCGGCACCTTCCATGGCAAAGGCTAAGGCCACGGCCCGCCCAATGCCAGAGTCGCCGCCCGTGATGAGGGCTACCTTACCCTTGAGTTTGCCCGCCGGCTGGTAGCTCGACATATTCCAGTCGGGCTGCTCCTTCATTTGCTGTTCGCTGGTGGGGTAGGCGGTAGGCTTAGGGTTGATTTCGCTATTGGTGGGGCGTGGTTCGTTCTGTTCCGTGTTCATATCTAGCAGGTTTGTATGAGTAGAGATACGCAAGCAAAGCCCTAAAGTCAGGGAAGCACAAAAAACTGTTACCCCCAAGCAGAGGCGAATTACACTAGCTCAACCAGAGCAGGGCGTGCACTATTCCCAGTTGTGTAGCAGGCGCCGCACAAGAATGATTTGGCCGGTATGATAGGCCGTGTGGTCACCAATGAGCAAGGCTTCGCGCAGAAGGGTTTGGCCGGTGCCGTGGGGTAGGGGCGCCAGCAACTCTTGGTTGGGGTCGTGGAGTAGCGCCACAAACCGGTCCCGGTCGGCTGCTATCTGGGCAAGTGTAGAGTGCCACGCAGCTTCATCCACTGCGGTTTCGGGGGCGGGCCAATAGCCGGCCGGCCATGCGGGCGAGTGGTGCTCGGCGCTGATGCAGAACTCAACAATGTCCCACTGGGCAATGCGGATGTGCTCGGCCAACTGCCATACGGTGTAGGGCAACTCCGGCACCCGCTTATTCACCAGCGCCACGGGAATGTTGGCGCAGGCATCGGTAAACGTTACGTGGGCATTGCCCTGGGTCAGGAGGGCAACTAACTCTTTCACAATACCTTCTCGAATGTTCTGGTCCATAGGAAAGAAATGGGGTTGACGGAAGCAGGGTGCCATGTACCTATGCCTGCCTTTCTGCAAGCTATACGGGCCCACCCACAAAATGAGCGTGCCGCACTCTGGTAGGAGAAGAAGCCGTTGCCCCAACGTCTTTGGCAAGGCCGCGTACACAAGGGTAGCCAGCATGCCGCAGAAGGGGCTTACGTACCCGGGCTTGGTTTACAGAAAATCACCACGTTACATACGCATATGAAAAAGTCGACAACGGCCTGGGTTGGTGGGCTAACGGCCGCCGCTGCGGCCTTCCTGTTCTGGAAAAATAAAGGCCAAACGGCCCCAACGCCCAGCAACGACCTTGAGGCTCAACTGAAAGTGCCTAAGCCCGCGCGTGCTACCACCGCCACCCGGCCCTTAGAGGACTTCCGTACGCCAACCCCCGAAAACGGACACGTGCGCGACGTGGTAGCCTCCAACCCACCGCCCGATGATGCGGGTAGCAACTTCAGCGTGCAAGGCGACGTCCACAAGCCCGGTCTCACGGAAAACAACGCTAAATAAGTAGGCTAATGCCACAAAAAGCCCTGGCTAACGCTGGGGTTTTTTGTGATCCTTCGTATCGGCCGGGGCTGAGATAGTTGGTAGCGCCGCAACTCAGCGGAGCCCCATTAGGAGGCGGTTGTTTGCCTAGGCTGCCTCGTTTTCTACTTCTGATGCCGTTGTGTACAGGTAGAGCACCTAGGTGACCGGACTCAGGTGGCAGAACGCAGGTGAGTATCATGCTGCTGCGTGCGTTGGGTACAGCTGAGGGAATTCGTTTGAGTAGGTAGGGCCGAAGTGAGAAATTAACTAACCAAAACTACCAGGGCGCGTTTTAGAGAATATGCAAGAAGAAACCAAACTCAGCCGCCGCCAGGTAATCAATGGCCTAGGAGCCAGCCTCGCCGTTGCTGCCGTTAGCCCTATAGTACCCGCCGAAGCTGCGGGTAATGCCGCTACCGCGGCCCCCGAACCCCTGAGAGACCCTACTACTGCCTACCCCAAGCCCCCATTCAAAAGCCAGACCCAGCCCTGGCCGGGACTGGCCTCCAAGATGGAGCCCGTACCCGACCACGGCGAGAAAAGCTATAAAGGCTCGGGCCGCCTGAAAGGCCGCAAAGCCCTCATTACAGGTGGCGACTCCGGCATGGGCCGCGCCGCCGCCATTGCCTACGCCCGCGAAGGTGCCGATGTAGCCATCAACTACTTGCCCGCCGAAGAGGCCGACGCCAAAGAGGTAATTGCCCTGATTAAGGCCGCTGGCCAGAAAGGCGTAGCCATTCCCGGCGACCTGCGTGATGAGGCTTTTTGCAAGCGCATGGTGGAGGAAGCTGTCCGCCAGCTAGGAGGCCTGGACATCCTGGTGAACAACGCGGCGCGGCAGCAGCAGCGCCAATCCATCCTGGAGCTAACCACTGAGGACTTCGACGCGACGATGAAAACCAACATCTACGCGCCTTTCTGGACCATTAAGGCGGCATTGCCCCACCTCAAGCCCGGTTCTGCCATCATTGGCACTACCTCTGAGCAGGCCACGGACCCTTCCGAAAACCTCTACGACTACGCCCAAACTAAGGCGGCTACTACCAATTACGTTCGTTCCCTGGCCAAGCAGCTGGCCCCCAAGGGTATTCGCGTGAACGGTGTAGCTCCCGGCCCCATCTGGACGCCCCTGCAAGTAAGTGGTGGTGCTACCCAGGAGAAGCTGGTAAAGTTCGGCGGCGATACACCTATGAAGCGGCCCGGTCAGCCAGTAGAGCTAGCCTCTATTTACGTGCAGCTCGCCGACCCCATGGCAAGCTACGCCACCGGGCAGGTATACGGTGCCTCCGGTGGTGCCGGTATGCCATAAACGTGCTACTGCCACCGCAGTACCTACTAGAAATGCAAAACGCCCCGATAGTTACCGGGGCGTTTTTTATGTAGCACTGTTGGCGAGGTAGATTAAGAAGAGTAACTGGCCCCCGGACCTAAGCCCAGATACCCGTGGGCTTACCGTCGATGCTGCGGGCGTTGCGGTTGTGCCAGTATTGCGCTACCTGCTCGGGGCCGCGCTGTTCCATGTAGTCGTTCAGCTCGTCGCGCTCGGCCTGGTACTCGAAGAAGGGCACGGCCATGCCACAGGAGGTTTGCACCAGGTCAACGTCTACCACAACTATCTGCCGGGAGCCGGGCAAGGGCGGGAACAGGGGCAGCAGCTCGGCCCACTCCGCGTCGCGGGGGTAGTACACGGTGGCAGTGCCGTAGATGCGCAGGATATTGGGCTTGCCCTCGAAGGCGCACCACATCAGGGTAATGCGGTTTACTTCCAGCAGTTGGGCAGCGGTTTCGTTGCCGCTGCCGGTCAGGTTCAGCCAGGCCACGCGGTTGGCATCGAGCAAGCGCAACGTGTCCTGGCCCTTGGGCGAGATATTGACGCGCCCATCCGCGACGGCCGTGCCTACAAAGAAGATGTGCTGCTGCTCAATAAAGGACTGGATGTCGGCGCTGATGACCGGATATTGCTTGCCCATGTGGGAGAAGATTTAGCTGGGTAGCAGGGTAGAACTGTTGAGAATTGTAGCCAATATTATCAGCAGTTGCCAATGCATTGCGTTAAAGCATTGACAACTGCTGTCTTTTTATTTTTGGAGACGCCGAAACTAGTATAGTAAATGATTGAACTCAGCGAAGAATATTGAAATAAATAAGCATTCGTTAGCTAGTAGTAAATCTGTAGAAGTTTATTGAATGCTAAGCGTGACGAAGTCTATCATTCCAAAAAAGGATTTAATTACCGAACTTTCTGTTGTCCATAAAGGGGTTTTACCTCTTTTAACAATAGCTCTGTGTATACAGTCTGCAATACTGTTGTCATTAGGAGGAAAGCCAGATGATAAATTTAACGTGATAAAATTACCTGCCTGTAAAGGCCGTATTAATGCATATTCATCCATGGGTGTTGTTTCGTGATTGGTTTCTATGTAATTACCAAAGCTTGATTTGAAAAATCCAATCTTAATTCTTTCTGCTAGTTCCGCAATTTGATCAAAACTTAAGAATATATATTGATTATTTATCAAAACTAAAATTCTTCCTATTAATGTAGGGTCAATGCCAAAATGACATAAACTTGAAGCTGTTGAATATCTCGAGAATGGATCTAAATCATGCTCCTTTAACATATCGTACTGCTCTTGTGCCCATTCAAGCATTGTGCTTTTTGAGGCAGTATATTGTATCCCATCCCTTCTAGCTGACTCTGGTAGATAATCAATGAATCCTATGTAGTCTGAAGCATTTCTTCCATGAATTGAAGTTGCCAGCCCGCTAACTGTTCGAATATTTAGAAAATTGTGTTCGCTTGATGGATAACTAGACAGAGCTGCTAATCCTAATATTTTGCCATTCTCTTTAATGTATCTTAGTCTATGGAAATTATTGTGAAGATATTCAAGGGTGTTTTGCGATGATTGATAATTTGCATACGAAATATTTTCTAGCCATTTTTCTTTGTTGAATTCTTTATTTGATATATCGTGATGAATTTCTGTTTCTTCTGAGTTTTGTAAAGAGAAAAAAACAGATACATCAAGGCCAGCAACAATGGTTGCAAAGTATTTGTCTAAAGGAATATCAAAATTTGTTGAGTTAATAGTTTGGCGCCTTACTTCTACGGTAGAATTATTTGGTAATATACCATCTTTCAGGCGTAACTTTACTTGTGTTGAAGACGTCGAATTAAAGCCTTCAACAATACCCCTTTTAAGAAGAGGCCTTAATGATAATCCATTCTTAAAATGTAGTTGCTTTGCATTATTGATGCCTTCGCGCCAGGGTTTGCTTGTAATGTATACTTCTTCCGAAATCATAAAGATTGAATAAAAGCCTACGCCAAACTGCCCGGAAGATTTAAAATTGGATGATAGAAGACCTGGGAATTCACTTTGTACGAGGGCAGATTTCCATAAACTTGTTCCAAAGTCAAGTAATGGCCCAGTGAGCACTCGCTCAGTCATTCCAACACCATTGTCTTCGATAATAAGCCAATCATCACCATCCTTACTTTGTATTCTTATCGAAATTTTTCCTTCAAAGCTGGGCTCCATCACGCGCCTAGCATGAACTGCATCCCGAGAATTCTGAACCAATTCCCTTACAACAATGAATAACTTGTCGCTATCTGTTCCATATAGCTTGTCCCCACCTAAATTTCTAATTAGTCTCTCAACATTCCCAACGTGTATCTCAGCCGAACAAGGTGACCATCCCTCTGCTTTTATATAGGGAATCATCATTTCTGGTGATTCTACTCCTCTAACGCGTTTTACTTTAAACTGAGGAGTTGGAACGTTTCTAGATTCTAGCAGAGCATTACAAGACCTAATTTCTTTATCTACTACAGTTGCAGCATCAAATGCAACCCACCATGATTCTGATTCTTCTTCGGTAAAATTTCTTGTAGAAGTAAATAAAATTGTAGACTGGCTCAAATCAGACTGATCTAGGTCGACACTTGACAGTCTATTTTGAGCTTGCCAATGATTAAACGAAATTCCTTTTCTTTTTAAAAGAGCGTATAGAAAGTCGGGGGCACGTTCATTGTCAAGATGAGCAGCATCGGCACATCTTAATAAGCATGCTATTTTTACTGGGTCAATTCTCCAATTTCTAGGAAATGAAGCAGGAGCATTAGTTTGTACCGGAAATGTAGCAGCAACCTTATCTATGTCCCAATGGTGGCTAGCAGCAATTTGCCCAATAAGTTGACCTAAATGCTTTCTTAAGCTTTGATCCTCAATAAGGAAAAATGGCTCTCCCGTGTCAGGATCTGACCAACTTTTTTCTACAAGCCTAGTAGCCTGACTTGCATGCAAATGCCTAAGTGCAGCAAAGTCAGCAATAGATTCAGCTTCCTCCTTATTTTCTTCAAAGGCAATTGCAAAGGCATCTTTCCAAGTAGTTGTTGCTCTTACTCCACTGATTCCATTGTCGTATGCTTCAAAACATAAAGCAGAATCATGAAGTAATATAGCACCTCCCAGAACAAATCCTTCTAGGGCATTGAGTGGGTATTCCTCACCAGCAACTAAGCTAGCAGTTTCCCACAAAGCATCTAAATGTGTGACGTCATGCTTAGTTAATCCAGGTAAGTGATTGGCTATTTGGGCAACAAGTTGTGACGCATTTTGACGGAACTTAAAGAAGGCTGCTCTAAGCTCATCTCTCTTGATTGAATGCTGATCATCTGGTCTTGCAGCTAATGAGCTTAACCAAAGGCTAGTGCTTTCTATTCTTAATGTTGACATGTGATTCGCTATGATTTTTAGAGGGCCTAGTAGATTTAACTACTAATGGCAGCTTGCTAGTAGAAAGAGAATAAGTATTACTACCGCTTTAATACCTCCCGAATCCCACTTAGGCCACCGGCAATGTTTTCCAGCTTATCGAGCATCTGTAGGAGCTGGCCGGCGCCGGAATTGCGGAGGTTGTCGCGGAAGGTGGCTTTGATTTCCTGCCAGCGGGCTTCCTCGGCGGGGGTGAGCCAGCCCAGCAGCTCGCGCAGCTTGAGCAGGTTGGCTTCGGTGGCGCTGGTCAGGGTTTGGGCTTCGCTTTCGTAGTGGGCGGCCAGTAGGTCCGTTATTTCCTGGTCGTTCATCACGGGGCGCACTTTCTCGGCCAGCTTGTTCATGTTGCGGTAGGAGCCCTGCAGCTTGAACGGCGGCTCGGTGCGGTAGGCGTCGGCCTGGGCGGCGCTGGCAATGTAGGCCGCATTCACACGGGCCACCACGTCGCGCAGGCGCAGCAGCTTTTGCAGCACCGCCACGTACTCGTTTAGCTCCTCGGGCGAGTGGTTGCCCTCGAAGCTGAGACCGTCCTGCTGCCCGGTTTCGGCGAGGCGGATGAGGGCGGGCACGTCCTGGGGGCTTTGGGTAGCGAGGCGGCCCAGGGCGGCGTTGCTGGTGAGGGCGTTTTCGAGGTAGGAGAGGCGGAAGGCTTCCTCGGAGCCCGCCGTGAGAATGTCGCCGAGGTTGTAGATGTCGGCGCGGTTGGCCAGCATGTCGGGCAGCTGAAACACGTCGCCGCTTTCGGTGTAGGGGTTGCCGGCCATCACCACCGCCACCTTGCGGCCCCGGAAGTCGTAGGTACGGGCGCGGCCTTCGTACACGCCCTCAATCTTGCGCTGGGCATCGCAGAGGGAGATGAACTTCTGCAGAAACTCCGGGTTGCAGTGCTGGATGTCGTCCACGTAAATCATCACGTTGTCGCCCATCTCGAAGGCCAGGTTCAGCTTCTCCAGCTCCTGCCGCGCCCCGGCGTTGGGAGCCTGGGCGGGGTCTACGCTGGTGACGGCGTGCCCAATGGCCGGCCCGTTGATCTTCATGAAGATGAGGCCTAGGCGGTTGGCCACGTACTCCATGAGCGTGGTTTTGCCGTAGCCGGGCGGCGAGATGAGCAGGAGCAGGCCCATGAGGTCGGTGCGCTTGCCCTCGCCCGCCGTCCCGATCTGCTTGGCGAGATTGGCCCCAATCAGCGGCAGATACACTTTGTCAATCAGCTGATTGCGCACAAACGAAGTGAGCACCCGCGGCCGGAAATCTTCCAGGCGCATGTCCTGGGCGGCCCGCACTAGCAGCTGCTTCTTCAGCTCCTGAAACTGCTCGAACTGCGGCACCAGCACCCGGTCGTAGTGCAGCAGCCGGCGGCGGAAGTCGGGGAAGTTGAGGTGGTAGCTGGGGGTAGGGGCCTTTGGGTCTTGGGGGCTTGAATTTTCCGGCGTGACGATGTGCGGGTGGCTGCCCTGGAAGCCGGTGAGGGTTTCGCGCAGGAGCGTGTGCACCACTCGCGCCGAATCATAAGTGCCGGTGAGCAGGAGCACGGCGCACTCGTTGCAGAAATCGGAGAGGGTGGCGGCGGCCGGGGCCTGGCGCAGGTAAGCCTGCAGCCATTGCCGAATCAGGGGAAGCTGGGCGGCGGGCTGGTCCTGCAGGCCCGCCACCGACTGCTGAAACAACTCTGTGGCCTGGCGCTCCTGCAGCTGCTTCTGAAACTGCTGGTACAGCTCGGCGGCTTCCGCGGCAATGATGAAGGTGCCAGTGTGGGTTAGCTCGTGGAAAAGGTAGTCGCCGGCTTCCGCTACCTGGCCTAGGGTGAAGAGGCCGGTTTGCTCCGCGAAGGTTTCCACGGCGGCTTGCAGCTCGGTTTTCAGCTCGTCGAACTCCTGGGAGTCGGGGAACACCTGCAACAGCACCCCGATGCCCTGGAGCTGCCGTTCCCAGTGGGCGCGCTGGTCGGGGGCAGCGAATCGCAGCCAGTAGAGGGCCGCGGCGGCGCGGGTGTCGGCGGGGTAGCGGAGTAAGTCTGCCGTGCGGGTGAGGCGCACCAGGGCCGTGAGCAACAGGGCAGCGTCGTGGTCGTGCACACCTTTGAGGTAGCCTTCCTGGTAGCGCGAGGCCATAAACTGCTGCACGTAGGCCAGTAGCTCGACGGCGCTGAGGTGGCCTAGCTCGGTCACAGACAGCACGGCGGGGCGGCCGGCTTCCGCATCGGCCGGCACGGGGTGCTGAGCGGCCTGCAGGATGCGCCAGGCCAGGAACTCGGCCCGGTACACGTCCTGGTTTTCCGACACCACGGTTTGCTCCCAGACGGGCTTGGAGGCCAGCAGGGCAGGGTCGGTTATCTCCTGGAAGAAGTTAGTGCCGGTGAGGTGGTAGTGCAGGGCATCGTCGCGCAGCACCACGGTCAGCTCCAGGGGCTGGGTATTCACGGTGAAGGCGTGGGAGCCAAACTTGAGGGTCTGGCCACCATCGGCGAACAGGTCGGCCCGGTCGCGGAGCTGGCGCACGGCGTCTTCGCGCAGAGTTTTCAGGCGGCTCTGCACGTCGTCCGACTTCACCGAGTCGCCGAGGTTGATAAGCTCCTGGGCCGTCTGGCGTACCTTTTCCACCATCACGTCGGCGGCAAAGTACCCGTTGATATCCGCCACCGATTCCAGGCGGGTGAGGCGGCTTTGCACGGCTTTCAGCAGCCGCTCGGCGCTTTGCAGCAGGGCTGTGGCGCGCTGGTTGCGGGCCGCCACTAGGGCCGTTTTCTTTGATTCGAAGGCTTCTACTACCTGCTCGCGGCGGGTCGTGAGCTGCTCGATAAACTGGTCGAAGTCGGGAAACTTGCCTTCTAGCTCTTCGAGTTGCACCATCAGCTTGGTTTGGTACTCGTCGCACTTGGCGGGCGTATCGGCCAGGTCGAGGTAGTTGGTGAGGGCCTGTTCCAGCAGCTTAAGCTGGGCCGTGAACTCGGCCTGGGCCTCGGTGCCGGCCAGGGCCTGCCGCCGCCGCTTCAGGGCCGCCCGAATCTGGTTGAAGCGGGCATACACCGTCGAGATATTGTCGATGATGGCTGTGGTCTGGGTCGGGTCGGGGATGGGCAGGTTGCTCACCACTTCAATCAGCAGCTCCAGCTCCTGGGCTACGGCGGTGGTTTCCTGCTCGCGCTGGTCGGCCTCCACGGTTTTCTGCACCTGCTCCACGCCGTCGGCAATGGCCTGCACGCGCTGGGCGTAGGGCAGGAGGGCATCGGGCCGGAGCAGAAAGTCCACGGTTTGGGTAGCTACCTCCTTGCTCAGCTCCTCTAGGCCAGTAGCGTGCTGTTCCACGGCCGGCAACTCCACGTAGCGCAGTTCCTTGAGGGAAATGACTTCGCCCCGCACCCCGCGCAGCTCGCCCAGCAGCTGCACAAACTCCGTAACGGTATCAGGCGCCGAGCGACGAATGCGGCCGGTCAGTTCGTCGGCCTTCTGAAAGACGGTTTGGGTTTGCTGAGCGGTGTTTTTGCGGATGCTCTGCACCTTCTCAAACTCCTCCACGGCGGCCGTAGCCGTCTGCCGAATGTCGCCCAGCGGTCCGGCCAGGGCCTGGGCGGCGGGTTCGCGCAGCCAGTGGTAGGCGTCGGTGAGGCTGGTCGTCTGGCGGATCAGGTCGAGGTAAAGGCCGGCGTAGGAGTCGTCCTTGCTGGTCAGCGTCAGGACTTCCTGCACCTCACTCATGGCCCGCATAATCTCCTTGTTGCCCAGCTTGTAAAGGTAGGAGTCGGAGGTGACGGGCAGCTCGAAATCCGGGGCCGTGTAGGGCGTCTGCCAGATCTGCACGGCGTGGTGCTTCTTGGGCTCGTCATCGGCCCGGAAGTAGCATAGCTCCCCGTTCTCGAACAAGGCGTAGCCGTGGCACACGATGGGGTTGTCGACGCGCTGGGCAATGCGGTTGTAGCTCAGCAGCAGGTAGGTGCCCTGGTCCTTGTTGTAGAACACGTACAGGAAATCCTCCCCGTTCGGCGACACCACCCGCTTCTCAAACAGCATCTCCCGCAGCCCATTGTCAAAGAGCTTGTTGTCGCCGGTTTGCAGGTAGAAGCCGTGCGGGAAAATCAGGCCCTGTCCGTCGGGCAGCAGCACGCAGGCATCGGCCAGGGCATCGAGACGCTGGGCCGTTTTGAGCTTAAAGTTGAAGATGAAGTAGCGGTACTGCTGTTCCTGGTAGGGCCGGATCTTGAGCAGAATCAGATTGCCCACCACCGCAAAGTAGATTTCCGAGTCGTCCAGGGTCTGGTCCTTGTCGTCCACCGGCTCGCTCAGAATGCCCTGCCCGGTGCTGGTGTTGTCCTCGACTTTGATGGTCAGGTCGCCACCAATAGTCTCTACAAATACCTTGTCCTCGATGCTGATGTGGGGGTGCTTGCCGCCGCGCTGCATGTCGCGGGTGGCGCGCTTCCACTGGAACTCGTGCTGGGGCGGGAAGGTGTACTCGTGGTCGGAGCGGTTGTCGAGGTAGGTGAGCGTGTCGCCCTGAATGAGCCACTTAAACGTCTTCACATCCGAGGCGCTCTTGCCCACCCGAAACACCATGAACAGGTGCGTGCCCAGCACCGCGAACTTCACGAATTGGGTGTTCTTGTAGTAACGGTACAGGTTACGGAACTCCTCCAGAAACTGCGGATTCTGCAGCAACTCCAGGCCTAAGGGGTGAAATTCATGCGCGGCGTATTCATACACCCCAAATACATCGGCCAAATCCGGCTCTGCCTTCAGCCCTAAGGTCACGTTGTACCCGAAAATGAACCGCTGCCCCACCGGTACCATGTCCCAAGGCACGCAGTTGTTTTCCGTAGTAATGCGGCCGGTGCCTAGTAGGCGAGTGTCTACCGCCCCAAATACCTGCTTGCGCTCCGCGTTCAGCTTATCTAAGCGCTGGCGCAAGTCATTACTGCTCTTGAGCAGGCGGTTGCGCAGGATTTCGTAGGTGCCGGTTTCGAGTTGGGTAGCGGCGGTTTGTTCCATTGGGTAAGCGAAGGCCGGAAGGGGTTAGTGAAATAGCTAATTGAATTTGATAGAGACTATTCGATAAGCTCGTAGGAGACAAAGTCCGGGAAGATGGCTGCGGCAAAGCCGATGAAGGAAAAGATAGCACTGAAACAACTGTCGGCAATGGCTTTCTGCACCGCGTCCCGGATAGTTTGTTGAGCCAGGTCTTTGACAATGAACATATCCGAAGCCCAGAAGTAAAAGCCGTCTTTGGCTAGCAATTGAGCAACGTTTGCTACAGTAAAGGCTGTGCCTACATAGACTCGGCCATCTTCAAAGAGGACGTAAACATCTAGGTTATGGTCTGTGATGCTTGGGTTACCATCATAGCCAGGTAAGTCGGCGAAATCGTCTTCAGTAGGGATGTAATAACCACCCGGAAAAACCAGCTTGAAGTTCATTGTTGAAGCTATTGGGTTCCAGCCTCCGAGTGCTAGAGACTAGTTTCCCTCCTCAGATGAGGAGGGGCTAGGGGTGGTTGCTGGTGGTAGAACGGTAGCTTGAAAAGCAGCTTCAATGGCCGCCAATACACTTTCTATATGTTGCGCTATTAGCTTATTCTCGAACCGCAATACTTTCAGGTCTAGGCCACCTAGGTAAGCATCCCGTTCCATATCCTGTGCCTCGCCGCTAGCCGTGAAATGCCCGGCACCATCCAATCCTACCACCAGCTTTTCAGCCGGACAGTAGAAGTCTACTATATAGGGTCCGATACCATGCTGGCGGCGGAACTTGCGACCGGCTAGCTGGCTACGCTGGAGAGCTTTCCAAAGTAGGGCTTCGGCAGGAGTGAGGTTGTTGCGCAGGGTGCGACGAATAGGTTTCTGATAGCCTAAATTGTGGATATGGTTAGTGTCTGGCATAACTATAGAGAATGGGCTAGAGCTAGTTCCGCTCCTCGGATGAGGAGGGGCTAGGGGTGGTTGAGAGGTTAGAACTAAAAATTAGAGTTAGTTAATCGTGCAAACGCCGGTCAACCACCCCCAACCCCTCCTTATCTGAGGAGGGGAGCTATTTTCTAGCTACAATAACCCAGATACCAGTTCCAATGCAAAAGAGTCCAAAAGCAAATAATGCTATACCGCTTACCATTTCAATCACACCAGTATCACCTTTAAGTAAGAAGATTTCAGGATACTTAGGAAGATGCTTCATTACAATATGTTGACTTCCTTCTAAGGATATACAGTCGCCATGGCTTATCTGCTTGGAGTATATCTGACCTTGGTATTCAATACGCATCCATCGTTTGGCTTTACTCGTAATGCCACAGTCGCTAGGAAACTGATGTATTTTGACCTGCACTAAGTTGTTGGCTCGTGCTACCTCCTGTTCTTTTAATTTTTGCGGTAAAAGGAGGATAGTAAGCCCTATAAAAATGGCGCCACAAAGGAAGTAGATACTTTTCATGCTAGAGTAAGCCTAATTGATAGCCCGACATTCCGTCGCTCTAGAAAACTAGAAGCTAGTTCCCCCTCTCCTTTTCCGGAGAGGGGGCTAGGGGGTGAGGCGCCTGTTAGCGCCGTAAGCGTTTTACTTCAACTCCAGCATCTTGGCTGGCTTATCCCCAATACCCAGCGCGGTAGCTGTGCCAGCTAGTTGCGTGATGGTGGCTCGGGTGGCGTCGTCGCCGGCTTGGTTCATCATCTTCAGCAGCAGGGCCGAGACGCTGAGGTTTTTCAGGTCGTCGGAGCTCAGGCCGAACTGGTCCACGAAGCGGCGGAGGTTGGTTTTGAAGTCGCCACCGCCGTCGAGGGAGAAGAACGCGTCTTTCACAGTGCCCAGCACTTCGGAGTTGTGCACGGCGCGGTCAATCATCTTACCCTTGGTGATAGAGCCAATGATTTGGTCGAAGAACATGGTTTCGCCACCCACAATGTCGATTTTGGCGGCCTTGAGGGCCTCGCCGATAACGTCGGCCTGGCTGGCGGCAATGTCTTTCTGAATGTTGATCTGGGCCAACTCCACCGACTTCTCTTTGTCGAGGCGCAGCTTGAACTCCTCGTGGTCTTTGCCCACGCCGTCGAGCTTCTTCATGGCGTCGGCCTTGGCTTCGATGCCCTTGGCTTCCACCGCGAATTTCTGCTCCGATACGGCGGCTTCGGCCAGGCCTTTCTTCTGGTCGGCATCGGCTTTGGCCTGAATAATGTCAGCGTCGGCGAGGCCTTTCTCGCGGTTCACTTTGGCAGCTACCAGGCCCAGTTTCTCGTCGGCTTCGGCCTGGGCACCGGCTTTGGCCTGAATGGCCTGGGCTTCGGCGGCGGCAGTGAGCTGGAGCACCGTGGCCTGGGTTTCGCCTTCTTTCTGGCGGGCGGTGGCTTTGGCCTGCATCACTTGGGCTTCGGCCAGGCCTACAGCGGCGGCTTTGCTGGCTTCGGCTTCAGCCAGGGTACGGATGGCCTGAGCCTTAAACTCAGCGGAAGCTTTTTCAGCTTCGGCGTCAATGAGGACCTGCTTGGCGCGGAACTCAGCCGCCTGCCTTTCCATATCGGCATTGCCCACGAGAGCTACGGTAGCAGCTTCGGCTTGCTGCTTGGCCGCGGTAAGGGCTATTAGCTTTTCGCGGTCGGCCTGGGCCTGGGCGCGGGTGTCTTTGATTTTCTCCTCTTCCTGCACGGTGGCCTTCTCCACTGTAATTCGCTCCCGAATGATGGTCTGGATGTTCTTTTTCTCTTCTTCCAGGGCCTTTTCCTTCTCGATCTGGGCCAGGGCCACAATCCGCTCCCGCTCGTTGGCTTCGAGGGCTTTGGCTTGGGCTACGCGCTCCGTTTCCACGGCGTCGGTGCGCTGCTTATTGCGCTCGGCTACCAATACCTGCCGGTCGCGGTTCTGCTCAGCAATGCGGACTTCCTCTTCCGTAGCAATGCGGGCTTTCTCGCCTTTTAAGCGTTCCTCCTGCAACACTTTTTCTGTTTCGGCCAGCTCACGGGCCTTAATGTTGGCTACTTCGCGCTTCTGCTTTTCCTGATTCTCAATCAGCTGTTTCTCAAGCTGCAGGATGGTTTCCTGAGCCTCTACGTCCTGCTTTTTAATGGTTTTCTGCTGCTCCCGCTGAATGGAGTTGGCTTGAATCTTCTGCTCCGAAGTCAGGGCAATAATCTTCTTAATGCCCTCCGCGTCCAGAATATTATCTTGGTTTAGGGCCGTGAGCGGGGTTTGCTCCAAGTAGTCGATGGCGCAGTCGTCGAGCACGTAGCCGTTGAGGTCGGTGCCGATGATGGTCAGGATTTGCTGCTTGAACTGCTCCCGGGAGTTGTACAACTCAATGAAGTCGAAATGCTTGCCTACCGTCTTCAAGGCTTCCGAAAACTTGGCGTCGAAGAGGCTTTCCAGGGCCTGAGGGTCGGAGGCGCGGTGGGCACCAATGCTCTGAGCTACGTTTACCACGTCCTGGCTCGTCTTATTCACCCGCACAAAGAAGTTCACCTTCACGTCGGCGCGCATGTTGTCTTTGCACACCAGCCCCTCGGAGCCAGCGCGGGAAATGACGATGGTTTTCAGCTTGATGTCCATCACCTCCAGCTTGTGGAGAACGGGCACCACGAAAATGCCGCTAAACGATACCTGCGTGTCGCCTAGGCCGGTGCGCACAAGGGCTTCGCCCTGCACGGCCTTCTGATACATGCGCGCCACAAGGGCAATAAAACCCAATACAAGGACAGCGACGATGACAATCACCGCCAGGGAAAGTTGTTCCAACATGGATGTAGGAGGTAGGAGTAGGGAATAGATACAGTGATTGAGAGCAGCCAGTTAAGACGGGCGGCCGCTAGGGCAAAAGGTACTAGAAGAGGGAAACGGAGGGCATCAGGCCCTAAAGTGGCTGCGCCGAAGTCTGTAATGACTCAAGGAAAAAGTAGGTCAGCGAGCCGGTCAAATACGTCCGCTAGCATTCCATCAAGCAGAACCTGACCCAGCCAGTGTAGCCAGGCTTTCAGTTGGAGCAGTAAACCAGTCATGATGAATAGCAGGGTGAAGTAGGTTGGCGGAGAATAAAGCGTAAACTGACTTGAAGGGCCGACGAGTAGTAGTAAAAAAGTGCAGCAGCGCTACGGGTCTGGCTAGTAGAAAAACACAGGGATTGGAGCGAGAAAGCAACAGGCATAAGCGGGCCACTCCTGCAAGGCTAGTGCAAAATATAGGATTGTCACACTATTTCATACGGTTCTATTAAGTAGCAACGCCGAGTAGCGTCGTAGTCGATGACAAGAGCAGTATCGCCCTTGCTAAGGTTGGCAGTGGGAGAGACCGCATGCACGTTTAGCACCAGCGGAGACCCGGTTACCACCGGCACGCTAGCCTGGCCCAATCGGTAGGCGGTGGTGGGCAAAAGCACGGTACATACTTTGCCAAGGGGCTGCGTACCGGCATCGTGGCCGGCTTGCATGGCCGTGAAGAGGTGGACAAAGGGCAGGGTCAGAAATTTGGCTGCCAGCAGACTCCCCAGCAGCAATGGCAGCAGCAGCAAAAGACCAGGTACTAGCGCCGTGTTGCCGAGGGTATAATTGAGCAGGATGCTGCCAATCCACAGGGGCAAGACCACAAAGCTCAGAAAGATCATAAGCGGCACGCGGCCCAGGTTAAAAAACGCCAGGGCCTGGTTTAGCCAAGCAACGCCCCCGTTTCCTACCTCATGGTGGCCATCTACGTGGTGGCCGGTATCCATATAGTGGTCCGTATCAAGATCAATTGTCCTAAAATCAAGTACGCCCACAAGTACCGTTAGCCAATACAACAACACAAACACCAGCAGGCCGGTAGGCAGCAGATTAGGTGGCAGCAGAGCCTCGTGCAGCAATTCGGTCATAGGGGTAAGGCTGGCAACGCTTCAGAAAGGTCAGGAAAACTCCGGTAAGCTGTACTATACTTTTAAGCCGTTAGGGTCAAAAAAACCAGCTAGGCGCCTCAGTACCAGCTTTGGGTAGCTTGTAGGGAAGCTTCGTTACTGCTGTTGTAGCGCCTCCCCTTCTAGTTCCGCGTTCCGGCGCTTCAGCCGCTTCACGTACTGCTGTTGCCCGGCAATAAGAATGGCAAATCCAAACACCATAGGGGCAGTTTGGCAGGCGTCGAGGTAATGCAACGCACGCGCCACAGCAGTGGCTATAACAATCAACCCTCCCAAGTAATAAGCACTCTTTTCGCTGGTATTCATATCGTTCAAGTCGGATGATCAAGTAGTAATATGAAGGAAATGAGGAAGGCTTATAGGCCTAACTTAGCTTTCAACGCTTGCAACTCAGTAGCTGCTTGCCCGGCGCCGGTTGAACCCAGGGCCTTATCAATCTCTTGGTCGATGGACTTGCTCTCCTGAGCAATCTGCCCGTACGACTCGGCCAAGGCTTCTTCGGTAGCAATTTTCTCCTTCATGCGCTCTAGTAGCGCTACGGTGCCTGAGGAATCTAACTGGGCCAGTTGCTGATTAATGGTCTTGGTAGCGGTGCTCACCGTTACCCGGGCTTTCAGGGTGCGTAGTTCATTGTCCCACTGGCTGATGGTTTGTTTGAGCTGCTGCACGTTCTGCTCCAGTTGCTGGGCTGAGGCCTCGAAGGTAGCCTGCTCTTGGGCGCTGCGGCCGGCATGAGCTTCGTTCTCAGCTTTCTTTACCAGCGCCTCGCTAGCTAGGCGGTCCGCTTCGGTGGCGGCTAGTTCCCCCTGGTGGGCCCGTTGCAGCAGCAGTACGGCCTTGTTTTCGTAGTCGAGGGCTTTGGCTTGGTAAGCGGCCCTGTCGTTGCGGCTGCGAATGGCCAAGGCCTTTACTTCGGCCAGTGCATGCAGCGCTTTGTCGAGGTCGTGGCGCAGGTCGCGCAAGCCCTGTTCAGTCATTTTGATTGGGTCTTCAAGCTGATTTACGGCCGAATGCGCCTCGGCCTGCCCAATCTTGAAAATGCGGTTGAAGATATTCATGGCAGATACTGGGTAGTGCGAAGCAGGGCCCCGCGTTAAAAATTAACCTTTGGAAAAGGCAATCAGCTCGTCGCCAAATTCGCTCAGCAGCAGGGCGAGGGAATTGAAAACTGCCTCCAGCTCGGGGCGGTCGAGGTGTTCTAGTTGGAGAGTGTCGCGGAAGATGACTTTGCGCCCCGTCTCATCCAGCACAAATGCTCCGTGAATGATGTCACGATTTTTCTGGAGTAGCAGCTGGTAGACTTCGCAGGAGGGTTGCGGTACGTCCAGCAGGTACTGTTCCAGAATAAGTAGGGGCTCCCCGCAGCTTAGCACAAGGTGTCGGATGCCCAGTTCCAGCTTATTGACCACTAGTACATTGTCGGTGGGCTCCTCATGGCGAATGTCAAAGCCTAGTTCCAGTAAAAAGGTCTTGACAGTGGTGAAGTAGCGGTTGGGCATAGTAAGATAAAGAGGTAAGAGTTGAGAAACTACCAGCACCCATTGCTACTTTTCCAAGCACATTATGCTAATGACTTGCTCAAAAAAATAGCGTATTTTAGAAATTACCTTGCCAGTAATGTGGTAGCTTTACGGTGCAATGGTACTGAAGTTTCAGTATATGCTCAAAGTTTGAGCGAAAATATTTTTTGCTGCCATGTCGCACGTTGGTAAGAATATTCGAAAGATCAGAACTGTTAAGAAGCTGAGTCAGGCGGCTTTTGCGGAGTTGTTTGGCCTGGCTCGGCCCAGCGTTGGTGCGTACGAGGAGGGTAGGTCAGAGCCTAAAATGGAAACACTTATCCAGATTGCTCATTATTTTGGCCTGTCGGTAGACCTGCTACTTACAAAAGAACTCACTGTAAATGACCTCTATGGTTTTGAGCGTTACCAACAGCCGGAGGTAGCCGCACCCGAGCCTGCCTTGGCTGACCGCACGCAGCACCTAACGCCCTACGTGCCCACTGCGCGCCTATTGGAATACATTGTGCGCCATCATGACGCCTCGTTTGTGGACGCGCTGCCGTCGTTGTCGTTTCCGCACGAGCTTGGGTCGGCCACTCGGGCCTTTGAGATGCAAGGGGCCGATATGCAGCCCACGGTGCGTCATCAGGATGTGTTGCTTACCTGCCGCGTTGACAAAGCCACTCTGCGCCTGCGAGCGGGCCGCTTGTATGCCTTTGTGCTGCAAAACCAGTTGGTGGTGCGTCGTTTGGTAGAGCACCGATCCGACAACGTGTTGCGCCTGCGCGCCGACAATCCCGACTATCCGGTGCAAGACTTGCCGTTCGCGGATGCCTTGGAAGTATGGGAAGTGCAGGGCGTGTTTAGCACCTATCTGCGGCCCCCGGCCCTCGTGGAAGAGCGCGTAACCCGTCTGGAGCGACAAGTAGAAGAGTTACTGGCACGTTTGGGGTAGTAGCGCTACTTCCCAGTCCTTGACTACCTAGGGGGCAAACCGCCCTGTTCACTTAGTGTATATAGCTGCTCTTATGCCGCCAGTTACTCCCTTGAACTCTTCATCAGCGTTTGCCCAAGATCCGCCCGGTATAAAGTTCCTGCGGGTAAAGTTTCGGCTGCTGGCTGCTGTTTCTACGAAGCTTGCCTTCGCGGCAGCTTGGCAGCTCTTCACTACGCCGCGCCGGTTGGTGGAGAAGAAATGGGAAACAGCTGCTTTGGCCGATGCCCGGCTGTTTTGGGTACCTACGGCGCACAGTAAGGTGGCCGCCTACGAGTGGAACCCGGCCGGGCAGCGTACCGTGCTTCTTGTGCACGGGTGGGAGCACCGGGCCTCCTTCTGGGGCTACTTGGCGCGCACGTTGGTGGCGGCGGGGTTTCGGGTGGTAGCCGTGGATGGGCCGGCTCATGGCGCCTCACCCGGTACCCATACCACCCTGCCGGCCTTTGGCGCGGCGGTGCAAGCCGTGGCTGATACTTTGGGGAAGGTGTACGCCGTGGTGGCGCATTCTTTTGGTGGAGCAGCTACGGCGGGTGTGCCCGTGCACTTCAACCAGGCCACTACTGGGCGGTTGCCCCGGCTGGTACTGTTGGCCGTGCCGGGTAGTACCATGGCCGTGGCTCAACGCTTTGCCGCCCTGCTGCGGTTGCCAGCGGCCGTCGTTGCTCGCATGATGCAGCACGTACAAGACCAGCACGGCCGCGACGCCGAAAGCTTTAGTTTGCTGCATATGGGGAGCAGACTACCAGTAGACCGTGCCGTGCTTTTTCACGACGATACGGACGCGAGCATTCCCTTCGCTGAGGCTCAGGAAATAGCCGCCAGTTGGCCCCTGTTGGATTTTCGGCCCACCACAGGCCTGGGCCACAACCGCATCATGCGCGACCCCGCCGTGATGCAGCAGGTGGTGGAGTTTCTACAGTAGATGGGTAGCATAGGCGCCTCTTGGCACAAATGCACAAACAGCGGTGGCAGAATTAAGCAGCAGTTTACCATTCCTGCGCAAATCAAGTTCTACAGCCCCGCAGAAACCTGCTTAGGCTCTTTCCACTCGGTATCTAGGTGTTCTTGGGTACACGGCTTCTCGTGAAACAACCAGTCTAAGGCATCTATGCTGGTAGTGAAGAACTGGATGTCATAATGCATAAAATGGCGCCCGGTCCGAATCAGGCTTTCCACTACAAGCTGATTGTAGGAGTTTGAGGGCGGTAGCACAAGGGCTGCCCGCTGAACGGCCGGTACGGACACTCGGGGTAGCCAGTTGGTAGCAAGCCAAAACTGATCTTCCAGACCAATATTAGGTAGGCCGTGCAAGTCAATGAGGGCGTCGTGCACGGTTCCTTGCTCCACCAAACAAGCCACCAGGTTTAAGCTCTGCTGAAACCCAGCCATGCCAGGCTGGGCCGAGTGCCATTGTAGCCGCACAAAAGACAGATCAGGGTCGTACTGGGTCCGAAGGTTCGTAAGGGTTAAAATCATGCAGAGCTGAACAAGCGCGCTATCTGCCTACCCAGCTTAAATGCTCTGAGTAAGGTGCATATACTAGAAAAGGAATATTTTGCAAAGGGGAAGATAGCACTTTACTGTTCAGCTTGCAATTATTACGATGGCCAATCGTCACCGTGCCATCTTGGGTGTAGGGACTCGGCTACACGGTGTCGTGGCCGGCGCTGGCAAGCTCGCGCAGCACTTCGCGCAGGCCTTCGGGCTCCTGCACCAGCCGCAAGATGTGTTCTAAGTACTCCGCCTCGGCCCGCAGGTGGCGTTTAATCTGCCGTAATTCCTGCTCGCGTTTCTTGCCGCTGCTCCCGGAAAAGCCGTTTTCACCAAACTTAAGGGCCTGTAGTTCCTGCTTAAGCTCCGTTTGCTGACGGTGCAGGGCCTGAGTGTAGCGGGCCAGCACGGTATCATCAGCTTGGTCGGCGGGGGCGGCTTCGGAGAGCAACTGCAGTAGCGTATAGAGGTCGTTGGCTTCGTAGGCTTCCGTGATGCGCTGCATCAGGGCAGTTTTCTGCTGCTGAATGGCGGGGTCGCGCTCTAAATCGGGGTGGTGGGTGCGGGCCAACTGGCGGTACAGGCTCTTGGTATTTGCCAGCAGGGCTTGCTGCTCCGCCTGGGCTTGCTGCTCCGCCTGGGCTTGCTGCTCGGCGGCCAGTTGGGCTTTCTCGGCCTTGGACTTGCGGCGGTTGCGGGCCTGGGCCGCCGCCTGCTCGTGGGGTGGTAGGGTAGAGTTGGGCTGTGGGGTTGGCGGTGAGGTGGCGCTGTCGGGCTCATCCTCGTCTTCCACGCGGCGGCGCGGTCCGTACTTGCGCAATATGTCGGCGGCGTCTTCCCCAAACCGGTCTTGCAAGGCCCGCGCGTTCCCCAGAATTACTTCCTGTAGCTGGCGATGCTCCAACCGGCTGAAATAACTTAGGAGCAATCCTTCTTCCAAGGGAGCGAATAGGGCCCGGCGGGCTTGTACAACGGCCTCGGCGGCGGGGCCCACCTGCTGCCAGTACCGGCGGCGGGCATCGGCTTGCTCGGCGCGTACTTCCCGCAGGCGTTGGCGCAAGCTTTCTACCTGCTCCACGGCCGCGCGAAAAGCCTGCTGGGCGGGCGTGCCTACCGCCTCCCCCGAAGCAGGAACGGGAAGAGCAGTAGCAGCGGGCAGGTCGGTGAAAGGATTATGAAGGTTCATAGGTGCAAAAGTAGTGGCGGGAAGGGCCTCCGCGTGAGTTGCGTTTCTAACGTTAGGTGCGCACGGCCAGCCTTAGCCGAATACGTTGTAGGCTACCTGAAACGTGTTGCAGTGGGCATCTACAATGTCGCGGAGCTGCTCTGAGTAGCCCCCGCCCATGCTCACGGCCACGGGTATTTGGTGCTGCCGGCATAAGCCTAGCACAAACTCATCGCGCTGGCGGCAGCCGGCTTGCGTGAGGGCCAGCTTGCCCAGTTTGTCGGTGGCTAGTACATCTACTCCGGCCTGAAAAAAGATGAAATCGGGCTGCACTTGTTCCAAAAGGGCTGGTAGAACGCGGTGCAAAGTTTGTAAGTAAGTAGCATCGTCGGTGCCTACCGCCAAGGGCACATCCAGGTCCGATTGTTCTTTGCGCAAAGGGTAGTTGGCCCCCGCGTGCATGGAAAAGGTAAATACGCGCGGCTCCTGCCGGAAAATACTGGCCGTGCCGTCGCCTTGGTGCACGTCAAGGTCTACTACCAGCACCTGCCGGACCAAGTGGTGGTGCAGCAGGTGAGCCGCCGCAATAGCAATATCGTTCAGCACGCAAAACCCCTCGCCCCGGTCGCGGAAGGCGTGGTGAGTGCCTCCCGCTAAGCTCATACCAATCCCTTGCAGCAAGGCCCGCCGCGCCGACTGCACCGTGCCCGCTGAGCTACTCAACGAGCGCCACATTAGTTCGGCGCTTTGGGGTAAGCCCAGGCGGCGCACTTCGGCCGGGGTAAGTTGCAAGTCGCGCACCCGCTGCCAGTAGTCGGGCGAGTGCACCCGCAAAATGTCTTCCTCGGCGCACAAGCCGGGGTCGTAGAAGTCCTGGGGCGGCGCAATTCCCTGCCAAAGCAGTTGCTCTCGAATCAGACTATACTTGGCAATAGGAAATCGGTGGCCTTCAGGTAAGCGGATACTATAACGTTCGGAAGTGGCAAGGCAAGGCATGCGAAGCAAAAGGAGGCAAGGGAAAGCAGGGGCAGATACGAGTAGGTACGGAACAACCTCAGTTTCGGCGTGACCTTAGCGGGTGCAGGCATCAGGGAAGTCCCAGGTGGGGGAGCCTTTTTTCGTGCTTGCACCACTTTTTCTCGGGCCGGGACTGCCGATGAAAACTGCCAGGTCGTCTGGGTTATCGGCGGATTGGTAGAGCCAATGCGAAGAGGACGGGGCCGCTGAAATAGGTTTGTAGGGTTCAGAGGGCATTTTAGGCTGCAACCTATTCCTCATCGGCAAAGCTCTCCGCTGAAACACCAACCTATTTTTTGTATGAAACATCCCCGCGTGTTACTGTGGCTGCTGCTACTGTTAACCTGGAACCTGACCACCTCTTGTGACAACGATGACGACGATGCCGACGAAGAAATTCTGGGCAACTGGGCCAGCCGGTCGCAGTTTGAAGGCCTTGCCCGTAGCTCGGCCGTAAGCTTTACCATTGGTGCGAAAGCCTACGTGGGCTTGGGTACCGATGGCACCGACAAATTCAAGGATTTCTGGGAGTACAACCCGGCCACCAACACCTGGAAGCAGCTAGCCGACTTCCCCGGCGTGGGCCGCTACCAAGCCGTTGCCTTCGCCGCCAATGGCAAGGGCTACGTGGGTACGGGCTACGACGGGGTAAACAGGCTCAAAGATTTCTACGAGTATGACCCTACCACGAATACCTGGACGCAGAAAGCCGACTTCGGTGGCTCGGCCCGATACGGTGCCGTGGGCTTGAGCATTCTCGATAAGGGCTATGTGGGTACGGGCTACGATGGCAACTATAAAAAGGACTTTTGGCAGTACGACCCCACCACGGATACCTGGACGCAGAAGCCCAGCTTTGGCGGCAACAAGCGCCTGGGCGCGGTGGCCTTTACGCTCAACGACACGGGCTACATCCTGACGGGCTCGGATAATGGCGTAAACCAGACCGACGTGTGGGGCTACAACACCGCCACCGAGCAGTGGACCGAGCGCCGCACGCTCACGCTCAACGAAGATGAAGACTACGACTACAGCAGCGTGGTGCGCCAGAATGCCGTAAGCTTTGTGGTAAATAACCTGGGCTACGTGGCCCTGGGCAACAACAACGGCTACCGCACCGACTGCTGGGTATATGACCCCACTGAGGACACTTGGACGCAGAAAACTAGCTTTGAAGGCTCGGCCCGCATGCAACCCATCGGCTTCGGCTTGGGCGACAAGGGCTACGTAGGCTTAGGTACCACCGGTAGCACCCGCCTCGACGACTTCTGGGACCTGGACCCCACGGCCGCGGCGGATGAATAAGGTACGCTTTTTCCTTAACCAGTGGGCCTGTCGCGTGGCGGGCCTGCCGGTGCTAGGGCTGTTGGTTCTGCTACTGGCTTCCTGCGAAGAGCCTTCGGACGTAGGCTCGGAGTTAGTGGTAGATACCACCACCGGCACCCTGTTCGTGGATACCCTCACCGTTCGCACGTCCACCGTCCTCGTCGATTCTGTCGTTACATCTACCAGCAGCTACTTGTTACTGGGGCAGTATCAAGATAACCGACTCGGCACCATTACGGCCCGCAGCTACCTGCGGCTGGGGCTGGGAGGTACCACTTTCGAGCCCGATGTTTCTGCCGTGTACGACTCCGTGGTGCTGCTGCTCCCTACGGACACCTACCGCTACGGCGACACTACCAAGGTGCAGCACCTCGCGGTGCATCGCCTGCGAGAACCGCTGCGCCCCAATACTAAGTACTACGCCTTCAACACGGTTGGCTACAACGCTACGCCGCTGGTAACCCAGGCCTTTCGGGCGCGGCCCAACCTGACAACTTTGCGCGTGCCCCTGCCAGCCTCCTTAGGGCGCGAGCTACTGACCGCAGGCATTAGCCGCCAGCTTTCGTCTGATGATGCGCTGGAAGCCCGCTTGCCTGGCTTTTGCCTCTCGCCGGGGGCTACTGATAATGCCGCCATTCTACGCTTTCTGGCAACCTCTACCTCCGCCACCTTGCGCCTTTACTACCACCTGCCTACCGCGACGGATGAGGCCCTGTCCCGCGACTTCACCATTGCCGACGGTAGTCGCCACTTCTACCAACTGCAGGCTGACCGTAGTAGCACGCTGCTTAGTTCGCTCACTGCCTCGCGCCAAGCCATTGCCAGTACCCGCACCGCCGCCGAGGCCTATATTCAGGGCGGGCTGGGGCTGCAAACCAAAATTGAAGTACCCTACCTCCTCGACCTCAACAACCTGGGCGGTACGTGGGTGCTAAACTCGGCTCAATTGCAGCTAGAAACTGTGCAAGGCACGGAGAAAGGCGCGTTTGCGCCGGCTACCTTGGTTTTGCAGCTAGCTGACCGCGGTAACCACTCCGGCTCTTACCTCACCGACCTCAATGGCGCTACCCTCACCGCGGCGTACTCCTACGCTTACTCATCGCGCACGAACCTGGAGCAGGGAAGCTACTCGTTCTCCCTCACGCCTTACTACGAGGCGGCGCTGAAGCGGGAGGTAGCAAACGAAGGGCTCCTGCTGTCCTCCACTTCGCCCGACACACCCGAGCGGGCGATACTGGGCGGCACGGCCAACGTTACGAACCCCATCAAACTACGAGTTTATCTCACGCGGGTGCAGTAAGAAAGCCTGAAGGCAAGGCTGGTGAGTTGGTAGTCACCCCAAAGCGCCACGGAGGCAGCACAAACCATTTGTGCTGCCTCCGTGGCGCTTTGGGGTAGTAGCCTTGGGTAGCGCAGCACTGCACTGCTTGGCTAGTGCATGTTGCGTTCCTCAATGAGCTTGTGAAAGGCATCGGCGTAAGAGTCGCCAATGGGGATGATGGCCTCGCCCATATAAATGCGATTTTTGCGAATAGAGTCAATCCAGCTGAGCGCTACTATATAGGAGCGGTGCACGCGCACAAAGTCATGGCTTGGTAGCCGGTCCTCAAATGCTTTCAGGGAATTGAGGGTTAGAATGGGCTTGGCCCCGGCAAAGATTTTGATGTAATCTTTCAGTCCTTCCAGGTAGCGGATGTCGCGCAGGTTAATGCGTTGGGTGTGGTAGTCCGCTTTCACGAAGATAAAATCATCGGCGGGATGGGGGGCGGGCGCCACCGGAGCAGCCGGCGTGGGGGCAGGCGGTGCTACCTCGGCTCCACCACGCGGCGCAAGGCGGTCCTGTGCTTTTTGGGCCGCTTTCACGAATCGCTCGAAGGCAATGGGCTTTACTAAGTAGTCTACGGCATCCAGGTTATAACCTTCCAGCGCGTAGGCCTCATAAGCCGTGGTGAAGATAACGAGGGCCTCCGGACGCATGCTGCGCACGAACTCTACCCCCGTCAGGTCGGGCATCTGAATGTCGAGAAACAGCACATCTACCCGTTCTTTTTGCAGCACGGCCATTGCCTCCAGCGCGCTCCGGCAGGTGCCCACTAGCTCCAGGAAAGGCACACGCTCCACGTAATTTGTGAGTAGGCGCAGGGCCAAGGGTTCGTCGTCAACTAGCAGGCACCGCAGCATAGGCCATCGTTAGGGTTAAGTCTACAATAAATTCGTCGCTCGTCTGATGCAGCTGCAACTGATGCCGGTCAGGGTAAAGCAGGTTGAGGCGCTGGCGCACGTTGGGCAGTCCAATGCCCGAATTGGGGTCGTGGGTGGCGGTAGGCACTTCCGGGAAGCGGGAGTTGCGCACCGTAAATAATAGTGTATCGGCGCGCACGGTGAGGTGCACGGCAATGCGGGAAGGGTGTTGGAAGCTGATACCATGCTTAAACGCATTTTCCACGAACGGAATCAGCAGCATGGGTTCGATGAGGTTTCCATCCAAAGACCCATTCACTGTAAACTCAATGTCTACCTGGCTGGGGTCGAGGCGCAGGCGCTGCAGGTCCATGTAGTTGCGCAAGTACTCTACTTCCCGCATCAGAGGTACCCGCGCCGCATTCGACTCATACAGCATGTAGCGCATGAGTTGAGAAAGCTGCATAATGGCCTCCGGGGCATCATCTGATTTCAAATGCGCCAGCGAATAGATATTGTTGAGCGTGTTGAAGAGGAAGTGCGGGCTCACCTGCGACTTCAGAAACGCTAGTTCGGCCGAGAGGTGGTTGTTTTCCAATTCACGCTTGGCCCGCTCGGTTTCAAACAGCTCGCTAGTAATGCGTAGGCCGCTGCTGATAATCCACACCAGAATCCCAATCATCCACATTCCTTGGGGGGGGCGCGAATGGGGGACGCCGTTCGGCGGCCGTGGGGGGCGCTCGGGGCGGTTAAACGCGAGGCGGTGCAGCAGAAAGGGAGTGTACACTACCCCCAACAGCAGCAAGGCAATGGCGAAGTACGTTGCCATCTTGCGCCGGGTAAATAGGCGCGGAATCAGCACGTAGTAGTTCAAGTAGAAAAACCCCGCCAGCTCTATTGTTGGAAGCAAGTTAGTCAGCCGAAATGGGGGTGGGTTCGTGCTCAGCAGGCGGGGTATGCACGCCACCGCTACCCAGGTAGCCACGTGAATAATCACGCGTAAAATGCGCTGCCAGGTGGTTCTGTCCTTCTGTAACATGCACTAAATTCTAGGACTACTAGAAAGAGAAAAGAGGCAGGGCGCGTGGTTACCCTGCAAAACGGTGAGCTGAACTAGATGGCAAGATCGGCAAAAGGACCTGCCCGCGAAAAAATGGCTGCCGTAGCAACTACAGGATTCTTCGTGCGCAGGTTCTTCGGGTAGGACTACTTACCGTAGCGCGGGCTACTAGCCGCGGCCTGTGGGGCGGGGGCGGCCAGACTGCTCACCGGGCGGGCGGCGGTTGCGCATGCATTCTAGTTTGGTAGGGCTTGAATTGCTGCGGAGTCAGCACGCCTTTCAGCTTAGCATCGGTGCTGGCGTTCAAACTGCGCATGGTAAGTAAAAGGGAGATGAGAAGTATCTATGAGGCCCACCACTGGGAGCCACCGAATACAAACCTATTCTACCAGGTAGGGCTTGGAAAAAGTTATCGGCCAACGCGCTTGAAACGTCGACGTCAGACCGCATTCGTCTTCCCGTACCAGCCTTAGCCGAGGAACCAGCTCTATGGGTCCGCCAGTAGATGCTGCACGCAAGCGTACCAGCTGCCCGCCCTGGGTGGCTAGGCCTAGTTGCGGTGCGGCTATTCGGGAATAGGTGCAGTGGCACAAGAGAAACGGCCATAATTAAAAATGCTGCTCTCTTATCTATTTCTATTATTACGATGAGATTAAATTAAATAACATGCTAGAGGAAACTACGTGGTAGGGTGAGCAGTATAGAAGAGGTGTTAGAATTGAGAAATTAATGCGTGTTGAAAAAAATATTCAGAAAATTTTATAAATAATTTGGAAGGTCAAAAAACTCCTTTCATATTTGTCCCACTAAACAACACAAGCCATGCTAGACCACACTAACTTTTCAATTTGCCAATACGCGATGAAACCGTGGGTTTCTTCCGTGGTTCGGTATAGCTAAGTAGTAGCAGGCTTTTTCTCCTGAAACTTCCACGCCCCGAACCCCGCACGGTTCGGGGCGTTTGTTTTCAACTCCCTTACGCATCCCACGGTCATGCATTCGCACCTGAATAGCATCTTATTCCAGCTCCAAGACAAGCGGCGTATTCGCCGTGAGGAGGAGGGCTGTGACCGGAATTTTTCGTTGGACAATTCACGTAGATAATTCTTCGTGACCTATCCTGAAAAAGCCCGTCTCCGAAAACGAGTCGGGCTTTTTTATTATTCGTTATTCGAATAAAAATAAATTTATTCGTAGAGGGAAAACTATGCTATGTTAATTAATTATTATGCTTTGCACACATTTAAAATCGAGAAAAATGTACGACATGTTCCGTCTATCTACTTACAGTGCTGCCTATGCGCAGCCGCAGGATTTATTGCTAGCTAAAGCAACATCCGACAGTTATCAGCCCGCAGAATATAAGGCGGGCACTCCTTATCCTTCACTTCCCCGGCTGCCCGCAACGGGCGGGAGCCCTGTACTATGTCAAACCGAAATAAATCTCTTTGCTGGGAGGGAGAACACACACCCCGAAGTGCAGTCTCATTAGCCCAGCACGTCGACTGGCGCAAATGGTCCCAGGTTCGGCAGGTAGAATACCTGTTCAATCAGCCTACGCCGGCGGAGGTCTACAGCTTCTTTGGCCCGAACGCCAGCTTGTCGCAGCTATACGAAGCCTGCGCCGTCAACCAGCCAGCAGAAGCCCGACAACAAGCTTACCACATACTGGTAACCTTGGCCCAAAAACGCACGGAGCTACTAGGGCGCCCCGAAGTAGCTAAAGCCCTTGGCGCGCTGGTGGAGCACTACGCGTACCGCCGCCGGGACTTGGCTGAGTGGCAACCAAAATCTAAGAATGTGTACCGGCAGCTAGAAAGCCTGCTGCGTCACCTCTTCGATGAATATGGTGATGTGCCCGCCTGGGTGCTGAGCGCCTGGGTAGCTGGTAAACTGCAAGACAGTGACCTGAACATTCCGGCGCTGGCCGTACACCTGGGCAGTGGTCGTTCCCTGCGCAGCTTTAGCGGCCTCCCCGTGCTGCTCACCAAGAAACTGGAGCACGAAATGCGCCAAGCACCCGATGGGTGCAGCGTTTTGGAAGCATTACGCTACGCTCAGCTTGCCGCTCGTGGTGCCTTAGAGTGGTTTGGGCCGGTGCTGGAGTCGCGCTTGGGGCGGGAGCTACTGCCCGATGATAACTTCTGGCTGGGAGTAGTGGACTTTTTCACCGCAACGCCCCTTGTTGACCCCCACCACTTCGGCCCCGTCTGCGACTGGATTCACGCCAAGCGCACGGTAGGAGTGGGGCAGGAACCCGCCCAACCGAACTTCTCGCTCAAAGGTCGCTCCATGCATAGCGTGCTAGCCCAAACGGAGCGTTGGCACCGCGGCTTGGCCCGCTTGCGTCGCCACCAGAACACGGGGCCGGCCCTAACTACCACCTGGCCTGGGTTGCCCTTGCCCAACTTTAGGGGGGGCGACAAAGACCGAATTCGTATTACTCAGCTAACCACTTTCGGACAGCTAATAGACGAGGGAGAGGCGCTCAAGCACTGCGTAGCATCCTACCTGCACTCCTGCCTGCGAGGTCGTTGTGGCATCTTTTCCCTCACCATGGATGGCGTTCGAGCCATTACCCTGGAGGTAACACCGGAGCGGGTAGTGGTGCAAGCACGCGGCAAATATAACCGCCCCTTAGCCGACGACGAGCGGTTTTGGGTGAACCGCTGGCAGTCAGAAGCCCGGCTGATGCTGTCGAAGTACGTGTAACTAGCCTGCCATCCTCCTGCCCAAAACGAAATCCTGTTATGCGCTTCAATACTACTTCATCCATTCCGCAACCCAATACTGTAAACCACGCTGGCGCGGCGGCTTATATCCTCACGCCTGCCTTGGAGCTGTACACCGCAGTAGCCACGGCGGCTTTGCAAAATCAGTGGTATGAAACTGCCGATACCCATTTGTCGCGCTTGCGGGAGTTGGTTGCCCAAAACGACCCGCAGTTTGTGGCCCGCCTAGCCGTGTACGCCCGGGAGCAGCTCCACTTACGCTCGGTACCCCTGGTGCTGGCAGGGCGTGGCTCTGAGTGCCGGCTGGTCGGATAAAGTTTTTGATGTGCTGACCGCCCTGGAAAACGGTGGCGCTGCCCTCATGCACATTGAAGCAATTGATTTGTAACCCATATAAAGCGGCCCCGGAAGTGGCCTGAAACCAGAAAAGCTACTGCCACTTCCGGGCAACTGTCCTACCTACTAATCCCACCATGAACCGTGAAATACGCCAGCGCATTGCCCACAGCACCCTAGCGGCATTGGCGCAAGGTCTCTATGAAACTGCTGCTGGCCCGCCCGTGGTGCTAGCTGCAATTCAGCGTGCTGCCCAAACCGGCAGCTACCTCTACCGCCCCAATGATGTGCCTTCCTTGCTGCAAGAGCTTGATGGGGCGGCAACCACCCGCCCGGCGGAAGTGCGCGTGTACCAGGCTACTACCCTAGAAGCAGCGGCAGCCCTGAGCAAGGAATATGGGCGCGTGGGCTGCCTGAACTTTGCCTCGGCCCGCAACCCTGGCGGAGGCTTTTTGGGGGGAAGTCAGGCCCAGGAAGAAAGCCTGGCTCGGTCGTCGGGTTTGTATCCCTGTCTGACCCAGTTCCCGGAGATGTACACATACAATGCCCGCCCCGATAGCACTGGTCTCTACAGCGACTACCTCGTGTACTCGCCCGGAGTGCCCGTTTTCCGGGGCGAAGCGGGAGAGTGGCTGCCCCAGCCCTTTCTGCTCGACATCATTACGGCGCCAGCCGTAAACGCCGGGGCACTACGCCGGAACTCCCCGCACCTGCTACCTCAACTAGTGCCCGTGATGCGTCATCGGTTGCGGTTGGTGCTGGCTACGGCCGCCCGCCATGGTATAGAGGCCTTGGTATTAGGCGCCTGGGGATGCGGAGTCTTCGCCAATGACCCCGTTCAAGTGGCCGAACTGTTTGCCGAGGCGTTGGCCGAACCAACCATTCGTGGCCGTTTCCGCCGCCTCGACTTCGCCATCTTCGACCCGAAGCCGCCCCACGGGGTGCTACAGGCTTTCCAGGATGCCCTAGCCTCCGCGCTGGTGGTATAGGTGACCTGAACGCCTAAGTAGTAAGAGAAAACTACCTCTACCGTAACTAAAAAGCATTTTTTGCGTCTTTACAACTCAATACCATGACTAATTTTTCGTTGTAGACTTTGGGAAGGCGGCTGACCCCTACTGGCAGCCGTCGGCCGGAACGGCCTACCGCCGGGGCAATTGAGCTCCGGCAGCCGTTCCAACCCCAGCTGACTCACCTGATTCGGTGCCGTAGGTAGGCGCTACTTCGCTTGGTTGAAGAAAAACACGTGTTTTTCCTAGGGTTCAATTCCCCAGCTACAGCCTTTGCTGTGGCTGATACGCCCACCGCCCGTTGCCCCATCAAGGTGAGTTCAGCTGGAAATACTACGCTGCCGGGTGTCGTCGCTACGCGTTCCTTCGTGTTGTACGTTTGAATCGTATCAGTCTGCCCCTTTCATGAATGTGGTAGCATACCAGGTGGTGGTTACCGCTAGCATATGTTGCCTTGGCAAGGAGTGTTTCCTACGTACTTCCATAGAATCAAGTGTCGTAGCAGGGTAGCATTTCGGTTCTAGTCCTAGATAGGTTGCGGTTTGAGCCCCGCCCGGCTGCTACGGCGGCTGGTGGCGAAATGGATAGTTGCGCTAACTACTATACCCTTTGTTTTTACCCTGATTATCGTGATTTCTGCGTGGGTGTCGTAGGCAGGCCCTACTTCGCACGTTATGCCCAGGTCGTGGGTTCGAGTCCCACTGGTGGCTGCTTCGGTGGCTACCATAGCTCAGGTAGTAGAGCAGGATTGGCCCGGCGCTTGTTGCCCCACGCAGTTTGTCTTTTTCTAATGGGTGCCGTAGCACTGCCATACTTCGTCAGATACCGTGGGGTCGTGGGTTCGAGTCCTACCTGCCTTAGGGCAGTAGATCAGGCGGTTAGAGCACACAGGAGGCTGTGCGTGTGTTGCCCCGTTAGATAAAGAGTTTCAAGAGTTGAAAGCGGAAAGAGTGGTCGAGAGCTGCTATGCTTCGTCTGAAAAGCCCACGTGGCAGCCTGTCTGGTATCGCTCCGTTTTCTTGTTTCGCCTGCTTTGGATGCCGTCGGCCCGCGCTCCTTCGATTTTGGTTCGCTGGGTGCGTAGCTGCACCGCTTGCGCGGGGCACTTATTGCTCCAAAGTCGTGCGCAACCCCACTATTAACGTCAAAAACCATCTTTATGGCCAATCAATTACGCGGCAACGACCTTCGTCAATTGGGTTTCCCAGAAGGCCGTGCCATTGGACTTGCGCTAGCGCAATTGCAGCGCAAGCACCTCAAAAAAATGTCTCAAACCGACCAGCTTGCGCTTTTGCAAAGCCTGCTGGCCGATCCATCCAATTTCCTTACTCACCTCGACTGGAGCCATACGGCCGCGGCCTTACTACCGCCACCTAGTCGGCACATTGCCTTGGCGGAGCGCAAGCCCTACGCTGTCTTTGGCCCCGAGTACATTGACCAAGGCGCCATCCACCAAATGGAAACGGCCATGAAGCTACCCGTGACGGTAGCCGGGGCCCTGATGCCCGACGCCCACCACGGCTACGGCTTGCCCATTGGCGGCGTACTAGCCACCGACAACGCTGTTATTCCTTATGCCGTGGGCGTAGACATTGGGTGCCGAATGGCTTTATCCGTGTTTGCATTGCCGCCTAAGCACTTAGAGCAGCGGATAGCAGAATTGCGCAAGCTCTTGCTCGACAATACCCGTTTTGGCAACCGCCAAGGTTTTCAGCGTGGCCAGAAGCTAGACCACGCGGTGCTAGAACGCGCCGAGTTTCAGGATATCGGCTTTCTGCGCAACAAGCAGGTAACCGCCGCCGAGCAGATTGGCACCTCCGGCTCGGGCAACCACTTCGTAGAATGGGGTATTGTAGATATCCTAGACCCTCAAAATGAGCTTGGTGTTCCTGTGGGGCAGTACGTTGGACTGCTTTCGCACTCCGGCTCCCGAGGGCTTGGTGCTAGCGTGGCCAACCATTATACCAAGCTGGCCAAGGATGTGTGTCAACTACCCGCCGAAGCGCAGCACCTGGCGTGGCTTTCGCTGGAAAGCGAAGCTGGCCAAGAGTACTGGGCCGCCATGAACTTAGCCGGTGACTACGCCTCGGCCTGCCACCACCAAATTCACCAGCGCTTAGCCAAAGCCTTGGGTGAGCGGCCCCTGGCAAAAGTGGAAAACCACCATAATTTCGCCTGGAAAGAACGCTTAGCCGATGGTCGGGAGGTAGTAGTGCACCGGAAGGGCGCTACTCCGGCGGGGGCGGGGATTCTTGGTATCATTCCCGGCTCCATGACGGCTCCCGGCTTTATTGTGCGCGGGCGTGGGGAGGCTACGTCGCTAGCCTCGGCTTCACACGGAGCGGGCCGCGCCATGTCGCGCACCCGGGCCAAGCAGGAACTGGGCGAAGCGGAGGTGCGGCGCTACTTGCAGGAGCACCGCATAGAGCTCATTGGTGGGGGCGTGGATGAGGCCCCTCAGGCATACAAAGACATCCACGCTGTGATGCAGAGCCAGACTAACCTAGTCGATGTACTCGGCACGTTTACGCCTCGCATTGTGCGTATGGATGGTGCGTAGCAGCGCATTTAACGAGCAGAAAAAAGGGACGGTGAAGTGCGAGGCTTCACCGTCCCTTTTTTCTGCTCGTTAGCTTCGTCGTCCTATGGTCGGTGTCGTCGGTGCCGTAAAAAAGGATTTGCAAACGTATTGTAAGCATCAGATGAGCACCCCACGGCCGTGCGAGACGTGCGCTTGTGGTGCATAGCCAAGCCAAAAGCAGGCAGGGTGAGTAGTCCTCCGGAAAGCAACAGAAGTGCTACCGTAGTAGCCGGCAAAGCCGATGTGGGTTTAGGCTCCATACAAATCAGAATTTAGGCTAAAAACACTGTTAGTGGGTCCTGGGTCGGTGCAAGCCGCAGGGTAAGCGAGATAGGTATAATTGCGCATGTCACGTCCTGTTGACTGCCGATACAGAATGCTAGTAAAGGAGCACAGCAGGACGCTTTACTTTGTGCTTACGAAATTAGAAAAGTGAACGGTTCGAATAGAAGTGCAAAAAATGAAGATTTAGTTACTGCATCAAGTAAGTTGCTAGATAGTAAGTAGTTGTGGTGAGGTTTTGTTGGGCAGCCTTACCTGCACACAGATAAGGGGTGGAGGTTATTAAGGAAAGGCCATCTGGAGTGGTAGATAATGTAAATAAAAAGTGTGCTATTTGTAGTGAGTACCCGCTTTTGAACATTGTTCCTAAGCGTAGTGTTTTCAACTGAACAATACACTATACTTTTGTCCTATGTCTATAAAGCGCACGGCCATTGCTCGTTGGGAAGGAAAAGGCACGGATGGACACGGCGTGTTAACCACACCTAGTACAGTTCTTACTGATACTTCCTACTCGTACGCTACCCGCTTTGCCGATGGTATTGGAACTAACCCAGAAGAGCTTATTGCTGCCGCTCATGCAGGGTGCCTAGCCATGAAAATGGCCTTCAACCTGCAGGTAGCTGGCTACGCGGCCAGCCATATTATTACCAGTTGCGAAATTGTACTGCATGAAGGCCTCATTGCACAATCCAACCTTAAATTGGAAGCCGTTGTGCCTGGTTTAGATGCCAGTACGTTTGAGAATTTGGTCGCCGATGCTCAGCAAAACTGCCCGGTTTCAAAGCTGCTGAATACAGCTATCAAGTGCGAAGCTACTCTACTTGCTAAGCCAGAGGTAGCAGATTAATCTTCTGAGGGTAGCGCCCGTATTGTGTCTCCCACGCGAATAATGCCCCCCTGTACTATTCTGGCGGTTAAGCCACCGTGTCCGCGCATGGCGTTATAGCCACCTGGGCCTAGTTCTTCCTCCATGCGTGAGCAGGGATGACACTCACCCGTAATATCCAGTACCACCTCATCGCCAATAGCAATACGGCGGTTTTTGAGGGCCAATAAATTTACGCCGCTAACTACCAAGTTGCGGCGCAAGCGCCCTGGGTCTACGGGGTCCGCAAAACCCATAAAACTAGCTACCGCCGCCAAGTATTCATGTTGTAGCAAGGTTATTTGCCGTTTGCCACCCGCTTTTACACGGGCATGGTCGCCCACCAAGTTGCGGTCGGTAGCCACGGTAGCCTCTGCCACTGAAACCAGCGGTTCCCGTCGTGCCGGACGTAGCCCAATCCATTCCAAGCGGCCCGTCTGGGGCAGTGTGCTCAGTAGCCGGGCCACGGTAGATTTATCGTCGCCGAAAAAAGGGAAAGGCATAGTTGTAGAGAAGAGAGGTGAGAACTATGACAGCAATAACGGGATTCTGCGGGTGCGGTTAGCTGCCGCGCTGCCCAGCGCCCCCTAGTAACATACTAGCCACTGGCGCACCAGTACTAGTGAGTGCAACAATACAAGCTAACCTGAGCCGGTATTGTACGTATGAAATGCCAGGCAACTACTTCCGGTAGTGCCCTTACCTGCTACATACACCTCCTCTTTCCTGTTATGGCTAAGACCACCGCCAAAACCGCTCCGGCCGCTACCAAAGCGCCTAAACAAGCTTCTGAAGAAAAGTCTGCTGTTAGCGTTCAGCCCATCATGAACCAGCAGTTTGATGCTCCTGCTCCCTTGCAGAAATATGGCACTGTGTCGCAGCGCCTGCCCATCGGGCTGGATGCTGATACCCGCCAGAAAAGCGTGGAAATGCTAAACCAGCTACTAGCTGACACGTGCTCCATCCGCGACATGTACAAAAAGCACCACTGGCAGGTAGTAGGCCCCACCTTCTACCAACTGCACCTGCTCTTCGACAAGCACTATGAAGAACAGGACGCCCTGATTGACATGATTGCCGAGCGCATTCAGATCCTGGGTGGTGTGGCCCTAGCCATGGCAGCCGATATTGCCGAAACTACCATCATTCCCCGTCCACCCCGCGACCGGGAGGAGGCGCCCGTACAGGTATCGCGCCTATTGGAAGCCCACCAAATTATCCTGAAAAACTGCCACGATTACGCCAAGAAGGCGGACGATGCCGGCGACGACGGCACCAACGACCTCGTAGTGAGCAATGTGATGCGCACAAACGAACTGCAAGTATGGTTCGTGTCGGAGCACGTGGTGGATACCCCGCTAGCCCGCGCCGAGTAAGCAATCCAGGCTATACAAAACACAAAACGGCCTTTCCTCACTAGGAAAGGCCGTTTTGTGTTTTGTGCAAGTACGATAACCCCGCGGCACTTATTCGGCAGGCTATAATAGTAGCAAGCAGCAGTTCACTTAGTCGTTTGGCATGAGTTAGCTCAGAAAAGGCGCGATGAGTAGAAGAAAGCACATCCGTTGAAAAATATTTTCACTTCTATTAAGCCAGCACAGATTGCCTGGTAGGCTGATACTGAGCCGGAAACAGATTGTGGTGCCGCGCAGACGGGCAGGAGAGGAGAAAAAATACCTGCTGCTACTTGCGTAGCACCTAGTAGCCCCCTACTTTTGTCCTCGATTCGCCGCCTCAGTGAATCCGAAAGCCTTGGTTTTCGCTTGAATAGAAAGAGTGCTTGCCGTCATCTGCGCACGTGGTGAAACTGGTAGACACGCCATCTTGAGGGGGTGGTGCCTTCGGGTGTGGGAGTTCGAATCTCCCCGCGCGCACTCTAAGCAAAACAGCCGGCTTCCTACGTAGGAAGCCGGCTGTTTTGCTTAGCTACCCAAGCTAGGGCTAGCCATTCTTCTCGAAGGGGTTGTTTGGAACCACTAATACCACATTTTCCCGTTCCACTACTACTTGGCCCGCAATGGCGCCCTTAGGCTTGCGCACAAATTTCTTGGGCGTGTAGGTAACTGGGCAGAGTGAATCGTTTTTGCGGCGCGAATACCAGGCGGCTAACTGAGCCGCGCGTTCCAACACGGGTGCGGGTACGGCTTGCCCAGCCCGGTGCCGAATGACCACATGGGAGCCCGTAACATCCTTGGCGTGCAGCCACAGGTCATCTTTGTGGGCGTAGCGTTGAGTGAGCAGGTCGTTGTTTTGAGCGTTGCGGCCTACCAGAATAGTGAAGCCACTATCCTCAAACACCTTAAAAGGCAACTCTTGCGCGGCTTTTGCAGTCGTAACTGGGTCAAGGGCGTGCTGCTTACGCCACTGCCGGAGCGCGCGCAATTCGGGGGGGAGTTCGGCTAGTTCCTCTAGCCGCTCCAAGCACCAGAAGGCTTCTGCTTCGCGCCGTTCAGCTCGGGCCGCGAGTTCGGTAGTTTCTATTTGCTGATTTTTCGCCTTCCGATACAGGTTCTGGGCTGTGCGCTGCGGGGTTTCCGTGGCCTTCAGCTTAATAATGCGTGGTTGGCTGTCCTGGTAAAAATCTACTACCTCTACTTGGGTAGCCCCGGCCGGAATTTGGGTCAGGTGGGCCATGATTAGGTCTGCTGTTTGGCGGTAGCCCACCGTGTTTTCCAGCGCGTGCAAACGGCGACGAGCCATTTGAGCACTGATTGCCGCTTCGTCGGCCCGTTTTTCTAGCGTCTGACGCAGTTGGCGCAGTTCCAACTCATAAGCCTTCCTACCCAGCAGCAGTGGCACAAACCGACGTAGGGCCCCGATTGGGTCCGTAGCGGGAAGCGTAGCCTCCACTTCCCCCACGGGTAGGAGTGTCAGGCGAGTTCGGCCATCTAGCTTTGTAATATAGAATGCCTCGGGCTTCTCTAATTGGGCTATTACATTGTGTATAAGGCGCCGCTTCACCTCCTCGGGAGCGGGGTCGTAGCCGTGGGCGCGTAAGTAGCGGAGCGGTATGTCGCCAAGAGCAGGGTAGGCTTTGAGCGGATCAGGTGCAGGTGGTGTGGCAGCAGTGCCAGATGCATGGGCTATCTGCTCTGCTGGCAAGGCGTGCAGTTCGGCATCGGCGGTATAGCGCTGGTGAAACAGCTCGGCCGGAGCTTCGGGCGTGAGCCGAAATACAGCATTAGGCCGGGTACTATACAGCTTCAGCAGCAGCGTAGCGCCGCTTTGAAACCGAAATTGCAGTACCCTGTCCTGGGGGAAAGGATCAACCTGGGCTACTTCCTGACCCATCAGGTCTGGGAGCAGATCTACGGAGTTTTGCCGGGCCCGGTGAAACGATTCTGGCAGCACTAGCATAGGCATTGCCGCCGATAAGTGCATTTTCAGCCAAAACTCAGCTGCACCGTTCGTCAGGCCAACTACCAGTTCATCTTTTTCCTGCGAGAAACACGTGACGACTCGGTAGCCAACTAGGTGGTGTGTAAGGGCTGGTGCTAGTTGCCGCAGAAAGTAATAGTTGGTATGCATGCGTGATAAATCAAGACTAGCCTGCTCTGTGAAAAGCAAACAAAGGGAAAGGATAAAAGTAGCACGTACGGGCAACTGCCATGTTCAGTCAGAAGGGCCTAGTGTACGGCTGCCGTATGCAACCTTTTCGCTATGCAGCATCCTCTCCAACACAGCCTCCTATTGGTAAGATGTCAGCCGCGTGCTATGAAGAAGTATATACTACTGCCACTCCTGGGTTTAAGCCTGATAACCTGTAAGAAAGGGGAGGAGGAACCTCGCATACCCGAAACCGTGACGGCGGCCTTCGACCAGGACGTAGATTTGCGCTACCGCCAGCAGGCACTAGTACCCACCGCAAATCAGCCAGAGCTAACGGTGCAGCTGACCGATTTGAGCTACAGTTTTTGCCCAAAGAATGTGCGCTGTTTCATAGCCGATTTCGTGTGGCCCACTGTAAAGATTACTGACGCGCAAGGCCAAGTTCAGGAGCTACGCCAACTAGGCAAAGTTGTGCATACCTACAACCCGGCGTGGACTGATACGGCCAGTGTGCGGGCCAACGGCCGCCGCTACGTTGTGCAGTACACGCGCTACAACTTAGACCAGTATTCTCGGGAGGAGCCCCAGAAGGAAGATATTACGGTCACTATCCGCATCACAAAGCCTAACTAGTACGGAAGCAACAACCCGTTTATAGGCTATAACGAAATCCGTAGCCCATCATACGCCAGCCGAATAAAGCTGGGCAGCTCAGCTTCTACTTCCCGGTGGCGGCCTAGCTGATGGCTAATGTGCGTAAGGTACGCCCGGGAAGGCGCTAAGTCTTCGAGGATAGCAACAGCTTCTGCCAGCGTGAAGTGCGAAATATGCTCCTCGTGTCGCAATGCGTTCAACACAATCACTTCGGAGCCACGCATGCGTTCCAGCGCCTCGGGCGAAAGGTAGTTGGCATCCGTTACGTAGCAGAAATTCTCCACGCGGAAGCCCAGGACGGGTAGCTTATAGTGGAGTGCCCGAATGGGCTGAAACTCTACTCCTTCAACCCAGAAGCTACTATCGTCGCTTATGATAGGGTGAACCTCGACCTGCGGAACGCCAGGGTACTTGTGCTCCGCGAAGATGTAGGAGTACTCACGCCGAAGTTGATCAAGCACGCGTGGTTCGGCGTGCACCGGCATATCCTGCTGCTGGCGGAAGTTGTACGCACGAATATCATCAAGCCCTCCCGTATGATCTTTATGCTCATGCGTGAACACCAGCGCATCTAAATGATCAATTTGCTCGCGCAATGCCTGCTGGCGGAAATCAGGTCCAGAATCGATGATGATGCTTTTGCCTTGTACCTGCAAATGCACCGACACGCGCAGGCGCTTGTCGCGGTAATCTACTGAGCGGCACACCGCGCAAGAGCACCCTATCACGGGCACCCCCTGCGAGGTGCCCGTACCGAGGAAGGTAATATCCATGTTCAGAAGGTAGAGCTGAGCAGCGAAAAGTGAGGTATACAATACGTGGGTACTAGGGGAGAAAGCTCACCGCTCACTTCTCATATCCAGCTTCTGGCTTAGCCTACGTACTGTTTTACTACCCGCACCAAGGCGTCAAAATCCAGAGGTTTAGGTAAGTAGTCCGTAACACCCGCCTCGCGGAATTGCTCCATGGAATAGTTGTTGGCATTGCCCGTAATAGCAATTACCGGAATCTGAGCGATGCGTGGGTCCGAGTGGCGACGAATTTCACGGGTGCATTCCATTCCGTCTTTCACCGGAATGTTGATGTCCATTAGAACACAGTCAATTGGTTGTCCTTCAACTTGTTTCAGGACCTCGCCGCCGTTCTTTGCCGATACAATCCGGTACTTTTGTCCTTCGAGAATTTTTTTGGTTAGGTTCAGGATAACGGAGCTATCCTCCGCAATCAGGATCGTTTTAGGATCAGCCATAGTAGCAGGTAATTAGGGTTGGATTGTGAGAAGGGAGTACAGGACAAGCAAGTTCTTTACCTACGCAAATCAAGGCGCTTGAGTGACACCCGGATATTCGGCGGCAAATTGTGCAAAATAACGCAGCAAGGTTTGGAAATCCTGGGTTATCCCTTCAAAACGGCCATTCTTCAGATCATGTTCCAAGTTTTTAGCGCACTCCGCCAGTGAGTTAATGCCCAAAGTAAAGCCAGTGCCTTTTAGTTGGTGAAGGTGAGGCAAGATCTGCTGATACTGCCCGTCGTTCACTAATACGGCAGCTTCATCGAGGAGCTGGCCGGCTTCCTGCTCGAAATCCTGGTAGAGTTGGGCCGCAAACTCGCCGCCGCCCAACTGGCGCAATTGTTCCAGAATGGCCAAGTCAATGCCCTCGGGCGCAGGTGGTGCTGGGGCCTCTAGGGGCTCCTGGGCGGGGCTGTCGTCGGCAATATCTACGGGAGTAGTAGCCAGCAGTACGCTACTGCGGCCCGTAGTCCAGCGCCGGAGCACCGTATACAGGTCCTGGCTTTTCACTGGCTTCGACACGTAGTCGTCCATGCCTTGTTGCACAAACCGCTCGGCGTCCTCCTTCATGGAGTAGGCCGTCATGGCTACAACCGGCGGACATTGGTCTCCTAAGCGCTGCCGAATTTCACGCATGGCCGTTACGCCATCCATTTCCGGCATCTGGATGTCCATGAAGATCAATTCGTAGCGGTTCTGGTGGGTAGCCTTGCTGATGGCTTCAAAGCCGTCGTGAGCCACATCCACGTCGCAGCCCAGCTTATCCAGTAGTCGAGATGCCACTTGCTGGTTGATAGGATTGTCATCGACGAGCAGTACGCGCGGCGCAGTATCGAAGCGAACTACCTCCTGGGCTTTTTCCCGGGCCGTGAGGCGCTCCTGCACAATTTCCTCCTCGTTGTAGGCTACCTGGCAGCACATGGTAAACCAGAACGTGGAGCCCTGCCCTACGTTTGAGGTTACGCCAATTTCGCCTCCCAGCAGCTCGGCTAGCTGTTTGCTGATGGCTAACCCCAGGCCCGTACCCCCGAAGGCTTTCGTGGGCGTGGTATCCAGCTGGGTGAAGTTGGTGAACAGGAGCTTCTCGTTTTCCTCCGAGATGCCTATACCCGAGTCTGAGACGGCAAAGCGCAGGGTATGCTCTGAGCCAGTTACTGCCACCGAAGAAACCTGAATGCTCACCGAGCCCTGGGCCGTAAACTTAATGGCGTTAGACGTGAGGTTGCTCAGAATCTGTAGCAAGCGTGTTTCATCGGTAATGATGAAGCGCGGCGTATTCGGAGCAATGTGGTAGGTGAAGTGCAGCTCTTTCTGGTTGGCCCGATTAGCAAACAAAGAGTGAATTTTGTCGAGGGTATAGTGCAAGTCGATGCCCGCCTCGCTGAGTTGCAGCTTGCCCGCCTGAATTTTGGAAAGGTCCAGAATGTCGTTCAAAATGGCCAGCAGCGCATCCGACGATTTACGCAGGGTGTCAACGTATTCTTCCTGCTCCTCCGATGCTACCGTCTGGTGCAGCAGGTCAATCATGCCAATGATGCCATTCATCGGCGTGCGCAATTCGTGGCTCATGTTGGCCAGGAATTGCGTTTTGGCGTGCAGGGCTGCTTCAGCTTCATCTTTGGCGGCCCGCAGGTCGTCCTGCATCTTTTTCAGCTCGGTGATGTCGCGCCCGATGCCTTCGGTACCGCCGCCGTTTTTCACATGCCGGGCATTTACCAGCACACTTACCGCGTGCCCGTCTTTGTGGCGCATGGCTAGCTCAAAGTTGCGTGCCTCCCGGGTATTTTGTAAGCTCTCCAGCAAAGCGTTCAGCTCATGCGGGTAGAGGTAGTAGTCGGTAATGGCGGTGCCCGTAATTTCGTCGGGCTCGTAGCCTAGCATTTCCTGTACCGACGGGCTCACCAAGGTTAGCAGGCCCTTTTCATCGGTGCGGTAGTACACATCCTGGAACGACTCAAAGATAGCCCGGAACTTCTCTTCTTGCGCCGCCAGCTCCAGCTGGGAGCGTTTCTTATCGGTCACGTCGTGCGCAATGCCCGATATTTCCTCGAATGAGCCATCGTCGAGGTAAATGGGGTTAAGATAAATCTCGCGCCAGCTATCCTGGCCCCGCGCGTCGCGCAGGCGCACCTCAAAGCGTTGCGGATGACCCTGGAAGGCCCGCCGGTAGTTTTCTACGAAAGCATCGCGCGCTTCTTTCTCCATCAAGGCCAAGTCGGCCTGCCAGAGGTTGATGTTGAGGGCAGGGTATACCCCGTTGCGGCGCAGGAAATAGGCCGCGTAATTGCGGTTGAAGGATGATAAGCGGGAGTGAGTATCTACGGACCACATCAAGTGGGAGCCACTCTCGAAAATTGCGTTCAGACGGGCGTTTTGCTTTTGAATCTGAACTTCATTGCGCTTACGCTCAATGGCCAAGGCCACCTGGTTCGAGATAAAGTGCAGAATCTCAATATCGGCTGCCGCGTAGGCATCGGCCTTTTGGTAGTCCTGCACGGCAATTACGCCAATGATCCGTTCGCCAATGCTCAAGGGTGAGCACAGCATTACTTCTGGCATTAGTCCATACGCCGTGATGGTGCCACTGCTAATGAGGTCCTGCAGCTCTTGGCGCAGTAGAAACTGCGGCCGCCCGGTCCGGATAATATATTCTGATACCCCCGACGAAAACGGGCGGGCCATCATCGGCTGGTCGCTTTGGCTGTTTTGGTCTACGTAATACGCAAACTGCAGCTGGGTGCGGGCTTCATCGCAGAGGGCGATGTAGAAGTTGTTGGTTTCAATAATCTTGCTCAGCTCCCGATGAATGGCCCCGTACAGGGAATGCAAATCTTTGGAGCTGATAGCCAGGTTGGCAATGCTGTAGTAAACTTTCTGCAGGCGCTCGGCCTTGATGCGGTCCGTAATGTCGTGCAGAATGGCGCGCGTGCTCACGGGCTCGTCGTCTTGCCAGGAGCAGGAGATGGAGCCAATGAGGTGAACTGGCTTGCCGGTTTTAGTGAGAAACACCGTTTCCAGCTTATTCACTTTCTCGCCCTTGTACAGGTTGCGCAGTTGGTAGAGAAGCTTGGCCTTGTAGTAGGGGTGCACCACATCGGATAGGGTAAGGTGGGGCAGATCCTCGTCCTCGTACCCTAGCTTTTCCTTCCACGCCTTATTCACGAACAGGAAGCGGTTATCAATGCTCAGGTTCTGAATGAGGTCGTGGGCATTGTCGAGAAAGTCTTGGAGCCGGTTCCGGTTGTCGGTGAGGGCGCGGGCCGTCACGTGGCGGTCCGTTAGGTCGCGGCCTACCACGAATATACCCGTAATGGCCCCGTCGAAGTTGCGCATGAACTCGGCGTGCCAGTGCACCAAGCGGTGCTGCCCCGACTTTGTAAGTAAAGCCCGCTCGTAGAAGTCATGCAGATGGTTGTCCTCAATGGCCCGGCGGTAGGTCATGCGCTGGGACTGCACCTCCAGGGGCGAGGCAAATAGCTCGTGGTAGCTTTGCCCTACCACTTCCTCGCGGCGGTACTCCGTGAAATCCAGGAAGTACTCGTTGACATCTTGAATCACGCCTTCCCGGTCCATGAGCACGTAGCTCATGTTAGTGCGCGAGAGCAGGTCCCGAATCTGCGTTTGGGTACGCTCCACCATGCCTTGCAGCATCGGCTCTTCGTGCTTGCGCTGGCCGCGGGTTACGTCGCGTAAGGTAAGCTGCACGCGCGTGCCAACGGGGGTATCTACCCGGTGCAGGGTCACCCACCCATGCAGCGGGGTGCGGTCCACGCGCTGGCCGTTCCACCAGCGGGAGTACCCTTCCCCGGTGCGTGCCGTGTGCAGTACCGCCTCGCGCAGCTGGGTTTCTGACTCCCAGTGTTCGGGCCATTCCTTTTCGGAGGGTACTGTGAAGGACATGAGCCCCGAGGCCAGTAGCATCTCCCGGGAGATGCCCAACAGCTTTAGGGCTGTTTGGTTACATTCAATAAGGGCACCATGTTCATCATATAACAACTGGGCATCGTAGGCCTGATCAAAAAAAGCGCGGAATAGATCAGGGCCAGCCGCCGCGGGTGGCGTTGATTCTGGCGTGAGATGAGGACGAATAGACATTCTCGGTAGAAGAAGGGCTGACTACGGGCTCCCAAGTAGTGGGAAGGCAGTCTGCACACGTTTTACTTCCTAAATTTGAAGAAAATATCCCAGACCCCGTTGTCTGTTGTGTCCTCATGCCGCCCCGCCTCGTCTTCACCGTCACTACCGACCTCAACTACGACCAGCGGATGCAGCGCATTTGTGGCTCCCTTGCGGCTGCCGGCTACGCCGTATTGCTGATAGGGCGGGAGTGGCCCACCTCACGTCCGCTCACGGCGCAGCCCTACCAGCAACATCGTCTGCGGTGCTGGAATACCCGGGGGAAATTATTTTACCTGGAGTACAACCTGCGGCTGCTGCTATTTCTGTTGCGCAAGAGGGCATCTGCCTGGTGCGCTATCGATTTGGATACGGCCCTGCCGGTGTGGCTGCGCGCCCGTTTGGGCGGGCAGCCGTTTGTGTACGATGCCCACGAGCTATTTACAGAGGTACCCGAGGTAGTCGCCCGTCCTGCCGTGCAGCGCCTCTGGCGACGAGTAGAAGCCTTTGTGGTGCCTCGTGCCCACCTCGCCTATACAGTAGGCCCGGCGCTGGCCCACGTATTTGCGCAGCGCTACGGCTGTCCCTTTCACGTGATTCGCAATATCAGCCGTTTGGAGCCACATGCGGAGGAGCCTACCGAAGGCTACATCCTGTACCAAGGCGCTCTGAATGCCGGCCGGGGCATGGAAGTGCTGTTGGATGCTATGCCCCACGTGCACGGGCGCTTAGTAGTATGCGGGGAGGGCGACTTATCCGGGGCGTTGCGGGCGCAGGCCGAACGGCTGGGCTTGCTAGCCAGTGGGCAGGTAGAATTTCGTGGCTTTGTGCTGCCACTCGAGCTTAGGGCCATTACACGCCGGGCCGCGGTAGGCGTCATGCTACTCGAAAATCAAGGACTGAGCTACTATTACTCCCTAGCCAACAAGTTCTTCGATTATTTACACGCCGGTATTCCGCAAGTAGTAGTGGACTTTCCTGAGTACCGCGCCCTCAACGACCAGTATGAGGTAGCAGAGCTGGTAGCTGCCCCGCTTAGCTCAGCGGCAGTGGCGGCGGCTCTCAACCGCCTTTTGCCCGGTGGTAATGTGGCCCGGTATCAGCAGCTTCGCCGAAACTGCCGCCACGCCCGGCAAGCACTGAACTGGCAGAGTGAAGAAGCTCGCCTGCTCGCCCTGTACGCCACCCTGCCAGGGTGTGCTCTACCCGTTTCTGTTCCTGTTGCTGCTTCCCTATGAAGTTAATTTCCGACCTGATTGCTACTACTGAGCCCACGCTACTCGTTGTTACGGGCCCCACTGCGGTAGGCAAAACCGACCTGTGCGTACGCTTGGCTCAACACCTGCACACCGAAGTCGTGTCGGCCGACTCACGGCAGTTCTTTCGGGAACTAACCATTGGTACGGCCAAACCCACGCTCGCCGAAATGCAAGGCGTGCCGCATCATTTTATTGACTCGCATAGCATTCGGGAGGAATATAACGCAGGCCGCTTTGAGCAAGATGTCTTGGCTTTACTGGCCGAGTTGTTCCAGCGGCATCAGGTGGTGCTCCTTACGGGCGGCTCGGGGCTGTACCTGCAAGCCGTTACGGAAGGGTTCGACGACCTGCCTGCGGCTCCGCCCGCCGTGCGTGAGCAGTTGCAGCAAGAACTAATGGCACAAGGGCTACATGTGCTATCACAAGAGCTCGAGCGGCTTGACCCCGTCACGTACGCCCGCATCGACCGCCAGAACCCGCAGCGGGTTCTGCGGGCCCTGGAAATCACGCGTGCCACGGGGCAGCCTTTTAGCTCCTTCCACGGCACCCGCAAAACAACCGAGCGGCCTTTTCGCATCGTCAAAATAGCCCTGACCCGGGAGCGGGAAGAACTTTACCAGCGCATTGATCAGCGCATGGACCAGATGCTGGCGGCTGGCCTGGAGGATGAAGCCCGGCGCCTATATCCGTTTCGCCACCATAATGCCCTCCAAACAGTAGGCTACCAGGAGCTATTTAGCTATTTCGAGGGCCAGTACGATTACAATGAGGCAGTGCGCTTACTCAAGCGCAATTCTCGGCGCTATGCCAAGCGCCAACTCACCTGGCTCCGCCGGGACCCCGCCTACCAGTGGTTTCACCCGGACGAAGTGAAGTGGTAAGGTATGGGGTACTAGCACCGCCATAAGTAGCGCAATAATGCCAAAAAGCCCCGCTTCCGGACAAGGGAGGCGGGGCTTGGAATAAGTAGTCATATTTGACCAGAGACTGCGCGCTTAGCTAAAACCGGCGGCCCACTTTCAGTTGAAGGGTAGCCAGGGAGTTACCAAAGGTGTCATTTTGAAATGAAGCCTTGCCGCCGGCCAGCCAGTTGCGAGAAGCCCCGAGTGCTACATCGAGGTTAAGAGAAAACATATAGCCCGCGTGCAAGCCCTGTTCGTGGTCGAGGGTAAGCGTTTTGACGCCCGTAGTGAAGTCAAGGCGTGTTGCCGGAGCGCCGTAGCGGTTGGAGTAGCCCACATAGCCGCCGCCACCTAGCGCAAACAACACCTGTTTGTCGTTGCCGAAGGGGTAGACGTACACTTCCTGCTCTAGATTCACGGCCTCGTACGACATGGCGTAGGGCACTGTCACGCCGATACCCGCTACTACATCTGGGTTAAACACGGTGCTGTAAGATTCGCGGCTGCCTCCGATAAAAGCGAGCCGGGTGCCCGTGCCCAAGTGCCGGCCCAGTAGCGGTGCGTACTCTAGGTGGGCTTTCAGGGCCATATAATCACCAGTACCTACGCCTGCTGACCCAACCCCCAAGTGCCAGCTGGCGCGAGTAGCGGGGGCTTCGGTGGCAGACTGCGCTAGTACGGGAAGGGCGAGGGGAGCCAGCAGCGCGGAAAAAAGGATTCTTTGATACAAGTGTTTCATAATAAGGCTATCAAGACGGACTAAGGGATTATAAAGATGGCTTTCGGAGGGCTATAATAGCAAAAGAGGCGACAATTACCACTTGGGTAAGTTGCCGCCTCTTTTGTTGAGCTTGCGTAAAAGCTACACACTCAAGATTTCAACCATGCGCATGAAGCTTTGGTTGATCATTTTCTTTTTATGAATAGTGTCGGCGAAGGGGGTATAAACCAGCTTGCGGTCTACGATACCGGCCATCACGTTGCGCATGCCGTTCATCAAACCTTCTACCGCGGCAATACCGATTTGCGAGGCTAGCATCCGGTCGGAGGCGGAAGGGGAGCCCCCGCGCTGGATGTGGCCAATGATGGTTACGCGGGTATCGAGCTGCGGAATAGCGGCCTTTACCTGCTGGGCCACGGCGTGTACATTGCCTTCTTCCTCACCTTCTGCTATGACTACTAGGAAAGAGGTTTTAGACCGTTCCCAGCTGGTTTTCAGGTTCGCAATTACCGCCTCCGTTGACATTTGCGTTTCCGGGATCATCACGATTTCGGCCCCGCCGCCAATAGCGCACGGAATGGCAATGTAGCCCGAGTCGCGGCCCATCACTTCCACGAAGAAGCACCGGTCGTGGGAATCAGCCGTATCCCGAATTTTGTCGATAGCCTCTAGGGCGGTGTTTACGGCCGTGTCGTAGCCAATGGTATAATCGGTGCCGTAGAGGTCATTGTCGATGGTCCCAGGGGCGCCCACCGTGGGAATACCAAATTCCTGCTCGAAGATGGTAGCACCCGTAAACGTACCGTTGCCACCAATAGCTACCAGGCCATCAATGCCGTGGTTGACGAGCTGATCGAAGGCTTCCTGTCGGCCTTCCTTGGTGAGAAACTTCTGGCTGCGAGCAGATTTAAGAATGGTGCCGCCCTTCTGAATCGTGTTGGCCACAGATGCAGAATCTAGCTTCACAAACTCGCCCTTGATCATGCCGCTGTAGCCGCGCATGATGCCATATACTTCGATGCCGTGGTAAACGGCCGTACGTACTACTGCCCGGATGCAGGCATTCATGCCTGGGGCGTCGCCTCCGCTGGTGAAAACCGCTATTCGTTTCATCATAACTCTCAGTACTCAAACAAAAGCCCGAAGGCCGGAGCCGGCAAAGGTGGCAAATCCTACGGGAAAGTAAAGCCTTCTAGTGATGTAATCTCAAAATGAAGCACCCAAACAGCCTTTTTTTTCCCAACCTCGTAAACAGAGCTGTTGCAACTGCGTGCTCTTTCCGGTATATTACCCACCTGCCTTTTGGGTAATTCTCTAACCCGGCGGCACGCGCTCCACACTCCTCCAACCCACCGTCTACTTAAGCCCCGCCAGTATGTTTGGTTTTTTTGAAAACGAGCAGACCAAGAAAGTCAAAAGCCACCTCATCAACCTAGCAGCACTGGCCAAAGCCGATGGTCATATTGACGAACGGGAAATGAACTTCATTGTAGCCGTAGGAAAGAAAAATGGCATGCGTGCCGATGAGGTGCGCACCATAGTGGGCAACGCTGGGCGAGTAGCAATGGTGCTCCCCGAAAACGACTCGGAGCGCTTCGACCAGATATTCGACCTTGTGGACATGATGCTGGCCGATGGCGTAGTAGACGACCACGAAATGGATTTCTGCATTGATATGGCCGAAAAACTCGGCTTCCGCAAAGCCATTGTAGGTGTACTCGTCCGCAAGATCTCTATGGGCGTGAAAGACGGCCTGCCTCGTGAACAAATCAAGGAGGAAACCCAAGCTTTTCTAAACTACAACGACTTGCAAGGTAAACAGTAAACACTGCTACAAGCAAGCCACTACGGGCCGCCTGCACTACTGTGCGAGGCGGCCCGTGGTATTTTAGTGCCCTGCTGTTTCTTCTACAGCGCGCAGCAGTGCCGCACAGGCTGCATCAATTTGCTCGTCGGTGATGGTGAGGGGCGGAGCAATCCGCAAGGAGTTGTCGCAGAACAGAAACCAGTCGGTTAGCAGGTGCTCATGCCACAGGGCCCGGTCGATGATGGGCTTAAGCACGTCGAAAGAGTCGAACTCCACGGCTAGTAGCAGGCCACAGCCCCGCACGTCGCGAATGGCCGGGTGCACAAGCTGCCGCCGGAAGCGCGCCCCTTTCTCGGCCACGCCGGCCAGCAAGTTTTCCTCTTGAATGACGCGTAGCGTAGCCAGCGCCGCCGCGCAGGATACCGGATGCCCCCCAAACGTGGTGCAATGGCCAAGAATGGGATTGGTTTTAAATCCGGCCATGATTTCCTGAGATGAGATAAAGGCCCCGATGGGCATACCGCCGCCCATGCCCTTGGCCGTAAGCAGAATATCAGGTTCAATGCCAAACTGCTGGAAAGCCCAGAAAGTACCGGTTCGGCCAAAGCCGCACTGAATTTCATCGAGGATGAGCAGGGCGCCTACTTCCGTGCAGCGTTGGCGTAGGGCGGGTAGGTAGCCCGGGGCCGGCACCCGCACGCCCGCTTCGCCCTGCACAGTTTCAATCACTACGGCGGCTGTGTGCTCATCAATCAGCTCTAGGTCCTCGAAATTGTTGTGCCGGAAGTGGCGTACATCGGGGAGCAAGGGCCGGAAGGCGTTTTTGAAACCCTCGGAACCTGTAATGCTAAGGGCCCCGTGCGTAGAGCCGTGGTAGGCATTGAAGCTGGATAGCAAGCCCGTGCGGCCCGTGTGGCGCTTCGCCAGCTTGAGGGCCCCTTCCACCGCTTCGGCACCCGAGTTTGTGAAATATACATTGTCGAGGTGGCTCGGTAGGGTTTCGTGCAGGGCTTGGGCAAGCCGGGCAGGGGGGGCCTGCACTACCTCACCATAAACCATCAGGTGCAGGTACTTGTCTAGCTGATCCTGAATAGCGGCTAGCACCCGGGGGTGACGGTGCCCCACGTTGCTCACGCCAATACCCGAAATCAAATCGAGGTAGCGGTGGCCCTCCGGACTGTACATGTACACGCCCTCGGCGCGCTCAATCTCAAGCAGAAGGGGAAAATCGGAAGTCTGGGCCTGATGGCGCAGGAAAAGCTGGCGGGGCGTAAGCATACTAGGCAAAACAAATTCGGGCCGCAAAAGTACGCCGGAAGGGCCGCCAAATTTTCACTAGCGCATGTACGCCTGCGAGAAGGCCATAAAAAAGCGGCTGGTTTACCAGCCGCTTTTTTATAGTAGCATAATACTCAATTGACTGACGCACATCGAGTAATGTGTGCGCCGAATGGATTAATTGTTTGGTTGGTCTGTGGCGTGGGAACCGCGTGGCCCGCGCCGGTCGGCAACGCGCTTGATGACTTCACGAGTGAAATCTCGCTCGGCCGTGTACAGCTTTCCTACCTGCCGGATGCTGAGCAACTTCTGAAACCGCTCGAAATACTCCTTTTCCAGCTTCACCTCCTGTTGGCGCAGGTCCATGGCCTGGGTTAAGTTGTCCTTGATTTGCTGGTCGGTGAGGGCATCGGGGTTGGTAGAACGCAGCAGGCGCATGCGGCGGTTGATGTCGCGGCGCTTGTTGGTGAAGTCATTGTAAACGGGCCAGAATTTCTGAGCCTGGTCCTGGGTAAGCGAAATCTTATCGGTGATGTAGGCAATCTTGGCGTTTTCCAACTGATTCAGCCGGGCCTGCCGATCGGCTTGGGCAAAAGAAGCAGCCGGTACTACCGCTAGCAGCATAAGCACCAGTAGACTACGAAGAAGATGATTCATAAGAAGAAGGGCAACATGGGAAGTAAACATACACCCTAGAGGTAGGTATCCTCCAAAGGCTGAGCATCTAGCACATCCTGCACTTCGCTAGGCGAAGCTTGCAGGTACGTTTCAGGAAGGGGCTGGGCCGTGGCTGGTAGCTCTGCCAGGTCAGTGAGCGTCACGCGTTGGTCGCTGGCTAGGAGGTAGTCTACCAGCTCTTGTTGGGGCACCGAGGCTAAACTATCGGCTGGTGGGGTGGGGGGATGCTGAATAAGGACATAGGTAGTAGCAAACCCACCTAGCAGTACCAGTGATGCCAGTGCCGTACGCAAGGGTGCGGGTAGCAACCCAAGCCAGCGCACCGGGCTGTTCACCTCGCTAGTCACGCGCTCCATCACCCGCGAGGGGAGTTGCTCGAAGTAGCGGTCTGGCGGGGAAGCCAGCGGAGGCTGCGAGCGGCGCGGGTGTTTGTCCAAACGAAAGGGAGTATTCATACTGCTTAGAAGTGGTCGAAGCTCTCGGGTTTAATTATTTAGGGACGCTTCCGTAACGTACTGCTCAATTTTTTTCACGGCATGGTGGTAGGAGGCTTTGAGGGCACCCACGGAGGTGCCCGTTACCTCGGCCATTTGCTCATAGGGCATTTCATCGTAGTAGCGCAGGTTAAACACCAAGCGCTGTTTGTCAGGAAGGCGCAGAATGGCTTTCTGCAACGTGCGCTCCACCTCGTCGCCGGCCAGGCTGGCATCAGCTTCTACTTTAGCGGTCAGTTCTGCTCCCACATCATGCAGGGGTAGAAAGAACTTCCGTCGCTTGCTGGCCAGAAAGCTCAGGCACTCATTGGTAGCAATGCGGTAAATCCACGTGTAGAGCGAAGCATCGCGCCGAAAGGAAGCTAAGTGGTTCCACACCTTCACAAACACGTCTTGCGTGAGGTCGTCGGCGTCATCGTGGTCGATAACCATTTTGCGTACGTGCCAATACACCTTCTGCTGGTACTTGCGCACCAGCTGGTTGAAAGCCACATTGCGGGTGGCGGGGTCATCAAACTTGACGAGTATCTCCTGGTCTTCCAAGCGCAGGGGAGCGGGTTAGGGAGGCGGGTGTAAGCCTTAGAATGATACGCCGGCTATTAGTTTAATTTCACTTGAACGACTATCTTGACTGATGGGGTAGAAAAGAAGTGAAAGAGCAACTAGTCAACTATATACGCGTGCCTTATGAAGAAGTATTTTCTTGCGCTGTTGGTTGGTCTTTGCAGCCAAATAACGCCCGCAGCCGCCCAAATCAAATCGAGCGAGGTGGAGATATGGGGCCTGCCTACTGGCCTCACCCGGGAAAGCTTCGTAGCAGCCCTCAACGAGAAGAAAGCCACGGTATGCATGGCCGCTATCCGGCCCATGGGCTACAAGGATGCGCAGGTAATATGGCTGGCCGATGATCAGTGGCTTGTGACGCTACGCTCCGACACAGGCAAGCCCTACCGGACCACAGCAGCTCCCGCGCCCAGCGTAGTTGCTCAGCTTAATGCAGCCATGCACATACAGCAGCTACATAACCCAGAGTTTCAGATGGCTAGGAAGATGCTGTTTGCCGTCCGGGCTCAGGATACGGCGGCGGTTGCGGCCATCCGGCGCAAATACCCACGCCACCAAGCAGCCCGCTACGCAGCGTCTCTGCGGCTGCTTCAGGCGCCCAACCCGCTTACGGTGGCGCAGTGCGTAGCTGTGCTGCATAGCGCCGCGCCCGACTCAGTGCGTGAAAAGGCGCTGGTGCAGGCGGGTTCCCGGGCGCGCACCGCCACGGAAGTGTACCAACTGCTGCCTTTCCTACGCGACCCTAATCTAGGCATAGCTACCCTGCAACTCGTTCAGGGTTTTTTTCGCTACCACCCCATTGCCCTCCAGGACTGGCCCCAGGTACTACCCGACTACGTGCAGGCGCTCAACGCCCCCGACCCAACTATGGTGGCAGGACTGTCCGCCTTTCTTTACGAGCACAAAGTGCCGCGCCAGTATGCGCAGCAACTCATGACTCAGGGCTCCACTACTATCCGAGAAATTCTGCAAGGACAGCATGCGGAACTTAGTGTGTTAAAGCAGCCGCTGTACCCACTTCTGAGCTACCTCGCGGGCTCCTCTATCACTAGTGCTTCCGCCGGGCTGGCCTACGTAGCCACGTTCACCACGCAGTAAGCGCGGGCCCTACTTAACGGGTGGTGCTGTATGCTACTCCCACGGTTACGTTGGTGTTATCCGGGAAGCGGCCCTCGATAACACGGCTTTCGTGGGTGTAGTTGTAGCTGAAGTTGACGGAAAATTTGCGCGGAAGCTTGAGCGCCAGCGTGGTCAGGTTGCTGAAGCGGTAGTCGCCGAAATCTAGTACGGAAGGCTGGTAGAACGTAATGGAGCTCAGCGTTACAACGCTCCGCGAGTAGGATACTTTCAGGCGGGCAGAGTTGCGGGTAGTAAGACGGGAAGTGCCGTCGCGAAAGTTTGTTTTCTCCCGGATCAGCAGGTTGCTCACCGAAACTTCCCGCCCCAGCGTGTCGGAGTAGAAGGCCCACCCGGGCCCAGCTCCCAACTGCACCCGGCTCGTAATGCCGCGCAGGTTACTGATTTCGAATCCGCCCAGCGCGTAGGCCCTAAACCTGCCCTTGTAGTAGTAGGGGGTAGCATTGAGCAGCAGCTCCCGCTCCTTCAGAAACCCATCTTGCTTGCCGTAAATAAAGCTTCCGCTCAGAGGTAGGCCGTAGTGCTGGCCCCGCGTAAATGTGAGGGAGTGGGAAGTGGAAAGCAAGGCCCGGCTCACGCCGCCGCGGCTGTAGGCGCCCGTTAGCTGCCCGCTATATACGATGAGGGTGGTGTCGCGCTGCTGCTGGTTTTGCGCGTGCAAAGCAGGTGCAGCACCCACAACCAAAAAGCAGCAGAGAAGAAAGTAGAGTAAGCGCATAAATAGCGGGGCCGCAAGCCCCAGAGTGTGTGCAAGTATACGGGCAGATTTTTTTCGGCTGGCCCTGAGCAGGAGTACAGTACTATTCGGATATAACTACTTTTAGCCGTTCACCTGACCGACTTGCCTGCTATGAGCAACCTAATTCAGTTTGTGGCCAACCACGACGATTTATCTACTGACAAAGGCTTTCAATTCAAATTCTACTGCGACAAATGCCGCAACGGGCACATGTCGCGGTTTCATCCCAACAGCCTCGGCATTGCTGGGGAACTGATGCGGGCAGCAGGTAGCCTGTTCGGGGGCAGCTTCTATGATGCCGGAAATGCCGCCTACCACGTGCAGCGGGCCATTGGGGGCAAAGCCCACGATGCCGCCTTGGAAAAAGCAGTGCAGGAGGGTAAAGAATACTTCAAGCAGTGTACCCGCTGTGGGCACTGGGTGTGCCCTACTGTATGCTGGAACCACACGGCCGGTCTTTGCGAAAGCTGCGCCCCCGATGAGCACGAGGAGCTAGCGGCCCAGCAGCGGCAAGCAGCGCGGGAGCAAATTCAAACCAAAACCCGCCAGCACGACTATACAAGCCAACTTGATTTCTTGGGTACCGGGACTATTGTGCACTGCAAAAGCTGCCAGAACAAGCTAGAGCCAAGCCAAAAGTTTTGCCCGCAGTGCGGTACCCCTAGCGTCGCGGCTCAGGCGAAGGAAAAGTTTTGCACCAGCTGCGGCGCCTCGCTCAAGCCAGGGCAACACTTTTGCGCCGATTGCGGCACCAAGCAAGCGTAGGCTACTGAACCCGCACGGCATGGCCACGAACTTACGAGAGGAACTGCACCAGTTGTCGGCGTCGGAGGCAGCCTTCTACGCAAGGTTAGGCCTGCAATTAGGGGTAGCAACCTTGGCCGACGTAAGCGAGTGGGTTGATGACGTGCTGTTGCAGGAGCCAGAGCCGGAGCTATTTTATCTGGAGCTCTACCGCTATCTGCGCACCGGCAAAGACGAGGTACTCGCGTACCTAAGCTTGGCTTTTCCGCCCGAAAGCTTTTCGGTGCGTCCGGCGCTGGCCTGGCTGCAGCAACACCTAAGTGCGGGCTCCTGGTCTTTGGGGCAAACCATAAGCGCCCTGTACCGCCTCCGCCTGCTGGTTACTTCCGACCGGGAAATTGGCTGGATATACGGGCTGGCTGCTGACTACGAGCATAGCTCCCAGGAGTCGGCGGAGGCGCTGCGGGACGTGTACCGCGAAACGGAAGCCTTTCTGGCGTGCTACCACGACTATACTTTTGCCAACCGTGCCGAGTGGCTATATCTGGATGCGGCGCTAGAGCAACGCCTGGCCAACCTACGCAGCTAATGTGAGGATAAATGCTAGGAGCCAACGGATTACCAGTAAACAAAAAAACTCCCGCTACACTGGGGTAGCGGGAGTTTTTGTGCAGTTTGATGACGTGAGCTTACTTGCGGCGGGCCATTACTTTCTCTACGGCCGCCACAATGGCTTGCTCATTGAGGCCATATTTCTCCATCAACTGGTCGGGGGTGCCAGACTCGCCGAAAGAGTCGTTTACAGCTACCATTTCCAGGGGTAGGGGCTCCTCGCGGATCAGCAGTTGGGCAATGGAGTCGCCCAAGCCGCCGTTCATCTGGTGTTCCTCCGCCGTTACCACGCAGCGCGTTTTGCGTGCCGAGGCCAGCACCAACTCCGCGTCCAGCGGCTTAATGGTGTGGATGTTGATGATTTCCGCGTTGATGCCTTTATCAGCCAATAGCTTACCCGCCAGAATAGCTTTCCATACCAAATGGCCGGTAGCGAAGATGCTCACATCGGTACCTTCGTTCAGCACAATGCCCTTGCCGATTTCAAACTTCTGGTCGGCGGGGGTGAAATTGGGCACTACCGGGCGGCCAAAGCGCAGGTACACGGGGCCTTCGTAGTCGGCAATGGCCAGGGTAGCGGCTTTGGTTTGGTTGAAGTCGCAGGGGTTAATGACCGTCATGTGCGGGAGCATCTTCATCATCCCGATGTCTTCCAGAATCTGGTGGGTAGCACCGTCCTCGCCCAGCGTGAGGCCCGCGTGCGAAGCGCAGATTTTCACGTTTTTGTTGGAGTAGGCAATGCTCTGCCGAATCTGGTCGTACACGCGGCCTGTGCTGAAGTTCGCGAAGGTACCCGTGAATGGAATTTTACCCCCAATAGTAAGGCCCGCGGCCAGGCCCATCATGTTGGCCTCGGCAATACCTACTTGGAAAAACCGCTCGGGATTGTCTTTGATGAAAGCATCCATCTTGAGCGAGCCAATAAGGTCGGCGCATAAGGCTACAACGTTCGGGTTGGTTTTGCCCAGCTCGTGCAAGCCCGCGCCAAAGCCGCTGCGGGTGTCTTTTGATTCGGTGTAGGGAAAGTCTTTCATATGTGAAGATGTAGGGTTCTTAGAGAGGTTTGTGGTGTTAGTTAGTCGTTCTGCAGTTGCACGTTCAGCAAGACAGTCCCTCAGTTGTCACTGCTAGCAGCTCTCGCCACTGTAAGTCACCGGGCAGCTCAGCGGCGCTAAACTCCAAGTGAATCACGCGGCGCGGGCGGCTACTAGTGCTGCGGTTAGAAGCGTGCAGCGTAAGCGGCTGCATAAGCATCAGGCCCCCGGCCGGCACCGGGCAACGTACGGCCCGCGGCGTGTAGTGGGGATGCTGATCATTGGCAATGACGCCGTGACGATGAGAACCGGGTACTACACGCAACGCACCATTAGTTTCGTCACAGTCGTCTAGGTGGAGGCGCACCGTAATGATGCTTTCCAGAACGGAAGGCGGCGGTAGTACAGTTACCTCGTCGCCTTTGCTGGTCCAGGGACCATAATCCGGCAAATCGGCCCGGTGGTTTACCCGTATCATCACATCCTGATGCCACGCCACCAACCAGTTGGAGCCAGCGGGCTTGTCGAAGTAGATAGCCTTCACCAAGTAGGGTTGGCTATCGGGAAAGAGCCCGGACAGCACTTCCCGCAGCCGGGGCGTCAGTAGCTGCTCACGCAAGGCCGGAATCTCGCCCAGCAGGTTGCGGATGGCAAATACGTCCTGGCTCCGTCGAAAATTAGGCGAGGAAGTTTCGGCTCTTTCGATAGTGCGAAGCAAGCCTGCTAGTTCTTCGGGAGTGTAGATGCCCGCTAGGATGGCGTAACCGTTTTGGGCTAGGGCGGTTGCGCTCTGGCTTATAAGGTTTTGCAAAACAGAAGAGGACATGAGGTATAGGGGTATGGGCTGGCGGTGCTGCCTACCGGTTGTGCTCTTCATCGGCCGAAAATGCTCACCGAAGTGGTTTGACCCGGCCGGATAGTGAAGTTGCGTACGTCAGTAAACTTGCTGCCGGTAGCCGTTTTGGTGCGAAACACCAGCCGGTATACTCCGGGCTGCATGGTTACATTCACTTTGCTGCTCCCGCCATCGGGTAAGTTGTGCACCCAGGTCTGCGACTCGTCGTTGTTGAGCTTGTAAATGCTGCCGTACCCTTTCAAGTCCGTCACAATGTTCAGGATGCCGGGCGCTTCGTAGGTTACGGCCGTTTCCTGGCCCTGCTTCACCGCGATGCGGCGCACCTGGCGGGGTAGGGTCAGGAGCTCCACTTCGTAGTTGCCGGCCAGTAGTTTCTGCCGTGCGCCAAAGGGTAAAGCTACCACCGTGGCGGGGCTGCCCTGGGCCCGTACTACCGCCTGCACCGTGCCATAGGGATTCGGCGACAGGTTGGGGTTCTGAAGCCAGAGCGTACCCTGGGGCGTTTTGTACGTTAGCACGTTGGCCCGACCGGGGCGGATGGGCAGGTTCTGCTGGCGCACGGGCGGCACCGTGTTAATCACCAAGTCGTAGCTCTGCAAGGCGTCAATGTCGAGCACGTCGGGTTTGCCCTGGGCGTCGCGGTAGTGCACGTAGTTGTACTCCGGCTGGTCCGTCACGTTGTTCTGAAACGTCATGTTCACGTTCGATTCCACGGGGCGGCCCTGCTCGTCGGTGAGGTTCACTGCAACGGTGGTCTTAGCCAGGGTTTGGGCTACTACATCGTTGAGGATGGTGCGAAAGGTTTGCACATCGGCCGCGTTGTAGTACTGGCCCAGGCACTCCAGCTGCTTCCCAAACTCCCGCTCGGCTCCGATGCCAATCACGAAGGGCTTGAGAAACACCCGTTTCCGCTGCAAAGCTACCGCCGTGGCGCACGGGTCTCCCTTGCAGGATTCCAGGCCATCGGTAATTAAAATCAACACGTTGCGCGCCGATTTATCCGCCGGAAAGTCATTGGCCGATTGCAGCAAGGAATAAGTAATGGGCGTGTTTCCCTTGGGCTGAATGGTTTTGAGGCGAGCTTTAATAGCCCCCGCGTTTTTGGGCGCAAAGGGTACTTCCAGCTTGGAGTCCTCGCAGTTCTGCTCCTTGTTTTCGTGCTGGTGCCCGTAGGCCCGTAGCGCCAACTCCAAGTGCGGATACGCATTCAGTGAGTCTACCATCTTGGAAAGTAGATTCTTGGCTACATCCCAGCGTTGCTGTCCTTCCCAAGGCGCCCGCATAGAGCCCGACGCATCCAGCACGAACAGGATGCGCGTGGTGCGGGTAGAAGCCGGGGCCACATTTTGAGCACGACACGGCAGCGCCAGCCAGAGTATAGCTAGTAACAGTGCGTAGCGTACCCAAAACGTGGCGCCCATCTTCCTGCGGTGCGGGGTTAGTAGTCGCCGGCTTCTTCTACCAGCAGTTGCTGCAGGGCTTTCTCGAGCTGCTCGTCGTTCGGAGCCACGCCGTGCCACTTATGCGAGCCCATCATGAAATCAACGCCGAAGCCCATTTGCGTATCCATCAGCACCATAATGGGCTGGCCCTGCCCGCTGAGGCGCTGAGCTTCTTCGATGGTGGGAAGTAGCTTTTCGAGGTCGTTGCCGTCGGTTTCCAGTACGCGCCAGTTGAACGATTCAAACTTGGCGCGCAGGTCGCCTAGGCCACCAATTTTCTCGGTGGGGCCATCAATCTGCTGGCCGTTGCGGTCTACGAAAGCAATCAGGTTGTCTACTTTGTGGTGGGGGGCGTACATGGCGGCTTCCCAAATCTGGCCTTCCTCTAGCTCCCCGTCGCCCATCAGCACAAATACCTGCCGAGCGTCGCCGTTTAATTTCTTCGCCTGGGCGGCCCCAATGGCCACGCTCAAGCCCTGGCCCAACGAGCCCGAAGCAATACGAATGCCGGGCAGGTGCTCGTGCGTAGCGGGGTGGCCCTGCAAGCGCGAGTTCAGCTTACGGAAAGTAGCCAGTTCAGCTACCGGAAAGTAGCCCGAGCGCGCCAACACTGAGTAAAATACCGGCGAAATGTGACCATTGGAAAGGAAAAATAAGTCCTGCCCCGTGCCGTTCATATCGAAGGGCTCGGGCGTGTGCTCCATTACTTTGAAGTAGAGCGCCACCAGCAAATCGGTGCAACCCAATGAGCCGCCGGGGTGGCCCGAGTTTACCCCGTGCACCATGCGCACGATGTCGCGCCGCACTTGGGCGGCAATCTGTTTCAACTCCGCTACCGAGCGGGTTGGCTTGGGCGCGTGCGTCTCGGAAGAAGCGGCGAATGACGTTTCCTGGGCCATAATAACAGTTAGGGTTGATGGGAAAGCAAAGGTAGAAAGTTGGGCGAGAGGGGAAGGTAGAGGAAACCGTACTAGTAAAAAAAGACCGGCCTCTCCACTGAATGCGTTGCAGAAGCTCCCGCCGCAAGCAAAAAAGCCCTGCCAGAGGGGCAGGGCTCTTGAAAATTATAGCAGCTGAGCCGCGTGGTTTTTGGTATCCACTTTAGTGATGACCTTTTCAATCTTGCCCTCCTCGTCGATGAGGAAGGTGTAGCGCATAGTGCCCATGTACTTGCGGCCGTACATGGATTTTTCCTGCCATACGCCGTAGTCTTGCACAATCTTCTTGTCCTCGTCTACTAGCAGCGGAAAGGGCAGCTCGTGCTTGGTTGCAAACTTCTTGTGCGACTTCTCAGAGTCGATGCTGACGCCAAGCACTTGAATACCGGCGCCCAGCAACTGCTGGTAGTTGTCGCGCAGGTCGCAGGCCTGGGCCGTGCAGCCGCTGGTATCGTCTTTGGGGTAGAAGTAGAGGGCTACTTTGCGGCCCTGGAAGTCGGAGAGGCGGAGCAGGTTACCATCTTGGTCGTGGGCTTCAAAAGCCGGTGCCAGCTCGCCAGATTGAGGAATAGACATGCCACGAAGGTAGAACGGAAGTACGGCTTCTCCCAACGGAGGGCAGCCTGCTACCCCCTTGGCGCCTAGCAAGCCGCCCCAAGCGTGGGAACAGCTATGCGCCTGCTTCCTCTATGGGTTGGGGAGTGTAAACTAGCTTTTCCACGGGGAAACCCAGGCCACGGCCATAAGCCACTAGCCGGTCGCGGATGCTGCGCTCTAGGTGTGGCGTGCGGCTTAAGATCCACAGGCTTTTGCGGCTAGGCTCGCCCACCAACGCGTAGCGGTAGTCGGCGTGGTCTAGCTCCAGGATCCAGTAGTCGCCCTCGAAAGGCCAGAAAAAGCTGACTTTCAGCTTGGCATTCGTCACTGGGTCTACTACCCGTGCCGTGCCCGTAGCCGTTTCTACGGGGCCTTCCAGTCCATTCTTGTGGCAGGTGTTGAGCACCTTCACTTTGCCGTCGGGCTGCAGCTTGTAGTGCGCCGTAACGTGCTGGCATCCCTTTTCATACCGCGTAGGTAGCCGGGCAACTTCGTACCAAAGGCCCGCATACTTGTGCAGATCAACGTGGGCTACCGTAGCCAAGGGCGCCTGCAGCTTGCGGCGCGCGTACGAATAAGCTGCTACGCCCGTGGCAACAGTAGCAGCAATAGCCGTAAACAAAACGGGCCGGCGGCGTTTAAGTAAGTCGTTGGACATGGTCGAGGAGAAGAAAGGATGCTACCTGTACGCGGTATCGGCGTGCCAGGATATACCCTAGTTTCCAGTTGGTGCTTAGGGGCTAGTAGAAAAGAAAGTAGCCTGCCTTGGTCAAGCTAACGAATGTAGGGATATGTATCAAGGGTGTAAGTAGATACCTGAGCGTACTCAAAAACCACATGTAGTATGGAAAAGCAACTTGCAGGCAAAGTAGCCCTCGTAACGGGCGCCGCATCCGGTATTGGTAAAGCTATTGCCGAACTCTACGCCCAACAAGGAGCCAGCGTGCTGGTATCGGATGTGGATGCTGAGAAGGGGCAGCAACTGGTGGCCGAAATAACCCAGGCTGGCGGCCAGGCTCAGTTTCAGCGCACCGACGTGAGTGACCCCACCCAGTGCGAAGCCCTGGTGCAAAAAGCAGTTTCAGCTTTCGGGCAGTTGGATATTGCCTGCAACAATGCCGGTATTGGGGGCGAGCTAAACCCAGTGGGTAAGTACAGCCTAGAAGGCTGGAAAAAGGTTATCGACGTTAACCTCAACAGTGTGTTCTTTTGCCTGAAGTACGAGCTGGCTGTAATGCAGGCGGGAGGTAGCATTATCAACATGGCTTCCATCCTCGGGCAGGTAGGTACGCCCAATTCGGCAGCCTATGCGGCGGCCAAACATGCTGTTGTAGGGCTCACGCAATCAGCCGCGTTGGAGTATGCTACCCAGGGCATTAGGATCAATGCGGTAGGGCCGGGTTACATTGAAACGCCTTTACTTAAAGATCTTCCTGTCACACAAAAGCAACAATTAGTAGCTTTGCATCCTCTTGGGCGACTAGGACGGGCTGAGGAAATTGCCGAGTTGGTGCTATGGCTCAGCTCAGATAAGGCCTCCTTTGTGACGGGTTCTTACTATCCAATAGATGGGGGCTACCTGGCGCGCTAGAAATTCAACGGCCTGACCACGCGACTAAATAACGCGGTGGGCCGGCTGAAGCTGCTAACTTATAAGCCGTGAGCTAACAAGCTCAACGGCAGGTAGTAAGCAGTTTCGGCCGGTTTTTTATTGTTGCTCGTATAGGTACTACTTCTCATTCCTTTCTGCTCATGCTGCACCTGGAACATCTCTCGCTTAACATACCAGATACGAACAAACCCCGCGTGGTCATTATTGGCGGCGGCTTTGGGGCGGTTAATCTGACAAAAGATCTGCCTGATAAGGACTTTCAGGTAGTGATGCTAAGTAAGCTGAACTACTACGGCTTCTGGCCCCTGTTGTATCAGGTGGCCACGGCCGGCTTGGAGCCCGAATCCATTGCCGAACCTGTTCGGAAAATTTTTGACGACCGCAAGGACTTCCACTTCCGCTTTGTGCGGGTGACCAATATTGACCCAGCCGCCAAAACGGTGACTACCCTTATTGGGTCTATCCGCTACGATTACCTGGTAATTGCTACGGGTACTACGTCTAACTACTTCGGCAATCAGCAGATTAAGCAGCATGCTTTTGGTCTAAAGACCTTGGATGATGCCGTAAACCTGCGAAGCCAGCTGCTGCAAAGCTTTGAGCAAGCCAGCATGACGCGCGACCCCGAAACGCGTCAGGCCCTGCTCAACATTGTTATTGCGGGGGCGGGCCCCACGGGCGTGGAGCTGGCGGGCTCCCTGGCTGAAATGCGCCGCCACATTCTGCCCCGAGACTACCCTGGGCTGGACTTCAAACAAATGAACATCTACCTGGTAGATGGCTTGGATAGGGTTCTGCCGCCTTTGTCACCAGAGTCGAGTAAGAATACCCACGAGTACCTGGAAGAGCTGGGCGTCATCATCAAGCTCAACAAGCTGGTCGATTCGTACGACGGACATACGGTGAAGTTCAAGGATGGCGAACAGATCCGCAGCCAGACCATGGTGTGGGCCGCTGGCGTAGCCGGTGCCATCATTGAAGGACTTCCCGCCGAGGTAGTAGAGCGCGGCCGCTATTTGGTCAACACCTTCAACCAAGTGCAAGGCTACGAAGACATTTTCGCCATTGGCGACGTGGCCGTGATGAAAACCGATAAGTGGCCCAAGGGCCACCCACAGGTAGCGCAGCCCGCCTTGCAGCAGGGGGCTCACCTCGGTAAAAACTTGGTGCGCCAACTCCGCAACCAAGCGTGGCAGCCCTTCAGCTACTTCGACAAAGGCTCCCTGGCCATTGTAGGCCGGGCCCGGGCCGTAGCCGATTTGCCCGGCAACAAAACTCTCCGCGGGTTTATTGCCTGGGTGGCGTGGTTGTTTGTACACGTGTACTACCTCATTGGTTTCCGCAGCAAGCTGATTGTGTTGGCCAACTGGGTATACCGCCTGTTCACCTACCAGCGCGGTGCCCGCATTATTGTGCGGCCTTTAATCAAGGAGGAAGATAAAATGGGGGAAGTATTTGTCCGACAACCGGCCAATTAAGCTTCCCGCTGTTCGTCATTCTGCCAACAAAAAGGCCCTCTTCCACGGAAGAGGGCCTTTTTGTTGTGGGTGCTGCTGGGCGTGCTACAAAGTCAGGTTAATGACTTTCTCGTTGCCAGCTTGGTCCGTGAGGTATAGGGTAGCCGGACCGTGCAAGGCCGGGCCCAGCGTGTCGTCGTGCTCTGTAAACAGGGTGGCATTTTTATACTCGTGGCGCAACAGGCGGAATTGCCCGTTTACCAGTAGTTTATAGCTAGCTACCCCCGAAAGATCGTCGCCAACTTTGAACACCAGGCCTCCTGCACCCCGGCTAATAAGGCGGGCTGAGGGGGGTATTGTATCTGTCAGGAGGCGAAACTGACCAAAGGTTTTAATAGGGGCCGAAACGCTGGTGCCCGTAGCATCCCATTTGCCACCCACGTAGGCGCGCCCTCCCTTCGCCGAAACGCTGTAGATGGCCGTGCGGCGCGGGTCTGCTACAGGGCCACCGGGTCGTAGGGTGAGGCGCAGGGGCTGGTAGAGTGGCGTGCGGGGCGAGTGTACCGTCCAGAGGCCTTGCTTGTAGGTGGTCTGCACGTACAGGGTGTCAAACAAGGTTTTGAGATTGAACCCCAAACTCATGCTAGCCGTCGAGAAACCGAACTCCCGGCCCGCCGGTATCATGGCCTGCCGGTCGAACCGCTTGGTGATGCGCCCGAACTGCATGGAATCGGGTAGGCCGGCTCGCAAATCGTAGAGGTAGGTGTTCTGGCTCTGGGCCGTGTAGCTGGGCTTAAGCGTCAGGCGGCGGTTGCCGCTAAACAAGGTCAGATTACCGCCTACTGCGGCCGTGTCGGGGTCGGCGGCCGTGGCTACCAGTAGGTTGCGGCTTACATCGAACCGCAGGCTGGGTGTTTTGACGGCGGCTGAGCGCGTTTTGTAGTAGCCCGCTTCCTCACCGCGCAGCACAAAGCGCAGCGGCGTCATGTTGCCGTAAGAGTCGGCCATCCGAATTTCTACGCTGTAGATGCGGCCCGGCACCACGCGCAACCGGCCCTTGGCTGCGCCCGTGGTATAGATGCTGAGCTCATTGCCATCGTCTACAAACAGCTTTTCCAGTTGCCTGCCTTGGGTGGCGCGCCACTCGTAGTCCATGTGCTGGTTTACCTGGCGGGAGCCCTCCGGAAACGGAATATTGTCAACCACGTGCGAGTACAGGGGCTGCCCATTCACTAGCACGTCTACCTTCTGAAAGCCGTTTTTATTCCACGCCTGGTCGAACCGGTCGAAACCTTGCACCAGCAGGCCCACCGTGCCGTTAGCGGCAATGGTATCGGCCCACACGTAGCCTCCGCCGTTGGGGAGAGGTGGCGTTTTGGGAACAAACACCGCCTTACCGAAGCGGTTTTGCACGCGGGCGTCAATGCTGAGGGCCTCCACCGCAAAGACCTGCAAGGAGGGGGCCACGTGGTCCTGAATCTCTTGGAAGCCACCCCACTGCAAAGGATTGAGCTGGTTGTCCTGCTGGTCGCGGACTTCCCAGTGCACGTGGGGGCCCGCCGACCCACCCGTATTGCCCGACAACGCCACAATGTCGCCGCGCTTCACGGGAAACTGGCCGGGTTTGAAGAACAACTCTAGCTCATAGGTTTGCTTTTCGTATTGACGTCGCCGCAACTCCTCGGCCACGGGACCTTTAAAGTGGTTTAAGTGCCCATATACCGTCGTTAGCCCGTTGGGGTGGGTGATATAGAGCACGTTGCCGTAGCCAAAGCTGCTTTGCTTGAGGCGCGAGATGTAGCCATCCTGAGAAGCGTGTACCGGCAAGTCAACGCGGCCATCGGTTTTAATATCGAGGCCTCCGTGGAAGTGGTTGGGACGCAGCTCGCCCATGCTGGCCGCTAGAAAATTTTGCTGGCCGGGCTTAATAGGAAACAAGAAGTAGCCGTTGGGTACCTCAGGCCGGGAATTGGCCGTTGGGGTAGGAAGAGTAGACCGGGCGGGCTCAGTAGAATCAGGCTCCTGCCCGCCGCAAGCAGCGGGCTGCAACCCCAGTAGCAACCCAAAGGGCAACGCTACGCCAAGCAGCCGCCAGGGCTGGTGTTGTGCAAAAAAGGACATTCAAAAAAGGAGAATCAGCAGCAAGAAAAAGAAGGCGGCATCACTGCAACGCCTGCACAAGCCATTATCGTGCCTCCAGGGCCAGATGGATTATGGTGAAATATGGCCTCCTACCGGCAGGGCTACTACCGGTAGGAAGGGCTGAGGCTTACTTTATGGCCAAGTCCAGAAGCTTTTCGCCGGCTAGGTATCCCGTGAGTTGGTCGCCCACTTGCACAGGGCCCACCCCGCTGGGAGTACCCGTAAAAATGAGGTCGCCCATCTTGAGGGTGATGAACTGCGAGATGTAGCTGATGATCTTGTTGAAATCGTGGAGCATCATGCTAGAGTTGCCCTGCTGGCGCACCTCGCCATTTACTTCCAGGTGGAAGTCGATGTTCTTCAGATCGGCAAAATCGGCCACGGGCTTAAACTCTTGAGAAATGGGCGCCGAGCCGTCAAACCCTTTAGCCAGCTCCCAGGGTAGGCCCTTGCTCTTAAGCTTGCTTTGCAGGTCGCGGGCCGTGAAGTCGATACCTAAGCCGATGGCGTCGAAGTAGGTAGGAGCAAACTTCTCTTCGATGTTCTTGCCGTTCTTGCAGATGCGCAGCACCAGCTCAATCTCGTGGTGGATATCCTGGGAGAAATCGGGCAGGAAAAAGGGCTGGTTGCGTTGCAGCAGGGCCGTGTCCGGCTTGGAGAAAATGACGGGAGCGTCGGGCGTTTCGTTCTGGAGTTCGGCAATATGTTCGGCGTAGTTGCGGCCGATGCAAAGAATTTTCATGCTCAAGAAGTTGAAAGGCCAAGAGGCGTAGATTCTAGGAAAAAGCCTCTTACGATGACCGCTAGAGGGGGTGAAGGCCAAAAATAGCGTTTAATTCGCGGGCCGAAACGCAAACGAGGGGGCTTTTTGCAGCTTACGCTGATCGGCCAAACATTTTGCCTACTGCCTCACGTATAGCAACGCGACGTTGGCTGGCATCTGGCATGGTGCCTTGGCCGGCGTCGTTCCGTTCTGTTTACGTCGCTTTCCTCAACCCTCTCTTGCCGATGCTTAAGAAATTAGCTCTGGCCAGCTGCCTGTTTACGGCGGCCGCCTGCTCCACCGTTCCCATTACGGGCCGCCGTCAGCTCAGCCTCGTTTCCGATACGGAAATGAACCAGATGGCTGCCACCCAATACCGCGCCGTGCTGGATTCCAGTCGAGTTGTTACTAGTGGCGCCCAAGCAGCCATGGTGAAGCGGGTAGGCCAGCGTATTCAGCAAGCTGTGGAAACGTATTTTCGGCAGCAAAACCAATCCAGCCAGTTGGAGGGCTACGCCTGGGAGTTTAATCTGATTGAAGACAAACAGGAAAATGCGTGGTGCATGCCCGGCGGCAAAGTGGCCGTATACAGCGGCATCCTACCCATCACGCAGGATGAAAATGGCCTGGCCGTAGTAATGGGCCACGAAATAGCCCACGCCGTAGCCAAGCATAGCTCGGAGCGGGCCAGCCAGCAATATGCCGCGCAAGGGGTAGGGGCAGCCGTTTCAACGGCCGTAGGACAAACGCCCACCCTTACGCAAAACGTGTTTCTGCAAGCCGTAGGCCTTGGTTCGCAGCTAGGACTACTAAAGTACGGTCGCAGCCAAGAGTCGGAAGCTGACCACCTAGGCCTTATCTTTATGGCCATGGCTGGCTACAATCCAGACGGGGCGGTGGCATTTTGGCAGCGGATGGATGCCCGCGAAAACACGGCTTCGCCACCCGAGTTTCTTTCTACTCACCCCTCCAATGGTACACGCATTGCGGCCATTCAGAAAGAGCTGCCTGAGGCTCGTAAATACTATACCGCTCGCTAAGAGTAGGTGACTATCAATTCCTAAATGAAGTATTCTCTGCGTTCTGTATTTTCTCCACTGGTTGTGAGTGGCCTGCTGACCTTGGTTGGGCTAGCAGCCTGCGAAACTACCAAGCGGGGCTTCCCCGAGATGAGTTCGCCCACCAATGACCCCGATGTGGTAACCCGGCGGACGCTGGAAGCTACCAGTAAGCAGATTGCTCAGGTGTCGGATGGAAAAATTCAGTACATCATCCCCCGCGAGCAGTTGGCCAGCGGCTTCACTCGCCAATTCGGAGATGGTACCGTTATCGACAAAACTATGATTCGGAAAGTGCAGGAAACGTCGAAAGACAAGGCCGTGTACTACCTCGTGGGCCTGGGCCTGCACCACGGCATGTTCCGGGGCATGGCCTTGCCCTTGCAAACCTCCTCCGATAACAGCTTGTACCTAAGCTCGGCCGCTGCACGCTACATCATTACGGGCGTGGGCTGCACGTTCTGCTTCTTCAACTTCGAGAAAAACGAGATTGTAGGCACCACATGCGAGGAAAATACGGGGGGCAGCCGGTGCGATTTGCGCGTAGAAGACCACAATACCTTTTTTCCCCGCCGCTAGCCATGCTCAGCCGCAAATGGATTCTTCGCCTTTCCCTCACGGCCCTGGCCCTGCTGGTCACTACCGACCGGCGCCGGCCCACGCCGGCCCCGCCCGCTAAGAAACCCGAGGACAATTAACACGCATAAAAAAGGGTCCGCCGTACGGCGGACCCTTTTTTATGCGTGTTGGCTAGCAAAGAGAAAGGAAGCTATACCATGTCTTCCTGCACCGCTTCCACAAACCGGGCAATGCGGTTTGTTAGCAAATCGGGGTTTACTTTCTCTATGGGGTGCGGGGTGTTCATGATGATTTCAAACGTAGCCCGAGGCAAGTGGTCGGCGAAGTAGCGGGAAGCATCCACGTCGGCCGTTTTGTCTAGTTCACCTACTAGCACTTGCACGGGCACCTCCAGCGTGCCCAGCGTTTCGGGCGTCAGTAAAGGTGACTCGCCAAGGCTGCGCAGTAGTGCAGCGGTTGCGGCCAGCAGGTCCGGTAGTGGGGTAGGGGCGTGCAGTTGCTCTAGCTTTGCTACGAACTCGGGTACTTTTTCCTGCATTTTCTCCAGGTTCAGCCAGCGCGTTTCAAGGGCGGCCAGTGCCGGCGACCAGTCGAGCTTGGTGCCTAGGGTCGTGATGCTGCTGAACAGCTCAGGGGCCGTAAGGGCAGCCGTAAGGGCCGCGTAGCCTCCCAAGCTGTAGCCGAAGGCGTGCACGGGTGCCAAGTCATTCTTCATGATGAACTGCTTAACCTCCTGGGCAAACTGTCTCATCGTGAATTCTGATGCTACCAGGGGACGCCCGCCATGCCCACCGAACGAGAATGAGTGCACCTCATAGAACGGGGGAAGCTCCCGCGTCAGGAATTTTAACTGCGCCTCCGTGGCCAGCGCGCCGTGCAACAGAAGAATGGTGTGTTTCATAGCAAAGTAGTGACGCGAGACCCGCATCCGCCGGTAAAAAGGGGATAGGTGCCGGGCTCCTACTTGGTAATGTCCGTTGCAAGCTGCACCAGATCCAACCCATCGAACGTGCCCGATGTCATCATCAACAGGTTCGCGTTCTGCCAGTTTTGGTTACGTAGAAATTCTGCTAGCTGCCGGCTGTCCGTGAACACCTGCAGGTTGGGGCGCTGGAAGGCTTGCTGCACCGCCTCAGGGGGCAGCGGCGGTAGGCGCTTGTGTTCCAGCACGTGCGGGTTAAAGTACACCACGGCCACGTCGGGCGCATCGAAAGTGTGAGCGTACTGGGGCAGGAAGGCTGGATTCAGGGAGCTGAATGTATGTAGCTCCAAGCAGGCAACCAATTTGCGCTGAGGATACTGCTTTTTAAACGCCGTGGCAGTGGCCTTGAGCTTGCTAGGCGCGTGGGCAAAGTCTTTGTACACAACGGACTCCTGGCCTTCGCGCACGAGCTCTAGGCGGCGGGCAGCACCTTTAAACGAGCCCAAAGCTTCGTAGAAATCCTTGCCCTTAATGCCCAAGCACTTGCACACCTCTTTGGCGGCCGAAATATTGCGCAGGTTGTGCTCTCCGAACACCTGCACGGGTACTTCCTCGTCCTTCTTATTGAGCAAGAATGTTTTACCCTGGCGAATGACGTGCTCGTGCGGACCGTAGCCGATGTACTTCACATCGGGGCTGGAAGGTACCGTTACAAGCTGCACTTGCTCGTCGTCCCGGTCGTAGATGAGCGTGCCGGCCTTGGGCGTCATGTCGGCAAAAGTCTTGAACTGCTCCCGGTAAATTTCCTCGGTTGGGAACACATTGATGTGGTCCCAACTGATGCCCGAAATCACCCCAATGTGGTGCTGGTACAGGTGGAACTTCGGGCGCCGGTCGATGGGTGATGATAGATACTCGTCGCCTTCGATGATGATAATGGGTGCATCTTCCGTGAGCTGCACCATCAGGTCGAAGCCTTCCAACTGAGCTCCCACGGCGTAGTCGAACTTGCGGCCATGGTAGCGTAGCACGTGCAGAATAAGCGAGGTGATGCTGGTCTTGCCGTGCGAACCGCCAATAACTACGCGCTGCTTATTCTTGGAGGCCTCGTAAATAAATTCGGGGAAAGAATATACGCGCAGCCCCAACTCCTGGGCCTTCAGCAGCTCGGGGTTATCAGGGCGGGCATGCATACCCACAATTACAGCGTCGAGGTCAGTGGATACTTTCTCCGGAAACCAGCCTTCCTGAACGGGGAGGAGCCCAGCCGCCGCCAGTCGGCTTTTAGCCGGCTCAAATATTTCGTCGTCGGAGCCCGTTACGTGGGCGCCGCGCTTGTGCAGGGCCAGGGCCAGGTTATGCATGATGCTACCCCCGATGGCAATCAGGTGCAGACGTTGGAGCGAAGAAGGAGTGGAGGCCATTCAGGTAGGATGGTATGCGGGGCGGCAAAGGTAAGCTGATTGGGTGAGAGCTGCCGTACACGAGCTTCCGAAGACCGGCGTATAGGTTCCGAATCTAATTTCTTCCTTTTTGTGTGCAGTTTCTTCACCTTATTAGCATACAAAAAAGAAACCTTTTGTGCCACCTGCGGATTGTAAACCTCACCCGTTAGCTTTGTACCCCTTTGCCGAAAAACCGGACAGTAGGTGGAAAGAAACCTACCTAGCCCAAACGGCAAACCGCTCAAACCTGCTTACCTTGTAGTGCTTACCTGCTGATGAACGACCGGATGGATGACCGCCTGAAACTTTCGGCCTCGCGGGCCAAAGCTGCCTGGAATAGTCGGCCCACGCCTGCTATACCTATGGGCGGCCCCGCCGGCAAACTGCCCCCGCAGGCGCTGGAACTGGAAGCTGCCGTACTGGGCGCCCTTATGCTCGAGAAGGACGCTCTTACCACCGTAATCGATATTCTCAAGCCCCAGAGCTTCTACAAGGATGGGCACCAGCGCATCTTCAAGGGCATCCTGAATTTGTTTGACAAGTCGGAGCCAATTGATATTCTGACCGTTACGCACGAGCTGCGGGAAATGGGCGAGCTGGAGGCCGCCGGTGGGGCTCACTATGTGGCCAACCTGACGTTTAAGGTAAACTCGGCGGCCAATATTGAGTACCACGCCCGCATTATCACCGAAAATGCCATTAAGCGCGAGTTGATTCGCATTGCCAGCGACATTCAGCGCGACGCCTTCGAGGATACTACCGACGTATTTAACCTGCTAGACAGCACGGAGCAGTCGCTTTTTGAAGTGTCGGAGTCGAACATCCGCAAGAACTTCGACGACATGCGCAGCTTGATGGGAAAGGCCATCAAGGAGCTGGAAGAAAAGAAAGATCAGAAAGACGGCCTCACGGGCGTGCCCTCGGGCTTCTCGGCCCTCGACCGCGTAACCAGCGGCTGGCAGCCATCCGACTTGGTTATTATTGCAGCCCGCCCAGGTATGGGTAAAACGGCCTTCGTGGTGTCGGCCATGCGCAACGCGGCGGTGGAGTTCAAGAAGCCGGTGGCCATCTTCTCCTTGGAAATGTCCTCGCTCCAGCTCGTGAATCGTTTGATTTCGGCTGAAGCCGAGCTAGATTCCGAGAAGATTAAGAAGGGCAACCTGGCCGACTACGAGTGGGCCCAGCTCAACCACAAAATTTCGGCTTTGTCGTCGGCGCCTATTTACATCGACGATACGCCGGGACTCAGCATCCGGGAGTTGCGCACCAAGTGCCGCCGCCTCAAGGCCCACCACGATATCCAGATGATTATCATTGACTACCTGCAGTTGATGACGGGCAACACGGACGGCAAGGGGGGCGGCAACCGCGAACAAGAAATTGCCTCGATTTCGCGGGCGCTGAAAGGCATTGCCAAGGAGTTGAATGTGCCGGTGCTGGCTCTGTCCCAGCTTTCCCGCTCGGTGGAAACCCGCGGTGGCGACAAGAAGCCCCAGTTGAGTGACCTGCGTGAATCGGGTTCTATCGAGCAGGATGCCGATATGGTAATCTTCCTCTACCGCCCCGAGTACTACAAGATTACGGAGGATGAAATGGGCAACCCCACCCAGGGTACCGGCGAGGTAATTATTGCCAAGCACCGTAACGGCTCCCTGGAAACCGTACAGCTCAAGTTTATCGGGCGCTTCACCAAGTTTGCTGACCTTGATGGGGCCGGTGGCTTTGGCGATGCCAGCTTTAACCCCGGAGCTTTCCCCACTAGTACCTTCGACGATGATTCCTCGGCCTTTGCGCCGAACACCATCCGGCTGGGCTCCCGCATCAACAACGATGCTCCCCCCACGGCGCAGCCCTTCCCGCGCAGCACCTTCGACGACGGGCCGCCGCCATTCTAAAAAGCAAGCGGATGGCTCCTACAATACAACGGGGCCCCAAGCATATAGCTTGGGGCCCCGTTGTATTGTAGGAGCTGTATTTAGTTATTCAGCGCTGCCGAAACCAGCGGTGTTCAGCTCGTCGGCAGCGGCGCTACCGCGGTAGCTTTGGTTGCGGGTAGTGATGATGGGCTGGCTTGTTTCGTCGGAGTTGAAGCCCGCCGAATAATCCGAGCTGCTGGGCTGGTAGCTACCGCCCACACGATTTTCGTTTTGCCGGTCGAAACCACTCCACTGGCCGGGGCCGCGGTCCATACGGCGGCTGTCATCGGCCTGGGAAGCGGACGTGTATGCACCGGAGCGGTAGGTTTGCTGAGCACCTCTGTAGGTTGCGCTGGTACCCTTGCTTTTAGCCTTGCCCGAACGCAACGCCAGGTAGCCCAAGCCGGCTAATGCAGCAACACCGGCTACTTTCTGCGTTGTGCTAAGGTTGCCTACCTTGTTCCAGGAGTTTGAGCAGAAGTCGCGCACGCCCTGAGGCAGCTGGTCAACTACTTTTTGCAAGTCGGCATATTCCGTCCAGCTTTTGCCAGCAGCTTTGGGGCTGGAAGACTTAGCGGTGCTGGCGTCGGCTGCGCCGTAGCTAGCCTGTGGTACACTTTGTGATTGGTCAGAGGCCGTCAGACCTTCAGCAGCGTTGGTAGTAGGGGTGGGAATGGCAGGTTGATTGGGTTCCATGGGGTGCAGATTAGAAAGTAAGGAATAGAAGCGCCACTGGGTGGCAGCAAAGGATATGCGCAAGAAACGGGTAGTAGGTTGCGGATGGGGGCGTATTTCTTCCGGCCGGGGCGGTGCTACTAGAGTTTTTCAGCAATACTGAAAGCCAAAGCCACGGCCTCCGTAAGGCTTTTTCGTAAAATTGTACCCATGAAAAACCTACTCCGCTCCGACCGTCCTTTTCGTCTCAACGGCCGCCTATGGGTAGAAACCGATGAGGACCGATTCATGGGTATTGGGCGCTTGGAGTTGCTGTTGCAGATTCAGGAGCAGGGCTCCATATCCAAGGCAGCTCAGCACATGGGAATGTCGTACAAGCGGGCCTGGGACTTGGTTAGCTCCCTAAATGCCCAGTCGGCTCAGCCCGTAGTGATTACGCAGGCAGGAGGGAAGCGCGGCGGCGGCGCAGAAGTATCGGCGGAGGGGCAGCAGCTTATTGAGGAGTTCCGGGCGCTCCAGGAGCGGTTTCAGGAATTTATGCGGGTAGAAGCGGTCCGGCTTCTGTAAAGTCCTAGTGGCATTTTGGGGCCTGCCTAGTGCGCCAATCCGGGCACTTCTCGGGCAGATGATGGTAGGAAATGCCCCGAGGCGGCAAACCATTTGGCTTGCCCAGCGTTATGTTTGTAAAAACATAGCGCATGCCCAACGCTACCCTTAGTTTCCGGTTTTCTCCTGCTCTCTTCCTGCCCCTGCTTGGTGGTGTGCCCTTAGCTGGGTACGCCCAAACCCGGCCGCTCTCACCTGATACCACCCGTCGCGTGCAACAGCTGGGCGAGGTAGTAGTGGCCGCTTCCAAGGTAGAGGAAAGTATTTTGCAGTCGCCGGTGACGGTGGAGAAACTGAACGCGCGGCAGCTGCGCCTCACGCCCGCGCCTTCTTTCTTCGACGCGGTTGAGCACTTGAAAGGTGTGCAAGTAATTACCCCTAGCCTGAGTTTCAAGGTGATAAACGCCCGGGGGTTCACCAACACTACCAACGTGCGCTTTGTGCAGCTCGTGGATGGTATTGACAACCAAGCGCCGCACATCGGCGGGCCAATAGGCAACGTGCTAGGGCCCAGCGATCTGGATATTGGTACGGTGGAGATAGTGCCAGGCACGGCGGCTGCTTTGTACAGCCTCAATGCGATTAATGGACTAGCTAACTTCTCTACTAGAAACCCCTTTCTAAGCGAAGGTCTCAGCGTGCAACAGAAGGTCGGTGTCAACCACGTCAATGACCCGTACACCAGGGCGCGGCCCTTCACCGAAAGCAGTGTGCGTTATGCTAAGGCGCTCAGCGCTAAGCTGGCATTCAAGGTAAATGGCACCTATCTGCGCGGGTACGACTGGATGGCTACCGATCAAACCGACATCAACCCCAATGGGAACGCCACTACCGGCTTGCTGGGCGACGACAACCCTGCCCGCGACCCAGTAAGCAGCTACGGCAATGAGTCGTCGAACCGCTCGATGCTGACGCTGGGCGGCAAAGCATACCAGGTGGCCCGCACCGGCTACCGCGAACGGGACGTGGTGGACTACCACCTGCAAACCCTCCGGTACGATGCCGCCCTGCACTATAAATTGACCCAGAACGCCGAACTAGCTTACACCTACCGGGGTAGCAACTTCGACAACGTGTACCAGCGCAGCAATCGGTTTCAGCTCGACAACTACCATTTGCAGCAGCATGCCTTGCAGCTCACCACGCCGGTAGTGCAGGCGCGCGCCTACTTCACCCAGGAAAATACCGGCAAGAGCTACAACCTGCGCTCCGCCGCCGAAAACCTGGACCGCAGCTACAAGCCCGATGCCCAGTGGAACCGAGAGTATACAGCCGCCTGGAACGCAGCCGTTCAAAACGGCCAATCTGTTGCGCAAGCCCATGCCACGGCCCGCGCCGCGGCCGATGCCGGTCGTTTCCAGCCCGGTACGCCCGCCTTTCAGCAGCGCCTCGATTCGCTGACCAACATCAACAACTGGGACCAGGGTGCAGCTTTGCGGGTACGCGCCAACTTGCTGCACGCCGAGGGCCAAGTGAATGTGGGGGAGACCTTGCGCCGGAGCACCCAGGTAGGCTTTCCAACCTGGGCCGACTTGTTGGTAGGGGCGGACTATCGCACGTACTATATCGAGCCCGACGGCAACTACTTTATCAACCCCGAGCAAGGGCAGGACCCGTACAACACGCTGACCTACGGCAAAACGGGCGGCTTTGTGCAGGCTGGCGCGCGCCTACTGCCCGGCGAGAAGCTCCGCCTCACAGCCACCCTGCGGGCCGACAAGAATGACTACTTCAGTACCCGCTTCAACCCGCGCTTCACGGCGGTGTACTCGCCTACCCAGCGCCACAACTTCCGGGTAAGCTACCAAAGTGGCTACCGCTTCCCGAGCTTGTTTGAGGGATTTTCCAACGTGAATAGTGGTCAGGTGAAGCGCATTGGGGGCCTGAGGGTGATGTCGGACGGAGTATTTGAGAACAGCTACCTGCGTAGCTCCATTGATGCCTTTAACGCGGCCGTAACGCGCGACCGAAACACCAACGGGTTGACCCAAACCCAAGCCATTGCAAAAAATCAGGGGAGGTTAGTGAAAAATCCCTACACCTACCTCAAACCCGAGCACATCAAGTCTCTGGAAGTGGGGTACAAGGCGGCCTTGCTGCCCGGTGGGCGCCTGCTGGCCGACGTGGACTTCTACTACAATACGTACCGAGACTTCATTGCTCAGGTGGAAGCCTACGTGCCTGTTAACTCGGCTGGCGAGCCGCTCAATACGGGCGCCGACCTCAACGGCATTGCTACTGCCCTAAACGCCCGCTCTGGCCAGGCCCGCTACCGCCTCTGGACCAACTCCCAAAGCCAAGTGTATAACTACGGCGGCTCCCTAGGCTTGCGCTACGACGTAACGGACGGCTACCTAGCGGGTGCCAACGTGACCTACACCCGCCTCGACCGCACTGAATCGGGCGACGGACTAGAGGACGGCTTCAATACTCCCCGCTGGGCGTATAATCTGAGCGTGGGGAATGAAAACGCGTACAAAAACTTCGGTTTCGGCCTCAACTACCGCTGGCAGGCCAAGTACTATTCTCAAACGTTCCTCGTCAGCGGGTACGTACCCGCCTACAGCACCCTTGATGCGCAACTCAGCTATCGGTTGCCCCAGCCCAATCTGCGCTTTAAGCTTGGAGCCAGCAATGTGCTAAACCAGTATTATGTGAGCTACCTCGGCGGCCCCAGCATTGGCGGGCTATACTACTTGCAAGTGACGTACGGACTATAGGCCATCGGTGCGCCAGCTGCCTCTGTGGTGGCAAAAGACCACCTACCTTGGCGTATTGTTTACGTGGTCTTTCGGATATGCTCGACGCCCTTCATACCTACTTCCACAATAAGATTCAGTTCACCGAATCCCAGCTTATGGAGCTGGAGGAACTGCTGACGCCCCGCCACGTAGCCAAGCACGAGGTGCTAGTGCGCCAGGGCGAAATAGGGCGGGTAGGAGCATTTGTGGTGCGCGGCTGCTTGCGTAGTTATGTTACCGATACTCGTCAGAAGGAGCACATCATTCAGTTTGCGCCCGAGAACTGGTGGATTTCCGATCAGCACAGCCTCACTAAGCAGGAAGCCTCTCTGTTTTCTATTGATGCCCTGGAGGATTCCGACGTGCTACTATTCAGCGGCGAGTTCTACCGCCGCTTTCAGTCATTTGGCCCCGCATTTCAAGGCTTCTTTTACCAACTGCTTCAGAACAGCTTAGTAGCCATGCAGCGGCGGCTAATTGGAGTGCTTAGTGCCCCCGCCGAAGAGCGCTACCAAGAATTTCTGCACTTGTATCCGACGCTTGCGCGGCGCCTGCCCCAGCGGCACATTGCCGCCTACCTTGGCATCACCCCCGAATCGTTGAGCCGCATTCGAAGTGAACTGGCCCGTAGTTAAGCAGAAGAGGTGCCTGAGACAACAGTGTGAACAATAGTGGCACCTTGCTAATACAACCGCTATATCCGATAAAATATAACGTTAGCTGTTTTAGGGCAATGCACAGTCCACTATTGATGGATCTGATATTTAGAATAAGTATGTATATGTGTCTAAAGAACTGAAAGTTAGATGGTCACGGTTGAGTGTTTTTCTATATAGGATTTTTGAAAGGAGAAATACGAGCAAAAGGATAACGTAGGAGGTTGGGGCGGCGTACAGGACAACAGTATGCTCAGTTGCTAGGGCAGCGCATACAGTCCTGTTCCACTCCTCAACACCTCATATTCTTTCTATGCTACATCAATCGACGAAAGCTCCGGGCGAAGCGGTAGCGGCTCCGCCACCCACCGGTACCGTCCGCCTGACTATCAATGGGCAGCAGCGCGAATTACAGATAGCTCCTTGGACTACTCTGCTGGATGCGCTGCGCGAATACCTGGACCTGACCGGAACCAAGAAAGGGTGTGACCATGGCCAGTGCGGCGCCTGTACGGTGCTAGTAAATGGCAAGCGCATCAACTCCTGCCTAACGCTGGCCGTGATGCAGGAAGACGCCGAAATTACTACCATTGAGGGCTTGGGTACCCAGGAAAACCTCCACCCCTTGCAGCAAGCGTTCATCGACCACGATGCATTTCAGTGCGGATACTGCACGCCCGGCCAGATTTGCTCGGCCCAAGGGCTCATCAACGAAGGAAAAGCCCACACCGAGGCTGAAATTCGGGAGCTGATGAGCGGCAACATCTGCCGCTGCGGGGCTTACACCAATATTCTGGCGGCCGTGAAGGAAGTCGTAGACGCCAAAACTGCTTAAGCCATGAATAGCTTTACCTACTCCCGCGCTACGGCCGTCGAGGACGCCGTGCGCGAAAAGTCTACCCACCCAGATTCGGCTTACATCGGGGGAGGCACCAACCTGCTGGACCTGATGAAGGAAAATGTGGAGCGCCCCGTGCACCTCGTTGGCCTCAACAAGCTTCCGCTCACCACGATTGAACCTACTCCCGACGGCGGCTTGCGCCTGGGAGCCCTGGCTACCAACGCCGATACGGCGTGGAATGAGGAAGTAAAAAGCCGCTACCCGCTGCTGAGCCAAGCCATCTTGGCCGGTGCCTCGCCCCAGCTGCGCAACATGGCTACCGACGGCGGCAACCTGATGCAGCGCACCCGCTGCTACTACTTCTACGACACGGCTACTCCCTGCAATAAGCGTGAGCCTGGCTCGGGCTGCTCGGCCATTGGCGGCTACAACCGCATTCACGCCATTCTGGGCGCCAGTGAGCAGTGCATTGCCACTCATCCTTCCGATATGTGTATTGCCCTGGCTGCGCTGGAAGCGACAGTGCGCGTAAGCGGCCCCAACGGCGACCGGACCATTGCCTTCGAGGACTTCCACCGCCTGCCCGGCAACACACCGGAGCGTGACAACAACCTGGAGCCTGGTGAACTGATTACGGGCCTGGACTTGCCGGCCAAAGGGTTTGAAAAGAACTTCACCTACCTCAAGCTGCGCGACCGAACCAGCTACGCCTTTGCCGTAATTTCGGTAGCGGCGGCCCTGGAACTGGAAGGCGACACCATTACGGATGCCCGCTTGGCGCTGGGCGGGGTAGCACACAAGCCCTGGCGCGACAAGGAAGCTGAGAACCTGCTGAAAGGCCAGCCTGCTACGGCTGATACTTTCCGCCGGGCCGCTGCCAAAGTGGTGGAAGGCGCCCACGGCTACGAGCACAATACCTTCAAGATTGAGCTAGCTAAGCGCGCCATTGTGCGCGCCCTCAAGCAAGCTGCCGAAGGCACCCAGCAAGCATCCGATGTCTTTTTAAACTCAAATCCATGAGCAATACAACCTACATCGGCAAACCTACCAGCCGCGTAGACGGCCCGGCCAAGGTGACGGGTGCGGCCAAATACTCCGCCGAATTCAACGTGCCCAACATGGCCTACGGCTGGGTGGTAAGTAGTCCCATTGCCAAAGGTACCATCACTAAAATTTACGCCGACGAGGTGCTGGCACTGCCCGGAGTGGTGCAGGTGTTCTCGCACGAAAATGTGCCCTCCCTGGCTTGGTTTGATAGAAACTACAAGGATGACGTAGCCCCCGGTGGCTCGCCCTTCCGGCCCCTGCACGATAACAAGGTAAAGTTCAGCCAGCAGCCCGTGGCCCTGGTAATAGCTGAAACGCTGGAACTGGCCCGGTATGCGTCCTCGGTGCTGCGCATTGAGTACGAGGAGGAAAAGCACGAGACCAGCATTGAAGACAAGCGGGACGACGGCTTTGAACCCGGCCGAGGCAAAACTGGCTGGATGCCGCCACCCCCGCCCCGCGGCAACCCCGACAAGGCCTGGGAGAATGCTACCCACCGCGTAGAGGCGGAGTACGTGCATGGTGCTCAGCACCATAACCCCATGGAAATGTTTGGCACCACCGTAGAGTGGCGCGGCGAAGGCAAAATCACGGCCTACGACAAAACGCAAGGCGTTGTCAATGTGCAGCAGTACCTGACAAAGATCTTTGGTCTGAGTAAGGATGATGCCCGCGTCGTGAACTTGTTCATGGGTGGCGGGTTCGGCTCGGGCCTACGCCCCCAGTACCAGGTATTCCTGGCAACGCTGGCGGCTCTGGAGTTGAAGCGCTCCGTACGGGTGACCCTCACGCGCCAGCAGATGTTTTCCTTCGGCCACCGCCCGCATACCTTGCAGTACCTTAAGCTAGGCACTAACCCCGACGGGACGCTGGCGGCCCTACAGCACCACGCCCTCCACGAAACTTCTCAGTTCGAAGACTACACCGAAAACGTAGTGAACTGGTCGGGTATGCTCTACCAGTGCGAGAACGTGAAGCTAGGCTACCAGCTTGCTAAGCTCGACGTGTTCACCCCCCTGGACATGCGCGCGCCGGGTGCGGCTACGGGGTCATTCGCTTTAGAAGTAGCCATGGATGAAATGGCGTACGCCGCCGGCCTCGACCCGCTGGATTTCCGCATTCGCAACTACGCCGAGAAGGACCAGAACATGGACAAGCCCTTTTCGAGCAAGAAGCTGCGCGACTGCTACCATCAGGGGGCGGCTAAGTTCGGCTGGGACCAGCGCAACCACGAGCCCCGCTCCATGCAGGATGAGAACGGCATGCTGGTAGGCTGGGGTATGGCCGGCGGCGTGTGGGATGCATCAATGCAAAAAGCCGCTGCTAAAGCCACGCTTACGGCCGATGGCAAGCTGCTGGTAACCAGTGCTGCGGGCGAAAACGGCACCGGCACCTACACCATCATGACCCAGATTGCGGCCCAAACCCTGGGTTTGCCAATCGAAGCCGTCACCTTTAAGCTTGGCGACACTGACTTTCCCGAGGCCCCCGTGCAAGGCGGTTCCTGGACGGCTGCCTCAGTAGGCACCGCTGTAAAGAATGTGTGCGAAGCAGTAGGGGAGAAGCTGCTCAAGTTTGCGAAGAAGATGGACGGCTCGCCCCTGGACGGTGCCAGCATGGACGACGTGGAGTTTGTGAACGGCCAGATTCGCCTGCGTAAGGACCCAAACCAAGCGGTAGTTATCCGAGACGTGCTCCAGGCTAGCGGAGAAAGCAAGATTGAAACCGATAGCTCGGCCATGCCAAACTACCTCAAGCAGATGCCGTATTCGATGCACTCCCACAATGCGGTGTTTGCGGAGGTGAAGGTAGACCCAGACTTAGGCACGGTACACGTGACGCGCGTGGTAAACGCCGTAGCGGCGGGCCGTATCCTGAACACGAAAACCGCCCGTTCGCAGGTGCTTGGTTCGGTTGTGTGGGGAATTAGCATGGCCATGATGGAAGAAACCGTCATGGACCATAAGTTCGGCCGCTACATGAACCATAACTACGCCGAGTACCACGTGCCCGTCAATGCCGATATTCACGACATCGACGTGATTTTCGTGGAGGAGGAAGATGATATCGTAAACCCACTAGGGGTAAAAGGTATTGGCGAGGTAGGCCTACTTGGTGTGGCTGCGGCCATTACCAACGCGGTATACCATGCCACCGGCAAACGCGTCCGTGAGTTGCCTCTCTATCTGGATAAGCTACTCTAATAGCTATAAGAAGCTGTATAGCTTCGCAAAAAGCCTCGGCGCCGCAAGGTGCCGGGGCTTTTTGTATGTGTTCTGCGCTCCGAGTTCTACAACTTCTTTAATACCTCCGCGGCGTTTGTGTTCTTCGGATTCAGCTCCAGCGACTTCTGGTAGTTCATCCTGGCTAGGTCTTTATTGCCTGCGTTTAGGTAGGCTTCAGCCAGGCTGTCGAACGCGTTGCCGCTCCGCGGGTACAGCACGGTATTCAGCTTGAACACTTCCAGGGCCTTCTGCTTTTCGCCTTGGCGTAGCAGGCTATAGCCCCAACTGTTCAGGTCGCTTTCTGAGTGACGATAGTCTGTTTCGCGCTTCTTTATTTCGTTGGTAGCATTTACTGAGTAGCTGAGGCTGCGCTTTAGGAGAACAGGGTTCTTCGCCTGGCCGCGGGTAGCGCCGTAGGCTTTCGTAATGGCACTGACAACCAATGCTGGATTGTCGCCGAAAATATAGTGGCCGCAGCCGTAAGCCGTAATGAGTTCCCGGTTGGGTTGAGCGGCCGTAAATTCTTGGTGGCAGGCTTTCCAGCGGGCAGCTTCTGCCGGTTTAGGAATAAAGAAGTTGTCGGCTACCAAGTCAACAACCGGTATAGTGGCCGGAAACGGGGCGTGGCGCACCACCTGCACGGTAGCGGGGTAGTTGAGGCTTTGGTAATACCGGCCACGGTGCCCGGTTTTGTTTTGCTCGATGTCGGCTTGCATATCCTGCATCATGCCCGCCAGAAATTCGTTGGTTGCAAAGCAGGGCAGCATGGCGTCCAAAAGTACTACCGCCTGAACAGCCTTGGGGTGGCGTGCGGCATACAGCGTGGCGTACAGTCCGCCGTAGGAGTGAGCTACCAGCATAAGTTCGTTGCCGTAGCCCAGCTTTTTAAGACCCACTTCCAGCCCCTGCATGCCACTCAGAATGCCGTGTTGTGCATCTGCCGGCTCCTTGGAAAGCTCGCTTTTTCCGAAGCCAGCGCGGTCATAGGTAATTAGGGTAGCGCCGGTTACGGCGGCTAGAGGCTCTAGCAGCGGCTGCCATACGCGGGCGTCATCACCACCTCCCGCCTCAAATAAAATCGGTACGCCTTTGCCGTTGATGATGTGGAAGTGTAGCCGGTAGCCGCCAACGTCCACCAGGGTGTCAATAGTCTGGGCCTGTCCGCTGCGGGGGAATAGCAGCGCAAGGCAGCTGAGGAAGGCAAATACGTACCGCGTCATAGTGGATAGGAGGTGGGGTAAGAGTAGGAGTAGGAGTGTGGTTGCTACGCAACAGGATACATTGAACGGAATGCTAAACCTTGTATGCGGCAATAGCGCGGGAAGGGCATGTTCGCTCCCCAGCTAGTCACGTTTGCTTCTCGCAGGTTGCGAACGGCCCCTGCAACGCCAGCGCCAAGCTCGGCAGCCAGCACCATATACTGGCTACTCAAGAAAACCCGGCAAGCTGGTAATCCAAGCAACAGCTTATAGCTCAGGATAAAGCCACGGCACGTAGCTATGCTTCAGCGGGGGGCAGGCGTTTCGAGGTTTCGTAGGCTAGCTCCAGATAGTGATTGTTGTTAAACTCAAATTCATGAATCACTTCCAATCCCAGCTTTTGGGTGTGCGCCGTGTAGGAGCGGGTATTGATGCGGTTGATAAACGTGACCAGCACCGGGTACCGAGCCGACATCTGCTCCCGCGAGAAATCAAAAATCTTTTCTAGCACGCCACTACCCCGGTAGGCTTTATCAATGCAGATGGGGCCGTACTGGTAAGAGTTTTCGGTGCTGAGCTGCTGGCCCGCGTAGGTCAGGGCTGGCAGGTCTTCTATCATAGAAGCGAAGATGGGCCACCGGGACCAGAACTGCCACGAAGCGGCCATGACGTAGGCAACTACCTGCCCGCCGTGCGTGGCGATGGACAGGCCATGTTCTGCTTGGATCAGTTGAGTGAGTTGTTCCCGGGTGAAGGCAGTAGTAACAAAGCCATCGGGTTTATCCTCCTCGGCAATCGTCGCAATTTGGTATTTCTGGTGCAGTGCCAGTACGCCGTCGATGTTTTCTAGGCTGGCTAGTTTGAACTCCATAAATGACAAAGGGGAAGGAAGAATCTATTTGCCTGCGTTTAGGATATTTTTCCGGAGTAACCTTATTACAAGCCTCTGCCTCAAATACCAGCAGAACACTACTGTTGAGCTTTTCTGTAGCCCGGCTTCCCAACAAGGTGTAAGCAGGACTTACTGATAGGTAAACTTTTAAGAAAAAAGCTGGCTGCCGCTATGGGTAGCTTTCTGCTATAGACACCAGTGGACAGCTCAAGGGTTGCCTACGCTGTAGCTACTGACCCTTCCGGTCCAGATTTCTTACCCTACATCAAGGCTCCACCAGCTTGGGCGGGGTACATTTGCTGGCGAGAAATTACTACCGCTATGCACCGCACAGACTTTCTGAAGGCCCTGGCCGTGCTCCCCTTCGCCTCTGCTATGAACTCCCTGCAAGACCTCCATAAAACGGCCAGCTCCTTTCAGAAAACGGCCAAGATGCCCGTGCTTTTCGTGGGTCACGGCTCGCCCATGAATGCCCTGGCCGACAACCCCTTTACCCAAACCCTGCGCCAGCTGGGCCGCGACATTCGCAATGTGCAGCCGCCGCGGGCGGTACTGGTAGTATCGGCCCACTGGCTCACGCGCGGCACCTTCGTGGCCGTAAACGAGCGCCCCGAAACCATCCACGACTTCGGCGGCTTTCCGCAGGAGCTGTTCGACATGCAGTACCCCGCCCCCGGCGCCCCCGATGTGGCCCAGGAAGTACTGGCTGCCCTGCCCGACGCGCACCCCACCGATGAGTGGGGCCTCGACCACGGCACCTGGACGGTGCTGCACCACATCTTCCCGGAGGCTGATATTCCGGTGTTCCAACTCAGCATTGACTACCACAAGCCCATTACCTACCACGCCGAACTCGCGAAGCAACTGCAGTTTCTGCGCCGCCGCGGCGTACTGATTCTGGGTAGCGGCAACATTGTGCACAACCTCCGCCAGAGTATACCTAGCTTCATGCAGGACGACCCGCGCCCGCACGCCTGGGCCGTGGAGTTCGACGAGTGGGCCAAAGCCAAAATAAACCAGCGCGACCTGCTGGCCCTGGCGCACTACCAGCAGGCGGGCGCCAGTGGTCCACTGTCGGTACCCACGCCCGACCACTACATTCCCATGCTCTACAGCTTGGCCTTGGCCGAGGCTGATGAGGCCATCCGCCACGTCTTCGAGGAGGTAAGCTTTGGTGGCATGAGCATGCGCACGTTCGTTGTGGGCTAGTACAAGGGCTGCCAATGAGCATTGGGCTATCCTATGTCAGGATAGCCCAATGCTCATTTACGGCTACCGGTTCTTTGCTGCTGCCGCTACAAGCAGGTGCTGATGAGCTAGGGGAGGAGCGTAGCAGAATGGAGCTGAATATTTTAGGCGTGGGGCGTAAGCTGTGTGGTTCTGATGTAGTTTGGGAGGCTTGTTCTACCATTACTGCCCCTCCATGAACTACCAATATCTACGCCACGGCCTTACTACTCTCACACTCGGTGCGGCTTCTCTACTAGCAACTAGCGCCCGGGCGCAAACATCTGCCGGCGCGGCCAAAGCGGGTAAGCCTACTACCCATCAGCTCACGCCCACCCCTAGCACCGTGGCGTGGGGCTTTTATGATGCTGCGGCCAAGCCCGTGCTCCGCATCAAATCGGGCGACAAAGTAGAGGTGCAAACGCTTATTACCTCAAGCCCCGCGCGCTTGGAAGGCGCGGGCGTAGCACCCGCCCAGGTAGAGCAGTCCTTGCGCGACATCTACCAGGAGGTAAGTAACAAAGGGCCCGGCGGGCACATTCTCACGGGGCCTATTTACGTGGAGGGAGCCGAGCCGGGCGACGTGCTGGAAGTGCGCATTCGGAAGGTGGAACTAGCCATTCCCTACGCCTACAACGCATTCGGCCCCACTAGCGGCTTCTTGCCCGAAGACTTCGGCTACGCTAAAATGCGCATCATCCCCCTGGATAAGAAACGTATGGTAGCCAACTTTGCTCCTGGTATTGAGGTGCCCTTGCGGCCATTTTTCGGGAGCATGGGGGTAGCGCCACCCCCCGCGGCGGGCCGCATCAACAGCGCCCCGCCCGGCATTCACGCCGGCAATCTGGATAATAAGGAACTGGTAGCGGGTACCACCCTCTTCATTCCAGTACACGTGCCGGGTGCCTTGTTTGAGGTCGGCGACGGTCATGCGGGGCAGGGTAATGGCGAAGTGGATATTACGGCGCTGGAGACTTCCCTAACGGGCACCTTAGAGTTCATTGTGCGCAAAGACCTGCACTTGACTTGGCCCCGCGCCGAAACGCCCACCGACTTTATTACCATGGGCACCGATGTGGACTTAACGAAAGCCACCAAGGTAGCCCTGCGCGAAATGATTGACTTCCTGATGAAGGAGAAAGGCCTCAGCCACGATAATGCCTACATGCTGGCCAGCGTGGCTGCCAACATGGAAATTACCCAGCTGGTAGATGGCACCATGGGCGTGCACAGCATGATTCCGAAAAAGATATTTACTGGGAAGCCAACAGCAGGTACCAAGTAACATCGCATCCAAACCAGCCTCTAAGCCAAGTCCTGGGCCCGAAGCGCTACGTTATTAACCCCTGGTGAGCACTAAGCTGGGCGGGGGAGCTTCCGCTGTGCCATGCCCTAGGCCTACCGCACGGCGGGAGCAGCGCCAGAAGACAAGGAAAGTGCTGCGCTACTTTTAGGCACGGAAAAAGCGCCATCTTCACCCGAAATAACGCTTCAAACAAGACCGAAAGCAGCTTGCAGGACCTCCACCGTAGCAACTGTTTTCCCCGGAATGGAGTAGGGCAGAACCATATTGGGCGCTGCCGCCCCGACTAGGTGAATACAAGGGCCTCCCCCTATATTCAGTCGCCACGAGCTACTACTCTATGACGCAGGAACAACTACGCCTCGCAGAATCAACCGCACACACCACGCCTTGGAAGAAATTTGGTCCCTACCTCACCGAACGCCAGTGGGGTACCGTCCGCGAAGATTACAGCCCCGATGGCAACGCCTGGGATTACGTAACGCATGATATGGCCCGCAGCCTCGCCTACCGCTGGGGCGAGGAGGGCCTGGGCGGCATCAGCGACGACCGCCAGCTCCTTTGCTTTGCCGTGGGCCTCTGGAACGGCAAAGATGAAGTACTGAAAGAGCGCCTGTTTGGCCTTACCAATGGGCAGGGCAACCACGGCGAGGACGTGAAGGAACTGTACTATTACCTTGATAGTACACCCACGCACTCCTACATGCGCATGCTCTACAAGTATCCGCAGCAGCGGTTTCCCTACCGCAAGCTGGTGAAGGAAAATGCCCGCCGCGGCCGCCAGGAAGCCGAGTACGAGCTGCTGGACACCGGCGTTTTCAACAAGAGCCGCTACTTCGATGTGTTCATTGAATACGCCAAGGCGGGCCCTGATGATGTGCTGGCCCAGATAACGGTACACAACCGCGGCCCCAAAGCTGCCTCAGTGCAGGTGCTCCCGCAGCTCTGGTTTCGCAACACCTGGTCGTGGGGGTACAACCCGGCCCGACCCTCCCTGCGTGAGCAAGCCCCCGGTACCGTGTTGGTAGAGCACGCCGAGCTGGGCTCGTATCACTTCTACTGTGATGAGGCGCCTCAACTGCTGTTCTGCGAAAATGAAACCAATGGCCCCCGCCTCTACAACCTGCCCGCCGAGGGTCGCCACTTCAAAGACGGCATCAACGACTACGTGGTGGATGGCAACACGGAGGCCATCAACACCGAGCAGCAGGGTACTAAGGTAGCCGCTCTATATACTCTCAGTGTGCCCTCGGGGCAGTCGCGTAGCGTGCGCCTGCGGCTATGCCAGCCTCCATGTGAGCAGCCCTTTGCTGACTTCGACCAAGTTTTTGCCACGCGCAAGCAGGAGGCCGATGAGTTCTACGACTGCTTGCAGGAAAACCTGCCCCCCGACCCCGACGCACGCAATGTGCAGCGCCAGGCATTTGCAGGCATGCTCTGGAGCAAGCAGTTTTACTACTATGACGTAAGCCAGTGGATGAACGGCGACCCGGCCGTGCTAACCCCGCCGCCCGAGCGTCGCAAGGGGCGTAACCGGCAGTGGAGCCACTTGCACAACGAGGACATTATTTCCATGCCCGACAAGTGGGAGTACCCCTGGTATGCAGCCTGGGACCTAGCCTTCCACTGCATTCCCCTGGCCATGGTTGATGCGGAGTTTGCCAAGCAGCAGTTGCGCGTGCTCACCAAAGACTGGTATATGCACCCCAACGGGCAGTTGCCGGCCTACGAGTGGAACTTCTCCGACGTGAACCCACCCGTGCACGCCTGGGCCACGTGGCGCGTGTACAAAATGGACAAGAAGCTGCGCAACAATCAGGGCGACACGGTGTTCCTGGAGTCAGTCTTTCACAAGCTGGCGCTCAACTTCACTTGGTGGGTCAACCGCAAGGATAAAAGTGAGCGGAACATCTTCGAAGGCGGCTTCCTGGGCCTCGATAACATTGGTGTGTTTGACCGGAGTGCGCCCCTCCCTACCGGCGGGTTCATTGAGCAGTCGGACGGGACGAGCTGGATGGCCATGTTTGCTTTGAACATGATGCGCATGGCTCTGGAGCTGGCCCGCACCAATCCCGTGTACCAGGACATGGCCAGCAAGTTTTTTGAGCACTTCCTCCACATTGCCGACGCCATGACCCGCGGCGGCGACGGCCTGTTTAACCTCTGGGATGAGGAAGATGGCTTCTATTATGATGTGCTGCATACCCCCGATGAGGAGCGTACCAAGCTTAAAGTGCGCTCCATTGTGGGCCTGATTCCACTGTTTGCAGTTGAAGTACTGGACCAGGAGCTGTTGGATGCCATGCCCGAGTTTACGGCCCGGGCGCGCTGGGTGCTCGACCACCGGCCCCACCTGGCCCAGCTAGTAGCCCGCTGGGAGGAGCCCGGCAAAGGGGCCCGCCACCTGCTGGGCCTATTGCGCCGCTCCCGCTTGAAAAAGCTGCTGCAACGCATGCTCGACGAAACCGAGTTCCTGTCTGAGTATGGCATTCGGGCCATGTCGCGCTATCACTTGGAGCACCCCTACGTGTTCAGCACCGACGAGGACGACTTTGTGGTGCAGTACGTGCCCGGTGAAGCCGAAAGCAGCATGTTTGGGGGCAACTCCAACTGGCGGGGACCCATCTGGTTTCCTATCAACTACCTCATTATCGAGTCGTTGCAGCGGTTTCATTTTTATTACGACAGCAAGTTCGAGATAGAGTATCCCACGGGCTCGGGTACGATGCTGACTTTGCAGGAAGTAGCCATAGCCTTGGCTGGGCGCCTCACCAAACTGCTGCTAAAGGACGAAAATGGCCGCCGCCCCGCCTTCGGCCACAACGAACTCCTGCAAACCGATCCGCATTTCCGCGACTACCTTCTCTTTCACGAGTACTTCCACGGTGATACGGGCTACGGCTTAGGGGCCAGCCACCAAACCGGCTGGACGGGCCTCATCGTGCGGTTATTGCAACTGCGGGGAACAGAATAAGTCCAGAAGGGCGCGGCCGAGCTTCCTGCTGCCCTCTTGGGTAGTAGGTGGCCCGGCAGAGCTGCTAAACATACTACCCGGTTTCTGGCTTTAGGAGCCAGTCTTCATTGCTAACACATACCTATGTCCTACCCAAGTGCCGTCGCCCTCACGGCTTCCGACAACACTCATCTTCAGGCCTATACGGCCATGCCTGCCACCGCAGGGCCTCACCCTGGTATTATTCTGCTTCAGGAAGCATTTGGTGTGAACGGCCACATCCGTAACGTTGCCGACCGCCTAGCGGCCGCGGGCTATGCTGTGGTTGCCCCCGAGCTATTCCACCGGACGGCCGCGCCGGGCCTTGAAATTCCGTACAACGACTTCCCCAGTGCCATGCCGCACTTCAGCGCCATCACCCCCGAGGGCTTGGCTGCCGATGTGCAGGCCGCGTATGACTGGCTGCAGGCCCAGGACAACGTGACCGACAAAATAGGTAGCATCGGCTTCTGCCTGGGTGGGCGCGTATCATTCCTAGCTAATGCAGTGCTGCCCCTGGCGGCGGGCGTATCGTACTACGGAGGCGGAACCCATCTGCTGAAAGACCGGGCCCCCGACTTGCACGGCCCGCACTTGTTCTTCTGGGGCGGACTAGATCAGCACATCAGCAAGGAGCAAGTGGCGGAAGTGACGGCGGCCGTAGATGCGGCAGGCAAACCCTACATCAATACCGTTATTTCCTACGCCGACCACGGTTTCCACTGCGACGAACGGCCCAGTTACCACCCGCAGGCGGCCGCAGAAGCATGGGCACTTACCTTAGCTTTCTTTCAGGAAAAACTGCGCAGCTAAAGTACCAGCCGCCGCCCGGCATACGCTGGAATCTTAGTAAAGCCAGACTGGCTACCTCGTTTAACACGAAACGGAGTAGGCGGTCTGGCTTTGCCGCTCTTACGGATGGGCACTCAGAAAAGACAATAGTGACGTTTGAGCAATAACGGGCTGCATCCAATCCATTGCCCAAGTTTCTGTGCAGATAGAGGCAGGGGATAGGGACTTCGGTAATGGCGAACATTGCTAGAGGGTAGCTAGGATAAGGGCGCCCAAATAAAAAAGGCGGACCGGTGCATGCACCAGTCCGCCTTTCAGTTACTGCGGTAACAGCTTACAGTTTCGCTTGAATCAGCTTTAGTACTTCGGGGTTGCCGCCTTCTTTGGCGCTGGCCAGTACGTCCTTGCCATCCTTGTCCTTGGCTTTGGCGCTGGCCCCATTCGCCAGCAAATAGGCTACCACCTCCTGGTGCCCGCTGGCCGCGGCGGCCATGAGGGCAGTTGCATTAAAGGAGTCGGGCTTGTCAACTGCGGCTTTGTTTTTCAGCAGAGCCTTCACCACGTCGAGGTGGCCGTTGCCAGCGGCAATGATAAGAAAGGTGGTAGGAAAGCCCGGCATCATTTCTACCATGGTATTCGCGTCAGCTCCGGCTCCTAATAGTGCATCTACATCAGCTGGTTTATTTTTTACAACGGCAGTGAACACCTTTTGAGTAGGGGTTTGCGCTTGTGCAAGGGTAACAGTTGCTAGGAATAGGGTAAAAGCTAGAAGAAGTTTTTTCATATCAGGAAATCTTATTGGGAGAAAGCACAACCCCAAAGATAGCTATTTGCAGGGCAGTTGATCTATTTTCAGTAATTAGGACTTTGCAAAGAGTGCTGAGTTTTGTGTTTTTTCTTCTTCCGTAGCTAGCCGCTATGTAGCTCGAAGCGCAACAGTTAGCACCACGGAAAATGTGTGTTACTGGAAGTTTATGTAGAATCGTTACAAATAAGTTGTGTTTACTCAGATTCCTGCCGTTACTTTGTGATGTTTTAGAACAGTTCTAAATAATCTAGTACAACATGAACTCACTTCGACTGCTGGGGCTGGTTACCACTTTTTCGGCCACCTCGTTGTCGGTGCTCGCGCAGCAATCGGCTGCAATCCGAGGCACCATTACTACGGCCGACGGCCGTCCCGCTGAATCTGTTACCGTAGGTTTGAAAGGCCGCGCCCAAGGCGCTATTACGAACGCGCAGGGTGCCTACACCATTGAGCGCGTGCGCGACGGGCAGTACACCGTAGTGGTATCAGCTATTGGCCTGAAGTCGGAGGAGAAAACGGTAACCGTAAGCGGCGGCCAGAGCGTTACGCTAGACTTCATGCTGGCGGAAAATGCCGAGGAGCTGAAGGAAGTAATTGTAAGTGGTGCCCGCATTAACCGGTTTTCTCGCAAAGAGTCGGTTGATGTAAATAAAATGCCGCTCAGCAACCTCGAAAACCCGCAGGTATATGCCACCGTGGGCAAAGAGCTGCTGACAGAACAGTTAGTATTCTCTGTGGATGATGCCACCCGCAACGCGCCAGGAGTGCAGAAAATGTGGGAGCCCACTGGCCGTAGCGGCGACGGTGGTTCCTTCTACGCTTCGCGGGGCTTTGTCGTGTCAAGCCAGCTGCGCAATGGCGTGGCCGGCGGCGTTACTAGCACCATTGATGCCGCTAACCTAGAGAAACTGGAAGTTATCAAAGGCCCCTCAGCTACGCTGTACGGCTCGGCCCTGACTTCCTATGGTGGCCTGCTCAACCGCGTGACTAAGAAGCCCTACGAACGTTTCGGTGGCGAGGTAGTTGCGTCGGCGGGTAGCTATGGTTTTCACCGGGTAAGCGCCGACGTAAACACGCCGCTCAATAGCGCCAAGACGCTGGCTTTTCGTTTGAACGGCGCCTACACCTATGAGGATAACTTTCAGAACGCGGGCTACGCGGGCTTTTCCAAAGACCTCGCCATTGCCCCCAGCCTGCAGTTTAAGCCCAACGACCGCCTAACTATCAACCTGGATGCGGAGGTGTACCGGAGCACCAACGTGGGCAAGCAACTTATCTACCTGTACTTCCTTGATAAGGTCGATAACTTTGGTTTCTCCCGGGCCGATCAGGCGCCGCTAGACTACCGGCAGTCGTACCAGGGGCCGGGCCTCACGCAGGATTCGCGCAGCACCAACCTGTTTGGGCAGGTACGCTACCGCATCTCGCCCAGCTTTACCTCTACTACCTACCTCACCTCCAGCCGCAGCTATTCCGAAGGCAACGGGGCGTACTTCTACCTAGCCTCAGACATTGCGCTCGGTAGAGGCACCGCGCCCGGTGTTAGTAGCCTAATCCGGGCCGACCAGTCGACGCAGGATAGCCACCGCCAGACGTACCAGGTGCAGCAACTGTTCAACGGCGACTTCCACATCGGTGGCCTGCGCAACCGGGTGGTGCTAGGCCTCGACTTCTTGCGCCTTGATTCCGACATCGAGTTCTTTGGGGGAACCATTGACACGGTGCAACTCAATGTGCCGGGCTACAATTACCGCAACTTCAACAAAAGCGCCATTGATGCTGCGTACGCCGCCCAGGCTCCAGGGCGCTACCCTGTAACAACCAAGATCAATACCTATAGCGCTTTCGTGTCGGACGTGCTGAATCTGACCGACAAGCTCAGTGTACTGGCTGCCGTACGTGTGGACCGCTACGACAACAAGGGTGGAATACTGTATTTCCCTGTAGAAGCGTACAAGCAAACCGCAGTGTCGCCAAAGTTTGGCTTGGTGTACCAGCCGGTGAAGGAACGTGTGTCTCTGTTCGCTAACTACCAGAACAGCTTTAATAACCAGAACAGCTCCTACCTGAGTGCCGGTGGGCAGTCGCTGGTAACCAAGCCGGAGCGCGCCAACCAGATTGAAGGCGGGGTGAAGCTGGATGCTGCCGGTGGCCGCGTAAGCGCTACGGTGAGCTATTACGACATTCGAGTGCAAAACATTTTGCGTACCCTCTACACGGTCACCAACCCCGACGGTACTACTTTTACCATCAGCGCCCAGGACGGCAACCAGTGGAGCCGTGGCACCGAGCTGAGCCTGACGGCTAATCCGTTGCCGGGTCTGAACGTGGTAGGTGGCTTTGCTTACAACTACTCGAAGTTTGTCGATACGGATGAAAACGTAAACGGCCGCCGTCCTAACACAGCTTCTTCACCTTACCTAGCCAACGCCTGGGTTAGCTACCGCCAGCCAGATGGCAAACTAAAGGGCCTGGGCCTGGGTTTCGGCGGGAACTACGCCAGCGAAAACAAGATTCTTAACAGTGTATCGCAAGGCGTATTCTCCTTACCTAGCTACACAGTGCTCAACGCCAGTGCCTTCTACGATCTGCCGCACTACCGCTTCGCGGTGAAGGCGGACAACCTGACCAATGAGCGCTACTGGATTGGCTACACCACCTTTAATGCCCAGAAGCTGCGTAGCATTATTGGCAGCATCGCGTACAAGTTCTAAGCTAGTGCCTGTATCCGTTTTGCCACACGAGCGTCAGCAGTAGGGGCTTCGGGCCTACTGCTGACGCTTGTGTCATTTCTTCGCCTGTGCGGCACCCCTGGGCTTTGGGCCTCAGCTTGGGCACTAGTCGCCGTTACTCCCGCAATTGTTGATTAACTTTTGGGTATGACGTTTAAGCAAGCAGTTAGTAAAGTGCACCTCTGGCTTGGGCTTTCGTCCGGGCTGATCGTGTTCATTATAAGCATCACGGGAGCAATTTTTGTCTTCCAGGATGAAATCCGGGACCTAACGGAGCCGTGGCGCAAGGTAGAAGCTCAAACTACGGCCCCCGTACTACCCTCGCGCTTGCAGGCAGCGGCGCTAGCCCGCCACCCTGGCATAGCTAGCAAGGATACCTGGGTTACTTACTTCGGGCCTGAGCGCTCAGCCACGGTTTTCTTCACCGACTCGTCTGGGGCTCCTACGCAGGTGTATCTGAACCCCTACACCGCTCAGGTGCTGCATGAGCACGACTTGCGCACTCACTTTTTCTCCATTGTGCAGTCCATCCACATGACGCTGCTTTTGCCGGAAGCAGTAGCTAAGTGGGTAGTAGGTGGCTCCGTTCTGATTTTTGTAATCATGCTTATTACCGGCGTGGTGATGTGGTGGCCTAAGCGCAAGCAGGAGCGCAAGCAACGCTTCACCATCAAATGGGGTGCCCGTTGGCGGCGCGTCAACTACGACTTGCACAATGTGCTGGGCTTCTATGCAGCTAGCATTGCGCTGGTGCTGGCTCTCACGGGCTTGTTCATGATTTTTCCTTGGATGCTCAATGTGGTTACGTCTGTGGCTAATGGTGGCCGCGAGTATCCCCAGGATGTGCTAACTGCCAAAGTAGACTCTCTGCAACCTGTAGCTGCTGCAAGCCAACCCTTGCCCGACGTTGTCTACCAAACGGTGCGCCGCCGCTCACCCCAGGCGGAAATGATTCTGATAGGTCCAACTGGTACTGGCAAGGACCCCGCGTATTGCTGGACGTATCAGAAAGCACTCCGCTACTATTACCGCGACGACTATAGCTTCCATCCCGTGTCGGGGCAGATGCTACAGGCTAGCTTCCACGCCAGCAAAAGCACTGGCACCAAAGTGTCAGACGCTAACTATGACATCCATACCGGTCAGATTCTAGGTGTAGGCGGCAAGATTGTTGCCTTCCTAGTTAGTCTGATTTCGGCCAGCCTGCCCGTCACGGGCACCGTCATCTGGTGGGGACGCCGCAATAAAACCAAGAAGCCCCGTAAGGTGAGGGTTGCTGAACTAGCCTAATCGCACGAAACATAAAGGCCTCAACGAAAAAGCCCAGCTAATCATAGCTGGGCTTTTTCGTTGAAATAGGCGAACTAATGACCAGTTACGCCGCACTTACTGCTGGTTCTTCGCGCCCCATATTCTGGGCCATCATGCTAGCTAAGATGATTTGCAGGGCATGGTATAGCATGAGTGGTAGTAGAATCAGCCCAGTGGCGGCCGTAGCCGGAAAAAGCAGGCTGGCCATTACGCTTCCGTGCACCAATGACTTTTTGGAGCCGCAGAATAGGGCCGTAATCCGGTCCTCGCGCGAGAAGCCCAGCACCCGGCTTATTCCCCATACTACCCCGAAGATGAGCAAGTACAAGCTTACCATGCCCAGGCCCAGCAAAGCAATGTCGCGGGGCTCGTAGCTGCGAAAAATGCCCTCAGCAAATGACTCGCAGAAGGCCGTGAATACAATCAGCAGAATCACTATCTGGTCTGAAATGCGGAGGGCGCCTTTGTGCTGCTCGGCAAAGCTGCCAAAGCGACGGTTGAGCAGCACACCCGCTACCACTGGTAAAATAACCTGCCACGTTAGGCTCACGGCCAGTCCCCACAGGTGGCCGCCATCGGCGGAGGTGTGCAGAAACAAGCTGGTCCAGAGTGGAGTGAGGATGATGCCGATAAGGCTGCTGATGCTGGCGTTGAAGATGGCCGCTGGCAGGTTGCCGCGGGCAATGCTGACCATCACCACTGAAGTAGACACGGTGCTGGGCAGCGTGCACAAAAAGAAAATACTTTGCCACAACTGGTCGCCCTTCTGGCCATCGAACAGGGGCCGTGCTACCAGGGCCAGCACCGGAAAGGCCACGAACGTGATGAGTTGCACGACCACGTGTAGCTTCCAGTTGCGCAGGCCCGCTTTCATCTTATCGAGGCTCAGGCGCAGGCCATAAAAGAAGAAAATCAGGGCGACGCCAGCGGTGGTGATGGCCTTCCAGGGAATGGGGCTGGCCTTACTACCTACATCGGGAATCAGGTAAGCCAACGCCACGGCGCCTACTAACCCCAGCAAAAACCAGTCGAGTAGGCCCGCCCGGCGCAAGAGGGCTATCAGGCGGTTTTCGGGCGGCAGAGGGGCAGCAGGTGGCGTAGGCAGGTGAGGCATGGACATGGGCTAAAAGAAAAGCGTCAGACTACAGTAGCCTGACGCTTTAGCGTTTCTACGAAGGTAGCCGGGCGGGAGTTCTACGCTGCCGAGGCTTTAGAATGGCTCTTTAGTTTCTGCACAAACTCGCTATGTGCCTGCCACAGCTCGGTGAACAGGGGCTCGTGGCGGTGGGCCAGGAGTACATTGCCCAGCAGCTTTACGCCCAGTGCCAGCGACGCGGCTTCCTCGGCGGGGAGAACCTGCGCGCTGCGCACCCGGTCGAGAATGGCAAACAGGTCGTCGTGGTTAGCAAATGAGAACGTGACGGGCGCGTGCAGAGCCTGCTCGGGTTGGGTGGTGGCCTCGTGCTCCAGGGTAAGCCGGTACTGGTGGTGCTTCGTACTCATCGCGCAGAGAAGGTAAAAAGACAGGAAATGATTACGCGGTGGCTAGTTTGCGCTGCTTCTTATTGGCCTTACGCAGGCGGTTTAGCCACAAAATAGTGCCCGTAATGGGGAAGGTGAAACCCAGCACGCACACAACTAAGCTGATAATTTTGGAAGGCCACCCGAAGATGGAGCCTGTGTGCACAGGCTTAAACATGCCCCGTACGCGCTGGCCCAAGCTCCGCTGCTCGTAGGTCTGCTGGCTCAGCACCTGGCCCGAATACTGGTCGAGGTACGCTTCATCAGTAGCATTGTCATAAACAGCATGTGGGCGCAGGGTGGTTACTTTCACGCTGCCGGTGGGGTCTTTGGGCAATTGGAGCGCATAAGAAACGGCCGCTGGCGCCAGCTCGCGGGCGCGGGCTAGGGCCGCATCAGCGGTGATGGCCGCGGGGGTTGTTGGGGCGCTAGGAGCCGTAGGCTGTGGCAGCGTAGCGGTAGGCGGAGAGGTAGTGACGGGCGCGGTAGCCTCAGCACCAGGCACCACCGACACGGGTGGCTCGGGCCGCTGCATGGGCGAGTTGGTAACGGCGTAAATCCCCTTGTTGAACCACTCAAATGACCAAGCCAGGCCCGTGAAGGCAAACACGAACAGAAACAGCGCCGAGTAAAAGCCCAGCACAATGTGCAAGTCATGATTCAGGCGCTTCCAGCCGCCGCTCCACTTCACGGTGAGGCGCTGCTTCACGGCTTTGCAGCTGGCAGGCCACCACAGCACAATGCCCGTACCGATGATAAACAGGAACATAACCGTGCTAACGCCTACCACTAACTTACCAATGGGGCCACCTACCATTCCGCGGTGCAGGGCCATCATGGTAAAGAAGAAGGTTTCGCGGTAGTTTAGCTCGCCGGTTACAGTAGCCGTGTAGGGGTTCACGAATACCACGGGACCACGGCCGCCTTCGCCGCCGCCTTTGCCCCCCTTGCCTTCGGCACCGGCTTTGCCTCCTTGGCCGCGGCTACCTTCTGCGCCCTGGCCTCTGCCGGCTTCACTACGTGCTTCGCCGCCTTCTGCTTTCCGCTGCCCCCCTTCGCCCTTATGCTCGCCACTGGGACCACCGGGAGCACCAGCCAAATTAAACTCTACGGTGCGGGTAGGGTCGGCATACACCTTCACACCTGCAATTTTAGCGTCGGCTTTGTAGGTCTTCACGGCGGCCGTGAGCTGGGCTAGGGGTAAGGGCTGGGCAGCGGCAGGAGCGGCCACGTAGTAGCGCTCTGGGTGCCAAGCTTGCTCTAGCTCTTTTTCAAACACCAACACGCCTCCCGTGAGGCACACGATGGCAATAATCAACCCGGATACGAGGCTGAGGTAGAGGTGAATGTTGCGAAAAAAGATTTTCATGCGTTGCGTTTCTGTGCAGATACCTACGTCAGTACCTGACTCTCAAAAATAACAAGTAAATGCAGGAGACTATCTTAGTAACTAAAACCCGGCTGGTAGCCAGTTGCGGTTGGCACCAGCCGGGTTTGGGCTAGTTACTTACGGGCAGCTAGGCGCCCTTACAGGCGGTAGCTAGCCGTAGCAGAGAAGTTGCGGGGAGCAATGGGGTTCACGCTGTTGTCGTCGTGCATGTTATAGCTCAGCTCGTTGAGCAGGTTTGCTATCTTCACCCGCACCGAGAACCGTTCGTAGGTGTAGCCCAACGAGGCATCTAGCTGCAGGTAGTTTGGGATGCTGATGAGCTTGTAGGTTTCCGGAATAAGCTGACCATCTTTATTGTATTGCTGACGCGGGTTGCGACCAGCAACTTTGTCGCCTACATAGTAGGTAGTGAATCCTGCGGTGAAGCCGCGCAGGAAGCCATTCTCCCCAAAGGCACTGCCGAAGTTGTAGAACAGGCTCAGGTTAGCCGTGTGAGCAGGGTTGTAGCGTAGGCGGCTACCGTTCTCGTAAATGTTGCTCTTGGTGTAGGCCGTATTATTGTAGCTATAGCCAGCAATGAACGATAGGCCGTACATGGGCTTGCTTTGAATATCAACTTCCACCCCTTTGCTCGTTACCTCACCAGCTAGCTCCTGCGCCGTGAAGCTGGCACTCCAAGCGGGATTCTGCACGGTTGATCCTGGAAGGAACTGTTGGATTGACTGGGCTTGGTTGCTGTTTACAATTCGGTAGGCCGTCACGTTGGCCGACAGCGCACCTTTGAACAGCTCGTTCTTAATGCCTACCTCATATTGATCAATGATAGACGGGGGTAAGTTCGTGTTGTTCACGTCCACTCCAGTATTAGGAGTAAACGAGTTGGAGTAAGACGCGAACAGCGACGTCGTTTTAATGGGCTGGTAAACGATACCCAGGCGGGGAGAGAAAGCGTCATCAAAACGACGGTTTTCTTTCACGGTGGCTACTACCACACCACTCGCATTGGGGGCCGCGTAGGTATACACGTCGCTGGGCGTTTCCTGGTAGCTCCAACGTACGCCAGCCAGCACTTTTATCTTTTCGCTGATGCTGAGTAAGTCCTGCACGTAGAAGCCAGCGCGCCGAGTGTTGCCCAGGGTGCGGGTGTTGCGGCGCAGATCCTCGTAGCTGTTTACTCGGTTGGCAGGAGCGTTCAGCACCTTGCCCCGGTTCAGTACATTGATCGAGTCGTAGGCTTGTGCTACGTGCGTGAGAGCGTTCGTCTGGTACTGGTCGGCATCAGCACCAATTAACAAGGTGTGGCCCAAGAAACCAGTCTGGAATTGCCCGGTTAGGTCCAGCTGAGCTAGGTAGTAGTTTTCTCTGGTTTGAGTGCGGGACAATGTGCGCTGCCAGTCACCATACAAGCTGGCTTTTGGGTGGGCTTTGGCTATTACCGTATTGCCACGTTTTACCTCGGGCATGGTGCCATTGTTAATACCTACGGGGCGGTTGCCGGTTCGTAGCTCATTGTCGTAGCGCTGAAAGCCTGCTACCCCCCGGATTTGCCACGTGTCGTTTAGGCGGCTGGAAAGGGTAGCCGTGGTGCTGGTTTGCGTGGTAGCATTCTTGGCGCCCGGCGTGTTTAGAAACCGGCTGCGCGACTCAAGAACGTTGTAGTCAATGGCCCCAACCCCATAGTCGGGCGTGCGGTTGTCGCGCAGGTAGTCGCCCTCTACTACTAGGGTTGTTTTGGGCGTGAGGTTAAACAGCAGGGAGGGGTTCACATACACGCGGTCCGACTTTACTTCGTCGCGGTAGCTGTTGCCTTGCTCGTAGGTGCCATTCAGGCGGAACGCCACATTTTCACTTTTGCCTACCGCGCCGTACACGTCTACCATTGGCTTCCAGAAGCCAAAGCTACCAACGCGCAGCGCTACCGAGCCGCCCTGCTCAAACCGAGGCTTCTTCGTTACTAGGTTCAGTACCCCACCGGCTGCCACGTTGCCGTACAGAATAGCGGCGCTGCCTTTCAGCACTTCCATGCGTTCCAGCGACGAGGCTTCGGGCATCACGCCGTTGTTGAAGCGCACCCCATTCTTGAAGGTGTTGTTTGAGCCATAGGCAAAGCCTCGGCTACCGAGCTCTTCCTGGGTGCCGCCGGTGGTGCTGGTTACATACAGGCCACTCACATTGACCAAGGCATCGCTCAGGCGCAGCACCTGCTGTTGCTCTAGCACCTCCCGCTCTACCGTAACGGCGCTCTGGGGCAGGTCGAGGGAGGCAACGGGCAACTTGCTGATGGTAGTGGGGCGCTGGTTGAGGCTCTTCGTACCCGTCACGGTCACGCCCGACAACGACTGGCTGCTGCCTACGAGGCCAAATGCCGCCAGGGTAGTCGTTTCGCCGCCCGTTATGGTCACAGCTACTTCCTGGGTTGTGTAGCCAATGCTGCTCACCACTAGTTGGTAAGCACCTGCTGGCGCCGACACGCGGAAGCTGCCATCGGTGGCGGTTGTCGCCCCGTATGGCGTGCCCTTCAGTGCCACGGTTACTCCTTCTACTGGCTTGCCTTCCGTATCTAATACGCGGCCGGCAATGCGGCCCCGCTGGGCAGTCTCGTCGTCGCCGTGTGCCACTACAGGCGAGCCCAGAGCAGGCGTAGCAGCGAACAGTGGGGTGGCAGCAGAAAAGGAAGAAAGTAGGACCAGAAGGGGTAGACGTCGGGACATCGGACAGAGCGGGGCTTGTTTAGACTGATTTAAAACAATGCAAAGCACGGCTCTATTTAGATTAATTCAAAACACAGTTTAGAAAAAATCTACATTAGCTGTAGAATACAGAATAACTATTTGAATAACAAGTAATTATAAGTTTAGCTGGAAGGCGCTAGAAAGAATAGCTACATGTAATAGCCACATATGTAGGCTTGGTTCAGGCAGTAAACCCTTGGGTGTTAAGTTGAATACTACTTGCTAGGCACCCTCAAGTCGTTGCAGTGCAAGCTTAACTACGGGCTAATACAAGCTTCATTAGAATGTCAGTTTGCTCATCATTACCCAATCTGAATACATGCTTGGCAAACTCCATGAAGCCGTTTTTCTGGTAAAAGCGGATAGCGCGAAGGTTTTCTTCCCATACTCCCAGCCACACATAGTTGGCCTGGGCCTGGGTAGCGAGTTGCAGGGCCTTCTCGTATAGTACTTGCCCGACCTGCTTCCCGTGGTAGTCCTGCAGCACATAAATGCGTTCAATTTCCAAGGCATTTGCGTCTTGCAGCTCTGTTTGGGCCGGGCCGGCATTTACTTTCAGGTACCCAACAACCGCGTTTTCTAGCAGAGCGAAATAAAAGGCCGAATGAGGGTTTTGCAGCTCCGCCGTTAGCTTTTCAAGGGAAAATCTTTCTTCCAGATACGCCTGCATATTTTGCTCAGAGTTGCTGGCTGAAAACGTTTCGAAAAACGTTTGGCGGCTAATCTGCCGCAGTTGGTCAACGTTCGGGACGGTTGCCTGTTCGATGGTAATGTAGGTCATGCTTTGCTTACTTAAGCGTAATGGTGGGTGCTGACTTGTTGAATTGCCGATGGGGTGCTGATCTTGAGGGCTTCGGTGCCCTTTTTGCTTTTTTTCTGTTGCCATGACCTTGTCAGAGCTTCTGCAAACCACCTATCCGCTGCCAGTTGCCTCCTTAGAGAAGGTGTTGGCTCTGGCTACGCATGTAGAATTACCCCGCGGTACCCTCTTGTTCCGAGATGACCAACTGGCCCATCACATCTATGTGTTGGAGCGCGGCCTGGCGCGGGCCTATGCCCGGCGGGATGACCGAGAGGTAACCTTCTGGTTTTCCGGCGAAGGAGCGGTACTTGTCTCGATTCGCGGTTATATGGAGCGGGCCGTGAGCTACGAAACCATTGAGCTGCTGGAAGACAGCGGCCTGTTTCAGTTCAATGCGCAAGCGTTGCAGCAACTCTATCAAACGGATGTGCACCTAGCCAACTGGGGGCGGGTGATGGTGGAACGCGTGTGGCTGCAAACAGAGCAGCAACTCATTGCACGGCAGTTTCGGACTGCCGCGGAGCGCTACGCGGACCTGCTGGAGCAGAACCCACAGCTCTTGCAGCGCGTGGCACTAGGGCATATTGCGTCTTACCTGGGTATTACGCAAGTAACGCTGAGCCGCGTACGGGCGCAGTTCAAGAAGACACCGCGCGCTTAGTGCGCCACGAATTTCAGGCCTATTACCGAGCCAATCAGGGTAGAGAGGAAGAACAGGCGGGGGCCTGATAGAGGGGCGCCAAATACGAGGACGCCTACCAACGCGGTGCCAACAGCCCCGATGCCAGTCCATACTGCATACGCCGTGCCCAGGGGCAGCTGCGCCAAACTCAGGTTCAGCAGATAAAAGCTGAGGGCCGCAGAACCTGCGAAGGCCGCGTACCAGCTAATGGCCTCGGAGCCCGCTGCTAGTTTTGCTTTGCCCAGGCAGAACGCAAATAAGACTTCGGCCAACCCGGCTAGTATAAGAGATAACCAATGCATTGCAGAGAAGAAATGTGTGAGACAAAGGTCTTGAGCAGGGCACACGTTTCTTTTTACCAATGTTAAAAACGCGACTACCACGCTTCATTAGAGTGGAGGTAGCAACTGGAGGAAAATGAAAAACCGCTCCGGCCCAATAGGCCGGAGCGGTTTCAAGCGCGCGTAAGAACAATGTAAGGCGTCTACAAGAAGCGGGGCTTACACCGCGGCCGTAGCAAACACGGGCAGGTTCTGGCCGGGGGTAGGGGAGAGCTGGAAAGCATCTGCCAGCAATTCGTAGGATCGAAGGCGGTCATCATAGTCGTGGGTAATGGTAACGGCCACTACCTCATCTACCTTATAGCTGGCCGCCAAGGCGGTGAGTTCCTCCTTCACTTGGTCGGGCGTGCCGCTCACAATACGCTGGTGGTGATAGGCTAGGCGGTGAAGCAGATCGGCAGACAGGGACGAGACATCTACTTTCTCTACCGCATCAATGGGGGAGTAGTTGCCGGTTTCTAGTTTCAGCATTTGCAGGGCTAGATTGTCGGCCAACGCTTGGGCGCGGCCCGCCGTATCGGCGCACACTACAAACACGGCCACGTTGGCCTGAGGCGCGGCTAACTCCGGTGAGGGCTGAAACCGGTCGCGGTAGAGCTGGGTAAGCTTGGGGCCACTGTTGGGGTTGATGAAGTGGGCAAACGAAAACGCCGCCCCAACATGCCCTGCAAACAGACCGCTTTGCCCGCTGCTACTCAGCAGCCACAGTTCCGGGGTGGTGTCTGTGAAGGGGGCCGCCTTTACTTTAGCATGAATGGTATCCTCCACTACTTCGTCGCGTAGGTAGGCCCGCAAATCCATGAGTTGCTCGGCAAAGTCTTCGTCGCTAAAGGTATTATGGGGGTTGAGGGCATGGGCCGTAATGCGGTCGGAGCCGGGCGCGCGCCCAATGCCCAGATCAATGCGGCCGGGGTATAAGGTTTCGAGCAGGCGGAAGTTCTCGGCCACTTTCAGAGATGAGTAATGGGGAAGCATCACCCCACCCGAACCGAGCCGGATGCGCGACGTTTCGGCGCCCAGCCGGGCCAGCAGCACCTCGGGGGCCGAGCCAGCCAGCGTATTGGTATTATGATGCTCCGATACCCAGAAGCGGGTGAAGCCCAGCCGGTCGGCCAGGCGTGCTAGCTCAATAGTATGGTGCAAGGCCTCGCGCGGGGTGCGCCCCACGGGTACCGGCGACTGGTCCAGTACGCTCACACGAAGGTTCGATGTAGTTTCCATGGCAGAAGGATGAATAGCCTCCATAACCTCCGTTCTACCCAGGAAGTTTAGTGCTACTCCCAGCAGATGCTTCGGCCACCCCAATACAACCCCTCAAGCTGCTACAATCCCTTATTGCTCGGAATGCCAAGCCGCACCGTGTACCTTCGCGGCCCTATGATTTCACTTGTTACGATTACGCTGCTGTGCCTATTTGCCTTTCTGGCGGGTTTCATTGATGCCATTGTGGGCGGGGGCGGCCTTATTCAGCTACCCGCCATGCTGATCTTGCTGAAAGGCACGCCCGTACCTACCATCTTCGGCACGGGCAAGGTTTCGTCGCTGATGGGTACTGCGGCGGCGCTGCGCAGCTACGCGGGCAAGGTGCCCCTACAGTGGTGGGCGGTAGGCACTGCGGCCGCCGTAGCGGGCATTTTCTCCTTCCTCGGGGCGCGGGTAGTGAGCCACCTACCCCAGCAACTGCTGCCACCCCTAGTGTTGGGGCTGCTTATCCTCATTGCCCTCTACACCTTCTGGCGCAAGGATTTTGGCTCCATGCACGCCCCGCGCTTATCTGCCCGCCGCGAGCTTCTCTACGGTGCCCTCGTCGGAATGATTATTGGTTTCTATGATGGTTTCTTTGGCCCCGGCACCGGCTCTTTTCTGCTTTTTGCCTTCGTGGGGTTGTTTGGCTATGACTTCATTACGTCCTCAGCATCGGCCAAATTAGTAAACGTAGCTACCAACCTGGCGGCGCTGGCCTACTTCGCCTATACCGGCCAAATTCTCTGGCAAGTAGCCATACCCATGGCCATCTGCAACATTATTGGCTCCACACTGGGCGCCCACATGGCCCTGCGTCACGGCACGGGCTTTGTGCGCATCCTATTCTTGGTTGTGGTAGGCGCATTTATCGTCAAGCTCAGTTTTCAGGTTCTGGGCTAGCACTCTACCCATCTACTCCCCGTACGTAAAGAAGCCGCTCAGCTAGTTGTTCAACTAAGCCAGCGGCTTCTTTACGTACGGGGTGTTGGTTGCTACTCCTGGTACCGGTCGGGGAGGCCGGGCACGGCATTGCCCTGGCTGGCTTGGCCGGTGGGCACGCCCATTTTCTCCTCGCGCTTCCGCTGGTATTTGTCGAATTGCGCGGCAGTGAGAGTTTCCTTTAGCATAGCAAGGCGCGACTGGCCAATGTCATCCACTACGGCCGTCATTTTGCGCATGTCTCGACGGTAGGTTTGGCGGGCCGTCTCTACCCCCCGCACGCTAACCATATTAATCTGGCGTACCTTTTCTACTTGCTGAGGCGTGAGGCCCAATGCCTTCTGCATGTTTTCGGTGAGGGCATTGGCGCGAGCTTCTACCTGCGCCGCGTTGGGAGCAGTAGGTGCTGGGCGGGCAGCTGGGGTAGCCACCGTGGTTTTGGGCTTGGGTTTGGCGGCCGTCGTTTGGGCGAGCAGGGCAGTAGGCGCTACTAGCACTAGGCTAGCTGCAAGGAGGAAGGTTTTCATATCAGTAAAAGCAAAAGACAGAACGCAGATGCCGGAGTGCAGGCAGCAGAATCCAGTTCCTGGTAAAGATGATGCCAGAAATGGAATCTGCCTTACGCAACGCTAATTCTGAGCATTCTATTCCGTGCTGAAACAAAATACGCACCTCATTCGGCGCAACCTTTACTACCTGGTTTCCTTACACTAGGTATTGTTTTGTTACATGCTTCCATTGTTATGAACCGCGAAACTCGAAATTCACTGCTGGCCGCCGCGGCCGGTATGGGCGCCTTGCTGGCCGCCACCCTCTACGCTAACCGTCGCGGCAACTACGACCTGCAGGGACGGGTAGTACTTATCACGGGAGGGTCACGGGGCCTAGGCCTGATTTTGGCCCGCCAAGCCGTGGCCGAAGGAGCCAAAGTTGCCATCTGTGCCCGCGATGCCGACGAGTTGGAGCGCGCCCGCCAAGAGTTAGCGCAAGATGGTGCTGAAGTGCTCACGCTGGTGCGCAATCTTACCAACGCCGAGGAAGTACAAACCCTAGTAGCTGAGGTACAGCACCAACTAGGCAACATTGATGTACTGATCAACAACGCTGGCATCATCACGGCCGGGCCCCTCGATAACATTGAGCTGCGCGACTATCAAGATTCGATGGATACCCACTTTTGGGCGCCCTTGCATGCCATGCAGGCCGTGTTGCCAGCCATGCGCCAGCGCGGCGAAGGGCGCATTGTAAACATTGCCTCGGTAGGCGGAAAGGTGCCCGTACCCCACTTGGCGCCCTACTGTGCCAGCAAGTTTGCCCTGGTGGGGCTGTCGGAGAGTTTCCGGGCCGAGCTGTTGCAGTACGGCGTGCAAGTAACTACGGTGTGCCCCGGCCTGATGCGAACTGGTAGCGCCCGCCACGCCATCGTTAAGGGGCAGCACAAAAAGGAGTATGCCGCCTTCATCATTGCCGATTCTCTACCTATGCTCTCCATGGATGCGGATGCGGCGGGCCGGCAGATTTGGAATGCCTGCCGCCGTGGCGATGCGGAAGTTATCCTGAGCGTGCCAGCCAAGGCGCTATCTGCCTTCCACGGCCTGTTTCCCGGTACTACGGCCGATGTACTGAGCTGGGTAAATCGTACGCTCCCCGGTCCGGGCGGCCCCCTCGGCGACGAGCGGCGCCGGGGCTACGAAAGCGAATCGGAAGCCAGCCAGTCGTGGCTGACTACCCTGACCCGCAAAGCCGAGAAGAAAAACAACGAAGTATAAGACCAGCCCTAGTTGGGTACTTATTACTGAGAGCCACTAGCGCGCCGCCAGTGGCTCTCTTGCATCTTGGTACCCTACGTTTTCCTTAGCACTTGACTTGCTTACTTCTTAAGCGCCCTGCTGGTACTACTCTACTCCTCGGCTTTGGAACCCGTATGATTATCTTAACCGGCGTTGGACGAGGGAATTACGAAGCCGTGGGCTAGTCCCAGAATACCGTCATAGCATGCTTGAAACTACGCACTACTTGGGAACTACTGTCATGCCCATAACTAAGCGGCGGGCACAGGCTGGCACGTAGGGCAGGTGTACGTTGCGCGCCCACCCACGTAAGCTTTGTCGATGGCCGTTTGGGGGTGGCGGGGGCAGTAGTGGTGCTGATCGGTGCCGGGCGTGGCGGAGTCGTCCCACTCGCGGGCATGGATGAGGAAAGAGGCAGGAAAGTGCCGGTAGGTAGCTTCGTGGTCGATGGCCGTGTGTAGTACCAGCTGAATGGCCTTATGAAGCCCACTAAACTCGGTTTCCGTAAGCGTATTGGCCCTGCGCTCCGGATGAATCTGGGCCTGAAACAGTACCTCATCTACAATCCAGTTGCCGAGGCCTGCTGTAATGGCCTGATCCAGCAGCAGGGGTTTGAGGATGGTTTTGCGGCGGCTTAGCTTTTCCTGGAGCTGTGCCGCTGTGATGTCAAGCGCATCGGGGCCCAGCTTTTTGGCTAGTTGGTACGACTCCACGCTGTCGGCCAGCCGAATGCGCCCAAACTTGCGCGGGTCTACGAAGGCGGCGCGCAGGCCGGAACTTAGGTGCAGGGCCACGCGGGTGAAGCGGGGAGCATCGGCTTCATCACGGTAGGCGCCTACGTCGCCCGTCATGCCGAAGTGGAGCACTAGTACGTGGCCGTCATCGAGTAGAAGAAAACAATTCTTACCTAGCCGACGGGTGGCCGTAATGGTGCAGCCCACCAACGCCCGGCGCAGCGTATCTTCATCAGTAGCCAAGACGTGAGCATCCTTTACTTCAAACTCAGTGATGGTCTGGCCCACCACTAAATCATCCAGAAAGCGGCGGTATGTTTCAACTTCGGGTAATTCAGGCATTCAGAGTCAGAGTCGGGGGTAGCAGGCGAAGGATAACGAGGCTTATAGACGGCCCCAGCAAGTGGTAACAAGCGCTACGGTGGGCTCCGTTCCCGCGTTGGCCCCGGCCGGGTGAAAACACCGGCAAGTTGTTACGCACGGAGCTGCCCTTGCACTACTACCACGCCCGTACCACCAATTTGCACTAGCTCGATAGCCTCACGGGGGCCCAGTACGCTTACTTCTACCGTGCCTGGCCGTCCCATCCAGTGGCCCTGCTCAGCCACGAATTGGGATTCCGGCAAGTAGCCATAGTGCCAGAGGTAGGCCGCCATACCCCCAGTGGCGGAGCCCGTTACGGCGTCTTCCAGCACATCGGGTGGGGTGCAGAAGTGGCGAGCAAAGGTTTGGCCAGCTGGGGTAGCGCCCCCCAGGCAAAACAGGTGGGAGCTGAAAAAGTCAGCGCTGGCTCGGTAACGGTCGAGGGCGGCGAAGTCGGGTAGGTGGGCGCGGCGCAACGTATCGGCGTCCCGCAGTAGCATCATGAGCTGGGGTGTACCGGTGCTCACCGTCTGCACTACGGAGCCGGGCACGAGGTCGGCGGGGCTGAGACCAAACAGGGGCAGAACTATGGCTGGGTCGTGCAGCTGCCCGAAAGTAGGGCGGCGTTGCGTCATCAGCACCCGCGCCGGGGTGCCAGGTGTGCTGGGCGGCCGCACCTCAATCTGGATGGGGCCGTGCAACAGCTCTAGCTGCAGGGTAAGAGGCTCAGTGGTGGGCTGCGGTAGGCGGCCCGTATGTAGCAAGGCCGTAATGGTGGCAATAGTAGGATGTCCGGCCAACGGGATTTCCTCAGCGGGCGTGAAGTAGCGCACACTAAACTCAGCTGCCGTTGAGCGGCGCACGAAAGCCGTTTCTGACTGATTAAACTCACGGGCCAGGCGTTGCATCTGGTCGTCCGTCAGCGCGTCCGCATCCAGCACTACGGCGCAAGGGTTGCCCGCCAGTGCGGTATCGGTGAAAGCATCAACCAGCAGAAAGGGTAAGGAAGTCATAGGTAAGAGCGTGAGGTTCAAAGGTAGCCTTACGAGCGTTGGTGCTGTAGCTGTTACGCAACAAAAAAGGCTGTTCTTCCAAGGAAGAACAGCCTTTTAGAAAGGTATGCAGTAGCTTAGGAGGGGTCGGTGAGGAGCGCTACCTGGCGGCCCTGAGCGTTGTAAATGCTACCGTCTTGGCTGATGTAGAGGCGGCGCTGCTGTCCATCTACCAGCACATAGGGGAAGCCCTCTGCATCGGAGCGGGTGATGCGCCCTACCACCTGGGCCGTGCGGTCACCCCGGTCGAGGCGAACTACGTTGAGGTGATTGGTGAGGTAGTAAGGCACGCTAGGGTTGTCGCGAAAAGTGATTTTACCCAGCACGCTCACCGGCGAACCGCTGGACGTAGCCAGAGCAGGAGCGGCTTGCATAGCTGGTCGGTTGGTCAGCACTGCGGGGGTAGCGGAAGGAGCTGTGGTACGAATGCTGGCTACAATCTGCTGGTTGGCCCGCTGCCAGCCTTCGCTGATGGAGGCTAAGCGGGTGCGGCGACCAGGGTGCGTAGGAGAAGCTTCATCATCAGATACAACGGCCATACCAGCCTGGGCTTCAGCGAGGCTAGCGCCCATCTTGCGCAGCACAAAGCCCGAGAACTCGTCGGCTTCCAACTCATCGGCGGGGTTTGAGCCACCGGCACGCAGGGTGTGGCCGTTGAGGTGGTGACCCATTTCGTGGGCCAAGATGCTAATACCAGCCCAGTCGGTACGGCCTGCCCGGTTTACGGAAGCCACAAACTGCGGATTGTACAAAAGGTAACGCTTGCCGTCGTACACTACCGCTGCTGCGTTTTGCACAGCCGTAGTGGAGCGTAGCTCGAAGCGGGGTTTCAGGCCCACCACGTCAGTGATTTCGCGCAGCACATCGCGCTGGCCCGAAGAAGAGGTCTGCGCCGTAGCAGCAGTGGTAATCAGCAGCCACCCGGCAAGCCAGAGGCCTGCAAAGCGGCGGAAAAGGCGGGAGTGGAGCGTCATTGGAGAGGCGTGAGGTGAGAAACCAAACAAATCAGGAATCGTGCCGAAGCAGTCTGATTATATAACGCCAGAAGTCCAATTTTGGTGCGTTTTAGAATGGAGAAAACGGCAGGAAGTGCTACGGTTACTCACCTCCCTACCGTTGAGCCTCACGCTCCTCCTGCTTAGTGCAGCAGGCAGCCTAGGGGCCATGCCACCAAACTCGCCTGCTTCATCTTGTAGCCTTATGTTAAGCTATACCATAGCGGTAGCGCGCGGCGTGGCTTCCTGCGGCCGCTCGCCAATTTGCTGGCGCCACATGGCATAGTAAAGCCCACGTTGGGCCAGTAACTCCTCGTGGCGGCCGGCCTCGGCTACATGACCACGTTCTAGCACGAAAATACGGTCGGCGTGGAGGATGGTACTGAGGCGGTGAGCAATCAGAATGGTAATGTGCTGGCGGGAGCCCGACAACTCCCGTACCGTTTGGCTGATTTCTTCCTCCGTGAGCGAGTCGAGGGCGGAGGTAGCTTCGTCGAAAACTAACAGCGTGGGGCGGCGCAGCAGGGCCCGGGCAATGCTAAGGCGCTGCTTCTCCCCGCCCGAAACCTTCACACCGCCCTCACCAATTACCGTGTCTAGCCCCAGTGGGGCGCGGGCCAGTAGCCCGTCGGCAGCGGCTTGGTGCAGCGCCTGAATGCACTGCTCATCGGTAGCATTTGGGGCCACAAAACGCAGATTCTCCCGAATGGTGCCCGCAAAAAGCTGCGTATCCTGCGTTACAAATCCAATCTGCTCGCGCAGAGTGTCAAGGTCGAGCTCAGTGCCCGAAATGCCATTATATAGGATGTGGCCTTCAGCGGGCGGGTAGAGGCCTACTAGCAGCTTTACAAGCGTAGTTTTACCCGAGCCCGAGGGACCTACGAAAGCAATGGTTTCGCCTAGTTTAGTTTGGAAGCTGATGCCAGACAGGGCAGGTACGTTGGCCGTGAGGTGCTGAAAATGCACGCTGTCGAAAGCCAGCGTCTCAATCTGCCGGATGGTTTTGGGTTGGGCGGGCTTTATTTCCTTCGGCGTGTCCAGAATAAGCTGGTAGTTAGCCAAGGAAGCTTCTGTTTCACGGTACACATTGATAATAGTGCCCATTTCCTGCAGTGGCCCGAAGATGGCAAAGGAGTAGATAAAGAAGGAGAAGAACTCGCCTACTGAAATAATCTTTTGCACTACCAAAAACAGCAGCATCATCAGAATCACGTTGCGCATCAGGTTCACGAAGGTGCCCTGCACAAATGATAAGGAGCGGAGGTAGCGCACCTTTTTCAGCTCCAGCTTGAGAATCTTATCGGTGGTCGTATTCAGGCGTTGGGTTTCCTGCTGAGCTAGCCCTAGGCTCTTAATCAACTCAATGTTGCGCAGGCTTTCCGTGGTGGAACCGGCCAGTGCCGTGGTTTCGGCCACAATGGTTTTCTGAATCACCTTAATGCGCTTGCTTAAAAATAGGCTCAGGGAGCCTAGCAGCGGAATCGTGAGAAAGTACACCACCGCAATGGGCCAATACACGCTGATGGCGTACCAGGATACGAACAGAATGGCTACCAGGGAGATAAACAACACGTTCACAAAGCTCTGAATAAGCTTCTCCACGTCGGTGCGCACCTTTTGTAGCTTGCCCAGAGTTTCCCCCGAACGCTGATCCTCGAACACCTGATACGGTAACTCCAGGGAATGACGCAGGCCATCGGAGTAAAGCTCGGCTCCCAACCGCTGGGTGATGACGTTGGTGTAGTAGTCCTGAAAGTTTTTGGCAATGCGCGACACCATGGCTACGCCCAGAGCTTTAAGAATTAGAAGGCCCGCCCCACCCATCAGAAACTGCCAGAAAGTAGGATGCTGGGAGTTCCGTAGGGAAGGTGTCACGTAGCGGTCAATAATTTGCCGCAGAATGTAAGGGTCAAGAAGGGAGAATACCTGGTTGATGGCCGCCAGTAACAAGGCCAGCGCTAGTAGGCCCCAATAGTGGCGGAGGTAGCTGTAGAGAAGTTTCATGAAGAGTGAGAGGGGAACGACAGGTAGAAAGCCGCAGAGGAGCCATAAGGTTTTGGCTTCAACTAGAAGACTCAAGTATACCCTTACTTATTGCTCGTTTTCCCCGCCCTATGCTGTCGCTTCGCCAGCCGTGCTGGCAACTAGGCGGGTGCTACCGGGTACCATTACGGGTGGGGTAGCCGTAGACTGGTAGTGCTGAGCCAGCAGGTGCGACACGGTAGGCGGCTCGGGACCTTCGTGCAGCGCTCTGATCTGGGTTTTCAGGTCGGCCTCGTCGCGGCCGACGCCTCGCTCGTGCTGCTGGGCGTGTTCCTCCCATGATTCCGTCATGAAGTATTCTACCATGCGCGTTGGCTCGGCTAGATCGGCATACAGGCCCCAGCCTATAGCTCCTTCGCGCCGCCGAATGCGCGCCAACTGTTCCATGAGGTAGGTGAAAGCAGGCCGGTTGTCGGAAGTTACGTGGTAGGTAGTGGTAATTATGACCGGGCCTTCTTCGGGAGCAGGCTCAGTAGCCAGTACGGGCTCCAAACGAGGGCGCGCCGGGGTGAAATCGAGACCTTCACCAGTGCGCAGCGAAAAGCGAAGCACGAGCAACGTGCTCAGACCTAGCCAGACCGCCGCCCCCGCCAACGCTAGCGGCAAGCCCAGCCGTTCGGCCACGGCACCCCATACCACGCTACCCAGGGCCATACCGCCTTGTATGGTGAGCAGATAAAGACTGATGGTGCGAGCCTGAACCCACCGGGGTACCACCGTTTGCACGCCCACGCTAAAGGAGTTCAATACCAGCATCCAGGCCAGCCCCACCAGCACCAGTAGCCCATACAGCAGCCAGTGGTTATCAGCATATGCCAGACCGACCAAGCCGGCCGCAAACGCAGTGGTAGCCAGCGTCACACGCCAATCGATGGTGAGGCGGCGGTTAAGGCGTGGCAGAATGAATGCGCCCAGCACAGCTCCCAAGCCCATGCAGGAAAGCAGCATAGAGTAGAAGGAAGTAGGCTCGTGTAGGCGTCGGGCTACTACGGCCGGCATCAGGGCGAACAGCGCACTAGCGCCAAACGTGAAGCAAACGCCCCGTACCAGAATATGCTGCACTGGTGGCGCGTAGCGTGCGTACCGTATGCCACCCCGAATAGCAGCTACTACCCGCTCTGTAGCTAGTGTAGAAGTAGCCTGGGGGGCGCGTTTCCAGCTCCACACCATGTACATCGTAGCCAAAAATGATAATCCGTTCAGCATGAAGGCGGCTCCCGCCGAAAAATAGCCGATAACCAAGCCGCCCAGAGCAGGACCAAAGGCCCGCGCTAAGTTGAAGCTTACACTATTGAGCGCAATGGCCTGGGGTAGTTCCTGGCGGGGTACCAGCTCGGGGGTTACAGTTTGCCAAACGGGGTTATTGAGCGCGCCACCCAGGCCCAACATAAACGTGAGCAGCAGTAGCAGCCAAGGGGTCGTGTAGCCTAGCAGCGTGACCGTAGCCAGCACAAGGGCGGTGGCCGCCATCCAGGTTTGGGTAAGGAGCAACATCTTGCGCCGGTCCACCAGATCGGCAAGGGCGCCAGCGGGCAAGCTCAGCAGAAACACGGGCAGCGCCGATGCTGTCTGCAGCAGGGCCACCAACACGGGCGAGGGAGTCAGCTGTGTCATCAGGCCCACGGCTCCTACGTTCTGCATCCACGTTCCAATGTTCGATACAAAGGAGGCAATCCATAGCACCCGGAAGAAGGGAATCTTTAGGGGCGTGAAAGGCGAGGCGGAGGTGGCAGGAGAAGTAGGAGCAGTAATGGGGGCCGACATAGATGACAAAGACTAGTATGCATCAGAGCTACTACAGCGTAGCTCTTGCCTATCCCCATACGCAGAGGTCCGCGGCAAGTAGAAAAATTTCCTCGCCGCGGACCTCGGATTATGTACTTCTCACTTTCTACAAACGCACGCCAATACCTGGTCCGAAAAGAAAGAAGAAGTTACCGTTGTTCATCAGGTAGCCACCTCCCAGGTATAGTGGGAATGTTAGCTTAGCATCACTACGAGTTGGGTATACCGACCCTATCACCACAATCCCTAAGTCTCGGTTCTGATTTTCGTTGTTGAGGTTAAATGCGTTTAGCGCTACAAAACCCGCCCCTACTTTATAAGGGCGTAATTTGTTGATTTTGTTCGGGTTATAAAAGCTGAACTGAGCTAGGGTTGCTAAGCTGATGCCACTGAACGCCGTATAGTTATTCTTGTCTACTGTGCCGGTTAGCTGCTTGGTAAGCAAACCAGCTGGAAAACTGATATCAATATCAAATTTTACCCGGCGCTGTAGTACTAGCTCCAACTTCTGCGAGAAGCCGGGCTCCTGATATTGGCTTTGCGTGTGCTTTACGGTAATAATGATAGTACTCCAGTCGTCCAGGTCGTAGGTCTTGCGGTAGTTCAGTAGACTGTTCAGACTAATATTGCCTACCTGACACTGTTTGTCCTGGTAGAAGGCCGCACGCACGGAGTTGCCATCGGGGCATATTACTACGTTATCAACAGTCCGCATCTCAATTAACTCCCCTTTTGCATTCTGCGTACGAATATCAAAGGTGAGGTATTGCTTGCCGTACAACTGTTGGTCGGAATCGATACTACCGGAATTGAAGCTAAATACTACGTCGCGAATAGTCCGATCATACAAGACCGGACCATTGAGGCGGGTTAATGGGCGTGGAGATTCGCCAAAGGTGACACCCACAAAATCAAGAGGGTGAGGGCGCTGAAATTCCCGTACCGATAAGCTATGGCCGGTAGGCTGGCCCGCATTATAAATTGTAATGCGCTTTTTGTCGATAGTGACGGGTACCTGCAGGCGGTATACTACTGCCACGTCAGTTCGTATGCTGGAGTCGGAAGGTACTATCTGTACATCTTCGAAGTGAAACCGGGCACGTGCTAAGGATTGCCCTTCCAAGCGCACATCTACCGTTTCACCGGGGTTCACACTAGTATTAGTAGTCCAGTCACTGCCGCGGTGGCGCACACTCACCGTAGTGATGCTGGTTTTAGGCGAAATGTTGAAATTGGTAACGTACTTGGCTTGGTCGTTTTCCTTGATGTAGAGGTAGCTTTCCGTTTGGCGGTGCGTGTTGAATACCCGCAGCCAGCACAACACCCGGTCGTTGGTGAGGTATTGACGGGTAAATAGCTCCGCAATCAAAGCTCCCCCGGCTTCCTCCTGGTCTTCAATGCGGTAGGTGCGCTTCAGGTCAAACGTGCGGCCATTATCCAAAATCAGTTCCACTCCCCGCCGTTGGGCCGCCTCATCCAGTGTAATTTCTTTCTTATCGACGCTGAGAAAGCGGAGGCGAGCGGCCTTCACCGTGAACTCCTGCCGTATGGGAGGCAGGGCGTAGGTTACGCGGCGGTTGTTATCGGTAAGAAATGGCCGCTCCGTTTGGGGGCGCAGGGTAAGTAAGCGCGTGCCGAGGGCATTGGGTAGCACATGCAGGCGCAAAGTGCCTTTGTCCTGTTCAATGCGGTAGTCGATATCTTGGCCGTGGGTCCACTCGGGGCTTACCCGAATGTTTTTCACGTTGTTGCTGATCAGGTCAAATACCTTCTCTTCTCCAATAAATAGCTCCGTATCAGCGGGGCGCAACTCCAGGTTAGTGCGCGTAACGGGAAGCAGCTTTACCGTTTGAGTCAGAGGGGCTTGACCAGCCGAATCGGCGAGCTGGCGGAACGACAGGCTGAGGAATCGGTTTACGCCCAAGTCTTTAAAGCGCAGCTTAGCCCGGTAGTATTGCCCACCTTCCACGGCAGTTAGGGAGTCAATAAGCTGAAAATCGGCTGAGCGCACCAAGCGTAGGGGGGCGGTAGATCGTACCAGTTGGGGGTAAACCAGTAGCTCAGCCGTTTCGTCGTCCTGGCGGTAGTAGAAGTACACGTTTGGCTCTCCCTGTACCATCACCGTGTTGCGGCTCATGGAGTAGCGCGTGGTGTCCGTGCGCAAACTCAGGTCGCGCAGGAGGGGAACCTGTTGTGCCCACGCCGCAGAAACACTCAGCAAGAGCAGGCAAGCAAGCAGAACAATACGCATCGGACGGGCCGACGAACTCTGGAAATCAGCGGATTTCAGCACAACAGACAGGAAGCAGCGAAAAATCGGAACCAGCGGCACAAGGGCGACACTGCAAAGGTAGAACGAGTGGGCAGGTACCCGCATTAGTGCTCCACATTTTTCACGCCAAAAACAGGATTTTTCTGATAGCGCAAAAACAAAAAGGCCTTCTGCTAAAGAAGCAGAAGGCCTTTTGTGTAGTCCGTAGGGGAATCGAACCCCTGTTGGTAGAATGAAAATCTACTGTCCTAACCCCTAGACGAACGGACCAGAATACCAGACGTTTTTCCGTTTTGGTGCTGCAAAGATACAACCCGATGGATTCAGCGCAAGAGGGCAATGTGAAAAAAACGAAGATGATGGGCTAACTACCGTAATATCAGGCAGATTTTTTTTCACGCTTGCGGCCTCGGTCCCACCAAATGTAGGCGCCAAACAGCACAACACTTACCCCCGACACCCATAGAAGCCCAGTTTTGAGCCGCTGGCTTTCCTCTCCTAAGTAGGCCAGCAGGGCAATAAGAGGCACTACTCCTACCACAGTAGCCGTGATAAATTTAAGATAGCCCATTCGGGCCAGTCCGGCCACAAAGCTGATGGCGTCGTCGGACAGGGCGGGAGAGAGGCGGGCAATGATAATTGCCCACACCCCGTAGTCGTGCACAATATCGACTACGTGACGTTCGGTTTTGCGACCCAGCAGCCGGGCCACGAAAGACTCGCCCAGTGCCCAGCCCAAGGCGTAGCCCACGCTAGAAGCCACTACGACCCCGCCGAGTGCCAGCAGGGAGCCCCACCAAGGCCCGTAGGCAAGGATGGCTACCAAAATCAGCAGTACAACATTGATGACAAACAAAAACATTTGTACCACCATGCCCAGTACTAATACTACTGGCCCCCAGTAGCCAAACTGGTGCATCCAAGCGGCAATGCGGGGCTGCTCGCCGCTACGCAATACCGTGAATCCTTCGCGGAGAGTAGTTTGAAAAGCAGGCCACAAAAACCAGCAAGCCAGCATAGTAGCCAGCAAAGCCAAGGAAATGTACAGCGGTAAGTGGTTGGTGCGAGCAGAGCCAGAGGACGAATTGGGAGCAGACAAAAGCGGGGGGAGTTGGGCGCCAATGGCGCAGTGATAGGCAGAAAGTTGGCTGTACGAGCCAAATGGACCGAAGGCTACGGCAACCCGAAAGGCGCTGGTAGGGTACTATCTGGTCAGAACTTCATTCGGCCCCCGGCCGCGCTACCTTCTCTTCCGATGGCAAAACATACCTATGACTTAGGCCTGATTGGCAACTGCGCCTTCCTAGGCCTAATTGGCACCGACACGGCCGTGCGCTGGCTATGCTGGCCCCGCTTTGACAGCAGCTTTGTATTTGGCTCTTTGCTCGACTCCCAAAAGGGGGGCGAGTACAGCATTCGGCCGGCCGATACGGATGCGGGCTTCGAATCGCACCAGTACTACATGCAGAATACCAACGTGCTGTGTACGGAAATTACTACGGCTGATGGTGCCTACCGAGTAACGGACTTTGCCCCGCGCTTCTCCCAGTACGAGCGTTATTACAAGCCTCTGATGTTTATCCGGAAGGTGGAACTGATTAGCGGGACCCCACAGGTGCGCGTGGCTTGCCGGCCAGTGGGCCAGTACGGGCAGCTGCCCCTAAACCGGCGGCGTAGCTCCAATCACATTGCTTTCCTTGGCTTGGAAGAGGAAATTCGCCTCACAACTAACATTCCGCTCACGTATGTGCTGGATGAGGAGGAATTTGTGCTCAACGAAACGAAGTATCTCGTGCTGACCTACGGCGCCCCGCTAGAGGCCCCGCTGGAAAGTACCGCCGAGCGGTTTTTACGCAGCACCATTGACTACTGGCGTACATGGGTGAAGAGCACCAGCATCAGCAGCTTCCACCAAACTCAGGTTATCCGGTCGGCCTTGGCCCTCAAAATTCACCAGTATGAGGACACAGGCGCTATCATTGCGGCCAGTACCACATCGTTGCCGGAGGCGCCGGGCAGCACTCGCAATTGGGACTACCGGTACTGCTGGATGCGCGATACATACTACATCCTCACGGCCTTCAACAACATCGGCCACTTCGAGGAAATGGAGCGCTACTTCCACTACATCGCCAATATCTCTACCAAGGTAAAAGACAAGTACCAGCCTTTGTACGGCATCAGCGGCACCTCGGAACTGGTAGAGCAGGAGCTGGACTTGGAGGGCTACCTAGGCAACAAGCCCGTGCGTATTGGCAATGATGCGTACACGCACATTCAGAACGACGTGTACGGGCAGGTGCTGGTGGCTTTGCTACCGCTTTACGTGGACTGCCGCTTCTTGGACCCCGAGCGCCAGAACCCCGCCAAACTGCTGTATGAGGCCTTGCACCGCATTGAGGCCACTATGGATCAGCCCGACGCGGGATTGTGGGAGTTCCGCAACTTGGCCCAGTACCATTGCTACACCTACCTGTTTCACTGGGCTGGCAGCCACGCCGCGCGCAAGGTGGCTCATTCGCTCGGCGACACGGAAATGGAAGCATTGGCTACTCGCCTCATGCACGAAGCAGAGTCGCGGATTGAGAAGTGCTACAGCCCCGAGTGGGGTGCCTACACCAACGCCATTGGCTCGCCTCACCTTGATGCTAGTACCCTGCAACTCATCATGATGGGCTACCTCGATCCAACGTCTGAGCGGGCTCACCGCCACTTAGAAGCCTTAGAGAAGGAGTTGATGACCCCCGAAGGCCTGTTCTACCGCTACCGCCACGCCGACGACTTTGGAACCCCCGAAACGACTTTCCTTATCTGCTCCTTCTGGTATGTGGAAACTCTAGCCTGCGTGGGCCGCTTGGATGACGCGGTGCGGGAGTTTGAAAAGCTCATCACGTACACCAACCACCTTGGATTGCTGAGTGAAGACGTGGACGCCAAAACGGGCTCTCAATGGGGCAACTTCCCCCAGGCATACAGCCACGTAGGGCTAGTAAACGCCGCGTACCGCATTGCCAAAAAGCTAGATCGTCCTACGTTCGTGTAAGTAGCGAATTGATCAGCAACCACAAAGCCCCGGTGCTGAACAGCAGTGCCGGGGCTTTGTGGTTGCTGACCGGTTAGCACGCATCTGGGCCGGGTGCCGAGCCCAGGTACACCCGATTTAGTTCGGCTTTGTGCTGGCGCCAATCGGGCATGAACCGGTCCATAAGGCCCCAAAAGTGGGCGTTATGGTAGCGTTCGTGCAGGTGGGTCAGTTCGTGCACCACCACGTATTCCAGGCAGGGTAGAGGCCGCTTGATTAGTTCTAGGTTCAGCCAAATACGCCGGGCCTGGATGTTGCAGGTGCCCCAGCGCGTCTTCATTTGTTTGATAGCCCAAGCGTTGGCTTGCACCCCCACTACAGGTTGCCATTTCTCTAGCAGTGCGGGTAGCTGCTCACGCAGGCGCTGGCGGTACCAATGGGCCAGGGCCTGGGCCCGCTGGGCTGTTGTGCTCGTAAGAGGGGCATGTAAGTCAAGGTAGCCAGGCTCTTGAAGTACTACCTTGGCTGGGCTGGTGGTAGGATGCACACGCAATGTATGGGGCGTGCCCTGGTACAGGTGCATCTCGCCTGTTACGTACGTGAGAAGTGGTAGCTGCTCGCGCGCGGCAAACGTAGCTTGGTGCTTATGAATCCAGGCCTGACGGGCTAATACCAACTCCCGCACCGTGGCATCAGAAGTGCGGAATGGTGCGGTTACGCGCACTCGGCCGTCGGGCATGTGCACACTCAGGCGCAGGGTCCGTATATTCTTACGTACGACTTCTACCTGCAAGTCGTCAATTTGAAGATGGGGCATGCGTACTACTCACTCTTGAAAGCCACGAAAGTACGGCAATACTCGGGTAGGCAAGCCGGGGGCGCGCGTAGCTCAGCAAAACAAAGCCACTACCTAGAAGAAGGTAGTGGCTTGTGAAAGTAGCGCAGTAAAAGCGAGTAGCAGGGTTACGTCAGCAGACTTCTGAGCAGGCGCCGCACCTCTTGGGTAGAGGCTAAGTGGTAGCGGGCCTGGGAGCGGGGTGAGCTACCCACCTTCACCGTATATGCCTCTGCTGGCATAGCTCGGAAGGTGTCCTCATCGGTACGGTCGTCGCCGAGGGCTAGGATGAAGTCGGGGTTGTACTGGCTTACCCAGCGGGCGGCGGCAGTGCCTTTGTTGATACCAGCCGTTTTAATCTCAATTACCTTGTTGCCCTCCAACACCTGCAAATCGGTATTAGACGTCATAAAGGTGAGGTGGCTAAGCAAGTCGCGGGCCCGGACGGCGCCCAGTTCCACGTCGGCGCGGCGGTAGTGCCATACCAGGGAATACTCCTTGTCTTCGATGAAAGAGCCGGCCGTACGAGCCACGTACATCTCCAAAATTGGGCGTATGTCCTGCTTCCAGTTGTTGTTCAAGGCCTGAAATAGGCTCCAGTCGTCACCGGCAGCGCGCAGCCATACTCCGTGTTCCGCAATGAAGTCTACGGGCAGGTGTCCCAGCCATTTTTGCAGGGTTCCCCGGTCGCGCCCGCTAATGATGACCACTCGGTTGCGTGGGTTAGCCGTCAATGACTGTAACAGGAGCAACAACTCCGCATCAGGCTGTGCGCGCTGGGGAAGCGGATTAAAGGGTGCCAGCGTACCATCGTAGTCAAGCAACAGCAGGCGCGACTCGGCCGCTTCAAACTCCTCGCGTAGCTGCATGAGAGGAGCCGTGCTCAGGGTTTCGGTAGCCAGCGTAAGCTGCTTGATCTTGCTATACTGCAGGCGGTCCATGAACAGTTTGGTCCAGGCAAACACGTTGTATTGGCGCACCAACGACTGCAGGGCGGCCATGCGTTGTACCTGCTCCTCCTCCGGCATCACTAGAGCCTCGTGCATCGCCTCAGCTAGCTGGTTGGTATCGGTAGGGTTAATGATGATGGCATCGGATAGCTCCCGGGCAGCACCGGCTCGTTCGCTTAAGATCAGCACCCCGCGCTGGTCTGCCTTGCTGGCAATAAACTCCTTGGCTACTAGGTTCATCCCGTCGCGCATAGGCGTTACCAGAGCCACTTCAGCCAAGCGGTACAACGAGGAAAGCTCTTCCAAGGGGAAAGAGCGGTAGAAATAGTGAATGGGGTTCCAGGTAATGGTGCGATACTGGGAGTTGATGCGCCCTACCAGTTCATCAATTTCTTCCTTCAAGGCAGCGTACTGGGCCACTTGGTCGCGGGAAGGTACTACCAGCATAATCAAGCTTACCTGTTCGCGCCACTCAGGGTAGCGCTGTAGCAGTACTTCAAAGGCGCGCAGACGCTGGGCAATGCCTTTAGTATAGTCAAGCCGGTCGATGGAGAGGATGACGCGTACCTCGCGCAGGGCCTCACGATACTCAGCTTCGTGGCGCTTGGCTTCCGCTGAGGCTGCCGTCGTTTCGTAGCGCTGGTAGTCGATGCCCATAGGGAAGGCGTCCACGAGCACGGTGCGGCTGGGAGTTTCAATCTGCCCATTCTGGGAAGAGTAGCCTAGCAACTGCGACACGGCGCTCAGGAAGTGGCGCATGTAACCAAAGGTGTGGAAACCGATGAGGTCGGCACCCAGCATACCTTGCAACAGTTCTGCCCGCCAGGGTAGCACCCGGATCATCTCGTAAGACGGGAAGGGAATGTGCAGGAAGAAGCCAATGGTGCACTCGGGGCGGGCGCGGCGCAGCATTTCGGGCAGCAGCAGCAGCTGGTAGTCGTGCACCCAGATGGTGTCGTCGGGGCCGGCCAGCGCCAGCACGGCCTGGCAGAATTTCTCGTTGACGGCCACGTAGGCCTCCCAGTGGGCCTGCTCGTAGGTGGCGTACTGGCTGAAGTAGTGAAAGGTGGGCCAGAGTGTGGAGTTGCTGAAGCCTTCGTAGAAGTCGCGGATTTCTGCTTCCGTCAGAAACACCGGCGCCATACTGTCCTGCTGGAGCTGCTCGGTAATGTGCTGCTCTTCTGCCGGATCCTCCACGAACAGCCCTGGCCAGCCTACCCAAACATTGCCCTTCTCCCGGTAGATAGAGCCCAACCCCGTCGCTAACCCGCCTTCGCTGGGTTGAAACGTGAGACTTTCTTCGGTGCGTAGAACTTTGGTGGGTAGTCGGTTTGAGACAATAATCGTTCGGGACATGAGCCTGTTTGGATGGTGAACTTATAGGCTTACGGCAGAAGGAGGCGTTTAGCCGTTATTTTTTTACCTCCTTTTTTCTCACGTGCGCGCACAGCTTAGGTTTGGCCTTCTCATCTCCAGCGCAGAAATGCTCCTGATTTGATACTGTTGATCTTGGGCTCACCTTAAACAGGTGGAGTTACCGCCGACAAGGAACCCAGCCGAGCACAGTGACGCAGCCCAAGCAACCGGAAGTTCGCGCCGGCTCCTTATACTTACTGCATTCTAGTGCCTTTCCTGTTTTCGTTTCCTTTCTGAATGTTCAGTTCTTCCTTCTACCGTTGCCGCGCTCTACCTATTGTCGCGGCCCTCACTCTTAGTGGCTCCTTGTACCAGTCGGCTGTGGCTCAGGCCCGCCGGGAATATCTGCTTACCACCAACTGGAAATTTACCAAGGGAGATGTGCCCAATGCGGCCCAGCCCACCTACAAAGATGCCTCTTGGCAAACAGTGCAGGTACCCCACGACTGGGCCATTTATGGTCCCTTTGATGGCAACAACGATCTGCAAACGGTGAAGATTGAGCAAAACCAGGAGCAGAAAGCTACCCCCAAATCGGGCCGCACGGGGGGCTTGCCGTTTATTGGCACCGGCTGGTACCGCCGCCAGCTAGACGTGCCGGACTTCGGGCCGGGCAAGCGGGCAGTGCTACTGTTCGATGGTGCCATGAGCGACGCCCACGTATTTGTGAACGGCAAGGAAGTAGGCGCCTGGGCTTACGGCTATAACTCCTTCTCCTGCGACATTACCGATGCCCTGCAAGCGGGTGGCAACAATGTACTAGCAGTTCGTCTGCGCAACCAAGCTGAAGCCTCGCGCTGGTACCCTGGTGCCGGGCTGTACCGCAATGTGCACCTGCTGGTCACCGACGACGTACACATTCCGGTGTGGGGTACCTACCTCACTACCCCCGAAATCAACGCCAACTTTGCCAAGGTGAAGCTGCGCACGCAAGTAGCTACGCCCGGCAATACCTTCCAGCCCCTGCGCCTTGAAACCGAAATTCGGGATGCTGCGGGGCAGGTGGTAGCCACTACCAGCACCACCCTCACGGCCACCGACGGCCAGGAGTTCGAGCAAAACTTGGTGGTGAAAACTCCCCAGCTCTGGTCGCCGGAAACGCCCGTGCTGTATTCGGCCACCTCTAAGCTGTACGCCGGCAATGAGTTGAAAGACGAGTACCGCACGCCCTTTGGTATTCGCTCATTCAAATTTGAAGCTGGCAAAGGCTTTTCGCTGAACGGGCAGGTGCGCAAGTTTAAGGGTGTATGTAATCACCACGACTTGGGCCCCTTAGGCGCTGCTGTAAATACGGCTGCCCTACGCCGTCAGCTAGTCCTTCTGAAGGACATGGGCTGCGATGCCATTCGCACTACTCACAACATGCCAGCCCCAGAGCTAGTCACTCTCTGCGACGAAATGGGCTTCATGCTCATGGTAGAATCGTTTGACGAATGGAAGACACCCAAGGTAAAAAATGGCTACAGCCAGTACTTTGATCAGTGGTCGGAGAAGGACCTCGTGAACATGGTGCACCGCGACCGAAACCACCCGAGCGTAATTATGTGGAGCATCGGCAACGAAGTTCCCGACCAGGGCGCACCCGGCGGCGGCAAAATTGCCAAGCGCCTCCAGGATATTGTGCACCGTGAGGACCCTTCGCGCCCCGTAACGGCCGGCATGGACCAGATTGATGCGGCCATTAAGAACAACTTCGCTTCTGTACTCGATATTGCTGGCTTCAACTACAAACCTCACCGCTACGAGGAAGCCAACGATAAACTGCCTCAAGGGTTCTTGCTCGGCTCCGAAACGGCTTCTACCGTGAGCAGCCGCGGGGTGTACAAGTTTCCGGTAGAGCTAGCTAAACAAAAGAAATACCCCGATAACCAGTCATCGTCCTACGATTTGGAGGCCTGCGTGTGGTCGCAGACGCCTGACGAGGAATTTGTGAAGCAGGATGCGCTGCCCTACGTATTGGGCGAGTTTGTATGGACAGGCTTCGATTACTTGGGCGAGCCGACTCCCTACGATGAAGTGTGGCCCTCGCACAGTTCTTACTTCGGTATTATGGACCTCGCCGGCCTACCCAAAGATCGGTACTATCTCTACCGAGCCCGGTGGAATACCGCCGCACCCACCTTGCACCTGCTGCCCCATTGGACTTGGCCTGGCCGTGAGGGACAAACGACCCCTGTGTTTTGCTACACCAACTACCCCTCGGCTGAGCTGTTCGTAAATGGTGTAAGCCAGGGCCGTAAGACCAAAGGGCCCTCTGACAAGCCTCAAACTCAGTACCGCCTTATGTGGAACGAGGTGAAGTACCAGCCGGGCAGCATTAAGGTAGTAGCCTACGATGCGCAGGGTAAGGCCGTGGCGGAGGAAGAGGTGCGCACTGCGGGCAAGCCCCACCACATCAAGCTGGTTGCTGATCAGACCCACTTAGCTGCCGACGGGCAGGACCTAGCTTACGTAACGGCTCGGGTGGAGGACGCCCAAGGCAACTTGTGCCCCGATGCTACCAACGAACTAGCGTTTAAAGTAACTGGTGCGGGCCGCTTCAGGGCCGTAGCCAACGGCGACGCAACCAGTCTGGAGCTGTTTCATCAGCCCCGGATGCACGCCTTCCACGGCCAATTGGTAGCTACTGTGCAGGCCTCGGATAAGGCTGGCCCGCTGGAGTTGAAAGTAACGGGCAAAGGAGTAAAGCCCGCTACGTTACGTCTCATTACCGAGAAAAACGCCGCTAAATAAGGCTAACCGGTGCCGCTACGATTGAAAGCACTATTGTAGCGGCACCGGTAACTAGCCCTACCTCGGGTCAGAAAAACCGCCATAGGTCTTTAATGGGGCCGCTACTAAGCACGGCGCAGCTGGCTTGGCTCAGAAGAAATAGGTAATAAAAAAGGCCTCTGCAGTAATGCAGAGGCCTTTTTTCAAAACGAGGCGTGTAGTCCGTAGGGGAATCGAACCCCTGTTGGTAGAATGAAAATCTACTGTCCTAACCCCTAGACGAACGGACCAGATTAAGCGGCCTTGTTTCGTTTTGATGGTGCAAAGATACAGCCCGATAGATTCAGCGCAAGAGGGTGGTGGTAAAAAACCTGCGAAGACGAAAAAAGAGGCTGATTGTCAGGCGAAAAAAAATTCTACCCCAACGCCTGGATTTCGTATGGCTATCTTATTTGGCGATGTTAGCGGAGCCCTGTACCTTCGCTCGCGTTTTCACCCGGCCCTCCCGGACCGATAAACTCCCATTTCCCCATTCTTATGGCTAAAATCAAAGTTGCCATTAACGGCTTCGGCCGCATTGGCCGCCTGACGTTCAAGGCCCTGCTTCAGCGCGACAACGTGGAAGTTGTGGCTATCAATGACCTGACGGATAACAAGACCCTGGCTCACCTGCTGAAGTACGACTCTATCCACGGCCGTTTCAACGGTACTGTGGCGTACGACGAGGAAAGCCTGACCGTAAATGGCCAGCGCATTGCTGCTCTTGCTGAGCGCGACCCCAAGCTGTTGCCCTGGGGCGACATGGGCGTTGACGTGGTGCTGGAGTCAACCGGCCGCTTCGTTGACGAGGCAGGTGCTGGTCAGCACCTCACCGCTGGTGCCAAGAAAGTAGTTATCTCGGCTCCTGCTACTGGCAACATTCCTACCGTAGTACTCGGCGTAAACGAAGACATCCTGACGGGCGCGGAAACCATCCTTTCCAACGCTTCGTGCACGACTAACTGCTTGGCTCCCATGGCGAAGGTGCTCGACGATGCTTTCGGCATTGAGAAGGGCTACATCACCACGGTACACGCGTATACCTCTGACCAGAACCTGCAGGACGCGCCTCACAAAGATCTGCGTCGTGCTCGTGCTGCTGCCTACAGCATCATTCCTACCAGCACTGGCGCTGCCAAAGCCGTAGGTCTGGTACTGCCCCAGTTGAAGGGCAAGTTGGATGGTATCGCCATGCGCGTGCCTATTCCAGACGGCTCTACCACCGACCTGACCGTAATCTTGAAGCAAGAAGTTACGAAGGAGCAAATCAACGAAGCCGTGCAAAAGGCTGCCGAAGGTGAGCTGAAAGGCATCCTGGAGTACAGCACCGATCCGCTGGTGAGCATTGACATCGTAGGTAACCCCCACTCGTGCATCTTCGACTCGCAGTTGACTTCGGCCAACGGTACGCTGGTGAAGGTGGTAGGTTGGTATGACAACGAAACCGGCTACTCTACCCGCACCGCTGACCTCATCCAGAAGTTGGGCGAGAAAATGAACGGCTAAGCTTTCTGGCTTTCTGACTTAAAGACCGCCTGCCTGGGAAACCAGGCAGGCGGTCTTTTTTAGGGCGGCATACCCGGTACGCGCTATCTTTGACGCCCGCTATTTCCCTTGATACCATACGTCACCGCTCGTGCGCATTTGTTTTATTCTGAACCCCACTTCCGGTACTAATCGCACCCAAGACGTGCCAGCCCTGCTGACGCGCTACGCGACGGCCGCCGGTGCCACGTTCGAGGTCCGACTTACGCAGCACGCTGGCCACGCCGAAGCGCTGGCTTGGCAGGCGGCGCAGCAAGGCTTCCGGGTAGTGGTGGCCGTGGGTGGCGATGGCACTGTGAATGAGGTAGCACGCGGCCTGCTGGGCACCGAGGCAGCGTTAGGAATTGTGCCGCGTGGCTCGGGCAATGGCTTAGCCCGCCACTTACGACTACCCCTAGACTTGCCGGGCGCAGTGGCTCGGGCTTGCGCCCCCACGTTTCAGCGCATTGATGTCGGACGCATCAACGGTCGGCCGTTCTTCTGCACCGCGGGGCTGGGGTTTGATGCGCACGTAAGCAAGATGTTTGCCCAGGCGGGCACGCGAGGACTGAAAACGTACGTGAAAATATCCTTGCGCGAGTACCGCCGCTACCGCCCTACGCCAGTGCAAATAACCTTAAATGGGGAGCAGCTACTGGATACCCACTGCTACGTGCTGGCTTTTGCCAATGCTGCCCAGTATGGCAATAACGCCTACATTGCTCCGCAGGCTAATATTCAGGATGGGCTGCTGGACGTATGCCTGATTGATCAACTACCTTTCACGCGGGCCCTGCGGGTTGGTGTAGGCCTCGCCCTCGGGACGTTGGCTACTTCAGGGGCAGCCGTATATCATACCAGCCGCCACATTCTGGTGCAGTCAGCAGCCCCGTTGGGTTTCCACGTGGATGGCGACTACGTAACCGACGCCACTCGTTTTGAAGTAGAACTAACGCCATTGGCGCTGGAAGTAGCCAACTGACGCAAACAACAACACTGTGCAGTGTGCGCATTGAGCGTCCTGGGTGGTGATGGGTGAATACTGGCCCCCTACCCAACGCGCCTTGCTCACAAGCTTACAACTTACTCGCATGAAAGCCGATAAAAAACGCCGGGAAGGCGTGGTGTACTCCACCAACCCCGATTTTGAGTACCAGCACACGGGCGAAGAAACTGCTGCTACGCTGCCGCCTCAGCAGCAAAACCTACGTGTGCAGCTGGACAAAAAAGCCCGCGGCGGCAAACAGGTCACGCTTGTTACTGGCTTTGTAGGTCAGGACGCTGATCTGCAAGACCTAGGCAAGCTTCTGAAAACAAAGTGTGGCGTAGGCGGCAACGCTAAAGACGGCGAAATCATCATCCAAGGCGACTTTCGAGACAAAGTACTGGCAGTCTTGATTGAGAAAGGCTACAAAGCCAAAAAGGCAGGCGGCTAGCCAAGTTGGTACTGCCTTAGTGCACCCCACTGGGGTGATGCTGCGTAGGAGTCATAATGCCAAATTCGACCCCTACCACTGCTCAGCCGCTCGCCGATACCCCTGCTTCGGCTTCGGGCCGCCGAAGCCTGGGACGGCGCGGTGAGCTACTGTTGGCTTTGCTTCCCACCGCCACGGTGCTGCTCATGCTTTGGTTGCTGGAGTTGCTGAGCAACCAGCGCCTGCTGTTTGCCTCCCTGGCCTCTAGTGCCTTTCTAATTTACCTCGACCCCGGCCACCGTACCAATAGTGCCCGCACGCTCGCCATCAGTCAGTTGGGCGCGGCCAGTATTGGGTTTGTGCTGCACGCCCTGGTAGGTCCGGGTTACGTAAGTGCGGCCCTAGCCATGGTACTCAGTATCCTGCTCATGATTGCGCTAGATGCTATGCACCCGCCGGCCGTATCCACGGGGCTCAACTTTGCCTTTCGGGCCGGTAGCGGCGAGGGGAACTTGCTGCTATTTGGGCTGGCAGTAGGCCTAGTAGTGGTGCTGGTAATTGTGCAGCGCGGCTCTACCTACATCTTATCCCGACTTACACGCACCACTACGCCTACTACCTCATAAACCAAGGATGCCGACCGAATCAGTTACGTTATTTTCTCAGGCCGAAGCCGGTGTAGTCTCCGTAGTGCAGTGGCTGAAGCTTGGGGTTGAAACCATTGGGGCCCTCACTATTGCGCTGGGGATAGTGCTGGCGGCGGGGCTGTTTCTGAAGGCCCTTGTAGCCCGTCGCACCGCCGACTTCACCGCTATTCGGCTCACGTTGGCCCGCTACTTGGCCCTGGCCTTGGAATTTCAGCTTGGAGCCGATATCCTTTCCACGGCCATAGCTCCCAGTTGGGACCAAATCGGCAAGTTGGGGGCCGTAGCTGTTATCCGAACGGCGCTGAACTTCTTCCTGTCGCGGGAGATGAAAGAGGAGCGCCAGGATACTGCCGAGCAGCATGTAGTAGGAAAAGCAGCCGGTGAAACCAGCGGCCAGAAAGCTTAGCTTTCTATTTTTAGCTGAACCAAGGCTCTCTCCACATCCTCTGGGGTGTCGATGCCCAAGGTAGTCAGCTCCGTTTCGGCTGTCAGAATGCGGTAGCCGTGTTCCAGCCAGCGCAGTTGCTCCAGGCTTTCGGCCAGCTCCAATGGCGAAGGCAGCAGTTGCGTGATTTCCCGGAGCACATCTGGCCGGTAGGCGTAAAGGCCAATGTGGCGCAAGTAGCGGTGGTGCAGCAGCCAGTCGGCAGAAGGGTACTGGCGCTGGTAGGGCAGGGGGTGCCGACTAAAATACATGGCGTAGCCCTGGGTATCCAGAATCACCTTAGGAAGGTGGGGGCTGAACAATTCCTCGTCACTCACTACGGGCTTAACCAGCGTAGCCAGTTGCGGAGGATTAGGTCGGGCAAACAACGCTACCAAGGCATCAATCTGGGTTGGATGGATGAATGGCTCGTCGCCCTGAATATTGATGATGCAGTCAGCATCGGTGTGTAGCTGTTCGTAGGCTTCGCGTACTCGGTCGGTGCCGCTGGGGTGGTTAGCAGCGGTCAGCACGGCCTCGCCCCCAAATGCGATGACGTGGGCATAAATTCGCTCATCATCAGTGGCCACTATTACGCGGCTGAGGCTCGACTTTTGGGCTTGTTCTACTACTCGCTGAATCATGGATTTGCCGCCTAAATCAATGAGGGGCTTGCCTGGTAAACGAGTAGAGGCGTAGCGGGCGGGAATAATGCCGATGGCGTGCATAGAGAAAGAGCAGCAGGGTGGAAGCCACAAAAAACGGGAAAAACTAGCACGTTCCGATGCTTACCTGGGGCCACTGAACTACTACTTCTTGAAAGCCAGTAGGTAGCTCATTCTCCCATGAATCATAGCCGGCACGCAGCTAAGCCAAAAATATCTCAGAATCCACCAATAAAATCTGGGAAGCCTGGTTTAACACAGCGGCTACTAGGTAGGAATGCGTAACTTTCGGCAGTATTTATGCAGGTGAGATACAGCGCAGGTTGTATTGTCAGTGCCTGTTGCTTTGCGCTTTTCTTGTATGTCCCGATTCTCGTTGCTATCTGCTGCGTTTGTATTTTCTGGTTTCTCTGCGTTGGCGGCGCCGCGGCCGGTAGCCCCGCCCGATTCTATTGGCGTGGAGTACCGCAACAACAAAATGCTGATTAAGCACCGCGTGGCACCCGGCGAAACGCTTTATGGGTTGGCTCGCCGCTACAAAGTGCCGGTAGAGCAAATTGTGGAAGCTAACCCCAGCTTAAAAGGCGCACTGGTTACCAACCAGATAGTGTTGGTACCCCGCAACCGGGTAGTGATGACAGCTCCGGCCAGTACCCGCCCGGCTGCCACAACCGCTCCCACAACGGCTACTCGCAGCCTGCCTACTGATGCCCGCGGCAACCGCGTGTACAAAGTGGAAGCAGGCCAAACGCTCTTCTCTATTGCCCGCAAGTTTGGCACTTCTCCCGCCGAGCTGGCCCGCCTGAATGGGGTAACTACCAGCTACAATGTGCGTCTTGGCGAAACCATAATTGTGGCAGGTACCCCTGCTACCCGTCCCGAGCCCGCCGCCCCAGTTGCAGCAGCTCCGCGCCCGGCTACTCGCCCTGAGCGAGCCGATGATACGGCTGAGCGCGAGCGGGAAGCGCGCGAAACCCGGGAACGGGAAGCGCGTGAGCGGGCCCGGGAGGCGGCTCCGGCTCCTACTCCCACCACACCTGTCGAGGACGACCGAGAGCGGGCGCCCGAACGTGCCAACGAAATTGTGCGCCGCGTGTCAGAAAATGGGTTGGCTATGGTCATTCCCACGGACGCCTCCGATAAATACCTAGCTCTGCACAAAACTGCCCCTGTAGGTACTATCATGCAGGTGCGCAATATCATGAACGGGCAGTCGGTGTATGTGCGCGTAATTGGCAAGCTGCCCGACACGGGTGAAAATTCCAACGTGCTCGTACGCCTGTCCAAGAAAGCCGTACAGCGCCTAGCTACTCCCGACCAACGCTTCCGGGTGGAAACCAGCTACGTCCCCTAACCTTCGACCCCAGTACCAAACAGGGAGAGGTGAGACTGTTGTTCTGCGTTAGCTAGGCCAGCAGCCCCGCCTCTCCCTTTTGTTTGCCATTATGAACCACGCCCAGGTCCGCACCCTCCTCGACGAGAAATATCTGCATTACGACCAACCCACCTTTATTTCAGCCGACCCCATCAGCATTCCGCACCGTTTTTCCCAGCGGCAGGATATTGAAATTAGCGCCTTATTTTCCGCCTTGTTGGCCTGGGGGCGGCGCCCCACCATCATCAGCAAGTGCTTAGAACTAATGCGCCGCATGGACAATGCGCCCTACCAGTTTATTACTCAACACCACGACGATGACCTAAAAGGCCTACTGGGCTTTTGTCATCGTACCTTCTGCGACACAGACTTACTGTATTTTGTGCACTGGCTGCGTTGGTTTTACGCCGGGCACGATACCTTGGAAGATGCTTTTCTCGTGGGTATCACCCAGAAAGAAAGGTTAGAGAACTTCCACAACTTGTTCTTCAGCCTAGCGGATGCACCTCAGCGCACCCGTAAGCACGTAGCCACCCCGGCCCGCGGCTCGGCCTGCAAGCGCGTGAACATGTACTTGCGCTGGATGGTACGCCCCGACACCCGCGGCGTAGACTTTGGCCTCTGGCAGCGTCTTTCACCCGCCGACCTCATCTGCCCCTGCGATGTGCACGTGGAGCGCGTGGCCCGTCGCCTGGGGCTGCTTGAGCGTAAGCAAGTAGATTGGCTAGCCGCCGAGGACCTTACCGCCCACCTCCGCAGCTTCGACCCGCTGGACCCCGTGAAGTATGACTTTGCGCTGTTTGGACTGGGAGTGGAAGGGGAGATGTAAGCAGCACACTATCCATGTGGGCAGGTGCCTCACTGGCGAAAATGTTGTAAGACACTGCCCGCCTGAGGCACCAAGTAAATATGAAGCAAGCGCCCATGTATTACATGTAATTTATTGAATCTTTCCCCACGTGCGAAGTGTTTATCTTCGCATTCCCTTCCGAATATACAGTCCTACACAAGGAATACCTGATTTGATTCTTCCTCAGAATTTTGAGCAAAAAATAGGTTTCGCGCAGCTGCGTGAAATGCTGGAAGGCCTGTGCTTGAGTGCACTAGGTCGGCAGTTTGTGGCCAAGATGACCTTCCAGACAAAGCACGACCAGCTTCACAAGCTCCTACTGCAAACCGACGAGTTTCGCCAGCTGCTGAATAGCGGGGCCGACTTTCCGAGCCAACACTACCACGATGTGCACCAGCATTTGGTGCGCGCCAATATTCCCGGTTCTTACTTGGACGTAGCGGCGTTTTTCGCCGTGAAAATGAGCCTGCGCACCATTCGCGAGGCGCTCAGCTTCTTTACCCATGTCGAGGAAAATCTGTACCCTACGCTGCGTTTGCTAGGCATTGGGGTGCAGGTAGACCGCAACCTGCTAGCTGCCTTGGACAAGGTGGTGGACGACGAAGGCCAGGTGCGCGATAACGCGTCGCCGCTGCTGAGCCAGCTGCGCCAAGAGCTGATTAACCGGCAGGGGCTGCTGCGCAAGCAAATTGCAGGTATTCTGCGCCATGCCCGCCAGGAAGGTTGGGTGCCCGAGGGCTCTGAGCCGACTATTCGGGGTGGCCGTTTGGTGCTGCCGGTTATTGCCGAGCACAAGCGCCGCGTGAAAGGCCTCATACATGATGAGTCGGCTACAGGACAGACGGTGTACATTGAGCCGGAAGCTGTCTTCGAGCTGAACAACGACATCAAGGACCTGGAAAATGCCTACCAGCGCGAGTTGGTGCGTATTCTTACCCAGCTCACGGCCCACTTACGCCCCCATATTCCCGACTTACGCAAGGCCTACCAATACTTGGGGCTGCTGGACTTTATTCGGGCTAAGGCGCAATTAGCGCGTCGTTTGGAAGCTACGCTGCCAGTGTTGAATCCTCGTCCGCTGATTCGCTGGCACCGCGTGCGACACCCGCTCCTGTACCTCACCTTCCAGGCCCACGCCAAAGACGATGCGCGCGAGGTAGTACCCCTGGACATCGAGCTGAATCCCGAACAGCGCATTCTGCTGATTTCGGGACCCAATGCCGGTGGTAAGTCAGTGAGCATGAAGACGGTAGGCTTAGTGCAGTATATGCTGCAGTGCGGCTTGCTTATTCCGGCCGGCGAGGAGTCTGAGTCGGGCGTGTTCGAGGATATCTTCCTGGATATCGGTGACGAGCAGAGCTTGGAAAACGACCTGAGTACGTATTCATCTCACTTGCTGAGTATGAAGCAGTTCGTGACCCTGGCTAACAAGCGCAGCTTGGTGCTGATTGACGAATTTGGTACGGGCACCGAGCCCAGCCTGGGCGGCGCTATTGCCGAGGCCGTGCTGGAGCAGCTCAACCGCGCCCGGGCTTTCGGGGTCATCACTACCCACTACACCAACCTGAAAAACTACGCCGAGCGTACGGCGGGCATCATTAACGGGGCCATGCGCTACGACCCCGAAAAACTGCAGCCCCTCTATCGTCTCGAAACAGGTAAGCCTGGGTCAAGCTTTGCCATCGAAATTGCCCGCAAAATTGGTTTGCCCAAGGACATTGTGGAGCGTGCTACCCAACTGGTTGGTAAAGATAAAATTCGCTACGACCGGCTGCTGGAAGGCTTGGAAAAGGAAAAAACCGAGCTTGAGCAGCGCACTGCCGAAGCGGCCAAACAGGAGCGGCGCATGAAAAAAGCCGCCCAGGACTACCAAGACCTTAAGAAGTACCTCGACGACACCACCCTTGATGTACTGCGCGAAGCCAAGGCCAAGGCGAAAATGCTGCTCAAGGACACGAATCAGCAAATTGAAGCTACCATCCAGGAGATTCGCCTGGGTCAGGCTGAAAAGGAGCGCACCAAGGAAGCCCGCGGCAAGCTGGATACCTTCGTGCGGGAAAAGCTGCAGATAGAACCGCCGAAAGCCCGCGGCACTCGAGAGCTAGCCGACCCGAATACCCTTAAGCCCGGCGACAAGGTAGCGCTGCTGGGCCAGGAAGGGCACGGTGAGATTATGAGTGTGAAAGGCAAAACGGCAGAGGTTTCCTTTGGCGGCCTGAAAACCATTGTGAAAGTAAGTCAGCTGGAAAAGCTCACGCGCTCCGAGATTCGGGAGCGGGAGAAGGAAGCTGCTCGTAAAGCGCCGGCTCAGCACGCCACGCTGGACATTACGGGGCGTATGTCGGGCTTCAACACCACGCTGGACTTGCGCGGGGAGCGGGCAGAAGATGCCCTGAACAGAATCATGGCCTACGTGGACGACGCCGTGATGCTGGGCGTGTCGGAAATCAAGATCCTGCACGGCCGCGGCAACGGGGTATTGCGCCAAGTGGTGCGCGACTACCTCCACCGCACGCGCGAAGTAGCCAGCGTGGCTGATGAGCACGCCGACCGCGGCGGTGATGGCGCCACGGTAGCTGTGCTGAAATAGTACCATCTTGCATTGCCAGAACCCGTTGCGAACCCCGCAACGGGTTCTTCTTTTCCCTTGAATCTAATACTTTATGCACCCCCGCAACCTTCACGCCGCCCGCTACGACTTCGACCAGCTAACCAGTATCCGACCGGAACTGGCCGCTTTTGTAGTGCCTAATCCTACGGGCGACGACAGCATCGACTTTGCCAACCCGGCGGCGGTGAAAGCGCTGAATCAGGCGTTGCTTCAGCAGTTTTATGGAGTAGCGCAGTGGGACGTGCCCGCTGGCTACCTCTGCCCACCCATTCCGGGCCGGGCCGACTACCTCCACTACGCCGCCGACTTGCTGGCCGCTGAGCACGGTGGCGTGATACCGCGCGATAAGGGTGTGCACGTGCTCGACGTAGGAGTAGGCGCCAACTGCGTGTACCCCATTGTGGGGACGCGGACGTACGGCTGGCGCTTCGTGGGGTCCGATATTGACCCTGTCGCTATTCGGGTGGCTAGGCACATGGTAGAAGCAAACCCTGTGCTGCGCGGCCGTATCGACATCCGCCACCAAACGCACGCGGACTACATCTTCGAGGGTATTGTGAAGGCGCGCGAGGAGTTTGATTTAGTGGTGTGCAACCCGCCGTTTCATACCTCGGCGGCCGAGGCGGCAGCCGGTAGTCAGCGCAAGAACCGCAACCTCGGGTACGCCAAGGCACCGGAGCCTGTGCTAAACTTCGGGGGGCAGAACAACGAGCTTTGGTGTGAAGGCGGGGAAGAAGGCTTCTTGCGTCGGATGGTAGCCCAAAGCAAGCCATTGGCTGGGCGGGTATTGTGGTTTACTTCTCTGGTTTCTAAAAAACAAACCCTGCTTAGTGCCCATTACTTCTTGCAACAGGCCGGCGCCACGGAGGTCAAAACTATTGATATGACCCAGGGACAGAAAGCCAGTCGCTTGGTAGCTTGGACGTTTCAGGACGCCGAACAACGGCAGGCCTGGGCCCAACGCCGCTGGAAGTAAGCTAGCTCCCTCTAGCAGTGCTACGTGTGTGTATCCAGATCAGCGTCATAAGCAAATGCTTAGTGCTCAGGAAAGCCCAATAATGCATACTCTGCATCAGTACACCAGTAAATAAAAAAGGCTCCCAGTATTGGGAGCCTTTTTTATTTACTGGTGTACGTGCTACTGAACTACAACTCGGCTAATCTGGGTCGATTCGGTTGTTTCAATTTGCACAAGGTACAAGCCAGCACGTAAGGAGGAGGCATCTACGCTTACTTCCTGGCCGTTCAGGGTCTTGGTTTGGTCGAGTACTATGCGGCCGGTAGCATCGCGCAGCACCACGCGGGCCGAGCGCGCCTTATCTGAGTGCATGCGCAGCTGGAAGGAGCCGCTGGTGGGGTTGGGATACACGTGCACGGCGCTTTGTTGCACGGCTGTTTTGTTGGCTAACACTAGGCTACACACGCTCACGCCGGCATTCTGATCGGCGATGCGCCGGGCAAACTCCTGGTAGAACTGGTTTGTTATCAGAGCATCGTGTACAACCAGGGTGTTCTCGTCATTTTCCGTGTTGGCCGAGAGGCTCCAGTTGTGCGAGCCCACAAACACCAACGGATCTGATTGCGACGCGCCGGCATCAACGATGGCATATTTGTGGTGCATGATGCCGCTGAGCTTGTTGACCAAGATGCGGTTGCCAACGGCCGTTTTAATGGTGCGGAACACGCTGCCCGAGGCTGCGCTGCTCGTTGTATCATCAAGTAGTACTTCCGTGCAGCTAGCAATGCCCTTGAGCTGCACCTGGTCGCGGATGGCGCGGGCAATATCGCTCTGCGTGATGAGCATGGTGGCAATATGGAGGTCGTTGTCGGCCGTAGCCACTGTTTCAATCAGGCGCCCGTTCACGTTGTCAGTGGGCGAGAACCACGATTCCACTGACTTGCCCCCAATGTTGAGGTAGTGGGGAGTGTTGTCGGTTTTGCGGGAGCCGAATACGGCCGTGGTCTGTGTGCCGCCCCCCCACATTTCGTTGAACTCTATGGTGTACACCCGCGCCAGCGACTGGTCTTGGATGGCAAGGGAGTTGTTGCGGTCGGTGCTGAGCTGCGCGGGCGTCCAGTTGGTAGAGCCCGTCCAAACCCACGGTTGGTTGGGGGTAGTGCTGTTGGCGTCAATCACCACAAACTTGTTGTGCATGATGTTCTGCGTGGTTTGGCGACCAATGCGCGGAATAGCTGCATTCAGGCCACTAATACTGGCGTTGGTGTTATCGTTTTCATAGATCACCCGCACCTGCACGCCCCGAGCCTGCGCCGCATTCACCGCTGCCAGAATAACCGGGCTGTTCCAATTGTACACCGCAATGTCTAGGGTTTGCTGGGCGCGGCTGATGTAGCGCGCAATGGTATCGGCCACGGCCCCGTTGGCTAGGTAGGTAGCCGTGTTGCCCGGCAACGCCAGGGTAGTATTCACTGGGTTTGTGAAATAGGTGCGCATCTTCCCCGTCGATTGGGAAGCTGTAATCATGGGAAGCACCCGCGACTCAGACAAGCCCACCGAATTGGTGCTGCTAGCCTTGACGTAATACACCGTGGCGGGCTGTAAGCCGCTGATAGTTAAACTATGCTGAGTGGTGCTGGTTGCGCTGGTTAGGGCCGTAAACGGGCCACCCGCCGACGCGGCATATTCCAGCTTGGTAGTACCCGCATTCTGGGTCCGGAAGTTTACCGTAAAGCCCGACGTAGTAATATTGGTGGTGGTAGGGGCGCTAACGATATTGGGAGTGAGGCCCTGCTGAAAGTCGGCGTAGAGGCGGGGCAGCAACTGGTAGCCGGTGGTTCCTGCCGTGCGGGTAAACTGGCTCATGATGCCTACCACGTCGAACGTGCCTGTGGGCGACGGCTTGCCAATCAGGCCATCAGGCCCAGTGGAGGCCGCATTCACGTACATGACGGTGGTAGCGTTGTTGCTGATGCGGTAGGTAGTACTCGCAAAAGCCGTTACGGCGGCGCCGGCCGTCGTTGTTACGGTAGTGGCATTTGTCAGCTTCACCAGTTGGCCTTCGTATTGCTCGGCGTAGGCCGCCGCCGCATTAGCAGAGATAAAGACCACGGGAGTGGGTAGGGGGCGGTTGCCGGCCACTACCGTCAGCGACGATACGGGGTCCAGCTCTAGTAGCCCGTTGTAGTCCTTCAGGGTGCCCGTCACGACGATGGAGTCGCCGGGGCGCACGTTGGCGGTGAGGGCGGTGGAGTACACAGCAATGCCGGCCGTACCATCCTGGATGTAGCGAATAACGCCCAGCTCCGGCCCGTTGGTAGCCACGCCGCGGAGGGTTACGCTGGCGCCCGAGGTGCCATAGGCGGGCGCCTGAGCCCGGGCTTGCGCAATGCTAATGGCCGTTTGCGCACGTGCTGGCCCAAAAACCAGCAGCAGCGCGAGTACAGTCCAGAGAGTAAAGTGTTTCATGCAATAAAAAGAAAGGTAGAAAGAAGAAACAGTGAAAGACGGCGGCAACTATCTTGGTTTCAGAGGAGAGGTCACTACACCTGAACTCGAGAGCAATGTCTGGATAGGCTAAGCTCAGAGCTGATGCACGAGCAAGTAGGCCGAGGGAGTACTGCACAAAACCGGCCCGCCTACTTCACAGTAAACAGGCCGGTTTGCGTGCAGACTTGGCAACAGTGAGCTTAGAAAATATTCACTTCGGGGTGCAGCTCCACTCCAAACTTCTCGCGTACCGAGGCAATAATGTCGTGTGCCAGCTCGCGGATGTCCTGTCCCTGTGCGCCCCCATGGTTAACGAGTACTAGCGCTTGCTTATCGTGTACACCGTGGGCGCCGCGCCGCATACCCTTCCAGCCACACTGCTCGATCAGCCACCCAGCCGGCACCTTCACACCCCCAGGCACGGGGTAGCCCGGCACCTCGGGGTACTGGGCTTTCAGCTCATCAAACTTGGCCTGCGAAACCTCCGGGTTTTTGAAAAAGGAACCCGCGTTGCCAATCTGAGCAGGGTCGGGGAGCTTGCTGCGCCGAATGTGCATCACAGCCTCGCTTACTTGGCGCGGCGTGGGCTCACCCCCAATGCCCAAGTCTTCGAGCGTGGTTTTAATGGCTCCGTAGCTCACGTTGGGCTGGGCCTGGCGATGCAAGCGCAATACTACCCCCGTCACGATATACTGATTTTTCAGGGGGCCTTTGAATACACTCTCGCGGTAGCCAAAGCCACACTCGGCTGCCGAAAACGTGCGCAGCTGCCCAGTGCTGATTTCCAGGGCCTCTAAGTGGTCAAAGGTATCCTTGAGTTCGGCTCCGTAAGCACCAATGTTTTGCAGAGGCGCCGCGCCCACCGTACCTGGAATCAAGGACAGGTTTTCGATGCCGCTCAACTCTTGGTCGAGGGTGTATTGCACCATGCCGTGCCACGACTCGCCGGCGCCGGCCCGCACTAGGGCTGTGTTGTCATCCTGGCTAATAATATCGAGGCCACAAATTTCATTCTTCAGCACTACCCCGTCAAAATTCTGAGTAAACAGCAGGTTAGAGCCACCACCTAGCACCAGCTTTTCAGCCGCTTGCACTTCGGGTAGTTGCAGCAAAGTTTGCAAATCCTCTACCGACGAGAAACGGGCAAAGAGCCGAGCTTGTACATCTAGGCCAAAGGTGTTGTAGGGCCGTAGGGAAACGTTGTGTTCGAGAACAGGAGCCAAAGCCATAGCGAAGGAGGAAGGTGATGCGCTGGTAAAGGTAGCCGTTTGCAAAATTCCGCCGAAGCCTGGCGTCGGCAGCACCCTACCCGGCAACTTCCCCACGCGACTAGATGCAGAAACGGGCCACCTTCCGAAGAAAGCGGCCCGCCTGTAGTGAGCAGCACGATGTATTGGGCTAGCGCACCCGGTACCCGCGTAGGGAGTAGAAGAGCAGGTAGGCGTAGCACAGGGCAGGCAGCAGGAAGGCCACACGCAGGCCGCCGCCGTTGGTTGCTACCCACCCCATAATCAGAGGAATGACGGCGCCTCCTACAATAGCCATGATGAGGTAGGAAGAGCCTTGCTTCGTGAAAACACCCAGTCCTTTAATAGCCAAGGGGAAGATAACGGGCCACATAATGGAGTTCATCAGGCCACACAGCACAATAAGCCACAGCGCCGATTCGCCCTGGGTGCTAATGGAGGCCAGCACCAGCACCACGCCCGCGGCGCACACGGCCACAAGGGCCTTCCGGTCGTTGATGCGGGTGAGCAGGGGGATGCCTACCACTCGGCCTAGCAGAGAGCCAAACCAGTAGGAAGAAACCAGCACGGCACCTACCGCCTTCGTGAAGCCCGCAGTGGTATCAATGGGCGCCGGAGCTTGCCCTACCAGCACGGCAATAAAGTTTACGGCCACGTTGAGGCCCCGTACCAGCGCTTGGGTGAAGCCGCTTAGCTGAGTTATACCCTGAGCTTCGCCGTAACGAATCAGGAAAGACCCCAGGCCTACCTCCACGCCCACGTACACGAAAATGGCGGCTACTCCCATAGCCAGGTGCGGAAATTGTAGCGCCGACGTACGCCCGCTAGCACTCGGAACAGGCTCGGCGCTTTCGTCAGCGAAGGTTTCCAGCTCGGGCAGCTTCAGCAGGAAGAAGGTACCGGCCAGCACCACCAAAAACACCGCTAGGCCAATGTAAGGACCCTTCACGAGGGTAGCCTCCTCGGCCAAGCGCTGGGCTGCCGGTAGGGTAGCCAGCCGAGCCTTCAGGGCTGCGGAGCCCCCAAATAGCAAAATACCACCCAGTAAGGGCGACAGGGTGCCGCCGAAGTTATTAGCTACTCCCACCACGCTCACCCGGCTGGCTGCCCGGCTGGCAGGTCCCAGAATGGATACGTAGGGATTGGCCGCCACTTGCAGCAGCGTCACGCCTGCCCCCAGCACGCCCAGCCCAAGCAGGAACACGCCAAAGGTGCGGGAGTTAGCCGCCGGGATAAATAACAATGCCCCTGCTGCCATAACCAGCAGCCCCAATACAATGCCGCGCTGGTACCCCAGCTTCTCCAGAATACGGCCCGCCGGCAACGACATCAGGAAGTATGCCCCAAAAAAGGCCGACTGTACCAACGACGACTGCAAGTCGGTGAGTTGGCACACGTCCTTGAGGTAGGGCATAAGCACATCATTGAAATTGGTGACGGCCCCGAACAGGAAGAACAGGCTCGTCATGGCCGCCATGGGCAGGGCGTAGCTGCGCGTGGCAGTGCTAGGGGCGGTGGTAGTAGCGGAAGGGAGGGGTGCGGCCATGCAGGCAGGTTGAGAGAAGCAAGAGAGCCTTAAAGATAGAAAGACCCACCAGAACAATGCCCCCTGAAGTAGCCCTATGCCGCTAGTAAGCTAGGCTACCTTGGGCGCCACAACCGAACGAGTCAGGAATTGCCACGTGAATACGGCCGCTACGGCGCCTACCGTTGGCGCCACTAGGTACAGCCACACGTGCTCCAGATGCCCTGACACTAGCGCCGGCGAAAAGGACCGGACCGGGTTCATGGAAGCGCCACAAATGGGACCCGCAAACATGGCTTCCAGTAATACTACGCCCCCAATAGCCAGGCCAGCAAACAGACCCTGCTCCTTGGATCCGTAGGCCACGTTCAGGATAACCAGCATCAGGAAATAAGTCAGAATAAATTCCAGCACAAATGACTGCTCTTCGGAGCCGGCTGGCAGCGTCCCCCCAAGCAGTTCATTGGAAGGAAATAGGTAGCGCAACGTAGCACTAGCCAGCAGTGCACCAGCAAGTTGACTTATAATGTAGGGAAGAAGTTCTTTCGCCGGAAACTTGCGCGCTACCGTGAAGGCAATGGAAACTGCCGGATTGAAATGCGCCCCCGAGATGGAGCCTAGCGCATAAATCATGGACGTTACCACCAGCCCAAACGTGATGGCGATACCCACGTGGGTAATGGCGCCGTGGCTTTCTTGATTGATAACGATAGCGCCGGTTCCGCAAAAGATGATGGCAAAGGTGCCCAACACTTCGGCAACGTATTTCTGCATGTAGTTGGTAGTTGATGGCAAGCTGGCTCAGTAGTAAGCCTACGATATTCGAATTTAAGGTGGATTGGCAAGCTGATCCGTAGCAGTATGCGCATTATAAGGGAAACTGCCGCCGCAACTGCTGGTAACCCGCGTGGTCGTCGAGGCTGGTGAGGCTCTCAAACATACTGATAAAGGTGCGCACCAGCTCAGGATCAGCCGTCTGCATAGCCCGGGTTTCGGCCACCCGATCAAGATTATACTGGCCCAGGAAAACTATTAATCCCCGAAAAGGCTCCTTGGCCTCGGCATTGAAGCGCAGAAATAACTGAAATGGCAGCACCGGTAAAGGCTGGTGCGGAGCCAAGCCGGCGGCCTGTTGCTCGGGGTGCTCAGAGAGGCTCGTAAACGTATCGTGAATCTGGCGTAGGGTAGAAAGGTGCTGCTCGCGGTGCTCATGCCAGTGTTCTTCCGCTACCGGAGCATCAGGGTGAAACTGCTGCCACACGCCTTGCACATAGTGGTGGAGTAGGCCATACTGGTCGCGGGCGGGCGGGCGGGTTTCGGGCGTTTCGTCAGCCAGGGTAGCCAGGTAAAACTCGCGGGCGTCGCGGGCTCGTTCCAACAGCAAGTCATGAATCCGGTCGGTGAGGGCGCGCGTTTCTCGCTGGTTGAGAGCTGGGTGATGGTGGCGGGCGTAGAACGTGCCAATAGACGCCGAGTCGGTCATAATTGCCAGGTACTCGCTCCCCTCGGCTTCGGCCAGAAACTCCGCAATTTCCCGCATAATGGGCTGAAACCCCTTATAGAGCTCCCGCGTGGCGTCGCTAATGGTTACCACCGCGTTTTTAATCTGTTCTTCCACGGTATTGCTGCTCACTACCAGCTGCCGGGTCTCGTGGGCCAAGGCCTGCATCTGGCTTAGTGCTTCATCCGTTTTGCGGGAGGCATCGTCGGCCGCCTTCCAGCTCTGAAACGCTACAAACAAGCCCAAAAACGACGCTACACTGCCCACCACAGAGTAGTGCCCATTCATGGCATCGTACGCGGTGATGCCCATAACCGCCAGCGCCAGAAATAGAATCAGATAAAACAAAGAGCTTTTGCTCGGGTCGAAGAGAAAAGAGGGGCGCATAGAGTAGGCAAGTAGTGCAAGCAGGGTGTTACTACCCAAGAAGGACAAGGTAAGGGTTGGATAGTAGCAACGGCATGTCTAACGGTGAAACGCAAATATGGGTCGCCACACCATTTACCCCGCTACTTTCCCGACCTTTGCGCCTTCTTACTGCCTTTACCTACTCGCTCATGGCTGCCAATCGTCGCTCCGCTCCATTTTACATGACTGCCACCACCCAGTTTGGGTTGGAAGAAGTGCTGGCCGAAGAGCTACGCCAACTAGGCGCCAAGATTGAAAAAGTAGGTCAGCGGGCCGTGGAGTTCGTGGGTGACACCCAGCTACTTTACGAGGCCTGCCTGTGGTGCCGCACGGCCATGCGCATTCTGCGCCCGTTTGCCGGCTTCTACGCCCGCGATGAGAAAGCGCTGTACCGGGAAGTAAGCCGCATCGACTGGCAGCGCTTCATCGACCCCGACCAGACGTTTGCCATCACGGCCGTTGTCAATAAGTCCACCTTCGAACATTCCTTATTTGTAGCTCAGCTCACCAAGGATGCCATTGTGGACCAGTTTCGTGACCGCCTGGGCCGTCGTCCTAGCGTGGATGTGAAGAATCCTGATATTCGCCTGCACCTGCACATGATTGAAAACGAGGTAACTCTAAGCCTCGACGCCTCTGGTGAATCGTTGCACAAGCGCGGCTACCGCCAGCAAACCAACGTAGCTCCTCTGAACGAGGCCTTGGCCGCTGGCTTGCTGCTGCTGGCCGGCTGGGATGGTAAGAAGACGCTTATCGACCCTATGTGCGGCTCTGGTACCTTGCTCACCGAAGCGGCCATGCTGGCGCAACGCGTGGCGCCGGGCCTCTACCATCAGGGGAAGTTCGGCTTCGAGAATTGGGCTGATTTCGACGCTGCCTTGTGGGAATCAGTGCAGCTAGATGCCCGGCAAGCCCGTTTGGAGGAGCCCCAGGCGTACATTGCCGGCTCCGACTTGTCAAGGGAGTACATTGAGCTGGCCCGTAAAAACGTAGCCGCCGCTGACTTAGAAGACTTTATTCGTTTGGGTGTGCGCGATGTGAAAGAAGCCAAGGCCCCTGCCAAGGAGGAACCCGGCATCGTTATCATGAACCCGCCCTACGGGGAGCGGATAGGGGAGGAAACGGAGATGGACGCCCTCTACAAAACCATCGGCGATACGCTAAAAACAGGGTTTCAGGGCTACGATGCCTATGTTTTCACGGGCAACTTGGAAGCTGCCAAGCGTATTGGCCTGAAAACCTCCCGCCGCATTCCTCTCTATAACGGCCCTATTGACTGCCGCTTGCTCAAGTACGAGCTTTACCAAGGCACCCGCAAGGTGAAGTAGCCAGCAGGAAACATACTGTAAAACAGAACACTCTCTACAATAGGAAAGTCAAAAGGCCCGGCCACCTTCGCAGCGCGAAGGTGGCCGGGCCTTTTCGGGTGAGAGCTACCCAGAGCAGTTGAACTACCCGGCATATTGCTGGCATGCCTCCACGCACGCGCGGCACGCCGCGGCGCACTGCTGGCAGTGGTCGTGTTGGTGTTGGCCGCACTCATCGGCGCATTTCTGACAGATTTCGATGCACTCCCGGAGTACATGCTTAGCGTGGTCGGAGCCGCGAGCAATGAAAGCGGCCGTGAGCCGACAGATATCGGCGCAGTCCCGGTCGAGGCGGATGCAGGGCACCATCATCTTGACATGATCCTCGTGTAAGCACGCATCGGCGCACATTTCGCAGGCCGCAATGCAGCGGCTGAGCGCGTCGAGGACAGGTTGGTTTTGAGAGTAGGAAGCAGGTGAAAAAGCCATAGTCTGGTTTATAAGAAGTGAGATAGTGTTCTGCTTACTTAAACGGCCGGATGCGTTCCGCGACTGTTCAGGATTCTGTTTCTATAGTGCACGATTTCCACCTCCTGCTAGTTATACATACTCTCTCACCCCGCTGCGTTTAGCCGTATCTTTACCCCATGTTATTTGCTGCCGAACCCCTCGCTCCTACAATTGAATCTGCCCGTCGCGTCCTGAAGAAGTACTACGGCTACGACGCATTTCGGCCCATGCAGGAGGACATCATCGGCAACATTCTTGGTGGCCAAGACACGGTAGTGCTCATGCCCACGGGTGGGGGTAAGAGCATCTGCTTTCAGGTGCCGGCCGTGGTGCAGGAGGGAGTGTGCGTAGTTGTATCGCCCCTGATTGCGTTGATGAAAGATCAGGTGGAAGCCCTGAAAGCCAACGGTATCTCGGCGGCCTATATCAACAGCAGCGTGGGCATGAGCGAGCAAAACAACATTGCTGCCGACTGCCTCAATGGCTACCTAAAGCTGCTCTACGTGTCGCCGGAGAAGCTGCTGTCAGAAGGGTTTATGACCTTCCTCAAGCGCATGCGTATTAGCATGTTCGCCATTGACGAGGCGCACTGCATCAGTTCCTGGGGCCACGACTTCCGCCCTGAATATACCCAGCTGCGGGTGCTGCGCGAGCAGTTTCCTAACACGCCCATTATTGCCCTCACGGCTACCGCCGACCGCCTCACCCAACGCGATATTCAGCAGCAGCTGCGCCTGAATAACCCGCGCGTATTCCTGTCCAGCTTCGACCGGCCCAACCTGAATCTTATTGTGCGGCCGGGCCAAGATAGGGTAGGGGGTATTCTGGAGTTTTTGGAGCGCCACCAGGGCGAGGCGGGCATTGTGTATTGCCTCTCGCGCAAGCAGTGTGAAACGCTAGCCCAGAAAATCCAAGCTAAAGGCATCAAAGCAGGCTTTTACCATGCGGGCATGACGCCCAACCAGCGCGCCGCCGTGCAGGAAGCCTTCCTGAAAGATGACTTACAGGTAATTGTGGCCACCATTGCCTTCGGCATGGGCATCGACAAAAGCAATGTACGGTGGGTAATTCACTACAACCTACCCAAAAATATTGAGGGATATTACCAGGAGATAGGACGTGCTGGCCGCGACGGTAGCCCGGCTACAGCTGTGCTATTCTATTCCTTTGGCGACGTGATGAGCTTGCGAGACATGCTCACAAAAGAAAACCCCAACCTTACTCAGCTCAACCTCACGAAGCTGGAGCGCATGCAGCAGTTTGCAGAAGCTGCCTCCTGCCGCCGCAAAATTCTGCTCAACTACTTCGGAGAAACGCTAGCCACTGACTGCGGCAACTGCGACATCTGTCGCAACCCGCCTACCACCTTCGATGGCACCAAACTGGCCCAGAAGGCCCTCTCGGCAGTAGTGCGCGGCCGGGAGCGGCTCAGCATCAGCCTGCTTATTGATGTGCTGCGCGGCATGCGCAACCAGGCTGTTCTCAGCCAGGGGCTCGACCAGATAAAAACCTACGGTGCCGGCCGCGACCTGCCTTACCTCGACTGGTACAGCTACATCCACCAGATGCTCAACGACGGGCTAGTCTACATTGCTTACGAGGAAGGGTACTCTCTGAAAATTACCGACTTGGGCCGGGAGGTGCTGCAAGGCCAGCGTCCCATCTCCATGAAGAAATTTCAGCCGGCTGAAAAGGCAGAGAAGACACCTCGGGGCCGCAAGGCCGCGGCCCCAACGGCCAAGGCTACCCCGGCCACCCGCGAGGCGCAGCTGTTCGACGCCTTGCGCACCCTACGCAAGCGCATTGCCGACGAGCAGGGGGTGCCCCCGTACGTTATCTTCACCGACTCTACCCTGCAGGAAATGGCCGAGGAGCGCCCCGTCAATCGTACGGCCATGCTGGCTATTTCAGGCGTCGGAATGAAGAAATTCGAAACCTACGGTGAGGTCTTCATTCGCGAAGTGCTGGCCCACGGTGGCAACCCCGCCGCCCAGGCAGAACTAGACGAGGACGACATGCCAAGTAGCCTCGGCCCGGATGATTTCAGTGCGGCGCCGCCGCGCGCTACCCGCAAGCGCGAGCCCAAGGCTGCACCGACAACAGGCAACGATGTGAACAGTACTATGGAGACGACCCACCAGTTGCACCGTATGGGACTGAGCATAGAGGCTATTGCCCAGCGCCGCGACTTGGCCGTCTCCACGGTACAAAGCCACCTTACCAACTGCTACGCCAAGGGCCTGGAGTTGCGTATCGAGGAGTTTTTGAAGCCGCAGGAGTTGGCCGAAATTCAGACGGCACAGGCTCAGCTGGGAGGCAGTCCGATGCTCCGTGACTTGTTTGATCACCTGCGCGAGCAGTACGACTACTTTAAGTTGCGCTTGGCCCTGATGTACTTCAAGAAGCTGCGCGGAGAGTAGTCGGGCACAAAAAACATTCTAAGAACAGCCGAAGGCCTAGCGTATGCATAGCGCGGACCATCGGCTGTTTTTAGTACGTAATAACATTACTGCTTGATTAGCAAAGAAAATGGCGTTTTGGCTGCTCAAGTGCACCGGACGTTAGGCCATCCGAGGGGTGGAGTAGACCAAATTTTTTTAGCAAAAAATTCAGCTAATTGAATTAGTATTCGCGTAGAACCGTTTGTACCTTCGTGAGCCGGTAAATCTTTACCGCTGAAGCCAATTTCCCCGGCTCCCTGCGCTATGATCAACACTAATCTCAAATTTTGGCGGCGCGAACTGGCCCTCACCCAGGCGCAGATGGCCGAAAAACTCGGCATCAAACGCTCTTTGGTGGGAGCTTATGAAGAAGGCCGTGCTGAGCCCAAGCTCGCCACCTTAGTAAATATGGCCCGTTTGTTCGGCATTACGCTGGACTCGCTCGTTACCACCGACTTTAGCAAGAAAAAGAATGCAAAGGCGGCGTTGCAGCTTCAGGCTCAAACCGTAACGTCTACCGATGTGGTGACCACGCGCCCGGGCAACAACAACCTGCGTATCTTGGCTCTTACGGTAGACAAGGAGCAGAACGAAAATATTGAGTTGGTTCCTCAGAAGGCTGCCGCTGGCTACCTCAATGGCTACGCCGACCCGGAGTACCTAGAGGAGCTTCCGAAGTTCCGCTTGCCCATGCTAAGCACTACGGGTACTTATCGGGCCTTCGAAATTGCGGGCGATTCCATGCTTCCAATTGCTAGTGGTACGGTTATCGTGGGCCGCTACATTGATGATTGGATGAGCATTAAGGATGGCACGCCTTGCATCGTAGTGAGCTCCAAAGAGGGTATTGTCTTCAAGCGCGTATTCAACCGCCTTAAAGATGCCGCCATGCTGGCCCTGCATTCCGACAACCCCGTGTACTCGCCCTACGAGATTGATGTGGAGGATGTGGTAGAAATTTGGGAGGCAAAAGCATACATCAGCAGCACTTTCCCCATTGCTGATTTGTCGCTCAACCGGCTGGCTAGCATTGTGCTTGACTTGCAGCAGCAAGTAAGTACCATGAAGAAAGTATAAGCATAGTTGCACAGTGTGCGTTATAACGCCCGCTTGGCTACGGCTAAGCGGGCGTTTTGCTTTTTGCATCACCCATAACTGATGCTGGGAAAACTAAAGGCAGCCCGGAAAATCGATGGATTGAGGTAGCCTGATTAACTAACCACGTGCGGAGCCCGTAAGCTTCCCTACGTACCTCAATCCTTACTCCCCATGCTTAAGCTCATTCCCGCTTCTGACCGACATCACGCCGCCCCAGTGCACTGGCTGAACAGCTATTTCCTCTTTAGCTTCGCCGACTATTACGACCCCGACAATATCAACTTTGGCCCTCTGCGCGTCTTCAACGACGACACCGTACAGGGTAATTCTGGTTTTCCGCAGCATCCGCACTCCGAGATGGAAATTGTGACTCTCGTGCTGGAAGGCGAGTTGGTGCACGAAGACACTATGGGCAACCGGGCCACTATTAAGAAAGGCGAAGTACAGCGCATGACGGCTGGTACTGGCCTAGCCCACGCCGAGATGAACGCGACCGACAAAGCAGCGCACATCTATCAGTTGTGGTTCTTGCCCAACCAGAAAGGTATTTCGCCCAGCTACGAGCAAAAGGATGTCGACTTTCTCGATACCAAGAACGAACTGATTCCGCTGGTGTCGGGCCAGAAAGTGTTGGAGGATGTGGTGTATATGAACTCCAATAGCACGGTATATTGGTGTAACTTGAGCGCCGACAAAACCGTGACGTTCAAAACCTTCCCGATTCGTAATACCTTCCTCTACGTTGCGGAAGGCTACGTATATGTCAACGGAGTTGATATTGGCCCCAATGACCAATTGCGCTCCACAGATGAAAACGTGCTGGAAATTCGGGCCAAAAAGGATGCGAAGTTCATTCTAATTGACTTACCCAGCAGCGAAAAAAACTACTAGGTAGCAGTAGGGGTAAGCCTGCTGCTGGCCTACTCATCACCTTACCGAACTTTTGCCAAGCTAAACAGTTGTATGACTGTAGTTAGCTAGTTCTCGCCTATGAGCATTTCCTTTCCCTCCTCTCTAATCCCGGAGAACGAGGCCGTTCGGCTGCGTACGTTGCATCTATATCAAATTGTCAATACAACGCCGGAGAAAATCTTTGATGATTACGTTGCGTGGGCAGCTCAGCTGTTCAACACACCTATTTCCCTGATTTCCCTCGTTGACGCCGACCACGTGTGGTTTAAAGCCGTGGCTGGGGCTGAGGGCGTCCCTGGCTTGCCCCGCACGGAAAGCATGTGCTCGGCTGCTATTCTCCCCGACGTACCTGTCGTCACCTCGGACTATAAGCCGCAAAGCTGCGAGCTAATCAAGCCCGACGTAGCCCGGGCGCTAGGTCTAAACTTTTACGCCGGCGCTGCCTTGCGCATGCCCGATGGTGCCCGCATTGGCATGATGGCCGTAATTGGCCGGCAGGCCCGGGCCCTATCGGATGCCGAAACGGGAGTGCTTACCCAACTGGCTGACCTTGTTAGCCGCACCATTGAACTGCGTTTTCAGTACTTGAGCACGCAGTTGGAGGACGAATGGGAGGCCGCCCAGCAAGAGCTGTCTACTACCCTTGATGATAATGCGGCCCTGACGCGCTACCTCAGCACGCGCAACCAAGGCATCAACTTGGATGACGATGAGGTGCTTGACTTGGTGACGCGTCGCCTCAAGGGCGTCAGTATGGTATTGGGGCGCAGGTTAGATCAGCAAGCCCCGCAGGTGGCCTAGAGAATAACTTCCTACAGAAAGAGCCCGGCCATTTGGCCGGGCTCTTTCTGTAAAAAGGCTGCGAGAGCGAAATCAGCACTGCTGCCTAGCGGCGTGCTTACATGGTGTACTTGCGCCCTTTGTTTTGCTGCTTCAAGTAGGCCATCAGCGGCTGGAAGTACTCTACCATTGCCCGGGCGGAAAGGTCCTCTCCGGTTTTCTCCTTTAATACCGTGCGCCAATCTTTGCTAGAACCAGGACGCATGATGTCGGCTAGGAACGCGCCTACCTCTTTGTTGCCGTAGTAGTTGGTAGCGTGCGGGTCCTGCTTCAGGATCTTCTTGGCAATGTGGTCGTGGAGCTGAAACAAGATAACGTAGGACAGGGCATAGTCGTAGTACTGGGCCGGGTCGTCGTTGATGTGGGTCTTAGTAGCCGGGTCGAGGTACTGCTCACCACGAGTAGTAGGTGGTACAATGCCTTGGTACTGCTTGGCTAAGGCCCACCACTTCGCATTGAGCTGATCAGCGGGTAGTTTATCGGCGTAGAAGCTGCTTTCCCATTCGCTCATTACTCCTGAGGCAAAGGGAATAAACACGGCGTAGTTGAGCGCTTCCTTCAGCAGGGTTTGCGTCTGGTCGGTTTGCGTTTTAGCATCGACTAGGTTAAGGCCCGCCAAGAAGGGTTTTTGCGTTGCAGCCAAGCCCATGAGCGAGCCCATAGCCTCGTGGTAGGCGCGGTTGGCGCCCTGGCGCAGCAGCGGGGGCACGCCGGGGTTGGTGTACGTGAGGTAGTAGTAAATGTGTCCCAACTCGTGGTGGGTTGTCTCGTACCATTCGGTGTTACCTTCCACACTCATGAGGCTGCGCACATCCTGGTTTAGGTCGATGTGCCAGGCCGAGGCGTGGTTATTCTTCTTGTAGGTGGCGCCTTTGGGCAATGGGTACAGACTACTTTTTTCGTAGAACGAAGCCGGAAGAGCTTGGAAGCCCAAGCTTTGGTAGAACCGCTCGGCTTGCTTTACCTGCCACTCGGCACCCTTCTTGGCTAGCACTGGGTCAAGGTTAAGGCCTTTTACATCAACCATCGCGCTCCAGTCCTGCCCCCAACGGTTTGGGAGCCAAGAGGCCGGTAGGTAATCGGGAACTTGCTTTTGGTTGTATTTCTTGGCCAGCTCATAGCGGGCATAGGTGTGCAGCTCGCGGTAGAGCGGGCGGAGTTCCTCGTTGATGCGGCGCACCAGGGTCATCATTTCCTCCCGGGTCATGCCGTAGTCAGAGGCCTGATAGGTGAAGTAATCGGGGTAGCCCAGGGCCTGCACTGTTTGGTTACGCAGGTCGCGTAGGTTCAGCAAGCCCTCCTTCAACGTTGGGCCGATGGCCTTGCTGGCTTCCCAGATTTGCTGGCGCTTAGCGGGGTTGTTCTCCTTACGCAGGAGTTCGTCCAAGTCATTTGTCGTTACCGATTTGCCCTGATACTTGTAGTCGAAGCCGTACAGCTTTTCAGTTTGTTGAGTTTCGGCTTTAATACGGCGCTTCACCACGTCGGCCACTGTTTGGGGCGAGTTGGCTGCGTTGTACAAGGCCGTCTGGAGCTGTTTAACCTGAATTTCCGTTAGGTCCTGCTTGTGGTCGAGCAGCTCCCGCAGGCGCCGGATGTTCTGGGCCGAGCCACTAAAGGCCGCCATTCGCTCGTTGGCCCGGGCTGTGGCTCCAGCATTGGTGGTGTCGCCGGCCACAATGCGCGTATTAGAGCGCCACTCCGCCTCCGCCGATTCAGTGTAGAGGCGCTGGTATTCGGCGGAGTACTCGCGCAGAAACGCTTCCGCCTGCTCCGACCAAGTGGGCGCCGCTGGCTGGGTAGTAGGCTGTGGTGTGGCAGTAGGGAGACTAGTGGCCGTGGGTGTCTTGGCCGTGGGGGCACACGCAGCAAGCAGCGTGGCTGTGGCAATAGGGAGCAGGTATTTCTTCATTGGATAATAGGAAAGACAGCGTGAAGCGAGCTGCTGGTAGCGAAGGTACATATCCAGCGCCTTTGCGCGCCGAACTAACAAGACAGAGTTATAGTTTCGCCGATATGCTAGCTGCTCTCGTTACGCCCACGCAAGCCGGCCTCATTTACGCCGCCGACTTTACCATACTGCTGCTCCGCTACGTGCTGTTTGCCGGGGTAGCCTACCTGATTTTCTGGCGCTGGAAAAAGGCCCGGTGGCAGCACCGTCGCATCCAACCTCGCTTTCCTGATCAGAAGCACATCCACACCGAAATCCGCTATTCCTTACTCACCTGCCTGATTTTTGCAGCTGTGGGCCTTGGTATTTTCGTGGCCCGGCAGTACGGGTACACCCGCATCTATACCAGCATAGCCGAGTACGGCTGGTGGTACCTGCTGGGGAGCACCGTGGTTGCGATTCTGGCCCACGACACCTATTTCTACTGGACGCACCGCTTCATGCACTTGCCAGGTATTTACCAGCGGGTGCACCGGGTGCATCATCTCTCTACCAATCCTTCTCCCTGGGCGGCGTTTGCCTTCCACCCGGTAGAAGCTGTAATTGAAGCCGGTATTTTCCCGCTGCTAGTGTTTATGCTGCCTTTACACCCCATCGCCATGGTAGCTTTCCTAAGCTATATGATGGGCATGAATGTGCTAGGTCACTTGGGGTATGAGCTGTACCCGGCCCGGTTCCTACGGTCGAAGCTTGGCCGCCTCCACAACACAAGTACCCATCACAACATGCACCACCAGTTTGTGAAAGGCAACTATGGTCTGTATTTCAACTGGTGGGACCAGCTTATGGGAACCAACCACGCGAAGTACCAGGATCGGTTTGAGAAGGTAGCCAACAACCAGCCTGCCAGCTCGAAAGTAGCTTAGTTAGAAGCCAATATACCCCAGCGGCCCCGCCGGAATCAGCATCACCACAAGCGCACGTAGCGTTGGGTACTGCTGATTCCGGCGGGGCCGCTGGGGTAAAAAAGCAACTGCGTATTAGGCGGCCTGCGCCTGCTGAAGCAAGTGACAGTCTTTGTACTTCTTGCCGCTGCCGCAGGGGCACGGGTCGTTGCGGCCAAACTTACGACGGCTGCGCAAGCTGCGCAGCCACTCGCGCGGATCAACGGCCGAGCGCAGGAATCGTTTCTTGGGGTTTTGGCGCAGGGCCCGGCTAAGCAGCTGGTAAAGCTCGGGATGGTGTTCCTGTAGCTTCTCGGGTTTCTCGAAGAAGTACTCAGTTACCACAGCAAAGAACTCGGCCTCGTTGGTGGCAGCGTAGTCGTTAATCTCCGAGTTACCGGCCCGAATTGCGGCAATTTCGCGCTGCATCACGGCTTCCCAGGCGGGGCGTAGCTCAGCAGGAAGCGCCACTGCTGGTACGCCGTCAATAACGCCATCTGCCTCGTCGAGCAAGTGGGCAAACTCATGAATACCTACGTTCTGCTTGTCGAGGGCATCGCGGAAGCCCTGTTCCAAGGACGCTTTCGATAAACGCATGTAGTGCGAAGTTTGGAAGCCTTGCACGCTCCCCAGCAAAGTACCCTGCAAGCCCGCAAATTCTTTGCTGGGGTCTTTTTCCAGCGTCCAAGCATCGGGCACTACCAGCACTTCGCTGAGGTTGCCATACTCCCAGTCAGGAAAGCCAAACACGGGAATAATAGCCGAGGCCGCCACCAGTACCCGGGTAGTATCATCAATATCCGTTTGAATGCCGGTGATGCGCGTTTGAGCCAGAAAAACCTGCGTTTTCTGCTCAAATCGGCGCTTATCGCCCGCCGTGAGAGACAAGTAAAAGGCTACCCGCTCGGACAAGATCTGCCGCCAGGCCGCCGGAAAATCGGCCGCGAGGGCGGCCTGCTTAAGCCGCTTATCGCGCGTGACATAGCGGTAGAAGAAGAAAGCAACTGCTGCCACCAGGGCTGCAAATACAAGGTATGACATGGGCGCATGAACGGCCGGTAGTAGGGTAGGGTTGTGCCCCGCGGGGTACAAAAAAGCGCCCGCGCCTCGGATGGCGTATGATCGTCCTAAAACCAGAAAAAAGCGGCTGCCAAACGCTTTTTGAGACAAGGTTGTAGCGCAGCTTCCCATTTTGTTCTAAGTTAGTAGTATATGCCACCCTCCCCTCCGCCACCAGCCAAGCATGTGCGCCTCTACGCGGCCTGGGACGATGCTGCGCTGGTGAAGGCATTGGCCCAGGAAGATACCCTGGCTTTCGCCGAGCTGTATGAGCGCTACTGGTGGCCTCTATTTGAAGTAGCCTACCGCAAGGTGAACTCACGGGAGGCCGCCGAGGAAGTAGTGCAGGATTTGTTTACGGCATTGTGGCACAAGCGCCACCAGGGCTCAACCATCGAAAACGTAGAGCGCTACCTCTTCCGGGCCATTCGCTACCGTATCATTGACTTCATCAAGGCCCGCATGACGCACGCGGGATATGTAGAGTACAGCCGTACCCACCACTCACCCCTCGACCATAGCACGGAGCAAACCGTGGAGGCCGATGACCTCTCGGTGGCTTTGCTGGCGGGACTGATGCGACTGCCCGAGCACACTAGGGAGGTGTTTCGCCTCAGCCGGCTAGAGCACCAAACCATCCCGGAAATTGCGGAGCACTTGAATCTGTCGCGCAAAACGGTAGAGTACCACCTGACCCGCGCGTTGAAGTCGTTGCGCTTGAGCTTGCGGGACTTTATCACTCTCCTGCTACTCTACTTGGGATTATAGGTCTAATTATTTGGCCTTGATAAAGAGTGATTTAGCAAAGCCAACCCCTGCGGTTGGCTTTTTTGTGTAAAAAAAGTTGAGGTAGAGGCTAGGGTTATGGGACAGTTGATCGACTAGTAAGTAAGCAACCCCTTACTGCCTCTTCGATTTTTATGAAACAAACTGACTTACGGGACTTATTACACCGCTACCAGCAAGGAACGTGCACGCCCGAGGAAAAGCAGATTGTAGAAGATTGGTACGACGTGCTGGGGCACGAGCGGGAGATAAACATTACCCGCCAGGAGCAGGAAACCATTAAGGCAGCCCTCTGGGCCCGCATTGCGCAGGATACGTTTGAGAACTACGACACTAGTCTGCCAGCCAAGGCGTCTTCCTGGACTGTGTGGCGCCGGCCCGGCCGTTGGGCGGCAGCGGCGCTGGTTGCATTAGGCATTGGGCTGGGTGCCCAGCAAGTGCTGACTACCCGCCAGTCTGGGCCAGGACTGACGGCTACTACGGTCCCTACATCACGCTGGGTAGTGCATATCAACCGCACCAACGCGCCTGAGCAGCTTGCCCTGCCCGACGGAAGCCATGTGCTATTGTCGCCGCGCAGCCAGCTGAAATACCCGCGCGCTTTTACCGGTGGCCGCCGCATAGTGACCCTAACTGGGGAAGCTTTCTTTGATGTGTACCACGATGCCTCTCGGCCGTTTTTGGTGTATACCCAAAAGGTGGTCACCCGCGTGCTGGGCACTAGCTTCTTGGTGCAGGCTCCCGTGAGTGCTCAGCCAGTGGTGGTGCAAGTGAAAACCGGCCGCGTGCGCGTGACGCCCCGCGCTACTGCCGAGGCTGGTGCTACGGCCACCCTGCCCGGCAGCGTAGTTGTGCTTCCCAATCAGCAAGCAGTATATAAACCCGACGAGCATGCCTTGAAGCGGGAATTAGTAGCGCAGCCCGTGCAGCTGGTGGCCCAATCATTTGCCTTCGACGACCGCCCGGTAACGGAAGTGCTTGCCGCCTTGGAAAAGGCCTATGGAGTTGTCATTGAGTACGATGCCAATTCTCTCGCCAGCTGCACGGTGACGTTGAACCTGCGCGATGAGTCGCTCTACGGCAAGCTAAACGTGCTCAGCAAGGCCCTCGGCGCTTCTTACTCAACAGCCGATACGCACATTCTATTCCGCAGCCCCGGGTGCGCCACGCGCTAATACCCCACTGTTTCACCCCTAACCCACCTGCTTATGACCTACTAGCCCGGCTGCAACCTTTCAACAAGGCGGTAAGGGCAAGCCAAACCCGGCCTATTAGCGGTGGCTGGGTTGTCCGCCGCAGGTAGTTGGCAACTCACACGAGGTGCTACCCCCAGATCTACCATTTTATCCCACCTTACGCATGAAAATTCCCCTACACCTGAGTACCCCCTTGCTGCTAAAGCGGGCGGCCGTGTTTTCTCCTGCCTGCATTGCGTTGCTCGGTAGCAGCATTGCTACTGCCACGGCGCTGCCTACTGCTGCGCAGCAATACTTAGAGCAGCCCGTTACGATACGAGCCCAGGATGAAACAATGCAGTCGGTTCTTACCAGTATCGAGAGCCAGACCAACATCCGCTTTCAGTACAGCCGCCAGCTGATTGGCGCTAGTCGGCGGGTGTCCATTCAGGCCGAAGGGCAGCCCCTGGGCCAGGTGCTGCATACCCTCTTCGACCCTCTGCGCATTGCCTACGAGCCCCTGGCCAGTGGCATCGTGCTCAAGCCTGCTGCCGCTGCCGACATTACGGTGAGCGGGCGGGTAGTAGATGAGAAGGGCGCAGCCTTGCCCGGCGTGAACGTGGTAGTAAAAGGGACCAGCATTGGCACCCAAACCGACGCCGATGGCCGCTACACCCTCACCGCCCCCGACAATGCTACCCTGGCATTCTCCTTTGTAGGATTTACCATTCAGGAAGTGCCCGTGAGTGGCCGCACCACCGTGGACGTGAGCTTGGCGCCCGACTCTCAGTCGCTGAACGAGGTAGTGGTAGTGGGCTATGGTACCCAGCGCAAAGCCGACGTGACGGGGGCTATTGGGTCAGTGAAAGCAGAGGAAATTGCCAACCGCCCCGTGGCTAACGCCGAGCAGTCCTTGCAAGGAAAAGTAGCTGGCGTCACTATCACTTCTAATTCGGGTAGCCCAGGGGCACCGCCCAGCATTCGTATTCGCGGGGTTACGTCGGTGCGCTCGGCCGGTGAGGACAACGAAGCCGCCAACCAGCCCTTGTTTGTGGTAGACGGCATGTTCACCAACAACATCCAGTACCTGAGCCCCTACGATATTGCCTCCATTGAAGTGCTGAAGGATGCTTCTTCCTTGGCTATCTACGGGGTGCGGGGCGCCAACGGCGTCATCATTGTAACTACGAAAAAGGGGAAATCTGGCAAGGCCCGAATTTCGCTGAACGCCTACGCCGGCTACCAGGAAATAGCCAAGCGCGTGAAGATGGCCAACGCTACGGAATACCAGACCCTGCTCAACGAGGCCATCGTAAATACCACGCCCAACTCTACCGCCCGCTTCCGCGACCCAGGGTACGATTTTGGTAGCGGCGTGAACTGGTTTGATGAAATCCTGCAGAAGGGCTTCATCCAGGACTACCAGTTGAGCGCCTCGGGCGGCTCGGAGCGGTCTAGCTACAGCATCAGCGGGGGCTACAACAAGCAGGAAGGCATTGTGAAGGGGCAGGATTTTGAGCGCATCAACTTCCGCATCAACAACGAGTACCGCCTGACGGACCGCGTGCGGGTAGGGGCCAACGTGGCCGTGAGCCGCATCAAGGAAAACATCACTCCCGGCTCGGTATTCGGCAATGCCTACAATGCCGACCCCGCCCAGCTAGTGACCAATCCCCTTACGGGCATCTATAGCTACTCCAACAACCAGAGCGTAGCCAACCCGGTAGCACAACTTGCTTACAATAACGAACGGAACAAGGGGGGGCGCCTAGTGGGAAACATCTACGGGGAAGCCGACCTGCTCAAGAACCTGACGTTCCGCTCCAGCTTCGGTACCGACCTGGGCTACACCGAGAACCGGGTGTACGTGCCGGTGTACTTTGTGTCGCAGAACCAGCGCAACGACCGTAGCCGCCTGAGCCGCCAGACGGGCACCAGCTCTACCTGGCTGTGGGAAAACACCATGACCTATAACACCCAGTTTGGCGACGACCACCGCCTGACGTTGCTGGGTGGCTACACGGCCCAGCGCGACCAGGTTGAGTCCTTGTTTGGGCAGCGCAGCGACGTGCCCGGCTACGACGAAGACCTGTGGTACCTGAACGTGGGCAACGCCCAGGGCAACGTGGCCAACAACTCGGCCAGTGAGTACGCCTTCCAGTCGGTGCTGGCCCGCGCCAACTACGCCCTGAAAGACCGCTACCTTATTACGGCTACCTTCCGGGCCGACGGTTCCTCCCGCTTTTCGGAGGGCGACCGGTGGGGCTACTTCCCGGCGTTGGGTCTGGGCTGGCGCTTGTCGGAGGAAGACTTCATTAAAAACCTGGGGCTGTTTGACAACCTGAAGCTGCGCGCCAGCTACGGGATAGTGGGCAACGTGAACGTGCCCAGCTACCAGTACTACGCCCGCATCAACAACGGGCTGGGCGCCATTTTTGGCTCCGGCGAAACGCTCAACATTGGCAAAACGGAGACGAACCCCACCGTATCTCAAATTCGCTGGGAGAAAATTAACCAGCTAGACGTGGGCTTTGAGATTGGCGTGCTCGACAACCGCCTCACGTTTGAAGCCGACTACTTTGACCGGCGCACCAACGACTTGGTTACCCAAGTGCCGGTAGCGGTAGGGGCGCTGTTCCGCAACATTGGTACCGTTGACAACAAGGGCTTCGAGTTCACGCTCGGCTGGCAGGGCGGCAGTAAGGAGGGTTTCTCCTACGGCATCAACGGCAACCTGTCTACGCTCAAAAACAACATTGTGTCGTTGGGCAACGGCGGGCAGCCCATTGTGGGCGGCAGCCTCAACAACGGTAACGTGGTAACGCGCAGTGGGGTGGGTACGTCCATCGGTGAGTTTTATGGCTATGATGTGGCCGGCATCTTCCAAACGGCCGACGAGGTAGCCAGTGCGCCCAACCAGCCCGGCGGTAAAGCCCTCGGCGACCTACGCTTCCGCGACGTGAACAACGACGGGGTAGTAGACCAGCAGGACCGGGTGAGCCTGGGCTCGCCCATTCCTAACCTGACGTATGGCCTGAACACCTCCGCGGCCTATAAAGGCTTCGACGTGGCAGTGGACGTGCAGGGCGTGGCTGGCAATAAGATCTACAACGGCAAAAAGGCCGTGCGCTTCACCAACGAGAACTTCGAGGCCTCGCGCCTAGACCGGTGGACGCCGAGCAACCCCTCCAGCACCGAGCCGCGCGTGTCCAACAACATTCCGCAGGTATCGAGCTACTTCATTGAGTCGGGCTCCTTCGTGCGTTTCCGTACCATTCAACTGGGGTACACCATTCCGCGCAGCCTTACGGAGTCGTTTGGGGTAGGGGGCGTGCGCTTCTACGTCAATGCGTTCAACCCCTTCACCTTCACCAAGTACACGGGCTTCTCGCCCGAAGTGGGGGGCAACGATGCCGGCCGCGGCATTGAGCTGAACGTGGTGCCCGTGACGCGTTCCTACAACGCGGGTATCAATATTTCCCTGTAACAGTAAGCAGCGCTACCTCATGAAAGCGAAACATTATATCATTGCCCTGGCCAGCCTGTCGCTGACGCTGGCTACCAGCAGCTGTAAAGATTTCCTGGACACCGAACCCTTGGGCGAGGAGCTAAGCGAAAACTTCTTTGCTACCTCCGACGGCGCCGTGCAGGCCACCAACGCCGTGTACAACCAGCTGCGCGATTTCTCCGTGCACACCTTCTCCTTCGTGGGTATTGCGAGCGTGGCCTCCGATGACGCCGATAAAGGCAGCACCCCCGGCGACGCCCCAGCCATGGGCGAGCTGGACAACTTCACCGCTACCGCTTCCAACGGCCTGCTGGATGGGTTCTGGCAGGGGCACTACCTAGGCATTGCCCGGGCCAACCAGGTAATTCTGCGGGTGCCGCCCATTCAGATGGATGAAGCCCTGAAGACACGCCTGATTGGGGAAGCCCGGTTCCTGCGGGCCTACTACTATTTCAACCTGGTGCGCACGTTTGGGGGTGTACCTATTATTAATGAGTTGCCTCCCCGTGACGGTAGCAACTCCTCTAAGGCCCGTGCTACCCGGCAGGAAACCTACAACTTCATTATTGAGGACCTGAACGCGGCCATTGCGGCCCTGCCGGAACGCTCAGAATATGCCGCCGCCGACCTGGGCCGCGTAACCAAGGGTGCCGCCCAAGGCATGCTGGCCAAGGTGTACATGTACCAGAACAATTGGAGCCAAGTCCTGACGCTGACCGACCAGATTATTGCTTCCAATCAGTATAGCCTTTACAACGACTATGCTCGCCTGTTCACCCTGGATGGCGAAAATTCCAGCGAGTCTATTTTTGAGGTGCAAGCTGCCACGCTAGCCCAGGGTGGGGGCGGCTCGCAGTACTCCGAGGTGCAAAGCCCCCGGGCTCCAATCCCTACCGGTGGCTGGGGTTTCAATACGCCTTCTGAAAACTTGAACAACGCCTATGAGGCGGGTGATACGCGCCGCGACGCTACCATTATCTACGCCGGTGAAAACCTGGGCGACGGGGTCACCATTCCAACGGTGATTGACAACCCACGCTACAATCAGAAGGCCTACGTGCGCGCTACCGACCCCCGTTCGCCCAACGGCATGGGCGATGCTGGCAAGAACATCCGAATTCTGCGCTACGCCGATGTATTGCTGATGAATGCCGAAGCCGCCAACGAGCAAGGCCAGACCACCAAGGCCCTGACTAACCTCAACTTGGTACGCAAGCGGGCCCGGGGCACCAGCGCCACCGCCCTACCCGATGTTACGGTAACTGACCGTGTGGCCCTGCGCCAGGCTATCTGGCAAGACCGCCGGTTGGAGCTGGCCATGGAGCACGACCGATTCTGGGACCTGGTGCGCCAGGGCCGGGCCGGCACCGTGCTACGGGCCATTGGTAAAAACTTCGTGGATGGCAAAAACGAGGTGTTTCCCATTCCACAGGCCCGCATTGATGTTAGTGGCGGCCTCATCAGCCAAAACCCCGGCTACTAGGTCCAGCCGATGCAGGAGCGCCGGGGTGGCACATAGCCCCGGCGCTTTTTCGTTCTATTCCTCCCTTTCCCGCCCATGACGCATCGTTTTCTCTTTTCCTTTCTAGTCCTGCTGCTGCCCGGCTTACTCTGGGCCCAGCAGAAGCCTGCTGCCAAGAAAGCCCCGGTTGCTACCGCTACCTTCAATCCTAAGCTGCGGCCCAAAAACCTCACCGACGAGCAATTGCTTGACTTGGTGCAGAAGCAAACCTTCCGCTACTTCTGGGATTTTGGGCACCCTGTATCGGGTATGGCGCGGGAGCGGAGCAACCGTTCCTTCGACTACGGCGACGAGGTAGTAACGACCGGCGGCACCGGCTTTGGCATCATGGCCATACTTGTGGCAGCGGAGCGTAAGTGGATTGTGCGGGAGGAAGCTGCCGCTCGCATCTTCAAAATCGTGAAGTTCCTGGAAAAGTCCGACTCGTTTCACGGTGTGTTTCCGCACTGGCTGAATGGCGCCACGGGGAAGGTAATTCGCTTTAGCCAGAAGGATGATGGGGCAGACCTGGTGGAAACCTCCTTTTTATTTGAAGGGCTGATTTGTGCCCGGCAGTATTTCACCGGCACCAGCAAAACCGAACAGGACCTGCGCAACCATATTCTCTGGATGTGGGAAGGCGTGGAGTGGAACTGGCACACCCAGGGCGGCCAAAATGTGCTGTATTGGCACTGGAGCCCCAACAATGGCTGGAGCATGAACCACCAGATTCACGGCTGGAACGAGTGCCTGATTACCTACGTGCTGGCCGCGTCCTCGCCCAAGTACGCCATCGACAAGAAGGTATACGACCAAGGCTGGGCCATTGGCAATTACTTCAAGAACGGTAAGGAGTTCTACCAGACCAAGCTGCCCTTGGGGTTTGATTACGGCGGGCCCCTGTTTTTCTCGCACTACACCTTCCTCGGCCTCGACCCCCGCGGCCTCAAAGACCAGTACGCCGACTACTGGCAGCAAAATCAAGCCCACACCCGCATCAACTACGCCTACTGCGTGGAGAACCCCAAGAAGTACAAGGGCTACGGGCCAAGCAGCTGGGGCCTCACCGCTTCTGACAGCTACCAGGGCTACGCCGCGCACTCGCCTACCGAAGACTTGGGCGTAATATCACCTACGGCGGCGCTGTCGGCTATGCCCTATGCTCCTAGGGAGTCGATGGCAGCGATGAAGCACTTCTATCACGATCTGGGGGATAAGATTTGGAGCGAGTACGGCTTTGTGGATGGCTTTAGCGAACAGCATAATTGGTACGCCAAGTCGCACTTGGCCATTGACCAGGGACCAATTGTGGGCATGATTGAAAACCACCGGACCGGCCTACTCTGGAAACTGTTCATGAGTAGCCCCGATGTACAGCGCGGCCTCACCAAGCTGGGTTTCGAGAGTCCCCAACTCAAGAAGTAAGCAGGCTTTCACTAGCTACAAGCGCGTGCTGACGTTGCAAGACTGACCGAACAGGCTGGACGAGCTGTCGCGGTGTTCGTCAGAACGCGCTTTTCCCATTCAACCCATGCGCTCATTTCTGCTCTTGTGCCTTGCCGCCTTGCTGAGGCTGGTCGTCCAGGCTCAGCCTACCGCCAGTGCTGGGGGGCAACGCACGTACTGCAACCCGCTCAACCTGGATTACGGCTATACGCCCATTCCCAACTTCGCCGAGGCTGGCAAGCACCGCGCCACCGCCGACCCCGTCATTACCTTATATAAGGGCGACTACTACCTGTTCAGCACCAACCAATGGGGATACTGGTGGAGCCACGATTTATACAGCTGGAAGTTTGTGCCCCGCCATTTTCTGAAGCCGGAGCACAAAGTGTACGATGACTTGTGTGCGCCGGCCGTGTTCGTGCTGGGCGACACGCTACTGGTGTATGGCTCTACCCAGGAGAAAAACTTCCCCATCTGGATGAGTACAAACCCCAAGGCCGCAGAGTGGAAGGAAGCCGTGAATCCTTTTCAGCTAGGAGCCTGGGACCCCGCCTTCTTTCTTGATGACGACGGCAAGCTCTACCTCTACTGGGGTAGCTCCAATGTGTACCCTCTCTACGGCCAGCAGATTAGCCGCCGCACTTTGCAACCCATTGGCGAGCGAAAAGAGATGTTTGGCCTCAACGACAAGCAGTTCGGCTGGCAGCGCTTCGGCGAATACTTAGATAACACGTTCCTCGACCCATTTATGGAGGGTGCCTGGATGAATAAGTATCAGGGAAAGTACTACTTACAGTATGGGGCGCCCGGTACGGAGTTTAGTGGCTATGCAGATGGCGTGCAGGTAAGTGACAAGCCCTTGGGGCCATTTACCCCGCAAAAGCATAACCCCTTCGCCTACAAGCCGGGTGGCTTTGCCCGCGGGGCGGGACATGGCAATACTTTTCAGGACACCTGGGGCAACTGGTGGCATTTGTCAACCATGGTTGTATCGGTAAAAAACAATTTTGAGCGACGCCTGGGGCTGTGGCCGGCCGGCTTCGATAAAGATGGGGTGCTGTATTCTACTACCGATTTTGGCGACTACCCGCACTACCTGCCTACGGGCCCCCAAGACCACCTCAAAAGTCGCTTTACGGGGTGGATGCTGCTGAACTACCAGAAACCTGTGCAGGCCTCTTCTACATTGGGTGGCTACCAGCCCAACTATGCGGTAGATGAAAGCATAAAAACCTATTGGAGCGCCAAAACGGGGAACAGAGGCGAGTACTTTCAAACCGATTTGGGCGAGGTAAGCACCGTACGCGCCATCCAAATAAACTACGCCGATCAGGATGCGGAGTTCCTCGGCAAGCAGTTAAATACCTACCATCAGTACAAACTATGGCACTCGAAAGATGGCAAGAACTGGAAGCTGCTGGTGGACAAAAGCCAGAATAAAACCGATGTGCCTCACAACTACATTGAGCTTGGTAAGCCTCTGCAAACTCGCTTCTTGAAACTTGAAAATATCCATATGCCCACGGGTAAGTTTGCCCTCAGTGGGCTACGAATTTTCGGGCAGGGGAGTGGTTTAGCGCCCAACCAAGTAAAAGGTTTTGTAGTATTGCGCACTGAGAAGGATAAGCGTAGCGCCTGGTTGAAATGGGCTCCTTCCGACGATGCGTACGCCTACAACATCCACGTAGGTACCGCTCCCGACAAGCTCTATAGCTGCATTATGGTGCACGGAGCCGCTGAATACTACTTCAAGGGCATGGACAAGGACCAGCCGTACTACTTTACCATCGAGGCCATCAACGAAAATGGTGTCTCCGCACGCCTCCCCGTGCTGGCGGCGCAGTAGGAGCAAGGCCCCACTGGGGCCTAACCGCGTTCCGCTAGGCTGCGCCCTTTACTAGGGTGCGTTGGGCACGGGCCCTGCGCCCATACTCGTAGCGCGGTACGTAGGGCCGATCTGTTTGCCTTGTTTTCCCCTTCTGACTTTCCTATTAATTCCTTTCCCACATGAAAAGAGTTTTTCGTACCGCCCTGCTCATGTCGTTGGGGCTGCTTACACCTCAATTGCAAGCCCAGCAGTCTGCGGCTCCCACGGCTGCCCGCGTAGCCGCCCCCGATCCGAAGATGACCAAGTTCATCAACGACCTGATGCAGAAAATGACGCTGGAAGAGAAAATCGGCCAGCTAAATATGATTACGGTAGGGTTTGATGTTACGGGCCCGGTAGTAAGCAAAGACGTAGATGCCAGTATTCGCCGCGGAGCGGTGGGCTCGGTGCTGAACACCTTCACGCCCAAAGCAGCCCGCAAGCTGCAGGAAATGGCCGTGAAGGAAACGCGCCTGCACATTCCGCTCATTTTTGGCTACGATGTTATTCACGGCCACCGCACCATCTTCCCTATTGCGCTGGGCCTGGCTTCCAGCTGGGATTTGACGGCCATTGAGCGCAGCGCCCGCATTGCGGCCGAGGAAGCTTCAGCCGATGGCATCAACTGGGTGTACTCGCCCATGGTAGATATTGCCCGCGACCCACGCTGGGGGCGCATTTCCGAAGGCTCGGGTGAAGACCCCTACCTCGGTTCCCAGATTGCCCGCGTGATGGTGCGTGGCTACCAGGGCGACGACCTGATGAAGAACAATACGGTAATGGCCTGCGTGAAACACTTTGCCCTATATGGCGCCGCGGAAGCTGGCCGTGACTACAACACCACCGATATGAGCCTGGTGCGCATGTACAATGAGTACCTGCCACCCTATAAAGCGGCCGTTGATGCCGGTGCCGGCTCCATGATGTCGTCGTTCAACGACATCAACGGCGTACCCGCTACCGGCAATAAGTGGCTGATGACCGAGCTGCTGCGCAACCAGTGGGGTTTCGACGGTTTCGTTGCCACCGACTACACCGCCATCAATGAAATGACCGCCCACGGTATGGGCGACGATGCGCAAGTTTCGGCACTGGCGCTGAACGCAGGCATTGACCAAGACATGGTGGGCGAGATTTTTCTTAAGAATCTGGCTCAGAACTTGAAGGATGGCACCGTGAAGCAGGAGCAGATTGACCTGGCTTGCCGCCGCATTCTGGAAGCTAAGTGGAAGCTGGGCCTCTTCAAAGACCCCTACCTCTATACCAATGAGAAGCGGGCCAAGAACACCATTATGAAGAAGGAGTTTATTGCTGACGCCCGCGACATATCCCGTAAGAGCATGGTGCTGTTGAAAAACAGCAATAACACCTTACCGCTTAAAAAGTCGGGTACCATTGCTCTTATTGGGCCGTTGGCTACCCGGCAGCGCGACATGATTGGCTCCTGGAGCGGTGCCGGCGACTGGAAACAAGCCGTGTCGCTGGAGCAGGGAATGAAAGATGCGGTAGGCAACTCAGTGAAGATTGTGACAGCCCAAGGTGCCAACTTCACCGACGACCAGCAGATGATTGACCGCCTCAATGCCCACGGCGGTGAGCTAAACGTGGACAAGCGCAGCTCGGAGGAGATGATTCGCGAGGCGGTACAGGTAGCTCAAGGCGCCGATGTGATTGTGGCCGCCGTAGGTGAGTCGCAGGGCATGACAGGGGAGGCTGCTAGTCGCGCTGATATTGGGCTTCCAGGTCAGCAATTGGAGCTGCTGAAGGCACTCAAGAAAACAGGCAAGCCCCTGGTGATTGTGCTAATGAGCGGCCGCCCCATGACGCTACCATGGGAAGACAAAAACGCCGATGCCATCCTGGAAACGTGGTTTGCCGGTACCCAAGCCGGCAACGCCATTGCCGATGTATTGTTTGGGGCTTATAACCCCTCGGGCAAGCTCACGGCTACCTTCCCACAGCATGTAGGTCAAGTTCCTATCTACTACAACCATAAAAACACTGGCCGTCCCTACGCTGGCGTTGCCCTCGATAAGTACAAGTCGCGCTACATGGATGTGAGCAACGACCCACTTTACCCGTTTGGCTTTGGCCTGAGCTACACTACTTTTCAGTACGGTAAGCCTGAGTTGAGCACAACCTCTTTACCCATGAACGGTACGCTGGAGGTAAAAGTAACGGTGCAAAACACCGGCAACTACGACGGTGAGGAAGTAGCTCAACTATATATCCGCGACATGGTAGGCTCCATTTCCCGACCCGTGAAAGAATTAAAGGGCTTCCAGAAAGTGATGCTCAAGAAAGGAGAGAGCCGTACGCTCACGTTCCGCCTCACGCCGGAAGATCTGAAGTTCTACAACACCGACCTGAAGTTTGTCGCCGAGCCTGGTGACTTCCAGGTATTCATAGGAGGCAACTCCCGCGACGTGCAAACAGCCACCTTCAAGCTGGCGGCCCAGTAGCGAATGACTATACCTGCGCCTTGTGTGGGACAAGTGCGCGGGGGCTTCCGGAAACCAGAATGCTTTAGGGGAGCGGACTGAACTTCCGGAAGCCATATGTATTGTAGGTGTCAGAACGGCGGCCTTACTAAGGCCGCCGTTCTGTGTTTACGAATACACCCATGTAATGCACGAAGGCAAAGCATAAATAAGATGGGTAGACAACTCCTTATTGTGGTTGTTTCTTATCTGTACTTCTACTGATAGTGGATGTGAGCCAACGCGTGTATAGATATATTATAGGTGCGTTAGAAGTGTGATGTAAGTGTATACGCCCTGTGTTAAGTAGATGAAAAAGTAGCCATACCGTGTAGCAAAGGGATTTTATGACCTTGTATTTTAAAAAACAACGCTGCTATATTTGGTGGCATATAGCTCGCTTTTCAGGAAGTACCATCCCTAGTAATTAGGTATGCTTCCGTACCAGACTACATGTTCCATCCTTAGGTAGGTCTGCCCATAAAGCACTGTACTGTCGCCACTGTTCTTGCTGCTATTGGTAGCAAATCTGCCCACTCCCACCATATCCCACCCACTTGAAAACTATCCTACTAAAGCCTTTCCCTAGGCCTCCATCGTCAGACTACGTCTATCAATAAGTATCTAAGGATAGATTGTGCACCGTGTAGCCTGCTGTGGTGCAGTAGCTGGTCTTAGCATCTGAGCTATCAAGAAAGCATCGAGTGGGCGATGAACAGACTACTTTGTTAGAAGTAGCGAAGCCCTATTAACTCTTGGGGTCAGTCTGTAATAGACTGCAAGCAATTTGTCGTGCATGCCTCTCTTCTAAGGAGTAAGTGTATGTGAGAAAAGTGCAAAAATGGCCGCGGCAACTGTCTTGTGGTGCCGCTAGTGCTGTTTTCTTATTTGCTGCCGTAGTGTCGCGCACTAGCCTCTGCTCAGCATAGTGCTACTTCCTCTCGTTCCGGTTTATGCTCTAGATCCATGTGGGAAGCATAATCAGCACACTACAGCTGAATGAAGGGTAGGAATAATAGGAGTAGAGCAAAAGCTCTATGCTCTGCATGTGCTTTTTAGTTGGGTATCATCCTAATTATCAGAACGTATGATTTGCCAAGAACAACACGCCGCCACTTGGCAGCTAGCAAGGGTGCGCACTATGGCCAGTGCCTTACTCGTGTCAGCAGGGCTACTTCTGCCCAACGCGCCACTAGCAGCCCAACAGATAAGTGCATTGCACGCGGCTGGCCCTAAAATAGTGGATGCCAATGGCAAAGAAGTGGTATTACGTGGCTTCAATGTAGGCGGCTGGCTGCTGCAGGAAAGCTATATTTTGCAAACTGACACTCTGAATAGCCAGTGGCGCATTAAGCAAGGATTGCTGCGCACTATGCCGGAGGCGCAAATGGAAGAATTCTATCGGCAGTATCGGGCTAATTTTATTACAAAGGCGGATATTGATTTCCTTGCTAAACAAGGCTTTAACTGTGTGCGGTTGCCTTTTCACTATGATTTGTTCCTAACCGCCGCCCAGCGCCACGCCCGTAATCAAGCCCTACTTACCCCTCGAAACGTGACGGGTTACGTGGATAACCTAAGCACGTGGTACGACCAGGATCAGCTTTTTACCGAGAAAAACCTGGAAGGTTTCCGGTTGATTGATAACGTGCTCAACTGGTGTGCTGCAAACAAGTTATATGTAATTCTCGACCTGCATGCAGCTCCTGGTGGGCAAGGTACCGACCGTAATATCAACGACAACCTTGTGCCGTTAGATTTATGGAAGCGGCGCGATGCGAAAGGCCGGGCCATCTATCAAGACATTACGGTACGGCTATGGGAAAAGCTGGCGGCGCGCTACAAAAACGATTCGCGGGTGGCAATGTATGATCTTATCAATGAGCCCCATAACTTAAATGCGGCCAACGGTATGTCGGCTGATAATCAAGAGCTTAGTGCACTGTATGCGCGGCTGGTTGATGCCGTGCGGGCCCAGGGCGACCAGCACATTCTGTTACTTGAGGGCAATGGGTATGGCAATGAGTACACTAACCTCACGCCCGATAAGCTGCGGGTGCGCGACAAGCGGAACTTAGCGTACAATGCCCACCGCTACTGGTGTCCGAATACGCCGGAAGCGGCAGATCCTAACCCTAATCAAATCAACTTAATTAAAAACCTAGCCGCTTTCCGCGACCGGTGGCAAGTGCCCGTGTGGGTAGGCGAGACGGGTGAAAACTCAAATGAGTGGTTTGGAGCGGCTGTAGAGGGATTGAACGCCCAAAATATTGGTTGGTGCCACTGGAATATCAAGCGCGTAGATAGCCCGGCCAGTCTGCTCCGAGTGAAACCGTATGGTAGCATTCTTACGCCCGAAGGTCGGACTGCCTTACTGCGCAATGTGCAGTTCGCCAACTGTACCCCCAACCGCGACGTGGTGGCGGCGCTTACCCAATCAGCTTCCTACTCTGCGCCTTTCGCACCTCTGGCTATTCCAGGTACAATTCCCGCCAGCAATTACGACTTAGGCCGGGCTGGCGTGGCTTATCAGGATGATTTCTCCGCGAAAGTTGACTACCGCGACAACACCTCCTGGAATCTAGGCGGCGCTTATCGAAATGATGGAGTGGATATTGTGTCAACTTCTGAAGTAGGAGGCAACGCATTTGCAGTAAGTCATTTAAATGCCGGCGAGTGGCTGAATTATACCGTAGCCGTAACCTCCGCAGGGACTTATACGGTGCAACTGCGTGTGTTGCCAGCTACTACACCAGGCCGTCTTACTCTCAAGCTTGGCACTGTTACCATTGGCTCAGTAGTCACCAACCAGCAGAGCCCCAGTGAAAAGTGGCAAACTCTGTCCTTCCAAGCGGCCCCGTTGCCAGTTGGCCGTCATACCCTCCGCTTAGTAGTAGAGCAACCCGTTAAACAGTTGAGCTGGATACGTTTTGCACCAGCCAGTAGCACGGGTGCTAGTGGCCAGTAGGTGGTCACTTACTAGGTTTTTGTATCTTAGTAACTCCTATGAGACCTATTCTACGCTATTTCTCGCCTAGTTTCCAGCATTTTTGCAACTACCTGCTGTTGAGCTTGCTGGTGGTAAGTCGGGGCTATGCAGCAGCTAATGCGAGCCCTGTGGCAGATACCATGCGCGTGCAGCCCAACCTAGAGGAGATATTTATTGATCCGGCTTACTATAGTGTGTTGCAAGATCCTACGGGGCAGCTAAGTTTGGCTGATGTGCAACTGCCGCGCTATACTGCTCAGTTTCAGCGCGGTGATAGTATTCCAACCAATATGGAAAATCCTGGCGCCGCTTACTGGCTACGGTTGGTAGTGCACGCCGAAGGGCCTCTAGCTCAGCATTGGTACCTGGAGTTGTTTGATTCTCACATCAACGATATTCTCTTCTACCCCGCCACCAGCACAGAGCGGGGAGCTATCCATACGGGGGCCGACCAGCGACTTACGTCGCGTAAGTTTCCTTATAAGAACTTCCTGTTTCGGTTGCCGCTCGATTCTAACCGCACTCATACCTTTTACCTACGGCTTACCTCTAATTCCAAAACCAGCTTTATTAGCCGCTTGCGCACCGAGCAGCCTCTTGCAGTCCACTTCCAAACGGAATATGGCTTGCTGGGGGGCTTTTATGGGGTGCTGCTGATTATGGTGGTGTACAACCTGTGTCTCTACCTTTTCATTGGCGAGCAAACCTACTTGCGCTACGTGGTCTATGTGCTTAGCTGCAGCCTCGTGTTCTTATCGGAAGATGGGTTGGGGTTTCAGTATCTTTGGCCTGATTACCCGGCTCTAAATCAGTTGGTTATTGCTGCATCCCCAATTCTGCTGCTGCTCACGTTCAGCTACTACGCTCGTCAATTTTTGGATGCTCCCCAGCGCCTGCCCCACTACGACCCCATCGTACGTAGTGTAGTGCTGCTAAGTGTAGGGGTGCTGCTGGTAGATACCTTGTGGTTGCACTCTGGTTGGGGCTTCTGGTTTTACCTGCTGCCCTACGGAATGCTGTATTACGCTGCCGTTCAGGTATGGCGGCGAGGATTTCGGCCCGCCAGGTTCTTCCTACTAGCACATGCGTTAGTAGCCATCAGCGTATGCTTTCTTATTCTGCGCAAGCTGGGTATCAACAACTTCACCAATACGGCCACCGTGTATAGCATGAACGTGGCCTTTGTGATTGAAGTGGTGGTGCTTTCCTATGCCCTAGGCGAAAAGATTAAGGGCATTAAGGATGCTACCATTAGGGCCCAAGACAAGTTAGTGAAGCAGTTGCGCAAAAAGCACCAGGCTCAGGATATGCTGGTGGAGCAATTGCGGCAAAATCAGGAGCTCAAAGACCAACTGAACACTGAGCTTGAAAACCTGGTGACCCGTCGCACAGAGGAACTACGGCAGCAAAGCGAAACTATTGCTGCTCAGAACCGGGAACTGCTGCAAGCCAATGGCTTACTGGCCTTACAATCGGCGGCCATTGAGAAGCTGAACCTAGACTTGGAACGCGACCTGCACGCCGCTAAAGCTGCCCGTGTCCTATCCAAAGAAGTTGATTTTGGGGAGTTCAGCCAAATCTATCCCGATAAGGATGCCTGCCTGACGTACTTGGCCAACCTGAAGTGGGCCGACGGCTACCAGTGCCGTAAGTGCGGCCACGAAAAATTCTGTGACGGACGCGAGCCGCATTCCCGCCGTTGTACCAAGTGTCGCTACGTAGAATCGGCTACTGCATACACCCTGTTGCAGAAATGTAAGTTCTCTATCATCAAAGCTTTTTACGCTGTGTTCCTGATCTACACTCACAAGGGTAGTTATTCATCGCAGGAGCTTTCCCGGGTACTTGATCTACGCCAGGGCACGTGTTGGAGCTTTAGCCAGAAGGTAACGGAAGCAATGCGCCGTCGTCGGCAGGCTGTTGATTTTGACGAAAACGAAGGCTGGACGCACGTACTGCTAGATGCTACGGGCGCAAGCGAAGAAGAGAATATGCTGTACGATGGGGCTACTGTAGTTCGGCTGGAGAAGTGAGTAAGTGAGTAAAGGCTTACGAGAGTAAATTATTTAAAATTATTACTCGTAGAAGACCATTTTCTTGATTGTTTTTTAGCTGATAGGTATCAAATCAACTAGTGCGCTCTAAACGAAATAGAGCCTATAATAGCGAGTTTTGTTTGTGTAGTAAGTGTATAGGAATCTTGTTAGCAAGATGAAAAAAAGGCTTTCTAGAACAGTAGGGGCAGTTTTTGCTATTGCATTTCCGAAACAAGGCCGAATATATTTGGGTGTCCCTTTCGGCCAGGTATGCATTGCTGCTCTGTAGTAGTACTCTGGTTCCAATATTCCACTCCCTTTTTCTAGTGCATTCGATCTAATCTCGTAGTGCTTCCGCTACTGAGTTTCGTCAACAGCTTGCTGGTCTTGGTAACCAAACACTCATCAGTAATGGAGGCAAGCGTATAGGCAGGTGTCTGTACTTGGCGCCCCGGTCTACTACCCCTACTGAAGTAGAGCCAAGAAAGGGATAGGTACGGCCCTAGCTTTCTTGTATGCAGTGCCAGCTAGCAAGCTGAGCAACCATCCTCTTCGCTACTCTGCATGTCGCCATTTTCCCAACTAGCGGCTATTCATTATCACTCATTCCCACCATTCCCACATTCATGAACCAATACCTCTACACTCAGACCCTGTTGCGGCGGGCCTTGTGGCTAGCTGCTTGCGGTGGTCCCGTGCTGGCTGCGCCGCTTGCGGCAAATGCCTCCACTACCCCAGATGAAGGCGTTACGCGTCGTGCTGCAGTGGCCGACGTGACTATTTCGGGTCGCGTAACGCAGGAAAATGGTGACCCGCTACCGGGTGTCACAATTATTGTGAAGGGTACTACCCTTGGTACTTCTTCTAACTCCGACGGTGGCTTTACTCTTACTGCGCCTGAAGGCTCAACGCTGATCTTTAGCTACGTAGGCTTTGCCCGCAAAGAAGTGCCCATTACGGGTGCTACTTCCAACTTAAGCGTGAGCCTGATTGAGGACACGCGGGCCTTGAGCGAAGTAGTAGTAGTAGGCTACGGTACCCAGGAGAGAGGTAGCGTAACGGGTGCCGTGTCCTCGGTATCGGCGCGGGAAATTGCCTCGCAACCCGTGGCAGATGCTACTCAGGCTCTGCAAGGGCGCGCCGCCGGTGTTACAGTAACTTCCAATGGAGGTGCCCCGGGTGGTGCCGCGGGCACATCTATTCGGGTGCGCGGTATTACGTCGGCGGGCAACAACAACCCCCTCTACGTGGTGGACGGTTTCCCCCTGCCCGATGGTGGTGAAAACCAGTTGAACGCCATCAGCCCCAATGATATCGAAACTATCGATATTCTGAAGGATGCTTCGGCGACGGCTATTTACGGGGTGCGTGCTGCGAACGGGGTAGTAATTATCACTACCAAGCGCGGCAAGGCCGGTACCTCTACCATCAACCTGGACGTGTACCGGGGGGTGCAGCAGGTATGGCGCAAGCTTGACCTGCTTAATTCCCGGGAGTACGCTGTCATTAACAACGAGAACCGTATAGCTAATGGCGAGCCAATCGTAGTAGACCGTTTGCGCGATCCGCAAGCCCTGGGTGAAGGCACCGACTGGCAGGATGAAGTATTCCGCCGGGCTGCCATTCAGAACTACTCCCTCTCGGCTACGGGTGGTAGCGAAAAGGCACGCTTTGCCGTGTCGGGCAGCTACTTCCAGCAGGACGGTACCATTGTGGGGTCCAACTTTGAGCGCTTTACCATCCGGGCCAACGGCGACGTGCAGGTAAACAAGATTCTGAAGCTGGGTAACAGCATCTCGCTCACGCACCTCAGCGACCGGCAGATTACGTCCAACAGCGGTGAGTACGGTACGGTGCAGCAAACACTGCGTATCCCGGCCATTATTCCGGTGTACCGCCCCGATGGCTACTACTACGAGCCCCGTGGTCTGCAAGACAACTTCGTGGAGGAGAACCCTATTGCTGCTGCCACGCTAAACAACCAACGGTTTACGCGTAACCGTGCCCTGACTACCCTGTTTGCTGAGTTGGAGCCCGTAAAAGGCCTGCGCTTCCGTACGAACGTGGGTGCTGACTTCATCTTTGATAACTACAATGCGTTCCGACCTACGGTGCCCGAACTGCGCGTAGGCAGTGACGTGTACTCAACGCGCTACAACCTGGCAGGCTCTTCAGCTACGTCGTCGTACGCGCCGAGCTACCTCATCGAAAACACCATTACCTACGACCACCTGTTTGCCGACAAGCACCAGTTTACCTTGCTGGTAGGTCAATCGGCTCAGGAGTTCAACTACAGCAACGTGGAGGCTTACCGGACGGGCTACCTGCGCAACGACTTGCAGGTAATCAACTCGGGCCCCATTAACACCCAACTGGCCAACGCCGGTACTATCAACCCACCGTCGCGCCTGGCCAGCTATTTTGGTCGTGTCAATTACGAGTTTGCGGGTAAGTACCTATTCCAGGCGACGGCTCGCTACGACGGCTCCGGCAACTTCCCGCCCGGCGACAAGTTTGGCTTCTTCCCCGGCGTATCGGCGGGCTGGCGCATCTCGGAGGAGGATTTCTTGAAGGGCAACAGCGTCCTGAGCAACCTCAAACTGCGCGTGGGCTACGGCAAAGTGGGCAACCCCAACAACGCTGGCCGCTTCGCTTACCTGTTTGCCGTTAACTCGGGTATCCAGTATCCCTTCGGTCCCACGGGTGCCCTGCAGATTGGGGCGGCGCCTACGCGCCAGTCGAACCCTGAGCTTCGCTGGGAAACAAACAACCAGACCAACATTGGTATTGACTTAGGCTTCCTGGAAAACCGCTTCGAGGCCACCATTGACCTCTACAACCGGAACTCCCCGAACCTGATTGCTCCCGTGCCGGTATCGTTGGTGTCGGGTACGTACCAGGATGTGAACCGGAACGCTGCCTCGGCCTACAACCGCGGTATCGACTTCTCCTTCACGTCGCACAACGTGCAGGGCACGGGCCGCGCCTTAAACTGGACGACCACCCTGAATATGTCGGTCTTCAAGACGGAGTTGGAGTCACTGGGAGTAGGGCAGCCTTACAACGGCCTGGGCGCTCTGAGCGGCACCATTGTCCGCTACGACGTAGGTCAGCCCTTCGGCTCCTTCTACGGGTACGTGGCCGATGGCCTGTTCCAAACTCAGGAAGATATTGACAACCACGCTACGCAGAGTGGTGCTGCCCCTGGCGACATTCGCTTCAAGGACCTGAACAACGACGGCGCTATCAATGCCTTGGACCGCAAGTTTATCGGCAACCCTAACCCCGATTTTACCTACGGTCTGAACAACACCCTGACCTGGGGTGGCTTTGATCTGAACGTGTTTGTGCAGGGCTCGCAGGGCAATGACATCTACAACCAGAACCGCTACATTCTGGAAAGCCCGCTCTACGGCAACAGCAGTGGTAGTACCCGCGTGCTGGGCCGCTGGACTGGCCCCGGTACTAGCAACGACGTGCCCCGCGCCATTGCAGGCGACCCCAACCAGAACCTGCGGGTGAGCTCCTATTTCCTAGAAGACGGCTCCTACCTGCGCGTTAAAACCCTCACCCTAGGCTATGCCCTTCCCGCGGGCCTAACCGAGCGCATTGCTGCTAAGCAACTGCGCGTGTACGTGAGTGCCCAAAACCTATTGACGCTAACCAAATACACCGGCTACGACCCCGAAGTGGGCTCCCGCGGTGTGGACCTGGGGATATATCCTCAGCCACGAGTATTCCTGGCTGGCCTCAACATCGGTTTCTAATCCCCTAACTACTTCCCACAATGCTACCCACTAAAAAATACAAATACGTCTGCGGAGCTTGGCTACTGACTTTGGGCCTGCTTTCCAGCTGCGGCGAAGAATTCCTGGCTGAATCTCCCACTGACCAGGTAACGGATGCAAACTTCTACAAAACGGCTACTGATGCCATTCAGGCAACCAATGCCGTGTATGGCGAGCTAATTACGGCGGGCCAGTACAACGCCGCGCTATGGGGCGTAGGCGACATTTTCTCGGATCTTTCCAACACCGGCGGCGGCGGTGGCGGCGACGGTATTGAGTACCAGCAGCTTGATAACTTCAACATCCCTACCACCAATCCCGTAGTAAACCGCCTGTGGGGTAGCTGCTACGTGGGCATTGGCCGCGCCAACATTGTGTTGCAGAAGGTGCCCGCCATGAGCATTGACCCCGCCCTGCAAAAGCGCTGCCTCGGCGAAGCTCAGTTCTTGCGCGCCAAGTACTACTTTGACCTGGTGCGCGCCTACGGTGATGTGCCCCTACTGACTACTCCACCTGCAACGCTAGCGGAAGTAAACGTGCCGCGCACGCCCGCCGCCCAGGTATACGCCCAAATTGAAAAGGACCTGACCGATGCCATCGGCAACCTGCCTCCGTCCTACAGCGGCGACGACATTGGGCGGGCCACGAAATGGGCTGCTACCGGCCTGCTGGCCAAGGTGTACCTCACCGAGAACAAAATGACGGAAGCGGGCCAGCGCGCCCGAGAAGTAATTTCGGGTAGCGGCAAAGCCCTGTGGGACAACTATGCCGACAACTTCAAGGTAGCCAACGAGAACGGCAAGGAGTCGTTGTTTGAAGCCCAGTTCATTTCGGGACGTAACCAGTACACCCAGGATGGTCCCGGCTTTAGTGGCAACGAGTTCTTTGGCCCTCGCGGCCAGGGTATTGTGCCCCAGGGCGGCTATGGCTTTAACATTCCCGAGCCCGACTTTGTGGCGGGCTACGAAGCCGGCGACTTGCGCCGCGACGCCACCATCTGGAAACCCGGCGACGTGTATCCTGACGGCCGCACCCAGCCCGCTTCGCTGCCTGGCTCACCGAACGGCTACGGCGTAAAGAAGTGGTTTGTGGGCAAAGCGAACACCAACATCTGGGATTCTGAGCTGAATATTCCGGTGCTGCGCCTAGCCGAGATGTACCTGATTCAGGCTGAAGCAGAAGGCCCCACGGCTACCGGCCTGGAAGCCATTAACAAGGTGCGACGCCGCGCGTTTGGCCTGCCCATCAATACGGCTAGCGCCAAGGACATTGCTGCCGGTATTAGTGCGGCTGCTTTCAAAACGGCCGTTATCCGGGAGCGGAAGTATGAGTTGGCATTTGAGATGGACCGCTGGTTTGATATGAAGCGTACAGGCACGCTGCTGACTTCGCCTCAGCTGATTGCCAAGGGTATCAAGCCCTTCAACGTAGTGCTGCCCATTCCGCAGACGGAGCGCGATTTGAACCCCAACTTGGCGCAAAACCCCGGCTACTAATTGTTTGCCCGCCCGAAGATGCACTCCGGGCGGGCCTACTAGCCTCCCATCTCCTTATTGCCCCCTGAATTCCCATGAAAAATTCTATACTACGCCTAGCTGTATTAGGCTTATTATCAGCCCCGCTGCTGTTCTCTTCCTGTAAGATAGAAGACGACTACGAGCTGGAAGGCTCCGTGCCCCAGTCTAGCTTCACCTTTCAGGCCAATACCACGGAGTTTCCCACGGTAGTTACCTTCACCAGCACCAGCCAAGACGGGTTTCTGTACCAGTGGAACTTCGGCGACAACTCTCGTGCCTCCGGCAACACCGTGCAGCACACCTACACCCGGCCCGGCTCTTACCAAGTAGAGCTGATCACGGCCGGTAAAGGCGGTACTAGCTTCTCAGCTAAGCAAACGGTAGTAGTAGCTGATGCCTGCAACAATGCTGCCTTCAGCAAATTGGTAGATTGCGCCGGCAGCGGCACGCGCGTGTGGTCCTTCCTGGATGCGCCCGGCTCTATCGTGCGCGAGTCGGCTACTGGGGCCGTACTTTCTAGCTCTACTACCTTGCCTGCTTGCCAACTCGACGACCAGTTTTCGTTTAGCAACGGCTTCACGCTCAACTACGAAAGTGGAGGCCAAACCTACCAGAATGGCGCCTGTGGTACCTCGCGCGTGAACTCCGGCGACTTTATCTTCCGGCCCAACGGTAGCGGCAATCCGCAAATTGTGTTGAAAGGGAAGGGCGCTTTCATTGGCCTGCCCGATTCCGTATCAAACAAGACCTACGACATCCTGGAAGCCACCGACACGCGTCTGCGGTTGCGTGGCACTAACCCCGACGGCACCCGTACGGTAATAACGCTTGCTCCCTTCGATGCTACGGCGCCCATCAAGCTGCTACTAACCGGTGGCTCCTCCAAAACCTGGATGTTGGACAACACCGCCGATGCTCCCATTACGGTAGGTACTGAGGCTTCGCCTTCTACCTATTTCGCAGGAGTAAAGCCTGGCGAACTACCCGGCTGCCAGTCCGATGATGAGTTCACGTTCAGCATGGCCAACCTGTTTACTTATGATGCTAAGGCGGAAACGTTCTTTGCTGATAAGACTAACTATACCTGCCAAGCGCCTTTGTCGGGCACTTCGCCCTTCGTGTTTGGTCCGGCTGCGGGGGCTGGCTTAGCACAGTTTACTCTCACGCGCGCTGGTGCCTTCATTGGCGCCGTAGATGCATCCGTGACGGAACGGGTTTACCGCATTCTTTCCATCGACGAGAAGAAAATGACTATCCGGGCGGGTAGCGGCCAAGCCGGTGGAACGGTATTCACCATTAAGATGGTTGCCAAATAGGTGAGCATACGCTCACTTTCTCGCTCTTATTTTTGCTTCATGACTATTCAATCCTCCTTCGGGTGGCGGAAACTTCGGTTTGGGGTCGGCTTTATGCTGACCCTGAGCTTGATGTCCTGCACTGAAAAGAAAACCAAGGACGTTCCGGCTCCCGCGCCACCAACTCCCACTACGCCAGCGGTAAATGAAGAGGCGCGCGACTACAATCAGTACACGGAACTCAAGTGGAGCGACGAGTTTGACACAGGCAGCCTCGACCAAAGCAAGTGGGTGTATGAGCAAGGTGGTGGTGGCTGGGGCAACAATGAGTTGCAGAACTATACCAACTCCACCGATAACACTTTTTTGAGCGGCGGCAACCTCGTTATCCAAGCCCGTCAGCAGCAGTCGGGGAATAATGCCTACACCTCAGCGCGCCTCATTACCAAAGGCAAGCAAAGCTTTCAGTTTGGCCGCATTGATGTGCGCGCCAAAGTGCCCAAAGGCAAAGGGGTATGGCCCGCTATCTGGATGCTGGGCGACAATATCGACCAGAATAACTGGCCCATGTGTGGTGAAATTGATATCCTGGAACTGCGCGGCAGCCGGCCCATGGAACTGCTCTCCACCATGCACTTTGGCAACAGCGTAGCCGACCACCGCTTCAAGGGCACTACCCAAACGCTGGCCATCGACCTCTCCGAGGACTTTCATACCTACAGCGTAGTGCGAAGCAAGGACCTGCTGCGGTTCTATTTAGATGGGGCCGCTACCCCGTACTACACCTTCACTAGCTCCGATGCTAGTCCTTTTCCGTTCAACAACCCGTTCTTCCTAATTCTGAACGTGGCCGTGGGCGGCAACTTTGACGGTAACCCCGACGGAACGGCGGTGTTTCCGAAGCAAATGCAAGTAGACTACGTGCGCTACTACCAGTATAAATAAGCGACTCGCGGCGGGTGCTTGCGCATTTCGGTGGGACTTTTGGGGATTAGCCCCACCGGACCGGGCGGCAACTGCACCTGGTTGACAACAACCGGGTGCAGTTGCCTTCGAAGGGCACTACTGCGGATGCCCAGCCAAGCAACTTATTCGGGTAGCTATTTCTGGGCCGGCACTACACTAGTCCGGTTCATTGGAGGGTCGGTTTGCCTGTTAGGGGGGCAGGCCGGCCCTTTGCGCGTTCACGGGGCTTGGGCCCAATTTGGTATGCAAAATGCCGCAAGGTCCCGGCGAAAACGCTAATTTCAGGCCCTAAATCTCATTTGTTCGCATGATACAACACGCAGTACGCCATGTGGGCGTAGCAGCAGGGCTTTTGCTGTGCTCGGCCACTCTCACGCTGGCGCAGGGCAATGCTACCCAGTGGACCAAGGACGGCAACGGCTACGTGCGCGTCCAGCAAGACGAAATCGTTCAGCTCGATGCGCGCGACGCTAGTAAGTCGCTCACCCTCATCAGCAAGCAGCAGCTCACACCCCAGGGACAGAGCGCCCCGCTGAAAGTGCGCCGCTTCACCTTCTCCGACGATGGCCGTCAGGTGCTGCTCAATACCAACACCAAGAAAGTGTGGCGCTACGACACCCGCGGCGACTACTGGGTATACAACCTGGCCAGCAAGCAGCTCACCCAGCTAGGTAAGGGCCGCCCAGAGTCGTCGCTGATGTTTGCCAAATTCTCGCCCGATGGTAGCAAGGTGGCCTACGTGAGCGAGCATAACCTTTACGTAGAAAACCTAGCCGATAACCGCATCACCGCCCTCACTACCGACGGCACAGACCGCCTCATCAACGGCACCTTCGACTGGGTGTATGAGGAAGAGCTGGACTGCCGCGACGGGTTTCGCTGGGCCCCCGACGGGCAGAGCATTGCCTATTGGCAGCTAGACGCTACCAAGACGCGCAACTACCTCATGATGAACACCACGGATGCACTGTATCCGTTTACCATTCCGGTAGAGTACCCCGTAGTGGGCGAGGACCCCAGCCGCTGCCGCGTGGGCGTGGTACCCGTAGCGGGCGGGGAAACCCGCTGGATGAACGTGCCCGGCGACGCCGTGCAGCACTACATTCCGCGCATGGAGTGGGCCGGCAACGGCGAACTGATTCTGCAGCAACTCAACCGCCGCCAGAACGAGAGCAAGCTTATGCTCTGTACTACCGCTACCGGTGCCGTAAAGCCTATCTATACCGACACCGACAAGGCCTGGGTGGATGCCAAGGCGGAAGCCGTGGGCTGGAACTGGATAGAGGGGGGAAAGAGCTTTGTGTGGAGCAGCGAGAAAGACGGCTGGCGCCACCTCTATACCATTGACCGCAAAGGCAAGGAGAAGCTTCTTACCAAGGGCAACTTCGACGTTATCAGTCTGGAGTCTATTAACGAGAAGGAGGGAACCATCTACTTCATGGCTTCCCCCACCAATGCTACTCAAACTTACCTGTACAAAGTGGCCCTGAAAGGCGGCTCGGCCCAGCGCGTGACGCCCCAAAACCTGCCGGGCTCACACAGCTATGAGATTTCACCCAACGGCAAGCTGGCCCTCCACACGTACTCCAGCAGCACGGTGTACCCCGTGTCGGACGTGGTGGCCCTGCCGAATCATCAGCGCCTGAGCGGGGGCGAAACGCCCGCGCAGGCCAAGAACCTGAAGCTACCCACGCCTGAGTTCTTCCAGGTGAAAACCGTAGATGGTGTGACCTTAGACGGCTGGATGGTGAAGCCTGCCAACTTCGACCCCAACAAGAAATACCCCATCGTATTCTACGTGTACGGGGAGCCCGCCAGCCAAACCGTCACGGACCGCTTCGGCACCGGCTCCAACCGCCTCTACCAGGGTAGCATGGCCGAAGATGGCTACATCTACGCCTCCCTGGAAAACCGCGGTGCCCCGGCTCCGCGCGGGCGTGAGTTCCGCAAGGCCATCTACCACAACATTGGCAGCCTCAACATCCGTGACCAAGCCATGGGTGCTAAAGAAGTGCTGAAAAACAGCTTCGTAGACACCAGCCGCGTGGCCGTGTGGGGCTGGAGCGGTGGTGGCTCCTCTACGCTCAACCTGCTGTTTCAGTACCCGCAGATCTACAAAACCGGTATCTCAATTGCGGCCGTTGATAACCAGCTCAACTACGACAACATCTACCAGGAGCGCTACATGGGCTTGGTGCCCGAGGATAAGCACTATTTCGTAGACAACTCACCCTTGGCGCACGCCAAAAATCTGCGAGGCAACCTGCTGCTCATTCATGGTACCGGCGACGACAACGTGCACTACAACAATGCCGAACAGATGATTAACGAGCTGGTACGCAATAATAAAGTGTTCCAGCTGATGTCCTACCCCAACCGCTCGCACAGCATTTCCGAAGGCGAGGGTACCAGCCGCCACCTGGCTGCTACCTTCACCAAATTCCTGAAGGAAAACTGCCCGCCCGGCGGCCGGTAGGGCCTACGGACTAGTTGACAATGAAGGTGCCATAACCGCTTGACAACTGACAACCACAAAACACGAGGCCCTGGGAGCGACAACGTTGTTGCTCCCGGGGCCTCGTGTTTTACACCTAGGACTGTGGCTAGAACTGTAGATGCTGGTTGAAGAACGGCAGTAGTTTCTGGTAAATCCGGCCGTCGCGGCCCATGATGCGGCTGCCGTGGTTGCCCTCGTAGCTCTCGGCCGAATGTGGAATGCCGTAGGCGGAAAGCTGCACATCGAGCATGCGGCAGGCCGCTGGGATATGGCGGAACTGGTCCTGTTCGCCCCAGTCGAAGGCCAAGCCGCGCAGTAGGCGCAGGCTGGCTAAGTGCGTGGGCAACAGGGCCAGGGGCGAGGCTGCACCCCATTGCGCCAGCACAGCGTCGCGGCGAGCCAGGCTATCGGGACCAAAAAAGCGAGGCAGGGCCGCGCCGAAAGCACCCTTGCCCGGGGCAGGTGAAAAAGCGCGGGCTGTAGCCACGATGCGGATAGCGTTGAAATCGTTTTTGAGGGCGGCACGGGAGGTAGCGCGGCTTGCCAAGTCGCTGGTTCGGGCGGCCATCCATTCGGGATGAGGCGCTACAAACCCAGGACTCAGAGCGTAGGCAGCGGCATAGGCGCCCGGGTACTCCATCGCCAACCGCAAGGTGCCATTGCCGCCCATGGAGTGGCCGGCCAGCCCACGGCTGCTGGGCCGGGCCAGGGTACGGAAGTTCTTATCCACAAAGCTCACCAACTCTTTGGCGGTGAAGTCGGCCCAGGGGCCATTGGTAGCAGAGTTGGTGTAGAAGCTGCCCTGGAACAAAGTTTGCTCGTTGGGTGCCACCACAATCAGGGGGCGGATTTGGCCCTCGGCAATAGCTTGGTCCAAGAGGGTGCCGAGGCCGTCGGCGTGGAACAGCAGACTGTCGCTCCAACTGAAGCCATGGAGATAGTACAGCACTGGGTAGCGCTGGCCGGCGTTGGCATCGTAGCCGGCCGGCAGGTACACGCTCACCCGGCGCCGTGGGTTCTCACCGCCGAGGTTGTCGCGCAGCAGTTTCGAGTCAAGGTACGTGACTACCACGCGCCCGCTGGCAGGTGCCTGGGCCGTGGCCGGCAGGCGCCACAGCAGCGCTAGTACGAGCAGTAGAGAAGCTAGAATACGCATCGAGAAGCAAGGTTATGTGTTCGGTCGGGCCGCCAAAAACAACGTCATGCTACGCTTGTTGAAGTACGCTTCGTTCTCGGAAAAAATGAGAGAGGGAAGCATATTTCAACAGGTGCAGCATGACGGTTATTTAATCGTTGGCTAACGAAGGAAACGGCTTAGTTTACTACCATTGTCATGATAGAGTGGGGGCGGCTCGTGGTTTGGGCGGCTTGGCCTTTCATCCAGAGCTGAAAGGGCTGCTCTTTATCGGTTTGGTTCATGACTACCACGGCTACTTTGCCGTCCGTGTTGAGGAAGGCGGTGGTTTGCAGTACGTCGCGGCTGGAGGCCGTGGCAATGCGCTTGGCGCCGGGGCGCACAAACTTCGAGAAGTGGCCGATATAGTAATAGATGTTGGTGTAGATGAGCTTGCCACTGCGGGTATCACCAATGACGGGGGCGTAGCAGAAGTTGCCGACGTGGTTGGGGCCGCCGGTTTCGTCCAGCAGAATGTTCCAATCCGTCCAGGCCACGGTGCCCGCATTAAAGTCACTGATGAGGGAGTTTCCGTACCGCTCGCCCAGCTTCCAATCCCCTATGTTATCAAACTTGAAGTTCTCCACGCAGCCTTCCGTGAACACCAGGTTTTTGCCGGGGTAGGTTTCGTGCACGCGGCGCAGGTTGTCGAACTGCATGCCGCTGCCAGTCCAGGTTTCGTACCAGTGGTAGCCCAGGCCCCAAAAGTACTGGCTAGCCTCGGGGTCATCGAAGAGAGTGGCGGCGCGCTGAAACATCAGGTCGCGGTTGTGGTCCCAGCCAATCAGCTTTTTGTCGCTGAGGCCCCCTTTTTTGAGGGTGGGCCCGAGGTAGCCCTTCACAAAGTCGCGCTCCTCTTCGGCAGTGAAAATGCAGGACTCCCACTTTTGCTTGGCCATAGGCTCATTCTGCACCGTGAGGCCCCAGATGGGGATGCCGGCCTTCTCGTAGGCATTGATAAATTTCACGTAGTAGTTGGCCCAGCTCTGGCGGAACTCGGGCAGCAGCTTGCCGCCCTGCAGCATGTTTTTGGTGTCCTTCATCCAGGCCGGGGGGCTCCAGGGGCTCACGTACATCGTCAGCTTGCCGCCGGCCGCCGCCGTCGCCTGCTTGATGAAGGGCATTTTATACTTCTCGTCGTGCTTAATGCTGAAGGTTTTGAGTTCCTTGTCGCCATCCGCTACGTAGGTGTAGGTGTCGGTAGAGAAGTCGCAGCTGTTGATGTTGGTGCGTCCCAGGGTGTAGCCAATACCGGCGGTAGGACTAAAGTAAGCCTGCATAAACTCCTGCTGCTGGGCCTTGGGCAGCTTGGCAAAGGTTTCGGCCGAGGCATCGGTGAGGGCGCCGCCAATACCCACAATGGTTTGGAAGGTGTGCGTGGGGTCTACAAACACCGTAGGCTGGGTTTCTAAAGGCTGGCCCACTTCTTTGAAACTCAGCTTGTCGGTGGCGGCAAGGCGTAGCTGGGAGTTGTCGGCGGTGGTGTACACCTGCACTTGCTTGCCCGTGGCCGAGTACGCTTTGGCAGCCGTAGTGGCTTTCTGGGCGGAAACCGGGGTGCTAACACAAGAGGCCACCAGCGCGGCAATAAAGGTTTTTTGCATGCTATTCAGTTGTTGAGTATTCAGAAGGGGATGCAGGAAGCCAGTAGCCCCGCTGTAGGCGCAAGGGCAGGGGCTAGCTGGTAGGGCTGTAGGTGCAGCGCAGTAGGAGGTACAAAGTGGATGAGCCTATGCCTACTTCCTGCCACAAGCAAGGTCAAGGAGAGGCAGAGTAGCTACCACACGTAGGTGCCCGTGGAGCCCCCGGCCAGCGTGGTAGTTACAGCTTTGCCGCGGTATCCAATGTCGAACGTTTGGGAGGCCGCGCCAGTATTGAGCACGATGAGTACTTTTTTGCCGTCAGGGTTCTTAAAGGCTACGTTTTGCAAGCTGCCAGGCACGTTGGTGGCAATGCGCACCGAGCCGGGCCGCACAAACTTGGCCGCGTGGGCTACCGTGTAGTAAGCAACGTTGCGCGTCACCGTATTGCCATTGATGGTCACGGCGCCCAGGCAGGTAGAGCATCCACCGGGCGTGTGAGGCCCAAAATTATGGTCGGAGGCTAGGTTCCACTCCAGTACATTTTTGCTCCAGTTGCGCGTCGCGCCAATGATGAGGTTGTTCACGTGCCAGCCAAAGTCGCCAGCGAAATTGTTGCTGCGGCCATCTACCCACTGCTCCGTGAAGTACACGTTCTTACTCGGGAAGGCATTGCGCACCTGGCTCATGGTAGAGATGGTGCCGTCGTAGAGGTGGAAAGCCGAACCATCCACGTACTGGCTAGCCTCGGGGTCGCGCAGGATCGTAAGCGGGTATTCGGGATGGTCGAGGTTATGGTCGTAGAGGATGATTTTGGTGGCTAGCCCGGCGGTGCGGAAAGCAGGCCCCACAAAGTCGCGGATGAAGGTCGCCTGTTCGGCAGCCGTCATTACCATGCTGGGCTCGTTACCACCGTGCAGAGGCTCATTTTGCAGGGTCACCGCATCCAATTGGATGCCCTCGGCTTGCATGGCCTGCAGGTATTTCACGAAATATTGGGCGTACACTGGGTAATATTCCGCCTTCAGAGAGCCCCCAATGTAGCTGTTGTTGGTTTTCATCCAGGTAGGCGCCGTCCAGGGGGAGCCCAGGATTTTGATGTTGGGATTGATAGCCAAGATTTCCTTGAGCACCGGAATCAGGTTGACGCGGTCCGGGGCAATGCTAAACTGCGCCAGGGTCGGGTCGGGCTGTGCGGCATCGTCGTAGGTAAACACTCTGGCGTCCAAGTCGGAGGCGCCGATGCTGACGCGTAGGTAGCTGGTGCCAATGTTGCTTCCGTCGGTAGCGAATAACTCTTTGAGCAAGGCTGCCCGCGTCGGCGCACTCATCTGATTGAGCAGCTGGGCGCTACCACCCGTGAGGGTGTAACCAAAGCCATCAATAGTCTGATAGGTTTGGGTAGTGTCTACGGCAATAGTTGGGTTCTGACCCGCCGCGGAGCCAAAATTGAGGGCCTGCGGAGACTTGAAGAAGCGCGTCGATGCGTCGGAGGGAGCCGTGAGCCACAGCGCCATTTGGGAGGCCGCAGTAGGCCCTGGGGTTGGGGGTAAGGGAGGGGTAGGAGTGGGGTCGGAGCCACCGTCGCTGCCCCCGCACCCTACCAGTAGGCTGCTGCCCAGCAGCGTGCTCAGGATTGCACGGGAAAGATTACCAGAGAATTTCATAGTATGGGGAAGGATAAAGCAGCGGAACGAGAAGGGTAGAAGCCGGGGAGCTAGCGCGGCCAGATATCGGAGCGGAAGGGCGAAGCAGGAAGGCCCTCTTGGTTGTAGAGGGTAGCGGGGCGGTTGTTGCCCCAGGCGTAGCGCACGGCCACCGGGTTTGGTACCCCATCGGCCTGCAGAACAATGGTAGTGCCGCTTACCTCCGCCCGGGCCCACACAAAGTGCCGGTCGGGGCCGGCCACGGCAAAGGAGGGCGTAGCGCCCGGTTTCAGCACCAGCCCGCGGCCTGTATTGCCGAAGGTGAGGGTAAGGCGGTTGCCGGTAGTAGTAAGCTTTTCGAAAGTAGGCCCCGAGGCTACGACGGCGGTTTCGCCATAAGCCACCCGGCGGGCAACCAGGGCTAGGCGGTGCCCCACATCCAGCTTATTACGCGGGTGGATGTCGTCGGCATTGCCCAGGTCGAGGGCTACGGCCATGCCGGTTTTCGGAACGGAGAGGCTAGTGAAGCGTTGCGCCTCACGGAGCTCCGCCCAGGCGGTAGTAGCCGGCTGAGCCTCGTCGTACATGTAGCCCGCCAGTTGCACAAACAGGAACGGCAGGGGGCCCTGCTGCCAACGTGCGCGCCAGTCCTGTATTAGGGCGGGAAACAAGGTGCGGTACTGCGTAGCACGGTCGGCGTTGCTTTCCCCCTGGTACCAAAGCACGCCTTTCAAGGCAAAAGGAATGAGGGGCGCAATCATGCCATTGAACAATGCTGTAGGCGTGTTCTGCACCCCGCCAGGATATGGAGCCCGCGGCCGGGCGGCCGGGTCGAAAGCCGGCCGGTAGTACCACGCTCCCGCCAGCGGCACCGCTTGGCCCGCCACCATAGCCGACATATCTGCTGCCTTGCCCCAGATGCCGCCACCACCGCCGTTGTCCGTCACGCGCACTGCCACTACGTTGCGGCCGGCCCGCACCAGGCTGGCGGGCACGGTATAGCGGCGCAGCTTGTCGTAGCCCCGGGTACCTCCCACGACTACGCCGTTGAAGAACGTACTGTCCTGGTCGTCTACCTGCCCGAGGCTAAGCGTGAGGGGCTGGTTGGCGGCCGTAGGAGGAAGCATAATCTCGCGCCGGAGCCACACGATACCGTCAAAGTCACGCAGCTCGGGCGTTTGGCCTTCCCACAAGCCGGGCAGCTGCATAGTGCTCCAAGTAGCCGTGGAGGTGGCCGCGTCGGCCCAGGTAGGTTGGCCCGGCAGCAAGCCATGGTCTTGGCCAGCGGGGCTCTGCTGCCACTCCCGCAGGCGGGTGGCATAGGCCGCTTCCTGATCGGCAAATGAGCTGGTTTGGGCGCTGAGCAATGCTAGAGGAGCCCGAAAGTCGGGTAGCTGGCGCAGGGCTTCGGCGCTGGTCCAGGCTTCGGCCACGGTGCCGCCCCATTCCGCCGCAATCAGCCCTACCGGCACCTTGTATTGCTGCTGCACATCGCGCCCGAAGAAGTAGGCCACGGCGGAAAAGCCTGCTGCCGACTGGGGCGTACACACTTGCCACTCGCCCCCGGCTAGCTCTGCCTGGGGAAGGTGTTCAGCCCGGTTGGGCACTGCAAATAAACGGAGGGTAGGGTAGCTAGCGGCGGCCGTTTCTTCGGGGCCGCGGGCGGCATCGCGCAAGGGCCACTCCATGTTCGACTGGCCTGAGGCTAGCCACACGTCGCCCACTAGCACATCGGTTAGCCGAATCGTATTGGTGCCCTGCACTTCCAGCACAAAAGGGCCGCCGGCCTGCTGCGCCGGTAAGGAGAGCGTCCAGCGCCCGTCGGCACCCGCTTTCGTCTGAACTTTGCTCCCCCGGAACGTTATGCGCACCGCCTCGCCAGGAGCCGCCCAGCCCCACAGCGGTAGCTTCACGTTGCGCTGCAATACCATGTGCGAGCTTACCAGCCGCGGCAACCGCACCGTAGCGCGGGCCGGCGCCGCTAGCAGCGCTAAGGCTACAAACGCGGGAAGGGGTAGGGAAGAGAAGTTCATGTTAGTAGCAGGCAATACTGTGGGAGGGAGGCTGTCGCAGGGAAGTAATGTGGAAATTCAGCGGCGCGGGATTAGCTAGGAAATAGTGCGGGGTTTGGGAAGAGTAAGTAGAGGTAGGACAATAGGCAAAGCGAAAAACCGGCTCCGGAATTTCCGGAGCCGGCAGGTTCAACATTACTGAGCAATTACTACGCGGCGTACCAACATGCCCTCAGCGGTATCCACTTGCAGCAGATACACACCGGCCCGCAGCCCGGTTACGGGTAGGGTAAGGCGGTTTTCACCCAACGTCACCGCCCGGTTGGGCTGGTTGCTTACCACGCGGCCAGCCAAGTCCACCAGGCGCAGGTTGAGCTGCTGCCCAGCCGTGGCTGTGTACTGAACGTTCAGGTTAGTAGCTGCCACGGTAGGGTACACTTGCAGGCGCCCATCGGCCACCGAGCCGGCAGCGGCCAGCGCAACCCGAGCCGCCCCCTGGTCGGAGAACCACCAGCGCTGATTGTCGCCGCCCCCGTAGGTCCATTGGTGTACGGCCGCGCCGTCGGCGGTAGAGTTGTTCTGCACATCAAGGGCCTTGCCACTGTACTTGTTGATGATGCGGTACGTACCATCCCCATTGCCAATGATCTGCCAGTATTGGCTATCCTGGCTCAACCAATCCCACTGGTGGGCCAAGGCGCCGTCGGCGGTGCTGGGGCCGGCAATATCCAGGCTCTTGTTGCTGTTCAGGTTTACAATGCGCACGTAGCCCCCGCCAGCGTCGACCAGCTTCCACTTCTGGCTGGCCGCGCCTACCCAACCCCACTGCTGTACCCGGCCGCCGTTCACCTGGGAGTTGTTCGACACTTCCAGAGCCTTGCCCCCGTTTTTGGAGCTGATTTCGTAAATGCGACCAATGGCGGGCCCGCTCGGCGTAGCGGCAGTGCCATTGTAGTTGCCGCCGCCGGGGTAGTTGACGATGCCGTTCTGGTTGGGCGACACGGCCGCCACGGTGGTGTTGGGCACGCAGTTGGCAAACTGAATGTTAGTCAGCACCTGGTTCAGGCCAGCAGGGCCATCTACCACGTAGGGCGGGTTGATGTGCATAAAGGCCGGGTTGCTGCGGTCCTCGAAGCGCTTGTAGGTCCAGTGGCACCAGCCAATGCCCACGGAGTTGAGGTTTTTAGCCGCGTCGCGCATCCAGGTGTCGGAGTTTTCGCCAGTTTCTCCAATCCAGATGGGCACGTTATGGGTAGTGCGGAAGTTGCGCAGGTTGCCAATAAAGCGCAGGTCGTTGGGGCCGCCGCCGGTGGAGTTCACCCCATTGTCCATCTCGTAGCCCGTGCCGCTGTAGCGGTGCGAGTTGTACACCAAGTTGGTGCGGTTGGAGAAGGTAAACGGCTCCATATAGTTGTAGTCGTTGCCCCAGCCGTTGCCTTCCACCAAAATCAGGTGGTTGTCGCCCTGATTCCGGATGGTCGTAATCAGGCGCTGAAATACGTCGTGAATCTTCTGGTTGCTGGGGTAGTTATTCGGCTCGTTAATCAAGTCGTACATGGCTACCCGGGCGTCGTTCTTGTACCGGTTCGAGATAAACGACCACAGCCGGTTAAGCACGTCCTGGTTGATCTGGCGGTTCCAGAGGTCATTGGCCACAATCTGGTCGGCAATGTTGGCGTCAGTGCCTTGGGAGCCGGGCACGGCGTGCATGTCCAGCACCACGTACATATTGTTGGCCTGGGCCCACGCCAGGGTGTTGTCAATCATGCGCAGCGCCGCCATGTTGTTGGGGTCGGTGAAAAGCTGATTGGCATTGTACCAGCTGGTGAGCTGGCTCACGTAGGAGTCGTAGGAAACGGTGCCGCGCATCACGCTGTTGCGCACGGCCCGCTGCGCGGGCGTCAGAAACAGCTCGTAGTGTAGGGGCAGGCGCACGCAGTTAAAGCCCTTGGAGGCAATGTAGTCGATGTCGGGCTTGGTGATAAAGTTGTCCCGGTAGTTCTGATAGAAGGTTTCAACGGCCGCGTCGCTCATGCCCGCGTTGTAGAGCGTCTTTTTCACCTTGCCCTGGGTTTGCTTGCCGTCGAGGCCGGGCCAGCCTACTTTCATCATGTAGCCTTCCTGCACGGCCCAGTTGCCCAGGTTCATGCCATTCAGGATAACCTCCTGGTTGCTGGCGTTTACAATGCGAGTGCCGTCGGCGCGCAAAAAGCTTTGGGCGGCGCCCGATTCGGCCAGGCCTAAGCCAACTGCTAGCAGGGGCAGGAAACGCAGCCAGTGCCGCCTTCTGGCGGGGGTGGGCGATAAGGTAGTGGTGTTCATGGTGGTGGGGTTTTGGTTGTGATAAAAAACAAGCACTAACAGGCCTTGGGAGCCGGAAAGTCAGTAAGAAGCGGAGTAGGTGGCTCCGCGTAGGGCGCGGCTCCTTGCTCTTGCTAGTAGCGGAGAGAAAGGAGGTATTCAGGTTAGAGAAACCCGCCGCCTACTAGGTCAGGAGTAGGCGGCGGATAGCAACGTGCTACCACACGTAGGTGCCGGCAGCACCAGGGTTGAGCGTGGTGCTGAGCGTTTTGCCTTGGTAGCGCAGGTTGAAGGTTTGGGGGGCTTTGGCGTTGTTTTGCACCACCACTACCTTCTGCCCGCTAGGCGTCTTAAAGGCCACGTTGGGCAGATCCTCGGAGGTGGTAGAGGCAATGCGCACCGAGCCTGGCCGCACAAACTTGGCCGCATGGGCAATGATGTAGTAGGCGTCTTCCCGGGTTACCTGGTTGCCGTCTATAGTAATAGCGCCGCGGCACTCAGTGCAGCCGCCCGGCGTGTGCGGGTTTTGCTGGGGGTCGGCGGCCAGGTTCCACTCCAGCACGGTGCGGGCCCAGTTGCGGGTAGCCCCGATCAGCAGGGTGCGGACGTGCCAGGGGAAGTTCTCCTCAAACTTGCTTTTCGAGCCTACCCACTGCTCCGTGAAGTACACGTTCTTGTCGGGGTGAGCATCATGCACCTTGCTCAGGGCGTCAATAGGTCCAGCGTATAGGTGGAAAGCCGAGCCATCCACGTACTGCTTGGCTTCGGGGTCGTTGAGGATGGTGAGGGGGTAGTCCGGGCGGTCGGCGTTGTGGTCGTACACGATAATCTTCGTGTCCAGCTTTGCCGCTTTAAAGGTGGGCCCCAAGTTTTTCTTCACAAACTCGGCCTGCTGCTCCGGCAGCATAAGCAGGCTCGGGTTGTTGCCAGGGTGGAGGGGCTCGTTCTGCACTGTAATGGCGTCAATGCGGATGCCCGCCGCCTTCATGCCCTCAATGTACTTCACAAAGTAGCGCGCGTAGGCATCGTAAAACTCTGGCTTTAGCGAGCCGCCTTTGGAGTTCCCGTTGGTTTTCATCCAAGTAGGCGGCGACCAGGGGGAGCCCAGGATTTTGATATTGGGATTGATGGCCAAGATTTCCTTAAGCACCGGGATTAAGTGCGCCTGATCGGGCGCCAGGCTGAACTTGGCTAGCGTCGGGTCGGTCTGCCCGGCAGGTAAGTCATCGTAGCTGAACACCGTAGCATCCAAGTCAGAAGCGCCAATGCTTAGGCGCAGGTAGCTCACGCCAATGTTGTTGCCATCGGTAGCAAATAGCTCCTTCAGAATAGCTTGGCGAGCCTCCGGTGCCATGGCGTGCAGCAGCTCCGCACTACCGCCAGTCAGGCAGTACCCGAAGCCATCGATGGTCTGGAAGGCTTGCTTTTCATCTATTTCAATAACAGCTGCGCCCGCAGCCGGAGCCGCCGTAGTCCAGGCCAGCGCTGTTTGGGCTTGGAATAGCACCGACTTGTCGGGGTTGGTAAGCCAGAAAGCAGCCGTGCCCTTCGCCGGGGCGGAGGGAGAGCCAGCTTGGGGAAGCCGCTGGCAGCCAGCGCTTACCCCCAGAGCCAGGAGCAATGCGAAGGCGCAAGTAGTAGTAGGATAGGACATGAGAAGCAACAGGAAAAGCAAGGGAAGGGCCGGTACGCACCTAATGCTGCGTACTGCCCGCTGTGAGTCAGTTTGTTGTGAATTATAAAAGAAGCAGGGCCTACCTGCTTACGCTTCGGCTTGCTTATGGCCTTTCAGACCGTACCACATGATATAGGCGTAGCATAAAACCGGTAGAAAAAAGGCCCAGCGGAGCGTGCTAGCATCGGCCACCAGCCCAAAAAGCAGGGGCACAAGCGCACCGCCCACAATGCCTACATTGAGCAGCCCCGATGCTTCTTCAGTATGACGACCCAAGCCTGCAACGGCCAGGGTAAAGATGGTCGCAAACATGATAGAGTTCATCAGCCCCACGGCTAGCAGGCTCCACATAGCTATTTCTCCGGTGGAGACTACCGAAATCAGCACCAGCACAACGGCTCCGAGGGAGTTGAAAGCCAGCAGTCGGCCCGGGTTGAACTTATTGAGTAGGTAAGCGCCCAGAAAGCGTCCTACCATGGCCCCGCCCCAGTAGTAGGCTACCTTGTCGCCGGCTACCTTGGGGGAGAGGCCCATCACATCCGGCAAGTGCAAATAGCTCACAATGTGCGAGCCAATGGCTACCTCACCTCCCACGTAAGCGAAAATGCCAATCACTCCGAATACCAAGTGGCGGTAGTGCCAGGCGCGGCGGTTGGGGTCTTCCTCGCTTTGAGTGTGCGCAATTACGGGTAGCTTGAGCAGGCCCAGCAGGATGCTAATCACAATCAGCACGGCCCCAATGCAGAGGTACGGAATCTGCACGGCTTTCACGTCGATAGCTGCCGCGGAGGCCGGCGTATCTAAGTCGGGCAGATTAGACAGAATCAGGGCCGAGCCCAGTAGGGGCGCCACTGTAGTACCCAGGGAGTTAAAGGCCTGAGTAAGCGTGAGACGGGCCGGCGCCGATTTGGCGGGCCCCAGAATAGCCACGTAGGGGTTGCCGGCTACCTGCAGCAGCACAACGCCCGTAGCCAACACAAACAGCGCCCCCAGGAATAGGCTATACGCGCGGCTCTCGGCAGCCGGGTAAAACAGAAAGGCGCCAAGCGCGGCTACCAGAAAGCCCACGAGCATGCCACCTTTATACCCAATGCGCTGCACTAGCTTGCCCGCCGGAATACCCATCACGAAGTAGGCCCCGAAAAAGCAGAGGTTGATGAGGTTGGCCTGGGTATAGCTCAGGTTGAAAATGGCTTTCAAGTACGGTATCAGGATGTCGTTCAAACAGGTGATAAAGCCCATCATGAAGAACAAGACCGTGAGCGAAGCTAGGGCGGAGGTGTAGCGTGGGGTTTCGCCACCTACGCTAGAGGCAGAAGCAGTAGGCGGAGACTGAGAAATGGGAACGGCCATGAAATGGAAGGAATGAGGGATACAATGTGACGAAATGGAAAAATGGGTGCCATGATCGTCAGAAACCCAGAAGGGCCGGCCCGCTCCCCTATTAGCAAACCGGCCCCGGGGTGCCTCACCAGTCTAGCGAAACGGATGAGGTAAGACTACGTCACTGCTACTTCGTGATGAGGGTGAGAAGTAGTAGCACCTGCGAGTAGAAACTATCTCTTAAGCCAGACAATGTTTTCGCCCGTCAGCAGGCTGAATTATAGTACAGCTTGGGCAGGTCGCTAGGACTAGCGCACCAAATATATTCGCCCATCTACAGAGAAAACAAACGGTAAAAACACGGTTTATAGGCTGATTTTACCTATTTATACGCCTACAGCACACGTGCAACCAGCGGTTTTGAAAGGGTGGGTTAGCGCTATAAGTGTGCACTCACTATGTGGTAAGCAGATAAGAAACAATGAAAAATTGCGCCTTAACTGCTCAAGTACTCTACAGTACCGGCTTCCGGCTTCGATGGCTCGGAGCCGGAAGCCGGTACTGTAGGCCGTCTAGTAGCCTGGGTTTTGCTGTAGTTGTGCGTTGTTGTTAATTTCTGCTTGCGGTAAAGGAAACAGCAAGTAGTTAACGTCGCTCCGATTTAGATTCTGTTGAATTAGGTTCAGGGCAGTTACTGCGTGAGCACCGGGTTCGGCTTGGTTATGGCGGGCATAGCGGAGCAGGTCATACCAACGCTCTCCTTCAAATGCTAGCTCCAAACGACGCTGGCGGTCAATCTCATCGCGCATTGCCTTCTTACTAGCGTATTGCGGCGATGTAGTTGTAAGTGCTTCTAGTCCGGCACGGGTACGGATTAAGTTTAGCTTTGCTAATACATCAGCTGAAGGACCGCTTTGCTCGTTAGCAGCTTCTGCATACATCAACAGTACGTCGGCATACCGCAAAATGTAGGTATTATCGGGGCTGTTAAACGCATTTGGAGCGCCGGGCCACTTGTATACAAAGGGGCCATTGTCGTTTGCGTTGCTGTTAGTGCTGTATACAAAGCTGGCATAGTCCCGACCGGCATTGGTACGACCTACTAACGTCCAACGTTTGTCGGCATTGAGTTTACGCCCACCACCCGCTAAGAACGACGACGTATCGGCATACTGGAGTAGCTCCGCGGTAGGAATATTGAACTTAGGAAAGGAGTAGGTAGCCGGAGGCGAGGGCAAGATCAGGTCAGGCAGAATGTTGTTGCCGTCAGCATTGCCTTGGTTCTGCACTTCCAGAATAGTCTCAGGTGCCTTATTCTCGGCCGGGAAAAGACCTTTGAAGCTAGGCAACAACGAATATGTACCACTGTTGATTACCTTATTGGCAGCCGTTACGGCTTCTCCCCACTGCCGTTGCGTCAGGTGTACCTTGGTTAGCAGAGCATTTACCGCCCCTTTCGTGATGCGATTGGGGTTAGATGCAGGAGCTAAACCATCGGCAGTGTTCAGATCAGCAACAATCTGGGCGTACACCGCTTCGGATGAAGTGCGCGGTAGGGCAATAACCGATGGATCACCAGTTTCAGTTGGGGCTAAGCGAAGCGGTACGGCACCGTAAAGTCTTACCAGGTTGTAATAGTGCAGAGAGCGTAGAAAATAAGCCTCCCCCAGAATCTGGTTTTTACGCTCGGTTGGCATTGATACGTTTGGGACGTACTTAAGAATGGCATTCGCCCGGTTGATACCCAGGTAGGAGTCGCGCCAGATGTTGCCTACTTGGCTCGTCGTAGGCGTCCAGTTAATGCGGTCCAGTGTGGTTACGTCGCCGTTGGTGCTAGTGCAGTTATCGGAGGGCATCTCGCCCACAGTAATTAGGTCTTGGCTGTAAAGGCCAGTGGCTTGCAGAGCATCATACGCTGCAGTAAGGGCTGCCTCCGCATCATCGGCGCTCTGAAAGAAGTTTTCGGGCGCAATAGTAGGAAGCGGTTGTTTATCAAGTACGTCGCAGCTGCTCAGCAGAGCAAGAGCAAAAACGGGGATGAGTATCTTTTTCATGGGATGAGAGAGGCTCGGCTTAGAAAGAAGCGTTTAAGCCAATGGTGTAGGTGCGGGACTGAGGATACACGCCAAAATCACGGCCGAAGCCAGTGGAAGAGAAGGGGTCAGCACTTACTTCTGGGTCGTAGCCAGTGTAGTCGGTCCAGGTGATTAGATTCTGGCCGCTTACGTAGATGCGGAGGCTGCTAACACGCACTTTATTAATTAGGCTTGTGGGTAGTGTATAACCCAGTGTCACGTTTTTAAGGCGAACATAGCTGCCATCTTCAATCCAGCGCGAAGAAAGGCGTCCGTTGCCATTAGGGTCGTTAAATACAGCCCGTGGAATGTCCGTATTAGTGTTGGTCGGCGTCCAGCGGTCCAGCACTGTAGTGAGTTGGTTTACTGGACCAGTGAGCGACTCCAGCGCCTGACGGTTGGCGTTATAAATGTCGTTGCCAAAGCTGCCTTGGAAGAACACACTCAGGTCTATGCCCTTAAAAGCAAAGGTGTTGGTGACGCCCCCTTGAGCCTTTGGGTTCGGATTGCCGATGATGGTGCGGTCATCGTTGTTGATCTTGTTGTCACCATTCACATCCACGAAGCGAATGTCGCCGGGCTGAGGGTTGCCGGGTTGCGCAGGAGCAGCTGCAATTTCATCCGCAGACTGAAAAATTCCCTGCACCTTATGACCGTAAAATACCCCTAGTGGTTGTCCTACCTGGGTTATGCTGCTACCATTGATAATAGTGCGCGAAACCTGCTGGTTTTGATCATTAGCGAGCGTGCCTAGGTCCAGCACCTTATTGCGGTTCATGGACAGGTTTAGATTGGTATTCCATGAGAATCCGCCATTCTGCCCTTCTACGTTGACCGTATTGAGCGCAAACTCAAGACCTTTATTTTCTACCGACCCAACGTTCTGAATGATATCGAGCACTTGTGCACCTGTGCTCTGCGGGAGGGGTACGCTCAGCAGCAGATCATTGGAGCGCTTGCGGTAAGCGTCAATGCTGAGTGTTAGCCTGTCGTTGAACAGGCCAAAGTCAACGCCCACATTGTATTGATTTGACGTTTCCCACTTCAAATCACGGTTACCAATGCGGTCAGGACGAATACCCCCCTGAATTGTGCCGGCGCTACCCGTGTAGTTAGACCCTACACTGTAGGAGCTAAACGTTTGGTAGGTGTACCCTAACTCCTGGTTGCCGTTGATACCGAAGCTGCCTCTCAGTTTCAAGTCTGAAACTGGACCAGATTGAGGGAAGAAGCTCTCCTTGGAGATGCGCCAGCCCAACGCTACGGCCGGGAAGTACCCGAAATGATCGGCAAAGCGGCTAGTACCATCTCTACGCACGCTCAGCGTGGCTAAGTAACGCTCGTCGAAATTGTAGATAGCTCGGGCAAAGAGGCTAGTCAGACCCCATTCTTCCTCGTAGCTGCTCGTGCCCAAACGCTCCGTGCCGCCCGATAGGTAAGGAACTGCGTTCGATGCGTATCCGCGTACGGAGGCGTTCGAGGCGAAACGGTTGGACTCTTGCACCGACTGTCCCGCCAGTAATTGTAGGTTGTGTCTATCCCCTAGTGAGGGGTTGTAGGTCACGGTATTTTCCCAGAGCCAAATGGCCTGCTGAGTGGTACCAGTGCGGCCGCTTCCGCGTGTAGAAGCATCTGCGCGGGAAGTGCCGGGGTAGTCGCGGGTAATAAACTCGTTTTCCAGCTGCGTGCGGAAATCGAGGCCTAACGATGACCTGAATTTTAGGTTCTTGAGAATATCATATTCGCCATACAAGTTGCCAATCACTTGGTAGATAAGCGCCTTGTTACTGGTTTCCAGCAGGTTGCCAACGGGGTTGTCGGACAGTGAGAATGGGTTGAGACCATACGCACCATTGGCATCCCGCACCGGAATAGTTGGAATCTGAGCCAGTGTGCCAAGTACTGTGCCGGAGTTACCAAGGCCCAGTTCGCTACGCACGCTACCGTTGGTGTTGGTGCGGCTCATATTCACATTGGTACCAACTCTCAACTTGGTGCCTGCCTGCTGATCAAAGTTTAGTTTGAAGTTAAAGCGGTCAAAGCCCGAGTTTTGGATGATGCCATCCTGCTTGAAGTAGCCGCCTCCCACATAGTAATGAGTTTTGTCGGTGCCGCCACTGATGTTCAACTGGTAGTTCTGAATAGCAGCTGAGCGGTACACTTCGTCCTGCCAATTCGTATCGTACGGGGGCAGATCATTTAGGTCAGGATAGCCAGGAGCAGCGCCTCCGTTGATTTGCGACTCATTATAGTATTCTGCAAACTGGCGCGCGTTCAGCACGTCCAGTTTCTTTCGAATCTGCTGAACTCCGTAGTAGGCATTGAAACCCACTTGAGGCTTGCCCGTACGGCCTCGCTTCGTGGTGATAACTACTACGCCATTTGCTGCCCGGACCCCATAAATAGCAGCAGCAGCACCATCCTTTAGGATATCAATCGACTCAATATCGGCTGGGTTAAGAGCATTGAGGGGGTTAGGCTTCTGGTTGCCTACACTCAGCTCTCGGTCGTAGGTGGGCAGTACAGGTACGCCATCAATGACGTAGAGAGGCGAGTTGCCACCTGTAATGGAGCTGTTGCCACGGATTTGAATGTTGATACCTGCACCGGGAGCACCGGAAGGAGCAACTACCTGAACACCAGTTGCCTGGCCCTGTAGAGCTTGGTCAAAGCCAGCTACTCTCTGCCGCTCAATTTGTTCTGACTTTACCGAAGCTACTGAGGTAGTTACCTCCTGGCGAGATAAGGTGCCGTAGCCTACAACGACTACTTCACTGAGCGCTTTAGCATCCGTCTCCAGGTTAACAGTTAGGCCACTTGTTGCGCCTGTGACGGGAACCTCGCGGCTTTGGAAGCCGATGGAGCTGAACACGAGCGTGCTGCCCTCTGGTACATTGAGGTAGAAGGTGCCATCACCCGCCGTAGACGTACCAATGGTGGTGCCCTTCACTACTACCGTTACGCCCGGCAGGCCTTCGCCACCCGAGGTTACGCGGCCCGAAACGGTAACGTCGGCCAGGGCTTGGGTGCCGGCTGCGGCCCGCGGACTAGCGGTAGCCTGCCCCATTAGCACGTAATAGTTTGGGCGCAGCTTCTTGAACGTTAACTCTGCCTGGGGCAATACTTGCGTGAGCTTCTGATCGAGCAGCGCCGCGCCCGTTTGGGGCAGCACGCGTTTGCTACCTACTAGGTCGCTTTCATAGAAGATAGTTACGCCGTATTCGGCTTCCCAGCGGCCCAGTAAGTCTTTCAGCAGTACCGATTCTACTGGGGAGGTAGTGGTAGACTGATGAGCGACGGCATTGACGGCTAGGAGTTGTGCGGAAGCAGCAGGTGCCGGCAGCAGGAGCACTGCAGCCGATAGGGCCGTAGTGCAAGCCAAGCCGCCGCCCAAACGGGTAGGGGTGTTGTCCATGGTTAGGGTTGGTGGGAAAAAGTGTGAAACCCGGGGGTAGCACGGTGGGAAACCAGCTAGCGGGTTGGTGAAGCAGAAAGGATCAGGCGGTTTTCTTGGCGCTCAGCTTTCAAGTGGAAGGTTTCTTCTAGCGCAGCTAGTAGAATTGTAAGGTCTGCCACGGGCACCGTGCCCGTCATGCGGCGCTGGCGCAACTCGGGTGTGGCAACCTCTACTTCCAGGCCATAAGTATCGTGGAGGCGGGTGGCTAGCTCCTCCATGGTGGTCTCGTTCAGCACCAGCCGGTCGTCTTTCCAGGCCGAGTAGGTGTCGGGCTGCACGGGTTTGTGCACTAGCTTGGTGGGGGTGGCATCGTAGGTTTCTACCAGTTCGCCCGGTTTCATTAGCACGTCGGGCCGCTGGTCAGCAAAGTCTACCCGCACCTTGCCCGAGAGGAGTACCACGCGCGCCTGCTCGTGGCGGCGGTACACCGTAAACTTGGTGCCTAGCACTTCCACCTGCAGGCCGGCCGAAGTATGCACAATAAACCGTTGGTTGTTAGGCTGGTGCTGCACGGAGAAATAGGCCTCTCCATCCAGCCATACCTCCCGCGGCTGTTCCTGCGATGATGGGGCAGTATAACGCATTGTAGAGTGCGCGTTTAAGGTCACCACCGAGCCATCAGGTAAGTGTATGGTGCGGGTCTGGCCGTAGGGGGTTGCGTATTCAGCCGCCGGAGCAGGAGAAAGGTGGGCCTGCTGCCACCACAGAGCGCCACCCGCTAATGTAGCCACCGTAGCTGCGGCAGCAGCCCAGTTGCGCCACCGGAAACCACCACGAAGCGGCTCGGCTGAAGCTTCTTCGTCCTCGAAGCCCAACTGCTGATGCAGGCGTTGTAACAGGGCTTCATAGTTGGGTTCTGGTAGGGCTGTGGGTGCGGGAGCGTGGTCCAGCGTATCCCAGTGTTCGCGCATCCAGTATTCTGCCACCAACTGATTAGCAGGCGTCAGGAGCCAACTCTGTACCGCCGCAGCTTCTGCGGGAGTTACTTCGTTGTTTAGGTAGCGAGTAAACGTGTTTTTATCAATAGCAGGCAGCGACATGAACAGTGGGCTGAGTAGAGCAGCTGGTGAGTAATACACTCTACTCGCCGGCTACCCTGATTGGGGAATGAAAAAAAGTGGCGGAAAAATGGAAAAAGGGCTCTGGCGTGTGCCTAGAGCCCTTTTAAAAGCAAAATATTTTTGCGGTGAGCAATTACTAACGGCCTATCTTAGCTTGCTGGTCTGCTCTCACCGGTGGATTTCAGGAAACGCCAATAAACTAGACGTAGTCCAGGTGAGCAAGAGGTTACTACTTCGTCAGAGTACCAAAAGAAGTAGGGGAACTACAACTAAGAGCGTGCCGTGGGTCTGGAAATACTGGCGCAGGAAATGTAAGGCCTGGGCCATTTGGGTCTCTACCGTCTTTACTGAGATGTTTAGCTCCTGGGCTATTTCTGCGTACGAAAGTCCCTGCTGCCGACTGAGCGTGAAAATGTGCCGCCGCTTAGGCGGTAGCTTATCTAGCGCCGATAGGTACAGCGTTTCCAACTCAGCAAAGGCCACGTCGGTTTCCGTGCCTTGGGCAGTAGGGCGACCTGCCAGCATTGCATACTCCTGGTATACTAGCTGGTGCCGAGCGTGGCGCAACTGGTTCAGAATGGCATGGTGAGCCACCGTAAACAGGTAGCCTTTCAGGGGTACGTCCTCACGCAGGTCATAGCGCTTTTCCCAGATTTTCAGGAAACACTCCTGTACAATCTCCTCCGCCTCCGGGCCCGACTTTAAGTAGCCGTAGGCAAAGCGATACACCCGGCTGCTGTACTGCCGAAAAAGGGCATCGAATGCCCGGCTATCGTCTTGTTTAAGGCGGTGCAGCCAGTCTAGCTCAGAAGAATGGTCCCGGGCAACTTGCAACGGCGGAGAACTTAGAATAAGAACTAAATATACGGTTTTTGGCTAAGTACAGAGTTAGAAACCAATTGGCTGTAGCACCAGAACCAAGTGCCTACTACTGGCAGGACGATGCCTCTAAAGCAAAGGCAGATGTTCTCGTAGCCTTTCCCGTAGCAATTCTACTAAGACATGATCAAGAAATTGAAATTTATCGGGAATCCGCAACGTAACCACAGCCTTACCGGCTAGCTCCGAGCCATACTTTTGCCGCAAGATGTCGGCATGCTTGCGCTCCATTACAAATACGACATCGGCCCAGCCTAAATGGCCCGCCGTAACGCGCACCCGTGCTCCAGGCTCTGTACCTGCCGAGCGGGCTACGTAGTGGGCATGGCCGTCGAACAGGCGCTCGGCCGTGAGACTGCGCCAGCGGTTCTGGCTACAGATGAACAGAAGTTGCTGGGTAGATTGCATAAGTATTACTAGGGGTAAATGCTAAGCAGCCGACTGAGTAGCCCCGCCAATGACAGGTGCCACACAACCGGCTGCTTATAGCAGTGGTGCACAGAGCACCTCTATTCTACCAAGGACACGCGCACCTTGCGACCCTTAATTTTGGCTCCTGTTACACGCTGGGCCACTTCTTGAGCCTGAGGGCGCGGTACGGCTACGTAGCTGTAGTGGTCGAATACCTCAATGTGACCAACGGCCTCGCGCTCTAAGCCGCCGTGGGCCACAAACGTACCCACCAAATCGTGGGCGCTGACCTTGTCCTTGCGTCCTGCCGATACGTGTAGGGTTACGTTCTCGGGGCGAGGAGCCTTGGGCGCGGCGGGAGGAAGCTTGGGGGCGTGCATCGCCTTCCACTGAATGCCCGCTGCCACGGGCCACTTCTTCACTAGCGCCTGCTCTTTCTCCGTGGCTAGGATGTGGGCAGTACCTTCGGCCCCGGCGCGGGCGGTGCGGCCGGCCCGGTGCTGAAAAGCATCAGCTTTGTCAGGTACATCGTATTGCACCACCGTATCGAGTTCCGTTACGTCGATGCCGCGCGCGGCTACGTCGGTGGCTACTAGTACTTGGCTAGAGCCGTTGCGCAGCTTCATAAGAGATTTGTCGCGCTCTGGCTGGGGCATTTTGCCGTGCAGCACTTCGGCGGCTACTCCGCGGCCCTGCAGGAAGCGGGCCAGTTCGGTACACCGCTCCCGCGTGTTGCAGAAAATAAGGGCGCGGCCAGTTTCAGGCTTCTGCAGGATGTGAAGCAACGCGGCGGGTTTCTTCTCCACCGGGCCCGTGTGGCCCAACAGCGTCAGGTTTTCGGGTAGCTCATCGGTATCTTCGCCAGCGTTAACCACGCGGGGGCGAGTCAGGTTTTTCCGTATCAGTTCCACCACTTTGTCTGACATCGTAGCCGAAAAGAGCAGTGTTTGGCGACGACGGGGCAGGCGCTTTACAATTTCAACCAACTCGTCCTGAAAGCCCAATTCCAACAGCTTATCTGCCTCGTCCAAAATCAACACTTTTAGCTGATTGGGAATGATGGTGCGGCGCTCAAAGTGGTCGAGCAAGCGGCCGGGAGTGGCCACTACAATGTGAGGAGCCTGCTGGAGAGAGGCCGCCTCGTCGCGGAAGGCGTGACCACCATAGAAAGCTGCCACGCGCAGGTTGGGTAGGAATTTGCCTAGCTTCTTGAGGGCGTCGCGCACCTGCAGGGCTAGTTCGCGGGCTGGTACCAGTACCAGAATCTGCATGGCATCGAGCTTCACGTCCACTTGGTGCAGCACGGACAGGCCATAGGCGGCCGTTTTGCCCGAGCCAGTGGGTGCCTGACCTACCACATCCTGTCCGGCCAGTGCCATTGGGATTACCTGCTCTTGCACGGGGGTAGGAGCGGCAAATTGCAGCTCATCCAGGGCTTGCAGGAGTTCAGGGGCCAGGCCCAGAGAGGTGAAGGTAACAGCAGTCGAAGTCATAACGCGGTGTATTTCCTACAAAGGTAGCGGTAATGTGGGAGCAGACCACGCCGCGCCCGTAGGAGGTAGCTGTAGTAGCGCCCGCTCCGCACGGAGCCGCCGTTTATGCAGGGCCAGTAGTGGTATCGTAAAGCGTTGTGCGCGGCCCAGCCCCTAGTGCTCTTCTTCAATATCAACCAGCCGGTAGCGTACTGCTGATTTCTTGGGCCGGATGTCCATGCCCACAAAGTGTGCATAGGCTTTGGTAAAGCAGGCACCGAAGTAGAAAATCATGGCCGAGTAAAATACAAACAGCAGCACTAGTACAATGCTGGAAGCCGGACCGTAAATAGGCCCCAGGTTGCGGGGTACCAGCAGAAGCCCCAGCACGTTTTCACCCAAATCGATTAGCACGGCCGTGAGGAGGGCCCCGCGTAGCACGGCAGGGCGGGGTACCTTAGCACTACTAAGGTTGCGAAACGTAACCCCAAACCAGGCAGCCAGAATCAGCAACGACATGATTTGGTTGATGACACGAAACAAGTAAAAGCCAAACGTCGCATCAAAGTCGCGCACGTAGTCGGCCAGGAAAGCCAGAGCGGCGTCCGAGAGAAAGGCAAACATGGACAGAACCGCCGTGGCTAGCAGTACCCCCAAGGAACGAGTACGTTCCTTCAGCAGCTTGGCAAAGCGGCCGGTGCTGCGCCGGGGCCGAATCTGCCAGAGTTGGTTCAGAGAATTTTGAATGACCCCAAACAGCGTGGTGGCAATAAAGAGCAGGAACACAAAGCCCAGCCAGGTAACCAAGCGGCTACGCTGCACATTGGTCACATTTTGCAAAATCTGCTCTACCAAACCCGCTGCCGGAGCGCCCAGCAAGTCAGAAAGCTTGGTAAGCAGCCGCCCGCGCACCGCCGTTTGGGTATAGAGTACCCCCAGCACCTGCACGAAAATGATGACGATGGGAGGCAGCGCAAACGTGGTGAAGAACGCCGTAGCCGCCCCCAGCCGTAGCGGGTCATTGGCCCCAAACTCGCGGGCCGCGCGGCGCAGAAGAATTAGCAATTCCGTCCAGACGGTGCGGCGGGGGTGGGCCGACTCGTGTACTTTTGTCATCGGGGGCACGTACTACCTGCGGTGCAGCACCGGGGCGTTACGAAGGTACTACCCCGCACCGGTATACTGGCTACCCTTGCCCTTACTTTCCTGCTTCCGTGTCTCAACCGCCCGTGCCCCCGCCCGTTTCTGCACCCTCGCCCAACTGGTTCCGCCGCCGGATAGTTGACCCACTGCGGGGCCTGCTGCGCCAAGGGCTAACCCCGCACCAGCTGGCTCTCACTATTGTGCTTGGCTCGGCGTTTGGAGTAGTACCCGTGCTAGGGATTACTACCCTGCTCGCCACGGCTACCGCCGTGCGGCTGCGCCTGAATGTGGCGGCCACTCTGCTAATTGCGCACCTGTGGAGCCCGGTGCAGCTGCTGCTGATTATTCCATTAATGCAGTTGGGTGCCCGCCTGTGGGGGGGCAGTGCTGAGCCACAGTTGTCGTTAGAGAAGCTCCGCTACTTATTTGCCCACGATGGTATGGGTGCCGTGCGTCTGCTCTGGCAGGCCATCGTAGGCGGGTTAGCGGTATGGGCCGTGGTAGCCGTACCGGTGGGGGTGGCTCTGTACTTCGTGCTGCGCCCCATCCTGAGCCGGGTGATGGCTCGGAAGGCGGCGCTACCCCAGGATGAATAACGATACGGCTTGCTCTACCATGCAAAAGCCCCCACACCCTTGGTAAGTGCGGAGGCTTTTTGTACTACGGTGTGCAGCTGCAACGTGCCAGGGCTAGGCGCGCTGGTACACGGGCTCAGTAGAAAGAAGATACTGAATAAGAGGCTCCTCCGAGTTGGGATCAATCAGCATTAGGTCCACAAACTGGGCTTCACCAATGTTGCCCTGAATGATGGGGCCAAGCTCTTGCAGGAAAGCTGGGTCTTGTTCCTCCGTGTGGAAGGCCAGCAACAAACGGCGCTCCGCCGGGTTTTGCTGCATCTGCATCTCCGCTAGGTAGATAGCTTGGATATGCGAATTGCCAGCGGCGTAGGTGCGTAGACCCTCTTTCAGGGCTACGGGCTCCTCAGCGGGCTGGTTGAGGGCCACCTGCATGTCTTGGGGAGCAGGAGCATCAAACAACTGGCCTGCCAGCAGCGCATTGATTTCATCGGCGGCTAGCAGCTTGCCAGCTTGGGAGAAGGGGTTCAGCGCACACTCAGCGCCTTGCACCATGGTAAAGAAATCATGGCCGCGCAGGCGCATGTAGGTTACGCTACCCTCGGGCACGGCTCCACTATCAAAGATACGCTCCACGGCCGTGAACACCGGAATTTTACCGTCGTTGAGCACTTGCAGCTGAATCTCCATACCTTCGGTAGGAGTGATTTCGCCGGGCTCCATATCCTCCTTGGGGGCCATTACTACTACCACCTCTTCGCCTAGCAAGGCCTGGTAGAAAGGGCTACGGAACTGGGGCTCGGTAGCAGCTTGGAGCAGCAGTTGTTCCAGGATGTTCTGGGGCTGGAAAGCCGAGAAATCGGGCTGCGGGGGCATGGGGATGGGCGGCGACTGAGGCAGTGGCGGCACGGGTGCCGGCGCGGGAGGCGCTGGCATTTGGTAATTGGAGCCCTTGTAGCGCGGACCGCTCGACTTGTCGTCGGTAGTAGGCGCCGCAGCGGCAGGGGTAGGAGTGGCAGAAGAAACTGCGGGGGCGGGAGTAGGGGTAGGAGCAGGGGCCGCGGCAGCGTCCTCGGGTTTCTTTTTCAGGAAGTCAAACAGACCCATAACAAAACATACAGATGAAGGTGCAAGCTAAAAAGGTTTGCCGGAAGATGCATAGCCTGATGACTGCAGATCTACCATACTCATAAGAAAACCCAGGCGGCAGGGCCAGAATGTTGCCGCACCACCTGGGTTTGTCGCCCGCTAAGGAGCAGCTACTGCCCGTCGGAGCCATTGCAGCTTTGCAGCAGCTCGGAGGCTTCCCGAATAGTGTAGGGCTTATTTTTATTGCCCCAGTTCTGCTGCACAAAGTTGAGCAGGTTGGTGATCTGGGAGTCCGTCAGGTCGTCGTGACCAGGCATGACCTGGTTGTAATCTACTCCGTTGACCACGAGCGGACCTTTTTGGCCTTTCCGAATTAGGCAGGGCAGCTCGGCGCGGTGCTGGGCAATGTAGTCGGCGCCAGCCACGGGCGGAATGAGGCGCTCAAGGCCCTGCCCCTGGTCGCCGTGGCAGCTAGCGCAGTGGGTGGCGTAGAGCTGGGCGCCTTCGTTGCGGCGCTCCGTGAAGCAGCCACTCAGCCCCAGCCCAAGGCCTACGCAGGCCACGGCTGCTACTACGCTACGCCCCAGAAGCAGCGGCCAGCGGTTCATTTAGCGGCTACGTTTTGCTGGGTTTGCTCTTCGCGCAGCAGCTTAGGTAAGTCGGCAATTAGGCGGTCAACTTGCTCTTTCACCATGCCATCATATACGCCCCGCACGCGGCGGTGCGAGTCAATCAGGGCAAAGGCGCCATCGTGCGAGTAGCCACCCGCCGCCTGCTTGTCTATCTGGGCTCCCGACATGTAAGCGTGAGCGAGGTGAAAAACGGTGTCTTGCGGGGCCGTGGCAAAATGCCAGCGCGACGCGTCCTTGATGCCCAACCGCTCGGCGTAGTCGCGCAGCACCGAGATAGAGTCGTGGCCTGGGTCGATGGTGTGGCTTAGAAAGAGCACGTTGGGGTTGCCCTCAAAGGCTTTATACACGCGCAGCATCTCGCTTTGCATCTTGGGGCAGATGCTTGGGCAGGTAGTGAAGAAGAAGTCGGTAACGTAGACCTTTCCCGCGAAGGTTTGGTTATTGATGGGCTGTCCCATCTGGTTGGTTAGCTGAAAGTTCGGAACTGGGTCCGGGAGGGTATCCGTAGGAGAAGTAGGCTCTGAGTGCCTGATGCCCAGAATAGGCAGGCGCTCTGCCTCCTCCGCTTTCTTGGAAGAACAGGCAAAAGGTACCAAGCTGCCGGCCGCCAGCAAGGCGCCAAGAGCCAGGGTGCGCAGGGAAGTTGAGGCTGAAAGGGTAATACGCATTAGCGGGATGATGAAGTGGAAGGAGCTGCTTCGAGCAGGCGGCGGGCCGAGTCGAGACTGGTGCGAAACAGGTGCCCAACGGAGTCGATGCGCTGCTGCTGAGCGGCATAGTATGCGAGGCGTCGGTCTACCGTCACGGAGTCGGCCGGTTTGCGATACTGGTGCATCCAGTCTAGCATGCCCGCATTGGCCGCTACCAGAGCGCGGCGGTGGCGGCCGGCCGCTACGGTGTCGGCGCCGGGCGTTTTTTGCAGCTGCTGGCGAAGCGCATAGACTTGGTCCATCTGTGCCATTAGCTCGTCGTGGCGAGCTAGCAGCGCTTTTTCGGCCGCTTCGGCTTTTTGCTCTTCACTTTGCAGGGAGAGGCAGCCTGGTAGCGTTGAGGCCAGTAGCACGGCTGCTAGTGGCAGGAAAAGGAGGCGGGATACTTTCACGGCGCAAAGGTACGGCCCGAAGCGTGATGCGCCCATGAAGCGCAACAGGAATTGCTAGTGTACCAGCACCGCTTGCCCATCGGTAGACACGAGGGTGGTGCCGATAAGCCGGCGGCCCAGCAGCAGAATGCCCAGGGCCAGCACGGCCGAGGTAGCCATGATTGCCACCATGGGTACAGCCGTGTTGGTGTTGAACAGGCTGACGCCCAAGGAAGCCAGGGCGCCCACGGCCATTTGAGTGGCACCCATGAGTGCAGCCGCACTACCCGCATTTTTGGAGAAAGGAGCAATAGACAGGGCCGCTGCATTGGGGTTGGCCAGACCCATACAGCATAGAAACAGGAAGAGCATGACAATGGTGCCCGTTACGCCGAACCACCCTTGGCTAGCGCCCAGTAGAAATACCAGCCCAATAACCGACTGGCAGGCAATGGCAACTAGCACAATTTGCTCGCTGCGGTAGAAGCGTAGCAGCCACGTGTTCACTTGGCTAGCCCCAATGAAGCCCACGGAAAGGCCCGCGAAAATCCAGCCGTATACCTGGCCACTCACCCGGAAAATATCCATGAATACCAGCGGAGAGCCCGATACGTAGGCCAGTAGCCCGCCAAAGGTCATGGCCCCGGTGAGGGCGTAGGTGAAAAATTGGGGCTCTCGCAGCACACTGAAGAACGTAGTCAGGATGGGGCGAGGATGCAGGGAATAGGTAGGGTCGGGCGCGTAGCTTTCGGGGAGCCAGAAAACGGCCGCTACCAGCAGCAGCGCCCCCATGGCAAACAGGGCCACAAACACCGACTGCCAGCCGAATCCCGCCACTAAGTAGCCGCCCACCGTGGGTGCCAGCATGGGCGACACGCTAATGACTAGCATCAGCAGGGAAAATACCTTGGGGCTATCCTGCACCGGAAACAGGTCGCGCACCATAGCTACTGCCGCCACCGTGGCAGCGCAGCTACCCAGGGCTTGCAACAGGCGTAAGGCAATCAGGGCGTCGATGCTGTGGGCTAGGTAGCAGCCTGCCGACGCTACCACGTACAGCACAAGGCCCACGTACAGGGGCTTTTTCCGGCCAAAACGGTCGAGTAAGGGGCCGTATAGTAGCTGACCTGCCGAGACGCCTACGAAGAAGCTAGACAACGATAAGGCCACCCGGGCTACCGTGGTATGCAAGTCTTTTGCAATAGCCGGGAAGCCCGGCAAGTACATGTCAATGGAGAAGGGACCCAGCGCCGATAGGGAGCCGAGAATCAGAATGAGGAAGAAGTACCGCTGTTTGGTCATGCGTGTTAAGTAGGCTCCGGCCCGCGTGGACGTAGCTCCTACAAGCCCGTAGCCGGGGAAATGTTGGAAACCCAGGCAGAAATTTTTTCTGACGGGCCTACTGCCGAGCTACCTCAACTGAACACTAGGGCGCAAGCTAATGCTACTGCCGCCGCCCGGGCCGCTGCGACGATTCCCGGATAAGTAAGTCGGGCTGGAGCACTACGCGGCGGGGCGAAAAGGCGCTGCTTGTCTCGTCGCGCATTTCCAGAAACAGGCGCACCGCCGACTGCCCCATCTGCTCGCACCGCTGGTCGACGGAGGTGAGCATGGGCTCGGTGAGGGAGGTAAAGGTTTCGTTGCTGAAGCCTACCAACGCTATATCGGTGGGCACGCGCAAATGGTGGCGCTTCAGCTCCTGCAAGGCGCCCACCACGGAAAAGTCGCTGGATGAGAATACAGCGTCGGGGCGCTGGCGTAGGGCCAGCATCTGCTGCATGCCCCGTACGCCGTCCTCCTGGGTCATGTCGCAGTAGAAAACCAGTTCTTCCTCTACCGGGAGGCCAGCCTCCAACAGAGCATCAATGTAGCCCTGGCGGCGGTGCTTGTAAATGTTCAGGTATTGGGGCCCGCCAAAGTGGGCAATCCGACGGTAGCCTTGCTGAATTAAGTGCTTGGTAGCTTGGTAGCCGCCTTCTCGGTCATCAATCACCACGGCACTTACGTCCAGTCCGTCCAGCACCCGGTCGAAAAATACTAGCGGAATCTCTTGCTTGCGGACTTTCTCAAAGTGCTTGAAGTCGCGCGTGGTGCGCGCCAGCGACACCAAAATGCCCTCTACCTGGGCGCTGAGCAGGGTTTCAATGTTTTTGCGCTCGTGTGCCACGTCTTCATTCGACTGGCAGATCATCACGTTGAACCCCGCCTTGGAGGCCACGGTCTCAATGCCCTTCACCACCATCGTAAAAAAGTGCCCGTCGATGTGGGGCACCATTACCCCCAGCAAATTGCTGCGGCCCTTGCGCAATCCGGCGGCCAAATGATTGGGCTGGTAGTGCAATTCTTTGGCTAGCTTCCACACCTTCTTCTTGGTAGCGTCACTGATGCTGGCTTTATCGCTCAGGGCGCGCGAAACGGTAGAAACGGACACGCCCAATTGGCGGGCCAGGTCGGAAATGGAAGCTTTGTTGCGTGACAAATTCGTGGGGGTTAGCAGAACATGAGAGCACAACTGCTTGCGCAAATAGTGTGCAACTATTTGCGCAAACGTACGCATAGATTTCGAGGTAGGGCGGGGCAGGTACAGTAGCCAGGGTGCCGCCCTACCTCGAAATGCAACCCGCGGCTTTAGGGGAGAGGCTGCGGCGTGTAGGTAGGGCCTTGGCAGCGAGGACCCTGGGCCGTCCAGGCTAGCTTATCAATGCACAACTGCCGCTCTTTCATACCAGTGTCCCAGGCGTGGTACACCAAGTATTCAGTTTTTCCATCGGGGCTGAGTACGTGCGAGTGGTGGCCGGGGCCGCGTACATGGCCTGCTACCGCGTGCAATACCCGGGGGCCTTTCTCCGCGCCAGCATCAGAGTAGGGGCCTAAGATGGAGTCCGCAACGCAGTAGTCTACGCCGTAACGCGGGGTTAGGAAGTTGGCCCCGCTGTAAAAGCAGTAGTACTTACCGCCGTGTTTGCGCACGAAGGGGCCTTCCAGCGTATGCCACTCCGCAAAGGTTTTGTTGTCGTAGAGGGGCATGGTCCGGTTCTTCTCAAATACCGTCCAGTCGTGGCGGGCCCGCATTACCGTGCGGCTTTCGCCTGCCAGCCGGGTCATGTCGAGGAGGCGGTCCACTACAAGGCCGGTTCCGGGGCGGTACCCGTTGTCGGTGTCAATGAAGTCGCGGGCGTAAAACAGGTACCATTGCCCATCGGTATCCTGGAAGGGATGGGCATCAATGGTAAACTTGCTGGCAGGTACATCCATCAGCGCTACTTGTTGGTAGGGCCCCTGGGGCGTTTTGCTGGTAGCCACGTGCAGGCGGTGGCCCACGCTGGCTCCAATGGCACCGCCACCCATAGAGTAGTACATGTAAAATGTGCCATTGTGGTACACCACTTCCGGAGCCCAGAAATCGGCTCCTTCGGCGCCGGCAGGAGGCGTTAGGGCTCCGCCAGCGGGTTTCCAGTCTACTAGGTTGCTGGAGGTGAGCACAGTAAAGATACGGCCATCGGTGGTGCGGCCCTGGCCGGTGGTTCCGAAGGCATAATAGCGGCCTTGGTGGCGCAGCACAAACGGGTCGGGAAACTGGCCGGCGTATACTGGGTTGGTGTAGGTGCGGGCGGCAGCGCGGGCGGCGCCTTGGTTAAGGAGGGCAAGGGAGGCAAGCCCCGCAGTGGCCTGCTGCAAAAAATGACGACGAGAAGGCATGGTGATGGGAGAGTTGACGAGAAGATAGGCGAGGTCTGGGGCGAATGGGCCACGCCTGGGATACTAGGTAGGGGCTGGCAGTGCTGAGCGGCAATGATTCTACTGTTAGCTTTCTAATGGTAGTGCAAGGAAGCGGTAGAGCTGCTCTGGCTGCGCTTAGCAAGACTGTCTTTTCGGGTTGTGGTGACAGCTTACGGCTTGGGCTGCTTTGCCAAGTGGGCATCCAGCATCTTGATGAAATAGCCGCCTACCACTGAGCGAGCTTGAAACCCCGACTGGCGGGCGTCGGTGGTTTCGTGCCAGTCGGTAAGGGGTACGCGGCTGGGTGAGTCGTTGGCGAATTGCCAAACGGGATTCACTAGAGCCTGGAAGTCGGCCGGGTTGTCGGCCAACGTGGCCGTCCAGATTATCCAGTCAGATTTGGTATAGGTGCGACGGCTGTCTAAGGGTAGGCCATAGCGCTGCTGATGGTTGAGGTAGAAGGCCATCTCCTGGCGCACCACTTCTGGAGGAAAGACATTAAGCCCTAGTAGCTTGTCCCATACCAAGTTGTACTTCTGGCTCCAAGAGCCGGCGGGTTTGTCGAACGTGAGAGCATAGTGGTTTCCATCCTGGGCCATGGTTTGCCAGCGCCGGGCCATGTCGCGAGCTAGCGCCAGGTATTCGGTAGCCGTTTTTTCGTCGCCGAGTTGCCGCGCTAGCTGCCCATAGCTGGCAATACCCATGATGGCCTTCACCGAGAGGTTGGTGTTGCGGGCTAAGTGGCCGGCAAAATCGTCGGTGCTGAGCTGGTTGGCGGGGTCGAACCCGTCCCGCTTCAGAAAGCCTACCCATTTGGTGAGCGTGGGCCAGTGCTGACGGGCAAAATCGGGCTTGCCATCTACTTTCACCACAGCGGCGGTCAGGATGAGCATGTTGCCGGCTTCCTCCACGGGCATGTCTTCCCCGTAGGTTTGGCCGTTGGCTAAGGGGTAGGTACCCACGTCGTGAGCCGGGAAGTCTTTTTTCCAGCGCCCCGATTCACTGTAATCAAAGATGAAGCGCAGCAGACCCTTGGCCAATTCGTTGTTGTAGCGCAAAAACAGGGGCGCCGATGGATACGTGACATCGACGGTGCCAATGGAGCCGTTGCTGAAGTTTTCCTTCGATAAGAACAGCACTTCGCCTTTGGGGCCGGCCACGATTTTATGGGCGGCAATGGCCTGGCGGTAGGCTAGTTGACACAGGTCGGCGTATTGCTTCCCTCCGGCGGCCAGAGCTTCGGCATACAGGCTTTTGTCGAAGGCGGTGCATTTCTGGCGCAGGCGGGAATAGTCGGCCTCAGCCGCCAGCAGGGTTTTTTCCATGGTCATGCCGGGGGCACGGCGCCACCAGCCCCGTAGGTTCTGCCCGAAATACTGCACGGCGTATTGGTCGTCGTAGCCGAGTAGCAGGTGGCGCTCCACGGCTTTACTAGCGGTGCCGAGGTCTAATACTGCGCCTAAGGCCACGCGCTGGGCGGGGCCGCTGGTGGGTTTGGTAGCAGCAGGTAAGGTGCCCGTTTTCAGGAAGGCCGCCTTCAGGTCGGGAGCTAGGCCGGCTGTGAGGCGGGTGGCGCCAGGAGCAGCCAAGTAGGCTTGGCCCCAGTCGATGCGCACGTTGTCGCCGGCCTTGCCTAGTACAGGTTGGGCCGTGGTGCCTACTGCCTGCCAGCCCAGCGTGGTGGTGCGTCCCGCCTGGGTGGTTACGGCTTGGTAAGGGGTATTGCTAGCCATTGTACCCGCTTCGGTAAGCAGCATTTGCACGGCGTGGGCGCGGCCATCGGTGGGGGTGGCCGTCAGGGTTACGTAGCTGACGGGGCGGGCTACCGTTTCCAGCTCATCGAGCAGCAGCGGCGAAAGAAAGTTCAGCGTAAGCCGTACTGGGCCTGCCTCGAAGGAATAGGTAGTTTGGGTGGCCGTAACGGTTGCGCCGGTTTGGCGCGCCGCGGGCAGGTAGGGCTGGGGCAATTCCTCGTATAATCCCGCATCCAGGTGTTCGCCCCCCTGGGGGCTGGTGCAGTGCATGGCCAGCAGGTTTTCACCCTGGCGCAACGCCCCCCGGGCCGCCTCTGAAAGGGCGAAGTATTCGTAGGAGCCGTTGTAGTTTTTCTGTTTCGTGAGCAGAATGCCGTTAAGGTACACCTCCACATCATCGTCGTGCCAGAGCTGCAAGGCAAGTTTGCCCTTGGGGAGCGGGCCAGCTACTGTTACGGTACGGCGCACCCAAATATCACCTTCCGACCACGCCGTGCCTTGCAGGGTTTTGTTATCGGTGAAGGGAGCAGCGCCGGTCTTCCAGCTACTGGCGCCCGCAAAATTGGGCTTTTCCCAGCCCGCCGCCGGGGCGGTGGTGACGTACTGGGCCGTATAGGGCTTTTCCTGAACCGTGGGAATGATAGCGCGGTACTCCGGGGCGGTGCGCCCCAGCAACTGGTAGGCTTTGCCATCTACGCGCACTACGCCTTCCAGGGCCTGTGGTTCACCGGTCCAGTGGCGGGTAGGCGCCGCGGCCAGCGTATCCTGAAACGACCAAAGGCTAAAGTAGGGGTCGTGGGTGACGAGGGGGTAGGCCGGTGGGCGCAGTTGTTGGGCTTCGCTTACTACAGCAGTACAAGCCAGCAGGGCCGTCGTGCTCAGGCCAACTAGCCGCAACCAGTCAATGCGGAAAGGAGAGAAACGCATGCGGAGTGAAAGGGGGGGATGAAAAGAGCGAGGGAAAGGAATACCCGGTTAGCGGGCTGGGCCCAGATTTACTTCTAGGTCATCTTTGGAAGGCAGGGCCGGAAAGGGAGCATGGGGCTCGGTCTGGTACCAATAGGCTACGGAAGCTACGTCGTCCTGCAAAGGGAGGTAGCGGCCGTTGTAGCGCCAGCCCAGGGCTTGAATAGTTACCCGCAAATCGGAAGCGAAGCGAATGGGGTCCGGAATGTGCCAGCGGTACATGCCAAAGCGCTGGTTGGCGCGGTAGAGGCCATCGGGCCGAATAACCTGGTGCAGGCCCGCGTAAGGCGTAGAGTATTCTTGGTACTGGCGGGTTTTTTTGTCCTCGAAATTATAGGAGCCCAGGAAGTAGTCCTCGGTGCCCGTGCCGTTGATGGTGGGAAACTGCCCATCGCCATCCAGGAAAAACTTGATTTCGCCCTCACCCCACCAGTCGTTGCTGTTTACGCCCCAGGCGATATAGGTGCCCACGTATTGGCCCCGGCCCTTCACCCCGTCCAGAATAGTATAGGGTACCTTGTATTTGGTTGGGTTTTGGCGCCGAAACTGAGCGTGAAAGTACGCGGCATCGTTGGGCACCTCCGTCAGCGTATAGTCTACTTGGTAGTACAGAAACATGTCCTTCTCATCAATATTCTCCAGCGTAATGCGGCACTTCTTGCGGAAAGGCATCTGCCAGTAGCAGTTGAAGGCGCTGCCCGGATTTACCGTCACGGGAATGGAGTTGAGCAACGCCGTTTCGCCCCAGCCCTGCCCGAAGAAGTCGCCTACTGGTACTTCTACCGAGGGGGTCTTCTCATCGTCCCAATACATGCGCAGAATGGCAAAGCGCCAAATGCCGGTTGGGGTGAGCCAGATGTGCTGAATGGCACCAGACCCGTCGATTTCGGCCACCACGGCGGTTTGGCCAGCTTTGATGATGATGCTTGGGCTCACCTTCCAGCCCAGGCCTAGGTCGCGGGAAGCGTTCTGGCCCGTGCCCGTAGTAGCCCGCCCGCCCTGGCCTTTGGCTCCAGTGAAATTTTCCGGGCTGATAGAGCGGGTCTTGGCGTCGGAGAGGCGGTAGAGGTTGCTCAAGTCGGACCCTAGCCCATTAAAGGTAGTTCGTTGGGCGTGGCTGAGACACGGTAAGCCCAGTAAGACCAGTAAACACAAGGTGCGTACGAGCAGCGGCATAACGGGTGGGCGGTAGGTGGGACGGATCGAGTGCGGGAATGCGTGGGCCAAGATGCAGAGAAAAATGCAAACGTTTGCATAAGTAATCCTGTAAAGTTAGCTTGCAGCGTTACTCCCGTTCTAGTATTTCTGAGTTCCGTGCTAGTAGTAGGTACTTTGCATGGGGTAAGCGCTGCTTCGTTGCCTTAGATTTGTTAACCCAGAGCGTGATAAATCTAGAACCACACTTGAAATCCTGCTTTTCAAATGTGGAAATAGTTATACATTTTGTTTGCATACACCGGCTTATGTCGCTGATTTTCTCTCTGAGAAAATATTCCTGGTACCAACTGCCTGCACAATTGCAAACGATTGCATAGGTGGTAGAAACGTATTAGGTAGAGCTAGTTTTAAGTCACTGGCTTGTTGTTTTAGTTCTATTTGCCCGTCCCCCATATCCCATCCCACCATGAGAAAGTACTTACTATTTTTTCGATTAATCTTTGTGCTGCTTCTGGCCTGGCCAGTTGGCGCTCAAACCAGTACTAACCCCGTCCTGGCAGGCTACCACGCCGATCCGGAAATGAATTATTTTAATGGACGCTATTACATCTACCCCACGAGCAACGAGGGTACCGGCGGCCAAGATTTTCACGCTTTCTCTTCTGCTGACCTCACTAGCTGGCGTGATGAAGGCGTAATTTTTGACGTGGGCCCCCAGTGCGCCTGGGCAGATTACAACGGCTGGGCGCCCTCCGTGGTAGCCCGCAACGGCAAATACTATTTCTACTACTCAGCCGAAGTGAAAATTGGGGTGGCCGTAGGTAACAGTCCTATTGGCCCGTTCACGGACTTGGGGCGAGCTCTCATCGGCTCCGACCCCTACACCGTCGACATCATCGACCCCCACGTGTTTGTGGATGACGATGGGCAGGCCTACATCTACTACGGAGGGTCAAACGGTAGCCGGCTGGTAGCCCGCAAACTGAACCCCGACATGGTCAGCTTCACGCCGGATGCTCCGCGCGACATCACGCCCCAGAACTATACCGAAGGGCCGTATATCGTGAAGCGCAACGGCACCTATTACATGACTTACTCGAACGGCTCCTGGACCAATGCTAGCTACAACGTACAGTATGCCACCAGCACGTCGCCGCTGGGCCCCTGGACTTACCGCGGGTCAGTGCTGTCGTCGGATGCGCAGAACCAGGGAGCGGGTCACCATTCCATTACCAAAATTGCCGGCTGCGACGAGTACTACATTACCTACCACCGCTACCAAAACAACAACTTCTCGACCCGCTACGTGGCCATCGACCGGCTGTACTTCGCCGCCGATGGCGCTATCCAAAAGGTGAATATGACCAATTACGGGGTGGCGCCGCGCGTGCCCGGCGGTATCTGCCCAATCAATAATTTGGTATCGGGAGGGACGTACAAGCTCACGCACAAGGGCACTAATCAATGCTTAGAAGTAGCAGACAATAGTTCTGCGGCCGGTGCCAACGTGCAGCAGTACACCGATAACGGCACTGACGCCCAGCGTTGGGTAGTGACTTTGCAGGCGGATGGATACTATAAACTCACCCACCGCGGTACCAGCCAGTGCTTGGACGTGGCAGGCAACAGCGTCAGTCCTAACGCCAACGTGCAGCAGTACACCGACAATGGCAACGACGCCCAGCGCTGGCGCATGGAGGCCGTAGATGGCGGGTTTTACAAGCTCACGCACAAGGGCACCAACCAATGCTTGGACGTGGCTGCTAATAGCGCCAGCCCCGGCGCCAATGTGGCCCAGTACACCGATAATGGCAATGATGCACAACGTTGGAAATTGACGTTGACTAACTTGGATATCGTATCCGGGGGAACCTATCGCCTGACCCACAAGGGCACTACCCAGTGCCTCGATGTGCCCGACAACTCAGCCACGGCGGGTACGGCTCTGCACCAGTACACCGATAATGGCAGCGACGCCCAACGCTGGGTAATTACGCGCGAGGCCGACGGCTACTATAAGATCCGGCACCGTAACACCAACCTCTGCCTGGAAGTGGCGGGCAATAGCACCAGTGCTGGAGCCGTGGTGCAGCAGTGGACCGATAACGGCAATGACGCCCAACGCTGGCAGATTGTGAGCCTGGGCGACGGCTACGTGAAGCTGGTGCACAAAGGCACCAACCAGTGCCTCGACGTAGATAACAACCTGTCCAACCCTGGCACCGGCGTGCATCAGTACACCGACAACGGCAACGATGCTCAGCGCTGGCGGCTTGACTTGATGCCCGTACCGCTCAACAGCGGCCGCACTACTCTCGCCATGCGGGACGAAGCGCCGGCCGGGGCGCTAGCGGCTTTCCCCAACCCTGCCCGCACTACCCTCACCCTTACCTTCGTGCCCCGTCACTCCGAAACGGTAAGCCTGGACGTGTATAGTAGTACGGGCCAGCTCGTTTGGCATCGTACCCTGTCGGCTACGGCGGGGGTAGCGGCCACCACCAGCTTTTCTACCGAAGCATTGCCCGCTGGCTTCTACACTACCCGCTTAACCTCGAAGAGTAGCGTGCAGCGCTGCGCCATAGTAGTAACGCACTAGTAGTGGCCTTGGCGTCAAAGCTGCCAGCCGGGGTGCTGAGCTGTATCTTTTCATCTCTCTCGCTATGTCTGTTCCTTCCTTAGTTCGTGCTGCCCTGCTGGGTTTTGGGTACCTGGCTACCCTTACGGCTACTGCCCAAGCGCCACAACCGCCCACGCGCACCTTCACAAACCCACTGCGCGACGAAGGCCCCGACCCGTGGGTAATTCGTCGGGGGAGCACATACTACTATACCAACACCACGGGTAGCAACATTACGCTCTGGAAAACCACTTCCTTGAGCGGCGTGAAAGAAGTCCCAGCCACCGTGGTCTGGACGCCCCCAGCTACCGGCCCCAACTCCACCCAGATTTGGGCTCCCGAACTGCACTACCTGAGTGGCAAATGGTACCTCTACTACACGGCCACCAATAAAGCCACGCCCGGCGATGCTGCCCGCTACGTGTTCGTGCTGGAAAATGCCAGTTCCGACCCTACCACGGGTACCTGGGTAGATAAGGGCCGCGTCAATACCAAGTACACCGGCCTCGATGGGTCGGTGTTTGAACATAAGGGGAAGCAGTATTTTCTGTACTCGGCGTACGTGGGGCCGCAGAGCGTGCTAGCCATTGCGCCTCTCCAAAACCCTTGGACGTTGCAGCCCGGTACGGAAGTTATTATTGCTGCGCCCACGCACCCTTGGGAAAAGGGTGGGGGCCGGCAGATTTTGGAAGGGCCTGAATTTCTGCCCGGCAAAAAAGGCCAATTGTTTATCGTGTACTCCGCTAGTGCATGCTGGGACGACAACTACTGCCTCGGGATGCTCACGGCCCCGCAGGGCAGCGACCCACTGCGGCCAGAATCGTGGTCAAAAGCAGCCCAACCGGTCTTTCGCCCATCGGCTGAGAATGGCGTGTGGGGCACCGGCCACAATAGCTTCACTACCTCTCCCGACGGCCGACAGAACTGGCTGGTATACCACGCCAAAACTGCGGCCGACGGCAAATGCGCCGGCCGCAGCTCCCGTGCCCAGCAGTTTACTTGGAACCCCGATGGTACGCCTAACTTTGGTGTCCCCGTGTCCTTACAGACGCCGCTACCCCGTCCTTCTGGCGAATAAGGCCGCGGCGGGCCGGGCACCTTGGCTCGGTTGCACCTGCATACTTCGCTTTCCACCAGTACACTTTCCTTCCTTTTCCTATTTCTCCCATCCGCATGCAGAAACTAGTGCTCTTTCTCGCCCTGCTAGGCCTCACTACCAGCACGTACGCGCAGAAAACCAAGGTTAAAACCAAAGGTCCGGCCGCCCTGGCCGCGACGATGCAAGACCGGCGCTGGTCGGCTGAGAAAGCCAACGCCTGGTACAAAGCTCACCCCTGGATGACAGGCGCCAACTTCGCCCCCAGCACGGCCATTAATCAACTGGAGATGTGGCAGGCCGATACATTTGACCCTACCACCATCGACCGGGAGTTAGGCTGGGCTGAAGGTATTGGGTTCAATACTATGCGCGTATTTCTGCATAGTGTGGCTTGGCAGCAAGACCCCAAAGGCTTTAAGGACCGGGTGAATACCTACCTCGGTATTGCCGATAAGCACCACATTCAGACCATCTTAGTTTTCTTCGATGACTGCTGGAACAAGGTGCCACAGGCCGGTCCGCAGCCTGCTCCCAAGCCTGGTATTCATAACTCAGGCTGGATGCAGGACCCCGGCGACCCAGCTTCCCGCGACTCGGCCACCTTCGTGAAGCTGAAGCCCTACGTGCAAGATGTATTAGCAAGCTTCCGCAACGACAAGCGCATCTTGCTCTGGGACTTATACAACGAACCTGGTAACAACGGCAAGGGCACTTCATCGCTACCCTTGGTGCGCAATGTGTTTGGCTGGGCCCGCGAAATCAACCCCGCGCAGCCCCTTAGCGTGGGGCTCTGGAATTGGGAATTTGAAGCCCTCAACCAGTACCAGATTCTGCATTCCGACGTGGTTACTTACCACAACTACGACGAAGCGCCCGCCCACCAGCGCGTGATTGAACTACTGAAAACGCACGGCCGCCCGCTGATTTGCACCGAGTACATGGCGCGGCCCCGCAACTCGCGCTTTGTGAACATCCTGCCACTACTTAAAAAGCAGAATGTAGGAGCCATCAACTGGGGCTTGGTAGATGGCAAAACCAACACCAAGTACCAGTGGGATGTGCCCATTGCCGATGGTAGTGAGCCCATGGAGTGGTTCCACGAGGTATTTCGCAAGGACGGTACGCCCTACCACCAAGACGAAACCGACCTGATAAAAAAGCTGAGTGGCCGCTAGGCTGTAGGCTTTCATTACGTGCTAGGGCCTTACCTGCTTTGCCATGAGCGCAGGGGAGGTAGGCACTGGCTAACTACTGTTCAGCACTCTTTCTCCGCATGAGGAAACTATCTATTCGTGTGCTGCTGGCTGTTGCGCTGGGAGTGACCCAGGTAGCGCATGCCCAGCAACCAACGGCTGCCGCTACCTTCACTAACCCCCTGTTGCCCAGCGGCGCCGACCCGTGGAGCATCTACCACGATGGATTTTATTACTACACCCACACCACGGGCCGCAACATCACGCTCTGGAAGACGACTTCCCTGAGCCAGCTGAAAACAGCGCCGAGTAAAGTGGTGTGGACGCCGCCGGCCACCGGCCCCAACTCCCGCGAGATTTGGGCGCCGGAACTGCACCGGCTGAATGGTAAATGGTACCTCTACTACGCCGCCGATGCGGGTGCCAACCTGACGCACCGTTTGTGGGTGCTTGAAAATAGCGCAGCTGACCCTCTGCAGGGAACTTGGGTTGACAAAGGCCAGATAACCGACACCACAAACAAGTGGGCCATCGACGGGTCGGTATTCGAAAATAAGGGGCAGCTCTACTTCGTGTGGTCGGGGTGGGAAGGCGACCAAAACGGCCGCCAAAACATCTACCTGGCCCGCATGAAGAACCCCTGGACAATTGAAGGGCCGCGCCTCAAAGTATCGACGCCGGTGTACAGCTGGGAGCGTAACGGCGACCTGAACTCGCCCCAAGACCCGCCCCACGTAGATGTAAACGAAGGACCGGAGGTACTGCGCCACGGCAACAAGCTGGTCCTCATTTATTCCGCCAGCGGGTGCTGGACGGATTACTACGCCCTCGGAATGCTCACGGCCTCGGCCGATAGTGACTTGCTACAGCCCGGCTCCTGGACGAAGTCTCCGAAGCCCGTGTTCCAGCAAGATGCCGCTGCCGGAGTTTTTGCACCGGGCCACAATTCCTTCTTTAAGTCACCCGACGGCACCCAGGATTGGATTCTCTACCACGCCAACGATGCCCCCGGCCAGGGCTGCGGCCGGTTCCGTACGCCCCGTGCCCAGCCCTTCACCTGGAACCCCGACGATACCCCTGCCTTTGGCACCCCCGTTCCCCCAGGCCAACCCCTCGCCCGGCCCTCCGGCGAAAAGTAGAAAGCCAAAAAGGCCCGCCGAATCATCCGGCGGGCCTTTTTTATTGAAATAAGGAAGGGGTTTGACCATGAGCAAGGGGGAGCTTTTCGGGCCTAATCCTCAAGCTGGCTCCTGGGCCATCGTTTGCTTGTAGTGCACCTCTGGCAAGTCGCGGAGGCGTTCCGCCGCGTACTCCGGGGTGATGTCGCGCTGAGGATTCGCGAGCAACTCATAGCCCACCATGAATTTGCGCACCGTGGCCGAGCGCAATAGGGGGGGAAAGAAGTGCATGTGCAGGTGCCAGCTCTCGTGGCCTTGGCCGTCGGTGGGGCGCTGGTGCAGCCCCGCGGAGTAGGGGAAGGAGGTCTGGAACAGGTTGTCGTAGCGAATGGTAAGGCGGCGAATAGCGTCGGCAAAACTATCCCGCTCGGCCTCGGTCAGCTGGGTAATATCCTGCACGGCGCGGCGCGGAACTACCAGCGTCTCAAAAGGCCACGCTGCCCAAAACGGCACCAGCACCACGAAATGCTCATTTTCCAGTACCACGCGCTTTTGCTCGCGCAGTTCAATTTCCAGGTAATCGGTAAGAAGAGTGCGGCCGTGCTGCTGGAAGTAGGCTTCCTGCTGCACGGTTTCCTTAGCGGGGTCGCCGGGTACGGTGCGCTGGGCCCAAATCTGACCGTGGGGATGGGGGTTGGAGCATCCCATTACCTGGCCCTTGTTTTCAAAGATTTGCACGTAATTGATGTCCGGGCGGCTGCCCAGAGTCTGAAACTCATCGGCCCATACGTCCACCACGCGACGAATATCCGCGGTGCTCATTTCGGGCAGTGTCAGATCGTGCCGGGGAGAAAAGCAGATAACCCGTCCTACCCCCGATTCTGCCTCGGCCCGCAGCAAACTGCCCAGTTCTACCGTGCCGGTTGGGGCATCGGGGGTGAGAGCGGCGAAGTCGTTATCGAATACGAACGTGCCATCGTACTGCGGGTTTACTGACCCATTGGCGCGGGTGTTGCCGGGGCACAGGTAGCACGTAGGGTCGTAGGCCGGGCGCTGACTGCGGTCGGGCGCCTCCTGCTGGCCCTGCCAGGGCCGCAGGGCCCGGTGCGGCGACACCAGCAGCCAGTCGCCCGTGAGCGGATTAAAACGACGGTGAGGATGCTGAGCGAGGTCGAAGGAAGCCATGCAAAAGAAGTAGATAGTGCGTTAGAGCAGCAGTAGAGAGCTGCTCTAACGCAGCCAGGAAAAGAAATAGGCCGCGCCTACGGGTGGCCAAGAAGCAGCAAACGCTAAGCTACGGATGGTACGAGTACGTCCACGCCGCCCACAATGGTAGTCTGGTAGGTTTCAAGGTGAAGGCCTAACTCCTGCTGATAAGCCGCTTTCATAGCCGTCACAAATGCCTCTACCTGATCGGGAGCTACTAAGTTGATGGTGCAGCCTCCAAAGCCGCCCCCCATCATGCGGGCTCCGAAAACGCCCGGCAAGGGTTGAGCTGCGGCTACCAGCACATCCAGTTCGCGGCAGCTCACCTCATAATCGTCGCGCAGGCCGGCGTGAGAGCCGTACATCTCTTGTCCGAACGCGGGCAAATCACCGGCAATCAGGTGTTGGCAGGCGGCCTCTACGCGAGCGTTTTCCTCTACCACGTACCGGCAACGGCGGTACACCACGTCGCCCAACTCCGCCTGGTGTTCCTGCAGCTGATCTAAGGTAGCGTCGCGGAGGCTCTGTACCTGGGGGTAGTGCTGGCGCAGTACTGCTACGCCCTGCTCACATTCCTGGCGCCGGGTATTATACTCGGAGCTAGCCAAGGAGTGCTTCACGCCGGAGTTGCACAGCACAATGTGGCAGGCCGTAGTATCGAAGGGAAAATATTCGTAGTCGAGGGAGCGGCAATCTAGGCGCACTACATGGTTGGGGCGGCCGAAGAGACTGGCAAACTGGTCCATGATACCGCACTGTACTCCGGCAAACTCGTGCTCGGCCAATTGAGCCATACGGGCCAGTTCCATTCGCTTTAAGTCGGCACTCAGAAGCTCGTTCAGGGCAAAAGCCAAACCGCATTCTACCGCTGCCGACGACGACAGGCCCGCGCCCATGGGTACATTGCCCCCAAACACGCAATCGAAGCCGGGAACGGTAATGCCGCGCCGCTGAAATTGCGCTACTACTCCTTTTAAGTAGTTTGCCCACTGGGTTTCGCCGCGCTCTACCTCGGCTAGTTCTACTGTGTAATGCTCGTCGTTATCAAAGGAGTAGAGCCGCGCAGTGCTCGTGTTATTTAAGGCTACCGCAAACAGGATTTCCTTGTCGATGGCCGCAGGCAGTACAAACCCCCCGTTGTAATCGGTATGTTCCCCAATTAGGTTTACTCGCCCAGGAGCCCGGACTAGGAGGGGGGAGGCACTAAAATGCTGCTGAAACGCTGTGGTGATTTGGTTGGATAGCATGGCAAGCCAAAAGAAGTGAGAGACAAACCTACGTTCTCTACGTAGCGAAGCAGCCGAAGATAGGGCGTGATATCTCAGCGCAATCGTTTGCAAAGCTATATTTTATTTTCAGGATGGTAAAAGGATGCAAGGTTTGTAGAGGAGTAGAAATGAAATTTATCTGACAAGAATTTGCACTACTAGCTAGGTTCTCCCAAATAATTCTCAGTACTTTGTTTGAATATTGAGTAATTACTTACTAGTCTTGCGACATTAACGCCGAAACAGACGCCTAGCTGTTCACCGTTTCTGACTAACCCTTCCCCTTTCTGAGTTTCTATTAGCCGGCTAGCTAAGCCGCCGCTTGCTGTTTTGCTCATTCACTGCAAACGTTTGCAAAGCACTCTGTATGCAAACGTTTGCAGCTTTCTTCTCTACTTCCCACATATATCCTTCCATGAATAACCCTCTACTCCGCGTGCGTTGGCAAACCATGCCTGCCTTGCTTGGGTGCCTGCCCCTCCTGGCCCCGGTAGCTGCTGCCGCCACCGATTTGGGCGTGGCTACGCACCACCAACTTATTGCCACTACCGTTTCAGGCCGCGTGCTAGACGAACGGGGGCAGGGCATGCCCGGCGTTACAGTGCTGGAAAGGGGCACTACCAACGGCGCCACTACCGATTCTGATGGTCGGTACACGCTCAGTGTTGCCGACAATGCTACCCTCTCGTTTTCCTTCGTTGGTTACGTTACCCAGGAGGTTCCGGTAAGTGGCCGCCCGGAAGTGAACATTAGCCTTGCTCCCGATACCAAAGCCCTGAATGAGGTAGTGGTAGTGGGCTATTTGACCCAGAACCGCCAAGATGTAACGGGGTCGGTGGCTTCCTTGAGCGGGCGCGAAGCCCAGCGGGCTCCCGTAGCAACCATTAGCGAGGGTATTCAGGGTCGCCTACCCGGTGTGCAGGTAATCAACTCCGGCGTGCCTGGTCAGGCCCCCATCGTAAACATTCGTGGTTTGGGTTCCATCAACGGCGGCAGCGGCCCCTTGTACATCATTGATGGGCTGTGGGTAGATAATATCCGGGACTTCAATCCCCAGGATGCGGAGTCAATTCAGGTGTTGAAGGACGGGGCCTCCCTAGCGCCCTACGGCTCCCGCGGGGCCAACGGCGTAATTATCATTACTACTAAAAAGGGCAAGTCGGGTACGCCGGCCATTTCCTTTAATACTTACGCTGGGGTTCAGAAAATCAACAAAACCTACGATTTGATGAACGCTCAGGAGTGGGCCGTCATCAACCGGCAGGCCTATCAGAACGCGGGCCGCGCGGCGCAGCCCTTCGCTGCCAACCTAACGGGCGTCGATACTGATTGGCAAAAGGAGCTGATTCGCACCGGCTCGGTGCAGGATTACAACCTAGGCTTTTCGGGCGGCGGGCCAAACTCCAACTTCCTGCTTTCCGGCGGGTACTTTACCCAAAAGGGTACGGTGCAAGGCCCCAAATTTGAGCGCTACAGCGTGCGTTTAAACTCGGGTTTCAACCGGGGCCGCCTGCGCGTGGGCGAAAACCTGCAACTGGCGCGCACCAACCAAACTCAACTCAACGGGCTACCTTTCCTGGACGTGCTGCGCATGCTGCCCGTTATTCCGGTGATGGATGCGGCAAATCCGGGTGGCTTTGGCTTCGGCAATAACAACGCCAGCACCTTCGGCACTAACCCCATTGCCCTGCAGAAGCTGCTCAACAACACCAACGTAAACAACCGCCTTCAGGGCAATGTGTACGGGGAGCTGGACATTTTTAGCTTCCTACGCTACCGCCTGAATATGGGCGCGGAGTACCTGGGCTACCACGACCGGGAAAAGCGCCAGTATGGGCAGTGGCGCCAGAATGACCCACTAAACCCCTCGTATTACGCTGAAAACCAGGGCAACAACCTGTTTACCATGGTGGAAAATACGTTGACGTTCGATAAAAGCTTCGGACAGAACAACGTAACGGCCGTAGCTGGCTACACCGAGCAGCACCAGCGCAACGAGTTTACCCGGGGCCGCAACAACGGCTACGGTACCGGCCCTGTGTACTACTGGGCTTTGGACGCGGGCAGCAGTTCGCCTCAGGTGCAGGGTAGTACTTCCGTGTACAACAAGCGCTCCTGGATTGGGCAGGTTACCTACGATTATAACCAGCGCTACCTACTGACGGGCGCTTTCCGTCGGGATGGTTCGTCGCGCTTTAGCCCGGCCGATCGGTACCGGAACTTCTACGCTGCTTCCGCCGGCTGGCGCATCTCGCAGGAGGCATTTATGGCTGATGTAACTTCCATCAGCAACCTGAAGCTGCGTGCCAGCTACGGCGTGCTGGGCAATGAGCAACTGGGCGGCGAATATTCCGGTGCCTACCGCTGGCAGGGGGTAATCAACACCAACGTGAATTACCCCTTCGGCGGTGATAACATTCAGAATGGTAGCGTTCAGACTCAGTTGCCCAGTCCCAATATTACCTGGGAAGAGCGCCGCACCACCAATATCGGCTTCGACCTGGGCCTGCTGGAAGATCGGGTTACGCTCTCGGCTGACTACTACCAGTCGGAAACCAGAAACGCCAACGTAGATCCTCCCCAGCCCATCGTCCTGGGCAATGCTGGCAGCAACCCTTACCAGCCGGTAGGGCGCATCCAGAACCGGGGGCTCGAACTGCTGCTGGGCTACAATGAAAACCGCAAAGACTTTAAGTATAGTGTCACAGGTAACGTGACCACCCTGAGAAATAAGGTTACTAGCCTGGGCAACGCGGCCAACTCGCCGTTCTTTGTTTCGGGCCCCGGCGAATCCACCCGCACCGAGGTTGGCTACGAGCTGGGCTCCTTCTTCCTCTACCAGTTCGACGGTATTTTCCAGACCGGCGACAACATTGCCAACAGCGCCCAGCCCAACGCCCAGCCCGGCGACGTGCGCTATAAGGATGTGAATGGCGACGGCCTGATTAGCGCCGCCGACCGCGCCCACGTGGGGCGCGTGTTCCCCAAGTTGCAGTACGGTCTGAACCTGACGGCCAGCTTTAAGGGCTTCGACGTGGCCGCTTTCCTGCAGGGAGTACAAGGCAACGACATTCTGAATACGGGCCGTTACTGGCTGGACCGCACCGACGACAACGGCAACTACCGCGCAGACTTCAGCCCCTGGACGCCCACTAACCTCTCTACCACTACTCCCCGGGCCATTATCTCGGGCGGGGGCGGGCAGGCCGGTGAGGCCGCTATCAACAACTCCCGCATCAATTCTACTCGGTGGCTGGAAGATGGCTCCTACCTGCGCCTGAAAAACGTGCAGATCGGCTACACCATCCCCAAAACCCTGACGGACCGGGTGAAGGGCGTGAACAGCCTGCGCTTTTATGTAACGGGCCAGAACCTGTTCACTGTCACGGACTACACTGGCTACGACCCCGAAGTAGTGGGCCTGGGCCTGTTGTCGCGCGGCGTGGATGAGGGCAGCTACCCCAACATCCGCACGGTTTCCATCGGCGCCCAACTTGGCTTCTAAGCCGCCGGCTCGCTTTCGCTCACTCTTCCCATCCGAGACTTCCCATGAAATTACATACTCTCCGATTAGCCGTGGTTGCGAGCAGCTTGCTGCTGACGACAGCCTGCGAAAAGGATTACCTGGACCAGATCAACCCTAATCAGCCCACCACGGAATCGTTCTGGCAAACCGAGGCTGACGCCGTAAAGGGTATTAACGCGGCCTACAGCGGCCTGCAGCAGCTAGGTACCTACCGCCGCTGGCTGCACTTTGCCTACGATTTACGCTCTGATGACAGCTTCAGCCAAAGCCCCTGGGGCGAGCTGGCCGACTTCACGCGCTTTACCCAGGCGAACTACGACTTTGAGGTATCCCAGAACCTGTGGCGCGACCATTACCGGGCCATCTGGCGTACCAACCAGGTCCTAGCCAATGTGCCAGCCATTCAAATGAATGAAACGCTGAAGAAGCGGGTACTGGCCGAGGCTAAGTTTTTGCGGGCCTTATACTACTACAACCTCGCGGCGCTTTACGGCAACGTGCCGCTGGCCCTTACTCCCTCAGACCCAACCAACTTACCTGCGCAGGCTACCGAAGCGCAAGTATGGGAGCAAGTGATTGCCGACTTGCAGCAAGCCAAGCCCGATTTGGATGCCACCTATTCCGGTGGCAACGATATGGGGCGTGCTACCCGGGGCGCGGCGGCTACCCTGCTCGGCAAAGTGTACATGCAGAACAAACAGTGGGCATTGGCTTCGGCTCAGTTTGCCGAGGTTATCAGTTCAAACCAGTACCGGCTGACTACCAACTACACGGATAACTTCCGCCACACCACCGAGAACAACACCGAGTCTATTTTCGAGGTCCAGTTCTCGGATGCCAAGCTGGGCGGCAACGATGGCGACGATGCTACGTCCTCGGAAGGCGGCCAACGCTCCCAGTTCTGGGGGGTGCCCGGCGCCGGCTTCGTGGACGGGGAGGTGCGCCCCTGGGTTGTAAACGAGTTTTTGCAGGAAGGAACCACTACCGGTGCCCGCGACCCGCGCCTCGCGGCTACGGTATTCTACAACCGTCGGCAGTTTACTACGGCGCTGCCCGTAGATGCTGACACGCTGGTGTATGGCAACGGCTTCCTGAGGCGCTTCAAAGGCAACGCCCGCGACCTGAGCCGCATCTACTGGCGCAAGTACCAGACGGATTACTACCGCACCTTCGAGAACTTCGACTCGCCCATTAATCACCGCGTGATGCGCTACGCCGATGTCCTGCTGCTCCAAGCCGAAGCCCTCAACGAGCAAAACCAGACCGGCAACGCCATTCCGCTTATCAACCAAGTTCGCACTCGGGTAGGGCTGGCCCCACTCACGGCGGGTAGCTTCAGCCAGGCCAGCTTGCGCACGCAAATCATGCACGAGCGCGTGACGGAACTCACGGGCGAAGGGCTGCGGTGGTTTGACCTCAAGCGCTGGGGCCTGCTCGATAGCCAAGCCAGCATAGACCAGCTCAAGGCGCGCGATACAGACTTCAACTCCTTCCAAGTGGGCCGCTCCCGCCTGCTGCCGATTCTGCAAACCGAAGTTGACCTGGCGCGCTACCAGCAAAACCCAGGCTGGTAAGCTACTAGCTGCTTCTTAGTAAAGAGCCGTGCCGGCCTCGCGTCGGGGCGGCTCTTTCTTTCTCATCAAGGTAGAGCACCGGGTTTGTAACGTTCCGTATTCGCCTTTCTTCCTATCCGCTATATGGTTTCCCTTTCACGTCTTTCGCGCCTGCTTCCAGTTGGGGTATTAGCCCTGACGCTGGCGTGTCAAAATGGTTCGTCGCCGGCTCCTACACCCACGCCCCCCAGCCCCCCGGCCCCACCTACCTCTACTACTTTCACCAACCCGCTGCTCACGGTGGGCCCCGATCCGTGGGTGTACTTGAAAGACAACACGTATTACTATACGAGCACCACCGGCGGCAACATCGTCATTCGCAAAACGGCGAAGATGTCGGAGTTGGGTTCGGCCGTTAGTACAATAGTCTGGACGCCCCAGCAGGCTAGTATCAACCAGCGCGACTTATGGGCGCCCGAGCTCTTCTTCTTCGATGGCAAGTGGTACATCTACTACTCCGCCGACCCCTTCTGCTGCGCTGGCCACCGCGTGCACGTACTGGAAAATGCCTCCGCCGACCCTACTACGGGTACGTGGACGTACAAGGGGCGCATTGCTAACCCCACCAGTGACTTGTGGGCCATTGACGGGACCGTGCTCGAACAGAACGGCAAGCGCTACCTCATCTGGTCGGGCCATGAGGTGGAGGCCAGCGGCACGCAGCGCCTCTACATTTCGGAGATGAGCAACCCCTGGACCCTCACGGGTCCGCGCGTGGAGTTGTCGCATCCCGAATATAACTGGGAAACCAACGGGGAGCCCGACGTGAACGAGGGCCCGGAAATCCTAAAGCACGGCGACAAAACGTTTCTGGTGTATTCGGCCAGCCACTGCAGTACCGACGACTACGCCCTGGGTATGCTCACGGCGTCTTCCACGGCCGACCCCATGCAGCTCAGCTCTTGGACGAAGTCGGCCACGCCCGTATTCGTGAAAAATCCGGCGGGTCGGGCATTCGGGCCGGGCCATAATGGTTTCTTCAAGTCGAAGGATGGCACTGAGGACTGGATTATTTACCATGCTAACCCAAACTCCGGCCAGGGCTGTGGCGACAACCGTAGCCCCCGCATGCAGAAGTTTACCTGGAAAGCAGATGGCACGCCCGACTTTGGCACCCCCGTGGCCCTAGGTACCGCACTGCCCAAGCCAGCCGGAGAGTAGCACGCGGCTGGTAGAATGCCAGTAGTTGCTTTCTTTGTTGTTCACCCTTCCTTTTACGCACGTTGCATTTGTCCTTGCCCTTCCCGTTTCGCCGCCTGACCAGCTCCCTACTGGTAGCTGGCAGCTTGCTTTCCGCCTGCCAGCGCCCTGCTACTACCACTACTGCCGCCAGCCCGGCCGCCGCACCAACCACTACGGCCGCACCACTGGCTATTCCGAACCCGGTGCTGGCCGGCGACTTTCCCGACCCGTCGATAACGAAAGTGGGCGACACCTATTGGGCTACTGCTACTACTTCTAACTGGGGACCAGTTTTTCCCCTGCTAACGTCCAAGAACCTGACCGACTGGCAGTTGGTGGGTCATGTGTTTCCGGGTGAGCGGCCCGCTTGGGCCGACTACTACTTCTGGGCTCCTGAAATCAGCCAGGAAGGCCAGAAAACCTACGTGTTCTACACAGCGCACAAGCGCGGCGGCAACCTAGCCGTGGGCGTAGCCAGCGCCGACAACCCGGCTGGACCCTACACCGACCACGGCCCCCTAGTGGGCCAGCCCGATGGCTCCATTGATGGCTTCCCCATGCGCGACGAGAACGGCCAGCTTTACCTTATTTGGAAAGAGGACGGCAACAGCGTGCAGCAGCCCACGCCCATCTGGGCCCAGCGCCTAAACGATGCCCGCACGGCGCTAGTAGGAGAGAAGCAGGAGCTATTTCGCAATGATCCGGCCACCTGGGAGGGCAACTTGGTAGAAGGAGTATCCATTGTTCGCCACGAAGGGTACTTCTATGCATTTTACGCCGGCAACGGCTGCTGCGGTCGGGGCTGCACCTATGCTACCGGGGTAGCCCGGGCCAAAAATCTGCTGGGCCCTTGGGAAAAGTATGCCAAGAACCCGGTACTAATAAACAACGATACTTGGAAGTGCCCCGGTCATGGTACGGCCATTGAACACCAGGGGCGCTGGTTTATGCTGCACCACGCCTACGCTGCACAAAGCCAGGAATTTGTGGGTCGTCAGGGCGTGCTCAGCGAGTTTGTGTGGACGGCCGCTGGCTGGCCGGAGTTCCGGGGTGGAAGCACGCCGATAGCCGCGGCCCCGCCAATTGCGCGCTCGTTCACCGATGAGTTTACGGGTGCCAAGCTGCTGCCTACCTGGCAGTGGCCCGTGGAGCAACAGCCAACCTTTACTCTCCGCGGCGGCCAGCTCCAACTCACGGCCCGTCCCGACCACAGCGGCGCGGCCCTTGGGCAACCAACCACGGCCCCGAATTACACCGCTACTACTACCTTGCTTAACCCCGCCGCCCTGCCAGCAGGCTCCCAGGCCGGCCTAGCAGCCCACGGCGACCCAGACAATACCTTGTCCTTAGTAGCTGGCGGTGGTAAGGTGCAACTGGTGCAGCAGGAAAAAGGCCAGTCGAAGGTGCTTGCCGAAACCATACTACCTGCCACCAAGCGCCTGCAATTGCGGTTGCAAGCCCGCCAAGGCAGCCAATTTACCTTTGCCTGGAGTAGCAACGGAGGTACTACCTGGCAAAATATGCCGGCTAGTGGCGCTGCCGTAAACGGAAGCTACCTGCCCCCCTGGGACCGGGGCGTGCGGGCCGGGGTGTTGGCCCACGGCCCCGCTACGGCTGTTGCCACCTTCGAGAACTTTGCCCTTGTACCTCAATCTAACTAGGCTTTCTGCTACCTGATTCCCTTCCTGCACTTATGACTCCACTCTTCCGAGTTGGCCTTGTGGCTGGCGGGGTGGCTGGTTTGTTGGTGTCTGCCTGCCAGCAGGCTGATACTACCAGCACAACCACTGCTCCCACCACCGCCGCCGATTCTACTCAATCCTCCTCAACGAGTATGCCCACATCCAGCAACTTTGGCAAAACCCTAGATGGCACTGAGGTGCACCTGTATACGCTTACGAATGCGCACGGCCTTAAAGCTACCATCACCACGTATGGAGGTACGCTTACAAGCTTGCTGGTGCCCGATAAGAACGGAAAGCTGGGCGACGTAGTACTGGGCTTTGATGATTTGGGGGGCTACACCAGCGCCACTTACTTGCGCGAAGGTCCCTACTTCGGCGCCCTAATTGGACGCTACGGTAACCGTATCAAACAAGGCAAGTTCACGCTCAACGGTCAAACCTACCAGGTACCGGTAAATAACGGCCCCAACAGCCTGCACGGCGGCACAAAAGGCTTCGACAAAGTAGTGTGGCAGGCTACGCCCGGCACATCGGCCGCCGGACAGACCCTGACGCTGCGCTACGCCAGTGCCGCCGGCGAACAGGGCTACCCCGGCGCGTTACAGGTACAAGTGGTGTATACCCTCACGGCAGAGGACGGCCTTCGCCTGGACTACACCGCCACCACCAACCAGCCTACGGTGCTCAACCTGACCAACCACAGCTACTTCAACCTCAACCTGGGCCAGGCACCTACCATTCTAGACCACGAGCTTACGCTGCTGGCGGAGCGCTTCACGGCCGTAGACGCGACCCTGATTCCGACCGGAGCCCTGCCTTCGGTAGCGGGTACGCCCATGGACTTTCGCCAGCCCCACCGCATAGGTGAGCGCATTGAGCAGGTAGCGGGCGGCTACGACCACAACTGGGTGCTGGCCGATGCTATGCGTTCTACGCCGGCACTGGCCGCGCGCGTGTACGAGCCTACTTCGGGGCGCACAATGGCTGTGTACACCGATCAGCCGGGCGTGCAGTTTTATGCGGGCAACTTCCTGAAGGGCACGCTCACGGGCAAGGGTGGGGTCACCTATCAGCAGCATGGGGGCTTCTGCTTGGAAACCCAGCACTTCCCCGACTCGCCCAATCAGCCGACGTTCCCGAGTACCGTGCTGAAGCCCGGCGAGACGTTTCACTCCACCACGGAATACCGTTTTGGGGTGCGTAACTAAGTAAGAATACGCGTTGATGTGGGCCGTGCAGCCGCCATTACGTGATGGTACTGCACAGCCCTAAGCCAGTGGCTCTGGCTCCTGGAGTTTGTGGAGGGTAGCATCTGCGTAGGTGCTGCTCACTCAAACCCGAGGAGCTAGGGCCACTGGCTTTTCTATACGGCAGGGCATGTACAGAGGTACGTGCGGGTCGAAAGCAAGCTAAGTGCTGGGTAGTAGGCGGAAAGGCCAACCGTATTTCCTGGGTTGGGCACTGCGTTTTGTGTAGGAAAAGCAGTGTTTTGTGTAGCTCCCAGCCTATCTCATTGCAGGACCTTTGTAAGGTAAAAACATCCTTCTTACACCCTGTAATCGATACAAAATGAGCACTATCAAGAAAGTAGCCTTAGGCAGCCAAGGCTTAGTAGTACCTGCCGAAGGCCTAGGCTGCATGGGCATGACCAGTGGCGTAGCGGGCATGAGCGTGTATGGCGAAGCGGATGAGGCTGAAAGCTTAGCTACACTGCACCGCGCTCTGGAACTGGGCATTAACCTGCTGGATACGGCTGATTTGTACGGACCCATGCTGAACGAGCGGCTAGTGGGCAAGGTTCTGGCTGGCCGCCGGCAGGGCATCATCCTGGCGACCAAGTTTGGTTTTGAAGTTGATGATAACGAGCAGTATACCGGTAAGCTAAACGGCCACCCCCAGTACGCCCGCAAGTGCATCGAACGGTCGCTCAAGAATCTGGGCACTGACTACGTTGACCTGTACTACCTGCACCGCGTGGACCCACGCGTGCCCATCGAAGATTCCATTGGCGAGATGAGCCGCTTCGTGGAGGAAGGGAAAGTGCGCTACCTGGGCGTGTCGGAGACGACGCCGGAGGAGCTACGCCGCGCCCATCAGGTGCACCCCATCACGGCCTTGCAAACGGAGTACTCCCTCTTCGACCGGGGCGTGGAGGAAACAGGTTCCTTGCAAGCAGCGCGCGAACTAGGCATTGGCTTCGTGGCTTATTCGCCGCTGGGGCGGGGCTTCTTGTCGGGCGACATCAAATCGCCCGACGACTTCGAGGCCAACGACTCGCGGCGCTTCTTTCCTCGCTACCAGGGCGAAAACTTCTACAAGAATTTAGAGCTAGTAGAAAAGTTACAGACCCTCGCTCAGGCGAAGGACCTGACAGCCGCCCAGCTCGCCATTGCCTGGGTACTGGCTCAAAACGTAGTTGCCATTCCTGGTACCAAGCGCCGTAAGTATTTGGAAGCCAACGTGGCAGCCGCAAGTATCACGCTTAGCCCTCAGGAGTTGGCTGAACTAGAAGCCATTATGCCGGTTGGCAGCTCAGCGGGAGCTGCTTACCCAGCAATGTTCTAAGGTGCTGCTGTGCTAGGTGCCACTTGGGTTGCTGCTACATCCTCGTTGGGGGAGCTTCCGGCCGAAGCTGGGTAGCAACCCGGGCGGCACGAAACGCCCTAGTTAGTTAAATTGAAAACAACTTAATCACTAGCATACGCTGCCGAACTAGCCTCATATGAAACAAGCTGCCCAGGATTTTCGCGTGCTATCTACCGTAACGGACTACACCCGCTTCTATGGGCTGCCGGCGCCGGCGCATCCGTTGCTCACGGTTATTGACCTGGAAGAGGCCCGCTGCCTACCACGCGTGACAACTCTCGTCGTACAGCATCTCTATACCATTGCCCTGAAACGAGGGCTGAAAGGGAAGCTGTACTATGGGCGCCAGTCGTATGATTTTAGCGAAGGGGTGCTGTTCTTCTTGGGGCCCGACCAAGTTTTTGCCGTGGACGACACACTGGATGCCTCCGAAATAACCGGCTGGATGATTGTGTTTCACCCCGACCTGCTGCTGAAGTACCCGCTAGCCAAGAAAATAGCCACCTATGGCTTCTTTTCCTACCAGGCCAACGAAGCCTTGCACTTGTCGGCCAAGGAAGAAAGCCTGCTGGCAAGTATGTTGCACGGCATTCGGGCTGAGTATGAGCAGCCCATTGATGCCTTCAGCCAAGATGTATTGGTGTCCCAACTGGATGTGCTGCTGAGCTACGCCAACCGCTTCTATCACCGGCAGTTCCTGACCCGCCGTACGGCCGAGCACGATTTGCTAGCCCGCTTTGAAGCGTTGCTTATTGCGTACTTTTCCCAAGACGCGGAACATCCGTTGCCCACCGTGCAGCACTTCGCCAATACGCTGCACGTGTCGCCCGCTTACCTGAGCGACATGCTGCGCAGCATTACGGGTCAGAATACTCAGCAGCACATTCATAATGCGCTAATCAACAAGGCCAAGCAGCTGCTACTCGGTACGTCGCTGACCATCAACGAGACAGCCTATCAACTCGGCTTCGAGTACCCGCAGTACTTCACCCGGTTGTTTAAAAGCAAAACCGGCCTGACGCCCGCTGCCTTTCGGTTCTCAGTACAATAGACCACAAAGCCCCGGCAGCTACCCTTTTCCTGGGTAGGAGCCGGGGCTTTATGGCTTATGAAGCGCTATTCCGAGGCTGGTAGACTGCGCGTTATACCAAGCTCTAAGCCGCGTAGCTCAGCCAAGCCCCGCAGGCGGCCAATAGCAGAGTAGCCAGGGTTGGTGCGCTTGTGCAGATCGTCGAGCATTTGGTGGCCGTGGTCGGGGCGCATGGGGAGGCGCACGTGGCGTTGCTGCATCACGTGCACCAATTCGCGCATCACGGCGTACATGTCCACGTCGCCCTCTAGGTGGTTGGCTTCGTAGAAGTTGCCGGCCTCATCACGCTGGGTGCTTCGCAGGTGGATAAAGTGAATGCGCTCAGCAAACTGTCGGACCATACCAGGCAGGTCGTTGTCGGCGCGCACGCCAAAAGAGCCAGTGCAAAAGCACAAGCCATTGCGTAGAGAGGGCACCGCCGCGGCTAGGGCCGCCACGTCGTCGGCCGTGCTTACTACCCGCGGCAAACCCAAGATGGGGTAGGGTGGGTCGTCGGGGTGAATGGCTAGGTTCACATCAACTTCCTCCGCTACGGGCACAATGGCTTGCAAAAAAAGAATCAGGTGCTGGCGCAACGTGGCGGCGTCAATGCCTTCATAGGCGTCCAGGGCCTGCTGAAACTGCTGCAACGTGAAGCTTTCCTCACTGCCGGGCAGGCCAGCAATAATGTTGCGTTGCAGCTGCATTTGCTCGGCGTCGCTCATGCTCACCAAGCGGGCCTCCGCCTCCGCCAGCTCCTGAGGGCTGTACTCCTGCGTAGCGCCCTGGCGCTTGAGCAGCAGGGCATCAAAAGCTACGAAGGCAGCTTTCTCGAACCGCAACGCTTTGGAGCCGTCTTCTACCTCGTACGCCAAATCGGTCCGCGTCCAGTCCAGCACCGGCATAAAGTTGTAGGTGACGATGTGGATGCCGCAGGCGGCTAAGTTGCGCAGACTTTGCTGGTAGTTAGCGATGTAGTGCGCAAAGTCGCCGGTGCGGGTCTTGATCTGTTCGTGCACGGGTACGCTCTCTACCACGCTCCAGGTCAGGCCCGCGGCTGCCACTTCCGCTTGGCGCTTTTGAATTTCTTCTACTGACCACACCTGCCCGTTTGGGATATGGTGCAGAGCCGTCACTACATCGGTAGCACCAGCCTGGCGAATATCGGAGAGACTAACGGGGTCGTTGGGGCCGTACCAGCGCCAGCTTTGAAGTAGGGGCATGTTGGATGGGAATGGGAAATCAGATAACTAAAGAGAGGAGGGCAGTAGCGCAACAGCTTTCATTGCGCCGTCGGCTAAGCTATACTCCGCTGTATGCATTGAAGCCACCATCAACCAGCACAGTTTCGCCGCTTACAAAGCGGGAAGCGTCGCTGAGGAGGTAGATGAGCGTGCCCGTCAGCTCCTCGGGCTCCCCAAAGCGCTGATAGGGGGTATGGGCAATAAACTTACGAGCCCGTTCGGTATGGCTACCGTCGGGGTGCACGAGGAGGGCGCGGTTTTGCTCCGTAAGGAACACTCCCGGAGCAATGGCATTCACCCGTAGGCCGCCGCCGTAGCGCAGCCCTAGCTCCACTGCCATCCATTGCGTATAGGCTTCCACGGCCTTCTTGGCCATGGTGTAGCCCAGTACCCGCGTGAGGGGGCGTTGGGCCGTTAGGCTGGAGATGTTTACAATGGAGCCTTTGCCTTGGGCTGCCATAACGCGCCCAAAAACTGTGGTGGGAACCACGGTGCCAAACAAGTTGAGGTCTACGGCCCGGCGCGTGTCCTCCAGGTTTACGTCAAATAGATCCTGATCTGGACCTACAGTAGCGCCGGGCATATTGCCACCGGCACCGTTTACGAGGCCGTCAACGGTACCCCAAGCAGCAAGAATTTTCTCGCAGGCAGCCTGCATTTGTACTTGGTCGAGCACGTCGGCTAGTACGGCTATGGCTTCTCCGCCCGCCGCCTGAATAGTGGCTACCCGTTCCGCCGCCCGGGTAGCATCGCGCCCCAGAATAGCTACTTTGGCCCCCGCCTCTGCTACGGCCAAGGACAGGGCCTCGCCCAGCACGCCAGTGGCCCCAGTAATAACAATGACTTTGCCGTGGAGAGAAAATTGATCAAGGGCAGGCATAAAAAGGGCAGGTAACGAAAGCTATGGGCGCAACTACTTGCAGCTTCCATAGGTGAGGGTAGGAAAGCCGAAGCGGTGGCCACACCACCACGGCACAAAGAAGGCCGGAAAGTACTGCCACTACTGCGGGATGCTGTGGTGCCGGCCCAGGTTTATTTCTGTAAACGATTCCGGAAAACCTTGCTGCATCACCCTCAAAGAGCTGCTCTAAAACGACTGAAGTAACTCGCGCTCAAGTGGAAATCTGCGGCGCGGGCGGCGGGCTAAGCACGGATTTTGCCGCTTTAGGCAGTAAGCCTCACCTTTGTGCTGCCGAGCACGTGCTGCGGCCCTCTTGTCCAGCGCTAAGCAATCCGTCGTTTAGGAGCATGAAACCGATCAGTTTAAAGCAGCTAGCCCAAGCCCTGAACCTGTCGTCGGCTACCGTATCACGGGCGCTCAATGATAGTCATGAGGTGTCGGCTGAAACGAAGGGGCGCGTGCTGGCGCTGGCTCGGGAGCTTAATTACGAGCCGCATCCCTTCGCCAGCAGCCTGCGGCGGCAGAAAAGCAAAACCATTGGGGTGATTCTGCCCGAAGTTGCAAATAACTTCTTCTCCCTGGCTATCGATGGGATTGAGGAAATTGCCCGCCTCAATAACTACCACGTCCTCGTGTACCTTACGCACGATGACCATAGCCGTGAGGTGGACATTGTGCAGCACTTGGCTGGCGGTAGGGCCGACGGTATTCTTCTATCAGTGGCAAGCGAAACCAATCAGTTCACCCACCTTGACTTGCTAGCTGAGCGGGGAATTCCTACTGTGTTTTTCGATCGGGTACGGGCGGGCTCGGCCGCCGCCACCGTCACCACCGATGACCATAGGGGTGGGTACAAAGCCACTCAGCATCTTCTACAGGCCGGTTGCCGTCATATTGCTTACTTGCTAGTGTCCAATAATTTATCAATCGGGCAGAAGCGCATGCAAGGCTATCAGCACGCAATGCAGGAAGCTGGTCTTGAATACAGCCCCCACCTAGTAGTACAGGGCCAGCGCGACAAAGCGGAAAACGTGGCTCTTATCCGCCAGCTGCTGGAGGAGCACCCAGAGGTTGACGGAATTTTTGCCTCCGTGGAAAGTTTGGCCCTGAGTGCCTATGAAGCTTGCCACGAGGTAGGACGCCGCATTCCCGAGGATGTCAAGGTGGTAGGGTTTTCGAACATGGCAGCGGCTGCTCTCTTGGAACCAGGTCTTACTACCATCACGCAACCGGCCTACGAAATGGGTCGGGAGGCCGCAAAAATTCTGTTCAAAGCCATTACCAAAAACAAGCCCGTGCTGCCTGCACAAAGCCTGGAACTAGAATCTGAACTGGTAGTGCGCCGTTCTACAGAAGCGGCGCGCCTTAAACCGTAGCAGGAGTAGGCTGGGAAGGCTGGATGTGGTAGGCCTTGGCCCCTAAGAATATGCGGAACGTAGTGCCTTCGCCTTCCCGGCTGTCTACCTCAATATGGCCGCCTTGCCCGCGCACCAAGCGGTTGACCAGAAACAAGCCTACCCCAGTACCGTCACCAGCTTCGGGGTGAAACCGGCGGAACAACTGAAATAGCTCCTGTCCGTGGCGTTCCATGTTCATGCCCAAACCGTTGTCTTGCACTTCAAGTACGGCCTGGTCGTTGAGCAGGCGGGTACGTACCTGCACCTGCACGGGGCGGTCTGGGTGGCGGTACTTGAGGGCGTTGGCTAGCAGGTTGAGCAAAATAGTGCGCAGGTTACTGGGCACGTATTCTACCTCTGGCAGGGCCGCGTAGTCGGTTTCCACGGTGGCTTCGGCAGCTACTACCTGGGGGTGTAGCGTTTGAAGCACGTGAGTCGTCAAATCATCCAAAAGGACTGGTTCGGTGGCTTGCTCGCCGGGGTTACGAGCTTCCTGCACCACCGCCGCTAGGTCCGTGATGGTAGTAGTAAGAGCCCGTAAAGAATCATCAAGCAAGCGCCAGATCTGTTCTTCCTCGGGGTCGAGCACTGTGGCTGAGCGGTGCAGCTCGTCGAACAGCCCCCGTAAGTTGTGCACCGGCTGGCGTAGGTCGTGGGAAGCCGCGTACACGAAATTATCCAAATCGGCATTGGTACGCGCCAGCTGTTGGTTAGTGCCAGCCAACAGCTCATTGCGGGCACCAATTTCCTGGTTGGCCTTCAACAACAGCTCATTCTGGTGCCGAATCTGCTGGCGGGCCTCCGTGAGTTCTTCCACGGAATCTCGTAGCTGCCGGTTTACATTTTTCAGTTCCTCGTGGTAGCGGGCTACGTACTGGCGCCACTCATTTTTCTCGATGGCGTGTACCACAGTTTTGTACAGCAACTCCGGGTCGAATTGCTGCTTTACGAGGTAGTCGAGGGCTCCGCTGTTGAGTGCCTTTACGGCCAATTGCTCGTTGCCGCCGCCCGTAATCATTACCACGCACAAGCTCTCCGGCGGAGCAAGAGCCGTCAGCTCCTCCAGCAGTGCCAAGCCGTCGGTATCCTGCAAGTTGTAGTCTAGCAGAATACAATCGGGTTGTAGGGCTTGAAACTGGGCTAAGCCTTCTTCCCCAGATGAAGCCTCGAAAATTTCTATGCGCTCAGAATGCCAGGACTTACCTAGGTACCGGCGGTATAGCATACGGTCTTGCTCGTTGTCATCAACGAGTAAAATCTTTTTCACTAGGCAATCTTCTTCTCAGATGGTAGTTCTGACGCTTCCAGCCAGTAGTGCATGGCCAGACGGATTTTTTCTTCGAGAGCAGCGTACTCAATGGGCTTCGTTAGGTAGCTATTCGCCCCTAACTGGTAGCAGTCCTCAATATCGCGCGCATTTGAAGAAGTACTAAAAATAATCACGGGAATAGTTTGCAGACGTGGGTCGCGCTTCAGTGCCTCTAACACCATACGGCCATCGGTGCCGGGTAGGTTAAGGTCAAGTAGCACAATTGCTGGCAGGGTTTGGGGCCAGCCGCTGGCAGTGCCGTAGCCTAGCAGGTATTCGAGGGCCTGGTCGCCGTCCTCGCAGCGTAATACGGGATTGCGTAGTGCGTGCTTGCGAAAGGCCCGCCCCAGCGCCGTGAAATCCTCGGCACTGTCTTCCACTACCAGGATGGGTTTTAACGATGAAGTAGACACGGGGTAGGTTCTTAGGGATGTTTGGGAACGGAAAAATAAAAGGTGGCTCCTGCCCCGCGGGTTGACTCTACCCACAGGGCACCACCATGCTTCTCGACCATTTTTTTGACAATGGCCAGCCCAGCCCCGGTGCCGCCCCCATACTTTTCTTGGGAGTGCAGCCGCTTGAAAATCTTGAAGATTGTCTCGTGGTGCTTGGGGTCGATACCGATTCCATTATCTCGTACGTAAAATACGTCAAAACTGTCGGGGTTGCCACCGTTTTTTAGCTTCACCTCACCGGGCGCAGCTACGCCAATTTCCACGCGCTTGTCGGCGTTGTCGTTGTAGCGCATGGCGTTGGTCAGTAAGTTGTTAAGGACCTCTTGCATACGTACTGGGTCGCAGTAAATAGTAGGCAAAGTGCCCGCCACGGAAATGGTAGTTTGGGTTTGCTCAATCCGGGGTAGCAGCAGGTCCAGTACTTCGCTTAGAAGCTGGTTCATATCGGTAGGCGCAAGCTCCAGATCGAGGCGGCCCACGCGGGAGAGCTGAAGCAGCGACTCGATTAACCCCTCCATGCGCTGGCTCAGGCGCACCAAGGTTTGGAGTTTGCTGACGCCATCCGAATCAAGCTGCTCGGCGTAGTCTTCCAGCAAAAACAAGGAGTAGTTGTGGATGCCCCGCAGTGGTTCTTTTAGATCGTGAGAAGCCACGTACGCAAAAGAATCCAATTCGTCGTTGCTGCGCTCTAGCTCGGCATTGAGGCGGCTAAGGCTGGCGGCTCGGGCTTGCAACTCGTTGAAAATCTTGAGGCGTACATCCGAAATGTGAAGGCGGATTTCCGTGGCGGCTTCTATTTCCAAAGGGCGCCACGGGGCGGAAGTACTTTCGACAAGCTGCTTCCAAGCCTCAAACGACTGGCGGGGCGACAGGAAGATCTGACCGTCGGCCTGGGTTTCTACTTTGTCATTTTTCCCCGCCCAAGTTACTGTCTGCACCAACTCGGGTCGGAACCAGATAATGTAGTTGCCGGGTGCCTCCGCCAAGGAAATGGCCATGATGCCACTGGCCGTGGGGCGTATGGATAGGCCTTCTGGATTCAGCTGGGCGTAGGAATTCGTATAGAAAATATCCTCCGGGGCGTGCTCCTGTAGCCATTCTAGTAACTTCTTGATTTGTGGCTCAGTAGGCGTGTGGCCAAGTGTGATGATATTGCCATCAAAGCAAATTGCTGCTCCGCCGCAGTCCAACACGTCAAGGAGGTTGGGCTTGTGGCGGTATAGGCCCTCCACAAAGTTGGGGTTGGTCGAAACGTGCTCAAACAGCCCACTCTGGTTCTGACGAATACGGAGCTGGTACTCCCGCTGATCGAGCTGTTCCTTGCTTTGAATGAGGGCCGAAAAGGTTTTTCCGATGAACTGGCACAGGTCGCGTAGCTCGTAGCTTACCAACTTGGGCGTGCGATGATGGCAGGTAATCATGCCCCAGAGCTGACCATTCCGGATCAGTGAGATGGTCATGGTAGCGGCCGAACCCAAGTTGTGCAGGTAAAGCAAGTGAATGGGCGACACGCTCCGCAGCACCGAGTAAGTCATATCGGGCGGGCGGTTGGTGCCGGGGTTATTCACAGGCACGAGGGGAGAGGGCGTGTAGCGGGCGTCGGGAATAAAGCGCAGCCAGTTTTTAAGGTACATGGCCCGGGCTTGCTTCGGAATGTCGGAGGCAGGGTAGTGCAACCCCAACCACGGATCTAAGTCCTCGTGCTTGGCCTCGGCAATAATCTCCCCGCTTTCGTCTTCCCCAAACCGGTAGATAGCCACCCGGTCGAAACCCGTAATGCCGCGCACCTGCTCTACCGCGTACTGGCAAAACTCCAGCACTTGCGTAGCCGCCAGCATGTGTCCCAAGGCTTCGTTGAGAGCAGGCAGGTCTAGCGTGGGGCCACCAGATTCGGCTACGGGCTCAAACTCTAACCATAGTAATCCATCGTAACGGTGCAGAATGATCTTGTAAAAAGGCTGCCCTTCCACCTGGTCAAGACGAGCGCCTACCAGTTTGGTAGCTTCCGTGAGCGTACCCTGCAACTGGGTAATTTCCGCCACCCGCTCCGGGCTCAGTAGTCGGTCGAGGGTAGTGCCCAGAAGGTCCGCCGCCGGAATGCCGATGAGTGCTTGCGTATTCTCGCTGGCTTGTACTACAGTAAGGGTAGCGGGGTTCAGGCACAGTAAAAAACCATAGGGCTGTACGGCTCCGGGAATATGGATAGGCTCCCGGTCGCAGTTCGTTAGGTTAATATTCTTGCCGAGCAGGCTGTCATCGGTATAGCTCATGCGTGATTAATCCAGGCGTGTAAGTGTTGAAATGTGCGGCTAGCTGATTCCACAATCTCGTCTTGATTTTCTTCGGTTGCTTCCTGAACCAACAATTGGCAAAAAGATTTCCATAGAGGACCAGTTTGGTCGCCGTAGCCGCTGAAATAAGCGCGCGTTGGTATGCCTGCTTTGGCTAGCTGCCGCGTGATTACCTGGCCGCCTAGCGTAGATCCTTCTAGCACATACATAGCTCCTAATAGTTGGGGCCATGTATTCAGGGGAGGCATGGAGGGGCACAAGGGTGGGGTAGGCACCTCAACTGGTAAATCTTGTAGGATAAGATGGGCCCGGTAGCGCAGGTCTATGTTCCAGGCGGGGCCAAAAGAATGCTGCCGTAGCCGCTGCTCGTAGGGCTCCACAAACCCATACATCTTAGTTAGGAAATGTTCAGTGGCTTCGCGTGAGGGGCGCCCGGCCGTTAGCTCTTGGTTGAAGCTGTTCTCTTCCAGCGCTTCGTGATAGGGACGAGTTTCTGTGCGCAATCGGGTTAGAATACCGGATGTAGCTGGGGGTGTAGTCATGCAACTAGGAGGGACGGGAGCGGGCAAACAAGGGTGCGTACTGCACCGCAAATACCGCGCAAATCTACTTGTAGATATTCATACATACAGCCTCAACAGTATGTACCTACATAGATATTCCTCCTAGATGTTTGCTGTATGGTTGAGCTTTCTACCTGGCTTCCTCGTTCATCCTATAAACGAGCTACTGGTATTGCTGGATAGTTAGCAGTGCAAGCAAAACAAGGATAAGAGTGATTGGACACTTCTTAGAAAGAAATGCAGTGAAGCGGCCTGATTTTCTAACGTGTTTTTTATCCGATCAACTTCAGCCACTAGTACAGTCTCAACAGCCAAGAAAGCTTAGCAAATAGAGATATTACGTGTGTACTAAGTGTATAATAAAGATGATTTTCGTTAATTGTCAGGTAAACAAGAGCTTGTTGAACTTGCATTCTCGAAAAGAGAACAGATAAATTGGGCCGGGCTACTGTTCTGGTTTTGCCATCCTGCTACTTTATGGCTGTTCGTGCAGCCACCTACTAATAGCGTCCGCTTCTTCTTTTCCACCCTCAGGTGAACTCTACCTGAGAATTTCCACCCCACTGATGACTTCCAGACGTTCGTTTCTGAAGTCGGCCTCTGTTTTCTCGGCCGGCGCATTTCTATCGCCCTCATTACTTGCGGCGCCGAAGACAAATATTGGGTTGCAGCTGTACACCGTGCGTGACGCCATGCAAAAGGATCCGGCCGGTACTTTAGCCAAAGTGGCGAAACTAGGGTACACCACCGTAGAAGGTGCTACTTATACTGGCAGCCAAAAGTTTTACGGCATGGACCCTGCGGCTTTTGCCCGGCTGCTCCGGCGAACTGGCCTGATGATGCCTAGCAGCCACTACCGGCTGGGAGAAGAGCAAGACAAGGGGAGCCCCGTTCAGGGAACTATGCTCCACGGCTGGGATAAGGCCGTAGACGATGCCGCCCAGGCCGGCGTGAAGTATATGGTATGCGCTTACCTCTCGGAAGCGGAGCGCGGTGGCCTCGACCATTATAAGTATATAGCTGATCAGCTAAATAAAGCCGGAGAGCGAAGCAAGAAAGCTGGCATTCAACTCTGCTACCACAACCATGACTTTGAGTTTGCTGCTCAGAACGGGCAGCTGCCCTACGACCTCCTGCTGAGTTCTACCGACCAAGCTCTGGTGAAGATGGAACTCGATCTTTACTGGGCAACGAAAGCTGGTCATGACCCCGTCACGTTGTTTCAGAAGCACCCAGGGCGCTTCCCGCTATGGCACGTGAAGGATATGGACAACACTCCAAAGCACAATTTCACGGAGGTGGGTAGCGGCGTCATTGACTTCAAGCGCATCTTTGCCCAGTCTAGCAAAGCTGGCCTGAAGTACTTCTTTGTGGAGCAGGACCAAACTCCTGGCTCTCCTTTCGACAGTATTCAGAAGAGCATCACCCACATTAAGCGGACGTTGGTATAACCCGCTTTTGGTTTCTGGTTTTTGGCCGCTTAAGAGAGGTCTTGTGTTGAAAACTGCAAACCAAAAACTAAGAACTAGAACTGACAACCATCCCACCGAATTTCATGGAAAAGAACACGTATGACGCCATTGTCATTGGCTCCGGCATTTCGGGCGGCATGGCGGCGAAAGAGCTAACCGAGAAAGGCCTGAAAACCATTATGCTGGAGCGCGGCCGCAATATAGAGCACATCAAAGGCTACGTGAATGCCAACAAGAACCCGTGGGAATTTCCGCATCGGGGCGGCAAAACGCAGCAGATGATCAAAGACTACCCGGTACTCGGCCGCGACTATACCCTAAATGAAAGCAATTTAGAGTACTGGGTTAACGAAAAGGAAAGCCCTTACAAAGAGGATAAGCCCTTCGACTGGTTCCGGGGCTACCACGTGGGCGGCCGCTCCCTGATGTGGGGCCGACAGTCGTATCGACTCAGCGACTACGACTTCACGGCCAACGCCAAGGATGGTATTGCCGTGGACTGGCCGATTCGCTACGAGGACTTAGCTCCGTGGTATAGCCGCGTAGAGAAGTTTGTCGGCATCAGCGGCTCGCGCGAAAATCTGCCCCAACTTCCCGACGGCGACTTTATGCCCCCCATGGAAATGAACGTGGTGGAAAAGGACGTGGCTGCGCGCATCAAGAAAAACTACGAGCACCGCCGCATGATTATCGGGCGGACGGCCAACATCACCCAGCCCCACAACAACCGCGTGAATTGCCAGTATCGCAATAAGTGCTGGCTGGGGTGCCCATTTGGGGCCTATTATAGCACGCAGTCGGCAGCCCTGCCGGCGGCAGTAGCAACCGGCAACCTCACGCTACGGCCGTTTTCTATCGTCACCAAAATCATTTACGACAAGGACACCAAGCGTGCTAAGGGCGTGGAAGTGCTAGACGCGGAAACCAACCAAACCTACGAGTACTTCGCCAAAGTCATTTTCCTGAATGCCTCGGCCCTTAACTCGGCGTGGGTGCTGATGAACTCGGCTACCGATGTGTGGCCCGACGGCCTAGGCAGCAGCAGCGGCGAACTGGGCCACAACCTGATGGACCACCACTTCCGGGCCGGTGCGCACGGCGAAATGCCTGGTTACGAAGACAAATACGTGTATGGCCGCCGTGCCAACGGCATCTATGTTCCGCGCTACCGCAACCTGTTCGGCGACAAGCGCGACTACATCCGGGGCTTCGGCTACCAGGGCAGTGCCGGCCGCGAAGGCTGGAGCCGCGACATTGCCGAGATGAGCATCGGTGGCGATTTCAAAGACGCTCTAACCGAGCCTGGCCAATGGACCATGGGTATCACTGGCTTCGGCGAAACCCTACCTTACCACGACAACCGTACTTACCTCTCAAAAACCGAAAAGGATAAGTGGGGCTTGCCTGTTCTGGTAATGGATGCTACCATCCGCGACAACGAGCAGAAAATGCGCATCGATATGATGCAAGACGCGCAGGAGATGCTGGAAAAGGCCGGCCTGAAAAATGTAAAGACCTACAACAACGGCTACGCGCTAGGCGGCGGTATTCACGAAATGGGCACTGCTCGCATGGGTCGCGACCCCAAAACCTCGGTGCTCAACAAGTACAACCAGGTGTGGGATGCGCCCAACGTATACGTCACCGACGGCGCCGCTATGACTTCGGCCGCCTGCCAGAACCCTTCGCTCACCTACATGGCCCTTACGGCCCGCGCCGTGGATCATGCTGTGAGCGAGCTAAAAAAACAGAACGTCTAATTCCACCGACCATGAACAGAAGAGACGCAATGGCCCGGGTGGCCCTCATCATGGGCGGTGCCCTCATTGGCGGCGACTATCTGCTGAGTGGCTGCACCGCCGACACCGATAACAAGAAAGAAACAACCAAGACAAAGTCGGCCGACAAGGCCCCGCCTAAGCTGGCCGAGGTGCTCGACGCCAAGCAAATCAGCTTCCTCAATGAAGTAGGCGAAACGATTCTGCCCGCCACCAAAACGCCTGGTGCCAAGGCCGCCAACGTGGGTAGCTTTATGGCCGTGATGGTGCGCGACTGTTACCTGCCCAAGGATCAGAAGATCTTCGTGGACGGCCTGACCAAGCTCGATGAGGCAGCCAAAAAGCAGGGCGGCAAAGACTTCCTGTCCCTTGATGCCGCCCAGCGGACTAAGTTGCTCACCGCTCTCGACGCCGAACAAAAGCAATACAGCAAAACCAAAACGCTGGAGCAGCCTAACCACTACTTCCGCATGTTCAAGGAGTTGACCCTGCTTGGCTTCTTTACCTCCGAGCCAGGCGCCACCCAAGCCCTGCGCTACACCCCCGTGCCCGGCAAATACGACGGCAACGTACCGTATAAAAAAGGCGACCGGGCCTGGGCTACCACTTGAGGTAATCAGACTAGTATGGGGCCTCACTTCCAAAGGAGGGGAGCCCCGAGCGTATCGTATACAGTTCACACAAGCCTGTATACCATCAACGACAAGTACCGCGTCTACTCAACTAGATAGTCGTTCGACTTCCTCTTCCTAGAGGAAGCTAGGGGGTAGTCCCCTGTCTGGAACGACCAACCCACAACACGTACCGCATGAAATTACGATTGGGCATGATTGGCGGTGGGCACGGCTCCTTCATCGGGGCCGTGCACCGCATGGCCGCTTCCCTCGATGGCCTGTATGAGCTGGTAGCCGGCGCGTTCAGCAGCAACCCTGATACCTCCCGATCCACCGGCCAGCACCTCGGCCTAGCTCCCGACCGGGTGTATGCTTCCTATCAAGAATTGGTGGAGCAGGAAGCCCAGCGGCCGGCTAATGAGCGGGTACAGGTTATCAGCATTGTGACGCCTAATCACTTGCACTTCGCACCCGCCAAATTAGCGTTGGAACACGGCTTTGCTGTTGTACTGGACAAGCCGATAACCTTCTCATTGGCCGAAGCCCAGGAACTGGCCGCCGTGTTGAAAGCCAGCGGCCAAAAGCTGTGTCTCACCCACACTTATACCGGCTACCCCATGCTAAAGGAGGCCCGCCACTTGTTGGCAACCGGAGCATTGGGTAGAGTGCGGAAAGTCTACGTGGAATACCCACAAGGCTGGTTGAGCACGCCCGAGGAAAGCGGCGAAAACAAACAGGCCGCCTGGCGCACCGACCCCGCTCGGAGCGGTATAGCCGGCGCTATGGGCGACATTGGTACGCATGCCTTCAACCTACTCGAATACGTAAGCGGCTTGCGCGTCACAGAGTTGTGCGCCGACATCAACACCGTAGTGCCCAACCGCCGCCTCGACGACGACGGGGCTGTACTACTCAAGCTCAGCGACGAAGCCAGCGGGGTACTAGTATCTACCCAAGTAGCAGCCGGCGAAGAAAACAACCTGCGTCTACGTATCTATGGCGAGAAAGGAGGCCTCGACTGGCAGCAGGCCGACGCCAACACGCTGCTGGTGAAGTGGCTAGACCGGCCTACCGAAGTACGCCGCACGGGCGCATCTTACCTTAGTGCCACTGCGCTACACAATAGCCGCATTCCGCCGGGCCACCCCGAGGGCTACTTGGAGGCCTTCGCCAACCTCTACCGCAACTTCGCACTGACGTTGTTGGCAGAGCAGGGCGGCTCACCAGCCCCGCCCGAAGCCCAGGATTACCCTGGCATTGAGGAAGGACTGCGGGGCATGGCCTTTATTGAAACCGTTATTGCCTCGGGCCAGTCTGAGAAAAAGTGGACTAAATTCACCCTGTAACGGCGTATGAAAACCATTAAAGGACCGGGTATTTTTCTGGCGCAGTTCATCGGCGACCAAGCCCCCTTCAACACGTTAGAAGACATCTGTGGCTGGGCCAACAACCTAGGCTACAAAGGTGTGCAGCTGCCTACCACCGACAGCCGCTTCATCGACCTCAAACTAGCTGCTGAAAGCCAGACCTATGCCGACGAGCTGAAAGGCAAAGTGCAGGCGGCCGGCCTGGAAATCACCGAGCTTTCCACCCATTTGCAGGGCCAATTGGTGGCCGTGAATCCGGTGTACGACCAACTGTTTGATGGATTTGCGCCGGAAGCCGTGCGCGGCAACGCCCCGGCCCGCCAGCAGTGGGCCGTGCAGCAGCTTATTTACGCCGCCAAAGCGTCGCGGAGGCTGGGCCTCACGGCCCATGCCACGTTCAGCGGGGCGTTGCTGTGGCCGATGGTGTATCCGTGGCCCCAACGCCCAGCCGGGTTGGTTGATGATGCTTTTGCAGAGCTAGGCCGGCGCTGGCGGCCTATTCTGGATGAGTTTGATGCGTGCGGGGTGGACGTGTGCTACGAAATTCACGCTGGCGAAGACCTGCACGACGGCATCAGCTACGAGCGGTTCCTGACCGAAGTAAACGACCACCCGCGCGCCTGCCTGCTCTACGACCCCTCGCACTTTGTGCTGCAATGCCTGGACTACCTGGCGTACATCGACATCTACCACGAGCGGATTCGTGCGTTTCACGTCAAGGATGCCGAGTTTAACCCTACTGGGCGGCAGGGCGTGTACGGCGGCTACCAGGACTGGGTAAACCGCGCCGGCCGCTTCCGCTCCCTCGGGGACGGACAAGTTGATTTCAAGGCCATTTTTAGTAAGATGGCACAGTACGGCTACCCCGGCTGGGCCGTGCTAGAGTGGGAATGCGCCCTCAAACACCCCGAAGACGGCGCCCGTGAAGGCGCGCCATTTATTCAGAACCACATCATCAACGTCACCGACAAGGCCTTCGACGATTTTGCCGCTTCTGGCATCGACAAGTCTCTCAATCAGAAGATCCTCGGTCTCTAATTACAATCCCTCCTTTATGAAAAAGGCGTTCCTACTTCTGCTGTGCGGGCCTATGCTTTTCTCCTGCGGCTCTGACTCCGATAGTAAAAAGACTAAAGAAGAATACAGTCTGGCCGAAGAAACCGTGCCGCCCCAAGACAGCGTCACGAATTCCAATATCAGTGCCGTGGCCCGCCAGCCGCAAGTGGATACCAATGCCACCAAAATCGGTACTACACCCGTGGGTACTCCGTCGGAAGCCGGCGCTAAGCTGATTGCCGCTTCAGACTGCGCCAGTTGCCACCGTGAAAACGAGAAGCTGATTGGCCCGGCCTACCAGGATGTTGCTAAGAAGTACCCCAATACAGCGGCCAACGTGAACATGCTGGCCAAGAAAATTATCACCGGCGGCAAAGGCAACTGGGGTGAAATTCCAATGACGCCCCACCCCGCCCTCTCCGAAAAGGACACCCAGGAGATGGTTCGCTACATCCTCGCACTGAAGTAAGGCTTTAATTGGCTGTCTTACCCCTTCCATTCTGCGCATTAAGCGGCGTAGGAAGCCGGGGAAGGACCCACTTCAGAACGACTACTTAGCTGTCTGCTTAATAACTCTCTATACTTCCCAACCCCACCTGCCGTATGACTGCTTCTATTCGTATCAAGCTGTCCATCATGATGTTCCTGGAGTTTTTCATCTGGGGCGCGTGGTTCGTGACGCTGGGCACGTACCTACTGCGCAACCTGGGTGCCTCGGGCACCCAAGTCGGCGTAGCCTTCCTGACGCAGTCCATTGGGGCCATTGTAGCGCCGTTCATTATCGGGCTGATTGCCGACCGGTTTTTCTCGGCTCAGAAGATTCTGGGGGTGCTCCATCTGGCGGGGGCGCTGCTACTCTGGCGTGCTTCCGCAGCTCCTGACTTCGGCAGCTTCTACCCCAATATCCTCACCTACATGGTGCTGTATATGCCCACACTGGCGCTGGTAAACTCCATTAGCTTTCGGCAGATGCAGAATCCACAGAAGGAATTTGCGCCTATTCGGGTGTTGGGTACGCTGGGCTGGATTGTGGCGGGCCTCACTATTGGCTGGCTGAATTGGGAGCAAACCAACAGCCTACAAGCTACCTTTCTGATGGCGGCCGGGGCTTCGGCACTACTGGGGGTGTTCAGCTTCACGCTGCCCGCCACGCCGCCCGTCAAGCAAGGCGCCCAAACCTCAATTGGTGACTTGCTAGGCCTTGATGCCATTGGCTTGCTGCGTAACCGCTCCTACCTGATTTTCTTCCTGGCTTCTATTGCCATCTGTATTCCGCTAGCCTTCTACTACGGTTTTACCAACCCCTTCCTCAACGAAGTAGGCATGAAGTCGGCGGCCGGTGTACAGAGTCTGGGGCAGGTATCGGAACTGCTGTTTATGCTGGCTATTCCGTTGTTCTTCAGCCGGCTAGGCGTGAAAAAGATGCTGGCTATTGGCATGGCAGCCTGGGTATTGCGCTACGTATTCTTCGCCTACGGCAACGGAGAAAGTAACTACTGGATGCTGATTGCGGGCATTGTACTGCACGGTGTCTGCTACGACTTCTTCTTCGTGACGGGCCAGATTTACACCGACAACTTAGCTGGGGAACGGTTCAAAAGCTCGGCCCAGGGGTTCATCACGCTGGCTACCTACGGGGTGGGCATGCTGATTGGCACCCTGCTGTCAGGCCGCATCTTCGACGCCTACCAGACCACGCCGACTACTCATGATTGGCGCATGATCTGGCTGATTCCGGCTGGTATTGCGGTGGCGGTGTTGCTGGCCTTTCTGGCATTTTTCCGCGAGCAGAAAGAGCCGCAAACTACGCCTGCCGCAGCCATTCAGGATCCGGCAACTCCTTTATCACAAGCTGTTTAACTTTCTGCATGACAAATTGGAATCGTCGGTCGGCCTTAAAGGGGATGGTTACCGGGGCCGTGGCAGCTACTACGCTGGGCGTATCGGCAGCCTGCGCTTCGGATGAAACCCAAGCAACTCACGCTATGCCGTTGAAAAACAACATCAAACAGTCGGTGTGCCGCTGGTGCTTCGGAAAAATGTCGGTGGAAGAACTGTGCATTGCCGCCAAAGGCATGGGCATTAAGGGCATTGATTTAGTAGGACCCGCCGACTGGCCCACGCTCAAAAAGCACGGCCTAGACTCGCCCATGTGCAACGGCGCGGAAATCAACCTGACCGACGGCTTCAACGACCCCACGTTTCATGCACAACTGCAAAAGCAGTACGCCGAGATGATTCCGAAAGTGGCCCAGGCGGGCTACACCAATCTAATTTGCTTTAGCGGCAGCCGCCGGGGCATGTCGGATGAAACCGGGTGGAAAAACTGCGTAGCGGGCTTGAAACCCCTAATGTCACTAGCTGAAAAACACAAAGTAGTGCTGGTGATGGAGCTGCTTAATAGCAAAATCGACCATAAGGACTACCAATGCGACCGGACGTGGTGGGGCGTGGAACTGGCGAAAAAGCTCGGCTCTGAGAACTTCAAGCTGCTTTACGACATCTACCACATGCAAGTCAACGAGGGTGATGTGATTCACACCCTCACCGAGTACCACCCCTACATTGCGCACTATCACACCGCTGGGGTACCCGGCCGTCACGAGTTGGATGACACCCAGGAGCTGAATTACCCAGCCATCATGCAAGCCATCCGGAAAACCGGCTTTAAAGGCTTTGTGGCTCAGGAATTCATTCCGCGTCAAGCCGACGGCCTCGCCTCATTGCGCCAAGCTGTGCAGCTCTGCGACGTGTAATCGGGTAGGGGCCTATCCTACCTCATTGCCCGTACTAGTCGTTCATTTGTTCATTTTCAGCACCTCCTGTCTTCTTCTTATGCTAACCCGTTGCGTAGTTCTGTCGTTGCTTGTAGCTAGTTCTATACCTTATATGGCCACTGCGCAAGAATCGGATAAGCCCGAAGCCACCGAAGTGTGGGAACCCGTGCCGCGGGAAGTAATGGGCACCGCGCTAACTACGCCACCTCCTTCCGATGCCATCGTACTGTTCAATGGCAAAGACTTGGCGCAGTGGGTGTCGGCCGATGATCGAACTGCTCCGGCCAAGTGGAAGGTAGCGAGCGGCGTTCTGACGGTAGATAAGACTTCCGGCAACATCGAAACCAAGCGCAGCTTCACCAATTACCAGCTCCATCTGGAGTGGCGAGTACCGGCTACCATTGCCGAAACGGGGCAAGCCCGCGGCAACAGCGGCATCTTCCTGGCCTCCCTTGGCAAGGGCGATGCAGGCTATGAGTTGCAGATATTGGATGCTTACCGCAACAAAACCTACGTGAATGGCATGGCTGGCAGCATTTACAAGCAGACGGCTCCGTTGGTAAACCCCGCTCGCAAGCCAGGGGAGTGGCAGTCGTATGACGTTCTATGGACGGCTCCCACCTTCCAGGCTGATGGTACTGTGCGTACTCCGGCCCGCGTTACGGTGATGTTCAACGGCGTAGTGGTGCAAGACAACACGGTGCTAACTGGTGCTACACGCTACATTGGAAAGCCTACTTATCAAAAACACGGCCCGGCCCCCATCAAGCTACAAGCCCACGGTGACAAAAGTGAGCCCCTTAGCTTCCGCAACATCTGGGTGCGGGAGTTATAAGTAGGTTGCTGTCAATAATGCTCTTGGGCACTACTTGTCGCGCAAGACGTTGCTGGCTGCTGTATGCTTGGTGAGGTGGTAGGTAGAGCAAGTAAAAAGCTGGGGCCGCTGATGGGAAGCGGCACGCTTGTAGTGACCACTAGTACTATGTTGACGTTGCAATGACGCTGCCGGCATCTTTCTACCTAGCGCAACGTTAATCAGCGCATGAAGCTGGAATTTGAACCCATTCAGCCCACGCCAGGCAGCTCCTTCACGTTGCTGCATTACACCCACGCCGAGGACCGGGATATCTTGTGGCATTACCACCCGGAGTATGAGCTGGTGTACATTCCCAAAGGAAGCGGCCGGCGGCACATTGGTCAGCATTTTTCGCGGTACGAGCGAGGTGAGCTAATCTTTATGGGGCCGAACCTGCCCCACCTCAGTTTTAGCTACGAGCAGCAAGGGGCTTTCGAGCAAATTGTGCTGCAACTCCGCGAAGACTTTATGGGCGACCAATTTTTGCAGCGGCCCGAGCTAGCGGCTGTGCAGCAGCTTTTTCTTCGCTCGCGCCAAGGCCTGTCGTTCGGGCCGGATACCCGTGCACGGGTAGGGGATACCCTGCGTCAGATGCTAGACCAACCCGCTCCTGAACGCTTGCTCACGCTGCTTCAGCTGTTCTACCACCTGGCCGCCGCCACCGACGTAACCGAACTGCACGCGGACATGGGCATTTCCAATCAGCAAGCGCGGGAGCAGCAGCGCCTCAAGCAGGTGTATCACTACTTAGAGCAGCACTACGCCGAGCCCATTACCGTGCAGGAACTAGCCGACCAAACCTTCTTGACAGTACCCGCTTTCTGCCGCTACTTCAAAAGAATGACGGGCCAGACGCTGACTAATTTCTTGCAAGAATATCGGGTTAGCCAAGCCTGCCTGCTGCTCCTGCAGGGGCTACCGGTATTGGAAGTCAGCTATGCGGTGGGCTTCAACAACTTGTCGCACTTCAACCGCACCTTTCGCAAGCTAACGGGCCAAAGCCCTTCGGCTTACCGCAAGCAGCCGGCCGTGTAATCGGCAGAGTAGGCTTATTCGGGCTTGGTCATGAGCTTGAGGTAGAGGATAATGCCGGCCAGCAGGGCTGTAACACCGTTGGCGATTAGCACAGGCACGTTGTCAATAGCCACGGCATAGCCCACCCACAGCAGCGTACCTAGGAACAGCATGGAATATGTGGGCAACGATAAGCTGCTGGTAGAGCGGGTTGTGATGGTTTTGTAGGCTTGCGGAACGTAGGCGGCAGTAGTAAGGAAAGCGGCAAGTAGGCCTAGAATGGCAACGAAATTCATCGGCAAAAAAGAGGAGTAACTCCACAGACCCAAAGTGGGCAAGCGGAAAAAGGGGGATATGAAAAAGCCTGGTTTAATAAGACCAGGCTTTTGTGTACTGACGTAGGAAGAGGCGGCGTTGGATATTGAGTTTCAGGTATCGAAACGCGCGGCGGCTATCCTCCAAGGATAGCTGCCAAACAAGCGGAATGTACATGTCAAAAGAGCTAAAACGTGCGGAGGGTAACTGCTTTTAGCCCAGTTGGGGAAGGTGGAGTTGGCTCAGTACTCAAGCCTTTGCTAGCTCAACCGTGCGAAGCAGTACCCAAAAGAAGTACAAAGGTAGAAGGCCAGTAGAGGCCTTACGCACACTCAGTTGGTAAGTACTGGTACTATATTGACGCCCGTATTTGCAATAGGCTTAGGAAGGTGCAAGTGTAGCATTATATTTGGCTCCTCAAGTCTGCCCGTTACTCGCCAAGCACGGTTGTCTCAGCACATGCTGGCCAGGGTGCCTTTCTAAAGCCGTCTTATCCTCATCACCTTCCATGTCCCGATTTACTTCCTGGTTGTTTCTAGCGCAGCTACTGCTTGCAGCCAGCAGCTGCACCCAAACCCGCTCCGTTAGTACGCTTTCTATGCAGAACCAGCCCGATATTCTGGAGACAATGAAAATTGCGGTGCCCGCTCAGGCTAACCGCAGCGTTTCTTTCACCAACAAAGCGGCGGCATATTATTTCACGCAAACCCACGAAACCAACCACCCGGAATACGCTTGGTTTGAGGGCCTGAACGTAGCCAAAAACCGTGTTTTTGGTGGCTACGACCTATTTGTAGGAACGCAAAAGCTAGATAACCGCACTGCCGATGTAGTGGTGTACCCCCACAAGCTGGTACGCCAGCACGGCCCTACCTTCACGGAAGAGCTTTGCTTGCTAGACCAGCGAAACGTGTTGGAAGTGCGCTTGCGCGGAGCCGCGCAGCCGCTAGGTATTGCCCTGAAAGGTGACAACGTACGTTTCCTGCGAGAGCAAAACCACGTGGCCTTTTTCTCGGCACGGGAGGGCAAATTTCTCATTGCTGTAGCTCCTTTGCAGCCCCAGGCTATTACGGTGCAAGGCAAGCAAGTGGCGGGTGCTACCGAAGGCTACTACTTGGCCGTGGGAGAAAATGAAGCAGCAGCCACGGCCCTAATTGAGGAAGCCCAGCGCAATGCTACCACCCTCAAGAAGGCCCGTCAGGAGCGAATGCGCCAGTACCTGCTCACCAACACCTACCTCACCTCTACCTCCGACTCGCTGACCCTGGCCCTGCGTTGGTTAGCTACCACCATGGACCAACTGGTGACGCGCCAGCAGGGCGACGGGATTTACGCGGGCCTACCGTGGTTCAACGAGTACTGGGGGCGAGACGAGTTTATCTCTCTGCCGGGTGCCGTGCTCGTAACGGGGCAGTTTGCCACAGCTAAGCAGATTCTGCTTTCGTTTGCCAACTACCAGCAGCTGGACAAAACCTCCCGCTACTACGGTCGGGTGCCCAACATTGTGAATCCCAGTAATATCGACTACCACACCACCGATGGTACTCCGCGCTTTATCATTGAGTTGCAGGACTACGTGCAGTACTCTGGCGATACGTCACTGATTCGGCAGCTGTATCCTGCCGTGAAAGCCAGTATTGCGGGGGCATTGCAGCATTGGGTAGATGAGAAAGGCTACCTGCTCCATGAGGACAATGAAACTTGGATGGATGCCCGCGACGCCAACTTGGTATCCTTTACGCCCCGCGGTACCCGCGCCAACGACATTCAGGCTCTCTGGTACCAGCAACTCCTGGCTGGCGCCTACTTTGCTGCCTACATGCACGACCAGCCCAGCGAAGCCAAGTGGAAGCAACTGGCCCAGCAGGTAAAATCCCACTTCGAGCAAGACTACCGCGACGCTAGCCACTCGTACTTGGCCGACCGCCTCGATAAGCAGGGAAAACCTGATTTTACCTTACGTCCCAATCAGTTGTACGCGCTTGACATGGTGGAAGACGCCGCCCTGAAGCGTCAGGTAATTCGCAAAACCTGGGAGGAGCTAGTATACCCCTGGGGCGTAGCCTCGCTGGACCGGCACGACCCCAACTTCCATCCTTACCACCTAGCCCCCGAGTATTACCACAAAGATGCTGCCTACCACCGGGGCACCATCTGGCTGTGGAACAATGGTATTGCCATGCAGCGCATGATTGAAGCTGGGCAAGTAGAAACAGCCTACCAACTGTTTGCGAACATGAACCGCCAAGCCTTGACCCGAGGGGTGGTGGGCGGCCTGAGCGAAAACATGGATGCCTACCCGCACCCCGGCGAACAGTGGCCCCGTCTCACGGGCGCCTACTTACAGGCCTGGTCCAACGCGGAGCAATTGCGCGTCTGGTACCAGTATTTTCTTGGCATCCGCCCCGATATGGCCAACCACGCACTAACGCTGGCGCCGCGCATCCCAGCATCTGTCACCAACTTGAACTATACCTTTTTGGTAGGCCCGGGGCACGTAACGGCGCGTTACCAGGCTGGCGCTACGGCTACGTATTCTTACACCTTCCAGGATGTGGCCGCAACGGTACTAGTTGACCTGTATCCGTTTGCGCCTACCCCAGTGGCCGTGCAACCGGGTACTACGTTGCACCTGCAAGCCACTACTAGCAAACTGACTCTACAACTCCAGGACCAAAACGGCCACAAGTTGTCGGAGCAGGTAGTAACTCCTTCCCCTGCTCGGGTAACCCAGCAACAACAGAACAACGCTGCACTAGGCGACGTGCAGTTCGTGCGCCCACTCAGCCTGCAAAGTCACCCAGTCTTACACCAAAAACGAAAGTGAGCGTGCCAAACTAGTCAGCGTTGCAAGCAGTTCATTTACTGAAAGTAGTGCCATAGTGCCCGTACCAGTTCGTAGCCACCCCACACCACCAGGCCACCCACTACGAGTAGCAGCACCAGAATCAGGGCAATGAGCCCCTTGCCACTGCCTTGGTGCCTGCCAGTTGCGTAGTGCTCTCGCAGCAGCCGTACGTTGCGGTCGTTGGCTTTATAGGCGAAGTCGAAGATGTTGCCAACAATTGGGATGGCGCCAATGATGGTATCGAGTAGCACGTTGAGAGCCATGCGCACCACTAAGTTGCCGCTGGCGCCGTGGCGCAGCATGGTGAGGATGAGAATGCCCGAAACCGCCAGTGAAGGAATGCCGCCCACCACGGGCAGCAGGCCCATAATCGGGTCGAGGCCGAAGCGCCAGGTAGTACCGGGCACCCGAAATTGGCTGTCAAGAAGGTGAGAAACGCGTTCTACCCAACGTAAGCGGCTGTCTTGGTCGAAGGTTGGGGGAATAGTGGGAGTGGCCATAGTAGAGAAGGGCGGAGGGAAGGTGTATGCCTCTAACGCAGACACAGCATTTTGGGTAAAGAAAGGCCGCTGGCTAAGCCTGCCTACTCCTTTTGCCGTATGAGGGGTTATACACCCGATCTGAATTCATTTCCCTCAACACCAACTGAACTATGCAAACTCGCATCTTAGGCACCCATGGTCCTCAAGTATCCGCCCTCGGCCTCGGCTGCATGGGCATGTCTGACTTTTACGGTCAGCGCGACGACCAGGAGAGCCTGCGCACGATTGACCGTGCGGTAGAGCTTGGCGTCACGTTCTTCGACACAGCCGACATGTACGGCCCCTATACCAACGAAGAACTACTCGGCAAAGCCCTGCAGGGCCGCCGCGACAAGCTGGTAGTAGCCACCAAGTTTGGTATTGTTCGTGACCCCAACGACCCAACCAAGCGTGGCATCAACGGCCGCCCCGAGTATGTGCGCCAGTCCTGCGAAGCCAGCCTCAAACGCCTCGGCACCGATTATATTGACCTCTACTACCAGCACCGCGTTGACCCTAACACGCCCATCGAAGAAACGATAGGGGCCATGGCCGAACTAGTGAAAGAAGGCAAGGTGCGGTACCTGGGCCTCTCCGAAGCCGCTCCCGACACGCTACGCCGGGCCCACCAAGTGCACCCCATCACGGCCCTGCAAACCGAGTATTCTCTCTGGAGCCGCGACCCGGAAGATGATATTTTGCACACCTGCCGAGAATTGGGTGTGGGCTTCGTGCCGTACTCGCCCCTGGGCCGAGGATTCCTTACGGGGCAGATTCAGAAGTTTGAGGATTTGGCCGAGGATGACTACCGTCGTTTTACGCCCCGCTTTCAGGGCGAAAACTTCCAGAAGAACCTTGATTTAGTGGCGCGTATCCGCGAAATGGCAAAAGAAAAAAACGTAACACCCGGTCAGTTGGCGCTGGCGTGGGTGCTCGCCCAGGGTAAGGATATTGTACCCATTCCTGGCACCAAACGCATTTCGTACCTGGAAGAAAATCTGGAAGCTGCCACTATCCAGTTTTCCCTTGAGGAACTGGCCCGCATCGACCAACTGGCCCCGCCGCACGTAGCTGCCGGCCAGCGCTACCCCGAAGCCATGATGGGAACCGTGAACGGCTAATTCCTAGATAACATAATACCATATGCCCAATAAAAGACGGGGCGGCAGTACCTGAGTACTGCCGCCCCGTCTTTTATAAGAAGCGAAATCTACTATCGTCGCACGGGCGGAAGCAGGTCAATCCAGCCGTCTTCGCTTACCACAATAGCCAGCACGGGGTAGCGGCTGCTTTCCACGTAGCGCAGAGCGGAGTTGTAGCGCGAACCCCGGCTAGAATCGCCTTTTTCCGTGGCTAAGCCGTCGAGAATAGCTCCAATAGCGTAACAAGTACCGGCCGGATTAATGAACACGGCCCCGTCGATATTAGTAACCAAACGCAATACTGATGGGGTCATGAGGCGCGGGGCTACGCGGAAGCACTGGCGCGTTAGGCGAGCCGCTTCTTGAGCCGCTCCCTCCGAGATAACCAGGATAGTACCGTTGGTTTGGAGGGTAGCTTTCAGGGTCAGTTCCCAGAGGTATGCAATGCCCGCCGCGTCTACGGCAGGAAATACCCGCCGGATGGCCGATGTGAAGTTCTCCTCATCGACGGTGCCCTGGGGCAGGCGCGGCGTGTTTGATACCACTTTCATCATGGTATTGCCACCATGGTCTAGCTCCCAGCTATAGTGCTTGGTAAAGTGCACCGTAAACAAGGGTTCGTACTGAGGGTCGGTGGGCTCTACCAGGTAGCCGAGGCCAAACACATCGGTGGCATCGGTAAGTAAGGCGTTGCGGTCCTCGCTCAACTCCAGTAGCTTACGAATACGGCGGTAGTCGCGCAACGGAATAGGCGAGTCGAGAGTTAAAATAGGAACCACGGCCGGGTGGTTGCGGCGCGATACAATCATAGTGCCTACTCCTTCATCGCCTTCGTGGCGTAAGGCGGCTACTCCATTGCAGGCATCGTAAAGGCCGTGGGTGCCCGCTGCGGCGCGTAGCATGAAGCGCCGCCCGGCCGCCCGCAATACCTCATTATAGTCGCGGTCCAGTACGGGCCGGTCGTCATCGGTGTCCGACTCGCGTAGGCCGCGTGCGGCGTCTTGCAGGAACTCCTGCACCGTAGCCGCCAGCAATGAAGTGGGCCGGCTCCCACTCAAACCCGGTAAGGAATAGTACGAGTGGTAGGCATCGGCAGCTAACTGTAGCACAATGATTACTTGGTAGCCATACACGCCCACAGGTAGGGAGCAGAAACTAATACGTTCTTCCTGGCGTGTAGCTACTAAGTCGTTGAGAGAATGCTCGGTAGCACGGCGCAGCAGTTCGTACCAGCGTTGTTTTTCGTACCGGTCATGGTCGAGAGGGTGCAGGTGGTACACTACCTCACGAGGGCCATCGGGTTCCAGGGCAGCAGCCCGCGCTTTTACGTTGGTAAAATCGGTGGGATGGTAACGGTGCGTAACGGGCTCAATTACGACGGCCTGGGGTTCGTCGGTTTCGCGGGCCGAAGCAAGACCCAGCAGGAATACTTCCGGCTTTAGCGTTCGGTCAAGCAAATTAAACACGCCGTCGGCAAACAACTGAGCCGAGACGCGGAAGAGACTTTGGTTTTCCCACATAAGGGGGGGAGCAGGCGGAGAACTAGAAAGGGCGTACACATGTATACGATAAATGCCCTAAAAGGGTGGCTCCCGGTACCGCACAACATTCCGGCCAAAATCCACGAACAACGCCGCTACTGGCAGGTTGTTATCCGAAGAATATCCTTGCAAATTCAGGAGCAATCCTGTACCTTAAAGCATACCTTCTATGCCTGCTGAGCTTATGGTACCGCACCCGATGTACTTTTTCGGTCCGCTGCTGCTCCTGTCCCTGGTTGCGGGCTTAGCAGTGCTAGCTTTCACGACGGCCTACTGCGCCCAGAGCCACGGCCGCTCGTTCTGGAAGTGGTTTATTTTGGGTGGCCTGCTGCCAATGGTTTCGTTTATCGTGCTGTTTCTACTGCTAGTGCGCCACCAATTGACCCCCGGGCAGCGCCTGGTAGCCGATGCCAAGGCTATTCTGCGGGAAGCGGAAGCCGCCGAGAAATTATCCTTGCGCCGCATGTAGGAGGGCCTAGCTCAGCATCTTGGTAAAAGATACTGGTTGCTCTGTGCAATTACACCTGCGCACTTCTCTTTTCCAGCCATTCTAAAACTCCCTGGGCTACCCAGGCGCCTGTGCTAAAGCAGCCTTGCAGCAAGTAACCGCCCGTAGGGGCTTCCCAGTCTAGCATTTCACCCGCCACAAAGGTGCCAGGCCGCCGGTGCAGCATTAAGGCATCGCTCACTTCCGTCCAGGCTACGCCCCCCGCTGTGCTTATAGCCTCGTCGAGTGGGCGCAGACCTCTAACCGGTATCGGCAATTGGGTAAGCACCTGTACTAAGTCAGCTGGTGACGATGGTAGCGTGGGGTATAGTTCGCGCAGCAGTGTGGGTATGGGTGGCCCCAGGCGCAAAGCACTAGCTAAGAAAGAAGCTAGCGACGTGCCGGCGCGGCGCTGCTGCAATTTTTGCAACAGCTGATCAGGGGAAACGTCGGGCTTAAGATTAAGCAGGAGGGTGGCCGTGGTGCCGTGGCTGAGGGCGGCGCGTACCTGCGGCGTAAGGGCATATACTGGGGTACCTTCTATGCCGTAATCCGTTAGCAGTACCTCACCTCGTACGGTATGGCTTCCGCAAGTTAGGGCAATGTTCTTGAGTGGTACGCGCCCAACTTTGTCCCGGAAGAAAGGTGACCACACTACCTCCGCCCCGCAATTAGATGGCGCAAAGGGTATGCACTCCACGCCCAACTCTTGGAGAGCATGGACCCATTGCCCGTCGGAGCCGGTTTTGCTCCAGCTAGCGCCACCTAGGGCCAGCACCGTGGCGGCGGGATGTACCGTTAGCTCCTCGCCTGTGGTTTCTTGGCGCATCCGTAATCCGGTAGCACCCGCGAAGCCTAGCCACCGGTGGCGCGTTTGAATAGTTACGCCTAGTTGCTCTAAATGCCCAAGCCACGCCCGCAAAAGGTGGGCAGGCTTGTGCTCTTCCGTGGGAAATACGCGGCCACTGGTGCCTACAAAAGTAGAAATCCCCAAGCTGCTTGCCCACTGCCGTAAGTCAGAGGGAGAGAAATGCGCCAGGAAACGAGCAAACTGGGGGTGCTGAGCAGCGTAGCGGGTTTCAAATAACGACAATGGCTCGGCGTTGCTTAGGTTAAACCCTCCGTGCCCGGCCACCAAAAACTTACGGCCCACGGTAGCTTGGGCTTCGTACACCACTACCCGGTGGCCGGCCTCCGCAAGGCGCTGAGCTGCCAGCAAGCCTGCCGGCCCACCGCCCACCACCACTACGGTTTCGGCATCAACATCTAAACCACGCTCCATACCACGAAGGTAGCACGTGCCCGCGCTGAGATACCAACCAGGCGCGGCCATCAACGTCGATTTTCGGCGGCTTACTGCTTTTCTACGTATTGCTGAGTTATTGTCAGACCATTCCTACACTGCATGGGGTCCTATTCCATACTCATCGGCTTGAGCTTAGCCGTCATCCTGTCGTATCTGTTTGACTTAGCCGCGCGAGCCACTAAGGTGCCCTCCGTGCTCATGCTGTTGCTTACCGGTATTGCTCTGCGCCAAGCCGCCGATTACTTCGATTTTGCCCTACCCATTCCCAAGGTAGTATTGGAAATATTCGGAATCATCGGTCTGATTATGATTGTGTTGGAAGGCGCCCTCGACTTAGAGCTGACCCGGGATAAGGCCCCCCTTATTCGACGCTCGTTTCTAGCGGCGGCCCTCATGTTGATTGTGCAGGCAAGCGCCATTGCCACCCTGCTCTACCTATGGCTAGGTATCAGCTTCCAAACGTGCTTGGTCAACGCCGTGCCGCTGGCCGTTATCAGTTCGGCCATTGCCATTCCCAGCGTAGCCAACCTCCGAGGAGAAAAGCAGGAGTTCATCGTCTACGAGAGCACGTTTTCAGATATCCTGGGCATTATGTTCTTCAACTTTGCCCTGCAGAAGAATTTTGCTCAGGGCATGTCCGTTGTCACATTTGGGCGCGATGTAGTGGCCGTGTTGGTAGTAGCTATTCTGAGCACGGCCATGCTGGCGTTCCTGCTGGGGCGCATTCGTCTCCACGTCAAGTTCTTCCTGATTCTGGCCTTTCTGGTACTCATGTATAGCGTTGCCAAAAAGCTCCACTTGTCGTCGCTACTGCTGGTGCTGGTGTTTGGGCTGGCCGTGAACAATGCCAAGCTATTCTTGAAGGGAACCTACCTGCGCCGGTGGTTTCGCCCAGATCAACTCCATGAGGAGGTGCACCAGCTGCGAAGCATCACTGCCGAATCGGCTTTTCTTATTCGCACGTTCTTTTTCCTACTGTTCGGGTTCAGCATCACGCTCAGCAGTCTGCTTAGCTTTACCCTGCTCTGGCAGGGTGTGCTTATCGTGGGCGTATTAACCCTCATTCGCTTTTTCTACCTGCGCTACGTAGCTAAATCTGACCTGATTCCGGAGCTGTTTATTGCACCCAAGGGCCTGATTACCGTGCTGCTCTTCTATAGCATCCCCGACCAACACCACATTGGGGAAGTAGGTGAAAATATCCTTTTCGTAGTAATTCTACTTACCGGCTTGCTGATGATGGCAGGCTTGCTGATGAGCCGGGAGCAGCCCGAAATTGGTGAGTATTGATGACTGTGCTAGCTCTCGGTATCTTTGATAAGCTGCCGCCGGTAATGAGCTAAGATGTTTGATTTCAATAGGATGCCCACGTATTTGTCGTTGGAGCCGACTACGGGCAGCGCGGGTACACCATACTGATCCATGCTGCGGAGAGCTTCCTGGGGCGTATCGGTATCGTGCAGAATGGTGGGGGGCTGGCGCATAAGCTCCCGCACGCGGGTAGTACCATAGTGAGCATCATCAAACAGCACGTCGCGCACGGTGTTTAGGCTGACAATGCCCTGAAGCTGGCCATTGGCGTCAACTACCGGAAAAAGGTTGCGGGTAGAATGCCGGAACACTTGCACCAACTCGCCCAAGGTAGTGTCGGGTTGGAGGGGGGTAAAGTCGTTTTGTACCAGGAGCATTAGGTCTAGCTGTGCGAGCAGACCCCGGTCACGGTCCTGGTTTACGTTCACGCCTTTGCTTACCAGTTTGCGGGTGTATACCGAATAAGGCTCGAAGTAGCGGGTAATGAGGTAGGAGCCCGAGGTGACCACCATCAGGGGGACAAATAGCGCGTAGCCACCCGTAATTTCAGCAATAAGGAAGATGCCGGTCAAAGGGGCGTGTACTACCCCGGCCAGAGTGCCCGCCATGCCCAGTACAATAAAATGCACCTCTGAGATAGGATATAGCCCGCTCAAGTTGATGAGGCGTGCGAAGATGAAGCCACACAGCGCCCCTGCAAACAAGGAGGAGCCAAACATGCCCCCGTTGCCACCCGAGCCGATAGTAATAGTGGTAGCTACCACCTTAAGCAGCATACTACCCGCCGCTACCACCAAGATCAGCCAAGTGCTTTGGTCGTGAAAGACATCAAACAAGGAGCCATCCACGAGCTGGTCAGAGTGGCCGCCCAGGAGCAATTGAACGATATTATACCCTTCGCCATAGAGCGGCGGAAACAGGAAGACGAGCAACCCCAGCGCCAGGCCGCCCAGCAAGACGCGCTTAAACGTACCGGTCCAGTTTTCAAAGAAGCCATCGGCCCAGAAGTACACTCGAATCATGTACACGGAAAGCAGGGCCGTGCCGCCGGCTAGCATCAGGTACAGGGGCACCGCATCTACGGGCCAGCTAGTGGTAATGAGCACGAAGGGCTGACCTGCGTACAGAGCTTTGGAAACCACCGTAGCCGTAGCCGAGGAGATAAGCAGCGGCACGAAGAAAGCGGCCGAGAGCTCAGACAAAATCACTTCAACGGCAAAGAGCACCCCCGCAATGGGCGAATTGAAAATGGCCGCTACCCCCGCCGCAGCCCCGCACCCAGTGAGCAGGCGTCGTTCGCGGCGGCCAATGCGGAGCACCCGGGCGGTATTGGAGCCAATGGCGGAGCCTGTAACGGAAATGGGCGCCTCCAAACCCGCCGACCCACCGAAGGTGACGGTGAGAAAAGACGACACCAATTGCGAGTACAGCTTGCTACGGGGAACAATGCTCCCCTGGCGAGCGATGTTGTAGATGATGGGCCCAATGCCCCGCCCCAGATTGCCACCCAAAAACCAACGCGTAAATAGCACCGTGAGTGCCACCCCAATGATGGGGTAGAGGGACAACGTAAACACCCGATATTGCTCCGGAACCCAAGCGTTGAGGGCATGTTGGCCCTCGTGCACAAAGGTTTTGAGTAGTACCGCCGCCAAGCCCGCCAGCACACCCACCACAATGCTCACCAGAATCAGATACACCCGGTCGTTTACGTGACGTAGCCGCCACAACAATAAAGGGCTCAGCAACCGGTGTATAGTGTTCTTGGGCATAGACAACTAAAAAGGTGGGCTGACGAACGAGCAAAATGGGGTGTTCAACGTTCGAGCAAGCAGTGGGGTCCGCACAAATCGAGCCTCAAACGCGTTGCCTCCGCAAATTAGCTTATTGCGTGAGGTTGGGTACCTCGAAGCCTGCCCCGCGCAACTCTTGTTTTACCTGTTGCATAAGGCGGCTTTTCAATTCCAGCACCCCCCGGCGGTAGTCCTCGGCATCGGTCCAGAAGAAAACCCGCAGGTCGGCGGTAGTGCCCGCGGCTTTTTCCAAGTTCACGTAGGGTGCGCGGGGCGTTTGCTGCACTTCGGGAATGGAGCGCAGGTAGCTTAGGATGACGGTAGTAGCTACATCGGGCGTAGCATCGGCCCCCAGATCTACACTCACCAAAAACTCCTGGCGCAGGTTGCCGTCCCTGGTGAAGTTGGTGAGGGGCTCCTTGAGGACGAGGGAGTTGGGCAAGAAAATGTGTTTGCCATCGAACGTGCGCATGAGGGTAGTACGCAAGTTGAGGCCTTCAACATGACCAATCAAATCTCGGATCTGCACGGTGTCGTTAATGTGGAAGGGACGGTTGAAGGCCAGGATGACACCCGCCAGAAAGTTTTCCGCAATATCCTTGAAAGCAAAGCCCACGATAAAAGCCGATACCCCGGCTGCCCCCACCAAGCTTCCTACTACCCCAGAAAAGCCCAGCACGTTTAGCGCTATCATCAAGCCAACTAGTATCATCACCCATTTGCTGATTTGAGCGAGGAAGTCAGCCAGCAGGGCATCGGTAGAGCGGCGGCGTAAGCGTCCACCGAGCAAGGTGCTTACCCGGTTGGCAATAAATACGGCAACTAGTAGGAGCGCCAGCGCTACTAGGAGCTTGGGCAAGGCAAATAGAAACTGCTGCCAATAGGTTGACAGTACGCGGGTCATATCCTGAAACATAGTACGCAAGTTGTTACGCCCAATGGGCCAAAACAGAAGCCCCGCGGCGCGAGTCCGGCGGGGCTACTAGGAGGTGTATACGAGGCAACCAGACGCTATGGTTCAGTAGCCGGCGCATCGGGGCGGTTCAGCCAGCGCCAGAAAATCAGCCCGCCCACGGCGTACGCTACTACATCGAGCGGGTCGGCGGTAGCACGAGCATCGAAGCGCGGCACTAGTGCTTCAAACCAGATGGAGAACACCACCCAGGTACTGAAAATCCAGGTAGCAGGCAGCACAAAGCGCGGACGTCGGAAGTACCAGCGGCGCATCACAAACAGCACCAGCGTGAGTTCTAGGGGCAGTGCCAGCGTATCGGCCAAGTAGGAGCGTAGCAGTTCGGGAAGCTGCCACCGCGCCGTAAGGGGCCCGCCGTACTTAGTGCTAGCGGCCACGGCGTAGAGTACTACGCCGCTCAGAAACAGCGGGTGGCGCAGCTCCCGGGGCCATTTCATCCGGCTGCCAGCGTGAGCAGCCACACCATAAACGACACCAAAGCGCCAAAAACTAGCTGCCCACCCCGAATAATGCGCTTAAAAAAGCGGGTGGTAGGACCATCGTCGGGGTTGATGTGGATTTGGAGGAAAGCTGGCAGGGGCTCCTCGGCCTGCTTTTGGCGCTGCTGCTCACTGCGCAGGCGTTGGGGGTCCAAGAGCTGTCCGCACCGCTCACACCGGTCGCTGGCCTGTTGCTGCCAATTGCTCCAGAACCCGCAGGCCGGACACTTTTTGGAAGCACTTAGCAGAGAATTATCGGTGGAAGGCATGGGAGGAAAGGTAAGTAGCACGAGAAGACAAGCAGGAGCCCCGGCTAGTGCCCACATTGCACGCTGAAGCGCCGCTTCAGCGCGGAGCTGCCGTCTACTCCATGATGTCTTCGTTCCAGAGGGTGGGCTCGTCGCGAATGAAGTCAGTCATCATCTGCACGCACTCGGGTAGGTCCAGAATCACGACCTCAACGCCGTGGGACTCTAGAAACTCTCGCGACTCGCCAAAAGTGCGGTCTTCGCCTACTACTACTTTGGGGATTTTGAACTGCACAATGGTGCCTGCGCACATGTAGCAGGGCATCAGCGTGGTATACAGCACCGTGTCGCGGTAGGTGCGCTGGCGCCCGGCATTAAACAGGGCGTCCATTTCGCCGTGCTTGATGGGGTTATTTTCCTGCACCCGCTTGTTGCGGCCGCGGGCTACTACCTTACCATCGCGCATCAATACTGAGCCAATGGGAATGCCACCTTCCTGGCGGCCCTGGCGCGCCTCATCAATGGCGGCTTGCATGAATTCGTCCATAAATTAATCTACTAGGTGAGAGGACGCAAGTTAGCGGGTTCGCCCCTATGGGGTGGGTGAGATTCTGCTTCCTAGCCAAAACAACCATTACCGGGCGCAAATACCACGGTAGGAGCAGTACTGGCATTTTTCCAGATCATCGGTTTTGCGGATGGGCTCTTGGGGGTCGAGGATGCGGTGCACGAGGCGTGTAAGGAGCTGCTCGCTGTGCTGCACAAAGTCCTGGCCGCCATCGGTGAGAAAGTCCATGTTGGCCGACATAGGGCCCGCCCCGAGGTTGCGTAAGGAAATAATGGCCGCATCGGCGGCGGGGCGGCCGCGCTGGGCCAGCAGGAAACGATAGAGCCAGAGCTGGCGCACCTTATCGGTGGCGGGCGTAGCATCCTGCAGCAGGCGTTCCACGGCATCTGCCGAATCTTCCCCCCGTTTTAGCAGGCGCAGTTCGTGGGAGTGTACCAAGCCCGTTTTATAGTCTACCACGCGCAAGCGGCCATCAGGCAGTTGGTCTACCCGGTCGGCAAAGCCCACGAGGCTCACCCCCAGCTTCTCTCCATCGGGTAGGGCAATGTACACCGTGGCTTGCAGGGCTTCTTCCTGACTTTGGATGTGCAGGGGCAAGGCCTCCGGCTGCGTCAGCAGGCTTTCCAGGTAGCGGCGCACGAGTTGGGTTGCTACTTGGCCCAGCACGTGGTTTAAGCCTTCGTCGGCGCGGGCGTGGCGGCCGGCTTCCTCGCGCCGCAGGGCCTTAGCTACCATAATGGGGGCCAGCTTCAGAAGTTCCGGCAGTTCCTCCGCCGTAATCAGCTGCCGCCCACCCACGAAGGGTTTAAAAAGGTCTTCTAGCGCCTCGTGTACTACCGTGCCAAAGCCATCGGGGCCCAGAGCTTCTTCTACCTCGTCGTTTTCGCGGAAGCGGGCTACCCGCTGGAAGTAGAATTGCAGATTGCAGTTCAGGTATTGGTTGAGGGCCGTAGGGGAGAGGCCTTTTACTAGCACCTCGCGCAGGGCTTGCAGCATGCCAGCGTCCTTTTCCAGCACCAAGTCGCCAGAAACGTCCCGGTTGGGCTGGGTGGTAGGTAAAGGAGCCTCCTCCGATAAATCTTCCTCCACGGGTGAGGTTACCGTTAGGTCTTCCAGCACCAGTCCAGGGTTTTGGGAGCGCAAATCGTTTTCTATCTGAAGCAAAAAGCGGCTTCGCTCTCCAGTGCGAGTGCCCTCTGCCCCAGGCAGAATATGCAGCAGATCTACCTGGCGGGCACGTTGCAGCAGGCGCCAGAACTGGTGGGCCGTGGCCGCTTCGTGGTCGGCGTAGGTGGGTAGCTGAAAGGTAGTGAGTACGTCATACGGAAACAGGGAGCTGTGGCGCTTGGGGGCCGGCAGCACGTTCTCGTTGCAGCTCAAAATGATGAGGTGGTCAAAATCAAGCGCGCGCGTTTCCAGTAAGCCCATGACTTGCACATCGGCAATGGGCTCCCCGCTAAAGGGTAGGCGCGTAGCCTTCATCTGCTCGTAGAGAAACCGCCGAAACGAGCGCACCGACAGGCGCTGCTCCCGGCAGTCGAACACCGAATCAAGGCGTTTTACCAGCGTGAAAAACAGGTACAAGTACTCTGCCTCAATAGCCGAGTGCTGGTCCTGGTAGGCCTTTTTCAGCATGGTGATAAGGGTATAGCAGGCCCGGATAATATCGTCGCAATTGTCCCAGGTGGCAAACAGCGCTTCAATGATGGGGTGGCCGTGACCCATTTCCAGGAGTTCCTCGGCCGGAAGCAGCACGGCGTGGCGGCGCACGATAGTACGGCATACCTTATCCAGCATGCCATGGAACACCTCTTGCTCATCCTGCTTATCGAGCCACTGCTGGTAGCGGCGCAGGAAGGGGTGCTGTAGCAGCTTGCTCACGGCCAAGTGGTGGTAGCGGGGCACCCCGTAGCCCGTTTCTGGGGAGCCCTCACGCACCCCGGTTAGGTGCACCTCAAACAGTAAATCTACCAGGTTGAACAGGGGCGTGCTCTGGAAATTGAGGCCCATGGTTACGTTGTACTCCGGCACGGCGTCGAGGGGAAGGCCGTGCAGCACGGGTAGCAGTAGGGTTTCGTCGGGCAGCACCACCGCCACTTTGGCTTGGGGGTTCTGGCGGCGCGACGCGGCCAGCAGCTGCCCCGCAATTTTTCCCTGCATAGAGGCATTGGCCACGCCCACAAACCGGACGTGGCGCGGCAAGCCCCGGAGTAGCTCGGCAGGGCCGCCCAGGTTTTCGGCCGGCAAATCAAGCAGCTCTTGGTAGCGGCGCAGGTGTTGGCCCGCCCGGTTAGGAGAGCCAGGCTCTAAGTAAAAGGCGTCGCCATCGAAGTGCACTTCGGCCCGGCGGGCTTTGCGCAGCATCCGCAGGAGCTTTTCTTCGGCCTTAGAGAGGTAGCCCAGGCCAACGAATACGTGCTGGGGAAGGGTCTCACCAGCTTCCAGGCGGGTTTGTACCCGGTTCACGGCCAGGCGGTAGGCCAAGCCAGGGTAAGCCAGGTGGTCGTGTTCCATGCGCCTGCGCAGGCGGCGGTACACCTTTTCGAGGTCGTCCCAGAAGCGGAAGTAGGCGGCCGTGGTGCTCTGCGGGGCAGGATCTGCAGTTAGCTCCCAGCGTTCCAGGGCCTTAGCTTGGCTGAGGTATTCAAAGACCTTTTTGGGCGAAGCCAGATTTTGGTCGAGGTTGGAGAAATCTTGGAGCAGCAGGCCAGCCCAGCCCACAAACAAGTCGAAATCCAGCTTGGGGTCGATGTCGCGTAGAATCTCAAACAGGAGCAATTGCAAGGCAATGGGTTCCTCTACCTGCACGCCAGCCAGTTCCACCATATAGTCTTCCATGGCCGCAATGCGCGGGCTCCACACGGCCTGACCGGCCTCAGCAGCCAGGCTAAGCTCGTTTTGTAAGTACACCACGGCGCGGCGCGTAGGCACCACTACTACCAGGTCGGCTAGCTCGTCGGTGGGGCCGTAGCGGGCCACCATGTCGCGGGCTATCCGGGTCAGGAAAGGCGTGGCGTCGGGAACAGAAGCGGCGGCAGGCGGGGTAGTAACGGCGACAGGCAAAGGCGAAAGCATAGGTAGTAAAGATAACGCGCCTCGGGGCAGAAACGGTCCGTGTGCGCTACTTCCCTAGTACCTTCGCCTGCCAAGTATACTAGGCTCAGCCTAGTTACCGCATGAATTTTTACCTCATTCACCCGAGTGGGCCTATCACCCGGGGCCAGCCGTGTTGATCCGGCCCGGAGAGTTCCCCACACCTGCGTGCAGGAAACTACGTATAGTACATTTCCAGTAGCAGAGCTAGTCCGTATATGAATACAATAGTCAGGCGCTTGTTAGCTGCCCTTGCCCCAGGAAGTAGTAGCTTCTACGTTCTGCTGGTAGGTTGCGTAAGCGCCTGCACCCAGCAAGAGACGGGCACTGAGCAAGTTGCCTCGCCGCCCTCCGCCGTGCTGGCACCCCAGCCCAGCCCAGGGCTAAACCCCATCCGGCCCGATGCCGACTCTGCCGATCTAACCCAGTACGCGCTGCCCCAGCGCCACCCAGTCAGCCAAGAACTGCTCATTAATGGCAAAAAGTACCAGCTGCAATTGGCCGCTACGGCCGATTCGGCGCACATGCTCAGCTATATCTCCACCGGCCTGACGGGGGAGTACTTCGCCGCTGACAGCAATTTCAGTGAAAACCCGCGCGTACAGGGTCCTGATGGGCGCTATATTATCACGCTCACGGCCGCTACGGGGCAGCGCGTGTTTCGGCGGGAGTTGAAGAAAGCAGACTTCTACCGCGTGGCCGTACCCGACATGGTAGTGGTAAGTGAACCGCACCCACCCCGGTTTTTAGGCTACTTCCCACAGCTAGGAGGGCTGGCCTTCTGGCAGGATATTAACATTCCAAATAGCGACGTAGGCGGCTACATTTTCATGCTCTTGGATATGCAGGGGGAACTGCGGGAGCTGCACTTTGGCAATCAGTTTGGCGAAGGCCGGACCGATTGTGAGCCCCAGCCGTCCCCCAATGGGCGGGCCCTGCTTACGTGCTCCCAGCTTCTGCGGGTGGGGCAGCCGCCCCTGCGCTTGCAGAAGCCGCAGGCCGATATAGCCCTGGCTCGTTTCCTGTCCGACAGCACATTGCTCACCATTTACTCCTACGGCGAGTACCAGATGGCCAGAGCCAAGGACGGAACTGAAACAATGGAGTTTGTGGTGCCCAACCAACTACAACGGGCACCCAATGCGTTTGTGCAAACCATACAGGGGCGGGTACTCACCAGCTTCCGCTACCAAGGATACTCGGTGGGCATGGGCTACCTGGTGCCCCGTCATTACGTTTGGCAAAACCAGACTTACTATTTGTTGGACGAGGCGAAGGGGCTGCGTCTGCTTAATAAGCAAGACCCCACGCTAACGCAGGAAGTGGCCTTCCGCCAGATGAGCAAGTTTCGAGCGCCCCGGCGGCCCACGGAGGTACGCTTTCGCATCGAAAACTTTGAGTTCTACGCCGATAAAAGCCATCCGGCGCAGGTGCGCTACCGTCGGCTTACCGCCGCTGGGTAGCGCACCTGCGCCAAGCGCCACCGGAACCCTGGCCCCGCAGATTCTCGTAGGCGGAATGAGCACTACACTTGTACCGCATTTTTACGATGGATCCTACCCAACTAAGCCTTGAACTTCGACATGGCAAAAGCGCTGACCTCAAGCGCCGCCGCTGGATTATTGGCCTCTCCCTGCTCGGCGTGGCTGCCGGCCAGATAGTAAGCCTCTATCAAACCGGCATCATTCACCACCTGCCCGACCCCCCCATTGGGCCGTTCGATTCGGACAAGGTAGACGCCTCCGACTACGGCTATAAGCGGCTCGATACCCCCGATGCCCTCCCCATGATTGTAACCTATGGCCTCACGGCCTGCTTAGCGGGAGCGGGCGGCTTGCACCGCGCCAGCAAGCAACCTGCCCTACCCGTGGCTATGGGCGTGAAAACGCTCTTCGACACCTTGACAACCATTAAGTTGGGCCAGGAAGAGTGGAAAGAAAATAAGGCTTTGTGCTTCTACTGCCAGGTAGCAAGCGTGGCCTCTGTGGCGTCGTTGGCGCTGGCAATGCCCGAGGCTATCAAGGGCATAAAGAACTTGTTGGGACGCCGATAAGCCTTTTGGGCATCCCCTATTCACCCACGAAAAAGCCCACGCCTCCAGAGGTGTGGGCTTTTTCGTGGGTGAATAGGGGGTGAGGATATGTTGTCCTGAACGTAGAACGCAACTCAATGCCCAATGCTTGATAGGGGCTCAGCCGGGGTTTCTGCGGGTGCTGGGGCGGTGTAGGATGCTAGCGACCGGGACAGCAACAGCAGGCTGATAAGAATAAGAACGGCGCCTAACAGGAAGGGCGCACCAGGAAAATACACGGGCGCGCCCGGACTGGTGTAGTACGAGAACAGATTAGTCATGAGCGGTGGGCCAACGATAGACGTGAGGCTCATAAGACTAGTGAGAGCACCCTGCAATTCGCCTTGTTCGGTGGGAGGAACCTGCCCGGAAATGATGCCCTGAAGCGCGGGTCCTGCAATGCCGCCTAAGCAGTAAGGTACCAGAAACGCAAACATCATCCATCCTTCCGAGGCGAAGGCAAACAGCACAAACCCCACGGCATACAATAATAGTCCCAGATACACCGAGCGTTTGGCCCCTAAAAAGGGATTAATGCGCCGAATCAGCAGGCCTTGCACGATGGCGACCAACAGGCCTAGCGCGCCCAGGGAGTAGCCAACCCACGCCTCATTCCACTTGAACTTCTCGATGACGTAGTACGACCAAGTAGACTGCGTAGCGTGGGCTGCTACGTAGGTGAACAGCAGAGAGGCTACCAAACCCGTGATGACGGGGTAGCGGCGCAGCATTTTTAGAGAGCCAATAGGGTTGGCCCGCGCCCATTCAAACGGACGCCGCTTTTCTACTGGCAACGACTCAGGCAGTACAAAATACCCGTAAGCCACATTAAGAAAGGTGAGGGCAGCCGAAGCCAGGAACGGCACTTGGTGCCCGTATTTGCCCAAAAAGCCGCCCAGAAAGGGCCCCAGAATGAAGCCCAGCCCGAAAGCGGCCCCAATCATCCCAAAGTTTTGGGCCCGGTCTTCCGGGGTTGAGATGTCGGCAATGTAGGCAGAAGCCGTGGTGAAGCTAGCTCCCATGACGCCCGCAATTAAACGCCCGGCAAACAGCCACCCAATGTTGGGCGCGTAGGCCACTAGTAGGTAGTCGAGCCCAAACCCCAGCAACGACAGCAGCAAAACTGGCCGCCGCCCGTATCGGTCGGAAAGGTTGCCCAGCACCGGAGAAAACAGAAACTGCATCACGGCGAAGGCAAACACCAGCCAGCCGCCCACTCGTGCCGCGTCGCTGACTGACCCCCCCGTGAGGTGGCGGATAAGGGCTGGAATGACGGGTATGATGATGCCAATGCCCGTTACGTCCAGCAGCAGAGTCAGGAAAATGAAACCAAGCGCAGCTTTGCGAGGAGCAGCCATAAGCACAGAGAAAGGGAGAGTAGGCATACGGCCAGGGTGGCCTAGCACAAAGCTACTACAGCGCCGCTAGCTAGCACGCGTTGCCAAGCTGCCCGCTGCTCCCGGTACCCGCCGCTCGCACAGATTTTACGGCCGTGAAGGCTTTTCTTTTGTTTATTAAAAGATGATTACCTCTTGCGTGTCGAAGTAGTAAAGCACGCAGTGTACTTCCGCAAAGCCTAGCTGTCGAAATAGTTCGCCGTAGCGCTGCAAGGTCTGACGATGGCGGGGCTCGGGTGGGGGCACCTTGAAGTCGATGAGCGTAACGCGTCGGCCTACTCCACCCGGCGCCGACTCAAACACGATGCGGTCGGGCTTGTAATCCTGCTTACGGGTACCACCCACCAAAATTTCGCGTTCGGCCTCGGCCTGTACCTGCTCGCTGAAATAATGCGCCATTTGGGAGTGTTCGGTTACTTCGTGCAGCTTTTGGAGCAACTCCGGGCGCTCTTTGGTGCTCACTAGCCCCTCGGCTACTAGCTGGGCGGCCACGCGGCCGGTGTCGGTGGCTAGTTTCACGCGGCGCAGGGCGTAGTGGAGCTTGCGGTTCCACTCGCGCTGCTCCTGCTGATCGTCGAAGTCAAAAACTGTGTTGGCGTGGCGCTTCAGGCGCAAGCGTTCTTCCCACGGCGTGCTGGTAAGGTTGGTTAGGGGTAGGTCGTGGGTAGCGGCTGGCTTGTCTGGCTTAGCTCCCGGCACGGTACCGTGCGCATCCGCCAGCAAATAGGCTAGTTGCTCGTCTTGCCACTGCCCAGTATCCAGCAAGTAGTGGTGCAGCAGTTCGGCTACGGTTTTGGCCGGCTCCGTGGCGGTAGCCGCCTCACCGTCTTTCCCCGCCTTCGTCGGCTTGGCCCGCCGACTGATAACGTACAGGCGATGGCGGGGCCGGGTAAAGGCTACGTACAGCATATTGAGACCTTCGAGAAAGGTTTTTTCCAGCTCCTCGGTGTACTGCTCCGAAAGAGGCGTGTGGAGCAGGGCCTGGGTTTGGGGTAGCACGGCCACGGCGGGCATTTCGGTCACGGGCTTGTCCTGCTCGTGCGGCAGTTGGCCCCACAGCAGGGTACCCCGGTAGGGGGTGAGGGGCCAATCGGCGAAAGGTACTAGCACTACCCCGTAGGCTAGCCCTTTGGCCTTATGCACCGTGGTAATAGTAATGGCGTCGCGCCCGGCGGGCGCATTGATGCTCAAATTGCTTTTCTTCTGGTCCCAATAGGCCAGAAAGTTGTTAAGGTTGTTACCGTAGCGCAGGCTGTATTCCAAGGTCAGGTCTAGGAAGCGAAATAGGTAGTCGCGCTCCGCGGCGCGGTCCAGCAGGCCAAATAGCCCGATGAGGCGTTCCGTCAACTCATACAGACCTAGATTGCCCGTTTCTCGCTCCCGCACGTCGTACCCCAAGGCCCGCAACTCATCGAAGAACGGCAGCGCTGACTCCTCATTGGCTAGCTCCGCCCAGTGCCGGGCCCGTTCGGGGGTAGGGTCTTGGCCGCGCACCACGCGCTCAGTTAGTAGGAGAGCTTCGGCCCGGGCTAGGGTGTCGGCAGGTTGGTTCAGCACCCGAAACAGGGCTACCAGTAGGTTTACTACCTCCGCAAATTCCAGCGACAACGAATCGGCCGAGATAATATCGAACCCACGCTCCTTCAGGAATTTCGCAACCCGGCGGCTTTGGTCGCGGCGGCGGCAAAGCACGGCAATGTCTTCTAGGCGGTAGCCGTCTAGTATGGCCTGCTCTATGAGCTGAAGCGTAAGGTAAAGCGTGCTTTCCTGGTAGTCGAGGGCTTGGCCGGGGGCGTGCCCCGGTAGAACGTCCGTGGTGTAAGCTCCCGTCGTTGGATCATAGCGGTAGGCCGGGGCATTATCGTCGGTAAACAGCAGCTCCACGTGGCCCGCCGCGGCTCCTTGCCGGGTAGGCGGCAGGGTTTGAGTAAACCCCTCGTCGTAAATACTTTGCACCAAGGGCAAGCTGGCGTGCGTGCGGCTTACGTGCGCGAAAAACGTGTTGTTGAAGTCAATGATTTCTGACGCCGACCGGTAGTTGTCGTTCAGGTTAGCAGGCTCCAACGTCTGGTCGAGTGTGTAGTAGCGGCCCGCTAGCAGGTCCCGCAACTCGTCGTCGGCCACGTTACCGTAGAGGTGTTCGGTTTGTTTATGGTGGAGGCGAAGAATTTGCTCCATTTCGCCTCCGCGCCAGCGGTAGATGGCCTGCTTGGCATCGCCCACGGCTAGGCTCAGGTTGCCCGTCGAAACGGCGTTTTCTACTAGCGGCAGTAAGTTATTCCACTGCAATACCGAGGTGTCCTGAAACTCGTCGATGAGCAGATGCTGGTACCGCTCGCCCATGCGCTCGTAGAGGAAGGGCACCGGCTCGCGTAGCACAATTTGGGCAATCCGGCGGTTAAACTCCGCAATCAGCACTACCCCTCGTTCCCGGCTTAGCTGATCTACAGATTTGCTCAGCTCACTTAGCAAGCTCACCTGAAATAGGTAAGGGAGCATACCCGTCACCAGCAGGTAGTCGGGCAGGAGGGTGGCGCGCATCTTTTCCAGAAGTTCATAGGCTGATAGTAATGCCGGTTTGGCCCCATCTACCCGCGCCTTATCGGCCGCTGATTTTACCTTGCCGCTGTACCACTTCTCCTGCTCCACGGTGGCGCGCACGTAGCTATTGGCTTCTTTATCGGGTTGCAACCGCTCTTCCCATTTCGTAACGTAACCCAAAATGCCATTTTTGCCTTGATACAAGTCCGCGTCGGTGACGTCAGCCAGGGCTACGGCCTCTAAGGCTACGGCTGCTACCTCCTGAAAAGCAGCCTCAATTTCCTGCTTGCGCTGCCGCAACGACTCGTGCAGGCGGCGGTAGTCCTGCATGCTAAGCTTTTGCAATTGAACCACAGCCTCGTGCACAGGCTCACTAAGCAGAAACTGCCCGAAGTCTACCAACTCGGCGGGAAGGTTGTTCCAGCTGCGTCCCTCATCGGCCTTGTTCAGCGCAAAGTCCGAGATAGTGCGAGATAAAAGCTTGGCGTTAGGGTCCCGGTTTACGCGGTCTAGCAGCAGGGCCACCGCATTTTGCAGCACAGTAGCGCTATCCAGCTCTACCTCAAACGTAGCGGGTAGCCCCAATTCGCGGGTAAAAGCCGTAACAATGCGTTGCACGAAAGAGTCGATGGTGCTGACTGCAAAGTCGGCGTAATGGTACAGCACCAGCCGAAACGTGCGCGCTGCTCGGCGTCGTAGCTCCTGCTGTTGCTCTTCTGGAGTGGGCAGCCCGGCTAGTAGCCCCTCCCGGGATAGCTCAGCCGCAATTTCCGCCAGTAGGCTATCCGGTTGCTCGTCGTGGGGGGTAGCAAAGCGGCGTAGTGCGCTAATGATACGCTCCTTCATTTCGCCCGCCGCGTCGTTGGTAAACGTGATGGCAAGCACGCGCTTAAAGTAAGCCGCGTCGTCGGTGCCCAGGGCCAGTTTCAAGTATTCCTTGGTTAGCTGGTAGGTTTTGCCGGAGCCGGCGGAAGAAGAATAAATGCGAAAGGTGGCGGGCATTGAACGGAAGGGTAAGCAAGAATAAGGGTACTACCCTGAGAAGACAACCCAGGTACTATACCTACAGCAACTACTGACTGAAGGTGCCACCGCTTATGGAAGCGCGGTCTAAGAAAGCATGTATGGGAAAAGACAGCGCCATAAGCGCTGCTTATCCTACGGGGCGCCATAGCCGCGTCACTACTTCCGGCTCTATGCGCATGGGGCGCTTGGAGTGCGGGTCCAATAGTACCCATTGCGTTTCGGCTTCGCACAGCAGCTTGTTGTCGGTGGCGCGCTCAATGTGCACAAAGCGCTGACATTGGGCCCCGCGCACCTCCCCAATCCACGTAGTGCACCGGAGTTGTTCTCCCAGCAGGGCCGGGTGGCGGTACTGAATGCGATGCTCGCGCACCACCCAAATGTAGTGCTCCCGCTCACCGGGCGGGTACGCTGTAAGCCAGTGTTCGCCAGCCGTATCCTGTACCCAGCGCACGTATTGCACGTTGTTGGCATGGTCTAGTTCATCGATGTCGTGCGGCTGCACAATGATCTGGCGAGAGAAGCGAAAAGCGGGCTGAATGGGCGTATCCATGCGCAAGAGCGAGAGGGTGGAAGCGGGAAAGGCGGGCAAAGAAACGGTGGAAACGCCGGTTTAGCTGGGCGAGTGTGGTACAAAATATGGTCGGTTTTGCACTGGGATACTGTGAATCTTAAATATAGGTGTATCTTTGAGGCAGTTTAAAGAATGTGGTTTACGCAGGCCTGTTGAGTACTTACCGTGAGGAGGGAAAGCAGAGTTGAGTGCTGCTTTCCTTAAAAAATCATCCATCACACAAGTACCATGCAGACAGGAACTGTAAAATTCTTCAACGAGACCAAAGGTTTTGGCTTCATCAAAGTAGACGAAACCGGCGAGGATATCTTCGTGCACGTAACCGAGTGCATCGACGAGATCCGCGACAACGACAAGGTGCAATTTGACATCGCTCAAGGCCGTAAGGGCCTGAATGCTGTGAAAGTGAAGCTGGCTTAGTCCGTTTCCCCTTCCGGATACATCGAAAAGCAGGCTCCTCAAGGGCCTGCTTTTTTGCTTTTATGCAGTCTACGCCAACTCGTCCGGTAGTCCCGCGCATAGTATTAGTCAAATACACAAGACAGCGCGTGGGCACTAACCTTACCATCAGGTACTTCAGTGAGGGAGCATGGTTGTCAAATAAGATATGTAGAGATTTAGTTGGCTTTTATTGTTGCTGTCCTGGCTAATTTGATATATTTTTTCTACCTTTGCAGCCGCATTTGAGAACGGCCACGTTCCGCGCAGCTTGTGAGCTGCCTTAAAAAAACCTGTTGGGCCGGCTTTGTCTTCCGTCCGTTGCTTCCGTCACTTGTCGTTGTGTTGAGTGGAAGAGAAGAGCGTCGCTGAATCCGCTGTTTTCAGAGCTATTGTCTCCACTCCATCAACATTGACATGGAAAAAGAAACGGAAAAAATGAAGTTCAGTGAGCTGACGCTTTCTGAAGAAATGCAGCGTGCCATTGCAGAAGTAGGTTACGAAGAAGCATCGCCCATTCAGGCCAACGCAATTCCAGTTCTGCTGGAAGGCCGCGACGTGATTGGCCAGGCCCAGACGGGTACCGGCAAAACGGCTGCCTTCTCCATTCCTGCAATTGAGCGCATTGATACCGATTCCCGCGAGGTGCAAGCCATTGTGCTCTGCCCCACCCGCGAACTAGCCGTGCAGGTATCCGGCGAAATCCAAAAACTTGGCAAATACAAGCGTGGTTTGGCCGTAGTTCCTATCTACGGTGGATCCAGCTACGACCGTCAGTTCCGGGCTCTGGAGCGCGGCGTGCAGATCGTAATTGGCACCCCAGGCCGCGTAATGGACCACATCGAGCGCGGTACCCTGAAGCTTGATGCGTGCAAGATGATCATTCTCGATGAGGCCGACGAAATGCTCGACATGGGCTTCCGCGACGACATTGAGACGGTGCTCAAGAAAATGCCTGAAGACCGCCAGACGGTATTCTTCTCGGCTACTATGAGCAAGCCGATCATGGACATGACCAAGCGCTACCAGAAAGACCCGCAGATCGTGAAGGTAAACCATCAGGAAATGACGGTTACCAACATCGAGCAGAGCTACTTCGAAGTACGTGGTCCGCAGAAAAAGGACGTGCTCACGCGCCTGATCGACATGTACAATATCAAGTCGGGTATTGTCTTCGCTAACACGAAGCGCATGGTAGACGAGATTGTGGGTGACTTGCAAGCCAAAGGCTACTTCGCTGAGGGTCTGCATGGCGACATGGGCCAGCAGCAGCGTCAGAACACACTCGACAAATTCCGCAAGGGCACGCTGGAAATCCTGGTTGCTACTGATGTAGCCGCTCGTGGTATCGACGTGGATAACGTGGAAGTGGTAGTAAACTACGACCTGCCCGCCGACGAAGAGTACTATGTACACCGCATTGGCCGTACGGGCCGCGCTGGTAAGTTGGGTAAGGCCTTCACCTTCGTGAGCGGCCGCGACATTTACAAGCTGCGCGACATCATGCGCTTTACCAAGGCTACCATCAAGCAGGAGCGCGTACCCTCCTTCGAGGATGTGTCGGAGGTGAAAACCACACTGATGCTTAACTCCATTAAGGAGGTAATTGAAAAGGGTAACCTAGACAAATACGTAGCTCGTGTGCAGCGCCTGATCGACCAGGACCAGGAGGATGGCATCACGTCTCTGGATGTGGCGGCGGCGCTGCTCAAGATGACCATGAAGGAAGACAAGCGCGCCCAGGAAAGCCTGGATGCTAGCCGCACCCAGGGCGCCGCCCGGGCTGGCTTCACGCGCTTGTTCGTAACCATGGGCAAGAAGGACCGCTTGCACCCCCGCGACATCGTAGACCTGATTGCTGAAAACACGAGCCTGACCGCTGGTAAAGTAGGTGACATTGCCCTCTACGATAAGTTCAGCTTTGTAGAAATACCGAACGAGTTTGTAGAGGAAGTAATTGCTCAGTTGGGACGTAGCACTATCCAAGGTCGCCCAGTGGCCTTCAACATTGCTACTCCTCGCCAAGAAGGTGATGCTCAACAGGAAGGTGGCAACCGCTTTGGTGGTGACCGTCCACGTCGTGGCCCAGGTGGTTTCGGCGGTGAGCGTCGGGAAGGCGGCTTCGGTGGCGACCGTCGCGGTGGCGGTAGCTACGGTGGTGGCGACCGTCGGGGCGGTAGCTCCTACGGTGGTGGCGAGCGTCGGGAAGGCGGCTTCGGTGGCAATCGGGGCGGTGGCTCCTACGGTGGCGGTGAGCGTCGCGGTGGTGGCACCTACGGCGGTGGTGAGCGCCGCGAAGGTGGCTTCGGTGGTAACCGTGGTGGTAGCTACGGCGGTGGCTATAAAGGCAAGCGCGACAACAACGACTTCGACGAATAGTAAACAGCTGACCTTTCGTATCCGGTGGAATATTCTGCCGGATACGACAAGGTATACCAATAAAAAAGGCCACTCCTTGGAGTGGCCTTTTTTATTTACCAATTATTTGATAGTAAGATAGTGAGGGCGAAAGTAGTTGCTTGCGTACTGTCACCTTGCCGGAATCTTACTTCGAAGCGTCACGCAGATTGCGGATCTCGTCGTGTCCTTGCTTCACGCCGGCAGCTTGCTTGCTGATTAGGGCGCTCAGCTCGCTAGGAACGCCTTCTAGCTTTTGAGCTTTCTCATAGGCACCTTTGGCGTAGTCTTCGCCACGCTCGCACTCTGCTAAAATGCTGTGACGGTCTTTACCAGTCACAAGGCCTTTCAGGTTGATAAAAGCGCGGTGTACGGTACCGGTAATGGAAGACTCTTCTTCTGGATGCAGGTTGAGCTTGTGCATCTGGTCTTCTAGTTCGGTAATGTATTCAGAACGCTGGGCGGCGTATTTCTTGAAGATCTGCTTCAGGTCTGCGTCCTCAACGTCGGTCAGGGCTTCGGTGTAGCCACGCTGGCCGTCTTTCAGGGTTTCGAGTAGTTCGTTTAGGCCGGCTTGGAGAGTCTTAGCGTCCATGAGGAGAGTCGTTTTGGTGTTTAGTAAAGAAAGAATATGGTTTCCTTTACTGGTAAACTCCCAGGTAAGTTTCAGTGGAAGCGAAACTTGCCTCAAGCTTGATCATCAGATGATGGCTTGGTAAGCAGGAAAGAGCACGAATTTGCAAGCGAGAATTCTGGTCTCACGCCTACTATTCACGCTACTCGGTAGCAGTGGCGCAACACTCCGCATTGGCTTCGGTAGCTGCTAGGGTAGTTACAGTGTGTACGTTAGGCTGCTTTTGCCATTGCCTGTCCGGCTAAGTACCCGGTAGTCCAGGCTGCTTGGAAGTTGAATCCGCCGGTAATGCCGTCAATGTCAAGCACTTCGCCCGCAAAATACAGGCCCGGCACACGACGGCTTTCCATGGTTTGCATGTTCACTTCGCTCAGTGCAACACCGCCGCAGGTTACAAACTCGTCCTTGTAGGTAGTCTTGCCTCGCACGGGCAAGGCAGTGCGGAGTAAGTTCTCGATGAGTCGGTTCTGTAGTTTGCTGGGTAGCTCATTCCAGCGGGTTTCCGGGCCAATGCCAGCATGCTCCGAGAGAGTGCGCCACAGCCGTTGTGGTAAGCCAAAGAGTGGGTTGGTGGTTACCACTTTCTTTCCGTGCTGCTCACGAAACGCGGCAAACTGCTGACGCAGCGTATCTTCTGTGTAGTCAGGAATCCAACTGACGAGGGCGGTGCTTTGGTACTGTAACTCGTGTAGGCGCCGCGCACCCCAGGCCGACAGCTTAAGCACGGCTGGTCCGCTTACGCCCCAATGTGTTACCAGTATGGGACCCTCATACTCCAGCTTTTCACCGGCCACGCGTACGCGGGCGCGGGGCACGCTCACGCCCGGCAGCTCCCGCAGCGGCGACTCCGGTACGTTGAACGTGAACAGGCTGGGCACTGGCTCTTGCACGCTATGCCCCAGCCGGCGCAACCATTCATACTGCTCTGATTTGGGTGCCCCACCGGTGGCAATGAGTACTCTCGCAGCCGGTAGGATTTGGGCGTGGGCCCCGGTAAGTGTTAGTTGAAAGCCACCCTCAGCCAGCGGCTCAATATGCTCGACAGTAGTTTGGGTTAGTACTTCAACGCCAGCAACCCGGGCGGCCTGTAGCAGGCATTGCGCAATGGTTTCTGAAGAGTCGGTGGTAGGAAACATGCGGCCGTCTGGCTCGGTCTTGAGGCGTACGCCCCGACGCTCAAACCACCGCACGGTATCCACGGCCCCGAACTGCTTGAAGGGCTCCTTGAGTTGCTTGGCGCCGCGCGGATAGTGCTGCACTAGTTGAGCAGCCGTGTCGGCGGCGTGGGTCACGTTGCAGCGGCCCCCACCCGAAATACGCACTTTGCTGAGCAGTTTACCGGTTTTTTCCAGGAGTACTACCCGCAAGTGAGGGTTAGACTCAGCACAGGTAATAGCCCCAAAAAAGCCAGCTGCTCCGCCACCCAACACGGCTACCGTCATCATATCAGAATTCACACCGCAAAGATAACGCCTGGAGGCCGCTCAACGTGCAAGCGTTGCATTCTAGCAGTGCCCCAGCGCCGCCACTACATCATCGTGCCGAAACTCATAGCCCGTGGCGTGGCGCACCTGACTACTATCTATTTGCTTGCCACCGGCCGAACTGGCCTGAAACGTAGGGGGCTGAAGGCCCAGATGCGTCGCGGCCAGGGGGTAAAAATCGCGCCGTAGAGGATGGCTATTCGCACACGCATTAAAGGTGTGGCCCCACACTTCCTGCTCGATAATCTGCATGAGCAAACCCACGCAGTCGTCGAGGTGAATGAGGTTTACGGGTGCGTCGCCTTGGGCCACATCTTGGCGGCCCGCCAGAAAACGGCCGGGCGCACGACCAGGCCCCATGAGCCCTGCCAAGCGCACAATGGTGTTTTCGGAATTGGCAAACAGGGCTTCGGCGCGCAGAAGGGGGGTAGTAGCCTCACTCGATGCCACGGCATCGGACTCCCGCAACGACCCCGGCCTATCAGGATACACACCCGTAGAACTGACGTATAGCACATGTTGTACCTGAGCCCGCGCCGCCGCTTTTGCTACCATCTGTACCACCGCCGGGTAGGCGTCGGCTGAGCCTGCCCCGCGTGAGGGCGGCACGTTGAGCACTAGTATATCAACCTCGTGGAGAAGAGCGTGTAGGGTGTCGGCATCAATGGTAGACAGCGTGGGGCTCAGCCGAAGTAGGTAAGGTAAAATTCCGGCGTGGCGTAGGGTGAGCAACTGGCCAGGCGTAGTAGTAGAGCCGTGCACGGAGTAGCCCGCCGCAACCAAGGCCCGGGCCAGGGGCAGCCCAAGCCAGCCGCAGCCCAGCACGGCAACTGTAGGAAGAAAGGAAGAGGTAGGGTCGGTCATGTGGGGGGTAAAGGTGGCAAAAAATCTTTCCTGCGCAAGTCGCCGCCTCGGAAGCCGAGGTGCCCCAATGTATAGGCAGCCAGAATTTACTTTGCATCAGGCCTAAAGCTATTACCGATTTTGCATGGTAACCAGGTCGGTGCTTTTGCGAGGTGTATAAGCACATTGATTATAATTCAATAAGTCTAAAAGTAGTTGATTATCAATAGTATTAAGCTTTATCTGGCTTCGGTGAAACCAATGTCCAGAGTGTGGTTTTCCGGTTTTTGTGGCGCTAATAAAGGCAAGCTGCTGATCGTACTTTATTCATCACGGCGGAGTAGAGCACAGGCAAAAAGTGGCCTCCGCAACCAGGCCAAGGGGTGATGGTAGTGCGCCGGGCTGCAACTAGCAGGCAGCTAGTAGGGCTACGGGCGGTGTTAGCTGAATAACTGGTTTATTTGAGCAGTGGTAGCAATACCTGCTATATTTCTCCATTCTCCACTTTCCCACCAAGTTTTCTATGGCTTCTTCGCACCCCTACGCGCAGCCCATGCTGCGCGACAATGCCCTGCAAGGCAAAACCATCGTCGTTACGGGCGGTGGCACTGGCCTCGGCCGGGCCATGACTACCTACTTCCTGCAACTCGGCGCCAATGTTGTCATCAGCTCACGCAAGCTGGAGGTGCTGGAAAAAACGGCGGAGGAGTTGCGCCAGCAAACCGGCGGGAGCATCTTAGCCGTGCAGTGCGACGTGCGCAAGTACAACGAGGTAGAGGACCTGCTGCAAAAGACCATTGACTCCTTTGGCGGGGTAGACGTGCTGTTGAACAATGCCGCCGGTAACTTCATCAGCCCCACGGAGCGGCTGAGTCATAAGGCCTTCGACGTGATTGTGGACATTGTGCTGAAGGGCTCCTACAACTGCACCCTAGCTTTCGGGAAGCGCTGGATTGCGGAGCAGAAGCCCGGTACCATCCTGAACATCGTGACTACCTATGCCTCTGTGGGCTCGGCCTTCGTGGTGCCTTCGGCGGCGGCTAAAGCCGGTGTGCTGGCCCTTACCCGCTCTTTGGCCGTGGAGTGGGCCAAATACGGGATTCGGTCTAATGCTATTGCTCCCGGCCCATTCCCTACGGAGGGCGCCTGGAGCCGCTTGTTTCCAGAGCCCCTGGCTTCCAAGCTCGACCCGGCAGCTAGCGTCCCCCTCAAGCGGGTGGGCGACCACCAAGAATTAGCCAACCTAGCCGCCTACATGGTCTCGGACTTTGCGGCTTACATGAACGGCGAAGTCGTGACTCTCGACGGCGGAGAGTGGCTAAACGGGGCCGGCGAGTTTAACAAGCTCGAAGCCATTCCAGCCCCTATGTGGGATGAAATTGAAAAAACAATGCGGCGGTAAATAGGCAGCGTACCATCCTGTCTGGTAATGCGTAATCTTACCGGCCTATCGGTAGTAATCAGTAAAAAAACAGGGGGCTCCGCTACAGCGGAGCCCCCTGTTTTTCATGAGGTAGTATCAAGCTAAAACTTGTATCCCTTAAAGTCCTTGGTGAACTCCTGGGCGGGAATGGGCTGGTTGGGCACTACGTCGCTAAACTCAAATTTCTCGAACAGCCCTTTATCGTCGTGCACTTGCACAACCAGGGGTAGAAACATTTTCTGATCTACGCACAACACAACGCGCCGTCCGTAGGCATTGGGCACCTGCAGCGTACGGCCCGCCGGCACGATAGCGCCGGCAGCAAGATCATTACGCTCCAGGATGCGGTACTCGCCGCACCCAAACTTATCGGAAATAGCCGTTACGGACTCTGCCTTAGTGGTTTTGTAGGTCACGTACCGAAACTGAGGGTAGTCGGTACGCAGCACGTAGGCCGCTCGGCCCGCCAAAATGGTGTCGCCGGTGTAGCGAAAGTTCTTTTCGAAACTGTGGTCGAGGCGCTGCTCAGAACCATGCAGCATTTCGGCAATAGTGCCGTAGCCCGCATCCAACACACTGTGGTGCTGGCTTTTACGCATGATGCTGCCCTTAGGGTCAAGGCTGAGGGTAACGTAGGGGAAACTGTTGGGGTACACCCACGCATCCCCGTTGTTTTGGCCCGTCACCCACAGCACCTCAATGCCTTTTTGGTTGCGCAGGTATACTTTGTAGGGCTTAAACGACATCTTCATCGTCGTACGAGCCTGTTGGTAAGACCCCGCAATCCGCTCCTGGGCGCGCACATTGCAGCGCAACGACTTAAGATTTTCAATGGCTCCGCTCAGGCGAGAAATTACCTGGTCGGTCGTGAGCTTTTCAGTGGGCTTGGGCGCAGTGGCCACTGCCGCCAAGGCTACCGCCGCGGCAGCCGGTAGCCGTAGAAAGTGCAGCATAAGAAGAAGGCGTGGGAGAGTAATTGGACGTAGCATAGCAGAAACCGGGCCGAAGCAAATACCTGCTGGCTGGGAAGATAGCCACCGGTACGGCGGCCTGCGTGGTGCTAGTTCAAGCTGATGTGAGGAAAACGGCTGGCAATACTGTCAAAGACAAACAGCTCGTCAATTTCAACCTTGCGCAGGAAGCGGTAAAGCGGAAACTGCTCAACGATGGAGCGCACGTTGGTTGCGTTCTGGCCGTTCATAGTAACCCATCCGCGGATGCGGTCGGCGCTAATTGCGTAGGATTCGATGACGTTTTCCTCGATGAGGCGACTGATAAAGGCGCGGTGACGAGGGATAAGGGCAATGAAGTCTTCGTCGAAGGACTCGGGAAGGTGGAGCGTCACAACAAACTTGGCCATATGCGGAAAGGAGTCGATACCGCCCTAACGCCGCCCAGGCACCGAAAGTTGGCGTATTGCGGTGCGGGCGCAACTTTTTCAGCACGTAGACGGAATACAGGGCATGCATTTCTCCGTCATCACCCCGACCTACAACCGCCGCGACTTTCTGCCTGAGGCCGTAGCCAGCGTGCGGGCCACCGTTTCGGCCCCCATTGATTTCTCTTTCGACCACCTCATTTGCGAAAACGGTTCCACCGACAATACCGCCCAGTGGCTAGCCGAAGCGTCGCAGCAGCCCGGTATTCCGCTCCGGGTGCGCCCCCAGCAAACCAAGCTACTTCCTGGCCCGGCCCGCAACCTGCTCATTCGGCAAGACTCTCCGGCCGACGGCTGGCTGGTACCTCTCGACGACGACGATGTGCTGCTCCAGCGCGCCCTTTATCACTACGCGGCGCAAATCCAGCAGAACCCCGACCGGCCCTGGTTTGTGGCTGACTTCCTGCGGGTAGATGAGGAACGCCGCTACCTGCCCAGCGAAGATTATTACGCCTGGATGTTTGATACCCCCGCCGATATGCTACGCGCTATCTTCCGGGCCGAACACTTTATCCAAGGCAATGTGTGCTACAGCCGTCAGCTTTTTGATGAGGTGGGGGGGTATGATGAAGAGCTGAAAATGGCTGAGGACCTTGACCTTTACGTGCGCTTCTTGCTGGCTGGCCACCTCCCCGTTATTTGCCCGCACATCAGCCACCTTCACCGCTTCCACACCAACAACGTCAGCATCGGCGTAGACGCCGACAAGCACGGCCAAGACTTGCGGGAGATTTATGATAAGTACGCTGAACAGCTACAACAGCAGGGTATAGAGCGCCCGTAGAGTTTTGCCCACACCTACACTTAAGTGCTACTTCACTTTTTTCTAACCCAAGTGCGGAACCCGAGTTGGCCTTTTTAGGGCATTCAGGTTCCGCACTTGGGTTAGAATGACGTGCTATATGCGGCTACTGCTTAATAACTACACCCCCTTTTACTACCAGCCGGACCTGGCGTAGTGCCTTGATGTCTTGGGTGGGGTCGCCGGCCACGGCCACGAGGTCGGCGAGTAAGCCCGGCTGAACGCGGCCTCGATCGAGTAGTTGAAAAATGCGGGCATTGGTACTGGTAAGGCCTCGCAGGACTTGCAGCGTTGGAAGGCCATAGTCCTGTACTAGCTGCTCCGCCTCGCGCAAGTTGTCGCCGTGAGTAAACACGCCAACGTCACCGCCTACCGCCACATCTACCCCACTTTGCAAGGCCGCTTTCATGCTCACATGCTTCTGCCGAATACGCTCGGGCTCGGGGTCCTGGCCTTTGCGCCAGCCGCGGTACTGGGAGGTAGCATCGCCAGCCGCCACGGTAGGGCAGAGGGCCACGCCCCGCTGCTTCATCAGCTTGAACACTTCCGACGTGCCCGCGTCGCCGTGCTCAATGGTTTGGACGCCGGCGAGGGTAGCCCGGCGCATGCCCTCCGGCGTGCTGGCGTGGGCCACTACCGGGCGGCCTGCGCTGCGGGCCGTTTGCACAATAAGGGTTAGTTCTTCCTGTGAAAATGTGGGACGGCTGGGCTCATTGGCGCCCCAGCGGTAGTCGGCGTACACTTTGATGATGTCGGCACCTTTGCCAATCGGCTCCCGCACGGCCCGGATGATGCCATCGGTGCCATCGGCTTCCTGAGCGCCCTGGGGCACGTCTACATCCACAGACAGCTTGGGTCCATAACTTCCGGTAGCCACTAAGGCGCGGGTAGCCACCAAGAGGCGAGGCCCCGGAATAATACCGTGGTCGATGGCTTGCTTCAGGCCTACGTCGGCGTAATCGGCGCCTTCTGTGCCTAGGTCGCGGGCAGTTGTGAAACCGGCTTCCAGAGTAGCGCGGGCATGAGCGGTAGCCCGTGCCACCCGCATAGCCTGCGACTCTAGTAGTACTTGGTCGTTCCAGCTAGCTTCGTTGTACGGGTGAAGCAGCAGGTGAGAATGCCCCTCAATAAGCCCTGGCAGCAGTGTGAGGCCCGGTAGTTCCAGCGTACGGGCACCAGCGGGAACGGCTAACTGCCCCGCCGGTCCTGCCGCCTTAATTTTGTCGCCCTCCACCAACACGCCCCAGCCCTGGTGCAGCGTTTCCCCGTCGAACACGGCGGCAGGGCGGAGCAGTAATGCGGTAGAAGCCGCGGGAGCATTCTGAGCCAAAACGGATAATGGTCCTGTTCCTGCAAGGAGCAAGAAGGAGGCCACACGCCGCCGAAGAAATTTAGCGGAAACGAACTCTAACATGAGGAAGCTGCTGATAGATGCGCGCAACAACGCGGCTAGCTTTACCAAGCCACGCCGCGGCACTAGTGTTGGGAATAGTAGCAAGAGGGCCCACCAACTGGACAAGGGCGCGCTCTAGCTCCCAGGCGGCCGCTGGAGTAGGCAACTCCGCAAATAGCACCCAGGGGTCGGTAACGGCACGACGGATATCCACAACGCCATACACTGGGTCATGTTCGCCCCCGTCGGAAATGGTTCGGACGCGCACGGCCTGGATATCAGCCAGCGCGAGCATAGGCCCAATGGACGGAGGCGGTCCATCCAAGGGAACCACCGTTTCAAAGTGAAATGCGGCGCCACCTGCTTCATAGGTTACGTTTATTACCCCGGCAGGTAGAAAATGATGGACCGTGCTCCGAAAAGCTCCCAATGTGTAGACGATAGCTATTCCAATACACCACGTTACAAAGCCGGTATCGGCCCACGTTAGTTGGGAGGCAAGGACCGCAAAAACAACAAGAACCATCGGCAGCAGCAGCCGCTCGCGTAGGCTGATTTTCACGGCTTTTTTAGTATGATACTCATACTGGAGTTCCAGTGCCGATTTGGAGTAGCGCAGATGGGTGCGGCTCCCGTTGGTCAGCGCTGCTACGTCGCGGAGCTGATAGAAAAAGTCTCGACTGAACTCCATGTCCCCAACCTACGCAAAAAGCACCGCCTCCAGAAGAAGCGGTGCTTTTTCTAAACAAAAAAGAAGCGCGTGCTAGGCTATGCTTTCTCCTTAACCGGCTTGCGCTTTACTTTCAATTTCTCCATTTTCTTGCTGGCTGGGTTCGCGTCGTTTGGTCCACCTACTAGAGTCATCTCCTTTACCAAATGGCCAGCGCCGGCATACTTATCCACTACAAAGAGCATGTAGCGCACATCAAGGGTAATGTTGCGCACCCGGTCGGGGTCGAACATGATGTCACTCATGGTGCCTTCCCAGTTGCGGTCGAAATTGGTGCCGATCAGTTCGCCGCGCCCATTAATAACTGGTGAACCGGAGTTGCCGCCGGTGGTGTGGTTTGTAGCAATAAAGGCGACGGGCACGCTGCCTTTGTAAGCATAGGGACCGTAGTCTTTGGCTTGGTACAACTCGGCGAGGCGGGCGGACACTTCAAAGTCGGGGTTGGTAGGATCAGCCTTCTCCATAATACCGTCGAGGGTAGTGTAGAAGTCGTATTTGGTTCCGTCGGCGGGCTCGTAGCCAGCTACCTGGCCGTAGGCTACACGCAGGGTCAGGTTGGCATCGGGATAGAATTTGCGGTCGGTTTGCTGCTGCCGCAAGCCGGCCATATAGGTGCGCTGCAGCAGGGCAATGTTGTCGGTAGCCGCATTGTAGGTAGGGAGCACCTGCTGGCGGTAGGTGCTCACAATGGCTTGGGCAAGTTGGAGGGCTGGGTCTTGGCGCAGGGCCTGCACGTTGCCCTTGGCTACCTCATCCAGCACCGCAAAGGCCGACTCTTGGGACGTCAGGCGTGACTTGCCGTAGAGCTGAGCTGCGTAGGCAGCCCAGCCGGTAGTAGCATATTGCTTCTGCAGGTTCTTGACGTAGGCGGGGAGGAGGGCAGCAGGAGTGCCCGAAGCATAGAGCGGGAGTAAAGCCGCCGCCACTTTCTGGTCGGTGGGGGCGTTGTAGTTGCGGAAGAAGCCCACGGAGCCCTTCATGGCCTTCTCGGTGGCGGCGGCCAGTTCAGCGGGAGTAGCTTTGTTGTCAGCCATATCCACTAGAGAGGCCAGGCTATTCGCGTAGCTTACCAGTTCCACGCCTAGGGCGGCTTCGCTTACGTAGTCGCGGGCCAGCGTGTAGTCGCGGGCCGCAGTGTAGTTTTTCTGGAGCTGGGTGAGTAAGCCGGCGTACGCCGCACGGCGGGCCTCATCGCCACTTTCGGCCCACTTCTGAAACTGCACTTCCTGTTGTTGCTTTACCCGGACGGCATCGAGCTTTTTGAGGCCGCGGGTTTCACCAATCCATTTTTTCCAGTAGTTAGCAATGCTGGCGTACTTGGCAGCGTATTGAATGCGCACCTTATCAGAGGCCTTCATATCGGCATCCAAAATGCGCAGCTTGGCATCGCGCACTTTAATCTTGGCCGGATTAGAAAGGGAGTAAGTTTCATCAACGCCCCAGCTAGTGAGGTACTCGTTGGTGCGACCCGGAAACCCAAATACCAAAGTGAAGTCGCCGGGTTGTACGCCAGCCAAGGAAATGGGTAGGTGATGGCGGGGCTTAAAGGGCTTATTGGCCGCGGAGTAAGGGGCTGGCTTATTATCGGGGCCAGCGTAGATGCGGAAAATGCTAAAGTCGCCGGTATGGCGGGGCCAGGCCCAGTTATCGGTATCACCCCCGAACTTGCCAATGCTGCTCGGCGGCGCACCTACCAAGCGCACATCCTGGAATACCTCCGTGACAAACATATAGTACTCGTTGCCATTGAACATGGGGCGCACAAAGGCTTGGTAGTGCGTGCCTTGCACGGCCGCCTGCGCCACGCGCTGGCTGTTGGCCAGCACCAGCTTTTCGCGCTCGGCTTCCAGAATATTGGTAGTGGGCACGCCCGCCAATACCTGCCCCGTTACATCTTCCATGCGCACAATGAACGTAGCCGTGAGGCCCTGGTTGGGCAGCTCCTGGTCGCGGCTCATGGCCCAATACCCCTTGGTGAGGTAGTCGTTCTCAACAGAAGAGTGGCTCTGAATTTGGCTGTAACCACAGTGGTGGTTGGTGAGCAGCAAGCCCTGATCAGAAATGATTTCGCCGGTGCAGCCGCCGCCAAACTGCACTACTGCATCCTTCAGGCTGCCCTGATTGACTGAGTAAATCTGTTCGGCGGTGAGCTTAAGGCCTTTTTTCTGCATGTCGGCTTCATTCAGCTGCTTAAGCAGCAAGGGAAGCCACATGCCTTCATCGGCGCGGGCCTGGGGCAGAACCGAGAGGAGGGTGAGAGCCAGCAAAGCCAGCCTGGAACGTACATTCATAGACGCGTACTGAAAGGTGCTGTTGGGTGGTCAGCAAGGAAAAGAAGACGCAAAAATACGGTGCTGGCTGCTTTTGCCGCCGGCTTACCAACAAAAGCGCCCGGCTGGTAGGGCCGGGCGCTGAAGTAGCAGGAGCAAGCAGTGCGTGCTACCAAGAAAAAAGCTCAGATTAGGAGTGACCCATTTCAGCCACGGCGGGAGCGTTTTCGGTATTGGTGTTAGAAGCAGCGTAAACGGGCTGACCACTAGCGGCCGGAATATCGTCGGTTTTGTCTTCGGCGTGGGTTTGCTCCCACTCCCGGAACCGCACTATTTCACCCTGGAACTTCTCCACAAACCAGCTTAACAAAGCCAGGTCATCAAGGAAGCCAACCACGGGAATGAAGTCGGGTACCAAATCTACGGGCGAAAGGGTGTAAAGCAGCACGCCCAGCGCCGATACGATAGTGCCGGTTTCGATTTCGCGGTAGTTGCCGCTGATATAGTTGCGCACCAGGCGCACTACGGTGAAGGCCACGTCAAACAGTTGCTTGAACTTATTGTCGCCGCTGTCCTTGCTGGCTAGCTTGTTAGCAACTTCGTTCAGTACCATGACCACCTTGAATGGGCGGCCGAGAAGTTTGCCAGCGCGGTTTAGGAAGACACTGAACAGGGCGTTTTTGGAAATGGAAACGCCTTTTTCGATGAGAGAAGACATAGTACGTAGGGGTTGGAATGTGCCACGTGTACGCTCGAAAGCCGCTGGGTGTTGCTCGGCAGCACACATGCCGAAGCGCCAAGGAAATCTAGCTTAGAACAGGTCTCCAGTAAACGCCTAACGGTTTTGGTGTTTCCATATACCCACATTTGTTCTTTGTGCTTCCTTCGTAAGTAGCCACAACTAACCGGTGGACCAAGTGCTTTTTACTCCATCAGGCAGACCGTGCCCCCAACCCAATCCTTGTTTTTGTTGAAGTCTACCCCAATCATGGCACCCCGGCTGAGGCGACCTAAGTTGGTAAGCAAGGTCGGGCGCGGGTCGGCGTCGCGCCAGGCGTATAGCATCCGAATTTCACACTTCACTAGTCCATCCGGCGACTGCACTACTGGCTCGTACTGCACTTTGCGTTGCAGCAAGTAGTTGGCTTTGTCTGAAATGGCATCTAGCTCGGCGGCCGTTACATCCAGCTTCACGCCACTGCCAGCAAAAGAAAACAAGGGCTTAAGCACATAGTTCTCCAAGTCGGTGGGGTAGGTAGTAAGCTGGTCGAGGTAGTAACTAGTTGGGATGTAGGGGCTGTGGAGCAGGGGCAGCGTGTATTTGCTGATGCGGAAAAACCAGTTGGGGTGGCCTGCCCATTCTACGTCCACGTCGTCCGTAAATTTAAATTCCGTGTGCAAGTCGGGGTAGCGGGCCAGCTCATCAAAAATGACCCGGTTGTAAATGCGCTTGATGGGAATGCGACGGCCATCTCGCTCATAATACAGTTGGCGGCCGTCTTTGCGCACATCGGTAAGGCACACGGGCTCTACGCCCAGGTAGCGCTTGGTCAGCGCAAAATCGACGCGGGTTTTCTGTTTCTGCGGGAATAGCTCCAGCAAAATTACCTGCTCCGGGTCCTCATCACCCACAATTACGTCGCGCAGGAAGGCCCGGTAGCTCTGGGAGTCAGGAACAGTAAACAGGTGAGAAATAGCGTCGGTGATGGGAAAGTGGGCGCGGTACACCTCCGGCAGGTAGTCCTGAAACGCGTACAGTGAGGGAAAGCCTTGCAGCTCGATTAGTTGAGGCTCTAGCTCGCCGGCAGCATTGCGGCACACGGCGTAGTCAATGGCCAGAAAGGTAGTATGAGCATTTTCGTTGGGTACGCGTAGCGCGGGTGGTACGGCGTGTTCCGTACGGTCCTTAAAGTCTGGGGCCGTTAGCACGTCAATAATGCTTTCGCCGGCTTGGACTAGTTTTTCGCGTAGGGCGGCCGGCACAAAAATGGGCGTTTCGGCCAAGCGGAATTCCAGCTGATTGGGCAGTTGCTGTTCAATGGTGCCCAGCAGCTCCTGGTAGCGTTCGGGCGTGAAAGCATCGTTATAGCGGGAGCGGATTTCGGGAATCATACGGGGAAGAAGAGTAACACAAGGGACAAGCAGCCACGCAGAATACAGAATCTACGCCCCAAAACGAAAAAAGGCGAACCGTATGGTTCGCCTTTCTTACTAGCGAGACTGTGCCAGCGGCACTTCCACTGCGAGGGCCGCTATGGCTTGCTGCAGAAAGCGCGGAATAATGGCTGCCTCCGTGAGAGCAATGGCGTTGGGGTCTTCCAGCAGGCGCACCATATCCTCATACTTTGCCGCGCCATGCGCTTCGATGATTTGTTCGCGCTTGGCGTCGGTGCGGAAGTGGTGCAGCATACCTTCGCGGTCGGCCTCGGGGTGAAACTGGGTCCCGAATATTTCCTCAGTGAAGCGCAGCGCCATCAGGGCACGCTCCAGGGGTATATGGGGGCGGTCTTTTTCCATCACCAAAATATCCACGCCCAACTCAGTTAGTCGCTCCATGTTGGGCTGGGTAAGCTGGTAGTCGCGCGAATCGACGGCGTAGAAGGGGTCGGGGAGGGTATGTAGGAGCGGATCAGCCTGGGCCGCTGCCGTCATGTGCATCGGAAAAATACCAAATGACGTGGACTTTCGCTTGCTCAGCATACCCACGCCCAAGTGCCGGCTAACTAGCTGAAAGGAGTGACAAATGAGAAACACATACTTCTTGCGTTCCTCCGTGCGGTTCCAAGCCAGCAAGTCGTCGATTAGCTTGAAATAGGGTTCTTCCCAGGATTCATCCGTTGGTAGTGGGCTGCCGGGGCCACCGCTGGAAATGTAGATGTCGTGCTCTAGGCCAGGTAGCTCCGTCTTGGCGCGTACATTAAATACCTGATAGGATAATGCAATTGGACTGGAAAGTTGGGCTTGCCGAACAAGTTGGAGAATACAGCGCATACCCTCGTTGGGGGCGTCGTTGTACATGTCTAGAATTGCAATTTTTAGAGGCTTCATAGTGTCGGTTCAATCTCGTGAGTCCTGTACTCAACGTGAAAGCTGCTTCTGCTTGGGGTGCAAATTCCAAAGCAGAGAGCAGCCGAAAAAATAGAAAACTCCGGCGCGGCCGCCGGAGTTCACCGACAAAAATACTAAATCAGTCCGTAACTGGTTTCTGCCATAATGAAATCAACCACCTTCTTTAGGTCATTAGTCTCCCGAAACACCTTCAGTTGGCGGTCGGCCCCGGTGCCCATTTCCATCATTTGCAGGATGTACTCTACTTCCTTGCGGCTTCCCAGCTCATCCAGCACATCATCCACAAATTCCAGCAGCTCCATAATCAGTTCCCGGGTGGGTACCTCCGTTTCCTTGCCAAAGTCAATGAGCTTGCCATCAAGACCATAGCGGGCAGCGCGCCACTTGTTCTCATTAATGAGGGCCTTACGGTAGAGGCGGAAGTTGAGGTTTTGCGTCTTAAGCTTGTAGATTTTGGCTACTACGGCCTGCATCACGGCGGCCAGCGCTACGGTTTCATCCACCCGCAGGGGCATGTCGCAGATGCGGTACTCAATGGTATCGAAGAACGGGTGCAGCCGTAGGTCCCACCAGATTTTCTTGCCATTGTCAATGCAGCCCGTCTTTACGAGTAGCGCTATGTACTCATCATACTCGCTGGCGCTGCCAAAGTAATCGGGAATGCCCGTGCGCGGAAAACGCTCGAAAACCTTGGTTCTGAATGATTTGTAGCCAGTTTCGCGGCCCTCCCAGAACGGAGAGTTGGTGCTAAGCGCGAAGATGTGGGGTAGGAAATAGCGCAGCGTATTCATCACGTACACGCCTAGCTCCCGGTTTTCAAGGCCGATGTGCACGTGCATACCAAACACTAGGTTGGAGCGCGCCGCTTCCTGCAGTTCCTCTACAATCTTGTCGTAGCGTGCATCGGGCGTGATAGGTTGGTCTTGCCACCGCGAAAACGGATGCGTGCCGGCCGCTGCAATGCGTAGCCCTGCTTTCGCCGCCAAGTCAATAACCATTTTGCGCAGGTAGGTTACCTGCTCGCGGGCTTCCTGAATGTTGCGACAAATAACGGTGCCGACCTCTACCACCGACTGGTGCATTTCGGCCTTCACCTGCTCCTGCAGTACCACTTTACCGCCCTCCACAATTTCCGACATGTGGGAGCGAAGGTCCCGGGTTACGGGGTCGATGGTCTGAAACTCCTCTTCTATTCCAATGGTAAACTCAGGCATGGCAGTAGGGATAATGGGAGGGGAGTATCATCCCAGCGGAGAAGAAGCCGGGTAAGTACACCCGTTGTTAGCTCCTTCCCCGCCGGAACGACGACATAGTAACTAGTTATTCTTTCTTTTTCTTGGCTTTAAGTTTGGCCTCGTCTTCTTTCTTGGCCTCTACTTTCTTGGGCGCTGGCGCCACGCCACCCGCCGACTGGCGCACAAAGGTGCCCCAGGTTAGGTTGTCGGCGCCGGGCTTTTGGGCTTTTGCGCGGCTAATAGCCAAGTTGGCCGCCGCTTCTACTACCCACTCAAAGTTCTGCTGACCTACGGAATGCACGTCGGCATCGGGGGCGGGGTTGCCAAAGTCAATAGCCAGCGGAATACCATCGCGCACGGCAAACTCTACGGTGTTGAAGTCGTAGCCCAGGCCCTGGTTGAGCTTGAGTACGTAGTCCTTCATGGTAGCTAGCAGCTTTTTGCCAGCCGCCCCCGTGGTCTTCATTTCCGTTGCGTAGCGTAGGTGAGGCTCGTTGCGCGGCTCGTAGGGCATGATGAGCACTTCCTTGCCGCCGATGCAGTAGCAGCGGAAATAATCCGTGAAGTCTACGGCCTCTTGCAGCAGCATCACGAGCTGGCCCGTTTCATCGTAAGCCCGGAAAAACTCATCGGCATTATCCAGCTTGTACACGTTCTTCCAGCCGCCGCCGGAGTGGGGCTTCATAAAGGCTGGGAAGCCAATCTTCTGGAACGCGGCCTCCCAATTCGTCCACTCCAGGTTGCGGAAGGAGTTGTGGCTGGTGTCGTGGGGACGCTCTTTGGAGGGTAGCAGTAAGGTGCGCGGCACCGGCACACCAAGCTGAACGGCCAAAGCATTGTTGAAAAACTTTTCATCAGCCGACCACCAGAAGGGGTTATTGATGACGGCGGTGCCGCCCAGCGCCGCGTTCTTTAGATAGGCGCGGTAAAAGGGTACGTCCTGCGAAATTCGGTCGATGATGACGGCGTAATCCGTTGGTACAGCTTGCTCTACCTGGTCAATGCGCACAAACTCGGCCATCATTTTCGTGCCGCCAGTTTTCTCATTTACGCGGTCCACAAACGCCTGGGGAAAGGTGTTTTCTTGCCCGAAGAGGATCCCAATTTTTTTCATAAGCTACTGGCCCCGGTGCTACTAGCCGGAGAAGGTTAAGGGTGAAAGGAGAGTACGGAGGTAGCGGTTAATTAGCTGCTCCAGGCTGCTGCCAACCACAAAAAGCTGGGCAGTGCCTGGCTTCCTGGCTGTGCCGAGTAACTCAGCAAAAATCTTCTGCAAGCGCAGCCCGGTGACTTGGTTTACATGACAGAGAGGTAGTGCGGAAACATTTCGCGCCACACCGGCCAGTCGTGCGTGCCGTAGGGCCGCACATCAAGCCAGTGCCGGATGCCCTTGTTGTTCAGAATCTCAGACATTTGATAGTTGGCACCTTTACAGAAGTCGTACTCGGCGGTACCCAGCACAATGTTCATCTGATGAAAATGCTCGTTTTCAGCGTTGGGCATAAAATCGGGCGGATTATTAAAGTACAGGTTCTCATCGTAGTACCCGTCCATAAACTGGCGCATATCAAAGGCAGCACCCATGGAAAACAGGTAGGCTACCTGCTCAGGATGGCGGAAGGCGAAGTTGAGCGCGTGGTAGCCTCCAAAGCTGCAGCCCGCTACCCCAATCTTATCTACGTGGCACTCCTGCTGCAACATAGGCACTAGCTCGTTGCTCAGCATGTGGTCGTAGCGAATGTGATTTTGTACCCGCTCGGCTGGGTGTAGGTGCTTCGCATACCACGTATGGGCATCCACACTGTCAATGCAATACAACTTGACTTTCTGGTTGTCGATAAACCACTGGACGGCCTCCACTAGCTTGAAGTCCTTGGCCTCATAGTAGCGCCCCCGCGAGGATGGGAAAACAACAATTGGATAGCCCACGTCGCCAAAAACCAGCATTTCCACGTCGTGGCCGAGGGTGGGAGAGTAAAAAGGGCGATAAGCTTCCTGCAAAATCGGCGGGGTTTGGGATGAATGATGGCAATAAGATGAGAATAAGTTGAAACTTATAAAATAACGTACGAAAGCTGGGCCACAGGGAGGCAATCGAAAAGCGGTACCTTGTGCTGAAATTCTGTATCGTTGCTTCCGGCAGATGTCTAGTTTACTTTCCTCATCGGCGCGCCTCACGGCCGTTTCGGTCCGGCCCGACGATTCTTTAGTTTCCGTTCACCTGGGGCGTCCGGTGCAGCTGGATGTTGTACTACCGCCCGGTTATGATTCATCGAGGGAGGCACCCTACCCCGTGCTCTACCTGAACGACGGGCAGGATTTGTGGCGCCTGCGCCTCCCGGCCACGCTCAGTTGGTTGTACCGGCGAGGGCAGTTGCGGCCCTTCGTGCTGGTAGCGGTGCATGCTCACGAGCGCATTCAGGAATACGGCGTAGCCAGCGAGGCTGACTACCTGGGCCGTGGGAGCCGGGCCGGGCACTATGCCCGTTTTGTGCAGCACGAACTGCTGCCCTACATCCAGCGTCAGTATCACGGCAGCACTAACCCCGCCGAGGTAGTGTGGGCGGGGTGCTCGTTGGGCGGACTTGCAGCCTTTGATTTTGTGTGGCACAACTCCGACGTAGCCACGCGGGCCGGCGCGTTTTCGCCGTCGTTTTGGTGGCGCCGCCGCGCCCTGAATGATGGGTACACCGACGCCGACCGGATTATGCACAGCTTGGTGCGGGCCAGCAAGCCTCACCCGGAACATCAATTCTGGCTGCAAACCGGTACCCTCGACGAGACCAACGACCGGAACAACAACGGCATTATTGACGCCATTGAGGATACCCTAGATTTGATGGCTACCCTCACGCGCCAGGGCCTGCCCGAGGCAGCGGTGCGGTACGTAGAACTAGTAGGAGGGCGGCATAATCAGTACACTTGGTCGCGCCTGATGCCGGATTTTTTGCGCTGGTCTTTTGGGCAAGGTAGCGCCGTTCCGCTCGGCCCACCCCCAACTCGCTACCCATTGGAGTGTATGGCACCCTGGGCTAGCCAACTACGGTTGCGGGCCCGGCGCCACCGAATTGTATCTTCACGCGCTCTACCATCTGCTTTTTCACCCTCGCGCATGAGCTATTTTGCTGACCGCCCCGCAACCACGGAGTATGCCCCGTACTACGCCCACTACGTTTCTCTGATCCCGCAAGGCCACGACCCGCTCCAACAACTGCGCGAACAGCCGATTACGCTCCGCCACCTGCTGGCCGGCGTCACCGACGAGCAAGCCCTGCTGCGCTATGCTCCCGGAAAGTGGAGCCTCAAGGAGATGCTGGTGCACGTAACCGATACGGAGCGCATCTTTGCCTACCGGGCTCTGCGCATTGCCCGCGGCGACCAACAACCCCTACCTGGTTTTGAGCAGGACGACTACGTGCCCGCTTCCGGAGCCGATGCGCGCACGTTGGAAGATATTCTGCATGAGCAGAATACCGTGCGCGCTGCCACGCTTAGCCTACTGGCATCGTTCTCGGCGGAGGCCATAGGGCGCTTCGGTACGGCCAGTGGTCAGCCAGTGAGCGTACGTGCCATGGCCTACCTGCTGGCCGGCCACGAGGCGCATCACCTCAACATAGTGCAAGAGCGCTACCTACCCGCGGTGCGCTAGTTTCTTGCCCGCGGTATAACATGGTAGCCTCAAAATCGTTAACTACACCCATAATTCTCTAATCTTCCTACACCATGGCAAAAGCACAAGACGCCCGCAAAGAGAAAAAGAAAGAGTCCACTAAAACGGATAAGGAAAAGAAAGCTGCTAAGGAGGAGAAAAAACAAGCTCGTGCCCGCAAGCAAGAATAAGTAGAACCAACCAGAGGCCCGGACGCATAACGTCCCGGGCCTCTGGTCCTTTATAAGGTATAGTATACTTCCTTTTCTTTATCGTGGTGCTTGATGTAGCCGTGCAGGGTTAGCTTGATCAGCGTACGGTACGCCCGGCGCTGCCCAATATTGAGCAGCTTCATGTACTGCCCCAGCGTGATACGCGGATTCTTGCGCAGATAGTCCAGCACCGCTAGCTCCTCACGGTTCAGCGGAATTTTCTCGAAGCGAGGCGCGGCATCGGTGCGCTCTAGTACGCGTTCCGTGAGTTGGCTGGTTTGCACGCTTTCGTCCCGTACTCGCACGTAGGAGCGCCAGTCGCCGTCGGCTACTTGGGCGCGGTGAGGCTTCTCGGTGCTTTCAGCTACCGTCACTATCAGCACTACGCGGTTTTCTTCCTCAACCTCCCGGAACCGTAGGGACAGGGGCGGGTCAATGTAGTGGGCCGCCGCTTGCCGCAGTTGGTAGATTTCCTCTTCTGCGTCGCGCACCCCTACAATACGGCCGTCATCGTCTACGCCTACCAGCACTCGGCCGCCGTGCGTGTTAGCCAAGGAGGCTAGCGTGCGGGCAATGCGGGTAGGATGCGTTGTCTTTTTCTTGAACTCTAGTCGCTCTCCTTCCCCTTGACGAATCAGTTCTTGTAAGTCGGTCATGGTAGGTGAGGTAGGGAGCTAGGGTGAAAAGTAGTTGTGCTGGTGGCACGCACACGAGGTGCCAGTACTTCGGCAGTAAGGCTCCTCAGAAGAGGCGAGGATAGGGTAACCAGACTTTCTACAACAGTTGGCCGCCTTATTCAATTCCCGTTTCCTCGGCAGAGATGCGCCAGAGCCGGGCGGCCTCCGTACGATTCTGAGCCCGGTTGGAGCTGCGGGCCGGGCGGCAGTTTGCAAAGTAGCGTCCGCTTATACCGCCTACTTCCGGCGCCGAGGCCAAGTAGACACTCGTGCGAGCACCCTGCTCGGGCGTTATCATAAACGGCCGCCCCATCGACCAGAGCGCCTTCATAACGGTGGAAGTGTCCGCACGAATCAGGCCGGTGTTAACCATGCCGGGGTGCAAGCAATTTGCCGTGATGCCAGTCAGATCAAGGCGGTGGGCTAGCTCTTGGGTGAAGAGGATGTTTGCCAACTTGGAGTCGGCGTAGGCGGTGAGCCAGCTGTATTTATCGGGAGAGTTACGTACTTCCCGGTTGGCTTCAATTTCGCCTACCCAATGTGCCATCGATGATACCGTGACCACGCGTGCCCGCCCGGCCGCATCCAGCAGAGGAAGCAATAAGTTGGTAAGAGCATATGGCGCTAAGTGGTTGGTTGCCCAGCTTAGCTCGTGGCCTTCTTCGGTGAGGGTAAACGCGCCGGGCATAATTCCGGCATTGTTGACCAGAATATCCAATTGGTTAAGCTCACGCAGCAACTCATCAGCTAAGGACTGCACATTGCGAATCAAGGATAGGTCGAAGCGCTTTATATGCACATGGGCTTCCGGGCCAGCCGCCAGCTGTATGTCCGCCTGTGCTTGCTCGGCCCGTGCCGCATCGCGCCCCACCAGCAGCACGCGGGCACCCAGACACGCCAGCTCCCGGGCCGTCACGAGCCCGATACCACTGGTCGCACCAGTGACGAGTGCCGTTTTACCGGCTAAGGGGAGAGGAACAGCCATATCAGGAAAGGGAGCTATGGGGGAATAAACGGGAAAAGGTAGCCTCCATGTTTTACAACGCCGGTTTTTTTCTGGGCTATGCTTTCCGGTCAGGTAGTGAGATAGGGCAGGCAGGTCAGCAAAAAGCCGCCCCCAGTACATGGGAGCGGCTTTCCTGAAAATCATAATCCGACAGGGAAACGCTGCTTAGAAGGGCAGGTCGTTGTCGTCGTCAGAAGCAATGGGAGCGGCCGAAGCGCGCAGATTGGGGTTCTGGTTTTGGGCCGGAGCAGCTGCCCGAGGAGCCGACTGCTGGTAGTTGCCGCCTCCCTGGGGAGCAGCCGGAGCACCGCTACCTGCCTCAATGCGCCACGCTTCGAGGTTGGTGAAGTACAGCATCTGACCGTTCTTATTGAACCCGCGGCCACGCAGGTTAAAGGAAATCTTTACCTCGTCGCCTACTTTGTACGAGTCGATGAGGGCGGTCTTGTCCTGCACCAACTGGAACTTGATATGCTCAGGATACTGGCCGTCTACGACTTCCAGCACGAACTCGCGCTTGCGGAATTTTTCGCTCACCTGCTGTTCGTCGAAAATCTCGTGCAGGCGGCCGGTAGCTTCGTAAGCCATAAAAACAATATGTTTGGGAATGTGAAAACAGTAAACCAAACGTACGAAAAAAAACGCGGTTCGGCCACGAAGGTCGCCGGTTTCGGCGGCAGTAGGCTGCGTACCTTTGCCTTGCCTTTTCGCGTTTTCACCCCCTTACATTTTTACTGCATGACTCCATCCTTTGCCCTTGCGCTCCATGGCGGGGCCGGTACTATTTCTCGGTCCTTGATGACTACGGAGCAGGAGCTTCAGTACCAACAAGCCTTGGGCGAGGCCTTACAAGTTGGCTATGCCGTGTTGCGCCAGGGCGGCTCAGCCTTGGACGCGGTGGAGTTTACGGTGCGTAGTCTTGAGGATTGCCCACTATTTAATGCAGGCCGGGGCGCCGTGTTCACGCACGAAGGCCACCATGAAATGGACGCCGCTATTATGGATGGGCGAAATCGTGCCGCCGGGGCAGTAGCCGGCGTGCGCATCGTGCAAAATCCCATTCGGGCGGCCCGCCTCGTGATGGAGCACACCGACCATGTCTTGCTCGCCTACCCGGGCGCCGACGAGCTAGCGCGCCAGCATGGGCTACCTACCCAGCCGACGGAATACTTCTTTACCCAGCAGCGCTACGATCAACTGCAGGAGGCGCTTCGGGAAGGACGCATGCGCCTCGACCATAGCCAGGCCCAACCAGAAGAACTCGCTGCCCCCGCGCCAGTAACCACCGATGCACCGCTGGCCGAGCCGGCCGCTTTTATCGATGAAGACCCAAAAAAGAAAATGGGTACTGTGGGGGCCGTGGCGCTCGACCAGCACGGCCACGTGGCCGCCGCCACCAGCACCGGGGGAATGACCAACAAGCGCTACTCCCGGATTGGGGACTCACCCATTATTGGTAGCGGTACCTTCGCCGATAACCGCACCTGCGCAATTAGTTGTACGGGGCACGGCGAGTATTTCTTACGTGCCGTGGTTGCGCATGACATCAGCTGCCTGATGGAGTACCGCGGGTTAAGCTTGGCCGAGGCCTGCCGCATTGTGGTGCACGACAAGCTGGCCCCTATTGGGGGCGAGGGTGGACTAGTGGCGGTGGATGCCGCTGGCAACGTAGCGTTACCTTTTAACTCGGAGGGAATGTACCGCGCCAGTATCACGGCCACCGACGCTCAGCCCTACATCGGTATTTATAAAGACTAGTGCTTACCCGTGTGGGGCTGCTCTTTTCCAGGTGGCGGTGTATAGCATTATGAGCTTCATTCCGCGTACCGTTTCCTACCAGCCGCCATTTTCTCTTGAAGAAATCTGTTTCATTGACTTGCCAGTAGGTCGATAAGTAAGAGCTACGGTTTGCTACTTTCTGCGCCTATATATATAAGGAGTAGACGAAGTAGTAAAATTGTCAGTCTTCAGACAGTAAAAAAGGCCTTCTCGCTAGCGAGAAGGTCTTTTTTACTGTCTGAAGTAACCTCAGCCCTCCGAAACAGGAGCGTTGGCATCCTGACCCGCCGTCATGCGGATGGATTCAGCGGCTTGTTGACGAATTTTTAGGTTGGGATAGAACTCGCGTTGGTTGATGTCATACACGTTGCCTTTCACCAGCACGTGTAGCTGCATGCTTTCAATGGAGATGGCCTCACCCTTTTTGGCGGCCGCAGCATTGTTATGCTCCAGCTTGTGACCATCCATGATGATGACCAGGTTAGAACCAATGGTTTCGAGTTGATTGCCTTCGGTGATGAGTACACCCGTGTCTTCGCCCAGCCCAATGCCAATAAGCTTGGGGTGCAGGGCTACTGCTTCAATCAAGCGACCGAAGCGGCCGCGCTTTACGAAGTGGGAGTCAATGACCACGTTTTCAACAAAGCCAAGGCCAGTTCCCATCTTCACAGCACCTTTCATGAGCGCATCCGGTACGCTGCCACCCTTAATCATAGTGCGCGACATAGCTACGGCTCCGGCACTGGTTCCTGCTATGACAAAGTTTGGCTGTTCATAGTAGCGTGCCGTAAGAGTGCGGAGAAACTCCGTATCGCCAAACATTTCCGTGAGGCGCGACTGGTTGCCGCCCGAGAACATAACGATATCGGCGTGGCGTAGTCGCTCGGTGTACTCGGGGAGTAGGGCATCTTCACGGGTGCGAATGTCCATGATGCGGACATTGTTGCAGTTGAGCATGGTGAAGGAGGACACGTACACACGGGCTACCTCCTCCGGAATCATGGAGGCCGTGGTGATAACCTCAATCTGGGGGTCTTCCTTGCCCGACTCCAACACGACGCGCTTGAGGATACCTAATTCGAAGAAGTTGAGGTAGTATTTCTTTTTGGTGCGCGGATTCGGGTAGGTGCCCTTGTCTTCATTGCCCCCAATGGCAATGAGCTTACCGAGCGGTTTTGAGTTTTTCAATGCAAACAAGCAGCTTAAGCAATACACATGGGAAAAAGCCCGGTCTCACGCAAGCAAGGTTCGGGCCATGAAGGCAGCTCACCCAACCAGTAGTAGCGCACGAGTGCGCCCGAAAATAGGTTGGGTGAGCCGCTTCATGGTAAGAAACAAAATGTACGACGATAAAGTCGGTACCAGCTTTAAAAATCTGCTATGCCTCGGCGGGATAACCCAGCAGCGCATCAAACTTAACCGTGGCTACAGCGTGGTAGTTGGGCCGCGCCTGAGCATAGATACGACGGGCGCGCTCGGGGCCTCCAGGTACCGCCAAGAGCCCTTTATAGAGCGGCACTAGAAATTTGCGCCGTCCTACACGGATCAGAAACTGTTGCAGAGCTTCGTCTGCTGGCGAGTAGCTGGCCGCAATGGTATGCGGAAACCAAGCGGCCAGTATCTCGGCGTTGCCCGACTGCGTGAAGCCGAAGGCGGCATCTAGCTCAGTAAGCTGCTCGGTACTAGGGCGGGCCGGTAGCCCATGCAGGAAGTGTACCCACTCATGGCTGCTCCACTGCGCTGTGCTCAACTCGCGAGCGGCGGTACCATTCTGCCACTGGTGCAGGGTGGCATCCACCTGCGCAAACCGCTCCGACGAGACTGGGGGCGCCCCAGCCGGAATGCCCGGCCCATTGATCCACAAGTTTAGCTGCGCATGTTCTGCTACCCCGGGGTGGCAGTCAAGGAGCTCCTTCTGTATGTACTCCGTGAAGCGGACCGTGTCCATACTCTGGAAACTGTGCCGTGCGAAGTACTCCCTGATAAAGGAATCCAACGCGGCCCGCCCTACTAAGTGTTCGAGGGTGAGTAGGAGGTAGTCACCCTTTTCGTAGGCAATTTCATTTAGTCCCTCGTCGGGGTCCCGGCCCGCCAGGTCCAAGTGCAGGTGAGTATCTGGGCTAGTGGCGCCTAGTTCTTGCACTGTGTGCAGCAACCCCGTATGACCCAGCACCTGCAGCATGTCGGAGTAGGGGCGCCCATATAGCTTCTCCATGATACGACGCTCGAAGTACACCGTAAAGCCTTCGTTTAGCCAGAAGTCGTTCCAGGTAGCGTTGGTTACTAGGTTTCCACTCCAAGAGTGAGCCAGCTCGTGGGCTACCAAGCTGGTTAGGCTACGGTCTCCGGCTAGAATCGTAGGCGTCACAAATGTTAAACGAGGATTCTCCATGCCTCCAAACGGAAAGGAGGGAGGTAATACCAGCAGGTCGTACTGTTGCCAGCGGTAGGGGCCATATAATTCCTCGGCAGTACCCACCATCTCCTCGAGTTCCGCAAATTCGTTGGCGGCGGTCGGGAGAGTCACTGGTTCGGCGTACACTCCGGTGCGAGAACTCAAAGCTTGAAATTCTAGGTCACCCACGGCGAGGGCCATGAGGTAAGCCGGAATAGGTTGCTCCATACGGAAACTATAGTTGCCGCTGGGGGAGCGTTCCGTTGGGTTCTCGGCGCTCATCAAGGCCAGTAGGTGAGGAGGGACCTGCATCTGCGCCTCGTACGTGAATCGGACACCTGGGGAGTCCTGGCACGGAATCCAGGTGCGCGCCAGGATAGCCTGCGACTGCGTAAACAGAAAGGGCTGCTCCTGACCAGCGGTTTGCTCCGGGGCTAGCCACTGTAACGCAGCCGCACCCGGGGTAGTGTGGTAGCGAATTGTCACGGTGGTTGTATCGGGCCGGATGGTGATATGCAGCGGTTGACCCAGCACGGCATCATTAGCTCCCAGAGTGAAGGGGGTGGCTTCTCCCGTCGAGCTTCCTAGCAGTACCTCCTCAATTGCGAGGGCTCGGGTGTCTAGTATCAGTTCGGTTGCGCCCACCTGGTTATGCAGTTGCCACGTAGCATGCCCCGCCAGGGTACGGGAAGCAAAGTCGACAGATAAGTGCAGGGATAAGTGGCGGACACTTACATCGGCGGGCCGAGCGTAGCTGTGCGGGTCGGGGGTGAAGGGCAGGGCAGAGTCGGGCATAGTTGAGTTGAATGAAAAGATGTCGGGCCAAGCTAGGCCAAAGATAGTTGGGGCCTCCGTCCGCGTACGGCAAACCACTACCTGCTAGCCGGGCAGCAGTTGACTTCCCGCTTTCTGTATGAGGAACGACGGATAGTAGAAGGTCAAATGAAATCTGCTAACTTGCAGCAGAGAGGAGAAACTCTGTGCTGGCAACTCAACAGCGCCGAAAGCAGTAAAACGCCACAAGTTGGCTTAGGTACTTGGTCGGTTTTTTGCCTACCTCGCAGCCGGAGCTACTGTCGTTTACATCTCCTTTCTCATCCGCATGAACGTCAACTTCCGTTTTTCTTTTTTCACCACTGTATGCTGCTGGCTGCTGGGCCTGCTGTTCCTCACGTCTACCGTGTCGTGCAGCCAGGACCAGAAGGAGCAGATCAAGGATGCTCTTCCCGGCGGCGTTACCAAAGCCGGCGGGGCGCAGCCCAAGCTCGACAGCGTATACATTGTGAAGTACATGAGCACTGAGCCTAAATTCAAAGATCAAATTGAATGGGCAAAGAAGTTTTATCGAGCACGCGACTTCCGATTAGGATGGTTCCGTAATCATGAACTAGTGCCTCAAGCCGAGACTATGCTCGGCGTAATCAACAAGGCAGCCGACGAAGGCCTCGATCCTAAAGAATACAAAACCAAGGACTTCAATAAGCTATTTGCTAGTTTGAAGGATGCACAATCAGACTCTACCAAGCGCAATGCGCTCGAAAAGGAGATTGATGTGGCATTGTCGGGTACGTACTTTAACTATGCCTCTGACTTTTATCGAGGCACGGTAGACCCGCGCTCCGTTAAGAGTATCGATTGGAATGTCAAGCGTAACAAAATCAAGTTGCATAAGGCGCTAATGACTATTCTTAAGGAACGGGAAAGCACCTATGGGTACTATGATTTTGAGCCCTTACACCCCGAATACGACCGCCTGAAACAGGCATTGGCTGACTACCGCATCCTGCAACGCAATGGTGGTTGGCCGGTTTTACCTGCTGGTACTCGTTTGGTGCCCGGGGCTAGTTCACCAGTAGTAGCCATCTTGCGCACCCGCCTATTGGGTGCTAGCGCGTCGGCTCCGGCCACTCCTGCGGCTACTGAAACACCAGTGCAGCCAGTAGCAAATAAGCCGGGCCAGCCTAGCACGGCTACTGCTGTCACACCAAAATACGACGCCGAGCTGGTGGCCGCAGTGAAAGCTTTTCAGCAGGAAAACGGACTAAAGGCAGATGGCATTGTAGCCGGTGAGACCCTACGTTTACTCAATGTTTCGGTATCACAACGCATCGACCAGATCATCTTGAACATGGAGCGGTGGCGCTGGATCCCGAAGAAATTTGAGCCCAATTACCTGCTAGTAAACATCCCTGATTATACCCTCCACGTGATGGAGGATAACAAGGAAGCGTTCAATATGCGTGTGATTGTGGGCAAGGCGTTAAACGCTACACCCGTGTTTAGCGACAAGATGGAGTTCGTCGTATTGGCTCCTTATTGGAACGTCCCCTTCAGCATCATCGATAAAGAGCTACGCCCTAAACTAGCGGCTGATCCACAAGGCACGCTCGACCGTTTGGACATGGAAGTAGTAAAGGGGTGGGGTGCCAAAGCTACCCCCATTGACCCCTCCACCGTCGACTGGGCGAACCTCACAAACAAAACGTGGAAGTACACATTACGCCGTCGTCCTGGCCCGAAAAACGACTTGGGTGACGTGAAGTTTATCTTCCCGAACTCTAACGACATCTACCTGCACGACACTCCTCACGATGAACTGTTCAGCCAGAACAAGCGCGGCTTTAGTCATGGCTGCGTACGAGTAGCTGAACCTATCAAGCTAGCTGAGTATCTGCTTCGCGACAAACCGGGCTGGGACCGCACAGCCATCTTAGATACTATTTCTGGCCGTCGTGAGAAGTATATTACCCTGCCGGAGAAACTGCCCGTGTACTTGGTTTACTTCACTACATGGGTTGACGAGAGTGGCAAACTTCACTTCCGCGACGATATCTACGGCCACGATAAGGCATTGGCCAAAGAGTATTTTAACAACTAAAGGGGCTACTTACGTAAGCTACTTGCCTCAACTCAACGTGCTCCTTTCTGTTGCTACTATAGCAATGGGAAGGAGCACTAGTTTTTTCGGCAAGGTTAGCCTCGCTAACCTTGCAATACTAGGCTAACAAGCATCGAGTGATAAGAAGAGCAAATGCATCTCTTTATTGCACGGCACCCAGTATAGACAACCAGACGGGAGCGAAAGGGTAGATGATGATAGCCGCCATAAGTGCAGCGCCCTTAGTAGAGCATGCGAGCCAATCACGCTATAAGCAACAGAATATAGCTCCATACTATAACCAGCAATATTTTGCTGCGAAGCATTATGCCATCCATTAGGCCTTAACCGCTCAGATAGTAGGTCGCTGCTTAACTTGATCTGTAGCCTAACTAGCAACAGGGATGATATCTTATATTAGTTTACAATTGTTTTACATATGTAAACTAATATAAGATATCATACAGCTTGTTAATACAATTGTAATTAACGGGCTGGGGTCTCATATTACTGTTGGATACAGTGACTACTAGGAAAAGCGTAGTACATTTGTAATACATCCAGTTGTATGGTCGACAGAATTCGGGAGATACTGCACTCCCACGAGCTTACACCCACTCAGTTTGCGGACGCCATTCAGGTTTCCCGGCCAGTTATTAGCCATATTCTTAGCGGGCGCAACAAGCCTAGCTTAGAAGTTGTGCAGAAAATAGTGGCAGCATTTCCAGATATAGCCCTGTCCTGGTTGCTAACTGGTAGTGGGGCAATGAAAGAAGCAGCCCCAGCGGAGCACGTATTAGCTCAGAGCAGAACTCGTGCACCCCGGCCAGCAACGACAGTAGCATCTACAATACCTCCGCAACCGCCCCTAAAAGAGCCGGAAATGGTAGCTAGCGCGACGCAGCCCCTACAGTCCGAGCCTCAGCCTGCCGTAGTAGTTCAAAGCGATGCAGAAGTTGTTAGTACCCCAAGCATGTCAGCTCGTGAGAGCAGCACTTCAAGAGTAGCACCTACGGCACGTGTTTCCCTGCCTCAAACTCCTGCTCCAACGCCGAATTCAGACCTGCTTGTTGGTATAGCAGAGCCAGGCAAGCGCATCCGTCGCATCGTGATCTTCTATCAAGACGGCACATTTTCCGATTACCAGCCTGAGGCTGTGTAAGTCAGGTTACAGGCCAGTAAGGCAAGCTAAGCAATACCTGCTGCGCAGCCGAAATCAAGATTGGATACAAGTTGTCATGGTGGCTAACGAGTGCTGCAGTAGTGCTAGCAAACAGCTTATATACTCCGTGCTGCTTATCTATAAACTAGCTTCATAATTCAGGTATAGTGAAAACGTATTAGGTGCTAATATTCTTGCTAGATAGGGGATTGTATGTGAGATATTGATTTATATATCAGATAGTTATATGTTAAAAGGTGTAGTGTTAGATTAGGTTAAGCGTTTCTTGTGTTATTGGTGTATATAATAGGATTAGTTATATGGACGAGCTTGATGATTTTTTTAGAAAAGAGGTGGTATATAGGGTATAGAATGCTAAATATTTTATCCGTCTAATGTTCTGGTAAAATACAATGCTGTTTTAGCAATGATGAGCTACTTATTTTGGCGTTTTAAGCTCTGTGCAAGCGCTTAATACAAAAACGCAAAACGAACAAGCTAGGATTGCAGAAGAGCAAAATTGTATACACGTATTTGTACAGTTGGTCTAGCAATTTTAGGGGCTAGTGTGGGCAGGCAGAGTACAGTGACTGTATATACAAATGTGCTTGGCCTAACCTGTGTAAGTTATTTACATTCGTATTGTAAACTTAAGGTTGTTGGCTGTGGCAGGTGATATAGAGCAGAAAAACTGCCGTTAGTAACCCACGGACTAGCTTGGCGTTTTTCGAGTAGGTGCTTACCTTTGGGCCATGAAAAATTTCCGTCTGCTCTTCCTGTTCGCCGCTGGCGCCTCGCTTTTCCTGTCGTCCTGCTCGCAAGCTCCCGATGCGGAAAAAGATCCTAATGCTGATGCTGCCTACAAGCGCAGCCACCGCCCAGAAGGGTACCGGGAAGCTCAGCGCAGCAACGTGAACTACTAAATAGATTGTTGCCAGTGAACATCATTTCACTGGTAGGGTGGTAGCAACTGCTAATACAGTATAAACACAGAAAAGCCCCACCGGCTCTGAGCCGGCGGGGCTTTTCCGCTTGGTGAATGAGGTGCGCTAATGGACCTACTAGCCCGCGGGAAGAAGCGCAGCTATAGGTGCAGGCGCTGCTGAGGATGTTAGGCTAGGCAAGCTAATGCTGTCCAGCAAGTCAGCTTCCAATAAATCCGCCCAAGTGCGCAGATAGAGTACCACATCATCCCGCTGGTTGTGGCGTAAGGCATTGCGTTGCTCGAAGGGAATAGCTCGCCGGATGGTAGGATCAGAAAGACGCTCTAGGTGAGTGAGGTCTTGACGGGTAAAGCCCAATGCCAGCATTTCATCAATCGTAACGTCTATGGGTAGTCCGCTGGTAGGACAGTAGTCGATTAGCTGCCGCTCCCAGTCGCCGTAGCGTTGCATAGCGCGTGCATGAATCTCCGCTTTGGTGAGCTTAGTAACCGTTTGGGCCAAGTGACCACAATTGCAACTGCCCATATGCCCCCACTGGTAGGGAGCCTGGGTGGCAAGTCGGTGCGCCGTATCACGTAGGGCTTGGATAACGGCAAGAGTGCGCTGAGCCATAAGGAAAGAAGATGAGATAAAACGGAAGCAGAACCACTGCACCTTCTAAAGGTATTTGGCCGCCGTTTTGTTTCCAGCATGCCTATCAACTTCCGCATCAGAAAAGGCTGGTTAGAAACGCAACATGCGAGCTTCTAACCAGCCTTTTTGGTTACTAAGGATTTCCTCGAGCTTTAGCGCCCAGTGTTGCTACTGCGGGAGCGGCGGCGTCCACCACCGTTGCCACCACCACTGGTGCGGCCTCCGCCTGGCGCGCCGGCGCGCTGCCCACCGCCCGCTCGTTCGCCGCTACGGGCAGACTGCTGGCCTTGTGAGCGGCCGCCGCCATCGGAGCCCGACCTGCCTTGGCCCTGGGGCCCCCGGCCCGGGCGCGGTGGGCGCCCAGCAGGACCTTTCGGGCGCTGAATGGGCGCGCCACCTGATAGCGGTACGGGAGCCACGTTGGCAGAGAAAAAGGGATGTTCGGCAACCACTGGTATTTGCCGACGAATCAACTTTTGAATATCCTGTAGGTAGGCGCGCTCTTCCTCGTCACAGAAAGACAAAGCCGTACCGTTAGCCCCGGCCCGGCCTGTGCGCCCAATACGGTGCACGTAGGTTTCGGGCTCGTTGGGGATTTCGTAGTTAATAACGTGAGTTAGCTCATCCACGTCAATGCCCCGCGCCGCAATGTCGGTGGCAACCAGTACGCGCGTGGTACCAGCCTTGAAATTCGTTAGCGCCCGCTGGCGGTGGTTCTGAGATTTGTTGCCGTGAATAGCTTCGGCCGGAATTTCAGCCTTTGCAAGTGTCTTCACTACTTTGTCAGCGCCGTGCTTGGTGCGCGTGAACACTAGTACCCGGCGGATGTTCTTGTCGGCCAGCACGTGCTCCAACAACGCCGGCTTGTCAGACTTCTCCACCATGTACACTGCCTGGGTTACCGTTTCCGCGGTGCTCGACACCGGCGTAACGGCCACCTTAACCGGGTTTGGCTTAAGAATGGTATCGGCCAAGTCCTGAATTTGACCGGGCATGGTGGCGGAGAAAAACAGCGTTTGGCGCGAAACCGGTAGCTTGGGTAGTAGCCGCTTGATGTCGTGAATGAAGCCCATGTCGAGCATTCGGTCAGCCTCATCCAGCACGAATACTTCTAGGTGCCGTAGGTCAACGAAGCCCTGATTCATCAAATCAAGTAGGCGACCCGGCGTAGCAATGATTATTTCTACGCCCCGTTTGAGGGTATGCACTTGAGGAGCTTGCCCCACGCCCCCAAAAATAACGGTGCGCCGAAGCTTGGGCAGGTGGCGGCCGTAGTTGGCAAAGCTCTCCCCGATTTGTGTGGCTAACTCGCGGGTTGGCGTGAGCACGAGGCAGCGAATACGGCCGGGAGCATGGCGCTCAACCTGGGCCGTTTGGTGCAGGATCTGTAGAATTGGAACGGTGAAGGCGGCAGTCTTGCCGGTGCCCGTTTGGGCTACTCCCAGGAGGTCGTGGCCTTCCAGCACTTGCGGAATGGCCTGCTCTTGAATGGGAGTGGGGGTGGTGTACCCTTCCTCGTGCAAGGCACGCAGGATAGGGTCAATCAGGTTTAGTTCGTCGAACGACATCAAGAGAAAAAAAGCGGCCGCCCCGCAACGGCGAGAATGGCACGGGAGATAGATGAGCCCGCAAAGGTCGGGTTTTTATACGGAGTGCGGGCGCGACTAGCAAAAAGGATACTTCGCTGGCGGCAGTTCGGCCAAAAATGCTCCGCTCTTTCCAACACTACCCCGCCCATTTTCCGTTTACTTATTCAACACAAATCTTACAAAACTCCTCTATTATGCATATCACTGACCGCAAAATTGCCTACGATGGTCACTACAAGCTTAGCCAGTTGGCGGTGCAAGATGGCGACAAGGTTCTGCAGCGGGAACGGTTTGAACCCGGTACGGCGGTAGCAGCGCTGGTTTGGAACACGACTACGCAGCAGTATATCCTGACCCGTCAATACCGGGTGGGGCCCGAAGACGAGTTGCTAGAAATAGCAGCCGGCATGGTCGATGGAGAAGAAGGCCCGGAAGCCGCCATTCGCCGCGAGGTTTACGAGGAGTTGGGCTACGATGTAGACCGCCTGGAGCAGATTGCCCGCATTTATCCTTCGCCCGGTACCAGCGCTGAGGTGATTACCATTTTCTATGCCGAGGTTAGCCGCCAGCCGGGAGAAGGAGGGGGACTAGCAGAGGAAAACGAGAAGATTGAAATCCTCACGTTCTCTCCAGAAGAGTTGAAGCAGGCCCGCCTTGCAGACGCCAAAACGCTAGTCGCAGCGCAATGGGTGCAGCTGCATAAACGGTAGGTCTGGCGGCTCCGCCCTGCCTTGGTTACTTGCTTACGTACACAGCACCGGTGAAAACTCAGGCACTTCCAACAAAGCAATGCCGCCGCATCCGTAAGGTGCGGCGGCATTGCTTTGTTGAAACACTAGAAGCTACCGCTTTTACTGCGCTTTGATAATGTATTCAAAGTTTTGCTTGGTCTTCGCATCGTTGATCGTCAGCGTGACATCCTGGGGGCCTTCTACTTTGGTGAAAGGCACGGTGCGCTTGCTCATGTATAGGTCGCGGTTCCAGAAGCGACCTTGGCCGCCGGGCAGTTCTGCCATGTTCAGCACTTCCTTGCCGTCCTTGTTCTTGGCCACGAGGCTCAAGTAGGCGGGGTCAGCGTTGGCCGCTCCCCGGCGATACATTGTGACCGTGAGCTGTCCCCCGGCCGGCAATTGCTGGAAACGGCGCTGGTAGGTAGTGTCTGCCCAGTTATTCATTCGCTTCAGCTCATTGATTTCCGTGAGTAGCTCGGCGTAGGGGCGGTACGCTACGCGGGTCACGCAAGCATCTACCTCCGCATCCTCGTCGGTGTTCTTGGTTACGTTGAGTACATAGGAGCTCTCTTCGTCTTTCTTGGGGAAAGTATATTTCTTGCGTGGCTTGCCGGGCATGTACTGCGCCGAAGAAGCCAGTGCGCCGAGCATCAGAACTGAAAGGAGGATAAGTTTTTTCATAAAAGCAGTAAGCAACTCAGGGGGGATTTCGATGGGTGCAAAGATAGGAAACGAATAAGCGGGAGCTAGTGCATTTCGGCCAACAACGTGCCAAACTTGACTAGTGAGAGGATAGTGTCGTTCAGCAGAGTAGGATTGAGTAGTAGAAGGCTATATCAAACGACGCGTTTTGATTACAATAGGAATGCTAGGTATATTGATATTGTGCAAAATAATATCATAATGACCTTATTAGGCAGAGCACTATGGCTCTAGGACTCGATATTAGTTAAATGAAAATAGGGCGGGGCATTATTTTGATGCGATACACTGTATGTCCAAATGGTTTTAAGTTATTCGAATTGTGTAATGGGCTGGGTAGTACCTATAATCCAAATGTTTATAGGCCACTAACCTTCTGTTGTGTGGCCGAGAGCCCGCTACTTGCAATGACTCCACCACAGTTAAGAATGCGTGTACAATCAGCTATAAGCACCCGCAAATCAGTCTAGTAGCCTTTGATGGAAGTAGTAAGGGTTCGCCTGTGCTAGGCGTCATGTGATGACCTAGCATCGAAGGGGGTAAATAATAATGTTCAAACTTTCAATATTTATTGAAATTAAGAATACATTTGGGCCTGGCTTTTCCGTCAATCCCACTCGTCGCAAGCCCGAACTTTAATAGTGCCAGTGCCCCACGCATTTACCCTTATTTCTACAATCTTATGTCTGCCGACCCTCTCAAACCATTTGCCGATCCATCCTCTAATGATCTGCCCCCCGCTGAACACCCTCCCCGCCAGCCGCGGGTTGTGTCGGCCACTAAAAGCGCTATTATAGCAGTAGTTGGGGCCGGCGCAGTGGGAGCGTTGTTGATGGCCCTTTCCACGCAGCGCTACCAAGCTTACGGCTGGAGCCTATTTATAGTCTCGCCTATTATCTGCGGGCTGGTAGCCTCTATTCTATACAATATGGATCGGTCCCGCGAGCAGGCGCGCATCTTTCCTCCGGCGCTGGCAGTCGTTACTACCTTGGCTTTGATTTGCACGATGGGCTTGCTGATCATGGGAGGTATAGAAGGGTTTATTTGTGTAGTAATGGCATTCCCGGTTGGGCTGGTAATGGCGCTGATTGGGGCCGGAATGGGAGAAGCCATCTTGGTTCTAGTTGGGACTGACTCTCGGCGACAGGTGCCGGTGTTGGCGGCCGTGGTATTGGTGTACCCGGCGTTACAGTCCTATGAATGCCGAACGGCAGCTCCGCCGCTACCCCATGAAGTTGTGACGCGCCGCGTGGTAAAGGCTAGCCCTGCCCGGGTGTGGGCGGCGCTCTTGCAGCCAGTGCACTACCCCGCCCGGGTAGGAATACTGTTCCGGGCGGGAGTGGCTTACCCCACCAAGACGGCCCTGCGCACTACGCCAACGGGCCAACGGGAACTTACCGTGGCCTATTCCGGCAACGCGGTGACCAACCTACCAATTACGCAGTGGGTGCCGGAGCGAGAACTGCAGTTTGCTGTGCCCAACACGCCAGCGCCCATGAAGGAATTAAGTCCTTATCCGCAGATTCACGCCCCGCACTTGCATGGCTACTTCCGGGTAGAGACGGGCACGTTTCGTTTGCAGCCCTTGCCCGGCGGATGCACCCTATTGGAAGCCCGCACCGTCTACCAACACAGCATTGGCCCCCGTCGCTACTGGCAGCTCTGGAGCGACTACCTACTGAACGACATGCATGATCGGGTATTGGTCACCATTCAGCAGCAAGCCGAACATGAGTGAGAATCCATTGCTAGTAGCCGTAGGAGAGGAAACGCAGGTCTCTGCTACGGCCGGAATTCCCCAGACCCTAGGCGCCTATCCGGAAGAGGATGGTGGCTCCATGCCCAATCTGTTTGATTGCCTCGCCAGCACTTATCATTTGCAATCGATACTTTCTGGGGGGCTTACCGAACGGTGGCGCCGGCAAATGGTGGCGCGCCTACCCCTCCAAGCTGGGCAGAAAGTAGTAGACTTGATGACTGGTACCGGGGAGTTGTGGACCCTACTACTGCCCCAGGTGGGTGAAAATGGACGAGTCCGCGCCGTGGATTTCTCAGCCCGTATGCTGGCAGGGGCCGCTCGCCACCGAGACACCCTACCAAACCCTGAGCGCATAAGCCTGCACGCCGCTAATGCCTGTAGCAGCGGCCTAGCCTCCGCAACAGCCGATGTGGTTGTAAGTGCATTTGGTTTGAAAACCCTGCCCACAACCGACTACCCCGCCTTAGCCGCGGAGATTATGCGGTTGCTGGCACCGGGTGGTACGGTGGCCCTGCTTGAATTAACGGTGCCCGCTAGGGGCTGGCGCCGGGCGTTCTGCCTTGGGTATCTGCGGAGCTGCAACTATATATTGCGCCTGCTCGGAGGGCCAATTTTGGCGCACACGCACTTGCTACATTTCGCCAGTGAATTTTCTGCGCTCGACAAGGTAGCAAGTGCGTGCCGCGCGGCGGGTCTGCGCCATGTTCGTATCGAACAACTGACCTTCGGACTGGCATCTATACTACTAGCTGAACGCGATGAACAGTATAAATAGTCTTTGCCCAAATGCATAAAATACAACAGGTTTATAGTTATACAAATGATAATAATATCTATAAAACATATGTATAAAATCAGGTTGTTTATGCTGATAATTAAGAACTTACTCATTAACCCAAAAGGTGTAATATTACTCTTTTGGTTATCTACTTTGATATGAATTGTCATTGGATCATTCACCGTATCTAGGGTCAGAAAAATTGCAAACTTGTATCTTGCCGCGGCCTACGGCTGAATAGCTGCGGTGCCGTGTGCTATTTGCGTTGCTATACTTCAGATGCTGCTTACCATCACTACTACTCACCAGCCAGCCACCGACCTCGGCTACTTGCTGCATAAAAATCCAGCTCGCCTTCAGACGTTGGAAGTAGCCGCCGGACAGGCGCATATTTTTTACCCTGAGGCCACCGCTGAGCGCTGCACTGTGGCGTTGCTGCTCGACGTAGACCCGATTGGGCTTGTGCGTAACCACCGTGGGCCAGCTGGCGAAGGATTTGCCTTGGAGCAGTACGTCAACGACCGGCCCTACGTGGCCTCGTCTTTCTTTAGTGCTGCCCTGTCGAAGGCGTTTAACACGGCCATGAATGGTACTTGTAAGGACCGGCCTGAATTACCCGAGCAGTTGCTTCCGCTGGAAGCTACCGTAGCCGTAATTCCTGCCACCAGTGCCGAACAGCTCGGGTCCTTATTTTCCCCTCTGGGATACACCGTAGAAACGGAGGCGCACCCCCTCGACCCCACCGTACCGGAGTGGGGCAACAGCCGCTACTATACGCTGCGCCTGCGCCATACTGGCCTGCGCTTGCGCGATATGCTCAGCCACCTGTACGTGCTGATTCCTGTGCTAGACCGGGGCGACAAGCACTATTGGGTTAACCGGGAGGAAGCCGAGAAGCTTCTGCGCCGAGGTGGGGAGTGGTTGCCTCAGCATCCCGCTCGGGAATTTATTACTCGCCGCTACCTACGGTTTGCGGAGTATGTAAACCCAACCTTGGAGCGCCTACTAGCCGGTGATGAGGCGGCAACAGATGATCTTCCAATTCCTGCTGAAGCGGAGGCTGACACCACGGCTGGCCCGCTGTCGTTGCCAGAAGCTGCTGCTGGGCCTGCCGAAAGGCTGAGCCTGCATGATTTGCGCCTCGACCGGGTAGCGGAGGAAATCAGTCGTCTTGGCGCCAAGCGAGTGCTAGACCTGGGGTGCGGGGAAGGCAAGCTGGTCCGGCGCCTACTGAAGGCTGCGCACATCGAGCACATCTTGGCTCTGGATGTATCGTGGCGGGAGCTGGAGCGGGCCCAGCAGCGCCTACACGTAGCTGAAATGCCCCCGCGCCAGCGCGAGCGATTGACACTCACCCAGGGCTCCGTGCTCTACCACGACCCGCGCCTAGCTGGCTACGATGCCGCTGCCGTGGTAGAAGTTATCGAGCACCTGGATGAAAGTCGCCTGACGGCTTTTGAGCAGGTAGTGTTTGCCCGCGCTCGCCCCGGTGCCGTCCTCGTTACTACCCCCAATGCCGACTATAACCAGCGCTACGAAACTCTTTCCGCCGGCGAGTATCGCCACGAGGACCACCGCTTCGAGTGGACGCGAGCTCAGTTTGCGGAGTGGGCAGCTGGTGTGGCTGGCCGGCATGGCTACCGCGTGCGGATAGAGCCGTTGGGGCCGGAGGTGGCGGAAGTGGGGGCGCCTTCCCAGTTGGCCGTATTTGAGCAGTAAACGCTGGGTATATCTACTACTTTCCTCGGGTAGGCAGGGGAGTAGTAGTGAGAAGGAGCTGCTGCCTTTTATATTTAAGGCAGTTTCCTTTGCTCACTAGTTTGCTTATGAAGGTTTTGCTGACGCTGGCGTTACTGCTTTGCTGGCTGAAGCTGTCCGCGCAGGAGCCGGCGCGCGTATACGCCGATACGGCGGCGCATTACCAGCTCATGTACCTCAGCTCTTGGCGGCGCCTCCCAACCAATGAGTTAGGAGAAGTGGTTTTCTCCACCGCCGCAACGCCTTCCCCCGTCACCGTCACTATTCGGCGCCTTGCGCTGCCTGCTCCGCCTCCCAAGCTTGGTGGCGTGCTTTTGCGCAACCAGCAAGATTCCGTGTGGCATCAGATTCAGCGCCTTCCGCACTCGCAGGTAGTTTATCTAATGCAGCACGACGCGGGCAGCCAGCAGGAAGTGCAGTACCAGTACACCTACGCTGCTTCGCCCGCCCCGGCGCCCCGCACCCGCGTGGTTGGGCGCCGGATCTGGCGCCAGGGCGTTGCAGTTGCGCTGGAGTACCGGGCCGCTACCGTCCAGGATGCCCGCTACCTGGCGGAAGGGGAGAAACTGCTGGAGTCGTTCCGGTTCGTGAGCACGGCACCCCGCGTTCAGCAGCCGGCTGCCTCGTCGTCATCATGCGATGAGAAGATGTACGCCATTGCTGCCCTGCGCTCCGATAACGCTATTTGGGAAGACGACTGCCAAACCATCCACGAGTTTTCGGCGGCGAACCTATCGGCCCGACCCAAGGTGCACTGGCGCGTGCTGCCGTTTCAGTCCTACGCCTTAGCCAAGGGCTTCGACAACTGCCTGTATTCCGTCACCAAATCGCCAACTAATACTCCTGAGCGGGTGTACCGCTACAATCCCGCTACCAGAAAGGGCGAATACACCCCGTGGCGCCTACCGGCCCAAGGTCTTGAAAATGTGTGGATTTCGGCGGCCACCGATGTGCAAGGGAGCTTGTACTTCATGACCTCCGACGCGAGCAAGCTGGTGAAGGTGAATCCCGTTGACGGAGCCGTAACCACGCTCTGGACCACGGACCCCCTACGGCAAGCACCCTTTTATTCCACCATTGGCTTTACCGGCGCCGGCACCCACGGCAACTTCTGCCTCGACGAAAACCGCACCCTCTATCAGGTGTACAGTACCGACGGCTCGGTGATGCGCGTGAACCTGGATACCCGCCAGCCGGTTCCCGCCCTAACTAGCTTCACGGGCCTCCCGGAACGGGGCGGCTACAGCGACTTACTATTTCAGACCGATGGAGCGGGGCGCCGCTGGCTGTACATGGCGGGCCCCAAAGCCCTCTACCGAGTAGACATGCGCCGGGGCGAGGCCGAGTTGGTTCGGCGCGGTATTTACACTGATTTGGCCGGCTGCGCATTGCTGCGGCCGGCTTCTTCGGGAGCGGAAGTAGCCGCCGTATCTGCGCCGCCACCCCCACCTACTACTGGTACCTGGCGGGGTAGAATCCTGGACGCCGTTACGCTTCAGCCCTTACCCCAAGCGAAGCTGCGCCTAGGGCCGGCCGGTGCCGAAACCACGGTACTCACCACGGCCCAGGGAGTATTTTCGTTTCTGGTAGACCCCGGCCGCGCCGTGGCCGCCCATCTGCAACTGGCCGGCTATTTGCCTCTGGATAGCACTTACCGCCCGCGCCGTGGCCCCTACGTGCAGGATATTCTACTGCAACCCCTTGCTGTGGGTACGACCCTGGGGCTCGACAAAGTGCAGTTTGAGCAGGGAAGCTCCCGGCTGCTGTCAACGTCGTATCCCGCCCTGCGAAGACTACTAAAGCTGCTGCTAGAAACTCCCAGCCTCACTATTGAGCTGCGCGGCCACACCGACAACGTGGGCCCCGCGGAGAAAAATGTGCAGCTTAGCGAGCGGCGCGTAGCCACCGTGAAATCCTACCTCGTGCACCACGGCGTAGCCGAAGCCCGCATCACGGGCCTGGGCCTAGGTGGTGCCGAGCCCCGCGCCAGCAACGACCGGGAAGCCACCCGCCAGCTCAACCGACGAGTCGAGTACCGAGTGACGGGAAGGTAGCAGAACCTAAAATGACCCTCAGCGAATTACAGATCGTAAACTTGTGGTGCTAGGTTGGCAAGAGTCTATATTCTCCGTACGTAAGCGTGTTAAATGGCTTACCTACCGTTACCCAATATGCAGTAGTGGGTAATTGTGCCTAATCTTACGCCTGCTACTAGATATTCTCAACCACGTAATGCCCCATTATACCTCCCTTAAACTCCCCGAACTCTCCCTGGTGCTGCTCATTGGTACCTCGGGGGCGGGGAAGAGTACGTTTGCCCGTCGCTTATTTCAGGCTACCGAAATTGTGTCGTCGGACCAGTGCCGGGCCCTAGTGGCTGACGATGAGAACGACCAGTCGGCTACGCCGGATGCCTTTGCCCTACTACACTATATGGTGGGGCTGCGTCTTAAGCGGGGCCTCTTGACGGTGGTAGATGCCACCAATGTGCAGCCTGAGGCTCGTAAAACGCTTGTGCAACTGGCCCGCGACTACCACGTGCTGCCCACGGCCATTATCCTCGACGTGCCCGACCGCGTAGCTGAGGACCGCAACCGGGCCCGCGCCGAGCGCCAGCACCTGGGCCGCCACGTAGTACCTCAGCAGCGCCAGCAACTGCGCCGCAGCCTCAAATTCCTGAAGCAGGAAGGCTTCCGCCATATCTACCACCTGCACGGGCCGGAAGAGATTGACGCCGTGCAAACCATCGTGCGCGACCCGCTCTACAGCAACCGCAAGCAAGACACTGGCCCCTTTGACATCATTGGCGACGTGCACGGCTGTTACGACGAACTGCTGGCGCTGCTCACCCAGTTGGGCTACATGGTGCACACCAATCCTACGGAGGATGTCCGCGACCTGGGCGTGCACGTAACGGCGCCAGCCGGCCGGCGTGCCCTGTTTCTGGGCGACCTGGTAGACCGGGGGCCCGCCTCGCCGCAAGTACTGCGCCTGGTGATGAGCATGGTGCAGGGCGGCCAAGCGCTATGCGTACCCGGCAACCACGACATTAAGCTATTGCGCTACCTCAACGGCAAGCAGGTAGCCGAAAAGCACGGCTTTGCAGAAACGGTAGCTCAGCTGGCTACTGAGTCGGAGGCGTTCAAGAGCCAGGTGCGTCAGTTTCTAGATGGGCTAGTGAGCCACTACGTGCTAGATGGCGGTAAGCTGGTGGTGGCCCACGCTGGCATGCGCGAAGAGATGCAGGGCCGCGGCTCGGGTGCCGTGCGCGCCTTTGCCCTGTTTGGGGAGACGACGGGCGAAATCGACGAATTTGGCCTGCCCGTGCGCTACAACTGGGCTTCAGAATACCGAGGGCGCGCGATGGTGGTGTACGGCCACACACCCGTACCAGACCCCGAATGGCTCAACAACACCATTGATATTGATACGGGCTGCGTGTTTGGAGGCCACCTCACGGCCCTGCGCTACCCCGAGCGGGAACTGGTGGCCGTGCCCGCCGCCCAGGTGTACTGCGAGCCGGTACGTCCGCTTCGTCCGGCCGAAGTAGCCGCCGATGTAGCCCAACTTTCGGCCCAGCAGCAGCACGACGACCTGCTGGACATCCGCGACGTGACGGGCAAGCAAATCATCAAAACGCGGCTGTTACCCTCCGTTACCATTCGGGAAGAGAATGCGGCGGCGGCGTTGGAAGTGATGTCGCGCTTTGCCCTGAACCCGAAGTGGCTGCTCTACTTGCCACCAACCATGAGCCCTTCAGAAACTTCGGCGCTGCCCGATTTGCTGGAGCATCCCGCCGAAGCCTTCGACTACTTCCGCCGCCAGGGCCAAGAGCGAGTGGTGTGCGAGGAAAAGCACATGGGTAGCCGCGTGGTAATAGTGCTGGCCCGGGATGAAGAAGCCGCACGTCGTCGTTTTGGAGTAGTGGGCGAGGGGCCGGGCCGGTGCTACACCCGTACCGGCCGCAACTTCTTCACCGATGCCACGCTGGAGTTGGCTTTTCTCACGCGCCTGCAAAATGCCCTCACCACGGCTGGGTTCTGGGAGAAATTCCATACTGATTGGCTTTGCCTTGATGCCGAACTGTTGCCCTGGTCGGCTAAGGCCCAGGAACTGATCAAGAACCAGTACGCGGCCGTTGCAGCCGCTGCTACGGCCGCCTTACCCGAAGCCGTGGCTGTACTCAGCCAAGCCACCACCCGCGGCCTCGATGGAGTAGAGGCGTTGCTCGCACGCACCACTGCCCGCCAAACGGCCGCTGAGCACTACGCTGAAGCCTACCGTCGCTACTGCTGGCCTGTGGAAAGCCTCTCTGACCTGCGCTTGGCTCCTTTCCACCTCTTGGCTACCGAGGGGCATACCTACTTCGACAAGGACCACGCCTGGCATATGGAAACCCTGCGTGCTATCTGCTTGGCCGACGAAGAACTACTGCGCGCCACGCCCTACCGCGTGGTTCACCTCCAAGACATTGCCGACGTAGAAGCTGCTACCCAGTGGTGGACTGACCTCACGGCGGCCGGCGGCGAAGGCATGGTAGTAAAGCCCTACGACTTCATCCCCAGTGGCCGCCAGCATTTGGTGCAGCCGGCCCTCAAATGCCGCGGCCGCGAGTACCTGCGCATTATCTACGGCCCCGACTACCTGCTGCCTGGCAACCTGGAGCGCCTGCGCGAACGGGCCGTCAAGTCTAAGCGTAACCTGGCCCTGCGCGAATTTGCCCTCGGCGTAGAAGGCCTGGAGCGCTTCGTGGCAGGAGCCTCGCTGCGGGAGGTGCACCAGTGCGTATTTGGCGTGCTGGCGCTGGAGAGCGAGGCCGTGGACCCGCGGTTATAAGTAGTAGGGCTGCGCTTACCTAATCTAATTTTCTTTCGGCTCATTCAGCCTTTTTACTTGCTAGCTATGAAACCGCTTCACTTTCTGATTTTTACAGTTCTTTTGCTCCTGGGAATGGGCAGGGGAAACGCGGCCAGTACTGCCCTCGCGGCGCGTCCTGCCTACCTGGAGCTCAAGGTGTACCACCTTAAAACCAGCCGGCAGGAGGCCGTAATTGATAGTTTCTTACAGCACCAATATATGCCCGCACTGCGCACCGCCGGCATTACTAAAATTGGTGTGTTCAAGCCCATCGGCAACGACACGGCCGCTGATCGAAGAATCTATGTGTTGACCCCATATTCGTCCTTGAAGCAATGGGAAAAAGTGGGCCAGGAAACCACTGCGAAACTGCTGGCTACTGGGGGGGGCTACGTGAATGCGGCCCATACTAATCCAGCTTATAGCCGCCTAGAAACCGTTTTCATCAAACCCTTTGAGCAAATGACAGACCTAGTGGCCCCGCAGCTCGAGGCACCCAAAAACGAACGGGTGTATGAATTGCGGAGCTATGAGGGCGCCAGCGAGAAGATCTTCCGCAACAAAGTGCAGATGTTCAACGCCGGTGGGGAAATCAAGCTGTTCTCCCGCCTGGGCTTCAATGCCATCTTCTATGGGGAGGTACTCTTCGGCTCGAAAATGCCAAACCTGCTATACATGACCTCTTTTGCGAACATGCAAGCGCGGGAAGCTCACTGGAAATCCTTCGGCAACGACCCCGAGTGGAAGAAACTGTCCAGCCTGCCCGAGTACCAGAACAATGTGTCGCACATCGACATCATGTTTCTGCGCCCAACGGAGTATTCGGGGCTTTAGTGCCTCCCGTAGCATCGCCAATGAAGGAGTTTACTGTCAGCTTCCGGTAGTGGGCCTCCATTGCGCCTGTACTGTTCATGAAAAGAATTTTAGCACCTTGGGTTGGGCTTGGCGTGCTGTTGGTTGTGACAATTGGCGCTTGCATGTTCTGCTTCCAGGCAGGTATTGCCTTACGCAACCGCTACTACACACTACCGCCAGAATTTCAACAGATACTGACGCATTTTCAGTGGCTTCAACGTCAACATGAGGAAGAGAGTCCGTTGCTGCCAGTGGTGTATGAGGGAGAAACAGCGGCCGACTTCAAGCTTGAGTTTGCCCCGCATCCGCTAGGACTGCGTAAGCGAGAAGTAGTCATGCGAAATCCGTTTTCCACGGCTCCTTACCCGCTGTCGTTTTCCGTTATTTATCAGGGTAACCTGATTACGCTTTTCCACCCTGGGTACTTTGCCTGTTACCAACTGCCAGGCTTAGAGCGGAACCAGGATTTGGAGCAGAAATTGAATACCCGCAAGTTTGCCTATCACTGGGTGCTGGATAGTCAACTAGTTGCGCTAACTACCAGCGGCCATTACGTTTCCTTCAGCCAAGAGGTCTGGCATCCTTATCTGAAGCCCGTGCCACTGAGCAAGCAGCCCAAGCTGTTCGAGGATGCTCGGTACATAGTGTGTACGAAGTGCAACGGTGAGTGGGGTGGTGAGGCCTATTTCTATGATAAACAGGAGCACGTTTATTATTTAGCCCGCGCTAACTGCCCGGATGCTGTGGTAAAGCACGACGGTAAATATCTCCTTCTATCCTCGCTAGGCCACATGCTAGGGTCTGCGGAATTGCAGCAGATTGATAGCCCCACCACGGAATTAACGCGCTGGGTTGGGAAAAATAAACCCCAGGAGCGGGACTTTTCCGTCAGCTATGACGCCAAGCTAAGTCAAGGTAAGAGCCTATTTGACTATCAACAAATACTGGTGGAGTCTGTCTTCCCACTAGGCCACCGACTGATATATCTGGTGCACTGGCGCAGCATGAGTTTTCTGGCGACCTGGCAGAACAACACCTTCCGGGTGGTAGATCCGCTATTTCATGCGGAGGTGTCCGGCAATCAGCCCGTAACTACGGTGTGCGGGTCTGATGTTGCTCTCATCAGTTTTAACTCTATCGAAGAAGTAGAAGCCTGCTGCCTATACATCACAAGTAAGGAGGCCGTTAAAATTAACTGGAGCCACCAAACTGTGTCTAGGCCTTACAACGACCCAACTCACCTACCTGTGGCCGATAGTAGCTATCAAGTGGCTGATTCAGTGGAGGTGCAACTAGTGCAGTAAAGGCATTTTTAATGAGTTCTTGATGCTTTTCTGGTTGTCCTAAGCCACTTCAGCGCCGCCGCTACCTTGACATCCTGACTGAAGTCCGCGAAGTTGTCGCCGCCGGAGATGAGCACGTCGGGCGCGACGTTGGTGCGGTAGACTACCTTGTTGCGGTCGGTTTCCTGCGTGCCGGCCACGGTGAGGTAGGCCGTGCCGCTGATCTTGTAGCTTTCGTTGGCGGTGGTGGCACCGTAAGTCGGCTCGCCGAAAAACCGTGTGTTGGGTCGGCCCTTTAGGCTGATAGCGACAATTTCGCCAGAGCTGGCTGTTAGGCCGCTGAGCAGAACGGCCACTGGCTTGTCGGTCCGTTTTGCTGGGCAGCGGTTTTGTAAGGTGGTCACCTGTAGGGTATCCATGTAGAAGTTGCCCTGCTTGAGGTACCATTGCTGGTCGGGGTTGCCGTCCTTGTCCACGAAGCCACCCAGGTACCCGTCGCCGATGATGGGGGCAATGCCTGCTAGCATGGGGGCCATGGCCCCACCGTCGTTCAGGCGCAGGTCGATAATCCAGGCCGTGGCTTTATTAGGGTTGAAGCGGCAGAGGGAGTCCTGCACCACCTTGGCCGCGTCGCGCATGGCCTGCAAACTGCCCCCGGCGTTGATGCCCGGCAACTGCACGTAGCCCACGTTGCCGGGCAGCATCTTCACCAGCACGCCGGGCTTCTTCGCCAGCGCCGCCTTCACGGCAGTATTGGAGTAGGCAGGGCGGGCCGTGTTGCGCCACTTGTAGGTTTTGCCCTTGTAGGTCAGCCAGCCGTGGTCGTCCTTGAGTTGCTCGAACACAAACGGATAAATCGGCAGCAAACCCCGCACCGACTGCGCGCCCTGGGCTTTCTGCTGCACTGTCTGGCGCAACTGGGGCCAATTTACCGTGCTTCGCTCCAGCGAGTACGTTTCCAGCAGCGTCAGGCTCTTGTCAAGGAAGGCTTGCACGGAATCGGGGAGTAGGGCCGCGGCGGTTTGGCAACGAGCCACGTGGGCAGTAATGAATAGCAACACCAGTAATCCGAGTTTCTTCATGAGGCGAAGATGCGGATTGCGAACAAAGGGTTGGTTGGGGTGGGACTTATGTTATGTAGCCCTTCACTATATATTTATAAAGCTACCTAGGAAGCCAGTAGGTCATCCTATTGAGCATAGCCGAAGTATCTCTATTTGTTTCGTTGCTTTACTAGGTTAGTTGATCAGCAACAGAAAAAAGATGCTTCGGCTATGCTCTCTCACAGTATGTAATGTCTTGTGCAATTTATTCCGGCTGCTTGGAATGCGCACTTGACGGATGCCTTGACTTACTGCCCGCCCATGCTCTTATCCCGGGCGCCCTTAAACTCGGAGCCGGCGCGCCACTGCGGGAAGGTGGTTTCGGCGGCTAGGCGCTGGCCCACTCGGAAGTAAAGCTGGGCGTCTTGGGCGATGCCCGAGAGGTCCCAGCTGGGGTCAAACTGGTCGGCGGGCTTGTGGTACATATTGGTAGTATAGTTTTGGCGCTGCTGAGCAATGGTAGCCTTGCCACTAGTGCGGCTCTCGAAGCCGCCGCTAGCGTAGAGCGAGGGCACGCCCACGTGGGCAAAGTTGAAGTGGTCGGAGCGGTAGAACATGCCGGTTTCGGGCTGTTGGTCGGGTAGGATGTAGCGGTCCTGCTCCTTGGCGGCGGCGCGGGCATAGTCTTCCAGCTCCGACTGCCCGTAGCCGATAACCGTCAGGTCTTTCATCTCACCGTAGGGCCAGAGCATGTCCATATTCAGGTCGGCCACGGTTTTGTTGAGGGGGTAGGGCGGGTGCTGGGCGTAGTAAGCCGAGCCCAGCAGGCCCTGTTCCTCACCTGTTACGGCCAGAAACACGATGCTGCGCTGAGGCTTTTCCTTGGCCTGCTGAAAGGCCTCAGCAATGCTAAGCAGGGCGGCTAGGCCGGTGCCGTCATCTACGGCCCCATTGTAGATGGAGTCGCCAGCAATAGCTTTGCCTACCCCAAAATGGTCCCAATGGGCCGAGTAGATGATATACTCGTTGGCGCGGGTCGTGCCGGGCAGCACGGCTAGCACGTTGCGCGAGGTCTGGCGGCGCAGCTTATTCTGAATGCTCGTCGAGAGCGTGAGGCCGCCCAGGGGCCGGGGCTTAAAGCCCTTAGTGTTGGCCGCGGCGTAGAGTTGGTCATAGTTCTGACCGGCGGCCTGAAACAGCTTCTTGGCCGCGTCCAGGGTCAGCCAGCCTTCCAGGGCGCACTTATCGGCGCCTTTGTTGGCAGTTTGGGCGCGCAGCTTAGGGCTAATGGCCCCGCTCAGCACTACCGACCAGGGGTAGGCGGCCGGCTTGGTATCGTGCACGATGAGCAGGCCGGCGGCGCCATGGCGGGCGGCTTCCTCGTATTTATAGGTCCAGCGGCCATAGTAGGTCATGGCCTTGCCGTTGAATAAGGTAGTGTCGTTGCCCGCGTTGCCGGGGTCGTTCACGAGAACTACTACTGTTTTGCCTTTCACGTCGAGGCCAGCATAGTCGTCCCAGCCGTACTCGGGGGCTACCACGCCGTAGCCGGCAAATACCAGCGGCGAGTTGGTAACGGCCACCTGGGGCTGCTCGCGCTGGGTGAAGGCCACAAAGTCTGTCTTATACTGGAAGCTTAGGTTCTGGCTCTTGCCCTTGATTTGCATAGTAGGGCTTGGCGTGCCCGTAATTTCTACCAGCGGTACGGGCTGGAAGTAGGAGCCATCGGGACTTGGTTGCAGGCCCAAGCGCTGAAACTGATCTGCCAGGTATTTCGTGCTGCGCTCCTCGCCCACGGTAAATGGCTTGCGGCCCATCATCTCATCCGCAGACACCTCCTGTAGGTATTTGCCAATGGTGGCGGCACTGATGGCCGGGCTAGCGGCGGCTGGCTGGGTAGCTTCGGCAGTAGCGGCCGGAGCCGCCGCCGTGGTGGTGGTCGACTGGGTTTGGCAGCTAGTTAGCGCTGCGCCAAGCAAACATGCGGGCGCTACCTGACGCCACGAGAGCAACTGCTGAAAGGAAAACGACATGGGTACGTTGGGGTTGTGGAGGGTGCTGAGCGGGAATGCGGGGCCCGAAAAAGGTAAAGCAATACCTAAGTTCGGGTTTTCAATACTACTAGATATTCCTGGCTAACCCTACGGCCGCGCGCTCTACCAGCAATTCAATTAGGGAATATTTGCCTCCTGAGTTTCTTCTTAGCGAACCACTCTTCTTCGGTTGCTGGGCGTATCGGCTTCGGTTTGACGCCCTGTCAGCCGTAGCTTGTTGGGGGTACTTGAGGTGGGCGGTGGCAGCTATTGCGGTGCCCACCGTTTAACTGTTCTGCGAATAAATGAGGCGTTGGGCTCTACCTTGCAGCAAACGGAACGTCTTATCTTCTTTGCCTCTACCCGTGTATACGCGCATCCAAACGGCCCTCATACAGCTCGAAACTACCCATGGCGTCCGTATCTTGTATGTGTGCGAGGCGGGCAGCCGCGCCTGGGGCTTTCCCTCCCCAGGTTCCGACTACGATGTGCGTTTTGTGTATGTGCACCCACCCGAGTGGTACCTCACGCTAGACGAGGGCCCGGACACCCTCAGCTTTCCTATTGACGAAAAGCTGGATCTGGCCGGCTGGGAATTGCGCAAGGCCCTGAAGCTACTGCGCGGCTCCAATGCGGCCCTGTACGAGTGGCTCCAGTCGCCAGTGGTATACCAGGAGGTGCCGGGCTTCCGGGCGGCCGTGGCGCCGCTGTTGGAAAGCTGTTGGAACCCCCGAGCCGGGCTGCATCACTATTTGGGCCTGGTACGACGCGGGGTGGAAGAGGACTTGGTGGGAGTGGATGGGCGCCTGAAGCGGCTGTTTTACACCCTCCGTTCCACGCTGGCGGCCCGCTGGATTCAACAGCAACCCGGAGTAGCGCCGCCCATGGCCTTTCAGCAACTGCGAGAGGTACTGCCTGCGGCGTTTAATGAGGTAGTAGACGAGCTGCTTGCCGTAAAAGCTACTGCCGATGAAAAGATGACCGTGCCGCTGCCCGCGGTGCTGGTGGCGTTTCTGCAGGAAGAGTATGCCACCGCTGTACTGACCCGTAGCACCTTGCCTATGCAGCGGCTGCCCGACCCCACCCCGGTACTGAACAAGCTATTCCAAGCGTGGCTGTGGCCCCAGGTCGTGTTATAGAACCAACAAATACACCTGAGCCTCATAGGCTCCAAAGTTCATTAGTCTCTGCTATGTTTACCATTGCCGATCTGCGTCAGCGCGGCCTTATCCTCTTCGAAGCCATCAGCGGTAGCCGCGCCTATGGTACCAATTTGCCGCATTCAGATACCGATCTGAAAGGTGTCTTCATCCTGCCCGAAACCGAGTTTTATGGCCTCGATTATGTGCCGCAGGTAGCGAATGAAACCAACAACGAAGTGTTTTATGAGTTGCGTCGCTTTGTGGAGTTGCTGCTAAAAAGCAACCCAACGGTGCTGGAGCTGCTGGGCACCCCTGCCGACTGCGTAGTGTTTCGTCACCCGCTGTTTGAAGAGTTTCGAGCCGAAGATTTTCTTTCTAAGCTATGCCGAATATGCTATAGCTCAGATTCGCAAAGCGCGGGGGCTGAACAAGAAAATTAACCACCCTGAGCCGCCCGCGCGCAAATCGGTGCTGGACTTTTGCTACGTGACGGTAGGCGCCGGGGCGCAGCCCGTGGCTACGTGGCTGGCCCGCCAGCACTACACAGCCGCGCAGTGCGGCCTCTACAACGTGCCCAACCTCAACGACTTATACGCCCTGTTCGTGGATGCAACGGACGACCAGCACCACGGCTACCGTGGCTTGGTACGCGAAGTAGAAACTTCTCAGGATGTACAGCTGTCGGCCATTCCGAAGGGGGAAACGCCCGTGACCTACCTCAATTTCAACCGCAATGGGTATAGCACGTACTGCCGGGTTTACCGCGAGTACCACGACTGGGTAGCCAAACGTAACGCCGAACGATACCAGAACACCGTGCAGCACGGCAGGAATTACGACGCCAAGAACATGCTGCACGTGTTTCGGCTTCTGCGCATGGCCGAGGAAATTGCTATTACCGGCCAGCTCCACGTGCGCCGCCCTGATCGGGAGTTCCTGCTCCAAATTCGCCGGGGCGAGTTTACCTACGAACAGTTAATAGCCGAAGCCGAAACCCTGGTAGAAAGGGTGGAGGCCGCGTTTGCCGCTTCCTCCTTGCCCGAAGCACTCAACAAGCAACGAGCCGAGCAACTGCTGCTTCAGGTGCGGCAGACCTGGTATGCCAAGTAGAGAAATGCCCTGGCCTCACCCGTTGCGCTTGTTGGCAAGAGGGGAGGTCAGGGCATGGTGGAAGCGCTGAAAGTAGCTTGGTTTCTAGCGCGTTGAGTGCCGCCCAACCCGGTAGGTAGACTTGCTAGACCCTGCCTTTTTACGGAACAAACTACGCTTCTTGCTCTTTTTGCTGCCTTTGTACTTTTTGTAAAAAGGGCGGTGCGTAAACACGCGGGCCTTCATTTTGGCGCGGGCATAGGCCGTAGGGCGGGCTGCCGTAGCCGACTCAACACCACTGACCATCAGCAGCGCGAAAAACAGGAGCAGGATTCTATGCATACAACAACAAGGCTAGTGTGCGCTTATAACTTGCCTGCAACCCAAAAAATTGTAGTGCGTAGCGGTTTACTCGTTTCACGGTTCAGCTTCGGCTAGCTTTGCCCCAACCAAAAAGCGCTTTCCTAGCTAGGAAAGCGCTTTTTGGTATTCAAGAAATTCTTAACGAAACCCGACTATTGCCCCCCGGAGCCAAGCGTTTGGTTACGTGAGCGTTTGGGTGCCGGCGTGGTGGCTTTCTTCCGCTTACGCCAGATCTGGTACCAACGCTGCCGGTAGCGTACCGTGCGCTTGCGCCGGGCTTTGCGGCCCCCGCCCCTGTACGTCTTGTAGTTGGGCCGGTGCACATACACCTTACCGCGCATCTTGGCGCGAGCCGCCGGGCCCGCCTGCCCCAGGGCCGGACTCACGTCGACTAAGGCCATGAGCACGAGCCAGAAAATAAGAAAAAATCTTGCCATATAAGAAGTGAGTAAAACCGCAGCGGGGGGCGAAAATATGACAAAAGCAGGCAAATGTTCGGCCAGAATGGTAGCGAATAGAAAAAAAACTGGCCTGGTGTGTGGAATCAGCCGCTACGGGGCATCTGACGAAATAGAAATCCTATTTCATCTGGCCTATGTTCCACACCTACCGTCTTCAATTCCTGCTAGTTCGGCTGTGCCTGCTGCTGCTGTTGCCCGGGGTGGCTTCCGCCCAGCAACGCCTGGCCGGTGCCCGCTCGCGTAGCTACCTTACCAAGGTATTTCGCCTCACGGCCGACCAAACGCGCCATCTGTACGAGAACAACCTGCGTGCCGTGCAGCCCGCGTTTTTTGCGCAGCCCGTCGACTCTTTTCCTACCGATAGCATGCAACTGGCGCTGCGCCGGCCCTTGTCGCGCGGCTACTACCTGGTTGCGCATACAGAAGGCCCCGAGCTGGTATACTGGCTGCGTACCGTCTCAAACCGCCAACTTACCGTGCTCGACAACCAAGTGGACCTCACGCTGGTAGTGCGCGATTCCCTGGGCCGTCTGCTACCCGACGCGCGGGTGTGGCTGGGTCGTGGTCAGCGCCCTCAAGTAGTGCCCTACGACGCTGCCACGCATACCTACCGGCTGGCGGGCAAGGCTGGGCGGGCCGGTCTTCTGGCCGTGGAGCAGGGGGGAAGCACCACGTACTACGCTCTGGAGCAGCAGTTCCCGCAGGCCCACCGGTACAGTTACCCCTGGACGGTGCAGCGTGTGCTCAGCCGGGTGCTGTATGGATTTCCGTTGGGGTATTTCACGCGCGCCGTGCGTAGTCTGGTTGGTCAGCTTCGCCACGCGTCCTACACCAACACGGGCCTAGTAGGGCTGCTTCGCTCCCCTTTTAGTGCCGATGTTCGCGGGGCTCGCCAAGCCAGGCGCGAAGAGAAGCGGGCCGCGGCCGTCCACCAGTGGACGGGCTACCTCGTGCTTAGCCAACCCCGCTACCGCCCCGGCGACACCCTGCGCCTAAAGGCTCGTGTGCTGCACCGCCCCGATGGGCAACCCTACCGCAAGCCCTTGAGCCTGTGGCTGGATGGCACCGGCCGGACGAAGCCCTTGGCTCATCTGCTGCCGGTGCGCCCGGGCACCTATGAGTATCAGTTGCCCCTGGGCGATACGCTAGGCCTGCGCCTCGATCAAACAGTGGTACTTCGCTTGGTTGCCCCCCAGCATGAAGACGCCAACGAGGAGGGAATCCTCAGCACCAGCTTCCGCTACGAAGATTACGAACTCAAGAACACGCGCTACACCCTGCGTGCCGCCGCCACGCCCCACCGCCGTGGCACGCCGCAAGCTCTTTTTCTGCGGGGGCAAGACGCCAATGACCTCAACTTGCTGGATGCCCGGGTGCGCCTAAGCGTAACGCCCCAGGGCACGGTGGGGTATTTCGCGGGGCGGCAGGTATTTGTGCCCGATACACTCTGGACCAAAGCTTTGCCGCTTGATGCTACTGGGGAAACCCGCCTCAATCTTCCCGCTACCGTGCTTCCCGCCGCCGACCTTACCTACCAGGTGCGGGCTGCCTTTCTCAACGGCGACAACGAGCGGCGCGAGCAAACCCTAGCGGTACCCTACACCCTAGACGCCGGCCGCCTTACCCTGGAGCTGCGGCAAGACTCCGTGGTGGCCCGCTACCTCGTAGGCGACCAAGCTGAACCCCACGCGGCCACGCTGGACGTACTAGGCTTGCAGGCTACCGAGGCAGCGCCTCCGGTGCGGGGGGCTGTGCAGCTGCCCATTGCCTTTCCTGTGGATGCCCGTGCCACTGGCTACCGCCTCCGCGATGCGCAGGGCCGGGAAGCTACGCTAGACTTGGATGAAGACGATGCCGGGCTGCTTCTGCGCTCCGACCGCACCCCCGACTCTGTGGTGCTGGCCATGGAAAACCCGCGCCGCCTCGCGTTCTGGTACTACCTGTACCGGGGCAACGAATTAGTGGATCGGGGGTTTGGGAGTACCCTGCAGCAGCGCCGCGCCGCGCCGGGAGCCGAGCCCTGGTACGTGTCGGTGCATTACTTCTGGGCGGGCGAGCTGCAGGCGGCGGAGTACAATGTGCCGCTTCCTCAGCACCGCCTGGTAGTGGAAGCCGAGCAGCCCGAGGTAGTGTACCCCGGCCAGCAAGTAGAGCTGCGCTATACCGTGCGCGACGGCCGTGGCCAGCCCGTGCCCCGCACCGACCTCACGGCCTATGCCTACACCAGTAAGTTTGAGAAGCCATCCACCCCGGAGCTCCCCAACTTCGAGCCGCCGGTGACGGGCCGTCTGTCGCGGCGCCGGTTTCAGCTGGGTGCCGCCTTCGGCAACGACCCCGCGGCAGCCGCCCGACAAAAATTGGACTGGGGTGGCTGGCGACGGCGGCTCGGGCTCGACTCCCTGCGTTTCTACCAGTTCTTGTACCCCGATTATGGTGCCTTCTATGAGTACCAGCCTGCCCCGGGGGGTATCACTCAGTTCTCGCCCTTCGTAGTCGATTCGGGGCGGGTGCAGCCCACGGTGGCGGTGTACGTGGATGGGGTGCCCGTATTTGTGGCGGCCGTGAACCGGGAAGAACCCTTCGCGTTGGTAGCTGATAGTGGCTTTCACCAAGTGGCCATTCGCACCCCCAACCGCTTGGTAACCCTGCACAATGTGTACCTGCGGCACTTGCAGAAGCTTACCCTCAGCATCGACCCCAACCGTCCCTGCCATGAGTTGACTGTAGAAAAGCGCGGCAATCTTAGCGTTGAGGAGCAGCATAATTTGGAGCGCTTCCTGCTACTCGTGGATAAAGAAGAGGAGGATGAGCGGGTGCTGCTCCGCCAGGGTAACCGCTTGCAACCCCTGGGCGCTGGGCGACCCACTGTAAGCCGGCAGGGGGCTGGTATTGGCTCGTCGTCCAACTTCTACTACCACAGCTACACTGAGCGGCGCCCCTACCACATAGGTGGCCCTTTCCGGCCCGATTCCGTGTTGCTACGACGAACGGACGGTCTGCGCCGCCGCTTCCTGCTGGAGCCCCGCTACCGCTACACGCTAGAACCAGGACTGCTGAAATTGCGCTGCCTGCAGGGCAACGAATTCGGTGGGCTTGGTCAAGCCCTCGACTTCACGCAGTTCTCCCTGGCCGACTTTGCTTATACCGAGGCGGATATGCAGCCGCGCCCCGCTACTAACTACTATCGCGCGCCCAGCCCGGAGCCCCTTCTTACTACCCCTAGGCATACGCCCGCGGGCCTGGGCCGCTTGATAGTGCGTCTGCCGAAGCCTACCCCGAACCCGCGGGAGAACCTGCCCACCGCGTATTACACCCTGCTTACCCGGCCCACCGACCCTAAGTTTGTGCGCCTGGAGCGCTATCTGCCCCAGACCATTCACGCCCTGCCTACGGGCCGTTACCGCCTGGCGCTGCTGCTGGCCGATAGCTCTGTGCTAGCTCCCGCTACGGAAGTAATGATTCAGCCAAACGGTGCTACCTATGTGCAACTGCAGCGCACGGATGTGCTGCCAGCAGTGGCCGGGGCTAAGACGCTACGGCGGCGCTTTGTGCGCTTGGTGCAGGAGCGTTTACCCAAGCTCCCGGCTGCCTCCAAGCAAATGCGGGAGGAACGCCGCGAGATTCAGGTAGTGGTCCCCGCTAGTCCTCAACCCGGCTGGCTGACCGTGCGCGGTCGGGTACTAGACCGGGCCAGCGGGGAGGGGCTACCTGGCGTAACGGTTCTGTTGAAGGGTACTACCATTGGGGTTGCCACAAGTGTTGATGGCAGCTTTACCTTATCGGTGCCACCTACCGGGGGCAAGCTGCTGTTTTCTTCCGTTGGGTATCAGATGGTAGAGCAGCCCGCCGATGGGCGTGACTTGGAGGTGAGCCTCGCGGCCGATACAAAGCAACTAAGTGAGGTAGTAGTAACCGGCTACGGCATCCAACGCCAGCGGGCCGCTGTTACGGGCTCCGTTGCCACCTTAGCAGCTACCGCTTTGCAGGGTAAAGTTGCTGGGGTGCAAATCAACGGAGCTACGGGCGCAGCAGGGGGCTCCGTGCTAATTCGCGGAAGCAGCACCGTCGTAGGTAGCCTTCAACCGTTGCTTCTCGTGGATGGCCTACCCTACGCGGGCCAGATAGCCGACATCAGCCCCGAGAATATTGCGGATATAAAGGTGCTGAAAGGGGAGCAAGCCGCTGCTACGTTTGGGTCTCGGGCCGTCAACGGGGTTGTTATCATCACCACCAAAAAAGGCATTGCGGGGCGGACGCCCGGTGGCCTGCACCCCGCCGCCGACGTTCTGGGACCCGACGGCTTGCCCGTGGCTGAGCGCGACCCGCGCCTATCTCTGCGCCGCCGCTTCTCCGATACGGGCTGGTGGCGTCCAACCTTGGTCACCGACGAGCAGGGGCAGGCCCGTACCACCGTTACCGTGCCCGATGATATTACCGGCTGGGATACCTTCGTGCTAGCTTCCGACGACCATGGCCGTTTGGGCAGCACCAGTGCCCTGCTTCGTTCGTTCAAGGCTTTGCTAGGAGAGTTGGCTACCCCACGCTTCCTTGTTCGGGGCGACCAGGCGCAGGTGGTTGGCAAAACGCTTAACTACTTGCCCGATACCGCGCAGGTTACTACCTCCTTTCGGGTAGGTGAGGGGCCCGAGCGCACCCAAGCTCACCGCGTAGCTACCGCCGTGCTTGATACGCTCACGCTGACGGCTCCGGGTAGCACTGACACCGACTCGGTGCAGGTGAGCTTCCGGTTGCGCCAGCCCAACGGCTACCAGGATGGGGAGCTGCGGACCATTCCGGTGTTGCCGGCTGGCAGTCTGGAGCAGGTAGGAACCTTTGCCGTACTCACGGCTACGGATACCACCGTGACCTGGCCCGCCCGCCCGGAGCTGGGACCCGTAACCATACGCCTGGAAAGCGACCCGTTGCCCGCTCTGCTAGAGGAAATTCGCCACGTGCAGCGCTACGCTTACCTGTGCAATGAGCAGGCTGCCTCCAAACTCAAGACCCTGCTGTTGGAGCAGCGCGTGCGCGACTTGCAGCACCAGCCTTTCACTGGCACCCGTGACGTTAACCGCCTGGTGCGGCGCTTGCTGGAAGGCCGACACCAGCCCGAAGGAATCTGGGGTACGTGGCCTACCTCACCGGGAAGCCCCTGGGCCACGCTGCACGTACTCGAAGCCCTGTTGCAAGCCCAGCAGCAAGGCTACAAAGTAGCTTTAAATCAGCCGCAGCTCATTAAGCCTCTCTTGCAGCAGTTAGATTATGCCTTCGCCGATGCGCATACCCGAACTTCCTTATCACTCACGCCCGCGGGCCAGGGCCTCGACGCCTTGTATTTTCGCTCCGATGATGACCGCATTCGTCTGCTGCAGGTATTACACCGCCTGGGTGCCACCCCCGATTTCCCGACCTACGTACGACGTTTGGAGCGGGAGCAAACAGGGCGCCAACCGCTTGACCGCTATTTGGCTTTGGCCAGCCTCCGCCAGCAAGTAGGCATGCCGTATCAGCTGGATACGCTGCGCCGCTACCGCGTGCGCACTGAGCTGGGAGGTGTGTTTTACGCCGATACCTTGCGCCCGGGCACTTACTACCGCTACCTGCTGCCAGACCGCCTAGGAGCTACGTTGCTGGCCTACAAGCTGCTGCGCACCCAAGGAAAACAGCAGGCCGAGCTAACGCGCATTCGCACCTGGTTGCTCAACCAGCGTACCACGGCGGGGCACTGGAGCAGCACCTATGAAGCCGCGCAGATTCTGGAAACCATCCTGCCGGAGCTGTTGGTGCCAGGCAGCGGAGGACTCATGGCCCATGCCCAGTTCCGGGGCAGCCTAGCGCAGGAAGTCACCACGTTTCCCTTCACTGCCACGGTGCCTGCCGCGGCTGGTGCCCTTACCTTGCGCAAAGAAGGGGGGCTGCCGATATATGCCACTGCCTACCAGTCGTACTGGAACCCTACTCCCGAGGCCAAAGCCACACCTTTCCGGGTGCGCACCACCGTAGCTGGGCAGGAGGGAAGCCGCGTGCAACTTAAAGCCGGGCAACCCACTGAAGTGGTTGTGACGGTGGATGTTCCGGCCGAGGCTCGCTACGTGCTGCTGGAAGTGCCCATCCCGGCTGGCTGCTCCTACGGCGAGAAGGAGCGCGGGAACTACTTCGAGGTGCACCGCGAATACCTGCGCCACCAGGTGGGCATCTTTATGGATGTACTACCTGCCGGCCGCCACACCTTCCGGGTGGCCCTGCAGCCCCGCTACCGGGGACGCTACACCATCAACCCCGCCAAGGCGGAGATGATGTACTTCCCCACTAAGTTTGGCCGCTCCGTTAGTAAGCAGGCTGTAGTGAAGTAAAGCAACACCTTAATAAAAGTTACTCCTACGTCTGCCAGAGTCACTTATTCCCAGAGACAGCTATTCCTCTACCTATTTTGCTTCGTCGTTGCTTAGCAGAATAGGTAGAGGAATAGCTATTCATAGGATAGGGACTGAGTTAGGCTGCTCTCTTTCTATAAATACGGGGATTCTGCTGCTGATTTTCAGGGGGAAGTCAGCCAAGTACCCTTGCGCTGCCAGTGCGCTGCGTAGTTTTGCTTCTCATCCGTATTTCGTTTGTATGCCGTTCTCCTTATTACTGTTTGATTACGATGGTACCTTGTGCGACACCCGTAGCGCCATCACGCACGCCCTGCGCCGCACCTTCCAAGAGCTAAACCACCCCGAGCCACTGGCTCCAATACTCGAAGGCCTCGTGCAACGGGGCCTCCCCCTGGCCGACACGCTACGAGAGTTGCACTTGCCCAGCACCGCGCCGCTACCTCCGGAGTGGCTCACTACCTACCGCGCCCTCTACACTGCAGAGGCAGAAGCGCTAGTAACGCCTTTCCCTGGTGCTACCGAAACCCTGGCGGCCGCCGTGGACCAGGGGCACACGGTGGTTATCCTCAGCAACAAAAGCCTGGCTATCCTCGAGAATTCACTGCGCCGCCTGGGCTTAGACAGCTATGCCAGCCTCGTGCTCGGCGACGACCCCACGGCCCAGCCAGTGCTGCCCCTCAAGCCCGACCCGGCCCTATTCACCCAGCGCGTTCAGCCGCGCTTCCCATCAGTTGATCTTTCCGAAGTACTGATGATTGGGGACACGACTACCGACCTGCGCTTTGCGCAGAACTGCGGCATTGCTTCCTGCTGGGCTAGTTTCGGCTTTGGTGTAGCGGCCGACTGTGCTGCGCTGCATCCTACCTACCGCATCAATTCTCTCTCCGAATTACTCCCACTAATTGCCGATTCTGCGGCCCACAACGCATGACGACGGTATCTAGTGTAGAAGCCCAGGTGCGGGCCGCCCTGCTGGGTTTGGCAGTAGGTGATGCCTTGGGCGTCCCAGTAGAGTTTCAGAGCCGGGCCGCCCGCCGCCTCGACCCCGTAGTGCACATGCGCGCTTATGGCACTCACCAGCAGCCTGCCGGCACTTGGTCTGATGATGCCTCCCTGACCTTTTGCTTAGCGGAAGCTATTGCCGCTGGTTTCTCCGTGAGAAAAGTGGCCGAGAACTGCTGTCGGTGGTACTACCAAAACTTCTGGACTCCTCACGGCACCGTATTCGACATTGGCATCACCACGCGGGAGGCTATTCAGTGCTTGAAATCAGATGATAATCTCATCCTGGCCGGGGGTACCGATGAGTACAGTAACGGCAACGGCTCCCTGATGCGGATTCTACCCCTCGCATTTTATCAACCAGAAGCCCCGCTAGAAATCCGGTTTCAGCAAATTGCCGATGTGTCGGCCATCACGCACGGGCATATCCGCTCGGCGGTGGCGTGCTTTCTGTACTTGGAAATGGCGACTTACCTCCGTGCGGGGTTAACGCCCGCGGCGGCCTATGCGCAGCTGTGCCAAGAGGTGCCCGCACACTTATCGCAACTACATGTTCCGGCTCACGAAGTCGCCCATTTTAAGTCCGTACTCAGTGGTGCTCTAGCCGATCTTCCCGCGCAACTCATCAATAGCGGCGGCTACGTACTCCACACCCTGGAAGCTGCTCTCTGGTGCCTACTGCGTTTCGAATCCTTTCCAGAAACTGTGTTAGCAGCCGTTAACCTAGGAGATGACACGGATACCACGGGCGCCGTAACCGGTGGTCTGGCCGGCCTATACTACGGTGAAGCCGCCATTCCAACCGATTGGCTGAAGCCCCTGGCGCGCCGCACCAATATAGAAGACTTAGCGCATCGCTTAGCAGCAGCGCTTTAGGCAAGAGTAGGACATGAAAAAGCCCCAACTTCAAAAGAAGCTGGGGCTTTTTGCGGTCCGGACGGGACTCGAACCCGCGACCTCCGCCGTGACAGGGCGGCATTCTAACCAACTGAACTACCGAACCGTTTATCGAACTACTCGGGCCGAATACCCTTCCGTTTTGATGATGCAAATATAGAAGGCTGTTTTTGATCGTACAAACAGAAATCAGGCTTTATGGATAATAGGAGGGGTTTTGAGAATGGTATTGTTCTGTCACTAAACGGGATAGCACCAGAAAAAAACTTGAAATTTTTTTCTGGCCCTCTCTTTTGAAGCTGCCTAGCGCCCCCTTCAGAGCTATGCTGGCTCCTAAGTTTTAGCTGAGCTAGGCAAGCATTAGGTGGGGCCGTAGGAAAGAGGGTAAAAGCAAAAGGCCCTTCAGATTTCTCTGAAGGGCCTTTGCGGTCCGGACGGGACTCGAACCCGCGACCTCCGCCGTGACAGGGCGGCATTCTAACCAACTGAACTACCGAACCAGTTTACTTTAACTGAGAAGCCGTGTGCTTTCCGTTATTGTGATGCAAAAGTAGAGGGCTAGGTTGGACTGTGCAACACTCCCGACAAAAAAGACAGAAAAAAGAACGGGATGAAATTGTTTTTAGCTGGGTTTCAGGCAGAAAAAAATTTGAAAAATTCCAGTGGGGACGTTCGTGCACTGTGTGCACGGCTTCGCTTACCTTTGCTTCCTTCTCAATCCTACCCTTCGCACCTTCAAGACGCACTCGCCCGTGGCAATGCTACTCGATTTTGAACAACCAATTGCCGCTCTCGAAGGCAAGCTCCGCGAAATGCAACAACTGGCCCTCGATAGCCAAGTAGATGTTTCGGAAGCGGTAACGGCCCTCGAAGCAAAAATTAGAGCCCTTAAAAAGGAAACGTACCAGAACCTGACCCGCTGGCAGCGCGTGCAGCTTTCCCGTCACCCCGACCGGCCGTATACTCTCGATTATATTGAGGGCATGACCGAAAAGTTTATTGAGCTACACGGCGACCGAACCGTGGCCGATGACAAGGCTATGGTGGGAGGCTTTGCCGAATTGGACGGCCGCTCGGTTATGTTTATTGGACAGCAGAAGGGCCGCAACACAAAGCAGCGGCAGTTCCGCAACTTTGGCATGCCTAATCCCGAGGGATACCGGAAGGCCTTGCGCCTGATGAAGCTGGCCGAAAAATTCGGTAAACCTATTGTAACGCTGATTGATACGCCCGGCGCATTCCCAGGCCTGGAAGCTGAGGAACGGGGCCAAGGGGAAGCCATTGCGCGCAACCTGAAAGAAATGTTTCTGCTCAAGGTGCCCGTTATCTGTATTATCATTGGCGAAGGCGCTTCGGGCGGAGCCTTGGGCATTGCCATCGGCGACCGGGTGATGATGCTGGAGAACACCTGGTATTCAGTGATTTCGCCGGAGTCGTGCAGCAGTATTTTGTGGCGCAGCTGGGATTACAAGGAGCAAGCAGCCGAAGCGCTCAAGCTCACCGCTACCGACATGCTCACGGCTGGTTTGGTAGATGGCATCGTGAAGGAACCCCTTGGTGGTGCCCACACGGATGCTGCGGCCATGATCAAAACCTTAAAAAAGACCATCCTCAAAACACTGGACGAGCTGGAGGCGCTACCCCACGAAGAGCGAATCAGCCAGCGCATCGACAAGTTTTCGAACATGGGAGTGGTAGTAGAATAAGTAGTACCCCCTGCATAAGAACGTCATGCGACGTGCACCCAACGCACTAGTTTCGCTGCTACTCTCAAGATAGTTAGCAGAAGGGTAGGGCGAAGTGGTAGCGCGCCGCATGACGTTCTTATTTTATTTCTTAGCTCCCGGTTTACACGTCCTTTCTCCCATACTACCTCCCACCCAATGACTGTTCATACCCTTAATACCGGCCTGTTCAAGCTTGATGGCGGCGCCATGTTTGGCGTAGTACCCAAGAGCATGTGGCACAAACTCAACCCCGCCGACGATAACAATATGTGCACCTGGGCCATGCGCTGCCTGCTAATTGAGGATGGGAACCGGTTAATTTTGGTAGACACGGGCATTGGCGATAAGCAGGACCAGAAGTTTCGGGGGCACTTCTACTTGCACGGCGACGATACCCTAGAGAACTCACTGCGGCAGTTAGGGTTCACCTCCTCCGATATTACCGATGTTTTCCTGACGCACTTGCACTTCGACCATTGTGGGGGCGCCGTGGTGCGTACGCCCGATGACAAACTGCAACTTGCTTTTTCCAACGCAACGTACTGGAGCAACCAAAACCATTGGGACTGGGCCGTGACGCCCAACCCCCGCGAAAAGGCTAGCTTCCTTAAGGAAAATATTCTGCCCATTCAGGAAAGCGGGCAGTTGCGCTTCCTCGACCCCGCAACCCAGCTTCCCGGCGAACTGACGAGCCTGCGGGAAATTATCTTCGCTGATGGTCATACAGAGAAGATGATGGTGCCGCTGATTGACTATAAGGGCCGGACGCTGGCTTTCATGGCGGATCTGCTGCCTAGTGCGGCCCACGTGCCGTTGCCCTATGTGATGAGCTACGACATGCGCCCTCTGGTGACACTGGATGAAAAGGAGCGGGTTTTGCGGCGGGCCGCCGACGAAAACTGGGTGCTAGTGCTAGAGCACGATGCCCATACGGAATGCATTACCGTACAGCACACCGAAAAAGGCGTACGCGTGGCGGAAACCTTGAAGCTGGCTGACCTGTAGCGCTGGCTGCCAGTAAAGCAAGTGCCCGCTTGGTGCTAACGTTCTATCCGTGGTAGCCGTTAGAGCATCAACGGTGCTTGTATGCCTACTCAAACCTCATATTATGCTAGGAGTGGCCCTTTCCGGAGGCGGAGCGCGCGGTATTGCGCATTTGGGCGTGCTGGCTGCCTTTGATGAACTTGCCTTACCCATTAGCCGGTTGGCTGGCGTATCGTCGGGGGCTATTGCGGCTGCCTTCTACGCGGCTGGGGTGCCGCCACGCGAAATTCTGCGCTTATTTCAGGCCGTGAACATTACCCGGCTTACCCGCGTAGCCCTGAGCCGCTACGGGCTATTTCGCATTGACGCCGTGGGTACCTTATTCGAACGTCATTTAGGTGCCAACTGCACGTTTGAGCAGCTTCGCTTGCCCGTCACCCTAGTTGCTACCGACTTGGTAGAGGGAACCTCCGTGCGCTTTTCCAGCGGGCCACTGCTGCCGCCCCTCCTAGCCACAGCGGCCGTTCCCATTTTATTTCGGCCGGTAGAATACCAGGGCCGACAGCTAGTGGATGGCGGCTTGCTCAACAACTTACCGGTAGAATCCCTACTCGACGCGCACCAGCCTGATTTGCGCGTGATTGGGGTGCATTGCAATCCGCCCAATCCGCACGCGCAGTTCAACAATCTGCGGGGAGTTATTGAGCGGACCCTGAACCTTGCCATTGGAGGCAATACTGTGCTGAGCAAGCAACAGTGCCACCTGCTGTTGGAGCCGCCCGAGCTACGCCGCTTTCGGACGATGAGCTACCGCCGCGCCCCCGAGCTGTTCGACATCGGCTACCACTATACCATGAGCAGGGCGGACGAGCTAACAGCACTTTTGCAATTCAACTGAGCAGCCACACCACGCAGACACTACAATTTTCCTAGCTTTGAAGACCGGCCGCCGCCTGGCCGCTTCAATTACTTTTTTCCTCGCATGGCGCGCAAAACCTCTACCTTCTGGTACTACGTTTCTAAAGCTATTTTCAAGGTTGCTGGTTGGAAACTGGCTAGCCAAGTGCCACCTGGCATTCCCAAAAGCATGATGATTGCGGCCCCGCACACCAGCAACTGGGACTTTATTATGGCCCGGGCGGCTTTCTTCTTAATGGACGTAGACGTAAAGCTGACCATTAAGAAAGAGTGGACGGATGCTCCCATTCTGGGGCCGTTGGTCCGTAGCTTGGGTGGCTTGGCCGTTGACCGGAGCAGAAACAACAGCCTCGTGGATGGTATGGTACAGCTGTTTCGCGAGCGGGAGGAGCTAGTTATCCTGATTACGCCCGAGGGTACCCGCAAATACCAGCCGAAGTGGCGCAAGGGGTTTTACCACGCTGCCCTTGGTGCAGGAGTGCCTATTCTGTTGGGTTTCCTCGACTATAAAAACAAAGAAGCCGGCGTGGGTGGCCCCATCTATCCTACGGGCAACTATGAGGCTGACTTAGAGAAAATTCAGGCGTTTTATCGTACCAAAGCTGGTCGTTTCCCCGACCAGGGCGTACGCTAGGAGAGCGAGGCAGGCGTCGGAAATTCGCCAAGCGCTACCGTATCTTACCTGTATATTGTGTTGCCGTACACCGATGGAAAAGCTACAGACGCTGGGCTGGATTCTGATAGGGCTGGTCGTATTTATCTGGCGCATGGTGCAAAAGGCCAAGGCCACAACGGAGCGTGAGCGGCGCGAACGAAAGTTTTCTCGGCCGGATGCTAGTGGCCGTCCCCGACCCGTAGCCCCATTGCCCGTTACCTCGTTCGAGGAGATGCTCCGGCAAATGCAAACGCAGAACCAGAGCGAGCAGCCCGCACCCGTAGCCACCGAAACGACTATGGGCGGGCGCCCCGTACCGAGCCCACGCAGCCAGGAGCGTACAGACATTGGGGCTCCTTCCTTAGAAAAACCCGTGCTGACCCGCTCGTTAGAGGGCCCCACGCCCGAAGCTCGCCGCGCAACCCCGTTGGCCCTAGCTGGTAAAGCTCCCTTACCCAGTTATCGGCGCCAGGAGCAAACCCGTGCAACGGAAGCCGCGGTCCGCTCCATTGCCGACCGTCTGCGCAACCCCGCTGATTTGCGCGCTGCCTTCGTTCTAGGCGAAATTTTACAGCGGAAATTCTAAGTACCTCCCCAGATAGTCCAAACCTAGATTTACAGCGCCAATATTATCACCAAATAAGAGAGCCCCAGCAAGACCGATTATCGTTTGCTGGGGCTCTCTTATTTAGTATATATCTGTCAGAATGTTAAATGCTTAATCTTGGGTGAGGGCGTAGGTGACAAGGTTGGCTCCCATTTTTAAGGCGGCTTCGTGCGTTGCCGGAGTATCTTCAGGGTAGGTGCCCAAGTCTTCCCAGCCGTTGCCTAGGTCGCACTCAAAGCTGTAGAAGCATACCAACCGGCCCTTGTAGAGCAACCCGAACCCTTGGGGGCGCTTGCCTTCGTGTTCGTGCACCTTAGGCAGACCCCGCGGGAACTGGAATTTTTGGTGGTAGATAGGGTGCGTGAAGGGCAACTCTACAAACTCCAGCTCCGGAAAAACCTTCTTCATCTCGGGGCGGATAAATTTATCCAGCCCGTAATTATCATCGATGTGCAGGAAGCCGCCACCCATTAGGTAGCGACGAAGGTTGCGGGCCTCCGCATCCGTGAAGGACACGTTACCGTGGCCCGTCATGTGAATGAAAGGGTAGGTCAGAAGCTCCGGCGAATCTAGCTCTACGGTGGCTTCCTCCGGGTTAATATTAGCCTTGAGGGTCTGGTTGCAGAAGCGAATCAGGTTGGGTAGACTAGTCTTGTTGGCGTACCAGTCGCCGCCGCCGCCATAGTGTAGCTTAGCAATGCGGAAGCTGGGTGCAACCGGTGCCGCGGCCGTGAGCAGGAGGCAAAAAAATGCCAGATACAAGTATTTGAGCATACGTAGAGGCAGCAGTCGGGACGGAAAAGAGTACTTGGGGAAGGGAGGAAAAGCCCTTGGTTTGGAGTTTCCTCATCTTATTCTACCGAATTACACGCGCGGTGCGAACATAGTTCGGGTTACGGCTTGCTAGCTAGCTCTCGTGCCACGTGCACGGTGTGCACTGCTGCCAGTGCGGCCGTTTCGGTGCGAAGGCGGGAGGTGCCCAGCGTTACGGGCCGAATTCCTCGGCTAAAAGCCGCTTGTATTTCCTCGGGAGTAAAGTCGCCTTCGGGACCAATAAGGATGCAGCAGCTTGCCCCATCTGCGGCTACGTAGGCGAGCGGCGTCCGTTCCCCATCTTCAAGGTGAGCAATGAAGGTGGTTTCTGGAGGTATTGTGGGGAGGAAGCGGCTGAAATCGGTTAGGTCAGCTAACACGGGTAGCCACGCTTGCCCCGACTGTTTCAGGGCGCTAACCGCAATTTTCTCTAGGCGGTCTAGCTTTAGTTCCCGTCGCTCAGAGCGGGCGCAACGCAAAAAACTAATCGCCTGAACGCCTATTTCGGTGGCTTTCTCCACCAGCCATTCCATGCGGTCGAGGTTTTTGGTGGGAGCCACAGCTACGTGCACTTGGTAAGTAGGGCGGGGCACCTGCTGCTCCTGCAAAATGCGCAGCTGGCAGCGCTTAGGATTTGCGTCGGCTACCTCGGCGGCATATACCCCGCCCACACCATTAACCAAGACTACTGCATCGCCAGGGCTGAGGCGAAGTACGCGCACGGCGTGCTTGCTTTCATCCTCGGGCAACGTGTAGGTAGTGGGTTGAGTGAGGTCGGGGGCGTAAAATGTATGCGGCATAAAGCAAAGCTACGGCGAATCGGAAAAGCAGACCAGGTAGAAACTAAGCTGGCTGCATGGGTTGGTTGAGTACGAGCCGGTTAAGCTCAGGGTAGGAGACAAATAGCCCAAATCTTGCCCCTGGCTCAACCAGACGTAAGCTCGGGAGCTACGTATGAAGAGCCTATTCTTTCACCTGCAACTACTCGTACGATGGCTGTTAAACTCAAAAAACTCAAAGACCAAACCATAGTTATTACGGGCGCCTCATCGGGCATTGGACTCGTTACGGCCCGGATGGCGGCCAAGGCTGGCGCTAAGCTTGTGCTAGCAGCCCGTAGCGAAGATGCGCTGCGGCAACTCACCAACGAAATTAAGCAGGCGGGGGGCCAAGCTACGTATGTAGTCGCCGACGTTAGTAAGCCCGAAGAAGTGAAGCGACTAGCTGCTGAGGCTACCTCTGCCTTCGGCGGCTTCGATACGTGGATCAACAACGCGGGGGTGTCTATCTACGGTAAAATAGAGGAAGTGCCGCTGGAAGATATGCGCCAGCTGTTCGAGGTAAACTTTTGGGGACTAGTAAATGGCTCGTTGGAAGCGGTGAAGCATTTGAAGGGCAAGGGCGGAGCTATCATCAACGTCGGTAGCATCTTATCGGACATTACGGCTATTCTGCAAACGATATACAGCGCCAGCAAGCACGCCGTGAAAGGCTTCACGGATGGCTTGCGGATGGAGCTGGAAATGGACGAAGCCCCCATTTCTGTCACGCTGATTCAGCCGGCCGCCATTGATACGCCTTACCCAATTCACGCCAAGAACTTCATGGAGCGGGAAGCCAAGCACGCTCCGCCCGCCTACGCACCTGAAACGGTAGCGCGCGCCATTCTGCATTGTGCTGCTACATCGGAGCGCGACGTAGTGGTTGGCGGCGGCGGTAAAGCCATGATTGGTATGAACCGCTGGACACCTGCGCTCCTCGATCAGTTTATGGAAAAGTCCTTCTCTAAGCAGGAAAAAGCCGACTATCCGCCCCGTCCGCTTCAGCAAAATGGCCTCGACCGGCCCGTAGGGAGCCTAGAGGAGCGGGGCAACTATCCCGGCCATACCCGCGAAACCAGTTACTACACCGAAGCTGCAACGGCCAGTAGCCCCAAGCTCCGCACTGCCTTAGTACTTGGTGCCGGGGCAGGCGTAGTGCTGGCGGCCTGGCTAGGCAAAAACAAGCGCGCAAACGGCACCAGCAACTAGCACCCGCCTGCGACGAACCCAACATAAAAAGCCCCCACCAGCTAAAGTTGGTGGGGGCTTTTTAATGCCTGAAAATGCACCAGCGCTTACTATCCTAATACGTCGTTAAGCAGTCCGGCCAAGCGGATGCCAGCTTCTACAATGCGCTGGCGCATTAGGTCGGCGTGGGCAGGGTAGTAGCGGTAATCTACATCGGTGCCATTGGGCACTTCCTGGTAGATCTTCTCGCAAGCCGAGTAGGACTCCCACAACCACTGGTCGGGAGCTGTCGACTGCATAACCTTGACGTCGCGACGGCGCAGCGTTTTGTCGTACTGCAAAGCCATTTCCGTATAGGAAAGTCCTTGATAATCAATCAGGCCACTATCCCAGAGGCTGTGTAGGTTGGTGTCCTTGCCCCGGTACTTAATTTTGATATCGTTGCCACCCTTGTCTTCGGCGTGGCCGGCGTGCAAGGGCTGATGCACATCACCCACTATATGCACCACAAACTTGAGCGCCATTGCCCGCTCTGCCGGAGTCTTGCTGGCATCTGTCAGCTCGCGCAGCTTGGCTAGCAGCACGTTGTAAGCGTTTGGCGTAGTCTGAGCCTTTAGATCCTGCAAGTATTGGCTTTGGGCCAAGCCCGAAGCCGTGTTGACGTAGTGCCAGGGCGCCGTATCCTTAAACTCAGGGTAGAAGCGGATTTCATCTGGCCAGGTGCTCACAAGCGTCAGGGTTTCAGTACCTAGCAGACGCTTCACCTGCTCTTGGGCCCGGTGGTTCAAATGGCGTTCGGCAATCTTACCGATGGCGCGGTGGCCATCAACTCCCCAAGCCCATAAGCTCAGCGGCGAGAGAAACAGAAAAAGCAGCGGCAGAAGGCGCTTACGCATACGAAAATTACGGAAAGTGAAATTAGGGCGGCAAATTACTGATTTAACTGCCGCCGATGCGCATTAAGAAAAAGCTACCCGCGTACGAGATATACAAGCTAGTTTATGACCCGGGTTCTGCCTAGGTTCTAAGTAACACGCACGCTATACTTTGCTCTAGTCAAAAGTTGACATAAAAAAGCCCGTGGAGCAACCCACGGGCTTTTTTTAGTAAGCGAAGAATAGGGAATAGTAGACTACACGGCAACCGCCACGGTGGGGGCGCCGGCCAGGATGTCGGCAGTGGCGAAGTCGGTAAATTTGTGGAAGTTAGCCACAAACCGCTCGGCCAGTTCGGCGGCCGTTTTGTCGTAGGCGTCCACGTCGGCCCAGGTCTGGCGCGGGTCGAGCAGGGCGCTGGGCACGCCGGGCACCGTGGCCGGTACGTCCACGCCAAAGACGGGGTGGCGGTGATAGGCAACGGCGTGGAGCTGGCCGTC
>NZ_FZNS01000009.1 GCF_900188255.1 Hymenobacter mucosus | reverse complement strand
CACGTCACTTCTTCCGAACTCAACTCGGTGGCAGGTCGTCGCATGCCGCAAGCTACCAATTGCGCACTATACGCTTACTTCTGTATGGCTACTTAATTGTTTACGGCCAAGGTGGCTACGCCTTTTTACCGTCAACCTTCTCTTACCCCAGCCGCCTACCCTCTGCGTTACGGTAGAAGTGGAGAACCTTGTGCCCTGGTTTCTAGCTACTCCTTCCTAGTGCTAGATGGTACAGCGGCTTAGCAGGAAAACGTTTACCGAGCCAACCGGAACCCGTAACCCAGGGGCCGCTAGGCTACGACCTATGCGCTTACTACCGGGTAAGCCGCGCAGTAGTAGGGCTACTGTGTGGCTTTGCGCAATTGCTCGGTGGCATCCTCATGCCCTGCGGCGGCCTGCACGGGTGGGCCAGCAGTAGTTGTGGGGGACGTCCAGCCTTTGCGCAGCATTTCTTCTACTTGGGCCCGCAGCCGTTTCATCGACTCGGTAGAAAACTTGCGCTGGAGCATGCGCCCAAACAGACGAAAACCAATCCAGTAAAAGGGGTTGCTGATACGGCCCGTTTGCGAAAAGGCGTGAATATGGAAGCGGATGCGACCAGTAGTAAGATTTTTGTGAACGGTAAAGTCGATCTGCCCCCGCTCGAAGTGTCCTTCCAAAGTGCGGTAGTTATAGCCCCAGACTTGTTCCTGCTGCCCACTGGGTAAGGTCTGCACTTCGTCGGTAACACCGCCAATGCGTACCCCAAACCAGAAGGTAAAGAATAAAAACTGCCCCCGCAGCACCATTACGCGCTGTTCCAAGGGCTGATCGGGTAGGAAGATACCCGTAATAAGATCGGGAGGCGGAAAGGTGTACCGACGCAGCACCTCCCGCGCGGCCGCCCAGGCCCCATGCGGGTCCGGGGGACCGGGCATCTCGTGGGGCAACTCCGTTTCGTAGTCGTCTACCCGCCAGCCGTTTTCGGCCGTGTACTCGTCGGTGCGGTCGAGGTCGAAATTGTAGCCTGCTTTGGCGTACGATTCAAGGCGAGCTTTCTGGAGCTCATACAGGGGCCGGGACTCAGGCATCGCGCGTTACTTCAGTGTTCGTATCCGATTGTCTTACGGTTTCTACGTGCACAGGGCCTAGTAGCAAGCCTCCGCTGGCCTCAGCCACCCGCTCGCAGAAGGTTTCCCAGGTTTGCTGCTGCACGCGCTTGCCCATCCCCAAAGTATCGTACGTGAAGGCCACCAGCCCGTCGCGGGAGCGGGCCCAGGAGTGAATTTCAAAGCGAAGTGCATCGGGCAGCTGCGGATGAGGGCCCAGCGAGAACCGGATGCGCCCAGCTTCGGGGTGGCTTTCCAGTGTGACCAGTACAAAGTAGTCGTTGCCAATCTCATCTACCCGAACGTCGCCGTTCCACGGACCCAGAATCTTGATGCGAAACTCATCGTCCACGCGCAACTCATGGGCCTGGCCTTTGGCTTTCTCGAAATCGGCGAGCAAATCGGGGGAGAATTCGGGCAAGTTGCATTTGATGTGCTCAAACAGTTCAGCCGCCGTACGGCGCGGCTTCTGCACATCTACCCAGTAGCGCCGCTCAAATAGGGGGCCACTGCCGGTGTGGGCGGGTTGTTCGGATTTGCTCATAGCACGGAGGGGAAAGGTCAGCCGCATACGCAGCGGTTGGGTGTCGTAACGTGCGCCCCTAGGGCCGGGTTAAGGCGGAGTTACCGCATGGCGCGGCCAGCCAGCTTCCGTGTTTAGTTCGAAGCCGGCCGCCAGATGCCAACCTACGGGCAGGTGGGGCAGTACACTACCCACACCCTCCCACCCTACTATGGCCTACTACCGCCCCTATACGCCCCCCGCGGACCCGCGCATTGTGCGCGACCTCACCCAGCAGCAGGAAGAGCTTCGCACGCGCGTACGCCTTGAGCCCCTCTCGCAGGAGCCGCGCTTTATTGCGGGCTGCGACTCCTCCTTTCCCACCCCCGAAACCATCCTTTCCGTGTTTGTGGTGCTGAAATTCCCGAGCCTGGAGCTTGTGGAGAAGGTGTACCAGACCAGCACCGTAGAACTGCCCTACATTCCGGGGTTGTTATCGTTTCGGGAGGCACCCAATGTGCTGCGCGCCTACCAGCAATTGCACCAAAAACCCGACATCATTATGGTCGATGGGCACGGTATCGCGCACCCGCGCCGCATGGGTATTGCCGCTCATATTGGGGTAATGCTCGATATGCCCACTTTCGGGGTGGCCAAGCAGAAGCTAACTGGTGTATACCAAGACCCCGACGTTGCCAAGGGCAGCATCTCTCCCCTCACCGACAAAAGCGGCGACCTGCTGGGCGAAGTCATCCGCAGTAAGGACAAGGTGAATCCGCTCTTCGTGAGTCCTGGACACCGCTGCGACCAAGCCACCGCCACCCGCCTCACGCTGGCCTGCCTGCGCGGCTACAAGCTCCCCGAGCCTACCCGCCTCGCTGACCACTGGGCCGAAGAATTTAAGAAGGAGCTACGCTAGGGGTGGCGGAATATGACGAGTACAACACGTTAGCACGAAGGCCCACCTTGTATGCGCAGTGCTTATTGGGTAGTACACTGGTTGAAATACTGCTGCAACGCTTCCAACGACTCAGCAGCAGCGGCGGGCAGCTGGAGGAGGCGGGCAACGGCGGCGTACACTACGCGGGGGCTACCGGCAGCCTCCATAATGCCGCGCTGGTGGCTGGCCTGGGTTGATTTGGACAGCTTTTGTCCAACCTCGTCTAGCAACAGCCTATGGTGCCAAAACTGAGTAGCCCCGAAGCGACTCGCGCCGGGCAGGTAGTGTGCCAACCATAACTGAGCCGCCGTGCTGGGCAGCAGGTCAAGCCCACGCACAATAAGCGTAACACCTAACCGCACGTCGTCTACTACCGATGCTACCTGGTAGGCGGCCGTACCATCTTTCTTGCGCACGACAAAGTCGCCTAGCTCCTGGGCCAGGCTGACGTGCACCGCGCTGCTGCCCAGGTCTGGGAACGACACGGTAGCGTCAGCCGGCACGTGGGCTCGCCACGCAGTATCGGGGCCGGCCAGCGCCAGGTGGGTAGTGTGGCACGTACCGGGGTAGCGTCCATCGGGCAGAGCCAAGCGGGCCAGCTCAGTGCGAGAGCAGCGGCAGGCATAAAATAAGCCCGGGTGGGCAGCCTGGGCACTTTGCAGAGCTGCTTCGTACTCAGGCAAAAAATGCCGCTGGGAAAAGTACCGCTCAAACGCATCGGGTCCGGCGGGCCCTTGGTCGTAGTCGAGCCCTAGCCATGCCAGGGTGCGAAAGATGTTATCGAGGTAGGCAGGCCGAAACCGGGCTCGGTCTAAGTCGTCAATCCGCAAGTGCAAGGTGCCGCCAGCCTGGCGCACTACCAGCCATGTTAGGGTAAAGTTGAGGGCGTTGCCTAGGTGCAAAAAGCCACTGGGCGTGGGCGCCAGCCGCGAAACGATGGGCAAAGTGGGAAGCTGCAACATGAGGAAAAGGCCCGGCAATTAAAGACAGTGCAAGATGCAGTGTGCACCCCATAAAGTAGCTGGGCTAGTATTCCGAGGGTGATTTTCTAGCCCTTCCTTTCAGGCTACCTGCTGAGCTAAGCCTGACTGATAACGGCTCGGTTCTTCTCGCCCCAGGCCTGAATGGCCTCAATTATGGGCTCTAAGCTAAGTCCGCACTCCGTCAGCGTGTATTCCACCGTGGGCGGCACGGTAGCGTAGGCGCGCCGGCTTACAATGCCATGAGCTTCCAGCAGTTTCAACTCCTTGACGAGCATACGAGCGGTAATACCGGCTACATCTCGTTCCAGCGTTTTAAAGCGCATGGTGCCGTGCAGCAACAAGCTGTGGATAATGGCAAACTTCCACTTACCCTCTAGCACGTCCAGCGTCTGCCGAAACGCACAATTTGGAAATTCTTTTCCGCGAACTGCCATAGTATCTACTTGATTATGAACATTGGTTACATCCAGTATATTGGTATACAATGGTGTAACTACTTGTAAATATATAGTGAGCAAGTGAACTTTGAGAGCCGATTAATGTATATACATCAATTGCGGATTACATCACTTCTGCACTTTCGCTCACCATGGCTCAGACCCTCCTTCACCCTGCTACCTCCCGCGGCCACGCTAGCCACGGCTGGCTGAACTCTTACCATACGTTCAGCTTTGCGGGCTACCACAATCCACAGCGCGTGCACTTCGGTGTACTGCGCGTACTCAACGATGATACCGTGGCAGCCGGGATGGGCTTCGGTACCCACCCGCACGACAACATGGAAATCATCAGCATTCCGCTGAGCGGCACGCTAGAGCATAAGGATAGCGCCGGCAACCACGGCATCATTCAGAGTGGTGATGTACAAGTGATGAGTGCCGGTACGGGCATTGCGCACAGCGAGAAAAATCACAGCCAGACGGAGCAAGTGAAGTTTCTGCAGATTTGGGTATTCCCCAACAAGCGCAACGTGCAGCCCCGCTACGATCAGCAGACCTTCCGCGCCGCGGACCGCCACAACCAGTTTCAGCAGGTCTTGTCGCCGAATCCCGACGATGCGGGCGTGTGGATTCATCAGGATGCCTGGTTTCACCTCGCCGATTTTGATTCCGGCTTCGGCACTGACTACCACGTAAAGAAGCCTGGCAACGGCGTTTACGTATTTGTGCTGGAAGGTGACGTGACCATCAACGGCCAAGCCTTGCATCCGCGCGACGGGTTTGGCATCTGGGATACGGCTTCTTTTACCGTACAAGCCAATTCCAACACTCGTCTGTTGCTGATGGAAGTTCCTATGTCGCTTAACTAACTTGCTCGCTACGCACGAACTGCCTTAGTCTTATCATCCGATGAAAAACGCACTCACTACCTTTCCTATTCAGGAAAATATTCGCAAACGCTGGAGCCCCCGGGCCTTTGCCAGCTACCCAGTAGCTCCCGAAACGCTCCATCAGGTATTTGAAGCGGCCTCGTGGGCAGCCAGCGCCATGAACGAGCAGCCCTGGCGCTACATCTACGCCCACCACACCGACCAGGAAACCTTTCAGAAGATGGTTGACTGCCTGCTACCTGGCAACCAACCCTGGGCCAAACACGCGCCCGTACTTATTCTGGCGCTAGCCAAAACCCATTACGATAATGGTACTCCCAACGGCGCCGCCCTTCACGACTTAGGACTAGCCAATGCTAACCTGATTCTGGAAGCCACGGCCCTAGGGTTGCACGGTCACTTCATGGGTGGCTTCGACGCCGAAAAAACCCGGGCGGCGTTTCAAATCCCCGCTACGCTGCAACCCGTAAGCTTTATTGCCTTGGGGTACGTAGGCGCCGCTGAGCAGCTAGACGAGCCGTTCCTAAGCCGGGAGAAAGCCGCCCGTCAGCGCAAGCACTACTCCGATATTGCCTTCCATAACCAACTTCCTGCCTAAGCCATGCCATTTCGCATCACCACAGCCGCCGACCGGGGCCTGAAAGACACGGGTTGGCTTCAGAGCAATTTTTCCCTGAGCTTCGGCCCGTACGCCAACCCTGAGCGAACTGGCTTTGGCCTGTTGCGCGTGTTCAACGACGACTTTGTGCAAGCCGGTAAAGGCTTTGGCCTGCACGCGCACAGCAACATGGAAATCATTTCGGTGATGCTAGCTGGCCGCATGAACCACAAGGACTCGCTTGGCTACTCCGAGGAAGTCACTACCGACTGGGTGCAAATTATGAGCGCCGGCTCGGGGTTGCGCCATGAAGAGTATAACATAGGCGACGACCAGGTAAACTTCCTGCAAATCTGGATTGAGCCTAAGCTGCAGAACGTAACGCCACGCTATCAGCGCCGCCACTTCCCCGCCGAGAAGCGTCGTAATCAGCTCACAACTATTGTGAGCAATGAGGAAGGCACCGCCCACTGCTGGATCAACCAGAACGCCAAGCTTAGTCTAGGGTTCTTTGATGCCGGCCAGCAGGTAGATTACCGTCTAAATCCGCTCAATAAGTCAGTCTTCCTATTTGTACTCGAAGGCCAGCTTACAGTGAACGGCCAGGTGGTACAACAGCGGGAAAGCATCGGCCTTTGGGAAACCGACCTGGTTAGTGTAGCCGTGGACAGAGAGAGTAAATTTATTCTCATCGAAGCTCCAATAAACCACTAATATACAGACCGTTTACTGCGGAGCTTTCACACATATTTAAAAGCCCTTCTGCATGCAGAAGGGCTTTTTTGGCTTATTAGAAGTAAGAAAACCGGGCATTATACGAGACAACTAGCTGATTGGTTGTTGACACCATGCTGAAAATCCGCTGGTTTGTCCCGACCTTCGTTTATAATTTTCTCGTGTTTGCTTAAGCTCAGCTATGAAAATATACTGTCTCACGTTGGCGCTGTGGGGCGCTACGCTCGGGTCTACCCTAGCTCAAGACCTTCCCTACCAGATGCCACCCAGAGCTATTGCCGCTCTGGCCGACGCTCCTGCTACGCCACGCGTCAGCTTTGCTTCCAACGGGCAGTGGATGCTGCTACAGGATGTGCAGGCCATGCCCGCTATCCAGGATTTGTCGCAGCCGGAGCTGCGGGTAGCGGGCCTGCGCATCAACCCGCGCACCAACGGAGCTAGCCGGGTAAACTACGCTACCAACTTACGATTGCGCCGCCTACCCGAGGGCAAAGAACTGCTGGTGCAAGGGTTGCCAGCGAAAGCGCGCATCAGTGACGTGCAATGGTCGCCGGACAACACCAAAGTAGCTTTCACCCATACCACCGCCGACCACATTGAGTTGTGGATAGTGGACGTGGCCTCCGCTTCGGCTAGGCTGGTACCCAACCTGTTTTTGAACGGCATCTTTGGCATCCCGTACGAGTGGGTTTCGGATAGCAAGACCTTGGTAGCCAAAGCTGTAGTAAGCGGCCGGGGTGAGGCACCTAACACGCTAGTCACTCCTAGTGGCCCCATCGTGCAAGAAAATAGTGGTCGCACAGCTGCCGCGCGCACCTACCAAGACTTGCTGAAAAACTCTACCGATGAGCGCCTGTTCGACTACTACGGCCTGACCCAGGTAGTGAAAGTAGGCCTCGATGGTCGTATGCACCCGTTGGGCCAGCCCGGCCTTATTCAGCAAGTATCTACTTCGCCCAACGGCCGCTTTGTATTGGTAAAGCGCCGCCACCGCCCCTACTCCTACACTCTACCTTTCTACAGCTTCCCGCTGCGGGTTGAGGTAATGAATATGGAGGGCCTCGTGGTAAAAGAGCTGTCGGATCAGCCGTTGGCCGACAACGTGCCTACTAGCTTTGATGCGGTTCCTATTGGTCCTCGCTCCCACGGCTGGCGCGAAGATGCTCCTAACACTGTTTTCTGGGTAGAAGCACAGGATGGTGGCGACCCCAAGACGGAGGCTGCCGTGCGGGACCGAATTTACGCCCTGCCCGCTCCTTTCGATGGACAAGCGCAGGAGCTGGCGGCCTTACCGTTGCGCTTCCAGAATATCCGCTGGGGCACCGATAAGCTGGCTATTGTGGAGGGCTCGCGCTGGTCGGACCGGCACGAAACCACCTGGACCCTCGATCTGGCCACCAAAACGTCGCTCACACCTCTCTTCGACCGCTCGGCGCAGGATACCTACACCGACCCTGGTACGCCGTTTATGGAGCGCAATGCCCTGGGCCGCTACGTACTTGCCACCGACGCCAACAGCGCAACTATCTATTTGCTGGGTGCCGGGGCCTCGGCGGAAGGCGACCGACCTTTTGTGGACGAGCTCGATGTGCGTACTAAGAAAAGCGCCCGGTGGTGGCGTTCGGCGGCCCCCTATTATGAGGTGCCCATTACCATTCTGGACCCCAGCAAGCACGTGCTGGTCACGCGCCGCGAGTCGCCTCAGGAGGTGCCCAACTACTTCCTGCGCGATGCTCGCACTACCAAGCTCACTGCACTAACCAAGTTCACAAACCCCTACACCAGCTTGGGCAATCTGCAGAAGCAGGTGCTGAAATATAAGCGTGCCGATGGCGTAGACCTCACTGCAAACCTCTACCTCCCCCCCAACTACAAGAAGGAGGATGGCCCGCTGCCCACACTTATGGAGGCGTACCCGGTAGAGTTCAAGAATAAAAAGGACGCTGGTCAGGTGAAAGGGTCTCCCTACACGTTCACCCGCCTAAACTGGGGCTCTCCAGTGTACTGGGTAACCCAGGGCTACGCCGTACTACAAGGCACTAGCATTCCTATTGTAGGGGAAGGCAATAAGGAGCCGAACGATACCTACGTGGAGCAGCTAACGGCATCAGCCAAAGCCGCCATCGACGAAGGACAGCGTTTGGGAGTGGTAGACCCAAAGCGGGTAGCCGTAATGGGCCACAGCTACGGGGCCTTTATGACGGCCAACCTGCTTGCCCACACGAACTTATTTAAGGCGGGTATTGCACGCAGCGGAGCGTACAACCGCACGCTTACGCCCTTCGGGTTTCAAGGTGAGGAGCGTACCTACTGGCAGGCGCCCGAGGTTTACAGCAACATGTCGCCCTTCAACTTCGCGGATAAGATTAAGACGCCAATCCTGCTTATCCATGGGGAAGCTGACAATAACTCCGGCACGTTCCCTATCCAGAGTGAGCGGTTCTACAACGCCCTGAAAGGCCACGGAGCTACAGTGCGCTACGTGGTGCTGCCAGCCGAAGCCCACGGCTATGCCGCCCGCGAGTCGGTAATGCACATGCTGTGGGAAATGAACACGTGGCTCGACAAGTACGTGAAAAATCCCGCCAGTGTAGGCGCCGTTACAACACCCGACGGCGCATCGGCGGCCCCGGTGAAGTAGTTGTCAGGAGTATTAAAAAAGAAACCCGCCCTTTCCCAGTGCGGGTTTCTTTTTTGGCCTGTTTCACAGCTGAACAGTAGCTACATGCCGGGCTAAATAAAATTTCACAATAGAAGTATAACCCAACTGTAAGCTGTTGCGTTTTAGACCTCAGATATAGTTTCTCACTAACTCTAGACGTCATGAAAACGCTCAAAATATATGCGGCCATGTTGTCGGCCGTTTTTGTACTTGGCAGCACTGTAGCTACTCCAGAAGTACACGCCCAGACTAAGAAAAGCTGGAGCAAAAAAGCAAAAGGTGCGGCCATTGGTGGAGGTGCCGGTGCTGTAACTGGTGCTGTAGTAGGCGGTGGTAAAGGCGCCGTAGTAGGCGGTGTAGTAGGCGCCGCCGCAGGTGGCGTAATTGGCCGGAAAAAGGACAAGAAGAGAGACCCAGCCCGCTACGAAGCATATAAAAAATAAGCAACTAGCTTCAACAAAAAGCCCCGCTCTGTTCAGAGCGGGGCTTTTTGTTGAAGCTAGTTGCCACCTACCCGCAGCTGGGCATCCGGTGTAGCCGGGCAAACGGACTAGGCGTCTTCGTGAAGCTTGCGGCTATTAGCAACCGCAGCCACCCGCCGCGCTTGCGTCATCTGCTCCTACCGCTGGGCTGGGGCCACAGTCGAAGAGGCCGAAGTGCTGGCTTTGGTCGCCGATGACGCGGAAGTGGGTTGCATAACGAGTTTCGCCCACCATAGCTGCCGTGTTGCCACACACCAGCATGGGTCGCCCCGTCTCAAACCGGTGATGGTCGTCGAGAGAGAAGGCGTGCGGATGGCCGGGCAAGGTGCCCAAGTAGGTTGCTACCTGACCGTGGTCTTCGCACCGGTCTTCCAGGTGCGGGAGCTTAAAAGCCCGCACCGTGAGAGAGTAAAACTTGATGTTGCCTACCTTCTGCTCAATCTCAGGGTTGCCGATGGTTAGAAGGCGGCTGGCCGTGAGTCGGTAGTCGCGAATACCGATGTGGTGAAGCAGGCGGCGAAAGTCTTCGGTATACATGGCGCCGCTGAGGCACTCCCCGTACAGCACGGGGTCTTGGCGCAGCACTTCGGGAATACGGCGGTCGGCAAATACGTCGGAGATGTGTAGTTCGCCGCCGGGCTTCAGCACTCGGAAGATTTCCCGGTACGTGGCTTCTTTATCGGTGCTCAGGTTGATGACGCAGTTGCTTACTACCACATCCACGCTGTTGTCGGGGATATTGGCTGTGCGCAGGTCTTCAATGTAGCCGTGACGAAACTCAACGTTAGGCTGCTGGTAGCCAAAACGCTCGGTGTGCGCTTGCACGTGGCGACGGGCTACGGCTAGCTGCTCCTCCGTCATATCCACCCCAATTACGTGGCCTTGCTCTCCCACCAGCTTCGACAGCAGGTAGGCATCGCGGCCACTGCCGCTGCCTAGGTCGAGTACGGTGCAGCCTTCCACGGCCGGGGGCACGGCCACGCCGCAGCCGTAGTATTTCTCTAGCACTTCGGGCTCAAGCTGGGCTAGAATCTGTCGGTGCTCAAGCGGAATATCATCGGTGCAGCAGGCGTTGGTTTGCAGGTCGTCTTGCGTGCGAAGCTGGCGGCCGTAGTACTCCTGTACCTGTTGTTGGGTGAGGGTTTCCATGGATGGGTTCGTGTAAGCGGCTGGATGCCTTCTAGCCGAATATAGTATACGCAACAATACGCAACACACAACCCCCCGGATTTGTGTTGGAGGCCGAATGCAACCCCGTGCCTACTTAAGGCAGTATGAGGAAAATGCAGCTATTCGTGTATTCTTCCCTTTCCGACTCGGCCCGCGCTTACCTGCTCGGTCAGCTTCCCGCCAACGTTCAGGCTACTTTCCGCCACGACTTACCCGATGCTGAGCAGCGGCCCGCGCTGCAAAAAGCCGATGTACTACTGGGCAACCCACCACTCGAGTGGCTAGCGGAGGACGCACTAGTGAACATACAGTTCTGGCAAATCGACTCGGCGGGTGTCGACCGGTACCAACACTTGCGCGTTTCGGCACCAGTAGCCAACGTGGGCGACTTGTTTGCCTGGCCCTGCGCCGAAACCATGGTAGCCGGCTTGCTGGCTTTGTACCGCTACGTACCAGAGTTGGCCGTGTGGCAAACGCAACACCACTGGGTAGGCGCGCCCCTGCGCAACCGCATGGGACTGCTACGCGAGAAGCGCGTTATTATTCTGGGTAGCGGCACTATTGGGCAGGCCGTGGCCCAGCAGCTCAGCGGGTTTCAGTGCGCCGTGCGCTTCCTGGCCCGCACCGATCCGCAGGCGCAGCTGCATTCCAAGGAAGAACTACGAGCCGCCCTTCCCGACACGGACATTGTAGTGAACTGCCTACCTGGTAGCGCCGACAACTTCTTTTCTGCCGACCTGATTGCGGCTATGCCACCGCATAGCATCTACGCCAGCGTGGGCCGGGGCAACACCACCGACGAAGTGGCACTTATTGCGGCCTTGCAGGCAGGCCGCTTGGGCGGGGCCGTGCTAGACGTGACGATGCAGGAGCCCCTACCTACCGACAGCCCGCTTTGGACTCTTCCCCGGGTTTTGCTTACTCAGCACAGCGGCGGCGGCCAGCCTGGCGAAGACGAAGGAAAAGTAGCTGTCCTTCTGCGCAACCTGCACCACTTGCTTCAGCAAGAGCCCTTAGAAAACCTGGTAGAGTTGGGCCGCGGCTACTAGGTACGGCCTCCAAGCCTTTGTCACCGGCTTAAAATACCGTTACCCGCGGGTGCACGAGCTAGCCTGAGAACTATTGGCAGGCCTAATGCAGATAGTTCTTAGGCTAGGACAGCGCCTAAGAAATTTCTTACTTCGCTTGTACCCGATGCAACCCCTAGAATGCACGAGATGCTCTAGCTACTACCCATCTCTTATTCTGTATATATGCGTCGATACTACTCTCTTCTATTGGGCGGAGTACTGCTAACCAGCCTAACGGCCTGCCCCCTCATTTCTCCCATCGAGCGAATACCGATACCCGTTTACAAGCCGCTGCTGATGGCCCGGCCTCAGCTAGAGCAGGCGGTGGCCGTGCTGCCACCTCGCGACATGCACAACACCGGCAAAATCTTCCTCCGCGACCCCTATATTCTCATTAACGAGCGGTATCAGGGAGTTCACATCATCAATAACCAAGACCCAAGCCACCCCCGCCCAGTTGCCTTTTTGCGCATTCCTGGCAATGTAGATGTGGCAATGAAGGGCAACCTGCTCTATGCCGACAGTGGCCCCGACCTTCTCACCTTCGACCTTTCGAACGTGCAGGAAGCGCGCCTTCTCCACCGCGTGCGCGAGGCCGTGCCCGAGCTACCCATGCCCGAAACCGGGGATGTTCCCACTGAATACCAACCCCAAAACCGCCCTGCCGATGCGGTAGTGGTGGGCTGGCAGAAACTATAATCTATTCTTCCCCCATCCTATGCGGTTCCTATCTACCCTCCTTATTTCTACCCTGGCCGGCAGCTTGGCCGTGGCGCTTAGTAGCTGCAGCGCCAACAACGACGCCAGCCCCGCCAGCGCCGACTTGGCCGCCGGGAATGATGGCAAAGCTGGTTCATTGGCCCGCTTTTCGGTGCTCAACAACACGCTCTACGTCGTCGATAACAACAGCCTCCGCTTGTTTAGCCTTACCAATCCGGCTGCTCCGGAGCGGGGAGCCGTGGTGCCGCTGGGGTTCGGTATCGAAACTATTTACCCGCGGGCACCCTACCTGTTCTTGGGTACCCAACGGGGTATGTACATCTTCGATGCTGGTGTGCCGGCCCAGCCCAAACGAGTGGCGTTTTATGAGCACGTAGTAAGCTGCGACCCCGTAGTGGTAGATGATGACTACGCCTACGTAACTCTACGCGACGGCCGCACATGTGGTGGTGGCCCCAACCAACTCCAGGTAATTGACCTCAGCAACCTGAGTGCCCCACGCCTAGCCCAGTCCTACCCCATGCGCCACCCAATGGGCCTGGGCGTAGACAGCACCCTACTATTTGTGTGCGATAAAGACGAGCTTAAGGTATTTAGCACCAGCACCACGCCCGTGTTGCCAGCTCCGCAAAGCTTCAGCATCAACGTGTCGGATGTGATTCCGCACCGCGGGCAACTGCTGGCTATTGGACCCGACGGCTTGTACCAGTACCGTTACACGGGTGGTAAGCTTACTCCTTTGAGCCACTTGCCCATCACACCTACCAACTAATGCGCGCCATTTTTGTAGCAGGGTGGCTGAGTGCCGGGCTGCTAGGTACTAGCACAATCGCTCATGGTCAAGGAGGTGCAACTCCCCAGCCGGAGCACCTGCTGAACGTCAAGCTGAACTTGTTCCCTATTGTTGCCGGCGGGTACCACGTCAGCGTCGAGAAGATGTGGCGGGCGACATCTCGCCACGCCCTGATGCTCACGCCCCAACTGTACCACGGCGCCGTCAAGGCTCTTACCTCCGACTTAAGCGAGGGCGCCCACGACCGGGTTCGGGGCTATGGGTTGGAGGCGCAGCACCGTATTTATCTAAGTGGGCGCGCCGCAGGAGCCCAAGGGCCTTATGTAGCGTATGGGCCGAGCTACCAGCATTTCCGCATGCAGTTTGACGCCAAAAGCTGGGCAGCGGAGCGCAGCCCCGATGGACTGTCGTACTACGAATACCGCCTGCGTAGGCAATCAGAAACCATTGACCGGTACGGTGCCACCCTCGTGGTAGGCAACCAGTTTTTCTTGCCCGAGCTACCCGTTTTGTTTGATGTTTTCCTGGGCCTAGGCGTACGCAAAGCATCCTCCCGCGCTACCATACCCGGCAACTATTACGAGAGTGGGATGAGTAACTACGGCAGCGAAGGCCGCTACATCAGTATTGGATTTCGAGCGGGCGTCGCCCTCTGATACTAGAACCTCTTGCGGGGTGTGTTGGGATACTTGGTAATACTACCGGCTTACTCCAATACGCCCCACGCTTACTATTGCTATGCCGTGAGCTGTAGCATTTGGCGGGCATTATGAATAGCCGAGCCCCCAATGTCATTGTTGAAGTACAAGTAGGCCTGCTGTAAGCCCGGCGCAGATTGCACTTGCTCTTGGATGCGGTGCAGAGCCTCGGAACTGTAAGGGGAGTGATAGAGTTGGGGCACGCCGTGAAAGCGGTAGTACAGCAGGGGCGTGTTCGTGACTACTTCATCGGGCAGATCAGGGTGACTCTGACCGCAAAAAGTCACGCGGCGACGAGCAAGCTCGGCGTACACGTGCCCATTCCACCAGCTGGGGTGCCGAAACTCGAGCACGTTGGCGAAGGCTGGATCCAAGCTGTCGAGGATGCGTTGGAGACGGTCTTCGTGGTAGGCAGCTTTGGGCGGCAACTGAAATAGTACCGGCCCTAGCTTCTCGCGCAAGCCTTCCTGCAGAGTACCATAAAAGTCGGACAGAAGCTGGCTGACGTTGTTGAACTGCTTGTAGTGGGTAATTAGTCGCGGCGCTTTCACCGAAAAAGTAAAGTCGGCGGGGCTGATCTGATACCAGTTTTCCAGGAAAGACAGTTGTGGAAACCGGTAGAACGTCACGTTCAGCTCCAGCGTACGAAAGTGCTGGCTGTAGTAGTCGAACCATAGCCGCTGGGGCAGCTTTTCGGGGTAGAATACTCCTTTCCAATGGCGGTAATGATAACCTGAGCAACCAATATGGTAGGTAGGCATGGGCAGAGCATGTAGCGAATAAGTGCTTGTTCCTACGCTTTCAACCCCCAGTAAGTGACACCTTGCCCTGTTGTTTTACCACGAGCTCCACGGTAGGCAAGGCAGTTTTCCTACGCTCTTACCTTCCCAGATGCCAACTGGCGCTGCGGGTTGGTACCTCTCAACACAGAGCAGGCGTTTCACGTACGAAACTCCTAAGCCGTAGCTTGGTGCTGCCCGGGCCGTTTCCTCGCCAAAGTGGCCGTTTCTATTTTTCCCCGCCTTGCCCGCTATGAGTAGCCTTCGTTCCTTCCACGCCGAATCTGAAACTGCCCTTTGGCAGCAAGTTGCAGCCGATCTTCAGCAGCAAGAAGACATCCTTGAGTATAGTGCCGACTTACACGAGGGAGGCTACCAGATGCGTTTGGAGTTGGAGGTGGACTTGGGTGGCGGTTTTGAGGGCGGCTATGAAACAACCAGCTTCATGGCGCTGGTACCAGGGGCCCCCACCTTGCGTTTCGCCTTACACGAGCAGGATTGGATACATCAGCTGGGGAAGGCCCTGGGCATGCAAGATGTGCAAGTGGGCGACCCGGAGCTGGATGCGGCGTACATAATCAAAACCAATGAACCGGGCCGCTTGCAGCAACTGCTGGCAGAGCCTGGTGTGCGTGCAGTTCTGCTGAAATACCAAGAGCTACGCCTAGATTTGGTGGCGGCTCCCGAGGATACTCCCGGCGGGGTGTGGCTAACGTTTATCAAAGAACAGGCTATTGTGGAGCCCGAGGCCCTGCGAGAAATCTACCACATGCTCCTGACCCTGCTACGCCATTTGTCGCCAGCGTCTGCTAACCCCAGCAGACGCTAAGTACTGCTTCTCACAGCAACGCTGATGTCCCTTATTGATAAGATTGCCTGGCTTCACCTACATGAAGGGCGCATTCTGAGCACCCGCAGCCGGGGCAAAGACCGGTACTACTTGCCCGGTGGAAAGCGGGAGCCCGGCGAAACCGATGCCCAAACGCTCGTGCGGGAAATACGCGAGGAGCTAACAGTAGAACTGGACTCGGGCACCCTCGTGCATGTAGGCACCTTTACGGCGCCAGCCCACGGTCATCCGGATGGGGTACTGGTCCAGATGACGTGCTACTCCGGACACTACGCTGGCCACTTGCAGCCCGCCGCTGAAATTGCGGAAGTTCTGTGGCTATCCTACCGCCACCGCCCGCTGGTGTCTGCTGTAGATCAAGTCATCTTTGATTGGTTGCGCGCACAATATCAACTCGCCGACTAAAGTACCCGCAGCTTGCTTCGCGAGGATACGCTAGCGGCTGCACACTTTTCACTTCTACCCTACGCGCTATGCAGTCGCCTCAGCAACCCGAACTTCCTACCTGGGTTTTCTTGCTCCTCCGGTTTGGCTCGGCAGCGCTGGTAGTAGGGCTGGCGTGGTACCTGGTAAAGTGCCAGGGGTAGCAGACTCTTGCGCGGGTTCTACGCTGCTTTACTTTCCTGACTACTCCAATAGCCGGATAGCAACAAAAAAATATTTGTTTACTTTGAAATGCAAAGTTCTTTTATATCCTTTGCATCACTCCGGCTTACTACCAGGACCGGCAGCTGCTGGGAGACAGAAACACACACAAGCTTGATTCTCTGGGCTACGCTTCTACTGCAAGGATGCTTACCAAAGGCTTCTAATAGAATCTGTGTCTTCTGCTGCTGCTACTTGCTTCCTACGGCTTTTCTCATCTGTTGTACGTCAAACACACTACTGTCATGACACTCGCTAAAAGCGTTACTCGCGTTGCCTTGGCTACGGGGCTTCTGTTGCTCATTCCCTTGACAGCCAAGCTGTTTATTGCCGAAATGGCTTGGAGTGTGGGCGACTTTGTTGCTGCGGGCATTCTACTGTTCGGGGCTGGTCTCACGTTCGTGTTGATTGCGCGAATGAGCGACAGCACCGCGTATAGATTGGCCGTGGGCGTAGCAGTAGCGGCCGGGCTCTTGCTTGTGTGGGCGAATTTGGCCGTGGGCCTCGTCGGGAGCGAAGACAACCCTGCTAATCTGCTCTACCTGGGAGTGCTGGCCGTGGCGCTCATCGGGGCCTTTGTGGCGCGGTTCCGGCCGTTGGGCATGTCGAATGCCATGTTTGCGGCGTCGCTCACCTACATCGTGGTTACTGCCGTGGCGCTGTTTGTCTGGACCCCAACGGGTGTGGCGGCGGAGCCCCAGGTGAAGCTGCTGAATGTGCTGGTTGCCAATGGTGCTTTTGCCGCCATCTGGGCGGTTTCGGGCTGGCTGTTTCGCCGCGCCACCAACTCGCACCGGCAACTGGCTTAGAGGAACAGACTCTGAACCCCATCATTCCTGAACCTTACCTGATACTCCTATGGCGATATCCCAATTTGTAATGGCAGGCATCCTGCTGCTGGTCTTGGGCCTCCTATATCTGCTAGTAGCCAGCCGGGGCCGCAATGGCACCTACAAACTGGCTGCAGGAGTAGCCACGGCGGCTTCCCTCCTGCTGGTGTGGGGCAACCTGGCCGTGGGCTTCATCGGCAGCGAAGACAACCCCATGAATCTGCTGTATGGAGCGGTGCTAGCCGTTGGCTTCATTGGGGCGGCAGTGGCCCGGCTTCAGCCCCAGGGTATGGCTCGTGCTATGTTTGCCGCCGCGCTTACTCAGTTTGCTGTGCCGTTTGTCGCTCTCCTGATCAAGCGGCCTGAGCTTAACATGGGTGTACTGTGGGTGATTGTGCTGAATACTGTTTTTGCTGGGCTGTGGGTGGCGGCGGGATGGCTATTCCGCCGTGCCACCACTATTAGTTCGGGAATAGGCCGGCAGATGGCGTAGTGAGAGGGACCACAAATGGCATCAGCTCGACAATGCAGTAGCCAACTATTCTACAAGCCATATCCTTACGCTATAGACATCTCACGTCATATCATATCGTTATTACAGAAATAAGCAACGCACCAAGACCCAAGTGGTTTTGGTGCGTTTCGTTTGTTGCTATAGGCGCTACCCTACTTGCACGAACATACTGCTGCATACCACCTCATCTCATGCTGAATAGTTTCAGGGAGAATGTGCATCCTACCGTTCGCACTACCTGCAAATGGATTTGCCTTGGCGCAGTTCGCAGCCCGCTTATACTAGTCAGGCAACTAACCGAATCATATAAGTTTGAACGATAGAGCTGTTTCCCTCCTAGAGTATATTCCGTTACACTTCTTGGTCAGACGGAGCTCAGAGTGAAGCAGAATATGAGAGCAAACGCAGCCTCCGTTTATGAAGCACTATTGTAGGTGCATGACAGCCAGCGAAGCTATTACACGCAGTATTTATCAACTCTAGAACCATGAAGTTTTCACTTGCCCTTTTGCTGCTAGTTGCTGTTGAAGCAAAGCCCTATCTCCACCAAGTAAGTGCTGCAGCCGGCAAAGTAGTTTATCAATCAGGGGACTTAACCATCGTGCAAGTCTCTAAAGGCACCTTTGTTCATACTTCTTTCTTGAGCACCGAAAGCTTCGGCAAAGTGCCTTGCAACGGCCTAATCGTGAAAAGCGGAAAAGAAACCGTCGTGTTCGACACTCCTACTCATGACAAGGAATCGAAAGAACTGATTGCCTGGATAAAAAAGGATCTTCACTGTACGATAAAGGCGATAATCCCAACGCATTTCCACGACGACTGTGTTGGCGGCTTAAAGGAGTTTGAACAAAGCAAAATTCCGTCTTATGCCAGCGAGAAGACAATTGCGTATGCCAAGCAGAATGGAGCCAACGTTCCGCAGCACGGATTCACGGATAGCCTTGCTTTACGAGTTGGCAAGACCAAAGTCTACGCTGCTTTTTGGGGAGAGGGGCATACCAAAGACAATGTGGTGGGCTATTTCCCGGATGATGAAGTCCTGTTTGGCGGGTGCTTAGTTAAAGAGTTGCAAGCTGGAAAAGGCAACCTCGCCGACGCCAATGCCCAAGCATGGCCCGCAACGGTGAAAAGGGTGAAACGGGAGTATCCTAATGTGAAAGTTGTCGTTCCGGGGCACGGCAAAGTCGGCGACCAAAGCCTACTCGACTACACTATCCAACTCTTCCAGCAACCGTAGCCTATTGGTTACTGGAAGCTGCCAGTATAGCAGAGCTATGCTTTCTCAATACAGAAATCTGAGCCTGCTTAGTGCACCAAACCCAGACCGTCCGCCTCTAGAGCAGCTACTTCAACCGGGCTTGTTCCTAGGTAGTCTGCCGCTACGCATCAGTAGAGTATAACCTCTATTACCCAACGGGTCACGAGTTACCGGCTCGGGCCAATTAGGGGCACGGTACTGCTGCCGTAAGAGCAAATCAGGCACCAGCCGCGAAAACGCTATAACTTGCTGGCAAGCTACGTGAAGCAAAAACGCGTAACTATCTGCAAACAAGAATCAAGAAACGAACACATAGAATATGGCTTCAGGTTTTTTTGCGCTACTGGATGATATTTCCGCTTTGGTAAAGGCAAGCGCCGCTAGTTTAGATGATGTGCCTACCCAGGTAGCCAAAACCACCGGTAAAGTTTCCGGCATTGTCATCGACGATACGGCGGTTACGCCCAAGTATGTGGTGGGCCTGGACCCATCCCGTGAGCTTTCCATCATTTACCGGATAGCGAAAAAGTCACTGATCAATAAGATATTCATTCTGAGTCCGGCGGCTTTGCTGCTGGGGTATTTCGCTCCTTGGGCCATTACGCCCATCCTTATGTTGGGCGGGGCTTACTTATGTTTCGAGGGGTATGAAAAGGTGCACTCCATGTTCAGCAAGCACCACGACGAGCAGGCTGAAAGCGAGCAGCTACAAGAGATTACGCCAGAGGAGCTGGAACAGGAACGGGTGGCGGGAGCCGTTCGCACCGATATCATCCTGTCAGCCGAAATCATAGCCATTGCCTATAGCCAGGTAGCCGACCAGCCCATCATCAACCAGATTGTCGTAATGCTGGCCGTGGCCGTGTTTATTACCGTGGCGGTATATGGCTTTGTGGGCTTGCTTGTAAAAGCCGACGATATAGGAGTGCACCTCGCCCAAGACAAATACCACCCCGCTGTGCAAAAATTGGGGCGCGGTATTGTGAAATTTATGCCGCACTTCCTGCGTATCCTCGGGTATGTGGGTACGGCAGCCATGCTGTGGGTAGGGGCCGAAATCATAGCCCACGGCATTCCGTTTACCGCTCACTTACTGCACGATTTGGAACAGGCGTTAGCTCACATACCCGCTGTGGCCTGGCTTGCCAAGGCACTGGCCTGTGCTATTGGCGGGTTAATGATCGGTTTTGTAGTTGAGAAACTCGTGCTGCTGTTCAAGAAGGTATTCAGCAAGCAAAAATGAGTTGCAAATAACCAACTCGCGTCAGCTAGGTAGTGGCCCATGCATTCTGGCTGTTTCCTGCAAACTAAGAAAGCTCCCAGCAGCTGGTACACCTGCGGCTGAAGGTGCTTGGAGAAAATAGTTTTGCTGGCGCGAGTTTAGCGTAGCATAACTCGTGCCCATTCGTAGCGGGAGACTATGCCTCACCCGCTCGCGCCAGTTGGAGCTAAAAGCAACTAAAATCAGGATTATTGCAAGTCTCTCAAGCACGAAACTATTTCCATCCAAAATATGCCCAGGGGTAATTAGTACGACGCCCTATAAGCTGCTTATTCAATTCAGCTTCTTTCTTTGACAAACCTAATATTCTATACAAGCAGCTTAAATAATTTTTTGTATAAATAACAATTAATGAATCTCCGTTGAAATCATAATCATTCAGCAAGCCACCTTCAACTAAACTCGAGTATTCCTTTGTAAAATTAGTTTTTGCAGTGACAGTATCCTCAGTATCAAAATCACTATACAATTCTACGAGCAACATTAGCATCAATAACTTTCGCAAGTTGACATCCTCAACCTGATCAACATAGGCTTGCATTGTATTCACATCACCAAGCCATTTAGGCGTTGTTACTTTGAAATAGTTGAGGTGAGCCAACAAATGGTTGGGTCTTAGATAAGAGGCATTTTCAAAACTAGATTGTGCCGCCTCTGCATCACTGAATCCCATATATACCCTAATCAGACGAGCAAATGATTCTGCCTCAAGTACTGGGGTGCTAAATCGATAAGAAAAATTATCATGCGCCTTCTGTAGATGGAGCGTGAAGCCATCTACTTGCTCACCAGACAATGTATGCCCCCAGTTACCACCACGCCTTTCCCAAGCAAGGTATAGATTATGCGCCCCTGCCACTATTTCCCTAACTTCAGACTTCCCTTCCAGCAAGTACTTATTAATCATGTTGGCGTAAGTGCTACCTAGACACACACCATCTAGCAGCCGAGTTAAGTCCTCGCTTCCTAAGCCCATCACTAATCTGTCGAAGTCATCCCAGCGGCCATCGCCTAGCAGTTTATCAGCGCCTGTCTGCTTTATTAATCCATATGAGTAATCAGGTGCGCTGTTGAATAATAGCCCGCCAGCGGATAGCAGATTAGAGAATATGCCCATGAAACGTAAAATGAGAAACCTAGCAAAATGGTGTGGTACTATGCAAACAGTCGGGTCGAAAATATGCTATGTTGTCCGAATACTCTAATACACAAGCAAAAAACACAGTCAAAACGTCAGCATAAGTTCTTCTGCACCCCATTTGCTAAGCACTCGTAGAACTTCCTAACCCGAAGCACCTACCTAGACTTAGCAAGCCATGAACTTTAATAATTATACCATCAAGGCACAGGAGGCCGTGCAGAAGGCCACTGAAATTGCCGGGGGCAATCAGCAGCAGGCCATTGACACCGGCCACCTGCTGAAGGGCCTCTTCCAGAGCGATGAGAATGTATTGTCGTTTCTGGCCAAGAAGCTGGGTGTGAACCTGAATATCCTCACGCCCCGCCTCGATGCCTTGGTAACGGGCTACCCCAAAGTAAGCGGGGGCTCGCCTTACCTGTCCAACGAAGCCGCCGCCGCTCTGCAGCGCGCTACTGGCTTCCTGAAAGAGTTTGACGACGAATACGTGTCGGTGGAGCACCTGCTGCTGGGGTTGCTGGGCGGTAAAGACGCCGTAGCTACCCTGATGAAGGATGCCGGCTTCAACGAGAAAGACCTGAAAGCGGCCATCAAGGAGCTGCGCGGGGGTCGCAAGGTGACTAGCCAGACTGCCGAAGACCAGTACCAGAGCCTCAACCGCTACGCCCGTAACCTCAATGAGCAGGTGCGCACCGGTAAGATGGACCCCGTTATTGGCCGCGACGAGGAAATCCGCCGCGTACTACAGATTCTGAGCCGCCGCACTAAGAACAACCCTGTCCTGCTGGGTGAGCCCGGCGTTGGTAAAACCGCCATTGTAGAAGGCTTGGCTCAGCGCATTGTGGCTGGCGACGTGCCCGAAAACCTCCAGGATAAAATCATCATGTCCCTGGACATGGGCTTGCTCATTGCGGGCGCCAAATACAAGGGCGAGTTTGAGGAGCGCCTCAAGTCCGTTATCAAAGAAGTAACCGACTCCGAAGGCCAGATCATTCTGTTCATCGACGAGATGCACATCCTGATTGGGGCCGGCGGCGGTGGCGAAGGTGCCATGGACGCCGCCAACCTACTTAAGCCTGCCCTGGCCCGCGGTGAGCTGCATTCCATTGGGGCTACTACCCTCAAGGAGTACCAGAAGTACATTGAGAAGGACAAAGCTCTGGAACGCCGCTTCCAGGCCGTGATGGTAGATGAGCCGACTACAGAGGATGCCATCAGCATCATGCGCGGCATCAAGGAGAAGTACGAGCTGCACCACGGCGTACGCATCACCGACGACGCCGTAATTGCCGCCGTAGAGCTTAGCTCCCGCTACATCACCGACCGATTCTTGCCCGACAAGGCCATTGACCTGATGGACGAGGCTGCCGCCAAGCTGCGCATCGAGCTGAACTCTATGCCCGTGGAGTTGGATGAGGTGCAGCGCCGCATTATGCAGCTGGAAATTGAGCGCGAAGCCATCCGCCGGGAGGAAAACCACGACCGGGAGAACGTGCTTAACAAGGACCTGGCGGAGCTAACGGCCAAGCGCGACACCCTGAAAGCCCAGTGGGAAAACGAGAAATCGGCCCTCACCAGCATTCAGACCGAGAAAGAGAACATTGAGCGCTACAAGCTGGAAGCCGATCAGGCCGAACGCCAGGGCGACTACGGCCGCGTGGCAGAGCTGCGCTACGGTAAGATTCAGGAAGCCGAAGCCAAGCTAAAAGAGCTACAGGCCCAGGCCGAAGCCGACAAAGGCAAAGACGGCGGCTCGATGCTGCAGGAAGTGGTAACCTCCGAGGACATTGCCGAGGTAGTAGCCAAGTGGACTGGTATTCCGGTAAGCAAGATGCTACAGTCGGACCGCGAGAAGCTGCTGAACCTGGAGCAAGAGCTAGGCAAGCGTGTAGCTGGCCAGACGGAAGCCATTGCGGCCATTTCTGATGCCGTGCGCCGCTCCCGCGCCGGTTTGCAAGATCCCAAGCGCCCGATTGGTTCGTTCATCTTCCTGGGTACTACCGGCGTGGGTAAAACCGAACTGGCGAAGGCCCTGGCCGAGTACCTGTTCAACGATGAGAACAGCATGGTTCGCATTGACATGAGCGAGTACCAGGAACGCCACGCTGTATCGCGCCTGATTGGGGCGCCTCCCGGCTACGTGGGTTACGACGAAGGTGGGCAGTTGACCGAGGCCGTACGCCGCAAGCCGTACTCGGTAATTCTACTCGACGAAATAGAGAAGGCGCACCCCGATGTGTTCAATATCTTGCTGCAGGTGCTCGATGATGGCCGCCTCACCGACAACAAAGGCCGGGTGGCGAACTTCAAGAACACCATCATCATTATGACCTCCAACACGGGCGCCGACATCATTCAGAAGAACTTCAAAGAACTGAATGAGTACAACCACGACGAAGTGGTGGACCGTACCCGCGAGGAAGTGGTGGAGCGACTCAAAGGCCACATGCGTCCCGAGTTTCTGAACCGCATCGACGAGATTGTGATGTTCCAGCCGCTCAAGCGTAAGGAAATCCGCAAGATCGTGGACATCCAGTTCCGGCAGATTCAGCAGCGCTTGGAAGAAGCTGGCATCCGCCTGGAAGCCACCGACGAGGTGCTTGACTACCTCGGTGAGCAGGGCTTCGATCCGCAGTTCGGGGCCCGGCCGCTGAAGCGGGTGTTGCAGCGCCTTGTGCTCAATGAGCTGTCGAAAGATATCCTCTCGGGCCGCGTGAGCAAAGACGCCGTGGTGGAAGCCGTGCTGGAAGACGAGCAGATTCGTTTCGTGAACGTGGACGTGGAAATCCCAGGCGTGTAAAACAACCCATTGTTAAATAGTAAAAGCCCCGCTGGCACAGTGCCAGCGGGGCTTTTTGCGTATTCAAACTAGTGTCAGGCAACGGCTGCACAACCTCCTGAGGAGAGCAAGTACCTTGCTACGGCGCAACCATGCAGCAAGACGCTTACTTAGGATAGCGGAAGCTACCCAAGTCTAAGACATGGTTTAACCGCAACCAGCATCTACCCATTTAACGCGAATGAGAACATAGATGCTCTCACGGACAACATCTTCTTCGTTAGCAACACTGTTGTGCTCGACTTCAAGGCGAGCAATTTCGGAGTTTCGAAGTAGCCTTCAGTAGTCAAGCGCCTGTTTATTAAAGGCTACTATCATGGAGTGGTAGTGCTGGTATGCGCTACTTTGAGCTACTATTTGCTTTGCTTTCCGGTGCTACTTGCGCGCTTTACAAATGATATACCCTGCTATTTATAAGTAGCAGGGCCTTTTTAACTATATTTTAATTTATGCAACATTGTTTCATATATACCTTCGTGCCTCATTCATCCTTCCCTTATCCTCATGAAAACAGTAACCCGTACTATTCTTTATCCGGCCACAGCCTTGCTTCTAGGCAGTGCGTTCTCCTCCTGCGACAGAAATGACTCGGAGGTAGTGACGCCGGAGAAAACGGAAAGTCAGCACGTGCGGCTACTAGTGGCCGACCAAACGAGTACCGCCGTACATCTACTCGACCCAAAGAAAAAGGCACAGGAAAGCTTTCAAGCTAGCTTTGGCGGTGCCACACTGTACCCAACAGGTAGCGGGCGTTTTGCCGCTTTTGTGTCGGGTGCCAATAACTCGGTAGAGTTTTTTGATAGCGGCATTGAAGCTCACGGCGACCATGCCCACACGAAGGGCACCCCCAAATGGGCTCTCACAAAATCAGCTGCTGTGAAGCCCGCCCATTTCACTGTGCAGGGTAGCAGCATTGCTATCTTCGGGGATGGTGATGGCAAGTTGCACATCACAAATGAATCACAGTTGCATTTAGCTACTACTACCACTGCGGTACCAGTAGGAAGTGCGCATCATGGCGCTGTAATCACGTTTGCCAATAATACCTACGCCGTCTCAGATAAGGCTACAACTGGTGCTACTCCTTGGCGGGTAAAGATTGTTAACGCGCAGGGCAACGAAGTAGGTAGCCCTTCTGGTATTGCGGTAACCAACATTCACGGCAACGCTACCGATGGCTCCGTGGCCGTGTTTGGCACTCCGCAAGGCATTCTTAAGGTTCAGAGTTCCGGTCAGCAAGAGCTAATTCCCTACCCAGCTAGCTTTGGCTCGAACTGGCTGTCTAGCCTCAGCTATGGAGCATCTGCCAAAACATTCTTGGGCATGAATGCCACGGCTGGTCTGCACATGGTAAATCCCGTAGCAAAAACCTTTACAAGCCTGGGTGGCATCACGCAGTATACCCGCGCGGTATACGATGCGGCTGGCCAGGACATCTTGGTTTTACAGGCCGATGGCAAGCTTTCTATATTTGATGGTGCTACTGGAGCAAAGAAAATAGACAAGTCGCTCACGGGGCTGCTGCCCGACGTGGCCACGGTAGTGCCCTTCCTCACGGCTACTAAGACCCATGTGTATATCACGAACGCCACGCAGGGAAAAGTGCACATGCTGGACAAAGCTACCCTGGCCGAGAAGCATACCTTTAGTGTAGGAGGTGCCCCCTCCCGCATCGTGATGATTGGGGCGGACCTGAGCGGGGAAGGCGACCATTAAGCCCAGCTACCAGCACTTATTTACACACGGCTCTGTCATGCGTGGAGTGGTAGCACTGGTAGCACTGAATGTATAAAACCAATAAGAAACCCCACCGGTATTGCACCGGTGGGGTTTCTTATTAGTAGAGAAACTTATTTGTGACTGCTCAGAATTACGTTCTAACAGCAAGTTGCATTATGAATACGTTTATTATACCCGTCCACTAATTACTTTATACACATTCGGATATTTATTCGATAAAAATTTAACTATTAAGAGCGTCGCCATAAATATTAACACCGGGTTAAACCACAGGGTGTAGCTGGAGTTTTGCAAACCTACTTTCTTGATAGCAAAAAAGGTAACGACAATTAGCAATGGGTGATATAAATAGATCATCAAAGAATAATTCCGGCCTATCCTGGAGAGAATTGTGTCCTTGGGGGTTACAATGGCGAAGGACAGCATAAAGACGCCCATAGAGAACAGGAACGTGCCGAACAGGAACTCGTGGGCGAACAGGCCTTCCTTGCGGAAAGAAAATAGGATATAGCTCTCAATGTACTGTAGCGCAAAGCCAGCCACCATCATACCCACGCTAAACCACTTGCTAAACCGCTGTTCCAGGTGAAATCTGGAGTACATGAACCCAATAAATAGAAAGGGAATGGACAGCAGAAATCTGGATAAATGGCCCTCCACGTAGGGGCCCGTCAGCACAGAATAGGGGCTATAGAGCAGAATAAATACCAGAGTACCGGCGGCAACGCTCGGAAGTAGTTTTTCCATCTTCAAAGACAAGAAAAACCACAACGTAATGTACCCAAAAATCATGGACCCAATAAACCATAGGTGAATGTAGTCGCCCAGGATTAGGGATTTAACCGAAAAAATATCAGCGGCCGTGTAGTACTCGGTTTTCAGGGCAATGAACAGGTACACAATATTGGCAAGTGCAAATATTGCGACTAGATTTTTCAGCACATGCATGAAGGCCTGATCTAGATTGGCTTTGCTTTTCTTTTCGAAGAAGTAGCCACTTACCAGAAAAAAGAAAGGCACGGCCCACCTAGCGCACAAGGACATGGCAGAAACGCCTCTGGCACTCAGGTCCGAGTAGGGCATGTGAAGCATGATCACGCAGAATGCGCCTATGGCTCTCAGCATATCTATTGTGTAGTTCCGAGCGTCGCTTCGCATTATGGCTGTCTGCATATGAGTTGAAAAAGTGTCTTCTGAGTTGCGTGTTTTTGGGTGGAGTAGACAGGACGAAATTCTTTTACAATCATCTAATTAGTAGACCATACCAACGGGTAATGGCATCCATAATCAGTATTAATGGGGCATACTGCTGCTAGAGCAGGCCTTAGGAAGCTTGCTTGTACAACACATGCCTGTGGGTGGGCTTTATTTCTTTCTTTTCTGCGCGAAAGGCAGCCACTGCACTACATAGTCGGGTAGCGGTTTTCCCTGCGCCAAGTCTTCCAACAGCTTCCGCTCATTACGACGGCTAAACAGAACCCTAATCGTCAGCCCCGATGCCAAGGCACTAGTTCCTAAGACGTAATCTATTCCTGTCTGCCAGTTTCCCTCTCCTCTGGCTACATAACTAGTAGCTCCTGCTACCACCATTCCGCCCGCCACTGCGCCAATTGTACCATACAGCCGGCCGCGCTTGAAAAGCCGGTGTAGTACTTGCCGTGTGCTATCCGATACACTACCCGCTTGATACGCACCTACTGAGTTTGCCGGAGAAGGCGCAGTTTGCTGGGCAAAACACGTACTACTGGCCGCTAGCCATAGCATTAGGGCAACTAAAGTTAGTTTCATTGAACGAAGGAAATATGGTAGAATAACTTGACTCGCCGAATATATAACTTCTTTATTGGCTATATATTTCACCGCATAAAATAATAATTACCACCACCTTACCCTTACCCCTATTTATGGGGGCAGGTATACAAACACAAAGCGCTGTTCTGAAGCAGAACAGCACTTTCGAGTTGAAAACTACTAGTGCTAAGCGGATTACCCCAGGTACCAGGCTTGCTGCTTCTTACTCAGCAGACAACCGCTTAGTGCCGGTAGTGGCTTACAGGTACCCACCTAGTACGAGGTACTGCACGGCGTCTTGCTGGGCGGCCCCTACCCCTCCCACGGCGGAGCGATTGTGGTACTTGTTGTCCTTCTTCACCAGCATTTTATAGGTGATGTCACGGGCACCGGGAGAGTCGGCCATCCAGGCCTCAATATTGACCTCCGCAATAGTGAGGCCGTCGGGTAACACCACTGCCCAATTGGAATGCCCCTTATCATTGCTTATGAGGCTGAGGTAACCAATCACCTTGTCATCCTGGATAATTTCGGTGCGCTGGGTGCGCTTATTGAAAGCAATGGCGGCCGGGCCGCGGCGGGCACGCTCTACCATTTGATACTCCAGGGGCTTGGCATTGTTCTGAGCTGCGGTTTCGGCTGCGTACTTGGCCGAGAGCTTTTCGCCGTAGGCTTCCGTGAAGCGCTTAATACCATCGGGGTTAGGTTGCCCGTCGCGCATCACCTCATTTTTCACCAGGGCCTCCGCTAGCTGTTGGGCGAAGTTCAGCCCGGTCTTACCCATCTCAGCAGTTTCGCCACCGGGCTGAAACGTCATCATGTAGTAGATAAACGTTTCATTGTTGGGCAAAGAAGTGATGTTGCCTTTGGCTTTCATCACCTCCTTATCATCAAGCGTGAGCAAGGTGAAGTCTTTCATCATCATGCTCCCCGCCTTGGTGAGCTTGGCGTAGGGCTTCTTATCCACGGTAATGACGTCGCCCTTTACAACCACGTTTTGCGCCTGGGCCACCAATGTAAGCGCCACGGATAAAAACAGAGTAGCACCCGCGCGCCGGGCGTGAGGGGTAATAGAAATGGTCATGTAAACGAACAAGGATAAAGTGAAAAGTAAACGGCACATGCCCAAGGCCATTGAGCCATATAAGCAGAAGTAGCCCACTCAAATAATGCTCCGGTTTTTCGCAGGCGCCATTAAGGTGCTAAGTGAGCGAACACGCGTCTATTAGTCAAGGAGCCATATAGCACAGCTACCGTGAGCAAGCAACCCAAAGGCGTCACAGTAGCGTTGGCAAGGCCTCTTTTGCTTTAGCTCTATTGCCCAGCTACTAAGTGTTAGCAGACATTCCGCTGCCGCCCTAGTTAGTCCAGGAAGGGTAGCTACCGAAAAATACCAGTACTTAGTATTGAATAAGCACTATACTGTTGCGTTTTCTTTGTTGGTACCTACCCCTCTAGGGTGCAGGTACCGCCAGACCCGAAAACACGCCGATACTGCTTGCTGACTGCCATCTTGTAGCTTTGCACAATGTCGTTGTCTGTTTTTTCGACCTACCTCCAGCTCGGGTTTCACCACATTTTCAACCTGCAGGCCTACGACCACCTCGTGTTTCTGCTGGCCCTCTGCGCCCCCTATGTGCTCCAAGACTGGCGTAGAGTGGTAGCCTTGGTCACAAGTTTCACGGTGGGCCACTCCCTTACGCTGGCGCTAGCGACCCTGAACGTGGTAAGCTACTCGCCAAAGCTGATTGAGGTGCTGATTCCGGTAACCATTGTGCTTACCTGCCTGCTGAATCTGGCGCGCGCGGGCAAGCCTTCTGCCCGCCCCAGTGAGCGGCGACGCTCCGATGCTATCATCCTCACCCTGCCTAATCTGCTGGCTGCCGTATTTGGGCTGATTCACGGCCTAGGCTTCTCTAGCTACCTGCGCGAACTGCTGGGCCGCCAGAGCCGACCCGTGCTGGAACTACTCAGTTTCAATATTGGCGTGGAACTAGGTCAACTAGTTATTGTAGGCCTCATTTTGCTGCTGGGCTTTGTGCTGCTGCGCGTCGTTAATGTTGCCCGCCGCGACTGGCTTTTGGTAACTAGCGGCGCGGCGTTGGGCATTGCTGTTGTCTTGCTCTTGGGGCAGTTGTAGGAAAAGCCCCACATAGGGTACGCCTCCTGTTGCGGCACGTGACTAGCGCATGCGGAGCGCTATGACATTAATTTGTCACTTTATCGGCTGAATGGGGCTGCACTTGTGCAACGCTCCCACCCTGTGCGTGTCTTTCGCAGCACGCGCGGGTATCCCCGGTACTGGTGCGTATCTTCGCTTTCTTTGCGGGCTTTTCCCCTCCTCTCTATGTTGAAACCTACTCTGCTGGCCGCCGGGCTGGTTGCGCTGCTGGCCGCCCCGGCCGTGGCGCAGAACACCAACTCCGGAACCGACAAATTTGCGCAGCTCGGCCAAGAGTTGCCGACCCCCAACACCTACCGGACTGCTTCCGGCGCCCCCGGCCGCGACTACTGGCAGCAGCGCGCCGACTACAATATCAAGGTGACGCTCAACGATGCAGACCAGAGCATCAGCGGCACCGAGGATATTACCTACACCAACCTCTCGCCCGACAAGCTCAGCTACCTGTGGCTGCAGCTCGACGCCAACATCTACGATCCTAAGTCGATGACGGCCTCCACGCAAACGGCGGAGCTACGGGATAAGATGTCGTTCCAGACGCTGGAGTACCTGGAGCGCACCAGCTTCGACGGCTCGTTTAAGATCGACGACATCCGGATGAAGGGCGGCAACAAGCAGTTGCCGCACACCATCAACTACACCATGATGCGCGTAGACCTGCCCCAGGCTTTGGCTCCCAAGCAGTCCGTCACGTTCACGGTGAAATGGCATTACACCGTCAACGACCAGAAGAAAACGGGTGGCCGCTCGGGCTACGAGTACTTCGAGCAGGACAAGAACTACCTCTACGAAATTGCCCAGTTCTACCCCCGCATGGCCGTCTATGACGACGTGAACGGCTGGCAGCACAAGCAGTTCCTAGGCCAGGGTGAGTTCACGCTGCCCTTCGGTGACTACAAAGTGGCCATTACGGCTCCCGCCGACCACGTAGTAGGCGCTACTGGCACCCTGCAGAACCCCGACCAGGTACTGACGTCTACGCAGCGCCAGCGCTTCAACCAGGCTAAAACTTCTTCGAAGCCAGTGGTGATTGTGACGCAGTACGAGGCTACCAAAGCTGAGCAAGGGCGCGCCAAAGGCACCAAGACCTGGGTATACGACGCCAAAAACGTGCGTGACTTCGCCTGGGCTTCTTCGCGGAAGTTCATCTGGGATGCTATGGGTTTGAAGGTAGAAGGCAAGCCGGTGGTGGCCATGTCGTACTACCCCAAGGAGGCCAACCCGCTGTGGGGCCAGTACTCCACGCAGGCCGTAGCGCACACCCTCAAGACCTACTCTAAGTTCACTATCCCCTACGAGTACCCGGTGGCTATTTCCGTGCATGGCCCCATCGGCGGCATGGAGTACCCGATGCTCTGCTTCAACGGCTACCGCCCTGAGGCTGACGGCACCTACTCTTCGGCTACGAAGTATGGTTTGATTTCGGTGGTTATCCACGAGGTAGGCCACAACTTCTTCCCGATGATTGTGAACTCCGATGAGCGCCAGTGGACCTGGATGGATGAAGGCCTGAACACCTTCATGCAGTACCTCACGGAGCAGGAATGGGAACGGGGTTACCCCTCGCGCCGCGGCGAGCCGGCTCAGATTGTGCCCTACATGGCCATGAACCCGAACCTGCAGAACCCCATCATGACCAACTCGGAGACGGTGCTGCAGCTGGGTAACAACGCCTACGGCAAGCCCGCCACCGCCCTGAACATTCTGCGTGAGACGGTAATGGGCCGCGAACTGTTCGATTACGCCTTCAAAACTTACTCCCAGCGCTGGGCCTACAAGCACCCCAAGCCCGCCGACTTCTTCCGCACCATGGAAGATGCTTCGGGCGTTGACCTCGACTGGTTCTGGCGCGGCTGGTTCTACGGCACCGAGCACACCGACCTGAGCATCGAAAATGTGCAGTGGTACAAAGTCGACTCCAAGAATCCCGACATTGAGAATGCTGCCCGCCGCGAGGAGCTGAACGCCGCTCCCAAGAGCCTCTCCCAGCAGCGCAACCTCCAAGACATTAAGAAGACGCTGGTAGACGAGAAGCCCGAGCTAAAGGACTTCTACAACAACTACGACCCACTCTCGGTATCGGAAACCGATAAGGCCCGCTACCAGCAGTACGTATCGAAGCTGAAGCCGGAGCAGCAGGAAATCCTGAAGAAGGGCCTAAACTACTACCAGGTTGACCTGAAGAACCTGGGTGGCCTAGTGATGCCGGTTATCATTCAGATGACCTACGCTGACGGCACAAACGAAGTAGTGAACATCCCCGCCGAAATCTGGCGCCGCAACAACGCCGAGGTAACCAAGGTGTTCATCACCGAGAAGCCCGTGGCCTCGTTCACCCTCGACCCCTACCTGCAAACTGCCGACACGGACCTCTCGAACAACGGTTTCCCGCGCAAGCTGGCGCCTTCCCGCTTCGAACTGTTCCAGCAGCAACAGCAGGCCGCTCCCCAGAACCCCATGCAGCAGCGCAACGTGTCGTCGCAGCAGCCCAAGCAGAGCGGTGGCACTACCGGTGCTACCGGCGGTAACTAAGCTTCCTTCCTGTTAGATTTGAACAGCCGGGCCGTTTGGTCCGGCTGTTTTTGTTTTAGCGCGTCTTCCATCCGCTCGTTTACTTATTATCGCTTTCCGCTGCGTAGTTGTGCTAGCTTTACGGCAACTAATTATCAACTAACAAAGCGTCTGTTATTTATCCACCGATGGACTCTCAAAAATCAGAAGTACAAGAAGATAATTTACTGAGCCAGATATGGTTTAGTCCCAAGGACACACTTCAGTACATTATCCAACATTGCCCAGATAAATATGTCCCCCTACTGCTCTGCCTTGGAGGTATCGTGCGTGCCATTGATCGTGCTTCACTGAAAGACATGGGAGACAAGATGTCAACAGCCTCTATTATACCAATGGCAATTATAGGAGGTGGGTTGTTTGGCTGGCTTACTTATTATCTCTATGCATGGCTACTGAGCGTAACAGGTAAATGGCTGAATGGGAGAGCCTCATTTAGCATCCTAAAATCTGTCCTTGCTTGGTCACTTGTGCCATCTCTTCTCACGCTTGTATTGTTAGTGCCTCAAGTCGCTCTATTTGGCGATGAATTATTTAAAAGTGAGCCTGCTTTCCAGTCTAAGGTTTACCACATTATCTGGATTATTTTAGAATTTGCAGGGGCGGGATTAAGCTTATGGTCAGTTGTGATATTGGTCAAAGGAATTTCATTGGTTCAAGGCTTCACAACTGGAAGAGCAATAACAAACCTTTTCATGCCTGCTTTAGTGGTTGTCTTACCACTAATCATACTAGCTGTGCTCTTTCGCACCTTTTAACGTTCGTGGTAACTGGCCCAGGCCATATAAAAAAAGCGGCCGGCGAATTTCGCCGGCCGCTTTTCGTGCGGAGTAGTACTACTAGGTAGCGCTTAGTTAAAGATGTAGCGCACACCCAGCTGGCCCTGCCACCGTGACGCTAGGGTAGAAATATCCCAGGCGTTGGTGCGGGTAGCAATGGTGCGGGGGAACGAGAAGGTAGGCTGCACACCGTTGCCGGTGGCTTCTACGCGGAGCAGTTCGGTAGCATTGTTCTGTACCGAGTATTGACGGCCCCACTCATTGTTGATCAGGTTGCCTACGTTAATCACGTCGAATGTCACCTGCAGGGTGTTCTTCTTGCCGCCGGCCTGGAAGTTGAAGTCCTGGGCTACGCGGATATCCACTTGGTGCGTCCAAGGCAAACGAGCGGCAAAACGCTCGGCGTACTGGCCACGGTGGCTACGCAGGTAGGGGTCGTTATTGATGAAGGCCTCCAGTTGATCCTGTACTTGTGCCAGGGTGCGGTTATCGGTGGTTACCAGCTTAATTTCGTTGGCGTCACGTACATCGCGGGGGATGTAGATCAGGTCGTTGCCGTTGTTGCCGTCGCCGTTCAGGTCGGTGCTGTTGCCGTACACGTAGGTGAGCGGCTGCCCCGATAGACCTTCGTACACGGCCGAGATGGTGGTAGCCAGTTTGTCGCCGGCGTAGTGGAAGGTGTAACCAGCGGTAGCCAGCAAGCGGTGACGACGGTCGTTGAGCGAGTAGCTCAGCTCTGGGTTATTGGGGTCGGTGATAATCTGGTTGAAGCCGAAGTTCGACGAAGCCGTAGTGTTGAAGCCACTGTTCACATCTTTTGACTTACCATAGGTGTAGGCCACCATCGTGTTCAGTCCATCCGAGAATTGCTTCTGCAGCTGACCCGTGAAGTTGTAGCGGAAACCCTTGTTGGTGTTCTGCAGCACGTACACGTTCGTGAAGTTCTGATCTACGCGGCGGGCGTTGCCACCGGCGTACACGGGGCGCTGGTCGGGGCCGGCCAGCTTGCCAACGGGAGCCGCCAGGTTAGCGTCCTGGTAGTAGATATCGTTGAGGGTTTTCGAGTACACACCTTCTAGGGTAGCCAGCACGTCGCCGGGCAGGCGGAAGTCCACGGCCAAGTTTGAGCGCCACACTTGGGGCAGCTTGAACTCCTTCGACAGCGTGTTGATCTGGGCCGTTTTAGCAGCACCCGAGCTGTAGGTAGTCGGGATTTTGCTGATGTCCGTCTCGATAGTCGAGAGGTAGCGGGGGGTGTTGGGGTTAGCCGAGTTGTACGAGGCGTTGTTGATGTCGAGGTTGCCCTGAATCATGCCGCTGTTGGTGTAGCTGTTGGCAATCCAGGTATAGGGCACACGGCCCGTGAAAATACCCGTACCGCCGCGCACCTGCACTTTAGCATCGTTGTTCACATCGTAGTTGAAGCCCAGGCGAGGTGCCCACAGCAGCTGGCCGTTCGGCATGTTCTCGGTGTTAATGTCGCCATATTTAGCGAAAGCCGTCTGGCTAGCCACGTGGGGGTTGTACACGGGCTTGTCGGTAAACACGGGCACGTCGAGGCGTAGGCCAGCGGTCAGGCGCAGGTTCTCGATGGGCGAGTACTGGTCCTGCACGTAGAAGCCCAGCTGCATGGCTTTGAATGCCGCAGCGCCGTCGCCGGTGGTGGGGTAAGCCGCTTGTACGCGGGTAGCTTTGTCCTGGTAGAAGTTCTGCAGCGAGGAGAACGTGTAAGCGCCATTGCCATCAGCAATGAACAGGTTGCGGAACTTGAAGGCCTCGTTGTGCGTGCCCACCGTGATAGTGTGCTTACCGAAAGCGGCCGTCAGGTTGTCGGTTACTTCCACAATGTCCTGGTTCAGGCTGTTTAGCGCCGAGCTCCGCTCCGTACCGAAGATGTAGGTGTTGCCGTTGTCGGAAATGGTGAAGGAGGGCAGCAGGGTACCGCGGGTATCCCGACGGTCACGAATGCGGCTGTAGCTCAGCAGCAGCTTGTTGGAGAAGCGGCCCAGGCGGCTGTTCAATTCTGCTACCGAGCTGTTAGTTACGTTGCTGAAACGGTAGCCGTTGTTGCCGAAGCGGAAGTTGATGGAAGAGCGAGTCAGGTTGTCGGCGAAGGCCTCCACGTAGTTGTGACGGATGGTCAGCTGGTGGTTTTCGGAGAGGTTGAAGTCCAGACGACCGAAGACCTTGTTGCTCTCGGTACGGTTGGTTACGCTGCCGTAGTTACCCACTTCGTAGCCGTAGCGTTGCTTGGCGTATGCAGCTACCCCAGCCAACGTGGCAGGGTTGATGCCGGAAGCCGAGGTACCGGGGTCGAAGCCCAGCGGCGTGCTGGCACGGGCAATTTCACCGTTCAGGAAGAAGAAGACTTTGTCTTTCACCAGGGCGCCACCTACGCGGGCACCGGTCTGGTAGTTGTAGAACTCATCGGCTTTGGTGCGGGGCTCCGTCACGCTCTTGCCAATGGTGTTCTGGTTGCGGCCAAAGCCGTAGATCGAGGCTGAGAAGTCGTTCGAGCCCGAGCGGGTAATGGCGTTGATGCCGCCGCCGGTGAAGTTGCCCAGGGTTACGTCATAGGGAGCAATAACCACCTGGATTTCCTGGATAGCGTCCAGAGCAATGGGCTGGGTGCCCGCCTGCCCGCCAGGAGTAGCGCTGGGGGCCAGACCAAACACGTCGTTATTTACCGCACCGTCAATGGTGATGTTGTTGTAGCGGTTGTTGGCGCCGCCAATCGAGTTGCTGGTGCCACCGTTCGCTTGGGGCGTAAGGCGGGTGAAGTCATTCAGGGAACGGTTCAGGGTAGGCAGGCGCTGCAGCTGTTCACGCGAGATGCGGGTTTCAGCACCAGTGCGGCTCGCGTTCATGACCCCATCGCGACGGGTGCTCACGAGTACATCTGCTAGCTGCTCGGTGGCCTCGCTCAGGTTTATATCGAGGCGCTGATTCTGTCCTAAGCTCAGGAAGATGTTTTCGCGGGTTACATCCTTATACCCAATGAACGTTACTCGCACGCTGTAGGGGCCACCTACCCGCATGTTCTGCAGGTTAAAACGGCCTTCTGAGTTAGTAGGAGCAATATATTGGGTGTTGGTAGGGTTGTGCACCGCAATAATCGTTGCCCCAGGCAGGCCTGCACCCGACTGGTCGGTAATCGTGCCGCTCATGGCAGCGGTGGTATTCTGCGCCATGCCCAACCGCGCTGACAGTAACGTCAGAATCAGCAACACCAAATGGCGTAAACGTAAGTTACTCATAGATAAATATTTGTTGAAAAAAGCCCCTTTTTTAAAAGGGCCGCAAAGGTATATCACTTTTCATCAAATTGAATTATACCTATAATATTAGCTTTTACCTTATGTTACTATAATGTTATATATCAGCTATTAACGGCTTAAAATTTATTTTCAACGACATTAATCGGCTCTTTAGCGGGTATACAGCTTTCTATTATTACATCATTCTAATTATCTTTTTCGAATACACTGCTACCCGTCATTAACACTCAAAGCAACTACTTAATCTTACAATAAGTCAATTTACATTATCACATAAATACTATCTAATAGCACTTATGTAGCATGGTGTTCACCATGCCTGCTTTGTTAGTGCGCTGCTGACACACTGCATTAGCTTAGTTTGCCTCGTGTATTTTCTTGTTAGCTTGACGCATTCTTCCACCTTCCACGTGTGTTTACTATGGGACTTCTCGACGCCTTCCTAGGCAATGCCTCTGCCAACGATGCCAATGAGATTCAGCTAGAGCTCAGCCAGTTACTTTCCCCCGGCGAGCAGGTACGGAGTGCCTACTCCGTCATTCGAGACCTGATGGTGTTCACCAACAAGCGCCTGATTCTAGTGGATAAGCAAGGCGTGACTGGTAAAAAGCGGGAGTACCTAACCATCCCCTACCGCAGCATAGAGCGCTTCAGCATGGAAACCACCGGCCACTTCGACCTTGAGGCGGAGCTCAAGATTTGGGTGCGTGGCCAGGCAGCACCCATCAGCAAGACCTTCCGCGACGATAAGAGCATTTACGATGTGTACCGCGCCTTGAGTGAGTTTGCGGTGTAATGGAGCAACTTACGTAGTCATGCAACCTAGCAGGTTGCCAGAGCATCCAACGATAACATTACCTGGTTATGACTATGAACTTCTCCATCGCATTACGTCGCCTTGGTAGCCTGCTGTGCTGCACTCTTCTACTTAGCGCCTGGCAATGTGGCGGGGATGAGCCAGGATTGGATTGTTTGGATGGGGTAGTATTGGGCCCTGACTGTGGAGTAGCGGCCAATGCCGGTTATTTTATCCAGCTCAACCGCGCTATTCCAGAAGCGCAAACGCAAGTCAATTCCACTAACGGAGCCGCGGAATACGTGATAAGCGCGATAAATGTGCCCGCAGCGTACCGACAAGCTGGGCGCGAGCTTTCCTTTAGGGCGCGACTAGCCACCCAGGATGAGCTTGCTGCCCTAGGCCCCGTCATCACCCTTTGCCCCCAGCATGGGAAGATCATGTACTTAGAAAACATCTCCTCTTCGCCCTGCCGCTAAGCGACTACAATCAGTAGAAAGAGCACAGTATTGGCAGTTAGCCTTCTACCAGAAAAGGCCCGACTTTGTAAAGCCGGGCCTTTTCTGGTAGAAGTGCCGTAATTTATTGCCCGCCGGCGGTAGCCGTTCCGGTTTTCAGGTACTTATCGTACCAGGCCAGGTACCGGTCGTAGCGGTCTTTCACGTAGCTCGGTTTGCTGATACCGTGGAATTGACCGGGGTAAATGATAAGCTGCGTAGGCACCTTCAGACTCTGTAAAGCCTGGTACATCTGCTCGGTATTCAGCAGGGGCACGTTGAAGTCCTTCTCCCCGCACAGAAACAGTGTGGGTGTGCTGATCTGGCCGGCGTGGAAGAAGGGGTAGGAAATGCGCATCCACACATCGGGGTGGTCCCAGGGTGTACCCAGCTCTGTTTCGTAGTCACGGATGTACTGGTCGGTGCCGTAGCCAGCTAGCACGTTGGCAATGCCAGCGCCGCTGGTGGCCGCTTTAAAGCGTTTGTCGCGGGCAATGATGTGGTCGGTGAGGATGCCGCCGTAGCTCCAGCCTCCCACGCCCAGGCGGGTCGGATCGGCAAGGCCTTGCTGCACGGCATACTCCACCACCGACAGCGCATCTTCGGAGTCCTTGTTGCCCCAGTCGGCGTAAATGGCTTTACAATACTCGAGGCCGCGGCCGGAGCTACCGCGGGGGTTGCTGGCTACCACGGCGTAGCCATGGGCCGCTAGCAGCTGCCACTCGGGGGCAAAGCCATAGGCAAACTGCGACACTGGGCCGCCGTGAATGCGCAGCACTGTGGGATATTTCTGACCAGTTCGGTAGCCCACGGGTTTCACGACAAAGCCACTCACCATGGTACCGTCCTTGCTCTTGGCCTGAATGGGCTCCACCGCGCCCAACTGCACGGTTTTCAGCCAAGCGTCATTCTGCTTCGACAATGGCCGTAAGCTCTTTTTCTCGAAAGCAAAGACTTCGTCGGGTAGCTGAGGCTCACTGTTTACAACCACCATTTGGCCCTTGGGCCCTAGCTCAAACTCCGTTATTTCGCGCTGACCGTCCAACAGACGCTCCACCTTGCCCCCCGCAGCGGGCACCCGGGCCAGCACCTGGGCCCGATCGTCTTCCAGGAGAAAGTACAGGCTTTTGCCATCCTTGGACCATTGTGGTTTACCGGTATTGCGGTCTAGGCCTTGAGTGAGCAGCTTGGGCGTGCCGCCGGTAGCAGGCACTACGGCCAACTGGTGCAGGCCATACACGAGCAGCTCCTTAGCAGCACCCTCCACAAAGGCAATCTGCTTGCCATCAGGGCTCCACGCTGGGCGCCCGCTCCACCCTCCGGGGGCACTGTCGGCCACGTCGGTGGTAGTAAGCTGGCGGGGCTGCGCGCCAGGAGTGGCGTCAATGGCGTAGAGGTCGTAATTATCGTGGCGGTCGGGGTCGTCGCCGCGCTTGCTCACGAAAGCCAGCTGCTTGCTATCGGGGCTCCAGGCGGGCAGGTGCTCGTCGTAGCGGCCAGAAGTCAGGCTTACCAGCTTGCGAGTAGCCACATCGAACACGTAGAGGTGCTGGCGCTGCTTGTTGAGGTAGCCATCTACATCCTGCTTGAACTGGAACCGGTCGATGACGATGACCGGAGGCGTTTTCTTGCGGGCCCGCTGCACTTGAGTCAACGAGTCCGGGTCGGCGTCGCGGATAATCAAGGCCAGGCGCTTGCCATCCGGAGCCCACACGTAGTCAGACACGCTGCCTTTGAGCTTGGTGACTTTCTCCGCCTCACCACCGTTGCGGTTCAGCAGCCAGAGCTGGGCGTGTCCATCTTCGCCCTCCCCCCTACTCGACAGGAAACTGAGGTAGGTGCCATCGGGCGAGAAGCGTGGACTGGTTTCGTTGTCGGGGCTGGTGGTTACGCGCAAGTTGCGGGTGCCGTCATAACGGGCCATCCAGACGTCGGCGTTGGCTTTGTCGGCGGCCGTGTCGGGCTGGCTCACTACATAAGTCACCCATTGCCCATCAGGCGAGAAGTGGGCGTCGCGTACGTCACGCAGTTGCTGCAAGTCGCGGGCGGTGAGGGGATGCGGAGCCGGCGCGGCCACCTGCGCCAGGGCAAGGGCGGGCAGCAGGCACGCGCCCGTGAGCAGAGAATACAGGTTGTTCATAAGTAAAAGGTAGCACAGAGAAGCCGAAAGACGCACGGCAGGCCCCAACGTTGCGGCTCTGGCCATGCACCTTTCGGCTTTATCACTGGCTATATACCCTCGCTACCCAGTTGGGTAGTTCCGAAAAACCAAGGACTACCTTAACCAGACTAGCCTTGCACTCCGGGAGCGTGCTTACCCACCCACCACGGGTGCCGTTGGGGTTGGCACGGAGGGGTTATACTGGGGCGTAGAAGCGTTGTGCTGGGCCGTGTTCTTCCCTTTATCATCCTTGAAGTCGTTGCGCTTGTAGGGGCGGATAATAAGACGTAGGGCTTTATCAGAGCTGAAGTAGCTGATGGCCCAGCTAATCAGCGTCACGGCTTTGTTGCGGAAGCCAACCAGCGTCATTAAGTGAACGAACAGCCACGTGAGCCACCCGAAGAAGCCGCCAAAATGCTTGTCGCCCGGCAAGTCTACTACGGCGCGGTTGCGGCCCACAATAGCCATACTGCCTTTGTTGAAGTACTTGAAGGGCATGAGGGCTTCGCCGTGCAGCAGGCGCTTGAAGTTATTGGCTAGTTGCTCAGCCTGCTGAATGGCTACTGGAGCCAGCATGGGGTAGCCCCGCGGCATTTCTTCCGTCACCATATTGGCGACGTCGCCAATAGCATATACGTTCTTAAAGCCCGTCACGCGGTTTACCGTGTCCACGTTGATGCGCTTGTTCTTGGCTACTACCTCTTCGGGCAAGCCTGCCACGGCAGCCCCGTTCACGCCGGCCGCCCAAATCACGTTTTCAGTGCGGATGAACTCGGTTTCGGAATAGTAGAGCTTACCTTCTTCCAACCGCGTGGCTTTGGTATTCAGGCGCAAATGAATACCCATGTCCTCCAGATACTTTTTGGCCTTCACCTGCGAATCAACGGACATGGGCCCCAGCACCTCCCCCCCGGACTCAACCAGATAGATTTCCATCTTCTTCAGGTCTAGCTCGGGGTAGTCTTGGGGCAGTACGTCCTTGCGCATTTCCGCCAATGACCCGCAGATTTCTACGCCCGTAGGGCCGCCACCTACTACTACCACGTTCATAAGCGCCTGGCGCTGGGCTGGGTCCTCCGCCAGCAAGGCGCGCTCAAAGTTCTGGAACAGGTAGCTGCGTAGGTTGAGAGCATTGGGCACGCTCTTAATTTGCATAGCGTTGCGCTCCAAGCTTTCCAGTCCGAAGTAGTTGGTGAGCGAGCCGGTAGCAATAACAAGGTGGTCGTAACGAATGTCGCCGATGTTGGTGACGACCGTATTGCGCTCCGCATCTACCCGCTGCACATCAGCCATGCGGAAGAAGAAATTGGTTTGGCCGGCGAAGATCTTGCGGATGGGGTATGCAATGCTGTCGGCTTCCAGGGCGCCGGTAGCTACCTGGTAGAGTAGGGGCTGAAAGTTGTGGTAGTTATTGCGGTCGATAACGACTACCTGCACCGGAGAATCGGCTAAGTCCTTGGCTAACCGCAGGCCAGCAAACCCACAGCCAATAATAACAATGCGTGGCTGCGAGGTAACCGGAAGATTCGTATCCATAACAAGCTAAAAACAAGCGGGGCATCAACCCGATGAAAGGTGGCAATGGTGCCAAAATCCTGTACCGCAAAACCTTACTTGAGGTTGTGCTTGGGGAGAGCCAACGACGGTACGAGGGCCGGTACTGCTGCTAAAACGACTTCGTGAAGCTTACCTTGATTTTCAGCTGGAAGTCGGTGATGACCTTGAAGATTTCCTTTAGGGTTACTTGCTCTACCTGGGTCAGCGTCTTGGGGTCGAGGTAGTTGGTAGGCGCCGCGCGGTCGTCGATGAGTTGGCGAGCCTGCTTTTTAAGGCGCATGCCCATGAGGTAGTAGTAGGCGTGCAGCAGCTCCTGGTACTCCTTTTCCTTGAACACCCCCCGTTCTCGCAACTGGGCTAGCCGCTCGCCTGTGTTGGTTTGGAAAATCTGGTTCTGGAGGGCATATACGCGCACCAAGTCCACAATAGGGCTCATGGTTTTCTTAAGGTCGAATACCTGCTGGCCTTCCTGGGTGAACGTGCGGAACCCCCGGAAGAATGTGAGGGGCGGTTCGTACTGCAAAGCATTCTTAGCCATGAAGAACAGGAACCGGTCGAGGGGCTGACTCAGCTCTTGGTGCAGAAACGCCTGTAGTTCGTCCATAAGGCCTACCTCACCATAGAGAAAGCGGCAGTCGAAAAACGTGGCAAACTGCATCACCGTCTCCACGTTCGATTCGCTCATCCACTGATGGTAGTTGCGCTTCCAGTGTGAAAGGGAGTGCGTCCACTTCGAGTTTTTGGCCATAAAGCCCCCCGTACAGAAGTGGAGCCCAATCTGGTTAAGCTCGTCGGACACGGCCGTGGCGAAGCGCAGAAAGTAGGCGCGCACCAACTCACGCTGCTCATTGGCTTTATCCTCGTAGATAATGGCGTTGTCTTGGTCCGTCACGAGGGTTTGCTCCTTGCGCCCTTCGCTACCCAGCACCATAAACACAAACTTGGCCGGCGCCGGGCCGTGCTCAGCCAGCACATTCTCAATCACCTTAAGGGCAATGGTATCGGCCACGGTGGAAATTACCTGGTTCACGATTTCCGGCTTCACGCCCCGCGTCAGGAGTTGGTTTACGATGTTAGGCACCATCTCCCAGCGGCGCTTTAGCTCTCGCGTGCTCTGGGCCAGCTTCACGGCCTGGATGAACATGAACGGCGACTGCGCCAAGTCGCTGAGCAGCTTGTTGCGGCTCAGGAAGCCCGTGTACTGCCCATTTCGCTCCACCAGCAAGTAGCGGGTCTTGGTTTGGAACATCAGCAAGATGGCCTCATACACGTAGGCGCCCTGGTTGATGCTCACAATTGGCGTAGCTACCACGTCGCGCACGGGGCGCGCCGCGTCAAGCTGCTGGGCAATCACCTTGTCGCGCAGGGTAATGTCGGTGCAGTAGCCGCTGATAGTGCCCGTTTCGTCGTCGGTCACAAACAGGCAGCTCACCTTGGCAGCCGCCATGCGGCGGGCCGCTTCGTAAATGGGGGTAGCGCCGGGGCACGCCAGCAGCTCGCGCACTTCCAGCGTTTCAATGCGCCGGGAGAATAGCTGGTCGGCCACGAGGAAGTTAGCTTCCGGCGGGCTGGCAGGCTTCACGAAGTGGGCGTATTCATCGTTCAGCATCCGCTCCCCATACTTGTGGGTGAAGTACTGAAAGAACTGCTCCGAAGCCAGGCATAGAGCCCGGAAGTCGCGGCGGGGGAGCTGCAGCACGCGGGTGTCGCGGCGGGCTATGACGGTGCGGAGGGAGCGTTTCTTATTAAGCAGAATGGACATGCCCCCGTAGCAGGTGCCGGGTCCGTACGTTTCGGGTAGGCGCTTGTGCTGCGCGCTATCGTAGAAAAACGTTTCGTAGGCTCCAGATACAACAATATCCAGGCTGCGGATTTTAGAAGAATCCTGCTGGTAGAGCAGGGTTTCTTTCGGGTAGGACACCTCTTGCAGCAGATCTACCACTCCGGCCAGCACCTCGTCGGGCAAGACGGTAAACGGTTCCACAGTGCGGAGAAAATCGAGGCGGTCATCCATAGAGAATCCAGTAAAGAATACACAACAAGCCGGCTCCTACCACGCCGAGCACCCAGAGCCACCCGAGCTTACGCACGGGCGCCACAGGAGCCGTCAGCGGCAACTGGCCCAGCAAGATATCATCGGTCAGCCAACCACGACGCTGCAACTCGAAAAAGCAGCGGGCAGTAGCCAGCGCATCTACGTAGGCATCGTGCGGACGTTCGAGCGCCTCGTCGAACAACAGCTCGTGCAGCTCGTGCAGGCGCAGGTGCCGCTCGTGCGGGGCATTGGGCAGGGAGGGCTTGGTGGCCGTCATAGTGCAAAACTGCGGCAGCGCAAGCAAAGGGTTGGGTAGGCCCGCCCGCTCGAAGGCTGCCCCCAGCACGTGAAAATCGAGCTGCAGAAAATGCCCAATTACGCGGGGCTGGTAGGTCTCCAAATCACTGAGCAGGCGTTGCAGCACCACGTGGGGCGGCTGGCCGTGCTCCTGGAGAAAAGCTGGCGTGAGGCCATGAATAGCAATGGCCGAGGCCGGCATGCTACCAGCGGGCACCAGCAGGTAGTCCTGATCGGCTTTTACTTGCTCCCCTCCTACAGTGTAAACTGCCCACCCAAGCTGCGCAATGTAGGGCCAGTTGGGCTCCTTCGTATACGGTTGGTCCCACCCGCGGGGAAGACCAGTGGTTTCCGTATCAACAAAGAGCAGGTACTCTTGCGGCATGATTACTTACTGGGGCAGCAGCACATCCGCCGCCACGCCCTGCACCGAAGCAGCTACGTTGTCTGGCTGGCGCACGGAGGAGCGGCGCACGAGCAGTTCCGGGCGTAGCGATACTTGCCGAGGGGCAAAGGGGTTGCCATCAGCATCAACTAACTCTAACAGCAACCGCACGGCGGCTTGCCCCATCTCCTCGCAACGCTGATCAATGGTGGTAATAGAAGGCTCTGTAATAACGGTGAAGGTTTCGTTACTGAACCCCGAAATGGCAATGTCCTGAGGTACGCGCAGGCCTTGGCGTTGCGCCTCCTGCAAGGCTCCCAGCGCGCAGTAGTCGCCAGCCGCAAATATGGCATCGGGTGGCGAGGGCAGGGCTAGCAGGCTACGCATAGCTTCGGTGCCTTGCTCCTGGGTCATGTTGGTGTATACCATCAACTCCTCCTCTACGGGTATGCCCGCTTCGCGCAAAGCATCAAGGTAGCCTTGGCGGCGATTCTTATAGATGTTCAGATGCTGGGGGCCAGCCAGGTGGGCAATGCGGCGGCACCCTTGCTGTAGCAGATGGCGCGTAGATAGGCACCCACCCTCTTGGTCGTCGAGCACCACGGCATTTACGTTGTCGCCCTCCACGATGCGGTCAAAAAACACCAAGGGCAACCCCCGGCTGCGCACCTTATCAAAGTGACGAAAATCGAGGGTAGTACGTGAAAGGGACACCAGAATGCCCGCTACCTGGGCGCTGAGTAGAATCTCCAGGTTGCGCCGCTCCTGTGCTACGTCCTCGTTCGACTGGCAGATGATTACGTTGTAGCCGGCTTTGCTGGCGGCCGTTTCAATGCCGTGCACTACTGAGGGAAAAAACCGACCTTCAATATATGGTACGATAATACCCAAAAGCTGGCTTTTGCCTTTGCGTAGCGCAGAGGCCAAGCGGTTGGGCTGGTAGTTGTATTTCTTCGCCAGCTTGAGGACCTTCTGCTTCATAGCCGGCCCAATGCTGTGGTGGTCGCTCAGGGCCCGCGAAATGGTCGTCATGGAAACCCCTAGCTCCCGGGCGAGGTCGGCCATGGATACTGGGCTGGTCGTACTGGGAGCCGGGACTTGTTTTTTTCGTGGGGCCATATGGCGGTTCGCTACGCAATGCTTTGTGTAAAGATAGCATTATCTATTATCTGAGCAGAGGTATTTACTCACTAGCTTATTATTTGGGGTGAAAACAGGGTTCTATACCTTTTCCCGAATGCGCACCCACGTTCATTAACCGGGTATTTTTTATACTAAATAGGTAAGATGTTAGAAATTTCTCATTACTTTACACAATCGATTGTGCCTGGTGAGTTATGACTTACTTGGCATTAGCAGCTCATCTGCTCCCGAATACGCCTTGTTTTTTTAGGGTTCCTTACTTTCCCTTTCTCCCTCTTCATCTACCTATGCCCACGTATTTTCCCACCCGATTTGCGCAGCTGACGACCGGCCTAGTGGCCCTCAGCAGCCTGGGATTAGCCCCAGCAGTAGCCCAAAATAAACCTACTGCGGCTAACACCATTACTGTGCAAGTAAATAAGCCGGGTGCTCCCATCGCCAAAACGATGTATGGCCTGTTTTTCGAGGATATCAACTTCGCCGCCGACGGCGGGCTATATCCTGAGCTGGTAAAAAACAAGTCGTTTGAAATTGCTGACAACTATCTAACCGGCTGGAAAGGCATCAACGGGGCAGCCGCTCTGAAGACGTACACCGTTATCAGCGACCGGCCCATTAGCGCTACCAACAACCACTTCGCGCGCCTCACGGCTGCTACTGCCAGCCCCGACGCCGGCCTCATTAATGAAGGCTTCCGGGGTATGGGGCTGAAGCAGAACGACGAGTACACTTTCTCGGTGTACGCGCGGCGCGGCCCAGGCAACGTAACCGGTCTCACCGTAACGCTGGAAGACGAGAAAGGCAAAATGCTGGCGCAGAGCCAGGTTTCGGGTCTCACCAACGAATGGAAGAAGTACTCGGTTGTGATGAAGCCATCGGCTACGGCAGCCAAAGGGCAGCTCCGGCTGGCGCTCAACGGCGCGGGCACGGCTGATATCGACGTGATTTCTCTGTTCCCGAAGGACACGTACAAAAACCGTGAGAACGGCCTGCGTACCGACCTGGTGCAGCTGCTAAAGGATATGAACCCCGGCTTCCTGCGCTTTCCCGGTGGCTGCATTGTGGAGGGCCGCACCTTGAATGAGCGCTACCAGTGGAAAGAAACCATTGGCGACGTGGCTTCGCGTGTGCCCCTGATCAACCGCTGGAACATGGAGTTCAAGCACCGCTCTACCCCCGACTATTATCAGTCGTTCGGTCTGGGCTTCTTTGAGTACTTCCAACTATCCGAAGACATTGGGGCCGAGCCTGTGCCGATTTTGAACGTGGGAATGGCGTGCCAGTTTAACTCGGCGGAGCTAGCCCCCACCACTAGCACTGCTACCAGCGGCCCCAACGCCGGCGAAGGTCACAACCACGCCGACGACCCCACGCTTGACACCTTCATTCAGGACGCGCTAGATCTGATTGAGTTTGCCAATGGCCCCGCCAGCTCCCCCTGGGGTGCCAAGCGCGTAGCCATGGGCCACGCTGCTCCGTTTAACTTGAAGTTCATTGGCATCGGCAACGAGCAGTGGGGTCCTCAGTACTTGGAGCGCTACGAGCCCTTTATGAAAGCCATAAAGGCCAAGTACCCCACTATCAACATTGTTTCGAGCGCGGGCCCCAGCCCCGATGGTGAGCTATTCGACAAAGCTAGCAAGCGCCTGCGGGAGCTGAAGGCAGAAGTAATTGACGAGCACTACTACGCCAAGCCCGACTGGTTCCGCCAGAACGTAGGCCGCTACGACAACTACCCCACCACCGGCACCAAGATCTTCGCCGGCGAGTACGCCGCCCAGAGTGTTGCCATTGGCAGCCCCGACAACAAAAACAGCTGGGATTGTGCCATTTCGGAGGCCGCTTTTATGACGGGCCTGGAACGCAATGCCGACAAGGTAGTTATGGCTTCTTACGCGCCGCTGTTTGCCCACGTGGAAGCTTGGCAGTGGACGCCCGACATGATCTGGTTTGACAACCTGAAAGCATACGGCACGCCCAACTACTACGTGCAGAAGATGTACTCTACCAACCCTGGCACCACCATGCTGCCCGTGCAGCGCGCTGGCAACGCCAAGAATGGCCAAGACAACCTCTTCAGCAGTGCCGTGGCCGACGACAAAACCGGCGAAATCATTGTGAAGCTGGTGAACTACTCCACCGAGGCTCGTCCGGTAGCCATTAACCTACAGGGCGTGAAGAAGCTGGGCAAAGCCGGCAAAGCAACCGTGCTGGCCAGCAATGACCTCAACGCGGTGAACACGCTGGAGCAACCCACCAACGTGGCGCCCAAGGAGGAGTCGTTCAAAGTATCGTCGTCGAATGTGACGTACACGCTGGCACCCAACTCCTTCACGGTGCTACGCATTCCTGGTAAGCGCTAAGCGGTAGCCGTCATGACTAAGCAACTCTCTTTTTTGCCCGCTACCCGCTCCTTACTCGCTGGTATGCTGCTACTGGCTGCGGCTCCTGCCCTGGCGCCCACGACGGCGCTAGGGCAGGCAGCCCCGGAACCCGTGGCTGGTAACCCCATCATCAAAGACAAGTACACCGCCGACCCCGCCGCCTTCGTGCATAAGGGTACGGTGTACCTCTATGCCGGCCACGACGAAGCCCCTGCGCGCCAGGAGCGCTACGTAATGAATGAGTGGCTGTGCTACTCCTCCCAGGACATGGTAAACTGGAAGGAGCATCCCTCGCCGCTGAATGTGAAAGCCTTTGCCTGGGCCAAGGCCGATGCCTGGGCTTCGCAGGTGATTGAGCGCAACGGCAAGTTCTACTGGTACGTGGCCGTGGAGCATGGCACCATTCCGGGCAAGTCTATTGGGGTAGCAGTGTCCGACAGCCCAACGGGTCCGTTCAAGGATGCCCGGGGTTCGGCCATCATCACCAATAACATGACCGATAGTCCCATCAGCTGGGACGACATCGACCCCACCGTTTTTATAGACGACAAGGGCCAAGCTTACCTGTACTGGGGCAACACCAACTGCTACTGGGCGAAGCTGAAGCCAAACATGACGGAGCTCGATGGCCCCATCAACAAGGTAACTACCCTGCCTAAGTTTACGGAGGCTCCCTGGGTGCACAAACACAACGGCTGGTACTACCTCAGCTACGCCTACCAGTTCCCGGAGAAGATTGCCTACGCCATGAGCCGCAGCATCGAAGGGCCCTGGGAATTTAAAGGTATTCTGAACGAGGTAGCGGGCAACTCCAACACCAACCACCAGTCTATCATTGACTTCAAGGGGCAGAGCTATTTTATCTACCACAACGGCAGCATCCCCACCGATGGGGGAAGCTTCCGCCGCTCCGTCTGCATCGACTACTTGTATTACAACAAGGATGGCACAATGAAGCGCGTGGCCATGACTACGGAAGGCATTAAAGCCGCCAAGTAACCTCCCTGCCACTGTCTTACTATGAACGTCATGCTGCGCTTGCCGAAGCATCTCGCCCGCTTCGTTGTAGCGATGAAGCTACCGGGCAGAGAGCTTCAGCAAGTGCAGCATGACGTTTTGGCTTTTTAGCCAATCTTCTGCTCCCGTCCGCCGCTCTTCCGTTCCCACCCTGCCCATGCTGAAATCCGTACTAAGCTACTGCCTGCTACTCCTTAGTGGCGTGGCATCTGCCATGGCTCCTGCTACCCTGCCCATCGTCGTCGAAACTCAGCACGTAAGTCTTGTGCTAGCCGTTGGCGACAACCAGAAGCTGTACCAAACCTACCTGGGCGCCAAACTCAACAACCCCGCCGACTACGGCCCGCTGCCCAAGCAACACGAGGCCTACGTACCCGCTGGCACCGACAACTTGTTTGAGCCAGCCATTCGGCTGGTTCACTCCGATGGTAATCCGGGGCTGAGCTTAGTCTTCGCCGACAAACAAACCAGTAAAATCGGCGACGACCTCACGGAAACCGTTATCCGCCTGCGCGACCCGCAGTATCCGGTAGAGGTGCTGCTGCACTTTGCTGCCTACTACCGCGAGGATGTTATTAAAGCCTGGACGGAAATCCGGCACCGGGAGAAGAAGCCGGTAGTGCTGACTAACTACGCGTCGGCGATGCTGCACTTCAACGCCCACCAGTACTGGCTAACCCAGTTTCACGGCGACTGGGCGAAGGAAGCAGGCATGGAGGAAGCACCGCTTACTAGTGGTGTGAAGGTGATTGATACCAAGCTGGGTACCCGCCCCCACTGGTACCAAACGCCAGCATTCCAACTCGCTTTTGACCAAGCTGCTACCGAAACGAGCGGTGAAGTGCTGGCGGGCACGCTGGCCTGGACGGGCAATTTCCGGCTGGCATTTGAGCTGGATAATCTCAACGCCCTGCGCGTATCGGCGGGCATCAACCCCTACGCTTCTGAGTACACGCTACCCGCCAACCAAATTTTTACTACCCCCGAGTTCATCTTTACTTATAGCACCCAGGGCAAAGGACAAGCCTCGCGCAACTTGCACAACTGGGCCCGCCGCTTTGGCGTGCTCGATGGCACCGAACCCCGCCTAACCCTGCTCAACAACTGGGAGGCCACGTTTTTCGACTTCAACGAACCGAAGCTGGATGGGCTGATTGCTGATGCGGGCAAGCTGGGTGTGGACGTGTTCTTGCTGGATGACGGCTGGTTCGGCAACAAGTATCCGCGCAACAACGACGCCACCAGCCTCGGCGACTGGGAACCGGCCAAAACCAAGCTACCTAACGGCGTAGGTCACTTGGTGCAAACGGCTAGTAAGAATGGAGTTAAGTTCGGGATTTGGGTTGAGCCCGAGATGGTAAGCCCTAAAAGTGAGCTGTATGAGAAACACCCCGACTGGGTACTTAAGCTCCCGAACCGCCCCGAGGACTACTACCGCAACCAGCTGGTGCTCGACCTGACCAACCCCAAAGTGCAGGACTTTGTCTTTGGCGTGGTAGATGAGCAGTTTAAGCAGAACGTGGCTTACATCAAGTGGGACTGCAACCGCATGATCACCAACGGCTACTCCAAGTACCTGGGCAAGAATCAGTCGCACTTGTATATTGACTACGTGCGGGGCCTGTATAAGGTGCTGGCCCGGGTACGCCAGAAGTACCCCCACGTACCCATGATGCTGTGCTCCGGCGGCGGTGCCCGCTCCGACTACGGCGGCCTGAAGTACTTCACCGAGTTTTGGCCTTCTGACAACACCGACGCCGTTGAGCGCGTGTTTATTCAGTGGGGCTTCTCCAACTTCTTTCCTTCCAATACGCTGTGCAGCCACGTTACCAACTGGAATCGCCAGCACTCCATCAAGTTCCGTACGGATGTGGCCATGATGGGCAAGTTGGGCTACGATATTGAGGTAGAGAAAATGACGCCCGAAGACTTACAGTTTAGCCAGCAGGCCGTGAAGGACTACAAGCGCCTGAGCTCCATCATTTGGCAGGGCGAGCAATACCGCCTCCGCTCCCCCTACGAGAGCAACCAGCCCTCGGTGATGTACGTGGAGGACCAGCAGCGCAAGGCCGTTGTGTTTGGCTATAACCTGCACACCCGCACCAACGAAAACGTGCTTCCCGTGCGCCTACAGGGCCTCGACATCACTAAACGCTACCGCGTCACGGAAATCAACCTAATGCCCGGTGCCACATCGCAACTGCCCGCGCACAACCAAACCTACTCCGGCGACTACCTGATGCGCATTGGCATTATGGTTTCGCCTACTAATGCCCCGGCCCTTACTAGCCACGTGCTGGAACTAACAGCGGAGTAATCACCAGATGAAGGGTAACTAGGCTGAGTTGCGCCAGTTGCTTACCCCCCATTTTGGCTGCGTTGTGGGCTCTACCTTCCCTACTACATTCAACACAATCGTTTATGTATCCTTCTCTTCGAAAGCACTGCGTGGCGCTTGCCCTCGCCTTAGGTAGCTTAGGCGCCCAAGCGCAATCCAAAGTACCCCTTATTCCGGCTCACGACCCCGTGATGGCGCAACAGAACGGCACGTACTATATGTTCTGCACTGGCCCTGGCATCTCCGTGTGGTCATCAAAGGACCGGCAGAATTGGAAACCTGAGAAGCCCATTTTTGCTACCGCTCCCGCCTGGGCCGTGCAGGCCGTACCAGGCTTCAAGAACCATATCTGGGCGCCCGATATTTCCTTTCACAACGGGGTATACTACCTGTTTTATTCTGTTTCCGCCTTTGGCAAAAACACCTCCTGCATTGGCCTAGCCACGAATAAGACTCTCGATCCTACCTCCAAGGACTTCAAGTGGGAAGACCACGGCCGGGTGCTCCAATCAGTACCGGGGCGCGACATGTGGAATGCTATTGACCCCAACCTCGTCCGCGACGACGCGGGCACTCCCTGGCTGACGTTTGGCTCGTTTTGGGAGGGCATTAAGCTGGTTCAGTTACGCCCCGACCTCACGGCCCCCGCTCAGCCTGAACAGTGGCGCACCATTGCCAAGCGCCCTCGCAGCCCCCAGCTCAACGATTCTATGCCCGGCGACGGCGCTATTGAAGCTCCGTTTGTGTTTCGTAAAAACGGCTACTACTACCTATTCACGTCGTTTGACTACTGCTGCCGCGGCCCCCAAAGCACGTATAAGATTATGGTAGGCCGCGCTAAAAACGTGATGGGTCCCTACGTAGACAAAGCTGGTGTAGCTCTTGAGCAAGGAGGTGGCACGCAGGTGCTAGCCGGCGACAAAAACTGGTTTGGCCTAGGTCATAACTCCGTGTACACCTTTGACAAGGCCGATTATCTTGTTTTCCACGGGTATGATGCCAGCGACAAAGGCCACCCCAAACTACGCATTGAAAAGCTAAACTGGGACGCTACTGGCTGGCCTGTAGTACAGCCTTAGCTGGTTGGCGGGAAGCAGAATATTTACACAAACGATTGTGTATTGCAGTAATAAGTTCTACTTTTCCGCTGTCAACTTCCCAGGTTCGACTATCGGCACCGATTACGGTCCTTTTTCTCGCGCACAACTCCTTTTGATGCGGCCGAAGCAGTGCCTTCGTCTCTTAGCTTAGCATCATTTCCCACTCTTACTTGTCCTTTCGTGACCAAGCCGACTTCCTCCCTCGCTGACCTAAGCGTTAATACCATTCGTCTGCTGTCGGTAGACATGGTGCAGGCCGCCAACTCTGGCCACCCAGGTTTACCCATGGGCGCGGCGCCCATGGCCTACGTGCTCTTCTCGCGCTTCCTGCGCTTCAACCCCCAGGACCCGAAGTGGCCGAACCGCGACCGGTTCGTACTGTCGGCGGGCCACGGTTCGGCCTTGCTCTATAGCCTGCTGCACCTTTATGGCTACGACCTAAGCCTGGATGATTTGAAGGCCTTCCGCCAGATGCACTCTAAGACGCCAGGCCACCCCGAGTCGAACCTGACGCCAGGCGTAGAGGTGACGACGGGGCCGCTGGGCCAGGGTTTCGCCAACGGCGTAGGCATGGCCATGGCCGAGGCGCACTTGGCCGCCGTGTATAACAAGGAAGGCCACACGCTGCAAGACCACTACACCTACGCCATCGTGAGTGACGGCGACCTGATGGAAGGCATTGCGGCCGAGGCTGCTTCGCTGGCCGGCCACTTGAAGCTGGGCAAGCTGATCTACCTCTACGACGATAACGACATCTGCCTCGACGGCCCCACCAATCTCTCATACACGGAGGATGCCCTGGCTCGTTTTGAGGCCTACGGCTGGCACACCCAGCGCGTAACCGATGGCAACGACCTCGATGGTATTGAGGCGGCTATTAAGGCGGCGCAACAGGAGACGGAGCGTCCGTCCATCATTTCGGTGAAAACTATCATCGGGTACGGCAGCCCCCAGGAAGGCACCAGCAAGGTGCACGGCTCGCCCCTGGGCGCTGATAATCTGAAGAAAGCAAAAGAGTTTTTTGGCTTCGACCCCGAGGCTACGTTTGTAGTGCCCGAAGAGGTACGCACCCACCTGGCCGAAGCTGGCCAGCGCGGCGCCGCCCTTCAGGCCGAATGGCAGCAGCAAACAGAGGCGTACCAGCAGGAGTTTGGCACAGAGTGGGAACTGTTCCAGGCTTCGTTTGCGGGTGAGCTCCCCGCAGGTTGGGACGCCTCGCTGCCCGTTTTCACCGCCGCCGACGGCGCCCTGGCTACCCGCCAGGCATCCGGCAAAGCCCTGAATGCCCTGAAGCAGTCGGTGCCCTTCTTGTTTGGTGGCTCGGCCGACTTGGCTAGCTCCAACGAGATGCCCACCAGCGGCGACATCAGCTTCCAGCCCGGCTCCTACGAGAAGTCTAACATTTGGTTTGGGGTGCGCGAGCACGCCATGGGTGCGGCCATGAACGGTATGGCTCACCACGGCGGGGTACGCACGTACGGCGGTACCTTCCTCACCTTCTCCGACTACATGCGCGGTGCCATCCGCCTCACGGCCCTGGCCGAGTCGGCCGCTACTTTCGTGTTCACCCACGACAGCATTGGCCTGGGCGAAGATGGCCCTACTCACCAGCCAGTAGAGCAAGTAGCGGCCCTGCGTACCATCCCCAATATTGTGGTGCTACGCCCAGCCGACGCCAATGAAACCGTAGAATCATGGCGTATTGCCATGACCACACCCAAGTCGCCGGTGGTGCTGATTTTGTCGCGCCAGAAGCTGCCCGTATTGGACCAAGGCCAGTTTGGCTCGGCCCGCGAGGGCGTGGCCAAAGGGGCCTACATCCTGCGCGAGGCCAAAGACGGCCAGCCCCAGCTGCTACTGCTGGCTACGGGCTCGGAAGTTTCATTGGCCCTGCAGGCGCAGGAAGCTTTGGAGCAACAAGGTGTGCCCACCCGCGTAGTAAGCATGCCGTCTTGGGAGTTGTTTGAGAAGCAGGACAAAGCCTATCAGCAGCAGGTGCTGCCCCCCACGGTGCGCAAGCGCGTAGGTATTGAGGCTGGCTCGCCTATGGGCTGGCATAAGTATGTAACCGACGAAGGCACCGTCATTGCCATGAACCGCTTCGGCGAATCGGGCCCTGGCGAGGCAGTATTGGAGTACTTCGGCTTCTCTGTTGAGAACGTAGTGAAGCAGGCCCAGCAGGTACTTCAAGGTCAGCCCTCCGAAATCGAGCAGAAAGAAGTTCTGTCGTAATCGTTGTTTACTACCTAGCACACCTTGGCTACCTTTCTTCTAGGAAAAAGGTAGCCAAGGTGTGCTAGGTAGCAGCTTCCACTTTCTCCCGAAAGTATTCTTTGAACCGATAAAGCCCCACTCGATATGAACCCATTAGTTGCCATTCACGACTTCGGCCAAAGCATTTGGCTAGACTATATTCGCCGCAACATCCTGCACAACGGTGAACTGCAGCGCCTGATTACAGAAGACGGTCTGCGCGGTGTAACGTCGAACCCAGCCATCTTCGAGAAAGCCATTGCTGGCTCCGATGACTACGCCGACGACATTCGCAAATTTGCCCAGGAGGGTCTTTCGGCCGATGAGATCTACGCCAAACTAGCCGTTGCTGACGTGCAGCAGGCGTGCGACCTGCTCCGTCCCCTTTATGACCACCCCGAAAATGGTGGTGATGGCTACGTGAGCCTGGAAGTATCGCCCGAGTTGGTGCACGACACGGAAGGAACCGTAGCCGAAGGTTTGCACTTCTGGAAGCAGGTGGATCGCCCCAACGTGATGATTAAGGTGCCCGCTACCCTAGCTGGCCTACCCGCCATTCGTCAGTTGATTGCGGCTGGCGTGAACGTAAACGTAACCCTGATTTTCAGCGTAGATCGGTACCGCGCCGTAGCCGAAGCCTACATTGCTGGTCTGGAAGACCGCGTAAAAGCTGGTGGTTCGGTGAAGCGTCTGGATTCGGTAGCAAGCTTCTTCCTCTCTCGTATCGACGTACTGATTGACCCCAAGCTTGAGCAACTAGCAGCCGAAGGCGGCGAGAAGGGCGAGTTGGCGCAGTCGTTGGTAGGTGAGGTAGCCATTGCTAGCGCCAAGCGTGCCTACGAGGTATTTGAAGAAATCTTTGCGGGCCCACGTTGGGAAGCCCTGAAGGCACAGGGTGCTCAGCCACAGCGCCTGCTGTGGGCCAGCACCGGCAACAAAAACCCCAAGTACGACGACCTGAAGTACGTAGAAGCCCTTATCGGCCCAAATACGGTAAACACCATTCCAGTAGAAACCCTGGACTTCTACCGCGCGAAAGGCAAGCCCGCCAACCGCCTGGCCGATAAGCAGGAAATAGCCGTGCTGGACCGTCTGCCTGAGTTGGGCATTGATTTGGAGGCCCTGACCAACCAATTGGAGCAGGAAGGCGCCCAGAAGTTCACCGAGCCCTTCGGTAAGCTGATGAACGTGCTTGAGCAGAAGCGCCAGGAAGCACTGGCCGGTGCCACGGCATAAGTTGTCTGCTGCATAAGCCATATCCTTCTTTGGTAAGTGAGCCTTTGGGGTTCTCACTTGCTCAGGATAAATACCATCAGCGGGGAGCTACCTAGGTAGCTCCCCGCTTTGTTTTACCAACTTCCTGTATGGCTGAATTTACGCCTACCCATCGCCGCGTGGCTGTTAGCGCCTTGTTTTTTGTGGCGGGGTTATGCTTTGCTTCCTGGGCTTCTCGCATTCCTGATATCGGCCTCAAGCTGGGGCTGAGTGAAGGGGAGCTAGGACAATTATTGCTGGCCCTTCCCGTAGGCTCCATGCTGGCTTTGCCAGTAGCCGGCTGGATGGTGCATACCTACGGCAGCCGGGTGGTAGTGCTGGCTGCTACCTGCATGTACGCAGGATTCCTACCCCTACTAGGTTGGGCATCTGGCTTCTGGAGCTTGGCGGGTAGCCTAGTATTGTTTGGTTTTGCGGGTAACCTGCTCAATATTTCCGTCAATACTCAGGCTATTGGAGTGCAGGCGGCCTACGGCAAGCCCATTATGGGAAGCTTCCACGGGCTGTGGAGCTTGGCTGGCTTCCTAGGTGGCGCGTTAGGCACCTTGCTGATTCGTTGGCAGCAAACCCCGCTTTGGCACTTCCTACTCGTGATGGGCATTGGGCTGGTGCTTACTATACTAGCGCACCAGCGCACGTTGCCCCAGGATACAGGCGCCGAAGCTGGTGGCCCAGGCTTGCGCCGCCCCGAGCCCTACTTGCTGCGCATCGGCCTTATTGCCTTCTGCGGAATGCTCTGCGAGGGCTGCATGTTCGATTGGAGCGGAGTATATTTTCAGAAGGTAGTGCGGCCCGATGCTACTCTGGTAACGGCCGGCTACGTGGCCTGCATGAGCACCATGGCCCTAGGCCGCTTTATCTCCGACTTCTTCACTCACCGCTACGGGACGAACCGCATGCTGCAAATCAGCAGTGCCCTAATCACCGCGGGCTTACTGCTGGCGGTGCTTTGGCCTGCGTTTATTCCATCGGTAGTAGGATTTCTGCTGGTCGGGTTCGGTATTGCCTCAGTAACGCCTCTGGCCTACAGCGCCGCGGGGCGGGCCACTACGGTGTCGCCGGGGGTGGCGCTGGCTATGGTTTCTACCATTGGCTACCTTGGATTTCTACTGGGGCCGCCACTGATTGGGCTGGTGGCGGAGGTTTCTAGCCTGCGCGTTTCCTTTGCATTGGTTGCTGGCTTAGGCGCCGCCATTGGCATTCTTGCCGCCCGCCCGGCTCCTACCCCCACACCCGCTCAACAGGCTACATAAGTGGAGTAAGTACCAGCATCTACTAACTGATATCTACGAGTCGCTTTGGTTTGCGCTAGCACTGCACATCAGAGCGGTCGGTGCTGGCAGCAGGGTTTACCCCGCACGCTGAGGCTCGCTCTGCGCGAAGCTCACGCTGTTCTTGATTTGCATGGCGTTGGAGTAGAAGAAGGATTTGCCATCCAGTCCTACCCCGGAAATCAACCCATTGTAGAGCACCTTCTCCAGCATGTCCACGTACTTCGAGTCGCCGTGGAGCTGAAACATGCGCTGGTTCCAGTACACGTTAGCCACCGAGGCGCAGGTTTCGTTGTAGGCCGTGGTGTTGGGCAGTTCGTAGTTGCCCCCGAACCGCTCGCCCCCCGGCACGGCGCCCGTCCCTCCCGTTACGTAGAGCTTCTTCGAGACCATGTTGTGCCAGATGCTGTCTACCGACGCCAGCAGCTGCTGGTCGCCCGTAAGAGCGGCCACGTCGGCCATAGCCGAGTAGAGGTACTCCGCACGCACGGCATGGCCCACGGCCTCGCGCTGGTCTGCTACGGGCTTGTCGTCTTGCCAGTAAGAAAAGTCCGGCGTGACCTGGATAGAATGGCCAGTGCCCGTTTCAGTTCTCAGAAATAGAGGACTGGCTCAGCATCATTATTTCTTGCCTTTGGAGATTCTAAACAGGCGCGCACCGTGGCGGCGCACATAGGGGGCAAACTCACCTGCCACGCCACTAGTCGTTTTGCCAGTCCACATGTCGCGGACGGTGCAGGAGCCCGTCAGCCCGAGTTGAGCCAGGGTTACGGGGACCTTCACGGAGTCGGCAGGTAGAGGGCGGAACGGGTTCTTGGTGAAAACCAAAAATTGCATGGTTCCCCCCGTATTTTGGGCGGCACCGGCATTGTCGAGGCCAGCGGTGGCCTGGAACCGGGTAAAGCCAGCGGGCAGATCGTACTCAATCATGGAGTTCGAGTGCGTACCAATGCCTTGGTCGTATTTCTTGCCTGCAACTATTAGATCAGCACCCGATACGCTACGGTTGGCCGTTACAGTACCCCAGCCGGCAGTTGCCGTCTTCCAAGGCATCGAACTCAGGAACACCGATTTACTACCGTTGCTGAGCACGGGATTTAGCCAATCGGCGTGGTCCCAAGCAATGTCGTCGCCACCTTCGCGCACGTTAAGATAGAGCTTGGTTGCGCCCGTAATGTCCACGTTCACTGCCTGGCTTTGGCCGGGCGTTTGGCGGGTGATAACCGAGCTAGACCAAGCAGCCTCGTTGACTGGCGCCAACTCTTGGTCCTGGGCATTGAAGAGTGCCAGGAATTTGTCGCCCGTTTTGGGGTCGTCGGCGGTCCAGGCAATCAAGTTGTCTTTGCGAAACAGCTGGCGGTTGCTGGTGCTGCTGTGGTGCATGGCCAGCACGTCTTTATTGGTAAGCAACGACAACGTGAAGGCGTCGTTGCTGGGCAGGTCGCCACCAAACATAAGCGGCGAGCGGAAGATACTCCACAGGCTCATAAGCGTATACTGCTCGTCACGGGTGAAGCGGGTCATACGGTCGTCGCCGCGCTCCGCCCGTATGCCTAGGCGGCCCAACGGCAGCATGTCGGCATCGGGAAAAGCGCCAGGTTGGATGTAGGCCGACCAGCGGTTGCACACGTCGAAATGCTCTTTAAGCTGCTCCCAACTGTCCCAGAAGTCGCCAACGGTACGCCACATATTGGCATGGGCCGCGACGTGCTTTGCTTCCGCAATAGGCGTTTCGCCGGGCGAAGTGCTGAGCACTATTTTGCGGCCCGACAAATCAATGGCCTTCCGAATCATCTCCACTTCCGGCTTGTGGTAAGGCGACGATAAATCGTCCACCTTCACAAAATCAACGCCCCAACTCGCATACAGTTTAAAGAGGGAATTGTAGTACTCTTGGGCGCCCGGCCGACCGGCTACTACAGTGTACATATCGTGCAGCCAGCCCGCTTGTCCTTCTTTGGAGTAAATGTCGGCGGCGGTGGCTTTGCTACCGAGAATAGGCAGCTTGCGCTGCACAGCTACTACTGGCACCCCGCGCATAATATGGATGCCAAACTTCAGGCCCTTTGCGTGCATGTAATCAGCCAAGGGCTTAAATCCTTTACCGCCTGCCGCTGAGGGAAACCGGTTTACGGCGGGCACAAAGCGCCCATAGGCATCAATGGCAAAATCAGGGTTCTTCTCGTTGTAACCGTGGGCAGTGTCGTTGCCTACGTACCAGCGAATATCCACTACCACATAGTCCCAGCCACTGCTTTTCAAGTTTTTGGCCATGTAGTCGGCGTTGGCTTTCACCTCCGCTTCTACTACCGTGGGGCCGTAGCAGTCCCAACTATTCCAACCCATGGGTGGAGTAAGGGCCCACTGATGAAAGTCAGGGGAGGTGGCTTTCTGTGATGCTGCCGGACCGATGGTGGCTGCACTGCCTAGCAGGAGGCTGGTTGCTAGCCGGGCCAAGGTGTGGTTGTTCATGGGGCTGTAGGTTAATGGCTGCCAGCCGCGGTGCCCCGTGCATTAGAGGCACCGCGGTGCAATTTTTTACTGTACTTGTAGTTTCTGCGTGTAGGAACCTCGGGCGCTGCTGACTTGCAGCACGTACAAGCCGGCGCGCACGGCAACCTCCACAGGCAACGAGGTACTACCCGTAGCAATACGGCTATATACCCGCCGCCCCTGCAAGTCTGAGAGGGTCACCGTTACGTTGCTCCCCGCTAACTCCTCTCCTAGCGTCAGCGTAAAGCGGCCGTGCTCCGTGGGGTTAGGGTACACGCTAAACTGAGCGGTTTGGGCCGGCTGGGTAGCTAGCACCCGGGCACTGGCAGTAGGCGCAATAGCCCACTGCTGGCAGTTGTTGGCCAAGTAATCGTACAGGGCCAGTTGTACCCCCGCCGTAGTAGAACAGGCAGGCACTTCTACTACCCTATTACCATTCACTGATGAGAGCACGTACCCACCTGAGTTGGTTCGTTCAATCTTGAAGCGCTGACCAGCAACGCCGCTGTAAGGGTATAGTTGCAGCTTGGCGCCGTTTGCGGAGCTATTATTCACGACGTCGGCCGCCAGACCGCTACCTACGTTGGCCGTGATTTTGTATTCCCCGTTGCCCACGGGAGTCAAATTCCACTGCTGGCAGGCGAGGCCGGGGCTCAGTGTACCCTGGGCAATGGCCTGACCTTGGGCGCCAGTGCAGCCCCAAGCATCCCACACTTTACCACTATTCTGGTTGGTGAGGGTGTAGCGGCCACTAGCAATCCAGTCGCGGGTGATGAAGGGCCACGCGGCACCATCCCAGCCCATGTTACCCACGCTCAAGCGGGCGCGGCCATCCTGGCTGCTGTCGTAGTAGTGATGGGTGAGGTAGTTGGCACCGTTCTCGATGAACAGGCCCACGTGTCCGGGTCCTACGTAATTGCCGCTAGTAGCAATGAGGGTAGTACCGCCGTTCTTGTTCAGGTCTACTCCATTCTTATCAAGGTAGGGGCCGGTGATGCTGGTAGAGCGGCCCACCTGAATGTAGTAGGTGCTGCTGGAGCCCTTGCAGCAAGCTCCTTTGTTGATGAAGAGGTAATAGTAGCTGCCGTTGCGCACAATGTACGGCGCCTCGCTACCGCTATTGTTGCGCGTTACGCCATCGGCGGCCACGTTGCCCGCCAGCCAGTAGAAGCTAGTGCCGGAGCGCTTACCAGTGGTAGCATCCAGCTTAATCAAGCCAATACCTTTAAAAAAGGAGCCGTAGCTCATCCATAGCCCACCACTAGCGTCCGTTACAACGGCGGGGTCAATTGCATTAGCAGCACTGCTGCTTGTTGTAGATACTACCTCGCCCTGGTCCACCCACTGGTAGTTCGGGTTGGCTGGGTCCAGTGTTACGTTGGTAGCTAAGCCAATAGTGGAGGTGTTGGACCCGAACGTAGATACGGAGTAGTAGAGGTAAAACTTACCGTTGCGGTACACGCACTCCGGCGCCCAGAAGTCGCCGGAGAAGCCGGGCACTTTGCTTTGAATCCAGCTAGGATAGGCGCCAGCCTGAAACACGGGCCGCGACCCAGATTCCCACCTCACCAAGTCGGTGGAGTACATACCATAGATGCCGGTACCAGTGGTAAAAATCCAGTACTTGTTACCATCCTTCACAATGCTGGAAGGGTCGTGGCAATTGTCGTTGCCTTGCAGGGCGCGGGCCGGAAAGCTCAGACTAGTAGCAAACCCGAGCATCAGCGCCAGCAGGCGCAGTACTTTAGCAAAGGGGGTGGCCCAAGGGCGCAGGAGGATGCTTTTGCCCGGGCGGGGCAAGGTAGAAGTAGGGGTCATGGGTGTAGGAATTTGGTTGGAACGGCATTAGAGCAGGGCAATAGGAAGCACAACGGGGACGCGAATTAGTATTCACGTCCCCGTCCTGGTGCTTACGCGCGGAAAATGGGATAATCTGCGCAACAATATGGTAATGGAAGCTCAGCCAGTACTGGTTGGCTGCGGCTAGGCTGGTTGGTTACCAGAACTTGGCATAAAGAGCTGTTATCAGCAGCAGCGTGATAACAATCAGCGTCATGGTCTGAGAGCTTACCTTGAACATACCTGGCGTGAGGTTGATAGCGCGGGCGCTAACTACCGGCCCAGCCAAGCTCATGGCCACCATAATAAGCAGGGTGAAAGCAAACGACAAGCCCATGCAAATTAGGAAAGGAATCTCGTAGCTGCCGTGGCCATTGGGGTAGGCCGTGTACAGGATCGTCTCGTTGCCGAACAGCGAAGGAGCGTAGTTATTAAACAGTACCGACAAAGCAAAACCTGCTAGGATACCCGTAATGGCGGCAGCCGCCGTGGTACGCTTCCAGAACATACCCAGCACGAAGATGGCTACGATACCGGGCGAGATGAAGCCCGTGTACTTCTGAATAAACTGGAAGCCACCCTCGCCACCAATGCCCAGCAAATCTTCCCACGTCAGGGCTACGCCCAGAATCACCGAAATAAGGATGGTCAGGCGACCTACCCATACCTGCTTCTTCTCAGTGGCGTCTTGGTTGATGTAACGCTTGTAGATGTCGAGCGTGAAGATGGTCGAAATCGAGTTTACTTTACCAGCTAAAGAAGCTACAATAGCAGCCGTCAAAGCAGCCATCGACAAGCCTTTCAAGCCGTTGGGTAGGAAAGTCAACACAGCCGAGTACGCGTTGTCGGAGTTGAAAGCACCCGTTGAAGCCATTTCCTGCTGCAACTCACCGTTCTTGTACAGCACGTAGGCCGCAATACCGGGCAGCATTACGATAACGGGCATCATCAGCTTCAGCATACCGGCAAACAGGATACCCGTACGGGCAGTCTGCAAGTCGGCACCGAGGGCGCGCTGGGTGATGTACTGGTTGCAACCCCAGTAGTTCAGGTTCACAATCCACATGCCGGCGAAGTACATAGCAATGCCGGGTAGGGTGATGTATTTATTTATTTCCTCCTGCGGTGTTGTGGGCCCCGGTTTCGGGAAAATCATCTTGAAGTGGTCGCCGGCGTTGTCCATGAGGGCCATGAAGCCCGAGATGGCACCGCCACCCAAGCCAAACTTGGTGCTTACAACCGACAAGGCTACGTATGTTGTAACCAAGCCACCAATTACCAGCACTACTACCTGAATTACGTCGGTATAGCCTACTACTTTCATACCGCCCAGTGAAATCAGCAGGGCAAATACGGCCAGCGCCACCATAATCAGGTGGAAGCTACCGCCACCAATCAAATTACTGATGGCCAGCGCACCTAGGTACAGAATGGAAGTTAGGTTAACCAGTACGTAGAGGAACAGCCAGAAAATACTCATGATTAGGCTGAGCGTGGAATTGTAGCGCTGTTCCAGGAACTGAGGCATCGTGAAGATCTTCTCCTTCAGGAAAACCGGCATGAAGAACACCGCCACAATGATGAGTACAATAGCGGCCACCCACTCGTAGGCAGCTACTGCTACCCCCACGGTAAATCCGGACCCCGACATACCGATGAACTGTTCGGCGGAGATGTTCGAGGCAATCATGGACGCGCCAATGGCCCACCAGGTGAGCGAGCCTTCAGCGAGAAAATAGTCTTTGGTGCTTTGCTCAGCCTTTTGCTTGCTCTTGTAAACGTAATACCCATAGGCCGAAACGCCGATTAGGTAGAACAAGAAGACAAAGATGTCAAGCGTCGTAAGATTGTTACGCATGAGGTAAATCCGGGAACGTGGGAAGTTATGAGAGTATTTGAGGGCTTGATTTTACAACATTTTTTATTGACATCTAAATGAGTCAACACCCAGAGGGTAGTAAAGCGCCATGCTGCTATTGGTGCAACATGACGCTTTATTACTCTGCTCCTACTGCTCTAGCGCCGGCCAAACGCCACGTCGTTGTAGCGCAACTCATTCTTGAACGTCCGCAGCTTGGTTTCATCGTCGATGATAACGTACTCGATGCCAGCCATTTCTGCAAAATCCTCCAGATACTCAGCCGTCAGGTTCTGGCTGTAGCCAGTGTGGTGAGCACCACCAGCATAAATCCAGGCGGCCGCGCCTACGCTTAGGCTAGGCTTTACTTTCCACAGCACGCGAGCTACGGGCAGTTTGGGCAAATCTTGCTCAGGAGCTACTGCCTCCACTTCATTTACAATCATGCGGAAGCGGTGGCCCAGGTCTACGATAGTAGCATTGAGCGCCTGACCAGCGGGGCAGTTGAATACCAAACGAGCCGGATCAGCCTTACCACCGATGCCAAGGGGGTGTACTTCTACTTTCACTTTGCCTTCGGCAATCGTGGGGCAGATTTCCAGCATGTGCGAGCCGAGCACTTGCTCGTTACCGGGCTGGAAGTGGTAGGTGTAGTCTTCCATGAAGGAGTTGCCGCCGGGCAGGCCAGCACCCATCACCTTCATAGCCCGCACCAGGGCCGACGTTTTCCAGTCACCCTCGCCCCCAAAGCCGTACCCTTCGGCCATCAGACGCTGAGTAGCAATGCCGGGCAGCTGAGCCATGCCGTGCAAATCCTCGAAGGTATCGGTGAAGCCGATGGCCTTGTTGTCTTGCAGGAACGTGCGCATGCCTACTTCAATTTTCGCGGCTTCGCGCAGGGAATCGCGCTGGCTGCCACCATCCTTAAGATCGGCGGCCAGTTCGTACTCCTGTTCGTAGGTAGCTAGCAGCTCGTTTACCTGCTCGTCGCTTACCTGGTTGATAACGGCTACCAAGTCACCGATGCCATAGGTATTTACTGAATAGCCAAACTTTAGCTCGGCTTCTACCTTGTCGCCTTCGGTTACGGCTACGTAGCGCATGTTGTCGCCGAAGCGGATGATGCGGGCACCCTGCCAGTCGGCCCAGGCGCAAGCTGCGCGCGACCAAATGCTGAGACGCTCGTGCACGTCTTGGCTTTCCCAATGCCCTACCACTACTTTGCGCTTTATGCCTAAGCGGGCACCGATGAACCCAAACTCCCGGTCGCCGTGCGCCGATTGGTTGGTGTTCATGAAGTCCATATCAATGTCGCCCCACGGAATGTCGCGGTTGAACTGGGTGTGCAGGTGAGCCAATGGCTTCTGCAGAATCTTCAGGCCGTTGATCCACATTTTGGCCGGCGAGAAGGTGTGCATCCACGCAATCAGCCCCACGCAGTTGGGAGTCGTGTTGGCTTCCTGCACCAGCTTCGTAATAGCGTCGGGGCCCGTGAGCACCGGCTTGTACACAATTTTGATTGGCAGTGCTTGGCCGAGAGCTTCCGAAATCTGCTGGGAGTGTTGCGCTACTTGCTCCAGAGTTTCGGGGCCGTATAGGTGTTGGCTGCCGGTGATGAACCAGGCTTCGTATTGGGAAATGTTAATCATGAGAAGGAAAGAAGAAAACCGCGGGTGGGTTTGGTTGATCGTTTAAATTGGCCGGAGCCTCGTAGTAGCGCACAGCGCCCTCCTTACCCAGGAGGGCGCTTACTTATTGGCGCTTAGTTCTGCCCGTAGTAAGAGTGTACCCCGTGCTTACGCTCGTAGTGCTTCTTAATTAGGGAGTCTTTCAGGCGGGGCACATCAGGGCGCAGGGTGCAGCTGAGGTAGGCCATGCGGGCTACTTCTTCTAGCACGGCACTGTGGTACACTGCCTTTTCCACGGTCTTGCCCCAAGTAAAGGGTGCGTGGTTACTCAAGAGTACCATTTCTACTTCTTCGGCAGAGAGGCCACGGCGCTGGAACTCGTTGATGATCTGCCAGCCAGTTTGGTGCTCATAGTCGCCGGCAATCATGGCGTCTTCCATGGGCGGCGCGCAGGGAATATCGGCCGTGAGGTGGTCGGCGTGGGTGGTACCCAGAATCGGGATGTCTAACTGAGCTTGGGCCCAAGCTGTAGCATAGGTGGAGTGCGTGTGCACGATACCACCAATATGTTCCCAGTGGCTATACAGCACTGCGTGGGTTTTGGTATCCGACGAGGGGCGCTTGGTACCTTCAATAATGTTGTTAGAGAAATCCAACACTACAATATCCTCGGGCTTGAGGGTAGCGTAAGGTACACCACTGGGCTTGATGGCAAATACCTGCCGCTCCCGGTCCACTACGCTAGCGTTGCCGAATGTGAAGAGCACCAACCCAAGGGCGGGTAGCTGCATGTTAGCCTCGTAGCAGGCCTGCTTTAAATCTTGGTATTGGCTCATGCTTGGTCAACCAGCTCGGTTTCGGCAACTTCGCCAGCGTGCTGCTGGGTAGCTTGTTCAACATACTGCCCGAAGGCTTGGTACTGCTCGTAACGGCGCTGGTAGTCAGCTACTCGCTCGGGGTTGGGAGTATAGGTTTCGGCAAAGCCGTTACCCATGGCCTTCTGAGCCGTTACTACATCAGGATGAATGCCAGCGGCTACGGCGGCGTACATAGCCGAACCCAGCGCAGGTGCTTGGTCCGACTCGGCTACCTTGATAGGGCGGTTCAGCACGTCGGCCAGGGTCTGCATCATGAAGCCCGACTTCTTGGCTACCCCACCCAGGCCAATCACCTGCTTGATGGCAATGCCTTCCTGCTCAAAGCGCTCCACAATTTGCTTGGAGCCGTAGCAAATGGATTCTACCAGCGCCCGGAAGATCTGAGGAGCGGAAGTACCCATGGTGAGGTTCATGATAGCACCTTTCAGCGCCTGGTTGGCATCTGGCGTGCGACGACCATTCACCCAGTCGAGGGCCAATACCGCCGATTCCTCGGGATTCACGGCTTCGGCTGCCTTGGTAAGTTCAATGAACAGCTTATCGCTCATCTCTTCTCGCAAAGCATCCTGCTGCTCTTTGGTGAGTGCCGACGATTGGGGCAGCAAGGTACGCAGGGGCCACTCTATTACTCCACGGAACCAAGCTAGCAAGTCGCCGACGGCCGATTGACCAGCCTCTAGGCCCAGCATACCGGGAATTACGGAGCCATCTACCTGACCGCAGATGCCGGGAACAAGCTTCCCTCCTACTTCATCCATGGGAGCTACCACGATGTCGCAGGTAGAGGTGCCCATCACTTTTACCATAGAGTAGGCTTCGATTTCGCCTGCTACGGCACCGGCGTGGGCATCAAATGAGCCCACGGCTACCACTGTTTTGGTAGTCAGGCCTAAGCGCTGTGCCCACTCCTCGGAGAGTGTACCCGCTACTTGGTCGGCAGTATAGGTTTCCTCGAACAACCGCTCGCGCAAGCCAGCCAGCTTGGGCTCTAGCAGCGTTAGGAACTCCTCGGAAGGCAAACCGCCCCAGTTCTCGTGCCACATGGCTTTGTGACCAGCGGCGCACCGGCTGCGCTTGAAAGTGGCTAGCTCGCCGCCGGTGAGTAGCAGCGTGAGCCAGTCGCAGTGTTCCATCCAGGAGTAAGCAGCCGTAGCTACGGCCTCGTCTTCGCGCACCACGTGCGCAATCTTGGCCCAGAACCACTCCGAAGAGTAGATACCTCCCTCAAACTGGGTGAAGTCCTCGCCACCCCACGTACGGGCTTTCTGGTTGATTTCGGCAGCTTCGGGCAGGGCCGTGTGGTCCTTCCACAACACGAACATGGCGTTCGGGTTTTCCTCGAAGCCAGGCTTCAAGGCTAGCGCTACTCCGTGCTCGTCAACCGGGCCGGGCGTAGAGCCAGTAGTGTCAACAGCCAGGCCCACGATTTGCTCGGCGGGTACGTTCTGAGCTACGCGGCGCACCGTGGCCTCTAGGCCCTCAATGTGGTCGAGCGGGTGCTGGCGGAATTGATTCTTGGTTGCGTTGCAGTAGCGCTGTTCTTTCCAGCGGGCGTACGGGTGTACAGCCTGGGCAACTTCTACGCCAGTATGCGCATTTACCAGCACGGCCCGCACGGAATCGGAGCCGTAATCGATACCGATAACGAAAGCTTCCGCTTGGGAAGATGCTGAAGAGGAGGTTTCCACGAGAGGTGAATGGATGAAATTGTTACTTGAAAACTTGAGAAGAGTGCCGCCGGCTTATTAGAGCTACAACTCTTGGTTTCGCATCATCATGCTACCAGAGAGGACACCACAACTACTTGGCTAGCCAGTAGAAAGCAGTGGCGCCTATTGGCGCACGCCAAACTTATAGGTTGTGGTAGACTGCAAGGTCTCACCGGGCTTCAAGATGGTGCTCGGGAACTTCGGCTGGTTAGGCGAGTCGGGGAAGTGCTGAGTTTCCATGCAGAAGCCCGCGTGCTTGCCATATGTATTGCCTTTGCCTTTAAGAGTACCATCGAGGAAGTTGCCGGTATAGAACTGCAAGCCGGGCTCGGTGGTGGTTACTTCCATGGTACGGCCAGTAGTAGGCTCGTACACGGTAGCGGCGGCATGGCTGCCGCTAGCCTGGTTGAGCACCCAGTTGTGGTCGTAGCCACCGGGTACCTGACCAATTCGCTCACCAATAGTGTGGGCCGATGTAAAGTCGAAGGGCGTGCCTTTTACGGGGCGCAGTTCACCCGTAGGAATCAAGCCGGCATCTACTACCGTGTAGCGGTCAGCTGGCATGGTCACTTCGTGGCCTAGCACGTCCTTACCGCCGCTGAGGTTGAAGTAGGCGTGGTTCGTGAGGTTAACCGGGGTAGCTTTATCGGTAGAAGCCGAGTAGTCGATTTTGAGCGCGTCGTCGTTAGTAAGGGTATATACAACCGTCACGTTGAGGTTGCCAGGGAAACCTTCTTCCCCATCCTTGCTCAGGTAGGTGAGTTTCAGCGTTTGGCCATCGGCAGATGTGCCGGGCTCGGCTTGCCACACCTTCTCGTCAAAGCCTTTTTCGCCGCCGTGCAAGGTATTGCCGTTGTTGTTTAGGGGTAGTGAATACTCCTTCCCATCCAGTGTGAACTTGCCCTTGCCGATGCGGTTGCCGTAGCGGCCAATTAGGGCGCCAAAGTAGGGGTTCGACTTTTTAAACTCGGGGCTTTGATAGCCATTTACGTTGTCGAAGCCCAATACTACGTCGCCCAGTTTACCCGCCTTATCTGGCACCATGAGGCTGGTAATAGTGCCCCCGAAGTTGGTGATGCTCACCTTCATTCCATGGGCGTTGGTGAGCGTGTATAGCTGCACCTCAGTGCCATCTTGTGTCTTGCCGAAGGAGGCGGAGGTAGGAGCCGTAGCAGCTCCAGAAGCGGTTTGGGTAGTATCGGTCATGGTTTGGGAAGTGCCAGCTGCTTGTTCAGTAGCAGGCGCCGACTGATTGCAACTTGCCACGGATAAGAAGCCAGCTAGTCCGGCTACGCCCTTGGTCAACAATCCGGCACGATTAAAATTTGTCATGAACAAATGGAGTATGGGAATTTGGGAGGACTAAGCACATCGTATAGGAGGCTGGCGTCCTGTGAAATGAAGGGCAGAATACATAATTCCGCGTTCTTCACAATCACATATCCTTGTTGTTGAAGTCATTAACCACTTCCTCACCAAGGTAAGTTGCTGGTCACAAACTAGGACACCTCCTAATCGAGGGGTAAAGTAGAAAAACGTTTTCACTTTACACAATCGTTTGTGTATTTCCCTTATAAAAAAGAAGGATTCCGCAGTGCTTTGTCTGCGGAATCCTTCTTAATACACTAGCGTGTACTTACTATAGTACCGATACCTTCTGCGTCATGAGGCTGCTGCCCCGACGTACCTGCACCATATATACACCAGGCCGCAAGCCAGCCGCTATATGTAGTGTTTGTTGCTGCTTAGCAAACTCATGACGGTAGGCTAAATGACCACGCATATCGTACACCTCCACGTGCGTAGCCTGTGCTACTGGCTGGTTACTCACATCAATAGTGAAGTTGCCCCCACTAGCCGGAATTGGGTACACCCGCACACCCTGTAGCTTCTGGCTGCCATTGGCAGCGAGAGTTGCGCTGGCGGGCGTCAAGGTCCAGCGCTGACAAGCACAACCATTATAATCCCACAGGCCGAGTTGCTGCCCTGCGGTAGTCGAAGCGTTGGGCACTTCAACTACTCGATTACCATTGGCAGATGCAAAAACCAGGGTACCATCACTGGCACGGTCAATCCGGAAGCGTTGGCAGTTTAAGCCGTTGTAGGCAAACAACTGCAACTTAGCTCCTAGATCCGGCGAGCAGCCGGCTACATCGGCAGCTAAGCCGCCCAGGGCATTCGTGATTTTATATTCTCCGTTTCCTAACGCCGTAACGTCCCAGCGCTGACAGTCCAACCCTGCTGGCGTGCCTTGCGCAATCATCTGCCCTGATGCCCCAGTACAGCCCCACGCATCCCAAATCAAGTTGCTATTTTGATTCTTGATTTCGTAACGCCCAGTGGTAACCCAGTCCCGGGTTACAGAAGGCCAGCCCGTAGCACCCCACGTGAGTTTAGCTAGTCCTAGCTTTGGAACTCCATTATCCTCCCCATCATAATAATGGTGAGAAAAGTAGCTTACTCCACCCTCTTCAAAAATGCCTGCATGACCTGGCCCAATGTAGCGGCCAGCACTGCTCAAGAACATGGTACCACCATTAGCATTCAGGTCCACCCCATTTTGATCCAAAAATGGACCAGTAGGAACTGTAGAGCGTCCTACTAGGATATGATACGTGCTGTTCAACCCGGCACAGCACCTGCCACGGTTGATAAATAAGTAGTAATAGTTATCGTGCTTGGTTAAGAACGCGGCCTCTACATCACCGTTAGCTACGGCATAGCTGGTACCGCCTAGGGTTTTGCCGGTAGTTGCGTTCAATTGCGTGATGCGAAGACCACCGAAAAAGGACCCGTAGCTGAACCATACGTCTCCATTGGTATCCTTGAAAACAGCCGGATCAATAGCATTGACGGCACTGTTGCTATTGGTAGAAATTACCTCGCCCTGGTCTTCCCATCTGTAGTTGGGGCTAGCAGGGTCTAAGGTAACGTTGGTTGCCAATCCAATAGCCGACACTTTAGAACCGAAGGATGAGCATGAATAGTACAGGTAGTACTTACCATTCATGTAAATACACTCGGGAGCCCAGAAATTGCCTGCGAAGCCGGGCACTTTTGTGTTAATCCAAGCTGGGTAGGCGTTGTTGACAAATACCGCCCGAGGCCCTGGGGTCCAGTTTACGAGGTCCGTGGAGTACATACTGTAGATGCCCTGACCTGTAGCGAAAATCCAGTACTTGTTGCCCTCCTTTACAATTGTAGAAGGATCATGTACGCCTTGTAGACCCTGCAAGGCATAGGCTTCGGAACCAAACCAGGTAAGGACGAACAGCACTAAGGTCAGGCGACACAAATGGCGCCGTACCGAAAGTAAATGTGTGGACATATGTGGTGGGAAATGAAGTAAGAGAAAGCAAGGACAATCTATAGTGCTATTACTCGCCACTAGGTTTAGTTAGCCGAGCATTGATGGCTGCTGGCACACCAAAATTTGGAGTACCGTCAGCGTTCCAAGTAAACTTCTGCATGCGGGGATTACGTTTTTCAACGCATCCTTCATTCGGGTTAGAATTGGCGTGATATAAAATCCAGTTCTCTTGTCCATCCTTGGAGGTGAAAAAGGAATTGTGCCCCGTTGCGTACGCGCGATTGGCTGGACTTTGCGAGAAAACGGGCTGGGCTGACTTGGCCCAGGATGCAGGTAGCAATGGATCTGCGGTTGACGAAGCCGTGAGCATGCCCAGTGCATACTGATCGGTACCGCAGAAGCTGGCCGAATACACTAAGAAGGTTTTAGTGCCGTGCTTGAGGATTTCAGGACCTTCGTTGACTCCAAAACCGCTTACCTCCCAAGTATACTCTGGGTGTGACAGTTCTACTCGAGGACCAGTTAGCGTCCACGGGTTACTCATCTGCGAGATATAAAGACGCTGCACAGCGTCAAGCCCATTGTGACCCGACCAGATAAAATAGCGCTTATTATTTTGCTCAAGTACGGTGCCGTCAATAGCCCAAAAGTCTGCCCCCGGGCTTACCAGCTGCCCCTTATCTACCCACACTCCAGTAGTAGGGTCAGCAGACGAGTTTTCTAGTACCCATGTCCGCTGCCGACCTAGATCTGAACCAGCAGGACCAGCGGAATAATAGATGTACCACTTGCCGTCCAGAAAGTACAGTTCTGGTGCCCATAGGTTACCCGAAGCATTTCCGGCAATAGGAGGTGTCCAAGCCACTACACTAGAAGTCGACCCTAAATCCGACATCCGGGCAGTCTTCCAGATTCGCAAGTTGGTATTGGTGGTATGCATGTAGTAATAGAACCCATCCTTTTGATATACCCAGGGGTCAGGCCCGGAGGCCAGCAGCGGATTAGTAAAGGTGGTTCCGGCAGTTGGAGGTGGGGCAGGCGGCGTGGGAGTAACGCTTGGTTCCCCTCCATCCTGGCAACTGAGCAAACCCAACAAGGCTACAGCCAGCAAATACTTGCCATTCAATTTACAATAATAACTCATTATCTGTCAAACTTTTATATCAAAAAAACACCGTATTCACATCTACCCTAGGAATACCACAGCCGTTCCAAGGCAAGCCCTGGAACGGCTGTGTAAACTCATCCTCTAGTGCTGGTATTAGTACCCAGGATTCTGCTTGAGGTTGGGGTCGATGGCCAAGTCGCGCCGCGGAATTGGCAACAGTTTCGAAACTCCCAAACGGAAGTTGGTGAAATCAGAATCGCGAGTCTTTAATTCATCAATACCTGCTTGATTGTCCATTAAGCCCCAGCGTAGGATATCAAACCAGCGAGTTCCTTCACCAGCAAGTTCCTTCGCTCTTTCACTGCGGATAATCTGACGCATAGCGCTCTGAGTGAATGTACCCGTTAGTGGGGCTAGTCCTACCCGCGTGCGCACCCGGTTTACTAAGGGTAGAGCATTACTCATTTGCCCCAGTTCAGTCATAGCCTCTGCATGCATCAATAGCACGTCTGCGTAGCGAATCACACGGTGGTTAATACCAGAGGAGAAGTTTTCGTCGGTACGGGTACGGTCATTGAGGTATTTGCGCCAGTACTGCTGATTCGGATTCCAGTTCCATTGAGCAAACGTTCTGCCGTAGAAACGGTCTGGGTTACCCGCGTGAACGATGCTAATATCACGGCGAGGATCAATCAGGTGCCTAGTAGTGCTACCAGAGGCAAAAGTCACTGTGGAATCTTTGTACTCATCTAAGAGCCAGCGCCGAGGCTGCACGTCGGCATAGGTAGGACCGGGAGGGCCGAAGAAGTTCGGCCGGTCATGGCTTTCTGAGGCAGAAGCATTGTCCTGGCCCTGACCAACTTCTAGCACAGCTCCAGTAAACTGAACCTCGAAAACTGACTCTCTGTTGTTCTCATTAGCCTCGGTAAAATTGTCGAGGTAATTGGGCACCAAAGTGTACTGATTGTCAGTAGCAATTTGTGCGAACAGCGCAGCGGCTTCGCTCCACTTTCGTTGCTGCATATACACCTTTGCTAGCAAAGCTTGGGCAGAACCTCGTGTTGCACGACCTTTATCGGCGTCGCCGTAGGATAATGGCAGATTCGGGATAATAGCGGTCAGCTCCGAAATAAGGAATTCCTCTGTTTGGGCTTGCGTTGCTTGAGGCGCCCGCGTTGCTACAGTAGGTTCTACCGTAATAAGAGGTATGTTGCCGAAAAAGTAAGCCAAGTCGAAATACGAGAGGGCCCGCACAAACCGTGCTTCAGCCACTAAACGATTTCTGAGCGTCTCATCCATCTGAATATCAGGCACGTGAGCTACTACCTGATTGGTGCGATAGATGGTGCGGTAGTAGTCATTCCACGCAAATGATGAAATGAAGAAATCTACGTCGGGCTGGATGAAGCGTGTAAAGTCTGCTAAGGCAACAAAAGGGCTTTGGCTATATGACTCATCAGAACGATGGGCCATAAAGTGCCAGCTACGGTAGTAGCAGGCAAACTGCTGCAGACCAGAATAGCAAGCATATACTCCCTTGACAGCATCACTTTCAGTTTTCCAGAACTGGTCTGTAGTTGGTGCGTTGGGGTTAGCTTGGTCCAGCAAGTCCTTCTCGCAGGCAGTTGTTATGAACAGGCCACCCGCAAGTATTAAGGCAGCTATTTTATTGATTTTCATCTAAGTAGGAAAAACAGGTTGGATTGGGGTCTTGGACAATTATTTGTTGTCCTAGCATGAATTAGAAGTTTACCTGAATGCCGCCGGTGAAGCTGCGCACATTAGGGTAGGAACTTGCGTCAATACCACGGCTAAAGAAACCGGTGCCCGTAATCTCTGGATCAAATCCTGTGTAATCAGTAATGGTGAACACGTTACGCCCCGTTACATACACTCGTACGCTACCTAAGCTTGGCATTTTGCTCGTCAATGTCTTAGGGAAAGTGTAGCCGAGTTGAATGTTGCGCAGACGGATATAAGAGCCGTCTTCTAACCAACGCGTTGTATTAAATAGAGAGTTAGAAGAAGCTGCTAGACCAAGATTGCCTAGACCTCCACCTTGCAACAGACGTGGCGTGGTAGTGGAGGGGTTTTCTGCCGTCCACGGCTGCACATCAGCGTTATAGTTGTTAGGACCAACATAACTCTCCAAATCACGGCGTGCTACGTTATAGATTTTATTGCCGCTTGATGAGTTAAAGAACACCGACAAATCAAAACCTTTGTAAGCAGCTGTGAGGTTAAGCCCCATTATCAGGTTTGGAATGGACTTACCTGAATAGACAGCGTCACTGTTGCTAATTGTTCCGTCGCCGTTAGTGTCCTTATAGCGCACGTCACCAGCTGAAGCGTAGGGCTGAATTACAGTACCACTAGCATTCTTATAGTTAGCTACTTCATCGTTTGATTGGAAGATACCATCGAACGGAATCAGATAAAACTCACCTAAAGAAGTACCTAGTGCCGAACGAGTCAACAACTCACCTCCTTCAAATACCTGTCCTTCTACCGGTACTGACGTTATCTCGTTTTTTATAGTAGTTAGGGTGAAGTCGGCACCATAGGTGAAAGCACGTCTACTGTCATGGTACCCCAAGGCCAGTTCTAAACCGCGGTTCTCTATGTCACCTGCGTTCTGATAAAGTGCTTGTCCGAAGTGCCCTAAGTAGGTTAGCACCTGTACCGGTGCTAGGGCATTGCGCGTTTGTGAAACATAGTAATCTGTAGAGAGGGTGAGCCGATCATCAAGCACGCCCAAATCCAGACCAATGTTCTTCGTATATCGATCTTCCCAGCGAATATCTGGGCTAGGCAAAGCCAGTTGGGAAGAACCATTCACAATAGTTTGACCAGTACCTATAACGTAATTCACGTTTTGGCCAACGATTGGATACGGCAAATAGCTTCCGCCGTAGAGCCCATTGAGAGCATCGTTACCGTTAGAGCCATAGCTGGCACGCAATTTCAAATTGTTGACGGCCGGAACAGCACTCTTGAAGAAATCCTCTTCACTAACACGCCAGCCCAGCGACGCAGCACCAAAATTACCCCAACGGTTGTCCGGTGTAAAACGCGACGAACCATCTCGACGTCCGCTTACTGACAACAGATAACGATTTTTGAAGTCGTATGTAGCCTGTGCAAAGAATGAACGCTTGGTATACTTGAACGAACTGCCACCAATTACCCCCTTCTCTGGACCAGCACTTAGCTCGAAATAATACTGAGGTGAGCTAGTGAACCCTTGTGCACCAGCCTGCACATTATGCTGACGGAAGCTCTGCTCTGAATAACCCGCTACGGCATTGATGCTATGATCACCAAAACGCTTATTGAAGGTCAGCATATTTTCGCCCAGCATAAATAGGTCATACCCTAGAAATTCATTGAGCGAAGACGTATTAATTCTGCTGTTTTGGCGAAGAATACCCGCTTGCTGCGCATCTGCATTGCTGTACGTATGGCCATCCATAGCCACGTTCAAACGATACGTCAGGAAGTCGAAGATGGAGAAATCAGCGCTGATGTTACCAGCTACGCGGTTATCTGATTGCGTACGACGCAATAACTGCTGCGCTCCAATAGGGTTAGTAGCGAAGCTATTGAGCGTGGGAGAACCTGTGCCAAAACCACCTTCATTGGCTGGATCATATACTGGGATGCTAGGAATAATGGTTAGCACATCTATGAAAGGTGCTCCATTAAGCAGTGTCACATCTAAGTGAGTGAACTGCGCATTCTCCTGAAATTTGAGCCGACCACGAGTTAACCCAGAGTTTAAGCGCAAGCTATAACGCTTGAAGTCTGGGCCTTTTACGATACCTGACTGATGGAAGTATTCGCCCGATACCAAGAAGTTTGTCGCTGTCTTTTCGCCAACACTTCCTCCTGAGAAGGATAGGTTATAGTCTTCAATGGTACCGGTTTGGAAAAATTCCTTTTGCCAATCCGTATCTACATTGGGATTGAAAGCACCACCTGGCCCCTTTACAGCACCCGCTAAGCTATTCTGTCCATTGTTAAGCGGGTCAAGACCCGCGTTTGTATATGCCGTTACTGCTCGGTCAGCCCATTCGCTGGCATTCGTGAGATTATAACGCTTATAAACTTGGTCAACACCCCGATAGCCATTAAAACTAATAGAAGGAGCACCAGCGCGGCCTTTTTTCGTAGTAATCTGAACTACCCCGTTGGCCCCCCGGGAGCCATATACGGCTGTAGAGGAAGCATCCTTCAGAATATTCAGAGTTTCAATGTCATTCGGATTTAGGTCGCGGATGTTATCTGTCCACAAACCATCGATAACGTAAAGGGGGCCACTACCGGCATTACCTAATGTGCCAATACCTCGAATGTTTACGATAGGAGCGTCACCTGGTCCGCCGGAACCAGTCACTTGTACACCTGATACCCGTCCCTGTAAAGCCTGAGTAGCGGTAGCAACTGGAGCCTTCTGAGCCTCAGACACATTCAAGCTACTCACGGCGCTGGTTACGTTCTGACGGTCTTCTGTTAGGTAACCTACTACTACTACTTCAGACAACGCGCGGTTATCAGGAGCTAGGGCTACATTGAGCGACGTCTGGCTATTGATAGCCACCTCTTGCGCAGTATATCCTACGAAGGAAAACACCAGCGTTCCGTTGTCGGGAGCGGTTAGCGTAAAGCGGCCGTCAATGTCGGTTTGGGTACCAACACTGCTACCCTTTACGACCACATTTACGCCAGGCAGACCAGCGCCTTTTTCATCTAATACCTTTCCCGAAACGCTGATATCAGCTTGAAAGGAGGTTATTGTATTGGGAATGCTTACCGCAGTTCCAGTAGCTGCCAGTAACGGCTGCAAGGGTAGGCAGCACATCAAAGCCGGCAGGGTTACCCGGCGTATTCTAGGTACAGGCTTTTTCATGAAAGTGAGTGTGGGAATTAATTTAGGGATACTGCACAATCGTTTGTGTTTACCTCACTTCACAAACGATTGTGTAAGGGAACAAAAAAAAGTAGAATTTAAAAAGCTGGCTTTTTAGGGCCTATACGCCTTTTTTGGCGTAATCCTAAGGGACAACAGGAAGCTATTTCTTGAATTCGTGAGTAAGGTTAGTGAAATCGTAACAAATAACCAACAGATTATTACAACTCCACTCACTTTTAGCATTTCCAGTAAGAGAGTACTTGCTCATCGGTACTGGCTACTACGCATAACTTTTTTACAGATAGCCCTCGTTTTCCGCACTGCCCGTAAACACAAAAGGAGTAGTAAGATATACTTACTACTCCTTCACTAGGATGCTTACTTAGCAGTTGGATTCTAGTAATCCTCCCCCTCTTTCTTCTTGAACTCTCCTTTCTTCACTTGGTTAATTAGCTGCAACCAACTGAATGGGTTTAGCAGAGGATTGCTCGTGCGAGGGCTGGGGCCCATACCCATACGTCGAGACTGATCATACTGCTGATTTTGCATGGTTTGGCGGTAATTACCCATGCTAGTTACCGGCAAGTTGTTGAACATACGGCGCATCACCTGCTCATTCAAATTCTCGGCAGCGGCAGAGCCTCGTTCCGTCGGCAGCTTTAAGGCTAAAAATGCTTCTTTGAACTGCTTTTCGGTGGCGTAAGGAAAAATGCGTACTTCGGGCAACACGGTGGCATCCTCACGCAGTGATACGATAACGGAGTAGCTCTGACGCTGATAATCCTCCGGCACAATCACATATTGGTTGCGGTAGCCAAGACTGCGTATCACAATACTGTCGCCGGCTAGCACGGGTAAGGAGAAATATCCATACGCATTGGTAGCAGTACCACGCCCAGCCTTGGGCACGAATACGGCGGCGCCTGGTACGCCCAGCAGGGAGTCGCCGGTGGCTACAATACCAGAGAACTGCACCACGCGGCGTTGTCCTTGGGCATGAGCTGCCGTTGGTTGTAGCAATGCTACTACTACCCCTACCAGTAGGATCGACAGTAAGAAGAAACGAAAACGAACCACAACAGACATACAAAGCATTACAGACTACAAGTATACGGCACTTTCAGGGGGCGCTCACGGGTTTGGTGTAAATTCGGCCCACCGTGCAGCTAGGCCGTTTTCCCAACTCCTCCCTCTAAAGATGCGCCTGAAACACTTTACCGTTGCATTTGGTCAGCAACTATTCAAAGCCTTCGGCGACGAAAGTCGGGTGCGTATCCTCCATTTGCTGTGGCGAAATCAGGAAATGTGCATTTCTGACTTAGAACAGGTGCTGGATTTCACGCAGACCAAAACATCTCGGCAATTATCTTACCTGAAAAATGCGGGCCTAGTGAACTTTCGACGCCTCGACAATTGGGTGTTCTATTACATAAAGGAAGAAGCGCAAGACTTCGTTCATCAGCTACTCGGCTACATGGAACGAGACCAGCAACTGGTTCATGATCAGAAGATCTACCAAACGTTATGGTCGAACCGCGAGCTAGCCGCGTATAAGCTGCAAAATCGTCGCTGGACCGGCGTGCCGGACCTGTAAGTCCGACACGCCCTACCCGGCTTATTTACTGCTCAACGTACGTACCTCTCGTGAAATCAGCTACTTCCTCTATTCGCCTCTTTGTTTGTACGGCTCAAAAAGACGATGTGGGAAAGGACGTTGCCAAGTCCATCAAAGTCGAGTTAAAGAAACAGGGCCTGAAAAGCTTGCTTACGGGAGGCCACAAGCGCAAAGTACAGGTGCAAACCTGTAACTGCCTAGACCTATGTAAGCACTGCAAGAAGGGACCTGGTGCGGCGCTAATTGTTTATCCCGAAGGTACCGTCTACGGCGACGTGAAACCGAAGGACGCAGCAGACATCGTGCGTGAACACGTAGGTGAAGGCCGCGTTGTAGAACGGCTGCGGTTAGCGTAGGGCTGCTACTCACCAGCGCGTCATTGATTGCTCATACCCCGGCTTCATCTCACTACGTAGTATATAGTATCGTCTCCTTTCTCATTGCTTTGCACTTCTTGAAAACCTACCGTCACCTTTTCTTCGACCTTGATCATACGCTTTGGGATTTTGAGGCTAATGCCGATGAAACCCTGCGTCACCTGTATGTACTGCACGACCTAGGACGGTATGGCACTTTCACCGTGGAAGAGTTCATTCGGGTGTACTCCGACATTAATCATGCGCTGTGGCGCCTATACCAAGGGGGCAAAATTGACCAGCGGCAGCTGCGCGAGGTACGCTTTGTGCGTACACTAAGCAAACTAGGGGTGCCTGAGTTGGAGGTGCCAACTACTATTTCTAAGGAGTTTACGGATATTCTGCCCCATAAAACGGCGGTATTTCCTTATACCTACGAGGTGCTCGACTACCTACGGGAGAAAGGATACACGCTGCACTTGATTACGAATGGCTTTAAGGACATTCAGCACATCAAGCTCAACGCGTCCAACCTCATCAATTATTTCCAGGAAGTTGTGACGTCGGAATGTTGCGGACACCTCAAGCCCGATGCCCGCATTTACCAGCACGCCTTGGAACGTAGCGGTGCCCGCGCTTCAGAGAGCTTAATGGTAGGTGATAATCTGGAATGCGATGTATTAGGTGCTTGCAATGCAGGGCTAGACCAAGTGTATTTTAACCCGGAGAAGCGACGTCATTTCGCCCAGACCACCTATGAAATTAGCTGTTTAAGCGAATTGAAGGATATTCTCTAAGTTCCGCTACCTATTAGCGGCCTAGCAAACTAGCTGCTCAGCGTGTTGTGTAATGGCTCACTATTGGCTGGTGAAGTATGGTCTCCGCTTTGCTGGCCGTACCTTTGCCTCCATGATTCGACTAATTGGGTTTTCGGGACGCCGGGGAAGCGGCAAGGATACCATTGCCCGCCTTATGCAGCAGTTCCAACCACAACGACAGTGGCATATCCGCTCAGTGGGCGAGCCAATTAAAGCAGTATGTGCCGCGCTAGCGGGTGAGGGCACTACCCCCTATTATTCTCAGCGCGGCAAGGCGGAGCTGCTACCTAATTTTGGTCGTACGCGTGGGGAGATGCTCCAGCAGGTAGGCCTCGCGTTACGCCAATGGGAGCCCAATATTTGGGTGCAAGCATTCTTCTCCAAGTTACCAAAGGAGCAGTTTACCTTAATTCCAGACGTACGCTTCCCTAATGAAGCCGATCTTATCCGTAGCCGGGGCGGCCTGATGCTGCGCGTGGAAGGCGACCCACTCCGCCAGCGCGGCGACGGCACCCGCGACGATAACCACCCCAGTGAAACTGCCCTCGACGGCTACCCTCACTTCGACCTTACCATCCACAACTCCGGATCCTTGACTGACTTGGAGCGGCAGGTACGGGAGCTAATGGAGCGGCTGTAGGCCCGTTTACAGTAGGGCGCTATATTCCGCTAAGGTTACTGAGGCCCCGGCTGTAACTCAGATGACGGCGTGCCACCCGTCGTGACTAACCGCGGCCAGCCGCCCACGTACTCTAGGCGGTCTAGGAGCATCACGCGGCGGGAGAAACCTTGCTCATCGTCAATAGCGTCGAAGGTAGGTTGCCGAGCGTCGATGGCGTGATAGGCTAGCCAGTCTTGCCCGGCAGCATCCGTCACCACACAATTGTGGCCCGGTGCGCCCCAGTGTTCATTACCTTCCAGCAGCATTGCGTACGGGTCGCCGGAGGCTTCGGCCAGGGTTTCGAAAGGGCCCGTGGCAGTGCGAGAACGGGCTACGAGTACGCCATAGTGGGCATCGGGGCCGCAGCAGTTATTACCGGAGTAAAACAAGTAGTACCACCCACCACGCAGTACCACCCAGCTACCCTCTAAAAGTTGATCATAGCGGCGTGGGTCGCCAGCTCCGGCGGGTTGCACCAGCGTTATTTCCTGGCTATCAGGCGCGAAGGACAGACGGTCTTCGGCTAGCTCCCGCACCCGTAACGGCCCAAAGCCCGAGCCCCAGTACAGCCACCGCTTGCCAGTAGCTGGGTCATCGAACGCCATCGGGTCGATTTCGAGGAAGCCAGTGCCGCATAGTAGCGGGGCACCTACATCTAGGAAGGGTCCTTGGGGAGCGGCCGAAGTAGCCACCGCTAAACACAGGCCCTCGCCTTTATCGGGTTTAGCCGAGTAGTAGAGGTAGTAGAGGCCGTTGTGCTCGCTTACATGGGGTGCCCAGAACTTTTGCGTGGTATGAGCCCATAATGGCTTTTGTGGCAATCCCTCACCCACATATTCCCAACGGACCAAATCTAGGGAGCGTGCTACCTGCAAGTTGATGATGAGGTTGCCGGGTCGTTTGGTTTGCGTACCATAAGCGTAGTAATACCCATCCGCAGCCCGGATAATAGTGGGGTCCGGGAAATCGAAGTCCCAGATGGGATTCTGATAGGTAGGAGCAGTTTCAGTAAGCATTGGAAGGCTAGGCTAGTGGGCGAGCAACTCGTAAGCAAACGTATCTTGAGCGAGTTGGATGCAGTTTCCGGCGGTTGTGTCATGACTATGAATAGTACACTGTACTCATCTATAGCATCCGGCTTGCTTTACTGCTTTCCGGTCAGCTCATCAGGCAATGAAGCTCCGATCTGCCGCTAGCCTGTTAGTAGGGCCAAGAACATACGGCTTCAGCTTTCCTCCTACCTTTGCTCTTCCTCCTTCCACCATCCATGCACTCACAAAACCAGCAACCACTATGGCCAACGGCTTTTTTAACGTACCTACCCCTATCAACGAACCTGTAAAGGGGTATGCTCCTAATTCGCCTGAGCGCACTGAATTGCTCAAGACGCTAAAGGAGCTGAAGCAGCAGGAACGCGATATTCCCATGCACATTGGGGGCCAGGAAGTACGTACCGGCACCACCCACCGTATCTTCCCACCCCACGACCACCAGCACACGCTGGGCTTCTTCCACGAAGGCGACGCCTCGCACGTGCACCAAGCCATTGACGCAGCCTTGGCGGCTCGCCCGGCATGGGCTGAGCTACCGTGGGAGCAGCGCGCCGCTATTTTTCTGAAAGCTGCCGAGCTGCTGGCCGGCCCTTACCGGGCCCGCCTGAATGCGGCTACTATGCTGGGCCAGAGCAAAAACGCTTTTCAGGCAGAAATCGATGCGGCTTGCGAGCTGATTGACTTCTTCCGTTTTAACGTGCACTTCATGCAGGAGCTGTATCACCAGCAGCCCCAGAGCCAGCCCGGCATGTGGAACCGCCTGGAGCACCGCCCCCTGGAAGGCTTCGTGTTTGCCCTTACGCCCTTCAACTTCACTTCCATTGCTGGCAACCTGCCTACTGCCGTGGCTATGATGGGCAACGTAGTTGTGTGGAAGCCGGCGTACACGCAAATTTACTCAGCCCAGGTGCTGATGGAGCTTTTCAAGGAAGCTGGCTTGCCCGACGGCGTCATCAACCTGATTTATGTGGATGGTCCGGTAGCGGGCGAGGTTATCTTCCAGCACCGCGACTTCGCCGGGATTCACTTTACTGGCTCTACGGGAGTGTTCCAGAACATCTGGCAGACCATTGGGCAGAACATCAAGCGCTACAAGAGCTACCCGCGCATCGTAGGTGAGACGGGCGGCAAAGACTTTATTCTGGCTCACCCTTCGGCCCATGCCAAAGCAGTAGCTACCGCTATTACTCGGGGAGCATTTGAGTATCAGGGTCAGAAGTGCTCGGCAGCCTCTCGCATCTACCTGCCCTCTAACTTGGCCGACGAAATTCTGGGGTACGTGAAGCAAGACCTCGCTACCTTCAAAATGGGTGACGTGGAAGACTTCTCGAACTTCGTCAACGCTGTTATCAGCGAAACGTCTTTCGACAAGCTGGCCAAGTACATCGACGGTGCCAAGGCCGACAACAATGCTGAAATTGTAGCGGGCGGTGGCTACGATAAGTCGAAAGGTTACTTCATTGAACCCACGGTTATTGTAACCAAGGACCCCAAGTACACTACCATGTGCGACGAGCTGTTTGGCCCGGTGGTAACGGTGTACATCTACGACGAAGCTCAGTTTGAGCAGACCCTGGAGGTAGTAGACTCTACTTCGCCCTACGCTCTCACCGGTGCTATCTTCTCGCAGGACCGCTACGCCGTTGAGTTGGCCTCAAAGAAGTTGGTGCAGGCCGCAGGTAACTTCTACATCAACGACAAGCCTACCGGTGCGGTAGTAGGTCAGCAGCCCTTCGGTGGTGCGCGCGCTTCTGGCACCAACGACAAGGCTGGCTCTTTGCTGAATCTGTTGCGTTGGGTATCTCCGCGGGCTATTAAGGAAACCTTCGTGCCACCCGTAGATTACCGCTACCCTTTTATGGGCGTAGAAACTGGTGAAAACTTGAACGTGACTGGCCAGGGAGGATTCTAGCCTAGCTTGCTACCATTGACAGAAAAACAAAGGCCCTTTCAGATGCTGAAAGGGCCTTTGTTTTTCTGTCAATGGTAGCTCAAAACCAGTATTGCATGAGGGTTCAGAGCGGTGCGTTACGGCCCGCAAGTGATTCTTGCGCACGCCATAGAAAACAATGGTTACTCAGAAACTTTGCTAGCTGCTGTAGATAGACACTTCACACTGGCTTTCAGTGACTATAGAGATAGTACTTATTCTATACTGGCCCATAGTTAACCTTCCGTTGCAGGGCACGGCGTTGACCTTGATTTCCCATTTGTTCAGCCCACATTTCGTGATACCTTTGCTAGGCACGCTGTTTTTAAATAGCTCATTCCTACCGACACGTATGCTTCTTGCTGTCCCAACCCAATATCAACCTGCTGATTTTCTGCCTATTGTAGTGCAGTTTATCTTAGCCGTTGCCTTCGTTGCTTTTTCCATGGTAGCATCGCACTTGCTGGGCCCGCGCCGCAAGAGCCGCGTGAAGGATGAGGCCTTTGAGTGCGGTATCGAATCGGTGGGCAATGCGCGCACACCTATTTCGGTTAAGTACTTCCTCACCGCCATTCTATTTGTGCTTTTTGACGTGGAGGTTATCTTCATGTATCCGTGGGCGGTAAACTTCCGGGCCCTGGGCTCCACTGGCTTTATTCAGATGATTGTGTTTCTGGCCCTGCTAATGGCGGGTTTTGCCTACGTCATCAAGAAGGGAGTTTTACGCTGGAACGAGGCACGCTAGGGCAACCTTTGCAACGCAGCTTGTGTTGCCCCTATGAAGCCCTTAGCTTCTTCTCAACTGACTGACCATCATGGAAAATAGAGCTCCTGAAATCAAAATGGTAGACGCCCCGGAGGGTATGGAAGGCGCTGGCTTTTTCGCTACCTCCCTGGAGAAAGTAGTAGGCATTGCCCGCGCCAACTCACTCTGGCCCCTACCCTTTGCTACTTCCTGCTGCGGCATCGAGTTCATGGCTACCATGGGCGCCCGCTACGATATCTCCCGCTTTGGCTCAGAGCGGCCTTCGTTCTCGCCCCGGCAGGCCGACCTGCTGATGGTAATGGGCACCATTGCCAAGAAAATGGCTCCCATTGTAAAGCAAGTGTATGAGCAAATGGCTGAACCCCGCTGGGTGCTCGCCATGGGTGCCTGCGCCTGTTCGGGTGGCATCTTCGATACGTACTCTGTGCTCCAGGGCATTGACCGCATCATTCCTGTAGACGTGTATATCCCGGGCTGTCCTCCCCGCCCCGAGCAAGTGCTCGACGGTTTGATGCGCATTCAGGATCTAGCAAAAAACGAGTCGTTCCGCCGACGCAATTCACCCGAGTATCAAGCCTTGCTGGCTTCTTATAACATCAAGTAAGGACCAGAAGCTAGCTGCCGGGAAGCTACCCTTGGTTGCTTCCCGGCAGCTAGCTTCCTGCTTCTGTCTTCTCGCTTCTCCCTGAAAGAATGGCTGACCAAAACGAAGAATCCCCGGCTGCTCAAGAAACCGCCGCTGCTCAAGACCCCGCGACGCAGAAAAATGCGCAGCTCCTGTCTTTGCTGCATCGTTTGTTCGGTGAGGATGCCTTCACTGATGTTGAAGAGCCCTACGGCTTGCTTACGGCCACTACTACCCGGGAGCGAATTCACGATATCCTTGCTGGTCTGCAGCAAGACCAAGAGTTACAAGTAAACTTCCTGACCACCATGTGCGGAATACACTTCCCCGACAAGGAAGGCCAGGAGCTAGGGATAGTGTATCACCTGCACAGTTTAGTACACAATGTGCGGCTGCGGTTAAAGATTTTCTTCCCGCTGGCTGATCCCGTTGTGCCCACTATGACGGACTTGTACGCTACAGCCAACTGGATGGAGCGCGAAGCCTATGATTTCTACGGCATCATCTTCCCCGGCCACCCCAATCTCATCCGCATTCTTAATGTGGAAGACCTGGACTATCACCCCATGCGCAAGGAGTACGCATTGGAAGATGGTACCCGCGAAGACAAAACTGATTTATTCTTCGGCCGCTAGGCCCCTGATACCTTATCATGGCAGTAAACGACACGCTGGAAGGCACTCATAAAATTATTGAAGAAGCCCGGGAACAGCAGAACCCTCTTGCGCCTTCCGTAAACGACTTCAATCAAGAGCTGACAACTCTTAACCTGGGTCCTACCCACCCCGCTACTCACGGCATCTTCCAGAACATTCTGCAGATGGACGGGGAGCGGATTATCTCGGGGGTGCCTACTATCGGTTATATCCACCGGGCCTTCGAGAAGATTGCGGAGCGGCGCCCCTTCTATCAGATTACGCCTCTCACTGACCGGATGAACTATTGTTCGTCGCCCATCAACAACATGGGCTGGCATATGACGGTGGAGAAACTGCTCGGGGTAGAAGTACCCAAACGCGCTCAGTATATGCGCGTGATTCTAATGGAGCTAGCTCGCATTTCGGACCACCTGATTTGCAACGGTATCTTGGGGGTAGACACGGGAGCCTTCACTGGCTTCCTCTACCTGATGGATGAGCGGGAAAAGATCTATGAAATCTACGAGGAAGTAAGCGGTGCCCGCCTCACCACCAATATGGGCCGCGTGGGTGGTATGGAGCGCGACTTTACCGACGTAGCTATTCAGAAGCTGCGCAAGTGGCTAAAGGAGTTTCCGGCGGTTATGACCGAGTTCGAGAAGATGTTCAACCGCAACCGCATCTTTATGGACCGGGTGGTTGACGTAGGAGGCATTTCGGCAGAGCGGGCGTTGAACTACGGCTTCACGGGCCCCAACCTGCGGGCCGCGGGCGTCGATTACGATGTGCGAGTAATGAATCCGTATTCTAGCTACCAGGACTTCGAGTTTGAAATTCCTATTGGCACTAAGGGCGACACGTACGATCGGTTCATGGTGCGGAATGAGGAAATCTGGCAGAGCTTGCGCATTATCAACCAAGCACTCGAAAACCTACCGCAGGGCCCCTACCACGCCGATGCCCCCCACTACTACTTGCCGCCCAAGCAAGCCGTGTACAAAAACATGGAAGCTCTTATCTATCACTTCAAGATAGTGATGGGAGAAATAGAGGCTCCTGTGGGCGAAGTATACCACTCCGTGGAAGGTGGCAACGGTGAGCTAGGGTTTTACTTAGTGTCGGACGGCGGACGCACCCCGTACCGCCTGCACTTCCGTCGCCCCTGCTTTATCTACTACCAGGCCTACACCGAAATGGTAACTGGCCAAACGCTCTCCGACGCCATTGTGACGCTGTCGTCAATGAACGTAATTGCCGGTGAGCTAGACGCGTAGTTTTTTGCTGAATTTGACCGATATGGAGACGATTACTGTCAAGCCGCAATTTTCCGAAGCTGCCCAAGCTGAAATCAAACGTCTGCTCACTCACTACCCCGACGACCGTCGCAAGTCTGCGCTGTTGCCCGTGCTACACATTGCTCAAGCTGAGTTTGGTGGCTGGGTAAGTCCCGAGGTGCAAGATTTAGTAGCGGAAACGCTCGGATTGAAGCCCATTGAAGTGTACGAGGTTTCTTCCTTCTACACCATGTTCAACCTGAAGCCGGTGGGCAAGCACGTACTGGAAATTTGTCGTACTGGCCCATGCATGCTGCGTGGCTCCGACGAATTGACAGCGCATCTGGAGCGCATTACGGGCGCTAAAGTAGGTGGCCCTGCTTCTGCCGATGGGTTATTTACCCTAAAAGAGGTAGAGTGCCTAGCAGCCTGTGGTTTTGCTCCCATCGTGCAGGTGCGCGAGAAGTACTACGAGCGGCTTGATACGCCTGAGGCAGTAGATGCAATGCTCACGGAGCTACGCAACCAAGTGCACCGCCCAGCTTTGCCCTGGGAAGAAACTGGCCTCCCAAACGCACTGGCCAACAACTAACGTCTTTCAGCTTACCGCTCTGAACCTATGGGACGCAAACTGCTGACCGAACATATTAACGTTGAAGGCATTAATACCTTTGAGGTGTACCGCAAACATGGTGGTTACCGCTCGGTAGAGAAAGCGCTGAAAACAATGACCCCCGATGAGGTGGTGGAGGAAGTAAAGAAATCGGGCCTGCGGGGCCGAGGGGGTGCTGGCTTCCCTACTGGCATGAAGTGGAGCTTCTTGGCTAAGCCCGAAGGAGTACCACGCTACCTCGTCTGCAATGCAGATGAGTCAGAGCCAGGCACCTTCAAGGACCGACAGCTGATGTCAAAGCTCCCACACTTACTCGTAGAAGGTATGATTACGAGTTCGTATGCTTTGGGTGCTAACACCTCGTACATCTACATTCGAGGTGAGCTTTTGTATGTGCTGCGTATCTTGGAGAAGGCCATTGCAGAAGCTTATGCAAACGGCTTCCTGGGTAAAAACATCCTAGGCTCCGGCTACGACCTCGATTTGCATGTGCATCCTGGTGGTGGTGCCTATATCTGTGGCGAAGAAACAGCCCTGCTAGAATCGTTAGAAGGCAAGCGAGGAAACCCGCGCAACAAGCCTCCATTTCCGGCGGTGCAAGGGCTATACGCCCGTCCTACAGTAGTCAACAATGTTGAGTCTATTGCGGCTGTTGTGCCCATTATCAACGAGGGCGGCGACGAATACGCGAAGCTTGGAGTGGGCAAGAGCACAGGTACCAAGCTTATTTCTGCTTGCGGCCACCTCAACAAGCCTGGCATCTACGAAATTGAGCTAGGGGTGCCCGTAGAAGAATTCATCTATTCTGATGAGTACTGCGGCGGCATCTGGAAGGGCCGGGAACTGAAAGCGGTAGTAGCCGGGGGATCGTCAGTACCCATACTGCCGAAAGAACTGATTCTGAAAACGGCAGCCGGTGAAAACCGTCTCATGACGTATGAGTCGCTTTCTGATGGAGGTTTCGTAACGGGTACTATGCTGGGTTCAGGTGGCTTCATTGCTATGGACGAAACCACTTGCATTGTGCGCAACACATGGAATTTCAGCCGCTTCTACCATCACGAGTCCTGCGGCCAATGTTCGCCCTGCCGTGAAGGCACCGGCTGGCTTGAAAAGGTGCTGCACCGTTTGGAGCATGGTCACGGTCATATGGAAGACATTGACTTACTCGTGAGTGTAGCCAAACAAATAGAGGGAAATACCATCTGCCCACTTGGAGAAGCAGCTGCGTGGCCCGTTGCGGCGGCCGTGCGCCACTTCCGCCACGAGTTTGAGTGGCACGTGACCAACGCCAAGGAAGCCGCGCAACCCGGTGCGGTGTACCGGGCCAATGGGGTACTGGTTTAATCATCTGACACTTGACTTTCTTCTTCCTTTCCGGAAGCTTTGAATAATGGCTAAAATAACTTTTGATGGCGTCGAGGTAGAAGTTCCGGACGGAACTACCATCCTCAATGCAGCCCGCCAAATCGGTGGCAGCATTGTGCCCCCAGCCATGTGCTATTACACCCCGCTGAAGGGCTCAGGTGGCAAGTGCCGGGCCTGCTTGGTGCGCGTAGCCGCTGGCTCGGCCAAGGACCCGCGCCCCATGCCAAAGCTGGTAGCCTCGTGCGTAACCCCGGTGCAAGACGGAATGATAGTAGAAAATACTACGTCTGAGCAGGTACTAAACGTGCGCAAGGGCATCGTGGAGATGCTACTCATCAACCACCCCCTAGACTGCCCAGTGTGCGACCAGGCAGGCGAGTGTGACCTTCAGAACTTTGCGTTCGAGCATGGAGTAAGCACCACACGCTATCAGGAGGAGCGGCGTACCTTCGAGAAAATCGACATTGGCCCCCTGATTCAGCTGCATATGACGCGCTGTATCTTATGCTACCGTTGCGTATATACGGCCAACCAGATTACGGATAACCGCGTGCATGGCGTGCTGGGCCGCGGCGACGCAGCCGAAATTGGCACGTACATCGAGAACATTATTGATAATGACTTCTCTGGTAATGTCATTGACGTGTGCCCCGTGGGTGCTCTTACCGATAAAACGTTCCGGTTCAAGTCGCGGGTGTGGTTTACCAAGCCGGTAAATGCCCACCGCGACTGTCCTAAGTGCTCTGGCAACGTTGTGCTGTGGTATAAAGGCAAGGAAGTTCTACGCACTACAGCTCGTAAAGACCAATACGGCGAGGTGAAAGAGTGGATTTGCAACGAGTGCCGCTTTGAGAAGAAGGATACCTCAGACTGGACCATTGAGGGGCCAGCGCATATTGAGCGTTCTTCGGTTATCTCGGCCAACCACTACGAGCTACCAGTGCTAAACCAGTCGGTTGTGGCAGATTTGCCAGAAAGCACCCAGCGTGAGTTGGCCCAGAACCCTCCCTTGAAACTCGGTAGCTAATCCTTAGTGCTAGGCGGAGCTTGCTATCTAGCCTAGCGTCATACGCAACAGTCATTCATCGTCAGTAAGTACGCTGCTTTGAGTAGTTCTACCCAACAGACGTACCCTAGCTATCAACCACCCAATGATTGAACTACCCGCACTAGGCTGGCAATCCATCGTCATCTTCGTTGTCTTCGCACTGTCGTTGCTAATTGCGACATACTGCACGTACGCTGAACGTGTAATTGCTGCCTTCCTGCAAGACCGTGTAGGCCCCGACCGGGCCGGACCTTTCGGTTTATTACAGCCTCTGGCCGATGCTGTTAAGATGTTCACCAAGGAAGAGTTCTTTCCCGGTGGCGCCAACAAGGCCTTGTTCATCTTTGGGCCTTGCTTAGCTATGATTACGGCCCTTATGTCGTCGGCCGTAATTCCATTTGGTAATAACCTGAGCTTTGGCAATAATGCCTTCTTCCTGCAAGGAATTGAGGTGAACGTTGGGATGCTGTGGGTATTCGGCGTAGTGTCATTGGGCGTATACGGCGTAATGATCGGGGGCTGGGCGTCAAACAATAAGTTCTCCTTGCTGGGCGCTATCCGAGCTGCCTCCCAAAACATCAGCTACGAACTAGCCATGGGCATGTCCCTGATTGCCGTGCTGATGATATCGGAAACCCTGAGCTTACGCACTATCACCCTACAGCAGTCTGTAGCTGGCGAGTGGCATTTCTGGAATATTGTAAAGCAGCCTCTTGGCTTTATAATCTTCTGCGTGTGCGCCTTTGCTGAAACCAACCGCACGCCCTTCGACTTGCCAGAGTGCGAAACCGAACTAGTGGGCGGCTACCACACCGAGTACTCATCCATGAAGCTGGGGCTGTACCTATTCGCGGAGTACATCAATATTTTCGTGGCTTCGGCCGTGATGAGCGTGCTGTACTTCGGTGGCTTTAACTTTCCTTTCCAGTACGAGCTGCGAAGCTGGTTGGTAGAAAACCACGACTGGACCTTAGCAGCCGCCCAGAACCTGATTACAGTGCTGGGCACGGTAGGCCTATTTCTGAAGATTTTTGCCTTCATTTTCTTCTTCATGTGGGTGCGCTGGACCTTGCCACGTTTCCGCTACGATCAACTCATGCGTCTGGGCTGGACTATTCTCATTCCTCTTGCGGTTGTGAATATCCTAATCACCGGCGGCCTCATCCTACTTGGGGTAATCAAGTAACCATCCCTCCTACCTCGCCTTTCCGGCCATATAGCGCAAAGGCACCTGGTCTGACGATATGCAACTCACAAATAGAGCTAAGAAACTAGAAAAGAAGCCGATGACCTTGGCCGAGCGGGCCTACCTGCCGGCGATTTTCCAGGGCCTGAGCATCACGATGCGCCACTTCTTCATGAAGAAGGCTACCGTGCGATACCCCGAGGAAGTACGTCCATTCTCCCCCATTTTCCGTGGACTACACGTCCTGAAGCGCGACGAGCAAGGCCGGGAGCGGTGCACGGCTTGCGGTCTATGCGCTGTTGCCTGCCCAGCCGAAGCCATTACCATGGTTGCTGGCGAACGGAAGAAAGGTGAAGAAAGCTTGTACCGGGAGGAGAAGTACGCTATCAGCTACGAGATCAACATGCTGCGCTGCATCTTCTGTGGGCTTTGCGAAGAAGCTTGCCCCAAAGCTGCGGTGTACCTGCAAGCCGACAAGATTGCGCCGCCACGCTACGAGCGAGACGAGTTCATTTACGGCAAAGACCGCCTAGTTGAGCCCGTATCGCCCGATGCCCGCTCCATTCGTGGTATCCAACTGACACCTGAACAGGCCGACTCTTTACGCAGCAACTTAGCGCAGCAACCTGTATAGCCACAGCATCTGCCGTCTTGAGTGCTTCACTTAGCACGACAAAACCATTCCGTATGTCTCCTATCTTTCTCTTTTTGGCTTTTGTAGCGCTGCTAAGTGCGCTAGGTGTTGTCTTCGCTAAGAATCCAGTGCACAGCGTACTGTTTTTGATTCTGACATTCTTTGCCTTATCAGGACACTACCTGCTGCTCAATGCGCAGTTCTTGGCGGCCGTGAACATTATCGTGTATGCCGGGGCCATTATGGTGTTGTTCCTGTTCGTGATTATGTTCCTGAACCTGAACGTGGATACGGAGCCACATAAACCAGCCCTCGCCAAGATTGCGGCGGCCGTGGCTGGCGGATCGCTACTACTCATTCTGGTAGCCGCACTCAAAGATATTGCACCCACGGGTGCTCCTCAAGATGCCACTTTCGATTCTCAGATTGGTATGGTGGACCGCTTGGGCCTAGTGCTTTATCAGGACTACCTACTGCCTTTCGAGTTGGCTTCTGTACTGTTCCTCGTGGCCATGGTTGGTGCGGTAATGTTGGGCAAGCGCGAAGCAGGAGAGCGGAACTTCTAAAGAATACCCTTACTACCAACGCACGGAGCGGCAACTGAGCTATCAGTTGCCGCTCTTGTTTTTATGTATCACATTCTCTGGCAGCTAGACTACCTGAGCGCTTGTTTGCCCTCGGCTAGTTATCTGTACTATTGCTTATTTTTATTTTATTTGAATAATACAAAATTATCTATAATTGTAATTACCAGTTTATCAGCAATATCCGGTAAAATTGTAGGTCTGCTATTAGACAATCATAGTTGCATTTAACTATGAATAACAGCTCATATATCGTATGTTTTTGTGAAAATTCTGCTTGCTCTGCTATTGAGCTTGCTCACCTTCCCAGCATGGGCCCAAACGGGAGTTTGGTCATCAAAAACTGCATCATGTGATGCTGCAGTCCAAAAATTAATGAAGCGCTGGAAAATACCTGGCGCTTCGGTGGCTATTAGCAAGCAAGGAAAGCTAGTATATGCCCGGGGCTTCGGCTACTCCGACCTAGCCCGAAGCCAAGCCATGACGCCAGCTACCCTGATGCGGGTCGCTAGCGTTTCAAAACCGGTGACCTCCGTGGCTATTATGAAGCTAGTAGAAGATGGGCAGCTTACTTTACAACATAACGTATTTGGGCCAACAGGCTATCTGCAGGAACCGTACTACACAGATCTTATTACTGATCAGCGCATCTACACCATCACGGTGCGCCAATTGCTAGAACACACCGCAGGGTGGAATCGGGATGCTGGCGTGGATGGTTTCTCTAACTCTGACCCCATTGACTTTCCGCTGCACGTAGCCCAGGTAATGCAGGCCCCAAACCCCGTGGGCGACTCTACCTTAATTCGTTATTTACTAAGTAAGGAGTTGAACTTTGCGCCTGGTAGCCGTTTCGCTTATTCCAACATTGGCTATTTGATCCTAGGGAAGGTTATCGAGAAAGTAACTGGTCAGCGCTATGAAACGTGGGTGCGCAGCCACATCTTAGAGCCAGTCGGTATTCTGGAAGCACACTTAGGCCGCAATTTGCTAGCCGACAAACGGGAGAACGAAGCGGAATATTCGTGCCCGCTCACGGGGGAATCGTGCTACGGTACGGGTAAACGGGTACCATATGCCTATGGCGGAGCCAACTTAGAGGCAATGAATGCCCATGGTGGCTGGCTATTTACCGCCCGCGATTTGGTGCGCTTTTTACTAGCTGTCGATGGACTTGCTACTACCCCCGACCTGCTGCTACCTGCTACCCTTGACACCATGACAACTCCCTCGGAGGCAACAAAGCGCTATGCTAAGGGATGGATGGTCAATAAACGCGGTGTGTGGTGGCATACGGGGTGCCTCAACGGCTCTACTAGCATTGTGGCGCGCACTGCCGATGGGTATACGTGGGCTATTTTGCTCAACTCCTGCCCTAACACAAACCGTTTCTGGAACGACGTGGAGGGCTTAGGATGGGATTGTCTTAATAGCACGGCCACATGGCCCACCTACAACCTACTGCCGCCGGAGCAAAATGCTTCTCTCTTGCGGCTCACGCACGACACTCCAAGATCAGCTACGCTCACATGGAAAAACGGAAATGGCACCCACCGCTTGGTAGTAGTAAGCGAGGGAGCACCAGTAACTCGTTTTCCCATTGAAGGGCGTGCTTACGCTGGCGGCCGCACTTTCGGCCACGGGGCTTCTCTGGGAGAAGGCACATACGTAGTAGCCGCCGGCCCTGATAGCGTAGTGCAAGTAACTGGATTGCAAGCTGGCCATACGTACTATGCCCGAGTGATGGAATATCGATTTGATGAACAGGTAGGTATGGCTCCGGTTTACACATTTGATGGGAACCCCGTTTTGCGCTTCCAGTTGCCCGCCGCGGCACCACTTGCGCGGAGTAAGCCCCGTTTGGGTACCCGTAATAAAATTACAGCTGGTAAAATTCGAACCAAGAAACCCGCAGGGTTACCTAAAGTCTCCCCTACCTCAACACCAGCCGCAGGTTCCCAAGCATCCTACTTAGGCCGCATTCGAGCCCTATTAGCCTGGCCAAAACAGTAAGCTCAGTGGAAAATAAAAAGCCTTGATAGAACCAAGGCTTTTTTCAGTTACATCAGTTAGAACGAGGCATTAGAAGATTCTTCCGGAGCCTTGCGTCGCATCCACGAAGGGCTGCAGGCACCCGCCATTTTCTGGCGAAACTTCTCTTGCTCTTCTGGTGTAAGAGAAGCCATTCGAGATTCCATTTTTTGCTTCCACTGACGGCGGTGCCGAGCCCAAGCGCTGCTGCGCCCCCCGCGCCCCCACCCTCCAAATAGAATACGGGACAGTACGAGCAAGCCTATAGTCTGCCAGAAAGTGATCTGCGGCCCTTGAAATAAGGCGGGTACAAGCCAATTCCACAGGTTCATGGTAAGGTAGCCGATGGCCACCACGAATAGGACGGCAAAGAGTATAAATTTCAGGCCGCGTAGCAGCCAAAAGGAAGATTTCATGCTGTTGAATTGCTGAAGGTGGTAAACCGGATGCGCGCGAGGGGGCTGGGTAGCACAGCCGCGCCTAATCCGTGAACAGCTCGTTGTACAGAATCTGCAAGCGCTTGCGTAGATGCTGCACAGCGTAGTGTTTGCGCGAAATCAGAGTCTTAAGCGGAACACCCGTTTCTTCCTCCATTTCGCGGAAGGTTTTTTCTTCCAACTCGTGCCAGATAAACACTTCGCGCTGGGCGGTGGGCAACTCAGCTAAGGCATCGGCTAGCGCTTCCATCAGGGTTTCGCGCAGCAGGCGATTCTCAGGAGCATCATCTGGGGCGGGCAAAATGTCGGCCAGCAATAAGGCGTTTTCGTCCCCGTCAGCCGCATAGGCAGCCATTTCATTTTCCAAAGACACCGTTTTTTTACGGCGGTACAGGTCCGTGATTTTATTGCGAGCCACGCGGAACAGCCAGGCCGCAGCCTGTTCCACGGGCTTCAACACCCGGTAGCTTTCCACTAACTCGGCAAATACATCCTGCAGCACATCTTCCGCTTCTGCCGGATCGGGGATGCGGCGACGGATAAATTGCAGCAAGCGGCCGCGCTGCGCACGTACAGCCTCTTGTATCTGCTGATCCTGATAGCCAGCCGTCATGGGGTGCGGGGCGTGAAGCGTGAGGGGTAGCGTTTCCATTCTGCATAGGCAGACGGTAAAGCGTAAGAAATACTTTACGCGCTTCACAAATTCTTACCAAAGGCAAGTGCAGAGCCTCGGTTAGTAGCTGCTAACCAGGCTATATAGCGCGGAACGGGGCACTAGTTCATAAGCAGCCTACCAAGGCTACGTACTTCAACTAACAAATAACAGCAAACTATCTTCTGCGTTTTAGCTGAAGTGGTAGAGGAAGGTGATGATACCAGCGTAAGCTGGTTTGCGGCTACCTTCCACCTCCAGGGTTACTTCAATGCGCGCTTTGGCAATACCCCGCAGATCTTTTACCGACATCAACTTAGCTCGCAGGCGAACTTGGCTACCTACTACGACGGCTTGGTTGAAGCGCAGGCTCTCTATTTCGTAGTTCACCTGCATCTTCAGATTCTCAATCGTAACAATCTGATTCCAGAGGTAGGGCAGCAGTGCTACTGTGAGGTAGCCGTGCGCAATAGTAGCTCCAAAAGGCGACTCCGTCCGGGCACGTTCTGCGTCCAGGTGAATCCATTGGAAGTCGAGCGTAGCCGCTGCAAACTGGTTGATTTGCTCCTGAGTAATGGTATGATAGGGCGATACGCCGAGCTCCTGTTCTTCGTACTGTTGTAGTTCAGCTAAGCTGCTAATGGTAAGGCTCATTCGAGAGTGGGTTGGGTGTGAGGGGACGAATGTACGGCAGATACCCGTTTGGGACGCAAATCAGGGCTTTTTTGCGGATTAGTAGCCGAGCTTTGAATGCTCTAGATAGGCGGTGATTTTTAATCAGATAAGAATCATTTAGCCGAGCTTACTACTGCGAAAAAAGCCCCATCTCGATTTCGCCCAGAAAGGGGGTAGAATTAGGGCCGGTGTTTCCGAATTTCAGCTAGCTTTGCCAGCTAGTAGTTCCTCACTCCCCCGTGAGTGAGGACGTCCTTTCGCCGTCAGCCTTCCCGCATGGACCAGAACATACCGCAGGTCATCCAAACGGTTCCTCTTCAGTATTACGTTTTTTTCGCCACCGCATTGTTCTCCATTGGTGTGCTAGGCGTGCTCACCCGACGTAATGCAATTATCATCTTTATGTGCGTAGAGCTAATGCTTAACGCTGTGAACGTGCTGCTGACGGCTTTTTCGGCGTATCGCGCTGATGCCAACGGACAAATATTTGTGTTTTTCATCATGGCTGTGGCTGCCGCCGAAGTAGCAGTAGGCCTAGCTATTATCGTGATGATATACCGCAACCTTCAGAATACCGATGTCAACCTGCTAAATCGACTGAAGTTCTGAGTTAGGTTTGGAAGGCCTCGGGCGCAGAAGAGTTGTATTGGTGCGTATCACTAGTACAGAACCCGACAGTTGCCCTTGGCCCTAAGCTCCCTAGGCCCCATCATATGCAAGAACAAGTAACGCAAGTAATTCCCGCTGCCGGCGCCCCGTACTCCACCTTTTTGTACGTGCTTATTCCGCTGCTGCCGTTTTTGGGCTTTCTTATTAATGGGTTGCTGAACCGACGCTTGTCGGGCACGGTAGCCGGTCTGATTGGGAGTGCGGCGGTGCTGGGCTCCTTCCTGATTTCGGTTATGCTGTTTGCCAACTTCCAGGCGCCCTACGTGGTTACGCTGTTCGACTGGATTTCGGTGGACTCCATGCAAATCCCCTTCTCCTACCAGATTGATCAGCTGAGCCTGATTATGCTGCTGCTGGTGACGGGCGTGGGTTTCCTGATTCACGTGTACAGTATCGGCTACATGCACCACGACGAGAATGTGGGCAAGTTTTTCAGCTTCTTGAACCTGTTTGTGTTCAGCATGCTGGTACTGGTACTGGGTGCCAACTTCGTTATTCTGTTTATTGGCTGGGAAGGCGTGGGACTCTGTTCGTACCTGCTTATCGGCTTCTGGAACAAGAACACCAACTATAACAACGCTGCTAAGAAAGCATTCATCATCAACCGCGTTGGGGACTTAGGCTTCCTGCTCGGCATTTTCCTGATCTACCTCACCTTCAACTCGGTGCAGTTTGGTGAGGTATTTCAAAAGGCGGCACTAGGCCAATTCGGGCCGTATTCTGTGAGCGTAGTCACGATCATTACGTTGCTGCTATTTGTGGGTGCTACCGGTAAATCGGCTCAGTTGCCACTCTACACCTGGCTGCCCGACGCCATGGCCGGTCCTACTCCGGTTTCGGCTCTGATTCACGCTGCCACCATGGTTACGGCAGGCATCTATATGATTCTGCGGGCCAATGTGCTGTTTACCTTAGCCCCTGAAACGCTCGAAGTTATTGCCATCATCGGCGCAGCTACGGCCCTGTTTGCTGCTACCATTGGTTTGGCCCAAAACGATATCAAGAAGGTTCTGGCTTACTCCACCGTTTCGCAGTTGGGCTACATGTTCCTGGCCTTGGGCGTGATGGGCTACAGCACCAGCTTGTTCCATGTTTTGACTCACGCCTTCTTCAAGGCGCTGATGTTCCTGGGTGCAGGCTCCGTGATTCACGCCATGAGCAACGAGCAGGATATGCGCCGCATGGGCGGCCTGCGCAAGGCACTGCCCATCACCTTTATCACCTTCTTGATTGGCTGCTTGGCCATTGCGGGTATTCCGCCCTTCTCAGGCTTCTTCTCTAAAGATGAAATTCTGCTGCATGCCTATGAGCATAGCAAAGTGCTGTATGCAGTAGGCTTGTTCACGGCTTTCCTGACGGCATTTTACATGTTCCGCCTGCTGTTCCTGACGTTCTTCGGCGAGTTCCGGGGTACGGAGGAGCAGAAACACCATCTGCACGAGTCGCCGGCTTCCATGACACTGCCACTTATTGTGCTGGCCATTCTGGCTGCTGTAGGAGGCTTCCTAAATGCTCCGCTAGTGTTGGGGCGCGGCTACCTCGCTGACTTTCTCGCCCCTTTATTCACTTACTCCCAGAAGATTAACCCGACTGCTTTCGGGGCTGAGGTTGACCACGCCACCGAGTTTATGCTCATTGGTCTTTCGGTAGGAGCTGGCGTGCTAGGCATTATCCTAGCTTACGTGCAGTATGTAAGCCGCGGCGTACGCCCAGCAGAAGACGGTGAGTCGCGCGGCTTCCTGGAAAACCTGCTTTACCACAAGTACTACATTGATGAGCTGTACAACACCTTATTTGTGCGTCCCATTATGGGCCTCTCGAAAGGACTGTACCGCTTCGTGGAGAACGGCATCATTGACCCCATTGTGAACGGCTTTGGTCGCCTGACCATGGGTGGCGGCCAACTTCTGCGCTATGTACAGACTGGTTCCGTGGAAACCTACCTCATCTTAATGGTTGTGGGCATCGTGTTGGTGATGGCGCTGAACTTTGTGAAGTTTTAGCATATGCTTGGCGTCTTATTTTTAGCCGATGTTGAAACAAGTTTCTCCCTTTTTGGGGTCTTGGTTATCCTCACTGGCTATCTGATGCCTGCTATCTTCGGCCGCGACCAACAAAATGCCCGGGCTATATTTTTCATAAACCTGCTTTTGGGCTGGACTATCATTGGATGGCTTATTGCCCTTCATTTTGCGCTCAAATTGTCGCCTACTGATAAAGAAGCTATTGCCTCGCATCAATTACGGCGTCATCGGAATAACCTGATTAGCTAATGCTGACTGTCCTTCTCCTACTCTGGCCCGTGGCGGCCGCCCTGCTGCTGCACTTCTTCAAAGGCCGTGCGGCCCGGATTCCAGCGCTGGGCGCGGCTTTAGTTGAATTTGCGCTAGCAGCCTACGCGGCTATTTCATTCAGCGCTGACGCTACCGGGCAATTCTCGCTAAACCTACCGTGGATTAGCTCTGCTGGTATCAACTTCCACGTGGGAATGGACGGGCTAAGTTTGTCGCTGGTGTTGTTGACGGCTTTTCTGGTGCCCATTATCTTGCTGAGCGCCTTTCGCCGCAACTTCGAAAACGAGTCGGTGTTTTATGCACTGGTGTTGTTTATGGAGACCGGACTGGTAGGCGTATTCACGGCTCAGGATGCTTTTCTCTTTTACTTCTTCTGGGAGGTAGCACTGATTCCAATTTACTTTCTGGCCGGCGTATGGGGCGGTGCCAACCGCGCCAAAGTCACATTTAAATTCTTCCTCTACACTATCGTTGGTTCGCTATTTATGCTGGCCGGCTTTGTGTACCTCTACTTCCAAACTGGTCCCACGGCGAATGGCCTTTCGGCACACAATTCCGAACTGCTTTCCTTCTATAATCTAAATCTGCCGATTGCGACGCAAGTGTGGCTGTTTTGGCTGATTTTCGCAGCCTTCGCCGTGAAGATGCCCATCTTCCCCTTCCATACCTGGCAGCCGGATACCTACACCGAAGCACCGGCCCCGGCTACTATGCTTCTCTCGGGCATCATGCTGAAAATGGGCATTTACGGCTGCTTGCGTTGGCTGCTGCCGGTAGTGCCCCAAGGCACGGCATACTGGCAAAACCTAGTGCTGATTCTGGCCATCATTGGGATTATCTATGGTGCCATCATCGCCATTCGCCAGCAGGACGTGAAGCGGCTTATTGCCTACTCCTCCTTGTCTCACGTGGGACTAATGATAGCCGGCATTTTTTCCTTCACGGAGATGGGGATGCAGGGCGCCAGCATTCAGATGTTGGCCCACGGCGTAAACGTAGTAGGCATGTTCTTCATTGCCGATGCCATTGAGCGCCGGACGGGCACCCGCCAGATTGACGACTTAGGAGGCCTTACCCGCCAGGCCCCTGTGCTGACGGTGTGCTTTCTAGTACTGCTACTGGGCACTGTTGCGCTGCCCCTTACCAATGGTTTCGTGGGCGAGTTCCTCTTGCTCGCCGGTGTGTATAAGTACAATGCTTGGATGGGTGCCGTAGCTGGCATCACCATCATTCTGAGCGCCGTGTACTTATTGCGCATGTTCCAGCGCGTGATGCTGGGCCCCGACTCGTCATTCACCGCTACCTTCACCGACCTGACGGGAAGTGAACTAGCCTTGCTGGTACCGCTTATTGTGCTGGTGTTCTGGATTGGGCTGTTTCCGAATACCTTCTTGCACTTGTCGAAAGACAGCGTGTTGAACATTCTGAACGAAGTAGTAATCCGCTAAACTGATAGTAGTCCATGGCCTTGAGCCGCGGCAGCTACATCCTACGCTAATGAATTCAATCATTCTACTTTCCGTTCTGGGCCTCGGCAATCTATTTCTAGGATTCCGCCGCTCCAACCGGCTCCTGCTGCCCGCGGCCATGCTCATCCTCGGCCTAGTGCTCACGGTGAATTTTATTGACTGGAACCAGGGCCCACAGTCGTTTTTCAACGATATGCTGGTCGTCGATAACTTCTCCATTGCCTTCACTGGCATTGTGCTACTGACGGCCTTGCTACTCATTCCCTTCTCAGAAAAATACGTCCTCGACGGCGAAGCAAGCCTAGCCGAATACTATTCGCTGCTGCTGTTTTCCTTGGTTGGAGCCATTATGCTGGTGAGCTATAACCACCTGCTGATGCTGTTCTTGGGTATCGAGACGCTGAGCATTGCCATGTATGTGCTGGCGGGGTCCGATAAGCGCAACTTGCGCTCCAACGAGGCGGCCCTCAAATACTTCCTAATGGGCGCATTTGCCACTGGCATCCTACTCTTTGGCATGGCCCTAGTGTACGGTGCTACCGGCACCTTCGTACTGCGCGACATCAGCTTTGCCGTGCAGAATCCTGTGAACGACTCTCTGAGGCCCATGCTCTACATCGGCATGCTGATGATGCTGATTGGCATTGGGTTTAAAGTATCGGCTGCTCCTTTCCATTTCTGGACTCCTGACGTGTACGAGGGTACCCCTACCTTCTTTACTGCGTTTATGAGCACGGTGGTAAAAACCGCCGGTTTTGCGGCCTTTCTCAAGCTGTTGGTACAAGCATTTCCTGCGGCTTCGGCTCAGGGATTGTGGCTACCTACACTTACGGCCATGTGCGTGCTTACCTTACTTATTGGCAACGTGGGAGCAGTAGCCCAAACCAGCCTCAAGCGGATGCTGGCATACTCTAGCGTATCGCACGCGGGCTATTTGCTAATTGGCCTAGTGGCGTTCAATGGGCAGTTGGAGGGCGCGTCAGCTAACGGCATTTTCTTCTACTCCTTAGCTTATTCAATTGCTACTGTGGCCGCATTTGGGGTGCTGCAGTTGGTAGCCAACGCCCGCATGCGCGAAGACTACAATGGGCTGAATGGCTTAGCGAAAACAAATCCCTTGCTGGCTTTTGTGCTGACGATAGCCATGCTCTCGTTGGCCGGCATTCCCCTCACGGGTGGGTTCTTTGGTAAGTTCTTTGTGTTCTCAGCAGCGGTAGAGAATGGCTACATTGGCTTAGTAGTGTTTGCAGTAGTCATGTCAATGGTAAGCATCTACTACTACCTCCGCCCCATCATTGCTATGTATATGCACGACACGGATGAAACCACTGCTGCCTTAGTGCCTGTATCAAGCTTCCAGTCGGGCGCACTTCTACTGTTGGCTCTGCTAACGGTAGTGCTAGGTGTACTACCCGGCTTGGTAAGCGGTATTCTATAGCCCGCACCATATATCAGCGCCAAAACAAACAGCGCGGCCTTTTAGGGGCCGCGCTGTTTGTTTTGGCATTTGACTGTACTCGTACTCTCCTAGTGCCCGGCCGCGGCGGCTTTCACTTCCCGCCGATACAATCGGTATGAATACCCATATATAACTACGGTGGCACCCAGTAAACCCACAGTCAGCACAGTTGTAGCTACAGGCGCAGACCATACCAGTGCTAACAAGGCGCTCAGCATGCCGATAGTAAAAAATAGCCACCCACCTAGCCGGTGCGTACGGGCCCAGATACGCGGAAACTCCAGTGCCCATGGCGTCTTGAAGCCCACAAAGTAGTTAGGTTGCACAGTGGTCAGGTAGTTGCCCAGGGCGGCAATGAACAGGCCCACCAGCACCAGCAAGGCCCGGCTAAACTGCACACCGGGGTGCAAAGCCGTATATAGGCTAAATAGGCTTATGCAACTCATTAGCGCAACCAATGCCAGCTGTAACTTCTGGTAGTTGACGGTGCCATCATTCAGTTGCTGCTTGGGGTCCAGTTGGGGTAAGAAGCGCATCAGCAAGTAGGTACCCAGCGGTAATGCAAGGCAGAGCACCCACATGTTCTTCTTTGCCGTGAAACCATCAGCCTCCCCATCGATGCCGAAATGAGTAGGAATCTGAGCGGGCAACGCCGACCACGTACACGCTAAATACACAGTTGGTAGTACTACGGCCAGCAAAGTGAGTACATTCCAGATAGTGAGTTTCGGTTTCATGGCTTGGATTCATTAGTGGGTTTAAACTGTAGTAACCAGCTTAGTAGCTCGTCCACCACCGTCATATTCAGTGTATAGGTTACAAATTGTCCCTGCTTGTCGCTGGTCACCAGCTCAGCTTGCCGGAGCAGGTCGAGGTGGTGGCTGATCGTAGGCCTAGAAAACTGGAAGTAGTCGGCTATTTCCCCGGCAGTGCGTGGCTGTTCCCGCAGCAATTCTAGAATAGCTCGGCGCGTGGGGTCATTTAGTGCTTTAAATAGAGCGTTCAAGACTGATTAGTTATTTAGACAAATATCTAAATAACTTTCCCATTGTCAACATTCAGCTTCCAATATATTTTGGGTTGTTGCGGCTCGAAAAGCACAACGGCCTGCGCAGTCAAACTACGCAGGCCGTTGTGAATTATTTTCTCCTTCACCTACCCTTACTGCTATTTTGGCAAGGGCAGTGTCTAGTGCCTTACGCTCCAATGACAGCGGGCCGCAGCTTAGTTCAGCAAGACGTTCGGGGGCTTTAATTTACCTCAATCATGGCTTTAATAACGCCAGTAGCAGGGTTGAGCCAACTGCTGAATTCCGACTGTACCTGTTCAAACGGCACGCGATGAGTGATGTATGTGGTGGGTCTTACCAAGCCGGCTTTCATGGAGGTAATAACGTGCTCGAAATCTTCGCGCGTGGCATTGCGACTGCTCATCAGTGTAGCTTCGCGCTTATGAAATTCTGGATGCGAGAAATTCAGCTCGCCTTTTTGCAAGCCTACTAGCACGTAGCGGCCACCATGCGCCAGGTAGTGAAATCCTTGGTTGATGGCCTTTAAGCTGCCAGTAGCATCAATAACCACGGTAGGCATGTCGCCGCCAGTTATGGCCCGCAGCTGCTCGGCTACATCGGGGGCGGTGGCTTGCACGGTATGCGCCACGTGCAGATGCTCCCGGCAGAAGGCGAGGCGCTGTTCGTTAATATCGAGGGCAATGACCTGGCCCCCCGCAATGCGCGCAAACTCCATAATGCCCAGCCCAATAGGCCCAGCCCCTACTACCAGCACAAACTCACCGGGTTGCACACCCGCGCGGCGTACGCCGTGCGCGCCAATGGCCAATGGTTCTACTAAGGCCAGTTCGTCGGGGCTCAGGCCTTGGCCAGCTACCAGGGCGCTGGTCGGCACTACCAGATACTCGCCCATGCCGCCGTCGCTGTGCACGCCACACACGTTGATGTGGGTGCAGCAGTTGGGGCGGCCGGCCCGGCAAGCTACGCAAGTGCCACAGCTGAAATAGGGAATAAAAGTAACGGCCTCCCCCACAGGAAAGCCGGACACCGGCGTTACAAGCTCTCCCGCCAACTCGTGGCCAAGTACGCGCGGGTACGCAAAAAAGGGCTGGGTACCTTCGTAGGCGTGCAAATCGGTGCCGCAGATACCAATACGCCGAATGCGCAACAAGGCTTGCCCTTGGGCCGGCACGGGCGGCGTGCGATGCTCGTAGCGGAACTGGCCGGGCTCAACACATACCAACGTATTCATAGGAAAAGACTTCTTAAAGCTGATAGAATGCCGTAGCGTTGCCGCCCCAAAAAAGCGCCTGCTCGGCCGCAGAAAAGGTAGTGAGGTGGTGCTGCGCTAGCTCCACCACGGCTCCGTAGCCACCTGCCACCTGGCACACTGGCCAGTCGGAGCCAAACAGAAGACGACGAGGCCCAAAGGCTTCGAATACGACGTCGAGGTAGGGCCGAAAATCCTGGGGCTGCCACTGCTGCCAGTCGGCCTCCGTCACCATACCTGACACTTTACAGCTCACGTTATCGTGTTGGGCCAAGGCCCGCAGATCAGCGGCCCAGGTGCCTACCTCCCCCGCTTTAATAGGCGGTTTGGCAATGTGGTCGAGCACAAAGCGTTGCTGGGGGAAAGCGGCTACCAACTCCGTTGCGTACCGGAGTTGGTCGGGAAAAACCAGTAAATCGTAGGTGTAGCCGTGGCGTTCCAGCGCAGCAATGCCCCGCCGAAAGGCTGGCGTAAGCATAAGGGCGCGGTCGGCCTCGCCTTGCAGCACGTGGCGGAAGCCTTTCAGCTTTGGAAACTGCTGGTAGTAGGCCAACCGCTCCGCCACAGCAGCGGCCTGCAAATCTACCCAACCTACTACGCCTTTAATGAATTCATACTGATCGGCTTGGCGTAGCTGAAAGTCATTTTCAGCTTCCGACTGATCGGATTGCACCACCACGCTTCCGGCAAAGCCATGCTGACGGAGCAAGGGTGCTAGGTCGGGCGGGAGAAAGTCGCGCTGAATAGCGGCCATGGGCTCGTCAATCCAAGCGTCGCGTACCGGGTTATACTGCCAGAAGTGCTGGTGGGCATCAATTTTCAGCAGTGCTGATGGTTCGTGGGTCATGGCTTAGTGCGCGGCTACCAGCGTAATTTTCTTTACGCTGCTGTTTTTAAGGGCAAAGTAGAACACGACCAGAAAGCAGAGGGCCGGCACGATGTAGGCCACCTGAATACTGGTCATATCAGACACGCGGCCCATAATGACGGGGAATACTGCCCCACCTACAATAGCCATAATCACCAAGGATGAGCCTTCCTTAGTTTTGGCGCCCAGCCCACGTATGCTCAGTGAGAAGATGGTAGGAAACATGATGGACATGAAAAACTCTACCGCCAGCAGCGCATACACCGACAGCTTGCCAGGCAGAACTACGGCCAACAGCACCAGAAAAAAGTTGAGCAAGCTATACAAGGCCAGCAGCCGCGACGCGGCCACGTAGCGCATCAGCAGAGTGCCAATGAAGCGCCCTACCATGAAGCCTAGCAGCGCGCCGGCCAGATACAAGGCGGCCTGTTTCTCCCCAATGCCGGCTACGCGGCCCGCAAACCGGATAAAGAAGCTACTCACGCACACTTGCGCGCCCACGTAGAAAAACTGCGCCATCACCCCTAGCAGCAGGTTTTTCTCCTGGAGAATAGAGCGCCCCTCCTCCCCGGCTGTGTCGGTTTCAATGATGTCGGGCAGGCGGGTGAAGTAGAGCAGCACGGCTACCAGCAACACTACCCCTCCAATGAGTAGGTAAGGCACCTGCACCGTGGCGGCTTCCGCATCTAGATATGCGGTCAGCTGGGGGGCCGTCATGCTGGCTTCCTGCTGGGCCGTCAGGGTCTTGCCCGATAAGATGAACAACCCACCCAGAAACGGCGCCAGCGTGGAGGCCAGCCCGTTGAAAGACTGCGCGAAGTTGATGCGCTGGGTGGCACCGCTCGGGTCGCCTAGCACGGTGATGTAGGGATTAGCAGCCGTTTCCAGGAACGTGAGGCCACAGGCAATAACGAACAGGGCACTCAGGAAGAACACGTAGGAGCGAGCCGCTGCCGCGGGGTAAAACAGAAAAGCTCCCAACGCGAATAACAGTAGCCCTACCAAAATACCACCCTTGTAGCCGTAGCGCTTCATAAACTGCCCGGCTGGAAGAGCCAGCAGAAAATAGGCGACGTAGGAAGCCGAGTCAATAAACGCCGACTGTGCATCCGTCAGCTGACAGGCTTTCTTGAGGTGAGGAATAAGAATGGGGTTCAGGTTGAGCGCAAAGCCCCAAAGAAAGAACAGGGACGTAATCAGGCCAACGGCAAAGACGCTTTTGCGGGTACTCATGGGCGGGAGGTGTAGGGGGAGCGGAAAGTGCGTAGTAACAGTACCAAGCTGGCTACCGGCCTTGTTCTAGGGTAGGTAAGGAGCAGCAGGTTTGCCGTAGAGCTTGGCGGACTCTTTGCAAAGCCACCACAGCTTGGGGGCAGTTCTCAGGAGTTTTCCCAAGTTTCGCTCATCACAGGTTGCAGAATTTGTTGCACCCGCTCCAGCAGTTCGGTATCTATGGGTTCGGTGGCCCAGGCAATATTTTGCCGAATAGCCTCGGGCCGCGCTGTACTCACCAATGTGGTAGCAATACTTGGGTGACTCACAGCAAACTGAATAGCCAGTTTCTCGATGGGGTACCCTTGGCTCATGCAGAAAGCTGCCGCTTGCCGCGCGTACTGCTTCAGTTCGACCGATGCGGGGTGCCACTCCGGCGCTCCTCGCTCCGAAAGCATGCCCATAGCCAGGGGCGACGCGTTGATAATACCTACGTTGTGCGCCTTCAAGTACTCTACGTAGTCGGCCAGGGTAGTATCATTAAGGCAGTAGTGGCAGAAAGACAGCACCGTTTCTACCGTACCGGCGGGCGTCTGGTCAATTACCTGCTGAAATAACGCCAGTGGCAACCCCGTGATGCCCACGTGCTTTACTACTCCTGCCTCCTTTAAGGAATGGAGGGCCGGGAGGGTTTCGTTGATTACCTGCTGTAGGTCACTAAACTCAATATCGTGCACGTTAATCAGGTCGATGTAGTCAACGTGCAGACGGGCCAGGCTTTCTTCCACGCTACGGATGGCGCGGGAGCCGCTATAGTCCCAGCTTTTTACGCCGTCTTGGCCGTAGCGGCCCACCTTAGTAGACAGGTAATACTGCTCCCGAGGAATTTGGCGCAGGGCTCGTCCCAGTACTTGTTCGGCTTTCAGAAAACCATAGTAGGGCGATACATCAATGAAGTTGATACCCTGTTCCACGGCCGTGCATACCGTATCAATACCTTTATTCTCGTCGATGTTGTGGAAGACGCCACCCAGGGAGGAAGCACCCAAGCTTAGGGCGGAAACGTGCAGGCCAGTAGTGCCGAGGGGTCGGTAATCCATGGGTAGAAAAAGTGGGTGGGAGGAAAGTGCGGGGTAGCTTGCCTGGCTATAGGGGCCGTTTCCAGCGTAGGCTTGCAAGCAAGATGAAGGGCTTCCCGGAGCTTCGCAAGTGCTTGGCAGGTATATAATTCCGCAAAGCTTTGCGCAAAGCTTTGCGTTGTTGCCCCCGAGCTATTCCGCACCCGTGCGGAAGTGTTAAGAAGTGTTACGACCTTGCATTTCCACTTTGTCTACCGCCTTCTGGTAGCACCTTACCTCCACTCCGCGCATGCGCAAACGGCCCGTTTCCTTAAAAACTCTAGCCCAAGCCCTGAGCGTGTCCATGTCAACGGTTTCGCGGGCCTTGCGCAACCACCCCGATATCAGCCCTGAGCTTACCCGCAAGGTGCAGCTGCTGGCCCAGGAGCTACAGTACAGCCCCAATCCGCTAGCTATGGGGTTGCTGCGTAGTCAAACCTATACTATCGGCGTCATCGTGCCCGACTTGGTTACGCACTTCTTCGCCTCCATTATCAGTGGTATCGAGCGCGTAGCCAATGAACACGGCTACCACATTGTAATTCGGAGCAGCTATGAAAGCTACCAGAAGGAAAAGGAATGCTTGGCCGATCTGCTCAAGCTGCGGGTAGATGGCATCATTATGTGCCTGGCACAAGAAACCCAAGAGTACGCGCATTTTGACGCGTTGCTAGACGCGGAAGTGCCCCTAGTATTTTTCGACCGGGTGTGCCGCGCTACGGAGGTAGCCACGGTAGTGGTCGACAATCAAGAAGCGGCGCGGCGCATCACACGTCATTTTTTTGAAGGCGGTTACCGGCGCATTGCGCACATTGCCGGGCCAGCTTCTCTCAACATCACCCAGGAGCGTATTGAAGGCTACCAACAGGCCTTGGCTGCGTGTGGCTTGCCCTTCGAGGAAAGCCTCCTGGTGCACTGCGACCTTAGTATTGCCAGTGCCACCGCCGCCACCCAACGCCTCCTGGCCCTGCCTAACCGTCCCGATGCCATATTTGGTGTGAATGACACCACGGCCTTTGCCGCCATGAAGGAGCTTAAGCGCCAAGGCCTGCGTATCCCGCAGGATGTAGCCCTGGTTGGGTTTACCGATGAGTTTCATGCTACCGTAGTCGAGCCTACCCTTACTTCGGTAATGCACCCCACAGTAGAAATCGGCCAAGAAGCCGCCCTGCTTTTCTTGGAGCAAGCCCGAGCAGCCACTCACCCAGCCCCGCGCCAAACCATCCTCACTACCCAACTAGTCGTTCGGGACTCTTCGGCGCCTAAGCCTGCCTAACCGGATAGGCGGGCGTAAAACGCGTAGCGGCGTCCGAATACTCGGGCGCCGCTACTCATAGTAGAAATAATCTAGTACTATCTTACTTCGCTACCACATCTGTTTTAATGCTCAATTCTTTGAGCTGAGCACCCGAAATCTGCGAGGGTGAGTCGATCATCACGTCGCGGCCGGAGTTGTTTTTTGGAAAGGCAATGAAGTCCCGAATGGAGTCGGCTCCGCCGAAGAGGCTGCAGAGACGGTCGAAACCAAAAGCAATGCCGCCGTGGGGTGGCGCGCCGTACTCGAAGGCGTCGAGCAGAAAGCCAAACTGAGCCTGCGCCTCCTCGGGGCTAAAGCCAAGCAGCCCAAACATCCGGGCCTGCACGGCGCGGTCGTGGATGCGAATAGAGCCCCCACCTACTTCCACCCCGTTGATTACCATATCATAGGCATTGGCGCGTACTTCCCCAATGGTATCAGGGTTATCCAGCAGCGGCACGTCCTCGGGCTTGGGGGAGGTGAAGGGGTGGTGCATAGCAAAGTAGCGGCCTTCCTCTTCAATGTATTCGAGCAAGGGAAAGTCAACAACCCACAGTGCCGAGAAGGTATCCTTGTCGCGCAGGCCCAGGCGCTGTCCCATTTCCAGGCGTAGCTCCGAGAGGGCCTTGCGAGTTTTGTTTGGCTCGCCGGCCAGTACTAGCAGCAAGTCGCCGGGCTGGGCATTGAAAGCTGCTTTCCACTGCTGCAGTACTTCCTGGGAGTAAAACTTATCAACCGACGATTTCACCGTGCCGTCCGCTTCTACGCGGGCGTACACCAAGCCCGTAGCACCCAGTTGCGGACGCTTCACAAACTCCGTCAGTTCGTCGAGCTGCTTGCGCGTGTAGCTGGCCGAATTGCTAGCATTAATACCCACTACTAGGCCGGCATTGTCGAACACGGGAAAGTTGTGGCCTTTCACAATGTCATTCAGCTCCACGAAACGCATTTCAAAACGCGTGTCTGGCTTATCGTTGCCGTAGTAACGCATGGCATCGGCATACGTCATGCGGGGCAGCGTACCGATTTCCAGGTTTTTCACTTCCCGGAACAAGTACTGCACTAAGCCCTCGAACGTGTTAAGAATGTCTTCCTGCTCCACAAACGACATTTCGCAGTCAATTTGCGTGAATTCTGGCTGGCGGTCAGCGCGCAAGTCCTCGTCGCGGAAGCACTTCACAATCTGAAAGTACCGGTCGAAGCCCGATACCATCAGCAGTTGTTTGAAGGTTTGGGGGCTCTGGGGCAGGGCGTAAAACTCGCCCGGATTCATGCGGGAGGGCACCACAAAGTCGCGGGCACCTTCGGGCGTACTCTTGATGAGAACGGGAGTTTCTACTTCAATAAATTCCTGTCCGTCGAGGTAGCGCCGGGTAGCCTGAGCCACGCGGTGACGCAGCATGAGGTTTTGGCGCACTGTGTTACGACGTAGGTCGAGGTAGCGGTACTTCATCCGCAGGTCGTCGCCACCGTCAGTTTCGTCTTCAATGAGGAAGGGCGGCAGCTTGGCGGGGTTGAGCACCTCTAGTTTCTCCACGCGGATTTCGATGGCTCCGGTGGGCATCTTATCGTTTTTGGAGTGGCGCTCGGCTACGCGGCCCGTTACGCAGAGCACAAACTCGCGGCCCAGTTGGCGGGCTTGCTCCCGTACTTCGGCCGTTTCTACGCCTTCCTCCAAAGCCAGCTGGGTCAGGCCGTACCGGTCGCGCAAGTCTACCCACAAAATGCCGCCTTTATCGCGGGTACGCTGTACCCAGCCGCAGAGCGTAACGGTTTGACCAACGTGTTCGGGGCGAAGTTCGCCGCAAGTATGAGTCCGGAGCATGGCTGTTAACAAGTGAAAAGGAGGAAAAGCCATGACAAGCAAAGGCGCTGCGCCTTCCAACCCAGCCTACCTGGTTCGGCGGAGGCAAGTGCATTGCTTATCACCTTTTCCTTCTAAATACAGAGCGAAGGTAGGCAGGAAAAATAAGTGGGCTGGCAAAAAAACTGTCCTTTCGCCGCACCTAATGCCAGATGCTTTGTTGAGAAAATCTCTATTTCGGCAGAATATGGGCCTTTCCCGTATGCCACACATAAAATTGGTACGGAGTATGCAAACTGCCTCCCCGAAACCGTTTTCTACGCGCCACACTCCTTTTTTTCAAGATATGAAACGCCCCGTTCTGCTCGCCTTGGCCGCCTCGTTCCTCACGTTTTCGGCCGCCCAGGCCCAGACCAAGGTTAAAACCAAAACTAAAACTAGCGACGGCACCGAAGTCAAAACCAAATCGGAGGCAGAGCCAGTAACCCTGAACGGTCCTATCAAGCGCATCGAAACCCTGTCGGGCATTGATGTATTTCCTACTTCCGACGGCCAGCGCATCATGCTCAGCTTTACCCAGCAGTTTACCAAGCCTGGTACGCTGGTTATGACCAACTACAGAAAGCAGCCCGTGTACACGACCAACCTCGACCCGCAGAATAACACGGGCGAGCCCGTAGATCTGGGCCGTATTCCTGCCGGCACCTACCTCATTGAAGCTAAAACCGGCAACTACGTGTATTGGAAGAAGGTGATGATTAAGTACCCTTCTACGGCCGTAGCAAAGAAGCGCCGCTAAGCTAGCTTCGCATTTTTTCGGCTCCGAAGTCGTTACGGCTTCGGAGCTTTATTTTGTACTGCTACGGGCACTACTGTGGGTGCTCCTTTCACTTGTTATGCCTGGCACCAGCTCCGGCTAGTGTCCTATACTCTCCCCATGAAAACATTTCGCTTTGCTTCTTTTCTGCTGGTAGTAGCCGCGCTGTTTGCCTTTGCTGGCCCCAAGCTCAAGAAAACAGTGGTGAGCAAAAACATTACCGTGGGCGTACCCGACGGCTTTCAGCCCCTACCCGACGATGGCATTGCGGCCAAGTACCCGGCCCCGCGCAAACCCCTAGCCGTCTTTAGTAGCCCCAACGGCCGCGTTGATCTTAGCGTGGCCCAAAAGCCTACCACCTTCAGCAACCGCGACTACAGCTTGCTGGTGAAGATTTACAAGGCCAGCATTCAAAACATGTACTCCAAGGTGGAATTCTTGAAGGAAGATATTCGCACCGTAAATAAGCGCGATTATGTGATGCTCGAATTTGTATCGACGGTCACCGATAACCGTCGCAACGCTACGCTGGCTCCCATTCGCAAGTATCAGCTGGTGCAGTACAGCATTGAAGGCGACCAGTTGTACGTGTTTACTTTCGTGGCTCCGGCGGAAGAGCAAGCCCAGTGGCAGCCCGTGGCCCAGGCTGTTATGGCAAGCCTAGTGATGAAATAAGGTAGGACCTGCGTGGGCCATCCGTATAGCGTGTACCGTGGGAGTAGCGCGGAAGTGGAATTTTCCCTGCACTTTCCAGGCCTCTTTTAGTACCTACCTCTTCCCTTTCGCTTATGACCCTTTCGCTTTACTCCGATGAGCAGTACATGCGGGAAGCCTTGAAGCAGGCGCGCTACGCGTTTGATGAAGATGAAATTCCCATTGGAGCCGTAGTGGTACTGGATAAGCGTATCATCGCACGAGCGTATAACCAGACGGAAAAGCTGCGCGACGTGACGGCCCATGCGGAAATGCTGGCCCTCACGGCCGCCGCCAACCACCTCGGCAATAAATACTTGCAGGACTGCACCCTGTACGTAACGGTAGAACCCTGCGTGATGTGCGCTGGTGCTACGGCCTGGGCCCAAGTACGGCGGGTAGTGTATGGTGCCCACGAGCCTAAGTTTGGCTACCGGCGCCATGGCAATCTGCTGCACCCCAAGGCAGAGTTAGTCACGGGTATCCTGTCGGATGAGTGTGGGGGGCTGATGCAGGACTTTTTCGCTCGCAAGCGGAAATAGGCTACTTTTGGTCGCCTCCGTAACCCTACACGGGGTTCGGTGGTTATACCCTGACGGCAGCGTGTACTCCTAGTGGGCTGCGCGGCTGCAGTAGACTCAGACTCTCCCTTATCCACCTCAAAACCTTTCTACTTATGGCTTTCGAACTGCCCCAACTGCCCTACGCTTACGACGCCCTGGAGCCGCACATTGATGCGCAGACCATGGAAATCCACCATACCAAGCACCATCAGGCTTACGTTACCAACCTCAACAATGCCATTGCCGGCACCGAGTTGGAGGGCAAAAGCCTGGAAGAATTGATGCACAACATTGCCGCTGCACCGGCTGCGGTACGCAACAATGGTGGGGGTCACTGGAATCACTCCCTGTTCTGGACCATCCTGGGTCCGAATGGTGGCGGCGAGCCTACCGGCGCAATCGGCGAGGCTATTACGAGCGCGTTCGGCAGCTACGAGAAGTTCAAGGAAGAATTCACCAAAGCTGCTACTACCCGCTTCGGCTCGGGCTGGGCGTGGCTCTGCAAGCAGCCCGATGGCACGGTACAGATTTGCTCTACCCCCAACCAGGATAACCCCTTGATGCCTGACACTGGCTGCAAAGGTACTCCAGTGCTGGGCCTCGACGTATGGGAGCACGCCTACTACCTCAAGTACCAAAACCGCCGCCCCGACTACATTGCGGCTTTCTACAACGCCATCAACTGGGACGAAGTAAACCGTCGTTTCGCGGCTGCTTCGTAGAGTAAACTACGAATTCCTGTTTTAGAAAAAGCCCTTCTGCACTATGCAGAAGGGCTTTTTATTTAGCACGGCAACGGCAGTTTGCGCCTGCTTACTCTGCCATCCAGGGCGCTTCGCGGCCAAGCATTCTCATATTCCGCCGGAAAGAATTCTTGTATCTTTAGGTTCGAAATTTTGTCCCCACTTTTTCTCAACCGCATTTGCATGAGTACGAAGCTACGTCTCACTATTCTGAGCTTTCTACAGTTTTTCATTTGGGGGTCGTGGCTGATAACCATCGGGGCATATTGGTTTCAGACCAAGCAGTGGTCCGGGGCTCAGTTTGGAGCCATCTTCTCCACCATGGGTATTGCCTCCATCTTCATGCCCTCGCTTATGGGTATTGTGGCTGACAAATGGGTAAATGCCGAGAAACTGTACGGCATGCTGCACATCTTGGGCGGTGCAGTGCTTTGCACGGTACCCCTAGTTACGGAGCCGGGCACTATGTTCTGGGTCATGCTGCTAAACATGATTTTCTACATGCCCACGCTGGCCTTATCTATTGCCGTGTCCTACTCCGTGCTTAAGCGCGAAGGACTTGATGTGGTGAAGGACTACCCACCTATTCGGGTGTGGGGAACCATCGGCTTCATTGCGGCTATGTGGACGGTAAGCCTGCTGGGCTTTGAGAAATCAGCCAATCAGTTCTACATAGCGGCCGCCGCCGCTTTCTTGCTTGGCGTGTATTCGTTTACGCTACCAGCCTGCCCCCCGCCCTCCAAAGAAACTGCCAGCCGCTCTTTGGTAGATGCCTTGGGCCTCAAATCGTTTGCCCTGCTGCGCGACACGAAGATGCTCACCTTCTTCTTGTTTGCCTTGTTGCTAGGCGCGGCACTGCAGCTCACTAATGCCTACGGCGACACTTTTCTGCACGACTTCGACAAGGTGCCCGCCTACCAAGACACGCTAGCCGTAAAACATCCGGCTATGATCATGTCTATCTCCCAGATTTCCGAAACGCTCTTCATCCTGGCTATTCCCTTCTTCCTGCGCCGTTTTGGCATTAAGCAGGTGATGTTTTTCAGCATGATTGCGTGGGTTTTGCGCTTCGGCCTTCTGGCATACGGCAACCCCGGCCCCGGCCTCTGGATGGTTATCCTCTCGTGCATCGTGTACGGTATGGCCTTTGACTTCTTCAACATTTCCGGCTCCCTGTTCGTGGAGACCCAGACGGCTTCCTCCATCCGGGCCAGTGCGCAAGGGCTGTTCATGATGATGACGAACGGCTTTGGGGCCGTATTGGGCAGTTCGGTCAGCGGCATCGTGATTGAGAAGTACTTCACCAACCCTATCGACCAAACCAAGGACTGGCATAACATCTGGCTGACTTTTGCCCTGTATGCTCTGGTTATTGCCGTGCTGTTCGTGGTGTTGTTCCGCCACAAGCATAACCCGCAGGAAACCCAAGACGCCGCGCATACTGAGCCACTGCTGTCTGTAGAGCAAGCTTAAGCGGCTATCCTCCCCGCACGAAAAAACCGAGCCACTGGCCCCTGCAAAAGTTGCGGGAGCCAGTGGCTCGGTTTTTTCACTCACTGTATTTCAGCAACGACAGCACGCCCTGTATTTTCAACTGCTGGCTTAGTATGAAGCGCAGAATCTATTTACCTTTCTCGGGCAAATGCAGCCAGGTAGTGACCTTATAGCCTTGGCAAACCATTCAATTGAGAAGCGCCAGCAGCAATTCAGATTGAATTGCTTACTGGTCTTTAGTATAAAATGAGTATTAATTAAGTCTATAAAAAGCCTACTTAGGGTATACAAAAAATCCTCCTCTACAGGTAGTAGAGGAGGATTTTTTGTGATGAGCTCCGAAATGAGCGCTCAACAGAGCAGGTGCCCTTTTCGAGGGCTACTGCTTAGAACTGCTCGTCAGCATCGAAGAAGAAGCTGCCTTCGATTTGCGCATTCTCGTCAGAGTCAGAGCCGTGCACGGCGTTGGCTTCAATGCTTTTGGCGTACTTCTTACGGATGGTACCTTCGGCAGCCTGGGCGGGGTTGGTAGCGCCAATCAGCGTGCGGAAATCAGCTACGGCGTTGTCCTTCTCCAGGATGGCAGCTACGATAGGACCCGAAGACATGTATTTAACCAGGTCGCCATAGAAGGGGCGCTCCTTATGTACTTCGTAGAATTTGCCGGCGCGCTCAGCAGTCAGCAGTACTTTCTTCAGGCTTACGATGCGGAAGCCACCCTCTTCAATCATGCTCAGGATGCCACCAATGTGGTTTTCCTGGGTAGCGTCGGGCTTGATCATCGTGAACGTGCGGTTCGTGGCCATGTGGTTTGGTATGGTTGGGGTTGAAATAAAATACTGGGGATGCAGCACTGCCAGTTTGCGGGCGCAAAAGTAGCGGGTTTAGCTGGCTATTGTACGGTGGAACTGAATCATTACAGAAAACTGTCTTGCTATTCCAGCCAGCAATGCACGCCTTAAACGCACCTTTCCAAAAGGTGTTTTGTTGGAACCCAGAATATTTACGACTTTTGCCGCCTTTGTACGCGGCCTAAACGACCGAAATTCAGTCACCTACCCCGTAGGCAATGTCCACAATATCTGAACTGAAGGAGTTGCTAGCGCAGCCCCGACAGATTTTCATCACCACACACCATAAGCCCGACGCCGACGCCTTGGGTTCGTCGCTAGGATTGGCAGGCTACCTTCGCAAGAAAGGCCACCACGTCACGGTGGTAACGCCCTCCGACTATCCTAATTTCCTGGCTTGGATGCCGGGCAATGAGGAAGTAGTGGTGTATGAGCCGCGCGAAAACGACGCCCAGGTGCGCGACATCATTGGCCGGGCCGAGGTGCTCTTCTGCCTCGATTTCTCCTGCCTGAACCGCATCAATGAGCTGGGGGAGTATATCCGGCACGCCCCGGGCAAGAAGGTGCTCATCGACCATCATCAGGACCCCGAGCAGTTTGCCGACTTGGACTACTCGAACTCGAAAGCGGCTGCTACTGCCGAGTTGGTGTTCGAGGTTATCCGTGACTTGGGCGACCAGGAGTTGATTGATACGGGCATCGGAGAATGCCTGTATGCCGGTATCATGACGGACACGGGCTCCTTCCGCCACCCCAGCACGTCGCGCAATGTGCACCTGATTATTGCCGAGCTGCTGAGCGCGGGCATTAATCTTTCCGATGTGCACCGTCGCATCTACGACTCTCACTCCGAGGAACGGTTGCGTTTTCTGGGCTTCGTGCTGAAAGATAAGCTGACGGTGCTACGGGAGTATAACACGGCGTACATTGCCATCACGGCGGACGAGCTTCGGCAGTACCACTCCAAAACGGGTGATACGGAAGGCCTCGTCAACTTTGCCCTGAGCATTGAGGGTATCGTTTTCGCGGCCGTTTTGATTGACCGCAACCAGGCAATCAAGATTTCCTTCCGGTCGGTTGGTGACTTCTCCGTGAGTGATTTTTCGCGTCGCCACTTCGAGGGCGGCGGCCACCACAATGCGTCGGGTGGCATCAGCCGGGAGCCGCTAGACACTACGGTAGACCGCTTCCTGAGCTTGCTACCCCAATACCAAACTCAACTTGTGACGGCTCCATTGGCAGCTGCACCACCATCGGTATAATTCGGTGTAACTTGGGCCTTCATTCTGTCTTACTACCTAACCCCTTTCATGCTCCTTCAACGCACTTTTCTGAGCCTAGCCGTAACAGCTGGTGTTCTGAGCCTCGCTTCTTGCAATAAAGACGGCGAGTTTAAAAAAACAAAGTCCGGTATTGAATACAAGATTTTCAAGAAGGACGGCAGCGGCTATTCTTACCGCTCAGAAAATGCGGAGGCCGACACAGCGGCTTACAAAGCCCGCATCGGCAAAATCATGACGGCGCACATTGAGTACCGTACTTCCAAGGACTCGGTGCTGCAAAGCTCGCGCAAGAACATGTTTGGCTTCCCTACCTTTATTCAGCTGCAGCCAGTAGCTAATAAGGGCACCGAATTAGAGGCACTTTCGTTGTTGCAGCCCGGCGACTCAGGCGTGTTCCGCTTCAACGTAGATTCCATGTTCGTACGCAATACGGGTCAGCCAGCACCGCCCCAGGTTAAGAAAATGGGCACTACCCTCACGTTCTTCGTGAAGGCAGTAGAGTTGATGGACGAGGCAAAGGCTAAGACGGTTTCGGAGCAGATGCGCCCCCAAATCCAGGCTAAAATCAAGCAGCAGGCTACTGCCCAGTTGGCCAAAGATGACCAGCAGCTGCAAGACTATATCAAGAAAAACAACCTCACCGCCCAGAAGGATACTTCTGGCGTGTACTACGTGGTAACGCAGCCAGGTACGGGCCCCAAGCCCAAGACGGGCCAGTTGGTATCCGTGAAGTACAAGGGCTCGTTGCTCAGCGGCAAGGTGTTCGATACCTCAGAAAAGGCGCCTAACAACGGCAAGCCAGTTGACTTCCCCATTGGGGTTGGTGGCGTGATTCCGGGTTGGGACCGAGTGATTCCCCTGCTCAATAAAGGCTCTAAGGCCACTTTGCTGATTCCTTCAGGACTAGCGTACGGTGCCCGCGGTGCTGGGGCTGACATTCCCGCCGACTCGCCGCTCCGCTTTGATGTGGAGCTAGTAGACGTGAAAGCAGCTCCTCCGCAGCCCGCCGGCCCTAGCGCCGCTGACATTCAGCGTCAGATCGAGGCTATGCAGCAACAGCAGCAAGCACAGGGCGGCCGCTAATTCAGCTTGCCTGTTTTCATCAGCCCCCGGTCCGGTGCAACTAGGCCGGGGGTTTTTGTATCTTCCCGTAGAACTCTACTTGCTTACACTATGCACACCTTGCTTTCTCGTTTCCGGTCGTGGCTTCTCGCCGCGCTGTTCTTTTCGCTTTGCGCAACGCTACCTAGTTGCCTCAGCCTCAACGATGACGACGTAGTAGTAGACAATACTGATTACGCCGCTCGTGATGAGGAGATTTTGCAGGCGTACATCAAGGCCAACAACCTTACGGCTCAGCGTCAAGCATCGGGGCTGTATGTTGTTATTACGCAGCCTGGCACGGGCGCTACTCCCACTGCTGGCCAGCAGGTTTCGGTGCTTTACACCGGCACCACGCTCGATGGTAAGGTATTTGACTCCACGGCTAGTCGTGACAACAAGCCCTTTTCATTTGCCATTGGCCGGGGTCAGGTTATTGCTGGCTGGGACCAAGGCATTGCTTTACTGAACAAAGGAGCCAAGGCCACGCTGCTAATTCCTTCTGGTTTGGCATATGGCTCGCGTGGCGCAGGGAGTGACATTGCTCCGAATACGGTGCTGCGTTTCGACGTTGAGCTCACAGATATCAAGTAATTTCCTTCCGGCTCGTACTACCGGCCCACTGGCTTTCTACCTACTACCTATGTCTTTCTTCACTCGCCCAGCCCTCCTACTTCGTTTGGCTGCCACTTTGCTGGTGACGGTGCCCGTACTGTCGGGCTGCGATACGGAACCGTCCTACGCCAAGCAAATTCGAGAGCAAACTGAGGCGCAAAGAGCCTTGGATGAAGCAACTATTCAGGCGTACCTTACCCGCCACAACATCACGGGTTCGCAGTATACCCGCACCAACTCAGGGTTGTACCTCGTGTCGCTCACGAACGGTCCCGCTACCAACCCACTCATCACAAAAGGGCAAAAGGTGACGGTTAATTACGTTGGCAAGTACATTTATGAGGCCAACGATGGTGTTATTTTTGATAACTCCAGTAACAACCGCACAAGCTGCGGATGCTTTAGCTTCACGGCTGGCGGTGGTGGCATTATCTCTGGCTGGGAAGAAGCAGCCCTTCTGATGCGCAAGGGCGACCGGAAGCTGTTGCTAGTACCCTCTGAGCTAGCCTACAGAGAAGTCGGCTATGGCAGTATACCTCCTTATACTCCCTTGCTTTTCGATCTGGAAATCCAGGACGTTCAATAGCCGCTTCATATGCTACGCACTACGTCTTCTTTCCTGCTATGCGCCGCCGTGCTGCTTGGTGGGTCCTTGCTAGTGCGGCCAGCCATTGCCCAACAGGCCCTACCTACCGCTCCAGCTCAGGCTGCTCCCGATAGCGTGCTTGCGCGGGCCACCCAAACTGCTTCGGGTATGCGCTACGCTATTCGGCAGCCCGGCACTGGCGCCGTAGCACAGCCTGGCGACCGAGTACTGGTGCACTACACAGGTTTTTTACCTTCCGGCCGCATCTTCGATGCCTCGGTGCGGCAGGGCGGCCCCTTAAAGATTCGTGCTGGTCGGGGAGAAGTGATTAAAGGCTGGGACGAAGTTCTGCTGCTACTACCCCAGGGTGCCCGGGCGCGCGTGTGGGTCCCGGCCCAGCTGGCTTACGCCGACAAAGGCGTGCGCGACCCTGATGACACGAACCACTATCTGATTCCGCCTAATACTGATTTAGTATTTGAGCTGGAAATAGTGAAGGTGAAATAGCCTGATACGGCACACTAGTTACCCATGGCCCCACTACCGCTTGCCGGTAGCGGGGCCGTGGCTGTGTATAAAGGTTGAAGACTGGTCTGAATAAGGCTTATCTTGGCAGCTTAACTATTCTTATCATCTCCCAAATATGTTTTGGTTGTCGCGTACTAGAGTGTTTGGCATGGGGCTAATAGCTCTCTTTGGGCTACTGGCTTTCCAGGGTGCGCCCGTAAAGTTCAACAAGCTAAAATCGGGGGTGGAGTACCGGGTGTACCGGCGCGAAAACGGCCGCTATGTATTGCGTCCGCCCTTTGCTCCAACTGGAGATGCTACCTACGCTACCCGCGTTGGAAAAATTATGGCTTTGCACATGCAATTCCGCACCGGCAAGGATTCTGTGCTACTGAACTCGCGCCAGACGGGAGGGCTGCTCCGGGCTCCGCTAGATACGCTCCGGGCCCAGCAGCGCGGTAGTATTGAGGAAGCCCTGTCGTTGCTACAGCCCGGCGACTCGGCCATCTTTCGCTTCTCCGCCGACAGCGTGTTTGCAAAGTCGTTTCGCCAGCCCGTACCACCTTTCATCCAGAAGGCGGGCAATACGTTCATCATGCTTGCCAAGGCGGTGAAAGTACAAACCCAGGAAGCTGCCCAGGCCGATGCTAAGCAGGAAGCACTCCAAGCTCAGGCGCGCGCTAAAAAACAGGAGGACACCAAGATTAAGGCCTACATGACCCAGCAGAAGCTGACGGGGCCGCAAACGGCGGGGGGCGTTTATTACATAGTCACGAAACCGGGTACGGGGCCCAAGCCCCAGCCCGGGCAAACAGTATCGGTTCTTTACACGGGTATGCTACTCTCAGGCAAGGTGTTCGATTCATCGGAAAAGAACGGTGGCCAGCCTATTTCCTTTCCGCTGGGTCAACACCAGGTTATTCAGGGCTGGGATGAAGGCATTGCTATGCTCAACCAAGGCTCCAAGGCTATTCTGTTAATTCCAGCCAGCCTGGCCTACGGTGCCCGCGGTGCTGGTGCCGACATTCCACCAAACGCCATTCTTCGCTTCGACGTGGAATTAGTAGATGTGAAGTAGCCTTGCACCACCAAGATGTATGGAACCGCAAACGGCGGCTTTTCACGAGAAAAGCCGCCGTTTGCGGTAGATAATAAGCTGCTGAGGGTTATAGCTCCGCCAGTACCTCCGACAGCACAGCCAAAGACCGCACATCGCCGAGGCGCTCTACGTGCAGTTGGTAGTAGCGAATAAGCACCCCTAGTAGCTCACGCCGCACGCGTCCGTTCGGAATGGCTGCCGTGGTGGGGTCACGCAATAAGGCGTCAAAGTGCTGCTCAAACTCCTGGAAGCGCAGGGCAGTAGGGCTATGGCTACTTATACTACCGGGCGCTTCGGCCGCAAACGCTACTTGCGAAGTAATCTGCTCCCCTGTTTCGGGCCCAAAACCGAGGTATTGGCTTAGGCCTAGCAGAAATATGAGGGCAAAGTTTTCAAACCCTTCCTCTTGCCGGTCAAAGGCCAAAATAGAGTCGTGCAGGAAAGTAAAAAGCGGTTCGTTTTCTTCTTCTTCTAGCAGTACCCGCCCTACAATCTCGGCCAGAAACAGCCCGATACTACTTTTGCGGACATCGTAGGGCAGGCTATGAAATGGCTCGGCACAGCGGTACTCCGAGAGACGCGTAAGGCCTCCTTGCCGCGAGGTGTAGGCCACCAAGTCTAGCAAGGTAAATGGCTGAAACAAAGCAATGCGCCCCGGCGGCTTAGCCTTTCGTACCCCGTTCACGATGTAGCTCTGCAGCCCTAGGCGCTCGGTGTAGATCCGGGCAATAATGCTGGTTTCGCGGTAGCGCAGAAAGTTCAGGACAATGCCCCGGGTTTTGATAAGCATAGGTAAAGAACCTAAATGTAGCGCCCTTTTCTACAAAGGAAAAGAAGCGCGAAATGAGGCCAAAAGCGGCTGTTACGTAACAACGTGCAGCCCCAAATCGGCTCCCCTATAGCTAACTTATTCGCGCAAAAAGCCAGTATTTGTTCGCGGCCAGATGCGGCTGGTTTTACTTGTCAACCACCGCCACCTTGCTGATACAGCCATTTTTGCCGTCGGCATCGGAAGAAAGTACCAAGTATACGCCCGACTGCACTTTGCGCCCATTGTAGTCGGTGAGGCCCCATACGACGGTGCCCCCGCTTGCACGCGTTTGATACACCAGCTTGCCCGTCACGTCCGTAATTTTTACCGTGCCATTGTTGGCTAAACCTGAAATACCGACCTGGCCAGTAAAATTGGTACGCACTGGGTTAGGAGTTACTTTGGCGCACTCCGGCTTTCCTTCCGTGACGGTAGCCGAGCCCCGGTAGGATACCACACCGCCATCCGTCACCACGAAAACTTCACCGGTTTTGTCGTTCACGTCCACATCCACAATCCGATCGGAAGGTAGTGGGCTGTTGGCCGTGGTAAAGTGTAATAAGGCCTCGTCGCCATCCGCACTAAAAAGCCACAGGCCCCTATCAGTACCAAACCACTTCCGGTTACCGCCATCCACTGCAATGGTTCGAACAGGCTCATCCATCAATATACGGAACCCTGTTCCTTCTCCTCGCCGAACAATAGGGGCCTGGAAGCCAAGACTCGTATCGAAGGCAGAACTAGCATCGTTGAATACGACTGGTCCCTTGTTGGTAGCCACCCATATGTCGCCGTTGCGGTCCTTCACAATATCAAACACCTCACTACCCGCCGGCAAACCATCAGACGTTCCAAAGTAACGGTTTTCATTGGTAGCTGGGTTGACCACATTAATACCCTGAATGGTATTGAGCGGAGCGCGGGCCCGCGTCACCCAGACGTTTCCTGCATCGTCAAGGGCAATACGGTCTAGATTATCACTCCCGCTGAAGTACGGAACGGTAGTCCACGTGGTAGCTACAGGGTCGAACAAGAACAACCCCGATTGACCCGCAACTTGATGGCGGTTGACTACCCACACCTTACCATCCGCATCGGCTGCAACATCCGTGACGCGCGCATAGTTAGCATCGGCAATAGCGCTACGCAGTGGGTTGGGTAGGCCTACCGTAGGATTGAACAAGCGAAAATTACCAGGCCCTTTCCATTCCAGCAGGCCATTGCCATAGCTGCCCGCATAGAGTGTTCCATCCGGAGTGCGGGTGCCGCGGCTTAGGTCTTTGGGATTGGGGTATTGCGCTGCTGGCTGCGTTTGCGCGCTTATGGTAGTCCAGCGGCCGTTTTGGTACTCGGCAAAGCCCCGGTAGAAATCCTGCTGCAAGTACCGTTCGCCATACCCACCACCAAACACTGTAACGGTATTTGTCCGGGCATCCGCCAGCACGCCCTGTCCCTGGGGAAAGGCGGGTGAGTTGGTAATAAACTGCTGGGTAGTTTGCCCATCAGCCGCTATAGCAAGCAGGCCATTGTTGAAGTCGGCTACGTAGAAAGAGCCGTTTCTGGCTCGAATAGCAGTGCGTGCATTTCTTAGTAGTGCCGGGCTTAGGGTGGCAGTTATCGTTCCTGTATTCGTATTCAGCACGGATACGCGCTGAGCATCCGTAACCAATAGGCCGGCGCGCGAGGGCATCAGCTGCCGAAACTCTACCCCTGATGGGCTGGCTACGGCCTGCCACCCCTGGGCAGGCTGGCCCGGATTGTAGCGGTAGAGTCGGTCGTTATTTATACCCACGTACACACGGCCATCCTGAGCTGCAACCGTCCGAAAAGGGTCATTGACGCGGGCAGCAAAGTCGGTGGTCCAGGCGCGGTAATCCAGGAGGTTGCTTGTGAGGCTAGCGTGGAGTACGCCCCCTGAAGTAGCCGCGTACAGGACGCCCCCGGCTACCGCCGTAGCATACACTTGCACTACACTACCATTCGGCCCAATGTTGGTGTACGAGTCCTTTATTTCCAGCTTGGTCAGATCTACCGCTACTATGCCAAAGCTGCATGCCAGGTAAGCTACTCGGTTGGCAATGTTGATATGGTTGACGGTCTTTTGTCCCTGAATTTCCTTGCGGGCAATGTCGGCAATGTTCAGGATGGCGCCGTCGCGCAGGCGCAGAATGTCTAGGTTGGTACTGCGGTAGGCAATTACTAGCTGCTGGCTTACTGAGTCGAAAGCTAATGTGCTCAGACCTGCATCGTGCAGCCCGTCGCGGGTGGAAAGCAGCTGGGTAGTGTTCAGCTCTTTATCGTAGTAGAAAAATGCATCTTCGGCCGCTACATAAATCCGGTCGCCTACGTCGGCAAGGGCCTTGGCCCGGTTGATGGGCAGGTGCAACTGCCAGTCGCCGTAGCCGGCCGTAAACTGGGCTAACGCAGTGCCAGAGGTAAGTAATAAAGCCAGGAGCACAACTCCGCGGCCAAGGCGTAACGATAGTGTCATCGGCAGGTAATAGCGACGAAAACGGTGAATCGGGAAAGTAACGCCTAACGGCCGGGTTTAGTGCAGCAAGGTTTTCGCCCTACGGCTACAGCGGCCGGGGCTGAACGGTGCGGGCAGGCTCGGTAGCTTTTTCCTTCATGCCTTCCTGAAAACAGTAGCGGCAGCGCGCTTCATACGCATCGGTTTCGCCTAGTAGAATCTTGTCTTCCGAAGCTGTTACGCGAAAGGAGTAGGAAGCAATGTCGCCGCAGCACACGCACACGGCATGCACCTTGGTCACAAACTCAGCCACGGCCATCAGCGCGGGCATGGGCCCAAAGGGCTGTCCCAGGAAATCCATGTCAAGGCCAGCCACAATAACGCGGGTACCCCGGTTTGCTAGCTGCACGCATACTTCCACCAACGAGTCGTCAAAAAACTGAGCTTCGTCGATGCCTACCACGTCGCAGCCACCGGCTAGCAGGAGCATTTCCTGGGCCACAGGCACCGGCGTGGAGCGAATACTCGTGGCGTTATGCGATACTACATCCTGGGCGTGGTAGCGCGTATCGAGGGCGGGCTTGAAAATCTCTACCCGTTGACGGGCAATCTTGGCGCGGTTGAGGCGGCGAATCAACTCCTCGGTTTTACCCGAAAACATGGAGCCGCACACCACTTCAATCCAGCCCCGGCGGGCAACGCCGGGGCCTGTGCCAACGCGGGGTTCTATAAACACAAAGTCGTCAGTTGAGGGTGGCCACGTGTCAGGTAGCTGACAGCAATCGGAGCATCTAAAGTACAGCTTTCAGCGGCTAGGCTCAAACCCAAAACCAGATACCTCGTGCCCCGCATGCTGCTACTTACTCTCCATCAGGCAGATGCATCCAGTGAGCATCTTTTCACTTTTAGCAGCTATAAGAGGTAGGCCTGGCGGGCAGTGTGCACTACTCCAGGTAGGCTACGTGCGGGAGCTTGGTGGCTTCGGGTACCCGCCCTACCAGTTCGCCACCCTGCAAGCGGGCCTGGCAAGTCAGCCGGTCAGTAAGCCGCAGGCGACCTAACGAGTGGTAACGCTCCTCGGCAGTGGTAGGGGGCGTGAGGTATTCGGCCCCGCTCAGCACTTCTACGCGGCAGGTAGTACAGCGGCCTTTAGCCCCGCAGGCATGCATCCAGTCGTGGCCCGCATCTTGCAGGGCCGCAAGCAGCGTAACTCCGACGGGTACCGCTACGGGAGCAGCGGGCAGATTTTGAACGATTAGAGTGGGCATCTTTCCCTAAATTGCCCGTTGAATCAGGCTTTCAATGAAGACCAAATATAGCCACGCCAAGCGTGAACAATACGGCCGCCTCCTGGCTGCCCTACTCTGCGACCAGCACTTTGGCGCCCGCCCTACGGCTACCCTCGACGGCCCCGCGGTGCTCCGCTTTACCCCCGTACGGCAAGTAAATCTGTTTGTAGTGCAGCAGCTGCTTGTGCAGTGGATGGGCGAAATGGGTAATTTGCGTAGCCCTTACTTTGATTTCGAGGATACGGAAGTGCGCCAGGCGCTAACGCAGTTCATGAACGTGCTGTCGCGCCGCATCAAGCTCAGCCGCCCCGTGTTCGAGCCGCTGCTTGCTCAAGCTATCTGTGACACCCTGCACGGCGCCTGCGACCCTTCTGAAACGTTTGCCCGCAAGTTGGTGGGTGATCAAACGAGTGCTACCCCGGAAAAGCTGCTGGAAAGCCTGCGCTACCTTGATGCTAATAAGGAACTATTTGAAGGTTTCCTTAGCTCGCTGCCCGCTGGCCAAGCCCAGGACCACGACTACCTACTTAGCCGCTTTCGGTTGTACCTAGAAGCCCACGCTGACCAGGTGCAACCAACTACGGAGGTAGTGCAACAGCTAAGCGTGCTGCTTCCCCTGGCAGAAACCGATCTGTACGAGGAAGCCCCCCAACCAGCGCCGGCTGCTACTACCCCGCCCAGCCCTGCACCGGCTACTGAGCCCCCGGCCCCTAAGCCAGTGGAGGCGCCTGCCATACCCACGCCTGCCGCAGCGCCACCAACCCCAGTTGCCCAGCCTGCTCCGGCTCCTACCCCACCCCCGACAGCAATACCAGCGCCTGCCGCGCCTACGCCTGATAGCCGACGGGCGCTAGCCGAGACGGCACCAGCAGGCGTGCCGCTGTATGAGAAGCTGAAGGCTGAGCAGTCGGGGGCGCCTTCTCTCAGCGAAACGCTGCGAACGGAACGCCCCGCCGCGGCTACCCTGGCAAGCAAAGCTCCGAAAGTGGAATCGTTGCGGGAAGCTATTTCGATTAACCAACGCTTCAGCTTTATTAACGAGCTGTTCAATGGAGAAAACATGGAATACCACGCCATGATTCAGCACCTCGATACGCTACCCAACGCCGATATAGCAAAGCGCTATGTAACCGAGGAGTTAGCTAGCCGCTACAACTGGGCCCGTAAGGATGAGCACGTACAGAAACTGCTCAAGCTCATCGACCGGAAGTTTGCCTAGTTTCCCTGCTATGCTCCGCCCACTGCCTATGCCGGCCGACATGGTCGCGTGCTCAGCGTGGCGTACTCTATATGGCTCGTGTACAGTACACCAAGTTGGCCTGTTAGCCATGAGCATATGTGGAGGATAAGTCGGCCGAGGGTGCGGCGCTGGCTGCTGGTGTACTTGCTGGCCCTTGGCCTGGTAGCCGGTCCGGCGTACACGATGTACGTTCACTACGACTTCTCGCACTCCCTTGACACCCGGAGTTACTTAAAAATTGCCCGCGGTGAGTTTGCGGGTGTGAGTATTACGCGTCGCTACCGGGTGCTGGTGCCGCTGGCCGCCGCCGCCGTAGCGTGGCCGCTAGAGCAGGTATACGCCCGCCTATGGCCCCAGCGTGCGGCCAGCGAGTGGCCTTTACGCTTGGGCTTTTACCTTGTCAACTGCCTGCTATTGGCGGGGGTGGGGCTGGTGCTGTACCAAACTAGCTGCTTGTATGGTGCCACTCCAGCCGCAGCGGCGTTAGGCGTGGTAGCCGTACTGACTAGCCGCTGGGCCGTGTATACCGCGGGGTTACCATTAGTAGATAGCCTGTACTTATTCGTATTTGCTCTCGGGTTCTATGCTGCTCGGAGTGGTTCAGCCGCAGCATTGGTAGCTTGCATCTTACTAGGCCCACACGCCAAGGAATCGTTTGTGTTTTTGGCGCCGTGGCTGCTGTTCTGGGGGCAGCGGGCAGTAGGGTGGCGGGCACAGCTGGGATGGATGGTAGTAAGTGCCGCCCTGGCTTGGGGAGTACGCAGCTGGATTGACGCTCGCGTTGGAGCTACCCCGGCAGAAAGTGTGCACAATGCCATCAGTCATATGGAGAACTTGGCGTACTCGCTCCGGCGCTTGTTTTCCGTGAAAGGCGCCGGCGAGATATTCAGCATCTTCGGCTTCTTTAGTTTGGCCCTGTTAGCAGGTCTGCAAGGTAAGGCCGCGGATCGGCAACGATGGGTACGCCCTTTGGGCTGGCCGGTAGTCACCCTCGCGGGGGTAGTTGCCGTCCACATGCTACTATCCGGTGACCTGGCCAGAATGGGCTACTTACTAGCGCCCGCCTTTGCCGTGGCGTTTGCTCTTATTCTTACGCATCACCCTTTGTTTGCCTGGCTAAGCCCAGGCAATGCTCCTTCAGAAGAGGAGCCTGGCGCTCCGGTACACCTTTGAGGTAAACTTAGGCCAGCCGCGGCCAGTAGCAGGGGCAATATGGGCACAGCAAAACGCGCCGCCCCCAACGGGCCCGTAAGTAGTGCCACGTACAAAACCAACCCAAGCAGTGGCAAACGCCAAGCCCACGGTAAGGGGCAGGCAGCAAACCGTAGCAGCAGCAGCAGCCGCACTACATTGGTGGCTGTTACCAACAGCAAAATAGCTAGCAGCCCCAGGGGCAGCCTTTGTACGTAGGCAACCATGGCCGCGTACCCATGCTGCGCAAATTGCCCAAGCAAGCCGGCCGTATTTCGCTCCGGTAGCCCAAAGAAGTGCACCAAGTCAAATCGACCGGGGTCGAGCAGCAGATTGAGCATACCCTGACCATGCAGGGCTGCATACGCCACAGGATGCCGTAGTAGCACTGCTTGACTCTGCTTCCGGATGTAGTGCTGTTGCGCGGCAAACGTAGGTTGGCTTTCTGCGGCAGCCACCGTAGTAGCTACAAACTGTTCAGCTGCTTCGTAGCCTTCTGTCTTTTGTAAAACGGCGCGTACGTTGTAACGCAGCAAGTTGATTTCGGCAATACTGGAGAAGTGGAAGTACCCCGTTTGCTTTGCATTACGTGCCTGCCAGCCCAGGGCTACTACCACCGGAATACACCCAATCAGGAACAGCCGAAGCCGCCGTTGCTTCCAGCCCACCCATCCACCTAGGGCCAAGAACAGGCCGGCAAATGGAAAGAATACGGGCTTGAAGAGTAGGGCAAGTGCCGCCAATATGGCCCCTAATACCCAGACCCAGTGGCGTTGGGGGTTCGCAAAAAAGGCGGTCAAGCTTAACCAAAGGCCTACTATGCAGCTTTGCAGCAGTATTTCGCTCATGAGTGCGTTAGCGTAAATAAACTGCCCTGGTACTATGGCTAGCCCTAGCAGCACGCCCCACTGCCACTGGTGGAGAGTAGGCCGGCGCCGAGCAATCCACTGCAAGGCCAGCCCTACGTTTAGTAAGCTCAGCAGATTCTGCAGCAGAAGCACGGCCACTGGTATTGCTGTAGTAGTGGCGCCCAGCAAGATCAGCAACACCGGATAGCCCGGAGGACGAATACTGTATTCTTGCGCGGATAGGGGCAGGCCGGTTAGTGGCTCAGCGTATAGCACTCCCGCTGTGCGCAGGTTGTGAGCCGCCATGAGGTAGCGGCCTGAATCGGGAAAGTCGTAAGATTGATGCCCCAGTTGCCAGCCGAAGAACAGGCCGTGTAGTAGCAACAGGATACCCCATATCCATACCGGAACCCGAGCCGAAGAAAGAGGAGAATAGGCAACGTCAGCCGCCGAATACTTCATGACCGCAAGAACGCAGAATTATGCGCAATTACTGAATGCGCCCTGCTGCTAGTGTCGCTACCAACGCATTAGTAACGCTCCAGATCCTGTTTGCGGTAGGCATCGATGGCCAGCAGAATAAATAACAACGTGGTGAAGGACCACAGCGAAGACCCCCCGTAACTGAAGAAGGGGAGCGGAATGCCTACAACTGGGGCCAGCCCAATGGTCATGCCGATGTTCACACAGAAGTGAAAGAAGATGATGCTGGCTACGCAGTACCCATAGGTGCGCCCGAATACTGATTTCTGCCGCTCTGCCACGTAGAGTACTCTAGCCAGCAGGCTCATAAACAGAATAACCACCACCATTGTACCAATCCAGCCCCACTCCTCGCCTACGGTGCAGAAGATAAAGTCGGTACTTTGCTCGGGCACGAAGTCGAACTTGGTTTGGGTGCCTTGCAGAAACCCCTTGCCCGCTAATCCGCCCGAGCCAATGGCAATTTTGGACTGGGTTACGTTCCAGCCCACTCCCAGCGGGTCGGCGGAAGGGTTAATCAGCACTTCAATCCGCTTACGCTGGTGGTCTTGCAGTACATTGTTGAAAAAGAAGTCCACGCCGAACACCATGCCAATAACTACGGCCCATATGCTGAGCGACATGGGTAAGTGATGACGCATCAGGCGAGGGTTAAAAGCGAAAATCAGTCCCAGCATCACCGTAAAAGCCCCCATGAGCCACAGCTTAGGTACCAGCAGTGCGAGAATTAGGATGGCCCCGGCCGCCGCCAAAATCAGCAGAATTAGCGGGGACATTCCTTCCCGAAAGTAGGCCAGCAAAAAGGCTCCAAACACGAGCGCCTGCCCCGTTTCGTTGGCCGCTATAATGAGCAATGGTGGCAGCAACGTCAAACCAGCTAGCACCAGTTGGTCGCGGAAGTTTTGCTGCCGCAGGTTGATGCCCGCCATGTAGCGCGATACGGCCAGCGCCGTAATAAACTTGGCAAACTCAGCGGGCTGCAGACGCACCGGGCCTAGCTCTAGCCAAGAACGTGACCCGGCAATGGGCCGTGCAATGAAGGGCGTAACGATGAGCAGCAGAATCATGATTCCGTACAGCACGAAGGCAAAGGTGTCGTAAGCCTTGGAATCGATGACGACCAGAACGACGATGAGCACAATGGCCGTCCCAATCCAGAGAATCTGCTTAAACCAGTTGAACGCCATTAACTCCTGAAAACTCAGGTGGCTAAAGGGGTCGGCGGGAGCGTCGGGAGAGTAACTGGCTGCGTACACACTCACCCACCCCAGTCCTACCATCACGGCGAAGATGAGGACTGTGACCCAGTCGATGCTGCGTGAATACCGTGCAGGTTGCGTGTTCAACGTGTAGGAAGTAGGTTATGCTGCGACATGCCCAGCACAACAGTCAAGAATATTAGTGATGCCGGACAAACTTTTCGCCGGGGCCTTGCAGCCAGGTTTCCCAGCGCTTGCGCCAGGGTGCCACGCTGCCACGGATGTACTTCTCCATGAGCAGCGAGGCTAGCGGAGCAGCTGAGCTGCCCCCAAAACCAGCGTTTTCGATGAAAACTACCACCGCAATCTTGGGGTCTTCGGCGGGCGCGAAGGCCGCAAAGGTCGCGTGGTCGTCGCCGTGGGGGTTTTGCACAGTACCGGTTTTACCCGCCACTGAAATTCCTACGTCCAGCAGGCTAGCGTTGCCGCCAGTGCCCCCCCTACCATCTACTACCCCCTGCATACCGGGAATGATTTCATCGAAGTGTATGGGGTCAACACCCACGGTATGCCGTACCCGGTACTGAGGCAGTGGCCCACCCGCACCAATCCCCTTCACAAAGTGAGGAGTATAGTACCAGCCGCGGTTAGCAATGGTGGCCATGATGTTGGCCATTTGCAAGCCCGTAATACCGATTTCACCCTGCCCGATACTGAGCGAGTATACCGTGCGGAAATTCCAGCGGTGGTAGCCATTGCGCTTATCGTAAAAGTCCGGTGAGGGAATTAGGCCTTTCTTTTCCTGTGACAAGTCTACTCCTAGCTTTTCGCCCAAGCCAAACTTCATTACCTGCCGCCGCCACTCACCCAGGCCCAGGCGAGCATCCTCGAAGCGGTTGGCCGAGCGCCCCCGCATGACGGCAGTCCGCATTACCTGATAGAAGTACGGGTTGCAGCTGTTCTTAATGGCAATACCCACATTGCTGGGGTACTCGTGGCGGTGGGTGCAGCGCACTAGCTTCCAGTTGCAGGGGAAGCCGGTTTGTGGCGTTACAACCCCCATTTGCAAGGCTACTAGCTCATTTACCAGCTTAAAGGTAGAGCCGGGCGGATAGGTCGCCATTAGGGGGCGGTTAAACAGGGGCCGCTCGGTGTTATTGAGCAGGTCCATGTAGCGGTTGCCCATGCCCTTGCCCGACAGGGTGGCGGGCTCAAACATCGGCGCCGACACAAAGGCCAGAATTTCGCCCGTTTTGGGGTCTAGGGCTACTACTGAGCCCCGCTTGCCTTGCATGAGCATTTCGGCGTAGGCCTGCAAGTCGGAGTCGATGCTCAGATGGAGGTCTTGGCCAGCCACCGATAGCGTATCAAACTCTCCGCCCCGGAACGCGCCTTTCTCGATGCCCCGCACGTTCACCATGCGATACTGCACCCCCCGACGGCCCATCAATTCCTTCTCGTAATACGACTCAAGACCCGTGATGCCGAGGAAGTCGCCAGGGTTGTACTTGGAGAACTTAGGCTTCTCCAGAAAAGCCGGCGTGATGGCGCCCACGTAGCCCAGGGCGTGCGCAAGGTTTTTGGTGTTGTAGGAGCGCGCCATGTGAGCCTTCACACTAAAGCCCGGAAAGTCAATCAGGTTGTCTTGAATAGCGGCTAGCTCCGGCGTGCTGAGGTTAGACACCAACGGCGAAGCCTTGACCCGGCTGAACGCTTTAGCTGCCTTGAGGCCCGCGCGCAAGTCTTCCAGGGATAACTGAATCAACTCACAAAACCGAAGGGTATCTAGCTTCTTCACTTCCCGGGGCGTCACCATCAGGTCGTACACCGGAGTATTCTGCACCAGAATCTGACCCTTCCGGTCGTAAATGAGTCCGCGGTAGGGCACCTGCACAATTCGCTGCAGCGTGTTGCGGTCGGCGGCTAGCTTGTAGCTGCCATCCATGACTTGGATGTAGAAAAGGCGCGCGGCAAACACCAGCGCCACTGCCAAGAAGATGGCTTGGACGACGTATTTACGGCCTTCGAGGTATTGCAAGGTGGTGTAATCTGAAGAGTAGGCACTTATGGCACGCAGGCCAGAACAGCAAAGATACTAGCAGCAGACCGGGAAACAGTAAACGGCTGAGCGTGACAACGGCAGCGCCTCCTAGCTTCGCTCCTGCCCACGCCTGAGCTTGCGGCCAAGAACAACCAACTGAGGCCTACTTGTTCCGCCAGTATATACCGCATGCTGCCTCCTCTCCCACCCTACCATCCACAAGTGTAAGATTTCCTCTACCGATTCCGGCGCCGCGTAGGAAAGAACACCAGCTGAATAATCAGCAGCACTAAACTGGTATACAGCGTACTAACAATAATCTTGACCAGAGTAAGGCCAAATACGTGAAAGCTGCCTAGCTCGAGTAGAAAGAAAGCGGTGTGGTGCAAAGATGTAAGCAGCAGCAGATACACAATAACCCACTGCCCTCCCATTTGATGGATGTTTACTGAATCTTGCGCGTCGTATCCATCGCGTGGGGTAAGCAGGCGTAGCACCCACGGGCGCGCATAGGCGAGCAGCACCGCGGCGGCGGCGTGCACGCCCCCCGTATCAAAGAATACGTCCATGGTGAAGCCTAAGCCAAACCCCAGCAGCAGCTGCACCACAATGGGCGTCCCGATGGGTAGGAACAGCAGAAACCCCAGGTAGAAATAGCACCACCCCAGGTTGAACAGCACGAAGTCGGGTCCACTAACGAGCAGCACGTAGAAGGCCACGTAAAACACGAAGCGCAACACTTGCAGCAGCAGAGAACCTAGTGTGCTCATGGCTATTCGTCGGTATCGGGTTTAACGCCAGCGCGTATTTCCAGTGAGTCGCGCTCAGCTTTTACCCGGCTATTGACCACGTACACGTACGACAGGCGGGAGAAGTCCACGGCTAGCCGTACCTGCACCGTCCAGAAGTTCTTGTCGCTCTCCCGCGTGAAGGAGTCGATGGTACCGATGAGCACCCCGGACGGATACACCGCGTTGTACCCGGATGTAACTACTGTGTCGCCCCGCACCAGCTTGTTTTGGCGGGGCACATCGTCGAGCAGAACGTGGGTAGGATCATCGTTTTGCCAGCGGATGGTGCCCACCGTTCCGTCCCGAACAATCTGAGCCGAAATCTTGGTACCCGAATGCAGCACCGAGGTAGCCGTGGCATAATGCTCACTTACCACCAGTATCCGCCCTACTACTCCCGCCGCCGATACAACCCCCATTTGGGGCTTTACCCCATCAATACTTCCCACGTTCAGGGTGATGAAGTTGTCCACCTTGCGCAAGGGGGCGCTTACTACCCGAGCCGGAATAAGAGGGTAGTCTGGGTCGCGGGCGGGCAGCTGGCGCAGCCCCAGCAGCAAGGAATCGGGGCGGCCCAAACGGGCCAAGCGGGCTTGGGTGAGGCTGTCGCGGCTCACGGGCAAGGAATCGGCTTCGCGGCGGCTCAGGTCGGGCTGGTAAAACTGCTGGCGCAACATGGCGTTTTCCTTTACCAACTCGTGGTTTAGCTCTACCAGCCGGAAGTAATCAGTGATGCGCGTGCGGAAATCCAGCACCTGTCCGACGTAGGTGTTGGCCGAGTTAAAGAAGGCCGCCCGTTGGTAGGAGCTGTTTTTGACCAGTAGGTATAAGCTCAATACCTCCAGCAGCGCAAACACGAGGATACCCCGGTAGCGAAACAGAAAGGCAAAGAGGTTTCTCACGAATGGTCAGGTGGCAGAAGGATGAGAAGGAAGAAGTGAGAAGGAAGAGTTGCGGAGCAGCCCCGTACGGGCCGTTCTCCAACGTCTTGCTTCTCACTTCTTACGTCCTGGTACTAGAGAAGCTTAGGTCAGCAGTACGCCGCGGAAGCCTTGGATATTTTTGATGGCGGCACCGGTGCCGCGCACTACGGCGCGCAACGGGTCCTCGGCAATGTGAATGGGCAGCTTGGTTTTAACAGCCAGCCGCTTGTCGAGCCCACGCAGTAACGCGCCGCCGCCGGTCAGATGAATACCATTCTCGTAGATATCGGCCGATAGCTCGGGTGGCGAAATCTCCAGCGCCTTCAGAACGGCTTCCTCAATTTTGGCTACTGACTTATCTAGAGCAATAGCAATTTCAGATGAGGTCACCTTAATAACTTTCGGAATACCGGTCATCAGGTCGCGGCCGCGAACCTCAAAGTCGGCAGGGGGCACTTCCAGCTCAGTGAGGGCGGCGCCTACCTCTATCTTAATGCGTTCGGCGCTTCGCTCTCCAATCAGGAGGTTGTGCTGGCGGCGCATGTAATCCAGAATGTCTTGGTTGAACACGTCGCCCGCCGTCTTAATCGACTGGTCGCAAACAATACCCGACAGGGCGATTACCGCAATTTCGGTGGTGCCACCGCCGATGTCAATAATCATGGAACCCACAGGTTGCTCCACATCGATGCCAATACCAATGGCCGCCGCCATAGGCTCCTGAATCATCCAAACCTCTTTGGCACCGGCGTGCTCAGCGGAGTCGCGCACGGCGCGCTTCTCTACTTCCGTGATGCCCGAGGGAATGCAGATGACCATGCGGTGCGAGGGCTGAAATAGTCGCGTCCGCGTGTCAATCATCTTAATCATTCCCTTGATCATCTCCTCTGCGGCGTGGAAATCAGCAATAACGCCGTCTTTCAGAGGACGAATGGTCTTAATGTTATCGTGGGTCTTTTCGTGCATTTGCTGCGCCTGCCGACCCACGGCAATTACTTTATTGGTGGTACGATCTTTCGCAATGATGCTCGGCTCATCCACCACAATCTTATCGTTGTGGATGATGAGGGTGTTAGCCGTGCCCAGGTCGATGGCAATGTCGCTGGTCAGAAAATTAAAGAAACCCATTGCGTAGCGGCAAGTGAATGAGAACGGGCCGATTGCACCCGTCAAAAGTGGGGCAAAAGTAAGCAAGTTTCAGCGAAGCCCGGCACGTCCGCATTCATATGTGCGGCGGAATGACCAGGCGTTGCTGCTTCCTACAATACAATCCAAAATTAGATCAAGCTACTCTAACGCGAATGTACGCGCTTCATTGCAACTCAACCGCAACAATTCTTTTAGCGCGCATTTGTACTCTTTCGCGAACAACAAAGCCCCGCTACTTCTAAGAAGTAGCGGGGCTTTGTTGTTCAGGTCCTTCAGCCGAGAATAGGTTCGGTGCTTTGCTCTTACCTACAATGGGTTAGTGCTTGAAGTGGCGTACCCCCGTGAGTACCATCGCCATGTTGCGCTGGTCGCAGGCGGCAATGCTGTCGGCGTCCTTAATAGAGCCGCCGGGCTGCACTACGGCCCGGATTCCGGCCTCGCCAGCAATTTCTACGCAGTCGGGGAAGGGGAAGAACGCGTCGGAAGCCATTACCGCACCCTGCAAGTCGAAACCGAAGCTGCGGGCCTTCTCAATAGCTTGGCGCAAAGCATCTACCCGCGAGGTTTGACCTACACCAGAGGCTAGCAGCTGCCCGGCGCGAGCCAGCACAATGGTATTGCTTTTGGTGTGCTTGCAGATTTTAAGCGCAAATTCCAGGGCGGCCACTTCCTCTTCCGTCGGGGCTGACTGGGTAACGGTGCGGAATTCGGCGGCCCCTTCAATTACGCGGTCAAAGTCCTGCTCGATTACCCCGTTGAGCAGCGTTTTCACTTGCTTGGCGGGGAACGTTACCGGCTTCTGACGAAGTAGGATGCGGTTTTTCTTGCTCTGCAGAATAGGTAATGCATCGGCAGCAAAGGAGGGAGCAATCAGCACTTCAAAGAATAGCTTGTTCAACTCCTCGGCCGTTGCCGCATCTACTTCTTGATTAACAATAATAACCCCACCGAATGCTGATACAGGGTCGCAGGCCAGGGCGTTGAGGTAAGCCTCCTGAAGCGTGGCCGCTTGTGCTACCCCACAAGCGTTGGTATGCTTGAGAATAGCGCAGGCCGCGGGGCCATTGGTAGCAAACTCTTGCATGAGCAACACGGCGGCGTCTACGTCCACTAGGTTGTTGTAGCTCAACTGCTTGCCGTGCAACTGGTCGAAGAGGGCAGTCAGATCACCGTAGAATGTGCCGGCTTGGTGGGGGTTTTCACCGTAGCGCAGCGGCGTGGCGGGCTTCTCGCTGAGCTTGAGGGCCGCGCCGCTCAACTCCGTACCCTGGGCCATGTACTGGAAAATCTGGGTATCGTAGTGAGAGGTAGCTTCGAAAGCAGCAGCGGCGTAGTGGCGTCGGTCCTCCAGGTCAGTAGCGCCGTTTTTCGTGGTCAGCAGCTCCGTCACGGCGGCGTACTGGTCGCGGCTGCTTACTACCAGCACGTCGCGGAAGTTCTTGGCGGCAGCGCGCAACAGGGAAATGCCGCCAATGTCAATTTTCTCGATAACGTCTTGCTCAGCCGCTCCCGAGGCCACTGTTTCCTCGAAAGGGTACAGGTCTACTACTACCAAGTCGATGGGGGGAATCTGGTGCTGCTCGGCTTCCTGCAAGTCGCCGGCTTCGTGGCGGCGGTGCAGGATTCCACCGAACACCTTCGGGTGCAAAGTTTTTACGCGGCCACCGAATACGGCAGGAAAGCCGGTCAGGCTCTCTACGGCTGTTACTTCGGCTCCTTGCTCCTCAATGAACTGCTGAGTGCCACCGGTGGAGTAAATAGTAACTCCGTGCTGCTTCAACAGCGCTACGAGGGGCTCCAAACGGTCCTTGTAATACACGGAAATGAGAGCGGAACGAATAGGCTGCGGCTGCATGGCAAACGGGCTTAGGTGAAATGTGAAACGCGCCGCGAAGGTAGGCACCCCCCCGGCGGCACCCCAATTCGGTATGTTACGGAATTGTTACGCCAACCTCTAGCGCTGAGCTACGTTGTGCTACGGAGGAGCTATTGCTACGCGGTACTATTCTTTATCGGTAACTGCTCTGGCGCTACGTAGCGGGTTCTCCGCTGGATAGCCTACCCATTGTTTTTCTACTCGATATTATGTCAGAGTTACTTACATCGGTTGTCGAATCTACTGGCCCACCTGCGGCCGATGATCAGCAAGCGGCACTTCCCAGCGGGCTACTATCCTCAGTAGGGGCGGCCGAAACAGCCGCGGCTGCACTAGCCCCTCGTCTTTTCGCCCAAGCCCCTCATTCCGATCAGCCGGGCGGCTTCCCCACCGCAGAGTTTGCCTGGCTACGGTCAGCGGGTTTGCTGGTGGCTCCGTTGCCGGTTAGCTTGGGCGGCGTAGGACTAGGCGCCCCCACACATACGCACACGCTGCTTAGCACCTTGCGCCACATAGGCCGGGGCAACTTGGCAGTAGGGCGGGTTTACGAAGGACACGTAAACGCCTTGCAGCTGTTACAGCGCTTTGGGCGGCCTGAACAAATAAGCCAATGGGCGGCCGATGCCCGAGCGGGCCACTTGTTCGGGGTTTGGAATACGGAAGCACAAGATGGAGTACACCTTGAGCCTCTGCCCAACGGCCGCTACCGCTTGCGCGGCAGCAAAACGTTTGCCTCCGGCGCAGGCCATGTCACGCGCCCGCTCCTGACGGGGGCCCTGCCAGATGGCAGCTGGCAGATGCTCATTCTACCTGCCGATGAGAAGCGCCCAACCCTAGATGGAAGCTTTTGGCGCCCTCTGGGTATGCAGGCTACGGCTAGCTTCCGCGTCGATTTTACGGGTCTGGAAATAGGTTCAGCAGAACTGCTTGGCCATCCCGGCGACTATTACCGCCAGCCGTGGTTTAGCGGCGGAGCCATTCGGTTTGCCGCTGTGCAGTTGGGTGGCGCCGAGGCTGTTTTTGATGAGACCCGCCGCTTCTTATGCGCCTTGCACCGCACCGACGACCCTTACCAACGCCAACGGCTGGGCGAAATGGCTTTGCTGACCGAAAGCGGAGGGCAATGGCTGCGGGCGGCAGCCGATTACGTAGCTCAACTCTCGGCCCCTACCGCCGAAGCTACCGTCGCTCACGCCAACATGGTACGCACCGCCATTGCCGAAATCTGCCAGCGCATACTGCCCTTGGCTGAGCAATGCGTAGGAGCACGCGGCCTCTTGAAGCCCGAACCTTTTGAACGCCTCCACCGCGACCTAACTCATTACCTGCGCCAGCCCGCGCCCGATGCTGCCCAAGCCGATGCAGGCCGCTTTGTGCTGCAACATTCCGCTCCCGCTTACTGCCTGTGGCATGACTAACCTGCCTTCCCCACCTGAACTCACCACCTACCCTACTCACCCACCTGGGGCTGCCACTGCGTTGGGTAGCACCTTGGTGCTCATTCCTCACCCCGATGATGAATCCTTGGGCTGCGGGGGGCTGCTCGCCCTATTGCGGCAAGCGAACCTGCCTGTGTGGTGCGTTTTGGTAAGCGACGGCACCATGTCCCACCCCAACTCGCAGAAGTTTTCAGCCTCCGCTCGCCAGCACCTGCGCGAGGAGGAGCTACGTGCGGCCCTGCGTGAGCTAGCGGTACCCACTGCTGATCTGCAGACACTAAAACTTCCCGACGGAGCCGTGCCAACACCTAAGGAGGCAGCTGGAGTTGCGGCCGTGGAAAAGCTGGTTGCCATTTTACAGCAGTACCAGCCTGATAGCGTGCTGGTGCCCTGGCGCCGCGACCCGCATCCCGACCACCGGGCTACTAGTGCGCTGGCACTAGCGGCGCTAGCTCACCTAACGCATCCCCCACGTATGGTGGAATACGTAGTATGGGCCTGGGAGCGTGCCTCCCCCACCGACTTACCTCAACCGGGCGAGGTGCAAGGCTGGCAGCTCGACATCAGCCCAGTGCTACGTCAAAAACAACGCGCCATTGCTTGCCACCGCTCCCAATTACCTGGAAGCCCCATCGACGACGACCCCGCCGGCTTCACGCTGGGGCCTAGTATGCTAGCGCATTTTTCTCAGCCCACAGAAGTATTCCTGGAAGCTTCTGGCGGCTAGCCCGCCTGACATGTATTGCTAAAGCACAGTATTGCTCTTCCTATTCAAATGCAGCCCAATCCCAACCAACCTAATACGCTCCCGCCCTCTTATTTCGACGAGGTATACCGGGCAAATGCCGACCCGTGGAACTTCGAGACCAGCCCGTATGAGCGGGAAAAATATGCTACCACAATAGGTGCTCTACCGCGTGACCACTACCCCCAAGCCTTTGAGATAGGCTGTTCTCTGGGAGTGCTCACGGAGCAGTTGGCACCCCGCTGTGGGCATTTATTAGCGGTAGATGTGGCGGCAGCAGCCCTGGAACAAGCCCGTCTGCGTTGCGCGCATCTTCCACACGTAGAGTTTCAGGAACTGCGGGTGCCGGAAGAGTTTCCAAGCCAGCAAGCCTTCGACCTGATCCTGGTATCAGAGGTAGGCTATTACTGGAGTCCCGAGGATCTGGCGCGCGCGGCTGATCAGGTACTTGCGGCGCTGCAACCAGGAGGCCATCTGTTATTGGTTCATTGGACGCCACGCGTACACGACTACCCGCTGACTGGTGACGACGTGCATACCTTCTTCCTAGAACTAGCTACTCCCGAGGGTGCACTACACCACCTTGGCGGGCAACGCCATGAACAGTATCGCCTGGATTTATTCTCGCGTATATAGGCTGAGCATCATATGCCGCCAGCAGCCGACGCAACTCTAGTAGGGCAGTACTCAGAGCCACCTGGGGCCAACGGCAGCTCCAGTCGTTCTGCTGTGCCCACCACTGCTGAACCCAGCTCCACAGGTGGCCAAAGGTGGTGCTCTTCCTAATTTGCCGCTGCAAGGCCCGTAGTGGCACCGCCACCGAGTGTGCTTCCTGTTGAAGTTGCTTAGACTTTAAGGTGCCGGTGGCGGCTTGCTCCCAAAGGCGTCGTAATCGGTTGCGTGCCTCCCATTCGGCGGCCAGACGGGCAGGGTTGTCTACCAGGGGCTCACATTGTTTTTGCTGCATTTCGGCCCACTGCCGCAGTTGCCACGACAAGCCCACCGCTACCCTGCCTTCCTGGCGGCTAGAGGTGTACACCCGCACGCGGGGACTATGGCGCAAGCGCAAATCGTGCTGCAGTAGGGCCTGGCAAAGAGCTTCATCCTCTAGGTACGGAACTACGGGCAGCCCTCCCACGCGGCGGTACGCCTCCGTGGTTAAGGCCAAACTAGCGCCAAAATGCTGGTGATGCCGGGGCCACGGGTCGGCCGCTACGGGGTCGAGCAGATGCTCTAGCCGGGCCCGGAGCAGGTAATAGGCCGCATCCTGCAACTGGTAGCGCCGCACAGGGCAAGCAGGCACCGACGAACCGGCCGTGAGAATACGCCCTCCGACGGCATCGGCCCCGGCGGCTAGCTCAGCCGCAGTAGCGGCTAGCCAATCGGGAGCCACGCGCGTATCAGCATCCGTGCTGGCAATGAATGCGCCCTTAGTACCCGCCCATTCTAGGCGGCGGCAGGCCTCATCCATCAGCAGGCGGCGGGCCTTGCCTACGTGAGCTTCGCCTGTTGGCAGACGCACCTCACCCACGTGTATAGCCAACTGCGGCCAGCGGATTGCAGCTTGGCGTACTACAGCTGCCGTGTTGTCGGTACAGTTGTTAGCCAGTACTAGCACTTCATAAAACCCAACGGGCAAGGGCTGGCCTTCCAGTGTAGTTTGGGCAGCCAATGCGGCCAAGGTGGCGGGCAAGTTTTCGGCCTCATCCTTGGCCGGAATAACAACAATAGCGCGCAGGCCTTCCGCTGGTGGAATTAGCACTTTCCATGCCTCGGCAGAACGTAGTGCAATGGCCGGCTTATACGGAATAGATAGGTGAGGAGAGAGTAGGAAATCCATCGAATTCTTCTACGCAGCAAGCTCCTCCGTGATGGTCTAAATAGGTTAGTAAATTCTGTTTTTATTGTTGAGGCTACACTAGTTCAGCTTACTAACCACATTGTCAACTTACTGGTTGTGTTTAAGTCCCTAGTATCTGCCAACAAGAAGTGCCCTCTTCTACGAATAGAAGAGGGCGCTTCTTGTTGATACGTCGTTGCTAAGTATGGACTAAAAAGCCTCGCCCACGGCGAAGATGATGCCGGAGTTTCCGCCAGAACCTACCCCATAATCGAGACGGATGTTGAGACGGTCGCGGCGGTTGAAGCGGAAACGTGCGCCTACGCCACCGGCTATTTTGGTGCCGTCAAACGAATAGTCAGAAAGCTTGTAGCCTACTTGGCCCAGGGCACCAAATACTACCCCATCGAAGCGCCAGAATAGTTTCTGTCGGATTTCGGCCTGCACCGTAGTAAACTGACGCTCACGGAAACGGGCTTCATAGATACCACGCATTAAGTAGGCGTTGTTGTACAACGACCCGCCCAGGGTAGCGCCCATCCCGCCCAACTCACGGAAAGGTACATTACCGGAATGGTACTGCCCCAGAAACTGAGCCGCGAAGATGGTGTTGTTTGAGCCGAACAAGGGGTTAAAGTGACGCGCATCCACCATGTAGCGAGTAAACTTGTAGTCGCTGCCGAGGAAGCTGCCATTGAACAGCATGTGCGCATCTACAAAGTTGCCGCTGTACGTAGCCAGCACGTTGTCGCGCCCATCGTAGAGCAGAGCCGGGCCAACGCCCGAACTGATGCCGCCGTTACGCTCCTGATTTGACAAACGGGTGTACACGTTGTCGTCGCCCCGTCCCATCTGGTCCTTCAGCTTCACGTCGCCCAAGTTGGTCAGGCGGTAGCGCACACCCAAAAACAGATTGGGAACTACCTTCGCCAGTACTTTTTCATCGAACACCCACAGTGGGTACTGGATGGTTACTTCGTCGCTCTTGCGGGTATCGTTGCCGCGGCCGTAGTAGCTGAAAGCCAGATCATAGTAGCTCAGCTCACCAGAAAAGTAAAACTTCTCTTCCGGCGTGAAAATGGTATGCGTAAGCTGAACCGTAGTTTGCTTTTTCTGCGAAATCCAGGCCACCAAGCGCGCATTCGATTTCCGAACAGTGGTATCCTGACCAAAGCGCCACACGGGCAAAACAGCAGCACCGCCAGCAAAGCCAGTTTCTTGCTGGTAGAAGGCAATGGGTACCGGAATGAAGCTCGGTTTATCAGGGTCACGAGCGCCTATCTTACGCGCTGTGGGCTGCACAGGGCGGCTCAGGCCCAAGGTAGGTCCGCCGGCAGCGGTGTTGGCAGACCCAGTAGTTACCTCAGCGCTGGTAGACGACGAGGCAGCGGCCGTATCGACGGTGGCAGTAGGTACGGCAACCCCAACCGAGGGCTGGGCAGCCGTGTCGGCAGTAACGGCCGATTGTGCAGTGGCAACGGATGCAGCCAGCGTGTTGAGTGCTAGCAGCGGGTAGAGGAAGCGCATACTGGATGGCTTGGGGTCAGAAGGTGAAAGAGAAGTATACGGGAATGCGTACCTGCATAAGGCGCAGCCCCGCAGTTCATTCGTTTACCCCCTAACGCAACAGTGTGCTCTGCGGTTTTACCCTGCTAGCAGCATAGAAAGTACCCCTGCCAACATCACCCATTTGCACCAGGCACTTAGGCGCGCAAAGTGCCGCCGTCGGTCGGCTCGGCGTAGGTAGTGTGCCAGCCCAAGCAATGGTAGCAAAACCAGCCCAAGTAGCCAAGTAGTTAGTAGCCAACGCTCCATAGCCGTGGTTCTGGCTAGCACACCGCCCACGAGCACTACCAAGCACAACAGGAAAAAACCGGCTACCCATTTGGTGCGCACCACCCCCCATACAATAGGTAGAGTATAGCAATCGTGCTGCGCGTCGCCGCGCATATCCTCTACATCTTTTACTATTTCGCGCACCATGGTGAGTAGTAACGCGGCCAGCGCGTACAGCCAAACCGACGTGACCCCGGTGCGCAACTGCAACTCCGGCAGCAGCACCAGCGCCGCCGTGAGCGTAGCAATGCTTAGGTTTCCTATCAGCGCTACTCGCTTAAACCGCGCCGAATAACCCCACAGTAGTAGTGCCGAGCCCAGATTTACTAACCCTAACAGCGGCGACAGTGCTCCGCTTACTAGTACACCCAGCCCAGATAATAAAATATGGGCTAGCATAGCATGGCGACGGTTGACGGCCCGCCCTACCACCAACCGGTCGGGCCGGTTAATAGCATCAATCTTCACATCGTAGTAGTCATTGATGATGTATCCTCCGGCCGCAATGCTCAGGGCAGCCAAGGCCAATAACCCAAACGAAGGAGCCAGAACAACCCGCCACGGTGCGCCAGGCAGAAGCAGTGAAGCGCGCTCCAGCAGCAGGCACAGGGCCATAATGAGCAGATTGGGCAGGCGAATAAGTTGCGCTAGTTGGCGCAAACGGCCAGGCTCGGCAGCAGGCGTTGGGTTCCGGTGAGCAGAAGAAGGCAAAGAAGCGGCTGACATGACAGGCTGCAAGAAACACGATATCGGCCGCACCGGACCCAAGTACCAGTAGGAATGAGGGAAACAAGAGCCCAACAGAAAGCCCTTTCCAGGACTGGAAAGGGCTTTGCTTGCTAGTTACTAAAACGTATAGATCTTATTCTACAGTTTCTTCACATTAACGGCATTCACGCCTTTGCGGCCTTCCTGCGTGTCAAATTCTACCCGGTCATTTTGCTGAACCTGGCCCCCGTTAAGGCCGGTAACATGAACGAAGAAATCTTCCTTCGTGCCGTCTTCTGTAATGAAGCCGTAGCCCTTCGACTCATTAAAGAATTTTACGGTTCCTGTTTTCATGAAAAAGAAAAAAAATAGGTTAGATGATGGTCGGGTAAATATAGATGGATTTTAGAAAAGCGCAACCCCAACCGTTTGGGTTGGGGTTGCCAGGGTTTCCTTTTAGGATGTAATCCGCCTAGTACAAGCCGCTGGTATTACCAAGTTTGCTGAGCGCGCAGCACGTCTTCAATCAACTCCCGCACGGCGCCATGGCCCCCAGGCAGCGTGGCATAATAGTTACTTATTTCCCGCACGTCGCGCGCGGCATCGGTTGGGCAGGCCGCCACGCCACAGCGGCGCATTACCTCAGCATCAGGCACATCGTCGCCCATGTAGGCAATGTGGGCGGGGTCGATGCGGTAGGTATTGATGTAGGCGTTGAAGATTTTCATCTTGTCATCTACCCCCAAGAAAATATCGTGCACGTCCAACGACTCTAGCCGTTTACGTACCCCCTCCTCTTCCCGTCCCGAGATGATAGCAATCCGGTAGCCTTTGCGCAGGGCGTACCGAATGGCGTACCCATCACGAATGTGAAAAGCACGGGCTTGCTCCCCGGAGTTTAGCGCCAACAGCGTACCATCCGTTAGTACGCCATCCACATCAAAAATAAACGCCTTGATACCGGTCAGGTCGGGCGCGGCATTCACAGTATTCATAGCCAGATAACTAGGCCCGCATTCATACACGGCCGCGGACCTAGCGCCGGGCCGGTTGTTTTATTGATTATCGCGCCACTCATACACCCACTTAGCCTGAATTTGCTCCAAGTGGCCTTCGTTGGACTGTTCGCGGGTGCCTTCAAAATTGGGCAAGCTCAGTACCCACTCTACCAAATCGGTAAAGCGAATGCGGTAGATCTTTGCTTCGTTAAAATCGTCGCCGAACTTCTCGTACAGGGCCATGGCAATATCCTCATGGTCGTTCCACTGCATGGGGGGTTCAAAGTGATTCATATCCGTCGTTGTGCTGGTTAGTAGGAAAGTGTGAAGGCGGCGTGGTTCGGTAGCACACGCGTGCGCCGCGCATCTAGGTAGCACGTGCTAACTAGATGCGCGGCGGCAACCCGTTAGTGGCCCAGGAATTCTTGTGGGGGAATAAGTACCACCACGTCCTGATTGCCCTGCACCACACACTGACAGCCCAGGCGGGAGTTGATACGCGGGTTTACGGCGCGGTCAATGAAGTCCTCCTCCTTATCACTGATTTCGGGCAGATCTTCTTCGCCTTTCTCAATGTATACATGGCAGGTACTGCACCCACATACTCCACCACAGTTGTGCTGGAGCTGGATGTCGTTGTTGAGGGCCACGTCCAGCACCGATTCGCCCTGGGCGGCCACGTGGGTCTGGTCGGGCTGGCCGTCCTGAAACTTAAAGGTAATATTGACGACTTTCACGAGTAGCGCGTTGAACGGGCAAAAATGCGGGCACGAAGGTACACACCCCCGTCCCGGAATCAAAGTAAGAGACCAGCTTGCTTGTTTTAACTTATTGCATGCTGTTTCTCTTGTATACTAGCAGTCAGATGCTTATAAATAGCCAACCACCCTGGCTGCTCGGCCAGCGCCTGCTCATGGCGGGCGAGTGTAGGAGCATCGTAGCGGGCGGCAGGACCGGTTTGCACCATGAAAGGCGGGTGTTCAAGAGCTTTTTCTACGGTTTCGCGCACCAGGGGAGCAAGCAGTTCAAAGGGTAGCTTATCTTCCGTGAGCAGCGCGTGACTAATACCGAGCAAGTGATTGGTAAAATTGCACGCAAACACTGCTCCTACATGCAAACGGAGGCGCTGAGCTGAGTCGACAAGCCGCACGTTGTGGCTGAGAGACTGCGCCAGCGTCAGCAGCGTAGCCTCCCCGGCTGCCTCGGCGGCTTCTACGCACAGCGGTACCTGCCCCCAATCTATCATCCGGCCTGGGCTGAAGGTTTGAATGGGATATACCACTCCACCTCGCACCTGTGGGCACGCAGAAAATACGCTGAGCGGCAAAGCGCCGGCCGTGTGGGCTACCAGGGCACCACTTGGGAACTGCATTGTGGTTAGCACTGCCGGTACCGCTGCATCGGGCACGGCTAGTATGTACACATCGGCGGCGGGAAGTGCTGCCGTGGCACCTGCGGTAGCCCCCGGTACTGTGGCAGCTAGGGCCTGGGCCGAGGCCAAAGAGCGACTCCAAATATGCGCCACATGATAGCCGGCGGCCAGTAAGGCCGGGGCCAAATGCTGGGCTACCCGGCCGGCGCCCAGCAGCACTACGCGTTTCGCAGCAGTTTTAGTTTCTTCCATAGCGCTCCACCTTTATTTAACCAACAAGGTACGGGCTTGTACATTTTCCGCCTGTAGAAATCAATTTTTAGAGGAAATTTAACAACTTGTTTAGCTAGGCTAACGTCCTTGCTACGTGTAGCTGCTAACTGCACTGTTGGTCATCCTTTTCAACTTCATTCAGAATATGTTAAACCTCTACACAAAGGCTGCTACCACGTGGCGCCAGTTGGCTTTGGGGGCTCTTGTGAGTCTTGGGGCCACAACCGCTCAAGCCCAGGTGTGGTCCGATATGCGACCCTATACCCGAACCATACCTACTAGGGTAACACCTGTTCAGCAGCGTGGCAATACGGCAAATAGAGTAAACGACCTCCCGTACCTTCAGACGTTCAGCCAAAACGTAAGCGGCACCTACACCGATTTAGGCACGAGTGGAACTGCCATTACAACTGCTAATACGGACGATGCTAACTCGGCTGCTCAGCCTATTGGGTTTTCGTTCGTGTTCAACGGTACGGTGTACACGCAGTTTGTGCTCAATACCAACGGCTTCATTAAACTGGGGTCTGCTGCGCCGGCTAGCGCCACCGATTTATTCCCGCTTTTCAATGAGGATGACCAAAACATTATAGCCGCTACCTCGGGCATCGACTTGACAGGTGCTGCCGATCAAACAGCTACCCCAACGGAATACCGAGTAGCTACTACGGGTACGGCTGGCAACCGCATTTGTACTATTCAGTTTGAGAATCTGCGCGATAAGCCCACTACGCGAACTACGTCAACTGTTCCGTCGCAGATGAACACGATGCAGTTTCAGATCCGGCTTTTTGAGGGTACTAATACGATAGAACTGGTGTATGGCACCTGGACATCCTCCGGCAACACACCTACTGCTCAATCATTCTATATCGGTTTAAAGGGATTATCAGCTGACCCAGTCGATTTAAATCTGACATATAAAGCGCCTAATCAACCTTGGAACACCACTATTTTTGAAAATACGATAACGCAAAATGGTACGGTGTTCTATCTACCACACTTGGTACAGAATACCCATTTACCTGATGCAGGCCGGACCTACCGGTTTGCGCTTCCTGACAATGATGTGAGCGTTGACGCAGTCTATACGCTAGGAGAAGCGCCACGGGCATTTGCTACGCCACATGTACCACAAGCTGTCATCTCTAATGCGGGCAATGCTACTCTCACTAACATCCCGGTAACGCTCGCGGTACGGGGACCAAACACGTTTACGGCCACACAAACTGTTGCTAGCCTAGCTCCTGGGGCTACTACCACGGTTACGTTTGCTGGCTATGCCCTCACTTCTACCGGCACCAACACACTGACGGTAACAGTGCCCGAGGACGACGTTACGTTAAACAATTCGGCTACTTACACCCAAGTGGTAACCTCTAACCACTTATCCTATATTGATACCACTGAAGCTTTCGCAGGCGGTGTCGGCGGAACAGGCGTTGATGGGATGCTAGCTGTTAAATACACCCTAACGCAGCCGACCACCCTCTACGAGGTAAGGCCAACCTTTGCGGGCGGCACTAGCACCAATACGGCTCCATACCAAGTTGTAGTGTTAGACGCCACCGGAGCCAATGGCACACCAGGTGCGGTACTCTACACCTCCCCCACGCAGAATCGGACGACGGCGGGGGGCACTGCAACGGTAGCCATTCCTAATATTGCCGTGAGCGGTTCGTTCTTTGTGGCTGTCAAGGAAACTTCTGCTTCGAATATCGGCCTAGCTGTACAAATAGAAGATCCTCAACGGCCAAATACCTTCTTCGCCAAGCTTTCTACTGGAGCCTGGATACCGCTGAATACCTCTAACCTCAACTTTGTGCGGTTGGCTATAGCCGCTAGTGTAGGCACTCCACAAACCTGTCAAACGCCGACGGCTACCGCAGTAACCAGCACTAATACCACAACGGCCGCTGTAAGTTTCACTGCTCCTACTGGTGCTACAGGCTACACAATCCTGTACGGTCCTGGTGGCTTCAACCCGGCTACTAGCGGTACTTCTGTAGTAGTTACGGGCTCTCCCGCCACCATCACCGGCTTGACGAGTGCTACCGTGTACCAGTTCTACATTCGCACCAACTGCAGTGCTACTAGCCAGAGCGATTTGGCCGGCCCATTCACGTTTACGACCCAGTGCCAACCCAGCATTGTAACCAGCTTCCCCTACTCCGAGAACTTCGATGGAGTAGCAAGCGGGTCAATACCTTGTGGCTATACGGTGCTCAACGTGAATAATGATGAAGAAACTTGGCAGAACCGCTCGAGCGTACCAACGGACACCGGTCCTATTTTCGTGGGCTCGTCTTCACCAAATGCCATGACCTACCTCTATAACGAGGACGGTACCACGGAGGCCGACGACTGGTTTTTCACGCCTGCTCTTTTCCTGCGTGCGGGTTCTCGCTATCAGCTTGCCTTCAAATACCGCAACAGTGGCGCCAACTACCCTGAAAAGCTGGAAGTGAAGTATGGCACGGCTGCAACGGTGGCTGGCCAAACCAATACGCTGTGGAACAACAGCAACATTGCTACTGCTACCGTTTTGACTGCTGATGCCAACAGCGCTACACCAGTAGCAGCTATTACGCCCGCCACTACCGGCAATTACTTCCTGGGCTTCCACGTATACAGCGCTGCCGACCAGTTTTTCCTGGCCGTTGACGACATCACTATCACGTCGGTATCTACTGGCGTTTCAGATGCGCTCGTGCAAGCCGTGACTGTATATCCTAATCCGTCAGCGGGGCAATTTACAGTGGATATACGCGGCGCCAACGCCCGGGCCGGACTTCAAGTAGAAGTTACGAACTTGGTGGGCCAGCGTGTATACACAGCCAACGTCCGCGACAACTTCGCCAACAAGCTGGATTTGTCGCGCTTAGCCAGTGGCATGTACATCCTGAAGGTGAAGTCGGGCAACGACTACATGATTCGCAACATTGCCGTGCAGAAGTAGGCGTTGTTACTTCATATAGGCCTCACAAAAACGGGCAGCTCTAGGAGCTGCCCGTTTTTGTTGCTACAGGATCATACCTGCAACCTGTCTAGCCAAGGTAAAACACCTGCATTGGTAAGCGGAATTACTGCGTTATCTGCCATTCGTGAGGATAGTACCAAGAGGCATGCTTCGCGTTCCACACTTGGCCATCACAAACAACGAGGCCCTAGTCAGACGACTAGGGCCTCGTTGTTTGTGCCGTAGTGATAGGCTTAACGCTTACGCAACTTGGCGCTTTTGCTGAATCGGGCGAGGCCGAGGAGCCTTCACAGCTTCTTCAGGAACGGGCAGCTCAGCTACATCTACGTCGCGGCGACGCTTGTACAGGGCCATACAGAAGCCGACAGCCATGAGCAGCGTACCGCTCCACAGGAGGTTGATGAAGGGCTTCTCTACTGCTTTCAGAATGATGTAGTCCTTTTGAGTGGTGCTCACACCAAAGGTGAACTTGCTGTTGGAAGGATCTACGTTGAGGAAAGTTAAACGCAAGCCTAGGTCCTCTACCTCGTCCGGTACTCGGCCGATCATGCGGTTGCGCACCACAAATACGGGGTGCACATGGTACTGCTTTTTCTCGCCGTATACCAAAAAGTCGCCTTGGATGGCTAAGTCACCCTTTGCCAGCCCTAACCCCGCCGTTTGGTGGGCAGGCTCTACCCCACGGAATACCGCGAAGTAATCGTTCAAGTAAATCGTGTCGCCCAGCGACAACACATGTTCCTTCACTTCGCTCCAGTCCTTCTCTTTATCGGGTGGAGGCACGGCGCTGATGTGGGAGTAGATGTCGTGGTCTAGGAACTTCTTGATGTCAGGAGAAGCCAATAGCCCCTCGCCCATTTCTTCGTTCACCTGCCCACGCGGATAAAGGGTGAACGTTTCTCCCGTTTCGCGGTGCTTATACTCTACTCGGTAATAAGTGTTCTCGGGCAATATGTCGACTGTGTCGCCAGCCTTGTAGTACACCTTATCGCCGCGCTTAATGTCAGCCCGAGCTAGCGCCTTATATTCGTCGGCCGTGCGGAATAGCAACTGCTTGTTTACGTAGCCAGGAACGCCAGGCGCATCAAAGTACTGCCCCGTGTAGCTTACTTCATACGGACCCATTTGGGCCTTATCGTTGCGCCACAGCAGCACGTTGTCGCGGTTGGTAGTCTCATCAAACTCACGCGAGTATAGCAAGCCCGAAACGTTCTGGCTGATAATGTTTGAGTAACCAGCCGATGCTAGAATGCCCAACAGCATCAGCGCAATGCCAATGTGGGCTATACCACCTCCGGAAAGACTAACCTTACGCTTCATAAGCGTGATGACCATGCTCAAGTTGGCTAGTACTCCGAACAGAGCCGTCGTAAGCAGTACAATGTACGTAATGCTCATTTTCAGACCGAAGTACTGAACCAGTAGGATAACCAGCGCAGCGCCAAGCAGCGTCAGAATGCCGGGCACGGTGAGCGAGCTAGTAAGCGACTCTTTGTTATTTTTCTGCCACCACATTATCTGGGCCAAGCCCGAGAAGAAGGCTACGCCGACTCCCATCCACAACTGGATTTTGGTGTAGTGCTGAATCTGATCGGCAGGCAAAGCCAGGTTAGACTTGATACCGATGAAGCCGAGGAAGGCATTGTACACCGGGATGCTGGTAGTGACCAGCACCTGGAACGCACCCAGGCATAGCACCGTGGCTCCCACAAATACCCACAGTTCTGAGTTGTAGGTCGTCAGCTCTTTCTCCGACACGGGGATAGTCTTCCAGCGCCATACGAGCAGCCCAATGGCTACTACCACAAAGGCGGCCAGGTAGATAATCAACTGGCCCGAGAGGCCTAGATCGGTGAAGGAGTGTACAGAAGCGTTGCCTAGTACCCCGCTACGCGTGAGGAAGGTAGCGTAGAGAACCAGCAGGAAAGTGGCAATAACCAGCACGAAGGACGTGCGCAAGGCCGTCCGGCTACGCTGCCATAGCACCAAACCGTGCAAAGATGCAACCAGGACTAACCATGGAATGTACACAGCATTTTCTACCGGGTCCCAGTTCCAGTACCCGCCAAAGTTCAGAGTTTCGTAGGCCCAGTAAGCACCCATCATAATGCCTACCCCTAGTACTAAGCCGCCCACCAGCGTCCAGCGCAAAGCGGGGCGCACCCACTTGGTGAACTCACCTTTCCAAAGACCGGCAATGGCGAAGGCAAAGGGCACCAGCGTTAAGGCAAAGCCTAGGAACAGCGTGGGTGGGTGAATTACCATCCAGTAGTTCTGCAGCAGGGCATTCAAGCCAGTGCCATCCTTCGGCACAAAGTCGGGATTGAGCTTGAATACAGGCAAATCCGTTAGGAAGTCGCGCAGCAGGATAAAGGGTGAAGAGCCAATCTTCACGCCACCTAGCACTACGCCCAGAATCATGGAAGTAAGGAAGAGTTGCACGCCGGCAAACACCGTCATGACGGGAGCTTCCCAACGGCGGTGGTAACGCATGATGCCAAAGCCCAAAAGCACCTGCCAGAATATCCAGAGTAAGAAGCTACCCTCCTGGCCTTCCCAGAAGCAGGATATCATGTACTCCACGGGTAAGTGGTTGCTGCTGTGGCTCCAAGCGTAGTAGTACTCGTAGCGGTGGCTGTGAATGATGGTGAACAGGCAGATGACTACCGAGAACACCGCCAAGCCGTGCACTATGAATGCTCCGCGGCCAATACGCAGCCAAGAGGCATCTGACTCGCCCAAGGGCTGGTTGCGTGCTGCCGCGTAGTAGGCATACGCCGCTACCGTGGCCGCTACGAAAGCCACGATGACACTAAAGTGCCCGGCGTCGCCGATAAATGTGTTCAACATGAGCTACTGCGTTGAAGAGGAAATACTAGCCTATGGTGTAGTACCAGACCAGTACAAACTTGTTTTTAGGGATTAGAGCGTCGCTGGGTAGCAAGGCGTTTCAGGCGGGCCCGATGGCCGCGTCGCTCCCAGCTTTGTTGTGCTTTCAGGGCACGCTTGGCAGCGGCCTCATTCATAGCCTGAGCACTGCTACGATCAGGTAGTAGCTGGCTGTAGGCGTACCATTGCTGTTGTACCAGGGCCGGCGCCCCAGTATCCGAGGCATCAGCTAGTACATGGTAGAGGTAACGGCCCGGTGCGGTGAGCGAGTCAGTCCAGGTATACTCAGTGGTGTTAGCGCCGTAAGTAGTGCGCGCCACCGGTACCGTAGCCATGGGCGCCGCCCGAAACTGGGCCGCTTCCCGTCGCAACACTCGAAACTGACGCGTAGCGCTGAGCGAGTCAGGCAGCGTCCAACGCAGAGTGAAGCGGCTGTTAGTGGCCGTTACTACCGTTGAAACAGGTGGTGGAGCTAGAGCAGGCACGCCCTGGGGCTTGTCGCTCACGGCCAGGGAAAACTGACAGAAATCTTTGAGGTAGCCGTCTACATCCAATAGGTAGGGCTGGCCCGCCTGCAAAGAGTCTAGCGTTATAAACACATCATCCTGACTACCCAGCGAGGTGCAGGAAAGCACCCGGTACGTAGCCGGCTGGCAGGGCTGCCCCGTAAGCACTACTAGCTGTACACCGCGCGTATCGCGGCATTTCTGCCCACCAATATTCACGTAGTAGCGGCCCGTTGTGCGCGGCGTAAACTCAAACCACTGGTCGTTGTGATACTCGATGCATTTGCCCGTCAGCTTTTCGTCCACGCAACGCCATTGCACTGTGCAGCCCGTGGTGTTCGAGGATATAGCCGCATTTAAGCGCAGCTGCTGTCGGTTTTCGATATCATCATTTGGTACTTGAGCCATGGCAGCCAAGGCACCAGGTAGAAGCATCAAGTGAGTTGCAGCTACGCGCAGCCCAAGGCGCTTAGGCGCTTTCCAGGCTCCGTATGTTGCTTGCTCACTCTTCATGCTAGCCTTAGTTGATAGAGGCGGTAGCGCCTTCGATGTCTTTCTCCACGTACTTCGATGGGCACTTCAGCAGAATCTTATCGGCCACGAAGATGTCGTTGCGCATGGCACCCGTAATCACTACCTGCTCCGATTTATCGAAATCCTGTGGCTTGGGATTAAAGTAGATTACGCGTTGCGCAATGCGGTTAGTGTCTACCAGCGTAAATGCGAAGTAGTTGGGGTCCTGTACAGGGTTGTATTCCAGCCCGAGGATGTTCTGCTGTCCATCACGGGGGAGGCGCCCTACTACGTGCACTTTGGTGAGGTTGCCATCGGCAGCCCGCTCCCGAGCTTCTCTAAATGACACGTACACGCTGGCATCTCCGGCGGCGCTCATGATGATGCCAATGGCCACGGCAATAACCGCAATGGCAAGGATGTGTGCTTTTTTCATGTGGGGTGCAACAGGCGGCTCCTACTGGTAGCCGATAATCGAAACAACAAAGTCAGCGGCAAAGGTCCGCATGAATCATGAATTTGTGAAGCAAGAAGGCCCTTTCCTAGGGGGTAGAACCAACTTCGTTTAGCCTAGTCGCGCACTTCCTTTTCGAGGCGGGTTAGCTTACGGTCCAGGGAAGCCAAGAAGAACAGCAACCCTGCCAGTACCACCGTAATGACAGCCACCACCACGTAAATTTTGCCGTTGAGGCGAAGAGAATCGGCCATTTCAGGCTCGTTGGCTGCGGCCGTTTGGGCGGCTACGTGTAGCACTGGTAGCAGCAGGGCCATCAGCAGCAATAGCGCCGGACGAAGCTTACGCAAGCTGTTTTTCATACACTTTCAGTTTGAGCAGGGAAAGACGGCTGGCTACTTGTGCCAGCCAGAAGGCCAGCAGCGTCCAACCAATGACTGCGGGGTAAAAGACCAAGCGCATGTTGCTATCAAGGTCATATTTTGCAAAAGCGGGGTTGCCTCCCGCCCCTGGGTGCAAAGAGTCCGTCAGGCGGGGCAGAATATAAAAGAGCGGCATTGCCGTGGCAAAAGCGAAGATGTTGTAGATGGCAGATATACGGGCCCGCTGCTGCTCATCAGTAAAGGACGAGCGCAACACCAGATAGGCACCGTAAATCAGCATGGCAATGGCGGCCCCATTGAGTTTGGGGTCGTTGGTCCACCAAGCGCCCCAGGTGTAGCGCGCCCAGATGCTACCCGTTGCCAAACCTACCAACCCCATCAGAATGCCCGTGCGAGCCGCCTCGTGCGACAGAATATCCAGTTCGGGCGTAGGTGTGCGCAGATAACGAATGGAGTAGTAAACTGAGGCAAACAGAATGAAGGTCATCCCGAACCACATGGGCACGTGGAAGTACAGGTTGCGGATGCTCTCATTCAGAATGGCCAAGCGCGGCACGGGCATCAGCAGCCCTGCTACTGCCACGTACAGGAGCAGTACCACGCACAGGGCTTTCCACCAATTTTTAGACATGAGCACAGAGAAGAAATGAGTAAACCAAGGCCCCCTCTTTTGGGCCGTCGAGCGGGAAACAACTTGCGCGGGGGCTTAGTGCTACGAAATGCGCTATTGGCGCCTCAGTGCTTACAAACCGGCTTAGCTTCTCCATAGGAAGGGAAACAGGAGGTAAGAAACAGCCGCAACTATCATGTTTAGGGCTACTAGTGTTAGCAGGGAGCTTTGGCTGGCTTCAAACTCCAGCCCATCAAGTGCATTTTTAGATACTTTGATTAACAGCAGCAGCATAGGTACCATCAGCGGGAAGCCTAGCACGGCCATCAGCGTGCTACTATTGGTAGCCTTAGCCGCAATGCCTGATACTAGCGTTAGTGTGCTGGCAAACCCCACTGCCCCGAGTACTACATTGCCCACGAAGAGCGGAGTGTTTTGCACGGGATTTCCGAGCACAATGGCATAAAGCGCAAAGCCTATCAATGCTAACCCCAGCAATAGCAGGGCATTGTAGCCAATTTTAGCCAGAATAACAGCTTGGGGCCGCACCACCGTATAGTAGTACAACATGCGGCCGCGGCTTTCTTGCAGGAAGCCTTTCGCCACCGCGTTTACGGCTGAGAACAGCAGGACAATCCAGAATAGCGCATTCCAGGCCGGGGCCGGAAGTTGTCCGCCGCGTAGGGAGAAGCTGAGGTAGCATACAAACACAGTGCTGCCCACGTACAGCAGCATCCCATTCAGGGCCGCGCGCTGCCGCCATTCCAGACGGAAGTCCTTCTGTATCAACACCCAGATTTCGCTCAGTAGCGTCACGGCAACACGGCTGGTAAAAGGACCGCAAAGATACAACCCAACTCCCGGATTAGCCTCTATTAGGTCCGGAATCCATCTGAATCTGCTACCTATTTACTGGTGCAGTTCGTAGTGGGCCGCACACTGAGGGGATGCAGCGGTGCTTGCAACCGCGTGGGTACAAAAACGAAAGCCGCCGAAATTTCTTTCGACGGCTTTCCGCAAGTGGGTAGTAGCTACCCTAGAAATCGTACCCTAGCGTCACGTATACTTTCGGGCCTTTTTCCGTGTAGTTCTCCCGGCCCCATGCAAGGTCGCCTTTCACGTAGAAGCCCAGTACAGTGCTGCGCATGCCAAAGCCGTAGCCGTACAGCATAGGATTGCTGAAGTTGATGACGGTGGCCGTAAAGGGGTTTTGTCCTTGCTCTTCGATCTGCGTGTTGTTCGAGTTGTTTACGCTGAACGGGTTAGCACCAGAATAGGTAGTACCTACATCACCGAAAGCCGTGAGCTGCAGGTTCCGAAGGAAACCGGAGTCGATTGGCTTACGAGACAGGTACTGAATAATAGGAAGCCGGAGTTCAGAGTTGAGCAGCACATACTTCGGGCCCGTGCGCTTGCTGTAGTTGAAGCCGCGCATATTGGTCACAAACTGCTGATACATTAACTCCGTGGGGTCCGGCAACGGGTCTTGGCTGCGCGTGGCTAGTTGCGGACCATCGTAGTCGTTGTTCAACCAGTTGTCCATACCGCCTAGGCGGAAGAAGGGAGGCAAGCTGCCGCCGCCTAAGAACTGCCCAAAGCTGGCCCGGTTAGCCCAAATCAGCTGCCGGTGAATTTTCTGGTAGTGCCGCAGGTCAACGTAAATCTTACCAAAGGTGGGCACTCCATTATCAAGACCATACAGCCGCTGGTAACCCACTTTCATGCGGGTACCTTCTAGCATATTTACGCCCGTAGCAACGGAGTTATCGAATACCAATTCGCCGGAGCCGCCTAGGTAGCTGCGGTTTACATCGGTGGTACCGCTGAGGTCAGAAAATACCTGCCGGCTTACGTTTACAAAGCGCGGCCCCAGACGGACGCTCAAGTTGTGCGTGAGAGGATACGCTATGGTAGGCGCTACCTCGTGACGGCCATAGCGCAAGCGGCTCTGGTATGTTTCAGAGTCAAAGAAGTAGGCTTGCTTGGTATAAGCAATAGTCCAGTCGTAGCGATGTTTGAGGTTGGTATACTCAGCAAAAATATTGCTGGTGCGCAAATCCGTCAGGGCAAAAATTCCTGCCCGAATCCGGTGGTCCTCAAACAGGTCAGCCATGTTAGCCTGGGCAATGATGCCAAGGCCCAACAGTGGATCAGCGTACAACGACGATACCACATTGTCAACGCTGAAGCGGTTATCGTAGCGGTACGGTCCCGTTACGCCACTCGTTTCGGAGGGGGCGGCCTGGGGCAGTGCTACAATGGTAGGCGCCTGTTGGCGGGCGATACGGCGCGGCGTGGGGTTGGCCCGGGAGGTTGGAATATCCTCGTCGAACTCGTAGTCAGTGGTATTGACGCGCCCATCGGTACGACGTGGCTGCTCTCCGTTGCTCTGATTTTGCTGCTCTTGTGCGTTGGCGATAGTAGGCGCCGTAGGACTAGGTGCCGGAGTAGCTGCTTTGGTGGGAACTGGCGCTTTCGAGCGGTCTTCCAGTATTTCTTGGCGGGCCGTTTTGGAAAGCGTTAGGTTTTCGGGCAACGCGTAGTTGGGATACAAATACACGAAGTCGCGGGCCTGCTCAGCAGCCACAAAGCCCAGAGTGCCAGAGGTAGCGTTGTAGTCGTAGTCCTTGATGTTGGGCAGGAAGCTTGTTACGGGCTGGTACTTCTTGGTAGCCAACGACAGGCGGTATAGGCTGCGCACGCCACTTTCCTCGCCCACGAACAGCACCTCAGAGTCGGACAAGGCCCGTGGCCGCCCCTCATTAGAAATGGTGTTCACCAACGATTCTACGGGCTGGGCCCGGCCATCGAGGTGATACAGAAACAGGTCGTAGTTATTCACTACTGCCCCAAAGCTGCCTTTTGCTGTGCCAGCCGAGTCGAGCCACCGATTCGAGCTGAAAACTATTCCGCCCCCACCAGGCAGGAAGGCTGGCTCTACGTCGTCGAAAACATCACTAGTGAGCTTTTCCGGCGTCCGGGTGCCAGCACGAAGGAGGTACAAGTCGGTTTGACCATTGCGCACGCCACTAAACACCAAGGACTTGCCATCGGGCGAGTAGCTCATGCTGTTGACCTGCGAGTACACCGAGAATATGGAAGCACTTTTGCCGAAAGTAGGCAGTAGGGCTTTCAGGCGGTCTAGCATGCTTCCAAAGCCGCCTTGGGCATCACGCAACTGCAAGGTCATATCGCCCTTGTACATCTCCGCCACGGCCACTTGCCCATTGCCCCGCCAAGCCAGCACCGGCAAACGGGTTTCAATTTCCTGGTCAGGCGTTTTGTAGCCCCCGCGGTGAATAATGTCGCGGCCCTTGCCGTCTTTACCAACGACCAAAACGCGGTAGCGGCCCCGGTCATTCTGCACGTAGGCCAAGCGCTGCCCATTGGGGCTCATCACTGGCTGCGAGTAGAGCACGCCTTTGCGGTTGTTGCGCACTACGCGCCGCGCCTCGTCGGTATTTTGAAACGGCGTCTGGGGTTGAGCATTCAGCTGACGGTAGTATCCCAGCCAATCTTTCAAGAACACCTTATAGGGCACGTTGAGCGACGAACTAATGCCCACCTCAACGTCGCGGGTAATACGAGTGAGGTTGAGGATGTTTTGAATGCTAGTATAGCCGTAGCGTTCTGCTATGTAGTTCCAGATGCTCTGGCCCGCCAACTCAGGGTTGCGAAGAAAGAACGGCGCCGTCTTCGTACCCTCGTACTCGCTGGTCATGGTACGCATGTAGTCGTCCATTTCCACGCTCCACCCCTGGGCGGCGTACGCCGATGCGCCACTAATAAACCAGTTGGGCAACTGCAACAGGTAGCTGCTCTGGATGACTTCCTTGAGGGAGCCCCCATACATCATATCGTTGAGCAGCACCTGGGTTATGTGGGTGCTTAAGTCCTGCTTGAACCGCGTCTGCTGCCCTTCAAACGCAATCTGAACTTTTGTGAGGCGGGTTAGTGAGGTCTCGCCGCCGGTTTGGTACTTATCCGCATCCAAACCAATGTTGCTCTGCCGTAGGTCGCCCACGGAGTTGTACAACATAATCGTCGTCTTTGAATAGGGGTAGTACCCAATAAGCCCCGTGATGCGCTGCAACTCTTTCTCGGCATATTCCGCCGCGTGCCGGGCGTTGGTTTCGCCGCCCGCATAGAAGTAGATGTTGAAGTTCTGGGTGCTGAGCTGCTGCCAGTTGAAATCCTTGTACTGGATACGCACACGCCCGAACGGCTCCTGGGCCGTTTGGGCCAGGGCGGCCCCACCCGGCAGAAAGGCACCCAACAGCAACGCAGCCAGGCCAGCCGGACGGCCCCAACCGCGCCGGGAAAGAAAGAAGATGTGCTTCATAGAAGAAGGCTGAAATACTAGGAGCGAGAACCAGAAGAAGATGCTACCCCAGCCGAAGACAAGGCGGCAATGTATAACGCAGAATACCGCTGAATATTGACCTCGGACCACAACTCCTGGCCAGTTTCCAGCCAATCAGCCATCAGGGTAGCCAGCCGGGGGGCCAGCATCACACCTTTCGAGCCGAAGCCATTGAAAATGTGTACGGAAGCTTGCGCCGGGTGGGTGCCCAGCAATGGCTTCCGGTCGCGGACCGCCGGCCGAACCCCGGCCCGCTGGCCTGTCACCCGGAATGGTTCGGTGGTCATAGCATCCAGGCGCTGGCTAAGCTCTTGGCGAGCTTCCGGAGTGGTGCCCGCCGCAAAGGGCGGCCAACGGTACGTTGCGCCCACCCGAAACTGCCCGTTGCCGAGCGGTACCACGTAGGCGCCTTTATTTAATACTTGCTGATCAGAAAGACCGGCGCATTCCACGTCCAGCACTTCTCCTTGGTTAGGAGTAAGCGGCAGCCAATGAAAATAGGGATTATGCCGGGCATTAGCACCTTCGCAGCACACTACATGCTGCGCCCGTACCCGACCTGCATAAAGCAGACCTCCCCCGGCCTCTTCCGCAGCCGGAACAAGCTGCTCCCAAACAAAAGTTTCGTGCCATAACCAACCTTCCTGAATTCCTTCGGCGGCCAAGGCAGCCAGCACGTTGCTTACTAGTACGTGGCCTCCGCCTCGGATGCGTAGGCCCCCATAGTCTGCTCGCATGCCAGGCACCACTGGCAGCGGCTCGCCTGGGTTTTCCACGAAGTGTCGCCACGGTTGGTCCGCACTGCGGGCTATTACTGTGTTCTGTTCTGCTACGGAGGAAAACAGCTTCAAGATGGGAGCTTCCACGAAAAATGGCTGGCCAAAACGGGCTTCCAACTGGCGGTAGAATGCGCTAGCGGCGGGTAGCAATTCTTCTACGCGCCAGGCCAAGGCAAAGCGCTTGCCCGCCACAGGGTTCATCAGCCCCGCAGCTACGTTCGAGGCCGAATCAGGCTGGGGCGTGTCTATCACAAGCACACTACGGCCACGCCTACGTAGCTCGTGCGCCAGGGTAGCCCCGGCAATGCCGTGGCCTATTATCAGGTACTCTACTTGTGTCATGGCTGGCAAGGTACGGGGGTAGGATGAAACGCGGGTAGCGTGGGCATCATTCGCAGTAAGACTCGTAACTTACCCTCGCAATTTTATTCGGCTGGCACTGGCCTCATTCCTTCATTGCATGACTGTCTCTGGATTTACCTTCAATGCTTTTTCTGAAAACACCTATTTGCTGCATGATGCCTCTGGGCAATGCGTAGTGGTAGACCCCGGCTGCTACGAGCGGGCCGAGCAGGAGGCACTACAAGCATTTGTTACTGCGCAAGGGCTGCAGGTGGTACTACTGCTGAACACGCATTGCCATATTGACCATGTGCTAGGCAATAAGTTTATCCTCGACACCTATCAAGTCCCGTTTCTTATTCACGAAGCTGACTTAAGCGTGCTACGGGCCGTCCCTACGTATGCCTCTAACTATGGATTTCCACACTACACGCCCGCCGAGCCTACCGGTTTTCTAACGCCGGAGAAGCCGGTGCGCTTTGGTGAAACCGAACTGGAAGTGCGCTTTGCGCCGGGCCACGCGCCGGGCCATGTAGTATTCTACCATGCACCTACGCGTACCGTCATTGGCGGCGACGTGCTATTCCGAAGCAGCATTGGGCGCACCGACCTACCTGGCGGCGACTACGATACTCTCATTGAAAGCATCAAAAGCCAGTTGCTTACCCTCCCCGATGATGTAACGGTATATCCGGGCCACGGCCCTGCTACCACCATTGGCGCCGAGCGGAAAAGCAACCCATTCTTGCGCTAGCGTATTTTACCCCGCGCGGCTTGCTGTCCTAGCTGCTATTCAACTTACTTCCTATTCTGAAAATCTCCTTGGGGCGCAGTGCCCTGCTCTACTAGCTCCTGATTACCTCCAAACCTTGAAAAAGCACCTCCCAAACGCGCTTACCTGCTTAAATCTACTGTGCGGCTGCCTAGCTCTTACCCTTATCCTCGGCCCTGGCGTCTCCCAGGCTGACGCTACTTCGCTTTCCTGGCAGATGCCACTAGTAACGGCAGCTTACCTCATTGGCATAGCTGCCGTGGCCGACTTTTTTGATGGATTGGTGGCGCGTGCCCTGCACGTTTCTTCTCCCATTGGGAAGGACCTGGACTCCCTGGCCGACATGGTGTCATTTGGGGTAGTGCCGGGTGCTATTTTATTTCAGTTGCTGCGGCATGCCCTCCCCGCTACTGGTCTCCCTGAATGGTTGGCATACGTCGCCTTCGTGGTTAGTATTTTTTCGGCGCTGCGGCTGGCCAAGTTCAACAACGATACCCGGCAGTCTGACTCGTTTATTGGCCTGCCTACGCCTGCTTGCACCTTGGTGGTAGCCTCATTACCACTCATTCTAGTCCACGACACATTTTCCCTGCAGGATATTATTCTGAACCCGTGGGTACTGCTGCTCCTGGCGCTGACTTTGGCGGGGCTACTGGTAGCGGAGCTTCCCCTTTTTGCTTTAAAATTCAAAAACCTACGGTGGCATGATAATTCTCTGCAGTTCATTTTCCTACTGCTGAGCTTGGGCCTGCTAGTAGTATTGCAAGCGGCGGCCATCCCGTTGGTTATTTTACTGTATGTGCTGCTCTCAGTGGTAAAGACTGCGCGCGCCTGATATTTCTATTGGCAGGCCACAATATTTACCTGGTCCGATAGTTAAGTAGCCGGCGTTTGCTGAACTGTGCCTACCTACTACCTGTTGCGAACTGTATTAACCACTCCTCGTTCACCAGACTATTGAGCATTTTTTATGCGCCACTTTACTAGTTGGGTTCTGGCCGCAGTGGCCGCGTTGGGCTTTGTGGCATCTGCTGCAGCTCAGTCGGCCGAGCAGGTGGTACAGGGAAAAGTAGAATGGCTGGGAACCGTACCCGCAATAGTAGGCAACCAATTGCGCCGCGTGCCCAGTTTCCGGGGTGCTACATTCCGCATGAATGAGCAGGTAGGTACGTATCAGCTACGCTTGACGGGCAACGTGACGGATGGGCAGCTGCGCGAAGCAGTATACGAGGCCGCCACGCCCCTAGAAACGCGCCAGCTTAGCCTTGCTACGCTTCCCGCTAGCCCAACAGTATGGCTTACCCATACCACCGAGCAACGTCAACCAGTCACGCTACTGGCGGTGCAGCCCCTACGCCGTAACCCCCAAACCGGACAAGCCGAAAAACTCACGTCGTTCACCTACGCCTACACGCGTAGCTCCGACTCCCGCCGCGACGGACAAAGCACCCGCGTGTACGCCCGTACCTCCGTTCTGAACCAGGGCGAGTGGTTTAAGATTGGGGTACCCTCCAACGGCATCTACAAGCTCAGCAAAGCCACCTTACAGAGCTTTGGACTCACTGTGCAGGGCATTGACCCTAGCCGCCTGCGTTTATATGGCAATGCAATGGGTACGCTTCCTCAAGCCAATGCAGCCTATCGGCCCGATGATTTGGTGGAAAATGCTATCCAATTTGTTGGCGATGCCAATGCTACCTTCGACGACAACGAGTACTTTCTATTTTATGCCCGCGGCCCACATACCTGGGTGCGCGATGGTTTTGCCACTCGTTTTCGCCATCAAACCAATATTTATACCGATACCGCCTACTATTTCCTGACGGTAGGCACCACTGCCGGCCGGCGCGTGGCAACAGCTCCAGCCGTTACGGGCACGCCTACGGCCCGCATTACTGCCTTTACAGAGCGGCAGTACTATGAGCGCGACCTTCTCAACCTTCTGAAGTCGGGCCGCACCTGGCTGGGAGAGGAATTCTCGACCACTAACCAGAAAACCTTTAGTTTTCCGGTGGCCGATTTGGTCCCGGGTACCACCGCTAGCATCACGTCATCGGTGGTGTCTACGGGGGCTAGCTCGTCTATATTTCAGGTAGGCATCAATGGCCAAACCAGTACGCAGGTAGTAAGCGGCAGAACACCAACTCCCTATCCGGAAATAGCCAACACTAGTGTATCTACCTTCGCTTATGTGGTTCCTGCCACGGCTCCGGCGGAGCTACGGGTAGATATTACCTACAATGGCGGCTCAGACCTCTCAGCCAAGGGGTACTTAGACTATCTAGAACTTAATGCCCAGCGTCAGTTACGCTTAAATGGGAGCAGCTTGGAGTTCCGTTCTCTCGAAAACATTGGGCCGGCAGCCATTAGCCAGTTTGATGTCGGCAACGCCGCCGGTGCTACCGTATGGGACGTCACCAACCCGCGCCGGCCAGCAGCTGTTAGCTTTAACAACGGCGCCTTCGTGGCACGCACCGATACGCTACGCGAGTTCGTGGCATTTACGCCGGGCAGCTCCTTTCCCGCGCCATTAGGCTTTGGCAAGGTTGCCAACCAAAACCTGCACACCCTGAATCTGGACGGGGAAATAGACCTGGTCATTGTCACGCACCCTGCGTTTTTAGCGCAGGCCCAGCGGTTGGCCGACCACCGTGCTAGTCACGATGGCTTGGTGGCAAGCGTAGTAACGACCACGCAGATATATAACGAATTTGGTTCGGGAGGGCAGGATGTCACGGCCATCCGCGACCTGATGAAGATGATCTACGACCGGTCACCATCTGGCAAGCAGTTGTACCTCCTCCTCTTCGGCGACGCTTCTTACGACTACAAGTCGGACCCAACAAACAACAAAGCCCAACAGCCCAGCTGGTGGGCAAACCGTTTACCAGCCGACGCCGACCGTATTGCCCAGAACTACGTTCCCGTTTACGAATCAGTAGAAAGCTTTGACCCCGTGCAAGGCTTCCGCCCCAACAACCAAGGCATTAGCTATTCCTCTGATGATTACTACGGCATCCTCGACGACGACGAGGGTGCGTGGTTACCAGGCTCCAATGAGTTAATGGACGTGCGGGTTGGCCGCCTCCCAGTGCGCTCGGCAGTAGGCCAATATGGCAATGCTGATATGGCAAAGGCGGTAGTCGATAAGCTTATCCGCTACGACAGCCCGACTAGCTATGGCAAGTGGCGCAACCGCCTCACGTTCGTCACGGATGACGGCGACGCAAACCTATTTACAAGAGCAGGTGCCGAGCCACTAGCAAACCCGCTGGCTACTACGCAGCCCAACTACAACGTGCGCAAGGTGTATCTTGACATGTACCGGCAAAACCCTGTAGCCGCGGGTCAGCGCTCCCCCGAGTGCGAACAGGCAATTGATGAGTCGTTTGAGCAGGGTTCCTTACTTGTGAGCTATATCGGGCATGGTGGCCCCACTGCCTGGGCCGACGAGCAAATTTTGACCAGTGCTTCTGTTCTTCGCCTGCAAAATACCCGCCGCTTGGCGTTCATGTTCACCGGTACGTGCGACTTTAGTACTTACGACAACCCTGAACTCACTTCCGCCGGCGAATTATCCCTGACCGACATTGCAGGGGGCGCTATTGGCTTGTTTACCACTACGCGGGTAGTGTACGCCAGCAACAACCAAGGCCTAGCGGTTGAGTTCTTTAACGACGTGCTACAACGGCGCTCCGACGGGACCATGCCCCGCATTGGGGACGTCATCACCACGGCCAAAAACATAGCCGCCTTTGGCGATGCCAACCGTAACTACGCCTTGCTAGGCGACCCTTCCATGCGCCTAGCCTACCCCGACCAACAGACCGTTGTGACGGAACTCAACGGCCGCCCTGTAGGAGCTACCCAGCAAGACACCTTAAAGGCCCTAAGCCGAGTAGTGCTCAAAGGAGAAGTACAGCAAAGCGGTCAGCGTAATTCTACCTTTACCGGCACGGCTCAGGTAACGGTCTTTGAAAAGCAGTCCATCGTTAAAACGTTGCGCAATGAATCCTCTGACTCGGTAATTTCCGTAGTTGTTCGCGAGAACGTGGTGTATGATGGGCAGGCCAGCGTAACCAACGGTCGGTTCACTGTCAACTTTGTGGTGCCGAAGGATATCAACTACAGCTTTGGGCTAGGCAAAATTAGTTTGTATGCCGCCGACTCCATTCGTAAGCAAGACGCCCACGGTGCCCGCTTGGTGCCAGTTGGTGGTGCTTCCGATTTGGCTTCGTTAGATACCATCCCGCCTCGCATTCGGCTTTTCATGAACAATGATGAGTCATTCGTGTTTGGCGGTCTGACTCCTACTACCTCTACCCTGCTGGGTAAGCTACGGGATGAAAGTGGTATCAATACGGCTGGCTCCGGTATCGGCCACGACATTACGGCTAGTCTTGATAATGACCCTAACAAAGTCATTATCCTGAATGAGTTTTACACCGCTAAGGTGGATAGCTTTCAGGCGGGCCAAGTGCAGTATGTGTTCAAAGAACTTACTCCGGGGCCACACCTGCTTAAGGTGAAGGCTTGGGATACGTATAACAACTCCAGTGAGCGTAGTCTAGAATTCATTGCCGCCTCCACCGACAAGCTGGCTCTGCAACACGTCTTGAACTATCCTAATCCCTTTGCTGGTAACACGACCTTCCACTTCGATCATAACCGGAGTGGGGAAGAGTTAGACATTCAAGTGCAGATCTTCACGGTAGCGGGTCGCTTGGTTCGCACGCTACAAGGTTCGGCGCTGGCTGCTGGCTCGCACGTGTCGTCCATCACCTGGGATGGGCGCGATGAGTACCACGATCAGCTCGCGCGTGGGGTATACGTGTACCGGGTGAGTGTTCGCACAAGCGACGGCTCTACTGCTTCCAAATACGAAAAATTAGTTCTTCTCAACTAAAACCTTGGCTTTTCGCCTACCTTCCGCTCCTACTTTTTCCGTTGTTATGCGTTCGACAAAACTGTCCTTGCGTTTTGCCCTTGTTCCTAGTCTTTTGAGCCTCGCAGTTGCTGCTCAGGCCCAGACCCAGTCAAACGCTATTACCACTGCTGTACCCATCCTTACAATCAGTCCTGATTCGCGCTCAGCAGCCCTCGGCGAGGCAGGGGTGGCCATTAGCCCAGACGCCAACAGCGGATACTACAATCCTGGTAAGCTAGGATTCGTTAGGTACAAGTACAGCGTTTCTCCCTCGTATACGCCTTGGTTAGCTAGCGTAGCTAATGATATGGGCCTTGCCTACCTCTCCGGTACCGCCAAGATTGGCCAACGCGCTGGCTTATCTGCCAATCTGATGTACTTTGACTTGGGTGAGATTCAGTACCGTAATGCCCAGGGCCAAGCCGGTCCAACGTTCAACCCCAAAGAGTACGCCTTAACCATAGGGTATGGTCAGCAGCTCAGCGAGAACTTTGGCGTTGGCTTAAATGCCCGCTTCCTGCGCTCTAACCTCACTGGTGGCGCTGCCGATACGAAGCCTGCTAATGCCGTAGCCGTTGACCTGGGAGCCTATTACACCAACGACCTCACAATTGGAGCGGGCGAGTACAACTTGTCGTTAGGTGGTACTATTTCTAACATTGGCAATAAGATATCTTATACCAATGTCGCTCAGCCAGATTTTCTACCTATGAATCTTAAGCTGGGTACGGCCATTACAAAAGAGCTGGACCCCTATAACAAGCTTACCCTAGCTTTCGACGTGAACAAGCTTCTGGTTCCAACGCCTTTCTACGACGTTGATGATCCGACGAATACTACCAAGCAATCCGTGGTAGACGAGAACAGAAAGCGTGCTGAGCAAGGTATTGTTGCAGCTGTCTTCAACTCGTTTAGTGATGCCCCAGGCGGCTTCAAAGAGGAATTACGCGAAATTAACCTATCAACTGGCCTTGAGTATACGTACAACGATCTGTTGATGGCACGCGTTGGCTACTTCTACGAGAATCCCAGAAAAGGTGACCGGCAATACCTCAGCTTTGGAGCGGGCTTGCGCTACAACGTACTAGGGGTTGATGCAGCTTACTTGGTACCAAACTCGCGCAACAATCCGCTCTCGCAAACAATCCGCATCTCTCTGCACTTTAACGTCAATGACCTCTCGGATGCCTTCGGTGAATCTGAGCCGTCTCCGACCAACTAACTCCCTACTGAATGCTCGACCGCACAGTCGCTCCTCCCGTTCAGCCGCTGGCCAGCGTAACGCTGCCCGCGGCTGACGTGTTTTCGCTCCCTAATGGAGCCCGCCTCCACGTTCTTTGTAACGCAGCCCAGCCAGTAATTCGCCTCCAGGCGGTATTCAAAGCCGGAAAGTGGTACGATACTGCTTCCGGCGTTTCGCTACTCACCGCTCGTATGCTACTGGAAGGTACGCGTACCCGCACGGCCCGGCAGATTGCTGATGAAGTAGCTTTCTACGGCGCTTCACTGGAATGCGAACAAGGGTTTGACCGGGCAACGCTTACGCTGTACTGCTTAGCTCGCCATTTGGAAAAGCTTCTTCCCTTGTTCCTAGATGTTTTAACTGAAGCTACATTCCCCGAAAACGAGTTCAACCAACTCAAGACCCGTACTATCCAAAACGTCCAGGTAGAGCGCCAAAAAACTAGCTATCTAGCAGCTGAACGGTTCTCTAGGAACCTATATGGAGCTACCTATCCGTACGGAGTGGTCTTTAACGAAAAGCAATTCGAGCAAACAACTTCTGAGGAGGTTAAAGCTTTCTACCATGCTACCTACCAGCTCTCACACGCTGAGCTGTTCTTATGCGGTGATGTCAGTACGTACCATGAGCAGTTGGTGCGCCAAACGCTAGGAGAAGGCATTGTAACTGAAAAGCCACTCGAAAAGCTTGTATCTGTTGCTCCTGCTAGCGGACCTGCACTCGATTATGTTACAGTACCTAGCAGCATTCAAGCTTCTCTACGCATTGGTCGTTTATGGCCGGCACTTGACCACCCCCAGACGCACCAGCTCCAAGTACTAGTCAAAGTTCTCGGCGGTTATTTCGGTTCGCGCCTGATGAAGAACATACGCGAAGACAAAGGCCTGACCTACGGTATTTACGCTAGCACTGGCCCACGCGAACATGCAACTAGCTTCGCAATTGGTTCAGATGTAAACGCCAAGAATGCAGACGTGGCCATTAAGGAAGTTCAGCATGAGCTACGCTTGTTGCAAGAAGACTTAATTCCAGCAGACGAGTTGCGAACAGTGAAAAACTACATGGCTGGTAAGTTTGCTAACGAACTAAGCACTGTATTTGAACAATGTGACAAGTATAAGAGCATTATCTTCTACGACCTACCAAGTACATTTTACTCTGACTTCTTGAAGGAGGTTGATCAAGTTGAGGCAAGCACTCTGCGAGAGCTAGCTCAGGAATACCTCTCACCAAGTAGTATGATTGAGGTAATAGCTGGCCCAACACGATAAGCAGATAAAAACGTAGCGCCCCACCGCTCCGCCTAAGCAAAGACGGGGCGGTGGGGCGCTGCGTACAGTGAAAGCTAGCTCCTAAGCCCCCGGCTGGTAATGTTAACGCTAGATAGGCTTGTTGAGCAAAATAGATAAAAGAGCCTCCCGGCTGGGAAGGCCCTAAACGGGACGAGCCCCCGGCGCATCCCCCTCCTCCCCCTACGGGGAGACTGGGTGACGCAGCCGGGGGCTCGTCCGCAAAAACAGTAAGGTTGGCGGCGACCTACTCTCCCGCCGGTGAAGGCAGTACCATGGGCGCTCCGGGGCTTAA
>NZ_FZNS01000015.1 GCF_900188255.1 Hymenobacter mucosus | reverse complement strand
GAGTAGGTGGCTGAGCATAAAGACCTTGACGTTGCCTGAAAAGGCAAAGGTCTGCTCTTCTCATACTCCCTGCTATTTGATGCGTAAGCCCTGGGCCGCCACCGGTGTCAGCGAAAGTAGTGTGAAGCGCTACCGGCGCCAGCTGGCCCCGTAAGTCCGTGCGCTACCTTCCCCTGCTCGACGACGCCCAGCGGCGGGCGTTCGACCACCCGCCCAAGTGGACCGCGGCCCAGCGCAAGCTCTACTGCAGCTTGCCCGACTGGGCCACGCAGGTACTCGGCAGCCTGGTGACGCCCCACAGCCGGGGTGGCTTCGTGCTGCAGGTCAGCTATTTTCAGGCCACCGGCCGCTTCTTCTCCACTGACCGGTTTCGGGCCGCCGACGGCGCGTACGTGCAGCAGCGCTACCGCTTAGGAAATGTTGAGTGGGCGCGCTACGACAAGGCCACCCGCTTTCACCACCGCCAGCTGATTCTGCAGCAGTTCGGCGTCGCCCCCTTCGAACAGGTCGAAGCCGCCGTGCGCACGCAGGTGACCCACTTTGCCCGCCAGCAGATGAACCCCGTGGCCGTGTTTTGCTCGGCCGTGGATACGCTGCGGGCCCGTCGCTGGGAAGTGCCCACATACGCCGCGCTGGCCGGCGTCGTGACCGAGGCCTTCCGCACGGTCGAGCAGCAGCTGACCACGCAGCTGGCCGCGTTGCTCACACCCGCCGTGCGCCAGCAGCTGGACGCCTTGTTTACCACCGACGCGGAGGAGCCCGCTCATCCCCACCGGCCCTACCGGCTCACCACCCTCAAGCGCAGCCTGGAGCTGATGCGGCCAAGCGCCATCCGCGCCAACGTGCAGGATTACGCCGTGCTGCAGCCCCTCTTCACCCAGGTGTACCCCGTGGTGCAGGCCCTGGATTTACCGGAAGAAGTGGTACGCTACTACGCCCGCTACGTCGAGCGGGCGCAGGTTTTTCAGGTGCGGCAGCAGGCCGACAAGAAATACCTGATGGTGCTCTGCTTCGTGGTCTACCAGTACTACCAAGTGGGCGACCTGTTGACCGAAACGTTACAGCAGGCCGTGCAAACCCACCGCAACGCCGCCCAGCGCGAAACCCAGGAGCGCGTCTACCGCCAGCAACAGGACACGGCCGGCCAGCTGCGGGAACTGCTCGACGGGGTGGTGCGCCACGGCACGGCCCTGGCGCAGCTGGAAGACGTGGCCTTTTCGTTTGCCCACACCAACGAGGAGAAAGTAGCCGCGCTGCTGGCCTGGCTCCAAACCCCGGAGGTGACGACCTTCGGGGAGTTGCGGCACACGGCCCAGCAGCTGCGCAAAACCGGCGGGGGCAGTGCGAGCGGCCCCTACTACCAGGTCGTCGAGGAGCGCTCCCGCGCCCTGCAGCGCCGGATGGGTGAAATCCTGCGCCGCGTGGCGTACGAGGGCGCGCCCGACAGCCCGTTGGCGCAAGCCCTGGCCTACTACCGGGCGCGCGACGGGCAGTTGGGCAGCCACCCGCCGACGGGCTTTCTGAAACCGGCCGAACGCGCGGCGCTCGGCGAAGCGGCCAGCCCCGTGTCGCTTTACAAGGCCCTGTTGGCGGGACACGTGGCCGACCACCTGAAGGCGGGCAAGCTGAACCTGCTGCACTCGTTGCGCTACCGCCCCTTCGACACCTACTTGTTGGACGGGGCGACGTGGGAGCGGCAGCGGGACGCGTTGCTGCAGCAAACCAACCTGCTGGAACTGCGCGCGGCCGGCCCCTGGCTCGACGCGCTGCAGGCGAAGCTGGCCGCCGCGTTTGCCGGTACCTTTGACCGGCTGGCGGCCGGCACCAACCCCGGCGTGAAGACGCGCGCCGGGGGCGGGCGGCCCCGCTTCCTCACGCCCGCCCGGCCCGCGGACGACGAGGCGCCGCCGCCCCGGCCGCTGTTCCCCGGGCCAGGGCTTATTTCGTTGCACGAGGTGCTGCACACGGTCAACCAGGCGTGCCGCTTCACCGACTGCCTGCAGCACTGGAGCCCGCGCCACCGCCCGCCCCGGCCGGCCGAACGGGTCTTCTTCGCCGGCGTGATGGCCTACGGCTGCAACCTGGGCCTGACGCGCATGGCCCACGCCACCAAGCACGTGGCCTAATCCACCTTGGAAAACACCGTCAATTGGTACTTCTCGCTGGAGAACCTGCGCCGGGCTAACGACGCGGTGGTGGCCCTGACGGGCAAGCTGCCGGTCAGCCGCCTGTTCCAGCGCGACCCGGGCCAGACCCACACGTCCTCGGATGGCCAGAAGTACTACGTGGCCGTCGATTCCATTCACGCCACGCACTCCTATAAATACTTCGGGCAGGAAAAAGGGATTGTGTCCTACGGCTTCCTCGACGACCGGCACCGGCTGTTTCACTCCGTTACCATCAGCGCCTCTGAGCGCGAGGCGGCCTACCTGGTGGACGGCATCCTGCACAACGACGTGGTCGAGTCCACCATCCATTCCACCGACACGCACGGCTTTACCGAAGTCAACTTCGCCGTGACCTACCTGATTCGCGTGGCCTTCGCCCCGCGCATCCAATCCTTTCAGGACCAGCAGCTCTACGCCTTTGCGGGGATGGAGGTGCCCGACCTGGCCGCTTACGGCCTGCGGCTGGGCAAGCGCCTGGACCGGGCCTTGATTGAAGCGCAGTGGGACACGCTCGTGCGGCTGGTGGTGAGCCTCAAGCAAAAGCACGTGACGGCCTCTACCATGCTGCGGCGCCTCAATTCCTATTCCCAGCACCACCCCGTGTACCTGGCCCTGCGCGAGTTGGGCCGGGCCGTGCGCACCGAATTCCTGCTCCGCTACATGGACGACCAAGACCTGCGCAAGCGTATCGACGACCAACTCGACAAGCTCGAAAGCACCCACTCGTTCGCGCGGGCTGTGTTTTACGGCCAGAACGGGCAGATTCCCTACGCTGGCAAGGAAGAGCAGCAACTGGCTGATGCCTGCAAACGGCTCGTGCAAAACGTGATTGTGTGCTGGAATTGCCTGTACCTGAACCAATACCTACTCCACGCCCCGGCGGCCGAGCGCCAGGCCGTGGCCGATGCCATCGCCGCCAGCTCGCCCGTGAGCTGGCAGCACGTCAACCTGCACGGCGAGTTCGATTTCTCGGACGACGCCCTGAAAGATTCCCTCCGCTTCGACGTGGAGGCCCTTTTTGCCTTCGACTGGGAGTCTCCAGCGGCCCCGCTCGTTTAACCTTTGTACCAAACTTTTAACCAAGGCCGCAGTTGAAGCTTTTCTCCAGAGCTTGGTCGATTGAGGAAGGATTGCATTACTACATCCAGGTATGTAAAGAAGTTAGTAAACCCCCAAACGGTAGTGAATTGCTGCATGTAGTGCACGTATTCATGCACCAAAGTCGGGAGGGCCACTGACTCCTCTCCACGTTCCAGAAAATCCTCCCAAGAGCTGTCAAGGATATTAAGCTGCAGTAGCATGAAGCTATACTCACCTCTTGACCAGCAATTTGCTTGGATGCTTTCTTTTAATTGGGTTAGCTGAGAAGGGTGGGGGCTAGCGTTTGCAGACATGGCGAGTAATCAGAGGAATAAAACAACCACCCATGATTTTCTGTAGGTGAAAATGTGAACTAACCACAAGGCGTGAAAGCAAGACGCAGGTAGTATTTTGCCCTACCACAATGGAGAGCATACAATCAGTTTAGTATTAGGCAAATCAGTACTATAAATTCAACGCCTGCTGCACAATCAGCTTTGCCTCAGCCGCTTCGTGCTTTGCATCAATCTTGGTCTGCTTGGCATCCTCCAGTGCTTGCTTACCAGCGCGAACGAAGGCCGCGTTGCAGTAGCGGAGCTTATCGTCTATGTGCCGGTTTGAGCGGTTCTTCAACTCCCAGGCGCGCAGCAGTTCCAATACCCCGGCCTGTTTAAGAATGGGAGCATACTGCACAATGTTCCGGTCCGTTACCTTCCACTCACGCAGGCGTTGGACGATGCTCCCGGTTTCAGTGTGTTGCAGCCAGGACTCGGGAATATCCTTGAGCGCCGGCCCTTTTTTCAAGTCGAAGCGCAGGCGAATAATCTTCTTCCGGCCCTTTACCGCCCGCGTGACTTCGTAGATGGGAGTGAAGGTGAACTCATAGTCGGTGCCCGCCAACTCTTTCAGCGGCTCCTTCATGGTGTAATCAATCAGGAGCTTAGTCTTGGGATACTTTAGCAAGGGGTTACCATCCTTGTCCTTTTTGACCTGCCCACGCTTGTCGTACTCGTACCAGCAATCCATGTACTGCCGGTACTCCTCAACTGGCACCTCCCAGAATCCTTTATCCTGGAAGGCTGACAGAATCTCGAAGAACCGCATGCTGTACCAGCTTTTCAGATTCATGTAGCCGTGAAGCGGAAACTTGCTGTAGTGAGCTGCCTTCACCAAGTAGGGGGCCAGTTGCGGATTGAGTAGGATGGTGATGATACCATCTTTATAACCTACCCGCCTCTCCTTGGTCGTATCCAGAAGGTGTCGGAAGTACCATTCCGAACGGTCGATGCTCTCAAATTCCCACTTCACATCGGCCAACTCGTAGAGGGCTCCCTTGATTTTTGAGTAAGCCGTGTCTATTTCGATATCCGTACCCTCCAGAATCGAGGAAACGTGAATCTGGTAGAATTCACGCAACTGGTAGTCATTGTCCCGAATCTGGTCGATGACCCTGGCCAGGATGCGCTTGCTATACACCGAGATTTTCTTCTGGTGAGCAAACGTGACGTTCCAGTGCTGCTTTACCTCACCGCGGTATTCGGGCTCGTACTTGAGGTCCAACTCCAGCATGGGAACTGAGGAAGAACGCGCTACACGCTTGTCAGCCATAAGAGGTATCGTTGGTAGTGTTATCCGGTAATGCAAGATAACCGCAAAAAAGAAAGTAGCAACTTGATTGAGGCAGTGAACTTACCTTTCTAGTAGTCGTTGCACCTATCAAAAACTTACCCTTTGCCTAGCCAGGGGCACAAAGGCCTATCCAGAACTTACTTTTTTGCTTCCGGTAAGCCCTCCCTAATCTTGCAAATAGAGGTTTGACATCGGCTAAGTGGAGCTTTTATACCTGTCCAGAACTTACCTTTTTAGCTACTTGGCAACATTCATAGCAATTGGTACCATCTCTAAACACCTGTCCAAAGCTTACCTTTTACATAGCTTACGATGTGGATATGTACCTGTCCAAAGCTTACCTTTTACCTGTCCAAAACTTACCTTTCAGGTCGATATATCTGTCCAAAGCTTACCTTTCAGCCTCGATCAGCCTGTCCAAAGCTTATCTTTCACCTGTCCAGAACTTACCTTTTGGCCATTTACTCCTTATAGTAAAACTATCTTGTAGAGTTTTTACTAATCAGTTAAATTACGACTATCTAGTCTGCCGAAATTGAAAAACATTTAGGGTATAAAAACGGGAGGTCAGGCAAAACAAAGCAGTTTAAAAAAGCACAAACTGCAAAATTAGGGATTGTACTTTTTTGCTATTTATTACTATTATTTTTATAAGAGCACTTCTGCTTATCCCTCTCCCCTCTAAATACCACTTCCCAGCACCAAAAGCCCCCGGGTTTCGAAGTGTGTGACCATACTATTGAAGCCAACAGCACGTTTTAGCTAGCATACAGCCCGTGGGTGAACCGAACTTGTCTCTACCTAGGTCTTCCCCTCGGTTGTTATTTCTAACACTACCTAGGGCAGATTTTGGCTTGGTTAAAAGTTTAGTCCAAAAGTTTAATGGCACGGCAGCTGTTTCCCTCAGCAGGCCTTCGCTAGGGTAGGAGGTTTTCCCTTATTTGTTTGCCAATTTCTATGGTATGACCAGCGGAATGGGCCCTGGGTTCAGATTGCCACCCGCAGCAGCTAACCACTCCTTCAGGCTCACAATCCACCGCCCAGCCCCATGGATTATTTTGTCCTGTTGGTTAATGAGCACCAGATACTCAAAAAGGGCCAGCGCCTCGGCTCCACGTGTTTAATTGCCTCTACACTTCCGCGTCGAAGGCGGCCAGTTCCTGTTGAAAGCGGTCCAGACGACCCTTTGTCTTCAGGAAGAGCATGTAACGCATCTTGCCCCGTATCGGCCCGACATCAAACCCTAGTAGCATGGCCTGATAGCCGAATACGCCCAGCAGGTTCTGAATCAATTTGGGCTCTTGCTTAACAAGGGGGCCATAGTACACTCGGTACAACTGCTGCGCATCAACGTCCAGACTCAGGTCCGTGCAGCGGTCCAGTAGCTCCGGTAGGGCCGCTGGCTCGTAGGAGCGCAGATACCCCCGCACCAGGCGTAATGCGTCTTCATACGTCACGGCCAACGAGGCGTCGAACGAGGGAAAATCGGCTTCAAAGCGTTCGGCGGAATCATCATCAAACGTCATACAGTCCGGGGCAGTACTAAAATGATGGCAAAGAAAGACAGAGAGGCGCTAAAAGTAGCACAGAGGCCTAGGGAATCAGTAAGAACGAATAGGACCAAGTAGAACAGCCTTTTCGGTAGCTCCAGCAAGTGAGCAGATACCCTTTACCCGCACCGTGACTGGCGCATCACGATGGCCAGCATCCCGTTGACCTTCAAAATCAATGGAAACGCTCTGGCCCTTCAGCGTTAAGCTGAGGCGCAGAATGTGCTGGATCGTATTGGTGAAGTGCAGAAACCAGGTGAGGACCAACGGAGCCACCTGGTTAAAGCGAGTGAGAGAGTTGCCAACCTGCTGGAAAAGCGCCGGCAACGGTGAGGTAGCCAAATCGTTGAAGCCCCCACTGGAAAGCCACCGCATCGGGCTTTGTTCCGGGGGCTGCGTGTTCAGCAAGAGCAGCTCGGCTCTTGCTTGGGCCTGCATATCCGGCGTAAGGTTACTATAGGTCACCTCCGTGCGGGCAATGAGCTCCTGCGTGTCGGCGGTTAGGTGCCAGGTTTCTCGGTTGTTTTCCGTCACGGCGTGCAAATCTTGTTGCGTGCAGCGGTAGGAATGCCATCGGAAAACCACGCTGGCCAAGCCGTCGCCGGACTGACGCAGGGTGGTAAGAAAAGCTACTTGGGAAGGAGTTGCGGGGCGCAAGGCCATTTCCAGCTGCTTCCCAATTTTGGCATGGTGAACGGGTATGACCTCCCACTCCCCGCTGCGTTTCACCAGCAGGGCCTGCTGGGTGCCGGATGAGCTGGCGGGTGTCCGTTTGGGTGCAGCTGTTGCAGAAGCTGCCTTTGGGAGTCCACGGGTTAAGGTCTTTTTACCCGCTTCGACCGGGGCTGCTGCAGATTTTGTAGTTGCCTTTTTTGCAACGGCTGCGGATGTAACCACCGGTTTCGCCACAGCTTTTTTGGCAGGAGCTACAAAAATCTCGTGTACCCGTTTAGCTACCTGAAACAGCGTCTGATTGACTTGGCCTTCTGAGAGTAAGTCCAGCGGCTGGTCAGGGCCATTTACTGCCTGAAACTCACTTAGGGGCGTCAGAGAAAAGGCGCTGGTGCTCAAGAGCAAGGGCAAAATGATAGTACCCTCTTTGGCGGCTGCCTTCAGCAGTGGGGGCAGCTCATCGGAGTTGATGAAGTCTGAAGCCAGAAAATTAGAACTGATGAGTAGAATAGCCACCCGAGTCTGGGCTAATGCTTTCTCAATTTCAGCCCGCCACTTATCGCCCGACCGCAGCTTGGTATCTACCCACACGTTGATGTTAAAGTCGCGCTCCAGCGGTTTGAGGTGCGTTTTCAGACGTTCCATCCAGGCTTTGTCGCGCTGACTGTAGCTGATAAAGATGTCGGTGCGGGCCACCGCTGCTTTATTAGGTGCACGCTTCGCCGGAGCTGCCGGTTTAGCCGGAGCTGCTTTCTTGACCGAGGCAACTGCTTTCTTGGTCGCAGCAGGAGCAGCAGATTTCTTAGAAGGCGCGGTTTTTTTGGTAGGCATGCGGCAAGTAAATTAAGCTAGTAAAGTAGCTCCCTAATGATGTTGAAACGGCTAAAAGCACCCATGAATGCTTACCACTCTAGCAAGCCATGCAACTCAGCTTCTACCGCTTGCCAGCCTTGGTCCAGATTTACGGTAGCTACCCGGAGACGGTGAGCAGTATCGAGGAGCTGATAGGAGTGCCGCAGCTTCCCATCTACCACGGGGTAGAGTAGCAGCCCGTCTACTGGACGGGTAGGTTCCTGACGCTGCGCGTGCTGCACATACGCAAAGAGTTGGTAGAGGTGGGCTGATATAATCTTTTCCTGATTGTAGTTCTGCTTAAGGGCTTTGCGGTAGTACTTGCAGTCCAGGATAAGCTTGCGCGAAGGGCTAGTGAGCGACACATCCGTTTGCATGATGGGCAGCAATGCTTTGGCCTCATCAGTAGCTGGTTTAACTGCCCACTTTAGCGTTTCGGAGCCCACTTTGTAAGTCTTTTGACGCCGTCGATAGAAGTTGCGCACGAACCGCTCGAACAGGGCCGCCATGCGCTTGTCATTGCCCGTGAAGTTGCGAAACAGCCGCTCGCCGGCTTGCTGCGTGAGCAGTACCTCCTCGTGCACCAGCTGGCAAATGCTAAGGAGCAACCGGTAGTGAGCCGTATGCCGGTGCAGCACCACTTGGTCGTACACCCGGATATCGGGTACGCCTATCAGGGCTACGTCGGCTAAGCGCACATATAGCCCCCGGATTTCCCGGCGCAAGGACTTATCCAGCTCCTGGGCCGTGAGCAGATGATGCAGTGCTGACTTGAGTAGCCGGTTCACGGGTACGTCGTGGCTCAGCTCGTCGAAGGCGCACCAGCCGCGGGCCGTGAGCAGGGTTTGCTGCCGGATGGATTCGCTGAGCAGCAGCTTGCCACGGAGCCGGCCGGTCAGCTCTACTTTGGGCACGTAGTCGCGGGCCAGACCGCGCTTGAGCACGTGCGTGGTGCCCTGCACGAGCACCCGCGCCAGCAGGTCCAGCATGGAGTCGGCGGGCTCGGCTGTTACGGCTACCTCGTCGGCCTCATCGAGCTGGTCCCAGGCGTAGGTGAGCAGGTGGTAGAGGTTCTGAACCGGGATGCTCATGCCGGGCCGTGCAACGCGGCAATGGCTTTATTCGCCTTGGTTTCGCTGTCAAACCAATACTCACGCAGCAGGGGCGCCAGGTCGTGGCTCACAATGGCGTCCCACCAATCGGCTGGCTTTTCGTCGCCTAGCGGGGTGCAGAAGTAGCTGTGGCCAATCAGGAAGCCCGCGCCTAGGTTTTTGTCCTCCTTGATAGTCAGATTCAAAGCAGCTACCCGCGTCAGAATATCGGCCGCCATTTCTTCGGGAATATGGCTCTCGATTAACTGCTGGCGGAGCTTGTCGCCCAGCATCGGTACCAGGTCCACGAAGGTGAAGCGCCGACGGAGGGCATAGTCCACCAGGGCTAGCGAGCGGTCAGCTGTGTTCATCGTGCCGATGATGTACAGGTTGGGCGGCACGAAGAACGGCGCTTCGCGGGGCTTGCGGTAGGTGAGGGGCAGGGCGTAAGTGGCGTTGCGTTTGTCGGCTTCTAGGAGCATAAGCAGCTCCCCGAAAATCTTGCTCAGGTTGCCCCGGTTAATTTCGTCAATGAGAAAGAAATAATCCTGCTTGGGATCGTCGTGGGCGCGTTGCACAAAGTCCACGAACACGCCATCGGCCAGCTCGAAACTGTTGGTGGCGGTGGGGCGCCAACCCCGGATAAAATCCTCGTAGCTGTAGCTCTGGTGAAACTGCACGAGCTGCACCCGGCTGTTGTCCTGCACCCCCATTTGCAGCCAGGCCAGGCGGCGCGCCACATAGGTTTTACCCACGCCGGGCGGGCCTTGCACAATGAGGTTTTTCTTGCGCTTGAGCGCTGCCTGCAGGTGCTGAATCTGGGAGGTGCTGAGAAATAAGTCCAGCTCGGCTTCGGCCAGCGTGTAGGGCTTGGGAGGGGGCGACACTACCGGCTTCTCCACCGGCGGCAGGGGCTGCGGCTTCCCAATCTGCTTCAAGTGTGTGGCTTCGGCTAGCTCGGCCAGAATGGGTTTGAGAAAGGTGTGGTAGCTGGTGATGCTGGTGAGCGTTTTGGTGGGCACCCCAGGACCGGCTTTGTCCTCCATCCAGCCTTCCAGCAGCCAATTTACTTCGCGGATGTTGTTGTGCACCGTCCGGGCGGTGTCGAAAGCGTAGTCTCCCGTTACCTGGCCGATGCCGAGAATCTTACGGCGGCCAATCTTTACTACCACGTAGTCGCCGGGCCGGATTTCGTGGCAAAATTGCCAGCAGGCCAGCATATTGTTGTTGTGGGTGGTGTCGCCGCCGTAGTGCTGTTTCAGCGCCTTTCGCAGCTCCTCATCATTGGCGTACTGGCGCAGATCGCCCAGAGCTTCCCAGCCGATGGACATGATGCCTTCGGCCTGCCAGGCTTTCCAGAACGTGCCGCCCTCCCCGGCACCAATGGCCCAGTAGTTGGGGCTAAAGGCCGGTTCCGTCGCTGGCGGGGTATAGGACACTTCCGGCTCGGCGGCAACAGTGAGGCCGGGCTGTTCTAGTGTTGCAAGGCCCGCCGGGGGCGGGCTTTGCTGCGCGTAGGCCTCCAGGATAGCGGCCCACTGACTGGTGCGGTTCCAGACCATGCTGCCGGTATTGAAGGGCGTGCCGGTCAGCTCCACGGGCGTAGTCACCAGCCATTCTACGGGGCAGTAGTGGGGCAGTTGCTCATTATCGTGCGCAAACTGGCCAGTGGCTTGGCCAATGCCCAGCACCCGGCGCGGCCCCCGCGTCACTATCACAATGTCGCCGGGCTGCACCTGGGCCAGCAGCTGCGAGCCGTCGCCATTGCCGTCGGTGGCGGGGCTGGCCAGCAATTGGTTGAATAGTGGCCGCACTACTCCTTGCTGGCGAAACTGCGACCATACTTCTGGGCTGGCGTCTACTTGCGCCGTCCAATAATTACGCTTTTTGGGGGCCGGAGCGGCCGAATTCAGAGACATAGGGATAGAAAGAGGGCTGCTGCTAAACGCGGCGGCAAGATGCATCATTTGCCTGCACTTGGTTGGCCAAACTGTTAACTTGCCCCTTTTCCAGTTAAGCTACTATCCCGCTCTCGTGCCCAACGACGACCTTCGCGCCCGCCTCTTAGCGCATTCCGACTTCTCCGATGCTGACCGCGCTGCCCTGGTGCAGCTTTTCGACCAGCAGCGCCGCTACGGCCTGGTATGGGAAGATAAGCCCGAAGCCGTGGAGGAAACCCTGCGCCAATTTCTGCCAGTGCTCGAAGAAGTGCCGGCCCGCCTGCTAGCGGCCCCCGACCAAAATGCCCCTCAGCACACGCTTATCGAGGGCGACAACCTGCACGCCCTCACCGTGCTCAGCTATACCCATGCCGCCCAGATCGATGTCATCTATATCGATCCGCCATACAATACAGGGAAGCAAGATTTCATGTACAATGACCGGTTCGTGGACCGTGAGGATGGCTACCGACATTCCAAGTGGCTTTCATTCATGGCTAAGCGCCTTAAGCTGGCCAAAACCCTGCTCAAGGAATCCGGCGTCATTTTCATCTCAATTGATGATAATGAGCAAGCGCAACTGAAACTGCTTTGTGATGAAGTGTTTGGAGAAGAAAACTTCGTAGCAAATGTCATTTGGCGTTCTGCTGACTCGTCTAATAACGATTCCAAGCAATTCTCTACCGACCACAACCACACACATGTCTATTCAAAAAGTGTTGGCTGGCAACCAAATCGGCTTGATAGAACTGAGGACAACAATGCCCATTATAAGAATCCTGATAATGACCCGAATGGTCCATGGTTTTCGGGCAATGTTTCGTCCCCCAATCCTAGAAAAAACCTTCAGTATCTAATACAGGCACCCAATGGATTTCAAGTAGAACCGCCTGCTAATGGGTGGCGCTGGAGTAAAGAGCGAATGGATGAGATGATTGAGAGGGGGGAAGTCGTCTTTTCTAAAGACAACACTCGGGTTATTAAGAAAACATATCTGAAAGACCAAAAAGGACTAGCACCCTCAAGTATTTGGTGGGATATAGAAGAAACAGGCCATAACAGAAATGCCAAGTATGAGCTAATTAAGCTGTTCCCAGACATGAAGACATCTGAGCTATTCTCAACACCGAAGCCGGTGAAGCTCATGAATAAAATTCTCAAACTAGCTGCTGGTCCAGACGCTACAGTCCTTGACTTTTTTGCCGGTTCCGGCACCACGTTGCACGCCACAATGGCCCTGAATGCCGAAGACGGCGGCACCCGCCGCTGCATTCTGGTAACTAACAACGAGAATAACATCTGTGAACAGGTCACCTATGAGCGCAACCGCCGCGTCATCCAAGGCTACACCACGCCAAAGGGCGTAGCCGTCTCCGGCTTGGCCAATAACAGCCTGCGCTACTACCGCTGCGTGGCCCCGGTGCCCCGCACGCCCACGCTGCGCCACAAGCGCGAGCTTGTGCGCCGCGCCACCGATCTGCTCTGCCTCAAGGAGAACTGCTACCAGCCCCTGCCCGGCACGCCGGACGACGGTTCTTTCCGGGCCTTCGGCAGCGACAGCGCCACCACCGTCATCGTGTACGACGACTTGGCCGTGGAAGCCGCCGCCGCCTTCGTGGCCACGCTGCCCGTGCCGGCCCATGCCCCGGCCGACCAGCCCTGGTGCGCGGTGTACGTGTTTGCGCCCGGCTCCTACGCCTACCAGGAAGAGTTTGCGCCCGTGGCCGCCCGCGTGCGCCTCAGTGCCCTGCCCGAGGCCCTGTACCGCGCCTGGCAGCACCTGCTGCCCCAAGAAGGCATCATGCGCTCCATAGAAGAAACGCCGTCCGAACCCCAAGCGGCTGCCCCAGTGGCGGCCAGTGCCCCGGCTCCTCGTCCCACCGCCCCCGTAGCCGTTGCGGCGGCTGAGGCTACTCCCAAAACCGACAAGCGCGGCAACCTCACCTTATTTTAATTCCGGCCGCTCATGCTCACGCTTCGCCCCTACCAAGCCAAAGCCGTCGACCGCCTGCTCGACGAAACCTATAGCCTGCTGGCCCGCCCCGTGCGCCGCCAGAAACTCGTATTCAAAGCCCCCACCGGCGCCGGCAAAACCGTGGTGATGGCCGAGTTCCTCAGCCGCCTGGCCGAGGAGTTGACCGACCGTCCCGAGCTGCCGGTGCGCCAGCTGGCCTTTATCTGGATTGCGCCCGGCCACCTGCACCTGCAGAGCTACGGCGCTCTGCGTCAGTACTTCGCCGATACCCGCGCCATTCACCCGGTGCAGTTCGACGACCTCACCGAAAACCACCTGCGGCCCAACGAGCTGCTGTTCCTGAACTGGCAAAGCATCAGCTCCGACAAGAACCTGCTGGTGAAAGACAACGAGCAGCAGCGCAACTTGGCCAGCCTTGTGGCCCAGACCAAGGTGCGCGAAACCCAAATAGTGGTGGTGCTCGACGAAGCTCACCTCTTCGCCAGCAAGGGCGACAAGGCGCAGAAGGTGCTCAATCAACTGCAAGCCTGGGTGGAAGTTGACGTTTCGGCTACGCCGTTCTACAAGTCCGACAACCAAGTGGTCATCAATCGCGAAGACGTGGTGCGCGCCGAGATGATAAAGCGCGGCGTGGTGCTCAACCCCGACCTCGACGCCAACCTGCAGAAAGGCGGCGACGCCCTCAATATCGTGCTGCTGAAGCTGGCCATCAAGCGCCGCCAGGAGCTGGCCGACGCCTACCGCGCCGCCGGCAAGGACATTAACCCTTTGCTGCTCATTCAGCTGCCCAGCGACACGGCCAAAGAAAGCGCCCTCGACCGCACCATCCGCGACACCATGCTGGCCCACCTCGAAGGCGTGGAAGGCATTACGAAGGACAACGGCCGCCTGGCCGTGTGGCTATCTGGCGAAAAAGCCAACTTGTCCGGTCTGGAAAAGGCTACTAACCCGGTAGAGGTGTTGCTGTTCAAGCAGGCCATTGCCCTGGGCTGGGACTGCCCGCGGGCGGCCGTGCTGCTCATCTTCCGCGAGCTAAAGCAGGAATCGTTCAGCATCCAGACGGTAGGCCGCATTCTGCGAATGCCCGAGCAACAGCACTACGCTGATGAGCGGCTGAACCTGGGCTACGTGTACACCGACCTGGCCAAGAACAACATCAAGATTGAGCCCGACTCGGCCGACTACCTCTCGCTGAACAAAGCCGACCGTCGCGCCGACTACGCGCCCCTGCTACTGCCCGCTGAGCACGTAACCAACCAGCGAGAGCAGCGCAACCGCCTCAGCAGCCAGTTTCGGGCCATCTTCTACAAAGCCGCCGAAGCCCGCTGGGAAATTGCGCGGGAGCTATTGCCCGGCGGCCAGCCTTTCGAGGAGGCCAACGAGGCCCTGCTACACAAGCGGGGCATGCACACCGAGGTGGACAGCATCGACATTGTGATTCCGGCCAACGTGACCATCCATGTAGTAGAAGTGGGCCAGACCGCCGTGGATGCTGGCCACCAGCAGAAGTTTGCCAAAACGCCTTTTGAGCGCCAGCAGCTGCTTCAGCGCTTCTGCCGTGAGCGGTGCGGCATTTATGCGCCCGCCGAGAGCACGCCGGTGCTGCAAATGGCCCTTATCTCACTATTTGAGGAATACTTAGGCTGGGATGAGAACCGCGCCACCAAGTTCATTCTCTACCCACAAAACCACACGGAGATAGGAGCTTTGATTGACGATGCGTTGGCTGCCCACACCAACTACCAGCAGCAGAAGCCCGGCAACGCCCGCACCCTCGAAACGGTGACCTGGGACGTACCCGTGTTTGAGTACTACAACGACCACTACGACGAATATGACGCGCCCACCCATGCGCTGCAGCCCACCTTCCTGCGTCGCCGCGCCGACGGCCACCTAGCTGACTCGAAGGAAGAACTACTGTTCATCCAGTTTCTGGAAGATGATTTCAATGCCCCCCACCTGCAGTGGTGGTACAAGAACGGCGCCGGCACCCGTACCGACTTTGCAGTGGTGTACTCGCGCACCGAGCGCGGCGAAACCCGCCTGGCCCCGTTCTTCGTGGACTTCATCATCCTGTTCGCCAACGGCACCCTAGGCGTATTCGACACCAAAACGCTCGATTCGGACCCGCACCTGGTAGCTAAGCACAACGCCCTGCATGCCTGGATTGCCAAGCGCAATACTGAGCAGCCTGGCTCAACCATCGGTGGTGTGCTCATCCGCGACAAGACGCTTTGGAAATACAGCACGGAGCCACTGTCGGACAACTACTCGCTAACCGGTTGGCAGGTGCTAAACCCGGCATTGCTGGCCGCATCAGTTACCGCCTGATTTTCCCTTAGACCGCTACCCTTACTCTCATGAATAAAGGACTCGACGCCACTTTCGTCCACTACGGCATACGCAAAGACGACCTAGCCCTCATCCATCGGCTAGCTGACGACGCTGGCCTCCCTGCCGAGTGGCTGGACGGAGTGCTCAAAGCCTACCACGAGAAGAAGGTGCGCAATGAGTCGCTGGAGGAAAAGGACATTCAACGGCTGTTGAATGAGCAATTAGATAAAGTCGGCCAATAACTAGCTTGCAGTTATGTTGAAACGTCTGTTTGTCAAGAATTTCACCGTATTCGCCGAGGCCGACTTCGAGTTTGGCCCTGGGCTAAACGTGGTGGTGGGTACCAATGGCACAGGCAAGAGCCACGTGCTGAAACTGGGGTATGCGGTGCTGAACTGCCAAGAAAGAAGGTTGAAAGCACTGAGTCCACAAAAGTCTTATGAGGAGGGACAAAGCACTGCCAACAGCCCCAAACCACGCCCACTCGACTTTGCTGATTTAGACGAAAAGCTGGTTAAGATTTTACGGCCGGCACCGTCCCACGCCAGTGAGTTCATCCGCCGTGGTGCTATGCCTCAAGAAGCCATTGTCGAATACGAGGTATCAGACACAGAATACACAAGAATGCCACCAGGCCGCCTTGCTATTTCCCCTAATAGTTCGCGGGAAACCCCTCTACAGCAATCACCTACGGTAATGAATAAGCTTGCTGCATCGCTAGCAGCACCCGTGTTTATACCGGCGAAGGAGATACTTACGCTGGGATGGATGCGACCTGCCTCTGGACAGCTCAAGTTGCCACTAGATGATTCCTATCTGGACTTGCTCAACCAACTCAGCGGCCTTCCACTGCAGCAGCCAGAACCCGCCGCCGCCGCTGCCTTAGAGCAGTTGACAAGCATACTGGGTGGCGAAGTGGAAGAAGACAACGGCCGATTCTATCTGGTTTTTCCCAAGGAGCAGCGTTTGGATATGAACATGGTAGCGGAGGGTCTGCGCAAGTTTGGCACCCTGCAAAAGCTACTGGCCAATGGCAGCCTCACTCCCAAATCCACCCTGTTCTGGGACGAACCTGAAGCTAACCTTAACCCAGCTTTGCTTAAAAAGCTGGCTGCGGTGCTAGCCGAGTTGGCGCGGCAGGGTTTCCAAATCGTTCTGGCTACGCATAGCTTGTTCCTGCTAAAAGAGCTACACGTTTTGGCGCAACAGCCCGATATGCCCATTCGTTACTTTGGCTTGTACAAAGGGCCCGATGGTGCCACTGATGTAGAGCGTACCAATGATTTAGAAGAACTAACCCACGTGACAGCGCTGGATGAAGAATTAGAGCAAACGGCTCGGTTCCAGCGTGTACTTGATAACGAAGACACTCATGCCAAACATTCTTGAGGGAGCTTTTGAATTCCAGTTCCCGAATACTTGGCATGCAGTAAAATACGACGGAGAAAAGGACAAACCAGCTCCTCCTAACTACTACTTACGCCATTTGGAGCCCATTAACGCCATCAAGGCTGTTGACATAGTAGCTGCGCCTCCTGCGCCGATGCGCCGACTCATTCTGCTGGAAGTAAAAGACTTTCGGGAAGATGATGACGACCTCCAGAACAAAATTGAAACGGAGCATTTTCCATTGGAAGTAGTTCAGAAGACGTTGCATACGTTGAGTGGACTGTACCTGGGCGTGCGAGCTGGTGACCCGGAGTTAGCCCCTTTTGGAACCCAAATTCTGAGAGTGCCTGAAGAGCTTGAGGCAGTTCTTTTCCTAGAACAGATTCCCATCAGCCGTGGACCCAACGATAAGGGTTATAAGTACGCGCTTCACAACCGGGCCACTCAGCGACAAGGAATTGCACGCAGACTGAAAAATGCGCTCAAGCCACTCGGATTTCGCTGCTCATTGGTCGACGCTAGCAGCGTCCCATCAAGCGCCGGTTGGCAGGTAGTGTAAACTCGTGCAAATTCACTCTAAACTCTATTTCTAGTCTGTACCTATCCTATGCTGCTCAAACGCATCAAAGCCCAGCACTTCAAAACCTACCAACACCTCGACCTCGACCTAACGGTGCCGGCGGGTGACGAGCGACCCATTATTCTCATCGGTGGGGCGAATGGCGGGGGAAAGACTACGCTATTTGAGGCCATTTACGGCGGACTATACGGGCTAAAAGTGAAAACGGCCCGTGACTTTGAAATGCTGCTCAACGCAAGTGTAACAGACCGCTCCAAGACCCAGATTGTATTGGAGTTGCATTTTGCAGGCAAGGTGTTGCAGCAGGAGCAGCAGTACATTCTCAAGCGTACTTATATGCTCAACCCGGCCCAACAGCCGGTAGAGTCAGTAACGCTAAACATGGACGGCAACCTGTTTACCTACGGCTCCGCCATGGCAGCCAGGGAGCGGCTGCGGGCAGAAGCAGAGGTAAATAAGATTATCAAGGCCAACCTGCCCCAGGAACTGAGCCGCTATTTTCTGTTCGATGCGATGGAATCGGGTAACCTGCTAAAGCAGGACCAGCTGAACCGCGTGATTCGGGAGAACATCGAGAATGTGATGGGCTTTCAGAAGTACGCTCAGCTAGCCCACGGAGCGGAGCTATTGGTGCAACAGCACACGGCCAGCCGCCTGGAGCTGGATAAAGAACGTGAGGAGTACCACAAGCTAACGGTGGCTAAGCATACGCTTGAGGAGACCATCCGGCGCCACGAGGAGCGCTTGGCCCAGTGCCGCCGCTACGCCGTGGAGCACCACGATACCTACCGCCAGCTGCAAGCCGGCATGGATGCCGAAGAAACCCTGACTCAGAAGATTAAAACCGTGCAGGGTCAAATGCAGACCACCCTGGAACGTCAGCGCAGCTACCGGGAAGGAGTAGATAGTTTCGTGCGCAGCCTGGAAACGCACGTGGGACTGCCCCAGCTGCACCAGGCTTTCCGCGCCGAGATAGGGTTGGTCCTCCAAAGCCAAGCGCAGCAGGATGAGCAACGTGACCAGCAGTTAAGCCCAGACGTGCTTGACCGGCTATTGCAGCAGGTGGTACGCTACCTCGACGAGCAGCAGGCCTTGGCAGCCCCCCTCGATACCGCTGATTTGCGTCGTTATCTGCTAGCTGGCCAACCAGCCCCCGATGCTCCTAATCCCTACGCTTATCTCGACCCGGCAGAAGTTCGAGCCCTTACTGCTCTGCTGCATTCAAGCTTCAGCAACCCTTTCCCGCCGCTGGCCGCCCAGCAAGTCGAGCTGACCGAAGCACTAGCAGGGCTAAATCAGCAGCAGGAGCAGATTGAAGGCTATAAAGCCCAAATTTCGGGGCACGACTACACGTTACTCAAAGCATATGAGCAGAATGAAGGGGAAATAAAGCAACTGGAAGGAGCCCTTAAAGTCCACCGCGACGACCTAAAGCGCCTTTCGGAGCGCATTCACCAGTTCGATATTCAGGTGGATAACGACCCTGACCCACGTTTGGAGGCGCTGCAAAAGCTTCCAACGTTTTTTCGAGAAGTGGCCAACACGCTCTTGCGCACCAAAAAGCAGCAGATTGAAACCCAGATGCTGCATGACTTAAACCTGAACTTGGTGGCCTACCAAGGGGTAATTGAGCGGGTAGAGTTGTCGGAAGAACTACGGGATTTGGCATTTCGCCTCTATCACACGGCCGGTAATGAAATTTACCTCGACCAACTCAACACGGCATCAAAGCAAGTAGTCGTGCAATGCCTGCTCAAAGCCTTGCATGAGTTCGGCGATTATGACCCACCTGTAATGATTGATACGGTGATGGGCGTGCTGGACGAACGCAGCCGAGCGACCATGCTGGAAAGCTATTTTCCACGAGTTTCCCACCAAACTATCCTGCTCAGCTCCGATAGTGAAATCCGGTTGGGCGATGACCTGGAGCGGATTCGTCCCTTTCTGGCTCGTACCTACACGCTCGTGCGCGACAAGCAAAATCAATGTACAGATGTGGTAGAAGGGTATTTTGGCCAGCATCCCAGCCATCAGTAATCTTATCCTTCTGCGCTTCTTACTCCTTGCTTTTCTAATTCTATGGCCGCTACCCATACGCAAACTGCCGTCATCCGCTTTGTAGGCATCCGCCAATCTGAAGAAGTTCTAGCCCAAACCACGGCCCTGCGAGCGCTACTGGAACAACAGCTTAATCTGCCCGAATATCGAGCCGAAACCAAGCCCGTGGTGATGACCCAAAATCTGGTCCAGCGCCTCGCGCTAATGGCTGGGCTGAGCCAACCCGGCCCGCGCAGCGCCGATGCCGCTGGTAGCCTTCGTATACCAGGCACATTTCACGATACGGTTTTCTCACGGGGCGACTTTCAAGCCTTGTTCTCAGCGCTACTTAAACTGCGGTATCCCGCCGATACCGACTGGGAAACGCCCACCGTGCGCGACCGTATCCTCAACCACGAGATGCTGCGGGGTATGGTCTATCTGCAAGACCCCAACCATTTGGAAGGCTGGCTACTCAACGCGGCCACTGGCTTGCGCGGTGATGGGGCTGGACGGGTGCCGGCTATCAACCTGCACGTGGGCACCTATGAGGGCGATATGCCAGCCACGCTCAACCTGAATGGGGCCGACGTTACCAATACCCAGATTCTGATTGCTGGTAGCACAGGTTCAGGCAAGAGTAATCTACTAGCCGTGCTGCTCCAGCAGCTGCGGGCTGCCACGGTCGAAACTTCCTTTCCCGTTAATTTCCTGCTTTTTGATTACAAAGGAGAGTTTTCTGACCCAGCTAATTCCAGCTGGCTCACGCACTTTGAGGTAAGCCCCGATGACTGCCTGCTGGACCCGGTGCACCAACCACTGCCCTTTTCACCCTTTAAAAATTTTGAAGGCAAGCCGCAGAATGCCATTAACCTCTACGCGAGCGAAATAAGCGAGGCGTTCAAAGCGCTGGACCCACGCACGGTCATCAGTGCTAACATGGCCAATACGCTGACTCAGGCCGTTATTAATGCTTACAAACACTCAGCGGGCCAACCCATATCGTTTGCTCTGATTGACAAGTATTATGTGGCGTTGCTCCCGGCTAAAGATGCCGATAAAATGGATTCTGTGCGGTCAATTCTGCAGCAGCTCATTCGCAGCAAGCTTTTCCGCGATACCGATGACGTGGACCTTATCCGTCGCAGCTTCATCGTGAAAATGGACGGTTTCCCTAAGGATGGGGCTGTGGCCAAAGCCATTGTGTACTTCACTATTTCAAAGCTGAATAACCTCTACGAGGAACTGCCCAAGCAACAGGTGAGCGGCGGCTTAGTGGAGTTGCGCCACTTCACCATCATCGACGAAGCGCACTACATGCTTGACTTTGACAATCGGCCACTGCGCAACTTGATTGCCGTGGGTCGGAATAAAGGTCTCAGCATTATCCTAGCCACCCAGAACATGGAAAGCTTCAAAAGCGACTATTTCGACTTCTACGCCAATGCGCAGTATCCGCTTTTGATGAAGCAACAGACCATCAACGATAAGATAGTTAAAGACCTGTTTGGCGTAGCTTCTGGCGGCGAGTTCAACGAAATCAAACAAGCTATCAGCGAGCTAGGTAAGGGCGAAATGCTTGTTAGAAATGCGACAGCTGCTGCGCTTGGTATGGGCAAAAAGTATAAGAAAATCCGTGTGACACACTTGATTTAGAACATCTTCAGAATCAGGACGTGAATAAAACCTCAATCCAATAGAAATATTTCTAGCCGAAGAAATGAGGCGACCCTATATCTTTTTCACTGGCATAGTAATACACTTTCGTTTCAGCCTTAGCCAGTTTTTTACCTGCTGTCAATATCTAATTTAGCATCATGCATTTAAATGTTAATAACGCGGGCATAGTAGCTACTCTGCTGAAAAATACGCCCAAACCTATTTTCTTGCTTGGTGCTGGGGCGTCCGTTACTTCAGGTATTCCCTTGGCTGGAGACATTGTTAGCAAAGCATCTAAATGGGCTTATGCACGTCAGAATGGCAAAGACCCTGATGACCCACGCATAACACGCAGCGATTGGTTGCCGTGGTTGCGTGACACACAGGCATGGTTCAAAGAGGATGTTTCTATGGGAGAACTATTTCCATACGCTGTTGAAAGCCTTCTACAGCCTCAAACAGCTAGGAAGCAGTTCTGGGTGAAAATTTTGAACCCTGATATGCGGGTGAGCATCGGTTATCTGAGGCTTGCTGAACTCATGCACTTGAGCCGCATCAGCACTGTGCTTACCACCAATTTCGACGAGTGTATTGGGAAAGCAAGGAATGAAATCAATCAGCCGGCCATGATTGATTATGTGCGGACAGCTCCGGAGTACGTAAAAATTTCAGCGACACCTCCTTTTCCCGTTTCCGTGTTTCTTCACGGCGACGTCAATAACTATTCTGACCGTAATGTAATCGAGGAAATTGAGCGCATGGATGAGGAGTTGGTGCAAACGCTTGTCCCACTGTTGAAAGACCACCCGCTCGTAGTGGTAGGATACCGCGGAGGCGAAGCCTCGATTATGGAACATTTGCTCATAAGCAACGCCCAACGTGCCAATAACTATAAAAACGGGATTTATTGGTGCTTGCGCAAAGGGGAGAAACCAGAAGATGCTACCGATTATGTGAAGACGCTTAGCAGTATCATCGGAACAAACTTTCAATTTATTGAGATAGAATCCTTTGACCATCTACTTGACAAGGTGATTTGGCCGCACTTGGGGGAGAAGAAGATAAAAGTGAATTTTGACCGTTCGCTACCGGTAGTCAACCGACGCGAGCCCACGGTGACCAGTTTCGACTTGAAAAGTGCCATTGCTTATCAAGCAGAAGATTTTGATGCCGCACTGCTGCGACTACGCATTGTAAAGTATTGCGAAAAGCTAAAAATCTCAATACCAGATACGATTGACTCAGACTGGCTCACTAACCAGATGGTGCATCTCAATTTGGTTCGGGTTGACCATGAAGGGAACTTGTTGGCTACATACGCTGGGTTACTCCTTTTTGCCAAAAAGCCGCAGGAAGTTGTTTCTAAGGCACAAGTAGTTATAAAGTTCGCGGGTCCGACCAGATGGCTGCGCAAGTTGCTGAAGGACGATTCGATTGAGGAGGAGTTCGTTGAGAGAACAATTAGCGGCAATCTGTGGATTCAACTCAAAGAGATTGACGAAGCTTTAGCCTTAGTCAATAAACCTTTCAGGCTCAAGAATGAAGAGTCAACGGACGTAACGCCCTACGACCCGATTGCTCTAAAGGAAGTAGTAGTCAATTCCCTTGTGCATCGGGACTATGAAGTGCAGGAAACTAACGTTATCGAAATAAACCCTGGGGTTATCCGAATCTTCAATCCTGGCGGCCTAATGGATGAGGTGCGACCATTCTTCGAAGACGAAGTAATGATTGATGAAATCAGGCGTGGCCGGCGGGGAATTAAAGGATATCGCAATCCTGTATTAGCAGATTTATTTTATGGTGCCGGCGCCATGGACAAGCGGGGTTCCGGCCTATATGACGTTGTTCAGCGGGTTCAACAGAATGCTGGACACGTTGACTTCGAAGCTAATTTGGCTAATACGGAATTCACTGTGCTTTTGCAATGCCGCCCCGAAGCCGTCGATGAGATTACTCAAACCGCTGTCCCACTAAGAGTTATTACAACTAAATACACATCAAACATTCTGGAAATACAGCACCTTCCAGAATACATTTCCTATGCTGAGTCTTTACATTCTTCCAGAAAAGAAATGTTTGAGACGTACCCTACTCTCTATTTTCCGCCATTTGAATTATTTGAGAAGCAGGTTTTCACGCTTACCGATTTGCGAATCAGATACAATACCCTTCGCAATCTGGTAAAAATCCCAACTATTGCTACACTAGCCTTGGACGAATACCTAGCTGGTAATGAAGGAGAGAAACGGTTTGTCAGGTTGCTTAATGATAGCCTTAAAAGTCATTTCTTCCGCTGTGGTTTAGTAGTTGACGTTGTTAAAAAACGCGCCTACTTTCCTAAGAGTGATGATGGCGCACGAGTAATTGCTTACAAAGCCCGTTTCAAAAAGACCAAACGAACAGTTGCGCGTCCACGCTACGCAGTCAATAAGGAAACAATACGCTACTGGGAGCATAAGGCATTCTACTATTCTGTGCGGCGCATCGGCGAACAGTGGTGTTTATTCATTGAGCCTACATATGTTTTCACTCTGAATGGACAAAAAGACCTTTTAGAGTCTGCCAAAGTTGGCCGATTGGCGACCAAAAAGATGTCGCATGATTATAACCAAAGTGTACTCAATGATTTGGTGTTCTGGCTTCGCACGTTATCTGGCGAACCTCATCAAAGCTTTGTGCTGCATTCTTCCACGACGGACGGCTTAGGTGATAACATTTTGATAGGGGCTGATTACGTCGGTGCCTCCCAGAATGATGTCACACTGATTGAAGGGGAGTTTGACGAGCTGGATGATGAAGAAGATGAGAGTGATGTTGACCCTGAGATAGGCCGACTAGCTGACCAGCAACGGGAAGAACTAGGAGCGGATGAGAAAGAGTGGGACGACACTGAAGAATAAAGCAATGGATATCAAGATTATTGAAATTCAGCCTACTGAACTTGAGTTTGGCGGCATTGGCTCTTTCACCGACCCCAAAGTGGGACTGAAACAAGCAGGACCTTTCGATGTGCGGTTCGGGGCTGCTCAATTAAAGGAGGTGCGGGTTGGTTTGGTTGGACCACGGGAGATGAACATGAAAGCTGCTTTTTGGCTCGAACGGTGCCAAGGGCTCATTCCAACAACCATGAAGAACACCCAGCAATACCCTGATTATCCAGGGTTTGGGATGGTCTTTCAAGCTACTCTTAACACTAGTACCGTTTGGACGCATGAAATAGCGTCTGAGGAGCTTACTGATGCGCTTGCAATTCAAGACGACAGCCTGCGTTTTGATACAGTGCTTAATTTGTACAACAAAGGACTAGAGAAGCTTTCAACTCTTGAGTCAACGCGTCCTAACGTTATTTTTTGCTGTCTACCTGAAAATCTGGTAGATGCTTGTCATCACGTGGAGCGGAAATTAACAAAGGATGAAAAATCCGAGTTGAAAAAAATGGCATCTGCTAATAAGCCAGGTTTTCAGTTTTCCCTTTTTGACGAGCAAATAGAAGATACGGAAGAAGATTTGCTGTACAGGGATTTCCGTCGGGCCCTAAAAGCGAAGGCTATTTTGGTCAATATCCCCATACAAATTGGGAGGGATAAGATATTTCTGGACTTAGCGGATAACCAAGATGCAGCTGCGCGGGCTTGGAATAGTTCCGTTGCGCTGTATTACAAGGCTGGCGGAATTCCGTGGCGTTTACGTGCGCACGATGTAGAGACATGCTTTGTCGGCATTACATTTCATCATCTGCGCACCAACATTAAACAAGTGGTAAAATCGTGCATTGCCCAGGGATTTTCCTCAGACGGAGAAGGTTTTGCATTGCGCGGAAGCGATGTGGAGTACAACCCGCGCGCTAGTAGGGCTGTGCACCTTTCCAGTGCGCAATCATTTGAGCTAGGTGTAAAAATTATTGAAGAATATGCTTACCGAACCGGGCTACCGCCTCAGCGCATAGTGCTGCACAAAACCTCCTTTTTTGATGAGAATGAGGAAGAAGGATTCCGTAATGCGTTCAGCAGTATTCCAATTGTGGAACTCATTAATTTACAGGAGACAGCCTTTTGCTTAGTTAAGCATAGTAAGTATCCGGTTGACCGCGGTACTTTATGCGTCGTTAATGACACCAGTTATTACTTGTTTAACACAGGCTATATCCGGGAACTTGGTACCTATCCGGGGGCTCATATTCCGCGGCCAATCGAAATAAGAAGCAATGAGCCACTGGATGTTGTAAAGGCTGCTGAAGATATTCTAGCGCTGGCTCGCATGAATTGGAATACTTCTAGCTTTACTGGCGGCGCCCCGGTGACACTATCGTTTTCTAGGCAGGTAGGAGGGATTATGGCAGAATTGAATGTGAAGAACATCAGGAAGCTGCCTACTTCATTTAGATTCTACATTTAGAAAATAATTGTTCGTACAGGCACCGCCTATTTAGAGGAGCATGTTCGATTGGAACAAACTGCCTTAAAGGTTTCAGTACTAACTGACATTGTTGTTTGTAATAACTTTCGTCGCTCTCAAGGCCCACTAACATTACAATCCAAGTTACTTGTCCAATTTGTACTGGTGCACCTTATCGAGGTGGGGGTAGTGGCAGGCCTGGTGACTATTTATGCAATTTGTCATAGCCCCAACGCCTGAGCAGCATTGTAGGACACCACGTTGTTGAGCTGCGTATATCGCTCAATCATGGCATCCGTTTTTTGCTTGGTTTGGTTTTTAATGGCTTTGTGAGATTGCCCGTTGAGCACAGCCACCGTCACAAAGGATACCCGCAGGGAGTGAGCTGAGTAATCCGGGCCAAGGCGCTTTTGCACCAGCTTGTTGATGGAGATGTCGGAAAGCCGCTTGTCTGAAGGCACGGCCATCTGGCCCGGAGCCGCCCGCGGAATCTTTACGAACAGCGCTCCTGTCGTACGACCGAGCAAATGGAGCCAAGCCCGCAGGCAGCGCACGGGGCAGTAGTCCGCGTTGGGCGCGTAGAAAATGGCTTTGTCCTCCACGGCGCCGTATTGGTTGGTCTTGCTTTTGGCCAGGTGCACCAGCAAGGCCCGCTCCGTGAAATCTAGCTGCTCGATGTTCAGGTCCACCAGCTCGGAGCGGCGGAATGCCCCCGCAAAACCGAGTAGCAGCAGGGCACGGTCCCGCAGGCCGGCCGATGTCTCCAGGTCCATGCGGCGGATGGCCTGCTTCAGCTCCTCGACGGTAAACGCTGGGGCCTGATCCTGCCGCTTGCCCAGGGTGCGGGCAATGCCTTCCATGACAATGTTGAGCGCATCCAAGGTAGCCGGCAGCCGGTGGCCGGCGAGCTGGTGCGCTTTACGGATGGCGGCTAGGTGCCGCTTGATGGTAGCCAGCGAGTGGGGACGAGTGAGCGGCTGCTGGCCCTTTCGCTTCTTTTTTCCCCCACCGCCCATTGTATCGGATACCGGTTTCTCGGAAGCCAGGTAGGCGACGTACTCCGTGAGTGTATCCACGTCGGCCGGCACGGCGACGAAGCCATGCTGCTCGCAAAAGGTCACGTAGCTTTTTAGGTCCGACGTGTAGGCCCGCTCTGTATTGGCCGCGCCCTGCAGGCCGACTTCCAGAAAGCCCGCGACTTTGGCTGAGGCCCGAGCCAACTGCGCGCCGACCGACTGGCCGGCGGGTGAAGAGGCAACGAGAGAAAGGTCTTCGCTCATGGAGTGAATTTAAGGCAGTGCCGGAGCGAGTTGATTTGGACCATAAGGCGACACCTTATATAGAAGCATCTGAAACGGTAAAGAAGCCGCGCTTTTTCAATGGCAAAGATAAGTTATGATAAGTGAAGGTTATCATAACTTAAAACCAAACATCCAGAAAAGGAGAGTAGGGATGATAATTAAGGGTTATCGTACCTGAACTATTAAATGCGTCCGCTTTCTATTAGGATTGCCTACCGAAGTATACCTACTTCCATCAAGGGACTGTAATAAGCCCAGGGCATCTTGCCAAACGAGGCAGGCGGGAACAGCGACTCATCGCTTTTCTTGGTAAGTTTAAAAGTCAGGCATTTCATTCCTCTGGACCTTGACCGGGGTGTAGCTTTTACCACTATGCGTGGGACAACACCCCTTACAAGATGAGTCAGGACAAATTAACCAACCGTTACTGCATGGTTTACAGTCTCTGCTATCAATCAAGCCATGACACTTGATGCAATGGGTAAACCTGATTTCTTGCCGGTAATCTGCGCAGGAGTTGTTCAGGCAATAGAATATCGGAACGGCATAGTAACCAAGAGTGTCAAAATCCATGGCCTTGGGCCGCAGGACAGATTTGCATGTCCGGCATTGCAAGTGGTCCAGAATCTCATTCATCCTGTTGGCCCATCCCGCAATCGTACTTATAACTAGGCGGTCGATAGAGTAACCTAGAACCGCCAGAACTTCGCTTATTGTCCAGTCCGAGAAATGGCCCCTAAGTTGCGGGTCCATGTTCGGCTCATAGCATGCACAGCCCCGACAATAGTGAATGTGTACGGTAGTGGAACGGTTCTGCTCGGAATCGTAAGCAGTAAGCGATTTCCAGGGACGACCTTCACAAAATATACCCAAGTGCTCGGTCACCCGATAGCGGGACCGGTCGATGTACACACGGGAGACGGAGCCTTGTTTCCACTCGCGGAATGTGCTATCAGACTGTAGTTTGCGCCCACTACACTTCCTGGATAATTTCTTAATTAAGAATGCATTTTTAAATGAGGAGTAATCGCCAGCTTTTTCCTGTTCAATTTCTTTGTAAATAAATGAGTTGAGCAATCCCAATAAATTATCACCAGACTGTGGAGCGCGTTTTATGAAAAAGCAGATGAGATTTAATGAGAGTGCCGTTGTTTTAATGCCTTCTGTTATAGTACGGAGCACCTCAATACCCTTGATGTGCGGCATTCCGGCTCCTTTTCCTCGTTGGTAAACACGGTAGAGCAGATATTTGATAAGGTATTCGCGTCTAATATCGTCACAGTTATCAACCAAACGCTTTATCGTGGCTGATTCAATGTGATACCAAGCAAACAAGCACATATAGCCCATATTGTCCTTTGCCCGGCCTGGTACTTGAAAAGCGTTTGTTTCGGATAAAATATCTACACAGTACTCAACAGAGGATTTGTTCTGCTGACACCAATCAGCAAATTCATGAAGCGACTCCTGCTTGTCAAAAACCGCGTTAGCCAAAAGTGCTTGTACAATGCGAATTGACCTTTGTTCAATACTCAGCTGTAATAGTTCATAGTTAGTTTCAACTGTAATAGCAGCCAGTAGCTTATCGTCAACATATTGGAACAGGTTGAGATCCTTTGATAAGACCTCATCGCACAGATTATGCTGAGAGTAACCCGGTTCACAGGGCCAAGCCTGTAAACACAGCTTTGCTATCAATGGTATATGCTGTAGCTCTATCAGGATTTTCAGCAATGAATACTGTTTATCCCTGAAGTCCTTAGATTGGAAACGCTCTCGTATAAATTCAGCCAGTAGCTCTTCCGCTTGGCTACTTTCCAAGAATCTTATATACTCTATAAAAGTGTCTACAGACCATTTGCTTTCAGCATTGGCGATTATAGAAACTTCTTCAACAGTCAGGCCTACTTCTACTTGCTGGCAGGCAGAAATAATTTTACCTAAATCTTTCAGTCCTGGGCTTGGATACGAACTTTCACCCAGTAATCTGAGAGCTACGGATTTGATATGCGCTTTGACTCCTATTGTGATTAGTCCGCCAGAAGCGTTTGGAATTTCGCGACAGAGCCTCTCGAAATCGCTAGTAGTCTTCACTACTACTGATTCCAGTGCAGAGGGATTGCCCGTTAATGAGTAAAGAGCCCGAATCACTGAGGACGAATACCGGGTTCTATCCGCTAACACGTGAGCTTCCAGAGTAGCTAGGAGAGCTTGTTTATCAGAACTGAAGTCTGATTGCTTGAGTATAATGCCAATATCATAGATGTCCCTTCCGTTCTGTTGTGAACGATAAGAACTCACAGATTCTAAGTGGGTTAAAATAAATACTTCAAGTAGTAAGTCGCCTTCATCGCCCCTAGTCTTAATTAGGGAGCCTAACTCGTAGCCTAACTGGCTTATGATAGAACCAGCGGTTACCCTCATTATTTCGCCTTTGCCTGCCCCCAGCCACTTGAGAGAAGACATAATTCCTTGTAGTTCAGATGGCTTAATGTAGCGGTCCCGTTCAATTTCCAAAAGCAGGCTTTCCCTTATTTGGTTTTGTAGGTCACCCTCTATGTGTAGCTTACGCTTGTGCAACGCGGCTACTATTCCTCTAAGGGTAGGTTGCCTGCGTTGCATTAAGTTTTGAAGAAAAACGAGAAAGTCTTCATTTTCAGCACGCAAACGCTCTAATCCCTGCCACGCTTGGTTTATGTCCCGTTCTGATACTGACTTATCAACTACGCCTTCTTGCAGTGTTGTCAATAGTTGTTTGCGTAGTGATGTGCTGATTATGGCACCTGCTTTGAACTGCGGGGCTCCCAGTAACCTAGGAATGCATTGTGACTTGTGAGAAAGCAACTCTTGCAGCGCAGCCAACAACTTACTATACGATGCCTCCTTTAACTGGACTACTTCGTGCGCTTTCGCTTTATCACTCGTGCGTTTCAGTCTAAATAGCACCAGACATCCATCGGGAAAGGAGTTACTTACAGAATCAGTATCATAAAACTTTACGGATTCTGGACAGGAATCAGATGCAGAAGCTATCTGGTGGATGACACCGAAGAAATTTTTGTGCTCGTCATAGAATTTTACCTCTCCTAAGCACAGGTCGGGGAGAATTTGAATGCTTTCTTCTTCGACCTTCTCCATGATGCAAGAGATAATATCTGCAGGAACGGCGGCCGAAACGGATAGGCCCAGGTTAGACTGAATGCTAACCAGTCGGTCAACCGATAACCCAATAGCTTTGCTAAGATTCTGGAGGTAGTTATCTTCTTCCATTCAATTTGTTGGCGTTTGAAACGGGTAACCAGGACGTGGTCTTTACGAAGGCGCTGGAGCCCATGGTCTTATATTCTCACCGGGCTCCTTTTACAGCGTTTTGCTTTCGGGTCAACAGTTGCAGGTTCTCAAAAGTGGTAAGGCCCCCATTGCTTATCGCCGTTATGTGGTCCAGTTGAAAGTCGAGCTTGTTTTTGCTTCGGTAATCGCCTTCGGCACTCTGGTAGTACCCTTCGCCATCGCGATGTTTCTCGTACACCTGGTCACTGAGCCATTTCCAGTACGCCGGGTTCTGCTCCCGGATTTCCCCCATCGGCAGTTCCTCTAGTCGGCGTAGCTCCTTCCGGTCGGTGGGGATGATGGTGGGGCGCTGGTAGAGGTCGGGGTTGCTGATGCGGCGGATGGCCAAATCAACTTCATGTAGGAAGTAGCGTTTGTCGTGGCCAAAAAAGGTTTTCCACTGTGATTCGTGCTCGTCCCACAACTGACTTTTGTAGGCTTCTTCCTGCGAACGACTGTAGTCGCCTGCCAGAATATCATTGGCCACGTTGGTTACATCAAACTTGGCCCGGTCCTGCAACTCGATATAGCTCGGCAGCGATTCGCTTTGGTAGTAGTACTGCACGATGTCCTTAACATCTTGCGGGCTGTACCCCGGGTACAAGTCGTGGCCGAAGAAAATCTGGCTCTCGATGGTCGCGCTTAGGTCCTGCAGCTGCGCTTCCGACAGGTAATCCGCCACCGGGGCCTTCAGTCCCGCTACCAGCGTGGGGAGTGCATGCATCAAATCGGCGTAGGGCTGCTTGAGGTTGCTGTACACGAGAACCTCGCAGTTCTTCTCCCGGGCTTCCTCCTCGAACTGACTTAATAAGGAGAAGTGGTAAATGCCGAGCGGCAAGCGCTCGATGAAGGGCATGTTTTCCAACTTCTCCTTGTCGGCTTTGTCGATGTGGTCGTTCACCAACACCGCGAACTCTTCAATCTTGCTGATAGAAATGAGCCGGACCAGCTGCTTTTGGGTGTTTTTCTGCGTGTCCCTGAAGTCGGTGTTCTCCTCGATTATCAACCGTTCGGGGTTGACCCAGGCAACCTTGTCCTCCCAGTTGTCAATGAAGCTGACGATGTAAGCTTCCTTGGTGCCGCCGGCCTTTTCGCCGCGCAGCCCCCGCCCAATCATCTGCGTCATCAAGGTCGGCGAGATGGTCGGCCGGGCCAGGAAAACGGTTTGGACATTGGGCAAATCCGTGCCTTCCGTTAGGATGTTGACGTTTATCAACACGTCCAGCTCCCCGGCCCGGAAGCGCTGGATAATCTCTTTGTTGCCCTTGCTGGAAATGGTGACGCCGGTGGCTTGGTCCCGAATGGAGGAGAGCACGTACTCGCAGCGGATGTCCTTGAGTTGAAACAGCTTTTTCAGGGCAATGGCGTTGTCCTGATTGAGTGCGAACACCAGGGTCTGCTTGTACTTGTCCTTGTTCTCGCAGTAGCGGTTGACGATGCACCAGTTGCGTTGGTCGTTTTGGGCGATAGTTTTGGCCGTTCCCTCGCCGATGCTGCCAATGTCGAAGTAGTTCAGCTTGTCCAGCTCCTGCTTGTTGAACAGGCTCAGGACGTTGAAGTCGGTTTCGACACTCTCAAAGACGGGCTCGGATAGGATGCCGCGGGTGATGAGCTTACGTAGGTCAATCTTGTAGATGATGTCGTCCGGGAACACTTTGGCCAACAGCCCCTGCTCTTCCTCGACCGTACGGAAGGGCGTCGCCGTCAAGCCAATCATCCGAAATTGCTTGACGCTGCCGCGGATGCTCTCGATGAGCTTTCTGTAGGTGCGGGCCGTCGCGTGGTGCGCCTCGTCGATGATGAGAAACACTTCTTCCTGGTTGACCAGCCATTTATCCAGCAGGTACTTGAAGCCGGCGTTCAGGCTGTCCTTGCTGGCAATGATGAGGTCATCGGTGGGCCGGATGTGCACCGGCTTGTCGTGAATGCCCGAGATGATGCGGTAGTTGAACGACGGCTTGGTACGCAGAATGTCCTGAAAAGCCAGCCGTTCATGGAACGTCGCCTTGGCCTGGTCCAGGAGTTCGTGCCGGTGGGCAATCCAGAGGATTTTCTTGTTCTGGTTAAGCAGGTTGGTGCACAGCCAATGGGCCGCCGTCAGGGTTTTCCCGCCGCCAGTTGGCAAGACGAGCAAGCCCGCAAAGGGCACCTTCCCGGACTTGGTGATTTTATCATTCAGATGCTGCAAGGCCTCCTTCTGGTGAGGATAGAGCGTAATGCCGCTGTCCTGCTTGACGACCTCAATGGTGCCGGCGTTGTCGTAGCTTATCTGGTCCTGGCCGTTCTGCATGGTTTTGGCTGCCCCTTCGAGGCGGAAGGTGATTCGGTCGGTGGTCCGGCGGTCAAAATGGGCGATAGAGCGTTGCGACTCGCGCTTGCACCACACGGTGATGTTGTTGGCTTGTAAAAAGGTGTCGATGATGGCAACCCGCTCGGGGTTGCGGCGGAGACCCATCCCGAACCAATCCAGGAAGTTGACATACTTCAACACCAGCAGCTTGCGGTCGCGCTCCTTTATCAACCCCAAGAGGTGTTCACAACCGGCGATTACTTCAGCCTCTTCCATATTAACGAGATGCGGATCCTAAGAAAAGACACAAGATAGGAGTAGCATTTTCACGGATGGGCTTAGGTTCACATTCTTGGTAAAGTCTCAAACCAGCATAAAATAAATCGCCTACGAACCATCAGCGACGGACCGTAGGCAATGCAAGCGAACTAAGAAGCTGCTCGTGCCACACTATCGCCATTGCCCCAGGTACGTTAATCCTGCCCATTTAGGTAGTCATGCCAGATTTCCTCCCACTCGCGCAAGTGCGCCTGCGCGGATTCATAGTTTGGGAAGTCGTAGGCAATGACATCGGCCAGGTACTCCTTCTCCCACAGCTTGGTGCCCGGGTGCAGCACATACACCGGCCGGGTTTTGTACTCCACCAGCAGTTGCCGCGTGTCGTTGCCATCCATAAGAAACGGCGACAGCTTGAAGCACTTGATTTGTGCCAAGTCGAGTGTTAGGCCTGCGTGGGTAGTAATGGTTGCTTTATTATTCATGGGACGCTTTCTGATTAAGGCCGTGGGCGCGGGAGCCGAGCTTTTTCATAAAGAGGTATTCGCGCTTGATGACTTCGGGCCGGGTCATGGTTTTGGGCAGGGTCATCAGAACCGTGAATTGGAAATGCCGGCCGTGCTGCGCGTCAGCCGCTAAGAGTTTTACTAGTTCCGCGTTGCCCCCGTGGCCACGCGTGGCCACGTAGTCCTTCCACCGGCCCCAAATACCTTCCGTGCCCGAAGCGGAGCCGATGTATTGCTTCCCACTGGACTGGTCCAAAATCAAATACACGCCGGCCGTTGCCGAGAGCATGCGGTACCACTCGTCGCGTGGCGACTGGCTGGTAACGAGTTGTGCCAGCTCCGCGAACGAGAGGGTGAAATCCAGGTAGTCGGTAAAAGGCTGGCTGAACGGCTTCGGCTGAATCTCCAGCACGGTTCTGCCTGTTTCCGGGCGTAGCCATTGATGCCAGCTGAGCGCGGCACGGCCCCAATCGAAGATGACCCGCTCTTTCAGGTCGTCAAAGCCGGGGACTTCAACCAGGTTGTAGTACAGATGCTCTTCCGTTCTCCGCTCAATACCCAGCACCTGGAAAACCCCCACGAAGCGGGACCGGCTGCCTGCCTCACCCAGGCAGGCCACAATGAATTCGCATTTGTCAAAAACAGGATTTCCCTGCTGGCGCTGGTAATCAAGGAAGGCGGGGCGGTGGTTGCGGTACAAGTCGTGCAAGTCCAGCCCACCACTGCCATCCCGGTGCCGGACGAGCTTCACCGTATTGTCCTGGCAGGGTAGACCGCGGGCATACAGTAGCTCCTGCAGGGTGATGGGGTTGCCGGATGTGCCTGCTTGCAGGGTATCCTTATACCGATAGGCGCAGCCATCCAGTACCCCCTGGTCCAGGCCAGGGTAGCTGAAGACAATCTCCCGGCCATCAGCATTCCGCAGAATGGCGCACAACTGCTCTGGGCCAAAACCCATCATATACGAGGCGGGGCTTTCAGCTTCTGGATACCGCTGGTGATAATCATTGAGCAAAGCAGCCAGTTCGCTTTCTTGCTCTAAAGAGGATTAGTCGGTCATCGGATTAGCGCCTTCTAGTTAGTATTTCAGCTTAATAAGGTTCAAAGAATGCGTCAATGCAAATCGAAGATATCCCGAATATTCAGCTCGTAAACGGCCTGAAATTTCGAGTTGGATGAGAACGACATGTTTTGTCGCTGTGGGCTCGCAACTTAGTGAGGAATCAGCCCGGCCCCTCATGCAAGCTTACCCCATTCTGTCTCATCCTGAGCTTCCAACCCAAGCAGCGGCTCTATTGACGTACTGGAAGCAGGAGGGAGTTGACCTATCCGCTGTGCAGGCGCTGACGCCCACCACAGAAAGCAGTCTGCTGACAGTCCTGCAGCATATTCTGACGTATACCGGCGAAATCAACGTGGACCACCAAGACGTGTGGGAAGTGATGAGCGACGCAACTTCTCTACAGTTTGGGATGGCAACCGGGGAAGGCCAGAGCCGCGCTGAGGTGACGGGCCCGCAGCTGTGGAACAGTTCCACAATGCTGGGTGATGGCTCCCTGCCTGCCCAACGAATCTTGCTGGCTATACAAAGCGGGATGTCTGCTGAGTTGGAAATGGATGAGCTAACGCAGATTCTGGAGTATCTAATGGACCAGACTGGCCGCCAAGCCGAAGTCGTGTTTGGACATGGGCTTGAGCCCGCGCTCGGCGAACGCATCCGGCTGCTACTCGTAGGCCGGCGAATCATTCTGACTTAGCTAAAGTCCATGCTACGCGCTATTCGAATCACAAAGCCTAGTACTAAGGTGCACAAGCTACCTGCAGCCAACCCTGCCGTTCCCGCTGCGGTGTCGCTCTATGTGGCTTCCGTGGCCAGTCAATATCAGAATCAAGGGCTCAGCCTAGCTGAGCTGGTAGCGGCCGGTGAAGAAGGATGGCAGCAGGCACAACGGCATTACGGGGCTGCCTCTGAGCAGCTTGAGCGATGGGGGGCATGGTGGGTAAAGGAAAGAGTTCTGCAGATGCTGGAAACCATGTGACTTGGTAGGGACAGCAATATATAAATGCCTGTTCGTGCTTCATTGCCAATCCTTATCTTGCACTCTGCCTCATGCAGATTTATGGCTTTCTGATGACGCTATGCTATTCTTTATCCCGTCAATTATGCCAAACGAATAGCCTGCTTACTTCATCTATCGCACGGTAGCTCCTATCCTTTTCGTGACCACCCACGCCCACTTTCTTCGTCAGCTACTTCTGGTACTGCGCCTGCAGAGCCTTCGCCGGGCTGTCCCTTTTGAGGAACTACGCAACTACTTGTTGGAACAGACTTCGCTGCAGGACCTGGCTGCTAACTATTCGCAGCGCACCTTCCAGCGCGACTTACCCAAAATCGCGGAGCGCTTCGGCGTTACCATTGCGCATGACCGGCGAGCAGGCGGCTACGTGATTACCTCGACGGACCCGCTGCCGGAAGGCTACCAGCGGCTGCACGACGCATTTGAGCTACAGGAATTCCTGCGGCTGCCAACGGCACTGAGCCCGTTTGTGCAGTGGGAATCTCGGCGCCCCCTGGGCACGGAATGGCTGCAGCCACTGGTGCGTTCCGTGCAGCAACGCCGCCAAGTATCTTTTCAGTACCACAAGTTCTGGGACGATGAGCCCTCGACCCGGACTGTCTCCCCGCTGTTGCTCAAAGAATTCAAAGGCCGATGGTATCTGCTGGCACACGACCCAGTTCGGGACGTCCTTCGGTGCTTCGGACTAGACCGCATCCAGGCGCTGGAATCGACAACTCATTCATTTGAGCCTCCTGCGAACTTTCAGCCCGAGGTGTACTACGCTCACAGCTTCGGCATTATTCGCCCGGACCATGAGCCACCGGCGGAAATTGTTCTGGCACTGAAACCAACGCAGGGCCAATACCTCAAGTCATTCCCACTACACAGTTCACAGCGTGTGTTGGTGGATACGGATGAGGAGCTACTGATTCAGTTGACTGTCTACAACACCCATGACCTGCTGATGGAGTTGCTGTCTCTCGGCGACCAGGTGCAAGTACTAGCCCCTGCGTCATTAAAGATGCAGGTTAAGCAGATTCATGCTGCTGCAGTTTCAGGCTGTACTACATAGTGGCCCAGGAGAGTCTTAAGCCATCAACCTGCCAAACCCAAACGCTTCCTAATCAACTTCACGCAATTGCCTTGTGCTTCATGGAAAACGCTGTACGACTCTATTCCATAGGCGAACTACTTGGGAAAGATTTCTTTATCCCGTCTTATCAACGCGGCTACCGCTGGGATAAACAACAAGTAGTTGACCTATTAAATGACATATCTGAATTTGCTAACAAAAAGAACAAGAACCCTGGGGAGTTCTATTGCTTGCAGCCTATTGTAGTTCGGCCCTGCCCTGAAGTTGCGACTGCAGCTGAGCCAGGTGACCCAAAGCAAAGCTGGGAAATTGTTGATGGGCAGCAACGGCTCACAACCCTGAAAATCCTGTTTGTGTACCTAACGCGGGTGCATCTGCCGCAAGATGAGTCCTTTGCCAGTGCCTATGGCAATGATATATTCACGCTACGGTATGAAACGCGGAACGATACCAACCGCTTCCTGGAGCACATTAGCGAAGGCAATGAGAATAGTATTGATTCTCATTACATCTCCCAGGCTTATAGCTATATCCGGGAGTGGTTTGAAAGCAGAGGGCCACAGCGACCAGCCCGTGATACGATAATCGGGACTCTGGTAGGAACCCCCGAGCATCCCAATGTACAGGGCATGGTAAAGGTCATCTGGTATGAGCTAGCTAAAGACGAAAATCCCATCGAAAGCTTCACCCGCATCAATCTTGGTAAGATACCTTTAACTAACGCTGAGCTAATCAAAGCCTTGTTTCTGCAGACCCGAAACTTTGGTCAGGATGCCAATGAGTTAGGGAAATTGCAACAACTCGAAATTGCCGGCGAATGGGACCGCATAGAAAATGCGTTGCAAAACGATGACCTGTGGTGGTTCCTGAACAAAGGAGCAAACAATGCCAGCGCCCGTATTGAGTTCGTTTTCGAGGTTATTCGTCAACAGGAGCGGCAGAAGAACCCTGAACTAGATAAGAAGACGGGTACGGATGGCCACGCCACCTTCCGCTTTTACTACTTGCGAGCCAATGTTGACCCCTCGCATGAGTTTATCAAGCAGGAATGGGGAACGGTGGTCACGCGCTTCAATCAGATGCTGGAGTGGTACCTGCATCCTGAGTGGTACCATTATATAGGCTTTTTGATTCATTGTGGGGAGCGCGTAGAAGACTTATTGGCTCTTTACGATGCACCTACCAAGAGTGACATTACTAAGCGCTTAAAAGCTAAGATTGCGGCTAAGCTGGTCGATAAATCAGTCGGTGTAGTGGAATGGGCCCAAGATGCTAATGACGGTGAAGCCTACCTGAATGTGAGCTATGACAACCGTGAGTTAGTTCGCCGGGTGCTGTTGCTCTTCAACCTGCAGGAAGTAATCCGGCAGCGCCACTCTTCCCTGGGCTTCACACGATTCCCTTTTAAGGCCTTCAAGCTTGAAAAGTGGGACATCGAACACATTGATTCATCCTCGGAAAATCCGCTTATCGTGCTGCAAGACCAAATTAGCTGGCTAGAAGCGGCACTGCACGATTTGCCCCAACTCAGTAATGATGCTGACTTGGTTCAGCGCATTGAAGACTTTCGGGCAGCACAAAAGAGTGAGGACCGGGAGGTATTCCAGGATATCCAGCAGGATATTATCAAACTGGCGGGGGAAGAAGTGAATGACGAGCTAACGAAAAACAACATTGGTAATTTGACCCTGCTGGATGCGAGTACCAATCGCTCCTATGGGAACGCCCTTTTTGTAACCAAGCGGAGAATAATCATTGAAAATGATGGGGCAGGGAATTTTATCCCGCCTGCTACTAAGAATGCCTTCCTGAAGTATCACGACAAGAAAGGTATCCACCGAACCAGTTGGGGCATCGACGACATTCGTGCTCACCGCAATCAAATAGCCACCGAATTACACGAGTTTTTGCCCACCAAGCCGACCAATAAGCAAGATGAGAAAGTATAACTTGGAAGAGCTGCTGGCTGGTGAAATAGGCATGGCGGCGCAGGAGCCTATCCGCTTTGCTGGCGTGCAGGTGCCCATGATTCAGCGCGATTACGCGCAAGGCCGAAAGTCGGAGGAAGCTGTGCGAAGCCGGTTTCTGTCGGCTCTGTTCGGAGCATTGGGCGGAAACAATCAACTAACACTCGACTTTGTATATGGCTCTGTCCAACTTCTGGACAAGAAGCCATACTTCGTACCACTTGATGGGCAGCAGCGCCTGACAACGTTGTTTCTGCTCTACTGGTACATCGGAAACCGTGAACTGACTGGTGATGATAAGGACAGGCTTAATGCCTGGTTGGGCAAGTTTAGTTACGCAACCCGCAGCACAGCCCGTGACTTCTGCGCCAAGCTCACAAGCGTAGACATAGACCCAGCTACCAAACCCAGCCAGACGATTCGCAACCTTGCCTGGTTTTACAGCAGCTACCAGCAGGACCCAACCGTCCAGGCCATGTTAGAAATGCTGGATGCCATACACAAGAGGTACGCCGAGGCAGCTGCAACAGACTTGTTTCCTGCACTAAAGCAGTTGTCGTTCTATGTACTGCCACTTGACGGTTTCGGGCTTTCGGATGAGCTGTACATCAAAATGAACGCCCGGGGCAAGCAACTCACAGGCTTCGAGAACTTTAAAGCTGACTTTATCGACTGGTTGCGAGCCGAAATCAATCCAGAGCGCGGGGAGTTTGCTGAACTTGTTGATTTGGATGGTCGCAGTATTCCTTTCGTTGAGGCCTTCACCATGAAGCTGGATACGACTTGGACCGACCTTTTCTGGCGAAATGCCAGGGTTGACAATACAGTCGATGCAGCCTATATGCGGTTTTGGCAGCGCTTTTTGCTGGCTATGCATTTTGTGGAACCTAACCCGGTTGCAGAAGAGACTTCGTTGCCGTCCGCATTGGATAACGGCCCGAACAATGAGATTTATAAGGGCTTTGCACTCTACAGAGCACTTCTAGCGAAACCTGGACGCGTGAAAGCTGCAGCTCGGCTGTTGGATAAATTATCTGACCATTACGATGCGATTGGCATAGCCATTAAAGAGTCTTGGGGCGAACAACCCAATAACTGGCACTTACTAGCCGCTTCCATCACCCAGCAACAACGCATCCTGTTTTACGCGGTAATGCGCTACCTGGAAACCGAATCATTTGACCAGCAAGCGCTACGCCAGTGGTTGCGGGTGATTTGGAACATCAGCGTGGACCCCGACATGCGTAGTGTTGATGCGATGGTTGCCGTTATGCGAATAGTCGGTAAGTTGGCAAAGGGCGCTGGTAACATCTATGAATTCCTGCTATCTGCTGAGTGCGATGAGATAGCAAAAGCGGAGCGTTCGTCCTTTATCAAATCTCAGCTGGGGGAGGAGCAACTCAAAGCACGGCTGATACAGGACAACACTGATTGGGAGCCGATACTAGTAGCAAGTGAAAAGCATCCTCTTTTTCAGGGGAATATCACGTTCTTATTGCTTGATGAACTCACCATTGAGGATTTCCAGCATCGAGCGTCACTGGCGGCACACTTGTTTTCAGTAAAGGGTACAAGCGAACATTATAAGAAAACCCACTTACTGATTCGTGCTGTTATCAGTCAAGCTCCTGATTGGAATTGGCTAACAGGCTTGGATATACGGGATGATGCCAATAACTGGCGGCTGCTTTTAAGACGTAGGCCGACAGTTATGAATTTCATGCGGCATCTTTTGTGCATGAATGATGAACAGGCTGTGAGTGAGGAATTAAATCGCTTAGTCACTCAGCCCTCCTCTCTTCAGTCAAGCAGTGAACATCAGCATGTACATGAGCATCTTTATCTTGAACCCGGATTGCAAAACTGGATACAACGGCAGGACGTGAATGCCACAGACTTAAGATGGAGGTATGACCATATTTTTGCACACAAATACTATGGACGTGATTACACGCGGGTCAGACTCGATACGTACCGTAACGAAATAGCCGACGGCTTGATTGAGCATCTGGATTTTACCACAGAGCAGCGGTGCGGTACCAGCAATTGTTTCTGGGGTGATACCGTGTCGTTGTTTAGGATTGAGGCCGATTGGACGATTACGGCCTACTTCGATGAATACGAGACCTTACGTATTGGTATCCGCCATTCTGATGGGTTGGCTCTAACAGAAAATGAACTTGATTCTGAAGCAGAACAGAACGAGTACTGGTTGATACGGAAATCATACATGTATAAGAATGTCTCAAATGCCGAAGAAGCATCTAAGCTTGTCCAGAGCATTAAAGAAGAACTGTTTGATAGCAGCTTTTTTCAAACTCGCATAAGTGTCCTAGCGATTGCGGCAACTAGCTGATGCTTTACTCTGATAATGACAAAGCCTAACCAGTCACTGGTTAGGCTTTGTCATTATCAGGGGCGAAACAGAAAATTTACTCACCGATTACATACACCGGTACGGCCTGCGCGTCGATGCCCCGGCCAGTCGCCTTCTTGACCTCTCTGCCATCCAGCAGGATAGCGCAGGTGATTTCCGAGGCCGCCGTACCGCCGTCGATACTGGCCAGGATGGTCAGGTTGTCGCCCTGCTTCATGGTCCGCTTAAACTTGTAGCTCACCGGCAGCGGTGTGTTGCTGAGCGTCGTATTACCGCCGCTTTCGTTGGTGTAGCTCAGGTAGTCCGAGGTTGACGCATTGGAGGTAACCTTGTATTCTACCTGATACTCTTTCGGGCCGGAGGGCGTGACATCGTTGTCTTTTGAGCAGCTCGTGACCAGAGCCGCGTAGCTCAGCAGTAGATAGGCAAGTTGTTTCATAGGTTAGAAGGAGTGATTAGCGAAAGTGATACCGCAGGCCAATGCTGCCCAAGCCTGGCCATTGGTCGACCAGCGGATTATTGAACAGGTAGCCTTTGGTGCCCGTGGCCACGAGCGAGAGCCGGTTGCCGAAGAAGAAATCCGCTTCGGCTCCTACCTGAGGGCCGTAAGTGAAGCGCTGCGGCTCTTTCGCACCGGACATCATCTCCCCGGTGCCGTTCTGGTTGGCCCACTCGTAGCCCGCGCCCGCACCCACCAGCAGGTGCACGTAGGCCACCTCCCCGAGACGGAACAGCTGGGGCGAGAGCAGAACCCGGCCCTGATACACCGAGTATTCGCCGCGGGTAGTCAGGGTGCCGTGCTCGTAGCCCCCGCTCAGGCGCAGGGCCAGGTGGTTGGTGAGCATGGGCGTATAGCTCAGCTCGTAGTAGTCGCCGGTTTCGGAGCGACCGAGGTGTGCCCCCCAGGAGGCCAGGTGCTTGACGTGCCGCTGGGCGGAGACCGGCAGAATGCCGACCCCCGCGAGCAGAAGCACCACTAACAGGAGCTTTTTCATAAGATGCTAGCGCGGCCGTGCACGGTCCATTTTAATCAGCGCGTTACGGCTGAGGGTCGAGGCGTATACTGCTTCGGCGGCCTGATGGGCGGGGCCGGCCTGTGAGGCTTCCATAAATAGCCGGTCGCCCTGCTCGCGCAGCTGCATGGCCTTAATCAGGTTGTCGTTCGAGGAGTTCAGGGCGGCTATCCGCTCCCCCTCGGTCATAGCATAGCGGCCGGGATTCTTCAGCGTGGCCTGCATTTCCACGCTTTGCGCGGTCATCTCGTCGGCAATTTTGTAGTAGTTCACAGCCATAGCCAACTTGCGCTTAGCCATCATCTCTTCGGCCGCAAACAGGGAAACCGTGGATTCCTCGCGCTTGGCCTGGTACTGGTCGCTGGTCATATTGCCATTGGGGTCGGCCGAGCTGGTGCCGAAGCGCGAGAACACGTCGTACATCGTATTCACGTCCTGCATGGGGTTGGTCAGCTGCAGGGCCTGTCGCAGGCGCTGGGCCTTGGCGTATACGGGCATCATCTGGTTGGTCTGGCTGCGGCCGGACATGGCCAGGGCCCGCGCAAACAGCTCCTGCGGGTTGGAGAGCCGCAAGTCCTGAATGCTTTGCACCTTCCGCAGGTCGGCCTGCACCTGCTTCTGCAGGTCGAGCCCTTCCTGAGTGAGGCTGCGAACTTCACTAGTGATGTCCTTCGTGACGCCGGCAATCTGGCGGGCATCCTTTACTACCTGGTAGTTCTGCACCGTGGAGGACCACTGCTGCAGGCGCTTGGCAAACTCGCCAATCTGCACGCCCATGTGCAGCGGGTCGTTAACCACCATCTGCGCCCGGGCCTGACCGGCCGGGGCCAGCAGCAGCGCAACGGCCGCCAGGGCCGGAAAAAGAGTCTTTTTCATTGTCGTGGAATGGGTGAAAGGATTAGCGTCCCGACGCCGTGGCCGGCCCCATCTGGCCGGCGGCAGCCGTGGTAATCAGGATGGGGTAGCCGTCGGGCAGCAGCACATCCCGCAGCTTGGTGCGGGTTTTGGGCCGGCTGAGCACGCCCATGGCCACGCGCCCGCCCACGCCCACCATCGAGTTGGCCGCTGAGGCGGAGCGGTCGATGGCGGTGCTGACCTCCTGCATGGATTGCTGCTGCAGGTCTTGGCCGGTGAGGCTGGCATCTTTGGCTACCCGCTTCACGGGGTCAATCATGATGCCGGGCATGTAGTTGTAGTCGTAGATGCTGGCCGCGACCCGGTTGGGCCCGAGGCGGTTGACTTCCAGCATCACATTGTTGGTGCCCACGGTGGCAACAGCGGCGAAGACGGTGTTCTTCGGGAAGGTTACACCCGACACCACGGCATCTTCCTGCAGCCGCAGCAGCACCACGGAGCCAGTTCGCACCTTCTGCTCGCCGTTGATGACGCACTTGAAAAAGACGTCGGGCACCAGTTCCGCCTGACTGCTCTGGGCCATCATCCGGGCGGAGCCCGCGACCTTGACGGTATTGAAGCCATCCATGCCGGGCGCGCTGGCGCGGTTGGCCAGGCTCTGCGCGACGGCCCTGGGGTCACGGTAACGCTTGCCGGTCATGCGCTCGTAGGCGGCGCGGGTTTCGGGTGGAGACGTGCTCAGCATGGCCAGCACATCCGGGTCGGTTTCAAACGGTGTGCCGTCGGTGTCGGTCGCCGGCAGCAGCGCGGCCCGCGCCCGGCGCGCCGCGCCGGAGCTGGTCCGGCGGGCAACGCTGCCAGCTACCTGGCCCGGCCGCCGCCGGGGCACCACCAGCGTCTGGGCATGGTACGAGCGCGTTGCGGGGTCCTGCACCGTGGCTTCAATGGTATCCACGTCGGCCGCAGCGAGGCGGGCTTCCTCCTGCCGGCGGCGCGCTGACGACGTGAGGGCCGCCGCCCGCTGCTTCCGCCGCTGGGCCTGCCCCAGCGTATCGGCCACAAAGGCTTCCGCGACCTCGTCGGTGTTGAGGCGGGTGGGCGTGCTTTGCGCCTCCTGCTCCAGTCGGCGCTGCTGCTCTATCTGCGCGGAGGGCGAAACTGGCTCTGCCGCTGCTGTGGGGGCCGCCTTAATCTCGGGCTCGATGTTTTCCGAGGCCGCCGCTACGACTTCCTTCTTCTGCTGCGCAGCCTGAGTGGCCGAGCGCAGCCAGAGAAACAGGCCCATGCCGACCAGCAGCACCAGCAGGCCGGTTAAGAGGAGCCAGTTGTTGCGCAGCGTTTCCAGTGGCGTAGCTTTGGACTGGCCGGCGGGGGCAGGCCGCTGCGGGCCAAAGGTCTCCGCGTCGTCGTGCGCCGCTGAGCCCATGGTTGGGGGTTGGGTGTGGGGATTTACGGGTTCCATAGCAGCGGCGTTAGATGGTAGAGGCTCTGTTGATGACCCGCGAAGGCACCGGCAACACCAGTACCCGCGCCCCGTTCAGCTCCCGTAGGGTCACTTCCAGGTAGCCCCGGTCAGTGGCCGCGTAAAGCGGAATGGCATAGGTCAGGTAGCCGGTGGTGCGGCCCGTAACCACTTGGTTGGCTAAGCCGCCCGAGGGAGCCAGCGGCCGGCGCGCTTCGTTCTTCTTGCGGGCCAAGAACTTCTTATGGGCGTTTTCCACCAGCTGGAAGTCGGTGAAGTCGACGTTGTAGTCAATGGCTGAGTGGTTGATGACCTTGAAGCGCAGGTAGGTAAAATCCTTGTCGTTGCGCACGTTGGCCAGCGACAGTACCAGGTCGTTGTCGACGACCGCCACGGCCTGGTGCTCTTCCCTGGTTTTGCGCAGCTGGCTGAGCTTGCCCTCAACTGCCGCTTTCTTCTCCCGCTCCTTATCCAGGGCCAGCTCATTCTCCGGGGCCGCGCCGGCCGCCGTGCCCTCGCTGGTGCCGCTACTCACGCTCAGCGCGCCGTCTTTCTGAAAGTCGTAGAGCTGCAGCACCGGCCGGTTCACGTACACGAGGCGGCCCATCCAGTACTTGGAGCCGTAGCGGATGAGGATGGGCGTGGGCGGTGCGGATTTGCGGCGGGCGCGCACGAACACCGCGTTGGCTTCAATCTTCACCAGGTAGTTATTGGCCATGCCCACGTCGACCAGCGAGACGGGACCGCCGAAAACGAGGTAGGTAGTGGAGCTGTCTGACACGGCCACGTCCATCAGAGCCGGAGCCGTTGGGGGTGCCGCGGTGGGCCGCAGCACGGCAGTGGAGGATTGGGCTGACGTGGCCGACGCCAGCAGCAGGGGCAGGCTCAAGGCCAGCAAAAGCTTGGAAAACATAGTGCGATGCGCTTGGAGAAAGGATAGAATTAGTTGCCCGCTGCGGGCGCAGCCGGAGCTGCTGTCGGGGCAGGCGCGTCGCCAGCGGCGGGAGCCAGGGCCCCGGCGCTGCGCTGGGCTTCCAACAGGGCCCGCTGCCGGTCGGCTTCCTGCTCCTTCAGGGCCTGTAGCTCCTCCCGCGACACCTGCGGATTGTAGGGGATGTAGTCGAAGTTGGTGATGAGCATCCCGTAAGGGTTGGCATCGGAGCGGTTGGTTTCGGTCAGGTTGAACTTGGCGGCGAGCGGTAGGGGCTCTTTCTGCTCGCCCCCGATGAAGATGCGCTGCTTGATGTACACCCGGCCCGACCAGGGGCGGTGGTTCATATCGATGCTCACGCTGTCCACCGTTACCACGTTGCGGGCGGCGTACCGCTCGTAGTTCTGCAGCACCTGGCCCCGCGTGAAGCCGTCGTAGATGCGCCGGCCGCCGCGCCCCTCAATCAGGGGCAGGGCCGCGTCCAGGTTGGTTTTGTAGGTGTATTGGTCGTGGCCGAACATGGTCTGCATGAAGTTGCGCACCAGGTTGCGGGCCTCGTAAGGCGTGTGGGTTTCGGTGGTGGGCGCGGAGAGCGCGGCCACCGAGCCGGTCTGGCCTACCACGTACACGCGCCGGCCGCTATTCTCGTAGGCGCGGTACACCAGAAAGCCCGCCGCCAGCGACACGAGCAGCAGGGCCAGGACGCTCCCCATCGCCAGGTTGCGCATGGTGGAGAATGAGGTACTTAGGTTTTTGGCGGAGTCCATTAAAAGGGCTGATTAAGTCAACAGGAGGCGGTTTTTAAGGCCAGGGCTTTCTTCCCCACTGCCCCTAGTTGGCCAGGGGCAGATACACTTGCTTGTCTTGGTAGGGGTATACCAGCAGCCGCTGAGCATTATCCCGGTCGAGGTAGGTGTAGAGCACCCCTTGCACCGTGATGGGCTCCCTGGGCCGCACCTGCACGACCTTGCTGCCCACGCTCATCTCCGAGATGTAGAAGCGCATCAGCGAGTCTTTCGGCGTCTGCAGCACCAGCAAGGCTGATTTAGGCTTGGTCTCCACGTAGCCCGTGGGCTTCCAGCGTAGTACCGCCTCGAACGGAATCTTGTAGCCGGGGCCTACCTTGGGGTAGCCTGGCTTCACCCCGATGCGCCACATGGGCGGCAGGCTAATAGTGATGGGCTGCAGGGCCTGCCCTTTCACCGACATCAGCTCCAGGTAGCCTTCGGCCGGCAGCAGCTGCTCCACGCCGGCCCGCACATCTACCGCCGAGGCTGGCCGGGCCGGTGGCAGAGCGTAAGCCGCTTTTTGCGCCGCCATACGGGCCTGCTCCGCAGGGCTTTCCGCTTGCGCTTCCAGCGCGTCGGCGAGGGCCGCGTTGGCTTTTTCTTCTTTGGATTGACAGGCAGTGGCCAAGCCCAGGGTCAGCAGGGCCAGGTAGCGGGTGGGATAGTTCATCGGAAAGGAGGGGATTGGTTAGGCCGTCCACAGCCCGGAAGGCCGTTGCCGGTAGGAAGGATTGAGGGCATCGGACATTGTAATGGAGGGCAGGCCTGCCGAGGCCGAACTGCCGCCGCTTGGGGCCGGGCCGGGGTCGGCTGAGCCGCCGCCCGTGCCCCCGCCGGAGCCACTCCCGCCCGAGGTGCCGCCGCTGCTCATAGCCCGGCCGATGGCCCCGGACACGCCGTGGCCGCCGCCAGCCATGCCGGCCGAAACGCCGGCCGCCGCCGCTGCCGCCGAAGTGGCCATGCCCACTACGGAGCCCACGAACCCTTGCGCGGCTGAGGAGCCGATAAACAGGCTCGTCAGGTAGGGTACCATGAGATAGAGCATGATGAAGGCCACCGAGACAATCAGCTGGCGGGTATCTGATTCTGCCGCCACCGGGGCGGAGAAGACCCCGCCGAAAGTGGTGTTGGAAGCAGTGTAGAAGGTGTAGAGCAAATCCAGTAGGGCAAACGACAGGCCCCAGAACTGCACGGCCAGGAAGTTCTGCAGCCACTTGATAGCCAGTTGGCCAAAGGCCGGCACTACCGACAGGCACAGGGATATGGGGCCGCACACGAACAGGAAGCCCAGAATGAACTGCTGGATGAACTGCATGATTTGCCGAATCAGCAGCACCACTTCCCCGGTCACCAGCTGCAGCAGAATGTTGGTCAGGCTGAACGAGGTGATGGTTTTGAGCAGGTTGGCTATTTCCTGCGCCCCTTGCTCCACCACCGTTTTCTGCGACAGCGTTTCCGAGGTGCTGATGGTCGCGCCCAGTGCCGAAGCGGCCGTGGAGCCGTCGGGCGTGGCAAACATGCGGGTGAACCCGGCAATGCCCGAGCTGAGCGTATCAATCAGCTCCTTATAAAAGAAGAGCAGGAAGAATATCCATACGGCTTTGATGATGGGTCCCCAGTCCATGGCCAGCCCGTTGCCCGAGATAAAGCCGCGCCCAATGGTGTAGAGCAAGGCAATGAGCATGAAGGTGGGCGTGATGTAGCGGCAGGCGCGCAGCACGATTTGCAGGGTCTGGTCGCAGGCGCTCAGAAAGCCCGGGTCGGCCCCGTAGGCGACCATTAGGTACAGGCTACTCATTGGGCTAGGACGCCCTTGCGGGCCTGTTTATCCTCCACAAACTGGTCAACGGCGTAGTCCAGCCGCTGCACCTTCACGGGCTCGTACTGCGGGTTGCCGTCCGCGTCCAGCTTCGGCCGGCCGTTTCGGTCCAGCACCGGCTTCAGGTTGGTCTGCTGGTAGAACTTGACAAGCTTGTTGAGGTAGTTGCGCTCCACCGGCTTGGAGGTCAGGATAGCATCGAGCTGGGGCGAGGCCTCCACCCCGAATATCTTGCCCTTGGCGCCCTGCTTGATGAATATTTCGCGCAGTGCCTCGGTGGAGCGCACCGACTTAATCAAATCCATCTCGTGGCCGGTCAGGCCGAGCGGGGCCTGCAGCTGCGCCAGCGAGTCGAGGTTGACGTGGCGCAGGATAATCTTGGTGGCCGAGTTGTTGATGATGGCCGGCCCGATTTTGCTGCTGGTAATCTCGGTGATGCCCTGGGTGATGATGGTCACCGAGCCGTTGGTTTTGCGGATGGTGCGGTACATGGACTCTATAAACTCCGAGAGCACCCCCGAGAGCATGGTCCAGGCCTCGTCCAGGGCGATGTACTTGATGTCGTCGGGAAACTTGCGGAACAGGTCCAGGCTCAATTCGGTGATGAGCATGGCCACCACCGGGTAGAGGTCGGGGTCGGCCTGGACCTTGGCCAGGTCAAAGCAGATGAGTCGGTACTCCGACAAGTCCACGTCGCGCTGGGCGTTGAGCACCCGCTCGTAGCGGCCGCCGGTGATGTACTGGCCCAGCACCAGGAAGAACTGGTGCATGTCGATGTACTTCAGATTTTTCTGGTACTGCCGGCGGGCCCCATCCAACGGGTCGGGCTCCACCCCGTCGCCGGGCTGGGCCACGGGTTTCTGCATCTCGTGGTCAAACTGCTCCACAAAGCGGTAGAAGCTTTCCATGCCGGGAAACTCCTCGTCCTTCTGGTTCAGGCGTTCACTCTCGTTTAGGCGGGCGTAGTACTCAATCAGAAAGCGCGAGAGAATGGTGCGCTCCGACTTGTCCAGCGCGGTATCCTTGCCGCCCTTCCACAGGGCCGCGAGCAGGGCCAGGTGGAAGTTGGTTTTCTCGTCGTTGTAGAGCCACTTGCCCGCCGCGTCGCGCGGCACCACGAAGGGGTTGAACTCGATGGGCCGCTGGGGGTCGTATTCAAAGTAGGTGTTATCGAAGTCCTCCCCGTTGAGCGACTGCAGCACGTTGCGGTAGGTGCCGCCCACGTCCATGATAATCTGCCGGGCACCCTTCTCGAAGCGCTGCACAATCAGGTTGCCGAAGGTGTAGCTCTTGCCCGAGCCCGAGGGCCCGATGACAATGGCGTTCTGGTTGTCCAGGGCCGTGTTAAAGAGGTTTACCTGCACCAGGTTGCGGAATCGATCGGTGAGGTACTCTCCTACCGGGTCGGTTTTGTAGGTGGCCGTCCAGTGGGTGTAGCAGGCGCCCCGGTCCGACGAACAGGTCAGCCAGCGGTCGGGCACTTGGTAAGCGTTGCCGGGCAGCAGCCCGAAGAACACGGGCAAAGCCAGGTAGCTTTCGACCACGCTTTCCGTGCCGAACATATAGCGGAAGGCGGCCGTGGCCCGCTCCACGTTCTCGCGGCGGCTATTGTCGTTGGTATCCCACAGCAGCAAGGACAGATGGAGGCCCACAATCTGCTTGTTTTCGGCCCGCACTTCGGCCGTGAACTCCTCGACTTCAGCCGCCCGCAGCGCATTGTCTTGCGTGGAGAGAAACGAGAGTGAGGCGTTCAGCTTGCGGTCAGTATCCAGCGAGCTAAGCTCGGCTCGGGTATCCTGAATGAGCATAGCCTGCGTCAGAATGTGCGGGCACTGCAGAATGTGGGTGAGCGGGTAGAGCATGGGCGCGGTGACGCCATAGCTATTCTTCACCGCCGGGTGGGCCTCGCTGCCCTGGCCCACCATCGAAAGGATGTTGACCCGGTGCTCCCCGACGCTGAGGGAGCCCATGTCGTTGCCAATCTCGCGCTCCTGCCGGGTGGGCTGCCCGTCGAAGTTCAGGTTGAAGTACTGTAGGTACAGCTGGTGTATCTGCTGGCTGCTTAGGCGCTCGAACGTCACACCGCCCAGGTTTTTGATGCCCTGGATGAATTCCACGGCGCTGGCTTCGGCCACCTCCAGGGTCTGGACGAGCTGCGCGAAGGGGTTCTTCATCAGCGCTTCCCCGGCGCGGGCCACCAGCGCATTCACCGCGTTGGTGCGGGACGTTTTTACCGCTACCGGGGCGAAGGATAGGAACAGGTAGGACTTCTGGAAAAGCACCAGACGCTCGAAGAAGTGCTTGTTCATTTTGCCCTCGAAATAGGTCTGCTGCGTCTTGTCCTCGCGGTAGGGCCGGTCATAGTACACATCCGTTTTCTGCACGATGGTGCCCACCGGCAGCGGGCGCAGCACGCCCACCTGCGCGGTCTGGAAGGCTTCGTAGTCGTCAACCGTCCAGCTTTCCATCTCGGCCGGCTCAATCACGAAGCCCACGGCGACGCGACCATCCTTGAAGACCACCTTATTCTCTTCAAAGGAATGTACCGGCATCACGGCGTCAAACGCGGCTGTTTTTGGTTTTTTTGCCATGATGAGCAGGGATAGGGAGAGAGCCCACCGCTAGGCGGCGGGGCTGGATGAACGTGTAGGAGAGCCAGCCCATCAGGAAGCCGGGAGCCTGCGTGCGGGTGAGGTAGCGAAGGCCCAGGATGAGCCCCGCTTCCGAGAGAATGACTACCAGGTAGACCATGCGCGGAATCTTGACGGCCATGCCTAGGAAGCCCAGCAGCAGCACCGAGCCGATGAACAGGCCGACCAGTAGCCCCAGATCCTGCAGGTTCATGCCCAGCACCTGAGCGGGTCGCTCGATGGATTTATAGGAGCGCATGAGAAAGGCCTAGTTGGTTAAGCCGCCGCCCTCGCTGCCGCCAACGGCACTCACTAGGTCGTCCTTGAAGAGTTGGAAGCCGAACCAGAGCAGCACCCCGCCCACGAGCCAACCCAACGAGCCCAGCGCGTCGGGCGAGCCCTGGATAAACTTCATCACCACCCGAATCAGGCCAATAATCAGGATGATGGCGAAGATTACCTGCACGATGCCAATCACCTTTTCCTTGACCTGCGTGAGGGCTGCTTCGGCGCTTTGCGCCTGGGCCGCGCCCGTAGAAAGGGCCAGCACCGTCAGTAGGGCGTAGCCGCGCTGCTCCAGCTTAGACGGTCGGTAGGCTTTGCCGGCTACCACCAAGTTAGCCGCCAGATTGAGGGGTTTGTTAAGCATAGGAATAATGAAAAAGGGGGAATGGTAGTAGGGTGCTTATCTCCCCAAAAGCAGGGCGAGGAATGCGTAGGGGAAAGGGTTAGTCGGGCGCAGTGCCTTCCTTTATCAGGGCCGTCAAGGCTGCTTTCTGGCCGTCGGTGCCGGTTCTCAGGGCGGCCCGGTTGCGCCGCTTTAGCTCCACGGCGGCCTTGCGGTTGGCTTCGTCATTTTTGGTGCGCGTCGCTTCCGTCAGCGGGTTGGAGTAGAGTGCCTGCGATACGGTAGCTTCTGCTGTGGCTGCTAATGCTTCTTCAGTTGTCGTCGTTACCGGCTGCTCTGCGGCCGTTGCTTTGTCGGTGCCGAGCAACTCCAGCACATTCACCTTGGCGCCGGGCGTATGGCGGGAGGACTTGAGTGGTGCCGTTGGGGCAGCCTTCTCAAGGGTAGTTTGCGGCTCGTCCGGCTGCTTGGCTGGCTGTTGCGCCCGTTCGGAGTCGGCGTTCTGCAGCGCCTCGGCGCGAGCTGCTGCCGCTGCCCGGGCCTGATCTTCCTTTACCCGCAAGTCCTCATCGGGCATGAGCTTGGCCAGCACATTGCCGTCGGCGGCCGGCGGGGGGGGCTGCGCGGCAGGCTCCCGGGGAGGAAGAATAGTTGCCGGGCCATAGTGAAAAGACCACACCGACTGGTGGTTGCTCTTGGCCACGAGGTCAACCGGCTTGCTCTTACCCTTGATGCGCCGCCAAGCAAAGCAAGACAGCGCAACCAGCAAAAACAGGGTAAGCACAACGATAAATGCCATTTTCATATGAGCCCTGCTTACGGATGGTATTCTGAAAGAGTTCTGATAAATTTCTGATACAATTCTTTTATGATTCTTTAAAACCTCTGAAAAGTTTCTGCGTTAGGTACGGTCAACCGGATTTCGGCCGGGTCAGCTCCCCCGAGTTGCTGTCCGAGTGCGGGGTATCATTGCGGGTTTTGTGTTAGCCATTTGCAGCGAATGGCTTCAATTCGTGTCTTTGTAGACTATGCCTCTCGTTAGGTCTACTTACACACCTCTTCACACCTCACAAATCCACCTCCCGCATGGTACCATCTCCACACATCTCGGCCCCGCTGGGCTTTCCTGACCTAAACCTGACCGTTCCCTATGCCGATGTTTTACGCTACGCCCAGTTCCGCCTCTTAATGCTCGCCAAGGGGGAGTTGAAATCGTTCTGCGAGCAGCACGAATTACCCTATACCAGCATTGTAGGCCTGAAAAACAGCTCCCTCAAACGGGAAGAGCCCCGCCTGCTGCAACGCCTGCTCCGAAGCCTTGATGTAGCTACCGAGCTAATCAGGATTCCCCCCAATAGCGTGAGCCCTCGCTTTCTATTTCCCAGCCAGGAGGCCCTGACCACTTTTCAAAAGCAGCTTAAATGCTTTGATAGCGGCACCCCTCCCCTGCCCGGCTCCGAACACGCCGCCGGCGCATCGGAAGCCCCAGCCCCGTAACCTCGACCGGATAGTTTTCTGGGTAGCGAAGCGGATTCACCCACCGCCTCTCTTTCCCCGCCCGGAGCTACTGGTCATCAACGACCACTTGTAAGTTCCCCGCGATGAATGCCCCTATCCGAGAAAACGACCCCACCGAGCTTGACCGGTTCAAGCGTAACATTGACTTGGTTGACTACGCCGAGCGGCAGGGCTATCAAGTCAAAAAGGAAGGCAGGCGCGGCGACTGGCACCAGCTCGAAAAAGACGGGGAGGTGCTCATCGTTACCCGCAAAGCCGACCATCAGGTGTACCTGAATACCGGCGACGACCGGGATATGGGTAGCGTCATTGATTTTGCGAAAACCCGGGGCGGCAACGGCCACGGATTGAATTTGGGGCAGGTTCGGCAGCAGCTACGCGAGTATCTGAATGACGGGCCTGCCCCAACCCGCGTCTACGCTGCCCCGGTGGACGTGAGCCGGCTCAATGCCCTGCCCGTGGGCGACCCGGACCACGAGCGCCAGCAGCAGGAAGACCGCAAAACGCGCCTCATCGCCGAGGTGCTGGGCGTGAACAAGGAGCTGACGGACCGCACCTACCTGCACGGCCGGGGTATTACCGATAGCACGATTGATAGCCCCGCCTTCCAGGGGCGCATCTTCACCGCGCAGCAGAACGAGCACAAGAACACCGCCTTTCCGCTCTACAATGAACAGGGCCTGGCCAGCATTGAGCAGAAGAACGAGCACTACAAAAACCTGCTGCCGCTGCCCAAAAACGGTATTTGGGTTTCGCACCCAACCCAGGGCAAGGATATGCCGGTCGAGCGGGTAGTGGTGTCCGAGTCGGCCATCGACTCCCTCTCCCACTACCAGCTAAAACACGCGCAGGATTCCCGGAATACCCTCTACATTGCCACTAGCGGCACGCCCACCGAAGCGCAGGTAGCCCTGATTCAGCGGGTGATTGACAAGCAGGAACCCAAGGAAATCGTGCTGGCTAATGACCGCGACGCCGGTGGGCGGCAGTTCAACATGAACTACATGAACGAGCTGCACCCGGCCCGGCCGCTGGTTCCCGTGGCTGACCAAGAAGCCTATAAGGAAGCCAGCCGGCCGGTGGAGTGGCATGCTACGTCAGACAAGTACCACACGGCCCTGAAAGTGAGCTACCACCACGACAGCGCCGAGAGCGGGGCAGCGCAGGTGCAGCAGCTGACCGACCGGGTAGCCCGCATGAACGGCACCCAGGAAGCAGGCCCTACCATTGCGCTGGAGGTGCAGCGCAGCACTGAGCGGGAAACCGTCCTGCGCTTGTCAGTAGCCAAGGCCGACACCGCTCAGCTCGAAGTAATCAGTCAGGAGCTATACCGCCAGCGCGAGCAGCTGCGGCCCGAGCAGGAGCGCGGTCAGGAAGCCTTTATCCGGGTCGATTATCCGCAGGCCAAGGACTGGAACCGGGAGCTGGAGCTGACCGCCCAGGGCATGAGCGCAGAGCAAATCCGCGCCCAGGCTCAGCTTGACGAGCAGCAGCGCGCCGCTGAACGCGAGCAGCGCCAGCACCAGCGGCAGGCGGAGTACGCCCGCTCCGCCGCGATGGAGCGCGACGAGCAGGAAACCCGCCGCCAGTACGACGAGCAGCAGCGCCAGCAGCGGGTGCGCGATAACAGCCCCGAAACCCAGGCTGAGCGCCAGGCGGAGGACCGTCGCTTCAATCAGGCGGTGCTGGGCGCGGCCGCCGCCGCCGGCCACAAGGATGAGGAAACACTATTCCGCTCTTACCGCACCGAGCAGGAGGCAGCAGCCCACACGGCGCAGTTCGTGCACGCCAGGGATGCGGGTCTGGTGCTGCTGAAGGAATACATCAACGATAACCCCCCTCCTACCGGCCGCAAAGTAGATGAGGCCGAGCAGGCCGAGTTGCGCGACCAGGCCCGCTACGCGGAGCGCCCGGCAGCAGCTGGCTTACCTGCTGCCCCGTTGGATGAGAAGGTAGCGACCTGGCGAATTGACGAGTTGGAGCCCAACACCACCGGCCGCGCTGAAGCTTGGAAGGAAATCCTGGATAGCTCCGGCTACTCGATCCGGACGGGTGAGGTTCGCAGCACGGTGGATGAGCAGGGTATCCGGCGGGCGGAGTTCGACATGACGTATCGCAACGACCAGCCCGATATTGCCATCATTCACGCCATCGTAACCAATACCAACGCCCGCGCCGAGGCCGGACGGGAGCAGTACGCCGGCGTGCGGGTAGTGGAGAGCGAGGCAGACCAGACAGCGCGCCAGGCAGCTGCCGAAGCCGCCGTCATCCAGCCCCATAACCGGGACCGTAGCTTAGATGTGGCCGCGAAACCCAGTATCGAAGCCATGGCTGGTGCGCAGGGCAGCGAGAAGCAGTTAATCATCAAAGTGAACGAGCCAGCTATTGCCCCGGGCGAGCGGGGCCAGGCCGAGGCATTACAGGCCGCTGTTATTGGCAGCGGGGCTAAAGCCGGCGACATTCAGAGCACGACCGACACCGATGGTATCCGCCACTCGGAGATAAAAGTGTCATACCACACAGACCAGCCTGATATTGAGCGGGTGAGTTATACGCTCGACGCAGTCGCCATGCAGGATGGCAACTACCTCATTGAAGACAGCAATGACCGGACTCATCGTCGCGAGATGAGTCATACTCAAAATCTAAAACAGCCTTGTCAAAGCCTTGAGCTAGGTCAATAGCACGAATTTTAAACGTCTCGTTAAGTGCTAAACAGGTTGCTAGAGTTGAGATGATTCGCTGAATGGAATTCTTTATATGATTTTTGCGGGCTTTATGGCTGTACATCGCGGAACATAACTAAACCTTGTACAGGCCCATCTGGAGGCAAAATGCTGCATGGAGGATGCTAACGCCAATGATGATATGTTGTTTGTACTGGTCGTTTGATACTAGCGAATCGCCAGTAATCTACTTGCGCAGCCAGCAAAAGCACCCTAAGTGGCTGAGCTGAAGCACTGTCATAAATTTATTGTATAATAATAACATATTTTTGTATGTTTATGGGAGAGCCTTTTGACGAAGGCTGTCAAACAGATTTTAAAGATTGAGCGACATGGGTAAAAGAGCTACCATCGAGTTCATAGGATTGAAGGCTATCATTGTATGCTTAGTACTTCAGGGGCTTTCAATAAGTGCTAAAGGGCAAGTCGACAGCGTTTCGCTGCGACAGTACTGTCCAACTAAAGAATGGCAACGGGGGGCAACGTGCGCTTCGTACGCTACAGCTTATACAGCTCTATCCATCATGCACAATGTTTTGAATAACAATGCTGATGAAAGCTCCTCTTCCTTTAAAGCCTTCTCTTATGGCTTTGTGGCATCTAAAATGAAAATGGAAAAGCCTTGGAGAATACGCATTAGAAGCAAATGCGGGCTAAAAGCTACTGCCGACCATGCTCTCAGGGTATTAGCAGGCTCAGGAACAGTGGAATATAAGTATTTTAAAGATTATTGTGCATGTAATAAGGTAGATGCACAAATTTCTCAAGCCCAAGCTTATCGCACAAAACAACATGAAGAGCTTGATAGAGATGTACTTACCGATTTACAATATACGGAAAAAATTAAAGACTTTTTAAAATTACAAGTTCCTGTTGTAGCATCAATTAATCAAATAAAAGCATTTGGGTCAACCCATAATGCTTTGGTGCGGATACCAGAAGAATATGTGAAACCAGATGATATAAACACTAATCATGTAGTATGTATTATTGGTTTTAATGATAAAATTGCTAACGGAAGTTTCTTGATTAAGAACAATTACAGTAATTGGGGGAAAGGAGGATTCTCTTATATTTCTTACTCAGACATGATGAAGATAATCGGTTCATCATACCGCATTGTTTTGTAATGGAAGAAGCGTCGTTGTCAATGTGAAATTTGTCTAATGATGCTAATATTATTTGAGTTAGGATTAAATGAAACCACATAATAAATTATAAATGTTATTTAATTTATTATGTGGTATACGAGCGTTAGGTCAATAACGAGAATAGTAAACAGGCTCAAAGGTGTTGATTATGCCCAACTGAAAAAACAGGGTTTAAGCAGGAAAGTTACTTGCCTGACTAGGATCCTCTCCCAATAATTTAGAAGCTTGCAAGACAAGTTTTTGACTCCTATCAGATTTAAAAAATAAAATCTGATAACATAAAGAATGCTGTGCATTTGGGTTCAAACATAACCACTACTGTCTGTGAAGAAATCTACATTCTACCTCCTCTGCTTTTTCTCTCTCCTTGCTTCCAAGTCCATAGCCCAAGGCGGTGGATCATTCCGACGTCTGCACCATCCCGCCATGGTCCCTTCAACACCGGGAGCTCCGGCTACAGGGAGCCCTGTAAATCCGTGGCTGGTAGCGGGGGTTCAAACTGGGTACAGTCTTAATGGGGGAGAATTTGCTGATAATTTTCAAGCTGCCGGCAGAACTTTGGTCGAAGTGTTGGGTAAATCTTCGGATAAAGGAGGCGTTTTTGTGATGGCTAACCTTTCTCGCTTAAAAAATCAGGCAGATGCGGATGAGGCAACCAAATTAAAGGAGATTCAGCAATCAAACCAGGGGATTAATATAGGCGTGTTCCCGCATAAAATATTCAACAAAGATGGCTCAGCAGATATGGTTTTCTGGTCTGTATATGCTCCAATTACATACAAGCTTAACTCTTTTAAGCAAACGGGCACAGCCGAATCAGTGTATTTGAATCAGTTTCGATTAGGGGCCGGATTTGAAATATGTTTTTTGCCTGGTCAGTCTGCGAAATTACCCACTACATTTTCTTTAGAACCTAATATAGGATTCTTTAATGAAAATGATTACAATAAGATATTTGGTAAAGAGAAGTCAAGCCTTCTAAGTCTCGAGGCTACCCTAATTATTCCGGCTGGCGTAGGTAAAGGATTTATGTTTTCTTATTCAAATTCCACGGAAAATAGTTCTCAATTTACCGCAGGGCTTATATTCACTGGAGCAGTATCAGAAAAGTAGTTTGATATGCCAATATGAAAATATTACCACTCATATTGCTTTTTCCTACTTTGGTGCAGGCACAAAGTTTGGTCCCTCCTCATGCATTTGGAGCGCTTGTTTCTTCAGACGCTAGGCTAGTCAACATACCGATAAATTCATCTAGCGTGTCCACTGCGGAGGACTTGCCACCATCTGCAGACTTACTTAATTTTCTGCCAAAAGTGCGGGATCAAGGAGACCAAGGGGCCTGTGTTGCTTATGCGGTAGCCTTGGCAAGAACATATGAGAATCGCAGAGCACTTGGCAAAGATTATGTCAAAAATGGTCGAGAGGTGCTGACCAGCATCATGAGTCCTACATACATTTTCAATACGTTAAAGCAGAGACAAACCGGGAAAGTAGATTGTCAATCAGGTATCTATATACCTGATGCCCTAGATTTCGTGGCCCAACATGGAGTGTCAACTCTTGCTACAACCCCTCCGAGTAATTGCTTTACTAAGGTTTTAGATACAGCTAATAAAGAGGCCAAAGCATACAGAATTAATGATTATCAGCGGTTGCCTTATGGGGATGTCTTAGCGGTAAAGCATCAGTTGGCCAACGAGCAGAAGCCTGTAATTATGGCTATGTACGTTAATAGCAGCTTATTTGAAGGCGGCACCAAAGCAATAAATCAACAAGGGTTATATGTGTGGTCTCCTCCCCAGACGGTTAAGGAGATGACTTCTTACCACGCTGTTCTCTGTGATGGGTACGTCAATGGCAATGGTATCCCTTTAATCCGATTAGTAAGCTCTTGGGGAAGCACTTGGGGCAATCAAGGCAGGTTTTATATAAAAGAAAGCGACTACAAGAAATTGGTAAAAGAAGCTTATATCATTACAACTATCGTCCAAAAACCCGCTGTTGTTTCTGAAGCAAATGTAGATGGCAAGCCTCTACCGAAGAGCACACTTATCAGCACAACTGGTGGTAAACACTTTTATAGTTGGGTTAAAGCCGGGTACTTCCGCAACTTCGGGCTATTGCGGGTTAATATTGTTAGTTTAAATAATAGCGATACTGCTCCAGTTGTGGTTATTAAATATCAGGTTCCAACTGGTGAACAAGACATGAAATCAATGCTTTTGGGTCAGTCTGATACAATTGATACTGCCGAAAAACGTATTGTTTACACCTTTGATAAAATTGCACGTGCTGGAAAAAATCCATTTAAGAAAGCTGCTTTTTTCTCGGTGGTTGAACTTTCCAAGTTATATCCTGCGGATTTAGTCAAGCGACATAATGATTTGGATACCGAAATTAAACAAATTGAAGAAGGAATAAAGGAGGCTGTTGAAGCTTCTCGAACTACCCAAGGAGGCCAACAACAGCAACAACAGCAACAACAACAGCAACAACAGGACCTGTATCGCCAAATGCAGCAGCAACAGCAACAGTAGTGGACTCAACGAGATACTAAGCGCTTAGCTGTTTATGAATTAATTGTTTTGTCCGACTTAGATTACCAAAAGATTAGGCCATGAAAAAGCTTGCTCCTTCAGCCCTTTTGATAGCATTATTACTTGCCACCTTTGATTCAATTGCACAATCAAACCCATACTCAAGACCTGCTCCATGCAAACCTGACTCATATAAAAAGTGGGATGCAGGCGCTCCTGTCAACTCTGGCATTAGTGTTGAAGAAAGAAAACAAGCCTATTGTGACTACGCAGTTAAGCAGATACAGTATTGTATGCAATCGTATCAGCAACTTCAAAGTGACAGAATAGACGAGCAAGCCAAGATTGAGAAGATGGTTAACTGCGCAACAGTTAGGGATGAAAAAAGAATTGCATCTATTAAAGCAAAGTACTGCTTAAAGACATCAAGTATTAAGTAACGCGTCAACGTCTGCTCACTTGATACAGTGCGCTGCTATGTGCCACATTCACAGCTACCAATCCTCAAGATTAAAACCACTTTTGTTAGTGATGCATACGCACTGCTCTCGCTCGAACATTAAGCTACTGTGAGATATGCTTCTGCTATGGATATATAACGAATTCGAACTGCTAAATGATTCTTTTTGTCTATTTAAATAAAGCCGCTTCGGATTTCGATGCGGCTTTTTTGTAGTAAATTATGGTCAGGGCCCTATTTTTTTTCTTCTGTCAATTATATCTTTTTATGGTTGTCTTTTAAAGCCACGGCGACGGACAATTGTGGCATTTATTAGATTTGTTAAGCCCTTTTTGATAAAATGGGTGTGTTCCTGTGAACTGGGCTATTTAAGGCTACGGATTCGCCACTGATCCTTCGGACCAAGCTCTTCCTATCCCTTGTATGATTGCAGTACCCTATCTTGAGGGTAGCCAGAAAAGGAAACGGAGTCACACACTATCCCTAAATGCGGCGTTCCGGCGCTGACCTTGAGCGTTAGAGCCTGTGCTCCGTTTCCCGTTTTCGCCCGAAGACTGAACAGTATGAAGGGAGCCCGGCCGTTGCGCGGTGCGCATCCCGTATGTTGACAAGGAGAGTTGCGGCAAAAACCTGACTGGTTCTTTTCTGTCCTTTTTTTCTCGTTCAAGTATGCCTGCAGCCCTTTCCCCCACGGCCCCGCTGAAGTATGTCGTGGGCCTCGACATTGCCAAAGACACGTTCGTGGCCTGTTTCGGCCGTATCGAGGTAAGCCAGCAGTTGCGCTTCGGCAAAGAAGCCACCTTCGACAACACGTCGGCCGGCTTCGCGGCCTTACTGGCCTGGACGACGAAACAGCAGGCCACCACCGCCCCGCTCTGGTTTGTGGTCGAGGCTACGGGCGTGTATTACGAAAACCTGGCCTATTTTCTCTCAGATACCGGTCAGGCCCTGAGCGTGTTGCTACCCAATAAGGTCAAACATTTTGCCCAAAGCACGGAGCAGAAGAGCAAAACCGACCAGCTCGACGCCCGCCTGCTCTGTCGCCTGGGCCTGGAGCGAGCCCTGCCGGCCTGGCAGCCGCCCACGCCGGCACTGCGTCAGCTGCGGGCCCTCTCGCGGGAGCGGCAAAGTCTGACCCGGCAAGGGGCGCGGCTCAAAACCCAGCACCATGCCTACGCGCACAGTTACCAGCCCGACACCCGTACCCTGGAGCGGCTCAGCGCCCGCCAGCAGCTGGTGGCCCAGCAACTCAAGGCGGTGGACCAGGACCTGGCCGCGCTACTCGAAGCCGAGCCGGAGCTGGCCCGCAAACTAGCCCATCTGACCAGCGTGCCGGGCATCGGCCTGACCACGGCTATTGTGGTGGTAGCCGAAACCAACGGCTTCGTGCTCATCGAGAACGAGCGCCAACTGGCCTCCTATGCCGGTCTGGACGTGGTGCAGCGCCAAAGTGGCCTCGCTGCCCAGGCCACGCGCATCTCCCGACGAGGCAATGTGCATTTGCGCCAGGCGCTGTACCTGCCGGCCGTGAGCAGCCTGCGCTATAACCCGCAGCAGATGGCCTTTTATGCCCGGCTGCGGGCCCGCCAGCCCAGTGGCAAGCCGGGCGTGATTGCCGTCATGCGCAAGCTGCTGCTGCTCTGCTTTTCGCTTTGGAAAAACGACCGGCCTTATGACTCACACTACCACCCGGCGCATCTGGCCGAAAAAGAAGTAGCCCCGGCCACGTAAACGCGCCGAGGCTACACAGGATGAACCCGAAGGCTCTCCTTCAAGTGAACCAAAGATAAAAAACTTGCCCAATTTCTTGCTCCTCATCACAGTATCTCACGCGACGTACTAACTGCTTCTTGCTTCGCTGCCGCTGGTAATTTCTTATTAAGGCATTATTGCAACTCACACGTAGCTAAGAGATAATATACACTGAAGCTGAGGAAACAGGATTGGGTAACGATTGGGGCGGTGGGGAAAAAAGCCGGTCGGTATGCAATAAAAGAATCGAAGTGCTAGTTGCACTTTATGCAATAATAAATTGTATAAAGTGCAACTAATTGCGCGATAATACCGTTTAATAAGTATAACAAACAAACGGAATAACAGCCCTTTAGCCATGATAAAGACCAGCAAGCCCGCCGCCAAGAAAGCCACCAAAGCAGCCACTACCCGTCCCGACGTGTACCAGATTGTGACGGACCGGATTATTTCGGCGCTGGAGGGCGGTATCATTCCGTGGCGCAAGCCGTGGAACGCGGTGTATGGCCTCCCCCGCAACTATGCCACGGGCCGCGTGTACAGCGGAATCAACTTGTTTTTGCTGCATTTCAGCGGTGCCATGCCCTTTTTCATGACTTTCAAGCAGGCACTTGCGCTGGGCGGCAACGTGAAAAAAGGGGCTAAAGGCCATCAGGTGGTGTACTACAACATCAGCAAGCGCGAGAACAAGGAAACCGGCAAGGAAGAAAAAATGCCTTTCCTGAAGTATTACACCGTGTTTTCGGTCGAAGACATTGAGGGCATCGAGTTCAATCTGCCCGAAGTCCCCAAGCAGGAATTTACCCCCAGCGAGGTTGCCGAAGGCATCGTGGAGGCATGGGACGGCAAGCCCGCCATTCAACACCTGCACCAGCGCGCCTATTACTCGCCTTCGCTGGACTTCGTGAACATGCCTAAGCCGGAAACCTTCACCACGTCGGAAGGCTACTACCAGACCTTGTTTCACGAACTGACGCACAGCACCGGCCACCAGAGCCGCCTTGACCGGGCCGACCTGACCGCCGGCGAGGGTAAGCAAAGCAGCAGCTACGCCCGCGAGGAGCTGACCGCTGAAATGGGGGCTTCCTTCCTAAGCGCAGCAGCCGGCATTGCGACCGAGCAGACCGAAGAAAACGCCGTGGCCTACATTCAGAACTGGCTGGAGCGGTTGAAGAATGACAAGAAGCTCGTGGTGCAAGCCGCCGGCAAAGCCCAGCGCGCCGCCGAAATGATACTGGGTACCACGGCGGAGCCGGAGGAAGAAGCCGGCGAGTTGCAGGCCCCAGCCGCCGTACCGGCGGCCAGTGAGGCGGCCGCAGTGCTCGACGACACCGACCGCGAGTTTATGGCCGCCGAGCTAAGCTGGCTGCAGCTCGCATAGTTTGCCGGGCGGGGCTGGCAGCTCACGAGCTGCTAGCCCTAGCCTTAACTCTAGCTCTAACTCTGACTCTAGCTTTATCATGAAAGCCAGTGAAGCCCCTACCATCCAGAGCCCGACCTGGAACGAGTACCGCAACCGGGTGATTGCCGCCATCGCAGACGTGGAGAACCTGATGCGGCAGCTAAATAAAGGCATCAACAGCGAGGTGCTGGCCGAGGAGGTCGCGGAGCGTCTGGGGATGGAAATTGATACGCCAGCCGCCTACGAAGCGCTCCTGAAGCTGGTACGGGCAACCCGCCCCATTGCCCGCGAAGGCTTGCGCCGCATCAGCGAGCAGCACAGCGGACAGTTCTTACTAGCACTCTAATCCTTACCATGAGCAGTCCCCTAACCACCATTAGGCACGCTACCCGTGACGTGCAGCAGGCTCTTTCCAACAATTGCTGGGCGGTGTACCACCGGGCAGTTGCCACCGAGGGCTCGCCAGCGCCGGAGGCCTGCCGCGTGAGCCAGGCCCGCACCCTACGGGGGCAGTTCCAGGTTCGCTACCTGCAAACCGGGCAGTGGCGCAGCGTTGCCCCGGCCGACCTCCTTTATCAACAGTAGCCCCTCCCCTACCCTTTCAGGCCAGCCTTGCTCAGCTGCCTGTATCATCCTAACCCTGCTTTCATGAATCAGCCATCTCAATCTTACCCAAATGCCACGGGTTTTCCCGCGCAGGAAACGTACCTGGCCATTGAGCAGAAGCCGCGCGACAAAGCTGAAAAAATCCGGCTGGTAAAGCTTCGTCAGTACGTTCAGAGCCACGCGCACCAGGCGGATTTGCGTAGCCTCGCCCCGTCCGTGCGGGAATTGATGGGCCCCGGCTACCAGATAGGCTGTGGCAGCTCCCACATCTGGATTCTGCCGCTGGCCGACAGCGCCTCCCTACCGGCTCCCGAACGGCTGGCCATCGTGGCTGACCGACTTATGACGGCTTTCCGGGATTGGAATGAGGCCCGCATAACCATTCGGATGCAGTAGCGATGATACCGTGGGCCACTGCTGCCCTGATAGTATTGTTTTGCCCTACTCTTACTATTTCTTTTCCCCACTGCCCCAAACAGTAAGGGCAGCTCGGTTAGGAGCTGCCCTTGCCTAGCGCTTCGGAAGCCGATGCGCTGAATTGAAAGGATAAACGAGATGCCGGCGACCAAACCGGCCAATCATCCTTAACCAGACCTTCAAATTACGCTAATTGACCCCGGGGAGCTTGCCCTGCTTGCGCAGGTGCGCCTCGTAGTGCCGGTGGGCCGCGTGCAGGTAGCCAATGATGTTCGTCGGCATATCCGGCCCTTTGGGAAGCTGAACGATAATCTTGCGAATCTCCGACCACACAGACTCTGCAATCCTCACCCCTTTCAACTCACCCGTTGGCTCAGTGCCCACTGCTGCCGGCTTACGGCCGCGAGGGCGGCGCTCAACCGGGGCGGTAGGTACGTAAGGCGCGGTGGGAGCCGCCGCAACCGGCTGCTCAACAACTGGCCCGGGCTCCGGGGCTGGCTGTTGAGTAGCCACCGGCACGGGGGCCGGCGTAGGCTCAGGTGCGGCCGGCACGGGGGGCACTGCTGCTTCTGCGGGGGCAGCCGTAGCCGGGGCGGCTACCTTGCCTTCGGCTTCCAGGCGGGTTTGCTCCCCTCCCATTCCGGCGCGGGCTTCGGCGCGTAAGGTCTCGTCAACCGGAATGCGCTTCCGGGGGCCTTCAATTTTCGCTTTTACAAAAGGAGACTTAGCCATTACTTGGTTTCGGTTGGGGTGGTATCGGTCGTTTCTTCCAGCTCAACGGCTGCTTCGGATGCGTGCCGCGGCAGGTCTAGCTTTTCTATCAGCTCGTCGCACACGCGCCGGATTTCCTCCGAGCTGTCTTTGGTACCCCCGGCGTAGTTGCGGTACGCTGGGGTCAGCAGGCTGTGGAGCGTGGAGGCGCGGCTGTATACCATGCGGTGGCTCAGATAGGACTGGAAGCGCGAGAGGCCCAGCTCGTCAATGTAGTCGTCCATCTCCTTTTCTTCCCGCCGGCCGCCAATGCGCTTCGTGGCGAGGCCGAAATACTGAAAATCCACCTCAGCCTTGTCAGCAGCTTTTTTCAGTGCTTCGAGAATGCCCATAAACTCGGCCGTGGAGGCTCGGTCCAGGTAATCCGATACCAGCGGCACTATTACCGCGTCGCAGCCCGTGAGAGCGTTGAAAACGTCCTCCCCGTCGGCCCGGCCGGGAATGTCGATGATGATGAGGTCGTAGTCGTTTTCCGGATTGTCGATGAAGTCAAAGATGCTCTTGAGCGACATGGGAAATACATCGTAGGGATAATCCGCCGCCGGGTCCGATTCGCGCAGGATGGCTAGGCTTGGCTCGTCCAGCTGCTTGCGGGTTTTCACGATGCTCTGCTGGTAGTCACAATCCAGGATTGCGATTTTCAATCCGTACTCGATAGCCAAGGGGGCCGCGAGGACAAGAGCCAGGGTAGATTTGCCCGAGCCCCCCTTCTGGGTGGCAAAGCTGATGACTTTTGACATGGGGTTACTGGTTAAGGTAAGCTAGTGCTAATACCCCAGGTGGTCAGGCCAGGGTCAGGCAAATGTAATCGAAAATGTCGCAAAGTAGTAAAGTGGCTTTGTTGTAAAGTTGTGTAGTTGTAAAGTTGCTAAGTAGTAATAGCAATAAGTTGTAATGTAGCGTTCACAACAAGTAGTAAAATTGCTTTGTCGTAAAGTATTCATGTAGTAAAGTTGTAAAGTAGTAAGTGGTGTGGTGCTTATGTTTATAAGTAGTAAAGTTGCTTTGTCGTAAAGTAGTAAACAATGCGAATGAATTATAAGGGCTAAAGTAGTAAAGTAGTAATGTCGTAAAGTAGCAAGACGCTATTGGGTGACGGCTTTAATGCTGATTTTTCTTTCAGTAGGGTTGCGGCTTGATAAGTCGTAAAGTAGTAATGTCGTAAAGTAGTAAGTTTATGTAAAAAATGCTTCTCTGAATGCAGGGAAGAGGGAAAGCATAGTGAATACAGAGAGTTCAGACACGCTGAGTAGCTGGGAGGCGGTTCTAGAGGTGGGAAGGCCAGGAGTCACGTTGGGAAAGGGCAATAGGTATTGTCAGGCCGGAGTAGCAGCGGATAAAGGCTAACCCAATGCCCCACACTACACGTACTCGGAGTTCTTAAATAGTTCTCAAATAATTCTGAAAGCTCTCTTGGATGTAGTGTAGATAGTCTTAGCAAGAAGAGCATCACACACAGACTGCTAAGCATCTGTAAGTGTGATACTTGTATTTCAGCAAAGCTGAAATATGTAGGTTTGATAAGATAACACGCTGATTTATAGGTTTAAAATAACCTAAAGAGGGCTGGCAGGAGCTTGATTCTACCTATGCCAACTAACCCCGCCACGAAGAGCGTCAATGTCCCTGCGGACACTCATTTTCTGCTGAGCAAAGAAGCTAAGCGGTTGCAGATAAGCCAGGCTGATTACACCGGGGCAGCCGTACGCTACTTCGCGGAGCGAGGGTTGCACCCCGTAGAGGACGTGGCCCGCGAAGGCCAACTGATTATGCAGCAGGTGAAGAAGCTCGGAGACCGGGTGTTCGGATATCTGCAAGAGCAGGAGCGTAGTTTGCTACTACCGATGCTGGAGGAAATGCTACGCAGCCGGGTAACGCTGGAGCGGGTGCTGCGCATGAATGAAATTCTGGTCAACAACCTGACGCAGCAGTTGAGCGGCCTTAGCGAGGCACAGCTAAGTGAGCAGCGGGAGGGCCTAAAGCAGCTGAGGGCGCAGAACGAAGACATGATCGAGCGGCAGGCGAAAGAGGCGGTAGCTGCCGCTCAACACGCGGACGCAAGTAGGCTAAAGGCCGGAGATAAGGCGGTAAAAGTGGCCACGAACTAAGCGCGGAGCCACCTATGTATATCAAGTTAATCAACCCCGCGACTCACGGAAAAGCAGCCTATAGCAACAGCGGAAGCAGCGCGCAAACGCTCAATTACCTGAAGCAGGAAGCAGGGCGGGACGGGGAGAAAGCCACGTTTTTCGGGGCTGGCCGCGATGACCTCAGCGCGGCCGAACTGGTGCAGAGCATCGATTCCAACGTCAAGGGACTCCGCGCCGGCGAGGCCAAATTCTACTCCCTGGTGATTAGTCCCAGCGAGGCAGAGTTGACGCACATCGGCAACGACGAGGCCAAGCTGAAGGACTACACCCGGCAGGTGATGGCGCAGTACGCCGGCAACTTCCAGCTGAAGGATGGGCGAAAGTTAGGCAGCCAGGACCTGGTGTGGGGAGCTACGCTTCACCAGCAGCGCAGCTACCGGGGCACCGACCCGGAGGTGAGCGCTGGCAAGGCCAAGATAGGAGGGCAGCGTCCGGGCCTGCAGACGCACATCCACGTCATCGTGAGTGCCCGCGACGCGCAGCAGCAAATCACGCTCAACCCCGGCGGACGCCGCAGCCGCTTCGACCTGATGAAGTGGCAGGCGGCGGCCGGCCGACAGTTTGAAAAGCAGTTCGGCTACACGGCCCAGGCCCACGAAAAACTCCGGCCCAAGCAGCGAGATGTTAGCCGGGATGCCGGCCGGGAAGCCAGGATTGGGGAGCGGGTGGCCGCCCTCAACCTGCGTGTGATGAAGGAGGAGCGGCTGGACCCGCAGCGGGTCCAGCAGATTGCCCAGGGCCGCGAGTACGACAAAACGTTTTACCGCTCCCTGGCCACCGTTGAGCGGCGGGCGCAGTTGGGTCAGCCCATTGATAACGCCTACCACCTGCTGAGCACGGGCCGCGAGCGGCCGGAGCCGCAGCACGCGGCCAGTACCATGCTCCACGCGGTGCAGCAGGCGGTGCGCTCCAGCACCGGCCGCGAGGATAAGACCGAACACCTCAGCGAGAAAAGGGGCCGCAACAGCGCCGAGCTGGACATTGAAATGTAGCGTGCCTGCTCTGCCCTTCGCCATCATCCTACCCAACCAAATCAACTTTCAACCTATGACCAGTCAAGCACCCCGGCCGGTGGCCGGCACCCAAGGCGCGGGCCTCATCATTGTTCTGCTGCTGCTGGCCATCATCGGCGGCGACTACTATGTGCTTCTGCACGGCCCCGAGATTGCCGAGGCCCGCCGGGTGCAGTTCATCCAAGCGGCAGGGGTACCCGTGGACAGCCTGACGCCCAGGGAGCGACTGGCGGCTACCACGGCGCGCATTGCCGAGCGGCAGCGCCAGGCCCGCCTTGCCAAGGCCGAAGCTGCCGCCCGCCCGGTGATAGGGGAGGGGGCGGCCAGCGGTGCGGTGGCCATAACGCACTCCACCGACCAAGCGCTTACCAAAACCAAAGGCGGGACCGACGCGCTGGCAAAAGCCGGCAGCAGTATGGGGGGCAAGCTGCTGGTAAAAGCCGCCCGGTTCTACGGCCCGGCCGGGGTGTACCTGCGGGCGCTGCTGCTGCTGGCCGGGCTGGTGCTCGTATTCGTGCAGAAAGCCCCTCAGGCAAAGTCCGGGCAGGCCAGGCGCAACTTCATTAACCGGCAGGCCCTGCGCGTCGTGGCGGGCCTGTGCGGGGCCTTATTCCTGGTAGCTGGCTACGTGCTGCTGAACATGCACCACTACTCGCCGGGCTTTATCGAGTTTGGCTATCCGGGAGCGGCCGTGGCCGTGCTGGGCAGTGGGGGATTGGTAGGCCTATTGTGGGCAACGACTAAAAAGCCGGCCTTTGGGCTGAGCACTGAGCGCCGGAAAGTGGAAAGTCCGGATGCCGTTTACTTCCCCACGGCGGATGGGGGCTGGATTACCGTTGCCAACCCGTACCGGGGCACCCTGGTGCTGGGCGGGGCGGGCGCGGGCAAGACTTACTCGATAGGGGAGCCGCTGATTGAGCAGTTTGCCTACAAGAACTTCGCCGGGTTAGTGTACGACTTCAAGTTTCCGGTGCTGGCCGAGGCGATGCAGAAAGCCCTGGTACTGGCCGAGCGCCGCAAGGAGCGCGAGCAGCAGCAGGCCGCCAGCTACGCGGCCAGCTTCCAGGGCCAGCTGCAGGCCCGACTGACGACCCTACTCACCAAGCCCGCGCCCCAACCGGCGGCGGAGCCGCCCGTGCAGCTGCACATCATCAACTTCCGGGACCTGACCCGCAGTGAGCGGGTGAACCCGCTGCGGCCGGCGGATATGCCGGTGGTAGCCTTCGCCGAGGAGTACAGCAAGGCCATCATCAACAACCTGAACCCGTCGAGCATTCGCAAAATGGAATTCTTCGACACCAGCTCAGTGGCCTACCTGACCGGCATCATCTGGTTTTACAAGAAGCACTACCCGCAGTACTGCACTATTCCGCACGTCGTGGCCACGGCCATGTACAAGGACTACACCCACGTCCTGAGCATGCTGGAAACCGATTTAGAGTGCGGCGACCAGGCCCGGAGCCTTATCTCAGCGGTGCAGACCCGCGCTGACAAGCAGGTGGGCGCGGTGCTGGGCACTCTGCAGGTGAACCTGACCAAGATTAACAGCCCCGAGGTGGTGTGGGTGCTGACCCCGGACGAGGCAAACGGCGAGGGCTTTTCGCTCGACCTGAACGATAAGCAACATCCCAAGCTGCTGTGCATCGGCAACGACCCGACGCTGAAGGATACGTTTTCGCCGGTGGTCAGCTGCGTGATTACGGTGGCGCTCAAGCTGATGAACCAGCAGAATAAGCACCGTAGCTACGTGTTCCTCGATGAGGCTGCCACGCTCTACGTGCCGGGTCTGGAGGTGATTCCGGCCACGGCCCGCAGCAACAAGGTGGCGATGGTGTACATGACCCAGGACCTGAGCCAGATGACGGACGCCTACGGCAAGGAGAAGATGCAGGTGATGGTGAGTAACCTCAACAACCAGTTTTTCGGCAAGGTGAACTCGCTGGAAACGGCCAAGTTTATTTCCGAGCTGGTAGGCCGGGAGGAAAAGAAAATAGTAAGCACGAGCGTCGGCACGAGCCAGGTGAGTTCCAGTCGGCGCAACAACTCCACCAACCTGAGCACCAGCTACCAAGAGCGCAGTCTGGTGCGAGTGCAGGACGCCATCGGCCTGCAACAGGGCGAGTTTGTCGGCCAGACTGTGGAAACCGAACGCACCTTTTTCCAGGGTGTAATCTCCCGGGCCGATGCCACAGAAGAGAAGTTCCCCCTGCACCCGATGGTGAGTTTCGGCGGCCCCGGTGAGGTCCCGGCCAGCGCCCTTTCGCGCACGGTGCAGGAGAACTTTCTACGGGTACGCCAGGAGGTGAAAGAAACCTTGGCCAAGCATGTAAACACCTTAGCAGCAGGGACAAAAACTGAGGCTTAAAACCGCCCAAAAGCGACGAATAAGGCCGATTAAGCGTTGTAATAGTACCACTTCCAGTACCACTTCCCATTTCTGAAAAGCCATGAGCAAGACCTTCTTTGCGCCCGCCCCGGCCGGCCTCACTGCCGAAGAGTTAGCCGCCCGCCAGCAGCGTGAGCACGACAGCAACAACGCCATTGCCACGATGATGAGCAACGGCCCCGCGCCCAGCCCGGAGGCCCTGGCCCTGATGCAGCGCCACGTCGACGGCGAACTGACGATTGAGCAGGTCATCGAGCTAACCGACGAGATGCTCAGGGCCCGCTACGCGGCCAAATCGGTAGCCGGCACGCCCACCAGCGAAGTGTAATAATGGCGGTGCTCAATGACCGGTTCAGCGACGAGAATGGCGTGCGGCTGAACAAGATCGGAATTACCAACAAGGAGGATTTGGCGCAGGCTGAGTCAGATTCCTCCATTCCACGATTGAAGCTGCTCAACATGCAAGGCGGCATCCAGGGTGGGAGGTACGACCACGCCCACCTGAAGCAGGTGCACGAGCGGCTGTTCAGCGGCGTATACCAGTGGGCCGGCGAAACTCGGGCCGACCGCGAGTTTCAGGGCCACAAGGACACCCGTGTCACCGGCTTTCGTGAAACCATGACGTACGCGCCCCATAAAGAAATCCCTGAGCGGCTGGATGCTATCGGGGCGCAGCTCAACCGCGAGAACAACCTGAAAGGTCTGTCGGCCGAGAAGTTTGCCGAGCGGGCGGCCTACTACCTCGACCAGTACAACCATGCCCATGCCTTCCGGGACGGCAACGGCCGGACCATTCAGGCCACCTTCACCCAGCTGGGCAAGGAAGCAGGCTACGATGTGGACTTTAACCGGGCCAGCCCGGAGATTCTGAACCGCAGCCGCGACTTGGCCATCGTGCGGCAGTACCCGCCCACCGAGGCGGCCAAGAACCTGCAGCCGCTGAAGGAGATGTTTCAGCAAATCATTACGCCCACGGCCGGGGCAATAGGGGAGGGACTGCGCAACCCCAGCCAGGCGGTAACACCCGCCCCGGAGCTAAGCCCAGCAATGAAGGCAATGGATGCCCGGCGGGAGCTGGAGGTGACCGGCTACCGCGTAGCCAGTGTGGTGGCCAACATGCCCGGACCCGGCAACCGGGAGCAGGGAATCCGGCTGGGGCAGCAGGTGGAGGCCGTGAACCTTGACCCCAAGGCCATCCAGGGCAAAAGCATTACCGAGTTTCAGCAGGCAGCGGATAAGATTTTGAAGCACCCGGCCATGAAGGATACCCCGCTCGACCTGGCCGACGCCCAGCGCCTGAAATCCGCTTCGGTGCAGGTACTTCAGCTTGCTGAAGGCAAGGAGCTGGTGGCTCCGCCAATACAGCTGCAGCCCGCGGCTTCAGCGGCAAGGAGCACCGAACAGCCGGCTCCCGTAGCCCCCAGAACGCACGCCGAGGCTCAGCCCGTATTTGCCGCTGCCGCCCGCGAGGTGGCCAAGGTGCTGAATACCCATGGCCAGGCCGCCGCCGGGGCCAGCCTGCTCGAGGTAGCGAAGGACGTGGCGCGTAACCCGGTAATTGTCGGGCCCAACGCGGAGAGTTTCCGCCGGTCTCTCGACGCGGCCGAGAAACTGCCGGGGCTTGGCAGCAGCAAGCACTTGGATGAATTGCGTAGCTCAGCCAAAGTGCTGGCCACTGCCCCGGTGCAGGAGCGTAGTAGCCCCAGTGCCGGCCGTAGCAGCGGTGGTATCGAACGCTAAGCCTCGTACCTTGCTGCTATGCAGGACGACGAACTACATTTTCTGGAAGAGCAGCTGGCTGGCACCGAGCTGCTGGCTTGCGTGACGTGCGGAGAGGATACGCTGCACGCCCATTTGGAAGTGCTGGAAGTTTACCCCGTAGGAACGGAACTGCTGATGCAATGCACCCACTGCCAAACTGAGCGGAAGTGGATGGACTGGACGACGACCAAGCCGAAAGGTCAGGAGAACTAAGGGAAGCAGAGGAAGTATGACATTTATGTTGTAAATTCTAGGTGTACCATTTCTCTCTGTTTCCATGTCAACCGCATACTACCCGCTTCTGCACCTACTCGACGAACACGTTCCCTTTACTTTCACCCTGAATATGTTCGGCAATCATTGCCATGTATTCAGGGGGCAAACCGAGCTTGGCCATGTGAGTCTCTCTGACGAAGATGTGCGCCGTATCAAAGTTCACGCGTGGGGCGGCACGCATCCCTTCACCCCCCCGACTTCCTATTGAACGGCTTATCAGCATCCTAGCCCCGGCCACGTCTTAGCGCAGTAGAAGCCCTTCCTGTAGCACAGAGCTACCAAAAGCCTTTTCGGTCACGCGGCCGGAAAGGCTTTTGAGTTTTTGCGTGGCAATCAGAGACACAAGAAGACAATAAAACATTGTACAAAATACTATTAAAATTTGTATAAAATGCAACTTAGGGGAGAGGGCGAATGTTGACCATTTAGAATCAATAATCACCCAAAATACCCTTTGTAGCATGGAAAACACCCATCTTGCCAGCTATCAATTTGAAGTTCTCCGCCGGTACGGGGACAGCTTCCCCGCGGCGCTGTTCGCTACCATAGCTGAGGCAGCAGCCTACTGCCGCGCAGAGTTGAACGGCTACCTCAACCGCACCGACGATAGGGCCGAGGCTGCTTCGGTGGCGGCGGGCGAGCAGGTGCGGTTTCGTGGCCCACAGGGCCTGCGCTGGGTGAAAGGTCTAACTCACCCAGTACCGGCCGGAACCGCGCCGGCGCGCTTTAATCCCGGGCAGGCCGTGCGTCTTTTTGGGGTAGGGCAGCCGCTGACGGTAGCAGCCCGCGACTTTGTGCAGGGTGCTTGGCACTACCAATTCAAGGATGGTTCTGGGCCAGTGGCGGAGGCATTGCTGTATGGGGTGGACGACGAACCTACCCCGCCAGCGGCGGCAGCCGTGGCGGCTGAACCGCTTTTATTCAGCCTACACAGTAGCCAGATACTGGCCGGAGACGAGCAGGAGCAGCCGTTTTGGAAACCCTTGCCACCGCGCCTGTTTGTGCAGGTGCAAGCCGAGCAGCCCGACCAAACGAGCATCGTGGCGTTGTGCGGCACCACCGGCAAGCGGTTTATCACCCATGCCTACGAGCACGGCCCTTTTCAACTCGCGGACGGGCAGCGACTGGCTAGCGTGAAGGCCTTGGGCGAATACTTCGCCCGCCAGCACCACGCCATGCTCCCGGCCGAGGGCGTGGCCATGTTGCTGGGCATCGACGGCAGTATCCGGGAAGTCCGGCCCGTGAAGGGTAGGACATTCAAGCTGGCGCAGCTGTATGCGACTCTCGACTGTGACTACATCGACGTGCACCATCCCCAGCACGGCGCTTATCAGGACTGGATTCTGGTCTTCGACGACGAGGGCAAATTCAAGGAGCGACCCATTAACCCGCTGGCCACAGCCCTGTGGTACGAAACCTACCCGCTCGACCAATATTCCCCCGTGGACGTGGTAGCCGGCCCGGTTCTGCTCATGAGGTCGGAGATGATGAAGTAATGCCTGCAGCATCCCGGTTGGCCAGTGGCCGACCGGGATGTTTGGCAAATAGGCCACTACCTACTGGTTTCGCAATAAGTGCAATTATGCTTCGTACATTGTGCATAGAATAGCTATGGCTGTTTCCGTTCCCATTGACCACTTTACAACTGACCCGCTACCGCTAAAAGAGGCCCGGGCTTGGCTGGCGCTTGTACTCAAGCACCCGGCCTTTTCTGCCGAACGCCGACAGAAGGCCGGCCAGCTGATGGCTGCCGCGTCGGATGCCAGGCAGGTCTGCCGGTGGGCCGCGCTGGCATTGCTGGAGAGTGAGCGGTGGGAGGACGCGATACTACTCCGCGAGAAAGCGCAGGTCGGCCGTCCGGCTTTCCCGCTCTGTTGCTACTAACGGCGCGCCTGTACGTAAGCCAGGCACAACGCCTGCATTCTCACTCCTGACCCCGTACTATTGGAAAGCCTGCTTCGCATCCCCGGTATTCAACAAGCCGAGCCCTTCTATTTCTTTGATGACCAGGCCCAATCGGCCCGGTGTGAGGTGCTGGTTCACCCGGCCCACGGGTGGGCCATTGCCCTTGACCTGCCCCAGTTCTTTTGGGACCGTATTGCGTTAGGCGTCGTAGACCTGGCCGGTAAGCTCTGTGAGCAGTACGCCATTGCTCCGCCGGCGCTGGTAATGCTGGTGCGATACGCTGCGCCGTATGACGACCGCTACTACCTGCTACGCTTCGTGCACGGCGACGAGAGCATATTCGGAGGATTCACCTTCATTGGCCCCATGCGCGAGCCACTCGAACCGAAGCAGGTAGAAGCGCTACTGACCCAGGTGCGGGCCGGCGAGCCGCCCCAACGCTCATTCCGAGCCATTAAAAATCCTTTGCTTCCCCTTCCCAGCAGAAAGTAGCCTTGCTCATGACACGTCACCTCATTTCCATCCAGGCGCGGGCTGCCACTGTTACGGCCAGTACTCTCGCCGAACTGCTGCTGCAGACAGGTACCAAGATTATGCAGCTCACGGAGGGGCTAGATATCAACCACCGCACGGCTCAGCGCCGCATCAAGGAACCCGAAACCTTGACCATAAAGGAGCTGCTGGCGCTGGCTGCGCTGCTAAGAGTGCCCGAGCAGCAGCTTATCGACCTCATCCGCGACGAGTATCAGAACCGGCCGGCGGAAGCAACTGAAGAAGCGGGAGCTTCGGCTGAACCAGTTGAAAGAGAAGGCTCTATTATGAAAAACGAGCAGCCACGAAAACTCAAAAAAAAGTGAGCTTTCCCTTAATTAGACCAAAATGACGGTCTTCGCTGCCATTAAGCATTTTGCTTGTCGCGCTGGAGCAGGTATTCTCTATAGCTGCGGAAGGCAGATAGGTAGCTAGCGAGATTGTTTGTGTCTTTTTTATCGTACACTCCGGCCTGTTTTCGGCTATCAATCTCTTGAGATAATCTTGCGTCTGCAACTGCGAATTCCTCTAGAGATAAGCTGTCTGTATCCCACTGGTACTGGTCCTCAAGTATCTGTAAATAATAGGGGTATTGTTCAGGAGCAGACTTATAAGAAAATGTGCTCAACCATTCGCGGAATCCTTCCTTGTCAAATGCCATTTCTGTTTCTCGAAGTGACCTCGCAGTCGTTCTAACTCAATATGAAGAATAGGTTTGCCTTCACCAAGTACCGACTCATTGGCTACTCAGTTAGAGTTGTTCATCAAATTGGTGCCTGTGCCGTGGCCAAGATTGGTGAGGGGGGGAATCTTTGGCCTTTCTATGCGATTCGTTTTCGCAATCAATACGCTGAAGCTCATCGCAATGACCATTTACCTGCCGCTTTCGCTGCTCTCCGGCAATTGGATAATGCATATCAAGAACGGGAGGGAGATATGTTAAACTCTAACGATGCAGTGCAGCAGCTAAGCTTGGATGCGGCCTGTTTTGCTGCGTTCTGCGCTGCTACGGGTTTGCAACAGAGTAAATCCTACACTCGTCGTGAGGTTCGGGAGGCGATTGTTGCCGCTAAGCTAAGACGTCTTCCAGGCAGACCTTCTTACCTATCATTACTGAATAAGCTCGCTCCGCCAACTACTACAGTATAAGCCAGCGCAGAAACAGAAATTGAAAATCGTCAGCTACATGGGATTATCCCACGTCACGCAGTGAAATACTCCGCCTTGCTTGGCCACCGCTCTGCCATCGAGCGGGATTATTTCAAAGTCGGTGTAAAGTTCCTGCAGGCGGCGCATGACTAACTCATCCTCTGCTTGGTGGTAGATAGGAATAATCAACGTCTTTCCTACACTCAGGAAGTTGATGTACTCGCCCACTGCCGACGTGTAATTGGCGTTTTGGTAGGGATTGTAGGGCAAGGGTACACAGTCGAAGCCGGCGCGTCGTAGCGCCTTCTGCAGGTGCTGCCAGATGATGGGCTCATGCCGGCGGCAGTCGTTGATTAGGGCCGTTCGCTCATCGAGCAATTGCACTAATCCGTCTGCGTGGCCGGTGAAGTCGTCGGGGTGAGCCGGTATCAAGTCAATCCGATCTACTTCCAAGGCATCGGCCAGCATGCGCAGCAGGTGGGAGCGGGGCACCGTGGGATTTTCGCACAACACTTTGTCCGACATAAGTACCCGGCCGAACTGGCTGACCACGTTGCCACCGTCGACTATAAGCGGGCTACGCTGGAACGGCAGGCCCAGCTGGTGTACTACCGTAGCGCCATCGGTGATGGTTGTATGCCACCGCTTAGGACGCAGATAATCCGGGAAGTAGCGAAACTGCATCAAATGGCCGCGGGCAGTGAGCACGGGCATAAAATCCCGTGCCCAGATATCCCGGGTTCCGGGCAGGGTAGCGACTGTCGCCCCACTTTTAAGCAGCGCATCAATGAGGGCCTTCGCGGTAGCGGGGTGCCGCTGGGCGAGGGTATCGGCCAGGTAGAAGCGGGCAACTGGGCTGGCCGCAATCATAGCCAGCCTGGCTTATAGCCCAGGATGCGGCGCACTGTGTCAGCATCCATGCGCTGCTGCTTGCAGATACTTTCCTTGTTCTTGAGGCGAGATAAGTAGCCTTCATCGGCCAGAAAGCGGTAAGGCCGCGTCACGTAGGGAAGCACTGTGTCTTCTTCGTCAGGCCGAAAGGTTAGCCCTACGCGGGCCGTGCGCCAGGCCGCAGGCGGTGCTTCCGTCGGGGTAGGATTCTCCTCCAGGGAAAGGTACGTCGCGCCGTTCAGCGCGCTGCCCCAACTGGCCACCAGCGCTCTGGTCAGGAGCTGCGGGCCCATGATGTAGGGGTAGGAAGGCGTTACCTCGTCAGAAGGGGCAATGCTCAGCAATTGAAGCCCACGCAGCAGAATGCCACCAAAGCTGTTGCTGTCCCGGTCGCCAAACGTAAGGTCTAGACTGGTAGCCTTGTTGAAATACCAGTGCAGAGGCTTTAGCTGTTCCGCGTCTCTGTGTACGTAAGGGTCGGGGTGGTTTCGGCTGTGATAGTAAAACTCAAGCTCCGTGATGCGGAAGATTTTGGTTTCTGTCCGCACCACCAGGTGATGCTGAAGCGTGGCGGCTATCTCCGTGAAGAAGTAGTTGATGTCTTCGGGCTGAGCCTCGTGAATCTGCTGCGTCAGGTACTGAAGCCATTCCTTCGGCCGGCTATAGTTGCGGCGGTCGGCGGCCAATAGGTACTCGCTGAACTCAGCGGCAAAAGGCACCCGCTGCTCAATGAGGTAACGGGTTTGCGGCAGCCGCCCTGCCAGTGCAGTGTGATAGTAATGACAGATGAATCCTCCCAGCTCAGGTGACCCCGCTACGCGTAGGCCTTCTAGCAGCTCGGGCAGCGAGGCCTGGTCCGTGAGCCAGCACTCGTCGTACAGAAAGTTGGTATAAGTCGATGAAGGCAATTCAGCCTCGATGATGACACGGCTGGCCGGTAGATGGGCCGCTTTGCCGGCTTTTAAAGTCTCGATTTGGTGGGAAGAGAGCATGCGTAACACTGGGCTGATTGGTAATAGATGCCACAACATTACACCGCGAATTCATCCGCTCCTAACGAATTGCAAGCATTTTAAAAATGGGATAAGTAGTTGTATTAGTAGTAATTATAAATTTTTAAATTGCTGTAATAGCAATAATAAAGACTAACGATTTCGCTTGCGGCACCTCGCTGAGAATAGTTAGCGCATCCTTAGTCAGGGTCTTCCTCTTCCAACTCCAGGCTATTGAGATTCAGCAGTGAGTCGCAGGTTCTCTCCACATTGGTAAGCAGCTTGGTCAGCAGTTGAACATTTGGGTCGCTGCAGCTTTCCAATAGCTCTTTCGAGATGGTGTGGACTTCTCCCACCTCCACGGTGTCCGACCAGTCTCTCAATTCGTTGGCGATGGCGACCTGAAAAGTAGCGTCGAATAGTAGCTCCCGAATATGTACCAGCCTAGCGGCGGCATCGGTTAAGCTCTGCTTATAGGGGTCAGGACTCATGCTGTCTAGGAAAGAATCGGATAAGGTATTGTCAGGTGCGAAGCTAACATAGCGGCAATGGCCAGCAGAATAGGCTTCCATCCTCTGGATGCCTTGTCCATTTCGCTGCACAGGCCATACACCTCAAACAGCAGGGGGCAATGGAAAAAAAAGGTCTGGCAGCAGCGCAATGCTACTGGCTCACTCGACTAGCATTGGCACTTTCACACGGACAAAATAATGTATTTAATACAAATAATAATTGTATAAAATGCAAATAAATTGGTGGTAATGATGTTTTGTAAGTATGGGAAACGAACTCAAAATCACCCCTAAACCATGCATCACGACGCTTTTGAGCTTGCGCCCGGCGAGGTATTAGCTGACTGCTATGACCCCGCTGATGAGGAGTTGCAGCAGCCCGCGACACTCACGGCCGACGAGCTAGCGGCGTGGGAGGCTGACCCTTGGTTCTAATCCGATATGTCCACCACTCATTTTTCCCCAACTGCCCCAATGAAAGCCAAACGCACGTACCGCCCCGCCCGCCGCATTCCCGCTGACCGTCTCGCGCATATGCGCGCCGTAGCCGCTGCCAAGGCGCAGGCTCGCGAGGATGCTTATCAGCAGCGCATTGCCCCGGTAGAAGGGGTGTTGTTAAACAAACAGGGGAAAACCTCCGACTCGGATGCCAATTAGCTTGACTGCTAGTGATAAGGTTCAAATGCGCCGTAAGAGTAGCGAGGGATGATAGTTTTACACGCTCCTTAACCCAATCGGAAAAGACGAGCGAAAACGAACATTAACACTGTCGTTTTGGTCACATACCGGGTAACACACTGTCAAACAGAATACTAATCATGAAAACCAGATAGCTGTGCGCCTGGGTCGGAGGTTTTCCCCTATTTGTTTAACAACACCCAACGTGGACCTATGGGACTGGCAATGCCTTAACGCTGGCCCAGGGCAACTACCAGGTCATCGACCAGAGCTACGGCCTCATCGCCGGGGCCCCATCGGACCGTTACCTCTACCCCGAAGCCGAGGTGTACGGCGACAAAAACAGCTACCGGCTGCGGGCCTACCACCGCCTGGACCTGGGCGCCACCTTTACCAAGTCCGTCAAGTACGGGGAACGAATCTGGCGGGTGGGGGCCTATAATGCCTACAGCCGGCACAATCCGTACTACATCTACTACAGCTCAGGCGAGAACGACAGCTATTTCACAAAGGGGCAGCGGCGGCTTTATCAGCTGAGTTTGTTTCCCATTCTGCCAGCCCTCAGCTATGAACGCAGTTTCTGAACCTAGCGACTGTTACTCAGTAGCGTGACGACCAAGATTGATGGACACCTATTTCAACAGGCAGTAGGCTTAGAGTAATTTTATCCCCCCGCTGCTATAAGAAGGCCAAAAAGAGCCCTGCCTGGGCCTTTCCATTCGCTTGCCGCCCCCTTAGTCGGCTTTTTAGGTCATTGCCAAGAGTTCTGCAACAGCCACCCTCGTTTTACTAAACGGATAAACCTGACTTCATGAAAACAGAAGCGCCGGTCCTTTGGGGCTGGCGCTTCTGTTTTCTCACCAATCGCAAGGATTACTATCCACGGTTTCGGTTGTGGTGGTCGCCCGAGCGGACCACGCGCTAGCCCCGCTTTGGCTTTGAACCCTTGTTATTTGAGGTCATTAAGTACACCACGCCGGCCGTCAGGGCGGCCACGGTACCGAGCTTAATGAAAAGACTCTTCTTGTCGTGTTTCCATTCGGAGTTGTACCCCTTCTCGGCCCAGATGTTGGGCACCGTGCCATGCGCTAGGTCATCCAGCAGGCCTTCCACCACATTCACCTTGTCGGCCATTACCAGGGGCAGCCAGTGGAGGTAGCTGTTTTCGCTGTACTTGAAGGCGAAGCGCCGAATCATGCCGCTCAGGCCCGAAGGGGGCACTGAGTTGCCGACCACGGCCGTGTAATCGGGCCGCTCGATGGAGTGCAGCACTTCCCGGTCGAGGACCTGTTGGGTGGGCCGCTCCCAGGAGCGGCCGTCGTGTTCCTCGCCGGTGCGGTGCCGGTTTGGATACGTGGGGTCGTTTTTGGGGTCGGCATCGATGCCCCAGCCGGGGATGTGGGCAAAATCTTGTGCGGTCTTTTTCATGAGGCGCGGCTTAGCGATTAGCAGTGGGGGGGATGAGGACCGTCTTGATGCAATTGTCAAGCCTAGCCGAAAAAATGTGGTAGCCTTCGGCGACTTCCTCCAAGGGAATGCGGTGGGTTATTAACAAGCTGGGCTTGAGGATGCCGTTCATCACGTGGTCAATCATGCGGGGCAGGTGGCGCTTCACCGAGGCCTGGTTAGCCCGAATGGTCAGGCCCTTGTTGAGCACGTTGCCGATGGGGATGAGGTTGTCGGTCGGGCCGTACACGCCCACAATGGAAATTACGCCGCCTTTCCGCACCGCGTTGATGGCCCAGTGCAGCGCCGTAGCCGAGCCGCCCTGGAGCAGCAACTTGCGCCCGGTGATGGTTTGCATGACGTTGCCTTCGGCCTCGGCCCCCACGGCATCGATGCAGGCATCGGGGCCAATCCAATCGGTGATTTTCTTCAGGAACATGACCGGGTCGTCCATGTCGGTCCGGAAGTTGTAGGCTTCGCACTTGGCGAAATTCTTGGCAAATTCCAGCCGGTAGTCGTACTGGTCGATGATGATGACGCGGCCTGCGCCGAACAGCCAGCAGCACCGCGCCGCCATAATGCCCACCGGCCCCGCGCCAAACACCACCACCGTATCGCCGGGCTGAATGCCGGCCATTTCGGCGGCCTGGTAGCCGGTTGGCGTGATGTCGGTGAGCAGCACGGCGTCGTCGAGGTCCATGCCCGCCGGAATCACCGTGGGGCCGAAATTGGCGTAGGGTACCCGGGCGTATTCGGCCTGGCCGCCGTTGTGGCCGCCCCCGGTATGCGAATACCCCAAAAAGCCGCCACCGGCCGTAGACTCGGAATTAGATTCGTAGCAGTTGCCGTACATGCCCTGCTTGCAGCAGATACACCGCCCGCAGGCAATGTTGAACGGCACCATCACCCGGTCGCCCACTTTCACCTCGGTCACCTCGGAGCCAATCTCCACGATTTCCCCAATGAATTCATGGCCAAACGTCATGCCGACGCGGGTGTCCGGCACATTGCCGTTGTACAAGTGCAGGTCGGACCCGCAAATGCACGTGCGCAAAACCTTCACAATCGCATCCTCGGGATGCAAAATTTCGGGCATGGGTTTTTGAACGGCGCGGACCCTTCTGGGGCCCCGGAAATCCATTGCTAACATGGGAAGACGCTTTAAAAAGTGGAAAGAATGACTGGTCAGTAGTAGTACTCCCATCGCGTTCTTAAGTTGCCTCCACCGCCCAAATCCGTGGAAAATATCGCGCGTGACGGCTGGACTACTAACCACTTTGCCGGAGGGCCCTTTTGCTGAACGTTGGCTCCCGCTACCACCCCTCGCAGGGCGCTTGATAGAGTCCATTTAATCCGGTGCATAGCTTAATCCGGTGCATAGCGCGCGGCAGACACCGGATTTACCTACCTTGCCCCCCCGTAATCCAACGGTGAATGGGTAAGTTGACAAACCACAAAAACCCTTAAACCGAAGTCGTAGCACCGATGCGTGACCAGCAATTCTTTACCACCCGTCTATCCTTCACCGCCGGCCTTGGTTAAAAGTTTGGTCCAAATGTTACATGGCTACCAGTGCTGACCTTGGTTAAAAGGGTGGTCCGAAAGTCGCATCTGGCGAGCAAGACCTACGCAGGCCCTTGCAGCACATCAAAGAGCTGGGCCAGCTGCGGAGATGCCCGCAGTTGCTGGTCCGGTCGGTGCAGTACCGCCGACTGGGGTTCGGGACCAAGCAAGCCAAACCAGTTGAGCCCCCGCTCAAACGTGCGCACCCCATAGCAGTGGGTTAGTTGTTCCAGTGGCGTCCGGTACGCCGGGTCGGTAAACTCAGGGCTTACGCATCAAATCTAGGGAGCAGCCGCTCGGTTATTTTCGCGGGCGCAGGTTAGGAGCCGGGTCAGATAGTTATCGTTCCAGCCCGCG
>NZ_FZNS01000008.1 GCF_900188255.1 Hymenobacter mucosus | reverse complement strand
GGCAGAGAAGTTAGCTCTGCACCAGACAGATAGTTATTCTTTAGCCCTAGCTAAAGAACGCCTGCTTATGTAGTTCACAGGCAACAGGTCGCACGCAGCCGTCGTTGTTGCTGAGTACGACCACTGGCTTGCCCACCAAATTGGGCTGAAAAACCCGCTCGCAGGACACGTAAAAGTTGTTGCAATCAACTAGGGCATACATGGCAACTGGGACTGAGGCGTATGTTGCGTAGTACCTGTAGCTCTACCATCCAGAAAAGAAGCGTAGCGCCAATCTGTTAGCGCCGCCGCCACTGCCCTAGTGTTTGCGCAGCGGCGCGTCCTTCCAGGGCGTGTATTACGTGCGTTACCACGCCCCAGACCTGTAGCGGATTACCAGGAATAAGCTCTAAGGGCGCATAGGCAGGATTAGCCGCTTCGAGCCACTGCCGCCCAGCTTGCTGACGAAGACGCTTAACCGTGTGCTCGCCATCTACTACCGCCACTACTATACTACCATCGCACGGTACCATAGCCCGATCCACGGCAATTAAGTCTCCGGCGTGGATGCTACTGCCCACCATAGAGTCGCCCACTACGCGTGCGAGGAAGGTAGAGGCCGGATTCCGAAATAAGTGGCGCGTCAAATCCAACGGCGCATCTTGATGATCATCGGCGGGCGAGGGAAAGCCTGCGGGTATTGGGCAACCGTATAGAGGAAGCTCGGCGGGTAGCAGTTGGGAAGCTGGAATGAGGTAGGGCAACAGAAATGTCATAGGAAAGGCGCATACAAGGAAAGAAAGCAAGCCGTGCATATTTACTAATTATTTTAGCAAATATGCAAATAATGCATTCTGATTCCCGTAATATCTAATCCCTACTTCGAGAAATTAGGATGGCCTAAAAAACCTATTTTACCCCACTAAAACCTAGTTTAGAGGTCCAAAATCCAAGTAATATTCTCCCAAATTTTTTAGTCAAATAGAGATAATATTCTTATCTTTGGATATGTCGAAAACGAAGCTTCCTGTTCCGATTCCCGTCCAGCAGTATGCCCGATGCGTGGACGCTAGCCACCGCCCTACCGACCATATTGGTGACTGGCCCGAGGCTGGCCGCGTATATCCCGTGCAAATCCGCCGCAATGCTCATACGAAGCAGCCGCAGGTACACGTACTGGGTTTCTATGCGGAGCGCCCCTATGGTGCTTTTGCCCCTCACCGGTTTGAAACGGTGGCTCAAGTGTGGCTAAACTAGCCACACTTGAGCCCTCTCTTACGCAGCTCCTCGGCTGTTTCTGCTAACCACAGAAACAGCCGCTTTTATTTAAGGGAGTCCTGTAGCCGGTCCGCTTCGTCTTTTGCTTTGCCAATTTGCTCGGCGGGCGAAGAGTCAGCCTCGCCAAACAGGGGCTGCTCGCTCAAGTCATAAATAGCCTGGATGTCGTGCAGGATGTGCTCGAAATCAAGTTTCAAGTCCTTTAACAAGCCACTTTTCAAATCAAATACCCATCCGTGCACTTGGGGGTAGCCATTGCGCAGGTAGCTCTGCTGCAACACAGCGGTTTTGATGACATTAACGCACTGCTCTTGTACATTCAGCTCGACTAGGCGGTCGTAACGGGCCGTGGTGTCTTCTATAGCGTCTAGCTCGACGTGGTGCAAGCGGTATACGTCCCGAATGTTGCGAAGCCACGGGTTCATAATACCTAGGTCTTTAGCCTGCATAGCGGCTTTCACGCCCCCACAGCCGTAGTGCCCGCATACGACGATGTGCTTCACTTTGAGGTGGTCCACGGCGTATTCGATTACCGACATGGCATTCAAGTCAATATTGTTGACCAGATTGGCAACGTTGCGGTGCACAAATACTTCGCCCGGAGCTACTCCCATTAAATCTTCGGCCGTCACGCGGGAGTCACTGCAACCGATGTAGAGGTAGTCAGGGTTCTGATCGGCGGCTAGGCGCTTCAAAAAGTCGGGTGTGGCAGAGGCCACCCATTGCCGGTTGTTTTCGAAGATTTCGTCGTAAGCTGTCATGTGGTGTGGAGTAAGTTAGAACGTGTAGTTGTGGTAAAGATGCCTATTTACGTAACTACACCATATAGGCTTATGCATACGGACGATTTTCCTTGCCCAAACCCTAATTTGTAGATTTAGCGTGTATTAGGCTGGTTATCTTTGCGGCTCCCCATTCGTCTCTATGGAACAGCCAGCCGATCAGGTTTATAGCATCCCCGCGCCCTACCGTCGCATGGAAAACATGCACATTCTATTCTGGCTGCTCAAGGATATTGGCTGGTGCATGATTTGGAAACCTCTGGGTATCAGCATGATTTTCCCTACCCTGCTAATTGCGGTCCTCATCACCTGGCGCACGCGCGACATCAAGGCTGAGTTGGCGCATAATCTTGCCATTGTGTTCTGGATAACGGCCAACTCGTACTGGATGGTGAGCGAATTTGTAGGCTTCGATACTGTGCGAGTGTGGGGCACCATCACCGGCAAGCACTTAGCTCTATTGCCTTTTCTTACCGGCCTCACTATTCTACTCTACTACTACTTGGTGCAGAAGCCCCAAGAGCACCGAGCAACGCACGGCGCAACCTTATGAGGGTAAGGGGAGAATGATCTTCAGTTGAGTTTGCTTAATTCCTTCGTGCATCAATCTAAGGAAGGAAACAACTTAGAGTTGCTATGCCCCTGCCGATACCGCTTTACCAGCCAGTAGCTTCCCAGCATCAGCAGAAGCAGCCACTCCTCCGGCTCCGACATTCGTTGTGTGTCCTCACCTACATCTAAAGCAGAATTTCCGGCCAGCACTTTATCCTGCTTACGACGAAGCGCTGCTTTCTGCGCCTCATTTTCTAGGGCAATGTAGGAGGTTAGGGGAGTCATAATACCCGATTGGAAGCTGGCTCGAATAGAGGCTGCTCGCATAGTTTCCGCAGCGGCGGGGTAGAGTGCCTGATATACTTGATACCCTTGCTGCCATAAGCCGTCTTCCCAGCGGTGGCCCGTGTTGGCAGGTACATGCAGGGTTTGCGTAGCTAGCACTACTGCGGGTTGCCCGTCGTTGGGCAGGTAGGCCAGGGGGTGGGTAGCAGTAGGCCACGCTCGCACCGCCTTTACTGCATCCACCGGCAAGGCAGCCAGGGGTACTTGCGACTGATGTTGAAGCGAATACGCAGTCAGGCGTTCGTTGGTAGTAAGCGAATAGAAGACGGACTGTTCGGGGGTTGATAGCTGCAGGTTAGAAAAATTATCGGGCATTATTGCGCGGGAAAAGTCATCTGTTACCGCAACGAGTATAGGATACTCAGCACTAGGATTCATCTGAGCCTCGGCCAATACTTGGCGTATAGCTCCTTCTAAGTAAAAGCCTCCTGCCCCCGGGGCAGAGGTAAGGGCTACTTGCCAGTTTTGTCCTTTGGCCACATGGCTTACGGTAGCACTTACCATACTATAGCGGGCTGTAGCTGCTGCGTTGGGCCGCTGCTGCAGAAATTTTGCAACCTGCTGGGCGTAAGCCAGTCGATGACCTGCTGACTTAGCCGAGGCGTCGAGCAGAAAATGAAAGTAGGGCCGACGGTGCACCAATGCAAGCTTGCGTTTTGCCTGAGCACTGAGGTATACTACTTCTCCGCCAGGGGTAGTAACTGGAGCACTTACTTCTGAGCGAACAGAATCGCCTAGCACAATGGTGTGGTTAGCTAGCCGCAATGTCACGGCTTCCTTATGAACTATCTCAAAGCCAGTGCGCCGCATTTCCTGTGCAGCAAAGGGAAACACACGCAGCGCTACCCTATTGCTGGTAAGATAATACAGAATTCCAGGGTCTCGCTTCGTGTCTTGAATTTGTGAATACACCCAGGTAGCCGCTTTTTTCTCGGCAAGCAGCCCTTTTTCTCGGCGACCTTGTATGTCTAGGTAATAGCCTTGCACCCAACATCCCGCAGGCAGGTCAAGCGTTGTAGTGAATTCCTCATCGCCGCGAGCAGTACTATTGGTAAGCTCTAGGTCTACCCAACTGGTCCACGCTGCTCGGCTGGAGTCGTAGGCACTGCGGCTGGTGAGCTTCGTGAGTACGGGACTATTCGGTGAGGCGTTGGGTGGTTCTTCGCGCCCATTCCTAGGTGCGCGGGGTAATTTGCCCAGGAATACTTCGTCAATGTGTTCAAGCTTTTCGTTCGACAGGGTGAGGTTATCGAGCACTAGCCAGTTAAAATACATAGACAGGTAAGGCAAGTGGCTACCCAATACATTGAGGCTTGGGCGCTTATGAGCTCGCACCTCGACTAAGGTAGGCGCCAAAGCTGCTGCGTTGATGCGCTGAGATGCGGCGTAATCTGGAGTATACAGGTAAGCTAACGCCTGATGCAGTACGTGGCGACGATATAGGTAAGTGGCTGTGATACCTATAGGCAACAGTAGCGTGCTACCTACTAATACACTTATTACTATCCGACGCGGAAAGTATTGAGCCAATACCCTAAAGTCAGAACTCAGTTCCTGCAGATGCACCAGCAATACAAACAGTGGTGTCAGCATCAGGAAACCAATCCCAAGTGCTACTACTACTAGCACCGATAAGGGTAGAAAGGGCAGAAAGACCAAAAAGAAATAGAGGGTGTAGGCTAGCGTGAGCCCTCGGCCAGCAAACAATGCTAACCGGCTCCACTTCCCCCTAGGACCTGGACAGCACAGCAGCAACCCATTCAACACGGCTAATCCATAAAACCAAGGGCCATCGAAGTTACCAAATATTCCTTCCTGCTCTGTACTTGCCAAGCTGAGAAAGTGCCCATTATTGATAGCCAATCCTACTAAGGGCAACACAAGAGCAATCAGAACTTTCCAGACAGGTCGGTACTTAATCCATATTGTTGTTCTACTAGTAACTAGAATGTAGACGCTACGGGCTAGAAAAAACAGGAAGGCAAGAGTGACAGCTACTAGTAGCACTAGTAGCACATGGCCCATAAACTCTCCGCTAGGAATTTGCCAAAGCGGCAATATCAGCTGACTGAATAAGTACACCAAGGCTGGTATAGCTAGCGCAACACCAAAGTTTGGCAGAGCATGTTGGGGCCGATCGGTGGGCGTGAGCCGGATGAGAAGAACCAGGGCTGCATGCGCCAGAGTTGGCATTAGAAAGGTGCCGGCGTAGAGTGGCATCTCGCTTGGAACTATCCAACGAGGTAGCTGGGCAGGAAATAATTCAGTTATGAAATAGCAGTAGATATAAAGAAAGGCAATGTATACGCCTAGCGCCCCTACCCCATATAGTGCGGAAAGAGAATGATTACGACGCATCTGCCACAGAGCATAACCAGCATGCAGGAACAACAGCACTAATAGGATAGCGCCGAGTCCTAGCCACAGTCGTTGGTTTGGGGTAGGTAGCAAGGTGTGAATGACAGCATATTCGGCGCTAAGCAGAGCTAACAGAACCGCTACAGGCAATGTATGCAGTAGCAGTAGCCATTTCGGGTTAAGCAGATTTTGCATTGCGAAGTATTAGATAGTGACACAAGAGAGTAAAACCAGTGTAGATGAGAAATAGAAAAATCAGATAGACTACTACACCTTCTGCTTGGTGTAGCCAGGTGAGGCGCTGAGCAGCTTCCGGCAAGAGTCGTTGAAGCGCTACCGCCGTGAGAATACGCGAAGTGTTGACCACCACCGTCAGGCCATAGCCTAGCACCGCCAAGGCCAATAGTGCCCAACCAGCCCCTGCGCGCTTTGGCCCCCAGTACTGCAGGCACTTGACGCAGAGCAGGGCACTACAAAGCACCCAGAAGTTGAAGCCCGAGCAGGATTTATCAACACTGATGTGCAGGTCCGTGTGGACAAATCCACGGGACGGATCGAATGTAGAAGGCGACGATAGTATACTACCTATTAAGGCATCTGTAGGCCGCAGGAGCCAAAGCAAATCAGTAGTGGTAGAACCTGCATAGCCAAACTTGAGCGCAATACACGTGATACCCAAAGTGTAATAAAGCAGTGCTTGCCGGGAAAGCTGCATAAGTATACAGTAGATGTTCAATGAACTGTGACAAACATATGTCAAAGAACTTTGTATTGCAAAGTTTAATTCAAAGTTGTACCAGCATTAAGGAAAACAGCTTAGCCTGTAAAACAAAGAGGCCACTTCCCGCAGGAAGTGGCCTCTTTGTTTTACTCAGAATCAGAATTACTTCTGCGACAATTGCGCTTCACCAGACTCCTTCAGGCGAATCAGGTTCAGAGCTGAACCGGCTTTAAACCACTCAATCTGACCTTGGTTGTAGGTGTGGTTTACCGTGATAAGGTCCGTATCACCATCGGCGTGGTGCAGGCGAATCTGCAGAGGCTTGCCAGGGGCAAACTCGGTCAGGCCTAGGATATCGAAAGTGTCGTCCTCTTCAATCAGGTCGTAGTCGGCCTTGTTAGCGAAGGTCAGGGCCAGCATGCCCTGCTTCTTCAGGTTGGTCTCGTGGATACGAGCAAAGCTCTTCACCAAGATTGCACGCACGCCCAAGTGGCGGGGCTCCATAGCCGCGTGCTCACGCGACGAACCTTCACCGTAGTTTTCGTCTCCCACTACAATTGACCCAATCCCCTGGGCTTTGTAGTTACGAGCTACCTGCGGTACAGCCGAGTAGGGTGTACCTTGGGTCATGCCATCCTTCACCGAGTTAGCTTCACCATTAAAGGCGTTGATAGCTCCGATAAGCATATTGTTGGAGATGTTATCCAAGTGGCCGCGGTACTTCAACCAAGGGCCAGCCATGGAGATATGGTCGGTAGTGCACTTGCCCTGGGCTTTGATGAGCAGGCGCAGACCTTTCAGATCGGTACCTTCCCATGGCTTGAAGGGGTCGAGCAACTCCAGACGGTCGGAGGTAGGATCAACGATTACCTGTACACCTGTGCCATCGGCGGCGGGAGCTTGGAAACCGGCGTCTTCTACTGCGTAGCCTTGGGGAGGCATCTCTAGGCCGTGTGGCTCATCTAGCTTCACTTGTTGGCCGTCTTTAGTAGTTAGCGTATCAACCAGCGGGTTGAAGGTCAAATCACCAGCAATGGCGAAAGCCGTCACGATTTCGGGCGAGGCCACGAAGGCGTGGGTGTTCGGGTTGCCGTCGTTACGCTTGGCGAAGTTGCGGTTGAACGAGGTAATGATGGAGTTGCGGCGCTTGGGGTCGTCGGTGTGACGAGCCCACTGCCCGATGCACGGACCACAAGCGTTAGCTAGCACTACACCACCCATTTGGGCGAAGGTATCCAGCAAACCATCACGCTCCACGGTGTAGCGCACCAGCTCCGAGCCGGGCGTTACGGTGAATTCGGCGCTAACTGTCAGGCCTTTCTGTACAGCTTGTTCTGCTACCGAAGCCGCACGGGTAATGTCTTCGTACGAAGAGTTGGTGCAAGAACCAATCAGGCCTACCTCTAGCTTCTCGGGCCAGCCATGCTCACGCACAGCAGAAGCAAACTGAGAAATTGGCCAGGCAGCATCCGGCGTGAACGGACCATTCACGTGGGGCTCTAGTTCAGAAAGGTTGATTTCGATGAGCTGATCGTAGAAAGCCGCGGGGTTGGCGTACACTTCTTCATCGGCGCGTAGGTGCTGACGCACGCCATCGGCCATGGCAGCCACCTCGGCACGCTCCGTACCGCGCAGGTAGTCGCTCATCTTATCGTCGTAGCTGAATACCGACGTGGTAGCCCCAATTTCAGCACCCATGTTGCAGATGGTAGCCTTACCAGTGCACGACATGCTCTCGGCACCTTCACCGAAGTATTCTACGATAGCACCCGTACCGCCTTTTACGGTCAGGATGCCAGCTACTTTCAGGATAACGTCTTTGGGAGCTGTCCAGCCCGAAAGCTTACCAGTCAGCTTCACGCCAATTACTTTAGGGAACTTCAGTTCCCAAGCCATGCCAGCCATTACGTCTACGGCATCAGCACCGCCTACGCCAATGGCAATCATGCCCAGGCCGCCCGCATTGGGAGTATGCGAGTCCGTGCCGATCATCATTCCGCCGGGGAAGGCGTAGTTCTCGAGCACTACTTGGTGAATGATACCAGCACCGGGCTTCCAGAAGCCGATGCCGTATTTATTGGAAACCGAAGCCAGGAAGTCGTATACCTCGCGGTTTTCGGAGTTAGCAATGGCCAAATCCTCGTCGGCCCCTTCTTTTGCCTGAATCAAGTGGTCGCAGTGTACAGTGCTAGGCACGGCTACCTGCGGCTTGCCAGCTTGCATAAACTGGAGCAGGGCCATCTGGGCCGTTGCGTCCTGCATAGCTACGCGGTCCGGAGCGAAGTCGACGTAGGAAACGCCCCGCTCATACGCCTGCGAAACAGAGCCGCCGTACAGGTGAGCGTACAGGATTTTTTCAGTCAGGGTAAGCGGGCGGCCAACGGCGGTACGGGCGGCCTCAATGCGAGAACCCATGCCATCGTACACGGCCTTGATCATTTCTAAGTCAAACGCCATAATGCGAAAGGGAAAAATGTGGAGAGAACATGCCTATGTAAGACAGGTACGCAAATATAGTTGCCAGTCGTTGCGTAGCCCAAATTTTCGGGCCTCTGAGGGCCCTGGTAGCCAGCATTTAGAATCATTCCAAATGCCTCTGAGTGGATGTGGGCTAGGATAGTGCACAACGGGCGCTACATTCGTATCCCTAGGTATTAAACTAATAGTCCCCAGCAGTAGTTTAGCCCCGAACTAACATTTACATTTCCCTATGCCCGTTGCCTTCTCATTTCGCAAGGCCATAGCCGGGGCCGGACTCGCGCTGGCTGCGGTGGCCTGTCAGTCTAACTCTGCTTCGTCGGAAAAACCGGCGCCCGGTGAAACCGCCGGCACAAACTCTAACTACCTGCCCGCTGGTCCGTGGCGGGGTGTACTCTCGGCCCAAGGCCAAGAGATTCCTTTCTTATTTGACATTGAAACGGGTAATAACAACCAGCCCGTAGCCGTAACGCTGCGCAATGGCGAAGAGCGCCTGAAGCTGGACGAAATCAAAACCGTTGGAGACTCTACTACCATTCGCCTCGGCGCATTTGATGCAGCTTTGGTAGTGTACCGCGACGGAGAAACCAACCTGAAGGGCGCCTGGGTGAAGTACGATGGTAAGACGCCTTACCGAGTGCCATTTTCGGCGCGGAAAGGCTCCGGCAGCTTATTCGGCGCAAAATCCGGTCAGGAAAACCAGTCGTTTGACGGCACCTGGAAGGTAACATTTAAGGGTGACGATGGCGAAACCTATCCAGCCGTGGGAGTTTTCAAGCAACAAGACCGCAACATAACCGGCACTTTCCTCACCTCCACTGGCGACTACCGGTACCTAGCGGGCAACGTTGATGGAAACACCATGAGGCTCTCCACCTTTGATGGCAGCCACGGCTTCCTGTTCACCGCTCAGAAGCAGGGCAATACATTGCAAGGTGATTTCTACAGCGGCAAGTCGGGTCACGAAACCTGGACGGCTACCCTCGACCCGAACGCCAAACTGCCTGATGCCAACGCCCTCACCGGTATGAAACCTGGCCAGAAAAAGCTCAACTTTACGTTTCCTAGCATCTACGAGGGAGGCAGCATCTCCCCTTCTGACCCAAAATACAAGGGCAAGGTAGTAGTGGTGCAGATTCTGGGTTCCTGGTGCCCCAACTGCATGGACGAAACCAACTTCCTGGCTCCTTGGTACGAGAAGAACAAGCAGCGCGGCGTAGAAATCATTGGCCTGGGTTACGAGCGTACGGCCGACCAGAAGCTAGCGTCGCAGAAGCTGCTGAAGATGAAGGAACGCATGAAGGTAGGCTACGATCTAGCCGTGGCGGGCCAGGCCTCGGCGGCCGAAGCCAGCAAGTCATTGCCGCAGCTTGCCAAGGTTATTGCCTTCCCTACCACTATTTTTCTGGACAAAAAGGGTGAGGTACGTAAGATTCATACGGGCTATTCTGGCCCAGGCACGGGCAAATACTACGAGCAGGAAGTGGCCGAATTCAACAAGACCATTGACCAGCTTCTTGCCGAGTAAGCAACCCTTGGAGTAACTTAAAGCAGCGCCCTTCTCGTACAAGACCGAGTGGGGCGCTGCTTTTTGTAGGCGTGCCCGTCACCTCGCTCTCCCTATCTCTCCATAACCAACCTCCCTTACTATGTGGATTCAGCAGAAACCCGATGCCCTTGCCCCCATTGACGAATTACAAGGCCACACGGTAGGCTTGAAGTTTGAGTGCAATCAGTGTCATACCGAAGTGTTCACCGACTCCATTGGTGTGCCAGCCCCCGATCATCTGGCCAACTCCATGGAGGACGACGGCCAGTTTGAGAAAGAAGAAATCAAATGCCCAGGCTGTGAAATGACGCACGAAATCACCGTAAAGAGTACCTTCGACGGCGTAAAATTTGATGTATCGGAAGTTGCTCCTGGTAGCGTATCCTACCAAGTACAGCACTAAAATAAACAAATCAACGGTCGGATAGACCGTATGGCTACGAAAACAGAACAGGCGCCTCTCAGGCGCCTGTTCTGTTTTCTGGTAGTAGACGTTGACCGCCTAACCCGTAGGCAAATTTTTACTTTTCCCGCTCGATTGTGTAGTTGATGAGCTGTTCCAGAGAAGTGCGGGAAGGAGAAGCAGGGAAAGTCCGTAGCACTTGCAATGCCTCGTCACGGTAGCGTTCCATTACTTTGATGGCGTAGTTGAGACCTCCCGATTGCTTTACAAAGTCGATAACAGCCTGCACTCGGTCTTTGCGGCCATCGTTGTTTTTCACGTTGTAGATGACGCGGCGCTTAGTCAGCCAATCAGCCTGACTTAGAGCGTAGATCAGGGGCAAGGTCATCTTTTTCTCCTTGATGTCGATGCCCACGGGCTTTCCAATTTCAGCCGTGCCGAAGTCAAACAAGTCGTCTTTGATTTGGAAGGCCATCCCTACCTTTTCGCCGAAGAGGCGGGCCCGTTCAATAGTTTCCTTGTCGGCGCCGGCAGAAGCGGCCCCCACGGCGCAGCAGGATGCAATCAGCGAAGCCGTTTTCTGACGAATGATATCGAAATACACATCCTCCGTGATGTCGAGGCGGCGCGCTTTTTCAATTTGCAGTAGTTCACCCTCACTCAATTCCTTCACGGCATTGCTCACAATTTTGAGCAACTCGTAATCGTCATTTTCCAAGCTCAGGAGCAAGCCTTTGCTGAGCAAGTAGTCGCCCACAAGCACGGCAATCTTGTTTTTCCAGAGGGCATTGATGGAAAAGAACCCGCGGCGGTAGTTGCTCTCGTCTACTACATCGTCGTGCACCAAGGTGGCTGTGTGCAGCAGTTCAATGAGGGCCGCGCCCCGAAACGTAGCTTCGGGCAGAGGGTCGCCCCCGCTTATTTTGGCCGTGAAGAACACAAACATGGGCCGGATCTGCTTACCCTTGCGCTTCACAATATACCCCATGATTTTATCGAGCAGCAGTTGCCGCGTTTGCATGGACTGGCGGAATTTCTTTTCGAATTCCTCCATCTCGGCGGCAATAGGAGCCTGTATTTGGTCCAGCGTAACGGTCATGCGGGTATTTTGGGCGCTGCAATGATACGGGGAAAAAGGTAAAATGGTGAGATGTTGAAAGCGGGAGTTTGATGGGTTGTGGCTTAACACGTGCCCAGAGCCCTAGCTGAACAATAAACTCCTCCTCTCAAGCCGTACCTTCGCCCCTATGCCAGTTCAGCCAGTTCACCTCGATTTCTTACTCAGCAGTTCGCACCATTCCCGGCCATTTGCCGCCGATGCGCACTACCTGCCTACTGGGCAGCCCAAGCCTCTTGTGGTATTTGTACATGGGTTTAAGGGCTTCAAGGACTGGGGGCATTTTAACTTGTTGGGCGAATGGTTTGCTCAGCAAGGCTTCGTGTTTGTGAAGTTGAACCTCTCCCACAACGGGGTAGTAGTGGGTGGCACCGGCGACCTTGAAGATTTGGAAGCTTTTGGGCAGAATAACTTCAGCCTGGAATTGAACGACATTGGCACCCTTCTCGACTGCCTAGAAGCTACCTCTCCCCTACCCGACAGCGAAACGGATTTTTCCCGGCTGGCCCTGATTGGACACAGCCGCGGCGGCGGCTTAGTGCTACTAAAGGCGGCCGAAGACGCCCGTGTAAAGGCCGTAGTAACCTGGGCCGCTATTAGCAATGTGAACCCGGGCTGGACGGAGGAACTCATGCAGCACTGGCAGCAGCAGGGAGTATATCACGTAGAAAATAGCCGTACCAAGCAACAACTTCCCCTTTACTTCCAAATGGTGGAAGACTACCAGCAGAACCGTCTGCGCCTTGATATTGCGCACAACTTACGCCGCAAAATCTCGCAGCCGCTGCTACTGCTGCACGGTGACCAAGACGAAACCGTACCCGTGGGCCGGGCTCACGAGCTGCACACTCACAAACCCGATGCGGAGCTAGCCATCCTCCCCGGCGTGACCCACAATTTTGGGGGTGCCCATCCGTGGTCGGGTAGTACGCTACCCACCCAGGCTCAGCAAGCCGCCGAAGTAACCCGCGACTTCTTACGGCGCGTGCTGTAGCTCTATCATGCCTACTGCCTACCTGCTGCTTGGCTCCAACTTAGGCGACCGGTTTGCGCTGCTACAGGAAGCAGTGCGCCATCTCACCGCCGTAGCGGGTCCCATCGAGGCGCTGTCTCATTTCTACGAAACGGCGGCGTGGGGCCTCGAAGATCAACCCGCGTTTCTCAACCAGGCGGTGCAACTACGCACTTCCCTGCCCCCCGAGCAGCTGCTGGACGCGTGCCTCGCTACTGAGCAGCTCGCTGGACGACAGCGCTTAGTTCGGTGGGGAGCTCGCACCCTTGACGTGGACATTCTGCTGTACGATAACCTTATACTAGATACCCCGCGCCTACAGGTGCCCCACCCGCGCCTACCCGAACGACGCTTTGCCCTGGTCCCATTAACTGAAATTGGAGCGGAGGTAATGCATCCTACCTTAAGGTGTACTGTGGCTGAACTCTTAACAGCGTGTACAGATGCGTTAGAAGTACACCAGGTTGCGGAGGATTATCCTACCTGATAGCAAAACAAGAAGGCCTCCTGAACTGCAGTCAGGAGGCCTTCTTGTTGTACCCAGGAAAGCATGTTTACACCGCAGCTGAGCTAACGGCTGCTTCCGGTGCAATCTTCTTCACAAGTCCCTGTAGCACTTTGCCGGGGCCGCATTCCACAAACTCAGTGGCGCCATCCTGAGCCATGCGCTGCACGCTTTGGGTCCAGCGTACCGGAGCCGTCAGCTGACGCACTAGGTTCTCACGAATTTCATCGGGGTCGGTGTGCGGAGCCGCATCCACGTTCTGATACACTGGGCAGATGCCAGCCGAGAACGTGGTGGAAGCAATGGCCTGTGCCAGCGCGGCCTCGGCCGATTGCATTAGTGGGGAGTGAAACGCGCCACCTACGGGTAGCGGCAGGGCCCGCTTGGCGCCTGCAGCCTTCAGTTGCTCACAAGCCAGCTCAATACCGCGCTGGGAGCCAGACACGACCAACTGGCCGGGGCAGTTGTAGTTGGCTGCTACTACTACATTACCCTCCTGGCTGATTTGCTGACAGATGCGGGCTGTAGTTTCATCGTCGAGCCCCAAAATGGCGGCCATAGTTCCGGGCTGCTCCATGCAGGCAGCCTGCATAGCTTGGGCGCGCTGTGCTACCAGTTGCATGGCGTCCTCGAACTTAAGAACCTTAGCTGCCACTAGTGCCGAAAACTCCCCTAACGAGTGACCTGCCACCATATCGGGGTTGAGGCTAGGTACTACTGCGGCCAAGGCTACTGAATGCAAGAAGATAGCCGGCTGCGTTACGTTGGTACGGCGCAGATCTTCATCAGAGCCGGTGAACATAACGTCAGTGAGCGAGAATCCGAGTAGCTCGTTGGCTTGGTCCATCAAGTGCTTGGCGGCAGGGTGCTGCTCGTACAAGTCGCGGCCCATGCCACTGAACTGGCTGCCTTGGCCTGGAAAAATAACTGCTTTCACTAGAGCGAAGAAAGTATGGCGGGTGGAAGGATAGCAACAGACCTTGCTGCTGCTACGCAGCGAGGCCGTTTAGCCTGCAAGCTGCACAAAATGGCGGGCTCCGGCAAAATAGTCTTGGCTCCTATGCTATTTCAGAGGCACGCCGCTCACTTCTCCGGTAAGCTTATCCACCTCAAACGCGGCCCGATTGGGCATCCGATCAGCCCAGTCTCGGCGTGGCACCAGTATTTGCCACCGTGTTTCTACCTCAAGTACGCTGGCCGAGTCGGGCACGTACAGCGCAGCGTTGGGCTGAGCCTGCAAGTAACGCTTGACGGCCGCCCGCGCTTGTTCTTCAGTAGCGGCGGAATGCACCGTAGTCGGCGCAGTTTGCTGCTGGCAACCTAGTAGGATGCCAACCAGCCCTAGGATAGTGAATAGACGTTTAATCATGTCACAAAATAAAAGGAGCAGACGAATGTACGTCTGCTCCTTTTATTTATGCAGTAATGATAAAAATGGGCTTACCGGTTGATTTGCACCCAGCCTTTGAAGGTACGCTTCGTGCCACCAGCATCACCAAACTCTACGTCGGCCAGATAGTAGTACATACCCTCCGACACCCTCGGACCAGAACCAGATTCAGAAGCGCTTCCGCCGCCATTCCAGTTAATGAATGGGTCTTTGTCGCTTTCATAGATCTTAACACCCCAGCGGTTGAAGATCTGCACTTTCGTGCGCTTGATGGGACTAAACACCTTCGGCCGGAAGGTATCATTCTTGCCGTCACCATTCGGGGTGAAGATATTAGGCAGTAGGAACAGTAAGCAGTCATCCTTGCATTCCTTATTGCTCAAGGCACTGGTAGCGCCCGTGGCATCTACGGCTTGCACTGCATAGCATCCTTGAACTGAGCGCAGCCCAGTATGGGCGTAGCTAGTTTGCGTGCCGGGCAAGGTTGTCAGCACCCGCAACGAATCAGCAGCCGTGGGTGCGTAGTACAGCACGTAAGATGCCACGTTGCGGCTACAATCGGCGGTGGGTTGGTTGCTTAGCGTCCAGCTAACGTTGTTGGTGTAAATTTCACCGTTGGCGGGAGTAGTAGGCAAATCAAACAAACGACTGGCCAAACTGTCGCAGTTTGTGGGCTTGAGCGTAAGTACCGGTGTACACAGAACAGGCTGTAAGGCCACGCACCGCTGCTGACTAAGGTTAATTAAAGAGTCAGGCAGGGCTGGGTTGTAAGTGCCATTCGTTTTTACGTAGTAGCAGTAGGTGGTGCCTACTACCAAAGGATTGGCAGTAGTTCCGCGGTCTACGTACGTGCCACCAGTAGCGGTACCGGTTACTTTCGCAATGGGCAAGAACTGGCTGCCTACCTGCCGGTAGATAGTAGTTGGCCGCCGGGTATTATCCCATGGCACATTGTAGGTCCAAGACAGCGCAACTGTTTTAAGCAACGGATCTGGCGTAGCATTCAGTAGTACACTCGATGCAGGCGCAGCTATTTCCACCAGCACCGGTGCCCCTGGAGTAGGCAGCGAGTTGCTGAAGAATTCCAGCTTATATGTATATGCGTTAGTGAGCGTGTTCAGTCCTACGTTATCAATAAATGTGGTGTCGTTGATATTGTTAATGACGCGAGGGGCATCATACGCAGTAGCAGCCGGACTCTGGCCCACTGCCCGGTACAACCGGTAGCCAGTGGGAGCATTGAAGTTGCTAACCGGAGCCGGACGGGTCCAGCGTACGGTGATCTGGCCGTTGGTGGCAGCCGTGCGGTCAACCGTCACGTTTGTAAAGCGAGCCGAGCGGCCTACTAGCGTCAAGCATGCTTCTTGAGAAGCTATACTAGCACCACCAGCTGGACGTGGGAACTGTACATAGATGCGGTAGCAATACGTCTTACCACGCTCTAAGCCTAGTCCGTTGCGGTCATCAATGTAGTTGCGCGTGCCCACCGATACACTTCCAATTTGCGTGTAGCCAGCCGAAGCAGGAATGCCGGTTTGACACGCATCCGTTGGCACGTTACCGGAGCCTTCCTTACGGAAAATGAGAATCTGGGCGCCTGGCACCTGGCAGATATAACTATCCCAGCTGAGTTGGGCATTGTTACCAGTTTGCGCAACGCGTAAATTTTGTGGAGCAGGGCCTATTACCGTTACTCGCCACGCTCGTTCGTCAATAAGAGTAGCCCCACAGTTGTTGAGAGGCCTGTCTTCCGCTCTAAACAGAATTTGGTGCGGATCAGATTGGATGTTTTCACAAGTAGGCGTCCATGAGAAAGTAGCGCGAGTTGGAGGACCAACTTGAGTCTGGGTGAAAATGGCCGGACGTGGCAAAATACCACCGAAGGCAGTAAGAGTGACGCCTTGATTTTCGGGGTCTGTGGCAGTAATAATGCGTCGAATAGGAGTACCAGCAATAACACAGGTGTCGTTTGGTATCCGGATAGTAGGCCGCAGGTTATTATTAGCTCCTACCGTAATCTGCAGGTCACGAATAACAATGCCAATACGACGAGCCCGCGCCCCCGGTATCCGGCGCCATTCTTCTACTACGTAAGCAATGTTATAGTCTCCAACTTCAAGTGGAGCGTTCCAAACAATTTGGCCCCGAGAGTCAATTTGAAAAATGGCAGGGGCATTCGGAACGCCTACTGGTGGGCCTTCATAGGCTACCTGTCGTGGTGAACTGCCTACTCGCTCAGGCGTTACATATCCTGTACATACTTGTGGCCGCGGGGTGTTGAGGTTAGCACCCGTTTGCGTCAAGACTGCATCTACCCCACCGGGTACCTGTTGGCTGGGGGTTAGGCGGTATACAAGTGAATCCCCATCTGCATCGGAAGCACCTGGGTTCTGCAAAAAAACTTGGTTACGCCCCGCCCGATCATACGCAGGAGCATTGAGCACCGGTGAGTGGTTTACAACCAACGTAGGGTCTATAACAATAGTAGTTGAGATATAGAAAGACTGATTAGCCGACTCAGCCATGTTGCGTACATCTCGGCTACGGTTTTCTCCAATGTAATGCACCGTGTAAGTACCAGTCGCATCATAGGTATGCTCAAAATAGTACACCATGCGGAAGGTAGTACCATCGCAGCCGACGGGAGTTTTGCTTACTCGACGGATAGCATTGCGGCCAGAAGTCTTTCCATCACCATAGAAAATAGTGACTGCCTCTTCATCCACATTCGTGTTTACATTGCTCTGGTAGAGCACCATCTTAAAGAAGATCCGGCGCGGATTGCGGGCAGCAGTGGTATCCGTCTTCGCCTGAATGTCGCCAGCGCGTAAGTGCGTAGCAAACGCACCAGGCGCGAGGCCCCAGGAAGTTAGAACAAGGATAGCAAGTGCCAGCACCAGCCGCACGGCGCGGTTTGGTAACTGAAGGTTCATACTGTCAGGTTATTGGGAGGGCAGAGAAACTAAGAAGAATGTCGGCAGAAGTAGGCTAAAATGCTAACAAAAAGCGAGTGGCTTGGGTTATTACGGTGTCGCAAAGTACTAACGGAGTTGTCAGGGGATAGATTCACTACAACGGTAAAGCTCCGTCCAGATTGTTTCCTATTGGGTTGGACCCTACCTTTGACCGCTATAACCGTCCTTCCCAAACCCTTCAGTAGCTCATATGAGTTGGATTACCAAAACCTTCTCCAGCAGCATCGGCCGTAAGATAATTATGGCCCTTACTGGCCTGTTTCTCTGCTCGTTCCTGGTAGTGCACCTGCTCATCAACTTGCAGATGCTGCGCCACGACGGCGGCGCTTCTTTTAACTTCTGGGCCGAGTTCATGGGTACTAATCCCGTCATCCGTGCCATGGAGGTTGTACTGATGCTAGGCCTGTTGATTCATATTTATCAGGGCCTCGCGCTGGCAGTAAAAAACAAGAAAGCACGCGGCACCCAGGGATACGTAGTGAACCACTCCGAACAGAACTCTCAGTGGGCTTCGCGCAACATGGCTTTGCTCGGCACACTACTGCTTATCTTCCTGATTGTTCACTTGATGAACTTTTGGATCCGTTCACGTTTTGATGCAATGGGCGGACTAGCTGAAGTAAAAGTACCGAACCTAGATCATCCCGTGGGCGACCTGTACTCAGTGGCGGCTGCTTCTTTTAAGATTCCGTGGTACGTAGCCTTATACGCCTTGTCACAAATTGCGCTTGGCTATCACCTGTGGCACGGCTTCCGCAGCGGCTTCCAAACCCTGGGCCTCAACCACCGCAAATACACGCCGGCTGTTTACGCAACTGGCTACGCCTTCTCGGTAATTATTTCGGTTTTGTTCGCAGTGATTCCGCTGATTATGTTCTTTAGCTCCGCTTACCAACCGCGCCCTGCCACTGGCAACACGGTTGAGCGTTCCTTAACTGAGGAGCCTGCTCTCCGCTAGCCATCCCATCTTTTTCTTCTCTGCTTATGATACTGGATTCCAAAATTCCCGAAGGCCCCTTGGCCGAAAAGTGGGATAAGCATAAGTTCAACGTAAAGCTGGTTAACCCCGCCAACAAGCGGAAGTACGACGTTATTATAGTAGGCACGGGCTTAGCAGGCGCATCAGCTGCGGCTTCCTTGGCAGAGCTGGGCTACAACGTAAAGGCTTTCACATACCACGATTCTCCCCGCCGCGCCCACTCTATTGCGGCACAGGGCGGTATCAACGCTGCTAAAAACTACCAGAACGACGGCGACTCGGTGTACCGTTTGTTCTACGATACCATCAAGGGTGGCGACTACCGCGCCCGTGAAGCCAACGTGTACCGTCTGGCTCAGGTATCGGTTAATATCATTGACCAGTGCGTAGCGCAAGGAGTACCTTTCGCACGAGAATATGGCGGACTTCTCGCCAACCGCTCCTTCGGTGGTGCTCAGGTTAGCCGCACGTTCTATGCCCGCGGCCAAACCGGACAGCAGCTCCTGCTAGGTGCCTACTCGGCTTTGTCACGTCAGGTAGCCTACGGAAAGGTGAAACTGTATACCCGGTCCGAAATGCTGGACGTGGTAATTGTAGATGGACAGGCACGCGGCATTATTACGCGTAACCTCATTACTGGCGAGATTGAGCAGCATTCGGCTCACGCAGTAGTACTGGCTACGGGTGGCTATGGCAACGTGTTCTACTTAAGCACTAACGCTAAGTACTGCAACGTAACCGCTCCTTGGCGGGCGCACAAGAAGGGAGCTTTCTTCGCTAACCCTTGCTTCACTCAGATTCACCCCACCTGTATCCCTGTATCGGGCGACTACCAGTCGAAGCTGACACTAATGTCGGAATCGCTGCGTAACGATGGTCGGGTATGGGTACCAGCTTCTAAAGAAACTGCTGAGCGTCTGCGCAAAGGAGAGATTCGGGTATCCGACATTCGTGAAGAGGACCGCGACTACTTCCTTGAGCGCAAGTACCCTGCCTTCGGCAACCTAGTTCCACGCGACGTAGCCTCGCGCAACGCTAAGATGATGTGCGACGAAGGACGCGGCGTAGGCTCTTCGGGGCTGGCTGTGTACCTCGATTTCGCCGATACTATCAAGCGCAATGGTGCCGAATGGGTAAGCTCCAAATACGGCAACCTTTTCGAGATGTATGCGAAGATTACGGGTGAAGATCCGTATGAGCAGCCCATGCGCATTTACCCAGCCGTGCACTATACTATGGGTGGCTTATGGGTAGATTACAACCTACAAACCACTGTTCCTGGCCTGTACGCCACGGGCGAGTGTAACTTCTCTGACCACGGCGCTAACCGCCTTGGTGCCTCGGCCCTAATGCAAGGATTGGCAGATGGCTACTTCGTAATTCCTTATACCATAGGTGATTACTTGGCCCAAACCGCTCCTAAGCCGGTAACTACAGACCACCCAGCTTTCAAAGAAGCCGAGGCTGAAGTGCGCGCTCGTGTACAAAAGCTTATGAGCATCAATGGTACTCGTACTCCCGATGAGTTCCACAAAGCACTAGGCCACATCATGTGGGAGTACTGCGGTATGGCTCGTACGGCCGAAGGACTGCAGCACGCCAAAAAGGAAATTCAGAAGCTGCGCAAGGAGTTCTGGAGCGACTTGAAACTAGTAGGCACTGAAGGCGAAATGAACCAAGCGCTAGAAAAGGCCGGCCGGGTGGCCGACTTCCTAGAACTCGGTGAGTTGATGGTGGATGATGCCTACAACCGCAACGAAAGCTGCGGTGGTCACTTCCGGGAGGAATACCAGACCCCTGAAGGTGAAGCTCTCCGCGACGACGAAAAGTATGCCTACGTAGCTGCTTGGGAATATCAGGGCGACAACCAGCCCGAGAAACTCAATAAGGAAGAGCTGCACTTCGAAAACGTGAAGCTCACTCAGCGCAGCTACAAGTAAGGGAAGCATCCTTGCGGTAATAGGGTCTTGGTTTTGCCCTAGCGCTTCAGGATATCAACACCCGTTTGACAGGTTCAATTTTTAGAAAAATAGGGACGGTGCTGAGGGCTTTTGCCAAGCTACTCAGCGCCGAATCCCAAGACCCATACCACAATGGCTGGAAGTAACCCCAATGCCAAACCGATGAATCTTACCCTGAAAGTGTGGCGGCAGCGTAACCGCAACACCGAAGGTCGCATCGTAGACTATAAGGTGAAGGATATTTCGCCAGATATGTCTTTCCTAGAGATGCTGGATGTGCTCAACGAGGACCTGCTCCGTCAGGGCGAAGAGCCAGTAGCATTCGACCACGACTGCCGCGAAGGCATCTGTGGTTCTTGTAACTTGTTTATTAACGGCCGTGCGCACGGTCCGGAGAAAGGCACTACTACCTGCCAGCTCCACATGCGTAAATTCAATGATGGTGATACCATCACCATTGAGCCTTGGCGTGCTACCGCTTTCCCGGTTAACAAAGACTTGAGCGTAGACCGCTCTGCCTTCGACCGGATTATTCAAGCTGGTGGTTATATCTCGGTAAACACTGGGGGTACCCCAGACGCCAACGAAATTCCGATTCCCAAGGATATTGCTGATCGTGCTTTTGAAGCCGCTACGTGCATTGCTTGCGGCGCTTGCGTGGCATCTTGCAAAAACGCCTCGGCTATGTTGTTCGTTTCGGCCAAGGTAAGCCAGTTGGCCTTGTTGCCTCAGGGCCACGTAGAGCGCAAAACCCGTGTTGAAAACATGGTTGCGCAGATGGACAAGGAAGGTTTTGGTGCCTGCACCAACATCGGCTCTTGCGCAGCTGAATGCCCAGTAGGTATTTCTCTCGAGAATATTGCCATCATGAACCGCGAGTTCATCAACGCGAAGGCTACTTCTAATAACCTCGCGTAAGTTTTCCGGTTATTGGTACAAAAAAAGCGAAACGGCCTGCCGTTTCGCTTTTTTGTTGTTATACCTACGCCGCCACGTATAGCGGCAAAGCCTAGTTCGCTCATTTCTAACTGCTCCCCGTTGATGATAACCATCATTGCTGGTACTAACCGGCCCAATTCCCGTGCCCTACGCCTCGCTCAGTATTACGCCAACCTGCTAGCCGAATTGGGCGAACCGCATCAGATTCTTGATTTAGCCGAGCTTCCCCTAGATTTTACTACCACTGCGCTATATCATAATACCGGCCGCCACGATGAGTTCAATCGGTTGGTTTCACTTGCTGAGCAAGCCTATAAGCTCGTATTTATTGTTCCGGAGTATAATTGCTCATTCCCCGGTGTGCTGAAGGCATTCATTGATGGCCTCCCCTACCCGGGTGGTATCCGGGGCAAGAAGGCAGCACTAGTGGGCTTATCGTCGGGTGGGCAAGGAGGGCAGCTGCCGCTTAACCACCTCACGGATGTGCTGATGTACCTGGGAACCGCCGTGCTACCCCAGCGCGTGCGTCTGCCCTTTATTGATCAACATCTAACTACTGAGGGGCAACTCACCGAGCCATTATATCAACAACTACTTCGTGAGCAAGTAACTCATCTGTTGGCTTTTTAGCACCTCCTTTTTCGCACAGAGAAGGCCAAAGGTCTTTTGACCTAGTAGCCTGTATCTTTAGTAATTCGTAGTTCAGCTCTCTGCTTGTGACGCGCCTTTCAGCCCATTTTGTGTTCTTGTTACTCTTAGTTCAGACGTTTAGTCGAGAACTGGCAGTACTGGGCCACTAGGTGCATAAGGAGCAGATAGTGCAGCTATATTTGCTTCAATAAGGATAACTAGCTTTTCAGTAACCTTGTTTGTGCTCAGTGAAGATGAAACTCCGTAAGATTTCCGCTATTTTCTTTTACCTGCTTTTCTCCAGTGCAGCTCTCACAAGCTGCAAGGAGGATAGTGATATGCAGCCCAAAGTTGGCACGCTAGACGTAGCAATTGACCACGTAGTTGGTACGGCTACTCTGGCTCTCAACACGGGTTCATATGCTACGCCTGCCGGTGACCAGTTCACCGTATCGACGTTCAAATACTACCTGTCCAACTTTACACTCAAGAAGGCCGATGGCACGACGCACCTAGTCCCAGAAAGCTATTATTTGGTGGACGAGGCAGTGCCAGCAAGTAAAACTTTCACTTTATCGGGCATTCCGGCCGGAGACTATACTAGCTTATCTTTTACAATCGGTGTCGATAGTGCGCGTAACGTGGCCGGCGCTCAAACGGGTGCCCTCGACCCGCAGAAGAACATGTTCTGGTCGTGGAACACAGGCTACATCTTCACCAAACTAGAAGGCACTTCCCCACAAGCACCAAATACGGCGTTGGTATTCCATATTGGTGGTTTTAAAGCGCCCCACAATACTATCCGTACCATTTCGCCGTCGCTAAAAGGCGCTACCATTCAAGTCCAGGGCACCCAGACACCCACACTGCACTTGAAAGCGGACGTGTTAAAAATGTTCACCGGCCCTACTACCGTTCGCTTTACCCAACTCTATAACACAATGGGCGGGGCTAACTCAGTGGTGGTTGCCGACAACCAAGCTGCGGGCATGTTTGTGGTAGACTATGTACACGCCAACTAGGCAAGAGCATGGCACGCTATTCTTGGATAGCCCTGCGCTGCGCCATTGCTTTAGCTAGTTTTTTCCTTGTTGGCTGCAATAAGGAAGGAACTAGCCCTGCCTGGGAAGTGCCCGGCGCTACGGTGCCCGCTAACTTTCCCGCTCCCGTATATGCTGCGGCTCAGAACCCGCCTACCCGTGAGGCATACGAGTTAGGTCGTACCCTTTTTTATGATACCCGCCTTTCCCGTACTGGTGCAGTTTCGTGCGGAAGTTGCCACCAGCAGTCGGGGGCTTTCGCTAACGCTGATCATCGCCTCAGTCAGGGGGTAGAAGGCCGGTTGGGTGCGCGAAATGCTCCTGCTTTGCAGAATCTTCGTTGGAAAACTAGCCTGCTCTGGGATGGAGGCGCTACCCACATCGAGACAATGCCTTTGGCTCCTATCACCGACCCACGGGAAATGGATGAGACCCTAGACAACGTGTTACAAAAGCTGAATGCTGACCCCGCCTACCAACAGCGGTTTGCACAAGTGTATGGAGAGCGGCCCATTACTTCCTATCAGTTTCTGCGGACGTTGGCGCAATTCACCGCAGCTCTTACTTCCGCCAATTCTCGCTACGACCACTATGTTCGGCACGAAGCCAATGGCGCACTGAGCGCAGCAGAGCTACGTGGGCTGGCCACAGCACGCCAGAAGTGCGCACCTTGTCACGGCGGCGAGCTATTTACGGACGAGTCGTTTCGCAATAACGGTCTGGACGCTACGTTCCCCGCCGATTCGGGCCGCGCCCATATCACGGGGCGTCCCCAGGACGCAGGTCGCTTCAAAGTACCCAGCTTGCGTAATGTAGCCCTGACGGCCCCTTACATGCACGACGGCCGGTTTCACACCTTAGCACAAGTGCTAAACCACTACGCTAGTGATATGGTCGACTCCCCTACCCTCGACGCCCAATTTCGCCGCCCCAACGGCCGGTTAGGCATTAGCCTCTCCGAACAGGAAAAGAGCGACTTAGTGGCTTTTCTGCATACACTAACTGATAGCGCTTTCTTAGCTGACGCTCGGTTAGCCGAGTAACTGTAAACCAAGGTGACAATGGCTACTCTGCTGCGGCTTTTGAGCGCCTAGCGCTGTAGCACTTCAAGAAAACCTCTGGCTTTACCAGCGCTACACCTCCCGCAGGCGTTTGCCCTGTTGGCGCACCCACAGCCGGTGCTTTGGCTCACCGATAACTTGTGCACTGTAGATGCCCCGATGGCCCGAGAACAAGTAGCTGACGACGCAAGCTATGCCGACATATATCCCGCAACCGTGCCCAAACAACTCTATGGCCATGAGCATGCACGCCAACGGCGTGTTGGCAGCCCCAGCAAACACAGCTACAAAGCCCATACCCGCTAGCAGGGCCATAGGAAGCGGCAATACGAGACCTAGTGCGTTGCCCAGCGTAGCACCCACAAAAAACAGCGGGGTTACTTCTCCACCTTTAAAACCAGCACCCAACGTAAGGGCCGTAAGTAGCAACTTAAGCAAAAAGGCATAAGCGGGCAGGGGCTCGTGAAACGCTGCTACTAGGGTAGGCACACCCAGTCCAATGTAGCGCGTAGTTCCCAGCGCCCACACGGCTAGCGCCACTACCATACCTCCCACCACAGGTCGCAGAGGTGGCCATTGAATAAGATGTTTAAAGGCAGCCCCCATGGCGTGCGTAGTAGCTGCGAACAGCCGCCCTACTACTCCGAATGCAATACCGGCGGCGGCGGCGGCAAGCAAAGACGAAACTGATAGGGTTGGCACGGCCAACAAAGGGTAGGAAGTATGGCCAACGCCCCAAGCTCGCGTAACATAGTCAGCACCAATAGCCGCCAGAAAGCTGGGTAGGATAGCATCATAGCGTAGCCGCCCGATGAAGAATACTTCCAGACCAAACACAGCACCAGCCAGTGGGGTACCAAATACAGAAGCAAAACCAGCGCTAATACCAGCAATAAGCAGTACTATCCGGTCGCGGCGGTGCAAATGTAGCAGCCGGGTAAGCTGATCGGCTAGTGCCCCGCCCATTTGCACCGCCGTACCCTCACGGCCTGCGGAGCCCCCAAAAAAGTGCGTAAGCAGCGTACCCAGCAACACCAACGGGGCCATGCGCAGAGGCAGCACATTGCGCGGTTGGTGAATTTGATCCAGCAGCAAGTTGTTGCCGGCTTCCACTGAGCGGCCAACGTAATAGTACAGCAGCCCTACCAGCAATCCTCCTACTGGCAATAAGCCAATAATCCAGAGATGGGCTTCCCGCCACGCCGTTACCCAGTCCAGCGCTAGTAGGAAGCCTGCCGATGCTGTACCCGCCAAAATAGATACGCTACCACTGATAAGTCCCCACCGCCCGAGGTAGAGCAGCAACAACTTATACTCAGTAAGCAAGGTCAGCAAACGAGACTTCATACGGCGCAGGGTGCGAGGTTACCCGGCAAGCCCCGGGCAAGTAAAAGTACGCAACCCATTTCGGAGCGCTACCCCAGGAACCGATCCTGACACTCCTGGCGTTTGGGCTGCAAAAGTGATACCTTGAGGTTTACTCTTCTGCTTATCTGTGTATGCTCCTGTCCTTTGCGCGCTTATCGTTTCGGTATTTGATCTTGCTGATCCCGGGGCTTCTACTTGGTGCATGCGGCACAGATGGCAGTGGCACTGAGGAAGAAGATAATCCGTATGCCCCTACGCCTTATGCGCTGGCGCTACCCAAAAACCTACCCCAAACCGTAACCATACCCGCTTCTAACCCGCTGACAGTAGAAGGGGTAGAGCTAGGGCGGAAACTGTTCTACGAAGTCAAGCTTTCCCGCACAGGTACACAATCCTGCGGGAGCTGTCACCAGCAAAGCAAAGCCTTCACCGATGGGCTTGCGCACGCGGTAGGGGTAGACGGAGCCCCTCACCCACGGGGGGCCATGTCTCTAGCAAATGTTCTGTGGGAAACCTCCCTAACGTGGGATGGCGCCTCTACCAGCTTGGAGCAACAAGCCCGTACCCCCATCGAGAATGCCGTCGAGATGCATCAACTGCTTGCCGATGGGGTGCGTAAACTTCAGCAGACGGAGCTCTACCCTCCCCTCTTTCAGAAAGCCTTTGGCAGTAGTACCATCACGGAGGATAATGTGCTGAAAGCCTTGGCGCAATTTGAGCGCACACTGATTTCTGCTAATTCCCGCTACGATAAGTATATCCGCAAGGAAGGCACGCTTACGCGCACCGAACAGCTTGGGCTAGCTGTGTTCAACAACCACCCCGGTGAAGTGGGCGGCATCTTTATCCGTGGTGGCACCTGCCATCATTGTCACCTTGATGCTACGGGGCTGTTTAGCTCTCCTGATTTCTTCAACAACGGCCTAGATGTAGCCTTTGCGGATGCAGGACGGGCTAGTGTCACCTCTTTGGCTACCGACCGGGGAAAATTCCGGGCTCCTACCCTGCGTAATATCGCGCTTACGGCTCCTTACATGCACGATGGCCGCTTTCAAACGCTAGAGCAGGTACTGGACCATTATAATGAGCACGTGCTAGTCAATAGTCCTGGCGTGGACCCCAACGTCCTGCTGTCAAACACTCCTGGGGGCACTCACCTTGATCTTACTGCGGCTGAGAAAACTCAGCTTATTGCTTTTCTGCACACCCTTACCGATACGACTTTCATTAAAGACTCCCGTTTTTCTGACCCATTTAAACCATAGATAGTCCTCAGAAAGGGTAGTTATCAACTAGCAGTATAGCAATCTATTACACTAGGCCAACTCATTTGTGCAGGAGTTTACTTGCCTTAGCTTGTGGTAAGAATTATTCTCGCGGTAGCCTAAACGTGCCTATAATATCGGTTATTCGCTTGCCTTACCGTAGAAGCAGTTGCCACTACTCGTTGGCTTTCCTGTATTTCCCCTATTACAGCTAGCTTCGTCCTTTCACTGCACCCTATGAAAATCATAGTCCCGTTTCTACTACTTGCAAGCTTAGCTGCATGTAGTACTGTCTCCTCTACCTCGTCTAGAGGGCGTACGCTTAGCCCTGATCGGGAGATAGGAGAACCCAAACGTCCCTACTCATCTAGTGATACTGTTGTCACTGACACGGCCTCCGTTCCATCCTCAGCTCGTCCGTAGGGCTGCGCTAGTCACTACAACAGAAAAGGCTGCTATGGAAAACCACAGCGGCCTTTTCTGTTGTAGTGATAACAAGACTAGTTAGTCAACGTTGTCGTGCAAGAAGCGGTTGTCGCCCAGCAATTCGTTATCATCAGAGAGATTAAATCGGCTGATGTTCTGCTCTGAAGAAGGTACTACATTTTCCAGTTTCACTTGGCGGCGCAGGTAAGCCGGGGTTTCTAGCTGGTCTTTAATTGCATCATTCGTGAGGCCATTGCTCAGTTCCTGTAGTCGACGACGACGCTCCTCGGCCCGAGCATCCAAGGATGGGCGCGCGAGGGTATGATGCGTGGTAGCAGGAGGAGTAGGTTGCGGCGCGGGCTGAGCCACTGGCTGCTGAAACAAGATTGGATCAGGAGCTGGAGCTGATGGAGCCGACACAACCGGAGGCATATGGGCCACAGGGGCTGGCGAAGTTTCGAGGTCGAACTTAACCGGTTGGGGCTCCGGAACCACCGCAGGAGGCGGGCCAAACGTAGGAACTACGGGCACCGATGGCGCATCTTGACGGTCCCTGTCGAAGATGTTGATTTGGGGGTCAGGCTGAGTTGCAGCAGATTCCGATTCACGAGGAACAACATTGGTGATGTTGTGCGCATCGCGAGCAAAACCAGTGGCAATAACCGTTACGCGGATGCTCTGTCCCAGCGTAGGGTCGATACCGTGACCAAAGATTACTTCAGCATTCTGACCTGCCTTGTCTTGGATGCACTCCGTGATTTCGGTGAGCTCATCCATTTCCAGTTCAGCCTGGTCGCCCGACATGATGCTGAGCAAAATACGCTGAGCGCCGTGAATATCGGTGTTGTTCAGCAGCGGCGAAGCAAGGGCCTCTTCCGCAGCACGCTGGGCGCGGTTCTCGCCTTCCGTGATGCTGCTCCCCATAACAGCCGCTCCCGAGTCCTTCATGACGGTTTTCACGTCTTCAAAGTCCACGTTCACATCGGCCGTTACCGTAATAATCTCGGCAATTGACTTTGCCGCCGTACTCAGCACGTTATCGGCTTTGGCGAATGCTGAACGAATAGGCAAGTTGCCGTAAATCTCACGCAGCTTATCGTTGAGAATTACCAGTACCGTATCGCAGTTATCACTTAGTTCCTTGATACCCTGCTCAGCTTGCTGACGCTTTTTCTTGCCTTCGAACATGAAGGGAGCCGTCACAATACCTACGGTAAGGATACCCAGCTCTTTTGCTACTTTGGCAATAACTGGGGCCGCACCCGTGCCCGTACCACCACCCATACCGGCCGTGATAAAGACCATTTTGGTACCATTGCTGAGCAACTCGCGGATCTGCTCACGGCTTTCAATAGCCGCTTGCTTGCCCCGCTCAGGATTAGCCCCAGCTCCCAGACCTTCGGTCAGGTCAGCGCCTATTTGCAAACGGTTGGGCACCGTCGAGGAAGCTAGCGCCTGCTTGTCGGTGTTGCAGATGATAAACTCCACATCCTTGATGCCCTGGCCAAACATGTGGTTGACGGCGTTGGAGCCGCCGCCCCCTACGCCAATCACCTTGATGATGGATTGGGACTGGGCCGGAATATCGAAAGTAAAATTCATGTGGTGGGGTCTTAGGGTCTTGGGGACTTGGGGTCTTGGCAACAGGTGCTTGAAGTCAGTTCAGTCATCATCAAATCAACAATAAACCAAGACCCCAAGTCCCTAAGACCCAAGTTACCTAATATTGCTTGTCGTCGAAATCATCGATCAGCAGCCCTTTGGTACGGCTGAGGATCTTTTGAAAAAAGTCGCCCGCACCGGAAGGCTTTTTCGGTTCAGGCGCTGGAGCCGGCTGCGGCGCAGCTTGGGCAACGGGAGCAGGCTGGGGTGCCGGGGCGGGCGTATTACGTACTTCCGGAGCCGGACGGTACGCAGGCTGCTCCTGGGGCTCCTCGTAGCCACGCTGGGCCAAACGGTCATCGAGGGACCGGTAGCCCGCTAACACAAGGCCCACGGTAGTAGCAAACATCGGCGACTTTACTGCCTCGATGCGGCTCTTCCCTAGGTGCTCGTTGGGGTAGCCAATCCGGGTATCCATACCCGTTACGTACTCCGTGAGCTGCACCAGGTTTTGCAGTTGCGAGCCACCACCCGTCAGTACGATTCCAGCAGCCAGTTTATCCTGGAATCCTAGCCGCTGAATCTCAGCGTACACGAGCTCCACGATTTCTTCCATCCGAGCCTCAATGATATAGGCGAGGTTCTTCAAGCTGATTTCCTTGGGTGCCCGGTCTCGCAGACCAGGAATGCTTACGATTTCGTATTCGCTGGCTTCCTCGGCAATAGCCTTTCCAAACTTCACCTTCAATTGCTCGGCTTGGTTCTGCATTACCAAGCAGCCCTGCTTGATGTCGCTGGTCACAATGTTACCACCGAAGGGCAGCACGGCAGCATGACGAATGATGCCATCTTTAAAGATAGCCAAGTCAGTAGTACCACCCCCAATATCAATCAGTGCTACGCCGGCCTCTTTCTCCTCGTCGCTGAGAACTGACATAGACGATGCCAAGGGCTCTAGAATCAAGTTATCGATTTCTAGACCCGCTTTCGTAACGCACTTATTGATATTGTTGATAGCTGTGCTCTGAGCCGTAATAATGTGGAAATTGCCCTCCAAGCGCACTCCCGACATGCCTACCGGATCCATAATTCCCTCCTCGTAATCTACCTTGTAATCCTGCGGCATTACATGGATGATTTCTGAGCCGGGTGGCGTTACCAATCGATACATATCGTTGGTAAGCCGGTTCACATCGTCAAGGGTGATTTCGCTATCCTGAGAGGCACGCGTGATGCTGCCGTTGTGCTGCAGACTACGGATGTGCTGACCAGCAATACCCACGTTCACAACACCAATGTTGATTCCTGATTGCTCTTCTGCTTGGCGGATGGCTTTCTTAATGGCGTCAACCGTCTTGTCAATATTCGACACGATACCCCGCACTACGCCCTCCGACACAGCCTTACCCATGCCCAGTATCTCAAGCTTGCCGAACTCGTTTTTTCGCCCCACCAGAGCGCAGATTTTAGTGGTACCAATGTCGAGTCCGACTACAATTTTATCGTTTTGCATGGGAGGAGAGGCGAGGAAGTTGAGGTTGCTTGCAGGTAGGTAGTAGTCGAAAACGCTGATCCTAGGCGTTTTAGAAAGATAATCTTATTCGCAGATGATTTGGTCCTTGAACTCGACGTTGACGCGGTGGTACGTGTCCCAGCCCAGAACCGGAGGAATTTGACGGTAAAATACCATCAGTTTCGCAAATTTCTCCGAAATATTCTCAGGAAAGCCAAATTCTACTCGCTGGTCACCGACCTGTTGAGTGAAGGATAGCTTGCCGTTAGAACCGATGAAAACTTCGGCCACTTGCGCGCGCCAGAACGGTTTCTCATCAATATAACGCAGAAATTCCAGGTAGCGCTGTCCTGTGCTGTCACGGAAGAACCCGGCCGATAGCGGCTGGCCTCCTAATCGAGCTACCGGCACTACCCGGGCCGTAAACAGCGGTGATAGTGGTAGCTTTTCGCCCGCAGCATCGAGGTAGAAGTCTTGGCGGGAATCTGCGTGTACGAGACGAGCGATGGGACGGTTTTGCCGAACATCAGCATGCAGGTTACCGGCTAGGTCGCGGTACACCTGCGCATCTTTCACGAAGCTGTGCGCCTTCAGTCGAGCTTCCAAGGCTTTCAAGTTAAGATCAGCAGGGTCCGCTCCCTCTAGGCGGTCTTCTCCGTGGCGGGTGAGCAGGTTGGTTACTTCCCGCTCACTGATAAAGAAGTTGTTGAACTCGTTGCTAATGCGCACAATCACTCCTCCCACTGGCCGATGAGCCTGCCGTATACCGGCAAACAAGGTTAGCCCTACCAGTAAGGCAAGGCACCCCGTTGCAAACAGCAAGTGGTTGGCTTTACGCTTGAGCTCCATTCCAACGAATGTTCAAAATATTCTTTAATCTAGGCACAAGTTGATCGACGTCTCCAGCCCCAACAGTGGCTAGTACGTCAAAATTCGGGTCGATTTCGGCATTCTGCAAAATTTCTTCCCGTGTTTGCACCGATTTTTGTGGTGCCGTTATTTGGGACAAAATTAATTCAGATGTTACCCCGGGCATAGGGAGCTCCCGGGCTGGGTAAATTTCCATCAGCACTACTTCATCAGCAAGGCTCAGACTTTCAGCGAATCCGGGAGCAAAGTCGCGGGTGCGGGAGAACAAGTGAGGCTGAAAAATCACGCGCAGCCGACGACCCGGGTAGAGGGCCCGCAGGGAACGAAGAAAGGCTTCTATTTCGCGTGGGTGGTGGGCATAATCGTCCACATAAATTTTTGGGGCCATGGCCGAGCCCGTCGTCAGAATGAACTCAAAGCGCCGCTTTACGCCACGGTAGGCCGCTACCGCTATGCGCAGCTGCGCGGGCGTGAGGCCATAAAGCTGCGCAACACAGGCTGCCGCCAGCATATTCTCCACGTTGTGGTAGCCCGGTACAGCAAGCGCTAACTCCTCCACGGTGCCTTGCGGGCCATGCAGTGCAAAACCAAACTGATGCCCCTGGGCAGTTATACTATCAGCATATAACTCTGGCCCCTCCTCCGGCGAAAGCCCGTAGCGAATGACACGCACACCCGTGGGCGCTGCCTGGGCCACGCTGGGGTCGGCCGTATGGTTGATAATTAGCGTGCCGCCGGGTTGAATCTGTCCTACAAATTGCCGGAATGATTCTACCAGTGCGTCCTTGTTGCCATAGATATCCAGATGGTCGGCATCGGTGCTCGTCACGATGGCTACCGTTGGGTGCAGGGTAAGGAAGCTACGGTCGTACTCATCAGCTTCCACCACTACGGGGGTAGTATCGGCGGGTGAGCCGGGAGGCGGTAGTAGCAAGTTAGAACCTAGGTTCACGGAGATACCGCCGAGGAATGCGGCACTAGGCACGCCTGCGTGGTGAAGCAGGTGCGCTACCATGCTACTAGTGGTCGTCTTGCCATGGGTGCCGGCAACGGCAATAGTGGGACGTCCTTGCGTGAGCAGTCCTAGTACTTGGCTCCGCTTACGAATGTCATACCCTTGCTCGCGCAACCAAGCCCATTCCTGATGATCCTTGGGAATAGCGGGCGTGAGTACCACCAACGTCTGGCTGCGATGCTCGCGCACTGCGGCGGGGATATTCTCTACCGCGTCAGCGTAGTGCACCGCAATACCCTCAGCCGTTAGCGCTTCGGTGAGTGGCGTAACAGTTTTGTCGTACCCACTTACCGAGTGACCATTGGCTTGGAACCAGCGCGCCAGCGCCGACATTCCAATGCCGCCTATACCCAGAAAAAAGACGTGGGGAAAAGAGGCTACGGGGCTTGGGCTGGACATTGGATCAGGTGAAAAGGAGAAGTAGAAAATCAGGAGTTAACGGGAGTACCAACCAAGCGTAACAGCTCATCCACGATAGTGGTTGTGGCTTGCGGGCGAGCCAGTTGCCGGATGTTGGCGGCAAGCTTTTGCTGCTGAGATGGAGTAGCTAGCAACCGTAATGCTTCGTCGTACAGAGTGGTAGCTGCCTCAGCATCCGTCACCAGCAGCGCCGCGTCCTGGCGCACCAGGGCCAGCGCATTCTTTGTTTGGTGGTCTTCCGCAACGTTGGGCGACGGCACTAGGATACTTGGTTTACCTGTGAGGCATAATTCCGAAACCGATAGGGCTCCGGCGCGGCTTACTACTACGTCGGCGGCGGCATAGGCAAGATCCATTCGGCCAACAAACTCCAGGGCATTGAGATTGTAAGCCGCGAAAGGAGCCGCCTGTTGCTGCGCCTCTGGGTAATATACCTTACCCGTCTGCCAAAGCAGTTGCACCCCTGCATCGCGCAAGCGTGGCAGAGCCGCCGCAGTAGCTTGGTTGAGTGTACGAGCGCCTAGACTGCCACCAATGACGAGCAGCACCGGGCGGCGGGCATCCAGTCCGAAGAAGGAAAGCGCCTCAGCACGCTGCCCATCGGCTATTTCCATACGAACAGGATTACCGGTCAGCACCAGCTTATCCGCCGGAAAAAATTGCTCCATCCCATCGTATGCCACGCAAATACGCTGGACTCGGCGGGCCAGCAGCTTGTTCACGAGGCCGGCGTAGGAGTTCTGCTCCTGAATCAGGGAGGGAATACCGCGCGACGTGCCCGCCAGCAGTACGGGCGCCGAAGCGTAGCCCCCCACCCCTACTATTGCGTCGGGCCGGAAGTCTTCAATCAGCTTGCCCGCCTTTCGTACGGCGCGCATCACTTTTATAGGGAACAGCAGGTTATCCGGCGTGAGGCGGCGTTGCAGGCCCGCAATATCGAGGCCTACAATCTGGTAGCCCGCCTCGGGCACGCGCGTCATCTCCATGCGGCCGTTGGCGCCCACAAAGAGTATTTCAGCATCGGGCTGACGACGTCGTAGCTCGTTGGCAATGGCCACTGCCGGGAAAATATGTCCGCCTGTGCCGCCGCCACTGATGATTACTTTCATGTGTTAAATGGTGATTGGCAGAAAGCAGATAAGTGCCTGAGCGCTTAGCTGCCTCCGGGCCAGCTTAGGCGTATTGGGATACTCGTGGTATGCGAATCGTATCCTCCGGCTCACCCACCATAGGGCGAATCTCCCGCTCGCCGCGGCTTACAGATAGGATGATACCAATGCTGATACCAGTGAAAATGAGGGACGTACCGCCCATACTCAGCAAGGGCAAAGGCAAGCCCGTAATGGGGCCCAGACCTACAGCTACCCCCATGTTCACCATGGCCTGTAGTACAAGACTAAAGCTCAGCCCCGCAGAAAGCAGCCCCCCAAAGGCGCCGTAGCTGTTCATTACGGTCTTCAGCCCCCGGTACAGGAAGGCGAGGTAGAGGAACAGCACTATTACTCCACCAAACAAGCCATATTCCTCAATAATGATGGCATAGATGAAGTCAGAATATGGGTGGGGCATGATGTTACGCTCCGTGCTCTTACCGGGCCCCTTGCCAAAGATGCCACCGGTAGCCTCCGCTATGTACGCGTGTTCTAGTTGGAAGGGCACTGGTTTAGTAGGATCCGTGAAGTTCTCGATACGAGAAATTACCGTCTTGTAGCGCTGACCGGCTACCAAGCCCACGCCTCCTACTAGCACCCCAATGGCTACCATTACGGCCATCTGCTTGAGCGGCACCCGCCCAATAAACATAAGGAGCAGGCAGGTAGCAAATAGCAGCAACGCCGTGGAAGCGTTGGAAAGAATAATCAACCCGCAGATAACCCCTACCCATAGCATTACCGGCAGTAGCGTGGTCTTAAAGTCGTCGACGTGCTGCTGACGACGGCTCAACATGGAAGCTAGGTGAGAAATCAGGGCCAGCTTGGCTAAGTCCGAAGGCTGGAAGGTTTGGTTGATAACCGGAATGGTAAGCCAGCGCGAAGCTTCGTTGATGTTCGAACCCATCACGAAGGTGAAAATCAGCAGTGGTACCGAGGCCAGCAGGGCGTAGAGCGACAAGCGGGAGTAATAGCGGTAGTCGATGCGATGTGCCAGCCACATAAAGAACAAGCCCACAAAGATGAGCCCGGTGTGCTTGAGCAAATAGTACTCGTTGTAATTGCCCTTCTTGTAGGCCAGCGTACCAGTGGAGGAGTACACGACCGCAATGGAGATAAACGAGAATAGCAGCACGATGCCCCACAGAATAGGGTCGCCCTTCAGGTTCTGCCGCAGCCAGTTGGTGATGGGTTCCATGTGGTGAAGTGATGAAGTGGTAAAGTACGCGCGCAACCGACCAGGGCCGGCCCGCTACTCGTTGGCTTCCGCGTTTGTTTGGTCGTCGGTGAGTGCTGCCACAGCCGCCATAAATTGGTGGCCCCGGTCTTCGTAGTTCCTAAATAGGTCAAAAGAAGCGCAGGCTGGGGACAGTAGCACTACATCGCCGGGAGCCGCCAGAGCGGCGGCGCGCTGCACAGCGTCGGTCATGCTGCGGGTTTCTTCTACATGCGGCACCACCGGCCCAAAGGTGGCCGTCAGCTTCTCGTTGTTTACTCCCAGACAGATCAGGGCCTTCACGCGGGTAGCCGCCAGCGGCAGCAGCGTGGAGTAATCATTTCCCTTATCGGTGCCCCCGGCAATCCAGATAATCGGGCGGTCAATGCCATCGAGGGCGTACCAGGCCGCCTCTACGTTGGTGGCTTTGCTGTCATTGATGAAGCGGGCACCGTTCAACTCGCCTGCTACTTGGAGCCGATGGCTCGCGTTTCGGAAGCTTGCCAGGTGCTTTTCTATTTCCGCACCCGAAATCCCGGCAATGCGGGCGCAAAGCACTGCGGCAAGGGTATTTTGCCGGTTGTGTTGCCCAATCAGTGGTGATGCCGTGGTACTAATTTCTTCGGTTGCGCTGTAGAAACCCGGCAGCATATCAATGCACAACCGGTCTTCCTCCATGTAGTAGCCCGCCAAGTGATAATCAGGGCGCTTGTGCAGGCTAAATGGCATCTGCCGCACAGGGCGCAGGGCGGCCTTGAAGTGCTGCTGGATATTCTCGTCGTCGGCGTTGTACACAAAGTAGCCGCTACTGTCCTGGTTGCGCACTATCCGCAACTTGGCCTGCGCATACTCCGCCATGGAGTAGTTGTACCGGTCGAGGTGGTCAGGAGTGATGTTCAGTAGGACAGATACCCAAGCCTGAAAAGTATACGTGTCGTCTAATTGAAAGGAACTCAGCTCTACCACGTAGTAGTCGAAGACATCCTCAATAACCTGCTCCGCCAAGCTATAGCCCACGTTGCCAGCTAGTCCTACCTTCAGACCTGCTTTCTTCAGCAAATGGTAGGTAAGCAGGGTAGTTGTGGTCTTGCCGTTGGTACCCGTGATGCAAATGCACCGGGCCCGCGTGTAGCGCCCAGCCAGCTCAATCTCTGAAATGATGGGCGTGTCTTGTTCGCGCAGTGCCTGAATAATGGAAGCCTTTTCCGGGATACCCGGGCTTTTTACTACTTCATCGGCGCGCAGGATTTGGTCCAGCGTGTGCTGGTTTTCCTCGAAAGGAATCCCAGCCGCCGTCAGCTTCTGCTTGTACACTTCCTGAATAGGGCTTTTGTCTGACACAAACACGGTGTGCCCTTTGGCCTGCGCAAGCAGCGCTGCCCCTACCCCACTTTCTGCAGCTCCTAGTACGACAATGTGCATAGATGTTCAGATTGCAATCCTCGCCGCAGCGAGAACTTTCATTAGCGTAGTTTCAAGGTTACCAGCGTCAGTACGGCGAGCATAATGCTCACAATCCAGAAGCGCGACACGATTTTAGACTCGTGGTAGCCCAGCTTCTGGTAGTGGTGGTGCAGGGGCGACATGCGGAGCAAACGGCGGCCTTCCCCATACTTGCGCTTGGTGTACTTAAACCAGCTTACCTGCACCATCACCGAGAGGTTCTCAATCAGAAACACGCCGCACAGCACTGGAATCAGCAGCTCCTTGCGCACGATAATGGCTAGCACGGCAATGATACCGCCGATTGCGAGGGAGCCCGTATCACCCATAAAGACTTGGGCGGGATAGGAGTTATACCACAGAAAGCCCACACAAGCTCCCACGAAGGCAGTGCAGAAGATTACCAGTTCCCCAGAGTTCGGAATGAACATTACGTCGAGGTAGTCGGCCAACAGGGCGTTACCACTCACGAAGCAGAAGATAGCCAGCGTGATGCCAATAATGGCTGAAGTACCTGCCGCTAAGCCATCAAGGCCATCGGTGATGTTGGCACCGTTGCTCACCGCGGTGATAATCAGGATGACGATGGGAATGTAGAAGAAGGCGTAGTACTCATTGAAAAAGTCGCCAGCCGTAGCAAACAGGTCGCCGTAGTTCAGCTCATTGTTCTTGAGGAAGGGCACCGTCGTAATCATCAGCTTCACATCTTGGTAGATGCCGCTGGCATCCACGGCCGAGAACGAGCCATTAGCTAAGGCATACTGGCGTACGGTCACGTCGTTGGAAAAGAACAGCACCCACCCCACCGTCACGCCTAACCCTACCTGGCCCAACACTTTAAAGCGACCGGCCAAGCCTTCTTTGTCTTTCTTTACTACTTTAATATAGTCGTCCACGAAGCCAATTAGCCCCAGCCACACGGTGCTGAGCAGCATGAGCACGATGTAGATGTTGTCGAGCTTAGCAAACAGCAGCACCGGCACCAAGATGGCCAGCAGAATGATAAGCCCACCCATTGTAGGTGTGCCTTTTTTTTCATTCTGGCCTTGTAAGCCCAGGTCACGAATAGTTTCTCCAATCTGCTGGCGCTGAAGGGCCCGAATAAGCGGCGCTCCAAAGAACTGGGCAATAATGAGCGAAGTAACTACGGCCAACGCTGCCCGAAACGAAATGTATTGAAATACACCCGCGCCCGGCAGGTGATGCACTTTGTAGAGGTAATTGAAGAGGTAATACAACATGGGCGCGAGGTTCAGCAGTTGGGTTTCAGCGGCATTCCAAACTGCAAAGGTTTCGTTTTTTGGGTTGGGGTCAAAGGTTGTGTTTGTGCTGATTTTAGCCTATCCAAGACCTATCGCACGGTAGCCAGCGCCTTGGGCAGACTGTTTTGGAGCTGTTATTTCCCAAGTAGATCAAACATTTCTGTTAGCACCTGCTTGTCGTCGAACTCGGCCCGCACGCCTTTTACTTCCTGATAGGTTTCGTGGCCCTTACCTGCTACCAGTACAATGTCGCCGGGCTGGGCTAGGGCTACGGCCGTCTTGATGGCTTCGCGTCGGTCGGCAATGGTCAGCACTTTCCCCAAGTCCTCGACGGGCACACCGCCTTGCATTTGGGTTAGAATATCGTTGGGATCTTCAAAGCGGGGGTTGTCGGACGTCAGCACGGCGCGGTTGGAGAGCTGGGCGGCCAAGCGCGCCATAATGGGGCGTTTGGCCCCGTCGCGGTTGCCCCCGCAGCCCACCACCGTAATTACCTGCTGACTAGGCTGGCGAATGTCAGCAATGGTTTGAAGCACGTTTTCCAGCGCATCAGGCGTGTGCGCATAGTCTACAATGCCGGTGATGCGCACTTTAGAAGATACTACCGGCTCGAACCGACCAGGTGCTGATGTCAGGCCCGATAGTACTGTGAGCACTTCCGTCGAATCTTCCCCTAGCAGTACCGCCGCGCCATAAATAGCCAGCAAGTTGTAGGCATTGAATACTCCGATAAGACGAAACTGCACTTCCTGACCGTCAACCTCCAGGTGTAAGCCGTGCACAGCATTTTCTAGCAGCTTGCCCCGAAACGTCGCCGTTCCCCGCAACGAGTAGGATTCGCGGCGGCCTACCACATTCTGCAGCATCACCGGACCGGGCTTATCGTCGGCATTCGTGAGGGCAAAGGCCGTTTTAGGCAGCATGTCGAAGAACCCCTTCTTGGCCTTGAGGTAGGCATCGAAGGTCCCGTGGTAATCGAGGTGGTCGTGCGTAAGGTTGGTGAAGATACCGCCCGCAAACTGCAACCCCGTAATGCGGTGCTGCACTACGGCGTGGGAGCTAACTTCCATGAACACATGGGTGCACCCAGCCTTTAGCATGCGAGCTAGTAACTCGTTCAGACGGATGGCGTCGGGGGTAGTATGCGTAGCTGGAATTACCTGCTCGTCGATTTGGTTTTGCACCGTGCTCAGCAGGCCACAGTGGTAGCCTAGCTCCCGGAAGAGCTTGTGCAGCATAGTAGCGCAGGTGGTCTTGCCGTTAGTACCCGTCACACCCACCAACTGTAGCTTCCGCGAAGGATGTCCGTAGAACTCGGCGGCCATGCGGGCCATTGCCTCCGCGCTGTCGGCTACCTGCACGTAGATAGTAGTAGAGGCCAGGTCGGCCGGCAACTCCTCGGCTATTATTACCGCGGCCCCCTGCTCTACTGCTTTCGGAATAAACTGGTGACCATCGGTAGCGGTGCCGCGCAACGCAAAGAACACGGTGCCAGGTCCAGCCTGGCGCGAGTCTAGCGTGAGGCCACTAACAGAAACATCTGTAGCGCCATGCTGGGCTAGCACAACTACAGGAGCGAGGAGAGCGGAAAGAGCAGTAGCTTGATTCAAGGGTAGGGTGGGGCGATAAGGAAGGCGGGGCTAGCCTTCGCGTTTTTGTGTTGCAATTACCGTATGGGCGGCAAGAATTATCTTCTTCGGGAAACGACGGAGTTTACTAGTGCTTTGTCATTGCTCCCGACTGGGTCTTTCCCCCATGCGATGCCGTAGCCGTGGCGCTGGCCGATGTGGTACGCGGGCCGTGGCTATCAGCCATCGTAGCCATGCCGGGCGTGGGCGGCGCAGCAGGGACCGGAGCAGTTGCCCGCCCGCCAATGGGTTCTAGTTGCAGTAGTACCGTAGCTCCGCGCCGTACTGCCGAGCCAGCGGCTACGGACTGCGTTTTCACTCGGCCAGTTCCGAAAGAACGCACTCGCAGGCCCCGATTCTCTAGCAAAAACAAAGCGTCACGCAGTGTTAGGCCCTGCACATTGGGGACACGCCCAGGGCGCACTGCCAACGGCTTCAAGGACAGCTTTTCCGCTTCCGCGCCAGATGCGGTGCGCACCCAGTCATCGCCCTCGGTGGCTCCTTCGTGGCCAACCCCTAGTTGGGTAAATACCAGTGACAGTTCGTCCTGCATGCCGGCCTGCACCTGCGGCACCCGCGACCTGGCCTTGGGAGCCCGAGCCAGCAAAGGCCGCAGGCTGGCGGCGTCGCGCGCCATGGCTTTGTCGGCCACTTCCTTAAATACGGGAGCTGCTACTTCCGCCCCCGACCAGCCGCCGCGCTTAGGCGAGTCAACTACCACGATGCAGCTGTACTTGGGTTGGTCGGCGGGAAAGTAGCCGCAGAAGCTGGTGGAATACATCTTTGTGTACGCGCCATTTTTGAATTTCCAAGCCGTACCCGTTTTGCCAGCAATAAGGTAGTCGTTGGAGCGGATGCCCCGGGCCGTACCTTCGCTTACTACGCCTTCCATCATGGAGCGCACCTTCTCCAAAGTCTCGTCAGAGCAGATTTTGGGGTTGAGTACCTGAGGCTCAAAGTGTTCCAGCACGTTGTCGGCCTGCTTAATTTCCTTTACAATCATGGGCTGCACCTTCACCCCGTTGTTGGCTACAGCATTATAAAACGCTAAAGTTTGGAGGGGCGCCAGCTTCAGTTCATAGCCAATGCACATGGTAGTCAAGGAAGTACGGCTCCAGCTACGATCCTGAGGGTCTTTGATGTAGGGGCGCGCTTCGCCGGCCATCTGGAAGCCGAGAGGCTTATCAAGGCCAAAGCGCTTTAGGTAGTCCGTGTACCTATCGGGGTTGCGGCTAAACTGTCGGTCCACGAGCACGGCTACTCCAATGTTAGACGACTTCTCGAACACCTGCTTGATGGAGATGCGGCCGTTGGCATGGGTATCGGTCTTTACGGCTCCCCCAATTCGCATGGAACCCGTGTTGCCGGTGTTCACGGTATCGGTGAGGTCTAGGTCGTGGTTTTCCTCAAACACAGCCATCAATGAAGCCAGCTTAAACGTAGAGCCCGGCTCAGTACGGCCCTGGTCGGCAATGGCGTAATTGTAGTCTTCACGGTACACGCCATCAGCTACTTTACCCAAGTTAGCCACCGCCTTAATTTCGCCGGTCTTCACCTCCATGAGAATCACGCAGCCATACTGGGCATCGTTATCTACCAAGGATTTGTAAAGGGCATTTTCGGCCACGTCTTGCAGATTGATATCAAGCGTGGTTTTGATGTCATAGCCCGGTTGAGGCTTTACTTCTGTACCATCATAAATAGGCTTGTTGCCGCCGGGTACTCGCTCGAACAGGGCTTCTCCGTCTTTGCCGGCCAAGTGGCGGTTAAAGGTGAATTCTAGCCCCGCACCGTTCTTGTCTTCATTGATAAAACCAATGGTACGCTGCGCCAGCCCGCCAAAAGGCCGGAAGCGTTTGTCTACCTTTTCAAAAATCACTCCGCCCTTGTTCTTGCCTTCCCGGAAGATAGGCCACTGAGCTAGCTCCTTTTTTTCTTGGAAGTTAATCTGCCGGGAGTTCAGGCGCAGGTAGCGCACCGGCGTCTTGGATTTCTTAGCATTCACCAGCCGACGCCGATACTCCCCTGGAGTTCTGTCCTGGAAGAAGTTAGAGAGCAGGTGTGCCAGGGAGTCTACCTTGCGGTCAAACAGATGGCTATCTACCACGCTGGGGTCCCAAGCTACCCGGTAGAAAGGCAGCGAAGTAGCCATAATGCTGCGGCCATCGGAGGCGAATATGTTGCCGCGGGTGGCAAACACGGGTTGGTATACTACACGCCGCTCTTGCTCCAGGGCACGCCACTGTTCTCCCTGGGCAAATTGAATTTGGGTGACCTTCCACACAATGGCGCACGAAAACAGGCTGACGCCCAAAAACGCCAGCCGAATGCGGGTGACAATACTTTTTTTAACGTTTCCTTTCATTGCGGCGATGGGCAGAACGATTGGAAGATGAAGATTCACTGGAGGGCACCGGGTTGCCGTTCACGTCAACCCCGATGGGCATAGGCGGCGCGGCTTCCGCTACGCTGTCGTCATCGGACAACACGCGCTCAGAAGCGCGACGAATGGAGTCGGCCTTGGCGCGGGCCGACATAGCGGCTACGGAGTCCGCCGTCAGCAATGGCACTTCTTCGAGCCGAGCTTCATCGATGCGGCCAGCGGGCACCGTAATGCGAAACGGAGGCGAGGAGCTTTCCACTAACCCATAAGCGGCCACCTTGCGCGCTACTTCGCTTTGCTTGCTGGCTTCCATATAATCGGAGGAAAGGGTGGTATAATCGGCGCGAAGATCTTCTGTTTCCAGCTTTAGCTTCTGGATGCTGCGGTTCATGCGTGTGGCGTAGTGCGTGTTACCGATGTACACCAGCGTCAGGAACATGATGAACAGCAAGTGGGGCAGGTAGCGCACCGGTAGCCCTTCCCGAAATAGACCATCAACGCGCGTAATGCGCTCTAGCAGCGTAAATACGCTCCATGTAGCCCGCTTTTGGGCCGCGGGCCTAGGGGTGCGGGGTGGCTTGGGCGCCGACGCGGGAGTGGGCTCCGGTTTCGGCTCGGGCGCACGTACCGGTTCAGGCACCACGGCGCGGGGCGCATTGGTACGAGGCTGGCTGGCGACGGGTCTGATCGTATTGGTAGCCACTGGAGTCAGTTATTCGGGGGCTATGGCTGAAGAGACAAGGTGATTAGCTTAGCTCTCCGACGGTTTGCAGTGCAAAACGCAGTTATTCGTAGCCCATTGTTTTTATTCATTTTTTACCGCTATCCGCAACTTAGCACTTCGGGCCCGCGGGTTGAGGGCCACTTCTTCGTCAGATGCTTCTACTGGCTTGCGGGTCAGGGCATCAAAGGGCACATTGGTGCGGCCAAAGAGGTCCTTTTCTACTTCGCCAAAGAATTTACCCTTGGCAATAAAGTTTTTCACCAATCGGTCTTCCAAGGAGTGGTAGCTCATCACCACCAGCCGACCGCCGGGGCGTAGCACCTGGGCCGTTTGGGTTAGCATTTCCTGGAGGGCGGTCATCTCGTCGTTAGCTTCGATGCGCAACGCCTGAAATACTTGAGCGAGGTATTTGTTTTCCTTACCGCGGGGCGTCACCGAAGCAATAGCCTTTTTGAGCCCTGCAATGGTTGAAATGGTTTGACCACGCCGGGCCGCCACCACGGTAGCGGCCAAGGTCCGAGCATTAGTTACTTCCCCGTACATGCCGAAGATGCGGTGCAGGTCGGCTTCGGAGTATTCGTTGATGATGTCAGAAGCCGATGTGTCGCCATCCTCCGCGTTCATGCGCATATCCAGAGGGCCATCGAAGCGGGTGCTGAAGCCTCGCTCGGGCGTGTCAAACTGATGCGAAGACACTCCTAAGTCTGCCAGCAGACCATCAACGGGCAGGGCGCCGCGCTGCTGCAAGGCGGTGTACAAGTCGCGGAAGTTGCTGCGAATAAATGTGAACTGCGGGCGGGCCAGCTTCTGGGCTTCCTGTTCAGCATCGGCGTCCTGGTCGAAGCTGTAGAGATGGCCGGTGGTCAGGCGCTCAAGAATTCGAGCCGAGTGGCCGCCGCCCCCAAAGGTCACATCAACGTAGCGGCCACCAGGCTGCAAGTCGAGGCCTTCTAGGCACTCGCGCAGCATCACGGGGCGGTGGTATGCAGTATCGTTCTGGTAGTCGGGCAAGGTAGTGCTCATGCGGCCAGGGGGCCGCCAAGGCCGTTGTCGGTGGTAAGAAATTTTTGAGCCAGCTTCGAGAAGCTTTGCTGGTCTTTGATGAGGAAGTCATCGTAGCGGGCAGGGTCCCAGACTTCGCAGCGGTTGCCAAGGCCCACAATAATGGCTTCCTTCTCAATGCCGGCATAGCGGCGCATGGAACCCGGCAGCATAAACCGCCCAATGGTGTCTAGCTCCACTTCCGTCATTCCCCGGAAGAAATTGCGCTGAAATTGCCGGTACTCTTCGTTGAACTCATCCAGCGCCATCACCTTTTCGTGAATCACGCGCCACGCTGCCCGCGGGTACAGTACCAAGCAGGGTTCAAATCCTCGCACCAGTACCAATTGATTGCCGGACGCTTCCGGCAGATTGCCCTTTACCTTAGCCGGCAGCACCAGCCGACCCTTGGGGTCGAGCTTGCACTCGTATTCGCCGGAGAGGAGCAAGGACATGGGCAGGAGTAGTCATAGAAGCGGGTTATAGCAAAAGTACGGAACCACTAGGAAAAGGCAACCACCTTTTACCATTTTCTACCACCAACTAAAAAGGCCACTAGCAATGCATAAATGCCCTTTTTGCTGGGTAGCCAAATCGAATAGCGCGGAACGCGAATAGCTTACCATCCACCCTTGACAGAATGTCAGACTTTATTTCTCTGCTTTGGTGGTAAACATCATTCACTAGAATCTTACGCTCAAACTCACGCTGTGTGGTGCTTAGTCCCGCTTGCTATGCCAGCAGTAGTGGCGCTTAGTGTGTATCTTTGCAACTCCATGAAACGCCCGTTGCTACATCGGCTCTTCAGTGTCTGGTTGGCGCTGTTAGTTCTTGCCTCCTCGGTAGGCCTGACGGTGCAGCAGCATACTTGCCGGCAGAGCGGGCAGCACACGACGGCTATAATATTCAGCCCAGCTCGGCATGGCTGCCCGCCCACAACAGCCCCGAACCTACCTGCGTCCTCTCGCAACACGAAAGCCCAGCTCACAAAATCGTGCTGCGAGTTTGGGGCGCATTTCCACAAGCTGGATGCCTCGACGGTAGATGGGACGTGGGCGAAGGCTCCCCTGCCCCTTCTTGCTCCACACTGGCCTGTAGCTTTTTCGTGGGCAGCACTAGCGGTTAGCACCGCCTTACCGGGCACTGAAAAGTGGCATGCTGGTGATACCTCTCCCCCGCTGCGCGCGGGCCGGGCACTGTTATTTTTCGTGTGCACCCTCATTGTATAGAAGAGCTTACTACCGTGTAGTAGTCACTGAGCTACCCTTGGGGTAGCCGGTGCCTCCTTTTCAGAAAGCACTTCTAATGTACTGACAACATGCACGTTTCTTCCGGGTTACGCATGCTGGTTGCGCCGGGTGTTATGCTACTGGCTGCAACGGCAATGGCCCAAACGCCCGACCCATCCGTGGCGCCCATTCGCGGGCAAGTGGTGGACGCTGCCTCCCGAGTTCCCCTTCCGGGCGCCCTTGTGCGGTGGCTAAGCTCTCCTACCGAGGCTACCACTACGGACGCCCAAGGTACCTTTTCCCTGACCCGACCGGCCCGCGCCACCAACGGCCAACTCATCATCAGTTCGCTGGGCTACCGGGCCGATACTGTGGTAGTAGGTGGCAGTGGATACTTACGCCTAACCCTGCGGACAGCTACCGAACTCAACAGTGTGGTGGTAGAAGGCCGGGCTCCATCCTACTCTGGGCTCACACCCACCAACACCCAGGTCATCACCAGCCGCGACCTAACTAAATCGGCGTGCTGCAACTTGGCGGAGAGCTTCGAAACCAACGCATCGGTGGAAGTATCTACCACCGATGCCGTATCTGGGGCGAAGCAAATTCAACTGCTAGGCTTAGATGGCGCCTATTCCCTCCTCACCGTAGATAACCTGCCGGCGCTGCGAGGGTTAGCCACGCCATATCGCCTGGGTTACCTGGCGGGTCCTTGGATCGAAAGCATCGATATCATCAAAGGGATGGGCTCCGTGGTGAATGGTTACGAAAGCATATCGGGGCAAGTGAACGTGCGCCTTAAAGAGCCCGACACTGCCGAGCGCCTGCTATTCAATATCTATGGCAACAACCTAGGTAAGTTCGACGTGAACCTAAACCTAGCCACACCCCTCACTAAGAAGCTCAGCACTACTCTGCTCCTGCACACCGACCATCTGGGTCGCCGCGTAGATCGTAATGATGACGGCTTTCTAGATCTTCCCCTTGCCACGCAGTACAACCTGTTCAATAAGTGGAAGTACAAGTCGGGCACGGGGCTCGTAACAGAAGTTGGCTTGGGTGCCCTGCGCGAAACCCGTCAGGGCGGGCAGGTAGCCTACCGCCAGGATACCCCCGGAGGCTACTACGGCACTACCCAAACAACTAACCGCTACACGGGGTACGCCAAAACTAGCTATACCTGGCCGGGCCGGCCCTACCAAAGTCTGGGGTTGCTTATGAGCGGCACCAGCCACCAGTTTGACTCGCGCTACGGCTTGCGGACGTACGACGGCACTCAGCGTACTGGCTTCGCCACGCTCTTGTTTCAAAGCATTGTGAGTACCACCGCGCATACGTACCGTGCTGGCCTTAGCTACCTCCACGACAACTACCGGGAGGTGTACCAGACTGGATTTATCTCACCTACTGAGACGCCAGCTGAGCGCTACGCCCGCGAACATCGTAACCGTCTGGAGCAGGTGCCGGGTGCTTTTGCTGAATATACTTACCAGAATGCCCGCAACCTGACCGTGGTAACGGGCGTGCGCCTCGACCGCCACAACCTCTACGGCTGGTACCTGACGCCACGGCTGAATGTGAAGTACGACGCAGCTAAGAATACCGTGCTGCGCTTAGCGGCGGGTCGTGGTTTCCGCACGGCTAATCCCATTGCCGAGAATGCGGGTATGCTGGTTAGCTCGCGGGAGTTCGTGATTAGCCCCGCTTTGCGCCCCGAAACTGCCTGGAACTTAGGAGGCTCTTTCACGCAGTACTTCACGTTTTTCAGCCGCCCGGCTACGTTTGTCACCGACTATTACCACACTGAATTTCAGAATCAGGTAGTGGCGGACCCCTACACGGCGGCCGACCAACTGCTGATTGCGAACCTTGAGCCCGGTGGGCGCTCTTTTTCACGCAGCTTCCAGACGGAAGTACAGGTAGAGCCCGTGAAGGGCCTGCACGCAAAGGCAGCCTACAAATACTTGGATGTGCGCACTACCTACGCGGGTGAACTACTACCGAAAGTACTAACGCCTAAGCACCGCGTATTTTTCAATGTCGGCTATGCCACGGCTTTTGATAAATGGCGCGCCGACTTCACAGTACAAGGGTTTGGGAGGCGCCCCCTGGCGCATTCCCCCGCCAGTGCTGGCCACCAGCACGGCGTCACGGAGGGCATGCTTCCCTATGCCCCACGCTATGCTTTGCTCAATACCCAACTAACCCGGGCCTTTAAGCGGTGGGAGGTGTATGCAGGCGTCGAGAATCTGACTAACTACCGCCAGCCCACGCCCATTAGTGGGGCCTACGCGCCCTTCGGACCAGATTTTGATGCAGCCATGATTTGGGGGCCAGTGTACGGACGGCTAGTTTATAGCGGCTTGCGCTTTACCCTCGATTAACCCCACACGACATGTGGGCCCGGCCTAGCTTTGCACGGGCATTTTTTACCTTACTCTGTTGTTTCCCTGGCGTACGCGTCTTCACTCCTTTACCTCATGAAAATCCTTTCATCCCTTCTGCTTGCCTTATTCTTCTTCACCGCGCAGGCTACCCAAGCCCAGCAAGCAAAGCCTAAGGGCACCGCTACTGAGCAAGTGAAGTTCAAGACATCGGCCGTGTGCGATATGTGCAAGGCCCGCCTTGAAAAGAGCCTCGCCTACGAGAAAGGTGTACAAGCGGCTTCCCTTGATGTACCTACTCAAGTCCTTACCGTGACGTACCGCCCGGAGAAAACGACTCCCACCGCGCTACGCACGGCCGTGCAGGCTACTGGCTATGATGCCGATGATCAGCCGGCCAACGCCCGCGCGTACGACCGGCTGCCCGACTGCTGCAAAAAGACCAACGCCGTTCACTCCGACGGCGGCCACTAAGCACACATGTTTTTTGCCAACAGCAAGGCCTGGGGCTCTCGCTCTGGGCCTTGCTGTTGATATCTAGAGGACACAACATCTTGATTCAGGCGGGCAGATCAGGACTAGTCTCCACTTCAAACGATAGAATGGCGGTGAATGCAAGCGGCCGGGTAAGGCGCCGACGGTTGGTTCCGGATACTTCGAGCGTAAACCAATCGGCCCGTAGAAACTCAAGTAGGTTTGGTTGCCCCAGCAGTTCCATGCCAATATGCGTGGTATGTATTTGCCGGGAGGAAAAGGCCGCCACTGGCACCTTCTGATTATTTGCCGTCAGAAAGCAGCTTCCGGTATCAAGTGCGCCGAGCGTTGGGGTGCCCCGCCCAATAGGATAGTTCGGATCGGGCGACCATTCTAAGCGGGCCTCGCGTAGCCACACCGCCGTTATACCCGGGCGAGTTAGTTCCGTCAGGCAAGGTAGCGTGCCCGGCAGCGTAGCCTCGCAGAGAAAGATTAAGTCCATTCCTGGATCAATACGCATGTTGATAGCGCGTGTATTGGTCCCGAAGGCAGAGCGCAAAGAGCGCCGTAGGCCTTCATGATGCGCAATAGTCAGGTCAACCCCTAACACTACTGCTGGTAGTGGGGGGCCAGAACTCGGGAGTAATCGGTTCATACGTGGTGCAACAGGCAGGTGGAGGATCTGACACCACGGCACGAGGTGCTATTTCACCAGCAACAGCAAGCAGAACAGCAAACTCCGGGGTGCCTATTCAGAAGATACATACGTGATATGCAAATACTTGAATGAAATATAGCAAACTAACCTAGGGGTATATTAACGCATACTATAGGTAGGTCAATATTGTTATATTTTTAATAATTCATAGAACAAATTAGATTTACAGAGTATATTCACACCCTCAGTTCTGTGCTTACCCGCTCCTATGAAGATTACTTGTCTACTTCTTGATGACGATCCGCTTGTGCTAGAGCTGTTGCAGGCGTACGCCACCATGACGGACATTTTAGAAGTAAAGGCTGCTTTTACTGATCCGCTTGACGCTCACCGCTTTCTGCTAGAACAGCAAGTGCAAGTGCTGTTTTCAGACGTTACCATGCCTCACCTTTCAGGCATTGACTTAGTGCGCTCCTTGCAGCAGCCTCCTTTGGTAGTCCTCATGACCTCGTACCCCCAGTACGCCATGGAAGGCTTCAACCTTGATGTAATTGATTTTCTGCTCAAGCCTATCTCCCTCGACCGGTTTCTGAAGGCAGTTAATAAGGTAAGCAGCATCTTGCGGGCCAACGCTCGGGAGGCCGTTCCCGCAGTGGATACAAGCGCGGGGCTAGGGTCTTTCTTTATCCGCACTGATGCGCAGTTCGTGCGCCTTCACTACCGGGAAGTGCTCTACATTGAAGCCCTCAAGGATTTTACGAAGATCAACACTTCAGATGGTCGTACCCATCTCACCCTGGTAAACCTGAAAAACATTGAAGAGCAGCTACCACCAGGCTTATTTGTTCGCACGCACCGCTCATATCTAGTCAATGCCGCTCATATTGAAACGGTTAGCAATCTAGAAGTGAAAGTGGGCGGGCACGCGTTACCACTGGGCCAAACGTACCGCGAGCGAGTGACGGAGCGCATTGTGAACCGCTCTCTTATCCGGCGTCAGCATTAAGCTTTACAGTGCAAGTTATTGGCTTGCGGCTTCCTTAGCCCGCCAGAGCCGCCACCACGGTAGGTAAGGCTGATCGTGATGCTCGTAGTGGTAGCCGAAAAAATAACAACTCGCAAAAGCCCACACGTGGTGCCGAAACTGCGTGCGCGATTTGTGCGGGTTATCGACGGCATGTTCACCCCGATGGGGCAGGTAGGTGCCAAAGAAAAACAGCTGCATAGTTGCCAGCACAGCGGGCACCATCCAAAAACCAATCACATTGGCCTGCGGAAACCAGTATTTCAGCAAGTTATAGGTTGCTGCCATCAGTACAATCTGCCATACTGTGACGTAGTTCCAGGCAAAACGAACAAACCAAGCCACGAAGCTTACGTGCTTACCGTCGTGAAAATCCGGGTCGTCTTCCGTAGCCACGTGCCGATGATGTGCATGGTGCTTGGGTAGCATTCGAGGAAACCAGTTGTAGGCAAACAACAAGGCTGTCAGCGTACCAATGGCATTATTCAAGCGCTTGTTGGGGCTTACCACGCCATGCATGGCATCGTGAGCAGTGATAAACAGCCCCGTATACAGGTGGGTTTGCAGTAAGGCCAACAGATAGGGCCAAGGGGTACGCCAATTGGGTTGGTAGAAAGCCAGCAAAAACACAAGCAGCCCAGCCCAGGCTCCTAGCACCAAGCCTGCCATTAGTACTCCTTTGCTTCCCAGAGGGGCAGGCTTCACCCGCTGCATGGGCGAGGCGACTTGCGAATGAGCAGAAGTAGTAAGCATTGAGCTAAGAAACGCGGGCGACACAGAAAAAGGTGCCAGTAAAAGTACGCAGGCCTTTTGCCAGGTACGGGCTATAGTGCTACTAGCGCATCCCGCACCTGCTCCATTTGCCACATGGGTGTGCTAGTAGCACCACAAATTCCTACCGACTGCCCTGGGTAGAACCAGTTGGCACAGATTTCATCTACTTTAGAAATAAAGTGGGTGTTCGGGTTTGTGTCTTTGCACACTTGGTAAAGCACTTTGCCATTTGAGCTTTTGGTGCCCGACACAAACACTACCTGGTCGAATTGCGCGGCGAAGCGCCGCAAGTCTTTGTCGCGGTTGCTTACCTGCCGACAAATGGTATCGTTGGCATTTACTTGGTAGCCGCGCTGTTCTAGCTCATCTTTAATGCGGTAGAATGAATCGGTACTCTTGGTCGTCTGGCTATAGAGCGTGATATTTTCGGGTAGCTCGTGGCGCAAAAGCTCCTCAAAGCTCTCAAACACCACTGCCTCGCCGCTGGTTTGCCCTAGCAGCCCACGCACTTCGGCGTGGCCATGTTTGCCGTAAATGAAAATGCGCTCCTGCTTATCGTAGCTGGTTTTAATGCGGTTCTGGAGCTTCAGCACAACTGGGCAGGATGCATCAACCAGAGTCAGTCGGTTTTCCAGGGCTTTCTGATAGGTGCTGGGTGGCTCTCCGTGGGCCCGGATGAGCACGGCCTCATCACGCAGCTCATTGAACTGCTCATAGCCGATAATGCGCAGGCCACGCTGCTCTAGGCGTTCTACTTCCTCATCGTTGTGCACAATGTCGCCGAGGCAATACAGGTAGCCCTGCTCATCCAGAAGGTCCTCCGCCATCTGGATAGCATAAATAACGCCGAAGCAAAAGCCGGAATTGGGGTCGATACGGACGCTCAGATGGTGCGGCATAACGGCGAAATAACCAGAGAAATGGGGAGAAGGTTGCAGATTAGGAAGGGAGCTACGTGTACTTATACGGTTCGGCTTGACTCAGGATAGCCATTAGCCAACTCTGCGTACTAATAAAGTTAGATTATTCTCTATTGTTCAGATTCAACTTCTATATTATTCTACTACTCAACTTATTTGCTAAGCTGCCCGCTGAGAGCTTTGCGCTAAAAAATACGCAGGGCAAGCCTGCAGAAAGCCTGTGTTGTGCAGTCTCCCGTTGGCTTGCCCTATACTAGGACGAGAATCTAAACATTCTGTTACGTCCTGCCTACTTAGCTACTTACCTTGCAGGGGCCCAAATGCCTTGCGGGCCTCCAAGTCTCGAATGACTTTCTCTTCTACAGGGCTGGCGCGTAAGATGGCCTGTTCGCGCCAGAACTGCGCATTGTACGGCTGCTTCATTACCTTCTTCAGGTCATCGTAATTGACGCCCGTGGTACGGTAGGCGCGGCCCGCCGGCTTACCCGTGTAGTCGTACACGAAGAAATTGCCTTCCACGTGCGTCGTATCTGCCTTGTTTTGAAAACGCAGCACAATGGTTTCCTCCGCGCGAGTAGACGACAAGCGCGTGAGGGAATCAGCCACCGGTACGAAATCGGAAACCATGCGGAAGGTCTGCGAGTCAAGGGTAGTACCCTCCCCAAACTGGTAGCTGGTTAAATTACCAATGGGCACCCGCGACTCTAGGCGCCGTAGCGCAGCGGTGTTCAGGTCGAGGTACAAGGTGCCTTCAGAAGCGGGCTGGCCCAGGCTGGGGCGCGGCGCGTAGTCAATGACGGCCGTTTCCTGTCCCCTTTCTTGCAACACCTCCCGCAGCCGGAAGGTAAACTGCTGGGTGGCCAATGGGCTTAGAGGTACCGCCAGCGTACGACGGCTAGGCTTGGGCTCGAATACCGGAATCAGCCGCACTGCGGCCGAAAAATTTATCATATCAACGCCCTGCTTGTTGGGCACGGTGCCGTAGCGAGCCTGCTCTAGCTGCCAGCCTTCTACGTGCTGGTTGCTAAGGCGCACGGTGTAAAACGCATCCAGAAACTCGTTGTACTGACCGTTATGGCGCTGTTTCTGGCGGTAGAAAGCTTTGCCGTAATGCTCGTCGCGGGCGTGGCGCACTAGCTTGGCATAAGCCCGCTGCACCAGTTCTGCTGCTACCTGCTCGGGGTTGCGCACCCGCACTTCGGGCAGGGCCACCGTGCTGGCTTTCAATACAATATTTAAGGGGGCAGCACCAGCAGGAACGGGTACAACAGTTGTTTGGTACCCCATGCTTAGCACGACAATCTCGCGGGGTTGGGTGGCGAGCCGTAACGTGAACTCGCCCGCTTCGTTGGTAGAAGTGCCGGGCTCATTGCCTCGCAACCCAACCGTAGCATACGGTACCGGCCGCTTTTGCTCGTCGGTGACGCGGCCCGTAATGCGAACTTGCTGGGCCTGTACGGCAGTAGTGGTAGCGAGAAGGGAAAGGAGAAAGAGTTGTTTCATCTGCCGGGAAAAGGATGGACGACACGTTGGCTCGTTTAATACCGTGCCGAAGTGCTACCTGAAACGTTGACGGCGGGATTTTGTATATACAGCCGCCCCAACTTCCCCGCTATGTAGCCGCAGATCAGAATTTTCCGAATGTATTTCTACCCTCGAAATCCCGAATTACCTCTTGCTCTACGGGGCTAGCCAGCAATACTTCATTCTGCTGCCAAAACTGGGGATTGTACGCATTGGCTTTTACCTGCTCCATATCATCGGAGTGCCTACCCACATCCTCGTAGGCATGGCCTGGCAAGCGCCCGGTATACTGGTAGAAAAAGAGGTAGGCTGATATGCGGGTACTATCTGGCTGCCCCCCGGCCCGGCCCATAACGATGGTAGCCTCAGCGCGGGTACTCGTCAGCCGTGAGAGGGAATCGCCCACGGGGGTGAACTCCGCCGCCAGCCAGAATTTGTCGCTCAGGCGCTGATAGTCGCCGTTGCTTTTCATAGTAATCATGCTAGTCAGCGGCAGGGCTTGTTCCTGGCGGCGCACCACAGCCGTTTTCATGTCAATGTAAAGTGTGCCTGAGCTGGCCGGCTTGTGCACTTCCGGGCGGGGTGCAAAGTCGATAACCGCCGTTTCGCGGCCTGCTTCACTGAGTATGGTGCGCAACGTGAAGCGAAAGTTGCTGGTAGGATCTTGCCCTAGGGGCACGAGCAGCTTCTCGCGAAAGGCGTGGCGACTATATACCGGCACCCGACGGATAATAGTCGAAAAGTTGCGAAACACGAAGCCTCCCGGCACATATGCATAGCGCGACTCACCTAAGTCCCAGCCTTCAATTACGCGGTTAGAAAACTTTACGTCGTAAAAGGCATCGAAGAATTCTCGGTAGCGCCCATTCTGCCGGGTTTTTTGGCGGTAGAAGGCTTTGCCGTAATACAAGTCTTGCTGATGGCGTAGCAATTTAGCGGCGGCCCGCATTACTAGTTCCTCCGCTACTTTGTTGGGGTTACGCACTGTTACTTCGGGTAGAGCGACAGCGCTGGCCTTCAGCACTACGTGTACTGGAGTTTGGGCTGTGGTCACCACAGCTTCAGCCCGGCCGTAGCCCATGCTTAGCACCACCATGCGCTGGGGCAAGGCCGGAGCCTGCAAGCTAAACTCACCTACTTCATTGGTAGCTGTCCCCGTGGAGCCATCTACCCACCCTACAGTAGCATACGGAACGGGCTGCTGTTGTTCATCTACTACTTTACCTTTCACCACTGTTTGGCTTAGCCCCGGCAGCTGTAGTAGGAGCAGCAATATCACACTCAGAATCGTACGCATCGGTTGAATAGCACTTACAGTATAGAGCCTGCTAGATATAAAAAAAGCTCCCATAACGGGAGCTTTCTTCAATTAAAACTACGCTAAGTGTAAAGGCAACCTTGGCCGTCTTACAGTTGCGTCAGCTTCTGAGCATCGGCCTCTGATACGTGGCCGCGGTCTACCATAAAGTTGCGTACTAGCGCAAACGATTCGGCATCGAGGCCCGACTTAGGATGCTGTAGTAGCATGCTCACCAAGAACTGGCGGTCTTCCTCTACATGCGGGCTCAAGCCCAAGAAAGCGGGCAAGTTGCTTTCTACACTTAAGCGCAGAAAGCGGATTTCCGGATTATCCGCGTCTAGCTTCACAGCTTGGTCAAACAGCTTATTTGCGTTTTGCACGTAAGTGAGCTTGTTGAACATAGAAGCATCGCGGGCCCGAATGGCTTCGGCGGCAGCTTTGTATCCTAGCACCACGGCATCCTGCTTGTCGTAGGCGGCCATAAGCTTGTAGAACTTCTCGCCAGCCTCTTTACTCGTAGCGGCTTGCTGATACTGGCGGCGGAGGTTAGTGACGGAATATGGATTGGCGTCTGACACGAGGGTGGAAAGGAGCAAAAACAGTGTAAGGAAAAAAGAAAGGAGCAGCTTCACAGATGGAGGAATTCGTGACGAGATGAGCACAGCAACATGCCGGCAGTACACCGGAACTGCTGGAATCGTGCCCAAAATTCACACTCCCCTACTCATCTACCAAACCAGGCCGTTAGATGGCGCGCATTCGGTAGCGGAAGTATGACCCCAGCAACAACAGCAGTTTCGTGTTGTCTGGTACGCGCACCCGCTGGCCAAGGATATGTTGAGCTGGCAGCTGGCGAATCTTATGGAAGAGCTTGAGGTAATACACGTAAGCCAAGTAAACGCCCAGCCGAGCTGCTCGCGGCAGTTGCACAATGCCCGCGTAGCCCGCCTCAAAATCAGCCCGAATATCAGCTTCAATTTCGCGCTTTACTTGGTCATCAAAGGCCTCGTACTGTACTCCGGGGAAGTACACCCGGCCGCGCTCTTCGTAATCGGAGCGGATATCGCGCAGGAAGTTTACCTTTTGAAAAGCAGCTCCCAGCCGGCAAGCCGACGCGCGCAGGTGGGTAAACATGGCCTCGTCGCCCTCGCAGAAAATGCGCAAGCACATCAGTCCTACTACTTCCGCCGAGCCGTAAATATATTTTTCGTACAACGACTGATTGTAGCTGCGGTCGTCAAGGTCCATCTCCATGCTATAGAGAAAGGCATCCAAAAACTCCCGGTCGATCCGGTACTGGTGTACGACGTGCTGAAACGCGTGCAACACGGGGTTTAGGCTGAACCCCGTAGCCAAGGCGGCATCCGTTTGCTGTCGAAACTCGGCAAACAGAGCCGCTTTGTCGCGGTCATGAAAGGTGTCCACAATTTCATCGGCCCAGCGCACCCATCCATACACGGCGTACACGGGCAGATGAAACCGCCGGTCGAGGGTCCGGATGCCCAGCGTGAAGGAGGTACTATAACGCGTAGTAATTAGCTTACTGCACGCTAAACTGGTTTCCGTAAATAGCTGAACGTGGTCCACTTGATGGTAATTAAAAACAGAGAAGCATACGGGGTGAAGTGCTACTGATAAGCCCCTCAATAGGAAGAAATGTCAAGCAGCTAATATCAACGCCTCACGGCAGGGATATGCGGCGGCGGTTACTTCCTGAGAGAGAACTCCTTCTCTACTTCCTGGGCCACTACCTGGCCGGAAATAAGCGAAGGTGGCACACCTGGTCCGGGTACGGTAAGCTGGCCAGTAAAATACAGATTCCGCACCTTTTTACTTTTGAGCGTGGGCTTTAGCACCGCCGTCTGGCGCAAGGTATTCGCCAGCCCATAGGCATTGCCTTTGTAGCTGTTGTAGTCCTGCACAAAGTCCTGGTGGGCGTAGCTGCGCTTGTACACTACCGCGTCGCGGATGGTGGTGCCGCAGTGTTGCTCCAAGCGGGCCATAATCAGGTTGTAGTAGTACTCCCGGGTTTCTTCCGGATCAGACAAGTTGGGAGCTACCGGAATCAGCAGAAATAGATTTTCGCAGCCCTCCGGCGCCACCGTAGAGTCGGTTTGCGACGGCGCCGAAACGTAGAACAGCGGGCGGCTGGGCCACTTAGGGTCATCGTAGATTTCCTGAGCGTGCACGGTCAGGTCTTCATCGAAGAACAAATTGTGGTGGCGCAGCTTGGGGAGGCGCTTGTTTACGCCCACGTAAAAGAGCAGCGACGAGGGCGCCATCGTGCGCGAATCCCAGTAGGATTCGTTGTAGTGACGCCACTGGGGTGCCAGTAGGTGCTGCTCGGCGTGATGGTAGTCGGCCCCGGCTACTACCACGTCGGCCGACCGGAAGCCCGCGGAGGTTTGCACACCGGTAGCCCGGCCATTCTCCACTACTATTTCTTGCACGGGCGTATTGTATTCCAGTTGCACGCCTCGCTCCTGAGCCAAGGCAACCATACCTTCCACAATCTTGTGCATGCCTCCCAAGGGATACCACGTTCCCAAGGCCAAATCGGCGTAGTTCATCAGCGAATACAGCGCCGGCGTATTCTCTGATGTGGCTCCCAGAAATAGAATAGGAAACTCCACTAACTCCAACAGGCGCGGGTTCTTGAAGAACTTGCGCACGTGCTTGTGCATGCTCTGCAAGATGTCGAGGCGCAGAGCGTCAACCAAGAGACGGGGGTCGGCAAACTCAAGCAAAGAGCGCCCCGGCATGTGCACAAATTTGCCAATGCCTACCTCATATTTATACGCCGCCTGCCGCAGAAATTCGTCGAGGCGCGCCCCACTCCCGGGCTCATAGTGCTCAAACAACTGGCGCAGCTCGCTCATAGCGGCTGGGATGTCAACCGTTTCGGCGCCTTTGAAAATTACTTGATATGATGGATCCAGGCGCACCAAATCGTAGTAGTCAGCTACCTTCTTGCCAAATCGGGCAAAGTACTGCTCAAAAATATCGGGCATCCAGTACCAGCTTGGCCCCATGTCAAACGTAAAGCCCGCAGCCTTAAACACTCTGGCTCGACCACCTGGCCCCTCATTCTTCTCTAATATGGTGACGTGGTAGCCGCGTTGGGCCAGCGAAGTAGCCGCCGCCAGTCCGGCAAAGCCAGCTCCGATTACGATAACGTTTTTGGTAGTGGTGGGGGTAGTAGATGACAACGGAAAGGGCGTTTGAGGAAGCTGAACTGCAAGCTACAATTTGATGGGCATACGCAAATGTTTCAGTGATGGCCGCCAATGGGAGGTAGCTACCAACGGTACCTCCACAAACAATCGGGCCGCGAACCACGCAGCCAAAGGCTTGCGTCGTCCGCGGCCCGCGATACGCCCGGGGCGGGTCTGTACTCTCTCCCTATTCCCTACACGCCGGGGGCGTATGTCGTCAGCGCCTGCTTAAGTTCTTTGCGGGCGATGTGAATACGGTTCTTAACGGTGCCAATCGGAATTTGCAGCTTCTCCGCAATTTCCAGGTACTTATATCCGATGTAGTACATCATAAACGGAGTCCGATAGTCAGAGGAGAGACTGGCAATGGCTTCGTTTATATCTGTTACTACGAAGTCTGAGGTTGCTCCGTTGTGCGTAATGTAGTTTTCGTCAGTATTAAAGTACTGGAAGTACTCTGTGCTGTCGATATTACTGTTACGCTTGGTGATCTTGTTGTAATTGTTAATGAAGGTGTTGCGCATGATGGTGTACAACCATGCCTTCAGATTGGTGCCCGTCTTGAACTTGTCCTTATTTAGGAGCGCTTTCAACAGCGTTTCCTGCACTAGGTCCTTGGCGTCATCGGCGTCACGGGTCAGGTTCATCGCCACGGGCTTTAGCGAGTAAGAAATCTTTTGTACTTGGTCGGTGAATTCCAAAGAGGTCATACTGTTTAGCTTTTCGTGGCAAAAAGTTAAACAAATATACGAGCGTTTCCGGAAGTCGACTTACCAAGCCCTATTTATTTTTCTCTAGCTCAACACGACGGCCTTACCTCGCCCACAATAGCACAATGCATTGACGTCCAATTAGTAACAAGGTTGCTAGCACATTCAATAATTCCGACCAACAGCCCCAAATGCCACACAAACCGCTTGTTCTACGCCATGAAAAAACCCGTTCGCTAGAAAGATTCTAACGAACGGGCTCCGGTAAGGTTAAACAAGTGATGTTATGTTTTTATGATGCTAGCGCCTCAGTTCGTGCTTGATGTACCAAGCCATCGGCCAAGGCCAGAAAATCAGTCATAACGTGCATACGTACTGCATTTACGGGTACTTGCAATGTATCTGTTTGTACCAATGGACCATACAGAAACAGCGTAGTATCCGGGCAGAGGTCGGCCATTTGATTCACAAAATGTTGTACTTGGTCGCGCTCGGGCACCGCCGTCATTACCGTACATAGCGCGTACGGCTCGTAGGCTTCACACACGGGCTTTAACTCCTGAATGGGCAAGTTCTGACCCAGGTACAACACATGATGACCACGTGCCCGCAATGCGTAGTTCATGAAGAGAAGTGCCATCTCGTGCATTTCTCCCTCCAGCAGAAACAGTACCCAGCGTCGAGCCTGAGCAGGCTGTACAGGGGGCAAAGCATCGGTAGCGGCCAGCAGCTTCTGGCGCAGTAGGTTGGTGACCAGATGCTCCTGCGCAGGATTTACCGTTCCGGCCTGCCACATTACCCCTATGCGCTGCAGGAAGGGGTAAGCAATGTGTAAGATAGCCTCCTCGAAGCCCCGCTGCCGAATAGCCCGATTGAGTAAGTAGGTGAGTTGCTGCTCGTCCATGGCAAGCATGGCGGCCAACAGAGCATGTACTTGCTGGCAACAGTCGTTCGTATCGTTGTAGCAGGAAATAACAGCGTCAGCCAGTTCTTGCTCTGAGAGGCGCGCTACTTGCGAAATCCGGTATCCACGGCCGCATAGAGTAGCTACATTGAGCAGACGACGCAAGTCGTCGTCGCAGTACGTGCGGATATTGGTAGCGGTGCGCACCGGACGCAGAATTCCGTAGCGCTGCTCCCAGATACGAATGGTGTGCGCCTTAACTCCAGAAAGCTGCTCTAGGTCGCTAATTGAAAAATGTCCCACGGTTACGTTCTCCCTCTACTAGTCAAGTTAAACAGACGCATTGGGCGGCTGACGTAGTACCCGCGTGGGAGCAGGCTTGCGCAGGGCCAGTGCAAAATATTTGGGTGACACCCACAGCAATCCAAACTCTTCGGAACCGTCGCGACCAGTTGTTTTGTGGTGCATTTTGTGAGCCATATTCAGAGCCCGCAAGTACGTATTCCGCGACTTTCGCCAAAAACGTAGGCGCCCATGGATCAACACATCATGTACAAAGAAGTACAGTGTGCCATAGGTTGCAATGCCAGCCCCCATCCAAAAACGGTAGTCCTTGGCGGGCGAGCCGTAGATAATAAGCAGCATAGACAGTGACCCGTAGAACAGGAAAAAAAAGTCGTTGCGCTCAAAGCGGTGTGGGTGACGCACATGGTGCGAGCGGTGCAAAAACCATAGGGGCCCGTGCAGCACAAAGCGGTGCATAAACCACGCCACAAACTCCATTCCCAGAAAGGTAGCCGTCAGAACGGCCACGGCTGCCAGCGTTGTCATACAGGTGAAACTAGCGTACTAGTAAGAAGGTTTGAAATGGGTAGCAGGGAGAAAGTTAACAAGAATTGAGGCTATGGGCTGCCTCTTTGTGCTACCAACCTAGAAATAACTCTGTGACGCAAAAGCCTCCTAATAGCAACTCAAGCTACTGAGCACTACCACGAGGCTTCCACAGCTACGCATTAAGAATGTGTGCTTCTAGCTAACTGGCTCTTTGCTATTGCCTGTTGATTAGCTAGTACTGAGGTAACTATTAGTTGTCCCAAGCTATTTTTTGCTTGCTGAGAAAAGCAGCAATGCCACGGCGGCAGTCCTCCGATCCGCGCGCCTCAGCATTCATCCGTGCTGCGTAGCGGAGGCTGTCTTCCAACGGCATCTCCGGAAGCCGGGCCAGCATTTCCTTGGTTGCTTCCATGCTTTGGGCAGAGTTTTCCACGCACAAGCGGCGAGCAAAGCGATACACGTTATCGGCTAGTTCACTAGCAGGAACGAGAAACTGAACCAAGCCAAAATCGAGGGCCGTTTGCGCCGTAATGGTATCGCCCGTCAAGAGCAACTGCTTGGTACGTCCCTCTCCTATTTTGCGCAATAAGAATACACTTACAATAGCTGGCAAGAAGCCAATCTTCACTTCTGTGTACCCGAATTTGGCCTCAGGTACCGCAAATGCAAAATCGCACACGGTAGCTAGGCCGCACCCACCGGCTAGGGCATGACCCTGAACCTGAGCAATCACCACCTTTTTCAGGGTGTACACTTGATGAAACAACTGCATGAGATGAGTGGAATCGGCCAGATTATCCGTGTAGCCGAAGCCCTGCAATTCTTGAATGTATTGCAAGTCAGCGCCCGCGCAAAACACGTCGCCCTGGGCTCTCAGCACAATCACTTTGCAGGCTTCATCATCTTCTGCAAACTCAAAGGCCTGCTTCAGCTCCGTTACCATGTCGGCACTGAGGGCATTGCGCTTTTCGGGGCGGTTAAGGGTAATGTAACCGATAGAATCCTGAGCATCATAGCGGATATAGCGCAGGGCTTCCAATTCCTGAGTCGGCATATTTTCCATAGTCAGGGGCTTTGCAAATCGGTGAAAAGAACAGCACATACGGGCTTTTGCCCGCCAACAACATTGTGCCCACGAGGAACACAGTCGCTAAACGTAACAAAAAGCCGCTAGCCATACACTCTATAGCGCAGGAATAGCCGCCGGGTTTCGACCAACGTTTCTCTTGGCCCCGCCTACTGCACAGGGCGCACGATGAACGCACCCTGCGCTGTGACGTCATGCGTCTGGAAACCAACTTGGTGCAGGAGTGAATCTTGCCGGGCTACGTACCAGCTTTTGCAAGAAGAATCAAATACAATTAATCCGCGGGTGCCAAACGTAGCCGCTAGGTCAGCCGGTTGCACGCGCGCATTTCGGCGCAGCACCACGGCATCGACTGGCACTGGCTGATGGGCTCCGCTAAGTCGGCCGTTGATGATGGCTATTCGCAGCCCCCGCCAAGCTGCCAATACCAGGCCGGGCTCAGCTACGCGGGCAGGCACACCGCAACTGCGCCACCCGGCGTGGTAGTTCACGCGTCGTGCCTCCCGCTGAATAATACCGGGCACAATGCGGTAGGTACGTTCCGTTTCAGTTAGGGGCAAAGAGTCGAGCGTGACTACCTCCGCGGCGGCTCCTTGCCAGAAGCCCACTACGGACCGCCGCGGTATGCTATACACTACCAGTTGCTCATCGGGGGCCACTTGCTGGGCGGCCCACACCCGGCTACCCGCAAAAACGCCCAACAGGGCACAGGCTATACCCAGCCAGGGCAGCTTTTTGACGGTAAAGAAAACCAGCAGCGCGAAGATGACAGTGAAGATCAGCCAGGTTTGCGGGGCCGTCACGTGTACTCCCGAAATCAAGGCCCCCGGCATTGTGCGCCCTACCCAAAAAATATACTCGTTAAACGCCCATATCAGTTTCTCAAACACCCATGCCACCCCCTTAGGCCCATAGGCAAGCAACGCTGCTAGCCCAGGTGCTATACTGCCCACTGCTGTTATTAATCCATGCAATACCAACAGCACCAGCCCTACATACACGGCGACGCTAGAGATGGGCACGGCAATCAGATTAGAAAACAGAAAGCTAAGCGGAAACTGTTGGAAGTAAAATAAGCCCAGCGGGAACGTGGCTACTTGGGCGGCCAACGACAACGCCGTGGCTTGCCATGTTTTTTCTGCCATCCAGCCCATTCCCTTCCATAGCTTCTGCACGGCCTGCGGCTGCCACGGCCGCTGCTTGCTCAGGAAAAAATCGTTGGGCTCTAGCCATGCCACAATGCGCGGCTGCAGATATACAATACTCAGAACAGCCAGAAAGGAAAGCTGGAACCCGACGTCACATAGCAGGTAGGGGTCGTAGCAGAGTAGCACAAACGCCGCCACGGCCAGCAAGTTGTACATAGACGTCTGCCGAGCCGTGGCGCGTGCTACAATAATGAAGGAGAACATAACGGCGGCCCGCAGCACCGAGGCTGATAAACCAGTAAGAAATGCGTAGGTCCAAATAACGCCCAGGCTCACTAGTACCGTCAGCAGCCGCAGCCCTGGCCCCCGGCGGCCGGGCACCTTGCTTAGCAGCCACATCACAACGCCAAACAACAAGCCTACCTGCAAGCCCGATACGGCCATGATGTGGGTGGTACCCGTGTTGGCGTAGGCCTGCTTGGTTTCCTGATCTACATCGTCTTTAATACCTAACACAAGAGCCGAAGCCAACGCATACTCTCGTTTGGCCTGCACGTAGTGACGAAATACCCCATCCAGTACACGCGCTGCCCGCATGGCTATAGCCCGCAGCACGCTTGGCGGTTCCAGGGCAAGCACCCGATACTGATCGGGGTGGACGAACTGCTGATGATATACTTGGTGGTAACTTAAGTAGCGTCGATAATCGAACTCGCCGGGGTTGAGAGGCGCTTTGCTGGGTGCTGGCGCGCCCCGCACCAACCACACCTCGCCGTACTGCGGGGCGGCCACAGCTGAGTCGCGCGGGATAGATACTCGAATGCCACCAACTGCCGCTTGCCACTTACCACCCACCCGTACCGCCGATACCCGCACGGTAGTAGCATAGGTTAGCGGCCGCACTACAGTGTAGTCATCCACCACGGCTCGGTAGAACTCAACGCGGGACCCAAAACGATACAGGTGAACCGCACTTCGGCTTTCGGTGGCTTGCTGGGTTAGGGCCACACCCACTACGTACAGGGTAGCTATTGCCAGCAAGCCCACAATATCGATTGGACCACTGTGGCGCTGCCGGGCCGCCCACCCGTGCACGACGCCATATACGCATACCAATAGCACTACTACCAGCCGTAAGTCGGGCAAAGAGGCTCCTAGGTAGAGGTAGGTTACGATACCACCCATCAGTGGTAGCACTAGCCGAACAAAGGCATTGGGGGCCCAAGTGATACCCATAATGTATAGTTGATAATCGAGAATAACTACCCGGCCACTAAGGAGTAGGGATACAAGAAGTAAAGTCGTAAAAAGAAGTCATAATTCAATCGCCCTAGGCAAATTACAAATTACTTATTCTTCATAAAAAAAGCCGCTTTGCTGGTGGCAAAGCGGCTTCTGATTTTAAATGGGCAGTATTTAGTCAGGTTGTTTCCACTGCATTTTGTAGTGGTCAATGTCGCACTCGGCAAACTTCTCCCCTACTTTCTCAAAGCCATGACGCTCGTAGAAGCGTACGGCGGGCAATTGGGCGTGCAAGTACACCGTGGCAGCAGGATGCGCCGCCCGTACATCATGCAGCACGGCCCGCAAGAGAGCTGCCCCGGCCTCTTGGTTACGGTGGGAGGCCAACACGGCAAAGCGTTCCAGCTTTACCCCTTTTTCCGTGGGGCGCCAGCGGGCCGCTCCACACGCAGTACCATCGGTCGTACGGGCGAGGTAATGAATGGCGTCCGTATGGTCGTGTATGTCACGTTCGTCTTCGGCCGGTACGTTTTGCCCTTGCACGAACACCTCATGGCGAATGGCAAAAGCAGATTCCAAGTCTTGGGGAGCAGTAATGCGGTGAGCTTTCATAATCAACAGAGTAAACAATGAACTGCTGCCCGGCGCACAAGTGGGTAGTAGTGCCGCCTGTGGGCAGCACCACAAAAGTACCACACCAGTAACATTGGACGGAAAATATTACCCAACAAAAAGGGCTGCTCGAGGCAGCCCTTTTTGTTTCTATGCGAAATACGCTGGTATCTACGCACCGTAATTCAGCGGCTCCAAGCAGACAACAAACCTACTGCTCGTGGTTGACGGGTAGCTCCTGCATGCCGTCATCCTCACGGCGGGCATCGGGGTGGCGCCCTGGGTCAGAAGCAGCCATGCCGGGGCCATTGGGGCGGCGGTAGGGCTGGTATTCACGCGGAGCACGGTTGGCTTGATTAGCTTGATCCTTCTGCATTTGCACATCGAACTTGTCGTAGGCCTGCACAATTTGCTTTACCAAGCGGTGGCGCACGACGTCCTCGGAGGTCATTTCCACGAACCCAATGCCGTTTACATCGCGCAGAATATCCAGGGCTTGAATCAGGCCGGATTTCTGTTTGGTAGGTAGGTCAATCTGGCTACGGTCACCGTTTACCATCACCTTGGCCGAGGGCCCCATCCGAGTCAGGAACATCTTCAGCTGCGAAGGCGTGGTGTTCTGGGCCTCATCCAACAACACAAACGCGTTGTTAAGAGTACGGCCGCGCATGTATGCCAACGGAGCTATTTCAATGGTCTTGTTCTCAAGATAAAACTTAAACTTCTCGGGCGGCAGCATGTCTTCCAGCGCATCGTAGATGGGCCGCAGATACGGATCAACCTTCTCCTTCATGTCGCCGGGCAAGAAGCCCAGGCTTTCTCCTGCTTCTACTACGGGGCGGGAAATGATGATCTTTTTGACCTCCTTGTTTTTGAGTGCCCGCACGGCCAGCGCTACCGAGATGTAGGTTTTGCCCGTACCGGCCGGCCCCAGCGCAAACACCAAGTCATTCTTCAGCACCGTATCTACGAGGCGCTGCTGATTGGCAGTCTTGGCTTTAATAACGCCGCCTTTGGCACCAAACAAGATGACATCCGGAGAAGCCGCTAGTATCCGGTCCTGCTGGTCCTCATCGGCAGAGGTTAGGTACTGGCTTACCGTTTTATCGGTAATCTGTCCGTATTGATGGTAATGCTCCAGCAATGCCGACAGGATGTCGTTGATGCGGCTGATTACCTGGGTCTGCCCCTGGATTTTAATCTCATTGCCGCGGGAAATAATTTTACTGCCCGGAAAAGCAGCCGCTAATTGGCGGATATTCTGGTTATCGGGCCCCAAGAACTCAACGAGGGACACGTTTTCGAGCGTGATGACTTTCTCGACCAATCTGAGGGAATTTAAAAACGAATGGGAAGGAAAAGAGCCGGCGGGCTGAGCCCATACCATCCTCTGCGTAGGAGAACAGCAAAAATTCGCTAATCGTTGCTATTCCCGATTCACGGCAAAACGCCTACTTTTGCCGCCCGCGCAGGGGTACTGGCAATAGTACGAAGAACTCACAATTTCCGGCTATGGGGTTGATTACGTTTCTATCCGATTTTGGCTACCGTGACCACTATGTGGCGGCCGTCAAAGCGCGTATTCTCCAGCTTGCCCCTCAAGTTCCGGTACTGGATATATCGCATGGTGTTGAGCCCTTCAACATTGCACACGCAGTACATGTGCTCAATGCAGTATTCCGAGATTTTCCTGCTGGCACCGTGCATTTAGTGGGCGTCAACGATTTGGGAGCTCCGCGCGCCGCATGGCACGCCGCCAGCTTTCAGGGCCACTTCTTCGTTGCTGCTGATAATGGACTTCTGCCTCTGCTCTGCGACGGCCAGCCCGATGCCCTCGTGACGTTGGCCGCTGGGCAGTCGCCAACTTCATCCCCCACCCGCGACCTGCTCGTGCCAGCTGCGGTGCACTTAGCCAAGGGCGGCGGGCTGTTAGACCTGGGCCCACTCACAACGGATGTGTATCAGCTACTCAATAGGCAGTTGCGCCTTCAGGATAACCGCATTATGGGTCACGTAGTGCACGTTGACCACTATGGCAACCTCGTCACCGATATCACGCGCACGGCCATGGAAGTCATTGGTCGCAACCGCAGCTTCACCATTCATTTCGCCCGCGAAACCGTGCGCGATATATTTCCGCACTTCCAAGCTACTACTCCCGGCGAAGTGGTCTGCATTTTCAATAGTCAAGACCAATTGTGTATTGGAATTAACCAAGGCAACGCCTCAGAATTACTAGGACTCCACTTCGATTCACAGGTGGATGTACGCTACCCTACCGAGTCCTAGCATCCTTTACAATCACTCCTCATGTTGCTACACAAGGGTATTTTTTCTATATATTTATTATGTTAAGTAGTTTGTGACAACCTGTCACCTGTTTTACAGCATTCCCACTACTTGTATTTTTCTTATGTTGATACGCATTGTGCGCATGACTTTTCTTCCTGAGCAAGTAGAGAGTTTTCTGCGCCTATTCCATGAGTCGGAAAATAAAATCCGTCAAATGCCGGGGTGTCAGCTGCTGGAACTCTGGCAGGATGCCGACCAGCCCCATATCTACTGCACCCATAGCCATTGGGAATCTGCCGACGCGCTGAATACTTACCGTCGTTCTGAGTTATTCGGTGAAGTGTGGCCCGCTACCAAGCGGCTGTTCGCAACTCCTCCTCTAGCGTTTTCAGTTCATCGAACGACTTCTCCTGCCGGGCAAAAAGTTGTGTAGGTGGGCCCAAACACCTTCCGCTGGCCTAGTTACCCTCAGTACAGAGATAAACAAAGCCGCGCGTTTCGGCTTCTACTGCTGCTTCCTCTTACCTCTCCGTGCCTACGTGCGTAGAAGAATCCAAACCTTTCGGAAGCAACTGCCTTTCTTTTCCCATATGACTCCCGATTATTTTGGCTTTTACAGCCTGCCCGAAACATTTCGCCCGGATGAGGCGACACTCAAGCGCCAGTACTACGCGCTCAGCCGCCAGTACCATCCCGATTTCCACGCCACTGAAAGCCCCGAGAGGCAACAGGAAATCCTTGACCTAGCCACGCTCAACACGAATGCGTACCGCACGCTTTCCGATTTTGACCACCGAATGGCGTACATTTTAAGCCGCCACGGTCTGCTAGAAGAAGGAAAACAGGAGCTTCCACCAGATTTTTTAATGGAAGTTATGGACCTGAATGAGCAACTCATGGAGCTCGAATTTGACCCCGATCCTGCTACTACCACCAAGGTAGAAACAGAAGTTAACGCTCTGACTGACACACTAGATGCCGGCATTGAACCAGTACTAGTTGGGTACGAAGGTCTACCAGCAGATGCTCGCCCACAAGCCCTACAGCAGATCAGAACTTATTATTTGAAAAAGCGCTACCTCTTGCGCATTCGCGAAAGTCTAGCTAAGTTTGCAGCCCGTTCCTGATCTACCAACAGGGACGGTTGAAATGCCCAGATGGCGGAATCGGTAGACGCGTTGGTCTCAAACACCAATATCGAAAGATGTGCCGGTTCGACCCCGGCTCTGGGTACTAGAGTAGAAAAGCGAGGCCGATACTTCAGTGAAGTATCGGCCTCGCTTTTTTATGGTATTTTCCTTTCGCAAGTGAAAGGCCGACGGGCAATACGTCGCAACATCGGCTGGCAACCCTATTTCGCTTCCAATTTTTTCAGTTTGTCGTAGGTCTTCTGCGACAAGGCGTACTGACGTTCTACTGCTAGTCGAACGCCTCCTTCCAAAGTGCCCTGGCTAAGCGCGTCTTCGTAGGCTTTCAGTGCCCATTCCTCACCATATATATTGGCGCCGAGGATGGCTTTTTCGTCCTGACCCGTAAGGCTTGCTTTGGCGTCCATCCAGCGGCGGTACAGCTTTCCTTTGAGAGTAGTAGCGTTTTGCTCCTCCGCTCCTTGCTGACGCAGCGCAGTATTTAAATCATTAGCAAACTTCTGGCTTTGGCTTACTAGCTGCTTATAATAGCCCCGTAGTTCTGCATCCTCACTTTCGTCAACGGCCCGCTGATATCCTTCAATGCGGTCATTTACAAAGTATAGCAGTTCCTGCAATGTGCTAGCTTGGCTGGTAGGTTGCGCAGCATTTTTGTTGCGGCTAGCGAGGTAGCCCACTCCTATTACTAGTAAGGCTCCGCCTACTACCTTTTGTGTAGTGCTCAGCTTATCATAGCTGGTAGTCACCTTATTGCCCGCATTTTTCAAGGAAGGGGAGATTCGTCCAATCATATCGGCCATGCTGCCTTGGTTGAGCCATTGCAGAGCTTGGTCGAGCAGGGGACCACCAGAGCGCGATGTTGAAGTTGAAGACTGATTCATAGCTAAAAGAAAGTATGGTATGTGGCTAGGCTTACGCACACTGTAACCTATTCGTTAGGTTGAGTTTACCTTATTATTATTCCGCTTCGTGAAGTGCGGCACTAGGGTAAGCACGTTTTTACACTTAAGGAGAACCTATTCACCGCATAGGCATACTGCCCTCATCCAAGATGGATGGACGCATTTTGCGTGTGCTACTCCAGTTGGTTTGTCAAGAGTGTATTGCGCGTGCAGCTGTTCCTAATCACCTAAGTAGTGCAGGCACCTATACCTGCTTACAATTGCACCACCTATAAATTTTATGTCACTTTGATATAATAATTGCTTTTTATTCAAATAACACCCTTGCATGAGAGGTGTATTTTGCTAGATTTGTGAATATACACACCTACACCCATCATAATTTAAGGCTTTTTTCAAAAGTCTTATTTCTTGATAGGTGTGTATTGCTCCTAGTTACTGCTCCACCCACACTTTACTTTTCTTCTTTTGTATACTTAACCTCTCGGTCCTATGGTACCGCAGCACGTTCCTACCGTCGTTGTAATTGGCAATGGCATGGTTGGCTACAAGTTTTGTGAAAAGCTTCTCGCCAAAACGTCGGTTTTCAAGTTGGTTGTTTTTGGGGAGGAGCCGCGAGTGGCTTACGACCGGGTGCACCTGAGCGAGTACTTCGGGGGCAAAACGGCCGACGATCTGTTGATGGCGCCCCTACAATGGTACCACGACCATGGGGTAGTGCTACACCTCGGCGACCCCGTGCTGGAAATTGACCGCGCCAGCCAAACGGTACACTCACGCAGTGGCCTTATACAGCCCTACGACTACTTGGTACTGGCTACTGGCTCGTCGGCCTTTGTGCCCGACATTCCCGGAGTTGAGAAAGAAGGTGTGATGGTATACCGCACCATTGAGGACCTTGAAGAAATTAAAGCCAGTGCAGCTACTGCTCGAAGCGGGGCAGTACTAGGTGGCGGACTGCTTGGCTTGGAAGCAGCAAAAGCCTTGCTCGATTTGGGCGTGCCCGAGACTCACGTGGTAGAATTTGCTCCACGGCTTATGCCGCGGCAGATTGATGCGGCTGGTAGTCAGATGCTGCAAACCAAGCTGGAAGCGCTAGGACTGCAAATTCATTTGAGCAAGGCTACGTCGAGCATTGCCGGGGAAGGAAAAATAGAGGCCTTGCATTTTGGCGATGGCTCTATTTTGGAAGTTGATATGCTGGTTATTTCGGCAGGTATCCGCCCACGGGATGAACTAGCCAAGCTGGCGGGTCTGGAAGTGGGAATGCGCGGCGGCATCGTGGTAAACAATGAGATGCAAACCAGTGACCCACGCATCTTTGCCATTGGCGAATGCGCTTTGCACGGCGGCATGATCTACGGATTGGTGGCGCCAGGTTACGACATGGCCGAGGTAGTAGCCAGCCAGCTCACGCAGGGCACCCGTGCCTTTACGGGGTACGACATGAGTAGCAAGCTTAAGCTTATTGGGGTAGATGTAGCCAGCTTCGGCGACCCATTCATTGCTGAGCCACACAGCCGCTCTATTGTATTCGAGGATGCCCACAACGGGGTGTACAAGCGCATCAATATCAGCCCCGACGGTAAACTGCTACTCGGAGGCGTACTCATCGGCGACGCGGAGGCCTACAACATGCTGCTGCAAACCGTCAATAACAAGATTGCGCTTCCTCCCCATCCCGAAGACCTCATTTTAGGGGCGCGGGGCGCCGAGGCAGCCGAAGGAGCCGGTGTACTGAGCCTACCCGATGATGCCCTGGTATGTTCGTGCGAGGCCGTGACCAAGGGTGCAATTTGCGCTGCCGTCACCGACCTCAATGTTACCTCCCTAGATGCCATGAAGAAGTGCAACAAGGCCGGCACAGGCTGCGGAGGCTGCATTCCTATGGTCAAAGACCTAATTAATGGTACCCTCACGGCGCAGGGAGCGTATATCAAAAACGTGCTGTGTGAGCATTTCGACTACTCCCGCCAGGAGCTATTCGACCTACTCAGGATCAACGACATCCGTACCTACGACGCGGCCCTCAACCATTTTGGGAAGGGCGACGGGTGCGAAACTTGTAAGCCTGCCATTGGCAGCATTTTGTCGGGACTCTGGAATGATCTGATTGTCAAGCATAACACGATTCAGGATACCAACGACCGGTACTTGGCTAACATCCAGAAAGGTGGTAGCTACTCGGTAGTGCCGCGCATTGCGGGTGGTGAAGTAACGCCCGAGCAGTTGATGGTGATAGGTAGGGTAGCTCACAAATACGGCCTGTATACCAAGATTACGGGTGGTCAACGCATCGACATGTTCGGGGCCCACGTGAGCGACCTACCCGATATTTGGGAGGAGTTGATTAACGCGGGTTTTGAGAGCGGACACGCCTACGGTAAGTCGTTGCGCACCGTGAAAAGCTGCGTGGGAAGCACCTGGTGTCGGTTTGGCCTGCACGACAGCGTATCATTTGCCATCGAAATAGAGAACCGGTACAAGGGGATCCGCTCCCCCCACAAGCTGAAAAGCGGTGTGAGCGGCTGTGTGCGCGAGTGCGCGGAAGCCCAGGCCAAGGATTTCGGTATTATTGCTACGGAGAAGGGCTGGAACCTCTTTGTATGTGGCAATGGTGGCTCCAAACCCCAACACGCCCAACTTTTGGCGACCGACATCGACAAGGATACTGTGGTGAAGTACCTCGACCGGTTCCTGATGTTTTATATCAAAACTGCCGATCCGCTGATGCGCACGGCCACCTGGCTTAACAAGATGGAGGGGGGCCTGGCTTATCTAAAGAACGTGGTCATTAATGACAGCCTCGGTATTTGCGCTGAGCTGGAGGCTGAAATGGCCCTGCTCATCCAGAACTACCACTGCGAATGGAAGGAAGTGGTAGAAAATCCTGAACTGCGCAAGCAATTCACCCACTTCGTGAATGCTCCGAAGGTGAAAGACCCTACCATGGAATTTGAGGAAATGCGGGGACAGAAGATGGTAAAAGCCTGGTAAAACCGGCCGTCTATTTCCCTTCCATCTTCTTTGCCCCTACCTAGCTCAGCAACCACAAACACTTAACGGATAGATTTTTATGGAGACTACCACTGCCGTAGCCTGGCTACCCGTGTGCCATACTACCGACATTCCCGCCGATGGCGGAGCCTGCGCCCTAGTAGAGGGCGAGCAGGTAGCTATTTTCAACTTTGCCCGTCGGGGCGAGTGGTTTGCTACCCAAAACCTGTGCCCCCATAAGCAACAGATGGCGCTGGCGCGGGGCATGATTGGCAGCACCGGCGAAACCTGTGAGCCCAAGGTGGCCTGCCCGTTTCACAAGCGCACCTTTTCCCTGCGCACGGGAGAGTGCCTCAACGGCGACGAGTGCAGCATCCAAACCTACCCCATCAAGGTGGAGGGCGATGTTGTATACATCGGGTTAGCCTAATGCTCGCCAATATTTTCTTCTGCTGTATCTCCTAGCCCTACTCCCCCACATGGACGCTTCCCTTGCTGCTCAGCAGCCCCTAAACCGGCTCAACATCTTTGCTACGAAGGGTGTGCAAATGCGCACGTTTCATCTGACGTGGCTTACGTTTTTCTTCTGCTTTTTTGGGTGGTTTGGCATTGCCCCGCTTATGCCTCTGGTTCGTGAGCAGCTTCACCTTGATAAGGGGCAAATCGGCAACATCGTTATTGCCTCGGTGTCCGCTACTATCCTGGCTCGCCTCATCATGGGCAAGCTGTGCGATACCATTGGACCGCGTCTCGCCTACACCATCTTGCTGGGGGTAGGCGCCATTCCGGTGCTAACCATTGGCCTGAGCAATAGCTACGAAAGCTTCCTGCTATTCCGGCTAGCTATTGGCATCATTGGAGCTTCGTTTGTCATCACGCAGTTTCACACCTCCATGATGTTTGCGCCCAACGTGGTAGGCACAGCCAATGCCGTAGCGGGTGGCTGGGGTAACCTGGGAGGGGGCATTGCCAACATGGTGATGCCGCTGGTGGCCGCGGGTTTCGTGAGCCTGGGTTACGTAGATAAGGCCAACTCCTGGCGCCTAGCTATGGTAGTACCCGGCGTGATTTTGCTTTTGATGGCGGCCCTGTACTACAAGTACACCCAAGACACCCCCCGCGGCAACTACGCCGACATTCAGCGCAATGCAGCCGTGAAAAGCCAGGGCACCTTTATGGTAGCCCTGCGTGATTACCGCACCTGGATCTTGGGGCTTGCCTACGGGGCCTGCTTTGGCATCGAAATCACCATTGATAATGTAGCCGCCGTGTACTTTGTGGACCACTTTGGTGCTACACTGGTAGCGGCTGGTATGCTAGCGGGCATTTTTGGCTTCATGAACATCTTTGCTCGCGGCCTGGGCGGCGTGGTAAGCGACCGGGCCGGCCGTGCCTACGGCATTCAGGGCAAGTGGATGTTGCTGGGCGGCTTGCTGTTACTGGAGGGGGTAGGCATTGCCGCCTTTGCGCTGGCACCTAGCCTACCCCTGGCTATTGCGGCCATGCTGGTGTTTGCCTTGTTCCTAAAAATGGCCAACGGCTGCACCTACTCCATCGTGCCATTCGTGAATACCAAGGCCATTGGTAGTGTAAGCGGCATTGTAGGCGCTGGCGGCAACCTGGGCGCTATGCTGGTAGGATTTCTGTTCAAGTCAGCTACCATCAGCTACACTATGGCGTTTCTGTACATCGGTGTTGGCGTGGCCGTGGTAGGAGGCCTCGTGCTGCTGCTCCGCTTAGTGCTGAAAGAAGCAACCGAAACGGCTCCAATGGCGCTGGCCGGCGCTTAAGCCATTTTTTGCAGCTTCCAATACCCTAGCGCCTCCTGTGTATGCCCCTTGCCTCCCCTGCTATTCCTTCTACGTGTTGCTACTGCGGCGTGGGCTGCGGTGTGCTAGTTAAGCCGGAAAAGAACGGTGACGTCACCGTCACTGGCAACCCTGCCTACCCCGTAAACCGAGGTGCCTTGTGTAGCAAAGGCCTAAACCTGCAATACACCGTGAACGACCGGAGCGACCGGCTGCTGTACCCACACATGCGCTACAGCAAAAGTCGGCCTCTACAGCGCGTGAGTTGGGAGGAAGCTCTGCACCGCACCGCGGCCGTATTTCGCACTTTTATTGAGCAGTATGGCCCCGACTCGGTAGCCTTCTATGCTTCGGGCCAGTGCCTGACAGAAGAGTACTACGTCATCAACAAGCTGATGAAGGGGTTCATTGGCAGTAACAACCTTGATACCAACTCCCGCTTGTGCATGAGTAGCGCGGTGGTAGGGTATAAAATGGCCTTGGGCGAAGACAGCGTACCGGTTTGCTACGACGATATTGAACTGGCCGACTGCTTTTTGGTGACGGGCGCCAACCCCGCGTGGTGCCACCCCATTTTGTGGCGACGGGTAGAAGCCCACAAGGCCGCCAACCCCCACGTCAAAATTGTAGTGGTAGACCCCCGCGCTACGGACACGTCTGCCCTAGCCGACGTGCACATACAAGTTCTTCCCGGTACCGATGTAGTGCTGCACCAAGCTTTGGCGCGGGCCCTCATCGAAAACGGGGACATTGATGTAGCCTTCATTGAGCAGCACGCCGAAGGATATGAGGCCTACCGGCAGTTGGTGTTTGCGCGCACCCTGGAAGAAGCGGCCCAATTATGCGGAGTAGCCGAAGCCGATATTCGGCTGGCGGCAGCCTACATTGGGGCCGCCAAGGGCTTTCTGTCGATGTGGACTATGGGGCTCAACCAAAGTGCCATGGGGGTGGATAAGAACCTTAGCTTGCTGAACCTACACCTTATCACCGGGCAAATTGGCAAACCCGGCGCTGGCCCGTTGTCCCTTACTGGCCAGCCCAACGCCATGGGTGGGCGCGAGGTAGGCGGCCTCAGCAACTTGCTGCCGGCTCACCGCAACCTAGCCAACCCTGAGCACCGGGCGGCAGTACAACAGTTTTGGGGCAGTGGTCCGTTGGCTGAGAAGCCAGGCTACACCGCCACCGAAATGTTTGAGGCCCTGGAAGACGGACGTCTCAAAGCTATCTGGATTATTTGCACCAACCCGCTCACGAGTTTGCCCCAGGTGCGCCAGGCAGAAGCTGCCCTGGCTAAGGCCAAGTTTGTGGTAGTGCAAGACATTAGCACCAAGCCCGAAACTCTGGCGTACGCCGATGTAATTCTACCCGCTGCGGCCTGGGCCGAGAAGGAAGGCACCATGACTAACTCGGAGCGCCGCATTAGCTACCTGCCCAAGGTAGTGGAAGCGCCGGGCGAGGCCCTGCCCGATGCCGAAATCATCTGTCGCTTTGCACGCGCCCTGAACTTCCCGGGGTTCGACTTTCCAACCACGGAGGCGATATACGAAGAGCATACCCGCCTCACGGCCGGCACTACCCTCGATATTTCGGGCCTGAACTATACTGTACTCCGAGAGCAAGGGTCCGTGCAGTGGCCCTACCGGTCCGGTCAGCCACAGGCCTCCGCCCGGCTGTTCACCGATCAGCAATTTTACACGCCCTCGGGCCGGGCCATCATTCATCCGGTAACGGCCACCTTCCGTAGCGAGGCACCCGACGATGACTTCCCGTTTATTCTCACCACCGGCCGCATCCGCGACCAGTGGCACACCATGACCAAAACGGGCAAAGTCAGTAAGCTCAACCAGCACACCCCGCAGGCCTACTTAGAAGTACACCCCCAAGACGCCGCGGCGCTGGGCGTACGCGAAGGTAATTTATTGACTGTGAAGTCGCGCCGGGGTACGGTACGGGTGGCAGCCCGGCTCTCAACGGGCATCCGACCGGGCGTGGTATTTCTGCCCATGCACTGGGGGAAAATTCTGGGCTCCGACCTGAACCGCGCCAACAACGTGACTTCGGCCACGCTAGACCCCATTTCTAAGGAGCCCGATTTTAAGTTTTGCGCCGTACAGCTAGAAAAGTATCGTAAGCCCAAACAACGCATTGTGGTAGTGGGCGCCGGAGCGGGCGCCTACGGCTTCGTCAAATCTTATCGGGAGCTTAACCAGGAAGACGAGGTTACGATTTTCAGCAAGGAGGATTTCCCTTTCTACAACCGGGTGATGCTACCCGATTACATCAGCGGGCACCAGGCATGGGAACAGCTGGTGAAGATGCAAGACCACGAGGAGCCCGCATATAATATCCGGCTGCTGCGCGGCGTGAGCGTAGAGGAAATAAACCGGACCGAGAAATACGTGGTGGACTCGCGAGGCAAGCGCACCGAGTACGACGTGCTGCTGCTGGCAACGGGTAGCCGCGCCAATGTGCCCCGCAACGTGCCTACGCTACCGGGTATCTTCACCATGCGCAGCCGCACCGATGCCGATGAGTTTAAGCGCCACTTGCCGGCTCAGGCGCACGTAGTAATTGTGGGCGGCGGCCTGCTGGGGCTGGAAATGGCGGCCTCTCTGCGGGAAATAGGCACCCGCGTTACCATTGTGCAGCGCATCTCCCGGTTTCTGGACCGGCAGCTCGACGCCCTAGGCAGCCAGCTTCTGCAAGAGGAAATGCTAGATCAGGGCTGTGATTTGTACTTCAACGACGAAGTTGAGCTGTACTACGGCCGCGCGCGTCTTACAGGAATAGGCCTGAAAAGTGGGCGCCGCTTGTCCTGCGATGCGCTCATCATGGCCATTGGCACAGTGCCCAACCTGGAGCTGGCGCGCGAGTGCGGGCTAGAGTGCCGCCGGGGGGTACTGGTAAACGAACGGCTGCAAACCAGTGACCCACACATCTATGCCCTAGGTGAAATTGCCGAATTTGAGGGCACTCTCTACGGCATCACGGCGGCGGCCGAGCAGCAGGCAGCCGTAGTGGCGCGTTACCTCAGCGGCGACGTGAGCAGCTACTACCGCGGCAGCACCTTCATGAACATCATCAAGATTCACGGATTTGACTTGTGCAGCATTGGCCTCCCCGAATGCCCGAACTCGACTGAGTACGAAGAGATTGTTTTCATTGATAAGGCCCAGCGCTACTACAAGAAGTGCATCATTCACCACGACCGCCTGGTGGGGGCCATTCTTATCGGCGACAAAAGTGAGTTTCAGGAATTTCGGGAGTTGATTGCGAACGGCACCGAGCTAAGCGACAAACGCCTCCAGCTGCTGCGCAGTGGCCGCACGCCAACGCCCGTGCTGGGCAAGCTGGTATGCAGCTGCAACAACGTGGGAGCCGACAACCTGCGCCAAGCCATTGCCGCCGGCTGCGATACCGTGCCGGAGCTGTGCGCTACCACGGGCGCGGGCACCGGGTGCGGCTCGTGCCGGCCGGAAGTGCAACAGCTTTTGGCCGCCGAACTAGCTCTGCTGGTGCCTACTGCTGGCTAACTACCCTTGCCCCTACCAATGACTGCTGCCTCCCCCCTCTCCATCGTCGCTGTAAACTTACCGGGCGGCATTGTGCCCGCCGGCGACCTACTGGCCGTGCTGACTGCTGCCGAGGCGGCCGGCATTGACCATGTGCAGTTCGGCCATCGGCAACAACTCCTGTTGGCGGTGGAGCCAAGCCGCCGCTGGACCTTGCTGCAAGCACTTGCGGCCGTGGGCGTGCCCGGCGAGCCTTACAAGGAGGCGCATCCCAACATCATGAGCTCGTACGTGGGCGAGGACGTGTTCTACAACGCTACGTGGCTACGCGAAGGCGTGTATAAGGACATTCTAGACCTATTTGACTACCAGCCCCAGTTAAAAATCAACCTGGTTGATAGCCGACAAACGTTCGTGCCATTTTTCACGGGCCACCTCAACTTCATTGCCGCCGAAACTAGCAACCATTGGCACCTGTACGTGCGGTTTCCACGTGCGGGCGGCCTGTATACATGGCCTCAGCTGGTTTACTCCGAGGACGTTCCCATCCTGAGTGCAGCCATCGAGCAGGCACTGCTAAGCACTGCCATAGACTACGATGGCGCCCCCGCAACGGCCGGAGCTCGGTTGTTCGCGCATATCAGCGCTACCCAACCGCTTGCTCCTACCGCCGAGGCCAGTCCTTTGCTGGTGCCTACATTCACGCTGCCTTATTACGAGGGCTTTAACCGCAGCGGCCAGCAACTGTGGCTGGGAATCTACCGGCGCAATGAGCAATTTGCCGTAGCTTTTTTGCAGGATGTGTGTCGCCTGTGTTTGCATACTCGCATCGGGCAGTTGTGCACCACTCCCTGGAAATCATTGGTGATAAAAGGCATTGCCCTCCCTGACCGCGCTCAGTGGGACACTGTGTTGCAGCGCCATCGCCTCAATGTACGCCACGCCGCCAACGAACTCAACTGGCAGGTGGAAGATCGTTGCCCCGACGGCCTAGCCCTCAAGCATGAGCTAGTGCGCTACCTCAACGAGGAAGATGTGCGCACCTACCAACTGTGCTTCGCCATTAAGACGCAACCCCAAACGGGTCTTTTCGGCTCCATCATCATCCGCACGCAGGCGGCCCGCGTTGGTACCCAGTACGAAATTCTGCATACCCGCGACTTCAACCCTAACTCCCGCGACTTCGTGCTCTTCCGCCAGCAAGTACGCCGCGACCAGCTTGGCTGGTACCTTGCCGAGCTGTGCCACCAGTTTTATGCCCAGCGCGATGCTACGGCCGCACCAGCACCAGAGCAATCGGCCGCTTCCCATAATCTGCCCCTGCCTGGAGCCGCGAGTACCCCGCTGCCGCGCTGCCGCCGCTGCTTGACTGTGTACGACCAATCTTATGGCGACGCGGGCCAGGGCATTGCCCCAGGCACCCCGTGGGCTAGCTTACCTTCCTACCACTGCCCTACCTGCGAAGCGCCGGCCACCGAGTTTGAACAGTGGCACGACCCGGCGGCGCTGCCAGAAGATGCTTCTATAATGTCGCCCTAAGTGCCGGGCATACGTATGAAGTACCTATTTCACTAGTTCTGTTTTCATGTCATCCCCCCCCATTGCCAATCCGCTTTTTCCCGTTTTTTTGAAGCTCGAACAGTTGCGCGTACTCTTGGTGGGCGGGGGCAACGTGGGCTTGGAAAAGCTGTCGGCTATTTTACGAAACAGCCCGAACACCGCCGTTAGTGTAGTGAGCATTACTTTTCTGCCGGAATTGCAGAAGGTTGCTGCCCGCCATCCGGCCGTGCAATTGCATCAGGGCGAGTACACAGATGCCTACCTCGACGAAGCCGATATAGTATTTGCCGCTACCGATGACCCCGCGCTGCACCGCCGTATCCGGGAGGCTGCGCACGCCCGGCGTTTGCTGGTGAATGTGGCCGATACGCCCGCATTGTGCGACTTCTACCTTTCATCGGTGGTGCAAAAGGGCGCCCTCAAAGTAGCAGTATCTACCAACGGGCAGTCGCCAACGGTGGCGAAGCGCTTGCGGAGCGTACTTGAAACGGCGCTTCCCGACGAGCTGGATGCCGTGCTTCAGAAGATGCCCGCTATTCGGCAGCAGTTAGCCGGCGACTTTGCAGCCAAAGTGCGGGCGCTGGATGCCGTAACGGCTGGCCTAACCGGTGCCCCCGGCTACGAAGCACCGGCCACGCGGCGCTGGCGGCTGGTGGCCTTGGGCGCTTTGCTCACTACCGGCATGCTGGCTGCCGCCCGGTGGCAGAGGACGCAAGCAAACAGATAGCCGCCCGTAATTGACCCTACCATATGATGCCTGCCCCAACGCCCGAGCTATACGTAGTGGGCGCCGGCCCCGGCGACCCGGAATTGCTGACCATCAAAGCCTACAAAGTGCTTCAAACGGCCGCAGTTATTCTCTACGACAACCTAGCCAACCAGGAGTTGCTCGCCTTGGCCCCTACAGCTTGCGAATGCATTTACGTAGGTAAAAAGCCCTATGGCGAGTATACGCCCCAGGAGACTATTCACGAGCTCATTCGGGAGAAGGCCTTGGCTCATGGGCGGGTAGTGCGCCTGAAGGGCGGCGACCCCTTCATTTTCGGGCGGGGGTTTGAGGAAGTCTTATTCGCCCGTTCCCACGGCATTGCAGCCCACTACATACCGGGCATTTCCAGTATGCAGGCGCTGGGCTTCGAAGATATTCCGCTGACGCACCGCGTTATCAGCGAGGGCGTTTGGCTGCTGACGGGTACTAAAAAAGACGGTTCGCTTTCCGCCGACCTGCGGCTGGCCATGCACAGCAACTCTACCGTTGTACTCTACATGGGGCTGATGAAAGCCGAAGAAATTGCCCGGACCTACCGCGACATGGGCAAAGGCGACACGCCAGCAGCCGTGGTTCAGCACCTCTCCCTCCCCCACCGCAAACTGGCAGTGGGTCCCGTAGCTCAATTACCCGAACTAGTAGCTACACATGGCATTACCTATCCGGCGCTTATCGTTATCGGCGAGGTAGTGGCTTTGGGGCACCCCGTTGTCAAAGAATAGTACCCTAGGCTGCCCCTAAGGCTTTGGCCACCAAAGCGTGGGCGGGGGCCGGCAGGGGCAGTTGCAGGGCCAGTTGATGACCGTTAGAAGTCATTTTCTTCCACGTTTTCTGCACAATGTCAATAACTTTCTCTTCTGGGTGATGCTGGGCAAAGTCGAGGAAGTAGTACTCCAAAAATACCAGGCAGATTACGTCTTCCAAGAGCTGCACATCCGCGTCGTGGGCGAGCTGCTGCTTTTGTAGTAAGGCCTGCACGCGTTTTATGGTTGCTTGATCGTATCCTACTCCGGTCAGGATTTCGCCGGCCAGGGTGGCGTGGAATTTCTTAAGTGTGTTGCGCCACTGGTGGTAGCCCGGCCGATCCATAGGAAAGTCGTGACGCGGAATGGTCCAGCGGCGGATGTGCTGACAGCGAGCAGCTAGTTGCACGGCCTCCGGGGCATCAGGCGCCACGCGGGCCAGGCAGTCACTCATCCGATGGCCGTACAGGAGTTCCTTTGGCCATACCCGCCCGTCGGCGTCTGTTTCCTGATTGGGGTCTTCGGCGTTAGCGGCATCAAACTGAGCAAGAGCAGCGGAGAAGCGAGAATCGGAACTCATAAACGAAAAGCGCAAGTGGAATAGAGCAACAAGGTACATGCTCTGCCAGAAAATAAGTACGTAGGCCACGTACAACGTGTCATGCTACGAACAGGCAGAAGCTAGTACCGCCGCCGTCTGCTAAACACCTACTTACTGCAAGGCTACCACTTACTAAAGTAACCAGATTACGCCTACGGCAGTGCCGCACATACGCGACTTATAACTTTCTTTGCAGTATTGTATTCTTTCATGACCTACTCACTTATACCCGTTGAGCCAAGTCATAGCCGTAATATCCGTATGAAAGTCGTTGCTACGTTCGTCTCCCTGATTGCTTTTTCTGGTGGTGTATTGGCCCAGGAGCCCACGCCCAGCCTCACTACCCTAGACGAAACGTATGGCTTTCGGGGTGCTCGCTTCGAGACAGTTCCTTCTGCATACCGGGATTTGGCCCTAGCCGAAAAAGCGGGCAAGACGAGTTACTACCGCCGCAAGGGCGAGCAAAAGCAATTTGGCACGGGCGAAGTAGCCGACGTGACGTACGGCTTCTACCAGGGCAGGCTCGCCGTAATCCTCGTCAAGACCCGCGGCCTGCACAACAGCCGTGCTGTGCTGGAGGCCTTGCAGGCTCAGGCAGGCCCAGGGGTGCAGAGCAGCCCCTACATTCAGCGCTACGCCTGGAACGGGCAGAAGGTACACATGAGCTACGACGAAAATGCCATGAGCAATGATGCCCTGATTGTGCTGACTTGCAAAAAACTGAAGGAGCAGGAGATGAAGCAGGCCCTGCGCAGCACGCCCCAGGCACCGCCCGCAGGCATGTAAGCAGACTCAGTATGGCGTAGTTGTTCCGGCCTGTGGTGCGCGGCTACCCATTAGGGAACCCTACTAAAAACTACGGGCGCTATACGGTGCAAGCCAGGTGTACAAAATGGCTGTTAGTCAATAGCGCACGGAAACCAGGCAACTACGCTGTAGCAAACCGGCGGGAAGAGCGACAACTTGCGACGGCGTACCTTACAGATGTTATTGGGCTTTTGCCCTAGCACAGTCAAGATACGCCGAACCCTTCTTTCCCCCTTCCCACCATGCTTTTTGACCGCATCAGCCGGTCGGCTTCCTCTGGAAACCGCCCCGTCGTTTCTTCTTCCTGGATATCGCGCTCCGCCCGCCGGAGTGGGCGCACCATGCTAGTAGCGTGCTTGTCCCTGCTTGCGGGCCTAGCCCAAGCCGAGGACATTCAGTCGCCCAATAAGCAGTTCACCCTCAGCGTAAATGTGCAGGAAGGCGGCGTGCCTACTTATAGCCTTACCTACAAAGGACGGCCGGTGCTTAAAACCAGCCGCCTCGGCCTGGACCTAAAAAATACAACCTCGCTGACTAGCGGCTTTACCCAAACTAGCGCCCAGCGCCGCTCCTTCGATGAAACGTGGCAGCCGGTATGGGGCGAGGTTAAAAACATCCGCAACCACTACAATGAGCTGGCCGTCACGCTCACCCAGGCCCAAACCAACCGCGTGATGCGGGTACGGTTCCGGGTGTTCGACGATGGCCTGGGCTTTCGCTACGAGTTTCCTCAGCAGAAAGGCCTCGACTACTTCACCATTAAGGAGGAGCGCACGCAGTTTGCCCTGGCCGGCGACCATAAGGCTTTCTGGCTCCCCGGCGACTACGACACCCAGGAGTACAGCACCGTCACGTCGAACCTGTCGGAGATACGCGGGAAGATGAAGGCAGCTACCACGCCCAACGCCTCTCAAACTCCCTTCTCGGCCACGGGAGTACAAACCCCGCTCATGCTCAAGAGCAAAGACGGCTTGTATATCAACATCCACGAGGCGGCCCTGATTGACTACTCGGCCATGCACTTGGAGCTGGACGACAAGAACTTCGTGCTGGAGTCGCACCTGACGCCAGATGCCGTGGGCGACAAAGGACTGCTCCAGACGCCGGCCAACTCGCCCTGGCGCACCGTGATTGTGAGCGACCGGGCGGGCGATATTCTGGAATCGAAGCTGGTGCTGAACCTCAACGAGCCTACCAAGTTCAAGGACGTATCCTGGATTAAGCCCGTAAAGTACGTGGGCGTTTGGTGGGAGATGATTACGGGTAAAAGCACCTGGTCGTACACCAACCAAGAAAACATCAAGCTCGACTCTATTGACTACTCCAAAGTAAAGCCCAATGGCACCCACGGCGCCAACACGGCCCACGTGAAGGAGTACATTGACTTTGCCTCCAAACACGGGTTTGATGCTGTGCTTGTGGAAGGCTGGAACACCGGGTGGGAAGACTGGTTTGGCAAGCACAAAGACTATGTGTTCGACTTTGTGACGCCCTACCCCGACTTCGACGTGCAGGAGTTGCAGCGCTACGCCGCCAGCAAGAACGTTCGGATGATTATGCACCATGAAACCTCCGGCTCAATACGCAATTACGAGCGGCACTTGGACACGGCGTTCCAGTTCATGAACAAGTACGGCTACAACGCGGTGAAAACCGGCTACGTGGGCGACATCGTGCCGCTGGGCCACCATCACTACGACCAGTGGATGGTAGACCACTACAACTACGTGCTGACCAAGGCGGCTGAGCATAAAATCATGGTGAACGGCCACGAAGCCGTGCGCCCTACTGGCCTGGCCCGCACCTACCCCAACCTAATCGGCAACGAGGCCGCCCGCGGTACCGAGTACGAGTCGTTTGGTGGTAATAATGCCGACCACACGACCATTCTGCCCTTTACCCGCCTCATTGGCGGCCCCATGGACTACACACCTGGCATCTTCCAAACCAAGATCAGCGCCTACAACCCCAGCAATACGTCCTTCGTGCACAGCACCCTGGCTCGACAACTGGCCCTGTACGTAACGATGTATAGCCCCCTGCAAATGGCCGCCGACCTACCCGAAACTTACAACAAGCACCTCGAAGCCTTCCAGTTTATCAAGGACGTAGCTGTAGATTGGGACGACACAAAAGTATTGGAAGCCGAGCCCGGCGACTACATCACTTATGCTCGTAAAGCCAAGGGCAAGAACAACTGGTTTGTGGGCAGCACGTGTGATGAGAACGGCCGCACTTCTAAAATCAACCTGAGTTTCCTGGACCCCAGTAAGAAGTACGTGGCAACCATCTACGCCGACAAAAAGGATGCTCACTACGAGAAGAACCCGCAGGCCTACGAAATCCGCAAGGTTAACGTCACGAACAAAACCAAGCTGACGCAGTACTGCGCCCCTGGCGGCGGCTACGCCATCAGCCTGATGGAAGCTGGGCGGTAATCCTTCCGCACTAGCGTGCCTACTACGCAAAAGCCTCGTTGCACTGTGTGCAGCGAGGCTTTTACTTTTAGATGATGGCAGGCGCACTGCTGCGCTAGAATGGTTTCGGCACTAGTTACTCTAGTAGCCAGGCAATGGCGTCTTCTTGCTCCTGAAAGGTGCGGCTGACCAACCCGTAGCGACTAAAGGCTTCTTCAAACAAATAGGTGGTTTGCATGCGCACATACAACTGGGTAGGCGGCAGAATAGCCGTACGCTGAAGGTAGGGCGTTGCCACAGTGCGAGGAAGCCAATCCACTACTAACCAACTCACTAGCTCATCCTTATACGCACCTAGCTGACGCTGGTCGGAAAGCAGCCGTGTGCAGCCGGTTTGCTGCAGCTGCTGCAAAAGCTTTTCCAGAAGCTGCTGCACCGCTGTTTGGTTGGTAGAGCCGGGCAGCCATGTTAAGTGAAAATACCCGGCAGAATTTTGTCGAAGCACACCTGCTTCATTTTGAATGGAATCGGCCATGAGGCAAGTGGACTGAACAGAAGCACGGGAATACACAAGCTAGACATAAATAGAATAAATGGTATGTATCTAAGTAACGTATTTAACCTTGTATAGTTTTATTCAAAAAATCCGTATTTTCGTTATATATATTTTGAACAAGCGTACTCATTTCTGTAGTTTTACAGATGAGCCCTCAGGTGGTGGCCAAACCCGTGTGGAATATGCAGAGGACATCTTTAACTATTTATGTAGGAGGCAATTGGGGAGGAATCGGGCTGAGCCTGCATGGCACTTGCTCGGGGTCTGCCGAAGCAACTCAGTTGTTGCAGGCAGTACGCCAGGTGTTACTACGCGGTACCATCAACACCCTTTGGTTAGATTGCCAGCACCTAGCTGCTATCAGCAGTGAAGGACAGCAAACTATGCTTCAGCTTGAGCGCGAAGCTCAGCAAGCGGGCCTGCGGTTGTACTGGTGTAACTTTAACGAGCAAGTAACCCAGCAGCTTTCCGACACGGGCCTGCACTTGTTGCTACGTACCCAGCCGGCTGCCACCTACCCAGCCCCGCTAGGCAGCCTAGACAGAAGCAGCCTGGGCTATGCATCGTAGAGCCTTTGCGAGTACTTGTACCTAGGCAAACCCAACAATTTGAAAATATGAAGGCCCCGGACTGTACCAGTCCGGGGCCTTTCTACTATCTGCCCACTAGGGGGTAGCTAGCGGATAAAATCCGGGCGGATGAGGTTTTCGAAGGTGAATATTTCGTCCCACTTTGCCTGGGTCAGCAACTGGCGCTCCTTCACGGCCACCTCGTACACCGACTTGCCGGTTTTCAAGGCCTCCTTCGCAATTTCTGCCGCGGTTTCGTAGCCTAGGACGGGGTTGAGCTGGGTCACGATACCGATACTGTTGCGCACTACATTCTCGGCGTGTTGCGCGTTGGCCGTGATGCCAACCACACACTTTTCGCGCAGGGTGTGGCAAGCATTGGTCATGTAGGAAATAGAGGTGAACAGAGCAAAGGAAATAACCGGCTCCATCACGTTCAGCTGCAACTGCCCAGCTTCAGCAGCCATGGTCACGGTCAGGTCGGCCCCAATGACGTAGAACGCCGTCTGGTTGACTACTTCGGGCACTACCGGGTTTACTTTTCCGGGCATAATGCTGGAACCGGGCTGCAAGGGCGGCAAGTTGATTTCAAACAGGCCCGCGCGGGGCCCTGAGGACAGCAGGCGCAGGTCGTTGCAGATTTTAGAGAGCTTCACCGCCGTACGCTTCAGCACACCCGAAAGCTGCACGTAGGCGCCCGTATCGTAGGTAGCTTCAATTAAGTCGCCGGCCAGGATCAGGTCGAGGCCTGTTACATCCCGCAGGTGTTTGGTTACCAGCTCGGCGTAGCCATGCGGCGCATTTACCCCCGTTCCAATAGCCGTAGCGCCCATATTGATTTCACTAATGAGGCGGCGGCTATCCTCAATGCGCAGCAGTTCCTCGCGCAGGTTGGTAGCAAAGGCCCGAAACTCGTCGCCCATGCTCATGGGCACCGCATCCTGCAGCTGGGTGCGGCCCATTTTCAGCACATTGCGAAACTCGTCGCCTTTGGCCGCAAAGGCATCGGCTAGTTCGCCTAGCGCCTTGCTGTAGCCGATGAGCTTATTGCTGAGCGCGATGCGGAAAGCCGTCGGGTAGGCATCGTTGGTAGACTGCGAACAGTTGACATGGTTGTTGGGGTGGCAAAACTCATACTGGCCTTTGGCTTTGCCCATGAGTTCCAAGGCCACGTTGGCAATAACCTCGTTGGCGTTCATGTTGACGGAAGTACCGGCTCCGCCCTGAATCATATCCGTCAGGAACTGGTCGTCCATCTCTCCCGCAATTACCCGGTCGCAGGCCCGCAGGATGTAGTCAGCAATAGTAGGGTCTAATACGCCTAGGTCTCGGTTGGCCATGGCAGCCGCCTTCTTCACGTAAGCCAGCGACTGCACAAATAGCGGCTCCACCCGCAGTGGAATGCCCGTAATAGTGAAGTTCTCAATGGCTCTTAGGGTCTGAATACCATAATAGACGTGTTCTGGAATAGCTCGTTCGCCTAGAAAGTCGTGCTCAACGCGGGTGGTTTGCATAGAAGGGTGGTCTGTTGGAAAGCCCATTCTACGAAAAACACCTGAACAATGGCAACCGACTATACTAGGCTGCTTCGGTGCTCGGCACTGGACTAAGCAAAGATATTTCTGTATCTATTTGATTACTTGTACCTTCCGCGCCTTCCTACTAGCTAGTATCGGCCCAAACGCCCTAGCTTTGCCCAGTTATAGCCCACAGCTCAAGGGCTATTAACCAGCGTGCCATCTTATTTTATGACCCTGCAACTTTTGTTTGATACCCCTGGCTTCACCGTCACGCACGACTGCCGCCACAAGCTACTGCATGTTACCTGGCGCGGCACATACACAGCCGCTTCCGCCATTACGCACTGCTACTTGCTGCTTGACTTCGTACGGACTACCTGCTCCACCAAGATTTTCAACGACAGCGCTGAAGTGTTTGATGGCTGGCAGGAGGCTAGCCAGTGGGTTGGTAAAGACTTTTTTCAAATTCTAGGACAGGCGGGAGTGGAAGCCATTGCCTGGGTCACGGCCATGGACTGGCCCGCCCGCACGTGCATTGAGCTAGCCATGAACCATGCGCAAGCCCTGCCCGTGGCTACTTTTGAGTTTGATCAGGAACAAGCCGCCCGTAGCTGGCTACTCAGCATCCGGTAAAAATGACCTTGGGCTTCTGCTGTTCAGCCTGTAAGTTTGAGAAGGCGTCAGTGCTTCGATACTAGTTGATGGATTCTTATACCCCCGGCTTGCACGTGCTAGCCACTTTTACAGCCCCCGTGGGCGCCCTTACGGATGTAGAGGCTTGCCGGGCATTTTTTAACCAGCAGATAGCTCAGCAGCAGCTAACTAAGGTGGGCGAGGTATACCACTCCTTCCCCAACGGAGGCTTTACGGCGGTAGTAGGCCTCACGGAATCACACTTGAGCATCCATACCTGGCCCGAATACGGACACGCTACCTTCGACGTATTCCTCTCCAGCTACCGGCGCAACAATGCCGACACGGTGCGCCTGCTGTATGCCGAAACCCTACGTTTCTTTGGTGGAGAGGAACAAGCCAAAACGGAAGTCTGCCGATGAGCGCCCCCGCAGCCCCCGCCCACGTAACTTGTCCGCAGTGTAAGGCGCCCTTGCCGTGCTTCGATGAGCAGCAAAGCACCCATTTCAGCTGTCCTAGCTGCCATATGTTCTTTGGGCTGAAAGAAGGCAATCTGCACACCCCGAAAAAGCTACGCAAGTTCACGCAGGAGCCAGCGCACGCGCTGGCCTTGCCAGTAGGCACCTTGGGTAGCCTACGCGGGCAGCCCTTCCGGGTAACGGGTTACATGATTCGTAAGGAGGCCAGAACGCGCGCTTCCTGGGAAGAATACCAGTTGCTCAACCCCGAAACCCACACCTACGCCCAGCTAGCCCTGTACGAAGGCCACTGGACGTACATCACCCCTACCGACCAGAAGTTTACCATTATTGCCCGGCAAGGAAACCGAGCTACGGTTGATACTGATGACCACTATTATGAGCTTTACAACCGCTACTCGCCACGGGTTTTGTACGCGGAGGGTGAGTTTGACTGGAACGTCTTAGACGACGAAGGACTTAAAATTGCCGAGTTCATCGACCCGCCATTGATGCTCGTGGAAGAGAAGAAGGTGCGCTCGGCTACTTGGTACTTGGCCGAGCATGTGGAACCGGCCGAGGTGCAGGAAGGCTTCAACGTGCCACCTACCCGAATGCCATTTCGCATGGGCACAGGGGCCGTGCAGCCGGCTCCAGGCGCTAATTGGGACGCCCTCAAGAACTTTTCGTTGGGGCTGGCCGTGCTGGTTATTTTCACCCACGTGTTCTTCTCACTGCTCCGCCCAGAAACTACCCTGGCTGATTTGTCGTGGGCTACTTCTAGCACTACTCCGGCTGCCGCAGTGCCACCCGATTCGAGCACGGCACCCGTGCTCGAAGCAGTAAAGGTTTCTTCGCCCTTTGAGGTGCCGTACAACACGGCCTTGGAGTTTGATTTGCGCGCCAACCTCAACAACCAATGGGTAGAGGTGCCCGTGGTGCTAGTAAACGAGCAAACCGGCCGCACCTACGACTTTACTAAAACCATGGAATACTACTCCGGGGTGGAAGACGGGGAAAGCTGGAGCGAAGGCAGCGTAACAGCCGACGCCGTGCTGGCGGACATTCCTGCGGGCCGCTACCACGTAAACCTCTACCCCACCACCGACATTACCCAAATCGTGACGGGCAACTTGCGAGTAGCAATCAACACACCGCTGCATTCCAATGTGGTGCTATTCCTGGTTCTTCTGCTGGCTTACCCAGCGGTACAGTACTTACGGCGCCAGAACTACGAGCACAGCCGCTGGCAAAACAGCGACTACGGCCCTCAAGACTAATAATCTGCACCTCTGCGTATGCTTCGTTCTTTTCGCTCCATTCAGTATTACGCGGCCTTGGCTTTGCTCGGCTACGGCGCCTTCGTATGGTCAGGTCTGCACGGTTGGCGCTGGCTTGGCGACGACAACGACAGCACGGAAAACATCAATGGCACTGGCGGCCACAGTTCCGGCAGCCACGGCCGCAGCACCTACTTTCACAAGTAGCACCTAACTCGCAGCCTACTTGCTCTAACGTGGCACGCTAGCCCCTTGGCCGGCGCCCCGCCTCTCTACTCCTTACTATCTCGCCTCATGGAATACCTCAACTTCAAGCTCATTGCCGCCTCTATTATCTATTCCGTTCTGGGCATTCTTATTCTGGTTTTGAGCTTTGTAGTACTCAATAAGCTTACCCCAGGCACGCTCTGGAAGGAGATTATTGAGGAGCACAACACGGCCCTGGCTATTATGGGAGCAGCTTTCATCCTGGCCGTGGCCCTCATCATCAGTTCCGCTATTCATGGATAATGCCACCCTGGCTCGGCCGCCCCGCGAGGCGGCGGCCGCTACGGCCGGGGCACAACCGGCCCTGCTGCTGGGCTCGGTGTTCGTCATTGCCACCTGCGGGCTGGTGTATGAGCTGATTGCGGGCACCCTAGCCAGCTACCTCCTCGGCGACTCGGTACTTCAGTTCTCCACCATTATTGGCGTCTACCTGTTTTCGATGGGTATCGGCTCCTGGCTGTCGCGCTACCTGGGTGGGTCGTTGCTGCGCTGGTTTATCCGGCTCGAAATTCTGGTGGGGTTGGTGGGCGGCTTCTCGGCTCCGCTGCTGTTCGTGCTGTTTGAGTACGTAACGTCGTTTCGGCTCATTCTCTACCTGCTGGTAGGCCTTACGGGCGTATTGGTGGGACTGGAAATTCCGCTGCTCATGCGCATCCTGGAAGGGCGCTTCGAGTTCAAGGACCTGGTTTCGCGCGTGTTCACATTCGACTACATTGGGGCGCTGCTGGCTTCCCTCATCTTTCCGCTGGTGCTGGTGCCGCAGTTGGGTCTCATCCGGACTTCCCTGTTCGTGGGCGCGCTAAACATCATTGTGGCGGGCGTGGCCCTCTACCGCTTCCCCGAAACGCGGCCCTTCCGGCGCAGCCTCACGGGAGCAGTGGTAGCCTCCCTGCTGGCCCTGGGGGTAGGCATCTTCTTTGCCGAGCGCATTCAGACCTATACGGAGGGCATGGCCTTTCAAGACCAGGTGATTTTCAGCAAGAGCACCACCTACCAGCGCATTGTACTTACCAGAAACAGCCGAGAGCTACGCCTTTTCCTCAACGGCAACTTGCAGTTCAGCTCTCAGGATGAGTACCGCTACCACGAGGCCCTAGTTCATCCGGCCCTGCAAGCCTTGCCCCAAGCGCGGCAGGTACTAGTGCTGGGCGGAGGCGACGGCCTGGCGGTGCGGGAGCTGCTGAAGTATCCGCAGGTGCGCCACATCCGGCTGGTGGACCTCGATGCCGGCATGACCCGCCTATTTCAGCACAACGCCATGCTGGTATCCCTCAACCAGCGCGCCCTACTGTCCCCAAAGGTAGAGGTACTCAACGGCGACGCTTACCAGTGGGTGCGCCAAGATACTGCCCGCTACGACTACATTGTGGTGGACTTTCCCGATCCTTCGAACTACTCTATTGGAAAGCTATACTCGGCAGCCTTCTACCGGGAGCTAGACCATCTGCTGGCCCCCGGGGGGCGCATTGTGGTGCAGAGCACCTCGCCCTACGTGGCTCGGCAGTCGTTTTGGTGCGTGGCCCACACGTTGCAAGCGGCCGGCTTTCAAACCATTCCTTACCACTGCTACGTGCCTTCCTTTGGGGAGTGGGGCTTTGTGATGGCGGGCCGCAACTCGCACTGGCGCCCCAACGGCGGCCCCCTACCTCGAGGGCTGCGCTACGTGACTACCGCTACTATCCGCGACATGCTCTACTTCCCCCCCGACATGACCGAGATACCCACCGAAATCAACCAGCTGAATAACCAAGCGTTGGTGCGCTACTTCGAGGAAGATTGGGGTCCCTATTCGCACTGATTTCTGTCGCTGAAATACTACCTCGACTACTGCTCATGGCTATTAACTAAATCGTGCAGCACAAAGCATAGGTACTGCACTAACTACCTTGATTGACTTGCTTTCCCTTGACTGTCACTGATGATTAACCGGCGCACGTTTCTGCAACGCTCCGGGCTGGGGCTGGCGGGCACTTTGCTAGCCCCCACGAGCCTGCTGCATTCCTGCCGGCCCGGCACGGCGCGGGCTCATATTCAGGGCAGTTTGCACGGGGCCAACCACGCAACGGGGCACGTACTACGCCAACCAGACCGCCTACCTCCTCCCACGCGCACGCTCCGGACGGATGTACTGATTGTGGGCGGTGGCGTGGCGGGCTTGGCAGCGCGGCGCGAACTAGCGCGCCGCGGAAAGCAGGAGGTACTGCTGGTGGAGCTAGATGAGCACGTAGGCGGCAACTCAGCCGGGGGCCGCAATAAGGTATCAGCCTATCCGTGGGGGGCGCACTACCTCCCCGTACCCGACCCGCGCAACCGTGAACTGCTGGCTTTTTTGCAGGAGGCAGGCACAATCAGCGGGTACGATGCCACCTCCGGCTTGCCTATTTACAATGAGTACCACCTGTGCCACGACCCCGAAGAACGCCTGCTCCTCCATGGCCATTGGCAGCAAGGCTTAGTGCCGGACTTGGGAGTGCCGGCGGCGGAGAAAAACCAAATAGCGCGCTTTTTCCGTCTGGTTGAGGAGTTGCGTCACGCCACTGGTGCCGATGGGCTAGATGCCTTTCGCATTCCGCTGGATGCGTCGTCGGGTGATGCGCAGTTTCGTCAGTTGGATGCCCTTTCGTTTGCTGAGTATCTGGATCAGCAAGGGTTTACCTCGCCTCACCTGCGCTGGTACCTCGACTACTGCTGCAAGGATGACTATGGTACCCTGGCGGCTCATACGTCGGCGTGGGCGGGACTGCACTACTTTGCTTCGCGCAAAGGCCGCGCCCACAACGCCACCGCAGCCGATGTGCTGACCTGGCCCCAGGGCAACAACTTTCTAGCGGAAAGCCTGCGCAAGCAGGCTGATTCCCCCATCCTACCCCACACGCTGGCGTACCAGCTTGAGGAAACCCCTGCGGGCTTGGCCGTGCTGTGCTACGATGCCGCCACCCGCCACACTATGCGGATTGAGGCCCGGCAGGTGCTGCTAGCTACCCCCGAGTTTATCACGCGCCGGCTAGTGGCCGGACTACCAAACCTGGCGCGCCCCGCGCTAGCACTTGAACACGTGCCTTGGGTAGTGGCAAACCTATCGGTAGCGGGCCTGCCCCAAGGCCCCGGTCGGCCCTTGTGCTGGGACAACGTGCTGTATGGTACGGCCTCCGTGGGCTACGTCAATGCTACCCACCAGAGCTTGAGCCTCAACAACCACGGCCCCAAAGTCATTACCTACTACCTGCCCCTGACGGGGCCCCATGCCACTGCCACCCGCCAAGCCGCCTATCGCACCAGCTACGACGAGTGGGTGGCCCGCATCTTGGCTGAGTTGGAAACTGCTCACCCCAACCTCGCCACCTTTGTGCAGCGGGCAGATGTGTGGGTGTGGGGTCACGGGATGGTAGCTCCTACCCCCGGCACCATCTGGAACCCAGTTCGGAAAGCGGCCATGCAGCCCTGGCAAAACAAGGTATTCTTCGCCCACACCGATTTGAGCGGCGTTTCTATCTTCGAGGAGGGATTCTACCAAGGGCTGCGTGCGGCTACTGAGCTTCTAGCGGCGGCCCCACCCACGGCCAACGCCTAAGCAAACTTCGTTCTCTACTCCCCCATGCCTGCCCTTGCCCCGCCCACCTCTGCGCCCGTAGCCAGCCGCCAGCCCTGGATTCGCTCCGCAAGCTTTGACGGGCTGTACGTATTGGCACCTCCTTTTTTGGCCTTGCTGGGGGTGTTGCTACTGCCTGATACCTACCGCACCACCAGCCGCATGCCCTTGGTGGCCTGGGTGGGCCTAGTAGTCCTTATTGATGTAGCGCACGTGTACAGCACCCTGTTTCGCACCTACCTTGACCCCGTGCGCCGGCGCCAGCACCGCACGTTGCTGTGGGTAGCACCACTAGCTTGCTACGCTGTGGGCATTGCCCTGTATGCGGCCAGCGGCCTTTGGTTCTGGCGCGTGTTGGCGTACTTGGCCGTCTTTCACTTCATCCGCCAGCAGTATGGGTTTCTGCGCCTCTATTCCCGCCGAGAACCAGCCGCGGGTGCTGGCCGTCAGCTCAATACGGTGCTCATCTACTATGCCACTATCTACCCGCTGTTGTACTGGCACCTGTCGGCACCGCGCAATTTCAACTGGTTTGTAGACGGCGACTTTGTGCAGTACAACTGGCCAGGAGGTCGGCTGGCAGCCACCATCGTATACGTGGCGCTGCTGGTAGCCTACGCCTACAAAGAAGTGAGGCAGTGGCAGCAGACGCGGCAGTTCAACTGGCCCCGCAACTTGCTCGTAGCAGGCACGCTTGTGTCTTGGTACTGCGGTATTGTTCTGTTCAACGGCGACTTGGCTTTCACTCTGCTCAATGTCGTTGCCCACGGTATTCCTTACCTCGCCTTGGTATGGGCGGCTAGCCACCCGGACGCTCCTAAGCAGGCAAACAGCCTTCCACACCGGCGGGCCACGGCGCCGTGGTGGACGGGCCGCTACGGAATCATCGGCTTTCTAGCCGTACTCATAGGGCTAGCTTTCCTGGAAGAAGGTGTATGGGATGGCTTGGTATGGCGGGAGCACGCCCCCGTGTTTGGCTGGTTTCATAGTCTACCCACCGTGACGGATTCAGTGGGGTTGATGCTGCTGGTTCCTTTGCTTGCCCTGCCCCAAGCCACGCACTATGTACTAGATGGCTTTATCTGGCGCCGCGGCCAGTAAGCCAGCGCTACCCCCTCAGCTACCTACAAAGCACAGAAAAGCCAAGACCAGCCGCTGCTAGTCTTGGCTTGTATAAGTTGAGTGAACAAAGCGGTTAAGCAGCCTGCTTACCTTAGAGCAGCGGAAGTTAAGCAGCTTGCGTAGTAGCCTGCGGACGGGCTACTTCTGCTTCCAGAATTTCTATTACGTAGCCTGTCTCGGTGGAGTAGGTTTTACGATAATACACAGTAAGCTGACGGCCGCGCGGCGACTCCACGCTTGTGGAGCAGACCGTACCGTAGGCTTTTTCCTTTTCCAGGAAAGGACGCAGGATGTGCAGAGTCTGCAAGAATTCGGCGGGTAGAATGCCTTGTTCTTCCTGCAACCGAACGGCGCTGACGGGATACAAAAATCGGGTTTGAAACAGAATCATCGACGGTAAAAAACCAGAGTGAATACGTACGGCTGCTAAACAGTAACTAGCTGCTGTACATTCCACTAAGGCCATTTTTCTCGCTGATTATCTTTCTGCTTTCTCTCCCGCTACCTGCGCGCTACGCTTACACCGTGAGCACCACCGAAACAGCCGTCGAACCGCCCTGGTCATCATCTGTTACCAGCAGTAGCTCGTACCGATTAGAGCCACTGCGCCGGCGCACTACCACGCTTTCCACCTTGCCCCGGTAGGGCTGGCCGTCGGGTTGCGTCAGTAGGGTGCACGCCACTGCTACAGGCTGCCTCAACTCACGCTTCAAGTCTAGTAGTCCCACAAAGGAGCCGAGCACGGCCCCATCTAGTACTGCATCCTGCGTGTCTTCCACGGAGGCCGTAATGAACAGCTGGTCTTCAAAAAAAGCCGCCCCCGAAAAGCCCGCAGGCTTACCGTCGATAGTGGGCAGGTGGTAGAACTGGTGCCGTACGGCAGGGGCCTGTGTAGTATGGTGCTGCAGAAAGCTCAGGGTAGCGGCTAGGGGCAGCCGAAACACTAAGTTGCCAGCGGCTGATCCTACCGTGCGCTGAAACAGCAGCAACTCCTGGGGCGTGGTAGCAGCAGCTTCCAGGTTCAGGGTAATGCCCGCGGGCAATTGCTTGCGCAGGGCGGCGTACAAGCCGCTGAGTGCCAGTGGGTATACCGTAGCGGCGGCTCCGGGCCCATGCGGAAGCACCACCCAGAAGCCCTGCTCCCGCACGGATGTAGCTCCTGAACCCAGGGCCAGCAAGCCCTTCTCGCCACTAGCAGTAGTCAGGGCCGTGAGGCATTCCAGATCCAGCTTTCTGTCCTTGGGGATGCGGCCGGTACTAAAGTGTGCTGTCTCAAATAGCGGCGTCGGCTCACCCGCTACCATTGAGGCGGCGTCTAGCTGATACAGAAAGGGCGCATCGTCGCCAATTACGTAGGCTACATTGCCGACTAGCTCTACCCCGGAAGCTGAGGGCAGATTAGGCAGTGCGGTTTCCTGCTGAATGAGAGCTTGCATATCCTGAGAGCGTTATACCGTGGTTGAGTCGTCCTGGCAGCTACTTACTTGACGATGGTAAACTCTACGCGCCGATTGAGCTTGCGGGTTTCTTCTTTGGCATTGCTAGCGCGGGGCTTGCTGCCTCCAAAACCAATAGTGCTGATGCGCCGCTCGGGCACGCCGCGCATTACAAGGTAGCGTTTCACCTCCGCCACCCGGTTTTCGGACAGTTCTTGGTTTAGCTTAGCATCGCCCTGGTTATCGGTGTGGCCTTCTAGCCGGATGTTTACCGCAGGGTTGTCTTGCAGGGTACGGGCCAAGCGGTTCAGCTCGGTGTAGGAGGCGGGCAGCAAGCTAAACTTACCCTGGGCGAAAATAAGGGTAGGCAATTCCAAACTAGAACCCACAGCGGCTGGTACCAAAGGCAGCTCACGGCTCAAGGAGCCAGTAGTTAACGTCACCGTATCGGTAGCGGTGAGGTAGCCAGCCCGGGTAGCGAGCAGGCGGTAGCTGCCCGGGGGCAAGGAGAGCTGGAACCCGCCCACGGCTGCATCGGTGCGCATAGTGGCATTGAAGGCCATATCATTACCGAGCCGAATTGCTTTTACTTCCGTGGCTAAGGCCTGCCGCGTTTTGGCATCTATGGTGCGACCAGTAAGTAAAATGCGAGCGGCCACGGCGGGCGCTACCGGGGCGGGGGCGGGTGCCCGAGCCGTATCCACGGACACTACTCCGGTAACTGTGCGGAACAAATCAATAGGGCCGTTGGCCGTGGGCGACGACGCGTAGAAAGCCTGCTTCTCATCCCCGGAGAGCGACAAATATGCGTCAAACCCCGGTCCGTTCAGGGGGGCGCCCAAATTGCGCGGCTCAGTCCAGCGGGTCCACGTGTCGTCGAGGCGCTGGCTCACGAATATATCGGCGCTGCCGTAGCCAGCATGACCGTACGAACTGAAATACAGCGTTTTGCCATCGGCCGCTAGCCAAGGGGCAAACTCAAAGCCCGGTGAGTTCACCACGGCTCCCAGGTTCAGCGGCTCCGTCCAGAGGCCGTCGGCAGTGGGGCGGCTCACATACAGGTCGTTGAGGCCCTGGGAGTCGCCCCGCTCCAAAGAGAGGAGCAAAATCTTCTCATCCGCCGTTTGGAAAAAGGAGGTTGCGGGGCCAGCAGAGTAATAGTTAGCAATTTCTAGTGGCACAGGATGCGCGTTTTTGCCCTGAGCATTGCGAGCAATGCGGCTCACACTTTCGTCGCGGTAGCTACCGTCCCGCTCATAGGTTCCCCGCACCAGCAGGGTGTTGCCAGATGTACCCGTTACTGCCATTATCCCGTTGTTTTGGGGCGTGTTCAAGGTAGTAAGGCGTGTAGCCGCTCCCCACGTTCGCCCGGCATCGGCCGAGCTGCTCACCCAAATATCTCCCGACTCCGATACGCCTTCCATGTTGCCAGCATAGCGAGTACGCACGAAATACAATGTCTGACCGTCGGGGGTCACCACGGGTTGCAATTCATTACCGTTGGTATTGAGGTTAGCCAGCGGAGCGGGTTGCCCGAAGCCAGGCTGCTGCGGATCGACATTTAGGCGCAGTTTAAATAGCTTCCACTGTTGCGTGGCGCGGTTTTGTGGGCGCTGCCCTACCACTGGTGTACCATTAAACTTGTCGGCCGCGGCCAGGGCAGCGCATTTGTCGTTGCCTCGGCTCACGAGCATAAAGCTGCCAATAGGGCCCGATGGCACCAGCTTCCACTGCTGATAGAAGCTGCCTGTCCAGGGCCGCTGCACCAGGGGAGCTCCTTCATCCGGGCGGTCGAGGGTGAGGCACTTGCCACTGTGGCGGGCCTCAATCCGGTAGAAGTCGCTACCAGCAGCAGCCCGCACAAAGCGCCACTGCTGGCTATTGGCGTGGGTAAACTCCCATTGGATGCCCAGGGCAGCAGCCTCCGTAGAAGCACCCGTAATATCTAAACTGCGGCCACTACTGCGGGCTACTACGCCGTACCACGCGTCCTCGTCAGGGGTAAAAGCCGACTGGGCTTGGGCAGGCAAGGTCAGCAACAGGCAATAGGCTACACAAGGCAGCAAAAAGCGAATCAACGAAGTAATCATGCAAGCAAAACGGATGGACCGGGCCGCAAGTTAGCCGAAATCCTCCCTCAGGGGGTTTGTATAACAAAACGCCGCCTCCCCTATAAGCTAGGGAGGCGGCGTTTTTCGTAGTGCACCAACAAAGCTACCTGGCTTAGCAATATCTAGCTAGGGTTGCTGATGTACTTAAACCGGACGAACCGCTCGTTCTCGTAGATGGCGGTGAAATGACCGCCCGCAACTTTGGATTCGCTCTTGCGCTCCGCGTTCTTAGATGGAGCACTTGAGGTAGAGTTAGTAGTTGGTACTGCAGGATATGCACCGGGCATCATGCCGGGTACGTGGCAAATGAAGGATAGAATTTTAGAAGCCATGGTTGGTAAAAATTTGATGTTGTACAATGGGTGTCGAAAGTCGAAGAAAGCGAGGGCTCAAGGCCGCTCGGAAAACATAGTACAGCGAATGACTCCTATATGAAGATATCGCCATTATTTTGAACGATGCTAAGGTATAATTTTTCTTTGTATAATGTAAATCCGTGGTAGCCCGTATTTTTTATCCGTGCTAGTACGGATGTTACTTACACCGCTGAAAATCCTTATGTGGAAAGTGAGACGCGTGAAAAGAAAACTCCTTAGCTACGCACTTAGTAATCTGACTGTGTTCTACTTACTTACTAGATACTCTCCTCTATAACCGGGAGATACTAGCGGTCCGAAGATTCAAAGTGCAGCCTACCAATGAGCGCAAAAGCCTGTATATCACTCGTCTTTTTATACAACAAAAAGCTCACATACTGCCTCATATCAGAACAGACACTGCGCACTCTTCGCCATATGTACCAAAAACGATTATATATGACTATTCAAAAGCAAAAATCAATTCTTTTATTGATTATTCCTATTGAGCGTTCATGGTATACACCTATTATTACTGAAAAGTGCCATATTTAGGTTCATTTGGGCAATTCTTTCTGAGAACTATCCTACTCTGAAAATATCCTGAATCTAGTACGCACTTAGCTATCAGGGCAATACACCAGTAAAAAGCAAGGGTAGTCTAGCTTATGCCTGACTTAACTTTGCTTCTTTAGCCCCGCTCCCTTCCCCTACTAAAGCATTCAGCCGATTAGCTTGTGGCGCATGGCATATTGAATCAGCCCCACTACCGACTTAGAGTTTGTTTTGGTCAGGATGTTTTTGCGATGGGTTTCTACCGTCCGCTCACTGATAAAGAGCGTCTCGGCAATGTGGGAGTTGGAGTACTCGCGGGCAATCAACTGTAGAATCTCGCGCTCCCGGTTCGTTAGCTCGTTAGCTCGCGGCTCCTGAGGCCTCTCCCGCAGCCCCGAAAGTTGCAGGTTTTGTAGCATAGTAGCGCCCACTTCGCCGCTGAAATAATTGTGCCCAGCCGCTACTTCCCGAATAGCAAGCGTAAGCTCCGACTTAGTAGAGGTTTTGAGGACGTACCCGGCGCAGCCCGCTTCCAGAACCTCTGCCACCGATGCATGATCATGGAACATACTCAGAATCAGGATGCGTACCTGTGGCCGCTGGGCCCGGATAGCAATGGCCAGTTCCGTTCCGCTCATGCCTGGCATGTTAAGGTCGAGTACGGCCACCAGCACTTCGGGGTGCATAGCTAGTACATCCAAGGCTTCCTGGCCACTACAGGCTTGCGCCACCACGGGTAAGTCGGCTTCTGACTTTAACAAGGACTTGATTCCTTCAATCACCACCGGATGGTCATCTACCAGAAGCAAGGGAATACGGGTGAGGGGTAGTAATGGTACACTCATAGGGTAAACACAGAAGAGCCAGCTCTAAAAAGCCGTAAAAAGGAAAGAGCACGCCCCAACACAATATGCGTAGCACATGAAGTAGGAAGATATTACTTTCTAATTTGGTTTTCAAAGGAAATCATCGGTCCTCCCCGTTATCTTTTCCAATGTCATCCCAGAACTGTACTTCGGCTTTTCTAAACACCACGGGCCCGCCAAATTGGCGGGCCCGTGGTGTTTAAGGGAGTCGGAAAACGCTAGCGCAGACCATATTTCGCCCGAAACTTGTCGCGCAAATAGGTTTGCTTAGTGTCGAGACGAAATGCACGGCCATCAATGTAGGCTTGCGTTACATTATTGGTACGCATATCCAATAAGTCGCCGCGGCTCACTACCAGCGTGGCACTCTTGCCCGCCTCTAAGGACCCGTATTCCTTATCAAGCCCTAGAATGCGGGCCGGGCTGAGCGTTACGGCCGTAAGGGCCTGCTCCTTGGTTAGGCCGTGCCCAGCCGCAGTGCCCGCAATAAAGGCTAAGTTGCGCGCCCCCGATGTTTCCATACCACCTTCATAATCAAGGCAGAACCGAACACCGGCCTGTTGCAACAAGCTAGGCAGTTTGTAAGGCAGGTCGTAGTCATCGCCCTCCCGGCGAGGTAGGGCGTGAATGCGGGATAAGATTACGGCTACGTCGTTCTGCTTCAGAAAGTCCAGCATCATCCAGGCATCGCGGGCGCCTACCAGCGTCACCTTCTGCACGCCCAGGCGCTTAGCAAACCGCACCGACTCCACTATTTCCTTACCGTAGTCGGCGTGAATAAACAAGGTTTTAGAGCCATCGAACAAGCCGCCCATCGACGTCAGACGCAGGTTTTCCTTGCGGCTGGTAGGTTGCTGGCGGTAGGCGCTGGCTTCCGTAAGCAAGCTTTCTAGCTGGCGGAGCTGCTCCGTGCGGTTTTTCTCGCGCATCTCTAGTGCCTTTGCATCTTCGGCGGGGCTGGTTTTGATGACCATAGCCGGCCAGTTCAGGTGCAGACCATCGTCCGTTTTTACGGCCGCATCCTGCCAGTTCCAGGCGTCTAGCTGCACCACGCTGCTTTGCCCCGAGAGCATACCACCGCGGGGCGTCACTTGCGCCAGCAGCACGCCGTTGGTCCGTACTGTGGGCAGAATATCAGAGTCGGTGTTGTAGGCAATGATGCTGCGCACGTTCGGGTTGAGAATGCCCACTTCCTGCTCGTCGACGGTAGCCCGAATGGCTTCTACCTCCGTAAGACCCAGGGTAGTGTTGGGCAGAATCAAGCCAGGGTATATTTCCTGACCGTTCACGTCTACTACCTCGTAGCCTGCTTTGTCTTGCTGAAAGCCGCTCTGGGCGCCAGCGTACGTTATTTTACCTTTGTCGAATGCTACGGCCGCGTTGGGCACTACTGTGCCGTTGCCTACGTGCAAGGTGCCGCCCACTAGTAGCACAGGTTTGCTTTGGGGCGGGGCCGGAGCCGGCACCTGGGCAGCGGCAGTGGTGGCCGCTAGCAGACCTAGGGAAAGAAGAATATGCTTCATGGAAGTGTTGTCGTTAGTTGTCTGGGCCGTTGGTGCGGAGGGTACTCCCGTAAGTGCCGTTGCAGCGCAAGGCGGCACCTACGCGCGGGAGCCTGAGCTGAACGGCCGAGTATCGCACTGAGTAGAGCACTAATCTGGCTGATTTACTGGTCTAGCTCCTTGTCCTCGCCTAGGGTGTCGCAGTGGTAGTGTTTGGTGGGCCTAGCGGTTGGGGCTTGGGTAGGGGCACCACCCTTCTTAGCAGCCAGCATCAGCTGCACAATGCGCAGGCGCTCCTTCTGCATATCCTGGCGCATCTGCTGGTCGCTTTCCACGTCGAATAGCAAGCGGCCATCCACAAACGTGCGCTCAGCGTGAGCGTAGATGCTCAGCGGATTATCGCTCCACAGCACTACGTCGGCATCCTTCCCTTCCTTGATGCTACCCATCGTCTTGTCGAGGTGCAGCATCTTGGCCGGGTTAATCGTTACCAGCTTCAAGGCCTCTTCTTCCGACAGCCCGTTGTACTTCACCATTTTGGCGGCTTCCTGATTGAGGCGACGGCTCATCTCGGCATCATCGGAGTTGATAGCCACGTTCAGGCCCACGTCGTGCATGATACCCGCGTTGTACGGAATGGCGTCGCGCACTTCGTTTTTGTAGGCCCACCAGTCGGAGAAGGTGCTGGCATTGATGCCACGTGCTTTCATCTTATCGGCCACCTTATAACCTTCCAGAATGTGGGTGAAGGTGTTCACCTTAAAATCCATGCGGTCAGCTACGTTCATCAGCATGTTGATTTCTGACTGCACGTAGCTGTGGCAGGTGATGAAGCGCTGGTCGTTGAGAATTTCTACTAGGGCCTCCAACTCCAAGTCGCGGCGCGGGGCTTCGCCTTTTCTCTGCTTGGCTTTGCTTAGCTTATTCCAGGCTTTCCACTGCTGCTCGTACTCCTTAGCCCGCGTGAAGGCATCTACAAACACCTGCTCGGTGCCCATGCGGGTTTGGGGGAAGCGCAACACGTTGGCCTCGCCCCAGTTGCTTTGCTTCACGTTTTCGCCCAGGGCAAACTTGATGAAGCCCGGCGCGCCCTGAATCTTCATCTGCTCGGCGGTTTGGCCCCACCGCAGCTTAATCAGCGCCGACTGCCCACCAATGGGGTTAGCCGAACCGTGCAGTAGCTGTGCGGCTATTACGCCGCCAGCCAAGTCGCGGTACACATCCACATCCTCGGCATCTACCACGTCACTAATGCGCACCTCACTGGTTACCGACTGGGTACCTTCGTTTACGCCTTCCGAAATGGCAATGTGGGAGTGCTCGTCGATGATGCCGGGCGTGAGGTGCTTGCCGGTGCCATCCACGGTGCGGCCCCCGCTAGGCACGGAAAGGTTGCGGCCAATTTTGGCAATTTTACCGTTTTGCAGCAGTACGTCGGTGTTTTCCAGCTTGCCGGCGGCCTCACTGGTCCATACCGTTGTATTCTTGATAAGCACCGTTTGCTGGGTGGGTAGAGCCGGCCGGCCGTAGGCTACAAATGGAAATTGCAACTGCCCTAGCTGCACCGGCTCGGGCGCCTTGGCCGAGTCGCGGCGGGCGGCCCGGCTGGCTTCGTCTAGGCGGCGGGCACTCCATTTAATAGCAGTAGCATCGGGCAGTTGGCCGTCGCCTTGAAACACGCGCCCCTCTTGAGTGTAGTAGCCAGCCAGCCGCACGGAGCCGCTGCCCTTCTTCTTCGGAGTTGGGTTATACACAATGGTTGTCAGGTCGCCGGACACCGTCAGGTTGCCCTTCACGGTGTCGCCGGGGGCGGCTACGATCTTCAGCTCGGGTGCTTCGGGCTTGCCAGCCAGCAGCAACTTGGTTTCGGGCTGGTTGCCCAGCTTCAGGGTGTACACTCCCCGGTAGTCGTTGGGAATTTCGCTGAGTTGGTACCGCACCCCCTGCACCCAGTTGTCCAGCATCACGTTGTCTTCGGCAAACAGGCGGGTAGAGCACACCAGGAAGTTAGCTTGCATGCCCGGCTTCAAGGCCCCTACCCTATCCTGAGCTTTTACCAAGGAAGCGGGAGTAGCCGTAAGCGCTTGCAATGCCTGCTGCTCAGTTAGGCCGTACTGAATGGCTTTACGCAGGTTGGGCAAGAACTTCTTCTTGTCTTTCAGGTCGGCGGCGGTTAGGGCAATGGGTACCCCGGCCTTGGCAAGTAGCCCAGCATTGGCGGGGGCCATTTCCCAGTGCTTCAGGTCTTGCAAGGGCACGCGTATGGCATCGTACACGTCGTCTACCACGTAGGCATCGGGAAAATTGAGGCTTACAATAAGCGGGGCTTCCGTGGCCTGAATGTCGGGTAGGCGCTGGTACTCGTCGCCGCGGCCCTTCAGAATGTATTGCACGCCAAACTCGTCACCAACTTTATCGGCCCGCAAGGCGCTTTGCTTGTCGCGCACCTCAAAAATAGCCGGCAAACTGCGCTGCTGGTTTAGGGCCCGCAACGATAGGTTTTGCTCCCGTGTGGGGTTGCGCTGGTTCCAGTCGGCGTCGAGGTAGGTTTGGCGCAGCAGGGCAATGCTCCCCATCAGAGAAGAGGGATAGTCCTGGGTGCTAGTGCCTTTATCGAACGAGTAGGCCGTGGCTGCTCGATCCTGCAGAATCAGTTCGTTTTCCTGGCGGTTGGTGTTCAAACTTACCAGGGCGGCCGTGCCGCGCACAATGCCATCGGGCTGGTGGGTAAGCACCGCCCCAAAGCCCAACTTGCGCAAGGCATCAGCCTGCTCATCATTAGCCGCAAATAGCTCCGCCGCATTTACTTCCGGGTGCACGGCTTGGTTCCAATCGTAGGCGCCGGTTTTGGTGCTTTCAAACTGCGGACCACCGCGGCGGCCGCGGCGTTCGAGAGCTTTTACCTCGGGCACGCCATAGCTGGCGTACAGGTCTACGAAGCCGGGGTAAATGAACTTGCCCTTCAGGTCCTGAACGACGGCACCAGCTGGAATCTTAACCTTGGTACCCACGGCTTCCACTTTGCCATCCCGAATAATAAGAGTGGCGTCGTTGACCCGGGTTTTGTAGTCGGTGAAGATGGTAGCGTGTGTGAAGGCGTACAGGCCGGGCCGGTCATCGTACACACCGTTGCGTGGAAACGTAGCCGACTGTGCATACGCAGCCGAAAGGCTGCCCATGAAGAGGCCGCCCGCCAGGCCTAGCTGGCGCAGGTCAATTCGCATAAGAGTACAGGGTAGAGTTCAGGAAATATGTAGAAAGGCTAGCGTGCAGGTGGTAGAGCCAAAGGCCTACTGCCAAATGTAAAGAAAGAAACCACCAGCTACAGTAGGTTGCAGCACCTTGCCTCAACCTTGTACATACCTCATCAGTATGTGCATTATTCTCCACTCTTTCACTTACCTACTCATGCGCAAAGGCACCAACGTCAGCTGGAAGTACGGAACCGGCACTGCTACTGGCAAAATTGAAGAAACCCACAAGGAAAGCGTAACCCGTAAGCTGCAGGGGGCCGAAATTACTCGCCACGGCACACCCGATAACCCGGCTTTTCTTATTGTGCAAGAAAACGGCGACCGGGTTTTAAAGCTGCAAAGCGAAGTAAAAGCCACCTCAGCCGCTAAGAAATAGCCATTCGGCCAGGTAGAATGCCAGGGTACTACTCGCAAAAAAAGGCTCCGCTGGATAGTCCAACGGAGCCTTTTTTAAGCAGATTTTGCTGGTAAAGCCTACAGATTGTTACTGTCTGGCTTGATGAAGGCTTCTTCTTCCATTTCCTTGGGTACTACTACAATGCCTTGCTGCAGCTTAGAGTTGCGCTTGCCATACAGGAAGTACACCACAAAGCCCAACAACATCCAGCCCATGGCCACTTTCAGCGTGAAGGTATCGAGGGCAGCAATCATGGCCAGGCATACCAGAATGCCCATAATAGGCACGAAGGGGAACGAAGGATTTGAGAGAGGCGAACGGAACGGACGGGGCTGCGCCGGATCGGTTTTGCGCATAATCCATACACCCGCCGACACCAACACGAAAGCCAACAGCGTACCAAACGAGGTCAGGTCGCCGGCCAAGGAGCCAGGCACAAAGGCGGCAAACGCGCCTACAAACACTAGCAGCACCAAGTTCGACTTATAAGGGGTGCGGAACTTGGGGTGCAGCTCGGAGAAAGCCTTGGGCATCAGGCCATCGTTGGCCATGGAGAAGAACACGCGGCTCTGGCCCATCAGCATCACCAGTACTACCGACGAGAAGCCGGCCAGAATAGCCACCGTTACGGCCGTAGAAAGCCACTCGTAACCGGGCATGTGCTCTTTAATAGCGTAAGCCACTGACGCCTCACCGCCTTTAGCAGGGTCAGCAAATTCGCGCCAGTTAGCCACGCCCGTCAGCACGTGGCCAAACAAGATGTAGAGCACGGTGCAGACGGCCAAAGAGCCGAGAATACCAATGGGCATGTCGCGCTTAGGATTCTTGGCTTCTTGTGCGGCCGTCGATACGGCGTCAAACCCAATAAAGGCGAAGAACACGATGGCCGAGCCACCCAGAATGCCGAAAATGCCATGCTTGTTCCAGTCAGTGTACTCGCGCACTACTTCGCCGGCGGCGTTGCGCACGGGCTCGGCATTTTCCGGAATCAGGTAGGGGGTGTGGTTGGCAGGGTTGATGAACTGCCAGCCGATAGCAATGAACACCAGCACAATAGCCACTTTCACCACCACAATGATGGAGTTGAACGTAGCCGATTCTTGGGTGCCTTTGATTAGGAGCAAGCTCAGGGCCACGATTACCAACAGGGCAGGCAGATTTAGCCAGCCCCCTTCGCTGGGCGCGTGGCACAACTCAAAGGGTATTCGGGTTCCGAACACCTCCAGCAGCTTATTTAGGTACTCGCTCCAGGCAATGCTTACAGTGGCTGCCCCCAGGGCGTACTCCATAATCAGGGCCCAGCCAATTACCCAAGCTACAAATTCGCCCATGGTAGTGTAGGCGTAGGTGTACGCCGAACCAGCAATTGGAATCATGGCCGCAAACTCGGCGTAGCACAGCCCGGCAAAGGCGCAGCCAATGGCGGCCACAATGAAAGCCAGCGTTACGCCCGGACCGGCGGCCTGGGCGGCAGCGGCCGCCGTGCGCACGAATAGGCCGGCTCCAATAATAGCCCCGACGCCCAGAGCCACGAGGTTAGCCGCGCCCAAGGTGCGCTTTAGCGAGCCTTCTCCGGAGGAGTTGGCCTCGCCCAGCAGCTGGGACAGCGGTTTTTTGGCGAAAATATTTGCCATACAGGTTATGAAGGAGTAAAAAAAGAGAGGTGTGAGGTGTAAAAATGGCAACGACAGCCGCCTGCAAGCAGCCACGTGGCCCGAATATAGCCGTTTCTGTTGAGTGCATGCATTGGCGCTACGGATGCTGGCTGGAATTGCAGAGCCAGATTAAACCTGGCGTAGGCTCGACTATCCAACCAGCATACCTCCATTCCAAAGACTCTCTGCTCATGAAAAAGATGCTTGCCATCCTCGCCGTTGCTTTTCTGACGGCTGGCACTGCTACTGCCCAAACTGCTACAACCCCCACTACCCCGGGTGCCCGCCAGGGCCAGCGGGACGGGGGGCGCATGAACATGACGCCTGAGCAGCACGCTGATAGGCAGGCCCAACGCCTCACCAAACAGCTCGGCTTGTCGGCCGATCAGACAGCCCAAGTGCGGGCTATTGCCCTGGCTGAAGCCCAGGAAACAAAAACAATGCGTGCCAACGCCTCTGCTAGCACCGACCGCCAAGCTGCTATGCAACAGATGAAAGCCACCCGCGAGAAGTACGACGCACAGCTGAATGCCGTACTTACCCCCGCCCAGGCTACGAAATACACCGAAATGCGCGACCAAAAAATGGGCAAGCGCAAAGACACGATGAAGGGTGGCAAGATGAAAGCTAAAATGAAGAGCTAAGCTGCCTTCATCTTACTCGTACCATTAAGTAAAAAAAGCTCCGGCCTATGCGGCCGGAGCTTTTTTAGTGGACAGCATTCTACCTCAGTCACTACCTATTTATGCGTTACAGGTACCGGCTACTAGAACATTCCAGCTTTTTAGTTGTATCCAAATCAGTCTCAGTATCACAACAGTAACCAGCACAATTCATAGTACTCGGCGCAAATAGCAGTAGCGAAAAACCAGCACCTGCTTATATTTGACAATATGCCTCCCGTATCAGTTGAGCTGACGGGTAGGCAGCCACTACATCTACCACCCCATGAGTCCTCTGCCCAGTAGTACCGCGTCGGTACAGATTCAGCAGTTTTACGACAAGGGTTTAGCTCACGCGAGCTACGCCATCCGCAGCGGCCGTCAAGTAGCCATTATCGACCCGGCCCGCGACCCTCAGCAGTACTATGATTTCGCCGATGAGCACGACGCCAAGGTTGTTGCCGTCATCGAAACGCATCCCCACGCCGACTTCGTGAGCAGCCACCTGGAAATAGCCCAGGAAACAGGAGCCACTATTTATGTAAGTAAGCTGGTACAGGCCAGCTACGAACACCAGCCTTTTGACGAGGGCGACCGTATTGTCCTGAACACGGTGGAGTTGCACGCCATCAACACGCCCGGTCACTCCCCCGATTCCATCAGCATTTTGCTGATCGACGACCTTGCGCAAACGCGCGCCGTCTTTACCGGCGACACCTTATTTGTGGGCGACGTGGGCCGCCCCGATCTGCGGGAAGATGGCACTGTGGGCGGACACAACCGCCAAGACCTGGCCGCCCAGCTGTATCAGTCTACCCGCCAGAAGCTCATGACCCTACCCGCCACTACGCGCGTGTACCCGGCGCACGGCCCCGGCTCGCTTTGTGGCAAGACTACCTCCCCCGACCTCGACAGCACCATTGGCAAAGAGCTGAAAACCAACTATGCGCTTCAGCCTATGTCGCAGGCCGAGTTTATTAAAGTGCTGCTCGAAGATCAGCCCTTCATGCCTAAGTACTTCGGGCATGATGTGTTGCTGAACAAACACGGCGCCCTACCCTTCGAAGACAGCATTCGGGCGGTACCACGCCTGCAGCCCGGCACGGCGCTAGAACCTGGGGTAGTAGTTATTGATACTCGCCCGGCCGCCGAGTTCCGCGCGGGCCATTTGCCTGGCGCCATCAACCTCATGGATGGCGGCAAGTTTGAAACCTGGCTGGGCTCCATTGTGGGCCCGGACGAGCCGTTCTACCTCATTGCCGACTCACAAATTGCCCTTGATGTGGTAATTCGTAAAACGGCTAAGATTGGGTATGAGACTACCATCAAAGGGGCTTTGCTTACGCCCCGCGAGCTGTCCGCTACTAGTCCAACCATTGATGTGGAGCACGTTCGTCACCGGCCCCAAGACTTTACCATCGTTGATATTCGTAACCGCACCGAAGCTCAGCAGCCCATCTTCGACAATGCGCTGCTGATTCCGCTACCCGAGCTGCGCGAACGAGCCCACGAAGTACCTACTACAAATAAGCCCGTGCTGGTGCACTGCGCTGGCGGCTACCGCTCCGCGGCGGGAGCCAGCATCTTGGAGGCAGCGCTGCCGGGGGTACAGGTGTTTGACCTTGGTGAGGCCATCTCCACCTTTCAGCCGCAACCAGCGCACACCTAGCCTACCGATACCTAGTACGAGGTAGTGCAACCTTTGCGCCTTATATGACCTCTTAGAATGACCAAGGTAGCTGCCTTGGTCATTCTTGTTTTACGGCCTACGCCCACTACAAATCTTTTCGCCCTGTGAAGACGACCTACTCATTGCTACTAGCCACCAGCCTTCTTTTTACCTTCACTGCCTGCGACAAAACAGATGTAGCAAAAGGGACCCCTAGCTGCATCCGGCAGAGGATAAATAAGGTGGAGGAGGAATCTCCCTGTAAGGAAGGAGCTAGCGTACGAGAATACTTCTTTCAGGGTAAAACGGTGTATCTGTTTATCCCCGGCAGCTGCATTGCCGATGCTAGCTCCGAAGTGCTGGACGAAGATTGCAACACTGTAGGATACTTGGGTGGCTTGTGGGGTAATACTCAAGTAAATGGGTTAGACTTTAGCACGGCCGAGTTCAAGCGCACTATTTGGGAACAGTAGCCGTTGAAGTAGACGCTGCTGGCTGCTTGCGAGCTAGGTAGCCACGGCCGCGCAACGCAGGGCTTTCTTCTTCCGGCGGGCCGAAGTATCTTCGTAGTTATGCGCGTACTACACACCGCCGACTGGCACCTGGGCCAGCGCTTTATTAGCGGCCACGAACGAACCGATGAGCACCGTCACTTTCTGGAGTGGCTGGTAGCTACGGTGCGCGAGCAGCGCGTGGAAGTGCTGCTAGTAGCCGGCGACATTTTTGATACCGGCTCGCCCTCCAACCAAGCGCTAGAGCTGTATTATTCCTTTCTGCTGAACATGCGTGGCACCGGCTGTCGCGATATTGTGGTGGTCGGCGGCAACCACGACTCGCCCGCTACGCTAAATGCCCCAGCCCGGCTGCTGCGCCACCTGCGCGTGCACGTGGTAGGCTGCGTGCCGGAGTGCTTTGAAGACCAGGTGCTGGTGCTGGATGATGCTGCCGGCAACCCCGGCCTAGTAGTGTGCGCCATCCCTTTTCTGCGCGACCGGGATGTGCGCCTCTCAGTACCCGGCGAAACAGCTGAGGATCGGGAAGCCCGCATCAAACAAGGCATTGCCGACCACTACGCCCGCATAGCGGAGGTAGAGCGCGTATGGCAGCTCAAAGACACGGGCCTACCCGTAGTAGCCACTGGCCACCTCTACGCCGCCGGGGCAGCCCCCTCCGACTCAGAGCGGACCATTCATGTGGGCAACCTGGGCCAGATTACGGCTGACCATTTCCCAACGGTATTTGATTACGTGGCCCTAGGGCACCTACACCGCCCCCAGCGCGTGGGCGGCAGGGAACACATTCGGTATTCGGGCTCCCCTATCCCCCTGTCCTTCTCCGAGGTAGACCACCCTAAGGAAGTGCTGCTGCTGGAATTTGCCGCTGGCAAGCTTTTAACCCTCGACTCGCTGCCCGTACCGGGTGCCCGGCGCCTCGTGCGGTTTCATGGCTCCCTGGAAGAAGTTACGCAGGGCCTTACAACGTATGATAACGCGGGCTACCTGCTGCCGGCCTGGGCAGATGTGCAGATTCACTCCGAGCTGACCCAGCTAGAAGTAGCAGAAGCCTTACTGAAAGTAATTCAGGAGCTAGACCGCAAGCAGGTGGAAGTGCTGGCTCGCCGCCACTTCCGGCTAGTAAAGCTGCGCGCCCTGGGTGAAACTGAAGCGGCCGACGAGCCCCTCACCCGCAGCCTGCACGACTTCACCGAGCGCGAAGTGTTTGCTCAGCGCCTGGAAACCGAGCCTGAGCACGGCCGCGCTGAGCTACTGCGCACCTTCGACGAGCTGCTGGAAAGCCTGTAACCCTGCCCCGAACCCGTAACTTGCCCCATACTTAGGCCGCGCCGCGACTTTTTTCTTCGGCGCAAGCTGCCGCTTCTGCCCTATGAGAATTCTCCGCGTCCGTTTCTTTAACCTAAACTCCCTACGCGGGGAGCACGAGGTAGACTTTAGCAATGCTCCCTTGTCAGAATCGGGGCTCTTTGCTATTACTGGTCCTACTGGCGCGGGCAAGACCACCATTCTCGACGCCATTACGCTGGCCCTATATGGGCAGGTTCCGCGCCACGAAGGCAGCGGCCCCGAGCAGGTAATGAGCCACGGCACGGGGGAAAGCTGGGCAGAGGTAGAGTTTGAGGTAAATGGCCAGCAGTACCGCTCCAAGTGGGGCCAGTACCGCGCCCGCAAGCGCGCCGACGGCAAGCTGCAAGACCCTCGCATGGAGCTTAGCGAGCGAAAAGTGGCCGAGGACGGGGAAGTATCGTGGCCGTTTCTGGAAACCATGAAGCGCCAAGTGCCCTTTCGCGTAGCCGAGCTCAGCGGGCTGGAATACAAACAGTTTCTGCGTTCCGTACTCCTTGCCCAGGGCGACTTTACCCGGTTTTTGAAGTCGACGGCGGGCGAGCGGGCTCAGCTTCTGGAGAAAATTACCGACACGAAGAAGTACTCTGATATTTCCAAAGCGGCTTTTGAACGGGCCAAGCAGGAAAATCAGCGGACCGAGCAGCTGCGCCAGGGCTTGGCGGGCGTCGTGTTACTTTCCCCGGAGGATGTACTGGCTCTAGAAGGCGAGATTGGTGACCTGCAACAACAGCTCAGCACCATTGTGGCTGCCCAGCAGCGCCAGCAAGAAGCGCGACTATGGTTGCGCCAGCTAGCCGACTTGCGCCAGCGCCAGCAAGCGGCCCAACAACGCCGGCAGCAACTGTCTGCCCAGGCTTCTTCGCTCGCGCCCCTGCGCCAGCGTCTGGCGTTGCACCAGCAGGCCGCTCCTTTTGCAACGGACTATGCCCTGCTTCGCCAAGCCGATGAGCAGTTAACCCGCCTCCGCCACGAAGCAGCCCGCCTGCGCGAACAGTTGCCCCAGCTAGTTGACCGGCAAGCTACTGCTGAAGCCACCCGCCTAGCGGCCCGCCAGGCCCACGAGCAGGCTACTGCCACTAAAGAAACTCAAGAGCCCAAGCTACGCGAAGCCGAGCAACTCGACTTGCGTATCACGGAGGCGCGGCGGGTTCTCACCCAAGGGAAGACAGAATATGAAGACAAGAACGAGCAATGCAAGCGCCTAAAGGCAACGGCCGAGCACGCAGGTAAGCGCCAGCAGGTGCTGCGTGAGCATGTAGCAGAAGCAGAAAAATGGCTGCTTGTAAACGCCGTTGTGAGCGAGCTATCTTCTTCTCTACCCGAACTGTCGGCTAGCTTACAGCACTGGGAGCACTTGAAAGGGCAGCTAGGGCAGTTGCGGCAGCGCTTGGCGGAAGCGCGCCAGCGTCAGCAGAAAGCCGCCGCCGATGCCAGCACCCAACAACAGGCCGTGGAAGCTGCCCAGCAGCAGTTGGCTCGCCTGGTGGCGCAGCAAGAGCAAACCACCCGCACCCGCACCGTATGGCTGCACCGCCTGCGCTTCCATATTAGCAGCCTACAACAGGAGCAGGAGCGCGAGCAACAGCACTGGGACGATTTGCGCCGCAGCCTGCAAATGCAGCAGCTTATTCTCTCCCACACCGATACGCGCGCGTTGCTGGAAGCGGGCCAGCCCTGCCCCGTATGCGGCGCTACCGAACACCCCTATATGGCGGGTGTATTGGGCGTAAGCGAGGACTCTTTTCAGCGCGACCGGCAACGCGAGGAGGACCTTAGCCAACGCGTACGAGCTTTAGGAACCCGGTTCAACCGCTTGAATACCTACGTAACGATGCTGGAGCAGGCAGGCCCGGAACCCGCGGCGGCCCCTACCGCCACCATTCAGCTGCTACCGGAATCAGCTGAGAAAGCCGCAGCTGAGGAAGTGAAGACCCTGGTGCACACTCTGCGCGAACTGCGCGACCAGGTGGCCGCGGCCCAGCAGCGTGCCCATCAGGCCGTGGTGCAGCAGCAAACCACCAGCCACCAGCAACAGGACTACGCGCTCATAGTACACCAACTGGAAAAGGAGCTGGGCGACGCGGAAGACCAGCTTCAGCCCGCTCGGGAAATGATTCAAAGCCACGCGCAAAGCTTTGGCTTACCCTTCACGGGCGAAAATGGCCGGGCGCTTATGGAAACGGCCCGCCAGCGTATTGCTGAGTTTGACGACTACCACCGTAGGCTCAATGAAGCCAAACAAGAGTTGAGCGGAGTGAGTGTAGAAGCAAAAAAGGCAGCGGACGATCAGCAGGACCTGCAAACGTGGCTGCGCACCCGTAAGCAAAGCCTTGTTGATCAGCACCAGGATATTATGCGCCAGCAGCAGCAGCGCGAGCAGCTCCTTCCCGATGCCGACCTAGCCCGCGTGCGGCAACAGCTTGACGAGGCCGTTCGGGTTGCTGATGCACGCCGCCAGCAGGCCGAGCAGCAAGCGCAGCAGCACGAAACCGCGCACTCAGTAGCCACGGCTCGCCTGCGCCAGCACGAGCAAGACACCGAGCAGCAACAGCAGGCCCAAACTACCCGCCATACTACCCTTACAGCATCCTTAACCGCAGCAGGCCTCAACCCCGACCCTGCCACGCTACCTGCCTTGCTTTTACCAACTGCCGAGGTTACTACCCTGCAAGATCAGCTACGCCGCTACGAACAGGAAGTAGCCCTGGTAGAGCAGACTATTCAGGATACTACGCAGCAGCTAGCGGCAGAAGAGGCCCGGAATCTTACCACCGAGCCGCTCGAAGCACTTGAGCAGCAACTTGCCGCCGCTAACCAGCAAATAGCCACGCTCAACCAGCAGTTTGGGCAGCGCCAGCAACGTCTCCACGACCACCAGGCTGGCCTGGAACGGCACGCGTCGTTGGCAGCTGCGTTAGACAAGCAGCAACAAGAGTCCCAGCGCTGGCGCCAGCTCACGGAGCTAATTGGCTCTGCCGACGGAAAAAAGTTCAGTGAGTTTGCCCAGGGCCTTACCCTCGCCCGCCTTGTAGATTTGGCCAACCGCCACCTGCACCGCCTCACCGACCGGTACCGCATCCTACGCAACCCCGATGAGCACCTCGATTTACTGGTGCAGGATGAGTACCAGGCCGGCAGTACCCGTTCCATGAATTCGCTGTCGGGGGGTGAAAGCTTCTTGGTGAGCTTGGCCTTAGCACTCGGCCTTTCGGAGCTAGCCGGTCACAAAACCCAAATCGATACGTTGTTCATTGATGAAGGCTTTGGAACCCTTGATCCGGATGCGCTGGATGTGGCTATTTCGGCCTTGGAGTTGCTGCAAGGCACGGGCAAAACCATTGGTATCATCTCGCACGTGGAGGCGCTGAAGGAGCGCGTCACCACTCAGATCAACGTGCGGAAAGGCGCCGGCGGCATCAGCTCCCTCCGAATTGTGGGCTTTGGGGAGGAGCTATAGCAGGAGCAATAGCCTATTCCGGGGTGCCCGCAGCCCTAATTTCGGCCCAGCTCCAGTAGCGACGCGGTGTGATGGTGGCGTATCGGCTCTCGAAAAAGCGGACTACCTCATCCTCCACTTGCTGGGGCGAAATGGAAGACGAATAAATCGGCCGCTGGTCGGGGTCGGCGTAGCGCTGGGCCTTCGTGAGACCTTTTCCACCCAGGCGTAGTAGTGGCCCCGTGTCGGTAATTCCGTCAAAGGTCCAGCGGCGGCTGCCTTGTTCTAATTCGTTGAGGCAAGCAGCTAAGGTATCCAGCGGGAGTCGGGGTAGTGTGGGTCGGCTTTCCAGGTCAATCCAGGTAGTGTACTTGTACTCAAACTCGTAGCGCTGTCCATCGTAGATGCTCAGGACCATATCAGCACCAGCAGTGGGCCCGAATAACGCGTAGTATGGCAAGGGCTCGGGCGTACGCACTACTACCAGACCAATAGCAGGGTAGCTGGTACGGATGGTAGCGGGGCTGTGCACTACCTCTAGTGCTTGGCGCACGCGCAGATATTCCGGCTCCCAGCTCGCCTGGCCCACCTCCGGGTCTTCTAGCACGGCCTGAAAACGGGGCAGAAACCATTCAAACTTCTCGGCCGATGCCTCATCTTCCCGCCGCCGCCGGGCAGGCGCCCCAAAGGGCTCGTAGAAACGGACTTTTTCCTCAGCATTAAGCCAGCACACTAGCTTTAGCGCCTGGTCGGCGAGCGGGTGCTGCCAATCCAACTCCCGAAAGTCGCCGAGGGTAGCCACCAGGCGCAGCAACTCTTCGTACTGCACAGCCGCTTGCGGATGTAGCAACGCCCATACGCCCACAAACCCATCCACATCAAAGTGATTGGCCGTAACGGCCCAGGCTTCCAGCCCTGGTGTGTGGGGGGCATGCAACGCCCGCAAGGCCGAACCTGCGCTGGTATCGTCGCGGAGTGCCTCGGGTGTAGCGGCGCCGCGCCAATGCGCCAGGGTTAGGGTAGCTCCCAGGCCCGTACTGTCTACTACTATGGTTGGCTGCTGCCGCAGCTGTCGGAAAGGAACAAAAGTTTTCAAAAACGAGATATGAAGTACCCCTACTTTAGGGAGTACGTTGTATACCAGCAAATGTAGTCTGTGCCCTCAACCTCGGAGCTTTTTGCCGCGCCGATTTGAAATATGCTCAACCCGGCTCCTACGAATCCAGTGCAAGTATTTCTGTAGCTCCTCCGCCGACTGTAATGCTTCAATGGTAGCGTAACGCCGGGCAAGCTCTCGGTTGCTCAGCAGCAAATGAACAGTACTATGGCATGGCTGGCACAAATCGACGGTGGGGCCGTGCCGCCCGCCCTCCTCGCGCGGCACCAGGTGGTGACGTGATACGTGCCGAACCTCGCGTTGGCAAAGCTCACAGTGTGTAGGAGTTGCCCCCGCCAAAGTAGCTATGGGTGGGGCTGCGCGGCGCCTAGTCATTGTAAAGCGAGCTTGATGGCAAAATACTAAAATGTTCTTTTACCAAGAATTAGTATTCTACTATAAAGGTTGAACAAAAAAGAGAACAAAGTTTTGTTAGCACTTCCGATTTACTTCTATATTTGGTTGCAGGCCAGGTATATGGCTACTTGAAGGAGCGGTGAGTATGGTTTGTTCATCTCTTTTTCCGGCTATGTAGACGAAGGGGTTGCACCTTCTATATCTTTTGATTTTTCACTTTCTCCATTTTGCGTATGCCCATTTCTACTTCCTTCTCTTTTTCGCGTGTATTACGGGTAGCGGGTTTGCTGCTAGCCCTGCTTGTGCTGAAGCCGTCGACCTCGCACGCCCAAACTTGGCTGGTGTCAACTGATGCGTATGTTAAGCTAGGAGTGATGGATAAGTTTGGACAGCTCGGCACCTATTCTGCCAAGTTCATCGTCATCGATCAAACTACTGGCAAGGAATACGCGCTGACAAAGCAAATCCCTACCGGCCAGCACGGCATAGACGTAATCTTCCCGTCGGAGCCGGCAGAGGCAGATTATTTCAAAACCGAAACCGGCGAAGCGGCCAAAGCAAAACCCGGCCGCTACACCTGGGAGTGCCACGTAGGCGGAAAAAAAGTAGTTGGCGGCCGTTTTAATTTTTCTGAAGTCGCGAATGATGTTACCTTGGTAGGGAAAAATTAAATTTCTTTCCCTTCACTCACTTCATTACCCAAAGCCCGACGTTGCAGCGTCGGGCTTTTTTGTGCGGTGAAACTACGTGTAGGATGACTCTTTTTGCGGGCAGTTGCGTACAGAAACACTGCGTTGTTTCACTCTTAGCATTCTCGCCTCATGGCTAAAAAGTCGTTTTCTGAGCTGATTAATAGTCCTGGTATGCCCGTGCTAGTTGACTTTTACGCCGACTGGTGTGGCCCTTGCAAGACCATGGCCCCCATCCTGGAGCAGGTTGCCGCTCAGCATCAAGGAAAGCTCAAAGTTGTTAAGGTCGACGTTGACCGTAACCAAGCCGCGGCCCAGCAATTCCGGGTGCAGAGCATTCCTACCCTGATTTTATTTCACAAGGGCCAGCCCGTGTGGCGCCAGGCAGGTGTAGTGCCCGCCGCCCAGCTTAGCCAAGTAGTGCAAGGCGTGCTACAGTAGCCAACCGCTACCAGTACTACTTGCCACATCCCCTGCTGATAAACTAACTGTTCGGCTCCCGCGTTTGGGCTAGGCAGGGCTACCTTTGCTCTGCTACCCTTCCTTTTGCCGATGACTCTACGGTTTATTATCTGTTTATCAGGGCTGTTGTTTATGCTGTTGCCGGCTCCCGTATGGGCGCAGGTGCAATACACGATAAGCGGCTACGTTCGGGCGGCAAACACTGGTGAAGCACTGCCCGGCGCTACCGTGGCGGCTCCTTCCCTGGGCCTAGGCGCTACTACCGACGACAAAGGCTACTATGTGCTTACCCTACCCAGCGGGCCCCAGCAGGTAGTAGCTTCTTTTATTGGTTACCAAAATCAGCCGCAGACTATCACCCTTACCCGCAATCAGCGGACAAACTTCAACCTAGCCGAAGCTACTAATACCTTAGGGGAAGTAGTGGTACAAGGCTCGGGTACGCTAGAGCAGAAGCTGCAAACCACGCAGATGAGCTTGGAGCGCCTCACCACCCGGGAAGCCAAGCTGCTACCAGCCCTCTTCGGGGAAGTAGATCTGCTGAAAACGTTGCAGCTGAAGCCGGGCGTGCAAAATGGCGGCGAAGGTACTAGTGGCCTGTTTGTGCGGGGTGGCTCCGCCGATCAGAACTTGTTTCTGGTGGACGATGCCGTAGTATACAATCCAAGCCATTTATTCGGGCTGTTTTCGGTGTTCAACCCCGACGCCGTGCAAAGCGTGGACTTGTACAAGGGAGGATTTCCGGCTCAGTATGGCGGGCGCCTATCGTCGGTGGTCGACGTGAAGATGCGGCCGGGGGAGCCGGAGAAGCTGGGACTCAGCGGCGGCCTGGGGCTGATTTCTTCTCGCCTGACGTTGGAGGGCCCGCTACCCAACAAAAAGGGTTCGTGGCTGCTATCGGGGCGCCGCACTTACTTCGACGTGTTTACGCGCCAGATCAATAAACTTAATGAGGGGCAGGACGACTACAACCCCATCCCCGATTACTATTTCTATGACCTCAACGCCAAGGTAAACTACCAGTTAGGAGCCAAAGACAACCTATTTATTACGGGCTACTTAGGGCGCGACGTGTTTGGGTTTGGCTCACAAAACGGGTTCGACTTTAATTTCAACTGGGGGAATACCGTTGGCTCAGCGCGGTGGAACCACGTGTTCAACCGGCGCCTGTATGTAAACACGACGGCAGCAATTACGCGCTACGAGTACAACATCAGCAACGCCCTCGATCAGTTTAGCTTCAACCTAGCCTCTGACATCCGGGATTTGAGTTTGCGCACGGATTTCGACTACGCGCTTAACGACCGACACGCGGTAAAATTTGGCGCTACCCTTACTGACCACCGCTTTGGTACGGGCCGCCTGCGGGCAGGTGCCGAGGATGGCTCCCTCAACTTGGGCTCCAACATTAACTACCGCGGGCAGGAAGCAGGCTTGTACGCGTCAGACAACTTTCGCGCTTCCGATAAGCTACAACTGGATTATGGGGTGCGCCTTTCCGGCTTTCAAAGCGGTAGTGACCGGTACGTTGGGGTAGAGCCACGGGCATCGGGCCGTTACTCGCTTACGTCGCGCACTTCCCTCAAAGCCAGCTACGCCCTAATGTACCAGTATGTGCATTTGGTGTCAAACTCCGGGGCTTCGCTGCCAACGGATATTTGGTACCCCTCGCGCGGGTCGGTGAAACCGCAACGCTCCCAGCAGGTAGCTACCGGCGTGAGCTTCTTGCTGGGCAACGGCCGCTACTTGCTCACCAACGAGGTATACTACAAGTGGGCGCAACGGCAAATTGACTTCAAAGACGGCGCACAGCTATTTGTGAACCCCGACCTGGACTCGGAATTTCTATTCGGCAGGGGCTGGGCATACGGCAACGAAATTTACGTGGAGAAGAAAACGGGCCGTACCACCGGTTGGATTGGCTACACCTTGTCGTGGACCAAACGGCAGTTTCCGGCCCAGCGAGGCACGGCGGGCATCAACAACGGCAACCCGTTTTACCCCAACTACGACCGGCGCCACAACCTTACGGTGGTAGGCCTGCACCGGCTCAATCACCGGATTCAACTCACGGGCTCCCTGGTCTACACTTCTGGGCAAGCTACTACCCTACCCCTGGGCCGGTTCGTCTTGCAAGATGTTTACGGTTCCGATGCCTCAGCAGTGCCCATCTACCCCCAACGCAATACCTACCGCCTGGCTCCCTACCACCGCCTCGACTTAGGCCTGGTATACAAGGTAAAGCCCCTGCGTGAAGGAGGCGAGTCTGACTTCACCTTCAGCGTGTATAATGCCTACAACCGGCGCAATCCGTACTTCGTGTACTTCGACCAAGTGAAGGACAAATCCACTAATACCGTGACGAGCTACCGTGCCCGCCAGGTGTCCCTGTTTCCAGTCATCCCCTCGGTGACGTACAACTTCAAATTTTAAGCACCCCGCATGCTCACTAGGTCGATCTTCCAAACTCTAGCGCCGATGATTACACGGCGGAGCTTAGGCTACACGCTGGCGGGGGTGTTGCTGGCGAGCTGCGGCTTGCAGAAAGACATTGACGTAGAACTGCCAGCCTACCCCGCCCAGTTGGTGGTAGAGTGCTACCTAGAGCCTAACCGGGTACCGCGCATGTCGGTGACGGAAAGCGGCTCTTACCTCGCTGAACCGACGCCAAGAATCCCCCAGGATGTGAAAGTGGTACTCACCCTGCCCTCGGGCCGCCACGATACCCTGGACTTTAAGCCCGGTATTAACCTAGCTACCGGAAAGGCCTACACGCACATTGGGCGCAGCCGCATTAGTGCCTCACCGGGCCAAACCTTTCAGTTGGAGGCCTATGACACCCAGGGCCGCCGGGTTACGGGCTCGGCCACCATGCCCGCCATTGTGCCCATCGACAAGGTAGAGTGGAAGTTTAATGACCTGAGTGGGGAGCAGCGCAAAGCCTACGTGACCACCCAGTTTCAAGACCCTGGCAATACGGTCGACTTCTACCGTTTCCAGATTCACAAGAGCACTGTGGCTACCGACCCGGAGGTGGAGTATACTATTGAGGACCGCCTCAACAATGGCACCAACTATACCTTGGGCACGAGCTATGAGTTTCAAACAAATGACACGCTGTTTGTCACGCTCTACCACCTCAACCAGCCCTATTTTCAGTTTTTGCAATCGGTAGAGGAAGCACGCAATGCCAACGGCAACCCGTTTGCGCAGCCTTCTGCAGTCCGTAGTACGGTAGAGGGTGGCATTGGCGTTTTCACCGTGCTGAGCTACCAGCGGCAGCGCATCATTGTGCGGTAGAAATAAATTTCGAGCGGCAGGCAACTTTCTGATTGCGGCTAGGCTCACCTTATTACCTATCCATCTTTATTCATGTTAGTATGTCTCGTACTATTACTACCCTCCTCCCGGCCCTCTTCCTTGTAGTGGGCAGTCTTTCATTGAGCAGTTGCGAAAAGCAAGAAGACGCTAGACCGTGTGGCTGCACGCCACCACCCCAAGAGCCTTTCATACCTGCTTCCATAAGCCAAGTGAACACGTGGTGGTTGAACTCGGCCACTACCTCGGGCAAAACTGCCATCGGTTCCGATATCAAGGACCGGTACTCCATACGGTTCCAAGCGGATGGTAGCTACATACAAACCTTGCTACAAGACAGCACGCAGTTCAAGGGCAAATGGATGCTCATGGGCACCGAAAATCGCACCCTGCACCTTACAGACCACAAGGGAACTGAGCAGGAGTACACCATAGCAAGTGCCACTGTTAACTCGCTATTCTTTTGGCGCGCTGGCAAAGATGGAAAAACCGAGATGTATCTGTTCAAGCCTACTCTATAGCTTCCTATACTCTCACAAAAAAGGCTGCTACGCATACGTAGCAGCCTTTTTTGTGCTCACCATCTAGCGTACTACAGGCGCTCCAGCACCCGCCGAAACAGCGCCGTAAGGCGGGGTTCGGCTACGGCCGCCGTGCGCAGAATGTCGGCTATGTCCACTTTCTTGAGCTTGCCGGGCGAGGCTAGGTCGGTGATGACGGATATAGCCAGCACGGGCAAGCTCATTTGCACCGCGGCAATAACTTCTGGGGTGGTGCTCATGCCTACCGCATCGGCGCCAATAGTGCGCAGGTAGCGGTACTCGGCAGGAGTTTCCAGCATGGGTCCGGAGAGGCTGGCGTACACCCCGCGGCGCATATACTGGCTTAGACCTAGCTCTTGGGCAGCCTCCTCAGCTAACCGGAGCAGGCCCAAGTCGTAGGGCTCCATCATGTCGGGGAAGCGAGGCCCCAGCTCGTCAAAGTTTTTACCGATCAGGGGGTTAGTGGGCTGTAGGTTGAGGTGGTCCTCAATCAGCATCAGGTCGGAGTAGTCGAAATCGGGATGCAGGCCACCGGCGGCATTGCTCACGAAGAGCTTCTGAATACCCAGCAGCTTCATCACGCGCACCGGAAACACTACCTGCTGCATAGTGTAGCCCTCGTAGTAGTGGAAGCGGCCGTGCATCACTAGCACCCGCTTGCCTGCCAGCATACCGGCTAGCAACTTACCCGCGTGGCTTTCTACCGTTGATACCGGGAAATGGGGAATATCGGCGTACGAAAAAGACTGGTGCACCTCCACTTCCTTGGCCAGGGCACCCAAGCCCGTACCCAAAATAATGCCTACTTCGGGCTGGAAGTCTGGTAGGCGTTGGCGGAGGTAAGCGGCGGCTTCGTGAAGTTCGTGCATGGAGAGTAGTTGAGGTTGGGCTTGCAAGGTAGTACTACCCTATGAACTACGAGGTACATAAAAAAGGCGGCTGGTACCGTACCAGCCGCCTTTCTAGTTATGCACGAGGCGAGCTACTGCACATTCATCTCAAACGGCATCCGCGCCTGCACGCCATTCATTTGGCTGAGCGTCTTGTACTGCTTGTACAGTGGGTACATGGGTCCCATTTCCTCCTTCACGAAGTGCAGGCGGGCTTCTTCGCTGAAGGAAGTGAACAGGTTTTCGGCAAAGCTTTTCTGGCGGGGCAGCTTCTGAATGCTGTAGTCACCTTCTTTCAGCTTGGCACGGCGGGCCGCAATGCGCAGCGCATCGTCGAACGAGCCGAGCACATCAACCAGGCCCCGAGCCTTGGCTTCAGAACCCGACCATACCCGGCCCGAGGCCAAGCGGCGCAGACGCTCCACGGGCATATGGCGGCCCGCAGCGGCCTTAGTAGTGAAGTCGGCGTAGATGCGGTTAATTTCCGCCTGAAACTGCTGCTGCTCGAAGGGAGTGAGGGCCCGGGTGATGGTAGGAAAGTCGGAGAACTTGCCCGTTGTTACGCGGTCAGTGGTTACGCCAATCTTGTCGCGCAGGAAGGGTTCGATGTTGGGCAGTACTCCAAACACGCCAATGCTACCCGTAATGGTAGTTGGGTGCGCCACAATGGTGTCGCAGCCCATGGCAATGAAGTAGCCCCCAGAAGCCGCCACATCAGACATAGAGCAGATGATGGGCTTCACCTTCTTCGTTAGCATCACCTCGCGGTAAATGATGTCGGAAGCTAGGGAAGACCCTCCGGGCGAGTTTACGCGCAGCACTACTGCTTTCACTTTATCGTCGAGGCGGGCCTTGCGGATAGCCTCGGCAAAGCGGGTGCTACCAATGCTTTCGTTGCCCCCCTTGCCCGTTACAATGTCGCCTTCCGCGTACACCACCGCAATGCGGTTGCTACCCAGCTCGGCATCCGTATCCTCCCCTTTTGAGTAGTCGCTTAAGCTAATCAGGCTTAGCTTTTTGTCTTTCGCTACGCCCAGCTTACCCTTCATGTAGTCGGTAGCTTGGTCGTAATACCCTAGGTCTGTCACGAGGCCCAAGCGCTTGGCATCGTCGGCGTTGTGCACCAGCATGGAGTCGGAAATGACTTTGGCGCGGCCCAGGCTCAGCTTACGAGCTTTGGACACATCAGCCAGCACAGCATCGTTGATGGACGTCAAAAACGACTTGGTTTGCAGGCGCGCCGAGTCCGACATGTTGGTGCGGAAGTACGGCTCCACGGCGCTCTTGAACGAGCCCACCCGGAAGATCTGTGCCTGCACCCCTAGCTTATCGAACAGGTTTTTGTAGTACATGGTCTCGGAACTGAGGCCATTGAACTCCAGCGTGCCTTGAGGGTTCAGGTACAGCTTATCGGCTACGGAAGCGAGGTAGTAGCTTTTTTCCGACTGCGCATCGGTGTACGAAACAATGAACTTACCCGACTTCTTGAAGTCGACAAGTTCTTGGCGCACTTCCTCCAGGGAAGCCATACCCCCCTGCACCAGCTCTAGGTTCAGGAATATACCCTTGATATCCTCGTCTTCTTTGGCGCGGCGAATGGTTGCCTTCAGCTCATCTAGCCCGATGCTGCTAGCTTGCCCGCCCGTGAAGCCCGACAATGGGTTATCAAAGCTCCGCTCACCCAGGGGTTTGTCGAGGGTAAGCTCCAGTACGGAGTTGCTAGCTACGGTTACTTCCTTGTCGGAAGAAGCTAGGCTGACAACTATTCCAACCAGCAGAATAATGCTCAGCAAGCCGAGAATGAATATGCCGGTGATGGTGGCCAGCACATACTTAAAGAATTGTCTCATTGAAAAAGAAATAGCGCGTTTGGTCTCTAAACAAATGTAAAGGCTTTTGGAGTGCCCTGCCGCCTATTCAACCAACAGGCACATTTGGGCGGTGAAAGCAGGATAAAACCGCGCTAGAAAGCCCCGCTCAACTGCGCCACTCCACCGAGACGGGTAGTTTAGTAGCCGTACTTCTGGCCCCACCACTGCTGAAGCCGCTCGCGCATTTTGTGTTCCTGCGCATTGTCGCCGGGGTGGTAGAACACGGTGCCGCTGAGCTGGTCAGGCAGAAACTCCTGGTAAGCAAAGTTGCCGGCATGGTCGTGAGAATACTGGTACTCATTGCCGTAGCCCAGCTCTTTCATCAGCTTGGTGGGCGCGTTGCGCAGGGGGATGGGCACGGGCGCAGGACCGTGCTGCCGCACGTAGGCGCGCGCCTCCCGAATGGCTTTGTAACTGGCATTGCTCTTGGGCGAAGTAGCCAAGTACACTACCGTCTGACCGAGAATAATATCCGATTCCGGCATGCCGATAACCGTTACGGCCTGAAAGCAGCTTTGGGCCAGCATCAGCGCGTTGGGGTTGGCGTTGCCCACGTCTTCGGAAGCCAGAATGAGCAGGCGACGAGCAATAAATTTGGGGTCCTCCCCTCCTTCCAGCATCACGGCCAGGTAGTACAGCGCCGCGTTGGGGTCGGAGCCGCGGATGCTTTTGATAAAGGCCGAAATAACATCGTAGTGCATTTCGCCGCCCTTGTCGTAGCGCGCGAGGTGCTGCTGGGCCAGTTGCTGCACGCCCTCATCGGTGATGACGATTTCGCCGGTTTTGGGGTCGGGGCGGCTGGCCTCCACCACAATATCGAGTAGGTTGAGGAGCTTGCGCGCATCGCCGCCGCTGATGGTGAGCAGGGCACCGTAGTCCTGCATGCGCACGTTTTTCTGCTTGAGCACTTCGTCCTCGGCCAGTGCTTTATCCACCAGGCTCATTAGCACCTCCTTGCTCAGGGGCTCTAACACATATACCTGCGCCCGGCTCAGCACGGCAGGAATAACTTCAAAGGAAGGGTTTTCGGTGGTAGCCCCAATGAGCGTAACAATGCCCTGCTCCACGGCCCCCAGCAGGGCGTCTTGCTGACTTTTGCTGAAGCGGTGAATTTCGTCAATAAACAGCACTGTGCCACGCTGGCGCTTGGCTTTTTCAATGACGTCGCGCACGTCCTTCACGCCGGCATTCACGGCGCTCAGGGAAGCAAAGGGCTGCCCCAGCTCCTGGGCGAGCAGGTTGGCCAGCGTGGTTTTGCCTACGCCGGGCGGGCCCCACAGGATAAGGCTGGGAAGGCGGCCGGCGTTGAGGTAGCGCCGAAGCACGCCGTCGGGCCCAATAAGGTGCTGCTGGCCAGCGTACTCCTCCAAGGACCGGGGGCGCATTCGCTCGGCGAGGGGAGCACCCGGACGAGGACCCGCAGGCTGCGGTGGGGTAGGCGTCGGGTCAGAATCGAAAAGAGAACCAATAGACATGGGAAAGGAAATAGGAAGCCAGCGGCTAGGGAGCCAGCGCCGCAACAAAGCTGCGCAGAATGACAAAGGTCGGAGTACCTTCGCTGTAGTGAAAGCAGACCTGGCAAGCTAGTTCACCGGGTTGGTACTCCTACGAGTTCTACGAACTCTTTGCTGCTTGGTGCAGGCGCGCTGCCCACGCCCTATTTTTTGCTCATGAAGAACGCTCTGCGGGTTCACACTGCCTTGTTTGTGGTGGCCCTTATTTACGCCGCCAACTACAGTATTTCGAAAGACGTGATGCCGCGCTACATGGGTCCTTTCGGGCTGGTGCTGCTGCGCATAGTGGGCGCCACCCTGTTTTTTGGCGTTGTAAGCCGCATTGTAGCGCCCCAAGACCGTATTAGCGGCCGCGCCGATAACCTGCGGGCCATTGCCTGCGGAGTGCTGGGCATCGGGCTCAATCAGCTGCTGTTCTTCTCCGGCCTCAACCTCACTTCGCCCATTAATGCGTCGCTTATTCAAACGGTAGCCCCCATTATCACGGTGCTGGCCTCGGTGGTACTGCTGGGCGAGAAGATGACCTTGCCGCGCGTTTTGGGTCTTGGCGTAGCGGGCCTTGGGGCGGCTCTCATTATTTTGGGCCGCGGGCACGGCCCTGCGGCGGCACCAGGCCAAGACACCATGCTAGGCAACCTATTCATTTTGCTCAATGCTACTGCCTTCGGCATTTACCTGGTGTTGGTAATGCCCCTGATGCGGAAGTACCATCCGTTTACGGTCTTGGCCCGCATCTTTCTGGTAGGCGCGGTGCTGGCCGTACCGGCCGGCTGGCAGCAAGTGCAGCAACCCGACTACGCCAACTTTCCACCTAGCATCTGGGCTGCCATTCTCTATATGGTCATTTGCCTGACCATCTTGGCTTACTTGCTTAACAACTGGGCACTGAAATACGCTTCTCCGGCCCTGCTGGGGGCTTATATCTACTTACAGCCGGCCTTGGCCGTGCTTATTGCGGTAAGCCTGGGCAAAGACACCCTTACCACGGCTAAGGCCGTACAAGCCCTGCTCATTTTCGTCGGTGTATTCCTGGTAAGCCGGAAGCCCAAGCCCCAACCAGTGGTGGCCGTAGCGCAAGAATAACCTAGCGGAAGCAGTGCCACCCAGAGCAGCTAGTATGCACTAGCCGCATGCAGGCGCTACCGGGCGTTACCTCCACTTGTCAGTCCTCCGACTTATCTAAGCGGCTGGCGAATTTCCAGATCATCAGCACGCCAGCCACAAATTGCACCACTAGCCCCATGAGCACCACTATACCAGCGGCAGCTATCTGCTGGGTTTTGAGGTAGCTAGCCAGTAACATTAGCCCCAAGCCAACAAGTAAGACGATAAACAGCGTGCGGTAAGAAACAGAGGTCATGAGAAGTGCTATACAGAGTACAAACTAAGCTTACTAACGAGAAAAAGCCCCGGTCAGCTAGCTGACCGGGGCTTTTTCTACTGGTACTGGGCAGCTTACAAGTGAATCACCTCGCCGTAGGCGGCGGCAGCGGCTTCCATTACGGCTTCGCTCATAGTGGGGTGCGGGTGCACCGACTTAATGATTTCGTGACCGGTAGTTTCCAGCTTGCGCGCCACTACTACCTCGGCAATCATTTCCGTCACGTTGGAGCCAATCATGTGGGCGCCCAACCACTCGCCGTACTTCTTATCGAAGATGACTTTCACGAAGCCATCCTTTACGCCGCCAGCGGAGGCTTTGCCCGAAGCGGAGAAGGGGAATTTACCAACCAGGATGTCGTATCCCTGCTTCTTGGCTTCCTCTTCGGTGAGGCCAACTGAGGCAATTTCCGGCGAGGCGTAGGTGCAGCCCGGAATGTTCTGGTAGTTGAGCGGCTCGGGGTGGTGACCAGCTATTTTCTCTACGCAGATGATGCCTTCGGCCGAAGCTACGTGCGCCAGGGCGGGGCCGGGGATGATGTCACCAATGGCGAAGATGCCGGGCACGTTGGTCTGGTAGAAGTCATCAACCAGCACGCGGCCTTTCTCTACCTTAATGCCAAGTTCCTCAAGGCCAATGTTTTCGAGGTTAGTGGTTACGCCCACGGCGCTCAGCACCACGTCGCACTCCACTTGCTGCTCGCCTTTGGCCGTCTTGATGGTTACTACGCAGCCAGCGCCGCTAGTGTCCACCTTGGTTACCTCTGCGCTGGTTAGCACGTTGATGCCGATTTTCTTGAAGGATTTCTCCATCTGGCGCGACACCTCTTCGTCTTCCACGGGTACAATGCGGGGCAGGTATTCCACCACCGTCACTTCCGAGCCCATGGTGCGGTAGAAGTAGGCAAACTCAACGCCGATGGCGCCGGAGCCTACTACCACAAGCCGCTTGGGCAGTTGGGGCAGCACCATGGCCTGGCGGTAGCCGATAATTTTCTTGCCATCAACGGGCAGGTTTGGCAACTCGCGCGAGCGGGCACCGGTAGCCAGGATGATGGACTTTGCTTCCACGATTTCCTTAGAGCCGTCCTGCTTGGTTACTTCTACCTTGCCGGGAGCCGAAAGCTTGCCCGTGCCCGATACAACGTCAATCTTGTTCTTTTTGAACAAGAAGTTGATGCCCTTGCTCATGCCATCAGCTACGCCACGGCTGCGCTGAATCACGGCATTGAAATCGTAGCCTATGCCATCGGCCTTGAGGCCATAGTCGCCGGCATGGTTGAGGTATTCGAATACCTGAGCGCTCTTGAGCAGGGCTTTGGTGGGGATACAGCCCCAGTTGAGGCAGATGCCACCGAGCGACTCGCGCTCCACCACGCCTACTTTCAGACCAAGCTGCGAAGCCCGGATGGCGGCCACGTAGCCGCCGGGGCCGCTGCCGATAACGACCAGGTCGTATTGCAATGCCATGTTGTGTTCAGTTGAAGGTTGAGTAGGGGAAACACCGCCCAGCGCAGAAAGGCTCCGCAGCGGCCCGGCAAAGATAGGCACGGCGCGCAACTCCGCACGCGCCCAATTTTCGGCCCGATTTTAGGCATGTAACAAAATTTTGTCCTACCCTTCAGCCATTGTGCAGTCCACGCCGTAGAAGGGCCGTTACCGTTTTTTAGGCTACCAAGCCGCCTGCACCCCGCACCCCCACACCATGAAGTCACTGATACTCACACTCCTGTCTGCTACTACCTTACTTGCAACCACGCAGTGTGCCCGCAGCACCACCGACGTAGAACGACCCACTACCTCGGCCGCCCGCAATCTGAACCGCGAAGCAGTTGTGGCCCGCGCCGCCGATAGCACTGCCCGTTCTTCCATGAATGTTACAGCGTCGGCGGGGGCTACTTCCCCCGCTCCTACCGTAGTAGAGCCCGCAGCCCGCAAGTCGAATGCCGATTACAAGGCGGAAATCCGTACGGCCGACGCCATTCTTAAGAGCAAACCTCGGGATTTCGACGCCCTACTGACGCGCGCCAAGGCCAAAAGCCATCTTAAGGAGTACAACGAGGCTATTCTGGATTACAATGCTGCTGTGCGCCTCAAGCCCACCAACGCCGAAGTATACTACAACCGCGGCCTCAACCGCCTGAAATTGAAACAGTACAATCCGGCTATCAGCGACTTCAACAAGGCCACCAAATATAATCCCCAGGATAAGGAAGCTTTCTTTGGCCGCGGCGCCGCCAAGATGCAGATGTTCAATTTTAAAGGTGCCATCCCCGACTTCACCAAGGCACTGGCACTGGACCCCAATTACGCCGATGCGTACGAGTACCGCGGCATTAGCTACTCCTCTATCAACAAACCACTGGAAGCCAAAGCCGACCTAGAAAAAGCCGCTCAACTCAACCCAGAAGCGGTGAAGAGCCTCCGTCGCTACGCTGGCAAATAGTCCGGCACTTGCTCAGAGAGCACCACTTAAAAAGAGGGCAACCCGGTAGCGGGTTGCCCTCTTTTTACTTACCGGCCTAGTAGCAGTTTCAGGTAGAAACTGGGCTGCCGGAGCCGCTCGCGCAAATCCAGATCGAGAAACATATTGCTGATGGTCTCGGCGAGGGTTGGGTTGTTTGCGGCGCGGGAGGCCACAAAGTTGAACAGCCACGGATAGCTCAGCAGACGCTGCATTACCCGGCTAAGGCGCAGCTCCTGCCACAGCCGGTTGTACACGGCACCATCGTAACCGCGCAAAAACGCCGGGGAGAAATCTTGCGCCACGAGGGCGCGCCCAGCCCAATCGGCGGCGTGACGCCCCGAAATGATGGCGTGCCCGATGCCCTCCCCCGTGAAGGGGTCGATGAGGGAGCCGGCGTCGCCGAGCAGTAAGTAGCCCCTGCCCGATAGTGCTCGGCGCTTGGAGCCTAGCGGCAGTCCAAAGCCCCGCACTGGTCCCAGGCGCTCGGCCCCGGCAAAGCGCACTTTCAGGGCTGGGTGGGCTTGTAGCATGTCGTCGAGCCGCTGACGCAGATTTACTTTTTTCTGGGATACCGCTTCCGTGAGCATCCCTACTCCCACATTAGCCTCGCCGTTGGGTAGTGGAAATACCCAGAGGTAGCCCGGCAGAAAGTCTTTGATAAAGTGCAGCTCAATGAAATTATCGGGGCTGAGACCTTGCACACCGCGGTAATACGCCCGCAGGCCCGCGCAATGGTGGGCCGGCTCCAGGGCGTGCCCACCTACCTGCCGGGCAAAGCTAGACTGAGCCCCATTGGCAACTAACAGCAGCCGGGCCGTAGCTATTTCTGTGCCGTCGGCGGCCGTTAAGCGCCAGCGGCCGTCGGGCAGTTGCTCGTGGTTAGCAACGTCTACCCCTTCTTGAAAGTCGATTTCGGGTCGGCAGCGCACCTCTTCTACTAGGAAGTTGTCAAAATGGAGGCGCTTGATGATGTGGCCGGCGGCGGCATCTGTGGCTTTATTAAAGCGCGGCTTGAACGGAACGCTGAGGCGGCGGCCGTTCGGAGCATAAAACTCGATTCCCCAACTGGGCAACTGGGCGGGGGAAGTTTCCAGCTCGGCGGGTAGCTCCGGACGAATGCGGCGCAATTCGGCCAGCACTTTGCCGCTGAGGGCGTCGCCGCACACTTTGTCGCGGGGGAAGCGGGCCCGGTCGAGGAGCAGGCAGGGGCGGCCGGCATTGGCCAAGTGCAGGGCCGCGGTGGCTCCACCAGGTCCGGCTCCTAGTATACAGATATCTACGTCGGGCATAAGAGGCGACGAAGATACGAGCGGACGGCATTGCAGACTGGCATTCCTGGGGTGAAGCCCTAACACGTAGCCCATAAGTTGGCGGGTAGGCTGGGTGAGCGCGCCATTTTACGGAGCAGGAAGGCGTATTTCTGGCTTCTGCTAGCTTTGTGAGTTTCACGCCTACTCTCCCTATGCCGCTACGACTTCTACACAGCGAACCTTCCATCTCCATTTTTTACGACTACCACCACAACTGGCTATATGCCAACTGGACTGGTGACCAAAGCCTAGAATCGGTGCAGGGAGGCTGCCTACTCCTGCTCGACTTTCTGCGCAACGAGCGGTGCTCAAAGGTTCTTAACGACAACACGGAGGTAACAAGCATGTGGAGCGATGCCTCGGAATGGGTGGGCGCCACTTGGTTTCCGATGATGGCCGACGCGGGTCTTGAGTATTTCGCCTGGGTTTACTCCTCCAATGTGTACAGCCGCCTGTCGGCTGATCTTTCCATGCAGCATACTACCCGGCCCATTGTCCTGTCCTTTGACAGCCAGGAGCTAGCCACCAGTTGGCTACGGCTTATGTAAGCGTGGGGGGCACTAGTTACGAAGCTAGGGTAGAACATAGAACCCGTTCGTTACTTACCTTCGCCCCCATGACGAAACTGCTCGACGGAAAAGTAGCCCTGATAACGGGCGCTTCTAAAGGAATCGGCCGCGCCATTGCGGTGCATTTCGCCCAACTGGGCGCCCAGGTAGCCTTCACCTACCTCTCCAGCGTGGAGAAAGGTCAGCAACTGGAAGAAGAATTAGCCGCCCACGGCACCAAGGTAAAAGGCTTCCGCTCCGATGCGTCCATCTACGCCGAAGCTGAAAAGCTGGTAGATGATGTGGTAGCGGAGTTTGGCAAGCTGGATATTCTGGTAAACAACGCCGGCATCACCCAGGATGGTCTGCTCATGCGCATGAGTGAGCAGCAGTGGGACCAGGTTATTGCCGTAAACCTGAAATCGGTGTTTAACCTGACTAAAGCAGCCACTAAGCCTATGATGCGCGCCAAAGCTGGTAGCATTATCAACATGACTTCGGTGGTGGGTATCAAAGGCAACGCCGGCCAGGCCAACTATGCGGCTTCCAAGTCGGGTATCATCGGCTTTACGAAGTCGGTAGCGCTGGAATTGGGCTCGCGCAACATCCGTTGCAACGCCATTGCTCCCGGCTTCATTGAAACCGAAATGACGGATGCTCTCGACCAGAAGCAGGTAGATGAGTGGCGCAAAGCTATTCCGCTAAAGCGCGGCGGCTCTCCCGAAGACGTGGCCAAAGCCACCGCCTTCCTTGCCTCCGATAATTCGAGCTATATCACCGGACAGGTGCTACAGGTAGACGGTGGCATGCTGACCTAGTCGTCCTAGGCTCCTTCTTACTCTGGGCCCTTTCGCTTAACCACTCCGCTTGCTAAGCAGCGTGTTTAAGCGAAAGGGCTTCTTTATGCGCTGACTTTTCGTCCCAACCAACATTCAACCTATTATAATACAAATACTTACCGCATTATCAATCTGCATTAGGATGATGGCCGCTCTGTATTACATCCTACTCCAGATGTGTTAGGTAGGATATTGCAGGACAGGGTAGTAGTGAAAGTGTAGCCTTCCGTGGGCCTACCTGGGCATAATGTTTTTTACTGGACTATTTATAGTTCAGTTTCTCCACTAGCCTCGGGTACTTCTGCTACCCTATACCTGTTGCGCTTAGCAGGCTTGGAGTGTAAGAGCCTTGCTCTTAGCGCTAGTAGGCTCGCTGCGTACCCCTGTGAGTTAGGGGCCAATTAACAAGCCCTTTTGTACATCTACCAGCGGTTTGCAAAGGCTCTTATACACCCACCCGATTTTGATGGTACAAGTCTGTCCAGCAGCTACTCATGTCGGCTCCTGACAAGCAAAATCGGCTTTGGTAAACAAATAAATAATTGTACTATTTTATAGATATATGTTATTATCTATTCTTTAGTAACAATTTCATAATAAACCGATCCTATCCGAGGTGTAATTTTGTGGCTTGGCCGATACCCATATGGGTCGGCTGGAACTTGTTTGAATACTTTTTTCTTGCCGCTGTATGTCAAAAAATTTACGCAGTTATCTGCGCTGTTTATTTCTACTCTCGTGCTTGGCGTATGGTCCGGTTCGCGCAAGTAGCCCAGCCACTGAGGAGTCTGCCGCAGTTACTTTTCAAGAGTCATTCGACACGGGGACCAAGCCGGACTATCCTGCGGCTTCTGCGGCACTGGCTACTGGCAACTGGACCCTGACTAATGCCGCGCTAGGTAGCTCCGACGCTGACCACAAGACCGGTACGCAGAGTGTGCGCCTGCAGCAAAACGGCAAGCTCACCATGGAGTTCTTCCTGCCAACCGGAGCTTCTACCATCACGGTGCAGCACGCCATCTACGGCACCGACGCCAGCAGCAGCTGGGAGCTGTGGGCCCAGTCAGAGGCCTGCAACTGCAACAAGTGGACAAAGGTGGGAAACACAGTATTCACGACCTCCCCTACCCTACAGGTAGTATCCTTTACCGCTAACATTCCCGGCCACGTCAAATTCGAGATTCGGAAGACATCGGGTGGGGCGGCCCGGCTAAACATCGACGACTTCGCGGTGACGGAGTACGGCGTGGTACAGCCATCGGTTGACAACGACAACTTAGCCCTGGGTAACCCAAGCGGCGCCACTACGGACCTCAACTCGTATAACAACTACCTGCTCACAAAGCCGCAGTTCGTCATTGGCTACAACCGCGACCAGGGCAAGCCTAACTGGGTGAGCTGGCACCTGGACATCACCAACCGCGGCAGCATTGACCGCCAGGACGACTTCCGCAACGATACTTCCCTACCCGCGGGCTGGTACCAAGTACAAAACACCAGCTACTCCAACACGGGCTTCGACCGGGGCCACAACTGCCCTTCTGCCGACCGTACGTCTACTCTGGAAGATAACTCAGCTACCTTCTTGATGACCAACATGATGCCGCAGACGGGCGACAACAACCAGGGCCCTTGGGCCGCGCTGGAAAGCTATACCCGCACGTTTCTGCCCAGCAATGAAGTGTACGTCATCTGCGGCAGCTACGGCGTAGGCGGTGGGGCAGGCGGCCTGATTACCTCCATTGACCAAGGCCGCGTGACGGTGCCCAAGCGCACCTGGAAGGTGATTGTGATTCTGCCGGTAGGCGACAATGACGTCGCGCGCATCTCCGCTACTACCCGGGTCATTGCCGTGGATATGCCCAACACTACGGGCATTCGGGAAACCAACTGGGGCACGTTCCGCACCAGCGTAGACGCCATTGAGGAGGCCACCGGCTACGACTTGCTGTCGAAGCTGCCGCTGGAGGTGCAAGCGGCCCTCGAATCGAAAGTAGATGCCGGTCCGGCGCTGTAGTTTTCTCTTCCTGTTGCTTTTTGAAAAGACTGAATCGTCTGTATGACAATTTTTTATAGTAGCGTTTCGAACGTTAAGAAGTGGTCGGCTGCTCTGGCTTTCCTCTTATTGATGGGGGTGCAACTGAGTTGGGCCCAAACCACGGCCCCGACACCTTACCCATTGCGAGAGGGTACTTATCAGGAGGCTTTTACAGCCATTGCTACCTGGGGAAGCAACTTCTCGACCGGCACCGGCGCAAACCGGTTCGGCGTGGCCTACCCCGACCCTGTTTACCCTAACACCAACACGGTTTTTAGTACCGGCTCTACCGGGGGCGTGCAGAAAGGAACCGCCGCCATTGTCTTGTTATCGACGGGTAGTGACGGAGAAAAGCCAGCTGCCTTCGACTTGCACCTCGACTTTTCGGGCACTGCGGCAGGAACCATTAGCCTTGACTGGGCCGAGGTCAATAACTCAACCGGCAACCGGCAGTCTACTTTCAAGCTGCAAACTAACACGGGGCCCAACGGCTTATTCATTGACTTACCCCAAACCGCCACTGTCCTCACCAACAACCTAGCTGCTTCGGGCAAGCTGACAGTTGCGCTGCCAGCTGCCTTCAACAACAACGCCCAGGCCAAGGTACGCTTCTACATGAGCGCCAGTGCCGGCGGAATTGCTCCTAGCGGCAGCCGCCCCAAAATCAGCATCGACAACCTGCAGGTAACGGCGGCTACGTCCGAAAGCCCCGCAACTACCACCATCACCACGGGGGCAGTAGCTACCACGTCCTTCTGCGTCACTACTACGGCGGGCAGCCCCGAGTTTGTGGTGCCCTACACCGGCAGTGGCTCCTTCACCGGAACGTACAAAGTGCAGCTGTCGGACGCGGCCGGCGTATTTACGGCTACTACGACCACCAACATTATCGGCACGGGCAGCAGCTCTCCTATCACCGCGGTTATTCCGGCCGGTACGGCTAGCGGCAGTAAGTACCGCGTGCGCGTGCTCAACGACGCTCCGGCTACCTACGGCACCGACAACGGCACGGACCTGACGGTTAGCTTGGCCGCGGCCACCAACACCGTTACGGTTTCGCCTACGCTGGCCCAAACCGTGCCAACTACCGGTACGGGTGCCACGCTGCAAGCCAGCACCGCTGCTACCTCTACTTTTACCTGGAAGTACGCCACTAGCCCCACCGGCCTCTACGCGGCCATTGCCGGCGCTACTACTAATTCCTACCAACTACAGGGCAGTGATTTCCCCACGGCAGGTACGTATTATGTAGTTGCGGAAGCTACCACTACCAGCGCCTGCGCCTCTGCCACGGGCGTGAGTGAACCAATTACGGTTACGGTGTCGGCCCCGATTTCTGTTCCGGCCCTGACTGTCTCGGCCACTAGCCTTCCTAGCTTTGGCAACATAGCTCTCGGCGAAGGCGCCCCCTTAAAAAGCTTTACCGTTGGCGGAACCAACCTTTCCGATAACATTACCATCACGCCACCCACAGGCTTTGAAATTCGCACGGGCAACACCCCTTTTGCTTGCTGCGCCATTGTGCTACAGCCCGTAAACGGTGAGGTGCCCACTACCGTCATCGACGTGCGCTTTACCCCCACGGCTGTCCAGGCCAGTGAAGCTACCATTCCGGTAACGAGCACGGGCCTGCCCGCCGCAGCCGTGGCCGTATCCGGCACGGGCGTTGAGCCTATGTATCCCGCATCATTAAGCACCACCACCCTGTCGGGCCTGACGCCTACCACAGCTACCACGGGCGGCACGGTGGACACCGACGGTGGCAGCGCCGTAACAGCACGAGGCGTAGTATGGTCCCGGACTGCCAACCCGCTTCTGGGCACAACCAAGACGTCGGACGGTACTGGCACGGGAACGTTTGCCAGCACCATCACTGGTTTGCTGCCCGGCACTACCTACTACGTGCGGGCCTATGCGACCAACGCCACCAGCACGGCCTACGGCGAAGAGCTTTCGTTTACAACCGTAGAAGTACCCCTGGCAGCTCAGCCTACTAGTCCGGCTAGCCTCACCGCCACCCAGGTAACGGGCTCCTCCTTGCAGCTTAATCTAACTGGGGGTGATGGTGCAAAACGCCTGGTAGTAGCTCGCCTGGGCAGCGCCGTAGACGCGGAACCTGTAAATGCTACCACTTATCTCGCCGACGCAGCTTTCGGCAAAGGCAGCGTGCTGGGCAAGGGCAACTACGTGGTGTACAACGGAACCGGCGACACCCTGACGGTTACCAACCTACGCCCCAACACACCCTACTACTTCACGGTATTTGCCTTCAACGACAACAACACGCCCTACGCCGAGAATTACCTGACAACGACGCCGGGGACCCTCACCCAGACGACAACGCCCATTCCTACGGCTCTGCTGCTGGAAGAGAATTTCGACTATGCGGCGGGTTCCTTGCTGACGGCAACTAACTGGACGGCTCACAGTGGAGCGGGTACCAAACCCGTTGCGGTAACGGCTACCGGCCTTTCATACCCAGGCTACGGCCCAAACAGCGGCAACGCCGCCGCCGTGGTAGCAAGTGGCGAAGACGTTAACCGCACCTTTGAAGCAGTATATGCCCGCACGCCCGTGTATGTGTCTTACCTGGTGAATGTGGCCAACGCTTCTACAAGCTTGGCCGGCGACTACTTCTTCCATCTTGGCCCGAAAGCCATTGGCACCACGTTCCGCAGCCGCATCTACGTGCGCAAAGATGCCACCACCAACAAAGTGCAGTTTGGCATCACTAGCGGCACGGGTACTACTACTTTCACCACGGAGCAGTATGAGTTGAATGCCACGCACCTAATTGTGTTGAAGTACTCGTTTACTGAAACGGGCAGCACCGCCCAGCTTTTCATCAACCCAACTACCGACACGGAGCACGCCACGGCCACGGCTAGCGCAACGGAAACCGGCGCCACTCCCGCCGCGCCCAACGACAACATTGGTTCCGTAGCCTTACGCCAGGGTGCCAGCTCCCCTAACTTGGTGGTAGATGGTATTCGCGTTGGCACCACCTACAAAGCTGTTAAAACGGGCATTACGTGCGAGCCACCGGTGCTGGCAGTACCCACCGTTCCGGTGGCTACCGCGGCCGCCGACCAGTGCGGAGCCCCAGTACTTTTTGCGGCCACCGTTTCTGGCGACCCAGAGCCTAGCATTACCTACTCTATCGTGAAGGAAGGCGTTGCTACCACCATCACTTCGCCCTACATTTTCCCGGTAGGCGCTACCACCGTTACGGCCACGGCTACCAACCGCTGCGGCACCGATACGCAAACCTTCGTGGTGACGGTGCAAGACAAGCAGGCTCCTCTGGTGCTCACCCAGAACGTAACTGTAGCGCTCAGCAATGGCACAGCTACTGTTACGGCGGCACAGGTAAACAACGGCAGCACCGACGCCTGTGGCATTGCTACGTTAGCCCTCAGCCAAACCACTTTCAGCTGTGAGAACATCGGCGCCAACACTGTAACGCTGACGGCTACCGACCGGTACGGCAACACCGCCAGCCAGACCGCCATTATCAACGTGACGGGCACGGTTCCTACTCCAGCTATTGCCGTGAAGCCTTCTTCGACGGTGTATACGGGGGGAGTACCTACCAACTTATACTTCGGCTACGGTCCGCAGAGCGTTACGCTGGCGGCTTCGGGTGGGGTAAGCTACCGCTGGAGCCCGGCCACTGGCCTAAGCAATGCCACCAGCGCCAACCCGGTGTTCACCGCTACGGCTGCCGGCACGTTCACGTATACCGTAACGGTGACCAGCAACTCGGGCTGTACTGCTACCAAGAGCGTAGTGCTGCAAGTAATTGACGTACGTTGTGGCAACAAGAACAAGGGCATTATGGTGTGCCACAAAGGCTCATCCCAATGCGAGCCCCTCGGTGATATTGCGGGCCACCTGGCGCACGGCGACCAGCTAGGCACGTGCGCAGGAAGTCTGCAGGCGAAGTCCTCTTCCGACGCTCAGCTTCTCGGCGACGCTACCAGCACGGCTACCGCAGCTTTGCTGTTCGAAGCATACCCCAACCCCTTCGCGGAGCGCACCGTGGTTCACTTCCGCCCCGTAAGCACGGGCACGGCTCAGCTACAAATCTATAACTCGCTTGGTCAGGTAGTGAAGACGTTCCACAACGGCGTCGTGCAAGGCGGTCAAGATTACGAGTTCACGCTGGAAGGCAGCGCGCTACCCGCAGGTCTGTACACAGGTCGTCTGCTCATTGACGGCAAGGTTCAAACCATTCGGGTTGTACTGAACAAGTAAGCATAGGCTATAAAGCAAGCAAAAAGGGGGCGCCAACTTGGCGCCCCCTTTTTGCTTCTGCAAGCTGGCAGATAGGCCGGCGGGAAACCACCCAATCTACCCCAGGTGACAAAACCTAGTGGTATGCGCCACTTGTGGCACAGTCTGGTTGGAAGGCTTATCATTGTACTACGCTACTCTAGGTACACGTATGTTTCGTTTCCTCCTACCTGTATTAGTACTGCTAGCCATTTCAGTAGCGTGCTATCCGCGCCTATGGCGTAGGCTTACCCGTTACCAGCAAGCACAAGCTGCCCAAGCCACCGTCGCCCGCCTTAGCGCCAGGCTCCACAACGGCGACCTAATTTTTCAAACGTCCCAGTCGGCGCAAAGCCAGGCGATACAACTGGCTACGCACTCGCCCTATAGTCACTGCGGCATTCTGTTTCATAAGAACGGAGAGTGGCGCGTATTTGAAGCGGTGCAACCTGTAAGCGAAACCTCTTTGGTAGCCTGGGCAGCGCGCGGCAAGGATGGCAAGGTGGTCATAAAACGCCTGCGCGATGCCAGGACGGTGCTGACACCCGCAGCCTTGCAGCGCCTCCAAGCGGCCGGCGAGCAGTACCGCGGCAAGAACTACGACTTATACTTCGGCTGGTCTGATGATCGGATTTACTGCTCGGAGCTGCTCTGGAAGATGTACCAGCAAGCTACCGGCCGCGAAATAGGTGAACTGCAAACACTACGCGAGTTCGACCTGAGCCACTCCGCCGTGCAAGCCAAGCTGCGCGAACGGTACGGAAATCGTATTCCACTGGATGAAAAAGTTATTTCCCCGGTTCAGATGCTAGAAAGCAAGGAGCTAGTAACGGTGCAGTAAGAGGTACTCATGGTCTCACCTGAACTGCAAGGGTAGCGCCATAGTACCAGCAAACCTTATTTCGACTTAATTACAAGTTTTAGGCATTGGCTCAAAGGGCCGAAGGTAACTTTCACCTATTTTCTCTCTCACAAGTCCCTACCTTCGTTTTACTAACCCCGGAGACTATCCTGCGCAACTATGCGGGTAGAACTGGGGTTCTTTCATGCAGTTGCTATACCGTTCTGCCTTTGGTACTATCTGCTTCTCCCTGGTTTATTCTGTTGTGCCTGCTGGTGGGTGCGGGCTACGCGGCGCTGCTTTATTCCGCCAAAGCGCCTTGGAGCCGGGCTGTAAACTACGCGCTGGCTTTCGTGCGCTTTGCGGTGGTAAGCTTTCTATGCTTTCTGCTCCTCTCGCCCTTTATCAAAACCACCACTAATACCACCGAGGCGCCTACCCTGGTGCTAGCCGTTGATAACTCCCAATCGGTAGGCTTATTTACACCGGCTCCGGTGCTGCGGCAGGCTACGCAAGGACTGACCCAACTGGCCCAAACGTTGCGCGGGCGGGGCTTCCGGGTAGAAACGCGCGTGCTGGACCAAGTGCGCCCTACCCGCCCCGACTCAGTGCAGTTCCGGGCAGCATCTAGCGACTTGGATGGGCTACTAACCAACGTGCGTGAGCAGTATGAAGGCCGCAACTTGGCGGGGGTTGTATTTGCCTCCGATGGCCTTGTGAACCAGGGCCGGGCCCCGCAGTTTGCCGACTATAACTTCCCGATTTATAGCCTGGGCCTGGGTGACACCATTGCCAAAAAGGACTTGAGCCTGCCCATTCTTACTTACAACCGCGTTGCGTTCAGCGGCAACCAGTTTCCGGTGGAAGCCGAGGTAGCGTACGATGGCTTTGCGGGTGGCACGGCCACGGTGGTGCTCCGCGAAAACGGCCGCACTCTCCAAACCAAACGCGTAAGCCTGCCCGCTGGCCAGCGGCGCACCAAAACCACGTTTCTAGTAACGGCCCCAGCCCCCGGCAAGCGACGCTATGAGGTAGTAGTAGCACGGCAGGCGGGCGAGTTCACCCCTGTGAATAACAACAAGTTTGCGTACGTGGAGGTAGTAAAGGGCAAGCTGCGGGTGCTGCTGGCTGGCGCAGCTCCCCACCCCGACCTCAAGGCCCTGCGTGCCGCTATCCTGCAGAACGACAACTTCGACCTCACTACCTATTTACCTGGCATCAATCCGCTAAAAGCCCAAGACTACGATGTTGCCATTTTACACCAGCTGCCGGCGCAGGCCGGGCAAGGGCAGGAAGTACTAAGCCTGGTACGTACGCGTCGTTTGCCGGCCTTGTATATCCTGGGTAGCCAGTCGGATTTTGGGACGTACAACGCCATAAGCACGGGCCTCACCGTGCAGCCCCGCGGCCAACAGACCGACGATGTGACGCCCGTGCTTAACTCGGCCTTCTCCCGTTTTACCTTCGAAGCGGAAGCGCTGGCCCGGTTCGCTACCTATCCGCCCGCCCCCGTACCGTTTGGCGATGTGCGCCTGAGTGGCAGCGCCGAGGCCGCCTTGTACCAGCAGGTAGGGCGCCTCAAAACGCAGAAGCCCCTGCTGGTTTTCGGGGGTACGCCCCAGCAGCGCCAGGCTACCTTGCTCACGGATGGCAGTTGGCAGTGGCGCCTCCAGGAATCTGTGGAGCACGACGACCGGCCTGAAGCCTACGACCGGCTGATTATTCGAACGCTGCAACTGCTCACGCAGAATGCCAATAAGAAGCGCCTTGATGTGTATCCGACCCAGGACGCCTTTACTACGCAGGACGATATAACCTTCGGGGCTGAAACCTACAACGCCATTTTTGAGCGTATCTACGGTCAGCAAATCACCCTCACGCTCACCGATGAGCAGCAGAAAACCCGCACGTTCACGTACACCAACACCGAAGACGGCGCCCCTCTGCACTTGGGCACGTTGCCCGGCGGCCTGTACCGCTACGCTGCCCGTGCTACCCTGGGCGGCCAGCCTCAACAGGACCGCGGCGAAGTGCTGGTGCAAGACCAGCAGCTAGAGGCGCTCCAGTCGCGGGCCGACCACAATTTGCTTAGCCAGCTTAGCCAGCGTAGCGGCCAGCGCCTATACTACCCCGCCCAGCTTGATCAACTAGCCCAGGACATCCAAAAAGCAAACTACAAGCCCGTCATCTACGAGCAGGAAGACCTCAAAGACCTCATCAACCTGAAGTGGCTGTTCTTCCTGTTGCTGGGTCTGATGACGGTGGAATGGGCCACCCGCAAGTACTCCGGGGGGGTGTAGCACGGACTTGATAGGCTTGCTTTCGGTGCCCACGCCCGCTCCGGCCAAGTTGCGTTTGGCCGCCTAACTGCCTGCGTTGCCAAGCATTCCGGTTGCGGGAACCGAGGTTGTGCCTTAGTCGGTTTGGTCTGCGCTATCTTTACTGCCTTATGAAACGCCTTTCTTTTTCTTTTCTTGCCGCTGCCGTTCTGCTGGTTGGCTGCAAAAAAACGGGTCAGCAGCTAGCTGAGCTAGCCGTGCAGGACTTCGTACGCAGCCGAGTTTCGGATGCAAAAAACTACTTCCCCGGTAAGTTTGAGGCCCGCCCTTACACCAAGCGCGACTCCTTATTGTACCTGGCTGATATGGCCCGAATTAATGGCATGCCCGCGCCGCCAGCCCCTACCGCCGCCGATTCTGTACGCATCGGCACCCTAATCTACCACAACTACCGCGACGAAATGCGCAACGGTCAGATGGTGCTCGACAGCGGGGAATTTGTGGTGCGCCCCAGCGGTGACGTTCGAATCCTAGTTGCGGAAAGCATCCGTCGTAAACGCCTACAGAAGTAAGCGTACCTTTGGGCAGCCTTGCCCGGGTAGCCGAAGAGCAGCAGCCATTCTGCTCTCCGTTCGGCGCCCTGAGAAAGGCCACTCTTCTTTCTTTTCTTTTTTCTGCGAATTCGTGGTTCGCGCCAGCTATGCGCTACATTCTCGTCAATAAGCCTTTCGAAGTACTCACCCAGTTCACCGACGAAAATGGCCGGGCTACGCTCAAGGATTTCGTATCAATTCCCAATATCTACCCAGTAGGCCGCCTCGATTACGACTCTGAGGGGCTGGTTTTGCTTACCGACGACAAGCAGCTGCAACACCGGTTGTCGGAGCCGCGGTTTAAGGTACCCAAAACGTATTGGGCGCAGGTAGAAGGTATTCCCAGTGAGGAAGCGTTGCAAAACCTACGGCGCGGCGTTGACCTAAAGACCGGCTTCACTACTCCCGCTGAGGTAGAGCTGCTACCCGAGGCGCCCCAGCTTTGGGAGCGAAGCAAACCCGTTCGGTTCCGGGCCAACATCCCGACTACGTGGGTGCAGATCCGTATTTCTCAGGGTATGAACCGGCAGGTGCGCAAGATGACGGCCGCCGTGGGCTATCCTACTCTTCGCCTGGTGCGCGTGAGCATCGCCGACTTGCGCGTGGATGCCTTGCAGCCCGGCCAGTGGCGCGAGCTAACCAAAACCGAAGTACAAGACCTGACAGAAGACATGGCGGCGCAAACCGCTGCCGCGGGTACGTATAAAGCACCCAGCAGACCATCGGAATACTGGCCGGGCGGCGTACGGCCCAACGCCGCCGCTGCCAAGCCAGGAGGCAAGCCAGCACAGGCCCGGCCAGCTAATTCGGCAAGGCGCGACAACCCAAGCAAAAAGGCCACGCGCCCTGCTGGCTCCGCCGCTCCCGGCTCGAAACCGGGTGCTTCTGCTGCCCGGGGTGCCGGCCGCAAGCCAGGCTCTAGCCGCACCGGAGGCAGTGGCCGCACGGGGGGCCGACGCTAGGCTCTTGGTCGGGTAATCGTCCTAGGTTGGTCTAATTTGCTCTTTATGCCCAGGGTAATGAAACGCCTCCTCCTGTTCGCTACTATTGCATTTGTGGTGATGAACGTAGTAGCGGCATTTCACGCCTGGCGCTTCACCCATTTCACTATAGAAGCTGGCACGCATACCGACAACCCTGAGCAGCTTACCCCGCTAGAGAAGATTGGGGTACTGCTCACGGGTATTAAAAATCCGAAGCCGACTAACCGCACGACTCCGGCTTTTCCCTACTCCACCCAATATCTGATAAGCCCCAACGGCCGACTGGAAACGTGGTATAGCACCGTACCGCAACCGCGGGGAACCGTGGCCTTGTTTCACGGCTATACCAGCAGTAAAAGCAAGCTGCTACCTGAGGCAAGCTATTTTCGGAGCCTGGGCTACAACGTGCTGCTCACTGACTTTGCTGGTAATGGCGGCTCGGCAGGCAATGTCTGCACCGTAGGCCACCACGAAGCCGAAGATGTAGCTGCCGTAACGCGCTGGCTGCAGCGGCGGCCGGGCCCGGTTTTTCTCTACGCCAACTCCATGGGGGCCGTGGCTACCTTGCGGGCTGAGGCGGAGCTAGGCGTGCGGCCTACCGCCAATCTGCTGGAATGCCCCTATGGCAGCATGCTCCAAACGGCCCAGAGCCGTTTCCGCTCCATGCACGTTCCTTCGTTTCCAATGGCCAACTTATTGGTGTTTTGGGGCGGCGTGGAAAACAACTTTTGGGCTTTTGACCTTGATGCCACTGCCTACGCTGCCCAGGTAACTACCCCTACCCTCCTGCTCTGGGGCACCGCCGACCCCCGGGTTACACCGCAGGAGACTAATGCTATTTACCAGGCCCTACGCGGCCCCAAGCAGCGGCAGGATTTTCCTGGCTCTGGGCATGAGCCCTACTGGTGGAAGCATAGAGAGCTGTGGCAGCAAACCCTTGCTCAGGCTCTCCAGCACCTGCCCGCCACTTCCTCTTCTTCGCCCTTGGTCTCCCACTAGGGCCCGCAGCGCAGCCAGTTGCACACAGTAAATCTGGAACATGCTTGTACTGTGCAAGGCCTAATAGGCAACCTGAGCCAGCTTCTAGCCGGCCTTTCAGATCCCTTACCGGGCACAGGATGCCAATATTAAGCCCTATGGGCGTGTTATGGCCTTGTCCTGGGCACCAGTTTCTGCCCCTGTGTCAGCATATCCTACCCGTAGTTTTCCCGTAAAAGTCAGACAGTCGCGAAACTATACCACGGAATATCCCTAAATGACAATCTGTCACGAAAAAGGGCCTTTTCAGTGGCTGGTACGCGTCTTGTAAATACCCCGACGCGAGTGATTCGCATCCAGTATCTGACATCTCAACTCCTAATATACAACCATTCACATGGGCAAAATAATCGGTATTGACCTCGGCACCACCAACTCGTGCGTGGCCGTAATGGAAGGCAACGAGCCGGTGGTAATTCCGAATAGCGAAGGCCGCCGCACGACTCCCTCAATCGTGGCGTTCCTCGATAACGGTAAAGGCGAACGGAAAGTCGGTGACCCCGCCAAACGTCAGGCCATTACCAACCCCAAGAATACGCTGCAGTCGATTAAGCGCTTCATGGGCCGCGGCTTCGGCGAAGTAACCGAAGAGTCCAAGCACGTATCGTACGAGCTGGTGCGCGGTTCCAACAACACGGTAGCCGTTCAAATCGGCGACCGTCAGTACACGCCCCAGGAAATCTCGGCCATGGTACTGCAAAAAATGAAGCAGACGGCGGAAGACTATCTGGGCACTAGCGTAACGGAAGCCGTTATTACGGTACCCGCGTACTTCAATGACGCCCAGCGCCAGGCTACTAAAGAAGCTGGTGCCATTGCTGGCCTCGACGTAAAGCGCATCATCAACGAGCCGACTGCTGCTGCCCTGGCTTACGGCCTCGACAAGAAGCACAAAGACCAGAAGATTGCTGTGTACGACCTTGGTGGTGGTACTTTCGACATCTCGATTCTGGAGTTGGGTGATGGCGTATTCGAAGTACTGAGCACCAATGGTGACACTCACCTCGGTGGCGACGACTTCGACCAAGTAATTATCAACTTCCTGGCTGAAACTTTCGCCAGCGAAAACGAAGGCCTCGACCTGCGCAAAGACGCTATGGCGCTCCAGCGCTTGAAGGAAGCTGCTGAGAAGGCCAAGGTAGAGTTGTCTTCCTCTACGGAGACGGAAATCAACCTGCCCTACGTAACGGCTACCGCTTCGGGACCCAAGCACTTGGTAGTGAAGCTGAGCCGCGCGAAGTTCGAGCAGCTAGCCGACAACCTCGTACGTCGCTCAATGGAGCCCTGCAAAAAGGCCCTGCAAGACGCTGGCCTGAGCACTGCCGACATCGACGAAGTAATCCTGGTGGGTGGTTCTACCCGTATCCCCCGCATTCAGGAAGAAGTAGAGAAGTTCTTCGGCAAGAAGCCTTCTAAGGGCGTTAACCCCGACGAGGTAGTAGCCGTAGGTGCAGCCATCCAAGGTGGCGTACTGACTGGTGAAGTGAAGGACGTACTCTTGCTTGACGTAACCCCGCTGTCATTGGGTATCGAAACGATGGGCGGTGTTATGACTAAGCTGATCGAGTCGAACACCACTATTCCGACCAAGAAATCAGAAACCTTCTCAACGGCTTCGGACAACCAGCCTTCGGTAGAGATTCACGTACTGCAGGGCGAGCGTCCGTTGGCTTCGCAGAACCGCACCATTGGCCGCTTCCACCTCGACTCGATTCCGCCAGCACCCCGCGGTGTTCCGCAAATTGAAGTGACCTTCGACATCGACGCCAACGGCATTCTGCACGTGTCGGCCAAAGACAAAGGCACCGGCAAAGAGCAGAAAATCCGTATCGAAGCTTCGTCGGGCCTCACCGACGCCGACATTGAGCGGATGCGTAATGAAGCTAGCGCCAACGCCGAAGCTGACAAGCAGGAGAAAGAGCGCATTGAGAAGGTAAACCAAGCTGACTCGATGATCTTCCAGACTGAGAAGCAGCTGAAAGAGTACGGCGACAAGCTGAGCGCTGGTAACAAGACGGCTGTTGAAAACGCCCTCGCCGACCTCAAGAAGGCTCACGAGAGCAAAGACCTCGGTCAGATTGACACCGCTATGGAAGCTATTAATGCTGCATGGCAGGCTGCCTCGCAAGAGATGTATGCCCAAGGTGGCCCAGAAGGCCAGCCCGGCGCCGACGGTGGCAACCCCTTCGGTGGTGGCCAGCCCGGCGGCAACGGCCAGCAAGGCCAGCCGCACGACAACGTGACGGACGTAGACTACGAAGAAGTAGGCAAGTAATTGCCAGTTAAGTAAATCGAAAGGCCCGGGGCATCTGCTCCGGGCCTTTTTTGTTACTCATCGACTTCCGATTACGTCAAACGCCGTACCGGACAGTCAGCCCTTACGTTATGGTAGCCCACCACTTGTAGCTCTTCCTCACAACATGGCACACTTTGTTATTATTGGCGCCGGCATTGGTGGTCTTACCGCGGCGCACGCCGTACTACAGCAAGGCCACACCGTGCAGGTATACGAAGCAGCCCCGGAGTTGCGGGAAGTAGGCGCCGGCATTGTACTCGGGGCCAACGCCATGCGCGCCCTGCACCAACTCAGCCTGCACGATGCCGTTCGTCCCCATGGTACCCCCGTCACGCACCTCGACCTGCGCGACCAAGCGGGCCAGCTACTACAAGCCGCTGATACGTCGGTGTTCACTCGTAAAGTAGGGTTTGATAATTTGGGGATTCATCGGGCGGCGTTGCAGCAGGTGCTGTTCCGGGCGCTGCCGGCAGGTACCGTGCACCTGGGCTACCCTTTCGAGCAGTTTGAGGCCACTTCAACTGGCGTTATGGCGCACTTCGCCAATGGCCGGATGGCTACGGCTGATGCATTGCTGGGGGTGGATGGCCTTCGCTCCCGGGTGCGGCAGCAGCTACTACCAAGGGCTACACCGCGCTATGCTGGCTACACTTGCTGGCGAGCTGTGGTAGACGCAACCCGCTTAGCCTTGCCCGCCGGAGAGTCATGCGAGACGTGGGGCGAGCGAGGCCGGCGGTTTGGCTACGTGCCGGTGGGGGGCGGCCGAGTGTACTAGTTTGCGTGCATCAACAGTCCTCAGCCTCAGGATGCGCGCTTTCGAGGCTTTCGTACTGCCGACTTGCAGCGGGAGTTTGCCGCTTTTCACGCGCCCGTACCAGCGCTGCTAGCCCTCACCCGCGACGACCAGTTACTGTGGAACGACATTCTGGACCTAAAGCCGTTGGCTCACCTTGCCTACGGCCGCACGCTGCTGCTCGGCGACGCGGGCCATGCCACTACCCCCAACATGGGCCAAGGGGCCGGCATGGCCGTGGAGGACGCGGCCGTACTTGCGCAGTGCCTAGCCGAAACCACGGACCTACCGGCCGCTTTCCGCCGCTTTGAGCAGCGGCGCTTGCCACGCACTACCCGCATTGTGCGCACCTCTTGGCAGCTTGGCCGGGTAGGGCAGCTAGAGAATCCGCTGGTGGTTATGCTGCGCAACACAGTTATGCGCTATTTGCCGGCTGCTGTCAGCCGTAGTCAAATGGCGTGGCTCTACGAAACCGTATAAGTTAATTATTTGGCCACCGATGCTAGCTAGTGGGCTCCTGGTGTTTCAGGCAAATTTCTCCCGTGCTTAAGAGCAAGGCAAACTGTTCACGGTTGCTAGTAGGCAGAATGGCTATGATGGGCGCTTCGGTAGCAAATGAAGCCTCGGGCGTCCCGTCTTCGTCATCCTTAGAGTAGGCATAGAGCACTACCTGCTGCACACTCGCAACGGCAAGCTTGTTGGGGCCCACAAACTGGATAGCGGTGGGCGCATTGGCCGATACGTAGGCCTCCTGTTGCCCGCCGGTGCGGCCTGGCTGTAGTGGGCCACACAAGAAACTACCGTGTTCCGTGCCAAACGCCAGTGTCATCTCTTCTGCGTAAGCTGACACTGCCATTTGCCCAATGGTAGCGCTTGTGCCAGCAATTCGAGGCTCGCCGGTTTCCTGCAACTCCAAGCGTACCTCCCCCGCAAATGTGTAGTACGTGCCATTGCGGTACACCATCGTGAAGGCCGTTCCCCCTGGAGTTTCCCACGCATACGCCGGCATATCGCCCGCTGGGAAGTAGTCTACTTTGTTTAGCAACGCCCCCGTGCCACTGTACCGGCGGAGCATCATGGTGCCGCCACTAATAGTAAGTGTAGCAATTTCCCGCTCGGGCAGCAGAGCAATTGCAAGTGGCCCTTTTGGCAGCCATACCGGCGATTCAATGGTCAGTGCTTCGCTGAAATATTTATTCTTGGGCAGCAGCTTGGTTTCGAAGAGCATGCTAGGATAGTCGCGCAACAGAATACGCGTGCCGTGCTGCGCATCGGCAAGGAGCTGAATGTGAGAATCAGCCGCTAGCTCGTTGGGCCAGGAGTAGTACTCAAAGTTGCCGTACCAGTTGCCCCGCACCAAATGCAAGCGGTTTTCCCGCGTGCCAATTGCCACAAACTGATTGCGGTGGGCCACGGCCTGCAGCCACTGTATCTCAGGGTCAAGTTGCCAGGACGTTGCCGCGGGGCTAGTTTCAGGCCGCGTAGTGGGCCGAGCTGCCATCCGAGCCCGCTCACCTGTAACGTAACGGCTAAGATCGGCACCCAGCAACTGATCTTGGGGCAGAAACTGCTTGAGCAGGTGCACGTTGCCTAGCTGTCCGGCGCTGGCCTCACCACTGATAATTTCGTAGGCTATTTCTCGGGAGACATCCTGCAACCCTCTCTCCTGCTTCCCCTGCACGGCTACGAGCACCTGTAGTAAAGCCGGCCGCTTCTGCGGCGGGGTGTGGTCCTGATACACTTGCTGCACGGCAGGAGCCAACGCCGCTTCTGGTTGGTTGGCTACTACTTCGAAATAGCGCAATAGGCAGGCTTCCGCTTGCTTAGCTCCATTCCAGCCTTGCAAAAGCACTTCCTGAGCCCGCGCAGGATCAGCCAGCTTCTGTTCCAGCACGCGAGCAGTTTCTAGGTAGTCACCGTTGTCTCGGAAGATAGTTGCGGCCTGTTCATACCGTTGGGCGGCGCGGGCAGGCTGCCGGAGCTGTTGGTATAAGTCGCCAGCTTTTTCGGGCCTGCGTAGTTGCTCATACACTTCCACGGCTTCCAGCAGCAAGTTTCCGCGCTCCAGGCACTCGGCGGCGGCGGGCAAGTCCTTGAGGTGGTCTTTATACAGAATGGCGGCCTCCCGGTAGTAGACACCTTGCTCCAGCACGCGCGCCGCGCTGTGATAGTCGCCCAGCAGATGCGCATAAATGTAGGCCGCTTTCTTGTAGTTGCCCGCTTCGGCTTCCTGGGTAGCAGCCCGCTGGTAGTTTGCCCGCAGTTGGTACTCGTGCAGCCCCAAGTTCCAGCCATCCACCCGGCTTCCACCACCTAGCCGCGTAGGGTCGAAGTTGGTACCATGCCGCTGCAGAGCAGTAGAAGGGGACGCCACGCCACGGTTGAGGTAAGGACCATCAAGTGGAATAGCATACTTGAGAGCTTCCTCCATGTTCTCGTCGAACAGCTGTAGCAGGCGCTGAATTTCGTCGTTGCGCTTCTGATCTAGCCCACTTAGGTTGCTAGCCAGCCAGTTCTCGAACCGATCTAGCAGCCCTGGCCCGGCGGAAGCAGTGTCCCCCGGCCCTCCCCCGGCGCTTGGTAGCAGGCTGCCCAGCCCAGTCAGCGCCTGCCCTACTCCCTTGACGCCTGCTAAGCTAGCCTCCAAGGCGCGGCGCTTCACTTCATCCAGCGTTTTTTGCAGGGGGGTGCGCTCCTCCGGGGTATTCTGTGGTAAGCTGGTCAGGGGTTCAGTTCCAACATCTTCGCGGAAGGAGCCCACTACTTCCGTTGCGGTGGGCTGCTGCACTTGTAGCTGTTGCAGGGGCGGACGCGCGGGCAAGCCGGGGTGTGCCCACGTCCAGTCAGCGTCTAGGCTCGTACCACAGTCAAGCAGGTCTGCGAGGTGCAGCTCATCCGTGGCTTCGAACCCTACTACGCCTATGGTTGGATGAAAGAGCTGCCGCTCCCAAAGTAAAAGTTGAGCTAGCTCGGCGGGGGTAGTTTCGGGCCAGAGGGCAGCCTGCACGGGCACGTAGAGGCGCCCTGCTACCACGCCGTACGGCTCTAACAGATCGGCGGCGGCGAGGGCCGTGCTAGTACTATTGCGCAAGGCAACAAACAACCCCGCTGCCTTCACGCTACGGATAGATTCTGGCACGAGGAAGCAGACCAATTCCGCAAGCGGCACGTTCCAGCGGCTTATTTCGCGCAGCCATTCGGCCGGTGCGGTGCCCCGCAAAAAAGCGGCGCACGGCGCATGGCTCGCAGTAGCTTGGTAATGAAGGGTCAGCTGCATAACGATAAACGAATTTAGGCTAGCCGGTCGATAAAGCGTTGAAGATAGATATCATAGAACTCTACCGCCGGAATACTGGGCTGGTGGCCGGAGCCCGTAAAATAGGTGGAGCCCGCTACTACTCCATTGGAGGCCCAGGCAGCCGTCGGCTTGCCAATCACCAGCACAACAGTCAATTCTGGCAGGTTGGCGTCGGAGCTACGCAGGTGCAGGAGGCCGCGGGGGTCAATGACTGCCACGCTTCCGTCGGCCCAGGTAAGGCGCCGGAACACCACGTTCGGGTTCTCCACAAGGGTTAGCGGCTCAGGCTCAAAAGTAGCCAGGCGCCGGGCGGTACCGTCCTGCTTTCTGGGCTGTAGCTCCAGTTGGGTGTCCTGTTCCGTCAGTTGCAGCACGTAGCCCTCCACAGTTAGCTTACCGTCTACGTTCACGCCCATCTGATTTACGCGCTGCAATACCGTGTAGCCGTTATTGATGTGGCGCTTCATAACTTGGTGCAGCAGGTACACCGGACGCTTCTTGTTGCTCAGGTGCTGGCCTGGGTCAAAGGGCACAATCTGCTGGCGCCGACAGTCAACGGCCAGTGATGAGCCTTCCAGCAGGACAATGGAAAAGACCCCGGCGTGGTAGGTGATTTCGGGCGGCGTAGGATTACTGCCCCAGGCTAGTTCTTTGCTTGCCAAGTCGCGGCTCCTAACCAGGTTTTGCTCGGGCGTAATCGTGTAGAGCTTCAGCCGTTTCGCGTACGGGTTACAGATTAGCAGGTAGACTATCGCGTCGCCCTCAAAGCCAAAGTGAGAGGTTCCCAACTCAATAACCGGTAGCAGCTCACGGGCTCCCCGTTCCTTTTGGGGCCAATAGAGCAAGCGTTGCGTCGTGCTGACGCCTATTGCCCCCAAATGGGTGTCATAGAAAACTGTTGTCTTCGCAGACCGAATACCGGTAGTGGGCAGGTATAAGGGGCATGGGTCAGCATTCAGGAAATGAGGCAGTTCCGCTACTTCTTCGTCTGCCAAGCGCCAACGGGGCTTCGGGAGAGGGGCAAACAACAGCGCATCAAGGTCGAAGCGGGTAGTACTTAGCTGGGTACGGTGGCCGCGGGCATACTCATAAAACTGTAGCTCACCGGTGCGGTCCACCGTCAGCAGAAACCGCACGCCCGGAGTATGTGCCAGTATACGCGTGAAAGCTGGCTGGTGCAGTAACTGGGCTTCCGTGATAAGCAGGCACTCGGGTAGCTGAGCAGCCCTTGCCTCTTGATCTAGAAACACTTGCAAGGCCTCACCGCAGTGCAAGGCGGGGTCCAAGATACCCAATGCCTCTACTATACCAGCCTTGGTAGTAATGTCGATGGCTTGTGCACGGCTTCCTCCCAAGGCATACGCCTCTAGCGGACCCGTATGGGTACGGGGGGCGCGGGCGTTTTGGGCCCACGCCAAGGCGGCCGACAAAGCAAACACGCGAGGCACGCCCCACAAACGCAGGGTAGTATCGAGCAGGATAGTGCGCGGACGGGGTTGGGGCTGGGGTGGCTCCTCTCGCCGCAGGTACAACGCCTCGTTGTTGACCAAGCGGGCTAGCAGCGAAAGATCGTCGTGGGCCAACTCACTCAGCAATAGCCGGTCGAAACTGCCCCGATTGGCTACGTCGGATACGCCGCCAATGGGCTGGTCGCTGGCACCTTGGGTGTGCAGGGGAATGTGCAAAGCAGCCACAACGCGCTGCGCAAGCCGGGCTAACCCTACCGTGCGGGCATCTTCAGCCAACTGGTCAAGCAGGGGCACGGCTCGTTCTGCCACTTCCGGCGCGGGCAGCGGAATTGGCAACTCAGCCAGGCCTGTGCGAATGTGCAACTCCAAGCTAGCGGCCGCGGGGAAACGCTTGGAAGCCCGGATTAATAAGGCAATATCTACTTCCAGGCGCTGCAACGTAGCTGCGGGGCCAGCAGTGGCCAGTACCGCATCTAGGCGCCCACTGGTCCATTCCTCCACCGTGTCGCGAGCCCAATCGGCAGAAACGGGTCGGTACTCGGAGCTGAAGATGGTATGGAGCAGATGTAGTTTAGCTGTTCCCTGCCGCAACTCGCGGGGCAGGGCGGCTACGCTATCCAGGAAAGTAGCAGCTTGCTCAAGCAGATAAGCCACTTCCTCTTCCTGACCTTTACCAGCCGTGCACAAGCGGTACGCTATTTCCTCAAGTATCTGCTGTCCATTTGCTTCTGCCCAGCTGCCTTGGCACGCGGCTAGTAGGAGCAGCAAGGTGCTGAGGGTAGGCAAGCCTGATGGCGCTAGCTCGGTGAGAAGCTGAGCTAGCTCTTGCCGGTAGCAGATGGTGGCGCCATTTTTCCATTCTACCACGGCTTCCTGCTCGGCCCACCGCCAGAAGTATTCTTGCGAGGCATGAAAGTACGCTACGGCTCGTTTGGTAGCATCGGTGGGGGCTGATGGCTTATTCATCCTGCTTGGCTTCCTACTTGAGTGAGACGAATGGCGCTGCGCGTGGCGGGCTGTAAGCTGCTCCAAGGCACGCGCTGCCACGTACCGGCAGCATCAAACAGCACCAGGGCCTCGCGCGCGGGATTGAGTTTGGCAGCTACCAACTCAGCCAACAAGGGTGAGGCAAAGTCTAGTCCGGCGGGTAGTAAAATATCGTGGCGTACCCACAGTTCCTGACCTGGCACAGTAGGCAAGGGCGTACCCAGCACCAGTACCTGCTGACGTGCCGATACGGCAAACCGGAGCTGCTCTAAGCGCACTTGCGGTGCCCCTTCGGCATACGCCTTCCAGGCAGCCAGGGTGGTTAGCACGGCGGCGCCTGGCTCGAATTGTCCAGTTGGCACTAGCTGCACTTGGTAGTGCGGAGGATGCTGGGCAGGCAATGCTGCCGTGGGCAGCTCCAGCGGCACAAACTCCCGGATGGGCTGCCAAGCCAGTTCTGGTAGGCGCCCCGTAGGGGTCAGGCCGCCCGCGGGAAACAAATTGCCTTCGGTATCCAGCTCGTAGCTAGCTGCAACTGCCAAAGCCCGGATGGCAGTTGCCAGCGGCACAGGCGGCGCGGGCACTCCCCGCAGCCACACGTGCCCCGCCTGCATGGCCACGCGCAAGCCGGGCAAACTGCGCACGGCTGCCAGCGCCACGGGGGCAGTGGTAGGCAGAACTAAAATGCGCTCTGTTATCATGCCTGCAATACTTTCTGCCATAGGGCATCCAGCGGAGCCTGCACATAGGCGCGCTGCACGTCATTCGTAAGCCACTGGCAGCGCCCGTTGAGGTGGCGAAGCTGGTCTTTGATGACGGTTCGCTCGGCGGGAGAGGTAGTTGGCTCGTCCCATTGGGCCGTTAGGGCGGCTACTTCCTGGAAAATAGTATCAGCATTGGGAGCCTCAGTGCCGGTGGCTCGGGGGTGCTGGGCGGGTGCTTCATCGGCCCGCACTACGGCGTCAACAATACCGGCTAGTACCTCCCGTTGCTCGTCGGTGTCCCAGATGTAGCGCAGCACCCACATGTCCGACGGAATGGCCTCCGTGCGCTGGCACAGCAGGGCACTGGCGGCCAGCAGGCGCTGTAACTTCACTGCTCGCCGATCTGATACTGGCAAACCAGCCAAGCGCAACTGGCTTATCAGGTCGGCGTAGGCTGGGCGCACGGCGCGGAGGTCAACGGTGGGGATGGCCGCTTGCAGGTGCAGAATTTCCTCGGCTGAGATTTCCGGGGCGTCAGCGGCGGCCTGGGCTTCCAGGTTCCAGCCAGCCTCCAGTACTTCAGCAAGCGCCGTGGGTGCCACGTAGTCGCAGTGCACGCGTACCAGAAAACGGTCGAATAGCGCTTGCAGGGCGTCATCTTCGGGGAGGTGGTTGCTGGCGCCTACCATCAGCAAGGCCGGCAAGGGCCGGGTCTCCCGTCCCCGCCGAAACACCCGCTCGTTCAGCACCATGAGCAGACTATTGAGAATAGCGCTGTTGGCGTTCAAGAGTTCATCCAAAAACACCAGGTTGGCTTCAGGAAGCATGCCTTCCGTATTGGTTACCAAGTCGCCCTCACGCAAACGGCGGATATCGAAGGGACCAAACAGCTCGTTGGGCTCGGTGAAACGCGTGAGCAGGTACTCAAAGGTTTTGCCTTGCAGACGTTGCGCCAGTGCCCGCACCAGGGCGCTTTTAGCAGTGCCGGGAGGCCCCAGCAGAAACAGGTTTTCGCGCCCTACCAGGCAAATACACATCAAATCAATGATGTCGTCTTTGCCCACGAAGGTATTCTTGAGGTGGCGCGCCACCTGGTTTAGCTTATCAATGAGGAGAGCGTGTGCTGGCGCTATGCTAGCCATAGAAACAGAAAATACGAGGTAGTAAACAAGAAGGCAGAGTACGAAGCAGGCACCCTAGAGCAGTGAGGTGGCCCAATCAGGCCATAAGGTAGAGGCGTAATTTCCGAGGGCCGCGCGCACCAACTCAGCTACGGCGGGCTCCTGGGCCCGAGCCAGGTCGCGGGCCGCAATAATGCGGTCGGCATAGGCGGTGCGCAAACTGGGGTGCTCCAGGATGGCTGCCGGAGTAGGCTCGGGCGTAGCTGTGCCCACAAAAGAAAAGGGCCACTGCTGCGCCGTGGCTTGTAGGCGGGCCACTAGGGCATCGGCCGGAGCTAGGCCTTGTGCTAAGTGCAGAAGGATAGGCAGGTACCGGAAAGTGAGGTCCACGGAGTAGACGGCTTCGGGGGTTGGTGAGCCCGAAAAATCCTGCAACCACACCTGCACCGCCGTGTCATCCAGCTCCCGCACCAATACCAGTTGCACCACCCGGTACACGTAGCGCGCTGCCCACAAGGCCGCATCGGGGTCAAAGTTGGGCGCTTGGTAGGGCTGGTGCACGGCATCTTCGGCGTGGAACTGCCGGAGTTGGTGCAGCACGGCGTCTTGGTCTTCGGCAGCAAGGGCCATGGGTTCTCCCATCACCGTCACTTGCCCGCTTTCTAGCAACTCTTTCACAAACCCAGCCAGCGTCATCCGATAGTATCTCCTAGTGAATAGCATATGGCACCGAGAGTGATGCCTGGTAAAAAGGCTGGCGCCCTGAAATTATACTACTTGCAAGTACCGCATAACCCATCATTTTCCAGCCGACACTCGCAAGAATTCTTCAACGGATCAGCACCGCCAAGTAGTGCTTTGCTTACTAGATGAGCACAAAAAAACGGAGCCTACCCACAAGTGAATAAGCTCCGCCTCGTGCGCCACCAGGTAAGGCGACGGTTAAGTAGTTAGTTCTTTCGCGGGCGTTGGGTTCTGAGATTCCTCCTCCTCTTCTTCATCCTCTTCCTCGAACCCCTCCTGAATTTTTTCAATGGCTTCCTCGTGGTCGTCAGCGTCGGCCTGCTCGGCGTTTTCCTCCTGGATTTCTTTGTCCTCGGGCTCGTAGCTGAGCTTGATGTAGATGGGAAAATGGTCGGAGCCTACGTAGGGCAGACGCTCCATATCATCTACCTTGAAGTGAGCTGACACGAACACGTGGTCAAGGGGCCAGCGCAGCAGGCGGTAGTCGGCGTGGAAAGTAGGGAGCAAGCCCCGGCCCACGCGCGGGTCCATCAGGCCGCTGATGCGGCGAAATAACTCGGAAGTATGCGACCAGGCTACGTCGTTCATATCGCCGAACACGATGGTAGGTTCCTCGTTCCGGTCGATTTCTTTGCCTACCAGCAGTAGCTCCGCGTCGCGCTTGGTGCTGGTCTTCGATTCGGCCGGTGCGGGCGGCTTGGGGTGCAGACCGTAGAGCCGGATGCGGGTTTTGCCATCGGGCAATTCTACCTGGGTATGCACCGAGGGCACATCATCATCCAGCAAGTACTTGATCTGACACCCGTGCAGGGGTAGGCGTGAGAAGAACAGCAGGCCGTATGTGTTGTCGAGGGGCTCGTGGCAAGTATAGGGGTGAGTTTCGGTGAGAGGCTTGAGCTGTTCTAACCACCAGTTGTCCGTTTCCACAGCCATGATGATATCAGCATCCGCCTTTTGCAGCACCTCCAATGCCTTTTTGCCCTGCTTGTTGTACTGCAACACGTTCATGACCGTGAGGCTTAGGTGCTGCTGGCTATCAAACCGGGTACTATCGCCTACCTGCTTGGCCAGCAAAGTGGTATAGGGCACAATGCGGTACGACTGGTAGATAATGGCTACTACCAAGAGTGCTAGCAGGGCGGGCCCCCAATAGGTACCGTCGGTGGGCTGGTGCCAGGAAAGCAGAACGCCGGCCAGCAGGGTCAGGAGCAGGGCCCCAACAATTTGCAGGCGGGGAAAATCAAAGACTCTAATCCACCAAGCCGTTTGGCGCAGCAGGGGAAGCGCAGTGGCAACCAGGGCTACTACCGCCAGCAATAGGGTGAAGCCATGCGCAAGCAAAATCCAGATGGAAACGTCGAGGTCGGGCACTTGCGAGGGAGCTAAGGGTGGGTACAGAAGAAAGCAACAAGCGAGGTGAACGTTGTGCGGGAAGATGAAGCCGGGTCATTGGCTAGGCGAAAGTACGCCCCTCATCTCCACTGCACTTTTCATGCCGTCACCTAATCGTCGCTAAACCCACCCTTGCGCAGCTCCTCAATGGTGCGCATTACCTTGTCTTTAAGCGAAGTACGGTATTTTTCCAACACGTCGGCCAAGCGGGCGTTGGTGAGCGCCAGCATTTGGGTGGCTAGCACGGCGGCGTTGGCGGCTCCGTCGAGGGCTACGGTCGCCACGGGTACTCCGGCCGGCATTTGCAGCATGGACAGAATGGAATCGAGTCCGTGAATGGAGGTAACGGAGTTGATGGGTACGCCAATAACCGGCAGCGTAGTGAACGAGGCCACCATGCCCGGCAGGTGGGCCGCTCCTCCCCCACCGGCAATGATAACGCGCAGGCCGCGCTTGCGGGCGGTTTCGGCGTACTCCACTAGGCGGTGCGGAGTACGGTGGGCCGACACCAGGGTGATTTCGTAGGTGACGCCAAACTGCCGGAGCAGCTCGGCCGCCGCCGACATGGTTTTGAGGTCTGACTGGGAGCCCATGATGATGCCCACGAGGGGCGTATCGTTGGGAGCTGGTGTGTCGGCCGCCGAAGAGGCGGGAAGGGTAGTGCTCATGGGACGATGTAGAGAAACAGGACAGGGCAGGGCGGGATAGGCTTCTACGCGCCCCCGGAAAGGGAGTTTCCTCCTCAAACATAGCATTTTCCCTGTTTGCTGATTCTCAAAGGCTCGTACCTTTACTCATCCATACTGTGCTCCCCTATTTATGGAAATCCTGCTTGCCACTTTCACTACCTTGTTCTCGGTAGTAAACCCCTTCGGGGCTATGCCGGTGTTTCTGACCCTGACTGAGGAGGATACGCCTGCCGAACGAGCGAATATTGGCCTCAAGGCCTGCTTGTACATGGTAGCGGTCCTGACGGTATCCTTCTTTGCGGGCCAGTACGTGTTGAACTTCTTTGGTATCAACATCCATCATCTGCGCATTGCGGGCGGCATCCTGCTCATGCGTTCTGCTTTCGACCTGCTCACGCCCGGTGGCAACCGCGCCAAAGTATCGGATGCGACCCTGGAAGAAAGTATGCACAAAAATGACATCAGCTTCACGCCCCTGGCTATGCCCATGCTCTCAGGACCGGGCTCCATGGCCGTATGCATTGGCCTGTTTACAAAAAAGCTGAGCGTGCCGGATATGGGGCTAATTGTGCTAGGCTTCTGCTTGGTAGCTCTGGCTGCGTACATCATCCTGATGTCGTCGCTCCGGCTCACGCGGTTTCTGGGGCGGCCCGGCATGGCCGCGCTGGCCCGCATCATGGGCTTCCTGACGCTGGCCATCGGGGTGAATTTCTTGGCTACGGCCATTGTAGCACTGTTTCCGGGCCTGAGCCGGTAAACTGCAGAGCCAGATGAAAAAGGCAGCCTTGTTACTGGTCATACTGCTTTATCATGGGTTATATAGCTGCAATAGCCCAGCTCTACCGTACCGAGAAACTCCCGCACAGTCTTTTCCGGTTTATTTCTACGTGGAGAATGGTAGTAGGACCCAACCAGCCACGGATCTGCTAATCAAGTGGGATACAACAGTAGTAGCTCAAGACACCTTTCGCTATTCTGGTATTGCCGACCAATATGATGGTTATTCTGTATTAGCAAAGTCAGGCGAGCACCGAATCAAGGTTGTTAATAGCCTGAATCATCTAGTCAGGGACACCACTATAACAGTGGATACTCTCACCCATGTGTTTATCAGCTTTTGGTATACACAGTTAGATTCAGCGACGCTTAATCGTGTTCATGAACAGCATCCGCCCGAAGGCGAGGAAGCCGTGATTAAAGCTCTATCCGAACCCAAGCGGCTTGTTATTTACCTTATGAAGGGCCCAATATCTATTCCGTAGCCTAATTGCTTATGTTGTGGTAGCGCGGGCGACCTATCTTTGTACTTCCTATGCTGAAGAACGACCTCCTCCTCCGTGCCGCCCGTGGCGAAGAAACTGAGCGCACCCCCGTATGGCTCATGCGCCAAGCCGGCCGCATCCTGCCCGAATATCGTGCCCTGCGGGGCCGTCTCAGCGGCTTCAAAGAACTAGTAGAAACTCCCGAGCTGGCCGCCGAAGTCACCATCCAGCCCGTGGATGCGCTCGACGTAGACGCCGCCATTATCTTTTCCGACATTCTGGTGGTGCCAGAAGCCATGGGCCTCACCTACGAGATGGTGGAAGCCCGCGGCCCGTTGTTTCCTGAAACCATCAAAACGGCCCACGATGTGGAGCGCATGCGCGTGGCCGACCCGGAGGAGCATTTGGGCTACGTGCTGGAGGCCATTCGCGTCACTAAGCAGGCCCTCAATGGCCGCGTGCCACTGATTGGCTTTGCGGGCGCCCCCTGGACCATCTTGGCCTACATGGTAGAAGGCCACGGCTCCAAAACCTTCAGCAAGGCCCGCCGCCTGCTCTACGCCGAGCCGGCACTGGCCCACCAGCTGCTGCGCAAAATCACGGATACGACCATTGCCTACCTACGCGCGCAAGTGGAAGCCGGCGCCAACATTGTGCAGGTATTCGACTCCTGGGCGGGCATTCTACCACCCGCCCACTACCAGGAATTTAGCACCCGCTACATTGCCGAAATTTGCCAGGCCATTCCGGAAGTACCCGTAACGGTATTTGCGAAGGGTGCCTTCTGGGCCGTAGAGGAATTTGCCCAGCTTCCTTGCCGCACCATCGGCCTCGACTGGAACCAAGATGCCCGCACCGTGCGCCCTCTCGTTGGCAACAAAACGCTACAGGGCAACCTCGACCCTTGCGCCCTCTACGGCACGCCCGAGCAAGTGCGCACCGCAACCAAACAAATGCTTGACCAATTTGGGCCGCACCGCCACATTGCCAACTTAGGCCACGGCGTGTACCCCGACACCAATCCGGATAACGTGAAGGTGTTTATTGAAACGGTAAAGGAGTACAGCGCCCGCCAGCGGTAGTAGCAGCATACGCACCCACAAAGCAGCGGGGCCGCGCCTAGTAAATTATTTACTAGGCGCGGCCCCGCTGGTGTTTTGTTGCCTTACTTACCTTACCTAGCTAGAGTACCCGCTTCTCTTGAGCTTCGGCTAGGAGCAAGGTTTTTTCGATGGGCACTACCCCTACTTGCTCGCATACTAAGCCCCCACCCAGGTTAGCCAACGCGGCCGTTGTGGGAGCTGGCAAGCCCAGCGCCACGCACAGAGCCGCAATACTGATGACCGTATCGCCGGCGCCCGATACATCGGAGATGCTGCGCAGGTGGGCCGGAATGTAGGTAGGCTTCCTTTCGCTGTTCTCCACGAAAACGCCGCGTTCCGAAAGCGTCACGAGCACAATTTCGGGGGTGAGTACCTCCCGCAGCCGCGCTACCGCCGCTTCAAACTGGGGCCGGTCGGCGTCATTATCGCCAAACTCCAGCTTCAGTCCTTCGCGTAGCTCCTTCAAATTGGGTTTGAAAAGCGTACAGTTCCGATACGCCAGGAAGTTCTTTTTCTTGGGGTCAACGACGGTTGGAATGCCCTGCTGGCGGGCTAGCTGAACGAAGTGCTGAATGCTGGTTTCATTGAGGACGCCTTTATCATAATCCTCAAAAATCACTACGTCGGCGCGAGACAGAAGCTGTTCAAACCGGGCCGTGAGGCCCGCATTTTCCTCGCCGTTGAGGTCTGTTTCCACCTCCGAATCGATGCGTAGGAGTTGCTGACCATGGGCGAGAATGCGCTGCTTCACGGTGGTAGGCCGGTAGCCGGAGCGCACAATGCCCTCGGCCGATAAGCCGGTGGCATGCAGTAGTTCCACTAGCTGGTCGCCGCCCTGGTCCTCTCCTATCACGGCGCACAGCAATGGGGTAGCTCCCAGAGCCTGTACGTTCAGAGCTACGTTGGCGGCCCCACCCAGGCGCTGCTCGGTGCGGCTTACATTTACTACCGGCACCGGCGCTTCGGGTGAGAGGCGGGTGGCCTTGCCCCACACGTAGGCATCCATCATCACATCGCCCACAATCAGGACGGTGAGGCGGTCGAAGGCAGCAAAAAGTTCGGGCAGAGAAGCGGGCGGTACGGCGGCAACGGGCATTACGGCGAAATCAGGGGGTATGAGCCGCAAAGGTAGGTAGTATGCCAATAGTGCAACGCTCCGGCCGCAGACACAAGCCTTGGCCCCAACAGCTCTGCCCGACGCGGGGCGGCTGAGCCGGGGCTTTTGCTACGTGTTCTGCGCCGGAGCGCTGTTACTACGTCTGGGTGGGCGTGCTTGCCCACGCGTTTAAACCAGTTTCAGGAGGCTGGCTTTAATGCGAATAAACGCCTCCCGCAGCTTTTCGTCGGCGGCGGCGGTGCTGAAACGAATGCAGTTGGGTGCTCCGAAGGCCCCACCGTCTACTGCCGCTACATGGGCATCATTGAGAATGAACAACGCCAGCTCGGCGGCCGATGTAATGGTGCTGCCATCGGGGGTCTGCTTGCCGAAGTACCCCGTAACATCGGGAAAAATGTAGAAGGCGCCGCTAGGCGTGGGCGTGCGGAAGCCGGGCACGTCTTGCACCAGTTCCAGCACTAGGTCGCGACGGCGACGGTAGGCGGCTACCATTTCGTCGGCGGAGGTGCGCCCGCCTTGCAGGGCGGCCAAGGCACCGCGCTGGGCTACGGAGCAGGTGCCAGAGGTAATCTGGCTTTGCATCTTTTCACAAGCTGAAGCAATTTCTTTGCGAGCCGCCAGGTAGCCCACGCGCCAGCCCGTCATGGCATAGCCCTTCGAGAAGCCATTGACCGTGATTACGCGGTCTTTGATGTCGGAGAACTGCGCAATGCTCACGTGCTCGCCCACGAAGTTGATGTACTCATAGATTTCGTCGGCTAGCACATGCACCTGCGGATGGCGGGCCACTACCTCCGCAATGTCGGCCAGCTCTTCACGCGAGAACACCGAGCCCGTAGGATTACAGGGCGAAGAATACATGATGAGCTTGGTGCGGGGCGTAATGGCAGCTTCTAGTTCGGCGGCCGTCACTTTAAAGTCGTTTTCCAGAGAGCCCATCAACGGTACGGGCGTACCTTCGGCTAGCTTCACCATCTCCTCGTAGCTCACCCAGTAGGGCGCAAACACGATAACCTCGTCGCCGGGGTTGACCATGCTCATCACCACGTTGGCCAACGACTGCTTGGCCCCGGTGCTCACCACAATATTTTCGGGCTTGTAGTCTAGCTGGTTGTCGCGCTGCAGCTTGTCGCAGATGGCTTGGCGCAGGTCGAGGTAGCCGGGTACGGGCGTGTAGAACGTGAAACCTTCGTCAAGCGCCTTCTTGGCGGCGTCTTTGATATACTGCGGGGTCTGGAAGTCGGGTTCGCCAAAGCTTAGGTTGATAACATCTAAGCCTTGGGCGGCCAGCTCGCGGGCTTTTTTGGCCATGGCAATTGTCTGCGACTCCTGCATGGCATTGATACGATCGGACAGAACAGACGGCGCGAGGGTAGAAACTGCGGACATGAACGGTAGAGGTGATGGAAAGCGTAAAAGTACAGAAGGCACCAAACTCGGCCAGCCCACTGGGGCAGACCGAAGTGGTAAGGAACGCAAAAGATTCGGCACCGCCCAATCTAACATCCTACGCTTTTACGTTCTCTAACGCCCAGCTACGCCCACGTATCATCCCGAGGGTCAGCGCCTAGCCGTCTGTGCGGCCCAGGCACCGGAAGCAGCGGAGCAGCAGCCGCAGGTCCATGCTTGGCTCGTAGTCTTTCGCATAAAGTAGCTCCAGGCGCCGCCGAGTGGCATCAGTAAGCGGGGCGGCTGAGCGCGCCGCATCGGCCGGCGACAGGATGGCCTGTGCCACCCGCCGAGGGGCGGCAGCGTAGCGCAAGCCCACCCAGGTGCGCGAGCCACCTAGTACCCGCAGGCAGTTGCGAAGAAACTCTCCTTTGTGAGTCTGCAACCACACGAGTACCGGCGAAGCCAGCAGCAGGAACAGGCTGGTCAGGATGTCGAGCACGCGCTTGTTGCGGACCTGCTGGGGCCGAAACAGATTGAGCGTAATATCTAGCGTGTAGTAGTCGCCGGGCGAGTTTTTGCCGGAGCTACCAATGATGTACTCACTGTCTTGGGGTAGGATTTTGTACGCTACCGGCGGGTGCTGGGGCAACGACACCATTAGGCCAATAATTTGGCTGGCGGGAAGGTCGCGCCCGCAAAAAATCAACTCATCCAGCTGGTAGATGCGGATAATATCATCGAGCTGGCGTACCTCACCCAGCACATCGTCGGCGGGCGGCGCGGCACTCCCGTTTGGTTCGATGTAGCCAATGATGCGGGCCGGTACGGCGGCGTGTTCCAGCAAATGACGCACCCGCTGGCTTTCCTGCTGGGAGCCAACGATGCCCACGTTTTTCTGGTGCCGATCTGCCAGGCGAAAAGTGCGGTGCCGGATAAGGTTAGCCAGTTCGCGCCGGAGCAGCAAAGCCGCTACCGCCCACACTGCTCCCAGCACAATGAGGGCCTTGGAAAAGCGCCACGGGTCCAGGAAGTTGCTGACGGCCGATATTAGCACCGTGCCCACAAAGATGCCCCGCACAATACGGCTGGTGCGGATGGGCTTGTCGTAGGCCCCACTGAAAAAGCACGAAATCAACCATACTGCCACGTATACCGGCACGGCCACTTCCATGTACTTATCGGGGTAGGGCGCGCGTACGTACCGATGGTTCTGCTCCCAATACGTTTTGAGAAAATACATACCTCCGTACACCAGCGCACCATCAAGTAGGGCGGGTGCCACCTGCACCAGTAGGCGCTCTATTACCGCCGCGCCGGCTCGCAGCCAAATAGCGAGGTTAATCAGAATGCGGAAAGTGCCCGCTCGCCCGGGGGCAAAGTGCTTCTGAGCGAAGATGACCATGGCCCGGTAGAACACGAAAACGTAGTTTACGCTCGTGCGCTTGGTGCTTTCTCCTTTGTAGTGGATAATGCGCGTACCCGGGTAATAGTAGTTTTTCCAGCCGGCCTGCGTAAGTCGATACGACAGGTCAATATCCTCGCCGTACATAAAGTAGTCCTCATCCAGCAGGCCTACTTGGTCGAGGGCTTCCCGACGCATCAGCATAAAAGCGCCGCTTAACACCTCTATCTGGTGGGTTTGCTCCTTATTGAGGTAGCCTAAGTGGTAGCGCCCAAAGCGCCGCGACGTTGGAAACAGCTGGGCTAGGCCAAATATCTTGTAAAACGCCACCCAGGGCGTAGGCAGGCCCCGCTTGCTTTCCGGCAGGAACTGGCCCTGCCCATCAAGCATCTTCACGCCCAGCCCTCCCGCGTCGGGGTGGGCTTCCATAAACTCGCAGCACAGCCGGAAGGTATCTTCCTCTACTACCGTGTCGGGGTTGAGTAGAAGCACGTACTTGCCCCGCGCCCGGCGCAGCGCTTGGTTATTGGCGCGAGAAAAGCCAGGGTTGTTTTTATTTTCGATAAGATGAACCTCCGGAAACCGGCTGTGCACCATTGCCACCGAGCCGTCCACCGAGTTGTTGTCAACCACGAACACCTCCACGGGCTGCCCTAGCTTTTCTACTGCTCGCCGCACCGAAAGTAGCGCCTGCTCTAGAAAGTAGCAGACGTTGTAATTGACGATGACGACCGAGAGCGTAATGGAGGACGGCACAGGTACAGGCGGGGAAGGGCCACGAAAGGTAACAACGATTGACCGAACGAAGAATCACACAACCGGACGGCTTACTACCTCAGCAGTACAATCGCCTTGCATTCTCTTAGAAACAGTGCATACGATATAAAAAAGCCCCTCAGATTCCGTCCGAGAGGCTTTTTTAAGAAAATGTTAAGTTCCTGGCGGGCGCCGCAAACGCCTACCGAGCCTGACGCTGGCGCTCCACAATGCTACGGCCCAGCGTAATTTCGTCGGCGTACTCTAGCTCGCCGCCCATGGGGATACCGCGGGCAATAGTGCTGACGTGCACCTGGGGAATATCCCGCAGCTTGCGCGAGAGGTAGAAGGCCGTCGTGTCGCCTTCCATAGTGGGGCTGATGGCCAAAATAACCTCCCGAATCTCGGACCCGTCCTTAGTCACACGCTCTACCAGCGAGTCGATGGTCAGGTCGCCAGGGCCGATGCCTTCAATGGGGGAAATCACACCGCCCAGCACGTGGTAGGTGCCTTGGTATTGGGCCGTATTTTCGATGGCAATAACATCGCGAATGTCCGATACTACGCAAACCGTGCTTTGGTCGCGAAGCTGGTTGGCGCAGATACTGCACTCGGCCGTATCAGAGATGTTGTGGCAGGTGTCGCAGTAGCGAATTTCAAAACGCATCTTCGCCAAGGCTTCGGCCAGGGAGGCAGTAGTATCCGTCTCGGCCTTAAGCAAATGCAGAGCCAGTCGTAGCGCGGTTTTCTTGCCCACGCCCGGCAGCTTTGCCAGCTCGCCCACGGCGTTTTCTATGAGTTTGGAAGGGAATTCCATTCAGATCGAGAAGTAGTAAAAAAAGCGTGTCATCCGGGCCGCACAACGGACAGTAATGGACCTATTGTGTAACAACAACTGGCCCGTGATAAGTCCTTTTGGTGCGCCGGATGACAGATTTTTTCGGCCTAGTATGGCTTACATTACGTCGGCGGAGATGCCCCGGTCGTGAATGGCGGTACACATGTCAGCCAGCTCATCGTAGGAGCCATGCTTTACGGTGCACTGGCCTTTGTAATGGATGAGCAACGTGCACTGCTCGGCCTGCTCAGGCTCATGCCCGCACACATCAATGAGGGTGCGAATTACGTGTTCGAAGGTGTTGATATCATCGTTGTACACGATGAGGTCGCGCACGTCAATAGTTTCTTCCAGGAGCAGAACGTCCTCGTCGTACTCGATTTGCGGGTTGCTGTTCATGGTGCAAAAATACGGAAAAAATGGGCGAAAAACCGGGTTTACTAGCCTCAATAAACTTGGTATAACTACTTGATTGGCAGAATTGTTTCGCACTTAGCGAGTAAAAAAACCAGCCATTGGGCGGCGGTAGTAGCCGGTGGTTTGCGGGCGGCGGCTGGGCGCATGGCATCCAGATTCTGCTGTAGATTCGGCTTTCGTTTCCCCTACCCTTCTCCTTTTCATGCTTCACTTTATTTCTCGCTTGCGGGTACTCCCACTGCTAGCCGTGGTGGTGCTGACGCACCTACCCGCCCGCGCCCAGCAGCAACTGCTGACCATGGAAGATGCCTTCCTCAACCGCAGCCTGCAACCCCAGAGTCTGCGGCAGCTTTCCTGGATTCCGGGTTCTGCTGATGATTTCAGCTACCTGCGTATTGAAGGCGGGCACGATGAACTGGTACGCGGCACAAATAGTGGCCAGACCAAGGCCATCATGACGCTAGCTGAGCTGAGCCAAGCCTTGCAAACGGCCGGCGCCCCCGCCGTGAAGGCCACGGCGTTTCCGGTAGTAACGTGGAGCGCCGCGAATAGCTTCCAAATCACTCGCGCTGGTACGGTGTACCGCGTGGACGCCGCCACCAAGCAAGCCGCCGCCCTGTTTGGGTATGCTACCGATGCTGAAAATGTGGACCCGGACCCCAGCGGAACCCGCGTAGCCTACACCAAAGACCAGAACCTGTACATCTCGTTGGCGGGCCGTGAAAATGAAGCGGTGACGCAGGAAGCTACCCCCAGCATTGTGAACGGGCAGGCGGCTCACCGCTCGGAGTTCGGCATCACGAAAGGTACTTTCTGGAGCTCTACCGGCACTAAGCTGGCCTACTACCGCATGGACCAGACCATGGTAACGGATTATCCGCTGGTTGATATTTCCACTGCTCCGGCGCAGGCAAAGCCATTCAAGTACCCAATGGCTGGCGACAAAAGCCACGAGGTAACGGTGGGCGTGTATGACCTGAACTCGCGCAAAACGGTGTTTTTACAGACCGGCGAACCCAAGGAGCAATACCTTACTAATATCAGTTGGAGCCCCAACGAGAAGTCGGTGTATGTAGCCGTGCTAAACCGCAACCAAGACCACCTGAAGCTAAACCAGTATGACGCAACCACCGGCGCTTTGGTAAAGACGTTGTTCGAGGAAAAGTCAGACCACGATTTTGTGGAGCCCTTGCACCCGCTCACCTTCGTACCGGGCCACCCTGACCAGTTCATTTGGCGCAGCCAGCGCGATGGGTACGAGCAGCTGTACCTGTACAGCACCAGTGGCAAGCTGCTGCGCCAGCTTACGAAAGGCAGCTGGCAAATCACGGACCTATTAGGCTTTGCCGATAAAAACCGGGAGGTAGTGTTTCAGAGCACGGCGGCTGGCCCTTTGCAGCGGCAGCTATATGCCGTGAAGCTCAGCGGCGGGAAGCCCCGCCAACTCAGCCAAGGCCAGGGCACCCATACCGCCACACTCAGCCCCAGCGGCACCTACCTACTCGACACGTACAGCAGCACTACCACGCCGCGCATCATCCGCACAGTACGCGTGGCTGATGGTAAGCCCGCGCAAACGCTGCTTACGGCGCCAAACCCGCTTACAGGCTACCAGTTGGGCGAAACCAAGCTCGTCACCATCAAGGCCGCCGACGGTAGCACTACCCTCTACGGGCGCCTCACTACGCCGCCCAACTTCGATGCCAGCAAGAAATATCCTACCGTAGTGTACCTCTACGGCGGCCCGCACGTGCAGCTCGTCACGGATTCGTGGCTGGGTGGCGGCAACCTCTGGATGCAGCTGATGGCGCAGAAAGGCTACGTTGTGTTTACCGTCGATTCGCGCGGGAGCGGCAACCGGGGTTCGGCGTTCGAGCGGGCCACGTTCCGGCAGCTCGGCACCGTAGAAATGGCCGACCAGCTTGCGGGAGTTGAATACCTGAAGAGCTTGTCCTACGTAGACCAGGCCCGCATGGGCATCCACGGTTGGAGCTTTGGCGGTTTCATGACTACCACCCTGATGACGCGCAGCCCCGGCACCTTTAAAGTAGGCGTGGGTGGCGGTCCGGTTATCGACTGGCGCCTGTACGAAATCATGTATACGGAGCGCTACATGGATACGCCCCAGCAAAACCCCGAAGGTTACGAAAAAGCCAACCTGCTCAACTACGTAGACAAGCTGCAAGGCAAGCTCCTACTCATCCACGGCACCGTAGATGACGTGGTAGTGTGGCAGCACAGCCTCGACTACCTCAAAACTGCCGTCGATAAAGGCATCCAACTCGACTACTTCGTGTACCCCGGCCACCCGCACAATGTAGGCGGCAAAGACCGGGTGCACCTCTACAACAAGATTACCCAATACTTAGACGAGAAGCTGTAGCCTTTTTTCCGGAATGAAACATCCCCGGCCTCCTATCTATCCAAGGATGAGAACCAACCGTCAGCCGTAAACACGGGCCGCAGCTGCTGAGCTGCGGCCCGTATGCTTTTATGCCGCGCGCTTAGAGCATATATTTCCAGGTAGCGGAGTAGATATTCGAGTACTCCCAGACCAGCAGTGACTAGATCAAATAGAACAGCAATACCACCAAAAATTGCGTAGCTGCGTTTCTTGCTTACTTGTAGCCTACCTCTGCCTTTTCTTGTATGCCCGTACCGTCCGCCGAATTCAAACGTGCTCTGAAACATCTATCCGACAAAGAGAAGGAAGCCTTGCTTCTGCGCGCTGCCCGTCGTGATGCAGAGCTCTACGACACGCTTTGTTTTGAGCTGCTACCTGACGTAACAACGGAAACCGTGTTTGAGCAGGCTTCCGATCAGATTCACGAGCTATTTGCTGTGGGCGCCACGGGGCGCCTCCTCAACCGCAGCCTTACCAAGGCCCTGGGTAAAGCCACCAAGGAAGTAGCCAAGGCCCGCCGCATCACCAAGGATAAACGCCTGGAAATAGACCTGAACCTTTACACCTTGCGCCACATCTTCGAGAACTACACCGGGCAGTTTGAGAGTGTGTACGCCGGTTTCTACACCAGCACGGCCCGTTTGGCGGCCCGCACCACTCAGCTTGTGCTTCAGAATTTGCACGAAGACCTCTGGCTGGAGTACAAGCCGGAGCTAGACGACTTTCTCGCCCAGCTCCACGCGCGCGCCAAGAGTCGTAGTCTTAAGTTTGAGCTGCCACGGGAGCTTGTGCTACCAGATTAGTAGTTTATTGCGGGCAAAACTTGCTCCATGCTTATTTCTCGCAGTACCGCTATTCTTATCCTAGTCAGCAGCCTAGGGGCTTGCTCTGAAAGCTCCACCCAGCGCCCAGCAGCCACATCAGCGAAAGCACCGCCAGATACGGCGGCCGTTCGCAAAGCCGCCCGCGAGTACCGGGTGCACTACAATGCGCCCGTAAGCTTAGATAGCACTGATTTTTATTATCAGCCGATTTCGGTGGTGCCATTAGACCAGACCGTCCGCAGTCGTATCCTGTCCAGCAGTTCCTACGGCAGCGAATACGATGAGACCAGCAGCAACATTGAAGGCACCTGCTACAACGTACTGTTCTTTCAGAAATCGACCTTACAGGAGCACGCGTTGCTTTCGCACGGGCGCTTCGTCATTTCCGAAATTGACACCTACATCAAACCGGATGCCCGGTGGCCTTACCTGTTCTACACCATTATCAAGGCGGACACAAACGCCGATGGCAGCCAGAACGAGGAAGATGCCAGCGCCCTGTTTACGTCCGACCGGAGCGGGCAGCAACTCCACCAGCTTACACCCGACGGCACGCATCTGGAAAATCGCCTGATACTGCCCAAAACCAATGTTCTGCTCGTAGAAGTAAAACCCGATGTCAATCAAGACCGCGAGTTCACGCATGCCGACGGCACGTATTGGCTCCGATTTGACTTGCGGAATCTTGCCACTCCACCACAACGGCAGCCGGCTGCTTCGTTAACTAAGCAACTACAGCAGCAGATGCTTGACCGCCAGAGTCGGCTAGCGCAATAGGGCACTCCCTTTCCCACCCACAAAAAAGCCCCGCTGGATCACCAGCGGGGCTTTTCGATTGCAAGCGCAACCAGGCTTTAGCCTACGTGCTTACTTGGCGATTACGTTGAAGCTCAGCGTGAAGTCATCATTGATGGCTTTGTCGCCGATACCGTCGAAGAATGACTTCGAGCCATACTTGATGTCAAACTTAGTACGGTCAACGGTAGCGGTACCGCTAGCGGCGGCTACACCACCCTTCACGCCCACTTTGGCGGGGAAGGTAATGCTGTTGGTTTTGCCTTTGATGGTCAGGTCGCCGGTGATATTGGCGTTGTTAGCACCAGCAGCGGCACCTTTAATGTAGGCTACTTTCGTGATTTTGAAGGTAGCGGTAGGATAAGCAGACACGCCGAAGAAGTCGTCGGACGTGATGTGCCCCATGAACTTGGTGTTCGTTTCGGCGTCCTTGATGTCGGTAGCCTTGATGGTCTTCATGTCAACCATCACGGTGCCACCTACTAGCTGGTTGCCACGCACCAGCAAATCACCGCCTGAGAACTGTACGGTACCGTTATGACCGTGCGTTACGGCTTTGCCATCCCAGCCCAGGGTGCTGAGTTGGGGCTGCACTTTGTAGGTTTTGTCGGCCACTTTCGTGGTGCCAGCGGCTTTCGTAGCTACGGGTTGGCCAGCGTATACAGGAGCAGCCAGCAGAGCAGTGGCCAGCAGAGCTGGCAGAATCATTTTTTTCATGGTTGAAAAAAGCAGTGAAAGCAAAAGAATGGGTAAGGGAGAGTAAGCGAGAGGCGAGATTAGTCGCGAATTTTATCCAGAAGATCACTCAGGTGCGTGGCTTCCTCAGCGGTGAGGTTATTCACCCCGAGCTGCTGTTGCTTCATTACTTCGTCTAGGCGCCCCAGCAGGGCTAGTCCTTCCTCAGTAATGCGAATATCCACGGCCCGGCGGTTGCTTGGGCACACAATGCGGGTCACCAGTAGCTTGGCTTCTAGCTTGTCCACAATGCGGGAAGCATTGCTGGTTTTGTCCAGCATCCGCTCAATCAGCAGGTTTACAGTAGCCGGCTTGGGGTGCTGCCCACGCAGAATGCGCAGCACGTTAAACTGGGGCAGCGTGAGACCGAATTCTTTGAACGTAGCGCTTTGGCGCTGCTGCAGCCATCCAGCCGTGTATACCAGATTGATATAGGCTTTCTGATATTGGTCTAGGAAAGTACGTTGCTTGATTTCGTCTTCGATTTTCATGTAAGCCAGCACAAAGTCATGCGGAATGATGCTGCAAATATATGTACATACATTTAATGTTGCAACACACGTTCCACTTATTTCTATCTTTTTCGTTTCCGCTTGAGCTAGACCATTTGGCCCCTACCTCCGTATGTCTACTTCAACTCCCATTTTCTTACACCCATGAAACGCATTTTGCTTCCTGCTGCGGCCCTTTTTGCCAGTCTGGCACTGGCATCAACCGCTACCGCCCAAACCGCTACGCCAGCCGCAGCTACTTCGGCTAGTTCTGAGCGCTACCTCATGCAGAATGGTCAGGTAGTATTGATGCAAGGAGGCCGCCCTTCCGCTATTAGCAAAAATGTAGTGCTGCGTAACGGCACTAAAATTAATTATAAAAGCGGAATTGTGGAGCTTCCTGGTGGCAAGATGACGACGCTGAAAGAGGGTGACTATGTGCGCCCCGACGGAGGAATTGTATTTGCTACCCCCAGCAGCGCAGCCCAGGCGCGGGGCGACAACTCTGTACCCACTTCCGCCCAGTTTGATAAGTACGTAGACACCCGGCCGGCTCCCAACTCCTCCGCCGACGTAGAAGCCCGGCTTACCGTGCTAAACAACAAGATTACCCTCATGGGCGAGAAGATTCAGTTGCTGAACCAGAAAATCAGTCTGCTGAGCACCAATGCTCAACGCCCTACCGATACCAGCCAGCTCGACCAGCAGATTAAGGACCTTGACGCGAAGCTGAAGTAGTTTCTTGATTGCCCTATCAGGCAGCATCCCCTTCGTACACGCCTCCTGCTGAGGGCACACGCAGCTACCTACTAATGCAGTGGGCACCACGCGCGGCCCCCACCAGGAGGCGTTGCTGTACTACTCTTCTAAGATGTCGGCTTGTGCTTGGTCGCGGTAGGCCCTAGCCCGGTATGCCAACGGCGACAGCCCTGTATGCTTGCGGAAGAACCGGGTGAAGTAGCTGGAATCGGCGAATTGTAAGGTATAGGCAATTTCAGAGATGGAGGAGGATGTATACACCAAGTGGTTGTGCGCCCGCCGAACCGTGTTGGCATTTACAATTTCCAGCGCCGATTTTCCTTTTACCGCTTGGCAAATCCGGTTTAAGTGTACCGAAGTGATATTAAGCTCCCGGGCATACTCCACAATTTTTTTCTCGAAGGGAGCTGCCCGCGCCACGCTTTTCTGAAACTCGTGGAAGTAGTGCAGGTTGCGGTTAGAGCTGCTGTCGGCCTGGCGTTGCTTGTGCTTCAGCAGCCGAAACAGCTTCACGAATAGCAACTTGAAATAGCCGTTCAGGGCAAGTTGTCTTTCCGGCAAATGAGAGTGCATTTCCGCGTGAATATGCCGCTCTAGGCTAAGTAGCTCCGCAAAGCTTTCTTCCTCCGTGAAGGCCGACAGCACGTGCAGGCTGTTGAGCTCAATCAAAATAGAAGGGCTAACCTGCAAAATAGTGTCTAGGAGGGCTTCGGCCACCGTAAGGGAGCGGCCTTTTACCTGAGGGCTAAACGTGAAGCCGTGCACCACCCGCGCCGGAATGAGCACCACGCAAGGCGTAGACAATTCTACGGGTTCCACGTCGGCGTCCAGGGTAGCCTTACCAGCTTCCAAGAAGAACAGTTGGTACAAGTTGTCGTGCACGTGTGGCTTAAGGCCCCAGTTAGTTGCCCGGCTGCGTGGAGCAATGAGCTGGCTGTAGATGTAGCTGTGCGAAACCTGAGCCTTATCGTCGCCATATAACCCGTTATAATGAGCAATATCCTTGTGCATAGCGGAGCGGTACTGCGGGCGTTAAAGAAAGCCACTGACGTAGGCGAATGTAATAGAGAAGGTGATTAGTCCGTCAGAAGGAATTGACCAAATGTTTCATTTGTCCTAGCAATAGGCCAAAACATCTTACTCTGCTCAGCAGTGCACCAGTAGCTTTGTAGTACCACTTAGCACTGTTCATACAAGAGCGTAACAGTAGCTTCCCTAAGCAGTATTTTTTGACATGTTTTATTTGTCTGCCTATTTCCACAGGCAGAGCTGGGAAAGCTATGTCTCGCTCATTCGCTCTATTTCTTGGATGGTGCTAATTCCGAAGTCGGTTTCCCATTCCTTTTTTCCTTCCCAACCCCCTATCCTATGGTTACCCCCGATAACCGCCTCGCGTCGTTAGGCTTTGCGCCTGGCGTCTCTGCCCACCTAAACCTGCCGCCCGCCGCCCTCGTTGAGCACGCCCTGCGCCGGGGCGAAG
>NZ_FZNS01000003.1 GCF_900188255.1 Hymenobacter mucosus | reverse complement strand
CCCAACCAGGTCAACAACGTGCTGGGCTTTCCCTACATCTTCCGCGGGGCCCTGGACGTGCGCGCCACCGAAATCAACGAGGCCATGAAGCTGGCCGCCGTGAAGGCACTTTCGGATCTGGCGAAGGAGCCAGTGCCGGATATGGTAAACAAGGCTTACGGTGACAACACGCTCACCTTTGGTCGTACCTACCTCATTCCCAAACCCCTGGACCCGCGCCTGATTACGGCGGTCAGCCCGGCGGTAGCCAAAGCCGCCATGGAAAGCGGCGTGGCCCGCGTGCAGATTCCCGACTGGTTTGCGTATGAAGATGAGTTGCGTGCTCGTCTGGGCGTCAATCAGAAGCTGATGAACCGCATTACGCAGGCCGCCCGCAACAACCCCAAGCGCGTCGTATTCGCCGAAGGCGACACCTATAAGATTCTCAAGGCGGCGCAAATCCTGCATGATGAAGGCATTGCCTTGCCCATTCTGTTAGGAAACCGCCAGAAGATTGAGCGCTTGGCCCTTGAAAATAACCTCGACCTAGAGGGCTGTCAGATTATTGATATTCTGCAGGAAGAAGCTAAGCGGGAGGAGTACGCTGAGTTGCTGTACCAGAAGCGCCAACGCCGCGGTATTACGCTCTACGAAGGCCGCCGCCTACTACGGGAGCGGAACTACTACGGCTCAATGATGCTAGAAACCGGCGAAGCTGATGCTTTCATCACGGGTTTGAGTAAGGACTACGGCAAGAGCATTGTGCCGGCACTGCAAGTGATTGGTGTGGCCGATGACGTGAAGCGGGTAGCTTCCATGTACATTATCCAGCACAAGAAGGGCCCATACTTCTTCGCCGATACCACCGTGAACATTGACCCTTCGGCCGAAGAAATGGTGGGCATCATTGGTCTTACGGCGGGTGCCGTGCGGTTCTTCGATGTGGAGCCCCGCGTGGCGGTCATCAGCTACTCCAACTTTGGCTCGAACCCCGGCGACCTGCCTGATAAGGCTCGGCGGGCAACTGAGCTAGCCAAGCAACGCTACCCCGAGCTGATTCTGGATGGCGAGATGCAGGCCAACACCGCTCTCAACCCCGAGCTGCTACGGGAACAGTACCCCTTCTCGCCTTTGGCTGAAACAGGTGGCGCCAACACGCTCATTTTTCCGAACGTGATTAGTGGCAACATTGCCTACAAGGTAATCCAAGAGATTGGCGGCGCCGAAGTAATCGGGCCGATCTTGATGGGCATGCGCAAACCAGTGCACATTCTGCAGCTCGGCGCCTCTGTACGCGAAATCGTGAACATGGCTTCCATTGCCGTGGTAGATGCCCAGCAGCCCGGCGGCAAAGGGTTGTAGGCAGTAGTAGACCTGCACAGCGCGAGGAATCTGAGTTGGCCTTCTCTCAAGAAAGGCCATTCAGGTTCCTCGCGTTTTTGTTTGCGGCGCGGTGGCTGGCTTCCCTCAACTTGCAGAGCAGCACGTAATCGTTGTATTAAGTTTCTCTCTACTCTTATCTGAGCAGTACCTACCCTACTTCGACTACCAGATGTGAGGACAGGGAATAAGAACCTCAAAGCGCACCTGCTAGCCGCAACGTGCCTGCTGTTCTTCCCCGAGGCCGTGCTAAAAGGCGTTGCTATCCTTTGCAGTCTATTAGCGCAAGTAGAAGACAGCCATATAGCTACTATACAGTCTGTTACATCTAGCATAAGCACCTCCCTATTAGCCTCTTATTACGCAAGAATACTCAGGTTGGCGAAGGCGACGATTCTTTGGTAAAACCAATTTCTTTGAGCAAAAAGCCAGTAGATTTGGGAAAGAATCCGGGGTACGCGGTGTTGCTTATACAGACCAGTACGAGGCTCTTGCCTGTACTCCAGGTACTATTGTTGTGCGGCTCCGGACCTTTGGAGCAGTGCCTGCCCTTTACACATATCTTGCATGATTGCCTACATCGACGGTACGCTCGCCTATAAGGACCACGCCCAAGCCATTCTTGACGTCAGCGGAATTGGCTACGAAGTAAAGATTTCTCTCGCCACCTACTCTAAGTTACCCGCCGAGGGTGAGAAGGCGAAGCTGTACACGTATCAGCACATCAAAGAGGATGGCCAAACCCTGTATGGCTTCCTTGATCCTAACGAGAAGGCTCTGTTTTTACAGCTGATTTCGGTGTCGGGCATTGGCCCTGGTACGGGCATTGTGATGGTAAGCAGCATGAGCGTAGGTGAGATTCGCCAGGCCATTGTGCAGGAGGATGTGCGCGCCATTCAAAGCATTAAAGGGGTAGGCCCCAAGACGGCGCAACGCGTAGTGCTGGAGCTGAAAGACAAGCTCCGCAAAGACGAACTATTGGCAAAAGCCGGCATCGATACGGTGCCGCTGGCGAAGGCACACAATACCAACCGCTCGGAAGCGTTAGCCGCATTGGTAACACTAGGCTTTGCGCGAGCAGCGGCCGAGAAAACCCTCGACCAAATTCAGCATAAGCACGGTAACGACCTGAGCGTAGAGGAATTGATTAAATTTGCTCTTAAGTCTCACTAGAAAAGTAGCGGCCGTGGCAGGTTGTTGTTGGCTTTGCACAGGGGTGCCTTGGTGCCCTTGCGCAGAACCCGACTGCCTGCTGCAAACCGAACTTCCCTCCCCTTTCCCGACGGTTTATTGACTCTTGAATACCGGTAAGAAGTCCCTAGCTACCTCTATAGTGGCGGTTGTGTCGTTGGTGGCCTGGTGGTCGCAGGCAAAGCCGCTCGACTCGGGAGCCCAGCCGTTTGCCATGCGCCAGCTTTGGGCATGGTTGCCTGGTTCGCAGCGCAGTACCCGGTTCTGGCCCATCATGCCCGATACCCCGCGCACCGATACCACTCGCTACCAGCCTAGTTCGCGGCCACGCGTGGGCCCTCAGGACCGCATTGGCACGCCGTTTTCGCCGCAACGGCGCCGTTCTCCGCTGGTGTTGCCCTTGCCGAACAACGTACAGCTAGATGTGCGCCCCGATGACAGCCTCAAGAACTTCGACGTACAAGAGCGGGTAGGGCAAGAAGTAGACTTCCGGGACCCCAGCCGCATGACGTTCGAGGAGTACTCGCGCTGGCAGCAACAACAGGCAGTACGTAATTACTTCCGACAACGTTCGGCCGGCGGAGTAGCTGGTGATGCAAATACGCCGCAAAGCCGCCGCTTGATTCCCAAAATCTACCTCGGCCCCATGGCCGACCGCATTTTTGGGGGGAGCTACGTAGACATCCGGCCCCAGGGCTCGGTGACGTTGCGCATGGGCGCGCGCTTCAACCGCAACGAAAACCCAACCCTCACCCTTCGCCAACAGCGCATAGGTGACTTCCAGTACGACCAGAACCTTAACCTCAACCTGACGGGGCAGATTGGGGAGAAACTGAAGATTACCTTTAACTACGACACCCGCGCGGCCTTCGATTTCGAGAACAACATGAAGCTCGACTATACGGGCTACGAAACCGATATTATCCGTAAGGTGGAGCTTGGTAATGTATCGTTGCCGCTCAACAACTCGCTGATTACGGGTGGCCAGAACCTATTTGGCATCAAGACCCAACTGCAATTTGGTCGTTTGGGGGTGACGGCAGTAGCTAGCACCCTACGCGGGCAAGCCGATGAAGTGCGCATACAGAATGGGGGACAAAGCCGGCAGTTTGAAATCAAGGCCAGCCAGTACGAGCGAGACCGGCACTACTTCCTGTCGCAGTATTTCCGCGACCGGTACGATGCGGCCTTGCGCAGCCTGCCTACGGTGCAAAGTGGCGTGGAGATTACGCGCTTGGATGTATACGTAACCAACGACAACCGCCAAAGCGACAACCTACGCAACGTAGTGCCGCTTATGGACTTGGCCGAGCCCTCGCGTACTTACCGCGGCACCTACCTGCAAACGCCAGTTCCTGGCCCGAATGCGCCCGCTCAGAACTCGGCTAACAACCTGTTTAGCACGATTCTGGCAAATCCGCTGCAAGCTCGCGGTGACCTGACGGTAGATAGCTACCTGAATACGCTGGGCCTGCAGAAAAACGTAGATTTTGAGCACGTGCGGGCCCGCAAGCTTGATGCGCGCGAGTACACCTACAACGCGCAGCTGGGCTACATATCCTTGAACACCCAACTGTTGCCTGAGCAGGTATTGGGCGTTGCGTACCAGTACATCTACAACGGTAAAACCTATCGGGTAGGTGAACTGCTAGATGACAACAGCGGCGTAGCCCAGGACCAGGTAATTTTCCTGAAGCTGCTGAAAGCTACTAACCCTGCTGTAGGACTGGTTTCTACCTCCGACCCCAGCGTAAACCAGAATAACGCCAACCTGCAGACGCGCAACCTGCCGACCTGGGACTTGATGATGAAAAACATCTATCCCCTGAACGCTAGTCAGCTCAACCGCGACAACTTCCAGCTGCAGATAGTTTATAAGGACGACGTAACCGGCGTAGACCAAATTTCCTTGAAGGAAGGGGCGCGCCTCCAAAACCGGCCGCTGATCGAAGTCTTCAACCTCGATAATGTAAACCCGAACAACGACCGGAACCCAGACGGTAACTTTGACTTCTTTCCGGGTATTACCATTGATACTGAGCTAGGCAAGATCATCTTCCCTGAGGTGCAGCCTTTTGGCAATTACCTGGCGTCGCAGTTTGCGGATACGGTTTCCAACTCCGCCGAACGCGACCTAGCCCGCAAGTATGTGTACCGGGAGTTGTACACGCAAGTGCAGAGCGACGCCCAGCAACGGCAGGAGAAAGACAAGTTTTTCCTGCGGGGCCGCTTTCAGGCTACTGCTACCAACGAAATTAACCTGCCGGGCATTGGCATTGCCCAAGGCTCAGTTCGAGTGTACGCCGGTAGCACCTTGCTTACGGAAGGCGCCGACTACCAAGTATTCTACGACCAAGCCATTGTCAAAATTCTCAACCCCAGCTACCTGAACTCAGCCAATGAGCTCCGGGTGCAGTTTGAGAAAACAGCCCTGGTGCAAGTGCAACCCCGCAAGCTGCTGGGAGCCCGCTTTGATTACCGCTTGAATTCCGACGTCAACTTTGGCGCTACGGTATTGCACCTGACGGAGAACCAAGCCCCTGGCATCAACCGGGTAAACATCGGCGACGAACCCGGCAACAATACCATCTATGGTTTCGACGTGAATGCCCGCCGCGAGTCACGAGCCATCACGAAGTACCTGGATATGTTGCCCCTGATTTCCACCAAGGAGCCATCGTCGGTGGCGTTCAGCGGGGAGTTTGCCCAGTTACTTCCCGGTCAGTCGAAGCTTGGGCGCGGCGAAAATGGAGTTTCTTACCTTGATGACTTTGAAAACTCCCGCACTCCCTACGTTCTGGGTGGGCAGAACGCCGCTACCGTGTGGCGTCTTGCCTCTACCCCACCAGCGTTGGGCGGCACCCTACCCGACCGCACCTCGGCCTACAGCCGCGCCAAACTGGCTTGGTACACCATTGACCAGACATATTACACCGGTGGCCAGAGCCGCCCGCAAAACATTGGCACCGGTGATTTGCGGAACCACTTCATCCGGGGGGTGCAGCGCACGGAAGTGTTCCCTAACCGCGACGTAGGTACCACTGGCAACGCCTACGAGTACACCCTAGACCTGGCATATTTCCCCGATGAGCGCGGGCAGTACAACTACACGCCTGACGTGGACCCGGCTACTAACGGGCGACGCTTCAGCAACGTTAGCCCATCGGCCAATGCCAGACGCTACGGGGGCATCTCCCGCGAAATCACTTTCGACACGGACTTTGACAATGCCAACGTAGAATACCTGGAGTTCTGGCTCATGGACCCCTTCATTGACAGCCCGGACGGATTGGCCAATATCACGGACTCCGATGGCCATGATGCCCCTAATACCACCGGTGGCGACCTGTTCATCAACCTGGGTTCGGTATCGGAAGATGTGCTGAAGGACGGCAACCAACACGAGTTTGAGAACGGCCTACCCGTAACCGATACTCCTAACCCCGACGACACGAACCCGACGCCGTGGGGACTAGCTACGCGCCAGCAATTCCTGACGGATGCCTTTAATGCGGCATCGGGTGCCCGCGCCCGCCAAGACGTTGGCCTGGATGGTATCAACAGTGCCCAAGAAAAAGCCCTGACGGGAGTTGCTCCTACCTACGCGGGGTTCGACGACCCAGCCGCCGATAACTTCTTACACCACTTGGCGGAGGCCTATGACCAGGCCAACGCTAAAATTCTGGCCCGCTACAAGAACTTCAACGGGTTAGAAAACAACTCGCCCGAGGGCAGCCAGCTTAGCTCTACTGCTTACCCCGACAAAGAAGACCTGAACCGCGACAACGTGATTTCTGACACGGAGCGGTACTACGAGTACAAGCTCTCGGTGCGCAAGCAGGACCTCACGGTGGGGCAAAACTTCATTGTGGATAAGATTACCCGAGAGGTAAACGGTGACCAGGTAAGCTGGTATCAGTTCCGGGTGCCAATTCGCCAGCCGGACGCCGTTGTGGGCAACAACAACCAAAACTTTGGCTACAAGTCCATCCGCTTCCTGCGCATGTACCTCACCCAATGGCAGCAGCCCGTGGTACTGCGCATGGTGCAGCCTCAGTTTGTGGCTAATCAGTGGCGCCGCTACCTCAACAAGATTACTGATCCTTCCCAGCCTATCATCAGCCCCGACACGGATGCTGATGCCTTCGATATTTCGACGGTAAGCCTTGAAGAGAACGGTAGCACGGATGGTAACACCACCGATGCTATTCCCTACGTACTGCCGCCAAACATTCAGCGCGACCGGGAGTATGGCTCGGGTACTGTGAACCGCGAACAAAACGAGCAAAGCCTACGCTTAACAGTAGATGGTCTCCGGGATGGTTTTGCCAAAGCGGCCTACAAAAACGTAAGCCTGAACCTGCTCCGCTACCAAAAGCTGCGCATGTTTATGCACGCGGAAAGCAATGACCGTAGCGTACGGAGTGGACAGGTCCGGGGCTTTGTGCGCATTGGCACCGACTACACCCAGAACTACTACGAGTACTCGGTGCCCTTGGAAATCACCCCTCCCAACGCCACTGCAACAGAGGTAGACAGAATTTGGCCGGTAGCAAACCGCATCGACCTCACGCTGCAAGACCTCATCGATACAAAAGCCGCACGCTCTGAAGGGGCGGCAAGCTCGGCGGCGTATGCCGTGCCGTTCGTTCGGACGCTGCCCAATGGGGCTACCATTACGGTGGTGGGTAACCCTGATCTTTCGGCAGTGCAGGGGGTAATGATTGGCATGCTGAACCCGCGCGACGATAATGCTCCCAAGTCGTTGACGTTGTGGGCCGACGAACTGCGCGTGTTTGGCTTTGAAAATGAAAAAGGCTGGGCGGCCACGGCCCGCTTCAATGCCAAGCTGGCCGATCTTGCCAACGTAACGGCCAGCGGCAGCTACATCACTACCGGCTTTGGTGGGCTTCAGGACAAAGCACAGCAACGCTCCATCGATAACATTGCCCGTGGAGATGTGAATGCCACAATTGCGGCCGACAAGTTCTTCCCTGAGAAGCTTGGCTTGCGCGTGCCAGTGCTCGTGCAGGCGGGGGTAGAAAGTCGTGCGCCGAAGTACGACCCCTTGAATCCTGATACCAGACTCGACCAGTCGTTGCAGAAGTTTGAGACGCAGAGTGAGAAAGCTGCGTACCGCAAAGAAGTCATCGACCAAACCAGCCAGCGCAGCATCAGCCTGCTGAACGTACGTAAGGAGCGCACGAACCCCGATAAAAAAGTACGCCCCTACGACGTTGAAAACCTGGCGCTCAGCTACTCCTACACCGAGCGCCTGCACTCCGACATTAATACGGACCGCGACTACACGCGTACCTATACGGGGGCGTTGGCCTATGTGTACCAAACAACGCCTAAGAACTACACGCCGCTGGCGAAGGTAAAGGCCTTCGACTCGCCCTACCTGAAGATGTTGCAGGAAGTGAACTTCACACCCTTGCCTTCCCGCTTCTCCTTCCGGGCCGACTTGGACCGCCGCTACAACGAACGGTTCTTGCAACGGGCACTAGAGCCGGGCCAGGTACCTACTACTGATGGTATTGCTCCCATCTTCCAGAAGTCGTTCTTTCTAAACCGGGTGTATGATATGCGCTGGGACTTAACCCAGGCCCTGGCCCTGGACTACACGGCCACGAACCGCTCGGTGATTGACGAAGGACTGGGCCGCTCTATTGGCGACGATGCTATTTCGCGGCAGAACCGAGACATCATCCGCGACAACCTGCTAAAGGGTGGGCGTACGACTAATTTCTTCCAGACCGTAGCGGCTACCTACCGGTTACCACTGGAAAAATTTCCCCTCACCGATTGGCTTTCGTCCGATATTCGATACCAGGCCAACTACACGTGGCAGGCGGCATCTACCGCTCTCATCAACCCCATTGACAGCACCAACCTACGGCTGGGTAATACTATCCAAAACAACGGGGAGCTAACGGCCAATGGCAAGATTGATTTGGTGAAGCTCTACAATAAAGTGCGCTTCCTTAACATCATCAACAACGCGCCGGTCCCGGCGCCACGGGGTCAGGAGGCAGGCGTAGCCAAGCAGCCGGGGCGTACTCCTGGTCAAGCACCAGGCACAGCTGCGCAGGACTCGGCCAAGGGCCCGGAGCTACGCGTGCTGAAAGCTATTCTTCGCTCCCTAATGACAGCTCGCTCGCTCAACTTCACGTATGCGCGCAGCAATGGCACCTTGCTCCCGGGCTACCTACCGGGCACTAGCTTCTTTGGGATGAACCGTGATTTCAACGCGCCTGGCGTACCCTTCCTATTAGGCAGGCAGTACGATCTTGACGCACTGTATAACCGCGCCAGCGACAACGGGTGGTACACGCGCGAGAGCCAGTACCTGAACACGCCGCTTAGCTCCCTACTTACCGAAAACCTCACGCTACGCACTACCCTAGAGCCCATTCGCGACTTCAACATTCAGCTGGATGCTCGCCGTAACTTGGTGCGCAACCGGGAAGTTTTCTACCGGCGAGTGGTAGATGAAAACACGCTGCTGCCCATTAGCGACGAGGCCACGCCAAGCAGCCCACTAGGGTCAGGCACGTTCAGCACTTCGTTCATTTCCATCCAAACGCTGTTTGGCGACTTGAGCGCGAATGGGGAAACGTCTAAAGCCTTCCAGCGCTTCGTTAATAACCGGGGCACCATACAGCAACGGCTAGAGAGTGAGAATACCAATCCCGGTTCCTACAGCTTCAATTCCCAGGACGTACTTATCCCAGCTTTTATAGATGCCTACCGGGGTAAGTCTTCGGATGGGTATAAGGCGAAGGGCTTCGACCCGTTCTCGTTGCTACCCATCCCCAACTGGAATATTCAGTACAACGGACTAGCCAATCTGCCCTTCATGCAGCGCTACTTCCGCTCCATTGCTATTAAACATGCTTACACCTCCAACTATAACATCAATGGCTATAACACAGCCGCTGACTATACAAACGAGCTGGATGGAGACGACTTCCCTTACTTAACGAATAATAGCGGGCAGTTTATCCCGTACTACGTAGTAGGCCAGGTAACCATTGCGGAGCGTCTTGCCCCTCTCATTGGTTTAAACTTCCAGACCAACGGCAAAACCACGGGCAACCTAGAATACCGCGTTGACCGGACAATTGGCTTGAGCACGACCAATGCGCAGGTAACCGAGCTCCACTCTTCTGAAATTATTGTAGGCTTTGGATATGCCACCAACCGCCTCAAGCTGCCCTTCCGCATTGGGGGCGAGCAACGGGTACTTCGCAATGAAATCAATGCTCGTCTGGACCTCAGCATCCGGGACACCTACACCGTGCAGCGTACCATTCTCGATGTGACGACTACTAGCGTTGGCCGGGCCTCTAGTCAAACCACCAACGGCACCCGTCAGCTACAGCTACGTCCCACTATCGATTACATCTTGAATCAGCGCCTGAACCTGCAGTTTTACTTCACCCAGAACATCACTACGCCGCGGGTGGCTAATGCCTTCCGCAATACGGCTACGGAGGGCGGCGTGCAGTTGCGCTACAGCCTTTCGCAATAAGGCTTTTAGAGTAGCGACAACCAAACAGGCTTCCGGGAAACCAGAAGCCTGTTTGCTGTATAGTCGGGTTAGTAGTTTACTCCCGCACACTTGGTTCAGGACTACTAATAATTCCGGGCTCAACTATTTCGGCGGTCAGGTATTTAAGTTTTACTTTTGACCCACGCGCCAGAGCGCAACTCACCCCAACTTCTCCAAACTCGCACCCCATGAACTTGCCCGCTGACCTGAAATACACGAAAGAACACGAATGGATTCGTGTAGAAGGTGACGTTGCCTACGTTGGCATCACTGACCACGCTCAGAGAGAGCTCGGTGACATTGTGTACGTAGACATCGACACGCTTGATAAGGAAGTAGCTGAGAATGAAGTATTCGGAACAGTAGAGGCCGTAAAAACGGTATCCGACTTGTTCAGCCCCATCAGCGGCACAGTTCTGGAAATCAACGACAAGCTGGATGGTAGCCCTGAGCTAGTGAACTCTGATCCTTACGGTGATGGCTGGATGATCAAGATTTCGATAGCCAACCCAGCAGAAGTAGAAACGCTGCTTACCGCCGAAGCGTACGGCGAACTAGTAGGCGCCTAAGCTTTCCGGCTATGTTCATTACCGCGCCGCCTACCTCCCGCCGACCTTTCATGGTTCTACCGCTGGGGTGGGCGGCGCTGGTATTAGTGCTAACCCTCACTCCGTCGGATGAAATGCCAGAAACGCCCCACTGGGAGCTGCTGGCATTTGATACTGCTGCTCACGCGGCCGTCTTTGTTGTATTGGCCGCGCTGAGCGTCTTCTCGCTGCGGCGCCAGCTTCAGTGGCCAGCATTACGCCGTTGGGCCTATAGCTTCGTGCTGCTCACCAACATAGCCTTCGGCGCTCTGATTGAGTTTTTACAGATGACAATGGACCTAGGCCGTCATGGTGAGTGGTCTGATCTTCTTAGCGATTCACTAGGAGTAGTAGCTGGCCTAGCTGGTATGTGGCTGCTGCGTCGGTGGTGGCAGTAGTAACATTCTTTTCCCAATGGCTCTTCTATCCTGCGGCCGCCGCTACCAACGAGTTGTAACGAGCGTTGGTACCGCGGGAGCAGTGCTGGCACTTGCTACTGCAGCAGCGGCGCAGGATATGGTTCGCGTCCGCCAGACTATACAGAGACTAAGTTCGCCGGCCTTTCATGGGCGCGGCTACGTACACCAAGGCGACCATATTGCCGCTGATTACCTGCGGGCTCAGTTTTCAGCTTCCGGTCTTCAGCCACTATCTACTAATTATACCCAAGCCTTTCCGCTTCCTATTAATACCTTCCCCGGCCGTGCCAGTTTACAGGTCGGTAGCCAACGGCTTACGCCAGGTATCGATTTTATTGCGGATCCAAGTTCGGGTACGGGTCATGTCAAGGGCAACATTCTCGCCTTTGATACTCTCTTGTTTTCTCACCCCGAGCGCCACTCCGCTTTCTTAGCAACGGATTTATGCCGCCGGGTACTAGTGCTACGGCAGCACGACGCAGCGCGACTGAGCCAACTACCAGTGGCCCTGCAGGCACATGTTCTGACGGCAGCTGCCCGGGTTACCTTACTGCCGAGTAAGCTCACAGCTTCCTTAGCCAGCAAACAAGACCCTCAACCCCATTTACAGGTACTAGCTAGCAAGTGGCCTGCGAAGGCTCGAACTGTCATAGTCCATCTAGATGCTGTATTTCAACCAGCCTACCCAACGCAAAACGTCATTGGGTACCTACCTGGTCGCACCCAACCCGATTCGTTTCTGGTAGTCACAGCCCATTACGACCACTTAGGTAGGCTCGGCCGCAGCACTTATTTTCCGGGAGCAAATGATAATGCCAGCGGGGTAGCTATGTTGCTGGAGCTAGCTAGACACTTCTCCCAACCTCAAAACCGGCCGGATTACTCCTTGGTGTTTATTGGTTTCGGAGCCGAAGAAGCTGGGCTGGTTGGGTCACGCTACTTTGTAGAGCACCCATTGTTCCCCTTGGAGCGCATTCACTTTCTGGTGAATCTGGATTTGGTAGGTACGGGCAGCCAGGGAGCAACGGTAGTCAACGGCAAGATATTCGAGCCTCAGTTTCAGTTGCTCACTCAGTTGAACTCAGCCGGACATTACCTGCCTAGTTTGGTAGCTCGCGGCCGCGCAGCCAACTCTGACCACTACTTCTTTTCAGAACATGGAGTCCCCTCCTTCTTTCTATATACGAGGGGAGGACCTACCGCCTACCACGATGTGCAAGACCAAGCTGACGCGTTGCCGCTCACAGCCTTTCAACAGGTGTTTGCCTTACTAAGCGAGTTCCTTTTGCACCTCTGATATGTTTTAGTGTATTAGTAGCTACTCACTGCACTAATGCTAAGCAGACTTTTCAACTAGCTAAAACACAACAAACCCAGAATAATACGATTCAATTCGTATTATTCTGGGTTTGTTGTGTTTTAGCTAGCGAAGTAGCCCTAACCGTTTGTCTTGAACGAGCTCATGATTTGCTTTGCTACGTTCTCCCATTCAGGCTTCTGACGGTCAGCGCAAGTGAAGTTGCACATGAGCAATTTACCTTCTACATCCGTGAAAAACACGAGGTTATATACTTCATGGCCGAGCTCAGGCTTCATGAGTTCTAGATAACCAATTTTACGGCCGTTCACTTCTTTTACACCGTGGTTGAACCACTTCGCCTCTTTGAACTGCTTGGTGTAGGTCTTGTAGAAATTATCGGCATACATGTCGATCATGTCCTGATCGGCCGTGTTATCTGTGTATGAAAAAGCAATACTAGCTTCTTTGCTGTTGGTATAAATAACGCTAGGACGGCTTTGTGCTTTGGCGTAATTGAAGTCCATCTGCTGCTCGCTCATCACCTCAAACCCCTTAGGGATAAGGATTTCTACACGCTCGCTAAGAACGCGCTTCTTGATCAGCTCTACTTCCGCGAAGGGACGAGCAGCCATCAGCAAAAGCATCAGGCAGAAAACGGGGGCAACGAGTAGTACTTTTTTCATAGTCGTAGCTGAAAAAAGAGTGAAAATCAGAAGGAGTCAGTAACTAAGCAACCGAGAGGTGTGCTGTTTGGATAACACAATTTACGCACAAATACCGAAGACGCAAGTTGTTTACCCAAAAATAACACCTAACTCAAAATGAGAAAGCGCCAATAAGCTACTAAATCATACGTAGCAATGCATATAAGCGGTTTCACTACGATAAAATTAAAATGACATTTTCAGTGCAATTTCTAAAATTCTCAATATGGGATTAAAAATACCCTATCCAAGATGTTATTCGTAAAGTTCAATTTACAGCGCTTTTGGCTCTACTACCTATATACTGGACTTAAAGAATATTGTTGATTTGTTCCTTGATTTTCTCAAGCTCTTCTTTCATCCCTACCACTAAGTGTTGAATGGTTGAATCGTTAGCTTTTGAGCCAATCGTATTTATTTCCCGGCCTATTTCCTGCGAAATAAAGGCAAGTTTCTTTCCGGTGGGTTCGGGTAGGTATACCGTTTCGGTGAAGTAGTGCAAGTGGTTGACCAACCGCACTTTTTCCTCGGCGATGTCAAGCTTCTCAATGTAGTACAGCACTTCCTGTTCGAACCGAGTAGGGTTAAAGTGCTCATTACTGGTTAAGTCAGCCAGATGTCCTTGCAGGCGCTGTCTTACTTGCTCAATACGTGTAGGGTCGTGCCGCTCAACATCCGCAAGAAAAATCCGGATACGGTCGATGTAACCGACTATCTCGTTGGTTAACGCTTGTCCTTCGTCGCGTCGAAACTGATTAACCCCTTGCAATGCCTCCTGTAATAAAGGAGCCAACTCTTCCCAAGGAATATTCTCTTCTTCTTCGGTAGCCGCCGTGGCATCGGCCGGAATGCGGAGAGAACCGGGTAGGGCATGTGCAATGGCAGTTAGCTGCTCTAAAGTGGCACCAGTGGTATGCGTAAGTTCCTGTAGCTCACGGAAGGCCAGCGCTACCGCATCTTTGTTCACTATAGAACCCTGCGCGCCCGTCGCGCGCGGGCGCGCGAAGTCAAAGTTCAGATTGACTTTACCGCGAACCAGGCTCTTAGTAACCAAGTTGCGGATTTCTAGCTCTCGATCCTGCAGGAAGCGAGGCAAGCGCAGGCTCAAATCCAGCGTCTTGGAATTGAGCGACTTTATTTCAACGGTGGCGGTGTAGCGGTCGGTATCGCGGTGAGCAATTCCGTAGCCGGTCATGGACTGAAGCATAGCAGATTTTGGGAAAGTGGGCGCAAAAGTAGCGGTTTCTAGCAGACGGTGAGTTGGTTAGCTAGGCCGTAACATAAGCATAATGATGGGGCAATATTAGCATAATAGGCTCGGTCTAGCTTTGCGAAACCATAAACCAACCCGGTATGCGGCGTTCATTTTTACTGTTGTTTTTCCTGACGCTGAGTCACTTACTCTTAGCCCAGCAAGGTACGCTGACTGGCAAAGTCACGGAAAAGAAATCTGGCGAGGGAGCCATCGGAGCCACTGTGCTAGTGACGGGTACCACGCAAGCAGCGCCAGTGAATATTGATGGCACTTACCTGCTGCAACTTACTCCTGGTACCTACGGCATCACCATCCAATCTATCGGGCTGAAGCCACTCACCTTCACCGGCATCGTTATCAAAGCCGACGAGAAGACGGTACTCAACGGAGTATTAGAAGAAAGCGCCCAAGCACTGAAAGAAGTAGTCGTAACCGGTCAGAAGCAAACTGGGACGGAGGTAACTATGATTCAGGACTTGAAGAAGTCTGAAGTGGTAGTAAGTGGCATGAGCAACGACCAGATAGTGAAGACCCTGGACCGCGATGCTGCCGAAGTAGTAAAGCGTATTCCGGGGGTAACGGTGCAGAGCAATAACTTCATTGTTATTCGGGGGCTAGCCGAGCGGTACAACACAGTGATGCTGAACGATGCCTTGACGCCTTCGGCCGAAGTAGATACTCGTTCCTTTTCGTTTGACATATTACCCAGCTCGGTAATTGACCGCATTCTGATCTTTAAGTCTGGCTCGCCAGAACTGCCCGGCGAAATGGGTGGTGGAGTCGTGAAAGTATACACCAGAAACTCAGTGCTTGAAAATGCGACGAGCATTAGCGTGTCGGGGTGGGCGCGGAGCAGCACTACTTTTCAGAACAACTACCAAGTAAGTCCTGGCCGTAGCTCCGACTGGCTAGGCTTCGACAATGGCAACCGCCAGTTGCCGTCTAATCTGACGGAGCAAATGACTGCGACGGACCAGCCAGCTTTCCGTAATGCGTGGCTTCCCTTGCGTATCAATGCACGCCCTGACTTGCGTTTGTCCTTCGGCCTAAGCCGCAAGTTTGATGTAGGCAAGGCGGCGGTCAGCAACGTCACCTCTGTTTCCTACTCCAATACGCACGAGCAGAACAATATCACCCGCAGCCGCTACCTCATTGAGGAAGATCCTTCTACGGGCTTGCCACGCCAGCAGTACCTATATAATGATGAGCGTGCTATCACGGGTACTCGCTTGGGCATTGTTCACAACTGGCAGGTGCGTCTCAACGACCGTAACCGCATTGAGCTGCGCAACTTCCTGAACCAGTTTGGCACTGACGAAGTAACGCACCGCACCGGCCAGACCTTAGACCAGGGCTTTGACCGCGACGACTACGCCCTGCACTACCAGAGCCGCACCATCTACTCGGGCCAGTTACAAGGCTCTCACGAGGTAGGAGCAGACCTACGCACGAACATCACTTGGGCCGCTGGTTACAACTATGTATTCCGCGACGAGCCGGACTATAGCCGCTACCGTAGCCAACGCATTACGCCCCAACCTGGCGAAACGCCGCGCCCCTTCCTGGTAGTAGTTCCTCCAGATGGCAACCCCTACGACGCTAGCCGCTTCTTTTCTGATCTGAAAGAAAACACTTATATGGCTAGCGGCCAGTGGGAACGTCGGTTTGCCGGCCGCGACACAACTAAGGCAAACGAGTTTAAGCTGCGGGCCGGTTTTTACACGGAACAAAAGGAACGTAACTTCCAGAACCGCTACTTCTCTTACGTAATCGGCAACGGCAGCTCGTTCTACCAAGACCCTGAGCGTGCAAACCGCCTGCTCACCTTGCCCATCGACCAAATCTTTGCTCCCGAAAACCTAGACCCTAAAACAGGCTTCGTACTGGACGAAGGCACCTCTCCGAAAGACCGTTACTCGGCTGAAAATACTCTGGTAGCTGGTTATGTAGGTGGTGTAGCCCCTATCTCGGATCGGTTCAGCCTATCGGGTGGTGTTCGGGTGGAGTACAACCGGAAGTACCTGAAAAATGGCGACCCACAGGATACTGCCTACTTGGAGCGTCGGGTTATCCCAATGCCTTCTTTGAATGCTACTTTCAACTTCAACCAGCGCTCCTTACTGCGCTTTGGTAGTAGCGTAACCGTGAACCGCCCCGAGTTTCGCGAGATTGCCAACTATCCGTACTTCGATTATACCATCAACGCAATTATCACCGGTAACCAAAACCTGAAGACGGCTACCATCTACAACGCCGACCTGCGCTACGAGTTCTACCCCACGCGCTCAGAAATGCTGTCGGTAGGCGTGTTCTACAAGTACTTCCGCGACGCCATTGAGCAAACTACCCAGTCAGTTTCAACGGAGCAGATGTACTTAACCTATCAGAATGCCGATAACGCGTACGATGTAGGCATAGAGGTGGAAGCTCGCAAGTCGTTGATGGAGCTAACGGATAACCCAGTGTTGCAGCGCTTCTCGCTGGTTCTGAATGCTTCACTCATCAAGAGCCGCGTAACCCTAGCTGACAATGCAGTTAACAACAACTTCGCTCTCTCCGACCGTGCGCTGCAAGGCCAGTCGCCGTACGTTGTGAACACGGGTCTATTCTATCAGGACGACGAAGCGCACTGGCAGGTATCGGCCCAATACAACGTAGTAGGCCAGCGCATCCAGTTTGTGGGCGACCGTCAGTTCAACTACTCGGTAATCGAAATGCCCCGCCACGTAGTTGACCTGGCCGTAACCAAGGGCATTGGCCAGCACCTGCAAATTAAGGCAGGTATTCAGGACATCCTGAACCAGAAAGTACGTCAGTACTACGATTTTAACCGAAACGGTAAAATCGGCAGCAACGAGCGGGGCGCCTTTGGAGAGTACCGCCGCGGTACTTACTCTACGCTTGGCCTGACCTACAATTTCTAAACAATACGGTAACACTAGCACAACGAAAGCATAACGCCCATCCTTACGGATGGGCGTTATGCTTTTGGACCTTTGCCTCGTTCAAACTGCCTTCCTCACAAACACCCTATAGACGCATGAAAAAGATTCTACTCCCTGCTTTACTGGCTTGTGCTGTAGCCGCAGTGGCGCCTACCTCTCAGGTGGTAGCGCAAACGGTCTGCCCTGCTGCCCCGACAGCTACAACAGTGTCAACTGACATTACGCAGAACACGACTTGGACTAGCAACAACGTCTATCTGTTATCGCGCTTTATCTATGTGCGGGCAGGAGCTACGCTTACGATTCAGCCCGGCACTATTATTAAAGGAGATAAAACTGGTAAAGGCACGCTGATTGTGGAGCAAGGGGCTCGCCTCATTGCTGAAGGCACTGCCAGCCAGCCCATTGTATTTACGTCTAACGAACCAGCTGGCTCACGGGCACGCGGCGACTGGGGTGGAGTTATTATCTGCGGCCGCGCACCCGTAAACCTCACCGGCAACCCCGTTGTGGAAGGTGGTGTGGGCTCTGCGTATGGCGGCACCGATCCAAACGACAATTCAGGCATCCTGAAGTATGTGCGCATTGAATTCCCTGGTATTGCATTTCAGCCTAACTCCGAAATCAACGGACTGACGCTGGCCGGTGTAGGTGCGGGCACGCAGATTGATTATGTGCAGGTATACGGCTCCGGCGACGATTCCTTCGAATGGTTTGGTGGTACTGTGAATGCCAAGCACTTGGTGGCTGTGGCTGCTACGGATGATGACTTTGACACCGATAACGGCTACCAGGGTAAGGTGCAGTACGGCCTCATTGTACGTGAGCCAAACACCGGCGACGTATCAGGCTCCACTGCTTTCGAGTCGGACAACGATGCGGGTGGTTCTTCCAACTTACCCCAGACGGCTCCTGTTTTCTCGAACGTGACGGCTTTGCTGCGCACGCCCATTGGGGCAGCGGCCAATTTCACCCGGGCCATGCACCTGCGTCGTAACACGGCCATTTCTATCTTCAACTCAGTACTAACAGGCTGGCCTACGGGCTTGACTCTGGACGGTGCCCCTACTCAAGCTAACGCCACTAGTGGTAGCCTTGTGTTGAAAAACAACGTGATGGCTAACATGACGACCCGCAATTTTGAAGCGGCTGGGGTAACCACCTTCGACGTAGCTGGTATTTGGAATAATGCGGCCAATACCTTGTTCACAACGGCTGGCGAGCTTGGCCTGAACGCTGGTAACTACAGCCCTGCCTCCGATATCGTATCGGACTTCACCCTGCCCACTGCTTCTCCCTTGAACACGGGCGCAGGTTTCTCAGATGCGAAGTTGGCGGATGCTTTCTTTGAAAAGACCGGCACCTTCCGTGGTGCTTTTGGCACCAATAACTGGGTGGCTGGCTGGACCAACTTCAATCCTCAGATCACGTGCTACAACCGCCCTGGTCAGACGCTAGCGGCCAAGAGCTCTTCCGATCAGTTGCAGCAACTGGCAGTGTTCCCGAACCCCACGGCTGGCTCCGCTTCGATATCGTTTGAGTTGAAGCGCGGAGGTCAGGCTTCGGTACGTATACTGGACGTAACGGGTCGTCAGGTAGCCACGGTCTTGGCAAACGGCAAGCTCTCGGCTGGTCAGCAGCAGATTGCGTTGCCTGCCAACCTCAAGGCTGGGGTATATGTAGCCACCGTAACGACGAACGAAACAACCCAGTCGGTTCGCTTTGTCGTAGCCAAGTAATTACTGCTGCATCGTATTTGCTTGCTTAAGGGAAAGCCTGTTCCGGGAAGCCGGGGCAGGCTTTTCTACTTCAACCTTACTAGGACACCCGCCTAAAACGTCTAGCTTGCAGTTAATGAAGCTCCGCGTCCTGCATTTGCCCAAGTGGTACCCCAACCGCTACGATAATCAGGATGGTGACTTTGTGGCCCGCCACGTGGCCGCTATTGCACCGCACACTACGGCTGCTGTGCTCTTTGCCACCGTAGCCCGCGGCCCGCTTCCGTCGCTTATTGACTGCGAAGCTGCTCTCACGGGTTCTACTCCTACTCTGCGCTACTACTATCGGGCCCGCATTACGGGCCTTGCTCCGCTAGACAAACTGCTAAAGCTAGGGCTGTACTTCTGGTGCCTGGGGCGGGGCTACCGGCAGTTGGTTCGCTATTGGGGTGGGCACCCGCAACTCGTGCATGTGCACGTATTGTTGCGCACAGGGCTGTTTGCGTGGTGGCTGCGGCTTACTCGAGGCCTACCTTACCTCATCACAGAACACTGGACGCTTTACCTACCCGAGCGGGCCAGTAACATTGGGCGAATACGCCGCCTGCTTACGGGTAGGGTGGTGCGCCATGCAGTGGGCCTGCACACCGTATCAGCTAGCCTACGCGATGCTATGGCCCGCCTTGGCTTCGTGCATCCGCACACAGCCGTCATTGCCAACGTAGTAGACACCGCTGTATTTCGTCCCACGGAACGGCCACGCACAGCAGGGCAGCTCTTGGTGGTGGCTGCATTTCACGATGCAGTAAAAAATATCTCTGGGGTCCTACGCGTGGTAGCGCAGCTGCACTCCTGCTACCCTCATATGCGCCTACGAATTGCGGGCTACGGTCCTGATGAAGCAGTCTTACAACAGTTGGCCGCACAGTTGGGCTTGCTGGAGAATGGCATCGTCACGTTCCTAGGGAAGCTTGCTCACGACGAAGTAGCCCGCGAAATGCAGCAGGCCGCCGCCCTGGTCAGCTTCAGCCGGGCCGAAACATTCGGATGCGTGTTCTTGGAAGCCCGTGCTACCGGATGTGTGGTGGTAGGGCCGGCCACCGGTGGAGTACCCGAGTTGTTTCAGCCGCCCAACACTTTCGGGTTGCTGGTCCGGCCAGATGATGAAGTAGCCTTCGGCGCGGCGCTGATGGCTGTTCTTGATGGCTCATGCACTTACCACCCCGCCGTGCTACGCGCCGATGCTGAGGCGCGCTGCTCCTACCCCAATGTCAGTGCACAATTTGCGGCCCTTTATGCAGCGGTACTACCCGGTGTACCAAGCCGTACTGGTCCAACTGCATTCTAACGGCCTACTCTGCGCCAATTCATGATCCGCCGAATCCTTCACAACGTTGCTACCCGCCTGGCTACAGCCCTGCTAAGCTTTGTAGTGGTGTGGCTTACGGCGCGCTATTTGGGAGCCGCTGGCCGCGGAGCCGTAAGTCTGTTCGTGACCGACTGCGCGGTCTTGCTGCTTTTCATTGGGCTGGTTGGGGGCTCTTCCTTGATTTACTTGGTGCCCCGCCGTAATGTTTGGCATTTGCTACTACCCGCCTACGGATGGGCCACGCTGGTGTGCCTGATAGGTACGGGGGCAGTAGCGCTACTACGTAATGCACCAGGTGCTTACCTGGGACACCTGTTGACCTTGTCTTTACTACAGGCTTTTTTCTCTATCAATTCCTCCTTGCTCCTAGGTCGCCGTCGCGAGGGCATTTACAACATGCTTGCCGCTGCGCAGGTCGCTTTGCTAGCGGTGGGTTTATGGGGTTGCTTTGGCGGTCTGGGCTGGCGCGAAATACCGGTGTACTACTACGCTGCCTACGTTGCGTACGGCTTGCCTCTACTGCTGAGCATCCGGGCACTGCTGCATCTTCCCGACCGGCGCCTACGCCACGGCCGCCGCCTACGAGCAACTACCCGCGAACTAGTACGCCACAGCCGCGGGGCTCACCTTTCCAATATTCTGGCCTTTGCCAACTACCGCCTGGGCTACTACTTCGTAGCGCATTATGCCGATGCTCGCTCTGTGGGCATTCTGTCGGTGGGAGTAGCCTTGACGGAAGCTATCTGGCTGATTCCGCGTAGTACTGCGCTGGTACAGTACGTTGATCTGGTGCATGCGCCAGACCCGGCTGCGTTAGCGGGTGAGGGGCTGCGCGTTGCCCGACTTACGCTACTAGCTACCACGGCCGCTATGGCCGTACTAGCCTTGCTGCCAGTCGGCGTGCTTACGGCCATCTTCGGGCCCGAGTTTGGCCCCGCACGGCCCGTTATCGGGCTACTAGCTCCGGGCGTCGTATGCATAGCAATCCAAATTCTTTGCAGTAGCTACTTCGCCGGGCTGGCCCGCTACCGAATCAACAATGCGGCTTCTATAGTGGGAATGGGAGTGACCATCATGGCCTGCTGGCTCTTGGTTCCGCGGCTAGGTATCCGGGGGGCAGCTTTGGCCAGCACCGCCTCCTACGCCGCTTCCACAGTCTTTTTACTTTATCATTTCTGGCGCGCTACGGGCGCTACGCCCTGGGCGTTCCTACCCACCCCTGCTGATGTATCCTACGGTTTGAGCCTGCTTCGGCGGCAGAAGTCATAGCCTCCGCACTATACCGCTTGTACCGTTACAGCAAAATGCGGGGTTGGGTCCGCGAGTGGCATAGGCTGTTTCGTTTGCAGGAGCTTGGGCGAGTAAAGAGCACACAGTGTATTTTCAACCTGTACCAACTGGCCGCGTGCCGTTGCGGGCAGCCCGTCTACAATGCCGGCTAAGACTTCCCAACGGGGCTGGCCAGGCTGCCGATTAGCGTCGTGCCATACCACTACCGTATCCGGGCCCACCAAGTGCTCAAAAACGCGGCGCGTATCCGTACGCACGGCGTCGTACGCATGGTCGCCATCGATAAAAATTAGGTTGAAGTGCCCCAACGTAGCAAAGTCGAACGTAGCGGAGTTCCCGTGCAAGTGCGTTACGTTGGATAAGGGCTTGGAGAAGAATCCATGCAGTTCCACGTATCGGTCGGGTAGGCCCAGTGCCCGTATTTCGGCTGCCGATAAATTTAGGGTGTGCACGGAAGCTGCCACGGCAGCTACGTTAGCTGCACTTTCGCCGCGCCACGTTCCAATCTCAAAATAACGGCACTGGGGAATTTGGCGCGCCAGGCCTCGCAACAATGCAAGGTCCGTTGGCAGTGAGCCGCCGTCCCGAAACGCGAAAGGGTGTACCGTTTCTCCATGAGCTGGTAGCAACGGAGCCAAAGCCACTACCGGCAATCCATCGGGGGTCACTCCTCGTTGGGAAGCATGCCGCAACGCCCGACGCTGCCACGCAGCTGTGTCTGCCGCCAACACATGGTTTAATAGCCAGGGGTTGCGCACTAGGCTTCCTAAGCCGCGAAGGGTTTTGGTAAGTCGAGACAAGCAGAGAAGACGAATCGTGAGAATGGAAATGTGCCACTTTGCCCCTGGCCCCTTATGGCCTAACCGAGCCACCTTGGTAGGAACTACCTAGCTTAGCTAATCGGCACTTTGCGCAAAATAGCTTCAATCAGGTCCTGGGTGCGAATACCGTCGGCTTCGGCTTCGTACGTGAGCAGAATGCGGTGGTTGAGCACGTCGCCCGCTACATCCTTGATATCCTCGGGCAACACGTAGTCGCGCTCATCCAAGTAGGCTACAGCTTTGGCGGCGCGGTGCAGCGCAATGCTAGCGCGAGGGCTCACTCCAAACTGCACGTACTGCTGAAACTCCGGCAAGTCGTAGTCGGCGGGGCGGCGGGTGGCAAATACCAGCTCAATTATGTACTTCTCTAGGGTCTCCGAAATCTGCACTTGATTAATTTCCTGGCGGATACCAAACACGTCTTCCTTCGTCAAAATCGGGCTTACCTCTCCCACGTAGCTCATGTTGGCCATGCGGCGCATCACTTCTAGCTCGTCGGTTTTCTTGAGGTAGTCCACAAAAACCTTCATCATAAAGCGGTCTACCTGGGCTTCTGGAAGGGGGTAGGTTCCCTCCTGCTCCACGGGGTTTTGGGTGGCCAACACCAGAAAGGGCAGATCGAGCGGGTACGTGGTTTCCCCAATGGTCACCTGTTTTTCCTGCATGGCTTCCAGCAGCGCGCTTTGCACCTTAGCCGGGGAGCGGTTCACTTCATCGGCCAGCACTAGGTTGGCGAATATCGGCCCCTTCTTTACCTCGAATTCCGACTGGTTCTGGTTGTACACCATAGTGCCTACTAGGTCGGAAGGCAGTAGGTCCGGCGTGAACTGCACCCGTTGGAAGTGCAAGTGCAACACCTTAGACAAGGTACTGATAGTTAGTGTCTTGGCTAGGCCTGGCACACCTTCTAGCAGGATATGCCCACCGGTAAACAGCCCAATGAGGAGCCGCCCTACCATGTACTGCTGGCCCACGACAACCTTGCCTACTTCGGCAAAAACCTGCTTAATCTTCTGCTGGTAGTTGGGAGGGGTGGTTGGGGTAGAGGAAGAAAGCGGCATCATACGCGCAGAATCAAGGAAGAAGGCTAAAGGTAGCCAAACGATGGATTTTGTGCCGACAGTACACGGTTTCTATTTCGCGAGGCAAAAGCGCGTGGTTCTAGTACGAACGTCAGGCGCAAACTACTGGGCCTCTCATCTCCAACCCAACAAAAAGGGCTTCTACAACCTGTAGAAGCCCCTAGTACCAGAGACGGGACTCGAACCCGTACGTCCGTGAAGACAAGGGATTTTAAGTCCCTCGTGGCTACCATTACACCACTCTGGCAGCATATCTGTCTACTTCCTGCGGTAGCTAGTCTACCGCGCCCAACAGGTGGGCAAAGTAACTGTAAATTCTCCAAACGGCACATCCTAAGACCAGCATTTATCTTAGAAGCACCTCCGTTTGGTGCCAAATAGCTTAATGGCTACAAGAACTCAGTGCCTAGCTGTGGCAACTGATTCACCTGCGACCAATGAGCCAGCTATATAAACCAAAAGACCCTACCATGTGGCAGGGTCTTTATGGAGCGGGAGACGAGGTTCGAACTCGCGACCTCGACCTTGGCAAGGTCGCGCTCTACCAACTGAGCTACTCTCGCTTTCGATCTTGGCGCCGTAGTGGCGTTTTGATGTGACAAAGGTACTACAAGAATCCTCAGTGTCAAGAGCTGTCCCTAAAAAAAACTGCTTTTACTTTCCTACCATGCCCTTTTTGACTGATTTTCAGGGAGAAAAATTTTCATCAAAAAAGGAGTTTGGTACAGTCTCCTACTAGTTGCAAGCTCTTCTGCGCTCATAACAACCCCGCCTTTTGGTAGCTAGGACTGGTAAAAATCACTCCGTAGCTGCTGAAAGGCGGGGCATACGATGCTACTTGCTACTGGCCGCTAGCTTTAGCTCGTTCAGCTTTAGCAACGCCTCGATTGGGGTGAGCGTGTTTACATCTAGCTTGTCGAGTAGTTCGCGGAGCCGTTCCAGAGCGGGGTCGGCAGGCTCGAACATGCTTAGCTGCAGGCTAGGGCGCGGGGCCGAGTGCATGGCAGCCGCAGGCTGGGCCTTAGGTCCGCGCGCAAAGTGGTCTGTGGTAACTCCCGGCCCGCTCGGCTTTACGTCGAGGCCAGCCAGCACTTCGTCGAACTCGGTGGGAGCTTCCGTATCGAGGCTAGCGCTGGTGCGCTCCTGCTCCAAGTGGTGCATGATTTCATTGGCCCGCAATACCACCGAGGTAGGCATACCAGCCATGCGGGCTACGTGAATGCCAAAGGAGTGCTCGGAGCCACCCTCTTGCAGCTTACGCAGAAATAGAATGCGGCCATCGGCTTCCTTTACGGCCACGTTGTAGTTGCGTACGCGGTGGCAGTCTTCCGCTAGCTGGTTCAGCTCGTGATAATGGGTAGCAAACAGCGTTTTGGCGCGGGCCTTGGGCGAGTTGTGCAGGTGCTCCACAATGGCCCAGGCAATACTAATACCATCGTAGGTGCTGGTGCCGCGCCCAATTTCATCCATCAGTACCAGGCTCCGGTCGGAGAGGTTGTTGAGGATGCTGGCCGTCTCGGTCATCTCCACCATAAAGGTGCTTTCGCCCTTACTTAGGTTATCAGAAGCCCCTACGCGGGTGAATATCTTGTCGATAACACCAATGGTAGCCGCGTCGGCTGGTACAAAGGACCCTATTTGGGCTAATAGTACAATCAGGGCTGTTTGGCGCAGCAAGGCAGATTTGCCGGCCATGTTAGGTCCCGTAATAACTACTATCTGCTGATCTTCCTGATCGAGGCGGATGTCGTTGGGGATGTAGGCTTCACCAGGCGGTAGCTGACGCTCAATAACTGGATGGCGCCCGGCCGTGATGTCAAGCAAGGTGCCATCATTCACGATGGGCTTCACATAGCGGTGTTGGCGGGCCGTGGCAGCAAAAGAAGCGAGGCAGTCTGTTACGCCAATGGCACGGGCATTCTGCTGAATCTGGGCAACGTACTCGGCGGCAAACAGCACCAAGTCGTTGTAAATATTCTGCTCGATGACAAACAGGCGCTCCTCTGCGTGCAGAATCTTCTCCTCGTAGGTTTTCAGCTCCTCCGTAATGTAGCGCTCGGCATTCACCAAGGTTTGCTTCCGAATCCAGGTAGTAGGCACCTTGTCCTTATGCGCATTGGTCACTTCAAGGTAGTAGCCGAACACCTTATTGTAGGCCACCTTCAGGGAGCTGATACCCGTTTCCTGAATGGCCCGCTGCTGCATCTGAAACAGGTAGTCTTTGCCCGAGAAGGCCATACTACGTAGCTCGTCCAGCTCTTTATCCACGCCATCATTCAGCACCCCGCCCTGGTTTGTAAGCAACGGCGCATCGGTCTTGATTTTAGCCACAATCTCGTCTCGGAGCGCGGCGCAGGGGTTGAGCTGGTCGGCTAGCTTTTGCAGGGCCCGCACACCAGAACTGGCCAGTTGCTCGCGCATGGGGGCAATAGCTTCTAAAGCCCGCGCCAGCTGAAGCAGCTCGCGGGGGTTGATGCGGCGCACCGCTACCTTGGAAATCAAGCGCTCCAAGTCATTGATCTGACGCAGATTCTGAAGCAGATTACCCAGTAGCTCTGTATCGTGGAGCAGGGCCTCCACGGTATCTAGGCGGCGCTGAATTTGAGCGGGCTCCTTCAGTGGTAGCACTACCCACTTACGCAACAGGCGGGCGCCCATGGGCGTCACGGTTTGGTCGAGGATGTCGATAAGGGGCACGCCGCCGGGGTGCTGAGCATGCACCAACTCCAAGTTGCGCACCGTGAACCGGTCGAGCCACACGTACTTATCTTCCTCAAGCCGCCCGATGCTGCCAATGTGACCCACATCAGTATGCTTGGTTTCGGCGAGGTAATGCAGAATGCAGCCAGCCGCCGTGATACCCTCCCGGAGGCCATCAATGCCATAGCCTTTGAGAGAGGTAGTATTGAAGTGGCGCGTCAGCGTATCGTGGCAGTAGTCGAACCCGAACACCCATTCATCCAGGGCGAAGTGGCAGTAGTCGGGCCCGAATTGCTCCTCAAACTCCCGGCGGCTTTTCTTACAGAACAGCACTTCGGCCGGCTGAAAATTTTGGAGCAGCTTGCCGAGGTACTCCAGGGTACCCTGAGCCACCAAAAACTCGCCCGTGCTGATATCAAGGAAGCTAATGCCCGCGTCCTGCTTGCCAAAATGCACGGCGCAGAGGTAGTTGTTGCTCTTGCGCTCCAGCACGTTGTCGTGCAGGCTCACGCCGGGCGTGACCAGCTCCGTGATACCGCGCTTTACTAGCCCCTTGGCTTGCTTGGGGTCTTCCAGCTGGTCGCAGATGGCCACGCGCTGCCCCGCTCGCACCAGCTTGGGCAGGTAGGTATCGAGGGCGTGATGCGGAAAGCCCGCTAGCGGCGTTTCGGCGGCGGTGCCGGCCCCGCGTTTGGTGAGCGTAATATCGAGGATGCGGGAAGCCGTGACGGCATCCTCGCCAAAGGTTTCGTAGAAGTCGCCCACCCGAAACAGGAGCACGGCACCAGGGTGGGCCTGCTTGAGTTGGTAGTACTGCTTCATCAGCGGCGTATCAATCACGGGGGCGGGACCGAGAGAGCCGTGCGTGCGGATGGGCTTTTTCGTAGGATCAGCGACTTTCGTTTTCACTAGCAAGAAAAGTAGCGCGTCGCTCCAGCGGCGCGTAACGTGGAATGCGGGGTGCAGGCGCAGCAGCACTACTGGCTGCCGGGCCCGAAGCTGGAGCTTCGCGCGGCGTTTCCCCCCATTCAGTATTGAGCCCAACAGCCGCAGCATGCAGACGCGTTCCTACCTTTGCAGGATGCGCAAACTCTCTATGGAAGAGCTGAACCGGCTGACGGTGGCAGACTTCAAAAATACGCAAAAATTCCCCCTCTGCCTGGTGCTCGACAATGTGCGGAGCCTGCACAACGTGGGGGCCGCTTTTCGCACCGCCGATGCGTTTGCCCTCGAAAAAATCTGGCTCTGCGGCATCACCGGCCGTCCTCCCCAACGCGAAATCACCAAGACTGCCCTGGGCAGTACCGAGTCGGTAACCTGGGAGTACGTGCCTACTACGGTAGAGGCCATTCACCAGCTCAAGGCGGCGGGGTACGTGGTCATTGCCGTGGAGCAAACGACTAGCAGCCTCGCCCTACCGGGCTTTCAGCCCGACCCGCAGCGGCGGTATGCCCTCGTCATGGGCAATGAGGTGTTTGGCGTAGAGGATGAGGTGCTGGCGCTGTGTGATGCTGCCGTGGAGATTCCACAATTTGGAACCAAGCACTCCCTGAATGTAAGTGTAGCAGCCGGGGTAGTGCTCTGGGATTTCATCAGTAAAACGGGCTGGGCTACATCTCAACAATAAATCTGCCTTGCTATTGAAAATCAGGCAAGAAAATCGCCAACTCCTCAGTAAATTTGAAACAGGCCGCTCTGCTGGAGCGGCTTTTGTTTTGCTGGTCTGCTTACTCACTACTTCTACCGCGCCTCTTTGATGCACCTAGTCGCTTCTAAGCCCGCCGCCCGGGCCTTACTTTTCGCTGCTAGCCTGGTCATCCCAGCCATAGCAACTGCCCAACAAGCACCCTTCAATCGGGCCATCCAAGTATTGCAAGCCCGTCGGGCGGCGTATGGGCTGGGAGAGCAAGATGTGACCAATCCGGTGGTTACCAGCCAGCATACTGATGCGCACAATGGCGTTACGCACCTGTACTTGCGCCAGCGCCACGCCGGCATAGAGGTATCGGGTGCCGTAGCCGACGTGCATTTGACAGCGGCGGGCAAGGTAGTGAGTATGTCTAGCAACTTTGTGCCAGCGGTGGCTACTGCTGCGCGCACGACGGCGCCAGCACTTTCAGCCGAGCAGGCAGTAGCTGCCGCTGCCCGCGCCTTGGGCATGCCGGCTCCGCGCAGCCTACGAGTGGTGCAGGCTGGTACTGCTGCCACGGGTATTGTGTTCAACGAGGCAGGCATTTCCCTCGACAATATTCTGGTGAAGCTTATGTACCAGCCCCTGGCCAACGGCTCCATGCCCCTGGCTTGGGACGTTACGCTGGCTCCGCTGGACGGTGAGCATTACTGGAACGTGCGAGTAGACGCAGCCACTGGCACCCTGCTCGACAAAACGGACTACACCGTTTCGGAAAGCCTGCGCTTTGTGCCCCTACACCAGTCGGCACAGTTTGCTGCGGCCAGCGCCCCCACTCCGGCCACTACGGCCAATAAAGTAAACGCGCCCAACAGCTACAACGTGTGGGCCGTGCCGGCAGAAAGCCCTGATCATGGCACCCGCCAAGTGGTTGTAAACCCTGCCGACCCACTGGTATCGCCCTACGGCTGGCACGATACGGATGGAGTAACGGGGGCAGAGTTCACCCGCACCAGCGGCAACAATGTGAATGCCTACGACGACCGCCCAAACCGCAACGCGTACACCACCGGCACCAGCATTAGCCCCGATGGGGGGGCCAACCTGGAATTTGATTTCGCCTTTACGAATGGGCTGACGACTGCTCCCACAAGTAACCTGAATTTGGCCGTAGTCAACTTGTTCTACTGGAACAATATGATTCACGACGTGATGGCCTACAAGGGCTTCGATGAAGTGAGCGGCAACTTCCAGGTGAAGAACTATACTAACCGCGGTGCCGGCGCCGATGCCGTGCAGGCTGAAGCGCAGGACGGCGCTTCGGCTTCACCTGTTCGCCTCAACAATGCAAACTTCTCTACTCCGGTAGAAGGCAGCCGCCCGCGCATGCAAATGTTTCTGTGGACGGCGGAGAGCAAGAGCATTCAAATTACGGCCCCTGCTTCCTTAGCCGGGCCACTCACTGCATTAGAAGGCTCTTTGGGCCGCCGGATATCAGCAGTAGGCCCCATCACGGGCAATCTAGTGGCGGTAGATGATGGCTCGGCCAAGCCTATTCGGGGCTGCAATGCGCCCCTGGTAAACGCGGCGGCCATCAGTGGTAAGATTGCCCTCATTCAGCGGGGCAAGTGCAACTTCGCTGTGAAGATCAGGAACGCCCAGAATGCCGGGGCCAAAATGGTAGTCATGATGGACAGCATACCCAATACAACCACGCTCGTGAACATGGGCTCTACTGTAGCGGCCGATACGGTAGGGCTCCGCATTCCATCCATTTTCATCACGAAAGCGGATGGCGACCGGCTGAAGGCGGCCCTTGACGCTGGCCAAACCGTGTCCTTATCAGCTTCTAGTACAGTTTACTACCGCGACGGCGACTTCGATAACGGCATTATTACCCACGAATATGGTCACGGTATTTCTACCCGCCTCACGGGGGGAGCGGCCAACTCAGGCTGCCTGCCCAACACTACCGGCTATGAGACCATGGGAGAAGGCTGGAGCGACTTCTTTGGCCTGTGGATGACTACCAAGCCCGGCGACGTGGGCACTACGCCCCGCGGCATCGGCACATACGTAGCCTTCCAAACACCCACCGGCACCGGCATCCGCCGCAAGCTCTACACAACCAACTTTGCCGTTAACAACCATACGTATGCTTTCCTTGGTACGGGCGAGGGGCAATACGCTGAAACCCACGACGTGGGAGAAGTGTGGGCGGCTACGCTTTGGGACTTGAACTGGGCCTTAATTGGCCGGTACGGGTACAATGCAGATATGAAAGCCTCGACCGGAGGTAATAACATCTGCCTGCAGTTGGTGCTGGATGGCTTGAAGCTGCAGAAGTGCACACCTGGCTTCATCGACGGCCGCAATGCTATTCTGAAAGCTGATACCCTCAATAATCAGGGGGCCAACTCCGCGTTGATCTGGAGCGTATTCGCCCGCCGCGGTATGGGAGTCAGTGCCACTCAAGGCCTGAGTACCAGTGTGTCTGATCAGGTAGTAGCCTACGATATGCCAGCGGTTTTGAGCACGCAAAAGCAACTCAGCGGGGAACTGCTGGAGGTGTACCCTAACCCAGCCAACAACCAAGTAGTGGTGCGGACGCAGATCAGCAGTTCGGCGCCGGTGCAGATCAGCGTCGTAACGTTGCTGGGCCAAACTGTGCACACCGAACAGGTAGCAGCCGCTCGCCTACAACAAGAGGGCGTAACGCTGAACACCGCCAACCTAGCAGCCGGTGTGTACATTGTGCGCCTAACTACCTCACAAGGAAACATTACGAAGAAAGTAGCGGTACAACACTAAGCAGCCCTCGGCGCCCTAGCTGTTGGTGCTAGAGTGCCTACTGGGCCGTACCAAGCCCACTAGGTCTTGATCTAGTGGGCTTCTTCTTGTATTGTGTTTGCTGGTCCGTCCCACTGGGCCTTTCCTACCTGCTCCGTATGCCATCTGCTACCCCCATCGACGATCCTCATGCCACTGCCCGCCTAGCCTTACGCCCTACCGTGGAGGCTACCTTATCGGCAGAGCCCACCGCTGCAAACTTTCTGCACCGCACCCTGCGCCCGGTGCTTAAGCTCCAGCATGAGCACGTGCTAGCTGCCGTAGCCGACTTTCTAAGCGACCATCACGTGCCATTTCTGCTTGCGCACCGCACTGAGCAGCAACGCCTGATTGGGGAGCTACTTGGCCGCAATACTAAGCTGCGCTACACTATAGTAGGCCTGATAACCGGGCAGTTCACGCGGGAGGAGTATACCTTCTACCGCGCCCACCGCTCCGAGCTTAACCGTCGAATTTTAGAGCTGGCCGTGCAGCGCGCCCACGACAGTACAGAGGCCATTGCTCACTATACTACTCCCGCCGGACCATGAGCACGTACTACCAACTGCTTGAGGTGCCGGAGCAAGCCACATCGGTTGAGTTGCGCCAAGCTTACCGCCGCCTGGTATTTCTCACCCACCCCGACCGCACCTCTGACCCGGAGGCCCACCAGCGTTACCTGCTAATAAACGCCGCCTATGAAGTACTAGGACAGCCCACGAAACGTGCCACCTACGATGCCCAGCTGCGGGCACAGCGCCAGCACCCCCAAGCGGCTACCACGCCCGCACAGCGCGACCCCGCTATTCGCCGCCGATATACGGCTGCCGTTCAGCGTTCTAGCGGCCTGCTTCGCATTCGTCCTATGGACCTGGAAGTATATAATGCCCCCGCCCGCCGCTGGTGCCAAGTACTGCTGGGGCTGGTGCTCGTGGTGATGGTTGATTACTTTCTGCTGGTGCGCTCGGCCACGGGTACGTTTACCAGTATTCACTCTAGCCGTGCCACTAATGGGCGCTTATTAAACTATGTAGATACCGACCGCGGCTCCTTTATCACGAACCAGCACTTCCCCATTACTACGGAGTATTTTCAGTTGAAAACCTCCCTGCTGTTTCGGTTTGTGCGAGAAGCCCGGCTGCCCAATGGCACTCCCTTATCGGTAGAATTTGGGTACGAAAGCTTATTTGGCTTCCTGTTCGTACTTCTCCTCCTCACCTTGCCCGCCCAGCTTCGCAACCTGACGGCGGCCATGCGGATCAACTTAGCCATTATAGCCTCGGTAGTAGGTGTTATTGTGCTGCTAATGGCCCTCACCGCGTAGCCAGCTCTCTTGCTTTACAAGCACAAAGGCCCGTAGCTCTGGAGCTACGGGCCTTTGTGCTTGTAAGACGGATAGGATTGAGGTTAGTCGTACTGTGATTCGCGCAACTGCACAGGAGGCGTCTTTTTGCGCAGGCGCATGTTCAGCGTTTCCACAATGAGGGAGAAGAACATGGCAAAGTAGATGTAGCCTTTCTCAATTTCCTTGTGGAAGGCTTCCATCACCAGCATCACCCCAATCATAATCAGGAAGGACAGCGCAAGCATCTTGATGGTAGGGTTGCGGTTCACAAAGTCGGCCACTACCCCAGAGAAAGCCAGCATTACGCCCATCGACAGGATAACGGCCAGAATCATAATCAGCACGTTATCCACCAGGCCCACGGCCGTTAAAATGGAGTCGAAGCTGAACACAATGTCAATGACGATAATCTGCAAGATGATGCTCTGCATGGTAGCGCCGCCTTTGCTGGCGTGCTCTTCCTCCTCGCCACCTTGTAGCTTGGTGTGAATTTCCGTGGTGCTTTTCCCGATTAGGAACAATCCACCCGCCAGTAAGATCAAGTCGCGACCCGATACGCCGAAGGGTTCATCCAGCCAAGGCAGGTTGAGCGTAAATAAGGCAGCTTTCAGCCCCACAATCCAGGAAATGCTCAGCAGCAAACCAATGCGGCACAATAAAGCCAGCAACAAGCCAATGCTGCGTCCACGCGCCTGCTGCTCCTGCGGCAGCCGGTTGACCACAATGGAAATGAAGATAATGTTGTCGATACCCAACACAATTTCCATGAAGGTCAGCGTGAGCAGGCTCACCCAGGTTTGGGGACTGGAGAAAACGGAGAAGTCGAAATTCATTAGGCGAGATGGTGACGAGGAGGAAAGTAGCGGGACCCGTAGGCAAGCGCACGTACAAATGAAAAGTAGCTACTAGCTGCTTCACTCGTACGCGTATCTGTGCTGCTGAACAGCTAGGACTTCATGTTCACGAACTGCAAGGGCTGACCGATGTCGGCGGAGCGCTGGCGCAGCAATGCAATAACGGCTTGCAGGTCGTCAATCTTCTTGGCCGATACGCGTACTTGGTCGTCTTGCATCTGCGCTTCTACTTTCAGTTTGGCGTCTTTGATAGCCTTAATGATTTTACGGCCCGCTTCCTTATCGACCCCGGCCCGCACCTTGATGGTTTTCTTTACTAGAGCGCCGTTGGCTTGTTCTTCGGCGGTAAAGTCGAGGGCTGTGCCGTCGATACCTTGCTTTACTACCCGGCCCAGCAGAATATCTTCCAGCGCCTTCACGCGCATAGAATTCTCGGAGCTGAGTTGGATAGTGTTAGCTTTTTTATCGAGTTCAATACCGCCTTTGGTATCGCGTAGGTCATAGCGCGTCTGCAGTTCTTTTTTGGCGGTGTTTACTGCGTTTTCGAGGGTTTGCGGGTCTACTTTGCTGACAATATCGAAGGAGGCCATAATGCAGGAATGAGTTGGGTTGGGCTTCCTGTACGCCAAACCATGCGTGCGGTTTGGGCCAGGAAGCCAAAGGTAGGAACTTGGCACTGATTGGATAAAACCAGCCGTATACTCCCGTAGATTAGCTTGTACTTTTACCTCGACTTCGTTCTACGCGTTTCACTGCTGCGCCTATGCCCGTCATTGCCCCTCATACGCCCGATGAATGGGCCGCCTATTACCGCCTGCGCTACGAGGTACTACGCCAGCCTTGGGGCCAGCCGGCGGGGTCAGAGCACGCCGACGATGACGCCGCCCCAACTACTACTCATGCCCTACTGCTGTCTCCCGAAGGGCACGCCATGGCAGTGGGCCGCCTGCATCCGGCCAGCCCTACGCAAGGGCAAGTACGCTTTATGGCCGTTGCTCCCCACCAGCAAGGCCAAGGCCTGGGGCGGCAGGTGCTAACGTACCTCGAAGCAGCCGCTAGTACACAGGGCTTAGAGGAAGTAGTGCTGCATTCTCGTCAGAATGCCGTACCCTTCTACCAGCGGCTGGGCTATGCGGTAGTAGCCCCCTCACACATACTGTTCGGTACCATCCCGCATTTTCTAATGCGCAAGTCCTTAGCCTAGTATCGCGTCATAATAGGGGGCTGGTTGAGGCTAGAACTTCTCTCGGCCCCGTAGCAATTCCCAGTACAGACGAAAGTCGCCGAGCAAGGACCACCAGGGATGTTGAAAAGTAGCTGGTCGATTACGCTCCACAAAAAAGTGACCTACCCAGGCGCAGCCATAGGCCGCAACCACGCCACCCAGTATTAGCCACGGCCGCTGCCATGCCACGGCTAGCCCCGTAGCCGCCAGAAATAGGCTAGTGCCCACGAAATGAAAAATACGAGTACCGCGCTGACTATGCTCGCGCAGGTAGCGGGGATAAAACTCAGCAAACGTATTGGTGCTGGGAGCACTCATGGCGGCGCAGTTTAAAGGTTTTACCTAAAGTAACTACCTTTTCCTACTTGCCTTCCCTTTAGTCATCTTCTGCCATGGACCACTTTCCTGATGTAGCTACGCTGGTGGCTATCTATAATCAAATCAACACTTACGGCCGCACCAACGGGATGGAACTACTACTCCAGCAGCCCGGCGAGGTGCAGTATAGTATGACGGTGAAGGAGGAGCACCTGTCCTCCCCCGGCACGTGCCACGGTGGGGTGCTGGCTGGCTTACTAGACTCGGCACTGGGAGCGGCGGCTTTGTCGTTGGCTTTCACGGCGGGGGAACTGGTTTCTACCGTAGAGTTTAAGATCAACTACCTATACCCGGTGCACCTGCACGACCACCTGATAGCCCACGGCACCGTGGAGCACAGCGGCAAAACGCTAATAGTAAGCAGCGCTGTTATCCGCTGCCCCACCCACGACAACCGAGTAGTAGCACGAGGCTTGGGGACCTTCAACCGCTACCCAGCCACCAAGCGAGACTTCCACGATTTGCTTTTCCCAGCCTCGCCAGAATAGAGTTACGGCTAGGCCAGGACATGAAAAAGCCGGGTATCGTGCGGATACCCGGCTTTTTACAGAACTGCCGAACCAAGGCAAAAAGAGCAGGTTACAGACGTTCGGGTGAGCTAGCAGACTCGTGTTCGGCTTCGCCGTACTCGTCGCCATCCATTTCAGGTGGCGCAACTTTGCGGACCTGACGGGCGCAGTCTTCATCGCGGTGGTTGCGGCCTACGGTAAACTCAACCCAGTCACCTTCGTGCAGGTCGTTGAAGTCACCTTCTGCCATGTCCGCGTAGCTGAAGAACAGGTTGTTCGGGGGCATTACCACGAAGCCGAATCCGTTTTTCAGATTCTTGATGGTGCTGATACCTACCGTACCAACGGGACCAGCAGCCGTAGGACCGGTGGGGCGCACTGGCTTGGCGCTAGGGAATGCGGCTGGCTCGGGCGTGTTCACAAACATGCCTTCGATTACTTCATCGCCGGAGCTCAGGCCCTGGTCAATGATATCGTGCATCTGCGTGGGGTAGGTTACTTGCTCCAGCAGTTGCTGCGAAGCGCGAGTTACGCGGTTTTCGCCTTTGAAGTCAACGTACTTGAAGTCCCAGTTCAGCAGCATCACGCGGGTGCCGATGGTGTTGAGCTTCTTGATCAGAGGTACGTAGTCGGAATCACCAGCAATTAGAACGACTACGTCGAAGCTCTTGTGCAGCGAAAGCTCCAGCGCCTCCAAGGACAGCCATACGTCAATGCCCTTCTCCTGTAAACGACCGTCGCGGGTTTTCAGGGGCATGTAGTGGGTAGTGATACCCAGGTTCATCAAAATATCGTCGAGCAGCCGGTCGTGAAACAGGCGGTCTTTGTCACGGGCTTCAGTTGCAGAAAGACGGCCGCGGAAAAAGTGAGAGTCAATAATTTGCGATAACCGCACGTCAACGTCTTCTTCTTCAGCTACTTGATGCCGAATAAACTCATGCAGGCCTTCCAAGCTAATACGGGCCTTACGATCGTGCTGGAAGTAGTAGTAATCACTGATTTTCAGGAAATAATTGCCGTCATAAAAGACGCCTATCCTAATCAGAGGGCTATTCATCTGATTCATACAAAAACGGTTTGAGCGCAAAAAGGTGTGTTAATAAGAGCGGGGAGCGGTTCGGCAGGACCTGTGCCAGGCATAATCCTGGTCAAAGATACTACGGGAGGTAGTTATTGTATTCCAATAAGTCATGGTTTTAGTTTGTTTATCACGTGGTTAGGTTGTGGAACGTGGAGCAGAGGCGGGTCTGATGGCAGGAAGAGCGAGGAAATATAGCGTACCCTCCAATGAATAAGAGGTGAAGCGGAGGGACATTTAACGTAATTATTCATCATAGTGTAGTAGCTATCCTATAAATATGTATACCTAAATCGAACAACCAAGATACAATATTAAATAACATATATTCCCTTACCTATTAGACTAATACAAACTGCATAAATTTTATCCTACGCTAAACTAGGTAAATCAACAAATAATAGCCATAGTGTACCACACCGGCCTTCTTTAAGTACAATTAAAGAAAGTGCAGCCGTGGTGCAGCATTGAGGCTACTAAACCACTGAACGAAGGTAAAAGTAGCAGTAACTGTGTTGCTGCATGTTTGCCCAAGCTATGTGTTTTGTAGATGAACCAAGACAATTAACAGACCAATTTCGCGTAGTAAACACCAACTTAGGCGTGCAAGTTACATGCGTCCCCAAATTGGGAGCCTGCTAGAACTGAAAGTGTCCAACTACTAAACCCAATACAAGCAGAGCGTAGCCGATACAAATGGCCACTTCCAGAGCATTACCACTAGCTGATCCTGTGCGGATAAGTGGCAGCTTGAAGGACGTATCTAGAAGAGGCATGAACCACTTTACGCCCGCCTTGGTGAGCGTGTCGGCTAGCAAGTGGGACACGTAGCCGCCCCCCGCAAACAAGGCCACTCCGTGCCAGCCCAAGCTTTGATTAGCCAAATGGCCGATGTAGGTCCATAAGCCGGCGGCCCAGAGCGTATGCGTCCAGGAGCGGTGGGAAGTGAAGGGCGCTACCGACACAAACAGCCCCAGCATGCTCAGCCACACGTAGCTAGTGTACAGGCCAGCTACCACAGTGCACAGGCCGGTGAACAGCAGGGCCAGCTTGCGGGTGGAGTCGCCTTGGAGAGCAGCCCCAATTAGTCCAAAGGCCAGCGCCGCCGTGAAGCCCATGCGCCGGTCGGGGCCGGGTGCCACGAGGAAGTGAGTGTAGAGGGCCAAGCCAGCCGCTACTCCTACAAAAGCCCACCGCACATACCGCTGGGCAAAGCCTAGGCGCTTGCTCAGCCGGGACCCAGGATGGTCAAGATCGGGGGCGAGGGAAGAAAAGCCAGCCAAGGCAATACCGGCCGGCGAAAAGGGAATACCCGGGACTAGGCCCGCTACGGCTACGCCGGTAATGAGGCCAATGGCCAAGTGAGAAGAACCGCGCACTAGTTGAATCCAGACTAAGAAATAAAGGTGGCGAAGATACCAGCCGCAGCCGCAATCTACCTATACCAGAAACGTGGACTTATGCCTCTCTCAGTATTACTTTATTGCTAATTATCTCAATAAAATTGTATTATAGCAATATAAATCTACCTTGCGCTTTGAAAACCTTGTGGGAAGGTTTTCTCATGTTCAACTTTTTCTCTTTGACATGCGACAAGGTGTACGGTTACTGACGATGGGAGTCAGTGCGTTTCTACTTCTGGGCAGTTCTCTAACGGCAGAGGCTGGAACTATATCGGGGCGAGTATTTGAGGATGTGAATTACGGAGGCGGCCAAGGCGCGGCGTATGCAACTACTGGCGGTTATGTCGGACGCGGCGGGGCGCGAGTAGAATTTTATAGAAGTACTGGTGCCTATGTAGGAACAGTTACAACTGCTGCTGATGGAACATACTCTTTTACTTACACTGGTGATAATAATTCGTTCATTGTTCGAATCGTAAGCAATACTGTCACATCTAGTAGAGGGGGCAGTGGCTTGGTTCCGGTGGTTACTTATCGAAGTACCTTTTCTGGAACTCCCGGCAGCAGAGTTGATGATTTCGCTTACGTTGGAGGCCAGGCTCCTAATCTAGCAGATGGTGGAGCTAATACTACCAGCGCTACCCTCACTGCTGCTGGTGCTCAAGTGTATACAGCCATACCTGACGCTGACAACAGTGAAAACTTCGTGAATGTCGATTTCGGCTTCAGCTTCGATGTAGTAACGAATACGAACGATTCCGGGCAGGGCTCTTTGCGGCAGTTCGTCATTAATAGCAATGCGCTATCCAACACCAGCCTAGACCAGCGTCCGTTCAATAACAATGGCACCGCTACTGGCACCGACTTTCCGGCCGGGCAAGAAACCTCCATTTTTATGATTTCGGATGGTACCGCTCGACCGGGGTTGCGGGCGGGGCTACCCAATCAGCTAACTAACGCTAGCAACGCTGCCGCCACTTCTGGCAACCGCCGGGCGTTGATTACGCTCACAGCCAGCCTTGATGCCATTACGGACGCAGGTACCGCCCTTGATGGCACTACCCAAACCACGCTCCTAGACTCCAACACCGGCGCCCTTGGCAGTAGCGGTACTGTTGGCACTACCAACATCACTTTCAGAACGTTTTCCGCCCCTGAAGTAGAAGTTTCGGTGCCCAACACGAATGGGGCATCAGCTATTACAAGTTCAGCCAACAACATCATTCTGCGAGGCATAGCCGTGCACGGGGGTGGGGCTAACTTTGGCGATGCAACAATAGAAGCCACGGCGGGTACTAGCCTGCTGATAGAAGGCTGTGGCATTGGCATCAGTGCCTTCTCGCTTGCGGCTCCGGCTAACCCCACGGCCGGAGTAGGCGTGTACTTGCAGAACCCTTCGGGCACTGTTCGTAACAGCATTGTGGCCGAGTGCGGCCGTTCGTGCATCAACTACTCCGCTGGGTTTAACGTGACGGGTAGTGGCTACACAATTACGCAAAATGAGCTACTACAAGGTGGCCGGGTTACGGCGGGCGGCGACAATATTACGGTAGGGCGAGCCGACGGTGCGCCGGGAGCCGCTGGCCCAGTGACAATTACTGAGAACCTGATACGGGATGCTAATAGCAGCGGCATTCAGCTGGAGATTGGGTCTATCAGCAACAACACCATCAGCAACAACACCATTACTGGCAACGGCAAAGGTGGGGCACCTACTCGCTTGGAAGGTTCGGGCATTCACTACTTGCTCCGTAGAGACCCAACCAACAACCCCATTCTCAGCACCAACTCTGACCGGATTACCCTTAATGTCATTTCCAACAACCAGTCGTCGGCAGTAGTAATCAATTATGGGCAGCGCAACGTGCGCGTCACGCGGAATTCCATTTACGGTAATGGTGACGGTACTACCGGCGGCGAAGGCCTCATTGCCGTTGACTATACCCCTGCCACGTACTATGCGGGCGGAAACCCTGCATACGGCCAGGGCGACGGGGTAACTCCTAACGACGGTACTACCAGCAGTGAGAAGCCCAACTTTGGGATGAATTACCCCATCATCACGAAGAAGAATGTAACCATCAACGGGGCTACTACTACGCTGCACATGGAGGGCTTTGTAGGACGCACCGCCGGGCAAACAGCTTTTGCCAATACCGAAATTGAGTTTTACCGCGGCGACAACTCTACGGATACCAACCAGAACGGTGAGATTTTCGCGGGCGACGGACAGAACTTCCCGCACGGGGAGCCCCGCACTTACTTGGGCAACACCCTCACTGGCTCAACGGGCTCTTTCTCAGCAGACATTGTTATTCCCTCTAACTCTATTTCGCCGGCGCTGCTAACCACTGACCCCATCAATGCCCTCGCATATAAGGCAGACATGGGCACCTCGGAAGCCGGTATCAACCTGATTCCGAATACGATTCCGGCGGGAGCCTTGCCAGTAGAGCTAGTACGCTTTGATGCCCGGGCGGCGGGCAGCAACGCCCTAGTGACGTGGGCCACGGCCATGGAGAAAAATAACGACCACTTTGAGGTGCAGCGCAGCCGCGACGGCCGCGAGTTTGTAACGACTGGTACGGTGAAAGGCCGCGGCACCACGCAGGTAGGCTACGCCTATAGCTTCACGGATGCCCTTGCCGATGCGACGGGCCTGTACTACTACCGCCTGCGGCAGGTAGACACCGATGGCACTGATTCTTACACGGCCGTGCAAACGGTAAGCTTTATTGGTAGCACATCGGAGGCAAGCCAGGCACTACGGTTCTACCCAAACCCGACTACGAACACAATCACCCTCGACCAGAACGCGCTGGCCGCTGGTACCTATCAGCTCACCGTGACCAACTTGCTGGGAGGCGTAGTAGCAACCCAAACGATTACGGGTGGCCGACGCAACACCGTTGATCTGCAGCGCCTACCTGCGGGTAGCTACTTAGTGCATGTGCGCAACAACGCTGTGCAGCTAACGCAAAAGGTAGTGAAGAACTAACCCTACGTAGTCATAGGGCTGCCACTGCCCGGCTACCCGTTACTTTCTGATCAGGAAGTAGCGGGTAGCCGGGCAGTGGCGCGTTTAGCGCCAGCTACCACTGGCCGGAGCTGCCTTTTATTTCGCCTTCAATATCGCGCACCTGGTTTTCCAGCAGGGCCAGGCCGCGGCGAAATGCATCGGCTACTTCTTCTTTTTCGTGGTCGGGCAAGGGGCCCTGCTCGCGCACTTGCTCGCGAATTTGTCGCAGGTGGTGTAGGAGGTTGTCCCACTCCTCCGCACCGTTCTGCTGTTGGTTCTCCGTCATAGCCTTATACCCACCGGGGCTACTTGTACTGCGTGAATTAGGAAGATACGGGAGTGTTACCGAAAAGTGTCGGAAACTTTCGCGCGCCAGCAGCGGTATTGACTAGCGCGTATTCCTCTCGAAGAACGCCAGCTGGCTTCTCTCCTGCGTGGAGGTGAAACCAAGGTGGTTCAAACGGCCAGAACAGCGGTAGTACCTCCCCCGCGAGCAGGTACGTCCCCTCTGTTATCTGCTTTCCCACGGGGCAGTGGCCGCTATTGTACCTTTGAGAACTACGCTTGTGCGCCGGTGGCGTACGTTGCTTACTGCGTGCCCGACCGGAGTTGCCTTCGGCCGGGCTTCTACCTTTGCCTCCCCCTAGCCGATACTTGTTTTGAAGGTTTCCGATTTTCTCAAGCTCTACTCCCTGGACCCTACCGCCCTGGCTGTGGGCGCCCGCCTGAATCCGGCCACGGCAAATACCCTGCGCGGCACGGCCGACAAGGCCGATGCCAGCGCCGTACGCCTGCATCTGCGCGGGTTAGTAGGTAGCCAGGATGCGGTGCTGGCCGCGGCCCTGCACCAGGAGTTCCCGGATCAGCATCACTTGTTTATTTTGCACGACCGGGATGAGGCAGCCTACTTCCTGGCCGACCTGCAGCACTTGGTGCCCGAGGAAGAGCCGCTGCTGTTTCCTACCTCCTACAAGCGGCCCTACAGCTTCGATGAGACGGAAAATGCCAATGTGCTCATGCGGGCCGAGGTGCTGAACAAGCTCAACTCCCACCGCGGCCCCAAGACTACTGCCGAGCAGGCGGCCGACGATGCCGAAGAAGTAACGGCGCCGGAAAACCAGCCCAAGGGCAAGAAGCGTGTGAAAGCCACGGCCAAGGAAACCGCCGGGGCCCTCATCGTAACCTACCCCGAGGCCCTGTTCGAGAAGGTAATCAACAAGAAAAGTTTGGTAGCCAACACCTTCCTGGTGAAGGTAGGCGATAAGCTGGATGTGAACTTCGTGAGTGATATGCTGGCGGAGTACGACTTCGAGCGGAGCGACTTTGTGTATGAGGCGGGCCAATTTGCGGTGCGCGGGGGCATTGTAGACATTTTCAGCTACGCCAACGAGCTGCCCTACCGCATTGAATTGTTCGGGGACGAGGTAGAGACGATTCGCACGTTTGACCCCGAAAGTCAACTGTCGGTGGAGAAGCGCCAGCAGGTAAGCATCATCCCGAACGTACAAACCAAGCTGCTCCAGGAAACACGGGAAGCCTTCCTAGACTTCATCCCGAAGAATACCGTGCTCTGGGCCAAGGACGTACGCCAGACCTTGGACGTGGTAGACGAATACTTCGATAAGGCCGAGCACGGTTTTAAGGAGTTGCTGGCCGCTTCAGGTGGCACGCAGGTAGTAAGCAAGCCCGACGACCTGTTTGAGTCCGGGAAGTCGTTGAAGAAACTGCTGGATGGGTTTGCGGTGGTGGAGTTCGGCAAGCGGTTTCACTTCAAAGCCGGGGCCGAGGAGTTCCAGTTCAGCAGCAAGCCCCAGCCCAGCTTTGGCAAGGACTTCAACCGCATTGTAAAGAACCTGCACGACAACCAGAAGAAGGGCTACACCAACATCATTGCGGCCGAGCAGGTACGCCAGGCCGACCGCCTACGCACCATCTTCGACGAGCTGGACAACAACGTGCAATTTCAGCACTTGCTGCTGGGCTTGCGCGAGGGCTTCATTGATGAAACCCTCAAGCTCATCGTTTACACCGACCACCAGCTTTTTGAGCGGTATTACCGGGCTCAGGAAACCCGCAAGTTTAGCAAGAAGAAGGCGCTGACTTTGAAAGAGCTGCGCACCCTGGTACCCGGCGACTACGTGGTGCACCAGGACTACGGTATTGCGCGCTTTGCGGGCCTCACGCAGGTAGAAATTAACGACCGGGTGCAGGAGGCCATCCGGCTGGTGTACCGCGACGACGATGTGCTGACCGTGAGCATTCACGCCCTGCACAAGATTGCCAAGTACAGCGGGGCCGAGGGCACGCCGCCCACCATGAGCAAGCTGGGCTCGCCGGAGTGGGAAAACAAGAAGAAGTCCGTCAAGAAGAAGGTGAAGGACATTGCGGCTGAGCTGATTCGGCTGTACGCCAAGCGCAAAACCGCGCCCGGCCACGCCTTCGCCCACGATTCCTTTATGCAGGCCGAGCTGGAATCAAGCTTCATCTATGAGGATACCCCCGACCAGGCCAAAGCCACCGAGGACGTGAAGCGCGACATGGAGGTACCCCACCCCATGGACCGCCTGGTGTGCGGCGACGTGGGTTTCGGCAAGACGGAAGTAGCCATTCGGGCGGCGTTCAAGGCCGTGGCCGACGGGAAGCAGGTAGCCATTCTGGTGCCAACCACCATCCTGGCTATGCAGCACTACAAAACCTTCCGGGAGCGGCTCGCCGACCTGCCCGTGACGGTGGAGTACGTCAACCGCTTCAAGACGACCAAGCAGATCAAGGACACGCTGGGCCGGGTGGCAGAGGGCAAAACCGACATTCTCATTGGTACCCACCGCCTCACCAACAAGGACGTGCAGTTCAAAGACCTGGGCTTGCTGGTGATTGACGAAGAGCAGAAGTTCGGGGTGAAAACCAAGGACAAGCTAAAGGAGCTGAAGGTGAACGTGGACACGCTCACGCTCTCGGCCACGCCCATTCCGCGCACCCTGCACTTTTCCCTTATGGGCGCCCGCGACCTGAGCGTGATTGCCACGCCCCCACCCAACCGCCAGCCGGTGCAAACTGAGCTGCACGTGTTTGATGAGCTCTTGATTCGGGATGCTATTTCGCGGGAGCTGAAGCGGGGCGGGCAGGTGTTTTTCGTGCACAACCGCATTAAGGATATTGAGGAGCAGGCCAGCATGATTCTGCGCCTCGTGCCCGACGCCCGCGTAACCTACGTGCACGGGCAGATGGACGGCGACCTGCTGGAAAAGCGCATGATGAAGTTCGTGGATGGCGACTTCGATGTACTGGTGAGTACTACCCTCATCGAGTCGGGTTTGGACATTGCCAACGCCAACACCATCATCATCAACCGCGCCCACATGCACGGCCTCTCCGACCTGCACCAGATGCGCGGGCGGGTAGGCCGCTCCAACAAGAAGGCCTACTGCTATCTGCTCACGCCTCCGGTAGCCGGCCTACCTTCCGATGCCCGCAAGCGCCTGAGCACCCTGGAGGAATTCTCAGACCTGGGCGCGGGCTTCAACGTAGCCATGCGCGACCTCGACATTCGGGGGGCGGGCAACCTGCTGGGCGGCGAGCAGTCGGGCTTTATCAACGACTTGGGTTTCGAGACCTACCACCAGATTCTGGATGAGGCCGTGCAGGAGCTGAAGGAAACCGAGTTCCGCGACCTGTTCCTCGGCGACCCTACCCAGCGCCTGCAAGAAGCCGCCGGCACCGGCCGCCCCAAGGAGTGCAACATCGAAACCGACCTGCAAATCCTTATCCCCGATGCCTACGTGAGCAGCGTGTCGGAACGCTTACAGCTCTACAGCAAGCTAGACCGCGCCAAAGGCCCCGAGGAGCTGCGCAAGGTGCTCACCGGCATGGTGGACCGCTTCGGGCCGCTGCCCGCCGAGGTAGAGCAGCTAGCCGACATTGTGCGCCTGCGCTGGCAGGCCTGCCACGCCGGCTTCGAGAAGCTGACGCTGAAGAAGAACCTGCTGAAAGGCTTCATCCCGGCCACCAACAACGAGCCCTACTTCCAGGGCCCCACCTTCGGCAACATTCTCAGCTACGTGCAAACCCACCCCCGCTCGGCCTCCATGAAGGAGCGCAAGGAGCAGCTTATCATCAGCATCGAGGACGTGAAAAACGTGCAAGCCGCCCAACGAATTTTGAGTGAGTTGGGAAGTGAGGAGAAGGTGGGGGTGTAGCTGCTAATAAAACAGTTGTATTAAACAGGCAAGTAAGTATTCTTATGCTTAAAAAATTACGCCACCTCTACGAGACTTTAAGAGTCTTGTAGAGGTGGCGTAATTTTTTAAGCATATTTAACTATTTAAGAAGCTTCTGTCTCTTATCAGCCCCTATAATTGCGTTGTATCTTATACCAAGTTGTTCACATGCCTGTTGTTTTATTTTATACGGTATATTAAACAAGTAAAATTGATTTAAAGTCAAACTTTTTAGCACTTCTAGCGCCAATACATTGCCCTTTAAAATTTCACTTGACTGCACCATATTTTTTATTGGGAATGCAGCACTATGATCAAAAAGCAAAGATGTATATATAAGCCTCACTGCTGGGGATGTATCGGTTTCTATCATTTTATCATAAACTTGATTAAGTGCTGGTGAACCGATTGCATTGGAAATAGATCTTATAATAGCATAAGTATTAAAATGCAAAGTCCCAAAAATTGATTGAATGGCTCTGCTATGAGCGTCACTATCTGCAATACCCGGATTATCGTTTTTAATAATTTCAGTCATACCTTCAACAAAATCTTTTTTATTTTCCTCTAATAAAGTAAACATATACCCTAGTGTTCGCAACCCAATACCAACACATTCTTTAACTAACGTATTCTTAGATTGAGCTTCCATTGTACCTACATAATTTTTCAATAACTGCCCTAATATTTGCATTGTTTTTAACGCTGTACTCACAGTCCTTACACTCTGCTCATATTCTTCTGGTATAGCTTCTACTTCTTCTTGAATATCCAATTCTTCATTCTCTTCAACGGCCTCATATTCTTCTATTTCATCTGTTTGCCCTTTATCAGCTACCACATCATCAATCTGTTTATTACGAGCATCCCTTGATTCTTTAACGTCCTTTTCCTCAAATACAGTAATCGGATTAAAATTTACATCTGCTAATATGTTGCTATCCTTAACAATTTTAGCTGGAGCCACTTGAGGAAAAACTGTACTAGCAGCATTCACCATTTTTTCCACTATAAATCTATTCTTTGTTAAATGAGTTAAAAACAATAGTATATTTGCACTTTTTTCTTCATATAACGAAGTAGTAAGCTCTTCAATTTTATTCCTAGTTTCTAAATCAGAGACATTGTCTCTTAAGCTTGTCGCAGCAAAATAATAGAAGATATAGGGGTATTTAAATTTAAATGAGTCATCATTTATTTCCAATATATGTGTTTCTGAAAGGGACGCAACAATACCAGAATAACTAACTTTAATTCCATAAGTATCTTCATAGTATCCATGAAACTCTCTACTCATTCTATCATTTAACTCCTCAATGTCATGATCTAGCATATATTTAGCTAGAAATGTTAGATAGCCAGTTTTAATATCAGCATTTACTTGACCCCAGTTCTTTTCAACTAACGAGCGCTTTATCAATAATTCATAGAAATACCCATAAGTACTTGCACTAGTATTCACCCGCTCTGAATGGTGTTGCTCCTGCAAAATTGGAAGTAACACAACTGGATATGGCGGAATGTAATTGTTACCAATTACCGTATCCAAGAGTTTTTTAACCTGATCTACTTTTCTATAAAAGTCAGATTCGTTATCCGCCACTTTATCATCTAAAGAAAACCATCTGTTTATTAATTTCTCCCTTCTATAATGACCAAAGGGCAAAATTCTATATTCACGGAAATAATCATCACCTTCCGTAAGAAATACTAAACTATCACTAATAAGTTCTGATGCTTGAAGAGCTATATCGTTCGAAAATAGAATAACACATCCAGAAAATTCAAGCAATCTATCAACAATTTCCTTAGCAGATCTTTTGCCTTTTTTGAATTTAATCTTGTCAAAATTATCAATAATTACAAGATGTTTATCTTTACTCAACTGTTTATACTTATTTAAATCAATTCCAGTGTATAGTTTTTCACACTCAGCACCAAGTGTATCAATCAAAGATTCATCTGATGATATTGCTCTACCACTGCCACCATCTAAGTATACAGGCACAAAACCGACATCCCAAGCATCTTGAAAACACTGTTTTGCTAACGCCGTTTTACCAGAATCATCTGTTCCACTAATTATAATCCTATTAAATTCCTTTAATTTATTAATCAAATCCTCTCCTTTTACATTTTTAGAAACCCCTTTACTTCTGTTATTTATGTCTAACAAATCAGGATAAACATAAATATCATTTCTAATCAACAAACCCCTACTAGGATGATTAACTTGTAATCCTAGCTCATGGAGCCAATTACTCCCTGTTTCGCTGAGCGCGAATTCATTTTTACTCCTTAACTTATTAGGCACATATTGCTGCCAAACTGGGGATGAAGGTGTTGGAGCATAACGATCTGTAAACCACTTAAAATTATATAATTTATACTTATTTTCGGTTGAATCAATTAAAATACCATTAAACTCACTTGTGGATGAATCATAGGAATCTTGTAAAGCACCGCCTTCTATATAGGAGTTATTCTGGCCATCATTTGACTTAACTATTCTATGAGTAACATCATGCTCATGACCAGTTAATATAAAATCAGAAACCTGCTCAATACGCTTTCTAAAGGAACGTCCATTATCAGGAGTTAACCAGTTGTAGGGGTGATGAAATATAGACACCACAACATCTGAATGTTGCTCCTGTTCAGGTATATAATCAACAGGATAATACATTTGGCCTGGCTTTTCTTTTAACTCTGATAGCCATGCAGTATTGCAACATCTAAATAGAATAGTCTCTCCATCGATATTGAAAAAGTACTCCCAATATAAATTATTATGAATATTTATATTTTCCTGAAAATAACCCTTTAAAAGAACGTTGAATTTCTCCTGGACTTGCACACATGCATTGATCATAAAATCATCTAATCCAACTCCACCTCTTATTACAGGGATAATATTATCGCGCAACAAATTGACTGGACCAAAATCACAATCATGATTACCAGGAATTGCAATCATAAATACAGGAATATTATTATTAAACTCCTGTTTAAGACCTATTTTGATTGTTTCGAAAATATCTAACGAATCAGCATACTCCTCCTCCTTTCCGGCATAAGCAATGTCACCTGTTACGACAACGAAGCATGCTTGATAATCTCGTGGGATAACACGGGTTGCTTCAACTATAAGATCTTTACGAGCAAAAATTTTGTCTTTAGAACCTTTTACATGTATGTCACTGATTTGCAATAACAATGCTTTCATTTTGAAAAGTTTAGTGTTAATAAATGCTTTACAAGTTAGTGTATTAACCTACTTGAAAAGCTATTTTTTTTCATGCTACTACCCTCTTCTAACAAATACATATTAGCTTCAAAATAACTTGGCCTACTGAGTAAACCCTAGTGCAGCATGGCCCCACCTAGGCGGCGGGGGTGGCCTAGAGCCGGGCGCCTACCACTCGGCTTTCAGTACCGACATGATGAGTTTATCATGGAACTGGCCGTTGCGCAGGCAGGCCTCGCGTAGGCGGCCTTCCAGCTTGAAGCCGCCCTTGGCGTAGGCTTTTACCCCGCCTACGTTTGGCTCCGAGACGGTGAGCATAATGCAGTGCAGGAAGTGGGGAGCTGCAACAGCGCGACGATGCTTGGCTGATGGCCGTAGATGCACAGTGGTTCTGGGCGTTGCGTATCTCCTGCCGGGTTTTGGCTTTGCCGTGAATCGAGAGGTGCTTATCGGACGATGTCGAAGACTACACGGCCTTCTCGGCCATGTCTAGGGCGGAACCCTTAGAGCGTGTTTGGGAAATGAAGAGGGCGTAAAAGAAGCGAGTCAGTGAGTTGCGGCGGGAGTTGCTAGGCTTCCGTTCGCATGATGGTTGACGGCTATCAACCCCTTACTGACGCGCAGTGGCAAGTTATGGCGATAGAAGAATACACCTGACCACGTTCAACTGGGTCGCCTTGCTTCTATAGCCGCCGCCGGCAGTTGTGCTGAACGCCAAGCGCAACCATATCCTTTGGCTGACGGCTGCCGTTAATCCTGCATCCATCTTCCTCTTTATCTACTCGTTAATCGCCCTTATGAGCAAGCCCATTTCCCGCCGTATGCACGGCGCCCTCGACTATTCCGCCGCCCCCCTCGTCGCCGCCGCCCCGGCGCTCATCGGCTTTCGCGAAGACAAGACCCCCGCTACCTTAGGCTACGTGTTGGGCAGCAGCATCTTGGCCCTCACCGCCTTCACGCGCGCCGAGTGGGGCCTGGTAAAATCGGTTCCCTACAAAACCCACCTGGCCATCGATGTGGTGACGGCCCTCACCAGTTTAGGTGCGCCGTGGCTCCTAGGTTTTTCCAACAACAAAAAAGCACGCAACACCTTCTTGGCCATCGGCGCCACGCTGCTGACCACCGGCTTGCTCTCCGAGCGAGAGGAGATGCCGAAATACCGCTAATCGTCCGTTACTTGTTTTGGGAAAAGCCTTTCTGCGCAAACAGAAAGGCTTTTTTTACGCGAAGAGGCTGTTTGGTTTTGGTAAAAGGCCCCTGGCACGCTATGCTTCGATAAGTTCAGCATGACCAATTTTAATAGCCCAAACACGCTCTTACTGTTGCGGAATACCCATTTCAGGCCTTTGGCCTTGGCTGGCACTTCATAGAAGATGGGACCGGAGCCGGATTTGCCGGCGGCGCGGCTACGGTCCAGCTGCATGGTGCCTTCAGAGCTGGCAGCAGGTTTCGCTGGAGGGTTTGCGGTAGCCAGGTTCCTAGGGTACCGAGATAATGAATAGTTGACCTGCTCCAGCATTCGACTACGGGCGAGGCAATCTGATCAGCGAAACGCAAGCTACTGGCAGCTACCACTCGGCTTTCAGCACCGACATGATGAGCTTATCATGGAACTGCCCATGGCGCAGGCAGGCTTCGCGCAGGCGGCCTTCCAGTTTAAACCCGGCCTTCTGGTAGGCCCGCACCCCGCCCACATTTGGCTCCGAGACGGTGAGCATGATGCGGTTGAGGAGGAGCTCGGTAAAGCCCAGAGCCAGCACTTGCTTCGTGACTTCGGTGCCCACGCCCCGGCCCCAGTAGGCTTTCTCCCCGATGAAGATGAAATACTCGCCCGAGTGGTTGAGCCGAGAAATGCCGGAGATGCCCGCATAGCCGAGTAGCTCCTGGGTATCGGTGGTGAAGATGCCCCGGTTGAGGCTGCTGTCGTCGTGGAGGGTGCGGGCAAACCAGGCGTCAATCTGGGCCTCCGTGGTCATGGTCTGGAACGCCGACAGGGAATACTCGATGACTTCCGGGTCTCTGATCCACTTATAGAAGTGGCCTACGTGTTCGGGTTGCAGGGGAGCTAGCGTAATCATGGGGCCGTTTTGGGCGAAGGTAAGGTGATGCGCCTCTCCGCTAGTGGTCTTAGAACCTACGAGTAGTCTCGGAACTCCTTCCTCAGGATTCAACTACCTAAATTTCAGCTTTTTCTTCTACCCGCAATCCGCTCCTATATCCACTGCGTAGCTTTTCTCATCACGGATTTATCTCACCTAAACTCCTACAAATGAAAACCAAGTTCTACTTCGGCCAGCTATTGGCTACTGCTGGGCTTTTCTGCGCGTTGGTTGGTTGCGAAAAGGCCACGGATGATGCGGTGGCCCCGGCGGGCAGCACGGGCATCAGCGACGTAAAACGGGCAGATCTGCCTTTTCGCTTCTACGCTCTGGCGGGTGGCCTACAGCTGGATGCATTTGAAGGCTCAAACCCTGACCGGGTAGTTAACTCAGTTTCTATTACGGGTTTGCAGAGTGGTGAGAGAGTTCTGGCTATTGATTTCCGGCCGGCTACGGGGCAGCTCTACGGGCTGGGCAGCAGCAGCCGGCTCTACGTGATTAACCCACAAACTGGTGCCGCCCGCGCCATCGGCACCCAGGCCTTCACCCCGGCGCTTACCGGCTCAGTAGCGGGCTTCGACTTCAACCCCACTGTAGACCGTATTCGGGTAGTGACGGACGCCGGGCAGAACCTACGCCTGAACCCCGAAACCGGTACGGTAGCTGCCGTAGATGGCACTATTAACGGAGTGAGCGGAGCTATGCTGGCCGGAGCCGCGTATACCAACAACGTAGCCGGGGCCGCCTCCACTACCCTGTATGATATTGATATAGCCACCCAGAAGCTCTACAAACAAACGCCCCCCAACGATGGTACGCTGGTGGAAGTAGGCGACCTGAAGATTAAGGTCACCGGCAATGGCGGCTTCGACATTGTACCCGGCACCGATCTGGCTCTGGGCCTGTTTGAGGTTAACAAGAAACCTACGCTCTTCCAGGTAGACCTGACCACGGGGGCGGCGCGCATTTTGGCCAAGTACGACAAGGACGAGCAGTATACCGGCCTTGCCATTCCAACCCAGCCCGTGGCCTACGCCGTGAGTGCCAGTAGCCAGCTTCTTATCTTCAACCCCACCACTCCTGGCACATCCGTTGCCAAGCCCATCATTGGCCTAAGCAGCGGGGAGACGATAGTTGGACTTGATTTCCGACCCGTGAATGGGCAGTTCTATGCCGTGAGCAGTGCCAGCCGTTTGTTTACACTGAATGCTTCTTCGGGCGCGGCCACGCTGGTAGCTACGCTCAGCGTGCCCCTTCAGGGCACTTCTTTCGGGGTTGACTTTAACCCCGTGGTAGACCGCATTCGGGTGGTGAGCAACACGGGCCAGAATCTACGCATTAACCCCGCCGATGGGGCGACTATTAAGGATGGCAACCTGAATCCCGGTACGCCCGTCGTTACGGGTGCCGCCTATGCCAACAACGTAGCAGGTACCACTACTACTACCCTCTTCGATATAGATGTAGCCAGCGACAAGCTGTTCCGGCAGATGCCGCCCAACGATGGTACCCTGGTAGAAGTAGGCGCACTCGGCGTGAATGCTGAAGCCTCTACCGGCTTTGACATTGGGGGCACCAGCAACGTGGCGTATGCTCTGCTGGAAGTATCGGGCCGCACGGGTCTCTACCGCCTCAGTACCACTACGGGTAGCGCCCAACGCCTCGGCGACTTCTCCGACCGCGTTTCCGGGTTCACTATTGGCCTGGGCTTTTAGCGGTTAGCTTACCACATTTTCAACCGCTCCTGGTGCCAGCCTGTGCGCCAGGAGCGGTTCTGTTTTAGTAGCAACGATAAGCGAAGCAACATACCGGATTCCGCAGCAGGGTACGAGCACGGCCTAGGGGTTAGGCAATGAGCACGCCGTAGGCTGCCTGTACCCAGAAGAACGTCATTCCGCGCGTAAGAGTGATTGAGTTACTGCGCGGCGCGCGTGAGTACGGCTACCGGCGTAGCACCAGAAAGCAGGGTCAACTGGTTATCGGCACTGATTTGATAGGTAAGGCTTGGGGTATTGAGCACGGCTAGCAGTTGCTGCTCCACGTTCGGGCCCAGGCAAGCCATGCGGGTAGAACCTACTTGCCCAAAGCTGAGCGTATTGCTGGTGGCGGTATAGCTTCCCATGAGGCGGTTGCAGCTAGTAAAGCCCGAGAGGCGGCCCGTGGCCGAATCGAAAATCAGGTGGGCCGCCCGCGTAGAGTCGGTGGCGGGCACGGGGGTACCGTTGAGGGTGCTTACCTGCCAGCGGCCGTTGAGGAGAGCGGGGTTTGGGGCTACGGCAGACATAGCAACGCTGGAGGGAATGGTGCCGGTAGCTTCGGTGGCTTTCTGGCTACAGCTACTCAGGGCCAGGCCAAGGAAGAGCAGGCAAGATGGTAGACTAGGCAAATGGTTCATAGGACTGGCGGCGGACAGAGCGTGGTGGAGTGTACGGCCCTCACAAGGAGACGCAAGCATAAGAAGTCAAGTTTCGGGCCATTGTAGCAGCCAGGATATTCCTCAGCCCACCTTCAACGGCTGCTAGCTCGACGCTACACCTAGTATAATCATTCATGGTCTGCGGGTTCCGGGGCCGTCCCTTGGCTCTACTACCCAGCCTCTTGATGAAACAACAACGGGTCAGGATTTCAGGGAGTAACTGAGGAACTCAGCGGCTACTCAACTCAGTACTTAGAAAAGGTGATGAGGGCGGCCAACCCCAGGCCGAAAAGAATAACTCCGCCAATGATGGCTCCTACCCCCACGCTACTAGCCGTGGCTCCGGCCACGAGCAAGCCCAGACCCAGCAACAGCACCACCACCGACAGAAAACAAGCTATTGCCGCAAATGCCTTGGCACCTCCTTCCCTGGGTGCGCGGTGCTGCTGGGCTACGTGCTGCGTCGTATGTGGGCGGGGCACTAGCTGCCGAGCGGCCACCACAGGCATCTTGCTTAGCTGAACGGGTAGAGCGTGCCTGGCAAATACAGCCGCTTTGTGCTCCTGCGGGCCAGCAGTATGGTCGGCTGCTGGCGTATCCCTACTGGGTAGCGCTGCCCCTACCTGCCCCGCCGTCGGGGAGCCGGGTGCAGTTGGGGCCGCAGCCACCGGCGGCCGGGAAGAGAAGGAAAACACCGCCTTTTCACTTTGGCAACTCCCGAGCAATACCGCACTTGTCAACCACCAACACGCACGAGCATACTTCATTAGAAATTTATAGGAATAAGGAAAAGATAGAAAGCAGCAAAGATAAAGGAAGGTGTAGCGGGCTGGTACTACCCGTGCGGGGCGCTTTATGTACCAGTAATTGCCAACCTAGCAACCGGCCGTAGGTAGGGTTATAAAGTCCGCTTATCTTGGGCGTCTGCCTTGCCGCATCCTTGAGGAAGTAGGCAGAAGAAATGCACGTTCTGCGAGCTGCCACCCACACCTATTCTCTTTCGGCCAGCCCTCTGGGGCGTATAAGCCCCGCACAGCGCAGGTTACGTGAGTTGATACAAGCCGATTTTATCTACTGTTCCTACCTCTTACTTAGTACTATATTCCATGAGCCGATTACTGCTGATTTTCTTACTGTGCGCGTTGGCTGGCGGGGCACTTGCCCAAAGCACGGTTGAGGGGGTGCTGGAGGCTGCCTACCAAGCAGGACACTTCAACGGGTCGGCGCTGGTAGTGCAGGAGGGCAAGGTAGTAGGCCGCGTCAGCAAGGGCTATGCAAATCTGCAGTTCGCGGTGCCCATTACGGCCAGCACGCGCTTCCCTATTGCCTCCATGACCAAAACCTTCACAACCATTCTGGTTTTACAGCTCATGGAGAAGTCCTTGCTCCAACTCGATGACAAAGCCGCGCAGTACGTCCCCGACCTGCCGGCCAGTTGCCAGAACATTACCATTCGGGAGCTGCTGACCCACCACTCCGGCCTACAAAACGAGCCTCTGCTGGCGTACAAGGCCCGCTACTCCACTGCGGAGTACGTCAAGAAGTTTGTGAACAGGCCCGAGCAGACGAAGGCGCCGGGCTTCAACTACAATAATGTAGACTACGTGCTGCTTACCCGCGTTCTGGAGGTAATCACGCACAAGTCGTACGCCGCGCTGCTGCAGGAGCGCATTTTCACACCCCTCGAGTTGCACGATTCGGGCGTTGTTCGGGAGGCTACCATCACGCCTAACTTGGCTTATGGCTACCACAACTATACGTTTGGGGCGGGCCACAAGACCGACACGCTTTTCAACGATTCGCCCGTCTACCTCTCCAATTACGCGGGAGCCGGCGCCATGTACTCTACCCCAGAGGATGTGTACAAGCTGGTGCAGGGGCTGAAATCACATCGACTGCTCTCCCGCAAAACTACCGCAGCCTACCTGGTCAAGCCGCAGGACCCTACTTACATAGACGGCATCCGGGGCTACCCTACCCTGGGGTTTTACTTCAACGACCGGACCTTTCCCAATACGCCCCTCTTGGAGCGTCGAGGTAGCATTAACGGGTTCAACTCCGCCCTGCTGATGGACTCCAGCTTCCGCAAAGTCGTGATCCTACTGACCAACACCGACACGGGCGACATGGAAGTGCTCGGCGACCAGCTCTACCGGCAGCTACAATAAACAGGCCGCCTCGCTGAATCAAGGAGAGTTCTCCTCTCTGGATTGGAGTAAGCTAGCCAGATGGCTGGGCAAGTCCGCCAGCTAGCGCTGCACCTGCCCCAATGTGGGGCTTCCTAGCTACCAACAAAAAGCCCTGCCAGCATGGCAGGGCTTTTATGTTGGTAGAAGGGCCTGGGCCGCTAGCGCTAGTTAGAAGGTGCTCACGTTCAGGCGGCCACCCGTTACGCACTTACCCGACAACGAGGCGGTAGGCGTGGCGCTGCTCAGGATGGCTTGCTTGATGGCAGCAGCCGTGGAGCCGGGGTGCAAAGAAGCGTACAGAGCCACCGCGCCCGTTACGTGTGGCGTAGCCATGGATGTACCGTTGTACGACTCGTAGATGTTGTAGGCTGTGCTCGACCAGATGCCCGAGCCTGGGGCGCCAATGTCAACGGTGGTAGCGCCATAATTAGAGAAGCTAGACTTGGCCCCGGCCGAGGTAATGGCAGCTACGGCAATTACGTTGGGCAAATCCATGTTGGAAGGGTAGCTGGCTACGGCATCGTTGTTGTCGCCTACGCCGTCGCTGCCGCCATTGCCGGCTGCGGCCACAAACAGAATGTTTTGGGTGTTGGCCCGGTTTACGGCATCGTAGAGCGCCTGCGAGAAGCCGCCACCTCCCCAGGAGTTGTTGCTAGCCACGATGTTCATGCCGTGTCGGGTTTTCAGGTCGTTGAGGTAGTCTACGGCTTTCACGGCGTTGGCCGTGGTGCCGCCCCGGCGCCCCAGAAACTTCGTGGAGATGATGGTAATATTCCAGTTCATGCCGGCCACGCCCTGGCCGTTGTTGGCCTTAGCCCCAATGGTGCCCGCTACGTGAGTGCCGTGGTCGTCGGAGCTACCGCGGGTAGTACCGTCGTATACGCTGTTGTTGTTGCCGTCGAAGTCCCAACCGTGAATGTCATCAATGTAGCCGTTACCGTCATTGTCCACGCCATCGGCGGGGTCGTAGGGGTTCGTCCAGATCTGGCCGGCCAAGTCGGGGTGGTCAAATTGTAATCCTTCATCAATAATGCCTACTACTACGCTGGAAGAACCGGTTTTGCCCGCCGCCCAAGCTGTGGAAGCCTGGCTGCCGTACTGGTTGGCGGCGTCCATGCCCCAGAGTGAGCCATTGGCCACGTACGTATCGTTGGTGGCGGCGCTGTGGGTATAGATGTAGTTGGGCTCGGCAAATTCTACCTCTAGGCCACCCTTCATCTTGGTAATGGCCTCAATGGCTGCTAGCGGCGTGTGCACTACTAGCAGGCCCTCCTTGTCGCCTTTGCGCTCCATGGCTTTGGTGAGAATTTTCTCCGACACCTTGCCGCCGATGCGGGCCAGCGCCGTAGTCTTGGCCGTTTCCGACAAGCCAGCCTTGAACTTGACCAGCAGTTCGTTGGCAACGTAGTCTTTCCCCGATTCGCCATAGGCGTTGGCCGTCTGGCTTTGCGATAAGCTACCGGCTGTATCAGGGGCGTCGAAGTTCTTTTCGCAGCTACCGAGACTTAGGGCCGATACTAGGCCAACGGCCAACCAGGACTTGCGCGAAAAGGAGGAGGGATTGGACTTCATGAGCGTGTGTAGAATGTGGTTGTGGGGAAAGGAGGCGTATTGCAGCAAGACCCGAGTAGCATGCTTTTGTGACGTTTATACCAAGCACAGCAGCCCGTTTCTATACTAGCAGGAAGTGTAAGTTTAGCGGGTTATCGGCGGGAAGTACAGGAAACAATCTTACTATTTGTGACATATACCTTTGCTTATAATTGCACGGCTCCCGGCCGCTATATTACCTCGGCACCATCCTCTACTACCAGGCCTCTAGTAAGCCCCTCGCGCCAATTGTAGGGGGTAGCAGATTCCTCAAAAAGCCTATCTTACTCCCATAACGCGTGCTACTATGAACTTCCTGACGGTAAAAGCGCTAATTGCCTTTGCGGGTGTTGCCCTCACCCTGGGCGGCTGGTATTTCGATGCCATTAAAAAGCCCTATACCCACCTGTTCAGCCCCGATTGGCTGCCTCACGCCCGCTACCACAGCGCCCTCTGGCTATTTGCCATCACCGTTGCCTGCCTAGGCTCGTTGGGCTTATTGTGGGGCCACTACCCGGGGCAAGACAGCCAACTGGCAATTTGGGTTGCAGCTTTCCTGCCTGGCTTGTTCTACCTGTCCTTTTTCCCGTCCCTGCTGTTCCGCCACGCCTCCTCCTGGGACGACGGAGAAGCTCCTTTTATGCCCATAGCCCCTCAGGTGCTGGTAGCTACCGTGATGCTGCTGGTGCTAGTAGGCGCCCTCTGGCTCGATACCCAACTGCGTCTGCCGGCCTAGAGCACGCACATGCCCTGCCCACCACCTCGGTTGCAGGGCATTTTAGAGGTTACATTGTGACTTTTACACCAGGTGAACGTGGCAACCGAGGAAAAGTAAAACACCTGCCAGCAACGGTAGAAGCAAGCTGCCCGGTGCCGAAGCGTATCCATACGCTTCGGCACCGGGCATTCACTATATATAAAAGCAGGCTGGGACAGTTGTGCTGCTTGCTACTTTTTCTGGCCGTTTGGTCTTTCGTTGGCCTTGTAGTCGGTGAGCAGGTAGTTGGCCAGCGCTACGACAAAGAAGGACACAAAGTAGCGGCGGGCCTTGCGCTGGCGCAGAGCGCCCGTAGCCCAGGGCAGCAGCAGCAGGCTAGGCACAAAGGGCGTTTCTAGCTGTCCGTGCACTCGAAACGACACCAAACGTTTCAGGGCGAAAGGCTGGTCGGTGAAGGCGTTGAGAAGACCTTGCGCGCCAGCGAAGGCATAGCATAGGGTTTTGGCGCTGCCTTTCAGGCCAAACAAGTGCGGCGCTAGCGCCTGCAGCGTTACAAAGCCGTAGTCGATGGCACCGTGAGCTTTTGGCCCGATGGGTTGCGTGTCCATAGTAGGTAGCTAGTACTATTGAATAGGATGACAAGCCAGGGCGCTACTGAGCCAACCCAGTGGTAGCAGCTTTCTTTTGCTTGCGCTGCCGCTTTTCCTCTTTCATGCGCTGGCGCACGCCATCGTCCACGCCGCGGCCGGTGGGCATAGCTTGGTGCACGGAGCCCGGAGTAGCCGGGGCCGGCGGGGCCGTCTTGATTTGGTACCGGTGAGCAATATTGGCCGACACCCGCTCGGTGAAGTGGGGCATGAGGCCATGTGAGAAGAAGGCGCCGCGGGCTTTCCAACCTACGGGCAGCTCCTGCCGGGGCCGCACCGAAGAGCGCACCATGGCATTTACTACTTTGGAAGGGGGGGCCATGGCGGCCATGCGCGGCGTGCCCCCGCTGTAGTTGGCGGCGTGGCCCCAGAAGGGGGTATCCACGGCCCAGGGCTCAATGGTCACCACTTTGATAGCAGAGTAGCCGTTTAGGCGAAGCTCGTTGTTGAGGGCTTGATCGAGGTTGCGGATAGCGCCCTTCGTGGAGGCGTACACGGCATGGTAGGCCAAGGGCACCTCGCTTTCTACCGAGCCCAGGTTCATGAGCACGCCCTTGCCTTGTTTCTGAAATAGCTTAATGGCCACCTGGCTCCCGTAGACGATGCCTTTCAGGTTTACATCTATCAGGCGGGAGTAGTCAGTGAGCGGAATTTCCCAAAATCGACCAATGCCGCCCACTCCCACGTCATTTACCCACACGTCTACCCGGCCGTATTGCTGCACGGCGGCATCGGCCAGGCGCTGCACTTGGTCGGGTTGACTGATGTCGGTAGGTACTACCAAGGCCGTACCGCCCGCCGCCCTGATTTTGGTAGCTACTTCTTCCAGCAACTCAGTACGGCGGGCTGCTAGCACCACGTTGGCCTTAAACGAGCCCAGCTGTTCGGCCATGCCCCGCCCAAAGCCGCTAGAGGCCCCAATGATGACGTACGTTTTGCCTTGTACTTTCTGCTGACCACTAGCGCCCAGCTTGGTAGTGGTGCAGCTGCTAGTCCCCAGCAGTAGTACACCGAGTAGGAGCAAAAGCCAGGTAGCGCCGGCTCTTCTTTTGTGGCTACTAGTTGGTGCCGGCGGGTGGCTCAGGCCGGCTTTAAATAAGGATTGAAGGAACGATTGAGGTAGCGCAGGTTTCATAGACTGAAAGCAGGTTAGAAGCAGATTACTTCTTGACCTACGGCAAGCCCCGCAGCCTGGATATAGCCCAGCTTACTCAAAAACAAGCTTTTAGCCACCGCCTATACCCTCTTCCCTTGCTCCTGCTACCTGGCTTATCATCTGGTCAATAAGCTAGTGCTGCCGATGAATTCAACTTAGCAGACTATTGTTCCTATGCCCCCACAACGCAAATCCGCGTCAGGAAAGGTGGCCGGCGGCTCCTGCTTTCCTGGCGCGGATAAGGCTTGCTAGCTGCCTGGGCCACCGGCACCAGGCCGGTGGCCGGTGGGCAAACCGCCCTTCTCTACCGTTTGCGAGTGTTACTCCCGTACTTCCGGCGAGTAGCCTTTTGGGGGGCCTTCTTAGGTGCAGCTGGCGCGGGAGGCAGGGTAAACGTGATGGGGATTTCGCACACCACTGCCACGGGAAGGCCATCTAAGCGGCCGGGTGTCCAGGTAGCAGGAATCAGCTTTACGGCTCGTAGTGCTTCGGCATCGAGGCCGCCGCCCAACTTGCGCAAGATCTTGTAATCCGCCGTCTTACCTTCTGGGTCGATGGTAAACCCTACCCAGGTAGTGCCGCTAATACGGCTTTTCAGGGCCTGCGGCGGGAAGCGCAGGTTTTGTTGTAAGCTCCTGTTCATGGCCTCTGCTCCCCCAATGTAGGCGGGCTTTTTTTCCAGTTGCAGCGTGTCGCGGCAGCTCTCCGGGTCATCGTTCCAGAGCTTGAATATGCGCTTATCGTTGGGCGCGGGCTTGCTGAACAGCACTTGCTGGTACGTGTGGTCGTAGTTTTGCTCTAGGGTGCCTTGGGCAGTGTAGTACTCCCACATTCCCACCTTTTGGCCCTGGTAGTAAGTACCTCGCTCCCGCATGGTTTCGCCGTCGTCGTAGTACTCAATCCAAGTGCTATCCTTCTGGCCGCGTGTGTAGTAGCCCGTAGTTTGCAGCAGGTTGTTTTTACCCACGTACTTCTGGTAGGCACCCTGCTTCATTTGCCTGTCGGCGGCCAGAGCAAAATACTCTTCCTTATACCACGGGTTCTGGTGCGTTATCACCACTTTCTTCACTTCCTGCCCCAGCCCATCGAAGGACGAGACGAGTAGTAGAAAACCTAGAAATCCTCGAAAAGTACTCCAAAACATATCCCGCATACCAAATTGCGCCAACTGCTTTTCATAACTCATAATCAACATGTCGGCAGTGTCAGAAACACGTAGTGAGCGTATGAACAAATTTTTATAAATATAAAATATCAAAGGCATTCTCTCCAAGCAACCAAGCATTTTACCTGCTTTTTTGGAACGCAGAGAGCCTAACCAAGCCGTCAACTGCTCAGTGGGTACTCGGCAACCGGTCGCCGCCTTACTACCCGTCAGCCGATAAGCGGCTTACATAAACCAAGCGCCTCCGGGGCCGAGCGTAACGGCTACTTGCGTGCCCGGCAGATAGTCAGAAGTGCTGGTTTTGGCTTTGAGGCTGGCGCCGGCTACCTCCACTGTAACCTCATAGTAGCTCCCGAAAAATTGGGTTGCGCGCACTGTGCCAGGCAAGCCGCTATCGGCGAGTGGGGCTAAGCGCACTTGCTCCGGCCGAACCAGCAGAGACTGGTTTTTCTTGCGGAGCCCGGCCAGCTTAGCTACGGCGGTAGCCGCAGTACCCGTCAGCAGATTGTAGTCGCCGAAAAGGCCGGCTGTATACTCGTCTGCGGGCTGGGCGTACACTTGCTGGGGCGGCCCCTGCTGAATAAGCTGCCCAGCTTTCAGTACGAGCAGCTCATCGGCCCAGGAAAGCGTGTCGGTAGGGTCGTGAGATATCAGGATGCAGGTGATACCGAGGCGGCTACCAATATCCTCAATCACACTTTTAAGAATCTGCTTGTGGCCGCGGTCGAGATTGGAGAAAGGCTCATCGAGTAGCAGCAGGCGCGGCGACGACAACAGCAGGCGAGCCAGCGCAATACGCTGCCGCTCTCCCCCAGAAAGCTGGTCGGTGCGCCGTTCTAACAAGTGACTGATGCGGCATACCTCGTAGAGGGTAGTGGCCTCGGCAGCCGACCGCTTATTGGCATAGCGCAGGGCCTGTTCTACCCGCAGGAACCGGGGCAAATCGGAGTGCTGGGAGAGGTAGGCCACACCAGGGTGGCCGGGCACTAGCACTTCCTGGGGGCCGTACACCCGGCGGTCGGCGAACCGCACGGTACCAGCCGTGGGCTGCACTAAGCCCGCAATAACTTGCAGAAGCGTGCTTTTTCCGGCCCCCGTTTCGCCAGCAATAGCCAGCTTTTGCCGTTCCTGCTGAGTGAAACTCACATCTCGTAGCGCGTAGCTATCCTTTTCCTGCAGGGTAATTCCGGAAACTTCTAATAAACTCATGCGATGGGGCAAACGCGAAAGAAAGTGCAGCAGGCCGCTACTCAGCCCCGATACCTTCGGGGTGGCTTGGTGCAGTAAAGCTAACGGCCCGGGAGTAATGGGCCTGTATGGTCGTGTACGCAGTCTACCGCACTCGCGCTGTTTACCCTGCCAACTGGCTCGTGCCGACCTTAAACTGGGTATGCATCTGGTGGCTAATGTCTCACCGAGCAAGCCAAATGCTTGTATCCCCCAGAACTTCGGCTTTCTTTGGACTTCCACGCTTTAGCCCATGTGCTCTTATGCCTACTCGTCGGAAGTTTATTACCTCATCGGCCGCCGGTTTGGCGGTACTAGCAGCTGGCCGGGCCGCGGCCATTGCGCCCCTACCCACCGCTGCTCCTGCCGGTAAAGCGCTGGTTATTTCTACCTGGGATGCGGGCCTGGCGGCCAACTTGGGCGCATGGAAAGTGCTGAGTAAAGGCGGCCGGGCTCTGGATGCCGTTGAAGCGGGCGTGATGGTTACTGAATCTTCGCAGAACTGCTGCGTGGGGCTGGGCGGCAACCCTGACCGCGACGGTATTGTGACCCTCGACGCCTGCATCATGGATGACAAATTTAATTGTGGCAGCGTGGCGGCCCTGGAACGCATCAAGCACCCTATTAGTGTGGCTCGCCGCGTGATGGAGCGCACGCCCCACGTTATGCTGGTAGGCGAAGGAGCGCAGCAATTTGCCGTAGCCCAGGGCTTTCCCTTGGAGCCCCAGAAGCTCAGTCCTGATGCCGAAAAGGCCTACCGTGAGTGGCTGAAAACCAGCCAGTACAAGCCCGTTGTCAACATTGAGAATACTGGCAACAAGAAAGTAGGCCCTGTAGGCGGCGCCAACAATCACGATACCATTGCCATGCTGGCTCAGGACGCCCAGGGCAACCTCAGCGGCAGTTGCACCACCAGCGGCATGGGCTTCAAAATGCGCGGCCGCCTCGGCGACTCGCCCCTCATTGGCTCGGGCCTATTTGTAGACAATGCCGTGGGCGCAGCGGCAGCAACCGGTCAGGGGGAAGATGTCATTCGCATTGCCGGGGCGCACACGGTGGTAGAGCTCATGCGCCAAGGGCTTTCGCCTACGGCAGCTTGCAAAGCCGCCGTAGAGCGCGTGGCCAAAATCAAAGGCGACAAGGCCCGCGAGATACAGGTGTGCTTTATTGCGGTGAACAACCAAGGCCAGCACGGCGCCTTCGCTCTGCAAAAAGGCTTCAGCTACGCCGTGTGCGATGCTAGCAACCAGCAGCAGCTCATCAACAGCGGATACCTGCTGGCGTGAATCGGGTACTAGAGATTTGCGCCAATTCTGTGCAGTCGGCCGTGGCGGCCCAGGCTGGCGGGGCGCACCGCATTGAGTTGTGCCAGAATTTAGAGCAGGGAGGCATTACGCCTTCCTACGGCCTTATCCGGCAAGTGCGGGCGCTACTCACCATTCCAGTTTTCGTACTGATTCGGCCTCGCCCCGGCAACTTTGTGTACGACGCGGCCGAGCTAGCCATCATGCAGGCCGACATTCAGCTTTGCCAGGAGTTGGGCTGCGCGGGCGTTGTGTTGGGCGTGTTAGATGCCGAAGACTACGTAGATGTGGCCTGCTGCCGCGAGTTGGTAGCGCTGGCTCACCCCCTACAGGTTACTTTCCACCGCGCCTTTGATAGCTGTGCCAATCAACAGCAAGCACTGGAAGCCATCATCGGAATGGGCTGCCAGCGCCTGCTGACTTCGGGCGGGCAACCCAGCGCTACGGCGGGCATAACCCAACTGGCCGCGCTAGTAGAGCAGGCAGCGGGGCGCATCAGCATCATGCCGGGGGCAGGTATCACGCCTGAAACACTCCCAGCCCTGGTACGAGGTACCAGCGCATTGGAGTTCCATAGCAGTGCGAAGCGGCTACTCCCGACCGTGCCAGGAGCTTTACCAGAGTTGAACACGCCTCTGTTGGAAACCGACGACGCGTTGGTAGCACGCATGGTAAAGGTGCTAGAAGAAAGCAGTTAAACGGGTGGTGGCGCCAAGTCTTAAGTACTAAGGTTGGGCAGATGCATGTCAGAATCTTATAGCCTATCACCAGCCGGAAATCGAACAACCGACCAGCCGATGCCGTATGCTACCCCAGATCAGTCAGCTGATCGTTCACTTACTAAGACCTGACGTTATGAAAATCGTATTTGCCTTTGTCGCTGCTCTTGCTCTCGGAGTTTCAGCCGCCTCTGCCCAGACTACTCCTACTCAAAGCACACCTACGGTCAACGGCTCCATGAGTCCGCAGTCGTCTCCACCGGCGCAACCTGCCAACTCTGTAGGCACGCTACCTGCTAGCAATACTCAGCCTGCCAGTGACATGCGCTCTGCACAGGGTGTAGAAGCTGCCCAGCGCCGTGCCGACCGCAAGATGAAGAAGGACATGGAAAAGCCCCGCACCAAAAAGTCGAAGATGAAGTCTTCAACTACGACCACCAGCCCTCAGTAGACGGTTAGGTCACTCTTTCCACCTAGAAAACGCTGCTTCCACCCGGGCAGCGTTTTTTTGTTGCTGGCTGGTGCCGGAAGCCGCCTATTGCCATAACTAATAAGTAGCCCCGGCTACTCTCGCAGCCTATGCCAGAACCTTCTCTTGGCTAGCTGTTGCGTATCGGCAGTGAGAACCAGCGGGCAATGTTGCTGCTGTTGCAACCACTCTACGGCTTGGGCTACGTCATCGAAAGCGGCAGCAATGGGACGGCACACATCGGGCTGCGACCGATCAAACAACAGACGACTGATGAGATGGGTAGAGTATACCCACGCAATATGACGCAACCCAGCCTGCACCATGACGGGTAGCCACACGCGGGCACCCCATACAATTCCCTCGGGCCAGGGCTGCTCAATGTGGCTGTTATCGTTGAGTAGTTTTGTGGTGGTGCCGACCTGTTGATACGCCAAGAGTAAGTCGCACCCCTGACGAACAGCAGTTTGGGTAAGGTCTCCATGCCACTGTGCGTAGAGCCACTGTTGTTGCTCGTCATAATATACCCGCAAAACCGGGGTTTCATCTAGAAGCTGCATACCCCAATACCTACCCATTTGTAATACGCCGTGCGTAGTTATTACCGGCTTGTAAATAGGAAGATACAAATAAGTACTGTTCAGCTTCTACATTCGGGGCGTTTTCTCACAAAAAAGCCCCGCTTGCACTGCAAGCGGGGCTTTGTAACATGGCAGCGTTACTTCTTCTCTTCTACCGGAAACTTGTCCAGAATTTCTTTAGCAGCCTTGGAAAACTCATCCCCAATTCGAGCGGGATTGTTTACGGCGTCAGCTACCGAACCCCGCCATACCAAGTTATTACTACGGGCATCTACGAAGTCCAGAATCATAGTGCCTTCCTGGTAGGTTTCGGTACGGTAGCCCGTGTTGTAGTACGGTGAAGTGTACCAGTACCCGTAGTTAATGGGCAGGAAACGGCCCCGGTACGACATAGCATAGGGGAATGCATAGCCCGTGGCGGGCGGGTTAGCTACCGTACGCTCGGCCTCCTCAATGTAGAGGTGGTAGGTCAGGTAGAAGTCGGGCTTGGCACTGCCTTGGATGGGCCGAATGCCACGCTTAGCCAATTCGCTGCTAATGGCTTGCTGAATTTCCTGGTCGTTGAGGGAGCTTTTGTAGATGGGATTCTGCGAGTCAGCGGATTTTACATCCGTCTTGGCCCAATCGTAGGTACGATATTTCGAGAAATCGACCCCCGGTTTTTGCTGCACAGCTACCGGCGACGAGCAACTAGCTACAAGCGCGATAAGCAAAACAAGTATGGAATTAATGGTAATCTTCATGATGGAGAAGGTAAAGCCTGGTGTGAGATACACTGTCTATACTAGGCTGCTACAGCGTAAGTTGCACCTGCTGGGACTATATAGTCCTACTAAATTGTGTAATACTACCAGCCACGAGCTTCACTAATCACCTAGAGCGGCATAGCAAAACAAGCGCCTCGCTACTGCACAGAGGCCTTCTCACGCTTATGTATAACAATAACTGCTGAGCTTCAGAACGCGCTGAATTCTTCGGTACGCCTCTACTTTTTATTATTTAGCCGCCGTTACTTGTAGGGTAGCAGTGCCCCTCCCAGGGCTACCTGTCCGCGAAAGTCCTTCCAGCACCAGCAAGAAGGTACCGGGGGTATCTCCACAGTAGAACGAAACTGTTGCCTGTCCATTGGCATCGGTGCGCACGTTAGGGCTCCAGTAGAGGGTTGCACCCCGTTGGTCAGTAGCTGGAGTAGGAGTACTACTGCTATAAGCCGGCTGGTAAAAAGTACGCGCCTGGTAGTAGCGTGGAGGAACGTACATAGGTGGTACCACACTGGCCTCGGAGGCGGGGTCATAGTTGGGGTTAGCGTGTTTCGTGAAGAACGCAATAGCTCCTGCCGCCGCTCTTTCCCCATAGATAGCCGCCGAGTTCGTACGCAAGACCTCTATCGTTTCCAAGTCGGCAAGCGGTACTGAGTTAATCATAGTGATGTCAGTAGCCACCCCGTCTAGCAGCAAAAGCGGCGCGTTGGTATTAGGCGACGGACTAGATTCAATAGTTGGGCTGCGCATACGAGAAGTAGGCGTAGTAGAAGGGGCCGAGCTTAGGCGCATTTGCTGCACCGAGGTAGTACCCCGCATGGTTATCTGCACAAACCCTTGGTTGGCCACTACACTTACCCCAGCTACTCGCCCCTGTAGCACCTCTATTACGTTTCGATAGGTTGTGATGCCTGCAATATCCTTTGTTTGAATGACTGCATCAGCACGACTATAGATGCGGCGGTTGTCAGGCTTAACAGCCTTGGTGCCATGCACCGTTACGTTTCCGAGCACAACTCCTTGGCCTCCGGCTACAGCCATACTACCAGCCGACATGGACTTGACACTAGCTAGCCGCGCCGCACGTCCAGCTTCGTTGGGCTGTAATGGGAGCGGAATGGGTGGGACACCAGTTACGAGAGCGGGCTGGTCAGTATCAAATAGCAACTGTGGGTGACGCACCTTCCGCATAGGCAAAGCCTCAATCTTTACTAGGGTAGAATCCCGGCTTGTGAAATCGGCAAATACAAAGTGCCCTTCGGCATCGGAAGTAACCTGCTGCTGCCCAGTTGGATGGAAGCGCGTAAGTACTACGGGCACACCAGGTACTCGCAACTTACGGCTATCTACTACGCTGCCCCGCATGCTCAGCCCCTGCTCGTGCAGATATGGAAAGCTCCCTAGTTGACCGGCTAGTACGGGTTGCCACACGAAACGCCGCCAGCCTTGAGTAAGCAGCAAATCGTCGAGGGCGCGGGCCGTAGCAGCACTAGGAGTCTGAAAGTAATAGCCCGGTTGCTCTACCTGCCCCCGGAGATCCGACGTCAGCAAAAGGCTAGTTCGGATGTTGGGTGCCTCAGTGAGTAAAGGAGCAAGAGCAGCATTCGTCACGGCCAGAGAGAAGCTGCTAGCGGCTGGCCTTCCCTGCGCATCCTGGGCACGCACTCGCAAGGTTACTTGCTCACGCGGAGCATAGCTCTTTTTGCTTGGCTCTAATACCAAGTGTAAGCCAGGAGCAGTATCTGCAAAGGTGAGCCGTTCACACCGAGCTGCTCGTTGGCTATCGAATACGGTGAAATGGACAATGCCCGCCGCACACTTGCTTTTTGAAATACGAATGGCAAGGGGAATATCATCACGCACTTCGCCTTGCTGTAGGTACGCTATCTGTCCGCGCACGTGGGCCACCACGGTTATGGTTTCGGGAGGTGTAGCTGCCGTGCTACGTCGCTGCACCGTTAGCCCATAAGCGTCGCCAAGGTCCTGTACCTGTAAAGCAAGTCCAGTAGGCTGCACCGCCGGCAAGGCATAGCTTAGCTCGGGGCCTCCGGTAGTAGGCCGCACCCGGGCCGTATAGCGGTGGCCAGCCACGGGTTGTATCTCAAACCGGCCCATACCTAAGTGGTAGCTATTGAACTGAGCTGCCACGACACCTTGCTCATCTACCACCTGCCCTTGCACATCCAGCCCGCGACCATTCGTGCCCAGGGCCTTAATGCCTACCATGCTGCGCACCCCGGCCACCAGTTGGCCACCCTCGGGGAAAAACTGCACATCGGGCTGATCAGTTGCAGGTACTGGCATGGTACTCCCGGACTCCGCTTGCTTCTCCGACCACACCGTGAAAGCCCGAGTAAACATAAACTCTGGTGTATTGCGTTGCCAGTTGGTATACGCGCGCACCGAGTAAGTGCCCTGCGCTAGCGCAAGTGGTAACGCAAAATCGCCAGGCGCGCCACCCTCTTTCAATGCCAACGTCTGGTGACCTAGTATGCGCTGGTTGGCATCTAGCAAATCCACGTATACTACTTGGCTCAGGCTATCCGGCCGATGCCGAGCAGCATCTACCACGTACGCCTTAAACCACATGGTTTCTCCAGCCGCGTACGTATCCTTATCAAAGTGGAGATAAACTTTTTCGGGTGCGGTAACCTGGTAAAACCGCGTGAGCTGCTGCTGCACTTGGCTCACGAATGCATCTGGGGAAGATTGGGATGATAGCAGCAGCATACCTGCGGGCACTGCAAGAAGCCAAGCGTATTTCATTGTATACCGCATGAAGCATAGGATAAACTGAAAGTAAGTATAGCGCTATTTCACGCAGGCCTATACTACCTGTATGCTGGACAACACTGCCCGCCGCTAATACCAGATCGACTATTACCGCTGTCAGTAGCGGCCAGCAAACCTGCCACAGCTACGGAGGAAAACATACTCCACTATAACCTTTGCTCGCAGAACTAGGTTCTACCTCAACGACCCAGAGCACATAGCGTATGCTTGGGCTGAAGCATATCTGACACTTTCTTTCTTTTCCATGGAATATATAGAATTAGGTAATTCGGGGGTGCGCGTGTCGCGCATTACGTTTGGCAGCTGGGCTGCGGGCGGCTGGATGTGGGGTGGCACGGAGCAAAACGATGCTGTCGGGGCCATCCGTGCTTCTTTCGACCTGGGTGTTACTAGCATCGACACAGCTCCAATTTATGGGCAAGGACTGAGCGAGGAAATTGTAGGCGAAGCCATCAAAACTCTACCCCGCGACCAAGTGCAAATCCTAACCAAATTTGGTATGCGGTGGGACGAGGCCAAGGGCGACTTCGCCATGAAAACCAAGAACAATGAGGGCCAGGACATCGACGTATATAAGTACGCCGCCCCGGCCAGCATTATCAAAGAGTGCGAAGACAGCCTGCGCCGCCTGGGCACCGACTACATTGACCTCTACCAGATTCACTGGCCCGATAAAACCACGCCCATCCCCGAGACGATGGAGGCCGTGCAACGCCTGATTGAGCAGGGCAAAGTGCGCGCCGCTGGCGTGAGCAACTACTCGGTAGACCAAATGAAGGAAGCCGAAACGGTGCTGAACCTGGCTTCTAATCAGGTACCCTACAGCATGGTGCGCCGCGATATTGAGAAGGACGTGGTACCCTACTGCCTGGAGAATAACAAGGCCATTTTGGCTTACAGCCCCATGCAGCTAGGCCTACTGACTGGTAAGATTAAGCCCGGCCAGCACTTCGAGGAGAGCGACCTACGGGCTACTCACCCGCTGTTTAAGCCAGAGTTTGTGACGCGCGTCAACGCTTTCTTGGATAAGATTCGTCCGATGGCAGAAACCAAAAATGCTACCCTGGGCCAGCTTGTACTGCGCTGGACGTTAGCACAGCCTGGCGTTTCGGTAGCCTTGGTAGGCGCCCGCAACGCCGAGCAGGCCGTGCAAAACGCCCACGCCATTGACGTGCAGCTCTCGCCCCAGGAAGTGGACTTCATCACCAACGAGCTTAACCAATTACAACCGGCCAAGTAGCCCGTGTTTAGTAAAAACAAAAAGCACTGCCTTATCCGGCAGTGCTTTTTGTTTTTACTAAACACGGGCTTGCAACCTTTGGGTGAGGTAGCGTGCTCCTACCAGCATAGTAGTAACCACCCGTTATGCTCTCACCTGTACTATGCGACTACCTGTGCTATTGTGGTGTGTTTTGGGATTCGCGGCGCTATCGGGCTGCCAAGACGACAATGATTCTACGCCTGCGTTGCGAAATACAAAGTGGATGCTGGTGCAAGTAGAAAGTACCCCCATTGCTGTTTCCAGCTACTCCGAGTCATTTCGCTCCTATGTGCAGTTTTCTGAAAACGACGTTATTACCGGTTTAGGCCCTTGCAATAGCTTCGAAGGCAAGTTTTCTACGGGCCGCAGCAACCAGTTATTTATCAGTAAGCTCGCTACTACAAAGGTCAACTGCGCAGCCTTGTCCTTAGAAACGCTCTTTCTGGAAGCCTTACCCCGTACTGCTGGCTATGAGCTTAGCGGTCAAGAGCTTCGGCTATATGATGCTAGCAACGTATTGCGCCCCCTAGTTATACTGCGGGCCCAGCAGTAGCCTGCCCCAATAGCAGATAAACGAAACGGGCAGCCCCAATGGTAGGGCCGCCCGTTTCGTTTATCTGCTGTCAGTAGTTGGCTAACAATTGCCATCTATGTCGCAAGAAGCACCCGCGCCGCCTGCAAGCTGCACTGGTTGCGGGCGCGATTCTTCCCACACTTTTTCCAGCACTTCCTGGAAGAGTTCGGCCGGCTGCGCACCCGACACAGCGTATTTATCATCGAACACGAAGTAAGGCACGCCGCGCACCCCAATTTGCCGGGCCTCATACTCGTCGTAGCGCACTTGCTGCGTAAAGTCATCGGAAGCAAACAAATGCTCAACTTGGGTAGCGGGCAACCCTAGCTCATCGGCTAAACGGCTGAGCGTGGCTTCGTCGTTGATGTCTTGGCCCTCTTCCAAATATGCTTTGAACAGACGCTCTTTTGCTGCGTCCTGGCGGCCGTGCTGGTCGGCAAGGTGTACCAGCCGGTGAGCCCGGAACGTGTTGGCTAGCACCAACCGGTCGAAGTCGAATGCCAACCCCTCCTGGGCTGCCATCTGCTTCATGTTGGCATTCATCTCGTGGGCCCAGGTTTCGGTTTTGCCGTATTTGGAAGCCAAAAGCTGGTAATGGTTGGTACCAGGCTGCGGATTAGCTTCAGGATCCAGTTCAAAGCTACGCCAGTGAATCTTTACATCGCTGCGATGGGGAAACTGCGCCAGTGCTGCTTCCAGGCGGCGCTTACCGATGTAGCAGAAGGGGCACGCGATGTCGGACCAGATTTCTATTTTCATGGGATGTTGCGTTTCAAGTGTAGGCGACTAAAAGCTGGTGGCTAGGCAAAAGGTTTGCGGAGTTTTGCCTAGCTATACACCTGTCTCGTTTTCGAAGGTAGTACAACGCAACTCCTACCCAGAAAGTGCTACTTTTCGGCTGATGAGAGGAATATGAGTAGAGCAGGACGCCCCGGTGCCCATCACCTAGAAAGCAGTATTACCTACTCCCCAAGGAGGATAACGCAGCGCCCATAGGCTTCTACCAATAAAATAGTGGACGATTGTATAGCAATACCATGAACAATTCGACTTAACTTAGACAATATTGCACCTTACTTAGCCCACGGCTGCTCATGTCAACTCTCCTGCCTAGCTCACCTCATAACGACCTGCTTCACGTGATTTCACGCCTAAAATCCTTGTGGTATATGGACTCGCACTTAGAGTACATTGCCGAAGTAGAAGCACTGTTTGGGCAACTAGAGCGAGTACCAGCCGCTATTCAGCGCCGCCTCGATGACCAGGAAGCGCTTATCAGTCAGCTAGAAAAGACCCTACTGGGCACGCTTCTACAGGGTCCAGCACCTACCGACGCACCAGCCGATTAACCCGTATCCGGCGCATGCCCGATTCGCTTGTTTTCTTTGAGGCAGTATTAGAGCCGGGCGGGCCCAGCTTTATGCCTATGCCCATAGCAATAGTACCTCGTTCCGTAGTGGAAGCACTTGGCGGACCGGCCGTACGGCGAGTAGTAGGCCAACTGAATGGCCATCCCATCCGCCTAGGCCTGCAACCCATCCGAACGGGTGAGCGTTATCTCATGCTTAATAAGGAACTGTGCAAAACCGCCGGAGTACAGCTAGGCCAGTGCGTGCGTTTTCATCTCGCTCCCGATCCTACTCCTGAGTATATAGAGCTACCTGCAGAATTAGAGGAAGGATTGGCAGCGTGGCCCGAAGCGCAAGAAAGCTTCGAGAAGCTAACGGGTAGTATGAAACGAGCCGTTGCAAACCACATAACAGAAGCAAAACGCACAGAAACACGCACCGCCCGCATTATGCAGCTTTTAGAACGATTGGTGCGGGGTGGTCATCCGTTTCGCAAGCTATAAGGCCTTACCGGGTGAGGCTAATGGTTACTACTTTGCCGGGGCCGCTCACCACAAACTTACAGTCCTCAAAATCGGGCGGAGAAAGGCGGGGGCGCACGTTGTTGGAGAAGGCAAATGGCTCGGTGGGAATACCCACCATATTTTTGTCGAGCTTATCGTTGTTGTTCGTGTCCTGGGTAATAGCCACGGCCCATTCCCCATTGGGCAGATCTACGGGCAAGCTAATTTGCGACTGCCCGGCGGGCTTTACTACCCGCATGAAGGCATAGCCACCGTGGGTAAGAAACTTCTCGCGCACGTTGTAGAAGTAAAGCTTGACGGCAGAGCTGGTAGATGCCAAGGCCGACACCACTACCGTAACCGAAGTACCTCCGCTAGGCTGCTCACCGGCAGCCCACGCGGGCGTCGAAAGAAGAGTACTTGCGGCACATGCGGCGGTTAGGAAGGAAGTCTTTACTACTTGCATGGCAGAAGGTAAGCAATTCAACGATGTCTGCCCAACACCGCTTCTGAAAAAAAGATTGCCTCGTGAGCTGTCTTTCCTTCTCCCTATAGGAGAAAGGGTATACCAATAGCTGCCATCTGCTACGTAAGAAGGCCTTTCCCTCCTACAGGCACCTAGACAGCATACCCTGGCCCACCTAGCTACTGTTGCATCGACACCAGTAACTGCGTCTCTCCCATAGCAGGTTTCCCACCGGCAGACACGCCCTCCACACTAGCCCGGAAAGCGCCCCCCTGGTCAGCCGTATAGAAGCGAACGGTAGTGCGGCCTGATGCAGGCACCGAAACCTTTGGCTGCCAGTAAAGTGTGGTGGCGCGTGGGTCGGGTTTGCTGCTAGTAGCGGTGGCGTAGCGGGGAGCGTAGAACTCGCGAGTACGGTAGAAAGCAGGCAACCGTCGCACCACCACTCCTAAAGCTGGCAGATAATCAGTATCGCTGCCACGTTTGGTGAATACAGCCACCACGCCATTAGCACCATCTACCCCATAAATAGCAGCATTAGCACCTTTGAGAATTTCTACACGCTCTATCACTGCCGGCGGAATATTAATTAGAGCCTCACTATCTGCAATGCGTATCCCATCTAATAGATATAATGGGTCGCTAGATCCTAATACACTCCCAATACCACGGATAAGCATCCGATAGCCTGCCCCAGAGCGTGACACTTGTACGCCAGCAACCCGACCCTGAATCAACTCAAATATATTGTTATACGAAGCGGCGTTAGGTATCTCACGTAGGCGCAGTACGTTGCTAGCAACACCATGAATAGAGCGTGAATCCTCAACCGGAATATTATGGCCGCGTATTGTCACATTGCGCAATACAATGCCACTGGTTGTATCAGGACGGTACTGGCGTTCTAGTACCTGCTGCTGGCGGCTTCGTTGACCGTAAGCGGCCACCTCAGGAGCCGGATTGGTAGCAGGAGGCAGAAACGGCACGGGCCAGGCCGGCTGAGGAGCCGGCCACAACTCATTCAGCCGAATCAACACGTTGCTGCCACCTTTTTCAGTGCGTGCCTGTACTAGTACCTGCGCGGTATCGCGCCCAGTAAAACCAGTGAACAGAAAATATCCAGCCGCATTGGCATTGCTTTCAGTTACGCTACGCCCTTTTTTTTCAAGCACCGTAAGCGGCCCATTGGGAACAGGCTTGCCATTGGGGCGTACTAATTGGCCGCTTATGGTAAGGGCTTGCTCTTGTGGAAAGTCGTAGGTAGCAATGGGAGAGGTGTCAGTAAATAAGGTGCTCCAGACAAAACGGCTCCACCCCTGGGTAAGCAACAGGTCGTCGAGGGCACGACGAGTAGCAGCTGTGTTGGTTCGGAAATAGTAATCAGGATTTTCCACGTAGCCGCGCAAATCGGAAGTCAGCAGCAAGTGAGACTGAATGGTACTAGTGCTACTACCGAGTTCCGGCAGCCCAGCCACATTAGCTACTGCTAATGACAGCTCCGCAGGGACTGGTTCGCCAGTGACCGTGCGCACCTCCACGGCAAGCTTTACTTCTTGGCGAGGTCCATAGGCTGTTTTGTCTGGCTGGAGCGTAACACGCAGGCCCTGAATTTCTGGCGCGAAGGCTAACCGCTGGGCTTGGGCTGTTCCTTGTGCGTCAAATAAAGTAACGTGCACGATACCTGCTGGCAGCTTCGCCTTCGGAATGGAGGCTGTAAACGTTTCGCCCGAATTGATGTGTCCCTCTCCGATGTATACGGGAACCCCTCGTACGTGAGCCAGCACACGTAGGGCTTCACCGCCCGCCGTTGTTCCAGTTGCCGGGCCTTTATGACGCACATACACTTGGTAGTTAGCCCCTATTTCGCGCACATTTAGTACCCAGCCAGTAGATTGCACCTCGGGAAGCGGGTAGTCGGCCGACGAGCCGTCGGGCAGCACCACGTGAGCCCGGTATCGCCGGCCCGGCTCAGGCGTGAGAGTAAAGGAACTCATGCCCAATGTGGGGGTAGTAAACGTAGTTACTTCCTTATCCCGATCATTTAACACTACGCCTCGCAACGCGAGGCCATGCCCTGTGGCGTCCACAATTTTGACGCCTACCATAGTTTGGAGACCTGCTACATAGTCGCCTCCCTCAGGAAAAAACTGCACGTCAGGTTGAGCACTGGCTTGTAGGGCCTTGGCTATTTTGCGCGCTTGAGCGGCGGTACGCGAGGCATTCGTTTCGCCCGCCGCTGGAGGTACAGCTTGCCATACGGGTACGCGGCGCGAGAAGAACAGCTCTTGCCCAGCGTTGCGCATCCAGCTAGTATAGGCCCGCAGGGTGTACACTCCTTGGGTGAGCGTATCTGGCAGCACAATATCACCTTCGCTCAGCCCTCCGCGTAGCGCGAGGGTACGGCGGAAAACAATCTGCTGCTCAGGCGACACCATGTCCACGTACAGCACTTTGCTTAGCGAATCAGGCCGGTGGGCTTGGGCATCTACTACGTAAGCCTTGAACCAGAGTGTTTCGCCAGCGGCATAGGCAGGTTGGTCGAGGTGGAGGTAGCTGACTTCTGGCCGAGCCTGGACGTAAAACCTCTGCATGAGCGCCACCAGCCGCGTAACGGGTTCCGTGTCGGCCACGCGAAAGGCCGAGCTGGTGAGAGCTAGTAGACCGGTTATAGCTAGAAGGCCTATTGGCTGCACACGCAGGCTAGAATATTTCATCCGTAATAAAGTTATGTGATACTATATAGAGGAGGTAAAATCGTAAACTTTACCTTACGAAGCTAATATTACAATACCCTTACAAAGTATTGATAGACCTGTGCAACTATCTATAGCTTCTTGCTCTCTACTAAGTATCTTATTCGCCGCCGCCCTACTTCTTCCCTGCTATGCTTCGCCCCACTCTTTCCTGTTTCCTGCTTGTATCCACATTGCTGCTAGGCAGCTGCACGAAAGATGACTCGCCGGTGCCAGCACCGTTGTACTTGCTTGATCAGCGCTGGATACTGACGGACGTGAACGGGCAGGCCGCTTCCACTGCTTCCGAAACCGATTTGCTGCTACCTTCTTCCACGGCTAGAAATTCGGGTAGGGCTGCTTGCAACCAGTATGGAGGAGCCTACGAGCTAACAGCTGGCTCCCCGCAGCTACACTTTTCTAACCAAGCATCCACGAAAGCTACGTGCCCGGAGTTGGCGCAAGAAACCACCTACTTGGCGCTGCTACCCCAAGTAGCGCGCTACACCATCTCGGGGCGTACCCTGCAGCTCTATGATGCCACGCACGGCCAACCTGTGCTGACGTTCCGGGCCGCTGAGTAGCCTCGCATCACACCATAACCCAGCCCGCGCCCGCTCATTGGTATAATACCAACTGGGCGGGCGCGGTTCTTTCAGGGGGTTGACGGAGCCTTGTTAGAACCCGACGTTGAGCACCAATCCTTGCACATCCAAAGCCTGGCGCTGCGAATTGTAGAAGGTGCGTACGCCTAATTCTAAGGGCGTGCGCAAGCGCAAGGGATTGAACACGAAGGAGAGGTCGAGGCCGGTGGAGTAGTAGCTGGGGCGGATGGTTTCTAAGGGGCTGGTGGGCGTACGCCGGATCTGGCTGTTCCCCCACACATGGTCGTAGAAAGCGGCACCTTTTACGCGTTGGATGTACAGCCAGCGGCCCAGTTCCCAGTGCACATCGGCCAGGGGCAGGCGGTATTCGGCGCTAGCACTGGTGAGCTGGTCGAGGCTAAGGTAGCTCAGCCCTCGGGGGTAAAAGATGGCAGCCCCAAACTGATACTGGTCTTGATCCTGCTGCTGATAGCCCCCACGCAGCCGGATGCTGTGGTGGCGCCCCACACCCGGCAGGTATACACTCCCTTGGGCGGCCCATTGCTCGGCTTCAAGCCCACTACCGAAAGGCGTTCCGCGCCACACCAAGCTCACGGTTTGGCCCCAGCGCGGCCCCACGTCTCGGCGGCTCTGTTTTAGGGTACGGGAATACGCCACGCTGCCCGTGAGCACGTGCAGGCTATTGAGCCCCACCTCTGACAAATAGCGCACCGGTAGATCGTAGCCGTGGGCTTGCTCCAACTGGTAATAACCCGCTACCGTTAGGGCCTGCTGCATGCGAGACTGCGTGAACACCAACGGCAGACGGGCGCCCGCCGTGAGGCGAGTGTATTGCCACGTATCTTGCTGGTAGCCCACGTTGCTCACGGGTATACTTGTACGGCGCTGCCCATACGCTACGCCTACATCCAGCACCGGCCACAAGCCTTGGTAGCTTGCATCGGCAAAAACGCGGCCTGTTCTTTCGGTGGCATCAAACTCAGCCCCGGCCAGTACTTGCGTGGTGCTGAGCACATCCTGGGCCCGCACGCCTAAGGCCAAGCTATTGCCGCTAGGGCTTTGTACTAACCCCCAACTATAGGCATTGAGAGCATGGGGCAAGCGTCGGTAGCGGGTAGCAGGAAAGGCGGGACTGGCCGTAGAATCAGGGGCAGCTGGCAATACGGGCCCTACGGTAGCCGCTCCAGGCTCTTGCCGGGCCAGCGCAGCGGCATACCGATCGGGGGTGCCCGCCGTAGCGGGAACGGGGCGCCACTGGGCAGGTTGTAGGGGTGTTTCTACTACCCGACTACCCTGGGCCCGGAACTCATGGAAGGCAAGGCGTTGCCCATCGGGCGATATGGCCGCGTGGTAGGCACCCACCGGCCGCGACGTCACTTGGCGCACTTCCCCGGTTGTAATATGCACGGCATATACATTGTCGATGCCGGAGCGCGGGGAATTGAACAGAACGTATGAGCCCCAGGGCTGGGGGTGCGAGAGGTTGTCGTTGGCGGCGGGCAACAGGGTCCGTGCCGTACCCGTTTCCGCATCAAGCAGCACCAAGGATTTACCGGCTGGCTCTAGGCGCACGGCTACAAGGCTACGGCCATCGGCGCCCCAACGAGGATGGAGGTAGTGGTAATTATCAGGATTGGCGAACGTGCGCACAACGGCCCCGGTTGTAGCATCCAGCACTTCTAGGCGGTGGTGGTAGCGCGTATCGGTGGTGGCCGCAAGCAGGTGCCTACCATCTGGCGACAACACGACCGCGGCGTAGCGGGTGCGGCGGCCGGGCCGCGTAAGCCGCCCCGTACGCAGGTCTAGCACTCGTACTTCGGAGTACACGCGCTGCCGCCACCTTGGGTCGTAGCGAAACTCAACCCATGCGGCTTTGCCCCCACCCACCGACAGCATTTCGGGATTGTTCCAGAGACCAAATTGATGCACGCGGCGCTCGGCTCCCCGGCGGCTCAGCGTTACTAGTTGCGGGATGTGGCCAAAGCCACTTTTTACGGCTAGCACCGTGCTATCCGAAAGGTACTGGGGGTACTGGTACTCAGTAAACACCCGCTGGCTGGCCTGCACGGCAAAATCGGTAGCAGGCGTTAGCTCCAGGCGGCTCTGTTCGGCCCGCCACGTGCTGTCCAGTTCCTGCATGGTTTGGCGGTAGAGGTCGTCTACCCGAAGGCTAGTGGTTCGGCGCAGTTTATCGGAAAACGAGAAGGGATAAGCCGGGAAACCATAGTAGCGCCGCAGCACTTCGCTCCAAACGGTGGGGCCAGCCGTGCGCTTCAGGCGGGTAGTTAAAAAATACCCTAGCACATAGTGGTTGGGTACGTTGTCGCGAAAGGAGCCGGCTACTGCCTTACTGTAGGAGAAGTAGCGCCCGGCCAGCAGGTTGGCGCGCAGCCCACTATCGAAGTTGGGAATGCGCCCCCGGCCGCTGCGGGTTAGCGCCGTTTCGGTACCTACGGCATCGCCCTCCGCAAACCAGTCGGGTACGCCCAAAGACAGCAACCCCACGCCTCCGTACCCACCCAGGGCGTACGCCAGCCGCCCACTACCCTGCCGGGCCTTCTCGTACTGCACCACGTGGCGGTACTCGTGCACACTCAGCTGGTCCAGCCAATCAATAGTACCGGTGAGGTAGGGGTCTTGGGGGAAGGATGTGTAAAATTCGGAGTGACGCGGCAGTAGCGTTACAAACCCATTGCCGATGGTATTCTGGCTTTGCAGCACCACCGAAACAGGCCGGGGCGGCAGCTCCAGGGAGGCACTGGCCGGACCGTATACTTGCTCTAGTCGCTGCGCCGTGCGTTGGGCAGTGGGCCCAAACCCCGCCGGATACAGCACCCGAAAATGCGGGGTCTTCACCTCATACCAAGGCAGGGAGGCAGGCGTCTGGCTGAGCGTGGGCAGAATGGTTTGGGCCTGCGCTACCCAAGCAGGCAAACAGGCGAGGGTGGGCAGCAACCAGCGGCGAAGAGTAGAGGACACGGCAGAAGGCAATAGCACGAGGAATCTGAACGAATAAACTGCCCAGCGGGCCCGAAAGCAAGAACTAAACCGTCCGGCCCGATGCAACGCTACGGCGTCGGCAAGTGTTGTGGTTCTAGCTGACTTACCGGCTGGTACCCTACGTCCGTACCGGTCGGGTTGTCGTATATCTCGCACACGCTTTTACACGCATCATGCAACAACTAAAATTTTACTTGGTGGGCTTCTTGTTCACCCTCGTGGCTTGCACCCAAGAACGCCCCGCCGACGCCCAATCAATGAGCCGCTCGACGGCGGGCAAGGCTCCTACTAGTCTCAACGGATTGGCCGTAGCCACTTTTGCCGGGGGGTGCTTCTGGTGCACAGAAGAAATTTTTGAAGAAGTGAAAGGGGTGAAGGAAGTGGTATCGGGCTACAGCGGCGGCAAGGAAGCCAACCCAACCTACGAGCAGGTGGGTAGCGGCCAAACTGGCCACGCCGAATCTATTGAGATTTACTACGACCCCAAGCAAATCAGCTTTGCTACGCTGGTTGACGTGTTCTTGCGCGCCGGCCACGACCCCACAACCCTCAACCGCCAGGGACCCGATGCGGGCACCCAGTACCGCTCCGTAGCATTTTACCGCACCCCTCAGGAAAAGCAGGAGATTGAGGCCGCCATCAAGCGCGTCAATGCTTCCAAGCAGTACGCCAACCCTATCGTAACGCAGGTGGTGGCTTTCACCAGGTTTTGGCCCGCCGAGGGCTACCACCAGGGCTACTACCGCCTGCACCCCTTTGAGCCCTACGTCAGCAGCGTATCGACCCCCAAGGTGGAGAAGTTTCGCCACAAGTTTCCGCAGTTACTCAAGAACCCGCTATAGCCTAGCGCACCCAACAGAGCGGCAAGAAAAAGCCCGGGCAATGCATGTTGTCCGGGCTTTTTCTTGCCGCTTCGCTCGTACTGTCTTGTACAGTATGGATTGGACTTATGTGGCCCTCAAACAGACATGGCGTTGTGCCAAAGCCACAAGTATCGTTTGAAATCTGTATTTTTTCGGACGTCGTTTTTACGCGCATCGTACTCCTGCCCATAGGCAACCTATATTGCTGCTCCCCGCTCTTTTTCCTATCCCATCATGTCTGCTGAGCAAGTCGATTTTCAGCTGCTGTTTGATTCGCTGCCATCTCCCCACCTTGTGCTTCAGCCGGAGGGACTCACCCTGGTAGCTTACAACGACAGCATGCGCGTACTGCTGGGTGGCGTGGGCCCTGAAGTGCTGGGCCAACCTATAACTCAAGTGCTGGACGCTGGCCCCGCCGCCTTCTTACACCATCCGGAGTGGGAGCAAGCCGTGCAGGAGGTAGTAGAACAACGCAAGGTGCGGGTGCTGGAAACTCAGCCGGCTTTACCCGGCACCGACAATGGACTTGCCGGCCGCTTCTGGCAACTGACGCTGCGCCCCGTAGCAGCGCCCGACGGCAGCTTGCGCTACGTGCTGTGCCGCTGCCTCGACGTTACGGAGCAGCGCCGGGCCGAACAGCAGGAGCGCATTAGCCACGAGGGGTTTACACTGCTGGCCCGCGCCACCCACGATGCCATTTGGGACTACGACATGCGCACGGGCCGCATTTGGCGTAATGAGCTGTTCACTACTCTCTTCGGTTACCCCGTCACCCCCGAAAACAGTACCATTGACTTCTGGCGCTCCTGCCTACATCCTGACGACCAACCCGCTCTGGAGAACTACCTCCAGATTTTGCTGACGGGCACCGACACCGCGGCCACTGGGGAATACCGCATGCGCCGGGCCGATGGCTCCTGGGCCGAAGTAGTTGACCGGTTTTATATCATGCGGGACGCCCAGGGCCAACCCTACCGGATGCTGGGGGCTATGCAAGATGTTACGCAAACCCACCGCACCAAGCGCGATCTGCGCCAGAGCTTAGCCCGCTTTCAGGTACTGGCTAACTTCATTCCGCAGTTGGTGTGGGCTGTTAATCAAACGGGACAGGCTACCTACTTCAACCAGCGGTGGCAGGAATACACGGGCATTGACTTTACCACGCCCCCGCCCAACTTCACCTGGACCCACCTGCTACACCCCGACGACCAGGTGGGCGCTACCCAAGGATGGCAGCAGGCCCTAGCCACCGGCAATGACTATGAGGCTGAGTTTCGCATTCGGGACCAGCACGGCCAATACCGCTGGTTTTTGGCCCAAGCCTGCCCCGTGCGTGGCACCGATGGGCACATTGAACAATGGTTTTGTACCTGCACCAACATTGATGACCAGAAGCGTACCCAGTTGGTGCTCGAAGAGAAGGACCGGCAGTTGCAGTACATCATGGGCGAAGTACCCGCCTACATTGCAACCCTGCTCGGGCCCGAGCACGTGATTGGGTTTGCGAACAGCAACTTTCGCAAGCTGCTCGGCAAACAGTTTCAGCTGGGTCAGTCTGCGCGCACGGCTTACTCGGCCTTAGCGCGCCAAGGCCTACTTGAGCTGCTCGACCAAGTGTATGCTACCGGCCAGCGGGTGGCAGGCCATGAGCGCCCAGTGCAGGTACTTACCCCTATCAACGGCAAGCGACGCATTTACTACTTCGACTTTGTATGCCAGCCCCTGTTCAACGAAGCGGGTACCGTCCATGGTATTCTCGTCTTTGCCGTTGACATCACCGACCGGGCCTTGGCAAACCGCCGGGCCGAGGCGATGGATGTGAAGATGCGCCTGATGACGGATTCCTTGCCCCAGATTACGGTAGTGACGGCCCCTAACGGTAGCGTAGAATACCTCAGCCGCCAGTGGTTTGACTACACGGGCCAAACGCTTGCCGACCGTAACCGGTGCTGGCAGCTTGCGCTAACAGCCGAAGACCAGCGGGCCCTCCGTGCCCTGCTTGCCCACGCTGCTACTACTGGCCAAGTGCACACCCAAGAACTCCGCCTCCGCCGCCACGATGGCGAATACCGCTGGCATTTGGGGCGGTTGGTACCCGCCCTCGACGAGACGGGTAGCGTGCAGCGGTGGTACGGCTCCATCACCGACATACACGAGCAGCGCCTTCTCAGCGACGAGTTGCGACGTAGCGAAGAGCAGTTCCGCTTCTTGGCCGAGTCGGTACCGGCCATTGTGTGGACCGCCCGCCCCGATGGCCAGCTCGACTACCTTAACTCCCGATGGTCGTTGGCTACTGGCGTGCCCGTAGAAGATACACTCCGTGAAGGCTGGCTTCACTTGCTGCGCCCCGAGCAGGTGGCCTACACCCAGCAGCTATTTGAGCAGAGCATGAGCACCGGCCAAGTGCTGGATATGGAAAACAGCTTGCGCCACGTACCCACGGGCCTCTACCGCTGGTACTTGCACCGGGCCCAACCCCTACGCGATGCCTCGGGAGCCATTGTGCGCTGGTTTGGCACGACTACCGACATCGACGACTATAAGCGGATACAGCAGCACTTAGAAGAGAAGAACGCCGAGCTGATACGCACGAACCAGGACCTAGACAGCTTTGTGTATACGGCCTCCCACGACCTCAAACAGCCCATCAATAACATGGCGGGCATTTTTGAGGAGCTCACGCGTACAGCCTATTTCCGCGACCCCGACGCGGTGAAGCTGGTAGCCATGTTCGACAAGTGCCTGCACCAGATTTACGCTACTATTCACGATCTGTCTGAGCTGGTGCAGGTGCAGAAGATGCGGCGGGGTCTCACGGCCGAGCTTGTCAACCTCGCCCAGCTTACCCAAGAAGTACTCTTGAGCATTGAGGAACCCCTGAACTCGGCCCGCGCCATCGTCACCACCGACTTTACTGCCGTACCCGTGGTAGAATTTGTGCGGCCCAACCTGCAAAGCGTCCTGTACAACCTCATCAGCAACGCCCTAAAATATGCTGCGCCCAAGCGGCGGCTCCGCATCCACTTGAGCACACGCCTGGAGGAGGGCCACCCCGTGCTGCTGGTTCAGGACAATGGCTTGGGCATTGATTTAGAACGTTTCGGCAGCCAAATGTTCCAGCTATTTCGGCGTTTCCACAGCCACGTAGAGGGCTCGGGGCTGGGGCTCTACCTCGTCAATCGGATTGTGGAAAGCCATGGTGGGCACATAGTGGTGGAAAGCAAGGTGAATGAGGGCACTACATTCCAAGTGCATCTGCTCCCTCTGGGGGCTCATGGCTAGCCGGGCTGATGCAGAGGCGGTGGTGGGTGAACGCGCTCCGCAGCTGGCAACTTGGGTTCTTACCTCGGCAGAGACGCAGGCAAGGCTCCATGGGCAGTCTGGCCCAAACGGGTCACCGATTTAGCGGCTGGTGCGTATTTTGAGTCGCGCCTTTTACCTTGGTTCATACAATGCCTCCCCTGACTCTCCGCTCCAAGCTGCCCGATGTAGGCACTAGTATTTTCTCTGTAATGACCCAACTGGCTCAGGAAAGCGGGGCCATCAACCTGGCCCAGGGGTTTCCTGACTACGACCCACCGCAGGTGTTGCTGGATGCTCTGGCCTGCCACGTTAGTACCTCCGGTCAGCAGCAATATGCGCCCATGCCGGGCTTGCTGCGCCTGCGCGAGGCCATCAGCGCAAAAACGGCCCACCTCTACCACGTACCCGCTCCGGATGCTGCCACCGAAATTACGGTTACAAGTGGTGCTACGGAGGCATTGTATGCCGTGCTGGCGGCAGTAGTACACCCCGGCGACGAGGTATTGGTGCTAGAGCCAGCCTACGACCTTTACGGCCCGGCCATCCGGCTGCAAGGCGGTGTACCCATGTATGTACCCCTCCGCCTACCCGATTTTCACCCCGATTGGGACCAAGTGGCGGCAGCCATTACGCCTCGCACCCGCCTCATTCTGCTCAATACTCCCAACAACCCCACCGGCGCCGTGCTCACCAGCACCGACTTTGATGCGCTGGCCGAGTTGCTACGTAATACAGACGTTCTGGTGCTCAGCGACGAAGTGTATGAGCACATGGTATTTGATGGGGAGCCTCACCGCAGTACCCTGCAACACCCCGAGCTACGGGAGCGCGCCTTCGTACTGTCGTCGTTCGGTAAGACGTACCATGCCACTGGCTGGAAGGTGGGCTACTGTATTGCCCCGCCAGCACTTACAACGGAGCTGCGCCGCGTGCACCAGTTCGTGACGTTCAGCGTAAGCACACCCACCCAGCACGCGCTAGCCGACGTAGTGCCCACTACCGCCCTGTACGACTCGCTTCCTGCTTTTTACCAGCAAAAGCGCGATCTGTTTCGGGAGTTGCTCACGGGTACGGGGTTCGAGTTATTGCCCGTGCCGGGTGGCTACTTTCAACTGGCCAACTTCCGGGCCCTGGCGCAAGCCAACGAGTCGGACGTTGCCTTTGCCCGGCGTCTTACCCAGCAGGCGGGGGTAGCGGTAGTTCCCGTATCGGCCTTCTACCACAATGGGCACGATGATGGCCTTGTACGGTTCTGCTTTGCCAAGCGCGAAGCTACTTTACACGCCGCCGCCGAGCGGCTTCGTACCCTAACCTAAACAGAGCAGACTACCAACTAACGCCAAGTCAGGAGAAGTAAATTGCACTTCTCTACGCAATAAATTCGCTGATTTACGTTAGTACACAGGGAAGCAGTATAAAGCTGTCGGCCTACCGTACGGTAGCTTTGTAGGAGTGGTCCTGCATTGTCAATGCATTTTTTGCTATACTTCATCCAGCAACCTATTCCGCAAGCGAAACCTTACTACGGCCTTGTCTGATCTCACCATTTCCTTTGTGCAGGCATCCCTGCAATGGCACTCTCCCGCTGCAAACCACCAGGAATTAGGGCGATACATTGATGAAATTTCCATCCGTACCGACCTAATTGTGCTGCCGGAAATGTTCACTACTGGCTTCAGCATGGAAGCGGCGGCGCTGGCTGAGCCTATGGAAGGTCCTACCTTGCAGTGGATGCGCGGAGTAGCAGCCCAACGTGACGCCGTAGTGACGGGAAGCTTTATTGTGGAAGAAGATGGCCTCTATTACAACCGCCTGCTGTGGGTGCGCCCCGATGGCTCTTTGAGCTATTACAACAAGCGTCACCTGTTTACCATGGCAGGTGAGCATAACGTGTACGCCGCGGGCACCGAGCGCCTCATTGAAGAATGGCGGGGATGGCGCATTTGCCCGCTCGTGTGCTACGACCTACGCTTTCCGGTTTGGAGCCGTAACCCTATTGACCAGCCCTACGACCTACTGCTGTACGTAGCCAACTGGCCTGCCATTCGCCGCACCGCCTGGATTACGCTGCTACGGGCTCGCGCCATTGAAAACTTGGCGTACACCTTGGGCGTGAATTGCGTGGGCATTGATGGCAATAACCATTCTTACGCCGGCGACTCGGCCTTGCTGGACATGCGCGGCGAGTACTTGGTGGAAGTAGGCAATCAGGAAACCAGCATTACGCGCGCCCTACGCCGCTCTGAGTTGGAAGCCTTCCGGGAGCGTTTTCCCGCCTTGCAGGATGGCGACCCATTTGAGCTGGGCGCGGCAACAGTACGGCAATAACCAAGAATAGAAACAAGCAGCCGGGGCGGTAGTCACTACAATTGCGACTACCGCCCCGGCTGCTTGGTTATAGGCATCAGATTATCACTAATGCCCTATTGCACTTCCAAGCGTTGCATTGCCTGCTCGCCAGTGGCGGTTTGGCAGCGCACCAGGTAGATGCCAGGCGCCAAGCCAGTTAAAGACAGAGTGTGCGTTCGGTTTAATGCATCGTCTTGGCGCACTGTACGTCCCGTTATATCGAGTACGGTAACTCGCACAGGGCGCGGGGCTTCTACCGTAGCCCTGCCCGTGGTAGGGTTAGGGTAAACTTGCAGCGGAAGGGTGGTAGCTGCTGAGTTGGTGCTGAGCACTTGGCGGCGGGTAGCCAGCGCTACAATGCCCCCACCCTCTAACCCCAGAAACAGCTCTGGAACTCCATCACCATCCACGTCGGCAGTGGCGGGGGCGTACCGGAACACGGCGGCCGTACCCAAGCGGTTTTCCTGATACTGACCGAGTAGGGCGTTGTAAAACAGGTCGGTGCGGGCTAGAAAGGAGCTGGGCTGCGACCGGAAGTTGGAGTACATCCGAATTTCGCCCAGGGCATCAGCTGTCAGCAGATCGGGCTGGCCGTCGCCATCAAAATCGGCTACGGTGGGGTGCAGGGCAACCGGCCGCCGGTTGGCATTATTGCGCAGCTGGCCGTAGTCGTTATTTATCAGTACAAATGCTTGGCTGATGTTGTTTGCCCCCGTATTACGGTAGTAACGCAAAGACTGGCCCGGCGTATCCACCGAATTGGTACCCAACAGCAAGTCTACTAGCCCATCCGCATCCACATCGGCGAAACACGGAGCATCGAAGGCGCGGCCCGGCATTCCGGCAAGGGTACCGGCGCTGGCTAGGTTAAATGCTGCTGGCTGGCGAGCAGTGGCCGTGTTCAGCACGTAGGTGATGGGGTTGGCAGTGGCACCTTGCTGGTAGCCGGAGTACACCAAGTCCAGGGCGCCGTCGCGGTTTAGGTCTACCAGAACAGGTTTTAGCGAAACTAGACGCCGGCTGGTAAGACCTAGGTAATCGTTCGTCACCAACGAAAAGATGGGTTTGCGGGCGGTGCCTACGTTGCGGTAGTAGCTCAGCGCAGCCCGGTAGTGCTGCTTGGGGTTGTTGCGGCTCACAGACCCCACTAGCATGTCTACCAACCCGTCGCCGTCTAGGTCGCCAAACGTAGGAGCGGCGCCCTCGCTCAGATCAATCATGCCTGCCTGCAAAAAATTGTTCTGCTGATACGCCAGCACGGGGGCTCCAGTGGCGCTGGTGTTGCGGTATACTACCACCGACTGCCGCGTCTCAACGGTATCTACGTTGTCGTAGAGGTTCGGGCTGACTACTATGTCTGGGCGGCCGTCAAACGTGACGTCCACGGAGTAGGCGGCGGGGAAGTTGGGTACTCGGGCAGCAGTAGTGCCCGTAGGAAAGCTCTGGTTGAGGCCGGCGCTGGTCATGCGTGCCTCCTGGGCGGTACCATCGTTGCGCAGGCTTACCAGTTCAGGGCAGTTGTCGCGCCCACTCAGCAAATCTTGGTCACCGTCCCCATCCAAGTCGAGCGCCGTGAGGTTGTACCCCCCCGTGTGGTTTGGACGCAGGACCGGGCGGCACTGGTCGGGGGCGAAGGTGAAGCTGGTGCAGCCACTTAAGCAGGCCGTAATACCACCCCAAAATTTGCTACCCTCCCTGAACTGCAAGCCCCCGCAGGCTCCCGTGGAGGTGTTGCGGTAGTAGTAGATGCTCGGTGCCGTAGAGGCGAAGTCAAATGTCAAAATGTCGAGACGACCGTCGCCGTCGATATCCTGAATGGCGGGTATGTTGTAGCCGCCCGTTATGATGTTGATGTCGCCACCAATAGTAGGCGACGGATCGAAATAGGTAAGCTGATTGGTGACGAGTTGAAAGGATGGTAAGCCATTGGCCCCGGCCACATTGTGGTAAATGCGGATGTCGCCGCCGGAAGCATAGGTAAACAAGTCGGGGCGGTTGTCGCAGTCGTAGTCACGCAGCAGCACCCACCCTTGCAGGCCCGTCGGAAACAGGCCTTCGTAAATGGGCTCGTGCTGCCAAACGCGGCCATTGTCGGTAGCCACGCTCAAAAAGGTAAACGAGCGGTTCTGGGCCCGGTCGAACACGTAGAGGTCGGGCTGCTGGTCGCCGTTGAGGTCAATGGTAGAAAATTGTGGAGAGTTGAGCCCCCCGGCCCAGGCATTGCGCAACGTGTCGGTGCCTTGCACTACTTTTGCGACGGCCCGAAACTCAAACCCAAAGGCCGATTGCGCCTGCGCGGCGGTAGTGGCGCTGCCTACCAGCACAGCCGTTACTAAAAACAGGAGACGTTGACGCATCAGCAACGGGGAAGAGAATGGTTCAGGTACGCAGCTTCTAAGATACGAACGAATCAGCATGATAGACATTGCGGCGCTCTACGCCCAGTTTCGGTCCGCCACCGCCGTTAGCACCGACTCCCGGCAGCCGCAGGACGGCACCTTATTCTTTGCCCTAAACGGCCCTAGCTTCCGCGGGCGCGACTTTGCTCCTCAGGCCTTGGCCGCCGGCGCCCGCCACGCCGTGGTTGATGACAACGCCCTGGCAACGCAAGACCCGGAGCGCTACACCTACGCCCCCGACCCCTTACTGGCTTTGCAGGAGCTGGCCCAGTATCACCGTCGCCAGCTGCGCATTCCAGTACTGGCCATTACGGGCTCCAACGGCAAAACCACTACCAAAGAGCTGGTATATACCGTGCTATGCCGCCGCTACCGCGTGCAATACACCCGTGGCAATCTTAACAACCACATTGGGGTGCCTCTCACGCTGCTTAGCATCAAGCCCGCAGAGCATGAGCTAGCCATTGTGGAGATGGGGGCCAACCACCAAGGCGAAATAGAGCTGCTTTGCCAATTAGCGGAACCTACCCACGGCCTTATCACCAACATTGGCAAGGCTCACTTGGAAGGCTTTGGGGGGGAGGAAGGAATTGCGCGAGGCAAGAGCGAGCTGTTCCGCTTCTTAGCACAAACGGACGGTACCGCTTTCGTCAATACCCTTGACGCCCGCCTGCCGGAGCTGGCCACCGTTGTCGCGGAGCGCATCACGTACCCAGGCCCCACTGATACCTACCCGGCCGAGCTGCTTAGTGCGGCTCCGCACGTAGTACTGCGCTTGTTTACGGGCGCCCCTGTGGAAGCGCAAATTACGGGCGGCTACAACTTTCCTAACCTGGCTGCCGCGGCCGCCGTGGGGGCTCATTTTGGGGTTTCCAACGACAGCATTGGCGAGGCGTTGGCTTCTTATGCGCCTACCAACAACCGCTCCCAGCTGGTGCGCACCACCCACAACGAGGTAGTGCTGGATGCCTACAATGCCAACCCAAGCAGCATGAGCGCCGCACTGCACAGCTTTGCTACCCGCCCCGGTGCTTCTGCCGCCAAGGTGGTCATCTTGGGTGATATGTTTGAACTAGGAGCCGAGAGTGAGTCTGAGCACCGCGCTCTGGGGCAACTCCTGCAAACGCTACCATTGGGCACCGTGGTTCTCATTGGTAGCCACATGCAACACGCCGCTGTGGCGCCCGGCTTCCACTACTTCCCTACCAAAGCAGAAGCCGCCACCTGGCTACGCGAGCAGCACCTGCAAGGCCAGCTAATCCTGATTAAAGGCTCGCGTGGCATGGGCTTGGAAACGCTGCTTGAGCATTTCTAATGCTGGAAGGCGGGGCACAGGCTGCGCACCCATTTTTTCCTAAACAGACAGCGCCCCTACCCTCTACTAGAAGGTAAGGGCGCTGTCTGTTTAGGAGTAGCACTCCCCTAGGGAGCCAGTGCAGTGTTCTTAGAAGGGGCTTTCGAGCTGAGCCAGGGTTGGCAGCACCTGGTCTTTGGCCGATACCGTGGCATTTTCCACCCCCCATTTGATTCCCAAAGCGGGGTCGTTCCAAAGCAGGCCACCCTCCGACTGCGGCGCGTAATAGTTGGTGCATTTATAGAGGAAGAGCGTGTTGTCTTCCAAAGCAGTGAAGCCGTGCGCAAAGCCTACGGGCACATACAGCATGTTGTAGCGCTGGGCGTCTAGCTCTACCATCACGTGCTGCCCGTACGTGGGGGAGTCCTTGCGAATATCCACGATGACATCCAGGGCCCGGCCCTGAGCAACGCGCACCAGCTTTGCCTGGGCAAACGGAGGCTTTTGGAAGTGCAGGCCGCGTACTACTCCCCGGTCGGAGCGCGACTGGTTATCCTGCACCCAATCTCCCACGATGCCGGCTTCGGTCATCTTCTGGGCGCTGAATGATTCAAAGAAGGCTCCCCGGGCATCACCGAATACGCGTGGCAGAACTTCCACCACTCCTTGAATATCAAAGTACTTGAACTCCATGTAGCAACAATTAATGGTATGAGTGGCTAGCGAGCCGCAAATTAGGCAGTTTTGGCTATGCTGGCACGCTTGGGCTGCACTTCCGCTACTACCTGCAGATATTTATTGAGTACAATTTGCTCGTCGAACTTCTGTTCGGCCAGTTGGCGGCCGGCCCGCCCCATCTGGGCCAAGGCCGGTGCCGGCAGGCGCAGCACTTGCACCATTTTCGCGGCCAAATCGGTGGCGCTACGCACCTCGCAAAGCAGACCGTTCTGACCATCGACCACGGTTTCGCGGCAGCCGGGCACGTCAGTCGTTACAATGGGCTTGCCCATGGCGGCGGCTTCTAGCAGCGTCTTGGGCGTGCCTTCGCGGTAGGAAGGCAGCACCACGCAGTCGGCCTTATGAATGTGCTCAGCTACGTTGTCGGAAGTGCCCAAGTACTCTACATTGCCCGCCCGCAGCCACTCCTCAAACACGGCCCTCTTCACGCCTACCCCGCCCGATTCGTCAATCCCGCCTAGCAATTGCACGCGGGTACCGGGCGCGGCTTCCCGCACCAGACGAGCCGCCTCAAAGTATTCTTCCACGCCCTTTTCATAAAGCACGCGCGCAATCATGAGGAAGGTAAACGGCTCATGCCGAGTGAACTCAATGGCAGGCCGAAACTTCGTGGTGTCGATGCCGGAACCAGGCAGCAAGTCTGTGATGCGGGCGTCTACCAGGCCATTTTGCAGGAACAGCTGCCGGTCGTCGTCGTTTTGAAAGAACACCCGCTTGGGAAAGCGAAAAGCAAAGCGGTAGAGTCCCAGAGCCACCCGGCTCACCAGGTTTTTCACAATAAACACCGTGCCCAGGCCCGACACGTTATTGACACTAGGAATACCAGCCAGCCGAGCCGCTATGGTGCCATAAATGTTGGGCTTGATGGTGTACTGCAAAACGACGTCGGGCCGCTCGCGCCGGTAAATGTCGTAGAAGCGGCGCGTAAGCAGGGCATCCTTTACAGGATTGGTGCCCTTGTTTTCCATTAAGATGGGCACGTAGCGGCAGCCCAGCTCGGTTTCCAGGCGCTGGGAGTAGGCATCGGGGGGAGCAATGGCGAGTACCTCGTGCCCAGCAGCTTGCAGGGCCAATACCAGGCTACGTCGGAAGTTCCAGATATTCCAACTCGTATTAATGACAATAGCGACGCGCATTCTGGGGTGATGAGGTAAGCAACGGAGTAATGAAGTGCACAAAGGTAGCGTTCCTACGTGGGGTGATGGGAGGAGTTTATACCGTTCTAGGTTTTTACGTACCAGCACTTCACTACCAATCTGCCTGGGCTACCTTTGTACCCTATGTTTGCTTCCACCACGCTACTGCGCCTGCACTTGGTTGTTGTGCTGGCTTTCCTACTTTTCTATGCACTCAAGGCTGGCCTACTCCTGCTAGGCCGCAACGAACAATTACGGGCCTTACGGGCCCGCACCCGCATTGTCGATTCGGTGCTGGGCCTACTGATTTTGCTCTCGGGTGGTGTGCTATTGGGGTCTTACCCCAGCACCATACCGGGCTGGCTCTGGCTGAAGCTGGGGCTCGTACTGGTGCTGCTGCCCACCGCCATTGCCGCCATGCGCCGTCAGTTTAAACCAGGAGTAGTGATTACCCTACTCGGGTTTGTGTATGTGTATGGCTTAGCTGAAACGGGTAGCCCCGCGCTACAGTCGCCGACGGCCGCGGCCCGCGTCGCTTACTCCGGTGGCTTGGCCGAAGCCACCGCAACCCCCGAGGCAGCCCCTCCCGTTGACACCACCGCCCAAAGTACAGCCACGCTTTCTGCCGCCGATCAGGCTACCTTAGCGGGTGCCACCGAGCCAGTTCGTACGGACGCGGCGGCCATGGCTACCCCGCCGGCCGAACCTGAAATAGACCTAGTAGCGGGGAAAACCTTATTTGCCCAAAACTGTGCTGTATGCCACGGCCTCGACGGCAAACTGGGTTTAAACGGTGCTCACGACCTCACCCGTAGTAACCTCAATGCCACTGGTCGCGTGTACATGGTGAACAACGGGATGGGCAAGATGCCCAGCTTCCAGAAAAAGCTCACTGAACAGCAGATTCAGGAAGTAGTGGCCTACTCGCTCACCTTAAAATAATTGTCTGGATTTGCGCAGCCGCCCACCTGCTACCTGCCCATTCCAGCTCTCCTGACCTTAAGCTCCCCATTATGGCAAACAAACCCACTTCCAAAGGCCGTAAGCCGGGCAACAGCACCCGCCACCCCGGCGCCACCGACGGCGTGAAAGGCCGTGCCGGCCGCATCTTAGCCAAAGCCAACAATAACGGCACCTACGATACCGCACCCGAGGTAGAAACTGCCGTACTGGTAGCAGTACCCGACAAACGCCAGCCCGACGCTCGCACCCAAGAATACCTTGATGAACTGGCCTTCCTGGCCGAAACGGCCGGCGTAACGGTTACCAAGCGCTTTGTGCAGCGCCTGGAAAAGCCCGATATCCGCACGTTTGTGGGTGAGGGCAAGCTAGCCGAAATCAGTGCCTACGTGCAGCATACTGATGCCAGCATGGTTATCTTCGATGATGACCTCTCGCCTTCGCAGTTGCGCAACCTGGAGGCAGAGCTGAAGGTTAAGATCGTAGACCGCTCCCTGCTCATTATTGACATCTTCGCCAGCCGCGCCAAGTCGGCCACGGCCCGCACGCAGGTAGAGCTTGCGCAGTACCAGTACTTGCTGCCTCGCCTCACAGGCCTCTGGACTCACTTGGACAAACAGCGGGGTGGTGGTGTAGCCCAGCGCGGACCGGGCGAAACGGAAATAGAAACGGACCGCCGCGTAGTGCGCGAGCGGATTGACCTGCTCAAGGAAAAACTCAAGGATTTCGACAAGCAAAGCCACACCCAGCGCAAGTCGCGGGGCGGCGTGGTGCGCGTGGCGCTGGTGGGCTACACCAACGTAGGCAAAAGCACCATTATGAATCTGCTGAGCCGCTCCGACGTGTTTGCCGAGAACAAACTCTTTGCTACCGTCGATTCTACGGTGCGCAAGGTGGTGCTCGACCACGTGCCATTCTTGCTTTCCGACACGGTTGGGTTTATCCGTAAGCTCCCCACTCGCCTCATTGAGAGCTTTAAGAGCACCCTTGATGAAATACGGGAGGCCGACCTGCTAGTGCATGTGGTAGATATCTCCCACCCCTCATTTGAGGAGCACATTGCCGTGGTAAACGACACGCTGAAGGATATTGAAGCGGCCGATAAGCCTATGCTACTAGTTTTCAATAAAATTGACCAGTACAACCCCGGCGCTGAAATTGAGCACCACGGTGGCTTCGAGGGCATGAATCCCGAAGAAGACGAGGAGGCCCCGGCCTCCCGCCCTACCCTGGAGCAGTTTAAGGCAACGTACATGGCACGCATGCACGACCCAGTTATTTTCATTTCGGCCACTCAGCGCGAAAACATTGAGGAACTGCGCGAGCTGCTGGCACGCCACGTGGCATCTATTCATCAGCAGCGCTACCCCAACACCTTGCCCCAAGTAGATTACGAACAATAAGGTAGTCCGGTAGGGCTGTTGCTTACGCGCCTGGTTTGCTGTAGCAAGCCAGGCGTTTTTGCTTTCTCTCCAGGCCAATCCCGCTACTGCAATAGTCAGCGCTCAGGGTTACGCCCTTGTCTGGTGTAATACTCAGCTTGCTAATCCTACCATTCATCAGGTTTTTATTTGAATTATTTATAATAAATAGTAGATTAACACCTCATATTTTCAAAACAACTCGCATTGCTCTGCAATAGGCTTGTTCTGTGTTTCTCACCCTCCACAACCACTTTTTTTGATGAAGAAAACTTTTACTTCTCTCGCATTATTGGCTATCAGCGGCATGGCTGCCACCGTGCAAGCGCAGGATGCGCAACGCGCCAAGGTGAGCAATATCGCCTTCACGCTAGACCAGCAGGTTCGGCGCCGCTGTTCTACCATGGACGTCCTCACCGAGCAGCTGGCCAGCAACCCGGGCATGGCGCGGCGTATGGCTGCCATTGAGGAGCACACCCGCCAGTTTGAAGCCAACCCTACTGCCCGCCGCACTACCGCCGCCCTCACTATTCCGGTAGTGGTGCACGTACTCTACAACACCACAGCACAGAACGTGTCGGATGCGCAGGTGCAGGCCCAAATTGATGTTTTAAACCAAGACTTCGCCAAAACTAACGCCGACGCCAGCCTGATTCCGGCGGCCTTTGCTGCTAGTGCAGCCAGCACCAATATTCAGTTTACCTTAGCGAAGCGCACGCCCACTGGCACCGCTACCACGGGCATCATTCACAAGCAAACCAAGGTAAGCTCCTGGAGCTCCAACGACGCAGTCAAGAACTCCAAGCGCGGGGGCGACGACGCCTGGGACGCCAGCAAGTACCTCAACCTTTGGGTGTGCAACCTAGGCCAAGGCCTACTGGGCTACGCACAGTTTCCCGGCGGCTCACCCGCTACCGATGGTGTAGTAGTACTCTACTCCTCACTGCCAGGTGGCACCGCCAAGCCTTACGATAAAGGCCGAACGGCAACCCACGAAGTAGGCCACTGGCTGAACCTGCGCCACATTTGGGGTGACGCCAGCTGCGGCAATGACTACGTTTCGGATACGCCCACGCAGCAGACCAGCAACTACGGCTGCCCGTCCTTCCCGCACGTAACCTGCTCTAATGGCACCAGCGGCGACATGTTCATGAACTACATGGACTACACGGATGATGCGTGCATGTACATGTTCTCCAATGGCCAGGCTTCGCGCATGAACGCTTTGTTTGCTACCGGCGGAGCGCGGGCGTCTTTGGTGACTAGCACGGGCGGCACCGCACCGCGCATGATTGCCTCCACGAGCAGCACTGACCTGGATGTGCAACTCTATCCCAACCCCACCAGCGGCAAGCTGATTCTGCAATCCAGCTTGGAGGAAGCAGCCGGAAAATGGTCGGTGAAGGTGTATGACCTGCAAGGGTTTGAGATGAAACAGCTGCGGACCGACGACCCTGCTACGCTTGACGTAGGTCGCCTCCCCAACGGCCTCTACCACGCAGTGCTGACCAACGGCACTACCACCGTTCACCGTCGCTTTCAGAAGGAGTAGCCGCATGCTTCAATAGAAAACTTCAAAGCCGGCCTGCTGCAACAGGCCGGCTTTTGTATGCTCAGTGGGCTGTAACCACTGCGGTGGGGCATTATAGCGCTAACAGTACTACCTAACTCCAGCAGCAAAAGTGACGATGTACAAGCTACTCCCGCTGCTGATAAATAGGCCAAGTACATAGACACATGCGCCTAATATCATTCGGTTATATAAATATCTACAATTAAACAGGCTATATATTGATATAATTTCAATAAATTGTCGGCCTTGCTCCCTTTACCACAACCTACACACCCTTTCTTCTCCTTCACACAAAATTGCCACCCTACTAAGTTCTGCCAGGAAAACTTACTTACCTCTGATAAGCACTGGCTCCCTGTCTTGTTGCAAGTGCTTCTTTTCAACGTAGACTGCGGCACCACTGGCGCAATTCGTGGGCACTACTATTCTGGTAAACCTACCGCAGTGCGTTGCGCTGAGCAGAACCCAAGTCGTAGGCAGTTCATCAAAGATTCGCAACCCTAAGCGGTGGCCATACCCCTAGATATGGTTCTGCTTAGTACCTTTGATTATGAAAAGACCCGCTGAAACCAGCGGGTCTTTTTTCTTGCTACTGCCGCTTTCTAGTCAGGGCCTCGCCTGAGCATAACTATTTGGAGGGCGCAACAGTAAAGAGGCCTGCACCCCTTTTTCTTGCTGCCGATGAAAACGCTATATCTGATGCGCCACGCCAAGTCGAGCTGGGATTTCGACGACCTAGACGACCACCAACGGCCCCTCAACGACCGAGGCCGCGACGATGCCCCCCGCATGGGCCAGGCGCTGGCGAAGCGTGATATTCAGCTGAATCTGCTCTTGACGTCTCCCGCCGTGCGGGCCCTGAGCACCGCCGCCTTGGTAGCAAAGGAAATAGACTACCCCCACGAGAAGATTCAGGTGGTAGAAAGCATTTACGAAGCTACCGTGCTGGACTTGTTGCAAGTGGTGCGGCAGTGCCCCGATGAGGCCGATTCGGTACTGCTGGTGGGCCACAATAATACCCTGACTGACTTCGCCAACTTGCTTTCCCCGAGTTCTATTCCAGACATGCCCACGGCATCTATTGTGTGCCTTAAGTTCTCGTGCGCACACTGGGCGGAGGTAGATCAGGCCAACGCTGAGTTTTATTTCTTCGACAAACCCAAAAACAACGACTAGAGCCCTGCTCCAGCCGTGGCAAGTTGGTTTTTGCATACCCAGCGGCTGGCGTAGCTAGTGTATCTCACCCAAATGGAAGACATTAAACCGGCCACCCCCCAACTACTCAACCGCGAACTAAGCTGGCTTGCCTTCAACCGCCGTGTGCTGCAGGAGGCCCAAACCCCAGCCGTACCGCTCTTGGAGCGGCTGAAGTTTCTGGCCATTTTTTCGAGCAACCTCGACGAGTATTTTAAGGTGCGCGTGGCTACGCTGCGGCGCCTGGTAAAGCTCAAGAAGAAAACCCTGGCTAAGCTAGGAGAAGACCCTGCCGAGCAGCTTAGCGCCTTGCTAGCGGAGGTAGGCCGCCAGCAGCAGGAATTTGGCGACACGTTTCGGAACCAGATTCTGCCGGAGCTGCGCGAACAGCACATCCACCTGATATCTGAGCACGACCTGAACGAGGAACAGCGAGCGTGGGTGCAGCAGTACTTCCGCGACAACGTACAAGACTTGCTTTCGCCCGTGATTTTGGACGACAACTTGCACCACTTGTTCCTGCGCGACCAAAGCGTGTACCTCACCGTCTACCTCACCCACCCCGTAGACAAGAAAAAGCACGACGAAGAGCGCGTACTAGCTATTGAGCTCCCCACCAAACGCCACGGTGGTCGTTTTGTGCAACTTCCCGCTCAAGGCGAGGACCGCTACGTGATGTTCCTGGACGACGTGATTCGGTGCTGCGCCCATGAGCTATTCCCGAAGTATAAGAAGGTGCAGGTGCACGCTATTAAGCTCTCGCGCGACGCTGAACTAGACATTCAGGAGGAGGTATCGGGCAATATGCTCGCCAAGATTAAGAGCAGCTTGCAGAAGCGCGAAACTGGCTACCCTGCCCGCCTGCTCTACGACCCCGCCATGCCCAAGGAGGTACTACGGGCCGTGATGCAGAAAACGGGCATTGGCAAAGATGAGCTAGTAGAGGGAAGCCGGTACCACAATTTCCGTGACTTCTTTGGCTTCCCTGATCTGGGCCTTCCGCATCTGAAGTACGAGCCCCAGCCTGAGCTGCCCCATCCTACCCTGCCACGCAGCGGCAAGATGCTACCAGCCATTGCCGAGCGCGACCACCTGCTTCACCTCCCTTACCAGAGCTTCGACTACGTAACGCGCCTGATTACGGAAGCGGCGCAGGACCCTCAGGTTAGCAGCGTCAGCATTACCCTGTACCGCGTAGCGGGCAAGAGCGAGGTAGCCAAAGCCCTGCTGAAAGCAGCCAAAAACGGCAAGCAAGTGACGGTGGTAGTGGAGCTGAAAGCCCGCTTTGATGAAGAGAGCAATATGTTCTGGGCGGAGAAGCTTCAGAAGGCGGGTGCCAACGTCATCTTCGGTATTCCGGATTTGAAAGTGCACAGCAAGCTGCTCCTCATCACGCGTGCCGAGGAAGGCCAAAACAAGCTCTACGCCTATCTCAGCACCGGTAACTTCAATGAGGTAACCAGCGGCATCTACGCCGACCACGGCGTCTTTACGGCCCGCCCGGAACTCACGCGTGAGGTAGCAGAAGTATTTCGCTACTTCCAAGACCGCCAAGACAAAACTGGGCAGTTTGAGCACCTACTGGTAGCTCCTTTCGAGCTTCGCGAGAAGCTCAACGCTCTCATCGACCACGAAATCAAGCTGGCGCAGAAAGGCAAGGACGCGTACATCATTCTCAAGCTAAATGCCCTGCAAGATGAGCGCATGATCTTGAAACTCTACGAGGCTAGCCAAGCCGGGGTGCGCGTGGAGCTACTCATCCGGGGCATTTCTTGCCTGGTGCCAGACCTACCCGGCCAAAGCGAGAACATCAGCCAGCGTGGCATGGTGGACCGTTACCTGGAACACGCACGTGTATACGTGTTCGGCAACGGGGGCGAGGAAAAAGTGTACGTAGCATCGTCCGACTGGATGGCTCGCAACTTGGACCGCCGCGTGGAGGTAGCCTTCCCCATTTTGCAGGATGACTTACGCGCCGAGGTTCGCTACTTGCTAGATCTGCAACGCCAAGACAATGTCAAGTCGCGCGACTTCCACAACCGCTTTATTGGTCAAGAAGACGTGGAGGCCGGTAGGGTTCAGGCCCAGTTGGAAACGTACCAATACCTCAAGAAGATAGCAACTGCCAAGAAGCGCAAGAAGTAAGCGCCAACAATAAAGAAGAAGGCCGCAACTAGGTAGTTGCGGCCTTCTTCTTTATTGTCGGATCACGAAGCCACAGGCTGCCGCCTACTTGTTCACTGTTTTCTTCAAGAACTTACGCGGCGGCACTATAAATACCTCTAGCGAAGCGTAGGGGGCACCCGCCATCTTGCTGTCGATGATTTTCACCCGGTTATCATTGGTGCGGTCAAAGGCGTCGAAGGCGTAGTTGTAGCGGTAGCCGCCTTCCACCCCAAACCATAGGAAGTCGTAGATCTCTCGCTCCCAACGGCCGCGGAACTTCACTTCCGTTTCGCGCAGCTCCAATGTGCGCAGGTCGATGCCCTTTTCGCGACGCAGTGGCTGCCGCAGCTTGATGATGTAGTTCAGGCCGTCAACTGAATACCCCGCAAAGAACAAGGACTTGGGCGAAGCATTGTAGCGCATAGTCACGCGGGCTGGGAAGATGGCCTCTACGCCCCAACGGTCGTTGAAGGTGCGGTTGTAGAGCACGGCTGGGTAAATGCTTTGCCGCCCGAAGGTATACCCTAGCTGCACCCCCACACCCCAGGAAAACGTTGGGCTTCGCTTCCAGCCGTACAGAAATTCAGAAGATACCCGCAAGTAATCCCGTACGCTCAGCTCAGAAGAGGTATAGTCACCGCTCAGTTCTCCTTTCAACCGGAAAATGTACCAGTTGACGGCATTCACCGGCCGGATGATGGCGAGCTGGGCACCGAGTGTTTTCAGCCCTTTGTCTTCAATGTTATCATACAGCTCGTAGCCGGTAGGGTACTGCTTGAACTTAAACTCCTCGCGCTCATAGTTGATACCAAGCAGCATTTTGAGGTGAGGACGGTTCCAGAACGGAATGTAGCCTTTCACCACCAAGCGGGCGTTTTTCTCAGCCTGCGACTTGTAATCATTTAACCCCACGGCTTTACCATCCGACGATATGTTGAAGCGCGGCATGCGCTCATAGTGGAAGATAAGGCCCTTGCTGGGGCCCATGCCAATCACAGAAGGCGTGGCAAATTCCTGAGCGGCGCCCACTTGGTCGGCGGCGGCGGTGTCGGTGGCAACAGGTGCTGGCGGTGGGTAAACTGGGGGCGTGGTAGGCGTTATCTGAGCTTGGGCAACTGCCACAGTACCCATTGCTACTGCAGTAGTTATGAGGGGCTGCCGCAGTCGGCGCAAAAGAGGGAAAAATGGCGTCATACGACAGAAAACAAGACCGGGATAAAAGACGAAAAGACGTCAGGCTAGCCTTAACGTCTTTTCGAAAAAAAGGATGAGGTTGAGCAGCAATCGAAGAATGAAAGGTTCATTACCCTTTTTCTCCTCCGGTCTGCTACGGTGGTTAGAACAGGAAGTCGAAGCCCACGAACACCAGGTTTTCTTCACCTACCGAGTACGTGGCATTGATAACAGCTTGCTTCAGAATGTCGGCCCACACGCCACCACCTACGGCCGTATGGAAGGCCCGAATGCCATTGCGTGTATCGTACTGCGAGTACACCCGGGCGGCATCGGCCAGGCCCATGATACCGAACTTGCCGGGTACAAGGTAAGCGTTGAAGGTGAACAGCTGAATCCGTACCTCCGCATTGGCGTACACCGACGAGCGACCGGCAAAGCGCGTGCGCCGGTAGCCGCGTAGGTTGGTAGTACCGCCCAGCGTGTTAGCCTGGTAGAAGCGGTAGTCGCCTAGGTTACGATTGGCCCCAATGCGGCCTGCCCACGTTAGCTGGAAGGGGAAGTTTGGGGAGAGGTAGAAGCGGGCTTCGGTAGCCAAGCGGCCGTAGCTGAGCTTTTCTCCGTTGAGCTGGTAGTTGTACTCCGCCGAGTTGTAGAGACGCAAGCCAATGCGAGGGTTCTTCGGGGAAGAAGACGCGTCCAGATTCAAATAGGCTTTACCACCGAGGTAGCGGTTCAGGCCAAAATCGGAGCTGCGAATACCTACCGCAGCGTCGCTTACGCCATTGTTGTTCTCATCAAGGCCGCGTTCAATTTCGCTACCAATCTGGCTCCGGTCGATGCGCACTTGGTCGTACTGCGGACCAAAACCAAATTTTAAGAAGCTGAATACATCCTTTTCCAACATAGGCGCCACATACAAGCGCGAGAAACGAATGCGGTACGTGTCGTTGATGTCGCGGGCACGGGTGTCTCTATCATCTGCTAGAATGTTACGCGTGTCGTTGCCCAGGCCAAAGTAGTTGTACAGCAGCTGCGGGCCGTACAGTTGGGCATTTACGCGCAGATCCAGCTTGCCAAATAAGTCTACAAAGTGCCCGAGGTAGCGCACATTGTAGGCGCTCTGCGAAGGCGAGTAGTTAGCGGCCAAGCTTTGCTCAGTGGCGTAGGGTGCCTTGCGGAAACCATACGTACGGTACACTATCCCACCACCGAAGAAGAGGCGGTCATCAACGTTGTACCCAAAGTAGGCCGTAGGGCCAAAGTAGTTAAGCGTGTAGTCCTTGCGGTCAGTGCGAGTGTGCACGTCATAACGGCTCACGTCGATACCGGGCTCTAAGCGTAGGCGTGCGTCCTTACCTGCCGAGATAACGTTGCTGGTGTCGGCATCATAAATCTGCAGCTTATGGCTGATACCCGATACGCTGGAGCGGTTCGTGATGCTGTCCTTGTCGGTACCACCGATGAGGCGCACTTTCGGGCCGCTTTTCACGTCGCCTTTCAGCTCGTAAATGTCCTCGCCAGCAAAGCCGTAAAGACGAATCTCCTTGGTCACTTTGTTGTCGAAGGTGCGGTCAAAGAGGATTTTGGTTAGCTCGCCTTCCTTGTTGATTTTCTGCACCGTTACGTGCGTCTTGTTATCGGGCAGGCGCTCTACTACAAACTTCTCGCGCTTTTTGGAGCCTTTCACTTCCGTTACCTTGCTGAGTACTTCGTAGTAATCGGCGGCTACTTGGGGCAGCAGGTCACGGCGGTTTTTCAGCTTGGCAATAATTTCGGGGCCGTGCAGCTTGTAGATCTGCTCGGGCCACCGCTCCCGGAAAGCTTTCTCGATGATATCATCGGTAAGAGCGGCCTTCATTTCTTCGGCCTGCTTCACCCAATCTTCCTTGGTCACGGAAGAGAGGTACACCCGGTCGTTGCTGAGTGCCGTTAGGTTCAGGCCTCTCCAGTCGGCGTAGTCTTCGCCGAAGTTCTGAAAGTTGCGAATGGCCCACTTGCGCGAAGCCAGGTAGGGGAAAATACCGTCACCCTTGAAGAAGGCAATGTCACGGTCTTCTGGTACAGCCGTAAATTTCCGGTCGCCGTCCTTATCTTTTTTCTCGGCCCAGCGCCACTGGTCTTCGTGCCGGTCCCAGTCGCCAATCCACATGTCGAAGAGGCGGGAGCGAGCAAAGGCTTTTTCGTTGACGCGGTTGTCGTTGTCGTCGGTGATGCGCTCAAACACCTTATCAGTGCCCACTAGGTTCTTGGCGTTGCCCAACGACTCCACGTTGCTTTGGTCGTCCTTGGCATCTTCCTCAATAGCACCCGGCGTGTTGGCGAAGCGCGGCAAGTACTGGCCCAGCAAGGGGTCTTGCGGGATGTAGCGCAACTCAGGGTTGGTGTGCAGAATGCCGGCCGCCGTACCCAATGGGGGCAGCACCAGAGCACCATAAGGATGCTGCGCCGAAATCTGATCCTGCAAAATGTCGGCGGCGGCACCTTCGCGCAGAGCCTCGGGCAGTACCGCCGAAGGATCCTTGTTGAGGCTGCGAATGGTGAAGTTGCGCCCTTCTTCATTGCGCACTTTCAGAGAAGCGGTTTGCTTGCCCCCTCCAATTTTGTAAGGGGTAAGGCCGCCCTTCTCCGTGGCCAAGTCCAGCACCGGGAACTTCACGGGCGTAGCCCACTCTTCGCGGTAGTGCTTACCAAAAAACAGCTTGTGGATGCCGCTACGGTCGAGGTAGTTGGGGTTTACCGCTACCGTAACTGTGCTGTCGCGGAAGTTGGGGCGGTTGCCCACGAATCCGCTGCTGGTACTATCCTTGGCAGTAGCACCACTTTCCTGGGCGTAAAGTGCCGCGCGGAACACCCGGCGGCCTGTTTCGCCTTGGCCTTCCGGAATAAAGTATTCTACCCAAGCCTCGCCGTTATCGTAGTAGTTGACGCGAGCAAACCCCTTCTCTTTGTCGGAGAAAAGGGCGTCGCCCCCATTGCCGGGCTTCACGTGCTGAGTTTTGCAGCCCGAGCCGCTGACGATGTGGTTCAGGTTGCCTTCCTTGAAAAACTGCAGATTATGCTCGTGACCCGCGGCGTACACCACATTGGGGTACTTCTGGAAAATTTCCAGCATGCCCTTCTTATACGCTTGGTAAAGCGGGTGGGCAATATCTTGACTTACGCCACCATACTTCCGTGCAAACGGGTAAATGCTACCAATGACGGGTAGCGGAATAAAGGCGTATTTATAAACGATGGACAGCGGGAAGAAATGGTCACCCAAGGTGAAGTAGCCCCCGTGGATACCATCAGAAAACAGCGGGTGGTGCGCTACCACCATGATGTTCTTGCCTTTGTTGCGGGCAATAATATCCTCTAGCTGCACAAAGAAGTCCGTCTCATTGGCTACTCCGCAGCCACTGTTCGAGCCGTAAGGCCGTTCGCCGTTGGTTTGCAGAAACCACTGCGAGTTCACCCCAATCATTACCACATCATCCTGCAAGCGCACCTCAAACGGGCCGGGGCACGCGTCGCGCGGAATAAAGAAGTCGCCGGTGTACGCAAAGGCCGCCGAGTCCTTTGTCATATAATTTTCTACGAAGCGCTGCTGGCGGTTCACTTGGTCTACGCCGCCTCGTAAACCCTGCTTCCAGTCGTGATTGCCCGGAATCATGTATTTCTCGCCGGCGTAGTTGCGCAGAATATCGAGCTGGTCAGTGATGCGCCGCTCAGATTCTTTGCGGTCGTAGGCACCTTCCTCGGGCATACCATACTCGTAGATGTTGTCGCCGAGATAAATGGTTGTGCTCTTAGCTCCGGCCGCCATAATTTGCTTGCGCAGGTAGTTCAGTGACGGCTCCCCCCCCTGCTCGCTCGCAATGGGCTTACCCACGTCACCAATCAGGAAAATGGTGTAGCGAATGCGCGAACTATCGGGCGGAGTAGTTGATTCCCACTTTTCGCCCCCGCTGCGATAATTGGGGCGCGTTGGATGGGGCGTTTGGACAGGCTTTTGCGCTAAGGCTGGGTGCAATGTGCCACCAGCTAACAGCAACATCAGGCCATAGGATGAAAAACGTCTTCTCATACAGAGAGGCAGAATACGAAAGAGCTTTGTACCGGCGGGGTTCCGCGAGCTATCAGAGAGCAGGTTATGAAAAATACGGTAAACTTACCGAGCGTACACAATGTTGCGGGAGCAAAAGAGGACGTGCCTGCCCTACGCAATTTCATCTGCTTCGGTTCAGTGCCTCCTCTGTAAAACCTGAACTGCTCAGTTGCGTTCTAATTCGAGCTGGACTTTTTGGCCCTGCTATTCTTTTATTTCCCGCCGCATGGAAACTCTCCCGACGTTCCCGCCCGCCAAAACGAAGGCGGAGATTATTAAGCAAGCCAAGGCCCACATCACGGCACTGTTCGAGGAAAAACTTCCTCCCGGATTGGTATACCATTCGCTCAAGCATACGGCTACCGTTGTGAAGGAAGCGCGCGCCCTGGGCGAAGCGGCTGGCCTTTCCGAAGCCGACCAGGAAGCCTTGGTGCTAGCCGCCTGGTTTCACGACGCTGGCTACGTAGACGTATATGACGGGCACGAGTACCGCAGCATGGAGCGGGCCGAGCAGTGGCTAAGCCAGCAGGGCTACCCCGCCGAGCGCATTGCCGTCATCAAAGACACGATTCGGGCCACGCACCGCAATGAGTCGCGCGATACGCCTTTGCAGCAGCTGCTTGTGGATGCCGACATGAGCAACCTGGGCCGCGAAGATTTTTTGGCTAATGCCGAGCTGCTCCGCGCCGAGTGGGAAACAATGCTGGGCAAGACCTACACCAATGTGGAGTGGGCCGAAAGCCAGCTTGATTTCTTAATCGGCTCAAAGTACTACACCGACGCCGCCAAAACCCGCTACGCCGAGCAGTACAAAGCCAACGTGCAGGACCAGCGCGATAAGCTGAAAAAGACCGAGAAAAAGAAAAAGAAGAAGAAAGAGGAGGCCGAAGGTACGTTTGCAGAGCCGAAGCGGGGTATCGAGACCATGTTCCGCACCATGTATAGCAACCACATGAAGCTCTCGGACATGGCCGACAAGAAGGCGAACATGATGATTTCGCTGAACGCGGTACTCATGTCCTTGATTATCACTTATTTCGGCGCCAAGCTAGGTGGTAAGTCGGCGGCACTGAGCAACGTAGGGCTCCTACGAAACCCGGTGGTATCCATTCCTATGAGCATTCTGCTTATCACGGCGCTGGGCTCGGTCGTAACGGCTATTCTGTGCGCCCAACCCGATGTGACCAGCTTCAAGTGGCTGAAGCGCAGCCCTCAGATTGCGACCAACCGCCGCGTGAACCTGCTGTTCTTCGGTAACTTCAGCAAGCTTAGTCTCGACAACTTCCAGGATGGCATGAATGAAATCATGCGCCAAAAAGATGCCCTGTACACCAATATGATTACGGACATCTACTACCTCGGCGACGTACTCACGCGCAAATACCGACTCCTGCGCCTGAGCTACACCATCTTCATGGTAGGCCTGATTTTGACGGCACTGTCCTTTGGTATCGTTCTGCTATACAAGTCGTAAGCTACTCACGGAGTAGTAAGAAAGAGCGGGCTGCCAGGTGTTCTACACCTGGCAGCCCGCTCTTTCTTTAGGAGGTTGTTTACTTCTTCTCGCATACGGCCGCTAGCCCTTGTAAGGAGCGGCCCAAAAAGCGGTGCATGCGCCGAAGCTGCCCGAACCGGACGAGACGGTGGCGGCTGGCAATATGGCCGTAGCGGAACTCCAACGTAACCAGGCAGTGCTCCAGGTCAACGGTTTCGAGGTAACAAAAGAGCAGCGAATTAGGAAAAAGGCGGAAGTGTGAAATCTTCTCCACGTACTCTAAGCGGTCATCATCGTCTTGAAAGCGCTGCACCGCTTGAAAATCAATCTGCCCTTGGAATACATCCACCTTATAGCTTGTTCCGAGGCGACCTACCTTGGTCACATCGTAGTGCACGGCAGAAGCGCCTTCCATCCAGTGCGGCCGCAAGCGGAAGTTAGTTAGCACGCGCAACACGTAGGGGGCTGAGGCCCGGATGGCCCGCCGCACTTTTATGGCGCACCCGCGGCTAGGCAAGGCGGGGTTGGCATCGGGGGAGTTTAGCAACAGGCGCAAGGGCGAAAGGTGGGCGTAGCGGTAGCCGACCTCCCCGAGGTGCTCATAGAAGGTAGAGCCGTGGAGCAGGCGCGTCCAAGAAAAGCTCCGCGCCAAGTCCTCGGCCGACTGGGTTTGCACGTAACCATCCGACAGCAACACATACTCCGAGCCGGTCACGTTGTTTTTGAGTAGGCGGTGCACCACAATCACGTCGCGCCCCATTAGCTTGGTGTACTCCCGAATTTGGGCCACGCTCACGGCTCCGTAGTGTACAATGATTTTGAGCGTGAGCATCTGTTCGGCCAGTACGGCGCCCAGTTCCGAGCCCGTGTCGCGCTCCACCAGGCGCAAGTAGTTCTGGAAGTCGAGGTAGATGCGGCGGCACTGTTGCACCAGTTCGCGCACCGTGGGCGGCGGCCCTAGGCGGTAGAATAGCACGGCGTCGCCCTGAATCTCGTTTACCTGCAAATCCAGAATGTTGGCTTCAATCAGAATTTCCAGCAGGTCGGCTACCAGATAAGGGGCCTGGGGGCTTTCAGATTCCTCAATAAAGCGCGTAAAGCCGCTTATGTCCGGAATGAACAGTAAGGCCGGCACCATGCCCGTATCGTCCGTTTCGGGTAGGCGCGGGCGGTTAGCCCCAGCGGCTCGGCGGGCGGCGCGCATTTCATCCAGCAAGCCCATGTAGCGAGGGGAGAGGGAATGGGAAGAACAATGAAAATCAGGACCGAAAGGTACACTACCCCCACGTACGGGGAAAGCGCCAATTTGGGCAACCGAGGCTTTCCCCGTAGCTTTGCCAAATCTATAGTCCTACTTGGCTGCGTAGTTCAACGGATAGAATAAGGGTTTCCTAAACTTTAGATGTGGGTTCGATTCCCGCCGCGGCTACTACATCACGAAAGAAACCGACAGCGGGAGTTGGATAAGAGGCCTAGCAAGGCCTGTTTATCCAGCTCCCGCTGTCGGTTTCTGAGCAGCAAAGTGCCGGGCGCTTAGTCAATAAGCCCTTGACTCATAGCGTAGCGAATGAGAGCGGCCGTGTTCTTGGCTTGGGTTTTCTCGATGATGTTTTGGCGGTGGGTTTCAATTGTGCGCTTGCTAGTGAACAGCTTATCGGCTATTTCCGCGTTCGTGAGTCCTTCGCCAATCAAGCGTAGCACTTCCATCTCTCGGCCCGACAGCTCCCCTACTTTGCGGCCAATGATTCCCGCTGTTTCGGGCGTGCCGCGCTGCACTACCTTATTGAGCATGTCGAGCCCAATCTCCGACGACAGGAAAGGCCGCCCCGAGGCTACTACCCGGATGCCGTAAATGATTTCGCTGCTGTCTGCATTTTTGAGTACGTAGCCCAGGGCACCGGCTTGCAGCATTTGGTGCACGTAGTTTTCGTGGTTGAGCATGGACAGAGCCAGCACGCGCACCGTAGGAAACTGCTCCCGCAGAATAGCCATGGTAGCAAAGCCGTCTAGCACGGGCATGTTGATGTCCATCAACACCACGTCGGTGGGGGTAGACTCCAGCAACTCTAGCAAGGCCTGCCCATTGCCGGCTTCTCCACTTACTTCAATTCCGGGCTCATCCGAAAGTAATGCTCGAATTCCATTCCGCAGAATGGCATGATCATCAGCCAGAAGTACTCGAATCATAAAGTGAGGTCTAAAACCAGACACATATCTAACTCATACCCCAGGTACAAAAGACCTAAGAGATTCAGGTAGGGTCGTAAGGTAGTACGTAATTATTCGGGACCGGATATATCCATTTTTTCAGATGGAGCCCGTCTTGAGTTGGCATTATGCTCTTACTGACGAGCTTATCACGTCGGCGGCAGTGCTCAAATGCGCGCATAGGTACACAAAATGTCGGTATAGGTTGCGTAACCCCTCCCACTAAGTGGCAGCACCCGTCTGGTGTTTTTTGCTTCTATGCGCGCTGAAACCTTGATTACCAGACCAGTATTTACCCGACATTGGACAGGATTTTTCCTGGCCAAAACCCGTACTTACACTGTTTTTAATCGTACTCAGGACTCATACATTTACAGTTTTCCGACCTGTTCTTCACTCCAGCCCCACCATGGAAGTGTACCGCGAAATCCTACCCCAGAGCTACCTGCTCATCCTAACCGATACCGACCCTACCGATGCTGGGGCCCCTGCCGCCTCTCTGGCTTATGCCCTGCGCCGGGCCAGCCGTAGCGGCAAATCCAGCATTTGGGTTGATTGTAGCCACCTGCGCCGTTTGCCGCTCTCGGCATTGCGCGTACTGCTGCGCTACTACCGCCGTCTACAACAGCGCAACGTGTCCTTGGTACTATGCCACGTGGGTACGGCTACCCATCAGCTGGCGGCTAAGCTCCCCACCGCAGCCTTTCCGGCGGTATTGCCATCCTTGCTTGATGCGGAGCGCTATTGCAACCGCCGGCAGTCGGCCGTACCGCTAGCAGCCTGAACGCAGCTAGCCTACAGTAGCCCCGCCAATCCACTAATGGTGAGGGCCACAACGGCCGTATTGAACCCAAACGATAACAGCCCATGGAGCAGGCACAGCCGCCGAATACGGCGGCCGGAAATGCTCACATCGGCTGTTTGAGCCGTCATGCCTATCACAAACGAGAAGTAGGCGAAGTCAAGGTAGTCGGGTTCCGGCTCGTTACCTGGAAACTCTAGTCCGCCTACCGAGTGGCCGGCCGCTACCCCATAGAACAGATGCGCGTATCGCAACGTGAACAGCGTGTGCACCAACAGCCACGCCGTAGCTACGCCAGCAATACTTGCTAGCACATGCGGCCATAGTAATGGGTCGGCAGTTTGGCGCATGGAGGCCAGCAGCACAACTACTGCAACCAAGCTCGCCCCGGCAGCCACCAGCACGAAGCCAAACGAGGCGACGCGGCCCGGATCTTCGCGGGTAGCGACGCGCCGAATGTCATGCACATCGGCGGTAAGGATGATGGCCCAGGTAAGCAGTAGCGTGCTCAGCGCAAACCCGTCCCACGCTACTAACAAGCGCAGGAGCAGGGGCCAGGAGCTAGGTATTACCGCGTAGAGCAAGGCCGCCGGTAGTACGCCCAACGCTAATCGTTGCCAAGCTGGCAACTCTGCCACTCGGCGCATAAGGAACCCATCAGGAGTAGAGGAAGAAGCCGCCAAGGTGCCGGGAAAATAGGAAAACGAGTGTACGGTTTAGCTTCGTCTACGGATATTGGCTTGCAGATGCGCTTGCGCTACTTGTTGCTCCGCAAAAGCACCAACCTATACCACTTGCAACAAACCAGGCCTCAAGTTGCTTACGGGGCCTACTACTCTCCTGGGCACTGCAAACGCAGCTAATTAGCTCGCCAGCAAGAAAAGACCAGCAGATCATGCACGGGAACGAGTAAGCTACAGCGAGAAGCTTGGGCAAACTACCAGGGTAGAGGCAGGCATACGGGCATGTGTTTCCATATCGCCCCGAAGACCGTACCTTGGAGACCTCACTGCCTTTTATTTGCATGAACCCTGCTCCCCTATCCGGCCTCTACGCTCCCTCCCTTAGCTTACTCACCGACCTCTACCAGGTTACTATGGCCTACGGCTACTGGCAACAGGGGCTGCAAGACCGAGAAGCGGTATTCCATCTGTACTTCCGCAAGGCGCCCTTTGGCGGCGGCTACGCCGTAGCAGCGGGCCTAGCCTACGCCGTTGACTTGCTCGAGAATCTTCGTTTCTCGGACGACGACCTTGCGTATTTAGGGAGCCTGAAGAGTGCCACCGGAGGAGCTATGTTTCCCCAGGCCTTTCTCGACTACCTACGCGACCTGAAGTTCACCTGTGATGTAGATGCAGTAGCGGAAGGCACCGTTGTATTTGGCAACGAACCCCTGCTACGGGTACAAGGCCCCCTGCTACAGGCGCAGTTGGTAGAAACCGCGCTGCTCACGCTCGTTAATTTTCAGACGCTGATAGCCACCAAGGCATCGCGCATTCGCGAAGCCGCAGGCTCCGACACGGTGCTAGAATTTGGACTGCGCCGCGCCCAGGGCGTTGATGGGGGATTGTCGGCGAGCCGGGCCGCTTACTTGGGCGGGGTTGATGCTACCTCGAACGTCTTGGCCGGTCAGCGCTTCAACATTCCTGTGAAAGGCACCCACGCCCACAGTTGGGTAATGGCCTTTGAGGACGAGCCTACCGCGTTTGCTGCCTATGCCAACGCCTTCCCCGACGATTCTGTGTTCTTGGTAGATACCTACGATACTCTGGAAGGCGTGCGCCATGCCATTAGCGTAGCCCGCGAAATGCGCGCTAACGGTCACGAGTTGGGCGGTATTCGCCTCGACTCCGGCGACCTTGCTTACCTCAGCCGGGAAGCTCGGGCCTTGCTCAATGAAGCTGGGTTTGAGAAGGTCCGCATCGTAGCCAGCAACGACTTAGAGGAGAACCTTATCACCAGCCTTAAGCTACAAGGCGCCCGCATCGACACCTGGGGCATTGGTACCCAACTCGTGACGGCCTACGACCAGCCCGCTCTGGGAGGTGTGTATAAGCTGGCGGCCCTACGCAAACCCGATGATTCGGGCTGGGACTTCACCATCAAACTATCTGAGCAGCTAGCCAAAACCAGCATCCCCGGCATCTTGCAGGTACGCCGTTATGAAAGTGAGAAGGGCCAACCCCGCGCCGACATGCTCTATAACGTAGCCGAGCCCCTACCCGAGCGCCTTACCATCATCGACCCCCTCGACGCTACCCGCCGCCGCTCGGTGCGCCCCGAAGCAGCCTACCGGGAATTGCTGGAACCCATTTTCCGCCGCGGCAAGCTAGTACATCAACTGCCTACTCTAGAGGAAAGCCGCGCCCGCGCCCACCGCGAGGTCCTCAGCCTCGACCCCAGCATCCGCCGCTTCTTAAACCCGCACGTGTATCCCGTAGGCTTAGAAGAAAGTCTCAATACCTTCCGCACCAGCCTAATTCTGGAGAAACGCCCGCTACGGCCAGCGTAGGGCATCCGTATTCACGAAGGCCTGACTGTTATAACAGTCAGGCCTTCGCACTTTTCAATAATTCCCTTGCCAGCCCGTTTCCTCTAATTCTATTTTCAACTGGCTGATTCTTGCTTCCAGCAGCCGCTTTTCTTGCAGATACTGTTTCACTTCCAACACTCCGGCATTACGTTGTTCCAGTAGTGCTTCTAATTGGCGACGGAGTCGCCGCAAGCTCGCGGCTTTTTGGCGCAAAGCGAAGTCAGCCGCCTTTATTTCTCGCACTTCTGCTGACTCTACCGAGGAAGGGTCAGGTACTGTACTAAAGCTGGGAAGCCCCCGTTCTTCAGGTAACACCTGCTGCCCAGTTTGCTGGGTTGGAGCGCGCCGAACAATCTGTCGGAAGGCGGGGGCTGTAATCACGATGTTTCCCTGGTGCGTTTGGATATGCCACTTAGTTTCACCAGTTGCTGAGACTCGACGACTTATATCCTCTATTTCTATCTCTTTACTTAGCCTAATGTCTATATCCATAGACACAAATGATGGCTCGGGAAATACGAGTGTAGCTGGAGCCACTACGAATGAGAAGAAATCGTCTTTATCCAACTGAATCCACTCAAATATGTAGTCAATATCGAAGCTGATATCCTTACCAAATTGTACGGCATATATGCGAGCATCATGCCAGCTCATTTGTTCAAAATCATTCTCTGTCCAAACCCACTTTTCCAACGGATAAGACATAGACATACTACGCTGATCCAAACTTCTTCCAAAGCTTAGGCAGCAACTTCGGCAACTGGCTTTCAGTCCAATCTTCGCCCTTAGTGAACGAATCCGAATCATAATCCAGTCCGCGGGAAGCCGCTATTTCCCTAGGGAAGGTTTCGTCTTCCTCTTCTTTGCCAGTGCGCTTTTGAAAAGCCGTAGTTGCAACTGATAGAAGCTCCTCAAAGTCTTGGTATGGGGCATCAAGGACGGCTGCCAGCGTGTCGGGCTTATCCAGTGCGGCTTTGAAAATGCTTTCCCCTTGCCCAACCAGCCAGCACCGAAAATACAAATAGCTGTCGTCGGACACGTAGCCGTCGAGGATCTTTTGAGCAGCCATAATACCAAAGTCATCGGCCTCAATTAGGCACTCGCACAGAAGGCACTCAAAGTCAATTATCTCTTCGGGCGCGTACTTCTCCAGGCTGCTGATTAGCTCTTTCTCCTGCAGTCCCTGGTCGCCACCCGAAGCCTTTTTGGCTGAATCTATCAATTGCCAGAATTCTTTCTTATCCATTGTGCGTGCTACTAGTGTAGAGCTAAATAAGGCAAAACTCTGCACTCCTCCGACTAAAGCCTGTACCTGCTAGGCCTATAGCAGTAGCTACTTTTGCTCCGTATTCGTTGTACTAGCAACTCACCTGCCGCCGGCCGCTCTCCTAGGCCGCCACTGCGGCCCCAACAATTATAAGCATGTCAACCTTGAAGTTTAAGACCAGCATCAACTGTGGCAACTGCGTGCGCGCCGTTACGCCCTTCCTCGACGCCGAAGCCAGCGTAGAAAAGTGGAACGTGGACACAAATAGCCCCGATAAGATTCTCACGGTGGAAGGCGAGAACCCTATTCCCGAGCTGATTATGAAATCTGTGGCTCAGGCAGGATTCGATATTGAGCCAGCGTGACCTGCGCCGGCTCTAGTAAAAGCAGAGGCCTCCCTGAATTCTCAGGGAGGCCTCTGCTTTTACTGGCTTGAATTATCACCTGTCATACGCTCGATCAAGAAATCGTCCCAGGTTTTGTACAGCTGCGTGTAAGGCCAATTGTTCTGCCCTTCGCGTTTGCCATTCCACGTCAGATGCACTAATGCGTACTCGTATTCAGTATCGAATAGCTGAAACAGTACATCGTCGTTTGCGGCGCTTTTGCCTACGGCTAAAGTCCTGACGCCTTCTAGCAGATGACCAGCACCTATCTCCTTGCGCAGTTCTGCTTCGAAGGCTGGGCCGTCAGGTGGTGGCAACTCAAACCAAAGCTCTAGCCACCTTTGTACCATCTGGCTTGGGCTCCTTCTATTCGTAGCTCAACTCGCCCGCCCCTACCTTCAGCCGGATGCCCGGCTCGGCGGTGATGCGGCCAGCTACTTGCGCTTCGTAGCCCTGAGCTTGCAGGTGAGCAGCCACGGCTTCGGCCTGCGCTTCGTCGGTGACGAGAAGCATGCCGTTCCCCATATTCCAGTAGAGGTAAGCATCGGCGGGGGTAATACCGGCCAGCTCCGTGAGCTTCTGCATAGCGGGCAAGGGCTCAAACAGGTTGGTTAGCTCGGCGCCCACGCCGTTTTTAAGCACACGCTTGAAGTTATCAGCAATACCGCCGCCGGTGATGTGAGCGGCGGCATAGAGCGGCAAGCCAGCATCTAGCACCCGCGCCACGCCGGGCGAGTAAATAAGCGAAGGTGCCAGCAGCACTTCACCCCAGGTATGACCAGCGTTGCCATGAGGCGTAGCATCTAGACCATCGTAAGGGGCCGAGTGCCAATTGTCGCCGAATAGGTTTTGCAACGTACGGCGCGCCAGCGAGAAACCGTTGGAGCGGAAGCTAGGCGAGCGGAGTGCTACTACCGCTTGGCCAGCTTGCACGCCTGCCCCACTTAAGGGGCGCTCTAGGCTGGGGTGGAGGCTGCCGATGGCCGTGGAGCACCAGTTGAAGTTCATTTTAGCGCCCGGCCAGCCGCCAATTCGGTTGCCCAGCTCGGCAATTTCTCCGCCCGTAATGGCTACTTCCGCGAAGTTGCAGGCATCGTGCAGGCCGCGCATCATCTCGTCAATCACCTCGTAGTCGAGGGTATTCACGTCGATGATGTTGCTGAGGTTGGTGGGTACGAAACCGCCGACGATGAGGTCGTCGGCCGTCATGGCTACTAGGTCGTAGCCCAGCGTATCAAACTTTCCTACCCGCTCTGCTACCTCAATCTTGGTCCCAATGCCATCCGAGGAAATACCTAGGCGGGCGTTACCGAAGCGAATTTCGTTGGCAAAACCGCCGTCGAGGTCCTGGGCTGCCTCGCCGGGCTTACCGGCGCGGTTGGCAAAGGTCTTCTTCGACCAAGCGTAAGCGTTGCGGGAGCATTCGTTGCCGAGGTCGATGTCGTAGCCGGCGGGTTTCTGAGAAGATGACATATGAAACGCTAGGGTTAGGCAAGCTAAAAGCTAGTTCCCCCTCTCAGCAGAAGAGGAGCTAGGGGTGGTTAATGTGTTCTAGAACAAAGACTAGAACTAGTCTTTAAAGGATGTTCAACGATTAGTCAACCACCCCTAGTCCCTCCTCCGCTGGGGAAGGCAACTAGCCTTCTAACTTAGTTCTAGACCGTTCTGCATCGGGTTAATGTTCCGTTGGCTCGGGAGCCTTAGCACTCACGGACGGTACCGTGTTGGCGTCGCCTTTTTTGTCGCCACGGTGGCTCTGGCGTTCCTCTTGAATGTGGCGCAGATACTTGGTTACGTCGCCGGTAGGGTACTTGCCCGTGAAGCAAGCAAAGCAGCTGCCGCCGTGGCCCCGATCTTCAGAGAACAGCTCTTGCAAATCCTCTATTGATTGATAGATCACCTTGTCGGCCTCAATGTAGCGGCAGATTTCCTCCTCTGTGTAATTGGCGGCAATCAGCTCGGTGCTCATGGCCATATCAATGCCGTAGATGCACGGCGAAATGATGGGTGGCGCGCTGCTGATGAAGTACACCTCCGCTGCTCCCGCCTCGCGCAGAATACGCACAATGCGGCGGGATGTAGTGCCCCGCACGATGCTGTCATCCACCACGGCAATCTTCTTGCCCGCTACAAACTCCCGGATGGGGTTCAGCTTCTTCTTCACGATGTCCTCGCGGCCGGCCTGGCTGCTCACAATAAAGGAACGGCCCATGTGGTTGTTCTTCACCATGGCCCGGCGGTAGGGCACCCCAATGGCTTCGGCTAGGCCAGAAGCCGAGAAGTATCCCGAAGACGGCACGTCAATCACCATATCGGGCTGAATACCCGAGGCAATGACTTTCTTCGCCAGCATCTTACCCAAGCGCACCCGCTCCCGGGCTACTAGGCGGCCGTGGATGGTAGAGTCTTCGCGGGCAAAGTAAATGTGCTCAAACACGCAAAACGCCTTGGGCTGCGCGTAGGGGTTCTTGTAGTGAACCTTGAAGTCTTTGTCGATGAAGATGGCCTGACCGGGGCCTACGTTCTTAATGAACTCAAACCCGAGGTAGTCGAAGCAGGTGCTTTCGGAGGCGAAAGCGTAGATGGGCCCGTTTTCGGTTTCGCGGCGGCCCAGCACCAGCGGCCGAATGCCCAGCGGGTCGTTGAACGCCAGCAGACCATGCCCGGCAATAACGGTGATGGTAGCATAGGCCCCTTTCACCAGCTCCTGAGTCGTCTCTACAGCGTCGAAGATGTCGATAACCGAGAGGTTGTCGAGGTTCTTTAGGCGAAGCTCCGAAGCAAACGTATACATGATCAGCTCCAAGTCGTTGCTGGTCTTGGGCAGCACGTGGTACTTCTCGTGCAGACGCTTGGCGGCCGAGCGGAAGTTGATAACGTTGCCGTTGTGCACCATGGCCAGCCCAAAGGGGTAGCTGGTGGTAAACGGCTGCGCCAGCTCCGCATCGTTGGAGCCCTGGGTGGTGTAGCGGGCGTGGCCGATACCAATGTTGCCCTTCAGCTTCTTGAGCCGTTTAGGACGGAACACGTCGGAAATCAGACCATTGCCTTTGCAAAGGTGAAAGTTATCGTCGAAGGTGGCTATGCCGGCCGCGTCCTGGCCGCGGTGTTGCAACGCGGTAAGACCGAATACGATGTCGTGGGCAACGTCATCGGGGCCGTAAAAACCTACAATTCCGCACATGGGAAGTATCGAGAAGGGGTAACGAGCAGTGAAAACCCGCTACCGGGATGGTAAGTGTAACACCAACGGGACGTTGGTGCATCGGGAGGTGAGGTGGACAATAGACCTAGCCCCCGGTTGCTTCCCCTTGCGGAGAAGAACTAGCAGAGAAAGGCAGCAGAGGTTCGGGGGTGGTAGGTGAAACAGCTGCCGTAGCGGCCATTTCGGAGGTCGTGGCGGGTAGCTCCCCTCGAATAAGGCGGGCTAACGTATCGGCGTACAAAAAGTGCTCCACGGCTAAACCGCGGCGCTCTACTTCGCTTAGGGTGTCAGCGCCCTGTAGGCCAACGGGGTGCTGCGCAAGAATAGGTCCAGTGTCTAGGCCCTCATCAACCAAATGCACGGTGATTTTGGTTTCCGACAACTGATTTTCGAAAGCCCACTCGTAGGCGTGTAGGCCCTGGTGCTGATGCGTATCGGCGGGATGAATGTTGAGGATGCGCCCGGCAAACGCCCGAATGAACGTGGGCGACAGGATGCGCATGTAGCCGGCCAGCACCACGTAGTCGGGCTGATAGTGGCCCAGCACCTCTACCACCTCGGCGTCGAACTCCACTCGCTTGCGGCCCTGGCTGCTGAGGCTGGCAGTAGGGCAGCCCATGGCCGCTGCGGTTTCTAGACCAGGGGCATCAGGCTTGTTGCTGAACACCACGGCTACTTCGGCCAGGTTCTGCAGTACGCCGTGTTGCACAGCCTGCACCAGGGCTACCATGTTGGAGCCCCGGCCCGACAGCAAAATGGCCAGGCGCTGTTTGCGGATGCTATAATTACCAGTTTCCTGCAAGGGTCGGTTCCGGCCGCTGGCCGATATCGGTACGGATGTACACATCCTTAAATTTAACTCTTTCTGCTTCCCGATACACGTGATTCACAGCATCTTCCAGCTCATTACCGTGGCCTACAAGCACCATTACCCGCCCACCGCTGGTAAGAATTTCACCGTCCTGCTGCCGGGTAGCGCCGTGGAAGGCCAAAATGCTCGGATGCAGTTGGTCTAGGCCAGTAATTGGAAAGCCCGTCGGGAACTGGGCAGCGGGGTAGCCACCCGAAGCCAGTACCACGCCCACATAGTACCCACGGCGCTGGTGCACCACTGTTTGCTGAAGTGTACCATCCAGAGTGGCCTCAATGAGTTCCAGCAGGCTGCTCTCCAGGGCGGGCAGAAGCACTTCTGCTTCTGGGTCGCCGAGGCGCACGTTGTATTCCAGCAGCTTCGGGCCCTGGGGTGTGAGCATGATGCCGAAGTACAGGAAGCCCTTGAAATCGAACTGCTCGTTCTGCAGGCCTAGCAACGTGGGGTCCACAATGCTGGTGCGAATGGCGGCCAGTACATTGTCATCGCAGAATGGCACGGGGCAGTAGGCGCCCATACCGCCGGTGTTGGGTCCTTGGTCGCCGGCTAGCAGTTGCTTGTGGTCCTGCGACGGGGCCAGCAGCCGCACGCGGTTGCCATCCGTGATGCCAATGATGCTCACCTCGGGGCCACTCAACTTTTCTTCCAGCAGGAAGCTAAACCAGCCGGTGTGTTGCTGCTGCAAATCGTCTAAGGCGGCTTGAGCCTCCTCAATGGAAGAGCACACGTACACGCCTTTGCCGGCCGCTAGGCCATCATACTTCACTACTACTTGTCCATCCAGCTCCGTGGCCTTAGCGCGGGCCTCCTCCAGCTTGTCGCTGCGGTACTGCCACGACATGGCCGTTGCTACTCCATGCCGCCGCATGAAGTCTTTGCTCCACACTTTGGAGCTTTCCAACGTCGCGCCGGCCCGGCTGGGGCCAAACACGCGAATATCAGAACCGGCGAAATAGTCCGTCACGCCTGCCGCTAGCGGGGCCTCTGGCCCTACCACAATGAGCTTCACCCCATTGGCTTCGCAGAAGCTCTGGATGGCTGGGAAATCAGTGGCACTGATTTCGGGGTGACTGTTCGGGATGCCGCCGTTGCCGGGCAGTACGTGCACCGTGGCACCGTCGCGGGTCAGCTTCCACGCCATGGCGTGTTCACGGGCTCCGCCGCCGAGAAGTACTATGGTTTTATTGCTGTTGCTCAAAGGAATAGGTAGTTAGGCGTGCGATGCGTCTAGCTGATGTCGTCGATGGAAATAATCAGCCCATCAGCGAACTGAAAAACGGACTTGCCTTGCAGCTGCAGGGTATCACCGGCTTTCAGGCTATTGGGAAAGTCAATGGCGGCAACAGCGGTATAGTCTAGCGACACTTCCACGTGGTTGTCAGCTACTTGCCAATTCGTGACGCGCTGCTCACGCTGGGAGAAGTATTGCAACGCTTGTTGGGCCTGCTGGCGAAAGGCTTCCTTACCAGTCAAGGTTAGGTTTACTTCGCCGTTGGAGACATTGCGGAACACCACATCCTCGTGCAGATAGCGCAGCATGCCGTTCACATCAAAGCGGTTGTACGCTTCGATGTAGTCCTGCACTAGTTGCTTCTGTTTCGCGACGTCCATTGGCTTTTTCTTACAGTGCCCGCAGCTTAGCGTTATCGGGGGTGTATTACCGTGAGGTTGGTGTTGCCGAGGGCATGATCATCGACGAGTTTAGGCATCTTTCATGATACCAGCCTGCACCAGGTTGCCTATGAGGCGGGCCTGTACGTCGCCGCCGGTGGTGGTTTCGGTGGCGGCGGGGAGCGGGGCACCCGTGATACGCTCGTAAATATCGAGGTAGCGGCGGGTGGCTTCGGCGGAAACTTCGGGGGTGAGGGCGCGGGGGTACTGGCCGTCCTGCTTGTTGGCAATCAGCCACTGGCGCACGTACTCCTTATCTATCTGCTCCACGGCCTCGGGGTTCTTGGCGTAGTCCTCCGCGCTCCAAAACCGTGACGAATCGGGCGTGTGGATTTCGTCAATCAGGATCAGCTCCCCATCGAGCAGGCCAAACTCATACTTGGTGTCCACCAAGATGATGCCGCGCTCCGCCATCCACTGGGAGGCAAAGTTGAACAGCTCCAGGGCCTTCACCCGCATCTGCTCGTACAGCTCCGCCGTCACCCAGCCTTCCGACACCAAGTTCTCGGGCGTGATTTCGCGGTCCGACTCCTCCTTGGTGGTCGGCGTTACGATGGGCTCGGGGAACTTCTGGTGCTTGGTCAGGCCATCTGGCACCGTCACGCCCGAGAAGGTACGCTGGCCATTCTGGTAGCCGCGCAGCATAGAGCCCGTGAGGTAGTTGCGCACCACCATCTCCACCCGAATCGGCTCGGCTTCCTTGGCCAGCGTTACGTTCGGGTCGAGCAACGAAATCACGTGGTTCGGGATGATGTGCTGGGTTTTGTCGAACCAGAAAGCAGCCAGCCCATTCAGCACTGCCCCTTTGTGGGCCACCGGCGTTTCCAGCACCGAGTCGAAGGCCGACAGCCGGTCGGTTACCACGATGAGACGCTCACCGGAAGGGGCACGGTATGAGTCGCGGACTTTGCCGCGGTGCAGGAGTTCGAGTTGGGGGGTATCGAAGTGGTTGAGGGTGTTCATACGACGAGTTAGCAGCCGGCACTAGGTCAGCGCAATACGGAGGTGTCTAGGATGAAAACTGGCTGGCTTCCTGAGGAACGGCGGCAGCTTGGCTCTGCACATGCTCCACAATGTTGCGGAACAGGCGTAGGCCATCCCCTTCCTCGCTCAGACCGGGGTTCTGGCGCTTGCGTCGGGCCCAGTCGGGGTGGTTATAGAGGGACAGGAAGGCCTCGGGGTGCGGCATCAGCCCGAATACCTGGCCGGTGGTGTCGGTCAGGCCGGCGCAGTTCAGGTCGGCGCCGTTGGGGTTGTGCGGGTACACGTCCGTCGGCGAGCCGTCGTAATCAGTGTAGGCCAGGCAGTTCAGGGCGCGGGCTTCGATTTCAGCCAAGGTCTCTTCGCCCTTGATAATCAAGCGGCCTTCGCCGTGGCGCACGGGCACTTCCATGCTGTCGATGCCTTTCAGGAAGGGCGAGCTCGACTTAGGGTTGACTTTCAGGCGCACCCACCGGTCCTCGTAACGGCCCGAGGCGTTATGCGTCAGGGTTACTTCGGGCGTTACGTTACCGCTTAGGTTGGGGAGCAGGCCTAGCTTCACCAATACCTGGAAGCCGTTGCAGATGCCCATCACGAACTTGCCGTTGGCAATGAACTGCTTGATATCGTCGAGCAAGGTGCGGCCCTCGGTGTTCTTGCGGTAGCGCAGCTTGTTGGCCAGTACCACACCCGAGCCCAGGTCGTCGCCGAAGCTAAAGCCCCCCGGGAAGTTCAGGATGTCGTAGTCGTGGATGCTGACGTGGCCGTGCAGCACCTGGTTCAGGTGCACGATGGTCGGTTCGGCACCAGCCTGCTTGTAGGCGGCGGCAAACTCCTCTTCGCAGTTGATACCGAAGCCCGTCAGGATGAGGGCACGCACCGGCTGCCGGGCAGCAGTTCCTTGCGTAGAATGGCCTAGGGGCTCAGTGCTTTCGTGGCCGCCATCAATGCTCTTATAACCAAGCACCGTCACCGTTCCATCGGCGTTGGTTTGCGCTGGCCCTGTTTCGTCACGCTGCGGTTTGGGCGGCGAATTCAAATCAGGAAACAATGGTTTCTCATTCATACTTACTGTGCGGTTTCGTGCTGGCCGAAGCCGATGATGCGGTTTACCGGACCGTTGGTCCACTCGTGGCGCAGAGCCGCCGTGCTGGCCGAAAGTACCGTCTGGCCACCGTGGCGTACTGTAAGTTGGCCGTCCTGCGTTACCACGCCAAGGCGGGTAGCACGGGCTCCGAAGTGCTGCTCGAAAGCCACCACATCTTCCGGCGCTACCGTGGCTACGAAGCGGGAGTGCGACTCCGAGAACAGCTGCGCCGACAGGGCTAGGCCAGTAGCGGGCAGCTCTACATCAGCACCAAAGCCATGACCAAACGTGGCTTCGGCCAAGCCAACGGCTAGGCCACCATCCGACAGGTCGTGGCAAGATTGGATGAGGCCTTTTTCGTTGGCCTCGCCCATCAGGGTGTAGAGGGCTTTGGCTTCTTCGAACCGAACCTTAGGCACATTGGCGCCTAGCTCGCCGAAGAGCTGGTAGAACTCCGAGCCGCCCAGTTCGTCATAGGTTTCGCCCAGTAGGTACACCACGTCATCGGCTTGCTTGAAGTCGGAGGTGATGGTGCGACGGACGTCCTCGATTTTGGCGGTCATGGAGTACAGGACCGTGGGCGGAACGGAAATCTTCACGCCGTCAGCCTTGAAGTCGTTCTTCATCGAGTCCTTGCCCGAGGTGAGCGGGATGCAGTAGGCCGCCGTAGCATCGCGCAGGGCCTGGCACATGCGCACCAGCTTGGCTAGCTTGAGCTTGCCATCGGGGTTGGTGGCGGGGTCGTACACCGAGTCGGGTACGCAGAAGTTGTCGTTGACGGACCAGAAGTTACCGTCGCCGTAGCTCAGGTTGGGCAGCTTCCCTCCTACCGCTACAATCTGGCGCACAGCCTCGTCAAACGCCCCGGCCGACATATGGTAGGCGTCCAGGTCGCCAAAGCGTGGCAGAATGCCGTTGCTCACAGCCACGCCTTCCCAGCTCTCGAAGTTGAAGCGCACCACGGCGGCATCCTGTGGAGCTTGGCCGGTAGCGCCCATGAGCGGCTTGATAATCGTGCGGCCCTTCACCTCATGGTCATACTGCCGAATCACCGACTCGCGGGAGCAGATGTTGAGCGAGCCCAATAGGCGGCTCAGCACGTCGGTATAGTCAAGGTCGGCGGGTAGTGCAGGCTCCTGGGCGGTAGGCTGGCTCCACTCGGCTTCCAGTACTTTGCGCGGTACGCCTTCGTGCAAGAAGTGCATGTCGATGCGCGCTACCGACTCGCCATCAAAGCGCACGTCGAGGCGTCCATCCGAGGTGAAGTAGCCAATGTCAGTCAGCTCCACTTCCATCTCCTGGCCTAGGGCCATTAGCTCAGCCATCTTCGCGGGCTCCACAGCCAGCGAGAAACGCTCCTGCGACTCCGACACAAAGATTTCCCAGGGGCGTAGGCCAGGGTACTTCAGCGGTACTTTTTCCAACTCCACCACGGCACCGCCGCTGATGGTAGCTAGCTCACCAATGCTAGAAGACAAGCCACCCGCGCCGTTGTCAGTGCTGCACTTAATGAGGCCGCGGCGGGTAGCCAGGATCAGGAAGTCCATAGCCAGCTTCTGCGTAATCGGAGAGCCAATCTGCACGGCCGTGGCGGGCGAGGTTTCGTCTAGCTCGATAGAGGAGAACGTGGCGCCGTGGATACCGTCTTTGCCCACCCGACCACCGGCCATGATGATGCGGTCCTGGGCGTCAATGTTCTTCTCCCACGAATCGAGGCCGGCCAGTTGCATGGGCATCACGGCGCCGGTGCCGCAGTACACCAGCGGCTTGCCAGCATATCGGTCATCGAACACAATGGCCCCATTCACCGTCGGTACGCCCGACTTGTTGCCACCGTCTTCAATACCCTTGCGCACGCCTTCAAAAATGCGGCGCGGGTGCAGCTGGTTGCTCAGCAAAGTGCCCGAAAACTCGGGGTTGCCAAAGCAGAGCACGTTGGTGTTGAACAGCAGCCGCGCCCCCCCAATGCCGGTAGCCAGCGGGTCTCGGTTGTTGCCCAGGATGCCGGTAATAGCTCCGCCGTAGGGGTCAATGGCAGAGGGCGAATTGTGGGTTTCCACCTTCCACACGAACAACGACTCGGGGTTGATGCGCACGGCACCGGCGTTGTCGCTGAACACTTTAATCAGCCAATCGTTGCCGTTGGCGCGGAGTTGGCGGTCTACCTCAGAGGTAGCGTTTTTGATATAGGTCTTAAACAAGGAATCCACTTCAAACTCCTCGCCGGTGTCCGCATCCTTGTACTTGATAACGGCCGAAAACTCCTTGTGCTTGCAGTGCTCCGACCACGTCTGGGCTATGATTTCCAGCTCGCAATCCGTGGGATCCTGGGGCAGACCAGCAGCCTGGCGCTCCTCGGCAATACTGGTGTAATGGTCGCGCACGGCGCGCATTTCCTCCAGGTTCAGGGCGTAGAGATTGTCTTTCGACAGCTTCAACAGTTCCTCGTCGGAAAGGCCAACCAGCGGCACCGTGTTCGTAATAGATTCGGCCCCACCGCCCGGCCGCGGCGTATAGTCGCGAATCTGGGCTATGGGGCCGACCTCGAAGCGGTTAATCATTTTGTTGCCGAGCAAGTCTTCCGCCAGGCGGCGCAGACTACTCTCCGGCAGCTCGTGCTCCAGGAAGTAGAGCCGTTTGCTGAAGATATGCTGGGTATGGATGTCCAGCGGCTGGTTCAGGAAGTCGCCAAGGGCGTTCTGCGCCGATATACCTTCGTCGTCAGTCACGCCGGGCAGCTTGGCCACCAGGATGTAGCTTTTGTATTCGGAGCCGTGGCGGAACTCGTCGAGGGCCACGTCGTTCAACACTGGGTCCTGGAGGCAGTGGGTGGCGAAGTCGCGCAGTTGCTCGTCGCTCACGGGGTAGCGCACCGTGTAGAGGGCGGTGCTTTGCACCCGGCCGGTAGAGAGGCCTAGGTGACGTTGGGCAGCTTCGGCTACACGTTGGCCCTCGCCATCATGTTGGCCGGGCTTGAGCAGAAGCTGTATGGTTCTTTGGGTAGAGTCCAAAAGGAGAATGGTTATCTATTTTTCGGGTTTCCCACGCTTAGGCGAAGGTGCCCGCGTGAGGAAGCATACCCGCGCAGGGTACGCCGAAAATGCCTTGCTCCGCCACCGGTTGCAGCGAAGTAGGTTTAAGAAAACGCTTTTTCCGGCCGACTGCCGGGTTTCACCACCGGAATACCTGCCCGGCAAAGCGGGCAATCATCGGGTGCGTAGGTGGCCGCCGTTACCGGCAGCAGGGCAAAGTTCGGAAAAGTTAGCTCAGCTTTCCCACCTGTGCGGTCAATTAAACTTGCCACGGCCAAAACTTTTGCGCCCAGCCCCTCCAGCACCTTGGCTACTTCATTGGTGCTCTTGCCAGTAGTCACCACGTCTTCAGCAATGACAATTTTCTGGCCGGGCTCAATGGTAAAGCCGCGCCGCAGGGTCATCTGGCCCGTATCGTCGCGCTCGGTGAAGATGCCGGGTACGCCTAGTTGCCGGGCTAGCTCATACCCAATCACCACGCCGCCCATAGCCGGGCCTACCACCACATCGGGCTGCAACCCAGCCTCCTGAATTTGCCGGGCCAACTCCGCCGCGGCTGGGGCCGCCAGGTCAGGCCGGCGCAGAAACCGGGCGCATTGCACGTAGGTATCAGAATGCAGGCCGGAAGAAAGGCGGAAGTGCCCGCGCAGCAGTGCGTCTTCCTGCAGCAATTGCTGCTCTAAGTTTTCGGAGGTGAAGGAAGCTTGGGGAGAGGGCAAAGGGGACACTAGATACAAGGTTGAAAAAGCGTTGATACTAAAATACCATGCTGAGCATGTGGCGCCTCAAGCTAGTGATGAAGAAGTTCTACCGCTACCTCAGCTGACATAGGCCTCTGCAACGAAGCAGTAGAGATGCTTGCTTACAGCGACCTTCGGGTTCGACAAGTGGCTCTCAGCTCAAGCATGACGGTTGATGCTACACCGCTACCGGCCGGAACTGGTTGATCTGTTCCATCAGCTCCCGCGCAGCGGCGCCGGCATCAGCCGCTTGCCAAATGGCACGCGACGTATTAATAAGGAGACCGGAGCCGTCGGGGCGCAGGCCAGCACGCATGGTTGCTTCCAAGTCGCCGCCTTGGGCACCGACACCGGGCACTAAGAACCATTGTTGCGGAGTGAGACTACGCGTGCGGGCTACCGCTTCCGCATTGGTAGCACCTACTACTAGGCCAATACCACCATGTGCCTCGTCTAGCTGACGGGTAATACTGGCAGCGGCATCTGACAAGGCACCACCGCTAAGCAGGGCCATATCCTGCAGAGAGTGGGCAGGCTTATTGCTGGTTTTGGCCAGCACGAATACCAGCTTACCGGGACGGGCAAAGGGCACAATGGCATCGTCCCCCATATAAGGATTCACCGTCACGCTATCAGCCCCTACCACGTCGTAGGCGAAGCGGGCGTAGTGGTCGGCTGTGTTGGCAATGTCACCGAATTTACCGTCCAAAATTACCGGGATACTTTCGGGAATGCGCTGTACCGTCTCGCGCAGCAGCTTCACGCCGTCTTCTCGGCTCAGGAAAAAGGCCAGGTTTGGTTTAAAAGCGGCGGCATACTCACTGGTTTGGTCAATGACTTTCGCCAAACGGTGGGCTACCTGCGCGTCGTCGCCTACGGGGTCAAGCCCGACGCAGAGCAGTGAATTGGCGTACTGAACGCGTTGGGTTAGCTTTTCCATTCGGAAGAGATAGTTTCAGATTGAAGATGCGTGCACTCCGCTGCTAATCGGGCCGATAAGCCCGGTTCCAGCCATTCGCCGCTGGCCACTTGCACGGCCGAAGCGCCACAGCGCAGGTAGTCGGTGACATGGTTAGCGGTAAATACCCCGCCTGTTCCGATCAAGGGAAGGGTTATGTTTTCATCGTGGGCTAGCTCCCATACACAACGCAACGCCACCGGTCGTAGCGCCTCCCCCGATAAGCCACCGGCTACGGGAGTAGCCGTAACATCGTCGGGTAAGTGCAGTGCCTTCAACAAATTCGTAGCGGCCAGGGCCGTAGCACCGCCTTGCTGCGCACCTAGGGCCAAGCCCCGAATATGCTCTGGCCACGGTGGCAGCTTCACAATGACGGCTGCTTCCGGGCCAAGCTCGTTGCGCACGGCTTGGGTAGCTTCGCGCACAAACTTGGCGCTCAGTTCCTCTCCATTACCTGTGTCGGGCTGGGCGATGTATACTTCCACGCCCGCAATCAGGTCGCTAGCTTCGCGTGCCAGAAAGCGGGCAATCTTGCGAAAGCCCGGAATTCCAGGCGCGGTAATGCTCACAAACACCGGTACGCCGTAGCGCCGCAGCTTTGGTAAGTACTCCTGCACCAAAATCTCGGCGCTTTCGGTGCGCATATTGGTGGCATTAAGCAAAGTCTGATCGGCGACTTGCCAAATACCTTCTTCGTAGAGCCCGGGCTTGGGCTCCATGGTTACGGTGCGAGTGAAAATTGCGCCTAGCCGCTCGTAATCCGCTCCATCTAGCTGCCAGGATGCAGCCGCGAGGCACACAGGGTTCTGAAGGGTGAGTTTGCCGAGTTGCATTGGGTTAAAAGCTATGATTTCGCTGGCGGCCCTTGCCATAGCAGTGGAAAATCAGCAAAATTAGATGAGTGCGCTACTTTCGAGCTAGGCCTGGGGCAGCTAGCGTATTATCTATGAAGCACCTACAAAACAGGGTGGCCAGTTCGCGGACCGACTTGCGTCAGAATCCCCCTGATATATCACCCCGCTCCCTATGCCACCCCGTGCCTTTGGGTGGGCAACGGTAAACTGTTGGTGGCTGAATTCTTATTGGTACTAGGCTCCCTTGTGCGTAATAAAAGGCCTGTCTCGAGTGATCTGCTGGGCAAGGGTGGTACTATCGGTCATGGTGGGGAGCAGTATGGGCTGAGAGGAAGTTAAAAAAGTGCGGGTGGGCACCACTAGATTTTGCCGAGTCAACCGAACTAGCTGAACATAAAAAAACCGCTTCGAAAACCGGAGCGGTGAACGGGCAAAAACCGTAAAAAACAAACGAACCAACGGAGAAAAGGGCCTTCTGGTCATCTCGAAGGACGCTTTCGTGGAAGGTCCCGCCCTCCATCAAGTGTTGGTGGTTGAGGTGAAGCACGACGCAAAAGTACTACTTCCTCCCCAGTGGGCAAGTAAACCAGGGTTAATTTCATGTTACCAAAATGTTACCAACCACTCGAATCCTCCTTTAGTCTGGCTCATGCGTAAGTATAACTAGATCAGTGATTATCAATGCACTTTACATTTTTTCAGCCTACTTGCATGTAGCTTCGGTTCCTAGTTATATTTGTTTTTTCAAGACCACTGCACATTCACGTAATCTGTAATTAACAAGGCTTCATCTATAAATAGTACAACTATTTTCTTTGCTTAGTATTTTATGCACTATTAATGAGTGGTAAGAGAAATAGCGACGTGGAAAAAATCAGCAATGCTCTACGCCTAGTTTCTACTGCCCAGTTGGGACTTAACATAGAAATTGATTGGATTACTACCCGATTAACATATTCATGACTCACTTGCTTTTGTACAAATCATACCTTTGCTCAGGGTTTTCCAATTTTGCTTTTGACCATTCCTGTTACCATGAATAAAGTGCTATTAAGTGTGTTGTTAGGGGGTATGTTGGCCTTGGCTCCGGCAGCGCAAGCACAATCAGAGCCAGTTGCCCCCATCGAATACAGCGAGCGAGTGCCCTCGGAAGGGTCCGGCCGCACCTTGCTGTACCGTCGTGCTTACGATTGGATGGAAAATCACTTTGCTTATGGCCCCAAAAGCGTAATCAAAGCTGACCCCGCCGCCGGAAGTCTGCGCGTTACGGGCACTAGCAAGATTAAGCCCGTTGATACCAAGGGGAAAGAGCAGGAGGTAGCCGTACGGTTTGATTTTACATTTCGGGCTACTGATAATGGCTACGAATACAGCGTCAATACCTTCCAGGCTATTCCAGATAGCAAACAGCCGAGCCAGGCGCTGGCTCTCGATGAATACATCACCCGCTTTAAAAACGACAAAGCAGACGAACGCACGCACAATGCGCGCCGTCTAACGGCACAAGCTTCGTCCGTGGCAAGTGAAATTGCGATGTCGTTCCGTTCCTACATGAACAGCCAGCCTGCGGAAGGCACCGTTGGCGTGTCAGAGCGTTAGAACACTATCTATCTTTAGCGGTAGCAAAGCCCAGCAGATGCTTTCTGGTGGGCTTTGCTATGCACGGCAGTTACCAGGAGTAGAGCTTACGCATCTAGCAGCCGATGAGCACGCGCGGGCAGTTTTCGAGCGTCTAGCACCAGAAAACCATCTAGGGAATTGCTGCATGCGGGGTTGAGGTTGACCCCAAGTAGACGAGTGTTTTGCCATATGTACTGCCGCAATGCAACTGGTATCTCACTTGTCGTCAGCCCACCATCTTTCCCAAAGGACGAAGAATCAGTCAGTTGCTGTAGCTCGCTTGTGTCCGGCAGGGCATGTGGCTCGTCGGTAAAAGCGTGGTAGCGAACCTGCTTGCGGGCGCGCACGAGTGACGCCAGGGCAGGATCAGTATGATGCTGGTGTAGGTAGCGCATCAGGGCCGCCTTGGGCACCGCCGGGAACTGACGGCTCACGTTTAAAGAACCGATGAGGTAGCGGTACTCGGGGTAACGAATAAAATATTCGGCCAGTGCCTTCCACAATAATACGGCGGGTAAGGGCTGCTGCGCATACTGCTCGCAGACACAAATGCTACTCACCTCCACCGATTCGTGTAGCAATGGTAGCAGCGCCTTTTTCAGCCGGAATAGTGAGTGCAGGTAGAATCCCTTCTTGCCATGCTGCTGCAGTAGGTTTCGGCCCCGCCCTAAGCGGCAGGCAGCAGCTAAGCGGTGGTTGATACGGTCATAGAGAAACACATGCCAGTGATGAGCATCGTACTCTGGTAGGTTGCGCAGGGCATCTTCCGTCAGCGGGCGGGGGGAAGCTAGCCGCAACCGCTTAATTTCCCCTAGCACCGTCGGAATTTCCGCCATTTTGGCCATGTACACTTCCCACTGATGATGGCGTAGTAGGCTACGAGACGGCCGTAATGCCTGAATTTCGGCTTCCAGAGCATACGTAGTAGCCAGAGCCGCCAGCGGTTGCGTAAGCTGCTTCGACGCCTCAGAAATAGCTCCTCGACCAGTTAACTGTGCCTGCACGCAGGCCGACCGCTCGGCAGCCGATACACTATTCAAGTGTTTGGTGGTACATGGACGGCCAAGACGCACGTGTACAATTTTACCTTGCATGCCCACTAAGTCGGCCGGTATGGTAGCGCCGAGTAAAAAGGGTCGCACCACTCGGTACACGCCCCAGGAGTTACTGGGCTCGAAGGATACTGACACCGGCAACACGGGGGTTTGCACAGCCGCAATCAGTTGGTGTAGTGACGGCTGCCAAGCGGATGTACTAGCATCTGCCAGCACGGGGAAACGCGGCCCTCTCCCACCCTGCGAAAATACAAGTAGGGGTGTATCGTTGTGCAGGTAGCGGAGTACGTGGGGCACCAACTCTGCTGCACCAGGGCCTACGTTAGTTGCTGTTGGCGAGGGAGCTGTTATGAGGTTGGCTATGTTGGGCTGTAGCGGGGCTAAAATCTCGTCGGCTATTATCCGCAGGTCGGGTCGGGCATCTCCTAGCACGTACAGCAGCACCAAGCTTTCAAGTAGGCCGCCAGGTTGGTTTGCAATGGCCAGAAAAGAGCCGTCCGATGGTATTTGCCGTAGCTCAACCGGGTTGTAGCGCACCTTGATATTCAAGTCACGCAGCAAGTGCCCAATAAATGCTCGCCCCGTTAAGTGCTGATGCCGGGCATAAAGCTGACGCAGCATACGCAACTGAGCCCACGGCTGCCACAAAGGACGCAGCAGCTCTTGGTAGCGCCGACCCAAAGAGCCGGACGATGACACGTTTGATTTAGAAGTTAGCTGCATGAGCGGCAGGCGATGCGAAGGCCCGGAAAATCCTATAACAGATAGTTATCAAACTTCGCAAAGAGAAATTAGCCCGCCATTATCTGGTCATTATCAAACCATTACCAAACAGGCTATATAGGCAGAAAAGCCGCGTTGCAGCGCGGCTTTTCCAATCTTTCCACCTCACAATTGCCTCTTCACTTCACTCGATACAAAGGTATAGGAACCGGGATGGGCCTGCGGAAGAGTTTCGACTAATAACAATAATTTAAAGATCAAATCAAGCCATTGCCCGACCAACATTTCTTGGCCACAATTAGCCTAAACAACTGGCTGTCAAATAAGAATGCCGACCATTTAGCTCATGGCCGGCATTCTGTATGTACTATACTGCTGGTATCAGCTGGTAGGGCCCGCATCTACGCGCGATTCAACCGCGCTTTGCACTGTGGCTGACACTGCCGACAGTAAATCATAGCCCGTAGCCGCCTCAATGGCATCGACGGTGGTGCGATAGGAGCCCCAGGTAGTCTGAATTGTATTGTCATTGGGGGTGTCGATGGCAATAACGCGGGTGCTGGTAGTCACGCGGGAGGCATCACTAGAGCCGTTGGGCAATACCACAATTACCTTCCAGCAGCGCGCCGGTACTGTTACACGGCCTGCATCAAGAGTAGTAGCATACCCATTGGCTCCGGTACCACCTCTGCCGTAACTACCGCAGATAATGTACAGCTCGTTGCCGGCATTGGTGAGGGTGCGGCAGTAGTTCTCCAGGTTAGCCCACGTTTGCTGGTTGTTGCGCGGCGCCTGAGGCATCATATTGGTCATCAAGAAGGTAGCCGAGTTGTCGGCGACGGAACCGGTGCGGTCAGCAGAAGGGCAGTTGTGGCCCCGGTCGAAGCCTGATCCGCTGTAGCTGGTGCTTCCTACCCGATACCATCCACTGGGCAGTGTAGCATCGGCGGCGAAATTGTCTTGGCGGGGCGTGCTACCCAGCCACGCGCTGCTCAAGTGCCAGCTTACCCAGTTCGGGATACCCCGGTCGCGGTGATATTACATACTAAACTGCGACTTTGTGAGCAGGTAGTTGGTATAGTTGGTGGTGCTGGTGGTAGCTCCGCTCGGGTTGCCCATAGCCAAGTTACTTTCTCGAGTAGCCGTGGCATCGGCGCTCTGCGATACAGCCGCAGGGTTAGCAGCGGGTATTACACTGTCTTTGGAACACGAAACGGCCAAGCTGGTCAGTAGGGCTAGACCAGTAATGCGGTAGATCACACTCTTCATGTGGATGAGATGGTTGTGAAAATGAAAAGGAGGAAAAGGACAGGTGCGTAAATGCCCAGCAAAATTGGGCAGTTTACGGCAGGGCCATATTACCTCATCATTATCATTTTACTCATACACAATTACAGACTAGACATAATTATGATCATTTAATATTAATACTATTATATGTATCATTAGAGCATATTTATTTATCAATAATTTGTTATACAATTAGTTACTACACAAATCACTCACATACCAGCCTCTTTATTCACTATTCCACTGTCAGAAAAAATAGAGCGATACAGTTTCATTACAACAGGATATTGAATGTACTCACTACCAACCAGCAAGTAGCAACAATTTGCAGTATCAGGTCCCTTTTATATGCACCACCTGCCGAACGCAAAAAGCCCCGCTGACCTGCAACAGCGGGGCTTTTGGTCGCATAATGATAGGTAGGGTGGATAAGAATAGAACTAGTAAATAAAGTCTTGGTGAGTAGCTGGTAGCTAACGGAACCGTTAGCGGCCAGCTACTACGAGGCGTTGTGTAGCCACGCGCTGCCCGGCGTTGTTCAGGAGCACGAGTTGATATATGCCCGTGCGTAACAGGGCTGACGGAAGCACTACCTCGCGTCCGGATACGGCTAGACGGCTTATTAGCTCAGCCCGGGCTCCATACACAGCAAGGGAATTGCCTTCGGTTGCTGTTCCGGCTAATTGCACCCGGATGTTTTCAGCGCCAACAGCCGGATTGGGATACACAATGAGGGCCAATGCTGGAGTGCTCCACTTCACAGGCACCACCTGCGAGTAATGCTCTTTGCCATCCATATCTACTTGCCGCAAGCGATAGTACAGTATAGCAGCCTCTTGCTCACCTGCTTCGGCATCGCGCAAGAGATACTCTTGGCGGCTAGTGGTAGTACCTGCTGCTGCTACCCGACCGATAGGGGCAAATCCTTCTGCCGATGTAGCCGAACGCTCTACTACGAAATGGCTGCTGTTGGCCTCCGAGGCTGTCTGCCACTTTATGTCTACTCCGCCGCCGGCTGCTTTTGCTTGGAAGCTAACCAACTGTACGGGTAGCGGCCCACTGGGACCAATCAGGTTGGTTGGGAAGCCTAGGCGCTGCTCCTCGGCGAAGGCGTAATACACCTGGGTTTCCGTGGCTAAGCTGATGGCAGCAGCGGCAGGCAGATCAAGCTCAACCCATCCAAAATCACGAGTAGTCAAGAATGACAGCGCCGTTTTGTTGCCACTAAGCACACTTGCATTTAGTAAGCTACCATCACTAAATGTTTCGCGGAGTGTAACCCCATCAGCGGCGTAGGTGCGCAGGGTGGTGTTTTCCAATAGTTTCAGGTTCAGCAGCCCCGTGCTTGCCCCAAGCACTACACCGGCTCGGTTGCCAGCAAACCCGTTGCCTTCTAGTTTCATACGCACCCGCACCCGCTCGCCGCCAGCTACCAGAGGCTGCGTGATGGTTGTGAAGTTCGTAGTGTCTGGGTCAACGGAGCTTAGGGGGTTGGTAATGCCACTACAGCCGCTGGTGCTAGAGCCGATGCTAATGTCGGCACAGGCCACGCTACCCCGGAATGTCTTGACGTTGGTGGTTGCCACGGGGAGCGTAGAACGTACGGGCTCAGGGTCCCGGAAAGCTTTGCTCTCAATCCCAAAACCATAGAACACGTTCAGGTTATAAGTAGCTGATACCAAGCTATTCTGGCGCAGTTCAACGCGGTCAAATGGTTTGGTAGTAGAGAAGCTAATCTGCGACTTGTCGTCGGGTAGTACATTGACTTGCAGCGCATTTATGCCCGTGGCTACTTCCTGCTGCTTGTCGCCAAGGTAGGTCACCACGCTAAAGCCGTTGAGGACGTTCAAGTCGACCAACCCAGCGCTTCCTACTACAAAGCCGGCGCGGTAGTCAGTTGGCCCCACTGAGCGCGTAAGCTTCACGTTCAGAAAGGACGGGCAGTTCACTTGCGCCAAGCTACCGAACGTCGCAAAGGTATTCACGTCATTATCGGCAGCGCCGGCCGGGTTGGTGACGCCAGAGTTTACGCAGCCCTGCACCACCCCGCCCGGTATGGTTCCGGAAGTAACGTTATTAGTTGTGATGGAAGTAGCGCCTAAGTACTGCGTGTTCGTATTGTTGCTTTTGAAGCTGTAGGCGTAATACAGCCGAAACTTGGTTGCTACGCTTGTAACAGCCGCATATTCTACCCGCAAGGACGTGAATGGCTTCTTCGCAATAAACTCTAACCGGGTGGGGGCTTGGGCCACTAGTTCAGCGTTCAGCAACGACCCGCCGTTATACGTCTGGCTTCCTTCGGCACCCCAGGTAATAATGCTTAGGTTATTCAGTACGTTGGCCCCGGCCGTGGTCAGCAGGTCGCCATGCCTACTTAGCACAATGCCCGCCCGCGAGCCTGAAGGCACTGCATTTGCCATCTCGGTAGTTACTCCTACGGGAGAAGAATTTAAAACCGACAGAGTACGAGGATGTAGGATAGCATAATCTTCTAAGTTGTCCTTGGTCCCGAACCTATCAGGGAACTCTATCCCAACACAGTCGTTGAGAACTCCGCAGTTTAGGGAGGTATGGCTTGACACCGTACCAGAGTAGATAACGTCTGTATTCTGGGTTTGGGCTACAGCTAGGTGAGAGCAGTAGGTAAATAGCAGAGCTACTGCACCTGCTATACGGCTAGGTAGAGCGAATTTCATAACGAACTAACTGAGAATGAGAGTACAGGCCGGGACATTAGCAATAGGTTGTCCGCGGTGCAGCTCTTTCAATTCCACAGCCAGTTTTTAAAAACTCTTGCTTTTATCTGATTATCAGTATATTATATTAATATAGCAAGTATTATATTCTCCCATTTCAAGAACTCAAGCACTAGAATGGGAAAGTTTGGTAAGCCCACAAATCCAAGGTATACTCGCAGTATACCGAGCTTTTTTCCCACTTTGAGCTACCGAAAGCCCCCTTGTTGTAATTGAATATTTTTAATGCGTAATCTGGCTACCACCTCCTGATTACTATCGTCATTTCTATCGCAACAAGGTTTACCACCCTCTAAACCTATGAGCACGTCGTTACCCATCTCCATCTTTATTGTCGAAGACAATGCCTGGTATGGCGAATTGTTAGAATATAAGCTGGCCCAGAACCCCGACTACAGCATCCGGCGGTTTACTACTGCGCAGTCCTGTCTTGACAACCTTTCCACCAAACCAGATATCATTACACTGGATTATTCCCTGCCCGATGGTAAAGGCGACCAAGTATTGCGTCAGATTCGGGAAAAGCTACCGGATGTATTCGTAATCGCCATTTCGGGACAGGAGGATGTACGCACAGCAATCGGCTTACTTCGGGAAGGGGCGTACGACTACCTCGTTAAGGATGAGGAAACTGCCGACCGGCTTTGGAACGCAGTAGGCAATATTCGCAAGCAGCTAGAGCTACGACGAGAGAATACTCGCCTGCGCGAGCAAATTGGGGAGAAGTACGAGCCGGAGCGTGCCATTTTGGGAGAAAGCCCCCAAATCAACCAGCTTTTTGCTCTTATTGAAAAGGCAGCTCGCACCAACATCACGGTATCGTTGAGTGGGGAAACCGGCACGGGCAAAGAATTAGTAGCGAAGGCCATTCACTTCCGCTCTGAGCGTAGCACGGGAGCGTTTGTGGCCGTGAACGTGGCAGCCATTCCGCGTGAGCTATTGGAGAGTGAGCTATTCGGCCATGAGAAAGGTGCTTTTACTGGTGCCATCGTCCGCCGCATTGGCCGCTTTGAGGAGGCACACAAGGGCACCTTGTTTTTAGATGAAATTGCCGAGCTCGATCTGAGCCTGCAAGCTAAGCTGCTGCGGGTTATTCAGGAGCGGGAAGTTACCCGGGTAGGAGGTAACCAGCGCATTCCCTTCGACGCTCGCCTGATGGTAGCTACTCACCGCGACTTGGCTCAGGAAGTGAAAGAGGGCCGTTTCCGGGAAGATCTGTACTACCGGCTTTTGGGCCTACCCATTCAGCTGCCTCCCTTACGGGAACGGGGCCGCGACGTACTTCTGCTGGCCGGCGCCTTCCTCCAGGATTTCTGCGGGCAAAACAAAATGGCGGCCTGCTCCTTCTCGCCCGCTGCCCAGCAAAAGCTACTGAGCTATCCGTTTCCGGGAAACGTGCGCGAGCTCAAAGCAGTGGTTGAATTGGCCGCAGTATTGGCCGAGAGCGACGTAATTCAGCCCCAGGATTTGTCGTTGCGCGGCAGCACCGTTTCCACCCCCGAGCCCACTGAAACGCCTGGTGGTGAGTCGTTGCGCATTCAGATGGCTAACATTGTGCAGCACTATCTGGACACCCACAACGGGAATATTTTGCAGGTTGCGGCCAAATTACAAATCGGAAAATCCACTATTTACCGTATGGTACAGAATAACGAGGTCCGCTTGCGCTGACCTTTGGTTTTATTCTTCGTGCCATGAGTTCTATTAGCTACCGTCAGCTAGCGCGCCGATTGCGCTATGTGCAAAATGCTTACACTACCGCCCGTCAAGAGTGTCAAGCGGCCGAACAGCAATTAATTGAGCTATACACCCGCTCACAAGCTGCCGCCGCCCAAGCGGCGGCTCTCTCCCATACTGTAAATACCGCCCTACTTGCCGAAGATGAGCAGGGTATCATTACGCTGCTGAATACGCGGTGCTGTGAGCTGCTACTACTACCTCAGCCCAGTACCACGTATATCGGCCAACCGAGTTCAGTGCTGTTACAAGACTTGGCCGCTGTTTTCCGAGAACCAGAGCGTTTTCGGGAGGACCGGGCACTTATTACCCGTAGCCGAGAGCGGGTAAGCGGCCAGCTATATACCCTGCAAAATGGCACCGTTTTGCAGCAAGACTACCTACCAGTAGTGCAGAATGGCCGCACGGTGCTGCACATTTGGAGCTACGAGGATGTAACGCTGCACCAGCAGGCCCAAGAACGCGTGCAAGAGCTTTCGCAACTCGCGGAGCAGAGCCCTCAGCCTATTATTCGCTACGATGCTATGGGGGAAGCGCGCTACGCGAATCCTGCCGCCGCCCGCGCCCTACATGCTTTGGAGCAACCCTCGGAGGCTGATGTGCGCCAGGTATTGCGTCAGGAAATAGCGCGGGCCCTGCAAGCGGGGCAGCCCCACACCTTTGAGCAGCGGCTGGATGGTAGCTTCTATATGTGGACGGTAGCGCCCCTAGGTACTACCGATGGTGTGAACGTGTACCTGACTGATATTACTCTTCGCCGACAGGCTGAAGCCGAATTAGTTCGTAGTCAACTGTTTACTTCTCGCCTCAATGACACGGTACCCAATATCGTGTTCTTGTACGACATGAGTACGGCTAGCGTAGTCTACTGTAACCGGCAGGGTGAGCTGTTGCTGGGCTACACTGAGGCCGATATTGTGGGCATGGGGTCAACTATAGCCGAAAGAATTCTGCACCCTCATGACTTGGAAACAATGCGCCGCCGATACGGGCTGTTTCAGGTGCTGGAGGATGGGCAAGTATTAAGCATCGAATACCGGATGCGCCACAAAAACGGTAGTTGGCGTTGGATGAGCTTGAAGACGACCTCCTTCATGCGTCATCCAGACGGGCAAGCCTGGCAAATCATTGGCTCTGCTTCTGATGTAACCGAACGCCGACATGCCGAGGAGCAACTGCGACAGAGCCGGATGCTGATGGAGCGCGTCACCAACACGACGCCTAACCTTATCTACATCTTCGATATCGATAAGCAAGCCAACGTGTACTACAACCGCTACGTGGAGACCATGCTGGGCTACACCGAGGCGGAAGCCCTGGAACTAGGCGACAGGTTTATTACCCGCATGATTCCGCCGGGCGAGGTACGCCGTTTGCGGCGGCACCTTGCCGAAGTGGCCAGCGCCGCCGATGGCGAAGTGCTGACCATGGAATTTTTCCTGCACCACCGCAATGGCTCCGTGCGCTGGCTGCGCGTAAACAACACCCCCTTCGAACGGGACACGCAAGGCAGGGTACGCCAGATTGTGGGCTCGGCCGAGGACATAACGCGGTGGAAGGTAGCCGATGAGCAACGGCGCTCCGCCAACCGCCGGCTAGCCGAGCAAAACCGCTTGTTCCGCCAGGTAATTGACACCGTTCCGAACCTGATTTACCTGAAGGACCAGCATAGCAACTACGTACTGGCCAATCAGGCAACGGCGCAGCTGTACAGCATGAGCACCGACGAGCTGGTGCATACCCCCATCGAGGAACTGCAAAAGGTCTTCCCCGATTTGGAGCGCTACCGCCGGCACGATGAACAAGTGCTTCGTACTCAACAAGAAATGGCGCAGGAGGAAACCTTCTCGCCTGACGACGACAATGTACGCTGGTTTTACAGCACCAAGCGCCCCTTCCTACTGGCCGATGGTACCGTGCAGGTATTAGGGGTTGATAATGACATTACGGCCCTGAAATGCTCGGAACAAGCCTTGCAGAGAGCCAAGGAGGTAGCCGAAGAAAATGCGCAGGCCCGTCAGACGTTCCTGACCAATATGAGCCACGAAATCCGCACGCCCATGAATGGTATTCTAGGCCTAGCAGAGTTGCTCACGAAAACTACCTTAAACGAGCAGCAGCAGCAGTACCTAACACATATTCAGAACTCGGCTGAACATCTGCTAGTCATCATCAACGATATTCTCGATATGGCTCAGCTAGGAGCTGGCCGTATCCGTTTGGAGTCCCTGCCCTTCGACCTCAACGAAGTATTGCGCAGTAGTTGCCAGTCGCTGATGCACAAGGCCACTGAAAAGGGCATTACGTTGCGCTTACAGCTCCCCCCTGCCGATGTGTCTACGTGGGTGCTGGGTGACCCTCACCGCTTACGGCAGGTGCTGTTAAACTTGCTGAATAATGCCGTGAAATTCACGGAAAAAGGCCATGTGCTACTCACGTGCCAGCGGGTGAGTGCCCCGGGCGCCGAGCCCCAGTTCCAATTTACGGTACTAGATACTGGTATTGGTATTTCGTCGGCTCAGTTGCAGCAAATGTTTGAGCCCTTTGCGCAGGCGTCGGCCAGCACAGCCCGTGAGTACGGCGGCTCTGGACTTGGATTAAGCATTTCGCAGGGGCTGGTGGAGCTTCTGGGCGGTGAGCTTTCGGCTGAGAGTCGCTTGCACCACGGTAGCACCTTCCGCTTTACGCTGCCTTTTGGCGTGCCTACCACTGGGCCAGGCCAACAGGTAGAAGAACCGCAGCCCGAGTATGGGGCCCTGCCGAACTGCCGCGTATTGCTAGCCGAAGACAACGCCGTCAACCAACTGCTAGTGCAGGCTATGCTGGAGCGCTGGGGTGTGCATGTAGACACGGCCTCCTCGGGCCCCGAAGCCCTTAAGCTATTCCGCCTCCACCGCTACGATGTCATTCTGATGGATATTCAGATGCCGGGATTAGATGGGGTGGCCACCACGCGTCTGCTACGGGAACACCCAGATTCGGCGCGGGCTGCTACCCCAGTAGTGGCGCTTACAGCCCACGCCATGCAAGGGGAAGAAGAGCGCTACCTACAAGCGGGCCTCGATGCCTACCTGTCGAAACCCTTCCGTCAGCAAGACTTATTCCGGTTGATTAAAAACCTACTGAGCGGTCGGCCGACGGCCACGGTACCTCAACCTGCTGCGGCTTCTGCTCCACTCACTCCACCGTCGCTCCTACCTACTCCCGCTGCTTCAACGGACGCTCCACTCTATGATTTGAGCAATCTGTTACGGAGTACCGACGCGGCCTTTGTGCGTCGAATGGCCCACTTGTTCATCACCACTACCCCGCCCATCGTAGCGGATCTGGAAATGCACCTTGCCGCCGAGAACCGGGAGCGGATAGCAGCTACGGCTCACCACCTCAAAAGCTCTACGGATAGCTTGCGCATTCAGTCCCTGCACGGCCCACTCCGGCGGCTAGAAACGGCACATGCCGAAACAGAAGCACCTACTTGGGATGAAATCAAGCAACTAGTAGGCCTAGTGCGCCAGAAGCTTGACGCGGTGATAGTAGGTCTGCTGGAGGAATTCCCAATGTCGTAACCAACAGCATAAATAGATGGAAACGGCCGCGAATCCTCGCCTGACGGGTACTATCGTGATTGGGGCGGGGCAAAGTGGGTTAGCAGCAGCTTACTACCTGCAGCAGCACAACCAACCTTTTTTGGTGCTTGATGAGCGTGCTGCTACCGGCGACGTATGGGCTGCCCGCTTCAAGGCGCTGCGCTTGTTTTCCCCTACCTGGGCCAGTGCCTTGCCGGGGTTACCCTGGCCCAAAGCTGCCCACTACTACCCAACGAAGGACGAAGCAGCGGCGTACTTACAGCAGTACGCCGCCCACTTTCAGTTTCCCATTATACACAATCAGCGGGTGGTGCACGTGCAGCTTATGCCCTCTAGTAGCTACCAGGTGCATACAGCTACGGGAACCTGCTACCAAGCACAGCGCGTCATTGTGTGTACGGGCCCTTACTCTGCACCGGCGCGTCCTTCCTTTGCCGATGACCTTCCTCCTACCGTGCAGCAGCTGCATAGTAGCGGGTATCACCAACCGGCCGATTTGAGAGGGCACGGACCGGTGGCTGTTGTAGGAAGTGGTAACTCAGCCTTGCAAATTGCCGCCGACGTAGCCGCAACCGGCCGGCCGGTGTACGTGGCCTTTGATGAGCACACGCCCGCCATGCCCAACAATACAGCAATGTGGGTTTTTCTTACTGCTACGGGCTTTATGCGTGTGCCTGGGCACACAGTATTGGGCCGCCACCTGCGCAATAGCCCCGAGCCTGTGGTGAGCCAAGACTTGCACCGCTTACAGCAGTTTCCACACGCGCACTTTATTGGGCGAGGGCAGTCGGCCACAGCTGCTGGGGAATTATTAGGCGTCCATCATTCTACGCCTCCCTTAGATGCGGTGGTATGGGCTACTGGATTTCGGCCGGCGTTCAATTGGCTGCAAATTCCGGGGAGCATAAATGAGCGGGGCGAGCCATACCACTTCCGGGGTTTGTCTCCCGTGAAAGGACTAGCCTTCTTGGGGTTACCCTGGCTTCACAACCGCCGCTCGGCCCTTATGGGCGGCGCGGGCCCCGATGCGCGCCATGTAGTGAAAGAATTGCTGAAAAGCACATAATTATACTGAAACTACCCTGAGCTAATCGAAGTTATAGAAACAAGCAACGCCCGGTATACCAACGTTTAGTATCCGCACGTTGATTCTTCTCTGTTTCTAATCCCTTTTGTATGACTCTGTTGATCTTCTTCGGCATTCTGCTGGCTACTGCCCTGCTTGCTTTCGATACAATAAACAACGTAAAGGAGATGCTCACGCCAGCTCCTGTTCGTGCTAACAATGGCCGCTAGGCTTTTGCAACGCTCTTTTTTGAAGCCCTTCTGCTCCGCGGAAGGGCTTTTTTGTGCTCAGCATCCTACCTATACCTAGTGTCGGCGCAGAAAGCAGACATACGATCATGTAAGGCACGTATGCGCACAAAAAAAGCAGCCTTGCGGCTGCTTCTTGCAGTATCTCTCAGGGTTGAAATCAACGAATAACAAGCTTACGCATTTCGCTAGAGCTATCGGACTCAAGCTTCACGTAATATAGTCCGCTTGTGAATTTGCTTAAATCTAGGCTTTTGGTGTACCGGTCGCTTAGTTCGGTAAGCGTTTCGCGGTACATCACGGAGCCAATTACGTTCAGGATTCGTAACTCAAGCTTACGCCCCTCAAATCCATTGATAGCAATGTGCACAATGCCCGTGCTTGGGTTAGGATAGACTAGCAAAGCCTTATCCTCACTCGAAGGACGAGATTTGGTACCGCTCAGTTGAGCCTTAGCCTCCGAGACCGGACCGTGCAATGGCCCGAAAGCCAGCAATGCAAGCAAAAGAAAGAAGCGTAGGAGTTTCATCATAAGACCTCGTAAAGCAATAAGATAGGGTCAGTACCTGGAACAATACCAAATAACGTTATGCAACGATTTAGGTTGACAAAGGTAGCAAGGTATTTTAATTGCGACATTGGAATATAACGCATCTTCGATAAACAAAAGCCTTTTCAACTCTTTTTCACCCATTTACCCGACGAAACAAGTTGGACGTTGTCATTATTGGAGGTGGCTTGGCAGGGCTTTGTGCTGCTCTCGATTTGCGCCAGCGCGGCCATGCCGTAACGCTGTTGGAGCGGCGTAGCTACCCCTTTCATCGGGTGTGTGGCGAGTATATTTCCAATGAGGTGCTACCCTACCTACGACGGCTAGGGGTAGCGGTAGCCGCTTTGCAACCGGCGGCGCTGTCGCGCTTTCAGTTGAGCTCCCCGGCGGGTCGTACGTTGGGCGTTCCGTTGGCACTTGGGGGCTTTGGCGTAAGCCGCTACCAGCTCGACCACTACCTCTACAAGCTAGCAGAAGCCCGCGGTGTCGATGTGCGCCAGGGCACCACGGCTACCGACGTTGCCTTCGATGCATCCCAGGACCGACACCATGTAACGCTAGCCGACGGCAGCCACCTACTAGCCCGGGTGGTACTGGGGGCCTATGGCAAACGCAGCACGCTAGACCGACAGCTCCAACGCTCGTTTTTTCAGCAACGCTCGCCTTACCTAGGTGTGAAGTACCACCTGCGCTACGATCAAGCAAAGAACCTCATTGCCCTGCACAACTTCGCCGATGGCTACGCCGGAATTTCAGCAATTGAGGATGACAAGTACTGTTTCTGCTACCTCACCACGCGCAACAACCTGAAAGCGTACGGCACTATTCCGCAGCTAGAGCAGCAGGTACTGGCCCGCAACCCCTTTTTGGCTCGCATCTTTCAGGAAGCCGAGTTTTTGTATGCGCAGCCTGAGGTAATCAACGAAATTTCTTTTGCTCCCAAGCAAGCCGTGGAGCAGCACGTGCTTATGTGTGGCGATGCCGCTGGCTTAATTACGCCGCTGTGCGGCAACGGCATGGCAATGGCTATTCATGGCGCTAGCCTAGCTGCCGACTATGCCCATGCCTTTCTGGCCGGCCAATACACGCGTGTTGCGCTAGAAGCAGCTTACCAGCGTACGTGGCAACGGCACTTTGGGCCGCGCCTACAGGTAGGGCGCACCGTACAGAACTTGTTTGGGCGGCCTGTTCTAAGTGAAGTAGTAGTTGGTAGCCTGCGCTACTGGCCCGCGGCAGTGCGTGCGTTGGTGCGCGGTACTCACGGCACAGCCTGGTAATACTGCCGCGGGGCGGCTAGCAACTTATATAGCTGTAAAAAGTTGATTTACAGCTACTACACACGCCTAACCCACAAACAAACGCACGTGCATGTCGGCGTAGTTAACCGGTAACCAAACTACTTTCTTAACATGATTTTGCCCTTTCATAAACAGGACAGCGCTCCGGACGGATTTTGCGTAAACTGCAAATAATGACCAGCTACCTCTGCGCCATTGGCACGGCCAATCCGCCCCACCGTATTCCGCAACCCCAGATTGCCACTTTTATGGCGGGCGCTCTGCAACTCGACGAAGCTGCTACCCGCAAACTGCACGCCCTGTACCGAGTTTCGGGTATCGGGCACCGATATACTGTATTGCCCGACTATGGCCGCGCAAACGGCGACTACGAGTTTTTCCCGAATACTCCCGGGTTAGAGCCATTTCCCAGCGTAGGACAGCGCATGGCGCAATACCGCCAGCATGCCTTACCCCTTTCCGTACAGGCAGCGCAGGCCTGCTTAAGGCAGTTGCCTGAGGTCCGCACCGACACAATCACGCATTTGGTTACCGTGAGCTGTACTGGCATGTATGCGCCAGGGCTTGATATAGAGCTTGTAGCGGCCCTTGGGTTGAACCCAAACGTGCAGCGTACCTGCGTAAACTTTATGGGCTGCTACGCGGCCGTAAATGCGCTTAAGCTAGCAGATGCTTTTTGCCGGGCCGATGCTAACGCTCGTGTGCTACTGGTGTGTACGGAGTTGTGCACACTCCATTTTCAGAAAAGCCAAGAAGACGACCATTTGGTTTCCAACGCGTTATTCGGTGATGGCTCGGCAGCGGCACTAGTGCAAGGACGGCCGGCTCAGCAGGGCAACAGCTTGGCACTGGAAGCTTTTCACTGCGGACTAGAGCCCGATGGCCAGCAGGATATGGCGTGGCACATCAACAATTTTGGCTTCGAGATGACGCTGTCCTCCTATGTGCCGCGGCTCATTCAGCGGGGTATTCGGCGGCTTACCGAGCAGCTGCTAGCCAACTTGCCCGTGCATCTAGCCGACGTAAAGGCCTTTGCCATTCATCCGGGCGGGCGCAAGATTCTGGAAACCATTGAGGAAGCATTAGAACTAAGTACGCACGACAACCGCTACGCCTACCAAGTGCTGCGCGACTACGGCAATATGTCGTCGGCCACGGTGTTATTTGTGCTGCAGGAACTGCTCCGTAATCTTACTCCCGCCGATACCGGTGCGCCCGTCCTTAGCTTTGCTTTTGGCCCGGGACTCACCCTCGAAGCCATGCTCTTAAAAGTAGTATCGGCTATGCCAGCCAGCCAATACGCTGCTGAAAACCAGCAAGTAGCAGAAGAAGCTCTTTCAGTGTAGATTATACTCTGGGCCCGGCTGCGTGCTTTCCTTTTTACCCTGTTTGACGCTTACCTAATGCCCGACTTGCGCCACCGTGCCACGGAAGAAGAGCTGATGGACGACCTCACGCTGGCCTCCGACGCATTGCGCCGTAACCTCGATGAGCTCGAAACTATTAACACATGGTTGGGAGGGTACGCGCCCGTACTGGATGCCTTAGAGCAGTTGCGGCCACAGTTCCCCTCGGGTCGGCCGTTACGCCTAGCCGATTTGGGTAGTGGCGGCGGCGATACGCTTCGTCAAATAGCCCGCTGGGCACGGCGGCGAGGATTAGCTGTAGAGCTGGTTGGCATTGATGCTAACGCATTTATGCTGGATTACGCAGCTAGCAAAAGCCCCGACTACCCCGAAATCAGTTACCAGCAGGCCGACATTTTTGCGCCACCGTTTCAGCAGCAACAGTTTGACGTAGTGACAGCCAGCCTGTTTTGCCATCATTTCTCCGATGTAGCCCTTACGCAGCTGCTACGCCAATGGCCCCAGCAGGCTGCTCTAGCTGTTATCATCAACGATTTACACCGTCACTACCTGGCTTATCATAGCATCCGGTGGCTTACCAAGCTATTAGGTGGCTCTTACTTGGTTCAGAACGACGCACCGCTGTCGGTAGCCCGGGCTTTCTCACGCGCAGAATGGCAACAGTTGCTGGCCGCCGCTGGGGTGGCGCAGTACTCATTGCGCTGGCGTTGGGCCTTCCGCTGGCAGCTAGTACTGCCGGGTACCTCAAGGCAGCCGTGACCAAGGCACTAGTGCCAGCGGTTCTTTGCGTTTCACTAACTTACGTCCACAGGTCGGCGGCAATGCGGAAGGTATTGACGTGAGCATCTACAATATCGGCAATGCGAGGAGAGTAGCCCCCACCCATGCACACGACCACTGGCAGCCCCGCTTGGTGGCAGGCAGCCAGCACTAGCAAGTCGCGCTGACGGCAGCCTTCTCGGGTGAGAGCCAGATGTCCGAGCTTGTCGGTAGCTAGCACATCTACTCCGCTGAGGTAAAAGACAAAGTCGGGCTGATGCTCGGCCAGCAGGCGCGGCAACGTTTGCCCCAGTAACGACAAATAAGTTGCGTCATCGGTGTTGTCGGGCAGGGGCAAATCCAACGAGGAGTGCTCCTTGCGGTGCGGGTAGTTGCGGGCACCATGCATACTGAACGTGAACACGCGCGGCTCGTGCTCGAAAATAGCCGCAGTACCGTTGCCCTGGTGCACATCCAAATCCACGATGAGAATGCGCCGTACGCCTAGCTCGGCGTGAGCAAGCAAGTAGTTGGCAGCGGCAGCTTGGTCGTTGAGCAAGCAAAACCCCTCACCCCGGTCGCGGAAAGCATGATGGGTACCCCCCGCAATATTGAGGGCTACCCCGTGCTGCAAGGCCCGCCGGGCACACTCCAGCGTACCACCCAGAATAGTTACCTCGCGCTCAATCAGCTGTGGGCTCCACGGAAAGCCCGTGGCTCGCTCTTCGTGGTGGGTAAGCTCGCCGTGGCACAGGCGTCGGTAGTAATCGGGGTCGTGCGTGAGCAGGATGCTTGCATCAGGCGGAGGCTGGGGCGTGAAGAAAGCACTGGCAGGTACAATGCCTTCGCGTAGCAACTGCTCAGGCAGCAGTTCGTACTTCAGCATCGGAAAGCGGTGGTTGGCCGGCAGCGGGTGGGCATACAAGGGCGCCCAGGCAATAGAAAGCATACGCCCCGAACCTACGCAAGTCAGCCAAGAAAGTAGAATACCCTTGCTGCTGAACACAAAAATAACCGCCTGGATGGGCGGTTACTTCCGGATTCGGGGGTGGCTTTGTAGTGGGGCGTACTGGGCTCGAACCAGTGACCCCTACCTTGTCGAGGTAGTGCTCTGAACCAACTGAGCTAACGCCCCTCGTAAAGCCATGCTGGCGGCGGCCGTAAAGAGCCAAAGATATACTTATGGCAGACAAATATACAGGGTATCGTTGTGCAAAATTTAGGCTTTAAGCCGGCTTATCCTGTAACCTTCTGACAGAACGCTAGTATAGCGCCTTACCGATGCTTCCCTCCCGTTCTGGCAAGCTATTCCCTTCATCTGCCTCATCGTTTCCGCTCCATGAAAAAAGCAGCACTTCTACTCTCTTTCTGCGCTCTGAGCGCCGCCGCCACTGCCCAAACTGAAGGCTCGCGCGTAAGTGGCATCCGTTCCTCTACGGACTATGCGCCGGGCTCCGGCAGCAGCGATTCGCGCAATAATGGCTTTGGTATCAAAGGCGGTCTGAACTGGTCACAAATCCACGGCGACGACAAGGACAACTACGACAACCTGGGCAGCTACCGCAACTTCCACGCGGGGGTATATGCCCAGTTTGGCTTCAACGACAAATTCTCCATTCAGCCGGAAGTACTGTACTCGCGCCAAGGCTTCGAGGGGAGCTCTGCATCCCGTTCCAACACGAACACTTACTTCACTCGCCTCGACTACATTCAGGTGCCCGTGCTGCTGGTGTACAACATTGTTGATAACGTAAGCGTGCACGTAGGCCCTCAGGTGTCGCTGCTGACAAAAGTGCGCGAAGCTGGGCAGGAGCGCAAGATTGCCAACGAAGACAACCTGTACGACTACAGCTACAACAGCCTCGACTACGGCCTTTCTGCTGGTTTAGAAGGGCGTATCGGTCCGGCCCGTGTGGGTGGCCGCTACACGGCTGGCTTTGCCGATGTTATTAAGGATCCAAAAAATACGGCGGCCCAGTCGCTGGCAAATATCAAAAACGGCGCCTTCCAGGTGTATGTAGGTATTGGCATCTCCAACTAACCCTACCGCCCACTAGTTTGTATCAAAAGGAAGCCCTAGTGGCTTCCTTTTGTGCTTTAGCTCCCTGCCACGCCTAGCGCACTCCTCGTTACTACCCGCTACCTATGATTGATCTTGCCGACCTGCCGCTTATTAATCACGCTCGCGAGCTGCTGGTCGAGCGAGGTATGGGGGTGTTGGGCACGTGGGCCCTGCTGAACTTGGTGGTAAGCGGCTACTATGTGAAACGCACCGATGCCCGTACGGAAGCGCACCACTTCCACCTCATGAACGTGGCGTGGAATGTGGTGAACACGCTGCTTGCTACCTGGGGCATTCTGCAAGCCCACCCCAACCAAGTCACTACCCTCACTCTAGCAGAAAGCCTGGCGGCGCAATTTACCTTCGAGAAGATTTTAGTGCTTAACGTGGGCCTCGATGCCGCCTACTTGTGCGTAGGTAGCTGGCTGCGGGCCCAGGCGAGTTCCGCAGCCCAACGCCCCGAGCGTCTACTGGGGTTTGGGAGGTCTCTGTGGGTGCAGGGCGGGTTCCTGCTCTTGTTTGATGCTGGTTCATACCTAGTGTACCACCAATACGCGGCGGACTTGCTAGCCCTGCTACCCCAATAAAAAACGCCCCGCTGACAACTGAAGCCAGCGGGGCGTTTTTGCCCGGTATTGGTAGGACTTAAGCGTGCGTAGGCTCCTTCACCAGCGCCTCTTTAATTTTGTCGTTGAAGGCCGGAAGATCTTGGGGGTTGCGGCTGGTGATAATATTTCCATCTACTACCACTGTTTCGTCTACCCAGTTACCACCGGCATTCTTGATGTCGGTTTTGAGGCTGGGCCAGCTGGTAAGCTGCTTACCGCGCACCACGTTGGCTTCAATCAGCGTCCAGGGGCCGTGGCAGATGGCTGCTACGGGTTTGCCAGAGCGCACAAACTCGCCAATAAAGCTTACTACCTCTGGCTTGGTGCGCAGCACATCAGGATTGATTTGACCACCTGGCAGCACTAGGGCATCGTAGTCGGCTACCTTCACGTCGCCAATTACTTTATCCACATCTACGCTGTCGCCCCAGTCTTTTTCGTCCCATCCTTTGATGGAACCGCTTTTAAGCGAAATCACATGGGTTTCGGCACCTTCGCCTTCCAGAAATTTCTTGGGTTTCTCGAGTTCCGATTGCTCAAACCCGTCGGTGGCTACAATGGCTATTTTTTTGCCCTTGAGGGCGTCGCTGCTGAAGAGACTCATGTTAGGTTGTCGTTATAAAACGTACTACAAGTGAAAAGCCGATGCCACTCGTAGGGGCATCGGCTTTTCTTTAACGAGAGGAAAAACGAGGTGTTCGGCCAATACGTCTCTTCTGGCTTATAAAATTTCGGGTTTAGCTGTTGAGCTAGTCTTCGTGCTCGGCCCGCTCGCGCTTGAGCTGCTTGCGGAGCCGGTGTACTCGCTCGTCGAAGCCATCGGGGTCATAGCTTACCTCTTCCACATCCAGTTTCTCCAGCATATCCATCAGCGCATCGGAGTGCTCAGTACGAGTACCTTGGGGCACGCGCACAAAGGCCATTTCTGACCACAGCACCGACTTAAGACGTAGGCCATCTTCGCTCAGCATTTGCATCTCTACTACCAGGTTAGAGTTGTCGAAGTGAATCAGCTGGGTCCGGATGCGCACTAGCTCGGCGTGGTTGGCTGGCCGCAGGTAGGCAATGTGGTGCTTGGTAATTACCCAGCCCGCTCCCGACTCGCGCGCCAGCTCGCCCAGGTTGAGGGCGTAGTGCTGAATGGTGTGCTCCTCCCGCGCATTCAAAAAATAGTCGAGGTAGCGGGCATTGTTGAGGTGCCCAAGCATGTCACAATCTTGAAACAGAATGCGGTGGATGGTTTCGGGGGTGCGCACCAAAGACGGAGAAGCCATGGAAGGGGAAATTGAGTGGGAAACAAAGGTGCACCTCAAAGCTGAAAACTGCGGGCTAACTACTTGGCGGCCGTAGCTTGCGCTGGCAGGGCAGGTAGCAGGTAGCTGTCGGCTATTACTTGGTGCGGGGCTGGTTTGCGGGCATCGGTAGGCGTATCGAACACGACCAGAACGTGCTCATCATCCAGCACTGCCATGCCCTCGGCTTTATCTTGTCCTGCCGTGGGCCCGGACCCGTGCGGTACATCAAACAAGCGAATAAGCTTTTTGTCGTCAATGAGGCTGTCTTGGGGGCAGCGTAGCGCATCAGGCCAGCAGTACACCGCAATAGTGCCATCTAAGTCCATGGTGGGGCCGGCTAGGAGTAGCAAGTCGGCGCCCCGCTGGCGTAGCTCGCGCAGGCCCATGCCACCCAGGCTTAGAAAGTGCTTTTTATAATACTTGTGCGTGGCGCCCGTAAGTGGCTGCAAGCGTAGCCGGCCATGCTTGTCTTCTCCCAGCAGCACTTCTAACACAATAGCCCACCCGCGCAGCACAGGCCCGCGCAAGCCGATAAACAACCGCCCATCTGGCGCAGCCGCCAAGCCTTCAATATCGAAGCCGTTGTCTTTGCCAGGAATTGTCAGAAAAGGATTAAGGTGGGGATCTTCGGCCAGCACATCCAACAGTTCGTTGGAGGTGCTGGTGCGGTGGAGCTGGGCCGCCCGCAGAACGCGTGTAGGGTCGGTGGGATGGGGCGCCTCCCGGTGCAGCTCATAGTCGCCGGTTTGCGCGTTCAGCAGTAGCGGCACCCGGGCCAGGAGGTAGCGGTTGGCTTCCTGCTTTACTTCGGCTAACCGGGCAATCTGCGCGGCTTCATCTTTTTCCTCCGGCTTTGGCTTTTTACGCTTGCGGCTGTGTGAGCCCACAATCCAGAGGTAGTGGTCGGCTTCCGCGAGGCCCTCAATGTCAATTTCTTCTTCCGCGCCAGAAGGCAGGTCCAGCAGGGTGGTCAGTGCGTAGGAGCAATGCTGCCCGTATTCGTGCGGGCCAGTGCGGCGTAGTCGCTCAATGCTGGTACGCTCGTCACAGCTCACCCATAGGTTGTCGCCCGTACGCAGAATGGTAGACAGGCCATCACGTACGTGTTTGCCAGCTGCGTTGAGGCTGAGCTTGGAGGTAAAGTGCAAGTGAACAGGAGCGCGGCGCATGAGTAGGGGCGTAAAATGGCAGGCCCCTACCAACGACCATCAGCAGCAGAAGGTTATAGCTCGGCGTTCAGTTACATGCCTGCCGTTGTGTTTCTAAACGCCGTACTATGTTCTTTACCACCTGCTCATCCGTCGTGTACAGGGGTAGTGATATGGTAGCGCTGCGGCTATTCTGATGGCGCTCAAACACTATTTCGTAATGCCGCGGCTCATCCTCTTCCTGCCCAGCAATCCGATAAGACAGCTTGGTTATTTGGGGCCACTCAAAGCCCATCTTCAGTTCAAACAAGCTCTCATCTATCTTTACCGCCCATTCCGACGTGCCTTTGCTTACGCTCACGGCCACCGGGCGGGACAGTCCAGTATCGGTCTGCTGGTCTCGAATGATTTGCTGAACGTGGCAGCCGTTCATCGTCATGAGCACTTGCTGCTGGGGTTTGGCCGGGTTGCGCATCAGCTCGTTGAGCTGCCGGGACAAGGTTACTTGGCTGGGAGTTGGGGAAGTTTGGGCAGCAGCTTCCTTAGCGAAGGCCAAGCCACTAAGCAGTAGTAGAATCCGTTTCATAGCAAATACACGTAGAGAATGACGGGCGCCATGCCCGTTTGCTGGTGTAGATGGCTATGAATCTCAGAGGGTTGCCTGGAACTAGAAAATCAAATTCTATTTAGAGCATCACTTATAGCACGGGCCTACCAAGTGCCTTATTTACCCCCCTTACGCGACTGCATTTGCGCTTGTACCTGGCGCTGCTTGGCCTTAAGCTGCTGGTACTGGGCAGGGGTGAGCACCTGCTGTAGTTCCTTATCAGAAGCAGCATTAATGCGCTTCAACTCTGTCATCATAGCTGGCCGGTTGGCGGCGTACTGACGCTGGGCGGCATTGGCTTGCTCTGCTGTCGAAGTAAAAATGGCCCGCACCTTCGTACGCTGGTCGTTGGTCAGTTTAAGTTCTTCCGTGAGCACGTCGGTCAAGTCGCGCGCGGCGCGCGACTCCACCACGGGCGCAGGCGTTGCCACCGACTTGGCCTCGGGAATAGAGGCGTTGTGACGGCGGGCACAGCCGGCAGCCAGAGAAGTTATACAAGCTAAAATGAGCAATGGGCGGGCAGCAGACATAGGGCAAAGGAGATATAGGTACGCCCCGCATACGCGAAAACCACACCACACGGTTATCCACAGCTTGTGTGCTGCTTCCTGCCAGCCTGCATGGGCATCAACTTGCTACTAGCACTTTCCGGGCTATAGGTTTGCTGTTTTTCAGGTGCTGGGCGGTATGATGTGCCAGCGCCATAATGGTAAGCATGGGGTTTACGCCACTACAAGCCGGAAAGGCCGAAGCGTCGGCAATGAACAGATTGCCAACTTCGTATAGCTCACCGGTGGGGCTGGTAGGGTGGGTACCCGCATTGCCCCCCATGCGGCAGGTGCTCATCTGGTGGGCGCTATACAAGCTGTACTGGTTGGGCTTCCAACTTAGTTGTGGTAGCTGATCAAGCACCTCAGGGTTGTGCAGGGTGCCGTTTGTGGCGTGCAGGATAGGCAGGGTGCCGTGGGGCAGCAACACGGTATGCGCACCAGCCGCCACGTGGATAGCAGCAGCAGCCCGCACACCTTGCAACATATGGTTGCGGTCAAAGTCGCTGAGTACGTAATCGATTAGGGGCGTTCCGTACCTATCTACCGTCACGCGCCCACCATCTCGGTCGCGGGTGAGCACAATGAAAGAGCCCAGATGGGCAGCCTGCCGCATAAGCTCCTTGTGTTGAGCACCCGAACGCCAGGGCAGCACCATGGCCATCAGTCCCGCGTGGGCTGGCGGGGTTTCTAGCTTCACCCCAAAGTTGGTACCCTCCATCATAGTGAAGCAGTCGTTTACGACCGACATCATGGGGCCGTGCCAAGCATCGATACGCTTGGGGTACAGTCCTGATACAACTACCGTAGGATGCAGGTGCAAATGCTGCCCAATGTGGGGATGCGCAAGGCCACTACGCAGTAGCAACGCCGGCGTCTGGATGGAGCCTGCTGCCACCACCACACGACGGGCGCGCACCGTAACCCGTACCCGCTGGCCTGTTGCCATAGTGTGCACTGCTATTGCCCCGGTAGCACGGCCTTCGGCGATGGTAACGCGCTCCACCTGGGTATCGGCTAGTAGGCGCGCCCCGTGGTCATAGGCTTGTTGTAGATACGTGGTGAGAGTACCTTGCTTCACGCTGTGCCGGTCGCCGAAGCAACTATAGCCCAGCCCCTGAAAATGGTCTTCGGAGTCAGTAAGACCGGTTTCGTTGCGCGGAATCAGCTTGGCTTCCTGACCCAAACGGGTAGACCCCTCCCATAAGGCTTGGTTCTGCCCATTATGGCGCGTGTAGGCGCTGTTTACACTGAGGGCGCGGCTTACGGCATCGAGGCTACGCTGAAAATCCGGCGAGGTAAAATGCGGAACCTGATGCTCCCGGGCCCACTCTTGTAATACGTAGTCGGGGGTGCGAAAGGCGCCAGCCCAGTTGACGGTGGTACCGCCGCCTAGGCATGAGCCCGCAAGCAGGGCAATACCCCCATCCTGCGTAGTCAGCGTGCCGCGGGCATCATATAGGCGACCCAGCATGTCGGCTTCGCGTTGGGTAAAGTCGGCACCGTGGAAGTATGGTCCTTTTTCCAGCACTAGCACATCCTGCCCCGCCGCGGCTAGCTCGCCTGCTACTACGCCCCCACCAGCTCCACTGCCTATCACCAGCACCTCGCACTCATACGTCACGTCCTGCAAAGGCTGCAGGGTCTTGATAGGCTTTTCGGTGGCTACTACCTCTCCCAACTGCGGACCAGGGTAGCCAATATGCTCCCACACGAAATTGCCTTGTTCGGGCGTAGAGCTACCGTAAAACAAGAACATGAACAGCTTGCGTAGCGCCTGAAAACCTTTGCGCAACTGGGGCACAGGGCTGCTGGCCCAGCTTTGCAGTAGTTGTTCGCGCTGCTTAGGATTCAGCTTGCCAAACGTCCGCCACGACTTACACCACGTCAGGCCCACTGCTGGCGTATCTAGTAAGGCCAACAATTGCAGAAATTCCTGCCGGGCTCCGGCCGGTTGGGCATCTAGTATTAACCCAATCTGCGCAATGTCAACGCCCTCCGAACCTTTACGGGCCCAAAAGGCCGCATCCTGGGCTTCATGGTCCACTACGGCGGGAATAAAAGTGTCGGCAAGCGCTTGCAGGGTAGCACGCTGAGCATCGGTGAACTGCATATGGGTGGGGCAGAAGTAGGAGCTGATGTTGTCGGAAGCCAAGTACTCGGCAGTACCTAGAAAAGGTCGGCATTTTTCCTGGAAACTACTCGGCTTGCATACCAATAAATCTAAACAGTGAGTATCTGCTACTATCAGCCTGCTAGCCGCAGCCGCATGCCTGCATACTTCCCACCACTCCATCCTAGCCCAATCTATAGACCGGGCAATACCACGCAAAAACGCTCCTTCCTCGTTAGCGAGAAAGGAGCGTCATTCTCCTCGTAGCGTGTAAGAACTTATCTAACAGATTGCTCCAACTGCCCCACCTGAGCCCGTAGTACTGCCCTCGCAATACCCAGGTTCGTATTCTGCGTACTCACCACCAGATAAATTAATCGACTACCGTTGGTAGTAAGCTGAAGCAGATGCAACTGATTTGAGAGCGTGATAAGGATATCCTCAATCTGCTCGCCTACTAGCTGCAAGGCCGTCATGGCTTTTTGCTTCAGCTTAACCACCTCCGCATTGTGGGCCGCTGCCATGGTAGGATCGATGCCGGGCATGTTGGAGTGGGCCGCTAAGCTAGCTCCCGATTCCACATCCACCACCGCTACTGCCATTAGCCGCGGCAGCTCCGCCAATACGTTGTGCACTACCTGAGCAGCAGCCGGATCTGGCTTGGCAACTGCGGCACTGGGTTCACTTCGTCGACGGGAGGCTTTCCTGCGGTATGATTTAGGCTTCACTCATTCAAATACTAGATACAGCGGCGCGGTGGACGCCTAAAAGAAGAACCACCGTTTTTTCTGCTGCTGCTCGCGGGGCAGCAGGGTTACATTGGCCGTGTGCGAGCCTTTCACGGCTACTACTTCGTCTTGGTAGCCACCGTAGCCATATTTAAGAGCCGCAGTACCAGCGGGAACCGTCAGCACGTACTCGCCCTGGGCGTTAGTGGATACACCGCGCAAGCTGCCAGGCTGCATTACTGTGGCTCCTACTAGCGGCGCACCGTTTTCATTTAGAATCTGGCCGCGCACGGTAATCATACGCATGGCCGATGCCTCGGCGGAAGCAGCACTAGCTGCCGCCTCAACTGCTACTTCCGCAGGCAGTGCGGCGGTCGGCAAGTTTTCGGTGGGTGTGCGAGTACCCGCAAATACAAACGTACCCACCAGCACTGCCGACGCCACCAGCGTGGTAGCACGCCGACGGAAGCGCACGGGCTCGGCCCGAATGTACTGTACTTGGCGCTGCACCCAGCTCGGAGCTACGGAGGCCTCCTCAGCGGCCTGCAGTTCCTGCCAACGGGTGAGAGTAGTGTGCGCCTGGTTGTCGTCGCGGTGCAGATATGCTTCCACGGCGCGGGCCGAAGCCTTGGTTAGGTCGCCACGCAGATAGGCATCCCGGTACACGGGCAGAAGATCACCGGTCTGCGGATCGAAGGGAGAAGCCGTCAATTTCATAGGCGGGGGGGAGGGTTTAGATGAGGATTCGAGAAGAGTAATTAATACTTGTTCCCACGATGCGGCCGGTTGACGGCTACTCTTCGCAGGCACGCATTACTTCGCGGGCAATGCCCAGGTTGGTGTCGCGGCAGTCCACGGCTACATAGAGAAACCGCTGCCCATCCGGCAGTAAGCGCAGGAGGTGTAATTGGGATTGAAGCGTAATCAGAATTTCTTCCAACTGGTTGTCGGCATCGGGTTGCAGAGCCGCAAGAGCGAGACGTTGCTGCCGTACCACTTCGGCATTGTAGCCCATTGTTTTGCCGAGGTTGAACTCGCGGGAGGTAGTATAGCTTGCCAAGGCTTGGCCCGACTCTACTAATACGACAGCGGCTCCCAGCAACTCGGGCAAACCTGTAAGCACTTGCTGAATAACTCGCTCTGCAGAAGCTTTTTCCGATCCATTTACCGTTGAGACAATCTTGTTGACAGTCGGTCCGGCGAGTCCTTGCAAGCGCTGAAAAAAAGGAATTTGCATAGGCCTATAAAAAAGGCTGAGGCCAAAGCGCCGGGTTTGGCGCGAGGCACCAGCTACGGGCCTCCCCTTGCCGCGCGGGCGGCCACATCACATTACTATCCCAAGCAGCGTAGGGGAGCCTGGTGGTCGGCTCCCACCAGCCTACTACTATTGCCTCTTAGTTATTAAGCTCAGCCACGTGGGCACGCAGTACTTCGCGAGCAATAGCCAAGTTGGTATCGCGCGAGCTTACTACTAGGTAGATAAACTTATTGCCTGACTCCGTGAGCTTCAGCAAGTGGATCTGGTTGGAGAGCGTAATGAGGATGTCCTCGATGGATTCGCCCTGCAACTTCAGCGCCGTCATGGCCTTCTGCTTTTGCTTTACTACTTCCGTGTTGTAGGCAGCAGCCGTGTCGGGGTTGATGCCAGGGGCATTCGAGTGCGAGGCCAAGCTCATGCCGGAGGTGGCATCTACTACGGCCACGGCCATCAGGCCCGGCAGGTCGTTGAGAATCTCTTGTACTACTTTACCTGCGGGGTTGTTGACTGAATAAGCCATGATACTGAGTTAGAAAATAAGAGGAGGAAGTGAAAAATCAGTCTGCACAAGCCGTCTATTCCTCAGTCGCTTTACTCAGAACCCACGCGTTGGTCTGCTGTCTGCGACGTACAAGAAGCTTTTTAAAACTTGTGTGTAAATACTCTGTCCTGTTTGGTGCTGCTATAAACAGGACGACTTGGTTTACAAAGCTCCTTAGATTACCCTCCAGAAAAAATGACCTTCGTCAACTCTAAAAATGATTCTTGTCAAACTTTTCTCTCTGTTTCCGACGCGGGAGACCATTATGGGATACAAATAATACTATTTACTCTAACTTACTACCTATTCCTATTAAAAACAAAACTCCCCCGATGATTTGTATCACCGGGGGAGGTACGGGCCCTTCTATTTTTCGGTTTTAGTGTGCTACAGAAAGCTTACACCTTACCAAACCATAGCACTTATTTTCAGTTACTTACCTAATCATACATAGACGATATATGGGCTAACCGGGCGGTATCTACTACGGTGATACGGCTGCCTTGCGTTAGCACCAGTCCGTCCTCGCGAAACTCAGAAAGGAGTCGGCTAGTGGTTTCCTTCGCAGTACCCGCCAGGGCCGCCAAATCTTCCCGTGAAATAGGAATACTGAATGGGGTATTAGCGGGGGGCTGAAATAGCTCATGCAGGAGCAGAAGGGCTTCGGCTAGCCGCTCACGCACCGGTTTATACGCCGTGTGTAGCACCTTCTCTTCAGCTTCTCCCAATGACTTGGCAAGAAGGCGCATCAAGGAATGTGAGAACTGACTGTTCTGCTCAATGAGGCTAAAAAAATCGGCGCGTGGCACGAGACACACTACGCAATCGGTGAGGGCGGTAGCAACGGTAGTGGCATTGCTACCAGTCATCAGGGCATGATAGCCTAGCACATCGCCTTCCTTAGCCAAGCGCACAATCTGTTCTTTTCCATCGGTACTTACTTTGGAAATCTTCACCTTGCCTTGGCGCACGCAGTACAACCCACCTAAGCGGTTACCCTGTTGGAAAATAATTTGCCCTTTCAAGTACGATTGGTGCAGCTTGCTTCCCGAAATCATGGATAGCTCATTGTGCTGGCACGCACCCAACAACGACTGCCCCAAATGCGGGCAGTTCTGGCAATTCATAGGAACTGTTGGTGCTATCATACCTCGGCTGCGTAAAGATTACTGCGATACAACTATGTAGGCTCGACTAGTTCGTTCTCTGTTCTACTCCGGTCAGAAAGCGGTTAGGCAAGTATGCTACTACTTAGCGAAACATCTTTCTTATTGGCAAACATTGAAAAGTCTTATTTCAAATTCTGACCCAATTATGGTAGGCCAGCTTGTTTATTATGACTGCACAAGCCTGTTTAACCGAATAAGGCTCGTGCAAAACATCTATTATCTAGTAAAATTAACTGTTTTTTAATCCTTCCTACTCTTTTTCATTCCTACCACTATGCCAATATTCTATTGAATATGATTCAAATCGGGAATCATATTTCCATGAATAGGAATATATTTTAGCACACTGTAATTAGCTACAGCAACTAGGAGCGTTACAGCTATCTAGCGTGTATTTGACAGGCTCTGTGAAGGGCACTTTCAGATTCGTACTTGTCCTATTTAGAGAACATTCAGCAAAAGAAAAGCTCCACTGTTGCAACAGTGGAGCTTTTCTTTTGCTGGGAGCGAGGATAGTTATTCTACCAGCACCCCGATATAGTAATTCTCAACATCTACTTCCAGATTTTCCTTAGTTAGTCCCGGAAGGTTAACGGGCTGAAAAGAGGTAGTCATTGGGAGGGTGCGGTACTCCCCGCCTTTGGTACGCAGGCGAGCCGGCAGGTTAAAATCCGATTCATCGGCAATCCAACGGGCCTGGGGCTGCCCATCACCAGAGAAACGCACTTCCAAGGTAGGTATGCCGGGGTGACGCAGAAACTGATTGAAGACGGGTGTGAGGTCCTGGCCCGTTTGCTGGTTGAAGTAGCTTACTATTTGCTCAGTAGTTACCGTTTGGTGGTAAAAGGTGCGCGAAAGACCTCGCAGCAACTCTCGCCACTTGGCATCATCGGGTACTACGGCGGTACGAATCATATTGAGCATGTTGCTACCCTTATCATACATGTCACCGGAGCCTTCCTTGTTTACTTCATAAGGGCCAATAATGGGTCCATCGTTTTGAATGTTGCGCCGCTGCCCGTGGATGTATTGCTGGCCGGCTTTCTTCCCAAACTGACTTTCGACAAATAGCCCCTCTGAGTAGCAGGTGAAGCCCTCATGCACCCACATATCCGCAATGTCTTTGCTGGTAATGTTGTTGCCAAACCACTCATGCCCACTCTCGTGAATGATGATGAAGTCCCACTTCAGCCCCCACCCCGTTTCTGAACGGTCGCGGCCGAGGTAGCCATTCTGGTACTTATTGCCATAGGCTACCGCGCTTTGGTGTTCCATGCCCAAGTGAGGCGTTTCTACGAGTTTGAATCCATCCTCATAAAAGGGGTAGGGCCCAAACCAGTACTCCATTGATTTGAGCATAGGTTTCACGTTGGCTGTAAACTGCGTTTTCGCTTTAGCCAGGTTTTCGGGTAACACCCAATAGTCGAGGGTTAGGGGGCCTTTCTCACCGGCGTAGGTATCGGCAAAATGGGTATAGTTGCCCACGTTCAGCGCCACATCGTAGTTATTGATGGGATTGTCGACAAACCAGTCGAAGCGAGTAGCACCGCCCTTTACGGTAGTGGTGCGGCGCAAGCGGCCGTTTGATACGTCGGTGAGGCCCTTGGGAACCGTCACGCTGATGAGCATACTATCCACTTCATCGGCCTGGTGGTCTTTGGTAGGCCACCAGATGCTGGCCCCTACGCCCTGGCAGGCGGTAGCTACCCAAGGCTTGCCTTTTGCGTCTTGCGTGAACACGAAGCCACCGTCCCAGGGAGCATGCTTAGCAACGGTAGGCTGGCCCGAATAATACACCGTGAAGGCCGCACGGCTACCTTTCCGAATGGCCTCCGGGAAGGTAACAAACACGGCATTAGCCTCGCGGGTATAGGGTACCGCTTTACCCTGGTATTCTACCTTATCTACCTTCAGGTTGGCAAATAGGTCAAACTGCAGCTTAGTAAAATCCTGAGTGGCAGTGAACTGAAACACGTTGGAGCCACTGATCGACTTCTTGTCGACATCCAGCTTCACATCAAGATGGTAGTAATTGATGTCGTAGCAGGTACGCAAAGGCGTGAGGTGGCCCCGAAGCGAATCGGCACGGGTAAAGGTTGTTTTGGGCTGCATCAGTTGAGCCGACGACAAATGGGCGAGGCTTAGCAAGCCAGCCAGAAACGGGAGCAGGTAGGAGCGCACAGGCAACACAGTAGGAGTATGCCGTAAAGAACGGAATTCGTCGCGAAGTGCTGCTTCTCCACCGTACATCAGCGCCACCAACCTAGTAGTTTGCAGATGCCTTTTCTTGCGCAACGAAGCGCTGCCTTCCATTCATGGTGGGTAAAACGCCGTAGGTTTGGGCCGTCCTTACTTCTGGCCTTATGTCGAACCAGCCTACTTCCTCACGCACGGCGCTCCTATTGGCCTTTGCAGCAGTATACCTTATCTGGGGCTCTACCTACCTAGGCATTCGCTTCGCCATTGAATCTATGCCGCCCTTGTTGATGGCGGGGAGCCGCTATACTCTGGCAGGAGCTGTGCTTTACGGGGTTATGCGCCTGCGCGGCGAGCCTGCTCCTACATGGCGAGGCTGGGGCGTGGCCCTACTCATTGGCATCTGCCTGCTGGCCTTCGGCAACGGTGGGGTAACGCTTGGCGAGCAATATATTCCCTCGGGGCTGGCGGCGCTGCTGGTAGCTACGGTACCTATGTTCCTAGCCCTCTTGGGCTGGTGGAGCGGAGTAGCCCAGCGCCCCACGCCCGCCGTGGCGCTGGGGCTCTTGTGTGGCCTGCTTGGGGTATACTTATTGGCCCGCACCCCAAGCACCAGCCACGTGGCCCTACCTGGGCACGAAAGCATAGGCATCTTGCTAGTGCTTACGGCCGGACTCGTGTGGGCTGTTGGCTCTTTGTATTCCAAGCGGCGCCAACCAAGCCCCTCCCCTTTCCTATCTGGAGGTATGCAGATGCTATGTGGTGGGGTAGTTATGCTGATAGTAGGCGTGCTGCGCGGCGAGGCTACCGGCTTCGCCCTGGCGCAGGTCACGGCGAAGTCGTGGGGGGCATACGCCTACTTGGTTACGTTTGGGTCTATTGTTGCCTTTACCGCTTACATCTGGCTGCTTCGGGTAGTTGAGCCAGCACTTGCGGGCACCTACGCTTTTGTAAATCCAGTGGTAGCCGTGCTGTTGGGCTGGGCCTTTGCGGGCGAATCCTTAAACGGGGGCATGCTTGGCGGAGCAGTACTCATTGTGCTAGCAGTTGCGCTAGTGATACTCGGTGGCAAGCAGCAACCAGCCGACCCATCGAAGACATAAGAACTACCCAAGTACTAGCCCTGTTCTAGGTGTGCTGCTCACACACAGAAACTACTGTACGCTATGGGCATTTGGTTTATCCTCTCCTGCTGATTTCCTGTCAGCAACCTCTTTTTTGTTCTCCATTCATGTCTGAAACCTTGCCTGATATTCAAACTGAGGCGGATATCCGCCAGTTGGTCGACGCTTTTTATAGCCGTGTGCAAACAGATGAACTCATCGGCCCCATATTCCAAGCAGTGGTACAAGACAACTGGCCTCGCCACCTTGCTACTATGTACGACTTCTGGAGCAGCCTACTGTTCGGGACTAGTCGTTATCGGGGCCGCCCGTTTCCTAAGCACTTGGCGCTACCTGTAGAAGGACAGCATTTCCGGCACTGGCTCACACTGTTTGTTGAAACCGTAGATGCCCATTTTAGCGGCGCCAAAGCCGATGAAGCTATTTATAAGGCTGGTAATCTGGCTACTATTTTCGAGTACCGAGTGGGGCAGGCTCGCAATCCATTGTCGCTACTATAACTGGTGCTGGATTGATGAAACCTATGCAACAATTTATAAAAAAAGTTTTATATTTATATAGCGAAGTCCATGCAACCTGCGTAAATTCGCTACGTATCAGGTAGCCCACAATCTTACTAATCCCCTATGAAAACGTCTCTTACTCTACCCGACATTCGCACCGAAGGCGACATTAAGACTTTGGTAGATACGCTATGCTCTAAGGCTACCAAGGACACCCTGCTGGGTGCCAGCTTTGGAGCGGCGGCACGTATTCATTGGCCCCATTACCTGACTACTCAATACCGCTATTGGAGCACCACCCTCCTGGGTCAAGGCTCTACCGAAGGCGATGCCCTGCCTGAGCAGCTGGCCCTTCCCCGTAGCGGCCCGCATGTTCAGCACTGGCTCGACCTGTTTTCTTCAACGGTAGAAGAGCACTTTGCCGGCTCCAAGGCCGAGCAAGCTAAACAACTGGCTAAGCAGCTCGTTACCCGTCTAAGCATCACTCGTTCCCGCGAACTACCCGTAGACTAATATCATCCCTCCCTTCCCTATTCCCGCTCTCTCCCATCCGCCCTACTCCTAAAGAGGCCCTTGGCATACTGCCAAGGGCCTCTTTATTTTATCTACCCTTCAGTCTTCAAGCGGCTTTAAGCGGCTCACCGTTATCTAGGCGTACCAGGCCACAAGCACAATTTGCCGCTCCTCACTTGCGCGTAGCAAGCAGAAGAGCGGCAAATTGTGCTTGTGGGTGTACTACCCAATAATTATACGCCGAGCAACAGACGAGTTGGATCTTCGAGTAACTCTTTCACGCGCACCAAGAACGATACCGACTCGCGGCCGTCGATGATGCGGTGGTCGTAGCTCAGGGCCAAGTACATCATGGGGCGAATCACTACCTGCCCGTTTTCAGCAATGGGGCGCTGCACAATGTTGTGCATGCCCAGAATAGCCGATTGTGGGGCGTTGATGATGGGAGTGCTCATCATGGAGCCGAATACGCCACCGTTGGTAATAGTAAACGTACCACCGGTCATCTGCTCAATCGTGAGCTTGTTGTCGCGGGCAAGACCAGCTAAGCGCTGAATCTCCTTCTCGATACCATCGAACGACAACTCCTCCGCGTTGCGAATTACCGGCACTACCAGTCCTTTCGGAGCCGATACGGCAATGCTGATGTCGCAGAAGTCATTGTACACGATGTCGGTGCCATCAATTTGAGCATTCACGGCCGGCCACTCTTTCAGGGCTACGCATACAGCCTTGGTGAAGAACGACATGAAGCCGAGGCCTACGCTGTGCTTCTCCTTAAACTTGTCTTTGAACTTGTTGCGCAGGTCCATGATGGGCTGCATGTTCACCTCGTTGAAGGTAGTGAGCATGGCCGTCTCATTTTTCACTGCCACCAAGCGGCGTGATACCGTCTTGCGCAGGTTGCTCATCCGCTCGCGACGCACATTGCGGTTGCCGCTGGCAGCGGGAGCAGCTGCTGGGGCGGCCGGAGCCTTAGCGGGAGCGGCGGCCGGAGCTGGAGCAGCCGGACGAGCCTGGGCATTCTGAGCGTCTTCTTTGGTAATGCGGCCATCCCGACCCGAACCTTGCACATCGGCAGGGTTGATGCCTTTTTCGCCCAGAATTTTACCAGCGGCGGGCGAGGGAGTACCGGTAACGTAGCTGGTAGCACTACCTACTGCCGAAGCGGCAGGAGCCGGAGCAGTTGGAGTTGTGGCCGGAGCAGCAGGGGCCACGGGAGCCGCAGCACCACTACCCCCTTCAATACGAGCAATGGTAGCTCCGATGCCAATAGTTTCGCCTTCTGCCGCGGCATGACGGAGCGTGCCAGTACCTTCGGCAGGCAACTCAAACGTAGCCTTATCGGACTCCAACTCAGCAATGATTTCGTCGCGCTGCACTTGAGCGCCGTCTTCTTTCAACCACTTAGCTACCGTCACTTCTGTGATAGACTCGCCTACAGCTGGAATTTTCATTTCTACTGTGGCGCCACCGCCCGCACTAGCAGAAGCAGCCGCAGTTGGGGTATCAGCCGAGCCAGCTTGCGAGCCACCATACCCGCTCTGGTTGCTGGCTTGGGGATTTTGCTCGCCCTGCGATACAGGGTCGGCGCTCGGGGTAGCGGGGGCGCTAGCGGCCGGTGCGGCTGGTACAGCAGCAGCGGGAGCACCAGCACCATCGATTTCGGCAATAGCAGTACCGATACCAATGGTTTCGCCTTCGGCAACGCGAATTTTTAGCACACCGTCAGCTTCAGCTGGTAGCTCAAAGGTTGCTTTATCAGATTCTAACTCGGCAATTACTTCGTCGCGCTTCACGGTGTCACCGTCGGCTTTAAGCCATTTGGCAATGGTAACTTCGGTGATAGACTCGCCGACGGCGGGGATTTTGATTTCCAGACCCATGGTGGGAGTGTTGAAGGGTTTCGGTGGGTGGTAGCGCAAGCTAGGCAGCTCACACTCCTGAACGACTATTGATACATAAACTCAGCGGTATCCCCTACTACGCAGGTTTTGGCCACATAGTAGGGGATATACTGGTTAGTCAGCTTTTTGCGCTGTGGCGGCCGTCTCCTTAATGGTTTCGTCGGCAACGGCTTCGCGAGGCTTGTCAAAGGCGCGAGCAACTAGCTCTTTCTGCTCCTTCACGTGCACCTTATTATAGCCAGTTGCGGGCGAGGCCGATGGCTTACGCGAAATCACATCTTCCAACTCGCGACGCATGAAGCGCAACAGGTAGTTCCAGTAGCCCATGTTCTCGGGCTCCTCTTGTACCCAGTACACTTTGGCCTTCGGATACTTCGCTAACTCGGCGTCCAGTTGCTTCTTGGGGAAAGGGTGCAACTGCTCTAGGCGAACAATGGCAACGTCCTTGCGCTCCGACTTCTGCTGTTCTTCCAACAGGTCGAAGTACACTTTGCCCGAGCACAGCAACACTCGTTTTACTTGCTTGTCCTCCACGTACACGTCGCCCAGCACTTCCCGGAAGTTGCCCGACGTGAACTCCTCTACCGGCGACACGCATAGCGGGTGACGCAGCATCGACTTGGGCGACATTACAACCAGAGGCTTACGGAACTCCCAAGTCAGCTGACGGCGCAGGGCGTGGAAGAAGTTAGCCGGCGTGGTCATGTTTGCCACGATGATGTTGTTTTCAGCCGCTAGCTGTAGGAAACGCTCGGGGCGGGCGTTGGAGTGCTCCGGACCTTGGCCTTCATAGCCGTGAGGTAGTAGCATCACCAGGCCGTTCATGCGCTGCCACTTGCTCTCCGACGACACGATGAACTGGTCAATCATGGTCTGGGCACCGTTAGCGAAGTCACCAAACTGGGCTTCCCAGATGACAAGAGCTGTGGGGTTTGCCATGGCGTACCCGAACTCGAAGCCCAGCACACCATACTCACTCAGCAGCGAGTTATAGATGCACAACTGCTCATGCTCGCCTTCCATGAAGTTCAGCGAGTTGTAGGGAGCCGACGTTTCGGCATCATGCAGTACGGCGTGGCGGTGCGAGAATGTACCGCGCTGCACATCCTGCCCACTCAGGCGTACGATGTGGTTCTCGGCCAGCAACGAACCATAGGCCAGCAGCTCGCCGGCGGCCCAGTTTAGGGTGCGCGTCTCGAAGAACATCTTCTTGCGCTCCTTCAACAGATTATCAATCTGCTTGATTGGCTTGAAGCCTTCGGGCAAAGTGGTCAGGGCTTGCCCTACTTTATGCACTATCTCCTCGCTGATGCCAGTGACGGGCGACTGGTCGAAATCCTCGGGCTTGCTGCGGCGCAGGCTGCGCCACTCGTTTTCTAGCGCTTGGTAGTTGTAGGGAAGTGGCTTCTGCTTCACCATATCCAAGCGGGCTTGCAGCAGGTCGCGGAATTCGCGGTCCATCTGATTAGCCAGCTCTTTATCTACGTCACCACGCTCTACCAGCATTGCGTTGTACACCTCCCGGGGGTTTTGGTGCTTGCTGATGATGTTATAGAGAGTAGGCTGGGTGAACTTCGGCTCGTCCGATTCATTATGACCGTGACGGCGGTAGCACACCATATCAATAAAGATGTCGGCGTGGAACTGCTGGCGGTACTCGGTAGCCAGTTGCACGGCAAACACCACGGCTTCGGGGTCGTCACCGTTTACGTGTACTACCGGTGCATCAATAATCTTGGCCAGGTCGGTGCTGTAGATAGAAGAACGGGCGTCTTCGAAGTCAGTGGTAAAGCCTACCTGGTTGTTAATCACGAAGTGCACGGTGCCGCCAGTCTTGTAGCCTTCCAGCTGCGACATCTGCGTTACCTCGTAGCCGATGCCCTGGCCTGCCACGGCAGCATCGCCGTGAATCAGAATGGGAAGCACCTTATTATAGTCGTTGCCGTAGCCATGATCTAGCTTGGCGCGCACAAAACCTTCTACTACTGGGTTCACCGCTTCTAAGTGGGAAGGGTTGGGAGCCAGCTTTAAGTTTACGCTCCGCCCGCTGGCATCCACTTGGCTGCTGTAGCCCATGTGGTACTTCACGTCGCCGTCGCCCATGGTCAGGTCTGGCACGGCAGTACCCTCGAATTCCGAGAAGATCTGCTCGTACGTCTTGCCCATGATGTTGGCTAGCACGTTTAGACGGCCGCGGTGAGCCATTCCAATCATTACTTCCTCTACCCCCAGCTCAGCACCCTTATTGATGATAGCATCAAGCGCGGGAATAGTGGTTTCGCCGCCTTCCAGTGAGAAGCGCTTCTGGCCGAGGAATTTGGTGTGCAGGAAGTTTTCGAACACAACGGCCTCGTTGAGCTTACCGAGAATCCGCTTCTTGTATTCTACACCGGGATTGAAGCTCAACGAGTCCTTCTCTACTTTCTCGCGGAACCAGTCGAGCACCTGCGGGTCGCGGATGTACATGTACTCGAACCCGATGGTGCGCGTGTAGATCTTTTGCAGGGCCGCAACAATGTCGCGCAAAGTGGCATCGGTGCCAAGACCAATTACTTCACCATTCTTGAAACGAGTATCGAGGTCTGCATCGCTCAAGCCAAAATCAGCCAGGTTCAGCCGAGCCTTGCGGTCTTTGCGCTCACGTACGGGGTTGGTGCGCGCCACTAGGTGGCCGCGGCTCCGGTAGGCGTGAATCAGGTTGCGAACCTGCGTTTCCTTGTCAGCCGATACCGTATCTACGGCGCGTACCTGGGGAGCACCGTTCGTGCTGGCGGGCGTAGTCAATACGCCAGCGCCATCGGCCTGAGGGATACCCCCTTCGGGATACTGCTGCGCGAAGTCGAAGCCTTCGAAGAACTTCTGCCAGCTTACATCTACCGACTGCGGATCAGTCTTGTAGGATTGGTAGAGCTGGTCAATGTATTCGCCGTGTGCGTTGGCGATGTAAGAGTAAGCGTCCATGCGGTGGGAGCTGGTGGTGTCAGGGCAAATGTAAATAGGCTGATTAGAAAGCAAAAACTGATATTCGCATGTTCAAATAAACTTAAGTATCAGTTCTATAATTACATCTAGCTTGAAACCATACTTAAGGGTGGACAATCTATTAAATAAAAAGAAAAGCCGCCCCTCATAAGAGGAACGGCTTTTTATAAGATTTGGGCCTTTCTATTTGGCTAAGGCCATTTTAAAAATGTGGTAGGGTTGATCCTGCTTACCGATTCCTTTATTCCAGGTTGGCGTTTTATGGATGGCAGAGTTGGTTACGTACAAGGTGCCTCCATCAGATGAGAAGGCAAACGTATCTGGCCACTCCAAGCGGGAGTCCTGCACTACTGTCTCTATTTTGCCATCAGGAGTCCGGCGCTTAATCGAATGATCCTCAAAGGTGGTCATGTACAGATTGTTGGCCGCATCTATCTCCATGCCGTCACAGGCGGGGACCTTGCCCAAATCCTCAATCTGCTGAGCCAACTGGGCGTCCGATAGAGCCGGGTTACGTAGTGCCTCCGTCTTTATGCGGTACAGTTTGTAACTAGTTAGTGGCTTCCAATACAAGTATTGCATGTCTTGGCTTAGGGCAATACCATCGGCGTTGAACTTAGCTTTGTTGCCACTGGGGTCAATTAGCTCGTGACCATCGGCTTTAACATTCAGCGTAGTATCAGCAAGCATGGAAGTATGCATATTCAACAGCTTGCGCGCCTTGCCCGACTTCAAATCAACCACAACTAGGCTGCCTACTCCGGATTCAGTGATGTACGCGTAATTATTTTGTGTGTCAATACGAACATCATTCAAGTAAGACTTCCGGGGGGCCACGCTTTCAGGGAAGCCGATGTTCTGCACTACCTTATTGGTCTTGGGGTCAATCTTTACCAATTTGGGCCCACCAGGCACTGTGGCTTTTAGGCCCGGTGAAGCCGGATCAAGTACCCATAGCATCCCCGTTTTATCGGCATATACGCTTTGTGGGCAGATCCAATGTTTCTGGGGCTCGTTGCGAACCGTCTCGTTCCAGATGCACCAGTTGGCATCAGGATATCCTTTCACCGAGCCATCAGGCTTGATTTCGGCCACGGGATTGACGGGATTATTATCCCAGCGTGGAAAATCCCCGAATACGCGCCCGTCGGGTAACACTGCTACCCCAACAATTTGCGGCTCTCGAAACTGAGCAACTACCTGCAACGGCGAGTTGGCTGGGGCAGTAGGAGCAGCAGCACCAGTAGAATCGGAGGTAGTACTGCCATTAGACGCAGTTGAATCAGCAGGCTTATCGGGAGCAGAGCAAGCGCCTAAAAAAGCACTTACCACTACCGTAGCACCCCAAGAGGTACGGGATACAAAGGAGGAAAAAACGGAGGCCATATGGTGGCGAGGGGTTAGTAAAAGAACAAAAACAAGTCAAAAAGGCAGACTATTATGGTCCGCACTTTTTTCTCTACGGCCGGGTTGAAAGCACGGTTGGGGATGCTAATACCCTGTAACCTATCCGTGACGACCTACGTACTTGCGGCTCTTTAACCTGCTTAATATCCACGTTTACCCTTATAGCGGCCTGGTACAGCCCTCTTGGATGGCTGCCGACTCAATAAAAAAATTAGTCTTACCTTTGAGCCCTTCAAAAGCACATCATTTTATAAGTACAATCTATTATTCTAATTATCTATTTTACCACGCTATTTAGCACTTAACCTGACTGTTTTCGGCTGAATTGCCGCTTACCATAGATACCGAAGCCTGTTTCTGCTTATCTGGCAGACATGCTTTTCCCAGCAGCCGAGTCGGGCCGGCCGTCCAAGCTCTCCGGGCGAAAGTGAGAGTCCACGAACCCAAGCGTCATGTCCATTGCGTTATTCCTACTGACATTCTTCTTCCCTCCCCGTGCTGTCTCTATCCCCGTGGCTACGCCACCGCTCCTGACAGTTAGTCTGCCCCCTCGTCCGGTTCCCGTAGCGGTGCCGGTGCAGCCTGTTCTAAAGGCTCCCTCGTCCTTGTCGTACACCGTTACGGCTACGACCTACTGGCCCGAAGTTGGCCAGACAGATGCAGATCCAATGGAAACCGCCGACGGTTCCCGGATTCCTAAGCGGCACTCCAGCAAAACCCGTTGGCTTGCCGTCTCCCGCGACTTGCTCAGCAAGTGGGGCGGCCCATTTCACTACGGTGAGAAGGTGCAAGTACGCGGTATTTCCGACGCCCTAGATGGCGTATACATCATTCATGATACCATGAACCGCCGCCACCGCCACTGCGTGGACGTACTCGTGAGCGAGCGGGAATGCAAAAAGAAAAGTGGCTTTGAAGGCCGCTGGTCAGGTATCAAGCTTACCAAATACCCTTCCGAAACTACCCCTGAGCTTTCTTGGCAAGCTAGCTAGGCCGGTAATTCCTTTCTTTTCCTCAGGAATTTTCTGGGTAGTTGTGCAGTACACGGGGCTGCCCGTCGGCATCATACAGAAACGTAAGTGGCTCAGCTGGATTACGTAAGATTTCTTCCAGCGGAATTTGCCACCGTTTCCACATTTCCAGCAACGACTGTCCGTAGGTGTTGTTTTCCCATGGATTGAAAATGTCGCCGGTAACATCATCAATTAGTGCATCCATCACCAGTTCCTGGTCGCCGGGTTTTACCAGGCGGGGGAAATAGTTGGGCACCACATTCAGCAAGTACGCGGCGTAGTACACCCGCGCCTTAAACTCCGCAATCTGCACTGGGTGCAGGGGGCGGTAAGCATCCTGATACACTCTGCGCATAGCCTGCCGAACAATACCATTGTCGGCTAAGCAGGCTATTATCACAGTGTTATCTAGCTTGATGCTAAACGTAAGCGTACCTAAATCATCGTCATACTCAAACGGAATGGTATCCTCCTGGGCCTCAGCCTCAAGGATGAACAACGACCCAGGTACGAAGTCCTCGTATTCCATGGGCACGCGCAGCGCCTGAAACGGTTGGAAGAAAGCCTGAAAGCGCCGGAACAATTGCGCGTTTTCAGCCAGAGGGTATTGCGGCCGGGCCAATGGGTCGAGTTCGGTCAGTAGCTCCGTAACCAAAATGCCATAGAACATCTTCCCCAACCACAAGAACATAGTTTGGTCGTCTAACCCACGCAGGCCAGTGATGCCACGGTCGGCAGCGGCGGCTACGTGTGCTTCTAGGGGTTCTACATGATGCGTGCGGCAGTGCTCACAGCAGGCAATGCGCAGGTCTTGATACTGCACAATGCTCATATCCAACAGCTTCACTTGCCGCTCGTGCAAGTGATAGCGTGTCATTAGCCAGTCGGCAAACACCGGCACGGTATCTTGGGGCGGCCTGGTTGGCATACCACACAGAAAACAGTGTTGGTAGCTAAAGCGCATGCCATCAAAAGGATCGTAGAGGGTGAGGGCGGGCAAAGGCTGGAACTCAGACATAGCAACTAAAAAAAGAGGGGCAAAGGTAGGAAATGCTGGCCGCGGGTGGGTAGGTCAACTACGCCCACCGAACAGCAACACATTACCTATGGCCGGCCAATATGTTTTCTACGCACTGCCAGAACACACAAAACCCCGCCTGGTACCAGGCGGGGTTTTAGAGGGTATGCTACCACATGTTTAGCGTGATAAGGTAGACCCCAGTTTGATGAGCAGCTTTCCGAGCTGGGCCAGTGGGCCGCTATAGCCATCGGAAGTTTCATCCGCTACTTTAGACGTCTCAGCGCCCAGTGTAGCAAGGGTTTCGGCAATGTCATGCACTTGCGTATCAGAAGCCGTCAGTTGCTCCCGCAGGCTAGTCAACTCCTGGATTATCTTGGCCAGCCCTGGGCGTTCTGACGCACGGAGTACTTCCGTCCAACGGTCTATTTCAACCAGGCCTTGGTCGTTGGCTTTATCGGGGGCTCCAGCGTTCAGCAAGTTCAGCGTGTCTTCGAGCAGCGCAGAGTTTTGCTGATCCGTTACATCTAGCGGTATGGTAGGCGTGGCTGGGGTCTGGGGGGTGGAGGCAGTAGAATCCATATAGTAGAAAAGCAAAAACAAATGGTTGAAAGAGCGTAAAGGGCTATACTTACCCGGCTCCGGAAAAGTTGGGCTTGTTGCGCTGGGTGTTTCTGCATCCTGCTTACGCATCACTGGCCGAAAACTTGCGGGGCCGTTGCCACTCCTATGCTGCACACCTACCAAGCCGATCCTTTTGCTGACCCTATCCGCCAACACCAGTTTGACGCGGTAGCAGCCGCCTTAGCGGTTGATTCTAGCGCGTCCGACACCCTGCTACTAGGAAACTTTCCTCTTTCTCCTGGCACCACTGCCGATGCCGTAGTCGTACGGCCGCGTAGCATTACCCTGCTACTGTTTGTACCTCACGGAGGGCTACTACACATTCCTGACTTGCGCTACGGTAGCTGGCAGCTTGATGACGTCCCGCTGGCTGGCAATGCAGAAGCCGACAACCCTTTTCAGCAATTTCGGGAGCAGCGCGAAGCAGTAGCGGCGTGGCTTGCTCCGCGCTTGCCAGCCGATGCAGCTAACCTGCAATTCATTAGCGGGCTGGTGCTGTTTGCCGAGCCTGTACGCTTTGGGCCGGAGGTAGAGGAGCGCATGAGTTCCGTGCCTACGGCCTCGCTTTTTCACTTGCTGCCCAACCCCGCCCGTTTTACGCGCCGCCTGGCCCAGTTGGCCTCCCCAGAAATTGACCTAACAGCGGCCGATGTACGGCACTTAGCCGCCGAGGTAGGGCTACCGGTTGACGACCAGCCGCTCGCCCCGGCCGTGGCGCCAGCTACCGTCTATGCTCCCAGTGCAACCGACTTGCTACGCAGCAAAGCCGGGCGACTCTGGCGGTGGCTGGGTGCCGAAGATGTAGATGAACTGGACCGGGCCGACTCCGGGTACGAGGTAGATGTGGTGGCTCGCAGCCAAGAAAAAGCGCGGCTGGAAGAACTGCGCGCTACCCTGCAGGCCGACCTAAGCCAACAGCTACGTGCCATGGAGGCCCGGGAAGAAGAACGAGAGCAGCGCATTAGTCAGTTGCAGCACCAGCTAGCGGCAGCTCCCATATCGCCCAACACGTCCTCTACGCTGCAAGAGCAACTAGCCCAGGAGAAGCAGGAGAAGGCTGCGCTAGAATCCTCTATTCAGGCGTATCGGGCGGAGCTGGAAAACCGCAATCAGGAGCTCGGCACCAAAATTCAGCAGCTTGAAAATTTGCTACAACGGTTTGCCGCGGCTCCCCTTATAGGGCCTGTGCCCAGCCCTGCACCAGTACACGGGACCTCGCCGGCGCAGCCCCCCACCTCCTTAGGTAGCCCTGCGCCGGCCCCCGCTGGCCCTTCACCATCAGCTACTACTTCTTACCCATCTTCGGCTGGTTGGTCGCAAGAGGCGCGCAAGCAGGTGCTGGCTGGCGTCAGTAAGGGCCGCACCGTTCTTCAACGATTTGCTACTTGGGCCACACCGCACGTCACCCAGCTCCGCCACCAGCCCCGCAATCTTGCCTATGCAGCAGCCGGCGCTGCTCTGCTGCTAGCAGTAGCGGTAGTGCGCTGTAGCGACACCCCTGCTCCCGTTCCCTTCCGTCAAGGCGGCCTTCAGGGCCTACTTACCGCCAGCGGCGACACTCTGGTACCAGCTCGCTACGCCAGCATTGGGGAGTTTCAGGGCGGCCGTGCTGTAGTAGAACAAAACAAGGTTTTTGGCTTCATTGATGATGAAGGCCAGGAGGTGGTAGCACCCGCTTACGACGCGCTGTTTCCTTACTCTGATGGCTACGCGCGGGCCCGCATTGGCAAGTTCTACACCTTTCTGAATATGGATGGTGAGGAATTTGGGGCGTATTTCTACAGCGCCCGCGACTTTGCCAACAAGCATGCTGCTGTACTCGATTACCGGGGGTGGTTTTACATCACGGGCCCCGATGCACCGACCACACCACCGCCCACCTTTCAGGAAGCTTATTCCTTTGACAAGGGCCTAGCGCGAGTGAAAACCAAGGGCGCCTTTACTTTCGTTTCTGAAGAGTACTTAGCCGATACTACTGCAGGCACCGCTCCCTTTGGCCGCTATTCGCAAGCCACCGACTTCGATCCGCAGGAGCGGGCCTGGGTACGGCAGAATGGGCGCGGCTTCTACATTAACCGGGAAGGCGAAGAACTGAAAAATTAATTCGCTTCTACGGTTATGTAGCGGCTAGTCTTCGTCATCATCACCGTGCTTATTCTTTTTGTGCTTACCGGCTTTTTTGCCTTTACCGTGGCCGCGCTCTTTCCCATTCCTCCAGCGTTGCGCTTGCAGGAGGGCTGGCTCCGCAGGCACCGCTACTGGAGCCGATGCCATAGGGGCGGCCAAGCTCAGGCGGCCATTAGAACGCGTAACTACGGCCACCGGCTGTCCCAGCAAGGTACAGCCTCGGCCCTCCGCTAGTTCCGTACGCCGGCCATCGCGCTCCACCACAAAGCCGTCGCGCGTGACGGTGCGTCCATTGGGCAAATGCACATCGCGCAGCATAGGCCGCGCTTGTCCGTTGCGCAATACGTACATCGAGCCGTCGCGGCGTTGGAATCCATCGTTTGCCTGCGCGTGTGCTCGTAAGCTGCTCAACACCACGCATGCAACTACCAAAGTGCCCTGTACTCGGCTGGAAAAAGAACGCTGCACTGAATACCTCACGTTTGAATTTGCATTGTGGCCGGGGCCTAGTAGCCGGCCCGCTTCTAAGCCCGAGCTACGGCTGAACTACCCTCCCCGTTGTGAAGAACAGCTCAGCAGAAAATCTTTTGCAAAGATGGGTTACTTTCTAATCACCGCATTATTAATCACCGTGCGACAGGTAGTGTCGCGCTTACGCTACTATTCCCTCACCCATCTTAGTATTTTTCCCATGAAATCCATTTTCAAGTCCCTGCTTGTTGCTGCTGCCGTTACGTTCTCTGTTGCTTCTTGCACGCAAGAGGGCAAAGAAAATGCAGATGCTGCTGCTACCAACGCCGAAGCTGCTGCTGAGCACACCGGCGACGCTGCTGAAGCTGAAGTGAACAACGCTGGCGAGGCCATTGAAAACTCGGCTGAGAAAGCAGCCGATAAAACCGAAGCTGCCGCTGACGAAGCTGCTGCTGAGACCAAAGCCGCTGCCTCTAACGCTGCTGCTGCTACCGAAGAAGCTGCTGGCGACGCTAAGGCCGAAATCAACGCTGCAGAGAAAAACTAACACCACGCCGACGCCGGACGGCACCGTGGTATAGTCGCAATGCCCGCCCTGGTTTCAGTGGCGGGCATTGTTGTTTTTTGCCCTGTGCCTCCTCACTCATAGCTGGCCTTGGCTGGCATAAGGGGGTACTAACCCCATAGTTTCTAACCAGAGCGTGGGGCTTCACAAGCTGAGTTCGGGCACTATTTCGGTGGCACCGGCTAGCTGCACCAGCACCTCGTAGTAGGGGCGTCCTTCAATGCGCGCGTGCAGCCAGCCATAGAAACTGAGTGCCTGTAAGTCTTCCTGTTCCAAAGAGACGAAGGAAGGCAAGCTGGTAGCGCGCTGCACAAAGTCGGCGTTCTGCACCACGGTTGGGTCATCCAGAATTTCCTTTACCAGGCCTAAATAGCACAGCACCGTAGCATACCCGCCACCATCGGCCCCGAACCGCTCGCGCATCAGCCGCTCAATTGCCCGCAAGCGGTTTAGAGCCAGATCAGGGTTGCCCAACTCCAGTTGAATCAGCATCTCGCCCATGTTGCGGTTTACAACCCATTCTACGCCCATTTCCTGCTCGCACCAGTGGTCGGAGCGGCCAATGGCAATAACGGCCTGGTTAGCTTTCTGAAACTGGCCTTCGGCGAAATAGTGAAAGCCCAACCCTAGGCGGGCCGTGAGCTGGTCGCGGGGGGAAAGAGGTGTGCGCAATACTTCCTCCAGCAACCGAATACTCTCGGCGTTCCGGCGCAGGAAGGCGTAATTTGCCGCCAGCAAAAAGGTGTAGCGGGGCCGCATGGCAGCTGCCAAAGTGCGCGGGCCATCTTCCAGGAGTATTCGCAACCGCTCCACATACTCCACCGATTCGCGGAAGCGACGGGTGCGGTACAGGGCGTGCGCTATCATATACAGGAGCCCAGTTTGTGCTTCGCGATGAGCAGGCAGAAAACCATGGCGCTTTTCCATTAGATGATAGCACCGCATCACAAAGGGAGCAAACGATAAGAAGTCGCGGCGCACTAGCATAGCCGAGCGGGCAATGGACATGAGCCGGTAGAGCAGAGCCGGCCGTCGGGCAAAGGCTTCCTGCAAATCATACTCGCGCAGAACTTCCTGCAATATGCCGTCAAACGACTCGCCTGCTCGCCCTTTCACGCGCGCCGCCCGTAGGCGCTGACGAATTAGGCTATCGGCGATGTTGGCACGTTCTTCCTCATCGGCTGCTTTCTTATTGAGATGACGGCGCCGAATAATATCGTTCAGGTCGTCGGCGTATTTGCTGCCAGCCTGGGTTATTTGCAGGTTATATACCGTATTCAGTAGCTCGTACTGCTCGTTCTGGCAAGCTAGCTTTTCGGCCTTGCGTAAGGTAGACCACGCCAAGCGAGGGATACCTGCCTCGAATAGGTATTGGGCTAAGGTGAGAAGTCCTCGCACCGAAGAAGCCGCCGTAGGATCTTGCTGCCGCTGGCGGAGTAGTAGGTAATCCGTTAGATGACGCATGAGGCGCTTGCGCAAGGCGTAGTACGCCACGGCATTGGGCTCCTCGGGGTATAGACGCGCCAGTAGCTCCTCCGTTGTATATTCTTTCTGATGCAGCAATAGCTCGAAGAGGTGGGAGTCCATCCGCCCTTTTTGCTTACGCCGCTGCCGCTGAATAAACCGACCAAATTCCTTTCGGTCGTCGGGGGTGAAGGTGCTTAGAGTAGTACGTAAATCATCCATTGCGATAAAGTGAACAGGCACTCAATAATAGAGAATAAACTACATATTCGCTTATACTCCTTAAGCCTAATGCAAAGCCTCATTAAAGTCTAACAAACAGCTAGTTATGCATATTTACATAGGATTTAAAAAGTCTGAATTATTCAAGTTTTCTTTCTGATGCTTGTATAGCTAGTAGTAACATTGTTTATCCTTCCTTTCCTACTCTATGATGCTATACCGTCTTTCATGCAGTCTACTAGTACTCCTTAGTATGCACCTGACCGGCTTTGCCCAAAAGCCGCGGCATGAGCAATGGAACGAATACACGGCGGCCAGCGGAAGCCCTAGCTTCTACACTCCTTCAGCACCGGTCGCACCCGACAGCAGTTGCATCTGGGCCGATGACGAAACGCTTCGCAGCTTGCTAGATGATTCGCTGGTACTGACGGAAGCTACTGCAGCGCTTTTTCCATTGGCCATCTACTCACCTGGGCTTCGCGTTGGGAGCCTGGTTACAGCTGCATCAGCAAACGCTTCACTCCCTCTTACTGCCCAACAGGCTACTAGCGCTATACTAACCGAGGGCGCCATGCCTACCCTCCTATTTACCTCAAAAGTAATTCCTTATATAACCAGCAGAAAGAAAATTCTGGCTTTGTCTCGGGCATAAGTACTCGTAGTAACGGGGGTTCGTGCTGGTGAGCAATGTCCACAGCTTGGCGCTGTTTATCTTATTTACTCATCATTAACCTTACCCTTAGCTCAACCGTATACTCTGGCGTCCTCCCACCTAAACACCCTACTAGTATGGATGCCAACAACAATAACATCAACGACTCTACCGAACTGCGTGCCCGCGGCAACTGGAACGAAGTGAAAGGCCAAGCCAAGCAGAAATGGGGCAACCTAACCGACGATGACCTGACCTACGAAGAAGGTCAGCAGGATGAGTGGTTCGGCCGTCTTCAGCACAAGACCGGCGAAACTATTGACGACATCAAAGCCTGGTTCCACCGCACTTTCTAAGAGAACCTAAGTAGAGAGGCCTCGCACTTATTCTGTGCGGGGCCTTTTTTTGCCTTCCAGACGCATTTTAGGAGCTACGCGGAACCTGTTTTTGTTGGTTCATGCTACCTAAAATAGAATCCTTGCCCGCTTACTATGCCTATCTCAGTTGATGAGCTACGGACCCTTGGGAACCAGGCAGTACTAGAGTTACCCAAAACAGCCTTTTTTTGCTCGCGCGAGTACCCCGCTGCTATTGAGCGCGCCACATACTTATGGGCCATGGAACAGCGCATGAATAAGCACTGCGTGCTTTCCGGGTTTCACTCGAAGCTAGAGCAAACCGTGCTGCGCTACTTACGCCAAGATGGCAACCATCCTATTGCGTACGCGCTAGGCAGAGGTATTCAATCGGGCTTGGCGTTTGAGTATGAGCGGGAGCTTACTACCGGCCAGCTACTCTTTCTGTCTCCCTTCGAAACCAACGTAGCCATTGTAACTAAGGAAACGGTGGCTATTCGGAATCTGCTGCTCGCCGATCTGGCCGACGATTTCTTTGTTCCCTACGTGACACCCAACGGCAACTTGGAGCAACTGCTGGCCAATCCTCTTGCGCAGAACAAGCCTATCCTAACGCTGGACTTACCGGCCAACCGGTACCTCCTTGACCTGGGCGCAGAGGTGTACCAACCAAACCTACTCCTGAGCTCCCACGACAGTTGGTTGTTGGGGGGGCCTACGTTGCCTAACGGACCAGCTAATTAGACTCAGCGGCTATAAAGCAAGTAGCGGCATAAGGATCTAAACGAGGTAGTGTTACGTGGTGTGCGGTTAGTTGCGTTGCTGTTGTGCAGCGAGAGTATGTGCAAGCGGGCAGTGCCGGAGTGGAGTAGCATGCTTTCCAGCCGAGGCAGAACAACTATTAGAGCTTGGTTTTGCGTATGGGGTAAAAAATGTCTCCCTAACCATCCTGCTCTATGTCTGCCTCCGATACATTACTCTCCGCCGTCCCGTCTTCACCCTCCTCGGGTATCAGAACACTGGCTCGCTTTGGCTTTGCTGCCAAGGGCGTGGTATACCTGCTTATTGGGCTATTGGCTCTCCTAGCGGCCACCGGCCAGCGCGGCGGCCAAACCGCCGACAAGAAACAAGCCGTACAAACGCTGCAAGATTTGCCTGGCGGGCCTGTGCTCTTGGGCCTCATTGCTTTTGGCTTGCTGGGCTACATTGTGTGGCGCTTCACGCAAGCCACGCTCGACACCGAGAATAAAGGCTCCGATGCCAAAGGCCTGGGCCGGCGCATTGGCTACGCTGCTAGTGGCTTGCTATACGCCAGCCTTGCTTGGTACGCCGCTCAGCTTGCCTGGAAAGGCTCAGCCGATTCTAGCTCGAACGGCCAGCAAACGCTTACCGCCACCATTTTAAGCTGGCCCGCTGGCGAATGGATTATCATGGCTGTGGGCCTTGCCATCATCGGAACGGGCCTCTACCAGATTTACCGGGCGTACTCCGGCAAGTTTCATAAGCATGTGAATGCCAGTGGCCTGCCTGCTAACCAGCAAAACATCGTGTACCGCACTGGTCAGGTAGGCTACACGGCCCGGGGCATTGTAATGGGTATCATTGGTTACTTCTTCGTGCAGGCAGGTCGCCAGTCGAGCGCTCAAGCCGTTGGCACTACCGACGAAGCATTTGACCTGCTGGCTACTATGGGTCCCGGCGTGTTGGCCGTAGTAGCCCTCGGACTTATGGCCTACGGCGTATACATGCTGGTGCAAGCCCGTTATCCTGTGCTACGCATCTGAGTCTAGTGAACTCACGAATAAACATCAACTAAAAGGCCCTTGCTATCTAGCAAGGGCCTTTTAGTTGATAGGGCAAGCGTCATCCGCTAGGCTACATAATCAGCCAGATACTGGTAGCGTGCCGTGAGTGCTCCATTGCGGGCAATGGTAGCGCGCTCTATCACATCATCAGGGCCGGCTTCAAGCATTATATGCGGTAGCACATTATCTATAAGCTGCCGGCCAAAGTCGCGGCTAGCATTTCGCGGCAACTCACAGGGCAGGTTGTCAACGGCCATAATGGTAATGTTGGACGGGCGCGAATAGGGCGGCTCTAGTTCCCCAGTCTGGCAGTTGTAGTCGAAGGCAGGCTCAGGAATGCTGCTCGCCCGCTTGGTGGTTGGGATGGACCCGTTCACGTCGCAGGTCACGTCGGCAATGGTGTTGATGCGGAAGTCGGGGCGCTGGGTGTCTGCTTCCTCAAATAAACGGGGAGCCGCCGGGTGCCAGTAGGCACAGGCAATGAGCAGGTCCGTAACCGGCAGGAAGTTCTGAAACGTCGATTCGTACTCGTGAGGATTGCGGTGGAAATCAGGCGTGTCCCATACCCGGCCGTCGCGCCGGCGGTTGTAATCGGAGGAGCGCAACTGGGTATACACGGGTACTCCAAAGTCGTGGTACAGGTAGTCGTACACGCTCACCCGCCGAATACCCATCCGGTCTAGCACCTCCACGGCTCCCTGCGCTACCCTTCCCGAGCCGGTAACCACCATTTTAATGGGCGGCATGCGCTTCACCTTGAAGAACTCTTCCTGCATATCCTCCATATCTACGCACTGGTGCGCCGGCTTCAGGTCGTAGAGCGCATGCTTGCGGCCGTAGGTCAGTAGGGCGTTGTACGCCCCCACAATGCCGGCCCACCGGCCAAAAGCAACTATCCGCTCCCCTCCTTCACCAGTAGTCAGCAGTTCGTAGTCGATGAGGGTAATATTTTTCTGCAACACCTGCCGCAGCAATTCCCGGTTGGCAGGCTGCTTCTTGACCGTATGCGAAAAAAACAGGTAAGTTTTGTTGGGTATGAGCTGGGCAGGCGGCACCTCCTTCACGCCCAGCAAAAGGTCGCACTCCGCTACCGTAGGCTGCACGGCAATGCCCAGGTCGCGGTACTCCTGGTCGGCGAAGCAGCGCACCGCGCTTTCCTGCACTATAATCTTGAGGCCGGGAAAGCGGGCTTCTGCCTCAGCGCATTTTTTTGGAGTCAGCGGAACGCGTTTATCGGGTGGAGTTTTGCCTTCTCGAATTAGGCCAAGGGTTATAGAACGCATAGAGGGGTAATAGTGGGTGGAATCGGGGTTGAATCTGCGGAAAATTGTTGAGTTAGTATATGTCCTCTCCTTCGCTAGTCGTAGCTCAGCCGCCATTACCCAGAAAATGCGTAGCCTTTTGCAAGCTCAACGGTTGAAAAGCAAGCGCCATCCAGCACCGTGGGGTTGGCGCTAGTTGGAGGCGGGTAGCTGCGGGAAGATGAAGCTGCTGGAACAAGCCCAAACTTTTGCTGGTTTTAGCACGGAAGCGTGAAGGCTTTTCGCGCTACCTTTGTATGGGCTCCTGCCTAGGGCCTTGCTTTATTGCCATCCTCACCCCTGCTTTTATGTTGCTTCAACCCAAGCCCGCCGACCTGTTTGTGGACCGCCATAATGGCCCAGACGAGGCAGCGGTTGCTGAAATGCTACGCACTATTGGTGTGGAGTCGATTGACCAACTCATCGACGAAACCGTGCCGACCGCCATCCGCCTGAAGAAGCCGCTGAACCTGCCCGCTGCCCTCACGGAGCGGGCTTTTTTGGCGAAATTCAAAAAGATTGCCGGCCAGAATAAGCTGTTCAAAAACTACATCGGACTGGGCTACCACGATACCCAGCTGCCGCCCGTTATTCAGCGCAACATTCTCGAAAACCCCGGCTGGTACACGGCCTACACGCCCTACCAAGCCGAAATTGCTCAGGGCCGCCTAGAGGCACTCATCAACTACCAGACGATGGTGATTGACTTGACGGGCCTTGAAATTGCCAATGCCAGCCTACTCGACGAAGGCACCGCCGCCGCCGAAACGCTGCACATGTTCCACTCGCTGTCGAAGAAGAAACAAGCCACCCGCTACTTCGTGTCGGAGCAGGTGCTACCCCAAACTATCGACGTACTGCGCACCCGCGCTACCCCTCTTGGCATTGAACTGGTAGTAGGCGACCACCGCACGGTGGACCTCACGGATGCCTCCCTGTTCGGAGCCATCCTGCAATACCCAGCCGCCGACGGCGCCGTGTACGACTACACCGAGTTCATCACGAAAGCTCACGACAACGGCCTGTTCGTAACGGTGGCTGCCGACCTTCTGGCCCTGACGCTGCTTACGCCTCCCGGCGAAATGGGTGCCGATGCCGTGGTAGGTAACTCCCAGCGTTTTGGTGTGCCCATGGGCTATGGTGGCCCTCACGCTGGCTTCCTGGCTACCAAGGACGCGTTCAAGCGCGTAATTCCCGGCCGTATTATTGGTCAGAGCATTGATGCCGCCGGCAACAAGGCCTACCGCATGGCCCTGCAAACCCGCGAGCAGCACATCCGCCGCGAGAAGGCTACCTCCAATATTTGCACGGCGCAGGTACTGCTGTCGGTGCTGGCGGGTATGTACGCCGTGTACCACGGCCCGCAGCGCCTCCGTCAGTTTGCTTCCAACGTGCACGCTCTAGCCCAAACCCTGGCTGGTGCGCTCACGGGATTAGGCTTGGAGCAAACCAACGCGTTCTACTTCGACACGCTGGACATTCAGTTGGAAAGCACCGAGTTGCAGCAAGCCGTTCGTCAGGAAGCCGAGGCGGCAAGCATCAATTTCCGCTATTTCGGGGAAACCCAAGTAGGCATTTCGCTGAACCAGAACACGGAGCTGAAAGACGTGCAGGACATCGTGGCGGTGTTTGCCAAGGTACTTGGTAAGGACGCCCCACAACTTGCCTTCCCCGCCGAGGTAGCAGTAAACTGGGATGAGCGCCTGATTCGCACAAGCGAGTACCTGACTCACCCCATCTTCAACACGCACCACTCAGAAACGGAGATGCTGCGCTACATGAAGCAGCTGGAGAACAAAGACCTGAGCTTGGCTCACTCGATGATTCCGCTGGGTTCGTGTACCATGAAGCTAAACGCTACCGCCGAAATGATTCCGGTGACGTGGCCGGAAATTGGCGGCTTACACCCCTTCGCACCCCGGGAGCAAGCCCAAGGCTACACCGAAATCTTCCGCGACCTGGAAGCGTGGCTGTGTGAAGTAACGGGCTTTGCGGCCGTTAGTCTGCAACCCAACTCGGGCGCTCAGGGCGAGTACGCTGGCCTGCTAGCCATCAAAGGCTACCACGATGCCCGCGGCGACCAGCACCGCAATGTGGCTCTCATCCCGGCATCAGCCCACGGCACTAACCCGGCGTCGGCAGTTATGGCGGGTATGCAGGTAGTAGTGGTCAAGAGCACGGAAGAAGGTAACATTGACGTGGAGGACCTGAAGGCTAAAGCCGCTCAGTACGCCGACAAGCTCAGCTGCCTGATGGTGACCTACCCCAGCACCCACGGTGTGTATGAAGAAACCATCATCGACATCTGCCAAACCATTCACCAGCATGGGGGCCGCGTGTACATGGACGGCGCCAACATGAACGCCCAAGTGGGCCTCACCTCGCCCGCTACCATCGGGGCCGACGTATGCCACCTGAACCTGCATAAGACCTTCTGCATTCCGCACGGCGGTGGTGGTCCTGGTGTAGGCCCCATTGGGGTAGTAGCCGATTTGGCTCCTTACCTGCCTGGACACGTACTCATTGACGCCGATGGCCGCACTTACGGGGCCGTTACGTCTGCGCCTTGGGGTTCGGCCAGCATTCTGCCCATCAGCTACGCCTACATTTCGATGATGGGTGGAGAAGGCCTTACGCAGGCTACCCGCACGGCCATCCTGAATGCCAACTACATTAAGGCGTGCCTGGAAGAGCACTACCCAGTGCTGTACACCGGCGCCAATGGCCGTTGCGCCCACGAAATGATTCTGGACTGCCGCCAGTTCAAGAAAGCAGGCATTGAGGTAGAGGACATTGCCAAGCGGCTGATGGACTACGGTTTCCACGCGCCCACAGTGTCATTCCCAGTAGCAGGCACCCTAATGGTAGAGCCCACCGAGTCGGAAAGCAAGGAAGAGCTGGACCGCTTTATTGAGGCCATGGTGTGCATCCGCAAGGAAATTGCCGCCGTGGAGGAAGGCCGCGCCGATGCCAAGGAAAACGTGCTCAAGCATGCCCCTCACACAGCAGCTACCGTGCTTGTAGGCGAGTGGACGCGCCCATACACCCGCGAAGAGGCCGTATTCCCCACGGAGTACGTGCGCGCCGCCAAGTTCTGGCCGGCCGTATCGCGTATCGACTCCGCCTACGGTGACCGTAACCTAGTGTGCTCTTGCACGCCTATTGAACAGTACACCGATGCGGAAGAGAAACTAGTAGAAACCGACAAGGGTCCTTCTTACTAGCAAGAGCTGAAGCTACTCTAGTAGCTTTTACAAAAAAGGCCCGTGCGCATTGCACGGGCCTTTTTTGTAAAAGCTAAGTATGTACGAAGGGTAGCAATGCGTGTTGGAAGGCGGGCAGCTTACTACTGGGCGAAGCACGTACGGTACATGTAGCCACTTTCCGTTTTGCCGTTCACCGTAGCCCGTACTTTCACAAAGTAAGCATCAACGGTATCCATCACCTGCACTTCGTTGCCGGAGGAAATAGTGCCGAAGTTTTTGGAGTCCTTCGTCATGCCATCATACAGCATGCATTCGACCACCGTGTTATGTGCAACAATGCCCTTGGCTGGGCGCGAGCCACGGGCGTCGCTGGTAGCAGTGCAGGAAGCTAATAGAGCGAGGCCGCCCAAACCGAGTACTAGTTTAATCATGTTAGCAGGAAATAATGAGAGACTAATGTTAGCGGGGAAGATAGAGATATTTCAAGATTATGACCCTAATGCAGCCTGTAAACTAGCACTTAAATTTGTTCGTAAGGTACTTATATCCGGGAACGACGACCATATCCGTTGTGTTTCTATCTCAGAAGCCTGTAGCCTCGTGGCCAGCTTCTATTCTCCTCAATCGTCTTTTTCGCTTCATATGAACCGCATCACCCGTTTCCTGACTCGCCCGGCAGCTATGCTCGCCATGAGTTTTGGCCTTCTTTTGGGTCTGAGTGGTTGCGCCGGCACTTCGCGCGTAGGCGTTACCAATGACTTCGACCATTCTGTTAACTTCCGGGCGTACAAAACCTGGTCGTGGTATCCTCAACAGCCAACCGACACCGAAGGCGGCCCCGCCCAAGGCTACCAATCGTTTCTGGACAAGCGAATCCGCACGGCCGTAGAGCGTGAGATGGCCTCCAAGGGCCTCACATTCTCGGAAAAAGCACCCGACCTGTACGTGGCGTATTCCGCCAAAGTAGAGGACAAGCAGCAAGCCAACTACGGTGGCTATGGCCCTTTTGGCTACCCGTACTACGGCTATGGCTACGGTGGCCTTTACAATCGTAACTACATCACGAACTACAAAGCTGGCACCGTTATCATCGATTTCGTTGATGCTCGCCGTAAGGAGCTAGCGTGGCGTGGTCTTGGTCAGGCGCAGGTAGATCAGCAAACCATCTCCGAGCCGGAAGTGTACCGCATTGTAAACAGCATCTTGGGTACCTATCCTCCTCAAGACACTAATGCCCGGCGCTAGAACAATAAGCCAAGCAGACAACCTTTTGTATGTGAGAAGCCTCTTTCTTTGGAAGAGGCTTTTTTATGGGTGACGGACGATGGCAGCAAACTATCTTTTGGAGTACATGCGCCCTACCTTCCTTCTGTTGCTGAGCAGCCTAAGTATGGTTGGTTGTGCTACAGTTGGCGAAGGACTGTACGGAATGCGCCAAACCCAGACCATTGATTTCCCTCAAGTGAGGCAGTACGCCCAGGCGTATGGCGTAGGCACTGCCCCCGGCAAAAGCTTTGCACTGGATACTAGCTACCTCACCTTTCTTAAGAAACAGCCCCCAGCACGCCAGCGTGAGGCTACTCACCATGGCCAGCCCCTACAGTTGCTGTACTACAACCGAGCCGGCCAACTCGTGTCTTATTACGTGAGCTGCAATGCCAATGGATTCCCGAACCTGGAGTGGAATCACCGCAAATCGCTCGATGTCTTCCCTCCGGTTTCACAAACGCTACCCGACAGCCTCCTGTCCTTTGCGCAGTTGGCTCCTTTCCTGCGCACGGTAGGTGGTAGTCGGGTTAGCGCCATGGAGTCTTCCGCCGACTACACCGTTGTAGTGTTCTGGAGCCACCGCATGGGCCGGCAAAGCCAACGGCTGTTAGCGGCGGCGCACTACAACCTACAACGGGCCGCGGGCACCCAGAAAACCTACATCATGTACGTGAACAACGATGCCTACCTGAAACGGATTGGACTGTAAAGGCGCCGCCATCACTAGCGTACCAGCTTATACCACAAAAGGCCCAGCAACCGGAGCGGTGCTGGGCCTTTTGTGGTATAAGCTGGATAAAGCCTCCTTAGATTGGGACGTTCACGTGACGCTCGGCGTGGTAGCTACTACGTACCAGCGGGCCGCTTTCCACGTATTTCAGGCCCCGGGCCAAACCTTCCTCACGGTAGTGGGCAAATAGGTCGGGGTGAATAAACTCGGCTACTTCCAAGTGCCGCTTCGTTGGTTGCAGGTACTGGCCCAGCGTGAGAATATCGAGGCCATTAGCCACTAGGTCGTCCATGGCCCGGTACATTTCCTCTTTGGTTTCGCCCAGGCCCAGCATGATACCCGATTTCGTGCGCTTACCAGCTTCTTTGGTTCGCCGAATTTGCTCCAGACTACGGTCGTACTTGGCTTGAGGGCGCACAAGGCGGTAAAGGCTACCTACCGTTTCCACGTTGTGCGATACTACCTCTTGGCCACCCGCAATCATGGTATCCAACGCGGCCCAGTTGGCCTTCACGTCTGGAATTAGGGTTTCAATGGTAGTAGTAGGACTGAGCAGTTTGGTTTGCACCACCGTTTCATACCAGATGCTTGCGCCACGGTCTTTTAGTTCGTCGCGGTTTACGGAGGTAATAACTGCGTGCTTCACGCCCATGAGTTGAATAGCTTCCGCTACCCGGCGAGGCTCGTCGGTATCGTACTCGGTGGGACGGCCAGTAGCCACGGCACAGAAAGAGCAGGAACGGGTGCACACGTTGCCCAGAATCATGAACGTAGCGGTGCCAGCGCCCCAGCATTCGCCCATATTCGGGCAGTTGCCACTCTCGCAGATCGTGTTCAGCTTATGCTCATCCACCAAGCGGCGGACGTTGGCATAGGCTGGACCCACGGGCAGCTTCACCCGCAGCCAATCGGGCTTGCGCGGCTTGGCCGGAGCCGCCGCTTCCGGCTGAATAATAGGCAGAGTCAGCAACAAGTCATCCATAATACAAAGGTAGCTGGTAATTGGGGATTGACTACCGGTTAATGAGACACCGTAGCGCCGAAAATGTTCCCATCGGGTGGTAAGTCCGCCGGAAAGCACCGCGCCCGCTTTCTGACAACTAACAGAAAGCGGGCGCAAAATGAGTGATGCGAGGATATCTCTCCCAATGACCTCAACCTAGCTCCGGTGTCCTAAATAAAGAGTTAGGTACACGGAAGGGTAGAATGAGCGATTCAGTTTGTTATCGTCTACCTGGTTGGCGCGCAAAATGGGCAAGCGCTTCGTGTATGCTTCAAAGAGGAAGCCCGTTTCTACCCCAGCCACAGCATCTCGGTAGCGCCCGTACTCAAAGCCCAGCGCCCCCCGTACGTGTACGCCAACATGTGGCTTGGTTTCCCCAACACCAGTAAAGAGCGGGGCACGGTCGAGGATGCGCTGTGTAGAATGTATCTGCGGGTCGAACTGCTCGTTGCGAACATCGGTGATAGAGCCAACGGGCTGCCCCTGCGAATTGCGCTCCGTGTAGTCGTAGGCAATATAGTAAGGCATGAGCAGGGCAATGGATGGCCCACCTCCTATCAGCGCGTTTACTTGCACGCCCGTATCGGGAGCTTTCCGGAAGATAACTCGCTGCACACCCACGCTAGGGCGCAGCGCATACATGTAATTGGTTTTTCCGAGCACATACTGCCCCCCTACGCTATTGGAGACTTTCTGCTCCTTGGGATGCTTTACCTCCACTCCTTCAATGCTCCAAAAGCGGGCCCAGTCTTGGTTAAGCATGCGGGTAGAGCGAACCGAAATACCCCCGATTAGCCCCCCGCGGGTGTTGAAGTTAATGCCGTAGGTAAACTCTTTGCGGTAGGAGGCGTCTTCATTGCTCGGCGCCGCAGCTGCACTGCTCATTTGTTGAGCCTGCACGGCCGGGCTGGCTCCCAAGAGGGCCAGCAGCGCGCTGCCGCCCAAGACTAACTGTATACGCACAGGTCGCAAGGAAAAGAAACGGTGGAACGGTAGCCGCTCCCAGCCTTGGGAACCGCCAACACTGTCGAAAGTACGTAAATTTACCAGCATCGTATTGCCTAATTTTTCTATCTGATGAGCACTGCCACCGCCCGCTACGCCGGCCACCTCCGCACCGAAGCCACCCACGTGGCCTCCGGCAACACCATCCTTACCGACGCCCCCGTGGACAACCACGGCCGAGGGGAAGCTTTCTCACCCACTGACCTTGTTAGCGCGGCCCTGGGTGCGTGCATGATGACGATTATGGGGATTGTAGCTGACCGACATGAGCTAGACCTCACTGGCGTTCAGTACGATGTAACGAAGCATATGGCTGCCGAACCACGCCGTATTCGGCAAATTGACGTGCGCTTCCAGATGCCAGCCTCTCTTTCCGAAAAAGAACGCACCATCTTGGAAAATGCCGCCCGTACCTGCCCAGTAGCTCTTAGCTTGAACCCTGAAATTCAGCAGGAGGTTCAGTTCGACTACGTGTAGCCGGACACTAGTAAACAGGAAAAAGGAACGTGCCGGGCAGCTACATAAAAGCTACGCTCGGCACGTTCCTTTTTTAGAAAGACGTTGGTCTTACGCTTAACTAACGAGGCTTTTCACGTCGCTGAGGCGGATGCCCATGTGCGATGCATCATAGCGGCACTCTCCATCTTGAATGAGAAGCAGTTGAGGCGACTCGTGCCGGACGCCAAACTTTTCCGCTATTTCCTGAGAAATGGGTCGGAAGCGCAGCAAATCGAGGTAGTACACTTTAGTGCCTTCTAGGCCAGCACCGTCCCATTGCCGCTCTACCTTGGCCTTAGCGGCCGCACTGATGGAGCAGGTAGTGCTGTGCTTGAAGATGATTACTGGCTGCTCGTGCGACTCCCGAACGATTTCGGTGAGTTGCTCAGCTTGGGTAAGTGGTTGCCAGGGAGTCATATTGGAAAGGGTTAAGTTACGGGGTGGGTTGTTTTTCCTTTCTGCGAAGACGAAGATTTGCACGGGATGGTTCGCTAGCACGGGGCTCACCAGTCCGGTCGAACTGGTAATCGGCGCGGCCGTCGGCGGGTTTTACTACGGCTTGTCGGCCTCCATTTCCGTCTTTTAGCTCCGCTTTCGTTACGGCCAAGTGCGATTCTTTGTACTCAGCAGGGTAGCGGTTGGCATCGCGCAAGGCACGGCGGTTTTCGCGCCGCTGCTTACCCGATGTCTTGCCTTCTAGTTGGGCGTGGGCATCATGTGAACATAGCCCCCACAGCAGGGCTACTGACAGTAATATGTAGCGCATATCAGGTTACTAACACAATGAAAGAGAAGGGATAACAGGAGCCTTAGGACTTCTGCGTAGGTATACGTTAGAATGGTAACGTGATGCCTAAGAATTTGCGCTGGCCTACTTTCCGCTTCAACCGCCGCCGCTCGTATTTGGGCTTTTTCAAGAGGCCATTTTTGTCGTAGCTGTTCTTTTGGGTTTTCACCTCGCCTTTATCCACCGACATATCACGCCCGTCGGCCGATTGGTTGTCAGAGGTTGACGCCGCTTTTTTCACTTTCGGCTGGGGCGGCCCCTTAGGACTAGGCAACCGGTAGCGGTGACAGGCCGGCGCACTGAGTAGCAGCAACGCCGCCAGCAATAGCAGGCTCAGGCGGCGAAATGCTCCGGATGCATTCATAAAAATCAAGGTGAGCTTCTGATCAACAGAAGAATAAAATGGGCAAAGTACACAATTGGCAACGGTTCAGTACGCCCGCTTTTCCTTGTGCTATTGATGATACATAAAGCGCATTTGCTTTTCCACTACGGGGTCAGGAAGCCGCTCGGAAACACAGGTAGCGCTAATAGTTGCGAAGCTTCTCCACAGTTTCGCGGAGGCGCTGCTGGGGGAGGAATACCTTTTCCAGCGGAGGAGCGAAGGGTACGGCTGTATCCAGCGAGGCTACCCGTTGCACGGGGGCATCGAGGTGCTGAAAGCAATGCTCGGCAACCCAGGCCGCAATTTCACCACCCAGGCCTCCTACCAGCGTGTCTTCGTGCAGAATAATGAGGCGCCCCGTTTTAGTTACGGTGCGGCGCACAGCGTCTTCATCCCAGGGCAAGAGAGTGCGCAGGTCCAAAATATCGGCCGAGAGGTTGAGTTCATCGGCGAGGTGAGAAGCCCAGTGCACTCCAGCCCCGTAGGTAACAATGCTCATCTCATCGCCTTCCCGCATGAGGGCCGCCTTCCCAATGGGCGTGGTATAGTAGGCATCAGGCACGGGGGCGGTGATGCTGCGGTACAGGAGCTTATGCTCAAAGAAGATAACCGGATTAGGGTCCTCAAAGGCGGCACAAAGCAAGCCCTTCGCATCTACTGGGTTACTTGGGAATACGACTTTCAACCCTGGGGTGTGCGTAAACCAGGCCTCGTTGCTCTGGGAATGAAACGGGCCAGCCGCGGTGCCAGCGCCCGTAGGCATGCGTACTACTACGTCGGCGTTCTGCCCCCAACGGTAGTGGCTCTTGGCCAAGTTGTTGACAATCTGATTAAAGCCACAGGTCACGAAATCAGCAAACTGCATTTCCACCATGGCTTTTTTGCCCTTTATGCTAAGCCCCAGCCCAGCCCCCACAATGGCCGACTCGCACAAAGGCGTGTTGCGCACCCGACCCTTCCCAAACTGAGATACAAAGCCTTCCGTCACTTTAAATACCCCGCCGTATTCGGCAATATCCTGGCCCATGAGCACCAGCTCAGGGTACTTTTCCATGCTCTGACGTAGGCCATCGGAAATGGCATCAACGTACCGCTTTTCAGTAGTAGCAGCGTCGGCAGCGGGTGCTTGGCTGGGTGCCTCAAAGGGTTGATACATATCGGCTAGCTCCTGGGCGGCGCTGGCCGTCGGCATGGGTACGGCATCGGCTATGCGCAGGGCCTCATCGATTTCACGCTTGATGGTTTCGCGGAAGCGCTGACGAGCTGGCTCGTCGAGGGCTCCTTCCTGCAAAAGCCACCGCTCGTAGGTTTCCACTGGGTCCTTTTGTGCCCACTGGTCAAACAGTTCCTGGGGTACGTACTTGGTTCCGCTGGCTTCCTCGTGGCCGCGCATCCGAAAGGTCAGGGCCTCCAGCAGCACGGGGCGGGGGTTCTGGCGTAAATCCTCGGCTAGACGGCGCACCGTATCGTACACTTCCAGCACATTGTTGCCGTCTACTTGCACGGCTTCTATGCCGTAGGCGGGACCTTTGTCAATGAATTGCTTGAAGCGAAACTGCTCGTTGGAAGGAGTACTCAGGCCGTAGCCATTGTTCTCAATAATAAAGATGACGGGTAGCTGCCACACCCCTGCTACGTTTAGCGCCTCGTGAAAGTCACCTTCGGAGGCGCCGCCATCCCCGCTGTAGGTTACGGTTACTTTAGGCCGCTCGTCCAGCTTGTCGGCTAGGGCAATGCCATCGGCTACGGCTAGCTGGGGTCCGAGGTGGCTAATCATGCCCACAATGTGGTGCTCGTTGGTGCCAAAGTGGAAAGACCGGTCGCGGCCCTTGGTGAAGCCCGTGGTTTTGCCCTGCCACTGCGCAAAGAGGCGGTCTAGCGGAATGTTGCGTCCAGTGAACACGCCCAGGTTGCGGTGCAGCGGCAAGATGTACTCGTCGGGCTCCAGGGCCAGCGTGCTCCCCACCGAAATAGCCTCCTGCCCAATACCCGAAAACCATTTGCTTACCTTTCCTTGCCGCAGCAGAATCAGCATTTTCTCCTCAATCAGACGCGGTTTCAGTAGGTGCTGATAGAGGAAAAGGAGAGTTTCATTGGAGTAATCTTTCCGGTCGAAGCGCATGGGCGGCAGGCGGTAGAGTTGGAGGGTAGGGCCAAAAGTACGGCTTTACAAGGGAAGGAAAATTACTCTGTGTATTTTGCACTATACGCAGGTACATTACCCGTCCTGCATTCTACTCCCTTAGTCCTCTACTCCCTGCCTCTGGTAGTATGCCGCTCCTAAACCCGGCGGAGTAGATGGCACTGGCTACTCAAGGCGGCAACTACTTACGCTCTTACAAGGAGGTGAGGGCACTAAGTACCTGCATAAAACAGGCATCAAAGCTTCGTAAGCCTACCTAACTGCCTCGTTCTGCGGCCGCACTTTAGGTACTACTGCCTTCGGGGGTAATTAGCTGGCGTTGCTATCCGTTCCTGCTTCCTGCCTACCCCTCTCTAATGAATACAGGGGCTAGGCTGCTCCTTGTGGCTTGGTCGCCGTCGCGCTTCTTCCGTACTTGCCCTAGCAGCTCCACCCGAAACTTCTACTTGCGGCTGCGAGTTTGATAGTATCCCACTGGCTCTGGTAGATTTTCCCTGCCCCTATGATTCATTTCGAAGAATTCACCCTTGCTAACGGCCTACGCTGCATAGTGCACGAAGACCACACCACGCCCATGGCGGTGCTCAACGTGCTTTATAACGTGGGCTCGCGCGATGAAGACCCGCAGCACACGGGCTTTGCCCATTTGTTTGAGCACCTGATGTTTTCCGGCTCCGTTAACATTCCCAGTTACGACGAGCCGTTGCAGATGGTAGGCGGCGAGAACAATGCCTTCACCTCCCCCGACATTACCAACTACTACCTCACTCTACCCGCTGCCAACCTGGAAACCGGTTTCTGGCTGGAATCTGATCGGATGCTAAGCTTGGCTTTCTCAGAAAACGGCCTGGAGGTGCAGCGCAAAGTGGTGGTAGAAGAGTTCAAGCAGAACTACCTCAACCAGCCCTACGGCGACGTGTGGCTGAAACTTCGCCCCTTGGCTTATCAGCAGCACCCTTACAGCTGGGCTACTATTGGCAAGGAAGTAAGCCATATTGAGGATGCTACCATGCAGCAAGTGCGCAACTTCTTTGGCAAGCATTACTCTCCGGCCAATGCAATTATGGTAGTGGCTGGTGCCGTAACGAAGGCCGAGGCCCAACGTTTGGCCGAAAAGTGGTTTGGCCCCATTCCCGGTGGTACTCGCTATGAGCGTAACTTACCCCAGGAGCCTCGCCAAACGGAAGCCCGCTTCCTAGAAGTAACAGCCAACGTTCCGTTGTCGGCGCTTTATAAAGTATACCACATGCCTGGCCGTGAAAGCGCGGCTTACTATCCTGTAGACCTGCTCAGCGACGTACTGGGTCGGGGCAAATCTAGCCGTATCTATCAGCAGCTGGTGAAAGAGCGGCCGCTCTTCAACTCTATCTCAGCCTCCGTAATGGGGTCGTTGGAGCCCGGCTTGGTGGTAGTGAGTGGCAAGCTGAATGCTGGCGTAACGCTGGAAGAAGCAGATGCCGCCGTGGAAGAAGTAATTGCAGGGCTTCGCAACGAACTAGTTTCCGTAGAGGAGCTAGAAAAAGTGAAAAATCAAGCCGAGGCGAGCATTGTGTTTAGCGAAATAGAATTGCTAAACCGCGCCATGAATTTGGCTTACAGCAAACTTATGGGCGACGCCAACCTTGTCAATCAGGAAAGCGAGAAGGTGCAGGCTGTAACGCCCGCCCAGGTGCAAGCTGCCGCCCAGGAGCTCCTACGCCCCGACAACTGCAGCACCCTATACTACCGAGCCCAAGCAGCAAACGAGGAAGTATCAACTCCTGAACTGGTAGAAGCAGAAGTCTAACCTAGGCCGAGTAGCCTGCTCACTGCTCCGTCCCCGGCTCTACTAACACAAACGCCCGAACGACAGCTTGTCGTTCGGGCGTTTGTGTTAGTAGAGCCGGGGATGCTGGTTATTACCAGCCACCACCCCAACCGTCGTCTGCCTTCTTCTTGGCAGGAGCAGCCGCTTTCTTAACGGGAGCAGCCGTTTTCTTGGTAGCGGCAGCACCAGCATTCTTGGCACCAGCTGTAGCTGAAGCAGCTTTAGGAGCAGCCGGGGTGGTGGCTACTGGTGCTGGTTCTGGCTCAGGAGCAGGTACGGCAATGGGAGCCGGAGCAGGTGCTGGCGGAACTGGATCAGCCGCGCGCACCGAGCGACGCACGTAGGGAGCCAGCGGCCGACCACGGTAGTCAGTGGTTACGCGGCGTGAAGGAGCAGCCGTGAAGCCGGGAGCCAAGCTAGCTCCGATGGGCTGCATTTCGGCGGCAGGAGCCGCTGAAGCAGCACCGGAGGCGCCTCCCCATCCACCAGCAGCGGCCGCGTCAGTAGCAGCGGCAGGAGCAGGAGCTAGCTCAGTTTCTTCTACCACTGCGGCCTTTGGAGCAGCTTTAGTAGTGGTTTTCTTGGCGGGTGCAGCTTTCTTGGCCGGAGCAGGCGTGCCCCAACCATCAGAAGAGCCCCAGCCGTCGTTGGACTTTTTGGATTGTGCCTGGGACGGTGCGGCCAGCAACACCCCACCTACTAAGAGCACAGGAAAGAAAAAACGAGTCATCGGAATAGCAGTTTGAAGTAAAGAAGCCGCAAGGTACGCCACCCCACGCAGGCCCAAAAGTGCATCTCTTGGAATTTCCCCTAACGCGCCCATTTCTTAGAAGTTCCTAACCGAGCAAGAAGGCCAGCAAAGATTCCATTCTGATCGGTTAAACAAGGGTGCTACTAGATAAACGTATGAGGGTTACGTAAATTTTACTCACGCCAAAAGCTTTCCTTTTCCGCGCTAAAAAGTATCTGTTCTTTTTGTCCAAAACCTCAACCAACCGACCGCGAAGGGGCGGCTACTTCTACATCTAGAAGAAGGAGTAGCGCTACCGACGCTTTTTCCTAACGGCTGGTGCTGGTTTAGCGGGTGCAGTACCCGCCGACAGGGTAGTAGTGGCAGAGGCCGGTTTAGGAGTTTTCTTTTTAAGGGGCCGGCCCATGTAGTCGGTGGTAGGAGGGCTGGGCATGTTTAGCCGCAAGCCTGGCGCCAGCTTTAGGTTCTCCTCATCCCGGCGGTTGCTACGGTCGTAGCGTGCGTACGCCCCGGAGCGGGCCTTGCGGGTTGTTTTTCTGGTTTGTTGCGCTTGCGCGCTGATTTCCATTAGGCTCAACCACACCATTAATAGCGGAAGTACAGTCAGTTTCATACGCGGCAGAAAGAAAGAACAAGAGTAGAACCTTACCTATCAGCGGCATACGACAACGGCCCGGTTGTGGCTATGCCAACCGGGCCGTGCAAGCAAATTAGCTTGATGTAAGCTAGGTTACCACTGAGTTGCGGCCACCTCAGCACTACCCGACGCGGCCACTGTAGCAACCGAAGAGTTGCTGGCTGGGGCTTTGCGTAGCGGGCGGCCGTTATAGTCGGTGCTCACGCCGCGGTAGGGGGCCGTGTTCATCCCGGGTGCCAGCATCACCCCCGACGAGTGCATCATAGGGTCGTCTGACTCTACAGCCACGGAGCGGGGGCGCTTTGACTTCACCTTAGCCACTGGGCGCCCATGGTAGTCGGTGCTAGTACCCCGGTAGGGCGAAGAGCTGGTGCCCGGCGCCACCTGCACTCCCGAGGAGTGCATCATGGGGTCGTCGGAATCAGCTTCGGCTACTGGGGTAGCGGCCGTTTCCCAACTACTTTCCGTAACGGGGGCGCTCCACTCATCAGCGGCCGGCCACGCGGCCTCAGGGGGCCGCGAACTGGGAGCTACACTGGAGTTGGCAGCTTTTGCGGGCAGCTTTTTGGTTTGGGCTTGCACTTGGGCAGAGCTGAAAAAGGCCACTACTACAGCAGCCGAAAGCAGAAAACGTTTCATTGGAAGGAAGGTTGAAGCAGAAGAACATCCCGCCCGGCGGGCCCCACACCGGCCGGCTAACGGGTGGCGCCCCACGTTTAGCCTTGGCTGCTGGTTGTATGGTAGCTAGGCAGCAACCGTACCAAAATTCACTTCAGCACACTCTGCTTCAGTCTACTTATCTATGAACTGCTTGCTATCTGCGACCAACTACCGCTAACCCCCTACCTTTGCAGTATTATGCAGGACACCATCGCACGGCTGCGGGCCGAAATCGAAGCGTACGACGTTACTACTCCGGAACAACTCGACCAGTTCCGCATCGCCTTTACCGGCCGCAAAGGCCAGTTGGCCGATCTGTTCGATCAGCTCAAAACCGTACCCCAGGACCAGCGCCGGGCCGTCGGTCAGGAACTCAACCAGCTTAAGCAATCGGCCTTAACCAAGTTTGAGGCCCGGCAGCAGGAGGTAGAAGCCGCTGCTGCTAATGCACCAGCTAATCCTACCTTCGACTATACCCTACCGGCCGTGCCCAACGCGCTGGGCACGCGCCACCCCCTGAGCTTGGTACGGGAAGAAATGGTGCGCATTTTCTCGCGCATTGGCTTCAACGTAGCTGAGGGTCCCGAAATTGAGGATGACTGGCACAACTTCACCGCCCTCAACTTTCCCGAGAATCATCCGGCGCGCGATATGCAGGATACCTTCTTTGTGAAAAGTGCGCCACAGGCTGGGAGCCAGCAGCCCACCTCCGAGTTGGACCCAGTTACTGCGGTACCCGTTTCCTCGGCCCCCAACCACTTGCTGCGCACGCATACCAGTACGGTGCAAGTACGCGTAATGGAAAGCCAGCCCCTACCCATCCGCAGCATCATGCCCGGCCGTGTGTACCGCAACGAGGCCATTTCAGCGCGGGCCCACATGATGTTTCACCAAGTGGAAGGTATCTACATTGACGAAAACGTGAGCTTCGCCGATTTGAAGCAAACGGTGTACTACTTTGTACAGGAGATGTTCGGCGAGGACATTCAGATTCGGTTCCGTCCTTCCTTCTTCCCCTTCACCGAGCCCAGCGCCGAAATTGATATTACCTGTCTGATCTGCAAAGGCAAGGGGTGTAATATCTGCAAAGGCAGCGGGTGGGTTGAAATTGGTGGTTGCGGCATGGTAGACCCCGCCGTGCTCCAGCAATCTGGTATTGATGCCGAACGGTATTCGGGCTACGCCTGGGGTATGGGTATTGAGCGCATCACCATGCTCAAGTATCAAATCAAGGACCTGCGCCTGTTCACGGAAAACGATACGCGTTTCCTACGGCAGTTTGAGGGAGTACAATAGCCTTTCTGGGTTCAACGAAACGGCCTTCGCTACAGGTTGAACCTAGCCTACCTCCTTTCTGGTTAGCTTACTACAGCGTAAAAGCCCTGGCCTCCACAAGCTAGGGCTTTTACTTGCACCCTTCATCACTTACGTATGCCAACGCTACCATCTCTCGTCGTTCATGTGCTAGGGGTTGCAATGGCTGGCCTGGGGCTAGCCGCCTGCGACTCTACTAACAACGCTGCCGAGCCGCAGATACCGCTGACGGCTTTTAACACGGTACTCGACCTCTCCAACCAGCAGAATAGCAACTTGCGCTTCGACAATGGCGCTATTTATTATCCGGGCGGGGTGCGTGGGCTGATTGTTGTGCGGCAAAGCGCCGGCAACTACCTCGCCTTCGAGCGAAATTGCCCGTACCAGCCCCTCGACACGTGCGCCCGCGTAAAAATTGAGCCCCAAGTATATCTCTACGACCCGTGCTGCAAGTCTCAGTTTACCCTGCAGGGTCAGTTAATAAGTGGTCCAGCCATTCGTCCACTACGTCAGTATAGAACGTCGCTGTCCGGCAACTTACTGACAATCACTAACTAATTATTTTTCCTCATTTTTTTCAAAAGACATGTTTGGACGTTCGAATACTTTGCTCTAATATTGCACCAGCAACGGCAAAATAGACGCCGCCATAACCGCTTCCTTAGCTCAGCCGGTTAGAGCATCTGACTGTTAATCAGAGGGTCCCTGGTTCGAGCCCAGGAGGGAGCGCCACTACCTAGAATGCCCGCCCTACCCGGCGGGCATTCTTCGTTTTCAGCCTATGTTAAGCTGTTTTTGATTTTACGCTGCTCGTCTTTCCGACTGTTTTCGGTTATCTTTCACTATAAACCGGGACCCAAAGCGGGACCTATACCGGGACACAGGCAAGATGGCAAAGCAGATTACCTATCGGAAGCAGATCAGCGTGCGGATGAGTCTGCGGCTGGTGAAGCGCAATAAGCGGGGCTTTTGCCCGGTGCGCATGACGGCCCGCTGGCATGGTGAGGAGCTACAGGTAGATACCGGCGAGTTGGTAATGCCTGAAGGCAAGAACCGGCGCGGTAAGGAGGAATCTTTCTGGGACCCGGAAACGGGGCAGGTGGTTGGCGACCATCCAGATAAGGCGTACCTGAATTCCCGGCTGGCGGAATGGGTCAAGGATGTTACCCAGGCCTTCGAGGATATTTTTGACCGGGCCCCATTCGAGAAGGTGAGCAAGGAGCAGTTGCGGGCCGAGTTGTTTCCGCCCGAGGTAGAAGAAGCCCCTGCGCCGGAATTAGCAGAAGTGGTAGCCAGCCGCACGTTTCGGCAGGTGCTGGAAGAGTGGAAAGAGGAAAACCGCAACCTGGGCAAAGACTCGCTGCGCAAGTACGACCAGCTGGCTACGATGATGGAAAACTGGCGCACAGACCTGCGGCCCGAGCAGGTGACGCAGAAGATAGCCAAGGAGTATTTGCAGCACCTGCTGGACCTGCAGAAGTCCGACGCCACCATCAAGGTGCATTTTACCGGGCTGCGCAAGTGCTTCGAGCAACTGGGCTTGCCGGCTGACATGGCGTGGCTGCAGTATTCGGCCAAGAACGCCCCGCAACTGGACCTGGAAGTCGAGGAGGTGCGCCGGCTGATTCAGTGGCGGCCGACCTCGGACGCGCTGGCCGAGGAGCGGGACCGGTGGCTGTTCCAGCTGTTCAGCGGGCGGCGCTACGAGGATTTGGAGAAGTTCGACCCGCGGGAGCGGATTACGCTGACGCTGGAAGACGGCACGAAAGTGCCGGCGCTGCTGCACGCGCAGGGCAAGACCGGCAACGATGCAGCTGTGCCCTTGCCCCCTATTGCGGTACACATCGGGGAGCGATGGGGCTGGCACTTTCCGGCCCGCACCTGGCAGCACCGGGGCGACGTGATTAAGGAGGTGGCGCAAGCGGCGGGCCTCACGCGGGAGTGGGACGACCGGCTGATTACGGGCGGGAAGGTGGTGCATAATTGGCGGCCCATCTGGCAGGTCATCAGCACGCACACGGCCCGGCACACGGCGGCCACGCTGCTCAAGCAGGTCAGTAACGGCAACAAGGCCCTGGCGAAGCTGGTACTGGGGCACGCCGAGGAAGACGTGACGGACCGCTACGCCAAAGACAAGGCCCGGCTGCTGGCCCCGGCCGTGCTGGATGCCTGGCAGAAGATTCTGGGCGACTGGTACGAGGGCCTGCCGGTGCAGTGAACTACAATTATAAAGGCCGTCTGTCAATTACATCATAGCTCGTATCACTGTGAACCAAAAGTAGGAATAGGCTATCATTAGCTAGGCCTGAAACATCTACTTCGCGCTGCTTCGAAGAGGTCCAGATCCAAGAAGGTTCACAGGTACAATGCCAATGGTCCTCACCGCTTAAGTGCTGTCTTTCCCCACAGTCCCAGCACCAGACATGGAAACAGCCGCATTCGTCACATTTCCCTAAACCATACATGCTAATGAGACCATTGCATATAACTGCTTTATAAGTATCCCACAGCACTAATCCTTCCTTACAGGCCGAAGAACGACATAACTCCCAACGGCTAAAATCCAGCGCGTCTATCTCTTCTTCAGTGACCAATCTTATCCCAATATGCTCTTGAGCTCTTCTTAATGCCGATTTCGTGTAACCGTTCGAGCAGAATAAAATCCCTCTTTTAGCATTCACATCACGCATTAACCCCTCGAATGCTTCAACTTCTTTGATGTCAATAGGACGCTTTCTATCCTTTGCATCAACTACTAGTCTTCGGGATAAATCGGCACTGTAGCGGTAATCCACAAGTACATCGATTTGTCTCTTCCTGCCACTTATATACCCTTTGAGCCTAGCATTGGGTATGACCGTAGTAATAGAGTCGTCATGCTCGTCAGATGTAGTGAGTGCAACAAGTCTTTCAAAGGCACGCCAAGCTTTCATGCTTTGAAGGTAGAAAATAATACGCCCGACATGCTGTAGGGTGCCTTGAGGGTGGCTTTTACCTGCCTTCAGCTACGGGCGAAGGGCGGCGCACACCTCGGCCTCGGGCAGGCCGGTGTAGCGGCAGAACTCAGCAATGGAAACGTAGGAGCGGGCGGGCTTGGCCAGGTGGCGGCGGATGCGCTGGAGGAGGCGCTTGCCGGCGTCGTAGCTGGTGCCCGTAAGCTGCGCGGCCTCCTTGGGGTAGATGCAAACCTGGGGCATAATGGGGAGAGTGGGGGCGTTCGGGACAGGCAAAGATACAACCAGAGGGGTGCAGGCCATAGGTTTATCATCATGATAAACAATACGTTACGATTGGTTGCGGTTGGTTTCCTGGCCTTAGGCAGGATGCTGACGGGATGCCCTACGGCAGCCGGACACCTGGGGCCCGGTACGGGCGGTACGCCGGCCGGCAAGCCGGCGACAGAACTTGGGCGGGTGGTGCGCGTCATCGACGGCGACACCTACGATGTGCTGAGTTGCGGCCGGGTGCTGCGGGTGCGGCTGACCGGGGCAGATGCGCCGGAGTTGGGCCAGCCTTTCGGCCGGCAGGTGGCCGACTCGGTAGCCCGATACCTGACGCCGCGGCGGCTGGTGAGGCTGACGCTGCATGGGCGTGACCTGTACGGCCGGACCCTGGCCACGGTAGCCCTAGTGCCGGCTACCAGTGAAGCGCCGGTCGTGGCGCTGGATTCGCTGCTGGTGGCGCGGGGCTGGGCGTGGGCGTGGGCACCCCGCCACAAGGTGCCGCGCCTGGCGGCCGTGCAGCAGTCGGCCCAGCGCCAGGGGCGCGGGCTGTGGCGCTGCTCGCCGGCAGTACCGCCTTCCATCTGGCGCAATCTGAGCGCGGCCGGCAAGCGGCGCTACGCTTCGGGCTGCCCGCGCTAAGTGCCCCCTACCCTCCTCTTTTCCTCACTTTTCTTTCCCTTCTTTTCTCACTCCTTATTCCTTTCACTCATGGCACAACAAACGGGTATTCTCGGCATTCAGGGCACCGTAGGCGGGCTTGTGTTTGCCAAAGACGGCAGCATCCGGCAGAAGCCAGCCTCCAACAAGGCCTCCTTCAATGGCTCGGCCAGCATGGCCCGCACGCGGGAAAACGCCTCGGAATTCGGCGAGGCGGCTTCGGCCGGCAAGCTGGTGCGCGACGCGCTGCGGCAGGCCATCCAGTCGGCCAGCGACCGGCAGCTGGTGGCCCGGCTTACGCAGAAGATGCGCGAAATCATCAGCCTCGACGAGGACAACGACCGGGGCGGCCGGCAGGTGCTCAGGGAAAATACGGCCGGCCTGCTGGGCTTCAACTTCAACTCCGGCGCCGGCCTGAGCCAGACGCTGTTCTTCGGCTATGGCGTGGCGCTGGCCGGCCGGGACGTAACGCTGAGCGTGGCGGGCATCAACCCGCAAACCGACGTGGCCGCCCCGCAGGGTGCCACCCACTACGAGGTCGTGTACGCCGCGGCTGCGCTCACCTTTGAAACCAAAACCTTTGCCGTGGCACCGGTGGCCGCGCCGCTGGGCCCGCAGCCGCTGAGCGGCAACCTGGGCGCGCAGAGCGTGGTGGCCACGCTGCCCGCTGAACCGGCCGCTACGGACGTGGTGCTGGGTGTGCTCGGCATCAACTTCTACCAGGAGCTGAACGGCAAGATGTACCCGCTCAACAACAACGGCAGCAACCCGCTGGCGGTGGTGTACGTGGGGTAGCCGCCTGGCACCAACGGTCACGCGGCCGGCTTCCCGGAGCCGGCCGCTTTCTTTTTCACTTTCAACGCCGTAAGGCACCCTTTTATAATGGCAACTCTTACCGCCTATCAGAAACAGTTCCGCCAGCGCATGAAGCGCGCCATGAGCCTGCGGGCCAAAGCTGACCGCAAAGCCCGCTCCTACGCTACGCGCCTGGCCACGGCCCTGCTGGACGCCCAGACGGCCGCCGCCATGATGAATGCGCTGAATCAGACCTATAACGTGGACGTAAGCACGCAGACGCTGCTGGTGCATGACCTGCTCGACGTGGTGACGCCGCAGCGACTGACCGATACGCTGGCCGCCAGCACGCCGGGCGAGGAACTGGTACTGTTCAATCAGGTGCCGGATGGCAACGGCGGCCAGCCGCTGCCGGCTAATCCGCTGTTTGGAGAAACTGCGGTGGGTACGCCGGTTGTGGTTGTGCCGCAACCGGATACGCTAAGTCTCATAGCAACGCCTATTGAAAAGGTAGACTATGAAGGACTTACATCAGGAGATGTTTCGTAAGTGCGAGCCACACAAACACCCGTCACTTTGTGATTAACTTAAAAAGCCTGCTGGCAGCTTGCCAGCAGGCTTTTTTGTTACTTTTGCTCATTATTATCAGCAAACCTCTTAAAGCGACTAGCTTAGCAGGAACTGCTGGCATTGCAACTTACCGCACAGAAAACTCTATAATGGCGAAACTCACTAAATCAAAGCTTGTTGAAGTATTCGTCAATACCATTCAAAGTGAAGGGGCAGTAGTTGAGTACAGGACGCCGCGGGGTGAGCATCCAGCGGTCCTTTACATCAGAGCACAAGGACTAGAAAGCACTTATAGAGTATATATCTGGAATCTATCGCGCGGTGGGGCCCGCCGACCAGCAGACGAGTACCGCATACAGACATCAGGTGTAAGCAGCTTTGAGTGCAAACCGGGTGAAATCACCTTGATTCTAGGCTATTGGGCTGAGCTAGAGCTATTCGTCGCATTTGACTACTCAAAGCACACAGGGGCACTTGGCAACTCTGTTTCGCTGCAAATCAGAGAGAAGCCTCTGCATGATGCAGTCATAGACGGTATATCCATCTACCATAAAGAAAGCAGCGAGCTTGTTATCGTTTTTGGCAAAGAGCGTGCTTTGACCTACCTCAAGCACTATGAGGCCATTCATAGCGGCGAGTATCGCTACGAAGCAACTGACCAGAGGAACTATATTGACCTTCTGGAAGATGAGACAAGCCCGCGTAGATATTCTCTAACAAGCTATGGTGCTGACTATTCTGTCAAATCAATAGTGCAGCAGATTAGCGCTAAGCTTATCTACGTACCAGATTTTCAGCGGCAGTTTGTGTGGAGCCGGGAGGAAGCCTCACGCTTTGTCGAGTCCTTGCTGCTTGGCTTTCCAGTGCCCGGCATCTTTTTAGCGCATGACACCAATGGCAAGCTGCTGATAGTGGATGGCCAGCAGCGCTTATTGAGTCTCTACTATTTTATCATAGGCGTGCTGCGTGGCGAGAAGTTTGGCCTACAGGGCGTAGCTTCAGACTTAGAGGGCAAAACCTACGATACACTATCATACGATGATAAATCAAGACTTGACAACCAGATAATTCATGCTACGATAGTCAAGTCAGATGACCCGACCGATGAGCGAGAGAGTATCTACCTGATTTTCGAGCGACTTAATACAGGTGGCACCAAGCTGACCAGCCAGGAGATTCGCACCAGCATGTATTATGGAAAGTTTAATGACTATCTGAATGCCGCTGTTACGCATGAAGCCTGGTCGAATATCTTCGGCTTCGCTAATGACCGAGCTAAAAGTCAGGAGCTAATCTTGAGGTTTCTCGCCTTTTACTACAACCGTAGTAGCTATGAGCCTCCAATGATGAGGTTTCTTAACGAGTTCATGTCTAGTAACCGAAATCTAGAGCAGCACTCAAAAGAGGAAATGGATGCCTTACTGCTGCCGGCGCTGTCTATCATTGGCGCTGCTTTGGAAAGGCGCGCATTCAGGCTTGGAGGAGGCATCAACGCCGCAGTTTTTGACTCGGTGATGGTAGCGCTGGCAACTCGACTGCAGACTGACCATATTAATCCAGGGCAAGCTCGTGAGGCTTATAATCGGCTGTTGCTGGATGAAAGCTACTTAATAGCTGTACGAACTAGTACCGCTCACAAAGCAGCTGTTGAGACTAGAATTCAGACAGCTATTGACTATTTCGGACAAGATATATACTCCCCCACGCTGCTATGAGCCAAAATATTGAGCGACTGGAAAAGAAGCTTGATGATATGTTTGCAATGGTAGATGCAGTGCAAGACGCAGAGGCAAAGGCGCGACTTGCTGAGTATCTATGCATCAGGACTTCTGGCCTGCTTGAGACAGTAGTTAAGCAGCTTGTCAGCGAATTTATGGACGGCAATTCTCAGCAGGAAGTCGATAGATACGTCAAGACTAAAATGAAGAGCGTCACTAACCTTAAACACGCTAAGCTAGAAAAGCTGTTGGAGTCCTTCAGTTCGGATTGGCAGAGCGAATATGTCTCCGGTATATCGGATGCAGAAAAAGCATCCCTTAATTCTATTATTGACCTAAGAAACTCAATGGCACATGGCGGAAATCAATCCGCAAGCTATATTATTGTCAAAGAGCATTATAACAATGTAAAAAGTATAATAGGGCGACTTAAAGCAATTATTCGCAAGCGAGGCCGACAAGCCAGGGCACGCAGGGCAGCTTAACTTTGTTAAAATGGGCAACGAATGCGGTGGGCACGTAACGCATCACGACTAGGGTGATGAATGGCCTGTGCGGGTAGCCTTATGGAACGACCTGCTAGTTCGCCATATTCGGAGCCAATTAAGGAAGGTGCTAGCAGCACAGTTAGCGTTTCAGGGTCTATGGCAAGCAACTGCAAGTCAAACAGTGTATGAATGTCAGTGCGCAGCGGTAGCCCATTCTGAATGTGATTGGTTGTTGTTCCTAAATAGGGTATGATGTGCGCGGCTTCAAGCAGCGCTTCTACTTTGCACCCTGTAACAGGGCAAGTACTGCTGTAGGCAGCGATTAAGCTGGCTCGAAAAGCAGCCTGCCCACGGCGGCGGACGATAGTGGCTAGCACCCACTCGCGGCCGTCACGGACAGAAGCAGGATTGAAGCCGCCTTGCTCATCTTGCTGGACCTGTATCTGCTCGATGCTTGGCACACTGCCGCTGCGCGCCAGAGTCAAAGAGGCTAGGCTAGTGCCCGTATGGCCTTGGTACTCGAAGCGCCCGATATAGCGGAAGCCTGCATCAACGTACTGCGTTAAGCTCTCACGATAGAATACCAGCAACTCCAGCCCACGCGACTCATGAGTAAGCACAAGCTGCGTATGCCGGCCAAGCTGGCTTGACCAAAGAAGGGTATTCGTATCGACAAGCCGACTTTGGTACTGTGGGTCGGAAGATGCCTCCTGAGTAATAAACAGCCAAACGGAATCGTAGCCACTCGGCCGAAATACACTGGTCTCAATAGTAGTATCAGCCGTATCGAATAGCTGCCGCAACTCGGCGCGGGTGTACGACTGCTCTTCAACAAGCTGCCCAGAAGCTAGTCGTGGGCTTTGCGGATTCAGCATAGATATTTAGCTACTCATTTGCGAGCTTAACCATCTCGTCGGCTGCGTCGGAAGGCACCCATACAGCCAGCACGAAAGACTCGTAGCCAGGTACCTTACCAGCCTTTATCTCAAGCCGGTGAATTTGGAGCGAGAACCGGCCCTTATCTTTTATTTCTGTGTCGCCTGGATAAATGGCTTTGCCTTCTTCTTTCGACGGGTTGCGCCCTTGGAATAACGGTCCTTGCTTGAGCTTACCGTTTGAGGCAGTACGCAGCCTTGGCTTTTGCGGAGGAGGAGACATTTGATAGACTACCCCAGTTGCCCCAGGATGCGCTTTGCTATAAGCCTCTAAGTTATCTGCTAGCATATCAAATGCATCGGCATCATCGGTGGATAGGTAAACGTAGCCGAGGCTGCTAGTGTCCTGGGTGCCAAGGTAGGTATAGCTGCGCAGCAGCTTGATTATGTCCGTCAGCATTACTTCACTGGTTAAGTGAATCTGTGCTGGAGTACGCTCACTGCTACCTCTATCTGGCTGCCATGAGAAGCTAGGGTTGCTGATAAAGCTGTCGATGGCTGCTCGGTTGGCATCAATCTCAGCCGGGCTACCCTGTACCGTTTCGGTAGTTATCCATGCCCCACCAAAGCTATAGCGCTCAACATCTTCGCTTAAAACCGAGTTGCGCGTTAGGTGCTTCAAAGATGACGGCAGCTTTACCCGACGCTGAAAAGCGTTTAATGTGTGGTCGGCATCAAACGCCTTTAAGCGCGCATGCAAGTCCGATTCGTGCTTCACGTAGCCTTGAAATGCCTTGATTGCATCTTTCGCTAGATAGATGCGGCAGAGGTGGATGTACTTCTTCTTGTAGCCAAAGAAGCGAGCCCACTGCTGCATAGTATCGGCAGTACCAACACCTATACCGCGCGGCATGTATGTAACGGTTAGTCCTTCGACGGTGAAGCCGCGGGACATGGCCTGCCCACCTACCAGAATGAAAAACTCGTGATTAGCCCAATCTATCTGCGATACTGAGCCGGGCTTGCCGTTGAACTCATTAACCTGGGTAGCAGAAATGGCATCTACCAGCGTATCTAAGTGCTCCTCGAAAGGAGCCATATCTGAGTTGATGGAAAAAAGCTCATTGTAAGTGGCTTTAAACTGCCCTACTAACTCTTGACGCTCTGGCTCGTCTTCATCCTTCTTCAAGATGCGTACCCAGCGGCCTTTCACTGTGGTCACCCACTTGAAATACTGCCCATGAATGTCTTGGTACTGCGATGGATGCACCATCATGGAGCGGTTACGCTCGGCCGAGTCGGTTATGAGATGCTCAGTCACTCCAAGAAAAAACACGCGCATTGCCTCTTGCAGCGAGTTTGGAGCGGTAACTAAATGATGATTAGGAGAGTGAATCTCTATATCAGGAATCTCCTTTACCAGCTTCTTAAATAGTGGCTTAGAGAAAAAAGCTTGTCCACCGGTATAGCCAGCCCCAGGGGTCAGGAGCTTGATGAAATTAGGGGACATATCATCCTTCCGCCTGATAAACAGAAGCGCTTGAGGGGTAGCAGTATACTGCACATAAGTGTGGTGCGGCAGCGCACTCTTCAGGCGTAATAGCTGAGCATATACCGGGCTTAGCTTTTCGGGCAGCCCAGCAGCTAAGCGCTTCCGATTTGCTTTGGCCTCGGTGTTCATTCCAGCCTGGTCCGCCTCGTCATCGACAATCAGGGTAGGCACTCCTTTAAACTCTTCGCTCAGCTTTTCTATCACCTCAATAAGGTTGCCGAGCCGAGTCTTGTTTTTCATGACAGCGACAATAGCTGTGCGCTTGCGCAGCTTTGATTTACTGCTGCTTTTATACTCGTTTAGCGTTGCCTTGATGAGCTCTTCGCCATGTGAGCCTTTGGGGTCAGACATAATTCGCCAGTCGAGCGAGTTAGCGCCAACAATCTGCAAGTCTTTGGTAAGGCGCTCAACTGACTGTCGAATCAAAGCTCTCTGAGTTCCAGCTAGCACGATAATAACCTGATAGCCATTATCTCGCGCCATAGCTATTAGAGAGGTAAAAGACATGGTCTTTCCACTCTGCACGTACCCAAGGGCAAGTCCAGTCTCAGAGTTTACAGAAACGTTAGGCGAGCCACATAAGCTTAATATATCGGCTGTTTCTTCTATCAGCAGATTAGTAGCAGGAGACGGCAGCCCCAATTGAGCTTTTAGACGCTCTATCTGTTTTCCGCTGGTTTTTACGGGCCACTTAGCCGAGGTATATATTGTATTCATAATTGAAGCAACTGAAAAAGACTTTTTACAGCTTTAATAATAACTCATTCACATAGTCCATCAGCACACTGGAGTGAGCGGAGCCGCCTTCTTGAGCAAGCGTCTTTGCTAAGGCAAATGCTGCCCCAAGGCGTAAAATCGGCGCTAGCTGCAATGGCTCAATACCACAATACTTTATAGTAAATGGGTGATTCAGCGATACCCGAACGCCTAACAGCCGCTCATTCGCATTTGTCGGAGACCCTTCAGGAATACATGACTTGCTGATTGTCATCCAATCTGTATGGGCAGGGTTATGGCTTAGCTCAAGATACACGCGCCAGCTAATTCCATCTATGGTGGCAGAAAGGGTGTGAACCTCGGTAATCTTAGGCTGGCTGCCTTTAGCGCTAACATCGGCTTTGCCCGTCGGCTTGCTATTGTCGCCATTGCTACTGTCTGGTGGCTGAGGCGCAGCACCCTCTTTTTTCTCCTCGCTCCCAGAAGGCGCTGGGTTGGGCTGATGGCCGGTGGTCTTACCCCCATTGGCCGTATCATCTTCGCCGCCAGGCTGGCCACCCTTCCCGCTTTTTTCGTCTTGGCCTCCATCTTTGCCACCGGCCAACTCTTTAACCCGCATGCCGTTTGCCTGCTTGAGCAAGTCAATACCTGGGGCTTTGAGCGCAGCTTTTAGGCAGTTCAAGAAGTCATCCTCTCCGTCCTCCCACTGCACACCGTCTTTGGTGAAGCTGGCGGTAAAGTCATCAATATGTAGCTCCCCATAGATGCGCTGGCTATAAAAGCTGCCAGGGGCTCCGAATATCTTAGCTGGGCGGTAGGGCTCATCGTAGCTCCCCTCCACTACACGGCCGCGCCGAAGCAGAGCAAAGCCCGCCTCTTTAGTTTTAGCGGTAGAATATATGGCTGCAAATCCAGTGACGCGCTGACCGCCAGCGCATGTAAAGTCCAATTCTTTTCGCCACTTGATAGGCTCAGCCGTTTTGTCATTGTGAGGTGGCGCGACTAAAGCAGAGGGAGCTTTGTATTTAAGACGCTTACCATTAACGGTAATGACTATAGCATCAAAAAATTTGTCTTCACGGAGGAAGTCACGATAGATACTTGTTAGATGCTCCCGAATTTTAGCCACAGCGTGTGGGCTCGGCATGCTGTAGACATCACCTAAGTACAGGTTCGTAAAATGATGGCCCATAACCGAGGGCGAAGGGTTTGTGCTCAGCGCGCTAGTATCCTCTTCGACAATACGCTGCACGTCAAAGACGATTTTTCTCTTGACGTCATCACCTAAAGCCTGCGTCTCGACTGACCACTTAGGAGAAAACCAGCAGCTAGCAGCTTTCATACCCATACCGAACTCTGAAAGTCCGCTACGGTCGGGTGGGCGAACAGCCATCCGAAGCGCACGCTCCAAATCCTTGCCACTGATGCCAGCAGCATTGTCAGAGATTCTAATGTAGTTCTCCTCTACATTAAGCTCAATATCAATCATTAGCTGATACCCCCAATAGGTATCATCCAGTGCCTGCTTATTTTTTAAGTAGCTGTCAACCGCATTATCCACATACTCAGCAAGGGCAAACCAAGGCTTGTATTTGATGTAGCGAAAAATAGAAAGAATGCCTACTCCAGGACTGATGCCGACGGTTTCGACCGTAGGAATATTACTAAGCTGCTCACTCATGCAGTGACTAGGTTGATAGGATTAGATGTAAAAGCTATGCGCTGCTGCACAAGCTGAGGCTTTTGGGTGGGGTCGGATACTAATACTAAACGAGTGGCAATGCGCTTTACTACCTCTGCGTTGACAGCGTTGCCAAGAGCCTTAAAAGCTGCGGTATTATTAGCTGGCAGCGCTATATCGCCTAATGACTGCAGCGCAATACCTTCTTTAGGAGTGATGTAACGCTTGAGCCAGCCAATAGCAGGAACTTGAGTGCGCGTAGATGCTACTAGGGCAGGGAAAAAGTTTGCGCGCTTGACACGGATGCCGGAGGGGCGAAACTGTAATATCAGGCGGTCAAGCTTACGGGTCTCGCCTTTGCAATTCCACTCAAACTTCTGCCAACTGAAAGGCAACTCTTTAATCTCCTCCATAACGTCCTTCAACTCATCCTTGTATCTCTGAAAGAAGGCGCGGTTATCCCTAATAAACTGCTGCTTCCACTTTGGGAAAAGCAATTCGCCCCTAGCGTAAGTAGGAATGTACTGCTTCTGCTCTAAGGTGCTGAGACCATCAAGGCTTTGGCCGAATATGCCTTTATGCGCGCCTAACTCCTTAGCAGAAAGCTGTTCAGGCACTTGCTTCTCAAAAGGATAAGTTGCTTCGTATTCCGTGGCCCAAATTGGAAAAGAAGGTATGGGGGCGTTAGGGGGCAGGCAGTCGAGGAACTTTTGCCAAATAGCTATGGCCTCTACCTCCCTCTCTGTGAGCGGTCTAATGTCGCTAACGTCAGGATTTTCCTCAATGATAGTTCGTATCGACATATTCGGGTAGCTCTCTGGCTCTGGCCAGGCGAATTGGCTAAGGCCGCCTATATCTCTCCGAGCGGCAACAATAAACATTCGCTGCCGAAGCTGAGGCACTCCGAATTGATGAGGAGAGAGTATTTTGTGGTCCACCTCATACTCAGCATCCTCTAATGTCTTTTTAATTACAGCCCAAGTGTTGTGGTTGTCGTGTCTGAGAAGATTAGCAACATTCTCTAGTAGCACATAGCTTGGCTTGTGGTGGTTGATAATGCGCATAATCTGGTAGAAGAGGTTGCCGCGTACCTCATCGCTCAATCCTTCCTGTGCACCAGCTTTTGAGAAGGGCTGACAAGGAAAGCCCGCACAAAGCAGTGAATGAGCAGGTATATCCTTTTCATCCACATCCCTAATGTCTCCTCGAATCATATCCTCCGCTAGGCCGTGATTGATATGGTAGAGGTCACGTAATTCTTTGTTCAGCTCAGATGCGAAGACGCACTCCATGCCAAGCTGCTCTAGCCCAACATGAAATCCACCCAATCCCGCAAATAAGTCAATGAATTTCACCATTTTACAAAGCTAGACTTCAGCCGCTAGCAAGTTTTTTATTCGTTGAACAGCCTCGTCAAGCGAGGATTTTACTTGGCACTCCCACACAGTATGTACCTTCCAGCCAAGCTCACTAAGACGCTCAGCATGCTGAGCGTCTCGCCGACTATTACCAGCAAGCTTCTCATTCCAGTAAGAGGCGTTATGTCGGGGACGTGCAATGGCGCAGATAGGACAGCTATGCCAATAGCAGCCATGCACAAACACTATTAGCTTCTTAGCTGGAAACACTAAATCTGGTTTTCCGGGAAGCTCCTTTGAATGAAGCCGATAGCCTCTAACTCCTTCTTTCCATAATGCTTTCCGCAGTAAAAGCTCAGGCTTGGAGTCCTTCGCTTTATTGCCCTGCATGGTCTTCGTCACGGCTTGTGACTTGGGCATGGGGTAGCCGCTCTCCGGGTCTCTAAACTTCATTGCCATACTTAGGGCGCTATTGGTTACCCTTGCTTCCCTCCTACTTAATGCCATTCTTTTTAGCAAAAAGGGTGCATACAAATCTAACTCGGTTCATGCTGTATTAAAAGCGCTCATATCTAAAATCCTATCTGAAGCCAGATAAATACCTCGCTGGTTTCTGATATTGCCGTCTCATAAGCTTAGCATGTTGCTCTTTTCTGCATTTGAGGCATGTATCTCCGACACAGCGAAATCTATAAGACCCGCGACGCCCAGTGTTACGTTAGCTGAAACTTGCTCCGAACTGTGAGCCATTCATTTACCACAGGCCTTTTGGAACCGTCGAACTGGCTTCGCACTGCCTGCAGAATGCTCACGCCGTCAGAGAGGAATTCTATCTAGATGGAAGCGGGCAGCGGTCCGTACCAAAATAGCTTCAGCCAATTGATACGGACGCCTGACAAGGTAGCATAAGTATTACGCGCAGGCCGCCAGCGGTACGGAGCGGTGGCCGGACTCATCGAGGTAGAAGGCGGAGCCGACGTGATGATGACGTCCCAGCCAGGCAAGGGCGCTTGCGGCTGTCGGAAACGGACCGGAACTGTTGAAGCACTCACTGCCAGCGGCAGTTTCCAGCCTCACATAATACTGTTTGTCGCGGGCCAGATAGACGTCGCAGTGTTTAGAAAGCGGAGCTACAGCCGTTGCCAGCACAGCGGCGTGCCGGCGCAGTAAGGCGGCATACTTCTTCCGACCCTGGGCAATCATGGAGGCGTTGGCCTCGAATACCCAAACCTGGTGCGGGGCCTTCTTCTGCACGCCAATAATCAGGAACCGATCAGCTTGCAGGGTATCGAGGTAGAGGGCGGCTTGACGGTCGTAATCGTACTGCTCGACGGTGGCCAGGAACTGCTCCCGGTCGCGGCAACTGGTGGTCTTGAAGTCGATGAGGGTGCGGCGGCGGCCGGCGGGGCTGACTACCAATAGGTCAGGACGCACCTTTACCCCTACCCCGGTTTCGGTGTGTATGGCGGTATAGGTCAGCTCGGCCTGGCCCCGATACAGCAGGTCGCGGCAGTAGCGGTGGCGGCGCACATGGCGGGCCAGTTGCTCCAACTCCTGCCAGGGGCATTTGTCGGCGGTGCGGGCGTAGGTGCGGGGCTCCAGGGTGGCGGCGTGGAAAGCGGCGCCGTAGGCCAGGGCCTGGGGGTTGGGGGCACGCAGTTGGCCCAGCACCTGGGCTTTCAACTCTGAGAGGTCGGTATTGGAAACCTGGGGCAGGGCACGGTGCTGCTCGTGGGTGAGGCCGGGGTAGCTCTGAAGGCTGTGAAACATGGCGTTTAGGGTCTTGGGACTTAGGGAATTGACTTGTAGTGCTGGTGGCTATCGGTCTTCCAGAATGATAGCCAGGCGGCTGGGGTCGTCGGTGCGGTGCAGCCAGATGTGGGCACCGCCGCATCCTACCTGGTAGGCCGGGGTCGGGAAAAGCTCCCGAATGGCTGGCGCTAGGCTGCGCACGTCGGGCAGCGGCGCGGCTTCTTCGATGAGCTGGCCGAGCCGGGCTAGGCGGTCGGCTTCCGCTGCGTCAAGCGGCGTCTGCTCAACCGCAAGCCGGGGCAGCGTGGTAACAGGTAGAATCTGAGGCATAGGAGTGACGTAGTGGCCGGCAACGGCCCCCGCCCTGGTGGGAGCGGGGGCCGGCTGCATCAGGCGGCCTGCTGGGCTTCTTCTACTTCTTCCGGCGCGGCTTCCGGCTCGGCGGGTGCGGTGTAGCCGTGGGTGATGCGCACGTCGGCGGCGCTGGTGTGAGTTTCCTTGCGCCAGATGGGAAAGTCGCGGGCGAAGTCGCGGCGGGCGGCTACCTCCTGCGGATCGGCGGCCTCGTAGCTGAACTGCGCAATGAAATAGGTGGCCTTCTTGCCGTCCTTGGTCGTCTCTTTCTTCTCGGCCTGCACTTTCACTACCACGTCGGCCAGGGTGAGGTCGTCGTAGAAAAGCGGCTCGATGAGGCGGTACAGGTTTTCGACGCTGTAGCCGTGAAAGAGCACGGCGCAGATAGCGCCTTTGTCGTCGGCATAAAACAGTTCAGCCCACAGCTTGCGGCCCATGTTCAGAATGTTGTCGTGGAACACGCGCCAGGCCAGCGGAATAAAGCTGATGGCGGAGCCCAGCGGCGTAATGCCGCCGATGTTGAACTGGCCGGCCTTGGCATCAAAGCGAATCTGGCGCGGGTGGCCGGGCAGGTAGCGGAAGCGGGGCACCTGCACGACTTCGCCGGTGGCCTCGTCCGCCTTTTCCAGCAGGTAGGCGGGGCCGGCTACGGCTAGCACGGGGGCAGCGGATGGAGAAATGGCCGGCAGTGTGGCGGCCTGGGCTTTGGGGGTTTTGGTGGCGGTTGCCATAACAGGGAAGGGTAAGAAGATGAAAAAGCGGGGCCCGTTAGCGGCCGGCCCCGTCGCCGGCCGGGCTTACCGGAATTGGGAATCGTGGCAGAGGATGGCGCGGCCTACGATGTGGTCCACGCCACGGGCCTCCGGCACATGCTTATGCCAGAGGTAGGTAGCCAGCAGATTCAGGTAGCAGGGCTGCTTAAACTTGCCTTCGTCGTCGATAATCAGAATCAGCTCATCTGTGAGCCTTACCACGTCCACCAGCTCACAGTTGAGCAGCCGGTACAACTCGGCCAGCTTGAAGCTGCGGCCGTTGCCGGGGCTGACGGGGCACGGGTCGGGGGTGTTGGGGTCGAGCAGTTGGGGCTGGAAGGTGGTAGCGGTTTTAGGCATGACGTAGTGGGGTTAGCGGTTCTTGGAGTTCCCAGGGGTGCGGGTGGTAGTCATCGGCCGGGGCGGGGAGCATCCCGTTGCGGTCGGCCGGGCGCAGGCGCGGCGGCGCGTTGAGCTGGTTGGCGGCGGCCTGCGCCTGCTCGTGGGTGGGGTAAGAGCCGGGGGCGGCCTGCTGCTGGTAGTGGCCGGGGCCGCCGGCGGTAGTGCCGGGCAGGGCCATGTCGCGCACTACTGCCCAGCCGTGGCCGGTGGCATACAGGCAGGCCGCGTACCAGCGACCTGCCTGCGGCGCATTACCAGCGGGCATACTGCTGGCGGAAGCGTTGCAGCTGCTCGCCCTCGGGGCTTGCGTGGAAGGCCTCGGCTGCTGCCTTGTAGGCGGCGCGGGCCTCCCGCAGTCGCAGAATAGCCGCGCGGATGCGGGCGAAGCGGGCCGGCCGGCGCGGGTACTCGTCGCGCAGGGCCAGAAAGTCCTGGCGGGCATCGAAGAGGGTGTTCTGGGTGCGGGCCAACTGCTGACGCACGCCCAGGGCCGGGGCCGCCTCCCCCTGGGAAGCGGCCGGCGCGGATAGCAGGGCATTAACCATGAAGCAGACGGGCGCAGCGGTGACGACGGGCCCGGCAGGCGAAGCCGTGGCGGGTGAACTGCAGCCCGGCCCACTGCGCGGCGGCGGCGGTAATGACGCGCTGGGCGTGGCGACGCTCATAGCAGGCCCCGCCGGGGCAGGAGGCGGCCCAGGCCGCTACGGCGGCGGCAATGGCGGCAAAGGGGCAGGCAAGGCCGCAGGCCTGATACAGCACCCAGCTGTGCGGGGCTGTGGTGCTGACAACGAAGTAGCAGACCTGATAAGATGGAGCGCCTGCGGGGCCACTGATGGCAACGTGAACGGCGCTAAGCGCAGGGCCGGCCCATGCCTCCGTGGCAAGCTGGGCAAACTGGAAATGGGGTAGCATGGCTGTAGGTGTTAGCCGTGTGGTGCCCCGCGCCGTAGGCCTCCGGGCAAGGCGGGCAGCCGGGCCTTTCCCGACTTACTACCTAAATATACAATATTATTTGCAATATATTACAAGTATTATCTGCATTTATTTGCAATAATTTCCAGTAAATACAAGCTTATTTTCGTATCTTATATCATGGTAAAAGACAAAATAATAGTAGCGGTGGCAGGCAGCCGGAGCGTGCGGCAGTGCGCCGCCCTGCTTGCCCGGCTGCGGGAACTGGCCCCGGCCGGGGTGGTGAGCGGTGGCGCGGCCGGGGTGGACCAGCTGGCGACTGCCTGGGCCCGCGCCCACCGGGTGCCGCTGACTGAGCTGCGGCCCGACTACGCCACCCACGGCCCCGCTGCCCCCCATGTGCGCAATGCGGAAATAGTGCGCCGCGCCGACCTGGTGCTGGTGGTGTGGGACGGCCGCAGCAAGGGCACGTTGAGCGCCCTGCGGGCCGCCCGCCGCCTGGGCCGCCCCGTGGAGCTGCTGCCCCTGGACGCCTGAGCCGGGCCGCTGGCAGGGGCCAGGGCTGCCGGGTGCCGGACCCCTACCCTTGAAAGCTTAGGGGGTGTGGGGGGCTTCCCCCACAGAAGCTGCGTGCAACGCACCTATGGGTGGCTGCTTAGGGGCGGGCCGACGGGGAGGCGGAGAGTAGCGGAGCCGGACCGGCGGCTGGCCCCGCGTGGGGGCTAAGATGACTGGCGGCCCGTTTTCCAGGGCCGGTGGGCATGGTGGGCGGCAAGAGGCACTGGCCGGTCGGAATGCAGCGGAGCGGAATGGAGCCGGCGGGTGCCGGCGCGGTGGCGAGGGGTCTGGGGAGGCCCCCAGACAAACAAACCGGTGCGCAGCACACCGCTGATTTTCTTTGGCCTGCGTGGCCTGAACGCGCATTAGCTGGCTGCCGGCCCCGTTTCAGGGCGGGCTGCGGCCTTATCGGGCGGGAGCGGACGGGTGGCCCTGGGGGTGGGTGGTGCGGATGGGCAGGGCGGCCCGGCCGCGGGTGCGGTGGTCGGAGCGCCTGGGCAGCTTCGGCAGGTGGCGGGGAGAATCGGGAGGATGCAGCAGGGATGGGAGCCAAGCCGACGCAGGAGGCTGCCCGCAGGGCCGCAGCGAAGCGGAGTGGCGTACAGCCCGGCCCGAAGGGGCTGACCCCAAAAGCACAATCGGCAACCAACCGCAACCTGTTGTATATGACGGCTGTAGCGAAACGTACATTTGTTGCAAAGTATTACAAACGTCTAACTTTCCAACATCATGTTCAGCAGCACGAAAGCCGGCCATATGGCGCACATTATGGCAACCTCGTTTCTGGGCCAGGTGGCCAGCCATGAGCTGGTTCCGCCGGACCCTGATAAAATCGAGCAGTACGGACACCTGATTATTCAGGCGCTGGTGGCCATCGTGACCATCTGGGCCACGGTGCGCAAGGCCCTGCAAAAGCCGGAAACGGTGGTGAAGATTCCGGCCGAGGCGCTGCCGGGGGACGTGGTACCTGCCGATAATGCCCGTCGTGGTGACGCTGACTAAGGCGCAGCAGGAGCGGCAGAACCTGCGGCTGCGCGGCGTGCGTACCGATCTGCGGGCGGCCTTCGTGCTGGCCCTGGGTGCCTGGCAGGCACGGCCGGAGCTGGCGCGGCTGGGGCGGCCCATCGTGACGGAAGGCTACCGGAGTGCGGCCGACCAGGAGCGGCTGTATGCACAGGGCCGCACGACGCCGGGCCCTGTCGTGACCTACAAGCGTGGGGGCGAGTCGAAGCACAACCTGGTACCGTCGAGGGCGCTGGACGTGGCTTTTCTGCTGGCCAGCGGGCAGGTAAGCTGGTCGGCGGAACTGCTGCGGCGGTTCGCGCAACTGATGAAGGCAGCGGGGCCGGCGGTGCGGTGGGGCGGCGACTGGCCGGGGTGGAAGGACCGGCCGCATTTTGAGGTTTAAGGCGAATTGTGCAAGAGGCAATTGCACAAAAGGGGCCACTCCGGTGTCGGAGCGGCCCCTTTTTTATCGGTTGGGCCGGCGTAGAGTGGCAGGGAACATGCTGCAAAGAAGCTCCGCTTTTCCAGGATTAGTGGCGTTTCAGAGTGGCCTGTTATCATGCTGCGTAGCAGGCTAGCTCGGCAAATTGGGGCTGCCAGCGTTTCAGTATCTGAAACAGCTGCCGGGCGGCCGGAATGGTGGGCTGGCGGCTGAGCGATTCCAGCAGGTCGTGGGCAAGGTCGGTAAATGCGGGGGTAACCGCTGGGTCAGCGAGCACCACGGTAAGCAGCGAGTAGTCGGCGTACTCAATCGTCTTCACCCACAGCGTATTGGAAAACCTGTCGGTGGGCTGGCGGTGCGGGCGGCCCGGCGTTTTCAGCCAGAAAGCCCGCTCGCCGGTAGCGGCTACCAGCCCCAGGTACAGGTTGGCTGCCCCGCATTGTTGCACATGCTGCTCCAAGAGCAGGCCGACATCAGGGCTGGCGGGCTGGTTTTCCAGTGTCTGCCAAGCGGTTTCCAGGTTAAGGGGTGGGGCGGGGCGGTTCAGTATCATGCCGTTGGGGGTTTGGGTGCCAACAGCTTTCTGGTGTTTGTCGGTTCCTGGCTCGGAAGTGCCGGCGGCTGACATTACTTCTGTTTGGTGGTGATGCACTGTAGCACGTAATCATAGAGCTGCGTTGCGAAGGCCCCTGCGTGCTCTTATCATTCAGTAGCTTTGTTGTTGGAAGCAGTGGCAGGACGATTCTTTTTTAACGGTTCCAAGCGGGTTATGTGGTGGCAGGAATTGAGGAAGTCGCGGAAACAGTCGACCCATTGCTGTAGCTCGGGTACGTCGAAGCGGGCGCTGGTGAGGTGGGAGCTACCGACAACGATACGCTTGACGCGGGCGCGGGTAATGGCCACGTTGAGGCGGTTAGGCATGAAATAGAAGCTAGCTCGCTGCAAAGCGGAGTCAAAGCGACCGGACGTGAGCGACAGTATTATCACGTCACGTTCTTGGCCCTGCATTCGCTCCACGGTATCAATGGTGACTTGAGCTAACTCTTCGGGCGGGCGGTTAGCGCAACGTTTGTCGAGGCGGCGGCGGATGGCACGGCCCTGGGCGCGGTAGGGAGCAACAACAGCAATTTCGTGGGGAGGAACACCGCTGGCGAGCAGTTCAGCTACCAGTTCGGCAACATAGTGGGCTTCGCTACGCTCATAGGTTTTAGAGTTGCTGTGGCGCAGGTCTACGAAAACGCTAGGCTGGGCGGGGTCGAGAATGTCAGCGTACTGCGTAGGTGTCGAGGGTAGGTGAAGGGTGCGGGTAGCAGCGGACTCGTGGGGAGTAAAGTCGTTTTCGTAGAAGTGGGACGACGCAAATCCAGCTAGGCTTGTATTGAGTCGGTAAGTGACGTTCAGGCGAGTGCCGGGGGCGTGGATAAACAAGTGCTCGAATACGGAGCGGTGCAGGGCTGGGTCGGAATGGGACGCCGCAATAATGGGCGGCATTTGCTGGTGGTCACCAATGAAAATGTATCTGCGACCGGCAAGCATAGCGGCAGCGGCTTGCAGCAGCGTTAACTGGCTGGCCTCGTCGGCTATCACCACGTCAAATTTTACTCCTCCTAAGCGCCTAGTATAGAGAGCAAAACAGGTAGCACCGACGATGAAACCGTTTCCGTCCACAGCTTCAAGCGCGGGCCCATTTTCATGGTTAGCAACTTCGCCTAAGCCGTCGGCGTCGGCCTGCTTACCGACTTTGAGTAGGTGCGGGTAGCTGGTTACTTCGTGAATTTTGCGCAGGGCATTGTTTATGCCACGATGGTTAGAGGACGTAATAAGCACGCGCAAACCCTGCTGGGCGAAGGCAGTGGCGAGATGTGCCAAGACCCACGTTTTACCTGTGCCGGGCGGCCCCTGAATCAGGTAATGGCTGCAAGCGGCGTAAGCGTTGATAAACGCCTCGCGCTGCCGGGCGTTGAAACCTAATGGAGCAGCCAAGGCTTCGGCTTGGGTGAGGCGGTCAGGGTCGAAGGCAGGTAGCTGCTGGTTAATGAGCACGTCACTAATAGCATCAGGCTGGCTCGCCAAGAGTTGGTCGAGAGCTTTATGCAATATCCACCGTAAGTCCGGCTGATGAGCATCCAAGACCCAGCCGTCGGAGAGGCCGCGGGCGCGGGGGTTTTTACCAAACTCGGCTTCCAGCGTTAGCCGTTGGCCGGCGTCTTGCATGACCACTAATGGGTAAGATTCACGCTCATTGAATGGGTCGCCACGGTGCAAGATGACATAGGAGCCAGCCCTGAAATTTGACCTATTGACGGGTGTTTCTATAGTGACAGTAGGCGAGAGCGACGCATAGGAACGAAAGTTGTTGAGAATCTTTTCCTCGCTCGGCTCAATGCCTGCGTTAGTAAGCCGCTGGCGAATGCTCTTGCGTGTTTCCTCACTCGGTACGGTGCCGGGAATACACACATTGGCAATGGCGCTGCCTTTGCGCACCCGCGCTGCCAGCGGCAGCGCCCAGGTCTTGCGTATTTCACGCTGCTGGGCCTCGTACTCGGCATCATGGAACCGGCGGAGCTGTTCAACCAAGTCTATAAGCTGGGGATTGGAGGCTGGCATAGCGAAGCAGGGTTACAGCTTTATCGTTTGGCTCGCACAACATCAAGCATACGGGCAACATGGGCAGGGCGCTCGGGCACGGGTATGAGGTGGTAGCGGTCATAATCGGGATGTAGCACTACCAAGTGCATATCACGGACGCGGCAACCGTAATTTGTTTCAAGCAGCCACTTATACATATTCTGTTGCATGGTATAGTGGCTGAACGAGCAGTCGGGCAGGTCCCCAAGCGGCCCTTCGGCAGTCTGGTAGCGGTTTAGCTGCACCTGGCCGGCAGCATCTACTACTTTATGGCTGCGCTTCCAGTCGTAGATAGAAAGGGTTCCGTCGGTATTGCGGGCCACAAAATCGAGGGTGCCTGCCAGCATCAACTCCTCACTGTACACCTGCCACTCAGTACGGTGAGGCACAAGGTGAGAAAAAGCCCGGTGAAAGCTGAGAAAATGAGCAAACTCGGGGCCGGTAGCGGGGGTGCCCTGATTGTAAAAATCTTCAATCTGCTGATGTAGGGCCGTGCCAGCACGCGATGAGGCTGCAGCTTTGTCAGCCCATTCCTGAGCTACATCTTCGGGTGCGCAGCCGCGTTGAGCTGCTTTGTAGGCTGACCAATATTCAGTATCAAACTTTGGAAAAAAGCGGCTTACTAAAGTACTGACAGCTAATGCGGGCTGTCCGTTGATATAATACTGGTGGGCGTCAGCGTCGAAGCTCAGGGCACTACGGCGCGGGTCAGGATTAGCTTTCTGCAGCGTACCAGGCTTGGGCGGCGGAGGTAGGGGGGCTGCTTGAGCTACCAGTTTTTCAATCTCCGCCTCAATGGGTAGCGATTCGGCGGCAGGGCCGACGCCACTACTTTCATATCTACCGAAGTCGGTGATTCCCAAGTACTGCTCACGGTAGCGGGCTTTAGCCCACTTCTGCGCCTGCACCACGTCCCAGACCACAACACCTGCAGGCGTGCCGACGGATAACAGGATTTCGGGAATCTGGTACGTAGGGTCGAGCCGGGCGATGAGGTGGGCAATAACGGCACAACAGGCTTCCGGCTGCTGATGAACCTGAATTTCAGCAAAGCGCAGCACGACCCACCCACGGCTGGTAAAAAAGTTGTCGCGGCTGTCGTCGTCACCCTGGCAGTGGGTGGGCAGGCGGTTGGCCCCGTCATAAGGCTCGTCAATCTCGACGTTGAGGAAGAGATTAAGGCCGTTGCGCTCGTGCAGCAAAGCTACATCCGGCTCGTAGGGACGGGAAGCGTTGGCAGTGGGTAGATGGTGGTTGTCAAGTACCCGAACCGGGCCGGACTTAGGAAAAAAGCGGCGCAAATGCTCAACAAAAGCTGCTTCGCAGTAGCCGCGGTTGGCCGAGCGACCAGCGCGGGGAAACTTGACAGGTACGCGATTGCCAGCGGCTGGCCAGCGTAGATAAGGATAGCGGCTATTGCTGCGAGCGGGTAGTGGCTCGTAGCCAATGTATTTGATTTCGCCAGGCACCGGCACCTGCTCAGCAGCAGGGCGCTGAGGCGCAGGCCGGGGTGTAGCCGGTGGCGGAGTGGGCCGGGCAGGCTCTGCCCGGCGAGCGGAGCGCTCAGCAGCAGGAGCCGGTGCCGGAGTGGCAGACACTGGTTCAGGACGGGCAGGCGGCGGTGGGGTAGTGGCCGTTGGCTGACTCTTAGCGGCCGGAGTCGGTTTTGGCGTGAGCGTTGGCGAAGCAACCTTCGGAGCTAAAGGCGCAGATTGTGGCCTATTCTGTATAGGTGGGGTAGTTGGGGGAGGCGGTACGGGAATTGGCGTAGCCGGCAGCGTATGGTGCTGGGTCGGCTTGGGCCGGAAAATCCAGTAAGCAAGCAACCCGAGCACAAAGACGATTAGAACGGTTAAAACTATCGGGAAGCCTGAAGTAGATTGCGCTGGAGCAGAGGCGCTAAGGGTATCTATTTGTGCGAAAAGCAAAGCGGCAGGGTGTGAAGGCGGAATATATGGGCAATTTACACGGATGCCATTACCCTTTAGTCCTTGGGCAGCTTAGTTACGAGCTATTGCCGAACTTCGCCCACCTTATGCACACCGTTTTGCTATGAAAGCTACGCTCTATCTGCCGCACCAGAATCCGCAGCCCGTTTCCGTTGAAGGGCTGAGCCTGCCCGAACCGACTACCGGGTTTGCGGCGGTGTCTGAGCAGGTACCGGTGCTTATGGGCTGCGCCCGCGACTTGGTGGATGTGTTGGTCAGCGGGCCGGGGTAAGTGGCCTACTCGGTGTTCGACTGCGAGGAGCCAGCGAACGAGGCCGCAATGGTAGCGGTGGCCGAGGTATTGGGAGTAGAGTTTGACCTAGGCGACGAGGACGCGGTTTTGTGCGGGCCAGTGCTGGTGATTCATAGTTAATACAAAAGCATTTGTTTTGCTTCTAACCACTGAACAAGATGATTACAAAGGCACTACACCGATTTGTAAGCCGAGTTGCCCACTACAATGCCGACTTAGAATTAATTGATGTCTTCGCTCAGTCTGTTTATAAAAATGAACTGACTCCCCGGGATGGAAAACTCATTTTAAGACACGTTAACCCAGAAAAACATAAAACACTCGCAAATAGAACATCATCTCACGGTGGTCGTAGCGTTGCAGTTTCCCACTTAAAAAAGAATGTTTATGGCTCATACATTAAGGACCTTTTTGAAGAGGTTGAATTATATCTTATAGACATATTAGCAGCAGTTACTGCTTCAGACATTACACCTGACAGGCTTGTTGGACAACACAAGATTTCATTTGATATCAATGATATTTTAAAGTGTGGGAACTGGGACGGCGTTATTCGGCTGCTTAGCAAAGAGTTGTTCAGAAAAATTCAAAACACTCAAAAAAGCACTTTATACTTATTGGAATCAATTGATACAAAGCTGGACTTAGGTGCTGATAAAACGGTTATTCGGGAGGCAATGCCCTACTTGGAGCTACGACATCTACTTGTTCACTCCGATGGTAAGGCGGACAAAAATTTCTGTACTTCCTACCCTGAGTTTGGTGCTATTGAAGGAGAGGGCATAAAATTGACTTTTGAAGTGGTTTCAGCGGCCCGTACCAAGGTAGTAGCGTTGGTAGAAAATTATGATGGATGTGTCATTAGAAATCTGCGACTTCCTGACAAGTTCATTCATCTAAAAAAATGATAGTATTACAAGGATTAATGAGAACGGGCAGGTCAATCGACCTGCCCGTTCTCATTGACTAGCATCGGCAGAGCCGACTTGACAATGCCTGTCGAGTGCTTTGATCAACTCCTCAACTCTTGGCGCCAGTTCGCTCACTAGTTTTCCGTTGGCAATCAGTGGGTATAACGAGTGGTCATTTTCCGGCCCTACCCAATCCCACCATGGCCACCAAGACCAGGGTCTGGCTTCCTTGCTGAGCAGTTGGGCTATGGCGTTGGGCGTCTCTTCCGGCCAATCCTGCTCCGTTGTATCAGTGGGACTTAGATTCGCTCTGTCAAACCGGATTCCGTAGAAAAGCCGGCCGTTATCGAATTCCACCCCTATAGAGTAGCGGCCCCAAGGCAGCTTATCCGGTACTTCGCTGGTGGTGGGGCGACGGATGATAATTGGCTTCCTGTTGATTGCTTGAAGGAATCCGGTATCCTTCCAATGCTCTCCAACCGCGAATTCAGGAAAGCATTCTGCTAACTTCTTAGCTAAAGTAGTAAGCAGCTGAGTTTTCAACTCTGCCAGAGAATCAATTATATCGAAGGCGGTTTGAACCTGAGAAGCGGAAATGATGGTGGATGCTACTTCCTTAGCCTGCATGAGTTGCGCTGGTTTGGTGCTTTCGAATTGAAGCCAGCTTTCGACGTGGTGGCGGAACTGGCGGATAAATGTTCTCAGGCTCTCCGGGTGCACTGCTTGGTACCAGTCGTCAAGGAGCCCTAGCAGAAATTCCCGAAATGTGAGGTTGAGGTATTGTCCCTTTCCTGTCAGTGCTTCGCGGTCTTCAGCGGTCAGGCTTATTGGGTCAGGCGGCCGGGCGTCCCGGCTCAGGTATATCAATAAGTAGTTTTCGCCATGCCGCTGCATGAGCAACTGCCGGTACCGGGTCAACTGCCCGGGCTGGTCTTTGGTGCCGTCTCGGGGCTTGTTCTCGATACAGATGCCAAAGCTACCGTCAGTGGCCGTCAGCAACAGATCCAGCTGCCCGTATTCTCCGTGGCGTCGTTCGGCTTTAACCGTCCAAGTGGCTACCGGTAGTCGGTTGCTTACCAAGTGCTCCTGCCTCAGCCTCTTAATGAACAATTCCTGGAACAAGTGCTCCTGACCATGGTCTTCGTGCGCGTTCAGAAAGAAAGCCAGCAGGTGAGTTGTGGGCACCTCACCCTGTGGCATGAACCTGAACGGGGTAAAGTCGCGGGCTGTGTATCTATTTACAAGGCGGTTTTCGTGCTCAATCCGCACGATTGTTTTTTCTACGGCTTGGAGGCAGGCAATAATTTCGCTCATATCTGTAACAGAATAATCAGATTACACCCCTGGGCCTGTTTAGGTCCAGGGGCTAATACTAAGGATTTCCGGTGGCTCCGCCATCAGATCCGGCAGTACAATCAGAATCGTTCGTTCAGGTGCTCTTCGCCGTTGATATAGTAGCGTACCAAGTGGCCGGCAAAGCGAAGCGAGCAAGCAAACTCAGCCCGCTCGTGCGCGTCCTGCAGGGACGCGGCCACCACCTCAAACGACTCCTCCAGGAAGGGCAGCGGCCGCATGGAATCGGGCAGGTGGGGTCCGTCTTCTCCGGTTATCCGGACCCGGTACACCTGCAAGCCATCAGGGAGCTGGGACAGAGCGTGCTCCTGAACGCGGCCACACCGGCGGCATCGTACCACTACGAGCACCCCGGCGGCGGTGCGGGCCATTACCCGCCCGCCTGTGTGCGGGGTGGCGGTCTGCTCCGCCTCGCAGAACAGCGTCAGCAGGTTTTTGGGCGAGTAGCCGGTGCCGGTAGAAATAACTGCGTTACGGGCCATGCTGACAGGTTATTGTCTTAATGAACGTCTAATATAACAGTTAACGGCCGCAGGACTTCAGGCACTGTTGCGCAGCCGCTGCTGCTCATTCTCCGCGCGTAGCTGCCGCACATATTTTCCGGTTTCGCCCAAGGGCGCATCGGGGCGGGCCTGCCAGTCGGTGCGGGCGTTGCGGAAGGCGGCGGCGTGCTGCTGGCGGCGAAACTCCTCAGGGTCGGGGGAAGGCAGGCCGCGGCGCTGGCGCTGCTTCTGCAGGCTGAGGCGGGCGCGCAGCACGTCGTGGTTGGGGTGGTCGTCGGGGATGCGGTCGGCCAGCTGCTCCACGAGCTTCGGGGCCAAGTTATCCAGCAGGGCCACGGCTTGGGACTGGGCGGAAGCGCCCTGCGCCTTCTGGTCCTGGTGACGGCTTTCGAGGAAGGCGGCCTTCTTGTCGAAGTACTCGTTGAGCACGGCGAAAATCTTGCCCTGATCGATTTCCTGGAAGAAGTTGCGGCCACTGGTACGGGCCTCTTTCAGGGCCAGAATGATGTCTTTAAGGCTGTCGTGGCTGTACTTGCGCATGACGGTTTCGGCCAGCTCGATGAGGTCGGCGGCGTCGGGCTTGTGGGGCACGCGCACCGAATCGACGAAGGCCTTGAAGATGACGGCCAGCAGCTTCAGTGTCTCCCCTTCCCCGATGCTGCGCTGCACCTGAAAGATTTTGCGGGCCTGAGCAGCCTGGGCGTAGTCGAGGCCGACGGACATGCGGGCCAGCAGCAGGCGGGGGCGCTCATCGGACACGGTGACCAGCTGCTCAAGCGTAGCGGCTGTCGAAATAGTCAGCAATTGCGCTTCGGGCCCCGGCCCCGTAGGCGGGGGCACCGTAGCCGGTGACTGGCTGTGCGGGGGCGAGTACGAGGGCGTTCCGTTCGATATCATTGAGCATGAAGTTTTTGGCGGTGGCCTTCCAGTCGCGGCGGCGGGGTGGCAGGCCGTCTTTGCGCCAGTTGGCGACTTTCTGGTGGTAGAAGCGGAGGTTGGCCAGCTCGAAGTCGGTGCCGGCAAAAGCGGCGATGAAGGCCTCGGGGTCGGCCAGCTCGGACTCGGCAAACAGGACCTCCGGGCGGCCCACTCCCCTACCCGAAACCTTTCTTTTTGGCGCAACTTTTTCTTGGGAAGCCGGCCCTGCACGGTCCTCCGCAGCCAACTGCTCCTCTGAAAGCGAATCATCCAGCATGGCGTAGCCCGCCTCTTTTTTCGCTCCCGCCGCAGATGCGTTTGAAAAGTTTGTGGGGTTGTCTCCGTCTGGTACCGTTACCGGTGTTTTCAGGATAGGGGGCACGGCTTTACCGGCAGTTGGGCCACGGCTTGCGTCACTTTCGGTTGAAGCACTTTTGGGCGTAGCGGTGGGTAGAGCGGCCTCCGATCCAAGCTCGTGCATGAGGGCTTGGCTGGGCTGGTGCTGACTCTGGCTGGGCTGGTAGGTGATGAGGCCCCAGGCGGTCAGGTCGCGCAGGCAGGCGCGGTAGGTGCCGGCGCTGCCAATGTGGGCGGCCCGCATCAGCTCGTCGCGGAACAGCAGCACCGAGGGCGGGAAGTGGGCGGCATTCCAGAGCTGGAACAATGCTACGTACAGGCTGATGTGGTGCGGGGTGGCCGTGAGCTCGGCGGCCAGGAAGGCAAAGGCGGCGCGGGTGTGGGTGATGTAGTTCATGCGGGCCGTAACAGGTAGTGAAGGGTAAAAGCCGGATGCGTACTTTGCATAGAAATACAGGCATTGGGCCGGGTTGGCCTGATATCAGCTATGACACTATGAGTCAGGAAATGCAGGTAGGCGACCGTATAAAGGCATTTATGGAGGCGCAAGGCCTCAATGCCTACCAAGCTTCGCAGAAGCTGGGGCACGAAAAGCCTTCAAAAGTTTACAAGCTGGTGAACAACGATGCCAAGCCGGGCTATGACACCATCGTGGAGCTGCTAACGGCGTGGCCGGACCTCTCGCCGGAGTGGCTGATACTGGGCACCGGGCCTATGCTGCGGGGTGGCGCAGCCTCCACCAGCGACCTGCCCCTATTCTCAGCCAAGACACCGGCGCTGCCGGAGCGGGGCATCAACGGGGGCCGGGTGTTGGCCGTAACGGTGGACCACACCGGGCACGAAAACATTGTGATGGTGCCCCTGCGCGACCAGGCAGCCTACACCAAGCGGCACGACGAGCCGGCTTTCCTGGACAAGCTCACCACGTTCCGGCTGCCGCTGTTTGCCTCGGGCACCTTCCGCGCCTTCGAGGTGGACGGCGACGAGCTGCATCCCGGCATCCGGCGGCACGACGTAGCGGTGTGCTCGTTCGTGGAGCGGTGGGACCTGCTGGCGCCAGGCTCGGCCTGCGTGGTGGTGGTACCCGGCGGGGTGCTGGCCCGACGGCTGCCGGCCCCTATCACTGAGCGGAAGCAGGTAGTGGAACTGCTGGCCGATAATGCGCGGATAGCGCCCATGCACGTACCGGCGGCCGACATCATCGAGCTGTGGCAGGTGCGCGGGTATCTGACCACGCGGGTACCGGCCCCACCAGTCAGGTCGGGCGGGCTGCCCGCCGACGGCGAGTAGCAGCGGCGGGCTCGATAGGCGCGGCGTCGGTGCGGTTGCGGCGCTGCCAGTCGTGCAGCTGCGACAGTAGCACCCGGTCGCCGCGGCTGGACTCGCCGGGCACGTAGTGCAGGCGGCGCGGGTGGTTGTCAGGCAGCCGCATGTAGTCGCGCACGGTTTCAGGGTGCAGTCCCAGCAGCTCGGCGGCGCGGGGCACGGCATAGGCCGGGTCGGGGGCCGGGGTGCTTTCCATCTGGCGGCGGGCCTCGGCGGCACAGGCCTTCTCCAGCGACTCGCGCACCCAGGGGTGGGCGTCGGGCATCCGCACGGTAATGTGCAGGCCGTCGGCGGTAGTGGTAGTTAGCTCAGTCATCGGAATACGGATTTACAGGTAGCGTTTGCCGGGGCGGCCCAGACGCGGGTCGTAAGGCAGGCCAGCCGGCGTGTGGGCGCGGCGGTGCTCGGTAATGCTGGTAAGCAGGCGGTTTACCTTGTCGGCCCAGGTGGCAGAGAAATAAACGCGCATGAACAGCACCCACATGTATTCCTCGTGCGTGAGCAAGTGGCTTTGCAGCAGCTGGCTTAGCTCTTCCCGCTGCTGACAGGTGGCAAACACGGTGCGGTCGGGGCCCAGATGGACGGGGCGCGGACATGTGCGGAGCATCACCTCCAGCTCGGCGGTCAGGTGCTGCGGCTCCTCCGTGAGGTAGGCGGTTGTTACCTCGCTCATGCGGCTGCGGGTGTTTGCGGGGCTCTGGCCGCCAGTTCTCCCAACTCCTGCTGCACCTCCTGGCTACCGGCCTGCCGGATGAGCCGCACTGCTTCGGCCACAGCCGGGTGGTTGGGCTTTCCTTTCTGTAACGCCTTCGTAACGGCTGCTCTCGATATGTCGAGCCGGTGCGCGATATAGGTAATAGAACCGTGCGGTAACAACTCGCGCAGGTTGACAGATGATTTTTTTGATTCGATTGGTTGCATTTGGTTTCTATTTGTTACATTTGTTATGATTGTTACAAATTCACCCACAAAAGGCGTGACCAAATGTAACATAGTCTACACCATATGACACAATCCGCTACAAATAAAAAATCTCCGGTCGAGGAAATGACCGAAGAGAGCCTGCGCACTACCATAGGGGAACGGCTGCGGATAGTGCGCCAGGTGCGCGGCCTCACACAGCAGCAGATGGCGGACCTGCTGGGCGTGAAGCGGCCCACGGTTACGCAACTGGAAGCCAGCCGCCACCAGCCCAGCCAGGATGTGCTGGAAGCTATTGTGCGGGAGCTGGACATCAGCCGTAACTGGCTGTGGTTCGGCATCGGGCCGATGGAGGAGGCAACGCCGGGCCTGAACGGCAATGCCCGCCTGGCACACCCGCTGGATGAGGAAGATTATGAGGACTGGATACATATCACCGTGCCGGCCCGCGCCGGCTTCGGAGACCTGTTTGACACAGGGGGCGTCGCACAGTTCGATACCATCCGCATCTACAGCCCCAGCCCGGAGCTGCGGGGCCGGAAGACGTGGGTAATTGATGTGGACGGGGATTCAATGGAGCCGCAGCTTCGCTCGGGTATGCAGGTAGCCGCCATATTGCTACCGCTGGAGGATTGCAAGTACGCCGTGAGTGGGGTGTATGCGGTGGTGTTCGGCAGTCAGTTTGCCATCAAGCGGATTAAGGATAATGACCTGCTGACGAAAGGCTATCTGGTACTGCACTCCGACAACGAAAACGCCGGCAGCCTGACGGTGGCCGGAGAGGATATTCGGTATATGTGGCGGGTGCTGGAGATTATCAGGGGAAAGGTGCTGTAGGCAAAAGGTGCAATTGTTATTTATCCTTACATTTTTCAATTAAGTATATGCCTATGCCTACTAATTATTCATGGCAGCGTCGTTGGCTTCCTCTCACAGCAGAGCAGGCTAATGAGAATTACCCTTACGAGTTTGAAAGTAGTGGCTATGCCGTTGCCACAAAGCTGGGCCCCGGCCTCACCAGCGTTCCTGTAGGCACTCCACTTGATGAACTGAGGGACGGCCCTCAGTGTGTCATTCTCCTTGGAGAGCCTGGCATAGGGAAGTCGAATGAATGGCAAAAGCAACAGGATGCTATTGGACGAGAGTGCAACCATTTATTTCTGAACCTCGGTTCATTTACCTCGGAGGAAACCTTATACCGAGAAATCATTGATTCTCCAGAAGTTTCCGCATGGAAAACCGCTAACTATGAATACACTCTTACTATATGGTTTGATAGCTTAGACGAAGGGCTTTTGCACATCAGCAGGCTCCAAGAGGGTATTATCCGGATTTTGAGAAGGTTACCGACGGAGCGCTTACGCTTACGGATTACCTGCCGGAATGCAATTTGGCCGTCAGCGTTTTCTGAATCACTGCACAGGCTTTGGGGGATGCCCGCTCACCCAACGCGCGAGCAGTTTAGCATTATGCTTCTTGGGCCTCTGACACAGCAGCAAATAATGCTTGCTGCGGAACAGGAAGGATTTGACAGTGAGCTGTTTTTGCGAGCCATTGCACAAGTGGAAGCCCAGCCACTAGCCAGTAGTCCCGTCACGCTACAGCTACTGATCAAACTTTTTCGTGTTCATCAACCCGGATTCGGAATATCTGATACAGATGGCAGGGCAGGTTTATACGAGTTAGGTTGCCGGGAACTGTGCGAAGGCCCGGACCGAGGAAGGGAAGAGAAGCATCGACATGACAGCCGTGAAAGACTGTTACTTGCCGGGTATTTAGCATTTCTAGCAGTCTTTTCTAACCGTCGCCAGATTCATATTGATCCTGTTAGTGGCGTATTGGGCAGCAACGAACTGGACCCCCACGCTGCCGGAGCAGGCCAAACGACCGAATGGAAAGGGATTCAGGCCACTATTTCGCCTGCACGCATCCGTGATCTACTCGCTAATACCGCCCTGTTTACTGACTTGGGTAATGGCTGCATGGTATGGACCCATCAATCCTACGCGGAGTTTCTGGCAGCTTGGTATCTGAACCTTACGGGCATAACTACAGGTAATCTAAGGGCCCTGTTTCGTTCATCAGCTGATCCGCAAGGTGGTATAGTACCCGCATTAAGAGAGACGGCTGCTTGGCTGGCAGAGATTCAGCCAGTATTCTGGCAGGAATTGCTGGAATTGGACCCAGGCGCACTCATTCAGTCCGACATGCGTCGACTCAGTGTTGAGCAGCGCGCTGCGGTCGTTACCCGGCTGATTCGTTGGCTTGATAAGCTGGCCTTTCCCCCGTACCGGGACAATTATGAGCGGAGTTTTATGCATCAACTGCGTCACCCGGGACTTGCTAAGCAACTCACTGCAGTACTAGCCAATCCTGAGGCCAACGGCGCCACACTCAGGTTTGCCATCGATGTGGCCATTACGTGCAAAGTAGATGAACTTGCCCCTCTGCTTATTCAGAATGCCCTAGACGTTGCGCTACCATTTCAAACGCGTAGCAGAGCACTAAGTATTCTAAGAGCTATTGCAGATGATGACATCAGCCAAGCACTCAGACCTCTCCGCTTGGATATACCTACAGGAGATTATCAGGATGACTTCCGAGGCTATCTGCTACAGATTCTTTGGCCTCACCACTTAAGTGCAGATGAATTATTACCTCTCCTTACTCAAGAGAAGGACGACCACTATGGAGGTTCGTATCGCATGTTTCTGTATGGATTGGAAAAAGAGGACATATCGTTTTCCTCTGATTCTGTGCTCAAAAGCCTGCAATGGCTGATTGAGAATACTCCTTTACTTGATTACCAGCATGCGCGGGAAGCTTTTTGGAATAAAATCAGCCGTCTTGTATGGCAGCGTGCATGGCAGCTAATCGGTGAGCCTGGCATCCTAGACGCTCTGGCCGAACTATTCATTGTTGCAGATAAACACCACCAGCCTTTCAGTATAGAAGGTGCATCCTACGCTGATCGTATTTCGCTGTTGCTAAAGATTGCTGGCCTTAAAAACAGACCCAATCCTACTTGTGTAATCTTCAACTTCCATCATCAAGCCAATCTATTATCACAAGATGAATGGGAAGGTGTACACGCACTACTGTCCGGCCCTTTGAGCGCAGCTGCCCGGAAGTGGCTTACCAGAGTATTAATGTACCTGATGGGACAGCCGGCACCCCATGGCCCGGATCCAGTATATAGTCGGCGGTATAATTTGCTTCATGAGGCTGCTAGAAAATTCAAATCGAGCAGACAGGCTTTTGAGCCTTGGTGTGAACCAGTTGATTCAGAAACCGAGGATTCTAAAAAGCAAAAAGGATATGCACTGGATGCCCGTAAGCGGGACAGAAAGAAACTTCGCAAAAAGCTAATCAGACGTAAACAAGTATTACGATCTATTAGAAGGCGGCGACAATATGTATTCAAAACAACTGTAAAAGGCAGCGATGCGACCTTTTCTGAATGGCACAACCTGCTGCATTATATAAGTTCTGAGAAAACTATTTCCGGCTTCATTGCGCACAATGATATTAGCCATGCGAAGCACTGGAAGAAGTTGACTGATGAGCAACGAATCAGTCTGGTTGATATGGCATGTGCTATTGTGTTACGGTATCCCATTCCACCTACCCAGAGCTACAGCCTTGGTCGAGGGGTTAACAACTTTGCTATTTCACTATACCGTGCCCTGCTACTGGCCGAGAGTCAACGTCCCGCCTTCGTCGAATCATTACCCTTACAATTCTGGGAAGAATGGGCCACGTTTATAGTAAAGCTTGAAGAATTCTCTGGTGATGATAAAAAATATGCACTAGCTAGAAAGGCATGGGAAAAATATCCGTCAGCTATTGAACTAGCACTCTTCCTTAAAGCGGATGCATATGATGATAGCATAGATAAAAGCGGTTTTTATGAGTTCAAGGACTGGTATAATGCGTTACCAGATTCTCGTTTCTCTGCATTGCTTCTCACAGCTATAGAAAATGGGATATGGCGGGAAGACTTATCCGCTTCTATACTGGTAGATATGCTGAGTGTCAGCTATCAGCCTGCCTGGGAAGTGGCGCAACAGCTACTACCAGACCCGGCAGAGGCCTATTCGGTTACGGTGGCGAGGCCACGTCTGGCAGAGGTGGTATATAGCTGGCTGTTGTTCAATAATAGAGCCCCCCGGCAAAATACTTGGCTGCATTGGGAGAAGTTAAGCGCTCAATTGTCCATTGCTGCAACAGTTATCAACCGTTCCGTAAATCACCCATCGCCGAGTGAGTTTCAGCATCTGGTCGCGCTGGAAGAGGAGCAATTGTGCACTATCATCCTTTGGCTTACCTACGCTTTTGAGCTTGCTCCTGCGGATATAGACGACTGGAAAGACAACAGTCCGAAGGGCAAATATGCAAGTCTACGCACAGCAGCCGCCGCTGAATTGGCTTCACGTGGCACACAGTCAGCATGGAATACGCTTCAGCAACTAGCTGAGCAGATGCACGCGCCTTACTGGCTCCGAATAAGGTTGGATCAGGTTAGAGAAAATCTACGACGTAATGCATGGCAGCCAGCTCTTCCCGATGAGCTAATTGAACTAGGCAGAGATGCTGGGCGACGCTGGCTTGGTACAGCTACAGACCTGCAACAGCTGGTTCTTGAGTCGCTGAGCCGTTTTCAGACTGACTTACACGGAGAGCTTGTGGCTGCTGAGCAGCTTTGGACGCCAGATAAAAAAGCGGCTACAGCAACTCATGTAGTCAGAGACGAAAACTTCCTCTCAAATACGATTCGGAGGTACCTAGTTCAGGACCTGCAGCGGTCTGATATCCTTATCAAGCGAGAAGTAGAAATTAGGCCGTCCGTTGGGCCAGCTACCGGACAACGCACAGACATTTTCGTTGAGGCCTTTTCCATAGACGATAAAGGCAATAGAGTAGATGTACTGACTGTAGTTGTTGAAGTCAAACTCAGCAAGAATGATGAAGTGCCAACTGCTCTCCCTGATCAGCTAATCCCATATCTGGCTGATCAGAAGTACAAGCATGGTATTTATCTGGTGGGCTGGCATTACGGACAATACAGCAAAAGGCCTCCGAGGCATAAGCCATTAGCTGAACTCCATTCACTGCTTCAAAAACAAACTACCGCTGCGAACTCTCAATATACCCTCCGTAGCCTGATACTCGATATCAGGCTTCCCAGTGACTCAGGGCGTCTGCCAAGTGAATCAGAGTTTTTCAGGCCGATATAACCTTGTTATATCCACTAAAACTATGCCCCATTCCGACCGACACCGTGCTGCTGTTGACACCCGCTACGATATAGCCCTGCAGGAAACAGCTGGCCAACTGTACTGGCGCCCTTGGGTGGGCACCAACTACGCCGGGTTGCCGCGCGAGCAGCGGCTGCTGATTCTGGGGGAAAGCCACTACCACTGGAAGCACAAGTCAGAAACGGCAGAGCAGGTAAGCCGTTACCTGGCCGGCCGGGAGTTTACCCGGTATTTCGTGTTTGACCATGGATACATTTCTCCTGTCAAACCAACGAGGTTCACAACGGCGCTTACCAGGGCGCTTTATGGCAGGCAGCACACCCGGGAGCAGAAACAACGTCTTTGGTCATCAGTGGCCTATTTCAACCGGGTGCAGCGGCCTATGGCAAGTGCGCATACCCGCCCCACCGAACAGGATTACAAGGTTGCCTGGGACACATTTTTCGCGGTACTGAATGTATTACAGCCAGGATACTGCTTGTTTGCAGGCGTTGAAATCTGCGGCTACATGGAGGAGATGCAGGCTGCAGCACGCCGACATGGCTACACCATAGACGGGTCGGAACGGCGGCCGGCAATCGGTAAGACAACGCCCCGGCTTGCCACTGTGACAAATGCGGCCGGAGAGTCAACCCGGCTGCTCTTTATCAGGCATCCCAGCAGCTTCTTTTCTTGGCAGAAGTGGGGAAATTTTGTGGATGAGCACCTACCCGGCTACCGTCAGCGGCTGCTCAGCATAGATGGTGCAGTATCGGCTTGATGTGCCGGCTACAGGTTTTCTCGCTCAGCCTGCGCATCTTGTTATATGCGCTACACTGAACGCCCCAAGCCGCCCATCGGCACGAAAGACATGCTGTATAGCCTCCTGCAGGTGCGCCCGGCCATGGAGAAGCTGTACGGCCAGAACAAAGAATATGCGCCGCTGATAGCCGCTTTGATGGATCTACCGTCGGATGCGAAGCTGCCCACGGCCAAGTCGCTGCAACAGCAACTGGGTATCAGTGCGGCCGTGTTCCGGCGGTGGGCGGAAAACTGGCACGACGACTTTCTGGGATTGATCCAGGAAGATGCCGACGTGCTGCAGTTCCGGCAGGTCGAGTACCTGTTTTGCGTGCCGGGGCCACGGGACTACATCATTTTTTTATGCCGGCTGGCGGTGCCGCCGCAGGTAGGTGAGGGAGTAGAACTGGGCTTTATATCTGGCGTCACCGGCTCTGCCATCTACCACGTCGATAGTGTCGCGCACGAGTACCTGCACGACAAAATACAGGTGGTGGTTCGCCTGCGGGAAGGCTACTACGACCCCTACGTGCACCACCTGCGCCACCGGGCCCGCTTCGAGAAAACGCTGACCTGGGAGGAGGAAAGCCAACTTTCCGGCTATGCGGCTGAAAAACGGCTGTATGAAATCTATGGCCGGCCTGCCCCAGCCACACCGGCTTACCAGCCACCGGTGGCAGTTGGCCGGCGCCGGCGCTTCGGGTACTGAGCCATCGGCAGTCTCAGCCGGTCTGCAGGCTGGGTTCGTCGGCCGGTGCTTTCCCCTGTATTCAATTTACAAAGCAAATGAAGGGGTACCAACTGCAGAGTACATGGAACCACGAAACGCCACTTTTCTCAAAAAGTGGCGTTTCATAGTGGCACGACCGACCATCTTACTAGTGATGTACCAACTGCCGCTGAGCATGAGTACGCTAAACAGCCTAAACCGGGACACAAATCAGGACCCAAAACCTAATAACAGCCTGCATTAAATATTTTGGCTGGTTATACGCACCCAGGAGGGAGCGCCAACAGTAAAGCCCGGTGATAGACTTACTCAGTCTGCTACCGGGCTTTCTTTTTAAGTTATTGTGACTTGCTTGAACCAAGAAAGTTCTTAAACCGCATTTAGCACACCTTGCTTAAGCCAAACAGAAACCGCAGCCTCATAAAGCTGCGGTTTCTGTTTGTTACTATAGCGTAGTAAGCTCAAAGGCGGCCACGGTCGTTCTAGTGCGCTGCTTACCACCAAGCGCGCTCTTGTGCAAGCCACATGCCGAGGCTAATGGCCAAACAGGCTTATGAAGGCTCCTATGCTATGGTCTCGACTTTTAGTCGGCTTACGCATCAGAGGAAGCAATTTTGCTTATGCACAGTGCTGGGGCAAGACAAGATTTCTGGCGTTTCCAGGAGAATCGACACTAACCTTTTTAAGAATAGGCTAGTATGCATTAGAAGTTGCTTCCACTACTGCGAGGCACTTTTCTCACTCTCCTCTCCTCGTTATGAATACCCTGCGTTTTCCCTTTATTGCAGCCTTCATGGTGCTGCTTACGTTCTCTCTTAGCAGCTGCGACGCTATCGGAACCATCTTCAAAGCTGGTGCTTGGACCGGGCTTATTGGTGTATTTCTGATTGTGCTGCTGCTGTGGTTTATCGTGAACCGTCTCCGCCGCCGCTAAGTCTACATGGGTTACCCATTCGAAGGCCGCTTCCTGTCCTGTGCAGGAAGCGGCCTTTAAGTTTCTTGTTGTGGTCGGTAATCAGCCAAACAAAAACGGCTTCCTCTCCTTGAGGAAGCCGTTTTTGTTATCAGAGAATATACCGCTTAGTTTCTTGGTTGCTTGGTAGGCATAGTGCCAATTATGTGGTCCCACAGGGTGCTGGATACACCGAAAGCAATTTCATCTTGACGGTAATGGTGCTGGGCGTGGTGCGTCCACCACACTTTTAGGAAGTTCTTCGGGGGAGCGTACACGTGAATGGCGTAGTGCACAAATAAGTACAGCGCATAGCCAAACACGAAGCCCGCTAGAATGCCAAAGGCGTAGCTACCGAAGGTGAAGCGGAAGATGAAGAACAGCAACGACGCTACGAACACCGTGATGATGGGCGGCATCGCCAAGCGAGTTTCGTCTTTAGGATACTCGTGGTGCACGCCGTGCATGGTGTATTGAAACTTAGCCCGCCCAGGGGTAGTAGCAGGAATGTGGTACACGTACCGGTGCACTAGATACTCCGCAAAGGTGAACATAAACCACCCCAACAGGAACAAGCCAAAGGCCGAGATGCCAGAAATAAAGCCTCGCGTGAGCCCATAGTACAGGCTGATAACTGCCGTAATCAGGAAAATAGATACGGGCAGCGCAATGTGCGTATGCGAAAGACGCTCCAACAATGGATTTTCGAACAGCTGGGCCGACCCTTTGTGCTTAGGGCGGATAGCATCCGGGGTTTTCACTGGAGTGGTCTTTACTTCGGGCGCTGAAGCTTCGGAAGTTGATTTCATGCCGATACAGGAATGATGAAGTCGCAAAAATAAGCAGCACTGACCAAACGACGAGCCAATAGCTCGTCTGTACTAGACAGCAGTAGTGTAACGCTCGACTAACTGCCGCACTGCCTCTACCGAACAAACGGGAGCAGCACAGCGCAAGGGTGCGCGGTCGTAGAACTGTTGGCGTGCCCGTAAGGTTTCGTGCAAACGGCTTTCTAGCGCTTGTGCAGTAGGCAAAGCCGACAACAAAGGACGACTAGCTGCCGCGGCTAACACCCGCTGTACTAGCACAGACACCGGCACGGCCAGGTAGAGCGTCAGGCCCGTTTCAAGCAGCACCTCCAGATTGTGGTGATAGCACGGAGTACCCCCACCGGTAGCCAGTACCATCTCGGGCATTGTTTCTACAAGGTCGCGTAGTACGTCGCCCTCACGCTGACGGAAGTAGTCTTCCCCATCTTGGGCAAAAATCTCCGACACACTGCGCTGCTCCCGTTGCACTATCTCCTCGTCTAGGTCCCGAAAAGGCACCCCGTAGGCTGTAGCCAGGGCCCGGCCCAGTGTGGTTTTGCCTGCTGCGGGCATGCCAATGAGATAAAGACGCATAGCAAATAAGGAAAGGAGGTGTGGTGTGCAAGCAATGGGACTAGACCAAGCACGGGCCTAACATGCCCGGTTGGTAGAACAGAAACCAAGTAGTCTTCAACGGGGATGAACCACCTAGTAAGTGCGGATTAACCCAGCTTCACGCGGGGGTCAAGCAGGGCGTAGAGTACATCTACCACAATATTGACGAGCACAAAGATGGCCGCTATGAAAATAGTAGCACCCATTACTACTGGGAAATCAAGGTTTTCGACGGCCCGCAGCGTGACGGTTCCCAACCCCTTCCAGTTGAAAATGTACTCGATAAAGAACGCGCCGGCCATGAGCGAAGCCAGCCAGCCCGACACCGCAGTAATTACCGGATTCAGCGCATTCTTCAAGGCATGCCCTATAATTACGCGGTAGCTGGAAAGCCCCTTGGCGCGGGCCGTACGGATGTAGTCCTGGCTAAGCACATCGAGCATAGACGAACGCGTGAGCTGCACGATAACCGCCAAGGGCCGAATTCCGAGGGCAAACGCAGGTAGCACCAAGTTGCGCAGCACTAGGTGCCGTCCCGTAAAGGGGTCGGTTTCGTAGAGTTGGCCCGTGAGGTTGAGCCCAGTCCAGTGGCTCCAGTAGAAGCCAAAGGATATGGCAATGAGAATGGCCGCTACAAAAGAGGGCACCGAAATTCCTAGCACGGAGGTAGACACTAGCAGCCGGTCTAGCCACGAATGCGGCTTAAGAGCCGCCACCACACCCAAGCTGATGCCCACAACTGCGGCCAGCATCATAGCCGCTACGGCTAGCCATAGCGTACCTGTGAAGTGGTCCAGCAATGTGCTAAGCACGTCCTTGTTGGTTTGGAAGGAGCGGCGTAGGTAAGGCACTTTCAGTACTAAGGCCCGCTGACCAAACGGCACCAACGCTACGCCCCCGTACTTGGCAACGCCCGCCGAGTCGCGGGCATGTAGCCCCAGGGGCGATACGTCGTTCAGGTAGCCTACCAGTTGCAGGGGTAGCGGCTGGTCCAGGCCGAGGTCGGCGGCAATGGCGGCCCGCGTTTCGGCATCGGAGCGCTGGCCCGCTAGTAGGGCTACTGGGTCGCCGGGCAGCACATTAAACAGGAAAAATACCGTAAGGGCCACGCCCGCCAGTACCAACACCCCTTGCCCCAAACGGCTCAGAATAAATCCAATCATGCTACGAATTGCCAGTTACGAGTTGCTGAGTGCGCACCTGCAAATTATCAGTACTACTTGGCAACTCACAAGTCTATCATCGACGCAACTGCTTACAGCTTTGCTTCCAAGTCGCCTATTGCGGGGATGTCGTGGTAGTGGTACTTCCCTTTCACTACTCCGTTTTGCAGCAGAATAAGGCCTGGGTTAGAGCGAATCATCGACTTAAGCACGGTAGCGTCGGCGAAATAGAAGGGAGCCCCCAGGTTCACATCGTGGCGGTAAGCGTCGAAAGCCCCGGGGCTGCTGCTTGTAATCACGAGGGATTCAATACGCTTGCGCGACTTGCTGGCCGCTTCCAAAAGGCTGTTGATGTCCTTGTACCGGTCCCGGTCGGCGCTTTGCACGTCCTGCACTACTAGCACCAGCTTATTGCCCTTTAGTACCTCTCCTGTGTAGTCTTTGCCATCCGCATCAAACACTGAAAAGTCGGTAATCAGAGGCTTCGACTTTTCTGGGTTAAGCACATTCATGCTTTTGTATTTCCAGGTCGAGTCGGTGGGATATTCCGTAAAGGTTTTGCTTTCGCCGTTGCGCTCCATTACATACTCGTAGCGGGCGGCTTCTTGGGGCTTCATCAACTGGCCAATGTCATTGCCTTCCTTATAAGGCAAGAAATCGAAGTAGGGCAAGTGGCCCAAGGCCCGCACCCCAATACCAATGGCCACGGCCGAGGCAATGGTGATGTACATGACGCCCAGGGTACCCTTAGCAAATACGCGGCGCAGGTAGCGCAAGTTGAAAAACACTACTGCCCACAGCAGTAGCAAGAACATATCCTTGGCGAAGGACGTCCAGGGGGTTAGCTTAATAAAGTCGCCGAAGCAGCCGCAGTCCGTTACCTTGTTGAAAGCGGCGGAGTAGAATGTAAGGAACCCAAAGAACACCAGCAGTGCCAGCAGCACCCACAAAGTTTGGCGCAGCATCCAGCGTAATAACACCGCTACCCCCAGTACTACTTCCAGGGAGCTGAGGAAGATGCTGAGCGTGCGGGCGTGGGGGATAAATACCTGAAAGAACGAGCCAAAATCTTTGCTGAATACCTCAAAATACTCTTCCAGCTTGAGGGCCGTGCCAATGGGGTCGTTTAGCTTTACGAGGCCCGAGAAGATGAACACAATGCCCAGCAGTAGCCAGCAAATACGGGTGATTTGTTTCATGTTGCAATCGTAGAATCTTGGAGTCTGGGCCCAGGGCTGGCAGAAGTTCTAAAGGTAATGATCAGCCGGAGCGTACGAAGGCTCTAACCACACGAGGCATCTATTGGTGCACAACGCTCTTATTACGTAGAAAAGCCGGCCACCGTGCGCTAGTTACCACGCATTTTCTAGTCTACGCGTATCGGCTAGGCGGCCGGAGTAGCATACTTCATTTTGATGAGCACAAACACAGCATAGTTGAGCATGTCGCGGTAGTTGGCCTCCACGCCTTCTGATACCTGCGTGAGGCCACCAAGGTCCTCAATTTGCTTGGTACGGTGCAGCTTCATCAGAATAATATCGGTAATGCTCTCAATGCGCATCTGGCGCCACGCCTCGCCATAGTCATGGTTTTTGGCGAACAGCAGGCGGCGGTTTTCATCTACCTGGTCATCGTAGGCAGTAGCCACCGCGGCGGGTTCCAGGTCGAGGGGGGCATCGGCGGGTAGGCGCAGTTGCATGAGGGCAATAACGCAGTAGTTGATAATGGCGACAAACTCCTCCTCTACCCCATCGGCCACTAGCTGCGTGCCTTTTTCCTGGATGCTGCGAATGCGCTGCGCCTTGATGTAAATCTGATCCGTTACGGATGGTAGACGCAGGATTCGCCACGCGGTGCCGTAGTCATGCGTTTTGGCCAGAAACAGCTGGCGACATTGCCCAATTACTTGGTCGTATTCGTGCTGGGTTTGATTCTCCAAGTTTTTCAGCCTATTTTGTTGTACTTCACTCCACCCATTCTGCGAACCGCAGCCGAGGCGAAATCATCAGCCAGTGGTGGCAACCGCCATGCGTTACCCTCGTCGGCGAACTGCTACAGCGGCGCTTTGTAGGCTAACTCCTAACTGCCCAGAACCATGCTCCAGGCCCCGCAAGATACGTGTTTTTCGCCGCGGCAGACCCTGCGTTGCCCCGGTGGGCGCGTGCTAGATCTGCGCCGGCCGCAGGTGATGGGCATTCTGAATCTCACGCCTGATTCGTTCTTTGCCGACAGCCGCGTGAAGGCTGAAGATGACCTGCTGCGCCGGGCCGAGCAGATGTTGCAAGCCGGCGCAGCTGTACTCGACCTGGGGGGCTACTCATCCCGCCCGGGAGCCGAGGACATTTCCCCCGCCGAGGAAATGCGGCGCCTACTACCTGCCGTGGCCGCCGTGCACAAGGCCTTTCCCGAAGCATTTATTTCCGTGGACACCTTCCGGGCTGAGGTAGCCGCCGAAGCCGTAGCAACGGGGGCCGACATCCTCAACGATATCAGCGGGGGGCAGCTCGACGAGGCCATGCTAGCTACTGCTGGCCGCCTGCAAGTGCCCTACATTCTGATGCACATGCGCGGCACGCCCCAAACCATGACCCAGCACACCCACTACGAGGAAGACCTAGTACTGGAGCTGGTGCGCTACTTCCGCGACAAGCTGGCCGAGCTACGCCGCCACGGCGTAACCGACGTGGTGCTTGATCCTGGTTTTGGATTTGCCAAAACGCCACGCCAGGGCCACGAGCTGCTGCGCCGGATGCGGGAACTGCAAGTACTGGGTTTGCCAATACTAGCTGGCCTTTCGCGCAAGAGTATGGTGTACAAGCCGCTGGGCTTGGGACCGGAAGCAGCCCTAGCCGGTACCATTAGTGTCAATACGATAGCCCTGCTCAACGACGCCCGGTTGCTACGCGTACACGATGTAGCTGAGGCCATGCAAACCATTCAACTCGTATCTAACACCTTTCCCTCTGCTCTGTGCTAGGTTCCTTCGCCATCGGCTTTCTGCGCATCGGCTGGGTAGACGTCGTGGACGTGCTTCTGGTCACGGTGCTGTTCTATCAGCTCTATAAGCTGCTGACGGGAAGCGTAGCGCTGAAGATTTTCCTGGGCTTCATGTCCATCTACCTGCTGTATCTGGTAGTGAAAGCCACCGGAATGGAGCTACTGACCAATATTTTGGGCCAGTTTATGAGCGTAGGTGTACTGGCTGGCATCATTCTATTTCAGCAGGAAATCAGGCGGTTTCTGCTCACCATTGGGAAGGCCACGGCCCTCGACCGGGTACGGGTGTTTCCTTGGCGACGCGAGACGGGTAGTGAGCGAATGAACATAACGCCCTTCGTAGAAGCTGCCAAGAGCCTCTCTGGTAAAAACACGGGTGCCCTTATTGCCTTCAGTCTGGCTTCCGATCTAAAGTTCTTCGCCGATTCCGGCGACCTGATTGATGCCACCGTCAGCAAACGCCTGCTGATGAGCATCTTTAACAAAACCAGCCCCTTGCACGACGGCGCCGTCATCATTACGCAGGGGCGCATTCAAGCGGCGCGCTGCATTCTGCCCGTGAGTGAAAACCCCGATGTGCCCGCCTCCATGGGTTTGCGTCACCGCGCCGCCATTGGCCTCACCGAGGTGACGGATGCCGTGGTGCTGGTAGTGAGTGAAGAAACCGGGCAGGTGTCGTTGGTGCGTGGCGGCGAAGTATTCCGCAACCTAGCTTCGGCTGACCTACGTGCCCGCCTCAACGAGTTCCTGTTTGACGTGGCGCCTAAGCAACCAATAGCTTCCACAGGCTCGGCGGCAGAGGTGGCGGCGTAATAAGTACTCAAACCTCAAAAGCTAAGCAGGCCTTTCTTACTAGTAAGAAAGGCCTGCTTAGCTTTTACGCGGCACGCCTCGTCTGATTAGGGTGTGTTCGTTACTACTTGGCCTGCTTCCGGCTGCTGGGCCGAAGGTTCCTTAATGGTGCCCAGTTCACGGCCTACTTCAATGAAAGCACCGATGGCTTTATCCAGATGCTCGCGGGTGTGAGCGGCCGAGAGCTGCACCCGAATACGGGCCTGGCCCTTAGGCACTACGGGGAAGTAGAAACCAACCACGTAAATGCCTTTCTCTAGCATCTTGGCGGCAAAGTCTTGGCTGAGCTTGGCGTCGTACAGCATCACCGGCACAATAGGATGCTCGCCCGGCTTAATGTCGAAGCCAGCCGCCGTCATCTTTTCCCGGAAATACTTGGTATTTTCTTCCAGCTTGTCGCGCAACTCAGTGCTTTCCGTGAGCAGTTCTAGCACACGCAAGCTAGCGCCCACAATGGCTGGCGCCAGGGTGTTGGAGAACAAATAGGGGCGGCTACGCTGGCGCAGCATATCAATAATTTCCTTGCGACCCGAGGTAAAGCCACCCATGGCGCCGCCGAGGGCTTTGCCCAAGGTACCCGTGATGATGTCTACGCGGCCTAGTACGTCGCGGTACTCGTGGGTGCCACGGCCCGTTTTGCCCAGGAAGCCCATCGAGTGACACTCATCAATCATCACGAGGGCTTGATACTTGTCGGCTAAGTCGCAGATTTTGTCGAGCTGCGCGATGGTGCCGTCCATGGAAAAAGAGCCATCGGTAACGATAATGCGGTGGCGCGTGCCTTTAGCCTGGGCGTCCTGGAGCTGCTTTTCCAGATCTTCCATGTCGTTGTGGGCGTAGCGGTAGCGCTGGGCTTTGCACAGGCGCACGCCATCAATGATAGAAGCGTGGTTGAGCGAGTCCGAAATAATGGCGTCTTGCTCCGAGAACAAGGGCTCGAATACCCCCCCGTTGGCATCAAAGGCGGCGGCGTAGAGAATCGTGTCTTCAGTACCGAGAAATTCGGCCAGCTTCTGCTCTAACTGCTTGTGAATGTCCTGAGTACCGCAAATAAAGCGCACCGACGACATTCCGTAGCCGTGGGTATCAATGGCTTCTTTGGCCGCCTTCACTACCTCGGGGTGCGACGACAAGCCTAAGTAGTTATTAGCGCAGAAGTTCAGCACTTCCCCGGCTTCGGTCGTTTCAATTTCGGCGCCCTGAGGCGAGGTAATGATGCGCTCCTTCTTATAGAGGCCAGCATCTTTGATTTCCTGCAGTTGCTGTTCGAGGTCGGGCTGGAGGGTGGCGTACATTGGCAGAGGGAATGTAAATACACTAGTAAACGGATGGGAAGGTAAAAGTACGGTATCCAATAACAAGAGAGGGCCTTACCCAACGGATAAAGCCCTGCGCTTACACTGCTGCTTGCCTTTCAGATTCTACAGTTGCCGAATCCAGTCGCGGATGGTGGCAAGGGCCACCGGCGAGAAGACAGGCTGAGGTAGGCTGTTGAACACTGGCCACGTTGCTTCTGGTGCTTGGAAGCCGTGGTTTACTTCTTCCAGGCGCTGCATTGTTACGTGGCGGTTTGCTTTCAGGCCCTTCTCTAGCTGGGCCATGTTACTGAGCGCTACCTCCACATCGTCGGTGCCGTGGAGCAGTAGCACGGGGCAGGTTACTTTAGCAAGGCCCTGCTGAGGATCGAAGTTGAGGTAGCTCCGATACCAGGGGGTCGTCATCCGAATGGCCGCAGTTCGTGCTTGGCCGGGGTCCAGGGTAGAATCATCCTGGCGCAGCATGTTAGTGACAATGGCCTGAGCCTGTCCATCGTCGGCCGTCTGACGAATGATTTCCAGCATAGCTTGCTGGCGCTTAAGAGCCTTGCTGAGTAGTTTTTGTGCCTCTATTTTCTCGCGGAGTTGCTGCTGGGCCAGCGCAGTTTCAATCTGGGCAGAGTTGGCGCCTTCGGCCCGCATCTTTTCTACCTGCTTCTTGGTTTCTTGCGCAGCTAGGAGGCGTCGCTTACCCAAGGTTTGGCTTGTGTCGGTGGCGGCGGCTAGGTGCTGGGTGGCTTGCTGGGTAGCCAACATTTCGCGTCCCAGCTGCCCGGTAGCGGCCAGCGTAATTACAAACGAGGGTGCTTCAGCTTGGCTAGCGGCCACTAAGCCTACGTTGCCGCCTTCGCCATGACCAATCAACCCAATGCGAGTAGGCACCATATCGGGGCGGGCGCGCAGAAAGGCTACTGCCGCCTGGGCATCCTTGACGCGCTCGGCCGTAGTAGTAGCCGCATTATCACCTTCTGATTTTCCTACTCCCCTATCATCAAAGCGTAGCACGGCAATGCCCTGCTGGCTGAGGTAGTCGGCCAGCATAAGTAGGGGCCGGTAGCTGCGAGCGGTACCGTCCCGGTCTTGGGCGCCCATGTCGGAGAGCAGCACCACCGCCGGGAAGGGCCCGGGGCCCAGCGGGATGGTAAGCGTGCCGGCCAGCGTAACGTGAGCCGCAGAATTGGTGAAAGCCACTTCTTCCGAGCGGTATTTACTGCTTTGCACCACCCCCGAAGGTGGCACCGAGCGCACTTGGGCACTAGGAGTAACTGCCTGCACGGCAGTTGATAGGAAGAGAATACTACTTAGGACAGCTAAGCGAAGCATATAACGTAAGGGAAAGCAACAGTACCTGATTGCAGCAGAACAAGCGGAAGGCCACAGGTACTGCGTATTGCCTACCTGCTCATAGCTACTACCAAAGCAGCGGACTAGAAGGATCCACCGCGCTTGCTACCGCGCCGATGCGCCCAGGCTAGGGCAGTAGTACCCGGTCGATAACGTGGACAACCCCATTGGTGCACTGCACGTCGGGAATAACCAGGGTGGCGGGCTGGTCGTTGCCTTTACCCCGAACTGGTATCACGCCAGCCGCAAACGTGCCCATTGTGAGTGTACCACCGCCCAGGGTTGGTAAGGAGCCATTATCGGCAAACTCGGGTGTGAACTTGCCTCCGTTGTTGACTACGTGGTTCAGCAGCACAGCCGTGACGGTAGCTTTGGGCAGCTTTCGGATATCGGCGGGTTGCGCGAGTGATACCCCTAGTTGCTGGCCTAGTTGCTTGAAAGCAGCATCGGTAGGCGCAAACACGGTGAACGAGGGACTACCGGGCGACGCCGTAAGAGCCCCGGTTAGCTCACAGTAGACCAAAGCTTCCACCAGAAACGTCAGTTCGGGCTGCACGAATACTTGGCCGTTTTTCAAGGCTAGCGCCGATTGCACAATGTCGGCCCCGGTAGCAAGCAATACCTTATCAATAGGATGCACGAGCCCGTTGGCCGCCTGCACATCTCGGGCAAGGAGTTGAGAGCCATTTACATACAGGGCGCCGTTGCGGCCAATGATGCGCCGCGCTGGTCCGGCAACAGAAGCCGTAGTACTTCCGGGTTGCAAGCTGCTGCCTGGTAGCAGGCCCGCCGCCGTGTGGTATAGCAAGGTGGTAGTGAGAAAAGGCTTTCGTAGCGCCAGCAGATCTTCCGCGCTCCGCAGCCCCAAACGCGCAAAGGCGGCATTGGTGGGTGCAAACACCGTGTAGTCGCCGCCGTTGGCGGCTTTGTTGGTAAGCACTACGGCTACTCCGCCCCGGATGGCAGCGTCTTCCAGCACGCTAAAATCATCGTTGGCTACGGCACTATTCGCAATAGATGGTTCCACGCTGTCTTTATGGCAACTGGTCAGTAACGTGGTGCTCAGAACCAACCCCAGGCACAGAGTCGAGAAAAAATGTTTCATGAAATAATACAATACAAAGCGGTGTGTAAATCAGTAGAGGCGAGGGTGTTCCAAAGAGACACGCAATTAACGAAGGCCTTCCCAAAATGGATTTATCGTTCACCAATCCAACGGTAGTGTTGAGCGCGTAAATGGCGCACTTCGCAGAGTAGGCCTTCCGAGCCCATCCGCAAAGCCTCACTTTTGACCCGCTACAAACCTTTTTTGCGCCCTCTACTGTATGCAACACATCTTCCCAATCCTTGGCCTCGCGGGTATTCTTGCGCTGGCCGCTACCCCCACCGCTTCGGCTCAAAGCTTGGTAAGTGGTTTCATGGCGGGAAAGGGTCACGGTTCGGTGGCCGTATCGGTCACCTCCGAAAATTACCAACAGGCCTACCTCGTCCCCGAAAAAGTAACTACCGTGCCCATCTACCGGGAGGTGTACGTTACGTCCGTGAATCTTTATGGTACCTACGGCATCACAAGTAAGATTGACGCCATTGTAAGCCTACCCTACATCAGGTCGGCGGGCCGGGCCAACGGCCGTGTGCTAGACGACCTGGGCTTTCAGAACTCCCGCCAAAATTTCCAGGATGTCACCGGTGCCCTCAAGTTCAAGTCGTACTCCGGCACGCTTGGCAATAGCCTGGTAGACTTGCTGGGCGTAGTGGCCGTAAGCACCCCCGTTAGTAACTACCAGTCTAATACAGGCCTCGATTATATCATTGCTATTGGCAACCGCGCAACCAAGGTTACTACGCTGGGTGTGATGCACGTAAAAACGGCCTCCGGGGTATTTGCTACCGGCCAAGCAGGCTACAGCGTACGCAGCGGCCGAGTGCCCAATGCCTTCGTGGGCGAAACGAAAGTAGGCTACGCCGGCCGCAAGCTGTACGCCGAAGCCCTAGCCTCGGTGCAGCGCTCTGACGAGAGCGGCACTGATGTGTTGCAGCCCGGCTTCGATGGCAACTTTACGGCTACCCGAGTGGACTTCGTGCGTCTGGGCGTCAATGTATTTCGACCGCTCACCAAGGGCTTTGGGGCTACCGTGGGCGTGAGCACCTATGTAGCCGGCCGCAACGTAGGCCAGTCTACGGGTTTGTCGGGCGGGGTTTCCTACAACTTCTAGCCGGGTCTAGATGGGGAGCGGACAGTGCACTTGCATTGTTGGCGCTACCGCCTGAAAAACGCTTGGGCACCTTGTTGGCCGCTGTCTACCAACTCTTGCTTTTGCGCGGCCGACATCCGCTTGATTTTTGGATTAAAGCCCCGGGTACTGATGCTAATGGTGCGCGGCCAGTCGGAAGGCTGCGCTGGGTTTAGATTTTCAATGGCGACGTTGTAAAGGGCGCCTACGTACGAGCCTATATCGTGAATAGCGTAGGGTGCCAAGCGTTGCCGACCATCGGGCAACGTATCGAGGGCAATCTGCTCGGCCCGATCGAGGCGCAACCCCAGTGTTTCGGGGTTCACGCTGCTTGGGGCGGTAGGCGCCCCTGAGCTTGGCAAGTAGCGCGGGTGGTCGAAGAGCGTGATGGGAAAGTTAGCTAGCAAGCCCCCATCTACCAGTACCTCCACAGGCTGCCCTTTCACTGGCCGCTGCACTACCTGTCCCTGCTGGTTGAGTAGCACCGCCCGGAAGTACAGGGGAATGCTCATGCTGATGCGCACGGCATCGGCTACGCGCATGTCGGGGTTGGTTTCATAGCTGAACACTTGCACGCGTTGGGTGGTCAGGTTGGTGCCCGTGGTATATAGGTCGCGGTAGCGGGTTGGGTGTTGCTGGGCCAGGTTGTGTAGCTGGCCCAAGGTCAGGTTGGGCTGTTGCGTTTTGCGCGCCACCAATCGGCTCAGGTAGCGCGTAAACTCGTCGCCCCGATACCAGCCATACTGCTTTAGCAGGCGCGTGCTTCCACCAAAAAACATGAGTCGCCCATCGTTGAGCTGCTGCACGGGCGTTTGGTTGATGACGGCAATAATTTCCTGAGGCGAATATCCCACCGCTAGTAGGGCCGCCTGAATGGCTCCTGCCGACGTACCTCCTACCCGCCGCAAACCTACCAACACGCCCCGGGCCTCCAGTTCCTGCAAGGCGCCTCCGTAGGCAATGCCTCGAATGCCCCCACCTTCCATAACTAGGTTGCGGTAAACGGGCCGCCCAAGTGGTGGCGTAGGCTGAGCAGCCATTGGCAGCGCTAGGCTCATGCATAAGGTGCTCAGAAGGAATAGAAAAAATTGCATAACTACTAGTGTGCTGATACGAGGTAGATACCAAAAGTGGCGCGGTGGTTGTACGCCCGGTTGCCACGCTGGAGTAGCAATGCTGAACCGTGCCATCCGCGTATCTTTGTCTTCCTCCATCCACCCCCTTCCTCAACTTCCTGCATGCAGACCACTCTCAGCAGCTCCGCCACCCCCGGCGACACCATTCTTGTTATTGGCGCTGGCGGCCAATTGGGCTTAGAGCTTACGCACGAGTTGCGCCAGCTATACGGTGCCTCTTCTGTAATAGCCGCCGATGTGCGCGCGCCCCAGAACCCAGAGTTGCAGGAAGCCGGCCCCTTTGAGTTGCTTGATGTGCTGGACAAGTCCCGCTTGGAAGAAGTGATGCGCCAGTACAAGCCCAAGCAGGTATACCACTTGGCCGCCCTACTTTCAGCCACAGCGGAGAAGAACCCCAAGTTTGGGTGGCAGCTAAATATGGACGGCTTGTTTCACGTGTTAGACGCGGCCGTAGACCTAGGCGTGCAGCAAGTATATTGGCCTAGCTCCATTGCCGTGTTTGGCCCCGATACCCCCCGCCACAACACACCCCAACTCACGGTGATGAACCCCAACACAGTGTACGGCATCAGTAAGCTGGCCGGGGAGCAGTGGTGTGAATGGTACTTTAAGAAGCACGGCCTCGATGTGCGCAGCTTGCGCTACCCCGGCCTCATTGGCTACAAGAGCCTACCCGGTGGCGGCACCACCGACTACGCCGTGGACATCTACCACAAAGCTGTAGCCGGAGAATCGTACAACTGCTTTTTGGCCGAGGAAACCTACCTGCCTATGATGTACATGCCCGACGCATTGAAAGCCACCTTGGATTTAATGCACGCTCCCGCCGACACTATTCAGGTACGTTCTAGCTACAACCTGAGCGCCATGAGCTTCAGCCCCCGAGAAGTTGCGGCCAGCATTCAGCGCCACTACCCCGACTTTCAGGTATCCTACCAGCCTGATTCGCGCCAGCAGATTGCCGACTCCTGGCCTGCCAGCATCGACGATTCGCGCGCCCGCCAAGATTGGGGCTGGCAGCCGCAGTACTCCCTAGACACCATGACGGATGACATGCTCTTTCACCTGAAAGAAGCCTTGGTACTGAAGTAACGGCTATGTTGCTGAGTTTGGGAAGCGCTTTGCTACCTAGGCCGCGTAGTAGTGCAGCTTGGCATGTTGTACCTAATCTTTCTAGGCCTGCGGATTATTATAAAGCGAGACGGTGGCCTATTCCTCTGCAGGCAGGGTGGAAACAGTTGCGTGCGCAGTATGAAAGTGTACACAACGTGCGTCAGACGGAAGTAATATCAGCCAGAATAGGAAGCTGGCACTATGGCAACATCTTGCAGATAAGGCTCTGATAAATAAGATATAATCATCCAAAACAACTTGAGGCTTTCTTCTCTCGTGCGCATTCCTTACTCGCATATTGAGGTACTATAAGCACCTACGCAGATTCGAGTTACCCGCTTCAGCGACCCGGAATATACGCCCGGTCTATTTCAGGTTGGCGGCGTGGAAATAGAGCTGCACCCTTACTGGGCGAACCAGTTACTTCAGCGACTACCTACCACCATCGCACACGTATCTCCTGCTACTTAATAGGCAAACAGTAGGTAGTATGCTGCCGGACGCCCTACTTCCCCAAGTAGGGCGTTCCTTTTTTGATAGAAGCTTGACAAACCTCGGCGCTTCTGCTGCGTTTCTCAGCAGCACCCCGTACCTAGCTTCGTATGATTGTAAACCATGTTCCCGCCGGCTGGCAAATTATCTACCAGCAAGCCCACGCCTTATTAGCGGCCCAGGTGCTGCACCAGTGGCCCGCGTTTTTGCCCAACGACCAGTGGGTGGGACTTCTGGCAGCCGCAGCTCAGCACGACGACGAGCAGGCAGATTGGGATGGGCACTACGGCCTGACTCCAGCGGGAGCACCCGCCAATTTCACCATGAAGTCGTTTTCATTGGAGCAAGCCACCAAGCTCATGAAGGCAGCCCGGTTTCAGGGACGGTGGCGAAGCTTGCTCACCAGCCTGCACCTGAGCACCCTGTACGAAGGCCTCCGCGGGCAGCAAGCCGAGCTAGATACTTTCTTAGACGAGCAAGCGACGCAACAGAAACACTGGCTGCGCGACTTGCGCCTGAAAAAGAGTGAGGCGCAACGCGCTTACGCCCTGCTTCACTGGTGCGACCGGCTCAGCCTGATCTTGTGCCGCCAGGAAATACCCGAAATGGGTCGCAACCTGGAAATCTACACCGGCCCCGACGGACAGCGCCACGAAGTACAACGGCCCCAGGCAGAAGGCCCCATAACGGTGCATCCCTGGCCCTTCCAGGAAACCCAGTTTACCGTAAGCGTTGAGGCTACGGTGCTACACCAACTGCATTTCCAAGACGATGCTGAACTAGCCGGGGCTCTGCGCGAAGCTCCCATTGAAACCCTACGCTGGGAGCTAGCAAAAATCTAGCTTCCGCCAAGCGCTATGCTAAACCCAAACTGGCCTCCCAGAGCTACCTACGCAGTATACCTGTAGGTAGCCTTAGGAGGCCAGTCTGGGTAAGAAGGCTATTAACAAACCTAGAGGCGGGCCATAGGCTTGGGGTTTTGCATGATACCAGCAGGGACGTCGGTACGCGCAATTACGTGGTCAAGGCCGCGGCCATCCTTCCCATCGGTGCGGTCTGTAGCCAGCATAATGGGGCCATACTGGCGGTAGTTGGCCCAGCGCCGACGAAACGCCGGTTGGGCGTCCGTTGCTTTGGGGAAAAAGGCCCACTCTTCTACCAAGCTAGTTTTAGGGTTCACCAGCACCTCGTACTTGTTGTCGGGCGTGACGCCTACGTTCTTAAACGTCATGTTCAACACCTCGGCGGGAGTACCATCCATTAGCTGGCCAGGGCCTTTGTACGTGAGCGTAACACCGGAATCCTTGAGCTTGAAGGGCATGAGCAACCACCACGAGTTGTTCACCCAGATGGGATACATCTGGCCCAGCAGCTTTTGCCCCTCGGGCGTGCTCGAAATGTCTTGCCCGCTACGGTACGCGTGCCCCTGTTTGGTGTTGAGGTTGTACACGGCCACTAGGCTATCCTTCTGCCAACGGAAGTCGCCGGTCTGCTTGTCCCAGAGCTGATAGGAGCCGTCCAGAAAGTCCCAGCCTAGCAGGCGGGTGCTTTGCCATGCTGAGTAGCCGCCCATTTTTCGCATTACACTGTCTGCCAGCGCTGTAGCCTTTGCATCCGAGCCAGCTTGGTCGAAGCCTTCGGCGGCGGGGTAGCTGGCCGCAGCCTCGGTGGAGGCGGGGGCAGAGTTATTGGCAGCAGCTTGCCCGGCGGGCGTTTGCTGTTGGCAGGCCAGCAGGCCAGAAAGAAGGAACAGGCCGCTACCGGCCAGCCAAGAAGTAGTAGAGAAAACCCGCATAAGTAAAAAGGAAAAGTGTATCCGTTAGCTGCTCAGCTACGGCTGTGCTTGTACGCAAGATCACCAATTTACGAACGTCTCGGCCAACGTTGCGCCAATCCTGCCCGTAGTACGTGCGGCATTCTGTCTGATTTTACTCCTTCCCGATGGCCTCACATTACCGCGTCTCCGACGTACTTAACATTCTCAAGACCACGGCCAGCGAGTTTATGGTGAACAACTCGTTTCGCCACGCCGCCGCCCTGTCGTACTATACCATCTTCTCGCTGCCTCCGCTGCTGCTCATAGTGATTACCACGGCCAGCGCCATCTACGGGGCAGAAGCCGTGACTGGCCAGATCTACGGTCAGATGCGCGGCTTCCTGGGAGCCGATTCAGCGAAGTTTCTGCAAGATTCCATTGCGGAGTTTACCAAGCAGCAGAAAAGTGGAGTGGCTTCCATTATCGGAATTGGTACCCTGGTTTTTGCGGCTACTACCTTCTTCGTGACGTTGCAGGAGAGCATTAACGATATCTGGAATCTAAAGGTGAAGCCCCGCAACGGCGTGTGGCAGTTCATTCGAGACCGGCTGCTTTCCTTCGGACTGATTTTGAGCGTAGCCTTGCTACTTCTTATTTCTTTTGTTATCAGCGCTTTACTTAGCGTTTTTACCGATCAGCTGCAACGCTGGTTTCCCGAGGTGGCTGTCATCTTCATTCATCTCGTTGACTTCGCCCTTTCCCTCTTCATCACGTCGCTACTGTTCGGCATGATTTACCGCTTCCTACCCGACGCCATCATTCGGTGGCGCGACGTGGGCATTGGTTCCGTCATCACGGCACTGCTGTTCCTGGTTGGGAAGTACCTCATTGCCTTCTACATCGCCAAGTCAGATCCTGGCTCGGCCTTCGGGGCGGCAGGCTCGGCCATTGTGCTGCTGTTGTGGGTAAACTACTCGTCCCTCATTATCTTTTTCGGGGCAGAGTTTACCCAAGAATTCGCCGATGCTTTCGGCCAGAAAGTGCAGCCCAAAGCCCACGCCGTGCGCATTGAAACCCGAGAGGTGCCCGAAGGCGAAACCAAAGAAGAAATCAGCACCGGTCGTCCCCGCTCCGAGGGCCGCTGGAAAAGTTAAAAAGTCAGAATTTCCGAAGGTCTTTCGGAGCTAAAAAACAGCGTATTGGCGGATGTGTCCTTCTATTTTGAAGGGTTCATCCGCCTTTTTCGTGGTGTATAAAGTCTAATCTTAAGGTAGAATAGCGCTCGGGCTATAGTGGAGTATTGCAGCAGAATGATAGGTTTGATCCGTGGTCATTTTCACTACTATATGCTCCCAATTCGTACCCCCTTTCATGTACTTTTTCTCGTCCTGGCTGCGCTCATCAGCTCCAAAGTGCATGCTCAACAGCCAGCTACCAAGCCGCTGATAGTGAGCCCAATCGTGGGCGCAGTAATTGATGCGGACGAGAAAGTTGCCTATGGGTTATTTCCTGCGTTTTCGGCCAATGACTTTCAGGAAGCGCGATTTATTCAGCGCCTCACTGCCGATAGTAGTGTAACTCTGCAAGTGCAACTTCGCGACGGCCGCACGGTGTTGCGGCCCTACTCCCCCGCCGAGCTAGCTGCCGTGCGCCAAACCATTGAGGACCGGCAGCAGTTAGCTACCCATCCTTCCGCGGCCACTTCCGCGAGTTCTGTTACGCCCGCCGATTCAGTAGGCCGTCGTTTCCGCGTGACGCTGCGCACAGGCACCGCTTTCGATGGGAAGCTAACTGCGCACCAACCCCAGCAGCTAGAGTTCTTAACCGTGGACTTAGGTACGGTATCGGTGGAGCGAAGCAATATTTTGCGCCTGCAGGAGCTAACCACAGAGCTGGTCCAGCGCCCAGCCAACTGGATGGATATTGGCAACGGCAACCGCCTGTTTTTCGCGCCCACGGCCCGTAACCTCCGCCGCGGCGAGGGCACCTTGCAAGACATCACCTTGTATTTCGTTGGCGCTAACTACGGCATCACCGATAATTTTTCGATGGGCGCCATTGTATCAGTGCTGCCGGGCGTGCCGCTACGCTACCAGTTTCTGGCCCTGACGCCTAAGTTCTCAGCCCGCATATCGGAGAACTGGCACGCTGGCGCTGGCGTGCTCTACCTACGTATTCCTGATTTCGACCAAGACAACAAGGCTTCGGGAGTAGGGCTAGCCTATGGGGTAGCCACCTACGGCTCGGCCGACAATAATTTTACCGTCGGCCTAGGCTATGGCTTTGCGGGCGGCGAGATTGGGAGCACTCCCGTGCTACAAGTAGGCGGGCAACGGCGGATGAGCCGTCGGGTATCACTCATCACCGAAAACTACATTATCGCCAATAGCAACTCGGGCCTTGGCGGTTTGTATGGAGCCAAAATCAACTGGCAACGCACAAGCTTGGGGCTAGGCGCGGTGTATTTCCTTCCCTTCGATGGCTCATACGCCTTCAGCACGTACGTGATACCGGCTTACATCGACTTCACGTTTCGGTTTGGAAACTCTAAGCGCTAAGGAATTAAACGTAGTTTTGGCAACATGAAAATACTTATTCTCCGTGTTGTATTGCTGCTTGCTTTATGCACTACTGCCCTTCTGAGCCAAGCGCAAACCGCCCCTGCCGACAGCGTAGCCGAGCAGAAACTAGTTCAAGCTGTAAGCGCAGACATGTGTCGGCAGCTAGAGTTGGAAAGCAAGAAAAGGTCTTTGGATAACTTATCACAAGAGGAAGCCCAGCAGCTCTTCGTACGCCTCTTCACCAAGACGGCTACGGATAATAAAGAGCTCATGCGTAAGATAATAGCTATGGGTCCCGCGGCGCAGACGTACGGCCAGCAACTAGGTCGCCGCGTGGGGATAGTGATGATGCAGGAATGCCCCGTGAGCCAGCCGCTGTTTATGCGCCTAGGTAGCGCGCAAGTCAGCAAACAACAGGAAGTAAAGCCCGAAGAAGTGGCCATACTGAAGCCTATTGCTACTGCCATGTGCCAGGATTTGCAGCCCCGCACAGCCGAGCTAAAAAAGATGACGCTTGAGCAACGGACGCAAGAGCTCATCCAAGCCTTTCAAAGGAACCTCAAGCCCTACGCTAAGGAAATCAGCCAACTCTACGGCGCCGATATCTTTCTAGATCAAAAGCGCATGGAAACTATAGGCACCAAGATTTCGCTCCAGATGGCTTCGCAGTGCCCTGAAGTAATTCTGCTATTTGCCGACCTAAACAAAGCGAAAGCAAGCAAGTAGGTTTACTCCCTAATGCAACGGGCCCGCTCTCCTGAGGAGAGCGGGCCCGTTGCATTTAGCCGGAATAACAGCCACCTTAAGCAGCTACCGTCTTTTCCTTTACGGCCAACTGACCGCAGGCAGCATCAATGTCTTTGCCGCGGGAGCGACGCACGTTGGTCTGTACACCACGGTCGGCGAGGTACTTGTGAAAAGCCATTAGCTTATCATCAGCGGTATTCACGTAGTCAGCGTTTTCGATGGGGTTATACTCGATGAGGTTCACCTTGCAGGGAATCCACTTTGAAATCTGGTACAGCTCCTCAGCATCTTGCAGCGTGTCGTTGAAGCTCTCGAATACAATGTACTCGTAGGTCACCTTGCGGCCGGTTACCTGATGGTAGTGCTTCAGGGCATCCTTCAGCGAGGCCAGGGAATTGGCTTCGTTGATGGGCATGATTTCGTTGCGCTTGGTATCGTTGGGAGCGTGCAGAGAAAGAGCTAGGTTTGCCTTCACGCCGTCATCGGCCAACTTCTTAATCATCTTGGCAATACCGGCGGTGCTAACGGTAATGCGACGCGGAGCCATATTCAAGCCGTCGGGGGCGGTAATGCGCTCAATGCTTTTCACCACGTTGGCGTAGTTGAGTAGGGGTTCGCCCATGCCCATATACACAATGTTGGTGAGCGGCGTGCCGTATTGAGCTTCGCACTGCTCCCGGATGCGCACCACCTGGTCGTAGATTTCGGCCGCGTCCAGGTTACGCTTACGCTCCATGTAGCCGGTAGCGCAGAACTTGCACGTGAGCGAACATCCTACCTGCGAGCTGATGCAGGCCGTCATGCGCGTATCGTGCGGGATGAGCACCCCTTCTACAATATTGCCATCATGCAGGCGGAACGCCGATTTGATGGTACCGTCATTGGAAAGCTGGGAGTTCTGCACCTGCACTCCATTGATCACGAAGTGACGAGCCAGCAACTCACGCGTATTCAAGGAGATGTTGTTCATCTCCTCAAAGGAAGCAGCCGTGTTCTTCCACAGCCACTCTAGTACCTGCTTAGCACGGAAAGGCTTCTCGCCGTGCTCCACCATAAAGGCTTTGAGCTCGTCGGGGGTAAGTTTGCGGATATCGCGCTTGGAAACTACGGGCAAGTCAATCATCATAGCCGCAAAGATACAACGTCAGAGGCAGTTGGGTTCCCAGTTTTTACGGTTCCTGCTACTGCCGAGCAGAATCTCTATTCTCCCCGGAGCTTACGCAGGTCTTCCTCTGCCAAGGGTAGTAACTTACGGGTAGTGTAATCGAAAGCTAGCATGCCGGTTTTGGCGCGGGCTACCTCCCGCCCGGCTTGGTTTTGCACGCGATACACAATGTCGAACCCATACTTCGCCACGTCATCCACTGCCATATCAATGTGCAGAGTGTCGCCGTGGAAGGCTTCGCCTTTGTACTCAATTCCCACATCGGCCATGATGTGGCCCCGGCCAGTAGTGCGGTCTACCTCGGGGCGGCCCAAGTGCAGCAGAAACTGCACGCGTGCCTCGTGAAGGATGCTAAGAAGTGCATCGTTGCCAAGATGGGCGCCATAATTCAAGTCGGTAATGCGGACAGGGATGGCAACGGAAAACCGGAAAGTTTCCGGTAGATTTACTCTGATGCGAGGCATGTAGCGGGCGAAGGTCAATAACAGTACGGAAAGGCTACGTAATACGAGCGCAGCAGCAAAGCGGCCGCAAGTCAGTAGCTGGCGCCGTAGTCCTCACCGCTGGCTTGCTGCATCAGTTCCGTTCTTTACTCCGCCCCTATGTCCTTACCACAACCACACGTAGAAGTTCGTACCACCGCCGATGGCTCCAGCACCCTGTATGTGCCGGCGCTAGACGAGCATTACCATTCCACGCACGGGGCCGTGCAAGAAGCCCGGCACGTGTACCTGGCCGCTGGCCTTGCTCCCATTCTGGATACCACGGCTGGCCCAGTATGGGTACTTGAAATTGGATTTGGCACCGGACTGAACGCCCTACTCACCCTAGAGCGCAGCCACGACAGTGCCCACCCTATTTTTTACGACACCATTGAGAAGTTTCCCCTGCCCTGGTCAGTAGTGGAGCAAATGAACACAGAGGCGTACATCACTAACCCAGAGCTTCTGGACTACCATCAGCAACTGCACGCTGCCACCTGGAACCGCCCCGTGGCCCTCACGCCCCGGTTTGAGCTATACAAACGCTCGGGAGAGCTGCAAACTACTGCCCTACCTACTAATACCTACCAGGTTGTTTACTTCGATGCCTTTGCGCCGGAGAAACAGCCCGATATGTGGACTGACGAGGTATTTGCCCAACTATATGAGGCGACGGCCCCCGATGGCGTACTGGTGAGCTACTGCGCCAAGGGCAGTTTCCGCCGTAGCCTAAAGGCAGCTGGCTGGCTCGTGGAGAAAATTCCTGGTCCTCCTGGCAAGCGCGAAATGACCCGGGCCCGCAAAGCAGCCCCTGCCCTAGAATAAGGCACCCTTAGAACGTACACTACACGCCGCCGCTCATGGCTAACGGAAAGCCCGCTACCCACATTGCTTGTCCTAAGTGCAACTGGCAACCCGCCGGCAACGAACAGTGGCAGTGCACCTGCGGGTACATCTGGCACACCTTCGCCACCGGTGGGCAGTGCCCTGGCTGCTCGCATCAGTGGGAAACGACGCAGTGCCTGGCCTGTTTCTGCACGTCTGAGCACTCAGCATGGTACACCAGAAGCTATTGGCCCTATACCGTCAGCCCTAACTAGGTCCTCACTAGCGGTATGCTACTACTAGGGAGGCCCGCGGCTACTAGAGCACAGCCGCAGTAGCGCTACTCAGGATTCTGCCAGGACCAGCTATCAGGCTAGCTGCTTCCTGCGTATGTTGCCGATGTTATGAGTCGTACACTATTAGAAACCGACGGGGCGCAGTGGGTGCAGAAAGGCATCATCACGGAAGAGCAGCGCCGTCAGCTCCTAGCTCTTTATGCCACCGATGAGCGCGCCATCGGCTTGCTGCCGCTCTTGGGCAGCTTGCTGGTGGGCCTTAGCGCCCTGAGTTTGATTGCGGCTAATTGGCAAGCCCTGCCCGAGCTGCTCCGGCTGGGTCTACTCCTGGGCTCCATGATAGGGGCATACGGGGCGGGCGAGTACTTCCGGCGCCGGGGCAATGGCAATGTGGGCATGGGCTTGGTAGCCCTGGGGCTGATCTTGTTTGGGGCAGGCATAGTGCTTACCAGCCAACTGTACCAGCTAATCGGCTACGACCTAACGGGCCTGTTGGCCTGGGCAGTAGCTGGTATGGGCCTGACGTGGCTGTACCGCAGTCGGTTTCTGTTCCTGCTCACCGTGGTCATTGGTGGAGTAGTACAGGGCTATAACACCGGGCAGCTAGGCGCCTTTAGCTACCTCACGGCGGCCTTCACGGCAATAGGCTTGGGCTGGTACTGGTGGCGCCGTCCTGATTCTCTGGCGGGTGGAGTGCTGGCAGGGGGCTTGCTGTGGCAAGCGGCCCTACTTGTGAACCACCTGCACATCAAAATCACGTGGTTCTTCATTCCTGCCATGCTGATCTATGCTTTCGGCGACTGGCAGCCGAATCGTCCGGCGGGCCGAGCTATTCAGGGGCCACCCCTGGTAGCTGCATTCCTGTTTACGCTGGGTTTAGGCCTGTTTGGCGAGTCGGACTACTATGCGGGGGAGCTGCGCCCCCCGCTAGCGGCCTATTTGGCAGCCCTAGCTGGAGTAGTAGCCATTTCGCTTTGGGGCAAGCAGCGCCGGGGCCGCCTCAGCAGCTCCACCGACTGGCTGCTGCTTTTGCCTGGGTTCTACTTTACTGGCGGCCTTCCCCTGGCCATTGCCACGCTGGTAGTACTCTACGCCTACTCAGGCTCCGTACTGCTGCGGGCCCACCAAGAGCAGAACCAAGACCGCGTAACCCTGGGCACCGTGCTCTTTATTCTGACTACCGCCGTGGCTTACTTTAAGCTGACGTGGGGCTTCATGGATAAGTCGTTGTTTTTCCTGCTGGGTGGAATCCTGCTGCTAGGGTTGAGCTGGTACCTACGGCGGCGCGCGGCTCATACATTCGCCGATAAGACGATTCTGAAACCATGAAGACGCCACTTGCTGATTCTTCCGCTACCATCGCGGAGCGCCCCTCAACACTGAGTGAGCCGCGCCGCCGTCAGTGGCTGCTGTGGCTAGTGGTTGCGCAGGCAGTCTTTGTACTGGGTGTGGCCGCCGCCGGATATGCCACCAGTGCTTTGGGGCGCACTATCTGGCTGCGCACCGCTCCCGTTGACCCGCGCGACCTGCTCTACGGCGACTACCTCGTGCTCAACTACAATGTAAGCCAGCTACCCGGCAGCCTTTGGCATGGGGCCCAGCTACCCCGCCGCAAGCAGGCGGCCTACGTGGTACTAGAGCCCCGGGGCAGTGCATACGAAGCAGTAGGCGTATATGATAGCAAGCCCACCGTAAACGCCGCGCAGGTTATCCTACGCGGTTCGGTACAAGACGTATGGCACAGCGGCTCGCGCTTGCGCCACACCCAGCGGTACGGCGTACGTATGCGCTACGGTTTAGAGCGTTACTATGTCCCGCAGGACATGGGCCGTCAGCTAACGAGGCGCCAACAGCTCCGCGTGCAGGTAAGCATTGCGCCTTGGGGACAGGCGCGCATTACCAAAGTAGAGCACGAAACCCCGCCCCCTACCAAGTAGCATGTTGATTATCTAATTAGAACGCGGAGTACTTGCCAAGCAAGTGCTTTACCTAATTATTAAACTATTGCCGTATTTATTTATCTTGCCGCAACCTGCTCTATTCCTACTCTACCTATTGCCGATTGCTATTTTCCACTTTATACCCCCTAGCATGAAGGCTAATTTGTCTAAGCTGGCCCAAGTACTGGCCGCCCAACGCGTATCCCCTGTTACTACAACTCCGCAGAAAGATTCTTCCTCCCAAAATAGCCGCCGTAGGGCACAGCGAGAAGCTAGCTCGACTACGATGAAGTAATCTCACAAGGCAGTACTAGCGCAAATCAAAGAGCCCGTGCTACTAGTAGCACGGGCTCTTTGATTTGCGCTAGTACTGCCTTGTCAAGCTTGCGCCATTATAATCGGCCTGTACATATTCCCTGTTCTCCGCGGGTGGCACTAGTTGCAGAGCCGACCAGTAGGTGCACTGTAGTAAACCCAGTACGGCCCCCTTGCTGAAGTAGGGGCTAGCAATTGGGCAGATCATGAAAAAGCTCCTTTAGTGGTCTTTATATCTTGCCAGACTTCGCCTCGAAAACTAGGTAAACTGCCATACCCGCTCTGGCGTGACGCAGGCGTGCAGGCGCACATCACTCGGCCAAGCGTCGTCGATGCGGGACACGGGTGGCTCTAGGCTAAGGCCAATACGCAAGGCTTCGGGGCGGCACTCCGCCAGAAAGTGGTCGTAGAAACCTTTCCCGTAGCCTACGCGCTGGCCTGTTTCATCAAACGCCAGCAGCGGAACTAGCACGGCGTCTAGCTTTTCAGAAGCTACCTGCGGAGCATCTACAGGCTCAGGAATACCCCAGCGGTTGTGCACTAGCTTCGTGTTAGAGGTGAGATGGTAGTGGCGGAGCGTTCGGCCATTGGGCTGCACTACAGGCACTGCCACTTGCACCGCCGGCCAGGTGGCCCACACGTGCCGGATGATGCGCCACGTATCAGGCTCGTGCTGCTGCGGAATGGGCAGAAACACGTGCAGCCAGTGCCACTTGGCTACTGGGAAAGCTACCACCAACGCCTCACTGATGGCTTGGCTCAGTTGCGCTACTTCCGCACTGGTGAGGCTACGCCGACGCGCCAAAAAATCCCGCCGTAAATCGGCTTTCAACATACAGGAAGGCTCTTAATTACCAACGCGGCGCTACCCAAGCCCTGCGCCTGCAAACTTAGCAGGGAGCATATAGGAGCTTATGCAGCGCCGTGATTAACGTAAAACGCTCGCACGTGGCGGCCCACTTATTCCTCTTCCAGCACGGTGAATTCCAGAGCTAGCGGGTCGAAGGCCGCTACGAGTTGCTGAATAAACTGCGGGTTATTGATCATAATGCTGAGCACGTTATCGAGGCGCTCTTGCAGTTGACCTTCGGGGAACAGCTTATCCTTGAGGGCCGTGAGCTGGTTGTACGCCGTTTCGTGCTTGGCTTCGGCAGCTTTACTCAGGCGCTTCTCAAGACCGGCCAAAGAGCCAGCCGTTTTTTGCTGCTCGGCGGCTACTGTTTTTACTAGAGTAGGATCGAGGCGCTGGGCTAGGTCGGCTACTTCTTTGAATACGACAGCCAGGGCTTGCTGCTGTTCTTTCAAGCTAATCTCTTCCTGACCCAGGGTAGCACCTACCTGCTTTTTCAGCTCGGGCAGGGGCCGGAAAATATCCTGGGCCGTGAGCCCCAGCTTGCGCAGCTTGCCTGCGTTGGCTTTGCCAATGTAAAGGCCCGAGTTGCGCAGGAGCAAGATCGGGAAAGGCACCTGGTTGTCGGTAAACACTTGCTTGAGCTGGAACCAGTAGGCTACTTCCGCTCCGCCCCCAATGTAGCACAGGTTGGGCAGCAACAACTCCTGGTACAACGGCCGCAGCACCACATTAGGGCTAAACTGCTCCGGATGCTGGCGTGCCAACTCAAGGAGTTCGTCTTGGCTATGACACTGCGCTGTATTGCGCACCGTAATCTGAGCGCAATCTTGGGTAGCATCGTACTCTAGCCGCTCCCGCTTGCCCGCATCCGTGAGGAAGAACAGATTGAGCGGGCGGGAGTACACTTGCGGTTTGTAACCTGCCGCTTCTAGCTGCGCGTTGGTGGCCTGTACCGCCCGGTTGGAGGCCTGTTCTTGAATCTCGCGCTCCAGCACCGGCACCAGTGCTTGCTTAAGCGTGGCGTCGTCGCCGTCCAGGGCTACCAACCCAAGCTCCCCGAAGAGGCTGTGCGTGAGCTTGCGAGTAGCTTCGGCCAGGGAAGTGGAACTGGTGTAAGCCTCGCGGAAAGCCGTGGGCACTTCGGCGGGCAGTTGGCTCAGCAGCTCCTCTTCCAGGCCGTCCAGAGGTAGTCGCCCAACGGGGCCACCAGTGGTAGTAGCGTTCCACTCGTACTTTTTCCCAAACAGGTGCAAGTGGTTGATTTCTGCGAAGTCGTGGTCCTCAGTGGCCATCCAGTACACCGGCACAAAGTCGTACTGCGGGTAGTGCTCCTTCAGCTGGCGGCTCAGCTTTACCGCCGTAATAATTTTGTACACGAAGTACAGGGGACCCGTGAGTAGGTTGAGCTGGTGGCCGGTAGTGATGGTGAAGGTCGTTTCCTGGGCCAGTAGGTCGAGGTTGGCTTGCACAGCCGGGTGCACGGCCGGCTGTGCGGCGTACTGAGCGCGCAAAGCACTTACCAGGCGCTGCCGAGCTTCCGGCGAGTAAGCCGCCTTCTTTTCGGCGAGCTGAGCGGCAAATTCTTCCAGCTTAGGAAAGCGGTGATAATAGGGCTGGAGCTCCGGGCGCTGGCCGAGGTAGTCGGTGAGGAGAGCGGAGAAAGCGCCAGTATCGGCGTAGCGGAGAGTCGTAACGGACATGATCAGGAAGTAATTCGGCTATAACCGGCCAGCCGCCACAAAGTAACTGGCAATTTGCGGGACCAGCCTTCTAGCCAGCTACCAGCAAAAGCAAATAGCCCAGTATTATCTTATTATCAGGCAGTTGCCAGGCGCAGTAATAATTACTCCAAACGCCCCGCCTTGGCCGTGGGTTAGGTAGTTCTTGAAAAAAATAATTTGGAATTACCGCGGGGCTTCCCCACCTTGCCCACCGTAAAGCACCTGATTCTCATGACTCAGCCCATCGGCCGCTTCTTTTTTATCTACTACTTCTACTACGTCACCACGTAGTCGAGCGGCCCCCCTGTAGCTTTCCAAACCGAAACACACAGCGCCTCTCGACAACCTCGGGAGGCGCTTTTTTTACGCTCACACGCTGCTACTCATGTTCCCTTCGGCATTCTTTTATTACGGCTATTACTACTTCTTTTTTACAAAGAAGCCGGGCCTGATTTGCCGGAGCTGACCCCAAGCAGCCACCACCGCAAACCCAAGGCCCCGCACTCCGGAGGCCTTTTTTAATGCTGTTTTTTTAGTACCCGCACCATGCTCCCAACCGTCGCCATTCAAGGCTTTGAAGGTAGTTTCCATCAGATAGCTGCCCGCCACTACTTCGGACCCACCACCCAAACCGCGCCTTGCGCTACGTTTGGCGACGTGATCCGCCAGGTAGCCGAAGGGCAAACCGATGCGGCGGTAATGGCCATTGAGAACTCCATTGCGGGTAGCATTCTGCCGAACTACACGCTGTTGCGCAAATCGGGTCTGCGGGTGATGGGGGAAGTGTACCTACGGATTCAGCAGCACCTACTGGCCCTCCCCGGCCAGCAGCTCACCGACATCCGGGAGGTGCATTCCCATCCCATGGCCCTGCTGCAGTGCACCGATTTTTTGGTGAAGCAGCCCACGTGGCGCCTGGTAGAAACTGAAGACACGGCCCTCAGCGCCCGCCGCATTCGAGAAGGCCACCAAACGGGCATTGCCGCCATTGCTGGGCAACTAGCCGCCGAGCTGTTCGATTTGGACATCATTGCGCCCAGCATTCAGACCGAGAAAAAGAACTACACGCGCTTTCTGGTAATTGCCAAACCCGAAAACGCCCTGGCCGTGGAGCAGCCCAACAAAGCGTCGTTGTACTTCCACACCTCTCACGCCCAGGGCAGCCTGGCACGGGTGCTGGTGCGGATTGCCGACCTGGGCATCAACCTTTCCAAGCTACAGTCTTTTCCCAAGCCCGGCAGCACCTGGAACTATTACTTCCACGCCGATTTGGAGTTCGACCACCCCGATCAGTTTGAGGCGGCCCTCCGCGAAATGCAGCCCGTCACGGAAAGCGTGCAGGTGCTGGGCGTCTATCATAAGGGTACTACGCACTAACCTCTACCCTAGCAACCACTAGCAGGTGAGTACACTCTAACGCCAGCCGCTCCCTCCACCTCACGGGCAACCTCTTGCCCCCAACCATACTTCCTCCGATGCAAGTATCCGTAGCCAGCCGCCTTCAGCACACTCAAGAGTACTACTTCTCGCAGAAGCTGCGCGAAATTGAAGGTCTTAATAAAGCCGGTGCCCAGATCATTAACCTTGGAATTGGCAGCCCCGACATGCCGCCCCACCCCAATGTGGTAGCAGCCCTTACCCGCGCCGCCGAGCAGCCTACTACCCACGCCTACCAGAGCTACAAAGGGGTAGCAGCCCTGCGCCAAGCCATGACGGCTTGGTACCAGCGTCAGTACGGGGTCGTGTTAGACCCGGAGTCGGAGGTGTTGCCCTTACTAGGATCCAAGGAAGGTATCATCCACGTGAGCATGACGTTTTTGGAGGCTGGCGACGAGGTATTGATTCCGAATCCGGGCTACCCGGCCTACCGCGCGGCCGCCCACCTCAGCGGCGCCACCCCCATCGACTACGACCTGACGGCTGAAAACCATTGGCTCCCCAACCTGACAGACCTGGCCCAGCGCGACCTGAGCCGCGTGAAGCTGATGTGGGTAAACTACCCCCATATGCCTACTGGCACGGCCGCCGATGCTACTTTCTTCACCAAGTTGGTGGCCTTCGCCCGGGAGCACCACATCTTGCTGGTACACGACAATCCCTACAGCTTCATCCTGAACACGGAGGCACCCCAAAGCTTGCTGGCCGTGGAAGGAGCCCGGGAGGTAGTGCTGGAGTTGAACTCCCTGAGCAAGTCGCACAACATGGCGGGCTGGCGGGTAGGGATGCTGGCGGGCCGCGCCGATTTACTTCAGGAAGTACTGCGCTTCAAGAGCAACCTCGACTCGGGTATGTTTCTGCCGGTGCAACTGGCGGCGGTAGAAGCCCTCAACCTAGATGCTACCTGGTATGATGAGTTGAACGCGCACTACCGGGCCCGCCGCGAATTGGTATTTGAACTTCTGGACACCATCGGCTGCACGTATGAGCGCAACCAAGTGGGCTTGTTCGTGTGGGCCGCTATTCCGGCTGGCTACGCTGATGGGTACGCTCTCAGCGACGAGCTACTGCACGCAGCACGAGTATTCATCACCCCTGGCGGCATCTTCGGCAGCAATGGCAACCACTTCATTCGGGTAAGCCTGTGCCAAACCACCGCCGTTTTGGGCGCCGCCCTCAGCCGCATCAAGGCGGCCCGCACTACTAGCCAACCGGCCTAGGCCGAGCGAAGGGCCCGCATCCGCTGCAACGGACTTCTCCTGGGCCTCGCATCCCATTCTTCGCGGGTCCTTCGCTCCACCTAGCCACTGAACAGCATTTCACTACTTCATTCTCATGGTAGTCACAATAATAGGAATTGGGCTGATTGGCGGCTCTCTGGCGCTGAGCCTCAAGGAAGCAGGCTTGGCTCACCACATCATTGGGGTAGACCGCAGCCCCGAAAACCAACGGCAGGCCGTGGCGCTGGGCTTGGTAGATGAAGTGGAAGCCGACCTTGCCGCCGCTGTAACGCGCGCCGACTTAGTAGTGGTGGCCGTGCCCATGGATGCCATGCTAGGCGTGCTGCCTCAGGTGCTCGACGTAGCAACCGAACGCCAGACGGTTATTGATGTCGGCTCGACGAAAGCTACGCTGCTCAGCCACGTAGACAGCCACCCGCAGCGTGCTCGTTTTGTGGCGGTGCATCCCATGGCCGGTACGGAGTACTCGGGGCCGTCGGCCGCCGTACCGGGCCTGTTCCGCGAAAAGACGCTGGTGATTTGCGATGCCGCACGTAGCGCCAACGATGCCGTAGCCCGCGTGGAAGCCGTGTTTGGGCGGCTAACGATGCGCCTGGTGTACATGGACGCCGCCGCCCACGATTTGCACACGGCCTACATCTCTCACATCTCCCATATCACGTCATTTGCCTTGGCACTCACCGTATTGGAGAAAGAGAAGGAAGAACAACAGATCTTTGCCCTAGCCAGCGGCGGTTTTGAATCGACGGTGCGCCTAGCCAAAAGCTCCCCCGATATGTGGGTGCCTATCTTCCGCCAGAACCGCGTGAACGTGCTGGATGTGCTGGATGAGCACATTCACCAGCTACAGCACCTGCGCGAACTGCTGGCTCAGGAGGATTACTCGGCCGTGTACCAGCAAATTCAGCAAGCCAACCTGATCAAAAAGATTCTGAAATAACACGTGGCTAGAACCCAATGAAAGTCCGTAATGTCGAGCTTACCGATTCGCCTTGCCTGCTCTTGTTGCCAAACTCCTTCGACGATGCAAGCGAACTGCTTCCTCCTGCTTGACAAGGCACTCAGATAATAGCTTCCTGCTGCCTGGGCGCTCTGGGCCGCTTCAACCGAAAAAACAACCTAATCATACCATGGAACAACTCCTCACCTCCCCCGCCGACGCAACCGACCACAAAAGCTTCCTGGCCAAAAAGCCCCTCATCATTTCGGGCCCCTGCTCGGCCGAAACTGAAGAGCAGCTTATTGCTACCTGCACCCGGCTGGCCGCTACAGGCAAAGTAGACATGCTGCGCGCCGGCATTTGGAAGCCCCGCACCAAGCCCGGCCTATTCGAAGGAATTGGCACAAAGGGCCTGCCCTGGCTGCAAAAAGCGAAGCAACTAACGGGCCTGCCTACTACCGTAGAAGTAGCAACGCCTAAGCACGTGGAAGATGCGCTGGCTTTCGACGTGGATGTGCTCTGGATTGGAGCCCGTACCACGGTAAACCCCTTCTCAGTGCAGGCCGTGGCCGATGCCCTGCGCGGCACCGACGTACCCGTGTTCATCAAGAACCCCGTGCACCCCGACCTAGAACTGTGGATGGGCGCCGTGGAGCGGTTGGCAAAAGCTGGCGTGAAGCGCATTGGCTTGATTCACCGGGGCTTTGCCAGCTACGGCAACACAGAATTCCGCAATGCCCCCATGTGGCACTTGCCCATTGAGATGAAGCGCCGCCTGCCCGAGCTGCCCATCATCTGCGACCCTAGCCACATTTGCGGCAACCGTACGGGCCTAGCTGGTGTGGCTCAAAAGTCTATTGACCTTGACTTCGACGGGCTGATGCTGGAGTCGCACATCGACCCTGACAACGCTTGGAGCGACGCCAAGCAGCAAGTAACGCCCGAGCGCCTCGCCGAACTACTCGACGGTTTGACCTGGCGCCACGAAACGACCGACCAGCAGGAGTTCCTGACGGTGCTCAGCACCCTGCGCGAGCAAATTAACCAGCTCGACGACGAGATTCTGCACTTGCTGGGCCGCCGCATGCAGGTGGCGGAAAGCATTGGTCAATACAAGAAAGACAATGACATTACCATTCTGCAAACCAGCCGCTGGAATGAGATTCTGGAGCGCGGCGTGCAGAAGGGCAACCAGCTAGGCCTCACCCGCGACTTCATCATGAAGTATTTCGATGCGGTACACCTGGAGTCTATCAACCGCCAGAACCGCGTAATGAACCGCGAAAACCTGTAGCAGTTAGGCTATTAGCGTATACTTCACGCAACTACCCCTACCTAAAAAACCTGTCCTACCAAACTTGCTGAGCCAGCTTGCGTGTTACCGTTGTAACGTAACTCAACGATACAAGCGAACTGGCCCAGCAAGCTTGATAGGACGGGCTGGTTTTAGCAGCTTTTGCACCGTGTAGCCCGGCATCCTGAGCAGCGCGAAGATCTTGTCACGTCGAGCATGGGCCATTCTAGGCCGGTTGTTCATTACGTGGTCAGATTCTTCAGACTGCTTAGGATGCCGTGCTTTTTATTGGTTCGCGGCACTGGCTTAGCCGGCTTTACCTCAGTTCTTTCTACTATTGAAGAACGAACCGAACTCCATCTATGACCCTACCTCTCCTCACCCGCTTCCCTAGCGTAGCCCTGGCTGCCGCCCTCACACTTACTGCTTGCCAGCAGAAGCCCGGTTCTACTCCGGAATCTTCCAATAAGTCGTCTAGCCTGGGCACAACGGGCTATTTGCAGCCGTTTGAAACAGGCATCCGCACGGGTGGGGTACAGGTGATTCCGATTAAGACACCAAAGGGCACCTTCAATGTGTGGACGAAGCGGTTCGGGACGGGCAAGATTAAGGTGCTCCTCCTACATGGCGGCCCGGCCATGACCCACGAGTACATGGAATGCTTCGAGAGCTTCTTCCCGCAGGAAGGAATTGAGTTCTACGAGTACGACCAGCTAGGCTCCTACTACAGCGATCAGCCCCAGGATGACGACTTATGGCGCACCGAGCGGTTTGTGGACGAAGTGGAGCAAGTGCGCCAAGCGCTGGGCATCGACAAATTTTACGTGCTGGGGCACTCCTGGGGCGGTATTCTGGCGCTGGAATATGCTCTCAAGCACCAAGACCATTTGGCTGGCCTCGTCATTTCCAACATGGTAGCCAGCATTCCGCGCTACGATGCCTACAACAAAACCTTACGGACAAAACTACGCCCTACCCTCCTCGACTCGCTAGAGAAATTTGAGGCGCGCAAAGACTACCATAACCCTACCTACGAGGGGTTGGTGTTCAAGAATTATTACTCCCGCCACCTTCTGCGCTTACCCGCTATGCCCGACCCGGTGGCGCGCTCTTTTAAGCACGTAAACCAGCATGTGTACGAGTTGATGCAGGGTCCCAACGAGTTCAAAACAGCCGGCCGCCTCCTCACCTGGGACCGGTGGAACGACTTGGGCAAGGTGACGGTACCAACGCTGATGATTGGTGGGCAGTTTGACACCATGAACCCCAAGGAAATGGAGGAAATGAGCCACCGCGTGCAGCAAGGCAACTACTTACTCTGCCCCCAAGGTAGCCACATGAGCATGTGGGACGACCAGCAAATCTACTTCCGCGGCCTCACCAAGTTCCTCAAGTCCGTCGACGATGGTTCTTTCAGAGCAGGCACTACTTTGTAACTACCCAGCAGCGCGGCCCGACAGGCTATGGTGCTTTCGGTAAGCCTGGGCTGCTGGCGGCCGTTTTTATGCGCTCTTCAATTTGGCTGAGCAAGTAGCCCGCATCCTCTTTGTGAGCAGCGTCGGGGAAGAGCCGTTGGGCCCGGCGGGCATGGTCGCGGGCCTTCTCAAAATCCTTGAGCTCCAAATACACAAAGGCCAAATTGAGGTGAGAAGTGGGGTAGTTTTTGCGCAGCTGAATTGACCGCTCAAAGGGTGCTAAGCTTTCCGTGAACTGGCCCAACCGCTGGTACGAATAGCCCAAGGCAAAGTATGAAAGGTAGTCGCCCTGGCCGTGGTCGTGGGCTTGCTGGTAATGCTTGATAGTGCGCCGAAACACCTCATCCTCGCCCAGAGTCTGCTCGGCGCAGTCGCACTGCTGCACGGTAAAGTAGTAGTCGCCCAGCGCCCGATCCAGCTTGTAGTTGTCGGGGTTCTGCTGCTGGAGCTTCTCTAGCACTTGGCGCACCGGGAAGGAGTAGCGGGCAGTATCTTGTCCTAGCTGGCGCAAGCTGTCGGGCGAGAGGTCTAGCAACTTCAAGTCGCGGAAGGCGAAGCGCTTCAGTTCATCCGTATCCGTGTAGTACTTCAGGGCCAGTTCGGTTTTCTGTAGCACCACGGCTGGCTCTACGTTCAAGGGGTCCAGTACTTTCAGCAGCTTCCACGCCGATTCGTAGTGGCGTTCCAGCACAAGCTGGTTGGCCCTACGAAGCGCCGTTGCCTGCGCCGCCGCTTCGGAAGCGGCTTTGGTTTGGGCCATTCCTAGCCAGGGTAGCAACAGCAATGACAACAGCAGTACGAAACGACGCATGGGCTTGACCGAGGGGAGTAGGTTTCGTCAAAAATAGCCGTTCCGGCGCTAATGCTAGGCGAGGCCGGTTTTTCAGTTCTCAAAGGGCCACCGCCGCTGACTTCGGCTCCAGAGCAGGAATACCACTACGCCCAGGGCCATCATGAGCAGCGCCGCCACCTGAAACGGCAAAAACAGGCTGGCACCAGCTTGCCCTTCCACCTTTACTCCATCCTGAATGCTCATAAACACCCACAGCCATACCACTACGGCTACTACCACTGGCAGCGGGTACAGTGGCATCTTGAAGGGCAGGGCTGCCGTGCCACGGCGGCGCCGCAGCAGCACCAGCCCAATGGCCTGGCCTACAAACTGCACGAGAATGCGCATGGCCAGAATGGCGCTAATCACTTCACCCAACCGGAACAGCAGACTGAATACGAAGCCAACGCCGCCCAGCAGCAGCAACGACACGTGCGGGAAGTGCTTGGTGGGGTGAGTTTTGGCGAAGATGGGCAGGAATTCGCCGTCGGCGGCGGCGGCGTATGGGATGCGCGAGTAGCCTAGTAGCACGGCAAATAGTGAGGCAAAGGCTACCCACAGTACCAAAGCCGTAGCCGCTTTGGCTGCCGTAGCCCCGTACACACGCTCTACAAAAGTGCTCACAATGAACTTCGACTGTCCCGCTTCTTGCCACGGAATAACTGAGCCTACGCTCCAGTTCAGAAGCAGGTACAGGGCCATGATGCCCAGGATGCTCAGAAAGATACTGCGTGGAATAACCCGTTGAGGGTCTTTAATTTCTCCACCCAGATGGCATACATTGTAGTAGCCCAGGTAGGAGTAAATGGTCTTGACGGTGGCCTGCCCCATGGCAGCCGAGAGCAACACGCCCGGCAGCGCCGCCAGCCCACCTTCCGGCAACCACGCTACCGGCTGGGTAGCATGCGTGACGCCACCCAAAATCAGCCAGCCCATGAGGCCCAGTACGCCTACCCAGAGCAGCACACCCAGCTTGCCAATGTCCTCAATGCGGCGGTACAGCAGGGCAATGAGCAACAGCACTACAACCCCTGATACTAGCTTGGGCTGCCACCATTCGTCTAGGGGAACCAGGTAGGCGAAGTACTGGGCAAAGCCAATGGCCCCCGATGCTACCACGAGTGGCGCTTGCACCAGCGTTTGCCACACGTAGAGGAAAGACATCAGGCGGCCCCACTTCTGCTCCCCGTAGGCTAGCTTCAGAAAGCGGTAGGAGCCCCCTGCCTCGGGGTAGGCGGCCCCCAGCTCGCTCCAAATAAAGCCATCCACCAACGACAAAGCCGCACCTACTACCCAGGCCAGCAAAAAGTTGGGCCCCATGAACCCCATCACCAAGGGAAGGGTTACGAACGGCCCAATGCCCACCATGTCAATCATGTTGAGAGCAGTAGCCTGCACCAAGCCAAGGCGGCGGCGTAGGGGCGCGGTAGTTTCTAGTGTATCGGTAGAGGTGTCGATCTGAGCCATAGGCGAAAGAGTAGAGCTGTAAAAGTCGTAGAAACGCCGAATGTTCAAGCGGCCCGCAGGTGCATTGGTTTTTGGCTGGCCGGCAAGCGCTGGGTGGCAACTGGCGGGCGCTAGGCAAACAACCGCCCAACCTCCATTGGGAGTGGCGCGTACCATCGACACACTGTTTCTACGTTATGGCCGGTACTTCCTCCTCAAAAATTGCCATCTACGGCGCCATCGGGGCCAACGTGGCCATTGCTATTTCCAAATTTGTAGCTGCTTTTTTTACTGGTAGCTCGGCTATGCTGTCGGAGGGCATTCACTCCCTCGTAGACAGCGGCAACGGTTTGCTGATCCTGTACGGCGTGAAGCAGTCGGAGAAGCCTGCCGATGCCCGGCACCCCTTCGGCCGTAGCAAGGAGCTGTATTTCTGGTCGTTGATTGTCGCCATCCTGGTGTTTTCCGTGGGCGGCGGCATGTCGTTCTACGAGGGGGTAGAGCACCTCAAGCACCCGGCCCCCATCACTGATCCTACTTGGAACTATGTGGTACTGGGTCTATCCTTGATGTTTGAAGGCATCTCCTGCTTTCTCGCTTTCCGCGAATTCAACAAGAGCCGCGGCGACGCTACCTTCTGGGCTACCCTGGGCCGCAGCAAAGACCCTTCGGTATTTGCCATTCTCATGGAAGACATGGCTGCATTAGTGGGCCTTGTCATTGCGCTGACGGGCGTATACTTCGGCCACGCGTTCAATAATCCTTACTTCGACGGCGGTGCTTCTATTTGCATTGGGGTTCTGCTGGTGTCGGTAGCCGTTTTCCTGATCTATAAAACCAAAGGCCTCCTCGTTGGGGAAGGCGTGGACGACGAAACCCTCGATAGCCTGGAGGCCCTGGCCCGCCAGCAGAAAAGCGTGGAGCAGGTGCGCCGCCCCCTCACCATGTACATGGGCCCCCAAGACGTAGTACTGGCCCTCGATGTAGAGTTTCACGACCACCTGTCGGCGGTGGAAATCGAACAGGCCGTTGATCAGTTGCAGGACAGCATCCGGGCCAAGCACCCTGAGTTCAAGCGCATCTTCATCGAGTCGAAGGGACTCACGGGCAAGCAGCGTGCTCCGCACGTGAAAGACACACCTGTGTCACCTCAGATTTAATTTTTCCCGGAAAAATTAGGCCTATATTTTGGCGGTCATGCTGGCAAGCTCAGCATGACCGCCTTTTTTTGACTAGTTTCGGAGGCGCCTCTTAAGCTGTAGTTGGGTTGCTGGGTCGTTCAGGAGCAAACCCTGGATGGAATTCTATCGTCTGATAGGCAACCTCAGCTATACTCTACTACTTAGCCTTAGCCGCTGGTTCTGTACTCAACCTTTCCACTATGCCAAACGACTTCTTTGCTGATTCGCCTTTCCAAACCTTCTGGATGGGTGGCTTTGAATGCACCGACCAACTTAATGCCTTCGGCAACCGCGTTGATTTTCTCACCCAAACTGGCCATTTGCAGTTGCTGGATGAGGACTACGCCCGCCTCGGCGACTTTCAGGTGGGTACTGTGCGTGAAGGCATCCGCTGGAGCCAAGTAGAAAAAACCGCTTATACCTACGACTGGAGCACCGTCCAAGTCCTGCTGGATGCAGGGCAGCGCCACGGTATTCAGCAAGTTTGGGACCTGTGTCACTTCGGCTACCCCGACGATCTGACGCCTCTCCACCCCATGTTTGCGCGGCGCTTTGCCGCCCTGTGCCGGGCTTTCATTGACTTCTACCGTAGCCAACGGCCCGACGATGTGCTCATCGTGACGCCCATCAACGAGGTGAGCTTTATGAGCTGGCTGGGCGGCGACGTGCGGGGCACTTCCCCCTACTGCGTAGGTCAGGGCTGGGAAGTAAAGCTGGGTCTGATGCGGGCGTACATTGAGGGCGTGGCCGCATTGCGCGAAGCCGACCCCACTATCCGCATTCTTACCACTGAGCCCCTCATTCATATTGTACCCCGCCCGAATGCCGGACCGGCCGAGGTACGCCGAGCTAAAGATTTTCATATCAACCAGTTTCAGAGCGTAGACATGCTTTGCGGACGTCTCTGTCCTGAACTGGGCGGCCGGCCGGAATACCTGGACATGCTGGGCTTCAACTACTACTACGACAACCAGTGGCAGCTTGACCCGCATCATATTCTGCCTTGGGCCAACGACTTCAACGACCCCCGCTTCCGGCCGCTGAGCCACTTGCTTAAGCGGGCCTACCAGCGCTACGGTCGCCCGGTGGTGCTTACCGAAACCAGCCACCCCGGCATTGACCGGCCTTTGTGGCTCGACATGATTGCGGAAGAAGCTACCACAGCCATCCGGGCCGGGGTACCGTTGCTGGGCGTTTGCCTCTACCCCATTATCGACCGACCCGATTGGGACCACCTCACGCCCTGGCACAACGCAGGCTTGTGGGATGCTGATATCAGCTCACCGGTACCAGGCCTTACCCGCCAGTTGCACGAGCCATCAGCCGAAGCACTGCGAGAGGCCCAAGCCCGCGTAGCCCAGGCCATCAAGAGAAAGTCACGGGCGCTGCTGCCTATATCATAAGTTTCATGAGCTACCAGCACGCCGATACGGAAGCGGCCGAACTACTCCGCCAGTTTCGGCAAGCCTTTACGGATGTAAACTTATCGCCGGAGGAAGCCCAGCAACTGCGCCATAGGCTGGCCGATTACGGGCAGGCGGGCGGTGCTCTCAGCGAATTGCGGCATCAGCTTTTTAACCTAGCTCGGGAACGGTTTAACACCTTCAAGGACAAGGCCGTTATCGAGTGGTTGGAGGAGGCTAGCGCTTTACTACCGGAGGCTGCTACTGCTACGGCAACGCCCACGGCGCACTACTCGGAAGTGCACTTCAGCCCCGTAGAGAAGTGCGTGGCAGCCATTCGCGACTTTCTAAACCAAGCCCAGCATACCCTAGACCTGTGCGTGTTCACCATTGCCGATGACCGCCTCACCGAGGCGGTGCTAGCTGCTCATCAGCGCGGGGTGCGGGTACGCCTGCTCACCGACAATGATAAGCTGTACGACCGGGGCTCCGATGTGCGGCAGTTGCACCAAGCTGGCGTTACTACGCGCATCGATCAAACGGCCTATCACATGCACCACAAGTTTGCCGTAACCGACAACCGCACTGCCCTGACTGGCAGCTACAACTGGACCCGTTCGGCGGCGGAATACAACATGGAGAACCTACTCATCACGCAAGACCCCGTGATTGTACGCCGCTACGAGCAAGAGTTCAACCGGCTCTGGGAGGTAATGACGCCCTTTGCGGAGGCCAGCGGGTAGCCGGTACCCAGCGCGACGCTCTACTTCAAGAAAAAGCCCCCACTGGTATACCAGTGGGGGCTTTTTCTTGAAGTAGAGCACAACACTTACTGGGCTGTAGCTTGGCCACTACCCTCTGCTTTGGGCCGACGGATACTTAGCGGCTGCTTGGTAGTGTTGGTTCCTACCGTGAGGTGAAGGTTGTAGTCGCCAGCGGGTAAGCCCGTGAAGTCCAGTGTTTGGTTGTGTGGGCCCGAAGCCTGACGGCGGTAGTCAGACACGCGCACTACAATACCGCGCTGGTCGTAGAGCACCCAGCCCAGGGGCATTTCCTCGCCCAACTGGTAGTTCATCTGCACTACTCCGTTGGATGGGTTGGGGTACACACTCATGTGGTTTGCGCCAATGGCAGGAATGCTGCTCTTCGCCGTGGTAGTAGCGGCTACTTCCACCGTGGCGGGGTCAAGCCGCCACTGCTGATTTTCCTTACCCGTATAGCGCCACTGCTGAATACCGCCATCAACTGAATCTTTGGCAGTCAGAGCCTTATGACTGTGCTTGGCAATGAGCTTATAGTAGCCGTCGCCGGCATCCTCAATTTTCCAGAGCTGATTGTTGCCGCTGTAGTAGTTCCACAAGTCCATGGCTGCGCCGTTGGAGGTAGAACTGCCCAGTACTTCCATCACTTTACTGCTGCCCTGCACCAGCAGGCGGTAGTAACCCCCGTCGCCCACGCTTTCAATCCGCCAGTGTGGCGCCGACATTCGCACTTGTGAACTCTTGAAGGGTCGGCTATCATCGGCTACCTCCAGGGCTGTTCCGTTGGCCCGGTCGCGCAGCGTGTACACATTGCCCGACACCACCTTTGTAGGGTTGCTAATGGGAGCCCCACCGGGCTTGGCAGTTGATTTCGTTGTAGTTATTAAGGCAGTTGCCGCAGGAGTGGTAGCAACGGGAGCGGCCACCGGAGCAGCTTTAGCCACAGCCGCAGCTTTCTTCGATGACTTATCTGCTGGCTGGTCTGCTGCTGGTGTAATTTTGGTAGGTGCGGCCGCTGCTCTGGCCGGCGCCACGGTAGCGGCTACTGCTGGCTTAGCAGGCCCGGCCAAGTCGGGCGTGGTAGGCGACCCCACAGGGTACAGATTGGTTGACGGGATGGGTTGCGTAGCCTGGCCTGGCGGCATCCACTGGAGTTGCACGCGGGCTTCGCCATCCTCATTGTAGTACTCCAGCTTGATGGTTGTTTTCTCGCCGGCTGCTAGGCTTATTGTGGCGCCATCAATTTTCATAGAGCCGCGGCCGTTCCAGGTATCTAGCACCTTGCGGCCGTTTACCCACAGACGCACTCCGTCGGGGCTGTTTACGGCAAACTTATAATTGCCCGTAGAGGGTGCTGATACCAACCCTTCCCAGCGCACGGAGAAGTTATCAGCAGGGAGTTCTTCGGCGGGAGAGCCCATACCCCACCGAAAGTCGACGGCGGCATCAAGGCGCTTGAGCACGGGGGCCCCGGCCAAGCTGCCGTTGCTGAAATACACCGCCGTGAGGCCGGTGCCCTGCACGAAAGCCAGGGGCGATTCTACAGGAGCTGAAATAGGACCGCTAATGTCTGCCGCTACAGTGGCGTTGATTGGCGCGGCGCCAAGTAAACTCAACCCCAGAATAGAACTGAACAGTACGTTTCTCACAACAAGAAAAGAGTTGGGTGAACAGGCCAGAGGCAAGTAGGATGCTAAACCGCCTTTCGCACAGAGCGCACAACACAGTTTGCAGTTTATAACTTCTCGGAGCCAACACAATATAAATCAATAACTCCCGCATTTACCCTATTTACTTTCCATAATGCCATTAATCAGTTTTTTAATCCACCACAAAGCGCCACAGTATCTTTTTTGGCTTAGCAGATTATAAATTGAGGGTGCATTTTTACGCAACGTTACCGCTCGGCCATGACCATTGCTACTTCCTACTTGACCACGCCAATTGGACTATTGGAACTGCGCGGATCTGATGCCGGGCTTGAGGCCGTGCGCTTCCTAGACGACTCCGCCGGGCTAAACGAAACAAGGACCAGTGCCGTACCAAACTGCCTACAAGAAGCACAGCGTCAGCTACGTGCGTACTTCGACCGGGAGCTACGCGACTTCTCGCTTACGTACGCCGTGGGGCAAGGCACATCGTTTCAGCGACGCGTTTGGGAACTGCTTCCTACAGTTGGGTTTGGGCGCACCGCTTCCTACCTCGACCTTGCGCGGCAACTAGATAATGTGGGGGCTGTGCGGGCAGTAGGTGCTGCCAATGGTCAGAACCCGCTGGCTATTGTATGGCCGTGCCACCGCATTATTGGCGCAAGCGGACAGCTAACGGGCTACGCCGGTGGGCTACCACGCAAGAAGTGGCTTTTAGAGTTTGAGCGCCCCGCCTTCCAACAGTCTTTGTTCTAGCAACCGCCAAGCGTCTTGGTGGCATCACCAGGTAAAGGGGCCCTACCTGCTAGTAGGCGCATACTAAGCGCGGCCAGCAGCTCAGTAGGCTCTATTTTATGCTCCAATAAACTTGCGTAGCTCTTTATAAAGCACGTTGTGCTGCCAGTAGAGTTGCAAGACCATTGCCGCGTGCTTTTTGCCGGGCAAGACAGTAAGCGTAGGCTGCTGCCCCAGCTGCGTCAGGCGGGCCTGAAACTTCTCGGCACTGCTACGAATGGAAGGGTAGGTTTGCCCACCAATAAACAGGCGCATGGGGGGCGTATGGGCGGATGCGTGATACAGGGCCGATACATCGCGCCATTGCGCTGGATCTTTGCCAAATGGCACTAGGTATTGCTCGTCGCCGGGGTACTGCATCTTTTGCAGGTAATCGAACATATCGAGGCCAGCGGGGTCATCGAGAAAAACCCCACGGATAGCATGTTGGGCTACCCCGTGCCGGGCCAGTAGCCGGTCGTCAGTAGCTAGGAGGGCAGCCAGCCCACCACCGGCCGAATGCCCCATCAAGTACACGCGTTGCGGGTTGCCGCCGTAGTCGGCAATGTGGGCTACCGTCCATGCCACGGCGCGGGCGCAGTCGTCGGCCATAGCGGGCACTTCCACTTTGGGCGCCAACCGGTAGTTGACGACGACTGCCACGATGCCCTGCTTGGCTAGCCGACGACCAATAAAAGAGTAGAAGTTTTTACTGCCACTGTTCCAGCTTCCACCATGAATAAATAGCACCACCGGGCGCGGGGCGGCGGCATGGTCTTTGGGCGTGTACACATCAAGCCGGTGGCGCTCTGGGTCGAACGTAGGGTCAGTGGTGGGTACGTAGGCCACGTCTTGCGTGCGACGGCTGGGCCGTGCTGTGGCGTATTCGTGAGCAGCTACTACTAGCAGAATAGCAGCCACCGTGGCGGGCAGAACCCGGAAGAAGAACAAGCGCATTCGGAATACAGGAAACGAAAAAGGTCCGGCAGCAAGCCGATTGATACCCTACGTACTACGCAGCAGGCACCTCGGATTTACGAGGCCCGGGGGTGGCAACGCGGGAAGTGAGCCAGGGTTGCCGCTACCGGGTTATATTTGAAGGCCGACTAGTTTTTCACCGGCTTATCTGCTCTATGTTTTTTCGCACTTCCGCCTTTTCTCTGGCCGCTGCTCTCCTGTTGCTAGCGGCCCCCACCCACGCCCAGCGCAAAACTAAAACCAAGGTCAAAACCGAATCGGGGGCTACCATCAGCGCGGCTACCCGTCTGCAACCTCTTTTCGGAAACCTCACGGCGACCCAAGCCGAGGCCGCGCTAGGGTCGGCCTTCATCACGAGCACCGTGCAGAGCTTTGCCTCCCGGGCCGAAGCCAGCCGCTTCTTTTCTTCCAAAGGCTACGAATACCTGAACGAGAACCAGGCTGATACGGCGGCCTACCGCTTCAACTTAGCCTGGGTGCTTGACCCCAAAAACCCCGATGCCTACCGTGGCCTAGGCGTTATTGCCAGCCGCAACCCAACCCCCGACGAAGCCATCAGCCTGCTTAACCAAAGCCTGGCCCTTGATGCCAAGAACGTTAACACCCTCAGCGACCTAGGCGCCAGCTACCTCATTCGCTACCAGCAAAGCAAAAAGAAGAAAGACCTCACTACCGCCCTGGGCTACCTGCAACAAGCTGTGGCAATGGAAGGTGGCAATGGCGTAGCTTGGCAGCACCTAGGGCGAGCGTACTACTTTCAGGAAGACTACACCAAAGCGTGGGAGGCTATTCACAAGGGCCAGCAAATCAGCCTAATGAGCTTAGACTTCGACCTGATTGCGGACTTGAAGGAGAAAATGCCCGATCCGGCCGGCCAGTTTAAATAAGCCAATAAAACGTCTTTGGCTGGCGTTAAGAAACCGCCGCTGCCTGAGCGGCGTATCTCGAGGCCCATCACCTTTGCATCTGTTGCGTGAATATTCGTCCTCTGCTGCCCGCCTTCCTATTGCTCTCCTTCGCTGCCACGCAGCGCGCCGATGCGCAAGACTTCCAGCGCCGCCATCGCCACTACGATGGCAATGCGCGGCCATACTACCGTGGCCCCGTTCGGTTTACTCTGGGGCTGGGAGCCACCTATTACAACGGCGACTTGACCAGCCGCCTAGGCGACCAGTTTATTGGCCCGAGTGCCAGCTTGGGTGTGCTCTATAAGGTGCGCCCGCACTGGTTGGTGGGAGGTGAAGCCACCTACTTCCAAGTGGGGGCCAAAGACTACCTGCCCGAGCGGGGCTTGGCGTTTCGGGGCCGTAATGGCGCGGGTACAGCTTTCCTGCGCTGGGAGCCGCTGCACGATGAAGGTGCCTACGCCGACCCACGCCGCCCGGCGGCCCTCGTGAAGCCGTACCTAAAAGCGGGCTTTGGCTTCTTGCTCTACAGTCCGGAGTCCTACCGCGGCACCATGCGCCCCGACGATAACACGCCGTTTCTGACGCCGGAGCGCAACGATTATCCGGCCCTGAACATCACGGTGCCAGTAGGCATTGGGGTTACGTTGCGGCTCACACCCAAGCTGAATGCGTCTCTTGAGGGCAGTTACAATTTCACCTCCACCGATCAGCTCGATGACATCAGCCCCGCGAGCGGACGGTCTACCTCGGCCCTCAACGACAATTATGGCCTGCTAGAGCTAAAGCTGGAATACGCGCCGTGGCGCTAGGCCAACGGGCCGCTCTCCGCGCGTAGAGCATAGGAGAGCACAAAGAAAGAATGGCTGTACGAGTCACCCTTCCTTTACTTTGCCTACGCCGTAAATAAGAAAGGCCCGCCATGTGGCGGGCCTTTCTTATTTGCTAGCCAATAAGCAGCAGAAGATTACTGCTTTACAAAGCGTTGATGAAACACTTTCTGTCCGTCGCTGACTGCAATGGTGTACATGCCTTGAGCCAAAGACGCCACGTTTAGCTGGCCATTCTCCAAGCGCGCACCTGTTACTGCCGCGCCGCGCAGGTCCGTTACGACTACTGACTTCACCGTGGCCCCATTGGGTAGCGCAATGCTTAGGGTAGTAGTAGCGGGGTTCGGATATACTTCCAGTTGCTTGGCCACTTCGTTGCCGATGAGCGTACCGCCGGTGAGGCCGGCTACGCCACCTTCTGCCAGCGCTGCGCCTCCTGTAATATTGACGGTGTAATCTTCCGTTTCGCCATAGCTGTAGGCATTGCAGCTCGTTGTAGCCGAAGCATCGCTCATAACTAGGCGCAGCCGCGTGGCGCCGCTCTTCGCCGTAGTGGGCACCGTGAACGTGGCCGACAAGGTGCCACTGCTCGACGACGACCCCGACACTACCAGCTCACCAGAGTCTACGAAGTCGCCATCTTGATTGTAGTCGATGTATACTTTCCAGTACTCGGTGTAGGCCGAGGATGCATACCCAGCCGAGAAGTTGATAGTTTGCGACGAGCCCGCAGCAATGGAAGTTGATGTGGCCGTACCGTTGTAGTAACCGGCATCAGCACCCGAAGTGCGCGCAATGGTGCCCAGCTTCACGTAGTCAATCCACTCGTATGCTACGTTGTTGCCCTTGGAAGTGCAGTAAGCCACCGTGGTTGGCGGCGGAGTGGTAGTACCGCCACCGGAGGCAGCTCCTACGCCTACTGCGTGCCACGCATTGGTAACGGCCGTTACTTGGGCCGAGCCAGCGCCGTACAGGTCGGTAGCCGCCGAAATGGCGGCCGTGCGGGCATTGGCGAAGGTAGAGGAAGCCGTGAGGTACACGCTTTCTGTGCGATATGCAATCTTGGCGGCGGCCTCAATACCTACGCCGGTTACGGAAAATGCGCTGCCGATGTCGTTGGTGCCCGTGCCGCCCTGGCTTAGCAGGTAGAACCAGTAATTGAGTACCCCTGAGTTGGTGTGCACGCCACCGTAGTCGTTGGCGGAAGTGGGCGAGGTAGTAGTCGCTTTCCAGTAAGAGCCCTTGTAGGTGTCGGGCTGGCTGTAGGCGTTGGGGTTGCTCATGGAGCGCAGGGCACCCCCGGCTCGCATAATCTCTTCCCCAATCAGCCAGGTGCTCTTGCCAGCCAGGCCGTAGGTAGCGGCAGCACGGGCTTCTACGCAGGCACCCCAGATATCGGAGAAGCCTTCGTTCATGGCACCCGACTCGTTCTGGTACGTCAGGTTGGCGGTTTTCTCGCACACGGCGTGCCCAATTTCATGGGCGCACACATCCATAGACGTAAGCGGCTTGAAGGTAGTAGCACCGTCGCCGTAGGTCATCACTGAGCCGTTCCAGTAGGCGTTTTCATAGCCAGCACCGCCCGGTACATCATCATAGTGCACGTAGCTCTTTATTTTGGCGCCGGCGTTATCATAAGAATTACGTCCGTGCACGGCACTCCAGTAATCGTAGGTTGCCTGGGCCCCAAAATGAGCGTCGCCGGCCACGTTGTCGTAATTGGCGTTGTTGTACTCGGCAGCCGTCCAGTTATTGTCGGCATCTACGAAGTCAACGGCAGCGGTGTAGCTGTTGCTCCTTTTGCAGTTGAACGTTTCAATGCCTAAGCCTCGGGTGTACTCACGCAGGCGGTAGCCACCAGTAGTTGTTTCCGTAGCAAAGGAGCGGGTGCCGCTGTAAGCCGTTGCAAACGAGGCAGTAGCACCAGCGTGCTTTATGATATTGTCCTGTAGCACAACATCACCAGTTCGTGCGTCCACGTAAATAAAGGCGCGGCTCAGGGGCTGCTGAGCGTATACATTGAACTTCCACGCCAATACGGGCTTACCAGCCTGGGCGGGGTCTTGGCTCCGCTCGTTGCGCACAATTACTAGCTCACCCTGGGGCTTATAGGTAGCGCGCGGGTTGTTTTCCATCTGCTTCAGACCAGCCTCTTCGCGGGCATCCTGCCACATGTACTTGCTGGCTCCTACAAAGCTCAGGGCCCGGTTGAGAGCGGCGGCGGCGCCCAAGGTGGGCGTGGTATTCAGGGCACCGATTCGCTCAAACTGCCCGCTAATGCTGGTAATGCTGCCTTGCTTGGCGTGCACTGAGTACGTAGCATGCTCTACCTTAATGCCTTTGTAGTACTGGGCGTACTTCTCGTGCACAAAGCCCAAGGGGTCTACCTCAGTTGTCGTGCGCAGCATTTTATCGTCGGACACAAGCTGCAACTGCTCTTTCAGCGCCTGTTCTGCTTGGCCCAGGCTGTACGGTTGGCCTACTGCCCGAAACTGCACCATGTAGGGAGTGCCGTTGTCATTCAGTGTTTTTTCCTTGACGCGGGAGTAATCTTGCGCCTGTGCGCTAGACACAGCTAGTCCGCCAAGCAGCAAAAGTGCTGTAGGGTACTTGTTGATCATAAAGTTGGGGTTGGTTGTGGAAAAGAATTGAGCGGCTGTTTAGATAGTGTCCTAGGTTAGGAAGCACAACTAAACGAAAGCAATTTAATAATTTTTTAACCTAATTATAACTTTATTAACAATAGTATTTCATCTATGTCGTTTGATACAAATTTTATCATTTTCTAACACAAATAGCCACAAACGTCGTAATCACCCGATTTGGGCCCTGTATGAATGGGTGTAGGTAATTTGCTGTAGCTACCTTCACGCACGTCTTTTCAGCACCCGCCCTTTTTTATACAATCTCAGGAAGAATATATGCCATTTAATGAATCAGATTTTTCGGCCCGCTGGAGCCTTAAAGGTCAAGTAGCACTCGTGACAGGCGCCTCCAAAGGCATTGGCGCGGCCGTAGCCGCCGAGTTATTAGCCTTGGGTGCTACTGTAGTAGCCGTTGCCCGCCAACTTCCAGCGCTAGAGGAGCAAGTTGCCGCTTGGCGGGAGCAAGGCTACGATGCCCATGCCCTAGCCGCCGACGTTAGCCAGCCCAACGACCGGCAGGTTCTGTTGGCAGAAGTTGCTCAGCGCTGGCCCCACCTGCACATTTTGGTCAACAACGCGGGCACCAACATTCGCAAGCCTACTACTGCGTACTCCGAGGAAGAGTATCGACACATTATGGCTACCAACCTAGATTCGGTGTGGGAGATGTGCCGGGGCGCCTACCCACTGCTGCAAGCGGCTGGCGGTGGTAGCATCGTGCAGGTATCGTCGGTGGCTGGCCTTACCCACGTGCGCACAGGTGCTATTTATGGCATGACCAAAGCGGCCTTGGTGCAGCTTACCCGCAACCTGGCGGCGGAGTGGGCTCCAACAAATATCCGGGTCAACTGCGTGGCACCCTGGTATATTCACACCCCCCTGGCGGCTGGCGTGCTGCAAAACGAAGACTACCGCCAGCAGGTAGTGGCGCGCACTCCGTTGGGCCGCATCGGCGAGCCGGAAGAAGTAGCAGCGGCCGTAGCTTTCCTGTGCTTACCAGCCGCGGCCTACATCACCGGCCAAACCTTAAGCGTAGATGGTGGCTTCACAACCAACGGTTTCTAATGGCACATCATCTTCAGGGAGCCTGCTAGGCAACCACCTCACCGCAAGCGCGAAAGCCGGCTCTGCTCCGTTTTAAGAAACGAGCAGGGCCGGCTTTCACTTTCTAGCTATTCGGTGGTGCGAGCTAGCAGAGTTGCTTCAGGGCTGCTTCGTAGCGGGCCAACGTTCCTTCGGCAGAAGCCAGGTACAGGAAGGGTTCGATAAGCTCCAGCTCCATCAGCAGCAGTTGTCCGGCGGCATCCACTCCGTCTACACGGGCGTACAGGCAGCCGGGGGCAAACCGCTTGATGATATCATCGGCGGCGCGGCGCAGGTGGGCGGGCGCTTCCCGGGGTTCGATGCCGCCACCTAGGTAGTGCTGTACCCGGAAGTCGCCTGACTTAGGAGTTTTGAGTACGCAGTGGCTATACTCGCCCCCAAAGTAAATCAGCGACCATTCGCCTTCCGCCTGAATTTCCGGCTGGAAGGGCTGCACCAGAAAGTCTTCGTGGCGCAGCAGCTCACGCAGTTCTGGCTGACGAATAGCTGACTCCTGGCGGGTGAGAGCAAAGGTATTCTTGGCTCCGCCGCTCACCGCTGGTTTCACTACTAGCTGTTCGCTCCCGAGCTGCTCAAACAGGTCTTCTACCACCAACTCACTACCGCGGGTCAGCCACTGCGTGGGTACAATGCGCACGCCTTCGCGCTCCATGTCTAGGAGGTACTTTTTGTTGGCATTCCAGCGCACTACGGCAGCAGGGTTGAGCATGCGCACACCCAGCTGCTGCATGTGGGCCAGCCACTGGTAAAACTCATCTACCCGGTCGAAGTAGTCCCAGGGTGATTTTACAACGACGACATCGTACCGCAGCCAATCCACGGCCGGGTTGGTCCACACGCGCGGTTCCACGCTGTGGCCCTGCTGGCGCAGGTAGTTGGTAAGTAGGCTATCCTCATCCTCCACATTGGGGGCAGCGTACTGGGCGAGGCTTTCACAGGTTACAAGGGCAATGTTCATTAGGGAGTATGCTGGTTTTTCACTGTTGCCGCGTGGCTTCTACCGATATGGCTACCGGGCATCGGTGTGTTCTACGAACAAGCTAGAAGACGGCTTATCAGACGAAAAGGTGTTTGGCGCGGTTGCGCTGAGGCTCGCAAACTTGCTAGAGTGGGCCGCCGTTACGTAACGCCGGCCGGTGAGCGCCTTACTTTTTAGCGGCCGTGAGGTAATCGGTAGCGAGGGTAGCCAGCGTTTTTACGCCGAGGGTCAGACCACTTTCATCAATGAAGAAGCCCGGTGTGTGGTGGGGTGCCGTTTCGTCGGGGTTCTTGCCCTTGGGCATGCCCCCCACGAACACGAAGAGGCCTGGTACCTTCTCCTGAAAATACGCGAAGTCCTCGGCCCCCATCACGGCCTTTTGCAGCTCCACGTTGCTTGGGCCGGCGGCGCGTTGCAGGCTAGGCAGCATTTGTTCAGTCAGGCGCGGGTCGTTGAAGGTAATAGGCGCGTAGTTTACAATATCAACCTCCGCCGTAGCGCCGGCGCTTTCGGCAATATTGGTGGCCGTGCGACGGATGGCTTCCCAAATTTTCTGCTGCATCTCTTTATTGAGACTCCGAATGGTGCCCGTCAGCTCCACCTGTTCCGGGATGATGTTGTTGCGCACGCCACCGTGCACCATACCCACCGTCAGCACGGCGGCGTCTTCGGTTAGTTGCACCTGCCGGCTCACAATGGTTTGCAGGCCTAGAATAATCTGAGCGGCCGTTACCACGGGGTCTACGGACAGCCAGGGGTAGGCACCGTGCGCCGACTTGCCTTTCACCTTGATATTAAACACGTCGGACGAAGCCATTTCGCCGCCGGGGCGGTAGCGCAAGGTGCCTACCTCCGTTTGTGCATTGATGTGGACGCCGAAGATGGCATCAACCTTGGGGTTTTCCAGGGCACCTTCTTTCACCATGAGGCGGGCGCCTCCCTCCTGGCCCGGCAAAGAGCCTTCTTCAGCCGGCTGGAAGATGAATTTTACGGTACCTGGCAGGTCTTTCTTCATCTGGCTCAGCACCTGAGCGGCACCCAGCAGCATGGCCACGTGCGTGTCGTGGCCGCAGGCGTGCATTACGCCCACTTCCTGACCATTGTAGGTTGTGCGGGCTTTAGAGGCAAAAGGCAGGCTGTTGCTTTCCGTAACCGGCAGGGCGTCCATATCGGCGCGCAGGGCTACCACGCGGCCGGGCTTACCTCCGCGCAGGATGCCAACTACGCCAGTGCGGGCTACGTTGGTTTGCACTTCCAAACCCAGCTTTTTCAGCTCGGCGGCAATAATGCCAGCCGTACGCGTTTCCTGGTTGCCAAGCTCGGGGTGCTCGTGAAAGTCGCGGCGCCAAGCCACCACTTTGGCTTCTTGCTGACCAGAAAGCTTAGCGATTTGGGTAGTAAGGGCGGCATTTTGGGCAAAAGCCGACGACGAGGCCAAGGCGAAGGCCGCAGCAGCGTAAAGAGACTTCATAGAAAGCAGGTTTTCGGATACAGTGCGGAAAAGGTACAACGCGCTCGGCAGTTGGGCACCACTTCTTACGCGTGGTACTTTTGCCCAAATTCTCTACGCATGCCTTCTTCCCCTTCCACCAGCCCTCACTCGTCTTCGCTAGCTTGGCCCCAAGCGTGGCGCTACCACACCTTTCGGTGGCGGCTGGCCGTGGTGCTGGGGCTGCTACTCACACTGGCGGCCCTAATCCCCCGGTTTTTTGCCTGGGTGCAGGCCCGCCCCGGCCAGCGCCTCCCCGACCCCGTGCTGGACTGGCTACCTGCCCATGATGTGTCGGGGGCAGCCTTTGCCGTTATTTATCTGGGTATCGGGCTAGGAGTGGTGCGCTTGTTACCTCGGCCATTGCGGCTCCTGCGTGCTTTGTGGGGCTACTTACTACTGCACGGCTTCCGGTGCCTTTGTCTGTGGTTGCTACCGCTTGAGCCACCCCGGGGCCTCGTCCTACTCCACGACCCCTTGGTAGACCGGCTGTTCTACGCCGCGCCCTCCCCCATTACCAAAGACCTGTTCTTCTCGGGTCATACGGCTACGCTGCTGCTGCTGACTTTGGCCGTACCAGCCGGCTGGCCGCGGCGCGTCCTGATTGTCGCCACGGCTCTTATTGGGTTGCTGGTGCTAGTGCAGCACGCTCACTATACGTATGATGTGCTGGCAGCCGTGCCCTTTGCAGCCCTAAGCTTTTGGCTGGCAGGTAAGGTTGCGGCCTTTCGTCAGCGGCATGCGTAGGGAACTGAGCTTTCTACTTCAGATGCTTCTCGTAGATGCCAGCGGCTATTTTTTCGGTTAGGCTCTTGGGCACGAAGCTGGTCAGCGCCGCCGACACGCGGTTGAGGGCACCAGGAATAACTTCCGCTGCGCCCGTAAACATTGCCTGAATACCGATACGGGCAACTTGTAGCGGCGTCATCGACACTTTGTTGGCCGTTTCCTGCAGGGCGGCATTCATGCCAGCCCGGTCGGCAAAGTTGGTGGTAGTAGAGCCGGGGCTGAGGCAAGTAACCGAGACGTTAGTTTCGCGCAGCTCGTAGCGCAAGCCTCGGGAAAAACTCAGTAAGAAGGCTTTGCTGGCGGCGTAGAGCGTGAGGGTGGGCACGGCCTGGTAGGCAGCCGTACTAGCCACGTTCAGGATATATGCCTTCGCTTGCTGGCGAAGCAAGGGCAGCAAGGCGTGCGCTAGCTCCGTGGGTAGCAGCATGTTGAGTTGCAACATGTTTTGCTGCTCCGCCAACGATAAGTCCTCAAACTTGCCCCACAGGCCGTAACCTGCATTATTTATCAGCACCGACAGTTCTTGGGTTTGCGCCGCCGCCCAAGCAGCTAAAGCCGCTGCCGCGCCGGGGGCCGCCAAGTCTTGCGCATACACGCGCACCTCTACCCCGTACTGCTGGCGCAACTCCGCCGCTACGGCCTGCAACTGTTGCTCCGAACGGGCCGCTAACAGCAAATGGTAGCCGCAGCGGGCTAGCTCCGCGGCCATAGCTTGGCCTATTCCGCGGGAGGCACCCGTAACAAGAGCGTAAGGCATTGGTGTACTGTGCTTATGAGAGCGTAAGGTGTAAACAAGTGAAGCCACCAAGCAAGCGCGCCGAAAGCAGCGCCTACCTGTGTTGAGCAAGAAAAGGCCGGCGCTCTACTTCACCAAGTGCAGGAAACGCAGGTAAAACGGCGTGGGGCTGTTCTCGTGCTTGGGCTCATACTTGCCCGCAATAATGGGCACGTACATCACCCGGCGGCGCGACACCTCCCCTACCAGCGGCGACTGAGCTACGCGGTGCCACATGCGCCCGTCGTGCACGGTCAGGTCGCCCGGCTCGGTTTCTACGGCTACTTCGCTGGGGTCGGCGCTTACGTCCTTATAGTACTTCTTGCGGAAGAGAATGTCGCGCAGGCTTTGGCGGTGAGTGCCCGGAATTACACGCAAGCCACCATTCGTGGCGGGCGTGCCATCCAGGTGAACACCAACGTTGAGCATGGGGCCAATTTTCTTCCCGTAGAATACGTCACGCAGTGAGTCTGTGTGCCACCCCATTTGCGAAAACTCGCTGCCCGTCACGTTTACATAATGGTTGATAACGAGGCCATCTTTCTCGTTTTCGCCCACGCGCCCGCCCGGTGCCTCTAGTAGCGGGAATAACGCTTTAAAGCGCGGGTCTTGCAGAAACTCGTGCAGCACTGGGCTGTGGTGAGAGGAGAAAGCAAACCGCTGCACAATGGCCGAGCCGTCTACGTCCTTGCCATACTTAATTGGAACACCATTTACTTTCTGTACTCCCTCTGCCAACCAGGTGCGCTGCACCTCTTCTGAGGCACGAAGGAGGCTCTGAACGGTTTCGGGCGAAATGAAAGCACGGAAGTGCAAGAACCCGTATGTGCGAAAAAAATCCAGCTGCTCAATAGTAAGGCTCTCGCCCAGAGTAAAGCGTGGATAGTTCGGTAGTGGAGCAGACATAGGATAACGGCGGCTTGAAAAACGCCTGAAAAACGGAGGCAAAGATACAACGCAGGCTGTGGCCCTGCAGGAAAATTGCCGGTTGAAATGGGTAATTTCCTCGGACCTGAAGGGTAAGCTGCTTCGGAGCCCGTGAAGAATGAGTGAATCAACCCGCGCACGTGCGGAAGGTTTGCGGACAAAGATTCTTCTTGCGCGGGGCCATGTATCTTCGCTACCTTCCCGGTTTCTGCCCGCTCCTATTTCACCATGAATCGTCTTGCGCTGCCCTTCTGCTTTTTGCTGCTCCTGACGACGATGTACCAAAGCCCTGGGGCTTCAGCCCAAATGGTGCCGTCCCGCCTCATCCCTTTTCGCCACGGCACCCGCTGGGGATACGCCGATCAGAACCGCCGCTTGGTGCTCCCTCTACGCTACGACGAGGCTGGTCCCTTCATTGGTGAGGTGGCTTGGGTGCGGGAAGGCACGCTCTACGGCTATATTGATGGGGCCGGCAACCCCGTAACGCCCGTGCAGTACACCCGCGCCAGCAACTTCTACCGGGGCCGGGCCACCGTGGAGCAGGGCGGCGAAACCTTCGACATCAACCTGAGCGGACAGCGCCTAACTGAGCCGGCCCCACCAGAGTTGGAAGAAGAGCCGCTGGAACACGGCGACGTTGTGCGCAAGGATGGCAAAGTTGGTTTTCGCTTCACAGTAGGCACCGCTACTGTAGCACCCACCTACGACGAAGTACGGGAGAACTACAACGGCTTACTATTCGTGCGGCAGGGCACAAAGTGGGGAGTCATTAACAGCAAGGGCAAGCTGGTGCAGCCGGTTGCCTTTGATGCTATTCAACTGAAAGGCAACCTGGTACTACCCCAGGTGCAGCGCGGCGGCTTGTGGGGCTACCTCGACGAAGAAGGTAGTACGCTCACGGAAGTACGCTACCAGCAGGCCAGCCCGTTTCTGGGCGACATAGCCCGCGTAGTGCTACCCAATGGACAAACCGGCTATATCAACGCCAACGGACAGGAGTTTTTCGAATAGGCAAACTCGCAGCAGCTCCTTACGTCATTTAGCAGATACCCCTTTATTGCCCTTCACTATCTGCTACCGTCATGCTCCTGCTACCTATCCTCAATGTCCGCCTGAACCGTTGCCACGAAGACTGGCAGCAGATGACGCCTGTAGCTCAGGGCCACCACTGCGCCCAGTGCGACCGAGTGGTCATTGACTTCACTACCTCTACCCAAACCGATTTAACCGCCGCCTTTCAAAGCTCTCCTGATGGGCGCGTCTGCGGCCGGTTCCGGTCGGAGCAGGTAACCGCACATCCCCTGCTACGCCTGAAGCTGCGTCGGTTTTTGGTAGCGTTGGTGCTGGTGTGCGGCCTAGGCCTATCGGGGCAGGAGGCACTGGCACAGGTGCGGAAGACCTTGCCACCAGCGGCATTGCAGCCCAAAACAATTGTGCATGGGTCAGTTGCAGAGAAAATGCCCGTTTATAAAGATGGAGGTCAAGAGGGAATAATGCTCGTCATCAGCAAGAATTTACAATATCCGATAGGCTTGACACGTGGTGGTCGGGTAGTGGTCGGGTTCACTGTTGATACCAAAGGAAAGGTTTGTAATCCACATATTGTAAAAGGGTTAGGACACGTAGCTGACGAGGCAGCTCTTCACGCGGTGAAGACCTTGGGAGATTTTACCCCCGGGTTACAAAATGGTCAACCAGTAGAGATTCCGTACACCATCCCGATTACCTTCCAAGCAACAGATGCATCGGCTCCATTTCGTAAGCGCAAGTGAGATGAACAAGGTGTCTTTGCCTTAGACAGTAGGCTGCTTGCCTTCCTCGACCAACCTGCCACTAAAAAGGATGATGCGCTGCTACCATTCTATTTTTTTGGACCATAATCATAGCGCCTCGTATTTCCGTAGCAAGCCAATCTTTCTACTCTTTCCGCACCCTTAACCTCTCCCCGCCCTATGCTCTTCACGCCAAGCCCCATGATGCTCAAGCTGCTTTACACCCGCGGCAGCCTGCACAACACGCCCGAGGGCGTGGCCTTCAGCATCAAAAACCGCTTGGACACGGTTCGGGTCATGCGCATCGACCATGTGCAGATTGATGGGGTGCATGTTGCCGCCGAGCAGATTGCGCTGGATATGGGCGATGGTAACGTGCGCCCGGCATCGGCGCTGAACGCTGAAGGCAACGGCGTAAACTTGCCGGTAGGCCAGTCGGCCACCTTCCATTTGGCTACGGCCCATTTGCAGGAGGGCATGCACAAGGTGCGGGTGCAGTTTGTGGCCGACCCATTTGGGGAGTTGCAGGTGGAGGTGGAGGATGCCATTACCCAGCAACCTAAAAACCGGGCGCGCATTCCGCGTTCAGAGGAAGATGACTATTCTGAGGCCGCCATTCAGGCCCGGCAGCGCTTTGCTGAGGAATACGCCGAGCAGGAGTTTCACCACCTCAAGCAGTACTCCTTCGACCCCCATACCCTCCAGGGTAACTGCGAGCATTTCACAGGGGTAGCTCAAGTTCCGGTGGGCTTGGCGGGGCCTCTGCACGTAAACGGGGAGCACGCCCAGGGCGATTTTCTCATCCCTCTGGCTACAACTGAGGGTACGCTGGTAGCGAGCTACAACCGGGGCATTCAGGTGCTCAACCTCTGCGGCGGCGTGAAGTGCACCGTCATTGGCGACGCCATGCAGCGGGCGCCGGTGTTTGTGTTCGATGATGCCCGCGGCGCCCGCGACTTTGGGCAGTGGATAGCCGATGAGATTGAGCGAATTCGGCCGGAAGCGGAAAGCACCTCCAGCGTGGCTAAGCTCCAGTACATCGACACATACTTGGCGGGCAAGTTTGCCTACCTGCGCTTCAACTACAGCACCGGCGACGCAGCGGGCCAGAACATGGTAGGCCGCGCCACTTTCGCGGCCTGCTCCTGGATTTTAGAGCACTACAAAGCGGCTCCCATTCGGCACTTCTACCTCGAATCGAACTTCGCTACCGACAAGAAAGCGTCCCAGGTAAATGTGATGCGCACTCGAGGCAAGCGCGTAGTGGCCGAGGCTACCATCAAGCGCGATATTTTGCAGCAGCGCATGCGCGTGACGCCCGAGCAACTGGCCTACCATGGGCAGGTCAGTAATGTGGGGGCATTTCTTTCCGGCGCAAACAACAACGGCGCCCACTCCGCCAACGGCATCACGGCCCTGTTCATTGCCACCGGCCAAGATGTGGCCAACGTCTCGGAATCCTCAGCGGGGGTGCTGTACTCCGAAGTCACGAAGGAAGGCGACCTATACCTCAGCATCACTATTCCCTCCCTCATTGTGGCTACCCACGGCGGCGGCACGGGCCTAGCTACCCAAAACGAGTGCCTACGTATGCTGGGCTGCGTAGGGCGCGGCACCGTGAACAAGTTTGCGGAAATTGTGGCGGGCGTAGTACTAGCTGGCGAGCTTAGCCTGGGCTCCGCCATTAGCAGCAGTGATTGGGTAAGCTCTCACGAGCAGTACGGCCGCAACCGATAACAAGCTCTCACAACTAGTATACCACTCTTTATCACACTTTTATGCCCTTTTTACTAGCAAAGCCCTTATCATTGAGCCTAGGCCTATTTTTTACCAGCTTAGCCGCTACTGCCCAAAGCAGCCCCACGCCGGTACCCATGCCTAATGCTGTTTCCGTTAATCAAAACGGCCCAAACAAGCTAGATGGGCGCACCTTCTACACCTATGTGGAGAAGATGCCCGTGTATTCTAATGGAGGCAGAGAAGGATTGCAGGCCTTTATCAGCAGCCACGTGCGCGGCGCAGCTGGCGGCAGTGATGCCTACATCAGCTTCATCATCGACCAAGACGGTAACGTTCGTCGCCCAGCTTTAGGGCCCAACCCAGCAGAAACAGAAGCAGCAGTAGATCCAGCCCTAGCTACCGCTTTTGCTTCTATAGAGAGCTTCACACCAGGCTACCAAAACGGAAAGCCAGTAGACGTAAAACTAACTTTGCCTATAGCGAAGCCGGTTAAGAAATAGCGAATAGGCCTAGCGTTACTACAAGCTTTCTTCAACCAAAGCTGTATAGCCTAAAAGCACGTCATCCTGAGCAGAGCGAAGTCTTATCAGGTAAGAACGACTGGCCTAGCGCCTCGTGCTACCGTGGTAAGATCCTTCGCTCTGCTCAGGATGACGTGCTTTATGTGACTTATAGTATTCTACGCAAACACTATTGCTTTTTCACCAAACCGCTCTTTTCCTGCAAGCGCTGCACCTTCGCCTGAATCACTTTTAAGCCTAGGTTATGGACGCTACCCAAATGGGTAGTTTGGAACTCCTTGTGCGGCATGTAGCTGCCATCCTCCACAGCCAGGCCTACCTGCTTGTAGGCGGTGCGGAACGGGGTGCCGCTTTGAATGAGCTGGTTGATATTCTCGACGGTGAACACGGCGTCGTACTTCTCCTGGTTCAGCAGGTTGGGCTTGATGCGCAGCTGGGGCAGGGCGAAGAGCACGATGTCGAGAATGTCGAGGAACTGGGTCATGGGCTCAAAGAGCAGCTCCTTCAGAATCTGGAAGTCGCGGTGGTAGCCGCTGGGCAGGTTGCTGGTCGCCAGCATGAGCGTGTTGGGCAGGGCCTGCAGAGCATTGCAACGCGCCCGAATCAACTCAAATACATCGGGGTTTTTCTTGTGGGGCATGATGCTGGAGCCGGTGGTAAACTCCTTGGGTAGCTCCACAAAGGCCAGATCCTGCGAGTTGTACAACACCAAGTCGTAGGCCATTTTTGCGAGGGTGGCGGCCATGCCAGCCAGGGCAAAGGCTACCGTCTTCTCAGTTTTGCCGCGCAGCATTTGAGCGCCCACGCTGCTCACGGCCAGGTTGCCGAACGCCATTTCCTGGGTGGTCATCAGTCGGTCGATGGGGAAGCTACTGCCAAAGCCGGCGCCGGAGCCTAGCGGATTTTGATCGGCTACGGTGTGGGCAGCTTCAAACAGGGCCAGATCTAGCAGCAGGTGCTCAGCGTAAGCGGAAAACCACAGCCCGAAGGAGCTGGGCATGGCGGCCTGGAAATGGGTGTAACCGGGCATCAGGTCTTCCTTATGCGCCTCGGCTTTCTGCAAGAGCACCTGCACTAATTCCAGCGTTTTGGCGGCGGCACGCTCGGTGTAGTCCTTCAGGAACAACTGGATAGCCGTCAGCACCTGGTCGTTGCGGGAGCGTGCGGTGTGGATTTTCTTACCTGCGTCGCCGAACTTCTCAGTCAGATAGTACTCAATCTTGGAGTGCACGTCCTCGAACTCCGCCTCAATGGTAAAGGTGCCGTCCTCGATTTGCGTAGCTAGCTCCATAAGGCCCTGCTGGAGCTGCTGATTCTCCTCATCGGAAAGCAGCCCGGCCTTCGCCAGCATGTTGGCCTGAGCCTTGGAGGCCTGCACGTCAAACTGCGCTAAATACATATCCAGCTCCCGGTCGCGGCCCACGGTGAACTGCTCTATCTTCTTATCAACGGCAATGCCCTTATCCCAGATTTTCATGCGTGGTTGGTTAAAGCTAAACCTAGTTCCCCACTTTGGAAAGGAGGGGCTAGGGGTGGTTGATGTGGCCTAGAACGATGACTAAAGCTAGTTTTAGATGTTCAACAACAGTCAATCACCTGAAACCCCTCCTTGGCTGAGGAGGACAATTAGGTTCTGGTATTCTAGAACTTAACTAGCCTATTACAGTTGTAGCCCGTCCAGCAAAGCTACGTAGCCCCGTACCCCCGCCCTGATTTCGCTGAGCAGAATGTACTCATCGGGTGTGTGGGAGCGGGCAGAGTCACCAGGGCCAATTTTTACCGTAGTAAACGGCATCATCGATTGGTCGGACAACGTGACGGAACCGAACGTGCGGCGGCCTAGGCCTATGCCCCGCTGCACCAGGGGGTGGCCTAGCTCAATGCGCGAGGAATTAAGGTGCGTGGAGCGCGGCGTAACGTCGGAAGTAACGTGCTGACGCACCAGCTCTACCACTTCAACATTGGAGTAGCACTCGTTGGTGCGCACATCCACTACGAAGGTGCAGCGGTCGGGTACAACGTTGTGCTGGGAGCCGGCCTGAATCTGCGTCACGGTCATCTTCACGGGGCCTAGTAGCTCCGATACTTCTGGAAAGCGAAATTGCTCAAACCACTGAATGTCAGCCACGGCTTTGTAAAGGGCGTTTTCACCTTCTTCGCGGGCGGCGTGCCCCGTCCGGCCGTGAGCCACGCAGTCGAGCACCACGAGGCCTTTTTCCGCCACAGCGAGGTCCATCTGCGTAGGTTCACCCACAATGCCCAGGTCGATGTGGCCTAGCTGGGGCAGTACGCTCCGGATGCCGTTTATCCCCGATACCTCCTCCTCAGCCGTAATGGCGCAGATGAGGTTGTAAGCTAGGTCGGTGCGCTCGTGGAAGTACAGGAAGGTAGCCAGCAGACTCACTGCCGAAGCCCCGGCGTCGTTGCTACCCAGGCCTACCAGCTTGTCGCCTTCCACCACGGCGCCCAGCGGGTCGTAGGTCCAGGTGTTGCCGGCCTTCACGGTGTCGTGATGGGAGTTGAGTAGGATAGTAGGCTTGGCGGCATCAAAGTGCTTCGACACAGCCCATACGTTGTTTTTATCCCGCCGCGGGTGGGCGCCGTGGAAGGTCAGAAACCGGAAGATCAGCTCCGCCGTCTGGTCCTCTTCCCGCGAGAGGGAGGGCGTCTGAATTAGCTCCTGCAGCAGCTCAATAGCATCCTCCGTCAGCCGCCCAATTAGCTCCGACATAGCACAGTTTTCACGGGTTCATTGATTTTAAGCGCGTTTTCAATCACTACCCGCTCCACCCCGGCTTCCAGGGCGGCAAAGGCGTTATCGAGCTTGGGTACCATACCGGCGGCAATTACTCCCTCAGCTTTCAGTTGCTGATACTGGCTTGGTACGATCTGCGGAATCACCGACTGCTCATCGTTGATGTCAGAGAGAACACCATCTTTCTCGAAGCAGAAGTGCAACTCTACCTCATACTGCGCAGCCAGGGCGCGGGCCAAGGTACTGGCAATGGTGTCGGCATTAGTGTTAAGGAGCTGACCGCGCCCGTCGTGGGTGATGGCGCAAAACACGGGCGTGATGCCGGCCTGCAGCAACTGGTGGAGCAGTTCGGTATTGACGCTGCCTTCGGGCAGGTCGCCTACGAAGCCGTAGTCAATATCCTTTACTGGGCGCTTCACGGCCCGAATAGCATTGCCATCGGCCCCGGATAGACCCAGCGCATTGACACCCGCCGCTTGCAGCAGCGACACCACTTGCTTATTGGTTTTACCGGCGTAAAACATCGTCACGATATCAAGGGTAGCGGCATCGGTGATGCGCCGCCCCTCTACCATCTTCGGCGCAATGCCTAAGCTAGCAAGCATCTGGCTGGCACCTTTCCCGCCGCCGTGCACCAGCAATTTCCGGCCAGCAACCTTGGCAAGCTCGGCCAAGAAGTGCTGTAGTTGTGCTTCGTCATCAATGATGCCACCGCCAATCTTAAAAATTTTCAGGCCTTCGCGCATACAAAAGGAAGGGATAAAAATGGGCCACAAGCGGCCACAAGCTGCCAAAGGGTATACTTCACTGGCTAACCGCTAACGGAAAACCGCCTTGGGTAGGACTATTTTTTGAAGTCACCTGGGCAAAGTTTCCAAAAAAAAACATCTAGTTTTGCAACGATTTAGCGGTCCTATTCATTTAAACCGCAGAAACACTCCACGCCGCCCTGCGGCAACTGTCAATGATTCGTCTCTCTTCTATTGCGCTTTTGCGACGACCAGCTTTGGTTGTGCGAACAATGCCAGCTTAGCCGCTGGCATGCAATATTTCGTCTGCGTTTTAGCAGTACCAAAACCGGCGAAAGGGGCCTAACGGAAAGCGCCCCACAGAAGAAAGTTTCTTACGAATAACGAATTGACACGAGTGTAGGCCGAAGTGTACCCCTCCCCGACCACGTAACCAACTGCTCTTTCAGGGCTTACGCTGCGGGCACCTGTTTTTTAGGCTTTTCTTGCCGCCGATCATAGGTTCGGTTGTTGCACGGCCTCGTCTGCTAGCTACGTTTCTAGCTCCTCCCTTATCGTCTTTCCGAGTCTGTTGCCGTATACGAAGGCAACCAACCGAGCTTTGACCATGATTTTACGCGTAGCCAATGCTGCCGACGCGCAGTATGTGGAAACCCTCTGTCAGTGGTACGCCGAATCCGCGAAAGCGCGTGGTGTCGGCATCGCCAAGCGCGACCCTAACTATCTGGTAAAGAAGATGGTGAAAGGCGATGCTATCATTGCCTTCATTGATGAGCAGCTAGCTGGCTTTTGTTACATCGAGACCTTCGAAGACAACAAGTTCGTTGTCAACTCGGGCCTCATCGTAAACACGGAGTTGCGCAAGGAGGGCTTGGGCCGCGCTATCAAACACCGGGTGTTTGAGCTGTCGCGCACGAAATACCCAGCGGCCAAAATATTCGGTATCACGACCAGCGCAGCCGTGATGAAGATCAACAATGAACTGGGCTACCGCCCCGTTACCTTTCCCGAGCTAACCCAGAGCGACGATTTCTGGAAAGGCTGCTCTAGTTGCAAAAACTACGGCATCCTGATGGAAAACGAGCGCAAAATGTGCCTGTGCACGGGCATGGTCTACGACAAGCTCGACGACCAGTTTAGCCAGCGCGTACAGGAGACGATTGAAATTCTTACACCCCAAGGCCAATAATGAAAAAGGTAGTTTTAGCCTACAGCGGCGGCTTGGATACGTCCTACTGCGTTGTATATCTGACCCGCGAGCTGGGTCTGGAAGTTCACACCGTTATCGTCAACTCGGGCGGCTTTTCTGAGGAAGAGCTGGCTGCCATCGAGAAGCGAGCCTATGAACTGGGCTCCTCGAAGCACGAGGTGATTGACGTGACCCAGCGATTCTACCAGGACTGCCTGCGCTACCTCATTTTTGGCAACATCCTCAAGAACGACACCTACCCGCTGAGTGTCAGCGCGGAGCGCATGTTCCAATCGTTGGCCCTAGCGGAGTACGCCCGCGAGCACAAGGCCGATTACATTGCTCACGGCAGCACTGGTGCTGGCAACGACCAAGTGCGTTTCGACGTGGCTTTCTCGGTTATCGCGCCCAACACGGAAATCATCACGCCCATTCGCGACCTGAAACTGTCGCGCCAGGCAGAGATTGACTTCCTGAACCAGCACGGCTTCGAGATGAGCTGGGAAAAGGCCAAGTACTCCATCAACAAGGGTATTTGGGGCACCAGCGTGGGCGGCGTAGAAACCCTTACCTCGCACCAGGCACTGCCTGAGTCAGCGTACCCTACCCAACTCACCGCCAATGAGCCCGCCACTGTCGAAATCACCTTTGCGAAAGGAGAGCCCGTAGCGCTGAATGGCAAGTCGATGAACCCAGTAGAGCTCATCCAGCAGCTCAACGACCTGGGCGGACGCTACGCCATTGGCCGCGACACCCACGTGGGCGACACCATTCTGGGTATTAAAGGTCGCGTGGGCTTCGAGGCTCCCGCACCCCTGATTCTATTGAAGGCGCACCACTTGCTGGAAAAGCACACCTCCAGCCGTTGGCAGCTGCTGCACAAGGACTACATCGCCAACTGGTACGGCACGCTGCTGCACGAAGCCCAGTACCTCGATCCGGTAATGCGCGACATGGAGGCCTTCCTCACATCGTCGCAGGAGCGGGTGTCGGGCAAGGTGTTCGTAACGCTGAAGCCTTACCAGTTCGAGTTGCAGGGCATTGAGTCGAAGTACGACATGATGCGCTCTAAAGTGGCCACCTACGGCGAAGAAAACGATGCCTGGGACGGCCGCGACGCCAAGGGCTTTATCAAGATCTTCAGCAACCAGCTGCGGATTCACAGCTCGTTCAACGATGAAAATTAAGGTTGGCATCGTAGGCGGCGCTGGCTACACGGCTGGTGAGCTTGTCCGTATTTTGCTGCACCACGAGTATGCAGAGCTGGGTGCCATCGTCAGTTCCTCCAACGCCGGCAACCCCATCTATCAGGTTCACGACGACCTGGTAGGCGAGACGGATCTGGTGTTTGCCTCGGAGTTGGCGGGTGATGAAGACGTAGTGTTTCTGTGCCTAGGCCACGGCAACTCCAAGGCGTGGCTAACTCAGCACGAGCTACCCGAAACCACCCACATCATCGACCTGAGCAACGACTTCCGCCTAGAAGCCGACGCCGAGTTTGAAGGCCGGGAGTTTGTGTACGGATTGCCGGAGCTGAACCGGAGCCAAATCCAGCAGGCTCAGAGCATTGCTAACCCTGGCTGTTTTGCCACGGCCATTCAGCTGGCCTTGCTGCCGCTGGCCCAGGCCGGTAAGCTGACGGACGATGTGCACGTATCGGCCATTACGGGCAGTACGGGCGCAGGGCAGAGCTTGTCGGAGACGGTGCACTTCTCTTGGCGCACTAATAACGTGTCCATCTACAAGCCCTTCACTCACCAGCACCTAGGCGAAATTGGGGAGAGTTTGGCGCAGCTGCAGCCGCAGTTGGACAGCACCATGCACTTCATTCCGTACCGCGGCAACTTCACCCGGGGCATCTTCGCCAGCGTCTACACGCCGTCAGACTTGACCCAGGAAGAAGCACGGGAGCTGTACGAGAAATTCTACGCCGATGCGCCGTTCACCACGGTGTCGGACAAGGAGATTCACTTAAAGCAGGTAGTTAACACCAACAAGTGCCTGCTGCACGTGCAGAAATTCGGCAAGCAGCTGCTCATCACCTCGGTTATCGACAACCTAGTGAAAGGCGCTTCGGGCCAAGCTATCCAGAACATGAACCTGCTCTTCGGCCTGCCCGAAACGACAGGACTTCACCTCAAATCGGTGCTTTTCTAATGGAGCTTTTCAACGTATATCCGCTCGTCAACATCACGCCGGTAAAGGCGCTGGGAGCGAAACTTTGGGACGATAAAGGCCAGGAGTACCTGGATTTCTACGGCGGACATGCCGTTATTTCCATCGGCCACAGCCACCCGCACTACGTGCAGCGCCTTACCGAGCAACTGCAGAACATCGGCTTCTACTCCAACTCGGTGCAGATTCCAATTCAGGCGCAGCTGGCTCAAAAGCTAGGCCAGGTGTCGGGGTACGAGGACTTCTCACTGTTCTTGTGCAATTCTGGCGCCGAGGCCAACGAGAATGCGCTGAAGCTGGCGTCTTTCCATACTGGTAAAAAGCGCGTACTCGCCTTTAAAGGTGCCTTCCACGGCCGTACATCCGGGGCGGTAGCCGCCACCGATAACCCGAAAATTGTAGCGCCCTTCAACGCCGACCACGCCATTTCCTTTGTGGAGTATGACTTGGCTGCGGTAGAGCAGGTGCTGCAAGGCGGCGACGTCTGCGCGGCCATCATCGAGCCGATTCAGGGCGTGGGCGGCATCATTATGCCCTCCGACGAGTTCCTGACTGGCCTAGCCGCGCTGTGCAAGCAATACGGCGCCCTGCTGATTGCCGACGAGGTCCAGAGTGGCTACGGCCGCAGCGGTAAGTTCTTCGCCCACCAGCACACCGGCATCCGCCCCGATGTTATTTCGGTAGCAAAAGGTATGGGCAACGGCTTCCCCATCGGAGGCATCCTGATTGCGCCGGAATTGAAGGCATCCTATGGTCTGTTGGGCACTACCTTCGGGGGCAACCACCTGGCCTGTGCCGCTGCGTTGGCTGTGCTGGAAGTTATTGAGCAGGAAGACTTGCTGAACCACGCCGCCGAGCTAGGCCACTACCTCCGCTCCGAGCTGGAAGCTAATGCTGGCGCCGAAGAAATCCGCGGCCGCGGTCTGATGGTAGGCATCAAGTACGATTTCCCCATCAAGGACGTGCGCGACAAGCTGCTTTCGGACTTCCACATCTTCGTGGGTAATGCCTCCGACCCTACCGTACTCCGCCTGCTCCCGCCTCTGAACATCACGCGAGAGGAAGTCGACCGGTTTTTGCAGGCATTGTATGCAATTATTCCTGTTGAGGTAAAAAAGTAAGCGACTTGTGGTCTAACTTGCAGCCCCAATGAGTAGCACGATGAGGTTCCCGAGCCAAGCTCCCCTTCTGATAAGCTGCACGCTGCCATTGGTGACTATTGCGCAGCAACCGGCTGGTTCTTTCCATGAAAGAACGGCCTCCCACATTTCCTTTCAGCAATCGTGCCCGCCCGACTTCCCGATGCCTGACATCTGGGAGCGGCAGGGTGCGGGACCGATTGACATACCTTCTTTCGCTCCCGTTTGGCTTAAGTCCTCGTTCGGCTGGAATAGACCTCTGATTTTGGTTCTGTTCCAGCCGAAATTATATCCGGCCGGTTTCGAAAGCGGGCTGAAGCCACGTAGCGCATCCGCTAAGCGCCCGGCATTAGGGAGGCCGAACCATTGCATTCCCCCTCCTCAAGTCGGTTTCCGAGTAGCGTTGATGGGAACCTCTACTGCCCCAACTCACGCTATGGAAAACCACGGACCTGATTACCGCAGAAATTCAATAACAGAGTAAACCTTTTTTCGCATAACAGAGTGGAAAACGCTAAATCGGTAAAACTCGTCCTGGAAGACGGCACTGAAATTCAAGGCCAATCTTTCGGCGCCTTCACCTCCGCCGCGGGCGAGGTGGTGTTCAGCACGGCCATGACCGGCTACCCCGAAAACCTGACGGACCCCTCCTTCGCCGGCCAGATCCTGGTGCTGACCTACCCCATGGTAGGCAACTATGGCGTACCCGGCGAGGAATTGTACGAGTCGATTTCGAAGATTTTCGAGTCGGACAAGATTCACATTGCCGGCTTGGTGGTGAACTACTACTCTGAGGAGCATAGCCACTGGAACGCAGCCAAGAGCCTCGGCGACTGGCTCAAGGAGTACAACATCCCCGGCATCTTTGGCGTGGACACGCGCATGCTCACCAAAATCCTGCGGGAAAAGGGTGCCATGCTAGGTAAGATTGTAGCCGAGGAAGACGTAGAGCTGCACGACCCCAACCAAGACAACTTAGTAGCCCAGGTGAGCCCCACCGAGGTAAAGCACTACGGCAACGGCCAGCACAAAATCGTGCTCGTTGACTGCGGCACCAAAACCAACATCATCCGCTGCTTCCTGCAGCGTGACGTGGAGCTGATTCGGGTGCCCTGGGACTATGACTTCACCAAGCTCGACTACGACGGCCTGTTCCTCAGCAACGGCCCCGGCGACCCTAAGATGTGCACGCCTACCATCGAGCACCTGCAAACCGCGCTAGGCCAGGACAAGCCCATCTTCGGCATCTGCTTGGGCTCCCAGCTCATGGGCTTGGCCGCGGGCGGCGACACCTTTAAACTGAAGTACGGCCACCGCAGCCACAACCAGCCGGTACTACTCTCAGGCACCAAGCGCAGCTACATCACCAGCCAGAACCACGGCTTCGCGGTAGACACCAACACGCTGCCCGCCGAGTGGGAAATGTTGTTCGAGAACCTGAACGACGGCACCTGCGAAGGCATCAAGCACAAGATCAAGCCGTTCTTCTCTACCCAGTTCCACCCCGAAGCCGCCGGCGGCCCCGAGGATACAGAATACCTGTTCGATGACTTCCTGAAAGCTGTAGCGGAACACAAAGCCGCTAAATAACCATGAGTTCCCGTATGTTTCGCTTCTTACTATCATTCATGCTGCTCTTTTCTCTTTGGAGCATAGTTAATGGGTGTAGTAAGCAGGAAACGAAATTTGACAGGCATCAGTGGTCCGCTACAGGTGACATAGGGAGTTTCCCGTACCGTGAGCAAATGGTCGATGATTTAGTGAAGCATCATCAACTAAAGGGCCTCACCTACACGCAGCTTCTTGATTCGCTCGGTGAGCCATCAAACTATGGTGAGCCCGACGGCACTCTGCGCTACCTAATCGTTGAAGATTTCGAATCAGATATCGACCCAGTACATGGCAAAACACTTGACCTGACGTTGGGACCAGATTCAGTAGTAACCTCCTACAAGATATCGAAATGGTAAAAGCACTTATCTGCCGTGCTGAGCTCGTCGAAAGACCCTTTACGACTTCGTTAGGATGTCCTAGTCCACTTCGTTAACTAAAGATGCTTCCCTACGGCGACCTTCGGTTCAATAAGCCCAGCATCACGTTCCTTATCTTCAACCCGGTCATTTTTAATGCATGAGCCCTATGCAAGAAAAGAGCGGAAGCACGCGGAACTGGGTGTACGTAGCGCTGGGAATTGTGGCGTTTGCGGTGTTCTACCTCATCAAAAGCGTCAAGATGAAAGACGTCGTCAAACTTGCCGTGGGCAAGCAGGACATCTTTCTTTCGATGCTGGATAAGGGCAATGTCTCACCTCGCATTCTAAGCCGTACCGGGAAGATTGTTTCGAGGAAGTTTGACGCCGGAAAGCCCGGTCCGAAGCAGGATTCTCTCTCCTTCCGGCTCGTGCTGAAAGGCGAGAAAGCCACCGCCACAATCCGGACCAAAGTCATGAAACAGCCTGATGGCAAATGGCAGATGGTTAAGAGCGACACCACTTTCTCTGAGTAAACCGCCCAGCTCCCATGCCATCTAAAAGTAAAGGCTTTCCGAACTGGGGGTATGTGCTGCTGGGCGCGCTGGCTTTCGCGGGGTTTTACTTCGTCAGGAACCTAGGCCAGCGGACGCTCATGAAAGCAGTACTGGGAGAACCGGCCGATCTGATTGCTCAGGCTATGAGTTCGGCTAGAGTTTCTTCTAGAATAACCAACAGAATAGGAAGAATACACTCTAAGAACTTCAAGGTGGAAAACCTGAGTGCTAAAAAAGACTCGCTTGTCTTCCGCTTTTTATTGGATGGTGAGCGGGCCAATGCCACCATTAAACTCTGGATGACCAAACGGGCATCCGGCAACTGGGAAATCGTGAAGAGCGACACCCTCTTTTCTAAGTAACACCTTCTCTGCCCACATAAACTACCGGCGGTAGCCGGCCTAGCACGACTGCCTTTTAACATGACCGCACCAGCGGCCTGTTACCCTAACCCTCAGAATGGAAAAACCACAGAAAGTTCTCATCCTCGGTTCCGGCGCGCTGAAAATCGGTGAAGCCGGTGAGTTCGACTACTCCGGCTCCCAGGCCCTTAAGGCGCTGAAAGAGGAAGGCATCCGCACCATCCTCATCAATCCCAACATCGCCACCGTGCAAACGTCGGATAACATTGCCGACGACGTGTACTTCCTGCCCGTGACGCCCTACTTCGTGGAGGAGGTCATCAAGAAGGAGCAGCCCGATGGCATTCTGGTGGCCTTTGGCGGCCAAACGGCCCTGAACTGCGCCGTGGCTTTGTTCCGCGCCGGGGTGTTTGAGAAGTACAACGTGAAGGTGCTGGGCACGCCCGTGCAAAGCATCATCGACACTGAGGACCGGGACATTTTCAAGGAGAAGCTCGACCAGATTGGCGTACTCTCGGCCCGCAGCGTGGCCGTGACGACTATGGAAGACGCGGTGGCCGCGGCCGAGAAAATCGGGTTCCCCATCATTGTGCGGGCGGCGTTTGCGCTGGGTGGCCTAGGCAGCGGTTTCGCCAATAACATGGACGAGCTGCGGGCCCTAGTCCAAAAGTCCTTCACTACTTCGGACCAGATTCTGGTAGAAGAGTCGTTGAAAGGCTGGAAAGAAGTGGAGTACGAAGTAGTGCGCGACCAATATGACAACTGCATCACGGTCTGCAACATGGAGAACTTCGACCCCATCGGTATTCATACCGGGGAGAGCATCGTGGTGGCGCCTTCGCAGACCCTGAGCAACCGCGAGTACCACAAGCTGCGCAGCATCGGCATCAAGACCATTCGCCACCTCGGCATTGTGGGCGAGTGCAACATTCAGTACGCCCTCGACCCTGTTTCGGAGGATTACCGCGTGATTGAGGTGAATGCCCGTCTGTCGCGCTCCTCGGCGCTGGCTTCTAAGGCTACGGGCTATCCGCTGGCCTTTGTGGCCGCCAAGCTGAGCCTGGGCTACTCGCTGTCGGAGCTGAAGAACAGCGTGACGCAGACGACTTCCGCCTTCTTCGAGCCGGCGCTTGACTACGTGGTGGTGAAGCTGCCGCGCTGGGACCTGGGCAAGTTTGAGGGCGTGAACCGGCAGATTGGCTCGGCCATGAAGAGCGTGGGCGAGGTAATGGCCATCGGCAAATCCTTCGAGGAAGCCATTCAGAAGGGCCTGCGCATGCTGGACACCGGCAAGCGCGGCTTCGTGGCCAACAAGCCTGAGCAGGTGGACAACGCCACCATCGACAAGCTGCTGAGTGAGCCAAACGAGGAGCGCATCTTCGCCATCAACTTGGCGTTTGAGGCCGGCTACACCCTGGAGCAGGTCCACGATCTGACCAAGATTGACCACTGGTTCCTGCAGCGCCTGTACACCATCTTTGAGCTGAGCAACCAGCTAGCTGCCCAGCGCGGCAGTGGCCTAGACGCCCTGGAGACTGGCCTACTGCGCGAGGTGAAGAAAGCCGGTTTCTCGGACCAGCAAATTGCGGTGAAGCTGCTAGGCCAAGGCGACGTGAAAGCCGATGAGCTGCTGGTGCGGGCCCGCCGCAAGGCCCTGGGCGTGCTGCCGGTTATCAAGCAGATTGACACGCTGGCGGCCGAGTTCCCAGCCAAAACCAACTACCTCTACAGCACCTACCACGGCACTGAAAACGACCTGCAGCCGGAAACCAGCAAGTCTATTGCAGTGCTGGGCTCGGGCGTGTACCGCATTGGCTCTTCCGTAGAATTCGACTGGTGCGGCGTAAATGCCGTGCAGACGGCCGCCGAAGAGGGTTACAAAACCATCATCATCAACTACAACCCCGAAACTGTTTCTACCGACTACGACGTTTCGGACCGGCTGTACTTCGAGGAGTTGAGCTTCGAGCGGGTGATGGACATTCTGGAGTTCGAGCAGCCAGAGGGCGTGATCCTCTCCACCGGTGGCCAGATTCCGAACAACTTAGCAACCCGTTTGGCCGATGCTAATGCACCCATCCTGGGCACTGCTCCGGCTCGCATCGACGAGGCTGAAAACCGCCACAAGTTCTCGAGCATCATGGACGAGCTGGGCATTGCCCAGCCCCGCTGGAAGGAGCTGACTTCCCTGGACGCCATGTTTGAATTCGTAGGCGAGGTAGGCTACCCCGTGCTGATCCGGCCTAGTTACGTGCTCTCGGGGGCTTCTATGAACGTGGTGTCCAACGCCTTCGAGATGGAGGCCTTCCTGAAAGCCGCTGCTGAAGTAAGCGCTGAGTACCCGGTAGTAGTATCGGAGTTTATGCAGGATGCCAAGGAAATTGAGCTGGATGCGGTGGCCGACAAGGGCGAAATTGTGAGCTATGCCATTTCCGAGCACGTGGAGTTTGCCGGCGTCCACTCTGGCGACGCCACCATGTACTACCCGCCTCAGAAGGTGTACGTGCGCACGATCCGAAAGCTCAAAACCATTGCCGAGAAGATTGCCAAGCGCTACGAAATCAGCGGGCCGTTCAACATCCAGTTCCTGGATAAAAACGGCGAAATCCGGGTGATTGAGTGCAACATCCGCGCCTCGCGCAGCTACCCCTTCGTGTCGAAAGTATCGGGTAACAACCTGATCAAGAAGGCCACGCAGGTGCTGCTAGGCAAGAAGGTGGCACGCGATGAAAGCGAGCGGGTGTACGACCTGCCCTTCGTGGGCGTGAAGGCCCCGCAGTTCTCGTTCACCCGCCTACCCGGCGCCGACCCAGTGCTGCGCGTGGACATGGTAAGCACCGGCGAGGTAGGCTGCCTGGGCGACACGGCCGAGGAAGCGCTGCTGAAGTCAATGTTGAGCGTGGGCTATAAGATTCCGCAGAAGTCAGTGCTGATTTCCGGCGGGCCCATCAAGTCGAAGGTGGCCTTGCTGGCGGCCACGGAACTGCTCGTGAAAAAGGGTTACCAGATTTACGCCACCCAGGGCACGCACCGCTTCTTCGCCGAAAACGGCATCCCGAGCAGCCTGCTCTTCTGGCCCGATGACTACCAGGAGCCCAACGTGCTGACCTACCTGAAGGAGAAGAAAATCGACTTGGTCATCAACATCCCCAAGAACCTGTCGAAGGGTGAGCTGGACAACGACTACAAGATCCGTCGCACGGCCATCGACTTCGGCATCCCGCTGCTCACCAACGCCCGCCTAGCCAAAGCCTTCATTCAAGCCTTCTGTAAGCTTGAAATGAAGGACCTGAAGATCAAGAGCTGGAACGAGTATAAGGCGATGTAACGTCGAAACTAGGCCTACATTACTGAAAAGAACGTCATGCTGAGCGAAGTCGAAGCATCTCTACCTCTGGCTAACTCCTGACATGAGGGAGAAGCGGTAGAGATGCTTCGACTTCGCTCAGCATGACGTTCTGATTTTCTTTGTAACGTCGCCAGATGTACGTCTACATACTGACCAATCCGACTAAAACGGTCCTATACATTGGCACTACCAACGACCTCGCTCGCCGCCTCAACGAGCACAGCAATGGTCGGGGTGATGCAGGCAAGTTTACTGGGCGGTATCAGGCGGATTTGCTGATGTACTTTGAGCTTTGTCCAGATGCCGCTCAAGCCATTGCTCGAGAAAAGCAGTTGAAAGGCTGGACACGCCAGAAGAAGGACGCATTAATTACAGCCTTCAACCCCAGTTGGGAAACCATAGATTTGGAAACATGGACCGGCTGACCAACCTACGAAGCGGGAGAGATGCTTCGGCAAGCTCAGCATGACGTTCTTTTAGGCCTAGGCCACTCAATACCACATGAAAAACTTCACCTCTTTCGCCGATGCGGGCGACTATAAAGCCCTGCTGCAGCAAGCCCTGGAAATCAAGGCGAATCCGTACGGCTACCAGCACATCGGCAAGAACAAAACGGTTGGGCTGATCTTCTTCAATCCCAGCCTCCGTACCCGGCTTAGCTCAGTAAAGGCGGCCTACAACCTGGGTGCGCAAGCCTGGGTGCTCAACGCCGGCGCTGATTCCTGGACGCTGGAAATGGCCGATGGCGCAGTGATGAACGGCGGCACCCAGGAGCACATCAAGGAGGCTATTGCCGTTATGAGCCAGTACTGCGACGTGCTGGGCGTGCGCACCTTCCCTACGCTCAAAGACCGCGAGGCCGACTACAGTGAGGAAGTTTTCAACAAGATTCTGAAGTACGCCACCGTGCCGGTTATCAGCCTGGAAAGCGCCACGCTGCACCCGCTGCAGTCGTTTGCCGACCTGATTACGGTAGCCGAGACCAAGCAGAAGGAACGCGTGAAGGTGGTGCTGACCTGGGCCCCACATGTGCGCGCCCTGCCCCAGTGCGTGCCCAACTCCTTCTGTGACTGGTTCTCGGAAGTAGACTGGGTGGACTTCGTTATTACGCACCCCGAAGGCTACGAGCTGGACCCCAAATTCACGAAAGGGGCCCGCATCGAGTACGACCAGAAGAAGGCCCTGGAAGGCACCGACTTCGTGCAGGCTAAGAACTGGAGCAGCTACCAAGACTACGGCCAGGTTATCAGCAACGACCCTTCGTGGATGCTGACGCCTGAGCACATGGATGGCACTAACGACGCCAAGTTCCTGCACTGCCTGCCCGTACGCCGCAACGTGGAAGTCTCCGATGCCATCCTGGACTCGCCAAATTCCCTAGTGATTCAGGAGGCGGGCAACCGGGTATTTTCCATGCAAACCGTACTGCACGAGCTGCTGAAGTAATGCCTGCATACAAAACAAGAAAGCCCCCTGGCCTAGGCCAGGGGGCTTTCTTGTTTTGTGTTGTAAGTGGCCTAGAGCGGGTCGGCCGTAACCTTGAAGCGCGAGTCGGCGCGGATAGTAATGTCCTTGCTGATGGCTTTGCGGATGCGGGCTTCAGTGGAGAGCGTGTAGCTGCTGGCCTTGATGTACTTGTCGAGCTTCTCGGTGGTTGGGGTCAGTTGGATGGTGTTGACGCCCATGGGTATGTTATCCTTGGAAGCCAGCAGAATCCGGTCGTTGCCGTCGGTGCTGATGTACAGGCTGATGCTGCTCAGGAAGTCGAAGTTCTCGGAGCTGGGGTCGGTGACGGTGAGCGTGAGGCGGTCGAGCTTCACATCCTTCACCAGATTAGCGCTGGTGTTTTCGTTCTTGAACTTCTCGTCGGAGCGGGTAGGAACGGTGATAGGCGAAACCGGCGTAATCACGTTTACCGGGAAGCCCGTTGCGATTTTAACCGACTGCGAGTCCTCAATAGTAAAGGTCAGCAGCTTGTCGAGTTTGTCGCAGCCAGACAGGAAAACCAGTAAGGCCAGAAGGGGAGCTAGAAAGAGGACTTTTTTCATGGGAGTTGCAATTTGAGCGGAAGTTACGAAATCAACTCCAACCCGGATTTGTCCTCCCTTCCACTCATCCCACGCGTTCGTCTAGCGATAACATAGCATCTTACTAATGCTCATTACATTAATAGATTTAGTGTTACAACTGCTGTGCCCGAACATCATACTGTAATTGCAACTCAGCCAAATTTTGGCTGGGTTGGTTGACCTCTAGATAAGGTATAATATAATACCTACCGGGCTGCAGATAGGCTGTCAAGTCCTCTTTAGTTGGCACTAGTTTCAGAGTAGTCGCCCCACGCGGAACGACATCGGTGGCAGCCAACACAATCCGCTTATTACCCTCCGCTGTAACGGCATACAGCGTGAGCCGATCCAAAAAATCGAAGTTTTGCCCGTTGGGGTATTTCAGGTTTACTTCAGCCGTACGAAGTACTACACTCTTTACATGTTCAATAGAAGCCTTATTTATTTCACAGGCCTGCGCACATTTTGACCATACACTTATGGTTGAGGTATGTCCTGAGGAATAGCGGGATACGTCCAGCACTGCAGAGTCTAGAACATCGAATGTAACATCCGACTTCTCCGCATCCTCTTTTTTACAACCACTAAATAACCAAACCAAGGCTATTAGTACACAGAGAGAACAAGCGTGTTTCATGCATTTAACTTAACATATATAAGCTTAAACACCCCGTGTCCTTTGTATATCCATGGGGTGTTCTTGTAAAGTGTAAAGAATATTGATTACACCACTCCTTAATCCATCATATCGGCGGAGCGGGGCGGGTCGGGCACGAAGCCAGGTTGCCAGCTCATGGGGTAGCGGCCGTCCACGTAGGGCAGGGCCGCCTCGGTGAGGTAGAGCGGGCGGAAGGTGTCCACCATCACCGCTAGCTCGTGGGTTTCCTTTTTGCCGATGCTGGCCTCCACGGTGCCGGGGTGTGGGCCGTGGGGAATGCCGCTGGGGTGCCAGGTGAAGGACGCCAAGTCTACGCCCTTACGCGACATGAAATTGCCGGCCACGTAGTACAGCACCTCATCTGAGTCGACGTTGGAGTGGTTGTAGGGCGCCGGAACACTCAGCGGGTGATAGTCGAAGAGGCGCGGCACGAAGGAGCAGATGACGAAGTTGTGCCCTTCGAAGTGCTGATGCACAGGTGGCGGCTGGTGGAGGCGGCCCGTAATCGGCTCGAAATCATGAATGCTGGTGGCGTAGGGATAGAAGTAGCCGTCCCAGCCCACTACATCGAAGGGCGAGTGGCCATAGGTTAGAGTGTGCAGCAGGCCGTCTTTCTTGATCTTGACCACGTACTCGCCCGATTCCCGCTCATCATCGGTCACCAGCTCATGCGGGGGCCGGATGTCCCGCTCACAGTAGGGCGAGTGCTCCAGCAGCTGCCCGAAGTGGTTGCGGTAGCGGCGGCACGTTTCCACGGGGCTAAACGACTCGATGATGAGCAGGCGCACGGGGCCTGCTTCGAAATGAAGCTGGTGAATGATGGTGCGCGGAATAATGACGTAGTCGCCGGGCTCGAACTGCACCTTGCCTAACTGGCTCCACAGTTCGCCCCGACCTTCGTGCACGAAGATGACCTCATCGGCCAGAGCATTCTTGTAGTAGTAATCCATGCGCCGCTCGGTGGGGTTGCAGATGCTGAGCGTCACGTCGGCGTTGCCGAGCATGGTTTGCCGGGCCTGCAGGTAGTCGCCGCCGGTGGTGGTTTGGGCCAGAGTGCGCAGGTGCGCTGGTTCCAGGGGCCGGTCTTTCAGCAGCTTAGGTGCAAACGGCTCGGGCTGGCCCACGGTCCTGATTTCTGTGGGTGGGTGCTTGTGGTAGAGCAGCGACGAAACGCCGTGGAAGCCCAGCGTGCCCACTAGCTGCTCCAAGTACAGGGAGCCATCGGGCTGGCGAAACTGGGTGTGGCGCTTGCGCGGAATCTGGCCGAGGCGGTGGTAGAAAGCCATGGTACAGAAATGAGTTGGGTGGGAAATACGGGTAGAAAGGTCAGTAGCGTGAAGGTAAGAAGGTTTGGTATGGATAGCAGCCTGGGATATTCGAGTCACGTTCCCGGCAACCAATATGTCTGTATGATGGTTGAAGCCATAACCCTGGCGTATCTTGCACTTTATTTCAGCCGTTACCTCTTGTTACCTCTTACTACCGTGTCTTCCGTATCTGCCCGTCTGCTGCCGCTCTTCCTAACCGGTTTAGGTTTGCTGGCTTCTGCCAATACACCCAAAGCAGTGGAACCGCGCACCCGTACGTTCAACTTCAACTACACGACTACCGTACCCGCGCAAGCCGCCGGCGTGCGCGAGGTAGACTTGTGGCTACCCGTGCCTCACGACGACAAGAGCCAGGACATTCGCGACCTGAAAATTGAAGCACCCGTACCCTACGAGGTGAAAACAAGTGCCTACGGCAACCGCGTGCTGCATGTGCACGCTACGGGGGCGGCGTTGCAGGGATTTACCGTGAGCATGAAATTGCAGGCTACTCGGCGCGAGCACCTCAACCCTACGCTAGCCGGCCAACCCGTTACGCGCAAAATGCTGGAGCCTGCTGACCCCAACATGAGTCGGTGGCTGGCGGCAGATAGCCTCGTGCCCCTAGACCCAAAGATCCGGCTGTGGGCACAGGAGGTAGTAACGCGCGCAAAAGCCACTACCAACTTGGAGAAAGCAAAGGCTATCTACGAGCACGTGGTTAGCACGGTGACCTACGATAAAACTGGCCAGGGTTGGGGCCGCGGCGACATTTACTATGCCTGCGACGCCCGCCGTGGCAACTGCACCGATTTTCACGCCGTGTTCATTGGCTACTGCCGAGCCGTTGGCATTCCTGCGCGCTTTAGCATTGGGTTCCCACTACCTCCAGAACGCGGTAGCGCCGAAGTAAAAGGCTACCACTGCTGGGCGGAGTTCTATACAAAGGAAACGGGCTGGGTACCCGTAGATGCCTCTGAGGCAGCTAAGAACCCTGCTAAGCGCGCCTACTTCTTCGGGGCTCACGACGAGAACCGCTTGGAATTTACGCGCGGCCGGGACCTGGTTTTGGCCCCGCGCCAGCACGGTGGTACCCTCAACTACTTCATCTATCCATACGCCGAAGCAGATGGCCAACCGCTGGCGGGCCTGCAACAGCAGTTCCGAGTGCAGGATATACCAGCTAAGTAGCCACTATAGGCTTCTCTAAACACTAAGCGGCCCGTAGTTCTTTTGGAGCTACGGACCGCTTAGTTTCTTCGGGCTGATAATTCTGCTACTTCAAGGTCAGCCCGTTCATTAGGGTAGAGCCACTATCAGTGACTACGCGGAGGGCCTGCTGAATTTCAACGTCTTCTTGGTTGAGGACTTGGAAGTAAGCGGCTTTACCATAGGCGCTACGGGCAATTAGGGCTTTCAGCTGGCTGCGCAGGAGCGGTGCGCACCGGCGCAGGCCAGCGGCATCGTTGGCTACGCCATCTTGCGCGGCCCGAGCGGCCAATTGTTGCAACTGGGCGTCGCTGATGCGGAAGCTTTGGCTGAACTGCTCAAAGCGCAAACCCTCCAACTCAGTCTTATGCTCTTGAAAGAAGCGGACGGCAAACTCACGAACTAGGTTGTGGCTCTGTAGGCGGGTATAGTAGGCTGAATAAGCAGTAGTATCGCGGGGCACAAACACATCGGGCATAATGCCTCCGCCACCATACACCGTGCGGCCGTGTGCCGTACGGTAGCGCAGGGAATCTGCAAAGTGAATACTATCAGCGTGGAAGTACTCGCCGTGGCGCTGACGATTCACAAGGTCCTTTTCGTACTCGGCCAGCCCGCCGCTGTAAGACTTTTGAATGCTACGGCCCGAAGGGGTGTAGTAGCGGGCAATGGTTAGGCGCAACTCCGAGCCGTCGTTAAGCGCAATGGGCTGCTGTACCAAGCCCTTCCCGAAGGTACGACGACCCACCACAAGGGCGCGGTCCTGGTCTTGTAGGGCACCGGCTACCACTTCGGCTGCGGAGGCACTGCCTTCATCTACCACTACTACCAGCGGGCCTTCCTCAAACTCGCCTGCTACGCGGGAAAAGGTCTGGGTATCGTACTGGTCACCTTTGCCATCGGTGTATACAATCTTTTTCGTGCCCCCAATCAGCTCATCGGCCAGCTTAGTGGCACGGTCGAGGTAGCCACCGGGGTTGCCACGCAAATCAAGCACCAAGCGGGTGAGCCCCTGACGACGTAGGTCGCCGAGGGCAGCCTTGAACTCGTCGTAGGTACCGCTAGCAAAACGACTAACCTTGATGTACCCCGTCTGATTATCAATCATGTATGCCACATCTACCGAGGAATTGGAGATGCGGTTGCGGGTCATTTGCACGTTCAAGGGCTGAGTCAGACCACGGCGCAGCAGGCGTACCAGCACGGCACTTCCCCGGGGGCCTCGCAGCTTGTTGAATACTTGCTCAGTGGTGTTGTGCATTCCCGATACTCTCTCCCCATTCACGGCCAGAATACGGTCGCCGGGTTGCAGCCCTGCTTGGTCGGCGGGGCCACCACTCAAGGGTGATACAACCGTTACGGTATCATGAAATAAGTTGAACTCCACACCTACCCCATCAAAATCGCTCTGGAGGAAGGCTGAAGCCTGCTGCTGCTGCCGCGCCGGAATAAATACTGAGTGCGGATCTAGGCGCTCTAGCATCCGACCAATGGCGTAGTCCGATAGTTCTTCTGCATTCACGGAGTCCACGTAATCCCGGTCCACATAGCTCAGGATTTCTTTGAACTTTAGATAGCCCCGAGCCGTGGCATCCGGGTTTTGATCGGAGGGGCGAAAGGGATTGGCACCTAAGAGGATTCCGCAAGCTAGAGCTAGTGCCAACAGGAGCGGTTGCCGAATCTGCCGCCGGGTATTCCGTAGGGCCGGCTCCTTCACAGGGCGCAACGAGTCGTGGGGCTCGGTAGTCATAAGGCGCTGAGTGAGTAGAAGTTTAGGCGATACGCAAGGGCTGGCAATACGGACAGGTATCCAAAACTATTGAAACTTTTCCAAGATATATGCACTGCACATAGGTGGATATTTATTTTCCAATAACAATGCAAATTTTTATGGATTTAGAGCAACATACTTCAACCCAAACGCAGATAATCCTATTTCAAAAGTCTCTGAATGCGAGTGTTGTACGAAAGTAGTTTTATCATTTTATGAAGAATACCTTCGCTCGTTCAATAACGCTGTTTGCCGGCTCAATCTACGATTGCACCCTGCCACCGGATTGCGGGCGCTAAGTTTCGGCTACCACCTTTCGCAAGCAGCATCGTATCTTTGTACGGAGGCCGTGCTAACAACTTGACGGACCGCATTTTCGCTTTCTTTCGTTTACTCCACTGTGATGGGCCGAATTCTTGCCATCGACTACGGCCACAAGCGGGTGGGGCTGGCCGTTACGGACCCGCTTCAACTGATTGCCTCCCCACTTGAAACCATTCACAGCCAAGATTTGGTGACGTACCTCAAGGCTTACCACCAGCGGGAACCCTTAGAAGCGTTAGTGATTGGCATGCCCAAGACCCTGAGCAACGAACCCACCGACTCTACCAGCGCCGTAGTTGGGGTAGTTCGGCGCCTACGTAAGGAATTTCCTGAACTGCCCCTGCATGAGATAGACGAGCGGTTTACCTCGCGCATGGCTCACGCGGCTATGTTGGCCGGAGGGCTTAGCAAGAAGGACCGTCGCGACAAAGCCACCGTAGACCGTGTGTCGGCTACTCTGATTCTGCAATCTTTCCTCGAATCCCGATGATCTATCCTATTGTTGCCTTTGGTGACCCGGTGCTGAAGGCCCCGGCCAAACCTCTTGCCCCCGACTACTCCCCCACCGAGCTTAAGCAGCTGGTGCAGGACATGTTTGATACCATGTACTATGCGCACGGCGTGGGTCTGGCTGCCCCGCAGGTAGGCAAAAGCATCCGCTTGTTTGTGGTCGACTCGGAGCCCATGCTTGATGAAGACGAGGATGGTAAGCCTATCATCCCCGAGCCCACGGCGGCCCCTGTAAAGCGAGCCTTCATCAACCCTCAAATGGTAGAAGAAACCGGTCAGGAGTGGGCTTTTGAAGAGGGCTGCCTTAGCATTCCGGGCGTGCGGGAAACGGTTTACCGCAAACCTGTTATTACGTTGCGCTACGAAGACGAAAACCGCCAGCAACACCAGGAAACCTTCTCCGGCATGACAGCCCGCGTAATTCAGCACGAGTATGACCACTTGGAAGGCGTACTGTTTACCGATTACGTATCGGGGCTGAAAAAGCAATTGCTGAAAGGCAAACTCAGCCGTATTAGCAAAGGCGACGTGAAAGCCGACTACCGGATGAAATTCGCCGGTCAGGGCCGCCGCTAGGCTGCTAGCTTACCTGCCTACAAGCCAACGCCCCCAGCAGATGCATCTGTTGGGGGCGTTGGCTTGTAGATCCGTTTTGCTTGCGTACTCAGTGCGCAACGTGAGCTTTCCGAGTTGGTGCAACGTAGCTTCTTTCCAGCTTTTTGAGGTACGCCATAGATGTTTTAGCGAACAATGGGGGGCGCTTTTTGTCCTTGCGGGCAGCCTTTTGGTAGAGGGCAAAAAACGCCATGGGATTATCAATGGTCGCTAGCATTTGCGGGGTGTACCCTTGGTTATTAATGATATGCGCCATGTAAAACCCGGGCAGGTGACCAGCAGTGCCATTGTATAACCGCTGATAGAACTTGCGCATTGGCAGTGCTCCGCTGCCCATTTTTGCACCTACCTGCAACACGGAGTCTAGGCGGTGGATAACAGTAGGAGCGGAAGCTAGCAACCAGTTTTGAATGTCGGCTGAGTCGGGCGACTGTAGCAAGGGTTTCTTGTCGATCAGGTCGGCAACGCCTTCGTTTTGCACGGCATCAAGGGCCCACAGCAACGGTTTATCCGGCTCTAAAGCACCGCTGAAATTGGGCCTAGGCCGAAGCTGATGATGCATTTCGTGCGCTTCCAAGATGCCCGCCTTAGGCTTGTTCCACTCTATTGCCGAGTTCAAACTGAATACAATGCCTTCCTCTCGCGAAGTAGCGTCGTTGCCCAAAGCCGTGTAGTACAGATGCAAATCTGGCACTTTGGTGTGAGCTCGCTCAGGTAAGTATTCGTAGGCATACGTGTACATCACCTCAAGATAGGATGGCTTTTGTGCCATTTCTTGGGCGTATTGCCTGAACATTGGCTCGCGCTGCTTATAGTCGTTCACCAGCACGTAGTACCACGACTTGGCCCGTAGTTTGGCTTGCCGCAACGAATCGTGCCGGGGCATATACACCACCTCAATGGCTTTCCGGTAGCGTTGCAACGCCTCCTGCGGGAACACTCCGGGTACGTACAGCTTGTTGGCTGGTAAGGCCAGTAACTCCTGCCAGGCAGCGTCAGTGAGCGGCTTATCCTGGCGGAGCGCATCGGTAAGCTCCCAGTAACGCGTAGCTGCCTCAATGTTGACGGTTTGGGCCGTGCCCAAATGGTGGAAGCAGCACAGCACTAGGACAAGCAAGCTGGCACACGAAAAACGAAAGTGCTTCATATAGGACCGAGGAACAGCAGGGTGAACGAATAGCCCGAAGGTGGGCGGGCAGGCCTGGCAGCTCAAGTTTATTATTGCAACCCACCCAAACCCGATGTGAACCCGCCGGGTAGAGCTTTAGGCCGGTTATCCGGCTAGTTGGCGTGTTCATCACGGCTGGTGAAGCGTTGCTATAAAATACAGGGCGGTGCAGCGGCTTTGCACTAGCTTCGAGTGTATGAACCGTCAAACCACGCGCTACCACTTGCTGGGCTGGGGCTTATTGATAGCCTATGATTTTGTAGGAATTGTTGGGGAGCGACCAACCAACTTGGGCGTCTTGCTTCTTCTGCAGTTTACCTTTCGCCTGAGCATGATGAGCGTGTTTTACTACTGCTTTCTACTGGTGTTTCCAAGGTACTTGCGCTTGAGTCGGATGCCGCAGTTGCTGCTAGGCTTGGGGCTGGCCCCGGTAGTATTTACCGGCACGCGCTACATGCTGGAGCAAGTACTGTTGCCGCTGCTCTTTGGGTTTAGCAACTATTATGGCGAGGTAAACCTATGGGCCTACCTGCTCGACAACGCAGAGCGTGGCCTACCCATGATGATGGTAGCGGCGGCGGCCTGGGGTGTGCAGGATGCCTTTTTGCAGGAAACTCGACGCGAAAATGAGCAACTGATGCAGGAGAAAACGCAGGCCGAACTAGCCTTTCTTAAAACTCAAATCAACCCGCACTTCCTCTACAACACGCTCAACTACATCTACTCCGAGGCCTATCTGGTGTCGGAGCCGTTGGCGGAGACTGTGCTGCGCCTCTCCGACCTCATGCGCTACATGCTTCACGAAAGCCCCGATGGCAAAGTGGAATTGCGGAAGGAAATAGACTACCTAGAAAACTACCTGATGCTGCACCGGCTCCGCTTCGAGAACAAATTTTTCGTGGACTTTGAGCAGGTAGGCCATGTAGAACGGCAGCGGGTGGCTTCACTGGTACTGGTTCCGTTTGTAGAAAATGCCCTCAAGCACGGGGTAGTCAACCGACCCGACCAACCCATCAGCATCACGCTCACTCTGCCCGCCCCCACGCACCTGCGCTTCGATGTACGCAACCACATCAATCATTACCAGAAAGACCATACCACGGGTATTGGGTTGGCAAACCTACGGCGGCGGCTAGCTCTGCTGTATCCCAATCGGCATCAGCTCCACATTCAGCAAGATGCCACTACCTACTGTACTACCTTAGAGCTTGAGTTATGAAAACGCAGTAGCCAAGGCGCTTGCACATGCAGCCCGTTACCAAGTTTGCCGAACCGCACCATGTCTTCCCATTACGTTCCATGCATATGTTGCGCTGCCTTGTAGTAGATGATGAGGCATACGCCGGACGCCTACTTGCTAGCTACATTGGGAAGATTCCATTCCTAACCGTAGCCGGCCTCACTACTAATCCCATTGAAGCGCTGCTGTGGGTACAGGAAGGCCGCGCCGACCTTGTATTTCTCGACATTCAAATGCCGGAGCTGACGGGCTTGCAGTTTCTGAAGCTGTGTGGAAGTCGCTGCAAAGTCATCCTCACTACCGCCTACCCCGATTACGCCCTGGATGGGTACGAATACGACGTAATAGACTACTTACTTAAGCCCATTGCTTTCGACCGTTTCTTGCGGGCGGCCCAAAAAGCGCAAACTGCCTTGCTTGCTTTAGCGCCCACGGCTGCGCCGGTGCCAGTAACGCCGTCGGCACTGGCGCCGGTCAGCAACTACTTGTTTGTAAAGGGGGAGAGCAAAAACAAGTTTCTGCGCGTCAACCATGCCGACATTCTCTACGCCGAAGCGCTGGGCAACTACTTGGCCCTGGTGCTGCCCAACCAGCGGCTCGTTACCTACCAAACGCTCAAGGAGCTAGCCGAGCAGCTACCCCAGCCTCCCTTCCTGCGGGTGCACAAGTCCTTCATCATTTCACTGGATCAAATCAGCATGATTGACGGCAACACCGTGTACGTGGGAGAGAAAGCCATTCCCGTTGGCGAAACGTACCGGGAGGCACTCTACAAGTTGGTGCGCGACCCAGGATAGCGACCTTGCTAGCTGATCTACAGTCTTTGCACTGGCTAGCTACTCCTGCCTGATGGGCTTTATGGCTACTACCGGCTCCGGCAACGGCTCTTTCCGCAGGCCAGAGACTGGTTATGCTACTACCGCTGCTGGCCTAGGAGCGCGAAATAGGCTGCGGCTAAGGCTAAGGCTTATGACTCCCTATCGTATTGCCTGGCCGTAACTCTTCAGTATCTTATGGCTTATGAGCTATCTAGTACGCTATAGTATCGTTATCTTATTGACGCTGAGCACGGCCGTATCGGCTCAGGCGTGGGGCTTCTTTAGCCATCGTCTGATCAACCGGCTGGCTGTGTTTACGCTACCGCCCGAAATGATTGGCTTTTACAAGGCCAACATCGACTACCTCACCGATAATGCTACCCGCCCCGATTCGCGGCGGACCGTAGTACCCGGTGAGGCCCCGCGCCACTTTCTCGATGTAGACGTGTACGGCGATTCGGCTGCGTACAAGCTGCCACGCTCCTATGCTGATGCGGTGGCCCTGCTGGGCGAGGATTCACTCCTACGCCACGGTATCGTGCCCTGGCAGGTGGCGCGCATGAAGGGCCAGCTTACGGAGGCCTTCCGCCAACACGATTCGGACCGCATTTTGCGCCTCTCCGCCGACATGGGCCATTACGTAGCCGACGCCTGCGTGCCTTTGCACGCTACCCACAACTACAACGGACAACTCACGGGCCAGCGCGGCATTCACGCTCTGTGGGAAAGCCGCCTGCCGGAACTGCTCAGCGCCAATTACGACTTTTTCACAGGACCTGCCCCCTACCTGGAACGCCCCACCGAAACCATCTGGGCCGCCGTAGGCCGTTCCCACGCCGCCGTCGATTCGGTGTTGCGGGTGGAGCGGGAGCTGACGCAGAAGTTCCCCGAAGACCGCAAGTATGGCTTTGAGCAGCGCAACAACCTCACGGTACGCACTTACTCCCGTGAGTTTGCCCGCGAGTATCATCAGCGCCTCAGCGGCCAAGTAGAGCGCCAGATGCGGCTGGCCCTGCGCTTAGTGGGCGCCTATTGGTATACGGCCTGGGTAGATGCCGGTCAACCCGACCTCGACAAGCTACCCCGCACGGCCTCCGAAGCCGAAAAGCAGCGCCTAGCCCGCGAAGCCGCCGAGGCCGTACCCGCGCCGCAAGCTGCCATACCAGGCCACGACGAGTAGCCCCCCGTATGCAGCGCAGAGGGGCAGTAAGGATTGGGCATTGAGGAGGCGGAGAAACGTTTCTGGGCTACCAGTAGTAGAGGTAGGCTGAATGTTTCTTTAGCCGCTTTGCCCGACCTATGAAAAGTGTGTACACCATCCTCCTGCTCACAATCTCCAACCTGTTCATGACGTTTGCGTGGTATGGGCACTTGCAGTTCAAGAAGATTTATTGGCTGCACGGCCTGGGGCTGGTGGGCGTTGTGCTGATTAGCTGGGGGCTGGCTTTCTTTGAGTACGTTTTTCAGGTGCCCGCCAACCGCATTGGGTTTCAGGAAAACGGGGGGCCGTTCAGCTTATTTCAGCTCAAGGTTATTCAAGAAGTAATATCGCTCACGGTATTTACGCTATGCGCCGTGTACGTCTTCAAAACCGATAAGCTGGGGTGGAATCATGTGGTAGGTTTTGCGCTTTTGGTGGCCGCGGTGTACGTGATTTTTCGCAAATGGTAGGCGCTTGTTTTCTGAGCTTTGGCAGGTTCTGTCAGCACGTTGCTACTCCCTCGCACCTGAACAGTATGCCGTTGGCCGGGGCGCAGCTCATTTTCGTCTAAAATTGGACAACTCCGTTATGCCTACTGCGTAGGTAACGCGCCTCTCTACTGAGGCTTTCTTCGTTTTTCTTCTTAAGTCATATGCCGAAACTATACCGGACACTGGTGCTGCTGCTTGCAGGGCTGCTGAGCATTTCCACTGCGCAGGCGCAACGCGTGGGCCTCGTGCTCAGCGGGGGCGGGGCCAAAGGGCTGGCCCACGTGGGGGTTCTGAAAGTGCTAGAAAAGAACCGTATCCCCATCGACTACATTGTGGGCACCAGCATGGGTGCCATTGTGGGGGGCATGTACGCCGCTGGCTACTCACCCCGCGAGATTGAGGAGATTGTGCTCAAGCCAGAGTTTCAGGATTGGGTAGCCAACCGCCCGCTGGAAGGCAAGGTGTACAACTTCTACGACGCCGACCCCTCGCCCGCAGCCCTGCACCTGGGCTTGGCCATCGACTCCGCATTTCGCACCCGCGTGACGCCCCGCCTCATCAATGACGCTACGCTGAACTACATGCTGGCAACCATGCTGGCCCCGGCGGGCGCCATTGCTAACTACAACTTCGACAACCTGTTTGTGCCCTACCGCGCCGTAGCGTCAGAAGTGTTTACGCGCCAGAAGGTAGTGCAGCGCTCCGGCTCTCTTTCTGATGCCGTACGCAATTCTATGGCTTTCCCGCTCGCGTTTCGTCCCATCCGCCAAGAGGACGGGCGCTACCTGTTCGACGGAGCCGTAGTAGACAACTTTCCTACCGGCGTTATTCGGGAAGAATTTAAGCCCGATGTAATTATTGGTGTAAACGTGGGCGACGTAGCTTACAGCAAATACCCCAAGGAGAAGGATGACGAGCTGCTTACGAGCACCCTAGTGTTCCTGGGTTCAAATGCCGCCGATACGTTGTCGGTAGGGGCCAATGGGGTCTTCATTCAGCCCGACCTAACGGATTATACGGCCGCCGACTTTGGACGGGTAAAGCGCCTGATTAGCCTGGGTGAGCATGCCGCGGAAGAGAAGTTGGCCCTCACCTTACGGCGCATTCAGCGGCGGGAAGATACCGTGGCCCTACAGCAGCGGCGGCGCCTGTTTCAGGAGCGGGCACCCCGGCCCACATTCACGGGCGTCACCGTGCAGGGCCTGCCCCGGCAGCAGCAGGAGTTTGTGCGTCGGTTCTTCCAGCGTTCCGGCTCTACGTACTCGCCCAGCGACATTGAGGAAGGCTATTTCCGTTTAGTCAGCAATGACTTCTTTACCAACGTGTACCCCCGCATCCGGTACTCGCAGGAGCAGAAAGGCTACGGACTCAGCATCGACGCGCGCCAGGCCAATAACCTCACGGCCGACTTAGGGGTGCTACTGTCGTCGCGCTCCATGAGCAATATTTACCTGGGCGGGGCCTACCGCTACCTCAACCGCTACCTCTATACCGTGCGGGGCAACGCCACCATTGGGCGTTTTTATAACGCAGTGCAGGGGTCGTTCAGGGTTAGCGTACCGGGGCAAATTCCGGTCTACTTCGAGCCCAATATCACCTTCAACAACCTGAACTACCAGGACACGGGAGACCTACTAGGGCAGAATGCGGCCACAAGCCAACTGGTGCAAAGGGACCTGAAAACGTCTTTGCAAATCGGCATCAGCCCGAACTACCGCAGCCGCTACATCTTTGATATTGGCGCCTTCACCAACCGCGACCGGTTTGCCAATACCAGCGAGGTGAACAGCGACGATGAACTGGACCTAAACCGCTTCCAGGGCATCACGTCCGGCATCCGCTTCGAGCGTAACTCCTTGGACCGCCGGCAGTATGCTACCAAGGGCCGCCGGGCCGAGTTTGCGTTCCGCGCAGTTACGGGCCAGGAAAAGTACGAGGCCGGCACTACTGCCAACGGGGTGATGGACCGCAGCAAAAACCAACGCTGGGTGAGGGGCTCCTTGTTTGTGGAGCAATATTTCTCGCTGAACAAGAGCGACTCTGTGGGTGCCAAAACCAACGCGTGGGGCTACACGGTAGATGCCGTGGCTAGTACCCAAGGAGCCTTTGCCACCTACCGGTCTTCCCTGACCACCTCGGCGGCGTTTCTGCCCCTACCCGACTCCCGCACTCTTTTCCTCGATAACTACCGCGGCACGGCCTACGCGGCAGTAGGAGTGCGCTATGTAAAGGGAGTACTGCGGGGGGTAGAATGGCGAACCGAAGCCTTCACGCACGTGCTGGTGCGCCCCTGGAAACAGGCGTTCGACAACCCCGTTCTGGTACGCCGCTCCCAGAGCATAACGCGGCCCTACCTCACCCTAATGACCGGCTTTGTGTACCAGACCCCAGTAGGCCCCCTCTCGGTACAGGCTATTCATTATGATGATGACACCCACCGCTTCGGGGTTTTCGCCCACATCGGCTACGTGCTGTTCCGCGAAAGGTCGTTGGACTAAGTAACAGAACCGCTTCTACCAAAAACAGACTACCCCGTTAGCGTAAGAGGCGCTAGCGGGGTAGTCTGTTTTTGGTAGAAGCGGTTGGGGGTGTGCGGCTATTCATCGGGGTAGTGCGGGGGCTCCTCGCCAGCTGTGAAAGGTGATGACGTGCCTGGGCCACACCCCGCTAGAATAGCACAGTCTAAGTCCTCGCCGTGATAGAACCGCCGGAATAGCACCGTAGCCAACCACATAGCCAGCGGGGGAGCCGCAAAATACACCCACAGCCCGTTGTAGCTATCCGCGGCCAGGGCCGTAGCCAGGCTACGAGCCGGGTTTAAACTCATGCCCGACAATGGGCTTTCGAAAGTGATGTATACCGCCAGCAAGCCGCCCAGAAACCAGCCTGTCAACTTCTTGAAGCGCTCTGAGTGCAAGGTCATTAGCAGCACCAACATCAGCAGAAAGGAAATTCCGAATTCGGCCAGGAACGCTAGCTCCGGGCCCATTGCCGTGGTTTTGGGCTGCGTTACCGTGAAGTCTACGGCTGGGTGAGCATACCACTCACCTAGCACGGTGCGCAACAGCAGGGCTGCCCCAATGCCGCCCGTCATCTGCGCCAGCACGTACCACACCGCATCGGGGGTGCTCACTTTGCCCAATTGCCAAAACGCCAGCGTTACGGCGGGGTTGATGTGGGCACCCGAACGCTTGCCCCAAGGGCTATACACAATGCTCACAATGACCAGCACCATGGCTCCTCCCAGCATTGCCCGGCGCAACAGAGGCGCGGTAGGAACGTAGGAGGCCAGCGGAGAATTGGGGTGCTCAACCAGCACGGTAAGCAGGCCTGCACAGGTCACGAAGAAGGCTAGGCCCGCTGCTTCCGCGAGGTAGTGCGCCCAATGGCGGGGCAACGCGGCAAAGAAACGACCGGCAAACGACATAGGCACCTGGGGTATGAAACTACAGGTAGTGAAACGTAGCCTACCCCCGGCGGTTACGGCAGGTGCTCCCGGCGCTAAGGCTGCACCAGCACGAGGGCCGAGGAGGCAGGCACTTCTATACCGCCACCACCATCCTCTGCCTCTACTGTGCGCAAGCCCTGCGAATTGATCTGACTACCGGCAACGACCACCGAGTAGCGCCCGTTGGGTATGGGCAGGTGCACGGCTTGCTTGTTGCCGTTCAGCAGTACCACAATGGTTTTCCAGGAGTCGCCGCCGGCGTGATCTTTCAATTGGTACCCAACGGTGGAAGCGGGCAGATTAGGCAAGAACTCCAGGTGTTGCTGAATCAGCTCCTGCGTTGGAAGCCGGAAAGCGGGGTGAGCCTTGCGAAGGGCAATGAGCTGACGGTAGAAAGTACTGACCGACTGGTACCGGGCCTTGCGGGCCCAGTCTACCTGGTTGACGCTATCGGGCTGGTTATAGGAGTTGTGCGAGCCACCTTTGGTACGCAGGAAGTCGTCGCCGACTGGTAGAAACGGCACGCCCTGGGAGGTAAAGACGATGGTATTGCTCAGGATGTCCAGCTTGATAAGTTCTTCCTCCGTAGCGTCGGGGTTGCCCACGCGCAGTTCATCCCACAGCAGCCGGTCGTCGTGGCAGGCTACGTAGTTGATGGCTTGTGCTGGTGCCGTGGCCCAGGGCGCCTTGGAGTAATTAACCTTACTATAGTCGATTTGTGGGTGCTGTGTAGCGGCTACAATGCCGAACTTCACGCTTTCCTCTAGGCCTGCCTGTCCACCTACAAAGCCAGGGTCAGTGGGGCGCGACACGCCTCCTTTCACGCCGTCGCGTAACTCGTCGCCGAAGGCTGCTATGCGGTCTAGCTTGCCTACGTTTGCTTTGAGGGCCCGCTCAGCTTCGGGTAGTGGGCTAGGCCTGGCCGTCCAGCCTTCGCCGTACATGAAAATGGAATGGTCAATCTGGTCGAGGGCGACCCGCGCGGCGCGCATGGTGCGTAGGTCCAGGATGCCCATCAAGTCAAACCGAAACCCGTCCACGTGGTACTCCCGGGCCCAGTAGGCCACCGACTCTACAATGAGCTTGCGCACCATGGGCCGCTCGGAGGCAACTTCGTTGCCGCAGGCAGCCGCGTCGGAAAAGGAGCCATCGGGGTTGTGGCGGTAGTAGTAGCCCGGCACTAGCTGCTCGAAAGAGCTGGCGGCGGCCGCCGCCGTGTGGTTGTACACTACATCGAGCACCAGGCGCAAGCCCCGCCGATGCAAGGTTTGTACTAACTGCTTCAGCTCCTGAATGCGAACGGCGGGGTTAGTGGGGTCGGTAGCGTAGGAGCCTTCGGGCACCGAGTAGTGCAGCGGGTCGTAGCCCCAGTTGTAGCGGTTCTCGGCCAGCTTGCTTTCATCAATAGAAGCAAAATCGTTGGTCGGCAGCAGGTGCACGTGGGTAATACCCAGCTCAGTAAGGTGGTCGAGCCCCGTCCTGACGCCACTGGGGCCGCGGGTACCGGCTTCCACCAAGCCCAGGTATTTGCCCTTGTGCTGAATCCCCGACTGCGGGTGCATGGACACGTCGCGCAGATGCAGTTCCCCCACCACAATGTCGGTAGCCTGCGCCAGCTTGGGCCGCACATCATCTTCCCAACTAGAGGGACGTACGGTGGCTGGGTCGAGGAGTGCGCCCCGCAACCCGTTTACCCCTACTGCGTGCACGTAAGGGTCGGGCACCTCGGCCATCTGCCGGCCTTTGATGGTGGCCTGCACCACGTAAAACTGTCCGGCCGGCTGCGCAGGCAGCGTGTATACCCAGGTGCCGCCCGTAGATTTTTGCATGGGGTACTCGGCGGCGGGCTCTCCCCCACTACCTGCCGTGTACAGCTTCAGCTGAAGCTTTTCGGCCGTGGGGGCCCATACCCGCAGGTGCGCTTGTCCCCGCACGAAAGTCAGTCCCAGGTCGGGCCCATCGTAGGTCGGGTAAGCAGTATAGCCTTCCGCTACCTGAGCGGTACGACAAGTAGTTAAAGTGCCCAGGGCAAGCGCAAGGGGAAGAAACGGCCAGAACTTCATGCAAGGAAAAGTAGGCTGTGAAGTTCGGCGTTTTCCGCTGGAACCGGAAGAACCGAGCGTTTTATAAAGTGCTGGCAAAGGTGCGTAGCAGCTCCGCTACTTCCTCTGGCGCCTCGTAAGGTAGCAGGTGGCCAGCACCGCCCACAATTTCCAGGGGCGTACCAGTGGGCAGCAAGGGCAGGGTTTCCAGCCCGTGCACCGAGGGCGACATCACGTCATCCTGGTCGCCGGCAATGATAGTGCACGGCACCGCCACCGTGCACATTCGGGCGCTAATATCTTCCCGGCTGCCATGCAGTAGCCACGCGTCCCACGCTAGGCGGGTACTACGCAGGTTGTCTTGCAGAATTTGTTGGCGCACAGGTTCCGGCAGGGGCCGAGCCGTAATTTTCCGGAAGGTTTTTTCGGCTTCACTGAGCTTACCGTAGGCCCGCATACTAGCAAGGCGCTCCTCATCCGTCATGGGCTCGGGCAAGGGAGGCGAGGGGCTCAAAAGCACTACCCCAGCCAAACCCGCGGGCTGCCGAGCGGCCAGGGCCAGCGCCACCTTGCCGCCCATACTATGCCCTGCTAGTACGTAGCGCGTAATCTGATTATCAGCCAAATACTGCCCCACCTGTGCTACATATGCATCTACGGTGTACTTGCTCCCAACGGGAGCTGGCGCTTCCCCAAAGCCCAACAAATCGGGGGCGAGGAAGGAATAGTCGGGGGCGAGGAGGTCGGCTACGGCTTGAAAGGCATGGCCGGCCCCCGCCCAGTAATGCAGGCCAACAAACGTGAGCGGTGCTACAGCGGGCATAGAACAAGGGGATGAGGCCCGAAGCAGTACGCCAGGGCCGCGTGAGCAAGTAGGGCTACTACGTAGGTGGGAAGCCCTATAGCTGAGCTGGACCCGCCAACTTTTCCAGGGCCTGCTTAAACTCCGGCGTATCGTAGTCGGCCATGCCTTCATGCCGGGCGGCTATTTGCCCATCAGGCCCAAGCACAATTGTGGTGGGAATAGCCTCAGACTCAAAAGCGGCGGGCAGACCGGCAACTGGGAAGTATACCGGAAAGGTGTAGCCTTTGCGGGCCACCAGCCGGCGCGCCTTCTCCGGGTTCTGGTCCAGGGAAAGCATCACGAAGGCGACCTTACGCTTATCTACCTGGTTGTAGAGCTTCTGGAGGCTCGGCATTTCGGCCACGCAGGGTGGGCACCAGCTGGCCCACAGGTTTAGCAGCACCACTTTGCCTTGCAAGTCGCGCAGGTTGGTGGTCTTACCATCCAGGCTAAGCAACGGCACATTATGGGGGTAGGTGCCCGCTGCCGGTTGTAGAGGTAGCGGTGCCGAGGTACTGGGCAGCTCTGGGCGCCACAGCCCGGTAGCAAGCAGGCCGCGCTGCACGCCGCCTAGTACGGGTGTGCGCAAATCCGTAGTCAGCACCAGCAGAAAAGCGGCCACGCCAAGCCACTGGGCCGTGGTGCTCCACGAAGGTTTCGAGAAATGCATAGTTGGTTTCTGAAAGGATGCTGTAACGCCTAATGAAAGGAAGCACGAGACGATGACGCCGCTACTTCCACCGAATTTTCTGCCCGACCTTGCCCGCTTGCAAACGCTCCGGCACTTTGCTCAGGATGATGTCGCGCAGGGTTGCCAGTAGGGGCAGCCGCACAAACCCGTGATGCACTACCAAGCTAATTTCGCGCACGGGCTGGGGCGCTTCAAACCGCTTTACCATGGGGCTGTGCAGCTCCTGCAGCACCGATAGCTCCGGTACGAGGGTATAGCCGTGGTTGTGGCGCACTAGCTCCTTCAGGGTTTCAATGGAGCCGCTTTCGTAAGTGAAGGGCCGGGCCGTGGCGGCGGGCGAAGGGGCGCAAATATTGAGCACTTGGTGGCGGAAGCAGTGACCTTGTTGCAAAAGCCACAAGCCTGGGGCACCCATATCCTGGGGGATGATGGTGGCCTGCGCATACAGCTCGTGGTTTTCGGAGATGTAGCCCAGGAAGGGTTCTTCCAGCACCGGAACTTCACGCAATTGCCGGTCGTCGAGAGGGGTTACCAGCAGGCCAATATCCAACTGGTTATCCTTCAACTGCTGAATAATTTGCGCCGACTGCAGCTCTTCCACTTGCACCCGAAGCTGGGGGTAGCGCTCCACTAGTTCCACCAGGAATAGGGGCACCAGGTAAGGCGCCAGCGTGGGAATGATGCCCAAGCGGAGCTCCCCAATTAGCTCTCCTTTTTCTAGCTGCACTACCTCCCGCAGTTGTTGCACCTCGCGCACCACCTGCCGGGCCTGCTGCACCACTTTGGCTCCCACGGCGGTAGGCTGCACGCCCTTGGTTGTGCGGTCGAACAGCAACACGCCTAGCTCCTCCTCCAGCTTCTGAAGCTGCATGCTAAGCGTGGGCTGGGTAACGTGGCACTTCTCGGCGGCCAGTACAAACTGTCGATAGGTATCCAGGGCGACTAGGTACTCTAGCTGCTGCAAATTCATGCAGCAAATATAGCCAATGGATATAGGTAGGCCGATTGGCATTGCTACTGGCTATAGCTAGTTGTGCCGCGTGCCGCCGAAAACTGCTGCTTTTCTCGCTCCCGACAACCCTACCCGCCGTTTGCAGTTCTTACTATCTAGTTCATTGTTCTGTTCGCATGAAATTACTGTTGGTGGAAGACGAGCCGAAACTGGCTTCCTTTATTCAGAAGGGCTTTCAAAATGAAGGCTACGACTTGGATGTGGCCTTTGATGGTCAGCTTGGCTTATCGTTGTTTCGCCAGCACACCTACGACCTCATTATCCTCGACGTCAACCTGCCCTACCTCAATGGCTTTGCACTCTGCGAGAAAATCCGGGCCGACAACCCCCACGTACCCGTGCTGTTCCTGACGGCCTTCGACAGTATAGAGGACAAAGTAGTAGGCTTTGAGGCCGGCGCCGACGACTACCTGGTAAAGCCTTTCAAGTTTCAGGAGCTGCTGCTGCGGGCCCGTGCCCTCACCAAGCGCAGCGCCGACCAGTCGGCCGTGAAACGCCTGCTCCGCATGGCCGACCTTGAGCTGAACCTGGAAAGCAAGACCGTCACTCGCGGAGGGCAGCGCATCGACCTTACGGCCAAAGAGTACTCGTTGCTGGAATATCTACTGCTGAACCGCGGCAAAATTATTTCGCGGGTTGACATCACGGAGAAAGTATGGGAGCTGGACTTCGACACCAATACCAACGTTATAGATGTATATATTAGCCACTTGCGCCGCAAGCTAGACAAGGGCTTTGAGCCCAAGCTGATTCATACGGTAGTGGGCATGGGCTACGTGATGCGGGAAGGCTGATGCTGATTCGGAACAAGCTGATTCTGCGGTTTATGGCGCTGGTCATCACCATCCAGCTTTGCCTGACTGCGTTCATCTATTACTACAGTGCCCAGGCGCGGGAGCTGCGCTTCTACCACCGCCTGGAAGCCAAAGCCGAACAAACCGCCCACTTGCTCATTCATCGCCTCAACTTGGAGCCGGAGGTGCTGCAAAGCTTCCGTAAAAAGGATTTGCTGACGATGCACAACGAGCGCATCAGTATTTATGACCCCCAGCGGCGCTTGGTCTTTCACCTTGCCCAAGTGCCGCAGGATGCTGGCATACCTACCCAGGACACGGCGTACTTCAATCAGATTACCCGAAAAAAGCCCGCCCGTTTTCAGCGCGGCAAAGTAGAAACCCTTGGTATGCTTTACCGCCACCAGGGGAAACCCTACCTCATCTTCGTAGCCGGGCGCGACCAGTTTGGCGGGCGCGAGTTTGACACCCTGCGCTCCATTTTACTTGGGGGCAACTTGGGGGCGTTGGTGCTCATCATTGGGGCAGCTTGGTACTTTGCCGACCGCTCGTTGCGGCCCCTCTCGCGCATGGTGACCGAGGTGAAAGGCATTACAGCCTCCAACCTGCGAAAACGGGTAGACGAGGGCAACCGGCGCGATGAAATTGCCCATTTAGCCATGACCTTCAACGAGATGCTCAGCGGGTTGGAGCAGTCGTTTGAGGCGCAGAAAAGCTTTCTATCGCACGCTTCTCACGAATTGCGCACGCCCCTAGCCAACGTTCTCGGCACCTTAGAAACTGCTTCGGCCTACGACACCGAGCTGCCGGCCGCCAAGCGGAGCATCGACTCGGCCGTGGAGGAAATTCAGCGAATCATCGACCTGACCAACGGCCTATTGGCCCTCGCCAAAGCCGACGACACGTCGTTCCGCCGTACGCCCGTGCAACTAGATGATGTAGTACTACAAGCCGTGGATAGTTGCTCGGCGCGCTACCCCGGCCGGACCGTGCAAGTTGAGTTTGGCACCTGGCCCGAGACGGTAGAGGCCGTGTTTAGCGTGCCCGGCAACGCCCAGCTCCTGCAAACAGCTGTGCTCAACCTGCTCGATAATGCCTGCAAATACTCGACGCAGACCGTGACGGTAGCCCTGGGCTACGAAACACCCCGGCAAATTCTACTCACTATTACGGATACGGGTTCGGGCCTGGCTGCCGACGAGCTTATGCGCGTAGTGGAGCCCCTGTACCGCGGAGCCAACGGCCGCGACAAGCCCGGCTACGGTTTGGGCCTAGCCATAACCCAAAAGATTGTGCAGGTGCACGCCGGGCAGTTGCAGATTGCGTCGGAGGTAGGAAAGGGAACGAGGGTGTTGGTTCGGCTGCCAGCCCTATAAGCTGGCCGGGGCGCATTCAGGTTATTTTAATGTGACAGTCAGACGGCGTTAATGTTGCGGAGAGTCCTTTGCAGTAAACGTATCTGCTTTGCTTCATGCCTACTCCTGCTCCTTCCTCTACTTCGCTGTTGCCATGGTTGCTGGCGCTGGCTTTGTTGCTATCCGTGAGCATCAACTTGTATTGCCTCACGCCTAGCTACCGGTCGGCCCGCGGCGCTGCTACGGCTTCTGCCGATGCCGTGCGCCTGAAGGAGTTAGAGGACGATGACGACGAGGATGAAGACAATGACACTTCCTGGGCTTCGCTGACCGAGGAGCTGCGCCAAATGCGCCAGCAACTCGCCGCCTGCCAGGGCCAGCCGCTACCTGACTCCCTGGCTTCCCGGTGAGTAGTAGCGTACCCATAAGTCTGTGCTTCGAGTATCCCTAATCCTGCTTACCCCCTTCATAAGTATGAAAACGTTCTTTTTGCCTTTGTTGCTGCTCACCAACTGGTGCAGCACGCCAGTTGCGCGCGTTGCGTCTTCGGCTCCCGTACCCGTTGTACCCGTTCGGTCGGTCAACCAGCCCGGCCCGGGTAGCGCGGCCCCTGCCGGGCGCATGACCTACGACTTCAGCCGCCCAGCGGCTTCCTACGCTATGCCTTCGGAGTTGGCTGAGCTATCGGGCATTGCCTTGCACGGCGCGGGCCACATTGTGGGCGTGGAAGACGAAACGGGCACCTTGTACGAGTACAACCTGCAGAGCCAGAAGGTAGACCACACCGTGTCGTTTGGCGAAGATGGCGACTATGAAGACCTCGCCCGCGTGGGCAACGACTGGTTTATTTTGCGTAGCGACGGTACGTTGCTGCGCTACAACGGCACGACTACCCAAGCCTACGAAACCGGCCTTACCTTCGCCAACGAGCCCGAGGGCCTCACCTATGATGCTACTACGAAAACGCTTTTGGTAGCCTGCAAAGGTGAGCCCGGCGCCGACCTGCCCGACACCAAACGAGCCGTGTACCGCCTGCAAGCGGGCTCCTACAAAGCCGAAGCTACCCCGGCCTACGTGCTAGATGTGGAGTCTATTGGGGCAAGTGTGCCCAGTCAGGAAGCAGTAGAAAAGAAATCGGGCAAGAAAGGCAAGAAGAAGGGCGGCTTGAAGGGCTTCTCCCCTTCCGCCGTGGCAGTACACCCACTCACACACCACATCTTTGTGCTGTCGGCCCGGCAGAATGGCATTGTGGAGCTCGACGAAGCTGGGGCCTTGGTTGCGGCTCAGCCTTTATCGTCTGAGCTGTTTCCTCAGCCCGAGGGGCTAGCCTTCACCGCCAACGGTGAGTTGTATATCTCGACGGAAGCGGGCAAGAAATCGGGCCACGCCACCATTCAATTATTCCGCCCCCAGCACTAACGGCGCGTTTTCACGCTCTTGTGGCTGCTATTTCTAAGAGCACCGCTTCTGCTATTGTAGCCGGGGCGGTGCTTTTTAGTTTTTCCTATCGAGTTCGAAACATCTGTAAACTAACCGTTGAGCTTACAGCGAATCTATCTATAAGCAAAAGCTATACTTGTATAAAAACAATCGATTTTACTTATAACAAAGTAAGCTCAACCTTTGTCGCGCATCCGGAGCCGTTGCGGCCTGGACTTCTGCATCGACATCTCCTTTTTTCTTTAGATAGCATGGAAGAATCAACCCAACCCAAGAAGCTGACCACAGCTGCTGGCCGCCCGATTTTTGACAATCAAAACTCTGTTTCGGCGGGTCCGCGCGGGCCGCTGTTGCTCCAAGATTACTTCCTGCAGGAGAAGCTGGCGCACTTCAACCGGGAGCGGATTCCAGAGCGCGTAGTGCACGCCAAAGGGTCGGGCGCCTACGGTACGTTCACCGTCACCCACGACATTACGAACCTGAGTCGGGCGCAGATTTTCAGCCAGGTGGGCAATCAGTGCCGCACCTTCTTGCGCTTCAGCACGGTAGGTGGTGAGAAGGGCTCGGCTGATACCGAGCGCGACCCCCGCGGCTTTGCCCTGAAATTTTACACCGAAGGCGGTAACTGGGACCTGGTGGGCAACAACACGCCCGTATTCTTTGTGAAAGACCCGGTGAAGTTTCCCGACTTCATTCATACCCAGAAGCGGGAAGCCCGTTCCAACCGCAAGTCGCCCACAATGATGTGGGACTTCTGGAGCTTAAACCCCGAGAGCCTGCACCAAGTAACCATCCTAATGTCGGACCGGGGCACGCCCTACGGCTACCGCCACATGCACGGCTACGGCTCACACACGTTCTCTCTCATCAACGCCCAGAATGAGCGCGTGTGGGTGAAATTTCACTTCCGCACCGAGCAGGGTGTGAAGAATTTCAGCAACGAGGAAGCAACCCAGATGAAGGCGCACGACGCGGACTTCGCCCAGCACGACCTTGTAGACGCCATTGATAACGGCAATTTCCCCCGCTGGAAGATGTTTATTCAAACCATGACCCAGGAGCAGGCCAAGCAGTTCCGTTGGAACCCCTTCGACCTAACCAAGGTGTGGCCCCAGGGTGAGTTCCCGCTGCAGGAAGTGGGCGTGCTAGAGCTGAACGAAGTGCCAGTAAACTACCATGCCCACGTGGAGCAAGCTGCCTTCGCCCCTGCTCACGTGGTAGATGGTATTGGTTACTCGCCCGATAAAATGCTACAGGGCCGCATCCTGAGCTACCCCGATGCCCAGCGCTACCGACTGGGGGCCAACTACGAGCACCTGCCCGTGAATGCCTGCCCCTACGGCTTCAGCAACTACCAGCGCGACGGGCAGATGGCCCTGGGTGACAACGGCGGCCCCGGCCCCAACTACTTCCCCAACTCCTTCGACGGCCCCGTGGAAGACAAAACTGTGGGTGAACCCGACCAGGAGCTAGACGGCCTGTTCGCCGACCGTTTTGACCGCAACGTGGGCCCTGGCGACGACGACCACTACACTCAGCCCGGTAACTTGTTCCGTCTGCTGGACGCTCAGGCCCAGCGCAACCTCATCGACAACATTGTGGGTTCGATGAGCGGTATTGAAGGTCCTAAGAAGGACCTCATCATGCAGCGTCAGCTTTGCCACTGGTTCCGCGCTGATATTCGCCTGGGTATGGCCATTGCCAAGGGCTTGGGTGTAGATGTGGAAATGCCAACCCAACATCCGCAGCCTGCCGAGGCTGCGGTATAGATTACAATCTGTACTACCGTGGGAATTGAAAAGCCGCTCCAGAATCTGGAGCGGCTTTTTGCTTTAAGGCCAGAGCTACAGCCAGTAGCGAGCCTCCGTTGTTGAGCGTCTTCACGCCTGGCACCAGCTCACCCCAACGACCTTGCCTACTTCTCTACTTTTAGGGTAGCGGGGCGGCTGGTAAATTCGAATATCTCCCCGTGCGGCATCACCGTGATTTGACCAAACTCTTGGAGCAGCATCTTGTAGCTTTCTCCCACCGGCCTGATTTTACGGTCTAGGTCATAGAGGCCGCAGGCATTCACCGACATGCGCTTTTCCGCCAGGCTGATGTCCCAATCGAGCTGGTCGAGGAGGCTATACCAGGTGAAGCCCACCACTGGCACTCCATCCTGACGAATACGCTGCACGTTTACCCACTGCTTCCAGAGCCAGCACTCGGCGTCCTTGGCATCGAAGGTATTGGTTTCCGTGTGCATGACGGGCTTGCGGTACCGCTCGTAGTACTGGCGCGTCATGGTGTACCAGCCCAGCACGTCTTCAGCCGAGCACCAGTTCCCGTCGGGCTTTATAATTCGCTCGTTGCGCCCGTAGTAATCGTTGCCCATGATCTGGTATCCGGGAGGTTCACCGGCCATAAACCACTTCAACTCTTCACGGGTCATGCCGTTATCAAGGCAGTAGAGCAGCACCTCCGCGTCGATGGTGTGCGCATACAGCAGATCTAGGGAAAGAAAGCGCAGCTTGTTGGTGAGGCGGACCTCGTCGCTTTCCACGGCGCGCATTTCGTGGATGTACTCGGCCGATTCGCTCTGCACAATCACGCAATCGGGGCGGTACCGGGCAATTTGCTGGTTGCCCATAATGCTGGCCGCCGCACAGTGCTTCATGGCCGTGATGAAGGCCCGGTCGTCTTTGAGCTGCTCGTTCCAAATTCCATCCTTGGCCGACGCCCGGGCCGTCACGTAAATCTCGTTGACGGGCGTATAGAAGCGCACCCAGGGGTAGCGCTGGGCCACTGCCCCGCAGTATTCAGCAAAGTGCACCGGCAGCTCCGGGTTCTGGAAGTTGCCTAGCCAATCGGGCACGCCGAAGTGCATCAGGTCCAAGATAGGCGTGATGCCGAGGCGCTTGATTTCGGCCATGGCCTTGTCGGCAAATTCCCAATCAAATTTACCCGGAGCCTTATGAATAAGGTAGTAAGGCAGGTTGTAGCGCAGTACTTTCAGCCCCATTTCTTTCACTAGCCCCAGGTCTTCCTTGTAGCGGCTGTAGTGGTCGGTTTCGGCTAGTAAGTCCCGCCGAATGGTGCCGTTGGCAATAGTGGGGTACGAGCACTCAATACCGGTAGCAAACATGAAGTTGCCAGGATTGCCCGTGGGCACTCCGCTACCATCGTGGCCCGCTGCGCCGCCAAACTCGTCGCCTTCGTAATTGCCGTCGCCGAAGTGTCTTTTAATGTGGGTGAGGAAGCTGCTAGCCATGAGGAAAGAGAGGGTAATTGAAGCACTACCTTCCTTAGATGATGTTGTGCATCAAGCAAACAAGTAGGGTTGGGGAGAGTGAAGCGACTAGCCCGACCAAATTAGACCGCTATATCAAACTGGTTGGGTACATCACCTATCCAGCCGCTGCTGAGCGGCCAGGAATTTATCGGCCGTGCGCAAGCTCAGCGCCATGATGGTAAGGGCCGGGTTGACACTGAGGGCACTAGGAAACACGGAGTTATCGCAGATGTAGAGGTTGGGAACATCGAACGCGCGGCCGTCGGCATTTACAACTGCATCGTCGCCGGAAAGCCCCATGCGGGCTGTACCAATAGTATGGGCATAGCGCTCAAATGCCCAGATATCCTGTGCTCCAGCGGCTTGCCAAATCTGTCGCATAAGTTTCTCGGCGTGCGTATTCATCCGCTGCTCATTTTCCTGAGCCGAAAAATGAACGCGTGGTTTGGGCAGGCCACGGGCATCCTTCTCCTCGGCCAGTTCCAGAAAGTTGCTTTGGTGCGGTAGGCAGTCACCCAGAATATTGATGCCCGCTACGTGGTTGTAGTTGCGCATGTAGTCGCGCAGAGGCTGCCCCCACAGCTTGCGTTGACGCACCATCTGAGAGGCAAAGGTTACGGGCATCACGCCAATGCTCTGCAATAGGTAGCCACCCACAAAATCAGCATCGGCGGGGCGGTGCGTATCCTCGGAGATAAGCCCCCCAGGTATTCCCTTGTACGGTCGAATATCGTTGGCAAACGTGCCCCACACTTGCATGCCCGGGTGAGCCATGAAGTTCTTGCCTACCTGTCCACTGGTCAGGGCCAGTTCATTGAGCAGCAGCAAACGGGGGGTTTCTACGGCTCCTGCGCACAGAAACAGATGGCGGCACCGCTGCCGCTTTTGCTCTCCGTATTGCTCATACACCACGGCTGTAATGCGGCCTTGAGCATCGCGCTCAATTTCCGTTACGAATGCGTCGGACCTTATTTCGGCCCCGTATGATTCGGCCAGGGGCAAAAAGGTTACGTCCATACTGGCCTTGGCACCACGGTTGCACCCGGCCTGGCAGAAGCCGCGGTTTGTGCACGCCTCGCGCCAGCCAATCCCCTCCTGGTAGTAGCGCGCCGACAGCGCAGCATTGGCAGCTGGTGAAGTCCGAATACCAAGATCAGCACAGGCTTTTTGCATGAGCAAGGCCGCCCCATTTAATGGCAATGGAGCCAACGGGTAGCTTTTGCGTCTGTTGGGGTCCCACGGGTAGGAAGCAGGGCCACTTACCCCCAGAAAATGCTCTAGCTCCTCGTAATACGGCTCCAGCTCCTCAATACCAAACGGCCAATCTACGCCTTTTCCAAAATCGGTAAACAGGCTAAGGTCGCCCCGATGAGCCCGCGGAGTGTAGGCCGTGTAGTGCAACGTTGAGCCGCCCACACCGGTACCAGAGTTATTGTTGCCGAATGCTACCGGCGTTTTTCCAGCCGACAACCGCTCATCGTTCCAAAACAGGAAGTGTTGGGCTTTCTCGTCAGTAGCATACTCTTTGGTTGGGTCGCGGCGGGGGCCTGCTTCTAGGGCTACCACCTTCAGGCCTGCCATGGCCAAGCGCGCCAGTAGGGGCGCGCCACCCGCTCCCGTCCCAATCACAACACAGTCTACTTCATCTACTGGGTCGGGAAGCGGAGCGGACTGTTCAAGTTCAACGGGGCTGGCAGCAGCAAACTCTTCGTCTTCCGCCAAAATGCTTTTCAGCAGGGGGTCTTGAATCTCCGGCTTGATCGGGTTCAGAACGCCTTCTTCCAGTACTTCTTCGTCGGGCATGAAACAACGCCAACATCTTGTTGGCTACTATGAGGTGAGGGAATGAGCCGGGTCTAGAGTTCGGTTAGATACCCTTACAGAGCTTCAGGCTCGCGCGGCTCCAGTTGGTTGGGCTCCAAATGCGACCAGCCCGGAACGTCGGCCATACCCACATACCCGATTTCCTCCTGGGCCAGTGGATGCGAGTAGTATGCTTCAGTCAGTTCGGCCAACAGTTCCTCAAAAAACCGATCAATAGGTAACCGCTGCCAATTAGTACCTGCCGCAGTACCCGCCGCTACTGCCTCCATCACCAGATTTTGCTGGTCTCGAGCTAAGACCACGAACGGTTGTTGATACATGGCTTCAGCTGCTTGGTTGATGCCGCCAAGGCCCACGCGGTACGCTTCCCTATCGGGCGGCATAACGTCGTAGCGCCAGCCGTCTGAGTCGCCTTCTGCTAGCCGTTTGTCTATTACCGGCGCCAGCTCAATGGGGTATTCCCGCTCGGGCTGCGGATAAATGCAGGCAGCTACCGCACGGAGCAGTTCATACGTCGAGGCATCGAAGAGTTGCGGCGTGTAGGGCGTGGTCTGCAAGCGAGGCAGCAGGGCCGCCTTGGTTGCTTCCGTTACCAAGTCGGTTTGGAGCAGGGCACGTACAGTGCCCTCAGGATAATGAGGGGAAGACATATAGACCTACGACCTAAACAGAGGAGCTTTCTTTCCCATACTGACGAGCTAGGCACGATGAAGGTTTTGCCGAAAACTTAAAACCCCTTATTTACTCTAAAATGAAGGCTTTCTTTTTCTCCCCTCTGTTCTTGCATTCCACCTGCCTTACCCTAATTGCCATAAAAAAGGCCCCTCCAACAATGGAGGGGCCTAGTCACGTAACAGGATGCGACTGACTTAGTTGCGCGTCATCAAGTTGTTGGTTTGCAATTCACTGGATGGAATCGGCCACACGTAAAGCGGATTGGTTGGCTCTACAGCACTAACTGTTCCCTTGCCAGGAATAGTGGCATTCAAACGCATGATATCGATGTTACGGATACCTTCTGCCAAGAACTCGATGCGACGCTCTAACAATACTGCTTCAACTGCTGCCGCAGTATTTGCGAAGGCAGCATAGGCGCCAGTTGGGTTCGAACGAGTACGTACGGCATTCAACAAGGCCAAGGCCTGAACATCGGCCGGACCGGCAGTACGGAAACGTGCTTCTGCCAAGCTCAGCAGCACTTCTGCATAGCGGATTACCGGTGCCTTATCAGTGTAGGGAGAACCAGTGGAATACTTCTGCATGAACGATTCCGTGCCCACTACTTTTACGAAGTTGGTACGACGAGCATCCGTAGCGGCCCACGCAGGATTTGCTAGAATGCCGGTTGGGTTCAAGCCATACTCACCGTTGCCGATAGGGCCAGGCGAGAAATAATAGGCCAACTGGTTTTGAGTACCCGGCGTATTTTGGGCAGTGAACGGGAAGCTCAGAATGCTTTCCGTTGTTACCTGAGGAGAGGCAAATACCGCTGCAATGGAAGGGTTCAGAGCGTGTGCTACTCCACTGGCAGCTACGAACGGCGCCGTCTTCGGCACAATTTTGTCGGCCTCCTTAATCACATCCTCGTAGCGGCCCATCGACAGGTATACACGCGTTTTCAAAGCAATGGCAGTATTGCGATGAGCGCGAGTTACATTCGATTCTGCTGATGAATAATTCAGCGGCAGAATTTTCTCGGCAGCGTCTAGGTCTGCCAGAATTTGGGTGTAGACCTCCGCCACGGTGCTGCGCGCCAAGTTGTTGTTTTCAGCATTGGTTTCAGCCTGCAGGCGCAGAGGTAGTCCTGGCTTGCTGCCGTTACCATCAACATATGGCCGGGCATACAGCTGCAACATGGCATAGTAGCACAGAGCGCGCAAGGTCCGGGCCTCTCCAACGTAGTTAGGAACGTTCTTCGTTGTGTAGTCGGCAGCGAAAACCGGCGTCACGTACTTCGCAGTATTGGCCTCGAGTCCCCGCAAGAATACGTTGATCTGGTTGATAGCAGCGTAACCAGCACCCCACACACTTAACACATCGTTGGCAGATGTTTCCGTGAGGGTATGGTTCCACACGCTTAGTGCAGTTACGGCGTTGGAAGTACGATTGATGAAATCATTGGCTCGCACATCACTGTACACCTGATAGCGCCCGCCCAGAAAACTACCGGTTTTCACGTAGGCGTACATGTTATTAACCTGCAGATCTACCCGGGCAGGAGTATCAAATACTACCTGATCTGAGAAGGCTGTTTCTGGTATGGGGTCAAGCAAATCTTTGTTGCACGAAAATGTACCTAAGGCCAGTAGCGAGGTGCACAGTGCGATGGTTACTTGCTTTTTTATAGTCGTCTGCATTAGAATGCTCCTTTGTTAAAACGCTAGAAACTGATGTTGAAGCCAGCCGTGTAGGTACGGGCCTGTCCTACTGAGTTGCGGTCGACGCCGGCACCGGTATTGCTGGAACCGTTGGTAGAGATTTCGGGGTCAATACCAGAGTACTTAGTCAGCAAGGCTGCGTTCTGCACCTGCACGTAGAAGCGTGCACTTGACATTTTGAGGCGGTTAACCAAGCTAGGCGCAAACGTATAGCCCAACGACACATTCCGTAGACGGGCAAAGTCGCCCTTCTCTACGTTCGACGACATCACCAGTGCAGAGCCGTTCGATACGTTGTCGCCATACACCACACGTGGGTATTCAGCGTTTGTATTCTCTGCCGTCCAACGATTCAGGATATCTACATCGTTGTTCCAGAAACGCTGGTCGTGCAAGCCCGCTTTGGTGCCGTTGTAGATGTAGTTACCGCCCGAGAACTGAATGAATACACCCAGGTCAAAATTCTTGAAGCGGAAATTGTTGTCAAAGCCTCCGTACCAGGTAGGTAACACGGGACCGAAGTATTCACCATCGCCCAACTGCGTAGGAGCAGTAGTAGCTCGGCCATCTAGCGTTGTCCAGCCACCACCAAGGTGGTTGTACTGCTTGATTACTTCAGTCTCGTTGCCATTGGCATCCTTAATCACCGTCCGAATCATCCGCTGACCGTTCGCAGGATTTACACCCAAAGAACGGACGGCAAGAATCTCGCCCACTGACTGACCAACCCGTGTGAAGTTTACTGTCTCCAGACCTGACGTGGCAGTACCGATACGTTGACCTTCGCTAGCTAGTGCAGTTACACGGTTTTTCAGTGTCGAGAAGTTAGCGCTGGTTGTCCAGTTAAAGTTTGTGCTTTGTATAGCGTTAAACTTTAGATTCAGCTCAATACCAGTGTTGCGCATAGAGCCCACGTTAGCACTGATGCTGTTGTCTGGAATACCCTTGGAGGGAGCTTGCGGCACGGGCAGAATCAATCCGTCTACCTCATTACGGTAGTACGTTACGTCGCCAGTAATACGATCTTCTAACAGACCATACGATAGCGCAATATCCGTCTTCTTACTCGTTTCCCAAGTCAGATTTGGGTTTCCAGCGAGGCTATACCCCAAAGTAGCAGCCGATCCGTACAAACCAGACGAGTACAGTTGCAGAGAGGCAAAATCATTCACTCCCAAGGCGTTGCCCACTTGCCCATAGCTGCCCGTAATTTTTAGGAAGTTGAGTGGAGTCAGGAAAGAAGCATCCTTCCAGAAAGACTCTTCCGAGAGGATATATCCGATAGACCCCCCGTAAAAGTTACCCCACTTATCACCCCAAGCAGAGTATCCATCACGGCGAGCATTAAAGGAAATCAGGTACTTCTTATTGAAGTCGTATGCTACCCGACCAAAGTAAGACAGCAAGTAATTCTCTCCTTGATAATTACCTGAAACGGCAATGTTGGTAAAGTTACCTTCGAAGGTATTAAACAGGTTATCAGCTACACCTGTACGGTTTGCTCCCCAGCGCAAGATATCGGTGTGTTGCTGCTCATTACCTACCAGAACAGAGAAGTTGTGGTTGCCACCTACCGTACGGTCGTATTGCAAGGTATTCTGCCAGTTCCACCGCTTATTGGTGCGGTAGTAATTTAAGGCCTGCCCACCAACAGAGTAGCCGTCGCCAGCAATAGCGGTATAGAAAGCCCGGTCTTCGAAGGCTATGTTGTTGATACCATAAGTAGTGCGGGCATTAAGACCTGGTAGCACTTCCCAGTTAGCATACACACTACCTTCTATCTGGTTGCCTTCTGAACGGAAGTAGTTGTTCTCTAAATCTACTACTGGATTGTAATAACCAGGGTAGAGCGGAGCCCCCGTAGTCAGAGTTGGGTTTAGGTTGGCTCCTGGGCCAATACCTGCCTGATAAGTATTGTAGCTACCATCTGGATTAAAGGCGGGGATATTGGGTGGCAGTACCAAAGGCAGACGGCCTAGGCCAGCAGTTCCGAATGCCCCATCGGCCACAGAACCAGAGTTTGGGGAAGCGTTTTTCGTGTTAGAGTAGCCAACACGGGCACCAACCGTAAAGGTCTTGTATACCTTATGGTCGATATTCAATCGGGCTGAAGCACGCTTGAATTCGTTTTTCTCCAGCATACCCTTCTGGTCGGAATAGCCAACGGACGTGTAGTACGTTGTTTTTTCGGTACCACCAGAGAAGTTGACGGTATTAGAAGTAGTGAAGCCCGTACGATAAATGTAATCGTACCAGTTAGTATCTACAGGGTTGCCGTTGCCATCTAACGTGGGCCGGAAGCCTTCTACGTTAGTAGCAGGCTGACCCAATGCTGCTCGGTTAGCATTCAGGTTTCGGACAGCTTCGTTTTTAATGTTGATGTACTGCTCGGCATTCAGCACGTCGTACAAACGCACAGCTTGTGATACACCGGCCCATGAATCCAGCGATATGCGGCTTTGGCCACGCTTGCCACGTTTGGTAGTAATAAGGATAACCCCACCAGCAGCTCGGGAGCCGTAGATAGCCGTGGAGGCGGCATCTTTCAATACCTCCATGCTTTCTATATCGTTGGGATTCAGATTACTAAGCGGGTTATTCGCTACGCTACCCACTGCGGAGCTATTGCCGCTATAAGTAGGTACGCCATCGATTACAACCAGTGGCTCTGAGCTTAGAGAAATTGAGTTAACGCCGCGGATACGGATAACGGGGGGGTTATTAAGTACCCCGTTAGGAGTTGTAATATTTACCCCTGAAGCTCGGCCCTGCAAAGCTTGGTCGAAGCTTTGTACTGGGGTAGTCGCAATTTCAGCACCCTTGATGGTGGCAATGGAGCCCGTCAGTTCACGCCGAGATTGGGTGATGCCGTAGCCTAGCACAACAACTTCATCCAAACCGGTGGCATTCACTGCCAGGGTTACATTAATGCTGCTTTGCGTTCCAATTGCTACTTCCTTGCTGTCGTATCCGATAAAGGAAAAAACCAGCGTATTAGAACCCGCAGGAACGGCTAGTGAATACCGGCCATCGGAATCAGTGGAAGTGCCTGCGGAGCCTCCTTTAGCAATTACTGTGACACCGGGTATTGCGGCCCCATCGGGACCCACTACTTGGCCAGTAACTGTACGTGCCTGAGCCAGCAGATCGTGGCCAGAAAGTGTGAGCACCGAAAGAGGGGCTAACAGTAGTAGTTTCCTCATGTGTTCGTATTTAATGAAAAGTAGAAAGCTCAGCGGATAGGCCAATAACAACCCTGATTACAACAAAAGCAACTTTTCTATGTAAATCACGCTTATTTCTGGCCGTATGGTTGCTTTTTTATCAGTAATAGACAACCAACATTGCAAGCCCACACTTTCACTATATTCCTACTTCGCCGTCTGAGCAGCCTGGTTTTTGTGTGATCCGGCCAAAAAATCAAAGCCCTCATGGTACCTGTACCGGCACCATGAGGGCTTACTCTTGATTAGTGTTCTTACGTGCTAGGTGCGTTTGTTACTGGTCACTACTCATTTTGCCGCCCGTTACGTGCACCAACGAACCGGTCATAAAGGATCCGTCTTGGGAGGCTAGCAGGACGTAGGCCGGGGCTAGTTCTTCAGGTTGGCCGGGGCGAGCCAACGCTACCTCGTAGCCAAACTTCTCTATCTCTTCGCGCGGCATGGTGCCGGGAATGTTGGGCGTCCAGACGGGACCTGGCACGACACAGTTTACCCGAATGCCTTTTTCCCCCAGATAGGTGGCTAAGCTCTTGGTTAAAGCATGAATAGCCGACTTGGTGCATGAATAATCAATCAGCAACGGAATGCCTGTAAGGCCTACAATACTGCCTGTGTTAATAATGCAATCATTCTTGTGCAGGTGAGGAATTGCCGCCTGAGCCATCCAGATGTACCCCAGGATGTTTGTGTCGAACGTACGGCGAATTTGCTCTTCAGAAATCTCCTCAAACTTTTCCTGAGCCATTTGATAGGCGGCGTTATTGACGAGAATGTTCAGGTTTCCTAGTTCTTTACGAGTAAGGCGCACGGCTTGCTTGCATTGCTCCGGGTCGCGCACATCTAGCTGCAGCAAGAGGCAGCGCCGGTCTTGCGCTTCTACCAGGCGCTTTGTTTCCTCGGCATCCGCGGTATTCTCATTGTAGAGCACGGCTACGTGTGCACCTTCCATGGCAAATGCCACGGCAACGGCCCGCCCAATCCCGGAGTCTGCTCCTGTTATCAAGGCCACCTTATCCTGCAGCTTTCCAGCGGCACGGTAGGTAGAGAAATTCATGGCTGGCTGAAGGTTCATGTCTGCCTGCTTGGCCGGATAGGGCAGCTTCTGGGCGTGCTGTTTCATATCCTTGGCAGTGGGCCGATCTACCGGCTCGGGTGCCTGGCTGGCCGCGGCGGCTTTCTTGGCCGCAGGCGTTGGGGCCGACTTCTTAGTTGCAGATTTGGTAGTAGCAGGCGCGGCAGGAGTTTTTTTAGTAGCCATTAGGAGTAGCGGGTTATGGTTGTAGCTCGCTTACGCAGATTGCAACCTCAACAGCTATGAATTTTGCCGGGCAATTGTCCGCTACACCGGCGCTTTACTACCACTCAAACAAGAAGAACCCGCCCCGGCCGTAGCCAGAGCGGGTTCTTCTTGTTCACAACAAAAGACGACCTAGTTGTTCTGATAGTCAACGGGCTGTTTGGTGTCTACTCCCTTATCTTGAAGGGAAGGGTAGTCGATATAGCCTTTGTCGCCGGGTACGTAGAAGGTACTGGGGTCGGGGTTGTTGAGGGCCGCCCCAATGCGGAAACGCTCTACCAAGTCGGGGTTGGCAATGAACGGCACACCGAACGCAATGATTTCGGCTTCGTTGTTAGCCAGGGCCTTATCGGCTGTTTCCTGGGTGTAGCCACCGTTGAGGATGAACGTGCCATTGAAGATGTTGCGCAAATGGGCTGCTACTGCGGGCACACCGGCACGAGCGGCCATAGGATGGCCTGGTAGAGCTTCAATCACGTGTAGGTAAGCCAGGTTGAACTGGTTTAGCTGTTCGGTGAGGTAGCTAAACGTCTTAACCGGATCGGAGTCCTGAATGCTGGCGCTACCTTGGGGCGAGAGGCGGATACCTACGCGGTCGGCACCCAACTCGTCTACTACGGCCCGTACTACTTCCAGCACGAAGCGCGAACGGTTCTCAACGCTGCCGCCGTACTCGTCGGTGCGCTGGTTGGAGCCATCTTGCACAAACTGGTCGAGCAGGTAGCCGTTGGCACCGTGAATCTCAGCGCCATCAAAGCCGGCTAGCTTGGCGTTACGAGCTGCCTGGCGGAACTGGTCTACTACGCCCGGAATTTCGCTTAGCTCTAGAGCGCGCGGCGTTGGCACATCCTCAAATCCTTGCCCGGTGAATGCCTTGGCGCCTTCTGGCTTGATGGCCGAGGGTCCTACGGGCAGTTCGCCATTGTGGAAGAATGGGTGCGACACGCGGCCTACGTGCCACAACTGAATAAAAATGCGGCCGCCCGCGGCGTGTACGGCGTCGGTTACTTTCTTCCAACCCGCTACCTGCTCCTCAGAGTAGATGCCTGGTGTGCTGATATAACCCACACCCTGAGGCGACACTTGCGAGCCTTCCGTGATAATCAGGCCAGCGGATGCGCGCTGCACATAGTAGGTTATCACCGATTCGGTGGGTACGTTGCCATCGTTGTTAGCCCGGCTGCGCGTCATGGGCGCCATAGCGAAACGGTTGGGCAGGGAAAGAGCGCCCATCTGTACGGGCGTGAAAAGATTTGGAGTCTGGCTCATGGGTTGGCGTGGGTTACCAATCAACTTATTGCTGATTCGGACCATACCAACTAGTGTTGCTACATATATGTTTTGGCCAGCGTATTATTTAATTGCTACCTAAGTGGCTAGCCCTGACAAGAACCTATAGCATACTAGATAGAGCGCTACTGCACAATCACTTCCACGCGCCGGTTGCGGGGTCGTTGCTGCACATCTTGGTTGTCGGCTACGGGCTTGGCACTACCGTAGCCACGGGCCGTAAGTCGCACCGAATCAATACCTTGCTGCACTAAATACTGCCGTACTACGCGGGCCCGCTGCTCCGAGAGGCGCAGATTCAGCGCTGCTTCGCCCACATTATCTGTGTGGCCGGCTATTTCCAGTTTCAGGGCCGGTTGGGCGCGCAAGGTACGCGCCAGGGCGTTGAGCACCGGGCGAGAAGCGGGTAGCAATGTGGCGGTACTTTGGATGAAGTAGAGATTGGGCAGTGTGATAGCAGCACCTTTGTTGAGAGCCGACAGGTCGGGCAGCGGGGTAGCTGTAGTATCTGCGGCCACTACCGGCGGTGCCGAATCCGACGGACGCGTTGGTCTAGTTTCTGCTCTGCGCCGGCGCGCCGTAGCTGGGGTAGTGCTACTAGGTTTTGGGGTAGGCGTACTGGGCTTTGTAGGTAAAGGCGCCGTCGGTACTGCGCCCGCAACGGGCGCACGGGCTACGGTGGGCTTGGGAGGGGCAGCCTCTACCAGCAGCAGCACATTATCGGGCAGATTCTGGTACAAACTAGTAGATGGAATTGGCTGGGGTCCGGTAGTTGTGTTGGGAAGCTGCCACGCTACCAGCGCCCTTGAGTCTCTACCCGCCTGGTAGTACTCTACCCGCAAGGCGTAGTATCCGCCGGCATCCATCTGCAACTGAGCCGAAGAAGTAGTAACGGACTGATTGTTCCAAGAGTCTAGTATCTTCTTACCTCCTACCCAAACGCGCATACCATCATCGGTGGCAATTTGGAAGGTGTAGGTACCCGTTGTGGGCGCGTAGATATGGCCTATCCACCGCACCGAAAATGACTCGCCCGGCACGCCCGGACCGGGCGAGACGAAATGGCTTCCATTGGGACCAACGGTCCAGTTGAAGTCAATGGTTGTATCAGACCGGGTTAGCACTAGCTTTTCAAACTTCATCCCCTGGTAGTACTGCCCCCGCAAACCCGTGCCAGCTTGGTGCTGGGCCAAAGCTAGGTTGCTCAGTAGCAGCCCAGTCACCGCCAGACTTGCTCGATAGAAAGACAGGGTAACCATAGCCAGCAATTGATAATGGGTGGAGCCCAAGTTGCACACTGTATCGTGTTCCGCAAAGTGTATCCGACGAGCACAGAGCTTCAGCTCAACGAACTAAGCTAGTCCATATATATAGGGATTCCGACTCTTTTTATCAAATGAGCCATCACGCTAATACTGTGGCATGTCAGGCCGAGCTTATCGGGGCAACTTACGTGCTGAGGGTGCAACACTACTTCTAGGATTCGAGCGAGATGTCTTGATAAGCTCGACCTGACAGTACATTGGAGTATTGCCTACCCTCTCAACTACTCCCAGGGCCTCCCAAATTGAAATTTGAAGATTCCGGTTGTATCTTCGCTGTGTTACTTATCCAGAAAGACCGAGGGATTGGGCCCGACGACGTCTTGGCAACCTGAAATAAAACAAGGTGCCAACTCCCATTTCGCCCCGGCGGAAGAAGATAAGTACAGGACTCGCCTCTCGGCGGCTCTTTCTGGATAGGCACTTTTTCGCTGCCGATTTACTTGAAGAGCTGCTATGCCGACCGTCACTGACTCCCCTCTCCACGATATTCTTGCCAAACGCGTCCTGATTCTGGATGGCGCTATGGGCACCATGATTCAGCGCCATACGCTGGATGAGGCTGATTTTCGCGGCTCCCGTTTCGCGGACCATTCCAAGCCCTTACGCGGCAACAACGACCTGCTCAGCATCACGCGGCCCGACATCATCAAGGGCATCCACGCCGATTACTTCGCGGCCGGCGCTGATATGGTGGAAACCAACACGTTCAGTGGCACCACCATCGCTCAGGCCGACTACGCCCTGGAGGATATTGTGTACGAGCTCAACTATGAGTCGGCGCGCATTGCCAAGGAAGTAGCCGACGAGTTTACGGCCCAAAACCCCGACAAGCCCCGCTTCGTGGCCGGTGCCATCGGGCCCACCAACCGCACCGCTTCCCTCTCCCCCGATGTGAACCGCCCCGGCTTTCGGGCCGTGACGTTTGATGAGTTGGCCACCGCCTACCACGAGCAGGTGCGCGGCCTCATTGATGGCGGCTCCGACGCCCTGCTCATCGAAACCATCTTCGACACGCTGAACGCCAAAGCGGCGCTGTTTGCGGTGCAGAAGTTCTTCGACGAAGGCGGCCGCGTGGTGCCCCTCATGATTTCCGGCACCATTACCGATGCCTCCGGCCGCACCCTCTCGGGGCAGACGGTAGAGGCGTTCTGGAACTCTATTCGCCACCTGCCCCTACTAAGCGTAGGCCTGAACTGCGCCCTCGGTGCTGATCAGCTACAGGTGTATATCAAGGAGCTGAGCCGCATTGCCGACGTGCACATTTCGGCCTACCCCAACGCGGGCCTACCCAACGCTTTTGGGGGCTACGATGAGTCGGCGGAGGAATTTGCGGGCGTGGTAGAAAACTACCTGAAGGAAGGCCTGGTAACGGTAGTGGGCGGGTGCTGTGGCACCACGCCCCAGCACATCGGCGAGCTGGCCCGCCTGGCCGACAAGTACGAGCCGCGCAAGCTGCCGGAGCTACCCACCGCCACCCGCCTGAGTGGTCTAGAGCCCTTCGGTATCACCGCAGAAAGCCTGTTTGTGAACGTGGGCGAGCGGTGCAACGTAACCGGCAGTCGCGCCTTTGCCCGCCTCATCCGAACCGGCAACTACGAAGCCGCCCTGCAAGTAGCCCGCGACCAAGTGGAAGGCGGCGCCCAGGTCATCGACGTGAACATGGACGAAGGTATGCTCGACTCGGAGCAGGCCATGACCACCTTCCTGAACCTGATTGCCTCGGAGCCCGACATTTCGCGGGTGCCGATTATGATTGACTCCTCGAAGTGGAGCGTGCTGGAAGCCGGCCTCAAGTGCGTGCAAGGTAAGAGCATCGTCAACTCTATTTCCTTGAAAGAAGGCGAGGAAACCTTCAAGGAGCGCGCCCGCACCGTACGCCAGTATGGAGCCGCCGTGGTGGTCATGGCCTTCGATGAAAACGGCCAGGCTGACAACTACGAGAAGCGCATCGAAATTTGCCAGCGCAGCTACGATATTCTGGTGAATGAAGTGGGCTTTCCCGCCGAGGACATCATCTTCGACCCCAACATCCTGACGGTAGGCACCGGCATGGAAGAACACCGCAACTACGCGCTGGACTTCATTGAGGCCGTCCGCTGGATCAAGCAGAACCTGCCCGGTGCCCTTACCAGCGGCGGCGTCAGCAACATCAGCTTCAGCTACCGTGGCAACGACGTGGTGCGTGAAGCCATGCACTCGGCCTTTCTGTACCACGCCATCCGGGCTGGCCTGGATATGGGCATTGTGAACCCTAGCCAGCTGGCCGTGTACGACGACGTGCCCCAGGACCTACTGGAACTTTGCGAGGATGTGCTGCTCAACCGTCGCCCCGACGCCACCGAGCGCCTCGTAGAATTTGCCGATACGGTAAAGCAGAAGGACAAAACCGAGGTAGTAGCTGATGCTTGGCGCAGCCTGCCGGTGCAGGAGCGCCTGCAACACGCCTTGGTAAAAGGCATCACGGAGTTTATTGACGAGGATACCGAAGAAGTGCGCCAGCAGGTAGCGCGGCCACTGGAAGTAATTGAAGGCCCCCTGATGTCGGGCATGAACGTAGTAGGCGACCTGTTTGGCGCCGGCAAGATGTTTCTGCCTCAGGTGGTGAAGTCGGCCCGCGTGATGAAAAAGGCTGTGGCCTACCTGGAGCCCTACCTGCTAGCCGACAAGCGCGGGCAAGAGCGCCAAACCGCCGGTAAAATCTTGCTGGCCACGGTGAAAGGCGACGTACACGACATCGGTAAGAACATTGTGGGCGTGGTGCTGGCCTGCAACAACTTCGACATTGTGGACCTGGGCGTGATGGTACCGCTGGAGAAGATTCTAGACGAAGCTCAAAAGCAGCAAGTAGACGTGATTGGCCTCAGCGGCCTCATCACGCCTTCCTTGGATGAGATGGTGTACGTGGCCCAGGAAATGGAAAAGCGCGGCCTCAATACCCCGCTGCTGATTGGTGGCGCTACTACTTCCCGCTTGCACGCAGCCGTGAAAATTGCGCCTACCTACTCCGGCCCGGTAGTACACGTCAACGACGCCTCCCGCTCGGTAGGCGTGGCTGCCGCTTTGCTCGGTTCGGCAGATGCGGAGTACGCCCGCACCGTGCGCGAAGAGTATCGCCAGCTTCGTGAGGACTATGCCGGCCGCCAGCGCGAGAAGAACTACCTGTCCATTGAAGCCGCCCGCGAAAACGGCTTCAAGGCCGACTGGGAAACCAGCCGCATTGTGAAGCCGAGCTTCCTGGGTACCAAGGTGCTGGAAGACTACCCCCTGGCGGAGCTAGCCGAATACATCGACTGGACGCCCTTCTTCCAGACCTGGGAACTGAAGGGCCGCTACCCCCGCATCCTCACCGACGAGAACGTAGGCGAAGCGGCTACCCAGCTCTTCAATGACGCCCAAAAGTTGCTCAAGCAGATCATCGATGAGAAGCTGCTCACGGCCCGCGCCGTGGTAGGCTTCTGGCCCGCCAACACCGTAGGCCACGACACCATCCAGATTTTCAAGGACGACACCCGCCAGGAAATCCAGACGGAGTTCTTCACCCTGCGCCAGCAGAGCGAGAAAGCCCCCGGCGTACCTAACTTGGCCTTCTCCGACTTTGTGGCCCCGCGCGAAACTGGCCGCGAGGATTATATCGGCGGGTTTGCCGTGACGGCTGGCCTAGGCATTGAGAAGCTGCTGGAGAAGTACGAGCAGGAGCACGACGACTATTCCAGCATCATGGTGAAAGCCTTGGCCGACCGCCTAGCCGAAGCCTTTGCCGAGCGCCTGCACCAGCGGGTGCGCGAGGAGTTTTGGGGGTACGACCCGGCCGAGAACCTTTCCAATGAGGATCTGATTCAGGAGAAGTACAAAGGTGTACGCCCAGCCCCCGGCTACCCCGGCTGCCCCGACCACACCGAGAAAGTTACCCTGTTTGAACTCCTCGACGCGGAAAGCAAGACCGGTATCCACCTCACCGAAAACTTAGCTATGTACCCCGCCTCCTCCGTCAGCGGCCTTTATTACGCTCACCCTGATTCCCGCTACTTCGGCCTCGGCCGCATTGGCAAGGACCAAGTAGCGAACATTGCCGAACGCAAAAATATGCCCCTGCCCGAGCTGGAGCGTTGGCTAGCTCCCAATCTGAACTACGACCATACCAGTGTGCCCGTAACGGCACTATAGGCCATTAAACAATAGTCTCCTTCCTCAGATGAGGAGGGAGGCTTGCTTACTACTCCTACGACTCACTGGCTACGAGCTAGTGCTCTATATGAAAGTAACCGAACACCTCACCCGCGCCAACGGCAAAACGCTCTTTTCCTTTGAGGTGCTACCTCCTAAGAAGGGGGAGAACATTAAGAACTTGTTCTCGAATATTGAGCCCCTGATGGAGTTCAACCCGCCCTTTATCGACGTGACCTACCACCGGGAAGAGTATGTGTACCGCCAGCACCCCAACGGGTTTTTGGAAAAGAAAACCGTGCGCAAGCGTCCCGGCACCGTGGGTATTTGCGCCGCCATCAAGAACCGCTTCGATGTAGACACGGTGCCCCACTTGATCTGCGGAGGCTTCTCGAAGGAAGAAACCGAAAACGCCCTCATCGACCTACACTTTCTCGGCATCGACAATGTACTGGCCCTACGCGGTGACCCCATTAAGTCTGAGGGCCACTTTAAGCCCGACCCGGATGGGCACGCCTACGCCGCCGACCTTATTGGGCAGGTAGCCAACCTAAACAAGGGCGAATACCTGGACGAGGAGCAGGACGAAACTTGGGCTACGAACTTCTGCATTGGCACGGCCGGCTACCCCGAGAAACACTTCGAGTCGCCGAACTACGGGGCCGATTTGCGCTACCTCAAGCACAAGGTAGACCGGGGCGCCGAGTACATCGTGACGCAGATGTTTTTCGATAACGAGCAGTTTTTCAACTTCGAGAAGCGCTGCCGCGAGGCGGGTATCACCGTGCCCATCATTCCGGGCCTTAAGCCGCTGACGACGAAAAGCCAGCTGACTATGCTGCCCCGGTCTTTCTACCTCAACATTCCAGAAGAACTGGCTGATGCTGTACACCTAGCGCCCGACAACCCTGCGGCCCGCGAAATCGGCATTGAGTGGTGCATCAACCAAAGCAAGGAGCTGATGGCCCACGGGGTACCTTGCTTACACTACTATAGCATGGGCAAGTCGGAAAGCATCCGGCGGGTGGCGGCAGCTCTGTTTTAGGCCCTGCCAAGGTGGCTGTGCCGCCAGCAGAAGCAGTGCGCTACGCCGGTAGTTTCGTTTCTTACGTACCACGTAGCGCACTACTTCACTTTTACTAGTACACCCTTTGGATACCCTCGACGACCTGTTTGCCCGTTTGCGCGTGGCTACGGCGCCAGCCGAAATTGAGGCCTTGCAGGAAGGCATCTGGCAGATTTGGCTTACTACCGGGCACCCCCTGCTCGACAAGCATTTGGAGGCGGGCATGCGCTACCTCTCTGCCGAAGATTATACCCTTGCCATCCGAGAATTTACTGAACTCATAGAAACCAGCCCCGACTACGCCGAGAGCTGGAACAAGCGCGCTACTGCTTACTACCTCCGCGGGGAATACCGAGCCTCCCTCCTCGATATTCAGCAGACCCTACGCCGGGAGCCTCGTCACTTCGGTGCCTTGTCGGGGTGGGCTACCATTGTACGCATGCTAGGCGATGATGCGGGCACCCTGCGGGTATGGCAACGCCTTGAACGCCTGTGTCCCAACTGGCCAGGGCTACAAGCCCAAATGCGCGACTTGCGCGACCGTCTCGACGAGGCCAACGGAATTTAATGCCAGCCTATAGTTGCTAGGCTCCTGATATAGTAGTAAATTTCCCGGAAACTGCCTGTAGTAGCAGAGCAGTTTTTGGCGCCCTTATGATTCGTTTATCCCTGATTTTTACTCCCTACTCTATTCTATACCTCGCCCCTGCACCCGTTGCGCTTACAACACTAATATAACGAAAGATAGTTTTTCTTTCCCTCCGCCCCGACTACCCGATGAGCTCCCCTGCCTTCGGTTTCACTTGCCCGTTCGCTTAATTCCCACATAATATGAAACAACTATTACTACTAGCAGTACTTATTTTCCTGTGTTCCCTAACTACCCACGCGCAAAAAATGCGCAAGACTGAGTGGGAAAGCGGCATGCTTGACAAGGGTGAGAAAATCGGCGTTTGGGAATACTACGCCTACACCCGCGACGGGCGCCAAGTCATCACCCAGAAGTACGACCACAGTGCCAAGAAACTGCTTTTCTTCCGTGACTTCGATGACGTACCCTACGCCGTGCAGAGCCCAGCTGGGGAATGGACCCGGCTGCACCTAACGCAGCCACCGCTGTTTTTGGGCGGCGACCCAGCCTTGGCTCAGTACATGAGCAAGCTCAACTACCCTCCTGCCGCCGAAAGTAGGAACATTCAGGGTAAAGTAGTCGTGTCGTTTGTGGTAGACACCCTGGGCAGAGCTTCCGATTACAAGGTGCTACTGGGCATTGGCGGTGGTTGCGATGAAGAGGCATTGCGCATCTGCCGTACTATTCCCAACCAGTGGCTTCCGGCCCGCATTGGAAGTCATGCCGTTGTAGTGAAGCACGAGCTACCCTTCACATTCCGGCTGGCCCGGTAGCTCAACCATATGCAACGGCTTCTGATTTTTGCAGCAGGGCAGCCTTTCCCACGCCGGTCGCGTACATTACCGGCATGAAACGCGCTACTCTCTACTTACTATCTGTGGCAGGCCTTTTTGGGGGCCTGACTGCTTGCGACAGCACTCCGCGCGAGCGGCAGGAGGCCGTGCGCCAGGAAGCTCGCCGGCTCGATACTATTGCCGAACAAGCAGCCAGTAAGCTGCGCACAGCGGGCCGACGCGCCGCCCGCTTTGACTCCGCCTCCCGCGTGCGCACCCGGCAACCGCTCGACAGGGCTGCTGAAACGGCTATGACCAATGAGTTGCTTGGGACTTACACGGAAGTAGAAAAGCTGACGCCCAGCACCATAGAGCCCGCTTTTGTGCAGTTTATGCAGCAAGTACGGGCTCGACGCAAGGAGTGGACCCAGCGCGACTGGGACTATGCCACGGGCATCAGCCGACGCCTCAATGCCCAGTTTCGCGCCCTGCGCCTCGACATCCGGGCGCGCGATGAGGTGCATATCCGGGCGCTGCAAACGGAGTTTACTGCCTTGGAAACAGGACGGGACGTGAAAGACCTGGGGCAGGCAGTAAAACAGCCTTAGAAACGTGTTCTTCTTTCTTTTACCAAAGCCCCGCCCTGCGCGGGGCTTTTGCGTGCCTACCCATGCAGTATTCTCCTAGTATTACCCGTTGCTTATTGCTAGCTACGCTGGCGCTTACAATGGCTTTGCTTGGCAAGGCACAAACTAGAGCCCGAGTAGTTCCGCCCTTCATTACCTCCGTGGAAACCGTACCCGCCGCCGACCAGTGGCTCCAGCCCGGCGACCGGCTTCAGGTGCGACTAGTAGGTCAGGCCGGGGCCCAGGCTACGTTTCTAAACGGAAAGCCACTCACGGAACTACCTGCTTCCCAAGCTAAAGGCTTGCGCGGGGTGTACCAAGGCACCTACGTAGTGCAGCCCGGCGACACCTTGCACAACCGCCGCTTGCTGTTTACGCTCACCACGCGGGATAGTAGTTCTGTCATGGCGCTCAGCAAAAACACCGTGCGGTTCCTAGACCCCAGCCAACCCCAACTGGCCGCCACGAAGGGACAACTAGCCTACTTGAATTACGGGCTGGGAGAAGACCGTCTCGGGGGTGCCAAGTTGGGCTACCTCGACTCGGCGGTGGTCTTGCACCTCACGGGCCGAGTAGGCAATCAGTACCGGGTCAGGCTCAGTGAAACCCAGGCTGCATGGGTGCCGCGGGAGGTGGTGCGCCTGCTGCCGGCTGGCGGCTTTGTGCCTTCCTCTCTCACCGGCTCCTGGAGCGTGCAGGGCGACTCCCTTTTCGACTATGTGCGGGTACCCCTAACCCAGCGCCTACCCTACCGCTCCCAACTGCTCACTGAGCCGAGCCGGCTGGTTGTGGATATCTTCGGGGCTACTTCCAACACGAACTGGATAACTCAGCGCGACGGCCTGCGGGAATTGGGCAATGTAACCTACGAGCAGATCCAGCCCGATGTGTTTCGGCTAGTTCTACACCTGCGCCACAAGCAAAGCTGGGGCTACCACGTCGGCTACCGCGGCAATACATTAGAAATAAGGATAAAGCGCCCTCCCGAAAAGATGCGCCTACGTGGCCTGACTGTGGCGGTTGATGCTGGACACGGTGGCACCAACGTAGGCGCCACGGGTAGCAGCGGTGCTAAGGAAAAGGACCTTACCCTGGCCATTGCCCAAAAGCTACGCCGGGAGCTAGAGCAGGCCGGAGCCCGCGTGCTTATGACCCGCGAAACTGACGTTACGGTAGAAAATACGGACCGTATTCTGCTGCTACGACAGCGTAATCCTGATTTGCTCATCAGCATTCACGTCAATTCCTCAGGCAGTGCCACGGTGCAAGGAACGAGCACATATTACCGCTATGTAGCATTTCGGCCCCTCTCCGTGGCCCTGTACGAACAAATGCGAGCTACGGGCCTGAAAGGATTTGGCAACGTAGGAAGTTTCAACTTTGGGTTAAGTGGCCCTACGGAGTACCTGAATGCCTTGGTAGAAACCGCCTTTGTATCAAACCTCGACGATGAGAAGCGACTCACGACCCCCGCGTTTCAGCAACGCATGGCGGAAGCTATGCGGTTGGGACTAGAGCAATTCCTGAAGCGCACTCGCGCTAGTGGTGTGCGGGGGTGGCTCCGCAAACAGCCGGCTTTAGAGTAAATATGGCGTTTCTCGTGTACCTACACTCATTCTTCATCTTAGGGCGCTTACTTCAGGCCGGGTAAGGTGCACCCGGCTGCTGAACTGAAACACTTAGCTATAGCAACTTAGCAAAAAATAGTTGAGTTGAACTCTTAAAAGCCTGAGCAAGCCCTCTACCTTATTAGCTGTCAACTCGTACAGCGGAACATTGTCTTCAACTGGCAAGTTGGCAGGCTCGATCTTTTATCTACTTTCAAAAACACCCTCGTTCACGCATGGCAAACGACTCCTTACTTGACCGCAGCCGCACGGTTGCTGGTCCGGGCTACAACCGCTGGCTGGTACCACCCGCGGCGCTAGCCATCCACTTGGCTATTGGGCAGGCTTACGCATTCAGTGTGTTCAATAAGCCGTTGGGCTCACTTATCAGCGGCGACCAAGACCACCCCGCTCCCGGCGACTGGACGCTGTCGCAAATCGGTATTACTTTTTCCATTGCTATTGTACTGCTCGGCTTGTCGGCCGCCCTATTCGGGAAGTGGTTGGAGCGCGTAGGGCCTCGCAAGGCCATGCTGGCATCGTCGCTGTGCTTCGGGGGCGGCTTCCTGATTGCCTCTTTAGGCGTGAGCATGCACAACATTTGGCTGGTGTACTTCGGCTACGGTTTCGTGGGTGGCATTGGCCTGGGCATCGGCTACATCTCGCCGGTAAGTACCCTAATCAAGTGGTTTCCCGACCGTAAGGGGGTAGCCACGGGCATGGCTATTATGGGTTTTGGCGGCGGAGCCATGATTGGCTCTCCACTGGCCAGCAACCTCATGGCCCACTTTAAAGACTCAGCTCCTCAAGGAGTTGCGCCCACGTTTATTGTGATGGGAATTATCTACCTGCTGTTCATGCAGTTTGGGGTATGGACCATTCGAGTGCCTGCCGACGATTGGAAACCAGAAGGCTACGTGCCCAACGAAGAGCACAGCGCCCTCGTCACCACGGGCAACGTATCGGCCGACAATGCTATTAAGACGCCGCAGTTTTGGCTGTTGTGGGTGGTACTGCTCACCAACGTGACGGCTGGTATTGGGGTACTCGAAACGGCCTCTCCACTTATTCAGGACACCTTTTCAGATAAATACATGGGCGCGGGCCGGGGCGTAACGGCCGCCGCTGCCGCGGGCTTTGTGGGCTTGCTCAGCTTGTTCAACCTGCTGGGCCGCTTCTTCTGGTCGTCGGCCTCCGACAAAATTGGTCGTAAGCCTACCTACTTGCTATACTTCGGCTTGGGTGCTGTGCTCTACGCACTTATTCCCACGCTGGGCCACAACCTGCAGCTCACGCTGTATGTAATAGTAGCCTGCCTCATTATCAGCATGTATGGGGGTGGCTTTGCAACGGCTCCAGCTTACCTATCCGACTTGTTTGGCAAGTACCAAGTAGGCGCTATCCACGGTCGCCTCCTAACGGCTTGGAGCACCGCGGCTATTTTGGGTCACCTCATCGTAAGTACGTTGTCGGAGCACTCCAAGGCGCAAGGTCTTACCGGGGCCGCTGCTTACCAGAGCGTGTTTTACACCATGGCTGGCGTGCTGGTAGTTGGCTTCCTGGCCGACCTGGCTGTGACAGCCGTGAACGAGAAGTACTACGAAAAAGGCCCAGTAACTATTGAAGCAGGAGGGCACTAAGCTTCTGCTGTTCACCCACGTATCTGTAAGCACATGAGCACTCCCACCTCTTCTTCTACCGCCGCAACGCCCACGCCTTCTAGTGGCGGCTCGGCAGTTTTGGCCTGGCTATTCGTTGGCATTCCCCTACTGTGGGGCGTGTCGCAAACGTTCATCAAAGCCCTGGCCTTGTTTCAGTAACTTGTTCGTTTCTTTTCTACCTGCAGAAGCACCCAATTGGGTGCTTCTGTTGTTTTAGGTTTGTAGGGTCGTTTAGGCCCACAACTCTTGTATGTCTCCGGACTCCACCGCCCTTACCATCGTCCAGCTGGCTTCCTTCTCGGACACCTTTGCTGCTCATTTAGCGAAATCCCAACTAGATGCGGAAGGCATTCCGTGCTTTCTGGGCAACGAAAACCGCCCTTATGGTCCGGCTTTGGGAGTGGTACGTCTGTTTGTGCGCGCCTCCGATGTGGCCCTTGCACAGGAGGTGCTACAGGGCCAGCAGGCCCCCATGCACGCCATGCCGCCCGATGCGCCCGAGGAAGCCACCGCTACTATGCTCCGCTGCCCGCGGTGCCACCACACAGATGTGGTATGCCGCCACCTTCCCCAGCCAACCGACAACCTGTTTGTTAAGCTCCGGCTCTGGTTGCTAGCACCAGCTAAGCCCCAATGTCATTGCTTCACTTGCGGGCTAGAGTTTGAGGGCGAATAACGAGTGCTTGCGGGCACTATCGAAAGCGCCAGGTCCGCAACACACTACCCACGGGGAAGTGCTCCTGGTCGGCGGGCAGTTCTAGAAAGCCCGCCGACGTGAGCAAGCTAGCCATGTCGCCGGAACCACCGGCCCGCTCGGGGGTAGCCAGCAGACGGCCATCGGGGCCGGGCTCCAAGCTCACAAGCAGGAAGTGTGTGAGCCGGGGCCGAAACTGAATTTCTTGGGTGAGAACTGCGGCAACTGGCGCCGTAAACTCACCTGGTAAAGCACCTTCCTCCCGTGCCTTTTCGGGCTGCTGCACGCTGATTAGCCAGGGCTGGGCGTAGCGGTAGAAGTTCACGAACGTAGAAACCGGATTGCCAGGCAAAGCGAAGACTACAGCCCCGCCTGGGAGCTGCCCAAACCAAAAGGGCTTGCCGGGGCGCTGCTGCACCTCATGAAAAACCTGAGTTACTCCCAGCTCCCGTAGGGTCTCCGGTAGAAAATCGGCTTTCCCTTTTGACACTCCTCCGCTGAGAATAACCGCATCGTACCCTTCCAACAATGCCGGGAGCCCCTGGCGTAACGCGGCCGGATCGTCGTTGAAGTGAAAAGCTTCGGCCTCGGCGCCCGCCTGCCAGGCAGCAGCTTGCAGCATCAGGGCATTGGAGCGTCGAATCTGGTGGGCCGCTGGTGTTGCGCTAATGAGCACTAGCTCATCTCCGGTGCTTACCACGGCCACCCGCGGCCGGCGCGTAACCCCCACGGTAATAGCGCCCACGGTAGCGGCCACGGCTACCTCCGCCGGTTCCAGCCGGGTGCCGGCAGGTACTAGCAGGTCGCCCTGCCGGCGGTCGGCGGCTTGGGTGTGCACGTTGTGGCCACGCCGCGGAGCAGGCACCTGCACGCAAGCCAAGCGGTGGCCAGCCTCATCGGTACGGAAGGTGATATCCTCATAGCGAATCACGGTATCGAGGTTGCCGGGCAGGGCCGCCCCGGTCATAATTTCTACCGCCGCACTAGGGTCTTGGATGGGCGCAGGCGCTTGGCCGGCAAACTGTGTACCCTCAATGCGGAACTCCATTTGCCCAGCTTCCAACGCCGCATACTGCAGGGCTATTCCATCCATAGCCACCCGGTTGAAAGGCGGAAAGTCGCGGTCGGCGCGCAATTCCTCGCGTAGGATGCGGCCGGCGGCCAGGGGCAACGACAGGTACTCAATGGGCAGGGGGCGCACGGTGGCAGCTACGAGGCGGGTGGCTTCTTCGACGGAAAGCATACGGGAAAGCGGAACGAAAAAGGCCACTGGCTTGCGGCCGTACTGCAAAAAAGAAGTATTTCGGGCGGAGCAACGAAGGTAGTGCCGCATCCGGTGCGGATTCCAAGATCTTCGCGCTCATTCTTGCTGACAAAAGACCACGCGTGGTGGTTTGTTCACTAGCGGCAACGAGGCGACGCAAAGATGCGTCTCTACAACTTCGCAATCCTACAGTATGTCTGATTCTCCCAAACTCACCCACCTCAACGCCGCCGGCCAGCCCGCCATGGTAGACGTGGGCCAGAAAGTTCCTACCCGCCGCGTAGCTCGGGCCCGTAGCCGCGTGGTGCTCGGCCCCGAAATAATGGCCCTGGTAAAAGAAGGCGACTTACCCACCCGCAAAGGCCCTGTATTTCAAACTGCTATCCTGGCTGGCATTATGGGGGCTAAGCGCACCTCCGAACTGATTCCGCTCTGCCACCCCCTCGGGCTTGATGACTGCCAAGTACGCATTGAGGTTGACGGCGCCGATGCCGTACTGATTGAGTGTACGGCTACCGTAACGGGCAAGACCGGGGTAGAAATGGAGGCTCTCACGGGTGCCTCTGTAGCCGCCCTCACCATCTACGACATGTGCAAGGCACTCTCGCACAACATTGTAATCCAAGAAACTCGCCTACTGGAGAAGACTGGCGGCAAACAAGATTTTCATCATGCCGGATAAGCTCCCCGCCGCTAACTCGGCACCGCGCACCAAGCACGCCCAGCTAACCCGCCCTAACCTGGGTGAATTTAATCGCCATGAGCTTGCCATCTTGGGGGCTCCGTGCGGTAAGATCAAGGAGCTGACGGCCCGGCTACTCCCCCTGCTTGCGCCTACCCTGCGCGTGGCCTACGTGGATGCTGACCACGCCGCCGGCGACGACGCAGCCCAGGGTGGCAGTGGCGGCCAGGATGCCATTCTGCAAGCCGGTGCTACCGCCGAGCTGACCGACAAAATCACATTCACACGCTTGGATGTGAAGCGTGGCATAGACAAGTTCAGCCAGCAGGAATGGTTGCAACACCAAAGTATAGTGCTGGTGAATGGCAACCACTTCCGGGCCTGCCAGCAGCTCGTGATTCTGGACCCCGCCAAACCTGTTGAGAAAAAGCTCGACCGCCTCACCGACGTACGCGCGCTGCTGTTGCCTGAAGGGGTAACGGAAGTGCCCGCCTACCTACAGGCTCACCTGGGCACCGCCAACGTACCTGTGCTACCCCTCCACGACACCGAAGCCGTGGCCGACCTTATCCGGCGCGAGTGGCAGGCGGCTGCGCCGCCCCTGCGGGGCCTTGTGCTAGCCGGTGGCCGGAGCCAGCGCATGGGCGAAGACAAGGGCAAACTGGCGTACCACGCCGGCCAGGAGCAGCGCGCATACGCCGCCGAGCTGCTGGCGCGTTTTTGCCAAGACGTGCACGTTTCCTGCCGCCCCGACCAAGTAAATGAGTTGGAGTACGCCGGCCTACGCCCCTTGCCCGATACCTTCACCGACCTTGGCCCCTTAAGTGGGTTGCTTTCGGCCTTCCGCCTCGACCCCAATGCGGCCTGGCTAGTCGTTGCCTGTGACTTGCCTTTCCTTTCGGAAACCACACTGGGCCACTTAGTAGCACATCGGCAGGCCGCTCGGATGGCTACCGCCTACCAAAGCCCGGAAAACGAATGGCCGGAGCCACTTATTACTATTTGGGAGCCACAGAGCTACGGTACTTTGCTGCGCTTTCTAAGCCTTGGCTACAGCTGCCCACGCAAGTCCCTCATCAACTCGGATATTGAACTGCTGCCCCCACCGGCACCCGAAGAGCTACGCAATGTGAACACGCCAGACGAAGCCGCAAAGGCCCGCCAAGAGCTAGGCTAATGCACCGAGTGGCGGGCCCAGACGGCAGCCTTAAATTGCTGCTTCTAGCCCGCCGCTACTGGCTACGGATGCGCAGCTACCCACACGTCACCATCTTGATAAAACTCCTTTTTCCAGATAGTTACTACCTGCTTCAGGGTATCAATGATGTACTGACAGGCAGCAAAACTCTCGGCGCGGTGAGGAGTAGACACGGCCACTACCACGGCCACGTCGCCAATGTACAGGGTGCCTTTGCGGTGAATGACTGTGACTTGCTGCAGCATAGGCCACTGCTGTACGGCTTGCTCAGCTACCTTGCGGAGTTGGTGCAGGGCCATGCTGTCGTAGGCTTCGTACTCCAGGCGCACCACGGGGCGGCCGGTGCTTTGGTTGCGCACCGTACCGATAAACGTGTTGATGGCCCCGGCCCCATCGGACTCCACCGTCTGCAGGGCGGCGGCTACGTCGATGGGCTGGTCAGTGAGGTCGATTTGAATCAAGGGTAAGCAAAATAAGGATGAGGACTTGGTACCGAATCTGGCAGGGGCTACCAGTGTTACCAAAAGAAATTGCGGCATAGCCGAAGCCAACTAGGGGCTACTTCATTCGTACCTGAAGCGCAGGAGCTGCCCGCCGGCTTCTGCCTGTGCAGCGAAGTTTAGTTGCTTTCGGAATGAAAATGCTACCCCCCGCTTACGGGCGGAATAAGGGCAATTTCATCTCGCTCCGAGAGGGCGACATCGTCGGGGGCATATTCGTTGTTTACGGCCACAGCCAGGCTAGAAAGGCGGCCCAGAGCTGGATACTGCTCCCGCAGGCCTTCCAGCAGCCCTTGCACCGACTGTCCTTCGGGTGCCGAAACCTCTAGCGAAGACTGTCCTACGATTTCGCGGGCAATGCCGAACAAAGCAATTTTCAAGTTCATTGGTTATCTAGGTATTCGTACCGGGGCGAAGCGGCGCCAGAGGGTCAAACCAGGGGGTCCACCCTACCTGTGTTGCCCACTGTGCCACTCACCCGAACGGAAAAGTCTGATTTACGTTGTTTGTTTCACCGCCCATCCATGAGCGGGGTGTTTTTCTGCCGAGTATGTCTGCTGTTGTACCATCTGTTTTGTTTGATAACCACGGCCGCCCGCTGGAGTACCTGCGCCTAGCTGTTACGGACCGGTGCAACCTGCGCTGCTTTTACTGTATGCCTGAGGAAGGCATTAAGTACCTGCCCAAGCAAGAGCTGCTGACCTACGAGGAAATGGAGCGCCTGGTCGCCGTAATGGCTACTCTGGGCGTGCGCAAAGTGCGCCTCACGGGTGGGGAGCCCTTCGTGCGCCGCGACCTGGTTCCCTTCATGAGCCGCCTCAGCGAAATTCCCGGTATTGAGGAGCTCACCATGACTACGAACGGGGTGCTCACGGCGCCTCACGTGCCGGAGCTAGCCCGCATGGGCGTGAAGGCGGTAAACCTCAGCCTCGACACCCTCGACCGCAGCCGCTTTGCCAGCATCACCCGCCGCGACGAATTGCCGCGCGTCCTCGACACGTTCTACGCCTTGCTGGCCGCTGGTATTCGAGTGAAAATCAATGCGGTGGTAATGGATGGACAAAATACCCAAGACATTCTCCCTTTGGCCGAACTGACCCGCGACCTTCCGGTAGATGTACGCTTCATCGAGGAAATGCCCTTCAACGGTGGTAGCCACGCCGCTACTCTCCCCTGGAATCACAACCGCATCCGGGAGCATCTGGAGTTAAACTTGGGCACTCTAGCACCAGTGGCCACTCGCTCCGGCGACACGGCTTCGCACTACACCGTGGCGGGCCACCAGGGGCGGTTGGGCATCATTGCGGCTTACTCCCGCACGTTCTGCGGCACCTGCAACCGTATTCGTCTTACGGCTGAAGGCGGCCTCAAGACCTGCCTCTACGACCAAGGCGTGCTCGATATTCGGGCCCTACTGCGTGGCGGCGCCTCTGATGCCGATATTGTAACGGCGCTTACCTCTGCCTTCCGCAACCGTGCCGCCAATGGCTTTGAAGCGGAAAGTCAGCGGCCCTTGCATCAGCTCAGCTTTGAGTCGATGAGCACAATTGGGGGGTAGCACCACCGAGTAGGCCATGAGGTTGCTATGAAAATTTTCCTGTGGCTCCTGGGCTTTGGCTCGGTACTGTACGTGGGCGTTTGCGTGTTGCTGTACTTCCAGCAGGAGCGGCTGCTTTTCTTTCCTGACAAGCTAGCGGCTAACTATCAATTCCGCTTTCCGCAACGGTTTACTGAGCGCTGGGTTACTGCCCCCGATGGCACCCGTCTGCATGGCCTGCTCTTTCCTACCAACTCTGCTGCGAGGAAAGGCCTCGTTTTCTACCTCCACGGTAACGGCGGCGCCCTCGACAGCTGGGGCCACGTAGCACCTACCTACACCCGCCTAGGCTACGACGTGTTCCTGCTCGACTACCGTGGCTACGGCAAAAGCCAGGGTCGTATCGGCAGTCAAGCACAGCTCCTCTCCGATGCCGAGGCGGCCTACCAGCAGCTCCTGCCCCATTATCCGGAAGAGCGCACCATAGTGCTGGGCTACTCTTTGGGTACGGGCATCGCCACGTGGCTAGCGGCCCGGCACCATCCCAAGCAGCTCATTTTGCAGGCGCCTTACACTAGCATGCGTGCCATGGCCCGCCGCCATTATCCGTGGGTACCTGCCTTTATTGTACGCTACCCCCTGGCCACCGACGATATACTGCCGCGCGTGTCAGCCCCCGTCGTCATCTTCCACGGCGACCAAGACGAAATCATTGAGTACCAGGGCACGCTTGCCTTGCAAGCTGCTCTCAAGCCGCAGGATCAGTTTATTACACTGGCCGACGCCGGGCACAACGGCCTCACCGATAACCCAAGCTACCAGCGCCACCTTCGGCGCATCCTAGCTGAGTAGTTACCGGAACCCTGGCAGATACGAAAGGAGAGAAGCACCGCCGTTTATTTTCTGCGGCCCGGCTTGCTACCATTGCACTAGCCGCTGCCACATGATACCTTGCTGAGGCTAGCCATTATGGGCAGCGCCAGTGGCCCTTCGCCGTCTGGTAGGTGCCCAGGTATACCTATCCTTTTCTAATGTCCCGTTGTAAGTCCCTTATCCTGCTATCAGCGTTTTGGCTACTAGCTCTGACGGGGCATGCACAAACGGCTCCTACCACCAAAACGCCGCCAACGCGGCAGCGCCGCCAGCTCATCATCTCATTCACGCTACCTTCTGCGGTGGGTGTTGTCACAAAGTACGCTTCTGCTCTACTCTCCAAAAGTAACGATACCGACAAGGAACAACGCAAGAAGCAAGCCCTGCGCACCAGCAATCCGGTAGTAGAAATTACCTTACCCCTCCCTAAAGGCTGGCTCGACGGCAGACCCGATTAGCGCTGCTGAACACCGCTGCGCTGGCAATAGCAAGCAAAACGCTAGTTTGCAGTGCGGCGCTAAAGTTGAGGCCCCGCGCCTACCTGTTCCGTTACTGAACATCCCTCCGACTGGCTTATTGCTATGAACTTCAACACCTCGGTCCTGATCAGTATTGTGCCGGCCCTGTTGATTGTGCGCGGCCTCCGACGGTTTCTGGATCTGCCGGTCCGTATGCCGCGCTTCAATGCCCTGCTAAACCACATCTGGGTGCCGGGCGTGGTGCTGATGGGTTTGGCCTATCTGTTTGAGTGGAAGTCGGATCAGTTAGATGAGTTTTACATATTCATCGTGCTCAGCATTGTGGTGCTGGTGCTCATACGGTTAAGCTTCTACCGCCCGGCTCGCACCCTACTACTAGCCGTGGCGCCGTATACCTTATACGCGGCCATTGAGCTGCTCATTGCCGTAACCGGCCGCGACCTGCTCAAGGAGTATGATGATGTGTTTGAAACCTCCCAAGGGTTTGCGTTCATCTGGCTGTTTACGTTCCTGTTCATTGCCCGCAGCCAGAAGAAATCCTTGGAAGCGGAGCGGCTACAGCGGGAGGAGGAAGAAAAGGCCAAGCGCCTCATTGAGGCCCAAAACGCGGAACTAGAGCGCCTGGTAGCCGAACGCACCTCTACCCTTACCCAACAAACCGAGGAACTGCGAGAAGCCCTCACGGAGCTACGTACTACCCAGGCCCAGCTTATCCAGGCCGAAAAGATGGCCAGCCTCGGGGAGCTAACCGCCGGTATTGCTCACGAAATTCAGAACCCTCTCAACTTCGTCACCAACTTCTCCGATGTAAGCGCCGAACTGATTACGGAGTTGGACGAGGAGCGCCAGAAATCGGAACGCGACCCGGAGTTAGAGGCAGAGTTGCTGGAAGACCTGCGGCAAAACCTCACCAAAATCACCTTCCACGGACAGCGCGCCGCCAGCATTGTGCGGGGCATGCTAGAGCACAGCCGCGCCAGTTCCGGCGAACGGCAGCCCACCGACCTCAACGTTCTCGCCGATGAATACCTGCGCTTAGCCTACCACGGGCTGCGGGCTAAAAACAAGGCCTTCAACGCCACCATGAACACAGATTTTGACCCGAACCTAGGCCAGATCGAGGCCGTGTCGCAGGACTTAGGACGGGTGCTCCTGAATCTGTTTACCAACGCCTTCTATGCCGTGCACAAAAAGCAGGAAGCACACCCGCAGGATGGCTACGTGCCTACTGTGAGTGTGCGCACGCATCGCACGGCGGAAAATACCGTGGAAGTGCACGTGCGTGATAACGGGGCCGGCATTCCCGAAGGCATGCAACAAAAAATATTCCAGCCCTTCTTTACCACCAAGCCCACTGGGGAGGGTACGGGTTTGGGCCTTTCCCTGAGCTACGACATTGTGACGAAGGGCCACGGCGGCACCCTAACGGTAGAAAGTGAGGAAGGCACTGGCACAGAGTTTATCATCACACTGCCAGCATAGTAGTAGAACTCTTGGGGGATTATTTTAGCTTTGTTTGCGATGAAAATACTGGTAGTAGACGATGAGAAAGATGTGCGCGCCTTATTTGAGCAGCGTTTTCGTCGCGAAATTCGCAGCGGGCAGTTTGCCTTTACCTTCGCCTACTCCGGTGAAGAGGCACTCGACTTTTTGCACGCGCACCCCTCGGAGGTGGTGCTGATCCTCTCCGACATCAACATGCCCGGCATGAGTGGCTTGGAGCTTCTGAAGCGTATTCGCCAGGAATATGCTGCCCCGCCGCCCCCTCTACCCCCCCAGGTGATGATGATAACCGCCTACGGCGACGAGGAAAGCCACCAGCAGGCACTACAGCTGGGAGCCAACGATTTTCTTACCAAGCCAGTGGACTTTACCGCTTTGAAGGCGAAGCTCACCTCAATGGCCAGCCATGAAAACTAAAGTACTTGTGGTCGATGATGAGGCCGACTTGGAACTGTTGATCAAGCAAAAGTTTCGGCGCAAGATTCGGGAAGGTGTGTACGAATTTGTGTTTGCTGGTAACGGCCAGGAAGCCCTGGACCAGCTACAGCAACACCCTGACCTCGACATCATCTTGTCCGACATCAACATGCCCGTGATGGATGGCCTGACCCTGCTCAGCCGTCTTCCCGATGCCAGCGCCGTCATAAAGGCGGTCATGGTATCGGCCTACGGCGATATGCAGAACATCCGCACGGCCATGAACCGTGGGGCCTTCGACTTCGTGACCAAGCCCGTAGACTTTCAGGATTTGGAGCTGACCATGGAGAAAACGGCCGCGCACGTGCAGCAACTGCGCCAAACCCTCCGAGCGGTGCAGGAAAACAACATTCTGCGCATGTACGTCGATGAAACGGTGCTCAATTTTATGGGGCGCCCTGGCTTCGAGAACACCCTGATGGCCAGCGAAACGGTGGAGGCCACGGTACTGTTCGTAGACATCTGCGGCTTCACGTCGCTCTCCGAAGTACTCCCCCCCGCCGATGTGGTGAAGATGCTCAATACCTACTTCGACCAAATGGTGAAGGAGATTATTGCGCAGGGAGGCTACGTGGATAAGTTCATGGGCGACGCCGTCATGGCCGTGTTCCGGGGCGAATATCACCTCGACCGGGCCATGGACGCGGCCTTGGCTGTACGCACGGCCCTGCAAGCCAACGAGAGCATCCTGCCCAACGGCACCGCCTACCACCCTGAAATATCCATTGGCATCAACACCGGCGAAATGGTGTCGGGCAACATTGGGTCGGCATCTCTTAAGCGCCTGGACTACACCGTTATCGGCGACACGGTGAATGTGAGCCAGCGCCTGCAATCGGTGGCTCAGCCCGGCCAAATCATCATCACCGAAGCTACCTATCAGCGCGTAAAGGAGTCGTTTCAGTGCAAGCCTTTGCGCGAGGTTACGCTGAAGAATAAGGCCAAACCCGTGATGATTTACGAGGTAGTAGCCTAGCAGCGAGGTTGCCGACTTATTTCCCTCGTTCTGGACTAGCCCGGAACGAGGGGCGGAGCTTATGCTATTATTTCCCAGGCTGCTCAGGCAACTGCTTATGCAGCATAGGCATCTGATCTAGCTGACTACTTTATTGTTCCTCTACTTTATCTATCCCAATGAGACATGTTGTATTGCTGAGCGCCGGGCTTTTGCTGGGCGCGGCCTCGGTTCATGCGCAGCAGGTGAAAACCAAGGCTGAGTTTGACGCCTACTCGACAAGTAAGAGTAAGGAAATACGCCAGCTGATAACCGCCAAACAATACCGGCCGGCGCTGGCGCTCTACGCCCAGTGGCACCAAGCCTACAACACCCTGGACGAAGCCACCAAGCAGAACTTCCGGGGGCTAGAGGCAAATCTTTACTACAACGAGGCCTGCTACTACTCCCTGCTGAAAGACCGCCCAAATGCCCTGGCAAACTTCCGCCAAGCCATTGGGAGCGGCTACCAGGACTACCTGCACGCTACATCAGATACGGACCTCGACTTTATTCGGGGTGACAAGGCCTTCCAGCAGCAGATGGCGTCCATTCGCGACAAGGGTGACTACCGCTATATCCTCCAGAAAGACAAAGGGTACACGACCGAGTCAGCCAGTAGGCTACCTTCTTTCCGCTACCAAGCCGCCGACGCGCCTCAGTTGGCCATGCTGCGTAAGACCTACAAGCTGGATTCCATTGCCGGTGCTGGTACCGATGTTTCGCAGATGATTAACCTCATGCACTGGGTGCACGAGCGGGTACCGCACAATGGCACCATTGAGAACCCCAAGCTGCGCAATGCCCACGACCTACTGACGGTATGCCAGCAGGAGAAGCGGGGCCTGAACTGCCGGGGGCTAGCTACCGTGCTCAATGAGGTGTACCTGGCCATGGGTTTCCAGTCGCGGTTTGTGGGGTGCCTGCCCAAAGACACTGCTGACTTCGACAGCCACGTCATCAACTCCGTGTACTCTACAAGCCAGAAAAAGTGGCTTTATATGGACCCCACGCAGGATGCTTACGTGATGAACGAGCAGGGCAACTTGCTGAGCATTGAAGAAGTGCGCGAGCGGCTCATCAACGGCCAGCCGCTTTTGCTCAACCCAACCGCCAATTGGAACCACAAGCAATCGGCCACCAAGGAAGAGTATCTGTATCGCTACATGGCCAAGAACCTGTACCAACTGGAAACCCCAGTCAGCAGCGAGTACAACCTAGAAACCCGCGCCACTGGCAAGACCATTCAGTACGTCCGGCTCCTAACGCAGCCTGCCGCTGCCAAAGCGCCGCCGATAAGCACTGATAAGGTAGGCACCACTACCCTCATTAGCTACACCACTAGCAATGCGGCGGCTTTCTGGCAGCCGCCCCAGGGAAAGTAGCGGCTTGCTAGGGTAGTAGGCACTGCCGGCCGGGATGCGGGGCTAGTCTTCGCCCCGCATCCCGGCCGGCAGTGCCTTACTTTGTTTCCGGTAGGTGGGTTTTCTCATTCTGGCGGCGAAGGCGCTGGCAGAGTACCCGCAGAATGTTTCGGAGCACCTCACCGCGCTCCTCCATCACATCATAGAAATCTTCTTGGTCTAGGCGAAATGCCACAACGGGGCCACGGGCCAGGGCTGTGGCCGAGCGGGGCTCGGCGTCGAGCAAAGCCAACTCCCCAAAGAAGTCGCCTTTTTGGAACGTAGTGAGCAATTGGGCACCGTTGTATATTCCTACTTCGCCTTCCTGCACAATGAACAGGGACGTGCCCAGGTCGCCCTTCGCAAAAATTTCTTCGCCTTCGTCGAAGCTTACTTCCTTCATAATGGGCACAATGCTGCTGAGCACATTAGCCGGTGTGGCCGCAAACAGGGCCGTGTGCTGAAGCAGCGTCACGCGTTCCGTAGCCGAAATGCGGGAGGAAGAAGCAGAGTGGCTCATGAGGGAAGATTGGTCAGCAGAAAGTTGAGTAAGCAACTGCTGGTGAGCAGCAGGCTGGTTTTTGGAAAGTTGCCGAAGGGCATAGCGGGCGCCCTCCTGCACGAGTAAGTTGGGGCTGCGCAAGTGAGGCAGTAGCGCGGGTGCTGTGGCCGGCTGGGGGTGCCAAGCGCGTAGGGCCAAACTCAAGGTCCAGTCGGTGAAGCCAGCCTCGCCCTCCGTTACAATAGTATCTAGCAGGGAAGCGGGGGCGGTAGGGGACGGCACGAGACGGCTAAAGACGCGAGATTTTTCGGCGGGAGTACCTTCTTCTAATAGCGTTTGCAGGCCCTGGTAAATGGGCCGGGGAATAAGATTGTCGAGGATTTCGAGGGCGTTGGCGCGCCGTTCGCGGGCGGCATGCAAGGCCCCGCGCTGGGCATCAGCAATAGCCTGGGGCGGGTAGAGTTGGAGCAGCAACCCAAACAGGCGCTGCTCCACGCGGGTGAGCTCATAGGTCAAGCTGCGGCTCAGGGGCTCGTCGTCGGGTAAGGTAGCGCGGCCTTGCAGGAGCCGGGAGGCCCGTTGCATCTCGTCTTGCACAAGGGCCTGAAAGATGGGCGCGTCATCTTCGTTGGGGTCAAAATAGCGTAAGGCACGCAAAGCTGTTTCGCGCTTAAACAGCTCGGGCTGCTGAGCCAGCGTTACCAGGGCATGGCGGCTGGCCGGTAGGCGCAGGCGGGCACATATCTGGGCCAAGCGCCGTACCAGCCCTTCATCGGCCGACGCCTGCAAGGCTTGTGCTACCGCCGGCAAGCCGGCCGGCCCGAGCTGCACCAGGCTGTCGGCGGCAGCGGCACGGGTGGTGCGGTCTTGCAAGTCTTCCAAGAGGCGGGCTGTATTCTCGGGCGCCGTAGAAACCGCCGACACGGGTGCTTTCACTGCCCACGCCGCGCCTTCTCCTAGTGTTTCGGTAGGGCTACCAAAGCGGGGGCTCAGGGCGTGGCGCAGTTCGGCCAAGTAGCGGCCGTGAGTAAGGTGCAGGAAGTACAGGGCCCCGGCCATGCACAGCGTCATCCACAAGAAGGGCGTCCACTCCCCAGCGCCGGGCAAGTAGGGCACTGCTACCAGCAGCAGGCCCGCCAAGCCCATACCCAGGGGTTCGTAAAGGCCTTTTGCCAGGGTATGAGCCTGCAGGCGCTCATCGGGGGGCAAGGGCTGAAAAAGCACCAGAAACAGGGGGTCGAAGACGGCCCGGCGCAGCACTTCCAACACCAGAAAGAGGCCGCAGAAATAGAGCAGTTGAACTCCGGTGCCGGCATCGCCAAACCATAAGCCTCCACCCAGGAGCAGCCCCCCCAGGATTACCGCGGGCAAAGACAGTAGCATCCAGCGCACCCCTACCTGGTCGAGCGTCACGCGGGAGAGCAGCAGCTTAAATAGCAGAGCCACTAGATAAGTGACAACCAGCACACTACCTACGTAGCGCATTACCAAGGCTTGGTCGTGAAACTTGTGTTTCACGTGCACGAAAAAGGAGTACTCAATGCCCGTGGTTACGGCAGCTACCAGCAGCAGCCCCAGGCACATAGATACTACCAAACGACTGTTGCCAAACCACCGCTGCAAATGGGGCGCTACGCCTTCGAGGCGGGCCGCCCGCGGAATGGCACGAGCCTCCACCACGTGCAGGCGGCGGGTAGCCCGCACGACCAGCAGCGCCCCAATATAGGCGGCAAAGGCCGTGAGCAGCAGCCACGGCAGTTCGGCGTGGTGATGAATAAGAATGGCCAGCACAGCCCCCAGGGCCTTGGCGGGCATGTCGCCGGAACTGATGATACTGAACAGCCGCCGCCCCTGGCGCACATCAAACACTACCGCCGAAATGCCCCAAAACTCCAGGTTTGTAAGCAGATAGATAACCCGGTAGCCTGCCATAATCGTTACGGCTGCCGCCACCGAGTGGCCTACCATCACCAGCACTCCTACAATGCCCGTGAAGGCTACCACGGCCAGCAGCACCCGGCTGGCTACCCGCTCTAGGCCCAGGTGGTGTTCGTAGTGAGCGTACACCTTGCCGGCCACAATCATGGCCACGGCTGCTAGCCCATACGCCAGGGGTAGGCTACGCTCGGGGTTATTTTCGAGAAGGATAACGTTGGCCGACACGTATACCAGAATGGTACCGATGCCCAGCAGGAAGTTGTGCAAGAAGAACAACCCCACCGTGCGGCCTTCGTCGGGCCGAATTCCTAGCAACCGCTGCCAGCGTTCAAGTAGCGTCATTCAGAGAGGAGGAATATAATAAGCTTGCCTGCAGATGATAGTGCAAGGTAACGTTCGAGCGCATGAGTTTGCCCGCTTTTGCTGTTATTACACCCTGTATATTCCTCTCGCCCCTACCATGGACTGCCAACGTGCTGAAGCTTACGTGCTGGACCAGCTGCACCAGCATCTTTCCCCTACCCTCTACTACCACGGGCTTCACCACACCCGCGACGTAGTAGCGCAGGCGGAATCCTTGGCCCAGGCCGTGGGCATTACTGATCCAGAACAGCTAACCCTGCTTCGCACCGCCGCATTTTACCACGATGCGGGCTTCCTGACCGTGTATCAGGGGCACGAAGCGGCCGGCTGTGAACTAGCTCGCATTGTGCTGCCGGAGTTTGACTACACCCCCGCCCAGGTGGACACCATCTGCGAACTGATAATGGCTACGAAAGTGCCCCAGAGCCCCGGCGACTCCCCATTGGCCCAGGTTCTTTGCGACGCCGACCTGGACTACTTAGGCCGTCCCGACTTCTGGCCCATCAGCAACTCCCTGCGCGACGAGCTGCTGGCTCGCAACCTAGTAGCCGACGAGGCCAGCTGGCAGCGTCTCCAACTCAGCTTTCTTACCCAGCACCAGTACTGGACTCCGGCCGCCGTAGCCCGGCGCGAATCGGAGAAGCAAGCCCGCGTGGCAGAGGTACAGGCACTGGTGACAGGCTTCGAGTAAAGGCGCGTACTTAGCCTGTGGCAGTGCAGCCAGCGTTTACTTGTTTAATTAGTTGCCTTTCAGGAAGCGTGCTAGGTAGGGAGCGGTGCGACTACCGTTGGCGCGGGCTACTTCGTGCGGAGGGCCGGCCGCTACTACTTGGCCGCCCTCGTCGCCTGCACCCGGACCAATATCCAGTACCCAGTCGCTGCTGGCAACCACGCGCATGTCGTGCTCCACCACAATCACCGTATTGCCAGCCTCTACCAAGCCATGCAACTGGGCGAGCAGCTTTTCCACATCCGAGGGGTGAAGGCCGGTAGTAGGCTCGTCGAGGACGTACAGGGAGTTGCCCCGCTGCGCCCGTTGCAGCTCAGTGGCGAGCTTGATGCGCTGGGCCTCCCCACCCGAAAGCTCGGTAGCGGGCTGCCCCAGGCGCAAGTAACCCAAGCCAACCTCCCGCAGCACGGTGAGGGCCCGCTGGATGGTAGGCTCCTCGGCGAAGAACTCCCAGGCATCGTCTACGGTTAGGCTCAGCACCTCCGCAATGTTCTTATGGCGGTAGGTGACTTCCAGGGTTTTGGCGTTGTAGCGGGCCCCATGGCACACTGGGCAGGGTGCGTACACGCTAGGCAGAAACAATAGCTCCACCATCACAAACCCTTCACCCTGACAGTTTTCGCAACGGCCCTTGGCTACGTTGAAGGAAAAACGGCCAGCATCGTAGCGGCGCTGCCGCGCTACGGGGGTGGCGGCGAAGAGCTTACGCACGTGGTCAAACAGGCCCGTGTAGGTAGCCATGTTGGAGCGGGGCGTACGGCCAATCGGCTTCTGGTCTACCCGCACCAGCCGCTTGATGTGCTCCATACCCTCAACCAATTGGCCACCGGTTTGCGGCGGGGCTGCCTGCTCTAACGGGTCGGTTTCTTCCTCCTCGGGGGCTAGCTCCTGGCCCAGGTGGCCCGCCACCAGCTCCACCAATACCTGGCTTACCAAACTCGACTTGCCGGAACCCGATACGCCCGTTACGGTGGTGAACACGCCCAGCGGGAAGGCTACATCCAGGCCACTAAGGTTGTTGCGGCGCACGCCTTGCAGGCGCAGCCAGGCGTGTGGCTGGCGCGGTACCCGTGGGTCGTCATCCACCTCATTACCAAACAAGTAGCGGCGGGTTTGGGAGGCCGCCACTTCCGCCAGTCCGGCCGGCGGACCACTGTACAGCACATCACCGCCTTGCTCGCCCGCCGCGGGCCCCACATCGACCAGCCAGTCGGCCTGCCGGATGACGTTGAGGTTGTGCTCGACGACAAACAGCGAATTGCCGGCCTGCTTCAGGCTAGCCAGCGCGGTCAGTAGCGCTTCGGTATCGGAGGGGTGAAGGCCGGCGGAGGGCTCATCGAGCACGTAGACTACGCCAAACAAGTTGGAGTACAGCTGCGTAGCTAGCCGCAGCCGCTGCAATTCTCCGGGCGACAGCGTAGGCGTGCTGCGTTCCAAAGACAGGTAGCCCAGCCCCAAATCGAGCAGCACAGCCAGCCGGGCTACCAGGTCGGCGGCAATGCGCTGCGCCACAATGGCCTGCTCGGGGTGGTCGGCGTCCCGCTGTTGGCGGCCCGCGGCGCTGCCACTGGCGTAGGGCTTAAGCAGGGCCGCTACCCGCTTCAGAGGCAGTTCCGACAGCTCAGCAATATCTAACCCGGCAAAGGTGACAGCCAAAGACTCGGGGCGCAGGCGCTTACCGTGGCAAGTGGGGCACTCGGTGCTGAGCATGTACTGCAAAGCCCGCTTTTTCATGAGGGGGCTTTGGGTGGTAGCAAAGGTGTGTAGCACATGGCGCCGCACGCTTGTGAAAGTGCCCATGTAGTTGGGCGGCTCCCGGCGCTTGAGGGCCCGCTGCGTTTCCTCAGGCGAGTAGCCGGGGTATACGGGCACCACGGGCTGCTCCTCCGTAAACAGAATCCAGTCGCGCTGTTCTTGAGGAAGCTCACGCCAGGGGCGGTCCACATCGTAGCCCAACGTCACAAGAATATCGCGCTGATTTTGGCCGCCCCAGGCTTGGGGCCACGCCGCAATGGCCCGCTCCCGAATGGTGAGGGAAGGGTCGGGCACCATGCTTTGCTCGGTTACCTCGTAGATGCGGCCTAAGCCATGGCAAGTAGGACAGGCGCCCTCGGGCGTATTGGGCGAGAAGCCTTCGGCGTACACAATACCCTGGCCAGCGGGGTAGTCGCCGGCCCGGGAGTAGAGCATGCGCACCAAGTTGGATAGCGTGGTGACGCTCCCCACCGAGGAGCGCGTAGTGGGCGTACCACGCTGCTGCTGCAAGGCCACAGCCGGCGGCAAACCCTCAATGGCATCTACCTCGGGCACGGCCATCTGGTGAAATAAGCGGCGCGCGTACGGCGACACCGACTCTAGGTAGCGGCGCTGCGCCTCGGCGTAGAGCGTGCCGAATGCCAACGACGACTTACCCGAGCCGGACACGCCCGTAAACACAACCAGCGCATCTCGAGGAATGTCTACGTCGATGTTTTTAAGGTTGTGCTCTCGGGCACCACGCACGCGCACAAAGCCCGCGAAGTCAGGGGAGGAAGGTAGGGTAGCCATGAATAATGCAGGGCTAAGGGAGCCGGCTGCTCCCTGCTATACTCTGGGGTAGCGCCTCGGGTTAGGGCGGTGGGCCGGTTCAGGTACTCACGGCCCCGGCAGCGGTGCTAGTTGGGGAGGGGCGCTCTAACAGCACAATGAGTTTCTCTTGGTAGGTAGTGCGGGCGTATTCGTGGTAGCCAAACTTTGCCGCCACCCGCAGAGATGCGGTATTGTCGGGGTCGATGATGCAGACGGTCCGATCTTGCGTGAAGTGGGCGTCGCCCCAGGCCAGCACCGCTTGCACCGCTTGGCTGGCGTAGCCCAGGCCATGTACCCGCGGAGCCAGCACCCACCCTACTTCGGGCGCGTCGCCCAGGGAAGGCATCATGTCGCGGTGGTAGTTGGCAAACCCCACGGCCCCAATAAAGCGGCCGGTTGCCTTCTCTTCCACGGCCCAATAGCCGTAGCCCATAATAGCCCAGTGCCCCTGCTGCCCCAGAATGCGGCGCCACACTTCTTCCTCAGACTGGGGCTTGCCGCCCAGAAAGCGGTAAAAAGCCGGTTCTACTCCAATGGCTGCGTAGTCGGCAAGGTCGGTAGGCCGGTGGTCGCGCAGGAGCAGGTCGGTGGTTTCGAGGGCGGGGACTAGCGCGAGGGGGTAGGGGCCGGGAGTGGGAAGCTGTGGCATAGGCAGGCAAGATATAGAAAAGCGCTAATGGTAGTCTACAATCGTTGATTTGTGCGGTATAAGCACTCTTTTGTGCCTTACTTGGGGGTAGCCACAGCCGTAGCTTTGCAGAAGCAACTAGCTTTTACCGAGATGAACCCGATTGATTCTGCCACGCTGGCGCTCCTGGATTTGCGCTGCCCACGCTGCCACGAAGGCCACTTGTTTTCCTACCCAGCCTACCGCCTCACCAAGTACGCCATCATGCCCGAGCGGTGCCCCGTATGCCAGGTAGCCTACGAGCCCGAACCCGGTTTTTACTGGGGAGCCATGTTTGTGAGCTACGCCTTCTCGGTGGCCTGCTTTGCCGTGGGCGGGGTAGCGGCCTACTACCTTTTCCACGACCCAGCCGTGTGGGTATACGTGCTGACGGTAACGGCCTTTGTGCTGCTCACGGCCCCCGCCACCTTGCGCTACTCGCGCGCCCTGATGCTCTACTTGTTCGGAGGAATTTCCTATAACCCGCAGTACGCCCGCCGGGCGGCCGCCCCTACCACCTCAGAACCACTAAGCCGGCGGTAGGGGCTTGATTTGCGTAGCTTGCGGAGGAAGGGCCTGTAATCATCGGGCCTTCCCGCTGCATGAAGACGCCCGCTTTGCCCGTTCTGGCCCTCAATGCCTTCCCCCGGCAGCACGCCAGCCACCGCTACTACATTGAGCAACTGGAAGTGCACGTTGCGCAGTTTCCCATTGTGAGCGAGCCGCACGCCCACGACTTTTACCTGCTGCTCTACATCACCCAAGGCCAGGGCACGCACACCATCGACCTGATAACTTACGACTTGCAACCGGGCAGCCTGTTTTTTCTGGTGCCCGGGCAGGCTCACTCCTGGTCCTTATCGGCCGATACGCGGGGGCTGATCTTGTTTTTTACGGCTGACTTTTACTTAGAGCAATACTCGGCGTTGCAGCTGGCCGAGTATCCGTTCTTTACTCCTACTCACCCGCCCGTACGCTACCTGCCGCCCCATGAGGAGGAGATTTTGCCGTTGCTGTGGCGCATCTACCAGGCAGAAGCTACCCACCCCCTCCCACCCAATCACGACGCCGTGGTACGCGCCTACCTCTACCTGTGCCTGGAGTTGGCGGCGCGCGCCTACCCGGTGGGCCCGGCGGCGGGGCCAGCCCATGGGCTGCTGCAAGTGCGCGAGTTTGGCTTGCTACTCAACCAACACTTCCGCACCGAAAAAACAGTACGTTATTACGCCGAGCAGCTTCACCTTACGGCCAACCACCTGAACGCCATCTGTCGGCGCATTCTCAATAAAACGGCCAGCGACCTGATTCATGAGCGGGTGGTAGCGGAAGCGCGGCGCCTGCTTACGCACACGGGCCAGTCGGTGGCGCAGGTGGCCGATGCCGTGGGGTTTGAGGATGCGTCCTATTTCGCCCGCTATTTCAAAAAATACGTGGGCCAAACGCCGGAAGCCTTCCGTCACCCGCCAGCCTAACCGGCCACGGCTATTCCTACCGGCGCTGGTGGAAGCAGTGTTCTGTTAGCCTACGCCGGCCAACGTTTTTTGCGACGGATTACCGTGGGGCCTGTATCTTCCGGTGGCACCACCCACTAGAGCAGGCTACTACCCGGCAGGCTACTAGCTGAGGCAGCAGTGTCAAGAATTCTGTAATTCACTTCCTGCGTATGCGTTTGCTTACTCTATTGGCTGGCCTTGGGCTAGCCGCTTCGTTGCTGCCAGCCTGCACCCGCAGCACTCCTACCACTTCCGGCGCAGCCCCTGGCCTCTCCCCACCGGCACTATCGGCTATTCGGGAAGAATGAAGTGAAGCGCGACCTATTTGCGTTGGCCGACGACAACTTTCGGGGCCGCCGGGCGGGCACTGCCGACGAGCTGCGGGCCGCTATTTGGGTGGCCGAGCGCGCCCGCGAGGCGGGCCTGGAACCGGCCGGCGACGATGGCACCTACTTCCAGTTCTACCCCTTACATCGGCTCACGGTAGCGGCCTCATCACGCCTCACCCTGAATGGAAAGCCCTTGGCGTTGTGGCAAGATGCCTGGGTAACCAACCCTATTAACGCTCGCCTTGATGGGCCGGTGGTGTGGCTGAACTCCCTGGCCGACACGACCCGCCGCAACCTGCAGGGTAAGATTGTGGCCATGCCCCTGCTGCCTCCTACCCCGCTGCCGGCGGCCAACATCAGCCTACGGGCCATGCGCTACACCCTGGCTGGCATTGGCCAACAGAGTGCTGCGCTGCAGCAGCGTGGGGTGGCTGGCATCATTCTGGCCGCCGACGCCATGGCCGAGCCCAGCCTAGCTTTTGTGGGACACCGCTATCAAGATGGTGTGTACGTGCTGCCCTCCATGCCCGTACCTAGCTCGCCCGTGCCGATATTATTGGTGCGCCAAGCCCTTACTACCCCGTTGCGGGCGGCGGGAGCCCGCTTTCAGGCAGAGCTGAATGCCAACGACTTTGAGTATCCCTCCATGAACGTAGTGGCCCGCGTGCCTGGCACCGACCCTACCCTACAAGCTGAACACGTGCTGTTCAGCGGCCACCACGACCACGACGGCATTGGCACATCCGTAGACGGCGACTCTATTTGGAATGGTGCCGACGACAACGCGACGGTAAGTGTGGCCCTGCTCGCCATTGGGCGGGCCTGGAAGCAGCGGCCGGGAGCCCGCTCGGCCCTTTTCGTGTGGCACGGCGCCGAGGAGCGCGGCCTGTTAGGTTCGCGCTGGTACGCTGAGCATCCTACGGTGGCAAAGTCGTCTATTGTAGCCGTGCTCAATGGCGATATGATGGGCCGCAATGCCCCCGACTCGGCAGCACTGCTGGGCTCTACCGCTCCGCACCGCAACTCCCGAGCTTTGGTAGATATGGCCCTGAAAGCCAACCAGGATGACACCAAATTTCTGCTCGACACAAAGTGGGACGACGCCAAGCACCCGGAGGGCTGGTACTTCCGCTCCGACCACCTGCCCTACGCCCGCGCCGGCATTCCGGCTCTGTTCTTTACAACGCTGCTCCACCCCGACTACCACACGCCCCGCGACGAGGCCTCGCGCATTGATGTAGCCAAGCTCACCCGCATGACCCGCTGGATGTACGCTACCGGCTGGCTGGTATCGGCCACGCCCCGGCGCGTAACCGTAGACTCCGATTTCAAGCTGGAGCGCTAAGCGGCCACTAGTTCGGAAGCAAAAAGCCCGACCTTCTCACGCAGAGAAGGTCGGGCTTTTTGCAGAAATTTGGCTGGGTTAGTTAAGCCAAACGGTGAGTAGCATTTCAAACCGGTGGGGGCCGTAGGCATTGTAGTAGGGCGCCTCGCCTTCAAAACCGAGAACGTGCACAAGGGGCATTCCTTCGGTGTGCGAATCGACGACGCGCACGGGATACAATTGGCCTTCTTCGGGCCAGTCGCCTACGTGGTTGTAGGGGCGCTGGCTAGCATCTACGCAGCGGGCGTAGTCAACGAAGGGGGCATGGCGGGTGGCTTCCGCCAGAGTCAGGTTGGCAACTTCGTACTTGGGCATATCAGGTTTATCTACAAGAAAACCGCCTTTTTGATTCAATTCCGGCACCGAAAATCCATTCGATGATCTGGCAGTCTGCGGGTTAGAGCTTAAACTGGAAACTCACTTTCACGCCAAAGGTACGGGCACCCGGCGAGTTGCGGTAGGTGAGGCGATGCAGAAAATCTACGCGCGCCACCCGTAGGATGTTCTCTATACCGTAGCCCACCTCCGCGTACGGCAACGACCCCAATGACTGGAAGGACGGCAATGGCCCCCCGGTGATGGGGTCTTGCGCAGGGTTGATGCGGCGGTTGGCTTCGCTCACGCCTCCCCACAGCACATTGCCGGTAGCTACCAGGCGCCAGTTGAGCTGCTTGATGGCGGGGATAGAGTTTAACAGGAAACCATCGAACTGGTTTTCAAACTGAAATGAAACGTACCGGTCGCTCACAAACTCGAAGTAGCGCATCAGATTGAAAGCCCCCCCGTTGTAAAACGGCGACTCGTTGCCGAGGTGGGTTTTGAGCACCGGGTAAGGCACCGTGCTGGGAATGTAGCCCGCGTCGATTCGGTAATCGGTACGCCCCACCTGCCCCAGGCGAATGCTCTGGTCGATGAGCAGGTTGAGCTTCTGGTAGCGGAAGTCGCTGCCCAGCACATTGTCGAGGCCCATGGTGTAGCGCACCGTTACGGCCGGCCACTTCTTCAGGCCAATGGCAGTGCGGCGGTTCTGATTGTTCGGAATCAGCACTTCGTCGCGAGCGTAGCGCGATTCCACTACCACCTCCGAGAGGTCGAAGTTATCGGCCGTAGGCGAGCCGGGTGCTCGCTCCTGGGTGTAATAGGCGAAGGGGTACAGGGGCTGAAAGCTCTGACGCCGGAAAATTACGCGCTGGGTAAACCCCCGAAATAAGTCGGTTTGTAAGGCCAGGGTGGTGAGGGTGCGGCGCAGAGGACGGCTAGAGCTGATATTACCCAGGCGGGCGGACGCCTCAAACAGCGGATTTTCCAGCGCATAATCGTTGTCGAGCAGAGCTACTTGGTCTAAGTCGTGGCGGTGCTCAAAGTTGACCACCGTCCAGTGCTGACGCTCTACAATGCGCTGCACCCGCAAGCCATACTTAAAGCGCCCGTCGCGGGTGCCGTAGGCCAAGTAAGGCCGTAGCAGCCAGTCGCGACTAAACTCTGGCGTAGTGCGGAACCCCACCCGGAAGCGGCTCCCCTCAATGTTGTTGAAGCTGTAGGCCGTCAAAATTGGACCCCACTCAATTTTGCCCGCTCGGTAGTACCCATTCACTGCAATGTCGGCCACTTCCAGCAAGCTGCGCATGGCTGGCAGTTGCCGCACCGAGTCGAGCACTTGCAAAGTAACCTGCTCCTCCTGGGTTAGAGAATCAGGCCGGTAAGTAGCAAAAAAGTCTTTGGGAACGTCAAACGCATCGGCCGCCGTTTCCAAAGGACGATCGTAGAAAGGAAGCGGCTTGGGGTGGTTGACGTCGAAGTTGGAGTTGACGATGGTGAGACGGGCCAGAATACCGGTGCTGCCCTTGGTAGGCTTAATGCCGATAACCACGGCCGTGCGTTGCGGTAGCCCCTGCCCCGCCGCCGACGGCACCAAGTCCTGCTTCACCGCTACTTGCTCGATGAAGTTGAGGTTGGCATCGGGGCTTACCACTAAGTCTACCCGCCGCAGTGCGTAAGTACTGGTGTTGATCCAGATGGTGCCTACGAAGGCTAGGTCCTGCGGGCGGCGCGGTGTCACGCCTATCTTGTAGCAGAAGTCCTTCCCCACGTACACCGAGTCTTGTAGCTCATACTCGTAAGTGAACTTCCACCCATCGGCAATAGGTGAAATGAAGTCCTTGCCCAGCAACTGCTGCCAGTTGGGGTAGAAGTCCCAGTCCTGAAAGGAGGAGCCCAGAATCTGCGACGTGACGGAGCCTTCGCGTGGGGCGGCCCCGTGCAGTTGGGTACGTTTGATTTCCTCCCGCTTACGCAGGGGCTGGTTGTGCTGGTAGTAATGCGAGAGTACTTCCGAGGCGAAAAAGGGCACCATAGGTTTACCCTGCGCATCACGGGCCAATCCAAGGCTGTCGGCTACCTGGGTCATCTGGCGTAGGAGCTTGCGCCGACTTACTTGCGAAGGCAAATTGTTGAGGGCCACCTGCACTCGGCTGTAGCTATCAAACTCAAAAGCCTGCAAGGTGCGCTTGTTGTTCTGGGCTTTGTGCTGCTGGACCCGGCGCAAGATCACGTAGGCGGGGTTTTCTCGGGGCCGCACCACCACTTCGCCCAAGGAAACCGAGCCGGCTCCTAAGGTAAAGTTTACCGTTTGCCTGTCCTCCGCAGAAACGCGCTTTTTCAGGGTAGCAAACCCAATGGCCGAGGCCGCCAACGAATCAACGGGCCCATTCACGATAAGCTGGTAGCGGCCTTCTACGTCGGCAGTGGCCCCCTGTGCCGTGCCGGGTACGAACACGGAGGTAAAGGGCACCACTTTGGCAGTCCCCGATTCCGTTATCTGGCCACTAAACACAATGCGTTGGGCCTGGGCGCCCTCAATACCTACCAGCAGCAGGAGCAACAGCAGAAGCAGCGGGTAAGCAACTCTCATAAACCAAAAGCAACTGGGACGGATATGGGCAATGTACAGTGGGTAAGATACACAGGTTCTGAGCGAAGGCAACTGCCAGCAGAGAAGTTCCCAGCGTCCAACCCACCCGTGCTTATTGCTGTCACTACGTTTTCAGCCGCCCTTCATTTGCGAAGTTCTTGGGGCGGAGGTTAGCGGGGACACTCTTCGCGCGTCAGGGTTTCGTTGATGCAAATAGCTGCCTGACTACCCTTGGCCGCGGCTAGCAGCGCCTGCTGCGTACCGGGCGTGATGTCACCGGCGGCGTACACTCCCGGCACGGAAGATTGCTGGTCTTTGTCGATGACGATAGCGCCCTTTTCAGTAAAGCGGCAGCCTAGCTGCTCGGCCAGTGGGCTGCGCTGGTGCTGGTGCGCGTGAATGAATACTGCCTGGCGCGCCAGTTTCTCCCCCGACTTGAAAACTAGGTGTTGCAAGTCGCCCTCTTGCGTGCCCTCCAAGCACATCATTTCATCTTCCTTAAGCGCAATACCCTGCCGGCGCAACCGCCGCCGGGCATTGGGTGAGAGGCCGCCCCAACCATCGGTACACACAATCACGTCGCTGCTCCAGCGGCTCACAAGTAGTGCCAGACCCGTTACGCTTTTGTGGCGGCCATACACGGCCAGAGGCTTGTTGCGCACCTCCCAACCGTGGCAGTAGGGGCAGTGCAGCACGCCGCGCCCCCACAAGTCGCGCATACCGTCCAAGGGTGGTAGTTCATCATCGACGCCGGTAGCTAGCAGTACCTTGCGGGTGGTGTAGGTAGTGGTGTGGCCGGTAGAGCCTTCCAAAGTCAGGCGGAAGTACCGCTTGAAAACTTCGATGTTGGTGACCCGAGCCTCGCGCACCTCCACTGACTTGTAGGGGGCCAGTTGCTCCCGCCCCAGCCGAATGAGTTCCTCGGGATGAGTGCCGTCGCGCGTGAGAAAGCCCTGGACTGCTGGCGAAGGGCGGTTGCGCGGGGCTCCACCGTCGCAAACCAACACTGGCCGCAGGCAGCGGCCGAGCACAAGGGCAGCACTCAGGCCCGCGCTACCAGCGCCAACAATCATGACATCATAATCGGTAGCAGGCTGGGCAGGAACACGGTGACGGGTCGTAGCGGCTGGCATAGTAAGACAGGTTTGTAATTGGTAGCTATACCGCTAAATGCAAACCTGGGTTGACTTGCCCGGCCCTCCGGAAAACAAAAAAGCTCCCCGCAACGGGGAGCTTTTTTGTGTGGTCAGCCAGTACGCTGGCGCTACTGTATTTAGTAGTGTCTGTGCTGGCCCCTACCGGTGCAGGTAAGAACCAGCGAAAGACTACTCTTTCAGCAGACGCAGCGCTTTGCTGAAACCGGTACCGCTTACCTGTACCAAGTAAGTGCCAGCAGGCAATTGCTCTACAATCAGAGTAGGCGTGGTGCCTGCCTCATATTGAGCTTGCTTCACCAAACGGCCAGCAGCATCTACAATGCGCACCTGGTAGCTACCCTGGGGCAGGCTGCTCAGGTCGAGCGTGGTTGTAGTAGCAGCAGGGTTCGGGTAGAGGCTGATAGCTGGTGCGATGTCGGCAAAGCGCACGGCTTGTACTTGGCTGTGAACGGTGGTGCCATCCGTGTCTACTTGGCGCAGACGGTAGTACGCCGTCCGGCCTTTTGCCGCAGCCGCCGCGCCCGTATCCGTGAGGCGGTAGTCGGTTGCCTGGGTGGTCGTACCCTTGCCTTTGACCTGCCCAACAGCCGAGAAGCTTGTTCCATCGAAGCTGCGCTCTACCACGAAGTAGTCGTTGTTCAGCTCCTGCGCAGTGCGCCACGTGAGAAGAGCCGTAGCACCTTGCGCTTGAGCAGCGAAGCTCACCAATTGCACGGGCAGCGGCGCCCCACCAATTGGGATAGTTACGTTTTGCGTGGTAACGCCGCCGTTGGCATCCGTAGTGGTAACGCTAACCGTGTAGGAACCACCTTTGAGCAACAGACGGTTCGACACGAAGAACTGACCAGTGGTCGGGTTCAGGTCGATACCTACTGCGTTGAGTGCCGTTTTATCGGCCGACGAAATCACGGCGTTGGTACCGGTAGTTGCCAACCCGTTGCTGGCGCCGGTGGCCAGAAGGCCCGTGTTAGAATCATATACAACGCCGTTGCTCGTGTAGCGGGCAGCGTTGATATCTGTCACGTATGCCAGCACGTAGTTGTTCTGGTAAGCAGTGTTACCTCCTTTGGTAGGAGTGTACGCGTACAGGGAGTTGTTGTCCTGGCCCACCGGAATGGTGTAGATGGCCGTGTTGGAAACAGCACCACGGATGTCGGTAGCGTAGTAGTTCAGGAAAGCATTGCCGACAAAGCCCACTGCGGGGTCGAAACGTAACGTGTTGATCTGGTTCGGATCCAGTCGCACGGTGCTGCCGGGCGTAACGGCGGTAGTGCCCACAAACAGGGTACCGATTTTGTTATCAGCAGGAGCTGTAACAAAGTAGTACTGAATGTTATTATCTACATCCGTGGCAACGAGAGGCGAGATGAGTAGTGCGCTAGCCGTGTTGCCTTCGGGCGTTTGCAGGGCATTGACCACGTTGTAGGCTACCGGAGCTGTATTGGCATTGGTGGTGATGGTAGCCGAGTTTGAGGTAGCTGCCGTGTTGATGTCAATCTGCGACTCAACGTTAGCCGTAACCTGTACGGCCGTAGCCGTAGCAGGCGTCGTGAACGACACATAGTTTGTTACCGCACCAGCAGCACCAGGAGCGACAGACGCAATGGTGGGGAAGGTAATCACTGTGTTGCCATTGACAACAGCCGTAGTGCTACCAGCAGGGAAGGTGAGGTTGGCGGGGGTTCCCGGCACCGTCACTTTCTGTACTACATTGGTGGCCGGCGATACTGCTGTGGTGTTGTTTGAGGTTACTATTTCGTAGATCACCTTAGAGCCTGGCTGCGCAGTAGCTGGGCCAGCAATGCTGATTTGGGCATCGGCTTGGGGCGATACAGTCACCGTCGCCAGAGCCGTGTTGTTCGCAAGAGCACCGTCAGTAGTAGCCGAGTAGATGCTGGCTACAGCCAATACCGGACCCGTAGCAGGCGCATTGAACGATACGGAATAGGTGCCAGTCAGGGAAGCATCACTAGCCAAGGAGCCCACAGTCTGGAAGGTAACTACCCCCGTGGTAGCGTTGTAGTTGGCATTGCGCACAACACCCGCATCGGTTACAGTTACGTTCGTCAGACCAGGCATCAAAGCAATCTGCGGCACCACCGTGGTAGCCGTGCCCGTACCCTGGTTACTAAACGTAGCAGTCAGCGTAACATTGGCGCCGGCATTTACCGTGGTAGTAGCTGGCGTGATGCCTGCGGCCAAATTGGCGGTAGTAGCCGTAGCAGCGGCCGCCGTAGTTGCTACGCTAGCGTAGTTATTGGCCGGGTTCGTATCCGTGCTGGTACTGGTTACCTGGGCTACAGCCGAAAGCTGGGCCACGTCGGGCATGGTTACCACCACTTCATTGGCGATGCTAGCCCCACTAGCCAGCGCCGATACGATTGCGAAGGTCACTACGCCCGTTGTGGAGTTGTAGGAACCCGTAGAGGCACCGGCGGGGAACGTTACGGTAAGACCAGCAGGCAGTTGCAGGGTGGGTGCTACCCCGGTAGCTACCGCAGCCCCGTTGTTCGTGGTCGACACTACATACAGTGCAGGGTTGCCAACAGTAGCCGTAGCTGGCCCAGTTACGCTAACGGCTACATCAGCGGTGGGCGTGATTACCGTGGCTACTGCCGCCGTATTGTTAGCAATGTTGGTTTCGCTTGTTCCCGTGGTAACTGCAGCCGTAATGTTCAAGCTAGCTGCACTAGCCGGGGCCACAAAGGAAATAGTGTTGGTTTGGTTAAAACCAGCTGGTAATGCATCAGCAAAGGAGATGGTTAGCACGCCCGTTGTAGCATCGTATCGTGTACCGGCGCTGAGCGAGTTGAACTGTACGTTTGTCAAGCCAGCTGGCAGCTGCACCGTTTGCACCACGTTGGTAGCGGCAGCCGGACCGTTACTAGCCGTCATGACGGTGTACGTCAGCGTCTGACCGGGCAAACCTACTGCCGGACCAGCCAGCGTGGTAGCAACGTCTACTCGGGGCGTTACCTCAATCTTGGTTTGGGCCAAGTTATCAGCAGACACAGCATCGGAGGTAGTCGTGGTCACGGTAGCCGTTGCCAACACAAACCCTTGTTGCGGAGCGGCAAACGTAACGGTGTAGGTCTGAGTGCCAGCCGAGGCCAATGGGCTCGTTAGGGCAGGGAAGGTGAGCACCCCGGTAGTGGCGTTGTAGTTGCCACCGCCCTGGTTGCTGAAGGACAGTCCCGTGGGTAGCGTTACCGTTTGCTGCACGCCCGCTGCTGCCACCGGACCAGCATTATTGGCTGTGATGGTCAGCGTAATGTTATTACCCGGATCCACGTTGGCAGCCGACGAAGAGATGGTCGTGTACACGTTGGTTTCGGTACCCGTGCGCGCAGTCGACGCAACGGTGGGACGCGTACCAGCACCATTCAGCTGGGCCGTGTTGTTGTTTGTACCTACCGTTGGAGAGTTGAGGTCGCCAGCATTCGTGTTAGTCAGACCCGATGTTACGATGGCTACTGGGGCAGCGAAGCTGGAACTAGGAGCCGTGAAGCTGATCGTGTTCACCTGCGACTGACCAGCGGCTAGTACCCCAATGGCAGGGAACGAAATTACCGTGATGTCTTGGGTGCTGTTGTAAGCTATAGTGCCGCCATTGGAGGCGAAGATGCCCGCGCCCATCAAGTTACCCGGCAAGGATACTGTCTGCACTACGTTTACGGCCGGCGACACCGAGTTGGCGTTGGCGGGAGTGGTAGTGCCGCTCAGGTTGCTAGTTACTACGGTGTACGTTACCTCGTTGCCAGCCGTAACGGTAGTTGGGCCACTGATGGCCGTCGTCACATCAAAGCGTGGCGCAATATCTACCGTCGAAACTGCCGTGTTGTTGGTCGTAACGGTTTCTGCACCGCCAGCGCCGCTAATGGTCGCCGTTACGGTAAGGGGGCTAGTTACAGGAGCCGGGAAGGCCAAGGCCGTAGAAACCGAACCGCCATTGGCCGCTAGGTTACCAATTGGCAGGCTTAGTAGGCCCGAGTTTTGGTTGTAGGTAGCACCGCCCGTGAAGGTGATAACGCCATTGCTGAGCGTACCCGTGTTACCTCCTACCGTGAAACCAGTAGTAGCGAGGTTAGCAGGCAACTGTACCGTTTCTACTACGTTCGTAGCAGCTACGGTTCCTGGGTTCCTGGAAACCACCGTGTAGTTAACGGTAGCACCAGCGTTGGTTGTAGCGGTGGGCGCAGCAGAGAAGCTGGTAGCCAGATCGAAGGTGGTGCCAGTTACCGTTACTGAGAAGTATGCCGTGTTGGAGGCAATATCCGACGTATTGTTTACCGTGTAGGGCACCGTGGCTACGCCCGTGAAGCCCGCAGCTGGCACGAAGGTCACCTGGCCGTCGTTGGAGAATGTGAACGTGCCGCCAGTTACAGTTACCGGGGTGGTGCTACCGGCCGCTAATCCATTGAGAGCTACCGTAGCCGGGTTGATGTTGTTCTGGTCGTTGGTAGTAACTCTGAAGGTAACGGCGGTGCCAGGCGTAGTCGTAGCAAAGTCGTTGTTGGCAATTGGGGCCGAGTATACGGGAGCGTTACCCGAGAATTCGGAGGTACCCTGGTTGCCATTTGCTGCTGCAATCTGTGTAGCCGTAGCCGTCAGCAGCGGCGTGCCAGTGGTAAGGGCATTCCGCTGGGCAGCGGTCAGTGATGCGAGCGGAACAGCATAGGAGAAGCGGTTCTGACCCGACTCGGTGCCTTGGTAGAAACCGTTTACGGTAGCGTTGTTCAGGCCATAAGAGCCCGTAGTGGCGTCTGCGTCATTCAGCGTAGTGCTCGTGTTACCCGTGGCTCCCTCCGTACGCGAGAACAAGTAAGTACCTCCCTGACCAAAGTTGGTGTTGCCCGTGCCAGCAGATGTTCCTACGCTAGCAATAAAGAATTCCAGCGTAGCGCCAGGGCGCGCGAAGCCGTTGACATACAACACCCCGTTGCGAACGGTAGATGACGTAATTACCGGCATGTTGGTCAACCCGTTAGCACCCGTATCCGCGTCACCGTTATCGTTTAGTGTCACGTTTGAAGTAGTACCTAGCAAGCCGTTGTAAGTGTTAGGCTCAGAGTTCGTGTCAGCAGTGCTGAGCAGGTCTATACCCAGACGCGTGTTTCCGGAGGTCGAGTTTTCCTTGATTACCACGTTCGACGCGGTGCCTATCACCAGTACCCCCGAGCCGTTGTTGTTCGTCAGTACGTTGTTGGCGATGGTTGTGAGGTTAGTAGCCCCGTATACACGCAAGCCCGAACCCTCTGCGCCTGTATTGTTGACAACGGCCTGACCGTTGTTGCTGATGGTATTCCCAGTAATGGTGTTACCGCCAATGGCATTGCCAAAGGAGTCGATACCGTGCCCTAGCGTTTCGGTAATCAAGTTGTTTGAAACCGTGTTGCCCGTGCTATTGCCCTGTAGCTCCAACCCATCGAAAACGTACCCTTCTGCGGTAGTACCGCTGACGAACGCTCCGCGAATGATCGTTTCCCGGGCATTGCCCCGAATTTCGTTGCCAGTGATAAGGTTATTATTAGCGCCGTTTGTGCCATTGGCCAGCACCCAAATGCCCATACCACCGTTGTAGCCGATGAGGTTGTTCTGAACAGTGCCATTATCGGAGCCGTTTAGATCAATGCCTTCATTCACCGTGCGGATATTGGCACCTGGGTCGGTGAAGCTAGTAGCTGACGTACCGAGCACGTTTTGCTCAATCACAAAGCCAGTGATGTCAGTATTTACCTGAATGTTATCATCGAAACCGTACGCACTGATACGCCGAATGGTCGTATTGTTGGCGCCCACTGTAAGACCATCGAAGGTGCGGTTGCCAACCAACTGCACTTCCGGGCCATTGAGTTGACCTAGCATAGTTGCGGCCGTACCCACAGTACCACCGGTGCCCAGCGTTGTATTGTTGGTGTTGCCAATGTTCGTCGTCTGCGTCGAGCCGTCGATAACCGTGTTGGCGTCCGCAATCGTCGGCAGCGCTGTTGCCAGGGTAATAGACGCTACCCCATTCGTCAGGCCAGAAGTCAAGCCAGTACGAATGCCTGGATCTGCACCACCATCCGGAATCATAAAGATGGATACTTCCTTACCAGCCGTTTGGCCTACCTGAGCTAAGCCAGCATTTGTCAGGGCATTGCTATTCAGAACAAACTGACGCAACGAGCCTTGCCCAGCATCATTGGTATTCGTAACAACGTCGAAATTGAAACCAAAATCAACGCCGGTAGATCCTGCGGCCGGTACCGTGAAGCGGCTGATAGATTGTGGCGTGAGGGTACCTGTCGTCAGGGCACTCAAGGTCTGACTGGTGGTGTTAGCACCAGCATCTTGCTTTTCAGGGGCTTCTCCTCCTACGCGGTCTGTAGCTCCGTTAGCAAAGGTCTGAACTGGCAATAGGCCAGCCACACTACCTGGCCGTACGGACGTGACGGTTGAGTTCACCACACGAACTGTATATGCCGCAGTAGAAGCAACGCTGAATGAATAGGCACCGTTGGCATCCGTGGTAGTAGCCAAATAGAAGTTGCCATTGGCATCATATAGCTCTACCCGCGCACCCGCCCGGCGAATTGCTCCGCTAGTAAAGCCTGTGGCAGACGTATTAGCAGTTGAGTATGCACGGCCCGCACCACCACCATAGTTCACATCCTCAAACACAACACCGCTGAGGGTCGTTGGCGTAGCAACCGGAATTACATAGGTCGCGTTGGTTTGTGCCGTGCGGCCTACGTTGTCAGTTACTGTGTAAGTGAAGGACGCATTTCCAACGAAACCCGCAGTTGGGGTGTACGTCAGCAAATTCAACTGATTGGCGGGAATGGCTTGCCCAGCTACTACTGCTGTACCGTTGAATGATAGGGTTCCCGAGTTCGGCAGCGTAACGATGTTGTAGTAAGCAAGTGTGCCGTTACCATCAGCGTCAGTACCCAAAAGGTTGGACGAAAGCACAGTTGCGGCTGCCGTATTTGGCAGCGTTACGTTGGTAACATTGCTGACAGTAGGCGCATTGTCTGCTGAAGCAGGACCTGCGCACAAAGCTGCTGTAGGTACTACCTGCCGCACCAAACCGGCAGCAGCGCTTGCGTATTCCCATTTCAGTGTATTGCCACCACCGTTTTCGGCGTACAGAATTAAGATATCGTGCAGGCCAGCGCTGAGAGTTACCGTTCCTGAAACCTCCACCAAGCTATGGTCGTTGCCGTTGTTGATGAGGGTATTGTCAGCGTTTGGCGCCGGAGCTATGGCGTTACCGTCTATCCACATATATGAGCCGTCGTCCGAGCTCAAGTAGAACGTGTAGCTACCAGCTACAGCAATGTTGAGACTCCCTCGGTAGCGGGCACTGAACGTGTTTGGGTCGGCCGTGGTGTTGGAGGCTGGCGGAACAATGTTGCCGAATCCGCTACCGCTGAAATCCAGCAGGGGGTCGATGCGACGTACAGAGGGAGTGCGCTGGAAAAAAGTAATAGCCGTGGCTACGTAGTTATTCCCTGGGTTGTAAAACACACCAGGGTAATATTCAGCAGTCAGACCGTTGGAAGTCGTTGTGTTGGTAAGGTACGACGGTTGGCAGCTCGGTACGCTCTGCACAGTCGTAACGTTGGCATTAGCCGCCGAACCGTTGTTGTTAGTGGGCGTTGCATCAAATGTGATGGACGTGCTAGCTGCTTTACCAGTTACACTACCCGAGTTAGGCATCGTGAAAGTAACAGCATTAGTCGCATTAGCACCAGATGCCAAAGTGGTAGCAGCAAACGTAACTACCCCCGAGGTAGCGTCGTAAGTTGCGCCAGCAGGTAGGGTTACGTTGGCAGCCGCTAGGCCCGGGTTGAGTTGCAGCGTAGGCCGGATGTCTGTGGCAACATCTACCCCCGTATTCGTGGTAGTGGCCGTGTATATCACTCGATTGCCGGCTGCTGCGGCTGTCGGGCCGCTAACGGTTGTTGTTACATCAGCTTGAGCGCACCAGCTAAAGCCCGTGAAAATAATTACCTGAGAGCCGGGGTCAGCTTGGGTTGTTTGTCCGTTTTTATACGTTACAACGACCTTGGTTACTGCTTCTGGAAACGTGATGGTGGTTGTGCCATCAATGGATTGGTTATTGCCAGTACCAGTAATAATATTATTCCCACTGTATGTGTTTGTACTGTTGGCATTTAAGGTAATATCAGCAGCACTCAGGGTGATGATAGAGTTATCCGCTCGGTAGCCGTCCACTTGAACTACGTCAGTCCAGCCGCTATTGCTTGCAGTGCCTGCGACCCGGTCAATGTCGTTGATACTAAAGGAAAACCCAGTAACAGCGCGGTTTAAGCTGAATGTAGTAGTTACATAGTTTGGTGTGGTGGCAACTGGAGTAGTACCATTGGCACTATAGTTCACAGTCCAAGCTAACGACCTAGTCCCTAAATCATCCGTTGTAGCCAGAGTTGACTGTGCCTGATCTACGTTCGACAGGTAGCTAGAGGTAATAGTCGTACCCTCAGTGGTAAGCGTACGGCTGACTTTCCAGTCCTCCCCTAAAGTACGTCCTGTAAAATCGGCCGTGTTTATGTCTTGACACGTTCTGGCAGCTACGCGGTTGGCTGTTTGCCGAACAGTTTGCCGGTCAGCCGATGAACCGACAAGATCCCGTGTTGGCGTGTTCTGGGCTTTAGCACCAGTTATTCCCAACGGCACCAGACCCGCCAGCCACACTGTGAGTCGTAAGAGTGTTTTCATATGGTGAATGAGGTATGTGACGTATTGACTGTAAACGGAAGGGGGTTTTTACACCTCAAAGCTATTTCCACCTTATAAATGCGGGGTTCGTTTTCGGTAAACCGAGCTCTAGCCTCGCTAAAGGCTCGTATTTCCGGGTGTAAAGGACTTGTGTTATTCTTCTATTCCCAGGATAATCCCGCGATTCAACGAACTACGAAATGTACCAACCCTCTGGATTTGATACAGTACAAAAGCACAGAAAGCCCCGCTATAAGCGGGGCTTTCTGTGCTTTTGTACTAGGTAAGCTACTTGCTTTAATATGTCTTGGCGCGCCCACTCGTAGCCACCAACTGGCCTACTTCCTCGTTAAAGCCTTGCGCACTGCACAGGTCTTCCAGATTGAGGTGCAGGCGATACTTCCAGAAGTGGGTGGGGTTGGCAGGCACGTTGATTTGCTCAGCAAACGGATCCTGCCGGCGCAGTTGTCCGTCCATTGCCAGCAGGTCTTGCAGGGGGAAGATGGCCCACATAGCGGGAGAATACAGGTGCTGCACCGTAATCTCACGCGCTACCCACGGCTCGCAGTACTGCGGAGCTTGCTCGCCGTAATGGCCCAAGGTATTCTCGAAGAAGCGTTGGGTTTGCTCCCGGTCTTCCTCCCACCAACCGCGCACGGTGCTCATATCGTGGGAGCCAGGGCTTACTACGGAGAGGTAGGGCGCCGTACCGGGGTGGCCAAACTCGGTGGCGGGGTCGGAAGGCATGCGCTGAATGTTGAGGCCTAGAATACCAAGCGCCTTCATAACTCCGGGTACTGAGGCGGGCACCATACCTAAGTCTTCCCCGCAGATTAGCATGTCGGTGGCGTAGCGTACGGGCGGCAGCTTCACCAGGCCCTGCTGGCGCCAGAACTCCTCATGCCGACGGTAGAAAAAGTCCACGTACAGATCCTGCAGACGGCCGCGAGTGTGCTCGTCCAACTCCTGGAACGACTGGCTTAACGGCAGCGTGATACGGGGGTGATAGAAGTCGGGCTGCTGATCATCGGGCACGAACAGCACTTCGTTTACTAGCTTATACAGGCCGGTACGCAACCAACGGTAGTGGTCGACATTGCTGGGGTCCTGCGCAATTTTTTCCTCGAAGACGCGCTCAATCTGGCGCTGGGTGCGCACAAAGTCCTTGAGGCGAATAGCGCCGTGCCAGTCTGCATCCTCCATGAACTCGTCGAACACCGGCTGCGCTTGGCCGTGGAAAATGCGTTGCAGCATGTGCCAGCGGATGTAAGGCTCTACTAAGCGGCCATAATCAAACCAGCCAATACGCTGCTCAATTTCATGCTGGTGCAGAGGTAGAGCAGGCGAGAAGTGCCCGAGCAATCCTTCCACGGAATGGCCTGGAATTTCCCAGATGCGGAAGAAGCCTAAGATGTGGTCGATGCGCAGGGCATCGAAGTAGCGCGCTAGGGTGCCCATGCGCTGCTTCCACCACGCGTAGCCATCTTCGGCCATACGCTCCCAGTTATAGGTAGGGAAGCGCCAGTTCTGGCCCGTTACTGAGAAGTCGTCGGGGGGGGCACCGGCTTGCTGGTGCATGTGGTACAGCTCGGGCTGGGTCCAGGCATCTACGGAGTGACGGTAGATACCAATGGGTAAGTCGCCTTTCACTACTACGCCGTGCTGACGGGCGTAGTTTACTGCTTCACGCAGCTGCTTATCGAGGTGGAACTGGGTGAAGAAGTGCACGCCAAACTCATCGAAGCCTGGGCCGTCTTCACGCGTAAGCTCGGCTACCTGCGCTGGCGTGCGGAACTCCTCGGGCCACTGGCTGAAGTCGGCCGTGCCAAACCGGTCGCGCAGGGCCGAGAAGGCGGCATACGGAGCCAGCCAAGAGGCCTGCTCCGCCCGGAACGCTTGAAACTCGGGGTCGGCCAGGAACTTCGCTTTCTCCTGCTGGTACAGCAGCTTCACGAACTTCCACTTCGCATTCATCACCGGCTCATAGTCTACGAAGTCCTTGGCGTTGAACTCTTCGCGGAGCTGCTCTATTTCCTGACGCGCAGCCGAATCTTGCAATGGCGCAATGGCATCGAGACTCAGGTACTGCGGGTGCAGGGCAAACACCGAAATAGCTGCGTAGGGGTAGCTGTCTACCCACGTGTGCGTGGCTACTGTGTCATTGATAGGCAGCACTTGCACCAGCTTCAGGCCGGTGGCTACCGCCCAGTCTACTAGCAGCTTGAGGTCAGGAAACTCGCCCACGCCCAAGCCATTGCGGCTGCGCAGAGCAAACACGGGCAGGGCTACCCCCGCACCACGCCAAGGGCCGGTAGGATAGGCAAACCGGTCATCGGCCTTCACGCGTAGCAGGGGCTGCTGGCCACCCAGCGGGTAGATGAATCGGTCGTCGCCGGCTTCCAGGTACAGAATCTTCTGCTCCCGCGGCTCCCATATACCATATTTATATTGAGCTGTTTGCTCTGGGTGAGCCAGGGCTACCTCCGCTACCCAGGTAGGGTAGTCAGCGTCAGACAGCACCAAGGCCTTCGTGGCATCCCAGGCGCCCAGGGCCGGATCGGAGCCGAGCACGCAAATCTGGTGGTCGGAGTCTACGCGCGGGGCCGAGAGCTGAAAGCGCACCACAGAACTACCCACGGGAGCGGCCGATGGGGTAGCAGGCGCAGGGGCCGCCGCGGGCCGCCGCATCAGGGCGCGGGTAAACGCGGCCGTGTGCAGCTCGTTTTCGGGTTCGGCGGGGGCACGCCAGAAATCTTCCAGCACAATGCGCTCATACTGGCCGGGCGCGTAAGCCACGCTCCGGTTGGGGCCCCACTCCCAGTGCTTACCGCCGTCCTGGTCGTCTAGCAGAATGTACTTATAGTCTACTGTGCCAGCTTGGTCTTCGGGGAGGTCAATCTCCTGGCTCCAGATGCCATACTCAGGTTGATAATGGAGGCTGAGCGCTTGATCGAGATTCCACTGGCCCAGGCTGGGGAGAGAACCACACACAACAAGGCGCTGGCCCCAGGCAGTGCGAAAGGGCAGAGTAAAACGAAGGGTCATTGGGGGGTTACTTCGGGGATTGGGGCGGAAAGATACTAGGATAGGTTGGCAGGGTAGATACCGGGCAATAAAATCCTTCCGTAGGCGTACAATCTCTTATCCGCGAAGTGCAACCCATCGGCCTTTTGTCGTGCTTGGTGGATAAGGCTGCCCAGTTGGTAGATCTTTTAGCCCTTTTCATCTGCCCCACTACGCACACTGAGCCAACCTACAGGCCAGTTTTCCCGTTGGTTGAGGCAGAAATCTTCCCTTTGTTGCGCTATCAGTACTTTGACACCTGCCGTCCGCCGTATTCTCTATGCCCTACTTGGGCTATTGTTGTTAATCGTCCTGCTTGTGGGTGGGGTGGTGCTGTTTCTGCAGTTTCCGGCAGGCCAGGATTTCGTAGCCCGCAAAGCCGAAAGTTATCTACGGGATAAGCTTAAGACTGATGTACGAATCGCCAAATTTCGTACAGACTTTAAGCACGGCATCAGCCTAGATGGCGTCTACATTGAAGACCAGCAAGGTGATACCCTACTGTCTGTGGGGCACTTGGGCGTAGACCTCGACATTTGGGCCCTTACCAAGTCGCAGATCAACTTACAGAGCTTGGAGCTCAATGATGGCCGCCTCGCCATTTCGCGCACCGAGCCCGACAGCATATCGAATTACGACTTCATTGTACATGCTTTTGATACTGGCGACACAACCACTGTAGCCACTACCCCTGCCGACACAACAGGCTCGGGCTTTACGTACAACATCGGCGACCTGCGCCTGACTAACATCCTGCTTACATATAACGACCAAGTGGACGGCATGAACGTGCGCACGCGGGTAGGCGAGCTGGCTGTCAACATGGACGAGGTAGACGTGGATGGCTCTACGTACCGGGTAGATCAGGCGGCGTTGCGCAACACGGGCATCAACATTGTGCAAACCAAGGTACCGCCAGATACTCCCGAGGACACGGCGGCTCTGAAGCTGGAGTTTGGCTTGAACCGGGCCTTACTCAACAACGTCAGCCTCACGTACAAAAACGACCCATCGGCCCAGTTTATCAGCACTCGTATTGGGGAAGCCGACGTAACGGCCGATAACATTGACTTGGTTAACAGCCGGGTGGCCCTGAACACCTTGAAACTGCGCAATACCAGCATTGCCTACGCTCAAAACGAGGAAGTGCCGGTAGAGCAACGCGTAGTAAACCCCGCCGAGGCGGTGCGCGACCTAAACGCCTCCGTGGAAAATGCCACCGGCCAGGAAGCCAGTTGGGTAGTGACGTTGAAGCAGTCGGACATCAACGGTGTAGACGTAGCCTTCGACAACTTCAACGAGCCCCGGCAGAAAACCAAAATCCGGGGCATGGACTATAACCACCTGAAGTTCAACAACCTGATTTTAAACACTGAGAATCTGCGCTATTCGGCCGACAGCACAACTGGCCGAATTACTCAGCTAGCAGGTCAGGAACAGAGTGGGTTTGCCATTACGCGCGCCGCAGCTAGCCTGCACTACGATGACCACCGCATTCAGCTCAACGACCTAGACCTAGTGACGCCGCACAGCCACCTGAAGCGGCGCATTGGCATTGGCTACAAAGACCTGGCGGGCATTGCCGACGACCTGCCCAATCTAAAGCTGAACGGCGACTTGCGCGAAGCCCGCCTGGGCTTCCGCGACGTGCTGTACATCACCCCTACTCTTATTGATACACCGCCTTTCAGCAGTGGCCCCAACCAGTCCTTCCTGATTACAGGCTTGGTAACCGGACGCTTGGGCGACTTGCGCGTGCAGAACCTCGACTTTGTAGGCTTCCGCAATACCATTGTGCGCGGTGGGGGCCGCATTCAGGGCCTACCCAACACCGACGACCGACTGGTGCTCGACTTGAACTTGGGCTACGTACGCACCACGGAGGCGGACATGCGCAGCCTGTTGCCCGCCGGTACCTTACCAGAGCTAGCCATCAACCCCAACGCCCCCATGACCATGAGCGGGCAAGTGAAGGGGCGCATCAGCAACCTAGCCCTGCAAAATATCAACTTCCAGGGCCTCACAGGTACCCGCATTCGTACTAGTGGCCGCCTCCAAGGATTGCCGAACACGGACCGCCGCCTCTACGCCGACTTCAACATTCAGGAGTTCACGTCTACTGCTGCCGATATCAAGGGTGTGCTACCGGCCGGCACCCTCCCGGCTGGCTACAGCCTCCCCCCTCGCCTGTCCGTGACGGGTACCTTCCGGGGCCGCCCCACCGCGCTGGTCTTCGATACCGACTTGCGCGCTACCACCACCTACGGCAACCTAGCCGCCAAAGTGAATGTAGGCGAAGGGCCTGCTGGGCAGGAGCCCGTACGTGCTACGTTCAGCACCCAAGCCCTTGACGTGGGCAAATTTATGGGCGACCCGACTATTGGAAAAGTGACGGCTAATGGCACGCTGACCGGCCGGGGTGGCCTTGACCCCAACTTGCTCCGCGGCACCCTCACGGCCAACGTACAGCAGGCTACTTATAACAACTACACCTACCGCGGTATCAAAGCCAATGTGGACATCGACCGGAACCGCTACGTAGTGAATGCCAGCAGCAAAGACGACCCCAACCTTAACCTAGATTTGCTGGCTACCATTGACTTGCGCAACGCCGCCAACCCGAGCTACACCGTGGACCGTCTTAACCTGCGCGGGGCCAACCTAACGGCCCTGGGCTTCTATACCGGCGGCGACTTACGCGTGCAAGGCGACCTCACGGCTAACCTTAGCGGCTCCGACCTGAACTCCTTGAACGGCACGTTTGGCGGCAGCCGCATTGTTATCGTCAATAATAACCAGCCCTTCGCCCTCGACTCGGTGAGTGGGCGTATTGTGCAGCGCACGGGCCGCACGGAGGTAGACTTCGCTTCCAGCGTGGCCGACCTAACCTTGCGCGGTAATACTCGGCTCGGTGATATTGCGACGGAGCTGCAGCGCCACATTGATCGGTACTTCGATTTGCCTGGCGTGCAATACCGGCCTAGCAACGAGTACCGGCAGTTCAACTTCGTGGCCAACCTAAAACAGCCGCGCCTGCTGCAACAACTGGTACCCGACCTGAAGCAGCTTACTCCCTTCAAGCTGACGGGCTCTTACGACAGCCGCGCTGCCGACCTGCGCCTGAACACTCGCGTGGGACGCATTGTATACATGGGCTACGCCCTGGACTCCTTGAAGCTGGCTGTGCAGTCTGACCCACAGAAGCTGGACTACGCGTTAGGGCTACGTCAGATCAGCCAAGACACCACGTTGCGCCTGCCTAACCCTACCCTCTCGGGTAGCATTGCCAACAACCAGGTAGGCACCCACCTGCGCATTGCCGAAAACGACAGCACCACCATGCTCGACTTGGCCGGTGCGCTGCAAGTAATCAACCAAGGAGCGGCTTACGCCTTCAGCTTCGACCCCAAGCTGGTGCTCAACGACCAACAGTGGAGCGTGCAGCCCAACAACCGGCTACAGTACACCATGAATACTGGGGCCATCCGGGCTGAAAACGTGCGTCTGAGCCAGGGCAATCAGCTTATTGAGCTGCAAACCCTAGCCGGCGCCGACTACCCCCTGCAAGCCCGTCTTTCCAACCTCGACCTGAACACCTTGGCCAAGGCCGGCGGCCTCCAAGATTCGCTAGTGGGAGGCACACTCAACGGGCTGGCCGTGGTAAGAGCTATTGGACAGCCGCGCATGGCCTTCACCGCCGACGCTACCCTAGGCAGCTTTGCCTACAATAAGTCGGTAATCGGCGACCTGCGCCTGCAGGCTACCAACCCGAGCACCGATCGGTACAATGTGAATGCCACCCTCACCGGGGGGCCAAATAATAACAACGTACAAGTAACCGGCAACTACTTTACTAGTGGCGCCTTGGATATGCAAGCCAACATTCAGCGCTTCAACCTGAATACGGCCGAGCCATTCTCCGCAGGGCAACTGCAGCAAACCAGCGGCTACCTCACGGGTCAGCTTGCCATACGGGGTACTACCAGCGCACCGCAAATTCGGGGCACCGTGACTACCAACGAGGCGGGCTTTACGCTCACGCAACTGGGTGCGCCATTTACCTTGCCGAATGAGAGCTTGGTGTTTGATGAGCGGGGCATCAAGTTCGATGACTTCACCATCCTGGACTCCCTGCGCAACGAAGCGGTCGTAAACGGCTACGTGCTCACCCGAGACTACGTGACGGACTACCGCTTCCAGCTGCGGGCCGTAACGGAGAACTTTATTGCGGTGCAGAGCACCCAGCGCGAAAACCCCTTGTTCTGGGGTAAGCTCATCGTAGACTCCGACACCCGCATTAGTGGCGACCTAAACTTGCCCCGCGTGCGCACAACGGCTAGCGTTGATGATGGCTCTAACTTGTTTCTGGCCGTGCCCAATGACGAAGCCGACAAGGTGAGCAGCGACGGTATTGTTGAGTTCGTGGACAAGAGCGCCCCGCTCGATACGATGCTGACCCGCCAGCTGGCCATTGATTCGGCGCGTACGGCCGCGGGCTTCGATATTGCCGCTACCATTACCGTCACCGATGAAACACCCTTCACCATCATCATTGATGAAGCTTCCGGCGACAACCTAAAGGTGCGGGCCAACGGTACGCTCAGCACGGCCATCGACCCGGTGGGTAGCATCACGCTCAGTGGCCGCCTCGACGTGACCAGCGGCAGCTACCACATGTCGCTCTACGACCTCACGGAGCGCGACTTTACCATTGCCAAGGGCAGCAACATCGTATGGTCGGGCGACCCATACAACGCCCAGGCCAACGTATCGGCTATCTACAGTGTGCGAGCGGCTCCTTCCGAGTTGTTGTCGGGCCAGGGCCTGAGCGACGAGACGCTGAAATCAACGGCTCGCAACCAGCTACCCTTCAATGTATTCCTGAACGTGACGGGTGAATTGCTAAAGCCAGTCATCAGCTTTGATATTCGTCTGCCTGAGGATTCGCGCACAGAATTGCGCACCCAAATTGAAAACCGCCTCGCCCAACTGCGCCAGCCCAGCCAGACTGATGCGCTCAACAAGCAGGTGTTCTCCCTGCTGGTGCTCAACCGCTTCTTGGCCGATAACCCCTTCGATAGCAGCAGTGGTAGCATTGTGGCCGACCAACTGCGCGGTAGTGCCAGTCAGGTACTCACTCAGCAGCTCAACAACCTCACGGGCAGCTACCTCTCCAACCTAGGGGTAGAGCTAGGCGTGAACTCTCAGGCCGACTACTCATCTGGCTCGGAGAAAACCCGTACCGACCTGAACGTGGCCGTGCGCCGCCAGCTGTTCAACGACCGGGTGACGGTGCGCCTGGGTACCGACGTGCCCCTGGCCGGCGGCAACCAAGCCTCGAATGGTCAGCAGAGCGTGAGTAGCTTTGCCGGCGACGTGAGCGTGGAATACGATGTGCTCGCCAACGGCCGCCTACGCCTGCGCGCTTACCGCAATAACGCCTACGGCGACATCGACGGGCAGTATGTGCGCAACGGGGCATCCCTGATTTTCCAGCGCGACTACCAGAACCTGGCCGACCTGTTTAAGGGTATCGACAAGGACGTAAAGCAAGCCAATAAGGAAACCCGTAAGCGCCAAAAGCAGGAAGACAAGGCCGCTAAAGACTCGGTGCAAACCGTAGCCACCGACCCTCGCCGTGATTCGTCGCGGGTGGCGCCCCGCCGCACGACCACCAGCCGCTAACCGCTTTCCTAAGCCCTCGATATTTACCTGATACTTGCCACCTGTGCTTTCATTCCGAACTGCTTTTTCCTCGCTCTCCACTACTCCGTTCCGCTCCCACCGAGTGGCCGGCGCCCTACTGCTTGGGCTGCTAGCTAGCTGTAGTGGCACTAAGTTTATCCCGGAGGGCTCCAAGCTCTACACGGGCAGCACCGTAAAGCTAGTGTCGAACACCAAGGAGAAGCTGCCCAACGAAGCAACGGTACAGGCAGACCTGGAAGCCGTAATTACGCCCAAACCCAACAGCTCCATCCTGGGGTTGCGGCCCAAGCTCTATTTCTGGCACATGGGCGAAGGCAAGACCAAGGGCTTGGGGCACTGGCTAGCCGACAAGTACGGCGAAGAGCCTGTGCTCTTGAGCGCGGTAGACACTAGCCGGGTGCAGGGCCTGATGGTGAACCGCCTCAACAACGACGGCTACTTTCAGCCGGTAGTGCACAGCAAAGTAGTGGTGAAGGACCGCACAGCTTCCGTAGATTACACGGCCCGCGTAAACCGGCCCTACACCATCAAGGAAATTCACTTCCCAGAACGCGATACCCTACTAGACCGCGACATTCGCTCAACCCAGGCGGGCACCCTGCTCAAAGAAGGCGACATCTACAATCTGCAAACCTTCGTGAATGAGCGCACGCGCATTGATGCGGCCCTTAAAAACAAAGGCTACTACTACTTCGCACCCGATTACCTGCTATTTCAAGTAGATAGCACCCTCAATAATCAGGTGAACGTGTACCTGAAAGTGAAGGCTAGTATTCCGAAGCGGGCTGCCCAGCCCTACGTGCTTAACCGGGTGACGCTGAATACGGACTACACCCTCAACGACACGACCCTGAACAAGACGCCTGTGATGTTCCGGGGCTACCGCTACTACCCAGACGAATCGATGTTTAAGGCCAAGGCCATAACCAATGCCGTGTTCCTGTACCCCGACAGCCTCTACCGACGCCGCCGCAGCGACCAAACCCTGAGCCGCCTCATGAGCCTGGGCACGTTCCGGTACGTAGACATGCAGTTCCGCCCCGCTCGCAACGTCCCCGACTCGGCAGAATATGGGCACCTGAACGCCATTGTGCGCATGACGCAGGTACCCAAGAAGTCTATTCGGGCGGAGCTGCAAATGAACACCTCCAACATCTTCACCGGCCCGGCCTTTGTGGTACAATACCGCAACCGGTCGGCGCTGCGCGGAGCCGAGCAGTTGCTTGTTAATGCCAACGCTTCCTTTGAAACGGGTAAGGGTGCCCTGTCCGGCGTTACATCTACCCAGTATGGCCTCGATGCCCAACTGCTGGTGCCGCGCCTGATTACGCCCCCTTTCAACATCCGGCTGGTCAACTCCGACTTCCAGCCCCGCACCTTCTTTGAGGCGGGCTATAAGCTGGTTTCGCGCACACAGTATTTCCGGGAGGACATTTTCAACCTGGGCTATGGCTACACCTGGAAAACCAAGATTACCAACGAGCAACGCTTCCAGCCTATCGACTTGCAGTACCTGCGCCTCAGCAACACGCAGGATGTTTTCGAGCAACTTCTGCAAGAGCGCCCCTTCCTGCGTCAGAGCTTCCGCCAGCAGTTTATTCTGGGTAGCGGCTATACTTACACCTACAACCAGCAGGTACTAGAGCAGCGCCGCAACCAAATCTATTTCAGCGGCGGCTTACAGCTTTCCGGCAACCTGGCCTACCTACTGCAAAACTTAAGCGGGGTCAGCAAAACCACCAACGATGACGGCACCCGGGCATACAGCCTCTTCGGGCAGCAGTACTCGCAGTACACGCAAGTAAACCTGGAATTCCGTAATTACTACCGGACTTCCTCCAACCCTACCAGCGGCAACAAGATTGCTACCCGCCTGCTGATTGGGGCGGGCGTACCCTACCTGAATTCCAGCACCATGCCCTACCTGAAGCAGTACGGCATTGGCGGCCCCAACAGCGTACGGGCCTTCAACGCCCGCGGCATTGGGCCAGGCACCTACCGCCCTACCGATGCGCAGAATGAGTCGAACAGTGGCTTTTACGACCAGGTTGGTGACATTCGGATAGAAGCCAACGCAGAATACCGCCAAGACTTGTTCCCGTATGTGAAAGGCGCCCTATTTGTGGATGCTGGCAACGTGTGGCTAGTGAATGGCGACCCAAGCCGCCCCACGTACGACGAAAACGGCAACCCCGATGGGGAGAACGGTCAGTTCAAGTTCAATACCTTTCTGAAGCAGTTGGCCATCGGGGCGGGGGCGGGTATCCGCATCGACGTGCAGTTCTTCGTGATTCGTCTGGATGCGGCCTATCCGCTGGTGTACCCCTACAAGAACAGCACCTTTACGGTACCCAGCACCACTGTTCCGGGACAACTCGACAACATCCGTGCAAACGAAACCGGCTACAAAGCCATCAAGCTGAATATCGGTATTGGCTACCCCTTCTAAGGCCGATGTAGCTATACGGTAGCACCACAAAGAAAAAGCCCGACCGGAAATGGTCGGGCTTTTTCTTTGTATGAGTAGTTCGGCTACTGTACTAGGCTTCAGCACCCACGCGAAGCTCAACGGGGGCTCCTACGGTTTTGCGGGTGGCCTCCACCGTTACTACCACGTACTTTGAGGTGGGCGTATTGCTGGTTTTCGCAACGCTACCTACCGGCACAAGGGGGTTCGCCTCGGGGAAGTAGGCGGCCACGTTGCCCTTCGGAATATCGTAGGGAATAGCAATAAATTTCTCTACCGTGCGCTTCTCGCCTTTGTAGTGGCTGGTGATGTCGATAAGGTCCTTGGCGTTCAGCCCCCGCTCGGCAATGTCTTGCGGGTTCATGAACAACACACGACGCTCATTGTGCACGCCCCGGTACCGGTCGTTGTAGTCGTAAATGGTTGTGTTGAACTGGTCGTGGCTGCGCACTGTCATCAGAATCAACTGGTCGGGCTCGTTCACGTACTTTTCCAGCTCGGTAGTAGTGAAGTTGGCCATCCCATTTTTGGTAGTGAACTTCCGTTCGCGCGGGCCATTGGGCAGGTAGAATCCACCGGGGCGGCGTAGCTTCTCGTTGAAGTTCTCGAAGCCCGGAATTACCCGGCTGATATGGTCGCGGATGACGTCGTAGTTCTCCGTCATGGCTACCCAGTCAGCAATGTTGATCTTGTTGCCCAGGGTAGCAATGGCTACTCCGGCCAAAATGGCTACCTCGCTCATCATCTGCCCAGCCAAGGGAACCAGCACGCCTTTATTCTGGCTTACTACCCCCATGGAGTTCTCGCAGGAAGTCATCTGCTGCCCCGATTTCTGCATGTCGATATCGGCGTGGGTAAAGCAGGGTAGCAGCAGGCTGGTTTCGCCCGTGGTCAGGTGGCCGCGGTTGAGCTTGGTGCCTACGAATACCGTGAGCTTCTGCTTGCGCATGCCTTCAGCAATAACTTCGGTGTCGGGGCCGGCCGCCAGCAGGTTGCCTCCCAAGCTAAAGAATACCTTGGTCTTGCCCTTGTACATGGCCTTGATAGCCTCCACCGTGTCGTAACCGTGCTCATATGGTGGCTTGAAGTTGAACTCCTTTGCCAAGGAGTCCTGAAACTCTTTGGTAGGTTGTTCCCAAACCCCCATGGTCCGGTCGCCTTGCACGTTAGAGTGGCCGCGCACCGGGCAAGTTCCCGCACCCGGCTTGCCAATGGCGCCCTTCATGAGTTGTAGGTTTACAATCTCCTGTATGGTTTGCACCCCCTGGCGCTGCTGAGTTACGCCCATAGCCCAGCAGGTTATAATTTTCTGCTTAGTGGCCAGCATATTGGCTGCTTCCAGCAGCTGGGCCCGCGTAATACCGCTCAGCTCCTCAATATCTTCCCAGGAAGTATTGCGGATATTCTGCTCGAACGACTCGAAGCCCGTGGTATACTTCTCGATGAAGGGCCGGTCTACCACCTGACCGGGATTCATGTCTTCAGCCTCAAACAAGTGCTTCATGATGCCGCGCAGCAGCGCCATATCCCCATCTACCCGCACTTGCAGGAATAGGTCGGTAATCTGCGTGCCGTCGCCCAGCAGAGCGCCCAGCGCCCGGAAGGGGTTCATGAAGTCCTGGGGATTTTTGAAGTGCAGCAGGCCGGCTTCTGGCAACGGGTTCACCGCAATAATCTTGGCTCCGTTGCGCTTGGCCTTTTGCAGGGCCGTGAGCATGCGTGGGTGGTTGGTGCCGGGGTTCTGCCCAATAATGAGGATTACTTCAGCTTCGTGAATGTCATTGAGCGTTACGGAGCCTTTGCCTAGGCCCAGGGTAGGGCTAAGGGCGGCGCCGCTGCTTTCGTGACACATGTTAGAGCAATCGGGCAGGTTGTTGGTACCCAACATCTTGGCAAAGAGCTGGAACAAAAACGCCGGCTCATTTGGCACTTTGCCCGAGGTGTAGAACAGAGCCTCATCCGGCGAGGCCAGGGAGTTCAGGTTATCAGCAACAATCTGAAACGCCTCCGACCACTCAATGGGTGAATAATGATTGTCGCCGGGGCGTTTCACCATGGGATGAGTTAGGCGGCCCGCATTATTCTGGTCGCGGTCCGTCATGCGTGACAGTTGGGCCAAGCTGTGCTTAGCAAAGAATTCCGGGCCGGCGGCTTTGTCGTCGGCATCGGAGGCAGTAGCCTTAGCGCCGTTCTCGCAGAACTCAGCCACGGAGCGGTGGTCGTCGGGGTCGGGCCAGGCGCAAGACGAGCAGTCGAACCCGTCCTTCTGGTTCATTTTCAACAGGCCCTTGGTGCCGCGGGTAAGGCCCGCTTCGCCCCAGTTGAACTCCATTGACTTGATAACGGCCGTTACGCCGGCGGCTACTTTCGCGCGCTCCTCCAGCTTCAGGCCAGTAAATCCCTCTGGTGGCTGAGCCAAAATTGAGTGGTGGTACTTAGCGTTGGCCACGTCGGGAGCGGGTATTACAGTTTGGTCCCGGTCGTGCTGCGGGTCGGGGCGGTAGTGGTCATTGGTTGGGGCAGTACCTTGGTCAGGCCGTTCGCCACTCTTGGGCGCATTCTCGGCCTTTTGCTCTTCAGTTTTGCCAGCCTTGCTGGGGTCGTTGATCGGGGAATCTTCCATGACAAACAGAACAGGTGGGAAAGGAAAAAGATAAGGAAACTCCGCTGTTTTTTGGCAACGGACCTACCTTCTTCCCGGTGAAAATTTCTAAAACCAACTCACGTAAGCGAGCAAACCAACCGCCAACAGAAGCAGCATTTGATGATAGCCAGGTGACGAGCCAGTTTGCCAGCACTCCAAGGCAACACCGCTTTACCTTGTGTTGGTTGCGTACTGCGGCATTCCACCTCAGCCAACGCCACCTGTGCACCGCTCGCCACCAGTGTGTATACCCCACAATACGTAATATGTCAGACGCAGAAGTAACTGTGGAGGTTACGGAATTGGTCGTTATATCGTGACGTTGCCCAACGCTCAAGCACCTTGGCAGCAAGCCTACTAGCCCAAAGTAACAAGACAACAAAAAGCCCGACTGTTTGCACAATCGGGCTTCTCTATTCGGGATTATTTTGGGTAAGCCTAAGCTGGCACTGCTACACGGTCGGAAGTCGGAATTTGGGTACCAACGGGCAGCTCCACCGGAGCCACCGTCACAATCACAAACTTTGAGGTAGGCGTATTGCTCTTGTAGGCAACCGAGCCAATGGGCACCAGCACGTTGCCTTCGGGGAAGTACATGGCACAGTTGCCCTTCGGAATGTCGTAGGGAATGGCGATGAACTTCTCGGCGTGGCGCTCTTGGCCCGCAAAGTGGCTGGTAATATTTACCAAGCCTTTCTCTTTGATACCGCGCTCGGCCATGTCTTTCGGGTTTAAGAAGATAACGCGCCGCTCGTTATGCACACCCCGGTACCGGTCGTTGTAGTCGTATACTGTGGTGTTAAACTGATCATGCGAGCGAATGGTCATCATCACCAACTGGCCGGGCTCAAACACGTGCTTTTCCAACGGAGTGCTGGTGAAGTTAGCCTTGGCATTTTCGGTGGTGAAGTTCCGTTCGCGGGGGCCGTTGGGAAGGTAGAAGCCGCCGGGGTGCCGCACTTTGGTGTTGAACTCCTCGAAACCCGGAATAGTACGGGCCACATAGTCGCGGATGAGGTCGTAGTTCTCGGTGCAACCCACCCAGTCTACGGTGCTGCGCTCACCCAGCGTAGCAATGGCAATGCCGCTCACAATGGCTACTTCGCTCAGCATTTGGTCAGAAATAGGCTCTAACACGCCTTTGCTCATGCTTACTACTCCCATGGAGTTCTCGCAGGTCATAAACTGCTGCCCCGATTTCTGCATATCAATATCGATGCGGGTTTTGCAGGGCAGAATTAGAGCCATTTCGCCGTTTACCAAGTGGCCGCGGTTGAGCTTGGGCGTCACATGCACCGAGAGGCGCAGCTTACGCATGCCTTCGGCCACAAACTCCGTGTCGGAACAGGCCGAGAGCAAGTTGCCCCCCAGGCCCATAAATACCTTCACGTGGCCATCATACAAAGCCTTCACCGCTTCTACTACATCGTAGCCGTACTCGCGCGGAGAGGTAAAGTTGAACTCCTTATCAAGCGAAGCCAGGAAAGTTTCGGTGGGCCGCTCCCAGATGCCCATGGTCCGGTCGCCCTGCACGTTGGAGTGGCCACGCACCGGGCACAAGCCGGCGCCGGGGATACCAATAGCACCTTTCATGAAGTGCATGTTCACTACCTCCTGAATGGTGTACACGCCATTCTTCTGCTGAGTAAGACCCATTGCCCAGCAGGTAATGATTTTCTTGTGCTGTGCCACTAAGTTGGCGGCCTCCTGAATCTGGGCTTTCGTAACGCCGCTGGCTTCCTCAATATCGGCCCAGCTAGTATTGTTCAGAGTCTCTACCAGTTCGGGGTAGCCCGTAGTGTACTCCTGAATAAAGCCTTGGTCAAGGACCTGGCCGGGGTTCAGTGCTTCCGCCTCCAGCAAGCACTTCATCAACCCACGCATCACTAGTTGGTCGCTGTTGATGCGTACCTGCAAGTACACGTCCGTAATGGGGGTACCATCGCCCAGCAATACCCCTAGGGCCTTGATGGGGTTCATAAAGTCCTGGGGGTTCTTGAAGTGCAGCAGGCCCGCCTCATGCAGGGGGTTGATGCTGATGATCTTGGCTCCGTTGCGCTTGGCCTTTTGCAGGGCCGTGAGCATGCGCGGGTGGTTGGTGCCGGGGTTCTGCCCAATGATAAGGATTACCTCGGCCTCGTACATGTCGTTCAGGGTCACGGAGCCCTTGCCCAGGCCCGTTGTATTGCTCAGGGCGGCGCCGCTGCTCTCGTGGCACAGGTTGGAGCAGTCGGGCAGGTTGTTGGTGCCAAACTGCCGGACAAACAACTGGTAGAGGTAGGCGGGCTCATTCGGCACCTTGCCCGACGTATAGAAGATGGCTTCGTTAGGCGACTTCAGCGCGTTCAACTCATCGGCTACCAGCTGAAAAGCTTCAGGCCATTCAATGGGTGTGTAGTGAGTAGCCCCCGGCCGTAGCACCATGGGGTGGGTAATGCGGCCCGCATTATTCAGGTCGCGGTCCGTCATGCGCGACAAATCCGCGAGGCTGTGCTTGGCAAAGAAATCAGGCCCCACGGGGTCCGACTGAGCGTCGGAGGCAGTAGCCTTGGCGCCGTTCTCGCAGAACTCAGCCACGGAGCGGTGGTCGTCGGGGTCGGGCCAGGCGCAAGACGAGCAGTCGAATCCGTCCTTCTGGTTTAGCTTAAGCAGGGCATGAGTACCACGTACGGGGCCATCTTCGCTAAACGCAAAGGCTCCCGACTTCAGTACTGCCGTTACGCCAGCCGCTACTTTTGCAGGCTTGCTCAGCTTAAGTCCCGTAAACTCTTCGGGGGGCTGGGCCAGAATGGGGTGCTTGTGCTTGGCACCTAGCGTATCAGGCGCCTCCATGGGCCGCTCGTCCATTGATTCCCGCTCGGGTGAGGTACTCCAGTTGTCGCTGGTAGGGGCGGCACCCTGATCGGGGCGCTCACCACTCTTCGGAACGTTGTTGCCAGCAGTTTGCTGATCTATTTTACCGGCCTGATTGGGGTCGTAAGCAGGAGATTTGTCCATAGCGCGGAGGGGAAGTAGCAGTGTGGGTGGTAGCCCAGCCCGTCAATGCAGACAGTCCAGGTCTTTTTCGATTAAGATTTTCAGGGGTTGATTCTCGGCTACCATGAGGGTAGCCGAAAGGCCATTTTGGTCAGTACTCGTCCAATGGTTGGCCAGCGTAGCAGGCACTTTCACAGTGAGGGCCCCGGCTCCGTAAGTGACGCGAAACTCCTCGGTTTCGGCGCGCTCTAAGGCGTAAGTCAGGCTGTCGGCGGCGGCAGGCCCAAGGGGTACCAGGGCGGCTACCCGCCCCACAGTAGCAAACTGCTCCACCTCTTCCGCCGACAGGCGGAGGCGCAACGAGTTGTCTTCAATGCGAAGTTTCATGAGAAGAAATGGTATGAGATTCAGACGCAGGTAACACGTCAGATGTTGCGGTGGCGCTTAGCCGAAATGACCGGAAAATCAGTAAAATGCCCGCCCATGCTGCTGAAATAGACGAACCGATTTTACGGTTTTATTTGGAAGCAGAACTGTACTGTTGGCTCCATCCAACGGGTTAGCTAGCAGTACACCTCCTCTTGCCCCGTATTCCCGTGTGATTTGTGGTAACGCTACACTCCTATTGGCTGCTATTCACCCTGAATAGCGAAGTCATTGCACCACTGTTGGCTAGTAGTAGGCTTGCGTGTTGCTGACACCCAGTGGATGGCAGTACTAGTCACTACCGTTTATTGGGGTGGAACCCTGGTAGCGGCGGCTTGCCTGATGAACGTGGCGTTGCTTTTTACAAGCGGCTTGCTGTTTGCGAAGCAGGTAGGGCGGCGGTTGCTGCTGCGGGCAGCACTTCCACTGGGCGGGCGGCTAGTGGCTGGCTACTTGGCAGCAGCCCTGGTTTGGGGTGTACTATGGTGGTAGGTGGCCGGAACAGAGCTGCCCCACTGGTGGTAACCGGCGTGTAACGAGACACTGGCTGCGCACTATCAGTAACGGAGTCTCCTACTCCACTTCTTGCCCGGCAGACTGAAGCCGCCATTCGTGGCAGTAAACATTGTAGCGCCCCTGGCGGACGAAGCCGCAAAGGGTCATCCCGAAATCGTTGGCGGCCTGTACTGCCAGGGAGCTGGGAGCTCCTACGGCAGCTAGCACCGGAATGCCCGCCACCGCTGCTTTCTGCACCAGCTCAAAAGAGGCGCGCCCGCTTACCAGCAGTACAGCATCGTGCAGGGGTAGCATTTCCTGGAAAAGGGCCGCGCCAATCACTTTGTCTAGGGCGTTATGACGGCCAACATCTTCGCGTAGCAACAGCAGCTCGCCGGCCGGTGAGAAAAGCGCGGCCGCGTGCAAGCCGCCCGTTTGCTCAAACAAGGCCTGGGCCGCCCGCTGCCGCTCCGGTAGCTGATGGATTACGGCAGGGTCGATGTAGGGGCCGGCCGTGGGTAGCACCGGGCAAGCGGCCGCGTGCACCGCGTCGATGCTGGTTTTGCCGCAGACGCCACAACTGCTGCTGGTGTAAAAGTGGCGCTCCAGGCGGGGCAGGTCGGGCGTGGCTGTGGGGGCTAGCTCGGCGCGCACCACATTTTCGCGCTCATCTTCCTTCTCTACATCAGGGCAGTAAATGACGCCGTGCAAATCCTGGCGGCCATGGATGATGCCTTCGGTAAGCAAAAAGCCCGCCGCCAACTCAAAGTCGTGGCCGGGGGTGCGCATGGTAATGGAAAGGGTGCGGTGCTCCCGCTCCCCAGTTGGCCCGTAGCCCACCCTGATTTCCAGAGGTTCTTCGGCGGCCAGCACGTCGGAGGCGGTAGTCATGGTAGTGCCCTGCACTTTATGCACAGTCACGTAATCGTAGCTGGTGGGCGGGAGAAAGACAGGAGCAGACATGGTGATACGTAACGGGGTGGGTCCTCCCCCTGCAACGAGCACGGGGTAGGAAGTTGGCTGAAGTTGTATTGGAACCGCGCAGATCCTTACTCAAGTGGGGGTAGGCAGAACGCAGTGGTATATTCCTTTTAACCTTATGGGCGGGAAGTAAGTTTGAGCTAAGCAACCAGGGCCCACACGTGCCAAAGTAACGAGAGAAGCCTGCCGCTGAGTTACTATTTATCCGTACTCTGCCCCGGTTGTCAGCCCGGCACCTGTTATCTTGTGTACATGCTAACCTCCGAAGAACGTCAGATTTACCGCCGCCACTTGCAGCTACCTGAGATTGGCGAAGCTGGCCAACTCCGCCTAAAAAACGCCCGCGTACTAGTGGTGGGTGCGGGCGGACTAGGCTGCCCCATTTTACAATACCTAGCCGCGGCTGGCGTGGGCACCCTGGGCATTGCGGACGCAGATACGGTCGACCGTAGCAACCTGCAACGCCAGATTCTGTACGGCCCCGCCGACTTGGGCCAGCCCAAAGCCGAGGCAGCGGCCCGCGCCGTGAAGCGCATCAACCCTCTGGTGCACACGGAGGTTTTCCGCTGCCGAGCCACCCTGGGCAACGTGCGCGAGCTAGTCAGCAAGTACGATGTGGTAGTGGACGGCTCCGACAATTTCCCGACTCGCTACCTTCTCAACGACGCCTGCGTGAGCTTCAACCGCCCCCTGATTTCAGGCGCCATCTACAAGTTCGAGGGGCAGGTTTCAGTGTTCAACTACCAAGGTGGTCCTACCTACCGCTGCCTGTTTCCGCAGCCACCCTCGTCGGCGGAAGCGCCCAACTGTGACGCCACGGGCGTGCTGGGTGTGCTGCCCGGCCTAGTGGGTATGGCCCAGGCTACGGAAGCCCTCAAAGTAGTGCTAGGCATTGGCGAGGTATTATCAGGTAGGCTGTGGCTGTTTGATGCCCTCACTTTTCAAACCCGCACGCTCAAGTTTGCCCGCCAGCCTGAGCAAGCCGCCATCAACCTCACCAATGCCAACCCCCAAGACTACGCCGACTTGTGCGCGGTAGGCGTCACGAGCATTTCGGTGGCAGAGCTACAGCAGCAACTGGAGTCCGACTTTCCTCCGTTTCTACTGGATGTGCGCGAGGCCCACGAGTATGCCGCAGGCCACTTGCCGGGCGCTACCCTGCTTCCCCTGAGCAACCTCGACAAGGGCGTGGCCGCAGTTCCTAAGCAACACCCCGTAGTAGTGTACTGCCGCTCAGGTAGCCGCAGCGCCCAAGCCGTAGAGCGGCTCCAAACTCAGTACGGCTTTGCCAATCTGCTTAACCTAGATGGAGGCTTTCTGGCTTGGCAAGAAGCTCTCAACGTGGCCAATGCCCCGCATTCGCCGGCTTAATTAGCTGCCCCTCTTTTTCGTTCTTTTGATTATTTTCCATTGCCCCAATGCCGCTTACCGCCACACCGCCTTCTCGTCCGCGTATCCGTTTTGACCGAAATGAGCTGGCTGGGGCCTTTGGCGATTTAGGCACCGACTTGCCACTGCTCATTGGCATCATTGCCGCCTCGGGCGTAGACAGTGCGGGCGTGCTGGTGATGTTTGGGGTGATGCAAATTTTCTCCGGGCTGTGGTACGGTATGCCCATGCCGGTGCAGCCGCTCAAGGCCTTTGCTGCCCTCGTCATTGCCCAAAAGATTCCTGGCAAGGTCATTTTTGGGGGTGGGCTGGCCATTGGGGTCAGCATGTTGGTGCTCTCAGTATCGGGGCTGATTGATAAGCTGGCTCAGCTAGTGCCCAAGCCCGTTATTCGGGGTATTCAGTTTGGACTGGCTTTACAGCTGGCTACGCTGGCCCTCAAGGAGTATGTGCCAGCCGATGGCCTGCCGGGCTACTGGCTGGCGGCCGCCGCCTTTCTAGTAACGGCGGTGCTGCTCGGCAACCGGCGCTGGCCGGCCGCGCTGGTAGTATTGGCCCTAGGCGTTGCCTATGGCCTAACGTTCAAGCTGGATTTGGCTACCGCGCATCGCGCCGTGGGCCTGCACCTACCCGGCTGGCAGGCCCCTACCTGGGACAATATCAAGTACGGCGCTTTGCTGCTGGCTTTGCCCCAAATTCCGTTGTCGCTCGGCAATTCCGTGCTGGCTACAAAGCAGGTAGTAGAAGACTATTTTCCTGATCGGCGGCTGTCGGTGCGGCAAATCAGCTTCACCTACGGCCTCATGAATCTTGTAAATCCCTTCCTGGGTGGCTTTCCGGTGTGCCACGGCTCGGGCGGCATGGTAGGCCACTACACATTCGGCGGGCGCACGGGCGGTTCGGTAGTGCTCTACGGGGGGCTGTTTCTAATACTAGGGCTATTTTTTAGCCAAGGCTTTCAACAAGTGGTGCAAATTTTCCCGCTGCCCCTGCTGGGAGTGCTGCTGCTGTTTGAGGCCCTCACCCTAGCCACCCTACTCCGCGACATCAGCACCTCTCGTCCCGATCTGCTGCTGGCTCTGCTAGTGGGGCTACTATGTAGCGGATTGCCGCCCTACGGCTACCTTATTGGCTTGGTAGTGGGCACGGCGCTTTACTACGCCATGCAGCGCGGCTGGGTAGGGCTGGGCAAGTAGTGCTGCCATTTCTGCGTTATTATTGCCCCAGACTTGGTTAGTCCGGCTGCGAAGGCACGTACTCGCGGGCAGGCACTTCGCCATTGCGGCGGTTGATGCGGTACATCACCGACAGCACTAGGTTGTTTTTGGTGGCCGTTGTTTGGGGAGTAAACACATGTTGCCGGTAGCTGGCGGGCGTAAAGTTGGCTTGGTTTACCCACCCAGCCTGCACCGTCCAGTGCGGGTCGAACTGGTAGCCTGCCCCCCCGTACACCCGGTTGCGCTCGAAAAAGGGGCCGCGCGTGTTGAAAAACACCTCGTCGTAAACGGATAGAAAAACTGTCTTGTTCGTGACGGTTGGGTGATTCAAGGGCAGGAAGCCGTTGAGGCGGTAGCGAATACGGTTCCGGTAGCGGTAAGAGCCTTCCGGCGTGATATCGTCGCGGAAAGAAAACCAGCGCTGCTCCACCCGGTAGCGGTGCTCTATTTTCAGGCGGGCGCTGTAGTGAGTAAACGTTACTTGCTCCCACAGGCGCTTTTCCACGTTCAGCGGGCCATCGCTCAAGTCCCGGTAGTCAGATGTGGCGTAGCGGCCACCCGCTACCATAAAGGTGAAGTTCTTGGCCAAGTCGTAGCTGACTCCGCCCTTTAGCTCAGTGTAGAAATACTGCCGAAAGAGGCCATTGGCACGAGCCTGCACTTCGGCGTAGCCGCCCCAATGCTTCGGTCCACCCGGCAATATCACCGTTCCAATGTGCCAAGAGCCCCACTGCGGGTCGGGTACGGCGTTGGTTTGGGCCTCTGCCAACTGGGTACCTGCCGCGCACAGCACAGCAGTCAGATAGGGCGCGACTCGGTTGGGGGAGGAGAACATAGGCCAGTAGCATGGTAAGCTTTAACCTAGTGCTAGCTTATAGAGGCTGGCCTACCTAGGCATTTGGAAGGCCAGAATTTGGCGTGCAATGCGTGCTACGAACAAAAGAAAAGGGCGTTTCCAGATTGGAAACGCCCTTTTAGGTAGCGGGGACTGGACTCGAACCAGTGACCTTTGGGTTATGAGCCCAACGAGCTACCAACTGCTCCACCCCGCACTGTTTGGTGATGCAAATGTAGATAGTTTTTCGTTAAATCCGCATTTGTAGCTACAAATACTACCACCTGATCGGTTTCTACCTGATTATCAGGCAGAATAATTTTCCATCTAAATACACGCACTATACAAGTGTGCAAGATTTTGGCAGCTAGCGCTCAGTTTGATTTACCGGACCGTACACGGGAGCACCTGCACTACTAACAACAACCACACTTGTATGAACCTCTTCCCTCACACGCTGCGCTGGGCCTTCCCAACGCTTGCCCTTGGTCTTTCGCTGGCTGCCTGCAACTCCGCGCAGAACAACGAAGCCGGTGCCACTGCTACTACCACCCCAACCGATAGCGGGGCTACTACCCCCGCCGATAGCGCCACGGCCGGTCCGCAAGCGGTGAAGCCTGCTGGCCCGCCACCAGCCTGGGCACCCAATATTGGTCCGGAAATGCTCACGGTAATTGAAAAGCTGCAAAAGCTGCAAGGTCCTACTCCGCCAGAGAAGCTGCCCGTAGCTGAAGTGCGCAAGGCTCCTTCCGCTACCGATGCTACTATGGCCGTGATGCAAGATTTCCATGTACCCTCGCCACCTTCTCCCCTCGACACGATGAGCAAGGAAGTAGCTCCGGGCGTAAAAGCTCGCATCTACATGCCCAAAGGTGCTACCGGGCCGCTACCCGTGGTGGTGTACTACCATGGTGGAGGCTGGGTTATTGCCAACCTCGACACCTACGACCCGTCTGTGCGGGCCCTGACGGAAAAGACGGGCGCCATTTTCGTATCGGTAGCGTATCGTCAAGCGCCCGAACACAAGTTTCCCACGGCTCACAACGATGCTTTTGCAGCTTACCAGTGGGTGCTGAAGAATGCCACTTCCATCAAGGGTGACCCCAAGCGCGTAGCTGTGGCAGGGGAAAGCGCCGGCGGTAACCTAGCCGCCGCTGTGTGCATGATGGCCCGCGATAAGGGCGCTATGCAGCCTAAGCACCAACTGCTGGTGTACCCCATTGCTGGCTACGACATGAATACGCCTTCTTACCAGAAGAACGCCAACGCTAAGCCCCTGAGTAAGCCTTTCATGGGCTGGTTCTTTGATAAGTACCTGCGCACTCCCGCCGACGGGAAGAGCCCCATGATTTCCTTGGTGACGGCACCTAACCTGAAAGGCCTGGCACCCGCTACCGTTATCGGCGCCGGCATCGACCCGCTGATGAGCGAGGGCAAAACCTACGCTGACAAACTACAGGCTGCTGGTATTCCCGTAACCTACAAGCTATACGAAAACGTGACCCATGAATTCTTTGGCATGGGCGCCGTTGTACCCGAGGCTATGCAGGCCGAAGACCTAGCTGCTGGCGAGTTGAAAAAAGCCCTACAGTAAGCCAAGGCTTACGCACGCACTAAAAGCTCCGGCTCTTCCGAGCCGGGGCTTTTTGCTTTTTGACAAATCTGGCCGCTACTGTATATGCTGCGCTGCTTCTTGGCGCCAGCAAGATGAGCCATGCACAGATCTTGATTCTAACAAGCCCGTGCTGCCTCAGAACCGGTTGGTGATACCGAAGTGGATTTTAGAGGAGCCCAGGGCTATCTTCTGGTTAAGTTCTTCCGAGCGGCCCACGGAGTACACGAACTGAAATATGCCCGCGCCGGTGCGGAAGCTCAGTCCCGCGCCCAAGCCAGTAGGAGTATCGAGGGCAGTTTCCGTGGCTATACGCTGGCGCAGCCACGCTTGATCAACGAACACGAACACGTAGGAATCGGCCCCGGTGAACTGGCGGAGTTCGGCAGTGCCCACGGCGTACTGACTGGCATAGAACGCCAACTCGCTAAAGCCGCGGAGGGTAGCTAATCCACCTAACCGAAACAGGTCATTTAAGAACAGCCGTTCATTCACCAGTCCTTCGCCCCGGAGGCGGGTAAGGAGCACGCCATTGCCCCCAATGCGCACATACCGCTCGGCCCGCACGCCCACGCTCACCTGCGTCGAGCGCAGGGCTACCCCTTCGTAGAGGGTAGGATCTAGCTCAGAGTTTTTGCTGATGCTTTTGGTACCAATAGCCCCCTGCCCCGTAATGGCCGTGCCACGCCGTGGGAAGTACAAATCGTCTAGGTTACTCCAAGCGTAGTCTAGGCCGTAGGAGTTAAACTTGGAATCGATGTTTTCGGGTAGGACCGTGAGCGTTTTAAACGAGGGGTTGGACAGCAGGCGGGAACTCCGGCGCTCAGTGAAAAACGCAACCCGCCCGGCGCGGGCCGTGGGGTAGGTGACCTGTAGGCGGGGCCGCACCGTCAGGAACTGGTTGCTTTGCTTGAGCAGGTTGAAGGTGCCTCCAAGCTCCAAGGGCGTTCCGAAAAAGCTGGGATGCACATATTGGGCATCAAGCAGTTGCGACAGCGCGTCGAGCTTGCGCCATTGAATACCAATACCCTTGCCCCCACCCCGGATATTGCGCAGGTTGATGGTTACGTCGCCGGTAATCTGCACGCGCTTCTCCCCTACTCCGGGGTTTGTGTTGGGTAGTACCCCCACGATGGCATCAAACTGACTAGCGGCCCGATCCTCCAAGAGAAAGTACACCCGCGCCCGCCCCCGGGCAAAACGCACCTCCGGATCGGCCTTGAGCTGCACGTAGGGTAGCTGACGAAGGCGGCGGGTGGCTTCGTCTAAGCGCTGCTGGCTGAACGGCTGCCCCGGGAAAATCTGCAGGTAGCGGGTTAAAAATTGCTTGCGCGTTTTGGTGGTACCCAGAACCTGTAAGGAGTCGAATAGTACGGGAGCGCCCCGCTGCAGCACCACGCGTCCCGCTATGTCGGCACCGTTCAGCTCCAGGGAATCTAGGCGCACAGTAGCAAAAGGGTAGCCTTGGTTTTCGGCCGCGTGCAAGATGCGCTCCTGAAGTCTGGCCCACTCCACAGGGTTGAACGGCTGTCCCCGAAACAGCTTTTCGCGGTAGCCGGCCTGCGTAAGCAGCCCGTCGCCGAGGTTGCCGTTGCGCAGACGCGCCCAGCGGAATTTCTCACCAACGTAAAGCCGAACCCGCAGGGAGTCGCGCCCCCAGTGCAAATCATCGGCTGAGGCCGTCAGATACGAATCGGCTTGCAGGGCCAGCACAAGGCTGCGCACATCGCGGAGGGCCGTCACCGAATCGGCAGCACTGGCTTTGTACCGGTAGCGGCGTAGCACAGGGCGGTCGGCCTCCTCCACAGCCACAACTACAGCAATAGGCCGTCGCACGGGTATCGGCCGACGGCTTGCCGTATCGGGGCGGGCGGTAGCAGGGGGTAGCGGGGGCGTTTGTAGCGGTGTTTGGCCTGGCGTGCCGGGGCTTACCTGCGCCCACGCCGACGGCCCAGTGCTCAGCACTAGGCAACTCAACCAAGCAAGAAAGAGGGCGCGGACGTACATTTGTGCTCTGAAACGCAAAAACGCGCTTTTAATTTCCCGAAAGTACACCGGAGTGCGGCTTGCTTGCGCCGGGGCCTACCATAACGTTCCTGCCCTTCACTGCTCAGCCTTCCACTGCCGCTGATGAGGCCTTGCTGTAGGCAGTAGCTCAGCAAAAGCAACTTCCGCTGGTGTTTCAGGTGTTATGTGTAAACCCTGTTCGCCACCTTTACCAACGGACGGGGCTTGCTATTACTGGCGAAACTGCCACTCACTACCGTATGCGCTGGCCGCCACCTATCCAGGGCCGGCTTCTGTTTTTTGCTTTCCTCATGTCCGGCCTTTACCTCCATATTCCCTTTTGCAAGCAGGCATGCCACTACTGCGACTTCCACTTTAGTACCTCCTTGGGGCTGAAGGGCAGCGTAGTGGAGGCCGTGGTGCGGGAGCTAGCATTGCGCCATGCCTACTTAGGACCACATGCGGTGCTCAACACCATTTACTTTGGTGGAGGCACTCCCTCACTGCTTTCGGCTGCCGAGCTGGATGCTCTGTTTGCGGCTATTCATAAGCACTTTGCGGTAGCCCCCGATGCCGAGATTACCCTGGAGGCCAACCCCGACGATCTGACACCACCCAAGCTGCGGGAGTTGGCGGCTTCCCCCATCAACCGCCTCAGCATTGGGCTGCAAAGCTTCCACGAGCCTCACTTGCGGCTTATGAATCGGGCCCACTCCGCTCAAGAGTCGACGGTAGCGGTGCAGCAAGCCCAGGCCGCGGGCTTCGAGAATATCTCGGTGGACTTAATTTATGGAGTGCCAGCCCCCGATCACCGCATCTGGGCGCAGGATATGGCGGCCGCCTTCGCCCTGGAGGTGCCTCACCTGTCTTGCTACGCCCTCACCATTGAGCCCGGTACCGTGTTTGGTCGGCAGGCAAAGAAAGGCCGCTTCTTGCCCCCACCCGATGAGTTTGTAGCTCAGCAGTTTGAAATGCTTCTGGAGCAAATGCAGCGCCACAGCTACCAGCAGTACGAAATCAGTAACTTCTGCCAGCCCGGCCGCGAGTCGCGCCACAACTCGGCGTACTGGCAGGGCGTGCCCTACCTGGGTTTGGGTCCTAGTGCCCATTCCTTTGATGGTCACAACCGGCAGTACACCGTCGCCAACAACCACCAGTATGTGCAGGCCGTGCTGGAGCAGGGCCACGTGCCAGCTACTATAGAACACCTGACTACCTTAGATCGGGCCAACGAGTACCTGATGACCAGCCTCCGTACGGCTCAGGGGTGCAACCTCACCTACCTGCGCGACACCCTCGGGGTAGACTTACACCAACAGCACTCCGTGTATTTGCGGGAGCTGCACCGTACCGGGTTAGCAGAGCTCACCCCTAGCATCCTACGCCTCACCAACCGGGGCAAGCTACTAGCAGATCATATCACCCTAGAATTATTTCAGAGCTCAGATTCGGCAACGACAGGCAGTAGTACGCCCGTAAACTCCTAATTTCCCCTCCGGGAGGCACCTTTCTTCTATTCACACCTGCACTTTTCGCCCCCGGCCTGCTACCTAATCTGCTGCTAGTATATGAGAAGATTGATTGACGCCTTGGCTGATGATACTGATTTCTTTGTGGAACAGGTGCAGCTTACGGCCATTGTCTTCGACAACTCGGACGACGTAACTATCTGGGCTACTACCCTTTTCGATCAGGAGCTGCACTTCTTCCACCTGGGCTTGCCGTTTCAGCAGCTCGACCTACTCCTGCGCTTAGCCGGAGCCCGCGCCGAGTCGGTGCAGGAAGACGTAGCCGATGCCCTGGCTACCGTCACGGAGTGGCCCTGCCTACTCGAATACAACACAGAGGCGAACCCGCCCGTGGCCTTGCCCAACGTGGCCCTAAAACTTTCCTGTACCTATCCGGCCGACGGTCCCTTCGGCGACGAGGATGAGGAAGACGACGAGGAATCATTCGGCATTAGCCTCGACGCCGATAGCGAAGAGGCTGAAGAATACGAATCTGGCCAACCGCATAACATCTTCTACTTGGAAGACGTGTTTTTGCGCATTGAGCCCTGAGCCATTCGTACAGTTCGCCTTTGCCGCTACTGCGCACCTATTTTTAGCTGTTACTACTAGCCAGACCTGCCGTGTTCTACCTCATTCCGGGCCTAGGCGCCGACGAGCGGGTGTTTCAGAACCTGCTACCCCTGCTGCGGGGCAAAACGCAGGTACTGCTCTGGCTTACCCCCGAGCCCAACGAAACCCTACCTCACTATGCTGCCCGCATGGCAGCTATCATTCCACCGGAGCAGAAAGGCATCATCGTGGGTGTGTCGTTCGGGGGCGTGGTGGCTTTAGAAATCACCCGAACGCACCCTGGCCTACGCACCGTACTTATCAGCAGTATTCCCGATGCAAGTTGTTTGCCTCCCTTGCTGCGCCTTATCCGAGCTACCGGGGTATACCGCTTGTTTCCTCCCCAGTGGCTTAAGCTATTTCCCAGGGCTGGACAGTGGTACTTTGGCGTAAAGCAGCGCGAGTACTCCTTGTTCAAGGAAATCCTGCGCGACATGGAGCCCGTGTATACCCGGTGGGCCATTCACCGCCTGCTGCACTGGGACAGCACAGGCGTGGGACGTAGCATCCAGATTCTAGGCACCGAAGACCGAGTATTTCCGCCCGGTCCCACACCCGTTGAGCATCTAATCCGCGGCGGGGGCCACTTCATGGTGATTAGCCACGCCCTCGAAATCAGCCAGATTCTAAACCAACTGCTAGAAGAAGACCAAGCTTTGCTGGCAGAGGCCCCTGCCCAGCCCCCTGCTACCTAGTACTGCTTTTAACCGGCTTCTACTAGTTGATTTCACACGCCCGCTCCATGCTTGCTACCTATCCCTACCAAGGCCACACCTACTCCTTCGACCCCAGTACCCCGCTCGACATCTCCCTGCCCCTAGCGCCCGGCGAGCAGCAAGTAAATTGCTTCTGGGCCGAGCCGGTGCAGTTTGATGTAATTCGGGTGGGAAGCTTTGTGGGTAGCGTGGCCGAGGGTGGTAGCACCAATTACAAGCGCGTGCACCTGACCCCACACGGCAATGGCACCCATACCGAGTGCTACGGACATATCTCGCCCGCACCTGAGGCTACTTTGGACCGCTGCCTGCGGCGGTTTCTGTTCGTAGCTCGGCTAGTAAGCGTGCAGCCCCGCGTGCTGGCCAATGGCGACGCGGTAGTACTACTGGAAGACGTACGCCAAGAGTTGGCCAAGAACCAAACAGAGACCTTCTGTCCTGAAGCGCTTATCCTGCGCACCTTACCCAACGACGATGCTAAGCGCAGCCGGCAGTACTCTGGCACCAACCCTACCTATCTGGAGCCTGCTGTAGCACACTACCTCGTGGCGCAAGGTATTGAGCACCTGCTACTCGACTTGCCCAGCGTAGACCGGGAAGAAGACGGGGGCGAGCTATTAGCACATCATGCCTTCTGGCAGTACCCTTACGCTACCCGTCATGCGGCTACCATCACTGAGCTCATCTTCGTGCCCGATACGGTAGCGGATGGCCTGTATCTGCTGAATCTGCAAGTCACTAGCTTAGTCCTGGACGCCAGTCCTAGCAAGCCGGTACTATACGCCTTACAGCCCTAGTTGGCTTTTATATAAGCTAAGATACTACAGCCCTACAAGCCTGCTGAAACAGATTCCCACGTAATGCGAAAAGGGGACCGCCCTAATGGGCGGTCCCCTTTGCTCAAAATTCCGGTTAATCCCGGAAGTTCTATTGGTGCTACTCGGCCGAAACAGCTACTGCTTCTACCTCTTCCACACCAGCCGGAACTACCGATACGAACGAACGGTCTTTGCGGCCTTTGCGGAACTGCACCGTGCCGTCGATCATAGCGAACAGCGTGTGGTCCTTGCCGATACCCACGTTCTGGCCGGGGTGGTGCTTGGTACCGCGCTGACGCACGATGATGTTGCCGGCGATGATGTCTTGACCACCGAAAATTTTCACGCCGAGACGCTTGCTATGCGATTCACGACCGTTGTTGGAGCTACCTACGCCTTTCTTGTGTGCCATGGTATTGTTGAGTTGAGAGTTATTAGTTGCCTGTCGCCAGTTCAGTGTTGCCGAATCTTACGCAGACTAGCAACTGGCAACATAAAACAGGCAGCTCAATTACCCGATGCTGTTGATCAGTACTTTAGTGAACTGCTGACGGTGACCGTTCAGCTTCTTGTAGCCCTTACGGCGCTTCTTCTTAAATACCAACACCTTGTCGCCCTTTACGTGAGCAAGGATGGTACCGGTTACGGTTACGTCCAGCTCAGGAGCTCCAATGGTGAGGGTTCCGTTATCATCGGTCAGCAGGGCTTTGCCCAGCTCTACGGTGTCGCCGACGTTGCCAGCCAAACGGTGGGCGTATACAAATTTATTGGCTTCGACCTTGGTCTGCTTCCCGGCTATGTTGACAATTGCGTACATCGGCGTCTTCGCGGTTTCTGAAAAATGGAAGGCAAAAGTAGAAGTATGATTTTACAAATCCAAACCCTAACTCATTAAACCTCATTGCTCCCGCTTCTGCATCTGTGCCACAAGCTTTCACAAACACCTAAGCAGGAACGCGCCAGCGGGTACGCGAATAGAATTTTTGTGGATAACCACAATTGTCCACAGGCAAAATGTGGATAACTTTTATTCATATGCCCTACTTTTATCTTTTCCACACTGATTTATCGGGGTTGGCTAATGCTCACCTGCTTAGCGGCATAGCCAAAAATTAACACACAAAAAATGGTGGGGCGGGGTCCTGCTTCCCCGAAGCGGGGCCTATCTTTGGCTTCCTGTCCGAAGTACCGTCGGGCTACACGGTCGCAAACAAACCCGGCGGACCGGGGTTAGAACTGCCGCCCCCATTGGGGCCTCCCTATCCTTCTCTCGTATCAACTTTTACCCTGTTGCCATGGAACCTCTGCTCACCGAGAACCCCAACCGCTTCGTCCTCTTCCCAATCCAGCACAATGATGTGTGGCAGATGTACAAGAAGGCCGAGGCCTCTTTCTGGACGGCCGAGGAAATTGACCTCTCTCAGGACCAAAAGGACTGGGAAAACCTCAATGAAGGCGAACGTCACTTCATCAGCCACGTGCTGGCCTTCTTCGCGGCCTCCGATGGTATCGTAAACGAAAACTTGGCCGTGAATTTCATGCAGGAAGTGCAGATGGCTGAGGCTCGCTGCTTCTACGGCTTCCAGGTGATGATGGAAAACATCCACTCGGAAACGTACTCTCTGCTGATTGATACCTACATCAAAGACCCCAAGCAGAAAGACTACCTCTTCAATGCCCTGGAAACGGTACCAGCCGTTGCGAAGAAGGGTGAGTGGGCCATCAAGTGGATTAACTCGGAGAACTTCACCGAGCGCCTGATTGCCTTTGCCGCCGTGGAAGGTATTTTTTTCTCGGGCTCGTTCTGCTCAATCTTCTGGCTGAAAAAGCGGGGCTTGATGCCCGGCCTGACCTTCTCCAATGAGCTCATCAGCCGCGACGAAGGGCTGCACTGCGACTTTGCCTGCTTGCTCTACAAAGACCACTTGCAGAACAAGTTGCCCGAAAGCCGCGTGCACGAAATCATCCGCGACGCAGTCACTATTGAGCAGGAATTCGTGACCGACGCGCTGCCCGTAAACTTGATTGGCATGAACGCCCAACTCATGTCGCAGTACATTGAGTTTGTGGCCGACCGCCTGCTGGATGCCCTGGGCTACAGCAAAATTTACGGGGCGTCTAACCCCTTCGACTTCATGGAAATGATTTCGTTGCAGGGCAAAACCAACTTCTTCGAGAAGCGCGTGGGCGAGTACCAGAAAGCTGGGGTTATGAGTGAGCGGACTTCTAATGCCTTCTCCCTCGACGAGGATTTTTAATTGGCTAGCTGTGGGGCAAGTCTGAGGAGTAGCTCGTAGTACACGCAGTGCATTAGACAGCTGGATGCCACCAATGTAAGGGGGCGCTAATCATATGATTGGCGCCCCCTTTCGCGTTCATAGTAAAATCGTATTATTACCGCGGCAGCACGTAGTAGCTGCCCATTAATATTTTGACAGTCTGCCCTTTATTTCCACAATTTATACGCTCTGTACCCTATGAAAAAGGTCACTATTCTTCTGGCCACCTTCCTGCTGAGTAGCAGCCTCGCCTTTGCCCAAAGCGAGTTCAGAAAGCTAAACCAGCAAGCCGCTGATGCCTACGAGGCGAAGAATTATAAGAGTTCGGGTATGCTCTACGACCAAGCTTTCAAGCAAGCCAAGGCCCAACCGAGCAGCGCGGACCTGTACAACGCCGCGTGCAGCTGGTCCCAGGCCGGCGACGCTACCAAAGCCTTTCAGTACCTTGATAAAGCTACCGCGGCCGGCTGGGAAAACGTGGCCCACGTGAAGCAGGACACCGATCTAACGGCCCTGCACACCGACAAGCGCTGGCAGCCCATGCTCACGAAGCTACAGGCCAGCGTAGCCAAGATAGAGGCCAACTACAACAAGCCCCTTAAGCAGCAGCTCGACTCCATTCACGCCCTGGACCAGGGCGGGCGGATGAAATATGATGCCATTGAAAAACAGTACGGCATGAAGTCCCCGGAGATGACGGCGCTCTGGAAGGAAATAGAAGCTACTGATGCGCATAACCTGCAACGCATCACAAAGCTGCTGGATACGCACGGATGGCCGACCAAAGCTGAGGTAGGGAACACCGGTACTACAACCGTATTCCTTGTGATTCAGCACTCTAACTTACCCGTTATGGAGAAGTATTTCCCCATGGCTAAACAGGCGGCCGAGCGGGGCGACTTGTCGAAATCGGCTCTGGCGCTGTTACAGGATCGTATTCTAATCGGACAGGGCAAGCCGCAGATCTATGGCAGCCAACTCCACACCGATTCTGCCACGGGCAAAACTGTATTCTCCCCCATTGAAGATGAAGCCCACGTAGATGAGCGCCGCGCCGCCATCGGAATGGAACCCTTAGCCAGCTACGCCAAGCGCTTTGGACTAGTATACACGCCGCCTGCGCAATAAAGCACCAACCTAACCAGCCCTAACGGTTGCTACACGGAAATGCTATTCACCAACTGCTCGTGCGCCACCTACCGGCGCGGCACCACCGCGGAGCTCTAGTGGCTAGGGCTACCGATGTGGTCGTTGGCTAGCAGTGGTGTTTGAGGCGCGGAAGGTAATACGGCCTGTTAGTGAGGGGCTTGCTACTCTACTACTTGAAACCAAGGGCCTGGGCAAACTCGCTGAAATTTGTACCTTCTGGCCTCTGATATGACAGGCGCATTCTACTTACTCGGAATGATACGCCAACGTGCTTACCTGCTCCAACTTACTTCCCTCTAATACGTCCCACCATGTCTGAAAACAAGCTTGAAAATCCACCCCCTGTTGTTTCACGCCGAGAGTTCATCACCAAAAGCGCAGTAGCGGCGGCTGGCATTATGATTGTACCCCGCTTTGTGCTGGGCGGTAAGGGCTACACGGCCCCTAGCGACCAGCTAGTAATTGCAGGTGTGGGCGTGGGCGGCAAAGGTGAAAGTGACCTGGCCAGCTTCTTTAAAAGCGGCAAAGCCCGCATTGGCTACCTCTGCGATGTGGACGACCGTCGCGCGGCTAAATCCGTCCAGTCTTTTCCTCAGGCCAAATACTACAAAGACTGGCGTCAGCTCTTCGACAAGGAAGCCAAGAACTTTGATGCCGTTTCCGTATCGACGCCCGACCACAACCACGCCAACGTAACCCTAGCCGCCATGCAGCTGGGCAAGCACGTGTACGTACAAAAACCCCTTACCCACGACATTTACGAGGCCCGGGTACTGACGGAGGCCGCCCGCAAGTACAAGGTAGTGACGCAGATGGGAAACCAGGGTGCCTCCAACGATGGCGTGCGACAGCTGCGGGAGTGGTACGATGCCAAGCTTATCGGGGATGTGGATACGGTGTATTGCTGGACCGACCGCCCCGTATGGCCACAGGGCATTCCGTGGTCTTCCACGCCGGGTAAGGTGCCCGCCGAACTAGATTGGGACTTGTGGCTAGGGTCGGCACCGCACACTGCTTATATTGATAAGCTGGTGCCCTTCAACTGGCGCGGGTGGTGGGAGTACGGCACCGGGGCCCTCGGCGACATGGGCTGCCACCTGCTGGAGGCTCCCTTCCGAGTTTTGGATTTGCAGTACCCCACGGCCGTGCAGGCTAGCGTGGGCAGCGTGTATGTCGATGAGTTCAAGCGCGGCTACTTCCCCGAGAGCTGTCCGCCTTCTAGCCACGTCATACTCACCTTCCCCAAAACCTCGAAAACCAAGCACGACGTGACGGTACATTGGATGGATGGAGGCATTCAGCCTGAACGGCCCGCCGAACTAGGCTCCAACGAGTTGTTTGGCGATGGAGGCAACGGCATTCTGTTCGTGGGCAAGAAAGGCAAGATGATGGCTAGCACCTATTCTGCCAACCCGCAGCTGCTACCCCTTTCCCGTACCAGCAAAGTGAAGGTGAAGCCCACACTGGCCCGCGTGCCGGGTGGGGCTGATGGTCACTATGCGCAATGGGTGGAGGCGTGCTTGGCCGGTTATGGCAATAAAGAGGTAAGCTCCCCCTTCGAGCTGGCCGGGCCGCTTACGGAGGCGCTACTGGTAGCTAACCTGGCTATCCGGGGCTACGATGTCCGTCACGCCAATGCGGCAGGCAACGGCTTCACGTACCCAGGCCGCAACCTGAAACTGGACTGGGACGCCCGCCAAATGAAGGTAACCAACTGGGACGAGGCCAACCGCTTCGTGAAGCGGGAATACCGCCAAGGCTGGACCCTGGGAGTATAATCACGCAATCCAGCCGCGGGGCAAAACCCGCTCTATCCATCGGCGCCCAGTTCAACAAGGTTGTTGAGCTGGGCGCCGATGTGCTTGTGTACGCTTGACCGCCTCCTACCGACAATACCACTTCTGGCGGAATTCAGCAACCTTATTTCTAACCATTTTAGTTAGCTATATAGCAGCCCTCGAATTACAAAAACGCGTTGATTGTCAGCATGTTAAGCTTATGTGGAAAACTTCTAGAGAGAAGGTTTGTCCTGAGATTCCAGGACGGATATATTCGGAACCGTTGACCCTGCCACCTGGCGCGGTAACGCCCCGTATTTCGCCCGACAGCTTCGACCGGCTTCACCCGGTCTTTCCATATCCCAACACCCTTCTACCTGCTACGCCTATGTTGGTAATCAAACGCGACGGCCGCCGCGAGTCCGTGAAATTCGATAAAGTCACGGCTCGCATTGAGAAGCTCTGCTACGGGCTCAATATGATGTACGTGTCGCCCATTGAGGTGGCCAAGAAGGTTATCGACGGCATTTACGACGGCGTAACCACAATAGAGCTCGACAACCTGGCGGCCGAAACTGCGGCTTCGCTCACGACCAAGCACCCCGATTATGCTATTCTGGCGGCGCGCATTGCCGTGAGCAATCTGCACAAGGTGACCAGCAAGTCGTTCAGCAGCACTATGAAGCGGCTGCATACCTATGAGGACCCCAAGACCGGCGAAAACGCTTCCCTCATTGCTCAGGATGTGTGGGAAATCGTGCACGCCCACGCCGCCACCCTCGACTCGGCCATCATCTACGACCGGGACTATAACTACGACTACTTTGGCTTCAAGACCCTGGAGCGCTCCTACCTGCTGCGCCTCGATGGCAAGGTGGTAGAGCGGCCCCAGCACATGCTGATGCGCGTGGCCGTGGGTATTCACAAGCACGACATCAACGCCGCCATCGAAACCTATAACTTGATGAGCGAGCGGTGGTTTACCCACGCCACGCCTACCCTCTTCAACGCCGGTACGCCCAAGCCCCAGCTCAGCTCGTGCTTCCTGCTCACGATGAAGGACGACTCCATTGAGGGCATTTACGACACGCTGAAGAACTGCGCCCTGATTTCGCAGAGCGCAGGCGGTATTGGCCTGGCCGTACACAACGTGCGCGCCACGGGCTCCTACATCAAAGGCACCAATGGTACTTCCAACGGCCTTGTGCCCATGCTGAAGGTGTTCAACGACACGGCCCGCTACGTGGACCAGGGCGGCGGGAAGCGCAAGGGCGCTTTCGCTATGTATCTGGAACCCTGGCACGCCGATATTTTTGACTTCCTGGACTTGAAGAAGAACCACGGTAAGGAGGAAATGCGCGCCCGTGACTTGTTCTATGCCCTCTGGACGCCCGACCTGTTCATGAAGCGCGTGGAAGCCAACGGCGACTGGACGCTGATGTGCCCCAACGAGTGCCCCGGCCTCGATGAGTGCTACGGCGAGGAGTTTGAGCGCCTCTACCAGAAGTATGAGCGCGAAGGCCGTGGCCGCAAAACCATCAAGGCCCAGGACCTGTGGTTTGCCATCTTGGAAAGCCAGACCGAGACCGGCACGCCCTACATGCTGTTCAAGGACGCTGCCAACAACAAGAGCAACCAGAAGAACCTCGGTACCATCAAGAGCTCCAACCTCTGCACCGAGATTATGGAGTATACCGACAAGGACGAGGTAGCCGTGTGCAACCTGGCTTCCTTGGCCCTGCCCCGCTACGTGCGCCCCGACGAAGCTGGCAACCTGATCTTCGACCACCAGAAGCTGTACGAGGTAACCTACCACGCCACGATGAACCTCAACAAGGTCATCGACATCAACTACTACCCCGTGGTAGAGGCTGAGCGTAGCAACCGCCGCCACCGCCCCATCGGGCTGGGCGTGCAGGGCCTGGCCGATACGTTCATTGCCCTGCGCATGCCCTTCGAGAGCGACGAAGCCAGCGGCCTGAACAAGGACATCTTCGAGACCATCTACTTCGCGGCCATGACGGCCTCTAAGGACCTCGCCATCAAGGACGGCCACTACGAGACCTTCCCCGGCTCCCCCCTAAGCAAGGGCCAGTTCCAGTTTGATCTGTGGGGCGTAACGCCCGACTCCGGCCGCTGGGATTGGGAAACGCTGCGCGCCCAAGTAGTAGAACACGGTGTACGCAACTCTCTGCTGGTAGCCCCCATGCCTACAGCCTCTACGGCCCAGATCCTAGGGAATAACGAGTCGTTTGAGCCGTACACCTCCAACATTTATGTACGCCGCGTGCTAAGCGGAGAGTTCATGGTGGTAAACAAGCATCTGCTCAAAGACCTGGTGAAGCTGGGCCTGTGGAACGAGCAGATGAAAAATGCCATCATTGCCGCTAACGGCTCGGTGCAGGACATCCCGAACATTCCCCAGAACATCAAGGACCTGTACAAGACGGTGTGGGAGATTTCGCAGCGCCGCATTATTGATATGTCGGCCGACCGGGGCGCGTACATCTGCCAGAGCCAGAGCCTGAACCTGCACGTGCTGAACGTGAACTTCGGCAAGCTCACCAGCATGCACTTCCACTCCTGGAAGAAGGGTCTGAAAACCGGCATGTACTACCTGCGCACCAAAGCAGCCGTGGATGCCATCAAGTTCACGGTGCAAAAGCAAGCCGCCGAGACCCTGGAGCCGCTGAACGTATCGGCCCAGAACGCCTCCGACATGGCCTGCTCCCTGGATAACCCAGACGCCTGCGAGGCCTGCGGTTCGTAGTTTTGAAACGATGGGCAGGGAGCTTTCCCTGCCCATTTTTCTATCCACTCTAATTGTGACTAGATGAGAGCATAGCATTCGAGAGTCATAGCTCCAGCGGCGTCCTATGACTGAGATGCGACTAAACAAAAAAGAGGCACCGCGCCAACGGTAACCTCTTCTTTTGGGAGGAGCAAGACGCCCCTATTTCCAAACCTCCATCTGTACTTTATGCGCCCTGGAAAGCCAAGTAACAGTCCGAAGTTTGGTAAGAAAATTTCCTTTCGTGACTTATGCTCCAATCTTCTTCTCGGATTAGGAGTTATAAGAGAACTGGAAAAAGCATTTGATGATTGGGGTTACCTTTTGAAACCCTACACTCACTTGCTTCTTACCACACTAAACAGCTGGTTTCTGTAGATAGTTATCTTACCAGCTTGAAGGAGCCAGAGCCTATGTGTTCTGGCTCCTTCTTTTTTAAAGTAACTCTGAAACCTGGATTCAGAGCAAATTTTTACGATTGTAAATTTTGAGAAAGCCCTTAACGCTGTTGTAATGCAGATACGCTAACGCTGATTGAGAGATGATGGAATGTTGAAATCGTGTTTTTTATTTCGTCTCTGTTGCTAATGCATTGTCAGGATGTACCCCCACATTACCCCGGGCTTCCCAGAAGCTACTGAAGAACGGGCATAGTTGCATTTTGCTCTCTAGTCCCTCCTTCCTACATAACTTTTGCACAAGCAAGCGCAACATCTACTACCAGTTCACGACCTATCCTACTTGACACGGTTTTATATATAGTGTTTTTACACTTCTCTATTCCTTATGAAATACAAGCTACCCCCTCGCTATTGCTGGGTCTGACGCTGGTCCTTACCGCTGGCTGTGATAAAGATGATCGGGAGCAGACGCCCGAGCCTGCCGTTGCCTATAGCTGATCTATTGTATACCAAGACCACGGCCCGCACCGGGATACCACGTTTCAGGTCCCGCAATCGGAGGGGTTTGTCACTGAAACACCCCAAACTCATCCGTGGGCATGGAGCCTACTAGCGGTACCGGGGTGTACTACCTGCCGCGCTTTCCAAATAACATTTTAGATTACGGAAAGGAAGAGTTTGAAGGCCGTTTAGCGACCGGTTTACAGCCGGTTGAGCAAGTTCGAGGACGATTGAGGCTTGGCTAGCAGCCATTATATTAGGCTATTATGCTGCCTACCCCAAAGGAATCTGCTGTGCCATCGTTGGCGGTGCTGGCGTTCTACAACGCTGTGCCGTCGGTGGTATGGTCGGGGTTGAGTTTGGGGCCGCTGGTAGTGTTTTGCTACCAGCACATGGCGCGGCCGTGGCTGGTAGGCCTGCTGGGGCTGAGTTTGCTGGCGTATGCAGTGCCTCGGAGTTGGTTTCGATACTGGCAGTTGAGTAGGGTGCCAGCCATGTATCGGCGGTTGGGGGTGCCGGTTGTCAACTGGCTGGCGCAGGACGGGGCACTGGTGCATGCGCTGGTCCGACGGCGCTATCCGCGCTACCGCCGGCTGAAAACCCGCCGGTCGGTAGCGGCGTTAGTGGCCAACAGCTACCATATGGAGCGGTTTCACATAGCTGCGCTGCTGTTCTTTTGGTTTGTCAGCGGGTATGCCGCAGTGCAGAACCAGTGGGCTTGGGCGGGGGTACTAACAGTACTCAACATTGGGTATAACCTGTACCCCGTCTGGCTGCAACAGTACCTGCGGCTGCGGTTGGCTCCCGTTGCGGCGCGGTCTATGAAACCAACCCCACCCAGCTAGAGGTGTAGCTGCGTAACTATATCTGCGTTGTTGCTAGCTACCTACCTTTAGAGGACCTTTACTGTCTCCTGAAGCCATCCGTGGCTTTCTCTCCCCTCTCCTATGCCCGGTTACCGCAACCTTGCCGATATTCTCACGCTGGAACAAAAGCCCCTGTCTGCCCAGCCAGTGCCCGCCCACACCCTGGAATTGCTAGAACGCGGGGCGGCCCGCAATCCGAAGGCGCTGGCCTTGCGCTTTGTGTTCAGCGGAGAGCGGCCTACCGAATCAGTTGATTTCACCTACGTCCAGCTCGTGCAGCGCTGCTACCAAACAGCCAACCTGCTTCATGAACTAGGCGTAGGGCCCACCGATGTAGTATCCTACCTGCTGCCCAACCTGCCAGAAACTCACTTTACTCTTTGGGGCGGGCAGGCTGCGGGTATCGTGAACCCCATCAACCCGCTGCTGGAGCCAGCCCAGATTGCCGATATTCTCAACGCGGCCGGCACGAAAGTGTTGGTCACGCTCCGGGCCTTTCCTAAAACCGACATCTGGCAAAAAGCGGAAGCCGTGGCGGCTCTGGTGCCCACCCTGCGCACAATCGTAACGGTGGATATGTTGCCCTACCTGCCACTGGCACAACGCCTGGCGGTGGGGGCGCTACGCCTGACGCAGTCTCGCCCAGCACTGCCCGGCATTCAGGTAGTAGACTTTGCCCAGGCCAGCCGCCGCCAGCCTACCAACCGGCTGGTGTCGGGCCGCCGCGTTGCCTCCACCGATACGGCCTGCTACTTCCACACGGGCGGCACTACGGGCACGCCCAAAATTGCCCCCCTTACCCACCACAACCTTACCAGCGTCAGCTTCGCCTCGGCCCAATTGCTGGGTGGAGAAGCCGAGCCCGAGCGCCTGGTTTTCTTCTGTGGGCTGCCGCTGTTTCACGTAAACGGGGTGGTAGTAACGGGCAGCGTGCCGTGGCTGCTGGGCCACACGGTAGTGCTGGGCAGCCCGGCCGGCTACCGCGGGCCAGGTATCTTGGATAACTTCTGGCAACTGGTGGCGCATTACCGCATTTCCCTGTTTAGCGGGGTGCCTACCATCTTCAGCCGCCTACTCGACTTACCCGTTGCGAGCCAGGATTTAAGCTCCCTGCGCTACGCCATTTGCGGCGCGGCGCCGCTGCCAGTGGAGCTGCTACGTGCCTTTGAGCAACGAACTAAGCTGCGTCTCGTGGAAGGCTATGGTTTCACCGAAGGTAGCTGCATCAGTATTGTGGGGCCGCTGGCGGGCGAGCCTATGCCGGGTAGCATTGGCCTGCGCGTACCCTACCAGGAGGTGCGGGTGGTAGTGCTGGATGAGCAAACCGGCCAGTACCTGCGCGACGCCGAAACCGAGGAAAGCGGGGTGCTGGTGGTGCGGGGCAGCAACATCTTTGGGGGGTATCTCCAGCCCGAGCACAACAAAGGCATTTGGGTGGATACCGGCGACGGCCAGGGTCCCTTCTATAACACCGGCGACCTGGGCCGGCAGGATGCCCAAGGCGGCTTCTACATCACCGGCCGCAAAAAGGAGCTCATCATCCGGGGTGGGCACAACATCGACCCCAAGCTGATCGAGGATGCACTGTCGGCCCACCCGGCTGTGGCCCTGGCAGCGGCCATTGGCAGCCCCGATGCCCACGCCGGCGAGCTGCCAGTGGCCTACGTGACCCTGGTGCCTGGGCAGCAGGTATCGGAAGCCGAGCTGCGGGCGTTTGCGGAAGCGCGCATTCCGGAGCGGGCGGCCTGGCCCAAGCAGGTATATACTGCCGCCGAGCTACCCCTCACCGCCATTGGCAAAATCCTGAAGCCCAGCCTAGTGAAGCAGGAAATCACGCGCGTATACTCTCGTCAGCTAGCCACCGTCGATAACCTAACCCTCCACGACCTAACCGTTCGCGACGACCGGCAGCGGGGCCTGGTGGCCGAGCTTACCGTGGCGGGCACGGCCTCCGATGCCCATATTGCCGAGGCGCTGCTTGGCCTGGCCGTGCCTTACGACATACGCCGACAAGGATAAACTAGAAGCCGCGAAATGGAGCTGAACTAGAAAGCAGCATTAGGTAGCCGCTCGCCTACCACAGCAACCTAGCTCACCGTTCTCCGCCCACAACAGGTTGCCACAGCCTATGGAAGCCTGTTGTGGGCGGAGACGCTAGCCTCTGCCATGAAGAAACTCACTGGCAGGCGGGCGCCTCAGCAGCTAGTTTTAAGGATTATTGCTGCTCGCGCAGCTTGGCACAATTTTCTATATAGTGATTTTACTCTTTTCCATCTGCTATGAAACACACCCTTACTCTTTTGCTACTAGGTTTTACGCTGGCCTTTACGGCGGGCTGTGATAAGGATGATCGGGAAGAAACACCCGAGCCTACGCCTGAACCCGCCATGACCTATAGCCGATCCATCGTGTACCACGACAACGGGCAGCACCGGGACACTACGTTTCAAGCTCAACAGTTGGAAGCATACGCCAACCAAGATGCCCAGCAGCTAGCCATTGGGGTACACCCCGCTACTACTACCGAGGGGGTTGGCTTTGTCCTAGACCGCGCCAAACTACCTACTTCCCTGACCGGAACCTACACGCTCAAAACGCTACGGGACCGGACCCGCGACGCGGACGTAACCTATTACTACGACCTACCCGAAAGCCTAGGTGGCGGCACTATTCTGTATTTCAGCAATATGCAGCACCTCACAGGCAACCTCACCATCACTAGCTATGATGCCAAGCGCCACCTCCTGAGCGGCACTTATACAACTACCCTGGAAGGCTCCAACGACCCAGTGGTGCAATACAGCACCTTTCCCAAACGGAAGTGCGACATCACTATCACCGGTACCTTCACCAACATTCCGCTAAAGTCCGTCGAGTAGGGTGGCCAAGCGGGCCATTGCTGCCTTGCTCAGTACGGTAGAAGGCGAGTCTACTACCTGCTTGCTGCGCACCTACCTGAAGCTAGTACTTGATTTTGCGGATGGTGCCAGCGCCGGAGTTGAGCACGTAGTAGAAGTTGGGGTTGACGCGCTCAATGTCGGTGAGCCGATCTTGGTTACCTAGCACCGTCGCCCCGGATTCCGTAGCTACCCGGCTCGTGGCAGGCAGCTAGCCCACGAATGTGGACAGCGTGAACCGAAACGAGACGTACTTCGTCACTAGCAGGCCACACGCCCACACGCTACTGCCCCGGTTGAGTCAGCGGATAAGCAGCTGATTCAACCGGGGCAGTGGCGTGTGGGCGTGCAATTGGTAGCGCCCGTATGCTAGGGGCGAGTAGTACGGGTGCGCGCACGCGTGCGGGTAGGAGTAGCAGGGCGACTATTCGAGGGCTGCTGCACCTGCACCGAGTCAATGGGGCCGGCCGTGACATTGCCGCTGGGTATGGAAGGCAAGGGTAGCGTGCCGTTGGGCTGCACCTGGGTAGGAACGGCCACGGGCTCGGCGTTGCGTTGGCTCACGCCGGCAGGCAGCGTTACGCCGGGCATGGGGCTGATGCGCTCCGTAGGGTTGCGGCGGGTGGGCTGCACAGGCTGGCGGTTCTGAGCCTGGGCGGCGCCGGCTACCAGGCCAATTAATAGTACACTTAGGGAGCAGAGGCGGTACATAGGGCGGGCGGCAGCGCCGCGGTAAGAAGGAAAAGTAGATGCTACGCTGTGCCCCTCAAGAGGCAAACAAACCGCCCAACCAGGCCGCACAGCGCACAGAGTATGGTACGACAACCGCCCGGCCCGAGTTCAACCGCAATGCCCTGTTTCTTTTACGCAAAACGCCCCCGCGCTGAGCTACTTCTGCAAAAGTAGCCTCAAGCGTGGGGGCGTTCTGCGGAGGTAGTGCTACTACTCCTGAGCTAGCTTATACTAGCTCGAAGCATGGGTAGCGACGCTGCCGGTAAATCTTGCCGTCCTTGAACTCGAAAATAAGGCAGAGATGAGCTGATAACCGCTGCCCACGCAGCAGGGGGCCAATGTCGCTGATGACGGTCGCCTGCCACAGGCCCTCTACCGTTACGCTACCATCGGCACCCAGAGCGGTACGCTCCACTGCAAAGTTCGGGTCGCGCAGTAGCTCGCGGCCCACGCGTATGTTATCGAGAATGTCGTTAAAGTTGCGCCGCTGAACGGTCTTGTAAATCAAGTTGGGGTACTCTACCTGCTCCACCTCGGGGTGCAGTACCGCAGCGTAGGCCTCCGGGTTGAGATTGAACGACTGAATCAAGTCGAAATACGCAGAAAGAATAGGTAGTGGGTCGTTCATACGAAATGAAAAAATGCGGCTACAAGATACAGTTACCCAGCGGATAATGCTTGACACAACCCAGAAAACTCTTCCTCCCACTAGTTTATTCTGCAAGCGCAGGCGTGCGGGTTGAGCCTGAGGCGTCACTAGATGGGCAGCCTTGCGTATGCCAATACTAGTTTTCCTCCTGACTTACTCCATATGCCGCTTTCTTCTCTACCCTCTTCCCGCCCCCAAGTCATTCTATTTGATGTCAACGAGACGCTGCTCGACATGAGCAAGTTAAAGCTGGCCGTCAATAAAGCATTCGGCAACAAGTTCGCCTTTAAGCAGTGGTTCGGCCTCCTGCTTCAGTACTCCCTGGTGGATACCGTAACGGACTCCTACCATCCCTTCGGCACCATTGGCGACGCTGCTCTGGATATGGCCGCGGCCATGCTGGAAGAGAAACCTCTGAAGCCTACCAAGAAAAGTGAGATTCTAGACCTGATGACCCAACTGGCACCCCATAAGGATGTGCCCCACGGGTTGGAAATGCTAGTGGACGCGGGCTTCCGGCTGGTGGCCTTCACCAACTCGCCCAAGCCCGTGCTTGACCAGCAGCTACGCCACGCCCGCATCATCCGCTACTTCCAGCAAGGGCTAAGCATTGAAACCGTGAGCAAGTACAAGCCACACCCAGAAACCTACCAGGCTGCTCTCCAAACCATTGGCCTTCCGGCCGCCGCTGCCTTGCTGGTGGCAGCCCACGGCTGGGACGTGGCAGGTGCCGCCCACGCGGGCTTGCAAACTGGTTTTATTGCGCGCCCAGGCCAAACCCTCTACCCCCTGGCCGCACCGCCCACCTACACCGGCAAAACCCTGCCCGACCTAGTGAAACAGCTACTGCGCCAGACTGAGTAAGCCGACCCGGCAAAACCAACAGAAAGCCCCATTATTACACGCAACCCAGCTTTTTTGGTGGGCGTATGAAGAGCATCTGTGTTTGTTTGTGCCACCCCAACCGTTCACAACCATGGCTATTCAAAAGTACCAGGACGCGTTTTCCGACTCTGCTTCTGCCAGCTTTAGCAGCATGCTCGACCGGTTTTTCTCCGACTCGATGGCGGCGCGTGGGCGCGTGAATAGTTTCTCGCCCCAGGTAGATGCCTACGAAACAGAGAAAAGCTACGAGATTGAAGCAGCCCTACCAGGCATGAAGCGCGAAGACATCAAAGTAGACTTCCACCAAGGCCGCCTCACCATTGCCGGCGAGCGGCACTTCCGCAACGAGCAGAACGAGCGGCGCTACCACGTAGTAGAAAGCACCTTCGGCTCGTTTCACCGGTCCTTTCAGCTTCCCGACACTGTGGATGCTACCCGCATTGAGGCAGCTTTTGAGGATGGCATTCTGCACGTGAGCGTACCCAAAGACGAAAAGAAAACCATGCGCCACCAGATTGAGGTGCGCGGCGGGCAGCAGTCGGGTGGTGCGGGGCAGCTAGCAGGCCGCGCAGGACAGCAGGCAACGGACGTAGCCGTGCAATCCGCTGGGAGCCAAGGCGAGTCGGACTCAGACCACAATAGCGCGAATGACCCGATGGAGGAAATGAAGAACCGTCCGCAAAGCTCGGGTGTGGGTTCTTAGCAATTCCCTGACTCCTTGACCTTGGCGCCGCCTTTCCCGCAACGGGGAGGCGGCGCTTCTGTTTGTTAGCCGCCCAAAGCTCTACTACAGCCTCCCCAGGCCAATACGCGTAGAAGGCAAAAACCTGCTTTCATCTCTCATCTCACTTCCTTCCACGCCATGAATCGTTTCTTAATCTTTCTGTTGCTCTTGGTAGCAACTGGGCTGGGCGGCCTCCCGCGGTCTGCGGCCCAAAGTACCGAGGGCTTACCCGCCCGCCCTTCCCCCTTCCGCTTCGTCACTGATGAGGGCAAACTCTTGAACGAGGCCGATGCGAAAACGCTGGAAAGTGGCCTTCGCCGCTATGCCGACAATACCGGTACCCAAATTGTGCTGGTGACGGTGCCAAGCCTAGGGGGCCGCGACGTAGCCGACTACGGCCGGGCCCTGGGCGAAAGCTGGGGCATTGGGCAGCGCGACAAAAACAACGGGGTAGTAGTGCTGATAGGAGCCCAGGAGCGCAAAGTGACTATTCAGGCTGGCTCGGGGCTGCGCAACCAGATTACACCCGAGCTAACGAGCCGGGTAATCAACCAACAAATGACGCCGAGCTTCAAGCAAGGCCGCTACTTTGCCGGCGTGCGCTCGGGGCTGAATGCGCTGATGCTGGCGGCTCACCCAGAATCGAACCCGAATAAAGACAAGGCCGCAGCCGCTACCAACGGAGCTACTGCTGGCACCGACGGAGCTGCAACTTCTTCTGGCATAGGTGCCGGTGCGCCCAGCAGCGGGTTGTCGGATGAGTTGCCGCCGCGCGTAGATACGCCCGAGCCCGTAGCTACTCCTACTCCGGTTACCGAGCCGGCATCTTCGGGGTTTGGTATTGGTACGCTGGTGCTGGGGGCCCTCGTGATTGGGGGCGGCATATGGCTGGTTTCTAAGCTATTTCGCCGGCGCACGCAGACTCCGGGACCCACTGGTACTACTCCCGATTTTCTACCCAACCGCCCAAACCAACCTACCCCACCTTACCAGCCCAATCAGCCTAATCGCCCAACGGGGAATTATGGTAACCAGGGCGGCTACGGCGGCCAACCAGCCCCCGACTTCCTTCCCAATCGCTCGGGCGGTACGGGTAGCGGAATGGGCGGCATGCTGATGACCGGGGCCGCCGCTGCTGCGGGCGCCTACCTGGGCAACCGTATGGCCAATGGGCACAGTGACAACAACGAAAACTACAGCCACCTCAACCCCCAATCAGACCCGAACCAGAACCAAAACCTGGATGCGGGAACCGCCGCTGCGGGTGGGGCTGCCGCCGGAGGGTTTCCGTTCTTGGGTGATTCTGGTGCCGCCTCTACCAATGCCGGCCCCGACTACTTCTCGGAGGATGTAAACGACTCTTCGCCCGACTACTTCTCGTCGGACGACAGCGGTTCCTACGACGACACCTCCTCCGACGACACGGGCGGGGGTGGCTTCGACGACGACAACAGCAACAGCGGCTCCTGGTAGGTAGCCCACAGTCACGGGAAAGCCCCTCTTCTGCCACTGGCAGGGAGGGGCTTTTTTGTGGTGCGTTCGTTGGAAACGTGAGTAAGGTAGCGGCGCGTATTAACGAGGCCCTTCCAGGCTTTCCACTGGGGTAGGCAGCTCCACGTTAGTTGTTTTGGGGAAGGATAGAAAATGTCGGACTTGGGGCGGCTCGGGGCCAGTATGAAACCGCTGCACCTCTGCTTCCACCAAGAGGTCTTCGCGAGTGAAGCGGTGGTGCTGGCGTTCATGCTCTCCCCAGGTAGCTACGTAGAAGAATTCCGTGATGGAAGTTGGGCTGGCTAAATCGGCAAAAACGCCCGCGTTCAGGGCCCCATCGCGCAACCGCAAACGGCTAAGACGGGCTATGGCCTGCCGGAATGCTGGCTGATCAGCTAAGGGAACCTGATATTCTATGGTGACCATTACGGGTCCGTGGTCGGGGTCTACGTCGCCCTCAATGGTAGGAGCTGGCCAGTTTTCGGCGGGGGTCAAGTCGAGACCTTCGGCGGAGCGCATGGGGAAGGGAATGGCTAGCGCCAGGCTGACAGCCATCCAGCTGGCGGCACCTAGTAGGGCCTGTTGCAAGCCCAGACGGTCGGCCAATTCACCCCATACAATACTGCCAATGGAAAGCCCCGCCTGAAACACAAGCATGTAGATGCTGACCACGCGGGCCTGTACCCACTTGGGTACGTGCAGCTGCACGGTGGTACTGAAGCTCGTCATCGTCATCAGCCAAGCAATACCCGACAGAAACATCACCGGAAAGAGCCAGTATTCGTTGGGGGCCAGAGCTAAACCCACATTGGTACCCACAAACACACAGGACCCGAGCAGCACCCGCTGGTTGAAATTGAGCCGGTGCCCTGCCCGTCCCATCAAGAAAGCTCCCGTAATGGCGCCCGCGCCCAGCCACGACAGCAGCACCCCGTAGGAGCCTGACTGCAAGTGCAAGCGCCGCGCCGTAACTACCGACAGCAATGCCCACATGGCACTGGCCCCAAACGCAAAGCCGAACGTGCGAAACAGCACCGCATAAATAGCTGGCGAGTACTGTACGTACCGAATTCCGGTGCGCAGGGCTCCCATGAAGTTCTCGGTAGGGCCACTACTTGTTTCCGCGTTGCGCTTCCATCGGTATACTACCAGCAAGGTACCCACGAAGGAGATGCCATTTAGCAGAAACACGTAGCCCGGCGAGTAGTGCGCAATGATGATGCCCCCAATGGCCGGCCCCAGGGCCCGGGCAATGTTGTTGCTGACTCCATTAAGGGTGATGGCAAAGCCCAGCACCGGGCGCGGAACCAGCTCAGTAGTTACGGTTTGCCAGATGGGCGCATTCAGGGCCGCGCCAATGCCCAGTAAAAATGTGAAGCCCAGCACGCCCAGCGCCGATACCTGACCCAGCAGCGTGAGAATACCCAGCACAAACGCTACCACCCCCATAAAGCCCTGGGTGCACAGCAGCAACTTACGCCGGTCCACAAGGTCGCCCATGGCACCAGCGGGCAAGCTGAGCATGAAGGCGGGCAGACTGGTAGCCGTTTGCATGAGGGCCACCAGCAAGGCCGACGTGGTGAGGGTCGTCACCAACCATACGCCCGCTACATTCTGCATCCAGGTGCCGATGTTGGATACCACGGAGGCAATCCAGATGGCCCGAAATACGGAATAGGTTAGCGGTGTCCAGAGGGTAGCTGGGGATGGCGGAGTAGGTGCAGACGCGGACACAGAAGAGGGCATGAAACGAGCAGGAGCAGATGCAGTCCTGGCTATGAGACCAGGCTACGCAGCACACAACCGCTACGTACGGTATTTGGTAGCTTCCTGGTCGCCGCTCCGATGCGATGCTTTCTGGTAAGTTGCGCAAGGTAGCGTATCTCAGTTCGTGCCACTGAGGCTTGGGCTACTAGCGCAAACGCTTCAGCCAATGCATTAGGCCAGGCACGGCGCCAGCTCTACCCATTACGCACAACCGCCGTCCTTCCCTGGCGGAAAAGACGGCGGTGCGTAGCACATGCGTATTTAGTGACCTATTTGGTCCGCACTGGGGTACCTACCTTAATGGAGGGGGTAGTGCGGTTTCTGCGCTTGCTAGCCGCTTTGCGCCGCAGGCGCCAGCGCTTCAGGGGGCCTAGCTTGTGAGGCTTATGGCGGCTGTTGCCGCGGTACTTCTTAAAGTTAGGACGAGGAACGCGGAAATTCAGGGCGGTTTCGGCCGGAGCGGACGTGCTGCCTGATTCGGCCACGGCGGTGGGCACCTCTGCTAAGAATAGCAAGAAGCAGAACAGGATGAGTAGTGTTTTGGACATAAGAAAGATTGATAATAGTGAAACGATCTTTCGTGTAGATAATAGCATGAACATTTCATCCTACCCATCCACCCTTACTCGCTAATTTATAGGTTATAATGTGCAAATAGTACACTTCTAAAAAATAAATTACAGAGAAGCAATAGGCGAATAATTTTTATAACTAATCCAATAAAAACAACCTTGCATTTCATAAAATGGCGTGACTAGTTGCGCGCCGAAAAATCAATTCCAGCCAACATTGCCAAGAAAGGCAGGTTATCAAGGGAATTGTTGTACCGCTAACCTAGTACCAACCCTATGCCGCTTCATTTTGACAGCATCATCTTTGACTTAGATGGCACCCTTTGGAATGCTACTGAATCTGTAACTAAGGCTTTTCAGAAAGCTAAAAACAGCGTCGATTATATTCACAACGACATTACCCTGGCCGATGTGCAGGCCGTGACGGGGCAGCCTTTTCAGGCCGTGTACCACCGGCTTTTCCCCACGCTGCCCGCCGAACAGCGCGAGGAGTTCAGTGCCCTGTGTGCCCGCGAGGAGCTAGCTCACGCCCAGCAGTACGGTGGTACCCTCTACCCCGAAGTAGAAGCCACCCTGCGCTACCTACAAAGCCGCTACCGCCTCTTTATCGTCAGCAATTGTCAGGTAGGCTACGTGGAGGCCTTTTTTGAGCACAGCGGCTTGGGGCACTACTTTGAGGGGCACCAGTGCTTTGGCACCAAAATGCTGCCCAAGGCCGACAACATCCGCGAAATTGTGGCCCAATATCAGTTGCAGGCGCCCGCCTACGTAGGCGACACCCGCGGCGACCTAGAAGCCAGCCAGAAAAGTGGCGTACCGTTCATTTTTGCGGCCTACGGCTTTGGCACCCTAGCACCGGCAGAAGCGGAACTACGGCTCCAGCAGTTTTCCGACCTGCAGCAGCTCCTGTAACTAGTGGCGTGCCGTGAGACTCAATCCGGTACTCTCCTGCAGCCACTGCATAGCGGCTGCCTCATCAGTAAAAAACTGAACGTCAAAGGCCTCGGTGGAGTAGCTGCTATCAGAAGGATAGGAGGAGCCTTGAATAGTTTGCAGCAAGGATGGATTAGCTAGGTATGCTACCATTAGGCGGCCACCCAAGTGGGTAGCTATGCTAGGAAAGTATGACTCCAACATCCACTGTACTACCTCCGGCTCATTGAGCGTGCGCCGCCGAATATCTTGCAGCCAGAACCGGCAGTCGTGCGCGAGGGCATCCTGAGTAAGAAACTCGTATGCCGGCGGAAGTTGGCTAGCATCGGGCTGGTAGTTCCAGCGGCTAACGAGAACGTGAAGATCGGGGCGGTAGGTGGTATGGAGCGGAGTAGTATCGGAGAGGAAGTTTGGTAGCATAGCGGCAAGAATTCTGCTGCAACATACGGCCACTAGTTCCGCACTACCGGCACCCTCCGGGCGTAAGCTCCCTATTTGTCGTTAAACCGATATGTATTACCGCTAAACTCCCCTAATTGCCCAGTTAGCGGTAGTAGAGCAAATTGGGTTGAATGCGCAACCGATTGGCTGTAACTTACTTTGATTGGTATAATCCGAAGTCACAACCCGGAGCCCGACAGTCGCGTTTGCCGTAGTAGAGTGGCACCGGTGCCACTTGCTATTCTCTGCTAGTATGTCTGCTACCACCAATGCCCCCAATAACGACCTGTACATTCAGTTCAAGGAGGAAGTCAACATGACGGCTGCCGAGCTAGAAAAGTGGCTGGATACGGAAGAATCAAAATCTGTGGGCCAGAAAGACGAGGGCGCCAAGGAGTCTATTGGTCACCAATCGGGCAAGCACATCATCAAGATTCTGCGCACCAAACAAGCCGACCTTACCCCTGACGACGAGGCGCATATGCACAAAGTGCATTCCTATATCAGCCGCCACAAAGCCCAGGGACCGCACAAGGAAGATGCCGTAGAGCATTCCCGGTGGCGGTACTCTCTTATGAACTGGGGCCACGACCCATTGAAGGATAAAGAGTAAGCCCGTAACATGCCGCAGCGCTTAACACAAAGAGCCGGTTCCAGGTCAGGAACCGGCTCTTTTTTATTTGCTTCACTACCTGCCGCCGTCTGCCTTAAGACAAGCGCCGGATAGCCTTATTTAGTGGTGATGAGAATGGCGCCTTTCTTACCCTTATCCCCGTATTTTGCGGTGGCTTTTTCCGCATCCAGCACATACACGCTCTTGATAGAGCCTCCTTTTAGCGTAGTGGCTTGGCCATCAGCTTCCTGCCCGTTGACGAATACCAGCCGGCCTTTAAAGTCTGACAAGGAGATGTCCTTTTCACCTTCGGTGCTTTCTTTGATGCGCATCGTAATGGCCTGATCTTCGGGCGACGCGGCTTTGTAGACGATGTTGTACTTCTCGTTGAACGCTTTCAACGCTTCCGAATCCTGCCCAGCTTTAGTAATAATCAGCATAACTCCTTTTCCCTCAATAGAGCCAAAATCTTGCTTAAAGGCCTCCTCATTGAAGCCAGGCATGAACTTGCGCCCCTTAATCACATTTACGCTGGCTATAGCACTTGGCTCTAGCTGATGCATGGCTTGCTCAGAGCTCGGCACTCCATCCACGAAATACAGTGCATTTTCAGTCGAAGTGGCTGCTTGCTTCTGAACGGAGGTAGCCGGCTCCGGGAGGTAGGCTTTCTTCTCGCAGCTCCAAAGGGTGAGGCTGGCGGCCAGGGGCAACAGAAGCAGGTACCGGGCAGCTTGGGTGCGGGCCGTGCGGGGCTTATTCATCATGGCAATACGGGTTTTGAGAAGATGGAAATTGAAATGACTGACGATAGAATTGGCCTGCCCCTGCACGCTTTGGTGCAATAGCTGGTACTGATAAGTTTTGTTGTCGAGCAGGCCCGATTGCAGCACCCGGTAATCGGTGTTGAACTCCAGGTTTTCGTGCAGAGCTTGGCGCAAAAGCCACACGCCGGGGTTGAACCAGTAGAAGAGCAGGCTGAGCTGGGCCAGCAGGACATCCACGGTGTGCCACTCCCGCACGTGCACTTGCTCGTGGCACAGAATGGCGGGCAGCTCTTGGGGCGGGTGCTGGGCGGGATTAAGGTATACCGTCTGCCAAAAGGCGAAAGGTGCTATCGGCTCCGGCACCGCCCGAAACCGCTGCCCCTCAAACTCCGCAGGTTGGGAAATGCGGTGCAGCCTATACAGCGAGAGCAGCTGCAACACTAGCCGTACCCCTAGGCCACCTACCCCGACCCAGTAGGTCACTACCAGCCAATTGATGGTAGCCGGAACGGCCGTGGGCAAGGCTTGCCAATTGGGAGCCAGCAACAGCAGTTGGGCCGGCAGCGGGTTCTGTCGGGCAAACCAACTGCTCAGGTCAATGAATGGGTAAGCTGGCGCAAACACCAGCGCAAAGAGCAGAAATGCCCGGTTCAGGCCGAAGAAGGTAAGGCGGCGCAGGCCCAGATAGTACACCGCACAAAACAGCAGTAGGGCCCCATTTACCTTCAGCAGGTAGGGCAGCAGATCGGGCATAGTCATTCTTCCTGCCCTTTCTCAATCATGCGCACAATGTCCTTCAGTTCTTCGGCACTGATCTTCTGGTCTTTCGCGAAGAATGAAACAAGCTCTTTGTAGGAGTTGCGGAAGTAGTCGCCCACGAAGGTGCTCATGAAGCGCTTGCGGTACTCCTCGGCGGCAATGAGGGGCGTGAACCGAAAGGTGTTGCCCAGCTTCTCGCCCTGCAGATAGCCTTTGCGCTCCAGGTTCCGGACGGTGGAAGCCAGCGTGGTGTAGGGCGGCCGAGGCTCGGGCAGCAGCTCCAGCACCTCCTTGATAAAGCCACCCTTCAGCTGCCAAAAGGCGCGCATGGCTTCTTCTTCGGGTTGAGTAAGTCGTTCCATGTCAGTTATTACGATTATTTCGTAATACTACGAACATTTCGTAATCATGATACCGAAGCGTCAACTTTATTTTTCTACAAAGCAAAAAAGGTAGCCTACGGGGGAGGTAGGCCACCTTTTTATGGCAGTAGTGAAAGCAGGGTAGCCTATACTGGCAGGTGCAAGTGCTTGGTAAGCCACTGCACCGCATCACCCTCATCGGTAAATTGGTTGATGGAGCAATAGTCGCCGTGGGTGTAGGGCAGGGCAGGCAGGGTTTCGTCGTCAGTGGTGTCTTCCAGCTGGGCCGGCGAGATGAGGTAAGCTAGGTACACATGCTGGCCTAGCCGAGTCCGAAGCATGGGATAGAAGTCCCGCACCAGCCAGTGTACGTCACTATTCTCCAAGTGCTCCCGGCGGCGCGAATCAATCAGCCACAGGCAGGTGGTACAGCCCGAGGCAAATTCCAGCAGCCGGTGGTAGCCCGTGCGCAGCTCCGGCGACGAGGTAGTCCGCAGCCACCGGGCCGTCAGAATACTCAGGTCGGGCCGGTGCAGCAGGTGCAAGAAGTCATTTACAATATTCTCTGACATAGAACGAAGATAAGTCAGGTGTCATTAGGCAACTCCCTAGTATAGGGAAAAACAACATTAGGCCTGTTACGCCGACCAAACGGCAGCGTTACAGGCCTAGTATTTCTGGTACTGATACGATGATCCGGAAACGGAGAAATTAGACTGTCGTCTACCCCCTTCTCTCGCTTACTTCTCCGCCAGCAAAGGCGCCTTGTGCAGGAAGTCGTCGCCTTGTAAACATTCTACCATAAACCTGGCTAGTTGCTGCCGGCTGATAGCGAAGGGTGACGGGGTTTGTTGGTAACGCACAATAAGCTGCCCGATCTGCTCTCGGTTGTTCAGGGCCACCGGGCGAGCAATAACCCACTCCAAGCCAGACTGCCGCAGCAAGGTTTCCTGTCGGTCGTGGTCAGCAAACACAAGCGTAAAATTGGTTAGTCTAATCATCAGGCGCATATACCACGGGGCATACGGCCACGAATCGCCCACCCCAATGGAAGACAGCGTTACGATACGCTGGAGTCCTAACTCCCGCATAGCCTGTATTGTATAGCCCATCGACGTTTCCAGCGTGTGGGGCGGTGTGATCTTTTTCAACGAAAACGACTCGGCTTCACTTAGCGCACTAAGCGTACTGATGACGAAGTCGCAGCCCTGCATGGCCCGGCGTATATCGGCCAAGTTGGTGGGCTGCCCGCGCACAACCGTTAGGTGTGGGGAGGCAAGCGAAATCTTAGCAGGGTTGCGCACGAGGGCCGTGACTGCATAGCCTTGTTGTAAGGCATAGGCCACGACCAGGCCACCCGTACGGCCAGTAGCGCCGTAGACGAGAATGCGTTTCATGGGGAGCGTATAGTACTGTATAAAGAAATCCCGGTAGCTGAGGTGAACTACACTACTCAGCTAACTGCCAGCATCGGCCGCTGCTTGGGTAGGCCTCGGGGTAAATGCGAGGGCAAACTTATCGGGCAGTTGGGGTAGCTTTGGTATGTATTACCAACAGGATACCGGTTACTAAAAGGATACCACCATGCTCGTTTGCCCTGGTCCCGCTGGCAAAAGCCAACACCAAGCCGTCCGCGATACTCTCGACGTGATCAGCGGCAAATGGAAACTTGTTATCCTGGCCGTGTTGCTTGAGCGTAAGTACCGGTTCAAGGAGCTGAGCCGCGAAATTGGCATTTCACCGCGTGTTCTCTCCAAGGAATTGCAGGAAATGGAGCAGCACCAGCTCGTGAAGCGCACCGTCTGCAATACTCGCCCGGTGACAGTGGAATATGAAAGCACGCCGCACAGCCAAACCCTGCTGAGTGTGGTGCGCGCCATGAGCGAGTGGGGTTACTTGCACCACGAAATAATAGTAGGCCAAAAGAGAGGCCACGACCCCACGGCCGATGAACAGCCACATGATTAACACTGGCCTAATTTCTTAACGGAGCCAAGTTTCGTCTTGCTAACCCAGCACAGATAGCACACTCTCTGCTTGTTACAATAGAGTCTCCAGTAGCTAGCGTCAGGGATAGTAGGCCCTTAAACAAGGCTTGCCCACTAACAGCGGCCTGCCACAGGCAGAGCACACCATTAGTGAGCAAGACAAGCTGGAGTTAGGCCTCTTAAGTCAAGAACTCCTGTTTAGAACCATCCATCAAGGATTCTGCGGTCAGCACAGTTCAGCTTACCACACGCGGGCACGCACGTTCTGAGCGCGCACCATCCTGGCATCTTCCTTACAGCCGAAGGCCTCATAGAACTCGGGCATGTTCATCAGCGGACCGTTGGTCCGGAACTGAGCCGGAGAGTGCGGATCGGTCATGACTTGCTGACGCAGGTACTCGGGGCGGGCATTGGTACGCCAGATTTGGGCCCAGGCCAGGAAGAAGCGCTGCTCGGGCGTGTAGCCATCGTACTTGGGGCGTGGGCCGCTGCCGTACTTCTGCTGGAGCTGCTTCTGCAGGGCACTGTAGGCCACACTCAGGCCACCAAAGTCAGCGAGGTTCTCGCCCATGGTCAGCTTGCCATTCACGTACACGGAGTCAACTGGTGAGAAGGCGGAGTACTGTTTACCCACCATATCAGCACGCTGGGTAAATTTATCGGCATCCTCCTTGGTCCACCAGTCGCGCAGGTTGCCCTCCGCATCCGACTGGCGTCCCTGGTCGTCGAAGCCGTGGGTGATTTCATGACCGATTACCGCGCCCATGCCGCCGTAGTTCACGGCATCATCAGCGTTCGGGTCGAAGAACGGGGGCTGCATAATGCCAGCCGGGAAGGTAATGTCATTCATCGACGGGTTGTACGACGCGTTTACCGTGGGCGGGGTGAAGCGCCACTCGTTGCGGTCAATGGGCTTACCGAACTTGCTTACGTTATCGTTGTAGCTCCACTGACGGGCGGCCAGCACATTCTTCAGGTAGGACTCGCGCGAGATATTGAGCGCGGAGTAGTCCTTCCACTTATCCGGGTAGCCAATCTTCACCTTAAAGGCGGCCAGCTTCTTCAGGGCTTCCTGCTTGGTAGCGTCACTCATCCAGTCGAGTTGCTGAATGTGCTCGGCCATGCTGGCTTTGATGTTATTGACCATTTCCATGGCCTTTTGCTTGGTCTCGGGCGTGAAGGTCTTGTCCACGTAGAGCTGCCCGAAGGCCTGACCCATAGCTGCATCCGTAGCGCCGAGCATGCGCTTCCAGCGGGGTTGCTGCTGCTTGGCCCCCGTGAGCACCTGCGTAAAGCGGAAGGCTTCGTCGGAGTACGCCTTGGGCAGAGCCGAGGCTACGGAGCTAACCAGCTGCCAATCGAGGTAGGTTTTGACGTTAGCCAAGGGTTCCTGCTTCATTAGGGTGTTTACCTCCTTGAAGAAAGCCGGCTGGCCTACAATCACCTCTTTAGCCGCGCCCAGCTTATTCTGCGCCAGTAGCGTAGGCAGCCCCAGGTTGGGGAACTGCTTGTTGGCCTCGGCCACCGACATCTTGTTGTAGTTGGCGTACGGGTCGCGCAGCTCCACGCGGCTCTTGCTGGCCTGGGCCAACCGGGTTTCAATGCTCAGCACGGCGGCAGCCTTCTTCACTGCCGTGGCCTCCGAGTCGCCCATGAGCTTAAACGTGTTGGTCATGTAGGCCACGTAAGCGTTGCGGATGCTCTTGGAGCGCGCATCGTCCTTGAGGTAGTAGTCGCGGTCGGGCATGCCTAGGCCACCCTGGCTCATGTTCACGGCATACATGGTGCTCTGTTTCCGGTCCGGGCCTACGTAGGCCCGGAAGAAAGCCCCGGTGCCCAGCGTCTGCTGGCGGGCCACCACCGCTTGTAGACCTTTCAAATCCTTCACCGCCGCAATGCGCGCCAGTTCCGGTTTCAGGGGCGTGATGCCGGCCTTCTCAATGGCCACTGAGTCCATGGCGGAGGCGTAGTAGTCGCCCACCTTCTGCATGTTGCTGCCCTTGGGCGCCGAGGTGTTGGCCGCGGCTTCCTCCAAAATCTGACGGCTTACGGCGTTGTTGCGGTCGGCGAGTTGCTGGAAGCTGCCCCACCGCACCTCACTGGCCGGAATAGGCGTGTTTTTAAGCCACGTACCGCTGGCGAAGTGGAAAAAGTCGTCGCAGGGCGAAACGGCCGGGTCGATGTTGGCGACATCCAGGCCTACTCCTTTCACCACGGGTGCTTCAGCAGTTGGGGCCGCCACAGTAGCATCAGGGGCAGTAGCAGTGGTAGCTACGGGCTTCGAGGAGCTGCAGCCCGCTATGGCCAGGCCAGCTACCGACAAGGCAGTCAGGGTGAGTCTGTTTCTGTTTTTCATACTGGAAAGGAATGGAAGAACGGAGCTGAGTTAAGAAGCCAGGGAAGCCCGTCATGTCGAGCTTTTAGCTTTGGATACTTCAAGAGCAAAAGAAGAAAAGCGAGCTGCCAGAGGCAACTCGCTTTTCCATTTCTTACTTATCTAAGGCTTACCACACGCGGGCGCGTACGTTCTGGGCGCGCACCATCTTGGCATCTTCCTTACAACCGAAGGCCTCGTAGAACTCGGGCATGTTCATCAGTGGGCCGTTGGTGCGGTACTGCGCGGGTGAGTGCGGGTCGGTGAGCACCTGCTGGCGCAGAGCCTCGGGGCGCATGCTGGTGCGCCATACCTGAGCCCAGGCCAGGAAGAAGCGCTGCTCGGGCGTCAGGCCGTCGTACTGCGGACGGGGGCTGCTGCCATACTGTTTCTGAAGCTGCTTCTGCAGGGCGCTGTAGGCCAGGGCCGTACCACCGAAGTCAGCGAGGTTTTCGCCCATGGTCAGCTTGCCGTTCACGTACACTGAATCCAGCGGCGAGAAAGCTGAGTACTGCTTGCCTACCAAGTCGGTACGCTTCGAGAATTCAGCGGCATCTTCCTTGGTCCACCAGTCGCGCAGGTTGCCCTCCGCATCCGACTGCCGGCCCTGGTCATCAAAGCCGTGCGTGATTTCATGACCAATTACCGCGCCCATGCCGCCATAGTTCACGGCGTCATCGGCCTTGGGGTCGAAGAACGGAGGCTGCATGATGCCGGCCGGAAACACGATTTCATTCATCGTGGAGTTGTAGTAGGCATTCACCGTGGGCGGGGTCATACCCCACTCGGTGCGGTCAATCGGCTTGCCAAACTTGCTCACGTTGTCCTTGAACTCCCATTCACGGGCGGCCAGCACGTTTTTCAAGTACGACTCACGTGAGATGGTCAGGGCCGAGTAGTCCTTCCACTTGTCGGGGTAACCGATTTTTACGGTGAAGCCGTTGAGCTTCTTCATGGCCTCCTGCTTGGTGGCGGGGCTCATCCACTCCAGAGCCTGAATGTGCTCACCCATTGCTTCCTTGATGTTGGCCACCATCTCCAGAGCCTTCTTCTTGGTTTCGGGGGTGAAGGCTTTTTCTACGTAGATCTGACCGAAGGCCTCGCCCAGGGTAGCATCCGTAGAGCGCAGCATGCGCTTCCAGCGGGGCTGCTGCTGCTTGGCACCGCTCATCACCTGGTTGAAGCGGAACGACTCATCTACGTAGGCCTTGGGCAGAGCCGAGGCTACGGAGTTTACTAAGTGAAAGCGCATGTAGGTTTTCCAGTCGCCGATGGGCTCCTGCTTGAGGGCCGCGCTGGCTTCCTTCATAAACTCAGGCTGGCCTACAATTACTTCCTTCACCGAGCCTAGGCCTACCTGGGGCAGCATAGCCGTCAGGCCGATGTTCGGGAACTGGGCATTCGCCTCGGCCACCGTCATCTTGTTGTAGTTGGCGTACCGGTCGCGCAGGGCTACGCGGTCTTTGCTGGCTTTGGCGAGCCGGGTTTCTAGGCGCAGCACAGTGGCGGCGTTCTTAGAAGCGGTAGCCTCGTTATCGCCCAACATCTTGAACATGTTGGTGAGGTAGGTGGTGTACGCCGTCCGGATGGTCTTGGAGCGGGCGTCATCCTTGAGGTAGTAGTCGCGGTCGGGTAGCGTTAGGCCACCCTGGCCCATGTATACGGCATACTCGGTGCTTTTCTTGGAATCCTGGCGCACGCCCAGGCCGAATACCGAGCGGGTCTGTAGCATCTGCTGGCGCACCAGCTGAGTCTGCAGGCCTTTCAGATCTTTCACGCCATTGATGCGCGCCAACTCCGGCTGCAGGTACTTCAAGCCGGCCTTCTCAATGGCTACGGTGTCCATAGCCGAGGCGTAGAAATCACCTACTTTCTGAGCATTCGAGCCTTTCGCGGCCGACTTGTTAGCGGCCGACGACTCCAGAATCTGGCGCAGCACGGCGTTGTTCTGGTCGATAAGGGTATTCCAGGAGCCCCACGACGATTCGGCGGCCGGAATGGGGGTATTCTTCACCCAAGTGCCGCTGGCGTACTGGAAGAAGTCTTCGCAAGGCGACACCGACATATCCCTCGCCGACAGGTCCAGGCCAACGCCGGGCAGCACGGGGCCTTTTGCGGCCGTTTCGGTGGTAGCAGATGCGGTAGCAGTAGCGGGGGTGGTTGAGGTGGCCGTGGCGGCCGGGGTGCTAGAAGCGCAGCCTGTTAGGGCTAGGCCGGCAGCAGTACCCAGCGTCAGCAATAAGTAGCTCTTTGCGAACATGTGGAAAGTAAAGGGCATGAAAAAAGTGAAGTAATATACAGGAATATCACCGCACACTTACAAAAAACGAAGCGGTGCAGGGTGGGTAAACTGATATACTTTCAATTTACCCACCCTGCACCGCTACCAAATAACGGCGCGCTCCGCATCAGGCCGCACCATCTTCTGGCCCGGCTGGCAACCGAAAGCCTGGTAGAATTGGGGCATGTTCATGAGCGGTCCAATGGTACGGTACTGACCGGGCGAGTGCGGGTCGGTGAGAATCTGCTGGCGCAAGGCCTCAGGCCGAATGTTGGTGCGGCGCAGCTGCGCCCAACTCAGGAAGAAGCGCTGTTCTGGCGTAAATCCATCAATGACGGGGCGCGGACCATTACCGTATTGCTTCTGCAGTTGTTTTTCCAGGGCACCATATACTATGGTAAGGCCCGCAAAGTCGGCCAGGTTTTCGCCCATAGTCAGCTTGCCGTTCACGTGCACCGAGTCGAGGGGCGAGAAGGCGTCGTATTGGCGGCCTACCACGGCGGCGCGCTGGGTAAACTGCTCTCCGTCTTCCTTGGTCCACCAGTCGCGTAGGTTGCCCTGGGAATCGTACTGCCGGCCTTGGTCGTCGAAGCCGTGGGTCATTTCGTGGCCCATGACGCCGCCAATGGCGCCGTAGTTTACCGCGTCGTCGGCCTCGGGGTCGAAGAAAGGGGGTTGCAGGTATCCGGCCGGAAACACGATTTCGTTCATCGGCGGGTTGTAATAGGCATTGATGGTAGGCGGCGTCATGCCCCACTCATTACGGTCAATGGGCCCACCAAACTTCTTCACGTTCTGCTGGTAACTCCACTGACGGGCAGCCAGCACATTCTTCAGGTACGACTCGCGGGTAATGTTCAGAGCCGAGTAGTCCTTCCATTTATCGGGGTAGCCGATTTTCACCCGCAGGGCATTCAGCTTTTTCAGGGCCTCCTGCTTGGTAGCGTCGCTCATCCAAGTATTGGTTTGGATGTGGTCGGCCATGCTGGCCTTGATGTTGGCTACCATATCGAGGGCCTTTTGCTTGGCCGCAGGTGAGAAAGCCTTGTCTACGTACAACTGCCCAAAGGCCTCGCCCAAAGTAGCATCCGTAGCCGACTGCATGCGCTTCCAACGGACCGCCTGCTGCTTGGCCCCGCTCTGCACCTGCGCAAACCGGAAAGCCTCGTCGCTATACGCCTTGGGCAGGGCCGAGGGCACGGAGCTGACGAGCTGCCAAGCCATATAGGTTTTGACATCGGCCAAGGGCTCCTGCTTGAGCATGGTGCTCACCTCCTTGAAGAAGGTAGGCTGCCCAATGATGACTTCCTTGGCTGCCCCCAACTTGTTTTGAGCGAGGAAAGCCGGCAGGTTGATGTTCGGGAACTGGGCATTCGCCTCGGCCACCGTCATCTTGTTGTAGCTGGCATAGGGGTCGCGCAGTTCCACGCGGCTCTTGCTGGCCTGGGCCAACCGGGTTTCGAGGCGCACAATGGTGGCCGCTTTCTTCGCGGCTGTGGCCTCCGAGTCGCCCATGAGCTTGAACGTGTTGGTCATGTAGGCTACATAGGCCGTGCGCACGGCTTTTGAGCGGGCATCGTCCTTGAGGTAGTAGTCGCGGTCGGGCATGCCCAGGCCACCCTGGCTGAAATTGACGGCGTACACCGTGCTCTGCTTGCGGTCGGGGCCCACGCCGGCACGGAAGAAAGCTCCCGTGCCGAGGGTCTGCTGACGAGCCAGCTCGGTTTGCAAGGTTTTCAGGTCTTTGATGGCGGCAATGCGCGCCAGCTCGGGCTGCAGGTACTTCAGGCCCGCCTTTTCGAGGCCTACCGAGTCCATACCCGAGGCGTAGAAGTCGCCTACTTTCTGGGTGTTAGAACCCTTAGGCGCCGAAGTAGTAGCTGCGGCTTCTTCTAGTATCTTTTTCAGCGTGGCCTGGGTCCGGTCGCCGAGCAGGTTGCGCGGGCCCCAGCTAGAGGCATAAGCCGGCACCGGGTTGTTTTTCAACCAGTTGCCACCCGAGAACTGAAAGAAGTCCTCGCAGGGCGACACGGAACGGTCAACATCCTGCGGATTGATGCTGCGCCCGCCGGTAGAGGACGCTACGGCTGACGTTGCCGGGGTAGCCGCTGGCGCAGATGCCGCAGGAACGGTTGGTTTGGTGGTGGCGCAGCCAGCCAGCGCCAGTAGTAGGGAAGCCGCGGCAGCCGGGCGCGATGCAGAAAAGTGATTCATGCAGGAAAATACAGTCTGAAATCCAGATGCAAGGTCGCGCACGCGCGCGCAAGGGTTGCGCCAACGGCATCAGCAGGAACAGGTTTCGCACAAAAAAGCCGCTCCCCAATTAGGGAAGCGGCTTGGGTATGTAGTAGGCCAAGTTAAGGTACAAGACCTTGGTTTTGGTCCTTCCTGTTAATGATGTTTGCGGGGCTTAGCGCGCTCATACTGGTCGGGCCAGGCTACGTCGGCGCCCAGCTTGTGCGCAGCGCGCAGCGGGAAATAGGGGTTACGGAGCGACTCGCGGGCCAGCAGCACCAAATCGGCTTGGCCAGAAGCCACAATTTCCTCGGCCTGCTCGGGACTAGTGATGAGGCCTACGGCGCCGGTGGGGAGGCCCGTTTCACGCTTCACTTGCTCAGCAAACGGCACTTGGTAGCTGGGGCCTACCGGAATTTGGGCGGCTGGCACGTTGCCACCAGTAGAGCAGTCAATCAGGTCAACACCCTTGTCTTTGAGAATAGTAGCTAGGGCTACCGATTCCTCCGCCGTCCAGCCGCCCTCAGTCCAGTCGGTGGCCGAAATGCGCACGAACAAGGGAAGGTGCTCTGGCCACACAGTGCGGGTAGCCTCCACTACTTCCACCAGCAGCCGAATGCGGTTTTCAAAGGAGCCTCCATACTGGTCTTGGCGCTTGTTGCTGAGTGGCGACAGGAACTCGTGCAGGAGGTAGCCGTGGGCACCGTGCAGCTCTATCACCTCAAAGCCAGCGTCCAAGGTTCGTTGTGCCGCCGTGCGGAAGTCGTCAACGACCTGCTGCACGCCCGCCAACGACAGTTCTTGGGGAGCGGGCTCGGCCTCGGTGAAGGGTACTGCACTGGGCGCTACGGTTTCCCAACCGCCCTCGGTTGCAGGCACTACCTCGCCACCTTTCCAAGGGCTAGCATGGCTGGCTTTGCGGCCAGCGTGAGCCAGCTGAATACCGGGCACGCAGGCGTGCTCTTTCAGGAAATCGGCAATGCGACGCAGGCCCGGCACGTGCTCCTCCTTCCAGATGCCAATGTCGTCGGGAGTGATGCGCCCCTCCGGAGATACGGCAGTGGCTTCCAGAATGATGAGACTAGCGCCCCCTACGGCCCGGGAGCCCAGGTGCACGAAATGCCAGTCGTTGGTGAAGCCATCCTCGGCGCTGTATTGGCACATCGGCGACACAACCAGGCGATTTTTAAACGTGATGCCGCGCAGGGTGAACGGCGTAAAAAGCTGAGCCATAACTAAAGAAGATTATTCGATGCAGAAGTGAATAACCTAGTTTAGTAGGCCAGGGTTTTCGGCCGCCCGCTACTGCCGAGATACAGCTCGGGGCTTGGGAACCGGCCGCGTGGGCGCCGGAATAGGCCTCCTGGGGTCAATCCGAAGCTTTACCTCGTTGGTATCCAGCGTGGTGGGCTTGGGGTATTTGGGCCGTTCGCGGGGCCTGCTCGGCAGCTCACTGGTTGGGGCGGTAGTAGGCCGTGCGGTAGTGGCCGCGGGCAGTGGGGTAGCACCCTGCGCCAGCACAGTACCGGCGGCCCTACCCAATAAGGCCAGAACGAGAAGGAGCGTGCGTATCATAACTCACACAGATTACAGTGGCGCGATATACGCATAAGAGTCACGCGCACAGCGAAGTAGTTGCGCGAGCCGTACAAAACCTGCCGGCTGCCCAAACATGTCGTGCGGTTTCAGGTACTAGTCAGCTACTTTCTCTTATCCCCTCTCCTATATGCGCACCATCAAGCAGCAGCACCGCGCCCTGAGCGCCCCCATTGCCGACCTGGTTACGTACCGTGCCTTGCCCACGCAGTCAGTCGAGCACCTCGACCCGTTTTTGTTTCTTAACCACCACGGTCCCCAGGTATACCCGCCGCACAACAATGGCCTTCCCTTCGGTCCGCACCCGCACCGGGGCTTCGAAACCGTCACGTTTATTCTGGATGGTGATATTATGCACCAAGATACCGGCGGCCACCAAAGCATTATTGGGCCGGGTGGCATTCAGTGGATGACAGCTGGCCGGGGCCTGATTCACGCCGAAATTTCGTCGCCTGATTTTAAGCGCACGGGTGGCCCCTTGGAAATCTTACAACTGTGGGTAAATCTGCCAGCCAAAGACAAAATGGTGGAGCCGCGCTATACCGGCCTTCAGGAGCCCGAGATTCCCGTGGTAACCCAAGACGAAGGCCGCGTTACCATCCACGCCGTGTCGGGCAACTGGGCGGGTACGGCTGGGGCCGTACAGCCCCTAGCTGATATTCAGCTGGCTACCATTGACTTTCTGGCCGGCGGCAAGCTTGCGCTTTCCATTCCCAAGGAGCACACCATTTTTTTCTACACCATTCGAGGCCGCGTGCTGGTAAATGGGGTGGAAACCGAAGCCCGCCATTTGGTGGAGTTTAACTACGACGGCAACGACCTGCACATTGAAGCTCCCAGCGACGCCGTGGTGCTGCTGGGCCATGCTCTACCCTTCCAGGAGCCCATTGTGGCGTATGGCCCCTTCGTGATGAACACCGAGCAGGAAATTCGCCAGGCGTACCAAGACTACCAAGCAGGCACTTTCGGTAGCTGGGAAGCATAGCAACAGCTACTGGACACACCCTACTAAGCCCCTTACTTAGCCTAGGGACGTGTGGCTATCGTCAAAAGAAAAACAGGTTGTGTACAATCTGTTTTTCTTTTGCGTACATTTGTAACCAATTCTGTTACCTATCCCGCATGAACACTCGTTTTGCCGTTGCCACCCACATTCTAGCTTACCTAGGGCATTCCCAGGGGCAGCCAGTATCGTCGGAGGTATTGGCGAGCAGTGCCGGCACTCACCCCGTGGTAGTACGCCGCCTGATGAGCACCCTGCGCGAAGCGGGCCTGGTACAGAGCCAGCGCGGGGCAGGAGGCGGCACATTGCTAGCCCGGCCTGCTACCGAGATTTCCCTACTCGATGTATTTCGGGCAGTGCAAGAATCGGAGCCCGACTTGTTTCTGGTGGGTAGCACCAACCCCAGCTCGCATTGTGACCTGGGCCGCGTGATGCAACAAACGTTGGAAGGCCTATTCGGGCCCGCCATTGAAGCCATGCGCACGGCCCTGGCAGCCGTGTCGGTGCATCAAGTAATGGAAGAGTTGGCCCAGCGCGTACCTCAGCAGTGCCCACACGCCAGCGGCTAAGCCGCTTTTTATTTCCCAATAAATGTAACCAAATTGGTTACTATCTGATTCTCTGGCCGTTTCGCCTTATTTAATTCCTCCGCTGTGCCCCTGGCCGCGTCGGCCTCGCCTGACCTCCAACGGAGAACTTCTGCTGTGCTTGTGATGAAAAAATTACTTGGAATGGTGCTAGTACTACTGGTAGCGGTAGGCAGTTGTGCCCTACCATGCTGGCTGGCACCGGCCACCCCTACCCTTTCGGCCGCCACCCTTCCCGATTCGCTTACCCCGCCCGGCCCGCGGGTGGTACTACCCGGCCGCCCCGTGGAGGCAGCTCAGGCTGGGCGCGTGTGGGAAGTGTACGTAACTCCCGGGCAGCGCGTACGCAAAGGCGATATGCTGGCTAAGCTGGCACAGCCTCTCCACACCCTGGAACAACAGCGCCTACAGGGCCTGCTGGCTCAACAGCAGCGCGCCCACGCGGCTCTACTAGCTCAGCAGCCGGCAGCTTCCGCGGCGGCCGTGGCGGCGGCCCACCAGAAAATTCAGGCGCTTCGTCTTCAATTGGCTCAGGCTCCTCAGGCGCTTACTTTCGTGTTCGTGACGGCTCCCGAAGACGGCCTCATCACGACGCGCCCAGTAGCCCCCGGCGACTACCTACAGGCCCACGCCGCAGTGCTTACCTACCAGCCTGGTACGGCGGCAGATACCACGCTGCTCCTCACTAGCGTTGAGTAGGCCCGTTTCTCTTTTTTGTTTTTCTCACTCTCCCGCTGCCCTACAGTTCATATGGAACAGCTAGTCCGTCATCAAGTGGAGCGCATGCTACGCCGCAAGCGCCACGCCAACCTGATTTTTACGCCCAAAACTCGCTTGCAGGAAGATATTGGCCTCGATTCCATTGACTTGGTAGAGCTGGCTATCAACTTGGAATACCGCTTCCACATTGAAATTCCTGACCCCGAGCTAGAGCGCCTACGCACGGTGCAGGATGTGCTCAACTGCGTAGACGCCCACCTTACGGCCGATTACTCGGTGTAATCTAAGCACCCAACACACCTCTTCCACTGACGCTGAAAGCTCCCCTACACAAGAAAGCCCGGCTATTACGCAATAGCCGGGCTTTCTTGTGTAGGGGCCCTAGGGTTACTGGCGACTGCGCGCTTTTTGCACGTGCAGTAGCTGCTGCCCACGTAGCAGAATGCGAATACTCCGGTGGCGGAGAGAAATGCTAGCCCGGCGTTCTTCGTCGTCGTTGAGGTGGGAGCGGTAAGCCCGCAGCACTTCGTGGTAGGATAGCACGCCCGTTACTACAAGCGGGTTGTGAGTTTCTACCACGGGCAGTACATCTACATTGGCGCGGGCCATGCAGCTTACCGCCTTTCGCAAGGAGTCTGTGGCCAGTACGGGCGCCGGATGCTGCCGAATGAGCGTATGCACTGGCACCGTCACGTCGGGGTGGTGGGCGTACAGTTCCATAAAGCTCAACAACCCTTGGAACTGCCCTTCGGCATCTACCACAATAAAGTGCGTGGGCACCTCCTTGGCAGCCTGCTGGGCCAGCCACTCGCGCACTTCGGCCAGGGTGTTTTCGGCGCTGAGGGTGAGCCCACCCGGACGAAGCACTTGCGCTACCGTTAGCTTTTCCAGCGCGTCGGGCTCGTAGGAGTAGGGCGTGTGCACCCCACGACGGGCCATATTTTCGGTCATGATGGTGTGGTTCATGAGGAAGTATGATACCACGTAGGCTGCTGTGCAGGCACCCAGCAAGGCCACTAGGGCATATGGCTGCCCCGTCAGCTCAATACCAAAAATGACCGAGGTGAGTAGTGCCCGGGAGGCCCCGGCGAACAGGGCCGACATTCCCACCAGGGCTGCCAGCGGCAGGGCAATGCCAGCTTCGGGCACTACCTGCACCAGCAAGCCCCCCAGCAGTGCGCCGGCAGCGGCCCCAACGGTCAGCAGGGGTGCTAGCGTACCACCTGAGGTACCACTTCCCAGCGACAACGACCACGCCACGAGCTTTAAGGTGCCCAGCAGGAGCACTGCCAGCAGCGGCCAGGAGCCCGACAGCAACCAAGTGATGTTCTCATAGCCTACGCCCAGCACACGCGGAGCGAAGTAGCCGCATATCCCAACTGCCAAACCACCCAGGGCAGGGTGAAATACCCAGGGTAGCGGCAGGCGGGCAAACGCTTCCTCCAGCCAGTGCAGGCTTTTCGTAATGCCCACTGCCAACAGACCTACTACCAGGCCAATGGCGCTATACGCCGCCAGGGCCGTATTACTAGGGGACGCCACGGCGGGCATGGCAAACTCAGGACCGGCTTCAAACAGCAAATGGTGGCCCGCCGAACCTGTGAGACAAGCTAGTGCCACTGGAATAAGAGAACGGGGCGAAAACTCAAAGAGCAGCAGCTCAATAGCCAAGAAGATACCAGCCAAGGGCGTACCGAATACGGCCGTCATACCCGCAGTAGCGCCGGCAGCCAGCAGAATCTTGCGTTCCGTATGCGTAATGCGCAGCAGCTGCCCCACGTTGGAAGCGAAGGCCCCGCCCGTAGCAATAATAGGTCCCTCAGTACCAAAGGGGCCACCCGTACCAATTGAAATGGCAGCCGACAGCGGCTTGAGCACGGTAATGATGGGTCGGATGCGGCTTTGGTTGGTGAGTACTTGTTCCATAGCCTCCGGAATGCCGTGCCCCCGGATGCCGCGGGCCCCGTACAAGGCCATCAGCCCAATAATCAGTCCACCCACTACCGGAACTAAAATAACCCACAGCCCCAAGGTATTATCGGCGGGGCTCCGGTTTTCTAGCGACACTTGCCCGAAGAAGGCGAGGTTCGTGACGAAGTGAATCAGCATTACCAAAAGCTTGGCTACGTCGCTGATTACAATGCCCACCAGTACTGCCAAGGTGCTGAGGTAGAGCAGCCGCTTTTTATCGGGGCTGGTGCTGGGCCGCATGTCGGCGGCTTCTAGGGTAGGAGTGAGGGAAGGGGCCACCGGAATGCCAGTAGCAGCAGAAGTAGGAATCATAGGGCGGCACAATGGGCCCCGCGGCCCGCTCACCGGCACTATGTCGGAAGTAGTTAATCGGGCAACCAGCTGCAACTCATATGGGCAGGCAGGGCAGTATACAGTATACTATACGCCACAAAGGTAGGCCAGAGTTCATGAGCTTTCTGTGAATATTGCTTCCGCTGGTTACTAGTGAGCCTAAGCGCGGCCCTGCTGCAGCCATTCCAAAGCGGCTCGCTCATCGGTAAACTGAGCACCGGCAAATGGCTTGTCGTCGAAGTAACTAGCGGGAGGAAAGGCCGCATCGGCCTCCGCATCGCGCATCAGCACGGGGGCTAGCACGTAGGCCAACCGCGTACGGCCGCCCAGCCGCGGGTATAGAGTAGGCAAGAACTCGGTCAGCATCCAGTGGGCTCCTTCGCGGTGAGTGTTGTAGCGGCGGCGCGCATCAATAAGCCACTGCCGGCAGCGGCAGGTGGTAGCAGCTTCGCGCAGGAGCAAGTAGCCCTCACACATTTCTTCCAGCGAAACAGGGCGCATCCAGCGGGCTACCAGCACATCCTCCTCCGGGCGGTACGAAAGCGTAAAATAGTCGGGAGTAACCGGCAACATAGCAGCATGACAAAAGCTCACGTAAGTAGTAGCCCAGCCAAGAGGCCGGGCTACTACCCGTTTTGTGGTACTAGCCCTACCCTCGCTCCCCTAGCGGAGTGTTGGGCAGGAGCCAAGGGCCCTACCGGCCGAAATCGTCCTGCACGCGCACGATATCGTTTTCGTCGGATGGCTGGGTAGCGTCGGTGTGCTGCCAGATTTCGGCTACTACTCCCCAGCCGTCAAGGCCTACCAGGCGGTGCCGCTCACCCTGTTGCAACGTGATAAGCTGACCAGGAGCGTATGATAGCACTTCGCCCTGCTCGTCGGTGGGGCTGGTAGCCACGCCCACGGGCCCCTGCACCACGCGCCAAATTTCGGCGCGGCGGTGGTGGTACTGCCACGATAGGCGCGCTTGCGGAGCCACTAGCAGCATTTTGGGGCTCAGCTTACCGGAAATTTTAAGCTGCTCAATGGAGATGCCGTCGAAATATGTGTCGGCAAACTGCTGAGCCTGATCTTCTTGGATAACGAAAAACCCGCCCCAGGGGCGCGTGGCATCTACCGTGGCTACTGTGAAGCCCTGCTGCTGCAAGGTGGCGGCTACTTCCTGAAAAAGAGCGTCTTTGGAGGCGTTATCGGTTTTCATGGGAAAGGTGGGAAGGAGAAGGCAGCAGGGCTGCCAGGTGCAGGAACACAACAAACATCTGCGCAACCAGCGGCCCTGGTTGCGGGCTCAAATTATGGATAAGCGCCGTACGCTACACTATGCCACCCGAATAAACCCCGCGGCAATGCTCCAGTTTGCAACCTTCACCCTAGGTTTCTTCTTTGCGTATGCACCTAGGTTTTCTTTTTCTTGCTGAGCTATGATTCCTTTAATTGCCTATACACCCCGTATGACGCTGCTGGCGGCTAGCCGGGCACTTCTTACCGCTGAGCTTACTAAGCCTCGCTACTTCCCCATTTTGCTGGGCGCAACCATGCCGGCCCACTGGCCCCCGGGCGACTATGACGAGAAAGCCATGCGCTACTTCTTGGAGCAGCTGACGGCAGGCGGGCGCGATGCTGCGGGCTGGTACGGCTGGTATGCTATTCTAAAGGCGGGCGCGGAGGCTGCTCAGAACACTCTGGTAGCTACCGGCGGCTTCCACGGCCCCCCCGATGCAAACGGCAGCGCCGAAATTGGCTTCTCCGTAGCCGACGATTGGCGCGGGCGGGGCATAGGCACCGAGCTAACCGCTGGCCTTGTAGCTCATGCCGCCCAAACGGGTATGGTGCGCCGCCTCACCGCGCGTACCACTTCTGATAACGCAGCGGCCCAGCGCGTACTTACCCACAATGGCTTTACTCTGTTGCCTACCCCCGATGCGGAGTACATCCACTATGAGCGCGACATTACGCCAGCGCTACCGGCGTAGCAGCTACTTGGGGCGCTCAGTCTTATTGCTAGGGTATTGGGGGTTCATTGCCACAAGGGCGTCGCGTAGCAGGCGAGCTACCTCGTAGGCTTTATACCAGTTCTGGTCGGCGGGCACAATATGCCAGGGGCAGCTAGCGGGGCTACAGTGCTCAAATACGTCTTCGTACACGGTGCGGTACGCGGGCCACTGCCGGGCTTTTTCTTCGTCGCCAGCTTCGTATTTCCACTGTTTGGCCGCATCGGTTACGCGTTCTTCCAGGCGCTTGCGCTGCTCCTCCTCCGATACGTGCAGGTAGCATTTGAGCACCGTAGTGCCGGCTTGTTGCAGCAGCTTCTCGAAGGCATTAATGGCTGTAAACCGCCGATGTGCTTCTTCCGCTGGGATGAGTCCCGCTACCCGGGTAATCAGCACGTCTTCGTAATGTGAGCGGTTGAAGACGTGGAGCATTCCACGGGGTGGCACCTGCTGGTGCACGCGCCACAAAAAGTCGTGGGCTAGCTCCAGTTTAGTGGGTTCCTTAAAAGAATGAACGCGCACACCCTGCGGATTTATGCCGCTGAACACCCGTCGGATAAGTCCGTCTTTACCACTAGCATCCATGCCCTGAAGCACCACGAGCACGCTACGTCGGTTTTCGGCATAGAGCCGGTCTTGCAACTCAATCAGTTCCTGCTTAATGCGCTTAAGCTCCCGTAGGGTGGCTTCTTTGTGCAAGTTGCCCGGGGCCCGGGTGGCAAGTTTGATGAGGTCGGGAGTAGAGCGCGGCATAGCAGAGATAGGTAAGGTTCAGTTGCTCTGTACGCGCCTACGCTTGCCATGGCTACTCAGAGCTGGTTTCCTGCTACTTCTGCTTTCCCTCTTTTACATGGCGCGCTAAGTAAGAAACCGCCCGTACTGGATGCCCTAGCTTTCTTGCGGGGTAGTGGGTGGCGGAGTGCCTTCATCCGTAGCGGGAATTTCGGCGCTGGCGCCCAGTGCAGCTAGCCGCAGCCCGTCACCTGATACGTAGCGCAGTTGGGCTGAATGTCCAGCTTCCTGGAAGTCGTGCACCAGCCCTTCGCCGCTCACTTCGGGCGTGAAAATGTCGGTGGTGGTAGTCAGAACTACTACGGGCTGAATAGGTAATGCCTCCAAGGTGGCCCGACGGTCTATTTCGGGTGGAAATACGGAAGCGTACAGTAAGAGCTTGTCGTAGTGGGTGTTGCCGGCGGCCAGCCACCGGCAAGCGGCGGCGGCACCTTGGCCGTAGCCTAATACCGTTACCGGGGTGCCGGCTGGGCAAGCGGGAAGAACCTGAGCGGCCAACGAATCTAGATAGGCCGTTAGATCATCCATATCTATCTCCAGCGTTTCTGGCGAAAACCATGCAGCGGCGGTTGTTTCGGTGGGGGCACTGTCGGCGGGTAAGCCAAACCGAGACAAGCCTTCCGGCAAAATAAGTAGGCGCTCCGGCGTGTCTAGGTTGACTAGCTGGGCGGCGAAGTCGCTGAGCAACTGACCCTCCCCATGCAGGCAAAACCAAATGTGTTGCACGGCAGGGCCCGGTTCACCTAGGCTGATATAACGAGCAGTACGAGCGGTTGTAAAGTGTTGGGGCAGCATAAGGTTGGCGTTGGTACAGCCCTTGGTATACGCAGCATTCGCCAAAGAGTCGGCCCGGAGGACAACTACCGCAGCCCGCATTCGGCCATAATGTCTTAAAAAAAAACATAACGGCAGGTATAAACGACATTTTGACCGAAATATCGTCTTGAAAGCGCATAGGGCAGGGTGGTACGTGGTTTGCAATACCCCATTCACCACATAGAGAGGAACCAACTCATGAATCTTATCAGCAAGGACTTCATTCACAACATCGCTCCGCAACTCAATCTGCTCAATACTTTGGGCGGCGGGATTGCTCAGCCAGTGATGCGGGTAGACGAGCGCGAGAAGGGCGTGATTGTGCGGATAGCCGTTCCATCGGTAAACCCCAAGAATTTTCACGTAGTGCTCAACAACAACCACCTGACGGTGTATGCCGACTACCGCCATACTCCTGAAGATAAGCTAGTAGCTCCCCTGTTTACGCGCACCCTGGCACTACCCGCCAACCTGGACCAGAACCGCATCGACGCAGTGTTTGAGAATAACGAGCTGCATGTGCGCATTCCCTTCCGCAACACGGAGGCCCAGCAGCGCGAAATTGACATCAAGCAGCGCTAAGCAATCTGTTCAGCTGCTCATAACGCCGGGACCGACCGGCACCATGTCTCACCAGCCACTACCCAGGTAGTGGCTTTTTTATGTCCTTACGTTTCTGAATGTGGCCTAATCGAACAGGGGCCACAGTAGCACGAAGCCCGCCAGCAAAGACAGGTAGAACCACCCCATTAGCTGCCCGCGGTAGCGGCGGGGCATTCGATTACTGAGCACCAACACGGCTACTACTACCAGCGTGAGGTGCAGCAGCAGAAATACCACCGTTTTTACCCAATTGCTTACTATGGTGTTTTCGGGCTGAAATTGGTTGGTCATACCTAAGCCAGAGGTGGCAAACCGCAGCAAGTAGTAGGCTCCAGTTTCAAACAGCACAAATAGTCCAAACCCCAGCAGCAGCGCCCCACCCCCAGATTTTTGCGAAACATCGGCCATGAGATGGGGAGCTAGAGAGGCAAAGACAATGAAATGTGAATGGCAGCCTTACTTTTTGGCAAGTACCTCGGCGGTGCGCGTACGAATGTAGAGTTCCTCTACTTTCTCGCGGGCCCAGGGCGTGCGCCGCAGAAACGTTAGGCTAGACTTGATGCTCGGATTCACGGCAAAGCAGTTGATGCGGATGCGACGATCTAGCTCGGGCCAGCCGTAGTGGGCCACCAGATACTCCAGAATTTGCGCGAGGGTGATGCCGTGTAGCTCACGAATAAGGTGACCAGATTCGTCGCGAGCATCAGGTAGGTTGGCGTAGTCAGGCATGGCAAAGCAGGAGCTAAAAACAGTACAAAGGTCGGAAAAAGGCTGGTTTTTACCGATTGATGCGCTTCCATGGGCACCAGAAGAATACATTGGGGCGTTACCTTTGGCATGCCTACGCTCATGAACACACCTCCTCGCTCCACCGTTCGTTGCGGCGCTATCCGGCGCCAGGCCCTACTGCTTGTTGGGTTGCTGCTGGTGCTAGGCCTGCTCATATTCTACGGCCACTACCGTCGGCAAATCAACCGCTACGCCCGGCGGGCCTACGCGGGCTGGCGCGCTAACCACCTCACGGGCCGCGAAAAAACGCCCCTGCTGGAAGGCTACTCGGTGCACGGTATTGACGTATCGGCCTACCAGGGGCGCATCGACTGGCGCGAAGTAGCCGAGCACCGTGTGCGCTTCGCTTTCATCAAGGCCTCGGAGGGTGTTACGCTGCGCGACTCGCGCTTCCAGCGCAACTGGGAGGGAGCCCGCGCAGCCGGCATTTACCGGGGCGCCTACCATTACTTTCAGCCAAACTCCAACCCCACGCGTCAGGCAAACCTGTTTACGGATATCGTTCCCCTGCGCCCCGGTGATTTGCCGCCGGTGCTGGATGTAGAGCACGCCAAGTTTCACGATGTAGCGCAAATGCGGCGGGGAGTAGCTACCTGGCTCCGCCTGGTTGAGCGGCACTACGGCGTGCGGCCCATTCTCTACTCCAACTACAGCTTCTACCGCCGCTACCTCGCCGGCCACTTCGATAAGTACCCGCTGTGGCTGGCGCACTATGAGGTAGACCAGCCCCGCCTTCCGCGCGAGAAGTGGATTATTTGGCAGCACTCAGACGAAGCCTACGTGCCCGGCATCCGGGGCACGGTAGATTTCAACGTGTTTCAGGGCAACTTTGAGCGGCTGCTGGCACTCCGCATTCCGGCCCCCGCTCAGCCTCCGACCTCCAACTAAGCCTCTTGGCCTATGCAACTTCCTTCCGTATTCTGCCACCTACGCCGCGCTGCGTTGTGCCTACCCGCCGTTGTGCTAGTAGCCTGCGCGGGGTCGGGTAGTGGGGCCTTTACCCAATCGGGCAAAGCATCGTACTACGCCGACAAGTTCAAGGGTCGGAAAACAGCCAGTGGCTCGGTGTATCGCCCTAGCAAGCGCACGGCGGCCCACAATACGCTGCCTTTTGGTACGGTAGTGCGCGTAACGAATCCGCGCAACCACCGCTCCGTAAAAGTCACGGTTACTGATCGGGGACCCCACGCCAAGGGCCGGGTGATTGACCTTTCTAAGCGTGCCGCCCGTAAAATTGGCATCCTCGACGCGGGAGTGGCTCCCGTGCAACTCAAAGTGGTGCGCAAGCCTCACTAAGCCCCACGTGTAGTCTCGTTTCCTTTTCTACTCCCGACATACCTATGCGTATCCGCAAAAAACTTCAGTGGACACCGCCTCCCACCACCGCCGACCGGTTTGTGCGCCTGGGCGCTTTCGTGAAAGCAGCCGAAGCCCAGGGCTGGACGGACGCGGAAGTCCAGTTTGTAATTGACGAGTTGGTAGAAGCGCGCGACGACGCTGAAGTCACGCTTATTCTCGACGACTACACGCAGCGGCGGTAGCGCTTCGCGTTTCCCCGCGCGCAATTCTTCCCTACACAAAAGGCCCGGCTGTAGCCGGGCCTTTTGTGTATAACTCGGGTGCAAGTGAGGGTGCTACTTGCCTTTCTTCTTAATCTTTGTCTTGCCTTTGCCACCGTCCTTGGCCACTTGCATCAGGCTGTCTTGCTGTGCTTTATAAGCAGCGGTAGTCATGCGCCCAGTTAAGGATACGTAGTCACCGTTTTGTAGGGTAGCACTGGTGCCATCCGTCATGGTAACGGTGCCAGTGGGGCTGATTTTGGTGCCGTTCACCAGCGTAGTTTCGGTGGTTAAGGTTTCGGTGTGCGCGTCGCGCGTCATCATCACCTTGCCATCTTGCATCAGGAAGCCATCCTTCATGGTAGCGCCCTTCACTACTACTTTTTGCTTGGGCTGAACAGGCTTGCGAGCAGGTAATTTGGTTTGCGCCTGAGAGTTGAGCGTGCCAAGGCATAGCAGCGCCGCCACGGCCAGGATAGGGGATTGTTTCATACGTACAAGTACTAAGGAATGTGAGAGAGGTATAGCTGGACAGCTAGTGGTCTAAAGTACAAACAGCCGGCCAAACTTATGCCGACGGTATGCGGCAGCAACCTCAATCAGGTGTGGTTCGTTTCAAAAGCAGATGGCACTCTAGCGTTGCCTCTGGCCGGAACTGGGTCGCCCCACCCAGGCGCGCAGGCTGGCTAGGGCAATAGTGCCTGTATTGTTCTGCTTTTTGCTTAACAGCGTGGACTACAAAGACTACTACAAAATCCTGGAGCTCGACAAATCGGCTACGAAGGACCAGATCCGCAAGCAGTTTCGGAAGCTGGCTCGTCAATATCACCCCGACGTAAACCCCAACGACCCCGAGGCGGAGCGCAAGTTCAAGGAAGTAAACGAAGCGCACGAAGTACTGAGCGACGACGAGAAGCGCCAGAAGTACGACCAGTTGGGTGCCGATTGGCAACGCTACCAGCAAGCTGGCGGCGCTAGCCGCGGTGGCACTGGCGGCGGCTTCGACTGGTCGCAATATGCTCAGGGAGGCGGCCAGGGCTACGGCGGGTTTGGCGGCAGCACCGGCGACGACCCATTTGGAGGCGCCGATTTTTCGGACTTTTTCAGCTCCATGTTTGGGGGCATGGGCGGTGGCCAAGGCGGCGCCCGCCCCCGGCCCGGCCAAGACTACCAGGCGGAATTAGAACTTACCTTGGAGGACGCCTACCAGGGTGGCCCGCGCACCCTCACCATCAACGATAAAAAGCTCCGTGTAACCATTCATCCGGGGGTAGAGGATGGGCAAACCATTCGGCTGCGCGACCAAGGCGGGCCGGGCCGCAATGGCGGACCGGCCGGCTCCCTCTACATCACTCTGCGCATTACCCCCGACGCCCGCTACACGCGCACTGGGCAAGACCTCACACTGGATGTGCCCATTAGCATCTATAAGGCCCTGCTGGGCGGCGAGCAGGTAGTGGAAACCTTATCCGGGCCGGTAAAAATTAACATCAAGCCGGAAACGCAGAACGGCACTCGGCTGCGCTTGCGTGGTAAGGGATTTCCCGTGTACCGCAAGGAGGGCCAGTTTGGCGACCTATACCTGCGGCTGGCCCTGACACTGCCCCAGCAACTCACCAACCAGGAAAAGGAATTGTTCCGCCAGCTTGCCGCCCTGCGTGAGTAGACGCTTACAGCGCCTCCAATGACCTGCCTGGTTTCATCGGCCCAAGCAACCCCATCTGCTACGAAAACCGACTAGCTTCTATGGAAATGCATAGTATCACCATCACTTTTCGGGAGTGTGCTACCACTTACGGTCTCAGCGAAACCGACGTACGGGAGTTCGTGGATATGGGCCTGCTGCAAGCTTCTACCGACACGCCTAATGCCCTGCAGGAAGAGCCCGACCATTTGGTTCGCTTGGCCCGTCTCCACCACGAATTGGCCCTGAGTAAGGACAGCCTAGGCGTGGTACTGGACATGCGTCGGCGCTTGGTGCAGTTGCAGCAGGAGCTGCGCCAGCAGCACGCCCGCGTGCGTCAACTAGAGCTTTTTTTACGCGGCTCCGCCCCCTTGCTTGATGCCGACCTGCAATAACAAACAGGGCGTTACCAGAGCAAATTACTACTGTTAAGCTTGCGCAACAATGCTGGCTACTCCAGACTAGCTCCTGTCTGAAAGTCAAGTTGACTTTGCTTGGTACAACTTTTCCCCTCAGAGCAGGTATAACCTCCCATACCAGCCTCCGGGCCTTCTATCTGCCACCTTTTTTCCATCATATATGCTTCCACGCATTCCCCTATCAAAAGCGTTAGCGCTGGGGGTGTCGGCTTGGGCGTTAGCCCCACTCGCCTCTCACGCCCAGACCGCTGACCGCAAAACAGCTATTGGTATCAACGTTAGTGCCATGCAGTACAAGGGCAACTTTGGCTCTGACTACTGGAACTGGAGCGAAAACAAGTACGCCCCTGGCATTACCATCAGCCAGTACCTTTCCAAAGGGCTCGACTTGCAGTTGAGTGGTAATTATGTGGAGTTCAAGAAGACGGCCCCGGCTGGCAACCCCTACTACGGCAGCAACTTTGCTACCAACGTAGTGAACGTAAACCTGGGCTTGAAATTCAAGCTGCTGAAAGAAGAGTCGTTCATTCGCCCCTACTTGCTGGCCGCTCCCGGCTGGACCTATACGAGCCGTGAAGGAACCATTTTCCGGAACAACCAGACCAACAACACCGACCAGGACAAGAGCTACTTCGATCTGTTTGGGGCCGCTGGCTTAAGCTTCCGCCTCGGCGACGCCGTAAGCTTGTTCGTGCAAACTGGCCAGCACATTCCGCTGAACGCCAACATTGATGGAGTGCAAACCCGCGACGACAACAAGTGGGACGATAAGTTCTTGCAGCACACCGTGGGCCTGAACGTGGCTCTTGGCAAAGTAAAGGATGAGGATAACGATGGTGTACCCGACCGCAAGGACAAGTGCCCCGGCACGCCAGCTGGCGTAGCCGTGGACGCCAATGGCTGCCCCCTTGATGGCGATGGCGACGGTGTTCCAGATTATCAAGATAAGTGCCCCACCGAGAAAGGTCTGGCCAACCTAGAAGGTTGCCCCGATCGTGATGGTGACGGCATCCGCGACAGCGAGGACAAGTGCCCCGACACGCCCGGCAAAGCCGAGCTGCAAGGCTGCCCCGATGCCGACAACGATGGTGTAATTGACCAGAACGATAAGTGCCCCAACACACCTGGCGGCGTGAAGGTAGATGCCAGCGGCTGCCCCGTAGATACCGACGGTGATGGCGTACCTGACTACCAAGACCGTTGCCCGAACCGTCCGGGCCCGGCTTCTAACAAAGGCTGCCCCGAGATGAAGATTGAGGAGAAGAAGCGCCTCCAGGAAGCTACCAAGTACATTCAGTTCGAGTTCAACAAGGCTACGCTGAAGCCTATTTCGTTCCCGACCCTCGATGGCCTGGTACAAATCCTGAACGATTACCCAGACTACTTCCTGGGTATCTCGGCCCACGCTGATAATGTTGGCAACGATGATTACAACCTGCGCCTGTCGGATGAGCGTGCTGCTTCGGCCCGTGCCTACATGCTGCGCAAGGGTATCCCAGCCGACCGCATTGTATCACATGGCTACGGTGAGAGCAAGCCCATTGCACCAAACACCACGGAGGCTGGTCGTGCCCTCAACCGCCGCGTAGAGTTTGACGTGTACCTGCCCGGTGACCCCAACCCCGCAGAAACCAAGTACGGTCCGGCCCCGGAAATTCCGGCGGCTCCTGCTGCGGCCCCAGCCAAGGCGGCGCCCGCTAAGAAAGCTCCGGTTCGGAAGGCTGCTCCCCGTCGGAGGTAATCCGGCTCTAAGCTAAGCCCCTACTGCAAAGCGCCCCGCTCATGTGAGCGGGGCGCTTTTTTGTTGTGCCATTTCGCCAATAGTGGGAGTATGCTACCTCATTCGGATGTGTGGAGGGAGGCTATGTATCTTGCCGGGATGCTGAAAACCGTTACGTATTGGCTGCTGGTAGCAGTAGTGCTACTCGACCTAGGGTATTCCTACCTTCAGTACTACCAGATGCCCCTCGATGGCGACCTTGCCGTTATAGCCCTGCCCAGCGAACTGTGTCGCCAAGTACTCCAGGACCCATTTGGGTGGGCGGCCTTCTCCCGGCACGAAGTTTACATTGCACCTAACCGCTTCTTCGCCCATTTAGCCATGCACTTGTACTTCCGGCACGTGCCGTTGTGGCTACAACAGGTCACCGACCCCATTAGCAGCGTGTACGCGGCCTGCGCTTTGTTTAAAACAGCGGTGCAGGCACTCTTATTTTACTTGCTAGGAGTTTACATTGGAGGCACGTACCGGCTAAGCAGCTACCGCCTGTGGTTGGGCGCGGCCTTGGTAGCGCCCCTGTTTCAAGCCAGCGGGTACCAAATGCAAATGGGCATCATCGACCACTCGGTATCCTACGTTTTCTTCTACGCTTTTCCGCTGGCGTTGCTGCTGCTGTTCTTCTTGCCATTCTACCAGGCCGCTTATTTCGGTCAGCCACTGCGCTTATCCTGGCTTGCGATGCTAGCCTTTATGGGGCTAGCCGTGGTGCTGGCCTTCAATGGGCCCATAGTGGTAGCGGCGGCATCGGTGCTATTCCTCGGCATTGGGGTGCATTGGGTAGGGCAGCAGTGGCGTGCTACCAGGCAGCCCTGGTTGGCTAGCTACTGGGTAAGCAGGCTGCGTACCGTGCCAGCAAAGCCTGTTCTTTTGCTCGGATTTTTCGCGGTGCTGTGCCTCTACTCGCTATACTTAGGGCGCTATGAGGCCGAAAGCTATACGCACACCTTGCCTCTCTTCGAGCGGTACCGCCTGTTGCCCAAAGGAGTATACAAACAGCTTACCGTGAAGCTGGGCCTGCCATTGCTCATAGCCTTGCTTCTGCTCAACCGCTACGTATTGCGCCGCCTATTGCCGTTCACGCCCACCACGGAGCGAATTACGCGCGGCATACAATGGCTGGGGCTGTTCGCGCTAGTCTATGTGCTGCTGCTGCCTTTGGGAGGGTACCGCAACTACCGCCCGCTCATTCTACGCCGCGACTCCATACTGCCCATTATACTAGGCATGGTGTACTGCTACGGCAGTTCCAGTTGGTATGTGGTACATCACCTTGCCGGCAAGACCCTGCGCTGGTATCTGGCGGCCCTAGGTGTATGCGCTGCTATCTACATGGCGGTTGACCAGCCCCGCATTGCTTCCACCGATAACAACGACTGCGAGCGACTGGCCCTGCAGCAGCTCGCTCAATCATCGGAACCAGTTGTTAGGCTTGGCACCTCCTGCACCGTCATGGCCTTTGAGCAGCTCACCGAGCCCTCCCAATCAGAAAGCAACGCCCAGCTACTAGCCCACTGGCGCATTACGAAGGGTAAGAAGCTTTACTACCAGGCACCAGGCTGGTAGGTAGCAGCCTGATCATTGCTTACATCCAGTCTACGGCCAAAGCCAGCACCATGCCCGCCACAGTAGCCGCTACTTTGCGCACGTTCAGGCTATGATCGGGACTGGTTTCGAACAAGATGGTAGTAGATACATGCAGGAAATTGCCGGCTACTAAGCCCAGCAAAGCTGCGTACAGCCCGTGCTGCAATAAGTCTTCCAGCACTACGTAGTTGCTGATGATGATACCGGCCGGGCCCGCGGCCGCGAATACTAACAGGTAGGGCATGGCCCGGCTGAACGTACCTAGGCGTAGTAGCAAAGCGGCCATCAGGGCAAACGCCGCCGGAATGTGATGCAGGGCTACTCCGGCCAGAATAGCGTAGAAGTTCTGGCTTACATCGCCTGCAGCCGGCGTTTTCACCAGTATACTACCCTCCAAGAAAGAGTGTAGCACTAGTGAAAACAAGAGCAGAAATGGCACTCGCCCAGCATGTTCCGTATGGTGATGCACGTGCCCATGCTCCACGCCCTGCGAAAATACCTCCAGCAACAGCTGCCCAAAGAAACCAGCCAGCACAAAGTACCCAACCCGATGCCCCGGCAGCATTTGCAAGGCCTCGGGTAGCAGATGCGTGATGGTGAGGGTAAACAGATAAGCGCCACTAAAAGCCAGTAGTGGCTTCATCCACGTGGTGCGAGCCGTCGGCACAAAGCGGGTTAGCCAACCGGCGCCCAGCACGGTACCAAACAAAGCAAAAACGGCAAACCACATAGGTTGGAGAAACAATAATTGAGTAGCCAGCCTAGTTGGCGACTAGTACTAACCCAGCCGCATTTCCTAAGCGCTACTCATACAGCACCCTGAAATAGTAAAAAGGGCGTTTGCACGCCCTTTCGCAGTAGTATGGCCACAAAACAGGCGCCTACTTTTGCAACAATGCTGCAAAAGTAGGCGCCTTTCTACTCAAATCAAAGTGAATCTGAAGGAGCAGCTTTGGCGGCGGGGTTGGCTTCCAGCTCCATTCCGCATACCGGGCACTTGCCAGGCTTGCTGCTGGCGCTGCCTTCGCAACCCATAGGGCAGCTGTACGCGGCAGCCAGCACCGGAGTTTCGGTAGTACCAGCGGGAGCGGTAGTAGCTGCTTGGCCGGCGGGTTTCTGCTCGCAGCCCGTTAGCGTGCTAGCTATGGCCAGGCCCACCACTACCGCAGCGGTTTTCCACAATGCTAGGGCCATATACTACTCCTGATCCTCGCCTTTGGTACCAGCGTTTTGCACGGTCTGAGGAGCCGCTGGGTGATTGGTGCGCGATGCTTCTTCGGAGTTAGCCGTGCGAGCCGCATCAGCCGAAATTTTCTCTTTCGCATTAGGCTCATCCAAAGTCACTTCCGAGCTGATGGGACGCTCAATAGCGCCACCTTTTGCTTGGTCGGCTTCATGCTCCGTGTGCTGGTCAAAGTTGTCGGATGAGCGGGAGCCGGGAGCTACCATATCTACCGATACTTTTTTGTCAGGGCGCCAGTCAGAAGGTTCGGTGCTGCACGCGTTCAGGGCGAGCGTGGCCAGAGCTAGGGCAGAAAGCACGAGTTGCTTAGTCATGAGAAAAGAAGAATGAGCTACGTAGTTAGTTGAATGACGAAAAGCGCAGACCGAAAGTTGGCTTACGCGGCGGGTTGGGTAGGCAAAGCAGGCAGCAAGTTCTTGCGGCGCAGCATGGCCTCGAACAGTTTTTGGTCGTTGCCGCCTTTAAAAATCCGGTCGGGCACTTGCACAAAGATGGGCGTTTCGAACGTCTTGGCAGCCCAGCGGCGCCAGCCTTTGATGTCTTCGGGCAGTTCGTCGGGGCCTTTCAGGTTGAGGAGGTAGCTCCCGTCTTCACGCTGCACGCTACCAATCATATCCCAGGTTAGGCGCATGCCTTCCCGCTCGTTGCGGCGCAGCACAATTTGCTTATTGTCGAACTCATAGTTGAGCTTTTCAAACAACGGCTTGCTTTGCTCCATCTGGGTGGCTCCAGTAATCTGAGCTGAACGTAGCAGCACGTACAGCAGCGTCAGAATAAACGCCGAGGCCAGCCACCACCATGAGGGCCAAATAAGTACTGGCAGCAAGCCCAGCACGAACGGAATAACTGCGTACCACCACTCCTTGCGCCACACCCGGCCCATGGCAATGCGCGTGTACGTGTCGGTATCGAGCTGGTGCTTTTTGGTGACAATAGCCAGCGGCGAGGGTCCCTGCGGCTGCGCTTGTTGTCGGTAGTTGCCGCGTTGGTTGGGAAGTTGCATGGGTGATATGGAAAACACGTGGAACGAGCCGATTATGACAGCGGTAGGCCAGCTACCCGCACGTAGTTACACCACGTGTGCTACCTCTTCGGCTACATTCAATTCACTAGAAAAGTTAGTATGCTTTTAAACTCATGTCGAGGCTCTTGGTAGAGTGCGTAAGCGCCCCCACCGAAATGAAGTCTACCCCGGTTGCCGCAACGTCTGCAATGGTTTCTTCCGTAATACCCCCGCTCGCCTCAAGCGGCAGGCGACCGGCTACCAAAGCTACTGCTTCACGCAGCATGGGCGGGGCCATATTATCGAGCATGATTCGGCTGATGCCGCCCACTTCTAGCGCCTCCTGTACTTCAGCCAGGGTGCGGGTTTCTACTTCAATGGGCAACTGACGGCCGGTGCTGGCCAAGTAGGCCTGCGTGGCTTTTACCGCCTGCCGAATGCCGCCAGCGTAGTCGACGTGGTTATCCTTCAGAATAATCATGTCGAACAACCCGTAGCGGTGATTTACACCTCCACCAATCAGCACGGCCCACTTCTCGCAGAGCCGGAAGTTAGGCGTGGTTTTGCGCGTATCCAGCAGCCGGGCCTTGGTACCGCTCAGCAAAGTAGTGAGGTGGGCTGTGTGCGTAGCAATACCACTCATGCGCTGCATACAGTTGAGCACAAGGCGCTCGGCGGTCAGAATGCTGCGAGAGCGTCCTTCTACCGTGAAGGCAATGTCGCCGTACTGAACGCGGGCTCCATCAGCCAGAAGCTGCTCTACTTGAAGTTCCGGGTCTACCTCTCGGAAGATGAGGTGAGCTAGTTCTACGCCGGCCAACACGCCTGCATCTTTCACCAGCAGGTGGGCTCGGTTGCGGGCTTCAGCGGGTATAGCGGCCTGGGCTGAATGGTCGCCATCACCCACGTCCTCGGCTAGAGCCGTGCGGATGAAAGTAGAAAGAGCTTCCGGCGTAAGGTAAGATGGGGTTTGCACGGCGCAAAAATAGCAAAAACAGCCCGATTCCCGGCCCTACCCTCTTACCTCATTCTACTCACCGGAAGTTACACACTGCCAGCCCACTACTAGGTCTTTGTGAATGCCTACCCTCCTTAAGGCAAGTAAAACCCCTCGTGTGGGATGCAGGCTAGGATATAGACATAAAAAACGCGCCGCAGAAAGATCTGCGGCGCGTCGGGAGAGAGAAGAGTAGGGAATTTATTCCTTCGAGAAATCGATTGTGCCAATCTTAAGAGCACCACTAACTGATTTCATCTTGACAAACATGCGGTAAGTACCATTTTTGCCAGCGTACTTACCTACTGCATACGGGGTACCCTCATTGCTTCCCCCGTAATGGATAAAATCAAAGGAAGCGGGGCTATTCTTAGCGAAGAAGTCTTTCATGACAAACTCGGCCTGCGTAGAGCTATAGCTTTGCTTGTCTCCGTCGAAGCTGAGCTCTACCGTAGGAGCGAAGTACTCAGCTAGTTCGTGTGAGGAGCTACCCCTGATGGCATTGCGAATAGGGGCGAAGGCTTCCCCCTGGGCCTGGACACCTACTGACAACAGGAGACTCCAGAACAGGACGAATACCAGGAAAAAAGTGCGTTTCATGCTAGAGTAGAGAATTCGTCATGCAGTTTGCGAAAACTATGCCAATCATATAGTAGTACAAGTATTTTCCCGCCAAGTCCACTACTCCAGGGCTAAGTTAGGGAAAATGCGCGCGTTTAGGCGGCACCCGTATATCTTTGCACCATGAACAAACAGGTATTGTTGGTAATTCTGGACGGCTGGGGACTGGCGCAGAACAAAGAAGTATCGGCCATTGACCAAGCGCGTACGCCTTATGTCGACTCGTTGTTTCAGCGTTTTGCGCATAGCAAGTTGCAAGCCTCCGGCGAGGCCGTAGGATTGCCCGATGGGCAAATGGGTAATTCTGAGGTGGGCCACATGAATATTGGGGCTGGCCGCGTGGTATACCAAGACCTTGTCCGCATCAACAAATCTATCCGGGAGCGTAAGCTGGCAGCTATGCCCGCCCTACAGAAAGCGCTGGAATATGCACGCGCTAACCAGAAGCCGGTGCACCTGATGGGTCTACTCTCCGACGGTGGCGTGCACTCTCATATTGAGCACCTGAAAGCTCTGTGCACCATTGCCCACGACCAGGAGGTGCACAAGGTATTTATTCACGCCTTCACCGACGGCCGCGACACCGACCCCAAAGGCGGCGTGAACTACGTAAACGACCTGGAGCAACACTTGCAGCGCGGGGCTAGCGGCAAAATTGCTACGCTAGTTGGCCGTTACTACGCTATGGACCGCGACAACCGCTGGGAGCGGGTGAAGCTGGCGTACGACCTGCTGGTGAACGGTAAGGGTACGCCTTCCCAGAACCTGATCCAAAGCATGCTCGACTCCTATAAGGAGGGAGTTACCGACGAGTTCTTGAAGCCTATCATTAAGGTAGGAGCCGACGGGCAGCCCCTGGCTACTATTCAGGAGGGTGACGTGGTTATTTGCTTCAACTTCCGCACCGACCGCGGCCGGGAGATAACACAGGCGCTGACCCAGCAGGACTTTCATGCCTATGAAATGCACCGGCTCAATCTGCACTACCTGACTATGACCAACTACGACGCCACGTTTACGGGCGTCACGCCAATCTTCGAGAAAGACAACCTGGAGAATACTTTAGGTGCCGTGCTGGAAGCAAATGGCAAAACCCAAATTCGGATTGCCGAAACGGAAAAGTATCCGCACGTTACCTTCTTCTTCTCAGGAGGCCGCGAGGCGGAGTTCGACGGTGAGAAGCGCATCATGCGCAACTCGCCAAAGGTGGCCACCTACGACTTACAGCCGGAGATGAGTGCCTATGAGCTACGCGACGCATTAGTACCGGAACTACAAGCCAAGTCGGCAGACTTTGTGGTGCTTAACTTTGCCAACACCGACATGGTAGGTCATACTGGCGTGTTCGAGGCGGCGGTGAAAGCAGCCGAGGCGGTAGATGCATGCGCTAAGGATGTAGTAGAAACGGCCCTGGCTAGCAACTACTCGTGCATCATCATTGCCGACCATGGCAATGCGGACATGATGGTCAACCCTGACGGCTCGCCCAACACGGCCCATACTACCAACTTGGTGCCCTGCATCTTGGCTGACAACGACTACCGTGGCACCTTGGCCGATGGTAAGCTCGGGGACATTGCGCCTACCGTTCTTCAGTTGATGGGCTTACCCCAACCAGAGGTGATGGGTGGTCAGAGCCTGCTGCGTCTCGAAAGCACACCGAATGCGTAGCTCTTGGCTACTAGTTAGCTTGCTGCTACTCGGGGCTTGTGGGCCGGGCGAGGATACCACCGTGCGCCTGAACCCAGCAAACCGCAAACCCGGCTACTTCGATGTCAAGGGCTTCCTAAACCAGCAAGTAGCATTGCTTAATCAGCGCAAGCCGGCAGTAGATAAACAAGTGGAGTTGCGCAACGGGCAGCTAGAAACCACGCGCGTTGCCCAAACTGATTGGAGCAAGGAACTACAGATCTTTTACCAGGCCGACATCAACAAGCCGGCCCTACGCAATGCATACACAATAACACCCTCAGCTTATTCCGCTGGGGGTGTGCAGCGCTACGCGCGCAAACCTGGCGTGGAGGGTACCGTAGAGTCGCTGACGATTAATGCAGCCAACGGCACGAACCAGGTGCAAGAGCTTACGGCCATTATAAAGCAGGATAATGCCCTGTTTTACTCGGAGAAAAAGCTCCGTTTGTCCTGCACCCAAGGCCAAATAACGAGCTATGAAGTGACCGGTGTGCAGAAGCTTGTTCTATTTGACTCCGTGCGCTATTCCGTACGGACGCGGGTGCTGTAAGTCGAGAACCTCAGGTTTCCCTGGGTAGCAGCATAGCTCAGTGATTACGCTCAACCAATTTCTTAGTGGTTGAGCTCAGCGCCTTATCTTAATCCAAGTACGGTTCTACGTGTACGGCGCTTAGCCGGCCGCCCTGGTACAGAACCGACACGTAATTGGTGCGCTCGGTATCCCCGATGCGTAATTGCTCAGAAACACCCATAGCCGGACGGTGCGCGGCTTCCATGCGCGTACGTAGGCGGCGAGCGTATGAAGGCTGAAAGTTTGTAATGGCAGCGTCACGCAACAGGTCTTTTTCCGCCGCACGGTAAAACTCAAAAGTATTGCCTTGATGGCGCAACAAAAGCACTGTATCTACCTGCCCAGCCTCGTGCAAATTGCGGCAGGGCCGACGGGCTACTACTTTGCCTCCATCCAGCAGTAGCTCTGCTACCGTTGGCTCGGCTCCAAAGGGTTGCCCAGCCAAAGAATCATTGGTGAGACGAACCAACCGGGCCGTTGTTACCCCAGACCGACTTGGTGCACCGGCCGTGTGCGCCGTAGCGGTTGGGTTTATTTCGGCCTGCTGCCTGCTAGAATTTCGGGGGCCTTGCTGATCAGGACCCAGCAACGCCGCCGCGTACAGTAGCGCAGCTGATAAGGACGTGGCAGAAGTAAGCAACAAGGCAGTAAGCATGACAATAGGCGAATGAGCTTCGCTCGTTTATACGCAACTACTTCGCCAATGGCTTGCCTTTGTGGTAGTTCGTCGCCCAGCAGGGGCCCTGGGGCGTCCAACTGGTGCTACTGCCCCATGAGTGTGGCAAGCACCCAGCGCCGGCCACCATGGTTCCGGTGCTCGCCCAAGTAAATTCCCTGCCAGGTGCCCAAAGCCAACTCTCCGTTGCTGATTGGAATGCTCACAGCATGCCCCAGCAGGCTGGCTTTGATGTGGGCTGGCATGTCGTCGGGGCCTTCCATCGTGTGGCGAAAATAGGGCGCGTTTTCAGGTACAGTACGGTTGAAGAACTGCTCAAAATCGTGGCGCACGGTGGGGTCCGCGTTTTCGTTGATGCTCAAGCTAGCCGATGTATGCTGAATGAAAAAGTGGGCGGTACCCATCCGTAGATTCTCTAGCTCTGGCAGCTCAGCCACCAGCAAATCGGTAACCAAGTGAAAACCCCGACCGACAGCCGGCAACCGCAGGCGCTTCTGAATAAACTGCATAAGGTTATGGATTTACCCGCTCGTACGCACCTACGTCGGGGTTGTTCGCGTTGCGGCGGCGGTTTAGCAGGTCGATGGTAGTAGGCAACGGTACGCCCTGGTTAGAAGCGGGCGAGAGAGTATCCAGCTGATAATCGTAGCCCTTGCCGCGGAAGCGAAACGGAGTGCTTCGGAAGATACTGCGGCTCGACTCACTCGGGTTCAGTATGTTACCATTTTTACTTTGGTCTAGTGCTCCCCCTTTTGCGTAGTCCTTGGTGCGCAAGAGGCTATGGCTGATGTTGATGTTGCTAGGGTACTGCTCTCCATCAATAAAGGCTAGTTCATCCTCAATAGAACCCCACACAATGGAGTTGCGCATGATAAAGCTGGGGGCTACGGCTGGCTGCGTCACCCCGTTGATTTTGATAGTTGAGGCCAGTAACACCGAGGACGACTCCCGCCGAAACTGCGGGGTATAGTTTGCAATGGTGCAGTAGTCAAACCGGTAGGTGCCACCCTGCACGGCCCACACGGCATATTCGCCGCAGTTTGTGAGCAAGGTATTGTGCACCGTAAAATCGGCGGAGATACCCAGAATACCAGCACCTTCCAAGGAAAGCCCTCCGTTGGCAAAAGCTAGTTTGGCGCTGGATATATTTTTCAGCACCGTATTCTCCACCAATATGTTGGGACGCGGCTGGGTGTTGTTTGGGTTATAGGCCAGCAGGCCAAATGCGCTGTTCTTAATTTCAGTGTAGCGAACTACGTTGTTGCGGCTACCTTGGTCAAACTCGATACCCCCCCACTGGCTCGGCACCTCGTTGTACACCTCCTCTAGCCGGTCGCCCTGAAAGCGCACAATGTTCTTATCATCGGGTTTCAACTCGCCGGTAGGCGCATAGGTGGGGTTGATGAGCAAGCGTCCTTGCACCACCAGAAAGGCGCCCGAATGGCTGTATATACGAGTACCTGGCTCAATCGTCAGGGTACAGTTGGGGCCCACCCGCGCGTAGTCGTAGATGACATGGGGCTTGTCGGCTGTCCAGACGGCATTGCAGGGCAACGTTTCAGCGGCGTGGAAGTAGGCATTTTGCCCGTAGCTCAGCACTTTCACCTGCTGGTTGTTGCCGTTGGTGCGGAAGCGTAAGTCGTCCTCCACAATAAAAGGCCTCGCGTCGCCGGCCGTAGGGTCTACGGTAGCACTCACCAGCACCAACAAGCTGTCTTTGCCCCTAATTTCTACGTTGTTAGCCGTACTGCCAGCATCGCCATTAATAAGGAGGTTGTACGTTACCCCTGGACGACCAGTCAGGCTGATTTCCTCCACCCGCACGGCACGCGGGTTGCGGTTGTACACCCACAGGCGCTTGGTTACCGTGCCCACCGTCACAAATACGGTGTCGAACTTCACCGTATCGGCGGAGAATTCGAGCTTGGCACTGCTATCCGTCGTGATGATGTCTTCCTTGGGTTCGCACCCTGGTAGCAAGGCCAAAGCGGAAAAGAAAAGCAGCAACGGGAGTAGAAAGCGCATAGAATGGCAAGCTAAAAAAGAACGTCATGCCGCGGGACGGTGCATCTCAGGTGCTGACGTTGTAATACTATTGATTACTACCGTAGCGAATAGATGCGTCGTTCCTGGGCATGACGTTCTGGTGCGTCTGGGAAGACAAACGTGCGGCCAGCCAAGTTATTACGCTACGCCTTCCTTAAGACGTTCAGCGCTTTCAGCTAGGCGAAGCTGCTCCACAAAATCATCAATGTTACCGTCCATTACGCTGCTCAGGTTATACACCGTGAAGCCTATGCGGTGGTCCGTTACTCGGCCCTGGGGGTAGTTGTAGGTGCGAATTTTGTCTGACCGGTCGCCGCCGCCAATCATGCTCTTACGGGCCGCACCTTCGGCTTCGTTTTTCTTGGCCAACTCAATCTCGTAGAGGCGCGAGCGAAGTACCTGCAAGGCCTTATCGAAGTTCTTGAGCTGTGATTTTTGGTCCTGGCATTGAGCCACCAGACCAGTAGGAATGTGGGTGAGGCGCACGGCCGAGTAAGTTGTGTTTACTGACTGACCACCGGGACCCGACGACATAAACAGGTCCTTACGTACGTCGTTCATGTCGATTTCCACGTCCAGTTCCTCGGCTTCGGGCATTACCACAATAGAAGCTACGGAGGTGTGAATGCGGCCCTGAGTTTCGGTGGCGGGTACGCGCTGCACGCGGTGCACCCCCGATTCAAACTTGAGCTTGCCGTACACGTCTTCGCCCTTCACGGCGAGGATAATTTCTTTGTAGCCACCAGAAGTACCTTCCGTAGCATCAATCAAATCCATGCGCAATCCGTGCTTTTCGGCGTAGCGCATGTACATACGCTGCAAGTCGCCGGCAAAGATGGCAGCCTCGTCGCCGCCCGCTCCGGCCCGGATTTCCATGATAATATCCTTGGAATCGTTCGGGTCCTTAGGAATCAGCAAGTCTTTGATAACGGCTTCCAAGCGTTCCTGCTCGGGGTAGAGCGCTTCTAGCTCATCCTTAGCCATTTGGCGGAAGTCTTCGTCCTTCTCGGTGGAAATAACTTCCTTGGCGCCGTCGATGTTAGCCAGCACATTCAGGTAGGCCTTGTACTCGACGACAATCTTATTCAGGTCCTTATATTCTTTATTGAGCGTCTTGAAGCGCTTCATGTCGCTCATGACGTCTGGATGCGTGAGTTGTTCGCTCACGTCGTTGAAGCGCTGTTGGATGGCCTCTAGTTTATCTAGCATCGTGCCTGCAGAAAAGGGATTGGGAGTGCAAAGGTACGCAAATGGAAGGCGCCCCGAAAGGCCGCGGAACTACTTGTGGCAGAGGGCCAGACCGCTACCTTACCACGAGGCTAGCCCAACGGCCCCAAAAAGCACCTGACAGCGCGTTAATCTTTCCGCCTCACCCCCACAGGAAGACAGAGTAGAGCCGGGGAAGGAGGTAGAAAATGTAAATTCACGATATCGTAAACGTTGGTCTTTCAGAAAAATTCCTACTTTACGGCCGCAATCCTCGCACGTATGGCCTCATTCCGAGCCCTTTCTGTAGTACCCCGCATCTTGGTGGCCCCAGTGGCTGTCATTATTACAGGGATTACCGTGACAACAACCCGCTGACGCGGGCTGCGGATTTCTCTTTCTCTTTTTTGATTGTTCGCCGCCCGCCTCGCCGGAACCTCCCTCAGGAGCTACCGGGTCGAAGCGGGTTTTTTCTTGTCCTTTTCCTATGCAGGTTCTCAAATTCGGAGGTTCATCCGTGGCTACGGCCGACAACATTAAACGCGTATTGGCCTTGGCCCACGCTGCCGCCCAACGAACTCCCACCGTGGTAGTCGTTTCGGCGCTGAGTGGGGTTACCGATGCGCTGATTGATGCCGGACGCCGGGCGGCGGCGGCCGATGCCTCCTACCGAGAACACCTGCAAGTGCTGGAGCAGCGTCACCTCGATGTGGTGCGCAGCCTACTACCCATCACGGGTCAAAGTGCGGTGCTCAGCTTAGTGAAAACGTACTGCAATGAACTGGAAAGTATCTGCGACGGCGTATTTGCCCTGGGCGAGCTGTCGGCCCGCACCCTCGACCGGCTGGTAAGTTACGGGGAGTTGCTGTCGTCGCGGGTGGTAGCGGCGGCACTAGCGGCCCAAGACACGCCTCACCAGTGGCTCGACAGCCGCCAGCTGATTCGCACGGACGCCCATTACGGCCACGCCGCCGTTGACTTCACAACCACCAACCCGCAGATACAGGCAGCCGTGAGCGGAGCCGACGCGGCCCTGTACGTAGCACCCGGCTTCGTAGCGGCCACCCATGATGGTAGCACGACCACCCTGGGCCGCGGCGGCTCCGATTACACCGCCGCTATTTTTGCTGGTGCCCTAGGCGCCGAGCAACTGGAAATCTGGACCGATGTGAGCGGCATGATGACGGCCGACCCGCGCCTCGTGCGCCACGCCCGGCCCATTCCGCGCATTTCCTACCAGGAGGCCATGGAACTGTCACACTTCGGGGCCAAGGTACTCTACCCACCTACTATTCAACCCGTAATGCGCCAGGGCATTCCACTCTGGATCAAGAACACTTTTGCTCCAGAAGATGAAGGCACCCTAGTAGAAGTAGCGCCGCCCGCCCACCAGGCTACGGTGCGTGGCTTATCCAGCATTGGGGCCGTTACGCTGCTGCGCCTGGAAGGCGGCGGCATGGTCGGCATTCCGGGCTTTTCGCGCCGGCTGTTTGCCGCCCTGGCCCGCGAGCAGGTCAACGTCATTCTAATAACCCAAAGCTCCTCGGAGCATTCTATCTCGGTGGCTGTGAACAAGGCCGATGCCGCCCGTGCCCAGCAAGCCGCCGACGAAGAATTCGGGCCCGAAATCAGCGCGGGCCGCCTTGATCCGCTGTACCGGGAAGATGACCTAGCTATTGTGGCCCTGGTAGGTGAGCAGATGAAGGACCACCCCGGTATCAGCGGGCGTATGTTTGGAGCACTCGGGACCAATGGCATCAACATCCGGGCTATTGCGCAGGGCTCCTCTGAGAAGAATATCTCCACTGTAATCCGGCAGCAGGATGTGCGCAAGGCCATCAACGTCTTGCACGAAACCTTCTTTGAAGCCACCACCCGCCAAGTAAATATGGTGCTAGTGGGCGTAGGCAACGTGGGCCGCAAGCTCCTCGACCAACTAGCCCGCCAACAGACCTGGCTACGTGAGAAGCTACGCCTCAACCTACGAGTAGTAGGGCTAGCCAACAGTTCCCGCTTTGTGCTGGATGAGGAAGGACTGGACCTACACAACTGGAAGCCCGCACTAGAAGCCGGCCAACCCATGAACTTGACCGAGCTGACCGCAGAGCTGCTGGCGCTGAACCTGCGCAACACGGTGTTCGTGGACGTAACGGCCAGCGCCGACGTAGCCGCCGGCTATGCGCCCCTACTAGCCCGTAGCGTGGCAGTAGTGGCTTGTAATAAGGTAGCGGCTTCATCTGCCTACGCTGAGTACGCTCGCCTGAAGGCCTTGGCGCACGACTTCAACACCCAATTCTTGTTTGAAACCAACGTAGGCGCGGGCCTCCCGGTAATTGGCACCCTCAACGACTTGCTGCGCAGTGGCGACGAGGTACACCACATTGAAGCCGTCCTGTCGGGCACGCTCAACTTCGTGTTCAATAACTACGACGGCACGCGCTCCTTTGCCGAGGTAGTGCGCCAGGCCCAGGACGAAGGCTACACCGAGCCAGATCCGCGCCTCGACCTTACGGGGGTAGACGTGGCGCGCAAGATTCTGATTCTAGCTCGGGAATCGGGGCGCACTCTGGAAATGAGTGACATCCACAACGACTCCTTTCTGCCGGCTTCCTGCTTAGAAGGCGATGTAGCTGCTTTCTACGAGCAACTAGCCGTGCACGAGCCCCATTTCCGCGGACTCTACGACGCGGCCGCGGCCAACGGGCAAAAGCTGCGTTTTGTGGCCAGCTACGCCGACGATAAGGCCCGGGTAGGCTTGCAGTCCTTGGCACCCGGCCACGATTTGTATTCTTTGCAGGGCAAGGACAATGCGGTGCTGTTCTACACCAACCGCTACGTAGAGCAACCCCTCGTAATCAAAGGCGCCGGCGCCGGTGCCGACGTAACGGCCTCGGGCGTGTTTGCCGATATTCTTCGTGCCGTGCAGTCGTAATCGGCTTATGCCTTCTCCTATGAATCTTTCTTCTTCCGTTACCGTGCTGGCGCCGGCCACCGTTGCCAATGTAGTGTGCGGGTTTGATGTGCTGGGCTTTGCCCTCAACGAGCCCAATGATACCATGCACTTGCGCCTCACCGAGCAGCCCGGCGTCACCATTATCAATGAAGACGACTATAACCTACCCACGGAACCTGCTCGCAACGTGGCCGGAGCGGCTCTCCTGGCTTTCCTGCGGGCCGTGCCAGAGCCGGTGGGCATAGAGGTGCGCATCAGCAAGGCCATCAAGCCTGGCAGTGGTATAGGCAGTAGTGCCGCCAGCGCCGCGGGGGCCGTAGTAGGGGCTAACCAACTATTAGGCAACCGGTTCAGCAAGCCGGAGTTGGTAGAGTTTGCCATGTACGGCGAGGAAGTATCGTCTGGCGTCCGCCATGCCGATAATATTGCGCCTGGCATTTACGGCGGCGTCACGCTAATTCGGGCCACCACGCCTCGGCCCGACATTGTGCCCTTGTCGGCGCCGCCCCTGTTCGTGACGGTAGTACACCCCCAAATTGAGGTAAAGACCTCCGATGCCCGCCAGATTCTGAAGCAGCAGGTGCCGCTGAAGTTGGCTATCCAGCAATGGGGCAATGTGGGCGCCCTGGTAGCCGGACTACTCCAGCACGACTACGACCTCATTGGGCGCGCCCTTGAAGACGTCATCATCGAGCCGGTGCGCAGCATTCTTATTCCGGGCTTCCAGGAGGTGAAGCAGGGCAGTCAAGCCGCGGGGGCCCTGGGCGGTGGCATTTCTGGCTCGGGCCCTTCCCTGTTCATGCTCAGCAAAGATGAGGCGACTGCCCGCGCCGTAGAAGCGGTAATGCACGACGTGTATGAGCGCCTAGGCCTCGACCACCACACCTACCTAACCACAATTAACCAGCAAGGCGTGACACTAGTAGCCCCTCCGTCCGCGTAGCGCGGGTCGTTTCTCTGGGCTGCCTTCCTCTGGCTACTCTGCTGGTTTACCTCTCCTTTTGCTTGCTTACTCATGCTCTATTATAGTCTCAACCGCCAGTCGGCCCCGGCCGATTTTCGCACGGCTGCCGTGGCCGGGCAAGCGCCCGATGGGGGCCTATACTTTCCCGAATCTATTCCGCGCTTTCCGGCCGGCTTCGTCGAAAGCCTTGCCTCTTTGTCGCCGGCCGACATCGCCTATACCACGCTGCAACCCTATGTGGGCCATACTATGCCGGAGGCCGTGCTACGCGAGATTTGCGCCGCAGCCGTCGATTTCCCCTTTCCGCTGGTGCCCGTAACAGAGCAAATTAGCGCCCTGGAACTGTTTCATGGCCCCACACTGGCTTTCAAGGACGTAGGAGCCCGCTTCATGAGCCGCTGCCTGGGGTACTTCTCCCGCCACGAAACGCGCCCAGTAACAGTACTGGTGGCTACCTCCGGCGATACCGGCGGGGCCGTAGCAAGCGGCTTTCTGGGAGTACCGGGAGTAGAAGTCGTTATCCTCTACCCTTCGGGCAAGGTAAGCCCGGTGCAAGAACAGCAACTCACGGCCTTGGGCCAGAACGTAATCGCCCTGGAGGTGCGCGGCAATTTCGATGACTGTCAGCGCCTCGTGAAGCAAGCCTTCCGCGACGAAGCTGTTACGAGCCGCCGGCGTCTTACCTCGGCCAACTCCATCAACGTAGCTCGGTGGCTGCCCCAGCAGGTGTACTACTGCTACGCCGTGGCCCAACAGCAGGCAGGATCTGCGGCGCCCGTGGTGGCCGTGCCTAGCGGAAACTTCGGCAACTTGTGTGCGGGGCTGCTGGCGTATACTTCCGGGCTGCCGGTAGGACATTTTGTGGCGGCCTGCAATGCCAACGACGCCGTGCCTGCTTACTTAAAGTCGGGCAGTTACTCAGCCCAGGTGGCCGTGGCTACCCTTTCCAATGCCATGGACGTAGGCGACCCGAGCAACTTCAGTCGTATTCTGGAGCTGTTTAGCCATGAGCACCCCGTTATTCAGCAGCTGCTCAGTGGCTATTCCGTGACAGACGCGGACACTACCGCCACCATCCGGCGCGTACACGATCAAACCGGCTACCTCCTCGATCCGCACGGCGCCGTGGCTTATTTCGCTCTAGAGGACTACTTGCGTCAGCAGCCTGGGCAGCCCGGCATTTTCTTGGAAACTGCCCACCCCGTAAAATTCCCGGACGCCGTGGAGCAGGCTACGGGCCATACGGTACCCATACCAGCGGCCCTGGACGAGCTGCTGAGCCGGCAGAAACACAGCATTTTGCTTGAGCCCACTTACGAAGCCTTGCGGGCCTACTTGCTAGAAACCACATAATACCCTGCCCTACCGGCCAGCCGGAACCGAGTTTAGGCGCTCGTTGCTACTGTGGGTTCTGGCTGGCTGGTAGTGGAGGTGCATGCCCCAAATCATCTGCGGCCTTGTTTGGTTGAATGATGCGGAGTTTGTCCCTTTGCACTATCCCTTCTGCTACCTGCCATGCGTCTTCTTCTTCCCGCCACCTTACTATTGCTAGCCACAACTGCCTGCCGCCCCGATCAGGTTGAGCACTTAAGTAATACCAAGGAACTGGCCGTGGAGGCTGAAAACCAGCAGGTAAAGCGCATTATGCCCGCCGACCTGCTCCGGGCAACTCGCTGGGCGGGCGACTCGCTTACCCGTACCGCCGACCGGGAATTGCGGCAGGTACTGGCGCAGAAACTTGCGGCGGGTGGCGTAGCAGCCGCCCTCCCCTACTGCAACCCCGATTCCCTCCCAACTACCGATTCTCTGGCCCAGGTGCTGCAAGCAAAGCTAACTTGGTACAGTGCGCGCCCGCGCAACCCGGCGCACCGGGCAGCACTAGCGGCCGCCGAGGTAAACTCCGCCGATACCACCCGACGCGTAGCCCGCCCCAGCTCGGAGGTTTTTACCTACCAGCGGGTGGTAGTGCTGCAAGATGCGCTGTGCCTGCGCTGCCACGGGGCACCAGGCCAAGATATTACTCCGGCAGACCTAGCGCTTATCAAACAACGGTATCCGCAGGATCAGGCAACGGGTTACCAACTGGGACAGGGCATGGGCGTGTGGCGCGCCACCCTGCAACGGCCTGGCGTAGCCGAATTTTGGACGATGAAGACCCGCAAGATTATGAAGAAGCGGAAGCCACTGTTTTAAGGCTACCCCTAACCTTCGCGGCGGTTTTGCAGTTTGGGCAGCATATGACGACTACTGCTGAAAAACCCATCGTTATTATTGGCGCCGGCATGGCTGGCTTGGCCTGCGCCTGCTACCTCCACCGGGCTGGCCACCACGTGCTGGTGCTGGAAGCTGCCGACGCGGTAGGCGGCCGGGTGCGCACCGACGTGACGCCTGATGGCTTCCGCCTCGACCGGGGGTTCCAGATTCTGCTAACCAAGTACCCGGAGGTGCAGCACCTCATCGACTACGGGGCGCTGCAATTAAAGGCTTTTGCCTCGGGAGCCGTCATTCGTTTGCCCGATGGCCGCCAGACGACGTTGCAAAATCCCTTACAGAAGCCAACGGCAGCTTTTTCGGCGCTTACCTCGCCCATTGGCACCTTGGAGGATAAACTGCGCATTTTGAGCTTGGTGCGACACGTCAGCAAGTATGCCAGCGGCCAGCTCATCAGCCGCAACTCCACCAATAGCCAGACTACCCTTGAGTTCCTGCGTAGTTATGGCTGGAGCGAGCAGATCATTGATTTGTTTTTCCGGCCCTTCTTCGGAGGAGTGTACCTCGACCGGGAACTCAGCACGGCCGCTAACTTCTTTGAGTTTGTTTTTCAGCAATTTGTGCAGGGCGAGGCGGCCGTTCCAGCCCTGGGAATGCAACAGATTCCCGAGCAGCTAGCCCAGCGCTTACCCGCCGGCTCGGTGCGCCTGAATACGCCCGTAGACTCCGTGCAGGGCACCACCGTTCGGCTCTGGACCGATGAAACCATTGAGGCAACAGCTGTAGTAGTGGCCGTTGATGGAGCCGCCGCGGCCCGGCTGCTACCCGCCTCCGTTTCCGAAGCCAGCGCCCCCGCTTGGCGACATACCACGTGCACCTACTTTGCCGCCGCCCATTCTCCCGGCCGAGCCGACAAGGTGTTACGCCTGAATGCGGCCCACAATGTTTTGGCGCACAACGTCAGCTTCCCCTCCGATGTAGCGCCAGACTACGCGCCTACTGGTCAAACACTCGTTTCAGTGAGTACACAGGGCGAGCATATGCTTAGCGAAGAAGAGCTTACGGCCCGCTTGCGCCAAGAACTTACGGTTTGGTTTGGTCCCGAGGCAGCTACCTGGCGTCATTTGCGCACCTATCCTATCTCACACGCCCTACCCGTATATTCCGCCGGACAGCCAGCTCGCCAAGCACTCAAAGTGGAAGAACACCTATACCGGTGTGGTGACTACACCGCCTATCCTTCCCTGAACGCTGCCATAGCCACGGGGCGTGAGGTAGCCGAAATGATTGGCAGTGCAACGTAACCCAGCAGATAGGCACGCAACAGGCCCACCGCTACGAGTAGCAGTGGGCCTGTTGCGTGCCCGATATCGGTTCAATCAAGAGTTAAATACCAACAGAGCGGGGCAGTGGTCAGAGTGCACAATATCGGGTAGCAAGTGAGCTTCCTGAACGCGGGGCACCAGCTCCGTATCCACTAGTAAATGGTCAAGGCGCCATCCTACGTTGCGGGCGCGGGCACCCGCCCGATAGGTCCACCAGGAATAGTGGCCCGTGGCGTCGCCGTGGTGGTGCCGAAAGCTATCCGTAAAGCCGTCCTGAAGCAAATCGGCAAACCACTTCCGTTCCTCCGGGGTAAAGCCGGTGCTATTTTGGTTGGCCTTAGGGTTATGCAAGTCAATTTCCCGCTGGCAGCAGTTAAAGTCACCCCCAATAACCAAAGGCGGGGCACCGGCAGCTTGCAACTCGCGCACGTAGCGCCGGAAGAAATGCAGCCACGCTACCTTAAAAGCCTGGCGCTCCGGTCCGCTCGTGCCCGAGGGCATGTAGACATTCAGCACCGCGCAATCAGCAAAATCGAGGCGCAGTACACGGCCTTCCGTGTCGTATATACTTTGTCCACAGCCTTCTACCACGGCCAAGGGTTGTTGCTTCGAGAAGGTGGCTACTCCACTATACCCCGGTTTTTGAGCCGGATGCAAGTAGGCATGGTAGCCCAGAGCTGCAAACCCTGACACGTCCAGCGGTTCGCGCCCGGCCTTTATTTCTTGCAGGCAGAGCACATCGGGATCCGCTTCGCGCACCCACTCTAGCAAGCCTTTGCTGAGGGCTGAACGCAGCCCGTTCACGTTGTAAGAAATTATTTTCACTTGCTTTCTTGTGTTGAACTACCTGCTTAAGCCAAAGTGTATTTGAAGCCTTTACCCTTCAGCATCTTCTAAGTCAAAGTATTCCAGCATGTGCCATTTGAGCATGCGTTCCTGCTCTTTCAGGTTGGCGAAGGGCACGGGGCGCACCAGGCGGTAGTGAGGCCACCCATCAGCATCCACCGTTTCCAGCTCGTAATAGCCACTAAGGCTGAACAGCTTGCAGGTAGCAATGTGCATTAAGTCCTGCTTCTGCTCTTTGGTAAACGGACCAGCACCTTGCCCGAGTTCCTGCACGCCAATAAGCAAAAGCAAGGCATTTAGATCGGGCTTTTTGCCGAAACGCTCCCGCATCTGGTTCATTAGCTCCCACCAGCGCTGTTCAAACTGCGCCTCGGTTTCTTCTGGGTTCAACATCCCTTAGGAGCTGTGTTCCGCGTGGGGTGGTGCTGGCAAAGCCGCCTCTTCCTTCAGCGCTTCCCAGTACTCTACGGCCCGGCGGAAATGCGGAATTACAATGCTACCTCCGATGAGGTTGGCAATGGCAAATACCTCATACACTTCCTCGTCGGTCAGCTTTTCCTCGAAGCACTTACCCAAATGGTATTTAATGCAGTCGTCGCAGCGCAGCACCATGGAACAGGCCAAGCCCACAATTTCCTTGGTTTTCACGTTCAGGGCGCCTTCCTGGTACGTGTTGGTGTCGAGGTTGAAGAAACGCTTGATGACCTTATTATCAGCCGCCAAGATTTTTTCGTTCATGCGCTGACGGTAGTCGTTGAATTCGGTTACGAGTGACATGGAGAGGTAAACTGGTTGGAAAAGAAACAATTGACACCCTGAGTGTCAATTATTCCGCCGGCAACTTTCCCTAGTGTATAGGTAGCAGATAGCCTTGGCGGATTCAGGTTAAAACCTTAAAATTAAGGAGAAGTTCTACCCAACCCACTGCGAGGACCTATTTCCGTCAGAAGCATATCCGTAGCGTTATCTATTTCTTTACCTCGTGGGTGCCTACCCACTGTAGTTGTCCCGTTATGCTACCCCTACCAGCAGTCCTAACCGACTTCTTCTCTTTGATCTTCCCGCGGGTGTGTTTGGGTTGCGAAGCGTCGCTGGGGCGGGGAGAGGAACATATCTGCACCGACTGCCGCGCGCAACTACCCTACACCGATTATCACAAGCTGCCCATTGCGGAGAACCCGCTGGCGCAGCGGTTCTGGGGTAAGCTTCCTGTCCGCCATTCGCTTAGCTACTTGCGGTTTCTACGACACGGCCGTGTGCAGCATTTACTACACCAGTTGAAATACCAGGGCCAGCAGGACGTGGGCCGCGTGCTAGGCCGCTGGTACGGCCACGAGCTTCTCGAAGCTGGGTTTGCCTCCGCGTTCGACCTGATTGTGCCGGTGCCCTTGCACCCGCGGAAGCTAGCCAAGCGCGGCTACAACCAGTCAGATAGCTTTGCCGAAGGGTTAGCCACTAGCTTAGGTTGCGCGTGGCACGCAGCTGCACTCCGTCGCACTAGTTATACGGACTCTCAGACGCGCAAAAACCGACTTCAGCGCTGGCAAAACGTAGCGGCTGTTTTTGAAGTGGCCGATACAAGCGGCGTCCTCGGCAAACGCGTTCTAGTAGTAGATGATGTCTTGACTACCGGCGCTACCCTGGAAGCCTGCGCCGCCGCCTTGCTAGCAGCTGGGGCCTTTGAGGTCAGCATAGCCACCATTGCCTCTGCCGATAGATAACCAGACGTTTCACTACAAGGTCTGCCATCCATCAAGGCTTGGCTAGGACCGCCGCCAAAACAAAGAGGCCGCTCTCTCAAGGAGAACGGCCTCTTTGTTTTTCTACACGAACTAGACTATCGGTTCGAGCCAGCGTTGATCATTGCGCAACGGAAACCAATGGTAGCCGTGGCTGAGTCTTCCGCCATGAAGCGGCGCGTACCGGGCGAGAGCCAGTAAGCTACGTCGCGCCAAGAGCCTCCTTTATACACGCGCACGTGGTCGTCGATGAGGGACTGGTAGCCTTTCTTGTCGTAGCGCTCGGAGGGGTCCAAGAAGCCGTTACGACGGAAGGGGTTCAGGTCTTCTACATCTTCAAACGACAGCGGACGGTAGATGTCCTGTACCCATTCATTTACGTTGCCAGCCATGTTGTACAGGCCGTAGTCGTTTGGTGGGTAGGAGTAAATGTACTCCGTAATCATAGCACCGTCGTTCAGTGAGCCAGCAATACCGGCGTAGTCACCGCGGCCGCGCTTGAAGTTAGCGAGGAACTGGCCCATCTTGCCACCGTAGGGGTTACGCACCTGACGACCATCCCAAGGGTAAATGCGCTTGTTTTCCTGGTTCTCGTTGCCAGTTTCCTGGGTACCAACGAGTGCCTGAGCAGCGTATTCCCATTCTGCCTCCGTGGGCAGGCGGTAGTTCGGCAGGGTGTTGCCGTTCTCAATAGCAATTTTGGTTGCACCGCCATCTTCGGAAGTTCCTTCGGCAGCAGCACCTTTATTTTTCTTGCGGCCGAACAGACCACCGCCACCGCTGCTACCACTATCATCGGCGTCACCGGCTAGGCGCTCGTTTACTTTGGCCGTACGCCAGGTGCAATAGTCGTTTGCTTGCAACCAGCTCACGCCTACAACGGGGAAGTAGCGGAAGCCGGGGTAGCGCAGGTAGTAGTCTACGTAGGGGTCGTTGAATGACAACTCGCGGGCCCACACTGTAGTGTCGGGCAGGGCCGACTGATAGAACTCCTCAGCAGAGTCTTTACGCACAAAGTGCAAATACTCGAGCCAGTGAATGTTGGCTACCTCCGCTTCGTCCATGTAGAACGAGGCCAGGGTTACCGTCCGCTCAATGTTGTCGTGGCTCATGGTTACGTCCTCTTCCTGAGAGCCCAGCACTGTGCGGCCACCCTCAATGAAGACCAGACCAGGACCCTCCGGGATGCCTTGGTAGTCAGCTACCTTCATCCCTTCCTCAGTGTTGTACTCAATGCCCGTCGTCGAGCTGTACTTACCGGGTTTCGTGGCTGTGGGCGGGCCGCCTTTGCAGGCTGCTAGCGCGCAGGCGCCTACTACAGCAAAGCGCAGGTACTTGGAAAAATTCATGATGAAGTAGAAACTACCTGTGAGAAAACGTTTTAGACAAGGCAAGTCGGGTGCAATAATACAAATTTTCAAAAGGCGGGGCAAGGAACCAACGGGTAATTTCGGCGCTTTAACCGGCGCCACGCGGCCTCCAGTGCATCAAACTCCCGGAGGCTCAAAGAAATTTCATGCGCCCCTCCTACAGCGGCGCTAAACTGGCTGAGACTCATGTCGTAGCTATAACCGAGCCGAAAACTTCCTACGCTAACACCGGCAATAGCCGTAAGTACTTGTTGGGGGTGGCTAGATCCCGGCAACGGGATGCCCCGGTACACTGCTCCCACTGTGATAGGCGTCGTCGTGAAGTACAACCCAGCCTCCGCCCGCTGCGACCCTCCTTGGTAGGTATAGGAAGCCGTGGGCGCAACACTTACTTCGCGCGACTCTCCCTTAACGCTAGACTTAAGAAAGTAGTATTTATACCCCCCCTGCAAATTCAGACGCATAGGTAAGATGGACTGGGTTATAAAGCCCAGATCGGGCTGGTTGATGTGGTGTACGGAAGCCCCCAGCCAGAAACGCTCAGCATATAGTACCCCCCCAACGCCCGCAGTAAAGTAGTGCACAGGTTGATAGTCGCGCACCTCCAGGCTCTGCGAGCCAACTACGCCGTCGTCGGTGAGCTGGTCGCCGAAGATGAGGTTGCCATAGCTCACGCGTTGCAGGCCATAGCTTACCGATGCACCGCCGCTCAAGGCTAGCTGTTCGGTCAGGCGGGCATGGTAGGCGTAGACCCCGCCCGCTTGCAACCGGGTATAGCCAATGCCGCCCGTGCGGTCATAGTTTATCAGAACACCAACGGCACTCCTAGGATCGCGCAGGCGGTAGTCGGCGGCTAGTTGGCTGGTCTGAAACGTGCCGGCTAGGGTCGGAAACTGGTTGCGGTAACTGAGTGTGATGCTATAATCGTCGAGTAGGCCAGCGTAGGCCGGATTCTGATACATCCGGTTGGCATAAGGCTGCGCAAAGTATAAGTCCTGTGCCTGGGCAGCACTATGCACCCCAAGGCTAGCAAGGGCTCCTAGCGCGAGCCAGCTGCTTGGGCGCGCAAAACGGAATGATGAGTGGGGTAGGCGTAAGCACATAAGCAGGTTTCTTAACGCCCAATGCCGGGACTTTGGTGCAAGGTGGCAGTAGCAGACGGAACTAAAAGCAGCAAATTTTTCCTCCTACATCTGAACAGTTTGTTTTCCATAAGCGCCGCTCCTACCATTGTTGGGAGTATTTGCCCAGCAAGGTAGGTTTCCGTTCTACTTTTGCGAGCATCCTGGCAACGTGTTTGCCCTGCCAAGTAGCTGCTTTACACGAGTATCCTAGCCGCTACCTGCGCCCGGCACCGGGGCAGCACCCTGGCACGAGCCGCCGACTCATCACGCTCCTTTTCTTTTCTCCTCACAATTATGCGTAAGATTCTCATTGGGCTACTGATTTTCGTGGTCGTGGTGGTAGTGGCTCTGGCCGCGGCGCCCTTCCTATTTAAGGATAAAATCAGGCAGGAGTTTGATAAGCAACTGGCCCAGCGCGTGCGGGCCAAGGTGGAGTACGACCCCGGCAACGTGGACGTGACACTGCTTAGCACCTTCCCTAACTTGTCGCTTCGCCTGGATCAGCTGCGCATCATCGGCCAAGATTCCTTTTCCCGCGACACCTTGGCCTACCTTCCCCGGCTTGATGTGGGCCTGGACTTGATGAGCGTAATCAGCGGCGACCAAATCAAGATTAAGAACGTCACCCTTGAGCAGCCCGACTTAAGCCTGCGGGTACTGAAAAGCGGACGCGCCAACTGGGACGTGTTCGTGTCTGATTCGGCGGCAGCAGCCCAGGGGCAGGATACCACGGCGGTGAGCTTGGCTATCAAAGGCTGGCAGATAAACCAGGGACGCCTGCGCTACGAGGACCTCACCATTCCCTTTGCCATGCAGATGCGCGGCGTGAACCACACGGGCTCCGGCGATTTTGAGCAGAACGTGTTTGACATGGTAAGCCAAACCACCGCCGAGCAGCTTTCCATGCAGTACGCCGGCACGGAGTACATCACAAAGAAGAAGCTGGACGCCGACGTAACCCTTGCCATGGACCTGGGCAAGATGCTGTTTACGTTCAAAGACAACAAGGTGAGGCTGAACGATTTTCCAGCCACCTTTCAAGGCACCATTGGTCTGCCCAACGCTACCGACATTACGTACGACCTGACCTTCAAAGCACTAGAAACCGATTTCAAGAACATTCTGAGCTTGGTGCCTGGCGCCTACACCGAGCAGTTCAAGGACATGGAAGCCACGGGTAAAGTAGCCTTTGACGGCTACTTCAAAGGCGTGCAAAACGAGGTGAAGATGCCCGGCTACGGCGTGAACTTGCAAGTGAAAAATGGCATGTTTCACTACCCTCAATTACCACAGGCGGCCCGCAACATCAACGTGGACATGGCCGTGGACAACCCCTCGGGCTTCACCAACAACTTGAAAGTGAACGTGAAGCAATTTCACCTCGACCTGGGCAGCAACCCTATTGATGGCAACGTAGCCATTGATGGCCTGGAGCCCATGAAAGTAGATGGCCGCGTGAAAGCCAACGTGGACTTGGCCGAAATGATGAAAGTGTACCCGGTGCAAGACCTATTGCTCCGCGGCAAGCTGTTTGTGGACGGCACCGCTAAGGGCACCTACTCTAGCACGCAGATGCCCGTGGTGCAAGCCAAAATGAACCTCACCAACGGCTACGTAAAGTCGAAGCAGTTTCCGGCGCCCATTGAAAACCTGACGCTGAATGGTACCGTCACCAACCCCACGGGCCAGCTCAATGATACTCGCGTAGACATCCCCCGGTTTCGGATGCTGCTGGACGGCGAGCCACTGGAGGGCCGCGTGGCTACCCAAGGCGTAGACAAGCTGCGCTTCGACACCGACGTGAAGGGCGTGGTAGACTTAACAAAGCTCACCAAAATCTTCCCGCTGGAAGGTATGACGGTAACGGGCCGCCTCAGCGGTAATGTGGCCGCCAAAGGAAACATGGCCGATATTGAAGCCGGCCGCTACCAGACCGTGGTGGCCTCGGGCACGGTGAAAGCGCAAAATGTCACCTACAAAAGCCCCGATCTGCCTCAGGGCATGAAGGTGGCCCAGGCCACTGCTACCTTCAACAATGATAAGATAGTAGTGCAGAACATGGCCGGTTTTGTGGGCTCCTCCGATATTGCTGCCTCGGGCACCATCAGCAACTACATGGGCTACCTGTTCGTGCCGGGTCAACCTTTGCGGGGCAACCTCACGGTGAACAGCAACCGCTTTAATGTGAACGAGTGGATGGTAGATGAGGTGTCGCAGAAGCCCACGGCCGGTGCCGTAGCGGCTACCAAGGCGCCCACCACCACTACCAAGGCCGACGGAGTGCTACAGATTCCTAAGGAGTTCGACCTGGTGCTGAACACCCACGTCAAGCAGGTAGTGTACGACAACCTCAAGCTCGACAACATGCAGGGCACCGTGACCGTGCGCGACCAAACGGCGTTGCTAAACGACCTCACCTTCAACACCCTGGGCGGCACCTTTGCTACTACTGGCAGCTATAGCAGCAAAGACTTGGCGCACCCCAAGTTCAACTTGGGCCTGAACATCAAGAACCTCAACTTCCAGAACGCCTTTGCGGCCTTTAACTCCGTGAAGACGCTAGTACCACTGGCAAGCAGCCTAGAAGGTATCTTCTCTACTAATTTTAACGTGAGCGGAGAAATGGGTCCTGATATGATGCCCAAGTACAGCACCCTCACTGGCAAGGGCCTGTTTGAGGTAGTGCGGGCGGCTGTGGCCAACTCAGCAGTGCTTACCAAGATTAGCACGCTCACGCAGTTTCAGGAGCTGAAGAAGTTCGCCGTAGATAACAAGGATGTAGCCGCCGAAATCATCAACGGCAACTTCATTGTGAAGCCGTTTGATTTGAATGTGGGCCAGATTAAAATGACGGTGGGTGGCTCTAATAACGTGAGCACCGGCAACCTGGAGTACGTGACGGCCTTGAACGTGCCCACTGGCAAGCTTGGCAACCAGCTTAACAGCCAGTTGACCCGCCTCACGGGTGTTTCCAATCTGCAAGGTACCGACCGCGTAACGCTGGGGCTGAACATCGGTGGCACGGTAGCTAACCCGCAAGTGAAGCTGACTACTGGCAGCGTAAAAGCGCAGGCCAAAGATCTAGTAAGCAACATTGTACAGGCCAAAGTAGACGACGCCAAGCTTAAGTTACAGGCCCAAGCCAAGGTAGCGCAGGATAGCGTGCAGCGGGAGTTGCAGCGTAAGCAGCAAGAGTTCCAAGCTAAAGCCCAGCAGGAGTTGGAGAAAAAGCGCATGGAAGCAGAAGCCCGCCTACGCGAAAAAGCAGCACAAGGACTCAACAGTCTGTTGGGTGGGGGCCGCAAGAAAGCAGTTACTGCTCCCAAGGTAGAAGAAGCGCCCACCGAAACCCCCAAAGCAGATACCACCAAAGCAGGCAACTAACTTAGGCATACTTCAAGATTTGCAACCCAATAAGAGGCCCCTGCTTCACTAGGAAGCAGGGGCCTCTTATTGGGTTGTACTGTATATAACAAAATCAAGTATATTACATTTTACAAATACAAATAACTCAGCAACTGGCCTACTTATTGCGTTATGGCCAATGCTGACGCTTCAGGTATTGCGCTGCATTCCCCTCCCACTCACTCCCTTTTATGAAGTTTTTACGCTACCTCCCCCTAGCTGCCCTAGCCGTCATGACGGCCTCTTGCAGCAAAGACAACGACGCCAACCAGCAAAGCAAGCTGGAAGTACGCCTCATGGACGCCCCCGGCGACTATAGTCGCGTGGTGCTTGATGTGCGCCAGATTGAAGTGCACCTGCAAGATGCTAGCAGCCCCGATGGCTGGCAGTTGCTCCCCTTCCAAGCCCAAACCATCAACGTACTGGAATACGTGAATGGCAAATCGGCCTTGCTGGTGAGCACCGACTTTGAGCCCGGCGACATCAGGGAGATTCGCCTGCTACTGGGTCCTGACAGCTACCTAATCGGGCGCGATGGTCAGCGCTACGACCTGAAAACGCCAAGTGGTCAGTCGTCTGGGGTGAAGCTCAAGCTAGACAACGTGTCGTTGCAGGAGCGCGAGACGTACCAGCTGCTACTCGACTTTGACGTAGCCCGTTCCATTGTAGAGCGCGGCAACTGGAAGCCTGGCAACGACAAAAAGGAGCGGTACCTACTCAAGCCGGTTATCCGGGTAGTAGCGCAGGACTTACGGGGTGGTCTGCGGGGCACGGCTACTCCTGCTGCGGCCATGCCCCAAGTCCTGGCCATCCGCTCATCCATCACCGTTCCTGATACCTTCAGCACGGCGGCCGATGCTTCGGGCAGCTTCCAGCTTAGTAATCTTCCCTCGGGCACGTACCGCGTAGAGCTGTTCCCTACTACCACTGCACCCACTGGGCAGGCAGCCTACCGCAGCGTAGTACAGCCCAACGTTACGGTGACCAATGATAAGGTAACGGAGCTAGGTTCTATTCGCCTACAGTAAAACGCTGGCTTCACCTGGATGCGGCCCGCTTAGTACCTTTTCACCAAAGGAAAAGCCCTTGCCAAAATTGGCAAGGGCTTTTTCTTTGGTAGCGCAACGCGAGCTTAGTGCTTTACTAGGCGCTGCACATACTTCAGCTTGCCTTGGCGAGCTACTACGGTGTAAATGCCGGCAGGCCAGTTGTGCACGGCCAGAGGCTCTACCTCACCGGCCGCGTACGAGGCACTGTGTACTGTGCGGCCAGTAGCATCTACCACCACCACGTGGTATGTACCCGCGGGGAGGGCTCGCAAATCCAGGCCCGCTTTGGTGGTAGCGGGATTAGGCACGATGGCGAAGGAAACGTTTTCCTGCATAGCACTGAAGTGTACAGTTTGCACGCGGCTGTACACGGAGCTACCGTCGGTATCTACTTGCTTGAGGCGGTAGTAGGCAGTCGAATATCCTTGGTAGGCAGCGCGTGCATCCGTAAACTGGTAAGAGCTGCCCGCCGTGGAAGCTTGGCGGCTGCGCACCTTGCCTACACTTGTAAACGCAGTACCGGTAAAGCTCCTCTCTACCTCGAAGTAGTCGTGGTCAATTTCCTGAGCGGTGCGCCACGTCAGGCGCGTATTGCCATCTGCTGCCGCGGCCTCGAAGCTAACCAAATTAACAGGTAAGGGCCCACCCAACGGAATGCTGTAGGTAGCCGGGGCCGAAACGCCACCCAGGTTATCAGTAGCCGTGTACCGGAACGTGAGGGTGCCCGTTGCTGATGGCTCTGGATCGAAGGTTAGCTCATTTACTTGCTCTGGAAGCAGGGTTTGACCAGTGGTAATATCCACGCCATTGAGGCGGAGGACCCCGGCGGCTTTTGCGGGTAAGGACGTCACTGTAAACGACGTAATAGTACCGTCGCTATCCGTAGCTGCTAGGGGCGTGATGGCCGTGGCGCCAGCCGTATTTCGCATGGGCGTAGTGGTCCGGTTTTGCGCTACGGGCATCTCGTTACCAATCTGCACCGTGTAGGTTGCCGTATTCGACGTGTTGCCTTGGTTGTCAGTAGCGTAGTACTGGAAGTTCACGTTACCAGCCATCTTGCCCGATGGATCATACGCAATCGTATTGGCTTGAGTCGCCGGAATGGTTAGAGGCACACCAGTGGTCAAGGCCGTACCGTTCACGTAGAGCGTACCAGCCGTAGCATTAGGCACCGATGTGATGGTGTAGGAAGTAATCTGACCATCGGAGTCGGTAGCCTGCAGGGCGCTGATGGCCGTGGTAGCAGCCGTGTTCGATACGGAAGCAGAGGTTATGTTTTGGGCCAGCGGTGCCGTGTTGCCAACTGGGATGGTGTAAACAGCCGTGTTACTTACTGAACCAGTATTATCAGTGGCGTAGAAGGTAAACGTTGTGTTGCCGTTAACGCTAGTGGGCGCGAAGCTTAACTGGTCGTTTTGCTCGGGAGTCAGTTTTTGTCCTTCTGTGGCCGCTGCACCATTCACAAACAGCGTACCGGTAGAAGAAGAGGGCAGCGTTACAATGGTGAAGGATGCAATCTGGCCGTCGGAGTCGGCAGCATCCATGGCGGCAATAGTCGTGCGGCTAGCATTGCTGGCAATAGCCGTTGTAGCGGTGGGGTTGGCTACTGGTATAGCGTTGCAGGTACCAAAGTACAACTCGTCGATGCCCACGTCGTTGCCGTTGGCATCCAGCGTCAGGTTGCGAATTTCAAACGTTGCCGTCGTGTTGTCGCCTGAGTACCACACGTCCGTAAACTTCACCCAGCTGTCGGGGTTTTCGGGTACGGAAATCGTGCTCGATGTAGATGCCCCATTAATCACGAAGCCTACTACTGGATCTGGAATATTGGAAGTAGTCGGGATTAAGTTGTTGAAGTGAGCCGAGAACGTGTAGTAGCGGTTGGGCTGTACCCGGAAGGTTTGGGAGTAGAGCGTCCGGATGGCCGAGGTGGCATTAATCATCAGGAAATTATCGCCAGCTCCAGTAAGGCCGTTGCCTCGGAAGTTGCCGTGATACTGACTAGCATCACTTCCCACGGCATACGTATTTTCCGGGTTTAGTTCGGTTGTAGAATTCGGGTCGTTGGCCTTATAGGTGTAGTTGGTATTAAACCCAACGTTGCCATCAGTAAAGCTTGGGTTCACTAGCAGGTTGGGACCAGTGGCGGCGATACACTGCACGGCTGGGTCATACACATTCAGGTATACCGTAGCCTCATCACACTGGGCAGTACCGGTAGTAGGTTTATCACAGGCACGGTACACAAAGCTGTCGGTACCAGTGAAGGGAGAATTCGGCACGTACGTGTACGATCCATTAGGATTGAGGGTAAGCTTACCGTTCTTAACATCTGTGACCAGGGTTACATCGAATCCTGTGTTCCGGGGGTCCGCATCGTTGAGAATCACGTTACCCTTCGCCTCAATACCCTTTTCTACTTCATTGCTGTCATCATAGGCCGCCGTGACGCCTACTACCGTGACGCGAATGGTGGCTTGGTCGGAGGTTACTCCCAGGTTGTCGCGCACTGTATAGTTAATGATGCTGGTGCCCACGTAGTTATTCGCCGGCGTAAACGTCACGATACCCTGCGGGGAAACTCTAAAGGTGCCCTGCCCCGCCACCACTCGCTCTGTTTGGATGTCGTCCTGGTCTGGGTTCAGGTCTACCGTACTGGCATTAATGCTACCATCCCTATCAGTATCATTACTCAACACGTTCAGGCTGGCAACGGTATTATACGCAGTAGTAGCCACGTCACTGGTCACCTGCGGCGGTACGTTTGCCACCGGAATCGTGTACGTAGCCGTGTTTGATTCTAGACCGTCGTTGTTGGTAGCAGTGTAAGTAAAGGTGAAGTTGCCTGAAGCAGTCCCAGAAGGGTCAAATTTCAGCTGCCCAGCCTCCTCAGGGGTAAACGTACGCGCCGCCGTAACAGCAGTAGTATTTAAATAGAGCGTACCGCCACCAGGCACGCTTTTCAGCGAGTACTGAGTAATTGTGTTGCCCGTAGCTGCCGTGGCAGTTAAAGCAGTGATACTAGTGGAACCCGCGCTGCTAGGCATGGCAGCCGTCTGAATATCGGTAGCCGTAGGAGGCGTGCTTACCGTAATTACGAAAGTCGCTTCTTCAGTTGAGTATCGAACAGACCCACCACCATTAACATCTCTGGCTCTAATTTTAAATATAACAGTACCTACGCCATTTGGAGAAAAGTCCAGTTGTGGAGCAGGAGAAGCGGCCACAATCATACTGCCAGCATAAGGACTATTTGAACTGCTAGTAATAGTGCCCAGTGCATTAGAGTTACCTCTCAAATATAACTGTCCAATTGCGTTATTAGGGGTATAGGAAGTGATGATATAGCTTGGACTCCTATTGCTAGTTATAGCTGGTAATGTAATTCCAGTCCTACCTGCATTACTATCCACAACTGTGCTACGTCCGTCTGTAGAAAGTGTCGGTTGGGCAAGTAGAATAATGGGACTTAATACCAGCCAAAACAGCATAGGTAGCCCTGAGCGGAAAAGTGTTTTCATATAAATGGTTAGAGTGAAAGAGCAGAGTCATGACCATAGATGACTGATTTATCATCTAGGTATAGGAGTCAAAAATAGCGGGTCGGGTATAATTATTCGTTGTTCTGACTTTACTCCCGATGATTTAATTATTAATCTTTCTCCATACTCTCGATTTGATTAGCATATCATCTAATTATTAGAGCAAATAATACAAGTACGCCCTTTTGTGTTTCAAAATGGGAAATACGTTTGCAACATGCGGTACCGTAAAAGGGCTCAATACGCCTATAGAAGAGGTGGTGCGCCTTCTTTATTTGTATAACTATTCTTATTTTATCTTTTCTTATAAACACACAGCCCCCACACAAGCTAAAGCTGTGTGGAGGCTGAAACTGGGTCTTGCAGGTTAAGCGCTGGGTTGACCTACCTCGCAGGCAGGCAGGCTAAGCCAATCCGTGCAGAATGGTTAGCAGTTCATGCTGCGTAGCAACGGTTTTGTCCTTGGCATACCACCCGTGGAGCTTCTCGGCAAACTCCTCGTGCGTGGCACCAGCGGCTTTCATCTCCAAAAACAAATCTTGCGCTAATGCTGGGCGCGGGCCCCAGTTAGTTACCTCCGTGAGTAGGTCGGCGTTTAGCACTACTAATTTGGGAATGGACCGGCTTCCATTGGTCAGGTAGCGGTCCATCAGGTCCAGGTTTTCGTCGCGCAGGAGGTAGTAGGTGCGTATGCGGCCGTTGCTGGCTTGGGCTATCTTTTCCAGTACGGGCACAATCTGCGCAGCATCGCCGCACCAGCCTTCCGTAAGGATTACCCACTCGTAGGTTTGGGTGATTTTATCGAGTGCGTCCTGAAGCTCCGGTAGTAGTTGCGCTTTCGCATCAAGGCGCTCCATGCGCTGGATGTTCAGGCGGGCATACGCCGTTAGGGCCTCCGTTTGGGTAGTACCGGTAGTCTTACCTTCGGCCATAAGCTCGTCGATCAGCTGGCGGTAGGAGGCGTAGGAATAAGCACCAGCAAGGTGCTCGGGCGTTAGCACGGGGGGTAAAGAAGTGTTGGGCATGAGTGGTAGCTAAATAGGTAGCAGTCGTATAACAACGAAAAACCCTTTTCGGTGGCCAATGACTCAACCGAAAAGGGTTTCTATTTTTCTAGCAGCTCCCTGCCTACAAGCTAGGCACATCGGCCGCCTCTGCCTTTGCCGAAAGCTCGCGGCAATAGGTGATGAAGTCGGTATTGATAGGCTCCAAGCCGTTGAGACGCAAGTCGCGCGCTACCTGGGCCCGGTGGTAATTGCCGTGCACGGGTACGTGGGTCAGAATGTCGGACACTTGGCTGGTGTAGCCCTCCCCGATGGAGTTGGTATACGTAATCAGGCGCAGCATTTCGGCATCGTCGGCATCAATACCATACTGGTGAAACCGATCCGAGGTCTGCTCGTGCCAGTGGTGCAGGGTGGCCAGGTCATGCTCCTGCCACACTTTCACGGGGCTGGGGGTACTGGTCATGCGGCCCAGCCAAATGGCTTGCGCATTGAGTACGTGGCTAAACAGCCGCAGGGCGCTACTTGGAATGGTAGCTCCGCCGGCAACTAAGCTGTCGAGGTGGTTGAGCAGGGTTTCGTTGGCCCACACGGTGTAGGCGCCCAACTTTTCAATGGTGTTGATCATAGGAAAAAAGAATATGAGGAAGGACCGGGTGAACTGCCGAGGCGAGCTACCCTTCCTTCTCGTCAAAGAAACAGGTTAGCGGGGGTCTTGCCACACAAGGCGCTCCTCGGTTCGGGTTTTAGCAAAGTCGGCGCAGTTACCGTCGCCGCGGCCAGTTAGGCCACCGTCGGGGTGGCAGAGCACCTTGCCGCTGGCATCGTAAAGGGTTGTAAACTGGTCGCAACAGGGCGCCGATTCAAAGTACACCGTGTTGCCTTTGTACTGGTAACTCATGATTTGAATAGGCGGGTTTTGCTTTTTCTCCTTGAGATGCTCCTCAATGCGTGCCTGCAACCATTGCGGCCGTTTCTTCTCGTCGAAGTCGGCGGGAGCGGCTTGGGGAGATGGCTCTACCGTGTTGGTACTAGTAGGAAAAGGAGTGGAAACACTGCTGCCGGCCAGTCCCGTTTGGGGTGCGTCGGTGGGCGTAGTTACGGCTACACTGCGCTGGCAAGCAGTGGTGTGCAGCAGCAGGGCTACGGCGGGGGCAGCCAGGAGTAAAGGCAGACGCATGGGTAAGGTGGGTAGAGTTTCCCGTCGCCTGGGGGCATAGGGGCGGCAAATATGCACACAAACCCTGGTTACGCAGTCTACCGAGCGGAGTTGGCTCATCGGTATGCAAGCCAACAGTAGAAGCTAAAAAAGCGCCCACACGCGCGGCCCAAAAATCAGAAGGCCCACTACCAATGCAGCCAAGGCCATCATCAGCACGGCCCCAGCGGCTACATCCTTGGCTCGCCCTGCCAGTGGGTGATATTCCGGCGACACTAAGTTTACCACGGCTTCAATGGCGGTATTTACTAGCTCGGCGCACCACACGGCTCCCACGGCCAAAGCTACTGCGGCCCACTCCCACCGAGCCAGCCCGAAATACAGGCCCAGCCCAATGACCACTACCGTGGCCGCGGCATGAAACCAGAGGTGCACTTCGGTGCGCAAGGCTGCCACTACTCCCTGAAACGCGTAGCCAAAGCTGGCCGCCCGTTGGCGCATGAGGGCCGGAAACCGGCGGGGTGGTGGAGGGGTAGGTTCAGCCACGGGCGTGCTGGTCGAATGCGCCGAATACCCGTTGCCGCAACGCGGGCCACTCAGAACGAATGATGCTAAAAATGACCGTGTCGCGCCGGATGCCGCCCTGTGTGAGCCGGTGGCTGCGCAACGTACCTTCCTCAGTGGCGCCCATCTGCCGCATTGCGTTCTGCGACTTCTGGTTGCGGGCATCCGTTTCCAGTTCTACCCGCTCGCAGCCTAGCTCGTCGAAAGCATACTGCAATAGCAGGTGCTTGGCGGCCCGGTTGAGGCCCGTGCGCTGGAAGTCGCGCCCAATCCAGGTGTAGCCAATACTCAGGCGTCCGTCTTCAGCAACCACATTGTAATAGCTCGTACTGCCAGCCACGCGTCCCGTTTGCTTGTCAATGATGACGAATGGGTAGCGCCGCTTCTGCTCCCGGGCGGCCAGGGCCTCTGCCACGTATACCTCTACCCCCGCGCGGTCATCGGCGCGGCTGAGCATGTAGCGCCAGATTTCCGGGTCGGCGGCTGGGTTTTCTAGCTCATCTACGTCGGCGGCAGTGAGAGGACGCAGGAGTGCCCGGTCGTTTTCAAGCTGGATGTCGACAGTGAAATTCATAGTCTGGTAGCCCGTCATAAGTGCGCGTAAAGATGCCCGAAAAACCGGTAGTTGTGTTTCGGACAGCTACTTAATCACCGTACCCCAGCCCTCGGAGCAGCACGGCGTACTCGGTGGCGGAAAGGTGCCCACCGCTGGCCTGCGGGTGGCCGTGGGCAAAATTGCTGGGCGGCGTGGCACCTACTCTAGCAAAAGCGGCGCGCAACAGGTCCGGAATGTGCAGGCTGCCAGCGGCCCGCCCCGAAATGGCCACCATTCCATTGGGTAGGTAGCCCAGGTTGGCGCACAGTACTACCCGGTCGGAGAGGCGCGAAATCCACTGCTGGGCAATCAGCGGATGAATTTGGCAGGGCGAATTGATGGTGACGATGGCAACGGGGGCGGCAGCAGGGCCCTGGGGCGGAAACTTTGGGGGTAGCTTGCGGGCGGCGGCAAGGGCAGCCGCTACCTCGGCGCGGTAGCCAGCCAGCTTTTCATCCTGAGCTAAGCCGCGCGGATTATCGTCGTGGAGAAGGTAGCGCAGTGGTAGCCCCAAATCAAACTCGCCGGCCCGGCGGGCGGCATTGCACATGGCTACCGCTTCCTTCAGCCACTTGGCGGTGTGCTGCTTTTTCACGGCGGCCAGCGGAGCCCACGCTGCCTGGTCGCCCAGGTCTGACACTACGCCAATGGCCGCCACCCACTGTAAATCGGTGACGTCGGCTTCGGCGGCCAGTAGCTCGTAGGCAAGCCAGGCGGAGCAAGGCACTGGGTTCAGCCCGTACCCCGTAAGCACAGTGCTGCCGGCTGGTGGGTTGCCTTCCGGAATGTGGTGGTCGACGTAGAGCACGGGTACTCCGTACTGCTCCAGCGTGCCGTGGGCATGCACGCCCAAGTCGGTTACAATAAGGGCGGCTGGTTGGAGGGTCAGGAGCCGCTCGTGCGCACTCGGCGTAAGAAACGCATTTTCGCCCTTACCCGACGGCACTACTTCTACCACCCAGCTTGGGTCAATTCGATTCAGCGCCCGTCCAAAGAGGGCGCCCGCCGCTAGTCCATCGGCATCGAAATGACAAAACACAACGATACGGCCACCGGCTGGCACTTGCTTTAAAAAGGCTCGGAAGGGCGCCTCAAATTGCGGATACGCGGGCATGAAACGGGCAGCCCGCATGGTAGCAGGCTGCCCGTTGTTCGTAAACTAAGCAACAGAGGTTATGTTGACGATAACCAGTACCAATATCCAGGCGCTCTTCCCTTGGTGAGAAGGAAAGCCAGGTACTACTCTTGTTACTTCTTAATCTCGCCAACCATGTCTTCGGGCTTGAGCCACTCGTTGAACTGCTCCTCAGTGAGGTAGCCCAGTTGCAGAGCCGTTTCCTTCAGAGTAGAGCCATTCTTGTGCGCCGTTTGGGCAATTTCGGCGGCTTTGTAGTACCCGATGTGGGGATTGAGGGCCGTTACCAGCATCAACGACGAATCTACGTGCTTCTTGATGTTGGCTTCCAGAGGCTCGATACCAGCCGCACACTTATCGTTGAACGACACGCACACGTCGCCGATGAGGCGAGCGGAGTGCAGGAAGTTATAGATCATCAGGGGCTTAAACACGTTTAGCTCGAAGTGGCCGTTCATGCCGCCGATGTTGATGGCTACGTCGTTGCCCATCACCTGCGCCGCTACCATGGTCATGGCCTCCGACTGGGTGGGGTTTACTTTGCCAGGCATAATGCTGGAGCCGGGCTCATTGTCAGGAATGTGCAGCTCGCCGATGCCAGCACGCGGCCCCGAAGCCAGCAGACGAATGTCGTTGGCAATCTTCATCAGGGAGGCCGCTACCGTTTTTAGGGCACCGTGGGCTTCCACAATGGCATCGTGAGCAGCCAGGGCTTCAAACTTGTTTTCGGCCGTGATGAAGGGCAGGCCGGTCAGGTCGGCAATGTGCTTAGCTACATTCTCGGAGTAGCCGGGAGGCGTATTGATGCCCGTGCCAACGGCCGTGCCACCCAGGGCTAGCTCAGAGAGGTGAGCCAGGGTGTTCTTGATGGCGCGCAGGCCGTGGTCGAGCTGAGAAACGTAGCCGCTGAACTCCTGCCCTACCGTGAGCGGGGTAGCATCCATGAGGTGGGTACGCCCAATTTTCACGATGTGCATGAACTGCTCCGACTTTGCCTTCAGCGTGTCGCGCAGCTTCTCAATGCCCGGAATGGTGTTTTCCACCAGAATCTTGTAGGCCGCAATGTGCATGGCCGTGGGGAAGGTGTCGTTCGAGCTCTGCGACTTGTTTACGTCGTCGTTGGGAGCCAGGAACTTCTTCTCGTCGGAAAGCTGCCCGCCGTTGAGCACGTGGCCGCGGTAGGCTACTACCTCGTTCACGTTCATGTTGCTCTGGGTACCCGAGCCGGTTTGCCATACCACCAGCGGAAACTCCTTATCGAGCTTGCCTTCCAGGATTTCGTCGCACACACGGCCAATCAGTTCAGCCTTTTCAGCGTCGAGCACACCGGCGTCGCGGTTGGTGAGGGCAGCGGCTTTCTTCAGGTAGGCGAAGGCGCGGATAATTTCCTTGGGCATCTTATTGATGTCCTGGGCAATCTGGAAGTTGTCGATGGAGCGCTGGGTCTGGGCGCCGTAGTAGGCGTCGGCCGGCACCTGCACGGTGCCCATGGTGTCTTTCTCCTGACGGAACTGGGTCATGATCCTTGAGGGTGAGAAGGTGATGAGGTGACAGATACGGCAGTACCCAGTGAGGTAGTCACGGGCCTGAGGTGGGGCAAAAGTACACAACGCCGTACGGCCCCGCACCGCTACCCCAAAATTCTGCCCGAGTTTGGCCCAGCCCCAGGCGGCTCGGCCCCGTATACCCAGGCTCAACCTGTAATCCCACGTGATATGAGCCCCACGAACTCTTTCGACGCCGAATCGGACGCCCTGTCTGTACAACCCGAAAAGCCAACCACCGCGCAGCCTGCCGCTACCACTACTCCCTCCTCCACCGAGGAAACACCCGTACCCGTGGCTGGCAACGGCGCCCCCGACTATAGCCACGTAGAAGTGAAAACCGAACCAGAGCTCCCCCGCGAGGTAGAGCCTGGCGGCAGCGCCACCGAACCTGAAAGCGGTGGCGGCTACAGCGGCTAGCAATATACTACCCTGCAAGGCGTGAGGTGTCTGCTTCTTGCCAAGACAGGTCCTACAACACGAAGCCCGGGCTCTTGTAGCAAGAACCCGGGCTTCGTGTTTCCTTTATCGTCAGAAAGAGGACTGAAAGCGTTCTGGCTACCGCTCCTCTATCTTAAAGGGGACACTGATTTCAACGGTACGGCTGGTGCGGCGGCCGTTTTGAATAGCCGGAAACCATGCGGGGCCTTCCTGCAGCAGCCGGATGGCTTCAGCGTCGCACTCCTCCGAGAGCTTCTTCACTACTTTGATATCCGATACTTTGCCATCGGTGCCCACCACGAAGCGCAGCTTTACGTTGCCTTCCTGCCGGTCTTCAAGGGCTTTCTCAGGGTAGTCGAGGCTGTCGCGCAGGTACTTCTTGAGGCTGGCATACCCACCGGCCGGCATGGCTCCTACCGCCATAGGGGCAGGCGGTGCATCGCGGCGCACTACCACTACCTCACTGAGTTGCCGGGAGTCGGGGGCTAATGCCAGTGCGAGGCTAGTAGGCTCTGCCGGAACGGGCACTGCCTGCGTAGCATACCCCACGGAGCTAACGACTAGATGTTTCGCCATAGCTGGCACAACTAGACTAAACGACCCATCGGCCGCCGTTACGGTGCCCGTAGTAGCGCCCTCAACTAGGATGGTAGCCCCAGCCATTCCTTCTCCCGATCTTTTATCAGTAATACGCCCTTGCACCAGCTTGGTGCCCGCTACCATTGGGGCCGCAGCCGAAGCTACGGCCGCCATTTTTTGCTTCCCCGCTGCTGGGGTAGCAGCTATGGGCATGGCGGCGGGTGGGATGACGACGGTATACTCTTTGGCTTCAGCAGGCGAGGTAGGATTGGCAGAGTCCATCAGCGCGCTCATCCTCATTATCTCACTACAATTACGTAGTTCTTCTGTATCGATATATTCAGGTTGAGGATCAGAAGCATCTTGCACGGACATCTGCTTGCGAGTCCGGCTCAGGCGCCCGGCGGAGCGCCGCGGGAGCACGAAAGCGTGGGGAGCAGAAGCAGGGCCCGGCGTAACAGCCACAACTGCCGGAATACTGGCCGCTGATTCTGGCAATACCAGTGCGGGAGCAGACGATGGAATAGGAGCCGTTGCAATTGCTTCCCGCTGCTCAGCTACCGGCTGCGAGGCCGTATTTAGTGGAACCAAGCGCAGCAGGGCAAACCACACCACGGCCGCCCCGAGGGTAAGTAAAAGAACGGCGGCGGCCGCTAGCTGCTGCCAGGCCAGCCCCAGGGCTGGCTTAGGCTTCGACTCAGTAGCCAGTTCCTCCACACGGGCCCCGAGACGCCTACGCAGGTCGCCCATACTAGCCTCAGTAACGGCAGCGGGCTGCAGCTCCAACCCTTCCAGAATATCGGCGCACCGGGCGCAGTCTAGGGCATGGGCCTCCACATGGTGCTGCTCAGCGGGTGGGAGCGTCCCGGCCACGTAACGGCGCAGCACTTCCACCGGCAGGTGCCGGCTGGCAGAAGGCATAAGCTCAGAAGTGGGGTTATGGGGACGCATTGGAGGCAGCAGTTGATTGAAGGTGGCGGCGCAGGTTGCGCTTGCCGTTTTGGATGTAGCTTTTTACCGCGTTCAGGTCGAAGCCCGTGAGGTCGGCTATGTCGCGGTAGCTTTTCTTTTCGAGGTAGAACAGCTCCAGGCATTGTCGCTGGCCGGGTGGCAGTTCAGCTAAGGCATGTTCTAGCTGCTGAAGCTGCTGTTCGTGGAGGTCGGCCTCGGCGGGGTCGTCTGTTTCCAGATGCCGAGCCACCACCGATTCCATACCGGCGGCATCCGGAAAGTGAACCACCAGCGCCCCTCCGGCCGCGGGGCCAGCCCGCTGCCGGGCCCGCAACGCCATTAGGCAGTGGTTGCGGGCAGTAGCGTGTAGCCACGGAGCAAAGTTTTCTACCTCGTGCTGACGCAACTTACTCACCAACTGCTCAAACAGTTGCATGACAGCATCCTTGGCATCGTCCTCGTCGCGCAGGTAGCGCCTTGTGATGGCCAGTACTTCCGTCATGTGGCGCTCATAAAGCGCGCCTAGGTCGTGCACATCGCCTTGGGCGTGGTAGCGCCGCAGCAGCTCCGCATCGGATAGCTCAGCAGCAGGCGCAGGACGGGAACGACGAAAAAACATGACGGAATGCAGCGCGGGAACCTGTGCAAGCTACGGCTTCAACGGCGGAAAAGCACGTGCTTCAACACGCTCAAACCAGTGCGTCGGCCGCAGTGGTATCCTTGTAAAATATTTTTTCAGTCGGTGTGGAATTCAGCTTAGCTCAGCATCTGACCAATTACCAAGGTAGCCGGATTCGGCCTGTAAGGCATCTTCTCAGGCTGCGGCGCAGGCAAGCGGTAGTTGCAGCTACTACTAAGCCCGTGGCTCACCCGGTTGCTCTGGCGTTATCACAAGTTGGCGTGTACTATCTCGTGTGCTTATTCCGTAGTGTTTGACGCAAAACAAAAGCCCCACCGAAAGTCGGTGGGGCCTTTGTGCAGGGAATAGGGGAGCAGGAGAGAGTGATTAGAACGAGTAGTTGATAGAAGCCTTGATGACGCGGTTCTGCGCATCGAAATTGTTGTTCTTGTCTAAGGAAGACAATCCGTAGTCGTAGCCAGCACTAACACCTAGGCCCGACTGAGACTGGTAACCCAAACCGCCCGTTACGGAAAAGTCTACTGGGCGGAATTGCTCTTTGATGTCGAAGTCTTGGTTGAAAGCGGAGAAGCCAAGGGCACTAGCATTCACGCGGGCCTTACCAGCTAGCAGCACGGAGGCCTGGGGCCCGGCGTAGAGGTAGAACCCATCCGTAAGGTAGGCCTTTGCTACAAGCGGAATGTCGAGGTAAGCCATGCGTGCCGTGGCCTTCACTCTGGCGTTTAAGAAGTCGAACTGCTCTAGCGGAATACGGCCCGTGAGCACGGTACCCTTCTCGGAGTAGAACACGCCGGGTTCAATGGCAAAGCGAGGCCCCAGCGGCAAAGTAGCGTACAGACCAGCATGGAAACCGGGCTTCATTTCCTTGGTTACGGCACCATTGGTATATCCGGCCAGGTCCATTACGCTGTTCACGGCGTCACCCGACCAGTCAGAAACGTTAAGACCTGCCCGAACTCCAATTTTCGCCCCGCCAGCAGCCGAGGATGAGGAGTAGGAAGTAGATGAACGAACAGGGCGAGCCTGCGCTTTGCCCGTGTAGGCAGGTACACGGTGGGGCTGAATTTGAGCTTGGGCAGAAAAGCTGGAAACAACGAGAGCAGCAGCGGCCAGAAGGCCAGCTATGCGAAAGAATTTCATATTGGAAAGGCGAAAAGGCAGAGAGAAAAAGAGCAAAACCAGCCGCCGCGTTGCGCACCGGCGAATCAGCTGGCCTCTGACCCTCACGATAAAAAAACCGTGCCAAAGCCTGTGTTCCTACCATCTCCTCATACTCGTTATCCCTATCTATGCAACGAGCTTTATTATAAGTGATTCTCAAAAAACATCAATTCCACCCACATAATTATCATAACAAAAAATATTGACTTTACCGAGTTACTTCTGCGGCCCTACAGTATAAAACAGCACCAAACGCGCTGCTGGTGTTAGCTACATTCGTTATTCTATCTTCTAAGGCGCCCCTACTGGCCGGCTAGTTTTAGGGCACTCGTCCGCACCGAAACCTACTTCCTTCGTTTGGCGGTATTGGAAAATTACTGCTTTTTCCGTTGGCGTTAGCTCTCTATTTCGCGCCCAATTCTCTGGGCTATTTCTTTCACATCTGGGGGCTTCCTACTCGTGCTTTTCTTATCCCGACTGCTGCCTTTGGGGCTGCTGGCCGGCGGCTTGTTACTGCCGCTTGTACCCAAATATACCTTTCGAGTTGCTTGCCAAGCCATTATAGCACTGCCCGAAAGTGTACTCTCTTACCTGACACCGATGTCAAAAACGAATCTACACGGCTCCCTCCCCACCACCGGGACATAGATGAGAATACTGCTGCAACAGCGGACTAGCTATATGCCGCGGTGGGAGCGGCCGGGATGGGCTGAGCATGAGTTGAAGCTGCTCAAGGCAGCGTACTTGCTATAAACTTCAAATGCCCACGCTCCTGAGTACGGAACGTGGGCATTTGAGCTAGATAAATACGTGGTTGGTCGGTCCTACACTAGTTTGCCGTACAGGTCGAAATCGGAAGCTTCCGTAATCTGCACCTGCGCGAAGTCACCGAGGCGCACAAACGTGTCTTTAGTGGCTGGCACCAGCACTTCGTTGTCTACTTCCGGCGAGTCAAACTGAGTACGGCCCACAAAGTAGCCGCTTTCCTTCCGATCAAAGAGCACCTTGTGAATCTGGCCTACTCGCTCCTCGTTCAACTCCATCGAAATACCCTGTTGCAACTCCATAATCTGGTCGGCGCGGTCCTGCTTTACATCGGCGGGCACATTGTCTTCCAGTGTGAAGGAATGCGTGTTGTCTTCGTGCGAGTAATTGAAGATGCCCAAACGGTCGAAGCGGGTGTCCTCCACGAACCGGTAGAGTTCCTCAAAATCTTGCTGAGTCTCGCCAGGATGGCCAGCAATCAGCGTGGTGCGCAAAGCAATATCGGGTACCCGCTGGCGGATAGTATCTACCAGCTCAATGGTGCGGCGCTTGGAAATACCGCGACGCATAGTTTTCAGCATGTTATCTGAAATATGCTGCAACGGCATATCCAAGTACTTGCAGATATTGGCGCGCTCGTTCATCACATCCAGCGCATCCATGGGAAACTGCGAAGGATACGCGTACTGCAACCGAATCCAGTCGATGCCGGGCACGTCGGACAAGTAACGCATCAGGTCGGCCAGCTTCCGCTCGCCATAGTGTTGCAAGCCGTAGTACGTCAGGTCCTGAGCAATGAGAATCAGCTCCTTCGTACCCATGGAGGCCAGACGTTTCGCCTCCCTTACTAAGTCTTCGATAGGCCGGTCGACGTGCTTGCCACGCATGAGCGGAATAGCGCAGAAGGAGCAAGGGCGGTTGCACCCTTCCGCAATCTTAAAGTAAGCATAGTGCGAAGGTGTCGTTAGCAAACGCTCCCCCACCAGTTCGTGCTTATAGTCGGCCTCCAGCTTCTTCATTAACTGAGGCAGCTCCAGGGTGCCGAAGTAAGCATCGACCTGCGGAATCTCCTGCTCCAGGTCGTCCTTGTAGCGCTGGGAAAGGCAGCCCGTCACGTACAATTTCTCCAAGCGGCCCGCCTCTTTTTCATCGGCGTAGCGCAGGATGGTATCAATGCTTTCCTGCTTGGCGTTATCAATGAAGCCGCACGTGTTGATAATGACGATGTTGGCGTCGCTTTGCTCGGCTTCGTGCGTCACCTGAAACTGGTTGGCGCGGAGCTGCCCCATCAACACCTCCGAATCGACGATGTTTTTGGAACAGCCCAGGGTGATGACGTTGACTTTATTAGCCTGTTGGCTTCTTACTTTCATGCTGGATTGGGTAGGCAGGCGGCCGGGCAATTTCTTAGAAGTGAGAAACTTGCCCGCTACGGCCTGCGACGAAAATCGGACCGCAAAGGTACGAATCCGGCAACACCTTTTCCTAGGGTGAATGTTCCTTTTACCACTAAGCCCCCTGCCACGTGCCCCATTAGCAACAAGAGCAGCTAGCTTCCTCATCACCATCTATTACTAGGCGGCTCATACACAAATGCCCCGCCGGAGTAATCCAGCAGGGCATTTATTGTTCTGTATACGTTACAGCTTACTTCTTGAACAGGGAGTTTACGAACGTGTGCCGATCAAATAGCTGTAAATCGGTCATTTTCTCCCCTACCCCGATGTAGCGCACCGGTACCTGAAGCTGGTCTGAGATGCCGATAACCACCCCACCCTTGGCCGTGCCGTCGAGCTTGGTAATGGCCAGCGCCGATACTTCGGTGGCTTTGGTAAACTCCTTGGCCTGTAGGAAAGCATTCTGACCAGTACTACCGTCGAGCACCAGCAACACCTCGTGGGGCGCATCGGGAATCACCTTCTGCATCACCCGCTTGATCTTGCTCAACTCATTCATTAGGTTCACTTTGTTGTGCAAACGGCCGGCCGTGTCAATAATTACTACATCGGCTTGCATCTCCACTCCCTTCCGCACGGCATCGTAAGCCACGGAGGCGGGGTCAGTGTTCATCCCGTGCGAAATGACTGGTACGCCTACCCGCTGGCCCCAAATGATCAGCTGGTCAACTGCAGCAGCACGGAATGTATCGGCGGCCCCCAGCACTACTTTCTTGCCCGCCGAATGGAAACGGTGGGCTAGCTTACCAATGGTTGTGGTTTTGCCCACGCCGTTTACCCCCACCACCATTATCACAAAGGGCTGACCGGTGTTATCCGCTCGGTCGAGGATGGCGCGGGAGCCAGTGGCACCGCTGTTACGGTCTAGCAGGTCGGCTATTTCTTCGCGCAAGATGCGGTCCAGTTCCGAGGTGCTCACGTACTTGTCGCGAGCTACCCGCTTCTCAATGCGGTCAATAACCTTCACCGTGGTATCAATGCCCACATCGGCGTGCACTAGCAAGGTTTCTAAGTCATCAAGCACGGCTTCGTCTACCGTGCTTTTGCCTACTACGGCCTTGCTGAGCTGATCAAAGAAGCTGGTTTTGGTTTTCTGCAGGCCTTCATCAAGGGCCTGCTGTTGCTCCTTGCTTTCCTTGTCCTTCTTGAAAAAATCGAAAAGTCCCATGCGGTGAGGATGTTGCGCGCAGCTCCAGCCTAGCGCGTCAATGCTGAGGTTGAACGGCTTGTGGCTGAGCGCTGGAGCGCTAGCCGTTCACCGGGGCACGCACCAGGTATGTCGTGCTAGATACAACGCAAAAAAGTCCCACGCTGGCGGGACTTCTTCACTTCAATTCGGTTGCCACAAAGGCCAGAGATTACTTAACGCCAGTGGCGATGTACTCCTGCACTTTATCAACGGGCACCATCTCTTCCTTGAAGGTGTAAGCGCCAGTTTTCTCCGATTTCACGGCACGGATGACTTTCGCCCAGTCCTTGCCGGTAGCGGTTTTCAGGGTTGCTACTACTTTCTTAGCCATTGCTCAGATTACTTGATTTCCTTGTGAACGGTCATCTTCTTGAGCACGGGGTTGAACTTCTTCAGCTCGATGCGCTCAGGAGTGTTCTTACGGTTCTTGGTGGTGATGTAGCGCGAGGTGCCCGGCTGCCCCGAGTTCTTATGCTCAGTGCATTCAAGGATTACCTGCACCCGGTTGCCTTTTTTAGCCATCTCGACGGGGGTTTGGGATTAAGGACTGCAAAGGTACAATGCTTTTGGGAATTGTCAAACAGTTAATGGACTGTTATTTAGTATTCCCCTAATCTAATACCCAGCAAAAGTTCTTTTGACGACCCTACAAGCTACTATGCACTCTGCGTAACGGCTCAAATAAAAATTTGTGGGTGGTGTATTTAACGCAAATCGGGCAGCTTAAAGTTGTCTAAGACACTGGTTTTAGCCATCATAGCTTCTACCTCTGCCACCGTACGCGGCGCCTCGCGCGACAGATTCTCATAGCCGTTTGTAGTTATTAGTATATCATCCTCAATACGTACGCCAATATTCCACCACTTCTTGTCGCAGGGGCTGCCCTCCGGAATGTAGATGCCAGGCTCCACCGTAATAACGTTGCCAGCCGTGAGCGCACCATTGCTACCCCGGTCGTGCACGTCGAGGCCCAGGTAGTGGCTGGTACCGTGGGGAAAATAGCGGCGGGCTTCATCACTCTTCGTGATGATGCCGAGCTTGATAAGGCCTTGGGCCACTACCTGCTGCGCAGCGGCGTTAGGTGCCTGAAACTCGGCGCCGGGTTTGCAGGCCGCAAAACCGGCCTCTTGGGCGGCTAACACCAGCTCGTAAATCTGGCGTTGAGCGGGGCTAAACTTGCCGGAGGGCGGTATGGTGCGGGTGACATCGGCAGTGTAGCCGTGGTATTCGGCCCCGCAATCCATGAGCAGCAAGTCATTTTTTACCTGGGGCTTGTCGTTTTGCGTGTAGTGCAGAATACAGCCATTGTTGCCAGCGCCCACAATGCTGGGGTAGCCTTCAAATTCGGCGCCGTACTTCTTGTATATGTACTCGTGCAAGCCCTGCACTTCCATCTCTCCCATGTCGGGCCGCAGGTGTTTCATCACTTCCTGCTGCCCCACGGCACTGATGCGAACGGCCCGCCGTAGTAGGGCAAGCTCTTCCGTAGTTTTCACCTCGCGCAATCGGTCCAGCGTTTCATCCAAAAGCGCCGTATCAAATCGGCTGCTGGGCTTGTCGGCAATAGCCTTTTTCCGCTGGGCTTCCGTTTTGGCAGCAAGGTAAGCCTGCACGTACGGGTCTTGTACGACGGCACTACCCATACCCGTAAGGTAAGCTTGCAGCCGATCTGCCCCCGCAAGGCCGTACTGCTGAATAAGCTTGTAGGCTTGGGCAAGGCTTGGATCGAAGTTCGACGGAATAGCAGCCTGCTCCCGGAACGCGGCTACTAAATCGTAGAGATCAGCGGGGTCTTGGGCGTCGTTGCGAACGTCGGTTGGTAGGGGCAGGAAGTGAACCTGGCTAAAGCCTGCCCATTTGATACCCGACTTCAGGAAATTCTTGTTATCGGCCACGTACTGGAGCTGCAATTGCTGTTGCACACCTTCTTTGCCCAACCGACGCCCCATCCACTGCTCGGCTTTGGGGTCACGTGGCTGCACAAACAGGGCTTCCGTTACACCCGCCTGCCCATTGATGGACTGGGGCTCCTTGAACAGCACTAGCACGGCCCCCGGCTCTTCATACCCCGTCAGATAGTAAAAGTCGGGGTGCTGGTGGTAAGTGAAGTCTACATCGTTGGCCCGGTTGCGGACGGGGGCGGCGAATAGCACGGCCACGGAACCAGGGGACAGAGCTTGGCGCACCAGCTCACGACGCTGCTTATGAAAGGCTGGGGCCAAGAAATCAGCGGGGCGGTCGGGGCCAGCGGCGCGCGGGGCTTGCGCTGAAGCGGACATCCCTGTCCCCAGCAAACTAGTGAATAGCAGGGCGGGCAGGAGTTGCCGGCAGGCAAGAGTTGGAAGCAGTTGAAGCATAACAGGACAAAGACCGCGCGCAACCGGCAGCGTTGCGCCAGTAGTCACTTATCAACCACAGAGTACAACGCCAGTACCCGCGTACCAGGACTGGTAAACGCACGTAGCGCGAAGCTTCCGCTCTGCACATCGCCCAAGTTTTCCGAGTAGAAAACCTGCTTGATGCGCTAAGCGGAAGCTTCGCGCTACATTTTTACAGCTTGTCTAAAAGCTAGTAAACGATGAAGCCCTGCTCCTTAGCCTTCTTCAGGACCGACATGATGCCGTTCTTGTTGATGGTGCGGATAGTGCTGGCAGCAACTTTCAGCGTAACCCAAGCATCCTCTTCGGGGATGTAGAAACGCTTCTTCTGCAGGTTCGGGTAGAACTTGCGCTTGGTCTTGTTATTGGCGTGCGACACGTTGTTGCCTACGCGGGTACGCTTGCCGGTCAGATCACAAACTCGGGCCATGGTATCAGGAGCTTAAGGTTTCAATGCTGGAAAAAGGGACGCAAATATCCGAAGTATTTCGATAGAAGCAAACCGAACGGCTGAAAAATAGCGGGTTAGCCCTGTTCCGGCTCGTCAGGCAACTTCTTTTTATGTTGACCACTGCGCCAGGGGCAGTGCCGACAGCCACTACCGCAGCAAGAGCCTCGCCGCAGATGATACTGTTCCGTAAATACCATGAACCCTTCGGGAGTGAAGTAGTAGTCACCGGGTTGGAGGGGTTGCGGGGTGGGGCGCGGCACGGTAGGCAAGACAAATGAAGCAGCAAGGTACGAAGGAGGTGCCGCCCGGACCAGTTGAAAACTTGTTTGGGCATTCCATTGTATCTTCCTGGAAGGGCGACTATTTGCAGGCGCCAGCCATTTTGCTTACTGCTATGCGCTACTCCCTACCCCTTTTATTGGCTGCCACGCTATCGGGCGCGGCCCTGGCCCCACAGTCGCAATCCTCAGCGGCGCTGTCGGCCTTGGTATTACAACTAGCCCAACCGCGGAAGGCGCTGCCTGATCTACCCGTGAAAGAGGCCCGCCGTACCCTCAGCCAAGCTCGGCAGCGCTACCAGCGGGGGCTACCCGCCGGCACCAACCTTTACCTCACGGCCCGCGTGCTTAACGAAGTAGCAGCCCCCGAACCAGTGCTGGTGGCAGTGGATACGTGGCAGGGCAACCATATCAGCGGCCGAATTGTGCGCACCACTGCCGATGGCCGGGCCACCACCGCTACCGACCCCGTAGATTTCGATGAGCCTGCTGTGCTAGACTGGCTGGTGCTCCGCCCCGATGGCGCGGAGGAGGGTAATTACCTTGGCAAGTTTCTGGAGTTAGAAGACCGTTTGGCTTCCCTAGAAGACTAGGCCCTGCCCTAGCTTCTGGCAATTACTCCTTATTCTTTTCCTTCTTCACTACCTCTTTCAAGTCTTTAAGCGAGCCAGAGCTGTTGAAGTTCATAGTCATATCCTTAGGATTGTGCTCACCGGCGGCAATAGTAGCTGAGCCAGTAAGAGTGTAAGGCGTCTTGGCTGCTTTAAATAACCCCTTAAAGGCCACTTTGGGCATGGCTTTCGGCTCGAAGTGCACGTGAATAGGCATCAGTTCAGCTCCTCGTTTGCGGAAAGTCACATCCTTGGTTTCCACGCCTTTCACTTCCATATCATCACTGACGCGGAAGGTGTAGGAAACTCGCCGTACCGTAACCGGAAAGGGGTTGTAGTTGATTACCCGCAGGCTCACAATGGCTTCCCCATTTTTCAGACCTAGGTCCTTCACATCTACGTCGGCTACTTCAATCTTGGGTAGTTTCGGGATGTAGACGCGCTTGGTAACGCGCACCGGAATTTTCTGTGGCCCGGCCACCGGCAAACGGGTATAGAGGTTCATCACCATTTCTACATCCACGCAATCCTGTTGGCTTGTGCGCACCTTACGCTTCAGGTTGTCTAGCTGCACCGAAACGGGTAGGGTCAGGTGCGATACGGAGTCGCCTTGCAAGACGGTTGGGCGGTCTTTGGCTCCCTTGGTTAGCAACTCGCCATCAACTCGGGTTACGTAGCTCAGACTATCAATGCGAAGGGTAACGGGCATCTGGTTGCGCAAGTCTACCTTCATCTGGGCCTTTAAGGTGCTAGATGTGATGTTGTTGACGTTGAGTGAGGCGTTTTCTAGAGTTGGCAGCAGCTCTTTGCCTTTGTCGGTTCTGAAGTACAGGAAGGCAGCTCCTGCGAGTAGCAGGGCCAAGGCTAGCAAGAGGAAGGTTACGACCGGATGCCGGCCGTAAAAAGATTGAGAAGCCATAAACACGTAGGAGGAAGCTGAGCACTAGCGCGAGGCAGGAAGCTCGACACTACAACACATTGTTTCACAATAATTTATAAACACGTACGAGCTATACCCTTCCCCTTGTTATTGTCGAGTTAGCAATTCGTGGTGGCTTACCCTACCCTAGCGTTTTTGCGTAGTTTTGAACTCCACCCAGTATTCCACCTTTTCCTTCCCTGTATCATGCAGCCCACTTCCCCTACCGCTCAGCACAGCCGCAGCCAGGAGCTAATGGCTTTAGAAGACCAGTATGGCGCTCATAACTACCACCCCCTGCCCGTGGTGCTGAGCCGCGGCGAAGGTGTGCATCTTTGGGACGTGGATGGCAAGCATTACTACGATTTTCTTTCGGCTTACTCGGCTGTAAACCAGGGCCACTGCCACCCCCGTATCATTGGGGCCCTTACCGAGCAAGCCCAGAAACTCACGCTCACCAGTCGTGCCTTTTTCAACGACCAACTGGGAGCAGCAGAAAAGCAATTGTGTGAGTTGTTTAACTACGATAAGGCGCTGCTAATGAACTCCGGGGCCGAGGCCGTAGAGACAGCGCTGAAGCTGGCGCGCAAGTGGGGCTATCAAGAGAAAGGCATTGCCCCAAACCAGGCGCTGATCCTCGTGGCCGAGCACAATTTTCACGGCCGCACCACGGGCATCATCTCCTTCTCCACCGACCCCGACTCTACCGGTGGATTCGGCCCGTATAACCCTGGCTACCAGGTAGTACCCTACAACGACCTGGAGGCGCTGGAAGAAGCCTTGAAAGACCCGCATGTATGCGGCTTCCTAGTAGAGCCCATTCAGGGGGAAGCCGGCGTGATGGTGCCCGCCGATGGCTACTTAGCCAAGGCCGCCGCCTTGTGCAAAGACCACAAAGTGCTCTTTATAGCCGATGAGATTCAAACCGGGCTGGGCCGCACCGGCGAACTGCTGGCGGTGTGCTACGAAGGGGTGCACGCCGACATTCTTATCCTGGGCAAAGCCTTAAGCGGGGGAGTACTGCCCGTATCGGCCGTGCTAGCCCGCAACGAAATCATGCTGACTATTCAGCCGGGCCAGCATGGGTCTACCTTCGGCGGCAACCCGCTGGCCAGCGTAGTACTGCGCGCCGCCCTAGACGTGTTGCTAGATGAGAAGCTGACGGCCAACGCTCGGGTTTTAGGCGAGGTATTCCGGGAGCGGATGCGCCGCGTGCAGGCCAAGCGCCCAGAGGTAGTAGAAGAGGTGCGGGGCAAGGGCTTACTCAATGCCGTTGTAATTAATCCCCACGTTGATGGCCGCACCGCCTGGGACGTGTGCGTGAGCTTGATGGAGCGTGGCGTGCTAGCCAAGCCAACTCACGGCGACATCATTCGCTTTGCGCCGCCGCTGGTCATCACCGAAGAGCAGTTGCATGAGGTGTGCGACGTGATTGAGGAAGTAATTATGGCCTTTTAGGCACTGAAACAGTGCTTTTACTTACCAAACGAGCGGACTTCCCTACCTTGGGCAGCCCGCTCATTTTTTACCCATGACGATGATGTTTCGGAAGTACTACCTAGCCCTCTGCGTTGTAGCCCTGGCCAGTTGTCGGAGTGAGCGAGTAGCCTTCCAGTTTAGCCAACCTCGCACTGCTACGGCCGCTACTACAGTTACCGAACCCACACCAGTCACTAGTCCAGTAAAACCACTCCAGGTAGAAGAAGCTCCCGCTACCAGCCCGGTGGCAAGTAGTGCACGTGCGGGGGCGCGCCCGGCGGCCCGGCACCTAGCGGCATTTCATCCAAGAAAGCATAACACCACGGCGGCTCATCGGAGCGTTCGTCCTACGGTAGTTACGCCTCCACCTCGGCAGTTTAGCCGCCCGCGGAAGGCGCTGCTGGAAAACGAAGGTGCCTTTGTGCTAGGGGCGCTGCTAGTGGTGGCGGGCATCACGGCGGGCGTGGTGCTGGGCGGTTGGTTGGGCTTTGGCGTAGGAGCCCTGGTTGTGCTCTTTGGGTACTACTTCCTGGGGGTTGGCATCGGTGGCAAGCACGCGTGGCTTGAGGTATTCCAGGAGTTCTTCAACATGTAAACACGGCCCTTCAGAGGCAGTAGGGTGCGCATCTGCTTAGGTTTTGGAGCCGCTAACCGACGAAACAGCTCGACTGACAGCGCGGGCTGCTGGGTTGACCGAGTTAGGCAGCGGCGGGTACTGAGGGACTATACTTTTGTATCATCACCTCTACCTCAATCCCAATCGTTATGCGTGCTCGTCGTCTGCTTCTGTTTTGCGGTGTAGTATCGATGCTGGCTAGCTGCCAGACCACCCGCTCGGTATTGGCTCCGCGGCCGTTTCAGTCGGTACTGTCTATGGGCAGCCACGACACCAGCGCTACGACTGTGGTACTGATGCACGATTCGCAGGGGCCCCAGGGTACCCGGGTAGTGATGAGTACAGCCGAAGCAGCCAGCTTCAGCTACCACCAATAGCAAGCCACTCCCCTACATACAGAAGGCCGTTTAGTTTTTACCTCGCTCCGGATTTTCACACACCGCCGTACGCCGGGTTGCTCCTCTTACACGGGGCAATCCGGCGTACGTGTTTGCAGTGCTTGCTAACTGCCAATTGCTTGGCTACGATTACGGGGCGTACTCAATAGCAATTTCCGCAACCTTACCTTTGCCTTGGTTGTTCTACCCCGTCTTACCAATCGAAAGCAGCTTATGCCTACTGTCCCTACGCACCGCCCGCGCCGCAACCGCAAGTCTCAGGTTATCCGCGACATGGTGCAGGAAACGCGCATTACCACGCACGATTTCATTTACCCTATTTTTCTCATCGAAGGCCAGAACCAGCAACTGGAAATTCACTCGATGCCGGGTATTCACCGTTTCACTCCCGACCGAATTATTGATGAAATTGGGCGTTGCGTGGAGTTGGGCATCAACAGCTTCGCGCCATTTCCAGCCATCAATGATGCGCTGAAGGACCGCTTAGCCAAGGAGTCGGCCAACCCGGAGGGCCTCTACCTCAAGACGGTAGCCGAAATCAAGCGCCAGTTTCCCGACGTGGTGCTCATGACTGACGTGGCCATGGACCCTTACTCCTCCGACGGGCACGACGGAATTGTAGACGCTGAGTCGGGCGAGATTCTTAATGATGCTTCTTTGGAAGTGCTGGGTCAGATGGCATTGGCACAAGCTCGCGCGGGGGCCGACATCATTGGGCCTTCGGATATGATGGACGGGCGCGTAGCCTGGATTCGTGACGTTCTCGACAGCAACGGCTTTTCCAACGTGAGCATCATGAGCTACACGGCCAAGTACGCCTCGGCTTTCTACGGTCCCTTCCGCGACGCACTCGACTCGGCACCTAAGCGCGGCGACAAGAAAACCTACCAGATGAATTACGCCAACCGGCGGGAGGCCCTGCGTGAGCTAGCTCTTGATGAGGCCGAAGGTGCGGATATGGTTATGATCAAGCCAGCCCTGAGCTACCTTGATATCATTCGGGAAGTGCGCGACAACACCCAGTTGCCCGTAACGGCCTACAATATTTCCGGTGAGTATGCTATGGTGAAAGCCGCCGCCCAAAACGGTTGGATCGACGGCGAAAAGGCCATGATGGAAGTGCTTACCAGCATTAAGCGGGCGGGCGCCGATGCTATCCTAACTTACTTTGCCAAAGAAGCCGCCGAGGTGTTGCGCCGCGGGTAGTACCTGAAAATCACCCGAGCTTTTCACCTGCTGAGTAGGAACGCGCTTCGGCGCGTTCTTTTTTTGCTACCCTTTCACCCTTCCCGTGTTTGCCATGCCGACCTTACTCCGCCTTGCCACTGCCGCTGATATCCCCGCCATTCTAAGCATTGTGCGCCGCGTGGTGCCACTGATGCAAGCCAGTGGCAACCACCAGTGGACGACGGACTACCCCAACGAGGAAGTTTTCCGGCGCGACATTGCCCAAGGTCATTTGTGGGTGGCTGAGTTAGATGGCCGGGTAGCTGCCCTTGGCGCCCTCACGCACAACGACCAGGACCCTGAATACGCGCAGGCCGACTGGGATGCCACGGAGCCGGCACTAGTTACCCACCGCCTGGCAGTAGACCCAAGCGCCCAGGGCCACGGCCTAGCGGCCGCCCTGCTACAGCAAGCCGAGGTGCTAGCGGCGGAGCAAGGGCTAAGAATGCTACGCGTTGACACGAACTCGGAAAATGCGGCTACCCAGCGGCTATTTCCCAAGTTAGGTTACCGTTTCGCCGGCGAAATCACCCTGGCTTTTCGTCCGGGTCTGCGTTTCTTCTGCTACGAAAAGCAGCTGGGGTAACTACCAGTAGAAACGGCCAATGCTCCCGAGAGCTGGTGTGAAAGCACCCAGGGTAGGCATGCGTCTAGCCTACCTAAAACCCTGGCCCAACCAGCACCGCTGAAAAGTCCTTTGTCACGCTCTTTTGGTGGCAACTTCCAGCCTAGCTCCAGAGTACAACCCCGCAAACTTGCCTTTCTTGCGGCTATGCTCTTCTACACAGTCATGAAGCCTCTGGTGCAGGTAGCTCTGCGCGTATTTTTCCGCCAACTGGAGGTGCGCCACCGTGGGCGGCTGCACATGCCGGGCCCCCTGCTCATCACCAGCAACCACCCCAACACGCTGATGGACCCTTTGGTGACGGCCATTAATCGGCGCCAGCCCATTGCGTTTCTAGCCAAGAGCACCTTTTTCAAAAATCCGATTTTGCGCGCAATTATGGAGTCGGGCAACTCCATTCCGATCTACCGGCGGCAGGACCTTGACACTGGGGCCGAGACCCTGACGCCCGCCCAGCTTGAAGCGCAGAATGAGAAAGCTTTTGGCCGCTGCTACGACTACTTTGACCGGAAGGGCACCATCATGATTTTCCCCGAGGGCACGAGCGTGAGCGAGCGACGCCTACGCCCCCTGAAAACCGGTGCCGCCCGTATTGCCCTAGGCGCAGAGGCTCGGCATAACTTCCAGTTGGGCCTGCATATTCTCCCGCTCGGTATCAACTACTTCGATCCGCAACGCTTCCGCTCCGATGTGCTGCTGAACTTGGCCGAGCCCATTCGGGTGGCCGAGTACGCTGCGGCGTACCAGCAAAGTCCTGAAGCGGCGGCCGATGCCCTGACCGAAGAAATTCAGCGCCGCATGGAGTCCCGCCTCGTCATCACCCGCACCGATGAGGAGGACGAGCTGGTGACGCAGGTAGAGCGCACCTTTGGGCAGCACCTCATCCAGGACGACGAAGAAACCTTGTACGACAACTTCCAGCTGAGCCGTACCCTGTTGCAGGCCGTACAGTATTTTGAACTGCATGATGCGGGTCGCTTGAGCGCCATTCAGGAAAAGCTGCGCGCCTACCAGCAGGAGCTACACCGCCTGCGCCTAACCGACGAAGCGCTGGAAACCCCGCCCGCCGGGGGCTCGCGTACCCGGCGCGGAGTGGTGGCGGCCCTCAAGCTAGTGCTGGGAGCCCCGCTGTACGCCTACGGAGCCATCAATAACTACCTGCCTTACATTGTACCCTCCGTAGTAGCTAAGCGCGCCACCGACGACATGGCCTTTGTGGCCCCGGTAATGCTAGTAACAGGCATGCTCACATTTACGCTGGGCTACGCTCTGCAAACCTATCTGGTGCACCACTTCATTACCCACGACTGGCGCTGGACTACGTTGTATTTCATCAGCCTGCCGCTGTCGGGTTTCTATGCGCTGAGCTACTGGAGCAACCTAGCCCAACGCTTGCGCCGCCTACGGGTGCTACGTTTGTTTCGGCGCGAGCGGCCGGTGCTGGAAAGCGTATTACGCCAGCGCACTGAGCTTATCCGTTTGTTGCGCGAGGCAAGAGCAGCTTACCTCGCTACTCATCCGCTCCCAAGCTAATTACCGCAACTTATCATACCTCACCAGCTTTGCTTCGCACCCGCACCTAGCGTTAGGATATCCGTCAGCTTCAAGGCGTGGTTGGTGAGCGCACTGACTAAGTGCAGGTCATTGGTACTCAGCTCAGAATACAGCGCCGTGCGGGCGGGCATAGCGCCTAGCTTGCCCGCTGGCTGGGTATGCGTGAGCCGGACGCCGGCCAAGGCTCCAATTCGGACGGCGGGTGACCACCAATAGTAACCGGGACGGTAGCGGCCAGCCGTATTGTTGGTAAGAAAGTACTGCCGCCCCGTGGTGTAGCTCAGCAGGCCTCCTACCGCTATGGGGCTTAACTGCCACTGGGAACGGCCTAGCGTGGGCGCAAAAGGTATGTAAGTGGTTTTTAGGGTAATAATAGCTGCGGCACGCCCAGCTAAGCGGCGCGGCAGGTAGCCCACCAGCACCTCGGGCTCTACCCGCTGATGGTTAAGGCGGTAGCCCCCGCCCACGGCTACTAGGCCTACCCCACCGGCAAAATGCAGCGTCAGGAAAAACGGTCCGGAACGTGGCATCTCGGTTGTTTGTGCCTGCACAGTTCCGCCCAGGGCCAGCAGCAGGGCAACTCCTACGTTATGCTTGCGGGCCATACTGCACGGTTTCGAGCCGGAACTGGCGCTTGCCCCACAGCGTGATGATGTGGTAGCGGTGCTTGGCGAGGCTGTAGGTAGTAAGGTAGGTAATGCCGTCGTGGTAGGGCTGGCCAGCCGTGAAGCGGTGCACATGGGCGCTTAGGTGCAGCGCCAGCCGCGGCCCGTACTGGCGAACGGCCGCCGTGTACGGAGCTACCAGCGTGGAGTCGAAGTCCTCGTCCATGGGAGGCACATGGCTGATAACAACCGACCGACGCGTGCCCACGGTATCCTGCAGCTGCGTGTGCAGCCAGTCTACATCGGGCACCCTACCGTTAAAGCCATACTCGCGCCCGTTGGTATCAAGGCACACGAACTGGGTACCCTGGTAGCGAAAGGTGTAGTTCAGGGGGCCATACATGGCTTGGTAAATGGCGCGCCCATTACCCACTAAGTCGTGGTTGCCCACAACGGTCAGGTAGGGTACTCGCAACTGCTGTAGGCGCTGGTGTACCCACCGGAACTCGCGGGTCAGGCCAAAGTCGGAGATGTCGCCAGCCACAAACACGAAGTCGATGCCGCGCTGCTGGTTCACGCTCTGCACAAAGCGTTCGGTTTCATCATAAAACCGCTGCGTATCGCCAATGAACACGAACCGTACTGTATCGGTACTTGGCGAGGCAGTTTCCCGTAGGCGCGCTAGGTTGCGGGCAGTTTGGGCACGCTCTGCTACGGGCAAATAGGTTTGGTTGGGGCTGTATTCTACCCATTGGCAGCTACTTAGTCCTGCCAGCCCTATCCATACTGCCCGTGCATACCGTGTGCTCATGTATAACTTGCTTTGCTTGGCTAGCACAAGCTAGCCAAGCTTAAAAGTCAGCCTTTAGTCCCAAGCTCAGCGTGAGAATGTCAACCGGGGAAAGGCCGCGGCGGTTCTGTGCATAGCTCAAGATGTACAGGTCGTTGGTACCCAACTCGTAGTAGAACGAAATGTTACGGGCCCGCCCGCGGGGGCTGGGGTCACGCGCATACGTAATCCGGCTGCCCAGTAAAGGACCAATGCGAGTGTCGGTTGAAAACCAGTAGTAGCCTTTGGTATACTGACCCGGCTCCTCGTCGTTGATGGTGCCGTGGGTGTAGCTGTAGTAAACCCCTACGGTAAGGGGCCGTAGCTGCCACCGTTCCTTTATTGGGATGAGGTAGGGCGAGAACATGAGCTTGGCTGTGGCTATACTGAGGGTAGAACCAGCGTGCTTCTTCGGTACGTAGCCCACGAGTACGTCCAGCTCGGCTCGGTCGCGCCACAGGCCATAGCCCACACCCGCGGCCACCATACCAATGCCACCGCCCGTTTGTACCACGGCGTGGCGAGGACGGTACCAGGGAAGTGGGGCCGGCTGTTGGGCAAGGGCCGTACGAACTTGCCCGGTAGTATCAGGCGGGGCAGTAGCTAGCTCCTGGGCTGCTGATGTCAGCAGGGGCGCAGCAGCCAGAGCTGCTGCAACTACAATGCGCTGTATCATCAGAAAGACACTTCTTTAAGCCGAAATTCCTTGTCGCCCCACACCGTCACAATCAGGTACTTGCGCCGCTCAAAGGCATAGGAATTCACGTACGTGACCCCATCATTGAAGGGCTGCCCCACACTGAATGAGTGCCGATGGGCATTCATCTCAAATACTAAGCGAGGATCCTCGCGCAACGCTTGAGCGTACGCGTCGCGCACAGCCGGGTCAAAGTCATCATCCTGGGGCGGCACGTGGCTGATAATGACGTGGCGCCGCACACTGGCGTCCTGCAACTGAGGCCGCACCCAGTTCATATCGGGAATCTTACCGTTGAAGTTGTACTCGCGGCCGTTAGTGTCGGTCATGATGAACTTCGTGTCGCCGTACACAAACGAGTAGTTCAGGGGGCCAAAAATGGCTTTGTACGCTTCCCGGCCATTGCCGACCTGGTCGTGGTTGCCGATGACGGTGAGGTAGGGAATTTTTAGGTTGCGCAGGTGGTCGTCTACCCACCACATTTCGCGGGCCATACCAAAGTCGGAAATGTCGCCGGCCACAATCATGAACTGCACGCCCGTTTGACGGTTTACACTGGCCACCAGGTCCTTGGCATCGTTGTAAAAGCGCTGGGAGTCCCCCGTATACACAAAGCGCAGGGTGTCACCAGCCGGCAGCGGGGTTGCGGCCAAGGCAGCCAGGTTTTTGGCCGTCAGGTCCTGCTTGTCGCTGGGCGAGCGGTGGTCGTTAGGGCTGAACTCGAGTAGCTCGCAGCCGCTGAGAAGTGCGCCGGCGGCCACCAATGGTAGCCCTAGGCGTCGGTAGGAGAAGAGAAGAGGTAAGAGCATACAGAGCAGCACAAATACAGCAATAGGAAGCCCTAGTCCGAAGATCAGGGCCGCGCTATATACTAGCCAGCTGCTCGTATTGTTGGGCCTGCGGCTTACAATACCTAACCACAAACAGCAGTGCTACGGTAGCGTTTCCAAGGTAGGCGGCCTATATAGGCTCCAAACACACAAAATCCTTTGCTATTGCCCGGCAAAGAATTTGGTTCGTTTCCAGCAGAAAAATACAGTTAGCTACCGTCCAGCTCTCTTTGCTGGCTGGCAAACACTTTGGCTCTTAGCAAGCCTTAAGGGTAGTACCCCATGGGCTATGTAGTGCGCTCCAACACGGGCCGTAGTATAGCCCACACGTTATCTGCCAGTAGCTTTTGGCCCTCCGCATTCGGGTGCACACCATCGGGCAGGTTGAGGTGGCGCTGCCCAATGACGCCGTGCAGGAGGAAGGGGACGAAATCAACTTCGTTCTTCTCTGCCAACTGCCGAAACAGGGCCTTAAATTCTTGGGCATAGTGGCCGTAGCGCCCACCGCCCAGGCTAGCCAAAGGTCCTAGGTCGAAGGGGAACTCCAGGCCCACCAGCACTACCCGCGCCTGCGGGTACTGGCGGCGCACCTCATTGAGAATGTGTTGGAGGTTTTGGGAAGTTTCGCGCACCGGAATGCCACGCAGCGCGTCGTTGGCACCTAGTTCCAGCACAAACACGTCGATGGGATTTACACGATCTAGCACGGAGCCAATGCGCTGGCGCCCACCGGCGGTAGTTTCGCCGCTGATACCGTAGTTCAGCGCCTTATACGGCAGGCCGAGCGCATCTATTTTCTCTTGAATACGAGAAGGAAACGACTCGCTACCGCGCAACTGGTAGCCAGCTGTGAGGGAGTCGCCAAAAAACACGATTTGTTGCATAGGCTATTCGTAGCGGCCAAAGCCGCTGCTAGCCATACGCACAAGTGCAGTATCGGGCTGCCTATAAGCCAGCAGAAACCTACTGCCCGCTTACTTGGCAGGTGCCACCGTCGGGCTTGTGTATACCAACCTCTGCGTAAGGAGGCAGGCTAAATACGGCCGAAGAGTGGTGATGCCAGGCGAAGCCCGGAGTCGGTGCACAGGCCCCGGACGTAGTGGTGATAGATGTTACGATACACTTCCGCCTGGTTGGTATGATCGGGAGGGAAGAACTTTTCGTCGATCAGGAGATTGAATTGCGCCAGCATGATGTGCGCAATCAGGGGAGCATCAAGGTCGGCGCGGAACTGCCCCTCCTGGATACCTGCTTGAATGAGGCGCGTGAGCAGCGGGGAGGAATACTCGTAGAGATGCTGCTGAAGAAGCTCCCACGAATCGGGGTAGTGCTCCCGCATCACGTGGTAGTCGTAGTGGGGCGAGCGACGCAACTCCTGTACGCTATGGTGCAGCAGGGCCAGCAAGCACTCAACGGGGGTAGCCAGGTTCGCAAATAACTGGTCGTGCTCGGCGCGCTGGCGCTGCATGCTCCGCTGGGTAGCCTGGTATAGTAGGTTGCTCTTGCTCCCAAACAGCTCACGGAATACCGTGGGAGTAAGGTCGAGGGCAGCGGCTAACTGTTCTTCATGTATCAGGCCCACTCCCACTTGGCAGAAGATGTCGTTAGCCCGGTCGAGAAGTTGGTGGAGTAAGATTTCCTCCATATGAAAACATCAAAAATTCTAGGCTGATTTCAATCCCCTCACGCTAACTCAACCTCAACGCTATTAGTGCCTACAACAACATACTCAAGCCGAAAAAAAACAGCAGTTGCAGCATGTACACGAAAGGAACCAGCTCGTTACGCTTGTCAAACTCCACGCGATTAAAATACACTTGCAAGATAAGCGCTACCAAGAACCAGCCCTTAAAATTTTGCAGCGGAATTACATCGTACTGCCAAGTCCAGAAGTCGTAGCGCACAGCTACGGGCTCCAAGCAAACATCCATACCCACCAGAAGTAGGGCTGCTACTACGGCCCGCAGGAAAGCCGGCAAGGGCAAACGCAAGGCCAGGACACCAGTCATATAAGTGAGCATTAGCCAGTTAAGACCAATGATAAGGGGCGTCTGCTGCCACTTCAGGCCCAGCGTGGCTCCGTACTCATACTGCCCAAAGATCTTGCCGGTACTAACCCCGACTACTTCCACAAAGAAACCTACCAGGCTTACTACCAGGCAGAAGCCCCAAAAGGCAGGGCTACGGTCGCGCTGAAAGGCGAATAGCAGCCCGGCGGTGAGCAGCAGGTTCAATGGTACAAACTGCAGGTAGAAGGAAGGGTCTTTGGAGAAGGCCATTCCGAGGAAACCAGTAGTGTGAAAGAGCAGCAGCACGCCCTGGGCTAACCGCAGGTTCCGCACGGAGGCGGGGGCGGCAGTGGCCGGGAGCGGAGGGTGTTGCGTTGGATCAGACATGAAGACGTATCAGTAAGCAGCAAGGAAGTAGCCCGGCTGAGCGGGGCAATGCACCAACATTGCCCCGCTCAGCCGTTCTTACTTTCCAGTAGCAATTAAATCAGAAACAATGCGCGCAGAAAGAAGGCAAAGGGGAATACCACCGCCAGGGTGCACCGACCCTCCACAAAAGTACAGCCCATCTATCTGCCGCGAAAAATTGGGGTGGCGTAAAAATGCCGCCAGGGTGTTGTTACTTGAGCTGCCATACAGCGCCCCCCCAAACGAGGATGTGCGCAGCTCTATTCCGGGCGGGTCCCACACGTGCTCCGCCCGAATCAGCGGCTCAATGTTGGTACCCAGGGCATAGCTCAGGCGACTCAGCACGGCTTGGCGGGTACGTTGCACCAAGGTCGGCCAGTCCTGGCCCTGGTCGTGGGGGACGTTGACCATCACAAACCAGTTTTCGTGGCCAGGCGGAGCATCGGCGGGACTATGCCCAGAGGTGATGTTAATGTATACGGTAGGGTCGTCGGCTATTGTCTTCTGCTGGAAGATGGCATCAAACTCCCGCTTATAATCGTCGGAGAAAAAGATGTTGTGCACTCCCAGCTCCGAGAAACGCCGCCCAATACCCCAGTAGAAAATCAGCGCCGACGATGACCGGGGCTGACGCAAGGTGCGCTCGGGGGCCGGGCGGCCGGGCAGCAGGCGGCGGTACGTAGGCACCACGTCCATATTGCTCACTACCAAACTCATATCATACACATCCTGGGTGGTGCGTACGCCGGTTACACGCGGGCCCGCCGTGAGAATTTCTACTACCGGCTCCTGGTACCGGAACTGCACGCCCAACTCACTAGCCAGCTTCACCAGGCTTTCCGCAATAGCATAGATGCCGCCTTCGGGGTAGAAGGCACCCAAACCGTGCTCCAGGTGCGGAATGAGGCTGAGCGTAGCCGGCGCTTGGTAGGGGTCGGAGCCGTTATAGGTAGCAAACCGGTCGAAGAGTTGCACGAGGCGCGGTTCGCGCGGAAAGGCCTCCTGGTGACGCTGGTGCATGGTGCTGGTCAGGCCCAGCGTGGGCAGCGCCGACAGCGCTTTCAGAACATCCGGGCTGAGGTAGGTTTTGGCTTTGTGCAGAGACTTTTGCAGGAAGGTATCGGCAGTGGCCTCGTAGGCGCGGCGGCTACGGCCAAGAAACTCGCGTACTGCCGGGGCCGGCACGTTCAGCTTCTGCTCTACCTCAGCCGCAAACCGCTCTTCATCGGCCCAGGCTGTGAGGTGGGTACCATCGGGGAAGAAGTACTGAGTGATGGGATCGAGGCGCTGGTAGCGGAAGTAGTCTTGCGGGTTGCGGCCAGCTAGTTGAAACAGCTCATCGACTAAGTGGGGCAGCGTAAACAACGAGGGCCCACCATCAAACCGGTACCCGCCGGGCAGCTCTAGCTGGTGCATCTTCCCCCCAAACGATTCCTGGGCTTCAAATACCGTTACGCGGTGCCCTGCCAACGCTAGCCGCACTGCCGTAGCAATACCACCAATACCGGCCCCAATAATAGCTACGGGTTGCTTGGGTGCGGAAGAGCGCGCTGAGGAATGAGCCACAAAAGCGAGATAAAAGAAGAGCTAGAAAAAGGCAATGGAAGCTTCTACGTAGAAATACCCATAACGAAGAACGCGCCGAAGCGCGTTCTTACACAAGGTGCTACTACTAAATGTTTTTGCAGGTACTACTCCACGGCTAGCACCAAGCCTTTCAGATATTCACCTTCGGGGTGGAAGAGGCTCACGGGGTGGTCGGCTGGCTGGGTAAGGCGGTGCAGAATGCGGGCAGGGCGCCCCGCTTCAATAGCCGCCGCTAGCACGGCTCCCTCAAACAACTCAGCCGATACTACCTGGGAGCAACTAAAGGTGAACAGTAGCCCACCAGGCGCAATCTGGCGGATACCAGCCGCATTCAGACGCTTGTAGCCCATCAGGGCGTTATGGCGAGCTGAGAGGTGCTTAGCAAAGGCCGGCGGGTCCAGCACTATAAGGTCGTACTGGTTGTGGCGGTCTTTGAGAAAAGTGAATACATCTTGGGCGTAGGCTTCGTGCCGGTTTTGGAGGCCCGTGAGGGCAGCGTTACGCTCCGTTAGCTCAATGGCTTTTTTGCTGGAATCGACCGAGTGTACTAGCTCTGCTCCGGCTTCTAGCGCGTAGGAGCTGAAGCCGCCCGTGTAGCAGAATGTATTGAGCACGCGGCGGCCGGGAGCGTAGCGGGCCAGCAAGCTCCGGTTGTCGCGCTGGTCGATGAAAAAGCCCGTCTTCTGACCCGTTTCCCAATCGACGGCAAAGGGGTGGCCGTTCTCGTGCACAATGTGCTCTTGGCCGTTGCTTTCCCCGAAGAGGTACCCATTTTGAGCTCCAGGAGCGGCTTTTACCGGTACCGTTTCAGCACTCTTGTCGTAGATGGCCCGCAAGCCAGGCACCGCTGCCTGCAACGCCTGCGCAATAAGCGGACGGGCTTTGTACATGCCGGCACTATGTGCCTGCACTACAGCCACATCACCATACACGTCAATAATCAGACCGGGCAAACCATCACCCTCGGCGTGCGCCAAGCGGTATACGTTGGTGTTGCCCTGCCCCGTGAGGCCCAGCCCCTCCCGAAGCAGGTAGGCATTGCGGATTTTTGCTTCCCAGAACGCGGCGTCCGGTAGTTGAGCCTCGGGGCCGAAGGCAAGCATGCGCACGGCAATGGAGCCGGGAGCGTAGTGGCCCACTCCCAGCAGCTCACCGTTGGCAGCTTGCACGGCTACTACTTCGCCCTCTACTACTTCGCCCTGCATCCGCCCAATAGCGCCCGAAAACACCCACGGGTGCAGGCGACGGAGGGACTGATCTTTACCGGGCTTGAGGGTGACGGTTGCAGACATGAAGGTAGGTCGTTAGAAAAATGGACTACAAAGGTAGCCATAGCGCTTGAGGATAAGCGGGATTTCCTGGGTCTTGCCAAGAAGCTTTTCTATTGGCTAGCCGAAGGGGTCGAGGTAGGCAACCAGGATAGCCAAAGCCGACAAGCCCGCTAGAATAAGCCACACCGGCCCACCCCAGATCAGCAGCCCCAGTAAGCTAATGGGCAGCACCACTAGTCCCAGCACGCCCAGCACGGTAGTACCCAATCCCACTTCAGAAACGTGGCGAGGTCCGGCAGCATGCTGCACCCGCTGCGCCGCCGGCTGAGTTACCAGAGACACTAGCCGCTGGTGCACCGCTGCCCGCGCCACTACCTTACGCAATTGCCGATGTACCTGCCGAGGCTTGCGCGGCTCCTGGGAGGTAGGCTGCCCCACCACGAGCGGCGTGGGCGCCGGAGCGGGTAGGCTTGCCGCTTCTACCGCTGCCGGAGGCAAAGCAGGCGTACCAACGTGCGCTAGGCGAGACGAAGCAGGGGGCTGAAACTGATAGGCAGACTGAGCACTGCGGCAGCTAGCAAACAGCAATAAGCCCACCAGCGCCATTGTCAGGCGGGAAAGCAATTGTGCGCGGCGGGTAGGAGTAAACGAAATAGGCATGGGCAATACCGGGAGGAGAGACAAGCTACACTACTTGCTGCGAACCTATACGGGAGAGGTAAGAAGCGCGCTGCCCCTACCGATCAGTTTTCGCGGGACTTGCTTGGCCAGGCTTACCAAACCACCGCCGGTAGATGGGACGGCGCCACGCAAACTGGGCCCACATAGCTGGATATAGCAGCACATCCAACGCTCGTAGTCCCGTTCGGTATTCCAAGTCCTCCACAATGTAAGTCCCCCCGCCTGCAGCGGGCTGCATAAGGTGGCGGTGGCGCCAAAAGCGCAACGGGGGCGGCAGCTTTTGACCTTCATCTACAAAGAAGTATGTTCCATCGGGCTGGGTACCGTGGTCAGTTATCAGCGAAGTCCAGGGGTAGCATAACCGACCGGCTCCCAATTCAATGTGCACCTCGTCGCCGCGGTGGCACCCATCGAAACGCCGCAAACGGAAAGGTGGGAATGGGGGCGCTAAGTCAAGAAATAACTCCCGGGTAAAGCCCTGCCAGACTTGCGCAGGCGTAGCAGCAACGTGGGTGCGAAGGATAAGGTGCATATACGTAGTACCGCTGCTGCCAAAGCTTTGTTCGGGGGCTCCGCTTCGGCAAGGACTGTAAGCAACGGTTGCATAATGCTACCCCCTTGGGCCACCTCGACAAAAACTGCCCGAGCCCAGCGCTATATCAGATAACACAGCCGTGGAAATCATGAGAAGCGCCTAGCCAACTGCACCAGCGCTATGCTGGCAAAGCTGGCTATAGCTCCCAATTAGTGGATTAGTACCGGCAAGCTTATAGTGCCTTCCGCTAGAGCCGCTGCGTAATAGGCCCATCTATTACTGCCCTTGTAAGTTGAAGCGACCTAGAAGCTGTAGGTAAGAGTTGGGGTAATAGTCACCATCTCAAGGGTAGTAACCGAAATCAGATAGTACCCACGTGCCCGTAGCCCTAGCCGGAAGTGCGTATCGATGGGCCGGGAATATTCAAGGCCCGCTACTACTCCGGCTTCCTCAGCGTAGCTATTGCGGCGGTTTATTTCACTTATGTACGTAGTAGGCCCCGTTCGTAACGATTGGGAAGCGGTAGTCATGTAGAGCAGCCCGGCGTGATACTTCCAGTTGGAGTTCCGGCTAAATTGTCGCTCATACACCACCTGAGAAGCATTGTTGAGGTATCGAATTCGGAAGTCTGTTGCCGCCGCGTAACTTGATACTCCGAAGAACTGTGTGAAATGCACTAGCCGAGAGTTGACGCTGCGGGTGTACTCCAATGCCACGGAGCTGCCTGGGGTAAGCCTGTAGGCTACTGCTCCGCCGCCAGCCGTACCCAGGAAGTTGGTGCGGGTATACTCCCCACTCGACTCATTTACCTGCGAAGAAGTGAAGAAATTACCATTAACGCCGTAGTGCGCCTGAACGCTAAAGCGGCTGCTAGATGACCCTGCTTCTTGGGCACGCACACTAGTCGCGGCAGTGAGCAGCAACCCTGCTACGGCCGTGGTACACGGCAAGAGTGAATAGTTCATATGGCACAAAGGATATGTAGTGAGAAAGAACGCGTCAAGCTGCTATTCACGTCATGCCGGTGCACACGCATCACCCCGGGCCTTGCCTACTGCGGCATGAACCAGTGGGTGTACTCACAATTGACCTGAGTATAGGCTACGGCACTCGGGTCACAACAACCTGAGTGAAATAGCCTCGCTGGATCAAGCCAAACCTGCCGCCAGACCGAGTGTGCTGGCAGAGTACGCAGTGCAGCACATGTGCCTTTACTTCAACTCCCACCGGCTTATGAGCCTCGAATAAACCTATGTGGGAACAGCTACTACAAGATAGACTTGCAACGATAATGGCCTACCCTAGCAGTTCTTCAATATCCTCTTTGGTGAGGCTCTTAATGATGGCTTCGTCGGTAGTAATCAGGTCCGTAACCAGCTGAATTTTCTTGTTTTGCAAGGCCAAGATCTTTTCTTCTACCGTGTTCTGGGTAATGAACTTGTAGGTGAAGACGGTGCGCTGCTGTCCAATGCGATGGGCACGGTCGATGGCCTGGGCTTCCACGGCGGGGTTCCACCACGGGTCGAGGATAAACACGTAGTCGGCAGCGGTTAGGTTGAGGCCTACGCCCCCAGCCTTCAGCGAAATCAGGAACACCCGCAGGTCTTCGGTTTCTTGAAAGCGGGCTACTTCCCGGTGCCGTTCCCGCGTGTTTCCGTCTAGGTAGGCGTACTCAATCTGACGCTCATCCAGCGAGGCCCGCACAATATCCAGGTGCTTTACAAACTGACTAAACACCAATACCTTATGCCCTTCCGATACTACGTTCTTAATCATGCGCACTACCTCCCGTAGCTTGCCCGACTCGTGGGCGTACTCCTCGTCGGCCATGCGGGGATGGTTAGCAATTTGGCGTAGCTTCGTGAGGCCTTGTAGCAGCATGAACTGGGTGCTAGCCGTGCCGTGTTCCTCTATGCTCTGTAAGATCTTATTACGGTAGAAGCTCTTCGTTTCCTCGTAGCAATGCTGCTGCTCCTCGGTCATGGGGCAGTAGCTTAGCTGCTCAATCTTGTCGGGCAGTTCGCGGGCTACCTGGGCCTTGTGACGACGCAGAATGAAGGGCTTGATGAGCGTGTGCAGACGGCGCGTTTTTACTTCGTCTTTGCCTTTCTCAATGGGCTTGAGAAACTCCTTGCGGAAAAATGCCTGGGTACCCAGCAGCCCCGGATTGATAAAGGACATCTGCGACCACAGGTCCATGGTGCTGTTTTCTACGGGCGTACCCGTGAGAATAAGACGGTGACGGGACTGTAGCCCCCGCACCGCTTGCGAAGTAGTAGAGCCTGGGTTCTTTATAGCCTGCGACTCGTCTAAGATCACGTAGTCGAACTTGTAGGTTTTCAGCAGCTCGGCATCTAGGCGCACAATGCCGTAGGAAGTCAGCACCACGTCGTAGTCGGCAAACTGCTCCACGTTTTTGTCGCGGTAGGTCCCTGTGTAGATGAGCAGGCGCAGCGTGGGCGTAAACTTAAACGCCTCCGTCATCCAGTTGTACACCAGGGAGGTAGGCATAACCAGCAGAGAGGCTGAGCCTTTGGCAGCACCACTTTCCTTGCGGTGAAGTAGCATGGCCAAGGTTTGCACAGTTTTGCCCAGGCCCATGTCATCGGCTAGGCAGCCCCCAAAGTGATAGTCCTGCACAAAGTGGAGCCAGTTGTAGCCGGCTTTCTGGTAGGGCCGCAGCTCACCCCGGAATGCGGCGGGTAGCGGCCGATCTTCCACGGCTTCAAACTCCCGGAGCTTCTCCAGCTTGCGGCTCATGAGCACGGTAGCCAGGTTGCCGTTTTGCAGGTCCGATACCAGTGCCAAGTGGTGCTTGCGCAGAGTAAGCGCATGGTTGTGCTCCTCGGAAAAGGCAAACAGCTCTAAGTACTGCGTAAACCACTCTTCCGGAATAATGGCAATTTGCCCGTTGGGAAGGCGGTACTCGTGGCGCTTGTTGAGGATGTAAGGGCGCAGCTTAATAAACGGAACCTCAAACTCTCCGAAATACACCGTGCCGTGCACGTCAAACCAGTCGTTGGTTTCCGTAATACCCACTTGCACCGTAACCGCCCCAATAAAGTAGTCTTTACCTGACGTGGGACCTTGCTGCACTGTAAAGCCCAGGCGGGTCAGGTCATCGGCGTGGCTGTGGAGCCAGCGAAAAGCGGTAGCTTTTTCCAGCACAGCGCGGCCATTGCGCACTTCCAAAGCCCGGTCGCGCAGCTCCCCAATAATCTCCTGCTCCCGGTCGAGGTTGCGGATCAGCCGGTGAAAGATGTAGTTGTCTTCCTTCTTTTCCAGCTTCACACACACCCGCTTGTCGTGGGCGGTGTGCACCGTGTGGTCGCCATAGCGGAAGCTTAAGTCGAAGTGGATATGATCTGAAACTGGTGCCTCAACGGTGGCAGTAGCCACGGCAGTACTACCCCTCCTGCCTTGGGCAGCCGTGGCCGGCCGCGGGGTAGTTACTACGCCAGGCGCATCGGAGAAAGTAAGCTGAGGACGGGCAACGTAACGCTCCGAGCGAATATAGAATCCGCGGGCGTGCACATCAAACGACTCTACTAGGGGCGCCACAAAGCGCTGGAAGTAGCTATCCTCTACCTGCCGGGGAATGACAATAAACTTCTTGTTGAGAAAGGGCTTGATTTTCTTGCCATCCACGTCGTTGTGGAAGTTGTGCAGGGTATCACCCAGGAGCAGCCAGGCCGGCCGCTCACACACGATAACCGCATTCTTGTACTGAAAATCAAGCTTTTGCCCCTGATACTGAATGGTAGGAAAGTAATGGGTGCTGTCCTCGTTGCGCCGGAAATGAAACAGCACCGAAGCGGGCTCCGGTGCTACCTGCATCTCGCGCCACGTGGGTTCACCATCTTTCCCCATGATGAACACGCACTTGCCTTGCAGCCGGTCCAAAATCTGACCCATGCGCTCCTGCACGTAGGTACAAATGGCTTCTTGCAGGCCTTTGTCGCCCTTGTCGGCGTCGTAAATCTTAAGGAAAAAGTCGGCTGGCGTTATCTTTTTGGGCCAGAACTCCTTCATCACCACATCCTGCTGAATCTGATCGGTGAGAGCTACTAGCTCGAAGTCCGTTTCATCCAAGCCATCGGCAAACTCCGCGGCGTTTTTGGCAGATACTGTTTGGTGTTGAAGCGTAAGCTGACCCCGTTGGTTACGCTGGACAACATAGGATTCGAATAAGTATCCTAAATACTCATGCTCGAGTAACGAATAAACAATTTGAAATGGCTGTGAAGTAGAGACCTTCATAGTCGACAGTAGTAATGCAATGTGAATGTAGTAATAATTGCTAATTAGCAGAATTTTTCATAAAAAGTAAAAAATATTCAAAGAATAATTACATTATAAAGACGAAGCTGCCTTTACCTATGCTGAACACCTGCTTGAGGTAGATGAATACACAGCATGGCAAGGCCATACGGCAACATTACCGGTTACTATTAACCCGCCTGGTATTGAAGAAGTACTATTTCAGCTTAGTGGCCTTGAACTTGCAGCCGAGGCTTTGGCACTCGTATTGTTCAGTTAGCAAGCTACTTGCACTATAGGTTCTCGCGCACATCCAATTGGGAGGCGTTGAGAGCAGGCCGAATAGACACGGCAATAGTGATGACAATGATAGCTACGCTAGTGAGCACAATGTCAGAGAATTTCATTTTTACGGGATACGAGTCGACTACACTAGTAGCCATACCCATACTCACCAAGCCAAAGGTCTGCTGAGCCCAGCACAAACTCACCCCTAGCACGAGGCCGGTGAAAGCACCGACTAAGGCGACAATAGCCCCTTCAAACAAGAAAATGTTGCGCACGTTGCGAGAACTGGCTCCCATAGCCATGAGTACGGCTACGTCCTTCTTCTTATCAATCACCAGCATGGACAGGGAGAAGAAGATATTGATGCTGGCAATAAGCAGAATGAAGGCGAACGTGATGAAGACAAACATCTTTTCTACCTCAATGGCCTTGAATAAGCTCACGTGCTGCTCGTCGGAATCCAGCACTTTGAAGCTTTTCCCGAGTACTTGATGCAGCTTATTCTTGACGGAACTGATATCGTAGCCCTCACGCACTTTCACCTCCAAAGCCGTGCGACGGTTGCCGTAATGCAGGAGATTTTCAGCAAAATCCAGCGGCACAAACACGTAACTGTCGTCGATGTGCTGCTCAATTAGAAACACCCCACCAGCCAGAATGCTTTGCTCGTTGAAAGCCGTTTCGGGGTTAAAGGACAGGGTTTTCTTCTGGATATTGCGCGGGTACAGCAGCCGCAGAGGCGCAAAGCGGTTATCGAGGGTAATGCCCAGCTCGTGCTGCACCCCGGCCCCTACAAGGGCATAGTCGGTGCCGTTGCGGCGCAGGCGGTGGCTACCATCTACTATTGAAGAATCAATGTCGCTCTGGGCGTAGTAGTTATCCGATACCCCCTTCATTTTCACTACCATCTGCCGGTCGCGGTGCTGAAGCAAGGCGTTGTCCTCGATGACTTGCGTAACCAGCGCCACCCCGGGAGTTTTGGTTAGGCGCGCCAGAAGGGGGGCTTGCAGCTCAAACGACTTACCCTGCACGGCAGTAACAACTAAGTCGGGGTCAGACTTGCCGTAGAGGCTGCGCACTAGGTCTTCCAGACCGTTAAACACGGACAGCACGATAATCAGCGCCATCGTACCCACCGCCACGCCAATCATGGAGATATTGGAGATGATGCTGATAATGTTGCGCTTCTTCTTCGAGAGAAAATAGCGCCGAGCAATGAGCAAGGGTACGTTCACGTGCGGGGCGCGGGCGAGCTAGTGGAGAGGCGAGATATAGTTACTGCGTAAGGGGTACGCCGGAGCAAGATACGCCACTACGCGAAAAAGGTCTATTTCCAGGCTTTGACAATGAGGCCCGTACCAGAATCGTGCTTCACGTTCGCGTCAAACCAGTTCAGAATGAGGCAGAACGGAAACGTCACGAGGTAATAAAATGGTAGCAGCAGGAAGAACAGCTTCGACTTGCCCAGCATAAGAATAGGGTATTTCATGCTTAGGCGCCACGATATCTGCCCCGGCTCGCCGTAGCTGTAGCGGGCTTCGATGCGCTCAAAACCGGCGGTGCGCAGCTTCTGCTGAATCTCGTGGATGTTGTAGCCGTCACGTACGTGCTCCTCAATAAAGGACGTTTCGCCGTCGGCATGCACGTCGGAGCCACCCTGGTCAGAAGGGGTGGAGATGAGCAGCATCCCACCGTCTTTCAGGGAAGCGTGGATGTTGCGGAACACCTCCACATCTTCCAGAATATGCTCCATCACGTCCACCGACAAGGCTAGGTCAAACGTATTGGGCTGCTGATACAGGACGAGGTCTTGCACGGCAAACTGCGCATTGGTGCGCCCAATTTCCCGGAAGAAGCGGTTGGAGTCAGCCACCTGTTCATCTTTCACATCTACGGCCAGAATCTGCCACTTACGGCTCAAGCCCGACAGCCAGTAGGTGTATTGGCCGTAGCCTGAGCCGGCGTCTAGAATATTGAGGGCCTCGGTGGTGCGTCCCTTGGACCACTGGCGCAGCTCACGGTGCACGTGCCACGTGCGCAGCAACAGCAAATCAAGCAGGTGATAAAAAAGGCGACGCAGCAATGGCGTGCGGTTGAAAACTTCGCCGAGCGACTTCTTAATCGGGTCGTAATACAAGGGAACTGTGCTTTTTAGTGAGCTGGTGATGTAGTGAGTTGGTGATTTGATGAGCTGGCCCTAGCGCAGGCATGCACTAGTAGCCAAGAACTCACTAAACCGCAGATTCACTACCCCGCTAGTTACTCGTCTTCGTCGGCGAAGAGTTTGGGGCGTTTCGGGGCGTCGGGGCCAGTAGCGGCGTCATCGTCGGCAGCCGTAGCTGGCGGAATGTGCAGGTCGCCAAATACTTTGTCCATGTGTGCAGCGTAGGCGGCCGAGTCGTCCACAAAGAACACCAGGTCGGGCACGATACGAAGCTGCTGACGCACGCGCTTAGCCAGGGCCTGCCGAATGATCTTCAGGTTGTCCTGCACCAGGGCCAGCAGGTCCTCGCTGCTACCCGTCAGCAGCAGGCTTAGGTACACGCGGGCCACGCCCAAGTCGGGTGATACCCGCACCAGGTTGATGCCGGGTGCCATGCCCGTAAACAAGTGGGGCAGATCACGCTGAAATACGGTAGCCAGTTCCTGTTGAAGTAGGCTGGCAACTTTTTGTTGTCGTTTGCTTTCCATAAGAATCCGCAAAGATAAGGAGGTGTATTAAGTAATTGGGTAATAAGGTAAGAGGAGAGGGCCCCGCGGAGCTAAAGCCGGGCCGGCAGCACTAGGGCCAACACCGGGACTCTGTACCTTTGTTCTCCCTAGTACCACCTCTCGTCACTTCTTTCCGCTCTTGCTTCAATTTTTTAAAAGCTCTCTGCCCACGCGGCTGTTTGGTCTGCTCTTGCTGGTGCTGGCCTTGCGGCTACCCTTGCTGTGGCTGGGCATTCCGCTCACCCCCGCCGAACTGCGGGCGCTGCTGATTGGCGAACGGCTGCACGAGGGTGCCCGGCTCTACCACGACCTGTACGACAGCACCGCTCCGCTGGCGGCGGGCCTGTTTGGGCTGCTTGATTTGGTGGGCCAACGCCCGCTGTGGCTGTACCGAGTTTTGGCGTTGGCCCTACTCGTCTTTCAAGCGCTGCGCTTCAACTTCGTTCTGAACCGGGCCGATGTGCACCCGGAGCGAGGCTACGTGGGTGCCCTCACCTACTTGCTGCTGGGCAGCATTACGGCGGAGCTGGACACGCTCTCACCCCTTCTCCTGGGGCACACCTTTCTCATTGCTGCTCTCAGCGCCCTGCTTCCTACTTCGCGCGAAGGCTACGACAACCGGCGCCTGTTCCGAGCGGGATTTTTGATAGGGGTGGCGGCCTTGTGCTACCTACCGCTGGCCTTGTTTCTGCTGGTAGGCTTATTTGCCGTTATCATCTTTGCTGCTAATACCTTCCGCAGCTTTTTACTACTGCTGTGCGGCTTCCTGTTTCCTTACGCCGTAGCAGCTACCTTCTTTCTATACGCGGAATCCTTACCGGAATTCGCGCAGTTTCATTTGCAGCCCACTTTGCAGGGGTTGGTGAGCGAAAAAGACGGCATACCGCTGTGGGTGCTGCTGCGCCTGCTCATTCTGCCCGCCTTATTGCTGCTGCTGGGCATTGGGCGCAGCTTCACTACTTCTTTGGGGCTGGTATTCCAGATCAAATTTCAACAGATGATGTTGATTTGGCTGGTGGTAACCATAGGCATTGCCGCCGCCGGCAAGGGTATGGCCACGGGCACCTTGGTACTTATCCTACCTCCCCTCACCTATTACAGCCTGTTCCTGTGGCAGAAAGTGCGGCGCTCCTGGATACCAGAGCTGCTCCTCCTTCTAGTTATTGGAGCGGTGGTAGTTGTGCGCTACCGGGCAGTACTGCATCTGGAACAAGTGCTGCGCATCCCAGCGGAGAGCCACTATGCTATGCAGCCCCACCCACGCTACGCCTTTCTACAGGGCCAGCAACTGCTCGTACTTGGTCCCGATCAACGCCCCTACGTGCAAAATCAGTTGGTTACTCCCTACCTCGATTGGCAGCTTGCCCAAGTCGATTTTGGCCACTTGCGGGAGTATAATGCGGTATTCCGGCTAGCGCAGAATTTTGAGCCCCGCCCCCCCCAATACATCATTGACCAAGCGGGCCTACTACCGGAGTTGCGCTATAAGATTCCGGCTATCTTCGGTCGTTACCAGCCAACTAGCACGCCAGGAGTGTACCGCTTAGCAGCCAACAAGTAAGGCTTGCTGTATGCCAGCAGAAGTGCCTTGCTAGCCCATTCCGCCGCCTTGTGGTGCTGACATAAAACGAACCCCGCTCCCGCAAGCTGCGGGAACGGGGGTGGTTCTGTAACTAGGCCATTGCTGCGTCAGTGGCAACGTTAGGCATAATTAGCAGCTAATCTTGTCAATTCGGGTTTGGTGACGGCCACCCTCGAAGGCAGTAGTTAGGAACTCTGTGAGAATGGCACGAGCTGTTTCTTCGCTCACGAAACGGGCCGGAACGCACACAATATTGGCGTTATTATGCTGGCGAATGAGAGTAGCTACCTCCGGAGTCCAGGCAAGGCCCGCCCGGACCCCCTGGTGCTTGTTGGCCGTGATGCACACACCATTAGCCGAACCGCACAGCAGAATACCCAGTTCGTATTGGCCACGCTCCACGGCCAGGGCCAGGGGATGCACATAGTCGGGGTAATCAACGGAAGCATCGGAATGGGTACCGAAGTCCTGCACTTCATGGCCTGCATCCTGCAGCCACTGAACTAGTTGTTGTTTGAGGTCGAAGCCAGCGTGGTCGGAGCCAATAGCAAGTCTCATGGAAAGCTAATGAAGATAGTAGAACGGTGAGGTAGCACAAGCTACTGCCTAGCTGGTCAAAAGTAGGCAGTAACCAAAGAAAAAGGTGCTGCCGTGTTCGGATAACCTACACAGCAGCACCCTGCTTTCTTACTGTTCTCGGAAGCGCTACGCGATACCTTTGTTTTCAGCTAGTTGGGCGTTGAGAGAAGCCGTTCGGTTGCGGCCTACCACCCGGGCAATGTTGATGCTAAGCTCGTACAGCAGCAAGATGGGGATGGTCACGATAATCTGCGCCGATACATCGGGGGGGGTGATGATGGCCGCCAACACCAGAATTACCACAATGGCGTGCTTGCGGTAAACGCGCATAATCTCGGGGGTAATCAGCCCCGCCTTGGCCAGGAAGAACACAATCATGGGCAGCTCAAATACGAAAGCGCAGGACAGCGACATGGTGGTGAGCGTACTCAGGTAGCTCTGCATGTCAATCTGGTTTTCGATAGTAGGGTCCACCACGTAGCCAGCCAGGAAGTTGATGCTCATGGGGGCGGCAATGTAGTACCCAAACAACAGGCCCATGGCAAACAGCACCGACACGAAGAACACCGCTCCTTGGGAATTTTGGCGCTCGTGCGGGTACAAACCCGGCTTGATAAAGCGCCACAGCTCCCAGAATAGGTAGGGGAAGCCCAGCACTAATCCTACAATGAAGCTAGTGCTAATGTGCATGGTGAGCTGCCCGCTCATCTCACGATTTTGAATTACAAAGCCGATCTTATCAATGCACAGGTCGGGGGCACCAACCCAGGCACCAAACCGGCAGAACATCCGGTAGGTCCAGAAGTCGGCGCGGGAAGGCCCCAGAATCAAGTCGTGAAAGAGAAAGTCCTTGGAAAAAAAAGCAACGGTAGCAAATGCTACCACCGCAATTGCCGCCCGGATGATGTGCCAACGCAGGGCCTCCAGGTGGTCGATAAAAGACATTTCGTGCTGGTCGCCCAGCGCGGGTTGAGTTGGGTCCACAGAAGGGGGCAATGAGGGTATGAGCGAATGATAAACTGGTGGCGGAGCAAAAAGACAAACGAAAACCAGCCTCAACAGGATGCTGTCGGACCGGTTTTCGTTTTGTTCTTTACCTAACTACGCAGGCATTCACTTAGTTAAGCAAATAGTGGGTACTGCTGCATCCACTCGTTGATTTCACCCCGCACCCGGCTGATGCGGGCATCATCGGCGTTATGGGTGAGCACCTCGTCGATGAAGTCAACGATGCGCGCCATGTCGGGCTCCTTTAGGCCGCGCGTGGTAACGGCAGCTGAGCCAATGCGCATGCCGCTGGTCACGAAGGGCGACTTGTCGTCGAAGGGCACCATGTTCTTATTGATGGTGATGTCGGCCTTGATGAGGGTGTTCTCGGCCAGCTTTCCGGTGAGGCCCTTGCTACGCAGATCAATCAACATCAAGTGGTTATCCGTGCCGCCGGAAATAATCTGATAGCCGCGCTCCACGAAGCCGTTGGCCAAGGCCTGGGCATTCTTGATGATCTGGTGGGTGTAATCGGTGTAGGCGTCGCTCAGGGCTTCTCCAAAGGCAACGGCCTTGGCGCCAATCACGTGCTCTAGAGGGCCGCCCTGGGTACCGGGGAACACTGCCCCGTCGAGCAGGCTGCTCATCATCCGAATTTCACCCTTGGGCGTTTTCAGGCCGAAGGGGTTCTCGAAGTCCTTGCCCAGCAGAATGAGGCCGCCACGAGGACCGCGCAACGTCTTGTGGGTAGTGGTGGTTACAATGTGGCAGTGGTCGAACGGATTGTTCAACAGGCCTTTAGCAATGAGGCCACTGGGGTGCGAAATGTCGGCTAGCAGCAGAGCGCCTACTTCGTCGGCTGCTTCACGCAGGGCCTGGTAGTTCCAGTCGCGCGAGTAGGCCGAGGCGCCACAAATGATGAGCTTGGGCTGCTCGCGGCGGGCGGTTTCCTTTACTTTCTCCCAGTCGATGAGGCCCGTTTCGGCCTCCACTCCGTAGAACGACGGCTTATACAGCTTGCCCGAGAAGTTCACGGGCGAGCCGTGGGTCAGGTGGCCGCCGTGCGAAAGGTCGAAACCTAGAATCTTGTCGCCGGGGTTAAGCACGGCCAGCATTACGGCCGCGTTGGCCTGGGCACCGGAGTGCGGCTGTACGTTTACCCACTCTACGCCAAACAGTTCTTTGGCGCGGTCAATAGCCAGCTGCTCAATCTGGTCTACAATTTCGCAGCCACCGTAGTAGCGTTTGCCGGGCAGGCCCTCGGCGTATTTGTTGGTAAGGATGGAGCCCTGGGCCCGCATCACTTGCTCCGACACGTAGTTTTCGGAGGCAATGAGTTCAATACCGTGCGTTTGGCGCTCTTTCTCCTTCTCAATCAGGTTGAAGATGGCGGTGTCGTGGGCGAGGGTGGTGGCTTGCGTTTCCATGCTGCCAAAGGTAAGCGTAAAAGGTGATGAGGTGATGAGGATAATGTGGTTAGCTGATTGAAGCCAGCTACTACCTTCACCAAGTCCCTAGTGTGGAGGTAGCAACTCGCAAAAAACCTGTTACAAAATTTGGGCATGCACTGGCGATGTAGCCAGCGGCGGCGTGTGGCCTAACCGCATGTGCTGCAACACCGCTTATTACAAAGAGTATCTCCCGACCCGCGGCTACATGTGTGCTACCTCCCGCCCGGTTGTGGGCTAGGTGATTGGGCCGCATACACAGCAGGCGAGAGCCACTGGTAGAGGCCTTTTCTTCTCTCTAAAACCCACTTACATTTCCCCAGTCCAATCCGCTGGCTGCCAGTAGGTAGCCCCATTGGTTGGGCAGTCCGCCCCGGCGGCTCTGCGCGTCTTGCTCAGCTCATTCTTCCCTTGCTCCGCTTTCAGTTCTGCTATTCCTGCTGGCTGCTACCTCGGTAGGTGCTCGTCAGTGGGCCTGTCCAATCCATTCCCACCACAACCAATTTACCCATGAAAAAACCTACTCTTCTTTCACTGCTTGCGCTGTTAGTTGGAGTGCTACTGCCCTTAAGCAGTTGGGCTCAGGGCAGTATTCCGTTCACCATTGCCAACAACTCGCCCTACGCCGATAACACACTCTTTGTGGCTATTGTGGGTATTGACCCCACTGGCAACCACGTGTGGATTAACGCCCAAACCGGAGCCGTTACGCCCATGTCTTCGTCGTACAACACGGTGCTGGGGCCCACGTATAACGGCAACACCGGACCCGGGGCCAACTCGCGCTATGCGGCCTGCTTTACCCGCCTGAGCGACATTCCGAACAAGACGTTTACCCTGCCCTACATTGCGGGGTGCCGGGTGTTCATCTCTCAGGGCCAGCAGTTGTACTTCTACTTCTTTGGCGCATCTGGCTCGCCCTCAGGCTACGCGGCACCCAACGCTCAGAATCCCAACGACCCGAACCGCGGCATCCTCTACGAATTTGTGGAGCTGACCAACAACGCCACCGGCTTCTACGGCAACACTACCCGCGTCGACTCTTACAAGTACCCCATGGGCCTGGAGCTATTCGGCAATGGCTACCAGAAACGCACCGGCGAACTGAAAAACCACGCCGACATTGTGGCCGCTTACAAAGCTAACGTACCCACTGAGTTTCAGGGCACGGTAAACAGCAGCACGGGCGAAATCACGTTCCCCTCCAAAACAGCTGCCTTTGCCGATGGCACCAACGGTACCACGCCCGGCCCATACGGCAACTACTTCAAGAGCTACATCGACGCCATTTGGAACAAGTACAAGACCACGGACCTCATCTTCTACGCCGGCAACGCGGGCGTATTTAAGGGCCGCGTAGATGCCAACGACCGGCTAACGGTGGTGGGCCAATCGGGTGCTTTTGCTGGCCGCACGGGCATCATCAACGGCCGCCCTACCACGCAAATGGCCTTTGAAGGCAAGGGCCTGCTCGACAACCGTGTGGGCGACGGTGACTGCGACTTAGTGGTGCAGGCCCAAATGACCGCCGCCATCAACCGCCACGTGGTGGACGTGACTACTGCCAATCCTGGCCAGCAAAACTGGTACGACGCCACCCGGTACTACCAAGCGGCACCCGCCAACTACTACGCACGCTTCTGGCACTTACCCGGCATCAGCGTAGACAACCTCAGCTACGGCTTCGCCTACGACGACGTGAACGACCAGTCGGCCACGCTGCACACGCCCCAGCCAACCAAGGTGGTGGCTACCTTCGGCGGCTATGCGGGCACCACGCCCCCAGCCGCTTCCGCCGTGGCTACACTGTATAAGGACTGCAACTACACCGGCACCGCTGTGGCCTTACCCACCGGCGACTATACCCTGGCCTCCCTGCAAAGCCGCGGTATTCTCGACAATGATGTTTCCTCGCTGCGAGTAAACAGTGGCTATGAAGTGGTGCTCTATGAAAACGATAACTTCAGCGGCGCCTCGCTCACAATAGGGAGTGCCGGCAACGCTTGCCTTGTAAACAATGCGTTGGGCACCAGCAACTGGAACGACAAGGCTACCTCCCTGCGCGTGCGCACTGCCGCGGCCGCCTTTAGCGTGCTGTTGCAAGCTGAAAATGCTAACGTAAACAGCGGCATGACGGTAGAAACCACCTCCGATACCGGCGGTGGCCAGGATATGGGCTACGTAGACGCCGGCGACTACTTGGTATTCAACGGCATCAACTTCCCTACTACCGGTTCCTACACCATCGAGTACCGCGTGGCCAGCCCCTCGGGCGGTACAGTATCATCAGACTTGAATGCAGGGGCCATTCAGTTGGGCAGCACAACCATTCCTGCTACCGGCGGCTGGCAAACCTGGACCACGGTTTCCAGAACCGTGACCGTTAACGCGGGTACGTACAACTTTGGCGTGTATGCCCAAACGGGCGGCTGGAACATCAATTGGGTGCGCATCACGAAGGTAGCCACTGCCGCCCGCACCACCCTGGCCGCATCGGCGCCCGCCAAGCTTACGGCCAATGACGCTTTGCTCTACCCCAATCCTGTGGTTGATCAGGTACACTTGGCAGGTAGCCAGCTCAACTTAATAGGCAGCCGGTACCGCATCCTCGACATGCGCGGCCGCACCATCAGCAGCGGCGCTTTCGACCGTGGCACGGCGGAGGCTACTACTCTGCCCCAGGGCATGTACCTGCTGGAAGTCAACACGAAAGATCAACAAACTATTACCCGGCGCTTCACTAAATAAAACAACTTAGCTGCCCTACAGCAGGCTACCCACGGGTTGGGTAGCCTGCTTTTTTATTATGACTAGTACTCAGGAACTGCTTTGGGCCGAGTAAAGATGCAAGCTGATAGTCCTGGTGTGCCGCCGCCGGGGCGCACTAGCAGAAAGCTGCCCGCAAGATGCCTGACTTGCGGTACAAAACGGCAGTGGCACCCAGTCAGCACGAAAGTTATCGGACTATTCCGTTCTGATAGGCAGGTAGAAAGATGAGCGTTTGCTCTAAATCGATGGTCGTTCAGCCGGTTCCCTCGTATCTTGCCCGTATGAATACGCCCCAGCAGCTCGCCGAAGTTTTAACTAGTCTCCGAGTCGGTAACCAGTCCTTCCTGATGAAGTTCTATGAGGAGAACCGCGACTTATTTGCGCGTTGGGTGCGCCGCCAGCATACCCTAGAGCTTGCGCAGGCCCACGAACTGCTGCGGGCTGTGCTGGTAGACTTCTACGACCAAGTGTCGGATGGCCGCCTTACCAAGCTCCCGCCCGATTTACGGGCCTTTGTATATGGTATGGCCGACGAGCGGCTACGAGCAGGACAGGCGGCTATGGTGCTACCCGTAGCCGAGGCGGGGCGCCGTCAGCATTTGCTGGGCTTGTTTCGGCAGCTTTCCGCCGACTGCCAGAAAGTGCTGGTGTACTTTTACTTCCGTGGTTACAACTTCGAGAAGGTAGCTGGCAAGATGGGCTTCGCCAATGCTAACGTAGCCCGCATGCAAAAGGCCGGTTGTGTTCGGAGTCTCTACGAGTTGCGCCGCCGCGCCGAAGCGGCTGGGTAGTAGCCGCTGGCTAACTGCTTCTACGTAGCTTCGTCCCGCATTTATATCAATTTACGCTGGTCCTGCTTAGGCCTTCTTCGCTTTTTCTCTGGTTCCTCCCATGATGCCGCCCGCCCCCGACTTGCACCCCTACTTGGAAGAGCTAGAACGCTTTTCGGATGGGCAGATGACCGTTGCTGAGCAGGAAGATTTTGAACGGCGCCTAGAGCAGGATGCGGCTCTCAACCACGCCTACCAAACCTACCAGCAGCTTACCGCCGACCTCCGTTGGGTAGCCGGGCATGAGACGCTGCGCATGCGCCTAGAAGCTATTGACCGCCGCCTCGACCAGCGCCACCGAGCATTGCAGCGCATGGAGCAGCAGGAGCGACGCAAGCAGGTTCGGTGGGGGTTGGTAGCGACTATTGCTGCGGGCGTACTGGTAGTAGTGTGGCTGGTGCTGCGTCCTTCCTCTTCGCAAGCCACCGACTGGACCAATTACTACGTGCCCGATGCTGGCTTACCCCAAACGGCGCTAGGCTCTAACCGTCCGCTGCTGGTAGAGGCCATGCAATACTACCGCGAAGGACATTACCCACAGGCTCTCAACTCGTTACAACGCGTACCCAACAGTGCCCTAGGTCAGGATACGTTGCTGTACTACAGTGGCATCTTTTTGCTAAGCCAGCAGGATGCCGAACGGCACGAAGAAGCCCAGGCCCTTCTCCGGCGCGTGGCTCAGCAGCCCAATTCGGGCTTGGCCGCCAAGGCGCGCTACCACTTAGGTATGGCCTACTGGCGCACCCAGCAGCCAGAGCTGGCCCGCACTACCCTAGAAACCGTAGCCGCCGAAGCCACCAACCCGTACCAGCAAGCCGCCCGCCGCATCCTACAAACCGACGCATTAACCAATTAGGTACAGCTACCCGCGGTGAGCAATGGGGTACTCTGGTTCTATGTTGGGCTGTAGCGTCAGGTGAAACGCGTCGAGTTCTAGCGCTGCTAGGTGCCGTAGTTCTTCGTTGTGGCGGTACACGCAGCCCGTATCCAAACCAATGGCCTGGGCCTGGTGCTTTACCTGCTGCTGTACACTAGCGGTGGGGCTGGGCACGTGCCCGTGCAGTAGGCGCTTGCCACCTAGGCGAGAAGCATCAAACACAAACTGTTTGGTATTGAGCATAGTATGCCAGTCCTGGCGCATTTCTGCGGGCGGTAAGCGGAAGTTGAAGCCCGCATGCACCAAAACAAAATCTGGCAGTTCGTACTGATAGGGCAGATTATTAAGCCAGCGCAAGTAGGATTCCGGAATAGCCTCCGCCGCCGCTACCCCAAAACTGTCGAGCGTAAGCTGTCGGTCGTGGGCGGAAGCCCACAGCAGATGCTGGTGCCCATGAGCCGCATCAAGCAGTTCTTGGTCGTGGTTGCCGCGCAGACACACTACCTGGTAGCCGCGCTCAGGCAGCTGCATCAGGTAGTCGAGTACACCGCAACTGTCGGGGCCTTTGTTTACGTAGTCGCCAAGCACATAAAGCTGGTCTTGGGGGCGCAGTTTCAGCTTTTCTTCGACTAAGTGCCGAAACGAGTGGAGACAACCGTGCAGGTCGGTAGTAACGTAGCGAGCCATGGCGTAGGGAGCAGGTTATTCGGCGGATAAATCAACAAAAAAGCACCGACGGTGGCCGGTGCTTTTTTATACGGACAAGGACGACTAGCTATAGCTTCCTTTTCCAGAGTCTGATTTGCTACCGCCCCGGTTGGGGTGCGTTTGCGGTGCGTCTGCGGCATCGTCTTGCAGCTTCTGCTCTTCCGATTCGCTACGCTCATTCACGGACAGCGACTCAGCTTTCGACTGCCCGCCAGAAGACGGTGAGCCTTGATGCTTAGCCGACTGCGAGCTGATTTGATTTCCTTCTTTAGCCATGATTCTTGGAGGTAAGGGTGGGAAATGGCCGCCACTTCACCAGAATCCATGCCCTGGTCAATCAGCTAAGCCTTATGCTACTTATTAGCTATAAGCGGGCTTGTCGAGGTCCGGCTTATCGAGATTACGGTTAGGATGGCGCAGGCCAGCGTCTAGCGCTTCTTGTTCTAAGCGGTCCTCCGTTTGCGGGTCTAGGTCGTTTACGGGCATGTTGCCCGCAGCTTTCGGCTGCTCCGATTGGGTGGGGCTACCGTGGTTTTCCTTGGACTGCTGGTTGGTATTATTGCTTTTGTACGGCATGGCAGTAAGGGGTTAAGCGTTTGTTTTCGGTAAGAGTGCAGGGCAGAACGGCTGGCTAAGAACCCTAGCAGCTATATCTGGATGCCGCTTTCGTCGGCGTTGGGGTCAGTCAGGTCGGCATTAGTGCCCTGGCGGGCTAGTTCGTCGTTGTTGGGCTGGATGGTTTCCATCTGGTCCATACCCACGCGAGAGTCGGGGTCTTCCATTTCGTCGCGGCCGGAGCGGGCATCATCAGCATCCAGCTCATCCACGGGGCGGCGCGTTTCCAGTTCGGGGTCCTGGTCGTCGGGCAGGTCTTGGTTTTCGCGGTCCGGGCGTCCCTCGGCGCTATTGCGCATGTTATCTTGAGGCGGCTCAATACGGTCGGCGTCGCGGTTCATCGAGGTGGCCGTCATTCCAACGCCACTGTCAGTACCGTAGCCTTCTTTTCCTTCGCGGTTGCCAAAGCCACCACGGGCAGCTTCGTTCTTGGGTGGATCAGCACCCGGAATGATATGTCCAGCGGCCAGTTCTTCGTCCGTCGTGTCATCATTGATGACGCGCACGGGGCGGTTATGAGGGTCAGTTGCCATGGGAATTGTCGGTTTCTGGTTGGAAGAGAGTGTAAGGGTTGTACTCCGGTTTACGGATTTGGGTTTAGGTTTGGGGTAGGCAAGCGCACGTGTAAAATTGCCGCCCTGCCTCGGCCATGTCTAGCATCCCACTACCTCCAATCCGCTCAGTGGAAGCGCTTCGCCAGTATCTTGACACCGGCGCAGCACCCAAATACTTATTTTTCTGGGGCCATACTGCTCAGCCAGGCCGGCCGGTAGGTAGGGAAGTTTTCAGCCAATGGTACCCTGCGCCCTTTGCCCTCGACGGAATCTCGTACGCAACTACCGAGCAGTACATGATGGCCGAGAAAGCTCGGTTTTTTGGTGACGAAGCTACTCGCGCTGCTATTTTGGCCTCCACTCACCCAAATCAGGCGAAAAAGTTGGGTCGCCTAGTGCGGAACTTCGATGAAGCACGCTGGGAAACAGTGCGTTTTGCTACTGTGGTCAGAGGCAATGAGGCTAAATTTAGTCAGCAGCATCTTCTCCAAGAATACTTGCGGGCCAGCGGCACACGGGTATTGGTAGAAGCTAGCCCAGTTGATGTTATCTGGGGCAGCGGCTTGGCACCAGACCACCCCAACGCCAGCACTCCGGCCAAGTAGCCTGGGCTTAACTTACTAGGCTTCGCACTGATGGAGGTGCGCGAGCGGTTAAGGTAAGCAGCACACAGAGCCGACAACGTAATTGGCCTACTATGAGCATCGGCTATTTTACGGCCAGTAGTAGCTCACCCAAAATAGTCTATTTGCTTTTCGCCCTTTTACCTACTTGCTTATGTGGCCCGAACACGACAACGCGCTGACTCGCAGCTTCCGCTTCAAGGATTTTAGAGTGGCCTTCAGCTTTATGTCTGATGTAGCGGAGGAAGCGGAGTACCAAGACCATCATCCGTGGTGGAGCAATGAGTACAACGTGGTGAGCTTCCGCCTGCGCACCCACTCTGCTGGCTACGTAGTGACGGACAAAGACCGGCAGCTGGCCGCCGCCATCGACCAACTCGCCGCTGAGTACGACGGGGCAGTAGTGGAGGCGTAGACTCAGCCAAACCAGGAGGGCCAAAGCGCGTTACCTTTGTTGCCTATGACAACTGTTGCTCCTACGCTGCTATACCTCGTGCCCACGCCCATCGGCAACCTGGAGGATATTACCCTGCGCGCCATTCGGGTGCTGGGCGAGGTAGACACGGTGCTAGCCGAAGACACCCGCACCAGTGGGCGCCTTTTGCAGCATCTGAATATCAAGAAGCCCATGCTCAGCTACCACCTCCACAACGAGCACCAGCAAGTGCAGCGCCTCTTGGAGCGCTTGGAGAAAGGTGAAACCATGGCCTTGGTATCGGATGCTGGTACGCCAGGCATTTCGGACCCAGGCTTTCTACTGGTGCGCGAATGCCTGGCCCGGGGCCTAAAGGTAGAATGCCTACCGGGGGCCACGGCCCTGGTTCCGGCCTTGCTGAAGTCGGGCTTCGGGGCCGAGCGGTTTACGTTTGAGGGGTTTCTGCCGGTGAAGAAGGGCCGCCAAACGCGCCTGAAAGAACTGGCGGCGGAAACCCGCACCATGATTTTCTACGAGTCGCCCCACCGCATTGTAAAAACCCTGGAGCAACTGGCCGAGGTGCTGGGACCCGAGCGGCCCGCTTCCGTGAGCCGGGAGCTGACCAAGCTGTTTGAGGAAACCGTGACGGCACCGCTTGCCGAGTTGGCCGCGAACTTTGCGGGGCGTCAAGCCATTAAAGGAGAGATTGTATTGGTGGTGCAAGGCCAGAAGGAGGAGCGCACCAAAGAAGACCGCTATACCGACGAACATCGTGCTGACTAAATCTGCTGCTCCTGCCCCCTTTGTAGCCGGCGGGGCCGAATACACGCCTACCCGCTTGGCTTCCTGGCTCCCTACTTTGCTGGCGCTGCTGGGAGCCTTCTTGCTGTGGCTTGGCTGGCCCGTACACCCCGCCGCCCTGGCTGTGGTGTTATTGGTAGCCTGGGTGCCCTACCTGCGCATGGAGCAGGTACTCACGGAGCGCGGGGCCAGCGGCTGGAAAGTATGGCGCTATGGATACCTGCTACTAGTGCTCTGGAACGCCTTTACTACCTATTGGGTAAGCTACAGCACGCTAGGCGGGGGCATCACGGCAGTGGTTTGCAATGCCCTGCTGATGAGCTTGCCGCTTACGGCCTTCTACCACACAAAAAAGCGTTTCGGACCGAAGCTCGGCTACCTTTCCCTACCTATCTACTGGCTTGCCTTTGAGCAGCTGCACTTGCACTGGTTTCTCACCTGGCCCTGGCTAACGCTAGGCAACGGCTTTGCGCAGGCTAACTACTTGGTGCAGTGGTACGAGTATACCGGCTTTCTGGGTGGCTCACTCTGGATGTGGATGGTCAATCTGTTGGTTTTTAGGGCGTGGTTTGGTCGCCAGGGAGTAGCGCCCTGGTCGTTTGGGCAGGGCCGTTTCCGGTGGGTAGCGCCGGTACTTGCTACGGCAGTACCAATAACTATTTCCTTGGTCATTGGCCGCACCTATCAGGAGAAAGGCCCCGCAGCCGAAGTGCTGGTAATTCAGCCCAACGTGGACCCGTTTGAGGAGAAGTTTGAGGGAGGCTCTCGCTTTATTCCGCACGCCGAGCAGCTAGCCCGCATGCTCACCCTCACGGAGCAAAACCTTACCCCGCAAACCAAGCTCGTCCTCTGGCCTGAAACCTCCCTGGATGAAACCTACCCCGAGGAAACCTTTGAGTCGCACCCCAATGTGTACCGCATTCGGCAGTGGCTGGCCCAGCACCCAGGTGTAGAGCTGATGACGGGCCTTACTACGGCCGTGCGCTACCCTAGCAAGGAGGCTGCCAGCCCCACTGCCCGCTTCCGCGAAGACGTGGGCTACTACGACATCTTCAACGCGTCGGTGCACTTCCGCACGGCCAGCGGCCCCGCCGAGTTCTACCACAAGAGCCGGCTCGTACCGGGCGTAGAGGGCGTGCCCCCGTGGCTGTCGGCCTTCGTGATTGACCTGGGCGGCGCCGCCGGGGGCCTCGGCTCTCAGGCCGAGCGTACCGTGTACCAAACTGCCACGCCCGGCTTGCAGGTGGCTCCGGTTATCTGTTACGAATCGGTGTACGGCGACTTTGTGGGCGAATACGTGAAGAACGGCGCTTCACTCATCGGCATCATCACCAACGACGGGTGGTGGTCTGACTCGCCGGGCCACAACCAGCACTTGCAGTACGCTACCCTGCGCGCCATTGAAACCCGCCGCGACATTGCCCGCTCCGCCAATACGGGTATCTCCGCCTTCATCAACCAGAAAGGCGAGATTACTCAGCAAACGGCTTGGTGGGTACCTGCTACCAGCCGAGCTACCGTACACCTCAATACCGAGCAAACCTTCTACGTCCGCTACGGGGAGCTCATTGGGCCTGCCTGCCAGGTATTAGCCGTGCTACTCCTGGTGCTGACGGTAGTACGGGCCCTGCTCAACCGCCACACCTTGGCCGCTTAGCTCCCCTCACCAGGGCGAAAGAGGCAGTGGCTCAGCAGTACGGCGTGGCGCCAGCAGACTGGCAGCCAGTTCCCAAGCTTTTATTAGAATGCCAACACGACTGGAATGCGCCGGTTCGCGTAAAAGGCCGTTGTGAAGGTGCACCGCAGTTAGGTCCCTTCAAGAGGCTGGTTGCTGGCTAGTAGTTGCCGTTTGAGGTTGCTGCTTTCATTCAACTACGCATCTTTGCAACTACACGGCCTTCGCTACTTTCGAGGTCATACTTTACTAATGGATTACAACCAACTCAGCTTTCAACTGGCGGCCGTAACGCGGCACGCGGGCCAGTTCATTCGCCAGGAGGCGGCCACATTCAACCGCAGCCACATCGAAACCAAAGGCGTGCACGACCTCGTGTCGTACGTAGACAAGGAAACCGAGAAGCTGCTCGTTGCTGGCCTGCGTGAAGTGCTACCCGAGGCCGGCTTCATTACGGAGGAAGGCACGGAAGGGGCCGAGCGGGCCGAGGAGTACAACTGGATTATTGACCCCCTGGATGGCACCACCAACTTTGTGCACGGCCTACCCGTGTACTGCGTGAGCGTGGGCCTCATCCACCACGAAGAGTTGGTGGCCGGCGTTGTGTACGAAGTAGTGCGCGACGAATGCTTCCGGGCAGCCAAAGGCGCTGGGGCTTTCTGCAATGAAGTTCCCATTCACGTTACGGACGTACCCGACCTGAACAACTCCCTGATTGCTACCGGCTTCCCTTACACTAACTTCACCCAGCTCAACGAGTACCTACAGCTGCTGAGTGCCTTTATCCAACGCTCCCACGGCGTGCGCCGCGTGGGCTCCGCCGCCGCCGACTTGGCCTACGTAGCCGCCGGCCGCTTTGAGGGCTTTTTCGAGTTCAACCTCAATTCGTACGACGTGGCCGCGGGCATATTGCTCGTGCGCGAAGCGGGTGGGCGCGTTACGGCTTTCCTGGAAGAAGGCGACCCCCTCTTTGGCCGCCAGGTAGTAGCCAGCAATGGCTTGGTGCACGAGGAGATGCAAGGCATTATCCGCGAAACCTGGAAGTAAGCCAACCAGCGGGTAGCTAGCGAGTAGTTGCCCAGCTTATTGTGACTAGCTGGAGAACCTGAGGCGGCCAACAACTGGCTACTTCAGGTTCTTTTAGTTTGTAGCTTTACGAAGGCCAAGGAGGTAGGTGTGGCAAGCTTCGGGGCTTGAGAACTAGTAGACTATCAAACTTTTCCGGGGTTGTCGTAGTTTTGTGCGCATTATGTGGCTGCAAACTCTCATCATCGCATTGCTTTTCGCCGGGGCGGCCTTCTACGTGGGGCGTATTTTCTGGCGGGCGTTTTTTGATAAAAGCCAAGCTGGCTGCGCCAAAGGCTGCGGCGGCGCGTGTTCCGTCATCGACGTGGACCGGCTGCAGCGGACCATTGAGGCCACGGCTGCACGCAAGGCTGCTCAGTAAGGCGCCATATTTCTTCTTTGTTGGGTATAACCCGCCCCCGCACTGGCTACGTATAGCTGCTGCGGGGGCTGTTTTTTGCCTCCCTTCCTAGCCGAACTCCCTTTTCCATTTCCAAACGCCCCTCCTCATGCAAGACAAAGAAGAAGAACGCTCCCTCGTCAACGTAGAAAACAAGCTCAGCAAAGACGGCTTCACGGCAGATTTCCGAGTAACCGATGGGCGCCTGTTTCCCTTCGGCGACGACCGTAGCAAAGGCTATGCTCCCGAGGAGGTAACCATTGTTGACTTTTATCGCTTCGAGGGTGAAAGCAACCCCGACGACATGTCCATCCTGTATGCCTTGCAGACTGCCGATGGCACGAAAGGCACCATCTCCTCAGCCTACGGCACCTATGGCGACTCTGACGCACTAGACTTCCTGAAGCGAGTAGAGGACATGGGTAAAAACCTGGACAAGAACCACAAATAAGTGGTTTCTACCCTTCCTATTGCTCTGCGCACGTGCGCCCCGGATTCGTTCGGGGCGCACGTGCTGTTTCTGCCCCACCCAATCTCAACGCTATGAAAATTTCGCTGCCTACCCATCCTCTCCGCACAGCCCGCGACCTTGACCCGCTGCTGGAAGCCATCGGCGACGCCCGCATTGTATTACTGGGGGAGGCTTCCCACGGCACTTCCGAGTACTACACCTGGCGCGCGGCGCTGTCTAAGCGGCTAATTCAAGAGAAGGGCTTTCAGTTTATTGCGGTGGAGGGCGACTGGCCCGATTGCTTTGAAGTAAACGCGGCCATTAAGCAGGAGGAAGCTACCTACGGCACCGCCGCCAAGCTACTCAGCACGTTCAACCGCTGGCCTACCTGGATGTGGGGCAACTGGGAAATTGCGGCGCTGGTAGACTGGCTGCATCAGCACAACAAGCAGCTCCCACACGAGCAACGCGTAGGCTTCTACGGGCTAGATGTGTACAGCCTGTGGGAGTCTCTGCAGGAGATTCTGCACTACGTGGAAAAGCAGGGCGACGGAGCCGTACAGGCCGCTCACCGAGCGTTTCAATGCTTTGAGCCTTACGGTGACGACCCGCAGGAATATGCTCACGCTGTGGCGTTTGTATCGGATGACTGTGAGGATGAGGTGACGGACATGCTGCGCGCCCTGCGTAAGCAGGTAGCCAGCCAGCAAACCAATGGCCTACTGGACCGGGAACAGAAGTTCAATGCCGAGCAGAATGCCCTGGTAGCCGTGAATGCCGAGCGCTATTACCGCGCCATGATTAAAGGTGGGTCGGCCTCTTGGAACGTGCGCGACCAGCACATGATGGAAACCCTTACCCGCCTGCTCGACCTACACGGGCCTGATAGCAAGGCCATTATTTGGGAGCACAACACCCACATCGGCGATGCGCGCTACACCGACATGCGCCGCGAAGACATGGTAAATGTGGGGCAGCTCACCCGCGAAGCGTACGGTCGCAACAAGGTGTTTGCCGTGGGCTTCGGCTCCTACCAGGGGTCCGTTGTTGCGGGCCGGAAATGGGGTGCCGCCCCCGAAACCATGACCGCTCCGGAGGCTACTCGCGGCTCCTGGGAAAACCTGCTGCACGAGCAGCTACAGGGTGAGAATGCCTTGCTCTTCTCTCATGAATTGCGCGACAACGACGCTCTACGGCAGCCCATTGGGCACCGTGCCATTGGAGTAGTGTACCGGCCGGAGTTCGAGCGTTTCGGCAACTACGTACCCTCCGTAATACCCGAACGCTACGATGCCTTTTTATTCCTTGACCAAACCCAGGCGCTGCATCCCTTGCCTACCCACCAAGACGAGCACACGCCCCCAGACCTCTATCCCTGGAACTATTAACTGGCCTGCTATTGATGCACCAACCCGAACCGCCCGCCCCGCACATCCAGAACGATGGTGCGCTCGGCAAATGGCTCGTTGCCCAGCATACCGCCCATACCTGAGAAGCGCATGAGGGCGCTTTGCATAAAGCTAGTGCCCTCAATGTAAGTTACGGTGTGCAAGGGCACGGCTACCTGACCTAAGCCCAGAGTAGCGGCCGTAGCAACGGTGTGCGCCGTGAGAGTAGTACCCAGGGAGTTTACGGCGGCGTGCCGAACGCGAGCTTGTGGCTGAGCCATTTGCTCCCAGGTAGCACGGCTCGTCAGGAGGGCAAAAGCGCTGCTGCCGGAATCAAAAAGGAGCTGCCGGGGCTTGCCTTGCACAGCTGCGTTGAGCATCACCCGCCGGCTGGCAAAGTCTAGGGGCACGAAAACCGTCTGGCTGGTTAGGCTAGTGGGTACGTCGGCGCGCAGGCTAAACTGCCGGGTGCTGTAGTTAAGCACCAGCACGCGCCCCTCCAAGGCATCCGTACCCAGGGTGCCGATAATGAAGGGCTCAGTCGAGTCGGCCGGTAGGGTAGACCTACCGTAGTCCAGCACTTTGATTTTGCGGGCCTGTACGCTGCCACTGCCCAGCCCAAACTGGAAGTTTCGCACCGTGTCGGCTTGGGGTAGCAGCGTTTGGGTAGTGGCAGGGTAGCGGCCCCGCAGAGCAGCCAGCGACCTAGCATAGAGTATAGAGGTAGGTGCACCTGTGTCAAACTGAAAGTAGCAGGTACGGGGGCAACCGGGCAGCCGGGCAGGCACCAGCAGCGCCGCATGCGCCACCACGGGCTGGGCCGTCGAGTCGGCCTTCCACACGAAGGTACAGGTAGCCGGGAGGCCCGTCACCGAGAGCTGATTAACTCCCGGCTCAAACTTCTTGCGCATGTAGAAATAGCCTCCAATACCGCTAACCAACAGCAGGGCAAGTACGACAAGCAGGATGTTGCGGAAGAGTTTCATGGCGGGGTAGTGGGGGTTGGTTTGTGAAGCTAAAGTAGCTGCCTCACTGCCCTCAGTATTGCGTCATTTACCCGCCATTTACCCGCCATTCGCTTCATCTTATTAATATACAGGTACTTGCAATACAACCTGTCGTTAGCACAGCCAGGCCTATGTACACTGCATTACCACTTTCCTGTGAGTTGAGGTCATTGCTTATCCCTGATTGCATTTCTCTGTGTCAGAACCGGAAGCGGTAAATAGCTAGCTGGCCCCGGCGTAATTGCCACTGATAGTAACCCACCGTTCCTAAGTTGAGCAGGTAGGAAGCCACGAACACGCCGAGGTACAAGCCTGGTAGCTTAACGTGGTAGGCATGCGCCCATAGCTGCGCGGCGGCGGCCAATCCGTAGGCCAGAAAGCAGCCTACCTGCCATAAGGCCTGAAATCCCAGCACCCGGCGGCCCACCTCGGCGGCATGTTCTACGTGGTGGCGATGCTTCTGCCAGAGCATCCAGGGTAAGATGAGATTCAATAGAGGAAAAACCAGGAAGCTTAGGGCGCTTAAGTTGAGCAGCTGTAGAAACTGCGGATCGGGGCGCAGCGCGGGGTGCGCTTCCATGGTCGGCGGTGCTACCACTGTTTCGATGGCCGGCGCTACTTCGGGTTCCGGGCGGAACGCTTCCAAGGGTACTTCCAGGGCCGCAGCCAAGGCTTGTAGCGTGTAGCCGCGCGGTACGGTGTCGCCTTGCTCTACTCGCTGAATGGTGCGTAAACTGACCCCCGATTGCTCCGCCAACACTTCCTGCGAGAACCCCTTACTCTTGCGGATGGTAGCAACACGAACGGCGGAAAACATAGTATAGCATGAGCACGTGGAAGGCTGGCAACAAGATAAGCGCCAACTAGCTTCCTCACGTCATGCCCTTACGCCTAGCCCCATACTTTGGTGCCCTCGGTGCAGTTGCGGCACATCTCAATCTGGTCGCGGCCCTTGAGTAGGGATGCCCGAAAGCGCTGATATTTGGGGCCATGCCAGAGCTGGCGGAAGGTTTGCTGCTTCAAGTCGCCGAGGCGGTACTCGGCGTCTTTGTCAAAGCAGCAGGGCACTACCAAGCCATCCCACGTGACAACGCAGCTGTGCCACATCTTCCAGCAGTGGTTCACCAGCTTGTTCTTGATGCTCCAGGAGCCATCCACGTTGTTTTCGTAGCGCGAGTAGTAATCGATAGTAGGAATGAGAGGAGAGCCGTTTTGGTAGTCGTATATCTGCGCGGTCTTAAACCACACATCATCTACGCCTAGCTCCTGGGCTAGGCGCTTGGCGTCCTCCAGCTGGTGCTCATTGGGGCGCACCACCAGAAACTGAAATACCACCCGCGGCGTCTGCGAGTTTAGCTCCCGCCGCCACTTAATTAGGTTGCGGGTGCCCTCCAGCACTTTGTCTAGCTTACCACCCACGCGGTACTGCTGGTACACGTCCTGGGTAGTACCGTCGAGGGAAATAATGAGTCTGTCAAGGCCGCTTTCCACCGTGCGGCGGGCATTCTTATCGTTGAGGTAGTGGGCGTTGGTGCTGGTGGCGGTGTAGATGCCTTTGTCGGAGGCATACTTCACCAAGTCCAGGAAGTTGGGGTGCAGGTAAGGCTCGCCCTGAAAGTAGAAAATCAGGTACCACAGCCGCGACGCCACTTCGTCGATGGTCTTGCGGAATAGCTCATCGGGGAGCATGCCCGTGGGCCGCGTGAAGGAGCGCAGGCCGCTGGGACACTCCGGGCACCGCAGGTTGCAGCTGGTAGTAGGCTCGAACGACAGGGCGACGGGCAACCCCCAATGGCGGGCTTTCCCAGTCAGCTTGCTTAGCAAGTAGCCACCCGTTACTTGGGTAGCATTCCAGAGCCGCCGCGGGGTAGCTTTCGAAACAAAGTTAAGTCCGTCGGTGAGGAGTGAGGCCATGTGGACAGCAAAGGTAAACTGCCACGATGAACCAATGGCGCTGATGAAACAGCCCGCCCATCAAATCAGCTGCCGAGTTGTGCTCTCATTCCATTTTACTCGTCTAAAACTCTGGCTACCAATGCGCTTTTTTTGGCACCAAAGTCAATTTGTAGGTAACGTCTGCTATAGCAGAATGGAAAATCAGTTCTTTCTATACTAATAATATTAGTAAATACAACCTAATAGTATTAGCTCTCGTTTAAGAGCCAACAACCACGCAGCTATACGACATGAAAATTCCAGTTGAAAAAGGCCAAGAAAAAGGCTTCTTACCCGATGGCCGTCACACCGTTGAAATTACCGACATTCAAGAAGGAACCAGTGAGCACCAGAACGTACCCTTCTTTGCTGCTCGTATGGAAAACGAGGATGGCTTTGTAACCCAGCGCTTCTATACGTCGCCCAACGCTATGCCAATTCTACTTTCGTTGTATGCCGCCGTTGGCATCCATCCAGAGGCTGGCAAAGACCTGGATACCAAGCAGCTTCTCGGTAAGAAAGTATCCATTGAGGTAGGTGAGCACAGCTATGCTGACCCAGCTTCTGGCAACGAACGTTCCATCAAGCAAGCTACTGGCTTCCGCACTGCCTAGGCATCTGCCGCGCCAAGTACGCAAAAGCGCCGCCCATATATGTGGGCGGCGCTTTTGGTATGTAGCAACGACAGGTGAAGTACTACTGCTTGCCAACAGCCGGTAGGGTGCTGCTGTAGGTGCCAGCCTTACCGAACGACTCCTTAATCTCGTCAATAGCAGCTCGGCTGCTTAAACGCTTTGGCTTGGTATTGAGAAAAGTACCATCTTCTGCCAGCAAGAAGTAAGACGGTACATCTTGCACGGCATAGGCCTTAGCCACGGCTGAGCGCATACCACCGGCGGCGCGCACGTGCACGCCCGCCAGCTTTTTGCTCACTACTAGCTGCTTCCAAGCACCATCGTTGTCATCCAGGGCAATGTTGAGGAATACGATGTTCTTACCATCAAACTTCTTCGCCAGCTCGGCGGCATAGGGTAGGTCGCGCAGGGCCAGGCCGCTCGTAGTACGCCAGAAGTTGATGTACACTAGTTTCCCGGCGAACTGACGTAGGCTTACTGTGTCGCCAGTGGAGGATAGCAGGTGGAAATCGGGGGCAGGTGCTCCAATAGCGAAGGCCTTATGAGCCTCGAAATCCTGCTGCAATACGGGGTAGTACTCGTTCTTGGGGTCTATGCTTCGGAAGTCAGCTAGCATGGCAGCCGACTGCTTCACGTGCCCAAAGCGGAACGACTCCTGCATCACCCGGCCCATAATAATTGGCCGTACCGGGCCGCTCAACTGATTCTTAGCCAAGTCATAACATACCTGGTAAAAGTCGGGACTGGAGCGCTGCTTGCCAGCGTTGATGGCAGCGTAGTGAATGTAGTTGAGCAAAAACTCGTGGTACTGCTCACTCTGCAAGGCCTCGGCATTCGTGAGCAGGCTCTTGTCGTTCAAAAAGTCATAGTAGGTAGGCGAGAGCTTCAAGCGGCTCTCGGTGGCTACCACCTGCTCGCGTAAGTCCTGGAACGTGAGGCGGTCGTTGGCGTAGCTGTAGTCTATTTCTGCCTGGGCATACTGCTTAAAGGCGGGGGTTAGCTGAGCATCTTCGCTGTAGCCTTTCAGAAACTTCTGTTCTTCCTTCCGGCGGTAGTCGAGGAAAGAGATAAAGCCCGGCTCGTAGAGCATGATGTTATCGGGCAGAACCTGAAAGCCGTCGTTTTCGACAAACTTATCGTCTACTTCTGCCAGGTAGGTGTTGGCTTCGGCACCGCGGCCCTTAAACCGGACACTGCTGGCTAAGTCAGAACCCTTGAAGCGCACATCCAGTTGATTACCAGGCTCCAGAAACAGGCCGGCTACGTCGTCGCCGTATACCAAGTCGGCCCGGGTAGGGCCACTTACGTTCACCGCCAGCCGAAACTCACCTTTGTCGTCCAGGCGAGCGTAGGTGATCTGCTCTTTCGGATCAAGCGGGTTTTCGCGAATTGATACGGCTACGGTATCGGCCGTGCGGCCACTGACTTTGCCAGTCAGGACCACCGTACCCTGGGCATAGCTGGCCAGCGGCGCAGCTACCAGCCCAACCCAGAGCAGCGCGGTAGTGAGGAAAGATCTATGGGCCATCAGAAAAAGCGGAGTTAGTGAATTTAAACTTCCAACACCCGAGCTTAACAGACTTTTCAGTTCAGGTAAATCGCGGTAAAAGTCAATTCTCATGCCGAAGATACGGCATAAAGAAAGAGAAAGTCCAATCCGTTAACGCTCTTTTTTCGTAACCTGTGCCGAAGCACAAAGTTTTGAACGCTGCCTATTGCCCTTGCTCCTGGCTTTGTAGGCTTCTACTTTCTAGGAAATGTGGTGGTGCATTCCTTCCTAAAATGTTCGTATTGAAGCTGGATTTGAGCTTTTCAGAACGGTATTTAGAAAAATGGGTTGGCCGAAACTGTGTTCAGCCAACCCGCTTACATGTGCCGCGCTACCAGAAGCAACTACCCGAACAAGCCCGTCAGAACGTCATCTAGGCGCCCCGCAGGGTGCACCCGAATACCATAACGGGCTAGCTCTAAGCCCTTGGCGTTAAACTGAGAAATGTACATCTCCGCAAAGCCCAGCTTCTCCGCTTCGGAAAGGCGCTGATCTAAGCGGCTTACGGCCCGGATTTCTCCACTCAGGCCTACCTCCGCCGCTAGGCATACTTCACCGGCAATGGGCACGTCGTTGAGGGAGCTGACTACGGCCGCGCACACGGCCAGATCGAGGGCTGGGTCGTCGAGGCGCAGGCCGCCCGCAATGTTCAAAAACACGTCGTGCTGGCCTAGGCGCAGGCCGCTGCGCTTCTCTAGTACTGCCAGCAGCATTTGCAGGCGTTTGGCGTCGAAACCGGTGCTGCTGCGCTGGGGCGTGCCGTACGTGGCGGGCGTCACTAGGGCCTGCACTTCCACCAGCAGCGGACGGTTGCCTTCCAACGTAGCCCCAATAGCCATACCGCTGAGGCTTTCTGTGCGCTGGCTCAGCAAGATTTCCGAGGGGTTGCTGACTTGCCGTAGGCCCGAACCCTGCATCTCGTAGATGCCCAACTCGGAAGTAGACCCAAAGCGGTTCTTGATGGTGCGTAGCAATCGGTAGGAGAGGTGCCGGTCGCCTTCAAACTGCAGCACGGTATCCACCATGTGCTCCAAAATCTTGGGTCCCGCAATGGAGCCATCTTTGGTGATGTGACCGATCAGAAGCACTGGCACGCCGGTATCCTTGGCGTATTTTAGCAGCTCAGTGGTGCACTCGCGCACCTGGCTGACGGAACCTGCCCCAGCCTCCACCAACGAGGAGTGTAGCGTCTGGATGGAGTCGATGACCACGACATTGGGCTGCAACTGGTCGATCTGTCGGAAAATGTTTTGGGTACCCGTTTCGGTAAGGATGTAGAGGCCAGGATGCTGCTTGCCCAGGCGCTCAGCCCGCATCTTAATCTGCTGCTCACTTTCCTCCCCCGATACGTAGAGAATCCGAAGCTCGCGCATCTGCATGGCAATCTGCAACATAAGTGTGCTTTTACCAATGCCTGGCTCGCCCCCAATGAGCACCAAAGAGCCCGGAACGAGGCCCCCACCTAGCACGCGGTTCAACTCACCGTCGCGGGTGTTCAGGCGCGATTCTTCTTCGTAGAGGATTTCACCTAGCGGCTTTGGCTTGGCTGCCTTGTTGGTAGCACCTACCGCAGTACCAGCTTTCCAGGCCGTAGCTGCCGTGGCGGTGTCTGCCTTTTCCACTACCTCTTCCACGTAGGTATTCCACTCGCCGCACGAAGGACAGCGGCCAATCCACTTAGCCGATTGCGCGCCGCAGTTCTGACAGAAATATAGGGTCTTGATCTTGGCCATGTAGGTAAGAAGCGTAAACTAAAGAAATGCGCAGCGCGGCTAAAAAGTTTGGTAAGAAACGGGTTTTTGGCAGGAGTTCTGTAGCCTGAATACGGCAAGTTTCTGCGCGGCTTGAGCAGTAGTACCACCGTAGGTGGGAAGGCCCTCAGGTTTCCGATTTTGGATGTTTCGGCTTATTACTACTGTTCTGGTTGTAACGTACTATCGGCTTACATCAGAAGTACGCTGAGCAATTTGAGGACTATTAACACTTTATATATAAAAATTCATATACAACGAGTCTGTAACCCGGAAGTGAACCTACTAGCTGTTTTAACTTCTTAAGTAACAAGTAAAAATGAGCTAATTGTACTTATCGTATACCTATGTAAATACATCAATAATTGAACTTAGTATTGTGGTCGAGATTGGGTAGGGCACTCTACAAGAGCCTACTACAAACGCCTATTTTCCCCTCTTACCAACCTATATGCAATCTGTTTACCGCATTGTGCTGGGGCTCTCACTCAGCACCTTACCTCTTGCTGTTCATGCTCAATCCGTAGGCGTGGGTACGACTACCCCCGACGCCAACGCGGCCCTGGATATTTCGGCCGGGGCCGGGAACAACAAAGGCCTGCTAATACCACGCATGACGGAACTTCAGCGCACCGCCGTCACGACAACGTCGGAAGGTATGCTTGTGTACCAGACCAACGGTGCGCAGCCGGGCTTCTGGTACTTCTCGGGCGGCGTGTGGGTAGCCCTACCTTCGGGCGTAGCTTCCGGCTCGGGCTGGCTGCGCACCGGCAACTCCGGCACCGACCCCGGCACCTACACGGGAGTAGGCCAGACCACGAATTCGGGCACCAGCTTTCTAGGCACTACCGACAATAAAGACCTCGTATTCCGGACGGGCAATGCCGAGAGGTTCCGCATCACTACCGATGGCTCGTTGTACAGCCGTTCTACCTTCGGCCTGATTCTCAATGCCCGGGATGCGCCCATGCTCACACGCGGTTGGGACCCCTTCACAGCTGGGGATTACAACGGTTTAGGGCGCTGGGGCATGTTTATGCTTTCTAGTCGTTTGGCCCTGGGTATTCCCTCCAACATCGGTTCCTTTAGCTGGGTGACGTGGAATACAAACTCCAGTATTGATAAGACCCTGATGACCTTGCAAAACGGTGGCAACCTGGGCATCGGCATCACAGATCCTACTACCCGGTTGAGCGTGGTAGGCACGGGTAGTGCCAATCCGTTTACTTCTGGGGCGGCTCAAAGCGCAGGCCACATTGCCCGCTTCCGCGACAACGGCGACGTAGCACTGGACCTGGGTAGCAGCGGCGCCGATGGCAACTGGCTGCAAAGCACCAATCCTACCAACCTAAGCACCAATTATGCCCTTCGCCTGAACCCCAACGGCGGCAACGTAGGCATCGGCACTGGTACGGTGGCGCCTAGCGCCAAGCTAGAAGTAGCTGGACAAGTAAAAATTACGGGTGGCACCCCCGGAGCCGGCAAAGTACTAACCTCCGATGCCGCTGGTTTGGCTACTTGGCAAACGCCCGCGGCCAGCGTTAGTAACATGCAAACCACCAACACCTTTGCCATTCCTACTACCGGCACCGGTACGCTGAATGCTACTACGGGCGTGGTAATTCTGCCGAACAACGGCGGCGCTAATGGCGGCATCACGCTGGGTGCCGGCGTCAATGGCCAAACCCTGACCATCACCAACCTGGATGCTGACGCCGTGAGCATTACGAGCACCAGCGGCACAGGCAGCGTATTGCCCAATTATGCCGCCCAGTTCGTGTACGTGGTGAACGGTACCACCAGCGGCTGGTTCCGCGTCAACTAATTCTTACTTCCAGATCTTCCTCTCTTATGCGACTACTCGCTACTTCTACAGGTATTACATCAGCTCCTTCCCAGACCCAAAATGAACCGCAGCGGCGCGGCTGGCTTAAGCGCTTTGGGGCTTTGCTGGGCGGCAGCCTACTGGCCGGAAAAGCCTTGGGCGAAACGCGGGGCGTAGCCTCTACCCAATCCTATGAACCGCACCTAGGCGAAATTGCCATCTTTGGCTTCAACTTCGTTCCCAATGGCTGGGCAGCTTGTAACGGTCAACTATTATCCGTTAGCGAAAACAACGCCTTGTTCTCCCTGCTGGGTACTACCTACGGGGGCAACGGCCAAACAACGTTTGCCTTACCAAATCTGGCCGGACGTTTTCCCCTCGGCTTCGGCCAAAGTTTCTCAGGCGCATCACACGTCCAGGGTGAAATGGCTGGCACCGAAACGGTTACCTTAACAACAAGCCAAATGCCTGCGCACACGCATAGCATGACTGCTACTACGGTGGCTGGCAACACAAATAATCCTAACGGAGCCCTGCTGGCGAATGATGGGGCAGGGGGCGCCCAATTTTCGACTGCTGGCACGTCTGATGTCACGATGCAGAGCACATCTATTGGGCCGGCCGGCGGCAATCAACCGCAGAATAACATGCCGCCCTACTTGGCTCTAAACTTCTGCATTGCCCTTCAAGGCATTTATCCTTCTCGTGGCTAGCCCTCAAACCCATAAGATGAAGTTTTTCTACTCTCTTTTAGGGCTGAGCTTGTTAGCTGAAGCTGGCGTTGCCCAGTCGCTTACCAACAACGGAGGCATCCTCACGGTGCAGTCGGGAGCGACGCTGTACGTACCGGGCACCCTGGATAACAAAGCAGGTAGCACGCTTACCAACGCGGGTACGCTGCAGGTACTGGGCAACCTTACCAATGCAGGCACCACCACGTCGGGAGGGGTGGTACTGCTAAGCGGCAGCGCGGCCCAAACCCTCACGCCTGGCGGAGCTACCCTGGCCCGGCTGGAAGTAAACAACGCCAGCACCCAGGGCATCAGCGTACCCGCTGACCTCGGTATCAGTCAAGAGCTGAAGCTCACCAACGGGATGGTGCGCACGGCACCCAACGCTACCATCAGCCTAACCGCCGCCGCCAACGTGACGGGCGAGGCAGCGGGCCGCTATGTGCAGGGCAACCTACGCGTAACGCGTGATAACGTGACTACGGCCATCAGCTTCACGAATAGTGCCACCATTGGCGGCAACGGGCAGAACTTGGGGCAGGTAACGGTAACGCGCACGGCCGGCCTCACAACGGCCGGTGCTAGCTACGGCACCTTCGGCAACAACAAAAGCATCGACCGCGTCTGGACGGTTACGACAACCCAGGCTCCTACCGGCGCCGTACCCATCACGCTTTCGTGGCTGCCCGACAATGACAACGGCCTGACGGATTTCTCTCGCGTGCTAATCTGGCGGCAGGCTACTGCTACTGGCCCCTGGACGGGTGTTGGCACTGGGGCCGATGCTTCAACTACCCGCAGCATCAGCACCACTACTACGTCCCTGGACCGGCTCACCATCAGCAATTTCCTCAATCCGCTACCTGTAGCTCTCCTTCAATTCACGGCCGAGCGCCGGGCAAACGATGCCTGGCTGCACTGGGCTACGGCTTCGGAGAAGAACAATGCCCACTTCGAGGTTGAGGTAAGCCTCGACGGCCACCAGTTTCAGAAGGCCGGGCAGGTAGCCGGGCGCGGCACTACTCTACAGCGCACCGATTACGAGTATACCGATGCGCACATTGCCCGCTACGAAGCAGGTATTGTGTACTACCGATTGCACCAAGTAGATACCGATGGCACGGGCTCCTACTCGGCCGTGCAGGTGGTAGCCGTAGACCAGGCAAGCCAACTAACGGCACAGGCTCATCCCAACCCGTACAACAACGAGCTGTTTGTACGCATGGCCCTACCCCAGCCCGGCGCTACTACCCTCACACTTCACGATGCCCTGGGGCGGATACTGTTGGCTAAACAACTGACCCTGCCCACTGGCGTTTCGGAGGTAGCCCTACCCGAGGCGACTACGCTGCCACTCGGCATTTATTTCATTACGATTCGGCAGGCGGGTACTGCCCGCGTGGTGAAGGTGGTGCGAGAATAGGCGCTTCGGTTTTTCCTAAACGATACAGCCAGGTTTCCTGTTGGGAGCCTGGCTGTTATGTTTGGGGCATCTGGTACAGCTGCTCGCGCTCAACACTGGCCGACCTTATTCTGCTTTGCGGATGCGTGCTGCGTTTCTTTCCTGCTCCTACCTTACTTCCCGCTATGACTGCTGCCTCACTTACCCCCGAAGACCTTACCCGCCTGCCCACCTTCGCGGACTTGCCAACCGAGACCATCACGTGGCTGCTGGAACACGGCGAGCGGCGCGCCTACGCTTCCGGGGATGCGGTAGTCCAGCCCGGCGACGAGGCCGAGTACATGATGGCCGTCCTGACCGGTGGCCTGCAATTCTTTGTGGTGCGCAATGGTAATCGGGAGCCGGCCTTTCGCATTGGCGCGGGCCAGGTGAGCGGAGTACTACCGTACTCGCGGCTGCGTATCATCCAAGGCCTGAGCTTAGCTGTGGGCGAAACGGTGCTGTTTACGTTACACCGTAGCCTCTTTCCCGCCTTAGAGCACGAAAGTCCGGAGCTTGTGCAGCGCCTGGTAGGTCTTATGAGCGACCGGGCCCGCCAGGAGGCGCGCACCCAGGAGCGCGACGACAAGCTGCGCGCCTTGGGCAAGCTCTCGGCGGGGCTAGCCCACGAGCTAAACAACCCCGCCGCCGCCATTATGCGGGCCGCCGAAGCCCTGGATGCTCGCCTACGGGCCAAGCCCGCCCAACTAATTGCCTTATTGAAGCACTGCCCCGATCCGACGGCCCTGGAAATGCTGGCTACGTTGGCTAGTGCACTTCCGCCCTCACTGCCCCAACGCACATCCCTGGAACGCGCTGACGTGGAGGACGAGCTAGCAGACTGGCTAGAAACCCAGCAAGTGCCGGATGCCTACCTACTAGCGGCGGGCTTACTAGATGCCGGCCTTACCCACACCGAGCTGCAACCCGTAGTGGCAGCCTTACCAGCTCCCTCACGCGCCACGGCATTAGCCTGGCTGGAAGGGCAGCTGACCACTTTGCGCCTAATGCACGACGTGCAGGAAGCGGGCAGCCGCATTACTACCCTCGTCAGCAACGTGAAGATTTACAGCCACATGGACCGCGGCACCGACTTTGCCACCCTGGATGTGCACGCCGGCCTCGACAGTACCGTGAACATCCTGGGCTACTGCATGCGCGAGGAGAAAGTGACGCTTGTGCGCGACTACGCCCCCAGCCTGCCTCCCATAGTAGGGCAGGTAAGCAGCCTTAACCAAGTATGGACAAATCTGATTGACAACGCCATTGATGCGCTGCCGCCCGGCGGAGAAATCACGTTGCGCACCCGTCCAGACGGCGACTTTGTGCGGGTGTGGGTAATTGACAACGGACCGGGTATTCCGCCGGAAGTACTCCCGCGCATCATGGAGCCCTTTTTCACTACCAAGCCCGCCGGCGAGGGTAGTGGCCTGGGACTAGACATTGCCCTGCGCATTGTGGAGCAGCACGGCGGCCGGCTAGAGGTAGAATCGGAGCCGGGCCGCACGGCGTTTTGCGTGTGGCTACCCCTGAAAAAGTAGCGTTAGATTGCATAGATACCAGCATAAATAGGATGAAAGTGTAGCTTCGCTGGTAGCTTTCTCCCGTCAGCCCGGCAATGCACTTACTCGTTGCTGCTTTCCTAGGTTCCCTGCTACGGTCTGGCTTTCGGCTAGGCCTCTTCCTCTTGCCTCTGCTATGAAAAAACCTGTCCTGCTTGCCGTTGATGATGACCCGCAGGTGCTAAATGCCATTGAGCGGGACCTTCGCCAAGAATTTCGGCGCGACTACCGGGTATTACGCGCCGCTTCCGGCGAGGAAGCCCTGGCTACCCTGCAAGAGCTTCAGCAACGAGATGAGCCGCTGGCCCTCGTGCTAGCCGACCAGCGCATGCCTGGCTTGCAGGGAGTGGAACTGCTGGAGCAAACCCGTCAGCTGTTCCCCGACGCTAAGCGCGTGCTCCTGACGGCCTACGCCGATACGGAGGCGGCCATTCGCGCCATTAACCAAGCTCGCCTCGACTACTACTTGATGAAGCCCTGGGACCCACCCCAGGAGCTGCTCTACCCAACCCTTCACGACTTGCTCACTGCCTGGCAAGTCAGCTACAAACCGCGGTTTCAGGGCGTCCGCCTCATTGGGTTCCAATGGTCGCCGCTGTCCCACGAGCTCAAGGACTTCCTGGCCGGCTATCTGGTAGCCTACCAGTGGCTTGACTTCGAAACCAACCCCGATGCCCAGCTACTGCTTGTTCGGAGCGGCTACACGGCGGCCGATTTGCCGGTGGTGATTTTTGAGGATAACACCGCCTTGGCTAACCCTACCCGCACCGACATTGCCGGCCGGCTAGGTCTCGCCCAAACGGCCTCCCAAGACCTGTACGACGTGGTGGTGATAGGAGCGGGGCCGGCGGGGCTGGCATCGGCCGTGTACGGCGCCTCAGAAGGGTTGCGCACGCTAGTAATCGAGCGCCAAGCCCCGGGTGGGCAAGCGGGCACCAGTTCCCGAATTGAAAACTACTTGGGCTTCCCCACGGGCCTCAGCGGTAGCGAGCTGGCGCACCGAGCCTGGATGCAAGCCATTCGCTTGGGCGCTGAAATCTTGGCCCCCCAGGAGGTTACGGAGCTATGCGTACAAGATGGCTACAAGGCACTGACACTCAGTAACGGTAGCGAAATAAGAACGCGCGCTGTCGTGATGACTACCGGCGTCAGCTACCGCACGCTGGAAGTACCAGGCATTCATGAGCTTACAGGAGCCGGTGTGTACTACGGCGCTGCCCGCACGGAGGCCCGCACCTGTGAGCAGCAGGATGTATACATCGTAGGCGGAGGCAACTCGGCGGGGCAGGCAGCCATGTACCTGGCTACTTACGCCCGCCGCGTGTTTATCCTCATCCGGGGCGAGTCGTTGGCCGCCTCTATGTCGGCGTATCTGATTGAGCAGCTGAACCAAACTCCTAACGTCGAGATACTACCGTACTCGCAGGTAGTAGGCGTGCGCGGGCAGGACCACCTGGAAGAAGTTGTGCTGAATAACAATGGGACCGAGGAAGTCCGTCCGGCGCGGGCACTGTTCATCTTTATCGGGGCCAAGCCTAGCACCGAGTGGGTGTGCAAAACGGTGGTGTGCGACCATAAAGGCTACCTCCTTACCGGCCGCGACTTAGTAACGGACCCGCGCTACGCCGAGGCCTGGAAGCATAACCGGGAGCCTTACCTGTTGGAAACCTGCGTACCCGGCGTATTTGCCGCCGGCGACAGCCGGGCCGGGGCTATGGCCCGCGTGGCCTCTGCCGTGGGCGAGGGCAGCATGGCCATTAAGTTCGTGCACCAGTACTTGGATGAGTAGGAGGTAGGGAAGCCGGTAATGGATGGGTTTGCCTATCTCCAGAACGTCATGCTCAGTATGACGACCAAGGCTTTTTTAAACACATAAAAGCCCGTCATTCTCGGCAAAGCTTAGAATGACGGGCTTTTTGGATGGACTGGAAAGTGGCCTAGGTCACCCCATCAATTACTACTTAGCGTTGTACATGCGCTCGTAGTACTCGGTAGCCATGCGGTGCGACTCGAACTCGGGTTCTACCTCACGCATGGCAGTTTTGGTCATTTCCAGGAACTTAGCGGGCTGGCCGTAGTACAGCGGAATGATGTCGTTTTCAAGTACATCCAGCACGTTGGTGGCCTCAATGTCGTCCTTCACGTGGTCGGGCTGGTTGATGTCGGTATGCTCGATGATGAAGCCGTTTTCGCCGTGGCGCACAAACTCCGGAATCCAGCCGTCGGCAATGCTCAAGCTTAGGGAGGCGTTCATGGCGGCCGTCATGCCGCTGGTGCCGGAGGCTTCGCGGGGGTAGCGGGGCGTGTTCAGCCAGATATCAGAACCCTTTTTCAGCGCCGCCGACAGGGCCAGCTCGTAACCCGTTACTACCGCGCAGTTGTTCAGATTCTTCACCTTAGCAATGATGTCGTTGAACAGCCCAATAGCGCCGTAGTCCTTAGGGTAGGGCTTGCCCGCCCATATTACCTGCACGGGACGGTCGGCGTTGTTCACAATTTTCTGGAACCGCTCGAAGTGGCGCAGAATCAGGTCGGCGCGCTTGTAGCCGGCAAAGCGGCGGGCCCACACCACCGTCAGCACCTCGGGGTCGAGGAGGGTGCCGGTTTGGTCGGCCACAATCTTGAACAGCTCCTGCTTCAGCTCCTTCTTGCGGGCCAGCAGGGCGGCATCGTCGTTGGCCTTCAGGGCTGCTTGCATGGGCTTGTCGCGCCAGTAGGTACCATTCTGAGAGTTGGTGATGGCAATGATGGGGCTGATGCCCGCATTCTGGCCCCACATGTCGTTGGCTACCTCGCCGTGCACCTTCGATACGCCATTGCTGATGCGGGCAAAGCGCAGGGCCGTGAGGGTGTAGTTCAGGCGCTCATTCTCAATTAGGCCAAGGCGCTGCACTTCCTCCAGCGGCACGCTGCCAAAGAACGACATGTCGTGCAGCAGCTTTACAGGATGCTCCTCGTTGCCAGCCAGTTCGGGCGTGTGGGTTGTAAATACCAAGTGCTTCTGCACTTCCTCCAGCTTGCGACCAAACTTCTCGTAGAGGTAGAACGCCAGTGGCAGGCCGTGGCCCTCGTTGAGGTGATACACTTCCGTCTGGCGACCTAGCTCGTCGAGCAGCCGGCCACCACCCACGCCCAGTAAAATGCTCTGGGCTACGCGGGCAGCCGTGTCGGCGTCGTAGAGGTGGTGGGAGATAGTGCGCGAGATGTAGTCGTTTTCGGGAATGTCGGTGGTGAGGAAGAACATGGGCACCGTGCCGAACGTCTCGGGAGCCAGATACATCGCCTTCACCAGCACCTGGGCATTGTGAATTTCGATGGGGAACACAATGCCGGTATCCTGCAGGAAGCTATAGGGCTTGATGCGGAAGTCGGCACGCATGCTTAGGTCTTCGTTGCGGCCTTGGTCGTAGTAGCCGAACGTCCAGAGAATGCCAATGCCCACTAGGTTTTGCTTCAGCTCGTAGGCTGAGCGCATGTGGGAGCCCGCCAGGAAGCCCAGGCCACCGGAGTACGTTTTCAGCGCCTGATCCAGCGCAAATTCCATTGAAAAGTAAGCCGCCGGCGTGGTGAACTCGGGGGCGGGGGTGTACATCTGAAAGTCAAATGCCATGTGAGCGAAGTGGATCTGGTGAGAGAAGAAGCGGCTAGGCCGCGCGGTTGAACCCAAGTACGGATTCAGACCCAAAAAAAGCGGAAAACTGCGGACCGCTCAGGTCCTGCCTAGCTCAGACCGCTAAAATGCAAACCTGCCATTAAGAAAAGGCAAACCAGCACCATTTGATAGGTACTACCCACAAAGGGCAACAGCTGCTTGCTACCAAGCCTGCGCTGGGCAAAATACAACCGAATTACTATACTAACTATTTCATATACTGTTACTTTAATAATAATTCTATAATACTGAAAGTTACTGCTGAGCCTTTCGGTCTGGTAATTTCGCTGCTTAAACCCTCTTCTAACCTTTCCATTTTCACAACCAAACCCTACTCCATGAACCGTTCTTTGTGCTGGCTTACGGCCTCCATGCTAAGTTTCGCTGCCCTGTCGTGCGCTAAGCAGGACTTGCAGCCTGCCACTCCCGCCATTACTGCATCGGCTACCACCGACGTGAGCAGCGCAGGCTTCCCCGAAGGCTTTGAAAACGGTACCAAAACGGCCTATACCACGGGTTCCGTCACGCTCGGCTCCGGCTCCTGGACCCTCAACGATGCCCTACTCGGCAATACTACCGCCGACCCGAAAACTGGTAGCCAGTCGGTGCGGGTGCGCAATACGGGTAGCATTACCATGAACTTCAATGCCACTACTGGCGCGGGTATTGTAACGGTGCAGCACGCCCTGTATGGCACCGATGCCAGCTCGCAGTGGGAGCTGTGGGTAAGCCAGAACAGTGGCAGCACCTACGTCAAAGTGGGCAGCACCATCACCACAAGCAGTGCCAGCCTCAGCACCGCCTCATTTAGCGTGAACCTGAGCGGCAGTGTTCGTTTGCAGATTCGTAAAATCTCGGGTGGCACCAACCGGATCAACATCGACAACGTGACGATGGAGCAGTACGGCAGCACCGACGGCGGTGGTACTACGCCCCCGCCCACCACGGGAGGCAAGAAGTTTCTCTTTGATGGCTCGCACGGAGAACTGGCCGGCAACGCCGACTGGGTACTGGACGTGAACAGCGGCATTGCCTCGCGCTACCCCTCGCCGGCCCAGAGCGGCATCACCAGCACTACCGCCGAAACGTATTGGACCGGCGCTATTTCGGCCTGGGGTGTGGCCCTAGCCAAGCAAGGCCACACGGTAGAGCAGCTACCCGCAGGTACGGCCATTAGCTACGGCAACACTGCCAACGCCCAGGACCTGAGCAACTACAGCGTATTCGTGATTGATGAGCCCAACGTGGTGTTCACGGCGGCTGAGAAAACGGCCATTCTCACCTTCGTGAAAAACGGCGGCGGCCTGTTCATGATTTCCGACCACGACGTATCGGACCGCAACAACGACGGCTGGGACTCGCCAGCTATCTGGAACGACCTGATGCGAAACAACTCCGTGCAAGCCAACCCCTTCGGCTTCTCGGTGAACCTGGACAACATTGTGGAGAACAGCTCCAACGTGCTGGCTAGCACTACCAACCCCATCTTACGCGGCTCTCAGGGCACTGTGTCCCAGCTGTCTTTCCACAACGGGGCTACCATGACGCTGAACCCTACCACCAACAGCACGGTGCAAGGCCTTATCTGGCGGAGCTCGGCCACGCAAGGCAACAACAGCGTGATGGCCGCCAGCTGCACCTTTGGCACGGGCCGGGTGGTTATCATCGGCGACTCTTCCCCCGCCGACGACGGCACCGGCTCGCCCGGCAACACCGTATACGACGGCTGGAATGAGAACCTGAGCCACGCCCGCCTGCACCTCAATGCCTCACTCTGGCTAGCTAAGCTCCAGTAATTTCGTCTGTGTCGTTCTACTCTGGGAAGCCCCGTTGTCTGCTGAGCAGATGGCGGGGCTTCTGCCTGTTTTGATGGTGCACGTACGGGCTACTCGTCAACTAACCACCGACACTAGTTAACAGAACACCACTGTGGGGCATTTTGGGTAGATTACAACAGCCCGTTACCGCCGTACCTTGGCAGTCCTAATCCGAATTCCCACTACGCCATGTCTTCTTCCCGCATTTTGCCCCTATTGGCTGGCGCCCTGTTGGCGGCCGCAGCACCTTCTCTTGCAGTTGCCGCTCCGGCTCCCAGCGCGCCCCTAGCGGTGGCCAAAGCCGCCAGCACCACGCGCATCGACCCTACGTTTTGGTGGGTAGGCATGAAAAACCCCAAGCTGCAACTGCTGGTGCACAGCCCCGGCATTGCCGACAGCAAGCTAACGATGGCGGCCTACCCCGGCGTAACGCTGGAAGGCACTCAGAAGCTAGAGAGCCCTAACTACCTGCTCGTAAACCTCACCATTGCCCCCGATGCCAAGCCAGGCAAGCTGAAACTGAACTTCACGGGTGGCAAAACCAAGCTGAAGTACGACTACGAGCTGCGCGCCCGCAACACCACCGACAAAAGCCGGGTGCAGGGCATCAACAGCTCCGACTTCATTTACTTCCTGATGCCGGACCGCTTTGCCAACGGTGACACGAAGAACGACGTGGTGAAAACCATGCGCGCCCGCACCGTAGCCCGCGACTCCATGTATTCCCGCCACGGCGGCGACTACAAAGGCATTGAGCAGCATTTCGACTACCTAAAGTCGATGGGCGTAACGGCCATTTGGCCCACGCCAGTGGTGGAAAACGACATGCCCAAGGCCAGCTACCACGGTTACGCCGTAACGGACTACTACAACTCAGACCCGCGCTACGGCACCACCGAGGAGTACGCCCAGTTTGTGCAGAAAGCTCACCAGAACGGCCTCAAGGTGATTCACGATGTGGTACTCAACCACATGGGTAGCTACAACTATCTGTTTCTCGACCAGCCTGCCAAGGACTGGATCAACCAGTGGCCCAACTTTACGCGCAGCAACTACAACTCCTCGGCCCTCAACGACCCCTACGGCTCCAAGCTCGACCGGGACTTGTACAACAAAGGCTGGTTTGACACGACCATGCCCGATGTAAACCAGAGCAACCCACTGGTAGCTACTTACATCATCCAGAACTTCATCTGGTGGGTTGAATACACTGGCCTCGACGGCTACCGCATCGACACCTACCCGTATTCCGACCCTAAGTTCCTGATGGATTGGGGCAAAGCGCTGCTGGATGAGTACCCCCAGTTGGGCATGTTCGGCGAGGCCTGGGTAGGGAGTACCGCGCAGCAAGCTTTCTTCGCCCGCAACATTTTGCCGCCCGTGGATGGCTTCAAGAGCAACCTGCCCGGCGTGCTCGATTTCCAGTCGAACTACGCTATTCAGGATGCCTTGAAAGAGCAGGCCAACGTAACCAAGCTCTACGAAGCCTTACAAGGCGACTGGCTGTACGAGGACGCCACCCGCAACGTGGTATTCATGGATAACCACGACATGAGCCGGGTATACTCGGTGATTGGGGAAAGCCTGCCCCGCCTGAAAATGGGCTTTGCTTGGCTACTGACCACCCGCGGCATTCCGCAGCTCTACTACGGCACGGAGATTCTGATGAAGAACTTCTCGAACCCCGATGGCCTGGTACGCGCCGACTTCCCCGGCGGCTTTGCCGGCGACAAGCAGAACAAGTTTACGGCGGCCGGCCGCACGCTCCAGGAAAATGAGGCCTTCACCTACGTAAGCAAGCTGGGCACCTACCGCAAGGCTCATCCGGTGTTGCAAACCGGTAAGCTCATGCAGTTCATCCCCCAGGATGGCGTGTACACCTACTTCCGCTACAATGACCAAGGTGAAACGGTAATGGTGATGATGAACTCCAGCAAGGATGAAAAGACGGTGGACGGGGCCCGCTTTGCCGAGCGCCTAACTGGCTTTAGCACGGGCACGGAGGTAGTATCGGGCGCGGCAATTTCCGACTTGAAGACGTTTAAAGTGCCGGGCTGGTCGGCTTTGGTAGTGGAGCTGAAGAAGTAACCGGCCTCATGGCAGCGGGAACCTGCGCCGTTCCTGCTACCTTATGCGTAGTAGTCTACCGGTTCAAATTTTCAGTGTAAGCCTCATTCTCATGAACGACTTAACCGACCAAGTAGCCATCGTCACGGGGGCCAGCCGCGGCATCGGCCGTGCCATTGCCTTGCTGCTCGCCCTACAAGGGGCCAAAGTAGTAGCCGTAGCCCGCAGCGCCGAGGAGTTGGAAGAGTTGAACGCCAAAACCCACGGCCTTGCCATTCCCGCCGACGTGTCGGCCGAGGAAGATGCCCAGCATATCATCAACGAAACCCTGAGCCAGTATGGGCGCCTGGATATTCTGGTGTGTAATGCTGGCGTGGGTTCGTTCAACCTGCTCGAAAACTTTGAGGCGGCCGAGTGGGACCGAATCTTTGACATCAATGTGAAAGGCACCTTCTTGCTCTGCAAGGCGGCCGTGCCCCACTTCAAGGCCCAGGGCCGCGGCCACATCGTCGGCATTGCCTCCGACGTAGCCAAGCGCACCTTTGAGCATGGCACCGTGTACGGAGCCAGTAAGTACGCGCAGGATGCAATGCTTGGCTCCTTGCGCAAAGAGCTGCGCCCCCATGGCGTGAAGGTAAGCACCATTTACCCTGGCCTGGTAGACACCTACTTCAACGACTCGAAGCCCGGTGCCGCCGACTCCGAAAAAACCCACCTGCGGCCCTCCGACATTGCCCAGGCAGTACGCTACATACTAGAGGCTCCGCCCCACGTGGTAGTGGACGAGCTAATGATTCATCCCATGACCCAGGAGTGGTAGTGCCCTGGTGAAACAAGAGGCTTGTTGGTCTGGCGGCGCAGTTTGCACGCTTGGGCTGGCAAGCCTCTTGTTTCACTAGGGCACAACTTCCCCGGCATTTCCACTGTATGAAACACTTCTTCTTTCCGGCAGCGCTGGTAGCGTGGGGGCTAGGTGGCTGCACGGCCTCACAGCCAACGGCTACTACTTCCTCAGCTACTTCGGCTGCCGTATCTACCACCGCACCGCCCGCGCCGGCGGCGCCAAGTGCTTCTGCCGTGTCTGCTACCGACTCGAACACCACTGACGAACAGCCCCAGGACCACAAGCTGGTAATCTACCAGATGATGACGCGCCTGTTTGGCAACAAAACGGCCGCGAACAAGCATTATGGCACCCTGCAAGAAAACGGGGTGGGCAAGTTCAACGACATCAACAACACTGCTTTGCAGGCCATCAAGAAGATGGGGGTAAGCCATGTGTGGTACACCGGCGTGCTGGAGCACGCTACCATGACGGACTACACCAAGTATGGCATTCTGCTAGACGATGCCGATGTGGTGAAAGGCCGCGCTGGCTCGCCCTACGCAGTGAAGGACTACTACGACGTGGACCCCGACCTGGCCGTGAACGTGAAAACGCGCATGCAGGAGTTTGAGGCCTTGGTGAAGCGCACCCACGACAACGACCTTAAGGTTCTCATCGACTTCATTCCCAACCACGTCGCCCGCACATACAAGTCGGATGCGCACCCGTCGGGCGTGGTAGACCTGGGCGCCCAGGACGACAAGACCAAGGCCTTTGTGCCTAACAATAACTTCTACTACCTGCCCGGACAGTCATTTGTGGTGCCAGCTGGCTACCAGCCGCTGGGGCCGCTAAAAGGGCCGCGGGAGGATGGTAAGTTTCAGGAAGTGCCCGCCAAGGCTACCGGCAACGACGTATTCTCGGCCACGCCCAGCGTGGATGACTGGTTTGAGACCATTAAGCTCAATTACGGCGTCGATTACCAGAACGGGCGGCAGCAGCACTTCTCGCCCATTCCCGACACGTGGCTGAAGATGCGCGACATCCTTATCTTCTGGACCAAAAAGGACGTGGACGGCTTCCGCTGCGACATGGCCGAAATGGTGCCCGTAGAGTTTTGGGCCTGGGTGATTCCGGAGCTGAAAAAGGTGAAGCCTAGCCTGGTCTTCATCGGCGAAGCTTACGACGCTAAAACCTACAAAATGTACATTGAGCGGGGCCACTTCGACTACCTCTACGACAAGGTAGGCCTCTATGATGGGTTGCGCCGCCTCATGCGGGGCGAAGGCAACACTGAAGAAATTACCCGGGTATGGCGGGAGGAAAGCCGGGGCTTCTCAGGCCACATGCTGCGCTTTCTGGAAAACCATGATGAGCAACGCATTGTGAGTAAGGAGTTTGCGGGCAACCCTCGCGCTGCTATTCCAGCCATGACGGTATCGGCCACCTTGGGCACGGGCCCGGTGATGCTGTACTTTGGGCAGCACGTAGGCGAGCCCGCCCTGGGCTCGGAGGGCTTCTCGGGTGCCGATGGTCGCACTACCATTTTCGACTACTGGGGCGTGCCGGAGCACCAGAAATGGATGAACGGCGGCAAGTTTGATGGAGGCCGCCTCAGCGACGACCAGAAACGCCTTCACGACTTCTATACTCGCCTGCTTACTCTATCGGCCAGCAGCAACGCCATCAGGCAGGGCCAGTTCTATGAGCTGCAAGACGCCAACAACCTGGGCCAGGAGTACAATAAGCGGGAGGTGTATACCTACGTGCGCTACACGGACAAGCAGCGCCTACTGATAGTGGCCAACTTTAGTCTCAACCAAACCTACCGCCCTACCTTGGTTATTCCGCGTGAGGTGCAGCAGCGTATGGGCCTCAACCCCGAGCACGCCCATACCTACACCGATCTGCTAAACCAAGCGCCGGCGGTAGAGTCTCTCCGCCTGACGTTGGCGCCGCAAAGTGCCTACATTTTCGAAATCAACGAAAAGAAGTGAGGTGAGCCAAAACGGCACGGTTCTGCTAGGTAGGGCCGAAGCAGCGGGCTGGCCTTACCCAGGTACCCTGGGCTGGCTAATAGGCAAGCTGCTTTGGCCCACTTGCAGAACCTTCTGTTTTATTTCAGTATCTCGTCTCCTTCTTACCTCTCACCTCTCTAATTCCCACCACACCCCATGGCAATCAGTGCAGCGGCGGCTCCCACTAGCGCCCGCGAAAAACCCCGCCTGAGTTTCTGGCAGATCTGGAACATGAGCTTTGGCTTCCTGGGCATCCAGTGCGGCTTTGCGCTCCAGAACGCCAACATGAGCCGCATCTTTGAAACGATGGGCGCCAACCCCGATGACTTGGCTTTCTTGTGGCTAGCGGCACCCATTACGGGTCTGCTGGTGCAGCCCGTTATCGGCTACATGTCGGACCGCACATGGAGCCCCCAGTGGGGCCGTCGTCGGCCGTATTTTATGGTGGGTGCCATTCTAGCGTCGCTGTCGCTGCTGGTAATGCCCAACGTGTCGGCCCTGTGGATGGCGGCGGGCATGCTGTGGGTAATGGACTCCAGCATCAACATCAGCATGGAGCCTTTCCGGGCGCTGGTGGGCGACTTGCTACCTTCCAAGCAGCGCACGGCCGGCTTTGCCTTCCAGACCTTTCTTATTGGCCTGGGCTCCATTGTGGGCTCCTCGCTGCCCTGGGTACTGACGCACTGGTTTAATATTTCCAACCAGCCGGAGCCCGGCCATATTGCTCCTTCTCTGAAGTATGCCTTCTACGCGGGCGGTCTGCTGTTCCTGCTGTCGGTGCTCTGGACGGTGTTCAATACCAAAGAATACCCACCAGACAACCTCGCCGAATTTGAGGAGGAAAAGCGCCGCACCGCTGGTTTGGCTAACGGCTTCCGTGAGTCTTTTATGGGTATTTTCCACATGCCCCGCACCATGAAGCAGCTGGCGCTGGTGCAGTTCTTCACGTGGTTTGGCCTCTACGCCATGTGGATTTATACCACCCCGGCTGTTACCAGCCACATCTACCACACCACCGATACTACCTCCAAACTCTACAACGAGGGTGCCGACTGGGTAGGTGTGTGCTTCTCGGTATACGGGGGCGTATCGGCCATTTTTGCGCTGCTGTTGCCTTTGGTAGCCAATGCTACCAGCCGCCGCTTCACGCACTTAGTATGCTTAGTAGCAGGCGGCCTCGGCTTGGTTTCGATTTTCTTCATCCAGAATCCTAACCTGCTCATTCTGTCCATGATTGGCGTAGGTATTGGCTGGGCCAGCATCTTGTCAATGCCTTATGCTATGCTGGCGGGTGCTTTGCCGGCCAACCGCATGGGGTACTACATGGGTGTGTTTAACTTCTTCATTGTAATTCCGCAGAGCATTGCGGGAGTAGTGCTAGGTCCCATCACCAAGCACTTGTTTCACGACCAAACTATCTATACCATCGTTCTGGGCGGCGCATCACTGGTTATTGCCGGTCTGCTTTCCTTACGCGTCGAAGACGCCGATGATGAGCGCGAGTTGGAGGCTGAACCCGTTACGCTACCCGCCGCTGCCTACGACGCTCCGGTAGAAACCGATCCTCGGCTGTAACCGGCAGCCTTCGTACTAGGCTAAGCGCCTCTTTCTCTTGCAGAAGGAGGCGCTTCTTTTTTGGGTGGCCTCCGCATTTATACGGACGGCGGCTATGTAAAATCAGCATTTACCAGGCAACGCGGAGCTATCAGTTGGCCGTATGCCTGGAAGTAAAGGCCTCAATTAAGTAGTACCTCTATAGCGAAGGCGTGTATGGTGTTTCCGGCGGTTTTCTTTGGCCTGTTTTTCAGTGTGTTTATAGTGGTGCTTGTGCTAGCACTGTGGCCTCGCCGGAAGCTAGTAGATGTGGGAGCCCGGCCCCGCGTAAGCATCTTAATTGCAGCTCGCAACGAGGAAGCTACAATTGAGCGTTGCCTCACGGCCTTATCGCGCCTCAATTACCCGCCGGAGCAACTGGAAATACTGATTGGGGATGATGCCTCTACCGACAACACGGCCGCTATTGTAGCGGCTTTCATTGCCAACAAACCTCAGTTTCGGCTGCTGTCTATCCGGCAGCGCCTAGGCACGGCTCGCGGCAAAAGCAACGCTCTAGCCCACTTGTGCCGGGCTGCTACCACCGACCACCTGCTGTTTACAGATGCCGATATGGCAATGCACCCCGACTGGGTGCAAACCATGCTAGCAGCAGCCCCAGCCGGGGTAGGTATCGTGACGGGTATTACAACGGCGGGCGGCCCGCTATTTGGCCGCATGCAGGGGCTCGACTGGCTGTTCGGCTTGAACATCATCCGCGTACTCTCCGACCGGGGCCTACCCATTACTGCGGTGGGCAACAATATGCTAGTAACCCGCGCCGCTTACGAGTCTATTGGTGGCTACGAGGCCCTAGCGTTTAGCATCACGGAGGATTTGCAGCTGTTTGACAAGGTAGTAGCCCAGGGCTGGGGATTCCGCAATATCATCCACCCAAAAGCGTTAGGCATCTCGGTACCGCAACCTACTGTGCGCCACTTGCTGCAGCAGCGTAAACGCTGGATGAAGGGTGCCACTCGCTTACCTTGGCAGCTTGGTGTATTGTTCAGTTCCTACGGGTTCTTTTACACAGTGCTGGGCTGGCCCGGCCTGCTACCCCTACCTCTTATTGGGGCGCTGTATGCGGCCAAGGTAGGGTGCCAAACGTTGTTCTTGGCTATTACGCTCCGCCAAGCCGGGCATCGGGAAAACCTGGGCGTGCTCTTGCTCTACGACGTGTATTTACTGTTCATGTCCTTGGCGGTGCTGGCTTACACGTGGTGGCCTTCGCCCATTCAGTGGAAAGAACGGCGTTACCGGTGGGCTGAGGGATAGCAGAGGCGCTTAGCCTTGCTGTAGCCACTGCTGGGCGGGTAACTCCTCCGTGAAAACCCTGATTTCCACTGCTGGCGCCAGCGGATTGTTTTGGTCGAGTTCCAGAAGGCGTGGACGCAGAATGTCGGCGTGGTAGGGAGCCGTGAAGTAGGCTATGCGACGAGTTGCCGTAGGCAGGGCTTCGATAAACAACGTCCGAAACTCGTGCAGCACCCACCGAAGATCCTTCACTTCAGCCAGGCCCCGGCTGCGCAAGTCAATCATCCACCGGCTTACTTGCTCTTGCTGAGCCAGTTGCAGTGCTTGGCGGTAGCCCTCATGATGCTCGTTTGTGGTGGCCGGCCGCGTCCAGCGCAGAAATAACGTCTGCAAATCGGAGCGGTACGAGAGGCGGATGAAATCGGGCAACAGCTGCATGAGGGGCAAAGTAATTAGCAAATATACGGCGCTTCGCCCCCTAGTTGACGATCAGACTAGGATAAGTTATTGTCTCTATTTAGCCTGCTAGTAGAGGTAGCAGCGCAAATAACGCACGGCTTGCCCCTGAATAGTAAGCCCCAACTGAACACGTTGTCTCCCAAATAGGAATAGCTGTTTCGCTGCCAAAAACAGCCGAGTGTGCTGCCCCGTACCGACTGCAACCTTCCATGAATGGCATTTGTCTTTCGGCACGTAACTTACGGCACACATCTCACTTCTATTCCCGTTATAATGACCCGCAACCATCTGTTGCTTCTCGGCCTAGGCGCTTCCCTAACGCTACAGCCGGCTTTTGCTCAGCAGAAGAAAACGAGCACCACGCCTAAGCCTACTACCGTAGCCAAAGCTCCTAGTGCTACTTCTGGCGGCGCCCGCCTCGTAGAGAAAGTAACCCGCAAGGGCAATGAACTGGTGATTCCGTACGAGAAATACGTGCTGCCCAACGGCCTCACCCTCATTGTCACGGAAGACCACTCCGACCCCTTGGTGCACGTGGACGTGACCTATCACGTGGGCTCAGCGCGGGAGCAGATTGGTAAGTCGGGCTTCGCGCACTTCTTTGAGCACATGATGTTTCAGGGCTCCGACCACGTGGGCGACGAGCAGCACTTCAAGCTGGTGTCGGCGGCTGGTGGTACGCTAAATGGCTCGACGAACCGCGACCGGACCAACTACTACGAAACCATTCCGAATAACCAGTTGGAAACAGCCTTGTGGCTGGAAGCCGACCGCATGGGCTTTTTGCTGGATGCCGTAACGCAGCAGAAGTTTGAGGTGCAGCGCTCCACCGTGAAAAACGAGCGGGGCCAAAACTACGACAACCGTCCCTATGGGCTGGCTTCGGAGAACGTAGCCCGCACGCTCTATCCCTACGGCCACCCATACTCCTGGCTGACCATTGGCTACCTCGAAGACCTGGACCGTTCCAACGTGAACGACCTCAAGAACTTCTTCCTGCGCTGGTACGGCCCCAACAACGCCACCCTTACGGTGGGCGGCGATGTGAAACCCCAACAGGTGGTACAACTGGTAGAGAAGTACTTCGGCTCCATTAGCAAGGGCCCGGCCGTGGCAGCGCAGAAACTACCCGCACCCAAGCTGGCCCAAGACCGCTACGTAAGCTACACCGACAACGTGCGCTTTCCCATGTTGCAGATGGTGTTCCCAACGGTGCCTAGCGGCCACCCCGACGAGTTTGCCCTCGACGCATTGGCGGAAATCATTGGGCAGGGCAAAAACTCTTTGCTTTATAAGAACCTGACGAAAACCCAGCAGGCGGTACAGGCGTCAGCCTACAACAGCACCTCTGAGTTAGCGGGCGAGTTTACCATGGTGACGCTGCCTTTCCCCGGCAAAGGCCTCGACAGCCTGGAGATTAAGCTGCGCCGTACGCTGAGCGAGTTTGAGCGCACCGGCGCTACCGCCGAGCAAGTGGCACGCTTCAAGGCTAGCACCGAGTCTCAGATGGTAAATGGGCTTTCCAGCGTGAGCGGCAAAGTAAGCCAGCTGGCCGCCAACCAAACGTATTTTGGCAACCCCAACCGGCTGCCTGAAGAACTTAAGCGCCTGCGCGCAGTGACCCCCGCCGAGGTAAACCGCGTGTACAACCAGTACATCAAGGGCAAGCACGCCGTGATTCTGAGCGTTCTGCCCAAAACCGGTGGTGCAGCCCCCGCCAAGGCCGACAACTACACCGTATCGAAGGAAGGCTATAAGGCTCCCGACTACGGCTATGAAGGCCTCAAGTATGTAAAGGCAACCGATACCTTCGACCGGGCTCAGCAGCCCAAGGCGACTACCAACCCCGTGGTGCAGGTGCCCGAGCTGTGGCAAACCTCCTTCCCGAACGGACTGCGGGTAATGGGAAGTCGCAACACCGAGATTCCATCGGTAACCATGCTGCTGACCATCCGGGGCGGCCACCGCTTAGAGCAGAACATGCCTAACAAAGCCGGCATTGCCTCCCTCACGGCCGCCATGCTGAACGAAGGCACCACCAAATACACGGGTGAGCAGTTTAGCTCGGAGCTCGACAAGCTGGGCAGCTCTATCCGGGTAAGCAGCGGCGACGACAACACCACCGTGTACGTGCAGAGCCTCTCTAAGAACCTGCCCGCTACCATGAAGCTGCTGGAAGAGCGCCTGCTCCATCCCCGCTTCGACGAGGCCGACTTTGCCCGCATCAAAAAGCAGACTTTGGAAGGCATTGCCAACCAAACCACGCAGCCAGTAGTCATTGCCGATAAGACCTATTCGCGCCTAATTTACGGGGTCAACAACATCATGAACGTGCCTACCAGCGGCACCACGGCCACCGTAACCGGCCTGACACTGGACGACGTAAAGCAATTCTACGAGCAAAACTACGGCCCTAACATCAGCTACTTGGTAGCCGTGGGCGATGCCGACCAGAACACCCTCACCAACCAACTGGGATTCCTCAAGACCTGGACCCAGAAGAGCGTGACCATGCCGGCCGGTGAAGTAGCGCCCAACCCCGACAAAACGCGCATCTACTTTGTGAACAAAGATGGCGCGGCGCAGTCGGAAATTCGGGTGGGCTACCTCTCGCCCCTCACTTACGATGCCACCGGCAACTACTACCGTGCTTACCTAGCCAACTACCTGCTGGGCGGCGCCTTCAACTCCCGCATCAACCTGAACCTGCGCGAGGACAAAGGCTACACCTACGGCGCCCGCTCGGGCTTCCAGAGCAGCCGCTACGTAGGGCCCTACACGGCCCAGGCCGGCGTACGCGCCGATGCTACGGCCGCTTCGGTAAAGGAGTTCATGAAGGAAATTCAGAACTACCGCAACGGTATTACGGACGAGGAACTACAGTTTCTGCAAGCTTCAGTAGGCCAGAGCGACGCCCTGCGCTACGAGACTGGTCAGCAGAAAGCCTTCTTCCTGTCGCGCTTGCTGGAGTATGACCTCTCCAAAGACTACGTGAAGGAGCAAAGCGAAATTCTCAAAAACCTGAAGAAGGAAGATGTGCAGGCCAGCGCCCAGAAATACCTGCCTACCGACAATATGTACATTGTGGTAGTCGGCGACCGGGCTAAAGCTTTTCCCGGCCTCGCGGAGCTAGGCTACGAAGTAGTGGAACTGGATACGGAAGGCAACCGAGTAGCGGCGGCCGCCGCTCCTGCAGCCGCACCGGCAGCTGTAACGCCCGCCGCCGAGGCGGAGAAGATGAAGCTGAAAACCAAGGACGCTAACGGCAAAAAGGAAAAACGCAAAGCCAAAGCCGACAAGCAGAAAGACAAAGCGAAGGACAAAGCTGAGTAAGCCTTCGGTGTGCGTAAATAGAACAGCCCGGCTCCGGTGGAGCCGGGCTGTTCGTTTATACTTGGTTGGGAGTGCTGGGGGCGGGCAGTGCTTTCTTGCTGGCAGCCACTGGCTAGCGGAACAATTTACCCCCCGGCCTGCGTCGTTCGGGTAAGAACGTGAACCCGTGCAGCCGCCGGGCCTAAATGCGTATCTTTCCCAGGTCCGAATATGGCCGCAGATTTATGGTAGTGGATAAAGACCCTGCAACAACCCGGGCGTTAGACGACGTGCTGGCCCGGCTTGATGCCTTTAAGCGTAAGTTTTATCTGAGTTTGCTAGTGCGCGGTGCCCTCGTGGCCGCCGGGCTACTGCTCACCCTGTTTCTGGTATTCAACCTGCTCGAATACTTTCTCTACCTGCCTACGTGGGTGCGGGGAGGATTGCTGTTCGGGTTCTTGGGCCTGACGGCCTACGCCTTTGCCCGCTGGATCTGGCAGCCCCTGGCTGCCCTCACCAACCTGCGCCGCATGCTTTCCGACGAGCAAGCTGCACGGAGGGTAGGGGAGCTGTTTCCGCAGGTGCAAGACCGCCTGCTCAATGCCCTGCAGCTCCGGGGGCAAGCCCAGGAAAATGCCCTTTTGGCTGCCAGCCTGGAGCAGCGCGCTGCCCAGCTACAAGGCATGGAATTCAGCCAGGGCATCGACATCAAAACCCAAACCCGGCCGCTGTGGAAGTACGTGGCTATTCCGGCCGCCGTAGTAGTAGCCGTGCTGCTTATTTACCCGGCGCTGTTTGTGCAGGGCACTAACCGCATTCTGCACTACAACCAAAAGTACAGCCCACCCGCGCCGTTTCGGTTTGTGGTGGAAAACAAGAGCCTCAAGGCCTTTAAAGGCGAAGATTTCACGCTGGATGTGGCCGTAGAAGGCGAGGCTTTACCCAACGAAATCAGCATTGTATACGGTGGGCGCGAGCGGCGCCTGACGCGGGAACAGGGCAACCGGTTTCGCCATCAGTTCCGGCAGGTGCAGCAAGATGTAGCCTTCCAACTCACAGCCGCCGACGTCACTTCTGCTGAGTATGACCTGAAGGTGCGCGAGCGACCCAACCTGCGCGACTTTGCCGTGCGCGTGACCTACCCCGCCTACATCGGAAAGCCTACAGAAACCCTGCGCAACGCCGGCAACCTGACGGTACCCGAAGGCAGCACCGTGCAATGGGAGTTCAGCACCCAGGCTACCGACCAGTTGCAACTACAATTCCGCAACCCTACCGAAACCCTGACGGCCGAGCCCAACGACGACCTGTTTCGGGTGACGCGTCGCGCTACCCGTAGCCAAGACTACACGGTGCGCCTGCAAAATCAGTTTAGCCCCAACCGCGACCCTATTCAGTACCAGCTAACCGTGGTGCCCGACCAGGGCCCTGAGGTGACACTGGAAAGCTTTCAAGATACGACCTCCCTGCGCTACCTTGCTCTAGGAGGCAACGTGCGCGACGACTACGGGCTCTCCCGCCTGCAACTGCACTACCGCGTACTCAGCAAGGCCCACCCCAATGCGGCTTATCAAACGCGCGCCTTACCCTTGGGTAGCGGCTCAAGCCAGGGCTATGCCTACCAGTGGGATGTGCGCCCGCTCAACTTAAAGCCCGGCGACCGGCTGGAGTACTTTGTGCAGGTATGGGACAACGATGGCGTGCACGGCCCCAAGTCGGCGCGGAGCCGGGCTGCGGAGTTCCGGCTGCCTTCCCGCACCGAAATGCGCCAGCAGCTAGCTTCCCAAAGCCAAGCTATGCAAAGCCAGATGAGCAAGTCGGAGCAGGAGTCGAAGAAGATGGAGCGGGAGCTGGCCAAAGCAGAGGATAAGCTGAAGGTGAAGCGCGACCTGAACTTCCAGGACCGCAAGCAGCTCAAGGATATGCTGGACCAGAAGCAGCAGATGGATCAGGCTCTCAACGACCTCAAAAAGCAATTTGAGCAGCTCCAAGAGCAGCAGAACCAGCTCAACCCCGAGAAAAATGAGGAGCTAGCCGAGAAAGCCAAGGAGCTGCAAAAGCTGATGGAAAGCCTCTTGGACCCCGAAACCAAGAAGCTGTACGAGGAGCTACAGAAGCTACTGGAACAGCAGCAGGACCAAAACCAGCCCGAAATGCAGAAGCTGCTTCAGCAGCTTGAAAACAAGGAAAACACCTTGCAAAAGGAATTGGAGCGGGCCCTCGAAATGTTTAAGCAGCTACAGTTTGAGCAGAAGCAGGATCAGGCCCTGGAAAAGCTAGAGCAGCTAGCCCAGGAGCAGCAAAAGCTGGCCGAGGAAACGCAGAAGAACGATAAGAACTCGCCGGAAGCGCCTCAGGACAAAAACCAACAGCAGCAAAAGCAGCAAGACCTCAAAGAAAAGCAAGCTGAGCAGCAGCAGCAGTTCAATGAACTGAAGCAGGACCTGAAAGACATGAAGGAGTTGGATAAGCAACTCGACGACCAAAACGGGGCCGATGAGATGAAGGACGACCAGCAGCAGGTAGACGACCAGCAGCAGGACAGCCAGGAACAGCTTTCCAAAAACCAGAACCAGAAAGCTAGCCAGAGCCAGAAGCAGGCCGCGCAGAAAATGCAGCAGATGGCCCAGAAGATGAAGCAGCAGATGAACGAGGAAGAATCGGACCAGCAGCAGGAAAACATTGACGACCTGCGCGACATCCTGGAAAACCTTATCAAGCTCTCCTTCGACCAGGAAAACCTGATGAAGCAATTCCGCACCGTGGACCAGAGCGACCCGCGCTTTGTGCAGCTCGGCCAAACCCAGCGCAAGCTCAAGGACGACGCCCGGGTAGTGCAGGATTCTCTCTACGCCCTGGCCAAAAAAGTCTTCCAGATTCAGTCATTTGTGACCCGTGAGGTAGGCGAGATGAACGGCCGCATGGACGAAAGCCTCGACCAAATTCGGCAGCGCAACGTGGGGCGGGCTACTAGCTCGCAGCAGCTAGCCATGACCAGCATGAACAATTTGGCCCTGATGCTCAATGATGCCCTCCAGCAGATGCAAGAGCAGCAGCGCCAAAGCCAGAGCCAGCAGCAACAGGGCGGGGGCAAGTCGGGCCGTAAAAAGAAGAAGGGCAGCGCAGCCGGCGAAGGCCAGCTGGGCCGTATGCAGCAGCAGCTCAACCAGCAGATTCAGCAGTTGCAGCAAAGTGGCAAGCAGGGCCGCGCCATGAGTGAGGAGCTAGCCAAGCTGGCCGGCCAGCAACAGATGCTGCGCCAAGCCATGCAGGAACTAGAGCGTATGCAGCAAAAACAGGGCGCAGGCAAGCCTGGCAGCAATAAAGACGGCAAAGGACAGGATGGAGCCGGCGGCCTCGGCGACGTAAAAAAAATGATGGAACAAACCGAAACCGACCTCGTAAACAAGCGGCTGACGGAGCAGACCATTATGCGCCAGCGTCAAATTCTGACCCGATTACTGGAAGCCGAGAAATCGGCTCGGGAGCGGGACCAGGATGACAAACGCGAGGCACAAACGGCCCAGAACCGTCCGCCGGTTTTCCCGCCTGCGTTCAACCAATACAAGCGTCAGCAAAACCGTCAAACCGAGCTCTTGCGTACTGTACCACCCGCCCTCACGCCGTACTACCAGCGGGAGGTAAGTGAATATTTTCAGAAAATGAAGTAGCGTTCAGCTACTTTTACCGCCCCTACGCCGCCTTCCCCCTTACTTTTCTATGAAGCAGGTTAAAATTCAGATTCCGTCGCTGGTCGAGAACATCCGCGTAGTGGAAAGTTTCATCGACAACTCGAAGGATACCTTTCACATTGAGGATGACATCTACGGCAATATCATGGTCGCCGTCACGGAAGCCGTGAATAACGCTATCCGCCACGGCAACAAGTTCGACAAAGACAAGAATGTCTTTCTCTCATTGCAAGTGGACAAGGACCGGGTGAAGTTTGAGGTAGAGGACGAGGGCGAAGGGTTCGATTATACGAATCTGATTGACCCTACCGCGCCTGAGAACCTCGAAAATCCCGGTGGCCGTGGTATTTTCTTAATTCGTCACTTGGCCGACGAAGTAGAGTTCCAGAAAGAAGGCCGCAATGTGCAGCTGACTTTCCTTTTAAATTCTCCCCAGGAAGCGTCGTCCATCAACGGTACCGAAAACGAACCGGCTGCCGCAAACCTATAATCCGGCATGAACCAGCTGCCCCCCGACCACGACGAGGAGTTCGACGATGATACCGTGCACGAGCACGAAAATCACGGTATCGAGTTTTTGGTTGAAGATGTGGAATTCGAACTGAGCGACGCGGAAGCGCTGACCAGTTGGGTTGAACGTGTAGCTGAGGTACACGAGTACGAGATTGTACAGCTCACCTACATCTTCTGCTCCGATGAATACCTGCATAAGGTAAACATGGAGTACCTCGACCACGATACGTACACCGACGTCATCACCTTCGACAACGCCGACACCTCGGACATCATCGAGGGCGACATTTTCATTTCCGTGGAGCGCGTGCGCGAAAACGCCGTGCAGCTCGGGGTGCCGTTCGTAGATGAGTTGCACCGGGTAATGATTCACGGTGTGCTCCACCTGCTTGGCTACGCTGATAAGGATTTGCTAAGCCAAACGGCCATGCGCAAGAAAGAGGACTACTGCCTGTCGTTGCGCACGTTCTAAGCGAGCTATCCTTGTTCCTTTTGCCTATACGAAAACGCCCGCTAGTGCAGTGGGCGTTTTTTATGTTACTACCCAGTACCTTGCGCCTACACGCACCCCACGGCAAGCCGCTGTAGGTGGGTAGCAACTCGCCCTTTTCTAGTTTTTGCCCGTTAGCCTCTCTTCCGCACATCTTGCATGGCCGCTACTCCTTCGCCTACGCACATCCTCCGGGGCGACGCACTGGATTTCTACTTAAGCCAGGGCTACTACCGGATGCACCAAGACTTGTTCACCTGTCGGTTTTTGCCCATCAACAACGACTTGTATACGGTGCATTGGCTGCGAGTAGTGCTGGAGCATGTGCACTACGGTCCTGAGCAGCGCAGACTATTGCGCCTCAACAAGCAGTTTTCGGTGTTCCTGCGCCCTTTCAGCCTTACCCAGGAGTACGAAGACCTATACGCCCTCTACCGGGCGTCCATCACCTTCGATGCTCCTGAGACGATAGAAGCCTTTTTGCTAGCGGGGGCCACGCACAATGTGTTTACAACTTCTGTGTTAGAGGTGCGCGACGGCCACCAGCTTATTGCCGCTGGCATATTTGATACGGGCGCCCGTAGCATTGCCGGCATCATGAACTTCTACCACCCCAGCTACCGGAAACACAGCCTGGGCAAATATCTCATGTTGCTGAAAATCAACCACGCTTTGGCCCACCAAAAAGCGTACTACTACCCGGGTTACTTGGTGCACAACTACCCGAAGTTCGACTACAAGCTGTTTCCGTGCTTGGCCGCCACGGAGGTGTTCGATAGTGCCATGAGCCGTTGGCTGCCGTTCTCGTGGGACGTGGTGGCAGCCCAAGCCGCTGACCTACTGACTTCCTGGCCCCCAGAGTTTCTGGACGATACGGAGGCCCAGCAGTAGTCTGTCGTAGGAAGAGGCCGCTAGCTCGGTGTTGGGTGCGTACTGTGCTTTGCAGACCCAGCCCCTAGCAACTGGAACAAAAACGCCGCCGAGTGCTTATCTTTGTGCACGTGTTGAGCGTGTTGCGTCCGCCTTTCTGAATCTGATTTCTTTCGAAACGCCTGCTCACTTGCGGGCGTTTTCTGTTTGAAGCGGTGCGTAGCTCCAGCTACGCGTTTCATTGAACGACTGCAGGCGCTTCCTGTGTTACCCCCGAACGATTCTGTCAGCTTCTAGCTGATCTATAGTTCACCGATGCGCAAAGCTGGAGCTTTTGCGCTACTGCCTACCCCGCCATGTTTCAGCAAGAAGAATACGACGTTATTGTAGTAGGAGCCGGCCACGCCGGATGCGAGGCCGCCGCGGCCGCCGCCAATATGGGCTCCAAGGTCTTACTCGTGACGATGAACATGAACACCATCGCGCAGATGTCGTGCAACCCAGCCATGGGCGGGGTGGCCAAAGGACAGATTGTGCGCGAGGTGGATGCCTTAGGCGGCCAGTCGGGCATCATCACCGACAAAACCATGATCCAGTTCCGGATGCTGAACCGCTCGAAGGGCCCTGCCATGTGGAGCCCCCGCGCCCAGTCGGACCGCATGCGTTTTGCCGAGGAGTGGCGCCTGACCCTAGAGCAAACTCTGAACGTGGACTTCTGGCAGGAAGCCGTACTAGGCCTGGTCGTAGAAAACGACACGGTAGTGGGAGTGAAGACGCAGTTGGGGATTGAGTTCCGCGGCAAAGCTGTAGTACTCACCAACGGCACCTTTCTCAACGGTCTTATCCACATTGGCGAGAAGAACTTCGGCGGCGGCCGGGCTGCTGAGCGCGGTAGCACTGGCATTACAGAGCAGCTGAAGGAGCTAGGCTTTGAGGCAGGCCGTATGAAAACGGGCACTCCGCCCCGCGTGGACGGTCGCAGCCTGGACTACTCCAAAATGGAGGAGCAACCCGGCGACGAGATTCCCAGCAAATTCAGCTACCTCGACACGCCGGCGCTAGTGAAGCAGCGCCCTTGCTACATCACGTACACCAACTCGGAGGTTCATGAAATCCTGAAGGAGGGTTTCGAGAAGTCGCCCATGTTCCAGGGGCGGATCAAAGGTTTGGGGCCGCGCTACTGCCCCAGTGTAGAAGACAAAATCAACCGCTTCGCCGACAAGGACCGCCACCAGATTTTTGTGGAGCCCGAAGGCTGGAGCACGGTGGAAGTATACGTAAACGGGTTTAGCTCCTCGTTGCCCGAAGACGTGCAATACCGCGCGCTGCGCAAAATTGCGGGCTTCGAGAAGGCAAAGATGTTCCGCCCGGGCTATGCCATTGAGTACGACTTCTTCCCGCCCACTCAACTGCACCTAACCCTGGAAACCAAGCACATCAAAAACCTATACTTCGCGGGCCAGATCAACGGCACTACGGGCTACGAGGAAGCTGCTTGCCAGGGCCTGATGGCTGGTATCAACGCGCACAACCGCGTCCACGGTAAGGAACCCTTCATCCTGAAGCGGAGCGAGGCTTACATTGGTGTCCTCATCGACGACCTGGTAAACAAAGGCACCGACGAGCCTTACCGCATGTTCACGAGCCGTGCCGAGCACCGTTTGCTGCTCCGCCAAGACAACGCCGACTTGCGCCTTACCCCGCTCGGGTACGCCCTGGGCTTGGCCTCGGAGGAGCGTATGGACCGCGTGCGGGAAAAGGAAACCCAAACCGCCGAGGTGGCCAAGCTGCTGAAGACATATGCCATTGAACCACAGGAAATCAACGGGTGGCTGGCGGAAATAGGCTCGGCTACCATCCACGAGAAAACGCGGGCGGTTAATCTGCTTCGTCGTCCGAATGTGGACTTAGCTGCCCTGGCCCAGGTACTGCCCGGCCTTACCCTAGCCTTGTCGCCGTACCGGCCCGATGCTTTGGAGCAAGCTGAGATTCTGGTAAAATATGAGGCGTACTTGGAGAAAGAGCACCAGCAAGCCGCCCGCGTGCAGGAGCTGGAAAACTTCACCATCCGGGGCCGCCTCGATTACAAGGCCATGCCTGCACTTTCGCACGAGGCCCGGGAGAAGCTACTCAAGATACAGCCCGAAACGCTGGGGCAAGCCGCGCGCATTAGTGGCGTGAGCCCCGCCGATGTTTCGGTGCTGATGGTGTACCTTGGTCGGTAAATTAGGAAAGGCGCCGGAAGCAGAAGACGCGCGCGAATGGTGCTGCTCACCTCGTCTTCGTCTTGCTTCTGCTTCCGGCATCCTCATGTTTAAGTCAACGCGTAGTGTCTTACGAACGTCTGGAGAAGTGCCCAGTGTGCGGCAAAACCGAGCTACAAAACAAGCTCGTAGTTGAGGATAAATCGGTAAGTAAGGAGAGCTTCGCCATCCAGCAATGCGCGGCGTGCTCCTTTCAATTCACGAATCCTCGTCCAGACTTTGCCAACATTGGCCGCTACTACGAGTCCGAGGAATACGTGTCGCACAACAGCGGGGCAGGAGGGGTTATCAACCAAGCCTACAAGGTGGCCCGCTTTTTCACCATGCGACGCAAGGTGGCTCTGCTCAATAAGCAAGCGCCGCGCAAAGGCAAGCTCCTAGATTATGGTTGCGGTACGGGTCACTTTCTGGCGGCAGCCAAAGCCAGCGGCTGGCAGGTAGCAGGCTTAGAGCCTAACCCGCGGGCCCGTGAGGAAGCCTCCCGGCGGGTAGGACAGCCCATCGGTATGGAGAGCTTACTCACGTTTGAACCTGGTTCATTTGAGGCCATCACGCTGTGGCACGTGCTAGAACACGTTCATGAACTGAACGATACCTTGCAACAGCTCATCCGTTTGTTGAAGCCCGATGGCGTCCTCATCATTGCGGTGCCGAATGTAGATAGCCTTGATGCCCAGCACTACCGCCAAGACTGGGCAGCGTACGATGTGCCCCGCCATCTGTACCATTTCAGCCCCAAAACCATGACCCAACTCCTCAAAAAGCACAAAATGACGGTGCGTGAGGTGTTGCCCATGATGCTGGATGCCTACTATGTGAGCATGCTAAGCGAAAAACACCGGGCGGAGCGCGGCGGCGGCTTACTGACTGTGCTAAAAGCTGGCTACAAGTCAAACCAGTACGCGGCCCAGCACGATGGACAGTATTCAAGTCTGATCTACGTTGTGGCCCGACGCTAGTGTCACGTACACTTTGCTGCCACAGTAGGGTAGGGGAGGGGCTACGCTCCCGAGTATCAAGCTGCTAGCTTTGCTGCGGGAGCCGGCCTAGTAGCCAGCGGCCGGGGGGCGCATTCCGTGCATGCTTCTTATCTAGGGTAGGCCCTACCTTCGCTGAGCTTCGGCTGGGGTAGCATACGCTGCGCCTACTGTTCGTCGTTTCTCCTGTTTTTGGTACGCTCTTTTGTTGAGGAATACTCCTCGCGCCATCTTGATTTCAGTAATGTCCGCTCGCGCTAGTTTAGTTCTGTTGCTTACGGCTGCGGCCGGTTTGGGAGGTTGTGCCGCTATCAGCTCGCCGGAAGGTGGCCCCCGGGATGTGGAAGTACCTAAGCTTGTTAGCTCAATCCCGGCTAACGGCGCCCGCAACGTGAAGGCCCAATCTGTGCGACTGATCTTTTCAGAACAAGTGCAGGTGAAAGACTTGCAGAAGAACCTCATCATTGCTCCCCTAATCAGCAACGACAACCCGTACAAGGTGCGCGAAGACCGCACGTCAATTACGCTGCTGTTTGACAAGCCCTTCGCCCCCAACACTACCTACTCATTCAACTTCGGCAATTCCATCAGCGACATTACCGAAAGCAACATTGCCGCCAAGGCCGTAGTCAGCTTTAGCACAGGTGCGCAGCTTGATTCTGGTTCGGTGCGTGGCCTAGTTACTGAGCCTCTGAGTGGGCAGCCCGTAGGCGAAGCATCAGTGCTTCTGTACCCTACCTCTGATACCACCACTGTGCGCACGGGCAAGCCCTACTACCTGGCTCGCACGGATAAGGCAGGCGCGTACGAGTTTCAGAACCTGAAGGAAGGCTCCTACAGGATTTTCGCCATTCTCGATAAAAATCAGAGTTCCCGCTACGAGGACGGCGAACGGATTGCTTACCTCCCCGAACCTATTATAGTCCGGCCCGGCCTCGACTCCCTCAACCTGCTGCTGACCCGCCCCGACCAGCGGCGCGCTTTGGTTACTGGGCAAAAGCCTGGACCTACCGACTTCCGGGTATCCTTTAATGAAGGTGTGGAGAAAGCTACCATCACGCCGCTGGGTGCTGCAACGGCCCCGGCCAATCTCAATGATGCCATTCAGTTTGCGGAGCGCGGCCGAACGGCTATTCTGTTCCGCACGGCGGCTCTCGCCGAGGGTCGCTACCTATTGGCAAGCACCGATAGTGCCGGCAATACCGGTCGAGACACAATTTCGGTTCGCTTTCAGGGCACGGCGCCTACCCGCCGCGGTGCGCTGTACTCTGTAGAGGGCTCTCCGCGTGAAGTGTACCGCCAAGGTCAAGTGAAATTTGAATTCACAGAGCCCATCCGCATTGCGGCCAACAAGCCTTTTGCCGTTCTGACCGAAGACTCCGTAAAGCAGCGCCCCCTACGCCTGCCCCAAGATGGTGCCCTCAGCCTCGACCGTTCTACCCTAACCATCCCAATTAATACCAAGGCGCGCAAGACCATTAGCATTCTGCTGGACAGTACTGCCATTGAGAGCGTAACTGGCCGCCGACTCGGGATTAAGCCTCTGCGCCTGCGGGTGAGCGAGCAAGCTACTACCGGCACCCTAAGTGGTCCGATTCGCACGAAGTACACCCGCTACATTGTGCAGCTCCTTGATGCCAATGGGCAAGTGCTGGCTTCCTTAGACAGCCCCAAGGCTACCTACCATTTCGATTATCTCGCGCCGGGGCCCTACAAATTGCGCGTACTTATTGATGCCAACCAGGACGGCCGCTGGCAAGGTGGCGACCCAGAATTTAAGCGGCTGCCAGAGCCCGTATACCTACTCCCTAAGCCCATTCAGGTGCGTGCCAACTGGGACCAAGTAGAAACGCTCAGCTTTTAGTACCAGCGTTGCAGAACGTAAGCGCCCGGCTTCCTTTAGAAGGAGCCGGGCGCTTTTGCGTTTAGCCATGGGCAATGCATGTACTATCCTGCATCCAACGCAGGGCAGCGTGAGCCATTCAGCTAGTAGTTCTGCTGATAGTCGGCTGTCCTAGTCGGCCTTCTATCCATAATCCTATTACTCACTATATAGGAGGGTGTGCAGCTAGATATCCACACCCATAAATCTGCATTGGGGTACGCAGGGGCGCTTTTCGGATTTTGAAAATCGTAATCCACATAAGTTATCCACCTATCTGCTTGATGCTGAAATAATCCGTGGATAACACTGGGGAAACATGGGGATAACCCGTGGAGAACTTGCGGACAAGTTTTTTTGGATGGTGACAACCCGTAACAGGAGGCCACTGTGGGGATAGTACGGTGGATAAGGGTGGACAACTTTCCCCCGATAATCACACAATCCACACCTATACACAGCTGTGGATTGTGGATTTGTGCAGAACCCCTGTGGATTGTGAAAAACTCGGTTATGAATCTTTGTATCAGCTACTTACTATCCACATACCCTGTTGATAGACGGTGGATAAGCTAGTTATTGTGCACATGTTATCCCCGCTGTGCATAACCTCCGTTTCTTATCCACTTATACACAGCCCTAATGGCAGGAGACAAAAAGAAATTTTAAAAAAGAAGAATTTAAAAAGTTATTAACTGTGTGGAAAAGCTCGGCTCCCTTCTCCCTTCGGAAGTCAGTTGGGCAAAGCTGGAAAGTAAGAGCAGGTAGGGGGCAGCTTCCGGCTTCTTTACTTGAGCTAGCTTACGGGCACCACGAGTTATGCCCAAGGCGTGTGGATAAGCGGCGGGCACCAAAGCAGCTTTTGATTTTTGACAGGGGATATCCACAGAGTAGGTGTTGGCGTATACTAGGCTTGCCTCCTGTGATGGCCCCTTATCTCATGCCCTTCGATTACACGCTTGATTTCCGCACTGTAGATTTCCGGCAGCACCCGGAACTGTACCGCGTAGGTAAAGGCGAGCAGGGGGTACTGCTAGTACAGCCCTATAAAGGGGAGATTCTGCCCCACTGGCGCTTTCGTACCCCCGAAGTGGCACAGGAGTCTAGCGAAACCATTTATAAGCTCTTTGAGGCTTATTTAGAGGCCAACGACTTTGTGGGAGCCGACATGGCCCGAAAGTTCTTGCAAATGGGCTTCACCCGGTCGCGTCGCTACGCCAACCACAAAGGCGGCAAAAAGTACGACGGCCCAGTTCCGGCTGATAAAAAAGGCCAGAGCGGAGCCCATGGCCGCGACGAACTACCACGGGCTCCCGAGGATCCGGAAAAAGCGGAAGCTGCCCGCATCTTTAAGCAGAAGTGGGACCAGGCCAAACAACATCCCGCTTACCTTGCCCAGCGGCTTGAATTCGAGACTCGCTACGGCAAGTGACAACCCTTGTCTACCTTTACTCCCACCCTTTTTACCCATTTACCATTCCTCACATAAGCCATATGCAAACATCCAGCAACCAAGCGGCCAGCACGGAAGAAAATGAAATCGTCCTCGGCAAAGGAATGGGTCCGCTCAAGTTCGGTGCCTCCATGGATGAGGTGCGGGCCCTGATGGGCGAGCCCGAGGAGATTGAAGAGTCGGAAGACGATGACGAGTTTGAACACCAAGCGTGGAACTACTTGGAAGAAGGCTACTCTCTGTACTTCGACCGGGAAGACGACTATCGCCTCAGCTGCATCGAAACCGACCACCCCGGCATCCGGCTGTACGGCGAAGCCATTCACGGCAAAACTCCCGAGGAAATTCAGGACCTCATGAAGCGCCACGGCCACGAGCAGAGCGACGTAGAGAAAATGGACACGGGCGAGATGCGCCTCTCCTACGAGAAGGAAATGATTGACTTATACTTCGATGAGAACCAGCTGCAGTTTGTCAACTTCGGCGTGTTTATCAACGACGATTTGGAAGTACAGTGGCCAGCCTAACTGAGTTATCCACATTATCCACACTATTTAGTGTGCATAAGTGGATAAGTTGGTAGTGAATCAGCCCGTTAGCCAGCAGGCATTAGCTAAAATACCTTCGTTTTCCCAACCTGGTGAGCTAGCTTCAAAATGAGTAAACAAAAAGCCCGCCCCGAATTTCGGGGCGGGCTTTTTGTATGATTCTAAGACTAGATGAGCTAAGCTATAGTACAGCTCGGAACAGCAAAAACAGAGCTCCTGACAAGAACATGGTAACGGGCAAGGTAAGCACCCAGGCCAGGGCAATATTGCGCACCATCTGCGGGTTCAAGTTCTTGATGCCACGGTTGGCGACCATGGAACCAGCAATGGCCGATGACAATACGTGGGTGGTAGATACCGGCAAACCAAACTGGGTGTTTACCCCAATCATGGCCGCAGCAATCAGCTCCGACGAAGCGCCCTGGGCGTAAGTTAGGTGCTCCTTGCCGATTCGCTCGCCAATAGTTTTCACAATACGCTGCCAGCCAACCATAGTGCCGATGCCCAACGACAGGGCCACCATGAACGACACTTGCCACGGAGCATAGTCGGTGAAGGCGCGCATTTCGGTAATGCCTTGCTCAAACGTTGTGCGGTCAACGGTGCTAAGGGGTAACTTGTCGCTCGAAGTGAGTTTCTTGGCGCGGTTGTTCAGCAGCAAAATGGCTTTGCGAATCTCGAAGCGTGCCGACTCGGGCAGCTGCTTCACGTCGGTTTTGCCGGCAAAAATCTGGTCGAGGCTATTAGTTTGCGTCCTGATATCGGCTAGCAGTTGGCTGTCTGCTTGGCTGAGACCAGCGGGGTTTATTTTGCCCATTACCGTCTCCACCTTGTTGAGGGAGTCGCGCATGTCTAAGGGATTCAGCTTCTGATTGAGGGCAAAATGCACGGGCACAATGCCTATCAAAATCAGCATGATCAGGCCCACGCCCTTCTGCCCGTCGTTGGAGCCGTGGAAAAAGCTCACTAGCGTGCAGGTAGCAATCAGAATCAGGCGAATCCAGATGGGTGGGGGCTTGCGCTTGTGCGGCTCCTTAAAGATGCCCTTGTTCGCCACGAAGCGCTTTAACAAGAACATCATGATGATGGTAAGCGAAAAGCCGAAGATGGGGCTAATCAGCAGCGAAGCCATGGTTTCGCCAGCCTTGCTCCAGTTGATAGCCGCATTGTGGGAGTCGGGGAGTAAGGAGAAGGCAATACCCACGCCCAGAATAGACCCAATTAAGGCGTGCGACGACGACGACGGCAGGCCGTAGTACCAGGTACCCACGTTCCAGATGATGGCCGCAATAATCAGCGCCCCAACCATAGCAATGCCATGGTACACATTCTGGTCGACCAGGCTTTCTACCGGTAGAAGGTACACGATGCCCATGGCCACCGCAATACCGCCCGTGAGTACTCCGATGAAGTTCCAGAAGCCCGACCACACTACCGCTACCCAGGGCCGCAGGGCATTGGTGTAAATAACGGTAGCCACGGCGTTGGCCGTATCGTGGAAACCGTTGACGAATTCAAACGCGCAGGCCGCTACCAGACAAGCCAGCAGCAGCAACAGCACATGAGGCTCTAAGCCAAACATAAGGGGGAGATTTGTGAAAATTAAGTTTCGGCAATCAAAGGTAGTGCCGCCCGAAAGGGGCGCAAGATTATGAAATTGTTATGGGAGAAGCATGGAAGCGCCCAGGTTGAGACGCTAAACGCAGGAATATTCAACAAGTTGACTTTAATGCGGCGCATGCCGCAGCATCCGCTACTTTTGCCAATACTTCCCGAAATGAGGGGTTGGCAGAGCGTAAATCCTGACCGTATGCGGCCATCGGCCCGTACGCGGCATGTCTACTTTTTGCCTTTCGCCTCCTACTTTTTTATTCATGAGTAACGCCCAGCAGAAACCCACTACGGCCGAGAGCACCCTGGCCGATATCGTGTCGCACGCCAAGGAGTATGGCTTTGTCTTCCCTTCCTCGGAAATTTACGATGGCCTGGCTGCCGTGTACGACTATGGTCCGTATGGCGTAGAGTTGAAGAACAACCTGAAGCAGCTGTGGTGGCGGGCCATGACCCAGCTCAACCAAAACGTAGTAGGCATTGATGCTGCCATCTTCATGCACCCAACCACGTGGAAAGCGTCGGGGCACGTAGATGGTTTCTCCGATCCGCTCATTGATAACCTCGACAGCAAGAAGCGCTACCGCGCCGACGTGCTGGTAGAAGACAAAGCCGCCGAGTACGAAAACGCGGGAGACAAGGCGCGTGCCGATGCGTTGCTAGTAGAGTTGGGCCGCTTGCTTACCGAAAACGACTTGGCGGGCGTGAAGCAGCTCATCTTAGATGAGAAAATTCTGTGCCCCATCAGCAAAACGGCCAACTGGACCGAGGTGCGTCAGTTTAACCTGATGTTCTCCACGCAGGTAGGCGCCGTAGCCGGCGATTCGTCGCAGATTTACCTGCGCCCCGAAACGGCCCAGGGAATCTTCGTGAACTTCCTGAACGTGCAGAAGTCGGCGCGGGCGAAGGTGCCCTTCGGTATTGCTCAAATTGGTAAGGCCTTCCGCAACGAGATTGTGGCCCGCCAGTTCATCTTCCGCATGCGGGAGTTCGAGCAGATGGAAATGCAATTCTTTGTGCGCCCTGGCACCGAAGGCGAGTGGTACCAGCAGTGGAAGGAAACGCGCCGCCGCTGGCACGAAGCCATGGGCCTACCCGCTGCCAAGCTCCGTTTCCATGACCACGAGAAGCTGGCTCACTACGCCAAAGCTGCCGTTGACATTGAATACGAATTCCCCTTCGGCTTCAAGGAAATTGAGGGTATCCACTCCCGCGGCGACTTCGACCTGACTCAGCACCAGCAGTACAGCCGCAAGAAGCAGAACTACTTCGACAACGATGTGAACCCCGAAACGGGTAAGCCCTACGGCAACTACGTGCCCTACGTGGTAGAAACGTCCGTGGGCGCCGACCGTTTGTTCTTGGCTACCCTCTGCCAGGCCTTCCAGGAGGAAACCATTACGGAGGGCGAAGGCGAGAAGCAGCAAACCAAAACGCGCAAATTGCTGAAGCTGCACCCCGCCGTAGCGCCCATCAAAGCGGCCATCTTCCCGCTGGTGAAAAAAGATGGCCTACCCGAGAAAGCCAATGAAATCTACAACAGCCTGCGCCATGACTTTCCGCTGGTAGTAGAAGAGAAGGATTCTATCGGTACGCGCTACACACGCCAAGACCTTATTGGGACGCCCTTCTGCGTGGCCGTCGACCACCAGACCCTAGAAGATAACACCGTGACCGTACGCCACCGCGACTCGCGCGAGCAAACCCGCATGCCCATTGCTGACCTGCGCGCGTACATTGGCGAGGCTGTGAGCTTTGCCCGCATTTTTGAGCAGCTGTAAGAAGAGCGTTCTTCGCTAACAGAAAGGCCCCCGGCAGTACTGCCGGGGGCCTTTTGATTGGGTGGAATAGGAGCGGAGTAAGGTGGGGCGTAGCGCTTAGTTCTCGCTGAGCCACGCAGTGGCATCACGGCGAGATGTGAAATAGTTGAACTCAACGTGGGCCGGTGCAATGGCGCCACTACTAGCTGAGTAATTACCAATTTGATACTGGTACTGGCCTTCCGATACGACGGCGGCGATGAACAGGGGTTGGTGGTGATGAGCAGGTAGCGCCTCAATCAGCGGCAATAAAATCTGCTCCGTTTCATCTTCGGTAGGCGGGGCGTTCCGCTTTAAGTCAAGCAAGAGCTTACCCACATTGTGCTCTAGCATCTGCTTCAAGGCCCGCTGGTATGCTTCCCCGAAGGAAACGGATAAGCGCGTGGCGTTGTAGCTAAGATGCAGAGTCTGAGAAGCCGAATTGTACGTCAAAGAGGCCTCAGGAGTCTGAAAAAGAGTCATTGGCAAGGAAAGGAAAGACCCAGGGCCTGGCAAAATGCAATTATGGCACCGACCAAAACCGTAGGATGGGGCTATTTACGTGTAGAGTTACATTTACAGTTGTCTATATCTGAAATAAATATGCACACCGCCTGCCGAGGTTGTTTTTAGACAACGCCCAGACTCCTTGGTTTAATGGCTGAGGCTCATGCCATAGTTGCGTACCTTTGCTGCATTTTAGCAGCCTATGTGGAGAAACCTCGCCCTGTTTGTCATTAAAAACCGCCGGCTCCTGATTGGGCTGCTGGCCGTTATCACGGTATTCATGGCCTGGGAGGCCCGCAAGGTTGAAATGACGTACGACTTCGCCCAGGTCGTTTCGCCCGACGACCCGGACATGATGTACTTCCAACGCTTCAAAAAGAAGTTTGGTGAGGATGGCAACGTGCTCGTGCTGGGTATGCAAGATAGTTCGGTGTACCGGCTTGGTAATTTCAACGAGCTGCGTACGCTCACCGATACCCTCGCCAAAGTGCGCGGCGTGAATGGCGTATTGAGCGTAACGCGCCTGCCCAAGCTGGAGAAGGATACCCTGACGCGCAGCTTCCGAGCGGTTCCCATCTTCCGACGTTTTCCCCAAACCCAGCCCGAGCTAGACTCCTTAATGCGGATTGTAAACGCCCAGGAGTTCTACAAAGGCCAGCTGATTTCGCCTACTACCGGTGCCACGCTGCTGGCCCTCACCATGGACCCGAAGTACCTAAACTCCAGCCGCCGCGAGGCCGTGATGCAGGAGATACTGGGGCATGCGGAGCGCTTTCAGAAGAAAACCGGCATCAAAATGCACTACGCCGGCCTGCCCTACGTGCGGGCTACCATGACCACGAAAGTGGCGGCAGAGATGAAACTGTTTGTGGGCCTGACCATTGCCATGATGGCCCTCACGCTACTCATGTTTTTCCGCACCTGGTCGGCCGTGGTCTTTCCCTTGCTCATTGTGCTCATCGTTGTTACGTGGTGCATTGGCTCCATGGTGCTGATGGGGTACAAGATCAACCTACTTACGGGTCTGATTCCGAGCATCATCATCGTTATTGGCATCCCGAACTGCACGTACCTGCTTTCCCGCTACCACTACGACTACCGCAAATCGGGCAACCAAGTGCTGGCTATGGCCCGGGTAGTGCGTAAAATTGGGCTGGTAACGCTCATGAATAACACCACGACAGCCGTGGGCTTCGTGGTGTTTTGCTTCACCAACATTGCCATTCTGTTTCAGTTTGGCGCGGTGGCTACTATCAATATTTTCGTGGCGTTCATGGTATCGTTTATTCTGATGCCTATCATCTTCACGCTGCTGCCCCCGCCCACACCCAAGCAGCTAGAGCATCTGGAAGCCAAGCCCCTAACCAAGCTACTGGAGTTCTTCGACTACCTCGTGCTGGAGCGTCGGCGCACCGTGTACTTGGCTGCGTTGGCCTTTGTAGTGCTGGCAGCCTTTGGCGTGAGCAAGGTAAAATCGGTGTCTTACATGGTAGACGACCTGCCCAAGGATTCGTCGGTAAACTCCGACTTGAAGTTCTTCGAGCAGCACTTCAACGGGGTGATGCCCCTGGAACTGGTAGTTGATACGGGCCGGCCCAAGGGCTTGCTGAAGCTAAAAAACCTGGAGCGCATCGACCGCCTAGAGAAGTTCTTGCGCACCCAACCCGTACTTACTACCCCTGTCAGCATCGTAACCTTCCTGAAGGGCTCTACTCAAGCGTTTTACAACGGCAGCCCCGAGTACTACCGCCTCCCCGATAACTCGGAGAAGAACTACATCTTCAGCTACCTGGCTCATTCGCAGTCTACCAAAGGCAGCGAGGGGCAGCTAACCAGCAAGCTCTTGCGTTCCTTCACTGATAGCACCATGCGGGAGGCGCGCATTTCCTTGAAGATTGCCGACATCGGCTCCCGCAACCTGGATACTCTGCTGAGCAACCAGATTCAGCCCCAAATTCGCCAGATCTTCAACGGTACGGGCATGGATGTGAAGCTGACGGGTACCACCATTATCTTCACTAAGGGCAACGAATACCTGATTGGCACGCTGAAGGAGAGCTTGCTCATCGCCTTCGCGCTGGTGGGCTTAGTAGTGTTGATTTTGTTCCGGAGCATCCGGGCCGTGTTCTTCACCCTCCTGCCCAACTTCTTTACGCTCCTGCTCACGGGCGGCATTATGGGCTACTTTGGTATTCCGCTTAAGCCCAGCACGGCCCTGATTTTCAGCATTGCGCTCGGCATCGACGGCGACAACTCCATTCACTTGCTAGCCAAGTTCCGGCAGGAAATGGCCGCCAACGGCCGCCGCGTGAAAGCGGCTATTACCACCACGCTTTCTGAGGCAGGTACCAGCATGATTTACACCAGTATTGTGCTGTTCTTGGGATTTTCGGTGTTTGCCTTCTCTGAGTTTGGTGGCACCAAAGCCCTCGGATTGTTGATGTCGGCTAGCCTGCTGATAACCAACTTTTCTAACCTGATTCTGCTACCCTGCTTGCTCGTTACCTTTGAGCACGGCAAGGACGAGGACATCATTGACCAATCCGGTATTCGTCATTACGATGATAACTACCACGAAGAAGATGATGACCTAGAACTCGACCTGAACCGCATGCAGGTGCAGCCCAAACTGAACGGTTAGACCATATCCATACCACCATCATGCGGAACGCAGCCACAGCATTTCTACCCCTTCGTAAAGGCTGGCTAGCGGTGGCTAGGTTGAAGTAGAAATGCTCCAGCCGCGCTCCGCCTGACGTTCTGATACAACGACCCTCCCCACAATGAACTACCCCGAATACAAGCAGCCGCTCAACTACGGCCAGGTCGGCACCGATATCCTGGCGTGGTGGAAGCAGAACGGCATCTTTGAAAAGAGTGTGAGCACCCGCGAAGGGAAGCCCACCTTCGTATTTTATGAAGGTCCGCCTTCGGCCAACGGCGCCCCCGGCATTCACCACGTGATGGCCCGGACCGTGAAGGACATCTTCTGCCGCTACCAGACCTTGCTGGGCAAGCAGGTAAACCGCAAAGGCGGCTGGGACACCCACGGCCTGCCCATTGAACTGCAGGTAGAGAAGGAGCTAGGCATCACGAAGGAGGATATTGGTAAGAAAATCAGCATTGAGGACTACAACCAGCGCTGCCGCGAAACCGTGATGCGCTTCAAAGCCCAGTGGGACGACCTCACTGAGAAAATGGGCTATTGGGTTGACCTCGACGACCCTTATATCACCTTCGAGCCCGAGTACATTGAAAGCTGCTGGGCCTTGCTCAAGAAGCTTTACGACAAGGGCCTGCTCTACAAAGGCTACACCATCCAGCCTTACTCACCGGCCGCTGGCACTGGCCTAAGCTCCCACGAGCTAAACCAACCCGGTACCTACCGCGACGTGAAGGACACGACCATCGTGGCCCAGTTCAAGGTGAAGCGCGACGAGAAGTCGGAGACGCTGTTTGCGGCTGGCACTGACGACGCGCCCCTCTACATCCTGGCCTGGACGACTACACCCTGGACGTTGCCTGGTAATACAGGCCTGGCCGTAGGAAAAAACATTCCGTACGTGCTGGTGCGTACCTTCAATCCCTACACTTACGCGCCCATTCGGGTGGTGCTGGCGGAGGCATTGGTGAGCCGCTACTTCTCAGAGAAAGGCAAAGACGCCTCCCTAGAGGACTTCAAAGCTGGTGACAAGGTGCTGCCCTGGCGCATTGAAAGTCAGTTTAAAGGCTCCGACTTAGTGGGCATCCGCTACGAGCGCCTATTCAACCAGGAAGCTGGCTTCCCCGCTTTTGAAGGGGAAGAGCGTGCCTTCCGCGTTATCCCCGGCGACTTCGTAACGACTGAGGATGGTACGGGCATCGTGCACATTTCGCCCACGTTTGGCGCCGATGACTTCAAAGTCGCCCAACTCAACGACATCCCCGCACTTATCGTGACGGATGCCGAGGGCAAGCCTACGCCCATCGTGGACCGTACCGGCCGCTACGTGCAGCAAATGGGTGAGTTTGGCGGCCGCTGGGTGAAAAACTACGACGGCCACGACCAAAGCGGCGCCGACTACAAGACTCTTGACGAAAGCATTGCCATCCGCATGAAAGGCGACGGCACGGCCTTCAAAGTGGAGAAGTACGAGCACACCTACCCGCACTGCTGGCGCACCGATAAGCCCGTACTGTACTACCCCCTGGACTCTTGGTTTATCAAGACCACGGCGGTGAAAGACCGGCTCATCGAACTCAACAAAACCATCAACTGGCAGCCTGCTAGCACTGGCACCGGCCGCTTCGGCAACTGGCTGGAAAACCTGGTAGACTGGAACCTGAGCCGCTCGCGCTATTGGGGCACGCCCCTGCCCATCTGGCGCACCCAAGATGGCTCGGAAGAAATCTGCATTGGGTCGGTGGAGCAGTTGAAGCAGGAAATTGACAAGGCCGTAGCGGCTGAAGTGATGACCCACAACCCCTACGCCAACGGGGAGAAGATGGACCTGCACCGCCCCTACGTGGACGACATCTTCCTAGTGTCGCCCTCGGGCCAGCCCATGTACCGTGAGTCAGACCTCATCGACGTATGGTTCGATAGCGGCGCCATGCCCTATGCCCAGTGGCACTACCCGCTGGAGAACCAGGAAGTGTTTGAGAAGAATTTTCCGGCTGATTTCATTGCCGAAGGCGTGGACCAGACCCGCGGTTGGTTCTTTACCCTGCACGCTCTGGCCGTTATGCTGGAGGACTCAGTGGCTTACAAAAACGTGATGGCCAACGGCTTGGTGCTGGACAAGAACGGCAACAAGATGAGCAAGCGCCTCGGCAACGCCGTAGATCCGTTTGCTACCATCAGCCAATATGGCCCCGACGCTACGCGCTGGTACATGATTGCCAACGCCCAGCCCTGGGACAACCTAAAGTTCGACCTCGCTGGCATCACGGAGGTGCAGCGCCGTTTCTTCGGCACGTTGTTCAACACCTACTCGTTCTACGCCCTCTACGCCAACCTTGATGGCTTCCAGGCCACCGAAACTGACCGGGTGTCCCACGCTGAGCTAAGCGAGCTGGACCGCTGGATTTTAAGCAAGCTCCAGTCCTTGATTGTGGAGGTACGGGGCTATTACGATGGTTACGACCCCACGAAGGCTGCCCGCGCCATCCAAGATTTCGTGACCGATCAGCTTTCCAACTGGCACGTACGCCTCTCGCGCCGCCGTTTCTGGAAGGGTGAGCTGACCGCCGACAAACGCGCCGCCTACGAGACCCTGCAGGAATGCTTGGTAACCGTAGCCCAACTTATGGCTCCTATTGCGCCTTTCTTCGCCGAATGGCTCTATAAGAACATGACTGATGGCCTACGTCAGGAAGGCAACGCCCAGCGTTGGAGCGCGGAATCGGTGCACCTCACGCTGCTAGTGGAGGCCGACGAAACCCGCATCGATAAGGCCCTGGAGGAGCGTATGGAACTGGCCCAGCGGATTTCCTCGCTTACCCACTCTCTGCGCAAGAAGTCCGTGCTGAAAGTGCGCCAGCCCTTGCAGCGCATTCTGGTGCCCGTGTTCAACGATACTACCCGCGAGCAGGTAGGCAAGGTGGAAGACCTGATCTGCGCTGAGGTGAACGTGAAGCACGTGGAGTTCCTTGACGATACCAGCGGGGTGTTGGTAAAGTCGGTGAAGCCTAACTTCAAGCGCCTAGGCCAGCAGTACGGCGCCAAGCTGAAAGCCGTAGGCGCCCGCATCCAGCAGATGACCCCGGAGGAAATCAGCACCCTTGAAAAAACCGGTCAGCTGGCCGTAGAAGTGGATGGGGAAGCCTTTACCCTGGCTCCCGACGACGTGGAAATCCGCACTCAGGACCTGCCTGGCTGGCTCGTAGCCACCGACGGTCCTCTCACGGTAGCCCTCGACGTGACCCTGACTGAGGAGCTGCGCCAGGAAGGTGTAGCCCGCGAGTTGGTGAACCGCCTCCAGAACCTGCGCAAAGACAGCGGCTTGGAAGTGCAGGACCGCATCCGCGTAACCCTGGGCCAGCAGCCCGAGCTACAAGCCGCCGTACAGTCGTTCGGCGACTACATCCGCGAGGAAGTACAAGCCCTGGCCCTGAACTTCGCGCCAGATGTAAACGGCGGTTCCGTACTGGAATTTGATGAATACAACGTGCCCGTGCAGCTTGAAGTAGCACAGAGCTAATTTACTTGCTATCAGAGCCAAAGAGGCCGCGGAACATATGTTTCGCGGCCTCTTTTTTGGAAGCCTTAACCAGAAGTCCTGCTGAGCTTGCCGGAGCATTTCTCTCTAGATAATCAAGTGGCTTAGGACCGACTCAACAAAGCGGGGGAGATACTTCGGCAAGCGCAACAGGACGTTCCTGGGAATCATGTAAGCCCTACTTTACCACCAGCTCCTTGCGTACTTCTTCTTTTTGCTTCTCTGAGAGCACGCGGTATACATATGTGCCCGGCACTAGGCGAAGCGACAAGGCGTCCTCTGACGGTCGCAATTCATGGGTGTAAATGGGCGAAATGTCCTCCCGCACGGCTAGCTCCGGTTGCAGGTAGAGTTGCACCATCCGGCGGCCCGTAATGGCGGTAGACCTGTATGGGCGCACGTCCAGGGAAACTAGCTGGGCGTCGGTGGCATCAGCATAGGGCAGGGGGAGTTGGCCTAGGTCGAGGTTGTTGCGCACTACTATGTCGTTTTCGGGGTAGGGAGAGAGGCGCTGACCCTTGCGCAGCTTGTATACTACCTGGACGGTGCCGGTGGGTACGGCTGCTAAGTTACTACGTGCTTCATTGCTCATGCGCGCTTGGTTGATACTTAGAATGCGCCAGCCCGTAAGGTCGATGAAGTGCTGCGCCATCCATTTTTTCTGAGCTTGACCGGGCATAACGAGACGATTTATGTGGGAGCCGCCACCGTACACGAATACCTTGGCCGCAGGGTCGTGGCGCACGGCATTGTACAGATTGGTAGCTTGAGCCAGCTCTCGCTCCTGCTTTCCACGGACCGCCTCGTAGGCCACCAGGGTAAAGCCCAGCTTACGGGCCGTCCGGATGAAGTTAGCGTATGTGGCCTCGCGGGTGTAAAACCCAGCTTTCAGCGGCAGCGGGGCAAGGGTACTGGCGGCTGTGTCTTCCAGCGTTTCCAGGGCCAGATAGCGGAAACCCTGCTTATACAGGCCCGGCAGCAAGGCCGCTGCCAGCGCCCGGTGCCGGCCAAAGGTGTGAGACTCATTCAGCATCACGGCCTGCACACCGGCCGCTTTTCCTAGAATTTCTGGCACTGCATCTAGGCTCACGAGGGTATCGGTAGGGGCTGGGTTGGAGCTGCGTGCGGTTTGCGCGGGTGAGCTAGACGCCGGGATTCTGATGTTGTCCCAGCCCTGTTGTAGGAAATATTCCACCGAATCGGTGTTGCCGGCTATGGCGTGGTACTGCTGCAGCATCTGCCACAGCATCCCATCAATGCTTGGGTCGTTGCCCGTGGTGAGGGCGTGCCGGCTCTGAGCCAGCGCCGACAGCGGAGCCAAGTAATCACCGTTCGGCCGACTCAGAAATGCATCATTGGCCAACCGTACTGGCGAAACCACCCGTGGCCAGCGACCCTTTTGCACCGAAGGGAACGTGAACGTCACAAACTCCGCATCCATTTCAAAGCTACGGTCGCGTATGGAGGTAGTGGAGCGTGAACTGGCCTCGTCAGTAGCCACCAGGTACAGCCAACTCTGCTTATCAGGCAGCGGCGCAGCGTATTCCATCAACAAATCCTGACCCACGGTGTCCGTGCGTTGGTAGCGCCCAATGCCAGTTTCCTGGAAACCCAGGGCGTGCCAGGCAGGGTTGCCTGTTATGCGCAGACCACGCAGACGGTAAGTAGGCGTTAGATTGGTTTTGCCAGTAAAAAGGACTGCTGACTGGCGCCGCGAAAAGCCCAGCTTTTTTAGGCGCCCTTTCGTCACCTTGTCCGGTCGGTTGCGCGGCTTTAGGTCTACATCGTAGTCGCCATTAAGCAGCAAACTAGTATTCAACTCCCGGTTGTACAGCGTGGTTGTCATGGTCTGCTGCTGCTCATTACTGCGCGTGAGTGAGTGTGGCGCGGCGCAGGCACCTAGGCCTGCAGAAAGGGCAATTAGAAATACTCTAACTGGCAAGTGCGAAAGCTGTTTCTTGCTGATTAACATAGTGATAGCGGGTATATGGATGCTGAATGGAAATATATAACTATAAATTTAGTTTGAAACTACGGCACTTTATTTTCCTTCGTCAACCTAAGATTTTCTGGCTTTGTAAGCACTGGTTCGGCCTTACGCTTCTGTTTGAACTCTACCCAACAAAATCCCCGGGAAACTGCCCGCCGCCGCTGACCCGAAAAAACGTTTGTTTACAGTAAGTTTGCCTTTTCGAAAGCGTTTAGCATAACGTCGTACAAACCCTCAAAAAATGGGTTTATATCGGCACAAAAGCTACCTCAGAACATATACCAACGACGCAGAGGCTGTAGTAGGGCGCTACGCAGCGGAGTCAAAAATTCTGCGTCACTTTGTGCTTATGAAGTACTGGAAATACTACCTGGTGGCGCTGCTGGTCATCGTCATTGATCAACTCTCAAAATGGGCGGTGCACCGCTACATGCCCATGGGAATGCCCGGCGAAATTCCGGTGTTCGGCGACTGGTTTAAACTGCATTACACCCTCAACCCAGGTATGGCGTTTGGCGTCGAGCTACCCGCCCCCTACGGCAAAGTTATTCTAACCCTGTTCCGGTTGGTGGCCGTGACAGGCATTACGTACTACATCTACCACTTGTGGAAGCAACATGCTCCCAGCGGGCTTCTAGTATGCATTGCCATGATTCTGGGCGGTGCTATTGGCAACCTAGTGGACTCTATTTTCTACGGCGTGCTCTATAATAATGCTCCTTTTAGCGCGCCTACTCCGTGGCTGCATGGGCAAGTAATTGACATGCTGTTTGTAGACTTCCCCGATGGCTTTTTCCCCGCCTCGTGGCCCTGGATAGGCGGCGAGATTATCCCTGACTTTCCCATCTTCAACATTGCCGACTCTTGCATTTTTGTGGGCGTAGTGCTGATTCTGATCTTCCAGAACCGTTTCTACGGACACCAGTTTGAAGCGGCCCACCCCGTAGCGGCCGACGATGTAGCCGCTGCCCAAGCCCGCCGCGACGCGGAAGCTTCAGAAGTAGCGTAGCACACAACCTCATACTTACAGTAAAAAGGCCCGCTGGAGCAATTCCAACGGGCCTTTTTTATGCTGTATGGTTGCCTGAACTAGGTAGCAGAACGAGAGAGCCTCATTCCGAGCGTGATGGAGCAGCCTCGTGAGTTAATGCTGTTACCTTGACCAAACGGCATGAGTAGGATGTTTGGCTAGGCTACCCTCGGGTTCGATAAGTTCCGCGTGATATTTAATCAGGTTTGCTCTAGTCCTGGGTTGCCTCTTTACCACAGAGTATGCACGAGGGGCTTGATACGCTGCTCGTAAATAGTACGCACGGCTTGCAGTTGCTCGGTAGTAAGGGCTGGTAGCTCGGCAGCGTGCAGGTTAGATTCCAGTTGGCTGGGCTTAGAGGCACCTGGAATTACGCAGCTGACTTCATCGAACATGAGTACCCAGCGCAAGGCAATAGGGGCGAGGTTGGGCTGGTCAGGGAATACCTTTTTCAGCTCCTCCACGGCGGCCAAACCAGTCTCGTAGTCCACGCCCGAAAAGGTTTCGCCTTTGTCGAAGGCTGCGCCGTCGCGGTTGAACTGGCGGTGGTCTTCGGGGGAGAATGTTGTTTGGGGTGAGAACTTTCCTGTGAGCAGGCCGCTAGCCAGTGGCACCCGCACAATCAAGCCCACATCGTGGCGTTGGGCTTCCTGAAACAGCAACTCCGTTGGGCGTTGCCGAAACATATTGAAGATAAGCTGAATGGTAGTAACGTTGGAAAAGGTGAGGGCTTTGAGGCCTTCTTCCACCTTTTCCACACTCACCCCCAGGTTCAAAATTTTACCTTCCTCCTTCAGCCGGTCAAATAGCTCGAAGATTTCAGGACGGTAGAACACCTCGGTAGGAGGGCAGTGCAGCTGAATCAGGTCGAGCGTTTCCAGCTGCATATTGCGCAGGCTGGCTTCCACAAACTTGCGAAGGACGTCGGGCTGGTAGGCCTCGTTGGTGTGTGGCTGAAGCTGGCGGCCACACTTGGTAGCCACGTACACCCGTTCGGAGCGGCTGCGAACCAGTCGGCCCACAGCCTTTTCGCTTTCACCGTCGCCGTACACATCGGCCGTGTCAATGAAGTTGATGCCGGAGTCAACGGCGGCATTGAGGATAGAATCGGCAGTTTCGTGGCTGAACGGGTCGCCCCATTTGCCTCCTACCTGCCAAGTGCCCAAGCTGATTTCAGAAATATTGAATCCGGTTTTACCAAGTTTGCGGTACTGCATGTGGGTTATTTGAGGTGAGTGTATGCTGTCATTTCTAGTAGAGCAAGCCCTAGGAATCGGCCTAGTGCCACTCCTGAGTTCCTTACTCTACTAGGAGTGGCATACGTTAGACTTGCACGGGAAGCTACTGCCTACCTGCCTATCTTTACTTTTTTCCGCCTCGTTCTTCGTCGCCGTGTCTCAGCCCATTCTCTCCGTTCGCAACCTGACCATCGACTTTGCCAGCCACCGCGGCAATACACGGGCCGTGGCCGACATCTCCTTCGATTTGCATCGGGGCGAAACGCTGGCTATTGTAGGAGAGTCCGGCTCGGGCAAGTCGGTTACCTCACTGGCACTAATGGGGCTGATACCCCTGCCGCCCGGCCGCATTACATCCGGTGAGGCGCGGTTTCAGTCGGAAGTACTCGGAGACGTAGACTTGCTCAAGCTTTCCGACGAACAGCTGCAGCAAGTACGCGGCAACGACATCAGCATGATCTTTCAGGAGCCCATGACCTCCCTGAATCCGGTGTACACGTGCGGCAGCCAGGTAGTAGAAGCACTGCGCCTGCATACCAGCCTCAATGAGAAGGAAGCCGCCGCCCGTACCGTGGAGCTGTTCACGATGGCCCAGCTTCCGCGCCCTGAGAAAATCTTTAGCAGCTACCCTCACGAAATCAGCGGCGGCCAGAAGCAGCGCGTTATGATTGCCATGGCCATGGCCTGTAACCCCGCCATCCTCATTGCCGACGAGCCCACTACCGCTCTCGACGTGACGGTGCAGGCGCGTATGCTGCGCCTCATCGACGACCTGCGCCGCCAGCACAATACTGCCGTGATTTTCATTACCCACGATCTTGGTGTAGTAGCAGAAATTGCCGACCGAATTTTGGTGATGTACCGTGGTCGGGTAGTGGAGCAGGGGTCTGTACTCGACATTTTTACTAATCCGCAGCACCCCTACACTAAGGGCCTTCTGGCTTGCCGACCAAAACTTTCGGTAGGGCGAAAAAAACTTCCCGTAGTAGCAGATTTCATGCGTGAAACAGCCGATGGATGCTTTATTGCCACTGAAACTGAGTACACGCAAGTGCTTGCTAGTGAAAGCAGTGAACCAGGGCAGATAAACCCTCAAAACAGCTCTCAAACTACCAAAACGTTCCCCGTGGAACATTCTGTTTCACGCCCTGTGGAACCGCAGTTCGGCTTAGAATCGGCTCCTAGCCTAGAATCAGGCCAGCCCTTGTCGTTTACCAATGGAGGTGCTGTAACTCCCGCCTCTTCCGAAGAACGAGTTGCGCCAGCCCCCGCTACCTTCACGGATACCAATAGCTCTGTAGGGGTTGCGCCACCCTCCCAAGTAGCAACTATTCAAAGGCCCCTTTTGCAGGTCGAAAACCTGAACGTGTACTTCCCAATTCGCAAGGGCTTCCTGCGGCGCACTACAGAGTACGTGCGGGCCGTAGATGGCGTGAGCTTCGACATCTACCCCGGCGAAACGGTTGGCTTGGTGGGAGAGTCGGGCTGCGGGAAAACTACCCTCGGGCGGACGTTGCTGCGACTAGTTGAACCAACGTCCGGTAGTATCCTGTTTGAGGGGACGGACCTCGCGACCCTCCCGGCCGAACAACTGCGGCAACGGCGTCGGGAGTTTCAGATGGTATTTCAGGACCCTTACGCGGCCCTGAACCCAACGATGACCGTGGGCGAAGCCATCTTAGAGCCCATGCGAGTGCACGGTGTAGGAGGCTCCAAGCAACAGCAAAAGGAGCGGGTGATAGAACTCCTTCGCACGGTGGGGCTCAAGGACGAGCACTACTTGCGCTATCCTCATGAGTTCAGCGGGGGGCAACGCCAGCGGATTTGTATTGCCCGGGCGTTGGCTCTGCAACCCAAGTGCATTATCTGCGACGAGTCCGTTTCGGCCCTCGACGTATCGGTGCAAGCCCAGGTGCTCAACTTACTCAATGACCTCAAGCGCGAGTTCGGCATCACCTACCTCTTTATCACCCACGACCTCTCGGTGGCCCGCTTCATGAGCGACCGACTGCTTGTAATGCGCCAGGGAAAAATAGTTGAGAGCGGTCCGGCTGCCGAGCTCTATGCTAACCCCCAGCACGACTACACGAAGCAGTTGCTGGCCGCCATTCCGAAAGACGAGCCCGCCGATATTCGCGCCGCGGTAGCAGATAGGGCATAGGAGGGAAGGACACTCCACCATCGCGTCATGCAGAGGCAGAGCACCTCTTGCGCTGAGGTTGCTGACAGCAACAGCCGTCTAGTGTAGCAATGGTGTCACTAGCTCAATAACGCGGTCCATTGAAATGCCATGCTGTTGGTCTAATGTCAGCGGATGGTTCGCTTCAATTACCTCAACTCGTGGAATGGTGCCAACCGGTTGGGTATGGACAAGAGTACGGATATTCAATGTGTCGGCATAGCCGGGGATGACCGTTTGCAGCCAGCCGAAATAGGGCGGCTCATTCACCCGGTCCGGTTCATTCCATACCTCGTTCGCTCGAATGAAGTTGGTTTCGCTTAAAGAAGTCCAGACGTTCCAGCAAAGTGGTTCGAATGAATCATGTACTGGAATTTCGATGCGGGCCCGAATGAAGAAGTGTTCCTCATCCACTACGCACAAATCACGCGTCAATTCGACCCGTTTTGTCCTTTCGGCTGGTGGCACGCTGAAATAGAAGTCGGGGAAATCTGCTCCAAAGCACATAGGTACTTCTTCGTGAAATTCGCCGCAAGTGGAACAAGTGAATCCGGGCATAGCCGTTTACATAGGTTGAATACGTTTCTAAAATTAGACAGCCAGTTGTTGTAGTTACTCCGCTTCAGTCGGCACTTTTTCTGCTGTGCCCTCGTTTGTTCTATAGCTTGGATGTAGCCATTACCGCGGCAGGGCATCCAATAGTTGTAGAGGTAGGTGACGGCCAGGTGTCCTACCTAAAGGAATGGGGCGTAGCCGAATTTGGCCGTACCGTATTGCGGGCTATAGCTACCCTAACTCAACCGTAACATCCCATTTTCGGCTAGAAATAGTTATTCGCCGATATATTCCGTATCATCTTTTCGAAGCTCGATTTCGAGCTGGATTACTTTACCCGGGAAACCTCGTAGTACTACCAGTTTCCCACTCATTCAACCCCGCCGCCTGCGAAAAAGACAACCACTGGCGGCCTGTTTTCTACATGAAAGAAAAAGACGAATCTGCTGCCCCCCGCGCCCCTCGCGCGAAGGCAGCTCGTGGCGACAAGGCCGCCGCGGCCCCCATTTCCAAAGACCTTGTGTTTCGCATTTTTCGCGACAACCCAGGCAAAGTATTCGCCTACCGCCAACTCTCCCGCCGCTTAGGCGTGACGACGAAGGAACAGCGCGAAGACATTTTCAACCATCTTAAAGCCCTAAAGAAAGCGGGCTTGCTTACCCTATTACAGAACGACGACTATCGGCTGACAGATGCTGGTGCTGCGCAGGCAGCCACCGAGCCGGCTAGTGGCCGTAAGACGCGCCGCAACGAGCGAGAGCCCTTCGCCGCAACCGGCCGCCGTGGTGGCCGTCCGGTAGAAACGGAGTTCGGCCAGGACCCCGTGGTACACCGTCGGCGCGAAGCCGGCTTCGATTTCCCCGATGCTGACGAGCCAACTACTACCCGTCGGCGGGTTCGCCACGAAGAGGCTGGCGAAACCATTACGGGTACTGTGGCGCTGGCTACCGACAAGTACGCCTTCGTCATCAGTGAGGAAAGTGAGCAGGACGTACGGGTCTTTACCGACAAGCTGAGGTTTGCAATGCACGGCGACACGGTGCGGCTGCGCCTGCGTGGCTCACGCGACGGCCGCCCCGTGGGCGACGTAGTGGAAGTGCTTAACCGGGTACGCCCTGAACTGGTAGGCCGCCTGCACATGCAGGGCGGTATTGGGTTTGTGAAGCCCGATAACCGTAAGGTGTACTTCGATGTGTTTGTGCCCTATGAGAACCTACATGGGGCCGTGCATGGGGAGAAAGTGCTGGTGCGCATTGCTGAGTTTCCGGAGAATGATGCCGGCCACCTGCCCGTGGGAGAAGTGGTGCGCAGCTTCGGTCAGGCCGGACAAAACGAAGCCGAAATCAACGCCATCATGGCCGAGTTTGGGTTGCCGTTTGAGTTCCCCGCCGAGGTAGAAGAAGAGTCGGAAGGTATTCCGATGGAGATTCCACAAAGCGAGATTGAGCGCCGCCGGGACTTCCGCAACGTCACTACCTTCACCATTGACCCTGTTGATGCCAAGGACTTCGACGATGCCCTTTCCATTCAGCAGCTCGAAAACGGGCACTGGGAAATTGGTGTGCACATTGCCGACGTAACACACTATGTGCGGCCGGGTATGGCCCTGGAAAAAGAAGCGCGCTACCGAGCTACCTCCGTGTACCTCGTAGACCGCGTAATTCCCATGCTGCCCGAGCGCCTATCTAACGGACTCTGCTCCCTGCGCCCCCACGAAGACAAGCTGACGTTCTCGGCCGTGTTTGAACTCGACGAGAAAGGCAAACTCTACAACTCGTGGTTTGGCAAAACCATCATTCACTCCGACCGGCGCTTCGCTTACGAAGAAGCTCAGGAGCGCATCGAAGGGCTGGAGGCAGACTACACCGCCGAGATTCAGTTGATGAATAGCATTGCCAAGAAGCTCTGCGCAGCCCGCTTTAAGCAGGGGGCCATCAGCTTCGAAACGCAGGAGGTGAAGTTCAAGCTCGACGAGCAGGGCAAGCCGCTGTATGTGTTCGTGAAGGAGCGTAAGGACGCCCACAAGATGATTGAGGAGTTCATGCTGCTAGCTAACCGGAAGGTGGCCGAGTTCGTGTTCAAGCTCAAGAATCGGAAGCCGCGCTTCACTATGGTGTACCGCGTGCACGATGCCCCCGATGAAGAGCGCCTGCAAAACTTTGCTCTCTTCGCTCAGAAGTTTGGCCACCAGCTTGACCTCACCAATCCCAAGAAGCTGAGCAACGAGCTGAACGACTTGAGCAGTGAAGTAGTGGGCCGGCCCGAGCAAAACGTCATCCAGACGCTAGCTATTCGGACCATGGCCAAGGCAACGTACACTACCGATCCGCGCGGCCACTTCGGCTTGGCTTTCGACCACTACTCCCACTTCACTTCCCCCATCCGTCGCTACCCCGATATGATGGCCCACCGCCTCTTGGAGCACTACCTAGAGGGTGGCAAGAACGTGGAGGTAGAGCCCATTGAGGAAGAGTGCAAGCACTCCTCGGAGCGGGAGAAGCTGGCCGCCAATGCCGAGCGGGCCAGTATCAAGTACAAGCAAGTGGAGTTCCTGCAGGACCGTATTGGCGACACCTTCACAGGCGTTGTTTCGGGCCTGACGGAGTGGGGACTCTACGTTGAAATCGAGGAGAACAAGTGCGAGGGCATGGTCCGCGTGGCCGACATTCCCGGCGACTTCTTCGAGCTAGACAAGGACAATTACCGCCTCGTGGGGCAGCGTACCAAGCGCATCATCCAGTTTGGTGATGAGATGCAGGTAGTAGTGAAAGCCGCCAACCTGCTCGACCGCACCATCGATTTCGAGTTGGTAGATGACCGCCCGGATTTCGTGAAGAACCGCGAACGGGAGGAGCGCAACGCGGGCCGCGAAAGCCGCCGCGGCTACCGCCCCGAGCGGAGCGGTGGTAAGCGCCGCCGGTAGTCTCTTCTATGGTTTACTGGGTAGCCCCAGCGTCTCACTTGGCGCTGGGGCTTTTCTTTTTGGCCGGCTTGGCAAGGGCAGCGCGGCCCTGCGTTCGGGAGTTGAGGTAAGCTGTACCGTATGTGGTAGGTGGAAGTTGAGCATTCTCGTCCCTCCGTTTATTTCCTCCGTACCTTTCCCATCCGAACTTTTAGCCCATTCCGTGGACCTTTCCCAACTCACTGACCGCATCAATTCTGCTTTGGCTACGCTACAGTATGGCCAGCAGCCAGTAGCTCTCTACGAGCCCATCCGCTACATCATGGCGCTGGGCGGAAAGCGCATCCGGCCGCTACTTACCCTACTCGGGGCACACATCTTTACTGATGACTTAGAGCCGGCGCTTAAGCCTGCCCTAGCGACGGAGGTATTTCACAACTTTACCCTGCTCCACGACGACCTGATGGATCAGGCACCGCTGCGTCGCGGCAAGGCTACCGTGCACGAGAAGTGGAATCCTAACGTGGCCATCCTAAGCGGCGACGTGATGCTAGTGCGGGCCTACGAGCTATTTCTGGGTGTGCAGGCGGAGTTGCTGGCGTATGTGCTAGGGCGCTTTTCTCAAACGGCCGCCGAGGTGTGCGAGGGGCAGCAATGGGACATGAATTTCGAGACCGAGACGGACGTCAGCATTCAGCAATACCTCGATATGATCAGGCTGAAGACGGCCGTACTTCTAGGATTTGCCCTGGAGCTAGGCGCGCTGCTTGGCGGTGCTTCTCGGGCCGATGCCGACCACCTGCGCCAGTTTGGAGTAGGGATTGGAGTGGCCTTTCAGCTGCGCGATGACCTCCTAGATGTGTACGGCGACGCGGCCACCTTTGGCAAGCGCGTGGGTGGCGACATTGTGAGTGACAAGAAAACCTACTTGCTGCTCATGGCGCAGGCGCAGGCCACCAACACCCAGCGCGCTGTACTGGGCCAGCACATTGGTCAGCCGGTGATTGATCCGGAAGCGAAGGTGCAGGCCATACGAGCCATCTATAATGAACTCGAAATACGCCCTCAAACCGAAGCGCTAATCAACGAATACTTCCTGGATGCCCTGCAGCACTTGGAGCGCGTGGCGGCCCCTGAATCGCGCAAAAAGCCCCTGCATCAGCTCGCACTCCAACTCCTAGAGCGGGAGCAATAAGCAACTGCCCAACGCCCCTTCTTCTAGCGTACGTCCTCCTCCTTCTTCGTCATTTCCCTACTTATGCTCAACCTTAGTCCTACTTTGGTGTTAGTGGCACTCACTTGCGGTATTTCTATGTACGCTTGGTCCAGCCAGGAGCTCATGGACAGCTGGATCTTAAATCCTAACCAGATCCGGCGCCGCAACGAGTGGTATCGGTTCATCACCTCCGGTTTTCTGCATGCTGACTTCGGCCACTTGTTATTCAACATGCTGGCGTTTTACTCCTTCAGCCAGATTGTCGAGACCATCTTCGTAAGCGTTTTCGGCCCTACCAATGGTCTGCTGTACTTCCTGCTGCTGTACCTAGGCGGCATCGTTGTATCAGATATTCCTACCTACCTGCGCCACCGCACCGACCCTGACTACCGGAGCCTGGGTGCTTCCGGTGGTGTAGCCTCGGTTGTATTTGCGGCTATCCTGTTCAACCCCACCAGCAAGATTGGTGTGTTCCCATTGCCTCCCCAGCTTGGCATTCCAGGCTTCATTTTTGGCTTCCTGTACTTGGCCTATTCTTACTACATGGGCCGCCGCCGAGGCGATAATATTAATCACGACGCTCACTTTTACGGGGCTTTGTATGGCATCGTCGTCACCCTCATCCTAATCCCCAAGGCGGGAGTCATATTCTGGGACGAAATCAGTGGTTTTTTAAATTAATTAGTTTATAATCAAGTATTTGTCTTTGTAAATAGTGACTATTCAATATCTATTTTCTGGTAGCTGCCGTAGAGAGTGCTGAAATACAACCAATCACACTCTCTCCTGCATCATGAATAAGCTCACTCCGCACCTCAGCCGCATGGCAACGATGGCGCCCATCTTGGCGCTCATGCTCATCACTTCTTCTTGTGCCCGTTTCAATGCCGATGGTAGCTTAGCTACTTGGGGCTATGTGGTACTGGCACTCGATGTACTGGCCCTGTTTGACGTATTCCGTCAGCCTTGGTCGATTGGTAAGAAAGTCCTGTGGGCTGCCATTATATTCTTCTTCCCTTTGGGTGGCTTGATCCTCTACTACCTGTTTGCTGGTCGCGGCAAAGCGTAAGGTCATCCAGTACCTCCTACAAGCAAACGAGCCCGTTGCAGCATCTGCAACGGGCTCGTTTGCTTATAACGCAAGCGTATTCAACTAGGGGTTTGCTAGAGTGCTTACAGGCCCCGCTTCCGTTTTTCCAACCGAGCTACCTGATTTAGAATAGCGCCGGTATTGGTGATTTCTGTGGCTTGCCAATGGTCGCCCCGGTCCAGCATTTTTACTTCTAGTACCATTGTAGTGTCGTATGTAGGCTGGCTGAATTCCAGGCCAACCAAAGCAGCTTCGCCTTCCTGTCGGGTATACTTCACTCCCTTAAACTGGCTCTTGGGGCTCACAACGGTACCAATGAGACCCATGAGAGAAATTCCCATAGGGCGTCTTACGTTCGCCTCCGCGGCGGCGGTCACCGAGCCAGTTTCAATGTAGCGTTCTACTTCTGTATACGCCGCCTGAGTAAGCTGAGGCTTGAGCATTCGCAGTACACCTTCCAACCCGATACTGACCGGGGCCAATGACGCCAGGGTGCTGCCTTGGTCAGCTACTTGATCTAATAGATGGCTCGTTACGCTATTCACATCAACGTAGCGCTCGAACTCTTTCATGTCGTGTAACTGTGTTGCCTTAGCAGCCTGCAATAGCGAGTATTCCGGAGTTGTGCGGAGGCTACGGTAATACAAAAAGCCACCTAAGGCCAGCGCAGCTAACACCAGGAATAAAACCATCTTTTTCATAGGGTGGTAGGGGGAGAGTAGTGGGATTTGAAAGAAGGAGAAATAGGGGCAGTCTGCCAAATGTGAACTTTGCTCTGTGCCTTATGCCCATACTCTGACGTACACATTCGCATATCAATCTTCCGGCTCTATGAGTACCAATTCCTTTCCTGCCGTGGAAGTTCACGGCCATCGTGGCTGCCGAGGCTTACACCCTGAAAACACGCTCCAAGCCTTTCGCCATGCCCTGGCTCTCGGGGTTGATGTGCTGGAAATGGATGTTGTTCTGTCGGCCGATGGGCAGGTAGTCGTCTCGCATGAACCCTGGTTTTCGCCTACTATCTGCCTAGCTCCCGACGGTAAACCGTTGCCTTCGGTCGCCGTCGCTACTCCTCTTAATCTATACACGCTACCCTACAGTACCATCCAAACCTACGACTGCGGGCTCACCCAACATCCCGGATTTCCAGAGCAAAAGTCCTCGCCCGCTTACAAACCGTTGCTGCAAGAAGTCTTGCAGGATGCCGAGTTGCGGACCCAGGAACTAGGGCGTCCGGCGGTTAAGTTCAGTATCGAACTTAAGTCCACTTCGGATGGCGACGGGGTTTTCCATCCCGCTCCAGAAGCCTTTGTATTGGCCGTTGTACAGGAGTTGGAGCGGGCCCAAGTACTCGCCCGAACTACACTATTGTGCTTCGATAAACGGGTGCTTCAGGCGGCTCGTATCTTCTATCCGGCCCTACCTCTTTGCCTGTTGGTGGAGGACGAAATACCCTTCGAAGAACACCTTCGAGAGCTTGGGTTTGTACCCGCTGTGTACGGTCCCAGCCATCATCTCGTGACGCCAGAACTGGTACAGCAACTACTCAGTTTTACCATTCAACTCGTGCCTTGGACAGTCAATGAGCTTCCCGATATGGAGCGTGTCTTAGCGTCTCGTCCTGCTGGCATCACCACAGATTACCCTGACCGATTGCTCGCGCTGCTAGGTCGTCATTCGTGATTGCCATGTACTGCCCTAGTACACACTGACAGTACAGTGTATTATTCCTTGTTCAAGCCCCAGTATGCACTCAAATGAGTATATTCTGGGGCTTTCGCGTTACGGTATTCAGTACTTATACAGGGTGTGTAACACTGATTTGTATCACGTAAAGTGTATCTATATTATGTAACATATGTGTATAAGTGTAACGGTGTAGCTGTGTTACGTTTTTTGTGTTACAGTGTAAGTGTTTACACTAAGTACGTGTGTTTTGATACATATTTTACATATTTACACTGTGTTCACGTTACGGTCTGTCTTATGTCACATCAGGGCGAAATCCTTCAGGAAGCCATCAAAAACAGCGGTATTTCCATTACACGTATCGTGGACGATTTAGGTATTACACGTCCTACTATCTACCGTAAATTCAAGGAGGAAACCTTGGATTACGGTTTTGTAAAGAAGGTGGGTGATCTTATTGGACACGACTTCTCACAAGACTTTACAACATCGGAACAGACTGCGTTGCCTTTTGTAACGCATTCTGTATCGCCTACGTCCGGCTCTGCGGTACCCTCCAAAACACTATCGTTACAACAGCCCGAACCTGACTGTACGAAACAGCTTTTAGCTCTTCAAACGAAGTACATCAGCCTTCTGGAAGCTTACAATGAACTGTTGTTAAAAGTGTATGGGCCCAGGTAACAAAAACGTTCCACGTGAAACATTTTTGTTGTATTAGGGTAGCAAAAGAGATATACACAAGCCAGCCGCCGCGCTGCAAGTCGTATGAGTAACTAGGTTAAGTAAGACACGAAAAAGCCTGCTTCAACCCCTAGAACTGGGAGCTAAAGCAGGCGCCTTTGTGAGAATCAATAAGGACTAGAAGGGGAGTGCTCAGTAGCCTATTTGGCAACGCTCATGCCGTAGTAAATGCAGCTCCTGGTCAACCGCCAAAATGGTGCGGGCATTGTCAAATTCTTGCCGGTACTGCGCATTGAATTCACGGCGCTTGATAGCCTCTAAAAAGCGCCGGGTGTCCTCCTGTGATTCGAGCAACAAGCCGGGTACTTGAGTAGGCTTACCAGCGTCATCCTTGGCGACCATGGTGAAGTAGGAAGTGTTAGTGTGCTTCACGGTTCCGGTACGAACGTCCTCGGCAATAACCTTGATGCCGACTAGTAGAGAAGTTCGACCAACGTAGTTCACAGAAGCAAGTAATGATACCAACTCGCCGACCTCAACGGGTTGGAGGAAGTTGACCCCATCCACACTCACAGTCACGCAATAGGTGCCGGCGTGTTTGGAGGCGGCGGCGTACGCAACCTTATCCATTAGGGAGAGTAGGATGCCGCCGTGAATCTTGCCGCCGAAATTCGCATAGGATGGAATCATGAGTTCGGTGAGCGTGACTCGAGAGTACGAAACCGGGCGGTAGTCGGGTAGGAGAGAAGTCATCAAAGAATAAGTGAAGAACCTAGATTGGTTGGTGGTAGTGGACAGTTCAACTGTTGCACGAAAGGGTGCCAGCTAAAAGAACCTCAACAGATGTAAATTTCAAACGAGCACGACCCAACAAGAAAAGTGAAAGCCGCTACCCAAGGCAGAACCTTGGACGGCGGCTTACAAAGGGTGTGAAGGGAAGGACTGATATAACTACCTTGAGGAGAAAGGGGGGTGTTAGAGAAAGACCACTTCCTTGATAACCTCTTCACCGACCTCAGCATTGATGATTTCTAAAACGCGAGTCTTAGCCATTACAAGCTCGTGCTTGAGTGGGGCGGAGGAGAGACGAACAAAAAGCTTGCTGTTGCTCACGTAGACTTCCTGGGTTTTTAAAGCAACTGCCTTTCCCATGACCTTCTCCCAGCTAGCTACTACCACTACTTCATTTAGCTTTCCCTGAAGCCGGTAGGCCCGTAGCAGCGACTTAATTCCGTCCTTCAGCGGAACGATGTCTGACTGACGGGAATTTTCAGACAAGGGAAGTTTCTTAAATGCCATTGCAGTAAAATAACGCGCGCGAAGTTCGCGCAGATGCCAAAGCAGCGGCACCCCTACAAAGATACTTAACTAGGGTCCTACAGCGGCTTCACAACCCCCGATTCCACTCGGAACCGGGCGATGTCATCAGATAGGGCAGAGAGAATTTGGTCGGTACGCTCCAAGTGCGTGTCGGTCAAGAATATTTGCCCGAATGTGCGGTTTGCCACGAGTTGCATGAGGCGAGTAATGCGCTTCTCATCCAAGCGGTCAAAAATGTCATCAAGCAAAAGCAGGGGTTTTTGCTGCTGACGAGTTGCAACGATTTCAAACTGTGCCAACTTAAGCGCAATGGCAAAAGACTTCTGCTGCCCTTGGGACCCGTAGCCTTTTACAGGCATGGTATCCATCAGAAACGTGACATCGTCGCGGTGGGGGCCCACAGTAGTTCGTTGAAGACTCAGGTCCTTTCGCTCCTGTAGCCGCAGTAGCTTTAAGAAGTCTGTCCCTGGAAGGTCGCTCTTATATGTGAGGGTCACCTGCTCCCGCCCATCAGCAAGTAGTTCATAGTGGCGCTGAAAGATGGGCTCAAACTCGTGCAGGAATTCTTGCCGGCGTGCCACAAGCTGCTCTCCAAGTGGAGCCAGTTGCTCGTCAAGCACAAGCAAATACTCACGGTCATAGCCACCTTGTCTATCCGTGGCAAGCTTGAGCAGGGAGTTACGTTGCTTAAGTAAATAGGAGTACTTGATGAGTAGTTCCAAATACTCATGGTCGAGCTGGGAGATAAGACTATCGAAGTACTTACGGCGCTCTTCACTGCCCTGCCGAATCAAGTCCGTGTCGTAGGGAGAGATGAGAACCACCGGATAGCGCCCGATATGGTCAGAGATGCGGTCGTAGGGCTGCTTGTCGTGTAGCACAGATTTCTTCTGACCAGCACGCAGGCTGCACTGAATTAGCTCGCCTTTGTCATCCTTTGTTGACTGAAAGCGCCCCTTTACCACAAAGAACTCTTCGCCCTGCTTAATGCTGTTTGCATCAGTAGACGTGAAAGCACTCTTAGTTAGCGAGAGGTAGTGAATAGCATCTAGTAAATTGGTTTTACCGCTGCCATTATCACCTACGAAACAGTTGATATGAGGAGAGAAGCGCAGATTGGCTTCATCGTAATTTTTAAAGAAAAGTAGGTGCAGCGTTTCGAGAGTCATGCGAGGTTCGGAATTGCAATCCTTTTACGTACTTTCGCATCCCAAACGCGAACAACCGAAAGCAAGATGGCGGAGACGAAAGTAAAGGCTGCCCCAAAGGCTTCCAATTCGGCGAAAAAATCGTCGGCCCCGAAAGCTGCAACCAAAAAGGCTGCGACCGATACGGTAAAGCAACCAGATCCGGTATTGCCCCCTTCGAACGAAGAGGCTCTAGCCGCAACCGGCGCTCCACGAGCGACGACACCCGAAACCCCTGAGTTTCCGAAGGAGACGTACTTGCAGTGGTATGAGCAAATGCAGCTCATGCGCAAGTTTGAGGAGAAGGCTGGTCAGCTCTACGGTCAACAGAAGATTAAAGGTTTCTGTCACCTCTACATTGGTCAGGAGGCATGCGTTGCCGGAGCCGTTTCGGCCCTGACCAAAGACGATAAGTGGATTACCGCTTATCGGGACCATGCTCACCCGCTAGCGCTGGGCACCTCACCAAACGCCATCATGGCTGAGCTGTTTGCGAAAGCAACCGGCTGCTCCAAGGGCAAAGGTGGCTCCATGCACATCTTCGATAAGAACGTAAACTTTATCGGTGGTCATGGTATCGTAGGTGGGCAGGTTCCCTTGGGAGCTGGAATTGCCTTTGCTGAGAAGTACAACAAAACGGGCAACCTGTGCATTTGCTACATGGGCGATGGTGCGGTTCGTCAGGGTGCGTTGCACGAAGCCTTCAACATGGCTATGCTGTGGAAGCTGCCTGTCATCTTCGTGGTAGAAAACAACGGCTACGCTATGGGTACTTCGGTACAGCGTACTTCGAACGTAACCGAACTCTACACCTTAGGTGAGAGCTACGACATGCCTTCGGAGCCCGTGAATGCGATGAACGTAGAAGACGTGCATAACGCGGTAGCTCGGGCTGCTGAGCGTGCTCGTGCTGGCGAAGGCCCAACGTTCCTAGAGTTCAAGACCTACCGCTATAAGGGCCACTCCATGAGCGACCCGGCGAAGTACCGTACCAAGGAAGAAGTAGAAGATTACCGCTCGCGCGACTCCATCGAATCCGTACGCCACACCATCCTCACGCACAACATGGCTACTGAGGAGGAGCTAACGGCCATTGATGACAAGATTAAAGTACAGGTACAAGAGTCGGTAGACTTCGCCGAAAATTCGCCTTACCCAACGGCCGACGAGCTATATAAAGACGTGTACGTACAGCAGGATTATCCTTATATCCGCGACTAGTACGGCGCGCAAGTTAAGTAGGCCTCACGCCGCCTTTTTGAGTTATCCTCATGTCCAAAATTCCCTTCACGGGCAAAAGTCCCCAGGCCCGCCAGCAGCAACAGGTGACGTCCGATCCGCTCCAACCAGTGGAGGCGTACAACCCGGAGCACCCGCTATTGGAAGACCCCGACGCACTGGCTACCCGGCTAGCAAACTCGGAAGATTTCCTGCGCCGTAACAAGAGTGTACTGTTAGGGCTACTAGCCGTGGTAGTGCTGGCTGTGGCTGGTGGCTTTGGCTACTACATATGGCGCTCTTCACAAGATGGCAAAGCGCAGGCGGCTATGTTCCAGGCAGTGGATTATTGGGAAGCCGATTCTTTGCAGCAGGCAATGAAAGGCGACGGACGGAACCTGGGCTTGGAGCGCATAGCTAGCGAGTACAGTGGAACCGACGCTGGAAACCTAGCCAACTTCTACGCGGGTGCCGCTGCTCTCAAGCAGGGTAACTTTAAGGCAGCAGTCGATTTCTTGGAAGACTTTAGCTCCGATGACTTGCTGGTGCAAGCTCGGGCTTACGCTCTGCTAGGAGACGCCCATCTGGAGCAAAACCAGAACAAGGAAGCTGCTGACTTTTACAACAAGGCAGCTAACCACAATGCCAACGAGTACTTCTCGCCTATCTATTTGCTGAAGGAGGCTACTGCCCGGGAACAAGCAAATGACTACGCGGGAGCTATCAGCGCCTACGACAAGATCCTGACGGAATATCCAGCTGCTGCTGAGGCCGCGGAAGCTCGTCAATATAAGGCACGGGCTGAGGGTTTGGCTGGCAAGTAGGTCAGCATCTACAAGCTTAGCCCAACAGTTTAAAACAAGAAGAGGCAGCCACTGGCTGCCTCTTCTTGTTTTGAGAACTACTATACGAAGGAGGCGTTCGGCCTATCTTTGTCGGCAGTACCCCAAGTGATTTTCTGCACCTAGTAAATTCTGCCTTACATGGCTACTTCGCTCAAGAACCTCAGTGACTATACGTCCGACCATTTTATTGATATCTCCGAGAAGCGCTTCGGATTGGTTGTAGCGGAGTGGAACCGCGACATTACGGATACCCTGGCCCAAGGCGCACTAGAAACGCTACTCAAGCATGGGGCCAAAGCAGAGAATGTATTTCGGAACACTGTACCCGGTAGCTTTGAGCTAACGTTGGGGGCGCAATTGCTAGCACAGCATGAGGAGATAGACGCTGTAATCTGTCTAGGCGTAGTTATCAAAGGCGACACTAAGCACGATGACTACATCTGTCATGCGGTAGCCAACGGGATAACCAACGTTGCCCTGAAATTTAACAAACCCGTCATATTCGGGGTGGTAACTACCAACAACCTCGAGCAAGCCTGGGATCGGGCAGGTGGCAAGCATGGTAATAAGGGCGTTGAAGCAGCAGTAGCTGCTATTCACATGCTCGGATTCTAACAGTAGGAGACTACGTCATTCCAAATATGGAAGCGCTTTCTGGCAGGATATTGAACCTGAACGGTTGAGCGTTAGTGGCTAATAGTTGATTCGGAGACAAAAGCGTAGCTTTGTGCCCGGAAACACCCTGTTGTAGTGGGAGTGCCACACCCTAGCTCTTCACGGGGCAAGACGGAAGTTGGTGTGGTAAACTAATTTCCTGTGCCATCTGTTGGATGGCCAACGGGTTAGGGCCTACTACTGGCTGGGATTCTAATTATCGTCAATCACCATTAATCTTCCTGCATTAACATGAGTGAAGCACCCCTACGCTATTCCAGGGAGGAGCTGGCTGAGTTTGAGCAAATCATTCAGGACAAGCTCACAGCCGCCCGTAAGGAGGTAGTGTTCATTAAAGAAACGCTAAGCCGGAAGAACGACTCTGGTACCGATAACACGGCTTCGTCGTCGAAGGTATTGGAGGATGGCGCCGACACGGCTGAGAAGGAAAGCTTGAACCAGCTGGCTTCGCGCCAGATGAAGTTTATCCAACAGCTCGAGAATGCCCTAGTACGCATCAAAAACGGCACCTATGGAGTTTGCATTGGCACCGGTAAGCTGATTCCGAAAGAACGCCTGCGTGCTGTACCCCACACGCAACATTCGATTGAGGCCAAGATGGCCCGTCGCGACTAGCGCATTACACTACTTACGCATAGCCCGGATTAGCGGCCGTAGTCTTTCATTGAAGACCGAGCCGATAGTCCGGGCACTGTTTTCTTAGACTGGTGGTTTCGCCTTTGCGGTGTACACCGTCTTTCTTTGCACTACTTATTTCACTTGTACCGTAGCGATACGGCACTTACGCTTCTTCCATATGGGCAAGAAACATTACTCGGGCGATGCGCCCAACCGTCGTCCCTCCCGCACCGCACCTGGTAGCGAAGGATCCCGCAAGTTTTCAGGCTCTAGCCGCGACGACCGGAGCACTTCCGGTGGTGCCCGTTTTGGCAGCAACCGCAGCGACGCTCCCAACGACCGGTCAGGATTTGGTCGTAGCACGGGCAGCGGATTTGGCGGCCCTAAGAAATTTGGCACTTCCAACTCTGGTGGTTCCAAGAAGTTTGGCGCTACAGGTAGCAGCTTTGGTCAGCGTCCATCGAGTGGTCGTGACTTCAACCGCAGTGGGGAAGGACGCCCCGGCGGCTTTGGGCAGCGCTCTGGTGCAGGGCGCGACTTTAGTAACGAGCGCGCTCCGCGTCGCTTCGATGACCGGCGTGACAATGACCGGAGCGGCGAAGAGGCGCGTCCAGTACGCCCCTACGAGGCTAGGAAAACGTGGCAGGGCCAGCCCTACCAGCAGGAAGGCAAGCCTACCGTACCACGCGGTGCACCTGGCGAGCGGAACCGTAAGTTCAACAAGCAGAACCCATACGAGCAGGATGCTCCGGCCCCACGTAGCAACACCTTCGCACCCCGCCCCGATGCAGGCTTTGACCGCAGCCGGGACGCAAGTGGCCCTGACCGTGAAGTGCGTAGTGCTCGGCCTTTCGACTATCGTGGTCGGCCAAGCGAGCTAGACGCCAATGAACAGCCCCCACGCCGTCAAGCAACGGAGCGCCGTGAAGGTGGCTACGGTGGAGGTAGCTTTGGTGAGAAGCGGACAGCACGCCCAAGCGGCTATAGTGCAGACCGTGACACGCGTGGTACCGGTGAAAAACGTTTTGGCGGTACCGACCGACGCGATGAGCGGCCTACGCGCTCCTTTGAGGAGCGCCCCGCCCGCAACAAGCATACGGGCCGCGACCTAGATTCCAACCAAGCTGGTAAGCGCAAGCGCGGAGACATAGCGGGCGAAGCTCCTGACTACAAAAACCTAAAGTTCTACGAAGAGGACAAAACCCGTGGCAACAAGCGTCGCCGCGAAGAAGACGACCAAGCCGGTGACCTTACTCGTCTGAACCGCTACATCGCCAATGCTGGTATCTGCTCCCGCCGGGAGGCCGATGCCCTGATTGCAGCCGGTGAGATTCGCGTGAACGGTGAGGTAGTAACGGAGATGGGTTACAAAGTGCAGCCCACGGATACGGTGCAGTACGGCAAGACCAATCTGAACCGGGAAAAGCAGGTGTATGTACTGCTGAATAAGCCAAAGGATTTCATTACTACCACCGATGACCCAGAAGGCCGTCGTACGGTGATGGAACTGGTAGCAGGAGCTTCTAAGGAGCGGATTTTCCCCGTGGGTCGCCTGGACCGAAATACGACGGGTCTGTTGCTATTCACCAACGATGGAGAGGTAGCCCAGAAGCTTTCTCACCCCTCAAATCGGAACAAAAAAATCTATCAAGTAGAGCTCGACAAGCCGCTGACGGAGGAGCACCTGCGCCAGATTGCAGAAGGCTTGGAACTGGAAGACGGTAAAGCCGAGGTAGATGATGTGGCAGTAGTAGCCGGTAATGCCCACTTTGTAGGCATTGAGATTCATACGGGGCGCAACCGCATCGTACGCCGCATTTTTGAGCACTTGGGGTACGACGTCGTAACGCTGGACCGGGTGCAGTACGCAGGTCTGACCAAGAAGGATCTGCCCCGCGGCAAGTGGCGTTTCCTGAACGAGAAGGAAGTTATTCGCCTGAAGTATTTTATGTAAGCACGCAACCACCTGCTTAGCGGGTGGCTCTTAGTGGTGAAAATCGGGAAAGCTCAGATGCTACCTAGTTGGAGGTGCGCTAAGCTTAGTGAAACCAAATGCTTCGTAGCGTTTGCGCTTTCCTGACCTCACCTTTCACTAGTTATTTCTTGCCTAGTAGTGCGCACTCTAGCCCTCGACATTGGGAATACGGCCGTGAAGTACGGTTGCTTTGCTGATGACGCACTAGTTGAATCCGCCTCGCACCAGACGCCGGACCAAATCCGGGATGCTGTGCAACGGCTGCAACCCACTCACGCAATAGTTGCTTCGGTAGCAGAGGCTACTACTGCCTGGGCCGCCGAACTGCAACCGCTTGTGCCGGGCCGGGTCTTGGAGTTCGTGCCCGCCGCTACGCCGCTACCAATTGGCAATGCTTACGCTACTCCCCAGACGCTGGGGGCCGACCGATTGGCAGCGGCAGTAGGAGCGGCCTGGCTACTACCACACCGAAACGTGGTAATAGTAGATGCTGGTACAGCTATCAAGTGCGACCTTGTGGATGCAACGGGTACGTTTCGTGGGGGGAGCATTGCACCTGGTTTGGGTATGCGCTTCCGTGCGCTACACACGTTTACGGGGCGTTTGCCGTTGCTAGAGTGGCCTGCTGCCTCCGACGAGGTAGTGCCGCTTACGGGCACCGATACTCAATCGGCTATTTGGAGTGGCGTGTTGAACGGGGCTGCGTCTGAAGTACGTGGTTTACTGGCCGACTACGCAGATCAATACCCACAGGTAGCAGTAGTGCTAGCCGGTGGTGATGCGGCCTTCTTCCATGCCCGGCTGAAAGGCTCTATCTTTGTCGTACCGGAGCTCGTGCTGATTGGGCTTCATCGAATTTTAGTACATCATGTCTCAACCTAATTTCGCCGGCCTTGCTGGTGGTCTTTCGCTACTAGGGTTGCTGGTAGCTCCGTTGGCTTACGGACAGGGCCTGGGCAACTCGCCCTATTCACGCTTAGGCCTCGGCGATGCGAACTCCAACATGGGGGGCGTCCGGCAGATGGGTATGGGTGGCATTGGCGTGGCAGCTCCGAACAGCACCAACGTGAACGAGCTGAACCCGGCCATGCTGTACTACACGTCGCGTACCACGTTTGAAGCTGGCTACAGTGCCCAGTTTAAAACGCTACGCAACAATGTAAGCTCTCAGCGTACAGGCTCCGCAAACCTAAGCTACCTAGCACTGGCCTTTCCTATTTCGCGGCGGTGGGCTGGCTCTATTGGCCTCAAACCTTACAGCTCCGTCGACTACGAATCGGTTACTGTTGACCCAGTTATTGGTGACCCAAATTCAACGGCCAACAATGAGTACAAGGGTAGCGGCGACCTAGCTGAAGCGTACACCAGCCACTCTGTGCGCATTGCTAAGGGCTTGGTTGTAGGAGCATCGGTAGGGTACGTGTTTGGTAGCATTGATCAGCAGCGCGCTACTACCGTTATTACGCCTTCTTCAACGGACGCCAATACCGTTCGGGACGTGAACATCTACCACGTGCATTACTCTGACTTTGCTTTCCGAACCGGCATCCATTACCGGGGCAAAGTGAATGACAAAGTGAATTTCAACCTGGGTGGGGTATACAGCTTCCAGTCAAATTTGAATGGGGAGCGTTCTATTTCTCAGAACCGGGAAACATTAGAGCAGTTGCAGCTTAGCTCTACCGCGCTGGAAACCGATGCGCCAGGTAAAGCTACCGTGCCAGCACTAGCTCAAGTAGGTGTTAGCTTCGATAACAACCGCAACTGGAGCTTAAGCCTTGATGGCTCGCGGCAGGAGTGGTCCAAGTTCGTCGCCTTTGGCGAAGCAGGCGGTGCTTCTGGCGTGCTCTTGAGCGATACCTACCGAGGAGGTATTGGTGGGGAGTTCACTCCTGACCCAACTGCCGTAGATAATTACTTCCGTCGCGTTACTTACCGGGCTGGCCTTAGCGTAGCACAGTTGCCTTACCGCCCCGGTGGTAACACCCTGTATGACCGGGCAGTAAGCTGGGGCTTCGCATTTCCGCTTCCCACGGCTACTCCGCTCGACGGCACAACCATTAGCTTAGGCTTCATCTATGGGCAGCGTGGCAACACAGATGTGCAGCGCCTCTCAACGGGTGTTTCGGAGCGTAACGTGAAAGAAGATTACGTGCGCATGCAATTGGGCGTCACGCTCAACAACCGCTGGTTTATCAAGCGCCGCATTGAGTAACGGACGTACTATGAATACGTATGGGCGACATCTGCTCTGGATAAGCGGGCTAGCTGTACTGCTGCTCGATAGCTGCCAGAAGCAAGCCGATGAAGTGGTCAAACCAGTCTCGTACACGGGGCCGCTGATAGAAACCGAAAACGTGCTCATGCTCGTTAGCGACTCAGCTAAGCTGCGTATCCGCCTCAAGGCGCCGCTGGAGCAGGACTTCGAAAATGGCGACCAGATTTTTCCTAAAGGGCTCAGTCTTACCTTTTTGTCGGAAGATGGTAGCAAAGTGGTCAATACCATTGAGGCCAACTACGGCAAGAAGGAAAAGGCGAAGAGCCTGTACATTGTGCGCGGCAACGTGCGGGTATCAAACGTAGAAAAGCAACAGCGGATGAATACCGAAGAAGCTTTCTACGACACAGGTAAGGCGCTGATTTATACCAAGGAAACCACCGAAGTACGGGTTACAACGCCCACCGAAGTACTGACGGGGAAAGGCTTAACGGCTAACCAAGACTTCTCCCGCTACACCATTCTGACGCCGACAGGAGTTTTTGATGTTAACTCCGCCCCGGCGCCTGCTAGTTCTCGCTAATCGCTGCTTGCCATGAAACGTTTTTGGGACCCGGGCCTCGGGCGCACTATTCTGTTCTCCCTAGCCCTCGTCACGTTTGTAATTGCCAGCTACCAAACCTTAGCGGTCGGTAAGATGGATGGGCTGTACCGCAACTACTGGCTTTTCATGCTCTCCTTTGGCTTCCTGATCAGCTACCGCTACCTCAAGCAGCGCGCCAAGGAAGCCGCGGCGGCCGCGGAAGCCGCCCAAAAAGCCGCTGCCCCCGCCCGCAAAAAAACGGGTGGCAAAAAGCGGTAGTATCTCATATTGTATAGTGTGCATACTGCTTGTGCAGTACCTGGCTCCGGACCTCCTTTCGTCCAAACTACCACTCCTGCAGTGGCAGGTTTTGGAGAAGCGAGGTCCGGTGTCATTATAGCCACCGAATACACAGAACAACAGATTCTTGCTACTGCCAAGGAGGCCACGTGGCTTACCGCACAAGCTCACTTCGCCGCGCCCTTTGAATGTCCGGGGGTTTCTGGTTATTTTGCACCTCTTTCCACTTTTTTACCTGTGCTTTTTTTCAAGTAAATGGCATTAATTAACACAATCCGAGAAAAATCGGGCTGGGCAGTCGGGGCCATTATCATCGGCCTGCTGCTCTTCATGTTGGGGGGGGACTTCCTCTACGGCCGCAATAGCCTCTTTGCTGGCAACGACCGGGTAGTGGGCGAAGTAGCCGGGGAGAAAGTGGACTATGAGACGTTCAATGCTACCCTGGAACAAGCCAAGCAGGCCTTCATTGCTCAGCAAGGCCGCCAGCCCGATGAAAATACTATGGGCTACCTGCGCGACCAGGCATGGAACCAGACGCTTTACCGCATTGCCTTCCAGAAGGAGTTTGACAAGCTAGGACTGAAAGTGTCGGACGATGAGTTGACGGATATGGTGCAGGGGAACAACATTCACCCAAGCATCCGGCAAGCCTTTACTGATCCGCAGACTGGGCAGTTCGACAAAACCAAGGTTATTGAATACCTCCGCAACCTCGACAAACTACCCCCTCAGACTCAGGAGGCCTTCCGCAACTTCGAAGCCAACCTAGGGCCTGAGCGTCTAGCTGCGAAATACAACAACCTGCTCAAACTGAGTACCTACGTAACGGCTGCCGAAGCCAAGCGCTTCGACGAAGCTCAGAATAGCAAAGCCAACGTACGGTACTTACTGGTGCCCTACTTCACCATCTCCGATTCGAGCGTGAAGGTTACGGATGAGCAGGTGCAAGCTTACATCGACAAGAACAAAGGCCGTTACAAAGTAGAGGATGGCCGCTCTATTGAATACGTGACCATTCCGGTTACGGCCTCGGTAGAAGATAGTGCTACCGTACGGAAGACGGTAGACGAACTGGCTACCCAGTTTACTACGGCTCCTAACGACTCGCTGTTTGCAAAGCTGAACTCAGATCAGCCCTATAACGCGGCCTACCTCTCGCCGGCCGATATGCCGGAGAAGCTTCGTAGCCAATTACCCTTGCAAGTAGGCAAAGTGTACGGACCTTACGCTGAAAACGGCACTTACTCACTGTTTAAAGTAACCGGCCAGAAAGCCGGCGCGCAAGCTGCCGCTCGTGCTAGCCACATCCTGATTAAGCCGGAGGGTACCACGCCCGAAGCTGATGCTGCGGCCAAAGCCAAAGCCACCGATATCCTGAACAAAATCAAAGGCGGTGCCGACTTTGCCGCTATGGCCCGCCAGTATGGTACCGACGGTACTACCACCACCGGTGGTGACCTAGGCTGGTTCCAGCAAGGCCGCATGGTACCCGAGTTTGAGAAGGCAGTATTCGGCGCTACGTCGGCCGGGTTGCTACCTGCTCCGGTAAAAACGTCATTCGGCTACCACATCATCAAAATCACCGCGCCCAAAACCACCCAGACCTACCAGGTGGCCGCTGTGCAAAAGACCATTCAGCCTACCGATGCTACCCGCGACGCAGCTTACCAGAAAGCGCAGCAGTTGAAGGGCGAAGCTACCGACCTAGAGTCGTTCCGGAAGGCAGTAGCCAAGGATAAGTCTTTGCAGAAAGTAGAAGCCAAAGGCCTCGGCCGCGGCGAGCAAGCCGTGAATAACCTGCAAGGTGCTCGTCAGTTGGTACGCTGGGCTTACGGCTTCAACCCCGAAGGCACTCCTACCCAAGTAGGAGATGTATCGGAAGTATTTGAAATTGGTGACCAGTACGTTATTGCGGTTCTGACTGGCGAGCGGACGAAAGGAGTTGCCGACGTTGCCAGCGTGAAGCCAGAAGTATCTGCCCTGGTGCGCAACGAGTTGAAAGCCGAGCAAATCATCAAGAAGCTGAGTGCCGCTAAAGGCTCATTGGAGCAAATGGCCCAAGCCTACGGCCCCAACGCCCAAGTGAAAACGGCGGACAACGTAGTGCTGGGCACTGGCCAACTCCCTGGCGTTGGCAACGAGCCCTTGGCTGTCGGCAAGGCTTTCGGGCTGAAGCCCGGTCAGAAGTCTGCCCCCTTCCAGGGTGAGCAGGGTGTACTGGTAGTAGAAGCCGTAAGTGTACAAAAGCCTACAGTACCTACCGACGTGAAATCTGTTCGCCAGCAGTTGATGGCCCAGCGCGCTGCCCGCACCGACAACCTTACGTATGAGGCCATTAAGCAGCATGCCAACGTGAAAGACGAGCGCACGAAGTTCTTCTAAACCATACTGTTCTCAAGAATTAAAAAGGGCCGTACCTTCGGGTACGGCCCTTTTTGTTTTTGGCGTTGATGCAGCGCCGCAACTTTATACCTCGACTTTTGAACGGGGGAGGCAAGGACGGCCGTTGCTCCTTCACTGGATGGTAGCAGCCTGCGGGCGCACTTCCTTACTACTTTTTTAGTTCTGCTTTTATGAAGATGCAGCTACGTTCGGTCTTGCAAAAGGGAGGTGTAGCCCTGGCCCTGGTGGGTGGGCTGCACCTCCTGATTCCTACCGCGGGGAAAGCCCAGGGCGAAGGCAACACCATTGCCCTGGCTCGGGAATATGCGCGCAAGGGGGAAAGTGAAAAAGCCGTTTACCTCTTCGGGCGGCTGCGCAACGAAGACCAAACGGCATCTGCTATTCTGCCCGACTATGTAGCTTCTTTGCAGAACCTGGCAAAGCACAAAGACGCCGAGAAGCTAGTAAAGCGCGCGCTCAAGCAACGCCCAGAGGACCCCACGCTAGGTGTGCTGCTGGGGGGCGTGTATACCAAAGCCAACGACCAGGCAGCAGCCCAAAAGCAGTATGAGCGGGTGGTAAGTCAGCTGACTACTGCCCAGGTAGTGCCCGTAGCGGCAGAGTTTCAAAAAGCAAGCTTGCCGGAGTGGGCCGTAAAAACCTACTTGCGTGGAAGAGAAGTAGCCAAAAACGACACTGAGTTTTCGCCTCAGCTAATTCAGCTCTACACCCAGAGCGGGCAGCAGGATAAGGTGATGGGTGAAACGCTACGGTTATTGCAGGACGATGAGCACCAACTGCCCTTTGTGCGCAACATGTTGCAAAACAGCCTGCAAGAAGACAAGGACTTTGAGGCGCTAGAGAAAGAGCTCATTGGCTTGGTACAGAAGAACCCTGACCGCACCGTGTACAGCGAATTACTGCTGTGGTTGCAGGTACAGCGCCGCGACTTTACGGGCGCCCTTGTCCAAGCCAAAGCCCTCGACCGTCGGGGCCGCACGGATGGGCAGCGGGTGCTGGAAGTAGCCGAAATTGCCCGCCGCAACAAGGACTACGAAAGCGCAATTCAGGGCTACGACTACTTGGTGCGCGAGTATCGGGGCAAGCCCTTCTACGCCTTGGCGCGTCAGCGCCTAGTGCAGACCCGCGAAGAGCAAGTGCGCACTACCTACCCCGTAAACGTAGCCCAACTACGGGGCCTGCTGCAGGAGTACCAGCAGGTGCTGCAAGAGCTGGGCCGCACGCCCGAAACGGCTCCCGTACTGCGGAGTATGGCGGCCTTGATGGCTTTTCAACTAGATGAGAAAGAGCCCGCCATGAAGCTGCTGCAAGAGGTAATCGACATGCCCCGTGCCAGCCTAGAGGTAGTGGACCAAGCCAAAATTGATTTGGCGGACATCTACCTGCTTCGGGCAGAGCCCTGGGAAGCAACGCTGCTGTATTCGCAGGTCGAGAAGTCGCACAAGGATACGCCGCTAGGGTACGAAGCCAAGCTGCGCAACGCTCGTCTTAGCTATTTCGCCGGCGACTTTAAACTGGCCAAGTCTCACCTTGATATTCTGAAGCAAGCTACTAGCCGTGAAATTGCCAATGATGCTATGCAGCTCAGTCTGCTCATCACCGACAATACGGCCATGGATACGGCCGGCGTAGCTCTCCATGACTATGCCGCCGTGGAGCAACTCGTATTTCAAAACAAGATTCCGGAGGCCCTACGTGGCCTTGATGCTCTGTTGCAAAAGTACCCCGGCCACGCTCTGCAAGACGATGCTTGGTACCTGAAAGCCCAGTTGCAACGCCGCACTGGCGACTACCCAGGCGCCATTGGTACGCTAGAGAAAATCACGGCCAATCCAAAGTACGACGTGCTAAGCGACGACGCTTTGTTCTTGGCCGCTAGTATTCAGGAAGAAAACCTGCAAGACCGCGACAAGGCCCAGCAGCTTTACAATCAAATGCTGGTGAAATACCCCGGCAGTATCTACGTGGCCGAGGCCCGTAAGCGGTTCCGCAAACTACGCGGCGACGCAGTAAACTAAGCCATCTGCCGATGGCTGCGCCTACTGTATTGCGTGAGTTGAAGCGTGGTCAGCGAAGCCCTGACATACACGTTCTGCCTCAACCCAAAACGGCCTGCTAGAAACGACGTGGGTTAGCGGAAGAACAAAAACATCAGTCCTAGGATGACGATAAAGGCTACGTACATCAGGCCATCGGAGAGGATGTATTGGCGGTATTCCTGAAAGAACTGACGAAGCTTTGACATTAGCAGAAGTATAGCCGGGGGTAGGGCAGTGGTTGTTGCTGTGCCCTTGCTGGTTAAGTAGAATTTGCGTCCTAAACTGTCCGTTTCAAAGCTACAACATCCGCACTAGCTGATGGAAAAAGGGAGCCGAAAACGCGGTTTTTCTTCGTACTTTTGAAGGTATAGCCCAGTATGGGTTCTGGCAGAATATGGAAAAACGATGGATTCGCAAGCCCGCGCCCGACGCTGAACAAGTACGGCATTTGGCCGACGCCTTGCGCGTCAACGAGGCTGTCATCGGCCTGCTCTGCCAGCGCAAAGTTTGCAGCTTTGAGGAAGCCCGCGCATATTTCCGGCCAGCCCTGGCTACCCTCCCCAACCCTATGCTGATGCGCGATATGGACCGCGCCGTGGACCGCCTAGTGCGGGCGCTGCATTTGGGGGAGCGAGTACTGGTATTTGGTGATTACGACGTGGATGGTACTACCTCCGTTGCCCTGGTTTTTAGTTACCTGCGCGAGTTTTTCGGCCCTTCCCGCATCGACTACTATATTCCTGACCGGTACAAGGAAGGGTATGGGGTTTCAGAAGCCGGTATTGATTTCGCGGTAGACAATAGCTACCAGCTCATTATTGCGCTCGACTGCGGAGTAAAAGCCGTGGAAAAGGTAGCTTACGCCAACCAGTGCGGCATCGATTTTATCATCTGTGACCACCACTTGCCCGGCGCCGATTTGCCGGAGGCCGTAGCCGTTCTCGACCCCAAGCGGGCCGACTGTCCTTATCCCTACAAGGAGCTTTCTGGTTGCGGAGTAGGATTCAAACTCATGCAGGCTTTCACCCAGCACCAAGGCTTACCCGAGGAACCGCTGTATGAGCTGCTAGACCTGGTGGCTGTCAGCATTGCCGCCGATATTGTGCCTATTACCGGTGAGAACCGCACATTGGCTTACCACGGCTTACGCTTGTTGAATGACCGGCAGCGCCCCCAGCGCCCCGGCCTCGATGCGCTGCGTGAGTTGGCGGGCATCCAAAACGCCGAACTGAACATCAGTAGCCTGGTCTTTGGCTTCGCGCCCCGCATCAATGCGGCGGGCCGCATGGGAGACGCCAAGCGTTCCGTGGCTATGATTTTGGCCGAAACTACGGCTGAAGCAAAAGACAAAGCTGGCGTAGTAGACAAAACCAATCAGGAGCGCCGCGGCTTTGATACCAGCATTACCAAGGAAGCCTTGGAGATGATTGAGCAAGATGCCTTGCTCCGCACGGCTAGTACTACCGTGCTCTTCAAGCAGGACTGGCACAAGGGCGTAGTAGGCATTGTAGCGTCGCGCTGCCTTGATAAGTACTACCGCCCTACCATCATTCTGACGGAAAGCAACGGGAAGGCTACTGGCTCGGCCCGTTCAGTAGTCGGGTTCGATGTGCACCAGGCCATCGAAGAGTGTTCTGACTTGCTAGACCAGTTTGGCGGCCACATGTATGCGGCAGGCCTTACGCTACCCGTGGAAAACGTGCCGGCCTTCCGCGAGAAGTTTGAGCGCATTGTAGCAGGCCGCATTTTGCCGGAGCAACTGATTCCCCCAGTTGAAATCGATCAAGTGCTGGCACTGCAGGATATTACGCCCAGCTTCTTCAACCTGCTCCATCAGATGGAACCGTTCGGGCCGGGCAATTCCAATCCTGTGTTTATGTCGGATAAGGTGTACGCTACTCCCGATTCGGCCCGGATTGTCGGCAACTCGCACTTGAAGTTGACCCTTACCCAGGACGGCCGTCATACGGTAGACGCCATTGGTTTCGGACTAGGCGAGTACCACGAGCGAATTCTGCGCGGCGAGCCATTTCAGGTGTGCTACACGGTAGAAATGAACGAATTCCGAGGAGTGAAGAACTTACAGCTTCGCGTGAAAGACATTCGCTGGGAGTAGAAGATTAGAAGACGGCGAGGGTCTTGTTAGGCACGCAGCAGCAAACGCTATCATTTATTCCTTCCGGATCCACCACGCCCAGGCAACAAGGACTACTTGCAAGGGGAGGCGCAGCCACAAAGCCCAAACTGGGAGTAGCCCCCTGCCTTCATAGGATTGGAGCATGTATACATTGGCCGGAAACACGGCTACTAGTAGCAGAATAAGGCCCCAAGAAGTCATGCGGCGCGTAGTCGGCACAAGCAGTCCCAACCCGCCGGCAATTTCAGCCATCCCGCTCACATACACTAGCAGGAGAGGGGCCGGCAGGTAAGGAGGAACGATACGCACAAACATTTCTGGGGAAAGAAAATGCACGATACCCGCGAAAGTAAACAGCCCGGCTAGCACGTAGCGGCTTATCTTTCTGTACTGAGGCATGAAGGAAGGGGAAGGAAGTAGCAGGGCCCTACGTTAGGGCTAGGTGTTTGTGTACCCTGGTAGTAGGCCATAGGTTGTCATCGTTGAGCTAGAGCAATAACCACGCGTAGGCAATGTGTACCTTGCAGCAGCGTTTAGGCTGTTGTCTAACTTATTTATATTTTCTTGATGAAAACGCGTTATCTGGCCCTTGGGCTGATATTAGCTGGCACTGCGCCGGTAGTAGCCCAGCAAGCCGGACCCGGCTATCAGATTGCTCTTGATTTGCAGCATGTGCAGAATGACCGCGTACGAGTAGTAGTAAATACGCCGCCCGTGAAGGAGGAGCAGGTTACGTACGTGATGCCCTCAGTAGTACCTGGCTCCTACTCCAAGAAAGACTACGGACGCTTCGTTACAAGCTTTAAGGCGTACGATAAGAAAGGCAAGTCACTGAAGGTGAAGAACAATGGGCCTAACTTGTTCGTCATCGACAAAGCCCAAAACTTGGCGCGCTTAGAGTACTTGGTAGACGACACTTGGGACGCCAAACAAGACGACTCGTTTATCTTCCAGCCCGGTGGTACCAATATTGATGCGGGCCGCAACTTTACCATTAACCACTACGGTTTCTACGGCTACCTCGAAGGCTACAAGATGCAGCCCTACCAGGTAAGCGTGCAGAAGCCCGCCGAACTCTACGGGGCCTCCGCCCTCAACGTACGCCGGGAGTCGGCCACCAAGGATGTTTTCACGGCCAACAGCTACGTTACCCTTGCCGATGGCCCCATCTTGTACAGCAAGCCCGATACGGCTAGCTTCAGCACGGGAGGAGCGCGCATTGGCGTGGCCGTTATGTCGGAAGGCGGTGTGGTGAAGGCTACTCAGGTAAGTGAAATGCTGCGCCCCATGGCCGAAGCCCTGACGAAGTTTTTCGGTAAGATGCCGGTGCCCCGCTACCAGTTCTTAATGTACTTTCCCAGCCTCAACTCGCCTCTGGTGAGCATGAGCGGCGGTTACGGGGCCATGGAGCACAGCTACTCTTCCCTATACTTCCTACCTGAATTTCCGGACCAGGACCGTATGCGCAGCTTGGTGCTCGAAGTAGCCTCGCATGAATTTCTGCACATGCTGGCCCCGCTCAACATCCACAGCCGCGAGATTGGCGAGTTTGACTTCCGAAACCCACAGATGTCGCAGCACTTGTGGCTCTACGAAGGCGTAACCGAGTACGTGTCGCAGCTGGTGCAGGTGCGCGGCGGCCTCATCAGCCCCGATGAGTTTCGCAGCCGCATGAAAGCCAAAATCGACAACTCTCAGCAGTACAAGGATGTGTCGTTTACGGAGATGAGCCGCCGCATTCTGGAGGCTCCTTACAAAGACATGTACCAAAACGTGTACGACAAAGGTGCCCTCATTGGGCTCCTGCTGGATATTCGGATTCGGGAGCTAAGCCAGGGCCGCCAAACCTTGCGCGACGTGTTGCTTGCGCTACGAGAAAAGTACGGGCCCGACCGCTCGTTTGAGGACAACCAGCTTATCCCTGAAATTGTGGCGCTGACCAATCCGCAGCTGCAAGCATTCTTTGATCAGTACGTAATTGGTGGCAAGCCCTTGCCGCTAGCCGAGTACTTCGGAAAAATAGGGTGGACGTATGCGCCCGTGGCTCAAACCAAAGTGAAAGCCTTCGGCAACATTGGCTTTGCGTACGACCAAGAAAAAAATCAGTTCCGGGCCGTGAAGACCAAGGCGGAGGAAAACGCATTCGGCCTGCAAGAAGGCGACGTGATAGTGGCCATAAACGGGCAGACCGTAACCATGCAAAACGCCGAGAAGCTGCTACGCCCATTGGTAGAGCCCCAGAATACCGAACCGGTACGCGTAAAATTCCGCCACGAAAACACCCCAGAGCAGGAGCGCACAGCTACCCCCCGGGAGTTCGACGTAGAAGTGAAAAACCTGGTAGAAGCAGCTCCCGCACCCACGCCGGCCCAGCAGGCATTGCGCGATGGGCTACTGAAAGGGTAGCACTTCGGTTAGTTGTCTGCGGAAGGGGGCGGCGGTACTGCTACCCCCGTTCGTGGTCCGGGTGCCTTCCCTGTGTCATGATACTAGCGCTTACCTGTCCTTATCTTTGCTACCGATGATTTTACGCGCTGAACACCTAATCAAAAAATACAAGTCACGCACCGTGGTGAACGACATGTCGCTGCATGTTGAGCAAGGCGAGATTGTGGGGTTGCTGGGTCCCAACGGCGCGGGCAAAACCACTTCGTTTTACATGACGGTGGGCATGGTTAAGCCCAATGAAGGCCGTATTTTCCTCGATGATAAGGATATTACCAAGCTGCCCATCTACCAGCGGGCCCGCCTCGGTATTGGCTATCTTGCCCAGGAAGCTTCTGTCTTTCGAGACCTGACAGTGGAGGAAAACGTGCTGTCGGTGCTGGAAATGACGGACATGCCTAAGCAGGCTCAGCTGGACAAGGTAGAAGAGCTCCTCAACGAGTTCAGCCTAACGCACGTGCGCAAAAACTTGGGCCGGGTACTAAGCGGGGGAGAGCGGCGACGCACTGAAATTGCTCGTGCCCTAGCCGTAGACCCCAAATTTGTGTTGCTAGATGAGCCCTTCGCCGGCGTAGACCCCATTGCCGTAGAGGAAATTCAGGGTATTGTGGCCAAACTCAAGCATAAAAACATAGGCATCCTCATCACCGACCACAACGTGAATGAAACCCTTAGCATCGTAGACCGGGCCTACCTGCTATTTGAGGGTAAGCTGCTTAAGGCTGGCACCGCCGAAGAGCTGGCCGCCGATGAAATGGTGCGGCGTGTATACTTGGGTAAGCATTTCGAGTTGAAGCGAAAAATTTAGCTATTAGTACGTAGCATTACTAGCTGGCAAAGAGGGCGGAACTTGGGGGCTTATAAGCTACCGCAAGCTCCGCCCTCTTTGCCGGCTGGGTATAGCCACTACGGCTATTTCCGGTAACTTTCCCGGCCTGCCACAGGTACAGAAGACCTCTTTCCGTTCCTTTTTCATCTCCCTTAGTCCTTCCTTGTGATCAGCACCGTTCTGACCTGGGCCTTGCAGCGACGTCTTGCCAGCATTGCTCACTTCCGCGACAATCCGCATGATGTACAGCAGCGCGTCCGGGCTGACTTGTTGCACACGGCGCGAGGAACAGAGTGGGGTCGTCGGTACGGATTCGCAGATGCTCCCTCGGCTCAGGAGTTTGCTCAGCGCCTACCCATTAGCAGCTACGAGGACCTGTACCCGGAGATTGAGCGCGTACTACGTGGGGAGGCCAACGTGCTGTGGCCCGGCACGGTGCAGTGGTTCGCCAAGAGCAGCGGCACCACCAACGCCCGCAGCAAGTTCATTCCTGTCACCCGCGAGTCGTTGCACGACTGCAACTACCGCGCTGGCCGCGACATGACAGCCCTGGCAACGCTGCACTACCCCGAGGTGGACATTTTAGGTGGCAAAACGCTTTCGCTGGGTGGTACCCACAGCCCCAACCCGTTTCGACCGGCTACTACGGGCTCCCGGGTCGGCGACGTATCGGCCGTAATCATGCAAAACCTGCCTGCTTGGGCGGAGTTTGTGCGTACTCCGCCACTTGAGTTAGCCCTGCTGGATGAATGGGAGGAAAAGATTGCGCGCATTGCCGACCATGTGCTGACAGCGGATGTGCGCGTGCTGGCAGGGGTGCCTACCTGGATGATTGTGCTACTGCGCCGAGTGGTGGAGCTGGCGGGAGCCACTACCATTCTGGACGTATGGCCCCGTTTGGGGCTGTTTCTGCACGGCGCCGTCGCTTTCGGGCCCTACCGGGAACTGTTTCGCCAACTCATTCCTTCCGACCAGATGCACTACTTGGAGGTGTATAATGCCTCGGAGGGCTACTTGGCGGTGCAGGACGAGCCCAACTCCGAGGACCTGCTCCTGCTGCTAGATCATGGCATCTACTACGAATTCTTGCCTGCCGACCAGTGGGAAGCCACCGAGCCCCAGGCAGTTGGCCTCGATCAGGTAGAGCTTGGCCGCACCTACGCAGTCATTATCAGTACCAATGCTGGCCTGTGGCGCTATAAGATTGGTGATACCGTGCGCTTCACCAGCTTGGCGCCTTGCCGCATCCGAATATCCGGCCGCACCAAGCACTTTCTGAATGCTTTCGGGGAAGAAGTGGTAGTAGAAAATGCCGATGCTGCCATTGCAGCCGCCTGCCAAGCTACCGGCGCTACCGTCCGCGACTTCACGGCCGCTCCCGTGTACTTTACTGCTCACGATGGGGCTTCCCGGGGCGGGCACCAGTGGATACTGGAGTTTGTGCAAGCCCCGCAGGACACGGCCCAGTTCACCGCCGTCCTCGATCATACGCTGCGCCAACTCAACTCCGATTACGACGCCAAACGCCACCGCGACCTAGCCCTTACGCCCCCTCTGCTGACGGTAGCCCCGCCGGGCACTTTCGAGCGGTGGCTAGCTCGCAAAGGCAAGTTGGGTGGGCAACACAAGGTGCCGCGCTTGAGTAACTCACGGGAGCTCGTAGAGGAAATCCTTGATGAACTAAAAAAATAGTTATACCTTCCGTAGCTGTCATCTGCTAACCCAGTATCCGATGTGCTACCATACGTGTATACGCCTTAATTTGCTCCAACAGCCTGTAATAGCGGCGGTAGTGTCCTTACTACTTGCCTCCTGCACGAGTGGTGGCTTGGTGGCTCGGCGTCCTGCAAACCGTTTAGACCCCGCGGGCCATCGGCACGGCCGCTGGCGGGAGTATTTCGATATGGCAGAAACAAAAACTGCCAATCAGGGCAAGTACAAACACGGATTGCCGGTCGGGCGCTGGCGCTACTATACCCCAACGGGTGAGCTAGACCATGTGGAGCGGTTTCACCATCGACCAGTAGGCCTTGTTTCCATGACCTATTACCATCCCAACGGTCGTCGGGCCAAGCAGGGAATGGCTCGATACCGGGCTGAGCCTGATGGAGCGCATTTTTACTGGCAAGGAGAGTGGAAACGCTACGCTGAAAACGGCCAGCAGATACCATCTGAGTATTACGTGCGTGGAATACTGCAGCGTACTACGCCTCAGTAAACAGTATACTCGTGGGCAGTGCTCCCTAGCAAAATGGCCGGCTTCGCATGTATGCAGAGCCGGCCGTTTTGCTAGGGAGCAAGGATTTTCCTACTCGTCTAAGATGCCACCCATCAGATTGCCAAGTACGCCGCCGCTTTCCTTGCGGGCATTGCCACCGGTAGGCGCCAGGGCTTGAATAAGTTTCTTCACGGGCATCGACTGTAACCACACGCGCCCGGTACCGCGAAGCGTGGCTAGGAGTAGGCCTTCGCCCCCAAAAATCATGGACTTCAAGCCGCCAGCCCGGGCAATACTGAAGTCGATACCGGGCTCGAAGGCAACTACGCAGCCAGTGTCTACGCGCAGTAGTTCGTTGTTCAGGCGCTTCTCAATGATGGTGCCGCCCGCATGAATAAAGGCTTTTCCGTCGCCCGTGAGCTTCTGCAAAATGAACCCCTCACCGGCAAAAAGTCCTGCTCCTAGCTTCTGGTTGAAGTGCAAGCTGATTTTAGTACCCCGAGCTGCCGCTAGGAAACCATCTTTCTGCACAATGAGGCCCTGGGGCAAGGTGCGCAGGTCTAGTGGGATGATAGTACCTGGGTAGGGTGCTGAAAAGGCAACTCGGCTTTTACCGTAGCTGCCCCGGTGAGTAAAATGAGTCATAAACAACGACTCACCTGTGATGAGACGCGTGCCTGCCGAAAACAGCTTGCCCATAAAACCCTGGTCGGGCTCCGAGCCGTCTCCCATTTTCGTCTCAAAGGCAATAGCCTCGTCCATGTATACCATGGCCCCAGCCTCGGCAATTACTGTCTCATTGGGGTCTAGCTCTACTTCTAATACCTGAATATCGTTGCCGAGAATCTTATAATCGACGTCGTGGGACTGCATGGGGAAGGAGGAGGAAAGAGGGTGAATAACGTCCCAAGTATAGCCAAATATGAAAAAGTAATGCCAGTACTAGCCATCGTGAAGCCTATTCGGCCCCGATGGCTAGTACTGGCATGACCAATACCACATAAGGTGATGAAGAATTATTTCTCTTCCTCTCCCAATTCTTCTTCAGTATCCTCTTCGGCCGAGGCCTTGGGCCCTTTTTTCTTGGCTTCCTTGCTAGTACGCCGCATAAAATCCTCGTCGGTTTCTTCGGGCTCTTGCGCCCCTTCTTCCAACGGGAAATCTTCCTCTTCGTCTTTCTCACCAAACTGCCCGGCACGGTCTACCAGTTTCTTATCGCGCACGTGCCGATTTAAAAATTGATTGATGTCTTCAATAGAATAGTTGGAGGTGATTTCACCCAGCGGATTCACCTTGATTTCAAAGCCCTCCAACTCTTTATGCACCCGGGCTTTCTTCTCGGGGTCGTTCTTTTTCTTTTTCGGGCTAACGGGTTTTTTGGCCATGAGCGTAGTCGGTTGCTAGTTATCAGGGCCATACATGATTAAGGCCACATCTTGCTGCATACGGCGCTACCTCCAACTAGGATTTGGCAAAAGGTTAGTAGTACTACCCTGTGCTCGATGGCAAGCCTAGTACGGCTCCCCTAGAGCGAATTGGCAACGGTGCTAAAGGACAGGGCAGGTAGTAGCACCACACAAAAAAGCGAGGTGATAGTAACTAGACTATCACCTCGCTTTTTTGTGTGGTGCTACTACAGGGCCGCTACAGCCGCTTCAATGCGCTCGGCAGTTTCCTGGGTGCCCAAGATGCTCATGATGTGCATCAGGTCGGGGCCAGCGGCGGCGCCAGTTACGGCTACGCGTAAGGCCTGCAGTACCTGCCCAATTTTGATGCCCTGGCGCTCTAGCACTTGCGTAAGCAGTGCTTTGATACCATCGGGGGTAGCGTCGGCACTGGTTGGCAGCTCCTTGGCAAACTCGGCCAGCGCACCGGCTACCTGAGCATTCCACTTCTTGCTGATTACCTGCTCATCATAGCTAGTCGGGCGCGTGAAGAACAGCTGAGCTTCCTTGGCTAGGTCGGCTGGGAAGGTAGCCCGCTCTTTCACTAGGGCCGCAATTTGCTCGGCCTTATCGGCGGGTACTTCCTGGCCTTGCTCCTGCAGGCTTTCGGTGAGGTAGCCCGCCAACTCAGTATCAGATTTTGCTCGCAGATACTGCTCGTTGTACCACCGCACCTTGTTCTGATCGAAGCGGGCTGGCGACTTGCTCACGCGCTCAATCGAGAAGGCATCAATCAACTCGGGCATGGTGAACAATTCCTGCTGAGAGCCGGGATTCCAGCCCAAGAAAGCTAGGAAGTTAATGAATGCCTCGGGCAGGTAGCCACTTTCACGGTAGCCACTGCTCACGGTTGGAGCACCAGTTTCTGCATCCTTACCGTGCCATTCCAGCGGAAATACGGGAAAGCCAAGACGGTCACCGTCGCGCTTGCTTAGTTTACCAGTGCCATCGGGCTTCAGCAAGAGCGGCAAGTGGGCAAACTGCGGCATGGTGGCTTCCCAACCCAGGTAGCGGTACAGAAGCACGTGTAAGGGAGCCGACGGCAGCCATTCCTCGCCCCGAATAACGTGGGTGATTTCCATCAAATGGTCATCCACGATGTTGGCTAGGTGATACGTCGGCATACCATCCGACTTCATCAGCACTTTGTCGTCAATGGAAGAGGAGTGTACTACCACCCAACCCCGAATCAAGTCGTTGAAGCGTACTTCCTCCTTACGAGGTACTTTCAACCGAATAACGTACGGGGCCCCACTGTCTAACAACTGCTTTACTTCCTCAGCCGGGAGGGTCAAGGAGTTGCGCATTTGCGCCCGGGTAATGCTGTTGTACTGCGGGTTTGGCACCTTAGCCGCCGTCAAGCGGGCCCGCATGGCGTCTAGCTCCTCGGGGGTGTCGAAAGCATAGTAGGCCGAGCCGCTGTCGATAAGCTGCTGAGCGTATTGCATGTACATTGGCTTTCGCTCGCTTTGGCGATAGGGGGCGTGCGGGCCTCCTACCCAAGGGCTTTCATCTAGCTCAATACCGGCCCACTCCAGGCTTTGCCGAATATAGTCCTCAGCACCTGGCACAAAGCGGTTTTGGTCGGTATCTTCAATGCGGAGCAGCATCTTACCGCCCAGCTTACGAGCAAGGAGGTAGTTATACAGCGCGGTGCGCACGCCGCCAATGTGCAGCGGCCCGGTGGGGCTGGGCGCAAAACGCACCCGTACTTCTCTTTCCATAATACAGTCAGTTCGCCGCGTTATCGGGATAGAAAAACGCGCCGCAAAGGTAGCTAATTAGCGGGGGAGGGCGAAGGATAGTTATTCTATCACCAGCCCATACTTTCCTAACAGGCCTGGCAGGCTCTGCAGGGCGAAACGCGCTTGTTTTACGTCGTTTAGTTCTGGATCTAGGACTACGCCCTGCGCCGTCAGAAAATCAGCGCCAACCAAAGAAGTCTGGCTAAAAACAGTTCCGCGCAGGTGGCACTCCTGAAATAGCGCGCCGGTGAGGTTGGCGCGGGTGAAGTCAGCCTCTTGCAACGAGCAGCCTATAAAGCGCGTGTTCGGCATCACTTTGCCCCAGAAGGAAGCGTAGTCTAGCTGACACTTGTCAAAATGGACATCGAAGAGCATGTCGCGGCAAGCCGTAAACTGCAAACCTAGCAGCTTGCAGCCATCAAATGCTACATTCTGCATGCTGGTATTGGCCACCGTAGCGCCGGCAAGGTTGCAGTTCTCAAACAAGCACTCACTAAAACGGCGCCCCGACAAATCGGCTTGGCTCAGGTCGAAACCGATAAAGTGGTATTGCTCAAACTCCTGCTGGCCTACTAATGTGGGGGGCAATACCCGCGTCAGCACGTTATCCGGTGGAAACTGATCGGGCTTGCGCAATGGCTTGGCTGCTTTACGTGGAGAGGATCGGCGCATTATTCGCGGTTTTTGAAGCTCAGCCACAGAATGAGGCCCAGCACGGTAGCGCCACCTTTGATAGCCCATGCCACGGTGGAGCCCCACGTATAGATCCAATCTAGTAGCGGAAAATGGAAGTTAGCCGGTAGTAGGAGCGGCGCAGCAATAGCTATGAGTCCCGCAGAAAACAGAAAGATACCTAGCTCTCTCATCGGTAATAGGTGATATAAGAATGCTATAGAGGTAGTGGCTGGCGAACTATACCTGCTGTTGCAGCAAGCTAGCTGCCCGAAAGCGTATAGTTCGCCACCTTGCTAGTGTTGGGCTACGGCAATACAGGAAATTTCCACTTGCACATCTTTAGGCAAGCGGCTAACCTCTACCGTTTCGCGGGCCGGAGCATAATCAGCCTCAAAGTAGCTGCCGTATATTTCGTTGATTAGGCCAAAATTGCCGAGGTCCTTTACAAAGATGCTGCACTTCACTACGTCCCGTAAGGTGAGGCCAGCAGCTTGCAGCACGGCCTGTAGGTTGCGCATTACTTGATGCGTTTCTTGCGCTACGTCGCCTTCGCCAACCAACTGACCAGAGTGAGGGTCAAGCGGGATTTGACCAGAAACGTACACGGTATCACCAGCTTGTACGGCTTGGCTATACGGCCCAATAGGGGCGGGCGCCTGGTCGGAATACACTACAGTGTTGGGCATAGAAGCAAGGTTAAAGGAAAGCAAATGAGAAAGCCAAAGTAAGAGGAAATTCTCCGGCCGTATAGTATACCCAAAATAGGAATTCCATAGAAAGAAGAAGGCCGTTCCGGGATACCAGAACGGCCTTCTTCTTTCTATGGAATCAATTATTCTACCGTTACCGACTTAGCCAAGTTACGGGGCTGGTCTACGTTGCAGCCGCGCATAACCGCAATATGGTAGGAGAGCAACTGTAATGGCACTACTGAAACCAGGGGCGTTAGTGCTTCGCTGGTAGCAGGTACCTCAATCACAAACTCTGCCATGGGCGGAATTACGGTGTCACCCTCGGTAACTACGGCAATGATGCGGCCCTTACGTGCCTTTACCTCCTGAATGTTGCTTACTACCTTCTCATACGAGCTATCCTTGGTAGCAATAACAACCACCGGCATGTTTTCGTCGATGAGTGCGATAGGACCGTGCTTCATTTCAGCAGCAGGGTAGCCCTCTGCGTGGATGTAGCTAATCTCCTTTAGCTTAAGCGCGCCTTCTAGTGCTACAGGGAAGTTGTAGCCTCGGCCCAAGTACAGGAAGTTGGAAACATCCTTGAAGATCTCAGAAATCTGCTCAATCTCTGTGTTCAGCAACAGCGCTTTCTCCACTTTGGCCGGGATGGTAGCAAGCTCCACCATCAACTCCCGCAGTCTAAGGTCGGTGAGCGTACCACGCTTATGACCCACAATCATGGCTAGAATCGTGAGCACGGTAACCTGGGCCGTGAAGGCTTTGGTAGAGGCTACGCCAATCTCGGGGCCAGCGTGCGTGTAGGCACCCGCGTCCGTAGCACGTGCAATGCTGCTACCAACTACGTTGCAGATACCAAAGATGGTAGCTCCCTTGCTCTTCGCTAACTCAATAGCGGCGAGCGTGTCAGCCGTTTCTCCAGACTGAGAAATAGCAATTACGATGTCTCGCTCTGTGATGATAGGGTTTCGGTAACGGAACTCCGAAGCGTATTCTACTTCTACCGGAATACGAGCTAGGTCTTCGAGCAAGTACTCTGCTACCAAGCCCGCATGCCACGACGTACCACAAGCCACAATAATGATGCGGTCGGCGTTCATAAACTTGCGCTCGTAGGCCCGCACACCTCCCATGTTCAGGTGGCCAGCTTCCAACTCCAAGCGGCCCCGCATAGAGTCGAGAATAGAACGAGGCTGTTCGAAGATTTCCTTGAGCATGAAATGCTCATAGCCACCTTTCTCAATGCTATCAAGTGCTAACTCCAGCTTCTGGATATACGGCGTCTGCTGTACGTCTTCCTTGGTACGAATGTCCAGCTTGCCGTCGCGGATTACTGCGATTTCGTAGTCATTTACATATACTACCTCGTTCGTATACTCGATGATGGGCGTAGCATCCGAAGCCAAGAAGAACTCGCCTTCTCCAACTCCAATCACGAGAGGAGAGCCTTTGCGGGCGGCAATAAGTTGATTTGGCTCGTCTTTGCTCAATACTACAATGGCATAAGCGCCTACTACCTCATGCAAGGCAAGACGAACGGCCTCTTCTAAAGAGCAGTGGTTCTGCTTCTGAATTTCCTCAATCAGATTACCGAAAACTTCCGTGTCGGTATCAGAATGAAACTCGTGCCCTTGCTGCTGTAAGTGCGTCTTCAGGGCCGCATAGTTTTCAATGATGCCGTTATGGATAATGGCAATGCGCTCCGATGTAGAGTAGTGGGGGTGAGCGTTTACGTCGTTCGGCTCGCCATGGGTAGCCCACCGTGTATGACCCATGCCAATATTGGCGTGCGTATCCTTATCAGAGATAAAGGCCTCTAGTTCGGCTACTTTCCCTTTTTTCTTATATACGCTAAGCTGTCCGTTGAGTAGAGCTACCCCTGCCGAGTCATAACCACGGTACTCTAGGCGACGCAGGCCTTTGATGATGATAGGGCAGGCCTCACGGTGCCCAATGTAAGCGACAATTCCGCACATATTAAGTAGGTTGTGTCAGAGCGAAAATTTCTTGGGGAAAAGCAAAATCGGGCGGCAACGGCAAAAGCCGTGCCGCCCTTTTCAGATGGGCCGTAATAGCCAGTGTTTAGCTTATTGGAGGGTAGAGTAGTAAACGCGCAACTTAATGCCTCCGTTAGAGCTTGCGTCTAGGAGCGAGCGGTTTAGGGTTAACGAGGTATTGCTACGTAATACCGGAGAAAGTAGCAGCCCGCTAGGTAAGTCGCCGTTGAGCCTATTGGTTAAATAAGCTTGGATATACTCCGTCATGTTTAGGGAGTAGTACTGCGGCTCTAGCCCGAGGGGGAATGTAGCACTAGCCGGATACCCAATGCCAGCCGGGGAAATACGGACACTGCTATTGGGCAATGTTCCTTCTGCTTGTACTAATCTCTCAGCGGTAGTAGCACCTACCGTGCGTTCCAATACCTTGTTCTGATTGTCTACTTCGTACAAGTATACATTTGGAGCATAGGGGAATAGCCCGTTGCTATACTGCCGAATGGGAATTAGTAACTCAGCTCGGTTAATTACCCGATTCGTATTCGACTTTAGAGCCGACAAACCTTGCAACTCAATACGTGTACCAAGAGCTACTCCTTCTTGCAAATACGTGTAGGGGAAGTCAGAAGTAGGCACTACCTGCGCTCCAGGAGAATTGAGGGCCGCCAAACGCGTACCGCTAAAGTCGGTGGAGAGCTGAGTAAAGAACTTTGCATCCGCTGCTGTTGCTGAAGGTGCATTGCCGAATAGGATGTTGTAGACAATGGGGCGTAGCTTCGCTCCGCTTCTCGTACGACCTTGGTAATAAAAGGCGATTCGAGTTTCGTTGGTGCGGTTGAATGCCACGACATTGTCCTGAAAACCAGCCGTAGGACCAAGTGCAAGGCCACGCAGGATAGTGTTGATCTTATCCTGATTGAAGCCGGTAGCCCTTTGCGCAGAGAACAATGCATTAGCCAGCGCTGCCGTCTGCGGAAAGTTAAGTAGCGGTATGCGCACTACCCGATCCGGTACCGTAGTAGTAATTACGGTAGTTGTAGTATCGGTAGTGGAGCTAGCAGCAGTACGGGTCTTTACCTGACGGTTTCGGTTCAAAGAACCGGCAAAGCCAGATAGCAATGCGGTGCTAGTCGGTACCGATGATTCAGAGTTGTAAGCAGTGCGCTCACCAAGAGGTTGTTGGAGCTGAAACAAGTCTAGACGGACAGGCTGGGTAGCCGTACCATATACTTGGTTAAACCCAAGATGCAGTACTACCGAATCTAGCTTTACATCCGTGAAGTTCGTTGCCAACAACGAGTCAGGAGAGCCAATTTGTGCATTCAGGAATGCCCGGGCAGTCGTAGTGCCTACGTTAGCATCCCGCACGCGCCCCACCAGAAAGTGGGAGGCTTGTGCTGTTTGCACTGGGGCCTGCCGCGAGGTTGTAGCGGGCAGGGTTATGTCTTGGTATTGCGTTGAGATAGGGGAGGTGCCCGGAAGCTCTAACCCCAAATCGTTGGCTTTCTCGCACCCTGTGGCAAGGCCAAGAAAAGCGGCAACGGATAGAGAAACCGACGTGAGTCGGATGGCACTAGCTGGCCAGTTCATTATAGAGAGCGTAGTAAGAAGTCAGCAGGTTTTCATCGGCGCCTACCTGCCCAATTTGTTTTTTCTCCGAGTACTCCGAAAATAGCGTATTCAGGTTCTCACTGAAATCTTCGTCCGACTTCACAACCGAATCAGAGTACTCCATTCCTACCTTAATAAAACCACCAAAGTCGGCTGATTTCAGAGCGGCCAGCATTTCATCGTCAATGTCCAGCATCTTCGCTTTCTCAATGATGTCGCCCTCAAACTTGTGGTCGAACTCATTGTTGTAGATGGTAAACACCGATTTAGCGTCCTTGAAGATGGGGTCTTTCTTGTACGTTGTCTTCAGGTACATCGGAATCAGGCCTGTCATCCAGTCGTTGCAATGCACGATATCCGGTGCCCAGCCTAGTTTCTTTACTGTTTCCAACACACCTTTGCAGAAGAAGATGGCGCGCTCATCGTTGTCGGCGTGGAACTTGTCGTTCTTGTCTACCAACACCGATTTACGGTGGAAGTAATCTTCGTTGTCGATAAAGTATACCTGCAATTTGGCATTTGGAATGGACGCCACTTTGATGATAAGCGGCTTCTCATCTTCGCCAACGGCAATGTTGATGCCTGACAAACGTACTACTTCATGCAGCCGGTTTTTACGCTCGTTGATGATGCCGAACCGGGGCACGAAAATGCGGATTTCCATCCCCATTTCCTGCATTCCCTGCGGCAGCCGCCGCAAAAACTCCGCTACCTTGGTCGTTTGCAGAAACGGATTGATTTCCGTGGCAGCATAGAGTATTCTCAACTTGGACATACTAGGTCAGTTGGTGTAAATGGGAGAGGGCAACACTTTGGGATGCACAAAATTAAACATTTTTGAGGGAAAATTCAACCCTACCCACCCGACTACTCGCCGAATAGGCCATTTACTTCTATGGAGATACTGAATACCGCTACTGCGTTGCAAGCCCGCACGGAAGAATGGCGGCGTGCCGGGCAGCGCATTGGACTAGTGCCCACAATGGGAGCATTGCACGAAGGGCATTTGCAACTGGTGCGTGCTGCCGCTCAAGAGTGCGAGGTGGTAGTAGTGAGTGTTTTCGTGAATCCTACCCAGTTCAACAACCCCGATGATTTTCGCTTGTACCCGCGCCTGCCAGAGGCAGATGCAGAGTTGCTAGCTCCGGCAGGATGTACAGCGTTGTTCTTGCCATCGGTAGAGGAAATGTATCCTCAATCAACGGTACTCCAGTTTAGCTTTGGTAAACTGGAGCAAGTGATGGAGGGTACTCACCGCCCGGGTCACTTCAATGGTGTAGCTACTGTAGTCAGCAAGCTATTCCACATGAGCCGCCCTCACCGAGCCTACTTCGGACAAAAAGATTTGCAGCAGGTAACCATTGTACGCCAGCTCATTGCTGACTTGTCGTTCGACTTGGAGTTGGTGGTGTTTCCAACCGTGCGCGAAGCCGATGGGCTGGCAATGTCATCACGTAACCGGCGTTTGTCAGCAGAAGCGCGGGCCGTAGCCCCCCGTTTGTATGCTGCCTTGCAACTGGCCGCCCAACGTAGTACTGCCCGAGCTGTTTCCCCAGAGGAGGCGCGGCAGGCTGCCCTAGATTATTTGGCCGCAGAACCTGCAATTGAGGTAGAATATTTGGAGGTGGCGGATGCCCGTACGCTGCAGCCTGTGACGGAATGGCAGGAAACCAAAACCGTTGCGCTGTGCTTAGCTGCCCACCTGGGCGGGGTGCGCTTGATTGATAACTTGGTAGTGACGCTTTAAAAGCCGCTCAGTGTTAAATAACAGATTCGGGCGTTAGGTCTGCGCACTGCACTGGCCTTGGTGCTGTTGCTTCTTGGTACACGTGTAGCTTCTGTATCTTTACGGCCTTTCTGCCACCCGCTTCTTACTCACATGCACATAGAAGTTCTTAAGTCTAAAATCCACCGTGTAAAGGTTACGCAGGCGGAGCTCCACTACGTAGGTAGCATCACAATTGATGAGGACCTGCTGGACGCCGCTAACATGGTGGAAAATGAGAAAGTAACCATTGTGAACATCAACAATGGAGAGCGTTTTGAAACCTATACAATCAAAGGTGAGCGGGGCTCGGGCATGATTTGCCTGAATGGACCTGCGGCTCGGCGCGTGGCTGTTGGCGACATTGTCATCATCATCTCCTACGCCCTGATTGACTTTGCCGAAGCGAAGGCGCACAAACCCACTATTATTTTCCCCGACCAGCATAATCGGCTAGGGTAATTCTCTACCTGCAAAGGCCAATCGCGAGTTACTTTAGCCCGGCTTAAGCCCGAGCCACATCCAACCACCAAGCAGAGCACGTGAAGCAGCTGTTGACTATCCTCAAATATGCCTTGCTGCTGTCCGTATCGGGGCTGCTGATGGGGTATGCCATGCAAGGCCAACCCCTAAGTGACATTGGGGCGCGGATGAAAGAGGCCGACTATTCTTGGTTGGCAATTACTATGGTACTGTCGGCGCTGGGGTACTTCAGCCGGGCCTACCGGTGGAAAATGCAGATAACCCCCACCGGACACACGCCTTCCTACTGGGACGTGTATCATGCGATGATGGTAGGCTACCTGGCGAACTTGGTACTACCGAGGATGGGCGAGGTGATTCGGTGCTCCGTGTTGCAGCGCACTAGTAAGGTGCCTGTGCAGGTAGCACTGGGTACCGTGGTAACGGAACGGGTGATAGACGTGCTGGTACTGCTAGGCTTACTAGGAACCACGCTGCTGCTCGACTTCAACCGCTTCTGGATTTTCGTCACGGATAAGATACTAGCTGGCCGCCTCGATACGCTGGAGCGTAATCGCACGCCATTGCTGATTGCCGGGGTTATTATCCTCTTACTACTGGCTGGTTTGGCATATACCCTGTTTCGCAACTTGGAGCGTCTGCGACAAAATGCTTTGTTTAACAAGGTAGTGCTACTTATTAAAGGGGTGTTATCGGGGGTATTTAGCGTCCTAAAAATGGAGAACAAATGGCTCTTTTTGCTCCATACGTTCTTCACTTGGGCAGTATACTACCTGATGGACTACTTGGCCTTCTTCTGCTTTCCGGCTACGTACGATTTGGGTATGCGGGCGGGTTTGGCCGTACTCACTTTCGGTGCCTTTGGTATGGCTGCTCCCGTAGCGGGCGGTATTGGTCCTTTCCACGTGATGGTGCAGGGCATTCTGCTGGCGTATGGTGTAAGCAAGGAAGCTGGCATTACTTACGCACTAGTTGTACACGGCTCCCAAACGCTCCTCGTCGTTTTGATGGGTGGTATCAGCTTTGTGGCCAGTATGATCAAATCGGGCAAGGTGGCCCGGCGGATAGTGCCGGCCCCTGTTCTTACCGTAGCAGCAGATGTGGACTAAAGACAAAATACGCTCCCTGGCCGAACTGCTGCCAGTGGTAGCGGAGTGGAAGTTGGCAGGCGAAAAAGTAGTGTTTACTAACGGCTGCTTTGACCTCCTACACTTAGGTCACGTCGACTACCTAGAGAAAGCTCGCCACCTCGGCGACCGGCTTATTGTAGGGCTTAATACAGATGCTTCGGTAAGCTGCTTAAAGCCTGGGCGGCCCTTGCAAGACGAAGTGTCACGGGCACGGGTCTTGGCCTCTCTTTTGTTTGTGGATGCCGTAGTTCTCTTCGGTGAGCAAACCCCTTTGACCCTGATTGAAGCCATATTACCCAACGTCCTAGTTAAGGGGGATGACTATACCATCAGTGGAATTGTAGGCCACGAAATAGTGTTACAAAACGGCGGGCAGGTCCTGACCGTACCACTCGTAGCTGGGTACAGCACCACGCGCATCGTTGAGCAAGTACTTCGTACTGCGAAGTGAAGTAGAAATGAAGTGAGGAGGGAGATGTACCCGAGTCAACGTTTCTACTCGGTTCGTTGCTTCATCACTTAACTCTCTCTACTCCACACCATGTATTACAACTCAAGTCCTATCTACCTCATTGTCATCTTGGCAATGGTAGTAAGCTGGCTGATCCAGTGGCGCCTGAAAAGCAAATTCAGCAAGTACGCCCAAATTGGTTTACAGTCTGGCCTGTCAGGTCGGCAAATTGCGGAGTTGATGCTTGCCGACCACGGCATTACCGATGTTCGGGTAATTAGCACGGAAGGTCAACTAACTGACCACTACAACCCCGCCGATAAAACTGTAAACCTAAGTGAGGCCGTGTACGAGGAGCGTAGTGCAGCCGCTGCAGCTGTGGCAGCTCACGAGTGCGGCCACGCAGTGCAACATGCCACGGCATATAGCGCGCTACAGTTCCGCTCGGCCATGGTGCCTGCGCTCAGTGCCGTTTCTAAGTTCATGCCTTGGATTCTACTAGCCGGCGTGTTCATGATCAAGACCACACTGATTCCACTGGGGTTGGGTATTGTGCTATTCTCGCTGACTACCTTGTTTTCCTTTGTAACCCTGCCTGTAGAGTTCGATGCTTCAAAGCGGGCTCTTGCCTGGATTGATAAGCGGGGTATTGTAACACCACAAGAACACGCCATGGCAAAGGACGCACTGTGGTGGGCTGCCATGACCTACGTAGTAGCAGCTATTAGCTCCCTAGCTACACTATTGTACTACGTAAGCATCTTTATGGGTAGCCGCGACCGTCGTTAATCGGCACTGCTCCTCTTAGGCACTTCAGCATACAGACTGCCGCTCCCATTCTTCGGGGCGGCAGTTTTGCGTATCTGGGCAGCCCTTGGGCGCGTACCATCAAGCCAATACAACGAACTTCCTATCCGTAATAGGATGTTGCGGAGAAAAGAAATTCGGCATGCGCACTTTTTCTGCGCGGGCTAAAACGTAATTTTGAGCGTGGCCGCCCACCGGCCAGTAGAGAATATTCCCACCACCCCACCCTTTTCACATGGATTTTCAGCTCACTGAAGAACAATTGGCTGTGCAGGCCGCCGCTCGTGATTTCGCTCAAAATGAACTTTGGGCCGGTGTTATTGAGCGTGATGAACACCAAAAATTTCCTGCCGAACAAATCAAGAAAATGGGGGAGCTAGGCTTCCTCGGTATGATGGTTAGCGCCGAATATGGCGGCGGAGGCATGGACACGGTGAGCTACGTGCTGGCTATGGAGGAAATCAGCAAGGTAGACGCCTCCTGCTCAGTTATCATGTCCGTAAACAACTCCCTTGTATGCTGGGGGCTTGAGAAATACGGCACCGAGGAGCAGAAGCAAAAGTACTTGACGCGCCTCACTACGGGAGAGATAATAGGAGCCTTTGCCCTTTCTGAGCCCGAAGCTGGATCGGACGCTACCAGCCAAAGCACTACGGCGGAAGACAAGGGCGATTATTACCTACTAAACGGCACCAAAAACTGGATTACGAACGGTACCACGGCCTCCGTATACCTAGTAGTTGCCCAAACAAACCCTGAGCTAAAGCACCGCGGCATCAACGTGCTCATCGTGGAGAAGGGGATGGAAGGCTTCCAGACGGGGCCTAAGGAAAATAAGCTCGGCATTCGTGGCTCCGACACGTGCTCTTTGCTGTTCAACGACGTGAAGGTGCCGAAAGAAAACCGCATTGGGGATGATGGCTTTGGCTTCAAATTCGCCATGCAGGTTCTAGCTGGCGGCCGTATTGGTATTGCTGCCCAAGCGCTTGGTATTGCCTCGGGTGCGTATGAATTGTCGTTGAAGTATGCCAAAGAGCGTAAGGCTTTTGGTGTTCCTATTTCGCAGCACCAAGCTATCCAGTTCAAGCTCGCGGATATGGCCACCAACATTGATGCTGCTCGCTTGCTCTGCCTACAAGCTGCTCACGACAAAGATGCGCATCAAGATTATGCTAAATCCGGTGCTATGGCCAAGCTGTTTGCTTCAAAAACTGCCATGGACACGGCCGTTGAAGCTGTACAAATTCATGGTGGGTATGGCTTTGTAAAAGAATATCATGTAGAGCGATTGATGCGTGATGCCAAAATCACGCAGATCTACGAGGGAACCTCTGAGATTCAGAAAATTGTAATCTCACGCGAAATCCTAAAGTAAGTTTAGAATAGCCTAAAATTCAGAAATATTGCATTAAACCCAGTCGAAAAACGACTGGGTTTTCGTTTTTGTGAATTTTTATATGTTATTTTGCATTACGTAAGTCGGAGGTACTATTTCCTTTGTTTATGAAGTGCACCCAAACCACCCAATAGATGGAAGATTATAATAAAGTGATAGAGTCGCTTGGTGTGCGATACATCAAGGCGAAAAATTTAGTGTTGCAGCAGCCGTTTACGGTACGCAACTCCTATGACGTTGGCAACAACCTGATTTTGTTGCACAAAGGACGGATTTCTTTTGGTGATGAGGAGCAGGTGGTAGAAGAGGGGGAGATGTTATTTATTCCCGGTGGCCGTGCTACAAAAGTTACCTATGGTGAAACTTCCTCGAAGAGTATCACCAACGACGACCTCATTAGCAATAAGGACAAGTTTTTCCATTCCAATATGGATCTTGACCTCATTGGTGATGCTGAAGAAAGCCACTCCTTTGTAAGCTTCGAAGCCAAGGTGTTCGATTCAGTGAACTTCTTTGCTTCACTGGACGTACCTGCGTTCCTCATCTCGAACAACTCCAAGCTGGCTAACCTCATCATTAAGGTGGTGGAAGAGAGCTTGCAAGAATTGCCAGGTCGGGAGCGTCTCATCACAATCTACACCGAGAACATCGTAGTAGAGATTGTGCGCTACATCCTAAAGAACAAGATGTTTGTGGAGCAGCTGGCTACCAACAGCACCTACTTCAAGGACCCTCGCCTCATTGATCTTTTCAACTACATCAAGGAGAACATCGGCGGCGACTTGTCTAACAAGGTGTTGTCGGGAGTGGCTAACGTGAGCGAGGACTATGTAGGTCAGTACTTCAAAATGCTGACCGGTATTAACCCGCAAGACTACATTGAATACCAGCGCATGGAGCGTGCTGTATTCCTGCTCCGCACTACCAAGAAAAGCATCCGCGACATTGGTAAGGAAGTAGGTTACAAGGACACAGCTTATTTCTGCCGCCGTTTCAAGATGATGTTCGGAATTCCAGCTGGCAAAATGCGCCGCCGCGAATCCGCCATGAACATCTAACTGATGCAGGACTGCTTCTAGGTAAAGAAGTAGGAAGTCATCCATACAGAGAAAGCCCCGCCTAAAGCGGGGCTTTCTCTGTATGGATGACTTCCTACGTAGCTGCTAAACTAGTCGGACAAATCAGCTGTGATACGGGAGCTGTTGAAGCTGCGAACTATCCCCGACATGTCGGCTAAGAACCCAGGGTCTTTCTCTATCTGATTGCCCACAACAACAACGTCGGCGCCAGCAGCCAGGGCAGCCTGGGCTTTTTCGGTTGTGTTGATACCGCCCCCTACAATGATAGGAACTTCTACCGCTTGGCGTACGGCCCGAATCATGGCCGCAGAAACGGGATACATGGCACCGCTACCACCATCCAAGTACATCAAACGCAAGCCTAGCTGCTCACCGGCCATAGCCGTGCATGCAGCAATGGCCGGTTTATCGTGCGGAAGCGGTGTGGTACCACTCATGTAGCTGGCAGTAGTTTGCCGGCCGGTATCTACTAGCATATAGCCCGTAGGCAGAATTTGCAGGTTACTTTGGCGTAGTAGGGGCGCTGCAATAACATGCTGTCCAATTAGGAACTCAGGGTTGCGGCCCGATATCAGCGACAGCAATAGAATGCCGTCGGCTTGGTCATCTAGGTGCAAGCTGTGGCTAGGAAACAGCAGCACCGGCACAGATGAGTGAGATTTTATTAAACGAATGAGGGCAGCCTGGCGAGAATTCATCACCAAGCTGCCACCCACAAAAAAGTAATCTACTGTATGCTGCTCACTTAGCTCAAGCAAATGCCGACAACTAGTCTCGTCCAGATGGTCGGGGTCTAGCAAGACCGCCAGCGACTTCTGGCCGTGGGCTCGGCGTTTGCTTAGAGTTTCATAGAGAGTAGTGAGGCGCATCCGCGTCGTCGTGGAAAGTAAATTCAATATCCTTGGTTTCGGGCTCCGCATGAACGGGGCCAGAAGATGCAAGGTCGGGATTTTTAAGGATTGGTAAATACTCGCTGGCTTTCTTTGCTACGTAAGCCATGAGAACAGCCGAAGCCTGCGCCACTAGCATCTTACCTGTGTCAGACTGCAGGAAAGTTTTGAAAGCAGAGGCTACCACCGACGAAGATTCCTCGGTGGCCTGGGTACCGCGGTAGCTAGCAATAGGGTACCGTCCTGTATAGCCCTGCGCAGGTGCCGGAGCAAATGGGTCGCTGTCGTTGGTATAGGCGTTGGAGAAGCCGGTAGAAGAGCCAGTGTACGCTCTAGTCTGGCCCCGGTCTTGCTGGTGATGGCCAGCCCCAAAACCAAGATCGTCCGCTACGGAGGTATCCACAGTAGTAGAAGCCAGCGGGCGCCGGGGACGACTTGCCTGGTGCAAGCGGTGACGCTCGTACTCTTTGTCGTTGCCGAGTTCAGCGTGCTTCTTCTTGCCACCAAAGGCTTTCGAGAGTAACCAAATGCCACCCAAAACGCCGGCGCCAATGGCTACATACTTGCTCACCTCCTGGGTTTTTGCTTTGATTTCTTCGACGTCACCCATCAGGGCGCGCTCATACTCCAGCTTCTGACGTTCCAGAAACTCCTTTTCGTCCTCAAACAAGGGGTTGTGCAGATCGGCCATATACTAGGTTAAGCTTGGCGTTTGTCAGATTTGTAAATAGTGTTGTTCATCAGCTTGTCTGCCAAACCTTGGAACAGCTTCTTATCAACTCCCACCACAAAAATGATGAGCAACACTAGGTAGAAAGCTGCTACGATGCCGAACCCCCAGAATGGGCTGTCCAACACATCGTTGAGAAGCAGGGCAATAAACAAGTTCAGGAAGATGAAGAAGAAAAGGCCAATGGCTGCCATGGCAACGCCGTGCAGCGTACCGACTAAGGCAACTTTCGCCTTCTCTTGCACTTCTAGGCGCACCAGGTCAATCCGGGTGTCAAGGTAGCCTTTCACATTACCAATAATATTATCGGTACGGGGCGTTTTGGTATCGTCGTCGTCGGTGGAGAAGAGGCCCATACGTGGGAGTAAATTGATGGGGAACAATATTACAGTTACAGACGTCAGAAAGCGGCGACTGCGCTAGCTTTTCAGGTAGCCCCTTCTTACGGAAAAGGCAGCGGCGTGTCTGAAAATTGACGTACTTTTACCTTATACTGCCCTATTTTGAGCCAGAACTACTATCAGGTACTGGGGGTCCCGGCTACTGCGACGGCCCAAGAGATTAAAGTAGCTTACAAACGGCTTGCTGTGCAGTATCATCCAGATAAGCACGGCGGCAATGCCCTGTATGAGGACTTATTCAAGGCTGTAGCCGCGGCCTACCATGTTTTGGGAGATGTAGGGCGCCGCGCCCAGTATGATTATCAGCTGCAACTCGCTGTCCGCCGTGCCGAAGAGCTACGTCGTCGGCAGCAGTTTCAGAATCAAACTCAACATTTATACGGGGTGCCCATGCCGCCCCCCGCACCCTTGCGTACGCGCCGGCCAGCCGCTTCCGCCGAGCGGCACTATCGGACTATACCCAAGCAGCGCCCAAAATTCACGCGTCGCGACTACTGGCTGACTTCCTTGATTGTATTTGGGCTGCTGGTATTCATGCTTTCCGTGAAGGTTACCATGGACCACGTCACGGCAGTAAGCAACTACCAAGATGGGGTAGAGGCATACTCCAGAAGTGAGTGGAGTACGGCCCATAGCTTTTTCACGGAAGCGCTGCACTTCAAGCCCACTTACCTGAAAGCCCTGCGGCGCCGTGGTGAGGTAGAGCAGTTTGTGTATCACAACTACACTGCAGCTCGGGCCGACTACTTAGCGGCCCTGCGTGAAACTACTTCCAAAACTGAGCGTGCGACCCTGTTGCTGCGCATTGGTCAATGCCATAAGGCCCTTGCCCACCCTAAGTCGGCCCAAGAGTATTTTGCCCGGGCTTTGGCTCTGGATACTACGCTGGCGCGCGCCTGGCTAGCCCAGGGCGAAAATTTATTATTCCGGCAGCGGCAGTTTAGGGCGGCTACTCGCACCTTTTCGGCAGGCCTGCGCCACACAACAGCACCCACCCTGATGGCGCGCATGCTGTTGTACCGGGGGCTGGCACACTACAAGCTACAGGATTTCGGGGCTGCTCGCGCCGACTACTGGCAGGTGTTGACAATTACGCCCCGGAGCGGTCAGGTATATTTTCTTCTGGGCCGGGTGGCGCAACAAGAAGGCGCTACCCAGGAAGCATGCGAGTTCTTTCGGCGGGCAACGGTACAAGGATATCACCTAGCGGATACTATCCGGCAGAAGCTATGTACTCCAGTAGTCCCACAGCGTCTTAAGAAGAAGTTTGCGCCTACTACATCAGCTAAAAGTGCCAGCGCACAAACGCCTCAATAGCTTCATACTCCGGTAGGCCTAGTAAATCGTAGAGTTGAGCCGTTGTGCGGTTGCGCTCCTCGGCCCGCTGCCAAAATTCCCGTTGGTCGGCTCCTGGGAACAGTGGTCGGTCTTTCTGCGACTGGTGTTTGAAGATAGCACGGCGCTTGCGCGTAAGTTCTTGGGGCGAAAGCGGCACTGCCATTTCAATCTGGTCAATGTCCCACTCTTGCCAAGCCCCGCGGTATAGCCATACCCAGCAGTGCTGTAGCCATGCTGTGTCGGTGGCTTTTAACCGGTGGATAGCTTCAAAAATTGCTGCCAGGCATACCCGGTGCGTGCCGTGCGGGTCCGATAAATCGCCGGCCGCATACACTTGCTGCGGCTGCACTTGGTTAAGTAGCTCAATGGTCAGGCGAATATCCTCTTCGCCAATAGGCTTTTTGCGTACTCGTCCAGTCTCATAGAAAGGCAAGTTGAGGAAATGTACCTGCTCGTCTGGAATGCCCGCATAGCGGCAGGCACTCTTGGCTTCACCTCGGCGAATAAGCCCTTTTATCTGTTGCACCTCGTCGGAGTCTACTTGGCCAGGCGCCTTGTTTTTTAGAAACTCCGTAACTCGCTGATACAGCGTGCTAGCTGGTTGATCGTCAAGGCGGAAAGCTTCGTCGTACTCAGCTACAAACTCAGCAAACCGAATAGCCTCATCATCAAACACCGCAATGTTGCCGGAGGTCTGGTAGGCTACGTGCACCTCATGGCCCTGATCGACAAGCCGGAGTAGAGTGCCCCCCATCGAAATTACGTCGTCGTCGGGGTGAGGAGAAAAGATCAGAATGCGCTTCGGAAATGGAGTCGCCCGCTCAGGGCGGTTGGTGTCATCTGCGTGGGGCTTACCACCCGGCCACCCCGTAATGGTACGTTGTAACTGATTAAAGACCTTGATATTGATGTTGTATGCCAAGCCAGATTGAGCGAGCAGCTCTGAAAGCCCGTGTTCGTTGTATTCTTGGTCGGTAAGTTTCAGGATAGGCTTTTGTAGGGCTCGGGCTAGGCTTATTACAGCTTTTCGTACTTGTGCATCGTTCGTCCAGTCTAGCTGAGCCCCGACTAGCCACGGGGTCTTAGTTCGGGTTAGCTCCGCGCCAGCGGCTTGGTCTAGCACCACCTGCACGTGGGCGTGCTGTTGCAAATAGGTTGCGGGAACCGAATCAGTCATGTCGCCTTCCACCATGCGTTTTACTACGGCAGCCTTGCCTTCGCCCCAGGCTAGTAGTACAATCTGCCGGGCTTCCAGAATGGTGCCTACCCCCATGGTAATAGCTCTTCGTGGCACGTTCTCCTCCCCATAGAAGTCGGAGGCTGCATCGGTGCGGGTGATGTGGTCGAGGGTAATGAGGCGGGTACGGGAGCCCAAGCCTGAACCCGGCTCATTAAAGCCAATGTGACCCGTGCGGCCAATGCCCAGTACCTGTAAGTCGATGCCGCCTACAGCCCGAATCTGCTCCTCGTAGCGCTGGCAAAACGCATTCACTTCTGCCTGAGGAATGGTCCCATCGGGAATATGGATTTGAGCAGTCGGAATATCGATGTGGTCAAACAGGTACTCGTGCATAAAGCGCACGTAACTCTGCAACGAGTCGGGCGCCATAGGGTAGTACTCATCTAGATTAAAGGTGACAACATTGCGAAAGCTCAGTCCGTCGTGCTGGTGCAAGTACACTAGTTCCTCGTATAGCCGAGTAGGAGTAGAGCCCGTAGCTAGACCTAGTACACACGGCCGACCCTCTGTTTCACACTGGCGAATCAAATCTGCTATTTGGCGGGCAACTGCAATGGCCGCTTGTTCCGAGTCGGGGTAGATAACTGTAGGCAAGCGCTCAGCGCGATGTACGTCAGTAATCATGTGGTGTGCAGCTAAAACGTTCTTATTGCGCGGTCAACCACTCCTCGGCCTCCGCTACCGTGTTGAAGTACCGAAAAGAAATTTGTTTGCCAACCACTGTGCCCACTGCCCGAACTGCTAAGCGGGTCAGGGCTTCTTCGCTTTCCACAATGGCGCAGTAACCGTAGTTCGCATCGTGGATGGCTTTGGGTACCCACACTTCTGCCAACCATTGCTGCATTTCAGCTGAAATCGGGCGTCGATGGGCGTGGTTACTCAAAATCTTGTTCAAACCTAAGCGCTGCATAGCAAGCGTCGTTTGCTCATACACTTGCTGCAAAGCAAAGGTGCTAGCAACTGCGGCAGTCCAGTTCAGTCGCACATAGCCTGCTGAACTACACACTACAGTACAGGCGGCATTAGAGAAGCAAGTGCTTTCGAAATGGAAGGAGCTCGGCATGTAAGAAAGATAGTCTTTCAAATGCAGAGTGCCATGATGGCCAAAAAGGCATAATGATTTAAAAATAAGGTGTTAGTGGTTGCGCCCAAAAAAGTGCTACTGGCTTATCAAGCCAATAGAGTGTTACAGATTTTATGGCTGAGCTTGAAATACTGTTGTATAAAGTTTACGTTTAACCCCGCTTTAGAAAAAGACAGCGCCATAGTGCTTTGTTAGCATAGTAGCCGTTGTGAAAGATATTATCATACTTGTATTAAAATTAGATTGATTTAATAATTATTGCTTGCCCAAGAGTAGATATGTTAATGATTTAATGGTGTAGTAGTATAATATTATATACTGCGTATAATTCATACTTGTGTTATAACTGTTAAGTGTGTGTGATTTAATGATTGTAGTAGATCATGTATTCTGCTTATTTAGTAACCACTCTGTTTTCAATACATTTCCTGTTATGAGTAGCTCCAAAAGACTTGAGAGCTTTGACTTGCTTCGATTATTTTTCGTGTTGCTTGCATTGATTTCACATTTTAGAATTTCGCAAGGGGCAGGCTATGAGCTTGATAAGCTTTCTTTACAAAAGAAGCTAAGCATTTTTCACCTGCCATATCATATTGCCCTTACGCGTTCTTCCATGCCCGCTTTACTCATCATATTTGGCTTTATGATTGAGTACGTATATGCTAAGGTGTGGAAAGAAAAGGGCGGAGCCGTAGTGCTTGAGAAAATGATGACTAGGACAATAGTGTGTTATCTGGCCTTTATAACTCTTGCCGGGCTGGCAATATTCACACAAGGAGGAGGCGCCCCTAAAACGTATTTAGGAACAATGTTATTTATATACAATGAAGAGGGTAAAGCTTTTCTATTCAAGTATTACACCTTCTTGATTCCGTTTGTATTTATCTTGATGTGGGTTCGGTTTCGGTATAATGTGCTCACGGAAGTGCTGTTAGTTGCGGGGCTAATTGCCATAGCAGAAATTATGAAGGGTAAATTTTCTGTACTTCCTCACCCATTTACTCACTTAGGGGAAAATATTTTTGGCGTTGGAAATAAAATAGGACCAAGCGTTATTCATTCTCTATTGCTAATAACATTCGGTGGATTAACTGCCAACTATATTAGAGTAAAGAATCGGGATGGTAGGACTTGGCTTTTGTATGCACTAGTGCTAGCTTCTATAATAGCTGTGGGTGCAGAAATGCAAAAGCTTGGGTTTGCTAAGTTTATAGTTATTATGGCATCTACTAGAACATACCGAGCCCATAATAGCTATGTGTATTTCGCTTTTGGAATTATATCATTCTTATTATTCTGGGTAGTGTCCTGGCTAATATCTAAACGGCTTGGTGACCGAGTAAAGGAGATTATAAGTTATTATGGAGGGAATACCTTTATTATATTTCTTTACGGTAATATTATTTTGTTGTTTTTTCCTAAGATCAACACAACAGGAGTTTCATACCTGTTCTGGATAGTCGTATTTCTTGCTATGTCTTTAGGTTGTGTTAACCTGTATTACTGGTTGAACCAGAAGTCGTTTCTTGTAAAAAAATATAATAAAGCCGTACGAGCAATTGCACCTAACACATTGCGTATTGCATCGAAAGTTGCTCAAATAAAAGCAAAAGAAGTCCGTACGCATCTTATAGAGGTCAACTCTACTTCAACGCTTGACAAGTAACTAGAAGGCGCAGATCATTGTATCCAGCACTACCAGGCTAGGATAGTGGACCAGCTACTACCTCCTGGCATGAGCATTTAGCGTTTCTTATAACTGCGTCCAATTAGGATAAGCTATTTATACATGGCCATCTTAATTGGACGCAGCCAGTATAGGACCGAAAGAAACTACAATCTTCAAGATAGGTTGCTACTTGCTTAAACTGCTAACGAGCAGATAGGGCAGGAATTGAACGTAGTTTCAATGGCGTTGCTAGGAAGTTTCAAGCCACAGGGTTAAGGCTCTACAGTTATTTGAACGCCTACTTCTCGCCAACGAAAGAGGAAGGTGCGCTGCTGATCCAGTGTGGCGAACCTGATTTTGAAAAATAGGCTGAAAACAAAAAGGCCCCTCATTCCAGATGAGGGGCCTTTTAGTGGTAATGGTTGGAATCGAACCAACGACACCAGCATTTTCAGTGCTGTGCTCTACCAACTGAGCTACATTACCAGCTCGTGGTTCCCCGGAGGCGTTGTGGCCGTTGGGGAGCACAAAAGTAGCAAAGCTTTCTCAACCTGCAAGCGTCAAGCAAAAAAAATATTTCGAGCGCAACATAGAAAGCTAAAAGCTGTAATTTGTTATGCATACCGAGTATATTTCGGCTTAAACTCCAAACCTACCCAAATTCCCGTGCACTTTTCCATCCAAAACATTCTCTTCCTGCTAGTAGCAGTGGCGGGCTTCGGTCTGTTCATCTGGCAGGCACGGAAGATTAGGGCCAATATTCTAGTCGGGCGCGACCGGGATATGAGCGGCCATGTAAATGAACGTCTCTGGAAGACAGTATTGGTGGCCTTCGGTCAGCAGAAGATGTTTAAGCGCCTAACGCCAGCCATCCTCCACCTGATAGTTTACGTCGGTTTCATTGTCATCAATATTGAAGTAATAGAAATCCTGATAGACGGTCTGTTTGGCACGCACCGAGTTCTGCAATTCTTGGGGCCGTTATACTCAGCCCTAACGGGTACCAACGAGATACTAGGTGCGCTGGTAGTTCTGGCCGTAGCGGCTTTCTGGTGGCGGCGTAATGTCAAAGGTATTCGTCGGTTTACGGGTCCTGAGTTGCGTGCTTGGCCCAAGCTTGATGCAAACATCATCCTCTACATAGAGGTAGCGTTGATGGCCGCTCTGTTCCTGATGAACTCCGCCGACCTGAAGCTTCATCAGCTGGAAGGGAAAGACCTACCGGGTGCTTTTCCCATCAGTCAGTTTCTAACTGGGCTATTACCCGAAAATACTACGGCCTTACACGCGCTGGAGCGAGTAGGCTGGTGGGCTCACATTGTAGGAATTTTGTGCTTCCTGAACTACCTGCCTAGCTCTAAGCACTTCCATATTATCATGGCTTTCCCCAACGTGTACTTCTCGCGGCTGATGCCACAAGGGCAGTTCTCGAATGTGGATAGCATCACGCATGAAGTGAAAGCCATGATGGATCCTACGTACGAGGTACCTACTCCACCGGCTTCTGAGGGTGCGGAGGCTGCGCCTACTGCTTTCGGAGCCAAGGATGTGAATGACTTGGCTTGGACCAACCTACTCCATGCCTATTCCTGCACTGAGTGCGGCCGCTGCACATCGGTGTGTCCTGCCAATCTCACGGGCAAGCTCCTGTCACCGCGCAAAATCATCATGGACACGCGCGACCGAATGGAGGAGAAGTATAATTCGCCACTTATCTTCAATCCTAACCTGTACGGCAAGGAAGCTAAGCACGACCCCCAGGAGCAGCTAGACAAAGAAAACCACACATTGCTGCGGGGCTACGTCACGCCGGAGGAGCTATGGGCTTGCACTACGTGTAATGCCTGCGTTGAGGCCTGCCCAGTGAATATCAACCCGCTGGAAAGCATCATTGAGATGCGTCGGTTCTTAGTACTGGAAGAATCAGCGGCACCAAATTCTCTGAACGTGATGTTCTCCAACATTGAGAACAATGGTGCTCCCTGGGCCTTCTCGCCATCGGACCGCTTCAACTGGGCCGATGATCTGTACGTGGCCGATAAGAGCGCAACGGTGGCCTAAAAAGGCCGCGTTCCTGTGCTGCCCTGGTAGCATAGTCACCGTATTCTAACCTCACTTCGACAAGTATTACCTGCTATAATGGCTGAGCAAACTGCCAAACGTCAAGTATCCGTTCCGATGATGGCCGATCTGGCGGCCCGGGGCGAAACCCCAGAAGTATTGTTTTGGGTGGGCTGCGCTGGTGCCTTTGATGACCGATATAAGCGAGTTACGCGGGCTTTCGTCCGTATTCTAGAGCACGTAGGTGTTAACTACGCTGTACTGGGCATGGAGGAAACCTGCACCGGCGACCCCGCAAAGCGGGCCGGTAATGAGTTTCTTTTCCAAATGCAGGCCATGCAGAACATTACTACCCTCAATGGCTACGGTATCAAGAAGGTAGTGACGGCGTGCCCACACTGTTTTAACACGATTAAGAACGAGTATCCCGCGCTAGGCGGAGAGTATGAGGTTATTCACCATAGCACCTTCCTGCAGCAGTTAATCAATGAAGGCCGTGTGAAAGCCGAGGGTGGAGAGTCTTTCAAAGGCCGCCGCATTACTTTCCACGATTCCTGCTACCTGGGCCGTGCAAACAATATCTACGAGGCCCCACGGGCAGTACTAGAAGTGCTAGATGCCGACCTGCTGGAAATGAAGCGCTGCAAAACCAATGGGCTTTGCTGTGGCGCTGGGGGCGCTCAGATGTGGAAAGAGCCTGAGCCCGGTAAGAAGGATGTTAATATAGAACGCGCCGAAGAGGCACTAGCGACGCTCGATGGAGATGCTGATGTCCTTCTCAACCTGCAGGGAGTAGAAAGCACGGCTCCTGTACTTCCCGCTGGCTCCAATCGGGGCGGTAGCGTCATAGCGGTGGCTTGCCCATTTTGCATGACCATGATGGCCGATGGAGTAAAGAATAAAGAGCGGGAACAAGACGTACAGGTATTCGACCTGGCTGAGTTGATTGCATCCGCTGAGGGCCTGAATGCCTAGCCTAGTGAAGAACATAGAATAGCAGCCCCGCCGGAACTTACCGACGGGGCTGTTTCTTTACAGAAAATAAGGTGACCTATTTCGGCGTTCTTACATTGCCGAAATAGCTTTCTAGTTCTCTTTCTGCTACTCTGCGCATGTATGTTCCCTTCGACCAGCTGGCCCCCACGGCTCGGCTGTGGATTTATCAAGCAAACCGACCTCTGACCCTAGATGAGGTAGAAACAGCGCAGCCGGCGCTTCGCTACTTTGCCGACCAATGGACGAGTCACGGTCGTACCTTACAAGCTTCCGCTACTATCCTGCACCAACAGTTCCTAGTAATTGGACTCGACGAAGCGGTAGCCGACGCCAGTGGCTGTTCCATCGACGCCTCGGTTCGTTTTGTGAAGGCGTTGGAAGAACAGTTGCAAGTTTCGTTGCTTGAGAAAAGTCAGTTGGCTTTTCTAATAGATGGGCAAGTAAAGTCGCTTGACCGCCGGGAATTGCGCGCTGCAGTAACTGCCGGTACGCTTCAGCCCAGCACGCTGTACTTCGATAACACCATCAACCACCATAGTCAGCTACAGTCTGCTTGGCCTGCTCCAGCGGCAGCAACGTGGCTAGCGCGCTACTTTTGAATCCTAGGCAAAAAGGCCATGCAGGTTAAAATCCTACCTAAACTTAGTATTATTAGCTTCCCATTCGTTTCCGTGAGCACACTCTATCCTTTCCACCCTAGTTTCTCTCAAGCCATGAAAAACTTTACTCTGCTATGTGCCTCCGTAGGTTCTGTTGCGCTGCTAAGCGGCTGCGCTACCTCCGGCAGCGTGAGTAAAGCCGATAAGCGTTTCGCCCGCGGCGAGTATGAAACGGCTATATCTTTATATAAGGCAGATGTAGCAAAGGGAAAGAACGTTGCTCAATCGAACTACCGCGTAGCAGAATCCTATCGATTGTCTAATCGTCTTGATCAGGCAGAAGACTACTACAAAGCTGCTATTGCAGGGGGCGTGAAGAATGCGGATGCTGGCTTCTATTATGGTCAGGCGCTGAAAGCAAACGGGAAGTTTGAGGAAGCTGCCACTCAATTAGAGAGCTACGCACAAAACGGCACAAACCGCACGCTCGCGGCTCGCGCCGAGGGGGAAGCTAAAAATGCTCGCATGGCCACTTCTATCGTAGCTATGCGTACCAACAACGAGGTGATGGCCCTTGACCAGGTCAACTCCCCGTCTGCCGATTTTAGCGCTACCCTCCAGCCCGATACCAAGGAGCTAGTGTTTGCCTCGGGCCGCGACAGTAAAATCTACGCGGGCAATGGGGAAGGCTTTAATAACCTCTACGCGGTGAAGTTCGACGATGCTCAGAAAATGACTGGCGGCGCCGTACGTAAGTTAGAGCCCATTTTTAACTCCGAAGACAAGCACGAAGCCAGCGCCACGTACTCGCCCGATGGCAAGATGATGGTGTTTGCGCGCTCTAATAATGGGTCTAAGAAAGGCTACCTCAGTGTAGACCTGTGGGTGTCTTATTATAAAAATGGAGCTTGGACCGAGCCTGAAATTCTACGAGTAGTAAATAGTAGCACTGCTGATGAGTTTTCGCCTGTGTTTTCTCCAGATGGGCAAACGCTCTATTTCACTTCTACTCGTAAAGGTGGCCTAGGAGGCAATGACATCTATAAGGCTACGATGGAAACGCCTGGTCGCTTCTCAGCTCCTGAAAACCTCGGGGAACAGATTAATACACCGGGCAACGAAAACTTCCCCACCATTGCCCCCGACGGTAGCCTGTATTTCTCGTCCGATGGGCACCCTGGCCTGGGTAAGTTAGATATCTTTAAAGTTGAGAAAGGGAAGGTCGTAAACCTCGGTGCACCCATCAATAGCAATGGCGATGACTTTGCTCCTTTCTTTACAGGGCAAAAGATGGGCGTGTTTTCTTCTAATCGTGCGGGTGGTAAGGGTTCTGATGACCTATACATGTTCCGAGAGAAGCCCATTAAGCTTGTTACATTCTATGTTGATGGAACAGTTGTAGAGCGTAATGATAAAACTAGCGAAACGCTACCTATATCAGGGGAAATCGTAACGCTCTACAACGCGAAAGGGCAGAAGCTGCAAGACGTAACCACCAGTGCAAACGGCAAATTCAGTATCAAACTCGATACAGCTGCTGCAAACTATGCACTCATTGCTGATCGGGATGGCTATTTCACGGCTCGAAACACGCTCAGCACCATTGGCCGCAAGCCTGCTCAGGACGCCCTGCCAGATCCGATGAATGACGTGCGGATACCAGTAACTCTAACTCTGAGTAAGATTGTGAAGAATAAAGCCATTGTAGTAGACAATATCTTCTACGACTATGACAAGGCTGATATTCGCTCGGATGCTGCTGTAGAGCTAGACAAACTTGTTCAGACACTGAATGATAATCCCAAAATCACAATCGAGCTCAGCTCCCACACGGATTCCCGCGGCAAGGATGCTTATAACATGGCTTTATCACAGAAGCGCGCAGAGTCAGCTGTGAGCTACATTGTGTCTAAAGGCATAGACAAGTCGCGTATCACAGCCAAAGGCTATGGAGAAAGCCGTCCAGTAATTAAAGCGGCCAAGACGGAGGAAGACTATCAAAGAAATCGTCGTACTGAATTCAAGGTGACAAGAATCGACGAATAGAGGCTTGACAGCCTATAAACACAGTGGACCTAACTCATCATGAGTTAGGTCCACTGTGTTTATAGGCTGTTGTATAAAGCAAATTAGGTATTCGTGTCAGATTGTATTAGACTAAATGCCTTGATTACCAATGGATAAAATGATTTTGAATAACATTAGATCTAAAAAAGGAGAGCTTTTACTTGTATTCTACAATACCCCTCGTACTTTTGCACTCCCGAATCGAATGGAAGCGGGCAACGAGAAGTAACAAAAAAAGTTGCGTTCTGAAGTTGGAAACAAGAAAACAACAGTAGTATCTTTGCAGCCCGCTTCGAAAGGAAGTGTTGCAAGGGCAACTGAAAAAATCTTTGGCTTTTATTAACTGCTTGCAAAAAGTCAGTAAGTTTGTAGCCCAATTGAAAGTCTTGGTAGAGAGCGGTTTTGATTAAATAGTCTGCAAAAAAGCAGCTGTTGTATTTGGAACATTGAAGATAAATTCTCTACCTTTGCAGCCCGCTTCAATCGGAAGGGGGGCAGAAAAAGAAAGAGAAAAATTTTCCTTCTTTTTCTTGCGAATAGTAAAATGCTTCGTACCTTTGCAGCCCGCTACGGCTCGAAGGAGTTGCAGCCGCCACGCTCAGCGCGGCACAGGGTTAGTTTCAACTGGAAACTAGC
>NZ_FZNS01000002.1 GCF_900188255.1 Hymenobacter mucosus | reverse complement strand
CACGTCACTTCTTCCGAACTCAACTCGGTGGCAGGTCGTCGCATGCCGCAAGCTACCAATTGCGCACTATACGCTTACTTCTGTATGGCTACTTAGTTGAGCCGGAGCTTTTCACGCCCGATGACGACGGCCAACAGGACTTCACTACCCTTACGTACACCCTCGACCAGCCCGGTTACGCGGGCTCCGTTACAATTTATGACGCCCAAGGACGCCTTACGCGTCGTCTGGTGCGCAACGAAACCCTTCCTACCACGGGCTTCTGGCAGTGGAATGGCCTTACCGATCAGGGACAGAAAGCAGCTATTGGCTACTACATACTACTCGTGGAGTTGTTTCGAGCCAGCAGCGGAGAGAAACGCGAATACCGCAAAACCGTGGTAGTAGGCACCAGATTCTAGCTAAGCAGTGCGCCTTTCGCAAGGCTGCGGCCCGGCAGTAGCTAGTGAAGTGTTGACCATGCTGCTGCCGACCACGTAGTAGTATGGTGCTGAGAGGGTCCAAGTGCCAAAAGTGCCCACTGCTGGCGCCAGCTTACAGCACGGCACGGAGGGGCATTTACGCTACCTGAGTAGGTGCCTGTGCTGTGCCATGTGGCGTGGGTAATTCGCGCTGGCAATACAGCCTTTTTAGCTACAGGTATGCTACTTCTAAAAGTAGGTTAAAAGATAGATACTGCTGAGGTAAACAGCTCAACTATAACTAATTAATTGAGTAAAAAATTGAAACTCAGCAATATCCTTTGTCATGCATGCGCGTAAGGAAAGGCATCATTCTCCACATAATGTCTTTTACCCATGAAAGTAATATCACCCCGCGTGCACGGCATGCTCGACTATGGCACCATTGCCTTGTTTGCCTTAGCTCCTACGCTGTTCAATTTTGATGGTCCGTACGCTACGGCCTGCTACGTGCTGGCTGCCGGCTACCTGCTTATCACCCTGATGACGGATTTTCCTCTTGGTATCTTCCGCATGATTCCCTTCCCCATGCACGGTGGCCTTGAGCTTGTGAGCGGCTTAGCCCTGCTGGCAGTGCCGTTCTTGTTCGGCTTCCACGATGACAACCACGAAGCACGTAACTTCTTCATGGGAATGGGTATTCTGTTTCTGGGTTCGTGGCTGCTGACCGACTGGCGAGCTGATACGCATACCCACACCAACCCTCGCAACTCAATGATGCCAAACCACCAGCACTAAGTGCTGGCAGATAGGCCAACGAAACGCCTGGTAGCTTCGTGCTGCCAGGTGTTTTTTATGAGGTGGAAGTTGCTGATTACGAGAAGGTCGACAGTATCCTTGCTGCGGCTGAGCCGTATCAAAGGATATCCACCTTAACACTGTCTAGCTATGAAATTCCTTTCCCCCGCCGCACATGGCGTTGTTGATGTTCTGTTTATTACCATCTTGGCAATGGCGCCTATCATGTTCGATTTGCAGCCTGCTATAGATGTAGCCTGCTACGTATTGGCCGGCGGCTATTTGGTCATTACTCTGCTTACCGATTTTAAGCTAGGCCTGTTCCGGGTGATTCCGTTTCCCGTGCACGGCTGGCTCGACTTGCTTACTGGTATTGCCCTATTGGCCGCGCCCCTGCTGTTTCAGTTTCCGGCTGCCAGCTCCGAGCGAAACTTGTTCTGGGTGCTCGGGCTGGTTTCGGTAGTCACTTGGTTTATCACCGACTGGAAAAAACAGTCGCGCAGCCTTATGACCGACGAAGGCTAAGCTGACGGCAGTAGCTACCTTACGCGCACGGCCCGCTGTTCACTCTGGAACAGCGGGCCGTGCGGTTTCTGGCGGTACGTGGTCTGAGCCTTACCGTCGGAAGGAAAAACCAATGAAGAATTCCTGGTCCATTTCCTTGCTGAGAGCTAGGTGGGTACCAAAGTCAAACTGCAGGTTCTCCGTGACGGTGAAGATGGGGGCCACGTTGATGGAGGAGCGCCAACCCGTATGCTCGGCATCCCAGCGCGTTACGCCTTCTACCAGGAAGCTGAATACATTGGTAAACTCGTGGTCGATGGCAATGGAAGGCATCACTTGCAGGTAGTGCTTGCCCTGCTCTCGGTCGTAGTTCATATCCGATTCTACCTGCAAATCTAGGTTCCACTTGTGGGGCAGTTCCAAATTCACGGGCACAATCAGGCCGCCTTCCACGGCCCCGCTGCCGGCTTTGCCGCCCGTGGGCAAGCGCGTGTAAGCTACTACGGCCATAGCAATCGGGCCATCTTGGTCGTCGCCGAGGAAGTTGTGCTTCAACCGCACATTCACGTCCCCGAAACCCCGGCTACGCTGCCAGTTGGTCTCGCCCGCTTGGCGTTCCTTGGTTACTTTGTATAGGGGTACTTCCAGCTGCAAATCGGTGCGGCGCGTCAAACCCAGCTTGAAGGTAGTGTAGGCAGCTTTCCACTCTCGATTGTGGGTACCTTCTTCGCGGCTATTAATAAGGCGCAGGGCATCCGATTCCATCTGAAAGTGGCCCGCATCTACGGTAAACGGGCTTTCCGTTACGCCGGGGCGGTCGGGGCGGAGTGGGCGGAGCCGGTTGCGCGGTACTGGATGAAACAAGTCAAAGTGAGCCGAGTCGTAGGGACTAGGCTTGGGGGCATCTTGGGCCGCTAGCTGCAATGGCAGCAGCAAGCACGGCAATAGCAAACGTGCGTAAGAAGGGAGCATAGCATGAGGGGAAAAGGAGAGTAAAAGAGCGTATTTCGCCCCCTACGGAAACGCGCGTAAGCCGGCCTAGAACAGTAGGTTGATTTTTGCGTTGAAGTTGCGCCCTTGGTTGTAAATGCCTCGCCGCCCAGTAGGAGAGCTGGCGTAGTACTCAAAGTATTTCAGCCGGTTAAGGTGAGATTGGTAGGTGGTGTTGAAGGCGTTATCGAGCTGCAAAAAAAGTTGTAGCCACTCGCGCTGGCTGGGGCCTTTCACTAGTCCTACCCCCGTACCTAAGCCCAGCAACGCGTATCCTGCGGTGCGAGTTTCGGTATTGTCTACGGCGTAAAACCGGTTTTGCGGAGCATGGTAGTCGAGCACGGCCCGCACGTAAGGCTGGGTGAAGCGGCGCCACCTGCGTTGGCTGGTCAGGCGCACTTCGGAGCGGGTATGTAAGGGCGGAATCAGAGGCAGGTACTTGGCGGCTGCGCCGTTTGCTTCCAGCAGGGCTGCTTCCTTATTTACCCCCGTTACGTAGGCCAAGCTATTGTTGAACGCCAACGCGGGCCAAGCGCGCGGGTGCAGATTTACGGTGACTTCGGCCCCGTAGAGCTGGGCGCGCCCCTGCTGGTATTGGTAGGTAGCATTGCCGGGCACCACTACCACGGGCTGCCCATCGGGGCCGGTGAGGCGGGCTTGGTAGATGTAATTGTCGATGTTGTTGAGGAAACCACTGACGCTTACTTCCGCATCGGGAAGGTAAGCGCTAAGGCCTAGGTCTTCCTGCAAGCCGAACTCAGGCCCAAACGTGCGGTTGCCGAGGTACACAATGTGGGCGCCGGGGTCCAGGCCATTGGAGCCCACTTCCGTGATGTTGGGGGCCCGGTAGCCGCGGGCTACGTTGGCGCGCAGCAGCAGACGCTCAGAAAGGTTGTAGGTAGCGCCCACGCTGGCGGAGATGCCGCGGTACGTGGTGCGGAAGGCGGCGAACTGCGGGTCGGCTCCTGTGCTAGTCGCCACCTGTTGGGCCCAGCCCGTGGTGGAGTCGAGGCGCACGTAGAAATCGGGCCAGCGTAGCACCCGGGTGTCGTACCGCACTCCTCCCGAGAGGTCCAACTTGCCAAACGTCTTTTTCAGGAACACATAACCACCCACGTCAAATAAGGAGTAGTTGGGGATAGGGAAATCGGTGGCGTCGCGGTTTGTATTGGTTTGATACATTCCATTCAAGCCCACGGTAGTTTCCAGGCCCAGCCACGTGGGCGCGGCGTAGCGCACGTCGTAGGTATAGGTGTTCAGGGCTACTGCCAGGCCCGCTTGCTGCGGTGCCAGCGGGTGGTTGTACTCCCGGCGTAGGTTGTGCTGAATGCCAAACAGCGTGTGCAACTCCCCATTCCCTAAATGCCAGCGCGTGCGGCTTAGGAGGCGGTAGTGTTGGATGTGCTGATGCAACGGATTGATGCGGTACATAGCCAAGTCGGGGGCCGAAACCAGCGGCCGGTTCTTTAGGTCATCCTGGTCGCCTTCGGCTACCTGCCGGGTAAAGCGCCGGCTTAAGGAGTCGCGGCTGCCGTCGGGTATTTCCTGGAGGTTGTCGTAGAGGGTGGCAGTAAGTTGTGTAGACCCCCACCGCTTTTCTACCCCAACTGTGGCCGTGGCATGTAGCTCCCGGAAGGCGGTGCCGTACACCCGGCCTTCCAAGGCATTGCGGTAGGCTTGCGCCAAGCGGTAGGAGCCGCGGGCCCCGTACTGCCAGCCATTGTGCGCATAGCGCAGGCCCACGGAGGTCCCTAGTAAGTGGTTATTGGTTTGGTACTCCATCAGCGCATCGCCGTGCACGTGGCCGTCGGCCTCCGAGGACAGGCGCGGCAACATGTTTATAACTCCCGCCACCGCATCAGAACCGTACATCAGGCTAGCCGGTCCCTTCACCACCTCAATCCGGTCGATGTCGTATTGGTCGATTTCAATGCCGTGCTCATCGCCCCACTGCTGCCCTTCTTGGCGCAGGCCGTTGTAGAGAGTGAGTACGCGGTTGTAGCCCAGCCCCCGAATGAAAGGCTTGGAAATATTGGGGCCCGTGGTAACGGCACTAAGGCCCGGTACACCTTTCACCGCCGCGTCAATCACGTTGCCAGTGCTGTTGAGGTTCACTTCGCGGCGCGTGAGGACGGCAATGGGCACGGGGCTGCGCCGGATTTCTGTCGCCCGCGACACGCCCGTAACCACTACTTCGCTCAGAGCGGCAGGGGTAGCCACTAGGCGGGCGTTGATTTCCGTGGCCTGCCCGGCTCGTACGGCCACGCGTTGCCGCTGAGCTTGGTACCCCATGCTGGAAAACACTAGCTCGTGTGTACCGGCGGGCACTTCCCGCAACTCGAAATAGCCTTGTGCCGTCGTGGCCGTTCCGAGGGCGGTGCCCGGTAGAGCCACCGTCGCTAACTCTAACGGCTTGCCATCGGCCAGCACTTGCCCCCGAATACTACCCGTTGCCGCTACTTGTGCCGAGACAACTAGACTTCTCAGAACCAGCATACATATCACTGCAATACAGTACGTGAGCCTCATGGATAATTGGATTTGGGGTGGAAGACGGAGGACAGAAGCAGAGAGGATTTAAACGAGGAGAAAAAAATATTTAGCCTCATCTAAAAGCATAGCCACAAAAAAGCGCCGCCCAGCTGGGTACGGCGCTTTTTACTTAGCCAAAAAACGTTTGGTACAGCAGATACAGGTTCAGTACGATGATGATGCCGGACACTACCCAGGCCGCCGCTTGCAGCCATGGCTTGTTCACGAACACTCCCATTTTTGCCTTACTACCAGTGAATACTACCAAAGGCACCACGGCAAAGCTAAGCTGCAAAGACAGGATTACTTGGCTGAGCACTAGCAACTCGCCCGTACCCTGCTCTCCGTATTTCAGCGCCACTATAAAGGCTGGAACTACGGCAATACCTCGGGTAATGAGTCGGCGTAGCCAGGGCTTGAGGTGAAGATCTAAGAAGCCTTCCATTACGATCTGGCCGGCAAGAGTGCCCGTGAGGGTAGAGTTCTGACCGGAAGCCAGCAGGGCAATGGCAAACACGGCAGAGGCAGCTCCGGCGCCCAGCACGGGGGCCAACAGCTTATGCGCGTCGCTGATGTCGGCTATATCGTGGTGCCCGTTCTGGTGAAACGCCGCCGCTGATGTTACCAGAATAGCCGCATTCACAAAGAAGGCCAGAAACAGCGCTACCGTGCTGTCGATGGTAGCAAACTTGATAGCCATACGCTTACCCGACTCAGTCTGCTCGATGGCGCGCGTTTGCACAATGCTGGAGTGCAGGTACAGGTTGTGCGGCATCACTGTGGCCCCCAAAATGCCAATGGCAATGTACAGCATGCGGGGCGTGGTAACGATTTCAGGCTGCGGTACTAGCCCACCTAGAATACCAAACCAGTCGGGCTTCGACACAATGATTTCGTATAGAAAGCACCCGAAGATGACCACAATAAGGCCCGCCACAATACTTTCCAGCACCCGGAAGCCCTTGCTTTGGAATAATAGCACCACCAGTACATCTAGGATAGTAAGGGTTACGCCCCAGGTAAGCGGTAGCCCAAACAGTAGATTTAGGGCAATGGCTGAACCGATGACTTCAGCTAGGTCGCAGGCTGCAATGGCTACCTCGCACAGCAACCATAGCACCCGTCCAACGGGCTTGGAGTAATGGTCGCGGCAAGCTTGGGCCAGGTCGCGCCCCGTCACGATGCCCAGCTTGGCTGCCAGGTGCTGGAGTAGCATGGCGAACAAGTTGGAAATCAGAATGACAGAAAGTAGCGTATACCCAAAGCGCGAGCCGCCTTCAAGGTCTGTGGCCCAGTTGCCAGGGTCCATGTAGCCCACGGCCACCATCAGCCCTGGGCCCCAGAAGGCCATCAGCTTGCGCCAAAAGGAAGCCGACTGTGCTGGCACGCGTACGGATGCAAATACTTCTTGTAACGAAGGCGCCGTACGAGCACGACGCCAGCCCGCAGGAGGAGGCGCGTTGGCCTCCGATACGGGAGTAGAAGGAGGTGATTTCAGAGCAGAAGGCATTGATTCAGTAGGAGTAGTATGCACAAGGTACGCAGATTTTAGGCTAGTCTAAATTTATTTTTAACGCAGTTTAACTACTGCGTTTGTTGTAAAAGGTTTCGGCCCCATAGTTGAAAGCCAGTTTTTTACTGGAATTTTGCCCCCCGCATCACGGTTTAGGCCCTATGTTTTCACCTCCCCTCAAAACTCGCTACGGCCTGCTTTCCCTAGTGGTTAGCGTGATACTGGTTGGCATTAAGTTTTACGCCTACCTGCTCACACGCTCCCAGGCCGTGCTTACGGATGCTCTAGAGTCCATTATTAACGTTGTGACCAGCGGGTTCGCCCTCTACAGCATTTACCTGGCTAGCCTTCCTAAGGACGAAAATCATCCATACGGCCACGGCAAGATTGAGTATCTGTCTATTGGCTTCGAAGGCGCTTTAATTTTGTCGGCCGGTGTATTTATTTTCCGTTCGGCAGTTACTGCCCTCATGCACCCGCACACGGTAGAGCGCCCCGACTGGGGTATGGGCTTGCTTGCCTTTACGGCCGTAGTCAACTTGGTGGTAGGCTTTGTGCTGGTGCGGGCTGGTCGCCGGCACAACTCAGTAGCACTGGTGGGCGACGGGCAGCATCTCTATCTAGACTCGGTTAGTACCTTAGTTTCGTGTCTGGCGCTGCTACTGGTAGTGTTTACCAATAACCCCGTGTATGACGCCGGGGCTGCATTGTTTCTGGGGGTATTTATTGTGGTGAATGGGTACCGCATGCTTCGCCGCTCCGTGTCGGGCCTGATGGATGAGTCGGACGTATCGACGGTGCAGCAGGTCATTGGTGAGCTGCAAGCGCACCGGCAGCCCGCGTGGATTGACGTGCACAACCTGCGGGTGCTGCGCTACGGTGCCGATTTGCACGTGGATTGCCACGTGACCATGCCCTACTACTTCACCCTAGAAGAAACCCACAACCAAGTGCATCGCATTGAGGAGTTTGTGCGGGAGCATTTTGAAGTAGTAGAGGTAGAAATGTTTGTGCACGCCGACCCCTGTACCTATGCCGCGTGCTCGCACTGCCACATGCCCGAGTGCCCGGTCCGGCAGCATCCCTTCGCCCAGGAAATCCCCTGGACGCTGGCTAACACCGTCAAGAACGAGCGTCACCTCTTAGTGAGTGAGGAGGTAGGTAGCAGCTAGCAGCCAATGCGAGCGAGTTCACATAGAAAAGGGCCGCTCCATTGGGGCGGCCCTTTTCTATGTGAACTCGCGTTGCCGGTAGGTATTAGTGTTCTAGTACTACGCGCTGCACAAAATGGCCGTCGGTGGTGGCTACTTGGGTGGAGTAGATGCCGGCTGGCAGGTTGGTGAGGGGTAGGGTAGTGGTGGTAGTACCTACTGCCATCTGGGTGGTGTACACTAACCGGCCTAGCGCATCGCGGAGTTCGGCCGTGGCAACTCTGCTGAGTGCCTTGGGTAGTTGGAGCGTTACGCTGTGCTGAGCTGGATTGGGCCACAGGCGCAACGGCATAGTTTTTTGCGCTACCGTTGCAGTAGGTACAAAGGCCAAGTTTTCCAGCACTAGAATTCGGTCGTCGGTAGGGCCAGGGGTAGCGCGGCCATCTTGATTGCTGGTGCCCACGTACACGCGCCCCTGCGGCGAGACGCAGATGGCCCGTAGTCGTCCAAAGGTGGTAAGGAAGGTTTGCTCGGGGCCCGCAACGGCATCCCCGGCGGCAGTGAGCGTGAGTTGCGTTAGCCGGGAAGCCTTAAGTGAAAGCATCAGCAGACTACCCTGCCAGGCAGGAATAGCTGATGAAGTATAGTAGGCCAGGCCGGATACACCCAAGGTGGGCGTCCAAACGGACAGGGGCTCGCGCACGTTGTTGGCGCTGCAAAACGCTTGCTCGGCCGACAGGTTGCAGAGGCCTTCTACCGTAGGCCAGCCGTAGTTGCGGTTGGCTTCAATCAGGTTCAGCTCGTCGTCGTTGTTGGGGCCGTGTTCCGAGCTGTACAGGCGGCCACTGGGGCTGCGCACTAGCCCTTGCGGGTTGCGGTGCCCCAGCGTATACACTGGGCTACCGGCCACGGGGTTGTCGGCCGGAATGGTGCCATCCAGGTTCAGACGCAAAATCTTTCCGTTGAGCGAAGCGCGGTTTTGCGCTTCCGGCTGCTGTTGGGCATCGCCCGTGGTCATGAGCAGGGTGCGGTCGGGGAGAATGAGTAGGCGAGATCCGCTATGCGTGCTGGTTGCGGGAATATTGCCCAGCAGCACAAGCGGTTGGCTGAGCGTGCCATTGGCGTATGTGAGGCGCACAAGCTTTTCTTTATAGCCATTATCGTTGTAATTGTACACCACATACACGTAGGGCGAGGTAGTAAAGTCGGGGTGCAAAGCCATGCCAAGCAAGCCCCCTTCGGAGCTAGTCACCACATCTGCCAGCGTAGTAAGGGGCGTAACGGCGCCCGTTGTGGGGTTGACGCGGCTAATGCGGCCTCCCCGCTCCGTCATCCAAATAAAGTTGTCGGGGCCCCATACAAGCTCCCAAGGCACTTGCAGGTTAGTTGTCAGGGCTGAAACCGTAACGGTGGTAGAGCCGGCTGCAAAAGTGCCCAGCACTGGCAGCGTTTGCGCAGAGGCTGCCCAAGCGCCTGTCAGTAAGATGGCCCCCAGTACTGCTGTAAACAGGTGTTTCATACGGATAAGAGGTTGAGATAAAAGACAAAAGGTAAACGAATTATTCGGGCGTACGGATGAGCGGCGCATGTAGGAAGTAGCCGTATCTTGCTTGGGTTGTCGACCCTTTGCTTTCTGTCATGTTTACCATCAGTACCGACCCAGCCCGCCTGGATGTAGCTACTATTCACCGCTACCTCTCCTACGATTCGTACTGGGCTCAGAACATTCCACTCGCCACCGTAGAACGGGCTATTGCTAATTCCCTCAATTTCGGTGCGTATACCGCCGACGGGCGCCAGGCTGCCTTTGCCCGCGTTGTTACGGACCGGGCTACGTTTGCCTGGCTGTGCGACGTATTTGTACTACCCGAATTTCAAGGCCAAGGCCTGAGTAAGCAGTTGATGGGCGCTGTATGGAGCCACCCTGAGCTGCAAGGATTGCGTCGTCATTTGCTAGCCACGTTAGACGCTCACAGCTTGTACCGGCAGTTCGGGTTTCAGGACTTGGCTACTCCAGAGCGCTACCTAGAGGTTAGGCGGGCTAACCCTTACGGTGTTCCTACTAAGAATTAGGACTCTTTATGAAGGTAGTTCGCTCGAGATAAGAACCAAATAGGAGTGGGTAACCTTACTTTTGTAGCCTATACCTAGATGCCAAGCGGCTTCCTTATTCGCTAGTCTCGTTGTTTGTATGAATACCACGTTGGTTACCCGCTGGCACCGCCTCACTACTTCCTTACTACCCGACGATACCCGGCGCACTACCACCTACCAACAGCTAGCGGCCGCCTACGATGGCTCCGACCGGCACTATCATTCCCTAAAGCACGTGCGCGCCCTGCTAGACAGCGCCGACCGGCATAAGGCCCTGCTGAAGGACGCAGAGGTCGTGCGCTTGGCCATTTGGTTTCATGATGCCGTGTACAGTACTCTGCGCGATGACAACGAAGCCCGCAGCGCGGCGTGGGCGTTAGAGTTCTTGGCTCACACCACGCTTTCGGAGGAGCGGCGCCAGCGCGTGGCCTTCTTTATTGAGCGCACCAAAGACCACACCCAGCCCCAGCCCGCTACCGACTCAGATTTGCTGTTCTTCTTAGATGCCGATCTGCAAATTTTAGGCGCTCCGGAGGCCGACTACTGGCAATATGCCCGCCAAGTGCGCCAGGAATACCGACTTGTGCCCGATTTCATGTACCGTCGCGGCCGCCGCAAGGTGCTGGAGAAGCTGCTGGCCGCTGCTACTTTATATCATACTCCCATCTTTCATGATAAGCTTGACACCCAAGCCCGCCGCAACCTCCAAGCGGAGCTACTGGCCTGGGAAAAAGGAGGGCTATAAAGGGTAGCTTGTCAATACTTCGTCAACTGGTTAGGCCTGAAAGGCAGGGGTAGAGGCATTGGCTAACTAAGAAGAAGGGGCAGCGCAGGCGTACTCCGTAGAGAGGTAGCATTGCCTACATCTTGCATACGCCAGGTGCCCGCTGTGCAACGCAGTAGTTAGGGCACTGTCCATTGGTTGCTGTGGCGTAAGTTGCGGCTCATACCACTATTCGTGCTTCTATGCAGAAACCTGTTCTCTTGCTGCTGGCCGCTGGTTCAGTGCTGCTGAGTGAAGTAGCCCAGGCCCAACAGTTGGCCCCGCTTACCGTCGATAAAATCATGCGCGACCCGGCGCAGTGGCTGGGCACATCTCCGTCCAACATCTATTGGGGCGAAGATGGAAAGCGTATTTACTTCAGTTGGAACCCCGAGAAAGCCCGGCGGGATTCTCTCTACAGCCTCAGCCCCGGCGGTGGTACTGCCCGGAAGGTGAGCGGGCGCGACCAGCGTGAGCTACCCGCTGCCACTGGCGAGTATGACCAGCGCTACACGCGGAAGGTGTACGAAAAGGACGGTGACATTTACGTGCTCGACCTGAAGACCCAACGCGTCCGGCGCGTGACCAATACGGCCGAGCGGGAGGCAGAGCCCCTTTTCGTATTGCAGGATCAGCTCATTAGCTACTCGCGTGGGGGCAACCTGTTCACCTGGAACCCAACTACTGGTGAGACAGTACAACGCACGGATTTTCGGAAGGGCTACAAGCCGGCCGATGCCGCTGCCGACAAAGCAGATAAGTTTCTGCGGGCCCAGCAGCTGGCTTTGTTTGACATCATTAAGCTGAAAGACCAAGATGCCAAGGCCCGGCAGCGCCAGCAAAAAGCCCTGGCTCGTTTGCGGCCTAAAGCCATTTGGTTGGGCCAGCAAACCGTGCGCAACCTGCGTCTAGCGCCTGATGGGCGCTACGTGACGTACACCCTGGTGCAAGAGCCCACCGCCGAGAAAGTAGCCTTGGTGCCCAACTTTGTTACGGCCTCGGGCTTCACCGAAGACATCAGCACGCGCACCAAGGTAGGCGCCGCCCAAACAGCTTACCAGCTAGGTCTGTACGACATTGGGCGCGACACCACTTTTGTGCTAGGCTACCGGGAACTGAAAGGCTTGGACGAACAACCCGCCTACCGCAAGGAGTACCAGCTAAAAGCCAAGGCCCCCGCCCCGGCCGATTCTGCAAAAGCCGCTACTGCCGCCAAAAAGGAAAAGCCGGCCAGTGAGCTACGGCGCGTGGTGCCCTTTGGGCCATTCTGGTCGGAAGATGGTCAACGGGCTTTCCTCGTCATTCGCTCCGCAGATAACAAGGACCGGTGGATTGTGGGCTTGGACCCCGCTACCCAAAAAATAACCCTCCTCGACCGCCAGCACGACGATGCCTGGATTAACGGCCCTGGTATTGGCTACGATGAAGGCAGCGTAGGCTGGCTGCCCGATAACCGCCGGATCTGGTTTCAGAGCGAAGAAACGGGCTACTCTCACTTGTACACGGTGGACGTAGTCAACAACCAAAAGAAGGCCCTGACCAGCGGCAAGTATGAGGTGCAGAAGGTGCAGCTCAGCCGAGACAAAAAGACGTGGTACCTCACGGCCAATAAAACGCACCCCGGTGAGCAGCACTTCTACCGGATGCCAGTAGCCGGCGGCACCATGACGCAGATTACAACCCTGCCCGGTGCCAGTGAAGTGACCCTCTCGCCCGACGAGAAAACGCTGGCCGTACGCTATAGCACGTCTAACACGCCCTGGGAACTGTACGTGATGGATAACAAGCCCGGCGCCAAAATGCGTCGCCTGACGCACAGCACTACCCCTGAGTTTGAAAGCTACGCGTGGCGTGCCCCGGAGGTCATTACTATTAAGGCCCGCGACGGTGCGGATGTGTACGCGCGCCTATACCGCCCGGCTACTCCGCAGGCGCAAGGTCCGGCTGTTGTGTTTGTGCACGGTGCGGGCTACCTCCAGAATGCGCACAAGTGGTGGAGCTCTTATTTCCGCGAGTACATGTTCCACAATCTACTGGTAGACAAAGGCTATACCGTGCTCGATATTGACTACCGTGGCTCGGCAGGCTACGGCCGCGACGTGCGCACGGGCATCTACCGCTACATGGGGGGCAAAGACCTCACCGACCAAGTAGATGGAGCCAAGCTATTGACGGATAAATACGGTGTCAGCCCCCAGCGCATCGGTATTTACGGCGGTAGCTACGGGGGCTTCATCACGCTGATGGCCATGTTCACGCAGCCAGATGTATTCAAGGCCGGTGCCGCCCTGCGCTCTGTCACGGACTGGGCGCACTACAACCACGGCTATACCGACAATATTCTCAACGAACCCTACAACGACAGCATAGCTTACGCCCGTTCGTCGCCCATCTACTACGCCAATGGTTTAAAAGGCCACCTGCTCATGTGCCACGGCATGGTCGATACCAATGTGCACTTCCAAGACATCGTGCGCCTTTCGCAACGTCTTATTGAGTTGAAAAAGGAAAACTGGGAGTTAGCCGTATATCCCGTGGAAAACCATGGCTTCGAGGAGCCCTCTTCTTGGACGGACGAATACAAGCGCATTCTCAAGCTATTCGAAACCAACCTAAACCCCCAGACTACAACGCCAACAAGTGCAGGTGGGCAGTAGATCATGACAATGCCACTTCGGAGGGTGCTGCGGCAGGCCGTAGGCTGTACGCTGCTCATTCTGCTAGCTACAACTTCCTTTCTATTCTCACCGTCTCCGCAAACCGAGACTGAGTACTGCGGGACTTATCTGCACCTTTCCTCCTTTGCCGGCTTCACGGCCAACTGCGACGGTTTTGTGTACATGGAGGATGCCCGGCAGCCTATTCACTTGCTAGAGCCCAGAGAAGTTCGGCAGTCGCGCCCGTTGTTTATCCTGCTGGGTACTGCTGTGGGCTACCCTTGCACTTGGCTAGTTCAGGGTCTCACGGCCAGTGGGCTACTACCTCCGCAAACAGTAGCCCACTTACCGGCTAAGTATCAACCATTGCTAGGTTTCTACATTGGGTATGTACTGCTGAACTACGTGGTGCTACTAGCTAGTATGCTCTTGTTCAGTAACCTCTATCGGCGTCTGACGCAGGGGCAGGGCAGCCAGTTAGTGCTTGGTGCATTATTGGTGTTTCTGGCGTCCAACCAAGTTACCAAGGCCTTCTTCTGGACGGTGCACCAGCAGATGTTCACGTTTTTAGTGCCACTACTTTGTTTGTACATCCTGTTGGCTTTGCGGGGCCGTACTACATGGCTCCAGCTTTGCTGCTTCGCCCTGCTTGGGGGCGGGCTAGCCCTGGTGTACGGTAGCTTTGTGCTGGTGCTGCCTTGCTTGCTATATCTGGCTTGGCAGCAAGGCAAAAAGCAGCCGCTTTATAGGAAAGCATTCTTTACAGTAGGGCTCACGTTACTTTTTGCCTTACCTACTGGACTCTGGATTGCTATTCTGGGGTTGCGGGGTGTCCGCTACTACAATCACGAGGCCGAAGCTTACAACCAACTAGTTTGGCTGCTAGAAGCCGCTCGGCTACCGTGGTGGGCCTTCTGGCGCGAGGTAGGAACACGCCTTGAGCACTTCGTGAGCACGTGGCCGGCCATTGGCCTATTTGTGGGAGTTGCGCTGGTACTAGCTTGGCAGCTAGCGCGCCGAGGAGAGTTGCGCAACGAGCCATTGCCTACCATCCTGGCTCTGTTGGTGGGGTTTGTAGCTTTTTTTGCCGTGCTCGGCTATTATCGGGAGCGGCTCACCTTTACGCTAGTGCCCCTGCTGCTTTGTTTTGTAGCGGCGGCTCTCTACCGGCTTCCTGCCTATCCGAGGGTACGGTGGCTGGCGGTTGCGGGCGCCTTAGGTTGGCATATTTGGCAGGTATGTTCCTACGGCCCGTTTTCCTGAACTAGGCAACCTACCTACACGCTGTGCGGAAGCTAACGGAGAACCTAGTTGAACCAGGGTTTTTAGACTGTTTGGAACTGCAGTAATTCATCCATTTATAAAACTCGTAGCTTTGCAGCCCTTGCCTGGCAGCATAGCCCTAGCAGGGCAGGGGCTGCCGGCCCCTCGCGTACTTATACCTTTACAAGCTGATGCCGTACCTGTTCACCTCCGAATCCGTTTCGGAAGGCCACCCTGATAAAGTAGCCGACCAGATTTCTGACGCCATCCTCGACGAATACCTGCGTCAGGACCCAACTGCCAAAGTGGCCTGCGAGACTCTGGTTACCACAGACTTCGCCTTGGTCGCTGGCGAAATCAAGTCATCGGCCCATGTTGAGGCTGAGCCCATCATCCGGGAGGTGATTCGTCGCATTGGCTATAACAAGCCAGAGTATCTCTTCAACGCAGACACCTGCGAGGTGATGAACCGCTTGCATGAGCAGTCGGCAGATATCAATCAAGGGGTAGAGCGAGCTAAGCCGGAGGAGCAAGGTGCCGGCGACCAAGGTATGATGTTCGGCTACGCTACCCGCGAAACCGAGAACTATATGCCTTTGGCTCTCGACTTGTCGCACCGGTTGCTGCGCGAACTGTCAGCCATTCGCAAAGCCGGTCAGGAAATGACCTACCTGCGTCCTGATGCGAAAAGCCAAGTAACCATTCGCTACAATGATGATAACACGCCCGTTGCCATCGAAACAATTGTAGTGAGCACCCAGCATGATGAGTTTGCTGCCGAAGAGCAAGTAATGCTGAAGCAGATTGAGCAGGACATCAAGAACATCTTGGTGCCGCGCGTAAAAGCGCAGTTGAGCGAAGACGTGCAGGCGCTTTTCACCGACGAGATTAAGTACCACATCAACCCCACGGGCAAATTTGTCATTGGTGGTCCGCATGGTGACTCCGGGCTCACTGGCCGTAAAATCATTGTGGATACCTACGGCGGCAAAGGAGCGCATGGTGGCGGCGCTTTCTCCGGTAAGGACTCTTCCAAAGTAGACCGTTCGGCAGCCTATGCCGCCCGTCATATTGCCAAGAACCTAGTAGCTGCTGGTGTAGCCGATCAGGCTCTTGTACAAGTAGCCTATGCCATTGGTGTAGCCGAGCCCGTAGGAATATTTGTAACCACCTACGGTACTACCAAGGCAAATGGCGCTTTCGGCCACCAGCTCACAGATGGTGAAGTAGCCCAGAAAGTACAGAAACTGTTCGATCTGCGTCCGTATGCTATCGTGCAGCGGTTGGGGCTGCAAAACCCCATTTTCGCTGAGTCCGCAGCGTACGGCCACATGGGCCGCCAGCCCGGCACCAAAGAAGTAGTGCAGGCAGATGGTAGCACTAAGACTGTCGAGACCTTCACCTGGGAAAAGCTCGACTACGTAGACGCCATTAAGGCAGAATTTGGGTTATAATACCCGAGTGCGAATTCTCCGATAGATAATTAGAAAAGCCCCGTCTGTCTTATCAGGCGGGGCTTTTCTAATTATCTATCGGAGGTTACTAGCCTATGCTCGGGCTCAGTGGCTTACTAGCTTTTCCTTGTATTTAGTAATCTGACGCTTCAGGTTATCCGTTGCAGCGTCGGTAGCAGCTTCAAACGTACCAGCATCTTCCTGCGAAAACAGAGTGCTACCTGGTACGAAGAGTTTGATTTCTACAGTTTTGTTTGCGATTCCGTCCTTATTGTTCAGGCGCAGAATTACTTCTCCTTCAGTTACACGGTCATAGAAGGTTTCGAGTTTGTCGAGACGCTTCTGGATGAAGTCGAGCAGTTTTTGGTCGGCGTCGAAGTGCACCGATTGCATCTGTACTTTCATCGGATGTGGGGTTAAGGGTAAAACGAAAAATCAGGCCTTTGGGTGGGCCTTTTCAAATACGGATTTCAGCTTGTCAATACTCAAGTGCGTGTACACCTGCGTAGCTGCTAGGTTAGCATGGCCCAGCAGCTCTTTAATAGCGTTTAAGTCAGCACCTTTGCCCAGCAAGTGCGTGGCAAAAGAATGGCGCAGCACGTGAGGGTGCTGCTGGCCGGATGCAGTTGTAATCTGACTTAAATAGTGCTTTACAGTGCGGTATACGAACTTTTCATAGAGCGGCTCTCCCTTATCCGTAACGAGGAGGGCTGGGTGCGCGTTGCTGCCTGACGCAAATTCCCGTTGCTTTCGCTCTATATAGCGTTCTATCACTATTGCAAGAGTAGGGTTCAGAGGCACGATGCGTTGCTTGTTTCCCTTGCCCGTCACACGTACGGTTCGGCCTGGTATGCTCACATCATCATGGCGGATACCAATGAGTTCCGAAAGGCGAATGCCCGTGCCATAAAGAAGCTCCAAAACTAACTGGTCGCGTACTCCGCCCAGCGTGTCCTCAAAGGCAAATGAATTAAGTAGGCCGTTCAAAGAATCCTCCGGCACGAAGTCAGGTAGCTTCTTGGCTACTTTCGGCGAAGTGATGCGCAGCATGGGGTTTTTCTGAACGGCACCTGTGCGCAGCAAAAACTTGTAGTAAGAGCGCAAGCACGCAATCTTCCGGTTAACCGTACGCGGATCCATCTGCTGTTGCATGAGTGTTACCACCCAAGAGCGGATCAGAGTATGATCAGCCTGGCTTGGGTCTGCTAGCTCATACGTGCTTAAGAGGTAGTCCGAGAACTGCCGCAAATCTGTTTGGTAAGAAAGCACTGTGTGCGGGCTAAAGCGCCGTTCAAACCGCAGGTAGTCAAAAAATAATTCCATAGGCTAAGGCCCTGTCAAGGCAAGACCGGACAACCAATGTAGATAATTCAACGCAAGAAAAAAATGCAAAGTACGGACGTGAAAAAGCCGGCTACCATGCCACTAGGGCAGGATAGCCGGCTTTTTCAAACCTGTTAAAACGAGTAGGTCTACTAGTTAGCGTCGGTACCGTAGGTAGCCAGCTTGTAGATAGCCTTCTGCTTTTGCTTGCGGTTGGTGATGGAAGGCTTCTGGAAGAACGTACGACGACGCAGTTCTTTCAGAACGCCCGTGCGCTCGAATTTCTTCTTAAAGCGCTTCAGCGCACGGTCAACCGACTCGTTTTCTTTGATTTGTACGATGATCATATCTTCAGTGAGGTTGAAATCCCGGGTTGGAGGGGCCGCAAAGATAATAAAGTATGAGTGGCAGATGCAAATGATTTGTAGATTAACTAGGATTCAATCATTTGGGGTCTGCCATATACCTCTGTCCTTACACAGCGCAGCCACCTACTCTGGCTTTTCCGAAAGGCCTATTTGAGTAATGTACGGGCAATAACGAGCTTCTGAATCTCAGAAGTGCCTTCGCCAATAGTGCAAAGCTTGGCGTCGCGGTAATACTTTTCAGCGGGGTAGTCTTTGGTATACCCGTAGCCACCGAAAATTTGCACCCCCTCGTTTGCCACTCGCACCGACACCTCAGAAGCATACAACTTCGCCATTGCCGACTCGCGGTTGACGTTCAGTCCCCGGTCTTTCATATCGGCTGCGCGGTAAGTGAGCAGAGAAGCGGCTTCAATTTCCGTAGCCATATCAGCTAGCTTAAAGCCAATACCCTGAAAGTTGCTGATTGGCTGATTGAACTGGTGGCGCTCTTTAGAATACTGTAACGCCGCCTCATACGCTCCCTGTGCAATACCCAAGCTAAGCGCAGCAATGCTGATACGGCCGCCGTCAAGCACCTTAAGAGACTGTACGAAGCCGTCACCCACCTTGCCAATCACATTTTCTTTTGGCACGCGGCAATCAGTGAAAATCATTTCAGTTGTTTCCGAAGCCCGCATGCCTAGCTTGTCTTCCTTTCTGCCGCCTTCAAAACCAGGAGTACCTCGCTCCACAATGAAAGCAGTCATACCATGGGAGTCACCTACTTCACCAGTGCGGGCAATAACTACTGCTACGTTGCCGCTCTTACCGTGAGTGATGAAATTCTTGGCTCCGTTGATGACATAAAAGTCACCATCTTCCACGGCCACCGTGCGCATATTGCCTGCATCAGATCCTGTATTTGGCTCTGTCAGGCCCCAGGCACCGATCCATTCACCCGAGGCTAGTTTTGGTAGGTACTTGCGTTTTTGCTCCTGGGAAGCGTGCTGTAGAATGTGGCCCGTGCACAAGGAATTATGGGCGGCCATACTCAGGCCAATGCTGCCGTCAATTTTGGACAATTCTGCAATGGCAGTTACGTATTCCACGTAACCAAAGCCAGCCCCGCCGAATTCTTCCGGCACAAGCACACCCATTAAGCCTAGTTCACCAAGCTTGTGAAAAACGTCTATGGGGAACTCCTGCGTTTCATCCCACTGGCGCATGTGGGGTTTAATATGGTGCGCGGCAAAGTCGCGCACCATCTGGGCAATCATTGTCTGGTTTTCAGTGGTTACCAGTTCCATAAGTGGGTGGGGATAGATGAGGGTGAGAACGGAGTATGAGAAAAACCAGTGGGGGCTGGTTTTGGGTCCACGAAAGTACGATTTCAAGTGAGGAGAAGTGAGTGCATCATTCGGTGGTGCTTGGCTCGGATTTTGAAAGGGCGCGCTAATTCGGTTACTTTGAGGGTTTTTTAGAAAAAATACTGCCTCGCAAAAACGAGCGTTTATAGTTTTCTACCTCACATACCTGGTCATCCTGGTCTGCATGCAAATTACCCCTATCTGCCGCATTTTCCGTCTTTGGCTGCTATGTGCGCCGTTTCTGCTGCTTACCTTCTCTTGTACTACTTCGCGCTTACGTCAGCAAAACGTTTTGCTACGAACAGACGGTGCTGGTGCTCTTGATACGGCTCGTTTGCGAGATGTGGTAAATCGTGCAGAACGGAACTACATAATCCAGCCGAACGACTACTTGGAAGTGCGAGTGAATACCAATAAAGGGGAGCGGATTTTAGACCCTAATGGAGAGTTGATGTTTGGTACTCCTGGCGGTCAGGGAGGTAACAGGCAAACTGTTCAGCGTAATACCTCGGGCCGTGGGCAGCAACAGCAGCAACAGCAGCAGGGATATGGCCTGAATGAATTCTTGGTGCAGCATGATGGTATCATCACGTTGCCCATGATAGCTCCGGTTAAGCTGGCTGGTTACACTTTACTTCAGGCTGATAGCATCTTGGCTCAACGATACAGTGAGTATTATAAAGACGTATTCGTCGTAACAAGGGTCAACAACAATCGCATTGTGGTATTGGGGGCAGTAGCTGGTGGATCAGGCCAGGTCATCTATATGTACAATGACAATATGAATTTGTTGGAGGTGCTAGCGCAAGCAGGAGGCATTACCGGCGGTTACGTGGGTACAGGTGGCAATGCAGGAGGGGCACAGGCTGGTAGGGCTGATAATATCCGCCTTATCAGGGGGAATTTGAAAAATCCGCAAGTACAAATAATCAACTTGACCACTATCGAAGGAATGCGGCGCGCTAGTTTGCAAGTTGAGCCTAATGATATTATTTACGTCGAGCCCATTCGTCGGCCTGTGTACGAAACTCTAACTGATATCCAGCCTTATTTTGGTATAGTAGGTAGCATAGCGGGCATCATCACTACTTTCTTGCTGGTACGGAATGCTGTTATAGGCAACTAATAGCAGATCTGTATACTTTTTACTCCTCCTGAGCACCTGCCTACATGGCTGTAAACGAAGAAGTTGAATTAGAAGATCTGGTCCGCAATGCTGGCGGAGAAGCAGATGAAGATGATGGTGGAGGATTGGACCTAACCACCCTCATCATGGTTGCCCGTAAAAGCTTGCCTTGGGTGCTTTTACTGGTAATGCTTGGTCTACTGACCTCTTGGTTATTTCTGCGCTATACTCGTCCAGTTTATCAATCCTCTTCCGTTCTCAAAATAGACGAGAAAACGGAAGCAGGTGTATTGGGGCTAGAAGGGCTAGGTAAAATGGTTGAGCAGAAGCAGACTGTCACTCAACTGTCGGGGGAGATGGAACTGATTAACTCTGACCTGATTTATCGCCGTCTCCGCGATTCGCTAGAATTGGAAGTTGCCTATTATGCGGAGGGTACTGTACTTGAGACAGAGCTGTACAAGACCTCCCCTTTTAAAGTAGAATACGAGAGTAAAAACGGTAGTCTATTTAATACTCGTTTCAATTTGAAGTTTCTGAGCCCAAACCGGGTACAGCTAACTTACTTGGAGGGCGGTCAAGAAGTGGTTAAGGAAACCGGTTTCGACGCTCCAGTTGAAACCACTGGATTTCGTTTGCGCTTATACCGTACTGCTTTTTACCAGCCCAGCGACCTAGAGCGTAACTTATTCTTTATTATTCATGACGAGGGTACAATCAATGGCTACTTAAGCCAGAATCTGCAAGTGCAGGTTGTAAATCCTGATGCAAATACAATCAGCATTGGATTTACTGATTATAATCCTCTTAAGGCGCATGATATTGTTAATAAGGTAGATACGGCCTATTTAGTAGAGAAAATTCAGCGCAAGCAGGAGCAATCTGCCAAAACCCTGCGCTACTTGGCTGAGCAGTCTGAGGAAAATAGAAGACTATTGCGCCAAGCGGAAGAGCAATTGCAGGACTTCATGAAGCGTAATAATCTCTTCGATGCGGAGTCAGAGTTGGGTACTGTAACATCAGCAATAACTACTCAGCAGGAAGAGCGGCAGGAACTACAGGAGCAAATTAATCTGCTGCGTAACCTAAGTAATCAGATTGAGAGTAATCAATTCGTAGCACGGGAAGATGTATCTGCTGAACAAAGTATCCCTGCCCTAGCAGAGATAAAAGCTCCTGAGTTAACAGAACGAATAGGGGAGCTCTATGGATTACAGCTCGATTTAAATCGAGCCTCAGTAGGCTATAAACCTACTACTACAGCTATCCAAGTCATTCAAGACCAGATAGCTTTTACGAAGCGTAGCATTCGTCAGCTGCTGGTTCAGAATCAACAGCTACTACAGCGTCAGTTGGCTGAAATGGATGCCAAGCAAGGTGCTCTACAAGGCCGCTTGCAGGAGCTACCTGAGCTTAAGACTCAGATTGAGCGGCTTAAGCGTCCTCGTGAGTTGTACGAGAAATACAGCTTGCTGATGATGGACAAGACCCTGGAGTACAACATAGCGCGGGCCGGCATTACGGCCGATTTTCAAGTATTATCGCCCGCTACGTTGCCCAGCGCACCTATCTCACCAGTTCGACTTATGGTGTATGCCATTGGCTTAGCGGCTGGTTTAGTACTAGGGATTGGTCTAATTGCTGTCCGTTACTTACTACACAACACTGTAACGAATGTTGGTGAACTAGAGCGGAATACATCGGTGCCGGTGCTGGGCGTAATCCCGACGTATGATAAGGAGAAGATGGCAGTCTCGAAGCTGGTAGTGGACCGTAACCCCAAAGCAGCTATATCAGAAGCCATCCGTTCTATTCGAACCAACTTGGAGTTCATAGCCTCTTCAAAGAAGAAGCGTCTAATTTCTGTTACCTCTACTATCAGTGGGGAAGGCAAGACGTTCGTAACAGTGAACTTGGCCGGGATTATTGCTGCTTCCGATCAGAAGGTGGTAATTCTGGACCTAGACATGCGCAAGCCCAAAGTAAACTTGGCATTCGGAGCTGAGAACGTAAAAGGCGTTAGTACTATTCTAATTGAGCGGCACACTTGGCAAGAATGCATTCAGCATACCGCTATTCCACTACTGGATTTTATTTCTGCTGGCCCTACCCCGCCTAATCCGTCAGAACTCATTCTAAGCCCCCGTTTCGATGAGATGCTGGCGTCTCTTTTTCAGACCTATGATGTAGTGATGATAGATACACCACCCGTAGGACTCGTGACGGATGGTATTCTCATCATGCGGAAGGCAGACGTGCCTATCTACATTGTACGAGCTAATTACTCTAAGAAGTCTTTCCTTAAGAACATAAGTAAGTTGGTTCGCTCGAACGGCTTTACTAAGCTAACCACCATTCTCAACGACGCGAAGGCTGGTGGTGCGTATGGCTACGGCTACGGCTATGGCTACGGCTATGGCTACGGACAAGGCTATTATGAAGAGACAAAGCCAACAAGAGGAGTGTTGAATAAGCTGCGGAAACGCTTTTCTTAGCGCAGTACGCTATTCTTCTCCATGGCTTCTTTCTTCCAGAAATTATTTGGGTCAGGTAACGATGCTGCGCCAACGGCCACCTTGGAAGCACTGGGTACTGATATGCACTCCCATGTGCTGCCCGGGCTGGATGATGGAGCTGAGACAGTTGAACAATCGGTAGAGCTACTGCGGGCCTTGCAGAAATTGGGGTATCGGAAGCTAATAATGACCCCACACGTAATGGGCGACTTCTACCGCAATACCCCGGAAGGAATCTGCGGTGCCCTGGAAAGCTTACGGAGCGCCGCAATACAAGCTGGTGTAACCGAAGTGGCCCTCGAATGTGCCGCTGAGTATTACTTAGATGAGTGGTTTAGTCAACGTTTGGAGCGGCAGGATCCTCTACTCACGTTTGGAGGAGCGCAGCGCTATATCCTGGTAGAAACCTCCTACATCAATGAGCCGCTGAACTTCGCGGAAACGATGTTTAATCTGCAGGCGGCCGGCTACCGGCCCGTACTAGCTCACCCTGAGCGCTATACTTATCTGTACGGCCGGTTTGCGGATTTGGAGAAGATTCGTCAGGATGGTATCCTTCTGCAACTAAACTTAAACTCCCTAACTGGCTACTACTCAAGCGGAGCAAAGAAGGTGGCCGAAAAGCTGATTGACGCTGGGTTAGTAGACCTAGTAGGCACGGATGCTCACCATATCAAGCACACCGACTCCATTCAAACAAAAGTGCTGACTAGTGCTTATTTACAGAAGTTATTGGCGTTGCCTTTGCTCAACGCTACCTTGTAGATAACACAGTATAGATTGAATTAGGCGCGTGCTTCAATAAGCGCGTGTCGCTACCAACCTTCTACGCTCTAACCCCCAATACCATGATTTTTGTGACCGGTGGAAGCGGGTTGGTGGGGAGCTTTCTTATTGCTGAACTAGTGGCTCGTGGATTACCCGTCCGCGCGCTATATCGAGAGCAAGTGCCGGCCGTGTCCGGAGCCGACCAGGTAGAGTGGATAGAAGGTGATGTGCGAGATGCCATTGGCTTACGAGCAGCGCTAGAAGGCGTAACCCACGTGTTTCATTGTGCGGGGTTAGTATCGTACGCACCGCAGGATGAGGAAGCGCTGCAGCAAACGAACGTAGAGGGTACCGCCAACATCGTAGATGCTTGCCTGGAACGGCATGGAATACGATTGGGCTACGTTTCTTCGGTAGCAGCGCTGGACAGCCGAAAGGCCGACACTGAAGAGGAACAAGCGCCACTAGTAATCGACGAAACTGCAAAGTGGGATTTGGGCGCGGCGCACAATGCGTACGCAACGTCGAAGTACCTAGGTGAACTGGAAGTATGGCGAGGGGTGTCGGAAGGCCTTAGAGCTGTAATAGTAAACCCATCAGTGATACTCGGGCCGGCAGATTGGGACCGGAGCAGCACCCGGCTCTTTCGGTATGCTTACAATCAGCACCGCTTTTACACTCCTGGCCGCATCAACTTAGTGGACGTGCGCGATGTAGTACATGCCCTGCGTCAGCTGACCTTGGACACCGAAATAAGCGGTGAGCGGTATGTACTGAGTGCTGGTAGTCTTCCGCTACACCAGTTCTTTGCCGAAGCAGCAACGTGCTTCGGTAAGCGGCCTCCCACAACGGAAGTGCCTAACTGGCTGGCCGAATCTATCTGGCGCCTTGAGCATGTCCGGTCCCTGCTAACGGGCGCACGGCCGCTCATCACCAAGGATACCGCCCGCGCTGGGCGCCAGCCTACCGAATACAAGGCCGATAAAGTGCGGCAGACCTTGCACATGGAGTTCCGGCCTTTATCTGAAACGATTCGGTGGTGCTGTGATGAGCTCGTTATGCTCGCAGCTGCTAGCCCAGCAACTCGGTAAAAAACGTTATCGACGCGGAGGAAAGCACTAGCAGCGTACCTTCGATACAAGAATTACGAAGTTTTAAATCTACGCTACGCGCGCCTGAACCTGTGGGTCTGCGGTGCGGTTGTTGTATATTCAGGATAGAGGCGAATTCACTAGAATTTAGCTTTGATCCACCCCGGAAAGCTGCCATGTTGGCGGCTTTTGGCTGATTGTAGCAGCATGAGAATGAACGAAAATTTTGAAGACCGGGAGGAAGTACTGGATACTGTGCGCCGCTTTGAGCGGATGGTAGCCCAAAATGAACCCGTGTTTTTTGATTTGGCCGATTTTGAAAACATCATCGACCATTATACTACGAACACCCAGTACGAAAAGGCCTTACAGGCTTGTGAGGCGGCTATTGCCCAATATCCATTCAGCACGGAGCTGCTCATTGATCGGTCGCAAGTATTGGCAATGAAGGGCGAATATGTGGCGGCTGCTCAGCAGATTGAGGATGTGGCGCAGCTCGACCCAGATAATCCAGATGTAGCGGTAACGCGGGGCATTATTGCTACCCAGCGCGGCGACTTTGCTGAAGCTGTGGCTTTTTTTCACCAAGCAGCCGAGCGTGCGCAGGACCGCGACGACATCTTCTTCAACTTAGGCCTGGCGTACCAGAGCTGGCAGAAGTTTAAGAGTGCCGCTAAGTACTACAAGCAAAGCCTGCGCCTCAACCCCGACAATGACGTGGCAGTGCAGGAGTTGTTGTACTGTCTGGAGGTAAGCGAACGGCTGGAAAACAACCTTGATTTCTTCCGCCGCTTCACTGATGACGACCCTTACTCTGCGGTAGCTTGGTACAACTTAGGACAGGCGTACTTGCGGGCTGGCAAGTTCGACGATGCTATTAGCGCCTTCGACTACGCTATTCTCATTGATGCTAAGTTCTACGAAGCTCATGGCTTCTTGGCGAGTACCTACGTTAGCTTAGAGCAGTATCGTCGTGCGATTAGTGAGTTTGAGCTGAGTTACCCAGAGGGTGAGCCTACTGCCGAAGCCTTGTGCAACATTGGCGAGTGTTACGAAAAGCTAGCCGAGTGGGACAATGCCCGCCGCTTCTACCAGCGCTCCATCGACCTAGACCCTACCTTGGATGAGGCGTGGTTTGGCATTGGCATCGTGATGAACGTGCAGGAACGCTACTTCGAGGCCATTCATTTCTTTCGGAAGGCCGTGAGCCTCTACGACGAAAGCATTGAATACTGGTTGGCCCTGGCCGCTGCCGAATACCAAATTGGCAACGTGGTATCGTCTATCGAGTGTTACGAGAAGGCAACTGAAGTAGCTCCTGACAACAAAGATGCGTGGCTTAACTGGAGTATTATTCTCTATGAGCAAGGCAACTTCGACGGGGCCATTGATTTGATGCGTAATGCCGTAGAAATTCAGCCCATGGAGGCCGAATTGCATTACCGCCTATGCGCCTACCTGCTGGCAGCCGGCCGCTACCGTGAGGCCTACGAAACGCTGGAAGGTGCTTTAACGCTGGACTTTGATAAGCACCGGCTGTTGTTTGAATACTTCCCCGAGCTGGAGTCGCAACGGGCGCTGGCCCGCCTGATTGACCAGTATCGGAAGTAACTAATGAAAGTTCCGGGGCTCGGGAGGGTAACGCCAAGGAGGAGTTCTATACCGTAAAATAGAGCTACTTAGTGCGATGCCGCTCCCGGGCCCCGGTCGCATTTCAAGCTGTTATAGAATTCGGGCGTACTTTTGGGCGCGGCGCCGGGCGCACCCCTTTGGTTCAGGTTGCCGCATCTTCTAGTCCACCACTTTCCGAAAAGAACCCTAAGACCACCAAGAATGAATTACAATCTCAATCAACTCCCCGACCGCACCTCCAAACCTCGCGAGCAAGGCTACACCATGGTAATGGACAAAGGCCTCAGCGTACGTGAAGTGGAAGACTTCCTTGAGGTTGGGGCGGAGTACACCGACATCGTGAAGCTGGGCTGGGCTACCTCATACGTAACCCCCAACCTGAAGCGTAAGCTGGCCGCTTATAAGGAAGCAGGCATTCCGGTGTACTTCGGCGGAACGTTGTTTGAGGCCTTTATCATCCGCAACCAGTTTGATGACTACCGCCGCCTGCTTTCCGAGTTTGGCATGGAATACGCCGAAGTATCGGATGGCTCTATTGACTTGAATCACGACCGGAAGCTAGAATACATTCGGGAACTGGCTAAGGAAGTGAAGGTGCTGAGCGAAGTAGGCTCCAAGGACGCCGAAAAAATTATTCCTCCCTACAAGTGGATTTCGCAGATGCGCACCGAACTGGAAGCCGGTGCTATCAAAGTAATTGGTGAGGCCCGTGAAGCCGGCAACGTGGGCTTGTTTCGCAGCACCGGCGAGGTGCGCTCGGGTCTGGTAGAAGAGATTCTAACCCAAATTCCCTTCGAGAAAATTCTGTGGGAAGCACCTCAGAAAGCCCAGCAGGTATGGTTTATCAAGCTGCTCGGTGCCAACGTAAACTTGGGCAACATTGCCCCGAATGAGATTGTAAGCCTCGAAACCATTCGGTTGGGCTTGCGTGGCGACACCTTCACTCACTTCATTGACATGGACAATGTAGATGAAGCTTTCCGCCCCGAGAAGCCCACGGGCAAGCCTGGCACCTCCATGCCCCGCGGCTAGTATTGGAGTCTCTGCTTAGTACAACGCCCGGTGTCACCCTGATAGCACCGGGCGTTGTGCGTTACCTGCCAGCCTTGGCAAGCGCAATACGGTTGAGCGTAACAAAGTTGAGTAGATGAAGTAGGAGTAAGGCGGGCAGCACCCGTTGTATAGCTAGTGCTGCCCAGTATTCCTGCTTCTAACTCACTACTTTATAATGAGAAAATCATTTTTTCACTTGCCACTGCTGGGGTTAGGCTTGCTAGCCGCCTGTGGTGGTCCTTCCAAAGAAGAAAAAGCGGAGGCCGCCGCTACTACCCCAGCCGATACGGTAGCTACGGCCACCACCGCAGTGAAATTACCTGAGCCCTATGCTTCCGAATCGGTGACGAAGCGGAGCGAAGTGATAGGCTGGCCTACTGGCAAAACCCCTGTCGTACCGGCTGGCTTCTCCATCAGTGAGTATGCGGGCGACTTTGAGAGTCCGCGTTGGGCCTACGTAACACCCTCCGGCGACGTGCTGATAGCCGAGGCTAATACTGTACCGACGAATCCTAAGAAGAAAATAGCCGCGGCCCTGAAGCTGGACCCTTCCAAATCGTTGCGCCCAACGAGTGCCAACCGTATTACGCTGCTGCGCGATACCAACAAGGACGGTAAGCCCGATGTGCGGGAAACTTTCCTGAGCAACCTCAATCAGCCCCTCGGTATGCTGGTGCTGGGCAACTACTTCTACGTCGGCAATACCGATGGTGTATGGCGCTACCCTTACCAAAGCGGCCAAACCAAAATCACGGCGAAGGGCGAAAAAATCCTGGACCTACCGGCTGGTGGCTACAATAACCACTGGACGCGCAACTTACTGGCTGGGCCCGATGGAAAGAAAATATACGTGTCGGTAGGCTCGGGCTCCAACGTGGCGGAGCACGGCATAGAAAACGAGAAGCGCCGGGCCAATATTCTCGAAATCAACCCTGATGGCTCGGGTGAGAAGATATACGCGGCGGGCTTGCGCAACCCCGTGGGCATGGATTGGGCTCCTAGCACGGGCAAACTCTGGACGGCCGTGAATGAGCGCGACGAGCTGGGCGATGACTTAGTGCCCGACTACCTCACTAGCGTGCAGGAAGGCGCTTTCTACGGCTGGCCCTATTCCTATTTCGGTCAGCACGAAGATCCCCGGCGTAAGGGTGAGCGTCCGGACCTCGTGAAAAAGTCAATAGTGCCCGAAGTTCCTCTTGGGCCGCACACTGCATCATTGGGGCTAGCTATTTACGATGGGCAGGCTTTCCCTACCAAATACCGCGGTGGCGCTTTTATTGGGCAGCACGGCTCCTGGAACCGCTCGTCGTTCACGGGCTACAAAGTGGTATTTGTACCCTTTCAGAACGGCAAACCAGCCGGGCCTATGGAAGACTTCGTAACGGGCTTCGTGGCCGATGAAGGCAAAAAACAGGTATACGGTCGTCCGGTAGGCATCACCGAAATGCCCGATGGCTCTCTGTTAGTGGCCGACGATGCCGCTGGCAAGGTATGGCGTGTGGTAGCTAGCAGCTAGCCTACACCCTTATAATTTCAAAAACCGCCTGCTATCCTCTCATCCAGGAGGGCAGGCGGTTTTATGTTTAGGAGAAATAAAGCTGCGGCAAGCTGTAATGAATTGGGTGGGCCGACGACCTATGTGTTATCCTTGTACCTCCATCCCTTTTTGCCTGATGAGCTTCCTCCGAAACACGGCCCTTGCCGCCACGCTACTCCTCACCTCGCTTGCTACCCAAGCCCAGAAAGCTGCTGTCAAGCCAGTCAAGGCAGCTACAGCCGCTAGCCCGGCTGCTACTAATGCACTCCTGTGGGAAATAACGGGCAAGGGACTAGCGGCCCCTTCTTACGTATATGGCACGGTTCATCTGATTTGCCCAACCGATCTGGTGGTGACTGAGCCGGTGAAGCAGTCCTTTGGGAAGGCCAAGCAAGTAGTCTTGGAGCTGGACATGGATAGCCCCACTATGATGCAGGAAATGCAAGCAAGCATGATGATGGATGGCGGCCAGAACTTGCAGCAGCTACTTTCACCCACCGACTATACCAGCGTGGGCAAGTATCTGCAAAGTAAGGCCGGCGTACCAATCGACCGGGTAGGCACGCTCAAGCCGTTTATTCTGAGCTCCATGCTCTACCCTGCCTTGCTAGGCTGCGCGCCCGCCAGCTACGAGGCTACGTTTGTGCAAATGGCCCAGGAGCAGAAAAAAGAAGTGCTGGGGCTGGAAACCGTGCAACAGCAGATGGGCTTCTTCGAGAAGATTCCCTACAAAGCCCAGGGCCAAATGCTAGTTGACATGGTAAACAAAGAAGCGGAAGCCCGCCAGGAAGTGCAGCAAATGGTGACGCTCTACAAAGCACAAAACGTAGAAGAGCTGCGTAACATGACCACCAAGAGCCTGTTTGGCTTTCAGGAATACGAAGACGTACTCGTAAACTCTCGCAACCAAAGCTGGATTAGCTCCATCACGAAGATGGCTGCTACCCAACCCACATTCTTTGCGGTGGGAGCGGCTCATCTTGGCGGGCCCAAAGGCGTGTTGGCTCTTCTGCGCCAAGAAGGCTACCAAGTGCGGCCGTTGCGCTAGTCGGTCAGCATATCCCGTGCTACTACGCTGCCAGCACTACCTTCGCACCCCATGAATAAGCTGCTGACTGCTCTCCGCCACGTGGCTAGCTACTTGTTGCCCATCAAGCGCCGTGTGCAGTCTGTGCACAGTGGGGTGGTAGAGGTAGTATTGCACGAGGGGCGCAAGGTGCTGGATACAGCCCACGCCAACTACTCCTACGGGTCTTTGCAGCGGGTGCTGCGCTACGGCCTGCTATTCACCGAGCCCGCGGCCACGGGCCCCATTCTGGTTTTGGGGTTGGGTGGGGGCTCGGTGGTAGAAACCCTGCGCCGAGAGCACCAAGCTACGGGCCCCATTACGGCGGTAGAACTCGACCCAGTGCTAATTCAAGTTGCCGACGCGGAGTTTGGTATTCGGGCCGGGGCCGGACTGGATATTGTGTGTGCCGATGCATTTGCATGGGTTCCAACTGCGCCGACAGCCGGATTTCGGCTGGTCATAATCGACCTGTTCATTGATCTGGACTTGCCCGCGGGCTTGCAGGCACCGGCCTTTTGGCAGCACATATGGCGCCTTTTGCAGCCGGGTGGGTACGTACTATTCAATACCCTCACCAAAGATTCCTTGGTAGTAGCTGGCCAGGATGTGGCGGCGTACCTACCCACAGTGGGCTTTGCGGTAAAAGAAGTGGAAGTAGAACAATACAACCGGTTGCTGGTGCTGCATAAGGCTACAGGAAATGAAGGAGCCACATTCCGTGGCTGAGGTAGGGTTTTGCTGGGCAAGTGCTTTCTTTGCAGGCTCAACCTCTACTCCTTATGGAAATCATAAAGCACCTGCTGGACTTCGTTCTGCACCTGGATAAGCACCTGACCGAGTTAGTTCAGGATTACGGAGTCTGGACCTATGCCATCCTGTTCCTAATCATCTTCGTGGAAACTGGGGTGGTAGTGCTACCCTTCCTGCCCGGCGACTCGCTGCTGTTTGCCGCCGGTACCTTGGCCGCATTGCCTGGCTCTCCGCTCAATATATGGGCTATGATTGGGCTGCTGATCTTGGCCGCTGTGCTCGGCGACACGCTCAATTACCACATTGGCGACTATCTGGGGCCACGGGTGTTTCGCGAAAACTCACGATTTCTAAAGCGTGAGCACCTCGAAAAAACGCAGGCCTTCTATCAGAAACATGGCGCTAAAACAATTATCATAGCCCGCTTTATTCCCATTATTCGCACGTTTGCCCCCTTTGTGGCCGGGGTAGGCACCATGAGCTACACGAAGTTTCTGTCGTACAATCTGGTAGGGGCCGTACTATGGGTAATTCTGCTTACTGGTGCGGGCTACTTCCTGGGAAGCATACCCTGGATTCAGCATAACTTTGGACTGTTCACGATAGGCATCATTGTGGTATCGGTGCTGCCAGCCGTATTTGAGTTCTTGAAATCTCGTCGTGCTCCGGTAGCGTAGCCGTGGCAACCGTACGTGGCGTACAGCAGTACTACCTAAACCGTCCCGGCCGATCTTGTGGTCGGGGCGGTTTTTTCGTTGCATTATAGTAGACCAAAAATGCCCGTTGCTATGCGTGAATTTGGCCTTATCGGACGCACTCTGAGTCACTCTTTCTCTCAGACCTATTTCTCCCAGAAGTTTCACAACCTGGGGCTGTCTGATCACCAGTATGAGTTGTTCGAGCTAGCTGCCGTTCAAGATCTGCCTGTACTACTCCAGCAACATCCTGAGTTGTACGGCCTCAACGTCACTATCCCGTACAAAGAGCAGGTGTGGCCTTTCTTGGACGAAATAGCGCCCTCGGCCGCGCGGGTGGGCGCCGTCAACGTCATTCAATTTGCCTCGGATGGCCGCCTGATTGGGCATAACACCGATATGATTGGCTTCCGGGATTCCTTGCAGACGTTTGTGCCCGCTGGTTTCGATGGCCGGGCGCTGGTGCTAGGTAGCGGCGGGGCTTCCAAAGCCGTGGAAGTAGCCCTGCGCGACTTAGGTATTGGCTACTGGGTAGTGTCGCGCAACCCGCTGGGTAGTGGCCTTACCTACGAGGAGCTAACGCCCCGCCTTGTGCAAGAACACTTGCTCATCATCAATACTACTCCGCTAGGCACTCACCCCAATGTGCAGGAGTGCCCCGCTATTCCCTACGGCTCCCTCACGGCCAGTCACTACCTCTACGACCTGATCTACAACCCCCGCGAAACCGAGTTTATGCAGCGCGGCCAAGCTGTTGGGGCCCAAACCAAAAACGGATTTGAGATGCTATGCCTCCAAGCGGAAGCTGCCTGGCAGATCTGGAATGAAGAGCCCCTAGACCAGTAAAGCACAAGTAGAAGCAGAATGCGACATTGTTGGGCTTCTGGCAGTAGCCTATGGGCTGCTAAGCTACTGCCCGCCGCCTTGCTGGCCGCTGCCGCCACCTTTGGAGTCGTCGTTGCGGATGGTGCGGCGTTGACGCTGTCCACCCTCTAGCTTGCCGAAGCGGTAATTGAAGGAAAGGCGAAAGGAGCGCTGGTAGGAGTAGAAAATGCCTTGGTTGATGAAATCGGGGGTAGTAGTGGTGCTGCGGAACTCGCGGCCGGGGGCCAAGAAGTTGTTTGCACCCAAGGTAATGTCGGCCTTCTCCGCAAGCAATAGCTTCTTCACACTCAGGCCGTAGTACAGGCCGCCCGAGTAGCGGGTTTGCAGCTCCACGCCGCCCGTCCAGAAACCGCCGTAGCCTTGTAAGGTGTAAGCCTTACCCAGCTTGAGCGAGGAATTGATGTTCATATATATGCTGGCGCGGCGGTTGGGGCGGTTCAGCAGGGCGCTGCGCAGGTTGGTATAGTCGCCGCTGAGGTTGCTGCTCAAGTCCCAATCCTTAAGTGGCTTCCAGGAGCCGTACAGGTTTACTCCGTAAATGGTGGTAGTAGACAGGTTGCCGTAGGTAGTTTCGTTGCGAGCTAGCTCCTCGTTATAGTCGCTGAATCGTTCAATAGAATTGCCCGTGCGCCGCACAAAAGCAGAAGCGTTGAAGGATGTTTTTTCCGCGAAGGTGCCGTACGTCAGTTCCGCCAGTTGGGCCATCTCGGGGCGCAGCTTGGGGTTTCCAAAGCTCACCGAGTTAGGGGTTACCTGGTTTACGTAGGGGTTCAAGAAGTAAATTTGGGGGCGCTGAATGCGGCGGGAATAGCTGAGCCGTAGCGTTTGGCCATCTTTCTTGAGCGTGCGGGTGGCGCTGAGGTTGGGCAGTACATTCAAGTAGTCGTTGGAAAAGCGGCCAGCTTCGTTTTGAAACTCGCCCTGAATGTCTGTGCGCTCCAGGCGGGTACCCAAGCTAAAGGCGTACTTCTTACCGAGGGAAAAATTATAGGTGCCATAAGCCGCCAGCACGTTTTGGTGGTAGTCGAAGCGGTTGGAGCGGAGGGGACTGCGCACAAACCCCGTCTGCTCACTGGTTAGCAGCGTGTCCAGGGTATAGTCGCTACTCACTTGGCGACGAATGTGCTTGGCTCCAACTTCCAGCGTATTCTTCTCCCCGAAAGGCTGAGTGTAATCGGTTTGGAAGGTGGTTTCGAGGTTGCGGGCCAGGTTGCGGCTAGCCTCCTGATATTCAATGGGGCCGCGTAGCTCGCTAGTCGGGAACTGGTCGAGGCGGTACTGCTCGCGGCTACGGTTGCTGGTATGCTGGGCCAGTACGCTCCACTCGCGGCGGGGCTGCTTCTCGCCAAAGGTGCGGGTATACCCCGCGTTCAAATCAAAATTCCGGCTTTGGTCCTGCCGGTTGATATCGCGCGAGTACAGGGTGTCAAGCTTGGGCTCGCCCTGATATTGGTTGAATAGCTCCTGTGGGGTGCGGTTGTTGTACAGGTTGCCGTTGCCGCTGATAGTGAAGCTATGTAGCGGGGAAGGGTCATAGGTCAGCTCTACCTGTCCGTAGCCACCCTGGCCTTGGTTGCGGGAGGTAGTGCGCTCATTGAGCTGGCCAACTGCGCCGTTGGGCAAAAAGCTGGTTCGGGTGGTACTGCTGCGAAAGGGGTAGCGGTTGCGGAATCCGCTGAGCTTTGTGTTCACGCCTACTACGCCCCGCTTAGCGTTTAGGCTCCCATTCAGCCCCTGGTTGCGGTTGCCGCCGCTGGCTCCTACGCTCCCGTTCATGCCCTGCAAGCTGTTCTTCTTCAGCACAATATTGATGACCCCGCCGGAGCCTTCGCCATCGTACTTGGCCGAAGGGGCCGTAACTACTTCAATCGCCTTAATCTGGTCGGCTGGAATTTGCTTGAGTGCTTCGGCAAGGTTGCCAGATAGGAGAGCCGAGGGCTTGTTGTTGATGAGGATGCGTACGTTGCTGGTGCCGCGCAGCTGCACGTTGCCTTCACCATCTAAGTTGACCAGGGGTGTTTTGCGCAGAATGTCGGCCGCGGTGCCGCCGGTGTTGCTCGCGTCTTGGTCGGCGTTATACACCAGGCGGTCGGGCTTGGTTTCCACCACGGGCCGCTCACCAGTTACTGTCACGCCAGCCAGATTTTGGGCGGCACTAGCAAGGGTAAGAGCCCCCACCTCGGTAGCACTGCTAGTAACGGTGACGGGCTCAAAGCGGGTAGTGTACCCCACAAAGCTGAGCTGCAACCGGTAGGAACCGGCCGGCAAATCCTTAAGCTCGAACCGGCCATCGGCGTCGCATGCCGTTCCAGTAAGGGGCGTAGTGCCGGTGGCCGGCAGTAGCGCCACAGTGGCATATTCAACGGGCTTTTTGGTGGTGGCATCTACCACGCGGCCCGTAAGGCGGCCCGTGCCTTTGAGGCTGGCGGTGGTAGCAGGAGCAGTAGTGGTTTGGGCCCAGGCCGCTGGCGCGGCCAGCAGGGCTAATAGTGCTAGCGTAAAAGCTTGCTTCATATACGGGTGGGAAAGGATAGACTGTAGGAAGGATAGTAGTAGCCACGGGTAAGAGCCCAATCGGCGGTAATTGGTGGCACAACGCTGCAAACGTATCGGGTATTTCATCAGCCCAATGCTATAATTCAACAAACGCTATTTTCTGGTGCTACCAATTACCGCCTCGTCTCAACCAGCACGGCTACAGCTGCATTGCGCCGGCATTTCACTAGCACAGCAAGCTGGCAACAGGCAGTTACAGGCCGCTAGTAGGTTCTGCTTAGGCATTCATAGAAACCAGCCGGGCTTTGATTGATGCACGAGTAGCTACTGGTTGATTACTCGGCAGCGGGAGCGAGCCAATTAGCTATTTTCGCCCGTTGGTGGCCCGTGGTGGCAGCCGTTCTTGTATGTCGCTCTCCTCTTCTGCTGCCCGCCGCCCCTTTGCTTGGCCCGCCCTCCTGAAGCGCCTGCCATGGCCACATTTGGTGTGGCTGGGGTTGCTGCTGTACTTCGATATTCAGCTGCGCCTACTGCGGGTGGGGCCTTTTCTACCCATGCTGGAAGACAACTTCTGGCTGAATGCTTTCCTGACCGACGTGCTCGACTCGGGGCTGTTTTACCTGAACTGGCTGCTGATGCCGCGCTTGTTTGTACGCACGCGTTTGCCAGCGTATTTTCTGGTGCTTGGCCTGGGGCTGGCCGCCTTCGCGGCCTTACGCATTGGCCTGAGCTATGCCCTGGAGGAAGTGAAGATTCAGGGAGTGCCCCAAACGCTGGCCTACTACGTGCAGGTGCTGCAAGCCTACTACTTGCTGCTGGGCGGGCAGATTGTGTTGCTAAGCTTTTTCCTGCGCCTAGCGGGCGACTACCTGCGCGAGCGGGAAGACCGGCGCGAGCTGGAAAAGCAGCATTTGCGTACCGAACTGGCGTTGTTGAAAACCCAGCTGCACCCGCATTTTCTGTTCAACACGCTCAACAATATCTATTCGCTCACGCTCAACTGTTCGCCTCAGGCCCCGGAAGCAGTGCTGCGCCTGTCGGAGTTGATGCGTTACCAGCTCTACGACAGCGCCGACGATACCGTGCCCCTGGCGCGCGAAATCAGCCACTTGCAGAGCTTTCTTACCCTGCAACACTTACGCCTGCCGCCAGACGAAGCCGACGAGGCTATTCAGTTCTCTATTCTGCTGCCGCCCGGTGCCGAGTACGCCTACCAGTTGCCGCCCATGCTCTTGCTGCCGCTGGTAGAAAACGCTTTCAAGCACGGCGACTTAACTGCCCGCCCCCACGTAGTTCGGCTGACCCTGCACCTCACCGAGGATAGCCAGCTGCACTTCTCCGTCCGCAACCGGCAGGCTCCCCACGCTACGCCCGAGGCGCCGGGCGGCGTAGGCCTAGCCAACCTGCGGCGGCGTTTGGCGCTACTCTACCCCCGCCAACACGACTTAGTAGTGGTAGCCAACGCCGAGGAGTATTCCGTTCGCATGACCCTGCATTTGGCCCGGCAGGAGAGCAGGCGGCGTACAGCCGAAAGCCTTCGGTAGCTTATTGGTATAACCCGCGTAGGGGCGCTGGAAGATTATTTTTACGTAGTTCTAGTTTCGTTTCTCTTACTCCTTTTTCCTCCGATGGAGCCCACGTCCTCTGTTCGCCGTCCGTTGAGTTGCGTTATCATCGATGACGAACACCTGGCCCTTCATGTGCTGGCGGAATATTGCGCGCAGGTTCCGTTTTTAGAGCTCAAAGGTCAGTTTCATGATGCACTGGCTGCGGTAGCTTTTCTACAGGACACACCCGTAGATGTCGTTTTTCTGGATATTCAGATGCCCCGCCTGACGGGTCTGCAGCTGGCACAGCTGCTACCCCAGCCGGGGCCGCGTATTATCTTCACCACGGCCCACGCCAACTACGCCGTGCAGAGCTACGAGCTGCCCGCCTTAGACTACCTGCTCAAGCCTATCTCTTTCGAGCGGTTTGTACAGGCGGCCCACCGGGCCCGGGCCGCCCTGAGCCAGCCGACGCCAGCGGCCACGCCCGCTACCCCCGAGGCTCCCGAAATGGGTGGGGCAGTGGGAGAGGAAGCCCTTTTTGTGCGCCACGACAACCGCCTGCGCCGGGTACTGGTAGCCGATATTTACTACGTAGAAGGCCAAAAGGAATACTTGATGCTGTACACAGGCGGCGGCAAAATTCTTACCCTGCAATCCTTCCGCAAGCTGGAGGAACTGTTGCCTCCCGGTCGCTTCGCCCGCATTCACAAGTCCTACCTGATCAATCTGCGCCACCTCGAGTACGTAGAGCGCACTCGCGTGCAAGTGCACGGCACCTCCTTGCCTATTGGTGAAACCTACCGCGACGCGTTTATGGAGCTGTTGCGCTACCATAAGTTTGTGTAGTCAATAGGCAGCACAAGCACCTTCATACACAAAGAGGTCCTGCTACGTTTGCCGTAGCAGGACCTTTCTTTTTATCTTAGCACAGGAGCCTACTGCTGGCCCTGGCTGCTTTCGCCTTGCTTGGTGTCATCGTTCTGGATGCCCCGGCGGCGCTTCTGCGGCTGGGTAGAGGCTTTGCCAAAGCGGTAGTTGAAAGCCAAGCGTACCCCGCGCAGGTAAATGTAGTTGTTGTTAATCTGGCGGAACTGGTCGGTGTCGAGCGTGGTGCGCAGGTTGCGGGTCGCCGAGAGGAAGTTGTCGGCGTTCAGAGTGAGGTCGGCCTTGTCCTTGAGCAGATTTTTGCGCAGCCCTATGGAGTAGAACGTCCAGGCGGCTTGCTTGCCCTGGAGCTGAATGCGTGGGGAATTGAGCCCACCAAAGAACTGTACACTCAGGCCCTTTTCAAATTTGTAACCCGAGTTTAGGTTCAGGTTATACATTACCCCATCATTGCTCAGATCCAGAGAAGGGCTTTTCAGCGAAACATAGTACACGTTCACGTTGCCGCTTACATCCCACTTCGGCACGGGCTTTACCGAGCCGAACAGGGAGATGCCATAGGTAGCATTGCGCCCGATGTTGCGGAAAGTTTGATTATTAACGCCGTTTTCGTCGATGAAACGGTACGTTTCAATGGCATTGCCCGTGCGGCGGGCGTAGGTAGAAATGTTCAGGACCGAGCTCTTGATGAACGTCGTGAAGTTCAGCTCATAGCTATCCGTAAGCTCGGGACGCAGCTGTGGTTCACCGTAGCTGATGTTGAGCGTATCGGTGGCATTGACGAAGGGGTTGAGGTAGAAGATCTGGGGGCGCTGAATACGCCGGGAATACGCCAACCGAATCGATTGGCCCGGCTTCTTAGGGTTGCCCGGCTGGAAGCTTAAGCTCACGTTGGGCAGCACGTTGGTGTACTTCTGGTTTACGCCCGAGTTTTCGCTCTGCTCTTGCGCAAAGCTGCCGTCAATGCGGGTGTGCTCTAGGCGGGTACCTAAGCGGGTGCTCAGCTTCTTGCTTAGGTTAAAGCCGTAGGTACCGTAGGCCGCCAGCACATCCTGGTTGTAGTCAAACAGGTTGGACCGCACATCACTACGAATCAGTGGCCCGTTGCCTAGTCGATCTTCCGACACGTCGTAGTCGCTACTTACCCGGCGCAGAATCGCCTTGGCCCCGGTTTCCAGGGTAGCAGTTTCCGAGAAAGGATGTGTGTAGTCGGTCTGAACGGTGGTTTCCAGGTTTTTGGCCAGGTTCAAGCTTTCCTCACGGTAGTCTATGCCCGTGTTGCGCTCCATGCCGCGGCCTTCGTTGTTGTACTGGTCGAGGCTATAATCCTGGTTGTTGCGGTTGCGAGTGTGCTGGGCTAGCACACTCCACTCGCGGCGCTTTTCCTCAAATGTGCGGGTGTAGCTGCCGCTCACGTCGTAGCTCTGGGTATTGAACATGCGGTCCGAATACCGAGTAAACTCCGAGTTGCGAATTAGTGGGTTGCCAGTGGGGTTGAACGGCGCATTGAAATTATACAGCGTGTTGTCGCCGCTGTTGCGGAATAAGTTACCCTGCAAGCTCAACGTCAGGTTGTGGTACTTCGCCGGGTCATAGTCCAGGCTCATCCGCCCGAATCCACCCCCACCAATGGTATTGCCGCTTCCGTTCTGCGTGAGCGTTAGGGCCTCGTTGCCGTTGGCATCGGGCTGATAGCGGCGTAAGTCGGAGCGGTTGGGGCTGTAGAAAATAAAGCCACTTACTGAGCTGCTCAGGCCTACCTTGCCTTTGCGGTAGTTTACGGTGGTGTTGCCGTTGGAGCTACGCGTACCGCCCGCTAAGCCCACCGAGCCATTGAGGCCCTCCAGGTTGTTCTTCTTAAGGATAATATTGATGATGCCTCCCGTGCCCTCCGCATCGTACTTGGCCGAAGGAGTGGTAATTACCTCCACGCTCTTAATTTGGTCGGCCGGAATCTGCTTCATGGCATCGGCCACCGACGAGGCCACAATACCAGAGGGCTTGTTGTTGATGAGCACGCGCACATTACTGGTGCCCCGGAGTTCCACGTTGCCGTCGGGATCCACATTCACCAGCGGCACTTTGCGCAGTACATCCGCTGCTGTACCCCCGGAGTTCGTGAGGTCCTTATCGGCGTTGTAGACAATGCGGTCGGGCTTGGTTTCTACCACGTCCCGCTCCCCGGTTACCGTTACCTCGCCCAGCTTTTGCGCCGAGGAGGCAAGGGTGAGCGAACCAATATCGGTAGCACCATCCGTGACGGTCACCGTTTCGGTGCGGCTGGTATACCCCAGAAAACTTACCTGCACCCGGTAGGAGCCGGCTGCCAAATCGCGTAGCGTGAACCGGCCCCGGTCGTCGCATACTGTCCCATCAATAGGCGTGTTGCCCGTAGCCGGTAGAAGTGCCACCGTGGCATATTCCACGGGCTTTTTAGTGGTAGCATCAAGGATAAGTCCGGTAAGGCGGCCCGTGCCCTTGGGCGTGGCGGGCAGTACCGCGCGGGCTGGCGCCTGACTGGTGGTGCCGCTGGGACGGGCACCAGCGGGGGGCGTAGTTTGGGCCAGGGCTGGGGCCGCCAGTAGGCCGGTTAACAATAAGGGTAGATATGGGTGTTTCATTAGGTGAATAGCGGGAAGGAGTAGCAAAGAGAAGGAGGCGGCGGGAAACTCGCCAAGTAAAAATGTGTGGGCTGTTCAAATCATATCTTGAAGCGTAGCAAAGGGCTGTTGAGCAGCTATAAGCTCGACGAGGACATAGGCACCACCACAATGGGGTAGGTTGCAGTTCAGGGCCAGAAACGGGAGATTAATCGGCGCGACGCATGCGCAATAGCCAGTACCCTAGTAGCAGGGAGCCAGCAAACCAGGCCAAGCTGTACCACTCGGCGGGCATCATGTGGGGGTTCACAGTTAAGGTACCTTTGCCCCCTAAGGCACCAAGTACGCGGGTAGTGGCGGCGTATGGAATCAAGTCAATGTGTTCCCAGCGTAGCAGTGTGAGCCCCGTGACGATGCCCGCAATACCTAACCCTAGCGGGCCTACCATACCTCGCCACCACAAGGCCGCTACGTATTGCACACCTAGCATGCCCAGGGTGGCTATGAAGGTGTGCCCCAGCATGGTGGCCACGGGTAATAGATCAGGATGGTTGGCCTGGAAGCCCAGGCCCGGTCGCAGCCAGCCCAGCAGCCCGCCCGCACCTAGGAGCAGTACTACGTAGAGCGTTTCGGCCAGCAGCGTAAGTTGCAGCAGGATCAGCAGCTTGCTACTATACACTGCCCAGCGCCCAACAGGTAGGGCATGCACGTGTTTCCAGCCACTGGCTCGGTGTTCCACATTGGTTAGCAAACCGGTTAGCAGCACCATGAAAAGGGGCAGCAGAAGAATAGAGGAGGTTTGCCAACTCATGCTCACGTACTGGGGCCACGGGTTTTGCCCCGGCTTTATGATGTACTGCCCTTTCGAGTAGAAGATGCAGAAGTTCAGCAGGACGGGTAGGGCACCGCCACCTACTGCAAGCCACAAGGCCACGGTGCGGCGTAGCTTCTGGTAGTCGGCCGTCAAGCAGCGGTGGAGTTGAGTGAGGAGGCCTGGGGCAGCGGGCAAGGCAAACGAAGGAGCGAGGGCAGTGCTCATAGGGCGGCGCTGGTTTCGGTGAGGTGAAGGAAGGTGTCTTCGAGGCTGGGTTGCTCCGCCCGCAGGCTGTAGATAGGTTGGCCCGCCGCTACCAGCGCCTCGGCCAGGGTTGCTACTTGGTTCTGCGAAGTGAAGGGTAGCTGCAGCGTGCTGGCTCCCGTTAGCATGGCCCCACCCAGCAGGTGTGGTAGCAAGTTCCGGCACGTATCGGCGCTGGCGGTTTCCAGCATCACCTGGGCCCTACCGGCGTGTAGTTGCTGCAGCTCCGGTAGCCGGCCCTGAAACACCAGCCGGCCCTGCTGAATGACACCTACGTGGGTAGCTACTTTCTCAATCTCACTGATAAGATGGCTTGATAGCAGAATGGTTTTGCCGTGTTCCTGCCGTAGCCGTTGCAGCAGCCCGCGCATCTCCATAATGCCATTGGGGTCAAGCCCGTTGGTCGGCTCGTCGAGAAGAAGAAGGTCCGGGTCGGGGAGCAGGGCCAGGGCCAATCCGAGGCGTTGGCGCATGCCCAAGGAGTACTCCTTGGCCGGCCGATTGGCGGAATTTGTCAGGCCCACAATTTCCAGAACTTCTGCCGTGCGCGCGGGTGATACGCCGTGCAGCCGGCGCGTGACGTCCACATTCTCGCGGCCCGTGAGGTGGTCGTAGAGGGAGGGATTTTCGATGAGCGCACCTACCCGACTCAACAGGGCCACCCGGTGCTGGGCTAGGTCGTGCCCAAATAGCTGAATGCGGCCTGCCGCCGGCCGCAACAACCCCAGGAGCAGGCGCATGGTCGTGCTTTTACCGGCTCCGTTCGGGCCCAGAAATCCGTAGATGCTACCCGGCGCCACCTGCAAGTTAATGTCTTGTAGAATAGCGCGTTTGCCGAAGCGGAAGTGGAGGCCTTGGGTTTCCAGCAGGAGCGGTGTTGTTGTCATAGCGCAGAAAGAACAGTGGGAACGGCGCAAACCTACTGGCTCCCCTATACCTACTGGTGAGTATTCAACCAACCCGCCGGGGCGGTGCTACAAAGCCCTCTTTCGGGTACCGAACACGGTTTGCGGGGCTCTGTGGGGTAGCCATCTTAGTTTCAGGCCCATGCAACTGCCGTTGGTGCGCTGGGCTGGGGTGTTGGTTGAAACCCAGCAACAGATAGGGGCGGTGCGTGGTATCTTCCAGCGTGGAAACTGTCTTGCCTTCTAGCTCAACTAGCGCCGCTGCAGATGTGGCTCCGTCGCCTACTCGCAGTCGGCGCGCCCGTTTGCGCGCCTTTTCCCGGCTCGACTGGTGGCCGCGCACCGATGAGGTAGCATCGGTGCCTCTGTGGGTGCACATCCTGTTCTGGGGTGTGCTGTTTCTGCTAGACGGCCTCATGCTATTCTACAACCAGGCCAACCCCAAAAACCGCCAGCCCCAGGAAATGCTACTGCTGCGGGCCCTGCTCACCGACTTGCTTTCGGCTAGCGTATTCTATACTAACTGGGTGCTCCTGATACCACGCACGCTGGGACGGGGGCGGCTCGGGCCGTATATCGGAGGTGTAGTGCTGCTGCTTCTTGTGTATATACCCTTGCGCTTTGGCGCATCCTGGGTAGTAGGCGGTGCTGCGGAAGATGTGCGAGCAAAAGGTCAGGCCCTGGAAATGATAATTCCCTATGGTATCATGGGCCTGATGACCATTTTTTTCAGTTCGGGCCTTCGCGTGACCGGCGACTACCTGGGTGGCCTGCGCAACCGCCGGGAGCTAGAGCATCAGCAGTTGCTCACGGAGCTAGCCATGCTCAAAACCCAAATTAACCCGCACTTTCTCTTCAACACGCTCAATAATATCTATTCGCTTACGAGCCGGAAGTCGGACAAGGCGCCCGAAGCGGTGCTGCGCCTCTCCGAAATCATGCGCTACCTGCTGTACGAAAGCAGCACCGATACCGTGCCCCTCAGCCAGGAGTTGGCCCATTTACAATCCTTTCTGGACTTGCAGCGCCTCCGTCTGCCTGCGTCCGCCCCCGATGCCATTCGCTTTGATAGTGAAAGTACCTCCCCCGACTGCGCCCACCCCATTGCCCCGCTGCTCTTGCTGCCGCTGGTAGAAAATGCCTTCAAGCACGGCGACTTAGCGGCCCGCCCGGTGGCGGTGCACATTTCCCTTGTCTTGCAGCCAAGCGGCCGCCTCACTTTTCGGGTGCTGAATCACGTGGCGCCCCCCGATGAGTTGCGTCAGCTGCCTGAGCAGCCGGGTGGGGTAGGCCTCAGCAATTTGCGCCGCCGCTTGGCACTGCTCTACCCCAACCGCTACGTATTGGACGTGCAGAGTACTCCCGGCCAACACGTCGTTACGCTTACCTTGTTGAGCTAAACCGCTGCTTGCCTCCGTAACTCCCTGTATCACTTTAGCCTTGCTGCCCTCATGACCTGCGCTATCCTTGATGATGAGCCTCTGGCCTTAGACCTCTTGGCCGACTACTGTGCCCAGGTGCCGGGGCTAGAACTGAAAGGTCAGTTTGATGATGCACTGGCTGGGCTAGCGTTTCTGCAGGATAACCCCGTTGATATCGTTTTTCTGGATATTCACATGCCCCGTCTCACGGGGGTGCAACTGGCACAACTGCTGCCTAAGCCGGGGCCTCGCATCATTTTCACCACTGCCTACGACCAGTACGCCGTGCGTAGCTACGAGCTGAACGCGGCCGACTACCTGCTCAAGCCCATTGCCTTCGAACGGTTTATGCAAGCCGTGCAAAAGGTGCGGCACCAGCTACCCGCCGTTGGGTCAGTAGGGGCTCCGCCCGCAGTTGCCCCAGCCGATGCCACGCCCACTGCCCCCGATGCCATGTTCGTGAAAAACGAACACCGCTTGCAGCGCGTCGCCTTCGATGATATTCTGTACATCGAAGGCATGAAGGAATACCTTATGATTTATACCACGTCGGGCAAGGTGCTCACGCTACAGTCGTTTCGGCGGGTGGAAGAGGTGCTGCCTCCCGAGCGGTTTGCTCGCATCCATAAGTCATTTCTGGTGGCCCTCAGCCGTATTGAACACGTAGAACGCGGCAAGGTGCAGGTAGCGGGGCGCCTGCTGCCCATCGGCGACACTTACCGGGAAGCCTTCACCAACCTCATTCGTGCCTATAACCAACTCTGAGTTGGTCTGGCCGATACAATAAGAGAAGGACGCTCTTCCCACCCAACGCTCCTGGGAGTCGTGGGGTAGGAGAAGCGTCCTTCTCTGTGTAGTGAGACCTATGAAGCTGATTACTTCGCGAGTTTGCTAGCAATTTCAGCGGTATGACGGCCCTGGAAACGGGCGCCTTCCAGTTCGTTCTCGCTCGGCTGCCGCTCACCCTGGCCACCAGCCACGGTGCTGGCGCCATACGGCGTGCCACCCGTTACATCCTCATGGCCCATCTGGCCCTGCCAAGCATAGGGCAGGCCTACTATCACAAAACCGTGGTGGAGCAGCTCCGTGTGAAAAGCGCGCAGGGTAGTTTCCTGGCCACCGTGCTGGGTAGCGGTGCTCACGAAAGCGCCTCCAACCTTACCAACCAGTGCGCCTTTGGCCCATAAACCGCCGGTGCTGTCCATAAACGCCTGCATCTGTCCGCACAGGTTGCCGTAGCGCGTAGGCGTACCAAAGATGATTGCGTCGTATTCGGCCAGTTCATTTGGGGTAGCTACGGGAATGTGCTCAAAAGCCTTCTGTGCTTGAGTAGCGCCGGTTTGGTCCAAAATGGCCTGCGACAGCGTCTCGGGTACTCGCTTAATGGTTACCTCGTTGCCGGCTACTTGGCGTGCACCTTCGGCCACAGCCTCTGCCAGTTTGTAGACATGACCATAGGTTGAGTAAAACAGGATGAGCGTTTTCATGGGATGGGGTAAAGTGAAAGAAGACTAATAGCTGGGGACCAGCCGCGCCTACACCTACGCGGCGTGACAGCGGAGGTTGCGCCTGATGTGTGTATGTACATTCAACTCGCTAGGTTACTTATTCTTTTCTGTATTTTTAGAAGTAATAGATTGATTGATAATAAAAAATGAGCAGTGGCTCATGTTTTTTTTAGGCTTGTGCAACCTCTGTTGGCCTTGCTGCCCTCTTACCTGTGAAGCCGCTTACCTGCCTCCAGGAAATGGCTTTTATTATAAGCGTGTTATTCAACTTTTTGCAGCGTATGCAGCATCCTTACGGTAGCGGTACTGAGTCTCCGAGAGAGGGGCGGGCCGTTTGTGAGCGACTAACCACCGGCCAGCTGGGTCGGCGTGCCCAATGAGCACTTTATCGGCTGCTTTGGGAGCTGGGGGTGGGCTACGCAGCCTACTACCCGGTAGCGGAGGGGCCGCTGCTGCCCGCCCGGATTCCCTATCCTCGTCGTCATCCGCTCCTGTGCGTACTCTTACCCCGCCTTCGCAGCTCTCCGATTCGGAGCTGATTGACGGCTGCTTAGCTGGCAGCCGCCTGATGCAGAAATACCTCTACGAACGTTTTGCTGGCCGTATGATGGCCGTGTGTATGCGCTATGCGCAAACCACTTTCGAGGCGGAAGACGTGCTGCAGGATGGATTCCTAACCGTATTCAAGAGCCTTGGGAACTTCCGCCGGGAGTGCCCGTTGGAGTTCTGGATTCGCCGCATCATGGTGAATGCCGCCCTGCGCCAGCACCGCCGCAACGCCCCCCTAGTGGCGGTAAGCGACGGAGGTGAGTATCCGGAAGACTTGGCAGGTGAAGAGTTTACCCTATCGAATTACAATTTTGAAGAGCTGCTAGGTATGATTCAGGACCTGGCACCGCGCTACCGCATGGTGTTCAACCTGTTTGCTATCGAGGGGTATGGGCATAAGGAAATCGGCGACATGCTGGGTATTTCTGAAGGCACCAGCAAATCACAGTACTCCCGCGCACGGGCTATTTTGAAAAGTAAATTAGAGCGTATTGACGCTCAACGCACGCATGGCAGCTTCCGCTCCTAACACTCCTACTCCCCAAGACCCGCGCCCCACCGGTGACCTGGAATATCTGTTCCAGCAAACCTTTGCGGAGGCCGAGGTAGCTCCGCGCAGCAACCTTTGGGAACAACTCGACCTAGAAATGGTGTCCGAGCAAAACAACACGTTCCGCCGGCGCCTAGTGGTACACCGCTGGGTAGCGGCTGCTTGCTTGTTGCTCGCTCTCGGGTTTGGTGGCTGGGCAGCACTACGCCAGTTCGGCTCCAGCCAATCAGAAGAAATAGCGGCCAACTACCCTGCTCCAAGCACTGCTGGACGTGGCGCTGCCAACGGTATGTTGTCCCAGGCTAGCCGAACTGCTTCCGGTACGGCCGTAGCGCCAGATGGTCTGCTAGAAGGTGGCTCCGCGGGGTCGGCTTATGCCCAAGCCACTACTACTCCCAATAGGACAAGAGCAGGCGCCGCCGACCGTAGCCTGTCGGAAACGCTAGCAGACGCCTACCAAACGGCGCGGGCCGCAATGGGTCAGGCTGCCGGCATGGAAATCGGTACTGGTGCTACTACTGTTGCTTCCGCCGAGTACTGGGGTTCTCGTGGGGGCACTGGCTACAGGGCAGGCTCTCAAAGCGGGGCGGGTGGTGCTTTTGGTGCTTCTATGGCCTCTACGTTTTCCTTGACCTCCAACTCAACAGGATTGGCCTCCACAACAGGCTTGGGTTCAGAAGAAGCTTCGGGCTTGGCGGCTCTGCAGGCTCGCCTCCGCAGTGCCCTTGGCTTGCGCCTACCCGATACACTGAAGCCTTCGTTGCTGGCAATGCCGGCCATGAAGAGAGCTATGTTGGCTGCTAACGAACCCACGGTAGAAGAAAAGCAACCCACCAAGCTGTGGCACCGCCTGCGTGTAGGGGGCAGCTATAGTGCCGGTGCCTACAATCCTAATATCAACTTCTCCCAGGCAGACGGTAGAATAAAGGCGGATCCGCTCACGCTGGCCTTGAACGACTACTACCAAGAAGACGCCGAAACGGAGTACCGTCGCAACTTGCGGGCAGGTCTTAGCCAGCGTCTCGCCGTTACTGTAGATTATGCGCTAAACCGCAAGTTGAGTGTACGCACGGGAGCTGAGGTAGCCGAGCAACGTGCCACTTCAGCTACTTCCTACGGCTTTGTTGATGGCAAGCAAGTAGGTCTCACCGCTGCTAATGCCCTTTTTAGCCCTCGGCCTAGCTTCGCTTCGCGGGCTCCACAGGCAGCGCGTACTACTACGTACCGCTACCGTACGGCGGGTATTCCGGTGGAGGTGCGCTATGCCTCTAGCCGGCCGGGTGTATCGCTTTACGCCAAAGTAGGAGCTGCCGTAAACCTGCTGCTAGGTAGCCGCTCAGAGCTGGGCGGTGCTCCAGAAGCTACCCGCACCTATACCCTCACTACCGCCGAATCTCCCTACCGCCAAGTGTTGGTTTCTGGGCGCGGCGGAGCGGGCATGCGCTACCAGCCGGCAGCGGCTTCCTGGAGCGTGTCGGTAGGGCCTACTGCTGATGCGGGTTTTAACACCATGAATGCGCGACCCGCGCAGTCAATGAGAAATCAAAGCCGCCCATATAGTGTAGGAATTGAGGCAAGCGTAGAATTTGGTGCCAACCGGCCTGTAGCACCCATTCACTAAGTTATTTTACGCGCTATATTCAGAGTTGATTTCGCTTTTCAACATATCATGAACCGCCTTCTTAGCCTCCTGGGGCTGCTACTGCTATGGACCAGTATGGTTGCCTGCAGCAGTGAGTTAGATTCCCTGGGTAATAATGCCTGTCCCGCTAATTTTTCTAATACCCTAATTGAACAGCTCCAACAAAAGCCCAAGCAGACGCCCGCTGCCGAAGTAACCCAGTACACTTACCACGGCCAAACGGTGTACCTTGTTACGGGGGGCTGCTGCAACAACTACAACTACTTATTCGACGGGTGCGGCAACATACTGTGTGCGGCCAGCGGCGGTACCGCCAACCAAGGCGACGGCCGATGCAGCGACTTTGCTGCTGCCGCAACCAACCCTGTACTAGTCTGGCGCGACCCTCGTTAACCTAAGCAAGGAGCTTGTTCTGCTTCGTTGTTCTAAGATCTGCTAGATGATGAAAACGTTACTAGTCCTTGTGCTTTTCTGGGCTGCGTTGGGCCTAGTGCAATGCCAAAAAAACGACGTCACGCCTGTCATCGATGGCACAGTAAAACTCCGGGCTAGTCAGAGTGCTACTGTTAAAACCGCTGGTAAATCGGTGCTGCTGCGAGTCGCCAAGCTTTCTGATTCGCGTTGCCCCACCAACATGCAGTGCATTTGGCAAGGGCAAGCTTTGGCCGAGGTGGAATTGCGGGGTGCAACCGGAGACGCACAACTTACCTCGCTGTGCCTAGGCGCTTGCCAGAATGACTCAGCCGCCGTGGTAATAGAGGCCGTGCCGTACTGGCTTGTGTTAGCTTCCGTCGATCCGTATCCAAGTGCTGCTACCGCTAGTAAGCCCTCAACGGCTACGTTACGCCTTACTCCACGCTAGCTAGGAGGTAGTGGTTGCGCAACACCTGTCCGCATCGCGGGCAGGTTTTTTTGTTTCCCAAGAAACCTACACTTTGCTAATGCAGTTATCCTAGGCTGGCCTGTTGACCGATGATCCAGGCGGTTTCGTCATACCTTCTCTTCCTGCATGCAATATCAACTGACCTCAGAATTCAAACCCACCGGCGACCAGCCCCAGGCCATTGCCCAACTGGTAGAGGGTGTGAACAATGGTGAGCCGGCGCAGGTGCTGCTTGGGGCCACGGGCACGGGCAAAACCTTTACAATGGCCAACGTTATTGCCGAAACAGGCCGGCCCGCCCTTGTGCTGTGCCACAACAAAACGCTGGCGGCCCAACTTTACGGCGAGTTCAAGCAGTTCTTCCCCAACAACGCCGTCGAGTACTACATCAGTTACTACGACTACTACCAGCCCGAGGCCTACATTGCCAGCACCGACGTCTTTATTGAGAAAGATTTGGCCATCAACCAAGAGATTGAGAAGCTGCGGCTGCACTGCACCTCCACGCTCCTGAGTGGGCGGCGCGATGTAATTGTAGTAGCTTCCGTCTCGTGCATCTACGGCATTGGCAATCCAGAAGAGTTCGGCAAAAACGTGATTTACCTGGCGCCGGGCCTGCGGTACTCGCGCAACAACTTGCTGTATTCCTTTGTGCAGATTCTGTACTCCCGCACCGAAGCAGAATTCACGCGCGGTACCTTCCGTGTGAAGGGCGACACTGTAGACCTGTTTCCGGCCTATGCCGACCACGCGTACCGTATCTTCTTTTACGGCGACGAGATAGAAGCCATCCATAAGATTGACCCAGCCAGCGGCAAAAAGCTCGGCGACGAAAAGTCAGTGACCCTCTACCCGGCCAACTTGTTTGTGACGGGCAAAGACACCCTGAACCAGGCAATCAAGGAAATTCAGTACGACATGGTGCAGCAGCACGCCTACTTCGAAAAAGAGGGACGCGATTCTGAGGCCAAACGCATCATGGAGCGCACGGAATTTGACTTGGAAATGATTCGCGAGCTAGGCTACTGCTCCGGCATCGAGAACTACTCGCGCTACTTCGACGGCCGCCAGCCCGGCTCGCGTCCCTTCTGCCTACTCGACTACTTTCCCGATGACTTCCTACTTGTAGTGGACGAGAGCCACGCTACTATGCCTCAGATTCGGGCTATGTGGGGTGGCGACCGGAGCCGCAAGGCTGCCCTTATTGAGTACGGCTTCCGCTTACCTTCTGCTTTCGACAACCGCCCCCTAACGTTCAATGAGTTTGAAAGCATGTACCGGCAGGCCGTGTTTGTATCGGCTACCCCGGCCGACTATGAATTAACCCAAGCCAATGGGGTAGTAGTAGAACAGATCATTCGGCCTACTGGCCTGCTTGACCCGGAAATCGACATCCGACCCAGCATCAATCAAATTGACGACCTGCTGGACGAAGTAGACAACCGCGTGAAGCAAGGTGATCGGGTGCTGGTGACTACTCTGACCAAGCGCATGGCCGAGGAGCTGCAGAAATACATGGAGCGCCTCGGTATCAAGTCGAGCTACGTGCACTCCGATGTAAAAACTTTGGACCGGGTAGAAATTCTGCGGCAGCTTCGCCTCGGCGAAATTGACGTACTCATTGGCGTGAACCTGCTCCGGGAAGGACTCGACTTGCCTGAGGTGAGCCTGGTAGCCATTCTTGACGCTGATAAGGAAGGCTTCTTGCGTGACCAGCGCAGCCTTATCCAGACCATGGGCCGCGCCGCGCGTAATGACCGGGGCAAGGTTATTATGTACGCCGACCGTATTACGGGTTCCATGCAGCGGGCCATTGACGAAACAAATCGCCGCCGCGCTACACAGATTTCCTACAACGAGGAGCACAACATCACGCCGCGTACCGTGCGCAAATCCCGCGAAGCCATTATGGAGCAAACCTCGTTGTCGGACTACCGCATCACGGAACCCCAAGGGTATGCTGGCCCTTCCGATGATGTGACCCTGGCTATTGCCGCCGAGCCCGTAGTATCCGTCATGAGCAAGCCAGACCTGGAGAAGCTAATTAAGCAAACGGAAAAGCAAATGGAAGCTGCTGCCAAAGACCTTGACTTCCTAACCGCTGCCAAACTCCGCGATGAACTGGCTGCCCTGAAGCAAGTGCTCAAAACCAAGCGCGACTAGCCAATTTAGTGCTGCAAGTATAAGTTAGCTGAGAGGCCAAAGAAAAGGCCGGCCGCACACTGTGCGGCCGGCCTTTTCTTTGGCCTCTCAGCTAACTTAGTCGTTAGGGTTAGCTTTTACTTTCGACTTGCGACGCTTGTCTTTGGCTTTCACGTTGGTCGGGGTATTCGTGTTCATTGTGCCTTGTGAAACACCTGTGCCCGACTGCGTACCTACTGTGGTAGTGGCAGGGTCGGTGGTAGTCGTCGTGGTAGTAGAGTTAATGGTGCCCGTAGTAGCAGGTGCTGGCTGCACGGTAGTCGTCTGTGGCTGAGTCGTGGTTGTGGTAGTGCTCTGGGTGGTTTGAGCAGTAGCAGCCGAAATACCAGCTACACACAGGACGGCAAAGGCGAGGATCTTTTTCATGGAAAGAAGGATTAGAGCGTGAACAGATACTGCTAAGCTTAGCAGTAAATTAATTCGCCTCTAACGGAGTAAGTAGCCGTTATGTTATCCCGTAGTCAAACCAAGAAGGCTCAACGCCCAGAGCCAACGATTAATAACCAACAAAAAGGCCACTTGCTACGAAAAGCAAGTGGCCAATTCATACTGAGCGAGAAACGAGGTTCGAACTCGCGACCCTCAGCTTGGGAAGCTGATGCTCTACCAACTGAGCTACTCTCGCGGGGCTGGTGAAACAAAAATACACCGACAAAATCAATTTACAATCTATTTGCGTAACGGACTGTACCTGTATTTCAATCCGCCTTATGCAGCTTCTTATGTTTGGAGGTACTGGTGGCACTGGCCGGGAATTGGTGCAACAAGCTCTAGATCAGCAGTTCGATGTAACGGCTTTTGTGCGTAACCCCGCTAAGCTACAGATGCAACATCAGCGGCTGAAGATTGTACAAGGTAACGTGCACGAACCGGCCCAGGTAGCAGCAGTAATAGCCGGGCACGACGTCATCTTATCAGCTTTAGGGACGAATCAAAACTGCACGTGCCGACGTTGCTGATTTTATGTTGCGCCAACTCACCACCGACGTTTTTGTGGAGAAAGCCGTTAATATTTCCTACTAAGTTTCCCATCCGGCTACTACCGGTCTCACCTACTTACCTGCTGCACCGTATGCCTTGGCCGCTTCCTCCTGCCACACGCCGCCTCGTTGGAATGTTGTTTTTACTTTCGGGCACTTTGTTGCTGATAGGTGTAGGATTGCGCCTCACTATCATTTACTACGAGTTTCAGCGGCTCGGCGAAGCAGCCATCAATTCTACAAGACTTATTCTGAGTTTGGTTATGCTGGTAACGGCCGTTTTGATGCTACGCTACGGCTGGCGTGAGCGAACCGGCAACCATACCATCGATTAGCTAGGCTGGGCCTGCTACCTTTGAGTTTTATTTGCTTGTATGTCTTCTCCGCTCCGCATTACGGTGGCAAAACGCACGGCCGCTACTGCCGCTCAGCTTGCCGAAATAGGTCGTCGTACCTTTCACGATACATTTGCTGCTCAAAACAGGCCCGAAGATATGGAGGCTTACCTAGCAGCTACGTTCAGTCCTGAAATTCAACTGGCTGAGTTGCAAGACCCCAATGTCGTTTTTCTGCTCGCCCAAATGGTGCAGGAGGTAGTGGGCTACGCCAAGCTGGATTTACAGTCTACTCTGGGACTAGAACCGGGCAAAACGCCGGAGCTACGCTTGGAGGTTGCCCGCCTCTACGTAGAAGAAGACTGGATAGGTACTGGCTTAGGAGCTGCACTTATGCGCCGGGCTATTGAGGAGGCCCGACAGCAGGGAAGCCGGGCGGTAGTACTGGGGGTATGGGAAAAAAATCAGCACGCCCTTGCATTCTACCAGCGTTTTGGGTTCAAAATCATTGGGGAACATACGTTCATGCTGGGAGAAGACAAGCAGAACGATCTGATCCTGCGTAAGGGGCTGTAATAAGTAGCAAGCGGCTGCCCGGCTCTATTCAACTTGTGCCCTTACCTTTGTTTGGTCTTCATCAAAGCTAGTTGTCCTTGAAATCAGCCGCCGGGTACAACCAATCTGCAAACTTCGCAACCGCTGCGTTAGCAAACCGCTGGCAACCTTGGCTAGTGGTAGTCGCGCTGGTGTTAGCTGCCTGCTCGTCGGATGCTACCCGAGATGCCACTACCATACCGCTACCTACGGGCCACTACGAAGGTCCCATTAGCTACCTAGGTACAGAAGTGCGGGTGGCGCTAGACCTCCGTGAGGTTACTCCCGGCCAGTTACAGGCCGATGTCAGCTTCCCTACTATGCCTGGGCTAGAATTTGCGGCGGCCCAATTGCGCTATCAAGAGCCCCAACTGCGAATAGAGCAACATGCCCACGCTAACGGCGGCATCAGTATACAGGCGGTGCGGGAAGGAGACTTTTTGCGAGGCGTGTTGACTTGGGACAGCCTGCGTACTGATTTTGTATGGGTGCGCCGGGGCGATGCAGCTTCGCGGGGGTACCGTGAGCAATCGGTTCGGCTTGGGCTACCTGGGTATTCGCAGCCACTCGCCATACTTTTTCCGGACGACACGCTAGCCAAGCACCCCGCTATTGCTTTGGTACCTCCCCTGGCAGCCACCGCCAGAGCCACGACGCAAGCAGCTCGCCTGGCCCGTCAAGGATACGTGACGGTAGTAGTACCCGTAACAGCTCCATCGCCTGTGGCTGCGGGCACTGATTCGGTGGCTACTCAAGTGGCAAGCGCTGCCCTCACGTTGCTACGCACCCAAACCGGGGTAGACTCCAGCCGTGTGGGCATTTGGGGAAGTGGGGTGGCATCTTCAGCAGTGGCCTTAGCCGCTGCTACCAGCCAACCCCAAGCGGCTTTCGTAGTGCTGGAAGCTGCCCCAGCTACTACTGCGGCTGAAGCTCGCCAGTACCGAGTACTGGGCGAGCAGCACTTGTCTACCCTCGGAATCTATGCCGCACTTGATACCAGCGTCAATGTACAGGAAAGCTCCCGTCGGCTACGGACAGCCTTGGGTAACAAGGGTGCTATGCAAGTGCGTACTATTCCACAGGTTTCCTCCACGTTTGTGCTGCCTGGCCGGGCTAGTGAAGATGGTCAGTGGCAGTGGCCTCGTCCGGCTCCCAATTACTGGGAGGGGGTACTAGCGTGGCTGAAGAGCGTAAATCAATAAGGAGCACAGACTAGCTACCACAGCGCATTGCTACAGCAAAAGCAACCCCTTTTCGCGTAGCAGCTGCCACGTGGGCGACACCACGAATTGCTCGAAAGCTTGGCCTGCCGGAAAAGAACTTGCTACTTCTTTCAACGTGAGCTTCGTGTTATAGTCCTCGGTAAGCCGCGTAAGCAGCTGGTGGAGCCAAGGCCCCAATACTACTGGCACGTTCACCTCAAAGTCTTCTGCTTGCTCGAAGAAGGTTAAGATGGCTCGACGGCCCTTGCGGCCTTCTTCGTACCGTAGCTCTGGGGAGTTGCCTAGCCAAAACAGGCGTTGGTGTTGCTTGGCAATATCGGCTTTGCCAGGTTCTTGCAACGCTTGCTGGATGAGGTGGCGAGCAACGGTAGTACGGGGCGTTTTGAAGTCAAACCAGAAGCTCAGCGGCTCATCTAGTGCCACGCCGTGCATGTAGTTGTAGAGGGCCTTGGCAAGGCCAGGCCCAAACTTCTCGTGGTTAGCGCCAGTAGGGTCTTCGTGCCACAGGTCGTTCCAGGCAAACGGGCCCGGCTCCGGACCTACGGCCACTACTTGGTACTTGGCGGGGTTTTTTCCTACCGGCGAATGAGCCGTCATAGAAAACCGGTGCCAATACCCACTCTGCACAATGCCGGCCCCAAACAGTTGGCGCACTACTTCCAGCGAATCAACGGTTTCCTGGGCTGTTTCGGTGGGGAAGCCATACATGAGGTAGGCGTGCACCATAATTCCGGCCTGAGTGAACCCATCGGTTACGCGAGCTACCTGCGCAATGGTGACGCCCTTCTCCATCAACCCCAGTAGGCGGTCGGAGGCTACTTCTAGCCCGCCGCTCACGGCTATGCAGCCCGATGCGGCCAGCAAACGGCACAAGTCTGGGGTAAAGGTTTTCTCGAAGCGAATATTGCCCCACCATGTGATGCTCACTCGCCGCTGTAGCAGTTCAATGGCCAAGTCGCGGAGGGCAAGGGGAGGAGCGGCTTCGTCTACGAAGTGAAAACCAGTTTGGCCCGTTTGCGCAATGATTTGCTCTATACGGTCGACGAGTAGAGTGCTGGGAGCCGTTTCGTAGCGCGAGATATAATCGAGGGTCACGTCGCAAAAGGAGCAACGCTTCCAGTAGCACCCGTGGGCAACGGTAAGCTTGTTCCAACGCCCGTCGCTCCAGAGGCGGTGCATGGGGTTCAGCACCTCAATCACCGACAGATACTCGGTTAGCGGTAAGTCGGAATAGTCGGGCGTGCCTACTTCTGGATGCGGAATATCGGCAAAGGGCTGATTAATGTATTCTACTTCGCCCGCATGGTTGCGCAAAAATGTCCGCTGCAGCGGTAAAGCAGCGGCAAGCTGCACGTCGGCCGCTACTGCGCTGGGGGAGTATTGAGTTGCTGCCAATACTTCTGGCAGCACAGCAGCATAAGCTGGCTGAGCAGAAGCGTAGCTGCCTCGTTCTTGCTCCAGGTACTCAAGCAGCCGCAGCCAAGGACCCTCGCCATCGTCCAATGTCAGGTAATCGATGTAGTCAAAAAAGCGCGGCTCCCGGAGCTGGCGCAACTCAGTATTAGGGTAGCCGCCACCCATGAGTGTTTTAGTGCCTGGGTTGATTTCTTTGACGCGCCCGGCCAACCGCAGAGCCCCATATAGATTGCCAGGGAAAGGCACCGTAAATCCTACCACGTCGGGCTGCACTTGATCCATCCGCTCATCCAGCAACTCCAGCAGCATGCGGTCCAGCAAATTGGGAGTTGCTTGCAGTGCCTCGTGCAAGCCATCAAACGTAGTAGCCGACATAGCCAGTTTCTCGGCGTACCGCGAAAAGCCAAATTGTGGCCCTACCGTTTCCTTAATTAGGTCGCCCAGGTCCTCTAAATAGAGGGTAGCCAAGTGGCGCGCTTGGTCGGTAAGGCCCATAGTACCGAACGCGCTTTCTAGGTCAGCTACGTTGTCGAACCGGCTGGCTTCGGGTAGGAACCGGCTGTGGCAGATGCGCGACGAAAGCGTCGTGTCCTTGTTTTGCAGAAAGCGAATAACGGGACCAATGGTGCGCAAGTAGCTGTCTCGCAGGCGTAGCATCCGGCGAGTATTGTCGCTTAAGGAAAAATCGCCCGCTTCAATTTCGGCAAATACTCGCGTGAGGCCTTCCGCCGAAAACAGCTTTAGCACTAGCTCTAGTCCCAAGTCGGCTTGCGTGATGGCGTATCCTCGGCCTCTCAAAAAGCCCTTAATGTAGGCCGTGGCCGGATAAGGCGTATTGAGCTGCGTGAGCGGCGGAGTAATGAGCAGGATGCGAAGAGTAGACACGGCAGCAACAACCACAGACGTACAGCAAAGGTGCCGCAAAGATAACCTCTGCCACCCGGTATCCCCTACGGTAGTAAATGCGGGCACTCACCTGTAGCCTCGATCCAACACACTTACCTACCGCTTACGAGTAGGGAACACGCTTTCCTTACCCAATTTTGTGGTAATGTACGGAGGCAAGACCCCTAAAGCTACTTAGGCTACCGCGCAAAAAAGCGGGGTTGAAGACGCAACGTGTGCAGTCATTCAACCCCGCTTTTAAAAAATATAATTTACCAGCTACCATCCGGAGAAGCTCCAAATCGGCTGCATTAAGGTGGCTAGGCTAGTTGATCTAGCGACAAGCGCTTGGGGAGCAAATCACGGCGGAATTCGCTTACTGAGCGTCCTGTTACTTGGCGGAACTGGTTGCTGAGGTGCTGGCCGCTGCTATAGCGCATATGTTCAGCTATTTCGCTAAGCGTCATTTCGTTGTAGCTCAGCATTTCTTTTACACGCTCAATTTTGAGGCGAATGAGGTATTTCTCAATGGTCAGATTTGCTGTTCGAGAAAACACCTTGCTGAGGTGGGAGTAGGTAGCGGCAAACCGGTCGGTGAGGAAGGCCGAAGTAGTAAGGGGCATACGAGCAGTACGCAGGTGCTCCAAATATTCTACCAGGGCGCTTTTAATTTGCTCAGTGAGTTGTTCACCGCGGCCCATCAACACGTCAAAACCGGCCTCCCGCAGCAAAGGCGCTACAGAAATAGGATCAGCAGGGGTGCTTTGGTCGAGTTGGGCCTGACCAAGCTGCACATCGGTGGGATGATAGCCAGCTTGTTCGAGGAGGCTGCGCACGGCATCAATGCAGCGTGGGCAAACCATGTTTTTGATGTGGAGAAGCGTCGTTTTCACGGGTGATTAGTTGAGTCCAACCGCGTAGCGGTCCGCGTGGGTTTACGGGTAGAAGGTGTAACTGGCCGAGGGCGCCGGGCCGGTTGCTGAGGAGCGTCGGCCCAGGCTTTACCAAACCAGCTGCCAGCCGCCCATTGTACAAATGGCACTACCCCAAAAAAGGTAACTGCCAGTAGCCAGAAAAATACGAAAAAAGCGCGGAAGAGGCGGCTGAAGAATTGATCCTGAACTCCGAACAGATAGGCTACTAAAGCAAACGCTAGAACTAAGCTTATTGCAGCCAGAAAGCCTGTGCGCCGCAGTAGCGGTTGGTAGGCGACAAGTGGAGAGGAAGAACGATTCATGAGCAGCCAACGATAGGCAACAAATATATCAGGTCTGTTGCTTTACAAGGCAGTCTGGTACGAAAGGCAGGGTAGCAGTAGCGTAATGTGCAGGCATGAGTGCAGACGGTAAAGTGTGGTTGTGGATACCAGAAATAAGCACAGATTACTGATACGCAAAAACCAGCCGGGAGGTCAGCCGTACAGCAGAATAGTTTTTCTTTCTAGCTCCTTCTGTCCTCATGAAAACCTTCTCTTTCTTCCGTCTGGCTGCCGGAGCGTTACTGCTGTCAGCTGCTACCTTCACTACCGCTTGCAGCACTGGCACCGACAGCGGCGACACGAACGTGGAACGCGGCTCTAACAAAGAAATGGCCCCTGTTCCGCAAGCCAATACCGGCGCTGACTCCACTACCGCTGGCCTGACCACAGCTCAGGATACCATGCCTACGGGCCGCCAGCAGTACGAAGCTTCGGGCGATGCTGCCGACCGCAACCGCGACGGTATTGCCGACTAAAAGCACTACTAGTTTTTTAAAAAAGAAAAGGCCGGCTCCCCTAGAAGCCGGCCTTTTCCATAGAATAGTAATTCAACTAAACTAGTGATTCAATAACATATCAATAGAACACGAAACCATTGGGCAGCAAGCCTACATTGAAGGAGTCGATGGCGGCTCCAGTGGCTTGGTAGCGGATGAATTTGCCGGTAGTGGTGAAAGGAGCAACGGAACCGTAAATGGTGTTATCGGCGGGGTCCACGTCAAAGCCGTAGAAGCTGCGCCGGATAAGCGGGGTAGCAGGGAGAGTAGTTGCCGTTGTGTTCATTTCGTACACCGCGCCAGCGTAGCGGTAATACAACTTGGTTTTGGCACCATTGAGGCGGAGGTTGCTGGCCCCGCCGCGCGCGAACGGGAGCACCACCGAAGCCGCTGGCGTGGTTGTATTCAGCTTAATCAGGTTGGCTGGGGTAGATGACAGTACCGGGTAAGGCGGCGTATTGCCGTAGCGCGTGATGCCGCCACACAGCACCCAGATGGTGCCAGCCTGGTCTTGCACAAGGCTGCTCGGTCCGTCTTGTACTGTTATAGTAGCTTCTACCGCGTCGGTGCTGGGGTTGATAACGCTGACGGTATTCTCGTCGGAGTTAGCCACGTATACTTTGCCACCAGCTAGCAACAGCTGCTCGGGCTGGCGCCCAACGGCAATGGTCTTGGTAATGATGTTCGTGCGGGTGTCGAGGACTGAAACGCGCCCGGCGCCGCCTAGGCTCACCCACTCGCTGATATACACTTTATTGGTGGCCGCAGCCACAGCATAGCGCGGCTGTTCCAAGCCGTTTACGGTAGCTACCGAAGCAAACGTCTTCAGATTTACTACTTCTACTTTCTTGCTGTTGTTGAGTACGATATAGCCTTGCTCACCTACCACCAGCATAGACTGCACCACGTCACCCAGGTCGCGTTGGTTTACCGTATGAAATGTGCTGTTGTCGAGAAGGGTACGGCTGGATTTGCTGAATAAGCTTACTTCCCCGTTGGGGGTACCATATTGGCCTTCGTTCAGCACAAATACGTTGCTGCCGTCTTTGTTAAGGTTATACTTGGGGCTCGACTCATTGTCGTTCGAGTCGCAGCTGGCGAAAGCCAAGGCCCCGAAGCTAGCAACGAGAAGGGTAGTAAGTCGTGGGAAAGCGCGATATGCGTGTAGCATGAGAAAAAGGTTGAAAAAGAAAAAGTCGAGGTTAGTGCCAAGTCAGGCGCAGGCTAAGGCTGCCCCACCGTGGGGGCATAGCACGCGCTTCGTATACTTGGTACACGCGGTTGGTGAGGTTAAATCCCTGCGCCGCTACTAAGAGCCCAAAGGTTTGGCTGAGCTTGACGGAGTAGCCTAGGGTAGCATTCAGCAGGAGGTAGGCCGGCAAGTACTGCCCATTAGCCGAGTAGATATAGCGGTGACCAGTGTAGCGCAGAGCCGTTGTGAGTAGCCAGTTGTGCCAGGCATGATCAGTAGTGAAAGCAGCCGTGTGCAAAGGCACATAGGCGAGTTGTTTGCCCGGTGCTAGCTGGTCGGCGGCTTCTCCCTTTGTCTTCTCCGATTGTGTGAGGGCATAGCTGACACGGGCGTTGAGCCGGTAGTCTGCATGCTTCCAAACTGCCTGAGAACTGGCCTCTATGCCTTGCGCGCGCACTTGGCGTAGGTTGCGGGGCGTGGTGTAGCCGGTGCGTGGGTCAGAGGTCCATTCCACCCAGTTGTCTACCAGTTGATGATAAGCCGTCAGCTCAGAGGTCAGAGCCAGCGATGAGGTAGGAATAAAGGAGTGTTGCACCCCGCCTTCGTACCCATAGCCGCTTTCGGGCCGCAGGTTTGGGTCGCCTCCTTGGGGCCAGAACCGTTCGTTTAGGGTAGGGGCCCGGTAGCTGCGGGAAGTGCTGGCCTTGAGAGTAAGCTGCTGGACCGAGGTTTGCCACACTTGCCACTCAGCCCCCAGGGTAGGTGTGAGCGGCACCCGGCGGCCGGGGAGCACCGCCTGACGCACGTTAGCCGACAGATGCACGGTCGGGCGCGGGTCGTAGCGTAGCAGCACGTAGCCCGCGAAACGGTTTTCGGTTACTTCCCGTCGGTAAAGCTCCGGCGCCACGGCAAAATGCTGGGCTTCTACTCCTGCCCGCAGGCTGGCCCGGCTGCCAAAGTTTCGGGTATGGTCGGCTTGGGCCTGGGTGGTGCGCACCGTCGAGTTGCTAGTGGTGGCATCGTTGCGGTAGTTGAGTATATCCTCAAACCACGCCACGCGCACCCCAGTCTCATGACGGCTAGTTACGTGCCGGTAGCCAGCCAGCAGGCGGCGGCTTTTATCCTGCTCGCGTGCATGCGTATTGGCCGAGCCAATGGAAGGTTGAATTTGACGGTCGGCGTCTGTTAGCCACGCCGAAGCCTGCACTTCGCCTCGCTGGCCTACCCGCAACGTCACGTCCTGCGCTAGGCTCCATTGGCGTTGCGCGGCATTTTCCTGGCGGCGGCTTACCAGCCCCGTTATTTCACGGGTGGAATAGAGGAAGTCATTATCGGCTGTGCGGTAGGAAGCCGCCGTGCGTACGGCCAGGCGCTGGTTGCTAAAGCTTCCTTCTACACTACCTGCCCGCAGTCCAAAGCTGCCAGCATCTGACTGCACGGTGCCGCGCAAGCCTGCTCCCCACACCACCGGCGACGACAGAAGCACGGTGCCCCCTACTGCGCCCGTGCCGTAGGTAGCGCCTGCCGGGCCGTGTTGCACGTCGGCGCGGGTGTTGCCACTAAGGGGTAGAAGGGAAAAGTCGCTTTGGCCCAGGGTGGGCAGCATAACGTTGAAGCCATTCCACAACACTGCCGTGTGCTGAGCCGAAGTGCCACGAATGGAAATAGAAGCCAATTGTCCCGGTCCGTATTCCTTCAGGTACAAGGGGGTGCGGGCAGCCAATGCCTCGGCCAAGGTGCTACCCGTCGGGAGAATAGTAGTCGAATCGAGAACAGTAGTGACGCGGCTTCCCACGGCAAAGCGGCTTGGACGCACACCCTGTACCCGAACAGTGGGTAAGCTCTGAATAGAATCGGTGAGGCGGGCGGGAGCGCGCTGAGCCACTACTGTGCTACTCGCCAGCATGCTGCCGCTTAGCCATAGTAGGCACCACCCGGCCCGTAGTACGGTAGCCGTGGGTAGTTGTCCTGCGCAAAACTCAATCATCCGAACCAAAATTTCCGGGGTAGGAAACGTCAGTTCAAAACTTCAACCGTGGATTCCGAAACCGGAGCCCAAAGCCAAAGCCGAGGCCGAAAACAGAAAAATCAACTGCCCGCGGGGGGTAGCCACTGCATTCGTTCTCCGCCCTTCCTCCGAAGGCGCTGAACATGGGAATTGCAAAGGCAGGTCTCCTGGCTTGCTTCTGATGCGCCGCCTTCCCATTCCTCCAGTTTCTTTCAACTAGAAAGAAACCATCATCGAAACAGTGGCAGCTGAGGCGCACCAACTTCTGAAGCGTACAGTTGCGGGGACAGCTCCGGCTTCTAACCGGATTCCCTTTTCAGCCGCGCCCCACAATCGGGGTCTGGCCACCTCTACGTTAGCAAAGATACACAATGTCGCCTATGCTTCAAGCTAGTCCGTAGGTAGGAGTAGCTTTTGCCCTTGGGGCACGAGCTACCACCATCCATTACCGATTTGCTTAACTGCTCCCATGAAAATCCCCATAGAGTTCTACCGCCGCCCTGACCCCGTTCAGATTGCCCGCGACTTGCTAGGTAAGTATCTATTCACACGCATCGACGGGGTGCTTACGGGCGGTAGAATTGTTGAAACGGAAGCATACGCCCATATTAACGACCAAGCGTGTCATTCGCACTTGGGCCGCTACACGTCCCGCACTCAGGTGATGTATGAGCCTGGCGGAGTGGCTTACGCTTACCTTATTTACGGCCGTTACACCCTCTTTAACATTATCACCAACGAAGCCAGTAAAGCTGATGCTGTACTCATTCGGGGGCTGGAGCCTACGGAGGGTATTCCGGAAATGCTGCTGCGGCGGGGCGTGGCTTCTGTGCAGCGTAATCTGACGGGTGGGCCGGGGCTCCTGACCCAGGCGCTAGGCATCACTACTGCCCTCTATGGCACCAGCCTTACCAGCGACGTTGTGTGGCTGGAAGACCGAGGGGCTCCCGTACCTGACACTGAGATTAGAGCCTCTCCCCGAGTAGGAATAGACTACGCCGGTACCGACGCGGCCCTTCCGTGGCGCTTCCGAATTATAGGTAGCCCCTGGACGAGCCCTGCCAAATAAAAAATAGACTGGGTCGAGGTGCTGCCAGTAGGTAGCGCCTCGACCCAGTCTATAAAGTGATGATGCTGTTTACAGCTTCTCGCAAACCAGTGTCATCAGCTTTCCTTCCAGGTTGGTGGTAGCAAAGATGTACAACTCGCCGCCCTCCCGAATACCCGTGCGGTGCCGGAATTCGGCCACGGTATCAGGAAAGTTGCGGGTAGTTACGTGGGCGCGCACCTCCGGTCCTAAGTGGGTACGTAATGCTTGCGCGTCGTACCGCTCCACGGCCCGAATGCGGAAAATACGGCCGGGAAACTCGGGCCGGAGCGTGTCGGAGGTGTAGAGGTGGCTATGCTGGTGCAGCTTTAAAAGCTCGAAGGCAGTGCCTACACTACGGAAGCCACCTGCTTTCAGAATTGCTACGTTTGGTTCGTAGAGATACTGTTGGGGCTCAGCGTAGCGGGCAATGGCTCGGCCTTCGCGGGCCCGGTTCAGACGAAACTCCTGCTGCGTGCCATCCCGACGCAGGTTTATGGTGAAGCGCTCCGGGTCAACGGCTGGTTCGGCCCCGAGTTCGTAAAGCACTTCCTTGCACTCATTGTCAACGGCTACTACCCACAGGCGGCGCACCTGGCGCAATTCGTGCAGCGCTTGCTCAATATCAAGCATGGGCGACGTCTTGAGTAGCACGCTCCGGCTCTTGTGCAAGAGCAGTGGCAGCAAGCGTAGAACATCGGGCTCACAATCTTGCAGACGGAAAATCTTACGAGCGGCGGTGTCGCGACGAGCAGGGTCTAGGTACAGCCAATCAAAGGTGTCAGGAGTGCTCTTTAAAAACGCTACCGCATCCTCGGCGTGGCACTGCACATTCTGTATGCCCAGTTGCTCCAAGTTGTAGCGGACTACGTTTGCCAGCGCCGCGTTACGCTCCACATAGTGCACTTCGGGGATAGTGGCAGCAAAGTGCGCGGCATCTACGCCAAAGCCCCCAGTGAGGTCGGCCAGGCGCTGCCCCTGCACGAGGCTGGCTTTAAAGGCCGCCGTACGCGCCGAAGAGGCTTGCTCAACCGACAATGTTGGCGGAAAAATGAGGTCCGGATTATCGGCCCAGGTAGGCACTTTGGGGCGTGCCTTCTGGCGTGCCTGAATCTGCCGTACTAGGTCGGGTACGGGCAAGCCAGGATAGCGGCGAGCTTGCAGCGCCAGTTTAGCGGGGTCGTCGTGCAGATGCTCAACAACATATTGTCGAGCCGCTGCCGGCAGCGGGTATTCCATGTAGGTTTCCTACGAAAGTGCGTCGGCCCTGGTCAATGAACCACGGCGAAAATACTACCAAACGTAAGGAGGAATCCACCAAGTGCCTCGCGCCGGGCGAAGTACTTAGTGGATTCCTCCTTATTAGGTAGTGTAGTAGGAAACGCCGAATAGCCTAGCGTAGGTTCCAGGTTAGGGCAAGTAGCGGCTGGCCACTTGGTGCGGCGGCTATGCCCATAGCCGAAGGGCGCAGGCGCTGCAAGGCACCCATACGAGCGGCTGGCATACCAGCATTATACGCATCTACTGCCCGCTGGAAGTGCACGCTGGTGTTGCGTGTAATCAGCACATTACTCAGTAGGCTAGCCATGGCCACGCCGGCGGCTACCCTCTGCGTGCTGTTGAAATACTGCTGCTCTGAGTCCTTGGCTAATACTTGTTGCCCGTACACGCCAATGGCGCTAACGAACGTCAGGCGCTCGGCCAGAAACAACCATTTCTGCCGGCGGTACCGGTTCAGGTTATCCAAGGCTTCTTGGTTGCCAGCTAAGTAAGGACGGAGGCCCTGACCAAAGAAACCAGCATTCTGATACTCTTTCTCTGTAGTGCCTTGGCCGGTAGTGAAAAAGAAGTTTTTCTGAATTCCGTTGTGACCGCGCTCCTTATCCTCTGGGCTGAGTTGGATGGCGGTGGGCACCTGCTGAGCCCGAACGGCGCTACCCCCTAAGAGAAGCACAAATAACAAGGTAATCCGGCGTACGGCGGCGGAAAATGCAACGGCTGTCATATTATCAAAATGCATACAGTGCAAAGCTACTAGTCTGATTTGCCACTTACTAAGTGATCCACCGAGAAAAAAGTGCAATTCACCGAGAGAAAATTTTTCGACCCAACTCAACAAAAAGCAGTACCGCTTCGTTGAGCCGGCAACTTTCTGGACTTTTCCATTCCTAATTTTTTGCAGCCTATGAAAACCTTGGTTCCCCTGCTTCGCCGCGCTGCGTTGTTTGCGGCTCTGCCAGCCGCCGTGGCCTTCTCTTCCTGCTCCGATGACGATGATAGCCCGGCAACTCCCGATCAAGCTCGGATAATGGCTGTGCACGTAGCACCCAATGCCAACGTGAAAGTGTCAGTGCTGGCCGATGATGCCGCCATTAAAGAGTTGAACTACGGCGAGAGCACCGGCTACCAACCGCTTACTACCGGCAGCCGGGTGTTCAAGGTAAACGTGACGGGTACGACCACTACCGTGGCTACTACTACCCAAACTATCAGCAAGGACAAGAACTACTCCCTGTTTGCGTATAGTCCTTCCAATACCGCCAACTCCATAGGGCCACTGTGGGTAGAGGACGATTTGACGGCTCCCGCCAGCGGCAAAGCTAAAATCCGGGTAATGCACCTGGGCTTAGGTGCTGCATCTCCACTCACGCTGTATCGTACCGAATCTACGGGAACGGCTACGCTGCTGCTGCCTAATATCTCGTTCGGCAATGCTTCGGCATTCACTGAGATAGATGCCACAACCAGCAACCTGTACTTGGCTAATTCTAGCAATGTGCCTGTTATCCTGATTAACAGCAAGGCCCTGACGGCTGGTAAAATCTACACACTGCTCATTCGTGGCTCGGCATCGGGCCTGACTTCTGATCTGCAGATCAAAGCAGATTTCATTGAGAACAAATAAGCATTCTGATCTTGAGTGCATTACAACCCGCTCTGGCTCCGGCTAGGGCGGGTTGTGTGCTTTAGGGCGAGGGCTAATATCATGCAACAAGAGAGGAGAACAAATCACGTACCTTTGCAGTTGAAACACGACACGCATTCTTCTACCACTATGGTTGAGACTAAGACGACGGCCTACGTTCCGTACAAAGTAAAAGATATGAGCCTCGCCGAGTGGGGCCGCAAAGAAATCCGCTTGGCCGAGGCCGAGATGCCCGGTCTGATGGCCCTGCGCGAAGAGTACGGCGCTAGCAAGCCTTTGAAAGGTGCGCGCATTGCTGGCTGCTTGCACATGACGATTCAAACGGCAGTGCTCATTGAAACCCTCATTGAGCTGGGCGCTGATGTTACCTGGTCGTCGTGTAACATCTTTTCTACCCAAGACCACGCGGCGGCCGCTATTGCGGCGGCTGGTATTCCCGTATATGCTTGGAAAGGCATGAATGAGGAAGAGTTCAACTGGTGCATTGAGCAGACACTGTTCTTCGGTGAGAAGCGCGAGCCCCTGAACATGATTCTGGACGACGGTGGCGACCTGACCAACATGGTGCTGAACCAGTTCCCCGAGTTGGCAGCAGGCATCAAGGGCATTTCGGAGGAAACGACCACGGGTGTTCTGCGTCTTCTGGAGCGCGTGAAAGCCAGTACCTTACCCATGCCTGCTTTCAACATCAACGATTCTGTAACGAAGTCGAAGTTCGACAACAAGTACGGCTGCAAAGAGTCGGCCGTAGATGCTATTCGCCGCGCCACCGACGTGATGATGGCTGGCAAGATTGCCGTAGTAGCTGGCTACGGCGACGTAGGAAAGGGTACTGCTGCTTCGTTGCGTGGTGCTGGCGCCCGCGTTATCGTAACGGAAATTGACCCCATCTGCGCCCTGCAAGCTGCCATGGACGGCTACGCAGTGAAGAAGATGGAAAATGCTATCAAGGAAGCTGACATCGTAGTAACCGCTACCGGCAACTGCGACATCATCACCGAAAGCGCCTTCCGTGCCCTCAAGGACAAGGCTATTGTCTGCAACATCGGTCACTTCGACGATGAGATTGACATGGCGTGGTTAAACAAAAACTACGGCCACACCAAGGATACCGTGAAGCCTCAGGTTGACCTCTACAACATCGACGGTAAAGAGGTAATTATCCTTGCCGAGGGTCGTTTGGTAAACTTGGGCTGCGCCACTGGTCATCCCTCATTCGTGATGTCGAACTCGTTCACCAACCAGACGCTAGCGCAGCTAGAGCTGTGGCAAAACGCCGATAAGTACGAAAACAAAGTGTACACCTTGCCCAAGCACCTCGATGAGAAGGTAGCTCGCCTGCACCTCGCCAAAATTGGCGTTGAGTTGGATGAGTTGAAGCCGAAGCAAGCAGAGTACATCGGCGTAACGGTAGAAGGCCCCTTCAAATCGGACCTGTACCGCTATTAAGCAATTTTAAAATATTGCATAGAAAAGCCCGCCCGGCATTGCGCCAGGCGGGCTTTTCTTTTAGTCGGTGCTAGCTGTAGCGGAAACTATGCCGCCTTGCATTGGGTATGGTATAGCTAAGCAGAGTGCTACACTACTGCCACCCCAATAGCAGCTCGCACGGCGGGCGCTACTTCCTGCCCGAAAAGCTCAATGGCACGCAGTACGCTCTGGTGCGAAATACCTTCAATCACTAGTTGGGCTAGAAACCGGGTATTGTTGAACAGTCTTTTCTGGTACAGCAGCTTATCGATAATATCCTGGGGGCTACCCACCAGCAAAGGCCCTTCGGGCCCACACAGGTAGTCGAACTGCCGGCGCGACATTGGTGACCAGCCCCGTTCGCGGCCAATACGGTTCATAAGCTGCGAGTAAGGTGGAAAAAACTCGTCGGCTGCCTGCTTAGCTGTTTCAGCCACGTGGAAATGGCAGTTGATGGCTAGTTGTAGTTGAGCAGCATCGTGGCCCGCTTGGCCATAGGTCTGGCGGTAAAGGTCGGTGAAGGACACATACTGGGCCGGGGCGCCGCCTAATATGGCAATGGTAAGCGGTAGACCTAGCTGGGCGGCTCGCACTACCGAAGCAGGAGTGCCACCAACACCAATCCATACGGGCAGCTTGTCTTGCACCGGGCGAGGGTACACACCTTTGCCAGCAATACTGGGGCGGTGCTTGCCTTGCCAGTTAATTACCTCTTCTGAGTTGACTTTCAAAAGCAGATTGAGCTTCTCCACAAACAGGGCATCGTAGTCCTGCAGGTTGTAACCAAATAGTGGAAACGACTCGATAAAAGACCCACGGCCCGCCAGAATCTCAGCCCGGCCTCCAGAAATCAAGTCGACGGTGGCAAAGTTCTGGAACGTTCGCACGGGGTCGGCCGAACTGAGTACCGTAACGGCACTCGACAAGCGGATGCGCTTCGTAACGGCCGCCGCCGCACCCAGTATTACCTCCGGGGAGGAGATGATAAAGTCGGGGCGGTGGTGCTCACCCAAGGCAAGTACATCTAACCCTACCTCGTCGGCAAGTTTGGCCATGGCCAGCAGTTCTTGCATGCGGGTGGCCGCTGCTTGGTCGCGCCCAGCTACGTGTGCGGGAGCTACTTCGCCAAAGGAGCTAATACCTAGTTCCATGAAATCAAGTAAACCAGTTGAATAAGTGGAGGAAGCACCAAGGTCACAAATTGTTTCAGAAATAGCACGGGTGCTTCTCGTAGATATGAACTCCGAGTTACTCTACAAGTACAACTAGCGCCACAGCAGTCAAGCATTGATAAACAGTGCTGTATCCCTGAAACTACAGCCCTACCATGCCGATGGATCCGTAGCAGGCTGCCACGCGCTTATCAGAGTTCAAGCGCTAGTGTTGAAAAAAGTTATGTTGCACGAGGCGCTCGGTTTCCTGCCACAGCGCCTGAGCATTCTCTGGCGTATTGAATGAGTGCTTTACGGCCTTGGCTTGCTTCTTCTCAAAGTAGCCGCCGCTGATTTCGGCGCCAATGGGTTCGGAGGCTAGAAAGATACTAGTAGCTGCACCTTGCTCTACCGATAGCATAAAGGGCCGGAAGAGCTGAGTGAGCGTGGAAAGCCAGCCGCTGGAACTGTCGCCGAAGTTGCTGGCTACAGCGCCGGGGTGTACCGCATTAACGGTTACGTTGCGTATGCCACGTGCGCGCATCTGCCGAGCTAGCTCCTGAGTGAACATGATATTGTAAAGCTTGGTGTTGCTATATACCCGCAACGGGCTATACTGGCGCTCCGACTGAAAATCGTTCAGATCAGGCTTGGCAAACCGGTAGGCTTCGGAAGCTACGTTTACGATGCGGCCTGCTGAGCTCTTTTGAAGCTCGTCCAGTAATAGGCTTGTAAGGAGAAATGGGCCGAGATGGTTGGTTGCGACGCCCATTTCATAGCCGTCGGCTGATACGTTGCGGGACTGACCAAATAGCAAACCCGCATTGTTCACCAGCACATCGAGGCGGGGATACGTGCGCTGAAAGGCTTCGGCGGCATGGTGCACCTGTTTCAAGTCGGAGAGGTCACAGAGCAGCACGCCTACCAGGTCATGGCCTGCGGCAGCTACTATTTCCCGGCGGGTAGCTTCCGCCTTTTCTGCGTTGCGTGCTAGCAGCACCACGTAGGCGCCTTGCTTGGCCAGTTCAAGCGCAGTGACTTTACCGATACCCGATGTGGCACCCGTAACAAGGATAATTTGGTCTTTTAGGTTGGGCATAGGAGCGCGCAAAAAGGTGACAATTGATAAGTACCTATACGCAGGCAAACGCGTGAAGCTGAACTTTACTTGAAGTGGCCGAGCAGCTTTGAACTGACTGCGCCGCCAAAATCCGGATATTTGTCCCTATGCGTGCCGTTCCACTATCTGTTGTTATCATCACCTTCAACGAAGAAGCTAACATTGCTCGTTGCCTGGAAGCCGTGCGCGGCATAGCAGACGAGGTAGTAGTGATAGACAGTTTCTCTACCGACCGCACCGTGGAAATCTGCCGGGAACATGGAGCCCAGGTAGTGCAGCATGCTTTTGCAGGATACGTCCAGCAGAAAAACTTTGCTACCGCCCAAGCCCAGCATGACTATGTTCTTCAACTAGATGCTGACGAAGTGCTGACGGAGGAACTTCGCCAGAGCATCTTGGCGGCTAAGCAAAATTGGCGGGGTAGCGGCTATACAATGGCTCGCCTTACCAACTATTGCGGTACGTGGGTTCGCCACGGCGGCTGGTACCCCGACCGTAAGTTGCGTCTCTACGACCGGCGTCAGGGCCAATGGATGGGTCTGCTCCTGCACGAGCGGTATGAGGTGTCGTCGGGGGAGCCTGTTGGGATGTTGGCGGGTGATGCCTTGCACTACTCTTACAACTCAGTGGAGCAGCACGTGGCGCAACTCAACCGCTTCACAAGTATTGCTGCCGAGGAACTGTGGATACGGGGCAAGCGCAATGTATCCCTCTTTCAACTGGTGGTGAAGCCTTGGTGGAAGTTCGTTCATGGGTACTTCTTTCGGCTGGGTATGCTCGATGGTTTTGCAGGCCTTAGCATTGCTACCATTTCAGCCTGGGGCGTTTTCCTGAAATTTGCCAAGCTAAAAACCAAAAACAGCGGGGCAAAATAATGTCAAAGCCTGCTCCTCCTACCTATTAGTATCTGCTACCCCAGCCTTTGCATGAAAACCTTCCTTGTAAGTCGTACCGATGCTATTGGCGACGTAGTTCTGACATTGCCCGTGTGCGGGCAACTCAAGCAGCTATTTCCGGAATGCCACGTGGTATTGCTAGGGCGCACATACACGCAAGCCGTAGCTGAAGCCTGCCCGTGGGTAGACGCTTTTCTGAATTACGACGAGCTCAAGCAGCTAGCAGCCAAGGACCAAGTAGAAGCCGTTCGTGCCGTTCAGGCAGATGTAGTACTGCACATTTTTCCTAACAAGCACATTGCGCAGCTAGCTCAGCAGGCTGGTATAGCCTTGCGTATTGGCACCCGCAACCGGTGGTTTCACTGGCTAACTTGTAATCGTTTGATAAGTCTGAGCCGGAAGAACTCTCCTTTGCACGAAGCGCAACTGAATATGTCGTTGCTTCAACCCTTGGGAGCCCCCAAAGGAATGACGTTGTCTGAGGTAGCGCGCTTGGTGCAGCTACTTCCTACCGTTCCAGTACCTCCCAGCATACAAGTACCACTTGCCACCCAACAGCTAGGGCAACTGCGCGTAATCTTGCATCCCCGCAGCCGAGGCAGCGCGCGGGAGTGGGGGCTACCCAACTTTGGCGAATTGGCAAAGCTTCTGCACCAAGCAGGACATTATGTTTTTGTTACAGGCACGGCTGCTGAAGGGGAGGAACTGCGCGAGTGGTTACAGGAGTATCAGCCCTACATAGCCGCCGATCTAACCGGTAAGCTCAGCTTGCCAGAACTCCTAGCTTTTATTGCCACTACCGACGGGCTAGTGGCGGGTAGCACGGGCCCCTTGCACTTGGCAGCAGCATTGGGCCGTTATGCGTTAGGCCTCTATCCACCCATCCGTCCTATGCACCCCGGCCGTTGGGCCCCGCTAGGTCCCCACGCCGAGTATATAGTCTTCGACAAACCGGGGTGTGAGGACTGCCGATCGGAGCCGGCTGCTTGTTCGTGTATGAAAGCCTTGTCGCCCGTACTCGCTTTTACCCAGATTCAAGGCTGGCAGCCGTTGCCTTCGGTCGCCTCCTGATCTACTTGCTCGCGTAATGGCCTTCACCACATCGTTCCTACATCCTACTGGTTTTCAATCTCGCTGGCGGCACTGGTGGGCTAGCGGAAAGCTTTCCCAGTATTTGCTTTTGCTAGCTAGTGTGGCAGGCGTAACGGGTCTGCTTGCCTCCCGGGCCCTGGTAGCATTGTGCCCAATTGTAGGTGTACTAGCCGCTGCCACTAATCCACAAATACGCCGCACCCTCCCTCAGTGGATACGCCTACAAAGCGTTTGGGCGCCCGCGTTGCTATATGCAGTGCTCTTGGTAAGTTGTCTGTATACCGATGATTGGCCTGTCTGGCGGCATGAGGTATACCGGCAGCTGCCTTGGTTGGCCGTGCCCTTCACCTTTGCCGTGGCCGCACCGCTAAGTGAGCGGCAGCGCTGCGCAGTGGGATCTTTGTATGTAGTTGGTACTGCCCTGGTCGGAATGGCAACGTTGGGAGTATATTTTCTCGACGCTGCCGCCGCAAATGTTGCTTTCGGGTTAGGTCAGAGTTTACCCTCCGTAACAGGTATATTTCATATTCACTTTGGGCTGATGCTTGCCTTAGCGGCCTTTTTAGGGCTTTTGCTTCGGCGCAATTCCTATACCCCGCCGCCTGTACGTTGGGCGTTGGTAGTATCAGTTATACTAGCAGTTCTCACGCTTCATCTGTTAGCTTACCGTACGGGATTATTAGCCTTCTACGTCATGCTAGTAGTAGAAGCAGTCCGGCTACTATTGCGACGGCGTGTCCTCGGCGGAGTAGCGTTACTGTGCGCGCTGAGTGTTGTTCCCTGGCTAGCGTATCAAACCCTGGAACCAGTGCAGCAGCGCATGCACGCTACCATTTGGGACGTTCAACAGTTTCAGCAAGAACATGATATCAACCAGTATTCCTTGTCGCGGCGCTTTGCGGCATGGAAAACAGCCGTCATCGTTGCGCAGCAGCATCCGTGGCTAGGCGTGGGCCCGGCCGATGCCTATCAGGCCATGATGCGTCAGTACGAATGGCAGAGCTTCGGCCTCGAACCCGAGAACCGCGTGATGGTTCACAATCAGTATTTACACCAGCTTGTGGCCGCCGGTGTGGTAGGCTTGAGCCTATGGTTGCTGGTACTCTTTGGGCCTTTAATGAAACCCGCCCTGCGGCAGAATGCGTACGTGTATCGGTTCCTGTTGATACAGGCCACTGCTATGCTGGTAGATTCTCTTCTTCAGTTGCAGATTGGGTTCAACCTTTTCGTGTTTTTCTACGGCTTCCTAGTGGTAGCCAACGAGCGCCGCGCTGCTTGTACCTCAGTGGGCAAACCTTCCGTTTGTCCCACGGTATAAAGCATATATTTGTCTGTCAGCGGTATTCTTTTATTATTCAGCCGCAATTTTTTCCGTCCATGAGCGACTCTCCCGAACGGGTTCCGAAACTGAGCAAAGAAGAAAAAGATCGGCGTTTCCAGGCCGAACTCATGCCTGTGCTCGATCCACTGTACAACTTCGCCTTCCGGCTTACGCTTGATGAAGATGATGCAAATGACTTAGTACAGGAAACTTATCTGAAAGCATATCGCTTCTTTGAGTACTTCGAGCCGGGAACAAACGCCAAAGCGTGGCTGTTTCGCATCCTGAAAAATTCGTTCATCAACGATTTCCGCAAGAAAAGTAAGCAGCCAGCTAAGGTTGACTACAGCGAAATCGAAGGGTACTACAACTCGGAAGATGTAGAGGCCGACGGCGACGCCGGCAGCACATCAACCGATATGCGGCAGCAGGCCGTGCGCGACCTCATCGGCGACGAAGTGGCCAGCGCTTTGAACTCGCTGCCGGTGGATTTCCGCACGGTTATTATCCTCTGCGACCTGGAAGGTTTCACGTATGAGGAAATGGCAAAAGTGCTGGATATCCCTATCGGGACGGTGCGCTCTCGCTTGCACCGGGCACGTAATTTCTTGAAGGACAAATTGGAAAAATACGCCAAATCAATGGGCTATGGCTCAGAGAATGGCGACGATGACCTAGCGCTAGACGAAAATGAATAACTCACTGCCAACCCCCATTATGAAAGCTACCTCTACAAAGCAAACCAACCAGAGCGAGGCCGCCACGTCCGGACCCGACTGTGAACGTGTGAATACAATCCTTGATCAAATCATTGTTGGGCAGGAGCCCACGGCAGAAGACGAAGATTACTTCGTAAACCACGCCGAAGATTGCTCTCCTTGCTTCGATAGCATTGACAAGCAGCGTCTATTTGTTGACTTTTTGTCGCAGCATGTAGGCCGTAAGGGTGTGCCTTCTTCGCTGTCAAACACAATTCTTGCTCGCGTTAAGGCAGAAATGGCCTAATTTTACCCCATGCAGGGTAAAATCATCGCTTTCTCGGCTCCTTCGGGAGCTGGTAAAACCACTATTGTCCACCGGTTGCTTGAGCGCATACCGGAGCTAAGCTTCTCGATATCAGCGTGTACACGTGATAAGCGTGGGCGCACAGAAGCTAACGGTAAGGACTACTACTTCATCTCCGTTCAGGAATTTCAGGAGAAAATCCGCCAAGATGCTTTTGTGGAGTGGGAAGAAGTATACGAAGGTGCGTTTTATGGTACGCTCAAATCTGAAATTGAGCGCATCTGGGAAGGTGGTGAACATGCTGTTCTCGACGTTGACGTTAAAGGAGGCCTCAGCATAAAGGAGTTTTACAAAGAGCGGGCACTAGCCATTTTTGTAAAGCCACCTTCGCTAGAAGTCCTAGAGCAACGCCTACGTAACCGAGCAACTGATTCCGCCGCTAGTATTTCAGCACGCATCTATAAGGCAAACTTCGAACTTACCTTCGAAGACCGCTTTGATGTGACTATTGTCAATGATGATTTAGACAAGGCCATTGACCAGGCTGAAAAACTAGTACGTGACTTTATTGCCCCCGAGCCAGCCGTTGTGTGAGTACGCCGTCTAATGCCGTCAAAATAGGTTTACTGTTTGGTTCATTCAACCCGATCCATACAGGACACCTAATCTTGGCTAACTTCATGGCTACTCATACTGATTTAGACGCAGTATGGCTAGTTGTATCGCCGCAGAGTCCCTTCAAAGTAGGGCATGAGCTCCTAGCTGAGGAACATCGCTATGAGCTTGTGCGGCTAGCTATTGAGGGAAATGCGCAGCTACGAGCACTCGATATAGAGTTTCGGATGCCTAAGCCTAGTTACACAATCGATACGCTTGATGAGTTGCGGCGCCAGCATCCAGCGCATCATTTTGTATTGCTGATGGGCGAAGACAACCTTCCCGGTTTACCTAAGTGGAAGGAAGCTGAGCGTATTCTGGCTGAACACGAAGTGTACGTATATCCAAGGCCGGACGTAGCTGCCACAGATGTGTATAGGCGCCCGGGAGTGAAAGTTGTAGAAGCTCCTTTGTTAGACATTTCAGCCACGTTTATTCGTGATTGTGTGCGCGCTGGCAAGTCTATCCGCTATTTAGTGCCTGAAACTGTTGAAGCTCGCATTCTGCAAGCTGACTACTGGCACTAAGTATACATTAACTAAAAAAGCCCCCTCGCCTGACTATGCAAGCAAGGGGGCTTTTTTAGTTAAGTAGGCTACAAATCAGATGGTCATAATTTCTGATTCCTTCTTGCTTAGCAAGTCATCAACACGGCTGATGTAGCTATCTGTTGCCTTTTGCACTTTCGCTTCAGCATCTTTGATAGCATCTTCAGAAGCGCCTTCTTTAAGCAGTTTGCGAAGGGCATCATTCACATCCTTGCGAATGCCGCGAATGCGCACTTTGCCGCTTTCTGATTCGTTTTTAGCCTGCTTTACCAGCTCCCGCCGACGTTCTTCTGTCATAGCAGGAATGTTCAAGCGTACCCCTTCAGCATCTGACTGAGGATTAAGGCCTAGGTCACTATTCTTAATGGCCTTAGCAATTTCGCTGATCATGTTTTTCTCCCATGGCTTAATGAACAACGTACGAGCATCGGGAGCTGCAACGTTGGCCACCTGACCAATAGGAGTGGGGGTACCATAATAGTCAACTCGCAGTGAGTCGAGCATAGCTGGTGATGCCTTACCTGCCCGAATTCGTGTCATCTCTACGCCAGTGTGTTGCAGGGCTTTTCCCATTGACTCTTCGGCCTCGTCCAGGTAAAACTTTATTTCTTCGTCCATTGTGTGAAAGGAAAGAATTAGAGATAAGATCTGTAAGCAGAAGGGAAGCTGTCGATTAGCGCTGTGCAATGTATTCTGCTTGACGCTCCTTCTACCTCCTGATCAGGTGATTTAGTTAGTTAGAGGATGCTCGGTAGTAGGCTGTAAGCTGCTATGCTTAGCATCAAGCGTAGCGCTAGTGGTAGAACCGAGCATACTTACGCGAGTACCTACTGTTTCTCCCTCGATAAGACGTTGCAAGTTGCCTTCCTTGTTCATATCAAATACGATGATAGGAAGGTTGTTTTCCTTGCACAGGGTAAAGGCTGTCATGTCCATTACGTTGAGGTTCTTCTCCATTACCTCGTCGAACGTGATTTCGGAGTAGCGAACAGCCGTTGGGTCTTTTTCTGGATCGGCAGTGTAGATGCCATCTACCCGCGTACCCTTCAGCACTACGTCTGCTTCAATCTCGATAGCGCGTAGTGAAGCAGCAGAGTCGGTAGTGAAGTAAGGAGAGCCAATGCCTGCTCCGAAAATAACTACTCGTCCTTTCTCCAAGTGACGTAATGCCCGGCGTCGGATGTACGGCTCACATACGCGCTGAATTGTAACACCCGAGAGCAACCGGGTAGGAATGCCCAACTTTTCTAGTGCGCTTTGCAGCGCCATGGAGTTAATTACAGTTGCCAACATACCCATGTAGTCGCCCTGTACGCGGTCTAGGCCAAAAGCTTCGGCCTGCACACCACGGAAAATGTTGCCGCCCCCAATAACGACGGCAACCTGCGTGCCCGTCGCAGCTACAGCTTTGATTTCTTCAGCGTATTGCATCAGGCGCTCGGCATCAATGCCGTACTGTTGCTGACCCATTAGGGCCTCGCCGCTTAGTTTCAGCAGGATTCTGTTGTATTTCAAAGTACGGGGGGTTAAGCGTAAGACGCGTTTATACTTGGTGAGAGTAGGCAAGCTACTAGAAATAGAGAGCAGAAGGATACGTACGCGAAAAGTGGGTTAGCTGAACTGAATCAACACTTGGCCCTTATTCACGTTGTCGCGCAAGCCAACTTTGATGCCCGTCACGGTACCGTCGCCAGGTGCTTTCAGAATGTTCTCCATTTTCATGGCCTCCAGCACTAGCAACGGGTCGCCCTTCTGTACACTTTGTCCAGGTTCAACCCGAATAGCGACAATCAGACCTGGCATTGGTGCTTTCAGCTCATTTACTTTGCTGACTGCCGCATTGCTCATACCCAGCTTATCAAGAAGCAAATCGAAGCGGTCTTTAGCTTGCAGCTCTAGGCGCTGTCCGTTAAGCTGCAGTACAAACGCTTTAGTAGCATAGTCAGCAGAAACTAGCTCCGCAGAATAAGACCGGCCCTCATGTAGCAAATGGTAACGCCCGTTTCCAAGAGGAATTAGGTCCCAAGTGAATGGTTGCCCATTCACAGTAATAGGTCCTCCAGAAGTGTAATCGATGTCCCAGAGTTGATCGGGGCTGGTGCGTACTTGTAGCATGTAAGGAGGGCGAAAGTGGGGCGGAAATGGGCATAAAGATAGGTCAAATCTGAAATAAATTCGGAACTTGACCCTTCATTCCCCCTATTGCCTTTCAGCATGAAATACCCGGTTCTTGGCATTATTGGCCTACTTCTGACTTGCCACATGGTGGCACCGGCTCAGGCAGTAAAGCCAGCCAAACCTGCTGCAACTCGCAAGAAAGTATCAGCTCCTGCTGAAGCTGCTACAACAACTTTGCCGGCACCCGCTCCTGTACCCAACTGGTTGCCCCCTACAGCTCCCGTTCAGCCAGCAGCTACTATTGTACATGATTTGCTTGATACGAAGCTGGATGTGCGGTTTGATTGGGCCAAGCAGTGGTTACTAGGTAGCGCGCTCCTCACCGTGCGCCCTCACTTCTACCCACAAACTCAACTAGTGCTCGATGCCAAAGGCTTCGACGTGAGGAGTGTGGAAATGGTAGCTAATGGTAAGAAGGGTAAAGACCTTAAATTCAGCTACGACAAGAAAAAGCTTACAATTACCCTCGACCGATCTTACACGCGTACTGAGCAGTACCAGGTACGAGTGCAGTATACAGCAAAACCAAACGAGCTACCTAAAGGCGGTGGTAGTGAGGCTATTACCGATGATAAAGGGCTTTACTTTATTAATCCTTTGGGCACGGAGAAAGGTAAGCCACGTCAGGTCTGGACCCAGGGAGAGACAGAAGGAAGTTCCTGCTGGTTTCCAACCATTGATAAGCCTAACCAGCGCATGACGCAGGAAATCAGCATTACAGTGGAAAACGGGTTAAAAACTCTTTCCAATGGCTTGCTTATTTCCACCAAGCGAAATCCAGATGGCACCCGTACCGATGTATGGAAGCAGAGCCTACCGGCTGCGCCGTACCTTACGATGCTTGCCGTTGGCACTTTCTCTGTAATTACGGATACGTGGCGTGGCAAGCCAATTGAGTACTACGTTGACCCAGAGTTCCAGCACACGGCCAAACAAGTTTTTGGCAACACCCCCGAGATGCTGGAATTTTATTCTAAAAAACTTGGCGTAGAGTTTCCGTGGGAGAAATACAGCCAGGTGGCTGTACACGACTTTGTGTCGGGGGCTATGGAGAATACCACCGCTACTACTATCCAACAGCAGCTAGTGCAGTTCTCAAACCGGGAACTGCCAGATATAGGTTACGAGTCGGAAGCAGTCATTACGCATGAGCTTTTCCATCAGTGGTTTGGCGACTATGTCACTACAGAATCATGGTCGAATTTGCCTTTAAACGAATCCTTCGCCGACTATTCTGAACTGCTGTGGGCCGAGTATAAATACGGTGCTGATGCCGCTGCATTTGTCCAGCAAACAAAGCTGAACAACTACTTGCAAGAGGCTCAAACGAAGCGTGAGCCGTTGATCCGGTATCAATACTTGAACCGGGAGGACATGTTCGACCGACACTCCTACGACAAAGGAGGACGAGTTTTGCATATGCTACGCAAGTACGTGGGCGATGAAGCCTTTTTCGTGGCCCTCAATCGCTACCTCACTCAAAACAAGTTTGCCTCCACCGAAATTGCCAAGCTGCGGATAGCATTTGAGGAAACGACAGGGGAGGACCTGATGTGGTTCTTTGACCAGTGGTTTATGCAGCGGGGCCACCCTGAACTGCGTATTACCCACAGCTACGAAAACGGTCAAGTTGCGCTCCGGGTGCAGCAAGCGCAGGATACCTTGTTTCAGCCAGTTTACCGTTTGCCAGTCACGGTTACCACGTGGTCTGGAAACCAGGCTACTGATCATCGGATTATCGTCACCAAAGCCAATCAGACGTTTCGCTTGCCCATAGCGCAGCGTCCTAGCCTAGTGAAGTTTGATAGCGAAGGTATTCTGCTAGCCGAGCTCGATGAGCAACGCACGCAAGATGAGCTTATCTTCCAGTTTAATCACGCCCGTAACTATTTACAGAAATACGAAGCTATTGAGGGCTTACGTAGTAAGTCTGGTGATCTGGTTGTTAGCGCTGTATTGCGCAGTGCATTAAACGACAACTTCTGGGCGGTTCGGCAAGTCGCGGCTGCAGGGTTACGTCGTTACAAGGGTCCCGAAGGTTCTGCAGTTCGCAAGGATCTAGAACGAGTAGCTATCAATGAAAAGGATAATCGAGTACGCGCTACTGCTATTACTACTCTGTCTTCATTTGCAAATGAGGATTTCAGCAGCGTGTACTCAGCGGCGCTTAAAGACAGTTCTTACCTAGTAGTGGGAGCCGCAGTAGATGCCTTAGCTAAAGCGCCAACAATAGGCACTCGTGAGCAAATTAATGGGCTACAAGAAACGCGAAATGCCTCTCTGCTTACCGCTTTAGCGAATTACTATGGATTGAATGGGACGGCTGACCACTACCAATGGTTTTTACGACGCAGTCAAGATGCCCCCGCCGAGGTGTTATATACACTGCTAGAGAACTTCGGCGTGCTTATGCAGCGTATGCCTCCCATTGAGCGCGAGAAAGGTATTGCACGTCTCGAAACACTAGCTAGAACTCACCCCATATATTACGTACGACTAGGTGCGTACAAGGGCTTGAACGAGTTATCGAGTAGTATGCCTGCTTTAAAAACCACCCTCCGAGATATACGGACCAAGGAAAAAGACCAACGGTTAACCTCGATATACAGCCTCATTCAATAGACAACAGAAATTTTTTTTAGTTGTGGCCTTTCGAATCAATTCGCACGCTTATCCTAGATAGTCAAGTGGTTGTCGCCCTAATGAGCAGCGGCTGAATTAGGGTAGGAAGAAAAAAAACAAAACCTTTTTCGCTGAGGGCTTGACTTACGTCAGAAAGCCTCTAATTTTGCAACTCCAATCGACACACCACCGACACTTAGTCTTCGGGAAGTAGATGGGAATACTCTTCGCAATCGGCGCCAGAGGTAATAATTGGGGGGATTCCAGAGCGGCCAAATGGGACGGACTGTAACTCCGTTGTCTTACGACTTCGAAGGTTCGAATCCTTCTCCCCCCACAGTAGTGAAATAGTAAAACGATGAGCCTTTGAAGTAATTCATGGTTCATTGTTTTACTAGTTTACCGTACGCGGGAGTAGCTCAGTTGGTAGAGCGGCAGCCTTCCAAGCTGCAGGTCGCGGGTTCGAACCTCGTCTCCCGCTCGATGCTTAAGTCTGGCAACGAGAAATAGAGTAATCGCCCAAGTGGCAAATGTTCTTCTCCTGTCGTACCTTTGCCGCATCAAATAAGCCGTTTTAGCTCAGTGGTAGAGCACTTCCTTGGTAAGGAAGAGGTCATGGGTTCAAATCCCATAAATGGCTCAGAATTACGAGTACCAACGGGGCAGCGCGACTGCACCGTTTGGAAACTGTCAGCAAAGTGAAGCGACGTGCAGTCCCGACTAAACGGAGCTGTGTTTCGCTTTCTTACTGTATAGTCTAGTCGCGTTTCCCCCTCTTTACCTCAAAATTCCTCTTAATCTCTTTACAATGGCTAAAGAAAATTTTGACCGGTCCAAGCCGCACGTAAACATCGGCACGATTGGTCACGTGGACCACGGCAAAACCACCCTTACTGCTGCCATCACCACGGTTCTGGCTAACAAAGGTCTGGCTGCCAAGCGCGACTTCTCTTCGATTGACAATGCTCCCGAAGAAAAAGAGCGTGGTATTACCATCAATACCGCTCACGTAGAATACGCTACCGAAAACCGTCACTACGCTCACGTTGACTGCCCTGGTCACGCTGACTACGTGAAGAACATGGTAACGGGTGCTGCTCAGATGGACGGTGCTATCCTTGTGGTAGCTGCTACCGACGGCCCAATGCCCCAGACTCGTGAGCACATCCTGCTCGCTCGTCAGGTAGGTGTACCTCAGCTAGTAGTGTTCATGAACAAAGTGGACATGGTGGATGACCCCGAGCTGCTTGAGCTTGTGGAAATGGAAATTCGTGAACTGCTCTCGTTCTACGACTTCGACGGCGACAACATTCCAGTTATTCAGGGTTCGGCTCTGGGTGGCCTGAACGGCGATGCTAACTGGGTTCCCAAGATTGAGGAACTGATGGCAGCTGTTGACAGCTACATTCCAATTCCTGCTCGTCTGACTGACCTGCCCTTCCTGATGCCAGTAGAGGACGTGTTCTCTATCACGGGTCGTGGTACGGTAGCAACCGGCCGTATCGAGCGTGGTATCATCAACTCGGGTGAGCAAGTTGAAATCCTCGGTATGGGTGCTGAGAACCTCAAGTCGACCGTAACTGGCGTTGAGATGTTCCGCAAAATCCTTGACCGTGGTGAAGCTGGTGACAACGTAGGTCTGCTACTCCGCGGTATTGAAAAAGAAGCCATCCGTCGTGGTATGGTTATTTGCAAGCCCGGTTCCGTTAAGCCTCACACTAAGTTCAAGGCTGAGGTGTACGTACTGTCGAAAGAGGAAGGTGGTCGTCACACTCCGTTCTTCAACAACTACCGCCCCCAGTTCTATTTCCGTACCACCGACGTTACCGGCATCATCTCGCTGGGCGAAGGTGTGGAAATGGTAATGCCTGGTGACAACGTAACTATCTCGGTTGAGCTAATCAACTCGGTAGCTATGGAAAAAGGTCTGCGTTTCGCTATCCGTGAGGGTGGTCGTACCGTAGGTGCTGGTCAGGTTACTGAAATCACTGACTAATTTTTTCCTAGATTCTAGGTAATCAACACAATCCGCCTCTGATTTTTTCGGGGGCGGATTTGTTTTGTTTAAAGAGTTTCCTACATTTGCAGTCCCAATCCAGCACCTTGAAGGCTTGGGACGCATACACGGGCGTAGTTCAAGGGTAGAATAGAGGTCTCCAAAACCTTTGATGGGAGTTCGAATCTCTCCGCCCGTGCCACCAAGAATAACGGCTGCTTCGGCAGCCGTCCTCTTAATCACCTAACTGGTGCCGGTATCATGAGCAAATTGTCTAACTATTTCCGCGAGACGTCTGAGGAGATGCGCTACAAAGTAACGTGGCCATCCATTGAAGAATTGCAGAAAAGTGCCGGCTTGGTATTGCTAGGCTCTTTGTTGTTTGCAGCCGTAGTTGGGTTGATGGATGTTGCCTTTAGCAAGAGCTTGGAAGCATTTTACACTTCGTTCCGTTAATCGGTAGAACACACGACAACAATGGGCGAATTGAAATGGTACGTGGTCCGTTCGGTTAGCGGACAAGAGAAGAAAGCAAAGACTTACCTGGAAACTGAAATTGGTCGTCATGGCCTGTCAGAATTGGTACCACAAGTGCTGATACCAGTAGAAAAAGTTTTCGAAATGCGCAACGGTAAGAAGCGCGTTCGTGAACGGAATCTGTACCCTGGCTACATTATCATTCATGCTGATCTTACTCATGGTGAGGTTGATCACATTATCACTAGCACTCCTGGTGTAATTGGTTTTCTCAGCGACAAAGAGGGTAAGGCAGCTAGTCAAAACACGAAGCCAGTACCGTTGCATATCTCAGAGGTAAACCGCATTCTCGGGATTGTGGATGAGGCTGAAGAGCAAACTGCAACACTGGAAACCCCATTTGTAGTAGGGGAGCTAGTGAAGATCGTAGATGGAGGCTTTGCTGGAATGTCAGGTACTGTGTCGGAGGTGTTTGAGGAGCGTAAGAAGCTGAACGTTATCGTGAAAATTTTCGGCCGTAGCACTCCTATGGAGCTAAGCTATACTCAAGTCGAGAAGGAAGCGTAACCCATACAAAACGTCACCGATTATCCGCTCCGGGTCGGTGGTGCTTCCACTTAGGAGCAATCAAAAACTGAGGACGCTGCGTGTTACGATGCAGAGTCCGAAGCCCTTCAAACCAAATGGCCAAGGAAATTAGAGGTTATCTGAAGCTTCAGATAAAGGGAGGCGCCGCGAACCCCGCGCCGCCGGTTGGACCTGCACTTGGTAGCAAAGGCCTTAACATCATGGAGTTTTGCAAGCAGTTTAATGCTCGCACCCAGGATAAGGCCGGCCAAGTTTGTCCTGTACTCATCACCATGTACACCGATAAGTCGTTTGACTTCGTGGTGAAGACCCCTCCAGTTCCGGTATTGCTCATGGATGCTGCAAAGCTTCAGAGCGGCTCAAAAGAGCCTAACCGTAACAAAGTAGGGTCAGTATCATGGGACCAAGTGCGTACCATTGCCGAGACGAAAATGCCTGACCTCAACGCCTTCAAGGTTGAGTCAGCTATGAAGCAGGTAGCTGGTACGGCTCGCAGCATGGGCATCACCATCTCGGGTACTTCTCCCTTTGCTGAATAATTTAACAACGGAGAAGACACATGGCACAAATTAGCAAAAAGCGCAAGGAAGCCCTTGCTAAGCACGACCTAACCGAAATTCGGACCTTGGTGGAAGCTGCTAAAGTGGTAAAGGATATCACCTATACCAAGTTTGACGCTTCAGTTGACATCGACGTTCGCTTGGGTGTAGACCCACGCAAAGCTGACCAAATGGTTCGTGGCGTGGCTACACTGCCTCACGGCACCGGTAAGACTGTTCGTGTACTAGCCCTTGTAACCCCAGACAAAGAAGCCGAAGCTACCGCAGCTGGTGCTGATTATGTTGGTCTCGACGACTATATCTCGAAAATCGAAAAGGGTTGGACTGATATTGACGTAATCATCACGATGCCATCTGTTATGGCTAAGGTTGGTCGCTTAGGTCGTGTACTAGGTCCTCGTGGCCTGATGCCCAACCCTAAGTCTGGTACTGTAACCACTGATGTAGCCAAAGCTGTACAGGAAGTGAAAGCTGGTAAAATCGACTTCAAAGTTGATAAAACCGGTATCATTCACTGCTCAGTTGGTAAAGTGTCCTTTGACGAGCAAAAGCTTGCTGAAAATGCCATCGAAGTTATCCAGACGCTCCAGCGTTTGAAGCCTTCTTCGGCAAAAGGGACCTACATCAAGAGCATCACGCTTTCGAGCACGATGTCTCCTGCTGTTCCAGTTGACACGCAAGTAACTTCCGCCTAAGTTTTAATCAACACGACGATATGATCCGGGAAGACAAACAAGCCCTCGTCGACGAGTTGAGCGAGAAGTTTCAATCGCACAACGCGTTCTACATTGCCGATGCTTCGGGAATGTCGGTGGCGAAAATCAACGAATTCCGTCGCCTGTGCTTTACCCGCGGCATGGAGTTCAAAGTATACAAGAATACGTTCATTCGTAAAGCTCTCGACACCCTTGGTGGCGATACCGCTGAAATGGATGCAGCGTTGAAAGGACAGTCAGGCATTCTTTTCTCGAAAGAGTCAGGTAATGCTCCTGCTAAACTGCTCCAAGAGTTCTATAAAGCCCAGGCATATGGTAAAGGTGTTGAGCCTAAGCCTGCCTTGAAAGGTGCTTATGTAGACGCTAGTATCTATGTAGGTGCCAACCAGCTAGAGACACTCAGCACTATCAAAGGCAAAAACGAGCTTATCGGTGAAGTTATCGGTCTGCTCCAATCGCCAGCCAAGAACGTTATCTCTGCTCTATCGAGCGGTGGCAACATCCTTGCTGGTCTTATCAAAACGCTTTCCGAAAAAGAAGAGGTTGCAGGCTAACCGCTGCTCATCTTTTTCACTTTCAATTTCCAAAGTTCAACAACCCCCTTTTTAACAATCTACAGAAATGGCAGATTTGAAAGCATTCGCCGAGCAGCTCGTTAGCCTGACGGTAAAAGAAGTAAACGAACTGGCTACTATCCTGAAAGACGAGTATGGCATTGAGCCTGCCGCTGCTGCTCCCGTAATGGTAGCTGGTGGTGCTGGCGCTGGTGCTGCTGAAGCCGCTGAGGAGAAGACCTCGTTCGACGTAATCCTGAAGGCTGCTGGTGGCCAGAAGCTGGCTGTTGTGAAGCTGGTAAAAGACCTGACCGGCCTGGGCCTGAAAGAAGCCAAAGAACTGGTTGACGGTGCTCCTAAGCCCCTGAAAGAAGGTGTTGCTAAAGACGAAGCTGAGTCGCTGAAGAAGCAACTGGAAGAGGCTGGCGCTGAAGTAGAAGTTAAGTAATTTCTGCTGCCTGCTCGTAAAACCAGCAAATAAGGAGAGGCCTGGCAACTAAGCCAGGTCTTTTCCTGTTTGTAGGCAACAAACTAGTCGGAAGTTCGATTGCACGCCGCTTTGCGGCTTTTCGTGCCTACGGACGCCAGAAGCGCAAGGTTCTGCTTTGCGCTTTCGTGCGCCAAAAACTTTCGTTTTACCCAGGTGCCTAGTTCTGCTAGCTGCTTGGGTTGGATTCTCTCAGTATCCATTTCCTAACCCCACATACATTGGCTACACCGAAAGCACAGACAGGCTTGCAAAAACTGCAAGCGGCTGACGAGCGGATCAACTTCGCCAAGATTAAAAAGGTTATTGAGTACCCGGATTTCCTAGACGTGCAGGTTCGCTCGTTCATGGATTTCTTCCAATTGGAGACGGCTGCCGAGAACCGTACCCATGAAGGCCTGTTTCAAGTATTCGCCGAGAACTTTCCGATTTCGGATTCGCGCGAAAACTTTGTTCTGGAATTCATTGACTACCACGTCGACCCGCCAAAGTACTCAGTTGACGAGTGCATCGACCGGGGCTTGACCTACTCGGTACCCCTGAAGGCTAAGTTGCGCCTGATCTGCAATGATACGGACAACGAGGACTTCGAGACCATTGAGCAGGAGGTTTTCTTAGGGAATATTCCCTATATGACCGAAAAAGGCTCATTCGTAATCAACGGGGCAGAGCGCGTTATCGTTTCGCAGCTGCACCGCTCACCTGGTGTGTTCTTTGCGCAAAGCAAGCATACCAATGGTACTAAGCTGTATTCAGCTCGTATCATCCCGTTCAAAGGTTCGTGGATCGAATTTGCCACGGACGTGAACAACGTGATGTACGCCTACATCGACCGGAAGAAGAAATTTCCGGTTACTACACTGCTCCGTGCTATTGGCTACGGTACCGATAAAGACATTCTAGACTTGTTCGGACTGTCGGAAGAGGTGAAGGCTGATAAGAAAACACTCAAGAAGGCTGTAGGTCGCAAACTAGCTGCCCGTGTGCTCCGCACTTGGACGGAAGACTTTGTGGACGAGGACACCGGTGAAGTGGTGTCCATTGACCGGAATGAAGTTCTGTTGGAGCGCGATTCTACGATCGAGGAGGAAGACATTGACGTTATTCTTAACGCTGGTGCTAAGTCGGTAATTCTGCATCGTGAAAACGTAAACATTGCTGACTATGCAATTATTTACAACACGCTGCAAAAGGACAACTCCAACTCGGAGAAAGAAGCCGTTGAGCAAATCTATCGTCAACTCCGTAATACGGAAGCTCCTGACGAAGAAACTGCTCGTGACATCATCCAAAAGCTATTCTTCTCGGATAAGCGCTACGATCTTGGTGACGTAGGCCGCTACCGTATCAATAAGAAATTGGGTATTGACACGAACTGGGAGGCCCGCGTGCTAACCAATGAGGACATCGTCCTCATCGTGAAATACTTGATTGGTCTGATTAACTCAAAGGCCATTGTCGATGACATTGACCACTTGAGCAACCGTCGTGTGCGCACGGTAGGTGAGCAGCTTTATGCCCAGTTCGGCGTAGGCTTGGCCCGTATGGCGCGTACTATTAAGGAGCGCATGAACGTGCGTGACAACGAGGACTTCAAGCCAGTTGATTTGATCAACGCGCGTACGTTGTCGAGCGTGATTAACTCGTTCTTCGGTACGAACCAGCTTTCGCAGTTCATGGACCAGACGAATCCCCTAGCTGAGGTGACGCACAAGCGTCGCGTATCGGCACTAGGGCCAGGAGGTCTTTCGCGGGAGCGTGCTGGTTTCGAAGTACGTGACGTTCATTACACGCACTATGGTCGTCTGTGCACTATCGAAACGCCGGAAGGACCAAACATCGGTCTGATTTCGTCGTTGTGTGTGCACGCTCGCGTAAACTCAATGGGCTTCATTGAAACTCCCTACCGCACCGTAGATAACGGTAAGGTAGATACTACGGAGAACGTGAAGTATCTAACGGCTGAGGAAGAAGATACCCACCACATCGCACAGGCTAATGCTCGTATCGATGAGGATGGTAATTTTATTAACGACTTGGTAAAAGGTCGTTTTGAAGGTGACTTCCCAGTAGTAGGCCCAACGGAGTATAGCTACATGGACGTAGCTCCGAACCAGATTGTATCAGTTGCCGCCTCGCTTATTCCGTTCTTGGAGCACGATGACGCCAACCGTGCCCTGATGGGTTCGAACATGCAACGCCAGGCGGTGCCGCTGTTGAAAGCGGAAGCTCCCATCGTGGGTACTGGTTTGGAAGGCCGCGTAGCTATTGACTCTCGTACCTTGGTGGTAGCCGAGGGTAACGGTGTTATTGATTACGTAGATGCCAACAAGATCGTAGTTAAATACGACCTGACGGAAGACGATATTCTTGTAAGCTTCGACGCTGAAAAGATTTCGTACGATCTGATCAAATTCCGTCGTACCAACCAGGATACTTGCATTAACCTGACTCCTTTGGTGAAGAAGGGTGAGCGGGTAACTAAAGGGCAACCTTTGTGCGAGGGCTACGGCACAAACAAAGGTGAACTAGCTCTTGGCCGCAACATGCAGGTAGCCTTCATGCCATGGCAGGGCTACAACTTCGAGGATGCTATTGTAATCTCGGAGCGCGTTGTTCGCGACGACATCTTTACCTCAATCCACATTGAGGAATTCGAACTAGAGGTGCGCGAGACCAAGCGTGGTGAAGAAGAGTTGACGTCAGAAATTCCAAACGTGAGCGAAGAAGCCGTGCGTAACCTCGACGACAACGGTATCATCCGTTTGGGTGCTGAGGTTCGTGAAGGTGATATTCTGATCGGTAAGATTACACCGAAGGGTGAAACTGACCCGACCCCGGAAGAGAAGCTGCTCCGCGCCATCTTTGGTGACAAAGCTGGCGACGTGAAAGATGCCTCGCTTAAGGCGCCACCATCATTGAACGGGGTAGTTATCGGCACTAAGCTGTTCTCTCGTCCTAAGAAAGACAAAAACCTACGGGCCAAGTCAAAGAAGGAAGTAGAAGAACTGAAAGAGTCGTACGCTCGTGAGTTGCGCGGCATCAAAGCTGTGATGATCGACAAGCTGGTAGAATTGCTGGAAGGCAAGACCTCGCAGGGCGTGAAGCACAAGTTTGGTGACGAAATCCTGACCAAGGGGGCCAAATTCGGTAAGAAGAACATCACGGATGCTCTCTTCCCCGAGAAGAACCCTTACAAGGATGAAAGCAATTATGCCGTGCCAGAAGAGGTGAATATGTTCAAAGACCTCATTCTGGAGAACTGGACTGCCGATGCAAAAGTGAATGGCATGTTAACGGAGTTGGTGAAGAACTACACCAAGAAGCGTAACACCATAACTGCTCGCTTCAAGCGTGACCGGTTTACCCTGGAAGTAGGTGACGAACTTCCTGCTGGTATTGTGCAGCTAGCCAAAGTATACATTGCCAAGAAGCGTAAGCTGAAGGTAGGTGATAAGATGGCAGGTCGTCACGGTAACAAAGGGGTAGTAGCCCGCATTGTGCGCGATGAGGATATGCCTTTCCTGCCCGACGGTACGCCAATGGACATCGTGCTTAACCCGCTAGGTGTACCAAGCCGTATGAACATCGGCCAGATCTACGAGACCGTACTCGGCTGGGCTGGCTTGAAGTTGGGCCGTACCTACGCTACGCCCATTTTCGACGGTGCTACCGAAGAGGAGGTATCGCGCGAATTAACAGAAGCTGGTCTACCACACTTCGGCCGTGCTTACCTGCACGACGGTCTTACCGGTCAGCGTTTCGACCAGCCGGTAACCGTTGGGGTAATTTACATGCTGAAGCTGGGTCACTTGGTTGATGATAAGATGCACGCCCGCTCCATCGGACCGTACTCGCTCATCACCCAGCAGCCGCTTGGTGGTAAGGCCCAGTTCGGTGGTCAGCGCTTCGGCGAAATGGAAGTATGGGCTCTGGAGGCCTTCGGTGCTTCCAACGTCCTCCAGGAAATCCTGACTGTGAAGTCGGATGACGTGGTAGGCCGTGCCAAAGCGTACGAAGCCATTGTGAAAGGTGACGTACTGCCCAAGCCGAATATCCCCGAGTCATTCAACGTACTCATTCACGAGCTACGTGGTCTGGCCCTGGAAATCACGCTTGACTAAGGTTTGAAAATGGTGGCTGCTGATGCGCGAGTGTTGGCAGCCACTTTTCAAGTCTTCTGATATAGCATACCCGCGGTTCGGGAAACCGATAACATCCTCTGCTGGCGTCGTTCCGAGATATGGTCAGAACGGCAAACAGGCCTAGCAGAAGTTGGCCGCACCTTGATTCAGTCTTCTGAGTCACCAGATTACCAGACCTGGCGAAAACCTACTGCGCGGCGTACCTATCCGACCCACAGAGCACTTTTCGCAGAGTCGAACTGTTATGTTCTCTCCGACCATTCTTAAGACTGGCGGAACCAACGAACAGATAAAAGCCACCAGCTAACAACAGCTACTCTACATGGCGTTTGCAAAAAACAAAAAACTGGTACAGGACTTCTCGAAAGTTACCATTTCGCTGGCCTCGCCCGAATCCATTCTGGAGCGGTCGAACGGTGAAGTTGTAAAGCCCGAGACGATTAACTACCGGACGTACAAGCCCGAGATGGGTGGCTTGTTCTGCGAGCGGATTTTCGGTCCCGTAAAGGACTGGGAATGCCACTGCGGTAAATACAAGCGCATCCGGTACAAAGGCATTATCTGCGACCGTTGCGGCGTAGAGGTGACCGAGAAGAAAGTACGTCGGGAGCGGATGGGCCACATCGAACTGGTGGTGCCTGTTGCGCACATCTGGTACTTCAAGTCCCTGCCCAACAAAATCGGCTATCTGCTGGGCCTGCCCACTAAGAAGCTCGACCAGATTATCTATTACGAGCGCTACGTAGTAGTGCAGCCGGGTGTGCTGGCCGAAGAAGGCGTACAGCAACTCGACTTCCTAACTGAAGATGAATACCTTGACATCATCGACAAGCTCCCCCGGGAGAATCAGATGCTGCCAAATGAGGATCCAAATAAATTCATCGCCCGTATGGGTGCTGATGCTCTACAGCTATTGTTGGAGCGCATCAACCTCGACGAGCTATCGTACTCGCTGCGTGACTCTGCTGCGCACGAGACGTCGCAGCAGCGTAAGGCTGAAGCATTAAAGCGTCTGCGGGTTGTGGAAGCTTTCCGCGACGCCGCTACCCGAGTGGAGAATAAGCCTGAGTGGATGGTAATCCGCATGGTGCCGGTTATTCCCCCGGAACTGCGCCCCCTCGTGCCGTTGGATGGTGGCCGTTTTGCTACTTCTGACTTGAACGACCTGTACCGTCGCGTAATTATCCGTAACAACCGCCTCAAGCGCCTGATCGAAATTAAGGCTCCTGAAGTGATTCTGCGGAACGAGAAGCGCATGCTGCAGGAAGCAGTAGATTCGCTGTTCGACAACTCACGTAAGGTTAACGCCGTGCGTGCAGAAGGTAACCGCGCGCTGAAGTCGCTGTCTGATATGCTGAAAGGCAAGCAGGGCCGCTTCCGTCAGAACCTGCTCGGTAAGCGTGTTGACTACTCTGGCCGTTCGGTTATTGTAGTAGGCCCTGAGCTGAAGCTGCACGAATGCGGTCTGCCCAAGAACATGGCAGCCGAGCTGTTCAAGCCATTCATCATCCGTAAGCTCATCGAGCGCGGTATTGTGAAGACGGTGAAATCGGCTAAGAAAATCGTTGACCGCAAGGACGCCGTAGTATGGGACATTCTGGAAAACGTGCTGAAAGGCCACCCAGTGCTCCTGAACCGTGCTCCTACGCTGCACCGCTTGGGTATTCAGGCGTTCCAGCCCCGCCTCATCGAGGGTAAAGCTATTCAGCTGCACCCGCTGGTGTGTACGGCTTTCAACGCTGACTTTGACGGTGACCAGATGGCTGTGCACGTTCCCCTGGGACCGGCCGCCATCCTAGAAGCCTCTATGCTGATGCTGGCGTCGCACAACATCCTGAACCCCGCCAACGGCGCGCCCATCGCGGTACCGTCGCAGGACATGGTTCTTGGCCTGTACTACGTAACCAAAGGCAAGCGCAGCACCGAAGACGAGCAGATCCAGGGCGAAGGCCGCATGTTCTACTCGGACGAGGAGGTGGTTATTGCTATCAACGAAGGTCAGCTTTCGAAGCACGCTTATATTAAGGTGCGCACGAAGGTTCGTGACGAGGAAGATAACCTTGTAACGAAGATTATTGAGACAGTGGCTGGCCGCGTGCTGTTCAACCAGCTCGTACCTGAGGAAGTAGGTTTCGTAGATGAGTTGCTGACCAAGAAGAAGCTGCAGCAGATCATCTCGATGGTGTTCAAGCGTACGGGCATGGCCCGCACGGCGCAGTTCCTCGACGACATTAAGACGCTGGGCTTCCAGTCGGCTTATAAAGGTGGTCTGTCGATGGGTCTGGGTGATATCAACATCCCGAAAGAGAAAGACGCTCTAATTGCCCAAGCCCAAGCTGATGTAGCTGCCGTAACGCAGAACTATCAGATGGGTCTGATTACGGACAACGAGCGCTACAACCAGGTTATCGACATCTGGACCCGCATCAACAACCAAATCACTGAAACCCTCATGGGTCGCCTCGAAAAGGAGAACCAGGGCTTCAACTCGATTTACATGATGATGCACTCCGGTGCCCGTGGTTCGCGCGAGCAGATTCGTCAGCTCGGCGGTATGCGTGGTCTGATGGCTAAGCCACAAAAGTCATTGCAAGGTTCGGTTGGTGAAATTATCGAAAACCCGATTCTGTCTAACTTCAAAGAAGGCCTAGACGTAATTGAGTACTTCATCTCTACCCACGGTGCCCGTAAGGGTCTTGCTGACACTGCACTGAAAACGGCCGACGCCGGCTACCTGACTCGCCGTTTGGTAGACGTTTCGCAGGACGTAATCGTAAACGAAACTGACTGCGGCACGCTACGTGGCATCGAGACCTTCGCCTTGAAGGATAACGAAGATGTAGTAGAGCCGCTGGCTGAGCGCATCCTGGGTCGAGTAGCTGTACACGACATCATTGATCCGCTCACGGACGAAGTAATTCTGCCGGCTGGTGAGGAAATCACGGAGGATATCACGCGCCGCGTAGATGCTACTAGCATCGAGTCGGTAGAGATTCGTTCGGTATTGACTTGCGAATCGAAGCGTGGTATCTGCGCCAAATGCTACGGCCGTAACCTGTCGTCGGGCCGCATGGTACAAAAGGGCGAGGCTGTGGGCGTAATTGCTGCTCAGTCTATCGGTGAACCCGGTACCCAGTTGACCTTGCGTACCTTCCACGTAGGTGGTACTGCCTCAAACATTGCCGTAGAGGCTAGCCTTCGCGCCAAGTTCAATGGTGTGATTGAGTTCGAAGACATCCGGACCGTAGAAACTGCCAACGCCGATGGCGAGCCAGTGAAAGTGGTGATGGGTCGCTCGGGCGAGATTCGCATCGTGGAAAAAGGCACTGGCAAGGTGTTCATCTCGAACCACGTGCCGTACGGTTCGTTCTTGTTGGTTGAAGAAGGCCAAGAGGTAGAGAAAGGCCAAGAACTGAACAACTGGGACCCTTACAACGCCGTTATTTTGGCTGAGTTTGATGGTACCGTTCAGTACGACGCTATTACTGAAGGTATCACTTACCGTGAGGAATCGGACGAACAGACCGGTCACCGCGAGAAAGTGATTATCGAATCGAAGGCTAAGGATCAGAACCCTGCTATCATTGTTCGCCCCGGCAAGAAAGGTGACCTGGAAGGCTCCAAAGGCTACTCTATTCCAGTCGGCTCGCACTTGAACGTGGAGAACGGTGAGAAGATCAAGGCTGGTCAAATTCTGGCTAAGATTCCGCGTGCCGTGGGTAAAACTCGCGACATCACCGGTGGTCTACCTCGCGTTACCGAACTCTTCGAAGCGCGTAACCCATCGAACCCAGCTGTTGTAGCTGAAATCGACGGTGTAGTAACCTATGGTACGGTGAAGCGTGGTAACCGTGAAATCTTCGTGGAGTCGAAAGACGGCGTGAAGAAGAAGTACATGGTGCCGCTGTCAAAGCACATTCTTGTGCAGGACAATGACTTCATCCGGGCTGGTGCGCCGCTTTCAGATGGTGCTATCACCCCAACGGATATTCTGAACATTCAGGGTCCAGGTGCAGTGCAGGAATACCTCGTGAATGAAATTCAGGAAGTATACCGCTTGCAGGGTGTGAAAATCAATGATAAGCACATTGAGGTGGTAGTTCGCCAGATGATGCAGAAAGTGGTTATCCTTGATGCCGGTGACACAACCTTCCTTGAGCACCAGGTAATCGACAAGATTATCTTCATGGAAGAGAATGATACCATCATCGATATGAAGGTGGTAACCAACGCGGGTGATTCTACGAACTTGAAGCCCGGCCAGATTGTAACAGCTCGTCGCTTGCGTGATGAGAACAGCAGCCTGCGCCGCCGCGACCTTGCTCTCGTAGAAGTGCGCGAAGCCCAGCCTGCCGTATCACGGCCCACGCTGCAAGGCATCACGCAAGCTTCGCTGGGCACTCAGTCGTTCATCTCGGCCGCATCCTTCCAGGAGACGACCAAGGTACTGTCCGAAGCCGCCATCCGTGGTAAGGCCGACGAACTGCTGGGTCTGAAAGAGAACGTAATCGTTGGTCACCTCATTCCAGCTGGTACCGGTCTGCGCGAGTACACTCGCCAGATCGTAGGCTCGAAGGAGGAACTGGAAGCTGCTCAAGCCGCTAAGTCCGACGACGTAGTAGCTCCTACCAAGCGTACTGCACGCGCCTCACGCCGTGAGTCAGTTTCGGAGTAACATCCGGAGCATATAGTAAATAAGGAAAGCCGGCCAGAGAAATACTGGTCGGCTTTTTCTTTTATCCGTACTTGTCATTTCACGCCGCTGGTCCAGCGTCTTCAACTTTCATCTACATGGCCCAACAACATCAACCGGAAACCGACGCCAACGTTCCTCAAGATTCAAATGCTATCAATATTGAGTTGACCGAAGAAATAGCCGAGGGCGAATACGCTAACCTTGCCATGATTGCACATAGCAGTAGTGAATTCGTGGTCGACTTCATTCGCTTAATGCCAGGGCTACCGAAGGCAAAGGTGAAAGCTCGCATTGTGTTGACACCCGAGCATGCAAAGCGTTTGCAGGCCGCCTTAGCTGAAAATATTGAGCGTTACGAGCAAGCTCATGGTGCTATCAAGCATCAGCAAGACGGGCCTATGTACCCAATGGGGTTCGGTGGTAAAGTGGGGGAGGCGTAATTCTAGAAATAGTACAGTAAGTAAAGCGGCTTTTATCGGAAAGATAGGAGCCGCTTCTTTGTTTTATCTAATTATACGGGAATGAGTAACGTAACTAAATTGAATGTGGAGAGATTATGTGCTAGTAATAGTATGGAAGAAGGGGAAACGAATACGTTCTGAATCGTGTAGTTGACCCTAGAAGTAGCTTTTTGAGGTGCTAAAATGCCCGTATGATTTCTCTAAAATTAACTATTTCAACCTGTTTGCTATTTCGAGGCAACTTCTATACCTTTGCAAGCCTAATTTTTGGAGAGAACCCTCCTAGACAAAACATTCCGTAGATGCCTACCATCAACCAGTTAGTACGAAAAGGCCGCGAGAAGCTGACGACGAAGTCGAAGTCGCCGGCTCTTGACTCGTGCCCGCAGCGCCGTGGCGTTTGCACCCGTGTGTACACCACCACGCCTAAGAAGCCGAACTCGGCTATGCGTAAAGTTGCCCGTGTGCGCCTCACCAATGGCAAAGAAGTTAACGCCTACATCCCTGGTGAAGGCCACAACCTGCAGGAGCACAGCATCGTGCTGATCCGTGGTGGCCGTGTGAAAGACCTTCCCGGTGTACGTTACCACATCATCCGTGGCGCTCTTGACACTGCCGGTGTAAACGGCCGTCTGCAGCGTCGTTCGAAGTACGGCGCTAAGCGTCCGAAGCCAGGCCAAGCTGCCGCAGCAGGCAAAGGTGGCAAACCAGCACCCGGCAAGAAAAAGTAATTGAACGAGTGAGGTAGTGCCCAGTGCCGGATAGCACATGGTTCTTATCCCACTGCTCACTGCCGTAACACTCATTTCTACACCCATGAGAAAGTCAAAACCAAAAAAGCGCATCCTCCTGCCGGACCCCAAGTTCAAGGAGACGCTAGTGACCCGCTTCGTTAACTACATGATGTACGACGGGAAGAAAAACCTGGCCTACGGTATTTTCTACGATGCCTGCGAACTGGTTGAGCAGCGCACCAAAGAGAGCGGCCTGGAAATGTGGCGTAAAGCCCTGAACAATGTAATGCCAACTGTAGAAGTGAAGAGCCGCCGTGTTGGTGGTGCTACCTTCCAGGTGCCTACTGAAGTTCGCCCAGATCGTCGCATTGCTGTTGGCTCGAAGTGGCTGATTCAATATGCTCGTCGTCGTGGTGAGAAAACCATGAAAGACAAGTTGGCTGGCGAAATCATTGCTGCCGCCAAAGGTGAAGGTGCTGCCGTGAAGAAAAAGGACGACACGCACCGGATGGCAGAAGCCAACAAGGCCTTCTCGCACTTCCGCTTCTAATCAGACCTAGCAGGGACTTTAGAAGTTGTGGGCTTAGGGAATGAGAAAAATAATTTTCGCGTTCTACAAGCTCAACTGCTGAATTCCCTACGTCACAAAAAAAGCAATGGCTGTTAATAAAGATCTGCAATACCTCCGGAACATCGGGATTATGGCGCACATCGACGCTGGTAAGACCACCACGTCGGAGCGTATTCTCTACTACACCGGTAAAACCCACAAAATCGGGGAAGTGCACGAAGGTGCTGCCACGATGGACTGGATGGAGCAGGAGCAGGAGCGTGGTATCACTATCACGTCGGCTGCTACTACTACCTTCTGGAATTACCCAACTGTACAGGGTGATCCTACCCCAGAGACTAAGCAATATAAAATCAACCTGATTGATACTCCCGGCCACGTAGACTTCACCGTAGAGGTGGAGCGCTCTTTGCGTGTTCTGGACGGTGCCGTAGCGTTGTTCTGCGCCGTATCGGGTGTAGAGCCACAGTCGGAGACTGTATGGCGTCAGGCTGACAAGTACAAAGTGCCACGCATCTGCTTCGTCAACAAGATGGACCGTGCTGGTGCTGACTTCTTCAAAGCTGTTAACGAGATCAAGGATAAGCTAGGCGCTACTCCCGTGCCACTGCAAATTCCAATCGGCGCTGAAGACACCTTCAAAGGCGTAGTTGACCTGCTCACTGGCAAAGCCATTGTGTGGGACGACGAGACCCAGGGTAAGACCTACAAGGAAATCCCAGTTCCCGAAGATCTGGTGGATACGGTAGCCGAATGGCGTGAGAAGCTCGTAGAAAGCGTTGCTGAATACGACGACACGTTGATGGAGAAGTTCTTTGATGATCCAGACTCCATTACCCGCGAAGAAATGATGGTGGTAATCCGCAAAGCGGTTATCGACATGAAGTTCTCGCCCGTAATGTGCGGTTCGGCTTTCAAGAACAAAGGTGTGCAGTCGATGCTGGATGCTGTTATGGCTTACTTGCCATCACCTCTGGACATGCCTGCTGTAGTTGGTACCAATCCTGACACCGGCGAAGAAATCGAGCGTCACCCCGATAACGACGAGCCCTTCACTGCTCTGGCGTTCAAAATTGCTACTGACCCCTTCGTAGGTCGTTTGTGCTTCTTCCGCTGCTACAGCGGTCAGTTGGATGCTGGTTCGTACGTGCACAACAACCGTACTAACAAGAAAGAGCGTATCTCGCGCCTGATGCAGATGCACTCGAACAAGCAGAATCCGATCGACAAAATCCAAGCTGGTGACATTGCTGCCGGTGTGGGTTTCAAAGACATTAAAACCGGTGACACGCTGACCGACGAGAAGTCGCGCGTAGTACTTGAGTCGATGTCGTTCCCTGAGCCTGTTATCGGTTACGCCATTGAGCCTAAAACTCAGGCTGACGTTGACAAGATGGGTATGGCTATTGCCAAGCTGGTAGAAGAAGATCCTACGCTGGTAGTTCAGACTGACCCTGAAACGGGCCAGACCGTACTGAAAGGTATGGGTGAGCTTCACCTAGAAATCATCATCGACCGTATGCGTCGTGAGTTCAAGGTGGAGATTAACCAGGGTGCTCCCCAGGTAGCCTACAAAGAGGTGTTGACTAAAACCGTTGAGCACCGCGAAACCTATAAGAAGCAGACAGGTGGTCGTGGTAAGTTCGGTGATATCGTATTCGAACTCGGTCCGAAGCTGACTGATCCGGAGAAACCCGGTTTGGAGTTCGTAAACGACATTACGGGTGGTGTTATTCCTCGTGAATTCATCGCTCCGGTTCAGAAAGGCTTCGAAGAAGCTATGAAGAACGGTCCGCTGGCTGGCTTCCCCATTGAAGGCATGCGCGTTCGTTTATACTTCGGTTCTTACCACGATGTTGACTCGGACGCTCTGTCGTTCGAACTCGCCGCCCGTGGTGGTTTCCGCGAAGCTGGTAAGCAGGCTGGTCCGAAATTGCTTGAGCCTATTATGGCTGTAGAGGTAGTTTCGCCAGATGAGTACACGGGTTCGGTAACCGGTGACTTGAACCGTCGTCGTGGCATCATGAAGGGCATGGATACCAAAGGTGGTGCTAACGTTATCAAAGCTGATGTTCCTCTGTCGGAACTGTTCGGCTACGTGACGTCGCTGCGTACTATCTCTTCGGGCCGCGCTTCAGCTTCGCTGACGTTCTCGCACTACGATCAGGTGCCTAACAACCTTGCTGAAGCAATCATTGCCAAGCAAAAGGGCAACGCCATCCGCTAATACCGCTTTCATTCAATAGACATGAACCAGAAGATTCGCATCAAACTCAAATCCTACGACCACAACTTGGTGGACAAATCGTCGGAGAAGATTGTGAAGGCGGTGAAGGCTACGGGCGCTATCGTAAGCGGCCCCATTCCATTGCCGACCGACAAAGAAAAATTCACCGTACTTCGTTCGCCCCACGTGAACAAGAAGTCACGTGAGCAATTTCAGCTTTGCACTTACAAGCGCCTCGTAGATATCTACTCGACTTCGTCGAAGACGGTAGATGCTCTGATGAAGCTTGAATTGCCAAGCGGCGTAGACGTTGAAATTAAAGTCTGAGGACTGCTTTTCAGCTTAGATAAAACAAAACACCCCACTGGTTCTGCGGAACCGGTGGGGTGTTTTGTTTTTTATCGGTGCAACTTGTGGCACGGAAGTGAGGCTCTACCGTACTGTTGTGTATAGTAGCAACGTTGGCTGAGTAACACGCCTCCAATGCACCGCATTTGTTTTCATGTTTTCCTCCTTGTCAGTTCTCTTGCCATTACCCAGATTAATGATGATTGCCGTTTTTTTCTGCGGCTGCATCATTGCGGGGCTGTTTACCACTCCTTTTTTCCGTGTGCTACCTAGCATCGGTATGGTCGGAACCTTGATTACAGGATTACTCTGCTATGGGCTGCACCGTGCCTCGTACCAACGCGCCCCCTGGACTATATATGGATCGTTTGTACTGGTATTTGGTATCCATCTAGCTTCTGGTCTTGTTACTAGTACCGCTAACTGGTCAGCGTATGAGCGGGATGTAGTGCTACAATTGCCCTTTCTGTCGTTACCATTCGCTTTTTGGCTACTGCCTCCGCTTCCAACTCGATACTTACAGTTGCTATGGCTCTGGTTGTTGGGTCTTACCCTGTTGGGGTCATTGGTAAGCACAGGAAATTACTTACTGCACACCCAAGAAATTAACGAGTCTTATCTGCGCTCTAAAGTGATGCCCACAGAGCCAGATCATATTCGCTTTAGTCTTATCGTAACGTTAGCAGTGGTAGCCGGCTCTCTGCTTCTCATGCACCACAATGTAGGGCCACGCTTACGCCCCTGGGTGCTAGGCGCAGTAATATGGTTGGCCTTATATCAGCATATGCTTGCTGTGCGTAGCGGCCTACTCACGTTGTACGTGTTAGGGGGGATTACTTGCTTGTGGCTACTGATACGTCATCGTGATTATTTACGAGCTCTGCAAGTAGCGGCAGTAATGCTTGTTCTACCTATAGTAAGCTATATCTGCTTCCCTACGTTCCAAAATAAGTATGCCAATACCCGTGAAGATGTTGGTCGTGTAGAGCACACCGAGTCGGCCAACAACTACTCCTTAGTAGGACGTGTGTACTCGTATCGAGTAGCAGCAATGGTTATCAAAGAAAATTTCTTGTTAGGTGTAGGCAAGGCTGACATGGAGCAAGAAATGGCAGCGCATTACCAAAAGGAATTCCCAAATATTCGTCAAGAAGCCTACATACTACCACATAATCAATATTTATACTCTGCAGTTGCCTTTGGTATTATAGGGGTGTTACTCTTCATTATTGGGTTTTATTATGCTGGCATCAGCATTTGGCCACGCTACGCTCCCCTCCTAGCGGCACACTATCTCATTGTTACCTTGTCCTTCTTGGTTGAGTACACCTTAGAGACACAAGTAGGGGTAGCTTTTTCGCTGTTCTTCCTCCTCTTAGCCCTGGAGGGAAGTAAGCCGGTAAGCCAGCCTGAGGCTGAATGGCGCCCAGCATGATTAATAAACCGGGCGAACACGTCTATTTAGATGCCAAACGCAGCTATAGAATAACAGTAGGGTAGGAGGGTGATAGGTCACATGTGCAAAGGAATTGAGAATCAGCAAGTGAGTAGGGAGTGGCGCTAACTATGTGGTTCTGAAAATATTTTAGAACGGTAGTAGATTATCAGTCAACAATTTCCTAGCTTTGCACTCCATTTCCGAAAACGCCACTTGGGCGTTTTCAACTGTGTCTTTTTCTAAAACCCCAATCGAATGCCTGGCATCATCGGTAAAAAAATCGGTATGACAAGCCTCTTCACTCCGGACGGGAAGAACATTCCCTGCACGCTCATCGAGGCGGGTCCGTGCGTAGTGACGCAGGTTAAGACCATCGAAACGGACGGCTACACTGCCATCCAGCTCGGCTACGGCGAGAAGAAGGCGAAGAACACCACCAAAGCATTGGCTGGTCACTTCGCTAAAGCCGGAACCACCCCCAAGAAAAAACTCGTTGAGTTCCGTACCGACGAGGTAGCTAATTATACTGCTGGCAGCGAAATTGACGCTACCCTCTTCGAGGAAGGTGAATTCGTTGACGTAGTGGGCACCTCAAAAGGTAAAGGTTTCCAAGGCGTTGTAAAGCGCTACAATTTTGCTGGTGTAGGTGGCCAAACGCACGGCCAGCACAACCGTGGCCGTCACCCCGGTTCTATCGGTGCTTGCTCATGGCCTTCGCGCGTATTCAAAGGAATGCGCATGGGTGGCCGCATGGGTAACGACCGTGTGAAAGTGCAGAACCTGAAGGTAATGCGCATTGTAGCCGACAAGAACCTCATCGTGGTGAGCGGCTCGGTTCCCGGTGCCAAGAACTCTTTCGTGGTCCTGGAAAAATAACCTAGCAAATGGAACTGTCAGTATATAACATCAAAGGCGAAGACACCGGCCGTAAGGTTACTCTGTCTGACGCCATCTTCGGTCTGGAACCGAACGAGCACGTGATGTATCTCGACGTGAAGCAGTACTTGGCTAACCAGCGCCAAGGCACGCACAAGTCGAAGCAGCGCAACGAAGTGCACGGCACTACCAAAAAACTGAAGAAGCAAAAGGGCACCGGCGGTGCTCGTGCCGGCTCTATGAAGTCGGGTGTATTCGTAGGTGGTGGCCGTATGTTCGGTCCTCAGCCCCGCGATTATGGCTTCAAGCTGAACAAAAAGACCAAGCGTCTTGCTCGTCTGTCGGCTCTTTCGAGCTTGGCTAAAGATGGCAAAGTAGCCTTGGTAGAGAACATCACGCTGTCGGCCCCCAAGACTAAGGAGTTCTTGAATATCCTGAACGGTCTGAAGCTGAACAACGGCAAAAAGACCCTGCTGGTAACCGGCTCGGTTGATAAAAATGTAGTGCTTTCGGCTCGTAACATTCAGAAAGTAAGCGTAGCTACTCCAGTAGCATTGAACACGCACGACTTGCTGAATACCGACACGCTGCTGCTGTCGGAGGATGGCCTGACGGCATTGGAACAACTCTATACCACTGCTGAGTAATGAGCATCCTGAAGAAGCCCATCGTGACCGAGAAGGCCACGGGTTTGAACGAAAAAGGCCAGTATGCCTTTGAAGTTGCGCGCGACGCGAACAAGGTTCAAATCAAAAAAGAGATTGAGCAACTGTACGGTGTAACGGTAACGGGCATTAGCACGATCCGCACCTACGGTAAGCTGAAGTCTAAGTTCACGAAAGGTGGCAGCGTATCGGGCCGTCGTCCGAACGGCAAAAAGGCCGTTGTTACCGTGAAAGAAGGCGACGTTATCGACTTCTACAGCGGCCTGTAAGCCCGCCTTTCCGCAAAGAGCATTTTCTAAGCTAGAGTAATGGCACTCAAAAAACTAAGACCAACATCACCGGGTCAGCGCTTCCGCATAGCCCCGGCCTTCGACGAGATTACCACGTCGACGCCGGAGAAGTCGCTGTTGGCACCCATGAAAAACTCCGGTGGCCGCAACAACTCAGGCAAAATGTCTAACCGCTACATTGGTGGTGGGCATAAAGCCAAGTATCGTCTTATCGACTTCAAGCGCGACAAAGCTGGTGTTCCAGCTACGGTGAAGACGATTGAGTACGACCCAAACCGTACGGCTCGCATCGCACTGCTGAACTATGCCGATGGTGAAAAGCGTTACATCATTGCTCCCGCCGGTGTTACCGTAGGGGCAACTGTAGTGTCGGGTACGGGTGTGGCCCCTGAAGTAGGCAATGCTCTCCCTCTGCGCGAGATTCCGCTAGGTACTATTGTACACAACATCGAGCTGATGCCCGGTGGTGGTGCTGCTATGGCCCGTTCCGCTGGTACATATGCTCAGCTAGTAGCTCGCGAAGACAAATACGCCACGTTGAAACTACCTTCTGGTGAAATGCGCATGGTACTCGTTACCTGCATGGCTACTGTTGGTACCGTATCGAATGGTGACCATATGAACGTACGTCTCGGCAAAGCTGGTCGTCACCGTTGGTTAGGTCGTCGTCCGCGCGTTCGTGGTGTTGCAATGAACCCAGTCGATCACCCCATGGGTGGTGGCGAAGGCAAATCGTCGGGTGGTCACCCACGTAGCCGTAACGGTATCTTCTCGAAAGGTCAGAAGACCCGGAACAAGAACAAGTACTCCGAGCAGCTCATCGTTAACCGCAAAGGCAAGAAGTAAGCAATGGCACGTTCACTAAAAAAAGGGCCGTACATTGACTTCCGGCTCGAGAAGAAAGTAACGGCAATGGATGAGTCCGGCAAAAAATCGGTGGTGAAGACTTGGTCGCGCCGCTCGATGATTTCTCCGGATTTCGTTGGCCACACCTTCGCCGTTCATAACGGCAATAAGTTCATCCCGGTATATGTAACGGAAAACATGGTAGGCCACAAACTCGGTGAGTTTGCTCCGACCCGTAACTTCCGTGGTCACATTGCCAAGAAAGATAAAGGCAAGCGCTAAGATGGAAGCAGTAGCTAAACTCCGCAATGTGCCCACCTCGCCGCGCAAGATGCGCTTGGTGGCCAACCTAGTACGCGGTCAGAAAGTGACGCGTGCTCTCGGCCTGCTGAAATTCGAGGCTAACTCTGGTGCTGCTCGCGTTGAGAAGCTGCTCTTGTCGGCCTTGGCTAACTGGCAGCAGAAAAACGAAGACGAACGCATTGAAGATGCTAATCTTTACATCAAAGAGATTTTCGTAGATGAAGGTCGTCAGCTGAAGCGTTTGCGTCCGGCTCCTCAGGGCCGTGGTCACCGCATCCGCAAGCGTAGCAACCACGTGACGCTGATTATTGACTCAAAAGTTGAGCCGCTAGGTAGCAAAGCTGCTGCTAAGCAGGCTGCTGAGAGTAAGCCTTCCGCTGAGGTAATAAACGAAGCTCCTAAGAAGACTCGTCGCAGCTCAGCTAAGAAATCTAACGAAACCACGGCAGAAGCCACCGCATAAGCACTATGGGACAGAAAGTAAATCCGGTTGGCTTCCGTCTGGGCGTCATCAAAGGATGGGACTCGAACTGGTACGGCGGCAAGGATTTTGCCGACAAATTGGTTGAGGACGAAAAAATCCGCAAATACATTAATGCTCGTATTCCGAAAGGTGGCATCAGCCGCATTGTAATCGAGCGTACGCTGAAGCGCGTAACCATTACGATCAACACGGCTCGTCCAGGCGTGGTAATCGGTAAAGGTGGTGCTGAGGTTGATAAGATTAAGGACGAACTGAAGCAAATAACTGGCAAAGACGTTCAGATCAACATCTTTGAAATTAAGCGTCCAGAACTAGATGCCAAGCTGGTAGGTGAGAGCATTGCTCAGCAATTGCAAGCTCGCATCTCCTTCCGTCGCGCTATGAAAATGGCCATTCAAGCTGCTCTGCGCGTTGGTGCCGAAGGCATCAAGATTCAGTGTGGTGGTCGTCTAGGTGGTGCTGAAATTGCTCGTTCTGAGCAATACAAAGAAGGCCGTACTCCGTTACATACCTTGCGTGCTGATATCGACTATGCTTTATCAGAGGCACAGACGGTATATGGCAAAATTGGTATCAAAGTGTGGGTTATGCGTGGTGAAGTATTCGGCAAGCCGGATCTTTCTCCAAACCAACAGCCTGCTGGTGGTCAAGGTGGCGAAAGCCGTGGCAACGACCGTGGCCCACGTGGTGAGCGTGGTGAGCGTGGTGGTGACCGTGGACCACGTCGCGACCGTAACGACCGTGGTGGCGAAGGCCGCGGCGGTGATAACCGTGGTGGTCAAGGTGGTGGACAGCGTCGCGGTGGCGGCGGTGGCCAGAACCGTGGCGGCCAAGGCGGTGGTGCTCCCCGTCGCTAGCCTTTTTCTTTTCTCTCGAATTTCAATTCAAGATAACTCATGTTACAACCGAAAAGGACCAAGTATCGCAAGATGCAAAAGGGTCGCGTGCATGGCTTAGCCCACCGCGGCAGCTCCATTGACTTCGGTTCGTTCGCTATCAAGTCGCTGGAACAGGCTTGGATTACGGCTCGCCAGATTGAGGCTGCCCGTATTGCCATGACCCGCGCCATGAAACGCGAAGGTCAAGTATGGATCCGTATTTTCCCTGATAAGCCAATTACCAAGAAGCCTGCTGAGGTTCGTATGGGTAAGGGTAAGGGTTCCCCAGAATACTGGGTAGCTGTAGTAAAGCCTGGTACCATTTTGTTCGAATCTGACGGTGTTTCATTAGAGGTAGCGCAGGAGTCGCTACGCTTGGCCGCACAGAAGCTGCCAGTGCGTACCTCGTTTGTTGTTCGTCGCGACTATCAAGAAGCTTAAACAAGATGAAGAACGCCGAAATCCGCGCCCTCTCTTCAGAGGACCTACAAAACCAAATTAAGACGGAGCAAACTAACGGTCAGAACATGCGCTTTGCCCATGCCATCTCTCCCTTAGAAAACCCTATTCGTCTGAAGCAAGCCCGCAAAAATGTCGCCCGTCTGCTGACCGAGTTGAAGCGTCGCGAGAACGAGCAGGCAACTAACTCTGCTAACTAACGATGGCAAGCAACGAAGAACAGCAGGTAACGACCGCAACCGAGCGGAACCTGCGTAAAGAAATCATCGGCCGCGTTTCCTCTACTAAGATGGATAAGTCTATCACGGTAGTTGTGGAAAGCAAAATGAAACACCCCATCTACGGTAAGTTCGTTACTAAGTCGACCAAATTTATGGCTCACGACGAGAATAACGAATGTGGCGAAGGCGACACGGTGCGCATAATGAGCACTCGTCCGTTGAGCAAGAACAAACGCTGGAGATTGGTAGAAATCGTAGAACGCGCCAAGTAAGATGATACAGCAAGAATCCCGTCTGACCGTCGCTGATAACAGCGGCGCCAAAGAAGTTCTATGCATTCGTGTCCTCGGTGGCACGGGCAAGAAATACGCTAGTGTAGGTGACAAAATTGTAGTAGCAATTAAGTCAGCTATTCCTTCTGGCAACGCTAAGAAAGGCGCTGTATCGAAGGCAGTAGTAGTGCGTACGAAGAAGGAAATCCGTCGTAAAGATGGTTCGTACATCCGCTTCGACGACAACGCTGCTGTATTGCTCAACAATAATGACGAGCCCCGCGGCACCCGTATCTTCGGCCCTGTGGCCCGCGAATTGCGTGAAAAGCAGTTCATGAAGATTGTTTCGCTGGCTCCTGAAGTTCTCTAAGCAATGGCAACGAAAACGAAAGCAACGCCCGCGAAACTGCACGTAAAAACTGGTGACACCGTTTTGGTGATTGCCGGCGACGAAAAAGGCAAAACCGGTGTTATCAAATCGGTGAACCGTTCGACGCAGCGTGTTATCGTGGAAGGCCTAAACCTGGTAACCAAGCACAACAAACCAAGTGCTAAAAACCCCCAGGGCGGCATCACCAAAATCGAGTCACCGATTCACGTGAGCAACGTGAAGCGTGCGGATTCGACGAACGCCTAATCCGCTCTACGACCATGGCTCGACTGAAAGATAAATATCAAAAAGAAGTAGTACCTGCGCTCCAGGAGAAATTCCAGTTCAAGAGCATTATGCAGGTGCCACGTATCACCAAGATCTGCATTAACCGTGGTATTGGTGCTGCTGTTGCCGATAAAAAATTGGTAGATAACGGAGTAGACGAACTGACGGTAATTACTGGTCAGAAAGCTGTTCCAACCATCGCCAAACGTTCGGTATCGAACTTCAAATTACGTGAAGGTATGCCAATTGGCGCCCGTGTAACGTTGCGTGGTGAGCAGATGTACGAATTCCTCGACCGTCTGCTTACCGTAGCACTACCACGTGTGCGTGACTTCAAAGGCATCAATGACAAAGGCTTTGATGGCCGCGGTAACTATACCTTGGGCATTAAAGAGCAAATCATCTTCCCGGAAATTTCTATCGACAAGATTAAGTCGATTGCCGGTATGGATATTACCTTCGTAACGACGGCCGAAAACGATGAGCAGAGCTACGAGCTCCTCAAAGCTTTTGGTATGCCGTTCGCTAACGCCAAGAAACAGAACAATGGCTAAGGAATCAATTAAAGCCCGTGAGCGGAAGCGTATCGCTACCGTTGCCCGTTACGCTGAAAAGCGCAAGGCCCTGAAAGCTGCTGGCGATTACGAAGGTCTGGACAAACTGCCCAAGAATGCTTCGCCAGTTCGTCTACACAACCGTGACAAAATCGACGGACGCCCTCGTGGCTATATGCGCAAATTTGGCATCAGCCGTGTGCGTTTCCGCGAAATGGCTCTCGCTGGTAAAATCCCCGGCGTAACCAAGTCAAGCTGGTAGAAACTAGCCTGGACTGTTCAACTGAAATTGCCAAGTTGGTTCTTCTTAGAAGTTCCAGCTTGGCAATTTTGATTATATGTTGACCTAAGAAAACGAAGGAGCATATCTAAAAGCTTATCTAGTAATAGAGTAAGTGTCGCAAAAGATATATATCTTTGCACCCCTGAAAGCCCTAGGGCCGTGGAGGACGCTCCACACATTTGGCAGGTCGCCGAAAGAAACCATTGGCCGAGCTGTGAAAAGCCGAGCCGAGTAGTCTTAACCGAAAGTTTCGTTGCCTCTTTTCGTGGCGGTGAAATTTTCATATCTTTGCGGCTCCCTAAAAATGGGTGCCTCTTTTCTAAAGAAATGAATACAGATCCAATTGCCGACTACCTGACCCGGGTGCGCAATGCCATCAAGGCAAACCACCGGGTAGTAGAAATCCCGGCCAGCAACATCAAAAAGGAGATTACGAAAGTGCTCTATAAAAAGGGCTACATTCAGAGCTACCGTTTTGATGATGCCGCTGTACAAGGCACGATTAAAATCGCGCTGAAATACAATCCGGCTACCAAGAAGCCTGCCATCACGAAGCTAGAGCGCATTAGCACGCCGGGTCTACGTCAGTATGCCCACGTTGAAAACCTGCCCCGCGTACTGAGCGGTTTGGGTATTGCGATTCTGTCGACGTCGAAAGGCGTAATGACGGAGAAAGAGGCGAAAGCCGAGAACGTGGGCGGCGAAGTGCTGTGCTACGTCTACTAATCTGAAAGGAAAACGAGACTATGTCACGCATTGGTAAACTGCCCATCAGCCTGCCCGCCAACGTGCAGATTGAAGTGAGCAACGAAAATACGGTTACCGTGAAGGGCCCAAAAGGTACTCTGACGGTTCCAGTTGACCGCGACATTACTGTAGCAACCGAAGACGGTCAGCTGGTAGTAACCCGCCCCACTGAGCAGAAGCGACACAAGGCCATGCACGGCCTTTACCGTTCCTTGTTAAACAATGCTGTAAGCGGTGTTAGTAACGGTTTGGAAGAGAAGTTGGAGCTAGTAGGTGTAGGTTACAAAGCTTCAATGGCTGGTACTACCCTTGAGTTGTCTTTGGGCTACTCGCACAATATCTTCCTAGCTCTGCCTAAGGAAGTAACTGCAACGGCTGTAACTGAGAAGGGTAAGAACCCAATCGTTACACTGACTAGCATTGATAAGCAATTGCTAGGTCAGGTGGCCGCCAAGATTCGCTCACTGCGCAAAGTTGAGCCTTACAAAGGCAAAGGTGTGCGCTTCGTGGGTGAGCAGATTCGTCGTAAGGCTGGTAAAACGGCTTCGAAATAATATCACACCATGGCTTTCGATAAAGCAACTAGAAGAAAACGGATCCAGCGCATCATCCGCACTAAGGTCGCTGGCACGTCCGAGCGTCCGCGTCTGTCAGTCTTTCGTAGCAACACGGGCATCTACGCCCAGATTATTGATGACACGAATGGTCACACGCTGGCGTCTGCTTCCTCGAAGCACGTTTCGGTGGAAGGGGGCAACGGAGTAGCTCTCGCCGCCGCAGTAGGCAAGGAAATTGCCTCCCGTGCTCAGGCAAAAGGAATTTCGAAAGTGGTATTTGACCGTTCCGGTTACCTCTACCACGGCCGCGTAAAATCATTGGCAGAAGGAGCTCGCGAAGGCGGCCTCAATTTCTAACTCATCATGGCAGAATTTAACAACGGCAACCGTGGTGGTGGCAATGACCGAGGCGGTAACGACCGTCGGGGTGGTGGCAATGACCGTCGCGGCAACGACCGTAACAACGAGCAGCAGTCGCGTACTGGCGATTCTGATCTGAAAGAAAAGGTGGTTGCTATCAACCGCGTAGCCAAAGTAGTAAAAGGTGGCCGCCGCTTTAGCTTCTCGGCTATTGTAGTAGTGGGTGACGGTAATGGTACTGTAGGTTATGGCCTCGGGAAAGCCAACGAAGTTACTGATGCTATTGCCAAGGGCATTGATGATGCCAAGAAGAACCTAGTGAAAGTGCCTCTGTACAAGCACACGGTTCCTCACCTGATGGAAGGCAAATACTCTGGTGGTTATGTATTAGTACAGCCAGCTGCTGCCGGTACAGGTGTAATTGCAGGTGGTGCTATGCGTGCTGTATTTGAAAGCGCTGGTATCAAAGATGTACTAGCTAAGTCGAAGGGTTCGTCGAACCCCCACAACGTAGTAAAGGCTACCTTCGATGCCCTGCTGAAAATGCGCGACCCATTGCAAATTGCACAGGCTCGTGGCATCACCCTCTCTCAAGTTTTTAACGGCTAAGAGCAGATGGCACAGATCCAGATTAAACTCGTCAAGAGCATTATTGACCGCCCAGAGCGTCAAAAGCGCACTGTGAAGGCCCTTGGCCTTGGCAAAGTAGGCAGCACAAAGGCTGTTGAAAACACCCCCCAGGTAGCTGGTATGGTGAATGCCGTGAAGCACCTGTTGGAAGTAACCGAACTCTAGGAATCTCCCGAAAATGAATCTCAGCAATCTCAAACCCGCTGTTGGCTCTACCCGCAATGAAAAGCGTGTAGGTCGTGGTACGGGTTCCGGCCGTGGCGGTACATCTACGCGCGGTCATAAAGGTGCCAAGTCCCGTTCGGGTTACTCCAAAAAGTCGGGCTTCGAAGGTGGTCAAATGCCCCTGCAGCGTCGCGTACCAAAGTTCGGTTTCAAGAACATTAATCGCGTCGAATACAAAGCTGTTAACCTTGATGTATTGGCTAGCCTGACTGAAGGTGATGTTACTACTCTAGATAGCGCTTTCTTTGTAAACGCTGGTTTAGCATCTAAAAATGCTAAAATCAAAGTTCTAGGTCGTGGTGAAATCACGAAAGCTCTAGAAGTACACGCCCATGCTTTTTCGAAGTCGGCTATTGAAGCTATCGAAAAGGCTGGTGGCAAAGCTGTGACGCTGTAGCGCCAACGAAGCAATGAAAAAACTTATCGAACAGATAAAGAATGTTTTTGCGATTGAAGATCTGCGTATGCGGATCTTCAATACGCTTTTTTTCATTGCCATCTATCGGCTAGGATCCTATGTGGTACTGCCAGGCGTTGATCCAACGCGGTTGAAAGAAGGCGCCTCCGGAGTATTAGGTATCCTAGATACTTTGCTTGGAGGAGCATTCAGCCACGCGTCGATTTTCGCGTTGGGTATTATGCCTTACATCTCTGCCTCTATTGTATTGCAACTGCTAACTATTGCGGTTCCTTACTTTCAGAAACTGCAGAAGGAAGGGGAGTCTGGTCGTAAGAAAATCAATCAATACACTCGCATTCTCACAATTCCCATCGTTGCATTGCAATCGGTAGGTTTTATTGCGACGATCAATGCGGAGGCAATCATCAATCCAGGTCTATTTTTTACAGTTTCTACTGCCGTCATCGTAACAGCAGGAACACTGTTCTGTATGTGGCTTGGTGAGAAAATTACTGACAAAGGAATTGGTAATGGTATCTCCATGATCATTATGATCGGGATAGTATCACGCCTACCTGGTGCGCTTATTGGAGAGGCACAAGCTCGTACGATGCGCGGTTCGCTAATATTCTTAATCGAGTTAGCGGTGCTCTTCTTGGTAGTGATGGCCGTTATCATTCTTACGCAAGCTGTTCGTCAGATTCCGGTTCAGTACGCCAAGCAAGTAGGTGGAGCCGCTACCCTAAGCGCTCAGCGGCAATACATTCCTATGAAAGTGAATGCTGCCGGTGTAATGCCTATCATCTTTGCTCAGTCTTTGATGTTTGTGCCTGCTATTGCAGCATCAGCTTGGAATAAAAATAGTGAAGCTGCCGGCCTTATTGGCACATGGTTTCAGCCTAACCATTGGGTATACAATGTGGTGTTTGGGCTACTAATCATCATATTCACCTACTTCTATACTGCAATTAGCGTCAACCCAAATCAAATTGCGGACGACCTAAAGCGGAGTGGTGGTTTTATTCCTGGTGTCAAGCCTGGTCGTGATACTTCAGAATATATTGACGAAGTATTAACCCGCATTACATTACCTGGTGCAGTTGCTCTTGCTGTTATAGCTATCCTGCCTTCACTAGCTACAGTAGCCGGCGTTACTCGGCCCTTTGCACAATTTTATGGTGGTACTTCTCTGATCATTATGGTAGGAGTAGTGCTTGATACCATGAACCAAATGAAGAGCTATTTACTCATGCGTCACTATGATGGCATGATGAAGACTGGCAAGGTACGTGGTCGTTCACAGAACATTGCCCTCGCTTCGTAAGAAATGATTTTTTACAAAACCGAGGAGGAAATAGAACTCATGCGAGCCAGTGCGAAAGTACTGGCTCAGGCTCATGGTGAAGTAGCCAGTCTGATCCGGGAAGGAGTTACAACGCGCCTGCTAGATAAACGCGCGGAGGAATTCATCCGCGACAATGGTGGACAGCCTTCATTCAAAGGCTACAATGGGTTCGAATACAGCTTGTGTATTTCTCCAAACTCAGTAGTTGTACACGGTTTCCCAGGTGACTACACCCTAAAGAGTGGCGATATTGTCTCTATAGACTGTGGCGTACTACTCAATGGTTACCATGCTGACAGTGCTTATACCCATCCAGTAGGAGAGGTAGCACCAGAGGTACTAACCTTGTTAGAGGAAACAAAAAAATCGTTGTACCTCGGTATTGAGCAAGCAATAGCAGGTAACCGCATGGGTGACGTGAGCTACGCTATTCAAAACCACGTTGAGAAATTGGGGTATGGAGTAGTTCGGGAACTTGTCGGTCATGGAATTGGTAAGAAACTGCACGAGCGGCCTGAGGTTCCAAACTACGGTAAACGTGGAGCGGGAGTGAAGCTGCAGACGGGGTTGGCTCTTGCCATTGAACCGATGGTGAACCTGGGTACGAAAAGCGTCATCCAAGAAAAAGACGGTTGGACTATTCGAACCAAGGACTTAAAGCCCTCGGCTCACTTTGAGCACACTGTCATAGTACGCAAAGACAAGGCAGAAATTCTGACCTCGTTTGAATACATAGAAAAAGCCTTACAGTAGCCTCATGGCAAAACAAACTTCCATTGAGCAGGACGGAGTCATCCTGGAAGCCCTTTCCAATGCCATGTTCCGCGTGGAGCTGGAAAATGGTCACCAACTGATTGCCCATATCTCGGGCAAGATGCGGATGCACTACATCAAGATTCTGCCGGGAGATAAGGTGAAGCTGGAAATGTCGCCCTACGACTTGTCGAAAGGCCGAATCGTTTACCGTTACAAATAACCCGACGACATGAAAGTTAAAGCGTCCGTCAAGAAGCGTAGCGTTGATTGCAAAATCATCCGCCGCAAAGGCAAGCTCTACGTGATTAACAAGAAGAACCCCCGCTATAAGCAGCGTCAGGGGTAGTAGCACCAGACTTTTTACAAAAGCACATGGCTCGTATTGCAGGGGTAGATATCCCAGACAACAAGCGCGGTGAAATCGCGCTGACCTACATTTTCGGCATTGGCCGTCCTTCTGCTCAGCAGATCCTCACTAAAGCAGGCGTTGACCTGAACAAGAAAGTGAAAGATTGGACTGAAGCTGAAGCCGGTGAAATCCGCGGCGTGATTGCCGCCGAGTATAAGACCGAGGGTGTGCTGCGCTCTGAAGTGCAGCTGAACATTAAGCGCCTGATGGACATCGGTTGCTACCGGGGTCTGCGTCACCGCAAAGGTCTGCCAGTTCGTGGTCAGCGTACCAAGAACAACTCCCGTACCCGCAAGGGCAAACGGAAGACCGTTGCTGGCAAGAAGAAGGCTACTAAATAATCTGTAGCGGGAATCGAAGCTTAGCCCTTAGTAAAGAATAGGCTTCAACACCTTCCGCAGTTTTTGCGATAACCAAATGGCACAAAAAAGAAAAGACAAAGCCAAGAAGCGCGTTGTCGTTGTTGAGGCCGTAGGCCAAGTTCACATCAAAGCTTCGTTCAACAACATCATCATTTCCATTACCAACAACAACGGACAGGTTATTTCCTGGGCCTCTGCTGGTAAAATGGGCTTCCGAGGTTCTAAAAAGAACACCCCTTATGCAGCTCAGATGGCTGCTACGGATTGCGGCAAAGTGGCTCACGACCTGGGCATGCGCAAAGCCGAAGTATTCGTAAAGGGGCCGGGTGCTGGCCGCGAGTCGGCTATTCGTACGCTGGGTAACGTGGGTATTGAGGTAACGACCATTAAGGACGTAACGCCGCTGCCCCACAACGGCTGCCGTCCTCCCAAACGTCGTCGCGTTTGATTTAGCGAACAGGCCTGTACTGCAGGCCACCGGTGTCGGGTTTCTGATGCGCCTTTTCACCCCTGCGAGGTGCGCTTCCGAAGTCCGACACGCGCGGTTCAACCCCCTCAAAACTCAACAAACCTGAAATGGCACGTTATACTGGTCCAAAAACCAAAATTGCCCGCCGCTTTGGTGAGCCGATTTTCGGCCCGAGCAAGGCGCTCACTAAAAAAGCATATCCTCCCGGCCAGCATGGCCGTGGCCGCCGTAAGAAGCAGTCAGAATACGCTGTCCAGTTGATGGAGAAGCAGAAGGTAAAGTACCTCTACGGCGTATTGGAAAAACAATTCGAGAACCTGTTCCATAAGGCTGCTACGATGCCCGGCATCACCGGTGACAACCTGCTCGGCCTACTGGAGTCGCGTCTTGACAACACGGTATACCGTTTCGGTATTGCTCCTACGCGCCGTGCCGCTCGTCAATTGGTTCTGCACAAGCACATCACAGTAAACGGCGAGGTAGTAAACATTGCTTCCTATAAGCTTCGTGCTGGTGACGTTGTTGCAGTACGTGAAAAGTCAAAGTCTCTCGAAGCCATTACTACGAGCCTGAGCGCTCGTAACGCCCGCGCCTTCTCATGGTTGGAGTGGGACGGCAAGGAGTTGGTAGGCAAATTCATCAGCGTACCCTCGCGCGACCTGATTCCTGAGAAAATCACGGAACAGCTCATCGTCGAGCTTTACTCGAAGTAATATGGGAACGGCCCGGCATTCCGGGCCGTTTTCCTGCTTCGACTTTTTTCCTTGTTATAAATGGATCTGGGTAGCAGGCAGTAAGAAAACGGGCCAAATTGGTCATCTTCTTGCTTCCTGCTATTCATTACTTCAAACGCCCCACTTATGTCAATCTTAGCTTTTCAAATGCCGGAGAAGGTCGTGATGGAGAAATCTGACGACTTCTACGGAACGTTTGAATTTAAACCGCTGGAGAAAGGCTACGGCGTCACGATCGGCAACGCTCTGCGCCGCATCCTGCTGTCGTCGCTGGAGGGCTACGCCATCACGTCGGTTCGCACCAGCAGCGTTCTGCACGAGTTCATGACCATCGAAGGGGTGATTGAGGACATGTCCGAAATCATTCTGAACTTGAAGCAAGTGCGCTTCAGGAAGGTCAGCGACGCCATTGAGGATAAAATCACGGTTCGTATTAAGGGCCAAGATTCGTTCACGGCGGGCGAAATCAACAAATTCACCAACGGCTTCCAGGTGTTAAATCCTGAGTTGGTGATCTGCAACGTAGACCCAGCTACCGAGTTGGAGTTTGAGTTTACGATTCAGAAAGGCCGTGGCTATGTTCCTGCAGAGGAAAACAAGCCAGCTGACCAAGTATTCGGTCAGATTGCCATTGATGCCATCTTCACGCCTATCAAAAACGTGAAGTATAGCATTGAAAATACGCGTGTGGAGCAAAAGACCGACTATGAGAAGCTTGTTATCGAGATTCACACAGACGGTTCAATTCACCCGGAGGATGCGCTGAAAGGCGCTGCTAATATCCTGATTCAACACTTCATGCTGTTCTCGGACAGCACCATGACCTTCGAAACGGCTAAGGCTGAAGAGGAGGAGACGGTAGATGAGGAAACCTTACACATGCGTAAGGTGCTCAAGACGCCTCTAGCAGATATGGATTTGAGTGTACGTGCTTACAACTGCCTCAAGGCCGCTGACATCAAAACCCTCGGTGACTTGGTGCAGCTTGATATGGCTGACATGATGAAGTTCCGCAACTTCGGTAAGAAGTCGCTAACTGAATTGGAGAACCTCGTTGAGGAGAAAGGTCTGACCTTCGGGATGGACTTAGGAAAATACAAGCTCGACGAAGAGTAGTGTCTCCCGTGGAAATGTGCTGAATGTGAAGTATGTGGGTGACACATATTCACTTCAGCACATTTTTTATGTCTAGGTATTCCATACCTTTGCACTCCTTTTTACACTTCTTTAACTAGTGAGCCCCAAGGGGCGACGGTTCTAATGTGAAGGTGGCCTTACTTTGGTCTCTTCCGCCGTGGTCGTCGTTCGCAAGCTCACTCATTTTTCTTTTTTATGCGTCACGGTAAAACCATCAACCACCTCGGCCGTACGGCCTCGCACCGCAATGCCATGCTTTCGAACATGGCTTCGTCTTTGATTCTGCACAAGCGTGTAACGACGACGGTTGCTAAAGCAAAAGCTCTGCGCAAGTTTGTTGAGCCTCTGCTAACTAAGTCGAAGAACGATACGACCCATTCTCGCCGTCTGGTGTTCTCGGTGCTGGAAAGCAAGGAGGCCCTGAAAGAATTGTTCGGTACGGTATCGAGCAAGATTGCAACCCGCCCTGGTGGATACACCCGCATTATCAAGCTGAGCGCTAACCGTCTTGGTGATAACGCTGAAATGTGTGTAATCGAACTGGTTGACTTCAACGAGACTCTGCTGGAGGCCAAGAATGTGGGCGAAGCCAAGGCTACTACCACTCGTCGTTCGCGCCGCAGTGGCAGCAAGAAGGCTGATGCTACCGTAGGTGGCGAAGCTGTAGCTCCTGCTGCAGTTGTAGAAACTTCGGCTCCCGAAGATACCGCTACAACTACTGTGCAGGAAGGTGAAACGCGCGATGAGGCTAAAGCAGCCGACGAAGCAGCTTCCTAAGCTACTCGCATTCCAACAAAAAAGGGACGTACCGTATGGTGCGTCCCTTTTTTGTTGCCTTAGGGTTAAGCGTCAAAAACTCACTAGCTGTAGTATTGCGGTTGGTATACTCCATCCTGTATGAGTTGAAAATACATGCTTAGTCCGTAGGAAAGAATGCAGCTTATGCTGCGTATTGGCATCTTGTGAAATCAGTATGGGGTAAAAGTAGCAATTGAGTACCTTGCCGCCCCATTGCAACCACTCGCAGAGCGGAAAAAGCGTGTGGCACTCTCAGATTCCCTTTCTTCATCCTCATAGTTGTAACCCATGAGCACTATCACCGAAATTCACGCCCGTCAGATATTTGATTCGCGCGGCAACCCCACCGTTGAAGTGGATGTAACCACCGAGAATGGTACAGTAGGTCGTGCCGCTGTGCCTTCAGGAGCTTCTACCGGCAAACACGAAGCTGTAGAACTGCGCGACGACGATAAGTCGAAGTACATGGGCAAAGGTGTGCTAAAGGCGGTGGACAACGTGAACAGCAAGATTGCTGAAGAACTGATCGGCTTCTCAGTATTCGAGCAAGGGTTGCTCGATAAGATCATGTTGGAACTGGACGGTACGCCTAACAAGGCCAACCTGGGTGCCAACGCTATCTTGGGAGCATCCCTTGCCATTGCCCGTGCCGCCGCCGCTGAGGCTGGTATGCCTCTCTACCGCTACGTAGGTGGTGTAAACGCTACCACGCTGCCCGTACCCATGATGAACATCTTGAACGGTGGTTCGCATGCTGACAATAGCATCGATTTCCAAGAGTTCATGATCATGCCCGTAGGTGCGCCTTCTTTCTCCGAAGCACTGCGCTGGGGTACCGAAATCTTCCACCACCTCAAGAACGTACTTAAAAAGCAAGGCTTAAGCACAAACGTAGGCGACGAAGGTGGTTTTGCACCCAACATCAAATCTAACGAAGACGCTATCAAGGTAGTGCTGCAGGCCATTGAAACGGCTGGCTACAAGCCTGGGGATGACGTAATGATTGCTATGGATGCAGCAGCTTCCGAATTCTACGAGGACGGCCACTACCACTTCAAGAAAAGCACTGGCGACAAGCTGACTTCGTCGGAGATGGTAGCGTATTGGACTGACTGGACCAAGAAATACCCCATCATCAGCATCGAAGATGGTATGGATGAGGATGACTGGACCGGCTGGAAAAACCTGACCAACAGCATCGGCTCGACGACGCAATTGGTAGGTGACGACTTGTTCGTGACGAACGTGAACCGTTTGCAGCGGGGTATTGACGAGCAGATTGCCAATGCCATCCTTATCAAGGTAAACCAGATTGGTACGCTCACGGAAACGATTGACGCCATTAACTTGGGCCGTCGCAACGGCTACAAGAGCATTATGAGCCACCGCTCGGGCGAGACGGAGGACAACACCATTTCTGACTTAGCCGTGGCTCTGAATACTGGTCAGATCAAGACTGGATCTGCCTCACGTTCTGACCGTATGGCGAAATACAACCAGTTGCTTCGTATCGAGGAAGAACTAGGCGAAACTGCTTATTTCCCCGGTAAGAAGATGTAGTGCCGCATAAGCACTTCTTTGAAAAAGATAAAGCAGCCAGTTCCTAGGGGACTGGCTGCTTTGCTTTATATTTGAGCCGTGCTATGTGTGTTTCAGTGTCAAAACCTTGTTACAGAGTCTTCGTCGCTAGTTTTTGACTCATCAACTTATGTATAGTAAGATCAAGTAGGCCATAGGTCAACCCGTAAAAGGAAGTTAACTATTTAAGTGTATTAAATAAATGCAAAATATTTGCTTGTAAATCCTGCTTACAGGTAGGCTGCTACTTTATCTTCTCTCAGCTTGCTGCTTCGAGAGCTTATTAAACTAGAAATACTGCTAAGACTAGCCATTCACTAGCAAAAGATGCCCGGCAAGATCTATATAACCCTTGCTGCCCCGGTCCTTTATGAAAGGCTCTTGCCTCGTGCGCTTTCTTCCTCTTCTCATTTTATATCTACCCTATGGTAAACGCTTACGCTTTCTTCCGACGCACTGCAGTCGGAGTAGGGTGTTGGTTGGTTGCAATGTTGTGCTGTCTGCAGTCGGCTGTTGCGCAAACGTATACTCTGCCCGCCTCTGGCACTGCCGCCTACACCACGTGTAGTGGTGTGCTGTATGACGATGGGGGGCCTTCTAACCCCTATTCGCCCAGCGCCAATGGTACTGTAACGCTTACCCCCGCTACAGCGGGCAACAAGATTCGCTTGCAGTTCAACCAGTTCTTCATGGAATCGGGCTACGACCGGCTGACTATCTACGATGGCTCAACTACGAGTGCTCCGGTAATTGGAACATATGACTACCAGAATCCTGGAACAGTGTATGCTACTAATAGTGCTGGTACCCTTACGCTACGCTTCACAAGTGACAGCTATAGTCAGTACAGTGGCTTTGCCGCAGATATTGCTTGCGTGACTACGGTGCCACAAGCCGACTTAGCCGTTCAGGGCGCTTCGGTGCAGCCTCTATCGGTGGTGCCTGGTACAAGCTTGTCGGTAAACTGCACAGTATATAACCTGTCTGCCGCCACGGCGCAGGGTAGTAGTGTGGGCTATTATCTCTCCTCCGATCCTATTCTGGATGCGAACGATCAACTAATCGGTAGCTCGGTAGGCAATACGCTGGCAGGAAACCAGTCATCCTACCGTACCAATTCTCTGACCTTGCCCGCTAGCACGCCCACCGGTAGCTACTATGTGCTATTTGTGGCCGACTACCAGAATGTGGTTTCGGAAAGCAACGAAGCAAACAACGTAGCCAGTGTTTCGGTAAGCATAGTGCCGCCCGTGACCGACTTAGTTATTCAGCAAGCTTACATAAGCACAACTTCTACTGCTCCCGGCAACGTGCTTGGGCTTAGCTGCAACATCGTCAACCAGGGCAACATCACGGCAAATTTTAGTAGCGTTGGGTTCTACCTCTCAACCAACACGACCCTTGATGCGAACGACCAACTACTGGCATCGGCTTTTGGTAGCCAACTATCACCTAGCTACTCGCAGTATCGTACGGTCTCAACCAACGTGCCGCCGGGTACGGCTCCTGGTGCTTATTACATTCTGTTTGTGGCCGACTACCAAGGGGTAGTACCCGAGTCTATCGAGACTAACAACATTACGGCCGCATCTATTGCCGTAGTGCCTCCCAGCGTTGACCTAGTCGTATCACAGGCTCAGTTGAGCTTGACTACCGTAATGGTGGGCAGTGCTGCCAGCATCTCAACAACAGCCTACGTGAGCAACCAAGGTAATACCTCGGCGGCGGCCAGCAACCTAGGTATTTACCTGTCTACGGATGGTACGCTCAGCGCGAATGATCAACTGCTAACGACCGGACAAATCTCGGGACTGAGCGCCGCGGAGCGCTACTATTCCTATGGCCAGTTTGCGCTACCAAGCACTTTAGCGGCCGGTACGTACTATGTTTTGTTTGCTGCTGACTATCAAAACCAGGTAGGCGAAACCGATGAGACGAATAACGTGCGGAGCGTAATGCTTACCGTGGTGACGCCGAGTATAGACCTGACTACAACCCAGCCTTCTGCTACGCCTACCAATGTCGCTCCCGGCAACAGCTTCTCTGTTTCTAGCTATGCTTCCAACCAGGGAAACACACTAGCCTCGTCCTTTAGTACCGGTTATTATCTCTCGGCTAATAGTACGCTTGATGCAACAGATGTGCTTATCGGCTCCTCTACAGTAAGTTCTGTGTACGCCAGTGGGTATGCCAACGTGTATGGTAACGCAACTATCCCAGTGGGCACGCCTACGGGTAGCTACTATATCCTGTTCGTGACGGACTACCTAAACCAGATAACGGAAACCAACGAGACGAACAACGTCACGGCGCTCCCGCTGACGGTGGTACCCGCTGGTATAGATTTCGTTATTAGCCAACCTTCGCTCTCACGCAGCAGTGCTGGTGCTAATACGGTGCTAACCGCTTACGCTACTATCTACAATCAGGGCACCACTACTGCGGCCTACAGTAGCATCGGTTTCTACCTGTCTACCAATACCACATTCGATGCATCTGACGTGCTCTTGACCTCTGTAGCAAGTGGATCACTGGGGCCCAACGGCTACGTTAGCCGGTCTGCAACGTTCACGATTCCGTCGACTGTGACGGCAGGCAGCTACTACGTACTGTATGTAGCCGATCACCAAGCCCAAGTGGCGGAAACCAATGAGACAAATAACGTTTCGGCCGTTCCACTACTCGTAACGGCGCCCTTCAACGGGGTAGTGGTACCCTTCTCGGGCACAAATACTATTACTACCTGCAGCAGCACCGTGTACGATCATGCTGGCAATGACCCCTACTACGACGGTGCGAATGGGGCGCTCGTTATCAACCCTGGTACCGTGGGAGCAAAGGTGCAATTGGTCTTCCAGTCGTTTAGCGTAGAAAGCTGCTGCGACCGTCTCACAATTTACGATGGACCGAACACACAGTCGCCGGTACTCGGGTACTACTCATACAACCCTGGTACCGTAACGGCAACTAGTACGAACACCACTGGGGCCTTAACCCTGCATTTTACTAGTGACGGCAGCGTTACCGGTTCAGGTTTTGAGGCTTCGGTATTGTGCGTAAACGGCACGAACACGGGTTTACAGCCTGATTTCGTTCCGTCGCAGCCAACTGTTGGCACAACTGCCGTAGCTGCTGGTAGCTCTCTGAGCGTAAGCACGCAGCTGCGCAACCAAGGTACTGGCGCTGCTGCTAGCAGCCCACTTGGGTACTACCTCTCTACAAACACCACCTTTGAGTCGACTGACCTGCTGATTGGTAGCAACAATGGAAGTGCTGTGTTGAGTGGCCAATCGTACGTCCGTAGTGGGCAGTACACGATTCCAGCAAGCATTGCTCCCGGTACGTACTACCTGCTGCACGTAGCTGATCCGCAAAACACGGTTCTTGAGAGCGATGAGACTAACAACGTGGTGAGCAACGCCCTCACCGTGACGAGTGCGCTGCCCGACCTGCTGATTGCCCAGCCCAGCCTGTCGGCAAGTAGTGCGCTGCCGGGAGGCACCGTCAACGCAACGTGCTTATTGATTAACCAGGGTGATGCAATGGCTGCTAGTAGCACAATTGGGTACTACTTGTCGACCGATGCGACCTGGGGCAGCGGCGACGTGCTCCTGACCAGCGGGGCCGTAAGCAGCGTCACGAGTGGAGCAGTAGCCAGTGCGGCAGCTTCCTTGCGAATTCCGGCCGGTACGCCTGCGGGCAGTTACTACGTTCTATTTGTGGCCGACCATTTGGCGGCAGTAAGCGAAGGCGTCGAAGGCAACAATGTCAACTTCAGACCGCTAAGCGTGACTATCGTGCAAAGCAGCCGCGACGAGCAGCTCGCTGGTCTGACGCTGGCGGTGTATCCTAACCCAACCACGGCTAGCACCGGCTTGAAAGTAGCAGTAGGTGGCGACAGCAAAGGGAAAACGGTGCTGCTAGGTCTATATAACGCTCTTGGTCAGCGGGTAGCCCAACAGCAAGTAAAGCTTACCGGCACCCCTGATCCGATTACGTTTGATACCAGCGGGCTAAGCCGTGGCGTGTATATGTTGCGCGTAACCGGCGCCGATCTGAACGCGACACGGCGGGTAGTAATTGAATAAGACAGCCTGAGGGAGCTTTCGGTATATCTGCAAAGCACCTTTGTTACCAACGGCGGTGGTAAGAAGCTTTTTAAAGCGCTTCTGCCACCGCCGTTGTGCGTTTGTGCTCACCCGGAATGCGAGTGTGCCGCGTAGCAAGCATTGCTGTATATTTGAGGTATGAGCTTATCTGATGCGTTTGACCGGGTGCCGCGCTTCTTGCGCAGCTTTTACTTTTTGACTGGGCTGTGCTTCCTGGTCTGGATGTTCGTGTTCGATGCGAATGACTTCGTCAAACAGTACGACATGTACGCCAAGTGGAAAGAGCTGCAAACCGACAAGGAATACTATCTGCGCGAAATCGACAAGGTAAAAAACGACCGTGCCGAACTACTCAGCAGCTCTGAACTGCTAGAGAAGTTTGCCCGCGAGAAGTATATCATGAAGCGGCCAGGTGAGGATGTGTTTGTGCTGGTACCTCAGCAAGAAAAAGAATAAAGGCCTTAGCCCATCAGGTAGGCCTACCCCCAACACAGGGCATCACTTGCCAAGTACGGCCTACGGGTGGTAGTGCGCGTAAGAGTAGGCTGTGGGAACCGCCAGTGGCAGGTGGCCGTTGTGGCATACAGGCTGTAGCCCCTGTCTTCCTATGCAGGTTACTTACGTACCCATTTTGCTCCTAGGTGGCTGGAGCCTCCTGAGCAACCTCACAGGCCGGCCTGCTAGTGCAGGGCGGTTACCTAGCGCCACCCTAACTGCGCCGCCCCACCAGCAATCGGAAGCCCAAGCGCCGGCCTTAACTCAAGTGCAGGTAGCCCGCGGGTTTTTGCTGGCCATGACCCATGGACAATGGGCTACCGCCTACGGCCAGCTAGCTCCCGAAGTACGGGCTGGTGTATCTGCCGAGCAGTTTCGGATTGCGGCTCAGCCCCTGTATCAGCAGGCACAGCGCTATGGCTCGGCTATCAGTCTCTATAAATTAGGCTACCGGCTGCGCGATGCGCAAACGCCGCAGCCCTTCGTTGCCTTTTCTTTCAAAGCGGATACCCTGCAAGCTTATCCTCACTTCCAACTCGACGTCACGTTTCGCGATTCTACTGCCCGGCAGGTGTTAGGATTTGGCTTGGTACCACTAGCCGCCCCAGTAAAATAAAAGGCCCCCGCTCGTCATGTGATTAGGGGCCTTTCGCGTGTAAGTTTAGATTAGATGGCAGGGTCAGCAGGAGTATTGGGGTTGTTAACGCGCTCTTGCTGGGGGTAGGGGTAGAAATTGCGGGTCCGCTCAGCAAAGCTGGTTGGCGGTGCTGGCCGCCCAAACCGGCGACTGTCTTCCAAGCGCAAGCCGGACAAATACAGCTCCACGCTGCGCTGCTTGTACACTTCCAGCAGCAGGTCGTTTACGGTTACGGGGCCACTGTAGGCTGCTAAACCAGCATGAACACCCCACGGGTCACCGGTGGTCTGCGTGCGCACCGCATTGATGTCTGCCAAAGCAGCCGTGAGGTTAGGGGCCGTGGCTCGCAGGTTTGCCTCCGCTCGGATCAGGCGCATCTCATCGGGTAGGTAGGCTGGTATTTCACTGGTTAAGGAAGTGAAGAAGCCGCCTAAGGTGCGGAGGCTATCGGTGCCGCTCGTAATGCGCGGACCCGTGAGGTAGAAAGCACGGCGCCGGTCGGTTGCTTCTACGAAACCTGCGGGCAGGCCAAAGTTGCCTCGCGGAGCGAAATTACGCGTAACAGTAACCGCCTGATAAATGGGATTTGGATTGAGCGAATTGTACGTGAAAGCAGAGCGCACCGTCAGCGACACCAGGGTGGCCGCTGCAAGAGCCGCCGCATAGTTGCCCGCCATCAGGTTGATACGGGCCCGGTAGGCCTGCACCGTGTTGGGTAGGTTGAAGCTAGTACCAGTTACTTGAGTTGTGAATTCAGCCGACGGCGCAGTGGTTGCCAGCTCCTGTGCCGCTAGGTCTAGCAGGCGTACGGCTTCGGCCAGAAGTTGCTGGCGGGATACAAACGAAGCGCGGTTAGTGGCATCAGTAACTACAGGGCCTTGCTCGAAACCAGTAGCTAGTTCGGCCAGCGCAGCGGCATTAAACAAGTAGGCGTGCGCCAATACGCCACTCCGGGCCCCGGCATCAGCGCCAAGCACCCCCGGAGCCGCTTCAATAAGCTGGCGTGCAATTTCAATGACGCGGTAGGGCCGGGCATACAGGGCCGAAGTATTGCCATTGTTAGGCGTGAGGCCAGTGCCGCCAGCTTCCAGCTCCACTACGTTGATGAATGTGGAAATACCCTTTACCTCGCGGGCAGTAGTACCAGTAGTCAGAAGAAGGGGCTCTAGGGCCGACACGGAGTACTGCTGCCGTAGCCCGATGCTGAGGGCAAATATGCCTTCACGGGTAGAGAGCGTCTGGACGTCGGTGGCCGCGTTGGGGTTTACCACGTCAATATTGCAGGCGCTGGTAGCTAGTAGAAGGGTACCGAAGAGGGCACGCCACGCCGTCCGGCGCCACGTGCAAAATGAAACGTTCATATCACTAGCGAAGAAAAGACCAACCATTAGAAGGATGCATTCAGGCCCACCGATACGGAGCGCGGAATGGGTACTTCCACAAAATCGAAGCCGCGCACGGCGTTGCTCTGGCCTGCTGCGTTTACTTCAGGGTCATAGCCCGAGTAGTCCGTAAACACGAGCAGATTACGGCCAGCCAGGGAAAGACGCAGGTCGCGCATACCCAGAAACTTGGGCGTGAGTAAGTAACTAGCCGAGGCCTCGCGCAGCTTTACAAAGGAGCCGTCTTCAATCCAGTTCTCGAAGATAGCAAACAGGGCAGTGCTGGTTCCCTTGGGTACTTCGCCGCGTAGTTCGGGCTCGTAGCCCGCCAGGGAGCCGTACAAATCCCGGTCGCCTACGCGCTTAGTGAAGTTGAATACATCAAAGTTCTGCTGGGTATCGAACTGTAGGCGTAGCGTTAGGCGGTTGTTGAGCAGGCTCACCTCGTTGATAAGAGACGCCACGTACTGCGGGTTAGGGTTGCCAATGACCTTGTTTAGAATAGTGCCGGAGGGCTGTCCATCGGCGGCGCGCTGGGGCGTGTTGGGCTGCCCATTAGTGCCTTGGATTCCTCGCTCGCGCTGGGGCAGGCCGGCCGGCGTGAGCAGCAGCGACCCATCGGGGTTGCGGGCAAAATACGTGCTGTAGTAGGTGCCCAGGGGCTGGCCTTCTACTGCCGCTACCTGCCCAAAGCCTTCGGCGAAAGTGAGCAGACCACCTGGAATGTCTGTAATGCGGTTGCGGTTGTGCGTGAAGGTGCCCGTGATGTTCCAGCGCACGGCGGGCGTCTGCACCGGCGTAGCGCGCACCAGCACCTCAATGCCCCGGTTGGTCATGTTGCCGATGTTTTCGAAGCGGCTGCTGAAGCCCGAGCTAAAGGCTAGGTCGCGCTGGAGCAGCAGGTCGTACACGCGCTTGTCAAAGTAGGAAACCTCGAAGCCCAGGCGGTCCTTGAGCAAGCTGGCATCAAAACCAAATTCAAACTCCGCCTGCCGCTCCGGGCCCAGGTCATTGTTGCCGCGCAGGGTGGCGGGCACCAGCCCTGGCAGTGTGCCCAGGGTAGAGGCATTATAGTTCGTGAACCGCTGGTAGGCGCCAATGCCCGTTTGGTTGCCCGTTTGGCCGTAGGAAGCCCGTAGTTTCAGTTGGGGTATGGCCTGGCTAAGGGCACCATCTTTCCAGAAGCTTTCCTCAGAAATAACGTAGGAGCCGCTCACCTTAGGGTAGAACTGCGTCCGGTTGCTGGGGCCAAATACCGATGAGGCATCAACCCGCGCCGCGCCAGTAAGAAACAAACGGTTGCCCAGCCCGAACGTTTGCTGCACAAAAGCACCCCGAATAACGCGCTCCTGCCGGGCTTCGGCTGGTACAATGGTGCCGCTGATAATCTCAATGAGTGGCGCCAGCTGGGTGGCCAGCAGACCCGTACTCACGGCTTGGTCGTATTGCAAGGTACCGCCGGCGGTGGTGGTGCTGGTTAGCCACTCGGCTAGGTCGCGGCGGTAGCTCAGGGTAAGGTCCTGGTTGACGAGGTAGGCGGTGCGGTCGGCGCGGCGGGAGTAGCCAGCGCCGTAGGAGGGCGTGGTGTTGCCCGGCGGAATGAAAGCCGTGCCTACCTGGGTGCTGGCGTCGTAGCCCAGCACATAGTCAATGGTGAAGCCGGCAAAGGGGGTAAAGTTCAACTGAGCATCGCCAATAAAACGGGAAGTCTGCTGCTGAAACTTAAAGCGGTTGATAGCTTCCAGAGGGTTCGTGCGCAGCACAATGGCTTGCGGAGAAGTGCTGGGGTAGCGCCCGGTAGCGGCATCGCGCTGGGGGTTGATGTAGTTGTTGGCGAAGATGAAGCCAGTAAGCGCCCCGTATGCCTCGTTGATACCACCGTTGGGGATTTCGTGGCTGCGGCTGAGCGTGTAGTTGGCCCCAACACTCAGGTTTACTTTGCTGCCTAGAGCCTGCTGCAGGCGCACGCGCCCCCCGCCCCGGTTAAAATCGGTGTTGTCTACAATGCCCTGATTGCGGAAATAATTACCGGAGGCGAAGTACTTGGTAGTCGTAGTACCACCCGTTACCGACACGTAGTTGTCGGTGCCTACGGCCGTGCGGAAGATGTCATCCTGGTAGTTGTACCGCGTTACAGCCTCCTGGGTCCGGTTCGCGTTGTCGGTGAGGTTGACGTAACGGAAGGGGTAGTCGTTGTAGTCGAGTTTCTTGCGCAGCTGCGACACCAAAAGCTGAGACGAAACCGTTACCTGAGTTTTGCCTTCTTTGCCGCGCTTGGTGAAAATCTGTACTACCCCGTTGGACGCCCGGGAACCATAAATGGCAGCTGCGGCGGCACCCTTAATCACCTCAATGCGCTCCACATCATTGGGGCTGATGTCAACCAAGCGGTTTTGGGCGTAGCCGCCCAGGTCCAGCAGCTGGGGCGAATCATTGTTGACAATCACGCCGTCCACGATGTAGAGCGGATCGGAGGAGCCTGCTACCGTACTAACTCCGCGCAGGCGTACCGAGATGCCGCCCGCGGGGTTACCGGAATTCTGGTTGATCTGCACACCCGCAAACTTGCCTTGCAGCGCTTGGTCTATCTGGGTAGGCACCGTAGCGCGTAGCTCGTCGCCACTCACCGTAGCAATGGTGTTGCCGAGCTGTTTCTTGCTAGTAGCCACCGAAATGCCCGTTACTACTACATCATTTAGCTGTACCAAGTCGTCTCGCAGGGATACTTCCGGCACTACCACGGTCGTCTCGCTGCCCAAAACCACTTGGCGGCGCTGGGGAGTGTAGCCCACGGAGCTGATTTCAAGCTGGTAAGTGCCTGCGCTGACCGTAGCCGTTAGCTCATAAGTACCCTCGCTAGTAGAGCTAGCGCCGAGCACTGTGTTTAGTAAGCGCACCGTAGCACCAGGCAGCGCCTCAGCCCGGGCATCGGTCACGCGGCCGCGAATGGTGTAACGGGTATTCTGAGCCGCAGCAGGTAGGCCTAGCCCCAGCAGCAGGAGCAAGACTACCCACTGCCAGCGGCCCCGACGCCCGATAAGGGAGTAGGCATGTGGCATAGACAAAGAGGATAGGAAGTGAAAAAAGAACGGCTCACTACCCTGCCTTAAGGCTTGGGCAGCAAGCCACTAAACATAGCGAAAAGAAGAGCTATTTGTATTTCTGCTATCCGTGTCCTGCTTATCCGGGCAAAGAAATCTTGCCCATGCTCACGGCCGGTACCCGCTGGCGGCCTGCTCCTAAGCTTACGGGTTGCCCTGCTACTGCCTCATTTGCCAGGAGCGCAAACAGGATAGCTTCCTTGGCATCGGGCAGGACACCGAGCTGCTGAGTGGTAGCGAAGCGGCAGGCCGGCAGCTGGCGGCGCAATGCTGCTTGTAAAGCCGGATTGTGGGCCCCTCCGCCACTGGCGTACACGGCCAAGGCTGGCTCGGACCCGAATACTTGCCGGGCGGCTTGGGCTACGCCCACGGCGCTTAGTTCTGTGAGGGTTGCTAGGGTATCAGCTAGGCCCAGGGTTAAGGTGTCACTGCGCTCTTGAGCTGACCGCAAGTAAGCTGGCCCGAATAGCTCCGGGCCGGTAGTTTTGGGTAGGGGAGCGGCGAAGAACGGGTGTGCTAGCAGCTCGGTTAGCAAACCTGCGTGCACCTGGCCCGCGCTAGCCAGGCGGCCATCTTCATCATAGGCTAGCATGGGGTGGTGGGCCCGTACTGTGGCATCCAGTAGCGTGTTGCCAGGGCCGGTGTCGGTACTGAATGCTGCGCTGGCATCTTGACCTGCACGAGGTAAGTACGTGAAGTTGGCGATACCTCCCAAGTTAAGCAGGAGGCGTTCTTCTTCCGTGCTACTCAGGAGCAGGTAGTCACCGTAGGCAGCTAATGGGGCTCCTTCACCGCCCGCAGCAATATGTTTTTGCCGGAAGTCGCTGAGGGTAATGATACCAGTGCGCACCGACACGTGGTCACCATCGCCAAGCTGCAAGGTAGCGTTGAGCGGAAAATCGGGGTGTTGGTGCTGGTGTTGAGGGGCGTGGTACACCGTTTGGCCATGGCTCGCTACTAGGTCTACTGCCGCTGGCGCTACCTGCCACTCCTGTAGGCATTGCAGAATCATGTCGCCGTGGAGTAGGCCCAGCCAGGGGTGAAGCAGGGTAAGGTATTCTAGGCTTACCTGTCCACCCGCAAATACTTCCCGAATACGGCGGCGCACCTCATTTGAGTAGGGCACAGTAGCGAAATGCTCCAACTCCAGCCTAGTAGCAGTACCGTGGCCGTGGAGGCGGCACAAGGCCACATCCAGCCCATCTAGTGATGTGCCCGACATCAGCCCCACTATGCGGCGGCTCGGTTGCTGAGCCATGCTATACAAGCGAGTGAGGTAGCTATTCATGAGGTGTTTTGTGCTGTTTACTACCTATTGCAGAGGTCCCAAATAAGGAGAAACATTTTTTGTACTCTTTATTGCTCAAAAGGTGCCTTTGCGCTGCATATAGGCAGTTTTGTAAGTGGCACTTATTGCGGTGCTCACGTGGTAAAGAAAACAAAAAAGCCCCGCTCTGAAAGGCGGGGCTCTTCAATATACTGCGGTAGGGTAAGCTACAGAATTTTCTTTCCAGCCATAGCTTGGCTGATGCTGATGTTCATTACGCGTTCGGCAAAGGGGCGCGTAAGCTCTTCCAGCTCGTCTACCGCTTTTAGAATGGTGTCCTTGTCTTGCGTAGTAAGGGCCTGCTTCAGCTTATCAACGCCCGCAGTGGTCTGCGTGATTTCCTCGGGGGTGAGGTGCTGCCCATTTTTCGCCACGAAGCGCTCCACTTGGTAAAGCATTTGTTCGGCCACAGTACGAGCCTCGATTACCATGCGGGCCGATACGTCCTCGCGGGCGTGGGTAAGCGAATCCATGAGCATCTGCTCCACCTGCTCATCGGTGAGGCCGTACTGGGGTTTTATTTCTACCTCCTGGCGCGTGTTGGAGCGCAGCTCAATGGCTTCTACCTTCAGAATACCGTCGGCATTCAGGATGAAGTTTACGTCTACCTTGGGTAAGCCGGCGGGCATGGCCGGAATACCCCGCAGGTCAAACTCGGCCAACTTGCGGTTTTCCTTCACCAGGTCCCGCTCGCCTTGGTACACCGATATTTTCAGGTTTACCTGTCCGTCCACGGAGGTCGTGTACTGACGGCCGGCCTTAGTGGGGATTTTCGAATTGCGCGGAATAATGGGGTCCATCAGCCCGCCTAGGGTTTCAATACCCAGGGTAAGCGGCGTTACATCCAGCAGTAGCACGTCGCGGCGGTTGCCCGCCAGAATGTCGGCCTGAATGGCGGCGCCCAAGGCCACCACTTCGTCTGGGTTCAGCGTGTTGTTGGCCGGCTGCTGGAAAAACGCCGATACCGAATCGTACACCAAAGGCACGCGGGTAGAGCCCCCTACTAACAGCACGGCGTCGAGGTCCTTCTGGGTGAGCTTGGCATCGGCCAAGGCTTGGCGGCACGATGCAATGGTGCGGTCTACCAATGGCTGCACAAGCTCGTTGAACTTGGCCTTTGTTAGTGGCAGCCGAGTGTCACCGAAAGCAGCCTCAAACGAGTCGTTGGTGCTGAGGTGACGCTTAGCCTGCTCGGCCAGTAGGCGCAACTGCTGCTGGGCTTCGGCGTTCTGGAACAGCACGGTAGCCAACTGATACTCGCCAGCCCAGTGGTTGATAATGGCGCGGTCGAGGTCATCGCCCCCCAGGTAGGTGTCGCCGTTGGTGCTCAGAACCTCAAAAATGCCCTGCTGAATGCGCAGAATGCTGATGTCGAAAGTACCGCCGCCCAAGTCGTACACGGCCACAGTCTTTTCCTCATCGGGCGAAAGGCCAATGCCGTAAGCCAGCGCGGCTGCCGTGGGCTCGTTCACGATGCGCAACACCTCCAAGCCAGCCAGGCGGCCGGCGTCGCGGGTGGCTTGGCGCTGGGAGTCGTTGAAGTAGGCCGGTACTGTAATAACGGCCTTATTCACGGGCGTTTTCAGAGCGTGCTCGGCGCGGGCGCGCAGTTCCTTCAAAATCTCGGCCGACAACTCAATGGGGGAGTAGAACTTCTCGCCTACCCGAATTTTCACCAGGCCCTCGGAGTTGTCGTCGATTACCTTGTAGCCCAGGTCGGCAGCATGCGTGCCCAAGTCCTGGTAGCTTTTGCCCAGCAGACGCTTCACCGAGTAGATGGTGTTTTGCGGGTCAGTAAGCAGATACTCCCGAGCTTCGGTACCTACAATAGGATCTTGGCCGGCCGGGAAGTGTACAATAGAGGGCACAATAGTACCACGCCCCTGGTCATTAATAGCCAAGGGGTGGCGAGTATCGGGGTGAATGTAGGCCACCAAAGAATTGGTAGTGCCCAAATCAATGCCTACAATGATTTCTTCCTGCTGGAGGCTTCCGGTGGAAAGATTGATTGCGACTTTAGCCATAGATGAAGAACGCGCCAGAGCGCGCAGACAAAGCGAATTAGGAAGGAGAGAGCCGCTATAACAGCTAGCCGGTCCGAAAGGCACAAAAGTAGCGAAGAAAAGTGCCCTCGGTGTCGGGCGGGCAAAGTGTTGAGGCTCGGCAGTTGTGCCAGGCGCTGGAGCCATTACTTCCAGGGGCGGTGCTACCCGCTACTATCCTTGCCAGATTTCAGGGCCCTGCGCTGGTTTTGGCGCGGCACTTCACCCATTGCGCTATGTGCTAAGGTGGCCTGTTGCGTGGGGTACATATACCGTTTTTTTGTTTTAGGCCTCTTAAATGCTGATTTTGGTCCGGCGAATGGTGCTGCCTACGTATGAAATATAAGTATTACTCTTCTGTGGGTATCTGGCGTCGATGGATGGGAGGGATACTTGCGAGTATGTTGCTGGCCGGTCTGAGTAACTGCCAATCATCGGCAGGCGAGGCCATTGCGGAGCAACAATCGGCTGTGCTGAGCGCCCGAGCTACTACCACCGATTCAGCCGTGGCGGTTGTGGAAGCTAGTCTGCCCGATTCTCTCCGCCTGACACCCATAGCGCCGCTGCCCAAGCTTCCCGACTCTGTTCGCCGGGCTGTGCAAAACCTCTACGCGCAGTTGGGGCCTGAAGCGGCGGGACTACGCCTGCCAGTGTTAGAGCGCGCTTGCGTAGGCTACCTTAATTTACGCCAAACGGGACGCGTGAGTCACCCTGGCGTGCTGGCTGTGGCTGATATGGACCTGCCTTCCTCTGAAAAACGACTCTGGGTGCTCGACCTAAACAAAGGCGAGGTACTGCAGCACAGCCACGTGGCGCACGGCCGCGGCTCGGGCCACTTACGGGCTGAGCACTTTTCCAACGTGATGAAATCGGCATGTACGGCGCTGGGCTTCTACCGCACGCAGGATACTTACCAGGGTAAGCACGGCCTTTCTCGCCGTCTCCGTGGCCTCGATGTTGGACAAAATGATAATGCCCTGCGTCGGTACGTGGTGCTGCACGCCGCCGACTACGTGAGTAAGCAGCACGTACAGCGCTACGGGCAGGCCGGGTACAGCCGGGGCTGCCCCGCCCTGCCGCCTGATCTATATCGCGCCATCATCCATGCCGTGGGGGAGGGAGGATGCCTCTACCTCAGCGGCCCCGGCCTGGAATCGAAGTGGCTAGATGGCGCCGTAGCTGCTCGGCAGTTCGCGACGCAGGGTTGGAAATAACTTTCTTATTTACTCATGTGGTCTCAATTGGATAACGATTCTAATTGGGTCTAATGCGGTATTTAGACTATTCGGTGAGAAGGCGTTGATTGGGAATGTTATTCGTAGCTAGTCAAGATTGTAAAAATCCTCACGTGCTGGATGTATATACATATTATATAAGTAGTTGCGTTTATTTTAATATAATAAGTTATAAAAATAATTAGAATAGTTAAAAATATGAATTAAACGGTTAATCGTGGTACGTACATACTTTATCGGGTGATTTATACTGTTCAGCTAAAAGGCAACTATCGTTTGATACTTTGGAATGTAAACCCTGTAGTTTTGAGTAGCATAATGGGATTAATATTCCCATTATGATCAAAATCGGCAAGTCGTTCCTTTGTTGCTTACGCAAGGCAGTAGGCAGCGAATGTGGCTGGAATCCACGCAAATTGGTAACAGACTTGGTTTTCAACAGATGCTTGCTCCCGTAACTACCACTCACTACATCAGCAGTGCGCAATCCAGTTTTGTCCAATAATGGGACAGATAGTACCACGCTCATAGTATCTGCGTCCATCTCCCAATAAGCTATTACCAACAAGCCTGCCTCCGGGCAAAAGATTGAGGCTGCTCCACGAGCCGTATTGCTGACAATCTACTTTTTCTGAGTTCTCGGGCTATGCTGGTATAGCCTCTCTGCACCTTATATCCTTTACACGAGTAAGCCCGCGCTATCCCAAAAGCTTGTGCTACTCTTCTCCTGCACATCCATTCAATGATTAAACTCTCTACTGTTTTGAGTGCGCTGCTGATGCTCTTTCTCAGCAGCTGCGCCTACGATAAGGCAGATGAAATAGCAGGCCCCAAGGTGCCATGTACTACTCCCGAGGTAGTTTCCTATAGCGCTTCCATCTCGCCTCTGCTAACCCAAAACTGTCGTAGCTGCCACAATTCGGTGCTCGTGACGGGTAGCGTCAACCTGGAAGACTTTTCTGTAATCCAGAAGTACATCCGCTCAGGCGAGCTGATGGGAAATGTAAAGCACCTGCCTGGCTATAATCCCATGCCGCAGGGAGGTAAGAAGCTGTCGGACTGTGATATTGAGCTGTTGCAAAAATGGGTAGATGCTGGCGCACCTAACAACTAAGGTAGGATGCACAGCTTGGTTCACTACCTCCGTTTACCCCTCTGTGGCCTGTTGCTTGTTATTGGAGGTATCTCCACCAGCCAGGCGCAGGGCAAATACATGACCCAAAAGGGAACGGTCAGCTTCTTTTCTAGTAGCATCCTGGAAGATATAGAAGCTCATACTGAGCAGGCTGCCGCAGTGGTAGATCTGCAAAGTCACCAAATAGCCTTTGTAATCCCCATCAAGTCGTTCCAGTTCAAGCGCACCCTCATGCAGGAGCACTTCAACGAGAACTACATGGAATCTGACCAGTTGCCAAAGTCAACCTTCAAGGGAAAAATACTAGACCTGGATGCCGCCGCCTTAGCTAAAGGCCAGTCGCAACGGGTGACAGTGGAGGGCGACTTGACGATTCATGGCATAACTAAGCACATGACCGTTGCCGGAGCTCTAGAGCAGCAAAAAGGCACACTCATGGTGAATGCCTATTTCAGCGTGGCTCCCGCCGATTATGGCATTGAGATTCCCCTGCTAGTACGTGAGAATATTGCCAAAATAGTAGGCATCAAGGTGGTGATGACGTGCGAGGCAGTATCACAGCTCACGGTTAAATAAATCCTGTTACGTGCAAGTAGCGCCGCTTTTTCGGCCCTTGTTACTGTCCGCTTTTGCTTTCTTTCTATGCAAACAATTTTTCCTCACTACCGAGGCTGGTTGGCCTCTTTCCTCGTGTTTCTGCTGGCTACCTGGGCCGCACCGGCCTGGGCTCAGGATGACCTGCTTGGGCAGCTGGAAAACCAGAAAACGCCCGTCACTACCCCAGAACCCGTAACGGCTACCTTCAAAAGCACCCGCCTGATTAGCGGCCACACGGTAGAAACGCCGGGCCAAGGGACTATGGTGTTTTTGATTTCGCACCGCTTTGGCACAATCAATAGTGGCGCCTATAACTTCTTCGGGCTCGATCAGGCTTCCATTCGCTTGGGCTTGGAGTATGCCCTCACGAATAAGCTAGAAATAGGTATTGGGCGTAGCTCCATCGAGAAAACGCTGGATGGCTTTGTGAAATACCGCGCCATCCGCCAAACGACAGGTAGCAAAATAATGCCGGTAAGCCTTACGCTGTTTGCCAGCTCGGCCATGAATATGCTGCGCGACGACCGGTCGTGGTATACGGTGCCGCGGCGCCTTACCTACTCTTACCAGGCCCTGATTGCGCGTAAGTTCAGCCCCAACCTGTCGTTGCAGCTGATGCCGACGCTGATTCACCGCAACTTGGTGCAGGACAATACGCAGTCGAATGACGTGTATGCCATTGGGGTTGGCGGCCGCCAGAAACTCACTAAGCGCACCTCCATCAACGCTGAGTACTACTACCTGGTACCAGGCACTATGCCCACTGGCGTGCGCAATGCCCTAGCGCTGGGCTTCGATATCGAAACCGGAGGACACATTTTTCAGCTGCACGTGACCAACTCGCAGGGTATGATTGAGAACCACTTTGTAGCCAATACCCGCGGCAACTTCTTTAACGGCGACATCTACTTCGGTTTCAACGTGAACCGCAACTTCACTATTCGGCCGAAAGAAGGCTTCCGCAAGTAGGCAGGCCCTTATCTCTACTATTCACCTCAACTTCTGACGCATGAACTTGAAAATTACTGCGCTTTGCCTACTTCTGACTGGTTCTGCCGCTATGGTGGCTTGCAAGAAGGAGGATGCAACTACCGCCTCCACTACCGATGCCGTGCAACTCACTGCCACTCTGGACGGCAAGCAGGAGGTAGGCCCTAACAACTCTACGGCTACCGGTGCCATGACTGGTAGTTACAACAAATCTACCCGGGTGCTAACCTATAGTGTCACCTACCAGGGCATTGCTCCAACCATGGGGCATATCCATCGGGGGGCAGCTGGCACTACTGGCGACCCCTTCCTGGCTTTCCAGAACGTCGCCTCTTCGCCTATCACCGGCACTTCCACGCTTTCAGAGGCTGATGCGGCCTTGCTGCTGGGTGGCCAAACCTACGTGAACCTGCACACTACCGCCTATCCAGGTGGTGAAATCCGGGGTAAAGTCACGCTGAAGTAGGTACGCCTCATCCTAGGCGCTTACTCGGGGCATTATGTTATTCAGTACTGTGAAAGGCAAACGTTTTCTACAAGCCAGCCTACTTCTGCTGGTGTTGCTGCTCATCTGGGGAAGCTGGGAGGAACCGGCGCTTCATCAGTATGTGCAGCCCGTAACTATACTTCAGTTGCAGGTTGAAGGATTACATACGCCTGCTCAGGTAGCCACCTCGCAGCAGGTAGCAGCTGTGCCGGGGGTAGCGGCGTGCGTTATCAACGCCCATACGCAGGTTGCTACCGTGCTTTTCCATGAAGCCGATGTTTCGGAGCAAGAGATAGAGCGAGTACTGTCGGTGGGTGGGGCTTTCCGGGTGACGCGCCCGATTACAGTGGCCCAGGCTCCTTCTGGCCGTCAGTGCCCGGTGCCCGCTAGCTACCTAGAAACCCTGGACCGGATTCGGTTCGCGTTCAATTTGCGGCGTCTTTTTATTACCGTCTGACCAACTCATACCGGCACTCGACTTCCTTTCGGCTTACATCATTACCTATTCTCTTTTCATTCACTCACCCTTTACCCTATGCACCTACCTCGACTCAACTTTGCTGCGGCATTGCTCCTGAGCAGCACGCTATTTTTCACTACAGCTTGCGGCTCGAAAGAAGATGAGCCAAAGCCAGAGCCCACCCTATACGAGCGGATGGGCGGCCTCAAAGGGGTAGAAGGATTCGTTGACGTGCTGATGGCTAACGTAGCGGCCGAAGCTAGTGCGCAAAATTCTTCTATGCTACGCACCCATACTCCTTTGCTCACCGACCCCGACAAGCCTGCCCGTTTGGCCCGCTTGCGTAACAACTTCATCAACCAAATAGGCGAAGCTACCGGCGGCCCACTGAAGTACACCGGCATGACCATGCTCTCGGCTCACAAAGGCATGATGATTACCGAGAAAGAGTGGTCGGTATGGCGCCAAGCTGCTGATGCCTCTATGGCCGCCAATAACCTCGGGGCCAAGGAAAAAGCAGAAATAGCTAAGATTTTGGATGATATGAAAGATGCAACGGTAGGTCATTAAGCCGACTTATCAGTAGCATGCCTAGAAAAAAGCCCCGCTGAAATATTTCAGCGGGGCTTTTCTATAAGCTGCAAAACGAGCTAGGTTTATTTTACTACTACCTTACGGCTCAGGCCCAGCTCGGGTACATGCAGTTGGTATACGCCCGCCGGTAGGGGCCTGCCGATAGTTAGGCGTTGCTCGGTAGAGCCGGGATAGAGGCGCACGCGCTGCTCATGCACCCGGCGGCCCGTGAGGTCTAGCAGGCACAACGTGGCCGTTACATCCCGCGGTAACTGGAGCACTACATCAATGCGGTCGGCGCTGGTGGGGTTCGGATACACGGTGAGGTCGGTGCCCGTTACCTCGGCTTGTCGGGTGGCCGTAACGGTGCTTTCGCGCAGGGCCGTCGTGCTCAGCACGTCAGGTGCGGTGTACGTGGCTTTAATGAAAGCGCGCTGTGCAGGGTTGGTTGCTACAGCGTTTTTGGCGCGAAGCGTAATCCAACCGGTGGCTGTGGGAGTATAGGTAGCGGTGAGCGTGCCAGTGCCGGTTTTGCTGCTGAGCACGGTGCCGCTGGCATTCACCAGTTCTACAGCCAAGCTGCGGGTAGCATCCGTCGGAAAGAGGTTGTAGGTCACTGCCTTGCCAGAAGCTACGTAAATGCGGCCTGCCGTGCGGTAGGCTGTGGAGGAAGCTGGCAGTTGCCCGCCCTGCTTCAACGATGAAGCGTGCGAATCACCCAAGTCATCGGCTAGTTCCCACTCTTGGGTAGTAGCCAGGGCCGGGCGGGTGTAGTTAGTGCCGGTGCCCGTAGGTGCCCACACCGAGTAGCCCCGGCGCCCTCCGGCAGCTGTGCCGTTGCACGGTGGGGTATTAATTGTTACAGTTTGTGCGCTGCTCACCGTCACGGTGGCCGTGCCGTTGGCTCCCGAATAGTCTTTCAGCACGGTGCCCGCTGGAAAGTCGCAGGAAACCGTGTTGTTCTGCCAAGCCGAGAAATTGTCGTTGATGCCAACGATGGCCTTAGTGCTGCGCTCAATCACTAGGTGGTCGGCAGCTTGGTAGCGCACCTTATAAGCACCGTCCTTAAAGCGTAGATTTTGGTGGCACCAGATTAGGTTATTCAGATCATCCCGTACGGGTAGGTCGGTAGTGCTGGTGGGTTGGTGCGAATACCGTTTGCTGGTGCTGCCTACGTTAAAGAGGTCTTCAAAGAAAATTTGCGGAGACCCATCTACCACCAGTGCGGCCGCATACGCCGCCGACAACCGCGGGTCGAACGGGTCGATGTGGGGTGCTAGCTCCGAGCCGGTATTCCAGCCGGTATAGTTGCCGTTGGCATCGGTAGTAGGGCGGAAGGTATCGTGGTTATTCACGAAGGGCACTGTGCGATGCACATACTGCCCATTGATTTGCATCACCCGCGCGCCCTGCTGGTAGCCGGGCAAGGAGCCCAGGTCGAAGTTGCCGCCCCCGCTAATGATGTTGTAAAGGCCATTGCGCAGGGAGAAATCGAAGGTGCCGGCGCGGTTCTGCACGTTGGCCACCCATCCGTCCATCTGGCTGCCAGAGCCAACCCACTCGCCTACGGCATACATGGTAGCGCCGCCAGAGGCCCAGCCCGCGTTGCTTTGCAAATTGTACAGGAAATCCTCGGAGGCAAAATCTGGGAAATGCTTTACGGCATCCATGCGTACGCCGTCGAAGCCTTCCTGCTTCTTGTACCACACCAGCCAGTCGCGCACGCCATTGCGCATGTAGTCGGCGCCTTGGGTAGGGTTGAAGGTAGCGTTGGAGCTTTGGCCGTAGGAGCCATTATAGTAGCTCACATCGGGTCCGAAAAATACAGCATTCCAGTCGCCGGAAGTGGAGTTGTTGCCGGGGTTGGGGTTGAAGTTCTGCCAATTCTTGGCAAAGCGGCCGTTGCGAGCTAAGTAGTTGGGGGCATCCTCCGCAGTAGCCGGCCTGCTGTAGCTCACATAGCGGAAGTTTTTGTAGCGGCTGGTGGAGCCGTCCTCCCACGCCGCCGGGTCTTGGCCGCCCGCCCCCGATTGAGAGCCGGCCCCATCGTTATGGTTCAGCACAATGTCCTGCACCACCTCAATGCCATTGGCGTGCAGCACGGCCACGGCGCGTAGTAGTTCATCCTTGGTGCCTAGGCGCGTGGCCAGGAAGCCCTTCTGGTATTTATCGCCCAGGTCGTAGTTGTCGAAGGGCGAATAGCCGTTGCCTTGGTTGCCATTCTTGATGCTCGGCGGTAGCCATACCGCGTCAATGCCCATGGCTTTCAGGCGCGGAGCCAGTAGGGCAATATAATTGGCCCAGCCATTGGGGTAATTTGAATTCCAGTAGTCCCACCAATATCCTTGGAGAACAACCTTTTGCGCTTGAGCGGGCTGGCCGCCCAGTACAAGCAAAGCTGCCGCAGCAAGCGTTAGCTTGCGCAGCCAATTTGTAGAAATGTGCATGTGGGAATTGGGAAAACTGGGGTGAAAAAGAAAGGTAGACAGAGCGGAGACAAGGCCGAAAGGAAGCTTCGGCACAGAACGGATGCAGCTAAAATAGAAGGTAAAAGGGCAAGGGCTGCTGCTTTCACACGTTTTATATTTCCGTCGGTAGGTTTGCTGCCATCCCGGGCAAGCAGCCCAGGGAATTTATTAAGTGGTAGCTATGTTCTATAGGCTGAGTAATCGTTGCCTGTGGGCGCATCTGTTGTTTGGATGCGTGCGTATAGGATACTCAACACCATAGGCTTTCTGCGTGCAGAAAGCCGCCAACCACCGAAAAACACCCCAAGTCGATGGAAAATCAGAGTGTCGTTCGTCGTCAGCGCTTGAAGCGCCGCGCCCGTCGGGCCCTGCGCCGGATGTTACCGTTCGTGGCCTCGTTGTTCTTGGCTACTCCGCTGGCATCACCCGTGACAAAGTCGCGGGCCGCTACTCCTGGGTCCGAGGTTCGGATGCCATCGGCTCCCGTTACCCCGATTGCACAGTTCGATCAGCGTATGCATGACCTCTACCGCGACTTGCAGGTAGAGCAGCAGGGACTGCGCTACGAGGTGTTCGAAAAGGCTATGACTGGCTATCTTAACCTAGAGCAGGCTGGGAAGCTAGGCGAAAAACAACTGCTGACGGTAGTTGACTTTGGTCTGCCTTCCACTGAAAAGCGCTTGTGGGTACTCGATATTGCTGCTAAGCAAGTGAAGTTCCACACGCTAGTAGCGCACGGCCACAATTCGGGCGAAAACATGGCGACCAACTTCTCCAATGAGAATGAGTCGAACATGAGCAGCTTGGGCTTTTATGTTACTCAAGGTGAGTATGTAGGCAAGCACGGACGTTCGTTGAAGCTCGCGGGCCTGGACGAAGGGTATAACACCAACGCCCAGATGCGTTCAGTAGTAATGCACGGCGCCGACTACGTGAGCGAGGACTTTATTCGTCAGTACGGCCGTTTGGGTCGTAGCCTGGGTTGCCCTGCTCTACCCATGGACCAGAAAGACGCCATCATTGAAACCGTAGGCGGTAATACTTGCCTGTTCCTCAACGGCCCCGATGCTACTTACTCTTCTAAGTATCTTAACCAGGACGTGGCTATGAATACCCTCATCGGCAGCAATAGCTAACCCCCTCAATTAGTTGCTGTTCCAGTGATAATGAAACGTCACTAGCCAATAGCATTGCAAAACGCCATCTCAGGTATAGCTGCACATTCGCGCTATACTTAGGATGGCGTTTTGCAATGCTAGGCTGTGGTACAACAGAATAAGTGGGAGCTTATTCTGTTGAGGCAGCTTATAGCTTCATGCCAAACTTAGCGCCCACTGATTCCAGATCTTGTAGCACGGGTTCGAGGAGCGGAATGCCTTCGAGGAGCCGAACTACGGACATTTCGCGCTCTGGGTCGCCCGGAATAAGGACGTGCTGACCTTCCGTGGCACGTGCTTCCCGGAAGGTAGTAATCCAGTTATCCATATGGGCCTTGAACTCGGTAGCGGGCCGGAAGGCATCTACGCGCATGGCCCCGAAGAAGTGGCCTAATCCCTGTCCAACAGGGTTCTCGGAAGGCTGCAAGAAGGCTACGAAGGGCGGCACCCAGGGGCCATAGTTAGCACCGCTCAGCACTGCCGAGAAGATGTCCACTACTGCTCCCAGGCCATAGCCCTTGTGGGAGCCCGTAGCACCGCCCAGGGGCAGCAAAGCCCCTCCGTTCTTCACGGCATTGGGGTCCGTAGATCCCAGGCCTTCGGCTGTTTGGGCCCATCCTTCGGGAATAGGGATGTTCTTCCGCTGGGCTATTTCGAGCTTGCCATTTGCCGCAGTAGTCGTTGCCATGTCGAGCACGAAATCAGGCTGGTTGCCAGCGGGAACGGCCACGGCAATGGGGTTGGTACCCAGCAGGCGCTCTAAGGAATACGTAGGCGCCACCAGCGGCGAAGCATTCGTCATGGCGATGCCAATCATGTCGTGGGCCAATGCCTTCATGGCATGGTAGCCAGCAATGCCGAAATGGTTGGAGTTCTTCACCGACACCCAGCCCGTGCCTACCTGTCGCGCCTTTTCCATGGCTACCTGCATGGCCTTAGGGCCTACTACTAAGCCTAGTCCACCATCGCCATCTACCACAGCCGTGCTAGGCGTTTCGTACGTGACGCCTACCCGGGGCGTAGCGTTGATGCGGCCCGCTTCCCACAGGCGCACATACCCGATAAGGCGTGCTACCCCGTGGGAGTCAATGCCACGCAGGTCAGCGGAAAGTAAAGTTTCAGTGGCTAGGGTAGCATCTTCCTCCGGGCAGCCCATGCCACGGAAAACCGATTCGGCGAAGGCAAAAAGCTGGGTGTAAGGTATGGTAGTCGTCATGAGGTAAAGTAGAAGGCGTGTGAGGTAGCCTACCCCTGGGGCAAAGCCATAGAGGGTAGACTGCATTTCGCCCCAAACTTACGTTTACCGTCGCTCTTACTGCTGCTGTTGTTGCTGTTGCTGTTCCCAGGTCACGTACTTGCGATAGGAGTTCACGGGCACAATAGGCACCTTGGCTTCCTGCACATACACGGGCTCTTCAAAGAGAGGCTCCTGGGTGTCGGCTTCTCCGTTTTCAATGTGCACCGATACGGTGAGGGTATGAGCGCCGGTACCTTTGTACGTGCCTTTGATAGGAGTGCAGTCGGAAAAGTGGCGGCCCAGGGCCATGCGTACATGGCCGTCGTTCACAATGCAGTTGTTGGTGGGGTCTAGGCCCAGCCAACCATAGAATGGAATGTAGGCTTCAACCCACGCATGAGTAGCGCCCGTACCGCGCATGCCTTCCTGCTTGGGGCACACGTAGCCGCTCACGTAGCGGGCCGGAATGCCCGTGAGGCGTAGCATATACAGCAGCATGTGGGCAAAATCCTGGCACACACCAGCTCGTAGCCGCCAGATTTCCTCCGTGGGAGTTTCCACGTTGGTCACGCCTTGCTCGTACTGGAAATGGTCGTACACGTACTCCGACAGCACCAGGGCGTTTTTCAGTGGCTTCTCATGCTGGTCGGTTACGCTCTGCAATACTTCATAAATCTCCTGCTGAAGTGGGGAAGGGTCGGGCGTCAGAAAGTCGATGAAAGCCGCATCCTGGTGCAAGGAAGCTAGGTGGTGCCACTGCTGCTCGGCCGCTTCCTCGTCCATGGGAAATTGAATGGGGGAGGTAATAACTTCCAGGTTCGATTCAATCAGTAACTCATTGTGAGGCTTAATGATGGTAAATACCCCAATCTTGTTGCCAAAGTAGTCAGTGAAAAATGCAAGCTCCGGATCGGATGATACCACTACTTCGTGGCGCTTCACTTCTAGACGCTCATCTTCCAGCGGGTAAATCATGAGCTGGTTGGCGCAGTCGATAACCGGGGCAGCGTAGGTGTAGCGCGTAAGATGCTTGATGGTGTAGGAAGGCATAGCTGTTAGCGTTAGCTGTGGCCGAAATAGTAGGTATTCAGTGCCGCCGAAATATCGAGCAGCTCGGCCCGCGTTTGGCGCAAAAACTGGTCGAGTTGGGCGCTGTCATCCGTGTTCAGGGTACTGTACGCCACGCTGTTCTTCGCCTTGCCAATGAGAAAGTGCACCTTGCTGTAGCTTTCGGGCGGGCTTTTGTCCTTCAGCCGTTCGCAGTGGCGCATTAGCTGGCGCAGGCTGTACGCCAGCGAGTGCGGAAAGTCGGTCTCGTACACAATCATTTGCAGGGCATTAGTTGGGGTAAGAACGCCCTTGTAGGTTTTGGCGTACAGCTCGTGTCCGTACAGGCCGTACAGCACGTGGCGCAACTCCGGCGCGCCCATTGGGTAGTGGTGCTCTACTACGAAGTGACTAAGGTTGAGGCGCAGCACATCAGTGGTTTGCAGAGCCCGCTCCAAAAACTTACCCAGGCTCAAAAACACGTAGCCTTCATCGCGCGGCATAGTGTGCTGCACAGTGCCCGCAAACAGCATTCCTTGCTTCACCAGCACATCCAGGCCCGAAACAGGGTCTTCGGAGGTGGCTTGCTGCACTAGCTCGGCCTGGCGAATAGTGTGGTAGTACTCGTTTAGGCTCTGCCACACTTCCTTAGTAATGTGGTCCTGCACAGCCCGAGCATTTTCGCGGGCCTGCATAATGTTATTGTAGGCTGACACGCCGTTGGCCTTATCGAAAACCAGATGGGTAAGCACGCGGCTGGTGTCCTGAAGCGCGGTGCGGATTTCCTCCGGGGTAAGGTCGCCGAAGGTGTGTAGCAGTGGCTCCCAGCCTCGGTAGTGGGGTTCTTCCTGGGAGAAAATGTAGCTCGTGCGAATCACCTGCAACATGGCTTGCGTGCGCTCCATGTAACGAGCCAGCCAATAAATAGTGTCAGCAACGCGACTCAGCATAAAGGGAAAATCAAATAGTGAAACGGGGATTGTGGCGCGTACCCACCGGTACGCAGCAGCTAGTCGGGCAGGGGAGAGCGACTTGCTTTAGCTTGCTTCCGGCCCTAGCACCCACGTGTCTTTGCTGCCTCCGCCTTGGGAAGAGTTTACAACCAAGGAGCCTTCCCGCAGAGCTACCCGCGTGAGGCCACCGGGTACAATGTCGATGCCGGAAGGGCCGTACAGAGCAAAGGGACGCAGGTCAACGCGGCGGGGTTGGAGCACCCCGTCGATGTAACAGGGGGTAGAGGAAAGGCTGATAATGGGCTGGGCAATAAAGCTGCGCGGGTCTTGTAAGATGGCGGCCTTGAACTCGTTCATTTCCTGCTCCGTGGCGCTGCTGCCAATCAGCATCCCGTACCCGCCTGACTCATTGGTACGCTTCACCACCATGCGGTCCATGTTGTCGAACACCAGTTGGCGCTTGTCCGCGTCGGCGAGTTGGTAGGTGGGCACGTTCTTGAGAATAGGCTCCTCGTTGAGGTAGTACCGGATCATGTCGGGCACGTAGCTGTACACTGCTTTGTCGTCGGCCACGCCGTTGCCCATGGCATTCACAATGGCTACGTTGCCCTTGCGGTACGCCCAGTACAGCCCCGATACGCCCAAGGCACTATCGGGCCGGAACGTAAGAGGGTCAATAAATTCGTCATCCACGCGGCGGTAGATAACATCCACGCGGGTGAGCCCCTGGGTGGTTTTCATGTACACAAAGTGGTTGTGCACCATCAGGTCGCGGCTTTCCACCAGCCGAATACCCATCAGGCGGGCCAGGGTGCTGTGCTCGAAGTAGGCGGAGTTGTAAATGCCCGGTGACAGTAGCACGACGGTCGCCTCGCTAGCCTGCCGGCTGCCCAGGGCCAGCAAGTTGCGGAAAAGTAAGTCGGGGTAGTCTTTCACGGGCTGCACATTGTTTCTGGGCAGCAGGTCAGGAAAAATACGGTAAGTGATGCTCCGGTTTTCAAGCATGTACGACACGCCCGAAGGCGTACGCAAGTTGTCCTCCAGCACGTAAAACTCCCCGTCGTGGTCCCGAATCAAATCAACCCCCGCAATGTGGGTGTAGATGTCGTGGGGTACGTGCACGTTAATCATCTGCCGCAAAAACTGCGGGCATGAGTACACCAGCGCGGCAGGTACAATGCCATCTTTTAGAATAAACTGCTGGTGGTAGATATCCTTGAGGAAGATATTCAGGGCCTTCAGCCGCTGCTTAATTCCCGCCTCAATGCGCGTCCATTCCGCGTGGTTGATGATGCGAGGAATGATGTCGAAGGGAAAAATCTTCTCTAGCCCCTCGCCGCTGCTGTACACCGTGAACGTTACGCCCTGGCTGAGAAAAAGCTTTTTGGCTAGCTCTACCTTCCTGGTCATTTCAGGACCCGCCAAGTTGGCAATGGCTGATACAAAGTGCCGATACTCGGGCCGGATGCCTTCGGCCAGAAACATCTCGTCCCACACATTGGGCTGCTCCCGGTAGGAATGGAGTAAGGAATTTTGCTGCATATAACGAAGTAGAAGCACAACGGGAAGCTGCTTTCAACCAGACCCCTTTAAGCAGAGGCATGTTTGCTAATGGGGGTGGTTTTGAAAGCAGTCGGAATAGTTCTTGACGTAAGAAACCATGAAATGGCCTAAATCCCGTAGGGGTAACTTCAAATAAGTATGTGTTTTTGTAAAAAGCACCTCTAAAATGAAGGTGCAGTAAGTCTATAGGAGCAAGGTTTTCCTGGCATCAGCCTAGAATAGCCACGCCGGTAGTATCCGTAGCCTAACCTTAGCCGTAGAGGCAACAGTATCTCCGCCAGCGCCTGTATGAAGCTATTTACGTGTACCCACTGCGGCCAACTGCTGTACTTTGAAAACAGCCAGTGTGAGAAGTGCCATTATCCCCTGGGCTTCGAGCCGAAACAACTGCAGCTGTTTCCATTGGTGGCGGAGGCAGATGGGCGCACCTACCGCTTGTTCGGCACCACTCAGCCCAACGCGCCTACCTACACGTACTGCCGCAACCATGCCGATGGGGTGTGCAACTGGCTAGTTCCAGCGGAGAGTGCTACCCAATTCTGCACCGCGTGTGCCCTCAACCGCACTATTCCTAACCTGAGTGAGCCCGAACACCGCCTGCGCTGGTGGAAGCTGGAAATAGCCAAGCACCGCCTGGTGTACAGCTTGCTGCGCATGGGCCTGCCGGTGGTAAGTAAATTTGAGGACCCGGAGCATGGCTTGCAGTTCGACTTCCTGGCCGATGCCAGCCAGGATGGTGGCCAGAAGGTCATGACCGGGCACGACAATGGCCTTATTACTATCAATATTGCGGAGGCCGACGACATTGAGCGGGAAATGGCGCGCAAGTCGATGGCCGAGGTGTACCGCACGCTGCTGGGGCATTTTCGCCACGAGGTAGGCCACTACTACTGGGACCAACTCATCGACAATACGCCCCACCTGACAGAATTTCGGGCGCTGTTTGGGGATGAGCAGGATGACTACGGGCAGGCCCTCCAACGCCACTATGACCAAGGTGCCCCCAACGACTGGTCCCAGCATTTCATTAGCTCCTATGCCAGTAGCCACCCCTGGGAAGACTGGGCCGAAACCTGGGCGCACTACCTCCACATCCTCGATACCTTGCAAACAGCTCACGCCTTTGGGCTGAGTGTAAACCCCGCGGCGGCGCCCGCCGAACTAGGCTTGCAAGCGGCCATTACCGAGGAGCCCTACGAAATATCCGACTTCAACCGCATCATGCAGCTGTGGCTACCCCTCACGTTCACCATGAACAGCCTCAACCGGAGCATGGGCCAACCCGACCCGTACCCGTTCATCATCATGCCGGAGGTAGTAGACAAAATGGCCTTTATTCACAAAGTCTGCCAGCAAGCCGGTAGCAGCGCCAAAGCTGCCTGCTAGCCTTTATGCATTGAGTCCAGCAGACGAAGCCTAGCCGAGCATCTCGGCTAGCAAACCTTCCTTCAGGGCGTAGGCTGAGGTTTGGATGTGGGTGATACCGGTGGTGGTCAGCACAAAATCAATCAGCACGGACGCGACTACTAGCATGTCGGCGCGCATGGGCAGAATGCCGGGAATAGCTGCCCGCTGCTCATGGGTTAAGCTCAGAAGCTGCTGGTAGCTGCGCTGAAAGCTGCTGAGGGCAAGCTCCGTGCGGGGTGGTAGCTCGGCTTCGGTGCGCAACTGCCCCAGTTGCATATCAGCTAGACTATCAAAGCTGCCCGAGGCTCCTACCAGGCCCACGGGCCGGTATTGCTGCACGGCCGCGGCCAGAGGAGCCAGCATGGTGCGCAGGTACTCCTGCTCGGCGGCTACGGCCGAAGCTGGAAACAAGCCGCTGGGCTCGGGGAAAAACTTGTCGAGAAGGCGTTGAGCACCTATTTCAAAGCTTTGCTTCCAGAAGATGGTATCCTCATCGGCAATAATAAACTCTACAGAGCCGCCCCCAATATCCACAAGGAGGTGAGGCTGGCTACCCAAGGGTACCGCCCAGCGCACACCCTTGGCAATGAGCTCCGCCTCCCGGTCACCCGCAATAACTTCTACTCGAATGCCGGTTTGCTCGAAAATAGCTTGCGCCAAGGCCGGGCCGTTGCGGGTTACGCGCATGGCGCTAGTGGCCGTAGCACGCACGTCCGTTACTTGATGCAGCTCAATTTCCTCCTTGAACCCAACGAGCGTGTGCAAGGCCCGCTCGAAAGCTGCCGGCGCAATTTCTCCTTTACTGATGCCTCCCTCACCCAAGCGCACGCCCACTTTAGTACGCAACAGCGTTACGGGTTGCTGGTGGCTGGGCTCCGGGAGCTCCACAATCAGCAAGTGGAACGTATTCGTGCCCATGTCGATGAGGGCCAAGCGCCGGTGACGGGGGAGGGGATGCTGCATTATAAGAGGAAGAGAGTAGATGCGTTGCGCAGTATACTGATGGACCTGGCCTGCCAAGGTAAGGCACATTCAGCCGCGGCCGACGCCGCCCAGGCTAGCTACCCGATGGGAAGTAGCGCGGCCTGTGTATTACGTAGCAAACCGGCAGAATGTGCCCAGAGGAAGCTTGCGGGCCGCTTTGTCGTGCAAGTAGATTTCCCCAATTTCCCGCGTCTGACGAGCCTCTGGGAAGATTTCATGCACTAGGTTTTCCAGAATTAGGGCCGAGAAGCCTAGGGAGTACAGGTTGATGAGGAAAAAGTGGTCCTGGGGGTCTAGTAGCTCCTTGCAAAGCTTCAGCATCTCGTTCAGCTCGTCTTCCAGCTGCCATTTCTCCCCGTTGGGACCACGGCCGTAGGCGGGAGGATCGAGGATAAGGCCTTGGTACTTACTGCCCCGTTTTACTTCCCGGCGCACGTACTTCATAGCGTCTTCTACCAGCCACCGGACGCCATCCAGGCCGGACGCTTCCATATTGTCGCGGGCCCAGAAGTTCACCTGCTTCACCGAGTCGAGGTGGGTAACATCGGCCCCCGCGGCGCGGGCAGCTAGGGTAGCGGCGCCGGTGTAAGCAAACAAGTTGAGCACCCGGGGTTGTGCGGCGCGGCGCTTGCGGGTTTGCTGGTAAATGAACTGCCAGTTGGGGTCCTGCTCTGGGAACAGGCCCACGTGCTTGAACGACGACATACCCAGCCGAAACCGCAGCTTCAAGCCGTCGGGTCGCTCGTAGCCGATAATCCACTGCTCCGGCGTGCCGGCTTTGATTTTCCACTGCCCGCGCTCCTGGCTACCCTTCTCCCGGGTAAAGGTGGCGTTGGCCCGTTGCCACTCCGAAGCGGGTAGGTGGGGGTCCCAGATGGCCTGGGGTTCAGGGCGGGCGAGAATGTGCTTACCGAAGCGTTCCAGCTTTTCGAAGTTGCCGGCGTCGATTAGTTCGTAGTCGGCCCAAGGGCTGGTGGTGAGGAACGTGTACATAGAGCTACCTTTACGCTGCCCAGTAGGGCAGGCTGGCAAAGGTACGGCATGATGCAGTTCCGGTCAGTATAGGATACGGATAGGCAGCAGACTTTCGCAGATGCACGAAATAGAGCGAATTCTTGACCAGTTACAGCGAGCCTTCGATGGAGAGGCCTGGGCGGGCCCGTCCTTGCAGGCAACCTTGGCGGGCATTACTGCTGCTCAGGCCGCTGCCTACCCCCTGGCTGGGGCGCACAGCATCTGGGAAATTGTGCTGCATCTGGAAACCTGGCTGCACATTGTGTGTCGGCGCTTAGAAACTGCCACGCTACTAGGCCCAACTGACGCCGAGAACTGGCCGGCCCCGCCGGCTTTGCCTAATGAGGAGGCCTGGCGAGCAACGCAGGATTATCTACGCCAAGCCCACGACCAGTTGCGGGCCGTAATAGGCAACCTGCAGGATACCGACCTTACCCGCCGCGGCACTTCTCCCGGCAATATTCCGGATAGCACTTCCAACTCTTGGTACGTCATGCTCCAGGGAGTAATCCAGCATACGTATTATCATACCGGGCAAATAGCACTCCTGCGGAAAGCTTTTGCCTGAAAATTTGTTCGGCTACCTCGGATAATTGTCCCATGAGGCGAGCTCCCCCTTTTGCTTTCTACTTTTATAGAATGAACACGCTTACTTTCTTCAAATACCAAGGCACCGGCAACGACTTTGTAATGGTGGATGATCGAGCACAACAGTTCGATGAAACCAATCACCAGCTGGTGCGCTTCCTCTGCGACCGGCGTCGGGGTATTGGTGCCGATGGCCTCATTCTGCTCCGCAACCACGCGCAGTACGATTTTGAGATGGTTTACTTTAACGCCGACGGCTATTTGGGCTCCATGTGCGGCAACGGCGGACGCTGCACCGTGGCCTTTGCCAAGCAGCTCGGCGTAATTGACACGCAAACCCACTTTCTGGCCGCCGATGGTCCGCATGAAGCCCGCGTGGAGGCTGACGGCATCGTGCACCTGCGCATGCAGGACGTACTAGGCCAGCAGGAAATAGAAGAGCATAGCGTATTTCTGAATACGGGTTCGCCCCATCTGGTACAGTTTCAGCCCGCCAGCACCCTTGCCGAGCTGAACGTGTTTGCTGAGGGCCGGGCCATCCGATACAACGAGCAGTTTCGGGAGAAAGGCACCAACGTCAACTTTGTGGAGGCGCCTGCCACTCCCGATCTGCCCTGGCAAGTGCGAACCTATGAGCGGGGCGTTGAAGACGAAACCCTCAGCTGCGGCACCGGAGTGACGGCCGTAGCCCTGGCCGCTAGCAAGCGGGGCGCTACTAGCCCCGTGCACCTGCGCACCCCCGGCGGCGACCTGCGCGTCACGTTCGAAGCCCAGCCCGACGACTCCTTTACCAACGTTTACCTCATTGGCCCCGCTACGCGCGTTTTTGAGGGCACTATATCGGTATAAGCACAAGCGGTTAGCCCCGCGTGTACACACAACGGCCCCGAGGAAGAGGTAATAGCTTCCTCGGGGCCGCTGTGTGTTACTTCAGTGTTACTTTTTAAGGCTGCCGGTCGCCCTTGGTGAAGTCCAGCATCCAGCCGGGGTATTCGGGCGCAAGTTTGCTAACCTCGTCTAGCTGCTGCAACTCTTCGGGTGTCAGGTGCACATCTACAGCCTTGAGGTTGTCTTCTAGCTGGTCCATTTTCTTGGCTCCAATGATAACACTAGTGACTACGGGCTGGTGCAGTAGCCACGCCAGCGCCACCTGCGCTACTGACACACCTTTGCTATCGGCCAGGGGGCGCAGTGCGTCTACAATATCGAGGCCCTTTTCCTTGTTTACCGGCGGGAAGTCAAAGCTAGCGCGGCGGGCACCTTCCTCACTTTCGTTTTCGCGGGTGTATTTGCCACTCAGGAAGCCGCTAGCCAAGGGGCTCCACACCATCAGGCCCACCTTCTGATCTTGCAGAAGAGGCACCAGTTCGCGCTCCAAGTCGCGGCCCGCTATAGTGTAGTACGCCTGCAATGATACGTACTTCTCTATGTGGTTGTAGGTGGAGTAGCTCAAGGCTTTCATGAGTTGCCAGGCTGCTACATTGCTGGCACCGATGTAGCGCACTTTACCGCTGCGCACCAAGTCGTCGAGGGCACGCAGGGTTTCTTCCAGCGGGGTAAGTGGATCGTAGCTGTGGGTCTGGTAGAGGTCAATGTAGTCGGTTTTGAGGCGGCGCAGGCTGTCCTCTACCTGCTGGAAGATGTGCTTGCGCGTAAGCCCTGCGTCGTTGGGGCCTTCGCCCATTTTGCCGCGTACCTTGGTGGCCAGTACTATATCGTGCCGGGAAATGCCAAGGTTGTGAATAGCCTGACCAGTCAGCTCCTCCGAAAGCCCTTCGGAATACACGTTAGCTGTGTCTATGAAGTTAACGCCGGCATCTACGGCCCGCTTTATTTGCTCGTCTACTGCTTGTTGATCCAAAGAGCCCATGGCCGCAGCCCAGCCTTTACCACCATACGTCATCGTACCTAGGTACAATTCTGATACTTTCAGGCCCGTATTGCCCAATAGGTTGTATTTCATGAGGGAAGAATTGGATAGTGTATGCTTTCCAAACTACCGCGTACAACGAATGTTAATGTAAAATTTGGGCCACTCGTAGTGCTACCTCCTTCGTATGCTGTCCTCCGAACGTATTTTTTTGCGCCCTTTAGAAGCTGAGGACTTAGATTTTCTCTATGCCCTAGAAAATGACCCTAGCATCTGGGGTGTTTCGGATACGCTAGCCCCAGTATCGCGTCATTTGCTGCGTCAGTACCTGGATAATGCCTCTGCCGACGTTTATGCGGTGCGCCAGTTACGCCTTGTAATTTGTGAAAATGCAACCGGCACCTCTGTTGGTACATTGGATATTTTTGAGGTAGATCCAATGCATCAGCGGGCAGGCGTAGGAATTACCATTCTGCAAGCGTTTCGGCAGCAAGGCTTTGCCAAGACGGCTTTGGAATTGCTAGTGCCTTATGCCCGCGAAGTACTTCGCCTGCATCAGATATATTGTACTATCGGAATATCAAATAGACCTAGTCAGCACTTGTTTACTAGTGTTGGGTTTCAGCTTGTCGGAACACGAAAAGAGTGGCTCCGTACCGAAAGTGGGTGGGAGGATGTTGTAGAAATGCAATTAATGCTGTAAATTGTCGCAGTTATGTGGTTAGCAACGCTAGTTACGTACTCTGGGCTAGCTCGTCTATATCCTTTTATTTACGACAGCGTATAGCCAGATTACCGAGCGCACACGGGGGGTATTTCACCAGTATTGTGCCGTTCGATTTACTTCATATTTTTCTTCTATGCCGCTGAATCAGTCAGCGGAGCCGCCTTTGCGCGCCTCCACCATCGCACCTGCCGACCCTGTTACCTACGCCTTGCCCGATCTAGTGTGCTTCGCACACTTGCACTGGGACTTTGTGTGGCAACGTCCTCAGCATTTGCTTTCCCGCTTTGCCCAACATGGCCGGGTGTTTTACGTGGAAGATGCGTTTTATCACCCCGACGATCTGATTGAACCGCACATTGAAGTAAAAGAGCGGCAAAATGGCTTGAAAGTGGTGGTAGTGCATCTGCCAGCCCGCCTGCGTGGTAACGAAGATGCCGCCGACCAAGCCCAGAACGATGTGCTGCGCCAGTTTTTTGCTGAGCAGAACATTCAGCAATACATTTTCTGGTACTACACGCCAATGGCCATTGCCAAGTCGCGTGGCTTCACGCCGGCTCTTACCATCTACGACTGCATGGATGAGCTGGCCGCTTTCAAGTTTGCTCCTCCAGCCCTGCGTGAGCGGGAGCAGGAGCTTTTCAAGAAAGCCGATTACGTCTTCACGGGTGGGCACACGCTTTACGAAGCCAAAAGCCAGCAGCACCCCGATGCGCACCCCTTCCCCAGCAGCATCGACAAAGCTCACTTTGGCCAAGCTCGCCAGGAAATGGCCGAGCCCGCCGACCAAGCCGGTATTGCGCATCCGCGTGTTGGTTTCTTCGGCGTGGTAGATGAGCGTTTGGATATTGAACTGCTGGGCCAATTAGCCGAGGCTCACCCCGAGTGGCAATTTGTCATCATTGGGCCGGTAGTGAAAATCGACCCCGCCACGCTGCCCCGGCCGGCAAACATTCACTACCTCGGTGGCAAAGATTACCAGGAGCTGCCGGCCTACCTCCACGGCTGGGACGTAGCTACCCTACTCTTTGCTGATAACGAAAGCACCAAATTTATCTCGCCCACCAAAACGCCGGAGTACTTGGCTGCCGGCCGTCCGGTAGTGAGCACGCCCATCCGCGACGTGGTGCGCCCCTATGGCGACCTGAACTTAGTACAGATTGCCGCTACCGCCGACGAGTTCGGCCGTGCTATTGCTAAAGCCCTTACCCAAACGCAGGATGCCGACTGGCGCCAGCGTACGGACGAGTACTTGGAAACCATCAGCTGGGACCTAACCTGGGAACAGATGGTGGCCCTGATGCAGAAAAAACTTACTGCCTCCCGCTCCGCCGGTACTGCCCACGCGGCAACTACCGCTGTATAGTCCGCTTTTATTGTAACGCTGCCCGTCACCCCCCTCATTCATTCCCAAACACCTCTTCGTTATGTTCGACTATCTCATCGTAGGAGCCGGTTTCGCCGGTAGCGTGCTGGCCGAGCGCCTCGCAACGCGTTCCAACAAAAAGGTCCTGGTGGTGGACAAGCGCAACCACATTGCCGGCAACGCTTACGACCACTACAACGAGGAAGGCATCCTGGTCCACAAGTACGGGCCCCACATCTTCCACACCAACTCGAAAGACGTATTCGAGTACCTATCCAACTTCACCGATTGGCGCCCTTACGAGCACCGCGTACTAGCTTCCGTAGACGGTCAGCTGGTGCCCATGCCCATCAACCTGGATACCATTAACAAACTCTATGGGTTGTCGCTCAACAGCTTCGAGGTAGAGCAATTCCTGGAGTCGTTGGCCGAGCAAGTGCCCGTTATTAAAACGTCGGAAGACGTAGTAGTTAGCAAGGTAGGACGAGAACTGTACGAGAAATTTTTCCGCAATTACACCCGTAAACAGTGGGGGATGGACCCCTCAGAGCTAGACAAATCGGTGACCTCCCGTGTACCCACGCGCACCAACCGCGACGACCGGTACTTCACGGACACCTATCAAGCTATGCCGCTGCACGGCTACACCCGCATGTTTGAGCGCATGTTGGATCACCCCAACATCAAGGTGATGCTCAATACTGATTACCACGACATCGTAGATTTCATTCCGTTCAAGGAAATGATCTTCTCGGGTCCGGTAGATGAGTACTTCGACTTCAAGTATGGCAAGCTGCCTTACCGCTCGTTGGAGTTCAAGCACGAGACCCTGAACACGGAGAACTACCTCGCGGCTCCGGTAGTAAACTACCCCAACGACAACCTGTACACGCGTATCACGGAGTTTAAGGCCCTCACCGGTCAGAAGCACCCCAAAACGTCTATCGTGTATGAGTATCCCAAGGCCGAGGGCGACCCCTACTACCCCGTACCACGCCTCGAAAACGCCGAATTGTACAACAAGTACAAGAAGCTGGCCGACGAGACGCCAAACGTACACTTCGTAGGCCGCTTAGCTACCTACAAGTACTACAACATGGACCAGGTAGTGGCGCAGGCTCTTACTCTGTACAAGAAGCTCACTGAGAAGTCAGAGGAGGTACAGAAGGCTACTGTGAAGCCCACCATCACGGGCTCGGCAGCTATCCTGGATAAGCTGGTACCCCGCGACCCAGCGAAAGAGTAACGGTGGGGCATTCTAGCTTAGCTAGGGCTTGCCCACCGCATATACGTCTGGTACTGTCATTCTGTGCTTGCACAAGCCATTCACATGGTCATGGTGTAAGCGCAGAGTGACAGTGCTGTTTTCTGGCAGGGGCAACTGAACACTATGCCTCGAGCCTGAGAGCAGGAAACTGCTTTCCAACTGGTCATTCACTTAAGATTTGTGCCGATGAGACCTGTTGAAATGTGGGGCGGAATAGAGTGCAGTATTTGCCGGGTTGGCGACGACTACTCTGATCAAGTAAACCGCAGCGGACACCGCACCCGCCTCGAAGACCTAGACCGCATTGCCGAGCTGGGCATCCGTAAATTGCGCTACCCAGTTCTGTGGGAACAAGTGGCCCCGCAGAGCCTCAACCACCCCAACTGGAGTTGGCCCGATGAGCGCCTAAACCGCTTGCGGGAGTTGAACGTGGACCCAATAGTAGGGCTGGTACACCACGGCAGCGGCCCGCGCTACACGGCCCTCCACCTCGATACCTTCGACACAGGACTAGCCCGGTTTGCGCGTATGGTAGCCGAGCGCTATCCCTGGGTAGAACATTATACCCCCATCAACGAGCCCCTTACTACAGCTCGTTTCAGTGGCCTCTATGGCCTGTGGTATCCCCACCACTCCGACGACCATACATTTGTGCGCATTCTGCTCAATGAGGTGCGCGCCACCAAACGGGCCATGCAAGCCATCAGACAGGTAAACCCAGCCGCAAAGCTGGTGCAAACGGAAGACCTAGGAAAAACGCACAGCACGCCCGCTTTAGCCCACCAGGCAGATTTCGAAAACCACCGGCGCTGGCTAACCTACGACCTGCTCTGCGGCCTTGTCACGCGGGAGCACCCGCTTTGGGAGTACTTGCGCGCAAGCGGGGCTTCTGTTGATGAGCTGCTGGAATTTACCGACGACGTGCTGCCCCCCGATGTTCTGGGCATCAACCATTACATCACGAGTGAGCGGTTTTTGGATGACCAAACCGAACACTACGCCCTCGACGATAGTCGGCCTTATGTGGATGTAGAAGCCGTGCGCGTGCGCCCCGTGCAGCTTGATGGGCTAGCTACCCTGGCCCAAGAAGCGTGGGACCGGTATAGCATTCCGCTTGCCATTACGGAGTCTCACTTGGCCTGCACGCGTGAAGAACAAATGCGCTGGCTGTACCAAACCTGGCAAACCTGCACCCAACTACGCGAACAAGGCCTGGATATGCGGGCTATGACCGTGTGGTCGTTGCTAGGCGCTTTCGATTGGAATAGTCTCCTTACCCAAAATCAGGGTTACTATGAGAGCGGCGTATTTGATGTACGCAGTGGTGAGGCCCGGCCCACGGCTCTTTTCAACCTAGTGCGCAGCTTGGCCACGACGGGCGACTTTGCTCATCCCGTGCTCCAAGACCCAGGCTGGTGGCACCGCGATACGCGCTACCTCTACCAGCATCATGCGCACCTAACGCACTAAGCTATGATCCAACCTACTCCTGCACCATTCACCGTTCCAAACCATTCTGCCGAATTGGCGGGCACCCGACCCCGGCCGCTGCTGATTGCTGGTGCTCATGGCACCTTAGGACGGGCATTTCAGCAAATTGCTGCCATTCGCGGACTAGAAACAGTGGCTCTCAGTCGTGCTAAGCTGAACATTGCTGACCCCGCTTCCGTGGAGCGTGCCCTAGAGCGCTATCAGCCCTGGGCCGTGGTGAATGCCGCCGGTTATGTGCGCGTAGACGATGCTGAAACCGATTACGCCCATTGCTACCGCGAAAACACCACCGGACCGGCCATTCTGGCTGCGGCCTGTGCCCGTCTACAAGTGCCGCTGCTGACCTTTTCTTCCGATCTGGTATTCGACGGTCAGCAAACGACGCCATACCTGGAAACCGACGCGCCCCGGCCCCTAAATGTGTATGGCATTAGCAAGCAGCTAGCCGAACGGGAAGTGCTGACTGACTACCCTCACGCCTTAATTGTGCGGACCAGTGCCTTTTTCGGGCCTTGGGATGAGTACAACTTCGTGCACCAGGTGCTGCAAGCGGCGCGTGCAGGCCAGCCCTTCGAGGCGGCTTCCGACGTAGTGATATCACCTACCTACGTGCCCGATTTGGTGAATACGGCTTTAGATCTACTTCTTGATGAGGAAAGTGGTATTTGGCACCTAGCCAATAGCGGCTCTTGCACGTGGGCTGAATTTGCGTGCCAGATAGCTCGTATGGCGGGCTTCGACCCAAGTTTCATTGTAGCGCGGCCCTCCGTTGATTTTCCTTGGCTGGCTACTCGCCCTTTATACAGCGCCTTAGGTAGCGTACACGGCTCACTCTTGCCTTCAATAGAAAGCGGGCTGGAACGCTATTTAGCCGAGGTCGCAACCAGTGTTACGACGGGTACTAATGAGATTGTAGCGGCGGCTTCTTAGCCGGATAAGGCTGCGTATGCTGCGCCCTGCGTGCGCCCTGCTCTGTAGGGCGCACGCAGGGCGCACTAGCAAGTGGGAGAGGGGTAGTATTTTGCCGGCTAGTATCCCTACTTTGGCAAGTAATGCGCAATAATTTCGATGCCGTACGATTGGGCTTGGCTTTGACGGTGGTGTTTTGCCATTTGGCAGTGCTATCCGAGGTAGCGGTCTTCCAACCCTTTCTACGCTTTCTATCGGCTGACTTTGCGGTGAAAGGGTTCTTCGTTATCAGTGGCTGCCTCGTAACCCGCAGCTACCTTCGCAGCCAGTCGGGGTGGGATTATGCCGAGAAACGCGTACGCCGTATTTACCCTGCCTACGCCGTTACCATTGGGCTGGCCTGGCTGATTGGCATGGTAGCTACCCGCCTATCAGTAGCCAATTATATTAATCAACCGGCTGCCTATAAGTACCTAGCGGCCAACGCCGCGTTCCTGAACTTTCTGCAGCCCACCTTGCCGGGGGTATTTGAGCAGCATGCCGTACCCGCTCTCAACGCTTCCCTGTGGACTATCAAAGTAGAACTGTGCCTCTACTGCTGCGTGCCGCTACTGGTAGGGCTATTTCGGCGCATCGGCGCCTATCCTACTGCTATTTTAGCCTTTTGCGTAGCGTTGTTGTGGGAAGAAGCGTTGCCCCACGTACCACATATCACGCCCCGCATGGTGACTGAGCTTGCCCGGCAGTTTCCAGGTGTCATCCACTTTTTTACGTTGGGTGCTGTGTTCACCATGGTAGAGCACAAACTAGGGCCAAAGCTGGGCTGGATTGCTCTTGTCTCTTGCGTAGCCTTTTTCTTGCTACGACATCATCGTACAGGCTCACTTATCGAGCCTTTAAGTTATGCTTCCAGTGTGTTGTTCGCGGCCACAGGGCTACCACTACAGATCAGTGCAGGCCGCTGGGGCGATTTATCGTACGGCACGTACTTAGTACACTTTCCTATCATTCAGCTCTTTATTCACCTAGGAGTGTTTCAGTGGAATCCGTGGCTGGGGCTTGCGGCGTTGCTGCTGATAATACTTGGGGCTGCCTTTGTGCTATGGCACGTAGTAGAAAAACCACTATTGAAGCGAAATTCGCACTACGTTGCAGCTAAAATAGTTAACTACGAAAAGGGGCGGTCCTAGCCAAGTCCTTTACTTCGTGACGGGACGTGCTGCTTACTGAACCGGATTTGCAAAAATCGGTCAGATTGGCGGGGCGTACGGGAATGGGGCGGTTTTGGCTAGAAATCTTGTAAATTTGAGGTGCGCCCCGGCGTTTCAATTAAGGTAAACCAGCATGTTTGATTTTCTAGGCAAGACCGTCGCCAAGATCTTCGGTTCCAAGTCGGACCGTGACCTGAAGGAGATAGTCCCGTATGTGGCGCTCGTAAACGCCGAATATGCCAACTTGGCACAGCTCAGCGACGACGAGCTACGCGCCCGCACCGATGAGGTCCGCGCCCGCATTGACGCCCACCTCAAAAACCTGGACGACCAGATTGGTGCCCTGCATCAGCGCGTGAATGATGATGCTACGCTAGACGCCATTCAGAAGGAGCAGATCTTCGACCAGATCGACACCCTTGAGAAACAGCGGAACAAAGAGTTGGAGGTAGTCCTGATGCAGGTATTGCCCGTGGCCTTTGCTATCTGCAAAGACACGGCCCGTCGCTACACCGAAAACGGCCAGCTAGTTGTAACTGCCACCGATTATGACCGTGACTACGCCCGTCGTAAGTCCAACGTGCGCATCGAGGGCGACAAGGCCATCTGGAGCAATAAGTGGACGGCCGCTGGCGCCGAAATCACCTGGGATATGGTACACTACGATGTACAAATCATTGGTGGCGTGGTGTTGCATCAGGGTAAAATTTCGGAAATGGCCACGGGTGAGGGTAAGACCCTGGTATCTACTCTACCAGCCTTCCTCAATGCACTGGCTCGCCGGGGTGTGCACTTGGTTACGGTAAACGACTACCTCGCCAAACGTGACTCAGAGTGGAATGCGCCGCTGTTCGAGTTCCACGGCATCACGGTAGACTGTATTGATAAGCACCAGCCGAACACGGACGCCCGCCGCAAGGCCTACCTGGCCGACATTACCTACGGTACCAACAACGAGTTTGGCTTCGACTACCTACGTGACAACATGGCGCGCGACCCGGAAGAGCTAGTGCAGCGCAAGCACCACTACGCCATGGTCGACGAAGTGGACTCCGTACTGATTGACGACGCCCGAACTCCGCTTATTATTTCCGGTCCTGTTCCTCGCGGCGACGTGCACGAGTTCTACCAACTCAAGCCCCGCATTCAGCGCCTTGTAGAGGAGCAGAAAAAGCAGGTGCAGAACTACCTGGTAGAAGCGCGCAAACTCATCAAGGAAGGCAAAGACGGCTCGAAAGAAGGCGAAGGCGGCTTGGCCCTGTTCCGGGCTTACCGTGGCCTGCCCAAGAGCAAACCCCTCATCAAGTTCCTGTCGGAAACCGGCATGCGCGCCGTACTGCAGAAAACGGAGAATTTCTACCTGCAGGACAACCAGCGCCAGATGCCCAAGGCGGATGAGCCGCTGTTCTTCACTATTGATGAGAAGAACAACCAGATTGAGCTGACGGAAAAAGGTATTGACTTGATTACGGGTCAGGGGGAAGACCACAACTTCTTCATCATGCCAGATATTGGCACTGAGCTGGCCAATATTGAGAAAGACCCAGCCCTTTCGGGCGAGGAAAAGCTGCATACCAAAGAGCAGCTGATGGACGACTTCCAGGTGAAATCGGAGCGCATCCATACCATCAACCAGCTGCTGAAAGCATACACCCTGTTTGAGCGTGACGACCAGTACATCCTGTCCGACGACGGCAAGGTGAAGATTGTGGACGAGCAGACCGGCCGTGTAATGGAAGGCCGCCGCTACTCCGACGGTTTGCACCAAGCCATTGAGGCCAAGGAAAACGTGCGGGTAGAAGATGCTACGCAGACCTATGCTACCGTAACGCTGCAGAACTACTTCCGCATGTACCACAAGTTGGGCGGCATGACGGGTACGGCCGAAACAGAAGCGGGCGAGTTCTGGGAGATTTATAAGCTTGACGTGGTAGTAATTCCTACCAACCGTGGCATCTCCCGCAAAGACGAGCACGATAAGGTGTATAAGACGGTGCGCGAGAAGTATAATGCCGTGGCCGAAGAGATTCAAACGCTAGTGCAGGCCGGCCGCCCCGTGCTGGTAGGTACTACCTCGGTTGAAATTTCGGAGCTGGTAAGCCGCATGCTCAAGCTGCGTGGCATTCCCCACCAAGTGCTGAACGCCAAGCAAAACCAGCGCGAAGCTGAAATTGTAGCGGCTGCTGGCTATCCTGGCACCGTAACTATTGCTACCAACATGGCTGGCCGTGGTACCGACATTAAGTTGCGCGGTACGGCCAAAGAAGCGGGAGGCTTGGCCATTATTGGTACGGAGCGTCATGAGTCGCGCCGCGTTGACCGCCAGTTGCGTGGTCGTGCCGGCCGCCAGGGCGACCCAGGCTCTTCCCAGTTCTTCGTGAGCTTGGAGGATAACCTGATGCGTCTGTTCGGCTCAGACCGTATTGCTAAGCTGATGGACCGCATGGGTCTGGAAGAAGGCGAGGTAATTCAGCACTCAATGATTACCTCATCCATTGAGCGCGCCCAGAAGAAAGTTGAAGAAAACAACTTCGGCATCCGGAAGCGCCTGCTCGAGTACGACGATGTGATGAATGCCCAGCGGGAAGTGGTGTACAAGCGCCGCCGCAACGCCCTGCATGGCGAGCGTCTGGAGCTGGACATCTGGAATATGATTTACGATGTTTGCGAAGACATCGTAATCGGCCACAAAGGCAACAACGACTACGAAGACTTCAAGCTGGCCATCATCCGCGTATTCGGTTACGATACGCATCTGACGGCTCAGGACCTGAGCGGTATGCAAGCTGCCCAGCTCACGCAGAAGCTGTACGATGAGGCTCTGGGATACTACCAAAGCAAGAACGATTTCATCAGTGGTAACTCCATGCCGTTGATTAATGACTTGCTTAGCCAGAACGCGCCGTACGAGAACATTGCCATTCCCTTCACCGATGGTCGTAAGCAGATTCAGGCTATTGCCAACCTGCGCCGTGCGCAGGCTACCGGTGGTCACGACGTGATTCGCGGCATGGAGAAGGTAGTGGTACTCTCCGTGATTGACGAAGCCTGGACCAAGCACCTGCGCGCCATGGACGACCTGAAGCAGGTAGTGCAGAACGCCGTGTACGAGCAGAAGGACCCGCTCTTGGTATACAAGTTCGAATCGTTTGAGCTGTTCAAGCAGATGATCAGCAAGGTGAATGAGGACACTATCCAGTTCTTGTTCCGTGCCGACGTACCCATGCAGCCGGGCCAGGAAGGCTACGACGAGCCTGAGTACTTCACGGAAGACGAGCTTCCCGTAATGCCACCTACCCCCAAGCTGAAGGCCGAGAAGGAAGTTTCCTCCGTGTCGTTGGGTGCGGGTCCCGAGGATCTACAGCAAGACGGCGCGCAAGTAATGGAGCGGCAGCAGCCTGCTCGCTCTCAGAAAGTTGCCAACCGCAACGAGAAGGTAAGCGTGCAGTACATGGACGGCCGCATCTTGCGTGACGTGAAGTTCAAGCAGGTAGAAGATGACCTGCTTAACGACCGGGCCGTACTAATTGATTAGTAGGTTGTTATCGGTGGTAAACTGCTTGGTTGCCCGGCTGTATAGCTAAGCTGCTGGGTATTCTGCCAACCCTATTCGGGCCGCGTTTCTACTTCAGAAACGCGGCCCGTTTGTTGTAGAGCGGAGCCGACGCTTCGCATTTCACCTCTCTATCTTTGCCTTGTGAACCTAGCTTCTACCATTGACCATACTCTGCTAAGGCCGGATGCTACGCCGGATCAAATTATTCAGCTCTGCCAAGAGGCAGCTACTCACCAATTTGCCAGCGTATGTGTACCACCATGTTACGTACGCCTCGCCACCGAGCAGCTTGCCAATACAGGCGTGCCAGTATGCACGGTTATTGGGTTCCCGTTAGGATATTCTCTTGCCAAGGTGAAGTTCTTTGAGGCGCACCAGGCCCTGCTGGAAGGTGCTACTGAATTAGATATGGTTATCAATGTGGGTGCCTTGAAAGCAGGCAGGTATGAAGAGGTAGAGGAAGAAATTGGCCAGCTGACGGAGTTGTGCCACTTGCGCGGTGCCTTGCTAAAGGTCATTATAGAAACTGCCCTGCTTTCCGACGAAGAAATTGTGACGGCCTGCCGCTTGTGTGAGGAAGCTGGTGCCGACTTCGTAAAGACCTCTACGGGGTTTGCAGGCAGAGGAGCCTCCGTGAGTGACATTGTGCTCATGCGTCGTTCATTACCAACTCACATCCGTATCAAAGCATCGGGCGGTATTCGTACCCGTATTGCGGCTTTGGCTCTGGTAGCCGCCGGTGCCGACCGAATTGGGTCATCCAATAGCTTGGCTTTGCTGAAAGAAGATTCTCATGAAACACCCGCTACATAACGTGCTGCTGTTATCTACATTTTTTGCGTTGGGAGCGTGTGCAAGCTCGGGGCCCGTCGCCCCTACGGCCACCGCCCCCGATACTACCCGCCGACCCGGGGCAACCCAAGTTGCCACGTTGCCGGCCGAAGACCTGAGCCGCTACCGCCCAGCGTTTGCCGCGCCCAAAGCACCTGCCGTTGTTCCTACTACGACTACCCGGCCCGTCACACCGATCAACCAAGTTAACGCGCAGATTGAGCAGCGCTTACGAGACCAGGCTTTCACTAATCAGAACGTGAAATACGCCCAGGGCTACCGCATCTTGGCCTACGTGGGGCTGGAGCGTGAGCAGGCCATGGCTATCCGCCGGGCTGTTATTAGCCGCTACCCCGAGGAAACGGACTACCTTGGTTTCAAGCAGCCTATTTACCGGCTTTGGATTGGGGATTACCTCACTCGCCTCGAAGCAGAGCAAGCCATGTCGCGTATTCGTCCGCTGGCGCCCAAAGCACAGCTAGAGGGCGCGCAAATCGTCATCAACAAGACGGCGTTCTAGCTTTGCTGCTGCCTAGCTTTAGTTGCGAGCAGCTTGCCCTGCTTTTTAGTGCTGCTTTGCTAGACTATCTGGCAGTTTGGTGCCTCTCACCTTCTTTCTTCCGAACTATACCCTGACGCCTCGGCGGCGCGCTACTACCATGCAACATCTCATATCCCGTATCAAGGTTTTGGCCGCAGAGGCCGCCGCTGAGACTATAGCGCTGCGTGAACACCTGCATGCCAACCCGGAACTGTCGTTCAAGGAAGAGAAGACGGTAGCTTTCGTGACGGAGCAGTTACACAAACTGGGCCTCCCTACTCAGCCCATTGCGGGTACTGGTGTAGTTGCTCTCATTGAAGGACGCAACCCTGCGTCGCGCACGGTTGCCCTACGTGCTGATATGGATGCGCTACCTATTACGGAGCAGAATGAAGTGCCCTACAAGTCGGTAAATCCTGGCGTGATGCACGCCTGCGGCCACGACGTACACACATCTTCTCTACTGGGCACAGCTCGTATCCTAACTCAGCTGCGCAATGAATTCGAAGGCACCGTAAAGCTTATGTTTCAGCCGGGCGAAGAGTTGCTACCGGGTGGTGCCTCCTTAATGATTAAGGAAGGCGTATTGGAAAACCCTGCGCCTGCCAGCGTGCTAGGGCAGCACGTATTTCCGCGCCTGCCGGCTGGTAAAATTGGGCTGCGCGCGGGGCGGTACATGGCTAGCACCGATGAGTTGTACCTGACGGTGCGCGGGAAAGGTGGCCACGGCGCCATGCCCGAGCAGAACCTTGACCCCGTGGTAGTGGCCGCCCACATTATTGTGGCCGCCCAGCAGATTGTAAGCCGCCGGGCCAATCCAAAGCTGCCTTCCGTGCTATCATTCGGGAAGGTCATTGCCCAAGGTGCCACCAACGTCATTCCGAATGAGGTGTACATTGAAGGCACCTTCCGCACGCTCAACGAAGAATGGCGCAACGAAGCGCATCAGCACCTGCGCCGCCTGTGTGAAGGTTTGGCCGAAAGCATGGGCGCCAGTTGCGAGCTAGAAATTCGCCGAGGCTACCCGTATCTGGAGAACGAGCCCGCCCTAACGGCCCGGACAGAGCAAGCAGCAGTAGAATACTTAGGGCGCGACAACGTGGTAGAACTGGACCAGTGGATGGCTGCTGAGGACTTTGCTTACTTCTCGCAGGCTGCCAGTGCTTGCTTCTACCGCCTGGGTACGGCCGCCGCCGACGGTAGCGAGCGGCACACCTCCTCCGTACATACCCCTACCTTCGATATTGATACGAAAGCCTTGGAAACCGGTCCCGGCCTTATGGCTTGGCTTACTTTGCGTGAATTAGCTGCCAACTAAGCTGTTCGTATTCTATTTCCTCTTGCCCTGCCCATGCGTGCCGCGTTTTATCCCGTTTTGTTTGTTCTGCTGTTAGTCAGCTCCGCTGTTAGCGCGCAGCGCCGTTCTGTTAGGAATACAGTTGTAATTCCGGAGTTGCAAGCAGAATGGGCGCTGAAGGATGCTGACTATTTTCTGGTAGCTCTGAACGTCGTAGGTAATAGCAATGGCGACAACTCGTTTACCGGCGGGCAGCTACGCCTAGGATACGAGCATTTCTGGAACGAACGGTGGAGTGGCGGAGCCACAGTGCGTTTATTGCGTGCGAACGTGCAGAACTACGGCGACTTCTTTGCGCAGGATGGCAACGTCATCCCCGGCGTGTTCCTGCGTCATGCTGGCAAGATTGGCTCCGTCAACTTTGGGCAGCGGCTGGGGGTAGAGTATGGGATATCTACCAATAACTACCTCGCAGTTGCGCGCAACCGTGCACTGACCCGCCTGCGCCTCGACGTAGATCGGACAATAGCTCTAGGCGAAAACGTGTCCCTACGGCCCCGGATAGCCTATGAAGCCGCAGCGTACTTGCGCCTTCAGCGTGACGAAAACGAGCGTGAGGAACGCGTTATCGATTTTGGCAACCTGCGCGGGGAAGTGGGTGTCCGCTTGTCGCCCCGCGTAGATATCACGCCGTGGGTAGCGGCCCAAACGTACTACGCCAACTTTGTGCCCCAGTACGATCCGATTACTGGGGAGGAAGTGTACGGTGGCCGTACCAATGTCATCGTGCCAGTAATAGGGCTTGATGCGCGTTTTACCTTATTCCATGAGGGTGGCGCCGCAGAGCGACGGCAGTTACCTTCGCAGCACTAACAAATTCCGAGATACAACTAGGTGCGCCTACTACCTCCCAGGGGGTAGTAGGCGCACCTAGTTGTATCTCGGAATTATTGTCCCTTTGGGTCATTTCATTGCCACTAGCAAAAGCATATCTACAGATTGTATATATTTGATGTCATTATGTCGTATATATTATTCGTTTAAAAAGGACGTTTTTACACTTTAAAGCAGCTTTTATGGTCCTTATTGAATGTATCTGGTTGAGCTAATTTTCAACAATGATGACATAAAGGCATATGCTTGAAGCATAAGGAAGGTTGGTACAGAATTTATAGATATGGGGTGTGCCTGCTAGGGCACGGTTGATTACTTAACCACTCCAAACTCTACTTTACACCATGGCCACGCTGCTGTATAACAACCTTCCTTCTCTTCGTCCTTCACGCGCTTTCAACTCTGTGCTCAATGAAATGCTGCGTGATACGCTACCCTCACAAAAAGCTCCGGCTGATAGCTTCCTGCCACAAGCCGATATCGTAGAATCGCCAGAGGGCTTCGAGCTACACTTGATGCTGCCCGGCGTAGCGAAGGAAAATGTGAAAATTGATTTTCAAGACGGTAAGTTGACCGTGAGCGGTGAGCGGAAAGCACCGGAGGTAATTGAAAACGGCCCCCGCTTCCGCCGTGTAGAATCCGGGTACGGCACCTTCTCACGCACGTTCCAACTCCCTGAAAACGTAGATGTAACGGCTATTGAGGCTCAGCTAGTTGATGGCGTGCTACGTCTTAACTTGCCCTTCGACAGCAAGAAGGTGACTAAGCACCAGATTGAGGTGCGCTAAGCGCCAATATTTCTGCAAAAAAGGCATCCATCCGGGTGCCTTTTTTCTTGGTACGCGTGTTGTATAGATACCGTATACAGGAGTGGTGGCAGAGGAGCTAGCCCAATAGAATCAGAAAATTCTACCAACGGGTTATTTTCATCCACCAACGGGCATGCAACTGAATACGCCTTGCGGATATCTTGCGTTAGTAAGACCTAGGCTCATGCATTGCTCATGATTCTGTAGTATTTTCAAACCAGACTTCTTCCTTATCACACCTCTTTTCTAATACCCATGCAAGCAAAACAAATGATGCTCGGCCTGCTCGGTTCCGCCATTCTCGGTGGTGGCGTAGCGGTAGGTGGGTACAAGCTGCTCGAGCCAGAGCGTGGTACTGCTCCTCAAGCTGTTGCGGCTGACCCCAATGTGCGTTATACCAGTGAACTGCGCAGCAGCACGTACACGGTGCCCGAAGGCCTGAACTTTACGGCTGCTGCGGCATCAGTAACGCCTGCTGTTGTGCACGTAATGACCGAGTATGCGCCCAGAATGAACGAAAGCAGCGCGGCCCGGATGGACCCTTTCCTGCGCCAGTTCTTCGGGGACGATCTTGAGCAATACCATGGCCGCTCGCAAGGCCCGCAGCAGGGCTCCGGCTCGGGCGTTATCATTGCTGCCAATGGCTACATCGTCACGAATAACCACGTGATTGACAAGGCCGATAAAATTGAAGTTGTTCTCGACGACAAGCGCAAGTATAAGGCTGAGCTAGTAGGCACTGACCCCAATACCGATTTGGCTTTGCTGAAAGTGAAGGCTGATAACTTACCCTTCGTGCGGTACGGCAACTCCGACAACGTGAAGATTGGCGAGTGGGTGTTGGCTGTAGGCAACCCCTTCAACCTGAATTCTACCGTAACGGCTGGTATCATCTCGGCCAAAGGACGTAACATCAACATCCTGCGGGATCGGGAAGGAATGGGCGTAGAGTCATTCCTGCAAACCGACGCCGTGGTAAACCCTGGTAACTCGGGTGGCGCTCTGGTAAACCTCAACGGTGACCTAATCGGCATCAACTCGGCTATTGCTTCTCAAACAGGCTCGTTCGTGGGCTATTCGTTCGCGGTGCCTTCCAGCATTGTGAGCAAGGTAGTAGACGACTTGCTAAAGTATAAAGTGGTGCAGCGGGCTCTGCTAGGCGTGCGCATCCGGGAAGTAGATGCTCAGCTTGCCTCGGAAAAGAAGCTAAACACTCTGAATGGCGTGTACGTGATGGGTCTCGACAAGAATACATCGGCTGCTGATGCTGGTATTCAGGAGGGCGACGTTATCACGGAAATTAATGGTGTGAAGGTGAATACCTCTTCTCAGTTGCAGGAGCAAGTAGCCCGCTTCCGTCCTGGCGACAAGATTAAAGTGACCTACTTGCGTGGTAGCGACAGCCGCACTACGACGGCCACGCTGCGCAACTCCACAGGCACCACCGACATCATTCGGGAGGAAGTGGCCTCGACGGTGAAGTACGAAGGAGCTACGTTGGCCCCCGTGGCTCGTCAGGAGCTGCACAAGCTAGGTATTGAGGGAGGCGCTAAGATCAACAACATCAAGGACTCCAACTTCCGCCAGACGGGTATTGCTGATGGTTTCATCATCACCCGCATTGATAAAAACAAAGTGACAAAGCCTCAGGATGTACAACGGTATCTAGAGGCTGCCAAGGAAAACGAAGGTGCTCTAGTAGAAGGAGTGTATCCTGACGGCCGCAAAGCCTACTACCCAATTGGGCAATCTGAGTAATCTGGCTTTTTGCTGCTCGTAAAAAAGGCCCTTCGCTACCATGGCGAAGGGCCTTTTTTCATGGGTTTGATTTGAGCAGTGTGCTTAGCTTAAAAGCCACTCCATGGCAGGACCTTCCTCAATGAAGAGGCGCAGTTGATAAGCCCGTTCTTCAGAGGTGCCATAGCGAATGTACTGCTGCTGTACTGAGTCCGACTCATAAATGGCTAAGCGCACCGGCGAGCAATGCACAGCAATCCGAAAAGGGGGGACTGCTACGTGAGCAACCTCAGGGTAAAATATGTGCGTCGACCACCAGCCAAACTCCGGATCAAGCTGGTCGCGTCGTCGCACATCCAGCAGCCACCGCCAGAGGCCGTGTTGTTGGGCCGCTGCCAGTAGGGCTGCGTAGTGACGCTGCAGCTGGGGCGTAGGCGCATCTTCGGCCCAACGCGCTATTAGAACGCCTAAATCGGGGCGCGGGGTAAGCGAAAAGCTGGAGTCGGACGACATGGTGGGAATGTCAGGGAGGGCTACTAATATACATGCCTGAGACAAAGAACTGGTACTACCGACTTCTAGAAAAGCCAGCCAGTTACTAGCAACCTAGCCAGCAGTTAGTCAGGGTAGGAGAAAGGTAGCTGTCCGGAGTAGCTCCATAACAGGCAAGAAGGGAATACCAGCACGGATTGGGGCGGAGTTGGCCCCGCCTGGCACAGGTTATCAGATCTGAGCCCAGCTAGCCCCGGCCTATTTTAGTAGCTTTGCTCAGATGGGTTTTCCATCCTCTTCTAGTGTTCCACCCAACCTCCATATACCCATGAAACTAGCTGCTGAAGAAGCTGCCGCTACCGGCACCGATGTACAGGAACATGACCACCACGGTATTCAGCAAGTATTGCAGGAACTAGGAGTAGAAGCCCGTAATGCTGCTTGGAGCACGGGCCTACGCTGGGGTAGCAGCACTGCCGAAAACGCCCGCCCCATTCACTCGCCTACCGATGGTCGCCTAATTGGCTTCGTAACCTTTGCTACAGCTGCCGACTATGACCAAGTAGTGAAAACGGCCCAAGAAGCATTCAAAGCTTGGCGCCTAGTACCCGCGCCCAAACGGGGCGACATTGTGCGACAAATCGGCAATAAGCTCCGCCAATACAAGGAGCCCCTGGGCAAGTTAGTGAGCTACGAGATGGGCAAAATTCTGCAAGAAGGCCTGGGCGAAGTACAGGAGATGATTGACATCTGCGACTTTGCTGTGGGGCTCTCGCGCCAGCTCACGGGCTATACCATGCACTCGGAGCGGCCCGCCCACCGCATGTATGAGCAGTACCACCCCCTGGGCGTGGTAGGCATTATCTCCGCCTTCAACTTTCCAGTGGCCGTGTGGAGCTGGAACGCCATGTTGGCTGCTGTGTGCGGCGACGTGTGCATTTGGAAGCCCTCCGAGAAAACCCCGCTGGTGGCCGTAGCCGTGCAGCACATTCTGAAGGAAGTACTACTGGAGAATGATCTGCCGGAAGGAATCTTCAACCTAGTTATTGGTGATGCCGAGATTGGCGCCGCAATGGCTGCCGATGCGCGCGTGCCGTTGGTGTCAGCTACGGGTAGCACCCGCATGGGTAAGAAGGTAGGCGAGGTAGTGGGTGGCCGCTTGGGTCGTGCACTGCTGGAACTAGGCGGCAACAATGCCATCATCCTTACCGAGCACGCCGACCTGGACATGGCCATGCGTGCCGTGGTATTTGGTGCCGTAGGTACAGCTGGGCAGCGCTGCACCACCACGCGCCGCCTCATCATTCACGAGAGCATTTTTGAGGATGTAAAAGCGCGCCTATTGAAAATTTACCCCAACCTGCCCATCGGTCATCCCCTTCAGGAGGGTAACCTGGTAGGCCCCCTTATCGACAAAGCGGCGGTAGAAGGCTTTACGAAAGCCCTGGAAGCAGTGCAACAAGAAGGGGGTACCTTACTTACGGGCGGCGAAGTGCTGGAAGGCGCTGGCTACGAAACCGGTACGTACGTGAAGCCCGCGCTGGTAGAAGCCCGCAACGAGTACCACACGGTGCAGGAAGAAACCTTCGCACCCATTCTCTATCTCATCAAATACAGCGGTGGGGTAGAAGAGGCCATTGCCGTGCAAAACGGAGTGCGGCAAGGTTTGTCGTCGAGCATTTTCTCTCTGAACATGCGCGAAACAGAAACCTACCTCAGCCATGCCGGCTCCGACTGTGGTATTGCCAACGTGAATATTGGTACGAGTGGGGCAGAGATTGGCGGAGCTTTCGGCGGTGAAAAAGAAACCGGTGGCGGCCGTGAGTCCGGCTCCGATGCTTGGCGCATTTATATGCGCCGCCAGACCAACACCATCAACTACAGCACCCAGTTGCCGCTGGCCCAGGGTATTAAGTTTGATGTCTGAGTAACGTTAACGTACGCTGCTCTACAACACAACGGCCTACCTGGTACTACCGGGTAGGCCGTTTTCGTGCGGCAATTATTCATTAAGATAAGAGTTGAGGAGCGAATATTCCCGCGCCCTTACAACTACCGTCAGCTACTGTGTCGGATGTCGCCGTGCCCCTTATATAGCAGTACACCGTTGTAATAAAGCACATAATACAGCCGGTACAGTTCATGGGGGCGCAGACCAATTTTTGTGTAGTCTAGGCTATACGTCAGGGCATCGGAAATGTCGCTTGGGCCTAGCCGCAGCAACACCTGATACGTTCGGTCTACTAGTACGGCGCTCAGAGAATACTTCACAGCCGGACTTCCGTAGCTTCTTTCAAGTTGTAATAGCCAATTTGCCTGGCCCGTTAGGGCCGGATTGGGATATGCGTAAGTATAAGAAACACGTGTTGGCTGTTGCGCCCCATTTAGATCAAATGTTAGGTCCGGAAATAGTGCCCGCTCTTGTTCATTCCAAGTGGCATCCGAGGTCCAGTCGGTTGGATCTTGTGAACCGGCCACTCGGCCGTCGGCGGCGCGTAGGGAAATGCCGGCGCCAGCACCAAAGTCAATAGTGGGGGAAGAGTCTTTCTTTTTGCAAGAAACTAAGCACCAAAGAACTATTAGAAAAGCTAGATTCTTCATGGTTGGGAGCAAACAATAGAATAGGCATAATAACTGCCGCAAAATACATTGTGGGTTTGTTAGGCACAAAGCAGTTGGCAGTGCAACCTTACTAGCTTGCTTCTGTCCTTCACCTGCTTACTACATAGCACCCGCCGTTTTTAGCCCGGAAAGTTGGATATTTACGATTCACCTATTTCCGAATCTCCGCCAACCCAGACGCAACCTATGGAGGCCTTCGCATATACTGACATCAACGCCCCGCTAGTCGAGCGGTGCCGCTTAGGCGACCGACGGGCCCAGGCTGAGATTTACAAGCGCTATTCCAAAGCCATGTTCAACGCCTCCTTGCGAATCACCGGCGACTATGCCGAGGCGGAGGACGTGCTACAGGAGTCTTTTCTAAGCGCCTTTCGGGAACTACATAGCTACAAAGGCGATTCTTCGTTTGGCTCCTGGCTTAAGCGCATCGTTATCAACAAGAGCATCAACTGCCTGCGCAATCGGCGTCTGCAACTGGTGCCCTTAGCCGACCAGCACGATGCTGCCGACCATGACGACACCCACCAATCCTTAGACCCCGAGGACCTTTCCTGGCGAGCCGATGTAGTGCGGCGTTGCGTGCAGGAACTCCCCGACGGCTACCGCGTAGTGCTAAGCCTCTACCTCTTGGAAGGCTACGACCACGCTGAGATTGCCAGTATTTTACATATCACCGAATCCACCTCAAAGTCGCAGTACAGCCGGGCCCGCCGCAAACTATTGGAATTGGCCCGCCAGCACGGCCTCTAATTACGTACTCGACCTGACCCCATAGTGCTATTCTGTTGGCTGCCTGCACCGCCCACCCCCAACTTGACGGTGCGGCCACCTTACTGGAATATTGCGAACGACCACCTGACATGAACGAGAAGAAAACCGGACTGGAAGCCTTTGTGGAACGCCACCGCGCCGACTTCGACGCGTTTGAGCCGCGCCCCAACCTGTGGGACGACATCGAACTTGAGCTAGATACCCCTACCGCAACGGCAGACGACGTCGCGCCCCTGCGCATTGTACGCTTAGATGCTGGTATTCCAGTAGCCGAAGTGCCCGCTCCGCAGGCTCCGGCTGCTCCTGTTACGGCTGAGGTGCGCGCCGCACGCCCGTACGGTATTGCTGCTGCCGTAGCCGCACTAGCCTTGCTAGGAGGCTGGTTCTGGCAACAGCAGCACAGTGCGCCAAGCATCTGGATGCGCAGTACGGCCGCCCCAGTAGCCACGGCCGCTCCAAGTGCCCGCACGTATGATGGCGTAGCGGCCACTGCGGCTGCAGCCAGCCCTGAGCAACGCTTGGCAGGTACAGTGCAGCGCATGGAGAGCTACTATGCTACCCAGATTACTGAGCGCCAGCAGGAGCTCCAAGCACTTGATGCCGAAACTAAAGCCGCACCGCGTGCTGACTGGCAGCAGGAGTTGACCGCGTTGGATTCAACTTACCAGCAGTTGAAAACGGAGCTGTACCGTAACCCGGAGCCCGATGTGGTCTTGGAAGCTATGAACCGCAACCTGCAGATTCGTTTGGACTTACTGACCCAGCAGCTGCGCACCCGGGAGCGGATTCGGGACTACCACAGCCAGCCCTATATGGTAGCTGAAACCCGCCGCACGCCTTGAGTATGCGGTTTTCTAAACTTGACACTTCCGTAGAAGTATTTCTGCGGCGTACTCTTCCCGTGGTGGGCTGGCTGCTCGGGGTGCCTGTGGCTATGGCGCAGGTAGTGCCCGTGCCAGCTAGCAACGCAGCGGTGCAGTACTACCAAGGAACTGAAGGCGCTAGCACTGTTGTGCCCCAGGGAACCCCTGCCGATGGACGCCAAGGTAGCACGGCGCAAGGCCCTCAGGAAGAAGCCACTACCCCGGCAGTAGAGAAGGTTCGTAAGCTGAGCCGCACGTTTGTAGCCAATGGCCGGCCTTTCTTCCTGGATACGCGCTACGGGCGCGTGCAAGTGAACGTGTGGAACCGCAACGAGGTACGCACCGACGTTGACATCATTACGCGGGCCGATAGTGAGGAGAAGGCTCAGCAGCTCCAGGACATGATTCAGGTGCAACTGCTAGACTACGATGCCGCTACCGGCGCCATTGCGGCCAAGTCGCGCTTTGGCGCAATGCCCCGGGAATGCTGGAGCCGGACCAAGCTATACGAGGTAAACTACACCGTTTGGCTACCGAAAAATACCCCGCTACACCTCAACAATACATTCGGCGAAATCAGCCTGACCGGCGACATAAGCGGCCCTGCTGAGCTGGCAATTGAGTACGGGAGTCTGCGCACGGGCCGCTTGGAAGGGGCGCGCAACGTGCTGCGCATAAGCAACGGGCAATGTGCCGTTCCGTTTGCGCACAAGGTGAGCATTGATGCTTCGTATTCCAAGGTTCGCCTGACAACTGGCGAAACCGTGGACCTGAACAACAACTACTCCGACATTGATATTGGCACCGTGCAGGACCTGACGGTGCACAGCAAGTACGGCGACGTAGCGCTGGGTACGGTTCGTAACCTGCGCGGCACTTCGGGCTACTCCAAGTTCAGCATCGATAAGCTCAGCAACCAGCTGAACATGACGGTGCAGTATTGCCCAAATTTTGAAGTGCGCAACACGGGGAAAAACTTCAGCCAGATTAATCTGCAGGGAGGCTACAGCACATTTTTACTCAACTTCCCCGACGGCGCAGCCTTTAACTTTGATGTAAATACAGACCACGGCAAACTCCTGGTTGATAAGCGGCTGGTGAAGGTGGAGTCAGAGGAAAACAGTCCTTCCTCTACCGATATGCAGGGCAGCTTTGGGGTAGTGCCCACCCGGCGTCCGGGCGGTGGTAACGTCAACATTAAGGTGCGCTACGGCAACGTCAGCTTCAATAAGTAAGCGCCAACGGCCTAAGTAAGGGGTAGAACGTAGACTCGGCTTCAGCAGCCGTCTGTGTTCTACCCCTTACCTTTTCCACATGATTCGATATTTACTCTTGGGGCTGCTAGGGTTGGTGCCGCTGGCTAGTGCCGCCCAAACTCATTCAGTTGCTATGTCTACTCCCGTTGCTTTGTCGTCGCCACTTCGTACCTATGCCTTGCGCTTGCGCCCCGGCGCGGACCTACGCCAGCAGCTGTTAGCCTTCACCCAGCAGCAAGGTATGCGGGCCGGGGCCGTGCTTACGTGCGTAGGGAGCCTAACCACTACTACGCTTCGGTTGGCTAACCAGGAGGCTCCTACGGTGTACCAAGGGCACTTTGAAATTGTCTCCCTAGTTGGAACGCTGTCAACGAACGGTAGCCACTTGCACCTGTCGGTGGCGGATTCTACGGGGCGCACTATCGGGGGGCACTTGCTCGACGGTAATATAGTGTATACTACCGCGGAAATCGTGGTGGGCGAGCTGCCGGAATTTGATTTTAAGCGGGAGACTGATGCTACGTTTGGGTACCAAGAGCTGGTCGTCTATCCGTTAACGTCAGCTAGTAAAAAGAAAAAAGCCGCCCAAACGAAACAAAAGTAGCATCCCCGCGGAATCCAATTGGTGGATGTTGATTGTTGGCTGAAATGGAGGTATACTTGTGGAACTATCGGCAGGCCGTTACGGAGCGTAACCGCCGTAGATATTCTTCATTACGCTATCCTTTTCTTAGTTAATGCGCGTTTTTACAACGTCGGGCACCGTACTGGCAGTGTGGGCGAGTGCCGTTACCGCGGGTTATGGGCAGCAGCCCGCCGCTCTTGTTTCATCCAAACAAGCTTTCCAGGAAGGTATTGCCCTGCACGACAAAGGCGACTACGCCGGGGCCATCCGCACATACCTGTCAGTGCCTTCTTCTGATACGGCTTACGTATCTGTACTAGGTGAGCTGGGATTGTCTTATCTGCTGAACAAGCAATACCCGGAGGCCGTGCGCATTAGTCGCCAAGCCATTGACCTCGGCCAACACGAAGCGCAGCCCTACATAGTGTTGGCCGAAGCAGAGGAGAAGCAGGACCACCGGGAAGCAGCCCTAAAGGTGTACACCGAAGGCCTGAAGCGCATGCCCTACAACCCCGCGCTGTGGTACAGCCAAGGAGTAGGCCAAGATGCTCTGCACCAGCCCCAAGCCGCCCTAGCTAGCTGGACACGCAGCTTGGAGCTGAAGCCCTTGTATGCGCCTACCCACCACCAACTGGCGTGGTTGGCCATTGAACAGGGACAGCCTGCGCGTAGCCTAATTAGCTTGCTGACGGCGCTAGCCCTCAGCCCCGATGGTGAAGGCAGCCAGCAAATGCTGCTGATGGCGGAGCAAATTGCCTCCAATAGCTTTGAGGTAGACGCCAACGCCAAAATAGCTCCCTTTGTGCCGAATGAGGCCTTTCAGGACCTGGACTTGCTACTGAATTCTAAGGTAGCACTGCGCAAGGACTACACTTCCAAGGTAAAGTTCGACGCCAATATTGTAAAGCAAGCCCAACTGCTAGTAGAGAAGTTTCCGGCTAGCCGCGGCGACCAAGAGACCGACTTGTGGCTGCGGGCGTACGGCCCGTTGGTAGATGTGCTACGCCGCGACGACAACCTAACGGCCTTCACCTACCTCGTCCTGTCGTCGGCCAGTGATAAGCGCGCTGCCCAGTGGCTAAAAAGCAACAAGGCCAAGGTGGAACGCATGAGCGAAGCCGTGTCGCTCGCTATTATGCAAATTCGTACCAGTCAGCTGATAGCAACTGCGGCCCAGCCTCAGCGGCGCACCGGGTGGTTTGATGAAGGCGTACTCTACGGAATAGGAGAGGGTGAAAAGCTCAGCAACGGGGATGCCCGCCTACATGGCCCTTGGATATTCATAGACGAAGCTGGCTCCATAACGTCGGAAGGGAGCTTCAATGAGGCCGGTAAGCGCACGGGGCACTGGCGTACTTACCACCCCAATGGCCGCCTCAACTTCGATACGAACTACGACTCCGAAGGCCGCCTCGATGGGCACTACCTGGAGTACCACGACAACGGGGCTTTATCGGTAGATGGAACGTACAAAGCTGGGGAGCTCGATGGCGCGGCCAAGCTTTTCCACTACTGCGGGGAGCTTAGTGAACAGCGCTCCTACCAAGTGGGAAATCGGCAGGGAGAGGTTAAATATTATTACCCTGATGGCCGCCTGCGGTTGCAGAGCGCCTACCAGGCCGATAAAAAGCAGGGCTCCGAAATCGGTACCTACCCCGATGGCACGCCCGAGTACCGCTATGGGTACGCCAACGATAAAAAGCAGGGGCCCTTCGAAGTATACTACGCCGACAAGACCCTAGAGCGCAAGGGTACCTACGAGCAAGACGAGCTACACGGCCCGTACAGCGACTTCCATCCCAACGGTAAACCCGCTAGTACGGGTGCCTTCGACCACGGCCGCTACGCTGGCAACTGGAAAGTATACTACGCCACGGGCAAGCTCAGCATCGAGAAAAACTACGACTCGGCTACGGGAGAACTGCACGGCTCTTACAAGGATTACGATAGTCAAGGCCGCCTCAACGCTGAGTTGACCTACGACCAAGGCCACGTAACACGTATTGCTTTCTTTGACGAGCAAGGCAAAGTGCGTACTCAAACCGACGTAGCCAAGAAAGGCAAAACCGTTGTGAAGGGCTTGCGCACCGACGGCAGCGCGGCATACACGGGCTCCTTCCTGAACGGGAAGCAAGATGGTGAGTGGCGCTGGAATTACCGCAACGGTAACGTGCAAACCGTGCGCCACTACACGGCTGGCAAGGCCGAAGGGCTAGAGGAAGAGTATTTCAGCACCGGCCGTCTGCGGGAACGGAATTTCTATAAGGACGGGTCGTTGGAGGGGACGTACGAAAAATACTACCTCGATGGACGGCTGCAACGCGCTGGCAACTACCAGAGTGGACAGCAGCAGGGCCAGTGGAAGCAGTACTACGCCGATGGCAAACTTAGTGAGGAATACAACATCCTCAACGACCAAATGCACGGCGGCGCCCGCAGCTACTCGCCCGGTGGGCAGCTAACCCAAGAGCGGTGGATGGAGTATGGGCGCATGCTCCAGCTTACGGCCTACGACTCCGTAGGCCATGTAGTAGACCGAATCGTAATCGAGCCGACGACCAAAAGCCTGACCTTGCATTACCCAGGCGGCAAGCCCCGTATGGAAAGCAACATGCTATGTTATGACTATCAAGGCAATACGTCGTGGCGACTACCCAATGGCAAAACTGAAACTCAATATAGTTTGGACCGGGGCGACCGTAATGGTCCGTTCCGCGCCTATAGCTCGCAAACGGGCAAGCTGATCTCGGAGGGCTTCTACCGCAACGGTAAAAAAGAAGGCGAATGGAAGGCCTACTACCCGTCGGGCGCTCTTATGAACAAGGGTACCTACCGTAATGATGAGGAAGAGGGAGAATGGCTGATCTACTTTGAAAACGGCCAGCTTGACCATACGCGCACGTACCAGAATGGGCGCTACGAGGGCATAGCACGCCAGTACAATATGCTGGGCGAGCTGATAGCGGAGAAACTGTACGAGGATAACGAGCTAGTGAGCTTCCGTAGCCCGGGTGCTGATGGAAAACCTGGTACCGCAGCTTGGCAGCCGCTAGTGGGGCAAGTAAGTACCGCTTTTGCTAACGGCAAGCCCGCCGTGGCCGAATCCTATAAAGGGGGCTACTTCTCCGGCACCCGCACCTACTACTACAGCAACGGCCAGGTATTCCGTCGGGCCCAGAATTCGCAGGAGGGGACTCTGCAAGGCGTGCTCACCACCTACTACCCCAACGGCAAGGTACAGGAAGAAGAAAACTACGCCCACGACGAACTCCACGGCCGCTCGCGCTACTACCGCCCCGATGGCACCCTGGAACGGGAGGAGACGTACCGCGCCGGCGAAAAATACGGCCCCACGGTGTACTATGACACCCAAGGCAAACCGCTCAAGAAGGAGATTCACTGGAACACGTTTGTGTATGAAGCGCGCTAACCTATCGTCCTCTCCTTGGAGGCTGTGGCTTCTGTGTGGGCTGCTTTTAACCGGCTGGGCTCCCGCGCGGGCTCAGCAGCCAGTGCAGCTGCTCATGCAAATGAAGCAGCAATATCCTACGGCCAAAGCCGTCTACCTTGATTATCGGCAGGATGTAACGGTAGCTGTGAAAGGCGACTCCGTGCAGGTGCTGGCGCGCCACCACTACGACATGCTGCACCTTGATCCGCAGTCGGATATGTACGCTCCCGATCAGGTGTACAGCTCCCACTTCAACCGCCTGCAGAAAATCGAGGCGCGTACCTTGCTTCCTGCCACCAACGACTACAAAGCACTTAAGGTTACCGATTTTAAGGACCAGTTTGAGGTGCGGCCGGGGGTATTCTTTGATGATGCGCGGGTTACCAAGTTTAGCTACCCGGCTATTGCGCCCGGCGTGCGCACCGTGTGCGACTACACCATGCGCCAGCCCGATGCCCGCTTCCTCATGCCGTTCTATTTTGGCTCCTACTTGCCCGTGCGCCACGCCGAGCTAGTGGTTACGGCTCCGCGCGGTGTCCGCATCAATACCAAGGAGTTTCATATTCCCCAGGGTAGCGTCACGTTTACCAAAACCGAAAAAGGCGGCTCGGTTGTGTACCGTTGGGTAGCCGAGAACCTGCCACCCATGCAGCACGAAGACAATGCCCCTGAGGCGAGCTACTACGCTCCCCACGTGGTGTATTTCGTGGAAGAGGCTCTCGTGAACGGGCAGCCCCGCCGCCTGCTGGGAGGAGTGCCCGAACTGTACTCCCTCTACAAAGGCTTCGTAGTTAATCTCGATAAGCAAGAAAGCCCCGCCCTGCGCAAAGTGGTTGACTCCCTAGTAGTAGGGGCCCGCACCGAGCCGGAAAAGGTAGCCCGCATCTACTACTGGGTGCAGGACCACGTGCGCTACATTGCCTTTGAAAACGGCCTGCGGGGCTTTATTCCGCACGATGCTAGCCGCGTGTATGCTAACCGCTATGGCGACTGCAAGGACATGGCTAACCTGCTGCACGAAATGCTACGCATAGCGGGCGTGAAGTCATACCGGACTTGGATTGGCACCCGCGACCTGCCCTACCGCTATAGTGAGCTAGCCACGCCCGGGGTGGATAACCATATGATTACGACCTACGAGCCCCGACCGGGGGAGTACGTATTTCTCGACGCCACCAGTCAGCACACGCCCTTCGGCTTTCCTTCCTCCATGATTCAGGGTAAGGAAGCCCTGCTTGCCCTCGATGGCCAGCAGTGCAAGGTGGTGGAAGTGCCCATCATAAAGCGCGAGCAAAACCGCACCATAGATAGCTCCTTTGTGACGCTTGACGGCACGACGGGACTGCGCGGGATGGGTCAACGACGCGTAAGCGGCTACCCCAAAGTATTTGAGGCCTACCACCTTGATGGGCTGGGGAAAACCGACGAAGCCAAAGCCGTGAAGGGCATTTTGGAGCGCGGCAACAACAAGTTCTTTGTGGATAAGTACTCCGTACAGAACCTCGATGCCCGCGACCGTCCTCTCACCATCGACTACACCTACCGCCTGCAAGACTACGTGCAGCGCGTAGACGACGAGGTGTACGTGAACCTGAACCTGGAGCAGACCTACGGTACCGACCGCCTGGATGCTACCAAGCGCCACCTGGCCCGCACCAACGACTACTACCAAACTACGCGGACGCGCACCGAATTTGAAGTTCCTGCTGGCTATGAGGTGTCCTACCTGCCTGGCAATGCCCAACGCCAAGACTCCGTGCTGGGTTTCTCCATCAAGTATGAGCGGCAGGGCAACAAAATCATTCAGGAAAAGGAGCTCTACGTGAACTACCTCTTGCTGGAGCCCGCGCAGTTTGGGCAGTGGAATGCCGTAGTGGATCAGCTCAGCAGCGCCTACCGCGACGTTATTATCCTCAAGCGCAAGAAAGCCTAGTAGCTCTAGCTGAAGATGCGGCTGACGAACGGAGTCAGCTCGCATGGTTGGTATCTATCATACAAGATTGCGCCCGCCCGCCCGGGTAGGCGCTACCCCTTTTTACCCGTGATGTCTATCTTATTCCGCGGCCGCCAGGTGCTTACCCTGGTGGCCCTAGCGCTGCCTGCTGTGTTGCAGGCTCAAAGTCTGCCTGCTGGCCTTTCCTACAGCACCTACGATTGGGAGGCCCGGCGCAAGCCGATGACCCTAACTACCACCGAAGCGCAAAATCCGGCCCTCATTCTGCGTGAGCTGCGCGTAGAAGAGTACGCTTTGGATGCAAAGCGCGAGCTGCACCTCTATTCTCTCGACCACCACATTGTGCGTGTGAATACCTCCGAGGGGATTGAGCGCTACAACAAAATCTACCTGCCCGTGCAGGATGGGGGCAAAGTGCTGTCGTTGAAGGCGCGCACCATCAGTCCACGTGGGGAAGTGGTGGAAATCGACGCCGCCAACATGAAGGAGCTAAAAGACCAAGATGGGGGCCGCGGCTTTAAAATCTTTGCGGTGGAGGGATTGGAGAAAGGTAGCGAGATTGAATACCTCTTCACCCGGGAGCGGCCCGCCAACTACTTCGGTCGCAACTATATGCAAGATGAGGTGCCCGCCCGCGACGTAACCTTTGAGTTGATTACGCCCGAGTTTTTCACCTTTGAAGCCCGGCGCTACCCTAGCAGCACGTCCGTTGTTCTGCGCGACACGGTGCAAAACGAAAAACGCATTGTACGCCTAGCCCTGCACGATGTGCCCGCCGCCCGCGAAGAGACGTTTGCCAACATAAAGGCGGAGCGCCAGCGTGTAGAATACAAAATGGCGTATAGCCAAGCCCGCGGCCGTGAGCGGCTCTTCACCTGGGCCGATGCCAGTCAGTTCCTCTACCGGCGGGTATACGGGTGGACCAAAGACGAGCAGAAGGCTGTGGACAAGCTGCTCAAGCAAATGGCCTTGCCCGCTACCAATCAAGTGGTGGCTGCTGAGCAGTACATCAAGAAGAATTTCCGCCCCGATGATTCGGCGGGGGAGGACCTAGCGCACGTTATAACCACGCGTACTGGCTCCGAGGTAGGTATGGCCCGGCTCTACGCGGCCATTTTCAACCGCCTGAACATCACGCACGAGTTGGTGGTGACATCGGACCGGACGGACGCCGCTTTCGACAAGGAGTTTGACTCCTGGAATTACCTCGACCACTTTGTGTTCTTCTTTCCCTCCACAAAGCAGTGGTTGGCTCCGGGCCGTCCCGATTATCGGATGCCGCTGATTCCGGCGGAGTGGACGGCTAATGAGGCGTTGTTTGTGCGCACCGTGAAGCTGGGCAGCACTGAAACGGCCATAGGCAGCACGGGCTTCATTCCTACCCTTGCCGCCGACCAAAGCCCCAGCGACCTGGACATTGCCGTGCAGTTTGCGCCCAACCTAGACAAGAGCACTGTTACCATTCGTGAAACCCTGGGTGGCTACCACGCCCAGCAGATTCAGCCCTTCTACGGCCTGATTCCGGATGAGAAGCGCACCGAAGTACTGCAGGAACTCATTAAGAGCAACGTGCCCGATGCTACGTTCCAGCAAATAAAGGCTACCAACATTGAAACCGGCTTGAACCCGCTGGAAAAGCCATTCATTGTGGATGCCACAGTAGAATCGGTGGCGTTGCTGGACCGCGCCGGGCCCAAGTACCTGTTCAAAGTAGGTACGCTGCTGGGGCCGCAGTCGGAACTGTACCAGGCCGACGAGCGGCAGTACGACGTGGAAAACGACTTCAACCGCCGCTATAACCGCACCATCACGTTTGAGCTGCCCGCTGGTTATCAGGTACGCAACCTCAACGATTTGAACGTGGACATCAGCGCCGGCCCCACCGATAAAGGCCCCGAGTACTTGTTTAAATCGAGCTATGAGCAGCAAGGACAGAAAGTCATCGTGACTATTCGGGAGTACTACCGCCAAATTCGCTGGCCCAAGAAGGACTTTGAAGCCTTCCGGGGAGTAGTAAACGCCGCCGCCAACTTCAATAAAGTAGTGCTGGTATTGGAAAAGAAAGGCTAGTCCAGTTTCTTTTCCCGAAGAGGCCCTGTCTTCTACCGAAGGCAGGGCCTTTGTGTGTCGTCGTTGGAAAGCGGAAATGCAACCTAACTGCTCAGCAGGCCGAGCATTTTTTGTTCATTGCACCTCCCAACATACTCGCCATGAACGCCCAGCCCACCCCCACTACGCCCGATACGCCCCGCATGGCGCAGTTTCGGCGCACCATTCAGAATCCCCTGAAACTGCGGCTGTTTCTGCTGCGCCGCCTGCCTATGGCCTACCTAGCCGGCTTGCGCATTCGGGAGGTTACGCTGGGGCGTGCTACCGTTACGGTGCCCTTCAAGTACCTCACCAAAAACCCGTTCCGCAGCATCTACTTTGCCTGCCTGAGCATGGCCGCCGAAATGGCGAGCGGCTTGTTGGCCATGATGTACGTGCAAGATGGTACACCAGCTTCCATGCTAGTGGTAGGAATGGAAGCCAAGTTCACCAAGAAGGCCGTTGGGCGTATTGCTTTTACATGTGAGGATGGCGCTGCCATCGGGCAAGCCTTGGCCGAGAGTCGGGCTACTGGTGAAGGGCGCACCGTAGTATGCACCAGCACAGGGGTAGACCCAGCCGGAGACGTGGTAGCTACCTTCCGCATTACGTGGTCGTTTCGGGCGAAGCAGACCTAAGGCGCGGGTTATTTCAACGTGTAGGTTTCTAGCTCCAAGCGGCGCTGGAGCAGGTCGGTGTCGCGGTAGAAAAGGTCGGCACGCGCCATGCCCACGGCTGGTACCACCCACTCTTGCCGCCGCTGAATCTGAAGCGAAGCCGGGCTAGTGTAGTTGTACTGGTACTCTAGCTTATACTGCCGGCCCGTAAGCTTCTGACGCGAATCAGGGATGGGTTTCAGCTCCGCATCCGGCGTAGTCAGCACCCATAGGGTATAAGTCGGGTACACGTAGTTGTACCCAATATTGCCAGACGTAGCAGATGGATAAAGTAGGACGTCGAGGTTGCCCGCTACGTTGTAGTAGGCGTAGCCTCGTGAGGTGTTCCGGACGATGGTCCGGTCGTTGAGAATATACCAGGTGCTTTTGTTGATGGTTGTGTCGCGCAGCACCGTACGGGTATAGATGCCCGAGGAATCGTACATGGTGCCGTTGCGCTCATAGAGGTAGACGCGGTACTGCCACCGGTTGCCAACCTGTAAAGGAATAACCTGCTCAACGGGAGGCTCCGGGTTGTCATCTTTGCTACAAGCAAACAAGAATACGTGGGCCGCAGCATAGATGGCAAGCAGATATAATCGGCGGTTCATTACAGGCGAGGATAAAGATCTTTCTACTAGAAAAGAACATAGAATACTTGGGCGCAAGCTACGGCTAAAACGGACTGCTACCAATGGCAAACGGCCCGTGTGCTTCCGGTAAAGCACGCGGGCCGTTTATGAGAACAGACCTATGAGAAAAGAACGCTATTCCTCGCGTAAGCCGTCCTTCGTGATAACATCAACCAATCCATCTTCACTGACTACAATAGCCAAGCAAGGGTAGGGCGAGCTGTCAACGTAACGAATGGCAGAGTTGTAGCGGGCACCGCGGGTACTGGTGCCGTGCCCGGAGGCCTTCCCGTCCAGAATCACCCCAATGGAGTAACAGTAAGACTCAGGGTCGAGGAGGACGGCTCCATCGATGGCCGTTACCAGGCGGGTGATGAGTGGGGTGAGCGGTACCGGCTCGATAAGGGTGCACTGTAGCTTGAGACGGTCAGCCTCGGCCAGGGCTTCGGTGGTGATGACAAGCAAGGTGCCATGCTTCTGCCGGCTGGCTTCTACCACCACATCCCAGAGTCGTTCCACTTTGGTAGGGTCGGTGAGGTGGAAGGTGCGCTTCAGGTCGCGGCGGAACTTGGCCCGGTTGAGCCGAGTACGGGGCAAGCTGGGTAGGCCGTAATGCGCCCGCATGAGTATCTGGCCGCCGTGCTGAAACTCCCAGGCGTAGTGATTCACGAAGTTGATGACAAACAAGTCTTCGCGCGTGGCATCGTACTGGCCGATCTGGCGACCCAGAGCATACACGTTCTCGCCATCGGCCAGCAAGCTGATGTCGTGGGTAGTCATTTCCAGGAGTTTGCGAACGGCCCGGTAGTCGGTGAGCGGGGTAGGGCAGGTGAGGGCAAATACTTCCGATAGGTTGGGATGGCCGCGCCGCGCCAGTAGAACCTTGCCCACGCCTTCGGCGCCCTCGTACCGCAGCGAGGAAATGGTATTACAGGTAGCAAATAGCTTGGTGGCTGACGGGTTCATGCCCAGGCCCTGGGCCGGGGTATCCATAAACAGCTTGCCCGCCGCCCGAATCAGTTCGTCGGTTTCGCGGGGGCGCACCAGCAGGCCCGATCCGGGCTCAGGCTCCGTGAGGGATTTCAAGCACTCCTCGTGAAAACGAATGACGGCGGCCATGAGCAGGGAGTGCGATAGGGGCTTGCCATCGGTATAGAAACGGTTTTCCTGCAGCGCCGGGTAGCTGTTGACGGCTTTGCGGTTGAGGCGCAGCACAGGCACTACGTAGTGCCGGTCAATGGGTACCGGAGCCCCGGCAAATAGCACGTAGCGGCTCGGCGTGTCGGTAGCATTCAGCGCTTCTTGCACGGCCCGCCGGATACCTAGGGCCGAGAGCTTACGCTGAATCATCGTCTCGCTCATCAGCTCCCGCTCCGGTGGATTCCACGACTGAGTTAGTTGAAATACTCGTCCTTGCTCCACCAAGCCTTCAAACGAACTGGGGCGCAAGCCGCAGTCTTCGGGCTCTAGGCACACAGAGGCCGGCTCGGCGTCTAATAGCTCTTCTGCTTCGGCTGGCAACGCCAGTAGTAGCACATAGGGGTCCAGGTCTTCATCAAGCGTATCGAAAATGCCGGATGCTACTGCCTGAGCCGCCTGCCGAAACCGCGTTTGGTAGGGCCAAATGGAGTAAGAATCAGGAAGTGGCAGCGGCGTGCCGAAACCCACCGGGGGGGCAGATACTACAGGCAGGGGGGAAAGCATGAGCAGGAAAGAATAGAAGGGGCGGAGAGCTGCCCTAAGGCAGCCAGACAGTAGTAGCCTCGTTGGCCTAGCTACAGAGGCAGACGAGGCAGCGCAGAAATTACTTTACGAAAGCGAAATATGTTGTGCTTGGCTAGCCGCTGGTGGGCTACAACGTAAATACAACCGGCAACACCATCTTTTGCTTCATGGGTTGGCCCTTATATGTGGCAGGCTGCCACTTAGGTGCTGCTTTGATGAGGCGAATAGCTTCTTCATCAAGGCCAGAGCCCATGCGTTTGATGGGCTTGATGTCGGTGAGGGAGCCATCTTTCTGCACGACGAACTCCATCATGACGCGGCCCTGCACCTTGCGCTGCCGAGCTAGGGCGGGGTACTTCTGGTTCTGCTGAATCCACTCGAAGAACGCATCGGTGCCCCCAACGGGCCGGGCTGGCTGGTCGGGCGTTACAATCTGTGTAGTGGAGCCTTCGGCGGCAGCGCCACCAGGTGCCGCAGCGGTACCGCCGGCATTAGCCGGAATCTGAAAGGTAATTGGCACGTTCACGCGCTGGCGTACTACACCACCCCGGTGCTGGGCCGGCGTCCAGCGCGGCCCCCCTTTAATCAGGCGAATGGCTTCCGCATCCAACTCGGGCGAGACGGGTTGGGCCACGGTTACGTTGGAAATAGAGCCCGTCTTCTCCACCACAAAATTTACCGTAACAGTACCTTGGGTGCCACTTTGCAGAGCCGCCGTGGGGTATTGCTGCTTATCGGCTAGGTACTCAGCGTAGGCCTCCACACCACCTAGTGGCACGGCAGGCTTCTCCACCGCGTCGTAGATTTCGGAGGCGGCGGGCTGCTTAGGGTACTTCAGCTTCTGCTGAGCAACTACGGTAGTGAGGCCAGCTGGCGCCAAGGCCAGCAGCAAGACAAAACGGCGGAGAGTGGGCGTCATGAGCGAGGAAGTGTGATGCTTACAACCGCAAGCAACCGACACAACAACCGCACCAGCAGGCCCTGGGGTTCGCAGGGTGCGCAAAAAGCGCCGCAATTCGGTAGATTTGGCTTTATGGCACCCGACACTTCTTCCACTGCCCATACCTCTGGCCGGGCCCCCGAGCCGGTAGGTCTCTACCCCCACGCCCGGCGCGCCGGCAACCTCCTGTTCCTCTCCGGGGTAGGGCCCCGCCAGCGCGGTCAGCAACAAGTGCCCGGCGTAGAGCTGGCCGCCGATGGAAGTATAGTGGCCTACGACTTCGAGCGCCAGTGCCATGCCGTATTTCAGAATGTGCGCTACATCCTGGAAGAAGCCGGGGCCCGCTGGGAAGACCTGGTAGATGTGACCGTATACCTCACCAACATGCGCGCCGACTTCCCGACCTATAACCGCCTCTACGCCGAGTATTTCCGCAGCAACCAGCCCTGCCGCACTACCGTGGAAGTCAACTGCCTGCCCACGCCCATTGCCATCGAGCTAAAGTGCATTGCGGTAGTCAGCTGAGCCCGAGACGTATGAAAACATCTATTGCCCAGCAGGCTGGCTGGGCCAAGTACTGCTGGGCCTTGTTGGTATGGCTGATTAGCGGCCTCTCAGTGCGGGCGCAGAATTCATGGGGCGCAGAGCATATAGCCAAACTCCAAGGCATGATGGGCGTGTACGAAGGCGACCTCAATGGGAAGTACCCCATCCGGCTAGTGCTGCGCCCTGGCAATACGGATAGCTCGGTAGTGGGCACCTATTATTACCTCTCGAAAGGCAAGCCGCTGGAATTACGAGGCCACATTCAGCCAAGCCTATCTACCCCAAGCATAGAGTTGCGGGAGTTGGCCCCGGCGGATACCGTACCCACCGGTTGGTTTAGCATAAGCTTGAGCTACTACCCGGAAGTGCTAGGTCACTGGTATAACAAATCAGGCACTACACTGCTACCCCTGCGAATGAAACGAATAAACGGGGCTGCTCAACCGTTTGTAGCCTCGGCTCAGGTTAAGTCTAAAACCTATCTGAAGTACTACACGGTGCCTGTGGTTACCGTGCCCAATGCTGCCTTAATGGCAATGCTAGACCAATATTTTTCTTTTGAAAGCCTGATGAGCCAGAGCCTGAGTAGCTTTCTCGAAGAGGTGCGGCAAAAGCAAAAAGACGGAGACCATACGGGCTTAGAAAGTATAGTGTATACCAAAAACTATAACGCCAATGGGCTATTAAGCATTACCGTTCGGCGAGATGTAATAGGGGCCAATGCTTGGCATAACTATGAGTCCCGAACCATTGATTTAAACACCGGCTTCCCCATAATACTCGCTGATGAAATTCAGCCCCAGAAGCTTCAATCCTTCCTGGCGCTAGGGGAACGAAAGCTGCACCAAGAGGTACTGAAATACCTTTCTGTCCCGCAAAATGCGTTAAACCCAGTCGATAAGCAAGGTCTACTTGAGCAGCACTTTAGGCTGAGTAGCACCGATGAATACGCTGTATTTGGCAATGAAATCCAGTGTCATCATTCCGTGAACTATGATGCCTTGTCAAATATGATATCCAAGTTATTTACGGATGAATTTATGGTGCATTTCACCACTACTGAGTTAAAGCCATTTCTGAAACCGGAGAGCCTTTTACAACGCTTGCCTTAGCTATCCTTTCCGTGCGAATACTTTATGCAGCGGCCGTATTGCTGGCCCTGTGGAGCTGCGAATCGAAAACAACTACACCAGCCGTTACGGCAGCAACTCCTGCCACCGACTCTACCCGTACGGTGCCAGTGCTAGGCAGCTACAAAGGCTCCATTGCTGGTAGATACCCGTTCCGATTGGCCATTACCAGTCAGCTCAACAAGACAGAAGTAGTCGGTATATATTATTACCTCAAGCAGCAGAAGCCCATTAGGCTATGGGGAATACTGGCGCCTGATGGGGAGATATGGCTGCGGGAAATAGACCCAGAGCGCCCCGATACCGTGGCCACAGGCTGGGGCCCTGGGGGAAAAGTACGTCATCCCTTTGCGTATTTTCGGCTGCGCCCTGCCTCCCAGGGTAGCCTAACCGGCACTTGGCAAGGCGCCAAATCAGACAAGCAGCTTCCGGCGCAGCTCACTCCCTACCACATCAGCGGGCCAGTGCAGAAAGCACACGTGAGTGAGCGGACCTACTTCGAGGAGTTTACGGCGCCGGAGTTCACCGTTTCTGACATGGGCGTCACGGAGAAGCTCTATTGGCTTTTTGACATAGAGAATCTATCGGAGCAAACCTTACAGGAAGAGCACCGAAACCACGAAAAAGGCGGATTCCAAGGTTACGGGGGAGTAAGCTCTGAAGTGACCTATAACGACCGGGGCTTGCTGAGCGTGTCATTACGAGACGAATACACGTTCGCCAACGTAAACAGCCGATTTTGGACGATACTAGTGGACCTACGTACCGGCGAGACGCTTAACGAGAATGAACTTGACCCCGCAAAGGAAAAAGCTTTTCTGGCGTCCTGTGAAGCTCAACTACAGCAGCAGCTGGCCGCTTACCTGGCCAGCGAAGCAGGCGGACTAGACTCGATAGATGCGGCTGGCCTACGTAGTCAACACATCGGGCCCGAAAAGTGGCCTGATGATATGCGGATCGAGAAAAACGGCGTTTCCTTCAACCACTCCGTAGAGTACGACATGATGTCGAACTTCATGCGGAAGACCTATAACGAGCAGTTTCGCCTGTCCTTCACCTTTGCCGAAATGGCCCGCTATCTGAAGCCCAACAGCCCATTGCGCCGCTTGCAGTAGTAGCGCAAGTAAATAAGCATGGACGTGCCCACTACCCGAGCACGTGTAAAGCCGATAGGCCTAGCGCCACCCTTTGTACCTTCGTGGCTTCACTGAATTTGCTGCCGTGCCCGTTTCTTCTGCTACTCGTACCCTGTCCGTTTCGCCTGCTGAGCTTTTCCAGGAAAACCTAGCCCACTACACCGAGCGCGAAGCCTACTTTGCGGGGCGGCACCGCCTGGTGGCCCTGGTGCGGCTGCTGGTATTTGTGGGGGCTGGCGCGGGCGCCTGGGTTCTGTTTTCGGCCGGGCGAAGTACGGTGGCATTCGGCGTGCTTTTCGTAGCCTACCTCGTGTTCTTAGGGCTTGTGCGCTGGCATACGGCCGTGGGCTACCAACGGGAGCACTTCCGCCTGCTGGCCCAACTCAACCGCGACGAGCAAACGCGCCTAGCAGGCCAGCTTGCGGGCTTTGACCCAGGACTTCGCTACCTCGACGTGCAGCATCCCTACGCCGCCGACCTTGATGTATTTGGCCCGCATTCCCTGTTTCAGCTTCTCAACCGTAGTACTTCCCGCCTGGGGCAAGACTGGCTGGCAGCTTGGCTTCTTACCCCCAGCTTGCCCACAGCGGTGCGAGAGCGGCAGCAAGCCACCGCCGAGCTAGCGCCCGATGTGGCCTGGCAGCAAGAGTGGCAGGCCCGCGCCCGGCACTACCCCCGGCAAGAGTCGGACCCGCGGCAGTTTGCGACCTGGCTGCGGCACCCCAACTTTTTTGCGGACAAAGGCTGGCTACTGCCCGTAATGATGGTTTTGCCGGTAGTGGCTGTGGGGGGCGTAGTGTGGCTGCTGAGCGGCCATGGCGTGTGGGTGTTGCTAGGCGCACTGGTGCTTACTGGCAGCTTAAATGCCCGCTTTGGCGCCGTGCGAGCCGACTACTACACCCAGGCCACCGCCATGCGCGACGCCCTCCGGGCAGCGCACGACCAACTAGCCTTATTTGAGGCGCGGGAGTGGCAGGCACCTGTGTTGCGCCGGTTGCACCGCACGCTGCAGGTAGCCGAAGGCACTTCGGCCGCAGCCTTACTCAACCAACTGGCACGCATTGCGGGGTGGTTTTCCTTGCGCCAAAACCCCGCCGTAGCGGGTGCCGTGAACGGACTTTTCCTCTGGGACCTGTGGGGAGTATGGCAACTTGATAATTGGAAAAGCCGGCTAGCTGGCGGACTAGAGCCCTTGATGGAGGCAGCCGCCGAGCTAGATGCATTGGTAAGCTTGGCGGCTTTCCGGTTTGCCAACCCAACCTATTCCGAGCCTACTCTGAGTGCAGAAACCTTGGAAGTGGTAGCGGAAGGTTTGGGCCATCCGCTGATTTTCGATCATCAGCGCATTACCAACGATTTCAGTACCCGCGGTGCCGGCCAAACCGTAGTAGTGACGGGGTCCAACATGGCCGGAAAAAGCACGTTTCTGCGCACGGTGGGCCTGAACTTGGTACTGGCCCAGGCAGGGGCAGTAGTGGCGGCCCGTCGTTTTCATAGCAGTCCGGCGCAGGTATACACGGCCATGCGTACCAATGACAACCTGGCCGAAAACACGTCTTCTTTCTACGCCGAGCTCAAGCGCCTCCGCTTACTACTGGACTTGGCCGAGGCACCAGCCGCGGCGGAGCTACCTATTTTCTACCTGCTCGATGAAATTCTGAAGGGTACCAATTCTCAGGACCGCCACCGCGGGGCGCGGGCGTTGGTACACCAGCTTCGTCAGCGGCCGGCAAGTGGCCTCATCAGCACCCACGACTTAGAACTGGCGGCCCTAGAGGAAGAACTGCCCGGCACCGTGCGCAACTTCAGCTTCAATAGTTTTCTGGAGCCCGACGGCACCTTGCGCTTCGACTACCACCTCACGCCCGGGGTGTGCCGGGCCTTCAACGCCAGCCAGCTCATGCGCCTAATGGGCATTGTGCTGGAATAGGTGAAAAGAAACTTTGGTAAAGGAAACACGAGAGTAGCCGTGGGCCGTAAGCGTAGGTAGTGCAAGCCAAGAGTCTGTCAAGTAAATTCAAGCTCAGGGCGCTAGTTTGCTGTTCCCTGAAGTTCTCACATTACCCCGCTTACCCGTGTACATCCGCGAAAATCTGCGCTGGCGCATCATCTGGAAATTAGGCTGGAAGCCTATCGTCCTGTTTACCCTGTACAGCGGACTGGTATGCCTAATCTACGGGCCCCTCCACTTTCGTTCGGTGGCTATTCCGTGGCAGCCGGTAGCTACGTTGGGTACGGCAGTTGCCTTTTACATTGGCTTCAAAAACAACGGCTCGTACGACCGTTTCTGGGAGGGGCGGCAGCTCTGGGGAGGTATTGTGAACAGCAGCCGCACCAGTGCCGTCCAAATTCTGGAGTTCATCACCTCTGTAGTAGATGCCCCTGGCGTGGAAGCCCCACGCGCCTCGGCCTCTGAGCTAACCGAGCGTCACCGCCGACTGGTGTACCGGCAAATAGCATGGTGCAATGCCCTGCGCATTCATTTGCGCCGCCAGCCGGGCCAGTGGGATGCCGCCGTAGCGCCATTTTTGGACGAGGAAGAATCGGAGAAGTTGCGCAACACGGCCAACCCACCCGCCCAGCTCATTCGGCAGCAGGCTGCCGCCCTGCGCATATTGCGCGAGGAGCGCGGCCTACTCAACGACTTCCAGCACGTGACGATGATGAACACGCTGGAAACGCTTTACAACTTGCAAGGCGGCTGCGAGCGAATCAAGAATACGCCTTTCCCGCGCCAGTATGCCTTCTACAGCATGTTGTTCGTGTACTTATTCACGGCCCTAATGCCCCTGGGTCTGGTCACGGAGTTTGCTAAGCTGGGGCCCTTGCACATGTGGCTCACCGTGCCCTTCTCGGTGCTGGTGTCGTGGGTGTTTGCTACCATTGAAACAGTAGGCCACAACAGTGAAAATCCCTTCGAGAACAACATGAACGACGTGCCAATGACGTCGATTTGCCGGTCCATTGAAATTGACCTGCGCCAGATGCTAGGCGAAACGGAGGTGCCGCCGAAGTTGGAACCCGTAGACGATATTTTGTACTAGGTCTTGCAACGTATGTAGGCCCGGCCGGCTCTCTACTAGGTACCTTATTTTGGCCTACTATGAAAAAGAGCTTGTGGTTCGTGTTAGGAGGGCTTACGGCGCTGGCTACCGCCTGCGACCACTCACTTTTTGGGGACGACTATCCCGTACTAGTGCAGTACGCACAGACTGGCTGCGCTGATCCGTGGGCCGATAAAGGGCAGAACACACCTGCTGGCTTTCGTAATGCTGCAGAGCAATATTTAGAAACTAGAGGCATAATTCTGGATAACGTGCAAATCAATACAGGCACTGCTGATGTGTGCTTTGCCTGCTTCTGCAAAACCGGTCAGGTCCTGATTGCCAGCGCAAAAGAAGAAGATGTGCCAGTCCTAGTAGACCTCGGCTTTCAGAGAAAATAAACGCAGAAAAACCAAGCTGGGCGTTAACAAGCTCTCGGGCGGGGGCGTAGAGGAAAAGCAACTTCACCTTTCCCTATTGCTTCTACTATGGCTATCACCCCTAAGCCCGCCCATTCATCTGGTGTTACCGAGTCATCGTGGTTTGCTACGGCTGCGCCGCTGCCTACTTATCCGCGTCTTTCTAGCTCACTTACTACCGATGTAGTGATTGTGGGCGGTGGCATTGCGGGCCTCACCACGGCCTACTTGCTGGGCCGGGCGAGCAAGCAGGTAGTGGTACTGGAAGATGGGGAGCTAGCCAGCGGGGAAAGCGGCCGCACTACGGCCCACCTGTCTTTTGCTCTCGACGACCGATATACAACCCTGGAAGAACTATTTGGCAAGGAGGGAGCCCAGCTGGCGGCTGAAAGCCACCGCACCGCGGTAGATGTAATAGAAGAAATTGTGCAGCGGGAGAACATCGATTGTGATTTCACCCGTCTCGACGGCTACTTGTTTCTTCCGCAAACCGGGACCCCCAAGGAGCTAGACGAAGAGCTGGCAGCCGCTACCCGCGCCGGGCTGCAAGGCCTGCGCCGCCAAGCTACCGCCGGCACCCAAGGCTTCGAGCCGGGCGAGTGCCTGGTGTTTCCCAACCAGGGCCAGTTTCATATTCTGAAGTACCTACGCGGCCTGACCGAAGCCATTACGCGGCAGGGTGGGCGCATCTTTACCAACACCCACGTAGAAGCGGTGCAGGGTGGCAAGGACGCGCGTGCCGTAGTGCGCGAAGGCCTTGAGGTGCAGGCTCAGGCCGTAGTAGTGGCTACCAATACACCCTTCAACGACCGGGTGGTGATGCACACCAAGCAGCACCCGTACCGCACATACGTAGTAGGAGCCCGCGTGCCGAAGGGTTCCGTTACCAAAGCCTTGTATTGGGACACCGCCGACCCCTACCACTACATTCGCCTGCAAGAGGTAGAGAACACCGACTACGACCTGCTCATTGTAGGTGGCGAAGACCATAAAACGGGTCAGGAAGAAGACCCCGAAGACCGCCTGCGCTGCCTGGAGTTTTGGGTGCGTGCCCACTTCCCTACGGCCGGCGAAATAGAATACCGCTGGTCGGGGCAGGTGATGGAGCCCAGCGACGGATTGGGCTATGCCGGTCGTAACCCCCTGGATGAAGATAACCTCTACATCATCACCGGCGACTCCGGGCACGGTATGACGCACGGTACCCTGGGTTCTCTCATTATTACTGACTTGCTATTGGGCGCCGAAAACCCGTGGGCTAAACTCTACGACCCCGGCCGCGTAACCGTACGCTTCGAATCGGTGAAGGAATTTGTACGCGAAAACGTAAACGTAGCTGCCGAGTACACCGAACTGCTCACTGGCGGCGATGTAAAGACGGCCGAGGAGGTAGCGCCCGGTACGGGTGCCGTGCTACGCCGCGGTCCTACCAAAGTAGCAGTGTACCGCGACGAGCAGGGCCAGGCACACGAGTGCTCGGCTATTTGCCCGCACTTAGGCTGCGTGGTGCACTGGAATAGCCTCGAAAAAAGCTGGGACTGCCCTTGCCACGGCTCCCGTTTTACGGCCTTAGGAGAACTACTAAGTGGCCCTGCCAACTCCAACCTGGCTTCCCTGAGTTAGTAGCCCACGCCTCCATAGTTTCCTTTCTCTCACTTCTGCAAGGGCCACTCACAGATGGCTCCTGCTCTGTATGCGCTGTATATGGCTACCTCCCGCAAAAAATCCACCGCTTCCCAACAATCTGCCTCGGCTCACTGCCCGCATCCGCAAGGAGTGCTTATCCCCATTGGAGGGGCTGAAAAGCAGGGCGTTGACAATAAAGAGCACACAGCACCCGACGACATGGCCTCCGAGCCGGTGCTGCACCGCTTTGTGAAAGAGCTTACCCTAGGGGGCTCCGTGCTAGTGATTCCTACCGCCTCGGAAGAAGCAGAAGAAGCCGGCCAAGAGTACGTCGATATCTTCAAAAACCTCGGTGTTAGCCAGGTCAACGTACTGAACATCCAAAGTCGTGAGCAAGCCAACTCAGAAGAAAGCTTGCGCCTGCTGGAAGAAGCAGCCGGCATTATGTTCACCGGGGGAGACCAGCTGCGTTTGACGGCCTTACTAGGAGGAACCAAGCTGCAACGCCGCATCAAAGAACGCTACACGTACGAGCGGTTTGTGGTAGCTGGCACCAGCGCCAGCGCCGCTGCCATGAGCACCCCCATGATTTACCAGGGGCGCAATGACGCGGGCATGCTCAAAGACGAAATTCACATTACCACAGGTCTTGAGTTTTTGCACGACGTAGCCATTGACACCCATTTCGTGGCGCGGGGCCGTATCGTACGCATGGCCCAAATTGTTGCTACCAACCCGGCCTGCATCGGGTTGGGGCTAGAAGAAAACACTGGGGTCGTTATTACGGAAGGCCGCGAACTAGAAGTGATAGGGGAGGGCTTAGTGGTTATTGTAGACGGCCTCAGCTGCTCCTCTACCAACATCCATGAAATTGAACCCGGTGAGCCCTTTACTATCCGCGACTTAAAAGTGCACCTGCTTAGCCACGGCGAGCGGTACACGCTGCCTATCATTGAGCAAATGCACGTATAAGGCTTCCGATTTACTAAAAGCCTGCCGTTGCTTCCACCGTTGTTTCGAGAGCCGCTTCATCCTGCCGGGCAGGGTAGGCGGCTCTTATCTTGCTAGGCGCTACACTAGGGCCAGGCTTCGGTGGGAAGTAGAAAACAGGAAAACTTCTAGGCTCACCAGTTTTTAAGAGAATTTCTACCGGGCCGAGGTCAGCAGCAGGCGCGGTCCTTGCGTATAGGTCGGCGGATTACCACCTTGCCGCCTCGCCGCTGTTGCCGTCCCCCAATGTCTGCCGATACCCGCTCACTACGTTATTTTTTTTCTAGCCAGGACTTTTCCGATGGATTGCGCACCACGCTCACCGTCTTGATTCCGGGCGTGCTGCTCGGGTGGATGGGGGAGTTGGAAACCGGCCTGACTATGTCGTTGGGAGCCCTGTGTATGAACCTCATCGACCAGCCCGGCCCCGTGGTGCACAAGCGCAACGGTATGCTGGCGGGCTTGGTATTGCTGCCGCTAGTGGCTCTGCTGACGGGATTGGTGCAGCCTTACTGGTGGCTGCTGGGCTTGGAAATAGGAATACTCAGCTTTGGGCTGACGATGTTTCTGGTGTACGGTGCCCGCGCTGGGCAGGTAGGTACGGCCGGTCTGCTGCTCATGATTCTGATGATGGAGCGCAGCTTCACGTTGCCGCAGCTGCTCCATTACACCAGCGTCATAACCATTGGGGGGCTGTGGTACATGGCCGTGAGCTTGCTTACCTACCAAATTCTGCCGTATCGCCCGGCGCAGCAGGCCTTGGGCGAGTCCATTCGGGCTGTGGCTAACTTTCTGCGCCTAAAGGCGGAGTTTTATCGTACCGGTACGAGCCTCGACGATGACTATCGCCGCCTGGTGGCCCAGCAAGTAACGGTAAGTGAAAAGCAGGATGCCGTGCGCGAGCTACTGTTTAAAACCCGCCAGACCGTAAAGGAGTCGACGGGGACGGGGCGGCGGCTGGTACTCACGTTCGTGGATGTGGTAGACCTCTATGAGCACATCACCGTGACGTACTACGACTACGCCGCCCTACGCACGCGCTTCGGCGAAACCGGCATCCTAAGCGTCGTTGCCGACATGGTGGAGCTACTGGCGGCCGAACTGGAAAATATTGGTTTTGCTATTGAAGCCAACCACGGCTACCGGTCCCGCATCAACCTCACTACCTCTTTAGAGCAGCTAAAGGCACGCATTGATGCCCTGGAAGACCCCCGCCAGCCGGGGCATACCTTGGTGCTGAAGAAGATGCTAGTGAACCTGCGCAACCTTACCCAGCGCCTCCAAGATGTGCTGGCTTACTTTGATGCCAGCGCCCCGGCGCCTACCAACCGGGAGTTGGAGTTTGGCCGCTTCGTGTCGCACCAGAGTTTTGATTTGGACGAGCTGCGCGACCACCTCACGCTCACTTCCGGCATCTTTCGTCACGCCATCCGCATGATGCTAGCCAGTTTGGTGGGGTATGCCGTGGCAAAGCTGGTAATGCCCGGCCACCACAGCTACTGGATTCTGATGACGATTCTCTACATGCTGAAGCCCGCGTACAGCCTCACCAAGCAGCGCAATGTGCAGCGTGTGCTGGGTACGTTGGTGGGCGGCGTTATTGGGGGTTTGGTGCTGTGGCTGGTGCCCAACCGCACGGCCTTGGTGGTGCTGTTTGGGCTGTTCATGCTCGTGGCTTTCAGCTTCCCCCGCCGCAATTACATCATAACAGTCATCTTCACCACTCCCTTTATTATTATCCTGTTCAATTTTATGGGCCTGCATTACTTGCAGGTGGTAGAGGAGCGCGTGCTGGACACTGTAACGGGCTGCCTGATTGCCTTCTCCACTAGCTATGTTCTATTTCCGAGTTGGGAATCAGATCAGTTGCAGGACTACATGAAAGGAGTGTTGCGCGCCAATTTGCGCTACCTGCAAACCCTGGCCGAAGCTCTCACCGGCTCGCCTATTGCGGTAGTAGAATATAAGCTGGCCCGCAAGGCGGTGTACGTGAGCTCGGCTAACCTGGCGGCGGCTTTCCAGCGCATGATGTCGGAGCCCCGGGGCAAGCAGCACCGGCCCAGCGAGGTACACGAGTTTGTGGTGCTGAATCATATTTTGTCGTCCAACGTCTCATCCATTACCTCCGGCATGCTGGCCGGCCCTGACCAGCGCCCGGCGCTGCCCGGCGCGCTCCTGCGCCCAGTACGCCAGGCCCAGCAAGCCCTGCACCGCAGTTTGCGCCGCCTCGATCCTGCCGAGCCCGAGGCCCCCGCAATTGCCCCCGACGCCGTGGCCCGTCGTGCCGAACCACCTGCCACCGATACCCATCTTACCGAGCAGTTAGACTTCATTCAGAAGATCAGCAGCGACATTGGCAAGGTGACGGAAGAAGTACTAAAGTAAGTAGCGCGCTACCTAGCACGTGCGCGGGGCAGAGCTAGCGGCAATGGCGTAAAAACCAGTACCTTTTGCTTCGGTTACTGCCTGCTGTTAGGACACTATCTTGTGAAAAATCTTGTGCTGCGTGAAAGTACTGGCCTACGGTACTTTACTTTCTTCTATCTGTACGTGATGCAGGGCGTGCCTGCCGGGTTTGGCCTTACTGCCGTGGTCAACTACCTAATTGGGCGTAACTTGAGCCCCGCAGTGGTAGCATCGTTTGCGGCGGCAGTAGGGCTGCCCTGGGCCATCCAATTTGTGTGGGGGCCGCTCATCGATAAGTATCAGTACTCCATTATTGGTCACCGCAAGCAATGGGTGGTGCTTACGCAGCTAATAGCCGCGCTGGCTTCGCTAAGCCTGCTACTGGTGCACGACCCTGTAGCGCAGCTCCCGCTGATGACGGGCGCCTTTGTGGTGCACAGCATCTTTGCTTCCATCCAAGATGCCAGCGTTGATGCCATTGCCATTGCGGTAGTACCCGAAGCCGAGCGAGGGCGCGTCAATGCATTTATGCGGGGCGGCATGCTGATTGGTGGTTCGGCGGGGGCGGCGGGCCTCACGGCAGTGCTACATCACTACGGCTTTTTCTGGGCGGCCCTGGTGCAGTCGGGGGTGTTGCTGGCTCTCACGGTGCTTACCTTCTCCATCCGCCTCGACCGTACCGATACGCTGCTGCCTGTGCGCGGGCAGCGGGCATCTGCTGCGGCCCTCAACGCCGAAAATCCGCCCGTAAGCTGGCTGTTTCGGGAGCTGCTGCGGGCCATTACCGAGCGGCACACACTGCGTTTGTTTTTGGTGGTTGCGCTGGCTTACATGACCCTGAGCGTGTTTGGCTGGGCCTATTCGTATCACCTTATTCAAGAGTTGCACTGGTCCGATCAGGCCGTATCCGTCATGCAAGGTAGTTGGGGTAGCGTTGCCACGCTTGCGCTTATTGTAGGCGGGGGCATCGTAGCTGATCGGGTGGGGGCTGCCTACTTGCAGCGGTGGGTGCTTGGCACGTTGGCAGCGTTTCTGTTGCTATTTTGCAGCCTGAGCTTGTTTTGGCACTACACCCCCGTTGCTACCCTTGGGCTTCTATTCTGGAACATGGCCGATCCGAGCCTGAGCGTGGCTGCCCTGCCTTTGCTCATGGCTTTGTGCCGCCCCCAAATTGAGGGCTCCCAGTTTACTACCTATATGGCGCTGGTAAACCTGTCGGGGGTAAGTGGTTCCTACCTTACCGGCTGGGCCCTTACGTGGGTAAGGGCACCTACTTTAGGGCTGCTGTGTGGCTTGTTGCTGCTTGTATTATTTGGCGTGTTGCAATGGCTACGCCGCCAGCCCGCCGCAGTAGCTACCCATACCTAGCAAAAGGTTAGCTGTTTGGCGGAGCTACCTCACAGGGTAGGCTCACCCGCACACAGGTACCGTCCGAGGAAGTGTCGATATGGAGTTGGCCGTGTAAGTACTCTGTGCGGGCCCGCACACCCCGTAGGCCAATGCCGACTTTGGGTTTGTCGTCGCTAAAGCCTTGGCCATTGTCTGCTACTACTATCTCCAGCGAGGTGCGGTGGCGGTGCAGTTGCACTTGTACCTCCGTGGCGCGCGCATGCCGTACCGCATTGTTGAGTAGTTCCGCCGCAATCCGGTAGCCTGCCTGCTGTAAGGAGGGCGGTAGTTGGTCGGCTCCCTCGTCGCAGATGGTGTGCACTACGGGCGTACCATATAGATTAATCAGCTCGCCCAGGGAAGCAATAGATTCCGTTAGGCTGCCCGGCCCCAAGTGAGCGGGAATGAGGGAGTGGCTATACGTGCGTACATCATCGCGCAGGTGGCGCAGCAAGAGCTCGGCGTGCTTACCGGCTGCTGCCGCTGCTGTTGAGGTAGCAAGCGCCTCCCGAATGGCCGGCCCCTGCCAAGCCAAGTGCAGGGCGGCTAGGTTGGGCCCCAAGGCATCGTGCAGCTCGCGGGCCAGTTGCTCCCGCTCCTCCTCCTGGGCTGCAATGAGGCGGGCACCTTGGGCATTGCGCTGATGGAGTTGCCGGATGCGCAACACGGCATTCTGACGCAGAGTGTGGCGGAAGCGCCCCGTCAGCAAAGCACTCAATACCAGTAGTTCAAGCACTAGTCCCCACGCTAACGGGTTTGGGTAGATGGGGTTGAAGCTGCTTAGGCCAACGTGGTTGCTCCAGAATATAGCGAAGCCGGTGAAAAAGAAAAGGTAGGTAAGCGCGTAGTATCCCGCCAGCCGCCGCCAGTGCCGAGACTGAGCTACCGTTAGTAGAGTTATCCAGCCGTAGGCGAATAGGCTTAGAAGTACCACCTCACGGGTAAGATTCAGCACCTGCAACAACCTCATGCTATGCTGTGCCGCCCAAGGCGCTACTACGGCGTAAAGCACCACGAACCCACCTGCAACAGCGGCTAGCCCATTGCCGACTCGGTGGAGACGGGGCCAGCGGCCCCGCAAACGCAGAAACAGTTGCATAATGCCGATACCTGCCGCCGCCGCCAGCACCATAAAATTGAATTGCCCTACCGTCCACACTAGTTGGTAAGCAGTAGTGGGTAGCAGCATAGCATCTAAGCCATCCTCCATCATCAGAAATACCGTGACGCAGGCCACGTACGTCACGTACCACAAGTGAATCCGGTCGCGCAGGAAAGCGAAGAGGACCAGGTTGAACAGGGCGCTGCTGAAGTAGAAGCCAAGTAGCCACACCCAGTGTCGCTCAAACGGAAAATTCATTTCCCAAGCCAGAAAATGCTCGGTGGTTTCAATGTAGGTAGGTAAGTACAGCGCCCCCGCGTGCAGGTCGATGCGCAGGTAGAGGGTTGCCGTTTCGTTGGGCTTAAGCGCAAATGGAAAGCTAAGGGAGCGGGCCGGAAACGTACGTGCCGCCGCCGGTAGCCAAGAGCTAGCGGCTCCTAGCCGAGTGAAGTGGGTAGTGCCTTGGGGCCGACAATACAGGGCCGCGCTATCCGCGAAGTTGAAAAGGCTCCACAAGAAGCGGAGGCGTAGCGAATCTACGTTGCGGACCATGAGCCGTATCCACACCCGCTCATGCCGCAAGCCTAGGTTGAGCGTCTGGTGCCAGGGTCCCGATTGAAATTTACCGGCGCGCCACTGGGCTTCCGCGTGCTCCGGGTTGATGGGGGTAGCAAAAGGCTCGGTGTAGTACTGGTAGGCCTCCGAAACGTGAGGCCCCTTGGGGTCTTTCAGTAATAAGGTGTCAGGCAAAGCTTCCGGTGGCAGAGCTGCCCAGCTAGGCGCACTCGCCACCAACGCCCAGCCCAGTAGAAAGACGGTAAGGAGACGTAGCCACATACAGTAGGGAAGGTAAGGGCCAAAGAAGTAACTATATAGATCAATATAAATTTTAATAGCTAAAAAAACACTCGCCCACGGAGCAGTTACACTAGGCAACTGCTCCGTGGGCGAGATAGGTAGAAACCCAACAACTATTTACTTCGTGGCTTGGCCTTCGGGCTTTAATGTGCGGCCCAACCAATCAAAGAATACTCGGTTCCAAAGCACCGAATTCTGAGGCTTGGAAATCCAGTGCCCCTCATTGGGAAAGTACAGAAACCGGCTTGGGATGCCGCGCAACTGAGCAGTGCCAAAAGCTTCCATGCCTTGGTCTTCGGGTACCCGGAAGTCTTTGCCCCCGTGAATTACCAGTATGGGGGTATCCCAGTTTTTGGCAAACTGCTGTGGGTTGAAGTCGGTGTAGCTCTTGTTTAGTGTTGCGTCCCAAGGGGTGCCCTTCATGTCGTAGTTGGCGAAGAACATTTCCTCTGTGGTGGGGTACCAACTGGTAAGGTCGTAGAGGCCGGCGTGGGCAATAAACGTCTTGAAGCGGCCTTCGTGCTTGCCAGCCAACTGGTACACGGAGTAGCCACCGTAGGAAGCACCCACGCAGCCTAGGTGCGCCTTATCCACGTAGGATTCTTGGCTTAGGGCATCTATGGCAGAGAGATAGTCCCGGATGGGCTGCCCACCCCAATCGCCCGAGATGCTGTTGTTCCATTCCGTGCCAAAGCCGGGCAGGCCACGCCGGTTAGGCGCTACCACTATGTAGCCGTTGGCCGCCAGCAGCTGAAAATTCCAGCGGTAGGAAAAGCTCTGCGTAATGGGGCTTTGGGGGCCACCCTGGCAGTAGAGTAGGGCCGGGTACTTCTTGCTAGGGTCGAAATCAGGAGGATAGATAACGTACACTTGCATCTGCTTGCCGTCGGTGGTTTTCACCCAGCGCGCTTCCGTTTTGCTGGTTTTCACGCCCGCTAGCTCCTGCTCGTTGATGTTGGTGAGGCTGGTTTCTCGTCCGGATTTTAGGTCGAGGCGTACTAAGTCAGCGGGTAGCGCTTGGGTGGTTTTGTTGGCAATAGCTACATCGTTGGCAGCTAGCTCGAAGGCGTTGTAGTTCTGGGCACCCCTAGTCAGCTGCTTAAGCTTGCCGCCCTTGCTTGGGATGGAAAACAGTTGCTCGGTGCCCTGAAGCACGCTCAGGAAGTAAATGGTTTTGCCATCAGCACTCCACCGAATGTTAGCTGCGGCCTGCTCCGAGCCGTTGGTAATGTCTTCGCGCTTCTTGGTTTTGAAGTCGTATACCACAATGCCGTTGCGGTCCGATTCGAAGCCGGGGGTAGCCATGCTCAACCACGCCACTTTCGAGCCGTCGGGTGAGAAAGTCGGTTCCGTGTCGTAGCCACCCAATCCCTCACTCAGGTTCTGGGTTTTGCCTTCCCGAATGTCGTAGAGGTAAATATCGGAGTTGGTGCTTTCGGCCTCGGCCCGGCCGGTAAGCTTACGCGAGGTGTACGCTAGGCGGTAGCCATCAGGGGCGAAGGTCAACTGTTCCGAGCCGCCCAGGGGCTGCAGGGGCGCGTCAAACTTCTCGCCGGCCATCACGTCCTTGCCATATCCGGTCGGCCGGCCGTCGGTGCCAAGGGGTTGGAAAAATACGTGTGTGGATTTAAAGTCGTCCCAGGCGTTCCAGTGCCGGTAGTTTAGGTCGTCAATGATGCGAGCATCAGCCTTGGGCAAGTCTGGGTACCAGTCCTGCACCGATTTGCCCGTTTTTACATCCTGCGTGTAGAGAATGAACTTGCCGGAAGGAGCGTATTTCAGGTTGGACAAGCCTTGCTCGGGAAATTCGCTGAGCTTCTGCTTCCCCGAGCCATCGGCATTTATCACGTAGAGCTGGTCGCTCCCGCCTTCGCCGGAGAGAAAGGTTAGTTTGCCGTCGGGGCGCCAGTTTAGAGTGTTTTCTGAAGTAGGCGTGGTCGTGAGCTGCCGGGCCGTGCCACCGGCCACTGGCACCACCCAAATATCGGTGTTGCCGGTGTTTTCGGCCAGGTTATAGCGCGTCACGGTGTAGGCTACCGTCTTGCGGTCCGGCGACACCTGCATTTCGCCCAGGCGCCTGAGCTTCCACAGTAGCTCGGGCGTATACACATTTTGTTGGGCCGCCGCGGCCAGCGGCAGGAGTGCCAGCGCGGTCAGGAGAGGTTTGTTCATGAATAAAGCAACCGTGTGGTAAGAGCCGCAAGGTACGCAAGCCCCCGCACAGGCGGCTGCACCCGTTCTGCGTAGGTCACAAGCAAAAAGCCCCCTGCCAAGGGGCAAGGGGCTTTTTCACAGTCATCTTTTTGTACTCTGGTAAAAGGCCAGGAGCTACTCGGTACAGCTAGTTCTTTCTGCCCGAGCCGCTTTTCTTTCCACCGCCGTCTTGCTTATTGACGGTGGCCCAAGCACGCTTTTCGGCTTCTTCTTCCGAAAGACCGCGCTTCTCGTAGCTTTCTTCAATGTGTTCGGCTTGCCGCTTCTGCTTGTCGGTGTAGGCCGATTTGTCTCCTTGTGGCATGGTATAGCAAAGGTGAAGGGTGCAACAACAGAAAGGAATCTCTGTTCGGTAATACGCGGCCAGCCCAGGCGTGTTATGTCGAGCTTGGCCCATTGGGAACAGGGTGTTGCCTATCTTCGCCCATTCAATTTGCTTATTTCGCTTCCTATGCGCCAGCTCGCCATCATTCCGCACCCCGAGGCCAAAATCACCCTGTTCTCTTGGAACGGCAAGTATCTCATCAAGCTGGAAAAAGGCTCCCTGGAGCAAACGTACAAGGTGAGTGAGCTAGACCTGACGAGTGAGGACGACATTCATACTCTGCTAGACGATGAGTTTGTGCAGGCAGCGGTGCGGCGCTTCCGCGAGATGCAGCAAGATTTGCAGGCTTCCTTCGACCGGCACGGAATCTGATAGCAGCGGCCACGACGACTTCTTGTCGGTCGGCATTTGTTTTCCACGCGTATGTATACTGTATGAAAAAGCTTCTTTCCTTCCTCTGCGTGCTCTTGCTAGCTGGCGGCGCCGCGCGTGCCCAACTCTACGATGCACGCACGAGCAGTGTCAACTTTGAAAAAAAGGAGCGCGAGGCCGTGAAGGTGCAGGTAGAAGGCTCTGCCCAATGGACGCGCGACTTTTGGCAGTCTTGGCTGAAGGACACCTATAGTATAAAGCTGAAAGGTGATGGAGTATTTGGAGTAGGCAAGAAGGATATCCTGTCGGCTAAGCAAGTGCCCATGTCGAGCGTGTCGGGCAAGCTGCTCGATCTGTACTCTACCGTCACTTCCCCTTCCGATTCGGTATCGGAGCTATCGGTGTGGGCTTCGTTAGGGTCCGATACGTTTATTACGTCTGGCGGCACCCCTTCCGAATTTAGCTCCCTGCGTAGCATCACCCAAAGCTTTGCCGCCGCGGCTCGCCTCAAGTCCTACCGCGAGCAAATTGAGGAAGCCGAAAAAATGCTGCGCGATTCTGAAAAGGAAAAAGATAAGTTGGAGAAAGAACGGGAAGCATTGGCCAGCACTACCAAGAGCAACCTGGAGAAGATAGAGCAGCTAAAGCAGCAGAACGAAGCTAACAAGCTGAAATCAAGCGAGGATTCCGTAAAGCTCCTCGATAACGCCCGCCTACTAGAGTTACGTAAAGCCCAATTGCAACGCCGTCGCGACCGGCTCACCAACCTTGACCGGAAGTAACCATGGATAAAGACGCTCTCGATACCCTCCGCCAACTAAAGGAATGGCTGGATGCAGGTACCATTACTCAGCAGGAGTTTGATACCCTCAAACAGAAGCTCATATTCAATAGCGACGCTGCTAAGCCTGATACTCCGCGTATTGCACCCATTGCTCCGCCGTCAGCTTCTGTAGCTACCCCTGCAGGACCTCCTGCGGCGCACCCTTCCGAGCCAACCATCATTCCGCCGGTAGAGGAGCCCCTGTTGCCCCCCCTCGTGCACCATCCAGTGGCTCCTACCTCCAGCGCAGGCACTCCCGCGCCGCCCTACGCAGCTTCCGGTTTTACACGCCCAAGCGAAGCTAGTCACCCAGGAAGAACTTCGCCAGCATCCGACGAAGCTACCTTTACCTCGCCTACTACCTATAAGGAGGAAGACTATGTGGCCGACGAGCCTTACGTTGCGCCCGCCAAAAGCCCCTTAGCGGCCATCCTGATTGTGGGTGGTATTGTAGCGCTGCTAGGGTTGGTAGCCTATCTAATGTTCGGTGGCCGCGAGTCGGAGCGCCTAACCAGTACTACTCTTACCGCTGCTGATACGCTGGCAGTGCAGCCCGAAGCTGGCCCACAAGCCGAGCAAATTGATCTGCCACCCGCTGCTGCCCCTGAAACGGTGCGCGTAGCACCCGTAATACCCGTAACGCCCAGTGATTCGGTAGCGCAGCCTAGCGCTGCCCCCACAGAAGAAACGGCTCCTCCGACGCCTGCGGTGCCTGATGCCGCTGCTGGGCAAGCTGCGGAAGCACGGATTCAAAGTATACTGAATGCGTACTACACCGACATGCAAGCCGCGCCCTTCGCGGCTGCCACGTATTTCGCGCCCAAGGTAGAGCGGTTTTACACCATGCAGAACACAACTCCTGGGGCTATCAATGACGAGCTCACGAAATCACACTTTCCTGAGTTTTTAGAAGCCGAAAGCCAGATTGAGCCGGGCACTCTCAAGGTGAGTGAGCCCGTAAATGATGGCTCTCGCGTGGTTACGTACCTAGAAAAGAGTAAGGCGTTGCGGCAGTCCATGCAAAAGCACCAGCAGACGACTGCACAAGTGCGGGTTCGCTTCGACCGAAATTTTAAGATTATCTATCTGCGCCAGGAGAAGCTACTCGAAAACACATTTAGCGAATAAGATAGTTGCCCTTTTATCTGCTACCCGTATCCTGCAACCAGGAGCGGGTGGCTGTGTTTATTGCCCCAATGCTACCCTTCTTGTCTACTCGTTATTCCCGGCTTCCTCTACTATCAGTAGGAATAGTGGGACTGACTTCTTGCCTCTCGGTTATCAAACCTACCCATGATTTCGCAGTTCGGCCACAGCCTGAAGCGCCCGACTACCGCATGGAGGATAATTGGGCAGCCTTACCCGATCGGCTTGACTCAGCCGACGCAGTGCCTCGCCACACGTTGTTACGTGACCGGCAGCGCGATGCTCCGGTGGATGTATTTTTTGTGCACCCAACCACGTACTTCGGTCGTGGGCACTGGAATGCCAATCTAGCTGATGAAAAGGTAAACTACTTCACCAACAATACCTCCATGCGCAAGCAGGCCTCTGTATTCAACAGCACGGCCCGCATTTACGCACCGCGTTACCGGCAGGCCACGCTGTTTTCTTTCTTTGACGAAAAATCGGTGAATGGGAAGGACGCGCTAGACCTGGCGTACAGCGACGTCAAGGAGGCTTTTCACTACTATCTCAAGCACTACAATCATGACCGACCTATTATTGTGGCCGGTCATAGTCAGGGAACCTACCACGCTACCCGCTTATTGCGCGAGTTTTTTGACAAAGACCCTAAGCTCCGTCGGCAGCTAGTAGCAGCCTACCTTGTTGGCTATAAAGTAAAGCCGGAGGAATACCAGGTGTTGCGTCCTTGTGAGGATTCTACGCAAACAGGGTGCTATGTCTGCTGGAATGCCGTGGAATGGGGCAACGAGTATCCTCCATTTGACGGCGGCGTAGCCGTCAATCCCTTGACGTGGACGCGTGATACGGTTACGGCACCAGCGTATTTAAATCTAGGTGGTGTGCCTAATAGCTTCAATAAGGCCGATAAGCGGATAGTTGATGCCAAAGTACATAACGGGTTAGTCTGGATTCATCCGCCCCAGCGCGAGGGGTATCCTCGCTTCCTGCTTCCTGGCCGGCCTGAACTACGCCACTCCTTCCATATTGCCGACTATAGTCTATTTTACTACAACATCCGGCAAAATGCCGAGGCTCGAGTGCGTACCTACCGTATGAAAATGGGGCGAGGGTAATGATGCTTTCTGTGGTGCGTATCTGTAGTTCAGCCAGAGGATACTAAAAAGCCCCGCTAGTGACACTAGCGGGGCTTTTTGATCTATAGAGAACCTTAGTTCAATACCGAAGTCTGGCCTTTCAGGATCTGGCGAGCAACTGCGAGGTTCGTGTCGCGGGTGTTTACTGCCAGATAAATGAATTTGTCACCAGTAGGCGAAAGCTTAATCAGGTGCAGCTGATCGGTTAGGGTCAGCAGGATGTCCTGCACCGTTTGATTCAGCTTCAATGCCTGGATGGCCTTTAGCTTCTGCTTTACCACTTCCGTGTTGTAAGCAGCCGCCGTGTCGATATCGAAATCGGAAATATTAGAGTGTGAAGCGAGGGGCATGCCCGTTTCAGTTTCTACTACGGCTACGGCCAGTAGGGTGGGGAGCTCCTCAAGGATTTCTTTAACGGCTTGTTTTGGGCTTGACATGAGTCAAAAAGTTGAAAAGTTGTAAAAACAGTTGGTATATTTTATGAGGTATGCCGGCGCAAGATCTCCCAGGCCATGCCCAGATTTGTGTCAGCAAAGCGAACTGCAATGAAGCAGTACCATTGCCCGTTGTGCATCGGGCGCAAGGTGTGCAGTTGATCCTCTAGCATCACCGTGATGTCGGTCAGTGAGCCGCTGGGCATATTTCGCGCGGCTAGCGTATCAGTTGTCAGGCGAAGCAGTTTCGCGTAACGCAAGCTGATCTGGTTAGGGTTAAGCGTCGTCGCTGTAGTATAAGAAGCTAATACCCGCCCAGATTGTGTTTCTACCACGCAGGTCAGTAGAAGTTCAGGCATATCACCTAAGAGCTTCTCTAGGATGGTTCCGGCTTGTGTTCCTGCCGCATCCGACGTGCTGACTGTGATTTTTCGAATCTTGGGTCTGTTAAGAAAAGGAATATTCATCTAGTAAAAAAAGCGGGACATCTACCCAGCCCATAACTGCCACCAATGATGCTTTTTGGTTTTGCCTTCGCGAGGTAGCAGGGTCACGTTGTACGTGCTACGGCCATTGAGTTGTACTTCCTCTTCCTTGTAGCCGCCATAAGCGTACTGCAAGTTGTTTACCTTATTGGCTGCCACCAAAATGGTGTAATTGCCAGCCTTATCGGTGCTAACGCCACGACCGTTCACGCGGTCCAGAACGGTAGCGCCTACCAAAGGCGTGCCATTTTCGTCCAAAATACGACCACGCATTGTTACAAAGCGCACAGCAGATGCGGAAGAGGCAGACGTATTTGCATCTGCAGTCATTGCTGTAGTTGCATCAGCTACGGCTGGCAGGTTTTCAATAGGCGTTGTAGCCGTAGGAAGGTTAGTGCCAGCGAATACGGCGCTACCAATAAGGGCACTACCAGCTACCAAAGAGGCGGCCCGGCGACGGAAACGCTGCGGCTCGGTCCGAATCATATCGAACTGGCGCTGCACCCATCCAACTGGGCGAACTTGGTGACCTTGCTTTTTCATTTCATAAAAACGAAGCAGCGTAGCGTCAGCATGGTTGCTATTCGTTTTCATGAAAGCATCTACTGCCTCCGTGTTTTCAATTGATAAATCGCCACGTAAGTAAGCGTCCCGATATACGGGCAGAAGCTCACCCGTAGTCGGATGAAATGGGTTAGCGCTTAGCTTCATATTATCTTGTACAAAAGGTGTGGGGTAGGACGGTGGGCATATTATTGGACTATGCCGGTGATACAAAGGTGGGGCGCTGATTTTGAAATAAATAGCGCCTTCCTGCCATTAAAGAATAAGTCCTATTCACTCGTTTTCGTCTAATTATGGTGATCAACCGACGAAAGGCATATTATTATCAGTAAATACCGGAATATAAAGGATGAAAAAAATCTAAGCCCACTGTAATATTCTTAGAAAATAACCAGTCCATTCTATGTTTGGGATATGATGTTGGTACATAGTATAGGAGGCGCCGAGGCTTTTCTGCTTAATAATAAGCAATTAAGCTCGTTAGTAGTTGGTTGTGTAATCTGAATGGTAATCCTTTTCTCAATATGGGAATGGGTCCTGAATAGATCAGGCTAAGCCTTGAGCTAGACAAAAAAGAAGGGCCCCGCCAGCATATGCTGGCGGGGCCCTTCTTTTTTGTCTAGCTCAAGGCTTAGCCTACAATAGCTACACGCTTGAAGTCAGAAATCGTCAAGCCCTTTTGAGTCTTGTCGAGCAGTTGAGCAATTGTTACTGAATTGTCTTTTACAAACTCCTGGTTTAGCAAGGTGTTTTCTTTGTAAAACTTATTCAGTTTGCCCTGTGCAATTTTTTCAAGCATTGCCTCTGGCTTGCCTTCGGCACGAGCTTGTTCTTTGCCGATCTCAATTTCACGTTCGATGGTAGCAGCATCAACGCCATCCTTATCGAGAGCTACTGGCTTCATAGCTACAATTTGCATAGCTACGTCGCGGCCTACTGACGTCACGTCGGCACCACCTACGTTTTTCAGGGCCACTAGAACGCCTTTCTTATTATCGGAGTGGATGTAAGAAGCTACCTTCTCAGCAGTCACATTTTCGTAAGAAACTACGTCTAGCTTCTCGCCAATTTTGCCCATCAGGTCAGTGATGTGCTCCTGTACGGAACGACCATCTTCTTGAGGAGCAGCTAGCAGTTCTTCTTTCGTAGCTGCGTTAGTTTTCACGGCCGCATCCAGTACGAGTTGCGCTAGGTTCTTGAAGTCGGCTACTTTCGCTACTGGCTCGGTTTCGCAAGCCAAAGCAATCAGTTTACCGTTGGTGCCATCCTCGCTTACAGCAGCCAGTACAAGGCCTTCAGATGTTGCGTTATCCGAACGCTTGTCAGCAATTTTCTGGCCCTGCTTGCGCAGAATGTCACGCGCAGCTTCGAAGTCACCATCGGCTTCCGTTAGCGCTTTTTTGCAATCCATCATGCCAGCACCGGTCATGGTGCGGAGCTTGTTCACGTCTGCGGCGGTAATTGCTGCCATTGTTGTGAGAGTATATGAGGGTGTGAGGGTTAATTTCTGTGCAACTGCCGGTAGCTAATGGCTTCAAAGGTGATGCATTAGCTAGCGTTGGCAGGTAAAGAAAAAGGGAACATCGGAGCCAACGCTTCGCATGTTCCCTTTTTTCAATGAACAGGCAGACTATTCGTCAGCGTTCTGTTTTTCCTGAATGCCTTCGTCTTCAGCTTGCTTTTTGTCGGCATCCTCCTTGTCGACTTTGCGCTCCGATAGGCCTTCCTCGATGGCTTTGCCAATCACGCCCACGATGAGCTGGATTGACTTCGATGCGTCGTCGTTAGCGGGAATGGGGAACTGCACCAGCTCAGGGTTCGAGTTCGTGTCGCAGATAGCAAACACCGGGATACCCAGCTTCTGAGCTTCTTTCACGGCAATGTGCTCACGCTTCACGTCTACCACGAACAGAGCAGCAGGCAGACGGCTCAGGTCGGCAATACCGCCCAGAACGCGCTCCAACTTCTCGCGCTCACGCGACATCATCAGCTTTTCGCGCTTTGCGAGAGCAGCGTAGGCCGTATTTTCTTTCACCATCTTATCGATGGTGCTCATTTTCTTCAGCGACTTGCGCACCGTAGTGAAGTTGGTGAGCATACCACCCAACCAACGGTCAGTTACGAACGGCATTTTGAGGCGCTTAGCCTCTTCCGTTACAATTTCTTGCGCTTGCTTCTTGGTGGCCACAAACATCACCTTACGACCGCTCTTAGCAATGTTACGGATAGCCGCAGCTGCTTGATCGAGCGAAACGAGGGTTTTGTTCAGGTCAATGATATGGATGCCGTTCTTCTCCATGAAGATGTACGGCGCCATTTTAGGATCCCACTTGCGCGTAAGGTGGCCAAAGTGCGACCCCGCGTCGAGTAGTTCTTTATAAGTGGTGGTCTGAGCCATGATAAGGGTTCCTCTGGAAGATTAGCGTTTCGAGAACTGGAACGAACGACGAGCTTTGCGCTTGCCGAATTTCTTGCGTTCCACCATGCGCGGGTCGCGGGTCAAGAAGCCTTCTTTCTTCAGCGCGGGGCGAGCCTCCGTGTTGTCGCCGACGATGGCTTTCGAGATGGCCAGACGGATAGCTTCAGCCTGAGCCGAAATGCCACCACCGCGCACGTTCACCTTGATGTCGTACTGACCGACTTGCTCGATCGTCGCCAAAGGCTGGTTCACGATGTTTTCCAGGAGCTCGTTACCGAAGTACGTCTTCATGTCCCGGCCGTTGATAGTGATATTCCCTTGCCCGGCCTGCATGTAGATGCGGGCCACCGAGGTTTTTCTTCTACCAGAGGTATTGGAGATTTCCATTAATGAAATGAATTAGAGAAAAAGGAAAGCCTTACGAAAAGGCTTAGAGGTTCGTGAGTTCAACAGCTTTGGGCTGCTGCGCTTCGTGGGGGTGCTCAGAGCCAGCATACACGTACAGGTTGCGGAACTGTGCTGCGCCCAGCTTGTTGCCTTGCAGCATACCACGCACAGCGTGCTCAATCACGCTAGCCGAGTTTTTGGCTTTCTTGTCACGCAGGTTAATGCGCTTCTGACCGCCGGGGTAGCCCGAGTGCGTGATGTAGATTTTGTCGGTCAGCTTTTTGCCCGTTACGCGCAACTGGTCGGCGTTGATAACGATGACGTTGTCGCCGCAATCAGAGTTGGGGGTGAACGACGGCTTGTGCTTGCCACGTAGCATGTTGGCAATCTGGCTGGCCAGACGGCCCAGCGGCGCAACACTGGCATCAACCACAACCCATGCCTTATCGGCGTTGGCTTTGTTGACGGATACCGTCTTGAAGCTCAGATGATCCATTGGGGAGGAGGATAAGCGTTTGGAAATGAGGAGAAAACCGAACGAGGTTCGGGAAAAACGGACACAAAGTTACCGCCTTTGGGCGGATATGCAAGGCCTTGTGTGATTATTTGTGCCTGAGTTAGAAGTAAGTACACGAGCGCCTCAGCCAGAGCAAGCCAGCAGTTGACTTGCTCGCCAACAGCAGTAATCATATACAACTAACTGCAACAGCTCAGTTATGAGCTACTGATATTGGCGTAGCGTATCTACCAATACCCGAAAATCTTTTGGGTAGGGTGCCTCAATTGTGGTGGTTTCACCATTTAGCAGCGCAAACGTGAGTTGGGCAGCATGTAGCGCAAACCGCTTGATGAAAGGTTGCTCTTCTTCTCCCTGCTTTACGTTAAACTTCTTTTTCAGTGAAGACAGGTAGAAGTTGTCGCCCCCATACATAGTATCTCCTACAATAGGCGCTTGGAGGTACATAAGGTGCAGGCGAATCTGGTGCATGCGCCCTGTTACGGGCTGGCATTCCAGCAGCGTGTGCTTGGCAAAAGCTTCCAGGGTGCGCACCATGGTTATGGCAGGCTTACCCTTATAGGCCAACCGAGCCTTGCCCTTGGTGGTCGTCTCAATGTTACGATCTACCTGCAAGCCCTCATACTCATGTACGCCCCAAGAGACGGCATGGTACACTTTTTTTACCTCGCGGTTTTCAAACTGCATAGCCAAATGACGATAGGCAGCCGGGTTTTTGGCGAGGGCAAGGGCACCGCTGGTTTCCTTATCGAGGCGGTGGCACGCTTGGATATCGTCGTACTTCTCGCGGGCTAACCGCAGGATATTCGGAGCTCCTCCGAAGCGCTCATCTAGAGTGGCCAGGAAAGGAGGTTTGTTGATGATGACGTAGTCTTCGTCCTCAAACAGAATCAGGTCGTTGAAATCAGGTAGCTTCATATGCGTGCTGCAAAGGTACGGCAATGTGGGCTAAGCATACGCGTGTGCAGCACGACCCACAAGTAATGAGTAGAATTGGCTATACAAGCAGTAGTAATCCTATTCTTGAGCAGTAGGGACCACTACAGGCCCTTTAGACTTGGGCAATTTAAACTCTAGTAAGGTCCCTTGGCCTAGTTCACTACGCACCCGGATGGTAGACTTGTGCGCTTCTACAATGTGCTTGCTGATAGCTAGCCCTAGCCCTGAACCACCCGCATTACGCGACTCTCGGCTGCGGCTCTTATCAATACGGTAGAAGCGTTCAAAAATGCGGTTTTGATGCTGCTTGGGAATACCCTCCCCATCATCTTGCACGCTAATGCGAATTCCTTTGCCACTCTCCGTCAGAGTAACCGTGACGTGCCCATACTCCCGACCGTACTTGATGGCGTTGTCGATGAGGTTGATGAGCACTTGCCGAATACGGTTGCGGTCGGCTACTACTTGCAGCGGCTCGTTGGGAGTAGCAGTTGGGCTAACAAGGGCTAACTCGACGTGGCGAGCAGTGGCTTTCATCTCTAGTTGCTCAAAAATATCGCGCACTAGTTGAGCAATGTCGAACTTTTGGCGGCGCATGCGCACTACGCCCTTTTCCAACTGAGATATAGTTACTAAATCTTGCACTAGGGCATCTAGCGCATCAAGGCTGCTGGCAGCCTTTTGCAAGAACTTTTTGCGCGTGAATTCATCCACATCATCATCGTCTAAGATGGTATGAACAAAACCCTGAGCCGCAAAAATGGGCGTTTTTAATTCGTGTGAAACGTCGGCCAAGAACTCTCGGCGTAGCACCTGCAGGCGTTTCAGCTCGTCAATTTCCTGCTGACGGCGTTGCGCCATGTCCAAGATTTCGTCGCGCATGCGTTTTAAGGGCTCTGGTCGAAAGAGAAACTTACTCGACATGCGTCGGAACTCCTTCCGCTTGATATTCTCTAGCCCTTCGTAGATGTTGTTGATTTCCCGAAAAATTAGGGCTTCAAACATCAGGTACAGAAGCAAAAAACAGGCAGCTACCGTAATGCCTGCTGCCAGCACGCCATCCTGTAGGGTTAAGGTAGGCGCTACCCAAGCGAGGGTGGTCAGCACACCAGCTACCAGTAAGGACAGGATGATGGCAATGACCCGAGATGAAATGGTAAAACGCATACTGTTGAAACAAGAGGATACTCAAAAGACGCCATGCCAAACGCGGAACAGCTTCTAGCACTAGGAATATACTACTCCTGTGGCAGAAGGCTATCCACGCCTCGCATGACGTCTTTGCTAGTCCCTGTCGATTAGTTGTCGGTATTGAATTTGTAGCCGACTCCTTTTATCGTCTGGATGTGATGGTCGCCAACTTTCTCGCGCACTTTTCGCACGTGCACATCGACAGTGCGAGCTAACACGAATACGTCATTTCCCCAGATGTTCTGGAGCAACTCGTCGCGCCCAAATACTTTATGGGGCGAGGCGGCCAGAAATGCCAGCAGTTCGAATTCCTTTTTTGGCAAGGATATTTTGCGCCCATCCTGGTACACCGCAAAACCGGTGCGGTCAATCTTGAGGCCGTTGATTTCAATAGACTCTACCTGCACCTGCGGGTCTTTATCCCGGCGCACATAGGCAGCCAAGCGGCTCATCAGTGCGCGAGGCTTAATGGGCTTAGCAATGAAGTCGTCGGCACCGGCATCAAAGGCGGCAACTTCTGAAAACTCTTCAGCACGGGCCGTTAAGAAGATGATGTATGTTTCCTTGAACTTAGGTATTTCGCGCAGTTGACGGCAGGCGGCAATACCATCGAGGTGAGGCATCATCACATCCAGCAAGATAATGTCGGGGTTGAACTGTGGCGCAACCTCCAATGCTTTGCGGCCATCGGGGGCAGAGGCTACCTCGTACCCTTCTTTGCGCAGGTTGTACTCCAGTAGCTCTACAATGTCTGGATCATCATCGACTACTAAAATCTTGTAAGCGTTAGGCGAGGAAGTTGGTTGCACGGGGCGAGGCGGTTTGGGGTAGAAAAGAATACGCGAAGACAAAAGTACCGCCGGCCGGCGGGCACAGCGTGTTACGTTTTCGTTACCCGGCACTGGGGCAGGACGACGCACGTACGGAGTTGTATAGGTTTCGGCGGGTTCCGACGAAGCTGAACAGGAATTTTCCGGGGTCCAGGGTGAATCAGTGAAATCCATACAGAGCGGGGAGGGGAGAAGGCAATAAAAAAAGCGACCCCACAGGGAGTCGCTTTCTCAAAGACATTAGTTCTTAGCTACCAAATTCAGACGGTTTCGCAGGCCTTTGTATTTGTACATATCTATTTTCACGGCGCCCACGAACATCTCAGCCTGAATCAGCACCGGAATTTTATTTCGGTCGTCGGAGAGATAAACCGAAATGGCATTTTCTCCTCGGAACAGCTTGTTGCTAGGCATTTTAGGAACGAGGCGGATAGCGCGAATAACGCCGGCTTTGGTTTCTACCGTTTCGCGTCCTTTATACACAACGTCCATATTGAAGACGTCTTCATCGAAGAAGCCCTGCACCTTTATGACTTCGCCTACCCGCCGCTGATCATAGTTGAGAGTGCGCAGGAAGTAAAAGCCGCTTACTAGGTCTTGCACGTTGTTGGGGATTTTGAAGGTTCCGTGCTTAACCTCGTTTTTGTTCTTTTTGTAGCTCTCAACCGTTGCCATGTCGCGCAAGTGGTCGAAGTCTACCGTTTCGTGCTTGCGGTAATTTTTTTCTTCGATGCTGCGCGTAAAGCGCTGGGGTAAGATGCTGGTCGTGTCGATGTAAGACCGCCACGTATCACGGATGCGCAGAAAGTAGTCGAACGAGCCAATAGTAGTACCCGAAACAGTGGCCCGGTAGCAAGGCCGTTCGTTCACGCGATGCACGTTGGGGTCTAGTTCAATTACCGCTTCCGCCGCATTGATCAAGCCATAATGCACCTTATATTGAAGAACCTCACCGCGCTCAAAGCTAGTATTGGCAACGCTACGGGTAGCATTTGAAAGAGGGCTGAATGCCGTGAGCAGCGCCGCCAAGGGCAGCAGAAGCGACGGGAACAGGAGCCAGCGGCGAGTCATGTAGTAGCGGCAGAGTAGGGTGTAGCCGGTGCCTCTTCAAATGGGGTGCCAGCAAAGATACAGGATTCGGATTGGGTACGAATATTTCCTTACGCAAAGCCCATCTGAATTGGTTTTGTGCCGGGTCACTTACCCAGTATAAGCATAAAAAGCCCCGCTGGTTTACCAGCGGGGCTTTTTACATACCGCAATAAGATTACGACTTACAGCTCAACTGTTTCATCGTCATCCATCGAACGATCCTCAGGAATAGCTGCTAGTGCTTCCTCCGGGTCGCCTTTCACCTTGGCGCGGATCTGCGCTTCGATCTGGTCGGCCAATTCAGGGTTGTCCTGTAGGATGGTCTTTACGCCTTCACGGCCCTGACCAAGACGGTCGCCATTGTACGAGAACCACGAGCCCGACTTGGCAATGATGCCCATGTCAACGCCTAGGTCAAGAATTTCGCCCACCTTCGAGATACCCTCGTTGTAGATGATGTCGAACTCGATAACCTTGAAGGGGGGAGCTACTTTGTTTTTCACCACCTTCACCTTCGTGCGGTTACCCGTCACGTTGTCTTTGTCCTCTTTGATCTGACCAATACGACGGATGTCAAGGCGAACCGAGGCGTAGAACTTCAGAGCGTTACCACCAGTAGTGGTTTCGGGCGAGCCGAACATTACGCCGATCTTCTCACGCAACTGGTTAATAAAGATGCAGAGACAGTTGGTTTTGTTGATGGTACCCGTAAGCTTACGCAGGGCCTGAGACATCAAGCGAGCATGCAGACCTACTTTGGAGTCACCCATGTCGCCCTCCAGTTCACCTTTCGGTACCAGCGCTGCTACGGAGTCAATCACGATAATGTCGATGGCACCAGAGGAAATTAGCTGATCGGCAATTTCCAGCGCTTGCTCACCATTGTCGGGCTGAGCAATCAGCAGGTTCTCAGTGTCGATACCTAGCTTTTTCGCATACAGCGGGTCAAAGGCGTGCTCGGCGTCGATGAAGGCCGCAATGCCACCTTTCTTCTGCGCCTCAGCAATAGCGTGCATGGTGAGGGTCGTCTTACCCGACGATTCTGGACCGTAGATTTCTACCACGCGGCCCTTGGGCAAACCGCCTACACCTAGGGCAATATCTAGGCCTAGCGAGCCGGTGCTGATAACTTCGACGTCCATCACCTTGTTGTCGCTGAGCTTCATCACGGTGCCTTTGCCGTAGTTTTTGTCAAGCTTGTCCAGGGTGAGCTGGAGCGCTTTCATTTTCTCGGCGTTGGCGTTGACAGTTTTCTCGGCCTTGTCAGTGGTTGCAGCCATTATATAGAGGGGTTGTTTGGAAATGCTTAGGTTTGGTGAATGTAACCCTTTTAGCCGGCCTCTACAACCGTGTAGGAAGCAAGCCAGAGCCACATTGCCGGGGCCTTTTCGGGTCGGCTCATGGTAACGTCGACGGGCTATATTTTGTGCCCACAATGCTAAAAAAATTCGTTGATTTTAGGGTGTTTTTTCTGTGCTAAAATTTTTGGGAAATAGCCGCGTTTCTACCGCCCTGATACTGACGTTGGTAGGCTGGTTGGGTACCCTGCGAGTAGCGTTTGGGCAGTTAGATAATCGGGCATTTACGTATCCCCTGCCCTTGGGGCCCTCTTACGAGCGGCAGCTCCGCTTAGATGTGCAGGGCTTCTTATTCAATAAGGACAACGAGTATTTCAACAAAATTGACCCCGGTCTCACCTACTTCGGTGCCCAACTAGCCCCGCGGCTAGTATATTTTCCTGCCGCCAATCTACGACTGGAAGCGGGCGTCTACCTCTGGAAAGACTATGGTGCGCCACGGCTACGGCAGGTGCGGCCGCTACTCACGGTAAAGTACCAGCAGGGGCCGCACCGGCTCATCTTTGGCAATCTGGAAGGCCATCTGCACCACGGCTATATTGAGCCGCTGTTCGACTTCGAGCGCGTCATTACGAATCGGCTGGAAGAAGGTACCCAGTATCAGCTACGAACGCCCCGCACCTTTCTGGATGTGTGGGTAAACTGGCAACGCCAGCAGTACCGATTTAGCAATTTCCAGGAAGAGGTAGCGGGTGGATTTTCCTCGGAGTTTAACCTGCTGGGCGACTCTACGGGTTGGCTCCTGAAGCTACCTGTGCAGTTCACGGCCACTCACCGCGGCGGCCAGCTCGACACCATTGACATACCCCTGCAAACCCTGTTTAACGGCGCTACCGGCCTACGAGTGCGGCGGGCAGTAGCGTCTCGCTTCGTGCAGGCAGCGCACTTCGACGGGTACTTCGCTTATTTCAAGGATTACTCTTTTACTAGTGCACTGCCCTATGGCCACGGTACGGGTCTCTACCTGAACGCTGGTCTTGATACCAAGCTATCCAATCTGCAACTGGCTTACTGGAGTGGCAACGGCTTTATATCGCCACTGGGGGGACGGCTGTATCGCTCAATCTCGGTATCAGCTGTGGACCCAAATTATACGGAAAAGCAACGAGAACTGCTGATTTTGCGAGTGATGCGAGATTACCGGCTGCCCGGCAACCTGCTCCTGACTACCCGTTTTGAGCCGTTGTATGATCTAAACAATGGGCTCTTCGACTTTTCCTTTGCTCTCTACCTCAATTTCAACCAAAGCTTCTTGCTGAAGACCCTCCGACGCGACGATGACTAGCAGCGCTCTTACTGTCCGGTCTGCTTGCGTACGTAGTAACGGATGGGTGTAGCGTTCCGAACACCCAGTGCCCAGCGGTGGGGCTGGGGTGGGACGGGGTGGAAGCCAACGGCCTCGGCCACGGCGCAGCTGCGTGGGTTATCGTCGCGGCAACGGATAAGTAGATGAGCAGCATGCAGGGTAGTAAACCCAAACTCCACCATGGCTGCGAGGGCTTCGCGGGCGTACCCGTGGCCCTCGGCCTCGGCGGAGAGGTAGTACCCAATTTCACCCGTAACAGGCGACCTCCAGCTGGGCCGCAGGCTAATATCGCCCAGGTAGCGCCCAGTAGTAGTATGCCAAATGCCGAATACGTACAGGTGGCCGGTTTCCCAATCTTGGTCAAACTGATACAAGACCTGGGCAGCGTCAGCACGGGTTTGCACGGCTGCTAGGCGAGCGGGAAACGCAGGTTGGAGGCGCGGGCGGTTAGCATCCAGAAGGCAGAAGAACAGTTCGACATCAGTGGGCTGGTAGGGCCGTAGTGTTAAGCGAGCAGAAAGGCACGGGACCCGGGTGAGCGATGGAGCAGCGTACATGATTTGGGGAGAATGCCTCGAAAAGAGCTAGCTGAGATGCAGCAGAGGCATCTGCGACCTTGTACGCGAAAACCCGCTCTCCAGAATGGCGTTGAAAACAAGCAGTACGTCGAGAGTTTGCTTGCATGGCGGCTCGTCGCAACAACTTACTTCAACTTTAATACTATAGCCATGAGTGCTAGACTGCAGAATAAAGTAGCAATTGTAACGGGCGGCGGTGCCGGCATCGGCGAAGCCATTTGTAAGAAATTTGCTCGCGAAGGCGCCGCAGTAATTGTGGTAGGCCTCGCTAGTGACCCCGTTCGTGAAGTAGTAGATGAAATCTTGGCCAGCGGTGGCCGAGCCATTGGATACCTCGGCGACATCTCCTACGAGGAAGCCGCCAAAGACTGCGTAGAAGTAGCCGTGAAAGAGTTTGGGAAGCTAGACATTCTGGTTAATAATGCCGGTGCTTTCCCTGCAGTATCTACCATTGACAAGTATCCCACGGATGCATTCGAGTACATGATTAAGAACAACGTGTACTCCAACTTCATGATGACGCGCGCTGCTATTCCGCACTTGCAGAAAACGCACGGCAACATCGTGTCGGCTGGTTCAGAGGCGGGCCATATGGGCGAGCCCCAAAACACGCCCTACGGTGGCACGAAGGGATTTGTGCACGCCTTCCAACGCGGTGTAGCCGTGGAACAAGCTAAATTCGGGGTACGCTCCAATATTGTTGGCCCCGGTCCTATCGATACGGCATGGACCCACAAAGAAACGGGCCCCATGGACGCAAAGATGGAGAAGATGACAACCCAAGGCGTGCCATTGGGCCGTCGGGGTACGCCAGAGGAAGTAGCCAACGTATACCTCTTTCTTGCCTCTGATGAAGCAAGCTACGTAACCGGTGCCACCTATTACGTAGACGGTGGCGTGACCATCTCTAAAGGCCCGCACGGAGATGAGGTGCCTAGCAACCTGAAAAAGGAGCCAGTTGGAGGATTGAACCTGAAGCACTCTAAAGACGGCAACACCAAAATTCGCCAAGAGGCTACCGCTTCTATGAGCTAAACACCTGAACAGTCCGAACAAGGCTGTTTAGGACAGGTATAGATACAAATAAAAAAGAGGCCTGCTACACAGTAGCAGGCCTCTTTTGCGTTCAAACAGACGGTGCTACGGCCAAATCAACTGGCGTAGTAGAGCCGGCTATTTCTGCAGTGCTGCTCCAATGCCTGAGCGATGCTGTGGAGGGCTACCCAAGGACTGCTGCGTGCGCATTACGTTGAAAAGACGGGCAGCCTCATTAAAGAATTCTAGCCGGCGAATGAGCATCTCCTTAGTCAGCACACGGCCTTCGGGCGTACGCATCATAGCCTTCTTATCCTCCAAAATCTGGCGCATCTGGGCTTCCGTTTCTGCGGTGTGCTGCGTGAACTGAGCATAAAACTCTTCCACCCGTGCCAGGCCTTCCGTTGTCAGCCGATACTGGGCACCCGCTTGGTTTAAGACTTCGCACAGCACGTATATCTCAATCGGCAGCGAGACGCCAAGGGCAGTGGTACGCACATCAAGGCCCACTTGCAGAGCATCCAGAATAATGGCAATGTTGCGCTCAAATTGCTGGTAATAACCGGCTGCTTCCATGTAGCTAGGAGGGAGAAAGTAAGACGTGAAGGGTACGAAGGTGCCGCTTCTACAGGAGTTCCTTTATAATCTGCTCTACGCTGATGCCTTCGGCTTCGGCCTTGAAGTTACGCACCAAACGGTGACGCAAAATAGGTAATGCCACGGCGCGCACATCCTCAATATCGGGGGAATATTTGCCGTGCAGCAAGGCGTGACACTTAGCTCCCACAATAAGATGCTGAGAAGCCCGGGGACCAGCACCCCATTCCAGTAGCTGAGAAGCCCGCACGGCCGCCCTATCTGTGTTAGGACGGGTCTTGTGCACCAGTCCAACCGCATACTCTACTACGTTGTCGGCTACGGGCACGCGGCGCACCAATTGCTGGTAGGCTTGAATCTCGCTGGCGTGCAGAATTTTAGAGACACTAGGCTTCTTATCGGAAGTAGTGTTCTTCACAATTTGCAGTTCTGCCTCGTAGCTGGGGTAGCCTAGCTCAATGTTAAACATGAAGCGGTCTAGCTGGGCCTCAGGCAAAGGATATGTACCTTCCTGCTCAATAGGGTTCTGAGTGGCCAGCACGAAGAAAGGCCGCTCTAAAGGGTACCGCTTGCCAGCTACCGTCACGGCGTACTCCTGCATGCTTTCCAGAAGGGCCGCCTGCGTTTTAGGCGGCGTGCGGTTGATTTCATCAGCCAGCACAATGTTGGCGAAAATCGGACCCGGTACAAAGTGAAAGTCGCGCTGCTGGTTTAGCGTTTCCGAGCCCACAATGTCGGAGGGCATCAGGTCAGGAGTGAACTGTACCCGGTTGAACGACAAGTCCAGCGAATCGGCAATAGTTTGGATCAGCAAGGTTTTAGCTAAGCCGGGCACGCCCACCAGCAGGCAGTGACCCTGCGAGAAGACGGCCGTTAGTACTAACTGTACTACCTCTTCCTGCCCGATAATGACCTTGCCGATTTCCTTGCTTAATGTGCGGTATGATTGGGCCAGCGCGTCGGCGGCTTCTTTATCGGAAGAGAAGGACATATTCTATCGAAATGTAGAGTAAGCATAAGACCCACGCAATGAGGTTTCGCTGCACGAAGCTCACTGCGTGGGTCTTATGCTCAATTCACTTTATAAAGAAGAATTCAGAAGGTTGCAGCCCGTATACTCCGGATCTACTTCCAGGTACACCGTGCCACGGTTCTTGAGAAACCACTCGTCGAGGGCTTTGTTTTTCTTCTCCTCTAGTGCGGCAGCGGCCAGTTTCTGGTAGTCGTCCGTAATGTTGGCTTGGTGGGGCGGATTGTTCGACTTCAGCCACAGGATACGAACGGCATCCTTGCCATCGTCGGTGCGGTAGGGCAGGGGTGGGGTGATGCTGCCTACCTTCATTGTGTCAATGGTGAAGAAAATGGCCGGGTCCAGCTTGTCGAGTGGTAAGTAAGAGCTGCCGTCGGTTCGGTTGGCAATCAGGCCACCATTGCCTCCAGACGTTTTATCGTCGGAGTTATCTTTAGCTGCTTTCGCAAACGTTACGCTATCGGCCATAATGCGGCGACGCAATTTAGCTAACTCCTGGGCAGCTTCGGTAGCATCGGCAGTGCCGGTTTCGGGCTTGAGCAGAATGTGCCGGGTGCTGAAACTGTCGCCTTTGCGCTCAATCAGCTGAATCAAGTGGAAGCCAAACTGCGACTCTACCACGGGTGAGAGCTGTCCCGGCTCCAACCGCAAGGCGGCGGCTTCGTACTCGGGCACCAGCTCGCGGCGCTTGAAGAAGCCTAAGTAGCCCCCTTCTACCGCCGAGCCAGGGTCTTGCGAGAATTGCTTTGCCAGCGTGGCGAAATCCTCGCCCGCCAGAATGCGTGCCCGCAGGTCGTTAAGCTTGGCTTGAGTAGCCTGCTTCGCTTTGGAGTTGGTCTTAGCAATTTTAATGATTTGACCCACTTCTACCTCCGTGGAGTAGTAAGGAAGACTGTCTTTGGGAATGCGGTTGTAGAACTGGCGCACCTCACGCGGAGTCACCGACACCTTACCCGCAATTTCATCCTGCATCTTTTGCTGCACCAACTGATCCTTCACCTGAATGCGCAATTCGTCCTTAAGCTGCTTGATGGGTTTGTTGTAGTACTCTTCTAGCTTCTTCTCCGACCCAATCTGCTGTACGAAGTACGCCATGCGGCGGTCCAGCTCATTTTTTACTTGACTGTCTTCTACAACTACTGAGTCAGTCTCAGCCTTTGCTAGTAGCAACTTGTTGAGAGCTAGGCTCTGTAAGATACGGCAGCGCAAGTCGGGGGGCAGGGGCTTGCCTTCGGCTCGAGCCTGCTCCTGAGCGTATAGGTTTTCCAGATCGGAGCGCAACACGATCTGGTTATCAACTTTGGCGACAATGCCATCGACGATTTGGCGGCCAACGGGGCGACCTATGCCGAGCTGCGCGTAGCTGGACGTAACCGAAGCAGCCAGCAGGGCCGCACTCAACAGCACCCCGCGGGCCGATGATTGGAAAAACTGAGTCATTGGAATCTTTACCAGTAATGCCCGCAGAAGCTACTACCCTCTACCAGCTAGACAGCAGGCAAAACGCCAAAAGCTGCCCGTAAATTTCATCATAAATCCTTTCTCCGGCAAAAACCACCAGTGCAGGTAGCAAAAGCCCAAATTCAGGAAGTAGAGCCCAGAAGTGGGGGCACCGTTGCACGGCCGAAAAAAGAAACGAGTACTGAGCAGTAAGAAGCTATCAGAACGGAAAGCGCTACGTGGTACCAACTTTCTTGGTCTTGCTTCTGCTGCAGCAGTACTCGCTTATAGATGCTACTTCGTTACTAGTTTTTCTACCTCTGGCTGGTTGATGCTCACAGGATACTTTTCGCGCAGTTGGGCAATCCATTCCTTTTCCAGGTAATTCTGGTAATCGGAGGTAGCTTGTCCGCGCGCTTCAGCTAAGCTCTTTGGGCCCGCTGGCAGCTGTTTCTCAACAATCACAGTGTAGTAGCGGCCGTCCTTCTGGGTAGTATACGTGCCTGGAGCACTGCTCAAGAACTCGTCTATTACCTTGTTATCACCCTTCTGGAAGCTACGCTGCTGCACTTGCACGGCCAATGGGTTTTGTGCATTAAAGCGCTGCTCAATAGCGGCAGGGTTGCGGGTGTAGCCCCGGAAATAAATGGCATCTGCCGAACCCGCCGCCCGCGACTGCGCACCGCCTATTGTTACATTTACTGGTACGCGGCTAGCCCGGATGCCCTGCTGAACGAAGTAAGACTGAATCTGGCTGGCCCGCTGACGAGCTAAGGTAGCCGCCGCTGCATTTTTCACCTGACCACTAATCGTAACCTGAAGCGTGGTGTCTGTTACTAGTTGGCCCGCCAATGCTTCTAGCGAAGCCGTGCTAGCTGGGTTTAGTGTAACGGTGCGTGGCCGGAAGCTGACGCTGGCTGGAATGCCTTGGGTGGTAGGCAGCGAAGCGGCAGGATTAGCTACTAGCTGCTGCACCTGTGTGCGCAACGCCGGAGTGGCCGCGCTAATCACGGTAGCTTGCACGCGCGGCTCCCACTGATACTTGGCCTGGTTGGCGGCAAAGAACTTCTGCAAACCTACTGTGTCTTCAATGGCCTTGCTCCATACCTTCTCATCCATGAGTTGGAACAGCAGAATACCGTCGCGGTACTCTTTCACCAGCATGCGGTAGTCCTCATACTTGGTTTCCAAATTGGCTTTCTCAAACTCAGTTAGGCTCTGATCTACGTACTGGTCGTAGAGCTGCTGCATGGTGAAGCGGGCATCAGAGCCGGCACGGGGCTTCTGATTGCTCTGGACGTAGGTTAGGAAGTCGGAAACGGGGTAGGGCTTGCCCTGAATAGTAAATAGTGTTTGAGCGTCGCCAGTAGCCTTTTTGCCTTTTGCTGGGGTGGCGGGAGCCGTGTACTTAAAGCGGCCATTTACCAGGGCGGTGTCGGCCCTGCTAAGCACGTAGTCTTTGGCCACCTGATTTTCGGAAAAGTTGTTTTCAGTGCGCACCCGCTTCAGGAAAGCCGTGCGGTTGAGCTCCGAGCGCGAATCCTTGGACACCTTGCTCTTCAGCGTCGGCTCCATGGCTTCAAATGTGGGGATGGGCTGCTTCTCAATAAGCCGGATGATGTGCCAGCCATAGGGCGTCTGCACCGGTGCCGACAGGTCGCCGGGCTTCTGTAGTTTGAATGCTGCTTCTTCGAAGCTCGGAATCATACGCCCAGTGCCAAAAGGAGGAAGCTCTCCACCGTTAGCCGCCGAGCCCGCGTCTTCCGAAAACTGCGCAACAAGCTTTTCCCAGTTCTCCTTGCGCTGGGTAAGGCGGCTATAGAGTTCATCCACCTTCTTTTTTACCGTTACCGAATCGGCCTTGGGCATACCTGGCGTAGCCCGAATCATTAAGTGAGCTACCTTGATTTCCCCCTGGGCGGGTCGCACATCGTTCACCTTAATGATGTGGTAGCCAAAGCGCGTACGCACCGGCTGCGAAACCTGCCCGGCCGGCGTACTATACGCTACCGACTCGAAGGGATACACCATTTGCATGGCCGTGAAATAACCCAGCTTACCGCCGTTTTCGCGGGCAGAGGGGTCTTCTGACGTTTCCCGAGCTACCTTCCCGAAGTCCTCGCCTCCCGTTACGCGCTGGCGCAGCGCAGTGACCTTCTGGTAGGCCGCTAGGGTATCTTTGGGGTCGGCATCGGGCTGCACCCGAATGAGGATGTGCGAGGCATTAATTTCCTTGCTCATCCGGTCATAGGCCTCGCGTACCAGCTTATCGGTTACGCTTTTCTCCGTGAGGTAGGGCTGAGCAAGTTGCTGCTTGTAACCATCTAGCTCCCGCTTAAAGGCCTGCGTAGTATCGAGGCCGCGTTGCTCGGCTTCCAGCACCTTCAGCTTGAAGTTGGTATACAAGTCCAGATACTCTGTTACGCTGGCCTTGGTGCCGTACTCAGGTGCCGAGCTGTTGTTTTTGCGGTACACGTAGGCAAACTCCGAAGCGGGTACTGCCGTGGTGCCCAAGGTTTCGACAACAGGCTGCTTAGCTGCAGTAGTAGGTTTGGTAGTTTGGCAGCCAGCGGCCAAAAGAGCAGCTGCGGCAGTACCAGCAAGCAAAAAGCGGTGGTGCATAGAGGAAAAAAGGAATCTGCGAAGCGCGTAAACCGGCCAGGATGAGCCCCGGACATGAACGGCTGACAAACGCAATTTTACGGATTTTTTTCGGCCAGCCGGCCGGCCGCTTACGAAGTAAGTAACATAAAAAAAGCGCCCGGTCGCTGGGCGCTTTTGGTGGTACGTAACGAACGAAAGCTCAACCTAGTTTCTTATACAGGCGGCACACATTGTGGGCGCCCACCGTGGTGAACTCCACCCGGTCCATAATTCGGTTGACAAGCATCATTCCTACACCGCCCTTCTTCCCAATGCGGACGAACTCCTGCAAATCGGGCTCCTTGTATGAGGAAGGGGAATAGGAAGTGGGGCTTTCATCCTCGATTTCGATACCAAACTCCTGGTTGCGCATGCTCACGCGCACATCCAAAAACTGAGATTCGTCTTCCTGATTGCCGTGAATGATGAGGTTGGCCACCACTTCATCCACTGCCAACACAATCTGGTTAGTATGCAACTCCGATAACTGGTAGCTTCCCAAAAAGCCGCTCACGAAATCACGCACCACCTTAAGGTTGCGGCGAGTGCAGCTGATTCGGATTGCGTTTTTCATTCTATTCTGATACCCTATGGCTCATTAAACAGCAGCAGCTTCTGCCTGCGACGGTACAATCGTCAGCAGCGAATCTAGACCCAGTATTTCAAACACATTGTGGACTTTCTCTTGCATGTTGAAAAACACCAGCTTCACGTTGGCGTCCTGAAAACGCTGCAAATGAGAAATAAAAACTCCTAGGCCCGCCGAGGAAATATAGTTGAGGCGTTGGCAGTCGATGAGAACCTTGGTATAGTTGAGAATCTCAGGGGCATTTAACTCGCTATCTAGCAGCACTGACGAGCTAGCATCTAGCTCGCCATCTAGGCTGAGGGTAAGCGTATTTTCAGAGGAATGTTGCGTTATTTTCATAACTGCGTGCTACGTTAAAGGCGGGCTTCGGGTTCGGAGTCCTTGAACTTAATGACGAGTAGGGTTTGGTCGTCGTGAATGGGCTGACCGCGGCTGAACTCCTCTAAGTCGCTCAGAATACGCTCTTTAATGGCTGTAGCGTCTAGGTAGTACGTGCGCTCCAGCATTTGCAGCAAGCGGTCTTCCCCGTACTCTTCACCACCCTCACCCCGGGCTTCCACAATGCCATCGGTGTAGATGACCATGACGTCGCCAGGGTTATAGTCGTAAAACTGATTTTTGATGTGCTTCTCGTAGGTATCGTTGCGAATGATACCCAGGCCTAGCCCAGCAGTGTGGAAGTACGATACTTCCTCTTTAATGGAGTGGTAGTACAGCGTATGGCAGTGGCCGGCGCGGGCAAATACAAAGCCGCCGTGCTCATAATCAATGATGTATAGAGAAGCCGTGATGAAGGCGGCCTTCTCTAGGCAGCGCGCCAGGGCATTGTTGGCCTGGGCCATGAACTTACTGGGTACGGGGAACTTCTCCCGCTCATTGCGCGCTAGGGGATTTTCCTGCATGAGGGCATGAAAGATGCCCTTCATCTGCGCCACGTGGAAAGCAGCGGTAATACCCTTGCCCGATACGTCGCCGATGAGCACCGCCAGGCGCCGGCCGGGCAAATGCAAGAAGTCGTAGAAGTCGCCCCCTACTTCTTTGGCAGCCAGAGCATGGGAACTGATTTCAAACCAGTTGTCGATGGGCAGGTCTTTCGGAATCAGGCTGTCCTGCACCGACGAGGCAATCTTAAGCTCTTCCTGCACCAACTGATTCTGAATAGAGGCCTGCATGAGTTGCAGGTTCTCAATGCTCAGCACCGTCTGACTAGTGAAGGTTTGCAGAATACTTAGGTTTTCACGGTCGAAGCCTTGGCGCTGCTCTTTCAGCATGTAAAGCGCTCCATATTGGCGCTTGCTGGAGCGCAGCGGCATTACAATAAGGGAGCCGTAGGGCAAGTTCAACGAGCGGAAACCAGTGCTATTAGGCAGGTCGTTGTTGAGGTACTCAATCTGGCCCAGGTTGTATTCTGCCAGGAGCTGACAAACGGCAGTGGCTTGCTCGGGCGCAATGCGATAGTGCTGGCCGCGGTAGTCGGTAGAAGAGTTGTCTGCTTCCAGCCAAGCCGCATCCGCCTCCACGGTTTGGATGGCCGAGTCGAAGAGCATGCGGTATACTTCCTCCGCTGTTTGGCTTTTCTGAATGAGCTGGGTGAGGCGCTGCAGGCTAAGAATCTCCTCGCGCTTTTGCTCGAATACTCCGGCCGTAGGCAAGTTGAAAAACGTTACCATCAAGCCCATAAAGGCATAGAAGGCAGCGAAAAAGGCATTCAGCAGCAGGAAAGCCTGCTGAGGTGCCGGGGTAATAAGCCGAACGGTATGGGCTGTGCGCAGGAAGTAGCCAACGAAGACGCCCATGGCCACAATAATACCTAGCTGTAGTAGCACCGTTTCCAGCTTTTGGCGCCGGTTGAGGTAGGCTACCCACTTTTGGTTGCTGCTCAAATAAGCCCCAAATCCGCCTAGGAAAACGAGCACCCCAATCAGGACTGCTTGGGGTGGTGACCAGGACACCAAGCGCACCAATAGCGTAATGCCGAGTAAGGCCTCAAACCAGCCCCATTGCCGCCGCAAGCGGGCAGACGACCGGAATAGGACTAAAGAACGCCAGCTGTAATTGGTACGAGCTAAGAATAAAATGAACAGGCCAACGTTTATGGTGTAAGCGACGGTAGACACTACCGACGAAATTCCCGGTGTCTGCTGGCGAAACAGGTCTTCTAGTAGGTGCAAGCCCACGCAAACAGTAGCCAGTAAACCAGGGCCTAGTAGTAGTCGGCGCAGAAGGCCTACAAAGTCTAAGCCCCGTAGGCGGTCAGGCTGGGCACGCTCGTGTAAAAACACCGCAGCAGCAAAAACTGCTTGAGCTACGAGCATGGGCCAACCTGGGAAGCTAGTATTGCCAATCTGTTGCGGATGCGCATACAGCAAGGAGCAAACCAGCAAGCCAACCCAGCTTAGAAGGGCAAGCGGCAACATAAAGGAAGATAGCTTCCGGTCAAAGGGCATGAAACCAGGTTAAGGTCAGCCATTCCGCCGTGCAAGCATGGCGTTTGGCGAAATGGATGGGCAAGATAAGCCATGTGTACCTAACTACCGTTGTCAGTTGACTGATGTCATGAGCCAGCTAACCGATATATAGGGCGATAATACAAAAATGCCGACAGCGCAGAGGCTGTCGGCATTCTAGGAAACACTACCAGCTCAGCCTACTTGCTGCTGTAGTTGGGCGCCTCACGGGTAATTTGTACGTCGTGGGGGTGCGACTCTCGTAGTCCAGCCCCCGTGATGCGTACGAAGCGCGCCGTCTGCAACGTTTCAATGCTACCAGCTCCGCAGTAGCCCATGCCCGCCCGCAGGCCACCGGCCAGCTGATAGAGCACTTCGCTAGCCAGACCCTTGTATGGAACGCGACCTACAATACCCTCAGGTACCAGTTTCTTCACGTCATCCTCGGCGTCCTGGAAATACCGGTCTTTCGAGCCTTCTTCCATGGCTTCTACCGAGCCCATACCGCGGTAGCTTTTGTACTTACGGCCTTCAAAAAGCGTTACCTCGCCGGGCGCTTCTTCCGTGCCAGCCAGCAAGGAGCCAATCATGATGGTACTAGCGCCACCAGCCAAAGCTTTTACCACGTCGCCAGAAAACTTGATGCCACCGTCGGCAATGAGTGGAACCCCAGTGCCTTCTAGGCCACGGGCTGCTTCCATCACGGCCGAAAGCTGAGGTACCCCAATGCCAGCAATAATGCGCGTAGTGCAAATAGAGCCGGGGCCCACGCCTACCTTCACGGCATCGGCACCTGCATCAGCCAGGGCCCGGGCTCCTTCGGCAGTAGCTACGTTGCCGGCAATAACCTCCAGGGTAGGATACTGCTGCTTAATGCTGCGTACGGCGTCCAGTACGCCTTTGCTGTGGCCGTGGGCTGTATCTACGCTTACTACGTCAACGCCAGCATCTACCAGGGCAGCAATGCGCGCCAGCAGGTCGGGAGTAACACCTACGGCAGCCCCCACGCGCAGGCGGCCAAACTCGTCTTTGCAGGCGTTAGGGGTGCGGCGGCGCTTCCGGATGTCTTTGTATGTAATTAGTCCTACTAAGCGGCCTTCCGCGTCTATCACGGGGAGCTTTTCTACTTTAGAATCCTGTAGGATGTCTTCAGCCGCCGTGAGTTCGGTGCCCGCCTTGGCCGTTACCAGGGGCGAAGGAGTCATCACGTCCGAAACCGAACGGGTCATGTCTTTCTCAAAGCGCAAGTCGCGGTTGGTGAGAATGCCCTTGAGACGGCGCTGCTCGTCTACAATCGGAATACCACCGATGTTGTTGTTGCGCATCAGCTTCTTGGCATCGGCCAGAGTAGCTGTTTCCTCCAGGGTAAAGGGGTCGAGAATCATTCCGCTTTCGGAACGCTTCACGCGGCGCACCAGCTCGGCCTGGGCCCGGATGCTCATGTTCTTGTGAATGATACCAATACCGCCCTCCTGGGCCATGGCAATGGCCATGTCGGCTTCGGTTACGGTATCCATAGCCGCCGATACAAAGGGAAGTTTAAGCCGAATGTTGCGGGTAAGCTGAGAACTGGGGTCGGCGTCGCGGGGCAGTACTTCCGAGTAACCGGGAAGTAGCAGGACGTCGTCATAGGTAAGAGCCTCGAAGGCAATTTTGGCAGCGTAGTCGGCCATGGCAACAAGAAGGTTAGGTTCCGCTTATTGCCGGGTAAAATTACGGCGAATAATTGGGTTTCCGGTTTTTACCTGTTCATTTCCGGTTGTCGTTCTGTTAATTTCTTTTCCCGGGCCGTAAAATCAACGTCATAAAAAGAGACCCGACGCAGTAGCTAAGGCCTTTCTAACGGAGAGGGAAGCATGTAGTAGGAGAGCGGGCTATTACTGGGCCGGTACCGTGGGAACCAGCATTCTGGGTGTTGGACAGCGCAAATCTAAACTGTAATGCAGGGTCGCGGTCAGGTATTGCTCTTCTCGAAGACTGGGCGCCCTACTAAGGTGCTATCAGTAAAGGAGGCGGAAATGCCACTATACTTTGCCTATTAATTCATGTAGCTGCCTTTCAAAGCGGCATTGGGCGTGGTCTTAGTTGAAGGTGTTGTCGTTCATGCTTGCCGAAGCCTAGTCACAGTTCACTCGATGCGGTGCCATACAATTGGCCCATAATGGGGTTGAGGGCGGAAACCGAGTGCCTAAAAACCCAAGGGGCACTTTTGGGGTTAAACCTGCCAGCCGCTTCATCCGAGGCGGTAGCATCAGTATCATTCCCCTCAACATAGTATGGCAACTACCAAAACGTGGTTCATAACCGGTGTAAGCACCGGATTCGGCAAAGAACTGGCCGAGTACTGCCTAAATAAAGGCGACAGTGTGGCGGCTACCTTCCGCAAACAGGAGCAAGCCGATGAGTTCACTCAGAAGGCTGGCGATAAAGGCCGCGGCTTCGTGTGCGATGTTGTGAGCGAACAGCAAGTACGGCAGGCCGTGCAGGAGACTATTCAGCACTTCGGCCAACTTGATGTTGTGGTAAATAACGCCGGCTACGGTTCCTTGGGTAGCATCGAGGAGATTGATGAGGCCGAAGTGCAGCGTCAGTTCGATGTGAACGTGTTCGGTCCGCTGCGGGTATTGCGGGCCGTGCTACCCCACCTTCGCGAGCGGAAAAGCGGCCACGTGCTCAACATCACTAGCATTGGTGGCCTAAAGACCTTCCCTGGCGTGGGCGTGTATAACGCCAGCAAATTTGCGCTCGAAGCCCTTGGTGAGAGCTTAGCTCAGCAGGTTGCTCCCCTGGGTATTAAGGTAACCAACATTGAGCCGAGCGGTTTCCGTACCGACTGGGCAGGTCGCTCTGCTTCCTTCGTGGATACCGCCATTGAGGACTACCGCTCTACCGTAGGCGAAAACCTTAAGGGTATTCAGAGCTATAGTGGTAAGCAGCCTGGCGACCCCCAGCGTGCTGCTCAAATCATGTACGACTTGGTGCGTCAGGAAAACCCGCCCCTGCACTTACCGCTTGGCAAAGCAGCCGTGAAAGGGGCGCGGGAAAAATTCACGAAGCTGGTGCAGGAGCTAGAGCAAGTGGCTGACCTCGGCGACTCTGCCGACTTCCCAGCTGGCGAGTAAGTACGCTTGCACTCATAAAGAAAGCCCCGCGGTGCTGCACCGTGGGGCTTTCTTTATGAGTCTTTCCAGTAACAGTGTGCTATGCGGGCTTTGGGCCGGCCGTAGTGGCAGCCAATTGGGCGCGTAGCTCTTGCACTTCGCGCTCTAACTGAAGAGTACGGAACGTTACCTTCACTTCTAGATCTTGGTAAGAGCGCTCTAGTTGGTTTTGTAGCTCCCGCATGTCCGTTACATCGGTATTGGTGCCAAACCAGCGTTCTACCTCGCCCTGGTCGTTGCGTATGGGCACGGCACGGGTTAAGAACCAGCGGTACAAGCCCTCTTTGCTGCGCAGGGGAAAAGTCAGTTCCCACGGTTCACCGGCCGGCCAAGCTTTCTGCACAAAAGCCGCCACTTGGTTGATATGGTCGGGGTGATGTACTTTTTCCCAGCCCCAGCCTTTCATTTCTTCGAGCGTAGTACCCGTGAAATCGTACCAGCGTTGGTTGTACCACGTGATGTAGCCGTCGGCCTCTGCCATCCAGGAGAGTTGGGCTACATTGTCGGCCATGGCTATAAAGTCGGCTTCACGGCGGCGCAGCGCTGCTTTGGCTTCGTGCTGCTGGGTAACGTCCTGCATGGCCCCGATCATGCGCATAGCTTGGCCCTCATCGTTGCGCGCTACGTGCCCCCTGTCCATGATTTGGGCGTAGGAGCCGTCAGCTTTCAAGAAGCGGTAATCATCGTGCCAGTCCGTTTGGCCGCCGTCAATTACGGCGTGAATGCCATCAACTACTCGGTCTCGGTCTTCCGCATGAATATGGTCGTACCACCAATGCGCAGCCGTGTTAGAAGCATCGGCACCGTAGCCCAGCACGCGTTGTACGGCCGGGTTCCACTTAATGGTGTTGTCTACTAGGTTCCAGTCCCAGATGGCGTCGTTGGTAGCCAGGGAAGCTAGGGCATAGCGCTCCTCGCTCTGGCGCAGGACTTCCTGCTGCTGGCGCTTGCTGGTAACGTCGGTGATGGTACCAATAAACCGCACGGCTTGGGTGTGTTCAGCATTGAAGAAGGCCCGTCCCGTAGCCCGTGCCCACCGTAGCGGAAGGTTCTCCTGGAGGCCAATAATTCGGTATTCTGTATCGAACAATCCCGACCCGTTGGGTGCTAAGGCCCGCTGCACGGCCGCGTCGATGGGCGCACGGTCGTCGGGGTGGAGGCCCCGCAGGAAATCTTCATAGGTAATGGTATCGGTAACTGGTAGGCCGAACAGCTCTTTGCAGCGGGCCGACCACACTAGTTCGCCGGATACCGGATTCAGGTCCCAGGTACCCACGCCGGCCGCATCCACGGCGGTTTGCAGTCGTTCGTAATGGATAGATTCCTCGGAGAAAGCCATAGGTGAGGGCAGAGGGGGCTAGGGCTGCAATAGTTGCAACTCCATACCAGATTGGAAATACAGAGTGAGGGCGCGGAGGTGACCATCTGGTGCCCGTCGCAGACGAGTAACCAGCGCAGTCGTTTCTTCGTCGGGTAGCTGCAAATGCAGGTAGGGGCGGCTCAACAGGGCATCGCGCTGCACCGACCATTGCCCGCGGATAGCGCGGCTTGCGGTATCCACTTGCAGATGACCTTCCTGTAATTGCAGGGTAGTGGCCTGGGCCAGGGGAGTAGTTGCACTGGCTCGGTTCAATATTCGCTCCGCTACACGCCAGGTACCCGCTAAATAGGCGTCTGGTACTTGCTGTAGGTTTACATCGAGCAGATCAATCATGCAGGCAGAAAGTCGGGCGGAGCAAAGGCCTTGGTTGCTTAGGCGGGGCTAACGTACGCGTGGGCTGGAAGGCGTAGGGGGTGGTAGTAATACCGGATTTTTTGAAAAATGTTAGGGAATATAGTGGAAGCTTACCTCAACAATAAAATCAGGTAGAACATACCGCGGCCAGGTGCTGAGTAATCTATTCCCTACGCTGGCTTGGCGGAAGCAATAAATAGTTGATAAACCAGGCGTTAGTAACCGTGGCTGCGGCTTAAGTATAAGGCGCCAAAAGCTACATTCCATTCTGCTTTTTAGTACCCCGAATAGCCTGCGCGTCCAAGGGATTTTCGGGCCAGTAGTGCTTGGGGTAGCGCCCCCGGAGTTCCTTGCGCACCTCAAAGTAGCTGCTGGTCCAGAAGCTGCGCAGGTCGCGCGTTACCTGAGCCGGGCGGTAGCCCGGCGACAACAGGTGCAGCGTGAGGGGCACCCGCCCCCCGCCTACAGTAGGCGTATCTAGCAAGCCAAATACTTCTTGCAGCCGTACGGCCAGAACTGGGGCGGCGGGGTCGACATAGTCGAGGCGGATACGGGAGCTGGTGGGTACTTCTAGGTGAGACGGGGCCAGGCGGTCTAGTTCTTGGCGTTGGGACCAGCCCCCGGGTAGCCAATTGAGCAGCGCCTCCCCCAAGTCTACGCGGCTCAACGCCGCCAAAGATTTTACATCCGTCACGTAGGGTCCCAGCCAGTCGTCAAGCTCCGCACCCAGGTGCTCATCCGATACATTGGGCCAGCTTTCTGGAAACGTATGATGTAGAAAGGCCAACCGCTCCCGCACGTGCGTAGCGGCCTCGCTCCAGGGTAGGCGGCTGATGCCGCCCGCTCGCAAGGCTCCGAGCAGCGCCGCCGTAATAGCTTCGGGGCTGGGGTTGGGTATGGTGGTTTCTGACAGGACCAGAGCCCCCAACCGGCGCAAACGACGGGCTACTACTCGGCCAGTTGCTTCGTCCCAGCGTACTTCATCGCGGGTTTCTACTTGATCAGCAAAGTACTCCTCCAACTCGGCCCGGCTCAAGGGGGCTGCCAAACCTGCTCGGGGCTGGGAGGCCACCCCATCGAGAGCCGCTACGGCAAAAAATACATCCTGCTGCCCAAAAAACTCCGCGGGGAGCATGGCCCGCTGTCCACTTACTAAGCGCACCCGTTCGGACGTTTCGCGTTGGGCCAGGCGGTCGGGGTAGGCGAGGGCCGCCAGCAGCCCCGCCACATCCGGCTCAATTTCTCCCTGGGCCCCGGTGCGGCGCCGCAGCACGGCCGCCGCTTCCCGCACCCGGCGCAGGGCTGCTCCGTCTGGCAGCAAGCCAGGCAAGGGGGCTCGTCCCGTGGCCAAGGCTTCAAGACGCAAACGCAAATCGGGTGGGCCAAACGACCCATCTGCCGGCCGTAGAATATCACGCTCCGTAAGTAGCGCTGCCAACGCACAGGCCGTAGCGCCGTGTCCTAACGCTTGGCCACGGGCTACTAGGTGCGCCAAGCGCGGTGCCAAACCCAGGCCCGCCAACGCGCGGCCGTGGGCCGTAGGATGGCCCGTACTAGCCAATGCCTGCAAGCGCACTAATAAGTCGCGGGCCTGGGCCAGGGCGGGTGCTGGTGGAGCATCTAGCCAGCGCAGAGCAGTAGCGTCTTGCGCACCCCACAGGGCTAGTTCCAGGGCAAGAGGGCTGAGGTCGGCGGTTAGAACTTCGGGGGCTAGGTGATGAGGCAGCTCTCGGTACTCGGCTTCCGTCCAGAGGCGGTAGCAGGTGCCGGGCCCTAGGCGGCCCGCGCGGCCCCGGCGCTGGTCGGCGGCGGCTTGGCTGACAGGCTCCGTGCCCAGAGTTGTTAGGCCAGTGCGGGGCTCAAAGCGGGGCACGCGGGCGTACCCGCCATCTACTACAATTGTAACGCCCTCAATGGTCAGGCTGGTTTCGGCTATGCTGGTTGCTAGCACCACTTTGCGTCGGCCTTGGGGGGCGGGGCGTAGGGCCGCGTCTTGTTGCTCGGCGGGTAGCTCTCCGTGGAGGGTATGGATGTCGATATGATCTGGCAACGACGCTAAGCGCTCGGCCACACGACGCTGGTCAGCCAGGCCAGGCAGAAATACCAATACGTCGCCGGTCGAATGCTGGGCCAGCGCTTCGCGGATGATGAGGGGCGTAAGGTCCTGTAGCTTCTCGTGCGGGCGGCGCGACACAGTAGCGGCCCGCTGTGGCGTGAGATAATGGGTTTCTACTGGAAACATGTGCCCTAGGCTGCGCACTACGGGCGCCCCCAGCCACGCCCCCAGGCGATCAGCATCCAGCGTGGCCGACATCACCAGAATGCGTAAGTCGGGCCGGAGCACGCTCTGAGCATCCAGGGCCAGGGCCAGGCCCAGATCAGCCTGCAAGCTTCGCTCATGAAATTCATCGAACAGCACGGCCGCTACCCCTTCCAGAGCCGGGTCGTCCTGGAGTTGCCGGGTCAGGATCACCTCTGTTACTACCTCAATCCGCGTTTTGTCCGACACCTTGCTTTCCAGGCGCATGCGGTAGCCTACCGTCTGCCCCACTGGCTCGCCCAGCAACTGGGCCATGCGCGTAGCTGCGGCCCGGGCCGCTAGTCGGCGGGGTTCTAGCACTAGAATGCGCCCATCTTCGCGCCAGGCGGCCTCCAGCAAAGCGAGCGGCACTAGGGTGGTCTTACCCGCCCCGGGCGGAGCTTGGAGCACGGCCACATTAGAAGCTGCTAGTGTCTGGAGTAGTTCTGGCAGCGCGTCACGAATGGGTAGGTCGGGCAGGTTGAAGGACATCATGGTGCAAAGATGTCACTTGGAAGCTTTGGACGCGGTAGGGTAGGCTGAGCTGGGGCGGCGGAAAGCTCAAAACCCAGCTCAGCCTACTGCAATACATGCGGCACGCTGGGCCGGGTTTTGAAGTAGGGAGTGTTTTATCGGCCGGCTGGTACTGCAGTAGCGGCCCAGCCGCCGCCCAAAGCACGGTAGAGGTCAATGGCTTGCAGAAACTGAGTGCGGCGCACTTCGGCTAAGCTCAATTCGGCCTCCAGGGCACTACGCTGGGCGGTGATAACCTCCAAGTAGGTAGCGTAGCCCGCTACTTGGAGGTCGGTGGCGGTAGCAATGGCTTTAGTCAGGGTTTCTACTTCCTGCTGGCGCAGGGCCGCTACCTGCCGGTAGTTTTCTAAGCCGCGCAAATTGGTGGATACTTCGCGGAAGCCCGTTTGAATCGCTTTTTGGTAGCCATAATATGCCTCTAGGTTCACGGCCACCGACCGGCCATAATCGGCCTTGAGCTGACGGCGGTTGAACACCGGGGCCGAAAGGCCGGCCAATGCGCCGTAGGCCAGAGAAGCTGGGTTTAGTAGGGCTGCGGTACGGAAAGCGTTGAAGCCAAGGTAGGGGGTGAGCGTAAGGGAAGGCAGGAAGGCCGCGCGGGCCGCGTCCACGTCGGCGTGGGCCGCCGTCAGTTCCAACTCCGCCTGGCGTACGTCGGGGCGGCGCAGGAGCAGGTGAGAAGGCAAACCGGCCACTAGGCGCGTAGGAAGTTCCTGCTGGGCCAAGGCGCGGCCCCGCGCAATGCGGCGGGGGTAGCGGCCCAATAGTTGGTTTAGTTGGTTTTCGGTTTCCGTGATGCGCTGCCGCACTTCAAACCCCAAGCTGCGAGTGCGCAATAGCTGGGCGGCAAACTGCTGCACGGCCAACTCAGTGGCCCGCCCGGCTTGCTTCTGCACGCGCATAATATCTAGGCCGCGTTGTTGCAGGGTGGCATTGCGCTCTAGGGAAGCCAGCTGGTTGTCCAGCGTTAGCAGCTCGTAGTAGCCGCGGGCAACTTCCGCTACCAACGAAGTCACCACCAAGTTGCGGCCTTCCACCGAAGCCAGCAACCGCAGATACGCGGCCTTGCGGCGACTGCGCAGCTTGCCCCAGAGGTCTAGCTCCCAGGAAGCCCGCAGGCCCAGGAAGTAGTCGGGGGTGAGGGTAGTAGGAATACGACGCTGGCCTTCAATATTCTGGGAGAGGTTGGTGTCGAAGTTACCCACCCCGTTGAGGGTATAGTCGCCGTAGTGGTCGAGGCCGGCGGCGGCTACCCCGTTTACCGTCGGCAGCAGCGGAGCGCGCCGCTCCAGCCAGTTGGCCCGGGCCTGCTCCACGCGTTGCAGAGCCATGCGCAGGTCTAGATTTTGAGCCAGGGCCGTATCAATAAGCCCCACGAGGGCCGAATCGGCAAAAAAAGTTTGCCAGGGTAAGTCGGAGATGCTGGCAGTGTCCGGAGTGGTGGGGTTGCCGGCGTACACGGTGGGCGTGGCTACCACTGGGGGCAGCTCGCGCGGGGCCGTCACCTGGCAGCCGCTGACAAGGGCTACCACGCTGAGCAGGCCAGTCAGAAAACGGGAGGTCAGGCGCATAGTTATTTAGTAAAATGAACAGGTTCACCGGCGGGTACGGCCGCGCCGAGATGGTGAGGCTGGTGCAGGACGGGCGGCGTGGTTTCCGCATCCTCCGCATCGGCATCCAGATTCTTAGGCTTTTCCAGGCTGGCAAACAGCACGTACAGCCCCGGAATCAGGACCATGCCGAACAACGTGCCCAAGAGCATGCCGCCTGCCGCCGCCGTACCAATGGAGCGGTTGCCCAGGGCTCCGGCGCCGCTCGCAATTACCAGCGGCACTAGGCCCGCAATAAAGGCAAACGAGGTCATCAGAATAGGCCGCAAGCGTGATACGGCGCCTTCCACGGCCGCATCCATAACCGATGCCCCGGCTCGGCGGCGCTGCTCGGCAAACTCAATAACGAGAATGGCATTCTTACCCAGCAGGCCAATTAGCATTACTAGTGCTACCTGGGCGTAGATGTTGTTTTCCAGGCCCAGCAGCTTCAAGCTCAGGAAGGCCCCAAATACACCGGTGGGCAGGCTTAGCAGCACTGGCAGCGGTAGCAGCAGGCTTTCGTACTGCGCCGCTAGCAGCAAGTACACGAAGATGAGCACGATGCCGAACACGTAGAGCGCCTGGTCGCCGCTCAATATTTGCTCCCGCGTCATGCCACTCCACTCGTAATCGTAGCCGCGGGGTAGCTCCTTGGCCGCTACCTTCTCAATAGCTCCAATGGCATCACCCGACGAGAAACCGGGTGCGGCGTCGCCGTTCACCATGGCTGAGGTATACATGTTGTAGCGCGTGAGCTGATCGGGACCGAACACCCGCTCCAGACGCACGAAGGTGGAGAAGGGTACCATCTCGCCCCGGTCGTTTTTCACGTGCAAGGCCAGGACATCTTCGGGGCGGCCGCGGTATTCGGGCGAGGCCTGCACCATTACCTTGTACATCTGCCCGAAGCGAATGAAGTTGGAGGCGTAGTAAGAGCCCATTAGCGTTTGCAGAGTGCTCATGGCCCGGTCAATGGTCACACCTTTCTTGGCCGCCATGTCCTGGTCCACGTGGATCAGGTACTGGGGAAAGTTGGGGTCGAAGCCAGTGAATGCGCCGTTGATAGCGCCTTCCTTGTTGAGGGCTGTAAGAAAGGTTTGGGCTACGGCGGCCGTCTTCTGCAAGTCGCCGCTGCCGGTTTTGTCGAGTAGGCGCAACTCGAAGCCGCTGGAGTTACCGAAGCCCGGCACCGTGGGCGGCGGCAGGAACTGAATACTCGCGTCGCTGATGCTTTTGGTTTTCTCTTCCAGTTCCGTAATCATGTCCTGCACCGACTGCTTCCGCTCATCCCAGGGCTTGAGGTTGATCATGCCCATGCCGTAGCTAGAGCCCGCCACCTCATTCACGAGGCTGTACCCAGCCAGCGTCGATACGGACTCTACCGGGCCCAGCTTCTGAGCAATGCGCTGCACCTGGGACAATACCTGCTCGGTGCGTTCCACGGTGGCACCGGCGGGCGTGGTCACGTTCACGTAAATCATGCCCTGGTCTTCCGTGGGGATAAAGCCCGACGGCAGGATGCGCGTCAGGCCCCAGGTAGCTCCGAAGAACAGCAGTAGGGCGGCCAGCGTAACCACGCGGCGGCCTGCCACGCTCCGCAGCAGGCCTTGGTAGCGGCCCGCTACAGCCTCGTAGCGACGGTTGAAGCCCGCAAAAAAGCGGCCCATGACACCTTTAGGCTCTTCGCCCTCGGCTTGCGGCGTATGCTTAAGCATGAGCGCACACAGGGCGGGTGTGAGGGTCACTGCATTCACGCCGGAAATCACAATGGCAATGGCCAACGTGAGCGAAAACTGCCGGTAGAACACGCCCACGGGCCCATCCATGAAGGAAACCGGAATAAATACCGCCGACATTACCAAGGTGATGGCAATGAGGGAGGAGCTGATTTCGTGCATGGCCTCGAAGGTGGCGGCCCGCGCTGGCAGGTGCTTTTCCTGCATTTTGGCGTGCACGGCTTCCACTACCACAATGGCGTTATCGACCACAATACCAATAGCCAGCACCAAGGCAAACAGGGTAAGCAAGTTGATGCTGAAGCCCAGCACCTGCATGAAAAACAGGGTGCCCACCAGCGCCACCGGCACGGCTAGCGCCGGAATAAGGGTAGAGCGGAAATCTTGTAGGAAGATGTACACGACCACGAATACCAGCAGGAAGGCCTCCACCAGGGTGCGCAGTACTTCGTGAATGGAGGCGTCGAGGAAGCGTGATACGTCGTAGGCAATGCTGTAAGTCATGCCGGGCGGGAAGCTCGTTTCCTTCAGCTCGGCCATGCGCGCCTTTACACCCGCAATAACCTCAGACGCGTTGGAGCCGGGACGCTGCTTGAGCATGATGGCCGCCGAGGGGCGCCCGTCAATCTTCGACGACATGCCGTAGGTAAGCGAGCCAAATTCTACGTCGGCCACGTCGCGTAGGCGCAGAATGGAGCCATCGGCGCTAGAGCGCACCACAATGTTGCGATACTGCTCGGGTTCGAACAGCTTGCCAGTGTAGCGCAGCACGTATTGCAGCACCTGGGCTTCCCGCCCCGAGCTTTCGCCCGATTTGCCGGGCGCCGCCTCTACGTTCTGAGCCCGGATAGCCTCAATCACCTCGTCGGTTCCTACCTGGTAGGCCGCCATGCGGTCCGGTTTTAGCCACACTCGCATAGAGTATTCCCGGGAGCCCATGATTTCGGCGAAGCCTACCCCGTCAATGCGCTTCAGCTCTTGCAGGACGTTGATGTCGGCGAAGTTGTAAATAAACTTCTCGTTTACCTTGGGGTCGTCGCTCATGATGTTGAGGTAGAGCAGCATGCTGTTCACCTCCTTCTCCGTCGTTACCCCCGCCTTAATTACTTCTTCGGGTAGTTCGTCGATGATGGTGGTGACGCGGTTCTGCACGCCCACGGCGGCTAGGTCGGGGTCGGTGCCTACCTCGAAGAACACCGTAATTAGGGTCACGCCGTTGTTGCTACTCACCGACGACATGTAGGTCATACCCGGCACCCCGTTGATGGCACGTTCCAGGGGGGTAGCCACGGCCTTAGCGCACACCTCGGCGTTGGCGCCCGTGTACTTAGCCGTTACCGTTACGGAAGGCGGCACAATGTCGGGAAACTGCGTGATGGGCAGCGTGACCAGCGCCAGCGCCCCTAGCAAGACCAGGAAAACTGAAATAACCAGCGAGAGAATTGGCCGGCGAATGAATATATCGAACATAGAGAAGGGAGGGAATTGCTGAAAGCTGGGTGCCCCTTCCTGAGCAAAGGAGGGGGTAGGAGTAGTTGGCCGGAGCGGCTAGATTCTCTGGGCTGTCAGGCCCTGGGTAAGCACCGCCCGACGGAGCCTGAGGCTACCGGGCAGAAGCCAGCACAGAATCTGGGGCCACGGCGCGGGGCCGGATGTGCTGACCGTTTTTCAGGCCGGCCGTGCCCTCATACACAATTCTTTCACCGGGCTTTAGGCCCTCCTTCACCACGTAGAACAAACCGCTACGGGTCTGGGGCTTGAAGTTGCGCATGTGCACCTGATTGACACTGTCCACCACGTACACATAGTTTTTGTCCTGGATTTCGAACACTGCCTTCTGTGGTACCAGTAGCGCCTCCGGAAGGGTATTGGTGAGGCGGATGCGGCCAGTGGCACCGTGCTTAAGCATGCGCTGCGGGTTGGCAAACCGCGCCCGGAAGGCCAAGGAGCCCGTGCTTTCGTTGAACTCGCTCTCTGTTGTTTCAATGATGCCCGCCTGGGGGTAGCGCGAGCCGTCGGCCATGGTCAGCGACACCGAATCGGTGTGGCGCTCTGGGTGGCGCTGGCGGGCTTTGGTGTATTCCAGGTACTCTCCTTCAGCCACGTTGAAGTAAGCAAACACCGAGCGCAGGTCGGAAACCGTAGTAAGCAAAGTGCCTTCCTCTACCACGCTGCCTACCTTCAGCGGAATTCGGTCAATAACGCCGTCGAAGGGCGCGCGCACCAGCGTGAAAGAGAGTTTGAGACGAGCCGCGGCTTCCGTGGCCTGGGCGTCGGCCACGCGGGCGTCGGCATCCTTCACCTTGGTTTGCGACAAGGCCAGCTCTGTTTTGGCAATGATGTTCTTATCTACAAGCAGCTTCACGCGCTCCATTTCCAGGCGGGCGGCGCGGGCCTGGGCCTGCGCCCCCGATACAGCCGCGCGGGCCTGGTTGACGCTGTTCTGGTAGGCGCTGGCGTTTAGCCGAAACAGGGGCTGTCCCTTCTTCACTTGGCGGCCTTCATCCACGTAAATGTGCTCTAGAAAGCCTGCCACCTGGGCCCGCACTTCCACGTTGCGCACGGCCTGCACGTTGGCCACGTAGTCGTGGAATAGCTCTTGCTCGGTAGGTTGCAGGGTAGTCACGGGCAGCTCAAGCGGGGCTTCCGCGGTGGGCTGGTCTTTGCCATCGGCCGAGCAGCCCGCTAGCAGGGCGGTACCAAGCAAAACGGGCAAGCTCCGACGCAATACGGTGGCGAGCGGCAGGATAGGAGAAGAAGTCATGGGAAGTGGAAGGTGAGAGGAGTAGAAGGAAGGAAGCAGGAAGCCACTAGGGCCCCGCCACCGGTACCGCCGCCGGCAAGGCCGCGCGTAACGACACCAGGAGACTGTCTTGGCGCTGGTGGTCGTCTTGGCAATGGGCGAGTAGGCGCTGCGTCATGCGCAGTTCAGCTTCTGCGTCGGCAAGGGCCGTTGGTTGCGCTTCTTCGTCGGCGCTGCGGTACAGTAAAAACGCGTTCAGCCCCACCGACAGCACAACGGCTGCAGTGAGGAGGTAAAGCAAGAAACTATTGGGCCGGGGCTCAGAAATGGTCATCGTCGGGCGGCTGGTTTACCCCCCAAAGGACTTACCCCGACATTAAAACGGTATGAGAAGCAGATTAGAAGATATTAAAACCGGCCTCCGTGGGCATGGAAAGCATCTTTTGCTTCTATTACTTACGGCTTATACCGCAGGCAGCCATACCGTGGCCGTGGTACCCTCGCCAGCTACCGACGTAAGCTCCAGGCGCCCCCCGTGGCGCTGTACTATCTTCTGGGTGAGCGGGAGGCCCAGTCCGTAGCCAGGACGCCCAGCGGCTCCGGCGGCACGGTATAGGGGTTCGTAAATGTGACTCAGCTCCTCGGGCGTGAGGCCGCGGCCCGTATCAGTGATGCGTACTTGCAGCGTGTGGGTAGCAGCGTAGCCGAGCTCTGAATGAATGGCGCCCACCGAGTACTTGCAGGCGTTATCGAGCAGGTTGAATAAGGCTGTAGTCAAGAGCTGCGCGTTGCCAGGCACCATAAACACATCGGCCTCTTCCGATGCCGGCAGGTCGCCGAAGGTCAGGCGTAGCTCCCGGCCGGGGTATTTGCTGTGCGCGTACTCTAGGGCTTGGTTGAGGCACTCATCGAGGCGCACCGGTACGGGTGCGGGCAGGGCACCGTCTACCTTCGCCAAAGCCAGTAGGCTATTAGTAAGACCGTTCAAATGGCGGGCCGCTTCCAACCCAGCGCCTAGGCTTTGGCGAGCTTCATCTAGCGTGTGGTCGTAGGTGAGGGCCGTTTCCAGAGTACCCATGAGGGTAGTGAGCGGGGTGCGCAACTCGTGAGAGGCGTGCGACAGAAAGCTTTTCTGGGACTCAAAGGCCTGTTCCAGCTCGGATAGGAGCACGTTGAACGTCTTGGCGAGCTGAGCTAGCTCATCACGGCGGTTGCCCTCGTGCAAGCGACGACCTAGGTTAGATGCCGAAATGCGCTCGGCCTGCCGCATAATACGGGCCACAGGGTGCAGGGCCGAGCCCGCGAAATACCAGCCGGCCAGAATAGTTAGGGCCAGGGCGCCCACATTGCCAACCAGCAGCAGAATGCGCAGGCGGTCGAGCTGAGCCCGCGCCAGCCGATCTATTGCCGAGACGAATATGGTGTACTGCTTGCCACGGTGGGAATACACCAGGCCCACGGCTTCCTGGGAGTTGCTGGCCGTAAAAAATACGGGGGCCTGGGTGCGTAAGCGGCCCAGATAACGGAGATTGTAGCGCTGGTTGATGGTATCGTCACTGCTGTAGCGCAGTTCACCCTGGGGCCCGTAGATGCTAATTTCCTCGTCGGGTACTAGGAGCAAGTCGCCGCGGCGGATGCTGCCCAGATTGCCCGATTCCAGCTTGCCCGTGCGTACCAGCACGCGACCCGCCAGCGTAGCCATGTTTACCAAGCGGTGCTCAAAGCGCTGCCGCCGGGTAGTGGCGTGGAAATAGTAAATGAAGGCCGAGAAGCTGACCTGAATGGCCAGTACCAGCAAGGTAAAGCGCAGGGTAAGCTTGTTCCGAATCAGCATTAGCCTTCCCGCATCACGTAGCCCATGCCCACCACCGTATGAATCAGCTTGGGCGTAAAGTCGCGGTCTAACTTTTTGCGCAGGTAGCTCACGTACACGTCAATGACATTGGTACTGGTGTCGAAGTCTAGCTCCCAAACGCGCTCGGCAATATCCACCCGGCTAATAATCTTGCCGCGGTTTAGCAGCAAGTGTTCCAGCAAGGCGTACTCGCGGGTCGTCAGGTCGATGCGTTGCCCGGCCCGGGTCACAATTTTAGAGTCCAGGTTCAGTTCAAGGTCGGCCATGCGTAGCACTTGCCGCCCCGATTCGGTGGCGGCGGCGCGCTTAGTTAGGGCCCTGGCCCGGAGTAGCAATTCCTTGAAGGCGAAAGGCTTAGCTAAGTAGTCGTCGGCTCCAGCCTCGAAGCCCGTCACCTTATCATCGAGCGAGTCGAGGGCGGTGAGGAGGAGTACGGGTAGTTGGGGCTGCTCCGCGCGGATAATGCGGCACAGCTCAAAGCCATTGATGTAAGGCAAGTTCACGTCCAACACTGCCAGGTCGTAGGGCTGGCGCTGGAAGAACGCCCGGCCCATTTGGCCGTCATACGCTAGGTCAATTTCGTACCCCTCATTCTCGAAACCCTTCTTCACAAACGCTGCCAACTTCGGCTCATCTTCAACCAGTAGTATTTTCATGTGAGGTGGGGACGGCAGAGCACAGGAGCAGAAAGTGGGGCAACGACCAAAAAGCTAGTATACGGGTACGTTGGGGTCTACGCGGGTGCTCCACGCGTGGATGCCGCCGCGCAGGTTCAGCAGGTTGGTGAGCTGGTGGCGGTGCTGAAGGTAAGCCAAGGCTTGCATGGAGCGCACCCCGTGGTGACAGATGAGCACAGCGGGGCGCTCAGGGTCTATTTCCTCGGCGCGGCTAGCCAGCTCGCTCAGCGGAATCAGCTCACTACCCCCAATGCGGCAGTACGCATACTCCTCGGGCTGGCGCACATCAATGAGTTGAATGTCTTCGCCGCGCTGTAGGCGGGCGTGCAAATCTTCGGGCGTGAGTTCGGGGAGCATGGTGGGGAGTGGATAAGACAAGGAAAAGATACTGAGGCCGTAAAATTAACCCATAGCTCCTTAGCTTTGACCTTCCAAGTTGCCGGGGTGGCAGCCGCGCTGCCGGGTACTCCGCTTTTACTACTGTTGTGTTACACGTATATGAGGTATGGGCCCCGGTGGCCCAAGTAAGCGGAGCAGCCGTGGGCTGGGGCCAATTGCTAAACGAGGCATGGCGTCCGTTCGACTCGGTGCTACAGTGGGTCGGTCCTGCCCACCTAGAACAGATAGCGGTGGCTACCGGCTTTTTGTGCGTGTGGCTGGCCGCCCGCGAGTCGTTGTGGAACTTTCCGGTTGCCATCTTTAGCTGCCTGCTCTACATCATCATCTACCACAATACCAAGCTATACGCCGACCGCAACCTGCAGGTATTGTTTGTTTTACTGAGCCTATACGGCTGGTACGAGTGGTTGTACGGGGGAAGCCGCCGCACGGAGCTGCGCGTCACGCACGTGCAGCGCTGGGAATGGGTAGGGTGCGCCCTATTCATTCCGCTGTTTACCCTGGGTTTTGGCTACTACCTGCAACAGCATACCGATTCTACTACGCCCCACCTCGACAGTTTTACGACGGCGGGCAGCATTGCCGCTCAGTTTCTGATGATGCGCAAGCGCCTGGAAAACTGGTGGCTCTGGATTATGGTAGACCTACTTTACGTGCCGCTGCTGTGGTATAAGGAGCTGCAGCTGACTAGTGGCCTCTACGCCTTGTACTTAGGGTTGGCAGCTTACGGTTATTGGGAGTGGCGCCAAGCCCTGCGGAAGGTTGATAATTCACCCACTACCCCATCTGCCTGATGCTTCGCGTTGCCCTCACTGGTCCCGAATCCACGGGCAAAACCACGCTTAGCCGTTTGCTGGCCGAGCACTACCACACCGTATGGGCTCCCGAATACGCCCGGGAGTATTTGGAAGCGCGCGGTCCCCGCTACGTTCTGGCCGACTTGGAGGAAATAGCCCGGGGCCAGTTGCAGGCCGAAGCTGCCGCCGAGCAGGCCGCCCGCCGCCTAGGCCGCCCGGTAGTGTTCTGTGACACCGATTTGCTGGTGATAAAAGTATGGGCGGAACATGCCTTCGGGTATTGCCCCAACTGGATTTTGCGCCACATAGAGCACCACCACTACCATTTGGTGTTGCTACTGAACGTAGACTTGCCCTGGGAGCCCGACCCGTTGCGCGAGCATCCGCAGCACCGCCAGTATTTTTACCACCTCTACCAGCAAGAATTACGCAACCAGGTGGCGAACTTTGCCGAAATCAGTGGCACGCCTGGGCAGCGCCTTGATGCGGCCTGTTTCCACGTCGATACATTACTGGGGTCCAAACCCCTGACCCCGTTTCCGTCGTAATGCGGCCAGCTACCTGTCCTTACCCTGCATGACGTATACCCTCGAAAACGAACAGTGCCGCGTGGCGGTGAATACCCACGGCGCCGAGCTTGCTAGCTTCGTCCGCAAAGACCTCGATAATCTGGAGTACATCTGGTCGGCCGACCCCGCTTTTTGGAACCGGCACGCTCCCGTCTTATTTCCCATCGTTGGACGTCTCCCCCAGGACCAGTTCACCTACCAGGGCCAGCAGTACCAACTCAGCCAGCACGGCTTTGCCCGAGACCAGGAGTTTGTGCTGCTGCGCCAAACGCCCGCCGAACTGCTGTTTGAACTGCGCCCCACTGAGGCTACCCGCGCTCGGTTTCCGTTTGAGTTTATTCTGCGTATCAGCTACCGCCTCGCGGGGCCGCAGCTCACCATTGGGTGGGAGGTGGAAAACCCTGGCTCGGGTGAGTTGCTATTTAGCATTGGCGCCCACCCGGCCTTCCGATGCCCTCTGGTAGAGGACGAATCCTTTGAGGATTATGACTTCACCTTCGACCACCCCGTAACGGCGGAGCGTCATTTGCTGGAAGGAGGCTTACTCAACGGACACACCGAACCCCTACTGGAAGACCAGGCAAGCCTACCCCTCAGCTACCCGCTTTTTGCCCAGGATGCTTTGGTTCTGAAGCACTTCGACTTCAATCACATCACGCTCCGCAGCCGACGCTCGGGTCGCGGGGTGCGCCTACGCTTCGATGGGTTTCCCTTCCTGGGTCTCTGGACTAAAGGCCCCGGCTCCCCATTCGTATGCATTGAGCCCTGGCAGGGCATTGCCAGCTCCACCACCGACGCGGGTGAACTGGCCGATAAGGAAGGCATCCTGAGCCTGGGTCCCAACCAACAATTCATGACTTCTTACAGCATCACTGTCGAGTAATTTTTTGCATGTCATCTGATCTTACCATCCGCGCCATTGCTGCGGCCGAAACGTACCCTCTCCGTCACCAAGTATTGTGGCCCGACGAGTCCATCGAATACATCAAACTAAACCAAGATGACCAGGGCCACCACTTTGGCGCCTTCCACAACGCCAAGCTCGTGTCGGTTATCTCCCTGTTCATTGATGGCAATGTGGCCCGCTTCCGCAAGTTTGCCACCCGCCCCGACTGCCAGGGCCAAGGTATCGGCTCTCAGCTCTTGCGCCACGTGCTAGATGTAGCCCGCGAGAAGGGCGCCCAGCGCATCTGGTGCGATGCGCGCGCCCAAAACGAAAACTTCTACCGGGCGTTTGGCTTAGAGCCGGAGGGCAACCGCTTCTACCGCGGCACCATTCCCTACATGCGCATGGCCAAAGATTTATAAGTCTAACTCCGGCATAGAGCACACACAAGCGCCCGCCCTGTGAACGTATCAAGTTCAGGGGGCGGGCGCTTGTGTGTGCTAGCACTTATACTTCCATCGGCACGCGCGGGTAGCTATAGTCCGGTTCCCAGTCGTTGATGGGGCGGGAGATGCCCGGCGGCAAGTCGAGGTCCGGTAAGCCGTCGTCAATGGGTTCGCCACCCTCGTCGTCGTTGTCGGGGGAAGGCGGATGAGGAAAGCGCCGGCGTGGCGTGAGCAGGAAATAAGCCAGAATGGCCAGTACCACAAGAAGGTATGCGACGATATTCATGGCAAGAAAAGGTAGGACAACAGAAAAACTACACCGAGCGCGGTATCATAGAATAACGAAAGCTAGGAAGAGTTGTTTTGGGTATCTGCGGGAATTAGCGACAAATGGTGCTAGTCTAAGATAGGTGATTATCAGTCGAAAGGAAAGTATCTGGGGCTGATATACCTGCGGCGGGAAGACGGCAAGTACGGCCCACTTCCCAGCCTAATTTGATTCTGGCAGCCCGCGCCCTACCTTTACAGCAGTTTTAGGGGTGCCCCAGGCCACACGTGGCAATAAGGCTGAGATCATACCCATTGAACCTGCCCGGGTAATGCCGGCGAAGGGAACAAACGATCCGCGAGCGAAAAACCGATGGTGCCGACCCCTGGCGCCAGGTCCGTTCTACTTATTACCAGTCTTCTTTTTGAAACGTTTTCTGACTACCGGCGCGGCCCTACTGGCGTTGTCCGGTCCGGCGTGGGCACAAGGTCCCGTGTCTGGCTCCGTTACGGATGCCCGCACCGGTACCGCTTTGCCCGGCGCCACCGTGCTGCTCGATGGGGCAGCTATTGCGGCTACTGCCGATGGTACTTTTATTCTACCAGCCGTTGGGCCAGGTTCTCATGAGTTGCGCATCACGTTTGTAGGCTACGAGCCTATAGTGCGCCGCTTTCAGGGACAAGCCGCCGCCCAGCAGATTTTCTTTGCTTTACAGCCTGCAGGCGTTCTTACGGGCGAGGCACTCGTGACGGCTACCCGCGCCAACGAGCGCACCGCCACGGCCTACACCAACCTGAGCAAGGAAGATTTGGCCAAGCGCAACTTCGGACAAGACATCCCCTACCTGCTCGATCAGACCCCGTCCGTGGTGGTCAACTCCGACGCGGGCGCGGGCGTGGGCTACACCGATATTCGCATTCGGGGTACCAGCAACACGGGGATCAACATGACCATCAACGGGGTGCCCTTGAACGATGCCGAATCGCACGGCTCGTTTCTGGTGAACCTGCCGGACCTGGCTTCGTCGGTCAACAGCTTGCAAGTGCAGCGGGGGGTAGGCACCAGCCAAAATGGGGGCGCAGCCTTCGGGGCCAGCATCAACATCAGCACCCTAGACAACCGCCGTGAGGCTTATGGCGAAACCCAAAATACCTACGGCTCTTTCAATACCTGGAAGAACAACGTGCAATTTGGTACGGGCTTGGTAGGTAAGTACTTTACCTTCGATGGGCGGCTCTCGCGCATTGTGTCAGATGGGTACGTAAAGCGCGGCGCCTCCGACCTCAAATCGTACTACTTCTCGGCGGGCTACCAGCAGAAGAATACCCTGCTCAAGTTCATCACCTTCTCGGGCCGCGAGAAAACCTACCAGGCTTGGAACGGCGTACCCGAACCCGCTATAACCGGCGACCGGACTTTGTTGCAACAGTACATCGACAACGGAGAATTGAGTGAAGCCGATGCTGAGCGGGCCATGCAGGAAGGCCGGCGCTACAGTTACTACACCTACGACAACCAAACCGATAACTACCAGCAAAACCACTACCAACTGCACCTGGCCCAAGGCCTGGGCGACGATTGGAACCTGGGCGCCGCCTTGCACCTTACGCGCGGGTTTGGGTACTATGAGAGCTATCGGGCCCGGCGGCGCTTCACCGACTACGGTCTGCAGAACGTCATTATCGGAGGCGACACGCTCACGCGTACCAACTTAGTAGATCAAAAATGGCTGGATAACTACTTCTACGGGGGGACTTTTGCCCTGAACTATCAGCCCAAGGCCAACGACAAGCTACAGGCTACGGTAGGCGGGGCCTGGAACCGCTTCACTAACGACCACTATGGCGAGGTGATTTGGGCGCAGTATGCTTCCAATAGCAACATCCGCCAGCGCTACTACTTTAACGACGCCCGCAAGACCGACTACAACGGCTACGCTCGGGCGACGTGGCAGGTGCTCCCGAAGCTGGGCGTGTACGGCGACGTGCAGGTGCGCCACATCGAGTACACCATTGATGGGGTAGAGGACGACCAGAACGATGTGACCACGCGGGCCCGCTACACCTTCTTCAACCCCAAGGCTGGTGCTACTTTCACCCTGCGCGAGGGCCAGCAGCTGTACGCTAGCTTTGCCGTAGGGCAGCGCGAGCCTGTGCGCTCCGATTTCACTGACCGACCCGCTGGTGACCAAAGCGCCAAGGCCGAACGCCTGAACGACTTGGAGGGCGGCTACCGGTTGTCGTTGCCGAATAGCACGCTGCTGGGCCCTGGCACGGCGTTGCGCGTCGAGGCCAACTATTTCTACATGAACTACCGCAATCAGTTGGTAGCCACCGGGCAGCTAAATGATGTGGGTACGGCCCTGCGCACGAACGTAGCCCGGAGCTACCGCACGGGTGTAGAACTGTCGGGCTTTGCTTCGGCCAATGACAAAATTAGCTTGAGCAGCACCCTCACCTTGAGTCGTAATCGCATCTTGGGCTTCCGCGAGGTAATTTACGATGCCGATTATACCCCTATTGTAGCATCCGAAGCCCGCTCTACTACCATTTCCTACTCGCCTTCGGTTGTATCGGCGCACACGCTGGAAGGCCAGCCCCTGAAAGGGCTCCGCTTGGCACTGCTTTACAAAACCGTCAGCCGCCAATACCTCGACAATTCCACCAGCGAAGACCGGCGCCTCAAGCCCTACCAAGTGCTCGACTTCCGCCTCCGTTACAGCATCTACCCCTCGTTTATGAAGGAAGTGGAACTAGGCCTACTGGTGAACAACGTACTGAACCGCCGCTACGAGGCCAATGGTTACACTTACGGCTACCCCGATGCCACGGGCCGGCAGCAAACTTTCAACTGGTACTTCCCCCAAGCCACGCGTAATTTCCTGGCCTCGGTGGGGGTTAAGTTCTAATCACGGTATAAAAACTACGGTTCAGCTTTGATTTACACACTGTTGAGTTTGAATTTGGGGGTAACGTTGCCTCCATAGTGCGGTAATTTTCCTCGGAAACAATCAATATTATATAAGAAGGGTCGTATATTTCGGCATAGACTTTGCCAGTAGAGAAGGCATGATTTTTCAGCTGAGAATCTGCCTCTCAGCTTTTTGCCGGCGAGGAATTGACGGGTGGTTCTGGCATTCTTCCCTCAAGCTTCACGCCCACAAGCCCTGACTAGTTCGTTTAACTGGTCAGGGTTTTTTATGTCGACGCTAGTGGGGTTGCGGGTCGGGGCCGCCGCCCCGAATTTGTTATCTTTGGTCAGTTAACCCACCCATATTCCCGCTATGTCTTCGCAAGCTGACGTTCTTTCGCCCAAGGCCCAGGTACAGCAAAACAAAGGCTCCCTGAACGCCGCCGGCTTTACTGATTACTATGACATCGACGACCTGCTGACGGAGGAGCACAAACTTATCCGCCAAAGCATCCGCGACTTTGTGAGGAAGGAAATCTCGCCCAATGTGGAGCAGTGGGCTCAGCAGGCGCACTTCCCCTCCGACATCGTGCGCAAATTTGGGGAGGTAGGCGCTTTCGGCCCTACCATTCCTACGGAGTACGGCGGCGGAGGCCTCGACTACATCAGCTACGGCCTGATCATGCAGGAAATTGAGCGCGGCGACTCGGGCATGCGCTCCACGGCTTCGGTGCAAGGCTCTCTAGTGATGTTCCCCATCTACCAATACGGTTCTGAGGAGCAGCGCCGCAAGTACCTGCCTAAGCTAGCTTCTGGCGAGTGGCTCGGGTGCTTCGGCCTTACCGAGCCCGACCACGGGTCAAACCCCGGCGGGATGATTACCAAGATTGAGGATAAAGGTGATTACTACCTGCTCAACGGTGCTAAGCTCTGGATTTCCAATTCGCCAGAATGCCAGGTAGCAGTAGTATGGGCCAAGGATGATAACGGCCGCATCCGCGGGGTTATCGTGGAGCGCGGTATGGAAGGCTTTACTACGCCCGAAATTCACAACAAGTGGAGCCTGCGTGCCAGCACCACTGGCGAGCTGGTGTTCGAGGATGTGCGCATCCCCAAGGAAAATATCCTACCCAACATTGACGGTCTTAAAGGGCCGCTCTCCTGCCTCGACTCGGCCCGCTACGGTATTGCTTGGGGGGCACTAGGTGCCGCCATTGACTGCTACGAGTCGGCACTGAAGTACTCTTTGCAGCGGGAGCAATTCGGCAAACCAATTGCCTCCTACCAGCTTCAGCAGAAGAAGCTGGCCGAGATGATTACGGAAATTACCAAGGCCCAATTGATGGTGTGGCGCCTGGGCATGCTCAAAAATGCGGGTAAAGCTACCTCCGCCCAGATTTCAATGGCCAAGCGTAACTCCGTGGAAATTGCCTTGGAAATTGCCCGCGAAGCCCGCCAAATTCACGGCGGCATGGGTATCACCGGCGAGTACCCCATTATGCGCCACATGATGAACTTGGAATCGGTGGTAACTTACGAAGGCACCCACGACATTCACCTACTCATCACCGGCGCCGATATTACCGGCATTCAGGCATTTAAGTAGGCAAAGTGCAGCTCTTAGCAAGAAGCCCCGCTGATACGTATCAGCGGGGCTTCTGTAGTGGTAGTAGGGCGCCATATAATGCGGTGTTAGCTTACCCAAAGCCTAGCTTGCAGATAGCTTTACCATAATCAAGGAATTAACGGAAAACCTAGCGCAATTCATCGAACGCATATTGGGCGGAACTCCAAAACTCGTCTAGGGCCATGATACGAGGCTTGAAGAAAGAAATAAGCTGGGGCCAGTCCTCCCGGTTGAAGAGGTTGATGGGGCGAAGCTCCTGGTAAATGCGGCTGTAGGGCTGCCCGTTGGCATCCACACCGTCGGCTTCCCACACCCAGGCTTCGTCGGTAGTCTCGTTCAGCATGTTGCGCAGTTGCTGAAACTGCTCAAAAAACAGCTCCCGAATGCCCGCATCGGGGTGGGTTAGCTCAATGCCGATGGTAGCGTGGCGGTTATCGGCCTGCATGCGGAAGTACACGTGCTTCAGGCCAGTTTTATAGTTGATCCAGTTCGTGGGCACGCCTTCGGCAGAGGGAACAGGCTGCATGTACTGGCCAAATGTAGTCCAGAAGGCTTGTCGGAGCTGGGTTACTTCAGTTTTGCTGTACATAGGGCAAAAATACCGGGCCAGGAAATCAATACAAGGAAGAGGGTGGAGTGAGGAAGAAAAGAGGGCCCGTAGCGGCAGTACGGCAAACTTCTAGTTTCCGTGTTATTTTACGGCCTCACTTGCTTTACTTGCTCATGCCTACTCCTTCTGCCGAAACCCTTGTTTTGCTTGAGTGCCTTGTAGCTGGAACTACGCACCGCCCTGGCTTGCGGGAGTTAGAACCTCAGTTGCAGCCCAATCAACTGCTTAATCTGCAGCGGGAAGCCGATAGTGCCTACGACGATTGGGCCGTGCGCGTGTATACAACGGGTTCCGATGCTTTTTGGCTGGGCTACCTGCCCGAAGGCCGTAATGAAACCGTGGCGCGCCTATTAGATGCCGGGTATCCCCTGGCTGCTCGCCTCACTCATAAAGCTTGGGAAGAAGAGTGGCTGCATTTGGAAATTGAAGTGCTGCTCGAACGCGCGTAAGACCCACCTGCTAGGCTAGCGGCTACAGGGCGTCGGCCAGGGTTAATACCTGGGCGCGGGCTTCTATGATTTCGGGTGCATCGGGGAAAGTGTGTTGCACCCAGTGCGTGAATCCGCTTACCATCTCGCCCACTGCCTGCCGGTTGCTAGCCGGGGCGGGGGTAGTAGCCCCGGCCTCTTCTGCCGACAACGTGGGGAACAGGTCTTCCAGCCCTAGCTTGTTCATAACGTCCGAGATGAATACCATGCCGCATACCTGCATACCTTGGTAGAGCTGCACTAGTTCCGGCATGGTTAGGCGTAATTGCTCCTGGGCCCGAATGCGGCTTAAGTGTTCAATCAAGGGTTCTAGCGCTGCCGGCTGCAAATTGTCTAGCCGGCTTACAGCCCGCATGAACGGATGGTCGGCGGCCTGTGGGAGGCTGTGTACGAGCAGCAGGGAAAGGCGCAGCATTTGCAGCTGGGGCTCTGTGAGCCGAAGGTTGGCTACCGGTGGAGGGGCCTCTGGCAGCTGAGCAGTGTATTCCGCAAATATTTCCTCTATCTGCAAGCGGTGCCAGCCCAGCGACACGGCCCCGTTGGGGGCGGGCAGGTGCTGTTCCAGCGTCGTAAGGAATGCACCGCTGAGTTCCAGGCAATAGGTCTGTAGCTGTGTGAGCTGATCGGCGGTAATGTGCATCTGCTGTTGCACGTAGGCCAGCACGGGCGCAGCTACGGAAGTTTCCAGCGTAAGCCGGCCCAGCAGAAGCAAGTAGTACAACGCCAGCGGCTCAGTGTGTAGCGTTGCCAGTAGCTCGGTGTGGCTGCTGATGCGGTTGAGCTGCTGCACCTGCGCCGCGGTAAGATGGGTGAGGTCGTGGAGGCGGCGCATATGTTCTTCTGCGGGCCGGCTCAGCAGTTCGGCTGCTGCCATTCCGTGCAAACTCAAGCAATGAGCTAGCTGATCATAGAAATCGGCAGGAAGGGCATCGAGCCAGGCAACGGAAACGGACATGGGGGCGGAAAGGATATTGGCCGGCAAGTTAGTATCCGCAACGATGCGGAGCCTTGCTACAACCCTTACGAAGCGGCTAGGATACTGTTTGCTAACTATATTAGTAATATAATGCAGTTGTGCTATTTTTTTGCTAAAAAGGGAATAATCTACGGGCCCGCCGTGTTACCTTTCGACACGCTCAACCTGATGAAATTCGTATGCGCGAACCTTATATGACGGGTGGCAACGACCACATGGATGCCACCGAGAAAGATATTGACAAGGCCCTCCGCCCGCTTTCCTTCGATGACTTTACGGGTCAGGGCAAGGTAGTAGAAAACCTGAAAGTATTTGTGGCGGCCGCCAAACACCGCGGCGAAGCCCTCGACCACGTGCTTCTGCACGGGCCTCCCGGCTTGGGTAAAACTACTCTTTCGCACATCATTGCCAACGAGTTGCAAGCTGGTATTAAAATGACTAGCGGCCCGGTGCTAGACAAGCCTTCCGATTTGGCTGGCCTGCTCACCAACCTGGAGCCCAACGATGTGCTCTTCATCGACGAGATTCACCGCCTGAACCCGGTAGTGGAGGAGTATTTGTACTCAGCCATGGAAGATTACCGTATCGACATTATGCTCGACTCGGGTCCCAATGCCCGCTCTGTGCAAATTTCGTTGTCGCCGTTTACCCTGATTGGGGCTACTACCCGCTCGGGGATGTTGACCTCCCCGTTGCGGGCTCGTTTTGGTATCAGCTCCCGCTTGGAGTACTACGATTCCAAGCTGCTGACCTCTATTGTGCAGCGCTCGGCGGAAATACTAGGCACTCCAATTTATGAAGATGCGGCCTTCGAAATAGCCCGTCGTTCGCGCGGTACGCCCCGTATTGCCAACAACTTGCTACGCCGTACCCGCGACTTCGCTCAAATTAAAGGTACGGGTACCATCACCCAGGAAATTGCTCAGTTTGCCCTCAATGCCCTCGACGTGGACCAGAATGGCCTCGACGAAATGGACATCCGCATTTTGAGTACTATCATCGATAAGTTCAAGGGTGGCCCCGTTGGCCTTGGCACCATTGCCACTGCCTGCGGCGACGAAGCCGAAACCATTGAGGAGGTATATGAGCCCTTCCTCATTCAAGAAGGCTTTATCAAGCGCACTTCCCGCGGCCGAGAAGCTACTGAGCTAGCCTACCAGCACCTAGGCCGCCAAATGCCCCAGCACCTGCGCGGAAATACTGCCACGGGGGAGCTGTTTAGCTAACCTTTGCTGCTAGTAATGAATAGAGAGCCGGAAAGCAGCGTAATACGCTACATTTCGGCTCTCTATTTTTTTGAATAACGCTTCTTTTTACTGGTTAGTTAATAAGTGAAAAGCATAGTGCTGTTCTTACTAATCGAATAAGGCTACTTTGGAAACAACCAACAGCAACCTGTTACTATCCGAAGTGGTGACAGCCTAACTATAAAGGTTAGTTTCAGCCACCGCAAAATGAGAAAATAGCAATGCGTAAGAATATAATTATTCCCGTAACTAGTGTAGTAGAAGTAGTTGAAAAAACAATTAAATACTTTCAGCACTCAGGATTTAAACTCGTAGAAAACGGGAACGGAAAATTAAAATTCACACGTGGTTCTCTTGCTTCAACTATGTGGACATTCAATCCCCTGAAATGGAAGTCTGAAGTGCGAGTCGAGATTAATGAAGGCCAGATTAGTGCAGAATTTAATATTGATACGACAGGACAGATGGTAACGAATGCGTAAGAGAAAGTGTGGGACGAGTTTATTGAAAATTATAAACGCTTTATAAAGGAAAATAGAGCTGACTATTTCATTCCGATGAATGAAATAGTAAAAGCGAATAAAAAGAATAGCCTAAAATATCTTGGTTGGGCATTAGTAGGGGGATTAATTGGTGGTATCCCGGCCGAATTTATTGCTTATGTAACAGATATAGACGCTATAGCTGCAATGGGTACAGCAGGTGGTGTACTTGTGCTTTTAAACAAAAAGATAAATAACGAAAAATAGAAAAAGGAATTATAGCGATACTGAATTAAAAATGGCGTTCCAGCTTTTCTGGCCACCTTTGCATCCATGCTTCCAACCGCCCACTATACTGCTTTTATCAAACGCCGGGCGGCAGAGCTGGGCTTTATGTATTGCGGTATTTCCAAGGCTGAGTTTTTGGAGGAGGAAGCACCGCGGCTGGAAAACTGGCTGAACCGACAGATGAATGGCAAGATGGCCTACATGGCCAATCACTTTGATAAACGCCTCGATCCGCGCCTGCTGGTAGACGGAGCAAAGTCGGTGATTTCGTTGCTACTAAACTATTACCCGCCTGAGGAAGCACAGCAGCCCGACGACACGCTCAAAATAAGTAAGTACGCCTACGGCCGCGACTATCACTTTGTCATCAAGGACAAGCTCAAGACCTTGCTGCAGGATATGCAGGAGGAAATAGGAGAGGTAGGCGGCCGCTGCTTTGTGGATTCTGCCCCAGTGATGGACAAGGCCTGGGCTAAGAAAAGCGGCTTGGGTTGGGTAGGAAAAAACACCAATCTCATTCGGCCCGGTACAGGTAGCTTTTTCTTTATTGCCGAGCTGATTGTGGACCTGGAGTTGGACTATGATGGCCCCATTAAGGACTACTGCGGCACTTGCACCAAGTGCGTTGACGCTTGCCCTACGCAGGCCATTACAGAGCCCTACGTGGTAGACGGCAGCAAGTGCATCAGCTACTTCACCATTGAGTTGAAAGACCAGATTCCGCGGGAAGTAAACGGGCAGTTCGGCAACTGGATATTCGGCTGCGACATCTGCCAGGACGTATGCCCCTGGAACCGCTTCTCCAAGCCCCATCAGGAGCCTCAGTTCAAGGCCCACCCTGGCCTAAAGGACCTTACCCCCGGCGACTGGCAGGAAATCACGCACGAGTTGTTTTCGGAGCTGTTCCGGCAGTCGGCCGTGAAGCGGACGGGTTACGTGGGGTTGCAGCGCAATATTCGGTTTGTGCTGGGTGAGGAGCCCCCACCACCGGCGGAAGCTGGCGGGCCTACCGAGGAGCCGCGTATGTAATGTTCGCGCATTCCCACTACACGACGGAGCCGTGAGCAGGCTGCCTAGTAGGCGAGCGGCTCACGGCTCCGTCGTGGGTGGGTGTTGTGTTGGGTGGCGGGGGCAATTGGGTACCTATACGGCCGGCTGGGCAAACACGCGGTTTAAGATGCGCCGGTACAAGGTAGAGAATTGCTGATAGCACCAACTTTTCAGCTCCGACAGTTCTGTCGGAACCAACATCCGGAGTGCTTTGCGCAGCTCCTTCTCGAACAAAATTTTGTCGAAGCTTACTTTAAGCAGGATGGTTTTGGCGTACTCAAGCATGGTGGGGTTTGGGTTTCGGTAAGCGGGTAAAAATGGAAAGGAGTTCAGTAAGCAGGCCTCCTATACGGGAGATGTTGAAAAAAGCCGATTCCTAGTAGATGTTTTTGCCTCACTTTATTGAAAGATACAAAACAATGTTTGCCGAATGCAAGCTGGAGTATAGTGAATTTAATATGCCCTATTTATACACGCAAAAAAGGAACGACACAGTCGTTCCTTTCGTGTTGGCTGATGCCGGCTATATAGACGGGAAGCAGTATTTAGTAGATAAATAGCTGAGCTAGCTCCACTGAGGTAGCTGCGTCAATAGGCTCATCGAAGGCCTCAGCAACCTTGGCTAGGATAGCACTTTGCGACAAAGCTGGGGTAGCTACATTAATGGGAAGGCCCTGCTCGAAAGGTACGCGCTTGATGGTAGTAGTAGTGGGAACGTACTGCGTGATATTTTCCTCGCCAGCATAGGCTTTATTGGGCCCCGAACCGGCAGTGGTAATGGGCGTATCCGAAGGGCTTACCCAGCTCTTTACATTGGCACCACGCTGGCGGCGCATCGTGCGGATATGAGAGGCATGGCGCGCCTCCGTGGAGTGCGTGCGCAGGGCTGCTTCCAGCAATGAGTCGTAGGATTGGATAAACTCTACCTGCCCTTTGTAGGCCCGTACACCGGCATCCTCTAAGAGCTGAGCTACCTGCAAGAAGGTGTCGAGGTTGGTGTATACATCAGCAAACACCGCAGCTTGTGCGCCATTCTTGCTACCCGTAAAGTCGAAGCGCGGCGCCGGTGGAACTGTCCCGCCCGCGTCCACAATAAGCCGGGAAAGCAAGGTTACGTGCTGCTGCTCGTGGCGCTGAATAGTTTCAATAGCAGCTTTGTTTTCCGCCGAAACAAAGAAGGCCGTCGGATTAGCCGGCCCACCAGGAGTGAGGCCAAGGGCGCGGGAGTAAAACTCGTTTTCGAGGTACTCTAGTGTAAGTGCCAGCGTGAGCACATCGAGAGGAGTGCGTGTGTCCTTGATGTCGCGGGCCGCCGCGGGCGAAGCTAGGGCCGTGAGAGCTGCGGGCAGCACGGCAGCGCCGGCTTGGCCGAGGCGGCTCAGGGCCGTGCGCCGAGGACCGGTTGCAGTTAGTTGCTGCTCATCAAGCTCAGCCAACTGGGCTAGTAGTTTCAGAAATTGCATAAGACAAGGCAGCGCTTACAAAGTAGGAAGATCAGTGACAATGAGAGTTGCTTGCACGTACTTGGCAATCAACTCGGCTACTTGCGTGGGCGTCTTAACCGTATCAAGCCCGGCTAGTGTGCCTGTGTTTTCTACCACATCGGCGGCAGCAAATGAGCCGGGCTGCGCCTGGTCGCGCACGAAAGCTGCATGACGTGACTCTACCGAGGCAATCTTGCCTACTAGTTTGAGATACGCAGGGGCCGTCAGTAGCTTGCCAGCGCCGTTGTAAGCACCTACACCTACATCTTCCAGCAGTTGAGCCGCGGCATACACTCCAGCCCGGGTAGTGAGGTTAAAAGAAGTGAAATCGAAAGCTATAGGTACTACGTTATCGAAAGCGTTTGTCCCAAGAGCATAGCGAAGAAACTCCCGGTGAATTACCTCATGGTCGCGCAAATCCACGAAGGCGGCTCGGTCATCAGCAGTAAAATCACTAGGAAAAGCATCCACCACTTTCTGATAAAAAGCAGCTTCTAAATGTTCCAGCAAGTAGGCGTAATTCAGTACACCTAAATCGTCTTTGGTGAAGCGCAGTGTACTTACGGAAGGGCCCGTTTCGTCATTATCGTCGTCGGAGCCGACGCAGCCAGCAAGCACCAGCGTGGAAGCAGCGGCAGTAGCCCCGGCCACGCGGAAGAAAGAGCGCCGCTGTATGGTGCGCTCAAGAAAGGAGGTAGTAGGTACGGACTCAGACATGCATGAATAACCCAGAAAGCGAGGAAAGGAGGCGCAAAGCAAGTAGCCCCGGCTAAACAAAGGTACTCGGATAAACCGGGATGCGCCAAGGGCAAGAGTCTGCAAGCACAGAGGGAGTTGCACTAGTAGCAAACAAAAAAGGACGACCCGTGTGGTCGTCCTTTTTTGTTTGCTAAACAATTTCTTCCAAAGACTAGGGCCTAGAAGAACGTGCTGCCCGTAATGGTGAAGGTTTGGGCGATAGTAATTACCGTAGGTACGGGTAGCGGCTCGTCGAAAGCTTCCGAGAAAGCAGCAGCCGGGAAGTTGAGGGAAGCCAACGTAGTCTGTAAGTTCACACCGCCTTGCGTTACGTTGTCCTCAGCTGGGAACGTAATGCCAGCTGGCGTGTAGGAAGGGGCTTGGCCAGCACCATAAATTGGAGCAGTGTACGTTGGGGCGGCTCCACCACCGTCTTGACCTGAAATCCAGCTCTTAGGCGAAGTGCTTGGGTTTGAACCGGCAGCAGTCTTGGAGGCTTCATTGTTCAGGGGACCACCACGGCGCATCGTGCGGAGGCGTGAGGCGTGACGAGCTTCAACTGAATGGATGTTCAAAGCTGCCGTCAGCACATCTTTGTTAGAAGCTAGGTAGGGAGCACCACCTTTGTAAGCTCGTACACCAGTGTCTTCCAATGACTGGGCTACAGCAAGGAAAACCGCTGCACTGCTAAATACGCCAGCAAACGGCCCCGCGTTGTTGCCCTTACCACCTGTAAAATCGAACTGTGATACAGCCGGAGCAGCAATAGGAGTACCGCCCGCCTGCGTAATAGCTGCACGCAAGAAATTTACGTGGTTGTTCTCGTCGGTACGAATCTTAAGGAGCGCGTTGCGGTTAGTTTCGCTGAACTGATTCCGCAAGACCGTCTGAGAAGCCGACACTGTGGTGCTAGCTGCACCAGTTCCTACAGTACCGTCGCCAGCCAAACCTAGGTTGTAGAAGGTAGCTTCTAAGTACTCCAGCTTCAACGCGAAGTTCAGCACGTCGAATACGGAAGGTGCGCTGCTAGTTTGGCCGTAGGCTTTGTTGAAGATGGCACCCATTGCCATAGGCAGGGTAGCAGCTGTTAGTTTTTTGCCAAAGCCAGTGAGGTGCTTGAATACCTCGCGGCGGGAGTCGAAACGCTCGAAAACCTCTGGATCAGTTTTCTCAATTTCGGAGAGGATATGAAAGAAATTCATCTTGAATGCGCTGTTAGAATGGGAGTGAGAACTACCGGTGCCTTATACCAAGCCGGAAACGTTCAGTTTTGAACCGTCCTTGAGGAAGGTGTTTGCCACAGTTACAACCTCAGAAGGAGACTTGCTAATCTCTAAGCCGTTCGTGGCGATAGTTACCACATCCGAATCAACGAACGAGCCTTCCGATACTAGGTCGCGGATAAGAGCCGCGTGGCGAGCTTCTACCGAAACGATTTTGCCAGCAATTACCAGGTAGTTCAAACCTGCGTTGTCCGTAGCGATGTAGCGGCCAGCACCATTGTAGGCAGCTACCCCCAAATCTTCAAAGGCTTTTGCGGTGCCCAGTACAGACGTACGAGATGAGAAGTCGATTTTTGAGAAGTCGGGCTCCAGCGCCTTAATGGCATTTGTGCCGAGAGCTGCTTTGAAGAACTCGCGGTGAATTACTTCGTGATAGTACAGGTCATCCAAGATCTGCTTTTCAGCGCTAGTAGCGCCCAGGCCTTTGTAGTAAGAGCCATCACGCAGGGCCGTGTAGAAACCAGCCTCCAATTGCTCCAGAGCATATGCGTAGTTTAGTACACCTAAGCTGCTAGAGCCAACGTTGACCATGCCGGGCATGTCATTCGTCGTTTCGTCGTCATCATCGCAGCCCGATAGGAGAAGGGCCGTAGCACCTGCCGTAGCACCGGCGTACATAAAGAAAGAGCGACGCTTGATGGGCGTATATAGCGGCTTGGCGAATTCCGCCTCGTCCCCACCGGGTTGGGTGATTTTGGACATGGGTAAGGTAATTGGTGGTGAATGAAAAGTGAAGGCAATACAAGGCCCGCCACCCCGGCTAGGTGGATTTTTTTGGGCAGTAGACTGTTGAGATTGTGTTTGGAGAGAATTACGCTAGCTCGGCAACTATGGATTGATCAATGCCCAAATTTTGTAAACTGACTTCGCAACCCCGGTCCCCGTTATCTCTATTTCCTAGCAAGGAAATGAGGCCGTACCCTGCGGATTTCCGTATTTTTGCTTCTTCTCAGCCTGCTTTTTTGATGCGCTTTCTCTTGTATTTTCTGGCTGTAGTGTTGCCCGCATTTCTGTGGGTGCCAACGGCAATGGCCCAGGGTACAAGTGCGAGCCGAGCGGAGGCAGAAATTGAACTGGGCAAGGCTTCCTTTCCAATCAACGAGTATTTTACCATCAGCTTTCATTTGCGGGGGGCTGCTTTGGAGCGCTATTCGGCTTTTCCCGATCTGGAAGGATTTAAGAAAAGCGGAAAGTCTAGCACTACCACTACACGCATTGTAAACGGGCAGCGCTCCTCCGAGCTGATTATCACGCAACGCTATGCCGCCTATGCGGAGGGCGAATACGTGATTAAGCCGTTCACCATGACGATAAATGCGCTGACGGTACGCTCGGGCGGTGGTACACTGCGGGTAGGGCCCCAGGCTACTGGTCCGGCTACGCCTCCTAGTACGGGCCCGCTACAAGGCATTGGGTCACTGGATCAGTTGTTCGGCAAACCCAAGCCCCAGGAGTACGTGGAGCCCAAGGACCAAGCCTTTCTGGCCCTAGTGCCCGATCGGGCGCGGATATACGTGGGACAAGGGGTGCACATTGCCTTGTATTTCTACCTCACCGCGGAGGACCAGGGCGTACTAGACTTCTACAACTTCGCTGGGCAGCTTCCGGATATTATTCGGCAACTGCGCCAGCGTACGGTATGGGAAGAAACCTTCGATGAGCAGGAAATAACGCCCGAAGCGGTAACCGTAGGTGGTAAGCCCTTTCTGCGTTTCAAATTGTACGAAGCGGAGCTTTACCCACTTAATACGCAGCCCTTGGTATTCCCGGCTGTAGCCCTTCAAATGGTGAAGTACCGGGTAGCTAAAAAGCCGGACCCGGGGTTAGACAACCGAATGGAGGGATTTAAAACCTACTTCTCAGGGGCTAAAACGGTAACTGTGCTAGCCTTACCGCCGCACCCCCTGCGTGACCAAGTGCCGGTAGGTAGCTACCAGCTTCGGGAGGCTATTGACCGTACCACGTTTCGAACCGGACAGGCATTTGCCTACACATTTACGGTAGAAGGAGAGGGAAACTTGGCTGCAGTAAACCTGCCGGCCCCTGCCCCACGCGAAGGACTAGAGTTTTATGGCCCTGATGTAGACCAGAACCTAACCCGGGAGAGTGGCCGGGTGGGTGGTCGCAAGAGCTTCCGGTTTCGGGTGGTAGCGCGGCGGCCGGGCCAGGTGCCGTTAGATAGCCTGCTAAGGCTAGTGGTTTTCAACCCTGAAACGGCCCGCTATGATACCCTGCGTCCTGAGCTACGGCCACAGGTGCGTGGCCCGGTGCGAGAGACCGTCACGTTCAGCCCGCACCCCACGGACCCCTTCTACCAAGAAGCGCTGCGCGATGCTGATAATACGCTGCAACAAATAGGCCTCTACCGAGATGTACGCCGCTACGCCAATTTCTTACTAGTAGCACTGTTGGCCATAGCCGGGTTTGGCTGGTGGCAGGCAGGTAGAAATAGGTAGGCCAGCTACTCCAGTGGTAAGCACAATATGATTTCTAGGCAATCCTAGCGTTGGTATCAGCCCGCTAGGTAGCGCCATTACGCGGAGTTAGCGGGTTGCTGTGGAGATTCTGTGCCTGCGCTGCGAATGACACCTGTATCTTTGCCCAGACGCATTGCTTGCGGCTTACTCACCTGTCACTTCAACTTGCTATGTCTAATTCCTTCGGTACCCTGTTTCGGATTACTACTTTTGGCGAATCGCACGGGCCGGGAATTGGCGTAGTAATCGATGGCTGTCCGGCTGGGTTGGCCGTAGAAGTGGCTGATATTCAAGCCGCCCTCGACCGGCGGCGGCCCGGACAGAGTGACTTGACTACCCCCCGCAAGGAAGCCGACCAGGTAGAAGTACTGTCGGGGTTGTTTCAAGGCTATACCACGGGTACACCCATTGGCTTATTTATTCGCAACCAGGATCAGGCCAGTCACGATTACTCGCACATTGAGCACGCCTACCGGCCCTCTCACGCCGACTATACCTACGACCAGAAATACGGTCGCCGCGACTACCGTGGCGGCGGGCGCAGTTCGGCCCGCGAAACGGCGGCGCGGGTAGCGGCCGGTGCGGTAGCGCACAAGCTGCTGGCTCATTATGGCATTCGGGTGAGTAGCTACGTAGCGCAAGTGGGTGCCGTGCAAGTGCCCGTAGGCTACCAGGAGCTAGACTTAAGTTTGATTGAATCGAACCCAGTGCGCTGCCCACACCCCGAGACTGCCGAGCGTATGGCCGAGCTAATTCGCCAGACCCGCGACCGGCAGGATACGGTAGGCGGTATTGTGGCCGGGGTAGTACAAGGAGTACCCGCCGGGTTGGGTGAGCCTGTGTTCGACCGCCTGCACGCCGAGCTAGGCCGGGCCATGCTGAGCATTAATGCGGTCAAGGGATTTGAGTATGGCTCAGGCTTTGGCGGAACATTGCTATTCGGCTCGGAGCACAACGATACATTCTACACCGACGAACAAGGTCAAGTACGAACTCGCACCAACCACAGTGGGGGAATCCAAGGTGGTATTAGCAATGGGCAGGATATCTACTTCCGGGTTGCCTTCAAGCCGGTAGCTACCATTTTGCAGCCCCAGGCCACCATCAATGACCAAGGAGAGGAAATTATGCTGGCCGGACGGGGCCGCCATGACCCCTGCGTGCTACCCCGCGCCGTGCCTATCGTAGATGCCATGACTACCCTGGTACTAGCCGATATGCTCCTGCGTGCCCGTGCCAATAAGGTAGACTAAGCAGAAAGCCCGTGCCCGCATCATCATTTAAGTAAACGTCCTAATAAGTATTCTAGCTTATTCTACTGGTGGCGCGGGAAAAATCCAGGAGGATGGAGCCAGGGTGCGCGGCTGGGTGGCCAGGTCTACATCGGCGCGCACGAGGGGGCGCCCCGGCCGGCGGTTCAGCACCAAGTATGAATCGGCGTACACCTGTACGGGCCCTGTACCTCGGCGCTGATACTGGTCGGCCAGGAAATGAGCGAACTGTAAAATAAGGTCGGGATGCGTTGCTAGCTTGCGAGTTTGCGTGCGAGTGAGGTAGGATGATGGCTGCACAAACTCGGTATTTCCATTGGGCGTTACGACCCGGTATACCACAGTGCCTTGCTTGGAGCGCAGCATCATATGCCAAGCAAAATAGTGCCCCTCTTCCGTCCAGTGCACGTTGCCAGGGTACAGCACAAAGCGAAGTGGAACTATTAGTTGTAATACAAAATAGGCTGCTAACCCAGCCATTAACAGGCCCGCACCGGCCGGAACAGCAGCTTCTTTGAGCGTACTCGGCCCACCGATACGGGCTGCTACCCACTTCCTGAGTAGTGGAGTATACCGCGGCCACGAAGGTGGAAAAAATACGCAGGCGGTCATCATCAGCGAGAACCACGGAAACGTGCCTAAGCCAAAAATAAGGACGTTGGATAGGTGAAACACGGCCGCTAATGCGAAGGCCCAGCGCCGGGTGCGCTGCCACAAGAGCAGAGGGGCAACCAGCAAATCGAAGGCGGTACCAGCATAGCTCATCACCCAGGGGGTAAGCCAATGACCAAGCAAGCTCCCAATAATAGGGTAGTGTGCCTTAGGAGCCAGCCACACCGTCAGTGGGCGGGCCATCAGCCAGTCGGTGTTCAGCTTGGCGAGACCAGCATAGAAATACACAATACAGAGTTGGGCCACCAGCAGGTAGCGTGTCCAGGCAGGAGTAGTAATGCTGAGCTTTACCCGACCGGCGTGCACGTCGGCAGAGGCGGCCCGATGGGCCGGCAGCAAGCACAGCCAAAAGGCCACTAAGCAGTAGAGGTAGAAATGATTGATGTACCGCGTTTGCTCGGCCAGGAACAGTAGGGTGTAGCACAGGGTGAGCAAGGGCGCCGCCAGACGATAGCGCCATCCCGCCGCCACCGCAATTCCGGCGGCTATAGCCCCTAAGTGCAACCCTATCATCACGGCCGGCGGCCAGTGCGGTAACCAGCCAAAACCGTAATAGGAGAAGTGGAACTGAGGCTGGGTATATTCCTTGTAATAGCCCAGGGCGAGGCTGCCTGCCATTTCAAGGGCTAAGAGCCCGCCCGCACCTATACGAAAGACTACTAGCCAAGCAATGTCAACGGGGCGAAACAAGGCAGTAGTAAGACGAGGCAGCATACCGGCAACGTACGTGAGGGAGGGTAGGCCAGGTTTTGATGACAGCCCACCCAGCCAGGATGTACTGTCAGCCCCACAGTAGCCACCCGCTTACAATGCCTAGTACGGGTAGTAAATAGGGCAGAGCATAACGCCCAATGTAGGCAAAGAATGAAGGCATAGGCACGCCCTCTTTTTCCGCAATAGCCCGCACCAGGAAGTTCGGCCCGTTGCCGATGTAAGTAAGGGCACCAAATAGCACGGCCCCGCTACTAATGGCGCGCAGCAGTGGCATAGTAGCCGCCGACTCCGCAAATTGACGCACAGAATCTGCATCATTGAAGGGAAGTTGATGACCCGCCATACTTAAGCTCACAAAGCTGGCATACGTAGGCGCGTTATCGAGAAAGGCAGACAGCACACCCGTAAGCCAGTACAAGGAAGTTGGGGTAAGCTGCTGCGCTACTGCTGGCGAAGAAGCCACCTGAGCGGCGGTTTGCAGGGCTGGCATCATCGTCAGAAAAATGCCGAAGAACAGCAGGGCTACTTCCTGAATAGGCTCGAAGTTGAAGTGGTTAGCTTTGAGCGCCTTGTGGTGGGCTGTGCGGTAGCAGCCCCAAGCTGCCCCTAGTTGCACTACCTCCCGCACCACCGATACCTTTAGGCCAGCTATGGGCAGGTAAGGTAGCCACGGCAGACGGCTAGGGTCTAGGAACACGGCAGCCAGCACCACTAACAGCCACAGCAGATTATAGTGACCATTCAAATCATATAGCGGGAGCGGGCCCTGCAGAGCCCGCCGCTGCTCGTTGCCCGAAAGCGGTGCCGGATATGGATTGCGCCGGTCTTTTAGCCAGAACAGAAGTAGCAGCAAGCCCGTCCCTAGCAGCCAAGGCGCTAGCAAATGCCAAGTAGTCCAGAAAAAAGGTACGCCACGCAGGTAGCCAATAAACAACGGTGGGTCGCCGAGGGGCGTGAGCAACCCGCCAGCGTTACTTACAGTGAAGATGAAGAAGACAATATGGTAAGGCCTGATGCGCGAGTCGTTAAGCCGAATGAACGGGCGAATCAGCAGGAGCGATGCCCCCGTAGTGCCAATAAGTGAAGCCAGTGCTGACCCAATGCCTAGCAGCAGCACGTTGCGGGCTGGTGTGCCTTGCCGGTTAATATTGAGGTACATGGTGCTCCCCACGACAAACAGCGCCGTGAGCAAGGCTACGAAAGAGAAATACTCAGCTAGCGTTTCTACCGCCGTGTGCCAGTCCCGGCGAACTATCCCGTAGTAGCCCAGCACAAGCAGGCCCAAACCTACCGCCACCGTAGCGTAGTGCTTTTCCCAGAGCTTCGGAAACAGCAGTGGGCCAGTGGCAATGAGGGTGAGTAAGCCAAAGAAAGGAAGCAGCCAGGGCCAGGCAGGAGCGGCAGCAGAAAGTAAAAGAGTATGTAGCATAGGCAAGCTGCAAAGGTAGGAGGTTAACCAAGAGCGGTAAAAAACGAGGCTGCGCTGGTTGTATAGCGCTTAAAAAGCCTTTTATAAGGGATAAACTGCTGCAAAGTCTTGAGCTACTACGCTGACTTGTGGTAGGGTGCCTAAGCTAGATGAATTATGCTTGGCGTTGATGCGTTATATTTAGAAGCACTTGCTAAGGATGGCGTGCTACCTGCACGAGCTTCTTTAAATCATAGCTACCTTTGCAACTTCTACCGTCTTGTGCGGTTCTATCTGTCCAGGCCGACTGAAAGCGGCCGACTCACTCTCTCTGCTTGTCTCCAAGTCTTTCAAACATGGCTGAACAACTCACTGCCCCCGCTGCCCCGGTTTCTATCTACGCCGAAGCCAGCCCCAACCCTGAATCCATGAAGTTCGTGCTCAACACCCAACTCCTGTCGGATGGGGTGAGCGTAGACTATCCAACGGTAGAAGCCGCTGCTAATTCGCCCCTGGCGCAGGAGCTATTCGGCTTCGATTACGTTGGCCGCGTATTCATTGCGCAGAACTTCGTTACCATCACCAAAACCACCGAGCATCAGTGGGCTCAGCTCATCCCCGAGCTGCGTACCTTCCTGAAATCGTACGTGGAGGCCGCTGGCCCTATCTTCACCGTAGACCCCGCCGCTGAGCAGCGCGCCGCCCAGCAAGCTGCTGCCTCGGGTAATTCTTCGGAAGTAGATCAGCAGACCAGCCAGAAAATCATTGACCTGCTTGACAACTACGTGCGCCCAGCGGTAGAGCAAGATGGCGGCAACATCACCTTCAAGAGCTACCAGGATGGCATCGTAACGGTGAATCTACAAGGCTCGTGCTCGGGCTGCCCCTCGGCTACCGTTACGCTAAAGTCAGGCATCGAGAACCTGCTCAAGCGCATGGTTCCCGAAGTGAAAGAGGTCGTAGCCGAAGGCGTTACCGCTTCCTTCTAACGAAACCCTTCGTCAACAAAAAGCCCTGGCCTGACGGCCGGGGCTTTTTGTTTGGGCTTCAATCTGTAGCTAGACCTTAAGCCCTGCGTAGAAAATTATCATCAGCACACTGCCCCACCCAAGAGGCTGTGAATATGCCACCTATGAGGTAGCCAGTGCCGCCGGAAGCACTGCAGAGACACTCTGTGAATTAGCCTAAGTGATAAGATGGGCAAGCTGGGCTAGAATGCAACGCATAAAAAAAGCCCGGCCGAGCGGCCGGGCTTTTTGCTACCTGCTCATTGAGCAGGAGAAACAAAGGTTATACGTTGGCAGTGGAGAGCTTGGGAGCACCCGCGTCAGTCGTCGTATTAAGGTTGGCTTTTTCCTTACGGCCGTAGGTATCCAGAATCAGCGGCGCCGCAATAAAAAGCGACGAATACGTACCGTAGATAATACCAATCAGCATGGCGAAGGAGAAGGAGCGGAGGGTTTCGCCCCCGAACACGTACAGCACGCCCACTACCAAGAATACCGTGGTGAACGTAATCATGGTGCGGGAGAAGGTGCTATTCAGGGCGGGGTTTACTACCTGAGCAAACGTCAGGTGCTTGTTCTCACGCAGGTATTCCCGAATACGGTCATAGATAACAACCGTGTCGTTCATGGAGAAGCCAATTACCGTTAGCACGGCTGCCACGAACACCTGGTCCATTTCGTAATTCAGGCCCAGAGCCCGCGCAATGGGGAAGGTTGCAATAACCAGCAGCGCATCGTGGAACAGGGCTACTACTGCTGCCATGGAGTACTGCCATTTCTCGAAGCGTAGCAGTACATACACGAAGATGGCCAGCAGCGTCAAGCCCAAGCTGATTACCGACGTTTTCTTGATGTCGTCGGCAATAGTAGCGCCCACTTTCGAGGAGCTTTTCACCGTAGGCGTAGCGGCGGCGTACTTCTGCTTCAGGCCCGTTTCTAAGGCTGCGCGCACTTTATTGTCGGCATCGGTGCTTTCGTCAGCTGCCAAGTAGCCCGTTGTGATGCGCAGGCGGTTAGCTGAGCCAAACGTTTTTACCTCTGTGCCAGCGCCACCAAAGTAATCGGTGGTCAGCAAGTCGCGCACGTCAGAAGCCGGAATAGCTTTGTTGAAGTCCACGATGTACTCACGGCCTCCACGGAAGTCAACACCCAAGTTAGGGCCACCTTGCAGGGCCATCAGCCCGAAGCCCAGGAGGATAATAACCGTAGAAGCAACGTAGGCATACTTGCGCATTCCCACGATATCGAAGTTGGTGCCTTTGAACAAGTGACGCGAGATAGCCGTGTCAAAAGTCAGGGAGGATTTGTCCTTGCCCTTGGTCAGACGCTCGATGATAAGGCGCGACACGTATACCGCCGACAGGAAGGAAGTGAATACACCAATGCCGAGGGTGATGGCGAAGTTCTGCACCGGACCTGTACCGAAGAAGCCCAGAATCAACGCAATAATCAGCGTGGTAACGTTGGAGTCGAAGATAGCCGAGAAAGCACGGCCGTATCCTTTGTTGATGGCGTCCTGGGTTTGCAGGCCGTGGTCAAGTTCTTCCCGAATCCGCTCAAAGATCAGCACGTTAGCATCCACCGACGTACCAATTACAAGCACCAGACCAGCAATACCGGGCAGCGTAAGGGCAAAGGAAAACTGCGCCAGAACACCCAGAATTAGGAACATGTTGAAGAGTAGGGCCGCATCGGCGACCATACCAGCGCGGCCGTAGTACACGGCCATGAAGATCATAATGATAACCAAACCAGCCAGCGAAGAATACAGGCCCTGGTTGGTAGCCTCCTGGCCCAGTGAAGGACCTACGATGGCTTCTTCCACAATGCGAGTAGGAGCGGGCAGCTTACCAGCCTTCAGAATGTTAGCTAAGTCCTTGGCTTCTTCAATTGTGAAGTTGCCGGAGATGCTGGAGTTGCCACCAGCAATTTCCGTCTGTACGTTTGGCGCAGAGTACACGTAGTCATCAAGTACAATGGCTACCTGACGACCTACGTTGGCGGCAGTCAATTTTTGCCACTTACGAGCACCGGAGGGGTTCATCTGCATAGAAACCTCCGAGCGGCCGCTCATGGGGTCGATGTCGCCGCGAGCGTCGCTGATTACTTCGCCACCAATAGGAGCATCTGCGCTGCCACTCTTGCGAATAGCATAGAGTTGCAGGTATTCCTGACCGTCAATAACGTCGGGCTTCACTCCCCACATGAAGGTGAGGTTAGAGGGCAATACAGCGCGGGTGTCGGGACTGCGCAGCACGGCATTCACACGGGCCGTATCGCGCACGTTGGAGCCCAGAGTACCGGGCATGGTAAACAAGCTAGCCAGCACGTTCTTCTTGGGAGAAGCTGAGTCGGCTTTGGCCGTAGCAGGCGTTTTCTTGGCCAGCTTGCTAGCCAGCGAGGAGGTATCGGCGGCAGCCGTAGCGGTAGTGGCTTGGGCGGTGTCGGTAGAAGCAGTAGCAACAGCAGCCGTAGCACCGGCAGCTTCCTTAGCATTCAGCACTTCGTTTAGTTGGTTCAGGTAGGGCGCGTACTCGTCGGGGCGCCACACTTCCCAGAACTCCAGCTTGGCTTGGCCTTGCACCAGCTTGCGCACACGGTCGGGGTTATCTACACCGGGCAACTCAATCTGAATACGGCCCGTGCCTTTCACCCGCTGAATGTTAGGCTGGCTGGTACCGAACTTGTCGATACGGGTGCGTAGGATGTTGAAGGAACGGTCAATGGCCTCTTCTACTTCCTTGTTGATTTCTGAAACAACCTTTTCGTTGGTTGAATTAATGTCGATGCCGCGGCTCTTGTTGGTGGTGTTGGCGAAGATGCTAGCCAGCTTGTTGTTGGGAGCTACTTCGCGGTACGACTGAGCGAACAGCGTTGTGAAGGGCGTTGAAGGGTTAGACTTCTGAGCTTGCTGGGCATTTACGAGGGCTTTGTTGAAAGCCACATCCTTGGAGTTGCCCGACATAGCCCGCACGATTTCTACTGGCGAAACCTCTAGGGTTACGTGCATACCACCGTTCAAGTCGAGGCCCAGGCCAAGCTCTGAGGTGCGCACATCCTTGTAGGTGAGGGGGCCAAATACGGGCGCACGCCATACCGAATCAAGGTAGCGCTGGCGCTTGGGCTCCACCAGTTTGCCGCCGCGGCTGGCGTAGGCTACCGCATCGCGCTGCACGCCCCGCGAAACGAACGTGAGAGTGAGAAAGTAAATGCACAACGCCGACACAATAAGTGTCAGCGTAATGACGAGTCCTTTATTACGCATTGAGTAAATAATTGATGTGCTGGGTTGGAAAGGATGCAGTAGCCAGTGTACTGCGAGCTGCTGGAGCAGCTGCGCCACGCAATAGTCAGAGTAATATCGGCGACAACTGAACGCCGATTTCTAAGAAAAAGTGCAGGCAGTCAATTGGTTGCAGGGCAACCTGGGCACTACGGGGCGTGCGGCGATAAAGCAGCTACGAGCAGCCGCGTGCGGAATAAATCCGGAATAGCGCAGGGCCGGGGAGCAAGTTGCGCCAGGCGTACTGGCAACCAGCCAAGCCCGACCACTGGTGTTGGGAGCGGTAGCCACGCATCCACCGCTGGGGCCAGGAAAAGCCCTAGCGGCGAAGTGGCTTCGAGATTTACGCGCTGCTTTACTACTGCCGCCCGGGGGGCAGCGTCTACCCGCGTGCCCTTACCCACCGGCACCACCCGCAGCGTAGCCACAGCTTGGTGGTTCAGCGACAGCACAAACAGCATAGTAGCTGTGAGCAGCGCGAAACGCAAGCGGAGTAAAAAGGTGGGTAGGAGGTGCACCGAGTTTGAGGGTAAGAGCTACAAATATACCTTTTTGCCTTGCCCGGCGCAAAGTATCCACCGAGGAGATAAAGCAAGGCAGTTGTTTTTTCGCACTTTACAACCAACTATATGCCTATACCCCTATGAGTGGCCGCTTTATATCGTGTCTGTTATTTATGGTGCTGACATTTTCGGTGCTACATCCGGCCGTAAGTCAGCCTGCTACCATCCAAGCATCGGTAGAAGTAAACCGGATTCTGAGCCTCGTGCGCTACGTAGAAGTTGTGGCCGGTGGCAAAGGCTACCGGGGCGTGCGGCAGCAGTTTGAGCAAAGTGCTTTCAATACGCCAGCAGCGCAGGCCGCTATCCGGCGCTACCAGCAGCTCCCCCGCGAGGTAGATTTTCAATGGCCCGACTACCCTGCCGACCGTCTGGGCTCATCGGGCAGCAGTTGGAACCTCTTTATCAAGTGCGCCGCCGATGCGAAAGACCTCCCGGATTTGCAGCAGCGCGCCGTTGGGCTCATGCCCAACCAAACCTTGGTTGAGCTTGGTCAGGTTTATTAGGCATTGAGCCGTGCCTTTGAGGAGCTGCTCTGGTATCCCTACCAAACTCAGCTAACTCAGGAGCGAGAGGCTTACCAAGCCTACCTCAACCAAAAACAACTGCTCAAGCACTTTACCCGGCTGCGCACCTTTTACGGCAGCAGCTGGCCGAATGAAGTGCCGTACCGCATTCTGCTAAGCCCATTGCCTGGGCCCGCTACTACATTCACCAACTCCGCCACGGTAGCCAGCAACATCGTGCTACTCGACTGCCACCCCGCTTCCACCGATTTCGTGTCGGGCAGCACCGTCATGTTTCACGAAATGAGCCACTCGCTTTCTATGCAGCAGCGGCAGGAGTTGCAGCAGCAAATGGAGCGGTGGTACCAGTACAGCGGCTCACCTGCTTGGCGCTATGCCTACTCTTTGATGGAAGAAGGCCTGGCTACTGCTGCCGGCGAATGGATTTACAAGCAGCAGGCCGGCCAAACAGAAAGTGGCGAGTGGTACCACGACGACTACAATGATCGGTATGCCAAAGCCATTTATCCGCAAGTAGAAAGCTACATTGCCAATGGCCGCACTATAGATAGCGTATTTGTGCGGCAAGTAGTCGCCACCTTCGATGCTACTTTCCCATATGCTGCCACCGAGTACGTAAACCTGTTCCGCAAAGCACTGTACTGGACCGATACCGACCCGGCGGCACCAGTGCTGCAACCCTTCCGTGACGCATTTCGCAGTACCTATACCCTCACGTCAACTCCCATCCTAAACAAGGATAAAACACTGGCTACGGCCAAAGAGGGAGTGTATCTGCCGATCATAATTATCACCCAGGAGCACGCCGCTACGTTGCGCTATTTGCAGAAAAATTGGCCTAGCCTAAGCAAGCAGCGCCTGCGGCCGGAGCAGGACTTTGTTCTTAGCCTGACCAGTACAACCGGGCCACTGATTCTTATTAATGTGCATGACCGGGCGAAACTGTCTGCTGCCGCGCAGTACTTAAAGAAGCAGAAGGTTATTCAGCCTAAGCAGCCACTTTGGGTGATGTAACATAGGCCAGAAAGCACAAAAGCCTCGGTGCCGGATAGGGCAGCGAGGCTTTTGTGCTTTTTATTCGGGTAGTACTTATATAGTGCTGGAGTGAATCTTGCCTTTCAAGTAACCCACTAGTACATCCAAGCCCTGGTCGAAATGCCGGTTGTTGGGAATGATAATGTCGGCGTCGTGCTTAAAGGGTTTGATGTACTTCTCGTAGGTAGGCGCTACGTGGTTGGTGTAGCGGTAGAGCACATCCTCCAGGTCATAGCCCCGCTCGTCCCGGTCGCGCACAATGCGGCGCTGTAGCTTCACGTGCTCCCGGGCATCAATGTAAACCTTCAGGTCGAGCAGCTTGGCCACTTCTTCGAAGTAGAACACGAAGATGCCTTCTACCACGACAATAGGCGCAGGCCGAAACACGAGTTCCGCAGGCTTCACGTTGGGGTTGTTGAACGTGTATTCCTGACGGCGCACCTCTAGGCCTTGGCTGATGCGAAGTACATCGGCCGCGTACGCCTGCGAATCAATGCTAGAGGGCAAGTCGAAATTCGTGACGCCCTGGGAATCTACCTGCTGAATTTCGCGCGGGTGGTAGTAGTTGTCCTGGGAAATCAGGCAGATTTCTTCTTCGGGAAACGAGGCCAGCAGCCGGCGCAGAAAGGTGGTTTTACCGGAGGCGCTGCCGCCCGTGATACCGACGATGAAAGGGTGTTGCATGGAGGGGGGAATAGGCCCGTACCGGCGGGGCCAACCCTGCAAAAGTAAGAAGTTTGAAGCGGAGAAGAACAGAAATCAGGAAAGGCAGCTCCTTCAGAGGATATTACTGCACTTGGTTGAGGAACGCAACTAGCTCCGTCACGGCCCGGCTGCGGTGGCTAATGCCGTTTTTTTCTGCCAGAGTCATCTCCGCGAAAGTGCGGCCGTCGCCTTCTAAAGGCTGAAAAACGGGGTCATAGCCAAAGCCATCCAATCCGCGCACTTCCTCCGTAATCATGCCTGCTACCGAGCCCGCGAAGGTGTGCACCGCGCCAGTTGGTAGCACCAAGGCCACTACCGTTCGGAACTGAGCCGAGCGGTCCTCATGTTCCGCCAACTCTTGCAGGAGCTTCTGCACATTATCGGCAGCTAGGCGCTGGGGACCAGCATAGCGCGCTGAGTACACGCCGGGCGCCCCGTCTAGTGCTGCCACTTCAAGGCCGGTGTCATCGGCAAAGCAGGCCACGCCGTAGTGGTCCCACACGTACTGGGCCTTTTGGCGGGCATTACCTTCCAGAGTTTCCTGCGTTTCGGGCAACTCTTCCTGGCAGCCGATATCCGCCAGGCTCAGCAGCTCAACGAAGTCTGGTAGCAACGGCCGGATTTCATCCAGCTTGTGGGCATTGTTAGAAGCGAAGCAAAGACGCATAGCGGTAAAGAAAATGAAGCAGTAAGGTGACAGAAGCTATACAAGCTACGGTTCTGTCATCTGCACGACATAAAAAAGCCGGTCGAGCCGGCGAGAAACAAAACAACGAATAAATCAGCTTTTGCCCGTCCGCGCCCACCTACCGAAACATCGATTTTATCGTGTCCCAGGAGCGTTGCATGGCGCCTGGCATAGGGGTAAAGGTAGTTTGGTAACGCTGGCCGCCCGCCGTATTACAGATGGTGAGGCGATAAGTAACCGACGAGCTACTTATCTCTTGGTTGATCTCCTGATCGATAAACTGGTAGCGGTGCTGAGCATTGGGCTCAATAGCCGCGAGGTGGCTGTACTCAGCTTCGTTGGAAGCTTTGCGCGCTAGCTCGTACTTCTGAATGCCGATTTCGCTGCTTACTTCCCATTCCACCCGCACGGCGGCATCATCATAAGCTGCTTGAAACGAGGTAGCATCGGAACCACGCCCTCCAACAGAACCAACCAACAGCACAAATGAGAGCGTGAACATACGATGATACATAGGCAGATGCGTGTAGTAGTAACAGTTGTCAATACGGTAGTAGCTGCCAAACATAACCAATTCTGACTACCCAGGTTCCGAGCGGGCTCGGACGTAACGGAAAAGTAATGGTATGCTTTTGAAATCCGAACGTAACATGTACTTTTGCAGTCCCTTCCGCAAAATCGGCAGGCACTCAGGTACAAACGGCATTACGACCATGAAAAAAGACATCCACCCCGAGTATCGCGAAGTTGTGTTTCAAGACACTTCTAGCGGCTTCAAATTCCTGACCCGTTCGACCATGAACTCGAACGAGACCATCACGATGGAAGACGGCAAGACTTACCCCGTTATCAAGGTGGAAGTTAGCAGCGAGTCGCACCCCTTCTACACTGGCAAAAACGTGCTCCTCGACACGGCTGGCCGCGTAGAGAAGTTCATGAACCGCTACAACAAGAAGAAGTAATTTCCCGTGGCAGGTGCTTTTTCAAAGGCACGTGGCATGAGCGAATAGAAACTCCCGCTGGCTCGCCTGGCGGGAGTTTTTTTATACTTGCACTAGCTAAAAACCAGCGCCGGGCCTGTATCCCGCCCACTTTAAGTTTTTTGTACCTATGCGCGTTCTGCTTTTTGATGATCCGGCCATTCGGCCCCAACTGTTGCCCTTCACCTTCACGCGGCCCGTGGCTGCACTACGTTGTGGCATTCTTACTCTGGCTGAGAAATGGCAGCACCGCTTGGGAGTAGCAGAGGTAGGGTATCTGACGGAGGCGTACTTGCAAGCCAAATTTCCGGCTGGCAATACCCAAGGCGCTGCGCTGCTCATCAACGGAGCCGTGTGCCCCGATGATGTGCTAACGAAACAGGTACAGGCACTAGCGCCGGGTGAAGCCCTGTTTGACGAGGAAACCCTGGTGGCAGCTCACCTCGCCGACGCCACCCAGGTAGCCGAACTGATTCAGGATGGTTTCCAACGCACCCATGAGGTAGCGGAGCCCGCTACGGTCATTCAGGCCGTGTGGCATTTATTCTTGCGTAACGGAGCCGAAATCCGCCGCGACTTTGACTTGCTCACCCGTGGTCGGCAGTCGGCGCCGGTGGGGGATGTGCACACTATCGTGTACGCGCCGGAGGATATCTTCATTGAGCCCGGCGTGAAAATCCGGGCTGCTATTCTCAATGCCGAGAACGGCCCAATCTACCTGGGTAAAAACTCCCAGGTGCATGAAGGCGCTATTATCAGCGGACCCTTGGCGCTTTGCGAAGGCTCGCACATCAACGCGGGGGCCAAAATGCGCGGCGACAACACCGTAGGGCCCTACTCTAAAGTAGGTGGCGAGGTAGGCAACAGCATTGTGCTGGGCTACTCCAACAAAGGCCACGATGGCTACCTGGGCAACTCTGTGATAGGGGAGTGGTGCAATTTGGGCGCCGATACAAACACTTCTAACCTGAAGAATAACTACGCGCCCGTTAAAATTTGGAGCCACTCGGCAGGTCGTTTCGTCAACACGGGCCAGCAGTTTTGCGGGCTGATGATGGGCGACCATAGCAAGTGCGGCATCAATACCATGTTTAATACCGGCACGGTGGTAGGCGTGGGAGCCAATATTTTCGGGGCTGGCTTCCCGCGCACCTTCATTCCGAGCTTTAGCTGGGGCGGAGCGGCAGGTTTTGAAACCTTCAAACTGCCCAAAGTGGCGGAAGTAGCAGAACGCGTAATGGCGCGTCGTCAGCTTTCGTATGATGCTACTGAGCAAGCTATTATGCAGCACGTGTACGAGGTTACTGCCAAAGACCGCGTGTGGGAGAAAAGCACACCGGCTGCTCCACAGGCAGGCATAGAGTTGTAAGCGCCGGGTAAGCCAACCAGTTTCTAGGCGCTATTCTTTGCAAGCCTACTAAACGGTGAGGCTAGTGATAGAGAGCCATCAGGAGCAGTTTGTAGTTTCTTTTTTAACAAATGCGTTTCTCAGAAATACCGGGTCAGCAGCAAGTTAAGCAGCTTCTTATTGGGAGTGTGCAACGACAGCATGTGGCGCATGCCCAGCTGTTTCGTGGGGCCGAAGGTTCGGCAGCCCTGGCTCTTGCCCTGGCCTACGCTACCTTCCTGAACTGCGAAACCCGCTCGGCCACGGATGCTGACTCCTGCGGGCACTGTCCGAGTTGTCAGAAAATTGACAAGCTCATTCATCCTGACCTCAACTTCATCCTACCCGTTACGACCACGAAGGCTGTACCTAAAGATGCCGTCAGCAGCAAGTTTGCAGCCGAGTGGCGCACCTTCGTGTTGGAGAATCCGTACCAGGGGCTCAACGACTGGATGCAGCACATTGGGGCCGACAACAAGCAGGGGAGCATATCCAAGGAAGAAAGTCTGCAACTGCTGCGGCTCGTTTCCTTGAAGGCATTCGAGGCACAGTTCAAAATCGTAATTATTTGGTTGCCAGAGTTGATGCATCCTTCAGCGGCCAATGCTGTATTGAAGCTGCTGGAAGAGCCACCACCCGCTACGGTATTTCTGCTGGTGAGCAATGCTCCTGAGCAGCTATTGCCTACTATCATTAGCCGCGTGCAGCCAGTAGTGGTTCGGCCCTTACCTGAAGAAGATCTGCTCGCGTGGCTACGCGATACGCATCAGATCCCGGAGGTGAAAGCTCGGCAGCTGGCCCAGCTAGCCGAAGGTAACCCTGGCACTGCCCTAGTGGCGCAAGCCAGCAACAGTGCCGACCACGACTACTTTACCTTCTTTGTAAAGTGGATGCGACTATGCTACAGCAACAACGTAGGGGAGATGCTCGCCATCAGCGACGATTTTCAGAAGCTGGGTCGGGAAAATCAGAAGGAGCTGTTACAGTACGCGCTGGTGCTATTGCGCAAGGTGCTCCTTTTCGGACTCGATGCGAAACTAGTGCCTCATTTGGCCGCTAACGAGCAGCAATTTGTGCAAGGGTTTAGCCGCTTCGTTACACCCCGCAACGCAGAGCCTATTACAAAGGAGCTGAACGAAGCGCACTACCATGTAGAGCGCAATGCTAACCCCCGCATGGTTTTCGTGGACACGTGTCTGCGGGTGGCAGAACTTCTAAAAACGGCCTAAATACGCTAATTACGCATAAAATACAACTTGCTAAATTGATATAGCAAGTGCTAAACTTGGTATAGTAACTACCTTGCTGGGTGGGCGCCGTATCTTTGCAAAGGCCTTTAGCCAGGATGTACTTCTCTTTTCGCTGAGGTAAGCGGAAAGCGGTTGAGAGCCGGGAGCAGCTTAAAGAAAGCGGCTCTTTTTCAGATTGTGCTTTTTATTTTTCTGCTTTGAAAACAATTCGCATTGGAACGCGCGGTAGCAAGCTGGCGCTGTGGCAGGCGCACCACGTTGCCGACCGCCTCAACGCTGCTGGCCTCGCCACAGAAATAGTTATCATCACCACTACCGGCGACCTAGTCCTAGACCGTTCCCTAGACAAAATTGGAGCTAAGGGCGTGTTCACGGAAGAGCTGGAAGAAAGCCTCCGCACGGGCTACATTGATATTGCTGTGCACAGCGCCAAGGACGTGCAGAGTACTATCCCGGCTGATCTAGAGTTGCTGGCTTTTTTGGAGCGTGAGCAAGTAAACGACGTAATCGTCAGCTTCGACCCCAACCTTGATTTGCAGCGTCCAGACCTTGTGCTGGGCACTAGCAGCACCCGCCGCAAGGCCATGCTGAGGCGCTTCCTGCCCCATGCTACTACGGCCGAGGCCCGCGGAAACCTCCAAACTCGCCTCCGCAAGTTGGAGGAAGGCCAGTATCATGCGCTAGTCTTGGCCTATGCGGGAGTACACCGGATGGAATATGATAATCTTATCCGGTACGTGTTGCCGGAGACGCAATATATCCCAGCTACTGGCCAGGGGAGCGTAGCTATTGAAAGTGCCCGCAACTTAGACCCAACTCTTAAGAGCGAACTGGAGCGTATTCTCAACCACCCAGCTACTAACGTATGCTTGCGGGCCGAACGGGCTTTCCTGCGCACGATGGAAGGCGGCTGCAGTATTCCATCGTTTGCTCTGGCCACGCTAAGCTCCAATGGGCAGGAGGTGCATCTGCACGGCGGGCTGATTAGCCTTGATGGTCAGCAGTTCATTGATGAGCAGCAAACGGCCTCAGCGGACCAGGCCGAAGACTTAGGTGTTCGTATTGCGGAAAGCGTGCTAGCCCACGGTGGGCAGCAGATCCTCAACGATATCCGTCAGGAGCGCAACGTGGCGTTGTAGGCGGGAAAGTAGCTTCAGTAACAAGCAACAGGCCGGTCACCTTGCGGGACCGGCCTGTTGCTTGTTACTGAGGTAGATAGATTTTATTGTCCTGGTTTAAGCTTTGGGTGCGCGTCCGAATAAGGCGTATACTATCAGTGCAAATACGGCTCCGCTGGTGTCTGCTAGCATGTCCTTCTGGGCGTCCCAAATGTCACCTTGACTACCAAGAAAGGCAGCACCAGCTTCTCCGCCGGCCTTTACGGCATATACCCACTCTATCAATTCGTAGGTCATGGCTACGGTGCCAATTACGCAGAGCGGAAAAAGGTAGCAATGAAACGGCTCTGAATAAGGCCTTTGCGGTCCGTTAGTTCAATGATAGGGTAGGCGTAAAATCCCACCGTGAAGTGGGCTACCCGGTCGTACATGTTGCGCTTGAAGCCAAACAGGTTGTTGAACCAGTCAAACGGGACTTTCTCAAAAGTATAATGGCCGCCAATGGTGTGCATAAACAAAAGCACGCTCATCAGGGCGTAGGCGAGATTGGAAAACCGTACGCCGCGCACATACAGCACTACCAAGGCCACCACAATAAGAAAAATCGGAACGTTCTCGGCCCACCATGTTCCGCGCTCCGCTGGGGCAATGCCCAGCACCACAAACTCGACTAAATAGGCGGCCAGCAGGAGCATAGGAAACCAGTGGGTGCGAGGGGCAACAGGCGTAGAAGGTGAAGTCATACGATGAAGTGAGGGGAAGAAAAACGGACGAAGTGCTGGCCTCCATACGTCTCTAAGCAGAATTAGTCGAGCTTCGGTCGTATAGTCGAGATTTTAGTACAAATGCTGCGCCCGTTGTTGCTACCCGTACAGCGGCTTCAGTCTGGGGCGCCCACATAAAAGGATAGCTAGGGTAGGTACCCAGGAGGCTTTGAGCGGACTGCTGGTGGTAATAAGTGCATGTGGTGCATCTGTCACGGATAGAATTTCAAACTGCGGCTACCGAAAGCGCGTAATTTTGCCTCGTCAAAACTGATTTTGTATGTCACGTATTCCATTCCTGTCCCGCTTCGCCTTGCTGCTAGGTGCCTTACTCCTGGTAGCTCCTCTGGTAGTCGCCGCCAAAGGCCCCCGAAAAAGTAAAAAGGACGAAGTAGTTACTATCACCACCCCCCAAGGTGCTATTCGACTGATTCTGTTTGATCAGACCCCGTTGCACAAAGCCAACTTCCTGAAGCTAGCGACGAGTGGCTTCTACGATGGCACTACCTTCCATCGGGTTATTCCTGACTTTATGATTCAGGGCGGTGATGTGAACTCCAAAGACGACAACCCTAGCAATGATGGGGCTGGCTCACCCGATGAGAAAATGATTCCGGCCGAGATACGACCCGAGTTTACCCATAAGTACGGGGCCGTAGCGGCAGCCCGCTCCCCCGATTTTGTCAATCCCCAGCGGAGCAGCAGTGCTTCTCAGTTCTACATTGTTGAAAACCACCGGGGTACTTCGCACCTCAACGGAGCGTATACAGTCTTTGGCCAGGTTATCAGCGGGCTGGATGTGGTAGATAAAATTGCAGCTCAACCCACCGCCGAGCGTGATCGTCCGCTCACGGATATTAAGATGACGGTGAAAGTAGAAAAGCTGAAAAAGAAGAAAATCACGGAGCTATACGGCTATCAATACGAGTAAGCTCCTACCTGGCTCGCGCGTCGCTAACTCATCACTACATGAAAATTCTTCTTACCGGCTCCAATGGCTTACTGGGGCAAAAGTTAGTAGCATTGCTGCACCAGCAGCCAGATGTGGAACTCTTAGCTACCTCTCGGGGACGTAACAAGCTAGCGTCAATGTATCCATCGGTACGCTTTGTTTTCCTCGATGTTACGGACGTCGCTCAGGTGCAGCAAGTTATACTGCAGGAGCAACCCACGCATCTCATTCACACGGCCGCTATGACCAACGTGGATGAGTGTGAGCTGAACCAGCAAGCATGTTGGGAGCAAAATGTGACGGCCGTGCAGAACTTAGTAGCTGCGTGTGAGCAAACGAGTACCCACCTGCTTCACGTCAGCACCGATTTCATCTTCAGCGGTGAAGTAGGTCCCCTGTCGGAAGAGGCCGCCCCTGGTCCCGTCAATTTTTATGGTAAGAGTAAGCTAGCTGCTGAGCAAGCGGTGCAAGCTTGCAAGTCTCCTTGGGCTATTTTGCGCACCGTGTTGGTGTATGGCACTGCCCATGAATATGGCCGGACCAACATTGTACTTTGGGTGCGCGAATCGTTACGGGCAGGCAAGCAAATTAGTGTAGTAAGCGACCAATATCGCACGCCTACGCTAGCCGAAGATTTAGCACTTGGCTGCTGGTTAGCTGCTAAGCACGATGCCACGGGTATTTATCATCTCAGCGGGCGTGAAATGCTTACTCCGTACCAGATGGCCCTTCAGGTAGCCGATTACTTTCACCTGGATAAGTCACTCTTAGTCCAAGTAGACGCTAGTACATTTGCGCAGCCAGCGCGGCGGCCAGCACGTACGGGTTTTATTATCGAAAAAGCTGAGCGGGATTTAGGCTATCAGCCTCATTCCTTCCAAGAAGGAATTGCGCTTCTGGCTCAGCAGATGCAGCTAGCGTAAGACCTCAGCCCAATACGCGAACGACCAGATGTCCTACACGACATTTGGTCGTTCGCGTATTGGGCTGAGAGTAGTAGAAAATTGGGCTAACAAGCAAGAAAAAAAAACCCGTAGACAATGCCTACGGGATTTTCACACACCTATTGCAACAACCTATAGTACGTAGCCTTGCTGCGAGCAACTGCGCAGGCTAGTACAAAAAATCTAAAAATTAGTCATCAGATGACGTGGCTACTCCGACGAATAAGCCACCAACCAAGATTGCAGCGCCCTTACGCAGTGCTGCGGACCCGGCCGCGTATGGAATGCATTCCCCGTCAATTGTGAGATAATGCTTGGCATTTACCGTTACGGTGTGCCGCGCCATCATCTCAAGTATCAACGTCCGAAGTGCTTTGCCATGTGGACGATTGACAAGGAGCGAATTCATGTAAAACGGTAAAAAGAACTTAATAAAAGTGACCCCTTATCTTCTCCTTATGTGCCGTTCCACATGACAATATTAAGGGGGTAACTATAGGGTTGTAAAGGACACTTTTATCAAAATTGTGACTTGTATAATTGCTAGTTTTATTGTTAAAAATTAAGTTGATTTAAATCTCGCTAAAACTGCACAATCTCTAAAATCCTTTTCTGCTGCTCGAAAGCTTAGAAGGTAGTGTGCGTACATAGATTGTTGGCTAGATTGTGATGTGAAAAAATAGGCTATTTTGTGACATCTAGATGTTTGTCAAACCCCGTAATTTTAGTGCTTACTAAGGTGTGCAGACTTAGAATGGTGAAGAATATGGCTGCCCCAGGCCACACCAAAAGCCACCATGCTGCTGGCGCCACCCGAATGCTTGCTAGTAATCGCCCCCAACTAGCAACTTCTGGGGCTAGCCCAATTCCAAGAAACGACAAGGTCGTTTCAAGTCCAATAATGATGGCAATACTGAGTGGCAAACGGATTAGTAATACCGGCCAGGTATTAGGCCAAATATGGTACCGCAAGATTCTGAGAGTGGGCAACCCAGCAACAACGGCGGCTTCCACAAAAAGCAAGGCCTTGGTCCGTAAAGTCACGGCACGCAGTAGGCGAGCTGGGGTAGTCCAGCAGGTCAGGACGAGTAATACAACCAAGCCCATGGATGAAGGGCGTTGTACGGCAGCAATTGCAAGAACCAGCAATAGTAGCGGAATAGAGTCTAGTAGCGCAATTAGTGCTTGCACCATACTATCTATTGGCACCGCTATTTGCCGTTGACCCCAACTAGTACGTCGGAGTGCGTAATAAACGGTGCAGCTCAAAACTCCTATTACTAGCCCTACAGGAAAAGGATTAGTGCGTAGCTGAGGTATAAATAGCAATGCAATGACCGCACCTATCACCCCCGCCGCTGCACTAGCACGCTGCACCTGATAAGTGCTGTTGCCCCAAAAACCAGCTACGCTACCCGCTGCACCGCCTAGCAGGGAGGCCAAAACAGCCGTTGGAATGCTGATGAGTAGCGTGGTGCGAGCACCAGCTAGTAGGAGCTGTAACACATCGTGCCCCAAGGGGTCGGTTCCCAACCAGTGGGGATCTTGAAACGGAGGCTCCTGGGTATGGAGTAAATCGGGAACAGGAGAAGAAGTGGGAGCAATACATGCACTGACTACCACTAGCAGAAGCCAACTAACCGCAAGCCACTGCGCAAACGAGAGCCGACGAGTCATATGTGCAAGCGAATGCGCGGGTCAGCCCACTGGTACAGGGCATCGGCAAGTAACTGGCTTGCTAGCCGCGCTATTGCTACTAGTAGCACAACTCCCAGCAGAACAGGAAGATCTTGTTGGGCAGCAGCTTCAACGAACAAGCGCCCCATGCCTGGCAAGGCATATACCATCTCTACTACCACAGAGCCCGTTACCATACTAGGTAATAACTCTGTAAATAAAGGGAGGACTGGCAGCAAGGCATTGTGCAACACATGTTTCCGAACAACCTGCACTGGTGGAGCTCCTTTTGCGCGGGCCGTGGCTACGTATGGTTCCCTTAGTTCTTGCTGCATAGCACCATCCAGTTGCACCACGAACCCGGGCAGTGCCACCAGAAGTAAGCTAAAAACAGGTAAAACTAAGTGGCGGAGGTATTGCAGCAACTCCTCACTCCAAGAGCTGTATTGCTCCGTATCATCGCCTAACCCGAAGGCCGGAAACCAGTTCAACGCATCCGGATTGGCCAATAGCAGCAACAAGCCCAGTGCTACCAGAAACAAAGGCAGCGCTTGAATACCGTGAAGTATAGCCAGTACCAAACCACGCCACCTATTATAGTAGTTTACCCAAGAAGCGAGCAAGACAGTACTAATAGTGGCTAAGAACGTTGCCGAGACAGTAAGCGGTAGCGTGTAGCGTAATGCTTGTAGCAATAGTTTCGTTACGGGCGTGCCCTCGCGGTAGGAATTTCCAAGATCACCTTGCACTACCCCTCGTAGCCACCGATGGTATTGGTTGCGTGTTCCATTCCAATGCCAGTGGGGGTGCCAAGCAGGAGTATCGGTATCTGATGTTAATACCGATAGGTAAAATACTGGAAGATCAAGCCCATAGCGCTGACGAACTTGCTGTGCTATACGGGTTTGTTCACCTACTGATAATCCTCTGCCAAGCGTAGGTGCGTCTTGCAATGTTTGCAAGCCGATATCGGTAGCTGCCCACCTAGTTAGTAGAAAGATAATAGACAGGATGCCCCATGCTGCTAATACAGTTCGGCCTAAGCGAAAAAGCAGATAGCGCCCCATTTACCAGCTATTTAGTTACTGGTGAAAAGTCAATGGCGTTGGCGCGGTAACTCGGCTTGATGGAGGTCACAGGCACTCGCCCAAGGCGCCGGGCTGCTGCTATTCGGTATTGCAAGAAGTACAATACGTAAATGGGCCGTTCAGTGTAAAGTAAGCGTTGGAAACGACGCAGTAAGCGAGTTTTTTGCGCTGTATCAGGTGTCTGTACAATAGCCTCTATAAGATGGTCGCTGGCAGGAGTCCCAAAACCAGAGTAGTTGTACAGAGAGGTGCTATTCGAATGAAAAAGGGGGGTGAAGTCATACGCGGCAGGGTTGCCCCCTATGCTACGCAAACTCACTTCCGTAGTGCCTTCTCGGAGTTGTTGTACGAGCAAAGAGGCTTCGGTAGGACGAAGATCTACCGGAATGCGTATGGCCGTCGCTGCCGCTCGAAACTGAAGAGCAGCCGCTTCTAGAGCGGGGTCCCCTGCCCGATAGCTGAGTGAAAGGCGAAGCTCCAGAAGTTTACCTGCTTGCTTACGCACCCAACCCTGACCATTTACCTCGCGCCAGCCAGCCTTTCGTAACAGCGTTATAGCCTGCTGTGTATCATAGGTAGGTAACGGTAAGCTGTCATTGTAGTAAGGGTGTACTCGCGGACTAACGATGCTAGCGCTTCGGTATGCAGCGCCCTGTTGGGTAGCACGAATCAGACCTGGTACATCAAACAAAGCTGACAGCGCCTGTCGTGTAAATCGGTCTTGCAACGTTGGTTGACGCGTATTGAAGTTAGCAACAACGCATTCGTATGAATCCACCGTATAAAAGCTCAACCTAGCGCGGTCGGCATCCGAACGTCGAAGGCGAGCGAATTCAGCAGCAGGCATTAACGGATATAAGTCAATGTCGCCTCTTCGAAGCGCAAGCATTGCTGTGCCTGCGTCTGGAATAATTTGATAGGTAATACTTTTAGGAACCGCACGCAAAATCGGTGGTGCCTTAGCAAGAGCATCTCCCCACCACTTCAATTTGCGAGTGAAGGTTAGAAAGCGTCCGGGTTGCCAGTTTTTTAGCTGGTAGGGACCACACCCTGGTAAATTATCCGGGTGCTGAGCTAGCTGCGCAGCCTGATATCGTTGTACGAAGCTAGTAACGGATGCGTATGCGGTTGCGGCTCCCGAGCGTAGTTCGCGGATAGAAACAGAGCGTAATGAGCCTTTAGGATCTAGTGCGTACTCAGGTAGGATAGAAAAGTCACCTGAATTGCGGACGTAGTCAGATGACTGCCCAGTACACACCAGCGTGAAGCGGCGGCTATCGGTTGTGTCGAGGCGGATATCCTGGATGAAATGGAACATAGCTTGATCCATTTCAGTGGGTAGCCCCGGGCAATTCATCATCTTCAGCGTGAACGCCACATCCTGAGCCACGACTGGCTTGCCGTTGTCCCAGGTAGCCTCAGGGCGCAGGCTGTAACTTACTAGCATCAATGAATCACCGAGGCGTTCAACCTGCGGGGAAGCTGCCGCCAGCCACGGCACTATGTTGCGCCCAGTATCTGAGATATTAAGCAGCGAGCAGTGCAGCAAAGTGCTTACCTCGTACGAGCTTGGGTTATTGGCGATAAGCGGATCAAGGTTCTCCGGGTCCCGCGCCCACCGGATACGCACGGTGTCGGGCGTTGCAGAGGTAGCGGAAGGAGAACATCCTGTTATACTACTCCAAAGTAGCAACAACAGACCGAAGAGGATTCGCTTCATGAACGGGTAACTGCGCAGTACAAGCTGCGTGGCAAGTTACCACGTTTAAAAATACCTACAGAGAATCAGAGAGTACTATCCTCTACGAAAGGTGCATTAGGCAACAACCTGACCTTCACCCCAGCCGCTAGTGCCGTGGGCCGCAACAACCTGACCTTCACCCCAGCCGCTGGTGCCGTGAGCCGCAACAACCTGACCTTCACCCCAGCCACTAGTGCCGTGGGCCGCAACAACCTGACCTTCACCCCAGCCGCTAGTGCCGTGGCCAAGAATTTGCGAGGTAGAAGAAGTCAGAACCGACTGCTGGGCAGGAGAAGCAGCGAAAGTAGAAACTTGAAATAGAGCGATGGCGATGATTTGGAACATGATGCTTGGAATTATTTGTGGTTCAGGTGGTTGACTGACACAAATGTGGGGACCAAACTAGCCGGCGTAAAGGAAAGAAAACCGGTAAACGTGACCTCAAAATCGCAGCCTTTGGAAAAAGAAATCTTTGCTTCCAAGGCCCTCTATTTCATAATGAAGGCATTATTAGTGAAAAATACGGAAGTATAACCTGGACGATATGCCCATTTTTGTGACATAATGCCAGGAAATAAGGCATGATTAGCCATTATACAAAGGTCACAGGTCACATAGGACATGTAAAGGCAGTTTATTTAATTTTTGTGACGTGGATTTTATGATTGTGTATATTGTAAAAAGTGGCATAAGGTGCTTGAAATAGGCTTTTCTGATGGACGAACTTACTACGCTAGTTAAAATTGTGACCGATCGTCGGTTGGCAGTACTCCCTTTTCTAGACTTCTCTGCTCGTAATGCAGCCAGCAAAGATTTACAACTGGTTCGATTATTAGAAGAAGATCCTAATACAACTCAAAACAAGATAGTTAAAAGCTTGTACGGAGCTACTGATGCCCGTAGCCAGACCACGTTCCGAAAGCTCAAGTCGCGGGTGCAGCAAAAACTGCTGAACCATCTCTATTTCTTAGATCACACGGATGTACGACATGTTGTGTCGCGTCGGCATGAGCAGCAATGCTTGGGTTTGTTACACCAGGCGCGTATTCTATTAGGAGAGGGCGAGTATAAACTAGCCGAACGGCTGTTTCGAAAATCCTTAAAAGTGGCAACTGATGCCGAACTGACACAATACGCCGTGATGTGCGTGCGAATGCTACGCATTCTCTATGCGGAAACTCGTAACGCAGCTCGTTTCAAAGCGATGAACAAACAGCTAGAAGAACTTCAGCAAACACTGAGTTTAGAAGACGAAGCTGAACAGCTATTCTTTGAAATAAAAGTATTTTCTCAGCAGAAGGTGCGTTGGCGGCAGTTTATTCTTAAACAATTGCCTTCCTCCTTAGAGCGCTTAGAACAGCTTCATAAGAAGGCTAAGACGTATAACACATTCTATTTTCTGTACGTCACGAAGATGTCGCGGGAAGAGCTAACGGGTAATTATGCGGAAATTATTCGGCTGACAGCAGCTACGGAGAAAGCCAGAAAGCAGGGCAAGGTGAACGAGATGCGTTTCGATAAGCGCTTTAATAACTACATGAGCGTGTACGCACACTTGCAGTGCCGACAAGCTAAAAAAGGATTGAAGCTTGCTGAAGAGTACTTCAAAGATTTCCATTACTCTTCGGGAAACTGGTTTTACTACCTGGAAATCTACCTGCTGCTGGCTATGCACGCGAGTCAGTATGGGCAGGCTTATGAATTGCTACAGCAGGCTCGTAAGAACCCGTATTACCGCAAGCAGCGACCGGCGGCACAGCAGCGGTGGGAGCTGTACGAAGCGTATATTCAACTGGTGCAACCAGAGCAGTCGCCAGTGAAGATGCGCCACTTTGCTCAATTGGTGCAAACGGTTCCCGATTATAGCCGCGACAAACAGGGATACAACGTAGCCATCCTGATCTTGCAATTTCTGTATTTCCTTCGCCGCCGCGACATTGAAGGGCTGCTAGCACGACTAGACGGTTTGCGTAAGTACGAACAGCGTCACTTGCGTAATCCGGCAACTCTGCGCAGTCAGCTGTTCTTTCGTATGCTCCTGCTAACTGTAAAAGAAAACTTCGTAGCACGCCAGTGCGAGCAGAAGGCGGCGCCTCTACTGGAGAAACTGCGGGTGGCTCCCCAACCGGGAGAAGCCTACGGAGAAATTGAAATCGTGCCCTATGAAGATCTTTGGGCCTTCACCCTCACCATCTTGCACCGACTAGAAGAGGAGCAGCGTGCTAATGAGCAAGCTAGCCGCGACTATGTAGGATAGCACTTGTTTTAGAGGCGCAGTTGATTACCACCTTCTTGCACGCGGGAGTAATCAGCTGCGCCTCTGAAGTAAACGCGTTTATTCTACCGATTACTTGACTGAGTTCCAGAGCTTAGTTGTGCCGGCCCAGTAGGAGAGAGTTGGGCTACGTAACGTTGGTACTGCAATGCAGTTAGAATGTTTTTTAGCTTCTCGCCATATTGCCGTTCAAGGTCGTGCAGCTTATTCTGCATCATGGCGGGGTCGTTGGCGTACTGAGTTGTTATTTCGTTTTCCTGCGTAAGCCGTTCCAGCACAAGCCGACGCACCTGCATTGAGCGCGCATCATCCAATGAAATGCGAGCTGCCAAACGGCGCGTATCCTCTATTGCTTGCGCTTTGAGGGTAGATGGGCTCTGTTGCGCGTGCGTGACATGAGAAATGCCGCTAGCTAAAATTAGAAACAAGCAAAAGCTAAAAGTCTTCATTAATTACGCAGGTGTGGTTTGGTAGTGCAAGCGTAGAAGCAAAGCCTACCAAAATGGAAGTATGAACAGTAAGCGGTATTTTATTGGAAGTTGAGCGAGCTACTTGAACTGATTACACAAAAGCTCATTGATAATGACAAGCTAGGTGTGCAGAGATGGCGTAAACGGACGAAATGACGGGATGCCATGCAGTCAATTAAGGTAGTACCACTATTATGCGACTGACACAGTGACTATCGGGGCAGCTACCAGGACCGTTGCCGCGTAAACTCATCCGCACGGTATACTGTCCAGCTCGGCGAAATCTGTGAGCCACCTGCCGCCCATTGGTAACGTAGCCGTCCCGAAAATCCCAGAGAACTACCACGTTGCTACACAAGGGTAGCTGTGAATCCGCAGCATCGAAGGTGATGGATTGGCCTACGCGAACGGTGTCAGTTGAAGGATGAAAATTTACTACCGTCTCTTTGGTGAAATCTACTGGTATAAGCTTCTCAGCGGTGCGCACAGCACCAGTAGCTTCCTCCACTACATCGAGTTGTACTGTGTAAAGCTTCCGTTCCTGATAGCAATGCGACACGACGGGCCCAGTAAGTAGGGTGCCATCGCCCATGCTCCAACGAAAAGTCAGCGGGCCGGCATCCGGGTCAATGGCTCGGCGCGCGTCTAACTCCACGCACAATGGTACCACCCGAGGGGCCGGGCAGCTGACACTTAGCGTGTCACCCGCATTTTGGGCGCACGCCGGCTGGGTAACTAAGAGCAAGCCACTTAGTAGGCAGCCCAGCAAAGTAGTGCTACCGGCTGCCCGCAACCATTGTATAGAGTGTACGACTACAGAAATACTCAAAACTTATTTAGGCGTTGAAAAACCTCGCGTTGATAGGTCTGGCCAATTGGGATGTGCTTACTACCAATCAAAATGGTATTATCCTCTATTGACTGAACTCGCTTCAGGTTGACAATAAAGGACCGGTGTACTCGCGCAAACAAGCTAGTAGGAAATTTCTCCTCCGCAGCTCGCATAGTACTGTACACAATAAGCTTGCTGGTACCCGTTACAATATGCACGTAGTCGCCGAGGGCTTCAACGTACCGCACGTCGTCGAAAAGCACTTTTACCAATCTGTTCTCGACTTTGACAAAAGTGAATTGCGGATTCTGTGCTGCCTGGATTGTATCAGTAGGAGCGGTGGTGCTGCTTTCAGTTGCTTCCAACGCTTTTTGGGCAGCTTTCAGAAAACGAGCGTAGCTAATGGGCTTCACTACATAGTCAAGTACATCGTATTCAAAAGCTTCCACCGCGTAGCTTTTACTGCTGGTAATGAGAATAACCAGGGGCGGATTTTCAAGTGTCGCCAATAAATCGAGACCCGACATCAGCGGCATTTCGACGTCCAGAAAGAGAAGGTCGACGGGTTGCGTACGAAGCACTTCCGCCGCAGCTACAGCACTCTCGCAATTTCCAATGGATGTGAGGAAGGAAGTATTGGCAATGCACGTTTCAACAATCTGAATGGACAAAGGGTCATCGTCAACAACCAAGCAGCGCAGAGGGGTGGTAGAATCGGGCATAGGTAGCGTCAAATGTAGATGTTGTCTTAGCGTATTTATACAGCAAGCTTGTTCATGCCAAGGCGCTGACGCAGTACTGGATACACCAGCATCAGCTCTTGTTGTATGTAGCTTGTATGAGCTATCAGTTCGGGGGCAGAAAAAGAGGTTCGCTTGTCCTCTAAAAGCTCCAGACGTTCAGTTAGCGAGTCCAAGCCAAAATAGGCAGCTTGCCCGCGTAGCTTGTGGGCTACCTGGCGCAAAACTATAGGGCTAGAATCGGCTTGCAACTCAGTAGCTAGCTGGGGAGCCTGGGCAAGGAAGGTGTGAATGATGCTATGGATGAATCCCTCATTCCCACTCGATAACTCTTCGAGCAACTCCCAGCGTACGGTTACGTGGTTAGCTGCATACTCATGGGAAGATACTTCAGCGGAAGCAGGTAGGGTAGGGGGTGTGCCTGAAAGACTTTCCGTCACTTGGCGACCCGTATAGAAAGCTAGGCGTGCGTATAGAACAGCTGGATCAAACGGCTTGGCCAAGGTGTCGTTCATGCCTGCTTCCAACGCCAGCACCCTATCTTCGGGTAGGGCAGATGCGGTTAGGCCGATGAGCGGAAACTGTTCAGCGCTGGGGAACAACATACGAAGCTGGCGCGCCGCCTCGTAGCCATCCATCTCTGGCATTTGCACATCAAGTAATACGGCATCAAATGGCGCAGTTTGGGCTGCTTCCACAGCTAAGCGACCATTGGCAGCAATGGTAACTTCTACGTTCCAGGCCTCTAAGGTTTTGCGCGCTACCAGTTGGTTGAGGTCATTGTCTTCGGCTACGAGCACGCGTAGGGCAGGGACAAATGGAGCCAACGAGCCTACTGCTTCGGGACGCACAGTTGCAGCATCCACAACCGTACACGGAATTTCAAAGCTGAATGTGGAGCCTGCTCCTTCTACACTTTCTACCCACAACCGCCCGCCGTGCAGTTGCACGAGGTTGCGGGCAATGCTCAGGCCTAGCCCCGTGCCTCCAAACTGACGCGTAGTACTTGTATTGGCCTGAGAAAAGTCCTCGAAGATGGCGTCTAGTTTCTCAGCGGCAATGCCAATGCCCGTATCAAGCACTGCAAATCGTATCAAGGGCTGCTCGGCCCCTAGGCCAGCTTGGGTTGATACCCGTAGCGTAACTCCTCCTGTGGTCGTAAACTTGACAGCATTGCCCACCAAATTCACCAGCACCTGAGTTAGTCGTACCGCGTCGCCTAGCATAGCAATAGGCACGTCGGGTGCTACCTCGGTGTGGAAATACAAGCCTTTCGATTCTGTGGCGAACTGAAACATCCGCGCAATTCGCTCAACTACTTCTGGTAGGCGCAAGGGAGTACGCTCCAAGGTAAGTTTGCCCGCTTCAATCTTCGAACTATCTAGGATATCGTTTATGATAACCAAGAGATTCTGCGACGATGATTGAATAGCGGCCAAGTACTCGCCTTGTTCTTCGGTAACGGGAGTGTTACGAAGCAGATGAGTGAGACCAATGACGGCATTCATGGGCGTGCGAATCTCGTGGCTCATGTTGGCCAAAAACTGTGCTTTCGCCCGGCGCGACGCTTCGGCTGCATCGCGCGCTACTACCAATTCGGCATTAATCCGTTCGGTAGTGTCTTTCTCGTGCCGCAATTCTGCCGTGCGCTCCCGTACGGTATTTTCTAGTTGCAACTTCTGACGCCGCAGGTTAGCCGTGCGCAGCCTCGTAAATACGTAGGCTGATCCTAGGCCAGCCGCTAGTACCAGGACCGCAAACCACCAAGTGCGCCAGAAAGGTGTGGCGATGTGCAGAGGGGAAAAAACGGACTGACTCCACATACCGTCGGAGCCGCGGCGGGCTCGAACTTCCAGTACGTATTGTCCAGCATCAAGCCGCGGGAAATCTGCTTCTGCAAGGCTGGATGGGCGGCTCCAATGGTCATGAAAACCACGTAGTCGGTATTGGTACTGCCAAGTGCCGGAAGGAGATAGGCTGGCAACCCGAAAAAACCACGTTACTCGGTGCAGGCCAGCCGCCAAGTGCAGTGGTTGAGTGACTCGTTGCCGTTCCCCGTCAATTTCAACTTCTGTTAGAGAAACAGGACTGCTGCGGGCCGGCAATTGGGCCGGTAACTGCACGTGCACCAATCCATTTCTGGCGGCTAGCAGTACAGTTGAGTCAAGGTGGGGAAGTACCGCCGAGGCATTGGGAAGCAAATCGTGAATGACGGGGTTGTCCGGCGTAGTAAACGGCGCAAATGTGTACGTCCGCCCCAGCGACAACCCGTTGCGATGATGCACTAGCAAGCCTCCCGATGTTGGAACCAAGCCATAGCAGTAGTTGCTGGCAATACCGCTATTGGTGGTTGTGAATTGCCGAAACTGATTATTCTCGTAGCAAAACAATCCGTCGCCTTCCGTGCCAACCCAAACGCGGCCGGCAGCGTCTTCGGCCAGGGTGGTAGCATCTATGCCACCCGGCACAAGACGATGAACGGTAAAGCGGCCTTTTTCGAGTACCGCCAAGCCAGTACCGTGGGTTGCAAACCACACCCGGCCTTGGTGGTCTGGCAAGATGGCGTACACATCATTCTGTAGTAGGCCGCTTGCTGTTGTATAGTGCTGCGTTTCGTCTTTCGTTACCCGAAAAACTCCTTCTCCAATAGTACCTATCCACAGGGCTTGTGCCGCGTCGCGTGCCAGCGTAGTTACATGTAAGTCAGACGGTAATGAGGAAGTTTTCGTTAATACATCTGACGCAGGAGCAAGCGCAGCAGAGGGCTGCGCCCTCGGGAAAGTCTGCTGCCAAACTCCGATTGCATCAGTTCCTACCACTACTCTATTGCTGCTTAGTAGGGGGAGGAGGGAAGTAATACTACCTGGAATAACCGACAGTGTTGGTGACCAGGCTAGTCGTCCTTTTTGCTGGTACACGCGTAGCAGCTTTCCAGTTGCAGTGCCTGCCAGTACTTGCCGACCGGTGCCACCTAGCGCTGTTAGGCGGGTGGCGCTAGGAAACAAGGTTACATGAGCATCCACCAAACGCCACAAACCCTGGCCAGAAGTGCCTATCCAAAAGGTGCCCTCCTGGTCGCGCAGTAAGCAACTTATAGCTGTTCCAGAAGCTAGTGCTGGATGGTAACGACGCTTAAATGCGCCCAGTTGCGAACTGTCAGGTATGGGTAGGCCCGATTGCGCACGAAAAGGGCCGCGGGCAGTTTTCGGGGCGGCACTAAATCCAGCGTCCTCACTGTGCGAACGACCTCCTTGATAGTGCCCTACCCATAATTGCCCGGTCTTCGGATCCTCAGCTAGCTGGGTCACGAAGTTTTCGGCGAGACCTTCCTTGGTAGTAAAGGCTTGAAACGTGGTGCCATCAAAGCGGACCAAACCCTCCCCAGTTCCAATCCAAAGGTAGCCAGCGCGGTCTTGATGGAGGGCGTAAATGAATGGCTGCGGGAGCCCTTCTGCGGTGCCAAACTGCTTCAGGAACTGCTGCGGTGCCTGTGCCCGCACCGCCGAAGCTAGGGGCACGCACTCAAGCAAAAGCAGCAGAAAAAACCGGAGGCAGCGCATATGTAGAACAGATGGTACCAGAAAGGTACACGCTCCCCCTTCGCCAAGGGGTAGTAGTACGCTCAGCAGTGCTTTATTCTCGCCAAACGAGTCTACTTGTCAGTTAAAGGCTGCAAGGGGGCTATTTCCCAATCACCTTAAACTCCGTACGCCGGTTGAGTTGGCGTCCGTCTTTTGTAGTGTTGGGCGCTACCGGCTGACTGTCGCCATAGCCAGCAAAGGTCAGCCGACTTTTGTCAATCCCTTTTCCTACGAGGTAGTCTACTACCGTCTTGGCACGGCGCTGGCTCAGATCTTTGTTGTACTCTGCCTTGCCAACGTTGTCGGTGTGACCGGAAATCTCCAAGCGTAGCGCCGGCGTATCGGCCAATAGCTTTTGCAGGCGCTCCAGTTCGCCTGTGCTCTCTTTACGCAAGCTGGCTTTGTCGAAGTCAAAGAAGATGTTGTTCAGCACTACTTTCACCCCTACGTCCAGCTTTTTCAGGGCAATATCTTTTACTACTTCTGAGTAAGCCGCTCCGGCTGGTAAGTCAAAATTTTCGGAGTGGAAAAGGTAGCCTTCCTGCCGAACTACAATGCCGTAGTTGATACCTGAGGGCAACGACACCAAGTACCGCCCCGACTGAGCATTGGCCCGGAACGAAGCAATAGTTTGGTTAAGAGAGTTGTCGATGACGTCAATCGTAGCTTCCACTGGCTCCTTGGTCGCTTCATCCGTTACGGTACCCTTCAAAATGGTTACCTGGGCAGAAGCAATAGCTACCGGCGGAGCCAGTAGGGCTTCCTTTACCGGCTGCACGCGTGAGGCTAGGAGCTGATCCTCGTGGTTGAGGAGAGGCTGTTTTTCCGGACCCAGGAAGGTGATTTGATAAATGTCTTTGGAGCCCAGGCCGTCGTCTCGGAAGGAAGAGTAGTAGCCGTGGCGGCCCGAGGCGGATATCACGAAGAATACATCATCATCGGGGGTATTAATGGGCCAGCCCAAGTTTTCAGGCGTGCTCCACTTACCGTTTTCATACACCGACTTAAAGATGTCGTACCCGCCCATGGTGTTGTGACCTTCCGAAGAGAAGTACATGGTCTTTCCGTCGGGATGGAGGAATACTCCTTCTTCACCATAGGGCGTATTAATGGTAGGGCCTAAGTTGCTAGCTTGCCCACGGCCCTCCATTTCAATTCTATAGATGTCGCGGCTACCTAAGCCGCCCTCCTTATCCGATACAAAGTAAAGGCTGCGCCCATTGGGCGTGTAGGCCGCCGATGATTCGTGGGAGCGACTATTGATGCGCGAGCCAAGCTTTTGGGGTTTGCGCCACTGAGCGCCCCGCAAGTCCGACTCGTGCAGGTCGCCGCCATTGTCTTCCAGGTACACGAGCAGGCGTTGACCGTCGGGGGCCAAGCCCACCGTAGCGTCGTGCCCATCGGTGTTTACTGGCTCGCCAAGATTGCGTGCTGGGCCCCAGGTGTCTTTGCCCGCACGTGTGCTTTGGTACACATCCTCAAAAAAGCCGCCCGTTTCGGGGTCTTTCTGCCCGCCCGTAGAATTATCGCGCCGTGATGTGAATAGGATAACCGATTCATCGGCGGTAATTACCGGACCGTAGTCGGCGTAGGGGGAGTTTACGCCCGGTCCGGCGTTGTCAATAAACACGCGGGTAGGCTTAGCTTCTAACTTCTGCCCGTTCTCGCACTCGCGAATTTTCCTTTGAATATCTTGCGTGAAACCAGCTGTGTTTTTGGTTCCAGTAGCTGGCGTGGCTCGCTTATATTCCGCAATAGCGTCTTTCCACTTCCCATTCAAGTGCAGGCCACGGCCCAAAAAGTAATGAATGCGTGGGTCTACATCGGGGCTTAGTTGGTAGGCCTTCTGTAGGTAGCCGAGGGCGCGGGGTTTAAAGCCCGAGTGGAGGTAGCACTCGCCAATGCGCAAGTTGATGTGGGCATTATTGGGATTGAACTTCTGAGCGGCTAAGTAATGGGGTAGGGCCTGCTCATAACGCGGCGGGTCCATGTCGTACCACTCGTCGCCGAGCTTGATTTCCTTCAGAGCTGTTTTCAACCCATCCTTATCATTGCCAAACTGATCTTTGCTGAACTCTACATTTTGGGCGGCAGCACCCCAGGAGTAAAATAGGAAGCAGGCTAGTAGGTAGTTACGCATGAGCTGTAGTGCTGGGCTAGGGGCTATGCCGCCATTTCCCGCGTGAAGTGCAGGAAATAGCTTGCGGCGCTCCAAAGCCATTTTATTCAAATATTCTCGTCCCTTCAGTCCCTGCTATTGCGCTCCGCAGCCAGAGTTAGCCGCGTGCGTATTGCCAACTTCTAAGCCTAGCTCAGCTGCTTTTCGCCAGTCCTGGCAGGCCGCATCGGGTTGGCGCAGCATTTCGCGAGCGTGGCCCCGGTTCAGGTAGGCTTCGGCGTATTGCGCATTCAGGCTAATAGCCTTCGTGGCGTCCGCATTGGCTTTTTGAAAGTCTTCCAGCTTTAGGTAGGCAGCGGCCCGGTTGTTCCAGGCAAATGCGTAGCTTCCATCAAGCTCTACCGCTTGGGTAAAATCAGCTACTGCACCTTTGTAGTCGCCCTGCTCAAACCGAGTGCTGCCTCGGTTGGTAAAAGCCAGCGCATTATCCTTCTTCTTGCTTAGATATTCGTTGTAGTCCTGCAAAGCGCCTTTTAGGTCGCCGGCACGGCGCTTCGTGGCGGCTCGGTTCAGCAAAGCTGGTAGCAAGTCGGGTTGCAAAGACAGCGCCTTGGTGTAATCCTGAATGGCGGCCGGCAGGTTGTTGAGCTTCCGTTGGGTGCTACCCCGGTCGTGCCAGGCGTAGGCGTAAGCTGGATCTGCTTTGATGGCTTGGTCGAAATCTGTCTTAGCTGCCTGAAAATCGCCTTTCTCAAATCGAAGGGCGCCGCGGTAATACCAGGCAGGGGCGTAATCTGCCTTTAGCTCAGCTGCTTTGCTGTAATCCTGCTCGGCCTCAGCAGGCTGGTTGAGTGCTTCCTTGGCTTGCGCCCGCCCAAAGTAAGGACCAAACGTAGCGGGATCTAACTGGATGGCTTGGTCGTAATCCTGAACAGCTGGCTGGTACTCCTTTAGCTCGTAGCGGGTAGTAGCACGGTTATAGTACGCCTTGGCAAAATCAGGCTTTGCTGCTAGTGCCTTATCAAAATCAAGAATGGCCGCCCGATAGCTCTTCTGGTTATATTTTGCTACCCCACTGTTGTAAAGTTTCTCAGCTAACTGAGCTGGGGGCAGCGTAGAAGCTCGCACAGTATCTACTTGGGCCTGGGCGGTACCACCTGCTAGCGTGAGCGTTGCAGTTAAGAATAGAAAGTGTCGCATAACGTCCCGTCATATTAATCGGCAGGTATAAATGTAATTTTATTTGTTCTATACTTGATATTAAATCTGTATAAATGTTTTATAATAGTATTATTATAATAATAAGTAGGTGATTAGCCAGCCGCTTTCGAGCGCCTTTTAGCCTGGCAGTTGAGTGCGTACAAGCTCTTCCCACTCCCGCCGCAACGACACAGTTGGTTGTGAACGGTGGGCTCGTCGATACCAGTATGCCGCATTTCCTTGGTCACCCTCTTGGCGATGGAGAAAAGCATGCAGCCAGTTATGAAGTGGGTCGTGCTCGTTGTCCTGGGCAATGGAATGAGCCAGATGCCACTCGTCGCGGCCGGCGTACCATAGTGCTTCGAGTAAGGGCGATAGATCTGCTGGGGGCTGAGGCTGCGTTTGCGTAGCCAGGAATTCGGTATAGGTCATGGCGTTGGTGGCAGAATAGTAATTTGCTAGCATCCCGTAAGCGGCGACTGGGCCCAACCAAAGCAGGCTAGAAAAAAGGACTTCCTGCAAACTTCTAGCCGAACCTTATGGTTACATAGGCCCGATGCCATTGACCAGCGAAAATCACGTAATTTTGTAGGGTCAATGGACCGCATCGTAGGTCCTTGTTTATCCATTCAAAGCCTAGCTTTCTCCTATGGCCACGTACCCCGAATACATGGTAGCCCCGATCCGCCAAGACCTCGTTGAGGCCGGTTTCGAGCAACTCATGACCCCCGAAGAAGTAGATTCTGTGCTCAACGAGCAAAGTGGCACCGTTCTGGTGGCTGTAAACTCGGTGTGTGGCTGCGCCGCTGCCAAAGCACGCCCGGCCCTGAAGATGGCCGTATCTAGCTCTGACAAGAAGCCTGCGAAACTCGTAACCGTGTTTGCCGGTATGGAAACAGAAGCTGTTGCGAAAGTACGGGAACACCTGTTGCCTTATCCGCCTAGCAGCCCTGCTATTGCCCTGTTTAAGGATGGCGAGCTAGTGCATATGATTGAGCGTTACCACATTGAAGGCAACGACCTGATGCGCATTGTGAATAACTTGCAGGGTGCCTTTGAAGAGTATTGCTAAGCATTCAAAATAGACTCTTGGCTGACCTAAGTAGCGTCAGCCGGTAGTAACGAAAAAGCCGCATGCAGCTAAGCTGCATGCGGCTTTTTTTGGAGTGAAAATCTTACACGGGCTTTACTTACGTAGCAGGAAGGAGCCTACTATGAGGGCATCTAGGCCAGAGCGGAAGTAGCAGTCCAAGGCATCGGCCGGCGACTCTACCATGGGCATTCCGTTCAAGTTAAAGGACGTATTAAGTAAAACCGGAACACCACTATAGTGCTCAAAGGCTACTAGCAGCTCGTGAAATAAAGGGTTGTCGGCCGCTCGCACGCTTTGGAGTCGGCCGGTACCATCGGCATGGGCGACAGCCGGCAACCGTTGTTGGGCCTCTGGTAGCAGTGTAAAGACCTTCTCCATGAAATAAGCCTTCTCGTTGGCCGGAAGGTTAAAAAATTCGTGCTGTCGCTCTTCGGGCACGGCGGGCGCGAAGGGGCGGAAGGCCTCCCGGTATTTGATGCTGGCATTTACCCGCGATTTCATGTTGGGGAGGGTAGGATTGGCTAGGATGCTACGGTGTCCCAGAGCCCGTTGGCCCAGTTCAGAGCCCTCCTGGAACCAGCCAATTACCAGGCCTTCCTGCAATAAAGAAGCCGCCGTTGTTGCCACGTCTGCCGGGCGCGTATATACTGCTTTCCGTCGCTCCAGTTCGGCTTCTATTTCCTGTGTAGAGTAGGGACTACCATAGAAATTGTGCGTGCTGGCGGCCGCTGCAGGCTGTGGTAGATCTAGCATGTAGTGCCGGCCATATAATGCGCTACCTACACTGATACCCGTATCATCGGGCGTGGCACCCACAAAAATCTCTTGGTAGGGAGTGTGTTGGGTAAGTTTGCCGTTGAGTACGGAGTTCATAAACACGCCACCAGCTAGCACCAGGCGCCGCCGCCCCGTGCGAGCATGTAGGTTACGCAGCAACTCAAATACTACCTCTTCGGTAATGCGCTGCACTGCCGCCACAATATCCCATTCGCGCTGGGTAGGCTCGGCACCTGGGGCTAGGGGCGGTCCTAGCAATTCTACCAGTTTAGGCGAGTAATAATGCGGCGTGAAGAAGAGAAAAAACTCGAAGTAGCGTAAGTCTAGTTCGTACGTTAGGTCATGCACCTGAATGAGGGGCCGCAGTAGTTGGTAGTAGGTGTCTGCATTGCCAAGCGCCGCCAGCGCCATAATTTTCCACTCGTCACCGTTGGGCCGAAACCCCAAGAACTCAGTAAAGGCCCCATAGAATAAGCCTAAGGAGTGAGGGGTCCGGTTGGCGGCTAGTTCCTGCAAGCCGTCAGCAGTAGCCGTTCCAAGCAAACCTGTGGTTGTTTCCCCGAATCCATCCGCCACAAAAACATCAGCTTCCGCAAACCCCGATGATAGGAAACCGTTGGCGAAATGCGCCCGATGATGGTCAACGTAGTGTAAGCGCATAGTAGCTCCCTGGTGGCTGGTGAGCGTCTGTCCAATGCCACGCACACCGCCTTGCAAAGCCGCCAGTTCGTTGAGCGTAAACTGCGCGAGCTTGCCGCGGTTTTGGAGGGCGTCGGCTAGGCTTTGCTGAGGTTGCAGTAAGTAAGGAGCCGGATTCCAACCAATAAATACATCCGTAATGTCGGCAAGCGTAATACCAGCGGCTGCGCAACAGTACTGAATAGCCAGCCGTGGGAAGGACTTGTCTTGCTTAATCCGACTTAGGCGCTCTTCGGCAATGGCTACCAGCACCCGCCCAGTGGGGCTCACTACACAGGCCGATGAGTGGAAGCCGCTGCAGTTGATGCCGAGAATGTACTGTGCCATGGGCTAGGAAAGGTGGAAATACAAAACACGCAGCGCCGAAATTAGACATTTTAGTAAGCCTACCCCCAGTAGAAGGGCTGGGTAGTATAGGCCATGAAAAAGCCCCACCAGTCGGTGAGGCTTTTCCTCGGGAGCTGACAGTCGAGTTAATTGGCTACCTCACTCAGAAACTTAATGCGCATCAGGCGGATATCTTCCTCCGTGTAATCATCAGAGCCGAGCTCTTTCAGAGCCACCGCAATATTGTCGGTCTGGGCCGTCATAAAGTACTCGTAAATTTCCTCTTGGCGCTCCTCATCTAGTACACCATTGATGTAATAATCGAGGTTGAGCTTCGTGCCGGAGTAGCAGATGTGCTCAATTTCCTCCATCAGCTCCCGCATATCAATGCCCTTGGAGGAAGCAATTTCCTCTAAGTCCATTTTCTTGTCGATCTGCTGAATGATGTAAATCTTAATTTTTGACTTGTTGACGGCCGATTTTACCACCACGTCGGCAGCCGTTACAATGTCATTCTCATCTACGTACTTCTGAATAAGAGCCAGGAAGGGCGCGCCAAACTTCTGCGCTTTTCCTTGGCCCACACCCGATACGTGCGAGAGGTCGTCCATCTTCGTGGGGAAGGTGGTGGCCATTTCTTTCAGCGACGGATCCTGAAAGAGCACGTAGGGCGGCAGGTTCTTTTGCTGGGCAATCTTCTTGCGAAGTGCCTTCAGCATGTCAAACAGGGCCTCGTCGTGACCGGCAGCCTGCTGAACTTCCTCTTGTTCCTGTTCTTCTTTCACCTCTTCCTCGTAGTTGTGGTCCTTGGTGAGCTTGATCGAATGCGGGTTCTCAATGAAATCGAGACCCTTCTGCGAGATTTTAATTACGCCAAAGTTTTCGATGTCCTTTTCCAGAAATCCGTTGAGCAGGCTTTGGCGAAGAAGAGAGTGCCAGAACTGCGCATCGTGCTGTTTGCCTTCCCCATATATCGGTAGGCTGTCGTGTCCGTAGCTGTCTACATGGGGGTTACGCATCCCCATCAATACTGTTCCAATATGGTCGAGGCCAAAACGCTCTTCGGTTTGCACTACTGCTTTCAGGGCCAGCAGTACTTCCTCCTTAGCCTCGAACCGCTCTTTGGGGTGCTTGCAGTTGTCGCAAAAGCCGCAGTCCTTCTCGAAATGCTCGCCGAAGTAATGCAGCAATTGCTTACGGCGGCACACCGCAGAATCGGCATAATTGGCCATTTCCTGGAGCAGCAGCTTGGAGTTGTCGCGCTCCGTAACGGGCTTGTCTTTATTGAATTTCTCCAGCTTCACGATGTCGTCGTAGCTGTAGAACATCAGGCAGTCGCCCTCCATACCGTCGCGGCCCCCGCGGCCGGTTTCCTGGTAATAGCCCTCAATGCTCTTAGGAGTGTCGTAGTGCACAACAAAGCGCACATCGGGCTTGTCGATGCCCATGCCGAAAGCAATGGTAGCCACAATTACGTCGCAGTCTTCGTTGAGGAAGGCATCCTGGTTGGCCATGCGCACGTGGGGGTCCAGTCCGGCGTGGTAGGGTAGGGCCCGAACGTCGTTTACCTTGAGCAGTTCGGCAATTTCCTCCACCTTCTTGCGGCTCAAACAGTATACAATGCCCGCCTGCCCCTTGTGCTGCTTTACGTAGTGAATGAGTTGCTTCTTGGTGTTGTGCTTAGGACGTACTTCGTAGTACAGATTGGTGCGGTTGAACGAGGTCTTGAACACCGACGCATCATCCATCTGCAGGTTTTTCTGAATGTCCTGCTGCACTTTGGGCGTTGCCGTCGCCGTGAGGGCAATGACAGGTACCTGCACGCCTAATCCATCAATAATGCTGCGAATCTTGCGGTATTCCGGCCGGAAATCATGCCCCCACTCCGAGATACAGTGGGCTTCGTCGATAGCCACGAAGCTAATGGTAGCCTTATTCAGAAACTCAATGGTTTCGTCCTTAGTCAGTGACTCCGGCGCTACATACAGCAGCTTTACTTCGCCACTGATAACGTCCTTCTTCACCTTGTTCATTTCCGACTTCGACAAGGTCGAGTTCAAAAACTGCGCATTCACGCCAAAGGCGTTCAGCTGATCGACCTGGTTTTTCATCAGGGCGATAAGTGGCGAGATAACAATGGCCGTACCTGGCAATACCAGCGCAGGTAGCTGGTAGCAAAGACTCTTGCCTGCTCCCGTGGGCATAATCACGAAGGTATTGTTTCCCTCAATGACGTTGTGGATAATGTCTTCCTGTACGCCCCGAAACTGACCGTACCCGAAAACTTCCTTTAACTTGCCCTTCAGATCAGCCTGGGGCTTCACTGGAACTTTCACGGCTGGCATAGACATCCTCACTTGCGCTGATTGGGGTTGCAGACTGGAGCACAAACACTTCGGTGTTGCATTCCGAATCTAGACAAAATTATGGTAGACCGTATGGAGTAGCAGGAATAAGGTCTAGATACTTTCTCCCGCTGCCACCTACTTCCTATCTGATACCAAATTTAGATTGAAACTGCAGAACGACCCCATCCTAATTGCAAAAAAAGTGCTTCAGCAAGAAGCTGACGCCATTCAAGGTATTGCAGATGCTATTGCGCTGACACCTGATTTTGCACAATGTGTAGAAGCTATTCTCTCTTTACGGGGTAGGGTGGTAGTAACGGGTATTGGTAAGAGTGCCCACATAGCTGGCAAGATGGTAGCTACGCTCAATTCTACTGGTACGCCAGCCTTGTTCATGCACGCCGCCGACGCCATCCACGGCGACCTGGGTATGATTCAGCCCGAGGACTTCGTAATTGCCATTAGTAAGAGCGGCGATACTCCCGAAATTAAGGTTCTCGTGCCGTTGCTAAAGCGTAAAGCAGTGCCGTTGGCTGCTTTAGTGAGCAACGCAGATTCGTACCTGGCCGTGCAGGCCGACTACGTGCTGCACGCCCCCGTAGAGCGTGAAGCTTGCCCCCACAACTTAGCCCCGACTACCAGTACTACCGCTGCCCTGGCCCTCGCCGACGCCCTGGCAGTGTGCCTGCTGGAAAGCCGGGAGTTTACACGTCAGGACTTTGCTCATTTGCACCCGGGCGGAACCTTGGGCAAGCAGCTCTACCTAAAAGTGGGCGACTTGAGCCGGCAGAACCAGCAGCCCCAAGTGCACGAATCAGCCCCTCTCAAAGACATCATCCTTGAAATATCAGGTAAGCGCCTTGGCGCTACGGCTGTACTCAACGAGGCCGGAGAATTGGTGGGTATTATCACCGATGGCGACCTGCGCCGCATGCTTGCTACCTTCGAGGGCCGCTTGGAGCGCGTCCGGGCCCGTGATATTCTAACGCCTTCTCCCGTAAGTATTGAGGTCGAAGATTTTGCGGTAGAGGCCCTGCGCCGAATGCAGGAGCGCAACATTACCCAACTCATTGTAACGGAAGCGGGTCAGTTCAGCGGATTCATTCATTTGCACGATTTGCTACGGGAGGGATTAGTATAAAAACGCGTTCATATAAAAGAAATATTATGTTACAGCTTATTTTATTACTACTCTTGTCCGTGGGATTACCTCATGCACTCCCGCTAGACTAGTACTTCGGTCTATTTCCTTCGAATCTCCCATTGAATATCTTCCCTCGGCGGAAAATATTTCAGGCCCCTACCTGTATGGAACAACATACTTACCTCGTAGTCATGGCGGGCGGCATCGGCAGCCGCTTCTGGCCGTTCAGTCGCACGCACCATCCTAAGCAATTCCATGATGTGCTCGGCCTAGGTCGCTCAATGCTGCAACTTACCGTCGACCGGTTCATGGGCATCTGCCCCATGGAAAACGTATTCGTGGTAACCAACCGAGACTACACGGAGCTGGTGCAGCAGCACCTTCCCCAGTTGCCCGCCAATCAGATTCTGGGTGAGCCCATAGGCCGTAATACGGCACCCTGCATTGCCTACGCCAGCTATCGAATAGCTCAGCGCGACCCCCAGGCCGTCATTATTGTGTCGCCGGCCGACCACGCCGTAATGCATGAGGAGAACTTCCGCGATGCGATTCGTACGGCTGTCGATGGTGCCCGTACCCACAATGTTCTCATTACCCTGGGTATTCAACCTTCCCGCCCCGATACGGGCTACGGCTACATTCAGTTTATTGACGATGTAGTGCGCGCCCAGGATGTGCAAACGGTGGATGGGGCCGAGGATGGCTGTTTCCCCAAAGGACTGCGCAAAGTGAAAACCTTCACTGAGAAGCCAAATCTAGAACTGGCGCGCATGTTTGTGAGCAGCGGCGACTTCCTGTGGAACTCTGGGCTGTTTGTATGGCGCGCCGATGCTATCATCAATGCCTTTCACCAATACCTCAGCGACATTGCCGAAGTGTTTGATGAAGGCTGGAACGAACTAGGAACGCCTCAAGAGGAAGACTTTATTTCCCGTGCTTATACCCGCTGCCGCAACATTAGCATCGACTACGGGGTGATGGAGAAGGCCGACAACGTGTATGTGCTACCAGCAGATTTCGGCTGGAGCGACCTTGGCACTTGGGATTCGCTGCACCGCATGGGCCAGCACGATGCTGACGAGAACGTGGTAGACGGCAACGCCCTGCTGTACGATACGCGGGAGTGCGTTATCAAAACTCCGTCGGAGCGCCTTGTGGTAGTACAGGGACTTGAAGGCTTTATTGTAGCCGAGTACGACAATGTATTGCTAATCTGCAAGCGCACGGAAGAACAGCGCGTGAAAGAGTTTGTGGCAGACGTAAAGTCTAAAAAGGGTACGGGCTACAACTAAGCTCCTGCTCTGGCCACACAACAAAAGCCGTCCGGCAAGCCAGCTATAGCTTGTCGGACGGCTTTTATTGTGTGGTTGGTTACGTTGGGCCTACTTATCTGTAGAAAGACGCTGGCGCAATACTTCGTAGAGCATAATACCGCTGGCAACAGATACGTTGAGCGAACTGATTTGCCCGGCCATGGGAATGCGCAGCTTGTGGTCAGCCAGCTTGAGATATTCAGGGCTGATTCCATCTTCTTCGCTACCCATCACTACCGCTAAGGGGCCAGTGAGGTCCACGGAGCCTGTTTCCAGGCTCGAATCCGTCTTCTCGGTACAGGCCACAATTTGTACACCCGATTCCCGTAGGAAAGTCAGAGTGTTCTTCAAATTGGGCTCCCGGCACACCGGAATAAGGTTGAGAGCTCCGGCAGAAGTTTTCAGGGCGTCTCCATTGATTTGGGCGGCGCCGTGGCTGGGTACTATAATGGCGTGTACCCCCAAACACTCGGCGTTACGGGCAATAGAGCCAAAGTTGCGCACGTCCGTAATGCGGTCCAGAACCAGCAGTAAGGGCGTTTTACCTTCCTCGTACAAGCCAGACAAGATGCTGTCGAGCGGCATGTAATCGATAGGCGATACGTAGGCTACGGCCCCTTGGTGGTTTTTGCGGGTAATGCCGTCAAGCTTCTCAATGGGCACCATAGACACCGGAATACTAGCCGATTTGGCTAGCGCCGTGATGTCTTGGGTCATGGAGTTTTTAGTGCCCCGCAGCAGGAAAATCTTGTCCAGGGTGCGGCCAGCATTCAACGCCTCCAAAATGGGGCGCAGCCCGAAAATCATGTCGATGCTGCGGTCTTGAGCTGGCCGGTGTGGGTAGCGCGGCTTATCATCGCCGCCACGGGGGCCTGCGCTTCGTTCAGGGCGGTTCTCCCCCTCCTCGCTACGTGCAGGACGACGCGGCGTTACGGGGCGATTTTCAGAATCAAAAAATTGGCGGCGCTCATTCAGCGGCCGGGGCGGGCGATTATTCCTTTTCTCCATTGCTCCACGGCGGCATACCAGAGACGTTCGTACTCGGGGCGGCGCACCAGTTCATAGTTTTCAGGAGCAAAGGTACTGGGTTTAGGGCGGAACGTATATGTTCCTGCTCGCTCTGGTGTTCCGCGGTATACCCAACGCTCCTCGCCTCCAGTCCGGTAAACGGTTTCTGGTGGCCCCATCACAATATATAGCAGGCCTCTGTCGGTTAGCCAGCCCGCCTTATGGGAAGAAAATAAGCGGTTAGCATCCATCACGCGGCCATAGTAGGTGCGAATAAGAAGACGGGCCGTGGGTTGGTCGCCCTTGACTAGGTTTAACCAAAAGGCATCTACGGCCTTCTTAGGGTCAGGCGCATCAAATAACTTCTTGCGCTCCGCCGAGGACGTCAAAAACGTTAGCGGGGCAATCAATTCATCCGCAGAAGTCAAGTCAGGAAAGTTGTTTTCTTCGACCAAAAGGCCACACCACGGCGTTTGTTGCTCTGTGCGTAAGAGGTACAAGCCAGCTGGTAGGCGAAGGAGTTGCCCGGCCCGAAACCAAGTGGAATCCTGCAAGCCCAAGGTACGGGGTTGAGGCCCCACTGCCGCTGGGTTGCTCATGGGCGGCAAAGCTGGCTGAGAGCTGAGAGGATAAAGCCGCGTTTGTACTGCTAGGTCTGGCCCGTAACTATCCACGCCGAATGGCTCGTAGGCTTGTACAAAACGACGTAGCAGTGGCTGTCCCACTGAATCAGTAAGAACAAAGCTCCGGGAAAGATAGTCGGGCTTGAGGGCTAGCCAAGCTGCATCACCAGCGTCGGCTTCAGCGGCTGTGCTTGCATTGATGCTGAGTAGCTGCCCGGCCCGCAATCGGCTTAGGGGCAGACAAAATTCTACCCACGCTGCCGAGCCATCGGTACGAATACGCCGGGCTAGGTGGCGCACCGTATCCTGCCATAGCGGGCGTTTCGCATCGTAATCAGCCCACGCCGCGACGTGTAGTGGGTAGCCTTGCCGCAGCATGTTGCCATCAGGGAAGCGTAAGTAAAGCCGAAGACTGTCGCCTTCTCGCCTCGTGTCAAGGCCAACGCGACGCTCGGCGCGGTACTGACCAGCAAAATCCCGGCGCGGTGCGGCCAGTACAGAGGAAAGGCTACTGTAGCTAAGTAGCGTCAGCAGCAAAAGGGTCCAATAGTTTTTCACGGGCGGGGAGCAGTACAGTTCTAGCACTAGTACGGTACGCAACCAACGCTGGGAAAGCTGGCCTACGTATGAGCACGAGTGCGTTTCAGGCGGCAGATTAACTAAATACAAGCAAACTCAGTGGATACAAAAAAGCCGGCCCCACAGGTAGGGCCGGCTTCGTAACTCAACTACGTAGCGTGATTAGCGCTGGTAGTATTGCTGTAGCAGCGTGAGCGCCTTAGTAGCCCGCTGCTGGTCACCAATTTGCTCAGCGGCCCGGCCTATGCTGTTCAAGGAGAGTAAGTTGGTTTGGAACTCCTGGTCGAAGAGTGCCGTGTTGTGGGTGCTGTAGTACGCCAACGCCCGCTCGGCCCGGCCCGTCATGGTATCCATGATTTCGTTGGCCCGCTGCTGCTCACCCACCGCTACCAAGGCGGGAATAAACTGAGGTACATAGTAATCGTAGGGGACGGCCTTATCAGGCATTACCGCAAAGCACTTGTCAATCACCTGCTTAGCTCGTGCTTTGTCGCCGCTGGCGAGTAAGGACGTCGCCAAACGAGAGAACTTGTCGCGGTAGTTAGCCGGGAAGCGTAGGTTATTCTCGTCGTAGAAAATGCTGGCGTTATCCAGGCCCCGATACGCGAACGTATTCATCAGCTTATCGAACATGATGTTCTGGGCTACAAAGCCTTCTTCGCTGTTCTTAGGATCATACGCGGGGTCTTTGGCGGGCAAAATGCGGTAGGCCATCCCTTCGAGTTGGAAATACGGCTCCAGACCCATGAAGTCGCGCGAGTCAACGGTGCTGGAGAAGTACACGGGGCGCTTCCAGTTGTTAGTAGCCAGAATGTCCAAGATTACCAGGCTCTTCTTCTCAATGGCGCTCTTGCCTACTTCCCACTCCATACGCGGTACCAACTGGCTCCGGCGCTCGGCTGGAATAATGCCCATGCTCTCTACCGCCGTGGTATCAATGGGGAGGTAGAACTTGCGAGTGGGGAAAGAGAGTAGCGACTTGGTGCCGTCGCCGTAGCTTACTTGCAGCAGCGGGCTGTTTTGCTCCACTAGCTGCATAAACTCCTTTACATTTACCTCCGTCACAGCGGGGTTTTCGGCGTAAGGCAGGTAATCGTTGGTGCCCTGGGCGTAGTTGCTGTTCTCCATCGAGATGGGCAAGGGCTCCGACTTGTAGGAGCGGCGCTTCATCTGGTCGATGTACCAATCGGTATTTAGATAGCTAAGCACCGCCACGCGCACGTCGGTGCGCACGCCTTCTACTTCCTGGGCGTACCAGAGAGGGAAGGTATCGTTGTCGCCATTGGTGAACAGAATGGCATTCGGAGCACAAGAATTCAAGAGGTTCTTAGCCGAGTCGACAGAGTTATAGCGGTCCGAGCGGTCATGGTCGTCCCAGCCCTGTGCTACCATGATGCCGGGAACAACTAAGCCAAGAAGAGTAGCTACGGCCGCCCGAGCAGTATCGGCCTTCAGGGCCGATTTGAGTAGGTCGGCTACGCCCAGCACCCCCAAACCAATCCAGATAGCGAAGGCGAACGTGGCCCCAGCAAAGGTGTAGTCTCGCTCACGAGGCTCAATGGGAGGCTGGTTCAGGTAAAGCACGATGGCCAAGCCCGTGAACAGGAAAAGCAGACCAACGATAAATGCATTGCGGCCGTCGCGGCGTACTTGATAGAACAGGCCAATGATGCCCAGAATGAGTGGCAACGCGAAGAAGCTGTTGCGAGCTGGGCTATCTGCTACTCGTTCAGGTAAGCCCGCACTAGTAGCACCCGGCCACAGGATACCTGACTGCTGTACGTCGCCTTCCCGACCTACATAGTTCCACATAAAGTAGCGCCAGAACATATGGCCCATCTGGTAGCGGAACAGGAACGACAGGTTTTGACCCATTGTCGGCTTCACACCTTCCTGAATATCCACCCACTTCTTGTAGTTATACATGTGGGAAGGGTCGTTGCTGTACAGGCGGGGCAGCAGCATCTTATCCTCGGGGCGGTACTCCAAAACGGGCCGGTACTCGGCTACCACGTACTTGTCGCCCCGGCGCACGTAGCGCGGAGCACCATCGTTTTGGGCAATAGGCTGGGCATTGAACTGGGGACCGTAGAGCAGGGGCCGGTCGCCGTACTGCTCCCGCTTGAGGTAGCTCACAAAGCTCAGTACATCCTCAGGGTCGTTTTCGTTGATGGTAGGATGGTAGCTGCTGCGGATGGGAACAATAAGATAAGAAGAGTACCCTATCAGAATGAACACAAACGCCAGCATGCTGGTGTTGAGCAGGCGGCTGCGGCGCTGAAACGACTGGCGGAAGCCAAACCAGATAAGCGCCAGGAACAGCACCAAAAACACTACTAGGCCCGAGCTGAAGGGCAGACCTAAGTTATTTACAAAGAACACCTCAAAGTTGCCGGCCAAAGTTGGCAGGCCAGGAATGATACCGGCCAAGATCAGACCTACAATCAGGCTGCTGACAGCCAAAGTGATGATGCCACCAGTTAGGGTTGGGTTCTGGGTCCGGCGGTAGTAGTAAATGAAACCCAAAGCCGGAATGGCCAGCAGGTTCAGCAAGTGCACCCCAATGCTAAGGCCGATAACGTACGCCAGCAGCACCAGCCACTTATCAGAGTCGGCTTCATCGGCACGGTTTTCCCATTTGAGCATCAGCCATACAACCACGGCCGTGCACAACGACGACATGGCGTACACCTCGGCCTCAACAGCATTGAACCAGAATGAGTCGGAAAAAGCGTAGGCGAGGGCGCCCACAGCTCCCGCTCCCAAAATCAGCAGGCTCTGACCGCTGGTAGGCTCGGAGGTGCGGTCATCGTGCATGCCAGGGCGGTGCAGCACAAGTTTCTTAGCCATCATGGTAATGCTCCAGAACAGGAACAGCACCGTAAAGGATGAGCTAAGTGCCGAAAGTGTGTTTACCAGCACCGATACTTTGGTAACATCACCGAAGGACAGCAAGGAAAACAGGCGGCCCAAGAGCAAGAACGTTGGAGCTCCGGGGGGGTGAGGCACGAGAAGCTTATAAGAGCAGGCAATAAACTCGCCACAGTCCCAGAAGGATGCTGTGGGCTCCAGCGTGAGCAGATACGTGATGGTGGCAATGGCAAACACCAACCAACCAACCAGGTTATTTAAGCTTTTGTAACTCCGCATAAGTAGTAAGGTGAGGCGAGGATAGCCCCGCCCGCCGCTGAACGACAGGGTTTAGGTCAGAGTAGGAAATCAGTGGAATGTCAAAAGTAGACAATAAGTGCCGAGCGCCATACACGCGAATCAACCAACCCGCCTCCAGTTCTCAACCAACGGCCGCAACTGCCTCTACCAATCCCGCTCATTCCAACTTGGTTACTCTACCACCTACTGCCTTGACAAACATCCACAAAAAAAGCAGCCTCGGGTAAGGCTGCTTTCTTGTAGAGAGTGAGCAAGGATTAGTTTTGTAGAACCAAACGCTTTGTGCTCAGTACTTTGTCGTTCAGGGTGAGGCTGTAAAAATACATACCGGCTGGGAGATCAGCTAGGTTGATGGTCATACCACCTTCCATAGCTTCAGGGCGTAGCGCCACAATGCGTACTTCCCGACCAATAATGTTGTTCAAACGCAGCTTATAGTCGCCAATAAGCTTTTGTCCTACCGATACGATTACTTGTCCACGGGCAGGGTTGGGATACACAGATAACGTAGGTACCAACGCCTTCACCGACAAAGCCGATGAGGTAGAGCTATAGTGGCTCAAACCAGGAGTGCCCTGGGCTGGTGAGTAAGCAGCCGTGCCGCTTTTTATTGTTAAGGAAGCCGCTAGCAAAGGCAGCTGGGTGAGCAGCAGCAGGGCGAGCGAAAAAAGGCGAGTAGAAATTTTCATGGCATTCGGGCGGGTTCAGGAGCGGAGCAGACCCCCAACAGGTGTCTGCTGATATAAAGGTACTTGTTTTTGGAGCCGTGACAACGGGCCATTAGTAGTTACTAGACTACCAGGCGGTTTTCCTAGATGAACAAGACAATGTTCATGCCTTATTGTTTACCTACGGCTAAATGGCAGAGGAGAGATGCTTGTTTAGAGCAGTCCGTTGCACGAAGGTTTAAGATTGTCCTTCTTAATAACCAGAAATTAAACTACATATCGATCTGCTGCTTAGAGTAAGGTACTAGTGCACGTACTTTATCTCTTTGAGGTCGAAGTGACGGAGGTGCCCACCGATAGCTACGGCCAAGCGGCCATGCTCGTCAACCCCCACAATTTGCCCCGTAACCCGGCGGCCCTCTATTTCATAGGAGTGCTCTTCTTGGTAACGGTATAGTACGCGTAGATAGTCGGCACGTAAGGCACCTACCCGGCCGGCTCGAAGCTGTAGGTAGCGTCGTTCCAGGCATTCGAGTAAGCGAGCTACTATAGTAGGCAAGCTGTATGCTCTACCAGTAAGACAGGTCAGAGAGGTAGCCGTACTCACCCCAAATTCTCGTTGGTTAATATTTAATCCTATTCCAACGATACTATACTGAATTTTCGAGCCGTTGAGGGTGTTCTCAATCAGGATACCTCCTAGCTTCTGCTGCCCAAAGAAAATATCATTCGGCCACTTTACCCGCAGGGCTGGGTCGGCGCCTAACAAGGCACTACCCCAGTCGTGTACGGCAAGAGCCACAACCTGGCTGAGTTGAAATTGATCGGCGGCCGGTAGAAACGACGGATGCCAGATTACTGACAGCGTCAGGTTTTCACCGGGCGCGGCTTCCCACTGGTTGCCACGTTGGCCGCGGCCGGCAGTCTGTTTGTCGGTTATGACACAGCAGCCATCCGTGGCCCGGTTTTGGACAGCCAGATTGTGTGCCTCCGTGTTCGTAGAGGCACATTCGGGCAACCAGACAAGCTGTTGGCCCGTGAAGAGCGTTTGGGGGTATATAGCCTCCACCTGTTTTTCGTACTTTGTGACGTTCAAACCTAACAATACCCCATGAAAAGTACCCTGGTTCGGCAGGATTCGGACAAGTTGGCAGATGTAGTAGTGCGCGGCATGCAAGAGAAGAAAGCGGCCGATATCGTGGTACTCAACCTGAAAGATCTTAAAAATGCCGTAGCTGATTATTTTATTATCTGCTCGGCCTCCTCAGATACGCAAATAGACGCCATCGCGCGTTCGGTAGAAGAAGAAGTAGAAAAACTTACGGGCCAGAATCCTTGGCAAACGGAAGGCCGCATGCACCGCGAATGGGTGCTGCTGGACTACGTGGATGTAGTAGTACACATTTTCCTGCGCGACCGGCGCCAGTTCTATGCGCTGGAGGAGTTGTGGGGTGATGCTGAAATTACCTATATCGAGGAAGAAACTACTGCTTCAGTAAAGTAAAACGCGACTGGTCGCGTCTTGCTCTCAAGAAGCGGAGCCCGCTAACAAACTGCCGGTTGGCAGGTTCCGACTTTGTCTCTCGTTTTAGCACCCCTTATTCATGCCTGATACGACCCCTAAAAAGAAAAAACCAATGCTGCCCAACCCGGCTCCAAAGCCGAGCATGCAGCTATGGGTGCTGACGGGGCTGGTAGTATTCATCCTAGGGATGATCTACCTCAACCGCAGCAACTCCCTGATAGAAATTACACAGAAGCGCTTCGAGCAGATGCTGGTAGCTGGCGACGTGCGCGACGTAACACTCGTGAACGAACGGCAGGTGGAAGTGACGCTTAAGTCTGATGCACTTAAAAAGCCAGAGTACACCCGGGAGCTTACGCGCCGCGGTCCGCTCACGGCTGTTAACGAACCGGGCCCCCAATTTGGCTTCCGTGTAGTGGAAGGCAAGGGTTTCAAAGAAGACCTAGATAAAGTGCAGGCAACTCTACCCGCCGACCGGCAGATTGGTCTGAAGGTAGTGGACCGCACAGGCTATGGCGACTTCGTAACTACGTGGGGCTTTATGCTCCTGCTCTTCGTAGGCTTCTGGCTGCTCATGCGCCGCATGAGCGGGGCAGGTGGTCCTGGTGGGCAAATCTTCAACATTGGTAAATCACGCGCTGCTCTGTTTGAAGGCGGCGACAAGGTGAAGATTACTTTTAAGGATGTAGCTGGCTTAGAAGAAGCCAAGGAAGAAGTACAAGAGATTGTAGAGTTTCTGAAGAACCCTTCCAAATTCACCATTTTAGGTGGTAAAATCCCCAAAGGGGCCCTTTTGGTAGGTCCTCCCGGTACTGGCAAAACCTTGCTGGCGAAAGCCGTAGCGGGTGAGGCTGATGTGCCGTTCTTCTCTCTGTCGGGCTCCGACTTCGTGGAAATGTTTGTGGGTGTGGGTGCTGCGCGCGTGCGTGACTTATTTAAGCAAGCTAAAGCCAAGGCTCCCTGCATCATCTTCATCGACGAAATTGACGCCATTGGCCGCAGCCGCAGCAAAGGCAATATGCCTGGCGGCAACGACGAGCGGGAAAATACCTTGAACTCTCTGCTAGTGGAAATGGATGGTTTTGGCACCGACTCAGGAGTAATTATCCTGGCCGCTACCAACCGCCCCGATACGCTTGATTCGGCACTGCTGCGTCCTGGTCGTTTTGATCGTCAGATCAGCATTGATAAGCCAGACATCAACGGCCGTACCCAGATTTTCAATGTGCACTTAAAGCCTCTGACTCTAGGACCAGACGTGGAAGCTAAGAAGCTAGCTGCGCAAACGCCTGGTTTCGCTGGCGCTGAGATTGCCAACGTCTGCAACGAGGCCGCTCTAATTGCCGCTCGCCGCGACAAAAAGATGGTAACCATGCAGGACTTCACCGATGCCGTAGACCGTGTGATTGGCGGCTTGGAGAAGAAAAACAAAATCATTAGCCCCGGTGAGAAGCGAATTGTTGCTTACCATGAAGCCGGTCACGCTATTGCTGGCTGGTTCTTGGAGCACGCCGATCCCTTGGTGAAGGTGAGCATTGTGCCCCGCGGCGTTGCGGCGCTGGGTTACGCTCAGTATTTGCCTCGCGAGCAGTTCCTATACAATACCGAGCAACTCATGGACGAAATGTGCATGACGCTAGGTGGACGTGCTGCTGAGGAACTAGTCTTTGGTAAGATTTCTACTGGTGCTCTGAGCGACTTGGAGCGCATTACCAAGGTAGCCTACAGCATCGTGACGATGTACGGCATGAATGCTAAGCTCGGTAACGTATCGTTCTACGACTCGAAAGGCCAGAATGAGTACGGTTTTACCAAGCCATATTCAGAAGCCACGTCACAGATGATTGACGAAGAAGTTCGCTCTATCATCGAACAAGCGTATACCCGTACTAAGGAGCTGCTGACTGAGCGCCGGCACGAGTTGGAGGTAATTGCCAAGGAATTGCTAGAGAAGGAAATCTTATTGCAGGACGACTTAGAGCGTCTCGTTGGTAAGCGTCCCTTTGACAGCCAAACTACCTACCAAGCCCATATGGCTGGCACCGACCGCTCAGAAACGCTGAGTGAGCGGAAGCAAGAACACGCCGGTATTCCATTAGGTAGCGACCTTCCAGAGTTGAATCTGCCAGGCGTAGACAATGGCTCGGACTCTACCGGAGCTACTTCTGAGCCTAGTGGCTCGGCCGTAACGCCAGTATAGGTGTACCAAGCACTAAAAAGCAAAGCCCGTTTCCGATCCGGAAACGGGCTTTGCTTTTTAGTGCTGATGAAGTATTGGATCGTATTGGTTATTCCGATTGTAGTCGATTTTGAAGGTAAGCACGAAAGGCAGGTAGAGATCTGCCCTTTACAAAGCCCTGCTGCGCAATGGCAGCTCGTATACTAGGAGTTAGCTCACCTAGCCATTGTTCAAACTCTGCTTCTGTCGGCTGAATAGAGGGAGGCCGCGAGGCAATAGACGAGGTAGTAAGGCGCGTGTGGTTATTCATAATAAGTGGGTTTGCTAACCTGTTTTACCAAAAAGATGCCAAATCATTATTTTTTGCTTTTCATACATGCTGGATAAATGCAAAAATACTCTAGCGCTACAATAAGCCATTTTTGTTACTTAGTACGAGAAAGACTTGTTGTATGGTTAGTAGTAGCTGTTGCAGGCTCAAAGAATAATACCGGGAAAAGTATTCCCATATTGAAATTATTAAAAATAGCAGTTGTAGTTTGGCTGTTCAACGGGCAATGTAGTGGCCCCGTAGAAACCCCGTATCTTTGTGCTCATGGCTGATACTTCCCGCGACATAATTCTACGCCGCATCCGCGAGTCGTTGCAGCAGCCGGCTCCGCAACCTACCCGGCCTGATTTCACTGCTCCATTGCATCCGCGTTCTGCCACTGCCGATGACTTAGCCGTGGCTTTTGCCCAGAGCTTTGTACGAGTAGGAGGTGTCTTTTTCTATTGCGATTCGGTAGAGCATTTCTACGATCAGCTATTTGCCTACAAGAAGGAGAAAGCCTTGGAACACCTGTACGTATGGGAGCCAGAGCTTAAGAAGCTGCTGCACGAAGGTGAAATAGTGTTTCAGGGAGACGAAACGGAGTTTGTAGCACACGCCGATGCGGGCCTTACTACCTGTGAGGCTTTGGTGGCTCGCACGGGTAGTGTGCTAGTGAGCGGTGCTACGGGTAGCGGCCGCCGCCTCAGTATCTATCCCGATCAGCACCTTATCTTAGCGCGCACGTCTCAGGTAGTGGCCGACATTGGCGACGCCTTGCAGATGATGCAGCAGAAGTACGGAGCAGACCGGCTGCCATCCATGATTTCTCTCACTACCGGGCCGAGCCGGACGGCCGATATTGAAAAGACACTGGTGCTTGGGGCGCATGGTCCCCGCAGTATTGTGTTGTTTTTGCTGGATGACGCGCCCGCCGCAACTACCTGATCTCGCCCTGCCTGCTGGCCGGAAGGTGTATTTCGCTTCTGATTTTCACTTGGGTGCCCCTGATGCCGCCCGCTCTAAAGAGCGGGAGCAACGTATTGTGCGCTGGCTAGATCAGGCCGCTCAAGATGCTGCGGCTATCTACCTGCTGGGCGACATCTTCGACTTTTGGTTTGAATACCGCCATGCCATTCCACGCGGCTTTATTCGGTTGCAGGGCAAGTTGGCTGAGCTTACCGATGCGGGGCTGCCAGTGACATTTTTCACCGGCAACCACGATATGTGGATGTTCGACTACTTTACCAAAGAGCTCAACATACCAATTCTGCGCAACCCTGTAAGCCAGCGGATTGGCGGGCACCAATTTCACATTGGGCACGGGGATGGCCTCGGTCCCGGCGACCACACGTACAAAGTACTTAAGCAGATTTTTGCCTCGCCAGTAGCTCAGTGGTTGTTTGCTAGGGTTCATCCTAACCTGGGTATTGGCATTGCTAACCGGTGGAGCCAGCGGAGCCGCCTGCAAAATGGCGCGGCCGATGAGCAGTATTTTGGAGAAGAAGAATGGCTGCTGACTTATTGCCGTGAAGTGCAGCGCGAGTTTGCGCACGAGTACTACGTATTTGGGCATCGTCACTTGCCGCTTGACGTAGAGGTAGTACCGGGCAGCCGCTACGTGAATTTGGGCGAATGGGTCAATTATTGCTCTTACGGCGTGTATGATGGCACCGAACTGGCCTTGCAGCATTTTGAAAAAGGACCACCCTCTGAGTACCACACCCACTAGCCGAAAGGGTGGGGTAGCCTTGCTCATGGTGCTCAGCGCATGCTGGGGGGGACTACCAGCTCAGGCCCAAACAACCGCACCTGCTGCCGGCTCAGTGGCACCGGCTGCCCAGTCGGCGCCACTTGCCACTGTTCCTGCCGATACAAAGAACCGAGTGGGCGTATGGCAGCTAGTACGCACCATTGCCTTGCCTACCCCTGGGCCGGCCTCACTTGATCGGCGCGGCAACGTGTACGTGACCGACGTCCGCAATACTCTGCACCAGTATGGCCCTGATGGGCAGGCACTCAATACCTATTCGCCGCCATTGCCAGGCCATACTGCCCAGGTAGAAGCTTGGAATACCACCAAAGTGCTCGTGTTTTACGACGACCGGCAGGAAATCTTGCTCCTTGACCGGTTCATGGCTCCTATCACCAAACTTACCCTGCTCGACTACTTCGACGGTATAGTGCGGGTAGCCACATTAGCCCCCGACGACCGGTATTGGCTGCTCAACGAATCGGACCTGACTCTGCGCCAGTTGGATCTGGCTGCGGCTCGCTTCACGATTACTACCCCGTTGGATTTGCTGATTGGCCGGAGCCGACCCGACTTTCGGTTTCTGCGGGAGTATCAGAATAATATCTACTTGCTCGACCACAACAATGGCGTGTACGTGTTCGATAACCTCGGCAACTATCGTAAAAAACTACCCTTTACTGGCTTAACCTCCCTGGGTTTTCGCGGCGACGAGCTGTATTACATTGCCCCCGATGGTCTCCATTTTTTCCACCTCTACCACCTCACTGACCGCGTAGTGCCGCTACCTCCTGTAGCCACGCCACTGCAGCAGATTTTGCTGGGCGAGCAGTACGCCTACCTACTGACAACTGCCGGCTTACAGGTGTACAAAATGTAGGGCAAATTAGTAGAAGTGCTGTTGTGTTTATGAGTGTAAGGTTGTGATTGTCAAGTAGTAAAATATCGTTACTTTGCTTATTAGCACGCTGTGCTAGCGGCTTATTGGTAACCTACTGTGGAGCTGGGCGTTAAGAGAGAAGTGAGCTGCCTCACCTGTTTTCCTTCCACTCTATAAGACCTGTTACCGCTATGAAAGCACTCGTGTATCACGGGATGAAAGACGTGCGCGTCGATACCGTAGATGATCCGAAGATTGAAGACGCCCGCGACGCTATTATCCGCGTGACGAGTACTGCCATTTGTGGCTCCGACCTGCATATTTACAATGGTAGCATTCCGCAGCCCCGGCCCATGGTACTAGGGCACGAGTTTATGGGCATTGTGGAGGAAGTAGGAAAAGGGGTGGGAAGCAAGCTAAAGGTAGGCGACCGGGTAGTGGTGCCATTTCCCATTGCCTGCGGTACCTGCTACTTCTGCAACCACGACCTGCCAGGCCACTGCGAAAATTCTAACCCCGACCACTACGGCCCCGAAGGTGGCCTGATGACCGAAAAAGGAGGCGCTCTGTTTGGCTATACTGATATTTACGGCGGTTACAACGGAGGGCAGGCCGAGTACGTGCGCGTACCCTACGCCGACTTCGGCCCCCGCGTAATTCCAGATAGCCTGACCGACGAGCAAGCCCTGTTTCTGACAGACATCTTTCCTACTGGCTATTCCGGTATCGATTGGGGCGAGGTGAAGGGCGGTGAAATTGTGGCCATTTTTGGCTCGGGCCCGGTAGGTATTATGGCGGCCAAATCAGCGTGGCTGCGCGGCGCAGCCCGCGTGGTGGTGGTAGATACCGTGCAGTACCGTCTCGATAAGGCGAAGGCTTCAGCCAATGTAGAGACTATTCTGTGGGAGGATGCCAAGTCCACGGTAGAACAAATTCGCGCTTTGAGTGGCGGCCGGGGTGCCGATGTGTGCGTAGAGTGCGTCGGCTTTGAACCCGACCGCGACCTGCTAGACCGCGCTAAGGCCGTTATTAACTTTGAGAAAGGCTCGTCCAAGGTATTAGAAGCTTGCATGAGCGCAGTGCGTCGCGGAGGAATCGTGTCGGTGCTAGGCGTGTACAGCTCTCCCTTCGACAACTTTCCCCTGCATAAGTTCTTCGACAAAGGTATTAAGCTAGTAGGCGGCCAAGCCCCAGCCCAAAAGCACATCGACAAACTGCTGCAATATGTACTTGATGGGAAAGTGGTTCTGGATGATATCATCACCCACCGCTTGCCCTTGGCTGAGGCGGCTCATGGGTACGACATCTTCCGCAACAAGAAAGATAACTGCGTAAAAGTGGTGCTGAAGCCCTAGCCTCAGCTGACTCTATTACACACAAAAAAGCCAGCGCTATGCTGGCCTTTTTTGTGCCCCTTGATAGGCGGTGAATGAGCTGAATGAGCTGAGCCGCGGCGCTGGAGGAGTGAGGGTTTTATGCCTACATTTGAACAGAACGGTTCCGACCATTCGCCGCTCCTTTCTGCTCCTACCACAACCAAGTTTTCTATGTTTACTGCTGCTCGTGTCCGTTGGGGTTTGTATTGGTGTGCAGTCACTTTTTTAGTTGGGCTTGCTACCTCTCATGCTACCTTGGGCCAGCAGCCGGCTACCCCGGCAGCGGTAGCTAAGCTAGCTCCCCAACTTCGCGCTACCTCAGCGGTTTCGGCCCTGCGAGTGCGGGTGACTGATGTGGCGGCGTTTCAGGCGTGGCTATACCGCGAGTTGCCAGCGGCCAAGGTCCTTGCGGAGCTCCATCACTCGGGCTTGCTTCAAGTGCGTGGAGCTGCGCCTGCCGCATTGGCCCGCTGCCCTTGGGTAGCTTACGTGGATGTGGCCGCCCGTACGGCTCGGGAGGAGCGCCAACTCAACGGTGCCGATTTTACCTTGAATACCGTAGCGCCGGTGCACGCCCGCTACCCACAGCTCGCAGGGCAAGGGCTTACCGCTTCTGTCAAGGAAAATCCGCTGGATATCAATGATATTGATTTCAAGGGGCGACTGGTGAATCCTGACCCGCAGGCTGTGCTTCTGTCTTCGCACTCCACCATTATGGCCACTATTATGGCGGGCGCTGGCAATTCGTCCCCCAACGGTAAAGGCGTAGCATGGCAGGCCCGTATAGCGCAATCCAGCTACGATAATCTGCTACCCGATGATGGGACGTTACTTGCTCGGCAGGGAGTATCAGTGCAAAACCATTCCTACGGCGTCGCTATTGAAAACTACTACGGCTTAGAAGCCCGTGCCTACGACCAGCAAACGCGGCAGTACCCGGGGCTGCTGCACGTCTTTTCCTCTGGCAACTCCGGCAATCAAGCCAGTACTGCTGGTCCGTACACGGGCTTGGCCAACGTAGCCAACCTGACTGGGCAATTCAAAATGTCGAAGAACACGCTGAGTGTAGGCGCTACTGATGCTGTGGGCAATGTAGCTGCGCTGAGCTCACGTGGCCCCGCGTACGATGGGCGCGTAAAACCGGAGCTAGTAGCCTACGGCGACGGTGGCTCGTCCGAAGCTGCGGCGCTAGTGTCGGGTGTTGGCTTACTGGTGCAGCAGGCCTACCGTAATCAGCACAATGCCTTGCCCCCGGCTGCGCTGGTAAAAGCAGTGCTGCTCAATAGTGCCGATGATACGGGGCGCCCCGCCGTGGATTTTGTGTCGGGTTACGGACAGGTTGATGCGCTAGGGGCCGTGCAAACCGTAGTGGATGGTCGTTACCGGCAGGGGACCGTGGCGCAAGGCCAGGAGCAGCTTATTTCTCTTACGGTGCCCTCGGGTACGCACCGAGTGAAGGTGACCCTAACGTGGTCTGATCTAGAAGCCACTGAAAACGCGGCCCAGGCCCTCGTCAACGACTTAGATATTACATTGGTGCAGGCGGCTACCGGGCAGCGCTGGCTGCCGTGGGTGCTCAGCGCCTATCCCCACCTCGACTCACTGGCCTTGCCCGCGCGGAGGCGCCCCGACCACCTCAACAATACCGAGCAAATTACTATAGAAACTCCCACGCCTGGTCTCTACCAGTTGCGAGTACGCGGGTACCAGGTGCAGCAGGACCCCCAACCCTTTAGTGTAGCCTACGAGTTCGAGCAAGGGTTTCAGTGGACGCACCCTACCCAGGCGCGTAACCTGCGCGCAGCGGAGGCCACGCGGCTACGGTGGCACTGGCGCGGACCAGCCGCTGCCGGCCGCCTAGAATATAAAGCAGTAGGACAAGCCACATGGAAAACCATTGCTGCTTCGGTTGATGTAGCTGCCCAAAATTACCTCTGGACTGCACCCGACACGACTGCGCCAATGCAAGTTCGGATGCGCACGGGTATTGGTAATATCGAGTCTGATACGTTTTTCGTGGCCCGGCCCCTCACGCTTGAAGTCGCCTACGCGTGTACGGATGAAACCCTGCTGAACTGGCGCCGAGTACCGGGGGCCACGCACTACCAAGTCTACGCACTCGGTGCCACTCATCTAGAACCCTTCCGCCTTCTCACCGACACCGCTATACTACTGACCGCCAGCGAAGCTAGGGCACGCTACTTTGCCGTGGCGCCTATCATAAGAGGTAAGATAGGGGAGCGAGGCTCGTCCCCCAACGTAACGGATGCTACGTACGGCTGCTACATTCGCTCCTTTCTGTCGCGGCAGGTAGTGGCCGATACGGTGCAGTTTCAACTTGTGTTAGGTACTACCTACCGGGTAAAAACCGTAGCCCTAGAGCGCCGCGACTCGGAGGGCGTATTTCGCACGGTACAAACGGCCGCGCCGGCTCTCTCCCTGGTGCTCACCGACCCTCGCCCCGCCGTTGGCCGCGCCGAGTACCGCGCCCGCGTAGATGTAGACGTGCCTCGCACGTTGTACAGCAGTGTAGAGGAAGCCTTTTTTGTGCCGCGCAACGAAGTGTTGGTATACCCAGTGCCGGTAGTAGCAGGCGAGCCGCTGACTCTAGTCGGGCCGAAAGATCAACCGTTGCGCGTGCGGGTATATGATGTACTAGGCCGTTTACGCAGCGAAGTCAGCACGGAAGGCACCGTTAACTCGGTGGTGCTGCCTGCCTTGGGTAAAGGCACCTTTCTTCTGCGGATTAGCGCTGGTGGGGGAGCCGAGATAACTCGCCGCATCCTCGTGCTGTAACCGGGTATTTCGTCTACTGAATTTATCTCCCTGCTCGCCTGTACTGGTACGAGCAGGGAGTTGTGAACGTGAGAGCCTAGTAAGCCAGAGCCCACTGGTTGGGCAACAACTGGTGTGTACTGCCTTGGTAGCAGGACTACGCTACATTCACGAAGACTGCGTTACTAAAGTGGGTGAATATATGAATGCAAAAAGGCTCCTGGCGCATGCCAGGAGCCTTTTTTATAGGAGGATGAGCTCGTAAGCTACGTCCTTAGTACAGGTAATTCAGAGCCGTACGGTCGTTCGTGTTGAACGGACGGTTCTGACCACCACCGATGCAAGCCAGCATCCACGAGTTCGGATCGGGACCGGAAGGAGTACCGGGGATGAGGATGGCGCCCACAGTGCTAGCACCTTCGTTTACCGCCGAACCACCGCAGCTATACTGACGGCTCATGTAGTCGGTGTGACGGAAGCCAATGCAGTGACCAATTTCGTGCGCTAGCACCGAGGCAATAGTCGTAGTAGCGTAGTTGGTACCCAGCGCGCCAGAGTTTACTAGCACTTGGTTGTAAGGGTTGCCGCCCGAAGGGAAGCCAGCAGAAGCCAAGTACGAAGAGCCAGCCGGCGCAGGGTTCAGCACAATGCTACCACCTGAAGTTACACGGGAAAAACGTAGTTGCAGACCTTCAGCGTTGTAGCGACGGATAGCCTCATCGGTAGCCGTGATGTAGGCCGAGGGCAGCGACGTAGACACGCGAATCGTGATGGTGCGGGGCAGACCCGTCACCAAGTTGGTGGTGCGGTATTGCTCGTCTTCCCCTACACGTACCATCTTATAGTCGGGCGTGCTAGCCAACATTTCGTCGGTTAGCATGATGTCGCCTTCTACCATGACACCGCCTGCAACTTTTTGTGCACCGGCGGCCGTAAAGCCGAGCGCTTTAATTTGGTTGACGGCCGTTTCGGAGACCTCATTTTTTACTTCAACATTGGCTTTTTCCTGGCACGACGACAGTGACAGGGCCGACACTGCAAGCATCGCAGCGGGTGCGAAGAGTTTTGAAATTTTCATGTGTTTTGGTTGTGGTGGATAAAAGAACGGGTAAAAGGTATGCTTTTATTAAGGAATTATCAAAATAAAGCGTGATGAATTTCCATAATTATATACATAGGTTATTCTGCTTGTTTAGTTTGTTAATAAGATGAATTTATGATGAAATATAACTTTTTAGTGTGGAAAGATTCTTAGATAGCTAAAGATGTTATAAGCCAACGGATGTCTTCTCACGTGTAAGAAGTTAAGGAGGCATTATTCCTTCAATTCGGAAGAATGATGGGCCGAGCCTCGGTCCGGCAAGGCCCCGCCTAAATCTGTATCTTTGTACAAGACCCTTTTTTTCGCGGAATCCTTTCTTCCGCTTTACCTATAGATCTTTCAAGCCGTGGCTTGCACATCCTGCTCCTCCAGCGGAGGCTGCTCAACTTCATCTACCAAGGGCTGCGGCTCAAAAGGTAGTTGCAGCAGTGGCTGTACCCGCCTCAACGTATTCGACTGGCTTCAGGACCTCGACCTGCCCAGTGACTTTAAAGAATTTGACATCGTCGAAATCCGCTTCAAAGGCGGCCGCAAAGACTTTTTTCGTAATACAAGCCGCCTACCCCTTATCACCGGCGACCCGGTAGCAGTAGAAGCTGCTGGCAATGGCTGGCATTTGGGGCACGTTTCCCTGAAGGGGGAGTTGGTGCGCCTGCAAATGAAAAAGAAAAAGGTGCCCTTAGACTCTAAGGATATCCGCAACATCATGCGAGTAGCCACCGAGCAAGACGTGGAGCGTTGGAACGCCGTGCGTGACCTGGAAACGGGTACCATGTTTAAGGCCCGCTCGGTGGTAGAAGAACTGCGTTTGAAGATGAAACTCTCCGACGTAGAATACCAAGCCGACCGTACCCGGGCTACGTTCTTCTACTCTGCCGACGACCGGGTGGACTTTCGCGACCTAATCAAACGCCTCGCCGACGAATTTCGGGTGCGCGTGGAGATGCGCCAGATTTCGCTCCGCCACGAGGCTGGTCGCTTGGGTGGCATTGGCTCGTGCGGGCGTGAGCTGTGCTGCTCCACGTGGCTTTCTGACTTTAAAAGCGTAAGCACTACCGCTGCCCGCTACCAGAATCTGAGCCTCAACCCCGCGAAGCTCTCGGGGCAATGCGGCCGTTTGAAGTGCTGCCTCAACTACGAGCTAGACACCTACCTCGACGCCCTCAAGGACATTCCTCAGGTGCAGCGCCCCTTGCTTACAGAGAAGGGCGACTACACCTTACAGAAGACCGACATCTTCAAGAAGAAAATGTGGTTTGCCGTGCGTGGCGACAACAACTGGGTAGTGCTCCCCACCGAGCGGGTGCGCGAGGTGCTAGAAATGAACAAGCGCGGCGAAAAGCCGGAGAGCCTGCTGCCGCCCGTACGCGAAGAGGAAAAGGCCCCCGAAGTAACCGCTATTGTGGAAGGCTCACTGGAACGCCTCGACGATAAAATCAAGGCATCCAAACGCAGCAAGCGTAAGAAGTCCAAGGAGAAGCCGGGTGCCGCTGCCGTAGCACCCGTAGCAACGGCTAAGCCGCCCCGCCCTGGTTCTCCCAAGCCTGCTCCTCTGGACGGTCCTGCGGACAGCGTATCGACTGCACCAGCCGGTGCTCCCGAAGGCCAACCAGAGGAAGCACGCCGTCCGCGTGGTGCGGCCGCTCGCCCCTTAAACCGGCGTGGTCGGGGTAGGGGAGATGGTAGTAAGCGTTCAGAAGGCCCGCGCACTGGCGAGGCACCAACGGGTGCCGAGCCGCGGCCTCCCCGCTCTACTGAGGGCCGTCCTCCGCGGGGCGCTACCCCTGGCCCCGGAACTGATAGCGCACCCTCTTCAAGTGCGGATGGAGGTGAGCGGCGCGGCCGCAACGCTACACGTCGTGGAGGGCGCCCGTTCCGTGCTGGTGGCGGAGAGGCAACTGGTGGTTCTACTCCTACACCCCCGGCCTCTTAGTTTATGCGAGCTATCCTTCGATTGCTGCCTCTAGCGTTGGTGGGCTTGCTCACGGCTTGCGACCCGAGCCAGGTGTACGAAAAAAACACCGACCTCAAGTCGCCTGCTGGCGACCCGTATGTGTGGGCGGTGCAAGACAAGCCGACCTTTGAGTTCGAGATTCAGGACACAACGCAACGCTACGATGTGTACTTCAACGTGCGCAATGCCTCAGCCTACGAGTACTATAACTTGTACGTGAAGCACACCCTCCTGGGCCCCGATGGCAAGCCCATGTCCCGGCTGCTGCACCAGATGTTGCTGTTGGATCCGCAAACAGGGGAGCCTCGCGGCAATGGCACGGGTGATATTTACGACCACCAATTTCTGGCCCTGCCCAATCAGCGCTTTCCGTTGGCCGGGCAGTATAAAATCATGCTGGAGCAGTATATGCGCCAAGATCAGCTGCCCGGCATTATGGCCGTGGGAGTGCGTGTGGCCAAGCATTCGGCCGGAAAATAAGCCGGGCACTGCTTACCGCCTATAACAACGGGCGCCCGCTTACCGCAAGGGTAGGCGGGCGCCCGTTGTGTTTTGAGCAAAGCCAACGAGTAGCTAAGAAAATAAGGAAAGGAGGTCATTGAACCTCACACGGGAGGTTTCTGCGCAGCGGTTCTGGCGAGGGAGGTACTTAGATGCGCTCTACTTTTACAGCGTTCTGGCCCTTCTTGCCGTCGATAACATCAAACGATACCCGGTCATTCTCGCGGATTTCGTGAACCAGACCAGTTTGGTGCACGAAAATCTCTTGGCCATTCTCGTCCTGCACGATGAAGCCATAGCCTTTAGACTCGTTAAAAAATTTCACTTTGCCAGTTTTCATAGCTGGTAATAGATGTTGGGGGTGAAAGAATGCAGTAAAACTAATGGGTATTTTGAAACTGCGAAAACTAGCGAGGCGGCAAAAACACGTGGCTCAGCTGTGCGTATGCGTATCTAGACGCTACTAACCTCCCTACTCCATGCCCGAACAGCCCACTACCCCCAATCAGCTAGCCAATTCTGCCGGTGACACGCCTTCATCTGCACCCCAGCAATCGGCTCCAGGAACTAGTGTTTCTCCCGAGCCATTGGCTACCTCAGAACCAAGCGCTGAGCAGGGTAGCGCAGCGTCAGGGACCACCCCTAACTCGCAGCCTCCCGCTGCCGGGGGATTACCGCAGGAGTTGGAGGCCCCCGAGAATACTACTGGTCAGCAGGCCTTCGCCAACGACCCCAACCATGAGGAAAACGAAGTAGCTAGCCCCAGCCGCGGTGAGTTTGGCCGCCAGTCGGCGCAGGGTGTTACGCAGGGTGGCTATGGCAACGAGCTGAGCCGCGGCGACGCCACCTACGCAGGAACTGTAGAGCGGCCCGCTGCTACTACTGGCTACATTGGCGAGCGGCGCCAGCAACCCGATGACTTCGTATCGGGTGAGAACGGTAGCTTCGGTACCCAGCCCGCGGGCGCGGAAGTGCCCAGTGGTTCGGCTGTGGGCGCTCAGTTTGCCAATGACAATGCAGCTCCCAAAGGCGTCGATTCCGGGTTTGCGGAAAACTATGGCACTTCTTCCTTGGGTGGAAGCCTCGTCGGCAATGCCCAGCCCGATAAAGCCCATCGCAACCAGGAAGAAGACTACACGCCAAACCACCCGGAGGGTGGCCCAGAGGGGCTACTCACCGGCGTCGCTCCCACCAATACTGGCCAAGGCACTGGCGAGGCAGATGCCACGCCCACCACGGGCTCGCGCAGCGGCTACCAAGCAGCGGGTTCTCCTGACTCGCAGGGGGGCGCGCAAAAAGGCTTCGGCTCGAAGGGCGGCTCGTATAACGATGAGTACGATAGCCAGAACCCTAAGCAGGCTGACAGTTCACCATCTCGCGGCGACTACGACACGCAAGACGCGGCCCCTAACTACGGCGGTGCCTCCGACGACCGAACGAACCAGGAGGATGCTCCCGATTATGGCGCCGCGCCACGCCGGGCCGCGGGCACTCCTGACAACTAGCCCCACCATATCAAAGAGCAGTCCGCAGAAGGAGCTTGAGGTATATAACCCAAGCCCTCTTTCTGCGGACTGCTTATTTACGCTTGGCTCGAAAGAGCTTGCCTTTCTCGTTGCTGAAAATGAAATCCTGGTTGTTGATAAAAACCAGTGCCTCAGCTTGGCCCGAGGTGGGCACCGGCAAGCATTGTTTGAGACCATCGAAGAGACGTCGGCCAGGCAGGCGCTCAAATAAATAGACGTGCCCGTAGCCGAGCAGGGCTACTCGGCGCCCGTCCGGGCTGATATCGGCGGCCGTAATCCACGTGTTGATCTGAAGGCTATCGGCAAGGCGGGCGGTGTAGTTACCGGGTTGGGCAGGAAGTACATACTGCTTTACCCAGTGGCCTTCGCCGCGGTTTTTGGTGAACAGGTAAAGGCTATCTTGGTAGTAGTAGAAGGCCTCACAGTCGAAATTTCGGTAGGGCTTCTTTGGCGGGAAGTCGTGCTGATCGGGATACGTAAAGCTGATGGTATCTACCTGCGAGTAGTCAGGGCCGGCCAGGCGGTAGATGGCGAGGTTGCGGCGTTTATTCTGATTGTTGCCGAAGTCGCCGATGTACAGTCGTTTCTCGTCGTCCTGGGCCAAGTCTTCCCAGTCTACATTCATGAGCGGGGCCAAGTCTACAGTATGCAGTCGGTCGCCCTGCGGGGTTATTTTATACAGGCGGGCCGTGTTGCCCCCATCAGCGTGAGTCCACAGGTCGCCCTCCGCATCGGCTATTTCCAGCCCCGAGCTTTCCGCTACCTGCTTACGCTGGAGCTTTCCGGTAGTTGTAATCTCATACTGGTCAGCAACCAGGGCAAATTCGCCCCGCCCTTGGTCGGGGCTACAGCCGCAGATTACGGACTGCAAAAACACGAGAATCGGAAACAGCTTGTCCCGAAGTAAAAAAAGCATAGGCAGGAAAGTGAACGTACTCCAAGCTACCAACCTAGTCAATTGGTACAAATTGCCGGCTGGCATACCTGAACTACCACCAAATTTAATACGGTACTCGGGTTGAAAAGGCTATTAGAAGGAAAAGCAAAGGAGTATCTTGTTGGCTATCAATTAGCCCTCCTTTCTAGCAAAGAATGCGCATTGCCTTAGTTGCCCTAGCCCTGAGCGGAATGACAGCGGCTCGCGGGCTAGCCCAAACACCTACCCACTTGTCTGCTGATACACTGGCTTCGCTTAGTCAGCCAGCGCGTGTGCCCTTCCTGAAGCGGCCCGTCGTGTGGCGCACGGCCATTCCGGTGGTGTTTGTGGGGCTGGGCTACCTCAGCCGCAACGAGAATGTGCTGGATGAGATGAAGGAGGTAGTGCACGAAGAAACCCACGAGCACTTTCCGCATTTCCATACTTCCCTCGATAACTACTCGCGTCATGCACCCGTGTGGGCCGCCTACGGTTTGTACGCCCTAGGTATGCACGGGCAGCGGGGAGTAGTGCCATTCACGGCCATTTATGGCCTCTCGCATGCGCTGAGTTCGGGTGTCGTCAGTGGGCTGAAACATGTTGGGGGCACCCGCCGCCCCGATGATCCGGCCGATTTCAGCTCGTTTCCTTCGGCCCATACCGCCGAAGCTTTCATGACGGCTACCTTATTGTACGAGCAGTTTGGGCACACGCGGCCGTGGCTGGCGGCGGGAGGCTACACGGTAGCTGCCGCTACCGGAGCCATGCGCATGCTAAACAACCGACACTGGATAACGGATGTGGTAGCTGGCGCCAGCATCGGGTTTTTATCGGCCGAAACGGTGTGGCGCCTGTATCCGGCGGCGGCGCGCCTGCTTCCCGGCCATTTAGAAGAGAAGCTGTTGCTGATGCCCACCTACGTGCCGGGCGGCGCCGTAGGCTTTACGCTGGCAGTAAAGCCTCAGGAGCGGCCAGCTTATTCAAAGCGGAGATAGGGCTGGAGCTTTTCAAGGGTAGTAGCATCCAGAATCCGAATCTGGCGTAAGTCGGCGGCTTGCTTGAACGGGCCGTGCTGCTGGCGGAAGGCCACAATTACCCGGGCTAGCCGCTTGCCAATGTAAGGATGGCCCTGTAGTAGCTCGAAAGACGAGGTATTGATAGCCACCGCAGCGGGTGCATAGCTTGGCGCTACAAACGTGTACTTGCGGAGGCTGTCTACCAGGTCGGGAGCGTCGCGCAAGCTGTAAATTTCACCTAGTTGATCTTCCTGTAGAAAGCCACCCAGGCGCTGCCGATATTCTACTACCCGCCGTGCGTAGCCACGCCCAATGCCGCGGATTTGCATGAGCTGTGTAGTGTCCGCCTGATTGAGGTCGAAGGCTGCCAGGTGAGCTGGCTTACGAGCCGGGCGGGCCGCACCCGTGGCCGGAAAGCCGGCCTTGTTGGACTCAGCAGTAGGGTAGCGACTAGCATACTGCCGGGCTTCGTGCGGTGGCAGTTGGTCGGGGAGCTGAATGAAGGGGGCGAGACGGGTATACACAGAATCGGGCAAACCATAGGTTCGGCGGATTTGCTCCTTGGCCTTGAAGCCTCCTAGTACCTCACGGAAGCGTACGATTCGCTGGGCAACGTAATAGGGTAAGCCGCGCGCCTCCCAGTCGGTTGCTGTTAGTTGATTGGGGTTGAAGGGAGCTAGCGCGACCTGGGGTACGTGCGGCCGGGCGCTATAGCTACGCCTCGGGTAGCGACTAGCAAATGTAGGCCGCGCCTGGCGCTGGGCTGCAAGCTCGGTGGCCCAGGCATTGAGTTGGGCTTGGTCGGCGGCAGGGTTGTACTCAGTAAGTTTGGGTCTTACCACGGCTGGCAGGAAAAGCCACATCACCAAAAGAACCAGCAGAATTACAAAGCCCGAGGTTTCGCGTCGAGAAAAACCAAAATAGCGGCGCAAGCTGCGCTGCAAGGGGGCTACCAAAGATTGCTTGCGAGGCGAAGTTACCGTAGCAGGTCGCGGCCGAGTAGGATTAGGAGCAGACACGGGAATAGCACGAATGTATACTAGCTAGAATGAGATGTTGAGTATAGGAGTAAATCGTGATAAATAAAAATATAGCAAGAAGGTAGTGAGCTCAGCAGCAGAGGTTACTACGCCCCACCTCCTAAGCTAAAAGCTGCATAAGTGCGTGTACAACCCTGCGCGAAACGGGCAAGACAAACAGTAGAATATGCTATAGCTATCTGCTGTAAAAGGTATTGATTGAGGCTGCGGGCTACTTTCTGATTTTCACGTCTACCTCATATCGGTAGCGGGGTGGGCCGCCGAGGGGCACGGCAAAGAAGGGCAGGGCCACGTCGTACTGATCAGTGACGTAGAATACGAGGTCGTTGCTTGCTTTGGTAAGAGAGGTGATTTGCAGGTCCAGAGACAAGCCGTGCTCCTTCTCACTGATGCGGTGCGTGCTGCTAGTCCACACGTTGTCGCCACTTACGGTAGCCGTATGCCCGTTTTTAGCCACGCTGAATACTTTCAGGCTCACGTCGCCATCTAAGTCAAAGTTACTTTGCTTGATGCTTACTACCCGGTCGTTGACAAAGGGGTAGAGATGGGTAATAGTTCGGCGTTGGGGCGAAAGGCGAAACGAGTATTCGTAGGTGAAGGCGTTGCCGCCCTCCACGGGTATATTCTCAGTAGGCGACGAGCTAAGGAAATAGCGGTACAAGTTGCCATCGTCGCCGGTTTTTCCTTGTACGATTACCTTGAACACGAAGCCATCAAAGTCGGGTACAAATTCACCCGTCAGCGGGTTCAGCGGCCCCAAGGTATACCACTGGTTATCATAGGTCTTTTCGGCCCCAAATGTCTTGGTGCTAAGCAAGGTGCCAGACCGGAACTGCCCCTTCGGATCGGTGCCGCGCGCATCGGGGCCGGAGTGGGTACCCGCGCCGCCGTAAAGGCTAAACTCAGTGGTCGTATTCCAGCCAAATTTAGCTTCGTCGTGCTGCCCACCGCAGTCGGGGTCGAACACCCGGATGTACACGGGCTGCCGGTTCTGCTTGGGTACGAGGAAAAAGAACGTTTCGGTGTGGTCATCGTCGCCCCAACTCGCGTCGGCCTTCGCGCCGAAGGTGACCAGAAAAGCAATGTTCTCGCCGGGGTTAGGTGCGGCCTGGGCGTGTGCGGTAGGTGTTGGGAGTAGCCCCCAGAGTAGCACCAGCAGGCCCCAGCCCCAGATGGTACGATGAAAAAGCGGCATTCGCAGAGTACGTGGTAGGGCGTAAAATCCGGTGAATTTAAGGATAAACCGAGTAGGGCTTTGCCGAAACCGCAAGGGGGGCGTATCATTACACCTACTTCTACTTTCGCCCCCGCCCGACGGTATCTGTTATGAGCCAACCTACCCGCCGCACCTCCGAGTTTCTGGATTCCCTTACCGCCGACTTACACGCTATTCGGGAGGTTGTGAATCAGCGCTTTCGTCCCCTCACCGACGACCAGCTGAACCGCGGACCAGGCCCCGGCAAGTGGAGCGTAGGGCAGTGCTTGGAACATCTCAACATTGTGGGAGGCCTTTACTTGCCTACTATTAGCCGCAAGATCAAAGCTGCCCAGCAACGCGGTAGTACCCCGGCTGAAACGGTAGTACACGGGTACATCGGCAAGAAAATGACCGACGCCATGCGCGTGCCTGCCAGCGAAAAACCCATGAAAACGCCCCAGCAGTACGCGCCCAGCGGTATGCGCCTACCCCGTACGGTGCTGGAAGTGTTTGGCCGCCAAGTAGACGAGTTGCTAAGTCTAATTGAGCAGACGCGCACTGTCAATGCCAACACCATCCGGATTCCGAACCCTATTATTCCGCTCTTGCTACCCCGCCTGACCGATGCGCTGGAACTGCTAGTAGAGCACATGAAGCGCCATATCGGGCAAGCGGAGCGCGTACTTGATACCCGGCAGCTTACCGGCGAGTAGCAAAGGCAAGAGGGCATACGCAAACCAAGGGGAGCCTTGCTTTACCCAAATCAAACCCAGAATTAAGGGCGTGTTTGGGTAGAACAAGGCTTTATTGTGCTGTGCAGGATAGCTAGAAGCCCTGGCAGGTGGAAAAATAAATTGGCTTGATGTGGAATTAAGCAGCTTTGTGCATCTGCGCTGTATCAGGTCACCCTCTTCCACCCGTTGTTCGGCTATGCGCCCCTTCCTGTTTAGCTTACTTGCCCTGCTCATGCTCTTTTTCTCCGGTTCATCCCAAACGGCCCCGCGCGGCGGTGGTGGTTCCAACCCAGCCGCGTGGAAGAAGATCGACCAGCTTCTGGCCAAAAGACAGACTACCTCGGCGGCCAAGCTACTTGAGCCTCTGTACCAGCAAGCCCGCCAGCGGCAAGATACCCCAGAGTATCTGCGGGCCTTGCTGTATAAACTGCGCCTATTAGAAGCAAGGGAGGAAGAGTCGGGAGAGAAGTCTATTGCCTTGGTAGAAGCCGACCTGAAAACTGCCAAGTTTCCAGCGCGGGCCGTTTTGCATAGCCTGTTGGCCCAACTCTACGCCATGTACTACGAAGAGCATCGCTACGCGCTCTACGACCGAACTACTACCGCCCACGCTGATTCGGCAGACCTTAATGGGGCCGATGTGCGCACCTGGGATGCAACTCGCCTGGGCAGTGCGGTGGTCCGGCACTACCGCGCCTCCTTGGCTGAAAATTCCCAGCGCCTGCAGCAGTTGGCCATACAGGAGCTAGGGTACGCTGTGCGCCTAGGAGATACCGAAGGCCAAATCCTGCGACCTACTCTCTATGACCTGCTAGCTCATCGCGCCATAGATGGCTTAGGAAACGACGAATACTACGTTACAACCCCAGCCCAGCAGTTTGAGCTACAGGACAAAGCCCTGTTTGGGGCCGCTGAGAACTTTGTGCGCCTGAAGCTGACTGCCCCTCTGGCTGATTCATTAAACGGGCAGTTCCACGCCCTGCAAGTGCTGCAACAGCTCACCGCTTTTCGGTTGCAGGACAAGAAAAACCTGGCTGCCTTGGCTGATGTAGAGCTTAAGCGCCTGCGCTTCGTGCAGCAGCACTCGGAGCTAGCTGGCAAAGAAGAATTGTACCGCACCGCCCTAGCTCGCACCGCCGAAACGTTCAAGAACCTGCCGAATGCCGCTGAGTTTCTTTTTGCCCAAGCCGAAAGCCTATCAGAGGAGCAACCAGCTAAAGCCCGTGAGCTAGCCCTGGAAGCTGAAAAGCGCTACCCCAAGTCGCGCGGAGCAGAAAGAGCCCTGGCGTTGCGCCGCCAACTAGAAGCGGTGGAGCTGTCCTGCACTACCGAGGAAGTAGTGCTGCCAAACCAGCCATGGTTGCTGAAGCTGCAAGTGCGCAATGCCGCTACCCTCTATGCTAAGGCCTACCGGGTGAGCAGCGCTCTGGTGTTGCGCCAACAGGAACGCCCCGAGTTCTACCAGAATCAGACAATTCAAAAACGCTATGCCCGTGCATTGGCGGCTACCCCCACCGCGGCCTGGAAGCTGACTGTGCCCGGCCCGGCTGATTACAAGAGCCATAGCGTGCAACAGGCAGGGCCAGCTCTACCGTTGGGCCACTACCTTATCGTGGTAAGTACGACAGCAGAAGCCCCGACGAAAGAGCGTGCTGGTGTTACTACCGCCTATGCTGAGTTGGGAGTAAGTGAGCTAAGCCAGGTCCGGCGCAGTGCTGCTACCCAGGAAGGGCCAGAGCTGCTAGTGTTGCACCGTCAGAGTGGGGAGGCGCTGGCAGGTGTGCAGGTGTTGCCTTTTATGCAGTACTATGATCAGAAAGCCCAGCACTATAAAAGCCGACGTGGTGCAGCTCTAGCTACCTCCGCAAAAGGGTTAGCGCAAATACCACTAGGGGTAGTATCTGGCGAAAACACGCTGCTTGAAACGGTGTTGCTTTCCAAAGGTGCCGATTCCTTACTGGTATCGGAGGGTGGCTATTATTTCCCACGCCGGGCACGCACGCAAGAAAAAGAACAGCCCCAGCGTCGCACGTTTCTGTACACTGACCGCGCCATCTACCGCCCTGGCCAAACGCTGTACTTTAAGGGCATCCTGACCGAAACGCTAGCTGACAAATCCCGCCTGCTGACCAAGCTGCCCGTAGTGCTGCGGCTAGAAGATGTGAATGGCCAAACAGTCCAAACCCTGTCGTTCACTACCTCTGAGTTTGGGTCTTTTCGCGGCTCTATGGTGCTGCCTACCGGGCTACTCAACGGCGAAATGAGCCTGCAAACCGAGTACGGTAATGTGAGCTTTGCTGTGGAGGATTACAAGCGCCCTACCTTCCAGGTAACGTTTGAGCCAGTGCAAGGCACGCCCGTGCTCGGGCAGGAAGTGACCTTGCGCGGCAAAGCCACCGCCTACGCCGGCCAGCCCATTGATGGGGCCACGGTAAACTACCGGGTAGTGCGCCGTACCCTGTGGCCTATGTTTGGCCGCGGCGTTGGCGGAGGCCGGCCCGAAATGGAAATCCTGAACGGCACAGCCCAAACCGATTCGGCAGGCGGTTTTACGGTGAAGTTTACGGCGAAAGGAGAGGAGAACCCCACGCTCAACAAGCGCGGCCCCTGGCAGCCTGGCTACGTGTTTGAGGTGACGGCCGACGTAACCGACGCCGCCGGCGAAACGCGCACCGGCGAGCAGCGCGTGAGCCTGGGTGCCGATGCTTTGACGCTGCGCCTGGAAATGCCCGAACTATTGAACCGCGAAAAGCTCCCAACTCTGCGCTTGCTCAGTACAAATGCAACTGGCGAGGCACTGCCGGCCAAAGGCACGCTCCGGCTTTACCGCCTCTCAGCTCCTAGCCGCGCCCTGCGACCCCGTGCCTGGGAGCAGCCTGAACGTGAAGCCCTGAGCTTGGAAGAATTCAAGCGACTGTTTCCGCTGGATGCCTACACCAAGGAAGACAACGACAGTACCTGGGCCCGAACCCTCGTGCTTACGCAGGAGTTCGATACCGAAAAGTCGCCGCTCCTGCCGGGGCTAGCTGCCCCGCTGGCTCAGCAGGCTCCCGGCCGCTACGTGCTCGAAGCCACGGCTACCGTACCGGCCAACGCTCAGCCTGCCAAAACGGAACAGCGGTTCACCCTGTACTCTCCCTCTGTTACTACACTGCCGGTTCCTACCCCTGATTGGTTTGTAAGCCTCCAGGATAGTGTAGTGCCGGGCCAGCCCGCTCGGTTCCTGGTAGGTAGCTCCGAAGCCGGGGCACGCATCCTGCTGGAAGCCGAAGCCAAAGGCGAAACCATCCGCCACGAATGGCTGACGCTAGCCGCTGGCGAACAGAGGCTCATAGAAATTCCAGTATCCGCCACCCTCGGCGAAACGCAGCTGTACGTGCACACCACGCAGGTGCGCGACAACCGCCTGTATACCCATACGGCCCCGGTGCAAGTGGCTACCCCGCCCGCGCCGCTAGTCCTCAGCATTGCCACCTTCCGCGACAAGCTCCAGCCCGGCCAGAAGGAAACCTGGCGCGTCACCATCCACCAAACCGGCGGCAAACCTGCCCAAGCAGAGCTGCTCGCCTCGCTCTATGATAAGTCACTGGATACCTTCCGCCCGCATGCCTTCATGGAGCTGGACTTTCCGAAGTCGTACTACCAGCCCGCTCTGGCTTGGCAAGGCCAGTTTGGTACAGCATATTCGGATGAGCTATCTAGCAGCCCGGTATCCGATGGTTACGAGCGTGACCTTGAGTATCCTCGGATTAATATGTGGGGCTTTAACGGCGAGGATAATGACTATTTCGCAAGAAATAAGAAACGAAGAGTTGTTGCCACGCAAACAATAAAAGGTAATACTTCCGCTGATTTAGCAGGTCTGGAGGACGCAACGGGTGCCGTTGCAGATCAAGAAGAACTAAAGGATAAATCAACACGACCACAGCGCATGGCTATGATGCGTATGGTCCCGCCGCCGCCACCGCCACCTAGCGCACCTCCAGCGCCTGGGAAGTCAAATGAGATTCCAGATGAAGAAGAACTGCGCGATAAAGTTGATCCTAGCCTAGCTGCTGTTCAGGCCAGGAAGGACTTCCGCGAAACGGCTTTCTGGATGCCTGAGCTGCGCACCAATGCCCAGGGTGAAACCGTGCTGGAGTTCCAAATGCCCGAAGCCGTGACACGCTGGCAGCTGCTAGCCCTCGCCCACGACCAAGAGTTGCACACCGGCCTGCTGCGCCGGGAACTGGTGACACAAAAGCAACTGCAGGTAACGCCTAACGCCCCGCGCTTCTTCCGGGAAGGCGACCGGCTACGCTTCACTGCCAAGCTCAGCAACCTCACCGACCAGCCCCTACAAGGCACTGCCCAACTGTTCCTCTTCGATGCCCGTACCCAGCAGCCCCTGGAAAGCCGCCTGCTGAAAAGTGCTGCAACCCTCAAGTTCGACGTAAAAGCCAACCAAAGCAGTGCCCTCGGCTGGGACGTTGCCCTGCCGGAAACCGCCGAAGGACAAGTGCCCTTAGAAGCTATTACCTACCGCGTAGTGGCTCAAACAGCTGCCCCCAAAAAGGCCAAGCGCAAAGCCCAGCAGCAAGCCGAAGTCTTTTCTGATGGGGAGGAGAATACCCTGCCCGTACTACCCAACCGTCTGCTCATCACGGAAAGCCTACCGCTAACTATCGTGGGGCCGGCAACGCGGGAGTTTGAGCTGAAAAAGCTGACGAGTACTACCTCGCCCACGCGCCGCAACTACTCGCTCACGCTGGAAATGACCCAGAACCCGGCTTGGTATGCCGTGCAGGCGCTGCCCTACCTTATGGAGTACCCCTACGAGTGCTCCGAGCAGGTATTCAGCCGCCTCTACGCTAACTTGTTGGCCGCTAAAATTCTGCAAAGCAACCCGCGTTTCCGGACCACGCTGGAGGAGTGGAAGCGCGCCGCCCAAGCCGGCGACAAAGTAGCCCTGGCCAGCAAGCTGGAACAAAACCAGGAGCTGAAAAACCTGCTGCTCCAGGAAACGCCCTGGGTGCGCGATGCCCAGTCAGAAACGGAGCGGATGCGCCGCCTCACCGAGCTGTTTGATGAGCCCCGCCTAAAGGTCGAAACGGCCCGGGCCCTTACCAAGCTGGCGAAAATGCAGCAGCCGAACGGTGCTTTCCCCTGGTTTGAGCGCATGCCCGACGACCGGTATATCACCCAGCTCATTGTGGCCGGGTTTGGCAAGCTCCGGAAGCTAGGCGCCTTCGATGCAGCCGAGGACGACCAAGCCCGCCAAATCCTGCAACGCGCCCTAGCCTACCTCGACGCCGAGCTGCAGCGCGACTATGCTATGCTCCGCAAGGAGCCCAAGGTGGATCTGAAGAAAAACCACCTGCTAGACATACATATTCAGGCCTTGTATGCCCGCAGCTTTTGGTCAAGCCAGCCGGTAGTTAAAGGCGCGCAGCCCGCCTTAGGCTATTATCAGCAGCAAGCCGCTACCTACTGGAAAGACCAAACCCGCTACCTCCAGGCCCAGATTGCGCTAGCCCTGCACCGCGAGAAAACCCAGCCCGCCGCTACCAAAGACATCCTCACGGCCCTAAGCGAGAATGCCCTGCACAGCGACGAGCTAGGTATGTATTGGAAGGAAGTGCGCGGCGGCTACTACTGGCGCGAAGCACCTACCGAAACCCAGGCTACCCTCATCGAAGCCTTCGACGAAGTACGGAACGACCAGAAGGCAGTAGATGAAATGAAGCTCTGGCTGCTCAAGCAGAAGCAAACCCAAAACTGGGAAAGCACACGCGCTACCGCCGATGCCTGCTACGCCCTGCTGCTGCGCGGCTCCGACTGGCTCCAGCCCGTGCAGCCGATTCAGGTAACCGTAGGAGGGGAGGCCGTTAAGCCAACCACCCAGCAGGCCGGCACCGGCTACTTCAAAACCACCTTCCCCAACGCTAGCATCAAGCCAACCCAAGGCAAGGTTACGGTAAAGAAAACGGACGCCGGCGTGGCCTGGGGCGCCCTCTACTGGCAGTATTTCGAGCAGCTGGATAAAATTACGCCCGCCGCTACCCCCTTGCAGCTGGAGCGCCAGCTCTACCGTGAGCAGCGCACCACGGGCGGCCCCACGCTGGAGCGCCTCACCGCTGTTACCCCCTTGCGCGTGGGCGACGTGCTGGTAGTGCGCCTAGTACTACGCTCCGACCGAGACCTGGAATATGTGCACCTTAAGGACCAGCGCGCTGCCGGCCTAGAACTCATCGGCCAAACCTCTGGCTACCGCTACCAAGGTGGATTGGGGTACTATGAGAACCCTCGCGATGCTGCTACCAACTTTTTCATGAGCTACTTCCCCAAGGGCACGCACACCTTTGAGTACCGTTTGCGGGCTGCGCAGGCGGGCAACTTTTCAGGCGGCCTTTCACAACTGCAGTGCTTGTATGCTCCGGAGTTTACAACCCATTCGGCCGGTACGCGGGTGCAGATAGCAGCGCTACCGTAGTAAGCCATGCAAGGAAACGCACCTACTGCAAGCGGGCTGGTAGCATTCGGAAGCAGATAGGATTAAGGGAATGAGTAGCGGTATTCTGCTGATACAGTGTCAGATTTGGCCCTCAGCTCGAAAAGTTTTTTTGCCGCCGAAAACGCCGTGTGCAGGGCTGAATACCTGTTCTCACCGGTCAGAAAGCAGCCGGGGGTTGAGTCTGATAAAGTTGGGGCGTAGCTTTGCAGCCCCTTTGTCCTTCAGAATGACGATGATGCAGAAGTTATATGTGTTGCTGGTAAGCTGCCTACTGTTGGGTAGCGCTCCGGCAGTGGCGCAAGGAGACAAACACGGACCTAGCGCGAAGACTACGCCCACGGCCCTGCCCGGCGAAGAGAAGCTATCGGCGCAGGAGCGGGCCGAGCGGGACTTTCTTATGCCCGTTCGCCGTAAGCAGGCCGCCACATTGCGCGCCACGGCCCGTGAGGAAATAGCTAGCCAGCCTGCTATTGAAGTAACCGCCCGCAACTTAGAAGGAGCCGATGCTGCTAAGCCAGTAGTGGAGGGCCTAGAAGCCAATGCTGCTACAGCCACCGTGCGCCACCATACGAGCTACCGGCGCCACAGTTCATCCCGCCGTCGGTCGCGTAAGCACGCAGCTACTAGCCGTAAGAAGTCAACCGCTAAGAAAAAGAAGACAACCCGCCGCCATCGGCGCTAGAAGTCTAGAAATAGTAAACGCCACGGGCGGACCATATTGGCCCGCCCGTGGCGTTTGTAGTAATACCAAGTACGCTTGGCCCAGCCGCATAGGCAGCTGTACGCAGCGCAGTTAGTGTTCCTAGGAAAATTAGGCGTCTTGGGGCATCAAGCGCACCACGAGTCCATCAATGCGGGGCGTGAGGCGAATCTGGCAGGACAGGCGGCTACCCTGGGTCATTACGGGTAAGCTTTCCAGCATGGCTAACTCATCGTCGCTAGGTTCGGGTAGTTCGGGGCCCGCCAGCACCTCTACGTGGCAGGTGCCACACAGGGCCATACCGCCGCAGGTTGCCTGAATATCGTAGCCATCGGCTTTCATGATTTCCATCATGCTCAGGCCCATGTCGGTGGGGGCCACAATCTCACGCCGTTGGCCGGGCGCTTCCTCTACGTATACGCGTACTTCTTCAGTCATTATGCTAGGCAGTTACTAGTTGCCCCGCACAGGCTGATCCTACCCACTTGTCGCCGGTAGAATCAGCCTGTACGGGGCTCCTATTATAGGGTAGGCACTCCGTTCACCGTGGTGTACTTGAGCACATACTTTTTATCGGGATAAATGTACTTGTAGGCGCCCTGGCACATAAGGGCTGCCTCATGGAAGCCACACAAGATTAGCTTCAGCTTGCCAGGATACGTGTTGATGTCGCCGATGGCGTAGATGCCGGGCTCGGAAGTAGAGTAGTCCACCGTATTCACTTTCACGGCGTCGTTCTCAATTTCCAGTCCCCACTCGCCGATAGGACCGAGCTTAGGCGTGAGGCCGAACAGCGGAATAAACGAATCGACTTCTACTTGGTTTGCAGTACCATCGTTGGCAGTGATGGTGACAGCGTTGAGCTGCCCGTTGCCGTGCACGTGGGTCACGTTGCTGCTCAGCACCAAGTTCACTTTGCCCGCCTCGTGCAGGTCCTTCACTTTCTCCGCCGAGTCGGCCGCGCCGCGGAAGGTAGTACCACGGTGCACCAGGGTTACTTCCTTCGCCACTTCGGCCAAGAAGATAGTCCAATCGAGAGCCGAGTCGCCACCACCGGCAATGACGAGGCGCTGGTCGCGGAAGGTTTCGGGGTCGCGCACCATATAGTACACACCCTTACCCGATTCAAACGACTCAAGGCTTTCGATGGCAGGCTTGCGGGGCTCAAACGACCCCAGGCCGCCGGCAATAGCAATAGCCTTGCACAGGATTTCGGTGCCGTCGATGGTCGTTACACGGAAAGAACCGTCTTCTAGCTTCTGGTAACCTTCTACTCGTTCGCCCAGCGTGAAGGTGGGGTGGAAGGGCTCAATCTGACGCATGAGGTTGCGTACCAGGTCGCCGGCCAACACTTCCGGGTAGCCCGGAATGTCGTAGATAGGCTTCTTGGGATAGATTTCAGAAAGCTGCCCACCTACTTGGGGTAGGGCGTCAACTACGTGGCAGCGCAATTTGAGCAGGCCAGCTTCGAATACAGCGAACAGGCCTACTGGGCCGGCCCCGATAATGCAGATATCGGTGGAAATAGAATTCATCAGCGAAAAGTGAAAACAGACAAACAGCGGCAAGGGCCTACTGACATAACAGCCCGGCCCCTGAAACGTTGGACCCGGTCTTACTTGCGGGCGCAAAGATAGGCACGCAACGCTAGCCAGCCCACCCTACTCCGCACGGGCGGGTCACTAGCAAGCCGCAGCGATGTACGGACGAGAATAAGAAGCCAAAAATTGTGCGGCTGCCGCGCGCTCCGCAAAACGGTACACGGGCAGAAACTGTAACTGATTGAGCAGCTTACTAAGCTGGCCCATGTTATGGTTGGTGGGTAATACCTCGGCAATAACCCCTACTCCGGCCTGCCGGAACAGTTGGCGCAGCCGCAAATACAACGGCACCAGTTGCAAATTGGGACCTAACGTATTGGTAACGTCGAGCAGCATAGTAAAGCCCGGCTCTACTTGGGCCAATACCCGTTGCCAGTCGGGTAGGAAGTGCGGCATGTGGTGCACTAAGGTTTGTACCTCTAAGCGCTCATAAACAATGTGGTTGTGCACGCGGTCAAGGTAAATTCGATACTCAGGCCGATAGGCAAGAAGTTGCATGGATGATGGTGTGCAATAGGATAGCAGAAGGTGGGGCGTGATAAGTAAACAGTACGGTTTAGGAAAAAAGTCCCTGCTTGAGATTCAGAAGTCTCTGGTTGGGAGGGCACAGCCTGCCCTTGGCACAGTTCATCTACTGTTAAGCTTGGGCGCCATGTTCGGTGCCGCCACCGCGCGGTCGCGCGTCGTCATGTAGGTTGGCTCATTGCGACGACAGAAGGTGGGCTAATGAGAACGGGAGCGTATCTTCGTAGGCCACTACTGGGTAGCAACCGTGGAGCCGGACGTACAGCGGAAGATCATACACCTCGACATGGATGCCTTTTATGCCTCCGTAGAACAGCGCGACCATCCTGCGTTGCGGGGGCGGCCCGTGGCCGTGGGAGGGTCGCGGCAGCGCGGCGTGGTAGCGGCAGCTAGCTATGAAGCCCGGCAATTTGGAGTGCGCTCGGCAATGGCCGCTACGGTAGCGCTGCGCAAGTGCCCAGACCTGGTTTTTGTGAAGCCACGCTTTGAGGTGTACAAGGCGGTGTCGCGGCAGATCCGGGCCATCTTTGCCGAGCATACGCCCCTGATCGAGCCTGTCTCATTGGATGAGGCTTACCTCGACGTGACCACTAATCTGAAGCAGATTGCTACGGCTACTCAAATTGCCGAGGAAATCCGGTCGGCTATTTTCAACCAAACCCAGCTCACGGCTTCCGCCGGTATTTCCTACAATAAGTTCTTAGCTAAACTAGCTTCCGACTACCGCAAGCCCAACGGGCAGTTTGTGATTAAGCCTCACCAAGGGCTAGAGTTTGTGGCGGGGCTTGCTGTAAGCCAGTTTCACGGCATTGGGCACGTGACGGCAGCTAAGATGAACCAGCTCGGTATTTTCACCGGGCTCGATTTGCGCCACCAAACGGAAGCGTTCCTGCGTCAGCACTTTGGCAAGGCCGGCGGCTACTACTACGCCATTGCCCGAGCCCAGGACCACCGCCCCGTGGTGGCCGATCGGGTACGGAAATCCTTAGGGTCGGAAACTACGTTTGACCGGGACTTGCTAACCCTGGCTGAAGTTGCCACCGCCTTGGTGCCCATTGCTACATCGGTGTGGGAGGCTAGCCAACGGACGCGGGTGCAAGGCCGCACCGTTACGCTGAAGGTGAAATACGGCGACTTCCAACAGATTACGCGCAGCCGAACAGGGTGGGCCTACATTCATACGCAGGAGATGTTGCTGCAAGTCTGCCAAGAGTTAATAGCCTCTTTAGAGCCGCTGGAGAAAGGAGTGCGGCTATTAGGCGTAGCCATTTCCAACCTAGATACTGGGGAGGAAAAGGTAGGTCAGCAGCTAGTTCTAGGCTTCTGAAGCAAGACAAACAATTGGCTAGGCACCCAGCCGGCTGCTTCGCTTGCGGCGGCGGGTGCTGGGCTTCTTCCGGCGCTTGCGAGCGGGCCGTTGTTGCCGTTCGGCTTTGCGCATGGCCCGGTCGAGTAAGCGCTGGGGTAGGCGGTTTGTGAGTCGCTCCCGCACGTAGGCGGCCAGGCGGGAAAGCGGCACGGCGTGGGCCTGACGCAGGAACTGTAGCACTTCCCGCCGCCGCAGGCTGCTTAGCCCCACCAAACCATTCGCCGTTAGAAACTCCTTGATTTCGTCGAGCCGCAGCAAGCTTGCCACCGCGGCCCGGTCGACGGTAGCATTGTACTGGGCTGGGCGGTGCGGGTGAAGGCCTTGCTCCGAGGCAACGAGTACGCCCACCCATTCGGGTACTAGCTCTAGCAGGCGCGGCACGTGTTTTTCCGTCACCACGAAGGTTACAAAATCGTAGGCCCCACCGTAGCAGCGCAGTTGGTTTTCTACCCGCTGTAAGGTGTCGCCGTCGCCCTTTACTTCGTAGCCATGCATGAAGGCTGGCGTGATGTGCACTACATCGGCGCGGGTAGTTCCGGTAGGCAACTCATCCACGTACACGCCTTCCATTAGCAGCGGATACAACAAGGCACGGATAGCAGGATCATTCATCAGACCCCGAAGATACTGCACAGTCTAGCTGCACCCTAGTACTTCGTTTGTGTAAGCTATAATTATTTGATAAATAGATACTTGATTCAGGATGGAAAGCTCCTGTTCCTACCCTTCTAACCTGCGGTAAGGCACCAGCCTGCTGTCCCAGATGGAGAAACTCAGTATAAATACCCACAGGAAATCCGTTTTCTTACTGATCAAACCGTAAGCTCAACAAGTAGTTTTGCTAGCAGGATACTACTAAGTGTACTTTCTCAAGTGTCAGAGGCTGAATCACAACTGGTTATCGAGATAGAGACTTGCCGTGAGGGAGCGGGTATTCAGCTGCGGGGATGCTGCGCAGGGCCTACCGAAGCCGAGGAGTTAAAGCGTAGTATCCGGCAGGCTGTTGCCACGCAAGTTCCCATTCTGTGGGTCAACTGTTTTCTGCTAGAATCACTGTCGTGGCACGGGCAACGGGCAATTCTGGAAGTGCAAAATGAGGCGCGTCGGGCCCGAATACGGTTGTATTGGTGTGGTTTCTCTGCTGCCGTGCTTGAGCAAATGGGGCGCACCGGCCTGCAGCTATTGCTGCATACGTTGCCTGCGTCAAGCTATCCAAGCAACAACTTGTGGGCCTAAGCTGTCGGGGCCTTGGCGATGAGCAGTAAGGGCACGGGTACTAGCAGATATGTTGCGTTTGTAAGTATCTTGGCAAAGGCTCAGCTTGGATGGATATAGCTAAGCCACGGGACTATAGCAAAACGAACTAGTGGAAGACAACCTGCGGGGCCATGTAGCAAGCGAGAACTACTCGCTTCCCCGACCTTATGAACCAAGCTCCTCGCACCGAGGTAGCAAGCGAGATAGGCTAAGCGGCACTATCGTCTCGACGGCGACCAAGCTGCTTCCTCTGTTGGAACTGATTGAAAGGATAAAGCCCCACGTAGCCAACGACTCTGTTTTTAGCTCCCGGCGCGACAAGATTCGGGCGCAGTTAGCTATTGTGCAGGCGCAGTTGCACTCCGACCAGCCAAAGCGCCAAGCCATCAGCCACGCCTTTATGCTCATGGCGGAGTTTGTGCAGGAAGAGTCCAAGGAAGTAAGCCGGGACGAGGTGAAGGAATCAGCCAAGCGTTTTGTGCTGGCCACTCTCAAGAACGCGCCGTCTATTATTAGTGCCGCTCACCAGTCGGGACTACTTTCATAGTGAACTAAATCGACTCAACGGATATTTTCGTAAGTCTAGCTCGTGCCTGCAAGGCCAAAAGGAGAGGCTAGTGGTTTATGTGTAAGCCATTGGGCTACGTGGTTCTGCTCTCCTTATCCTACCCTCTTTACTACCGCGCATACAATGAAATCCCTCAAAGCGACTGGGCATGATCTTGCAGACTCGGCCTTTCAACTCACCGTATTGCGCCGGGAGGTAGCCGATACGCTGCATCTGCCGCTGTTTCACGAGAAGATGTCTACGGCGGGCTTGTTTCCCCTGGCGCCGCTGGAGCCCACTGTGCTGCAAATCAACGTGGGTAAAATGTGCAACCAGGTATGCCGCCATTGCCACGTAGATGCTGGTCCGGACCGGAAGGAAATCATGACCCGCGAAACTATGCAGCTATGCCTGAACGCGCTGGCTCAAACGTCGATTGGAACCGTGGACCTAACGGGCGGAGCTCCGGAGATGAACCCCGATTTCCGCTGGTTTGTAGAGCAAATACACCAGCTGGGGCGCCATATCATTGTGCGCTGCAACCTAACCATCATTGTAGCCAACAAGAAATACTACGACCTGCCCGAATTCTTCCGTCGGCATGGGGTAGAAGTGGTTAGCTCGTTACCCTTCTACAATGCCAAAACCACCGACCGGCAGCGGGGAGATGGAGTATTTGAGGACTCGGTACAGGCCTTGAAGATGCTAAACGCCGTGGGCTACGGCCAAGAAGGCACGGGCTTGCGCCTGAACTTGGTGTATAACCCGAACGGAGCCTTCCTGCCGGGCTCACAGAAGGGCTTGCAAGACCAGTTTAAGCGGGCTCTACACAAGGATTTTGGTATTGTTTTCAATGAACTCTACGCCATTACCAACATCCCCGTGAGCCGTTACCTCGACTACCTTATCGAATCGGGGAACTACGCGGGCTACATGGAAAAGCTGGTGACGGCTTTCAATCCGGCGGCGGCTGAAGGAGTAATGTGCCGCAATACAATATCGGTGAGCTGGGAAGGCGGCCTCTACGACTGCGACTTCAACCAGATGCTAGACTTGCACGTGGCTAGTCCCGTACGGCACATTCGCGACTTCAACCTAGCTACCCTCAACCAACGAAAAGTGGTGCTCAATCAGCACTGCTACGGGTGCACGGCGGGTAGCGGTTCCAGTTGCGGTGGTACTACTGCTTAGCTTTAAATTTTGAATAGAGTAGCACGGCTGGGGCGCTAGGGGAAACCTATAGCGCCCCAGCATCTTTAAGAAGGCAATAGAAAATAAAAAAGCCTCCTCGCAAGGTGCGGGGAGGCTTTTTGTGGTCACGTAGGGAGTCGAACCCCAAACCTTCTGATTCGTAGTCAGATGCTCTATCCAATTGAGCTACGCAACCATTTTGTTACCGTGTGCGGAGCGTTTCTCCGTTTTGGTTGTGCAAAGATAGCAGCATAATTTCTGCTCTTGCAAGCCCCGAGAACTATTTACTGCCTGTTTTTTCTTGAAAAAAACGCAAGAGGCTGAATTTCAGCTAAATTTTTTCTTCCTCTTGGATGCCCCGACGCAATGCTCGCTTCATAGCTCGTGTAAAAAGGAAGTATAATCCGAACATGGATACTGCTACCAGCACCACCACGAGTACTTTGCCGGCAGTGCCAGTGTCGGGGTCTTGAATGAGGGCGAGCACATCTTGCGCTTTTGTGCCCAGCCAGTAAAAAAACAATGTGCGCGGCAGCATACCTACTACCGAGGCGGTGAGAAACTGCCGCCTCGGCACGCCCACTACGGCTAGGATAAACGTGATGAGGGCGAAAGGCAATACCGGCGAAAGGCGCGTGAGCAAAACCAGGCGCCAACTGTCGCCGCGTAGCTCGTGCATCACGGCGTGAGCCTTAGGGAAGCGCTCCAGGAGCCGAATAAGTTTGCCTTGGTCGAGGGATGTTGCGAGCATGTGACCAAACAGGGCGGCCAGGATATAGGTAAGCAGCATGCCAGGAAAACCGGCCCAATCGAAGAAAAAGGCAGTGACCAGTACCACCACGGTCGTATGCGTCAGCGAAAACGTCATGGTGAAGGCCACCACTGCGAAGTACAGCAGCATTTGGGGCAGCGTGGGATTTTCCAGCCAGCTTGCGTTTTCGTGTAATCCCCACGCGAGCAAACTGTCGCCGGCTAGGGGCAGCAGCGTGAGGAGAAGTAAGGAAACTAGGGTGGAAGTGTTCTGATGAAACAGCTCTTTGAGAAACGCCATACGCAGCAAACAAACGGGCCGGCCTTCTATGGCCGGCCCGAAGGTAGAACGTAAAAGCAGCCCAGAAGGCTACGCTTCCGGCTCGGGGTCGGGGGAGGGGCCACCCACTATAGCCGGCTCCTCCGTAGTCTTGGCCCCAAAAAAGCGGCGCACGGCCGTCCAGGCGGCCGCACCGAGAGCAAGGAGAATCTTCCAGAATTTGAGGATGAGCGCAAAGAAGCCCACCTTCGCCAGTACCTTCCCCGCAATCAAGCCGCCAATGCCATAGGCCGCCACGTCGTCTAGCTTTGGGTCGAAGTCGGCATATTGCAAGCCTTTGCTAAAGCTCACGCTTTTGATAACCGCCGGAATGGTAGTGCGCACCTCGGCCAGTTGGCCTACCGAGCCCACGGCATTGAGGTTGAGCACGCCTTTGCGGCCCAACAGGCGCACGTTGTAGTTGAGCGTGTTTTCGGGTGAATTGCCAAACTTAAGTTCCTTGGCCCAGTGAAGCACGTTTAGGTTTTTGTCGTAGTAGGGCTTGGCAGCCCATCCTACCAGGGTGATGGGGTCATAGCCCGCACCGATGCGTTCCTGGTTCGACTCCTCCATGTCCGACTGCATGTCCTTGAGTAGGTCGTTATAGTCGATGTCTTCGGCGTCATCGTCTTTTACGTAGCCCATCTTCTCATACTCCACCACAAAGGCCCAGCCATCTACATCGAGGGGGCCTTTGGTAGCGGGGAACAGCATGCCCAGTGATTCTCCCTCGGGGTTGCCCCAGAAGGTGGTGAGCACGCGGGTGCTTTGTTCGGCATTGAGGTAGCGGAAGCCAGTTGGTACGGTGATTTCACCCACGCCGTCGGGTAGGGAAACGCGCCCGGTTTGGTAATGCAGAGTAGCATGAACGGAGTCGATTCGGGCTTTGCGGAGGGCCGCCGAATCAACGGGGGTAGCGGCATAGCTGAATACAGGGGCCCAGGCGAAGGTCAGAAGCAGTAGAAGTTTTTTCAAGCGTATAAAGAAAAGATGATGAATAGTATTTTGTTGCTAAGATAGACTCATTTCCAACCACCTACTGCACCCAATCAAGCCTGGTCAAAAAAATAAATAGCTGGCTGCTAACCCTTTTGTCCGGTTGGAGGGTTGATGCAGCGGTACCCGTGAAGCTTCGCCTACATTCCTACCTTTGCGGGGCCTACCCACGTTTCTACATCACCCGTTTCTCGCATGAAATTCGGAACCAAAGCTATCCACGCTGGCGTCCATCCTGACCCCACTACCGGGGCCATCATGACGCCCATTTATCAAACCTCAACCTACGTGCAACGCTCTCCCGGCGACCACAAAGGCTTTGAGTATTCGCGCACCCACAACCCAACTCGCTCCCAACTGCAAGATGCCCTAGCGGCGCTAGATAACGGGAAGCATGGCCTGGCCTTCGCCACCGGAATGGCTGCCATTGACTGCATTGTGAAGCTGCTGCAGCCCGGCGACGAGGTTATCAGCACTAACGACCTGTACGGAGGCTCTTACCGCCTCTTCACAAAAGTGTACGCCACATACGGCATCAAATTTCACTTTGTGCCCATGCACGATATGACGGCCGTGGAGGCTGCCGTAACGGAGCGCACCAAGCTGATTTGGGTAGAAACGCCTACCAACCCGTTGCTGAACGTCATTGACATTGCGGCGGCTTCGGCCGTGGCTAAAAAGGCGGGCGCGCTGCTGGTGGTAGACAATACCTTCTCCACGCCTTACCTGCAAACGCCGCTGGAGCTGGGTGCTGATATGGTAATGTACTCCCTGACCAAGTACATGGGCGGCCACTCCGACACCGTGATGGGGGCTGTCATTGTAAACGACGACGAGCTGCACCAGCGCTTGAGCTTCTACCAGAATGCCTGCGGTGGTACGCCTGGCCCTCAAGACTGCTTCCTAGTACTACGCGGCCTCAAAACCCTGCACGTGCGCATGCAACGCCACTGCGAAAATGGCCGCAAAGTAGCCGAATTCCTCAAGGCGCATCCCAAAGTGGAGAAAGTGTACTGGCCTGGCTTCGAGGATCATCCAAACCATGCCATTGCCGCCAAACAGATGCGCGACTTTGGTGCTATGATTTCCTTCGTGCTGAAAGGCGACCGAAAGGAGGATGCCATTGCTACCCTGGAGAAATTTCAGCTTTTCTCCCTGGCTGAAAGCTTAGGAGGCGTGGAAAGCCTCTCTGGCCACCCCGCTACCATGACGCACGCCAGCATTCCGGCCGAGGAGCGTCGTAAAGCCGGCCTCTCCGACTCGCTGATTCGTTTGAGCGTGGGCATTGAGGATGCTGACGACTTGCTGGAGGACTTGCAGCAAGCCATTGGCTAACGGGTTCAAGTCACAACTCTTCGGCTTGCTGACGGTCAGTCCCTAGCCGACGCGCTACAGTCAGCGTAGTAAGTAGAAAGTGCTTGCCTACACGACAACGCCGCCCGGCCGAGAAGGCCGGGCGGCGTTGTCGTGTAGGTGACTACCATAATGCTAGTTAGAGTAGACTGCGGTGGCACCATCTGCGGTTGTCTGAGTAGCATTACATGGCAGCTCCATTCATTGCAAGTCGCCTGGTTAATGCGGGTTCTGCTTCTTTTTTGCTACTTCTGAGCATGGGCGTGCCCAACCTGCTGCCGAGCCAGCCCCACGTACCACTGCGGTTACTCCATCACCACCCAGTTGCTCTGAGCCATTGAGGCTAGCAACAATATTCGCACCCATGAGCTAGTGTCTCTGCTGATTGGCGTCAACAACCAGTGCCAGGGCCTGCCACTGGCCACCTACCGCCCCGAGTTGCGCGAACTGCTGCGCCTAGCTGTGCGCTCTGCTGGTGGGCGTGCGGGGCGAGTGGTGATGCTTCCCACTCCCGCCTGGGGGCAGTCGCCCTACGCCCGCAACTACGACCCAGCCTGCATTGCCACCAAAATTGACCAGCACAATCCCGTGGCTCAGGAAGAATGCCAACTGGCCGCCGTGTCCTTCGTGAACATAACCGACCGGACCCGCGCCGCCGAGCCTACTCCGTTTGCCAACGACGGCCTGCGCTACTCGGGCCAGCAGATGCAGCAGTGGGCCCTACGGACCCGGCAGTTGCTCCAACAGTGCTAGAGTGAGGTAGAAGCGGGCGGCAAAGCCCCTAGTCAGTAGATTTCCGCGGCCGTGTTAAAGTAAAAGTGAGGGAACATCGTCAGTCAGCCTAGGCTCACGTATCCTAGGCATCAGATTTCTATGAAAACTCCCTCCCGCTTCGACGGTAAAAAGTACCTTAATAGCATTCCCACCAGCATGTCGGGGAATTATGGGCGTATGTTGCGCAACTGGCTGCTGGGTAAAGAAGAGCGAAATCCGCGCCGTCCGCTAGGGCCCTTTCGGGCCGATGCGGCAGTATTGGCCGAGCCAGTACCTAGCGCTGCCCTGCGCGTTACGTGGTTTGGGCACTCTACTACCTTAATCGAAATAGATGGCAAGCGCTTCCTGACTGACCCAGTGTGGCGGTTGCGAGCTTCGCCGGTAGCCTTGGGGCCCAAGCGCTTCTTTGCTCCCCCGCTACCGCTGGCCGAGCTACCCGTGCTTGATGGCGTTCTGCTTTCCCATGACCACTACGACCACCTTGACAAAGAGGCCATCCGAAACTTGGGCCGCACGGGGGTAGCGTTTTTCTGTCCGCTGGGGGTAGGAGGGCACCTGCGCCGCTGGGGCATTGCTGCCGCCCAAATTACGGAGCTCGATTGGTGGCAAGAAGTGCAGGTAGGAGAGACGCACACCTTGGTAGCTACCCCAGCGCGCCACTTCACGGGCCGCGGCCTCACCCGCGACGCGACGCTGTGGGCTTCCTGGTGTGTGCTCGGGCCTACCCACCGCGCCTTTTTCGGCGGCGACTCTGGGCCCTTCGAGGCGGGCTTTCAGGAAATAGGCGCGGCGTACGGGCCGTTTGACTTGGTAATGCTGGAAGTGGGCGCCTCCGATGAACTGTGGGCCGATATTCACATGGGCCCCGACCATGCCTTAGCCGCGCACCGGGCACTGGGTGGCGGTGCTTTTCTGCCCTTGCATTGGGCCACTTTTAACCTGGCTTTCCATAGCTGGCACGAGCCCGCCGACCGGCTGGTGGCTGCCGCCGCCCCCGATGTGCCGTTACTGCTACCTGCTCCAGGTCAGCGGATAGATGTAGCTGCCGGCCCCCAGCCGGGGTATTGGTGGCACGCTTACCTCAGTGGCCCCGCCCACCGCTGAAAACAAATAGCCTAGTTGCTTGTAGTGCCAGCAGAATTTTCCGAAAGCAAAAGTGCCCGCAAAGTGGCGGAAGCTCGTGCTTTCAGGACGAAGCGCTAGTAGTTCGTCTGGTGCGTTACTTACTTTTTGCCGCGTGACTTATTTTTCTTCAGCCGCTTCTCTTGCCTTGCAAAGTCGGCTGACTACCGTCTACGTTCCCTTGCCCACCCCGCGCCCACTGGTAGCTGCAGTTGCTGCCGGTCGTGGGTGTTGTTGCTGTTGTTGAGGCCAGTAGGCTACCTCCTGGGATGGTCACATAAGAGAGTAGCTACCTAGTAAAACGCTTGCGTAGCTGAACACTAATAGCTGTTAGGGTTCCGTCGTGCGTATGCGCCAGAAATGCGCTGCCCCAGCCGTTTTGCATCCTAGTATTTTCTCCGGCTGACCTGCCTGCCTTCCGGTGCGGAAGGTGGCGGGACGGTCATCATTTTTCACTGCTTCGCACCGAAGCGCTACCTGGCTACGAAGCCCGGCGTCGGTGCTGTTTTGAGCTTTTTTCTCGTCTATATGAAGAACGTATTCTCTGTTCAAGTAGGGTTGGCTGCGGCACTGTCGCTGACTAGCCTAGCCGCCATTGCGCAAAATATTACGGTAACGGGCCGCGTGACCAATGCCGCCGGTCAAACCCAGCCGGGCGTTACAGTGCTAGAACGGGGCACCTCCAATGGTACTAGCACCGACGCCGACGGGCGTTTTAGCCTTAGTGTATCGCCAACGGCTACGCTGGTTGTATCGGCCATTGGAGCCACTACCCAGCAGATTCCGCTGAACGGCCGTACCACCTTGGACGTACGTTTGGCCGACAATGAAACGGCGCTGAACGAGGTAGTAGTGACGGGCTCCCGGGCCGCTGAAGGCCGATCCAATATCCTTACTACCTCGCCGGTAGACGTGATTTCGGCCCGCGAAATCAAAGCCTACGCCCAAACCGACGTCACCCAGATCCTCACCTACATTGCCCCCTCGTTTCAGAGCACGCGCCAAACCGTAACCGATGGTACCGACTTTGTGGACCCCGCTACGTTGCGCGGCTTGGGTCCCGACCAAGTGCTGGTGCTGGTGAACGGCAAGCGGCGCCATACTTCGGCGCTGGTAAACATCAACGGTACGCCGGGCCGCGGCTCGGTAGGTACCGATATGAACGTGATACCGCCGGCCGCTATTAAGCGCATTGAGGTGCTGCGGGAAGGCGCGGCGGCCCAGTACGGCTCCGACGCCATTGCCGGTGTTATCAACATTCAGCTAAAAGACGACACCACCGGCGTGCAGGCCAGCAGCACGGTAGGTCAAACCTACGAGGGCGATGGTGAGTTGGTGCAGGCCGATGCCAACGTGGGCATTGGGCTTGGCGGGCGTGGCTTTCTGGACCTGAGCGGACAGTTTAGTAACCGCTCCTACGTAGACCGGAGCGGCCTCGATACGGCCCCGCTTATTTACCTGGGTACCAGTACTGGCAACTACCCCAGTGGTTTGTCTGATGACCGAAAACGTGCCTTGAAAGCTCAGGACGATGCTTTAGTAGCAGAGCGTGGCTTCAACCGCCGCGACATTCGGGTGGGTAGCTCCGACGTGCGCACCTATGGCAGCTTCCTGAATGCGGGCTACACACTAGCGCCCAGCATTGGCTTGGAAGCGTACGTAGCCGGCGGACTCACGCGCCGTACTGGCCGCGCCGGGGCCCTCTACCGCCTACCCAGCCAAGCAACCCAAAACGACCCCAGCATTTACCCCAATGGCTTCCTGCCCTTCATCAACAGCACCGTTGACGATGCTTCCATCATCACGGGCATCCGGGGTAAGGTATTGGGCTTTGCGGCTGACTTGAGCAATACCTATGGCCGCAACAGCCTACGTTACGAGCTGGAGAACACCCTGAATGCTTCTCTACAAAACAGTCCTACCTCGTTCTACGCTGGCACGCTGGTGTTTCAGCAGAACACGGTGAACTTGGGCTTTTCGCGCAAATTCCTGAGCGTACCCGTCATCAGCACCCTGAACGTGGCCTTTGGGGGTGAATTCCGGGCCGATAACTTCCAGATTAAGGCTGGCGAAGAAGGCTCGTATGCCGCCGGAACGCGCACCGTCAACGGTGCCCGGGCAGCCTTCGGGGCGCAGGGCTTTCCTGGCTACCGGCCTGCCGATGCTACCGACCGCACCCGTACCAACGTGGCTGGGTACATCGACCTCGAAAGCGACATTACCGAGAAGTTGCTGGTAAGCGTGGCTGGCCGCGCCGAGCGCTACTCTGATTTTGGCTCCAATGTGAGCGGCAAGCTAGCAGCTCGCTATAGCCTTACACCCGACGTAGCCCTGCGCGGTGCCATCAGCAACGGTTTCCGGGCCCCATCCTTACAGCAGCGCTACTTCACCAACTCTAGCACCCAGTTTACCAGCGGTGAGCTGCGCGACGTGCTTACTACCAACAACGACGACCCCATTACGCGGGCTTTCGGTATTGGCTCGCTTAAGCAAGAAACCTCGAACAACTACAGCCTAGGCCTCACGGCGCGAGTATTGCGGAGCATTACGTTGACGGTAGACGCCTACCAGATTGATATTGATGACCGGATTGTGCTTAGCTCTCAGTTCAGCCGGGGTACGGCTGCCGTGGCCGACATCCTCAACGCCAACCAGCGCCCCAACCAAAACCCGGTGCAGGGTGTGCAATTTTTTGCCAATGCCGTGAATACCCGCACCCGCGGCGTAGATATAGTAGCGAATGAGCGCCTAACCTTGGGCGCTGACAGCCGCCTGACGCTGACGGCCGCGGCCAACTTCAACGAGACGAACGTGCGGAGCTTCAACAGCTCACAGTTCATCGACAACAACGCCAGCTTGCAGAATACGCTCTTTGACCGAGCCCAGCGTGCCCGCCTTGAAAACGGGCAGCCCCGCAGCAAAATCAACCTGAGTGCTGATTACGGCTACAAAATCTTTAGCGTGAACCTACGCACCGTGCGCTTTGGGGAAATCCAAACCAAAGATGCCAACCCCGACCGTTCGTACATCGACCAAACCTTCTCGGCTAAGTGGGTGACGGATCTGGTGCTGAGCGCCCAGGTACTGAAGCAAGTGGGCGTGAGCATTGGCGTAAACAACCTGTTCGACGTGTACCCCGACCGCCTTTACCAAGACCCCAACAACAACGAGCAGAGCCTGAACTATACCACGCTAGACGCCACCAACCGGGGCCGCTTCCCTTATAGCTCCAACCAGTTTGGCTACAGTGGAGGTTTCTACTTTGGCCGCGTGAACGTGTCCTTCTAATCGGGGGATTTTCTGCGAGTATCGACGCCGAAACTAGGCCTGCACGCTGAATTTCGCGTATGCACAGGTAACGCTCTTTCTGATTACACCCACGTAGTTCTTTCTGTTATGTCTAATCCTATCCCCAACCTCGGCGCTAATGCCACGCAAATTGTGCGCTACAACATCCAACTGCCAGCCATGCAGGATGCTGATAGCCTAGAGCAAGTGCGTGCCCAGTTGATGGACCACAACCTGATTGTTGACCGGCTGGTACCGGGGGAGGCCGTGGTAACATCGGCTACCGGTTCGGTGCCCGACTGGGAAGCCATCAAGGACGCGTTGAAGCGCTCTGGCTACCCCGCCACCCATACCACCACCGACGACGAATAAGCAGCGAGTTACCCTGGCTTGCTAGGTGGGAGGCTCTAGGGCAAGAACCTGCGGCAAACTAGGATGCTCTTCTTTGAGAAACTGGTAAAACACAGCTCCATGACGGACTTAGAAAAACTTCAAGCATTGCTACGCGACGACTTGCAGGTGCCCTGCCAAACTCAGGACGGGGAGCCCGGCATTACTACCCTAACCGTGCAGCCCGATGACAAATTGGTGCTAGGGCCGGCGGGTAGCCAACTGGTGTACTCCTTTCAGGAGGGCAAGTTTGTGAGTCTGGAAATTCTGCTGGCTGCTGGGTAGCATCACTTTTTTTCACGCGCGGGTAAGTGGTTGTGGTAACAGCTGCCTACCCGCGCTTTTTACTTCAACTTATGTCCACAAACACGATTCTGGTGGTAGGTGGCAATGGTATCATTGGCCGCAATGCTACCGATTATCTTCAATCTACTGGCAACTGGAATGTTCTAGTTACCTCGGCGTCGGAGCTGGACTATGATACCCCAGCCCAGTACGTGCAACTGAACTTGCTTGACAACCAAGCTGTGGTCCAGCAGGCGGAGCAGTTGCGCGAGGTAACCCACGTTCTGTACGCTGCCTACATCGAAGGGAAAACGCTGGCGGCCCAAACGCACGTGAACCTGGACTTACTTCGCAACTTGGTGGTAGGGCTGGAGCAGGTGGCGCCCAATTTTCAGCACCTCACCTTTATTCAGGGTGGGAAGGCCTACGGAGTTCACTTGGGCCGCTACAAAACGCCTGCCCTGGAAACCGACCCGCGCCACTTTCCGCCCAACTTTTACTACAGCCAAGAAGATTTCCTGCGGGAGCACTCCGCCGGCAAGAGCTGGACGTGGACGGCCGTGCGCCCCGATATTGTGGTAGGCTTTGCCGTGGGCAACCCCATGAACTTGGCCAACCTGATTGCTGTGTACGCAAGCCTGTGCAAAGAACTGCATGTGCCTTTCCGCTTCCCCGGCAGCTTGAAAGCCTACGATGTGCTGGTAAACGTGACGGACGCCACACTTCTGGCGAAAGGTATGGAGTACGTATCGACGCGCCCGGAGTGTAGCCAAGAGATTTACAACGTCACAAACGGCGACGTTTTCCGGTGGAGCCAGTTGTGGCCGCGCTTTGCCGAGTATTTCGGGGTTGCCTATGCCGAGCCCATCACGTTTCCGCTGCAAGACTATATGGCCGATAAAGCCGAACTGTGGCAGCACATGGTTGAGAAACACGGCTTGAAGTCGCACACCCTAGACGAGCTAGTGCAATGGCCCTTTGGCGACTTCATCTTCAATGTGGAAGCCGACGCCTTTTTCGATGTGAATAAGCTGCGCCGCGCGGGCTTTCACGAAATGCACGTAGACAGCTTCGAATCCTTCCGCAATCAGTTTGAACAACTAAAAGCTGAAAAGATAATCCCATAGCCGCGGTGTAAATCCTCAGCCTGACAACAGAAAACGCCATCCGTTCTACAAAGAGCAGGTGGCGTTTTCTGTTGTCAGCCGGAGTCTATGCAGTTAGTTTCTCATCCTAGCTACTGTACTGCCAAGCTGAAAGTGGCTACTTGCTCTAGATAGTAGGAGCCAGGATAAGGACAGCTATTTGCTAGCTGGTAATGCTGGGAAAAGCGCAGGTGCTTTACGGTGCTTGGTAGCTTGCTCGTAGGCGTAAGTGTACTTAATAAGGGTAGGCTCGTCGAAGGGGCGGCCCAGGAGTTGAAGGCCCGCGGGTAGGTTGTCGTAAGTGAAACCCATAGGAACGGTGAAGGCCGGCTGCCCGGTGTGTGGGGCAATCAATTGGCTATTGTCGCCTTTGTAGCCCTTGAAGTCGCCTACCTTAGCGGGCGGGTTGTTCCAAGTTGGGTAGATAAGGGCGCTTACTTGGTAGCGGTCCATCACGTCGGTAATAGCTTTGCGAAAAGCAATGCGCTTGGTATCGGTGTAGGCATCGGTACAGGTAGTACCCTGGGCCCCTTCCGTATGCTGTTGGTGATACGTAAGGTTCTCGGCGATGTAGGGCGCGAACTTGCCGGACGCCACAATGTCGTTCAGACTCTTTACCGGGGCTTGGGGGCCCAGCGCCGCCAGGTAGTCGTTGATGTCGTGTTGAAATACGGAGCACCACTGGTCTTTGCTGACGCTGGCGAAGTTGGGTACCTCTACGGGGTCAACGATGATGGCTCCCGCCTTCTGCAAATCAGCAATAGCCCGCTCGAACAGGGCCTTCACTTGTGGGTCGGGCTTTCGCTCACTAAGCGTGCGGAGCACCCCGATGCGGGCACCTTTAAGGCCGTTCTTATCAAGAAATTGCTGGTAGTTTTTCGGGATTTTGCCTTCGCTGTACTTCGTCAGCGGATCGGCGGGGTCGTAGCCGGCCATCACTTCCAGGAGGCGCGTAGCATCGGCTACGGTGCGCGTCATGGGGCCACCGGTATCGTTGCGCAGGTAGAGGGGCGCAATGCCTGCTCGGCTCACTAGCCCTAAGGTAGGCCGAAACCCAACCAGCGCCGTGTGCGACGAGGGCCCGCGAATAGAGTTACCCGTGTCGGTGCCCAGGCCCGCCGTGCCAAGGTTGGCTGCTACGGCTGCGGCCGTGCCGCCACTAGAGCCTGCTGGCACGTGCAGCAAGTTGTAGGGGTTCAGCGTTTCCCCCGCTAAAGAGCTAATGGAAACCATAGGGCTAAACGCCCATTCCGCCATATTCGACTTAGCCAGTACAATGGCGCCGGCTGCCTTCAGGGCTTTCACTGTGGTAGCATCTTCCAGGGGCACAAACCCTTTAAGGGCTAAGGAGCCCGCAGTGGTTTGCAAACCAGCGGTGTTGTAATTGTCCTTGACAATGAGCGGGATGCAGTGCAAGGGCCGCAGCTTCTTGGTGCTGCGGTATTCCGCATCTAGCTGGCGCGCAATTTCCAGGGCCTGCGGGTTTGTGAGCACAATGGCGTTCAGCTTGGTCGGCTGGTCGTAGGCCTCAATGCGCTGCAAGTACGCCGTTACTAGCTGCTCGCAGTTGCAGTCGCCTTGCTTGAAGGCTTGGTGCACGTCGGCAATGGTAGTCTCAACCACCTGAAACGCTTTGGGCTTCGATGGGCTATGCGGAGTAGGCGCCGAGCGGTAACTGGTAAGAGCAAAGCCTCCCAGCAGTAGGAGCAGCACGCAGATAAAGGGAAGAAGTTTCCTCATGCAAGTTGTGAAGAGGTGATGGGTAGCTGACCTAAAGTAGATGATTTTCTCGGCGCCCAGCTCAGAAGTTCTTCGTTCACTTTTTGCCGAGAAGTTTCACGACCCGTTCTTGAGAACACCTAGTTCTGTACCAGTCTGGTAGGAAATAGCGTCGTTATTACTTGCGGGCAAGCCTAGGCTGCCATGGCCGGAACGAGCACAAAAGAGGGCGGCACCTCGCTCTACCTGAGGTGCCGCCCTTTTTGTATGACATGCTTAAATCAACTTGTCCGGGGTGATGGGTAACTCCCGAATGCGCTTACCGGTGGCGTTGAATATGGCGTTGGCAATGGCTGGCGCCACGCCAATAATGGCAATTTCGCCGATGCCTTTCGTGCCTAGTGCATTCACGTGGGGGTCGGGCTGGTTGACAAAGGCTACCTGCACGTCGGGCGAGTCGGCATGCACGGGTACGTGGTAGTCGGCGAAGTCCTTGGTCACGTAGCGGCCAAACCGGTCGTCGATGGTAGCATGCTCCATCAGGGCCATACCAATACCTCCCACGGCGCCGCCCTTCATCTGGTTGCCGGCCGTTTTCTCATTCACAATGGTACCGGCATCGGCGCAAGAAACCAGCTTGCTCACGCGCACCTCGCCCGTTAGCTGGTGCACGCGCACCTCAGCAAAGTGTACCGAAAACGAGTACATGGAATACTTCTGGCCCTCGGGACCGGGCTTGGCTTCCACCGTCACGGCAGTTGCCGCCTCGGGTTGGCGCAGCAGGTCGGCGTAGGCCACGCGGGTAGCCGCATTGCCGCCCACCGTGAGGTAACCATCCGTGAGGGTCACGTCTTCCTTCTTAGCCGAGGCAAAGGCGGCGTTACTGCTGGCGGCTATGCCGCGCAGCTTGTCTTTCAGAGCCAGGCAGGCCTCCTGTACGGCTGGCCCTACGCTGTTTACCGTAGAGGAGCCGCCTTGGGTACCCGCTTTAGGATAGCTGGATTTGCCCAGATCGAACGTGATTTTCTGAGGCGAAAGGCCCAGCGTTTCGGCCGCAATTTGAGTCATGACCGTGCCAGTGCCTGGTCCAATATCGGTGGTAGCACACTGAAGCAACACGGTGCCGTTGGGCAGCAACTGGGCGCCCACGGTGGCTGCTCCACGGTGAGCTCCAAAGGTGCCTACGCCCATGCCGTAGCCAATAAGCCAGTCACCGTCGCGGAGGGAGCCGGGCTTTAGCTGACGCTTGTTCCAGCCAACGCGTTCGGCACCCAGTTGGTAGCATTCCTTCAGAAACTTAGTTGACCAAGGCTTATTTTTCTCGGGGTCCTGATCGGTATAGTTGCGAAGGCGAAACTCCAGCGGGTCCAGGTTCAGCAAGTGGGCCATTTCGTCCATGGCCGATTCCAAGGCAAAGGCGCCGGTAGCTTCGCCAGGACCGCGCATCCATATAGGCGAGCCAATGTCGAGGGCTGCCAGGCGGTAGCGCGTCGTCACGTTCGGCGACTGGTACATCATGCGCGTCTGGGCCAGCGTCGATTCGGTAAACTCCTCGTAGGTAGAAGTCTGCCCGATACTCTCGTGCGTAATAGCCGTGATTTTACCGTCGGGCGTGGCACTCATGCCCAGCTTCTGCCACGTATAAGGCCGGTAGCCCACCATGGTAAACATCTGCTCTCGGGTGAGCATGAGCTTTACGGGGCGGTTTACCACCTTGGCGGCAATAATGGCTGCCGACTCATGCGGCCAACTGTGCAGGGCGTTACCGAAGGCGCCTCCTACGAAGGTGGCAATCACCTTCACATTTTCTTCCGGCAGATTCCACTCCCGGGCAAAGTCGCGGCGGGTAGCCAGGGTGCCCTGGGTTTTGTCGTAGAGCGTGAGGCGGTCGGGCGCTTCCCAGTGGGCCGTAATCGACTGTAATTCCATGGGGTGGTGCACCTCCGTGGGAATCACGTACTCGCTTTCCAGCTTGATAGCGCCGGTTTTGTAGGCATCCACCTGACCCCGCTGGTAGTCAGCCATCGGCGACTTCGGGTTCTTCTTAGCTGAGGTCGGTAGAAACGCCTGCGCCGCGTTGGCCTCCAAGTTGGTTTGATGCTTTTCCTTTGCGTACTGCGCCTTTACCAGCCGCGCTGCAAAGCGGGCCCGCTCCCAGCTGTCGGCTACTACCAGCGCAATAGGTTGGTCATTAAAGCGAATCAGATCATCTTTAAAGATCTTCAACGGGCCACCCACGGTAGCGGGCTGAGAGGGGTCCTTGCCGGCCGTGTCGAAACCCGGAACCTTGGGCGAGTTGAAGTGGGTGATAACAGCCAGCACGCCCGGAGCCCGTTCGGCCGCGCGCGTATCAATGCTAGTAAGGCGCCCCTTGGTAATAGTGCTGCCAACCAGTACGGCGTAGGTAATACCGGGTATCTCATACTCGGCCGAGTACTTGGCCGCGCCAGTTACTTTCAGGCGGCCATCTACCCGGTTCATGGGCGCCCCGATTTGCTTGTCTTGTGCTTGCTCTTTCATAACAAAGTCGGGAATTAAGCCGCCGCAGCGGTTTTAAGGGCTTGCACAATGGTGTTGGGACCGAGCTTGAGCTTGTACGCGTTGTACTTGAAGGCTTTGGCGCCCTGCATGGCCACGATAGCCGCTTGGCGGAAGGTGTCTTCGGTGGCGGGCTTGCCCACCAGGGCCTGCTCGGCGGCGGTCAGGCGCCAGGGCTTGTGCGCCACGCCACCCATAGCCAGCCGCGCCGCCTTAATGGTGTTGTTACCATCAATGTCTAGCGCCGCCGCCACCGATAATAGGGCGAAGGCGTAGCTGGCTCGCTCGCGTACTTTTTGGTAGTGCACGTGCTTGGTAAAGGGGCCATCGGGTACAACTACGGCCGTAATTAGCTCGCCGGGCTCCAGGTTAGTATCTTTTTCCGGCGTGTCGCCGGGTAAGCGGTGAAAGTCGGCAAAGGGAATGCTCCGGTTGCCTCTAGGGCCGCTTACTTGTACTGTGGCATCTAGGGCTACTAGGGCCACGCTCATATCGGAAGGATGCACGGCAATGCACTTGTCGCTAAACCCGAAAATGGCGTGCATGCGGTTTACGCCTTCCAGCGCGCCGCAGCCAGTACCTGGCTCCCGCTTGTTGCACGGCATGGCCAGGTCGTAGAAATAGCTGCAGCGGGTGCGCTGCAACATGTTGCCGCCTACTGTAGCCATGTTGCGCAACTGCGCCGAGGCCCCGGCATTCAGCGCCAAGGACAGCAAGGGCTGCTTTTCGCGCACTTGCTTGTCGTCAGCTACGGTCGAGTTCAGAGCCAGCGCACCAATGCGCAGGCCGTTATTTTCACGCTCAATTTTGGTGAGCGGCAGGCGGTTGATGTCAACTAGCTTCTGTGGGGTCATGATGCCCCGCTTCATCAGGTCAACGAGGTTGGTACCGCCGGCAATAAACTTGGCCGTGGTATCCTTGGCTACTGCATCAATGGCAGCCTGTCGTTTGGTAGGGCGGACGTATTGGAACTGGTTCATGGCTTCCTACTTATACTTTTTGTCCCCCGTCTTTCACCTCCTGAATGGCGGCTACAATGTTGGAGTAGGCTCCGCAACGGCAGATATTACCGCTCATATACTCCCGGATTTCTGCTTCGGAGCCGGCGTGGCCCTCGCGCACGCACGCTACCGCCGACATAATCTGGCCGGGGGTGCAGTAGCCACACTGAAAGCCGTCGTGTTTCACGAAGGCCTCTTGCATGGGGTGGAGTTTGTCCCCGTCGGCTAAGCCCTCAATGGTGGTGATTTTCTTGCCTTCGTGCATCACCGCAAAGCTGAGGCAGCTATTTACGCGCTGTCCATCCACGTGCACGGTGCAGGCGCCACACTGGCCATAGTCGCAGCCTTTTTTGGTGCCCGTGAGGTGCAGCTGCTCGCGTAGTAGGTCCAGTAGGGTGGTGCGGGGCTCCACGGAAAGCTTGTGCTTCACACCGTTTACGTCCAGCTTAAGCGTGACTTTCTCAAAGGCAGCCGCTACCTTCTCGTCTAGCTCGCCGGAGGCGGCTTGCACTACGGGGCCGGGTACGAATGTAAAGGCCGTGAGCAGCGACGACTGCTTAAGGAAATTCCGACGGGCCTCGTCGTGGCCGGTGGGCTTGTCAGGTTCAGTATTCATAGTAGAAAAGGAAAGGCGAAGAGAGTGGTAGTACGAGAAAGACGGGCTCCGAGGCGCACCGTTGCGGGGCGCTAGCAAGTGCTAACCTCAGAAACGCTTAGATGTTGAAGCACAAATGGAAGTATTGTGCAGTACTGTTTTGCTTACCAGTAGATTGCTTGTTGACAGACAAGGAATAAGCCTATAACAAATTACATAATTGATATTGTATTTCTGTATCTATATTACCTCAACTATGTAGTTGACTTGCGCCGGCGGATCTGGCTACAGCGGTTTGAATGAGTAGAGCTTGCTTTCCCCTCTTTTATATAACCAGTTTACTGCGCACGCATGAAAAAACTACTACTTGTTCCTCTCGTTGCCTTGCTAGTGCCGGCGCACGCCTGGGCCCAAACCGTTTCCGTTTCGGGCCGAGTGCTCGACAGTAAAGGCATTGCCCAGCCGGGCGTTACAGTGCTAGAACGGGGCACCTCCAATGGTACCAGCACCGATGCCAGTGGCCGCTTTACTCTCAGTGTATCGCCAACGGCTACGCTGGTTGTATCGGCCATTGGAGCTGCTACCCAACAGATTCCGCTGAACGGCCGCACTACCTTGGAAGTGCGTATGCAGGATGCCGCTACCGACCTGAATGAAGTGGTAGTAACGGGCTCACGCGCTACCGAGGGACGGTCCAACATCCTTACTACCTCGCCCGTGGACGTGATTTCGCCCCGTGAAATTAAAGCGTTTGCGCAGGTAGATGTTGCTCAGATCCTGACGTACGCGGCGCCTTCATTTCAGTCGTCGCGGCAGGCCGTTTCCGATGGTACTGACCACGTAGACCCCGCCTCTCTGCGTGGCCTGGGCCCCGACCAAGTGCTGGTGCTGGTGAACGGCAAGCGGCGTCATAGCTCCGCTCTCGTAAACATCAACGGTACGGTAGGCCGTGGCTCAGTGGGTACCGATCTGAACACCATTCCCAATGCTTCCATCAAGCGCATTGAGGTGCTGCGGGAAGGCGCGGCAGCCCAGTATGGCTCCGACGCCATTGCCGGTGTTATCAACATTCAGCTAAAAGACGACACCACCGGCGTGCAAGCCAGCAGCACCGTGGGCCAAACCTACGAGGGCGACGGCGACACCTACCAAGCCGACGCCAGCGTGGGCATTGGGCTTGGCGGGCGTGGCTTTCTCAACCTAAGCGGACAATTTCAGAACCGCGCCTATACTAACCGTAGCGGCGACGACACCGCGCCCCTAATGTACTTAGGCAGCAATAGCGGCAACTATCCTGCTGCAGCCAATACCGAACAACGGCGCCGCGAGTTGAAAGCCCAGGATGATGCACTAGTAGCTCAAAATGGCTTCGACCGCCGGAACATGCGCGTAGGGCAATCGGAGTCGCGCAACATTGGGGGCTTCCTCAACAGTGGCTTCACGCTGGCACCCAGCATCGGGCTTGAGGCCTACGTAACGGCGGGGGTGACGCACCGCACGGGCAAAGCCGCCGGTTTTTATCGCCTGCCCAACCAGCTCACTCAGAGCGACCTAACTATTTACCCCAATGGCTTTCTACCATTCATCAATACCACAATTAATGACCAGTCGGTACTAGCGGGAGTGCGAGCCAAGGTGCTGGGCTTCGAGGCTGATTTAAGTAATACCTTCGGCCGCAACGACATTCGTTTCGATATTACCAATACGTTGAATGCATCTTACCCCCTAGGTCTTAGCCCACGGGAGTTTTATGCGGGCACGATTGCCTTCCAGCAAAACACCAGCAACCTCAACTTCTCGCGTCATTTTACTGATATACTGGGCCTCGCTACTCTGAACGTAGCTTTTGGGGGCGAGTACCGGCGCGACAACTACAGCATTGCGGCTGGCGAACGAGGCTCCTGGGACAACTTCGGGCGTACAACCGCGGCCGGCGCGCCCACGGCCTCAGGTGCGCAGGTATTCCCAGGGTATCGTCCTACCGACGAACTAAACCGCTCCCGCACCAACACGGCGGGCTATCTAGACCTGGAAAGCGACTTGACGGAAAAGCTGCTTGTGCGGGCCGCCGGCCGTGCCGAGCGCTACGGCGACTTCGGAAACAACGTGAGCGGCCAGCTAGCCGCCCGCTATAGCATTCTGGAAGATGTAGCAGTGCGTGGCACCATTGGCAACGGGTTCCGGGCGCCGTCCTTGCAGCAGCGCTACTTCACTAACACCAGCACCCAGTTTGTGAGTGGAGTGCCCCAGCAGGTGCTCACCGTCAACAACGACAACCCTATTGTGCGCAACCAGTTCACCGATGCCGTGAAAGGGTTTGGCGTGCCCTCACTAAAGCAGGAGAAATCGACTAACTATAGCGTGGGCGTAACCGGCCGCGTGCTGAAAACGATGACGGTGACGGTAGACGCCTACCAGATTGACATCCGAGACCGGATTGTGCTCACGTCGCAGTTCGCGCGGAGCGGTGTGGCTACCGGCACGGTAGACCAGATTCTTGCTTCCTACCCTGAAATTGGCCGGGTACAGTTTTTTGCCAATGCCATTGACACCCGCACGCGTGGTATCGACATTGTGGTGAACGAGCGCCTATCCGTAGGCGAGAGTCGCCTAGGCCTAACTGTGGCCGCCAACTTCAACGAGACCAAGGTGCGCCAGATCAACACGGCCCCTACTATCGAAAACGACCCTAGCCTGCAAAATACCCTCTTTGACCGCCAACAGCGGGCCCGCATTGAGGCCGGGCAACCTCGCAGCAAGATTAACCTGACGGCCAACTACGGCTACCGTATCTTCAACGTGGAGGTTCGTACGGTTCGGTTTGGCCAGGTGCAGTATAAGGATGCTGACCCCACGCGTTCCTTTATCGACCAGACCTTCTCGGCTAAGTGGGTAACCGACCTGACGCTGAGTGCTCAGGTAGCTAAATTTGCCACTGTTTTTGTTGGCGTCAACAACATCTTCGACGTGTATCCGGATCGGTTTCGCACAAATCCGCGCAACAACCCCAATAACTTCTCCGTCGATCCAAACCTGAGCTTTAGCTCTTCGCTCGACAATACCAACCGCGGACGCATCGTGTATAACCCCAACCAGTTTGGCTACAACGGGGGCTTTTACTTCGCTCGTCTTGTGCTCGACCTGCCTACTTCATCCAACTAATTGGAAGTAGTACCCCAACACAAAGGGCCGGCTCCTGATGGAGCCGGCCCTTTGTGTTGCCCGGCTTGGTTATTCGCGAACTAAGCGTACGAGTTGGCGGCCGTCGGCGGTGCGCCCAACGTATAGGCCAGGGGATACAGTAGCGGTAGGCTTCCACGTCACGGTACCATCGGGGTGGCTAGTGAGGTGTTCCACTGTTCGACCCAGGCCATCTACTATCATGACGGACTGAGGCGAAGCTAACCGGAATGATACGTCCTCGCGGAATGGATTAGGGCTGGCAGGTAGATAGAGCGGCCGCCGCTGGGAAGTAGCTAGTACTTGGTTGGTAACTAAAAAGGTAATGGTGCGAACTTCGCTAACATTAATAGGACAATCATTATCAGCCGTTATCAATAGCCAGCCGAGTAAAAAGGTGTAGCGTAAAAGATTAATTTTTTCATAAGTACATAGCATGAAGTGCTGCGATGGGAAGACACTAAAAGTGCTACGTCGAGCAAGTCAACGTAGCACTTAAAGGGGGCTTGGTAAAAATTTGCTATTCAAATGCTTACTGGCCGCCTGATGAGTTCGTGTCCAGAATCTTGAATAGCTCGTCGAGCTTTGGGGTCAAGATGATTTCCGTGCGGCGGTTCAAGGCTTTGTTGGCTGGCGAATCGTTGGGGGCCACGGGCACATATTGAGAGCGGCCCGATGCCGTTACCCGTTGGGGCTGAATACCACCAGTGGTAAGCAGCCGCGCAATTTCCGTAGCACGCAGTACACTCAAGTCCCAATTGTCTTGCATAGCTGCCGTAGGCCTTGTGAAGGCTACATTGTCGGTGTGGCCTTCTACCACCACATTCACGTCGGGCTGATTTTGAAGCACGGCAGCTAGCTGTTTCAGGGCCTCCTGGCCTTTGGGGTCTACTTTGGTGGAACCCGTCTTGAAAAGGAGTTGCTCCGAGAGCGAAACGTACACCTTTCCATCCTTCATCTTTACTTCCAGATCAGTGCCTTTGAAGCCGCGCAAGGCGTTGCTTACGCTGTTTCTCAAGTCATTCACGGCCTTGTCCTTCTGAGCCAAGGCTTTCTGCAACTCGGCCATGCGGGCTTCGCGGGCCGTAAGGTCGGCAGTAAGCTTGTCGATATCGGCCCGGCTCTTTTTCAGGTTGGTATCCAGCTCTCCTAGTTCAGCCTCGCGGCGGGCCAAGTCCTTGGCTACCTTGTTGTAATCAGCATTCTTGTCCGACATGGCGCGGTCGGAGTTCTTCAGAAGCTTATCGTAGCTGTCTGTGAGTTGGGTGTTGAGCTGACGAGTACGGCGTAGGCTGCGGCCAGTTTCGGTGGAGTCGTCGATGAGGCGGCGGGTTTCCAGACGTAGTTGGGCCAGTTCATCCGAGGCTTTCTTAAGCTCGGCTACCGCTTGGCGCTGCTGGCGCTCTATGTCGGCGCGGGCTTGTTCGGTGGCCGCTTGGCGGGCTTTCAGGTCATCGTATTTTTTGGAGGCCACGCAGCCTGGTAGTGCCGTGGCTGCTAGCAATGCGCAGAAAGCTAGTGCAGAAAGGTTTTTCACAAAAAAGACACGTTGGAGTACCACATTTGAGAAGTTAAGTGAAGAACCTAACTCCCCGGCGGTAAGGTACGGCCTCAAGCCGGATCTTGCATTGCTACTGCTGCCTTCCTAAGCCGCACCGTCTGTCTATTAAAGTAGTGCTTACCTGCCGTTCTTTTCTTCTGCTTGCTGCTCCCCATACTTTTTGATGGCAAAACTAAAATGGCATTACATTGGCTAAGCGGTGGCTGTGAGTAGGGTTGGTGTACTAAAAAGCGTAAAAACAGCCACGCCAGCAACGAGAGGCCTGCAATCTGGTAGCAAAGGCTAACTGAACAGTAGCACGAGTGCCTTAAGAGCTACTCCATTCAGCTTGATATAGCATGCCCAGAGCAGCGTTTCGTGCACTATAAGTAGGTCCCGGCCGTATACTTCCGGTTTGAGTTCGGTGGCTTTCCATTTCGCACTTCTGTATTCTGCGCTAACTTGCATCATAGAAAAGCGCAACCGCCTCCTTCTTTGTCTGGCCGGTGCCTGCTTTTCAACTCCTCTCACGACCCCTCTAAGTATATATTATGTCCTGGTTTAAGCGCGTAGAGAAAGGCATCGTCACGCCGACGGAGCAGAAGAAAGAGACGCCCGACGGCTTGTGGTACAAGTGTCCTGAGTGCAAGACGGTAGCTACGATGGCGGAGCACAAGCGCCTGCTATCTACTTGCGGCAAGTGCAACCACCACGACCGGATTGATGCCGCCGACTACTTCGACTTCCTATTCGACAACCACGAGTATCAGGAGCTGGACGCCGACTTGCGGTCCGCCGATCCACTCAGCTTTGTAGATACCAAAGCCTACCCCCAGCGCGTAGCCGCTACCGAGAAAAATACGGGCCTGAAGGACGCAGTGCGCTCGGCCCACGGCCACATGAATGGGGTGGAACTAGTAGTAGCCGCTATGGACTTTAAGTTTATTGGGGGCTCTATGGGCTCAGTAGTAGGGGAGAAGATTGCCCGTGCTATTGACTACGCCCGTCAGCACCGGGTGCCTTTCCTCATGATTTCGCGCTCTGGTGGTGCCCGCATGATGGAAGCCGGCTATTCTCTGATGCAAATGGCCAAAACATCGGCTAAGCTGGCACTGCTTTCAGAGGCAGGTATTCCCTACATTTCCCTGCTGACGGACCCCACCACGGGCGGCGTTACGGCATCTTTCGCTATGCTCGGTGACTTTAACATTGCCGAGCCTGGCGCACTTATTGGCTTTGCCGGTCCGCGGGTTATCAAAGAAACAATTGGAAAAGACCTGCCTAAAGGCTTCCAGAGCGCGGAGTTTGTGCAGGAGCATGGGTTCCTCGACTTCATTGTGGATCGGAAGGAGTTGAAGCAAAAGCTCACGGATCTGCTTACTATGCTACGTCCTGCCGAAGTACCTGCTACTGAAAAGACTACGTCGCGCACGGCAGCGCACTAAAAGAAATACCTAATATTTTCGGCAAGCTTTTTGAAAAAAGCCCGTTAGACGTGCATTCGGCGCGTTTGACGGGCTTTTCTTATTGCCACCGAGCGGGGACAAACAACGTGCCTCGGATAGATATAGCGCTTGGTCTATCTGTGCAAACATTTTTCCCGAAAGTGCAGTAAAGCCCATCAGCAGACGCTTACTCCCTATTCTGTTTCACCCTTCCACTAAGTTCCATTCCAATGACATCTCGCAACTCTCTTCTGTCTCTATTCATGGCCTTGGTGCTGTTCATGAGCTCCTGTGCCAGCACTAGCACACGTAACCCCAACATCCCCGAAGCTGATACAAACGGCACTGGTCCGCGCAAAACGGGCATGAGCAAAACCACTAAAGGAGGTTTGCTGGGTGCTGGCGGTGGTGCCGTAGCCGGTGCCGTACTAGGTCGCGTAATTGGTGGCAAGTCGGGCACGGCAGCCGGTGCTATTATTGGTGCTACCGTGGGCGGTGCCGGTGGTGCTCTGATTGGCCGTAAAATGGACAAGCAGGCCGAGGAACTGCAGAAAGACATGCAGAACGCTCGGGTAGAGCGCGTAGGCGAGGGTATCAAAATCACCTTCGACTCGGGTATCCTCTTCGACACCAACAAGGCTGACCTACGTCAGGCTTCGATGACCGAAATTCAGAAAATGGCTGACGTACTGAAAAAGTACCCCGACACCAACGTATTGGTAGAAGGCCACACCGATAACACCGGTTCGGATGCTATCAACCAACCCTTGTCGGAGCGCCGCGCTCAGTCAGTAGCTACCTACACGATTTCGCAAGGAGTAGATGCTGCGCGCGTAACGACCAAAGGCTATGGCTCTACTCAGCCTATTGCTGACAACACTACCATGGAAGGCAAGCAGGCTAACCGTCGCGTAGAGGTTGCCATCTTCGCCAACGAAAAAATGAAGAAGGCTGCTGAAAACGGCACGCTGTAATCGACTTGTTTCAAGCAAACAAAAAGGGCGACCCACTGGGTCGCCCTTTTTGTTTGGGTGGAAGCCTATCAGTAAACCTAGAGTAAAAGCTGGTAAAGGTGTGCTACGAATACACAGTTCTTCGGGTATTCTGGTCGGGTTAAAAAGGATTATACCGAGCTACTAACAAGACGGCATAGATGGTAGGTGATGGCCTACTGGGGGGTTAAATCTATTTTCGCCCAAGGCCAATAGTGGCTTAGTCAGCTAGAAAGTGAATTTTAAACAATTTTTTCCGCTTCCTTTCGTTTTTGGCAAGGTGGTTGCAAAATGCCTAATACGGTTGGAACATTCGGTATAGATTTGCACCGAAATCCAGCGAGATTCTCTTCACACGTTCAACGCACCAACACCCAAATTTCTTCCCATGAAATCTCTTCGTTCATTATTTGCATTACTCCTGGCCGTGCTGCTGTTGGGTAGCAACTACGCCGAAGCGCAAACCACTACTACCACTGCTAAGAAGCCTTGGAGCAAAACCGCTAAAGGTGGTCTGATTGGGGCAGGTGGTGGCGCCGTAGTAGGTGGCGTACTGGGCCGCGTAATTGGTGGTAAGAACAGCACTGCGGGTGGTGCTATCATTGGTGCCGCCGTGGGTGGTGCTGGTGGCGCTCTTATCGGCCGTCGTATGGACAAGCAGGCAGCTGAGTTGCGCAAGGAGATGGCTGGTGCCAAAGTAGAGCGCGTAGGGGAAGGCATTAAAATCACGTTCGATTCGGGCCTGCTCTTCACGAAAAACTCCTCGGCTCTGACGGCTTCAGCTCAGGAAAATATTCAGGAGCTTGCTAAAACCCTGGTGAAATACGGTGACACCAACGTAGTAGTAGAAGGCCATACCGACACCAGCGGCAACGACGCCATCAACAATCCGCTTTCGCAGCGCCGTGCTCAGGCTGTAGCTAACTATGCTCAGCAGCAAGGGGTAGATGCTTCGCGCTTTACCGTAACGGGCTACGGCTCACGTCAGCCCATTGCTGACAACACTACGGAAGCTGGCCGCGCTGCCAACCGTCGCGTAGAGGTTGCCATTTTCGCCAACGAGAAGCTGAAGAAGGCTGCTGAAAAAGGCACCATCTAAGGAAACGGCGCCCAGCGCTAGCCCTGTATAGCAAGCCGGCGGTACCACTAGGTGCCGCCGGCTTTTTTGTGCCCGCATTCTTTGCTCGGCAGTGTGCAACCCGCCGCTGCCGCAGGCGGTACAACCGCACATGACCGACCTGCCCATAGCATACGACCTGCCTGCCGCCCAAAAAACCTGGCAGGACCACCTGCTTCTCAACCGTTTTTATCCGCCGCTTACTCAAGATGTGCCGCGCCGCTCACCTATGCGGGAACTGATTTCCACGGTACTTTCTCACCGTACTACCCACGCCGACGAGGAACTGGCCTACGACCGGATGCTGGAGGCGTTTGGGGACTGGGCGGGCGTATTGGCTGCTCCCACGGCTGAGTTGGCCCACGCTATTCGGACGACGCGCTGGCCCGATACTCAAGCACCGCGCATCCAGGAAATTCTGCGCCGCATTCAGGCCGAGCGAGGAGAATTCAGCCTCGACTTTTTGGAGGAGTGGCCAACGGAAAAAGGAATGCAGTGGCTGAACGATATGCCTGGGATTGGACTGAAAACGGCCTCCCTGGTGCTACTCTTCAACTTTCGCAAGCCGGTGCTACCCGTTGACACACACGTGCACCGTATTGCTCAGCGCGTAGGACTCATTGGACCGAAAGCATCCGCCGACAAAGCCCATCAGGTGCTATTGGAACAGTTGCCAAAAGATTCGCTGGCGCTACTCAATTTTCATAAGCACAACTATTGGCACGGGCAGCGTGTGTGCCTGTATACCAAGCCCGATTGCGCCAAGTGTCCACTAAAGGGCATCTGCAACTATTATTTGGAGCACTATGGCCCTGCCACAGCCGAAGCCATTGCCGCCACACCTGAGAAGTGGGACACGGCTTGGGGTGCCTTGCCACACTAGTTCTTGGCGTAGGAAAAGGCAAGTAGTTAGCTCTCGGCGGTGGGCCGTACCTTTGCCCCGAACTTCTAGACTGGGTTAACCGCCCGATCTGCTTTACCCCGCTACGTTATGCGCCTTGTTCGTCATCCGGTTCTGTGCAATTACTACGTGACGTACCGGTGTAATGCGCGTTGCTCGTTTTGCGACATCTGGGAAAAACCTTCGCCCTACATTCAGCTAGCTGATGTGGAGCAGAACCTGCGCGACCTGAAACGCTTAGGAGTATCGGTAGTTGATTTTACGGGTGGCGAACCACTATTGCACCGCCAGATTCACGAGTTTGTAGGCTTGGCGCACGATATGGGTTTCATCACGACCCTTACAACCAACTGCCTGCTGTATCCCAAATACGCTACCAAGCTGCGGGGCAAAGTAGATATGCTGCACTTCTCCCTAGATGCTTCGGAAAAGGAAGTGCACGATAAGGGAAGGGGCGTGGCCTGCTACGATTTTGTGCTGGAGAGCATCCGGGTAGCCCGGGAACTGGGCGAGCGACCTGATATCTTGTTCACCGTCTTTCGGGAAAATCTTAAAGACCTGGAGGCCGTGTACCGTGATATCACCCAACCCAATAAGTTGGTACTGATCCTTAACCCGGCCTTTGAGTACAATACAGTAGAAACTGGGGAGCAACTCACGGCCGAGGAACTCAACTACTTATCGGCCTTCGGTAAGCGCCCCGGCGTATACCTCAACGAAGCCTTCATTCAATTACGTCGCGACGGTGGCAACCACGTGGCCGCTCCTGTGTGCCGGGCGGCTAGCACTACCTTGGTTATTTCGCCCAGTAATGAGTTGGTGCTACCCTGTTATCACCTAGGTGAACGTAAGTTTCCCATTGCAGGTAACCTCCGCGAGCTATATAACTCTGCAGAAGTGCAGCAACTAGCTGCGTTAGAAGGTCGCCTACCGCAGTGCGAGGGTTGTACCATCAATTGTTATATGCAGCCCAGCTTTGCGGTAGAAACCAGCAAGTACTTTTGGCAGGCCCTTCCTAGTACGCTGAAATACAACTGGGAAAAGGGTACTTGGAAACGAATGTTGACCGGCTGATACGGTCCAAAGGGCAGTGGCCCGCAAGGTGCCGTTCGAGTACCTATACATAACTCAGCTTACTTTTACTCATATGCCCGCTCTTATCCTGTCTGTTCAAGGCCACTACCCACAAATAGGCCCCAACTGTTTTCTGGCTGATAATGCTACCGTTGTAGGTGATGTGACCCTCAGCGCCAAGTGCACGGTGTGGTTCAATGCCGTCATTAGGGGCGACGTGAACAGCATCCGGATTGGAGAGCAGACCAACATTCAAGACGGAGCCGTGATTCACTGCACCTACCAGAAGGCCGCTACTACAATTGGCAACCGCGTGAGCATTGGCCACAAGGCCATTGTGCACGGCTGCACCATAGAGGATGACGTCCTGATCGGGATGGGCGCTATTGTGATGGATAAGGCCGTGGTGGGACAAGGCTGCATTATTGCGGCCGGCGCGGTGGTGCTGGAGAACACACAATGTGAGCCAGGCTACTTGTATGCAGGTATTCCGGCCCGCAAGATTAAGCCCATTACGGAAGAGCAGCAGGCTACTATTCAGCGCACAGCCGATAACTATGTGCTGTATGCCAGCTGGTTCAGTGGTACCTAACCCTCCATATGTTGAGGCATAGCCAATCAGAAAGAAAAAGGCCTTCACCACGATGAAGGCCTTTTTCTTTCTGATTGGCTATGTGTTGCTGTTGTGTTACAACTCTAACGCCTCGTCAGCTTCCTGTTCACTCTCTTCTTGAGCAGTTACGCGAAGCTGCACCAGCTCTACCGAGCGGCGGGAGCGTTTCAACACCCTGAACTCGTAGTTGTCGAGCACGGCCACGTCGCCAACTTCCGGAATGTTGCCATAGATAACGTTGAGCAAGCCCCCTACCGTTTCATAGTCGTCGCCTTCGGGCAGAGGGTAGGGGAGGTACTCGTTGGCGTCAGGCACGGCAGTAGCAGCATTTACGCGGTACTCACCCTCCGATACCTTCTCCACTACCGGTACCTCGTTGTCGTACTCATCTTGGATTTCGCCCACCAGCTCCTCCATGATGTCCTCAATGGTGACGATGCCAGACACTCCACCAAACTCGTCGCTTACGATGGCCATGTGCATGTGCTTGCGCTGAAATTGACGCAATAGGCGGTTAATCTTCTTAGTCTCAGGCACGAAGTAGGCAGGACGCATGATCTTGGGCAGTTCGATGGGCTCCTGACGTCGGATAATTTGCAGCAGGTCCTTCACGTATAGCACCCCCACAATATTGTCGATGTTGCCTTCGTACACCGGAATACGGGAGTAGCCTTCGTTGTATACTACTTCCAAAATGGCGTCCTGCGTGGTGTGCACATCAATGGCCGAGAGCTTAGTGCGAGGCACCATGATCTGCTTCACCATACGGTCGTTGAATTCAAACACGTTCTCGATGAGTTCGTGCTCCGAATCCTGAATCTCGCCACTCTGCTTACTTTGATCCAGCAGCAGGCGTAGCTCGTCGGCCGAGTGGGCCTCGGAGTTATGCGTAACGTGGCCCCCAAACAAGCCCGCTACCATGTTAGAGAGCTTGTTGAGCAGCCAAATCAGCGGGAACGTAATAACATAAAAGCCGCGCAGGGGTGCTGCAACAGCCATGCAGATCGTTTCGGGGCGCTGAATAGCCAGCACTTTTGGGGCCTGCTCACCGATAACAATGTGGAGCGACGTGATGACAATGAAGGACACGGCCACCACCGAAAACGTGTGAACCGTAACACTGCTCACGCCAATGCCGAGTGAGTGCAGAATACTGAGCACTACATCGGAAACTACGCTTTCACCAATCCAACCCAAAGCCAGCGAGGCCAGCGTAATGCCGAGCTGCGTAGCGGAGAGGTAGGCGTCCAGGTTTTGTAGCATGCTCAGGGTGAGCTTGGCCAGGCGGTTGCCTCCTTGGGCGCGCAGTTCAATCTGAGAGCTGCGAACTTTCACCAGCGCAAATTCTGCCGCCACAAAAAACCCGTTCAGCAACACCAGCAGAACGGTAAATAGAATTTTTAAACCCATAGATGCGGGGCATGGCTCGACCGGCTTGGCTCCCTTTATGCTACAAAAGTACGAGAATCCGGGCAAGCGGTTCCGAGAAGGTTGAGAAACAGCGTAAACCTGGAGCGCTCGGGGCGGTTGGTGCAACGAGGTTCCTGGGAACTCTGTTGGGTAGTACCGTACTTTGTGAGCTTGGTACCTCCTCTTCTTTGACTATCTCTTTTTGCATGAGACCCTTAAAAATTTCTGGTTTGGCCGTAGTGCTGGTGTTGCTGAGTGCCCTAAACACACTGGCACAAGTACTCACGCCAACGAAGCTGAGCACCGCGGTAAGTAAAGCGGCACTAAAGGTTGGGGAGGAAACAGACCTCATCGTAAATGCGCGCATTCAGGATACGTGGCACCTCTACGCCACCGACTTTGATCCTGACTTGGGCCCGACCGTATTCACCTTCACCTTCGCCAAAAGCCCCGCCTATGAGCTGGTAGGAAAACCCAAGTCGGTGGGGGCCGAGAAACACTTCGACGAGACGTTCAAGGGCGACGTTACGTACTTCGAAAAAACAGGCACAATTCGCCAGCGCATTCGGGTGTTGCAGCCCGGCGCCCTTACGGTAAAGGCCGATGTGGAATACCAGAGCTGCACCGATGTGGACGGTCGTTGTATTCCGGGCAATGAAACCCTGAGCTTTGGCCCCGTGGAAGTTAGCGGCACGGCCATAGCCCCCTCTACACCTGATAAAACCGGAGCCGTAGTACCAAGCACCACGACTCCCACCACTACCGCCACCGCAACCGTAGCCGACACAGCTGCTACCACTCAAGCGGCTTCAGCCCCGGTAGTAAGCCCTGCCACCGATTCAGGTACTACGGTGGTAGCACAGGCCGAGCCTGCTGCGGCTGCAGTAGCGCAAGCTGCTGCCCCCGTAAGCACTACGCAGCCAGCGGGTACTGCCCTTTCCTTATGGAAGTTTCTGCTGCTAGCCTTTGGGGCTGGCTTGGTAGCGGTACTGATGCCCTGCGTGTACCCCATGCTCCCCATGACGGTATCGTACTTCACCAACAATAGCCGCAGCCGGGGCGAGGCGATTAGCAAGGCGCTCGTGTACGGCTTGTCCATCATTGGCATTTATACCGGAGTAGGCGTTTTGTTAAGCCTGCTGTTCGGGGCTGATGCTGCGAACCTAATCAGTTCGCACTGGCTGCCCAACCTGCTGTCCTTTGTCATCTTCATTATTTTCGGAATGTCCTTTTTGGGCTTATTCGAAATCAATGCGCCTAGCAGCTTAGTTAATAAAGTAGATGCGCAAGCTGATAAAGGCGGCTGGTCGGGCCTGTTCTTCATGGCTGCTACTTTAGTTCTTGTATCGTTTTCCTGCACGGTGCCTATTGTAGGCTCGGTAGCTATTTCGGCTGCTAATGGAGAATTGCTGCGGCCTACCTTGGCTATGCTGGCCTTCTCCACGGCGTTTGCTTTGCCCTTCGTACTGTTCGCCCTGTTTCCTACGTGGCTGAAGTCTATGCCCCGCTCGGGAGGGTGGCTAAACACGCTGAAGGTAGCTTTGGGCTTTGTAGAGCTTGGCATGGCGTTCAAGTTTCTAAGCTCCGCCGACCTTTCATACCATTGGGGATTGTTGCCCCGGCCCGTATTCCTGGCCATCTGGATTGTACTGGCGGGCCTGCTTGGTTTGTACTTGCTAGGCAAATTCCGCTTGTCGCACGATAGTGAATCGTCGCACGTGAGTGTACCCCGCTTGCTGATGGCTGCCGTTGTGCTATCGTTTATGCTGTACATGGTGCCCGGCCTTTTTGGTGCTCCGCTCAACGGGCTCTCAGCCTTAGCGCCGCCAGCTAGCCGTCAGGATTTTGCTTGGATTAGTAGCAGCGCTACGCCAGCAGTGGCCGCGCAGCAGACAACGTGCACTACGCCACGCTTCGAGGGCGACCTAGAGCTGCCTCACAATCTATCAGGATACTTCACCTTGCAGGAAGCCCTAGAGTGCGCTCGTCAGCGTAAAAAGCCGTTGTTTGTCGACTTCACAGGCCACAATTGCGGTAACTGCCGCGTAATGGAAGCCACCGTGTGGAGCGACCCCCGCGTGCTCAAGCGCTTGCGCGAAGACTTTGTAGTAGTAGCTCTTTATGCCGACGATAAAACAGAGTTGCCCCAAAGCCAGTGGTACACGTCTACCCGCGACCAGCGCGTGAAAAAGACCTTAGGCGAGCAGAATCTGGATTTTCAGATTAGCCGGTTCAATATGAACGCGCAACCCTACTACGTGATTTTGGACCCGGCCAGCACAATGGAGCAGCCATTGGCTCTCACAACGGCAGTGGCCTATGAGTCAGATATTAATAAGTTTATCCAATTCTTGGATGCAGGTTTAACTCGTTATCAGCAGCCTCCAGTAGCACAGCGCTAGCTGCCACCTACCAAAAAGAACACCGCATGTAGCCTGTGCTGCATGCGGTGTTCTTTTTGGTAGGTGGCTATTAATCTCACCAAGTCCGAACTGTTTAAGAAAACACTTCGTGAAACAACACGTGGTAGGAGATACCTCAACGAGCCAAGTATATCCAGTTGTATACTGAAAGTAGCTTTCAGAAGCAGCCTTATAGAAAGAATAGTGTTTTTAGAACAGAGAGGAGTTTTTTGGAGTTTGGCGGGTAAATCGAATGGGAAATACCGTTCTTTGCGGCCGGTTTAGCAAACCTGTTCTTTTTGCTTGCAACAAGCAGGTAGAACGCCGGAACTGCTGGGCATAATAAAAGGCGGCACCCACCCAGATGCCGCCTCTTTAAAAGGAACGCACCCACCCAGATACGTTCCGTTTTTTCCTCCTCACGATTTTGCCCACCCAAAGAAGAAAAGTGCTGTAGAAGAAGGATTCGAACCTCCACGGAGTAGTTAGCCGGCCGCCGGACCAGTTTTTCCCGAATCTCCACCCCCGAGAGAGGAGGGCATGTCTGCCAGTTTCATCATTCTACATTGTTTTGTAGTAATCTCGCGCCGTTTGCGTTGGATTATGACAAATGTACTACCTTGGTCTGAATTATAAAATATAAGCAGGCTTTTGGCTAAAAAAATACATTATTTTTAAATAACGTAAACATTACTTGCTAATCAAGTAATCAACTTGCTCAAAAATGGCTCGCAATTACGAACTTGACGACACCGACCGTAAAATCCTGGCATTACTGATTGATGATGCCAAAATGCCTTACACTGAAATAGCTCGCAAGGTACACGTATCGGGTGGTACGGTGCACGTGCGCATGGCTCGGTTAGAGGAATTGGGCATTGTGCAGGGTGCTACCTTAAAGATTGATTACCAGAAGCTAGGCTACGGCGTGCGGGCTTTTCTTGGCATCTATCTGCTAAAAAGCTCGGTGTATGGTAGTGTAGTTGAGGAATTGCGGCGTATTCCAGAGGTAGTCAGCATTGACTTTACAACGGGCGCTTATGGCATCTTTGCACGGATTATCTGTCGTGACACGGCGCACTTGCGTGACGTGCTACATGATCAGATTCAGCTAATCGAAGGGATTGAGCGCACCGAGACGCTGATTTCTTTGGAAGAGGCCTTCAACCGCCCAATACAAATGATGGACTAACCTAGCCCAACCTTGGGCAAGAGCAGCGGCTCCTTTCTACCTGTGGGCGTGGAAAGGAGCCGCTGCTCTTGGTTGCTGCCTAGTACTCTCTAGCGACACCGAAACCCTACACAGTTGGGTATTGCTTGAGGTAATGGATACCTTCATCCAAAGGATAATACAGTTTAGTGTTGGTGCCAGAAAATCAGGATTGTTGTGTTATTTAAGCTTACTATTGGGCAAGTGTTCGGGCTACTTAACCAGAACAAGATGATATAGTGAATGCAGGCCGGTACTGTGAACCCATGTTTACTTGCAGTATAAGCAGAGGAATGGAGCAGAACAGGCTAATTGATCGATGAATATATAATATGGTATTATTCAGGAAATGATGCCCCACTTCTTGATATCGGTGATAGAATAAATTATATTTCATCTACCTGCCGTGCGCAGGAGGTCGACTAAGCTTTTATGACTGTGCGTTACTGTGCTTTGCTTGTTTTTGTAGCGGCACCTTATGTTGGCTTGGCCCAAAGTCTACCCGCAGTTTATCTCAATGATCGGGACGAAGCCACCGTGCCGGATAGCGCGTCGCACTACCGGATCATCGACCGCAAGAGCGACTTGCTGGAGACCTTCACAATGCGAGAGTATTCCTTATCGGGAACCTTATTGTTAAAAGGCGCTCTATCCTCCATTGATCCGCCAGTGCGTAATGGACAACTGACTTGGTACCACCCTAGCGGCACCAAAGCCGGACAAGTGCACTATCACAATGATGAAGCCGATGGCCTGTACGTAGGGTGGTACGAAGATGGTCGCATTAGCCAGCGCGGAGAATATACCGATGGGCAACGAACCGGCCGTTGGATTACGGTACACCGCAATGGCCAAAAACGCTCCGAGGGCCGCTACCATAATGGGCGGGCTGTGGGTGAGTGGCATTACTACTACGACACCGGTCAGCTAAGCGCAATAGAGCTTCCCGATCGGCAAGGCAAGCCCTTAGCTCTAGCTTTCTTCAACGAAGACGGCTCGGCTTATATGGGGAAAGTGCAGGCCCGAGAACTGCCTAAGTTTCCGGGTGGGCAAGGCGCGCTGCTGAGCTACATCGCGCGCAACACCAACTACCCCAAGAATTCCCGGCGTAAAGGCATCACGGGCAAAGTGTACGTACGCTATACGGTAGACGAGGACGGGCGTGTAGGACAGGTGCAAGTAGTGCGCAGCCTTTCTCCCGATGCCGACCAAGAGGCTCGCCGAGTAGTAGCTAGCTTGCCCGTGTTTGAGCCTGGACGGGAATACAACCTGCCCACGGCAATGACATTTACCCTGCCTATTTATTTCGCTCCGAACTTCTCTTTGTTCTCGGGAGTACGCCCCCCGCAAGTGCCGCCCACGGAGGCCCGCGCTACCAGTCCCGATGAGTAAAAGCAAGAGCCCCAGAAGCATGAAGTAGCTCCCAGGGCTCTGTCGTTCTTATCGGAACGTAGCCTATGCTTAGGCAAGCATCCCAACTGCGTTTTTGCTCGGCAAGGCCGTTTTGCCAGTTAAAAATAGGTCTACTTTCCGGGCTGCCTCGCGCCCTTCCGAAATAGCCCATACCACCAATGACTGCCCCCGACGCATATCACCAGCAACGAATACATTGGGGGTGCTGGTCTGGTAGGATGTGTCGGTAGCCTGAACATTTCCCCGTTCATCTACCTGTACTTGGAGCTGTTCCAGCAGCCCCGCGTATTGGGGCGAGGTAAAGCCCAGGGCGAGTAGCACCAGCTGACAAGGAATTTCGCGTTCCGAGCCTTCTATTTCCTCAAACGTGAGGCGGCGGCCCATAATGTCGGTTTCCCAGGTAATGTCGCTAACGAGTAAACCCCGCACGCGGCCCTCCTCGTCACCGAGGAAGGCTTTCGTCTTGATGCCCCAGTAGCGCTGGCAGCCCTCTTCGTGCGAAGTGCTACTGCGGAAAATAGCTGGTTCCTGAGGCCAAGGTGTGTGGGCGGGACGCTCAGTACCAGGCTGGTGCATTTGGGCAAACTGCGTAACGCTACGGGCCTGCTGCCGGTTAGCGGTGCCCACGCAGTCAGAACCCGTGTCGCCACTACCAATTACTACCACATCGTGGCTAGTGGCAAGTAGCTCTGCTTCTAGCAAGGAGAGGTTGCTTACCCGGCGGTTGTGTTGGGTAAGGTAGGGCATGGCAAAGTAAATGCCCTGCAACTCCCGGCCGGGAATAGGCAAGTCGCGCGGCACGGTAGCTCCGCCTGCCAGCACTACTGCATCGAAGGTGCGTGTTAGCTCCTGGGCGGCTAGGTCGCGGCCGATTTCCGTGTTACAGCGGAATACCACACCATCTTCCTCCAGCAACTGAATCCGACGGTCAATTACCCACTTTTCCAGCTTAAAATCAGGAACACCGTAGCGCAGTAAACCACCCGGTAGATCGTCGCGCTCGAACACGGTTACGGAGTGGCCAGCCTTTGCCAGCTGGGCGGCAGCAGCCAACCCAGCTGGGCCGCTGCCTACTACTGCTACCGTCTTGCCCGACTTCAACACGGGAGCCGTAGGGCGCACGTAGCCTTTGGAGAAGGCTATTTCAATGATGTGCTTTTCAATTTCCTCAATGGCCACCGGTGCTCGGTTGATGCTTAGTACGCACGCCGACTCGCAGGGGGCGGGGCAGATACGTCCTGTAAATTCGGGGAAATTGTTGGTAGACGATAAGATGCGGTAGGCTTCTTCCCAATCTTGCTGGTATACGGCATCATTGAACTCAGGAATGATGTTGCCGAGTGGGCAGCCTGAGTGACAAAACGGAATGCCACAATCCATGCAGCGGGCCGCTTGCTTGGTTAGTTGATCTTCGGTGTACAAGCCCACAAACTCGCGGTTGTGAGCCACGCGTTCCTGCGGGGCGGCCTTCGTAGGAAGCTCCCGCTCAAACTCTTTAAATCCCGTTATATGTCCCATTCTGTGGGCTGTTTGATCTGTGAGAGAACCTAGCGGGAGAAATCAGTACGCATCTGGTTTCTCCCGCTACGTGTGTTTCGGTGGTAGACAGTAGGCTAAGTAGGGTGCTATGCGTGGCTTCCATTACGCCATAGCGTACTGGGCTTTTTGCAGCACCTTCTTGTATTCGGAGGGGAAGACCTTCACGAATCTGCCCACTTCTTCGCTCCAGTTACCGAGCAAGTAGGCTGCAAGCTGACTGCCAGTAAGCTGCTGATGCTGGTGCAAGAGGGCCTGAATTTGGGTTTCGTCGTCGGCATCCAAGGGGTCAAGCTCTACCATCTCGGTGTTGCAGTTCTGGGGGAATGTGCCGTCAGGGTCATACACCCAGGCAATGCCTCCGCTCATGCCGGCCGCAAAGTTGCGGCCTGTTTTACCCAGAATTAGCGCGCGGCCTCCGGTCATGTATTCGCAGCCATGGTCGCCCACGCCTTCCACTACAGCCGTGGCACCGGAGTTGCGGACGGCAAACCGCTCGCCCGCCTGCCCGCGCACAAACAGCTCACCGGAGGTGGCTCCGTACAAGGCTACGTTGCCAATGATGATGTTCTGCTCGGGTACAAAACGGCCTTCCGCCGCCGGAAAAATGGCTAAGCGTGCTCCCGACAAGCCTTTGCCTACATAGTCGTTGGCTTCGCCTTCCAGAGCAAAGGAGAGGCCTTTGGCGCAAAATGCGCCAAAGCTCTGACCAGCCGACCCCCGGAAAGAGTAATTGACAGTGTTGTCGGGGAGACCGGCCGCGTGGTAGCGCTTCGCTACTTCATTAGATAGCAACGTGCCAATAGTGCGGTCGGTATTGCGCACATCGAAGGTGGCGAATACCGGAATTCGCTCGTCGAGAGCTGGCTTAGCATGTGCCAGGAGCTGCCAGTCAAGGATATTAGCAAGGCCGTGATCTTGCTGCTCGCTGTTGTAGAGCGTGCCGCCCGAGGGATTCGGGACGGGCTGCAAGAGGTCCGTCAGGTCCAGCGTGCGGCTTTTCCAGTGCGTAATGCCTTCACGAACCTTTAGAAACTGAGTTCGGCCCACCATCTCGTTTACCGTCCGGAAACCAAGCTCCGCCATTATTTCGCGGAGTTCTTCGGCCAAAAACCGGAACAGGTTTACAATGTGCTCAGGCTGACCCGTGAACAGTTTGCGCAGCTCTGGGTCTTGGGTTGCTACCCCTACCGGACAAGTATTGAGATGGCATTTGCGCATCATAATACAGCCCCCCGCAATGAGGGCAGCCGTGGCTACTCCCCATTCCTCGGCTCCAAGTAAGGCCGCTACGGCTAAGTCGCGGCCCGTTTTGAGCTGCCCATCGGCTTGCAGCACCACGCGGCTACGCAGTTGGTTGCGAAGTAAGGTTTGGTGAGCTTCAGCCAAGCCAAGTTCCCACGGCAGGCCAGCGTGCTTGATGGAACTCATAGGTGAGGCCCCGGTTCCCCCATCGTACCCCGCAATGAGGATCACATCGGCGTGGGCTTTGGCTACCCCCGCCGATATGGTACCCACACCTGCTTTGCTCACCAGCTTCACATTAATGCGAGCGGCACGGTTGGCATTCTTCAGGTCGAAAATCAATTGAGCCAGGTCCTCAATCGAGTAGATATCGTGGTGGGGCGGGGGCGAAATCAGGCCTACGCCGGGCGTAGCATGGCGCACCTTGGCAATCCATTCGTCTACCTTATGGCCCGGCAACTGGCCGCCTTCTCCGGGCTTGGCACCCTGGGCCATCTTAATTTGCAGCTCGTCGGCATTGGTGAGGTAGTGCGCCGTAACGCCGAAGCGGGCCGATGCTACCTGCTTAATAGCTGAGCGCATAGAATCCCCATTGGGCATATGCTCATAGCGCAGCGGGTCTTCGCCACCTTCGCCGGTATTGCTTTTGCCCCCAATGCGGTTCATGGCAATAGCCAGCGTGCTGTGCGCTTCATGCGAGATAGACCCGAACGACATGGCCCCGGTAGCAAAGCGCTTCATGATGCTTTCCGCCGGCTCTACCTCTTCCAGGCTAATGGCGGGACGATGGTGAGCAAAATCTAGCAGGCCGCGTAAGGTAAACATGCGCTCGGGCTGCTCATTCAGTAGGCGGGCGTAGCGGCGGTACACGTCGTAGTTGCCAGTGCGGGTGGCGTGCTGAAGCAGGTGCACCGTTTCGGGGTTGAACATGTGGGCCTCGCCTCGGCGGCGCCACTGGTAGATGCCGCCTTCAGGAAGCAACTGCTGCTCTTCCGAAGAGCTGCTCTTAAAACCTTGAAACTGTTTATAAAGCGTTTCGCGGGCTATTTCGTCTAGCCCAAGCCCCCCAATGCGCGTTACGGCTCCCGTGAAGTAGCGGTCCACTACGCTTTGATTGAGGCCTAATATCTCGAACACCTGCGCGCCGTGGTACGACTGCAGGGTGCTGATGCCCATCTTGGAGAAAATTTTCAGTAGGCCGTCGCACACTGCCTTGATGTAGTTCTTGGCTAGCTGAGGGTACTCGTACGTGGTGTTGAATTGACCGCCCGCGTGCATGGTTTGCACCGTAGACAGGGCCAAGTACGGGTTAATGGCGGTGGCACCGAAGGCCAGCAGGCAGGCAAAGTGATGTACCTCCCACACGTCGCCGGCCTCTACTACAAGGCCCACCGAGCCCCGGTAGCCCTTGCGAATCAGGTGGTGATGTACCGCCGAAACAGCCAGCAAGGAGGGAATAGGCGCGTGCTTGGAGTCCAGGCCGCGGTCCGACAGAATCAGTACTTCAAAGCCATCATTTACCGCGTCTTCGGCGTAGCGGCACAGGCGGTCCAGGCCGGCTTCCATGGAACCAGGCTTGCCATCGGCCTTGAAGTAGGAAAGCAGGGTCTTGGCATTGAACATGCCCGTATCAATACTGCGCAGCTTTTCCAGCTCATGATTCGTGAGAATAGGCTGGCGCAACGCCACGCAGTGGCAGTGCATTTTGTCCTCATCGAGGATGTTGCCATTGTTGCCGATGAAGGTAGCCAGGCTCATAACCAACCGCTCCCGAATGGGGTCGATGGGCGGGTTAGTCACCTGGGCAAAAAACTGCTTGAAATAGCTGCTCAGGTGCTGAGGCTGATCCGACAACACTGCCAGCGGTACGTCTACCCCCATAGAACCGATAGGCTCCTTGCCTTCGAGGGCCATGGGCGTAATGAGCGTATCAATGTCTTCACGAGTGTAGCCAAACACCTGGTGATACTTAAATACCGCCTCGGCCGCCAGATCGGAAAACACTTGGCGCGGTTCGGGCAATTCCTCCAGCCGAATCTGGTACTCGTCGAGCCACTGGGCGTAGGGCTGACGGGCGGCTGCTTGGGCTTTCAGCTCCTCATCGGTGATGATTTGGCCAGCTACGGTGTCAATGAGCAACATCTTACCGGGCTGCAAGCGGCCTTTCTTCTCCACAGTCGCTTCGGGAATGTGCAAGACTCCGGTTTCGGAGGCCACCATCACACGTCCATCATTGGTGACTATGTAGCGCAGAGGGCGCAGCCCGTTGCGGTCCAGCATAGCGCCCAGCATTTGACCATCCGTGAAGAGTAGGGCGGCGGGGCCGTCCCACGGAGCCATGAAAGTGGCGTGAAACTCGTAGAAGGCCTTTTTGAACGGGTCCATCTGCGTGTTGCCGTCCCAGGCTTCGGGCACCAGCATCATCATCACGTGGGGCAACGAGCGCCCCGAGTGCAGCAGAACCTCCACAATGTTGTCGAGGCAGGCTGAGTCCGACTGGTTGCTGTCGATAACGGGCAGTACCATGTCCATTTCCTCGGCCGAAAAGTACGGCGACACGTAGGAGCGCAGGCCCGCGTAGAACCAGTTGAGGTTGCCCCGCAGGGTATTAATCTCTCCATTGTGAGCCAGCAGCCGGAACGGCTGGGCTAGGCGCCAAGAAGGAAACGTGTTGGTAGAAAAGCGCGAGTGCACCATCCCAAACGCCGACGTCACCCGCTCGTCCGACAGGTCGGGGAAGTAGCCGCGCACCTGGTAGGTAGTGAGCTGCCCTTTGTAAACAATGGTTTTGCAGGAAAGGGAAGTGAAGTAGAAATCATCGGCGGCGGCTGGCACCTGCTCCGAAACGGTTTTGGTAATGTAGCGCCGCAACACGTAGAGCTTGCGCTCAAAGTCCTCGGGTGAGGCGATGCCGGCGGGCCGCGCCACAAACACCTGCTCAATGGCTGGCTCAGCAGCCAAGGCCGTTGGGCCAATGCCGGTAGGGTTTACGGGCACGGGACGGTACCCAAGCACCCGAATGCCTAACTGCTCGGCCGCGGCATTAATAAGGGTGCGGCACGCTTCCTTGGGCGCGGCTTCTTTGGGGAAGAATAGCATGCCCACGCCGTACGAGCCCGGTTCGGGGAGGCGGATGTTGCGGGCTGTGCATTCTTCAAGAAAAAACCAGTGGGGCAGTTGCAGGAGCAGGCCAGCCCCATCGCCAGAGTCAGAGTCGCAACCACAGGCGCCGCGGTGCTCCATATTCTCCAGCATGGTCAGCGCATCGGCAATAATCTGGTGCGACTTACGGCCGTTGAGGTAGGCAATAAAACCGGTACCACAGGCGTCGTGTTCAAACTCCGGGCGGTACAGGCCCAGGGAGGTATCAGGCGTCATGGAAATATGTGGTGTCGTGGTTGGAAAGATTCTGCCCTTCGTTAATAGGTCGAATTAGCAAGATATTATCCTCTTCCAAGCACGTGCGTCGCCACGAGCCTTTTTTACGATTTCTAACCTTTCCAGTAAGGTTGTTAGGCGCTCAATAAGTGGCTGTTATAACGCTGCAAAGCCATTTCAACGCAGTGTAAAGTTCTATTGCGCAAGTGCAGAAAAAAATGTGTTAAGTGCAGGGTATAGTCTAAAAAGCGTAGCCCGGGCTTATCAACCACTGATGAAGCCCGGGCTACGTTGCTAGTGGAGATGTAGAGCGTACTGCCGGTTGCGCGTTAGGCAATTGCTGGCATCATCTGTAGTAGCCACCGGTACAGCTTGTTGGCATCGGCCGGACGGAAAAGCTCCGTACCAGGGTTCATGGTGGCCGCCGTGCCGCAAGCCACTCCCATCCGAATCACCTCCCGCAAGCTTTGCCCATTAGACAGCGCCCATACCATACCAGCCACCATGCTGTCGCCGGCTCCTACGGTACTGCGCTTTTTTACGGCCGGTGCCGGTACGTGGTCTACGGTGTCCTTGGTAATGAGGCAAGCACCTTGGGGCCCTAATGAAACCACGATGATGTCGCACTTGCCGCGGGCAATGATGCTTTGCGCCGCATCCGGCACCGATTCACTATCCAGGGCATCAACGCCAGATAACCGGCTCAGCTCGCCTACATTGGGTTTGATGAGGTATACCTTCTCATCGAGGGCCTGCTCCAGGGCTGGGCCAGAGGTGTCCACGATAAGCCGAATGCCCACTTGCTCGGCCATGTGTGCTACCTCTCCCAAGTAAGCCGGGTCGACGCCGGGCGGAAGGCTGCCGCTCACTACTAACATGCTGGCAGTAGGAGCCAGGCCGCGCAGAGTTTGGAGAATTTGCTGCTGGTACTGGGGCTCTAGCGGCGTGCCCGGCATTCCAAACCGGAACTGGTGATTGGTAGTACTCTCCACCACAATAAAGTTTTCGCGCGTGCGGTGGGTTGTTTCAATGGCCTGCTGGGTAATGCCTTCGTGGGTTAGCAGTTCGCGCAGGATGGCGCCCGTAGGGCCACCTACCGGAAATACCGCTACCGAATCAGTGCCCAGCCGCCGCAGTGCCCGCGACACGTTGATGCCCCCGCCGCCCGGCTCGAACACTGGCGGGGCGCACGACAGTTTTTGCTCCGAGACCAGCTTGTCAACCGATGTGCTTTTATCAACCGTAGGGTTAAGCGTGAGCGTGATGATAGGTTTCATAGGCGAGAGGCAGTAGGAAAGAAAGGAGCTTGTCTATACTCGCATGCTGGGTGCTGGTTACGGACGAGCCTCAACAAGGTGCCGCCCTGGCTGGTAGAAATACTGCGTCGGTTGGGGCCAGGGTGGGGCTAGAAGCAGGTAGAAAAGCATGTTTAGCCTGGGTACCTGTAAGGTGCCATTGGCAGCCCCTAGGTATCCTTCGGCTACCTAGTGAGTACGAAGGGACAGGAATAAAGCCCGCCAGCTAGTTTCAGTAGGTAGTCCCGTTTTATCTTGGCGGCAATGAATGTTTCCGACTCTGGCTGGAGCAGCGTGGAGGTGGCCCAGGTGCGCCACAAAACGCAGTTGATTACCAGCAAAAGCATCCAACCACTTAAGATTTTAAATCCGGCCTCGCCGGCTACTGCCTGCCACGTCATGCTATCCAGCTACGGGGGCGGTATGGTGGCCGGCGACGTTATTCGCTTACGGGTGGAAGCGCAGGCGGAGGCTCGGGTATTCATCAATACTCAATCGAATACCAAGATTTTTCGCTCAACCGATGGGTCAGTAGCCCAGCAGTACGTGGTGGGGTACTTAGCCGACAATAGCCTGACCGTCGTCTTTCCTGACCCCGTGGTGCTGCAAGCCGAAAGCCGCTACCGGCAGGTGCAGGAATGGCACCTGCAACCTGGCGCCCTGCTGCTCGTGGCCGACTGGTTTCATTCTGGCCGTATGGACCAGGGCGAGCAATTTGCCTTTACCTCCTTGCATACGGAGTTGAAAGTGCGCTTAGCGGGCCGCCTTGTGCTGCTAGACCGGTTTACTTTTCAACCAACAGACCATATTGCTACGTCGCCGGCCAACTTTGCTGGCTACCAAACGATGCTCTCAGTATACTTGGTGGGTAGCCCCGAAGATGGACGCTTTCAGCAACTCGCGGACCTTCTGGCCCAGCAGCAGCTAGCCGGTAGCACCGGCCCCCATTTCACCGTAACCGGCCACGACTACGTGGTGGCCATTACCCGCGCCAAACCAGAAGTGTACCTCTTGCGGGCCGCTGCGCACAGCCGCATTGCGTTGCAGCCGCTCTGTAATCGAATCTTAGCAGCTTTGGCCAACCCGGAATTGCTGGGCTACAATCCCTGGCAGCGAAAATACTAGCTGCCTAAAACCGCCCTAGTGCTAGAGGAGCAAAGCACTAGGGCGGTTTTAGGTGGGGCAGTGCACTGTTTATCGGCGGTCTTCGCGTACGGAAGCTAGGGCACGGGCCTTGGCTTCCTTAATATGAGCAATAATATCGTCGAGGCCGTGGCCGTCGATGGCGCGGGCAAAGAGGAAGGGGCCAGAGCCGCGCATCTTACGAGAGTCACGCTCCATTACGCCCAAATCGGCCCGGATGAGGTCTTTTAGGTCAATTTTGTTGATGATGAGCAGGTCCGACTGAGTAATGCCGGGGCCACCCTTGCGCGGAATCTTGTCGCCGCCCGACACGTCGATAACATAGATGGAGTAGTCAACTAACTCGCGGCTGAAGTGAGCAGCCAGGTTGTCGCCCCCGCTTTCCACGAACAGGAAATCGAGCTGATTATTAAACTTCGCCATCAAGCCTTCCAAGGCGTCCATATTCAGAGAAATATCTTCCCGAATGGCAGCGTGGGGGCAGCCGCCGGTTTCTACGCCTACTATCCGGTCCTCGCTCAAGGCGCTATTGCGAATTAGGAACTCGGCATCTTCGCGGGTAAAGATGTCATTGGTAACTACGCCTAGCTCGTGGTCGTGGCGCATCCGCTCGCACAGGGCTTTGAGCAGGGCCGTTTTGCCAGTGCCTACGGGCCCGCCAATGCCCACTGTGAAGGCGCGTTTGCGGAAGTTGCGGTAGGAGGGCAGCCGGCGCGTTTCCCGTTCCTCAAAGTCGCCCGGCGACTCATAGGCTTCGTGGGTATGCCCGTGCAGCAGCAGGGCCAGCTTTTCGACAAATGCCATTAGAAGAAGTTGTTATTTAAGGGAGGCAATGAGCTTCGTAGGATGAGCTCTGAGTAATCAGTTTTGAAAGAGCTTGGAATATAGGTCTTCGTGCAAGACCTGAGCAGTATCAAGCAGAAAAGCCGAGCGGCAGGCATCCTGGTATTCTTTGCTGGCCTGGGCGGCCAGCAACTCCTCGAACACGGTGTAGAAGTCGTGCTGTAGGCGGTGGCCTTCCAGAGGGCCCAGAAAACCTAGGCGGATAGCGGCGCTAAGCTGGTCGCGCAGCAGCATATGCAGGTACATCGTCTGCAAATCTGGCAGTTGAAAACCGGCTTTCTGAAGCGCCAGGGTAAACAGCAAAGTGAAATGTTGAGGTTGCTGGTGCTGGACAAACCATTCGCCGAGGGCTTGCAAGCCCGCAGTAGGGTAAAAGGAAACCAATAGCTTTAGCCAGTTGCGACCTTGTACTACGCTGGCTTTGTGCAAGGCCGGCACTAGCATTTGAGCATCGTATTCTTCCGCTAGAACTAAAAACTCATTTCCTAACTCCTGACCGGCCAGCCGGAAGCAGGAAGTCATAACGGGTAGCTCCATGCTGCTCACTTGCTGCAGATACGCATACAGGTAGTTTCGCAACCCAAATGCATTCGTGACTAGCCCAAACGTGATGCTAGCCTCCAGCCCGTAAGAATACGCAAACGACCCCGTTGGAATCGACGAATCGACTAGGTGAAGCAAGCGGGCAAATTGAGTCATGATGCCGGGCTAGGAGGCTGGGAGAAGAAAATCTGAGACTAAGCTAAGTGGTTAGCCATTGGGCTTTTTCGGCGTAGAGGTGCGCCGCCTAGAACAGGTTATACAACTGAGCCAGCGGGAGCTTTTTAGCTGGCTCACACGTAAGGTGCACACCATCCACGAGCACGCGGTAGGTTTCGGGGTCTACCTCGATATTGGGCAGGTAGTCGTTCAGAGCCATATCCTTTTTCGCCACCGTACGGCAGTTCTTCACCGCTACTACCTGCTTTTGCAAACGGTAGGTATTGCGCACGTGCTCTACCGAGGCCGCCGATACAAACACCATGGAGGTCTTGCCAATGGCACCGCCCAGCGCCCCGAACATAGGCCGAGAAAAGGAAGGCTGGGGCGTGGGAATAGACGCATTGGCGTCGCCCATTTGCGACTGCGCAATGATGCCTCCCTTCAAAATCATTTCTGGCCGCACGCCAAAAAACTGTGGCTTCCACAGTACTAAGTCCGCCAGCTTGCCCAACTCTACCGAGCCGATTTCTTCCGAGATGCCGTGGGCGCGGGCCGGGTTAATGGTGTACTTGGCCACGTAGCGCCGGGCGCGGAAGTTATCCGTTTGGGTTGCCGCGTCCTCGGGGAGTAGGCCGCGCTGGGTTTTCATCTTGTGGGCCGTTTGCCAGGTGCGCGTAATTACTTCGCCTACCCGGCCCATGGCTTGGGAATCGGAGGAAATAATACTCAGGGCACCCATATCGTGCAGAATATCCTCGGCGGCAATGGTTTCGCCCCGAATGCGGCTTTCGGCAAAGGCTACGTCCTCGGGAATGTTGCGGTCGAGGTGGTGGCAGACCATGAGCATATCGAGGTGCTCATCAATGGTATTCACTGTGAAGGGCCGCGTGGGGTTGGTGCTGGAGGGAAGCACGTTAGGCTCTCCGCAGATTTTGATGATGTCGGGGGCGTGGCCGCCCCCGGCCCCTTCGGTGTGGTAGGAGTGGATGGTGCGGCCTTTGAAGGCAGCAGTAGAGGTTTCCACGAAGCCGCTTTCGTTGAGTGTATCCGTGTGAATGCACACCTGCACGTCATATTGCTCCGCAATGGTGAGGCACTGGTCGATGGCGGCGGGCGTAGTGCCCCAGTCCTCGTGCAGCTTGAAGCCCAAGGCGCCGGCCTCAACCTGCTCAATCAAGCCCTCAGGTTTGGAGGAATTGCCCTTACCTAGGAAACCGAAGTTGAGCGGGTAGGCCTCGGTAGCCTTCAGCATCATTTCTAAGTAGAAGGCGCCCGGCGTGCAAGTGGTGGCGTTGGTGCCCGCCGCTGGCCCGGTGCCGCCCCCAATCATGGTCGTCACGCCGGAAGCCAACGCCTCCGGAATCTGTTGGGGGCTGATGAAGTGAATGTGGCAGTCGATGCCGCCAGCAGTAAGAATCTGTCCCTCGCCGGCTACTACTTCCGTCGTCACGCCTACCACCATACCGGCCGTCACGCCCGGCATAATATGCGGATTGCCGGCCTTGCCAATGCCCACAATACGCCCATTCTTGATGCCAATATCGGCCTTAAAAATGCCAGTGTAATCCAGCACCAAGGCATTGGTAATTACTAAATCTAGCGCGTCGGCTTGGCCTATACCGGCGGCTTGGCCCATACCGTCGCGCAGCACCTTGCCGCCCCCGAACTTGCATTCCTCGCCGTAGGTAGAGTAGTCTTTCTCCACCATGATGAGCAGGTCTGTGTCGCCGAGGCGCACGGTATCGCCCGTAGTGGGGCCGTACATATCGGCGTACGCGCGCCGGTCGATGGGAAGGGACATGAAAAATGGGTTTAAGAAGTAGTTGGTGGCCTTACAATGCGTGCATCAGGCTAATAATAAAGAGCATCAAAAGCATGAGCCCGACATAGGCCACGTTTCAGAAGGCTATAACTATAGGCTTATATGAGTCAAGAAGTCAGGCCATAGTATGAAGCACAAATTGGCAGCGACTAGCTGAGTTTTCCTACCGCCATTTCCCGCACTGCTGAATCATCTAGCTTTCCATCAATCAGCCCATTGCCACCATACACGATACGCTCGCCGCCCAGCGCTACCAGCATTACCCGCTTTCGCTCGCCGGGCTCGAAGCGCACGGCAGTCCCGGCCGGGATGTTGAGGCGGTAGCCGTAGGAGAGGGCACGGTCGAACTGAAGAGACGCATTCGTCTCGAAGAAGGGGTAGTGCGAGCCGACTTGCACTGGCCGGTCGCCCATGTTGGTTACGTCCAGCTCCACGGTAGCGCGTCCTTTGTTCAGAAGCAGTTCGCCGGGGGCTAAGTGGTACTCACCGGGAATGGGGCTGCTGGTGTTGTCGGGGGTAGCAAGCGGCTCGGCCCGCGTTAGGCCCGAACTATAGAGGGCCAGCGTAGGGTCGCCCGTTTCGCGGCAGATGGGGTGATGCACCGTGACGAGCTTGGTACCATCGGGGAAGGTGCCTTCTATCTGCACTTCGGCCAATAGCTCTGCCACACCAGGCAGCACGTCTTGGAAACCCAGTAATTGCTTGCCCTTGTTCATGAGTACATCTACCCGCTCACCGTCGCGAATGAACTCTAGCAGCTGGGTAGCAATGAGAGACAGTGCCTCGGGGTAATTTAGCTTGAGGCCGCGCGCATAGCGCTTCTGGGCCACAAAACCGGCCTGGTGCAGCACCAGCTTATCGAGGTCTTTGGGGGATAGGTGCATAACGAGCAGACAAAAGGGAAAGGCCGCTACAGCCGCAGCAAGGGGTTAGACAAGCACGTTGGTATAAATCATCCAGCCGCCATATACAATGCAAATCACCGACGACACGGTAACGGCCCCGGCCTTGAGGTAGCGGTTGATTTTCATGCGCTGGGTAAAAGGAACACTGCACAGGCCCGCTACTACACACATGCCCAAAATGGAGCCGATGCCGAAAATAAACAAGTACAGAATGCTCAGCCAGGTAGTGCGGATTTCGCTCATCACCAGCAAAACCAGGGCGCCACTACCGGCTAGCCCGTGCATGAGCCCCACGGTGTAGGCAAAACGGTGTTGGTAGCGGCCGGTTTTGGGGGGCTTACCCCAGTCGAGCAGGCGCATGATGCCCATAGCAATGAGCATGGCACCCACTGCCGCTTCGAAATAACCGGAGTGCAGAAATGTAGCCCGCCCCAGAATGATGACCGACCCAACTAGTACTAGCATGGTTGTGTGGCCCAACCCCCAATAGACGCCGTCGCGCAAGGCTTCCGCCAGCGTATCGCGGCGCGAAATCATGTTACCTACGGCCAGTAAATGGTCGGGCTCAAAGGCATGGCCCATGCCCGCTACTGAGGCAAACAAAATAGGTAAGACAGCTTCCATCGGGACCTACGCTACACTAGGGGTTAACGGCTAAATATAGCGGCCTAACTGGAAAGCAGGGGTATTTTGACAGGGGTAGGGCGAAAAAATCTCTTGTTTTAACTGATTGCCTACTGCTAAACAAACCCCTATAAGCGTAAAATGCCCCACTCCTCATTGAGAGAAGTGGGGCATTTTAAGGGAGTATGAAAAGCTACTGCTTTTCAGCGTTCCAAAACGACAAGCCTTAGGCAGTTACCTGAGCATCAAGCTTCTGAGCAAGCACGTGCTTAGGCACGGCGCCTACCTGCTTGTCTACTACTTGGCCGTTTTTGAATACCAGCAGCGTAGGAATGCTGCGGATACCAAATTTAGCAGAAGTCTGCGGATTAGAGTCCACGTCAACTTTGCCGATAACGGCTTTGCCTTCGTATTCACCAGCCAGTTCTTCTACTACCGGGCCTACCATGCGGCAAGGGCCGCACCACTCGGCCCAGAAATCCACGAGCACGGGCTTATCGGAGTTGATGATCTGGTCGAAGTTAGCATCGGTAATCTCGATGGCTTTATGTCCCATAACAGTAGGGGGTTTAATGGAATGTGAGTGCTGTTTACGGTCAACCGGGCCGCAAGGTAGCAGATTGCGATTCAACAAGCGTCGGGCCGGAAAGTTCACTCGGCCAAGATGACAGCCTACCCCACCAATGGCGGCTAAGCCCCGATGATGCCAACCACGCGCTGCCTAGGCCACCGGGACCGTATTGCACACCTACTAGTAGTTACGAGTGGTAGGCCCGGGCGTATGCTTGTGCCCGGTTGCGTAGCTTATAAAACACATACAGGTTGAGGAAGTGCATCGCTCCTAGAATGAGAAGGATGGTGCCCAGCTTGATGCTAAGCGTCTCTACTGCCGACTGGTAGCTTCTAATGGTATCGGTGCTGCGCAACGTAAGAGTAGCGTAGCCAACGTTGATGAGGTAGAACCCAGTGAGCAGAAGCTTATTCACGGAGTCGGCCAGAGCTTCATTGCCATGAAAAATATCGACTAGGAAGGTGCGGCCATTGGTAAAAAGCGTGCGTGCTACCCATAGGGTGAGGAGCACCGTGGTGGGCAAATACAGCCCGTACACCAGCAAATAGTAATTCATGGCTTTGAGAATTAAGGTGAAGGTGAGAAAAAGTAAAAGCGCGTAAAAAAGCAGATGGGGAAGAGGGCGGCTAAGCTACTTGCGCTAATAAATCGGCTAAGGCCCCGGCGCAGGTAGGGTATCGGAACTGAAAGCCAGCATCCTGCAGGCGCCGAGGAACTACCTTGCGGCTTTTCAAAACCAGCTCGGTTTCAGTACCCAGCAGGAAGGCTCCGACCTCTAGCAGCCACTTCGGCTGCGGTATGTGCCACTTTGGCCGGTAGTGCGTATCGAGCAGGCTAGTAAGTTCTTGATTCAGAATAGGATGCGGACTACACACGTTGAAGGTTCCTTCCAGCACAGGGCGCCCTATTAGAAATTCTATGGCCCGGCAGAAATCCTGCACGTGCAGCCAACTTACCCACTGCTGCCCGGTGCTTTGGGGTGTACTCAAGCCAAACTTTGCTAGCCGAGCCATTACAGGTAATGCCCCGCCATCGGCCCCCAACACAATAGCTGTCCGCACCACAATGCGCCGCGTGCTTGGGGTAGGCGTCAGCCAGAACATAGCTTCCCACTGCTGAGCTACCATCTCCGAAAAGTTGCGACCGATGCGGCCCGTGGCTTCCGTATTGACGGGTGCGTCGCCGGTAGTGTCCTCGTATATGGTGGCAGTAGACGAGTTTATCCATACGGCCGGCGGGTTTTGGCAGGCTGCCACAGCTTCGCCCAACACGCGGGTGCTTTCTATGCGGCTTTGCGTAATAGCCGCTCTGTTGCGGGCCGTATAGCGGCAGTCTACTGAGCGACCAGCCATGTTGAGAAGTACGGCGGCTCCTTCTAACTCAGCTGCCCATGGCCCTAGGGTGCAGCCATCCCACTGAACGGTACTGGGAGTGTTTCGCCGACTCAATAGCACCACATGGTAACCCAACTGGGTAAAATGACGCGTTAGGTGTCTTCCTAAGAAACCGCTACCACCAGCCAGAATCATTTTAGGACGTGCCATGACAGTAAGAGGTAAAGAAGCAATGGATGAGGTAGTGTGATGATGTATTTTAAACTTTCAATAAAAATTGAAATATATAAGCAAAAAAATAAGCTCCCCTTTTAGCCATTAGGGCGCATTAGCTTCATAAAGGTGCTCAAGAACCAGTTTTCATCCGCTTTAATAAGGGTAGAGGCCGCCCGGTTTGCGAAATCAGCAAAGTTCTGAATGTTGCCTATCATCTTGGTAAAAGCTTCCGTTTCTTCAGCCGTAGCAGCGGGCGAGGGCTCTACCTGGCTTATTTCGCCTAGCACGCGCATAATCGGCTCAAGTTCGCGTCGGCGGCGTTCCTGTAGAATTAAGGTAGCTACGCGGTGAATATCTTTCTCAGCTGAGAAAAACTCACGTCGCTCACCAGGGCGCAACTCCTTGCGCACAATGCCCCAGTCCATAAGGGCCCGGACATTCATGTTGACGTTACCGCGCGAAATCTGCAATTGGTCCATGATATCCTCGGTGCTCAGCGCCCCTACCGATACCAGCAATAATGCGTGTACCTGCGCCATTGTGCGACTAACGCCCCAGGCGGAACCGAGGGTACCCCAGCCTTCAATGAATTTGCGCTTGGCTTCGTCGAGTTGCATGGCTCAAATGTACAGGTGTATTTTAAACTTTCAATAAAAATTGAAAATAAAAAACTGCTTTTTCTGTTTTCACTGGCTTTGACCCGTGCTACTCACTATGGCAAAATTTTGAACCTCTTTATATAGTACAAATGCCTTGTTGAGCTTATAAAACTTCCTTACCGTCCTTCTTGCTACTAAGAAGCTGAATATTAAATAGTATAGATGCATTTATGTATCAGGAAATAATTGCACTAGCAAGCATTGGACGCAGAAAATAACAAGCTCGGCACTAAGAACAGCAGCCAGTGAAGGGCGTATTAGCCCTCGATGGATACAAGCACGAATTCTTCTTTCCCCTCCCAGAACCCTCCCCGCGTACCCGCCACCAGCGAGGAGCGGCTGGTAATACCAATTATTGAGGAGCACGCCGTTGTTTCTCGCGAAGTGGTAGAAAGCGGGCGTGTCCGGCTTGCCAAAACCGTGCACGAGCGGGAGGAACACTTGGAAATACCGCTTCAGCACGAGGAGATACTGGTAGAACGCGTGGCCATCAACCAATTCGTGGCTGACGGTGCGCCTACCCCAGGTACCCGCTATGAAGACAACGTTACAATTATTCCCGTGCTACGAGAAGTAGTTGTGACGCGCCTACTTGTGGTGGAGGAGATTCGGGTGCTAAAGCGTGTCGTGCAAACCACGCACACTGAGCCCGTAACACTGCGCCACGAAGAACTACACGTAGAGCGCCAGCCCGCCGCGGCCAGTGCTGCTACCCCACTCTCACCCAATACGCCTTCCACTAATTCTTAATTCTTTCTCCTAACCTATTCACCTAATTTTTTTGTCATGAACCAGACCGTAGTAGGAATTTTCGATACCGCACAAGAAGCCCAACAAGCCGCCCGTCAACTCGCCGCCGCTGGCTTTACTCAAGATAGTGTTGATGTAGCCTCCCACGGAGCCAATCAGTCGGGCAATGCTTCCGGCAGCAACTATTACAATAGCACAGGCACCGCCACCGAAGGAGTAGCAGACGCCGCCGGCCGTACGGGCGATGGTATCAGCAATTTCTTTAGCAATCTGTTCGGCGGCGACGACGATAATGACGCCAGCAGCCGTTACTCGCACGTAGCTCGCCAAAGCGGCTCGATAGTAACCGTCCATTGCCAGTCAGCTGAGCACGCACACCGTGCCGCTGAAATTCTGGACCAAGCTGGTGCCGTAGACGTAGATGAGCGTGCCGCCCAAACCGGCTACGTAGCCAACAACCTCCAAGCTGATCAAACAAACCAAGCTACTGCCAACACGACGGATGCTGGCCTATCGGCCCAGGTTATTGAAGAGAACCTGCAAGTAGGCAAGCGGGTAGAGCAGACGGGCGGTGCCCGTCTACGCAGCCGCATTGTAGAGCGCCCAGCAGAAGCAAGCGTGCGTTTGCGCGAAGAGCATGTGAACGTAGAGCGCCACCCCGTTAACCGCCCGGCTACCGAAGCTGATTTCGCTGCCTTTAAAGAAGGTGAAGTAGAAATTACGGAAAGTGCCGAACGCGCTGTAGTAGGTAAAGAAGCCCGCGTGGTAGAAGAAGTAACCCTTGGTAAGGAAGTAACTGAGCGCGAAGAAACCATTCGCGACACGGTGCGCAAAACGGAAGTAGATGTGGAGCGCCTCAACGATACGACTACCAACCGGACTGGCTACACCACCGACGAAGAGCAACTTCGCTCGTAGTCTTATCACCAGAACACAAAAAAGGGCGCCACTTGTGGCGCCCTTTTTTGTGTTCTGGTGATTGCCTAAATCAGTTGGCAAGCGTCAATTTCCATTTCGCGCATCTTCCGAATAAACTCTTTTGGTTCGATGCGGTAGCGGCGGGAGTACGTGTCTACGGTTAGGTGCTCGTGCGGCTCGGCAAACTTAATTTCTAGCTTCTTAGAGCCGGCGGCACCCTCTACTGCCTCCATAAAGCGGTCCATGAAGGGCTCCGTAATGGTGCGCAGATCGAGCTGTACGCGTACACCATTTGCTAGCTTCTCGGCCACGTTGAACAAGGGCTCCATGGTCAGGATCTTGAACTCAAACTGGTCGGAGTCGCGGAAACGTTGGGCGTACTTACCCCGGATATACATGGGTGGTACCTGCTCCTTGTCGTAGTTACGGGGGTTAATAAGGGCCGAGAAGCGGGAGTAGTCGTCGCGGAACAGGGCTAAATTAAGGCTCGATTCGTAGTCTTCCACGCTGAACGAAACGAAGGGCTGACCCGTCTTGGTGGTTTTGAATAGCACGTTGGAAATCAGTCCGGCTACCGTCACCTCGCGGTTCTTGTAGCTCTCTACCTTATCCAACCCACAGGTGCAGTAGGAGTCAATTTCGAGCTTGTAGTCGTCTAGCGGGTGGCCAGACAGGTAGAAGCCTACTACTTCCTTTTCGCGGCGCAACTGCTCCGTGGCAGGCCAGGCTTCCATGTCGGCTACTTTCGGAAGAGGCATGGCCACCGCCCCGAAAGCTCCGCCCCCAAACAAACTCTGCTGGGCCGATTCCTGCTCCTGCTGGTACTGCTGGCCCATGCGCACGGCCTTATCGATCAGGTTCTGGTCGCCGGCTGGGGCTTCCACAAACTGGCGGCGATGATACCGCTCAAACGAGTCGAAGGCCCCCGACAAAGCCAGGCTTTCAAACGTTTTCTTGTTGACGGCGCGCAGGTTTACCCGCTTAGAGAAGTCGAAGATGTCGGTAAATGGCCCTTTCTTGTCGCGCTCGGCTACAATGTTCTCAATGGCCGCCTCGCCTGCTCCCTTCACGGCCGCCATGCCAAAGCGGATCTGGCCCTTTTCGTTTACGTTGAACTTGAGGATGGATTCGTTTACGTCGGGGCCAAGTACGGCCACCCCTTGGCGGCGGGCTTCCTCAATGAAGAAGGTTACCTTCTTGATGTCCGACATGTTGTTGGTCAACACGGCGGCCATGTACTCGGCAGGATAGTTGGCCTTGAGGTAGCCCGTCTGGTAGGCTACTACCGAGTAAGCGGCGGAGTGGGAGCGGTTGAAGCCGTAGGCCGCAAACTTCTCCATCACGTCAAATACCTCGTTGGCTTTCTTGGCCACAATGCCGTGCAGCTTTTTGGCTCCCTCGCAGAATTTCTCCCGCTCCTGGGCCATCTTCTTCATGTCCTTCTTACCCATGGCGCGGCGTAGCAAGTCGGCACCACCCAGGGAATAGCCAGCCAGAATCTGGGCGGCCTGCATAATTTGCTCCTGGTACACCATAATGCCCTGGGAGTAATTCAAGATGGGCTCCAGCAGCTCGTGCGGGTATTCAATTTCCTCGCGTCCGTGCTTGCGGTTAATGAAGTTTGGGATGAACTGCATGGGGCCCGGGCGGTACAGGGCGTTCATGGCAATCAGGTCCTCAATGTTGGTCGGCTTAAGGTCCTTGAGGTACATGCGCATCCCCTCGGATTCAAACTGGAACGTACCAATAGTGTCGCCGCGCTGGTAGAGTTCGTAGGTTTTGGGGTCGTCGAGCGGGATGTCATCGATGTTGATATCAACGCCGTGGTTCTTCTTAATCAGGGCCAGCGCATCCACAATAATCGTGAGTGTTTTAAGCCCCAGGAAGTCCATTTTGAGCATCCCAGCACTCTCAATCACCTTACCGTCGAACTGGGTTACCAGCAGGTCCGAGTCCTTAGAGGTACTGACGGGTATGTACTTGGTGATGTCGTCGGGGGCGATGATAACGCCCGCGGCGTGAATGCCGGTGTTGCGCACCGAGCCTTCCAGCTTCTCAGCCAGGCGCAGAATCTGCCCGCGCAGGTTGTCGGGGGCATCGTCGCGCCGGATCATGTCCAGCTCCTGGTTTTCAGCAAAGGCCTTTTGCAGGGTAGTACCCACTTGTTCGGGCACCATCTTGGCTAGCTCGTTGGTAGCGGGCAAGGGCAGTTCCATGGCCCGCGCTACGTCCTTAATGCTGGACTTGGCGGCCATAGTACCGAAGGTGATAATCTGGGCTACCTGGGTTTTGCCGTACTTATCCACCACGTAGTCAATCACGCGCTGGCGGTTCACGTCGTCAAAGTCAATGTCTATATCGGGCATTGACACACGCTCAGGATTCAGGAAGCGCTCAAACAGCAGGGAGTACTTGATGGGGTCGATGTTGGTGATACCCACGCAGTAGGCCACCGCTGAGCCAGCCGCCGAGCCCCGGCCTGGCCCCACGGCCACGCCCATGTCGCGGCCGCGGTTGATGAAGTCCTGCACAATGAGGAAGTAACCCGCGAAGCCCATCGTTTCAATGATGCGCAATTCGTAATCGAGACGTTCCTCTATTTCCGTGGTGCGCTCGGAGTAGCGCGGCCGGTCGCCCTCGAATGCACCCTTGTACGTGAGGTGGCGCAGGAAAGCGTCGGCGGTGGGGTGCTCAACAGGTAGGGGGAAGTTGGGGAGCAGAATATCGCGCTGCAGCTTGGGCGGCGTAATCTTATCCACAATTTCATTGGTGTTGTCCACACTTTCCGGCACATCCCGGAATAAGTGGTTCATTTCCTCCTGGCTCTTGAAATAGAACTGGTCGTTGGGGAAACCAAAGCGCGAGCGGGGCTTGGGCATCTGGGCTTCCTCATCAATGCGCATAAGCTGGCGACGCACTTGGTCGTCGGACGAGGCCAGGGGACGCAGGTTGTCCAAATGGTCGTAGAGTACTTTGTTGTCCGAAGACATCAACCGGAAGTACTTGGTTTGGAAGTCACCCACCGGAATGCTGTGCTCCTCACCGGTATTCACGCACAGCAGCAAGTCGTGGGGCGCAAAGTCGTCCTGATTGACGTAGTGGGAGTCGTTGGTGCAAATTACCTTGACGTTGTACTTCTTAGCCCACTTTAGCAGCACCTGATTCAGGTCCTCCTGGCTTTTGCCCGTGTTGTCGATGTTCTCGATGCCGTGGCGCTGAATCTCGATGTAGTAATCTTCCCCAAAAATATCTAACCACCACTTCAGCAGCTTTTCAGCTTCTTCCTCCGTTTTCCACAGCAGAGCCTGCGGAATCTCGGCCCCGATGCAGCAGGAGGTGGCAATCAGCCCTTCGCTGTACTGGAGCAGCAGTTCCTTATCGATGCGGGGGTACTTGGAATACACGCCCTCAATGAAGCTCATGGAGCAGAGCTTCGCCAAGTTCTGATAGCCGGCCTGGTCTTTAGCTAGCAACAGCTGGTGGTGACGTACGTCCCGCTCGCCCTTTTCCCGGCTGAAAGCCTTTTTGTGCCGGTCTTCCACCAGGTAGAATTCACAGCCCACAATAGGCTTCACGTTGTACTTATTTGCCTCGGCTACGAAGTTGAAGGCTCCGAACATATTGCCGTGGTCGGTGAGAGCTACGGCGGGCATGCCATCGGCCTGAGCCTTTTTCATCAGGGCCGAAATGCTGGCCTGACCATCGAGGAGGGAATATTGGGTGTGGCAGTGAAGGTGCGAGAAAACGGGCATGGGCAAGGCGCTTTGCGCCGTTAGGGCGCGAAGCGGAAAGTAAAGTTACCCATGAAACAGCCGTGGGGAAAGATTGCGCGCTAAGGGATTTTGGCGTATTACTATAATCAGCTCCAGCGTTTGTTTTATGTCACCCCCAAGCTGCACGAATACTGGTGCGGCCAGCCTACACAAAGTTGCGAGTGAGGAAAATAGGCTGAGAAAAAAAGATTCGAGAACTGTTTTTTTAGCTTGTCCCCCTTGGATTCCTGCAGAGCGTTCTGAACCGTAGGCTGCCCAAGGGCCTTGTTGCGCAGCACGTTCACACCTACCCATAAACAGAAAAAGGCAGCCACCACGTGCTGCCTTTCCTGAGTGAAATATGCGTTTGATAAGATTATTGAGCGGCTTCCACAAGCAGTACTTCGCCGATTTTTACGCCATTATCTGGCTTGGCATTCCAAGCCTGTAACTGCGCTGGCTTCACGTTGTACTGCTTAGCAATGCTGAATAGGGTTTCGCCTTTTTGCACCGTGTGCTTTTTGGCGGCGGCTGAGGAGGTAGCAGGGGTGGGAGGGCTAGCTACCAGGTTGTTGGTGGGCCGGGCAGACGTAGCAGGGGAAACCGCTGCTACCGTTGGAGTAGGGGCAGTACGCGCAGCCGTAGCCGCCTTGGGCATGCCTATAAAGCCAGCTGCTTGCAGTCGTTCGGCTGCCGTTTTCAGGGCTGGATTCTTGGCGGCTCGGGCGTTGAACCCCTTGTACTGGGGGCTACGCAATAAGGTCTGCAACTCAATTTGCCAGGGCTGCTGGCGTAGGCGCTGAGTGAGTACGCGCTGCTGCTCAGGATTAAGATCTGCCGTATACTGACGCAACCGCTGGTTGAGGGGCGTAATGTCGCGCACGGCGGCATCAATCAACTCAATGGCTTTGGCATCGTTGGGCTCGTAGTAGATGCTGCGCAACTGGCGTACGCTCGTTTGCACTAGCCCCGACATCACCCGCACAGAATCGTCGGAAAGGGTTGGCGAAAGAGTTACTTGTTGGGCCCGGCTGGCAAAAGAACACAGAGATAAAGCAGCCAGTAGGGAAAAGGTACTGAAGGCACGCATCAGAAAGGGGAAGAAAAATTATAACGTAATCGGAAGGGAAGGGTACGCCCGTAGTGCTGCCTTACTGCGCCGCCTGAACTATAAGAACTTCTCCAATCTTAACCCCCATATCGGGCTTGCTATTCCACTCCTGTAACTGGGCTGGCTTTACGCCATAGCGGCGGGCAATGCTGTACAGGGTTTCCCCCTTTTGTACTGTGTGGCGGGTAGCAGCAGGGGCCGTAGGAGCCGGCGTAGCGGGAATAGGCTTGGTAACAGGCAAGGTAGGGGCCGGCGAGGCAGGAGGAGCACTGTTGGTGGGGGGCGCTACGCGGAGCACTTGCCCGATGCGCAGGCTCGGGTTCGGGGCCAAGTTGTTCCACGCTAAAATATCGGCCGGGCGCAGGGAGAAGCGGCGTGCTACGGAATATAGGTTTTCCTTAGGCTCTACGGTGTGCAGGCCGCTAGCCGGTATGGGTTCCACCACCGTAGGCACGGGCGTAGGCGCCGGAGCAGGAGGGGAGGTAGCTGGCGGCGCCACAGGCGTTGGTGTAGTGGGCCTTGGGGCTGGTACTGGGGTAGGAGTGGCTGCGGGTACGGGCTCTTCCTCCGTTTCGCGGGGCTCATCGGCTACGGGTGCTGGCGTTGGTAAGGGCTTGCGAGGCGCCGGAGCAGCGGCGGCCGGGCTAGCAGGGCGCTCGGTATAAACGCTGGGAGCAGAAGCGGTAGTAGGAGCCGGCTGGGTAGGTGCCGGTGGAAGCTCGTTTAAGTTTTCGGTGTGGTCGTCGGTTGCGCTGTCGGGTTGCACCACGGTACCGTTGGCTGAGGTGTCTTCTGTCTCAGAGGTAGTGTCTTCCAGCACCCGCATTGCCTCGGCGGTGCGGCCCCGATACGGTTCCTTCTCCACTTGGGGCTTAGCAGGGGCAGAAGCTGCCGCAACGGGCTTTTCGAAAGCCGCCAGGGCCGTAGCATTATTGCCGTCGGCATACTCCACGGGTACATTTTTCGGGCGTGTGTGCTGCAGCCACAGTACCCGGCCAGGGCGCAGTTCCTCGTTGCGCGGCATGCGGTTTTTGCTCCAGATAGCCTTGGCACGCATGCCGTACTTCTGCGATACGGTAGCAACGCTTTCGCCGGGGCGGGCTACGTGATATTCTACTTCGGCCTTGTCGCGCTTCTTCTGCACGAAGTAAGGCTGGCCGGGTACAATGTTGTCAAAGGCAAACAAGTCATTGTACTGCATGAACTTGCGCATCTTCAGCTTGGCCCGCTTAGCCAATGACTCTTTGGTGTCTCCGGGTAGGGCAACCACCGCCCGCAGCCCATTCACGCGCACAAACTCCGCATCCTCGGGGTCGGGGGTGGGCTTGTTCAGCAGTTGGCCAGCCGTAGCGTTTTTCTGCTGGGCCGCTAGCGCCGTCATCTGCATGGGGTCGGTGATGGGGACCACCATGGTGTATACCCGGTCGGTGGGTACGGTGGGTGCCAGCAGCCATCGGTTGTACTTCGCTAGCTCGGCTGGCTCTTGCTGCAAGCCTTCTGCCATGATGGACAAGGGTTGCCCGGCGGGGGCCGGAAACTCCTGCAGCAGCAGAGGGGGTTTGGTGTTGAGGCCCACGGCCGACTCGAAGGCCAGCTTGTGAGCTACGAACGTGAGAATGTAGGGGTGGGTCTGCTCCGTTAGCTCGACATCCGTGGCGTCGTAGTCGGTGGGCAGGGTGTAGGGCTTGGTACCCGTAAGCCCCAGGTTGTAGCTCAGCAGAGAGTTGACCCAGTTATGAAAGGTTTTGTTATTGCGCAACAGGTACTGGGCAGCGGCCTTAGAAGAGGCCGTAATGTGCTTGCGCTCATCAACAGCGTCGTTCATCAGCAACCCAAAGTCGGCCGCCGATTCGCGCTTAAACTGCCAGTACCCCACCGCATCATGAATGCTCTGGGCATCACCCTGCAGGCCGCTTTCTTGGAGGGCCAAGAAGTGAAAATCCAGGGGAAGGCCTTCTTGCTGAAATACCCGGTCGATGAGGGGAAAATAGGCATCGGCCAGAATTACGCGGGCCTGGAATGAAGCGGGGTGGCGCCGCAACGCGTCTACCTTTTGCTGCACGGCTTGGCGGCCGCCATCGGTGAGGCGCAGGTGCAAGCCGGCCACGTCCACGGTGCGCGGTACTGGCACCGACTGAGCGGCGGCGAGCAGAGGCAGCAGGCCGCACAGGAAGAATACAAGTCGTTTCATTGAAAAACAGGCAACACGCGGGCCCTGCACATGCACGTAGCCGGCTTTGTGCCTACAAAGTAGAAGAAAAATCAGGGGAGTTGGCCATGTCCTGCGCCAAGTACAACAGAATGGTAGAATACTACTTGGCGCCGTACTGATTCTATCCCGACGGCCCTACTGCCTCGGCAGTACCTTGCTCAGCAAGCCAGAAAGTAAATTTCTAAGCTGTAGCCGGCGCCAAAAGTAGCGAATGAGGTGCGCGTGCAAACCCTTCGTACAAGCAGCAACGCCGCCGCGGTGAGGCGACGGCGTTGCTATAGTGTTTAGAACAAAGGAGAGTGAAGGCTACATGCCGCCCCCCGCAGGCGGGCCATAGCCGCCCGGACGTCCCCCACCAGCGGGTGGGCCGAAGCCGCCTGGGCGCTGCCCCTGCGGGCGGCGCTCTTCACCAGGCGCTGTGTCGTCGCGGCTGGCACCGTTGAAGGAACGAATGTTGTACGTGAACATCACCATGAAATAACGCTGCAGGATGTTGGTCTGCGTCGTTTCAAAGTAGGCCGCCGTGTTGTTGACCTGAATGTTGTTGTTCTGCTTTAGCAGGTCGAAGGCGTAGAGTTTAATTTCGCCTTGCTGCTTTGCAAATATCTTTTTGCCCAGGGACGCATTCCAGAGCACAAAGTTTTGGTTGTAGCCCGCCGTCAGACCCGTGTACAGCTGATGGCGAATGTCGGACTGTAGCGTGATGCCTTTGGCCAGAATCCAGCTGAGGCGCAGGGAAGTATTCTGCCGGAAGTACTGGCGGTTTACCTGGCTGGCCAGGGTATTGCTTACGTAACTCTGGCTGGAATTAGAGGAAATCGTAAAGTCTAGCTCGGGGCTCACGTTGCTGCTCAGTACTACCCCCAGGCCCACAGAAGGCGTGCGGCTATAGTTCAACTCGCCAAACACCAAGCCCGGCGACTGGGAGTAGGTAGCATTGGCATTCACGTTGAGGTTAGACTTGATGAAGCTCAGCGGCAAGCTGTAGTTGATGAAGGACCGTAGGCTGTATTGCTTATCCAGGTTGACGGGGCGCGTGAGCTGACCACCGGCCGGAATTACAATGCCTTCAAACGTAACGGGCCCACTGGCGGCGTACACGGTGCTATTGGTGATGTAGTTATTCGTGTAGGAGCCGCTCAGCAAGGCGAAAAAGGAGGTTGACTTCTCTGGAACGGCCGAAGAGTAGCGCAGAAACAGATTGTGCTGGTTTTCTTGGCGCAGGTTGGGGTTGCCCGTTGTGAGCTGCAGCGGGTTTGCATTGTTGACTACTTCTTGCAGTTGGCTGATGTTAGGCGAGTTGGTGCGCATCTGGTAGTTCAAACGCAGGTTTTGCTGGCGCGAGAAGTTGTAGCGTACCATAGCGTTAGGCAGCACGTTCAGGAAGGTGCGCTCTGTAAGGGCCGGCCGCGGGTAAGTTTGGTCGCTACGGAGTTGGGCGTGCTGCACTGTGGCGCCGGCCATCCACTGAAACTCTTTGTTTTGAAACCGGTACGTTAGGCCCCCAGAGTTGGTGAGGTAGCGGCTTTCGAATACACTGCTGAGCGTATCGTTGAGAAGGGAATATTCTTGCTCGCCGGGCGAAAAGTTGTAGGTCTTCTTATCAGAATCGTTGGGAGTATAGGATACCCGGTACTCGGCCTGCAACTGGCTGTACTGGCCCAGCGGCTCCGTGTAGTTGATGTTGCCATTCCACGCCCAACCCGTTTGGGTCAGTTCGGAGAACTGATTGAGCAGGGCCGTTTGGGTAGCGCCCGTCGTATCAACCGAGGAAGTATTGGAAAGCAGCGTGTTGTCGCCGTTTTTGTCGTTGTAGGTGGTGTTCAACCCCACGGATACCGTTCGGCCCTTCTTCACGAAGCGGTGGCGGTACAGGAGCTGGTTGCCTGCTGTAATGCCCGTGAGGGCCGAGCGGTAGGAGCTGTTGTTGCCCCCTTGGCTTTGCTCTGCTTCACTGGCCGCTACCTCAAACGTGCGGCCGTCGAGCAGGCTGTTGCCGGTGTTGCGCTGCACCGAGAGGCTGGGCCGCCACAAAAGCGAGTTCAGCGAGTCGAACTTGTGGTCGAGGCGCATATTGAACCGGTTGTTGATATTGCGGCTAGTGCTCAGTGAGTTCTCGCTGTAGCGCAAGTCCTGGCTGAGGCCGCCTGGAGCCACGTAGCGGCGTAGCAAGTTGCTGCTAGCGGTATTGTCGCTCAGGTTGAAGAAGTAGCTGCCTTGCACATCCGTCTTGGTGCCCCACATGTTGGAGTAGTTGAGGCCGATAGCGTGCGTTTTTGAAATGCCGCCCTGCTGGCCCACTTGGAAGTCACTGGCGTTGCCGCCACCACCGCCCCCGCCGGCCCGGCCGCCGCCTTGGCCCTGGCCGCCCCCACCGCTCTGGCGCGAGTTGCCTACTACCCCCAGCAAGTCCTCGGTGCCAAAGTTTTGCTGATTGATATTGTTGCTCTGGGCCACCACGGAAAGGCGCTGCTTGCCCTTAAACTGGTTGATGTTGCCACTGACTTGGTACCGGTCGTCCTGAGGGCCATACCCGGCCTGCACCCGCCCAAACTGACCATTGCGGAACTGGGGCTTAGTGACAATATTGATGGTTTTCTGCTGGTTGCCATCGTCGAAACCCGTGAACTGGGCTTGGTCGGAGGCGCGGTCATACACCTGAATCTTGTCGATAACTTCGGCCGGGATGTTCTTGAGCACGGCGTCGGGGTCGTTGCCGAAAAACTCTTTGCCATCTACCAGAATGCGCTGTACCTGCTCGCCCTGGGCCTGCACCTTGCCGGAAGCGGGGTCAACCGTGACGCCCGGCATTTTGGTGATGAGGTCCTGCGCATTTGCGTCGGGGTTGGTTTTGTAAGAGCCAGCGTTGAACTGCGACGTATCGCCCTTTTGCACGGCGGCGGCAGCTTTGCCTACCACTTCCACTCCCTTAAGGGCTACTCCGCCCGACGACATACTGAGCGTGCCGAGCGCTACTGGCTGGCCCGCCAGCGAGAATTGGCGCTGTAAAGTTTGGTACCCCAGGAAAGAAACCGAAAGCTCGTAACGTCCAGCGGGCAGACCTGCTACCGTGAAGTTGCCATCAGAATCGGCGGCGGCCCCGCTTTTTACGGAGTCGGCGGAGAGGCTGCGCACCAGTACGTTGGCCCCAATCAAAGGCGACTGATCCTTACCGTCCAGAATGCGCCCGCTCACGGAGGACTGAGCCTGCGCGGCCCCAACGCTGGCCCACAGCAGCAGTAAAATAAGTAGAAGATGTTTTGGCATAAACGAGGGGAGGATGAACCACTAGCCGCAATAGACGCAAAAGACCACGCCGCGTTTAATGCGCGCGGCGCTTTAAATCCATAAAAAGCAAAGAAAGTCCAGTGCTACCCCCTAAGCAGCGTATTTCTATTTTTTACGCACTAGCAATAATCCATCACGCAGGGGAAGAAACACGTTCTCCACCCGTTCGTCGGCCTGCACCTTGTCGTTGAAGGCGCGGACTGCGTGCGTGTCTTTATCGGAGGGCTTGACGGGGTAGGAGTCTACCACTTTGCCGCCCCAAAGTACATTGTCGATCAGCACGAACCCTCCTGGCCTCACCTGGGGTAAGACCAATTCGTAGTAGGTGTCATTGTTGATCTTGTCGGCGTCAATAAACACCAAATCCCAGGGTTCGTGCAGCGTAGGCAAAATAGTGCGCGCGTCGCCAATGTGCAGTTGAATCTGGGTTTCCCGGCTGGCTTCGCGCAGGTAGCGCCGGATGCGGCTTTCGAGTTCTGGATTTTGCTCCACGGTGTGGAGTACGCCCTCGGCGGCCAGCCCCTCCGCCAAACACAGCGCCGAATAGCCCGTGAAGGTGCCCAACTCCAGTACCCGATGCGGGCGCACCATATGGCTCACCATGCTCAGCAAGCGGCCCTGGGCGTGCCCCGACAGCATGCGGGCGTGCAGCAGCTGCACGTGAGTTTCGCGGTTGAGGCGGGCGAGGAGGGGGCTTTCGGCGGTAGTATGCTGGTCGGCGTAGAGTTGAGCTTCGTCGGGGGAGTACATGCGTGGGAAAATAAGGTGTTATGCTACCACAAAAGGCCCACCTGAAGCTGTCTTCTACAAGACAGCTTCAGGTGGGCCCAGTAGATAAGGTTAGGAAATGGGGAGCAGGCGAAATTTCCAAACCAGAAAACCCGCCTTACCTGCTTCATAAACAGCGCCTACTACGCGGTAGAGGCCTTCGTAGCGGTAGCTCGTACTGGCTTCGGTAGGCACCTTGCGAAAAACCCGCACGGGCCGCCCGGTTTCTAAGCTGTAGCGCAGCAGTAGGTTGCGGCCCGTCATTTCCTGGTTGGTTACCTGCTTGCCCGTACGTGGGTCGCGGCCACCACTGCCGGAGTAGATAATTTCCTCCTCGCGAAAATCGTCATCTTCATACTGGTCGGCCAGGATAATGGAGTCGGCGCCTTCGGCTTCACTGCCGCTTACACCCGCCCGGGTAGGTCGGTGCAGCCCGGCCCGGCTCAACTCCAGCCGATTGGCAAACAAGTCACCGGGCCGGTAGTAGCTAATATGACCGAAGATGGGCATGGCGGATAGGTAGGAGGAAAGAGCCGGAGCAGGAAGGTAGAGCTAGCCAGGACACGCCGGTAGCAATACGCTACGCTGGGCCGTGGCTTAGCCCCACTACCTCCCCCCTAAGCTAGCGGTTGAGGTTACTCGGGCACGTATTGCAGTACGCTCAGGTTGTCCTCGTGCAGAATATCGTTGGCTAGCCCTAGTAGTTCCGGGGCTGTAATCCGGCGCACCCGCTCGAAAATTTCATTGAGCGACTCTACCCGCCCAATATCGAGGGTGCTCTTAGCAAGGAGCTGCATAAGCCCCCCGTTGCTTTCCTCCGCCATTGCCAACTGACCCATGAGCTGCTCCTTCACGTTGTGCAACTGAGTAGTTGTCAGGGCTTGTTCGCGCAGGCGCTTTAGCTCCTTCTGCACCAGCGAAATGGTGCGGTTCACTTGCTTTTTCTCGGTGCCGAAGTAAATGCCGAACAGGCCTGTATCAGTATAAGGCGAGTAGGTAGCATCAATGGTATACACCAGGCCATACTTTTCGCGCACGGCTAAGTTGAGGCGGGAGTTCATGCCGGGCCCACCTAGTAGGTTACTCAGCAGGAAAAACGGAATGCGTCGCTCGTCCTCAATGGCGTAGGCTGGGCCCCCAATTAGGCAATGAGCCTGCGTAATAGGCTTGCGCTCGATACGCTCCAGCCGCTGGTAACTGGTAAACGGTCGGCGGGGACGCTCGCCCAGCTGGGCCGGAATGGGTGCCAGGTACTTGTCGGCCATACGCTTCACATCCTTGAAGGGCAGGTTGCTCACGGAGCTGAACACCAACCGGTCGGTGCGCACGTTTTCGGCCAGAAACTGCCGAAAGTCGGCCTGTTGGAAGCCACTCACACTTTCCCGGGTCCCCAGAATATTATGCCCCAAGGAATGGTGGGCAAATACCACGTCGTCGAAGTCGTCGATGATGGCGTCTTCGGGAGCATCGTGGTACATAGACATTTCCTCCAGAATCACCCCGCGCTCCTTCTCAATCTCTTTCTCGGGAAATACCGAGTGAAAAGTAAGATCGGTCAGCAGTTCAAAAGCCCGCTCGAAGTGGGTGCTTAGCAGAGAAGCATAGAAGCAGATTTTCTCCTTGGTGGTATAGGCGTTCAGCTCCCCGCCCACCGTCTCTAGGCGGTTGAGGATGTGGAAGCTTTTGCGTTTCTCGGTACCCTTGAAGGCCATATGCTCCCAGAAATGCGCCAAGCCTTGCTGACTTGGCTTTTCGTCGCGGGAGCCAATGTCGAGCAGGAAGCCGCAATGCGCAATTTTGGTGTGCGGAACAGTTTTATGTAAAACCCGGATGCCATTAGGCAACTCGTACAGGTCGTAGTCAGGCATTGTGTGAGGTCTAAAAGACGATAAGCCGAAGCGTATACTACTGCTCCGGCCTTGTATAACCATCCAGCCCGGCCGGTAGGTTTCAGGAAGTTGCAAAGGTACGCAGCCGCACTCCCTACTCAAGCCCTAGCGGCATGCTGGTACAGCAAGGGCGCACTACCCATTTGCCAGCAACTAAGCGCACCTTACGCCAGTTCCTGCTCCCGCTCGGCCAGTACGGCCAGGAGTTGGCTGGTCTGAATATCATGGGCGCAGCGGAAATGGCCCAGGGGGCAGGCTTTGTAGCCATGCAGCCCACAGGGCCGGCACTCCAGGGGGTAGGGAATTTCTACTACCCTAGAAAATGGGCTGAGGGGCCCAAACCCAAAGGCGGGCACCGTGGAGCAATACACCGCGCAAACCGGAGCGCCTACTGCCGAGCACAGATGCATAGGGGCCGAGTCGTTGACGTAGTTGAGCACGGCCCCTCGCATAAGCGCCGCCGAAGCCAGCAGGGACATGCTGCCCGCCAGATTAAACACGTTGGCTCGGGTAGTGCGCGCCAGGAGCTGCTCGCAAGCCTCTACATCGGGAGGGCCACCTAGCAGAAATACAGTGTAGCGAGGCGGTAGTGCCGCTAGCAGCTTCAGCCACTGCTCTTCCGGAAACTGCTTGGTAAACCACACCGAGGTAGGCGCAATGCAGATGTAGGGCCCACCCGCCGCCAAGCGTGCCAGCTCGCTAGCGGATGCTTCGTCGGGAGGGGTAGGGTAGAGGTGGGGCGGAATGGTGGGGCCGTTATAGGCTAGGTCGAGCAGGTGCAGGTTGCGCATTACTTCGTGCACACCGTCGCCGAGCACGTGCGGTACGGCTCGCGTGAAGCGGAACGCGAATGGGTTTTTGTCGAAGCCCACGCGTTCCGCAGCATTTGAGAAAGCCGTGAGAAAGCCCGTGGATGCAAACCGCTGGAGCGTAACCACGCGTCCATAAGGTGTTTTTCTGATTTGCTGGAGCAGGTGCCACAAGCCCCGGTACTTTTCTTTCTTCTTATCCCAAATGAGCACGTGCCGCACGTGCGGGTGCCCCTTCAGCAGGCCCTCGTTGCCTTTGCGCACCAAAAAGTCTACCGGCGTGTCGGGCTCGGTGCGGTGCAGGTAGTCCAGCAGCGCCGTGGCTAAAATCACGTCGCCGATGAAGGCAGTTTGAATAAGGAGAACGGCAGGGCGGGACGAAGCAGGCATGGCAACGGAAAAGCAAAGGGCAAAGATACCGCACGGGTGAGCGGTTCGCTACATGCACCAGGGCAGCGTAGCCTGCTAGCTCTAGTTGGCTAGCCCCGGAAAGCGGCGGCTTGGGTAGCCACAACTATTTCCCTCCCTTCGGAGCCAAACCCAGCCGAACGCTAGAAAGATACGCTACGGAGCCATTCATAAGCCAAACCCGCTGGGAACTGCCTAACTTGCCCCGGCCGCTTCGGCGGCTTCCGTTTGTGCCACTTTACTTTGCTTTGTGCCCATGCGCTACGGCTCAATTTCGCCCGACCTGTTTATTCAGAACCGCCGCCGCTTTACCCAGCAGCTGCCCCCGGCCTCCCTGGCCATCTTCCAATCCAATGACATCATGCCGACCAATGCCGACGGTACGATGGCATTCCGCCAGAACAGCGACCTGTTTTATCTCTCGGGCGTAGATCAGGAAGAAAGCATCCTGGTAATCTTCCCAGATGCCGCCCTGCCCCAGTACCGGGAAATTCTGTTTCTAAAAGAAACCAGCGAGCATATTTTGGTGTGGGAAGGCTATAAGCTGACCAAAGAGCAAGCCCGCGAGCAAACCGGCGTGCGCACCATTATGTGGCTTGAGTCCTTCAAAACGGTGCTGCCGGCTCTTATGAACGAGGCCGAAAACGTGTACCTGAATTCTAACGAGCACATTCGGGCCGTGGTGGAGGTAGAAACCCGCGACGCCCGCTTCGGCAAGTGGCTGCGTGAGGCCTACCCGCTGCACCAGTACCGCCGGGCCGCGCCCATCCTGCACCACCTGCGGGCCATCAAGAGCGACGAGGAAATTCGTCTGATGCGCCGCGCCTGCGACATTACCGATAAGGCCTTCCGCCGCCTGCTGGGCTTTGTGAAACCCGGCGTGATGGAGTATGAAATTGAGGCCGAAATCTCCCACGAGTTTCTGCGCAATGCTTCCCGCGGCCCCGCTTACGGTAGCATCATTGCCTCGGGTGCCAACGCCTGCATCTTGCACTATGTGAGCAACGACCGAGAATGCAAGGATGGCGACGTGCTGCTCATGGACTTTGGCGCGGAGTACGCCAACTATGCCGCCGACCTTTCACGCTCCATCCCGGTGAATGGGAAGTTCACGAAGCGCCAGCGCGACGTATACGAAGCGGTATTGCGCGTAATGAAGTTTGCCACCGGCAAGCTCATAGCCGGCAATCAGATTGAGGAGTACCACGCTGCCGTAGGGAGCTTCATGGAGCAAGAGCTTATCAAGCTAGACCTACTGAATGAGTCTGATGTGCGCAACCAAGATCCGGCCGCGCCTTTATATAAGAAGTACTTCATGCACGGCACTTCGCACTACCTTGGCCTTGATGTGCACGACGTGGGCGCCAAGTATCGCGTGTTCGAGCCAGGCATGGTGTATACCTGCGAGCCGGGTATTTATATCCGCGAAGAAGGATTGGGTGTTCGTCTCGAAAATGACATTCTCATTACCAATTCGGGAAACGAGGACCTCATGAAAAATATCCCTCTTGAAGTAGACGATATTGAGCGATTGATGCAAGCCAACCGGTAGCAGCGAAACCCCAAACAGAGGATTGAAGCAGTAAAAAATAGGATGACCGGATGGTTGTCCTATTTTTTTTGCGTAACCGATAAAATCCCTGTTTCTAGGAATAGTTTTATTGGTAAATACTTTGAAGCAGGATTTCGAATACAACTGTGGAACTATATAAATACTTGTAGTCCTATTCATTACCACTCGGTTTGTGGGCTGGAAGGGGTTTTTTCCGACAATTCAACAACTTTATTTTCGAAGGCGGGGTATAGGCTGCTTAGCTGGGATATGGCTGTTCCTGTGCAGCCCATCTTAAGCGGTGATATTTCTTCCACCTAACTTCGCTCCTATGAGACACCTTTTAGCAACTTCAACGGCCTTGGGTCTGACGCTACTGGCGGCGGCCCCGCGGGCCCAAGCCCAGACCGCCGACCGCAAGACGGCCATTAGCCTAACCGGTAATGCCTTTCAGTACAAAGGCAACTTCGGTTCCGATTATTGGAAGTGGAGCGAGAACAAATACGGTCCTGGTATTTCCATCAACCGTTACCTCACCTCGGGCCTCGACCTGATGCTGAGTGGCAACTACGTAGAGTTTAAGAAAAACGCTCCCGTAGGCGCTCCTTACTATGGTAGCAACTTCGCTACCAACGTAGTAAACGTGAACTTGGGCTTGAAATTCAAGCTGCTGAAAGAAGAGTCTTTCATTCGCCCTTACCTGCTGGCCGCTCCCGGCTGGACGTACACGAGCCGCGAAGGAAACATTGTTCGTAACAACCGCACTGAGAACACCGACCAGGACAAGAGCTACTTCGACCTGTTTGGGGCCGCTGGTATCAACTTCCGCCTCTCCGATGCAGTAGGCCTGTTTGTACAAACCGGTCAGCACATTCCGCTGAATGCTAACATCGACGGCGACCCCGCCCGCGACGACAACAAGTGGGACGACAAGTTCCTACAGCACACGGTAGGCTTAACCGTTGCCTTTGGTAAAGCCAAGGACGCCGACCAGGACGGTGTTCCAGACCGCAAAGACAAGTGCCCCGATACACCCACGGGCGTACAAGTAGACGAGAACGGCTGCCCGCTTGACGGCGATAAGGACGGCGTTCCAGATTACCAAGATCAGTGCCCCACCGAAGCTGGTACCGTGGCTCTGCAAGGCTGCCCTGACCGTGACAACGACGGTGTAGCTGACAAAGACGACGAATGCCCTGACCAGGCTGGCCTACCTGCCCTGCGCGGCTGCCCAGATGCTGACGGTGACGGCGTAGCAGATAAGAACGATAAGTGCCCCGACACTCCTGCCGGTACGCAAGTAGACGCCAACGGCTGCCCGCTGGTAGTTGATGCCGACGGTGATGGTGTTCCAGATGCTGCTGATAAGTGCCCCGATACGCCTCGTGGTGCCCGCGTAGATAGCACGGGTTGCCCGCTGCAAATTGATCCGGCCATCCGGAAACTCGAGCAGCCTATCCGCTTCGAGACCAACAGCACGGTAATTAAGCGTACTTCGTACCCTGCCCTGAACAAAATGGTACAGGCGCTGAAAGATCACCCCGAGTATAGCATCCGGGTAATCGGCCACGCTGACTCACGCGGTACCGACGAGTACAACCAAGGCCTGTCGGAGCGTCGTGCTAGCTCGGTGAAGCGCTATTTCACTGGCAAGCAAGTTGACCCCACCCGTGTAACTACGGAAGGTCGTGGCGAATCTGAGCCAGCTGCTCCGAACACTTCGTCAAACAACATGTCAAAGAACCGTCGCGTAGAGTTCCGCTTCGAGTTCTACATCCCGAACGCGCCTCAGCCCTAACCGGCCCTGCGCATAGCTAAAAAGCGGCGTACCGAAAGGTGCGCCGCTTTTTTTGTGCCTGTAGGTTTACTAAGACAAACTAAGCGGCCTTAGTCCGTTGGCCGTGTACCCCTGTTAGCTTCTGATTCTTCTCTGCTGTCACTGTGCTGATGTAGTAAGTATACCAGTATAAGTGTGGGCTCAACTGTGCCTGACGGCAAGGCTTAGTACGAGTCAGCCACTAGCTGTAGTGGACTGGTAGCAGAAGTAGGCTGGCAAACGGTACGTGGCAATGCCGCTAGAACAAGCAGGAAACAATGAATGTGCAACGTATACCCTCACGGGGTTAATAAGCCCTAAGGCTTTTAGGCTAGCTTCCATTGCTGGATACGGAACACAAAAAAGGCCACCCCAGGAGTGGAGTGGCCAAGTAAGTAGAAGAAAAAACTAGAACCGTTATCGGGCAAGCTCGCCGGCTACGCTAGGCAAAAACTTGGTAAGCTGATTGACTTGCTCCCGGGTGAAGTTGCCAGCCACCGAAATCAGCATAAAGGAATCAGGGGCGCCTTGCACATTGCCGGTAGCTACAAACTCCGTTACTCGGTCGCCCTGCTGGCGGGCTGAGTAGCGAAGCACGGCGGTCTGGTCGGTAGCAGAGGTAGTTAGGGGCGTATACCGTTCGTTGGCCAGCAAGCCATCCACTTCCTTGGTGAGGCCTTCTGCTACCAGCTCGCGGGCACTAGAAGTAGTAGGGGCGAAAGTGAGGACTTTCACGCTCCGCACGGCCGATAGGGCCTGGCTGATGTCGTTTTCGCCACCAAGCTTGCCAATACGGCCGAGTAGCAAACGCGTCGTAAGCCCCGCCGACCAGTCGGTAGCTTTAAAACCGGGGCGGTTTTCATACTTGCTGAAAAATTCAGCAACGGTGCGGGCGGGGTTGCCAGGGCCACCAGCGCGGCAGCCGGCCAGGAGTAACAGGGCGAGGGCCGTGAGGAAGGAGAGGGTACGGAGTTTCATAGTAGCAAATGAACAGAATGTGCATCTGACATACGCAGCTGGCCCGCGCCTGTTTTCCAGGAACGACTATTGAAAATTGATGGCGTTCAGGAAGAATACGTTACGATGTTCTCCATGCTCGGGCCGTACATCCTGGTAGCCATATGCTACAAAACGGCTGCCGTACCACGCTTGCAGTCCCGTTTGCTGCACGTTCACTGATTTTTCCTTGAGGCCAGATGTGTTGGTGGCTAATAGCACATACTGGTCATTGGGTGAAGGTAGGGCGCGGTCGATGATCTTATAGCGTAGTTTTTCCTCGTCGAGGTAGCACAGGGCCACCCGGCCTTGAGGTAAGGGCTGCATCCGTACTACCTCTTGCAGGGTCGTGGTTTCCACGTCCTCCATTAGGAAAGAGTTGTCCCATAGTAAATTGCCGTGTCGGTCGAAGCTGCATACCAGCGCTTGGGTAGTGCGGTAGGTTTCATTGCCGCGGGCTGAGTACGAGTTATAGCGCGGATTATAGCCGGGGTAGTAGCCAGGCATGTAGGCAAAGGGGCTGTAGGTATTGCCGTACAGGTAGCGGGGGAAATACATTTCTGCTACCAGCACATACCCACCCTCGAACGGCCGCATATCGTGCATGAGCACGCGGTAGTGGAGGCGTTTCTGGCGCGACTCGGCTTTGAGACGGGCATTACGCTCCCGCATGCGCGCTACCTTCGACGGCTTCATAAAGTCGAAAAAGTGCTTCAGATTGAGGAAATCGTAGAAGCGCAGGGAGCGGCGTTGCCCGGTAGCAGTGGTGCCCGCGGTTAGGTCGGCCGCAAACAAGCCCTGGGAGTAACGGGCGTCGCGAAGGGTATAGGTGCCGGCCAGGAGGCGAGCGGCACTGTCGCCAGGACTAAGCTGGGCCGCAATAAGACCCCGCTCGCTTTCCGCCTGCACAAACTCAGAGCGGAGTAGCTGGCCTTGGTCAGAAAGCTGCTTTACCTGCAACCGCGACTTAAAGCCGTTTGACTCGCTAAGCACGAACTCAGCCCGCTTGGTCACGGAGTCAGCCAGGAAAGACAAGGTGGCCGGCATGGGCTCATACACGGAGGGAAGAAAGCGGAACTGTGCAGTATGCAAATCCAGCAGCAAAATGGTTAGGTGCCGATCTAAAGACACTGTCACGAAGAGATTGCCGCCCAATGCTTTCAGGTCGTGCACGGAGCGAACCAGCTTGGTATCAAATTCGCCCGTACCTAGCTCGCCCGTGCGGGTGTCAAACGCAGCTATCCACAGCTTGCCAGGGGTACTTTGGGAGCGAAACAACGTGTATACATCGGTGCCTTCGGCGCAAATCTGGCTGAATTCGTACTCCCGGGGCACTTCCAGCACTTGATGGCGGCTTGCGTGCAAGCGGTAATCGTACTTCTGGAAGCTAAACTCGGAGCGCGAGGATGTACGCTGCTCCTTTTCTACCAGCAACACCACGCTGCTGTCTTCGGGCATGGGTACTACGTGCACATCGCTCTCGTACGCATCTAAGTCAAGCTCTAAGCGGGCGGGTTGGGTAGGCGCCGGGTCTGGGGTTTGAGCTGCCACGGTAGTGGCCAGCCCGCCCAGCCAGCAGAGTAGCAGAAGAACGTAGGAGTGTTTCATAGCGCAGGTGCAAGACCCTAGGAATACCTAAGTAAGATACGACGAAGCCCAGGCAATACCAGTTCCCGCCGCGGATAGTTGATGCCGGTTTCGATAGATTTCCATACGTGCTAGCAAATAAAAACGGCTGCCCAAATTGGGCAGCCGCGGGGTAGTACAAGTAGCCGATGACGAGTTAGCTTCCCAACTCAAGAATGGCATCAAACTCTTCTGGCCGCAATGGCATTACCGACAAGCGCGACTGGCGGAGCAACCCTATTTGTCCTAGGCGAGCATCTTGTTTGATGTGGGCCAACGACACGGCACGCGCCAAGGGCTGAAAGGGCTTCAGGCGCACGGCCACCCAAGGGCTGCCAGCTTCCGCCGTTACATCGGGTGCGGCAGGCGCTACTACTTGGGCCACGCCCACCACTTCCTTGTCGCTCACGCTGTGGTAGTAGAGGACTAAGTCCTCGGGCTGCATTTGCTGCAGAAAGTTGCGTGCCTGATAGTTGCGCACACCCGTCCAGTCGGTGCTGCCGTCACGGGTGAAATCGGCCCAGGAGTAGGCCGCCGGTTCAGATTTTACAAGCCAATAGTTCATGGCCTGCAAGCTACGAAAGAAGCTTCTGGTGCTGCCACCTTCGGAACCCGCTAGTGCTCAGCGTTAACCTACAGCTCCACCCGCCGCACTTTCAGCACGTCTTTCTCCAAGGATACTATTTCTAGCGTATAGTCGGGGTCCTTCTTGTCTTCGAGGGTAATGCGGAGGGTATGGTCGTTTTCCGCCGTCCAACGGCCCCTGCGGCCCTCTATGCCATCGGTGGGGGCAATATCGTACTGCGTAAACAAGCCATTGTGGTCGAAGGCAAAGCCCGTGCGGCCCCGGGAAGGGGGGAAGTCATAAGTATTGGGGCGGTATACGAGCACATCGGCCTGGTCTTCCTCGTGGGCGTGCAACCAAGTGCGCTCCAGCTGCTTGAGTTGGGCGGCAGATTCGGCGCCAGACTGGCAGGTAGCGGCCAGGAGCAGCACGCTCAGGCAGGCAAGGAGAGTGAACAGGCGCATACAGAATAAGCAAAAAGGTGGCCGGCCGAAGCCCTAGGGCCGTATGGAAACAAACGCAACGCAAGTTGGCGGCCGCGGCACTTCCAGCGTAGCTGTTGCGACCCAACTGCCGAAAGTAAACAAATTGACCGCGTCCTGCCCAAGATGGGTAGCCAACATACGTATACGCCCCAGCCTAGGCTACATTCATCCCACCCGCTACCTTTGCCAGCTATGGACAACCGTGCCCTCATCCGTGCCTTCCGTCTTGCGGCCCAGCTACTGGAGCTGCACGAAGAAAACCCCTTTAAAATTCGAGCCTACGAAGGCACCGCCAGTGCCCTGGAGCAGCTAAGCGTACCCGTGGCTACACTAGAGCGGCACGGCCTGCCCGACCGCACGGGCCTAAGCAAAACAGCCGCCGCCAAAGTAGCCGAAATGCTCGATACGGGTACGTTTGAGGAACTTACGCGCCTCCTTAATAGCACGCCGCCCGGTGTAGTAGAGCTCTTAGGCATCAAGGGCATTGGCCCCAAAAAAATCCGGAGCCTGTGGAAGGAACTAGGCATTGAGAGCCCCGAGCAGCTGCGCGAAGCAGCCGAGGCCGACCAAGTAAGTAAGTTGAAAGGCTTTGGCAAGAAAACGCAGGATGCTATTCTAGCGGCCCTGGAATTCACGAGTCAGAGCCAGGGCAAAGTGCTCTATCCCCAAGCCGAGGAACTAGCCACTAGCTTGGTGGAACACGTAAAGGGCGCGGCTGGCGTATCGCAAACCGCCGTGACGGGTGAAGTGCGCCGCCGCTTGGAAATAGTTGAAACGGTGAGCGTGGTAGCAGCCACTACCGACCCCGCAGCCGCGCATGCAGTGCTCAACCAGTTAGAAGGTATCACCGCCGATCCGTTGCTGAGCGGCCCATTCGCATGGCGCGGCACGGCCACGGCATCCGGCATCAAAGTGGAAGTGTTGTTTGTAGCACCAGCTGATTTTACTAACCAAGTATTCTTGCAGTCAGCAGCAGAGGCCCACCTGACCGAGCCATTGGGTGAGGCAAGGGCTGGGCAACCGGCTACCCTGCGCCAGTGGGCAAAGCGGGAGCGTTTTGCCTCGGAGGCCGACATCTACCAGAAAGCAGGCGTGCAGTACGTGGAGCCTGAATTGCGCGAAGGGCTGGGGGAGCTAGCCCTGGCCCGGGAAAACAAGCTACCCCGCTTGCTGGAAGACCAGGATTTGCGCGGCTCCCTGCACAACCATAGTACCTACTCCGATGGCAGCCACAGCCTACGCGAAATGGCCACTTTCCTGCGCGACCAGGGGTACGAGTACCTGGGTATTTGTGACCACTCGCAAGCTGCTCACTATGCTAATGGCTTGCAGCCTGAGCGCGTGCGCCAGCAGCAGCGCGAAATAGATGAACTAAACCAAGAATTGGGTCCTTTTCGCATTTTCAAGGGCATCGAGTCAGATATTCTCTCCGATGGCTCCCTGGACTACCCACCGGCTATCCTCGAAACGTTCGACTTTATTGTCGCATCGGTGCACAGCAACTTGAAAATGGATGAGCGTAAAGCCACCACCCGGGTGCTGCGGGCCATCGAGAATCCGTACACTACCATGCTAGGCCACCCTACCGGCCGCCTGCTGCTACGCCGTGAGGGCTACCCTCTCGACCACAAAGCCATTATTGATGCGTGCGCGCAACACCAGGTTATCATCGAAATAAATGCCAACCCCTGGCGTCTTGACCTAGACTGGCGGTGGGTGCATTACGCACTGGAGCAAGGCGTGCAACTCAGCATCAACCCGGATGCCCACCACACTAATGGCTACGCCGATATGCGGTACGGAGTGTTTATGGGCCGAAAAGGCGGGCTAACCCGAGAAATGACCTTCAACGCCAAGTCGGCGGCGGAGGTAGCCGAGTATTTTGCCCAACGTAAGGCCGCCATCAAGCCACCTCTGGAGTTTAAGGATTCCTTGTTTGGATAGTAACCCCGGCTAGCGCTGGCGGGCGCTGCACACTGCCTTCTGTAGGCAATTGCGGACGCGTAAACTAACGCTTTGCCTACGGAAGCTAGTGCCGCCACGTAAGTGCTTCTACCTATTTCACTTCTAGGAAGGTGGAACTCATTGCCGATTTCAGCCTTTAGGCCACCAGAGGCCGAACCCTTGCTGCATGAAAATCCTTGTTCTGCGCTTTTCTTCCATTGGCGACATTGTGCTCACAACTCCCGTACTGCGCGGCCTGAAATTACAGGTGCCAGGTGCGGTAGTACACGTGGCTACCAAGCCAGCGTTTCGGGGCCTTATTGAGCCGAATCCGTACGTTGACAAAGGTCATTACCTAACCGGGAGCCTCAAGGAACTGGTAGCGGAATTGAAGGCCGAGCAGTTTGACTTTGTGGTGGACTTACACCATAATCTGCGCACTAGCCTAATTAAGCTGCAATTAGGCGTGAAGTCTTCCAGCTTCAATAAGCTAAACTGGCGTAAGTGGCTGCTGGTAAACCTGAAGGTAAACACCATGCCGCGCGTCCATATCGTGGATCGGTACTTGGCAGCGGCGGCACCTTTGGGAGTGCAAAACGATGGGCGCGGGCTAGATTATTTCATTCCTGCCAAGGATGAGGTAGATGTTCATACGGACCTGCCGGCGGGCTTCCAGCGAGGATATATTGCATTTGCCATTGGTGCCCAGCATGCTACCAAGCGTCTGCCCGTAGAGCGCATTATTGAATTGTGCGGGCAGTTGCGCCAGCCCATTGTCCTACTCGGTGGCCCCGGTGATGAAAGCACTGGGCACGTGGTAGAACTAGCTTTCGAAAAAGAGGCCGCCGCAATTTCACCTGCTCCCGGCCGCATCCCCGACAGCCCGGCGTATTTCCCGGCGCCTCCCGTCACCAAGGCTCCTCTGATTTACAACGCCTGTGGTAAGTTCTCACTCAACCAATCGGCCTCATTAGTTCGTCAGGCGCAGCTAGTAGTAAGCCACGACACGGGCCTGATGCACATAGCTGCTGCGTTTCGTAAGGAGATTGTAAGTGTGTGGGGAAACACCGTGCCGGAGTTTGGCATGTATCCTTACCACACAGAGTTTCGCATTCTGGAAGTAAACGGGCTGCCCTGCCGACCCTGCTCCAAGATTGGCTATGAAAAGTGCCCTCAAGGGCATTTTAAGTGCATGCGCGACATCCGCTTCGACTTGGACTTTCCAGCTTCACCAGTTGGTCGCTAGCCTAAGTAGTCTAGTTGTATTTCCGCCAACTGTACCGGCTAGTCCATATCCTAGGCTGAGCTTCACTGTCCTTTACCAGCCACGGATAACGCGGATATTTCGGCGCAACGTGTTTGCTTGAATTTTGTTTCGCTTTATGTGTTAAATATAATTAACGGCGTTTCTATATGTTGCGGAATGTTGTATAATTGCAAGCGTTTTAAGCAGGCATAATCCTATTTCATACATTCACTCTTACAGCTCTCTATGCGAGTTTTTACTTTTCGAGTGCTAGCTGTTTTGCTAGTATCAGTACTCTTTACCGCCTGCGGCCCCAGCATTTATATGGCTCAGGATTTCCGTTCGTATGCTCCCAAGCATAAAACGGTAGCTATTTTGCCTGCTGCAGTTACCATGCAGCTCCGTCCTAACCAGGCTCGTCGGATGTCAACGGAGCAACTGCGTGCTACTGAGCAGCAGAGTGGGATAGACTTCCAGGAGAAAATTTACGCATGGTTGCTTCGTCGGAGCCAGCAACGTGGGTATACCGTACAATTTCAGGATATAATGCAAACCAATACGCGTTTGCGCGAAAGCAATATCCCCTATACTGAATTGCGTAGCCACTCGCCGCAGGAGCTAGCCAAAATCCTTGGAGTAGATGCCGTGCTTACTACGAGCGTACGTACGTCTAAGCCCATGAGCGACGGCGCTGCCGTAGCAGTAGGCCTGCTGGTAGGTGCCTGGGGTGCCACCAACCAAGCCAACATCACCGTTAACATCCACGAGTCGGATGCTGGTAAGCTTTTGTGGAAATACGACTACATAGCTTCTGGCTCAGTAGGCAGCTCCACGGAAGGCATGGTAAATGTGCTGATGCGCAACGCATCCAAGAAATTTCCTTACACTCCCAAATCATAAGGATGCCCTGATTTCAGGAGGCTTACTCTAAGCCGCTTCTACCTGCTTTGGTAGAAGCGGCTTTTTGTTAGAAAGGGGCAGGGGAAATATTGAGGTAGAACTAGAGCATCAGCCTTGAGCAGCAGCAACGCCTGCGGATTATATCGGGGAGGTGGCCCGTGTAAAAAAACCTTAACAAGCGGTGCACTGCGGTTGACAATCAACTTAATAGGAGCAGAATAAAGATAGTTAGCTATACTCGCCCACACTTTATGCCTTGCTACCCATGGCCCTCTGCAACCACCTTCACTCCTTACACACCTTATTGCCGGCCCCAAGTGAGCACGTCTGCCCAGAATGCATAGCCATGGGCGACACGTGGGTGCACTTGCGTGTATGTCAGACCTGCGGGCATGTTGGCTGCTGCGACTCCTCTAAGAACAAGCATGCCACGCGTCATTTTCGTGCTACCGAGCACCCCGTTGTCACCTCCGCCGAACCTGGCGAGCAATGGGCATGGTGCTACGTAGACAGCCAACTGGCCGAGTTTTAGATACCGTTGCTACAGTTACCCCAAACTAAAGAGGCCCGCTACGGCGGGCCTCTTTAGTTATACACTGTTGTACTACTGCTTACTTGATGGTATCAAAACCACAGTAGCTATGTAGTACGGCGGGCAAGCGAATACCCTCTGGGGTTTGGTTGTTCTCCAACAGTGCTGCAACAATGCGGGGAAGGGCCAAGGCCGAGCCATTGAGCGTGTGAAGTAGCTGCGTTTTACCATTTTCACCACGGTAGCGCAGCTTAAGACGGTTAGCTTGGTAGGTTTCAAAGTTAGAGGCCGAACTTACTTCCAACCAGCGCTGCTGGGCGGCGCTCCATACTTCCAAGTCAAAGGTGAGGGCCGAAGTGAAACCCATGTCGCCGCCGCACAGACGCAGAATTCGGTAGGGTAGCTCCAACTGCTGTAATAGCCCTTCAATATGCGCTACCATACCGTCGAGGGCCTCGTAGCTTTTCTCGGGATAGGTAATATGCACGATTTCCACCTTGTCGAACTGGTGCAGGCGGTTGAGGCCGCGCACATCGGCACCCCAGCTACCTGCCTCCCGCCGGAAGCAGGGAGTATAGCCCGTATTACGAATCGGCAGTTGATCGGCGGCAATAATCTCGTCGCGGTATAGGTTGGTGATGGGTACTTCGGAGGTCGGAATCAGGAAGAGGTTGTCCTGCGCATCGTGGTACATCTGGCCCTCCTTATCGGGTAGCTGCCCGGTGCCGTAGCCGCTGGCCTCATTCACCAAAATCGGAGGCTGCACTTCGTCATAGCCCGCATCGCGGGCCTGGTCCAAGAAGAAGTTGATCAAAGCCCGCTGAAGACGAGCGCCTTGCTTCTTATACACGGGAAAGCCGGCGCCCGTGATTTTGTTGCCTAGCTCGAAGTCAATGATGTCGTACTTCTTGATTAGCTCCCAGTGGGGGAGGGCATCGGCTGGCAGCTCGGGCTTCTGGCCCCCTTCGCGTACTACCTCATTGTCTTGGGCGGTGCGGCCTTCGGGTACGCTGCTATGGGGTAGGTTGGGAAGCTTGTAGAGCGTTTGCTGCAAGGCAAACTCCACCTGCGTAAGCTCTTCGGCGTGTGATTTGGTTTGCTGCTTCAGGTCGGCAGTGCGAGCTTTTAATACCTCAGCACCGGCTTTGTCGCCAGACTTCATCAAGCCGCCAATTTGGCGGGCTAGCTCATTGGCTTCCGCCTGGCTGGCATCGTGAGCCGTTTGCAGGTCTTTGCGGCGCTGGTCGAGCGTCAGTACGGCCTGCACATCGGCCTCCGCAGTTTTATAATGCTTTTTGGCCAGGGCGGCCAGCACCGCATCGGTGTGCTCTTTCAGTACAGAAACTTGCAGCATAACGGCAGAAAACGCGAATTGGAATACAACAAAAGTATAGTTCTTATTTGGCAGATGCAGCAAACGCCACCGATTTGCTTATGATAGGCAGCGGCCGTTTGGCACTAATACACAGGTACTATCTCGGCTACGCAGCTACAGGCTGCAAAATTTCTTTGGGTAAGAAGCTGTTTACGTGAATCCTTATGACCAAAAACCGCGTTATGAACACAGACTGTAAAATCTGGAATATGATTTGGCAGTTCCCGTGTATTACCTTAACATTGCGCTAGCAAGCCGGCGGCTGATGCCGGGCCCGCAGTCTACAATTGTACATGCGTGCGGCCCGCAATTTTTCCAGCGCCTTCCGCTACCACCCTCCTTTTTGCTTCCGCTTTCTGTTGATTGCGCACTGCTGTGGCCGTGCCTTTTGTGCCCAGAATGGCCTGTGCTGCCTGTTGTTCGGCTTAGTACCCCCGCCTGATTTTTGCCCCGCATCTTATTATGTACACTATTGAAGAGTTGAAGGACCGCCTGTTGTCCGATTTGAAGGAAATTGCTGAAGAATTGAACGTTGGTAACTTCAAAAAACTCAGTAAGCAAGATCTCATCTATAAGATCCTTGATCAGCAGGCTATTACGCCCGCCGATAAGCTTCCTAAGAAAACAAAGCCCGCTACGGGCAAGGCTGCTAGTGCGGCCCCAGTAGTGGAGGAGGTAGCCACGGCTGAAGTAACCCCCGAGCCTGCCGCAACTCCCGCCCCTCGTCCGGCCCGCAGTGCCCGCCCCGCCCGTGCTCCGAAAGCTGCTCCTGCCGCCGCCGCCGTACCTGACGAGGCAGCCCCGGTAGCTGAAACCCCGGTGGTAGAAGCCCCTGCCGCCCCCGTTGCAGAAGTAGCACCACAGGCACCAGTAGCCGAAGCACCCGCTCCTGCTCCCGTAGAAGTGCCTTCCACGGAGGTGCCTAGTGCTGCACCAGAGGTTAGCCCTGCGCCAGTAGAAGCACTACCCGCTCCCGCGGCTGCCGATGGCCCCGACCGCCCTGTGAAATTATACCAGCGCCCAGAGCGTCGCCAGCGCACCGACCGTGCCGGCCGCCCCACTAACGGCGCTGTTGCTACCGCTTCTGAAGTGGCGGTGTTAGAAGCCCCCGCCGAAGACTCAGCTCCCGTGGCAGAGACTCCGGTTGCGGAAGTAGAAGCCTCAGTAGCTCCAGCGCCCGCCTTGGCTCCCCAAAGCCTACCCCGCGAGCTGCGCCCAATTGACCCCACGGCACCTGCGCCCTTGCGCGATGGTCGCGACCAACGTTTTCAACGAGATGGCCGCGATGGTCGCTCGGAGCTTGGGCAGAATGGCCGGGAGCCTCGCCCCGCCAATGACCAGCCCCGCAGCGACTTCCGCAACGATGCGCCTCGCGAGCCCCGCGATGTAGTGCAGCGTCCCCTGCGCGACGGCGTCCGCCCCGATGGGCGTGAAGGACGGGAGCAACGCCGGGAGGAGCGCTACGCAGCACGTGAACTGCAACGCCAGCAGCGCCAGGCCGAGCGCCTAGAGCAGCGCCAGGGTCAGCACGGAGAAGCCCGCCTGAATGGTACGGAGCCCCGCCCCGTTGTTGATCAGCAGCAGCCCCGCCCCGCTTCACGGCCGGAGTTCGACATTGTCATTCCCGGCGACGGCACCTTGGAAATGATGCCCGATGGGGGCTATGGTTTCCTCCGCAGTCCGTTCTATAACTACCTCGCCTCTCCCGACGACATTTACGTGTCGCCGCAACAAGTGAAGCAGTTTGCCCTGAAAGCCGGCGATACGGTGAAATGCACTATCCGTCCGCCTCGCGAAGGTGAAAAGTATTTCGCGCTGGTGGGGGTGGAAAGCATCAACGGACGTTCGGTAGAAGAAGCTCGCGACCGTATTCCGTTCAACAACCTGACTCCACTCTTTGCGGAGGAGCGTCTTAAGCTCACTACCAAATCGGGGCAGTATAGCACGCGCATTCTGGACTTGTTCTCGCCAATTGGTAAAGGGCAACGGGGGCTAATTGTGGCTCAGCCGAAAACCGGTAAGACGGTGCTGCTCCAGGAAATTGCCAACTCCATCAGTGAAAACCACCCCGAGGTGTACCTGATGATCTTGCTCATCGACGAACGCCCGGAAGAAGTAACGGACATGGCGCGCTCGGTGAAAGCTGAGGTACTCAGCTCTACCTTCGATGAAACGGCCGACCGCCACGTGAAAATTGCCACTATCGCCATGGAGAAAGCCAAGCGCCTAGTGGAATGCGGCCACGATGTGGTAATCCTGCTTGACTCTATTACCCGTTTGGCGCGTGCTTACAATACGGTACAGCCTGCATCGGGTAAGATCTTGTCGGGTGGTGTAGATGCCAACGCTTTGCACAAGCCCAAGCGCTTCTTTGGCGCGGCGCGCAACGTGGAAGATGGTGGTTCGCTCACCATCATTGCTACGGCCCTCATTGAAACTGGCTCCAAAATGGACGAGGTTATCTTCGAGGAATTCAAAGGCACCGGCAACATGGAATTGCAGTTGGACCGCAAGCTGGCTAACAAGCGCATCTTCCCCGCCATTGACGTACCTGCTTCCGGTACCCGCCGCGAAGACCTGCTCATGAGCAAGGATGAACTGAACCGAATTTGGGTTCTGCGGAAGTTCATGTCGGACATGACTGCCTCCGAAGCTATGGAGTTCTTGAAAGACCGCATGAAAGGCACCAAGGACAACGAGGAGTTCCTGATGGCTATGAATGGCTAGGGCCCTAGTTTAACTCAACAAAAAGCCCCGCTCACTTCTCGTGAGCGGGGCTTTTTGTTGGCAGCTTGGGTTACTACTGACGCACGAAGCGCTGGGTAGAATGTTTGCCACCCGTAGTCAATTCCAGGAAATACATGCCAGGGGGTACATTCTGGATGTTTACCGTTGCACCACCAGCAGCAGTGCCTGCTGCTACTGTTTGGCCCGTAGCGGAATAGATGCGATACTGCACCGTTTCGTCGGTGGCCGGTAGGGTAATGGTGCCGGCGCTTGGGTTGGGGTACACGGCAGTTTCTAGTTGGTTGAGTCCCGCAACTGCGGCCACAGCGGAGTACGTGTCTTTGCCATCGGTATCTACCTGGTGCAAGCGGTAGTAAGCCGTACTATTCAGTGGGTTATTGTCCGTAAACGTGTAGGTAGCTGCCGTGTTGGTAGTGCCTTTCCCATCAACTCGGCCAATAGTCTTGAAGACTTTGCTATTGCTGCTACGCTGTATCTCAAAGTACGCGTTGTTTAGCTCAGTAGCAGTAGCCCAGTTTACTGATACGTTGTTGCCCTGACGAGCCGCTGCAAACTTGGTTAAGCTAACAGGAAGCGGACTAGCACTAGTGATAATTACATCGTCTATAACTAAAGCAGACTTAGCATTTGCCTCTAGTGTAATTCGAAGAGTGGCTGTAGTTATGCCAGTAGGTAAGGTTAGTCTAACAGTGCTAGCGCCAGTTCCATTCCCACCATAAGCACTGCTTCCAAGGTTACCTGATGGAGTCACTGCATTGTTTACTGCTGGATAATTGGACGATACTACACCATTAGCTCCAAAATCCCAGTAAGAGCCACGTGAAGAAGTGCCTTGTACTGTAATGTAATCAGTGAAATTACTATTAATATTAGTTGCTAAGCTCAATATAACTCTTCCGGTGGCATCAAGACCACTGCTGGCACCATCTGAATAAGCTGCTAAACGAAAGCTAATTGTGCTGCCCTCCGATCTAGAAAAGGATACAGGAGAGAAAGTCAACTGAGAAATAGGCCTTGCAATACCAGTACCATTAGGATTATATACTACAAATCCACTTGAACTGCTTGTATAATTATTGGGGTAATTAGCTCCTTGATTAGGAAGCGCATTGCTACCACTGATACTTGATGCATTACCTGATCTTATAGTTCCAGGATACCCTGTATTACCTATAGTGCTGTTTGTGTACGATAAATTACCTGTGCCATCGAAATTTTGGATACTCGTAAACTGAGCCATTCCAGGAAGAGCAGTTCCTAGGAACAATAAAGCACCTGCTGATAAAATTTTAGCTGCGATTCTGTGGTGTGTGGGAGAGAGTAGGACTACTTTCATGAAAATGGTGAGTGTGCCCGGCAGGGTGTAATGACCGGAAGCTTGTGAACTAGATTGGAGCTAGAATATGTGGTGCGCGGCTAGTCGAGAGCTTGCAATGGCATAACCAAAGTGTTTTTGTATAGCAAGCAGTCAACTAGATAATAGATGAAGCTAAAGGAATGTATTAGAGCTAATTCCCAAAATAGGATCATCGATTCTCAAGTTAGGTATTAAAATGCTCATATGAAAAATATGATGTCGGGCTGTACTTCTCGTTGAACGCGCCAATTATGTTGCTGAGTGAAGCTGAGCAGTAGCTAAATGGTAATAAAAGGCGGTTTGGCTTGCAGAAAGGGGAAACTGTTGGTTCTTTGCGGACTATGCAGCACCAGCCCGACCTCCCCGAAATTCTTTACATTTCTGATCCTCTGTGTGGCTGGTGCTACAGTATGAGCCCCACTATCCAGCGAATACAGCAGGAGTGGGCCGGTCGAATTGAGGTTTCGGTACTATGTGGCGGTATGGTTACCGGCAATCAGGTAGGGCCTATTGGTGAAGACTGGCCCGATCTGGAAGCTGGCTTGCAGCAGGTAGAGACCGTAACGGGAGTGCCATTTGGCGCGGGTTTTCGGGCGCTGGGAGCTGCCGGTACCTACGTGCAAAACTCAGAGCCGCCATGCCGGGCCATTCACGCTTTCCGACAACTCCGGCAGGAGCACACTGCCCGTTTTGCCCATGACGTGCAGCGCGCCTACTTCCACGATGGCGCCGACCTGAATGATATGGGTACCTACGAGCCCTTAGCCGCTGCTTACGGAGTAGATATGGTTAATTTTCGCCGCCAGCTGGCTCTACCCGAAACTGCCCGCGGTACTCAGCTGGAATTTGCGGCCGTGGCTAAAATCGGCGTCCAGGGATTCCCAACCTGCATCTTACGCGTTGGTCAGCAAGGCTATGTTCTGGCACGTGGGTATCAGCCGTACGAGGTGTTTGCGGCAGGGCTAGAGCAGGCACTAATGCAGGCCGAAGAAGAATCGCGTTAGGTCCTGTATCAGGCCTGGTGCCAAACAGAGGCAGTTACTACGCATAGAAAAGCCCTGCTGACTATACGCCGGCAGGGCTTTTCTATAGAAATTACGAATGCATTACTGCACTCGTACCACTTGTTTGCTGGGCACTGACCACGCAATGACCCGGCGGTCTTCTTTACCTACCAGGTAATGGAAGCCGGTAGCATCGGGACGGCGGCGCAGATCATCCCAGGCGGCCCGGTCGGCCAAGCCCGGCTGGTAGGTAGCGGAAGCCGGTACGGCGGGACGTTGAAAATTCTTGTCGGCGAAAAATTCGTCCATGCGGCGGCGTACGTAGGCTTCCCGCTCGGCCTGGGTGGCAGTTGGGCCTTTCATCTCATACACCAGTGCTGCCTCCAAGTCAGAGGCGCTCAGCATTTCCCGAAAAATCACTTGACCACTAGCGGTTGTAATGGTGAAGGCCGCTTCTGCGCTCAGCAAGTTGGGGCCCCGTAGCACTAGCGTAAAGACGTCGGGTACGGAGGGGGAAGAGAATACGTGGCGTTTCCGAACCACCTTCAACGTGTCCGATTGCGCGTCCACGGCCGCGGCCCGGGTAGTATCCAGTGGCTCGGCAGGTATTTGGGAGGTGTCGGCGGTAGGGTTGGTAGTTTCCGAGTTGGTTTGCTCGTTGGCGGGGGACGAGCAAGCAGCAGCTAGCGGCAGGAGCCACAAAAGGGAACGACGCATCATACATCCCGGATTAAGTGAGAAGCTACTGTGTACGCGCAGGTGGCCCCCAATGGTTTAGCTTCAGCTACCTACCCTACTATGACAGGTTGGGCTGCTGGTACAGGGTAGGGGCGCGTTCCTGTTTCAGCAGATGCGTGGTTCTACCGTATGCTTACTAGGGGTTAAAGCAGATGGCGCAGTAGCATAAGAACAAATGCCACGCTGAGGCAAAGCGAGGATACCTGATTCATGCGCATGGTGTGGTCGAAATCGGCGGCTCGGGCATCGTGCCACACCGCCCGAGCCCACCGCAGGAACAGAAACGTAACGGGCCCAGTAGCCAGCAGGAACAACAGTAAATTGGGGAGCTCCCGTCGCCAGAAGTACGCGGCAGCTAAGGTAGTGGCTCCGAGCAGTAGGCCCAGCCCCGCAAATACAAACGTACCCCGAATACCCAGGCGGAGGCTCAAGGTCTGGTCGCCGCGACGGGAATCTTCCTGATGCTGATACACTTGTGTGAGAGGGTAGGAGCCGCACAGAAAGAGGGTGCTGACCAGCGCCAACAGTAGGTTTTGGGGGTGATATATCTCGGCGGGGGAAGCTCCTACGCCTATCTGCGTCATCAAAAACGTGTATAAGCCCTGAAACACTACCACAACTACCGTGCTGGCCAAGGGGTACTTCTTGAGTCGGATGCCCTCGTAGCTGTAGGCTTTCGACACAAGTAGATAAATGGCTACCAGGAGTGCAAACCACCAGTTGAGTAGTAGGGCGCCACCCACCGCCAAGGCGTCGAATAACCATACCAGATGTAGCAGCTCCGCCGAGACTTTAGGCGGGCTCTTAAGGCCCCCAATGCTGCCCTCATCCCGGTCGTAGTAGCTGTTGTACCCATTGGAAGCAGGGTAGGCTAATAGGTGCAGCACGATAAATACGCCCGCGGCTCGTGCTGGGCTGAAGGGCTGGCGCAGGGCGCTCAGGCCGAACCAGAAAATCGGCATTAAGTACACCGAAAAAGGAATGCGCAATAGGGGCAGGGCCCGGCGGTAAGCAGCAAAAGGCATGAGGGACGGGGCGTAAGCTTCGGCGTGCGCCGCGGGGCTTGCTCAGCAGAACAAGTCGGCTCCACGGCATTAGCTGCAAGCTAAAACTAAAATACGGCCCGCGTGGTGGCTCAGCGCTGCAAGGCCAGATGTTAGGAAGTAGGTTACAGCAGGCAGTGAGCCTAGCCAGGCTTACGCGCCTAGGTTGCGAGGAAGGCCAATCAGGTACGTCACCTCAGGGCCCCACCAATGCCGCACCTTGCCTGCTTGCCAAATAAATGTGTCCTGTGGGTCGGCGCGGTGAGCTAAGGCTAGCAGTTGCTCGGGCGCATACATGCGCAGAATGGAGACGCACCCATCCCAGATGGTAAACAGTGGAATAAGCGGTACCACGTACGTAAACACCAGCCGGCTAAGGCGAAAAGGCCGAATAAATGGCGTAATAAGCAGTTGTGCCACGGGCAGCACCGTCAGGGCCAACAGAATTTCCGCCCAGTGCTTGCCCGCGCCCTCAAATACCCCAATACCGGCCCGCTGCCGCACGGCATCGGTGAGCAAAGCTGTGGCCGTAGGCGGTGCGAAATGGTGGAATGCGGAGAATACCGTCCGGAAACCGCCCAAATGGGCTGGTACCGCCGTGGCATCTACGGACATTGCCGCGAAATACAGGCCTGGAGTGCGGGAAGCCAAGAGCTGCCACGCTGCGGGCTGGGGGTATAAATCAGTAAGGGTTACTTGGGCTGCGGGCAAGCCAGTAGTTTGGAGGGTGCGCACAACCCCCTCGGTTCCTCCGCCCGCGCCGGCGCAGAGCTCAAGCATGGAAGCTTGGCTGGTTTGCTCAAGGGCGTTGCGTAGCAAGGGCACAATAGGCTGGTAAATGCCCAAGCTTGAAATCATGAAGCGCAAATAATCCATCATGCCTGCCCGGATAACACGCGGAAACCAGGGCAGGTCTTCAAACTCGAATAGGTGGAGGCGGAGTTTCACACCTCGCCATACGCGGAAATGGTGGCTAAGGCTGCCACAGGTTAGCTAACCGCGGGCACATTGCGCTGAGCGGGACCATACAACCATAGCACTGCGAGCAGCGCGGCACCTAGGTACGGCAACGACATTTCGAGCAAGCTTGTCAAGGAATCAATGGGAAGCAACAGTAGCAATAGGTAGTTCGCCACCAAGAAAAACAAAACCACGCCTAGCAGAGCCAGGGTCCGGCGGGGCCAGTCGGAGCAGCAGCGGCTCATAATGGTAAAGAACGGCACTACCAGTGGAATGATAGCCAACGATGCCATGGCCCCTACCAGGCCCGCTAGTAAAGCAATGGGGTAGTCGTTGAGGCGGTCGAGCGAGAAATCAACGAGCAGCCATAGAGTGCCGCCTACATTGCTAAAGGCCCATAGAAGGATAGTGCGAATTAAAGTAGAAGGAATTGAGGAGTAAGATTGTAACATGGAGTAGTACTGATTGGTGGAAAGTAGAGTTGGAAGTATGGACCCATATACGGGGGGTAAAAACCCGTTGGATTAGCTAGAAACGGTGCTTTTATGGGAATTGGCGAGCTATTTTGAACCAACATTTTCCCGAACTGAGAAAGGGGGCCAGTTCTGGCTCAGTTACAGCCATCTACTTGCTTTTAGTAGGCTGACGCCAGTAGCCCACGGGCTGGAAATAACGAGAGGCACCCTGGGCAACGCCACAAGTAAAATCCTTTGGCTAGTGAGGTAAATGAGGGCGACTCATTAAAAAATTAGCGTCCAAGGCTTGGAAAAAAACTTTAAATCACTGTGCTTTGCAATACAAAGTGCTTTTAATGTTATGAAGCCCGCTACCGATCCACTCGCTCAACTCACCGAGATTCGCGCCATCATGGAGCGGTCTTCCCGCTTTATTTCTCTGAGTGGCCTTTCCGGGGTGGGGGCCGGGGTAGTCGCCTTGGCGGGGGCCGGGGCCGGGCATTGGTTTCTGCGTCGGGAGTATGGTAGCGCCGGCTTCTTACGTCTGTTGCAAAGCACGGAGGAGGAGCGCTGGTTAGTGCTCCCCTACCTGCTACTGCTGGCCGCCCTCATGATTGGAGCAGCACTGGCCGTGGCTACTTTCTTTACCGTGCGCCGGGCTCGGCGGGCTGGTCTGCCCGTATGGAGTGCCTTAGGTCGGCGGCTTGCCATCAGCATGGCCATTCCGTTGATAACGGGAGGGTTGTTCTGCCTCGCCTTGTTCACGCGGGGAGCAGTGAGTTTGGTAGTACCAGGCCTGCTGGTGTTCTACGGTCTCGCTCTACTCAATGCCAGCAAATACACCCTCGATGAAATTCGGTGGCTGGGACTCACGCAGATAGGACTAGGATTAGCAGCAGTGTTGCTGCCTGGCTTTGGGTTGGCGTTCTTTGCACTTGGGTTTGGTCTGGGGCACATTCTCTACGGCCTGCTGATGTACAACCGCTACGAGCGGCAGGAGGGGTAGCCCTTGCGTTCCTCTCTACGTAGCACTGTTCAATAATTCGCTGGTGTACTGCTGGCGCTACTACTTGTGAAACACAACATCCACACGCTAAACAAAGCTTTCGACAATCGGGTACGGTTGGGCGTGATGGCTGTGCTCATGGCAAACGAGTCGGTAAGCTTCAACGAGCTGAAAGAAGCACTTGACCTAACCGATGGCAACTTAGCCAGCCACGTGTCGGCCCTGGAAAAGGCTGGCTATGTGCAAGTCAGTAAGCAGTTTGTGGGGAAAAAGCCCAATACAACCTACGCCGCCTCTACCGACGGAAAAAAGGCGTTTCAGGAGCACCTAACGGCCCTGGAAAAATTGCTGCGCGGCGCCGTGTAATTTTTTTTGTCCTTAAACTTTGAAATACAAAGTTCTTTTCAAAAAATAAGTAACGATATGTCTACGCTTGCTACCCCAGTTTTGCCCGGCGCTTCCTCGGCGCGGGTTATACCCCTGCGGCTACCTCTCACGGCGCTACAAAAGTTGCTGCTGTCGTTGGGCGCTATCGGTTTCGATGTTCTATTCTGGAATCAGAATGTAGGGCTGAACGTAGCGCTTTACACGCTATTCGTGGTCGTTGGCACGCTGGTGGGGCTGCCTGCGCACGCTCCGCAGTGGCGCTCCACTACCTTCCGGGCTACCTTGTTGGGTACTCTGCTAAGTGCTGGCTTGGTGGTGTGGTACGCGTCTGGAGCGGCCAAACTGGCCTGCGTGGCGTCGCTTACTATCTGGCTGGGCTACCGCAACCAACCTCACCTGAAACTGGTGGCCTACGCCCTGCTTACGGCGCTGGGAAATCTGCTGCGCGTTGTCCCCGCGGTACTATCAGGGCTATTGCACATCCTTCACATATCGCGCACGAGTAGCAGCCCTTGGGGTGGGCGCGTTCGGTTTTATGCCCGCCTGCTGGTACTGCCGCTAGTGGTTTTGTTTGTATTCCATATATTGTTCAGCATGGCTAACCCAGTGTACAGCCAACTCAGTAGCAAGGTGCTAGCTCAGTTGGGCGACTGGCTGACGTGGTTGCTATCTGGTATTTCGGTGCCTCACCTGCTGTTTTTCCTGGTAGGGCTGTCCGTTACTATTGGGGCGTTGGTAGTAGTGCCCTTCCACTTCTTTGCGGATAGTGAATCGCGGTTCGGGGAATTTGTACGGCGGCAGCGCAATCGGGTAGCTTCGTTTGGTGTACGCCAGCCCGATTTCAGTCGGCGCACCTTCCGCACACTGGATTTGCGTAAGGAGTACCTGGCTGCACTGGCTGTGTTTGGGCTAGTGAACCTACTGCTGCTGGCCGTAAACGCCATTGATATTAGCTGGATCTGGTTTGGATTTACCCCCGGCCCTAGCTTAGACCTAACTCAATTTGTGCATGAGGGTACCTACGTGCTCATTTTGAGCATTCTGGTAGCCATGGGCATCATGCTATGGTTTTTCCGCCGTAACCTCAATTTCTACGGTCGTGGTTTGTCCGCCCTGCGCTGGGGCGCTACCGTGTGGGTAGTGCAGAATGCGGTGCTGGTGATATCGGTAGGGCTACGTAACTACTACTACATTCTCTATTCCGGGCTGGCCTACAAGCGTATTGGGGTGTATGGCTTCCTGCTCCTAACGCTGTTTGGGCTGGGCACTATACTTCTGAAGGTCTGGCAGCGTCGCTCGGCTTACTCCCTAGTGCGCCTCAATGGCTGGGCCTCCTACGTCGTGCTGCTTCTGCTGGCCGCCGGCAACTGGGAAGTATGGATGGTGCGGTACAACCTGCAGCCCCGCTTCCGCCAAGTAGACCTCGACTTTCTGTTGACCATGCCGCCGCGCGTTTTGCCGGAGCTGGCCGCACGCCAAGCCATTCTGGATGGCATGAACAGCATTGCCGTGACTAGCCCCGATGGCTACCACGAAAACCACGTGCAGCCCGCCGAAGCCCGCCGCCTGGTGCAGGAGCGAGTAGCTCAGTGGTTGGTAGAATATGGCCCTACTCATCGGCAGTGGCAAAGCTGGAACTGGGCCGAGGCCTCTGCCTATACTCAACTAACTGGCCAACCAACTGCGGCTCACTCCCCGCGGCTTAGCCCCCGGGTACGTTTCTAGCAAGGGCGAGCAACAGTATGCTTCTCCCATTTGCGTGGCTTAGCGCGCTACTTCCAGTAGCCGAGGTAGCGAGTTGGTGATATTCTTTTCACTTCCTAAGTTTTAAAGTCATGACTTTCCTTCCCTTACTGCTGACGGTAGCAGGTGGTTTGTTCTGCGTGGGTTGCGTAGCGAGCCTTGCGTTTCTGCTTACCTGGCGCGACTTCGCCGCTACGCCTCCCGAGCGTACCCGCCGCCATTGGTGGGCCGTGCTACCAGGCACTGCCTTACTACTTGGCTTATTGCTTTGGACGCTCCTGCACGTGATGCTGCTCTGGACGCCTAATGCTGCCCCCGTTGCCTTCGCTACTCCCGCCCCCTAATGCAATCTTCTTCTTCCAGCCATCTTCCCTCTGTTGGACGCAGCTTGGGAATACTTATTGGTGCCTTGGCGCTACTCTGGACGTGGCAGCAGTTTCCGAGCTGGTACGCCCTAGGCCACGACGACGCCACCGCAGTGCAGCGCCTACAGAGCTATTGGTTTCAGCCCTTACTACTAGGTGTTGTGCTGGCACTTGCCAATTTGGGCGTACTGCGCTGGAGCACGTTGCCGCTGGCTCTGCCTAGCTCTCCGGGCTCCTTGCTCGATCCGCCTCGCTGGCAGCAAAATTTAGTGTTCTGGGCTTGCGTAGCGTTCCATGTGGCCAGCCTGCTGGGCCTACTGCTGTTAGGTAGCGGCTGGGTGAATGCAGAGCAGTTATGGGCCACTACCAGGCCAACGCTATCCTGACAACTGCGTGGCGAATTGTGGCCATACTACCACCGCGGTTTGGTAGATGCTGACACTAGCAGCAAGCAGGTTGAGCGTGTTCAGTCACTAGGAGCTATGGCCGCACACGTCCCAAGCCATCAGGACTTTTAGGCTGGTGGCTGGCATGATCTTACATTATCGGTAATACTTACCCGCCCAATGGGCAATGCCGCGAGTCAAACATACAGCCTACTCCCGGCAACGATAATCTCTTGGGCTAGTCTAAGCTACATTTCGGCCTGGGCTCCGTGGCGAGGAAACCTGCTCTGCTAGTACCTGTACACTTCATTCGTAGCCAAACTGCAAGACTATGGGCCTATAGCGTAGCTATCATTACCCAGGGGGCTGCCTCAGTTTGGGCCTTAACTGGCTAAAACGCGGGACTTTTCATCTGCCGCCCGCGCCGAACTGGTATATTTGCGCCTCAGTTGCTGGGCCGGTGGGCCCTGTTTGCCTCAACGCGCCCTGAATGTCCGCTCCCGACTCTCCAAAGACCGACCTTTCCACCCGCCCCGCACGGAATTGGCCCAACATCCTCTCGCGAACATTCTGGGGAATGTTCGTCGTAGGCGTTGGTGTATTCCTGCTCTACCCCATTCTGGTAAGTATGAACTTCCTGTTCCTGTTTGGCAAGTCGCCGAGCTTGGAGGAACTGGAAAATCCGAAAGTAGAGCAGCCCTCGGAGGTGTATACGGCCGATGGAATCCTGATTGGGCGCTACTTCCGCGAAAACCGCTCGCCGGTGCCGCTCAATAAGATGTCGCCCTGGCTGATTAAAGCACTTATTTCCACGGAAGATGTGCGCTATCAGGACCATTCTGGCATTGATCCTAAGGCCATTGCCCGCGCTGTGGCTGGTGCTGCTACCGGAGGTAGTGGGGGGGGAGGTTCTACCATCACCCAGCAGCTAGCCAAGAACCTCTACAAAACGCGCCGCAAGGAAAACATTGGCCTGCTGGGCCATCTGCCCCTGGTAGGCACCATTATCAGCAAGACCAAGGAGTGGCTGACGGCCGTAGAGCTAGAGCGCCGCTACACCAAGGACGAAATCCTGCGTCTGTACTTCAACACGGTAGAATATGGCTCCCAGGCCTATGGCATTAAAGTAGCTGCCAAAACCTTCTATAGCACCTCGCCCGATAGCCTGACTATTGAGCAAGCGGCCACCTTGGTGGGGATGCTAAATAACCCTACCGCCTACAACCCGAAGTTTCACCCACTAGCGGCCCGCAAGCGTCGTGACTTGGTTATTACGCGCATGGCGCAAGCCGGCGTCCTCACGGCCGCCCAGGCCGCCGCAGAGCAAGCCAAGCCCATTGTGCTGCAATACCAGGTAGAAAAGCACGTCGATGGCCCAGAGAACTACTTCCGTGGGGCCGTGAGCCAGCGGGTGAATGAGTGGTGCCGGCAAAATGGCTACGACATGTACCGCGACGGCCTTCGCATTTACACGACTATCGATTCGCGCATGCAGCAGTACGCCGAGGAGGCAGTGCAGAAGAAAATGAAAACCCTGCAGCGTTCCTTTGACAACTTCTGGCGCAACCGGGACCAAAATCCGTGGGTTGATGAAAAGGGCAATGAAATTCCTGATTTCATTGAAACGCAAATGAAGCGCACCGAACAGTATAAGGCGCTAGCCGCGCAGTACGAGGGGCGCCCCGACTTGCTGGAAGAGGCTTTGAATCGGAAACAGCCTGTAAAGGTGTTCACTTGGAAAGGCGACGGCGACACTACACTGCTTATGTCACCGCTCGATTCGCTGGCGTACTACAAGCACTTTCTGCACGCCGGTATGATGACAATGGATCCTTTCACTGGCCAAATCAAGGCCTGGGTAGGTGGCCTCAACTACCGCTTCTTCCAGTACGACCACGTGAAGCAAGGCAAGCGCCAAGCGGGCTCCACCTTCAAACCCTTCGTGTACCTTACGGCCCTCGACAATGGCTACTCTCCCTGCGACCGGATTCGGGATGAGCGCGTAACCATCAACTACGTTGAGAACGGGCAGCCGATGGAGTGGAAGCCCGATAACGTAACGCGGGAGTACACGGGCACCAACATGACGTTGCGCCATGCCATGGCCCGTTCCGTTAACTCTGTCACGGCCCAGCTCACCGAGAAGGTAGGGTGGGACAATGTAGCTAAGTATGCCAATAAGGTGGGCATTCGGAGCAAACTGCTGGCAGTACCCAGTATCGGTTTGGGCTCGGGGGGCGATGTAAGTGTGTACGAGATGGTGAATGCATACAGCACCTTCGTCAATCAAGGCTTCCGGCCCGAACCGATGCTGATTACTCGTATTGAGGACCGCAACGGCAACGTCATCAAGCAGTTTGATCCGCAGCAGAAGCGCGTGATTTCGGCCGAAACGGCCTGGCTGATGCTCTACATGCTACGCGGTGGTATGGAGGAGCCCGGTGGCACGTCCCAGGCACTATGGGACTACGAACTATGGAAGAAAAACAACCAGATAGGCGGTAAGACGGGCACCACCAGCAACTACTCCGATGGCTGGTACATGGGGGTTTCCAAGGACTTCGTGACTGGGGTGTGGGTAGGCGGCGAGGACCGCAGCATTCACTTTCTTAACTCCCAGCAAGGGGAGGGCGGCCGCACAGCGCTACCTATCTATGGTACGTATATGGAGAAGCTGTATCAAGACCCGGATTTGGATATTACCATGGGGCCATTTCCGCAGCCTACCGTTAAAATCACGAAGAAGTACAACTGCATTTCACCGTCTGAACCCCGCCGCCGACGCGTGGAAGCCGTGGATACGATTGTAGTTGATAATCTGTTGGAGAACCTAAATAACGGCACCGTGCCTATTCCTGATAGTTTAGGCGGGTAAGCACCATATCCCTATCTGAACAGCAAAGGCCGCCCCCTAAATTGGTTAGGAAGGCGGCCTTTCTAGTACAGCATTTTATCTTACAGTGAGGTATCCAAGGGCGGGTTAGCAACAGGGGAAACCTAGCCGATAGTGGTTATTCCTCGCTACTATAAAAAGACTCTAACGCAGGCTTTAGGTGCGGAAACTCAAAAACAAAGCCGTGTTTCAGGATCTTCTCGGCACTGACGCGCTGGCTAGCTAGTACAAGCTCGCTCATTTCGCCCATCACCAGCTTCAAACCAAATTCAGGCACCTTGGGAAGCACCAGTGGACGGTGCAGCACGCTGGCCAGCGTTTCGGTAAAGTCCTTGTTCGTAACGGGGTTGGGTGCTACGGCATTGAATACTCCCTGCCATTGGGGCTCTTCTAGGGCCTCAATAAGCAGGCGGCATAGATCGTCGAGATGAATCCAGGACATGTACTGGCGGCCGGAGCCCAGCGGAGCACCGGCCATCATCTTTACCGTACGAGCCAGCGGTACCAGCGCTCCGCCATCGGGACTCAAGACCAAGCCAATCCGAAAAATGGCCGTGCGAATGCCCTCCTGCTCCACGCTGAGTGCCGCTTCTTCCCACTGTTGGCACACTTGGGCCAGAAAATCGTTGGCGGCCGGTGGCGTTTCCTCGTTTACAATTCGGTCGTCCTGGTCGCCATAGATGCCAATGGCTGAGGCAGAAATAAACGCCTCTACGTGGTGTCCGCCCTTCGCCAGCTCCCGGGCAACTAGTTTGGTACCCGCCAACCGGCTTGAGAGAATCTCCCGTTTCTTATCCTGAGTCCACTTTCCATCCGATACGCTGCTACCCGCCAGATTGATGATGTAATCGGCGTAGCGAACCGCCGCCTCGTCGATAGTACCCGCCAGTGGGTCCCAGCGGAAGCCACGGTATCGTGAGTTGCCGGGTTGGCGGCTTAGCAAGGCTACTTCATAGCCGCCGTCAATAAGCATCTCCGCTAAGCGGGTACCAATCATGCCGGTACCACCAGTAATAAGGACTTTGCGCGACATTCGATAGTAATGAATTTCCAGGTGCCGATGTTAGGGTGTCAGTATAGGCTTGCAAGCTACTAGGGAACGTGAAACCTGCAACTGAAATCCTATATAAACTAGTTATTTTCCAATCAGGCGCAGGAATTCCCGGCGCAATGCTTCGTCTCGGCCGAAAGCACCGCCGTATTCAGCCGTGAGCGTGCCACTGCTGGTGTCATTCACACCGCGGCTCATAACGCACAGATGGTCGGCCTCAATAAGCACAGCAACATCCTCCGTGTGCAGAGCTAGCTTAAGCTCCTCGGCAATTTGGCGCGTCAGGCGCTCTTGTACCTGGGGCCGCCGAGCGTAGTACTGTACCACACGGTTAAGTTTGCTGAGGCCCACCACATGCTCCCCTGGCAAATAAGCCACGTGAGCTTTGCCAATGATAGGCACAAAGTGATGCTCACAACACGAAAACAGGGTGATGTCCCGCTCTACTAGTATGTTGTTATACTGGTAACGGTTGTCGAATAGCTTCACATCGGGGCGGTGTGCGGGGTCTAGGCCCCGAAACCATTCCTGCACATACATCTTAGCTACGCGTCGGGGTGTTCCACTCAAACTGTCGTCCGTGAGGTCCAGCCCCAGGATCTGCATGATTTCTCGGAAGTGTTCGGCAATAGCGGTAATCTTCTCATCGTCGCTCTGCGCAAAAGCATCAGGGCGAAGAGGTGTGCGCAAGGCACTGTCCAGATGGGCGTCGGCAGCGGGAGTAGTACTGTCCGCAGCTGAAGCAGCGGGCTCGGAGTTAGCCATGGTATTCTACAAAATTGCGTTCGGTCTCATACAACGTGACCGACAATGTTAGGTGCTCCTCTAAATGGGGACGCAAGCGGTTCCAAATCACAACAGCAATGTTTTCAGCCGTTGGATTGAGGTTCCGGAATTCCTCTGTATCCAAGTTCAGATTCCTATGGTCAAAGGTATCCAGAATCTCGCGCTTCATGAGGTCACTTAAAATCTTCATGTCATACACGTAGCCAGTACGGGGGTCTATCTCACCCGTTAATCGTACGATGAGCTCGTAGTTATGTCCGTGATAGTGAGGGTTATTGCATTTGCCAAACACCCGCTGGTTCTGTTCATCGCTCCACTCAGGGTTGTGGAGGCGATGCGCGGCGTTGAAGTGCTCTTTGCGACAGACGGTGACTTGCATAGGCGGAGACAACTTGGTTGAAGGTGCTTTTGTTCAACCTTATACAGGAAAACTAGGCAAAAGGCTCTTGTATTATAACAATAATATATATGCATTGAATAGATGTTTTTGGCAGTTAAATAATATGGTATATGAATTATCAAACAAAAGTAGCGATTCTTCAAAAAAAACAATCTGGGGTACGCCAAGATCCTTGGAGTATATTTAAATTTGATGAGTCGGATCCTACTGGTTGGACCCTTATAACATCCTGCAATTCATTTCTTTTCAACTCAATCCATACCTATGAAACGAGGCGTACTCCTCTCTCTGCTGCTGGTATTTGTACTGTCGGTGACTAGCTACGCGCAGAAGTCGCCCGTAGACGAAACGGAAATGGCCGTGAAGGGCATTCCACGTAAAGGACAGCGGGTTTCCGTGCAGCTAGATAGCAAGCGGGTAGAAGATTCCTGGAAAAAGCAACTTGATTCCCAATTCGGCAACAAGGTGAAAGTTGACAAGGGCGTATACCAGATGGATGGTGTCGTTATCGAGTCAATTGCCAAAACCCCTGTACGTGTTATCAGCAAGGTAGATGCCGTACCAACGGGTACTACTGTATGGTGGTCGATTGACTTGGGCAATGCTTACTTGGGTAAGGAAGCTACTCCCGTGCAGTGGAAAGCGGCTGAGGCTTACTTAAAAGACTTTGCTCGGACTCTCTACCGCGAAGACTTGGCTATCCAGGTTGCTGAAGCTGAAAAAGCACTGGTGTCGTCGCAGAACAACCACATGGCAGTTATTCAAAAGGCTGACATGATTAAGAAGGACATCGAGAAGAACAAGACGCGTAAGGCTGAAATTCAGCAAGAACTGGCCAAAAACGCCGCTGAATTGCTGCAGTACAACAACATGGTTGATATGAACCTGAAAGAGCAGGAAGCTGCCCGCGCCGACATTGTAAACATGCGCGTAGCTCTCGAAGCTGTGAAGGAGCGGATGAACAAAATCGAATAGTACTTATCTATATCTATTATAATCTATACAGTAAACAAAGAGCCCTGCCGGTATTATCGGTAGGGCTCTTTGTTTGCGCACTACTTGCGAAGTGTAAGGTTACGTACTGAAGTTGGCGTGAGCATAAAGCAAAGTGCATGAGATAAGCGAATGTTCCGTAACTGTATAACATCACCTCAAGGCCATACCACAGTTAGTTAACCGCCAACTCTGCCTAATCCATTAAGTTCTTGATTTGTTGCGCGGCGGCTTGCTCATCCTTCCACCCCACTATGCGGGTGCTGCCCGGTCGGCTCCGGTTCTGAAACCATAAGTTTAGGGACTGGCGCACGGCGGGGTAGCGACGCCGAAGGGAAGACCAGTCGGTTGCGTGGGGTAAAATTTGCTGGGCCGGACGAGCCGGCACTGACACGACTACCTGCTCTAATTCGCCGTTGACATCTAACAGGAGTAAGGCAACTGGTAATACTTCCATGACAGTGCCCGCGGGCTCGCTTTCCGCCAGCACTAGTGCGGCTAGCGGCGGGTTACCGGGACGCGTGGTAGAGGTGGGTAGTCGCGTACTAGGAATGAACCCATAGTTGCCCGGGAACGGGAGAAACTCCAACAAGTGATCAGCACCAGCAAGCTGCATAGGTACAAATTCCTTCTTATCGGCGTCGTAGCGCTGCTCGTGGTTGGTGCCAGCGGGGGCCACCACTACTACCTGCAGGAGCTTACGATCAGTAGAAAATGTAGGTAGGTGTGCGTAGTCGGTGCGGCAGGCAGAAAGACTGCTTAATATAGCCGCACCACACGTAAGCAATGCTGGAACGCGCATAGGAAACTACTGAGCTAGCTGGTCGTCAAGAAGCTTAAAAGGGTTGAGTTGGTCTAGATTCAGCACGAAACGAATCCGGTCGGTGAAATCTTTGCGACTGGTCGGTAAGCCGTCCTGGTACTGAGAACCAACCACGGGGAGGTAAAAGCGCAGAAATTTACCGGCCACCGGTACAACTAAGCCCGCATCGTAATACAGCCGTTGGGTGCCCCGGTTGGCGTACAGCGTTGTAAATTCCTTCGTTGCGCCCAGGTCCGCAAAAATGGCGAGTCGGGTTACCGGTAAGTCAGCCTCCAAATTTAGAGTGCTCAGCCACCGCTGACTACGCGCGGGCACGAAGCCCTTAAAAGCACCGTCTCGGTCGTCTGTTTGGTGCGTTTGAGCCGTGAAAGCATCCGAAATTTGCTGGCGGTCAAGGAAGGCAGTCTGACGGCGGTAGTCGGGGCTGCCGCTTAGTCCTAAGAAAAACTCCGAATACCCCGATTGCAAAAATCGCCCACCAAACAACCGCACGCGTACTTGCTTCTTGGGTGAGTAATACCGCGCGTAGGTGGCCGTAGCACGCAGCAGAGTCGCCTCGCTGGATGGGTTGTCGTCGGAGGAATTTGGCGTGAGGCGATTGAGTTCTACGTGAGCTGCCCAACGCTGCATGGCATTACCATGTTGCACTTGGTATTCCAGCGTTTGAATGTTGCTGGTGCGGTCCTGGTCCTGGTCGCGCACATCGGTAGTTGCAAGTCGGATAAGGTGCTGTGGACCTGTGAAGGCAGCGTGGGGCAACAGCAGAGTTATGCTCGGTTCAATCTTACGATACCGCTCAAAATGCTGAACAAGCACACTAGTTGTCAGTTGGCGGCCTAAGGCGCCGGGTAGTACGTTTAAACTCAGTTTGCCAATGCCGTTCACCTCTTTTTGGTTGAAGCTATACATGGGCATGGCCAAGAAGTTGAGGCGCTTGGGCGCTAGGGCATTGTTATAAAAAGCAGCACCCAGCATAAACTTGTCGGAGGTGTTGGCACCCATTACGGGCAGCCAGCTAATCGTATTCCGGTCCCAGCGCTCCACGCTCCCTAGTGGGCGCAGCCGCAAGGGTTCCCAGGTACGGAAAGCACCTTCAATGCTCATGCGGTCATCGCGGCGGTTGAGCTGGGGCGTCAGGTAGGCTGGGTCGATAACGACACTAGCAACACCTTCACGACGAAAGTTTAGTTGCACCTCATCGGTTTCGTCGTCCTCGCTCGCCCCAAACACCGGAGTCCATTGAGTTTCAAGGACCTTGCCTTGCGCATCAAGCGTAGCAACGGGTACGGCAAAGGGAGCCTGCGAGTCATTGCGAATCAGCACCTTCACCAGTTGCCCCTCCACCAGCAGATCCGACACGGCTGCGGCGTAGCGAGTTTGGGCGGTGAGCATTTGCTTAAAAAACCACCCCAGGGGTTGGCCCGTTACTTCCTCAAACACTGCCTGCATGTCGGCAGGGTAAGGGTGCCGAAACTGCCAGCGCTGGTAATAGGCGTGCATGGCCTCATCAAACTTCTCCTGCTCCACATAAGCTGCCAGATACCGTAGCAATGAAGCAGTTTTGCTATACACAACAAAGTTATAGTTGAGGCTGCTGTATTCCGCGGAGGTAGGGCCACTCACTGGCTGATCAAGCCCACGGCTAGCCAGGGCCTGATATGGAATTTGCTCTAGTGCGGCAGGCGGCAAGCCATCTATACCGAGGAGGCTCGCCAGCTGTGGTGATTTGGTGAGTCCCTCAAACTGGCCCGCATTCGGATTGTCGCGCTTCTCTATCCGGTTCTCTATGTAAGAGTTGACTCCCTCGTCCATCCAGGGGTAGTCACGCTCATTAGAGGCTAGAATGCCATAAAACCAGTTGTGGCCTACTTCGTGCACAATTGCGGAGGGCATAGTCACGGTAACCATGGGGTATTCCATGCCGCTACCAGCACTCAATGCCCCATCTACCGCAGTAGCAGAAGCATAAGGGTATTCGCCTACCCACTGAGAATAGTATGTCAACGCGTCATTGACGTCTTGCAAGCCTTTAATCCACTTCTCAGCCTCTTTGTTCGTGAACATGACCCAGGAGGTCACTTGCCGGCCCGAGGGTAGCGTCATGCCACTCTTAAGCACGTTAAAACGCTTGTCGGCAAACCAGGCGAAGTCATGCACTCGGTCTTGCACGTAGCGCAGGGTTTTGCTTTCTGCCACCGAAGCAGGAAAGGATAGGTCCTCCCCAAAATCTTTGTCGGTTTTCTTCAGGGCAGTGGCGGCTGCTAATTGGTCGAGGCGCTGCTGTTCATCTGGGTTTTGCAGTACGCCCGTAGCCCCGACTGTATAGTTAGCAGGTAAGGTGATACGGACGTCGAAGGAGCCAAACTCAGAATAAAATTCCCCCTGGTCTAAGTAGGGCATCTGGTGCCAGCCCTTCTGATCGAACACGGCGGGCTTGGGGTACCACTGCGTAATCTGGTAGCTCTGGTCTACGTGGCCAAACCGAGAAAAGGAATCAGGAATCTTTACTCGGAAAGGAGTTGTGATGGTGATACTGGTACCTGGTGTCAGAGGCTGGGGGAGCACCAGCTTAGCCATGTCAGGGCTTGTGGCATCGTATTCAAGGTAGGCTGGTTGGCCATTCACCTTGAAATCGAGATTGTCGATAAACCCGCGTTGTTCTGCCGTGGCAAAGTGAAACTCTCGGCTTCCATTCCGCAATTGCTGGCGCGCAAAGGCCGTGCTATTGTCGCGGTAAGCATTAGGCCAGAGATGAAACCACAAATAGGGGAGGGTTTCGGGAGAGCGGTTTGTGTACGTAAGCTCCTCCTGCCCCGTTAGGGTATGCTGCTGGTCGTTAAGGGTTACGTCAATAGAGTAGTTCACCTCTTGCTGCCACCTGCCAGCGGGTAGCCCTGCTTGAGCCATAGCCGAGATAGACATAAGCGCAAGCCATGCGGTAAGAATAGCTGTTTTCATAGAAAGTAAGTAGAGGTGGGCGAATAGGCAACGAAAGTAAGATGTTGGCAGCGGATACTTGTTGGATAACCTTTGCGGACACCCGCCCGTTTGCACAACCACAGTTTCTCACCTCAACACTTGACTTTCCTATGTCTTTCCACAAACAGCCTAAAGACGATACTCAGCACCAGAACCACCTCGATGGTGCCGTGAAAATCCTGACTAGCGACCTGCTAGAAGAATCTACCCGCTCTGGCCTCGACAACCACCTACAGCGCTGGATTGAGGACGTAAAGGATGCTAGCAACCCCGAGCTGCACCAGATTGTAACGGACCTGCAAGCTCTGAAAGCGCACTTCAATGGTGGTTCTATTGACAACGAACTCGTTGGACAGCTACTAGGTCGCTTGGGCACCAATACGTCCAAAGCAGCGGTATTTGCCGAAAACCCTAACACGGCTGAGCGGGTAACCAAGTTGGGCGAAGCTCTAAGCGCTGCTGCTAAGCAAGTGCGCCATCCGCAAGCTGAGAATACTCCTGAGCAAGATTTGGGACAAAGCTCCGCGAGCAAATAATTATGCAAGCAAACAGGCCCTAGCAGTTTTTTGCTAGGGCCTGCTTAGGAGGGTATTACTCAGCATATCACAGAAAACACAAGACCCGGCTTCTTCTGAAAGCCGGGTCTTGTTGTATGCATAAGCAGCTATGCTTATGCAGTAACTTTCTCAACTACGTTTAAGCGACGCTCCTTAATACGAGCAGCTTTGCCCGACAGACCGCGCAGGTAGAACAGACGAGCACGACGTACTTTACCACGACGGATTACTTCAATCTTGTCGATGTTAGGCGACAGGAGAGGGAAGATACGCTCGGTACCGATCTGGTTAGAAATCTTACGTACGGTGAACGTCTCGCCGTTCGAGTTAGTGTTCTTGCGCTGAATTACTACGCCTTGGAACTGCTGGATACGCTCCTTATTGCCCTCGCGGATTTTCACGTGGACGTTGATGGTATCACCGGCGGCGAATTTTGGGAAGCTGGCGCGGCGCTCCTGGGATTCCTGCTGAATAAAATCGAGTAGTACGCTCATGGCTGGAAAAAACTGTAAGGGACGGCCGCGCCGCCCGAAGGGTTTCTGGTAAAGAGGCGCAAATATAGCGCTCTGATTTGAAGATTACAAGTAGCTAAGTGACATAGTGTATGTAGCTGTGAAACAAGCGTATTGTTTGGGTAGCACAACAGCTATCCTGCAAAATAAACTAGCTCCAGAAGCTACACATTTAATCACCTAACAGGTCCGGACGCCGTTGCCGGGTCCGTTCTACCGCCTGGTCGTGACGCCAGACGTCAATTTTGGGCGTGTTGCCCGAAAGCAAAATTTCCGGTACTTCCAGACCCCGCCACTCGGCTGGGCGAGTATACACGGGTGGGGCCAGAAGGTTGTCCTGAAAGGAGTCGCTCAAGGCTGATTCCTCGTTTCCTAATACGCCGGGTAGCAAACGCACTACGGCGTCCACCAAAATGGCCGCCCCTAGTTCACCGCCACTCAATACATAGTCGCCAACGCTGATTTCGTGCGTGATGTACGCCGTGCGAATTCGTTCATCGACACCTTTGTAGTGCCCACATAGAATAAGCAGGTTGCCTACCAACGACAGCCGGTTCACAAGTGGTTGCCGGAGCGTCTCACCATCGGGAGTCATGTAAATAACCGCCTCATATGTTCGCTCAGCTAGTAGCTCATCAAAACAAGCTGCTATAGGCTCTACTCGCAATACCATTCCCGCGCCACCACCAAAGACATAGTCATCAATCTGGCCGTGCTTGTTGATGGCGTAACGGCGCAGATCGTGCAAGTGAATCTCAGCTAGTCCCTTGTCTTGCGCACGCTTTACAATGGAGTGGGCAAAAGGACTACCTAGCAAATCAGGCTGGCACGTGACAATGTCGATACGCATGACGGCAGGATGACTTATAACTAAGACGGCTCGTCGAACTCGTCAGGTTCATCCCGGTCTCGTGAAGCAGGCGTCAGGTACACGTCCAGCAATCCTTCGGGCAAGCGTACGTGCAACTGCCGCTGGGCATCATCCGCATGTAAGATGAGCTCATCAACTACCGGAATCAAGACTTCCTGGCCCTTGTAGCTCATGGCTAACACATCCTGCTGGGGAAGCTCGTAGAACGTTTCTACGGTACCCAACTGTCCTAGCTGCTCATCAATTACGGTGTACCCAATTACATCATGGAAGTAGAACTGGTCTTCTTCCAGCGTAGGTAGGTCCGCCAAAGCACGCCATAACTTTGCGTTGCGCAAAGGCTCGGCATCTTCTACGCGGTCTATTCCCTTTAGCTTTAGAAGTACCCGGTTATCGGTTTGGGGCTGTAGCTTTTCTACCCCGTAAGGTACTAGCTTGCCAGGAGCCGAGGGCATTTCCAATAGAACCGAAGGGAGCTTGCGATAGTCGTCGAGGTTGTCTACATCGAAGAAGGCCACCACGAAGCCTTTGAGGCCGTGGGGCTTCCCGAGGGAGCCCATTTGGTAGCAATCGTCGAGCGTCATAGGAAAAAGGAGAGGAAGGAACGTGCGAAGGTGATGAGGTGGAACAGGGAAACCAGCAAGTTGCGCCAGCGGGCTCCTTCGTTACCTCATCACCTTCTGCCGTATTACCTAAAATTAAGCGCCGGCTTCTTCCGTGGTTTCAGCCGTAGCTTCGGTTGCTTCGCCTTCAGCAGCGGCGGGAGCAGCAGCAGCCAACGCTGCAGCTTGCTTCTGACGCAGTGCTTCAGCACGAGCCTCTTTTACTTTCGTTTCAGCAGCTAGCTGCGACTTACGAGCCTCGTCTTTGGCGGTGCCAATGTTTGCGCGCTTGCCCTCAATCTTCGCATCTTTCTGCTCTTTCCAAGCGGTGAAGCGCTCGTCAGCAACGTCCTGCGAAATAGCGCCTTTGATCACGCCAAGTTGCAGGTGCTTGCGGTACAGCACACCACGGTAGGAAAGCATAGCGCGCACCGTATCGGTGGGCTGGGCACCTTTCATGATCCACTCAAATGCCTTGTCGCCATCAAAGTTGATGGTAGCAGGGTTGGTTTGAGGATTGTAGGTACCGATTTTCTCGATGAAGCGGCCGTCGCGGGGTGAGCGGGAGTCAGCAACAACGATGTCGAACTGAGCGGCCTTTTTGCGGCCGCGACGGGCGAGGCGGATTTTAACTGCCATAAACCGGTTTGGTTAAGCGACGCATCTCGTGCGTCTGGTTGAAAATGAGGTGCAAAGGTAAGGAAAAATACTTGTCATTGTGTATATCACCACAAGGCCATTACAAAATGCGTAAGCTCTGTTTCATGACCATCGACGCTGGCCTTCAATCCTCAGAATACCCTAGTAGCTTCTAGCTAAGAAGAAGTAGAAGCTACTAGGGTATTCTATAGTAATAGCAGTGCATGTCAGCTAATACAGGTAAGCTTCTGGGCCAACTGGATGTAACAAGAAAAGGCTGCCCCATGCCTGGAGCAGCCTTTCTCGTGGTATTGCCGCAGCTAAGCTATGCCGCCATCTGGGCTGGCACGGGCACTTTACGCTTGATTTTGATAATCCGAGCTTTATCAAGACCCCAGATAAACATATAAGTAGGGTCAAACTCCCACCACTTCACACCAAAGTTAACGCGCATAGGTAGCTTGTGGTGGTTGTTCTGGAACAATTCGCCAAAGGCCAGAAAATCCAAGGCCAGCGTATTCTTGGACTTGTCGTGATTGTCAAAGTTCTGATAGCCGTATTTGTGGCCGCTCCAGTTCACAATAGCGCCATGAATAGGGCCCATCAGGAAGTGAATGGGCAGCAATAGAAACTGCCACCAAGCCGTAGCAAACTCCACATAGAACAGAACATAGAGTGCACCCCAACCAATGCGTGAGTACCACTTATCGCCAAAGTTTTCAATTGCGTTCCACTCGGGGTAATCGCCTTCAAAACGCTCTGCCGCGGCGTAGTTACGGTTCAGTACATCGTTATAGATGTTCTTCGTTTTCCACATCATCGAAAAGGCATTCGAAGAGAAGTGGGGTGAGTGGGGGTCCATCTCCGTATCGGAGTAGGCGTGGTGCATACGGTGGAGCAATGCGTAAGCCCGTGGCGAAAGGAACGACGAGCCCTGGCAGATGTAGGTGAACAGGAAGAAGAACTTCTCCCAGAATTTGTTCATCGTGAACATCTTGTGAGCTGCGTACCGGTGCAGATAGAACGTCTGCGTGAAGAGCGACAGGTAGTAGTGCGCTACGAAGAAAAAGAGTATCGCCATGGGCCAAAAAGGTTAAACCAGAGTCAGAAACGGCTCAGGTCTTCTCGCGCTAAAGCACGAAAGAGCTGCATAAGTTCAGTTGCCGTTTTACAAAATTACAGCCACTCCCATACGGAGTGCAATTTACCTGATTAAAAGGCCAAAATGTTGTTAGCCTAATCAGGATATAGTAGCTGTTCCGGCATCAAGACAAGCTCACTAAGATGAAAGCGGCTTGTGCTATAGACCCTACTTAGAATAGTAGGCTTGCGCAGCCTCCCAGTGCGCGATATCAGGCACTGGAGCTATAAACACCATCTCCTCCTTCGTAACGGGGTGCTGCAATTCTAACTGACGAGCATGCAGTGCAATGCTTACATCTGGTAGCGGAGCCAAGAATCCATACTTCACATCGCCCACTATAGGAGTTCCAAGACCGGTACTCAACTGCACTCTAATTTGGTGGGGGCGGCCCGTGATAGGATTTACTTGTAGCAGCCATCGATTGCCGGCTTGCCCCAACACTGTATAGTCCAAGTCGGACTTCAGGCCTTGGCCGTGGCGCTCGGTATACGCCTTAGTGGTATTCCGGATGGGGTCTTTTACCAGCCAGTGGGTAAGGTGGCCGCTGGTAGGCTCAGGACACTTCCCGGTGAGGGCCCAATAGGTTTTGTGAATCTTGTTGTCGCGAAACATTTCATTCAGCCTGCTCAGAGCTTTGCTGGTTTTCGCCAGGATCACAATACCACTCACGGGCCGGTCAATGCGATGTGCAACACCTACGAAGGCTGCACCGGGCTTTTTGTACTTGAAGCGTAGATACTCTTCTGCCTTGGCCGATAGGGGCTCATCACCCGTAGCATCGCCCTGCACGAGTAAGCCAGCGGGTTTGTTAATAACGAGCAGGTGATTGTCTTCGAACAGGATTTCTTTCCGTTCCGACCACAGATTGGGACGATTCACTGATGACTACTTAAGAGGCAAAAGGCAAGAACTACGAATTGGCCAGGGACAACGGGCTAAACCATCCGGCGCAATCAAATAACTATCGGTATTCCAGCTGTACTAATACGCTTCATCATTGGAAGGAAAGTCGCGAGACTTCACATCCTGGATATAACGCTGCACGGCGTCGTGCATCACGTTTCCTAGGTCCGCGTAGCGGCGTAAGAAACGAGGCTTGAATTCCTTCGTGATACCGAGCATATCGTGCACCACGAGCACCTGTCCATCTACCTCCGGGCCTGCTCCGATGCCAATAACGGGAATGGTGAGTTTCTCAGCTACTTGTTTGGCTAGGCTAGAAGGAATTTTTTCCAGCACTACGGCAAAGCACCCGATTTCTTCTAGAAGAAGAGCATCTTCAATCAGCTTCTGCGCTTCCGCTTCCTCCTTGGCACGTACGGAATAGGTACCGAACTTGTAAATGCTTTGGGGGGTGAGGCCCAAATGGCCCATCACGGGAATCCCAGCTGTCAGGATACGGGTGATGCTGTCCTTAATCTCAGCTCCACCTTCCAGCTTGATGCCATGTCCGCCCGACTCCTTCATAATGCGAATAGCTGAGCGTAGGGCCTCGGAAGAGTTGCCCTGGTAAGAACCAAAGGGCAGATCAACTACCACAAACGCACGCTTTACGGCGCGTACCACACTCTGAGCGTGGTAGATCATTTGGTCGAGCGTGATAGGAAGGGTAGTTTCATGGCCGGCCATGACGTTGGATGCCGAATCACCAACCAAGAGTACATCAATGCCGGCGCCATCTAAAATCTGGGCCATGGAGAAGTCGTAGGCGGTAAGCATGGATATTTTCTCGCCGCGTTGTTTCATAGCCAGCAATTGGTGCGTGGTTACGAGTTTGACTTCTTTGTGCTGAGACATGGGCAGAATACGTAGGATCAGAGGAAAAGGGAAGCAGCTAGCTACCCATATGGGGGCAATGCTGGGCCAAAGCTGCGGAATTTTCAGGAAAAAGCGGTGCCGCTTTCTTTCGCAGACTAGTTTCCTAAGGTGTATACTACCAGAGTAACTAGTTGTTGAGGAAAGTTTTGTTGCGGCTCAGCTTCAAGCTCTGCAGGAGCGTTGATTTAGCGGCAATGGTAACAAAGTAGCCTCGGTAATTGCCAAATGGCCGCCAGTTGCCGTTAATCTGCCAGCAGTGCAGGTCTTTGAAAACGTCCAGGGATGTAAAGGCTGGATTTCGGTTGATAAAATCGTAGTTGGTACTAAAGCCAAACCGCAGCGTTTCAGTGAGCTTTACCGATCCATTGAGGTTTAAGCTCGCTGAAGTGTAGGGCGAGGAACGCGGCCGACCTGCCCGCGCAATAAGAGGCCCCTGGTTGGCGTAGGTAGCAGTGAAGTTTGTACTTAGTTCCCACGGAATTTCAAAGTTCACATAATCCTCGTAGGGGTCGATGCGGTTTGGGGAACCCAATGTTGGATCATTGACCGGAGCTACATCACGCGGAATAGCTGATTTCTTATTGCCGCTGGCCGGGTTGAACTGGTAGCTAGTTGTGAAGCTAGCCGAAGCCAGGCGGGCAATACGCCACTTCTCCTGCTGCCACAAGAACTTGTTAATAGGTCTGCGGCTAGAATCCTGCTGGTAGAAGTCAAAGGTGCTGGTAATGGTAATATTGAGCTTCTTTGCTACCTGCGTGCGGAAGCTCAATACCATATCAGAAAGGTTAAACGAATCGGCTAGGATGTTATAGCTAGTATTTAGCTCTAACCCATCAATCAAACTTACTTTGCGGAAGGGAGTAATGCCTGTAGTATCCTCTGAATTGCGCACCTTCATTTCCACTGAGTTCTGTAGTGAAAAGCCGATCAGGGCAGCCTGTGTAGAAGTAGGTACTCCATAAAGAAAGCCGTTATAGCGAGGCAAAAGTGGATCGGTGGCGTAAGTGCGGCCGGTAAGAGGATCAACTAAGCTAGTGCCTCCTGTCAGGTTTATAGTTTGAAAGGCTCGGTTGGTATTGGTTAGGTCAGGAGTGTACTGTAGGCTAATGTTAGGGGTCACTTTATGCCGTAGCGCCTGAATCTTATGCGTGCCCGAACGTACCACCGTACCATAGAAGGTAGTACCGAGGTTTAAGTTGGTTGACAGTGTTTGTAGTACTCGCAACCCGGTGGTGGTGTCTGCTCGCACGGCCTGGGCCGTAGGCACGTACTCATACTCCAGGCTTTTGAAGTACCACGTCTGGCCATAGTTTACACCAGGAGTGATGTTGATGTGCTTGAATAACGTGTAGCTACCCAGAGAAATGCCGAACCGGTGCTGCATGCCAGTCTGGGAGTTGCGCAATAGCTTGCTGATATTGGAAAAACCAATCGGCATGATTGACGCTTCAGAGGAGCCGCCAATAAGAGGAATGGCCCCACCATTAATAGCACTAGCAGGAATATTATTTGATAGTCGGTTTTGAAAGGTAAGATCGTATGAAACTGCTAGTTGCTCATAAAAACGGCCGCGTGCTTCCAAGCCTGCCAACTCATATAAATATTGCCGCGCTACCCCAAGCGTTAGGTCAGGCAAGGTAAAGTCCATAGTACCCGTCTGGGTGTTCTGTGTTTGAGCCAACTGCACCGCATAGTTAATGGGGGCATTGCGCAGTTGCTTAGAATAGCTGATAGTAGAGGAAAATGCCGGCGTCAGTGCCCTACTAGCGTTGTAGGTGTTTTGGCGGTAGTAGTTGTTGCTGCTAATGTTTACGTTGGCCGAAAAACGACCTCCACCTGGCCGGGCTACCGGGGTGTGCGACCAAGCAACGGCAAAGTTGCGCGCCGAGCGTGGCTGCGCGTAGCCATTGCTAGCTTCCACAGCAGTGCTAGATAATAGCTGGGCAGTGGGCTGAGAACTGTAGTTGAACGAGAACAGGCCACTATAGCGGTAGCGGGTGATGTACTGCACCTCGGCCGTACCACGCCAGCCCCCAAACCGCTCCGCGTTGCCCGAGTAAAGGTCGCCGGTAAGGCGCACCCCAATGTGCTCATTGGCGGCCCAGTAGTAGCCCATGTTGCGCAGGAAGAAGCCACGGTCTGCGGACTGACCGAAGGTGGGCATAATCAATCCCGACGCCCGCTTGGTGCTTTTGGGCGTGGGGAAATACCCAAATAAGAAGCCCAACGGAGTGGGGATGTCTCCAATGACAAGGTTGAAAGGGCCAGTTATGACTTTCTGACCCGGAATAACCTTCATCCTCGACGCATTGATATAGAAGTGCGGGTTTTCGAGGTTACACGTGGTATAGCGTCCGCGTACACCGAACAACTCATTCAGGTCGTTCTTCTTAATAGTTTCGGCGTGAATGTACCCTTCCCCTTGCTGCGTAACTACATCTGTAATGCGGCCACGCTTGGTTTCAATGTTGTAGTCGATGCGGCCAGCCTGGTAGGTTTCGGCGCCTTGCTTGAACAAAGGCCGATCTTGGGCGCGGCCCGTGGAGTCCTTCTTCCCCTCGGCCGTAACTAAGTTACGGCTGTAGTCTACCGTAATCAGCGCCGCTTTAATGTTCATCTCACCGTAGTTCACATCGGCTTTATCGTACAGGATAGCCTTCTTATTCTGCACTTCAAATCGAATGGAGTCCTGCGCCTTATACTTCACAGTAGTTGCTACCGCTCCTTTGCCGGTGGCCGCTGCTACCCGCAACGAATCACCCGCTCCTGTCACTAAGCCAACGGAATCGGAACGCACGGGTGCAGTCGGCTGCGGGGCATTGATAATCGGAGGTGCCGGCCGCACATCCGGCGATACGGTAGTGCCAGGGCGGCGCTGAGCAAAGCCAGGTTGAACGGCTACCAAGCTCAACAGCACCGGCGCTAAGAAGAAAAGGAGTCGGAACCACCGCGGCGGCAGTACGAAAATAGCGGGAAACACAGGGGCGGGTAGGGCCACGTGGTTTTTATCGTTTATTTTGTGGCATTTGCAAAGGTAGCGGGTCGCTGCCCCAACTAACGAACTCCGTGCGGAATATTGTCATCCTCTGCGTAGCGAGCCTGTTGTTTTTTGCCGGCCCCTTGCGGGCCCTGGCACCCGGTGCTCGTGTGCCAGCTACTGCGGTGTATAAGCTCCGCACAGTGGTGCTAGATGCAGGTCACGGTGGCAAGGACCGGGGCTGTGCGGGCGTGAAAGCACGGGAGGCTGATGTAGCCTTGAAAATTATTTTAGCCTTAGGCCATCATATCGAGGAAACCATGCCCGATGTGAAGGTGGTGTACACCCGCAAAACAGATGTGTTTGTGGAACTGGCCGACCGAGCAGGTATTGCCAATAAGAACAATGCCGACCTGTTCATCTCGGTGCATTGTAATGCAAGTAGCCCCGCCGCCAATGGCACTGAGGTATGGACTATGGGGCCCCACAAAACCGACGCAAACCTGGGGGTAGCCAAGCGCGAAAACGCCGTTATTCTGCAAGAGGACAATTACAAGGAACGCTACAATGGATTTGATCCTATCTCGCCCCAAAGCCATATTCTATTTTCTCTCTATCAGAGCGCACACATCGTCAATAGCATTCGGTTTGCCCAGAAAGTAGATCACCAGTTTCGTACTACTGTGGGTCGCCCTTCCCGCGGTGTAAAGCAAGCGGGTTTTCTGGTCCTCTGGAAATCTACTATGCCTTCGGTTCTGATTGAGTCAGGCTTTCTGACGAATCGAGGTGAAGAACAGTATCTCAACGATAAAGCCGGACAAACGTATATAGCAGCGGGTATCTACCGGGCATTTCGCGACTACAAAAATGAGTTGGAAGCTATGAATGGTGAATAACCACCCGGCGGGCCCAGCAGGCCAGCTTCCAAATCCTATTTTTCTCATCCAACTCCTGACCCCGTGTCGAAAGAAATAAAAGTAGCCCTATTGGGCATCGTCGCTATTGCCTTGCTTGTGGTTGGGTTTAACTTTCTGAAGGGGAGTAACTTGCTTTCTTCTGATCGTACATACACTGCCAAGTATGACAACGTAGATGGTCTTGCTGTTGGCAACCCGGTTATTCTGAATGGTATTAAGGTAGGCCAGGTAAAGGAAATGGTTCTGCTACCGGAGGAAGCCAATCGGGTGCGCGTGTCGCTCGAACTGCAAAAGGGCGTAACTGTGGGCGACTCTACTGTGGCTAGCCTTAGTGGGTCGCTGCTAGGCTCTAAAACCATTACGCTCTTTTTGGGCAAGAACACCAAGGTGTTCGATGGCGGGGAAGAACTGCGTTCCTATACGGTAGCCAGCATCACGGATGCTTTCCAGGCTAAGGCCTTGCCCGTACTAGGTACCGTCGACTCGACCTTGATTAAGGTAAACGGGTTTCTCAACAAAGATGCTCGGGTGAGCCTGCAAGCTACTCTGCTCAACGCTCAGGGTAGCACTGAGGCCTTGAAAAACCTGCTGCTGATGAACCAGCGCAACATCAACCAGATCACGACCAACATGGCGCGCCTGACGGCGGATTTGAACAAGACCAGCGCCAAATTTGACCGCATTGCTGCCAACTTCTCGGTGCTTAGCGACTCGTTGAAGGGTGCTCCGGTAGGACCAGCTATGCGCAAGCTTAACGCCACCATGACGGAAGCGCAGAGCACGATGACAACGCTCAACCGCTCCTTGACTGATCAGAAAGGCTCGCTAGGTAAGCTTATCAATGATACGCTGCTGTACAATAACCTCAACGCTACGGCTGCCAGCACCAACTCCTTGCTAACCGACTTCCAATCGAACCCCAAACGCTATGTACACTTCTCCGTGTTTGGCGGAGGTGGCAAAGAGAAGAAGAAAACCGAAACGACTACCAAGCCTAACGGCGAAGTAGAAAAAGAAACCAAAACGGTAACTACTCCTGCTACCAGCGCGGTGGTTACTCCCTGAGTGCTGCGCAAGCTTCTCAATACATCCTGTACCTTTGAAATCCGCTCCTTTGGGGCGGATTTTTTGCTTTCCCACCCACCCGTGGTGTAGCTCTAAGCTCAGTGAACAAGGTAGGACCAGCCCAGTAGTAGCGTGTGGTGGCCTCTTGTTGTTTGCTAGCTTGAGATTTCACCTCTTCCCATCCCACCCATCCGCATGGACCTCGAGTTCAACAAAAACGAAGATCAACTCAAGCAGCTCAATTTTCAGCTTCAACAGCGCCTCAAAAAAGTTGCCCTTGGGGGCGGGGAGAAGCGGATTGCAGCACACAAAGCCAAAGGCAAGCTCACGGCCCGGGAGCGAATAGCCTACCTCCTCGATCAGGATTCGGAGACGATTGAAATAGGAGCCTTTGCGGGCGAAGGAATGTACGAGACGGAAGGCGGCTGCCCCTCCGGCGGGGTGGTAGTAGTCATTGGCTACGTGCAGGAACGCCAGTGCGTGATAGTTGCTAACGACGCCACTGTGAAGGCCGGGGCTTGGTTTCCGATTACGGCCAAGAAAAACCTGCGGGCCCAGGAAATCAGCATTGAGAATAAACTGCCTATTATTTACCTCGTGGATTCGGCGGGCGTGTACCTGCCAATGCAGGATGAAATCTTCCCGGACAAGGAGCACTTCGGCCGCATCTTCCGCAACAACGCTGTAATGAGCAGCTTGGGCATTGTGCAGCTAGCCGCCATTATGGGGCCTTGCGTGGCTGGTGGCGCCTACCTACCCATTATGAGCGACGAGGCTATGATTGTGGATGGCACCGGCTCCGTGTTTCTGGCTGGCTCCTACCTGGTAAAGTCTGCCATTGGTGAGAGTATCGACAACGAAACCCTGGGTGGGGCCACTACCCACTCCGAGATTTCAGGCGTGACAGACTACAAGTTCCAGTCCGATGAGGAGTGCCTCGACCACATTCGTAACATATTCGATAAGCTAGGGGGGCAGGCTACGGCCGGTTTCTCGCGCAAGGCAGCCGCGCCACCCAAACAAAACCCCCAAGAAATCTATGGCTTGCTGCCCTCCGACCGGGTGAAGCCCTACGATATGATGGACATCATCAACCGCTTGGTTGATAACTCCGAGTTCGAGCCTTACAAAGACCTCTACGGCCAAACGCTCATTTGCGGCCTGGCGCGCATTGATGGCTGGGCCGTGGGCATTGTGGCCAACCAGCGCAAAATTGTGAAGACCAAGAAAGGCGCCATGCAGATGGGCGGCGTTATCTACTCTGACTCGGCCGACAAAGCCGCACGCTTCATCATGAACTGCAACCAGAAGCGCATTCCGCTGATGTTCCTGCACGATGTGTCGGGCTTTATGGTAGGCTCGCAGAGTGAGCACGGCGGCATCATTAAAGACGGCGCCAAGATGGTGAATGCCATGAGCAACTCCGTGGTACCTAAGTTTTCGGTGATTATCGGCAACAGCTATGGAGCCGGCAACTATGCCATGTGTGGCAAGGCCTATGACCCGCGCCTGATTGTGGCCTGGCCTACCGCTCAACTGGCCGTAATGAGCGGCGCCGCCGCCGCCAATACGCTCTTGCAAATTCAAGTAGCCGCCGCCGAGGCCAAAGGTGAGAAGCTAACCGAGGAAGCCAAGAAGGAGATGTTCGATAAGATCAAAGCCCGTTACGACGAGCAACTCTCGCCCTACTACGCCGCCGCCCGCCTCTGGGTAGATGCCATCATCGACCCAATCGAAACCCGCAAAGTGATTTCACAGGGTATTTCCATGGCCAACCACACACCGATTGAAAAGGCGTACAACGTGGGTGTAATTCAGGTGTGATGAATCTAAATAGCCTGGCTATGTATAGAAACCTTAATGAGCGGCAGAAAGCGCTACACGATTTTATGAGTAACGTTTCAGAGGAAACATGGTGTGCAAGCTGGATAAATGGTCTTGAGTATGCTTTGTGGCATATTATGCTTCGCGGTCCAGCAAAATATGGTCAAGGACATATTAATGAACATACTATTGAGAAGTTACAAAGCCTATCAGAACAAGCAAATTGTTGGATAGTGTACGACAGTGTAACTGAGGAGACGCCTGTACCAATATCTGAGTGGTTGACTATGTTCCAGTTTGCTAACCCTAACGAATACTTATACACAAGGAGATAATTCTTCTACCCCCTAATGAGATACGATAGCGCGAATAACATGATGCCCTATCGTGCACTTAGCGCTGGTGCCAGCCTAGAACCAAGCGCACAGTGGGGTAGTAGACAATCACGGACGTAGGGAGAACAGCTTATAATGTAAGCGTTGTTTAAGTATAGGAACGGATATCAGTAAGCTTCAGAAAAGGAAAAACGTATACTAGGTTATCTCCGGCTGGTTAGGCACTAATTAGCTGCGTTTGAGAAGCTGAAAAGAGCCACAATACTAGCAACGAGAAGGTTTTAGCCGCTACCCCTGGGCCTTGTACCTTTGTCGTCCACCTCAATACTGCTTCATCGTGACCGACCAGAATACCGCCGCTTTTGAAAAAGCCCGCACTGGCCTCTGGACTAGCCTGCAAAAGCATCTAACTGCTGTTTACGGCGCTGAAAAGACCTTTCTGAAGGCTACTGCCTTTGCGGAGACGTTTCCGTTTGCCCTACACTCAGCCAGTGAAGAAGAGCAGGCAGAGTACGCAAGCGCCCGTAGCACTCTCCGCGACTTATATACCGACGAAACAACCCAGCTCGATACGCTGGTAAAGGCAATTCGCACCAAGGGCTACTCCGAGGATCAGAAGAAGCAACTTTACCTCCTGATTTTGGGGTACATGGACATTGCCGCTTCGGTGTTTGCATTGCTGATTACCCATGTGCCCACTAAAATGCCGGAAGACGAAGAGCTGACCGCAACCCAAGACAAGTTCGAGCGTGTGCTGAAATTTGCTCGATTGAATGTGAAGGGTATATCGGGATTGCTCGGCTAGGGCAAGGTTGAGGTTGTGCTGGTAGCAACGGCTGAGGTGTACTTTCGAAGTACCTGGACTATCTCGTAACGGACAACCCTTTGGCTTGGATAGGGGATGTAGAGGGCTTCAGACGGGAAGATTAATAGCCCGCACGTTTTGTTCTGCCGTATAGCCTAGAGACTAACCTCTGAAGATTATGGCGAAGAAGACTGTCTCTGAAATACTAGTTGATACCATCATGGCGGCCGGCGTTACGCGGGTGTATGGAGTAGTGGGCGACTCACTGAACGGTATTACCGAAGAAATCCGGAAGCGAGAGGGAATAGAGTGGGTGCATGTGCGCAACGAAGAAGCTGGCGCTTTTGCCGCCGGCGCCGAGGCTCACGTAACGGGCACGCTGGCCGTGTGTGCCGGATCTTGCGGGCCCGGCAACACCCACTTGCTCAATGGCCTATATGATTGCCACCGTAGTCGGGTGCCTGTACTGGCTATTGCCGCCCAAATTCCCAGTATTGAGATAGGAACTCAATATTTTCAGGAAACTCACCCGGAGCTGACTTTCAAAGAATGCAGTGCCTACTGTGAGCTGATTGGCATTCCTGATCAAGCCGTGCGCACCACTGAAATTGCCATCCAAACGGCCATCACTCAGCGTGGAGTAGCCGTGCTGGTAATTCCCGGCGACATCAGCCACGAGAAGGTGGAAGCCCCTGAGCCCCGCTTGCCCGTGCTGCGCAGTAAAGCTACCCTCGTACCCAGTATTGAGGATCTGCGCGCCGCCGCCGACTTGCTAAATACCTCCGATAAAGTAACCATTATGGCAGGGGCTGGCTGCGCCACTGCCCATGCCGAACTATTGCAAGTAGCCGAAATGCTGGGCGCGCCCGTGGTGCACGCCTTGCGTGGCAAAGAGTATGTAGAAGCCAATAACCCCTACGATGTAGGCCTAAGCGGCTTGCTCGGCTTTACTTCGGGCTATGATGCGCTAATGGATGCCGACGCCATGCTCATGCTGGGTACCGATTTTCCCTACTCGCAATTCCTGCCCCAGGACATCCGAACGGTACAGGTTGACCTCCGGGGTGAGCACATAGGTCGCCGAACTAGGGTAGAGGTAGGCCTGGTTGGTGACGTAGCCGCTACTATTCAGGCTTTGCTGCCACTGCTGAATCACAAATCAGACCGCCGGCACCTGGAAAAAGCCCTCGATAACTACCGCGACGCCCGCCAAGACCTGAATGAGCTAGCCACTGGTGAGCCCGGCGACACTAGCATGCACCCCCAGTACGTGACCAGGCTACTCAACGAGCAAGCGGCCGACGACGCCATCTTCACGTGTGATGTGGGTACGCCTACCGTGTGGGCTGCGCGCTACCTGCGCTTCAATGGCAAACGTCGGTTGGTTGGCTCCTTTAACCATGGTAGCATGGCGAATGCCATGCCGCAGGCTCTTGGCGCTCAGCTTGCTTTTCCCAGCCGCCAAGTGATAGCCATGGCGGGTGATGGGGGATTTGCCATGCTCATGGGCGAGCTGCTGACGCTAAAACAATTGAAGGCGCCCGTGAAAGTGGTCATCTTCAACAACAATAGCCTAGGCTTTGTAGAATTAGAAATGCGCGCGGCTGGTATTTTAGAGTACGGCACCGAATTGGAAAACCCCAACTTTGCGGCGCTGGCCGAAGCGGCGGGCGTGCGGGGCATCCGTGTGCAAGACCCCGCCGACTTGCCCGCCGCCATTGCTCAAATGTTGGCGCATCCAGGGCCTGTTATTCTCGATGCTGTTGTGAAGCGCGCCGAGCTATCCATGCCGCCTACTATTGAAGCCAGCCAGGTGAAAGGCTTTAGCCTCTATACCCTGAAAGCAATTATGAGCGGCCGGGGCGACGAAATACTAGAGTTGGCAAAAACTAACTTGTTGCGCTAGTGCCTCTGTATCGTTGCTGGCTAGACAGGCGACGGTATATATGATAGTACACTGTCATATCATTGACTTACCCAGGTGCAGTATTGTAGATTGAACGTTCTACCATATTTAGCCTGTTAATGCAAGGCAACAGGCGAGGGCAAACCACGCCGGTTACCTTTAAATTTGCCGAATCTGACCCACCTACGAAGCGTTCTGTTCCCTTGACTAACAAAGAAATCAAAGCCCTCATCTCCCTGCTCGACGACCCTGAAGTTGCCCCGCAGATTCAGGAGAAAATTCAGACTCTGGGCGAAACTATCATTCCGTTCCTGGAAGAGTCGTGGGAGGAAAGTCTTGATCCTCAGCAGCAACAGCGCCTGGAGGATTTGATTCACCATTTGCAGTTCGAAGGGTTGCAGCAGCGCCTGCGGGTATGGCGCGATTCTGGCGGCGAAAACCTGTTGGAAGGAATGTGGCTGATGAACTCGTATCAGTATCCGGATGCCGACTTCCAGGTGCTGAACCGGGCTATTGAGCAGTTGCGCTTTGAGGCTTGGACCCTGCTTCAGCCTGAAATGCACCCCGCCGACCAGGTGCAGACGCTAAACCATGTGCTTTTCCGGACACACAAGTTTGCCGCTAATACCCAGAATTTTCACTCCCCAGCCAACTCCATGTTGCACCGGGTGTTGGAAACGCGGCGGGGCAATCCGCTTACCCTCTGCGTGATTTACTTGTTGGTAGCCCAACGGCTGAAAATGCCAGTGTACGGCGTAAACCTGCCCAACTTGTTTGTACTGACGTATCGGCCCGAGGGCCCGCTAGAGCCGTTTTACATCAACTGCTACAACCGAGGGCTTGTGCTCTCCCGCACCGATATTGAGCACTATATTGGGCAACTCAACCTCACGCCCAACGAGATATTTTTTGAGCCCTGCACCCACATTGATATTGTGCGACGAGCATTGCGCAACCTGCAGCTGAGCTTTGAAAAGCTGCAAGAACCAGCCAAAGCTGCCGAGGTAGGTACTCTCTTAGCCATTCTAATGAATGAGGAGGGCGGTGCTAACGAATCTTCTGAACCGAACGAAGAGTAAGCTTCGCTATTCTTTCTGGAAGCACACTTCTAGACAATACGTACTGCAGCGTGTATTTCATAACAAGAAGGCCCCTGGACACAAACGTCCAGGGGCCTTCTTGTTATCAGAAGAGGGGATATTAGAACTTTTTGATCAGGCAGCCCGCCGCGCGTTTATCGGCTACACCGGCTGGGCGGCCAGCCAGTATATTATCCAGAGCTTGTGCGAGGTAGCGCTCCTTTACATAACTTTCTACCTGCGGATTATCGTCAATAGCCCCTTTATAGCGAACCGCAAACCCATCACCGGTGGGCTGGAGTAGCACTACTTCGGGAGTTTTAGTGGCTCCAAGCATAGCGCTAACTTTCTGTCCATCGTCGGTAAAGAGGGGGGTATCGGCCCCGCCCGTAGCTTTAATTTTCAGTTTCTCCGCATCGCCCATGTCAGTGCTGGCTTCCAGGTTGATGGGGGCGTTGACGAATAGAAACTCTACTCCTTTGGCAGTGTACTCATTATTGAGGGCACCCAAACGGCTCTGATATAGCTTGGAGAAAGCACACGTTGGGTTCACAAACACCACCACCACGGCTTTGCGTCCGCTGAAGCTTTTCAGTGCTACTTCAGTGTTAGCGCTATTTTTCAAGCTGAAATCAGATACCGATCGGGCACCCTGCGCGCGGGCAACACCTACGGCCACGGTGCAGAAAAGCAGGGTAGCAGCGGCAATGATGGAAATACGGCGAAGGGACATGTAGGAAGGGTGAAGTGAGAAAGGGAGCTAGTGCGGCTATTCCTAAAGCTAACGTTGCAGCGCTTCAGGCGCAGTACCGGAGCACTAGGGCACTAGTTCGCTAGTGGCGTAAGTTAGAACGTAGTCGGGACTTGGGCGCAGGTAATGGATGTGGTGTTGGCTGCGGAAGTTTTCGAACAGCAGGTGCCCCGTCAAAACACCTGCCTCCCGCAGCTCAAACGGGTTGAGCAATAGTTGCTCCCTAAACACCAAGCCCCGGCGACTGTGCAGCTTGTAGAGCGTCTCCTTGGCACTCCAATAGAGACTACATTTTGCAGCATCGTCGCCAGCGTCGGCCCGTTCGGTCTCCGATAGAAACCGCGGTGCCAACCGTTGCGCTTTGGGTCGTATCATTTCAATATCTATGCCAACTGCCGCTTGGGACGAAAGTAAAACGGCGACCCAGCTGCCGGAGTGCGAGAGAGATACTCCGTAGTGGGGAAGTTCTTGGAAGTACGGCCGGCCGTTTGCATCATTGGCGAGGGTAGCCGGTGCGTCACTCAGTTCACGCAGCGCTTGATGGGCAAGCACCCGGCCAGCCAGCCATTGCTGGGTGCGGGCCTCGTCGCGGCCATCGGGGAAACGGGCCAGGTAGTGGGCATGGGCCGGCAACGCACTCCATAACTGCTCGGCAGACTCAGTAAGCTGCCAGAGACCTAGCAGACTGGTTTGTGAAATAGGGGAGAGGGAATGCAGCGGCAAGGCAAGGAGAGGGTAGGTAAAGCGTAATAAAGATAGCGCTTACCATCTATGACTCCGCGTGCGGGGATGTTTGCCTTATCCTACCCGGAATAGTTATCGGGTTGTATCTAGCAGCCTTACGTTTCACTGCTCCAGATAGTGCCTTATCAAGCATGCCAGAGGTAGAGCAGGAGTACTTGGCCAACAATGGCGCGTACCTTTGCGGCGCAGTCAGTGCGTATCATTTGCTGTCTGATCCTACCGCTTTGTCTTCCCTACCTCGCCCTCAAGTTCATAAGCTTGCTACCCTTACTGGTCACCGCGACTGTGTGTACGCCGTGGCGGGTACAATCGGTCAGGACGTATTCTACTCGGCCGGGGCCGATGGTATGGTGGCTGCTTGGAGCGTTGAGAAGCCGGAACACGACGGGGAACTAGTAGCAAAGGTGGACAACTCGGTGTATGCCTTGCTGCACTTACCGGAGCGCAACCTGCTAGTTTTAGGTCACAATTTCCAGGGAATCCAGGTGATTGATTTGGTGGAGAAAAAGCTGGCCTACGCTACAGCTCTGCCGTCGGCACCCGTTTTCGATTTAGTACATGCTCCGGCTCAACAACGGCTATACGTTGCGCTGGGCGATGGTACGCTGGCCGTGTTACGCACCTCCGATTTTAAGGTAGAAACCCTGGTGCGTCTTTCCGACAAAAGCCTACGCTGCCTGACCTTACACGAAGAGCGCGGCGAACTGGCTGTGGGCGGTTCCGACTGGCAAGTGCGTGTTTTGGATACGCATTCGTTGGAAGTGAAATACGTCATCAAAGGAGCTACTAACTCCGTATTTACGGCCGCATATTCTCCCGATGGCCGCTACCTGCTTACGGCGGGCCGGGATGCCCACCTGCGCATCTGGGACGTAGCAGCGGGCTACCAGGAGCACCGCAGCATAATTGCTCACATGTTTACCATCAACCACCTCGCCTTTTCGCCCGACGGAAAGCTCTTCGCCACGTGTAGCATGGATAAGAGCATTAAGCTTTGGGATGCAGCTTCCGGAGACTTGCTGCGGGTAGTAGACCGGGCCCGCCACGCGGGCCACGGCACCTCCGTAAACAAGTTATTTTGGCCGGGAAGGCAGAATCGGCTAGTTTCGTGTAGCGACGACCGCAGCCTCGCGGTATGGGAAATTTATAGCTAACCGCTAGGAGCCGTTAACGGTTAGCCAGGCGTTGCGACCCCGTGAGGCGCCCCTGCCCCGTACGGGTGCCGCGCTTCACCGCACATTCATTCATCCAAAAACTGTGGGCTACTAGCTAGCAGTTACGAACAGCGCATATGAAAATTACCGCCCTCGATATTCGGCAGAAAACCTTCGAAAAAGCCTTTCGGGGATTAGATAAGGACGAAGTACAAGCGTTTTTGCTGACGCTTTCTCAGCAATGGGAGCGAATGGGCGACGAAAACCGAGAGCTACGCCTCAAGCTCGACCACGCAACCCAGGAGGTGCAGAAAATGCGCGAGGTAGAAACCAGCCTCTACCGCACGCTCAAAACTGCCGAGGATACGGGCAATAGCATTACGGAGCAAGCCCAGCGCGATGCCCAGTTGCGTATTCGGGAAGCCCAGCTTCAGGCCGAACAGCTTCTGGCTGATGCTCGGCAGAAGTCGCGCACGGTGGTAGAGGACGCTTATCAGCAAGCTGAGCGCACCGTGGCCGATATGCAGAAGGAGGTGAATGGCTTGGGCCAGGAGTGCCAGCGCTTAGAAAGCCTACTCGATGGCCTCACGCGCGACCTGCACACCTTGGCTTCCGATGCCCTCGATAAAGTCGAAAAAGCCCGCAATCGGCCGAAAGCTAGTACGGCCGCCATCCTTTCGCGGGCGGCAAGCGTAAAAGTGAACCGTACTCATCCCACCGACGATTCACCCAAAAACGACGCTTCCATGTACGTAAATACTTCTGCTACCTCTTCTGCCGCCGCTGTTGCTGGTGGCGCCGCAGTTTCTTTTGGCGGCTCAGGTGCTAGCACTCCTGAACTAGCACCCCAAGCGCAGCCTACCGAAACCAAGGGCTACAACCCCAAGCCTGGACAGCAGCCCGACCCAGGAGCCCCGGCCCAGCAACCCGGCCCCGAAATTGAGCGCCCTGGCGGACCAGCTGAAAACCCCGGCATCTCGCCCGCGCCGCACATCGACCCACCCGCACCTTCGCAAGTGCCCGACCCGCACTCGCCACGCGTGGAGCCCACGGCCCCTGATATTATCCCCGTTGGTCCTAGCCACCCAGAAATTGCCCAGCCTGCGCCTGCTACCCACCCCGGGCAGCCGGGCTTTGCCACGGCAGCTTCCTTGGGGGAGAAATCCTTTTTTGATGAGCTGTAAGCCCACGCAAGATTTACTTAAGACAAAGCCTGCCTGTTGGGGTGGGCTTTGTTGTTTTGTGCGGGCAACAAGCCCGCTGCATACGTTTACTACCTATAGTTTCACCATATGGGCCAGATTGCACTGGAAGGAATGGAGTTTTTTGCCTTTCACGGCTACTACGATGAGGAGCAGAAGATCGGCAACAAATACGGCGTCGACCTCTACATTGACACAGATTTGCACGCGGCAGGTGCCACGGACCAACTGCGAGAGACAGTAAATTATGAAGTGCTTTACCGGGTGGTGGCCGAAGAGATGCTGGCACCGGCCCGGCTATTGGAGCACCTAGGCCACCGCGTACTAGACCGGGTGTTGGAAGAGTTTCCCTACATTGAAGGAGTACGAGTGAGCGTGTCTAAGTTTAACCCGCCGCTGGGAGGCATTTGCCATCGAGCCCGCATTACCCTGGAGCGCCGCCGGTAGGCCTTTGCTAGGTGGTCTGAAGGTAGAGGCGCCAGGGCGCGCTGCTTATCAGTAATACCGTTTTTGGGAGTAAGCCCACGAAAATCAGCTGTAAGAGGCTGATTTTCTTTTTGATGAAATATTATACGAAAAAAATCGTAGATTAAGCTTGCTTCTACGATAGGCTTCGTATATGTTTGATGTACGAACTGATTCGTAGTAACCGGTAGCCTGTTTTCCTGCGCGTAGGAAAATGCCTTGGGGCAACGGCCACGGTCAGTTTAGACGTCTTCTTAGTACTGTATTACCCTTAGTGCAATGAGTAAATCCTTCCTGCCCAAACCTACTGAATCGGAATTGGAAATCCTGCAAGTGCTCTGGCAGCACGGACCCAGCACCGTCCGGTTCGTGAATGATGAGCTGAGCCGCAAACGTGACGTGGGCTACACCACCACCCTAAAGCTGCTCCAGCTGATGCTCGATAAGAACTTGGTGCTGCGCGACGATGACAGTAAGACCCACGTGTACCGGGCCGCTGTACGCGAGGAGGAAACCCAAGGCCTTCTGCTCGACAAGTTCGTGGAATCAGCCTTTGGGGGCTCGGCCATGAAACTGGTAATGCAGGCCCTCGGCAACCGCCGCACTTCGCGCGAGGAGCTAGCCCAGATCCGGCGCCTTCTCAATGACATCGAGATTCAGAATGACACTACCCCACCTTCAACTGATGACGCTCAATGAACTGGCTTGAACAACTCTTGCCGCCCGCGCTGGTACGCGCCCTGGGCTGGACCTTAGTGCATTCCTTGTGGCAAGGCGCCGTAGTTGCGGTGGCGGTAGCCGGCTTGCTATTGCTGCTACGGCAGCATAGTGCCGAAGTGCGCTACCGAACTACTGCCCTGGGCCTAGTGGTATTACTGCTGCTAACAGGCGTGACGTTTGGGCGCTACTATATGGCTGCTCCTACGGTAGGCGCAGCAGTTGCCCATCATCGGCCCAGCAACGAAGCCGCCTGGCAAGCCAGCAGCTCAGCAACCGCGGCGGATGTGCCTGTAGTGCTGGAAACGCCCGCTCTGGCCGTGCTTACACCAGCCGCTACTCCCACTGGCTTGCAAGCCTGGTTGGCCTACTTCGACCACAACTTGCCCGTGCTAGTGACGGCTTGGTTACTGGGGTTGCTAGCAATGACGCTACGCCTGCTGGGTGGGCTAGCCTACGTGCAGCGCCTGCGTCGCTACCGGGTGCAGCCCCTGAGTGCCGAGTGGCAGGAGCGTCTAGCCGCCCTAGCAACCAAAGCCGGCCTCCGGCAGCCCATTGAACTACTGGAGTCGGCGCTGGTGCGCGCCCCGGTGGTAGTAGGGCACTTGCGGCCCGTGGTGCTGCTCCCATTAGGTACGGTTACTGGCTTGAGCACGATTTATCTGGAAGCCATCTTGGCCCATGAACTAGCTCACGTGCAGCGCCGCGACTACCTCATGAACCTGCTGCAATCAGTAGCTGAAACCCTGTTCTTCTATCATCCGGCCGTGTGGTTTATTACGGCCTGCCTGCGCACCGAGCGCGAAAACTGCTGCGATGATGTGGCAACGGCCCTCGTTGGGGGCAATCCGCTCACGGTAGCTCGTGCCCTGGCGGCTTTGGCCGAGTTGAGCGCGGTGCCCGAGCCAGTCAACCAGTTTGCTATGTCGGCCCTGGGGCCCGATGGTTCGGTGCTGGGGCGCATTAAGCGGCTAGTGCAGGGGCGCAAAGCACCTACCTTCTCCGAAGGCTTCATGGCTGCGTGCGTCGTGCTGGGCGGGTTGGTATTGCTGACATCGGCCGTAGCTATGGCCGACCCCAGCCCAGCCACCGACAAGAAAGCTGACAATGACGCACTCGACCAAGTGCATTTTCAAGGATCGAACCTGGCTGATACCACCCGTAAAAAAACGGCCGCTACCACCGACTTGCTGCTTCCCGATGCCGATCTGCTAGCTCCCCTGGCCGCGGCGCCTGCCCCCGCTAGTGCGGAGCCCGTGCTACAGGAAGAAGAGCCTGCCCTGGTTATAGACGACAACCAGGAAATCGCCTCTGAGGTGTCAATCGATGATGACGACGATAAGGATAAAAAGCGCCGTAAGCGGGCTCAGCAGAAGGTAGTGGTAGTGCAAAGCGCCGGTCGTAGGGGAGGTCCCGGTACGGTAGTGATTGAAAAGGATAAGAAGGGCCGCGTAACAAACCTGACTGTTGACGGGCAGCAGGTTGATACCGGTACTACTAGCAAGAAGAAAGGGAAGAAGGCGAATCAGGAAGTAGAAGTACTTCGGCTGGCTGGACCCAACCGTACAACTTGGCCCAACCCATCCAGTTTCAATTTCCGCCTCGACGATAACGCGCTGCGCAATTTTACCCTGCGCGGCTCAGCGCTGAGCACTGCTGAAGTGGCTCGCATCCGGCAGCAGGCCCACCAAGCAGCTGCTTTGGCCCGCGTTGCGCCTCAACTGCGCGGAAGCGTGAACCGCAGCTTCGATGGCTGGAACGATACCAACCAGAGAGTACAAATACAGGCCTTACGGGGAGCAGAACTGTCCTTGCGGGGCACGTTGATGAATGAAGAACTGGATGAAGACGAGCGTAAAGAAATCCGCCAAGAACTAGTCCGTGTTCGTGAGCAATTAGAAAACGCCCGTCAAGGTCAGTCGCAGGCGGGTGGCAATGAGCAAGAATTTGAGGCTGCCCACCGGAAGCTAGAAGCCGAGATGCGTCGTCATGAGGCTGAAATGCGGCGGTTGGAAGCCGAAATGCGGGCCCACGAAGGCGAGATGCGTCGCCACGAAGGAGAAATGCGCCGTTCGGAGGCAGAACTAGGGCGGCGCCCAACTACTGTAACAGGAAGCGCACTTCGGGGTGGTATCACCAGCATGGAAGAAACTTTGCGCCGGGAACTGCGCAAGGATGGCATTCTCAAAGACGACAACAATTTTCAGTTTAGCCTGAGCGGTACTGCACTGACCGTAAACGGTAAAAAGCAGTCGGCAGCCCTGCGCGACAAGTACCTGAAGCTGGTAGAAAAGCAGACCGGCCGTAAGCTAGGCCCCAAAAACTCCTACGTAATTAACCGCCAGACTTCGAGCCGCACTACCAGCCGCACGATGCCAGCTCCTCCCGCACCGCCGGCCCCACCTGCTCCGTCGGCCCCAGGCGTGCCCGATGTGCCGCTGCCGCCCCGGGCCCCTAGCGCGCCCAAGCTCGACTCCGACCAGATTCGTGCTGAGTTGCGCAAAGATGGCTTGCTCAGCACCGATGAAAAAGGCTTCCAATTTCAACTCAACGACTCGGGCCTGACCGTGAACGGCAAGAAGCAGCCCCAAGCTGTAGCCGATAAATACCGTAAGCTGCTGGATATTCCCGAGGGCACAGGTGGCAACACTACCCGCAACATCCAGATTTCAGTAAGTGAATGATGAATAGGGAGCAGGCTGCTACCTGCTAGTATTGGGGGTAGCCTGCTCCCTGCTGTAGTATTTTACATATCCTTTACCGTCATGATTCAGCAGTATGCTTTTGGGGTATTATTCTTGGGAGTATCTGTGGCGGCTCATGCGCAGCAGGTAGTGCGGTACCGCAGCACCAATAACAAGCTATACACCGAGGCCCAAGTAGATTCTATGGTAGCTGCGCGCAACCAGAAAATGGAAGCTCAGGGCCTAGATATGCGCTTTGCTAAAAAGGTGACGGCCACCCAAACGCAGGGCGACACAACCGTTCATACGTTCGGCCTGACGGGGGCCAGCAAAGCTGTGTTAGAGAGCCAAGCCCGCTATGCTTCCTTCATTGGCAAGCCGCTGCCACCTTTTTCTCTTCCAGACGTGCAGGGGAAGATGGTGCACTCAGACCAGCTACGGGGGCAACCAGTAGTTATCAACATGTGGTTCACTACTTGTGCGCCTTGCATTGCCGAGATACCGGCCCTAAACCAGTTTAAAGCCGGGCATCCTAGTGTGGTCTTCCTGGCAATGACTTACGAAGGCAAAGACAAGGTTTTGCCATTTCTACAGAAACGCCGCTTTGCCTTTCGGCAGGTGGCCGATGCTAAAGCGTACTGCGCTCTATTTACTCAGCAGTATCCCATTTCCATTTTCGTAGATAGGCAGGGGCTTGTGCGCCAGATTCTGCAGGCACTACCAATGCGCTATGACGTAGCCACTAAGCAGCTAACAGAAGATGTCAACCCTGCGGAGTTTCAGGCATCCCTACAAATAATTGAGTTAAATAAATGACAGTAAGTGGATTATAAAAATTAACTGATGGTACAAACGGCCGCTGCAACGGCCGTTTGTTTTTATATTGTTACGTGTGCAGGTAAGTAGGCAACGGTTAGCCCCCTAGTTGCATCTATTGCTGCATTCCGCCACCTCCCGTCCTAAATACGGCCCGCCTGTAGCGGCCGACTTAGGTGAATTTGCCACCCAATTACTCTTGCTTCTGCACCACGTTTACTCCCGCCATATTGTCGTGAACCGCCTCCGTGTGTTCCTACTACTCTGCACAATGCTCTTTAGTGGCGTAGTGCAGGCCCAAACCGCTCCAAGCACGAGTGCCACCGCTGCCGTGCCAGCTCCTAAGCGCCAACTGCAAGCCCTGCGCATCACGGAGCTAGTAAAGCTTGACGGCCAACTAGACGAAGCGGTGTGGCAACAGGCTCCTATTGCTACCGACTTCATTCAAAACCGCCCCAACCCCGGCATTCCCGAAAAGCAGAAAACGGAAGTGCGTGTGCTCTACGACGACGCCAACATATACATTGGGGCCGTACTGCACGATGTGTCGCCGGACTCCATTATGCGGGAGTTGTCGCCGCGGGATGATGCGGGCAATACCGACTTCTTCGGGGTGTTTTTCGATACCTACCACGACAAAATCAACGGCTACAGCTTTATTGTAACGACGGGTGGGGTGCAGATGGACGCCCGCTACTCCCCGGCCGGGGGCGAGGACTTTAACTGGAATGCCGTGTGGGATTCCCGTACCAGCCTGCGCGGAACCGACTGGGTAGCGGAAATGCGAATACCCTATTCGGCCATTCGTTTCAGTAAGTCGCCGGAGCAGCTGTGGGGGCTCAACTTCATGCGCCGCCGCAAGCGCGACAATCAGGACTTCTTCTGGAATGAGGTGAAGCCTGCCGTTGATGGCTTCGTGAACCAGTGGGGCGAGCTGCAAGGCCTCCGGGATATTCAGCCGCCGTTACGCCTTTCCCTTACGCCCTACATCTCGGGCTACGTGAACCACTACCCCTATAATGAGCAGGGCACCCGCAATTCCAACACCAGCTTCAACGGGGGCGCCGACGTGAAGTGGGGTATCAACGAGAGCTTTACGTTAGATGCTACCCTAGTACCCGACTTTGGACAGGTGCAGAGTGACAACCAAGTGCTCAACCTGTCGCCTTTCGAGGTGCAATACAACGAAAACCGGCAGTTTTTCACCGAAGGCACCGAGCTGTTTAACAAAGGCAACTTGTTTTACTCCCGCCGGGTAGGCGCTACCCCCATCGGCTTTGGCAGCGTGGACAACCAATTGCGCAAGGGAGAAATGGACCAGGATGGCAAGCGCCGGCCCGGCGAGGCTGTGGTGAGTAACCCAGGCGTAACCCGCCTGCTCAATGCCACGAAGGTATCGGGCCGGACGAAGCAGGGGCTAGGGGTGGGGGTATTCAACGCCCTCAGCAATGATGTGTACGCAACCCTGCGTGACTCCGTAGACGGGCGCCAGCGCGAGGTATTAACCCAGCCATTTAGCAACTACAACATTGTAGTGCTAGACCAAAGCCTAAAAAATAACTCCTACGTCTCCCTCATCAACACCAATGTAACGCGGGCCGGCACCACCTACGACGCCAACGTAACCGGCGGGCTGTTTCGCTTCGCCAATAAAAAGAACTCCTACGCCCTAGATGGTCGCTTGGTGTACTCGCGTCGGCGAGGCCAGCAATTTGGCTCTAAGGAGCAGATAGACGATCAGAACGGCTACAAGTACCAAGTGGGCCTCAGCAAAATCAGCGGCAACTTCACGTGGCAGCTGGGGCAGGGCATCGAGTCAGACACGTACAACCCCAACGACCTGGGTATTCTGTTCGGTAACAACAACATCAGCCAGTACCTCAACGTCAGCTACAACAAGTACAAGCCTTTCTGGAAGGTGAACAACCTTTATACGTGGGGTAGCCTCAACCACTCGTTGCTGTACAAGCCCACCCGCTACCAGAGCGCCAATGTAGCCGCGGGCTTCAACACCACCTTCACTAAAAACTTCCTGACCGTAGGTGCCAACGTAGATGCCAACCCCGTAACCAACGACTATTACGAGCCCCGCCAGTATCCGCTGGGCGACTACTACGTGCGGGTGCCAGCCAATGCCAACGTAGACGGCTTTGCTTCTTCCGACTACCGCAAGAAGCTGGCGTGGGATGTAGGTGCCGGAGTGCGCTGGTACGCCGAGGACGACCGACTAGCACGCCCACGCCGCATGGGCTACGGCTGGAGTGTGTCGCCGCGCTACCGCGTAAACAATCAACTGAACTTCCGCTACGCCCTCGACTGGAACTTGCGCCAGAACCAGATCGGCTACGTAAACGGCGACCTGAGCTTTAGTCAGCCGCTGGATACCGCCATCATTCGGCAGTTCGGCGGGAATGTGCTATTGAGGAAAGCCCCGGTGGATGTGTTACTGGGTCGCCGTCGCGTGCTCACCGTCACAAACACGCTATCGGGAGCCTACACCTTTAACAATCGGATGTCGCTCACTATCCGCATGCGGCACTACACCAGCACCGTGAGCTATGCTGATTTCGTCCGCCTAGGTAAAGATGGCCGGGAAACGCTGGTAGACTACCGCCGCAACCGCGACAATACCTTCAATGCCTTCAACGTGGACGCGGTATATGCGTGGTGGTTTGCGCCCGGGTCACAGGTAAGCATTGTGTGGAAGAATGCTAGTTCCTCTTTCCTAGAGGCCAACGAAGCTACTCCACTCTACTTCAGTAACCTGAACAATACCATGAATACCCCCCACAACAATAACCTATCCATCAAAATCCTCTACTACCTAGACTATCTGATGGTGAAGCGCCGGCTGACATAACCCAACAACACTACAGAATAAAAGGCCTTGAACATCTTGTTCAAGGCCTTTTTAGTTGATTCAGAACGAAGTAGCCGTTCAAGACGGTCAGGCAAAGAATATAGATGAAGGAAAGTAGGGATTCGTCGGTGCAGATGTGCCAATGGTCGATTACGGTTGAGAATAGGGGCGGAATAGAGAAAATTTGAATCAGATACTTCAACGCCCCTAATTGAAAACGGCCCCATGGAAAGGAAGAATTTTCTGAAGAGTTTGTTTGTGGGAGCTATTTCGGCTCCCGCTGTTTTGGCCGCTTGTAGCGAGGACGAAGCGGCTGCCGTAACTCCTTCTACGGGCACTTCCACCGGCACCGGCGGCACCGGCACTTCCGGCTCCTGCACAGTAGCACCCACCGAAACGATAGGGCCGTTCCCCACGAAAGTGCCCGCCTCCTACGTCCGTTCCGACATTACCGATGGGCGCACGGGCTACAAGATGACCGCTAAAATCACCATCACGAACACCAGCAACAGCTGCGCGGCTTTGGCCGGGGTTCTGGTTGACATTTGGCACTGCGACGCCGAAGGCAACTACTCGGAGTACGGCGGCACAGGCATGCAAAGCACCAATTATACCAACGTGCACTTCCTGCGCGGCCGCCAAACTACCGATGCCAATGGCTTGGTGACCTTCACCAGCATCTTCCCCGGCTGGTATTCGGGCCGCGCTACCCACATTCATGTGCACATATACGCCGCCAACGGTACCTCCTTGAAAGTAACCCAAATTGCCTTTCCCGAGGGTACGGGCACGGCCGTAGCCGCCGTAAACGGGTACTCCAAGGGCCTGAGTGGCTACACCTACAACAAGAGCGACAACGTGTTTAGCGACGATACCGCCGGGGCCGAAATAGCTACCGTTACGGGGAGCACCACGGCTGGCTTCGAGTTGGTAATGAACATTGGGGTAGCAGCGTAAGGCTTTCCTGCCACAGCCATCTTTTACACGGGAAGCTGCTGCCTGCGACATGTAACGGCTTCTTGTTTATTCTGCCATGCCCGACCGTATCATCACGCTGTGCTACCGCAAAATAATTGATATCTCGGCCACCCGCCCCTGGGAGAAGCTGGTATTCGACGATACGTACCAGGAGTTCTGGATGCAGGCCCAGCTGTACAACCAGGAGCGACGCTTTCGCTCCTTCGGGGAGTTGCTGCAACATGCACCCGGCGCCGAGCAACTGCATTTTTTGGTGAGCGCGGCGGCCCGGGGCTACCTTCAGCAGCTCAACGGGGTAGTGCCCGATATTGTCAACAACCTAGGTAAGCACTTTCTCACATTCAGTAAGTTTCAGTTCGAAATAATCAACTCCGACCTGCTCGATAAGTCCCGCCACCAGGTAGCCATCAACTTCTACGCCGACCCGCTGGTGTGGCACGAAACCATCGATAATTTCTTGCTCGTGTCGGCTAAGACAGAAGCAGTAGGGGAAGTTCTGACTCACCTTATGCAGTTGCAGCCCTACCTCAGCATTTATTCACTGCAAACGCCTGAGTAAGATGATTAAGCAAACGCCCGGAAGAATCTACTTGGCCGACCAGCACGGCTTCATTACTACTCCTCAGTACAGCCGGTGCAGCGTGTTTTCCTTTGCCGATTACGCCGACGAGCAGCGCCCCGCTACGGGCCGCTTGCTGGCCTTCAACGAGGAAACCCTAGCCGGAGGGCAGCGCAGTAGCCTGCCGGTATGGGAGGACGCCTACGTTGTGCTACTGCCCCTAACCGGTGAAATAAAGTACACCTCCTCGGGGGGGCAGGCCGCCGTGGTGCAAGTAGAAGAAGTGGAGGTACGAGCCCTGCCCGCCGGTGCCACCCTCGAGCTGGCCAACCTGTTTGAAGAAGAACCAGTCAGCTTCTTACACATCTGGCTCCGGGCCGGCTCCTTAGCCAAAGCATCATCAGCAGTATTCAGCTATGGTTTTGAGCAGTTGGAGAATACGCTGGCGGAGGTAGTGCCTGCTGGGACTGGTACTCCCGTGGCACTGCCGTTTTCCCTGAGCCTGGGGCGCTTTGCAGGTCGGCACGAAGCCACGTACCGTCCTGCTTACCCAGATTCTTTATTCTTCTGCTACGTGCTGGCGGGGGCGTTTGAGGTTGAAGGCCGCCTACTGCACGCTAAAGATGGGCTAGCCGTATGGGAAACCGAGGAAGCCGAATTAGAAGCACTCAGCAACAACGCCTTGGTAGTAACCCTAGAAGTGCAGGCTTAAGCAGAACGGGTGAGGAAGGTTGGAGCCTATAGCTGCGGTAGGGGGAAAGTGGCTGCTTAACGTACACTCACAGGTTCAGTAGTTCCGCCGCCGCCCCAAAGGCCGATTTACGCCCTTCCTGTACTTGTTGCTCAATAGTCGCTAAGTGGGCTTGCACGGCCGCGCGAGCATAAAAGCGCGTCTCCAGCGCCTCCCGAATCGTTTCGTGCAGCCAGTGGAGGTTCTGCTCTTGGCGGCGGCGCTGAAAATAGCCACTGCCCTGGGTTTGCTGCACGTATTGGTCTATTACACCCCACACCAGCGGAATGCCAGCCCCCGTGAGGGCCGAGGAGGTAGTGACCACGGGACTCCACTGGCTGGCGGCCAGCGGAAATAGGTGGAGGGCATTTTGGTATTCTACCCGAGCCCGGCGGGCGGCCGTTTCGTTGCCGCCGTCGGCTTTGGTGATGGTCACAGCGTCGGCCATTTCCATAATGCCTTTCTTAATGCCCTGTAGCTCGTCGCCCGCGCCGGCCAGCATTAGCAGCAGAAAAAAGTCGACCATGCCATGCACGGCGGTTTCACTCTGGCCCACGCCCACAGTCTCCACAAAGATGATGTCGTGCCCCGCCGCTTCGCACAATACCAGGGCTTCGCGGGTGCTCCGCGTAACGCCACCCAGGCTGCGGCCTGCCGGTGAAGGCCGAATATAGGCCTGCGGGTGAGCCGCCAGTTGGTTCATGCGGGTTTTGTCGCCGAGGATGCTGCCGCCGCTACGTTGCGAAGTAGGGTCTACGGCCAGCACGGCCAGGCGCTTGCCCTGTTGCTGCACCAGGTGTAAGCCCAGGGCTTCAATAAAGGTGCTTTTGCCCACGCCCGGTACCCCTGTAATGCCTATCCGCACGGAGCGGCCCGCGTAGGGCAGCACGGCGTCTAGCATGCGCTGGGCCAGCTCTTGGTCGGTAGGAAGGGTGCTTTCCACTAGGGTAATGGCCCGGCTTAACAGCACGCGGTTGCCACTGAGAATGCCGTCGGTGTATTCAGAAACGGAAAATCGTTTGGCCATTGGAGGAGCAGGAACGAAGACTGGTGGCCGAAAAATAGCCAACCAGCACGAGGTTGAAGCCGCAAACTACCCCATATCGTACATTTGAAGAAATGGCCGGTTCCGTTCGGCTTCCTTTCTCACCATACCGCTGGGCATCTTGGCAACACGTTTCTACTCCCTGCTGGCCGCGCTAACGCTCGGCGCTACCTTGCCGCTGTATGCGCAGAACGAGCTGAGCAACTTCACTGCTACCGGCCGCGGTGGGGTGGCTACTACGTTTGCTACCGACTACCAAGCCATTGGTATCAACCCGGCCAACCTTGGGCGGGTAGGTGGAGCCAAGGTAGCATTTACCATTGGCGAGGTGGGGGCGGGCCTCGGCTCTCAGTCGCTCACCCGCCAGCAGCTACGGAAGTTTGTATACAACACCGGCGACCAGCTTTCGGCGGCAGATAAGCAGGAACTGGCCCGCGCTTTCACCTCCGATAATGCCCTAAACTTCAACGCAGACGCTACCTCCTTCGGGCTGGCCGTGCAGCTGCCCATTGTTGGGGGCATTGCTATCAGTAACCATGTGCGCACTGCTGGCCACGTGGGGCTCAATAAAGATGGGGCCGAAATTGTGTTTCTGGGGCAGGATGCGCCCATTTATGCCTCAGCGGCGGCTGGCAATGTGCCGCTGGTAACGGAAGCGCTGGCGGGTACGGAAATACAGTTTTCGCTGCTCAACGAGTTCAATGTGGCCTGGGGCACCCGCCTGATTAATCTGCCGTTGTTTCAGCTGTCGGGTGGGGTAGGCTACCGCTATATTCAGGGCATTGGCATTATTGATGTGCGCGTGCAGCCCGGCAACCTGCAAGCCTTTAGCTCCATGTCGCCCCTATTCAATATTAACTATGGCGACCTGACCACCAACCCCAACTTCAATCTGCGCACGGGTGGCGGCCTCAACCCGGTGGGAGAAGGCCACGGCGTTGACTTGGGGCTAGCGGCAGAAGCGGGCAAAGCGCTCCGCTTGGGGGTTGCCATTACCGATATCGGCCACATGACCTGGGAAGGCAACTTGCTCACGGCCAACGATCAGAAGCTTAAGCGCCTGAAATCAAACGGTGTGGAAAGTTATAACTTCATCAAGGAAGCAGCGGAAATCTTCGCCTCGGGCACCGATAGCCTGTTTCAGTACCAAACCGGCCAGAACCGGCGCGCCGACCTGCCTACTAAGCTGCGCGCCGGCGCAGGACTGCGCATCAGTGAGTATTTTGAAACGGGCCTGGACGTTACGCTCCCCCTCAACAAGGTGGCCGGCAACCTCACCAGCCCCTTCGTGGGTGTCGGCATTGACTACAAACCCGTGCATTGGCTGCGCCTGAGCAGCGGCCTGTCGGGCGGGGCAGGGTATGGGGTGAGCTTGCCGCTGGGTTTCACCATTGCCACTAGCATCTACGAAGCCGGCATCAGCACCCGCGACGTGGTTGGGCTGGTGGCTTCCGAAAACCCCTACCTGTCCACGGCGTTCGGGTTCCTGCGCTTCAAGATTGGTAAAGTGCAGTAGCCCCGCCTAGATAGTAGCGATACTGCAAGCAAAAAAGCCGCTCATGCTACGCATTATGTAGCATGAGCGGCTTTTTCCGTGTAACGGCTCGTGGTTTACTTCGGCTCGGTGATGAAGTTGGGTAGGCCCAGCTTGCTACGGCGGCCTCCAAGCTTGATGCCATTGTCGATGTATTTGGCCGCCTCGGAGTTCGGGTTCTGGATAAGGCCCAGGTAGGCATTGTCTTCACGAGCCACGTAGATGTTGCCGTCGGGAGCGCGCTGCAAGGAGCCTACTTTGCGGTTGGCCGATTTGCCCACCACTATGGCTTTCCCCGTCTTTAGGTCGAACTGGAAGATTTGGGCTTCCCCGCCACCTTCGCCATTGCTAGAGCCGTACAGTTTGGACCCATCGGGCGAAAACTCTACGCCGTAGGCTTCGGGGTAGGGAGCAAATACTTTCGGATTGCGCACCTGCCCAGTTGTACGGTCGAAGTCAAATATCTCGTACTTGTTGGCTTCCCGCCACAAGGCCACGGCTAGTTTCCGGCCGTCGGGCGAGAACTTCATGGCGCCGATGGCATTGCGGCCGGGGCCCGCGTGCATGGAGCCCACGTTGCTCATCACCGGCTTGCTTTGCACGCCATCAGCCGTCACCAGAAAGCTTACAAAGGCGTTGGAATTCCAGCGGTGCGCCACCACCCACACGTCGCGGCCGTTTTGGTGCCGCACGGCCGTTAGCTTTTCCGCTACCGGCGACACGAGCAAAGCATTGGTGCGGGGTACGTCGCCAAGGCCGTTTTCGCGGGTCATGTCTACCACGGAATAGCGCAGGCCGTTGGGGCCGCCTTGGGCACCTACCGTAAATACGTAGAACACGTTGCCGCTACCCGGGTCGGGCACGATGAGGGCGCTCTGCGTGCTGGAATTGGAACCCATGAGCTTCTTGCCATTGGGCATCACTTGGTGCTGGCGGTTGAACACAAACTCTCCGTTCGTGTAAAACAGGAGCTGGCCTTGCTGGTTGGTAGCTACCGCTGAGCCCTCATACGTGGTCATTTTGTTAGTAAGCAGGGGCGTGGGGGCACCGCCGCTAGCCGGGAATGTTAGGCCCGCCTGCTGGCCAAACATCCAGATAGATTGTTCACGCTGCGCAAACGAAACGGCCGGCAGCAACAGAAGCAGTAGCGGCAACAGAATCGGAAGTCGTTTCATAGTAAGGGTTGAGTAGCTCTCCTGAGCTGTTACTACAAATAGCTAATGCAATTTCGTGCCAGATATGAAGGGCCAAGCGCACCGAAACAGCAACATGCCCGCGTAGTACTGCTCTCTTGCCAAGCGCGGCTGCTACCTAGTTTCTGATTAGTGCATCAACGGGCCGCCGCCCAGCTTCATACGTTCCACTCGCCGGTCAGCAGGCGCGGAAGCAAGGGCGTGATGATGCGGTAGCTTGCCCCCCAGAGCTTGTAGCCACCTGCAATGCGGTAGTAGGGCACGCGGCGGGGGCCGGGCCAACCGGGTAAGTGCCAGTCTTCCTCCGTATGGCTGGCAGCATCCAGCAGGTGACGTAGCGGAATTTCCAGCACCTCGTCTATTTCCTCGGCTTGCCACTGCCACACCTCCGGCCGCCGAATGCGGCCGAGAAAAGGCGCAATGCGGAAGCCCGTGGGCACGGCCACAGTGGGCAGAGAAGTTAAAATTTCGACGTTGGCGGGCGGCAGGTATACTTCTTCGTGGGCTTCGCGCAGCGCTGTTGCCTGCAAAGATGCATCGGTAGGCTCATGCTTACCACCAGGGAAAGCCAACTGCCCGCCATGCACGCCAAAGTTGCCGCGGCGCACCATTACAATTTGCACCTCACCGGCCGCGTCGCGAAACACGGGAACGAGGACGGCGGAGTCGCGGAGGTTTTTAGGAATTGGAAAATCGTCGAGGGAAGCTGCGGCCATGCTCAAAGGTACGATGCCAACAAGGGTATAGGTAGCCGCGTAGGGCAGAGGTTTCCTAAACGTAGGCAAGTAAGCTGCTACTCCAAAAGCAGCAGTGTTACTCTACGGCGTAGGCCCCATCGGTATCTACCTGCACTTGCGGGAGGGTGTGGTTATCCTCGAAATACTGGTAGCCGGGAGCCAGTTCCTGCCAGAAAGCAGTATGCGGGCTAGCCTGCCGGGTTGCTAGGTTGTCAGCCGTTAGCTCGAAAGGGAAAATGTGCACGGGAATTCCCTGCTGCCCGGCTGCTCGTGCTTCCACGGCCAGTACGTACAGCTCCCGGATACCCGCGTCGGTGATGGGCAAGCAGCCCACCGTAGCGTCGGAACCGTGAATAAAGATATCACCGCCGGGGTCGGGGGCAGCGTGGCGCAAGTCGGCGGCGTTGGGATAGTCCAGGCCCAGGGAAAGGTGGTAGGTGCTGGCCGGGTTGAAGCGGTTGATGGTGTAAAAACCTTCCGGAACCTGCCGGTCGCCAGACTGGCGCTTGGGCCCCAGCTCGCCGGAAGTGCCGGCCAGGCGAAAGGTGCGGAGCAAGACAAATTCGCCTTCGCCCTGGTTGCGCCCCCAAGCTTCTACCCGCCGCCCTACCTTGAACGCCCGGATAAATAGTTCGAGCCGTTGCGGCTCAATGCCGTGGCGCTGCAACAAGGTATGTAAGGCTAACTCATAGGTAGCATAGGCACCCCGTACCCGCGGGAAGCGCTGCTGCTCCGCCCGAAATGTAGGATCGGGAGTAAGCAGGGGAGAAGAGGAATGAGCACAAAACGTGAGTAGCACAGCTGTAGCCAGCAGAGCGAAAAGACGCATATCGAAGGAAAGAAAAGCTAGCCCTATAGAGTGCACCGCCCTAGGCCGGTAGTACCTGAACGGTAGGAGAGGGATACTTAGTATTAAATAAAATGAATAGTATAAGCGGGATGCTTGGCGCTGCCAAGATAGCCTTGCGAGTAAGTGCAGCTGCTGAAAAGCACCGCTACAGTACGAGGCTGCACAGGTAGTTGGATTTTGTGAAGCACCTGTTTACCCGAGCTGCCGGACCACACGCCGCCGCTTTTTTGCGTATGGCCGCTATGCCTTCCTCTGCCGCCTACCTCCCCGACCCGCTGGGCCCCGACTTTGAGCAGCTCTACCTCCCGCAGCCCGATGACTACGAGGGCGCCGTGCGCGCTACGCTAGTGCGGCACCGCCAGCACCCAGCTACTACCCGGGCGGTGCTGCACGTGCACGGCTTCAATGATTATTTCTTCCAACACGAACTAGCCGCCGAATATGCGGCTCACGGCCTGCGTTTCTACGCCCTCGATTTGCGCAAGTACGGCCGCTCCCTATTGCCTCATCAGCGGCCCAACAACGTGCGCCAGTTGTCGGAATACTTCTCAGACCTAGAGGCGGCCCTGGCGCAGCTAAGGGCAGAAGGTAGCTCAGAAGTGGTGCTGAGTGGCCACTCTACGGGCGGCCTGATTGTCTCCATCTATGCTGCCCAGTTCCAGCCAGCGGCCGTAGTAGCCTTGGTACTGAACAGCCCGTTTTTGGAACTGCATCAGTCGTGGGCAATGCGCCACTTGGCGGTGCCCGTGGTGACGCGCCTGGGGGCCCGTTGGCCAAACCTACCCCTGCCCGGAACCCTACCCGACGTGTATGGCCAAACCTTGCACCAGTCCTTCCGAGGCGAGTGGAATTACAACTTAGCCTGGAAGCCCAATCAGGTTTTTTCGCTGAATGCGGGCTGGCTGCGGGCCATTCGCCACGGCCATGCGCAAGTACGGCGCGGGCTTGGAATTCGGCAACCGGTGTTGGTGCTACACTCGGCACGCACGGCCGGGGGCGGGCCGTGGCGAGAAGAGTTTCAGGAGGCCGACATCGTGCTAAACGTAGCTCACATTCGTGCGTTGGCGCCCCAGTTAGGTACGCGCGTGACCACCACCGCCCTCCCCGGCGCCTTGCACGATGTGTTTTTGTCGCGCCCAACGGTTCGGGTGGAGGCCTACCGCGTGCTGTTTGCGTGGCTTGCGGAGGTGCTGACGTAGAACAGGACCGGGACTCAGTCGTATGAAGACTACCCCCTTTCTTTTCTGACGCTGAGCTTGCTATGTCTACATCCTTATTATGCCGGCTATTTTTGCCAAGCCTAATCGGCCTGAGCACACTAGCTCTATCATCTGCTACCCCACGCAAACCCACGCCCGCCGAACCTCTGGCGACTCTCCTGAAAGAAAGTAAGTGGCAGAAGCGGGTGCTGCTGCTCTGTGCTCCCACGGCTACCGACGAGAAGCTAACCCGCCAGAAACAGCTCCTGGAATTAGTACGCCCTGCCCTTGCAGCCCGCGACCTAGTAGTGCGCGACGTGATAGTTCGTGAGCTTTCGGCCGCCGACGAGCAGTATGTGCGGCAGAAGCTTGCTGGGGCTGGCACCTCGTTTACCCTGTTACTGATTGGTAAGGATGGGGGCGTGAAGCGCCGTGAAACCGAGCCCATTACACCCAAGTCGCTCTTTGCTACCATCGACGTGATGCCCATGCGCCAGCAGGAAATGCGTGGGCAGCGCTAACCCAGTCCGTTCTGTTTACGGTAGTTCGAGTACTTTCGGGGTGTGGTTTCCCTTCCCGAGTATGATGTGCTAATTGTGGGTGCTGGCCCCGCGGGCACGGCCTGTGCGCTGGCTTTAGCGGGCAGCGGCTTGCGCGTTGCTCTAGTGGATCAGGCCCAATTTCCGCGCGACAAAGTGTGCGGCGACGCCATTCCGGGTCCTACTCTAAAGGCGTTAGCTCGTCTCAATCCGGCCTTTGCCACCGAACTGCGCGCCCTCACGCAAGAGCACCGCACCGACGTGCGCCAGAGCCGCATTGTAACCTCTCGGGGCACCAAGCTTAGCATTGCGTGGCAGGCCCCGGCCTTCAACAGCCCCCGCCTCCACTTTGATGCTGCCCTGCTCACGCTCGTACGGCAGCACACTCCGACGGTGGTGCTGGAAGGCAGCCCCGTCAAAACCGTGCACGCCGACGAACACGGAGTTAGCGTGCGGTTAGCAGGAAATGCCCACCCGCCCCTAACGGCCCATTTAGTAGTGGGCTGCGACGGGGCCAACTCGGTTGTAGCGCGGTGCCTAGCACCCTGGCCTCTGAACCGTGCCCAGCACTGCGCCGCGGTACGGGCCTACTATACCGGTATTACAGAGGCTCCCGCCACTACCTCCGATTTTCTGTTTTTGCGCCGTTACCGGGCCGGCTACTGCTGGGTATTTCCGGTGGGTGATGGTACCTACAATGTAGGGTTTGGGATGCTGTCGGCGGAAATTTCGCAGCAGCACGTTAACCTCAGGGAGGTGCTCGACGAGCTGCTGCGTACCCACCCCGACCTAGCACCCCGCTTCCGGGAGGCGCGGCGCTTGGGGCCGGTGCAAGGCTTTGGCTTGCCCTTGGGCGGTTCGGCCCGGCCCGTGGTGGGGCCCCGGGCCCTGCTTTGTGGCGATGCGGCGGCTCTCATTGACCCCTTACAAGGCCACGGCATCGACAAGGCCGTTATGAGTGGTGTGCTGGCGGCGGAGCACGTACGGCGCTGTTGTCAAAGCCAGCAGTTCGGTGCGGCGGCGTTGGAGCCGTACGCCCAGGCCCTGCACCGCCGCCTCGGCCGCGACCTGGCCCGCCGCTACCAGCTCATGCGCTGGCTGGCCCGGGCCCCGTGGCTAGTGGAAGTGGCCTGCTGGGTTGCTCGAGTAAGGAAAGTACGCCAGTGGCTGGTGCGGGCGGTGGGGTAGCTTCGACGGGGCGCTAGAAACCGAACGGGCCAGTAGCGGTTGTTGAGGCTGGCTGGTTTTGCTTTTTTGCCGTACTGTTGCCAACGTTTCCCTTACTACACCTCCCGTTCGCTTATGTCGTTTACCTCTGACCGGCCCGAAGACCTACTATTTGACGCTGCCCGCAAGGGTGATGTGGCCTACCTCCAGCACCTGCTCGCCAACAACATCGACGTCAATACCCAGGATGCGAAAGGCTTTACGCCCCTGATCATAGCCGCCTACGATGGTCATCTGGAAGCTACCCAACTCCTGCTCGATGCTGGCGCCAACCCCAACGTGCAAGATGTGGCCGGCAACTCGGCGCTGATGGGCGTGAGCTTCAAAGGCTACCCCGAAATTGCGCGCCTACTCATTGCCAACGGCGCCGACCTGAACCTGCAAAATGGTAATGGGGGCACTGCGCTCATGTTCGCTACGCTGTTCGGTCGCCACGCTATCCTGCCCATTCTGATAGAAGGCGGGGCTGATACTACCGTCCGCGACGTGCGCGGCCTCACGGCCCGCGACCTAGCCATTCAGCAGGGCAACGACGTGGCGCTAGAGTTGCTGCCCTAACGCCCCCTTCCTCACTAGCGCGGCCCCGGCTACGGCTACAACGTGTAGCCGTAGCCGGGGCCGCGCTAGTGAGGAAGGGGGAGCTTTTCAGGACTAGCCAATGCTGCGGATGACGCCCCCATCTACGCGCACGGAAGCGCCATTGGTAGCGGCGGCCAGTGGGCTGCACAGGTAGGCCACCATGGAGGCTACTTCGTCGGTGGTGATGAAGCGCTTGAGCAGGGATGAGGGACGGGCGTCGCGGAAGAATTCGTGCTCGGCATCTTCCCGGGTTTTGCCCTCGCCGGCTAGTTGGCGCAAAAATTCTTCTACCCCCTCAGAAGCAGTAGGGCCGGGCAGCACGGAGTTTACGGTGACGCCCGTACCCGCCGTAAGTTCGGCTAGGCCCCGCGCTACGCCTAGCTGGGCGGTTTTAGTAGTGCCGTAGTGTACCATCTCCGCCGGAATCTGCAAGCCCGATTCGCTACTGATAAACAGAATGCGGCCCCAATTTTTGCTCAGCATCTGGGGGAAATATTGGCGGGATAGTCGCACCCCACTCAGCACGTTCACCTCGAAGAAGCGCAGCCAGTCTTCGTCCGAAATTTCGGCAAACGGTTTAGGCTCAAAAATGCCCACGTTGTTTACCAGGATATCGACCGTGGGCACTTCCATGAGCAGGTAGTTCACCTGCTCGGCTTTGCTGAAGTCGACGGGCACGCCCCGCACAAGGGCAGTGGGCGTTTCGGCCAAGATGACGGCGCGTGCTTCTTCTAGGCGCGCTTCGGTGCGGCCCGTAAGAATGACCTCGGCGCCCTCGGCAGCTAGGCGGCGCGCAATAGCCAGGCCAATGCCGGCGGTAGACCCCGTAACCAGGGCTACTTTACTGGTGAGTTGTAAATCCATACGGAAGAGATGGTGGAAGGAAACTTCTGCCTTAAACCACCAAGAGCCCAATTTGTCTGCGCTGGGTGGTATTGCACAATTATGGCCTGGGCTGGCCGCCAGGGGTATAAAGCCGTATGAGAAAGTCAATTGCACTGCCTTCTACTATTACTCCTCCCTTCCTATGAAACTCAAACCACTGAAGAAACAAACTCTTGTCATTACGGGTGCTACTAGCGGCATTGGCCTAGCCACTGCCCGCATGGCGGCCGAGGCCGGCGCAAAGCTGGTACTGGCTGCCCGCAGCGAAGAAGACCTGCAAAAAGTAGCCGCCGACTTAACTCGTCGCGGCGGCCAGGTAGCTACCGTGGTGGCCGACGTAGCCCGTATTCCCGATATTCAGCGCGTTGCCGCTACTGCCAAAGAAAAATTCGGGGGCTTTGATACCTGGATTAATAATGCAGCTGCTTCCATTTGGGGGCGCCTGGAAGAAGTAAGCGACGAGGACAGCCGCCGTATGTTTGATACCAACTACTGGGGCGTGGTAAACGGCTCTTTAGAGGCTATTAAATACCTCAAACAGCACGGCGGCGCTCTTATAAACCTGGGCAGCGTGGCCTCCGACATTGCTTTTCCTCTGCAAGGCATGTATTCGGCCAGCAAACACGCAATTAAGGGCTTCACAGATGCCTTGCGCATAGAACTGGAAGAAGAAGGGGCCCCGGTTTCCGTGACCCTCATTAAGCCTGCGGCCATTAATACGCCCTTCCCGCAGCACGCCAAAAACTACATGGACCGGGAGCCTCAGCTGCCACCACCCGTGTACGAGCCCGAGGAAGTAGCCAACGCCATCATTCACGCGGCCCAGCACCCCGAGCGAGATGTATATATTGGGGGAGGTGGCAAGATGTTCAGCTCTCTGAATAAGCACATTCCGCGGGCTATGGACTTCATGAATGAGAAGATAAACATGAAGCTGCAAACCCGCGACGAGCCCCCACGCCACCCCGCTGGCTCCTTACACCGCCCCGAGGTGCGCGACGGAAAAGTGCACGGCGACCACCCTGGCTATGTTATGAAGAAAAGCCTGTACACCCGCGCTAGCCTGCACCCTGTCCTGACGGGGGCCTTTGCTGCGCTGGCCGGTGGAGTGCTGGTAGCCCTGCTTTCTGGCCGAGACGAATAAGCCTGAACGCTACCGGCATCCTACGACAAGAGCCTCCGCTGCACTAGGTAGCGGAGGCTCTTGTCGTAGGATGCCGGGGGTGCGTTGGTTTGCGGCTCACCGGAAGCGCACTTGAGGCGGTAAGGTATTGCTTTGGTGGCTTTAGGTAGGGCTTCTGGCAATTAGCCCAAGGGCTGCCAGGTTTGTTCTACTACTGCGGCCGTATTTGTGGAGAGGTAGTCGTTGTAGAGTTGCTCGGCTGGCCCTTGGCCCAGCACCGGTCCGCCTTCCGTGGGTAGTACTAGGAGCAGGGCATTAGGGGCTAGGCCCAGGGCAGTGGTGAGGTGCTGTTCTAGCGCACTGGTATTGAGTGGCCCTTCGGTTTGCTGGAGCTTCACCACGGTAAGGTGCTGGCCGTTGTGTTCGATGCGGGCAAAGACAGCGGCGGGCCCGGTTGAGAAAGTGTCGGTGCTCATAAGGTGGGGTTGCGGTTTGGTATGCTATACGCAAGGGCCTGTGCAATGGGCTAGCGAAGACCGCCCGTACCTAGCGTTTCACTGGGCCATAGCGCATACACCCTCATTTCGGCGAGCGGTAAGGCTGAAAAACCGCTGCTAGCCGCGCGAATGGCTAGGCAAGGCAGCAATAACCGCTACAGGCCGTGCAACGGTACTGTGTTGTCAAAGTATGGGGCGAAGAAACGGGCATATTGGTCGGTTTTTTCGGGGTACTGATAGAGACTTGCCCTAGTTGGCCGCAAAGGGGGCACTTGGTTTGAACAAGGACAGACAGAACGCAGCGTCCTGAACCTCAAACTTCATCATTTCCTCCATCCTCCTTTCAACCATGAAAAAGCAACTTTTCAGCCTCGCCATCCTCCTCGGTCTTGCTACCTCATTCGCCGAAACCACCGTTGCCGCCCAGGCTCCCGTATCTGGCCGTGAGCAGCGCCAGGACGGCCGTGGTAAAGACCATAAGCAAGGCAAGCATGGCACCCAGGACCAGCAGCGCCGCACCGACCAGATGGCCAAAGAGCTTGATCTCAGTAGCAAGCAGAAGTCGAAGGTCGAGAAGATATTCCAGGAGCAGCAGCAGCAAATGCAGGCCCTACGCAGCCGCTCCGGCCAAGACCGTAGCCAGCACATGGCCGAAGCCAAGCGCATCCACGAAGCCGCCGACAAAAAGCTGAAAGATGTGCTTTCGAAAAAGCAGTACGCCCAGCTAGCGGCTAAGCGTCAGGAGCGTCAGCGCCAGATGGGCAGCCGCCAGGGCGACCGGCGCGGCGGCTTTGAGCGCCGCGAGGCCGGTGGCCGCAGCTAGTGCAGCGGTAAACCGTAGATTTCGTCCCGCCGGTAGCCCGCCGTGGCTTCCTTACGCCAAGAATCAGACGTAGCCTACGTAAGCTGTAGCAGTTCTAGCGCCTCTAAAACGGCCTCGTTCGATGATTCGGATGAGGCCGTTTTGGGTATGTGGCCGACGAGGTACAATATTTTGCGTACTAGTTCGACTACAACGCTAGCGGTGCTCCTGCCGCGCTGTTATTACCCGTTTACTATGCGTCAACCTTGGAAAGTACTTGGCCGCCTGGCCGCGAGTGTGCTAGTGCTCTTGCTGGTGGCGGGTGTGGCGTTTGCCCAGCTAAGCCCGGAGTTAGGTGGCAAACCAACCGACCAAGAAAAAGCGGCCTACGCGCAATCAGGACATTACCGGGACGGTGAGTTTCAAAACCTGGTGCCTACTACTCTGATGACTGGGGATGGTAGCATGTTTGGTTCGTTGTGGCGCTTTGTGTTTGGCAAAACGCCCCACGCAGCCCCCGATGGACCCCTGCCTACTCAGCAGCTAGATTCGCTGAGTATCACCCGCAAAACGCCCGAAACGGTCCGCGTAACGTGGTTTGGGCACTCGGCTAGCCTAGTAGAAATTGCGGGTAAGAACATTTTGCTTGACCCCATGCTTAGCGTGAAAATGGGGCCGCTATCCTTGGTGACGCCCAAGCGTTACAATTCCAGCCTGGCCATTACCGCAGAGCAGCTTCCTCCCATTGACGCCGTGCTGATTTCCCATGACCACTATGACCACCTCGACTACAAAACCATTGTGAAGCTGCGCACGAAGGTGGCGCACTTCTATGTGCCCCTAGGGGTAGGGGCCCACTTGCGCCGCTGGGGCGTAGAGGCAGCGCGCATTCAGGAGCTAGACTGGAACGACTCGGTGCAGCTGCCTGGCCTCACCATCATCAGCACCCCAGCCCGCCACTTTTCCGGCCGAGGCCTCACCAATCGTAACTCTACCTCCTGGAGCTCCTGGGTGCTCAAAACGCCTACCAAGCGTGTGTTCTACAGTGGTGACGGAGGCTACGGCCCGCACTTTCAGCAAATCGGCCAGCAATACGGCCCATTCAATCTGGCCCTGATGGAGTGCGGCCAGTACGACAAGCAGTGGGCGCAAATCCATATGCTACCCGAGCAAACCGTGCAAGCCGCCCTCGATGTGCAGGCACGTGTGCTGCTGCCGGTTCACTGGGGTGCATTCACGGAGGCCCACCACGCCTGGAACGAGTCAGTAACGCGCGCCACTGCCGAGGCCACGCGCCTGCACCTGCCCATCACTACCCCTCAGCTCGGGCAGCCCATAACCCTCGATGCTGGTCCGCTGCCCCAAGTGAGGTGGTGGGAGTAGTAGTGCTAGGGGAAAGTCTTTACGCGCATTATACCCATCGATATAGTAGGCTACCACTACATAGACTGTGGAGCATTTTGAATCGTTGAATCAGGAATCGTCATTTACCAAAACTGCCCGCTGGAGCCGGGCGTCCGGCCCCAGCGGGCAGCAAATCATTGGGGGCACGTTCCTAGCTGATGCGGGCACTATCTAGCTGCGTGGCTGCCACTACTGAATCGGGTAGCTGCGTGTGGCGCAGTAGCTTGGCCAGGGGCTCGGGTAGGTCACGCAGCAGTAGCGGCCGAAGCGGCCGGGCTACTAAGTGGTAACGTGTATCGGCGCGCTCGTGGAGGCGGGTTTTCTCGAAGGAAAACAACCCACGCCGTGCGTAGCGAGCAAAGCTCTGGTAGCTGCTGGCTTCCTCGGCGCCATCGGCTACTTCGGCCGCCACCGCCGAGTCGGTTTCCGGCAGCGTCAGAAAATACAGGTGCAACTCTAGCAGCGCCTCCTGGGAAGCTGCCACCGACTCTGGCAGTATCCCGCCGCCGGACGCTACATGCAGGATATGCCCGTTGCTGTCCGTGGCAAACCAATCAATATCTGCGTCCTCCTGGTCTATTTCGTCAATGCGCATCTTGTTTGAGCACCTAGTGCTTTTTTCTGTCTACTCTCCCAATTTCCCCAATATCTCCTGAGCGGCCACGGCAATTACCGTTCCTGGTCCGTACACGCCGGCTACGCCGGCATCGTAGAGAAATTGATAGTCTTGAGCGGGGATAACGCCACCGGCAATGACGAGGATGTCTTCGCGGCCGAGCTGCCGTAGCTCCTCAATGAGCTGCGGAATCAGGGTTTTGTGACCAGCGGCAAGGCTGCTCACGCCTACTACGTGCACGTCGTTTTCGGCCGCTTGGCGGGCTACCTCGTCGGGGGTTTGGAAGAGGGGGGCAATGTCCACGTCGAAGCCTACGTCGGCGAAGGAGGTAGCAATAATCTTGGAGCCCCGGTCGTGGCCGTCCTGGCCCATTTTGGCCACCATCATGCGGGGGCGGCGGCCTTCTTTGGCGGCAAAGTCGTCGGCCGCTTGGCGGGCCTTGGCAAATTCCTGGTCGTAGTCCATTTCCTGGGAGTACACGCCCGACACGGTACGGATAGTGGCTTGGTGGCGGCCATATACGGCTTCCAGCGCATCGGAAATTTCGCCGAGAGTAGCGCGCAGGCGGGCGGCATCTACCGCCAAAGTCAGCAGGTTATTGGTGCCGGAGCGGGCAGCTTCCGTGAGGGCGGCTAGGGCCTGCTGCACGGCTTCAGTGTCGCGCTCGGCTTTGATTTGGTTGAGGCGCGCAATCTGGGACTCTCGTACGGCGGCATTGTCGATGTCGAGGATTTCTATTTGCGCCTCCTGGGCCTGCTGCTCCTCAGTCAGGCGGAAGCGGTTTACGCCCACAATCACCTCCTTGCCCGCATCAATGCGGGCCTGCTTGCGGGCCGCAGCTTCCTCAATGCGCAGCTTGGGTAGGCCAGTTTCAATAGCCTTGGCCATGCCGCCTAGTTCTTCTACTTCCTGAATCAGGGCCCAGGCCTTATTGGCTAGCTCGTGGGTGAGGGTTTCCACGTAGTAGGAGCCGCCCCAGGGGTCCACCACGCGGGTAATATCGGTTTCGTGCTGGAGGTAGAGCTGGGTGTTGCGGGCAATGCGGGCCGAGAAGTCGGTTGGCAGCGCAATGGCCTCGTCGAGGGCGTTGGTGTGCAAGCTTTGGGTGCCACCCAGGGCCGCGGCCAGCGCCTCAATGGTGGTGCGGGCTACGTTATTGAAGGGGTCCTGCTCGGTGAGGGAGTAGCCCGAAGTTTGGCAGTGCGTGCGCAACGCCAACGACTTCGGGTTTTCAGCCCCAAACTGCTTGATGAGCTTGGCCCACAGCAGGCGGCCAGCTCGTAGCTTGGCAATTTCCATGAAGTGGTTCATGCCAATGGCCCAGAAAAACGATAGGCGCGGCGCAAACTGGTCGATGGTCATACCGGCCTTTAGGCCAGCGCGCACGTACTCCACCCCGTCGGCCAGGGTGTACGCCAGCTCCAAGTCGGCGGTGGCTCCGGCTTCCTGCATGTGGTAGCCCGAGATGCTGATGGAGTTGAAGCGCGGCATGTGCTTGGCCGTGTAGCTGAAGATGTCGGCAATGATGCGCATGCTCGGCTCAGGCGGGTAGATGTAGGTGTTGCGCACCATGAACTCCTTCAGAATATCGTTCTGAATGGTGCCCGATAGCTTCTCTGGGCTTACACCTTGTTCTTCCGCCGCCACAATGTAAAAGGCCATTACCGGTAGCACTGCCCCGTTCATGGTCATGCTCACCGACATCTGATCCAAGGGAATCTGGTCGAAAAGCACCTTCATATCTTCTACCGAGTCGATGGCCACGCCGGCCTTGCCCACGTCGCCGACCACGCGCGGATGGTCGGAATCGTAGCCCCGGTGGGTTGCCAGGTCAAACGCTACCGACAGACCCTTTTGCCCGCCCGCCAGGTTGCGCCGATAAAAAGCATTGGACTCTTCCGCCGTTGAGAAGCCCGCGTACTGCCGAATGGTCCACGGGTTTTGCACGTACATAGTGCTGTAGGGGCCACGCAGGTAGGGGGCCTGCCCCGCGCCAAAGCCCAGGTGGTCGAGGTACTGCACATCCTGCGGCGTGTAGAACTCTCTTAGCTCAATGCCTTCGGGCGTGTTGGTTGTAGGTGCATCAACGGGCGGAGCCGGCAGCTGCGCGGCATCGTAGGCTATCTGAGAAAAGTCGGGCTTCATCGGAATTGGTGGGTGGTAGCGGGTACTGGGAAGCAGTGGAAGGGTAGGGGCTGCTTGGAAAAGTAGTGGAGCCTAGTGCTGGAAGTAATACGCAAACTCCCCTATACTCTTACCAAATTGAAAAATGAAGTAAGCTGACAGTGCAACTAGCGCGGCCTTGCCAAGCTGGCTATTTAGCACGTGCAGCAGGTGAGTAGAAGTACGCATGAGACTTACTTTTTTCCTTGCAAACGCGCCAGCACGTCCTCCGTACTGTACCCCTGAACGGTAAACTCTCGGAAGCCGAAAATGCGGATGGCCTCCTGCATAGTAGGCAGATCGGAAGTGAGTAACACGGGTGGCACAAATTCTGGCTCATCAATGGGCACATGGCTAACAGCCCGCGACAAGCGTCCGAATTGCTCGGGGGTAGCGTACATTAGCGTAGCCTCCTCCGCGGAGGAAAACAGTACCGACAGCGTACCATCGGGGTGGGCCTCGCGCAACTCTGGGCGTTCCTGGTCCGGCAGGGTCCGCAGAAACGACTCTAGAATATGCTGATTGGTATGCGCGCCCAGCAATACCATAGCAGCCCGTTTCCGTTGCTTCTCGCGGCGGTCGAAGTGCATGGCCGTAGCGAGGCGCAGTACTTCGGTAGGGTAGGTGGCGCGGGTGCTGTCAAACTCACGGCTGCGCAGCAGGCGCTTGGGATTATAGTCGAACTGCTCGTTAGGGTTTTGGAAGCGGTTGGTGCCTACCACCACATGCTCGCCGGTAGCAATGCGCCGGAACTGTGCCTGAGCAGCAGCGTGCAGTTCCTGTAGCACTAGGCCCGTAGCTTGGGGCAAACCACCCGCTGCTTGCACCTTCTGAAACAAGGCCCACCCTTCACGCGCCAGTTGGTCGGTGAGGGTTTCGAGGTAGTAGGAGCCCGCGGCCGGGTCCTGCACCCGGTCGAGATATGCTTCCTCGCGCAGGAGCACCGGCAGGTTCCGAGCCAGACGCTCAGCTAGCTCGTTGGGGGCGTGAATCAGGCTGTCGAAGGTGCCTACGCTGATGGTATTGGCCCCGCCCAGCACGGCGCTCATGGCCTCGGTAGTCACCCGCAGCAGGTTGGTATGCGGATCAAGGGTAGTCTGACTCCAGGAGGATGTACTAGCAAAGATGGGTATTTCCAGCGCTACTTCTGTAGGTACTCCGTAGGCTTGCACCAAGGTGGCAAACAGCCGCCGTAGCGCACGCAGCTTGGCTATTTCAAAAAAGTAGTTGGGGTTGATGCTTATGTGCACCTGCAAGGCCCGCGCTACCATCTCTACCGGCAACTCGTGGATCGGCAACTCACTTAGTAGGGCCGCTGCGGTGGATAAGGCAAAGGCAAGCTGCTGAGTAGCCGTAGCACCCCGGTTGGCGTAGTAAGCAGCATCTATTCCCAAGGTCTGGAACTCTGGCCACGCTTGGCTGAGCGCTACGGCCGTTCGTAAATCCTGAAACTGTGCTGGTAAATCGGGCACGCGGCACGTAACGGGGTCAAACTGCAGAAAGCCGCGCGGCGTAGCCTCCGTAGCTTGCAGGCGCCGCAAGAATTCCGCCGCCCCCCGTCGAACAGTGTAGCCTACGTAGGTGAGCTGCAGCGGAAGGTGCAGATGCAGGTAGTCCACGTCGAAATCGGCCGCCGAAGTCAGCACGAAATGGGCACCATCGGCCCCGCGTTCTAAAGCCGCCGCGGCCCGGTCGATGGCGGCGTGGCCCCGATCGTCGGCGGACACGCTGTAAGTAGGCACATTGCGCCAATGCCCCTGGGCCCGCACTTGTGGAACGGGTGCGCCACCCAAAGCATCCAGCGCCTCGCGGTGGTAGAAAGGCGCAAGGGTAAAGCCCTCGGGCGTATGCCACGCGAGGGCACTTGGGTCCTGCCCTTTCAGGTCGCGTTGGATGCGCTCCTGCCACTGGGTAGTGGTAAGAGGCGTAAATTCAGGAAAAGAAACAGACGCGGAAAGCGGCGTATCGGCCATACTACGGCGGGGTGGGGGTGGAAAACAAGCGGTAGAAACCGCCCTAAAGATACCGTTTCGGGGCTACAAAGCTGCCTCGTATTTGGAGGGTGGTACTTTCCTCAGATACCTTTTGCCCATCTCGGATGCCTGTTATCCACCTTCACTTATCAGTTAGCCTGTACGTGTTACGTAATACCCTTATTGGAGCCTTGCTGCTCATGTCCGTCCCAGCCCTGCCTCAAACTAATTTCAAACCCGGTTATGTGCTCCCGCTCTCTGGTGATACGCTGCGGGGCCAAGTAGACTCCCGCGGCGAACGGCGCAACGCCACAGTATGCCGCTTTCGGCCTTCTTCCGACGCTGCCGTCACAGAATATACGCCAGCGCAGCTGCGTGGCTACGGCTTTACTAGTGGCCGCGAGTATCAAAGCCAAACGTTACCAACTGCCGGCAAAACCCAAGTGTTTGTGCAGGCTCTAGTGGTCGGAAAGACATCTCTGTACCGCTACGCCGACCAGGATGATACGGAGTTTTACTACGCCCAGGCGGCGCCCGGAACTGCCTTACTACCCTTGGTTCAGAGCGATACTACTGTTGTGGAGTATAATCAACAGACACACGCCGAGACAAAGACCCGTACCAGAGTATATCCATTCCGTAACGTGCTCTGGACCATAATGGCAGATTGCCCAGCGGTGCAGACTACCCTCACGCGGACGGAATTGGCCGAATCACAATTGGTAAAAGTTTTCTCCGCATACAACGTTTGCAAGGGAGGAGAACAACGTGTAACTCAACGTCCGAAAACTCGCTTACGGTTTGCAGTATTAGGCGGCGGTTATCAGGCAGATGTAGACTTCAACGGTAACATAGAAAAGGAGCTACATTCCTCCATGCGCCCCTCCTACGGGATAGGTATTCAACTTCATCCGGGCAGCTTCAACCAGCATCTTTCTATTGTAGCACAGGCAATTTATGTAGAACAAGAGTATAGTGCTGCCTATACCGGAACGGGTAGCTTAGGGAGTGGGTATGAGCGAACTTTGCAAGTAAACTTGTCTTCCGTGAGGGTGCCCTTGCTTTTGCGTTATAGCCTAACAAGGGGGCCAGTTCGCCCCTACATTCAAGGTGGAGGAGTGTTTGCAGTGCATACCAAGCATGAGGGCCAAGAAACAGATTATTACCCCCGCTTCTCTAGTCAAGTAACTACTACCCCCCTTGACTTGCGCGCGTACGGCACCGGACTTACAGTAGGCTTAGGCGTGCTGATTTCTACGGGGCAAGCTGGTGACATCAACCTCGAAGCCCGCCTGGATAGTTTTGATAGCACTTCTCAATCGTCTGGTCTGCTCTCGGGTGCCCGGGGCCTATCACTACTGGCGGGCTACACCTTCGGAAAATAGCCTGCTCCGCATCTTTTTCACAGGACAAGGCCGGGCATTTTTATGCTCGGCCTTGCTGTTTGTGCACGCCTCAGCACCAAGTTGCGGCCATAACCCCGCTGCAACTCCGGCCACGCTAGTGTACCTTTGTGGTCTGCCCTCACTCGATTGGTCCTGATCTGATGCACTTCCTTCGTTCTCGCGTAGCGGCTTTCAGCCTGCTTACAGCCATAGCGCTGGCCCCGGCCTGTCAGCGTGGTACCTATTACCAGCCTACGGCCCAGTTGGCCCCGGTTACGGCCCAGCCCGTTGGCAAATCTATTCCCGAAGACCCCACGGCTGCGGCTACCATTGCTCCCTACCGTCAGCGCGTAACGGAGCAGATGACGGCCGTACTGGGAACGGCTCCGGTAGCAATTGTGAAAAGCAATGGGGAGTCGCCCCTGAGTAATTTCGTGGCCGATATCCAACGGGTACGCGCCAGCAAAGAACTTGGTAAACCCATAGACCTAGGAGTAATGACTAATGGGGGCCTGCGCGCCCCCATTCCTGCGGGTCAAGTAACGCTAGGGTCCATCTTCGAGTTAATGCCCTTTGAGAATGAGCTAGTTGTGCTTGATGCCCCCGGCGTGGTAGTGCAGCAATTGTTCGACTTTGCGGCCCGCGTAAAAATGCCCATCTCTGGGGCAGTGTATACGGCAGCCGATGGTAAGCCCCAGGATGTTCGCATCAACGGCCAGCCTTTTGATATTACGCGCACATACACCGTGGCCATTTCCGACTACCTAGCGGGTGGCGGCGACAATATGACGTTCCTGAAAGTTATCAGACCCCGTGGTACGGGCGTGCTGCTGCGCAACGCTATTGCCGAGTACATTCGGGAGCAAACTGCCCAGGGCAAACCTATTCAAGCCAGCGTCGAAGGACGGGTAAAATAAGGCGTTGCATCGTTGGCGTAGAGTGTAACCGGGAGCCTGCCATCGGTTCGCCAGTTTCCAACCCAACAAACAGCGCAGCATATCAACTCCTCAAGAAATCAACACCGTGGACCGTCGCGAATTTCTGAAACATACAGGTTTAGGCGCCGCCGGCATTGCCCTACTAGGTACTAGCCTGCCCGCTGTGGCCGCCGATGCCAAAGCTACCCGCCTCACTATTCTGCATACCAACGACATGCACTCCCGCATTGAGCCCTTCCCCGACAATGCGGCGCAGTGGGCTGGTATGGGGGGGATGGCACGGCGAGCTTCCCTTATTGAGCAGATCCGAAAGGAAGAGCTAAACGTGCTACTGCTAGATTCTGGCGACATCTGGCAGGGCACGCCCTACTTCAACTTCTTCATGGGGGAGCTTGAGTACAAGCTGATGAGCCAGATGAAGTACGACGCCAGCACCCTTGGTAACCACGACTTCGACAATGGCTTGGAAGGGTTGCAGAAGCAACTGCCCAATGCATCGTTTCCGTTTCTGATTGCCAACTACGACTTCTCAGATACTAATATGGCGGGCAAGTTTCAGCCCTATAAAGTGTTTGATAAGCAAGGGATTCGGGTTGGGGTATTTGGGTTGGGCATTGAACTAGCAGGGTTGGTAGCCGACAAAAACTTTGGCGCCACGAAGTATCTGGATCCTATTGCTACGGCCAATGCTATGGTAGCCAAGCTGCGCGGCCCCGAGAAGTGCGATTTGGTTATTTGCCTTTCCCACCTGGGCTACAAATACCAGGGGCCGAAGGTCGATGACTTCAAGCTGGCGGCGGGTGCTCCCGGCATTGATCTGATACTAGGCGGCCACACCCACACGTTCTTGGAAAAGCCCGATGCCGTAGACGGTCCTAACGGGCATCGTACCCTGATCAACCAAGTAGGTTGGTCGGGTATTAATCTCGGCCGTCTCGACTACTCGTTTGCGCGGGGTAGCCGCCGTCCAGCGGTGGCTATGACTTCGGTTGTTCCTGTGCGCGAAGCGTAAAAAGCAAGAGGATGGGGCGTTTTTTTGTCTCCTGACTTTTCCACATTTTTGTCTCCCCCTAAAAAAAACGGCCCTCTCCTGGACCGTGGCCGGCCTTCTTTTCTCCTCACCCTGCACCTGTTGCTGTTGCCCTAATTGATTGATGCTGAAGGATTGCCGAACCGTATGGGCCAACTGTCTTCGCGTCATCAAGGCAAACATTGGTGAGCAGAGCTTCAAGACGTGGTTTCAGCCCATCGTCCCGGTTCAGCTCCACAATAACGTCTTGATTATTCAGGTACCCAGCCAATTTTTCTATGAATGGCTGGAGGAGCATTATGTCAATGAGCTAAAGAAGGCCATCTACCAGGAGCTAGGGCCGGATGGGCGGCTGGAGTACAGCATCGTGGTCGATCAGGGCAATGCTCAAACGAAGCCGCGTACCCTTAACCTTCCTACTTCGCGCAAGGCTACCGGCCCGGCCCCAGTGGCCACACCCGCCGCGGCGCTGGCTGATGGGCCCATGTCGTCCTCGGCGCGCAACGTGGCCGCCGCTGCCGCGGCACCTGCCCCCCAGGCTACTCTGCGCAACCCATTTGAGGCTAGTAAGGGAATCGACCGGAACTACTTACACTCCCAGCTCAACCACAGTTATACCTTCGAAAACTACATTGAAGGGGACTGTAACCGTCTTTCGCGGTCGGCAGGCTTGGCTGTGGCCAACAAGCCGGGCACTACCTCCTTTAACCCGCTGATGATTTACGGAGGGGTAGGCTTGGGTAAGACCCACTTGGTGCAAGCCATCGGCAACCACATCAAGGCCACCAACGCCGATAAGTTTGTGCTCTACGTTTCGGCGGAGAAGTTTACCAACCAGTTTATCGAGAGCTTGCGCTCCAATGCGGTGCAGGACTTCGCCAACTTTTACTTGCTGGTTGATATTCTCATTCTGGACGACGTGCAGTTCCTATCGGGTAAGGATAAGACGCAGGAGATGTTCTTTCACATCTTCAACCACCTGCACCAAGCGGGCAAGCAGATTGTCATGACCTCGGACCGGCCTCCGCGCGATTTGATTGGGCTGGAGGACCGCTTGTTGTCGCGCTTTAAGTGGGGCCTGACGGCCGACTTGCAAAGTCCCGACTTCGAGACGCGCATGGCTATTATCCAGAATAAAATGCAGCAGGATGGCATTGACATCCCGCCGCAGGTAGTGGAGTATCTGGCCCATTCCGTAAACACCAACGTGCGTGAGCTGGAAGGGGTACTTATTTCGCTAGTGGCCCAAAGTAGCCTCAACCGGCGCGAGATTGACTTGGAAATGGCCAAGCAGGCTCTACGTCACATTATTGAGGAGGTAGAAGCCGAAGTAAATATTGACTACATCCAGAAAACCTGCGCCGAATACTTCGGTGTGCCACTGGATTTACTCAAGGCCAAAACCCGCAAGAAAGAAGTGGTGACGGCCCGGCAGGTAGCCATGTACTTCGTGAAGGAGCACACCACGCACTCCCTAAAAAGCATTGGGCACCACTTCGGCGGCCGCGACCATACTACGGTAATCCATTCCGTACAAACGGTTTCTGACCTTATTGACTCCGATAAAAGCTTCCGGTCCACTATTCAGGAGCTGCGCAAGAAGTTTGCGGGTAAGTAAGCTAGTAGCAACACTAAGGCTCACAAAAAAGCCCTCACTTACGCAAGTGAGGGCTTTTTTGTGAGCTCAAGAACGCTTAGCTGGTAGCTTGCGTGTCGCGCAGGGGAATGTTGTGCTTGGCCGCAAAGGTGCGCACCTGTTCGCGCAAGGCGCGCTTACGCTTAAGACCTTTTACCTGGCGCAAACTCAGGGCATAAGTACCGCCTTCTGCAAGTTGCACCCGCAGCTGCTGAGGTACCAGTTCCAGAGAGGAAATGTTTTCGGCTGGGAAGGCTTGCTTAGGACGGAACAGGCCGTCTTTGTGCACAATGTAGGCGGGGGTAAACTCAAGGTAGCTCTGGGTGCCAAACACGGGCGCGTTGTGCACCAGCACGTAGCCTACATACACTAGGCTAAACACCAGGAACACATAGTGCAGAAAATGCATGTCGCTGGCTCCTTCGCCCGTTGCGATGAGGGCAATAGTATAGCCAATCCAGAGCAACCCCAGGAATAACTGGCCCAGAAAGGGGATGCGCTGCGTGTTGGCGGGTTGGAGACGAATGCGAGTAGAAGCTGGAGGCATACGGGTGTAGTGGCGGTAAGTCAGGTTCAAAGATAGAACTTCGGACGCTACTCAAAGACACATGAGTGCTAGGGAATGCACGGGAGGGCAGCCACCGAGGGCATGCTAGTCCCTTTTATGCCATACGCACCTACTTAAGCAGCAGCTATACACTAATCAGAAAAAGCCCGCATTACTGGCTGCTAGCTAGTAGATGCGGGCTTAGTAGGCAGCAACAGCTACCGGTTTTACTTGAGGGTAACGGAGGCCAACTCCATTTCTGGTACAGCTTTTAGCAGAACCGAGATGGGACAGTTGTCTTTGGCTTTCTCCGCGTACTGCTGGAACTCTTCGGCCGAGATGCCTTCTACTTCACCCTCTGTAGTAAGAGCAATTTTTACCACCTTGGGCACCTCACCCGAGGTATCCAGCGTCACCTTCGACTCGGTGCGGATTTGCTTGACTTGCTTGCCATCCTTGGTTAGGATGCTGGTCAGGAACATGGTGTAGCAGCCGGCGTGGGCCGCGCCAATAAGCTCCTCAGGGTTGGTGCCTTTCTGGCCCTCGAAGCGTGCACCTACTGAATACGGGGCTTTTACGGTGCCGCTCTGGGTAGAAATTTCGCCGCTGCCTTTGATGTCGCCGTTCCAAACGGCATTGCCACGTTGGTTAATCATGAGTAAAAAATATGGAGTGTAAGAGATGACGTGTGACCTAGTACGGCCGAGGTTGGGGAATGGATGAACTCTTGGTGGCTATGCCCCTAATTTTGCTAGAAGCGTACCTTTGGTTTACCTGCTTGGTTCGAGGTAGGCCATGAAGTTCTCATTATCCTTACTGCGCTGTCTGATCATATGGGTCTGAAATCCTCTCTCAGTAGGCCGCTGGCCGCCTACGTTGCGCACCGCTACCGCCAGTGGCAGCAAGACCCCATTGGTACCCAGCAGCGAGTAGTGCGCGAGCTACTAACCCAAGGCGCCCGCACGGCCTTCGGGCGCGACCATGACCTAGGCAGCGCCCGCACGGCACAGGACCTAGCTGCTCGCGTTCCTGTCCGCGACTACGAGGCCCTGAGTCCGTATTTCGACCGCGTGAAAGCGGGGGAGCCTGATGTGCTGTGGCCCGGTAAACCCCTGTACCTCGCCAAAACCAGCGGTACCACCAGCGGCGCCAAGTATATTCCCATCACCAAGGAGAGCATCGCTAACCACATTGACGGAGCCCGAGACGCACTTCTGCACTACGTGCACCGCACCGGTAAAAGCCAGTTTCTGGATGGGAAGCTCATTTTCCTATCGGGCAGTCCGGAGCTGGAAACCGTGGGCGGTATTCACACGGGGCGCCTGTCGGGTATTGCCAATCATCACGTGCCGGCCTATCTGCGCCGCAACCAGATGCCCAGCTACCAGACCAATATCATTGAGGATTGGGAGACGAAGCTGGACCGCATTGTGGAAGAAACGCTACCCCAGCCCATGACCCTGATTTCGGGGATTCCGCCTTGGGTGCAAATGTACTTCGACCGCCTAGTGGCCCGCACCGGCCGGCCCGTGGGGGAAGTATTCCCGCAGTTCGACTTGTTTGTATACGGGGGCGTCAACTTCGAGCCCTACCGCAAGAAGCTCTTCGATACCATTGGTCGCCCAGTGGACAGCATTGAGTTGTTTCCTGCTTCCGAAGGTTTCCTAGCTTTCCAGGACGAGCCCGGCAACCCGGGCATGCTGCTGCTGCTTGATGCGGGTATCTTCTTTGAATTTATTCCGGCTGAGCGGTTCTTCGAGCCCAACCCACCTCGCCTGACGCTGGCCGACGTGGAGCTGGACCAGCAGTACGCTCTCGTGCTGAACTCCAATGCCGGCCTTTGGGGCTACAGCATCGGCGACACGGTGCGGTTCACTCAAAAATACCCTTTCCGGGTGGTTGTGTCGGGGCGTATCAAGCACTTTCTCTCTGCCTTCGGAGAGCACGTAATTGGCGAGGAAGTAGAGCAAGCGCTGCGCGAGGCCATGCAGCAACACCCCGAGGTAGAGGTAGTAGAATTCACCGTTGCGCCGCGCGTCAGCGACGACCCGGCCGTGCCGTCCCGCCACGAGTGGCTCATTGAGTTTGCCCAGCCTCCTCACGACGCTGCCGCTTTTGCCGCCGCCCTGGATACGGGCCTGCGCCGCCGCAACGTTTACTACGATGATTTGCTTAGCGGCAATATCTTGGCTCCGCTGCAGCTTACGGCGTTGTCGGCCGGAGCCTTCCAGCGCTACATGAAAAGCTTGGGCAAGCTAGGAGGCCAAAACAAAGTACCCCGCCTCAGCAACGATAGGGGAGTCGCAGACGGCTTACATAATAGCTAACTATGCGTGAAGAAAAGCTTTCTGTATCAGCCGGGGTAGTAGCTTTGACTGCCCTACTAGCCGCCGTCTTCTTCCAGGCGCACTCAAGAATAGCATGCTCAATTGCTGCAAGAAGAGTGGTAGCCTACCTTTTGGGAGCGTTGGCCTGGCTTCAGTGTGGTGGATCTGCTAATAGCCCGTCTGTAGTGGGGCTTTTCTAGGTGCGGCTTTTTCTGCTGGTAGTGTATGCGCCTTGCCTTCGACCTCGATAACACCCTAGTCCGCAATAACCATAATTTTCCACTCGAACAGCCGCGCTGGCCGCTACTGTCGCGCTTGCTCGGTGAGGAAGGTCTACGCCAAGGAATGGCGCGAGCCGCTGGTCTATGTCGGGCTCATGGATTAGAAATATGGGTGTATACAACTTCTTACCGCAGCGTGTGGCATATTCGGCGGCTATTCTGGCTACATGGTATCTGCCTAGATGGCGTCGTCAACCAGCAGCGTCACAACCGTGAGGTGCGAGTACGATGCACCAAGTACCCACCTACGTTCGGGATTACTCTGCTTGTAGATGATTCAGAAGGAGTGCGACTGGAAGGGGAGCCTTACGGGTTTCGGGTGGTAGTAGTGCAGCCCGAGGACTTGAACTGGGTAAACACTGTGCAAGCTGCCGTGCAACGCCTCGCAAAGGAAAACACGGCAGAAAGTTAGATAAGCGTAATTTGACCCCGCTTTCATCTTCCAAACCTACCTATGCGTCTGCTTTTCCTTATCCTGCTAAGTGCTCTGCTTGTGAGCCAGCAAACCGTTGCTCAAAAAGCCGAGCTGCCCCTGCGTGTTGCTACCTACAACCTGCGCCTGAACGTGGCCAGCGACGGAGTAAATGCTTGGCCTAACCGCAAGGACATGGTTAAAAACTTGGTGCGCTACCACAACTTTGATGTGTTTGGTACCCAGGAGGGGTTTCGTGGCCAACTCAACGACGTAGCCGAGCTATCGGAATACGCCTTTGTAGGGAGTGGACGCGACGACGGTAAGGAAGCCGGTGAGCACTCGGCTATTTTCTACCGTAAGAGCCGCTTAAAAATGCTGCAAACCGGTGACTTTTGGCTTAGCCAAACGCCCAATCAGCCGTCCAAGGGCTGGGACGCCACGTGCTGTAACCGCATTTGTACGTGGGCCAAGTTTCAGGATTTGAAAACCAAGCAAGAGTTCTTTTTCTTCAGCGTGCACTTCGACCACGAAGGCATAGAGGCCCGGCGCCAATCGGGCAAGCTAATGGTGCAGAAGATCAAAGAAATTGCGAAGAACGCTCCCGTTATCTGCACCGGCGACTTCAACTCTACCCCTGACACGGAGCAGATCCAAACTATGCAGACGCTATTGACCGACACGTACCGAAGCACCAAGCGGCCCGCGTACGGCCCGGTAGGCACCTTCACTGGCTTCAAGCTGGATGCGCCCCTAACTGACCGCATCGACTACATTTTTGTCAGCAAAGAGTACGCGGTGCTCACCTACGGCGTCCTAACTGATTCTCTGCGCGGCCTCTACCCCTCCGACCACTTTCCGGTGGTGGCTGACGTAGTACTACGCTAACCCGCTTTTCTCTTTCTTGCTATGGCCGGCCCAGACCAGCTACTCAAATCCCGCCTCCATGCTGCTTGCCTAGCCTACGTGCAGGAACGCATAGAAGCATGCCAGGCAGCCATCAACGCCGCCCAAGAATCGGCCAACTCTGAAACCAAGAGCAGCGCCGGCGACAAATATGAAACCGGCCGCGCTATGGCGCAGAACGAGCGGGACCGGAACAAAGTACAGCTTCACCAGGCCCAGCAGCTACAAGGCGAGTTGCAGCGCATCCTGCCCGAACTGCCCTGCGACACGGTGCGGCCCGGCGCCTTGGTACACACCAGTATGGGCCAGTTCTACATCAGCATCAGTGCTGGCAAACTGATAGTAGAGGGGCGAGACTATTTCGCCGTATCGGCTGCCGCACCGGTAGCCGCGGCCCTGGCTGGCAAACGGGCTGGGGAGCAAGCCATGTTTAATGGGAAGTCAGTGCAGGTTCTGTCAGTTCAATAAAGTAGGGTATGCAAAGACAGGCTTGCGCTTAGTACTCATGTGCTTTGCTTCTATTGCTGGGGCTCAAACTCAACATTAGCTGAATGCAAAGCATGCAAAACCTATCAGGCTTCCGATTAGCGACTCAATCCTCTTTACAACGCGTGCTAAAGTTGTACGCTACAGATACCAATTTTCTGAAGCCCTTCAGAGCATCGCAAATAGCGTGGTTACAATATAGGGATGCGTAAGAAGAAGCACTGTTCCTAGCTTAGCCTGACCAAACCAAGGGCTTCACCTGTGGCTCCATCTGCCCAACGGATAGCTGCCAGGTGCTAGTCAAGCTAACAGCAGTTCGTAATGAGGGGCTTCGTGGTTGGGTAAAGGGAATGGAAGAAGCAGATGTATGTAACGGCTCGGTCAGGAATAAGAAGTAAGGCAACTGATGAGGCTTCGTGTAACTTTGTCCTAGTCCCGCCTCTTCCTATTCTATGCCCGATTTCATTCCTAAGCGTCTTACCCTACTTGGTTCTACCGGTTCCATCGGTACTCAAGCTCTGGACGTAGTGCGTGCCCAACCCGGCAAGTTTACCATTACGGCCCTCTCGGCCCAGTCGAACGCCGACTTACTAATACAGCAGGCCCGCGAGTTTCGGCCCGCCGCCGTGGTTATTGGCGACGAAGCCAAGTATGCCGTTGTGAAAGCAGCTCTAGCCAGCCAGCCCGACACGGAAGTTCTAACTGGTGCCGCTGCCCTTGCCGACGTTGCGGGCCGCGACGATGTGGACGTGGTGCTGACGGCTATGGTAGGATACGCGGGTTTGCTGCCTACGGTGCGCGCCATTCGGGCCGGCAAAACCATTGCCCTCGCCAATAAGGAAACCCTAGTCGTGGCCGGTCAGCTCATCACAGAACTAGTGAAGGAGCACGGAGTAGGCCTATACCCCGTTGATTCCGAGCACTCGGCTATTTTTCAGTGCTTAGTAGGGGAGGAACAAAACCCTATTGAAAAGATCATTCTGACGGCATCTGGTGGGCCTTTCCGCGGGCGTACGGCGGCTCAGCTAGCCCAAGTAACCAAGGCCCAGGCTCTCAAACATCCTAACTGGGACATGGGCGCCAAAATCACCATCGACTCGGCATCTCTCATGAACAAAGGCCTGGAGGTGATTGAGGCTAAGTGGCTGTTTGGGTTGCGCGATGACCAAATTGATGTAGTGGTGCATCCACAAAGCATCATTCACTCCTTAGTGCAGTTCGAAGACGGGTCCTTGAAAGCCCAACTTGGTCTGCCCGATATGAAGCTGCCCATTCAGTACGCCCTCGGTTACCCACAACGGCTGCCGTCGAGCTTCCCGCGCTTTTCCTTTCTCGACTACCCCCAGCTTACCTTCGAGCAGCCCGACACCTCCGCTTTCCGCAATCTAGCCTTGGCTTTTGGGGCCATGCGGCAGGCTGGCAACGCGCCCTGCGTGTTAAATGCAGCCAACGAAGTAGCCGTGGCTGCTTTTCTACGCGATGAAATTGGCTTCCTCGAAATGTCGGATGTAGTAGAAACCAGCCTCGCGCGGGTTTCGTACCTTGCCTCCCCAACCCTCGACGACTACGTGCAAACCGACTACGAAACCCGACGGGTGGCGCAGGAGCTGGTAGGCCGTGGCTGACACAGTGGCCGAAATGCCGCTGGCCGGGGCACTGTCGTTCCGTTCGGTGCGTTGTTTGTAGCGCTGGTAGTTGGGCATTGCGCTGTCTATCACCTGCTCCCCCTTACTTAATCACCTCATTACCCTATTTCGTTGGAAGGACTAAACATGGCCGGGCAGATGCTGCTGGGTCTTTCTCTTCTGGTGGGCCTGCACGAGTTCGGACACTTTGCAACTGCCAAATACTTTAAAATTCGGGTCGATAAGTTCTATATCTTCTTCGACTTCCTATTTCCATTGCCTGGGGTGATGAACTTCGCCCTATTCAAGAAAAAAATCGGTGAGACGGAGTATGGTCTGGGCTGGTTCCCGCTGGGTGGCTACGTAGCCATCCACGGCATGATCGACGAAACGCAGGATGCCGAAAGCCTAGCTGCTGAGCCTCAGCCAAACGAGTTTCGGGCAAAGCCAGCCTGGCAGCGCCTGATTGTGATGCTGGGCGGTATTATCATGAACGTCATCACGGGCATCGTCATCTTCACCTTCCTCACGTACACCCAAGGCGAAAGCTACCTGCCCGCGTCGGAAGTGCGCTACGGTATAGCTCCCAACAAGCTGGGTAAAGAGATTGGCTTCCAGCCCGGCGACAGAATCGTAAAAATCAACGGCCGTCCGTTTGAGGAGTTCAACGATGTGTATAGCCCCGATGTAATTCTGGGGAACAATGCCTACTACACCGTGGACCGCAATGGGCAACTCGTGGATGTACCCGTGCCTAACAACTTCATGGACCGCCTTACCGACCAAGGTGAGGAAGCGTTTGTGCTGGCTCGGTCGCCCTTCGTGGTCGAGTCGGTAGAAGCAGGCACTCCGGCTTCCAAAGGCGGCCTAAAAGCAGAAGATAAGATTCTCCAGGTTGGCTCGCAGAAAGTTGGGTTCTTCCATGAATTGCAACAGACGCTTCGCACCTACGCTGGTAAGAAAACCACGGTGCTAGTAGAGCGAGCGGGCCAGACAGTTCCCCTGCCTATGACGGTAACGCCGGAAGGCACGCTTGGCTTCCACCCACGTTTGCTGTTGCACGAATCGGTGCGGCACTATTCGTTGGCTAGCTCGGTGCCAGTAGGGGCCAAGAATGCTTTTGCCGTTATTACCGGTCAAATCAAAGGATTTGCTAAGATTTTCCGCGGAGAGGCTTCCTTCAGCAAGTCAGTAGGTGGCCCAGTTGAAATTGCAAAGCAGTACGGAGGTAAGTGGAACTGGATTCGGTTCTGGACGCTGACGGGTATGCTTTCCATGGTGCTGGCCTTCATGAATCTGCTGCCGATTCCTGCCCTTGATGGGGGCCACGTGTTGTTCCTACTCTACGAAATGGTAGCAGGCCGCAAGCCCTCAGATAGATTTTTGGAAAATGCGCAAAAGGTAGGCATGTTCCTGATTCTAAGTCTGATGGCCTACGTGTTAATTATTAAGCAAATCATCAACTTCTTCCAGTAGTTACTAATAGGTGCCTGGAACTGTTCTTGTGTAAAGCCGTGTCCCTGCAAAGTGGCACGGCTTTTCTACTACCCTAGCCCACCCGTACGAACCCCGATGAACCGACTACCGAATTTTTCCGGCCGCTGGCTTCTGCTGGCGGGGCTATTGTTGCTGTTGCGCCTTCCGGCAGTAGCGCATCCTTACCACGCCAGCATTATGGAGCTGCGGTACAATGCACAAAAGCTTCAACTTGAAATAGCCCTGAAGGTGTTTTCTGATGATTTCGAACAGGCTTTGTCCAAAGGCCAGCCTACCATCATCAGTTTCGATAAAACGCCCAAGGCACAACTACATGCGCTGGTTACACAGGTGCTGCGTCGCTCGGTGCAGTTCGGCACCAAGCCAGGGGAGGCGTTGCCTTTGACCTTGCTTGGCATTCAGCACGAAAATGATGCTCAGTGGCTGTACTTCAGCGTGAAGCTGCCAAAGCCTACGCAACGTCTTACCCTACGTCATTCCCTCTTGCTTGACACTTTCCCCGACCAGATGAACGTCGTCAACCTCGAGGCCGGTAAGAAGAAAGAAACCACCTTGTTCCGGGAAGGTGAAGAGGTGCGAGAGTTAGCATGGTAGTCACTACTACGCGTTGCGTAGATAGACGTGGGTAGCGAGGAACAGCAGCCAGGGCAGAAACAGCTCTGGACTAGCGGCAAATTTTGTCCAGAGCAGTTTCCTTCAGAAAAAAGAACTGGGTTACTACAATTGTTGACGGGGTAGGGTGAAAACAACGAAGCAACTGGAACGGTGCTTCTCGCAAGGTATAAAAGCTCCACCACTAGCAGCCTCCAGAACAGACGTTCCTTCTTGGGCGCTCATTACCAATTGCCACTGCCGTTTTCCTTCTGCTCGCCGCCTTCCGGTTTGATTAAGCGAAACTCTACGCGGCGGTTGGTACGGGCATCTTCAGTGGTTACCTCCTCCTTGAGTGGCTGGGTACTGCCGTAGCCCATACTCTCGATGCGGTTGGGTTTAAGCTTTCCCTTCTGCTCAATGTAGCGGCGGATAGCCTCCGCACGGTCCTGCGAAAGGGTCATGTTAAAGTCTGGGTCGCCCTTGGAGTCAGTGTGGCCCGAAATGTTCAGGCGAAAGGTGGGGTGGTCAACTAGGAACACGGCAATGCGGTCCAGGATAGGTTGCATGGCCGGGCGGATGTTGGCCTTATCTTGGTCGAACTCGATGTTCTGAAAAATGAGCGGCAGTTTGTAGTCAATCGAGTTGGTCATCAGCTTCATCACGGTGTCGCCCTGCAACGCAAACTTTTTCTCTACGCTGAAAAAGTCCGGGCTTTGAATCAGCATGACGTAGTGCGAGCCTTCAATCAGATCGAAATCAAAGGAGCCGTCGGGCCGCAGGTATTTGCTGGCAACCTCAATTCCATTGTCGGTGTCGATGATGCTGACCATGCCGTTGAGGGGCTTTTGGCTTACAGAATCTACTAGCAGCCCCTCTACGTGGGTGGTAGCTAGTGGCTGAGCTTCCATTGGCAACGGGAAAGAATAGAGGTCGAGGTTTTTCATCTCCTTCTCTTCTGAGCGGGCATAGTATAAGCTCTTGGAGTCGGCGTCAATGGTGAAGTAGTATTCCGATCCTTTCCCGTTTACCAGCGGCCCAATATTGATGGGTTCCTGCCAGCGCCCACGCACCCGGTACGTTTTATAGATGTCGAAGTCGCCGAAGTTGAGCAGCTGCCCCCGCGACGAGAAGTAGAGTACGTGGTAGAGTGGATGATAGAACGGGCTTACTTCACTTTCCCGCGTATTCACCGTTGGGCCCAGGTTTTGGGCGCGGCTCCACTGTCCATTCTTCTGCCGTACTGTAAACCAGATATCCGATAAGCCAAATCCCCCCAATCGGTCTGAGGCGAAGTACAGCGTATCCTCACCGGGCGATAATGTGGGTTGGGAGTCCCAGGCAACAGAATTAACGTTGGCGCCCAAGCTCTTGGGCGTGGTCCACTGCCCATCTTTAAATGTGGTAGTATACAGGTCGCAGTTGCCATGGCAGGTAGGACATTCACACCGGGCGAAGAAGAGGGTTTTGCCGTCCTTGCTCACGCATGCCGAGCCTTCATTGTAGGTAGAGTTAATGGGTTTAGGTAGCGGTTCTGCTTCCGTCCACACGTCATTTTCCCGCCGGGCCATGTACAAATCCTCATCTACCACGGCATGAATGCCGCGCATTTTGCGCTTCGAGGTAAAGATGAGCTGGTCGGCATCTGAACTCAAAGTGGGACCATAGTCTTCCACTTTTGAGTTGATAGCGTCACCCATGGTTGTGTAAACTCCTTTGGGCGGCTTAAACGACGCAATATTTTTGCGATATTCTACCACGTCATAGTATACCTTCAGCGGAACGTACAGTTCCGCTTGTTTCTGCTCCAGCGAATCGTAGTACAACTGTACCTTTTTCAGATCTTGGCGCCGGTGCTTAAGGGCCAGCCGGTAGTAGGCCTTGGCGCGGTCCTCATTGCCCGTCTTCTCCCAGAGCTGCCCTAAGCGCCAAAGCAGGTTAGTGTCTTTGTAAAAGTTCTCAATACCGAATTGGCTCACGTACGCTTCTAGCAGGTTGCGGGCAGCCGGATAATTTCTGCGCTTTTCAGCCTTGGTAATGGCTTTTAAGGCCTTTTTATCGTGGAAGTAGGCTATACGGTTGATGTTGGCAAACATAGGAGTGGCATCCACCCGAAAGCGAGCTTGCCGCACTACCTTGGCCGTAAGCTTGCGCTGAGCTGTGGGCATTCCACTTTTTTGCTGCGCTACTATAGTAGGTGAAAATGCCAGCGCTAGTAGGAACACTAGGCCGGAAATAAGCAAACGAGTAAAGCGAAGCATAACGAAATAAGGCACGGATGCGGTGGGGAGTACCGGCGCGTCGAGCATCAAAAATAGGAATTTTTTGATGCTATTACATGTCTGATTGTTACTGTCAGTCTCACTAGCTTTGGGCCTGCACGTGCCGCGTTGGCCGACTCGCTCGCGCAAATTACCAGCGTCCTTTAGTGGCACGGCACTTGCCCAATCCGTATCTTCGGAAGCCCTATCTCTATCAGAGGTCCTCGCTGGGGTTTTTGCCTGTCAATCTGGCACTCCGGTTTTTCTGCTTCCGCCCCTCTGCCCATGAGCCAATCCGATTCGCCTACCATTCCTTTCTCTCAAGTTCTGTTGATGTCCGAAGACCCCGCCGAAATGGTGTCCATTGTGGCTGCCGACCCCGACCAGCCACTCAGTCCTGAAGATGCACCTACGCAGCTGCCCCTGCTGCCCGTACGCAATACTGTGCTTTTTCCGGGGGTAGTATTGCCCGTTACCGTAACGCGCAAGAAGAGCATCCGGCTAGTACGAAAGGCGTACCGCGGCAATAAGATTGTGGGAGTAGTAGCGCAGAAAAACGGCCAGAGCGACGACCCTACTTTACAGGACTTGTACCAGGTAGGCACTATGGCCAAGATCCTGAAGCTGCTAGTACTGCCCGATGGCAACACGACCATTATTATCCAAGGGCAGTCACGCTTCACGATTGAGGAGGAAACCCAGCATACACCCTACCTCACGGCTCGCGTGCGGTACACTCCCGAAATTTTCCCCAACAAGAAATCCAAGGAAGTGAAGGCCTTGGTGTCGTCGCTGAAGGAAGCTGCGGCCAAGATGCTCAAGCTGAACCCGGAAATTCCGCAGGAGGCGCAAATGGCCCTCGATAATATTGAGTCGCCCTCGTTTCTGACCCACTTTTTGTCTTCCAACATCAATGTGGAAGTAAGCATCAAGCAGGGCCTGCTGGAAACCAACGATGGGATGGAGCGCGGAACGCAGTTGCTGGAGCTGATGATGAAGGAGATTCAGCTGCTGGAAATCAAACGCGAAATTCAGACCAAAGTCCACACAGATATTGATCAGCAGCAGCGCGACTATTTCCTGCGTCAGCAGATCAAGGTGCTCCAAGACGAGCTCGGCTTTGACGGACCCGACCAGGAAGTAGAAAAGCTGCGCCAGCGCGCTAAAAGCAAGAAGTGGCCCGAAACCGTAGCCAAGCACTTCGAGAAAGAGGTAGACAAACTCACCCGCATTAATCCCCAGGCGGCCGAATATCCAGTAAGCGTGAACTACGTGGAATTTCTGCTGGATTTACCCTGGGGTGAGTATACCAAGGACAACTTCAACCTGAAGCGTACCAAGAAAATCCTCGACGATGACCACTACGGCATGGAGAAGGTAAAGGAGCGCATCATTGAGTACTTGGCTGTGCTTAAGCTAAAGCAGGACATGAAGGCGCCTATTTTGTGCCTCTATGGCCCTCCTGGCGTGGGCAAGACTTCTCTTGGACGCTCCATTTCTAAAGCGCTGGGGCGCAAATACGTGCGTATGAGCCTAGGAGGCGTGCGCGACGAGGCCGAAATCCGGGGACACCGCAAAACGTACGTCGGGGCTATGCCGGGGCGTATTGTGTCTCAGATTAAGAAAGCAGGTGTTTCCAATCCCGTAATAGTCCTCGATGAAATAGACAAAATTGCCACGGACTTCCGCGGCGACCCTTCTTCCGCTTTACTTGAGGTACTGGACCCGGAGCAAAATTCCACCTTTACCGATAACTACCTAGAGGTAGAGTACGACCTCTCGAAAGTGCTGTTTATAGCTACTGCCAATTCACTGGAGACAATTCAGCCGGCACTGCGCGACCGAATGGAAATCATTGACTTGACGGGCTACACGCTGGAGGAGAAAACCCAGATTGCCAAGAAGCACCTGTGGCCCAAGCTTCTGCACGAGCATGGCCTCGGCCCTAAAGACTCAGGTATTACCAGCGGGGCCTTGCAGCGTGTTATTGATGACTACACACGTGAATCGGGCGTGCGGAGCTTAGAGCGCAAGCTGGGAGCCGTGGTGCGCAATGTGGCGAAGAGCAAAGCCATGAAGGAGCCCTTTCCTGCTACCCTAGAACCAAAAGATGTAACGCGTATTCTAGGTGCGGCCATCTTCGACCGCGACCAGTACCAGGATAACGAAACAGCGGGCGTCGTAACTGGCTTGGCCTGGACCTCCGTTGGGGGCGACATTCTATTTATTGAAAGTCTACTCAGTCGGGGCCGAGGTAAGCTCACGCTGTCGGGGCAGTTGGGCGACGTAATGAAGGAATCAGCTATTACGGCCTTGAGCTATCTGCGCAGCCGAGCCGAAGAGTTGGGTATCGACTACCGCCTCTTTGATCAGTACGACTTGCATATTCACTTCCCCGAGGGTGCGGTGCCCAAAGACGGCCCTAGTGCCGGTATTGCCATTTTTACCAGCATTGCCTCTGTCTTCACGCAACGCAAGATTCGTAGCCACTTGGCTATGACAGGCGAGATTACTCTACGGGGCAAGGTATTGCCAGTGGGAGGTATTAAGGAAAAAATACTGGCTGCTAAGCGGGCCGGAGTAAAGCATATCATTCTGTGCCAAAAGAACCGGAAGGACATCGACGAAATATCGGCCGACTACCTTAAGGACCTCACTATTCACTACGCCGACCGCGTTGATGATGTGCTAGAAGTAGCACTACTTAACGAAAAAGTAGCCCATCCCATCAAGCTGATTGTGCGCGATGAGGTGCCGCCTCTACCAGTTGCCAGCGTGGAAGTGCAGTAAACAGCTCAGCTTCTGGCTTCAGCCCCCAAAAGGACCGTCATGCTTCAATACTAGGTAGCAGGGCGGTCTTTTTTTGCGCTCGGTACTATATAATAAAACCCAAACTGCTGACGTCCTATGCCCGCTGGTTTCACCTTATCTTAGACCGATGATTAGACTGTTACGCCCTCAAGTTGCTGTTCTTATACTGGGTAGTATCGTTGGGGCGGGTGCAGTACCCGCAGTAGCCCAAATTGGGGGGCAGCAAGCCTTTTCCTATCTAAATCTGCCCGTAAGCGCCAAGTTAGCCGGTTTGGGAGGGGTCAATGTGTCTTCCCGCGACGCCGATGGGACCATGATGTATGGTAACCCAGCCCTGCTTAACGCCGACATGGATGGCAGGCTGGCTCTGGGCTATGTGGACTACTTAGCCGATATCAAGCAAAGCACTGCCGCGTACGTGTTCAATACAGAACGCTACGGGCGTTTTGGGGTGGGCCTAACGTATTTGAATTACGGTAAGTTTGAGCAGGTAGATATTGCTGGCAATAGCCTCAGCGAATTCTCCGTGAACGAATATGCCCTGAGCGTCTCAGACTCGTATACTAGCGGAAGTTTCACCATCGGCGGTGCGCTCAAGATTGGCGTGTCAGGCATTAGTGGCAACCACTCAATTGCTACGTTGGCCGATGTTGGAGGCCTCTTCAAGCATCCAGAGAAAGACTTTACGGTAGGGTTGGTAGTACGTAATGCGGGCTACCAACTCAAGCCCTATGATGGAGCCGGACGGGAACCAATGCCATTGGACGTGCAAATTGGCACCTCATTCAAGCCCGAACATTTGCCCTTGCGATTTTCGTTTTCAGCCCATCATCTGCAACAACTTGATATTGTTTACCTCGACCCAAACCAGCGGGGGCAACTAGATGAGTTCGGGAATGAAGTGAAATCTAAGAAAACCTTGGGCGATAAAATTGCCCGGCACTTCGTGGTAGGAGGGGAGTTTTTGTTGAGCAAAAATCTCCATGTACGGATGGGCTACAATCATTTGCAGCGGCGTGAGTTACGCTTAGACAACACGGCTGGGGGTGCGGGTTTCTCCTTTGGTGTTATGCTGCGGATCAGCCAGTTCCAGCTGGATTACACCCACGCCGGGTATCACGCTTCAGGTTCGGCCAACTATTTTACCGTGGCCCGAAACCTACAGTCGCTATTCAAGAAAGACAAGTAGAGCTAGTATTGGACTAGCGTGATATTCCTATTTTCGCGCAAGTAGCGCAAACTTTTATTCTCTGGTTCAGATATACCGTATTATCTGTTTCCCTCTTTCCTATTGCTCCCCTATGCTAGATTCCGCTGAGTTTCTGACTCCGGCCCAAATTGTGGCCGAACTTGATAAGTACATTATTGGCCAGCACGAAGCCAAGCGCCATGTTGCCATTGCGTTACGTAACCGCTGGCGTCGGTTGCACGCCCCCATTGAGATGCAGCGGGAAATTGTTCCCAACAATATTCTCATGATTGGCTCCACGGGCGTGGGCAAAACTGAAATTGCTCGTCGGCTGGCTAGTATTTCCGGTGCTCCTTTCACTAAGGTAGAAGCCTCCAAATTTACGGAAGTCGGGTACGTAGGTCGCGATGTAGAAAGTATGGTGCGCGACCTAGTCGAGCAATCAGTGAATATGGTCCGCCAGCGCCGAAAAGAAGAAGTGAAAGCCCAGGCCGCCCAGGCTGTTGAGGATGTAATTCTGGATGCTCTTATTCCTCCCGTAACGGGTGGGGTAGGGGCCGTCAAACCAAATGTAGGGTTTGGCGCGGGTGACAGTAACTACCTGCCTGACGCCGACCATGAGCTAAACGAACGGACCCGGGAGCGTTTTCGGGAGAAAATCCGCAATGGCGAGATGGATGAGCGTAAAATCGACATCCGAGTACAGCAAAATAATTCTCCCGGTATCGGGGTCATTGGTGGCCCAGCTGGCATCGACGAAGCTTCAATGGCAGGCTTGCAGGACATGCTCGGGTCTATGATACCGAAGAAGACTCGCAAACGTAGGGTAACAATTGCCGAAGCCCGTAAGATTCTGCTGGACGAGGAAGCGGCTAAGCTCATCGACATGGATGAGGTAAAGGACGAAGCCATTCGTCATGCTGAAAACGCCGGCATCATCTTCATTGATGAGATTGACAAGGTTGCTAGCCGTAGCGGAAAAGGCGGTGGTGGACCCGATGTGAGCCGGGAAGGTGTGCAGCGCGATCTGCTTCCTGTGGTAGAAGGTTCAGCGGTGAGTACTAAGTATGGCATCATCCACACCGACCACATCCTGTTTATTGCTGCTGGCGCTTTCCATGTAGCCAAGCCCTCGGATCTAATCCCGGAATTACAAGGACGGTTCCCCATCCGCGTAGAGCTACAAAGCCTCACCAAAGACGATTTCTATCGGATTCTTAAGGACCCAAAAAATGCGCTGACTAAGCAATATGAGGCCTTGCTGCAAGCGGAAAGCGTGTCGTTGAGCTTTGATGACTCGGCTCTGGAGCGTATAGCGGAAATAGCCTTCGAGGTAAACTCCGAAGTAGAAAACATCGGGGCCCGTCGGCTGCATACGGTAATGAGTCGGCTTCTAAACGAGATTTTATTCGATGTCCCCGATCAGATCGGACCCAATGCGCAAGTGCTGATAACCCGCGAATTGGTAGAAGAGCGCCTGCGCGACATGGTCCGTAATCGAGACTTGAGTCAATATATCCTGTGATGCGAGCTTACGCGTCATAAAATAAAAACGGGCAGCCTAGGCTGCCCGTTTTTATTTTATGACGTATTGGATATCACCTCACCCCATCATTAATACATGCACTACTACATCATCACGGGCGCTAGCCGAGGGCTAGGGAAAGCACTAGCAGAAAACGTACTTCAGCAAGAAAACACAGCCGTACTTGGGGTATCACGTCATGCTACTATTGAGCATCCACGTTATACGCACCAGCCCCTAGACCTATCCGATATGCTGGCCGTGCAGAACAACCTGCACAAAGTATTCCCTAAATGGCCAGATGCAGAAAGTATAACCCTGATTAATAACGCAGGTGTGCTTGGTGATATAGCCTACTTAGGAGAACACCAAAATGAGCACTTCGAATTTGTGTTTGACGTAAACGTAGTGGCTCCTGCCATGCTTATGAATACCTTCTTGAGTGCTTACTCGGGAGGAAGTAGCACCCGTACTATTCTTAACATAAGTAGTGGCGCAGCTCAACGTGCTGTTGATGGTTGGGGGGCTTACTGTGCTTCCAAAGCAGCTTTGGATATGCTTAGTCAAGTAGCTCAAAAAGAACAGGACCTGCGTGCCAACGGTATCCGTATTCGCAGCTTAGCTCCGGGAGTAATTGATACAGTAATGCAGGAACATATCCGCGGGGCAGACAAACAAAGTTTTAGTGAGGCTGAAAGATTCTCTGGGCTTCATTCTAATGGTCAACTAGTAGAACCTGAAGTAGTAGCCGATACTATTATAAAGTGGCTACAAAGCCCTAACCTAGGAGAAGGGGTAGTGTTAAGGATAACAGATATATAAAAAGGCCCCCAATCGGAAGATTGGGGGCCTTTTTATATATCTGTTACATACGTGTTAATAGCTCGGATTCTGTGTTAGGACACCGTTTGCAAGCTGTATCTCTCGGTTGGGAAGTGGGAAGAGGTTCCGGAAAGTCTGATTGTAAGTAGGCAATGCGGTTTGAACCATGTTGGTACGACGTAGATCAAACCAGTAGTTCCCCTCGTATGCTAATTCCAGACGGCGCTGAAGCAGAATATCCCTTACAAGTGCATCAGCGGTAGTGGCAGTAGTAGGCGCTAGACCAGCACGTGAACGAATAATATTCAATTGTGCGGCTGCATTAACTAAGTTGCCAGTTTGGGCTGATGCTTCAGCAATAGTTAGCACTACTTCCGCGTAACGGATAACATTGAAAGGATCATCACGCGTAGTAGTGCGTGTATATTTCTGGGTTAGACCACCGGTGACTACGTTAACAGCAAGTCGTTTGTCACCGGCCGGATGAGCGGCAGCAATATTAACTCCGGGATTCAGTTCATTTCTACCACCAGTAGTGTACCACCAAAAGGCGTACAAGTTTGTGTCAGTAGCAGAATACGTTAATTGCCAGATTGCGTCAGGTGTAGTAGTAGCAGTTAAGGCTGCAGTGGCAAAACCGGCTGAAGCTGGCACTTGACTAGCAAACTTTAACGCATCTGCATAGTTGCGCATGCGCAATTCAAAGCGTGCGCGCAGGGCGAGAGCAGCATTCTTTGTAACTCTGTTACCTACACCGGTTGCTAGGTTTTCAATTGCAAAATCCAGATCTGCTCGAATTGCAGCAGCAACTTCTGCTTCGGATGCACGGGCAATGGGAGCCGTACTTTCACCAATGGCCACTGTTGGAACTAGACGCAATGGAACACCTAATCCTCCGCTATAGCCATAGCCTTGAGGGCTACCGCCCCAGAGGCCAACAAGATTCATGTATGATAAGGCCCGGATAGCACGTGCCTGCGCCTGGGTCGTTAACTTAGGAAAAGCTGGATCGGTTATTTTTTCGCTTTCCTGTATAAGGTAGTTGGCACGGTTAATTGTGGCATAGATAGCGTCCCATGTATTTTGGATCTGGACATTATCAGGTTGCGCCTGATTTTGCGCAATCAAACCAAGTGTGGTCGTAAAGGTACCAACATGTGCCACGTCACCTGATATCAGGTCAGAAATGGTAGGAAACCCCACACCATAGTAGTCAGTTAATTGCAACGCATCATATACACCTAGTAAACCTGCTGCGGCGTCTTCTTTGGTTGTAAACCCAGTGTCAGAGCTAATGCTATTACTGGGTTCAACATTAATTGCCTTATCGCAAGCAGCAGAACCTAAACCAAGACTTAACAGCAGTGCTGAGCGTGTGGCAAGTTGACGAAGGGAAAGTATTTGCATGATTCAAGTAAGTCGGAGAATTAGAAGCCGAGCGTAATACCACCAGTAATGGTGCGCGCCTGCGGGTAAGTAAAGAAATCAGTACCGATAGATGTATTAGAACCACTAAAGGTGCTCACTTCTGGATCTAGGCCTGAGTAGTTGGTAAACGTAACCAAGTTCTGAGCCTGAGCATATACACGTACAGTGCGTAAGTGTACACGGTTAACGATTGATTTTGGTAGTGTATACCCTAAAACCACGTTCTTAATACGAGCATATGATCCATCCTCCAAGAAGCGGTCAGAAGTTCTAGTATTGCCGTTAGGATCACCTGCTACAGCACGGGGTATGTCAGTGTTTGTGTTAGTTGGTGTCCAGCGATTCAATACAGTTGCATCTTGACCGTAATTAGTGCTCATTCCTTCTGTGTTAGAACGAGCGCTGTTATAAATGTCATTACCGACATTATATTGTAGAAAAGCTGAGAGGTCAAATCCCTTATAGCGCACTGTATTGTTAAAGCCACCAAAAAATTTGGGCTGGGCATTGCCAATAATTTCTTGGTCACCCGTAGCAGTTATACGGCCATCACCATCTAGGTCGCGGAACTTGATGTCACCTGGACGAGTCAAAGAGGATTGATAAGTACCGGTAGAAGATCCTGCATTCAAAGCATCAATTTCTGCTTGTGTTTGTAGAATGCCTTCTACACGATATCCAAAAAATGCACCTAATGGTTCGCCAGCTTTCAAACGGCTTGCGAAGCCTTGTGCAGTACCTGTCGGGCTTGGATCTGATACTTTCGTTACAAGGTTGCGGTTAAAGCTGATGTTAAAGTTGGTTTCCCAGTTAAAGCCGTCGCCCTCATTGCGGAAGTTTACAGTGGTAAGAGCAAACTCTAAACCCTTATTCTCAATATTACCAACGTTGGCACTATAGCTTCTGAAGCCGGTGTCAGAAACAAGCTGCTGAGCTAAAAGCAAGTCATCCGTTTTCCGCAAGTAAGCATCTGCTGAAACGTAGAAACGATTTTCCAAGAAGCCCAAATCCATTCCAACGCTGGTTTGCTTGGTGCGTTCCCAACGCAAATCTGGATTAGCTAACTGATTGAGTGATAAACCACCTTGTTCTAGGTAATTGAACCCAATCCCAATCAAACCGCGTGAGCCAAAATTACCAGTTGGCTGATTGCCTGTTATACCGTAACTACCACGAAGTTTGAGTTCACTCAATACATCTTGATCCTTAAGAAAATCTTCTTCAATGATACGCCAGCCTAACGATGCGGCAGGGAAGTAACCTACTTGGTTGTTCGCACCGAAGCGAGATGACTGATCTCGACGTACTGAAGCCGTGACGAGGTAACGACCCTTGAATGAGTAATCAACTTTGCCCAACAAACCAAACAGTGCATTGCCAGTTGCTGTTGACGATGCAGATGTTTTAGTAGCACCAGCCGCTAGTTGACGAATTGAATTACTTGGAAAGCCAGTAGCCTGAGCATACGTATCACTATACGCATCGCGTTGGTACTCTGCTACAAATAAAGCGCTTAGCGTATGGTTATCACCGAAGTTTTTAGCGTAGTTAAGAGAGCTAATATGGTTATAGTTTATGTCCTGAAGGGTTGCAACAGTTGCTTCGCCCCTCACGTTAGCCCCGGCATTGGTTAGAGTAGAGTAAAATCTATCATCACGGCCGTACGTGAAGTCTAATCCAAATGTGGCCCGGTACCTCAAGTTTTTGATGAGTTCGAACTCTGTGTACTGTGAACCAATTAAGCGATTATTAACGCTTTTGATGTATGGCTCATTAGCAGCTGCAACCGGATTTTCTAAAGATCCAACTTTATAATAAGTTCCGTTAGCGTTATAAATTGGTAGATCAGCAGCGTATAAGCGCGAAGTAGTTAATACTCCATATATACTATTGTCATTATTAATTCGATTGTTAATGCTGCTGCTCAAACCAATCGAGGTGCCCATCCGGATTTTCTCCGAAAGCTTATTGTCAAGCGATACTCGAGCGCTTGCTCTTTTATAGCCAGAGCCGATAATGGTTCCTTCTTGATCGAAATAGTTTAGTGCTACTCTATAACGGTTTTGATCAGATCCGCCTGAGAACGTCAACCCATAGTTGCTGATTGGAGCGGTGCGCAATACTTCATCAGCCCAGTTAGTAGAAGTAGAGGTGCTAGGATTCTGGAACTGGCTTAGTGGGCGTATTGGACCTGCATCAACATAGGAGGCTAAACCATTGGAAACAGCAGCATCCCCAGGTCCATATAAATAGGCCGCTAAGTCTTCTTTGCTACGAAAAGTAAGCGTTGATGAATATGGATAATTACCGTTCGCGTTTGCCGGATAACGGTTTACTGCTTGATCTATAAACAATAAAGTTTGTTGCTCTCCATTTAGGACACTGGGTTTCTTCCATACCGTTTGAGCACCAGTGTAATATTCCAAGTCAACTCTCGGCGTACCTGCTTTCCCCCGCTTTGTAGTAATAATTACTACTCCGTTAGAGCCTCTAGATCCGTAGATTGCAGCTGAAGCCGCATCCTTTAATACCTCAATGCTTTCAATATCATTGGGGTTAAGATCATTAAGCCCATTGGTTAGCTGATTGCCAGTGCCTAGTTGTGTCGTATTACCACTAATTACAGGTAATCCATCAACTACATACAATGGCTCATTGCTAGCTCCTATCGATGCCGCACCACGCACGCGCACAGCAATGCCAGAGCCGGGTGTTCCTGAACTCTGCGAAACCTGAACACCAGCCGCTCTACCTTGGAGGGCTTGATCGACACCAAGAATAGGTTGGTCTTTAAAATCTGTAGCTTTAATTGTAGCAATAGAGCCAGTTATATCCCGACGCTCTCGCTGCTGGCCATAGCCAGTTACATATTACTTCGCTAAGTTGCTTGGTGTCTGCACTCAGTCCGATATTGACCTGGTTGGTTGAACCGATGAGTTGTTCAGTGGAGACATAGCCAACGGAAGTAAAAACAAGTGTTCCTCCATCGGCAGGGGTGGTTAGAGTGAAAGAACCATCACTATTAGTAGATACTCCGTTGGAAGTACCCTTTAATAATACGGTTACTCCTGGTAATCCATCCCCAGTGCTACGATCAGTTACACGACCTGATACTTGCCGAGTCTGAGCCATTAACTGTGTTGCACTTAGCACAGTTAGTGGTATGAATGAAAGTAAAATTCTGCGCATGTGAAAATGCATTAGGTGAAGTTTGTAATGATGATCAGAACAAGTAAGTGGAATACTTCTGTCAAAACTAAGTACCAAAATATAGATTATTGCCAAATAAATCGTTAAAAAAATAAAGATTTATAATTGGTAAGTTTTTAAATATAAATATACGTATATAATATATTGATATATTGCTTTGTGTAATTACGATAGTAGCAGAGCTGTGAAATAGCATGCAGTTAAATAACTGAGACTATTAGCCTGATACATAGGTTTGCTACTTCGGTCAATACTACTAATTGAAACGAGGACGTTGTGTGTGAAAATTTACTTACGTAATCTTGTACATTACGAACTTGATTGTGTTATTTAAATACAATTATATATTGATGAATTCTTATTCTATCCATTGTGTAACGTAAGAATACCATTATGATACTCTTTAAATCTATGATGAATACCTTAGTGAATACATAGGCTTCACGCTGTAAAGACTTTAAGGCCACCCATTAGTATATACAGGTCTTGATTCTTGTGATCTTTAGTTGACAATGCTGATGTGCAAGGTGTATTATGTAGTAATCAATAATATACGTCAGTAATTATTATATTTCAATAATAACTGTTATAAATTAACATTATTACATTAAACATGGCCTATTTATATTAAATCGTATATTTTACGATGGATTATAGTGATACATGCTTAGGCGTAACGTGATGATTGACAATTGATTAGTTCAAGTTGAAAGGGGGCTGCTTACGGGCTTGATGCTGTAGCTAATGACACGTGCTTGGTTTTGATACTGTTTCAAGCACCGCTAGGTAGATAATTCTAATGACTAGAATTTTTTTCTAAATTGCGGTTCCAGGACCTTTGAGCAATGTGCTAATTGATTGTGTACAGAGTATCTGTTGGTTGAGCACACTTTTTTGAATAATTTCGAACTTCTATTAACAAACTTCACTCACTCACACTCAAATGCGGAAAATTTTATTGAGTGCGCTTCTGACCGCGCCCGTGCTGTTGCAGCAGGCGGCCGCGCAGAATCGCCAGATTTCGGGTAGAGTAACAGATCGTACGACGGGTCAAGGTTTGCCCGGCGTTACGGTTCTAGCTAAGGGTACCAGCAACGGTGTGTCAACTAACTCGGATGGCACTTACACGTTGTCAGTACCTTCTTCTGTTACTACCCTCACATTTACTTCTATTGGTTTTATATCGATAGAACGGCCAATCGGTGATGCCACTTCAATAGATATTGGGTTGGCTCCTGATACCAAGCAATTGGGTGAAGTAGTAGTAACGGCTCAAAACGTCGAAAGAACTCGTAACTCATTGCCTTACTCTGCAACGCAAGTTGAAGGCGAGAACATTACAAAAGCACGTAACCCTAACTTCATCAACGGCCTTTCTGGTAAAGTTGCTGGTGTTCAGATCCGTCAGAGCAACTCATTGGGTGGTTCTACCAACGTGTTGATTCGTGGTACTAAGTCACTGTTTGGTAATAACCAGCCGCTGTTTGTGGTAGATGGTGTGCCGATCAGCAATGCTAACACGAACTCTACTGATCAGCAAACAGGCCGGGGTGGCTACGACTACGGTAACGCAGCCGCGGATATCAACCCAGACGATATTGCATCAACCACTGTCCTGAAAGGCGCCGCTGCCACTGCACTATATGGTGAACGTGCCGCCAACGGGGTTATTCTGATTACTACCAAAAAGGGTCGCAAAGGTCTAGGGGTAACAGTTAACCTCGGCGCTACCGCTGGGCGTATTGATAAGAAGACCTTTATCAAGTACCAGAAGGAATATGGAGCAGGGTATGGCCGTTATTATATTGATAACAGCAACAACCCTGCTGATAACCCATATTTTCTTGACCGGGATATCAATGGTGATGGTGTTAATGACTTAGTTACACCGTTGTCGGAAGATGCGTCTTATGGTGCGGCGTTCGACCCCAATCTCAACGTCTATCAGTGGGGTTCGTTTGATCCTACCTCGCCTACGTACAATCAAGCTACTCCTTGGGTAGCAGGTAAGAATGGCCCTGAAGAATTCTTCAAAACAGCATTGACGTTAAACAATAGCGTTTCTATTGATGGCGGCAATGAAAATGGATACTTCAAGTTAGGCTATAATAACATCCGGGATAAAGGTGTTCTGGAGAACAGCGAAGTAAACAAGAATATTGTCAATTTTGCTGGTTCGCTCAACCTAACGCCCAAGCTAACTACGACTGCTTCTATTAACTACACTCGTGTAGATGGTAAAGGTCGTTACGGCACCGGATATGGAGATGGCAACGTGATGACGAACTTCCGTCAGTGGTGGCAAACCAACGTTGACATAAAGGAGCAAAAAGAAGCGTTTGAACGGACGGGACAGAATAGGACCTGGAATTACTCTAGCCCTTCTGATCTATCTCCTATCTATTGGAATAACCCCTATTGGGTTCGATACAAGAACTACGAAACCGATAGCCGTAACCGTTTCTTTGGTAACGTAACTGCTACCTACAAAGTAGCAGACTGGTTCAACATCTTGGGCCGAGTTACTGCTGACTCATACGATGAAATCCAAGAAGAGCGTAACGCTATTGGTAGTGTAGGTCTTTCTAGCTATAACCGTTACAACCGTACTTCACGCGAGTATAACTACGATCTGATTGGTAACTTCTCTAAGAACGTTACTGAGTCGTTCAGCTTGCGCGGTTTGATTGGTGCTAACTTGCGTCGTCAGTATGTTAGCAGCATCTACGCCGCTACTAACGGCGGTCTGGTAGTACCCGATTTGTACTCTTTGACCAACTCGGTAAGTGACCCTCTACCTCCTACCGAGAACGAGACCCAGATCGGTGTTGACGGTATTTTTGCCAGTGCTACACTTGGCTTTAAGGAGATGCTGTTTCTTGACCTGACAGCCCGCCGTGACAAGTCAACTACACTGCCAGCTAAGAATAATACATTTGTTTATCCTTCTGTGGCAGGTGGTTTCGTGTTTTCTGAACTGCTAAAGGACGTTTCGTGGCTGTCTTACGGTAAGGTGCGTGCGAACTATGCAGAAGTAGGTCAAGGTGCTGCTGCGCTGTCAGTATTCGATGTGTATACCAAGGTGTCAACCTTCAATGGTAACGCTCTATACTCGGTGTCTGGTACCAAAAATAATCCTGACTTGAAGCCCGAGCGCACGAAAAGCGCAGAAGCTGGTTTGGAAATGAACTTCCTGCGTAGCCGCCTGGGTTTTGACCTGACTGTGTATCAACAGAATACACAGGACCAGATCATTCCAGTTACGCTTTCCACTGCTACTGGATATAACTCCCGTTATGTAAACTCAGGTGAGGTTCGTAACCGTGGTGTAGAAGTTTCGGCCTTTGTGTCGCCCATAAAAAATGCGGACTTCTCATGGACACTGAACGCTAACTGGACTCGAAACCGCAACGAAGTAATCTCACTGTACGAGGGCGTGCCTAACATTGTATTGGCTAGCTACCAAGGCGGTGTAAGCTCCAATGCAACAGTCGGTGAAGCTTTCGGCTCTATCCGCGGATCAAATTATGTTTACCAGAACGGCCAAAAAGTAGTAGGAGCCAACGGATATTACGCTCAGTCTGCTACCTCCAATGAAGTGATTGGTAATCCTAACCCAGATTGGACGGGTGGTGTATCAAATACCTTGGCTTACAAAGGCTTGTCCCTGTATTTCTTGGTTGATGTACGCCAGGGCGGTGATGTCTTCTCATTGGACCGTTACTACGGTCAAGCTACTGGTCTAACTCCGGAAACGGCTGGACTAAACGACTTGGGTAATCCTTCACGTAACACAATCGCAAACGGTGGTGGTGTGATCCTGCCAGGTGTTTTGGCAGATGGCACACCGAACACGCGTCGGGTAAGCAACACGAACTACGGCTTGTACGGTTACCTACGTAATCCTGCTGCTGGTTTCGTATACGACGCTAGCTTCGTGAAGCTTCGTGAAGTTACACTAACCTATTCCATTCCTACTTCTATTGTGTCTAAAATAGGTGCTTTCAAAGGTGTTGACCTTTCGCTGGTAGGACGCAATCTGTGGATTATCTCCAAGAATCTGCCGGATGCCGACCCAGAAGATGCACTGAGCTCAGGTAACTTGGGCCAAGGGTACTCTTCAGGATCTTTCCCTGCCATCCGTTCGTTTGGTGGTAACATCCGCTTAAGCTTCTAATTCACTGTACTAATGAAAAAATCACTTCTCTTCATTCTGCCGGCGATGGTGCTTGCCACCTCTTGCGTCGACACGCTGGATGATTACAATATTGACCCTAAGCGTCCTCAAGCAGGCGAGGTTCCTGCTACTACTCTTGTCTCGAGCGCTGAACGCAGCTTGGCTCGCACAGTAGTTAGTCCTAGTGTAAACTTGAACCCTTTCCGCCTGTATACGCAGTATTGGGCTGAAACTACCTACTTCGACGAGAGTATTTACGACATCAAGACTCGTAATATCAATGGTGGATTTTGGTCGGCAATATATCGTGATGTGTTGCGCGATCTGCAGGAAGCAAGAACCATCATCAATGCCAATACCGACCCAACCTTCGCACCAGCTGTAAGAGCTAACCAGCTTGCTGCAATTGAGGTGTTAGAGGTATACGCATGGGCTACTTTGGTAGACGCGTTTGGTGATGTTCCCTATTCAGAGGCGCTAGATTTTGCCAGACCACAGCCCAAGTATGATGATGATGCTGTTATCTACAGCGACTTGATTACTCGGTTGAATACTGCCATCGGCAAGTTCGATACTTCTGCTGAAGGGCTTGGATCTGCAGATCTAATCTACGGTGGTGATGTAGCTCATTTCGCTCAGTTTGCTAATTCTCTGAAGCTGCGTTTAGCTCTTACCATTTCTGAGGTTGATGCTGCTAAGGCTGGCACGATGGTAAAGGAAGTGCAGGGCAAGCTATTCACTTCGAATGAAGATAATGCTCAGATTGCTTTCCAGACTGCCAATCCAAACACGAACCCTCTGTTCGAAGATTTAGTACAGAGCGGTCGTAACGATTTTGTCGGCACAAGCTTCTTCATTAACAAGCTGACTACGCTGAATGATCCACGTCTGAATGTATACTTCCAGACTCGTGATGGAAAGTATGTAGGAGGTGAATACGGTTCGAACAACAGCTACGAGTCATTCTCTGCACCAGGTGCTGCATTAGAGAGCCCTACTTTCCCAGGTGTTCTACTATCGTACTCACAGGTAGAGTTCTTACAAGCCGAAGCAGTTGAGCGCGGTTTGGGTGCTACTGGTAGCGCTAAGTCACATTACGATGCTGCTGTAACCGCGTCTATTTTGGAGTGGGGTGGTACTCAAGGTCAAGCTACTGCTTATTTGGCCCAACCGACAGTAAATTATTCGAATGCTGCTAGTGGTGCTTCCTTCAAGGAAAAGATTGGTATCCAGAAGTGGATTGCACTATATGGCCAGCCAACTGACTCGTACCGTGAATATCGTCGCTTAGACTATCCTGTTTTAACAAAACCAGATCAAGCGCTATCGAACATTCCGCGTCGTTTCTTCTACCCTGTAGTAGAGCAAAATCTCAACGCTGCTAACAACAGTGCTGCTGCTGCTGCCATTGGTGGTGACAATGTAGATTCGAGAATTTTCTGGGATAAATTTTAATTCATCTCAGGTCTAAACAAAAGGGGCTGCCAATTTTGGCAGCCCCTTTTTGTTTCCTCCAGATCCAACTAGATTTTAGTTCTGCATCAAATAGCCTTTGATATATTCCTCTAAATCCCCATCCAGTACGTTCTGCACATCGGTGCGTTCAATGCCGGTACGAAGATCTTTAATCAGTTTATAAGGGTGCAAAACGTAGTTGCGAATCTGGGAGCCAAAGTCGATACGCTTCTTGCCTGCTTCTACTACTGCTCGCTCCGCATGACGCTTGTCCATCTCAATCTGATAGAGGCGCGACTTGAGCATGCGTAGCGCGTGCTCCTTGTTCATGAGCTGGCTGCGCTCAATCTGCACGGCGATGATGATGCCGGACGGGGCGTGCGTGAGACGTACAGCCGTTTCTACCTTGTTCACATTCTGGCCACCAGCACCACCAGCTCGGAAGGTATCCCAAGAGATGTCAGCAGGGTTAATCTGAATGTTAATCGTGTCGTCGACTACTGGGTAGGCGAATACAGAGGCAAATGACGTGTGGCGACGTCCGCTGCTGTCAAAAGGAGAGATACGCACGAGCCGGTGAACCCCGATTTCGCTCTTTAGGTAGCCGTAGGCAAACTGCCCATCTATTTCCAAGGAAGCAGATTTGATACCAGCGCCTTCGCCCGGTTGATAGCTAACCTGCCGGACTGTGAAACCTTGCTTCTCACCCCACATGATATACATGCGCATGAGCATTTCGGCCCAGTCTTGGCTTTCTGTACCGCCAGCTCCTGGATTTATTTCAATGATGGCGGACAACTGGTCTTCCTCATCGGAGAGCATGCGTTTAAACTCAAGGCGTTCCACAGCTTGTTGAGCTGTATCGAACTCCTGTAGCATCTCCTGCTCCGTGACGTCGCCCTCCCGGTAGAAGTCGTACAGTACCTCTACATCGCCAACAGCCTTTTCAACCGTTTCAAAATCATCGGTCCATACTTTTATGGACTTGATTTCCTTCATGGTTGCTTCTGCCTTCTTAGAATCATCCCAGAAGCCAGGGGCAGTAGTTTGCTGTTCAGTGGCTACTACTTGGGCTTTACGGTTATCGTAGTCAAAGATACCTCCTCAGGGCCTCAGCGCGGCCCTTCAAGTCCTTCACCTGCTCGTGTGTCATGGGGGACAATAAATGTGAACGAATAAGAACAAAATGCGTGATGAGGCAAAGGTCCTCATAAAAAACGAAGCCGGTCTCATAAGAGCCGGCTTCGTTTTTGGCGGTGTGCCTAAATTGCTTCTATTACACGCGTACCATCCAGCCGTGTGTATCAGGTGCCGCACCGCTGCGGATTGCCGCTAAGGCTGCAGAAACTCGGTGCGAGAAAGAATCGGCGGGAGGAGTAGGCAATGCGTAGTCCTCACCTTGATGGCCAATGCTTGCAATAGGCGCAATGGTGGCGGCAGTTCCTACACCGAAGGCTTCCTGCAAGGTACCGTTAGCTTGGGCTTCTAGTACTTCTAAAGCTGATACTTTACGCTCTTCTACGGTCATACCCCAGTCGCGGGCAAGCTGTAGGACGCTGCGGCGTGTAATGCCATCTAGTATGGAAGTGCTGAGTGCGGGAGTGATTACGCGCCCATCAATTACGAAAATGGCATTCATAGTACCCGATTCCTCTACGTACTTGTGCTCAGAGGCATCAGTCCAGATTAGCTGGTTGTACCCTTCCTGCTGAGCCATTTTGGTCGGATACATGGCGGCGCCGTAATTGCCAGCATTTTTAGCGTATCCAGCACCACCTTCGGCCGAGCGTACGTATTTTTCCTCGAAGCGCACGCGTAATGGTTTGCTGTAGTACAAGCCTACGGGGCAAGTAATAACCATAAAGCGGTACGACTCCGAAGGACGTACACCCAACATACCATCGGTAGCAAACATGAAAGGGCGGATGTACAGCGCGCTGCCATCAAAGCTGGGAATCCACTCTGCATCTAGACGGAGCAACTGCACCAAACCCTGCATAAAGACTTCCTCCGGAACGCGAGGCATGCACATGCGGTCTGCGGAGCTATTCAGTCGATGAAAGTTGTCGTAGGGGCGAAACATGAAAATTTCGCCCTGCTGGTTTTTATAGGCTTTCATGCCCTCGAAAATGGCTTGGCCATAATGCAGAGCTGAATTGGCAGGGCTAACGGAGATGTCGCCGTATGGCACAATATGCGGTTCCTGCCATTCACCGTTTTGGTAGTCCACCACCAACATATGGTCGGCGAAAGTTTTACCAAATTCGAGGGTAGCAAAATCTACTTCAGGCAGGCGTGTAGCAACAGTAGGCTGGGTGCTGATGGCAAGCGTGTCAATCATGGGGAAGTGAAAGGAGGGTGGGAAACGATATAGCACATCGAGCACAGGTCATAAAAACCAGACAATTTCCTAATTCGTTGTGCTGAGAATTGGGTGGGAATGGACGAGTTCGGTGGGATAAAGATGCAGAATTTCTAACGAACAGTTGTTAGGAAGGTAACTGCTATTCCATTCGAGGCTTCCATGCTATTTCTTCGACTCCTAAATCGTGCGCCATTTGGCGGCTGAGCACGAAAAGGAAATCGGAGAGGCGGTTGAGATACATCACAACTAACTCGGCCACAAACGACTCTTCCTGTAACCCAATAACGAGGCGCTCGGCTCGGCGACAAACGCATCGAGCTACGTGAGTATACGAAACGGCTGGATGGCCCCCAGGCAAGATGAATACACGCAACTCAGGGAGAACTTCGTTCATACGGTCCATTTCTTCCTCCAATAAGGTAATGTCCGCCGCGTGTAAGTCCGGAATTTTCATTTTCGACTTATCCGGATCGGAAGCTAGAGAAGCTCCGATAGTAAATAAGCGGTCCTGAATTTCTTTCAGCAGGGGCCGACGCGCCAGGTTTACTTCTTGGTCGCTCACCAAGCCTAGGTAGGAGTTAAGCTCGTCTACGGTACCATAGCAATCAATACGCAAGCTAGATTTGGGTACACGCGTACCTCCAATAAGGGAGGTAAGACCTTTGTCGCCAGTTTTGGTGTAAATTTTCAAGGGCTACGGATGTAAGAAGGAAGAGTACCAAAGACAAGTGGCCGGCGCAAATGTTGCGGCCGGCCACTAAAGCAATTACCTAAGGTAGTAGCACCAAACTACTTCCCAATTAAATCCTGATGCGAAGCGACGTCCTGGTTAATCAAGTCAGACTCAATAAGGCCGTCTCGGAGGCGCACTACCCGGTGAGCGTAGCGGGCTATGTCTTCCTCGTGCGTTACCATGATGATGGTATTGCCCTTCACGTATAGTGCCTCGAACAAATCCATGATTTCGTGGCTGGTCTTTGAATCCAGAGCACCGGTAGGCTCGTCGGCCAGAATGATGCTGGGGTCGTTTACTAAAGCCCGAGCAATAGCTACGCGTTGTCTTTGGCCGCCACTAAGCTCATTTGGCTTGTGCAGGGCCCGTTCTGCCAATCCTACACTTCGTAATGCCTCGCGTGCCTTCTCCTGGCGTTCTGATTTGCCGTAGCCAGCATAGATTAACGGTAGTGCTACGTTATCTAGCGCAGTGGCTCGGGGTAGCAAATTGAACGACTGAAATACAAAGCCAATTTCTCGGTTTCGCACGTCGGCTAGTTGATTGTCGGTCATGTTACTGACATTCTTGCCGTTGAGAATGTAGCTGCCACTACTTGGAGTATCCAAGCAACCCACAATATTCATAAGAGTGGATTTGCCAGAACCAGAGGGTCCCATAAAGGCGACGTACTCGCCTCTTTGAATAGTAATCGTTACAGATTGGAGGGCGTGAATTTCCTCCGTTCCCATGCGGTAGACCTTGGAAATATCAGAAGTTTCGATGACAGGATTCGGCATAACCAGTCCAAGGGATTAGTTCCAGGGGGCTCCGGAAGCAGCCCGCGCATCGCGCCGTTTAGCCACCTCCGAACGAAAGGTAGCGTATTCTTCAGGTGAAAGCAAAGCACCAAGGTGCTCCAAGGGTACAATTGTATATTCGTTCAGTCCTATGGCAATGGCTGCCAAGATGTATTCTTTCAGCAAAATCGTTGATTCTGGGTCATATTCGATGCCTCGGAGCAACGTGTTGTAGGCCGCATTGAAATCACGCCGGGTGGTATGAAAATTTGCAGCAGCAGCTACCCCAGCATCCACGTAAGGAGCTTCTCGCACTACTTGCGCATACAGGCGAGCCGCTGCTTCTGGTTTTTTTTCGGCTTCCGCAACTGCAGCTTGGAAGTACACCAACCACCCTCTGTCAAGGCCGGTGAATGTGCCTGTACGCGTCAGGTCACGTAACGCAGTCCAGTTACGCTGACTCGCATACAACTCCCCACGAAGTACATTCCAAGGTGAAGCTTGCGGAGTAGTTACAGCCGGAGCGTACTTCTGGAGTACCTGAGCTACTGCTGATAGCTGGTCCGCCCGAATGGCACGTGGCAACTGGGCTAATAGGGCAGCATTTCGTCCTGTGGGGGTAGTGCTGATTTGAGCGGCCGTAAGAATATCAGCGGCCGGTAATTCATCACCCCGTACTACAAGGTATTGGACCCGCAACGAATCAGGAGCCTGCGTATACTGGTTTCGGAAGTCGGGGTCGAGTATGGCAAGAAGGGTTGCTGCACCCGATGATGCAGAAGAGCCAGCGCTGGCCATAAGCTGACGGGCAATATGCCGTGCCGAGTCGGGCTGGTTGGTGAGGGCTAGCGCGTAGGCCGCGGGCAATGCAGCGGCCGTGTTGCCATTCTGCCGGGCCTGCTCTAAGCGCCCGGCTGCCAGAGCTGGTAAGTGCTGTTCTAACAGCCACAGGCCCTGCAAGTGCTGGTAGTAGGCAGTTCCAATGCTAGAACCCGTGGCGAGAGGCGTAAGTGTGGCCTGCGCTGCTACCGGACGCCCACCGTAGTGCTGGGTGTAAGCGCGCAAGAAAGTCAGCTGATCGAGGTAAGGAGCATTGCCAGGGTGCTGGCCCAAGGCTGTAAGCACAGGTGCAAAGCTAGTATCTACCGTAGCCTTGGTTAACTGGGGACGTAGGAGGGCGGCGTGATAGAAACGTGCGAATTGCGTTTCTGTAAGAGCTTGCGTTGTGTCAGGCTGTGGCCACTTGGGGCCACCATTCGACGAGTTGTGTGGTAGTTGGTGCCACCGTAAAAGCACATTGCTTTGAACAGCGTCATCCTCTTCGTCAAGTAGCTTATCAACTAGCGAGCGGTCTTGATCCTGCGGGGCGACAGTAATTTGGGCGGCAAGCTGGTTTGCTTGCAACACGTGCCTTGTTACCGCAGTTGTGGCGTAGGCTTCTGCCCGCTTCTGGTAGAAGGCCACAGAATCGGTGAGTGACGTACGTGAGTACAGTTGAGCCAAATCACTATTGAGAGCAGCGCTTTGTGGAGTGGCCTTCAGCCCTTCGCGTAAGGCAGCTAAGCGGTCAAAGAAATCAGCAGGCTGGTTGTAAAGCGCAGCCAAGCGCAAGGAGATTTTCTCGGAAGGGCGCCGACCTAAAGCGCGCCGCAGAATATTGATTTCATTCTGCCGCTGAAGCCGAAAACGGTATAAGGCCGCCCGGCCCAAGCTAGCTTTGTGGTTATGAAAGTCTATGGCATCACTTTCGGCGTAGTAGCGCTCTGCCAGCAACGCTAGACCTTCCTGCTCAGGGGCTAGCTCGCTTTGCAGCCGAGTGAGGTCACCCAGGTTGTTGAAGTACGCAGCTCGGGCTTGGTCTACTATAAAAAAGTTGTTGCGCAATTCTACCGCGCCTAGGGCTGCTAACCCAAGCAAGTACATGGCAAAGAAGGGAAAGCGGCGCGGTTCGTAGATAACTCGGTAAACGGGTAGCTTTTGCCGTAGCAGTGGCCCAAAATTCACGAGTACATACAATAAGAAAGAGGACCCAATCGTCAGAAAAGCTAGTGCAATTACATCGCGCGCTGCCGTCAGCAACGGGTCATTGGCCGTGGCGAAGGCGTAGCCTAGTACCGTAGCTGTTAGCAAAACCAGAGTAATGTACAGATAGGACATACCAGGCCAGTAGGGTACCCACTCCGCATACGTAGTAGCTCGCCGTCGCAAGCCCAGCCAGCCAATAGCTACTGCGGGTACTAGAAGCACGAGAGGGTCGAGGTGCCAGCCAGGCAGGATTAGCAGTTCGCCATTGTTCCAATAGTACAAGAAGCAAGTGCCTAGGTACAGAAGGCTAGTTAGGAGAAAGGGTAGCAGCCCAAAGCGGCCACTAGGAGCATCAGCCTGGGTGTTCAGCCACAGCAACCCGTGTATGTTTTCGTATGCTACCCACAAAATCAGCAGCAGTACTGCTACCGCCCCGCTCATGGTAAAAAAGGCTGTGAGGTGTAGGGCAGTTACGTCGGCTGGATAATGGCTGCGTGCGAAGAGCAGCGTACCAAGAGCTGCCACCAGAACCGCGAAAGTCAAAAGCCTCTGTCCGAAGCCTATCTGAGGCCAGAAGGCATGGAAAGCAAAGGCCGGCCCAATCAGTAACAGCAGGCTCATTATAAGGAAGTACTGCTCCCGCTCCGCAAAAATGCCCAACAAGTCAGCGTTGAGGGACATCAGCAAGAAAATCACCAACCCAATGCCTGCTACAAAAGCTGGCCTTTCCAGCGTACTTACTACCGCAAGCCAATAGGCTAAGGCCACACCTAGCAGGCCCACCAGTATAAGGGCTGCCGTAGGCTGCACGTAAGGACCGGCTACATCGTAGGTTTGCGTGATAACATAGCCATTTGCCTGCACAGGGAGTTTTTCCAACCCCACTGCTACGGTGCCTACTGTAATAGGGACGGGCGTTAGCTGGGCTACGGGGCGGATGGGTAGTACTTCATCATCACCCGTGAAGTAGTGCCAGCCTGCTAGCCCTACGGCTAATGCCGTAAGCAGGGCCAGTAGCAGAAAAGGCCCGCGCCACACAGATTTCTGTTGGGACGCAGGCGGAAGAGAAAAGGGAGCCGACACTAGCCTTATTCGAGTACTTTGGGTACGCGGAAGTAATCAGAGTCTTTACGCGGTGCGTTGCTTAAGCCTTCTTGGTGGCTTACCGTGTTGTGCGCCTCATCGGGCCGTAGCACGTTGATTTCGTGGGACAGGTGCACCAAGGGCTCAATAGTAGCTGTGTCGAGCTGACGGAGCTGGTCAACCCAGTCCAGAATCTTGTTGAGGTCGCCCAGCATTTCCTGCTCTTTGGTGGCGTCAAATTCTAAGCGGGACAAGTGGGCCAGTTGGCGGAGAGTGGCGAGGTCGGTGCTCAAAGTAGGGAGGAGGTAAAAATTAGAGTTAAGAATTAGGTGCTTTTGCCTTCTCCGCTGGGTCTGGGGCCGGCGAGGCCGGAGTAGGGCTAGCGGTAGGGCGGCGCCAAGAGCTGGGGGCCGGAATGCCGGCTGCCTCAGGCCGGAAGGCACTGGCAATGATGTCGTGAGTTCGTTGCTTTAGCGCTGGGGCATCGGCGGCAGTGAGGCCAGCCGTTGGGATTGGCTCGTGCAGCGTAATGGCCAGGCGCGAGTACCGCACCCGCAGTCCGGCAACGTCAGGCATGAAGCGGTGGTTCAATGGCATAGTAACGGGTACAATGGGTACACCGGTAGCAATAGCCAGTTGAAAGGCTCCATCCTTAAACTCGCCCATTTGCACGCCGGGCGTTTTAGAGATGGAGCCTTCCGGAAAGATAACAACGGAACGGCCAGCTTCCAGGGTACGACGAGCCTGCACCATAGCCCGGCCTCGGCTCACGGCACTATCTCGGTCAACTGTAATGTACACCCGCCCAAAGATGGGCCCCCACAAGGGCACTTTTGCCAAAGACTGCTTGCCCATGATGTTGAGCCAGCCAGGAATGGTTTTGAACAGCAGCGGAATATCAATATATGAGCTGTGATTGGCTACGTACACGCAAGGTTGCCCTGCTGGCATAGGCTTCTTACGGACTATTTCCACCGGCATACCCCACATTCGAATGAATAGCAGGCTCCACACGCGGTTGAGAGCGTGCAGATACCGATGCCACTGCGGCCGCTTACTAAGAGCCAACTGCAGCGGGTAGGTAACCAGAAACGGCATCACAAACCAAAAGGTAGCCCAAGTGGTGTACAGCCGGTGTCCAATGTACTGCAGCATACGACGCATATCCGCAAATTTAAGCCCCTATGCGGAAAATGCGGACATTCTCGGCGTGGCGGGCTGCTTCGGTACCAGACTAGTCCAGTAGCGTGCTGACACTTACTTATGTAGCAGCCGTGCTGCTTTCAGCAGGCCTGCCACGCTAACGGCGTCCGTAATGCGGTTATCCATTACCATTTCAACGGCTTGTGAAAGCGGTAATTTCCAGATGCGGAGGTCTTCTGTTTCCTCTGGCTCCGTGTCACCTTGTTCCAGATCTTGCGCGAGAAAGACAAAACCTTCCTCGTCAGTTACGGAGTTGGACGTATGCACTCGGGCGATGTTCGTCCACCGCTTGGCTAATAAGCCTGTTTCCTCCTTCAGTTCCCGCTGCGCCGACTCCAGAATATCGAGCTCTACTGGCCCGCCGCCCATAGGAATTTCCCAGCAGTACTCCTTCAGCGCGTAGCGGTACTGGCCTACCAACCAGGTATTCCCTTCCTCATCTACCGGAATGATGCCTAAAGCTTTGTTTTTCATGGATACTACCCCGTACACACCGGGATTGCCAGCCGGATTGATAATCTGGTCTTCCCGCACGCGGATCCAAGGGTTCTCGTATTTGACAGCCGTACCTAGCGTCTGCCAGGGGTTGTGATGCGGATCGTATTCAGGGGCTGAGGTAGAGGACATAAGCCGGAATGAGTTGTCTTGAAAGAGCCGCAAAGGTATAAGGCATTTTGGGGTTTAGTGGCCCCAATTAATCACTTACCGGTTAGAAGCTTTCATTGGTCGGGTCAGGGCTGCAATTGGTCCAATATCCCAGCGGGGTGGGGGAGGGCTGCTGTACATTTGTCTTAATAAGTAATCAACGCGAGAAGAGTTTATGGAAAGGAAGGCTTTTCCGCGTTGTGTTGCTGACGGCAAAAGGAGTAGGGTGGATGAATGATTTTGCCGGCAGTAACACGCCGAAATGGCCGCTACCTTTGGTAGCGGCTTTTCTTTTTTACCCCGGGATGGTAAGTAATACCGCCCAAAATCCTGTAAGGCGTCCTTCTCAACCTCTCAGCTATGGCCTGCGTACCATAAAGTAATCGGCCGTTCACATTCCGGTCGGTGCCGTGTTTTCTATGGCTCAGCAGCCCAAAAACCAAAACGCCCAGCCTCAGCCCGGTGACCCGCTGTTCAATCTCAAGCACGCTCAAGCCGAATCCGAACTAGCACAGCAAACGGGTGGCCTAGGTCCTACCACCAACGTATATACTACCAACGATGAAGACGAGGCCCTTGATGAAGGACCCCGCGACAAGCAAGGCACCCGTCGTGGTGAATCGGGTACTACCGAAACCGGCTCTACAGCTGGTCGCCACTAGAAATGTAGTTTAGATTACCTTCCAGAAACGGCCTCTCCGGGCGCTACGGCTACCGGGGAGGCCGTTTTGCGTGCAGTAGAATACTAATGAGTGCAATAGAAGATTGCCATAGCAAAATGAATTACCAAGGCAAAGGGTAATCCTCGTTGTGTAACGCCACGCGTGGGAGTGGTACTTTTGCTCCTATGTTACTTGCCTCTCATACTAGCCAGCCACTCGAAGCTGGTCTTGACGAAGCCGGCCGGGGCTGCCTTGCCGGGCCCGTGTTTGCGGCGGCCGTGGTGCTGCCTCCCGATTTTGCTCCGCCTTTTCTCAATGATTCTAAACAGATGACGGCTCGTCGGCGGGAACTGCTGCGCGTGGAGATATGCCGGGAAGCTATTGCTTGGGCCGTAGCAGAAGCGTCGCCGGAGGAAATTGCGAGCATCAACATTGCCCAGGCTAGTTACCTAGCTATGCACCGGGCAGTAGCCGCCCTAAATGTGATACCAACCCACTTGGCAGTCGATGGCAACCGGTTTCGGCCTCACCCAACACTACCACACACTTGCATTATCGGGGGCGACGGCATCTACCGGAACATTGCTGCCGCTTCCGTTTTGGCCAAAACCTTCCGCGACGACCGAATGCGGGAGTTAGCCCAGCTTTACCCGCATTACGGATGGGAGCAAAATGCGGGCTACCCTACTGCTGTGCACCGAGCCGGCATCCGTGACCATGGCCCCACGGAGCACCATCGGATGGGCTTTCGGCTGCTCTAAGGGTAGCCTATTGAACGGAAAAAGCCCGGTAGCGCCTCCCTTTTTGTAGTGGATGAGATGCTGCCGGGCTACACGATAGAGGTGAACTACCTTGTGTGCTAATCCTTTAAGCGCAACAGGTCCAAGAATAAGCTAAACCCATCAACGGTAGTGCCGCCTTCCCCAAAGCTGTCAAAGCTTAGGGGTTTGATGATGTATCCGCTAACTGCCAAGTCCTGCGCCTTCAGACGGTCAGATTCGAGGTCGGAAGTAGTGGTAATAAATACATTCAGGTCTACAAACTCAGGGTCGGCCCGGAGAATCTCGAGCAGTTCCAAGCCATTCATGCGGGGCATGTTAATGTCGAGCATGATGACGTTCGGCATGGGTATTTTCGCCTGGCCATTCTCGCCCCGAAGCATGTTCAGTGCCTCTCGGCCATTGCGAGCCACATGCAGAGGTACATTCACATTATGCTTGCGCAACTCGCGTTGCACGTTCATCACGTCCATCTGGTCGTCTTCAACTAGCAGAATGGTGGCTTGAGAATCGGTGGTGGTCATAAGGAGCGAAAAAACAAACAGTACGGCGAGAGGCCTGGGGGCTATACGTGAGTTGAGGCGGTAGTGGCTGCATTACCCGCCGCTTTTGCCTCAATGCCACGCGCTTCCTGCCGCCGCTGGCGCTCTTTAGACCAGGTAAACAGAAAGTTGGCGCCCTGGCCTTCGGCCGACTCTACGTGGATAGTACCGCCCTGGCGTTCCACAATTTTCTTCACAATGGCGAGGCCCACGCCGGTGCTTTCCAGCGTGTCACGTTCCGTAAGAGTTTGGAAAATGACAAAGATTCGCTCGTGATACTCTGGGGCGATGCCCGGGCCATTGTCACGCACAGAGAAGGTATAGTGCGTGCGTTCTTCACGGCACCCAATAAGAATGGTGCCAGTGGCGGGATGGTCGTGATACTTGAGCGCGTTGCTGATAAGGTTGCTGAACACTTGGTGCAACTGTACCCGGTTGGTGGTAAGAGTAGGTAAGTAGCTGGGAAGCTCCATGCGGAATCCCTCGGGTGGGGCCAGCGAATCAATGATTTCTTGTAGCAACTCTCGCACGTTCACGCGCTCATCGGCCTGGGACGTGCGCCCTACCCGCGCTAGCTCTAAGATGCCGCTAATCAGGTTTTCCATACGATGGACGCGGGTGCGCATCAACAGCAAAAACTCGCGGATGTGTTCAGGCAACTCCTGGCCCATGTCTTCCTCAATCCAACGCGACGCTGTTTCAATACCTCGTAATGGGGCTTTCAGATCGTGCGATACAACGTAGGCAAACTGATCGAGCTCTTGGTTGCGGCCCTCCAGCTGCGTGATGTTGCTGTTAATAGTATTCGACATCACATTCAGTGAGTCGGTTAGCTCGGTCATCTCGTCCTGCTCCGGGTCGTGCACGGTGGTGTAGTCGCCATCGGCAATTCGGCGCGAGAGGGTTACCATTCCTCCAATGCGCTGAGAAATCTGCCGCACGAGGTAGGAGGCGTACAGCAAGCCCAGGAAAATAGTAGCCAGGGTAATGCTGATAGACAAAATGCGGGTTTCGCGGATGCTAGCTTGGAGCTTGCCTCGTTGTCCAAGCCGGGAGGTGGTTTCGTCGCGCTCAAAGGCATTAAACACCACCCGAATCTGATCCATGAGCAGCTTGCCTGTAAGGTCGGTGGTAAGGCCACGGTGCTCCAGTCCCTCTAGCGCTATTTGGTTGGGGTCGCGCCGCCGGGCCTCCCGCTTCTCGCTGATGAGCAAGTGCGAGTAGGCAGTCCACTGCTGAAATAAGCGTTGAGCGCGCAAAATGCGCTCGTACTGTTCTGAGCCTACCGTCAGTTCGTTGCGCAACTGAGCAAAGCGGCCGAGTAGGTTTCGCTCGCCCTCGTAATAGTTCTCCAGCAGAATTTCATTTCCAATGAGTAGGTAACCCCGAAAACCGGTCTCCATGTCAATGATATTGCGTAGCAAGGTGGTAGCCTCCCCAGTAATGCGCTGAGAGCGTTCTACCCGCTGAGAGTTGCGCAGCACTTTGCGCGAAAGCTGGTAGTTGATGAGCACTACCGCCGCGAATAGAATGGAAATGGCAACGAAGCCAGCAAAGAGTTTGGTAGAAAGTTTAAGCTTCATGCAGGGCGAGCAAAGCTACTTAGTTGGGTAAGCGGCGACCAGCCTACAAGTCAGCCCGAAGCTTCGCTTCCATGGTCCGCAGCAAGCGGGTCACTTGGTCGGCCAGCTGGTTAACTTCAGCCAGGCCGTCGATAGCAGCGTCGGCTTGGCCCCGTTTGTGAAGATCCATCAGACGGTTGGCAGCCTGATGAATCTGTAAGTGCACGCGGTCTAGTTGCTGAGTTTCGGGCAAATGACGGTAATCGGGCAAGGCGCGCTCCAAAATCCAGCGGCCGAAAGAGCAGGCGCGAGGGTCCCGGATGGGCTCTTCGCTAGTACCGCTACCGTAGAGGAAGGAGCGAAGCTTAGATTTAAAATGCAGGTGCTTAACTAAGGCTGAGTCAAACTCCTGTTTCAGTTCGTCATTCATGAGGGGGGGAGCAAGGGTAGAGCAACACCCAGCGTTATCAGCAGCGCGTGAATCCCAGGTTGGCAAATGCCTTTTGCCAAAAGCAGATACTGGCTTCTTACGTACTAGGGACTAACAAAGATAACAGGATGCTAGTAGGTTGCGGCACGCTAGTAATTGGCTAATTTCGCCCGGCCAAGTATGGCACCAGACTAAAAAGCTTCTGCACACGCGGCCACGCCAAGCGCAACAGTAGCTGGACTTCTTCTTTCTTACTACCACCCTCCTTTCTTCTGATGGCTGAAGACCTCAAAACCGTCCCGCTGAATGATGTGCACCAGCAACTCGGCGCTAAAATGGTGCCATTTGCTGGCTATAATATGCCCGTGCGCTATTCCTCCGACCTCGATGAGCACCACACGGTGCGGCGGGCAGTAGGCATCTTCGACGTGTCGCACATGGGCGAGTTCCGGGCCCGCGGCCCCCAGGCACTCGACCTGATTCAGCGCGTGACCAGCAACGACGCCAGCAAGCTTCAGCCCGGTAAGGCCCAGTATTCTTGCCTGCCCAACACTGATGGCGGCATCGTAGACGACCTGCTGGTATACAAGCTGGCCGAGGAAGACTACCTGCTGGTAGTAAACGCGTCTAACATTGAGAAAGACTGGAACTGGATTCAGCAGCACAACACCGAAGGGGCAGAGCTGGAAAACGTGTCTGACACCATCAGCCTGTTTGCCGTGCAAGGGCCCAAAGCAGTGCAAGCCCTGCAAGGCCTCACCGATGCTGACTTAAGCAGCATTCCGTACTACTCCTTCGTGCAAGGTACCTTTGCTGGTGCTCCCAATGTTATCATCTCGGCCACGGGCTACACTGGTGCCGGTGGGTTTGAGTTGTACGTGCCCAACGAATATGCCCAACAAGTATGGGCTAAAGTAATGGAAGCCGGCCGGCCGTTCGGGTTAAAACCCATTGGCCTAGGTGCCCGCGACACGCTACGCCTGGAAATGGGCTACTGCCTCTATGGCAACGACATTACCGACGAGACATCACCCTTGGAAGCTGGTTTGGGGTGGATTACTAAATTCACAAAGGAGTTTACCAACGCGGCCAACCTTAAGCAACAGAAAGAAACTGGGGTGGAGCGCAAGCTTGTGGGCTTCCTCATGGACGGCGCAGGCATCCCCCGCAGTCACTACCCCTTGGTAAACGAAGCGGGTGAGGTTATCGGGGAAGTAACCAGCGGCACTCAGTCGCCGAGCCTAAGCAAGGGTATTGGGTTGGGCTATGTAGAAACTGCGCTAAGCACGCCTGGTAGCAAAATTTTCGTGCAGGTGCGGGGTAAAAACTTGCCTGCTACCATCGTGAAGTTACCTTTCGTACCCGGAACGGAGGAAGCATAAGTAGTAAATAGATCCTCCTAAAAGAAACAGTCTGCCCTTGTGGAAGCACTTGCTCGCGCCGTTGGGTAGCACTGCTACTCGCCCGCCGGCTGCTTCTGCAAGGGCAGCACCACGTTTTGCTTGAACTGAAATAGCCCCGTTTGCATGCCTTCCGTTGATATTTGTTTTTCCCCCGAACTGCTTCCACTATATAACCTCCAGGGCCGCGTGGCAGTGGTAGTAGATATTCTGCGAGCTACGTCGTCTATGGTAACGGCGCTGGCGCAGGGTGTTACTTACCTAGTGCCGCACAGTGAACTGGACCCCTGCCGGGCTATGGCCGCCGAGGGCTACCTTACTGCTGCAGAGCGCGACGGCGTGCAGGCCGATGGCGTGGATCTTGGCAACTCACCATTCGGCTACCTAGATGGGGTAGTGCCCGTGCGGGGGCGGGCCGTGGCAATTACTACTACCAACGGTACTCGTGCTCTGCACCTGTCGGCGGCAGCGGAACACGTAGTAGTGGGCGCTTTCCTCAACCTAGGGGCCGTAGCTGAGTTCTTGCGCCAGCAGCAGCGCGACGTGGTGGTAGTATGCGCCGGGTGGAAGGGCATGTTTTGCTTGGAGGATACCCTCTTTGGTGGGGCCTTGGCTGCTCGCTTGGCCCCTGGTTTCGACACGACCAGTTCCGATGCAACCCTTGCGGCCCTTGACTTGTGGCAGGCCGCCTCATCCAACGTTGCTGGCTACCTGCTCAAGTCGGCGCACGTGCGCCGACTTAACCATTTGGAAGCGCACAAGGACATGGAATTCTGCGTGCGCCAAGACGTATATGACTTAGTGCCCGTGTTTCGGAACGGCAAAATTATCGTGGCTCAGTAGCCCATACTGCGAGTGTTAGTGCAGCTTGGGATTGTTGTGGTGGCGGTCTGCGTCGCGCTGGGTTTTCTTAGCCAAGTTGCGCTGGAGGGCCTGCGTTAGGTCTATCCCAGTTTGATTCGCTAAGCAGATTACCACGAACAACACATCCGCTAGCTCATCGGCCAACACCTTGTCTTTATCTGACTGCTTAAAAGACTGTTCGCCATACTGTCGGGCAATAATGCGGGCCACTTCTCCTACCTCCTCGGTGAGCATGGCCATATTCGTGAGTTCATTGAAATAACGTACGCCAGTAGTCTGAATCCACTGATCTACGGTCTGCTGGGCTTCTTCAATTGTCATGGTTGAGAAATGGGAAAAGGCGATGGACCTAGTTGCAATGCTGAATAGTACACTTGGCAGGGTGCCTAGCAACTGTACTGCTACCAGTTGTGCTAGCTCTTCCCCGGCGAGTCGAGCACAATGGTAACCGGTCCGTCGTTGAGTAGTTCTACTTGCATATCGGCGCCGAACTCTCCCGTAGGCACTGGCTGACCGAGCAACGTTTGCAGCAGTTGTACAAACTGCTCGTAAAGTGGAATAGCAATGGGGGGCGGGGCAGCCCCTACGTAGCTAGGACGGTTGCCCTTGCGGGCATCAGCTAGCAACGTGAACTGACTGACAACGAGTACCTGCCCGCCCACATCCTGCACCGAACGGTTCATTTTGCCTTCCTCGTCGGAGAAGATGCGAAGCTGAACTAGCTTACGGGCCATCCAATCGAGGCTATGACCATCATCGTCTGGGGCAAAGCCCGCTAGCACCAGTAGACCCGGTCCGATGTGGCCCGTAACGCGGCCTTCTACCGTGACGCTCGCCTGCTGAACCCGCTGAATTACGGTGCGCATGAACTGCAAGAGTTAGAAAGTGAAAAGAATTGGAGAGAGTGGTTTACGCGCGAATGCCGACCTTCGCCGCACGCGAGAAACGCACATGGCAGCCACGAAGAACGACATTCCTACCTCTACCCCCAACCTTGTCTGGCTACTGTTAGGACTGGCGGTTGTGGCAGCAGTGCGCCTCTACGGACTACAATACGTAGCTCTACCCGACTACGACTCCGTACGTAATTGGCAGATTGTGCAGGAAATAGCCCACGGCAACTTGCGCCATTTGTTTCATCATGGCAGCCCTGGCTTCTCCTTCCTATACGCGCCGGTTGCCTGGATTACCACCAATTTTCAGGTATTTCAGCACCTGAACGCCCTATTAGGAGTAGCGGCTCTAGGGGTGCTTATGCGTTTCGTGGCGCAGGAAGCTCGACTAGTAGGTTGGCAGTTGGTCTTGCTCACAGTGTTCACGGGCACTTCCGTGTTCCTGACCTTCTCGGGCCGCGACTTTACCATGAGTAGCGGCAGCTTACTGTGCTTCGCCGGCTTAGTCCAGGCGCATTACCGTCGCCTTCAGCACCCATCCCGGCAGGCATTACTCCGCACTACGGGTTGGCTGGTAGCGGGCTTGTGCCTGAACTATAAATTCATCCTGACGATACCGATTTTAGTAGTGCTAGAACTATGGCACGCCGATGGTCTGCTGTGGAATCCGGGCACGTTGGGCCGAATAGCCTTGCTGCTCTTGGCACCTTATATTGTGCTAGGAATTGTGGGGGTGCTGGCTGGCTTGCCCTGGTATCTTTGGCCCGCGGTGTATTATAAGGTGGCTTTTCCTGATGTGGCTAATGCTGCTGGCCGCGCTACCACTTTCCGCCTAGATGGGCTGTATTATCCACGCTACCTTCAGGATTTCGAATCCCCAGCATTGTGGCCAGGCTTGCTGCTTGGATTGCTGGGGCTACGAAGATGGCTGCCCAAATGGCGTACGCTGCTGCCTATCCAAGGGTATTTAGCCGTGTGGGCTACCTGCCTGGTACTGGGTATGTCGCTACTGCTGAAAGCGCCCCGCGGGCTGTTATGGGCCTATCCCTTGTTCTACACCTTGGCCTTTCTGGGACTTCGGCGGTTGCCCAGCTGGGCATTCGGCTCGGTAGTAGCCGTGGCCATTGCCTGGAATACTTACCGATTGCAACAAGAAATCTTCGACTACTCTCCTACGCGCTACCCTCAAGTAGCGGCCTGGTTGCAGGCCCATGGGGGCGGCCGAGTTGCCAGTACTGTGAGCCTAGGTTTAGCCCCATTTTTGCCCGCAACAGATACTGTACTCGCTATTACCGATGAGAAGCAACTTGCTACTTTGCGGCGTCGAGGCTTTCGCTACGTGCTGCTCGATGGCTACTGGCGCGTAACTGGTATCGCCCGTTTCGATTCGCTACAACAGCAGCGGCCCGTTGCTGCGTGGCCCGAACCCTTGCTAACAGCCCCATTGCTATTCTTAGAGCATTCCGAATACACCGGTCTGGGCTATCTTGAAACGACCAAACGTCAGCAGATTGCTCGCCAAGATAGCCTCCAACTGCGGTTATTTGTCCTGCCATAACCGCAGAATACTACGTACTACGAAGCCCGTACTAGCTTACCGCCTGATGCCTACGCTGTCGAGCATGTGCTGGTAACGGCGCGCGTTCTGCTTATGCTCGGCAAATGTTTCGGCGAAGTCGGAATACCCACTGCGGTCGGGGCGGGCACAGAAAAATACGTAGCGGTGCGCCGCTGGCTTCAGTACAGCGTCCAAGCTCTGACGGTTTGCGGAGGTGATGGGGCCCGGTGGCAGCCCTTTGTGCTTATACGTATTGTAAGGCGACTCCACGAGCTTGTCTTTGTTGAGCACCCGCTTCACGCCAAAATTGCCAATGGCCCAGAGTAAGGTAGGATCAGCTTGCAGGCGCATGCCTCGGCGCAGGCGGTTGAGGTACACACCCGCAATAATGGGCTTGTCTTCTTTCATGCTAGTCTCGCGCTGCACAATACTAGCCAAAACGTGCACTTGGGTAGGCGTGAGTTGCAGCGAATCGGCCCGCTGACGGCGCTGGGCGGTCCAGAAGCGTTGGTGCGTAGCCGCCGCCGAGTCTAGGAACTGCTTAGCCGACGTGTTCCAGAGCAATCGGTAGGGCCCTGGCAGGAACAGCGTGAGGATGGTTGTGGTATCCAATTGATAGCGACGCTCCAAAAAGGCATTATCCTGCAACAAGTGGCGCAGACTGCCAGAATCGGCCTCTAGTTGCCGCGAGATTTGGCGCGCCAACTGAGGCTTGTACTTAAAAGCGTTGAGTTCAAACACTACCGTGTCCTGTTCGCCACGCAGCAGCTTATCGAGCAATTCTTGGTTGCTGAGGCCTGGCGAAACCAAGTAGCGCCCGGGCTGCACATGCGTCGGATAATCGCGCCGGGCGGCCAGCCATGCAAAGGTTCTAGGCTCTTCTAGCAGATCATATTTTAGCAAGGAGTCCTGCACAGCAGCGTACCCTGTGCCCGTGCGGATGTAGAGGTAAGCGGGCCCAAAGGGAGAAACGCGCACATTAGGTTTCCACAACACGTACCATGCTGCTCCTAGCCCCAGTAGAAGTAGCAAACCAAGAGTTAGCAAAAAGGCAGGTAGGAAACGCCGCATGAAAAATGAAGTGGGGTGTATGGCAATGGAAGTGCTGTGCTATATGTCTAGGCCGCCTAGCACAGTACCAACGAAAGAGTACAGATTTTTAGTTGTACACAGCTACTGCATGTGCCAAGGAGTAGCTAGGCTCCGTTCACTAAGGCTGCCACAGCCTCTTCCAGTGCTTGTTGGTGCTGGCGCCGTTCAATTTCAACGGGGGCCGCGGCCCGTACTTCACAGTTGGGAATGGTGCACCGCTCGCACGTTTCGTTTACTTCCCGGTGCAGAATGGCGGGGTCGTCGAGGAAGCGGATCTTTTGGCGCAAGTTATCGTCGCAGAGCAGCCCCACGGTTACACTCACAGCGGGCTCCGTCGCCGAACCGGCCCGGGCTACTGTAATGCACAGGTACTCGTCGTTGTTAGGGTAGTGAGAGCGTTGGGCACCCAGCGTAAAATTGGGCGAAGTTCCGATGGGCTGTAGGCGCAGTTCCGAAAGCAGGCGTAATGAAATCCAGCGTCGGCAGTAGTGCTCGTGCAGCTCATTGCCGTGCGGGTTGTGCAAACGCGAAAGGTGTAGCTCCTTTGTAAGCTTGTAGCCCGCCGCCGCGTTGGCCTGGTCGAAGCGCAGGAAAAACAAGCTTTGTAGCCCAAAATGGCGCGGTAGCAAGTTGGTAATGCGCTGCATAAACATCTCCGGCGACACGTCATACTTCGTTAGCAAGTCGAGCAGCAGGGTAGGCTCCCATTTCTTGGCGGCAAAGAAGCGCTGTAAATCCCGCACCAAGGTTTCCTCCTCCATCAGCAGGGCTCCGGCAAAGTAAGATGCCCGGAAATTGTTGAGCACTTCCTCGAAGGAACGCACTGGGAAGTTGGCATTCACATAGGGCCGTTCGCGCAAGTTGAGGTAGTTGAAGGCTACCTCCCGGCCCAGTACAAAGCCCTCCTGCGCACCCGTTAAGCCGGGCCGCAAAAGCAAGCGGTTGGCTTTGGGCTGAAACACCGAGCGTAACCGCCCCAGGTTCGTGTACTCACCCAGCGCAGTTCGGTCAATGGTATAGCCGTACTTTTCTATTAGGACCCGCTCTAGCTGGCTCCGGTCGAAGGGAGCCGTAGCGTTCAGCTTGTGCTCGACGGTGAAGGTGCGCACATCTTGCTCCTGCTCCTCAAAGTAGTTGTCGTGCATTTCCTGAAAAGAGCGCAGGGCCGCCAGGAAAAAGTGCTCCTGACGCATTTCGTAGTTGCGCCCTATCTCGAAAAGCGTGCTGATGAAGGCATTCATCTTCGCTGGAGCGTTAGCAATCAGCTCTACAATGCGCAATGGGTCCAGCCCAAACATCTCCAGTGGAAACTCCTTCAGCAAATCTGATTGTAGCAACTCAGAAATAGGCTCTAAGCGGCGGCTGAGCGTGAGGGAAGTAAGCTGGTCGTAGCTAACGTCTAGCACCTTGCTCAGACTTAGAATCTTATCGGCCTTCGGATACTTTTTTCCTTTTTCTATCTCGTTGAGATAAGATACCGATACGTCGCAGGCGCGAGCCAGTTCCGTGGGCGTATAGCCACGCTCTTGCCGCAGTTCCCGCAGTTTCAACCCAAAAATCAACCGTACAACTTGGCCGTGACTCAACATAGGTGGGGTAGTAGAAAGCAGGGGAGCCCAGCGGGTAATCGAGTCCGAAACTAGCTGCCAACTACCAGCCTGTGGGGTTCCTACCTGCCTGCGCAAGACAAACTAGCTGGCAAGCAAGTATTAAAATCAGCATTCTGCAAATCTACGCCCACCTACATCCCAGTGATATTCAGAGAATATTCGCTCATAGAACAAAACCAGCCGAAGTAGCTCTAATCCGTTCACTGTGCTGCTTCTTAGTGCCGATATCAGTGGACACTAGCGTTCGTGCGTTATAATAGAACATCGAGCCTTAGCCGTCAAAAATCAGCCCAGCTGCTCAGGGAGCAGCCGGGCTGGATGGTACTGTATAAAAGATAGGTTAGTCGATGAGTTGAAAAGGCGCCGCAATCTGACTGAAATCCAGATCATGGCGAGAAGCGGCCTCTTGCAAGAGCTGGTGCTGCCAAGGACGCAACGTTTGGTTGGCGCCCTGCTCAATGATGTCGGCAATCAGTCGGTTGCTAAGAACTAGGTTAGCCAGAAACGTATTGTGGTCTTGCGCCAAATGGGTTTTTAAAGTCATCAGGAGCGCTTCGCGGGCATCGGCTTGGGCTGCTTTGGCACCGCTGAGGCGACGGCGGAAGGGAAAGCGGCGCTGCTCTTGCGACAGGGGCTGCTCGGGCGCCAGCTCATCATGAGCCAGACTAAGGAGACGCTCCGCAAACGGGCTGCGCTTCAGCTCGGGGTGCAAACCAGGAGCGTTACGCAATTCGCCGGTACTAGTAAGCGGTTGGCGGGTAAGTTCGGCTAGCCGGTCGTTGCTGACAACCATGTAGGTCGGGCGGTCAATGTGGCGGGCTACCTCGTCGCGGAGCAGAAACAGGTCCCGGAACATAGGCATCTCCTGGGGCATGATGCGGTATTTGCCTGCTAGGCGCAAATGGGGCCGGTCGTCGCGGGTGTATCGCACATCTTCCAGGGCTTTGTTCTCCTGCTCCGACCACGCCGTGCGACCTAGCGCATCTAGTTTTGCCTGAAGGCGGTCAGCCAACTCAAACAGATACAGGACATCATTGGCGGCATACTGCTTCTGCGCTTCCGTAAGAGGGCGCTTTAGCCAGTTGGATTTTTGCTCTCCTTTGTCTACTTCCAGCCCTAGCTCGGCTTGGATGAGGCGACCCAGGGAAATGTTATTATCAGCCTCCGCTAGCAACGTATATTGTACGCTCGTGTCAACAATGTTGCGTACGTGTACTCCGTAGAGCTCATCTAGAAGCAGAATATCTGACTTACAGCTGTGAAATACCTTCGCCACACTTGGGTCGCGCAGAATAATCCAAAGGGGCTCTAAGTCGTGAGCTGGGTTCGTGAGGGGAAGAGGATCGAGCAGGTAGACCGTGTTGCCATCATACAGTTGAATCAGGGCGAGGTTGCGGCCATAACGGTGACGCATATCATCGAACTCCAAATCAATAGCTATGCGGGCAGCAGTACGCAAGGCCTCGGCAACTTGCTGTACCTGCTCGGCAGTCGTCAGGTAATGAATATCAGGCATTCGTAAGAAAAAGAGCGTGACAGGGGCTCAGAAGCCGTGGGTGTGGCAAGCAGGGTAAAGGTAGGGAGGGGGCAGGGCCAAAACTAATTTGGATGATTCTATGGAGTAAAACAGGAAAATTCGATTACTAATTTGAACAGTGCGAATTCGTATTTCATGCTCATACATATGATTTTAAGTAAACAATACAATTACAGCTAGCTATGCTGGAGAAGGGGTGTATTAAAAATATTTACACGTTTTGTGATTTTTGACCCTAATTTGCATGGGGTAACGCTGATTATTTGCGGATATACCAACTGTTGGTAGTAAAATAGAGGGGGGAAGGCATTGTTCAACTTAATGGGTTTTAAACCTGATGGCATGAAAAAACATGTACTCATTCTTTCTGCATGCGGCATTGCCTTATCATCGGCGGCCGTAGCACAAACGCGCGCAATAAGTGGCCAGGTAACCGATGGTGGCGGTAGTGGCTTACCAGGTGTTACTGTACTAGAGCGCGGCACCACCAACGGAGCCAGCACTGATTCTGATGGCAGATTCTCCCTATCTGTACAACCAGGCGCCACTCTTGTAATCAGCTCTATTGGTTTTGAAACTCAGAATGTGGTAGTAGGTGACCGTACTACTATCCCTGTAACGCTGAAAACGAGTGCTACCACTCTTGGCGAAGCAGTAGTGGTAGGATACGGTACGCAATCGAAGCAGGACCTAACAGGCTCAGTAGTGCAACTAGGTGCCAAGGAAGTTGGCAACCAGCCAGTGCAAAGCTTCGAGCAGTCTATTCAGGGCCGAGCTGCTGGTGTATTTATTGAGAACAGTAGCGGCAAACTGGGTCAAGGTATTCGGGTGCGGGTGCGCGGAGTTGCTTCCATTAGCGGTGACACCCAGCCGCTTTATGTGGTAGATGGCATCCCGGTGCTGGCTGATAATCTTTCTTCAACCTCAGCCGCAACGAACCCGATTGCGGATATTAACCCCAATGATATCGAGAGCATCAGCGTATTGAAAGATGCTGCAGCTTCTGCTATTTATGGGTCGCGCGCTAGCAATGGAGTAGTACTGGTTACTACGAAGCGGGGCAAGGCTGGAGCTACTCGTTTTACCTTAGGCTTTCAGGCGGGCACTAGCAGGCCCACTAATAAGCGCGAGTTTTTGAATGGGGAAGAATATGTCACGCTGCTGACGGAAGCTTTGGTAAACAGTGGTCGTTCTGCCACTGCTAATGCCACTCGCTTGCGTACATACGCAGCAGGAGCTGACCCACTTACCTACGACACTGACTGGCAAGATGAAGTATTCCAGGATGCATCGTTTAGCCAGTACGATTTGGGCGCTAGCGGAGGAAATGATAAAACTAGATTCTTTATTTCCGGCCAGTATAGTAACCAGAAAGGTATCATTGTTAGCAACAAATATGAGCGGATATCCACTCGATTCAATGTTGACCATCAAGCCACTGATAAGCTGAAAATTGGTATAAACGCGGCACTTTCTCGCTCGCGTAACCAACGCTTGCCTAACGACAACGCCTTTAGCAGCCCTATGCAAACTGTGGCATTGGCTCCTATAACCCCGCTCATTGACCCCCGCACTAACCTGCTGAGTGGGGCGCTAGACCCAGCTACGGGTAACCCTAACTCTACTTTCCCATTCTATTATAATCCCCTGTTGGGCGTAGATAATGGGTCATATACGACTATTATCTACCGGACACTAAGCAATGTGTACGCTCAACTGGATATCCTTAAGAGCCTGTCATTCCGCTCCGAACTAGGAATTGATGTGCAAAATCAGAGTGAAGATCAGTTCTTAGGTAGAGTTACGTCTCGCAACACTGGTCCTACGAACGGTTATGGTTTCAGTGCGCGTGCTACCAATGCACGGGTAGTAGTCAACAACTTTGCTACTTACCGCAACACGTTTAATGATTTACATAACCTAGAGTTTACTCTTGGTACTTCGTACGAGTCAGCGCAGCTCACTAGTAATAACGTAACGGGTACCCAGTTTGCTTCGGATGCTTATAAAACCTTAGCTAACTCTAGCTTAATCACAGGCGGCAGTTCAAGCCGCACAAACAATACGCTCGTATCTTACTTTGGGCGTGCTAACTATGCCCTAGCTGGCAAATATCTGCTGGGCTTAAGTGCTCGTTATGATGGTTCTTCACGCTTCGGAACCAACAACCGGTACGGATTCTTCCCGGCCGCTTCGTTAGGATGGCTAGCTACTGAAGAGTCGTTTTTGAGTGACAACAAAGTTCTAAGCCTGCTGAAACCTCGCATAAGCATTGGTCGCACGGGCAACCAAGGTTTCCCCAACTTTGCTTCACGGGCATTATTTGCTGGTACTTCCGGCTACGTTGGTATCCCGGGTCAACGGCCCCAGTCACTAGCTAGCCCAGACCTGACTTGGGAGTCTACTACGCAAGCTGATGCTGGTATCGAGTTTGGCTTTTTGCAAGACCGCATCTCGGGTGAGGTAGATGTGTACGAGAAGCGCACAACGGACCTGGCATTATTTGCGCCTGTAGCGGCTACTAGTGGCTTTACTTCCTTGTTCCGCAACGTAGGCAGTATGCGCAACCGCGGTGTCGAGTTCACACTGACTACCCGTAACCTAGTAGGCGCTTTCACGTGGACTACTAACTTCAATGCATCGCGCAACGTCAACCGCGTTACTGACCTCGACGGACCACCTATTTTAGGGAGCTTCTTGAGCCGTGCTCAAGAAGGACAGCCTCTTGGAGTATTTGTTGGCCCGGAGTACGCTGGAGTGGACCCTGCAAACGGTGATGCTTTATATTATCTGAACTCAACGAATTCGGACGGTAGTATCAACCGCAGTACCACCAATGATATCAATGAAGCTACGCTGGTACCTGTGGGCGACCCAAACCCCAAGTGGACGGGAGGGCTTACAAACACGTTCTCCTTTAAAGGGTTTGATTTAACGGCTACTCTAGTAGGAGTATTTGGCAACAAAGTTTTTGACGGTGGTGCACAGTATTATTCGGTTGGTTTCAACAATGGCCCGGATAATCAAACGCGTGACCAATTGCAGCGTTGGCAGAAGCAAGGTGATATTACCAACGTGCCCCGTGCAGAGTATTTAGGGGGCAATGGCATTGGTTTGTCGTCTCGCTTTGTGCGCGACGGTTCCTACGGACGCCTGCGTACGATTGTATTAGGCTATAACTTACCCGCCGCTATTGCTCAAAAGGTGTATCTCCAATCCCTACGAGTTTTTGTGCAAGGACTAAACTTAGTCACCTTCACGAAATATAAAGGATGGGACCCTGAGGTAAGTACTGACTACCTAACAGGCTCAGCTAGCCAGAGCCAAAACAACATCAACCAAGGTATTGACTTCTATACCGCTCCACAGCCCAAGACCTTCACCATTGGTGTCAACATTGGGCTTTAAGCTTGGCTTTACGTGCCGGTGTCCGTCATTTTCCTAGCTAGCATTCTACCATGAAAAAAATACTGTTTGGCCTAATAACGGCCTGCCTACTCACAGGAACATTTACTGCTTGCAACAGCAAGCTTGATGTGGAACCTACGGATTCCATTGATGCCAGTACTGCCCTTACCACTTCTGCCGACGTAGAGGCTGCCCTTATTGGGTGTTATGCTGGTATCCAAAACGCAGAGGCATACGGCGGCTACATTCAGCTAATGTCAGACCTCCTCGCTGACAACGGTGACATTTCCTTCGTTGGAACCTTTATTCCACCCAACCAAATAGTGCGCAAGCAAATTCTGCGAGACAATGGCTTTGTAGAAGCTATTTGGGTAAATGCCTATAATGTTATCAACCGTACAAATACGGTATTGTCCAACTTGGATAAGTTGGACACCCCTGCTAAACAGGCTCGGGTAGAGGGAGAAGCAAAATTTATCCGCTCCTTACTTTACTTTGATCTAGTGCGCTTGTATGCTCGCGCTTGGAACGATGGTAATCCTACTACCAACCCTGGCGTACCACTAGTACTCACGCCTACTACAGTTATTACGGCCGAGAGCCAAGTGAGCCGTAATACCGTAGCGCAAGTGTACGAACAGGTGCTCACCGATCTAACTACTGCGGAGGCGCGGCTAATTACGGCTAACCCCACCAACAACAATGGCTTTTTCGCCAATCGATACGCCGTAGCCGCACTGTTGTCACGAGTGTATTTACAGCAAGGCCGGTTTGCTGAGTCAGCTGCCGCCGCTACTCGCGTTATTAGTTCAGGTCGTTATACCCTAGTGCCAGAATATGCCGATGAGTTTAGCTCTCCTAACGACTTATTAGCTAATTCTACAGAAGACATCTTCGCTGTTCAGGTTTCCTCGCAAAGTGGAGTTAACGAGCTGAATACTTTCTACTCCGTTAATCGTCGTGGCGACGTGAACATCAATGAGCAGTTAATCAATCTTTTTGAGCCTGGCGACGAACGACTTGATTTATTTCTTATCGACCCGACTGGAGGAGACCCAACTTATTCTGGCAAGTATGATGTGCTGTACGGCAATATCAAGCTGTTTCGCTTAGCAGAAATGTATCTGAATCGAGCAGAAAGTAACTTTCGTGCGGGTACAACCACAGGTGCTCGTCCTCTAGATGATATCAATATCATTCGCAGCCGTGCAGGTCTGAATCCTCTCACAACCCTTTCTATAGAAGATATACTGAAGGAACGTAGATTAGAATTGGCGTTAGAAGGTTTCCGTTTGGGTGACCTAAAGCGCAATCAAGAATCAACGGTTGACTTAAGCTCTACTCCTGTTGTGCTTCCATACAACTCACCTCGTCTGATCTTCCCTATTCCATTGCGAGAAATCAACGCCAACCCTAACCTAGTGCAGAACGAAGGCTACTAACTCCTGTCTTCTAGTAACAAGAGAGGCCGCTCCACACTAATGGAGCGGCCTCTCTTGTTCTATCGAGTTGGTAATACTACTCCTCGTCGTCCTCGTCGTGGTGGCTGAAATCAAGCTTGGGCGCTAGGATTAGGGCTTCTCGGATAACAGCGTCCATGAGGGGTTGGGTGTCTGCGTCGAGAGCACGCTCAAACAATCCTAGCAGCTGCTCACCGTCTTCGTTCACGTAGAGGTTCGTGTAGAGCTGCTCAAAAACCTTTGCATCTTTATTGATGGTGGTGTCAATTTCAGTAACAGAGCGCGCCCGTAGTGCCCGGTGTAATACATCTAGCACCCGGCGGGCTTCCTCACTATCGCCAAGGTCAGCCAGAAGTTTCATTAACGCCAAGGCTACTCCCAGCCGCACCCGCTCGAAGCGGAAGGGCAGCTCAGCAGTGTCGGCTTGCTCGAAGGTGCGGTAGGCTGAGATAGTGGTGGCATGCAAATACTGAGTAGCATCGGCCGGCTTCGTAAAGGCAGCCTCTAAGAGACGCTGGTAGGGAGGAACAAGCATAGGCAAAGACAACGCCGCGCAAAACGGCTGGTAAATGTGGGAGCAACTGTAACCCCGGCACGCAAAGGTACGATTGAAAGGATGCGTGTTTGTACGGTCTATGCACCGGCTGTGCTTACCGCTGTGCTTATTTCACTCTTTGTTTCTTTCACTATGACACACAAAAAGAAGTCGTTGCTCTTCGCCCCGGCTGGGCTGATGACCATTGGGTTTGGCACCTGCCTAGTACAATGGGCCACTAGCTTGCAGCAGAAAAAAGTGCCAACTGCGCAATGGGTTGGCGCGGGTACTTTGGCCCTAGGTGTCTTTAACGCAGGCATCTGCTTGTTCGGCCGTGGCGTGCTGGAAAGTGCACTACACGAGGTGAACAAAGAGCACAAAAAGGCTCAGGAGAAAGTAGAAGGTTAGCTTACGAAAGCAGGTTTACAATCATAAAAGACCCATTCAGCTACAGCAGACGGGCCTTTTATGATTGTAAACAGTAGGTAGCGTGGAACTGCAACTATTTCAGCACTTTCACTACTAGTTGAGAAGCGTGCTGAGGTGAGTGATATAACCGGTGAGTAGCTAACTGAAAATCCTTCTCGTCAGCCTCGAAGATATTGGGTACAAAGGTTTGGGGGTTGCGGTCTACTAATGGAAACCAGGTGCTTTGCACCTGCACCATCAAGCGGTGCCCCTTGCGGAAGGTGTGGCACAGGTCCTGAACAGTGAACGGAACTGCGGTTACCTGGCCCGGCACAAACGCCTCGGGCTTTGAAAAGCTGTTGCGAAAGCGGCCGCGCATTACTTCTGAGCGCACCATTTGCTGGTAGCCGCCCAGGTGCACCATTGGGTTTAACCGAGCATTATCAGGCGTGTCATTGGGGTACACATCAATAACTTTTACTACCCAATCTGCATCAGTACCAGTGGTAGCTACTTGGAGCAGGGCCTCAATTGGACCTGCTAAGGTTAGATCTTCTGTGAGTACATCGGTTTGGTAGGTGAGCACATCGGGGCGGCGGGCGGCAAAGCGCTGGTCGTCGGTCATATATTCCCGGGTCATTCCTACAGTAGTGGCTTCTGAAAAAGGAACGGGGTGGGCCGGGTCACTGACGTACTGATCAAATTCGGCGCCTGCAGCTGGCTGCTCAAATCCAATACGACCTTGAGGCTGGAAATACAGAGTCCGGGTTTCGGCAGCCGTGGGCGGCCAGGCAGCAAATGTGCGCCAGCGGTTGGTGCCGCCCTCAAAGATAGTAGCCTCGGGAGTAGAGGCGGGCTTGCCATCCTTAAGATAGGACTTAAAGAAAGGGGCCTCAATTTCCTTCTGGTAGTACAAAGAAGGGGATTCACCGTAGGCCGCATTGCCCACTAACTCTCCCGTACCGCGGGCCCAGCCGCCGTGCACCCAAGGACCCATGACTAGGCCATTGCGCATGCCTGGGTTTTGCTTCTCAATGGCCTCATATGTCTTCAGGGCGCCAAACAGATCCTCGGCGTCATTAAAGCCACCCACCGTTAAGACGGCCGTGCCTCTGTTAAGATTCTTGAGGTGGGGGCGTAGGTTGCGCGCTTGCCAAAACTCGTCGTAGTTTGGGTGCTGGGCCATTTCATTCCAGAAGGCCACTTTGCCCTGGTAGTACTTGGCGTCGGCATTTTTTAGCGGCCCCATTTGCAGAAAGAAATCATAGCCATCGGGCGTGCCGTGCTTGAAGCCGGGGTTGCCGGTTGGCGTGGGCTGGGGGCGAGCTAGCCCGAAGGAGGCCAGGAAATTGAAAGCGTGGGGTAGAAAAAAGGCCCCATTGTGGTGAAAATCATCCCAGAACCAGTCGGCAATTGGGGCTTGGGGCGAGGCAGCTTTCAGCGCTGGGTGGCGACTCAGAAGGCCCGTGGCCGTGTAGTAACCGGGGTAGGAAATGCCCCACTGGCCTACCCGCCCATTATTCTTCGGGCCATGCTTGAGAAGCCATTCAATGGTATCGTACGTATCGGTTCCCTCGTCGATGTCCTGCTTGCCCTTGTGGGTATCCTTTTCCGGGCGCACATCCACAAACTGCCCCTCCGACATGTAGCGGCCGCGTACGTCCTGGTACGCGAAGATGTAGCCCTCGTGCAGCATGGTACTGCTGGGCCCTAAGGCCTTCTTGTACTTGCCGGTGCCGTACGGCCCTACGGCATAGGGCGTGCGGTTGAGCATGATGGGATACCGTACCTTGTTGGCGTCGTTAGGCGCATACACTACCGTATATAGCTTCACTCCATCGCGCATCGGAATCTGATATTCCGTTTTGGTATAGTGCTGCTGAATGTATAGCGTGTCGGCTAGTAGCTGGCTGAGTTGTGCTTTATCTGCCTCAGAAGGCAGAGGATATGAAACGGGGCTTTGTGCCCGTGCCGAAGCTGCCAAGGCGAGGCCCAGGCCTACCACTAGAGCGGTACGATAGTAAGAGTGCGACATTGGAAGGAGGATAGAAGGTACGCGAATAGAAAAGGGGGCGCGCAACTACAGCGCTTATTAGCAAGATAAAGGATGCTGCTAAACAAGCTCCTGCGGGCTAGGCCACGATTGATGACGAGTAGCTCAATTGCTGCAAAAAGGCAATATAGTGCTGTAAAATCAAGGTTTTCTGCTTTCTTTGACATTCACCTTTCCGCAGGATTTCTCTGTCAAACCTGTACTCTTGCCCGTGTTAGTTTCTCGTTTCCGCGCCAGCTGGCTGCTCTTGCTGCTGCTTTGGGCGCCGTCCCTCTTTGCCCAGTCCTCTGCCGATGGGCCGCTTCTCACACCCGCACAGTTTCTCGGCTATGAGTTAGGCGCCCGCTTCACTCCCCATGCCGAACTACTGCGCTACGTAGACCACGTAGTACAGCATGGCCCCGGCCGGATGAAGCTGCAGCGCTACGGCCAAACCTATGAAAATCGGCCGCTAGAGCTGGTATTCGTAGCTTCTGCTGAAAACATGGCCCGTTTGGATGATCTGCGCCGCGACAACCTGCGCCTGGCTGGGCTAGAGCAAGGTAACGCCCAGGGTCCCAAGCCGGCAGTGGTATGGCTCAGCTACAATGTGCACGGCAATGAAGCCGTGTCATCGGAAGCGGTGATGCAGGTACTCTACGACCTGGCAAACCCCCAGAATGAACAGATGCAGCAGTGGCTGCGGAACTTGGTCATCATTGTGGACCCTTGCGTAAATCCTGATGGCCGCGACCGGTATGCGCAGTGGTACAACCGCGTCCGGAATCAGCAGGCCAATGCGTCACCGTATGCCTGGGAACACCGGGAGCCCTGGCCCGGTGGGCGCTACAACCACTACTATTTCGACCTGAACCGCGACTGGGCGTGGCAAACCCAGCAGGAAAGCCGTCAACGCATTACGGTGTACAACCAGTGGCTTCCGCAGGTGCACGCCGATTTTCACGAGATGGGGCCAAATAATCCTTACTACTTCTCACCGGCAGCCCGCCCGTTCCACGCCGACCTTACTCCTTGGCAGCGTAAGTTTCAGAACATTATCGGCGACTATAACCGGCAGGTGTTCGATAAAAACAATTGGCTGTATTTCACCCGCGAAACCTACGACCTCTTTGCTCCTTTCTACGGCGACACGTGGCCTTCTTTCAACGGCGCCATTGGCATGACTTACGAGCAGGGCGGTGGTGGTCCTGCTGGCGTGCAGTATATCAAAACCGATGGCGATACGCTGACCCTGACGCAGCGCATTGCTCATCACCATGCTACTAGCTTAGCTACCATTCAAGCTGCCGCCGACCGCCACGAGGAACTAGTGCGCGAGTTTCAGAACTTCTACACCACAGCCCGTACTAAGCCTAAAGGCGACTATAAGTCGTTCGTGCTGGCGGGGAACAGTGACCCCGGCCAGATTCGGGCCCTTACCGAATACCTCGACCGGCAGCAGATTAAGTACGGGTACGCTACCAAGCGCAGCAAGCGTACAGGCTTCAACTATGCCACTGGCAAAACTGAAACCGTGCAGCTGGAGCCGCAAGACGTGGTGATTAGCATGTACCAGCCCAAATCGACGCTGATCAAGGTGCTGTTCGAGCCACAAGCTACTCTCGAAGATTCTCTAACCTATGACCTCACGGCGTGGTCGTTGCCGTATGCTTTTGGGTTGAAAGGATACGCTCTCAAGGACCAACTGCCTGCTGCAGGAGTAGCCCCCAAAAACGCCAAAAACCAGCCAGCTGCTATCAGCAACACAGCCTCGACAGCCAACAAACCCTATGCCTACCTAGCCCGCTGGAACAGCCTGCCTGATGTTCGTTTTCTGGGTCGTTTGCAGCAGATGGGTGTGAAAGTACGGGTAGCTGATGAGCCCTTTGAAACTGAGGGAAAGCAGTACCAGCGGGGTACTCTCATTATCACTCGCACAGGCAATGAAAGCCTTGGTGCCCGCTTCGATCAACTAGTACGCACCCAAGCCGACTCAGCTGGCGTGGCGGTGCAGGCGGTGCAATCGGGCTTCTCTACCAGCGGCGGCGACCTAGGCTCGCGCTCCGTGCGCCCCCTGAAGCAGCCCACAGTAGCCGTGTTGGCTGGCCCCGGCGTCGATGCCAGCGCATTTGGTGAGGTATGGCACTTCTTCGAGCAGCAGCTTCAGTACCCCATTACGGTCTTGGGTACGGATTATTTCAACAGCGTACCTATGGGGCGCTTTGATGTGTTGATTCTGCCCGACGGCAACTACCTGGATATTCTGCCGGAACGTACGCTCGAAAGCATTAAGACTTGGGTGCGGAACGGGGGGCGGTTGATAGCTCTGGAAGGGGCCTCGCGCTTCTTGGCGGGGCGCAAAGACTTCCTGCTAAAAACGAAACCAACTGATAGCACAGCCGCCAAAAAAGCGTCTCCCTACGCCAGCCTACGCCGCTACGCCGATTCGGAGCGCGAACGGTTGAGCGAGCAAGTGCAAGGCAGTGTGTACCGCGTGCAACTAGATAACACGCACCCTCTGGCATTCGGGTACGGCAGCACCTACTACGCCCTTATTCGTGACCCCTTGAACTACCGCTTTATGCCCGAAGGTGGGTGGAACGTAGGTGTGTTGAAGAAGGACAGCTATGCCTCCGGGTTCACCGGCCGTAAGGCTCGCCGCGTCCTCACCGATACGTTTGTGCTCGGTACGCAGGACATGGGCCGTGGCCAAGTAGTATACCTCGGTGATAATCCCTTGTTTCGGGCCTTTTGGCAAGGCGGTAAACTGCTTTTCGGTAATGCAGTGTTTATTGTAGGACAGTAATTTTCTCAATAACAGGTGCATAAAAAAAGCCCCGTTGCATACCGCAACGGGGCTTTTTTGTAACTACTAGGGGTAGATTAGTCTACTACGTCCTCAGCTTTGTTTTTCACTGCTTTGGCACCTTTCTTCACGGCTTTTCCCGTCTTCTGAGCGCCTTTCTTCACCACGCTGCCAGTTTTTTTGCCAGCGTGCTTTACGTCCTCTTTCGTATTGTAAGCCTTTTGGCCAGCCTTAGTACGGCCCGAACGAGATTCTACTTTTACAGTGCCGTTGTCGCGCTCTTCTACTGTGGTTTTAGCACCCGTAGCATCGTCACGAACGGTGGTTTTATCGCCCTGGGCGAAAGCGGCCGTCGAGAAGATTACGGCGGCGGCAAGCATTACTATCTTTTTCATGGGAAAGAATCAAATGGGAAGTGAGTCTGAGCCCTTATACGCGCCTCTCGAAATAAGTTGTGAGAAGCCACCGTACTTGGTGGTTAGTGAAATATACTTACCCAAGAACTACCTCATGTCATGAAGTTTATATGAATTGCCCGGCCTGCATAATCCACTAGGGTAGGAGCAACGAACTGTCGCCGTAACTTAGAAAACGGTAGTTGTGGGTTAACGCGTGCTCGTAGAGCTGTCGCCAAGTGGGGCCCACCAAGGCGGCTACCAAAAGCAGCAAGGTACTTTCAGGCTGGTGAAAGTTTGTAACCAGCCCCCGCACAAGCCGGAACTGATAGCCCGGAGCAATAAGTAGCTGCGTGGTAGCGTGCAGTTCTTCTACCCCGTTTGCCTCTAAATGATGCAGTAAGGCAGTTAGTGCTTCGGCGGCAGAAACTTCGGTAGCGGCTTCGTAGGGCTGCCACTGGCGTACGTGCCATACTGGGGTGTTGGGATGCTGGGCCAAGTAAGCCCCTAGCCAGTACAAGCTTTCCAAAGTTCGTAGGCTGGTAGTACCTACGGGAATGATAGGCGCAGGGAGATGAGCTAACAGCTGACGTAGTGTGGCTGCTGTCACGCTGATGGGCTCCCCGTGCATGGGATGCTCAGCCATTTGAGCCGCCTTCACGGGCTGAAAGGTGCCAGCGCCCACGTGCAGCGTAACGCGGGCACTACTTATGTGGCGCGCGCGCAACTCGGCTAGTACTGCTTCTGAGAAGTGCAGCCCGGCAGTAGGCGCTGCTACGGCTCCTTCGTGTGCAGCATACACAGTCTGATATCGTACGGCGTCTACGTCCGTATCGGCACGGTTGAGGTAGGGAGGTAGAGGTAAATGACCCGCCGCTCGCAGCACTTCCGCAAAAGGTAGGGTAGCAGGCTCCCAACTGAACCGGATCAGCGCGTAGCCTTCACCGTGTTCGACGCGTTCAGCAGTCAGGGTAGCCGACTGGCCTTGCACTGCAAATTCTAGCTGTACGGGCCCGCTTTTCCAACGCTTGCCATTACCCACTAAGCATTTCCACACGCAACTGCCTGTTTGTTGCATGGCGGGCTCAATGGCCCGGTGCGGTGCTACGGGCTCTAGGCAAAAAAGCTCTACTATTCCGCCGGTAGGCTTTTGGGCAAATAAGCGGGCCCGCACCACCTTGGTATCGTTGAACACAAGTAGCGTAGAGGGAGGCAGGAGGGAGGGTAGGTCCTGAAATTGCTGGTCGTGGATGGTACCGCCCTGGTAGTAAAGCAAACGCGACTGGTCACGGTCGGGGAGGGGCTCTGGGGCAATACGCTCCGCAGGCAGCTCGTACGTGAAGTCGTGGATGGAAAGCTGGCGCGGATCGGGAATGGCTGGTACGGACATACCACAAAGGTACGGCCGCCCTCTAAATGGAGCACAAGTCTAGCCTAAGAAGCAGGCGGGGCTAGGCTCGTCTACTGTAGTTGCGCATCGGGCTATTATGAGCCAAGAAACTGCTAGCGGGCGCGCCGGAAAAACATCAGGTGCTGCTGAGGCAAGGTTTCTACCGTATCTGCCAGTTCTAAGCCTACTGCCGCCATTTCGCGCCGAGCCTGGGCTACCGACATCTTATGGATGCGCTTGATTGGCACATTGGGGTCTTCGGCTCGGTATTCCACTAAGGCTACCCGCCCATTGGGCGTAAGTGACTGCCGAATAGAACGCATCATTTCGCGTGGGTGGTCAAACTCGTGGTAAGCATCCACAATGAGCACCAGGTCTACACTATTAGCAGGTAGGTTCGGGTTCTGAGTGGTTCCCTGCACGGGTTCTACGTTCGTTGCCTTCGTGCGCGTTTTTGTTTCGCGCAAGGCAGCCAGCATTTCAGGCTGAATATCCACGGCCAGCACTTTCCCCTTGGGCACAAGCGGGCTGATGCGAAAGGTGAAAAAGCCCGTGCCAGCACCAATATCAGCTACCACGTCCGTGGGCTTCAACTTAAGCTCTCGCAGCAGTACGTCGGTGCCTTCTTCTTCTCGGCGGTCGGAACGCTCTAGCCAAGATGCGCCTTCGTGGCCCATAACGTGGGCTATTTGGCGCCCCAGGTAGTATTTACTGATACCGTTGGGGTCTTGGGGGCCACGCCGTTCGTAGCCGCTAGTATCAGGAGCCACCGGACGCTGCTCCTGATCGGCAAATTGGGCCGTGGTACTCTCAGTAAGGGATTGGGCGCAAGCGATGGACAGCAATAGCAGACCAGCGCCGCACGTCCGCAATAACATCAGGGAGGAAGAGGGCATACGCACGAGTGCAAATAAAGGGCGTTGCATTAACATCTGCCCGCCTAGAAGCGTTCGGGTTGGCAAAAAACAGCGGAAAGAAACCGCAATGTAACTGCCTACGTAACCGACGAATACCTTGCTACAGTAAGCTGAAGCAAAGATTTAATTGTTTTTTTCTTGTTGTCATCTTCTACCTTGGTCCGTATAAGGGCCGTTTGCTTACCATTCACAAAACCCATTTTTCATGAAACACCTATCCGGAATCATGCGCAAAGTGACGGCCGTAGCTGCCGTAGCCGTAGCCCTGACTAGCTGCAACCGAGCTGAGTATGCCATGTTGCCCAAGACGTCATCAGCGTACCATGGCACCCAGCGCGCTACTATTGTGAAACCGGCTCCGGCAGTGGCTGCCAACACGGACCAAACGGCTTCTGTCGCTCCTGAGGCTATAGTGGCCGAGGCGCAAGCTCCCATCGCCGCGCCTCAGACTGCTCCCGCAACCGAGCGTGCTGTCGTAGCAAGCGCACCAGTAAAAGAAGCAGCGGCAAAAAACACTGAAGCGCCTAAAATGAGCTTTGCTCAGAAGGCTCTGGTACAGAAGGTAGCCCAAAAGGCAAACAAACTAGCTGCCAAAGCGCAAGTAAATAAGAAGTCGGAAGTTGCTTCGAAAGAAGATACCAACGCCATTAGCCGCAACATCAAGCTCGGTATTATTCTGCTGCTTGTTGGCCTGCTGCTAGGTCTTGTCAGTGGTATCCTTGGGTCCATTGTAGCCATTATCGGTATCGTATTTATCGTCCTTGGTCTACTAGACGAGGTGTAGTACACCCTGTAGCCGCCTTTACTAAAGCCCTGACTGCCAACTGGCGGTCAGGGCTTTATTTATATCTATAAATTCTCGTGCTTTGAAGCTGAACTATTCTTCTGCCTATTTACTAAGCTTTATTCTAGATCATGAAATTTCAACTTTGGGGATTGTTAATAATCCTGATTTTAGTGGGAGGCTGCCAGACAACTCGGGTTTCTGCTTTTCTCCCAACAGCTCAGGAATATGGTCGCCCGCTGTCTTTGAAGTCTTCAGCCTCCGCTGCTTCTATAGCCGAATTACCTGAACTGATGGCCGATGCCTCCAGTGATACTAGTACAACGGCGTATCAGCGTCAACTACTACCCGTTACTTATACTAGGGCAATACCACTGGCGGAAGCACACCCAAAGGCGCCACTTGTTTCACCGGATACGGTAGTAAGTCGGACAATTCCCCAACCAACGGGGCCAGATCCACACACTAGTAAAGTAAACATGCTTGGTGGGTTACTCACCTTCACAGGGTTGATAGCCTTATTAGCTGCCGTATGGAGTGAAGCTTCTTGGGGTAGCATTCATTTAGGGCTGGGAGCGTTAGCTCTGATTCCTGTGGGAGTAGCCCTGCTGCTTTATCAAGGTAAAAATGGCCGTTTGCGGCTGCGGCGTCAGGCCCGACGGGAAGCTCGTCGGCCTACCAAGGTCCCTGATGCAAACACAGGTGTTCCAGCAGCTACGCCTCCTGTGAAAGGCAATCCGCACTTACGCAAGGTGGGCTCTGTTCTCTTAATCCTAAGCGCAATACTCTTACTAATCGGTGCCCTTCTTGGAACAGTCTATTCATTGTTCTTCTTTGGGCTGCCAGCTATTATTATTGGGCTGCTAGGGTTAATTGTTGTAGTAGCGTCCTTGTAACATGCTAAAGCTCCCGTCTGAACCCTGCCTACTACATTGGGTCCACGTCGGCCGCAATACGTACCTGCTTAAAGTCCTTCTGGTCGCGGACGATATTCATAGCATCTTGGATATCGGCCTTGGCCGCGCGCAGTACGGTGTGTTCCCGGCTGAGCTTGATGGTGATTTCCTGAAGGTAGAAGTTTCGAATGCGGAAAATATAGGGGGCCTCTGGCCCTAGTACCGCCTCACGTCCGAGGCGGTCTACCAGTTCCTGGGTAAGCAAAATAGCCGCTCGTTCTGCTGCTACGGGATCCACGTGCTTTACCGTGAGGCGAATAATACGCATGAAGGGTGGGTAGCCATGCTCCCGTCGTTGCCCTATCTCATATTCATAGAATTCTAGGTAATCATTACGAATTACCTTATCGAAAATCACCTGCTGGGGGTCCGCCGTTTGAATGATAACCTTGCCTTTCTTGCCCTTGCGGCCCGCCCGTCCACTTACCTGCACGAACATCTGGAAAGCCCGTTCGTGAGCCCGAAAGTCGGGGTAGTGAATGATTGAGTCGGCATTGATGATACCAACCAAGCTTACATTGGCAAAGTCGAGGCCCTTTGTTACCATTTGGGTGCCGACAAGTACATTGGTAGTTTGCTTCTCGAAGTCCGAAATGATTTGCTGGTAGGCGTTTTTCGCGCGGGTGGTATCCAAGTCCATACGCTGCACAGTAGCCGCCGGCAACATCACTTTCAGGTCATCTTCCAGCTTTTCTGTTCCGAAGCCCACTGTTTTGATATTGCGAGAACCGCACGCAGGGCATTCCACGGGCATGCGGTCGTGGTAGCCGCAGTAGTGGCAGCGTAGTTCGTGGGCTTGCTTGTGGTAGCTGAGACTTACGGCGCAGTTTTTACACTTCGGAATCCAGCCGCAGTCAAGGCAATTGATGAAGGGTGCATATCCCCGGCGGTTCTGAAACAGAATGATCTGCTCTTTGAGACTGAGCTTGGTTTCCATTTCCTGCATCAGCTCCGGTGTGAAATGGTTGAGCATGGTTTTCTGCTCCCGGCTTTTGCGGGTGTCTACCAGCTCTACTTCCGGCAAGCCAGCCTCACCGAACCTCTTAGTAAGCGAAACCAGCCCGTAACGACCCGTGCGGGTTTGGTAAAATGTCTCCACCGAGGGGGTAGCAGAGCCAAGTAAGGTCTTAGCGCCCTGAAAGTTCGCCATCATGAGGGCTACCTCACGGGCATTGTAGCGCGGCGTGGGGTCATACTGCTTGTAGCTCGATTCGTGTTCCTCATCCACGATTACTAGGGACAGGTTTTCGAAGGGTAAGAACACGGAGGAGCGTACCCCAATTACTACCTGAAACCGGCCGGATAACACGCCGTTCCAGACTTCTACCCGCTCGTTGTCGGAGAACTTCGAGTGGTATACGCCTAGGCGCGTACCAAATACCCGCATTAGGCGAGTAACGATTTGAGCAGTAAGAGCAATTTCGGGAAGTAGGTAAAGCACCTGCCCACCACCTTCCAATGCTTGCTGGATAAGGTTGATGTAGATTTCTGTTTTGCCCGCGCCCGTTACGCCGTGCAGGAGCACAATATCCTTGGTTTGAAACTGCTGCATGATGTCGTCCTGCGCCGTTTGCTGGGCCTCACTGAGCGTGAAGTGCAGGTTGGCCTGGGCGTCATCCTCCATCGGAAAGCGGGAGACAATCACGTCAAACTGCTCCAAGATGCCGTTTTTGATGAGCGTATTCACCGCCGATGGCGAAAGGTGAGGCGCACTGGTAAGCGCAGCCTTTTCCATGCCTTTGTGGTTGCTGTGCTCGTTTTGGTACACGGGTACGCGCTGAAGGTAGCGCATCAGCACATCCAACTGCTTTGACTTCGAGGCCAGCTGTGCAAATAGCTGTTCGAGGGCAGCCTCAGCTACAAAGCGGTGAGCCAAGCGTACCTTCTTGACGACTTTGGGGGTGTACTTATCCTGCAAATGCTCGAACAAGAATACCACGTCCTTTTGCATCAAGGACTTAATGTACTTGTGGAAAGACGTAATGCTGAGCAGGTCGCCTACCTCCGTAAAGGTCATGGACTTTCCTTCCTCCCCAGTACTCAAGGCTTCTACAATCTTTTGTTCCTGCTCGCTGAGAGGGTAGGGGTTGGTATCAGGCTCGAAGGCAGGGTGCAGTTGCACGCGGCTCTCAGAGCTAAGCTTCAAGGCCGAAGGCAACGCCGCGTTAATGACTTCGCCCAGAGTGCAGAGGTAGTAATCGGCCATCCAGCGGAAAAGCTTGAGCTGGGGCTGAGTTACTACAGGCGCGTCGTCGATAAACTCAAGGATGTATTTCGCTTGGTAGTTAGTAGGCGGCGTTTCGTGGACGGCCGCCACAATGCAGCTAAGGGTCTTCTTCGCCCCAAACTGCACAATTACACGCCCCCCAATTACAACTTGGTCGTTTAGTTCAAAGGGGACGCGGTACGTGTACAGCCGAGGAAGGGGTAGCGGCAGAATCACGTCCGCAAATAGCGTAACGCGGTCGGCGGCACTACCAGCCGATTCAGGCTGTGGCTGTACAAAGTCAAACGTGAGGCTCAAAAGGAAATAAAACTGAAGGCGGACAGTAAAGATAACAGGATGCAGCGCCGGGTAGTGCCCTACGTCAGGAATCTGAAGTGGTACTGACTGGTAGCGTACGTGTTATAGTTGGGCTAGTGCTTCGGCCACAGAATGTACTGGCTGGTGGCACGTTCGGTTGAAGCAGACATAAATGGTGGTAGCACCTGCACGCGCTTCCCTTCCAGCTAGTAGCGGCAAGCTGCTGACGCTTGCAGTACCCGCTAGAACCACATTTGGGAGATAATGATGACTAATATCCCGACGAAACTCCTCTACTTGGGAGCCAACCACCGCAATTTCAGCGGTAGGGCGTAATAGGTTAGCGTACAGAGACGCCCAGTTTGCCATGTTCTGAGGTTCTTGCACTACCAGTTCTTGCACTTGCCGTAGCATGGTAGCCGCCAACTCAGTGTACTGACTGTTCTCTAAGTGCAGACCCAGCCGATGTAGGTTGTGGGCCATCACAGAGTTGGAGGCCGGTATTACATTATCGAATAGCTCTTTCTTACGCGCTATAAGCTGGCTTCCACGGCCGTTGTCAGCCGTGTCGGCATCCGTGAAGAAGAACAGGTTCTCGGTCGGGTCGAAGAAGTGCGTAAGGGTAGTTTCGGTAAGCTCCTTTGCCAGGTTTAGCCACTCGGCTACAAATGTTACTTCGTACAGGCTGATGAGAGCCTGAATGACGAGGGCATAATCTTCTAGAAACCCGTCGATGCTGGCGCGGCCGTGCTTAAAGCTGCGAAATAGCCCTACCTGGGCTACACCCATGAAATGGCGCTTGCACGTGAGATTATCCCGAAGAAATACGGCGTTGCGTTCGGCCAACGCCAAGAAATCCGGATCAGCAAAAGCACGATAGGCATCCGTCAGGCCTTGTAGCATCAGAGCATTCCAGGCAGTTAGTACCTTATCATCAAGTCCCGGATGAGGACGCTGCTCCCGGGCTGCTAGAAGCTTCCGCTGCCACCCTTGCACGAGTTCTGCTACTACGTCAGGCGTGAGTAGATGGCGGCGAGCAAACTCAGCATCGGTTTCCGCCCGGTGTAGGATATTGAGGCCATGCTCCCAATTGCCAAGGCCTGTACAGTTGTAGTAATCCGAAGCCAAAGCTTCTTCGTCGCCGAGGGCCTGCTGAAGCTCCTCCCGGGTCCAGACGTAAAACTTCCCTTCTTCCCCCTCACTATCGGCATCTAGAGCGGAATAGAAGCCGCCTTCCGGGCTGGTTAGCTCCCGCTGGACAAAACCAATAGTGTCATACACTACTTGTCGGTATAAGTCGTTGGGAGCAGCCTGGTATGCCTGCGCGTATAGGCTGATAAGCTGGCCGTTGTCGTACAGCATTTTCTCAAAGTGAGGCACCAGCCATTCCGCATCCACAGAATAGCGGGCAAAGCCTCCCCCTACCTGATCGTAAAGTCCTCCCCAGGCCATTTCGCGTAACGTAAGCTCTAGCTGACGAAGAATGGGAGCACTGCCGCTTAGCGCATGCGTACGTAGCAAGAACTGCCAGATAGCAGGCATTGGAAATTTGGGCGTGCGGTCAATTCCGCCCAACTCCCGGTCAAACTTTGCTACTACGTTATAGACCAGTAGCTTGAACTGTTCGTCTGATACGCCTTCCGTAGTAGCAGGAATACGGTATTTCTCCAACTCACTTGTTTGCAATACCTGTGTAAACTGTTGTGCTGAGGCGTCTAGCTCCTGCCGGTATTGTCCCGCATACCCTTGCCCAATACTAGTAAGTAACTGTTCCCAGTTTTTGGGCGGAAAATAAGTGCCACCATAGAAAGGCTTGGCCTCAGGGTTTAGGAATACATTCAACGGCCAACCACCCTGCACACCCATTGCCTGGATAGCATCCATATACACCTGGTCCACATCGGGCCGCTCCTCGCGGTCTACTTTGATGCATACAAAGTACTTGTTCATCACCTGCGCAATGTGCGGGTTCTCGAACGATTCTCGTTCCATAACATGGCACCAATGGCACGCGGCGTAGCCTATACTCACCAAAATAGGTTTCTGCTCAACCTTAGCTAGCTGCAATGCTTCCTCACCCCAAGGGTACCAGTCAACTGGGTTGTGAGCATGCTGAAGCAAATAGGGGCTAGTCTCTTGACTAAGACGGTTTGTGTGGGTTGGTTGTGAGGCTGACGACATACTAGGCATGGTTGGAAATACAAAACCCGGCCATGCGGGGCCGGGTTTTGTATTTCATTTATTCAGGCTGATTATCGGAGGCGGGCTTACGACGGGGTGGTCGTGGCCGGCGCTTAGGTGCTGGTGTGGCATCCGTTGGCTCAGGTTCAGCAGGCGTTTCTGCTACCGGTGAAGGCGCAATAACTTCTACGGGGGGTAAAGGAGCAGCCTTACGGCTTCGAGAAGGCCTTTTTTTCGGCTCAGCTACTAGTTCTTTTGCTGGAGTAGCAGGCTCCTCAGGCGTTACAGCCGGTGCCTTCGTGCGCCGAGTGGTTCGCTTTGGTGGCAAAGGAGTATCCGCGGCGGAATTGTCCGTAGGAGTTGGTGCTTCGGTCGTCGTCCCAGCTGCAACCTGTGGCGCTTGCGAGCGGCGCGACGAGCGTTGGGGTGAACGGCGCGGCGTGGATGAAGCAGAAGGTTGTTCTGCTACGGGCTCAGTTAAGGCTTGCTCTGGCGTAGCAGAAGGCGTGGTTTCCGGATTCGTACCTACCTCGCCAGCAGCCGTTTCAGCCGCTTGGGCCAATCGAGAAGCGCGTGCTTTTCCTCGATTGCGCGGTGGACGAAGCGCCTTGTTATCAAGAGTTACCGGTTGATCTGCCTCAACAACGGGCATAGCAGCTTCGGCCAGTGGTGCTACGGGTACTACCTCAGCTACCACATCGGCTAGAGAATTGCTATCCGCAGCAGCATCGGTAGAGCCTGTTTCTGTCTCTTCACCCGACGCATACAGTACCGGCCGGCTCGTTTTACGTCCTGCACGGTCTTGGCGGCGAGGTGGCCGCTGGCGCCGATTACTACGCTCATACGGGGAAGGTGCTGGCTCCGCTTCCTCTTCTTGTGGCGGTGTGTCACCCGGCTCGTCTGAGGTTGCGGCAGCCTGTTCAGGCATCACCACATTTTCTAGAGGCATTGCTTGACTGTTATTGAACAGTTCCGCTTCTGTGATGTAATTGATGCTGTCAGCTTCAGGAGTTGCTTCTTCCACGCTGGGAGTAGGAGCCTCCGCAATGGGGCTTACGTCGGTAGCAACTTCACCAGCCAAAGCCGCCGCCTCGGCAGCTAAGCGAGCATGTTTCTTCTTGGTACGTTTGGCACCTCCGCGCGACCGGCGTTTTTTCTTGCGCACCGGTGATTCTCCTACTTCAATGGTAACGCCCGCAATAGTTTCTTCGGCTTCTATTTCTTCCTCTTCGTCCTCACCATCTAGTATAGAGGCCGTGTAGGCAGTTTCGTAGGCGTCGTCTGGGTTTACTTCGGTAGTGGCAGTTTCCTCAGCAGATTCTTCTGCTTCAACTAACATACCAGCTCCCAGACGCACTAGCGTCGCCTCCGACGAAGATTCCATTATCTCGGAGCCTTCTCCAATATCGATACGCTCTTCGTCGTCCTCTTCCTCAGCTTCTGGTGCGGGTGGGAGAGGAGGTACTGGTAAAGCCGCTAACTCGCGCTCTATGTGGAGAAGCTCCATCCTGACATCGGCTTGAGAACTAATCCGCTGTAGACGAGCTAGGGTGTTTTCCAAGAACTGACGATGCTCTGGAGCTGCTGCATGCAAAGGCCGGTGGCCTAGCGCTTGGCGTATCCCTTCCCATTCTTTTTTGAAACGACCGAAGGCGCCGTCAAAATACGTACGAGTGAAACGCTCCCATATATATTGCTCCGCCACTTCCGAAGGATGAAGCATGTCGGCAGCGTAGAAGCGGTAGTCGCGCAAGTCATCCAACAGCAACTCGTAGGCCGGAAAGTAGGCTACATCCGGGAGTAGCTCGCTTAGGTAATGGCACGCTACGCGTAACATCGACTTGCTAACTGAGCTTAAGGCTAAGGTTTCCTTCAGGTGTCGAACCGGACTTACGGTCAGGATAAACCGCAAGCGCGGATTAATCCGCCGCAGGTAGGCGTGCGTTTCAGCCACTGCGGCAATAATCTCATCAGCCGTCAGTAGCTCCTTCTCGAACTTCTCGGCCGGAACCTTATGGCAGTTGCTGATAATTTCCTGGGTTTCCCGCAGCCGATAAGCGAAGCTAGTGCCCAACGTCAGTACAACGGCGTCAGCAGTAGCTAGGAAAACTCCCGTCTCTCGAACAATGCCCTGGATGCGCTGTAAAAGATCTACCGGAGTATCAGCACCTATATCAGCGTGCAGGTCGTAGCTCTGCCACCTACCTCGGGCCTCTACTACGTGCTGCTGCCAATCCATATCCTCGCCAGCAGCGGCACGCAGGAGCCGACAAGCTGACACAGGATTGAATACGGTGCCGAATGGATTAACTAGCGCGGCTACTTTATAATCAAGTAAGCGGCGGCCAATAGAATCCGAAAAACAGGAACCTATCGTCAGTATCCGCGCCGAGTGGGGCAGCTGTTGCGGATGCGGCGTAAGTGGTAGTTCAGTGCGAAACATTTCTCTCAATACGGCCTAAACAAGCCAACGGACAGGCAACCTACTCAACAACCTGCGTTCAGCCAAAATCACAGGTAGTAGTTACCCGATGGCGTACTATGCAATGAGCAGGGAAAGCAACACTATGGACGAGACAAAAGCATAGTTATTGCTTGGTAACCAATAATCTCGAAGAAAAAAGCCCGGCTACCAAAGCAGCCGGGCTTTTTCTTGTCCAATAAGGCAGCTTATTCAGCTACTACGTTGAAACGAACTTTGTGCTTCACTTCGCGGTGCAGATCTACCGTAGCGGTGTATTCACCAACTGCGCTAGGCTCCGAGTCAAATGACAGGCGCTTGCGCTCTACGTCGATGCCTTTTGCTTTTAGAGCATCAGCAAGCTGTAGGGTAGTTACACGGCCGAAGATGCGGCCGCTTTCACCTACTTTAGCTGGGATGTCCAGGACCACGTCACCGATTTTGTCAGCAATAGCTTGCGCATCGCCTTTGATCTTGTCGGCTTTGTGAGCAGCCTGACGAATGTTCTCGGCTACAATTTTCTTGTTGGTTTTGTCGGCCAAAATAGCCAAGCCCTGCGGGAGCAGGTAGTTCCGACCATAGCCAGGCTTCACAGTAACGATATCGTTCTTGTAGCCCAGGTTCTTTACGTCGTCTTTCAGAATTACTTCCATGTCAGTCTCAGTAAGCAGGGTTTACTTTAGCGAGTCAGTTACGTAGGGCATCAGCGCCAGGTGACGAGCTTTAGCTACAGCCTGAGCAACCTTACGCTGAAATTTCAGGCTGGTGCCGGTGATACGACGGGGCAGGATGCGGCCCTGTTCGTTTACGAACTTCAACAGGAAGTTCGGGTCCTTATAATCTACGTACTTAATGCCGTTCTTCTTGAAGCGGCAATATTTCTTACGCGTATCCTGCTTGTGGATTTTTTCGTTGGCGAGGCTCATCTTCTTACTACTGGGCTACAGCTTCCGATTGTTTTGCTTTCTGCTGATTCATCTCGCCCTTACGACGACGCTCACCGTAAGCTACGGCATGCTTGTCCAGAACGGTGGTCAGGAAACGGATAACACGCTCGTCACGACGGAAAGCAATTTCCAGCGTGTCTACGATGTTGCCCGAACCGGTAAACTCCACGAGGAAGTAGTACCCAGTGTTTTTCTTCTGAATTGGATAAGCCAGCTTTTTTAGGCCCCAAGCTTCAGTGTTGATGATGTCGGCGCTATTTTCCTTAAGCACCTGCGAGAACTTCTCGACCGTCTCTTGCACCTGGCTCTCGTTCAGAACGGGAGTCAAAATGAAGACCGTCTCGTAATTTCTTACTTCCATTACGACGGGGTGAAATGTGTGTGAAAAATCAAATGAGGGGCAAAGATAAGGAAAAGATGAGTTCGTTCGTGCTGCCCTACACTATTTAATTATAATGTGTAAAGTAGTAATAGCTTGATAGTCAAAAGCAGAAACCTTTAGGCGAATAGGGTAGTTGCTTTTAGGTAGGTAATCAGGAGAAGTAGGTTAGGAGCTGTTACCGAGCATCGCTTACTGTAGTTCTTGAGCGAGCAACTATATTATAAGGCCCAACCGTGCTTTTTTAGAATCCTTCTAAGCAAGCTCCAAAGGCCGAAATTTACCAAATGGCGGTTTGTTCTCTGGGTTTCCCGACCTACATTTGTGGCCTTGAAGCACCCCCCGCGTTTCTTTTTTTCAGTCAAATTGTGCTATGAATAGCATCCGACTTCGTCCCCTTTCCCGCCTCTTTCTCGCTCTGTTCCTGACATTTGCTGCCGTAGGTCAATCTTCGGCGCAAGATGTAGGCGCGGCTCCAGCCGTGAGCAAGGAAGGGGTGACGCCTGGCGCTACGGCCGGCGCAACTCCCGCCACGGCGGCAGCACCCGCCGCTGGCGGTGGTGACGCTGCTGCAATTGCCGCTGGCGATGCACTTTTCAAAGGCAACTGCGCCCAGTGCCACGCCGTGAACGACGTGGTAGTAGGACCTGCTCTGGCAGGTATTACAAAGCGTCGTCCTATGTCATGGATTATTCCATGGGTGAAGAACTCTAGCAAACTTGTTGCCAGCGGTGATGAGTACGCGGTGAAGCTCTTCAATCAGTACCAGAAGCAGCAGATGCCTAGCTTTCAGCTGTCGGACCAAGAGATTACTTCTATTGTAGCCTGGGTTACCTCGCAAGAAGGCCAAAGTGCTGGCGCTCCTGGTGCTGCTACTAACATTAAGCCAGCTGACGGAGCAGAAACTCCTGGTACTGGTGCGGCTGGTGCAGAAGACGGGAAGTACATGAACGTACTTCTTATTGTACTAGTAGTAGTACTCATTGTGTTGGTGGTAACGCTGGTTATCATTGCCAACATCATGAAAGATGTACTACGTGGCCGCAAAGACCTTGATGGCCGCGACGTAGAAGTAGTAGAGCAGCGGTTTGATCTGTCGAAAATATATAACTCTACCGCAGTACGTGCCATTGTAGGTATCGTCTTCGTGCTAGCTGTTCTATATGAGTCGATTCAGGGTGCTATGGGCGTTGGCCTTACGCAGGGCTATCAGCCTACTCAGCCGATTGCCTTCTCCCACAAGCTGCACGCTGGTGAGCACCAGATCAACTGCGCCTACTGCCACACGTCGGTGTACAAGAGCAAGTCAGCTAACATCCCTTCAGCTAACATCTGCATGAACTGCCACTCGCAGATCAAAACAGAGTCGCCTGAAATCAAGAAGATCTACCGCGCTATTGAGCGTAAGCAGCCAATTCAGTGGGTTCGTATTCACAACCTGCCCGACTTGGCTTACTTCAACCACTCCCAGCACACCCAAGTAGGTGGACTTGAGTGCCAGACCTGCCACGGTCCTATCCAAAACATGGAGGTAGTATACCAGTACTCGCCTCTAACCATGGGCTGGTGCATTAACTGCCACCGCGAGACGCCTCTCAATACGAAAGGCAACGCTTACTACGACAACCTAGTGAAACTGCACGACACCAAAAACGGCGCAGTACCTTTCACGGTATCGTCGAACGGCGGTACGGAATGCTCGAAGTGCCACTACTAATTGGTTAGTAGCCTACACGTAGCTTTACGCCACGTGTAGGCTTACGCCTAAAGCCTCTAACATAAGACAAGCATTGAACTTGTGGACTACAGTGGGTCAAGAAAAGACCCCAAGTCCCAAGACCCTAAGTCCCAAAACAAATGCAAGAGTCGCCTAAGTACTGGAAGGGAATTGAGGAACTAGAGAACTCACCGGAGTTCGTGAAGAATGCACTCACCGAGTTTGCTGACTTCCTGCCGGTGAAAGATTCTCATGGCACCTCGGATGCCACAGTGGCTCCGCGCCGCGACTTCCTCAAACTCATGGGCTTCGGTATTGCCGCGGCCACCCTCGCCAGTTGCGAAACCCCTATTAAGAAGGCTATTCCTTACCTCAACAAGCCCGAAGAGGTTGATCCAGGTATTGCCAACTATTACGCTTCCACTTACTTCACTGGTGAGGATTATAACAGCGTACTAGTAAAAACCCGCGAAGGCCGCCCAATTAAGCTCGAGGGCAACCCTGAGTCGCCAGTAACGCGCGGTGGTCTATCTGCTCGGGCTCAAGCTGCTGTGCTGAGCTTGTACGATGGTGGCCGTCTTCAGCACTTCGCCATAAAGAAGGGCACTGGTGAAAAAGCGGAACACGCTAAAGCGGACAAAGACCAAGTAGATCAAGAAATCCGTACGGCTCTGGCTTCGAACACTGGCAGAATTGCTATTGTGTCGCCAACCATCATCAGCCCTTCTACTAAGAAGGTCATTGCAGAGTTTGCTGCACGTTTCCCGAACACAGAGCACGTAATGTATGACGTTAACTCTGCGTCTGGGTTACTGCGTGCCAACGGAGGCGTGCTGCCAGCGTACGATTTTAGCAAAGCAAGTGTTATCGTAAGCTTTGGCGCTGACTTCCTCGGTACGTGGTTGTCACCAGTGGAGTATGCGCAACAGTACATTACTAACCGTAAAGTATCGAGCGAAAAGAAGACTATGTCAAAGCACTACCAGTTTGAATCTGGTTTGTCACTGACTGGTTCCAATGCTGATGTGCGGGTAGCAATTAAGCCTTCGCAAGAAGGTCAGGCTGTGTTAAAGCTATACAACCTTGTTGTAGGGGGTGGTGCAACTTCTACCTATGAGGAAGGTAAAACCCAACCCCTAGCAGAAGCTGCTGATCGTCTGAGGAAGGCTGGCAGCAGTGGCTTAGTAGTATCAGGCTCCAACGATCCGGCGGTCCAAACGCTGGTGACAGCTATTAACCGCGCCCTTGGTTCTGCCGCTGTTGACGTAGCTAACCCTTCGTTCATTCGTCAAGGTGATGATGCTCGGATGAGTACTCTGATTGCCGATATGAATGCTGGGCGAGTTGGTACGGTAATTTTCTATCATGCCAACCCTGTCTTCAACCATCCAATGGGGGAACAGGTGTTGAGCGGCCTGAAAAAGGTAAAGACCACTATTTCACTGAATGACCGTCTTGATGAGACCGGTTCTCAGTGTACGTATGCTGTTCCTGACCATCACTTCCTAGAGTCGTGGAATGACTTCGAGCCGAAGCGCGGTTTCCTGAGCTTAGCTCAGCCTGCAATTACGCCTCTATTTGCAACTCGCCAAGCTCAAGATTCTCTTCTGACTTGGGCTGGTAATCCAACAAGCTACTACAACTACCTGCGTACGCAGTGGCAAGGAGTACTAGGCGGAGATTTTCAGAAGGCTTGGGATAAAGCAGTGCATGATGGTGTGGCCCGTGGTACGGCAATGCCCGCTCCACTAGCAGTTGCTGCCCCTGATGTAAACGCTGCGTTTGGCGCTATTAGCCCAATCGGTACCGGAGTAGAACTGGCCATCTACGAGAAAGTGGGTATTGGTAATGGTACTCATGCTAACAACCCATGGCTGCAAGAATTGCCTGATCCAGTATCTAAGGCCACTTGGGGTAACTATGTAGCCGTTCCTCGTGCCATGGCCGAGAAGAACAAGTGGGAGCAAGGTGATGTATTAGAGGTTACGGCTGGTGGTAAATCCATTAAACTGCCCGTTCTAATTCAGCCTGGTCAAGCTGCGGATAGTGTGAGCATTGCCATTGGTTACGGCCGCACGAAAGCAGGTAAAGTAGCGCAAGATTGCGGTGCAAACGTGCTGCCATTAGCTACTATGCGCAACGGTGCTATCATCTATAGCAACACCGTAACGCTGAAGCACACCGAAGAAAAATCGCCTATTGCTCAGACTCAGACTCACCACACCATCATGGACCGCAAGCCGGTGGTGCAGGAGTCTACGTTGGCTCAGTACATAGCAAACCCCAAGGAAGTAACTGAGTACGAAACGATTTCTACTCCTGAAGGACCACAGAAGCCTAATAAGGTGTCGTTGTGGCAGGACTACGAGTATAAGAATCACCACTGGGGTATGGCTATCGACCTCAACTCATGCATTGGCTGTGGCTCTTGCGTGGTTGGTTGCCAAGCCGAAAACAACGTAGCAGTAGTGGGTAAGCAGGAGGTTATCAACCGCCGCGAAATGCACTGGCTGCGTATTGACCGTTACTATAGCTCAGACGCTCACAAAACGGACTTTGAGACGAAGGGCAAACTAGATACATATGAGGCAATGGAACACCCCTCGGACAACCCGAAGGTTATTTTCCAGCCCATGCTTTGCCAGCATTGCAACCACGCTCCTTGCGAAACGGTTTGCCCTGTACTGGCAACTACGCACAGTTCGGAGGGTCTAAACCAAATGACCTACAACCGTTGCGTAGGCACACGTTATTGCGCAAACAACTGCCCGTACAAGGTTCGTCGCTTCAACTGGTTCTCGTATTACACTAACGAGAAGTTTGAAAGTGTAAACGGCCATATGTTCACTGATCTTGGCCGCATGGTTTTGAACCCCGATGTTACGGTTCGTGCTCGTGGTGTAATGGAGAAGTGCTCGTTCTGCGTGCAGCGTATCCAGTTAGGTAAATTGGAAGCTAAGAAACAAAAGCGTCGTCCCCAGGACGGAGAGATTGTTTCAGCTTGCGCCCAATCTTGCCCAACGCAAGCAATTGTATTCGGTGACATGCGTGACCCCGAGTCTCGCATTTCGAAGCTGTTGCGTCGTGAAGATGGTGAGCGTGCTTTCCACGTACTCGACTCTATCAACGTGCAGCCAAACATCACGTATCTGACCAAGATTCGTAACACGGACGAAGCAGTTCGTAACGCCTAGAAACTGAGCCATCAGGGAGGGCAGCAGCGCCCACCGCTTTGCTGCCCTCCTCCTTTACTCCTTTAAGTCAAAAACTATGCAGCACGTATCGCCTGTACGGGAGCCGCTCGTAACCGGGGGGAAAACGTACCACGACGTCACCCAAGACATCAGCCGTCAGGTGGAGGCCGCGCCCAACATCCGCTGGATGGCAGCCCTGAGCGTCGCACTCTTTTTTCTCGGTGTGTTCTTCTACTCTGTATATCGCACTCTATGGTACGGTATCGGTGAATGGGGACTCAACAAAACTGTTGGCTGGGCCTGGGATATCACCAACTTCGTATGGTGGGTAGGTATCGGTCACGCAGGTACGCTGATTTCCGCCGTTCTTCTGCTGTTTCGCCAGAAGTGGCGGACATCTATCAACCGCGCTGCTGAGGCAATGACCATCTTTGCCGTAATCTGCGCTGCTATGTTCCCTGTGCTTCACATGGGCCGTCCGTGGCTAGCTTTTTGGGTGTTTCCTCTCCAGAATACGTATGGTTCACTTTGGGTAAACTTTAACTCACCTCTACTGTGGGACGTGTTTGCCATCTCCACGTATTTCACAGTGTCACTGGTATTCTGGTACACTGGTCTAGTACCTGATTTCGCTACTATCCGCGACCGTGCAAAAGGTCCTATTGCTAAGGTAGCCTACTCATTGCTCAGCATGGGTTGGAAAGGGTCTGCTAAGCATTGGTCGCGTTATGAAACCGTGTCCTTGATCTTGGCCGGTGTTTCTACTCCGCTGGTACTCTCGGTGCACACCATTGTATCAATGGACTTTGCTACCTCAGTAGTACCAGGATGGCATACTACCATCTTTCCCCCCTACTTCGTAGCAGGTGCTATCTTCTCTGGCTTTGCTATGGTACTTACCCTCATGCTCATCACGCGGGTAGTATTTAAACTGGAAGATTATATCACTATTGAACACATTGCTCTCATGAATAAGATCATGATGGTAACAGGTTCTATAGTAGGTGTTGCTTACATCACCGAATTCTTCATTGCATGGTACTCACAGGTTGAATTCGAACAATACGCATTCATCAACCGTGCTACTGGCCCTTATTGGTGGGCTTACTGGTCGATGATGACCTGCAACGTTATTACTCCACAACTGGTGTGGATTCGTCGAGTGCGCTACAGCATTCCGCTGACGTTCGTGCTGTCGATTATTGTGAACATTGGTATGTGGTTCGAGCGCTTTGTAATTATTGTTACTTCGCTACACCGCGACTACCTGCCTTCGAGCTGGGTAATGTTCTCTCCTTCAATTATCGACATCGGTATCTATGTAGGTACGATGGGCTTGTTCTTCACCCTATTCCTTTTGTTTGCCAAGTTTTTCCCTGTGATCAACATGGCAGAGGTGAAGTCGGTCTTGAAATACACGGTAGATAATGGCCCAACTTACACCGGTCATGATCCTCATCTCGGCGCTACTCATCAACACTCCACCCACGGGGTTCCAGCCTCGGCTCCTGTAAATTACAATAAGCATGACTAAGCGCTTCGCCCTCGGCATCTTCGACGACGAAGATGTGCTGTTGCACGCTGTGGAAAACGTCCGGGAAGCGGGCGTGAAGATCTACGAAGTATTCTCGCCTTTCCCAATTCACGGGATAGATGATGCTCTCGGCATTGAACGTTCTCGCCTTCCGATTGCTGCCTTCTTCTTGGGCATGACAGGTTTGGCCTTCGCTCTATGGTTGCAGATCTACACGCTAGGTTTCGACTGGCCAATGATCATCGGTGGTAAGCCTCACATTGCTTTACCTGCCTTTATTCCAGTTGCTTTTGAGTTGACGGTATTCTTTACCTGCCACGGCATGGTAATTACCTTCTATACCATCAGCAAACTGTACCCACGATGGAAAACTCCTGTACTAGATGTTCGCTCTACCGATGACAAGTTTGTCATGGCTATTGAGCTAAAAGAAGGTACCGATATGGGTAAACTGACCCAGTTGTTGCGCAACAACGGCGCTTCGGAGGTGAACGAAAAAGAAATGTCTAAGTTCTAATGACGCATTCGCTAAAAGTTAGTTTGCAAGCGTCGGCGGTTCTGCTGGCATCGGTGTTCACCACCGCCTGCAACCGCGCCGATGATCCTGGCGTTGAGTACGCCCCCGAGATGTACTCCTCGATTCCGTACGAGCCTCTGAAGCAGGAGAACAACAACCGAGTAAACCCAATGGGTACTAATATGCGGGTTCCGGCAATTGGTACTGTACCACGTGGTAAGCTCAACTACTACACTCACATTGGCAAAGATGACATCGCAACTGCGGAGACATCTTTGCGCAACCCTTATACTTACACCAAAGACAATCTGCAGGAAGGTCAAGCACTATACTTGCGTAACTGTCAGCATTGCCATGGTGAGCAAGGAGACGGGCAGGGGCCAGTGGGTGTCAAGTTCAAGGGTGTTCCGAACTACTCTGCAGGAGCTTATAAAACTATGAATGATGGACACATATATCACGTCATTCAATGGGGTAAAGGCCGCATGATGCCACACGGTTCTCAGGTCAATCCAGAGGAACGATGGAAAATTGCCATGTATGTACGCATGCTACAGCAAGGTAAAGGCGCCGAAGGAATGGAAGACTTCTTAAAAGCGCAAGGTCAAGCATCAGGCCAAAATTCAGAATCAACTGATGCTACCAACCAAAGTCCAGTACAAGAAGCTCAGGCTAACAAAGCTTCTGATACGCCAGGACAGGGTACTGAGGCAAGAAACGGAACAGCGAACTAACTCGATATGGCAACTCTGACGCATCACGAAAGCGCCACGGCTGAATACCTAGAGGTTTCGCCCCGCGCTCGTAAAACTTTCATCTCCATCATCGTTGCTGGTGTTGTACTGTTAGCCATTGGTTTGATAGTAGCAGCATTTGGTATTGGAGCTGAGCACCATGAAGGAGCGGCAGCTGCTCATGGAGCTGCATCCGCTCATGGAGCAGGCCATGAAGGCACTGGTCATCATGGTAGCCCTTCTTGGCTGAAACGCCTGATTGTAAGTTTATGGCACAGCAATGTGTTCTTTACCGGCGTTTCGGTAGTGGGCACAGTATTCATGGCTATCCAATATGTTGCTTATGCTGGATGGTCAGTGCTGATCAAGCGCGTAAATGAAGCTCTCAGCGCATGGGTACTGCCTGGTGGTGTATTAATGGTTCTCATTTTCGGACTAGGCTTAATCAACAACGATATCTTTCACTGGACACTGCCTGGCATTATGACCAAAGGCAGCGCTACTTATGATGCTATCATTGCTGGCAAGTCAGGTTTCTTGAGCGTTCCATTCTACCTGATTCGGACCATTTCTTATGTAGTAATATGGGTGGTATTCACCAATAAGCTTCGTTCCTTATCTCTAGCTGAGGACCTGAACGGTGGCACTGAATACTTTCATAAGAGCATTACTGCTTCAGCTCTGTTCTTAGTACTGTTTGCAGTAACCTCCTCAATGTCGGCATGGGACTGGGTGATGTCAATTGATACGCACTGGTTTTCGACGATGTTTGGTTGGTATGTATTCGCTTCTTGGTGGGTATCAGGAATTGCTGCTACCACTCTATGCGTAATCTTCCTCAAGCAGGCTGGTTATCTGCGCTTCGTGCAAGCAGGCCATCTGCATGACTTGGGTAAGTTCATGTTTGGCTTCAGCATTTTTTGGACTTACGTATGGTTCGCCCAGTTTATGTTGATTTGGTACGCAAACTTGCCCGAGGAATCTGTGTACTACAACCAGCGTTTGGGTGGTTTTAACAACCAGTACACTTGGATCTTCTTTTTCAATCTGCTTATCAACTTTGCTTTCCCCTTTCTTGTTCTAATGACTAGGGATGCAAAGCGTCAAATGATCATGTTGAAAATCGTTTCTATTGCCATCTTGATTGGTCACTGGTTCGATTTTTATTTAATGATCATGCCAGCAACTATGCAGGCTGAGAATGGGTTTATCATTGAGATTGGTACTGCTATGGTTTTCCTTGGCTCTTTCCTCCTCCTGATAACTAAGCGCCTCTCACAGGCTTCGTTGATCCCCATTCATCATCCTTTCTTGGATGAAAGTGTGCATCACACGACCTGATTTTAGACCTGAGTAAAGAGAAGCGAGAGTAGATCCTCTATCTCTCGCTTCTCTTTACTCACTTCTCAGTTTTCACTTCTACATACAGATAATGACTGCTCTTGGTATTCTTCTGGTGCTGGTGTTGCTGCTGGTCGTGTTTGGCCTGCTGTTTCGCCTCCAGATCCTCACCTCAATCTTCTCGGGTAGCTCTACACGTGAGATAGGGGTTAGTAATCGCGTTAATGCTATTTTATTCATCATCTTTTTGGTGGTGGGTGGTTCAGCATTCGCTTGGTCCTTCGTCGATAACTTCGATGCTATGAACCCACCCATTGCCTCTGTTCATGGTCATGCCACTGAGCGGATGTTCTGGACAACCATGATTATCCTGGGTATTGTATTTACGCTGACGCAGATTTTGCTGTTCGTGTACTCATACAAATACCAGCATAAGGAAGGCCGTCGGGCTTTCTTCTTCCCTCATAACAACAAGATTGAAATTATCTGGACGCTGATTCCAGCGGTGGTAATGGCTGCTCTTGTATTTGCAGGCTGGAAAGAGTGGTCACGTATTACTGGTCCTGCGCCTCAGAATGCTGTGGTTGTAGAAGTAATGGGTAAGCAGTTTGGATGGCTTCTTCGTTACCCTGGTCGCGACTCTAACTTAGGCGTAGTTAACTACCGCCTAATTGATGCGACAAACGACTTCGGTCTCGACTTGAGCGACAAAAGCTCATTAGATGATATCACTTTCCCATCAGGTGAATTGCACGTTCCGAAAGGTATTCCAGTGCTTTTAAAGATTCGTTCGCGTGACGTTCTGCACGCTGTATATATGCCTCACTTCCGTGTGCAGATGTATGCAGTACCAGGTATGCCCACAAAGTTTTGGTTTACTCCTACCAAAACTACTGATGAGATGCGTGCTCAAACTGGTAACCCCAAGTTCAACTATGAGCTTGCTTGCAATCAAATTTGCGGCCGCGGGCACTTTGCTATGAAACTGAACATTGTAGTAGAGGAACCAGAAGACTACGTTGCTTGGCTAAGCCAGCAGAAGTCGTTCACGGAACAAAACCCTGATGTTTTGGCTAGCTTCAAACAGAAGTCGAGTGGTTTGACTCCGAAAGCTGAGGCTGCTCCTGCCGCCGCTGCTGTAGTTCCTGCCGCCAAGGCTTCGCTTTAATTCATCTAAACGCACGCTTCTTACATGGCTGCTAACCTTCCTACTCACGCGCAAGTGCAAGGCGGCATCGGAGTGACCGAACCTGGTCACGACGTGCACGAGCACCACGACGAGCATCACGAGCAGAGTTTTCTGCAGAAGTACATTTTCAGTACCGACCACAAGGTTATTGCTAAGCAATTCCTGATTACAGGTATCTTTTGGGCTATCCTAGGTGGTACTTTATCTAGCCTGTTCCGCCTGCAACTCGGCTGGCCAGAGTCTACTTTGGAGTGGCTTAGCCCATTTTTAGGCAAATGGATTGAGGCAGGTAAGCTGAATCCAGAGTTCTACTTGGCCTTGGTAACCATGCATGGTACCATCATGGTGTTCTTCGTGCTGACTGCTGGTCTTTCAGGAACGTTCTCTAACTTCCTAATTCCTCTACAGATTGGCGCCCGCGATATGGCTTCGGGCTTTATGAACATGCTTTCGTATTGGTTCTTCTTCCTGTCGAGCGTGGTTATGTTCTTGTCTCTGTTCTTGGAGACAGGTCCTGCCGCAGCAGGTTGGACAATCTATCCTCCTCTGAGTGCATTGCCGCAAGCAATTCCTGGCTCAGGTATGGGTATGACGATGTGGCTTGTGTCAATGGCTCTGTTCATTGTATCGCAGTTGCTAGGTGGTGTTAATTATATCACTACTGTTATCAACCTGCGTACCCAGGGAATGAGCATGAGTAAACTGCCGCTTACTATCTGGTCTTTCTTCTTGACCGCAGTACTAGGTCTGCTTTCATTCCCTGTGTTGTTCTCGGCTGCCTTGCTGCTAATCTTTGACCGTTCTTTCGGTACTTCCTTCTTCCTCTCTGACATCTACATTGCTGGCCAGGCTCTACCGAACACGGGTGGTTCGCCAATTCTATTCCAGCACTTGTTCTGGTTCCTAGGTCACCCTGAGGTGTATATCGTTATCATGCCTGCGATGGGTATGGTGTCGGAAATTATGGCCACCAATGCTCGTAAGCCTATTTTCGGCTATCGTGCAATGATTGGGTCACTTTTAGGTATCTCGTTACTGTCGTTCGTTGTGTGGGCTCACCACATGTTCGTAACAGGTATGAACCCCTTCTTAGGATCGGTGTTCATGTTCTTGACGTTGATTATTGCAGTTCCTTCCGCAGTAAAAACGTTCAACTGGCTAGCTACTTTGTGGCGTGGTAATATCCGCTTCACTACTGCAATGCTATTCAGCATTGGCTTTGTGTCTCTGTTCATTGCTGGTGGTTTGACGGGTATTGTACTCGGTAACGCTGCTCTTGACATCCAAATGCACAATACTTACTTCGTGGTAGCTCACTTCCACTTAGTAATGGGTTCTTCTGCTTTCTTCGGCCTGTGGGCTGGTGTTTACCACTGGTTCCCGAAAATGTTTGGTCGTATGATGGATGAGAAGCTAGGGTATGTACACTTCTGGCTCACTTTCTTGGGTGTATATCTGGTATTCCTGCCTATGCACTATGTAGGTATTGCTGGCTTCCCACGTCGTTACTACTCTTGGACTGGCTTCGATACTTTTAGCCAGTTTGCTAACCTGAACAAGTTCATTTCGGTGGCTGCAATCCTGGCGTTCTTCGCCCAATTTGTATTCATCTTCAACTTCTTCTACAGCATCTTCCGTGGCCGTCGTGCTAGCGAAAACCCTTGGCGTTCTACTACGCTGGAGTGGACTACCCCAGTAGTTCCGGGTCACGGCAACTGGCCCGGCGCTATCCCAGCTGTTCACCGTTGGCCTTATGATTATAGCAAGCCAGGTGCAGCTGATGATTTCATTCCTCAACACGTACCGTACTCTCAGACACAATCGTCTAATTTACCGTACGAGCGTGAGATGGAATAATCATAAGTAGTGTTAATCCTCTGAAACGGGCCGCTGTATTTACGGCGGCCCGTTTTGCTATTTTCAAGAGGGACCCCGGCCTCGGCAAAGCCGGGCCGGGGTCCTTCTCTCGTTCTGAGGTAAATCAGACCAGCATAACGCTAGTACATAAATAATTCGGCAAATATGTCAACTCCCAGCTTTGTGCTGCGCTTCCGATTTGTGGGCATCCTGACGGTTGTGGCGGTATATGTTCTAATATTGGTAGGAGGGATAGTCCGGAGCACAGGCTCAGGTATGGGCTGTCCTGATTGGCCTAAGTGCTTTGGTACATGGATACCACCTACCCAAGTAGGCCAACTGCCTCCTAACTATAAGGAGGTGTATACTGCACGAAGGGTGGAAAAGAATAAGAAGCTTGCTGCCAAGCTTGAGCGTATGGGCTTTCACCAAGTAGCAGGTGATATTTTTGCCCATCCAACGCAGTATATCGAGACGGACTTCAACCCTGTGAAGACGTGGATTGAGTACGTTAACCGGTTGGTGGGAGCCCTTATTGGCGTTTTTGTGTTTCTTACAGTAGTGTTTGCATTGCCTTATTGGAAGCGCGACAGAGTGGTCTTTTGGCTTGCCTTGGCATCTTTTCTATTGACAGGAATACAAGGCTGGCTTGGCTCCCTTGTTGTATCTACTAATCTGCTGCCTGTCATGGTTACTATCCATATGGGGTTAGCACTAGTAATTGTAGCAATGCTAATTTATGCCGTAGAACGTTCACAACGTGAGTACAGAACAGTGGAACGTGTGCGGGCACTACCAGGACTTGTTGGATGGTTGTGGGTAAGCGCGCTGCTTACGTTTATGCAAATTGTCTTGGGTACTCAGGTCCGGGAGGAAGTAGACATGGTTGCATTTGCTGCTAACTATCTAAACCGCACAGAGTGGGTAGAGCAGCTAGGTTCTATTTTCAAAATACACCGTACATTTTCAGCTGTATTGCTGCTACTAAACGTGTACATAGCCTACCGGCTTTATCTGCTGCCCTCAAAACGCCTACATCGGTTGGCTACAGCAGTGTTAGCTTGTATTGGACTTGAAATAGTAGCGGGCATTACTCTCGCGTATTTTGCACTGCCAGCTATAGTGCAGCCAGTGCACCTGACGGTAGCAACCTTGCTATTCGGCTCCCAATTTCTAGCTCTTATTGCTTACCGTCGAGCTACTAAGTTGCAACAGCAGGCTAGTACTCCGGCGGTTGTTGCGTAACTTTGCGGCCCCGTTCCGGGAGGGTTTCGCTCGGCCATTTGTTTGTACAGTTGATGACTAAAGCCAGGGCTTTCTTTCAGTTACTTAAATTCCGGTTGGCGCTAACGGTAGCCTTTTCAAGTGCTATCGGTTACCTTCTCGGAGCCCACGAGCTGGACTTTAGCCGGGCCCTATTGGTATTGGTAGGGGGATTGGCTGTAACAGGTTCAGCTAATACTATCAATCAGATTTTCGAGAAAGACTTAGATAAGCTGATGAAACGTACGGCCAAGCGACCTATTCCGCTTGGCATAGTCAGTATTCGTGAGGCATGGGTATTCACGGCAGTGCTAGGGGTAGTAGGGTTAGGACTGCTGACGTATTTCTTCAATCCATTGGCTGCGGCTCTTTCTCTACTTTCGCTAATTCTCTACGGCTTTGTCTATACTCCTCTAAAAACTATCTCGCCCATCTGCGTGGCTGTAGGTGCTATTCCTGGCGGCATGCCTCCACTTATTGGGTGGGTGGCAGCTACAGGGTTCTTAGGCGTAGAAGGGTGGATTCTATTTGGAATCCAGTTTATGTGGCAATTTCCTCACTTCTGGGCCATTGCCTGGGTGTTGGACGACGATTATAAAAAAGCTGGCTTCAAAATGCTCCCTACTCCTGGCGGTAAGGATTTGCGCACGGCTATTCAAATCATGACTTATACCATGGTGTTGATTCCGCTGAGCCTGTTGCCTTTTTACTTTGGCATGACTAGCACAACATACCCGATGGTAGCTGCTATCTGTGGTGTGCTATTCCTCATGCAAACCTTCTACTTGATGCGTACTGTCAGCAAGAAGGCTGCTATGAGCATCATGTTTGGCTCGTTTCTGTATTTGCCAATTGTGCAGATAGCTTTGGTTCTTGATAAAATGTAATGACCTCTGGGAGTAAGGAATTATGATGGGCGAGATGAGACAAACTCTCATACCGTTATGTTATAAAGTCATACTTCTTTCCTGCATCTTTCACGCTCAGCCCTATGCATACTGCTGAAACTTTGAATACCAAGGAGCCGTCTACGGGCATTCACCCTACGCGCTTCTTGTTGATGTTGATGATCGTCAGCATCTTCATGATTTTTGCCGCTTACACGAGTGCTTACATCGTTCGGCGCAACGAGGGTAACTGGCTTGAGTTTGACCTGCCAGCTGGCTTCTTAATTACATCCCTCATTATTGTACTGAGTTCAGTTACAGTACAGTGGGCTTGGTTTGCTGCTCGCAAGGACGAACTCAATCAAGTTCGCTTGGCTCTGGCCTTGACCTTGACCTTCGGGGTGGCATTTTTAGTTGGTCAGTGGCTCCTCTGGGGGCAATTGGTAGATAGTCGTATCTTTTTTGGGGGTACAGACTCTAACCCTTCTGGCTCATTTCTGTATGTACTTACTGGTGTACACGGTTTTCACTTGATTACAGGCCTCATCTTTTTGCTGGTGGTGCTACGTAAAAGCTTTAAGTATCAGGTGCATTCCCGCCAAATGCTCTCAATAGGTAATGTCACTATCTACTGGCACTTCCTTGGGGCTCTTTGGTTGTACCTGTATTTGTTCCTACTTTTGAACCACTAGATTTTCGTCAACCCCCGCACGCTATGTCCACCATTTCCACGACGCAGACGATTCCTGATTCCGCCCTGGATAAGCCGCGCACCGGCACCTGGGACGGCGGAAACGAGCCCTTCAAAGCGAGCTACGGCAAGCTAATGATGTGGTTCTTCCTGCTGTCGGACGCTTTCACGTTCGCCGCCTTCCTAACCACTTATGGCCTTATCCGTCATCGCTATGCCGCGTATGATGAGAAAATCCATGGCGCCTTCAAGTTCTCCTCGGACTACTGGCCAATTCCTGACAAGGTGTTCAACGCCTTCCCTGGAATGGGCCACGCAGATGTTCCACTAGGATTTGTGGCTCTGATGACCATGATTCTCATCTTTAGCTCGGTTACTATGGTACTGGCTGTGGAAGCAGGACATCGGATGGATAAGAAGGACGTCCAGAAATGGCTGTTGTGGACTATTTTGTTTGGTGCTACCTTCTTGTGCTCTCAGGCTTGGGAGTGGAGTCACTTCATCGGTGGCCATGAAGAAGGAACCAAGATGGCTGATGGTACTGTGTTCCACGGTGCTAACTTGGCTATGAACCAATACGGTCCAGTGCTGTTTGGCGACCTGTTCTTCTTCATTACTGGTTTCCACGGTACGCACGTGTTTTCCGGCGTTTGCTTGTTGGTGTGGTCTTTCATTGCTACCACCAACGGTACCTTCGAGAAGCGAGGGCACTACGAAATGGTGGAGAAAATTGGTCTTTACTGGCACTTTGTAGACTTGGTGTGGGTGTTTGTATTCACCTTCTTCTACCTAGTTTAAAAACACCTGACTGCTGATGATAAGGGCACCCCCTCTTATTGTCAGCAGTCGGCTTTTGTACTTCAAATTTCATCACAACACTCATATGGCTCATCACGCCCCTGCAGCCGATACACACGTAGGAGAGATTCCGAAGCCAAACACCGGCTGGATCTGGAAAACGTTCTTTGTCCTTGTTGGTATTACCGCACTGGAATTCGTGTTCGTGTTCTTCATGGATCCGGGTACTATGCGTAATGCTATCTTCATTATCCTGACCATCTTCAAAGCTTTCTTCATCGTAGCTGAATTCATGCACTTAAAGCATGAAACGAAAGGGTTGATCTGGACCATTCTTATTCCCATGGCGCTGCTGATCTGGCTGCTGGTTGCCCTAATTACTGAGGGTAACGCCATCGGAGCTGCCGTCCACAACTTTCTTAACTAAAGAATGCGGCCGGCACAGACGTTGCTGCTGGGCCTAATTCTGCTAGTTCCGGTACTGGCCTTTCTGTTTCTGAAAAGCTTCGGTACAAACCGTTACGCGCTGCCAACCTTCCTACCTGACCACGTGGACTCCACGCAGGTGAGCGGAAAGTGGCAGCGCGATACTGTTTTTCACCAAATTGGTGACTTCCGATTTCCGTCTCAAGCCGGGCGAGAGATAACTCAAGCGGAGTTAGCAGATAAGGGCCTCTATGTGGCTAATTTCTTTTCCACAACCTGCTCCGGTATCTGTCCGCAGGTTAGTGCGCAACTTTCGCGAGTACAAGAGAAGTTCCGGCAGGAACCTAGAGTACGGCTTGCATCTTTCACGGTAGATCCAACTCATGACTCCATAGCAGTGCTGGCTCGCTATGCGGAGCAGTATGGCGCTATTGCTGGCAAGTGGTTTTTTCTTACTGGCAACCAAGCAGGTCTCAATCAATTGGCTGCGCGTGAGTTTCGTTTGTCTATGGAAGGTAGTAGCCTAGTTCAAAGCCAGAAGATCTTTCTGGTAGACAAGAACCGGCAGGTGAGAGGGATGTATGACGGAACCAGCGAAAAGGAAATAAATCGGCTCATCACCGAAATTGGCGTGTTGCTCTACACCTATGACCACGAATAATACGGCCACTAACCCTGGCAATTTTACAAAGTACAAAGTACTAGCCGCGGTGCTAGGCGCAGTAATTCCAATAGCAGTTGCTATTCTGTATTACTTTCCAAACGTGTTCCGCATTGAAGGAGCGCAAGTGAAAGCGTTGCCAGCCGTAAATGCAGCATTAAATTCCCTAACGGCTGTCTTTCTGATGTTAGGGTATTACTTCATCCGGCGCAAAGAGGTGGCGAAGCACCGGGCCATGATGGGCATAGCTTTCTTGCTAGGCTCCTTGTTTTTGGTGTCGTATGTAGCGTATCACTCGCAGGTAGAAAGCACTAAGTTTGGTGGTGAAGGAGCAATCCGGTTTGTGTATTACTTCATTCTACTAACTCACATTGTGCTGGCCGCTATAACTGTAGGGTTAGTATTGTTTACGTTGTACTTCGCCCTTACCGAGCAGTTTCAAAAGCATCGTCGTATTGCCCGTTGGACGTATCCCATCTGGCTATATGTGTCCGTAACAGGGGTTATTGTATACTTCATGATTGCGCCCTATTATACCTGAGAGCGTGATTCACCTTTCTGCTTCTAGCAGGAAACTTTGCCGGGATGCCGGTGTTATTTAACCATGAAAAAGGCTGCTACTACCGGATTGATTGCATTTGTACTAGGCTTGCTGCTTAGTGCTTTGCCCCTGCAAGTGCAGGCTCAGTGCACTATGTGTAAAACACAGGTGGAGGCCTCGCGTCAGGAAAAGGACGGCTACGATACTACGGGCCTCAACAAAGGGATTCTATACCTAATGACGATTCCGTATGTGCTTATAGGCACGGTGGGGTACTTCTGGTATCGTAATAGCAAGAGAAAGAAAATTGCGGGCAGCCGCTAATACCATGACCTTCGCTGTAGATCGGCGCTAAAAGGTTGATAAATAGGAAATGCCGCCCTTTGGCGGCATTTTTGTTGACAGCTTGTCTGTCCTGTGCTTTCTCTTATCCGTTGAAATTCGTACGCCTTTCTCCTGTCCTGTTACTGGTGCTGGCCATGCTATGCTTTGTGGGTGCTTACCTAAGCAACCGCTATGCACAGACGCCGCTCGTAATGCTACGCACTGCTACAGCCCGGTTGCAAACAGCGGTACTTGATGCGGAGCTGTTAGGAGAACACGAAGCTGATAACTTGGCGCAGGAGCTCGTTGCAAACAAGATTCGGTTTCAAACGCTGACGGGTAGCACTACATATCCGGTCTTCGTATTCCGGGGCGAGCGTTTGCTATTTTGGTCAGAACACACCGTCCGGCCGGAGCCCGAGCATGCAACCCAGCAGTTTGACGATAAGCTGGCAGAAACCAAGTTCGGTAAGTTCTTGGTGCTTCGCCGGGTAGCGGGGCCCTACGTGATTCTGACGTACGTACCACTTGAAATTACTTACGGCATTAGCAACCGCTACCTGCGGGAGGGTACCAATAACGCCCTTTTTCAAAACCTGAATGTTCGCCTACTAGTAGAAACTACGCCCTCTGCTCGCCCGCGTATCTATTCGGAAGAGGGTACCTACTTGTTTTCAATTGAAAGCCTACAGGATGACCCTATTACAGGCCGCTACCTCCCATTAGGGCTCCTGTTGCTCGGGTTCGGCCTATATGTATTAGGATGGTCGCGGCTGGCTCAGCGCTTCTTTCAGCAGGGGCAAACGTGGCAGGGTGTCGTAGCGGTGCTGCTACCTCTGGTAGCATTTCGGGCAGGAATGCTTTCCTTGGGGTTGCCCTTCTCCTTTATCGAGGTGCGTCTCTTCGACCCTCGTTTATATGCTGCTTCCTGGCTTTCTCCCTCGCTGGGCGACTTACTGCTGAACGCCATAGTGTTGATTATAGCGGCTATTTACGGCTTGCTGCTGTTTCGGCGGTATGGGCTACTGCGTCGGGTGTGGCAGGTAAAAGACTGGCGACAGCGCGTAGCATTAGGGGCCGTGGCAGTACTGGGGTTTTATGGCTTATTAGAACTTCTATTCGACTTTTATTCCAGCAGCTTCAACAATTCCCTGCTGGTACTCGACATCACCCAGGATATTCAGATTAGTACCTTCAAGATCCTGCTGGCACTAGCCATAGCCCTTCATACGGGGGGGTATTTGATGGGCTTCTATATTCTTTCCCAAGTATTTGTGGGAATTGTGCGGCCATCTACCCGCCGTACGGGACTGGTGCTGCTGCTGCTTTGCACCGTGTTGTTCTTGCCGGTGGGTCTAGCCATTGGGGAAGTGCATAGTACGTTGCTGGGCATTACGCTGCTGTTTTTCCTGGTACTGCGCTTTACTGGGTTAAAGTCAGCGGGGGCAGTGCTACCGTATCAGCTGTACCTATTTATCTTCCTAATGCTGGGCTTAAGCTCTGGTATTGGCGCGCTGGCTCTGTATGAGCACTTTGATAGACAGCTTCTGCTCAACAAGCAAACCATTGCCAGCAATTTGCTGGTCGATAATGACTTGCAGGGGGAATATCTGCTGGCCGAACGAGCCCTGGACATGTCGCACGACTTGGGTTTACGGGTGATGTTGACTAGCCCCTTCGTAAACCAAGACCTGATTCGGCAGAAAGTGGCGAAATACCACTTGCGAGGGTATTTCGATAAGTACGAAGTAGCCATAACGCTATTTGGAACCAATGATTTGGCCGTAGGAATGCCCGGCAATTTGGCGCAGATGCAGCAGTATCTGTTGCGTCAGGCAGTACCTACCGAGCATCCTAATATCTACTTGCTTCGGAGCGGCGCCGCATCGTTCGTGAGCCGACGCTACGCGGCCTTCGTGCCAGTACCCTCCGCCGATGGTGATACCAGCCACATTGTACTGGAACTCTCCCTGAAGAAACTAACTGCCAACAGTGTAGTGCCAGAACTGTTGGTTGACCAGAAATTCTTTCAGCCTGGTCTTGGCACCGAGCTTAGTTACGCAGGCTACGAAAACGGGCAATTGGTGTACAACGAAGGCGACTTTGACTATATCAATAAGCTTACCCCAGCCCAACTACAGCTTCCCAAACTGTACACAACGGGTCTTTCCGTGGATGGCTTTCAGCACTTGGGCGTTAAGGGCACGGCTGGTCGAGTAGTCGTTGTAACCACCGCCATGTACTCGTTTGGCGATTGGCTAGCCAACTTTTCCTTTCTGTTTCTACTGCATACCGTGTTCTGGGTGGCTGGCATTGGGGGCTACCTGTTGGTGCGGGGGCGGTACGTGGAGGTGCTCCGGACTAATTTCAGTACGAAGATTCAGCTCTTTCTTAATGTAGGTATTCTGGTGCCGCTCATCATCGTGAGTATCGCTACTGCCAGTCAGGTAACTAACTCCTACAAGCGGGATTTGCTACGCAACTATCAACGACGGGGGCAGGCAGTACAGGAAAACCTACTGAAGAACAGCTCCCTACTAGCAGACTCAGCCGACCGAGCCGAACTGGTCGATCTTGCCGAAAACGTATCCTCGCTCACCGAGACCGACCTTAATCTATACGATTCGCACGGTGAGTTGCTCGTTAGCAGTCAGCCTCTCATCTTTGAGTCGGGCCTGCTGAGTACCCTCATGAACCCGCAGGCAGTAGCGGCACTAGCAGAGGAGGGGCAACCCCGTCGGCTGCTCACGGAACGGGCCGGTACACTTTCGTTTAATTCCCTCTACTTGCCCCTGCGTGCGGCAGCTATCCAGCCGGGAAGGCCTGGGGAGGTGCTGGGGTACGTTGGTATTCCCTTCTTCGATTCGGAAAAAGACCTCGATAATAAGCTGACGGAGCTTATTTCCACTATCCTGAACATCTTCACGGTGATGTTCATCTTATTCTTAGGGTTGGCTTTCCTGGCTTCGCGCATTCTCACACAACCGTTAAAAATCATCACCGAGAAGCTGAAGCAGACTACCCTGACGGGCCAGAACGAGATGCTGGTGTACGACTCAGAGGATGAAATTGGGCTGCTCGTACGTGAGTACAACCAAATGCTGCTGAAGCTGGAGGAAAGCAAGCAGGAGCTAGCCGCGCAGGAAAAGGAAGCTGCTTGGCGCGAGATGGCGCGGCAAGTGGCCCACGAAATCAAGAACCCGCTTACGCCCATGAAGCTGAGCTTGCAGTTCCTGCAGAAAGCCATTCAGGAGCGGCGTGCGAATGCGGAGGAACTAATCAGTCGAATTTCCCAGACGCTCATCACTCAGATTGACGTGCTATCTGACATTGCTACCTCATTCAGCACGTTTACCAACCTGCCTGCAATGCGGCCCGAGCGGCTGGATGTCGTGCCCGTTATACGCCGCTGCGTAGGCCTCCACCAAGGTAGTAGCCAAGCCACTATTGGTTTGGAGCTGCCCGAGGACGCTGACACGGGGCGCTACGTGGTATTTGCGGATGAAAACTTATTGGTGAGAACCTTCAACAACTTGCTTATAAATGCCCTGCAAGCCGTGCCCTCTACCCGCCAGCCCGTTATTGAGGTGAAGCTAGCGACGTGCGATGCTAGTCGTATTCGAATCTGTATTCAGGATAATGGCACGGGGATTCCGGCGGAGGTTCGAGACAAGGTATTCGTCCCTAATTTTACCACAAAGGAGAAGGGGTCTGGTATTGGTTTAGCAGTAGCACGCCGGGGTATCGAAAGTGCCGGCGGGCGTATTTGGTTTGAAACGGAAGAGGAGCAAGGAACCCTGTTTTGCATTGAACTGCCACTGGCTGGCTAGGTACCAGAGGAAACCGATCATCTACTCATCTGCTATTTATCCTGCTCGTGGGTATATGCTGAGCTACGGCCAATCAATAGAGGCTACCTGGCACGAATTCAGTGGAGTTTATCGTTGTGTAGCCGCCACATTTCGCGTCGTAATGCCACTGCATGATTAGCAGCTTTCCGCACTATTTCCTGCGCTTTTGGGGGCTGCTGGTAGTATGGCTGGGCTGCGTAGGAATGGTACGAGCGCAGCAACCTAACCAGCCGCCCAATACTAGGCGGTGCGTATGGGTACGGCTGCCTGCCGGGCGCGATACGGTAGATTTCACTTTGCGCGACACCCTCACCATTGTTCCCGCCTCAGTGAGCCATGAGGGACGGGCGTTGAGTTACAACGCCCGTACCAACCAGTACCGCTACGTGCGGCCGGCTACTCGTTTCCCATCGCCTGAGCCCGGCCAACCCGATTTACTGCTAACAAGCGGCCCCGACTCCGTGCTGGTCTGCTACCGGGTGCTGCCAGTACAATTGTCGGCGGCTCGCTACCTGCGGGCCCGCACCCAGATGGACAGCCTAGATTTCCGGCAACGCGTATTTGGGACGGAAGATTTTGCGGTAAAAGAGCAGATTCTGAGTACGCCCGGCATCAACAAAACCGGAAACCTGTCGCGTGGGGTGTCGTTCGGCAACGCGCAGAATGTATTCGTCAACTCCTCTCTTAACCTGCAACTGGAAGGTCGTCTCACAGACCAGATTACCCTCACTGCGGCTATTTCCGACCAGAACGTGCCCTTTCAGCCGGAGGGCAATACGCAACAACTGCAGGAGTTTGACCGCATCTATATCACACTTACCCATCCGCGCTGGAGCCTGACCGCTGGCGACGTAGTACTCCGCAACAAACCCGATTACTTTCTGAAGTTTTACAAGAACATTCAGGGCGCAGCCCTAGAAGCCAACTTTGGAAAATTACCTACGGGCGGATTTGGGGGCGGCGCCATTGGGCCGGGCATCAGTAATTCGCAGCTACTACCTTATTCCTTGGCGAGTGGTACTAGCACTGGCACTTTTGCTACCAGTCCCCCGACGGTGCCTACGCCGCCAGGGGTTGGGGGGCAGGCGGGTACTACCCCGGAGGAGCGTAGCCAAACGGTAACTACTGCTGGTGCCGCTACGGGTGCGCCCCGCCCTGCAACCCCGGGCCCAGGGGTGCGGGGCTTACTCAGCGGGCCCACGTTTGCCACAACCACTGCGGCAGCCGGCGTGGCCAAGGGAAAGTTTGCTAGTATTGAAGTAACCCCGTTGGAAAACGTGCAGGGCCCGTACCGCCTTCGAGGACCCAATGGCGAGCAGTTTATCATTGTATTGGCCAACTCCGAGCGGGTGTATCTTGATGGCCGGCTGATGGTGCGAGGCTTCAACTACGACTATACCATCGACTACAATCAGGCGGAGGTCACATTTTCGCCTCAGCATTTGATAACGCGCAATTCTCGCATTCGAATTGACTTCGAATACTCTGACTTTAACTATGCGCGTTCGTTGTTTCAGGCGAGCCACTACCAGCAGATTGGCCGATTGCAGGTCCACGCGAATTTCTACCGGGAGGCCGATAACCCAGACAACTCGCCCAACCTCACGCTGACGGACGATGATAAGGCCCTGCTGCGGACCATCGGCGACAACGTGAGCCGAGCCGTGACAGATGGTGCTACTGTTGCCGAGTACGACCGGCGGCAGGTGCAGTATAACCGGGAAGAGCGCACCGTGAATGGGCAGCTAGTAGAACTATTTACGTACCCGCCCGATTCATTACGCCAGGTATACACGGTGCGCTTCACAGAAGTAGGCGTCAACCAGGGTAGCTACGTGCTCAGTACACTAAATGCCAACGCCAACGGACGAGTGTACGACTTTGTAGGGGCCGGTTTGGGCAATTACGCTCCGGTGCGGGTGCTTCCTACGCCCATTCAAAAGCAGCTCGTGACGGTAGGCGCAAACTATCAGCTAGATGCCAACACAAGCGTCTTTCTGGATTTGGCGTCCTCCAACCTCGACTTGAACCGGTTTTCCGCAGAGTCAGCCGAAGGCCGGGCAATGCGGGTGGGCTATACCGTGCAAGATCGGGCCATCAACTTACCGGGGCTGCGGCAGTACAAGTTGCGGAGCACGCTCGATTACGAGTATACCAGCCACCGCTTTGCGCCCATTGACCGGTACCGCGACATTGAGTTTGACCGCAACTGGAGCACGAGCAGCACGCCTACTAACGTAACCGCTGCGCAGGCTCGGGAGGATAATATTCTGAATTTTGCGGTGGGCGCCGTGAAAGACGCCAACAACTCGCTGGGCTACCGGGTAAGTCGGCGCTACCGGGCAGGAGAAGTAAGCGGCCTGCAGCACTGGGTAGATGTAGCCCACCAAACCGGCAACGTGCAGCTACGCGGTAGTTTATTTCTGCTCAACTCGGAAGTAGGGCGCCGCCATTCTAGCTGGGCGCGGGGCGAAGCCACCGGGCGTTACGTGGGTGGCCCCGTGGTACCCGGCTACGCCTACCGGTTCGATAAAAACCGCGTAGCCCTTCCCAGTGGTGACTCGCTGACCTCAGCCAACTATTTTGATGAGCACGCCCTATTTGTGCAAAGCCGGGACTCCGCCCGTACCCGTTTCCGAGTAGACTATACCTACCGCCGCGACCAAACACCCACTACTGACCTGCGGGACTTGCAGGAGCGGGGTCGCGCTCAAACCTGGCAGGGTACGTTAGCCACGCACATAGGGCGCAATCAGGACTTGGCAATTCTGGCTACCTATCGCGACTTAAGTGCGCGCGACAGCGCCCGCCAACGAACCGTACTAAGCAAAATTGACTGGAACGCGACGCTGTTTCAGAACATGGTGCGCTCGGAGTTGAGCTATGCAGTAGCTACCGGCCGGGAACTGCGGCGCGACTATTCCTTTCTGGTAGTGCCTAACGGCCAGGGCACGCACTACTACGGTGGTGATGCCAACCGCAACGGTCGCCAGGATAAGGAAGAATTCTTTGAAGCTCAGACGGTGGATGCCCAGTACCGCACCCACATCAAGGTGTACCTGCCCACAGACGAGTATATCCTGGCCTTCACCAACCGATTCAGTTACCGCCTTACCACCAATGCACCGCGCGGCTGGCGGGAACTGCCCGGGGTACGGGGTTTTGTTGGGCGCTTTTCGGCCGTGAGTACCATTACTTTAGACCGCAAAACCACTGATAAAAGCCTGTCGTCGCGCCTAAACCCGTTTGCATTTCAGACGAATGATCCGCAACTACTCAGCTTAAATAAGCTGCTGCGTAATACGCTTTACTTCAACCGATCCAATCCAATTTTTGGGTCGGAATTCACCGTGCAGCAAGCTCAGCAGAAGGTGCTACTCAGCCAAGGCTCCGATACGCGCAACGTGGCCAGCCAGAGCCTGCTACTTCGGCGTACCCTAGCGCAGTCGTTCACGGGCCGCCTGACACTAACACGCAGCATCCGCCAAAACATCACCGACTACCTTGACACCCTTTATACCCGCAACTTTCGGTTGCTACAGTACGAGGTAGCGCCCGAAATCAGCTACCAGCCTACGCAGGCTCTGCGACTTACGGGTACATATTTGCGCACATCTAAGCAGAACACCCAGGAGGGGGAGTACCTTAATATCCGCGGTACTTTCGATGAGCTGGGACTAGAAACCCGCCTGAGCCAAGTAGGTAAGCGTACCCTCTCCGCCACGACGCGCTACGTACGCGTGGTATTTGATGGCGACGCAGGCGATGAATCCTCGCTCGTGGGTTTGGAAATTCTGAACGCGCTCCGCCCAGGTAGCAACTTCACCTGGAACCTCAACATGGAGCAGCGGCTCAGTAACGGCCTCAATATTACACTAGCCTACGACGGACGTAAAGCTAATGGCCTGAGCGTAGTGCACACGGGTCGTATGCAGGTTTCCGTGCTGTTCTAGCACCCCGGCAGAGAGGTAAGCAACAAGCACAACTATACTACTTGAACTGCTACTATCTCCGTGGGCTGCTACTTATAAAGCGTGGCGGGGTAGGGAAAAGCAACTGATTGATCTGTTGGAGCTACTTCAGTTGTCCTACCTATTATTTGACTTCTACCAAGCGCCGAATAGCGGGCACAACGGCTAGCTCAGTTTGACCAGCAGGTGCTTTGGCGGCATCTAGTTGCTTTAGTGCCGCTGCTTGCCAGGCAGCAGTAGGAGCTTGCCCTTTCTCTAGTTGCTCCAGGCGCTCCAGTGCTAGCGTAGCAATAGCTCTCAGTTGGCTAGATAAAGGGGCGTACTCCTGAAGAGTAGGGTTTTGCTGTAATACTGGCTGCACCAGCACATCATTGTTTTGCCACAGCCGGGCCTGAGTTGTGAGGTAGGCCAGCAGCGCCCGGCTAGGTTTACCCTGAAAACGGTCGGCAGTGGGTGCCAGCTTCAAGTACTCCAGCATTCCATCCACGGCAGTACCAAATTCTCGCGCCACGTCTGACTCCGCCGGGGCTGCATCTACTAGGCGGTTGAGAGGCGTTTGGGTAGTGTATTTGAAGCCCTGAAAGTGGCGTTTATATTCCTTTACCGGCTCCAGCACGTTAGCTAACGTGCGCAATGGCACTAGAGCGGTGGGAGTGCCAGCCAGTTGGCGTAGTAGCTGCTCAGGGGCGCGGCGGTGTTGTAGCCCCAAGGCCTCCAATTCCTTACTTACCAAAGCCAACCGACGATACATATCGGGTACATCGGTGATGGTGGCGCTGCTCCACAGTCGCTCCGCTACTGCGGCTGTGCGCGGCCAGATGCGCGAGTCGATGATGACTGAATCGGCAAACTCGGCCCACATGGTAGCTTCGCCACCTAGTATTAATTGCTTTTGCTCGTTGGTTAGCGGAGCGTCTTGTGGGAGTGGGTCATTGGCGTAGTGGGTAGCCGCGCTATAGTTCAGGTCAATATAATATCCATTGGAAAGGATGGCTGGGTGACCTTCTTTTACTGCATCGTAGAGCCCTTTTCGCCCCCGCCAACTCTGAATAACGGCATCAACTGGCAAACCGGGACCCAGAATTTCATCCCATCCTACCATTTTCTTCTGGTACCCGGTCAGCATTTGCAGTAAGCGGCGGTTGAAGGCCGTCTGCAGGGCGTGCTTATCCAGTTGGCCCTTGGCCGTCACCATCTTGTTGTCGCGCATGTACTGGGCAATGCGCGGGTTACGCTTCCAAAAGCGGCCATCGTTTTCATCGCCCCCAATGTGAAAGTAGGGGTCGGGAAACAAGGCCGTCATCTCCCCCAATAGAGTATTGAGTAGCTGATATGTGGTTTCCTTGGTAGGGTCAATAGCAATGTTGAGCACGCCCCAGCGCTTCGCTACGCCATAGGTGGAGTCGTTGGAGGCTAGTTCAGGATGAGCGGCTATCCAGGCGGTAGTATGGCCGGGCAAGTCAAACTCCGGTACCACCCGAATGCCACGGCGAGCGGCATAGCGCAGCACCTCGCGCACTTGCGCTTGCGTATAAAACTGTCCCTCGCCGCCAATAGTGTGCAGGCGAGGTAACACGTTGCTTTCCACTCGGAACCCTTGGTCGTCGGTTAGGTGCCAGTGGAGGACGTTCAGCTTGGTAGCCCACATGGCGTCCAGGTTGCGCTTGACCACGGCCACGGGCATAAAGTGCCGGGCAGCATCGAGCAGCAAGCCGCGCCAAGCAAAGCGAGGCTTATCAACAATATCTACTTCTGGCAGCCAAACAGCTCTTTTTTCTGTTGTAATTAACTGCCGCAACGTAGCCAAGCCATGCAACACACCTAGGTGAGTAGGCGCCGTAAGGGCTACCGCCATAGGTGTTACCCGTAGCGAGTACGATTCGTCCTCGCCTACTTGCAGCAAGTTGCCTATCCGTCCGTATTGAATAATCAAGTTGGCAGAGGGTAGGGGAGTAGTTAAGCGGGCCTGCCGTGCCATCTCCGCCGTAAAGGGGCGACCAGGCGTGAAACCTGGCAGCACTAACCGACTAACTAGCTCCGTAATAGCGGAGTCGGCAAGGGCAGTGCCCGCACCAAGCGCTTTTTGCTCGGGTTTGAAAACCTGCCAAGTAAAAGCCTGCTTCACTGCAAAACGCCCCTGGCCCCAAGTGGTTTGTAGGGGTACTGGCAGCAGTGCGCGGGTTTCGGAAGGCTGAGCCTTGAGAGGCTCACATAGCAAAAATAACAACAGAAGCAGAAGCGAGCGGATGGGCATTGGAAACGGGTGCAGGGCGGAAGGTGTGAGCCCCAAAGTAAGCAAGCTTCGGGCCGAGGCCAGAAACTGGCAGTTTTTTCTCATTTTGCAGCGCATTATGCCTTACGCTATTTTGTTTTTACTGCATGAAGTCGCCCTCTCGTTTGGCTTGGTTCTTTTGCTCTGTTTTTATCTTACTAGTTTCGTTTGGCTACTATCCGAAGTGGAATAAAAAGGGAACGGAGGCTCTGTTATCATGGGATGCGTATGGCTATTACATCTATCTGCCTGCTGTTTTCATTCACCACGACCTGAAAGATTTACGCTTTGGGGAGGGCGTCATTAAGGAATTCCAGCCGACCATTGCTTTTGATCAAGCGTTTCGCCCACCGGGCAGCAACCACTATGTGCTGAAGTATTCTTCGGGTATGGCCCTGCAGGAACTGCCATTCTTTATGGCAGCCCATGCGCTAGCTAAGCCCCTAGGGTATCCTGCCAATGGCCTTTCCGAACCGTACCAATTTGCGATTCAACTAGGTGGCGTATTAGTAGGCCTGTTAGGGTTAGCACTGGTACGTCGGGCGCTAGTACCGCGCTTTGGGGAGTGGCCTGCTGCACTAACTATGATTGTGTTAGTGCTAGGTTCCAACTATTTAGAGTATGCTGCCATAGGTGGTGCCATGACCCATATTTGGTTGTTTACGTGGTATGCAGTGTTACTTACACTTACTCCGAGTTTCTATCGTCGGCCCACTATGGGTCGGGCAGTGGCTATTGGTGCAGTAGTGGGCATCATGACGCTCACGCGCCCCACTGAAATCTTAGCTACGCTGCTCCCTTTATGCTGGGGCCTGCGACCTACCGCGGCAGCCTTTCGGGAACGGTTTCTGTTCTGGGGTCGGTACTGGCCTTATGGACTATGGGCTCTCGTAGGAGGTGCTGCCTTCGTACTAGTTCAGCCGTTGTACTGGCATTATGCTAGTGGCAACTGGATTGTGTATAGCTATCAAGATCAGGGCTTTAGTTGGCTGCGTCCTCATTTGTGGGAGGGGTTATTCAGTTACCGCGCAGGTTGGTTACTCTATTCGCCTCTGTTATTTACTGCTCTGTTTGGGTTTGGTGCACTTCGGCGGCAGGTTCCAGAGGCTTTTTGGGCCATGCTGGTGTTCACCATTCTGTTTATCTATGTCACCTTTGCTTGGGACATCTGGTGGTACGGCGGCTCATTGGGGCAGCGGGCAATGGTACAAAGCTACGCGGTACTGGCATGGCCAATGGCGGCCGCCTTGCGGTGGCTACTCGCTCGTCCTAAGGCAGCGCTAGCATACGCAGTAATGGCCCTACTGGGCTTCTACTATAATATCTGGATGACGCATCAGGCACACCGTGGTGGTTTGCTAACGGGTGAGATGAGTAGGGCTTACTTCTGGCACATCGTAGGGCGCTATAATGTGTCGCGCAATGCACGGCTGCTACTAGATAGCAATTCGGAATATACTGGCTCTACAAAAGATACCCGTGTACTATTAACCGAAGATTTTGAGCAGCAGCCCGCCGAAATGTGTGCCACGCCAGCCCTAGCAGGAAAATGTTCCTTGGTACTAGACAAAGACCACCAGAATAGCCCAGACTTTTCCGTTGACCTAAAGCCGGGCGACGTAAAGTGGTTACGCGCATCCGTACAGGCCCGCACAGATGAGCCAGTTTGGAATACCTGGGATATGACTCAGCTCTTTATAACTTTTCGTAAAGGAGATAAAGTAGTCAAGGAAAAGTCGGTGCGCCTACAGCGGGCGTTGGAATTAGGGTGGGCAAGTACGCTGCCAGTTGATATCAAGGCCCCGCAGGAGCCCTATGACCGGGTAACGGTGAAACTGTGGCACCCTAACACAACGCGCTTAGTGGTGGACGAACTGCGCTTGGAGGCATTCCCTCAGTAGGAAAGAGGCCACTTATAGTAAGCCTCGTGCCTTAAATTCCAAGTACCGATTGATGGTGTTGGCGGTAAGCTGCTGCGGGGGCGTGAGAAGGGCGTGAATGCCGTAGCGGTTGAGCTCCAACACAATCTGTCGCTTCTCCTGCGCAAATTTCTCGGCAATGGTTTGGTTGTACACGTCCTCCGTAGTAGCAGCTGGCGTTTCTAGGTATTCGCGCAGTTCGGTGTTCTCGAAAAACACTACCAGCAGCAAGTGAGACTTAGCCAAGCGGCGCAAATAAGGCAGTTGGCGCTGCATGGCACTGAGCGTCTCAAAATTGGTGAAAATAATCAGCAGGCTGCGTTGCCGAACCTGGGTACGGATTTGCGTGTAGAGCGCTTGGAAATCGGTTTCCAGATACTTAGTGCGCTGTTTGTAAAGTACCTCTAGCAACTTGCCCAAATGCCCCGGCCGGCGCTCAGCGGGCACTAGGCGGCCGGGTTTCTCGGCGAAAGTGAGTAAGCCCGCTTTATCATGCTTGAGCAACGCAATATTGCTGACTACCAGCGTGGCATTGATGGCGTAGTCTAATAAACTCAAGCCTTCGAATGGCATGCGCATTACCCGCCCTTTGTCAATGAGGCAATAGACTTGCTGGGCCCGCTCATCCTGGTAATGATTGACCACTAGAGCGTCGGCAGCCTCGGGCGTGGTTGCGCGGCGAGCGGTAGCCTTCCAGTTGAGAGCTCGTGGGTCGTCGCCGGGCACGTAGGGGCGGATCTGCTCGAATTCTTGACTGTGGCCCACTCGTCGGATGCGCTTCACTCCCACATCGGTAAGGCGGTTGTGTATGGCTAAGAGCTCATAGTGGCGCATCTGGAGAAACGACGGGTACACGGGCACCATCTGCTCTTGTCCGAACTGGAAGCGCCGGCGTACCAAGCCCACCGGAGAAGTTGCGAAGACATTCAGCAGGCCAAATACATACTCCCCACGCTTTACTGGCCGCAACTGGTAATGGATAACGTGGGTTTTCCCGGACTCTACTACCGCCCGAAACCGTACGTCGCGGCGCTGAAACTGGTGCGGAATCTCGTCAATAGTTGTCGTGCGAACCGCAAAGCGGTAGTAGTTCTCCAGGTAAATAGCCACGTCATTGTCGGAGCCATTAGCTAGCTTATCGCCCAGCACCCGGCGGCCAAATAGGGGGCCAGGGCTTCCAGCGCGGCTTGGACCATACAGAAGGCCAGCGTCCAGAGCCGTTAGTAGCACTAGCAGCCCCAGTACCACCTGCAGGGGAACCAGCAAGCTAGGTACCAGAAATGCTACTACAAGGCCCGCCACCAGCAGGCCCAGCACCAGGAAGAAGCGGCTGGTCAGGAAAAAGCTTTTCAAGCAAGTAGTTTGGTTAGCGCGCGCACTGCAGCAGGTCTATCTTACTGCTTATGTTATCTATAGTGCACAAATGGCTGGTGAGGCGGTCTTGGCAGGTAGCTGGTGCCATAGGCGGAGCCTACCGGGGCACCTCAATCTGTTGCATAATCTGCTTGACGATATCGTCCGTTGTGCCGCCCTCTATTTCGCGCTCAGGCGTAAGCTGAATGCGGTGGCGTAGGACAACGGGGGCCAAATACTGAATATCCTCCGGCGTCACGAAGTCGCGGCCACGCAAGGCAGCTAGGGCCTTGGCACCGTTTAGAAGGGCAATGGACGCCCGGGGCGAAGCTCCCAGATACAGGCCTTTGTGCGTCCGGGTTTGGCCAACCAAGCGGGCAATATATTCCAGTAGTTTGGGCTCGATGTGCTGCTGGCGTACCTGCTGGCGCATGTCGGCTAGTTGGTGGGCTGATAATACGGGCCGGACTACCTCCGTAGGTACGCCTCCAAAACCACTGTGGTGGCCTTGTAAAATAGCCACCTCCTCTTCGGTAGAAGGGTAGCCTACGTTGAGCTTAAATAAGAAGCGGTCAAGTTGAGCTTCCGGTAGGCGGTAGGTGCCCTCTTGCTCTACGGGGTTTTGAGTGGCCAAAACCAGGAAAGGCTCAGGCACCGGGTAGGTGGTACCATCCTGCGTAACATGGTGCTCTTCCATCACCTCAAACAAGGCCGATTGGGTCTTGGCCGGCGCCCGGTTGATTTCATCAATAAGCACCACGCTGGCGAAGATAGGACCGGGCCTGAATTCAAATTCGCCGCGTTGGGGCCGGAAAATAGAGGTGCCTAGTACGTCAGAAGGCATCAGATCGGGCGTGAACTGGAGGCGGCTGAAGGACACCTGCAGCGTACGAGCGAGCAATTTAGCGGTTAGGGTTTTGGCAACGCCTGGCACGCCTTCTAAAAGTATGTGCCCGCCGGCTAGCAGGGCTGTCAGCATCAACTCTACTACCTCGTGCTGGCCCACAATTACCTTCGCCAGCTCGCGTCGTACGGCCTCAGTAGCCGCCGAGAGCTGACTGAAATCGGTGCGTTGCCCAAAATCGGTCAGCGGAGCGAGGCCAGCGCTACTATCCACGTTCACGGCATCCGCAGTAGTGCCCTGGGCTAAGGGCGGAGTAGTAGGTTGAAGAGCGTCGGAGGAAGTATCTAGAGGGTTTTCCATAAGTTGCACTACAGAGAAAAGTACGCGAGAGTGTACCGGAATTATATAAATGTGTTCATTCTATATATACTTGAAAACACAGCTGGTAATGGCAAAAGTGCTTTCGCGGAATAGTTATATACTTGATAAGTTACAAAACGAGATACAATACAATTTTTTCATTTGGTAGATTACGCTGTTCAAGTTCGCTGGAAAGTAGGTAAGAAATAGATGAGATAGGGTAGTAAGTAGGTTAGCATAAGAAATAGGTCAGAAAGCAGCGGCGCTAAAGCTGCTGATAGCACGGCTTAGACGAAGCAAATCGGCATCTGAGACTTGTGGTGCCGTTTGTGCCTTATGTATGAGCTTAATAAGTTCATCAACTTGCTGACGTGGGACACCCGCCTTCTGGGCCATTCGGTCGCGGGTTGACTCATCAAGCAGGTCCAGATTTGGTTCTTGCAGGCGTAGCCGTAATTGCTCTCGGAATAAGTTGATTTTTTTGTTGGCAATGAGGGAATGATCGGACCCTTGCCGGTAGAGAGAGGCGACAGTGCGCGTAAATAGCAGTGTAGTGTTGGGCAGCGGCTTAATAATGGGAATAATGCGCTGACGTCGCCGCGCCTTGAAGCCCACAAAAATCAGCAGGCCTACCAAGCCAGTGTACCAAGCCCAGCGTAAAGCTTCGTGCTGCCGTATTACCCGCAGCAACGACTGTTCGCCTGTAGGGCCCTGCTTTTGGTATTCGTCCCAGAGGACCGCCTGATTGGCCGGTAACTGCGACAAAGCGGCAAAGGCATACGGGGCAGTGCTTGGTTGAAGCAGGGCCACGTTGCTAAACGCCGCCGGGGTAGAACTCAGAATGAAAGCTCCTTTGCCAACGGGTACGCGCACCAATACCGGGTTATGGCTCCTATCTCGGGCTAGCACCGTGGCTCGGCAGTTTTCCAAGGCTACGAAATGCCAACCTACGTCAGGGAGTGGAAACCGAAAGCGGCGTGGACTGCCAGGAGCCGGATTTACCAGTTCTAGCGTGGTAAAAGTTGCTTGGGCGCGCTTGCCTTTGGTGTGGAGAAGCATGCGCTGCCGAAGAATGCTGTCCAGCCGCAGACTAGAGCGGATAAACAAGTGTAGGGTATCAGCCAATACATCGTCAAGCGACTCGGCGGCAATGAACACTGTATTGCCGCGGGCCGCGTACCGCAGGAGCGCATCCTGGTCGAGGCGTGAGCAAGCAAAATGGCCGTCAACGAATAGGTACGATGCTCGGGCCGAGGTAAGCGGCGGCAGGTAGGTAGATGATACTACCGAGTCGGGGTCGGTGTTGGCATCCAGAGTCGGAAGAAGCTGATTAGCAATGGGCAAGCGCGTCGTACGGATGTCTTGCCCCGGAAATAGATCGGGTAGCGCATCGTAGAGCACGAAGGTGCCATAGGGAATCTTATCCCGGTTGATGTAAGTGGGCGTCCAATCCGTCGGCTGAGGTCGGAAGTATTCTACTGCTACGAATGCCACGAACAGCACCCCCAACGTTAGCAGAAACAAGCGGAATCGGCTCATGCGTGGCTACGCGGCAGCGCGGGTAAGTAGCGAAAGAAAATGCTCACGGGTTTCGCGCAGAGCAGGATAGGCCGTTGCCGTAAGCGCTACCTCCCCGTACCACACATATTCAAACTGGCGGGTGAGAACAGTAAAGTCAGCTGCCCAGCGGGTGCCAGCTACTTCCCGCACATACTCGTAGTTGGTTTTGTCTGGTTGCCATTGAATCAAGCCCTGCTCAGTTAGCCTGCGCAGAACCAACAGGTAGCCTAGGCGCACCGCTAGGCGGTAATTGCCGGCCACTTCGGCGTCCGCTAATGCTCGGCCGAAATCAACCGCGTGAATGTTTTCGGGCATGGCCTCGTAGGGAAAAGGCAGGGTACGAGCACGGCGGCCTAGCACGGTGGTCAGGTCTAGCTTGAGTAGGCGCAGCACAACATACAACAGGGCTGCCCCGAACAAGCCGTATATTACGTAGCGCCCTTTCGTCTCATACGTGGGCCCCGAAAATAAGCCGCCTAGCCATTCCCAGAGTTTGCTCCAGAACAACGACCACACGCTGGGCGACTCTCGGTTCTCCTCTATTTCTACGTACTGAAATGCACGCTGCTCGCGGAGCGCCCGTAGGCGGGCCGCCCTGGGCTGGCGCAACGCGGTAGGAGGTCCCTGCGCAAGAGGCAGCACTATTGGAGAAGCCCTTTTTCGCACAGAAGCTTTTAGTGAGTCGCGTGGGAGTACCGGCGGCTTGGGGGGTAGTAAGGGCTTCGGCCGCTGCACGCCTGGGCGAGTCGCCTGGGCCCAGGCTCGCTCGCAGGCTCCAGCTACTAACAGCACAGATAGCAGTGCTGCCAGCAGTGTCCGGCTTACGCTAGTAGTAACTATGCGACAGAGAAAGGATAACGGCACCACAGCCACGGCAAAAGCAGAATAAGGCGAAAAACGACGGTGGTTAGCTGTTAGTACTCACCCTCCTCATCAGGCTGTAGAACACTAGGCGCTGCTGCCGGAGGCGCCTGGCCCAGGCTAGCTAGCTGTAGATACAGGCCTTCTCCGTCGTGGCGCTCAACCAAGTTGAAATACTGAAAGCAGATGGCTAAGATAAATACGGGGAGAACACCGAGCATTGCAAGGGATTGTAGCGAGGCAGCTACAATCAAGAGTAGTTTAACCAGCTGATCAGACAGTTGGCTTAGCTGCTTTACAAAGGGGAAAGCCATGGCCGCAAGTACACTCAGAAGAAGGACCATAACTGTTGTAGTAATGAGGCCTACCACAATCAGGAGGCCAAACGTAGACCACCATTTGCCTTTGATTAGTTGAAAGCAGCGCCTAATGCTGGCAAACATTCCCTTCCGCTCCCGTAGCCACACAATGAAGAATAAGGAAAGCGTAACGCCTATGTAGGCAATAGCTATATAAGTGAGTGGGATAATAAGGAAAAAGGCTCCCGATGAACTGAGTGTTGCAAGGCCGCTGCCCAGTAGCCCGAAGAAAAGAGACAGCAGCATGCTGGCCACTAAGAATAGTAGAACAAGGCTCAGGGATACGCCTAGCATACCCAAGAAGCGTTTCCTGACCATTTCCCACACCTCGCTTATGGTTACTGGGACTGCGGGGGAAGGCCGGTTCATGCTTACGAGCACGTAGCTATAGACCGTAAGCTGCAATACTACAAACAGCAGCATTCCACCCAGAATAGTAAGCGAGTAACTGGGCGAAGTCAGTAGGTCATTTACAAAACCAATAGTGCTATTGGGCTGCGTGCTCACGTTTCTTATAGCATTTATTAGCTTGCTCTGGAGCAGGCCCGACGCAATGCCCGTAACGAGGGCCAAGGGCAACACAAGAACGACCAGTACCCGTAGGAGAGGCCGGAAATGAACCCGCAAAAAATCGAACGTAGCCTCTATCTTCTGCCCGAAGTTTCGTTCCTGTAAAAAATCTGACGGTTGCGTGAATGACGAGTGGCGCATGGTAAGCAAGCAACAATAATTAGACAGCAGAAGAAACTGGCAGCCCTAATCCACGGCGGTATACCCACCAAGGATACACCACAAAGTAACCCAGAATAAGCGCGGCTGAGAGGCCTATGATGGTGAGGCTAGCCCACAGAGGCATTTCGGTGTGGCGCGTAACAAATCCTTCCAGAAACCCCGCCATGATGAATATGGGCACTAAGCCTAGGGCCAGCTTCATGCCGTCGCGGGCACCCCGGCGGAGGGAGTCGCGGCGGGAATAGGTACCTGGAAACAGCAGGCTGCCTCCCAGTACTAAGCCCGCTCCTCCGGCAAGAATAATGGCTGATATTTCTAGGGTGCCGTGTATCCAAATAGTGAGTACCGACGGCAGTAGTACACCCTGTTGGTAAAAAAAATACTGAAAGGAGCCCAGCATCAGCCCATTACTGAAAAGCAAGTAGGTAGTGAGGAGCCCACCAGTAATGCCGCCCGCAAAGGCATAGAGCGACACTTTAATATTGTTAAGAGTGATGGTCAGGAACATCAGCGTTTCATCCTTGCCCTTGTACACGGCCATGGGGTCACCCTTCCGAATATTGGCTAGGGTCTGATTCACGTAGGAGTCACCCAGCACTACGCGTACAAAGGTGTCATCCAGCGCCGCCGACAAGGCCCCAATAATGGCACACAGCAAAAAGAACAGAAAGCTGCCGAGCAAAGCGTAGCGGTGACGAGCTACCAGCAGCGGTAGCTCCCGGCGCCAGAACCGCCCAAAGCGCCCCGCATCTTCCTTTTTGTTTTTATACAAGGCCTGGTGTAGCTTGCCCGTCAGGCCATTGAGATAGGTCGTAGTGGTTGAACCTGGATAGAAGGTGCGAGCATACGACAAATCATCGGTCAACTCCACAAAACGCTGGGCTAGTTCATCGGGACCCGCGGCTGGCTGTGTTTCATACTGGTGCCAGCGCTCTTGGTTCTGGCGGAGAAATACCGCTTCACGCATATGCAAAACTGCCGATAAGACAAGTAAAATACGGGTGCCACGTAGTGGCACAGTCCAAATATACAGGTTTCGGGGTGGCAGCCACCGGCCAACTTCTTTTTCTATTTTAAATGAGTACAATTCGCATTCAGACTGCCCAAAACGTGGTGGTGGAGTATGAAATTGCCAGCGTGGGCGAGCGGCTGGTGGCCCATATCATCGATAGCCTAGTACTCGGAATCTACACTGTAGTGTGTGGATTTGTGGTACAATACGGTCTGAACTCTAGTACCTCTCAGGGTATTCTGGCCATTGCTCTTATTGTCATTCCGGCCTTGCTCTACCATCCTCTGTGCGAAATCTTCTTCGGAGGGCAGAGTTTGGGAAAGCACATGCGCCACATAAAGGTGACGCGCGTGGATGGTACCCGCCCCTCCGTAGGCGACTACCTGTTGCGCTGGTTGCTGGCCCTCTTTGAAATTCAAATGACCAGTGGGGTAGTAGCCCTGCTGTGCATTATCATAACTGGCCGTGGGCAGCGCCTCGGCGACCTGGCCGCTGGTACTACCGTTGTGAGCTTGCGCCCCGCCGCCCCCGATGAACTCAATCTCGGTAACGTACCACCTAACTACCAAGTAGTATTTCCTCAGGTAGCCCAGCTTACCGACCACGACATTGCCCTAGTGCGCCGCCTGCTTGCGCAAGCCCTACGCCGCGACAACTTTGTGCTGCTGAATGAGGTAGCTAACAAGGTTAAGACGCTCACTGGCATTCATACGGACCTCCAGGATGAGCCTTTCCTACGCACCATTCTTCGCGACTACACCGCGCTAGCTCAGCAGGAAATGACCCTCTGAGCAGGTGCCGCTTGATACACCATATACCAACAAGAAAAAGCCGGCTCACGCAGTGTGAGCCGGCTTTTTCTTGTTAAGTAAGGAATGACTACTGTACAAACACGCGCTGCGTGCCAGCAGGTTGGCCATCTAAAGAGAGACGCACGAAGTAGAGGCCCGTAGTGCGTGAGCCTGGCTGCCAGCGCACCGAATGCGTACCAGCATTCAGCTTGCCTGGGCTGAGGCGTTCCACAGTGCGACCCAACGCGTCAATTACAGTTAGTTCGGCCTGGCCAGCACGGGGCAGAGTGAAAGCGGCAGTAGCTTCGCCCGCTACAGGGTTTGGCGATAGAATAAAGCCAGTGGCCAATTCTGCGGCCCGGGTGCTGGTAGCAACGCCAGCCGCGCCTGCAATGGCAATATCGCGCACCGTAATGCCATTGCCGATGTTCCCCACCAGCGTAGCGGCGCCAGTTGTCAGGTTGAGGGTATAGAAGCCACTGTTGGGCGAGGTGCCCGTAGTAGCTACTAAGTAGCCCGTGTTTACGCCCGCGCCGGTGCTGTAGATGTCGATGTCTACGTTAGGAGTAGTTGTGTTTACGGTGATGCCGGAAGTGCCTACTGCCGTCAGCTGCCCGTCCATGGGAGGATTGGCCGTGCTTTGGGTGTTAAGCTGGTTCAAGGTCTCATCGTAGTTGTACAGGGTAGTACCTGAGGTAGTACTTGCCCCAGTGAAGCTGTTAGTGTAAGCCACCGCCCCAATGTTTGGCGTACCACCTCCAGCGTAGGATAACACGCCATCGGTAGCGGCTAGCGTACCGGTTACGGGGTTTAGGCGGTAGTTATTGCCATTGGCACCTACTACCCGAATGCGGTCTACCGTCGGGTTAAAGTCGAAGCCAATGCTGCCCGTACCTAGCGCCAGGGCCAGTGAGCCGCTAATGGAAGTAGCTGCGCCTGTGGTAGCGTTGATAGCATACAGCTGCCCAGTTTGGGTAGTAGCATTGTACCCCAGCGCATACAGCGCATTGTTTAATGGGCGCACATCCAATCCCACTAGGGTTTGGGCTGCGTCAATGCCCGTAATTCCCACCGAACCACGGATGGTGGTAGGTAGTGCCGTGTCAAACGAAATTAGGTTGGTGCCAGCAAGAGCGTAGGCCAACTGACCCGTAATAGCAGGCAAGGTAGGCCGGTCGATGGCAAACGCAATGTCAGAAATAACCACCAATGGGCCAGTGCCCAGCAGGCCAACAGACGTGGTAGCACCCGTGGCTAGGTTAACCGTGTACAGCGTGGAGGTAGCAGCAGTAAGGCTGGTGATGGTGGCCGTGCTGAGGTAAGCTACGTTCGTGCTAGTAGTTGGATTGAAATAAATATCCAGGTCGGAAATCTGGCCTGCCCCATCGGTAGCTATGCCTAGGGGCCCTACCGTAACCAGAGTGCCATTGTTTGGAGGACGCTGGATGACCAGGCGGCTATTAGCCTCATCAATGTCGTAGAGGTCTGTGCCCGTGCTACCAATGTAGCTATTGGTGTATGCTACCGAGCCTACGCTTGGCGTTTGGCTGGCATTGGCATCTCCAGTTGCGTAGGCCAAGTTGCCGTCGGTAGCAGCTAGGGCACCGTTGTTGGGGTTCAGGCGAAAATCGGTGCCGGCACCGCTTACTACCCGAATGCGGTCCACCGTAGGGTTGAAGTCAAAGCCGATGCGGGCCACGTTCGTACCTAAGTTCAAGGTCAGGGCCGTGCCCACAGTTGTGGCTACGCCTGTTGTACGGTCAATGGTATACATCTGTGCCTGAGTGCCCGTTGGGTTGTAGCCGAGCGCAAACAACTGGCCCGTATTGGGGCGCACATCAATACCAACAATCGTTTGGCCAGCAGTAACCCCCGTAATGGGTACCGTAGCCGTGAATGTACCTGGGGTAGTAGCGTTGAAGGTAACTAAGCTAGCAGTAGTTGTACCAGTAACAGAGAGTCCATAAACCGTTTGCGCTTGCGCCGCGCCCACTGTTAGCCCTAAGGCGGCTAGCCCTAAGGCGGCTTTGCGCAGAGAAGACATCCGGAAAGTAGATTTTGTGTTCATGCTAAAAAAGAATGGTGAAAAGGAATAGAATACGGGGTATAAGCTCTACCCTGCAGCTTGCATACGGGGACAGATTGTAAAATGGATTTATTTTAATATGCTTTTAATCTTCTCAAAATGAACGCCTTGTCACACTGAATTGAGTTCAGTAAGCTAAAATGCTGTTGCTGAGCTAGCCAACAAACGAAGCGGGTGGTCCCCAAATGGGAACCACCCGCAGGCATGCACAAAAATTTGTACTACCCTACCACGGCACGGGCTGCCCCTGCCACGTCAGGAAGCTGCCGTTTTCCTCGGCGTGTAGCTGATCCGTAAGGCGGATAATACCCCGGGCCGAGTCGGAGGGGGAAAGGGTAGCAGCACTGCCTCCCATGCCCGTACGTAACCAGCCGGGGTCTACTACCACCGAAATGACGCCCTGGTGGCCTACCTCAGCTGCCAAAGCGCGCATGTACATGTTCAAGGCTGCTTTGCTAGCTGAATAATGGTAAGGCTCTCCGGAAGCTTTCCAGGTGAGCGAGCCTTGCCCAGATGAGAGACTAACAATGCGAGGCTTGTCGCCGGCCTTTAGTAGGTCGAGGAAGGCTTGCGTGACAAGCAGGGGCCCTACGGCATTCACTTGAAATACCGTAAGGGCATTGTCCGAAGTAAACTCGCCCAAGCGTTGGTTGGCAGGGTCTTCTGGCCCGGCACCGGGGAAAATACCAGCATTGTTAATTAGAACGTCAAGGCCCGCCGTAACGGCCCGCACGGCCCGGCGCGCCGTCCCAATGGAGGCTTCGCTTGTGATATCAAGGGCAATGAGGTGCAGCTTGCCTGGGTGGCTGGCCGCAAGTGCCTGCAGATCAGCGGCAGCTTGAGGCTGGCGGCTGGTGGCAAACACGGTGTTGCCCCGCTCCAAGTACTGGCGGGTAAGTTCAAGGCCCAGGCCCCGGTTGGCCCCGGTAATGAGGACGCGCTTCATGGAAGAAAAGAGAATAGGTGACGTTAGGGGGCCGCAGTTTACATCAAAAACAGCAGGCTCCGTACCTATTCCCGAATTCTGTACCAACAAAAAAGCCCACCACATAGGGCGGGCTTTTCAGTAAGCGTGAAAAGAGCGTAACTATGGCGCTACCAGGGGGGTACTAACCAGCAGACACGGCTTTGCGGCGGCTGGACGTTTTAGGAGCGCGCTCCTCACCTTGGGCTAGCAACTCATCGTCCCGCTCGGTTTTCTTTACCCAGCTCACGGAGTACAAATCCTTGCGTCGGTCGCGCAGGTTGCGCACGGCTCCGCTGGTGTTTAAGTCCTTCAGCAGGTCCAGGTCCAAGTCGGCAATAAGAGTCATCTCCGTATTCGGGGTAGCCTCGGCCACGATGGCATCGTGAGGGAATGCAAAGTCCGATGGGCTAAATACGGCACTCTGCGAGTACTGAATGTCCATGTTCTCTACGCGCGGTAGGTTGCCTACGGAGCCCGTAATAGCCACATAGCACTCGTTTTCGATGGCCCGTGCCTGCGCGCAAAGACGCACACGCTGGTAAGCATTCTTGGTATCCGTCCAGAAGGGCACGAACAGGATTTTCATGCCCTCGTCGGATAGCATACGGGCCAGCTCCGGGAACTCGGCATCGTAGCAAATCAGAATGCCGATTTTGCCGAAGTCAGTGTCAAAGCACTTTAGCTTGTCGCCACCGCGCATACCCCAGTAGCTAGCCTCGTCGGGAGTTACGTGCAGCTTATACTGCTCGTCCACGGTGCCGTCGCGGCGGCACAAATAGCTTACGTTGTACAGCTTGCCATCATCGTAAAGCGGCATGGACCCAGCAATGACGTTGATGTTGTAGCTCACGGCCAACTCCATCATTTTGGTTTTGATGGGCTCCGTGAAAGCTGCCATGGAGCGAATAGCAACGGCCGGTGACTCTTCGTTGGTGAGGGCCATCATGGGCGCATTGAAAAACTCGGGGAACAGCACGCAGTCGGCCTTATAGCCCGAAACGGTGTCCACAAAGAACTCCATTTGCTGGAAGAAGTCCTCCAAGTTTTGGGTAGCTCGCATCTGCCACTGCACAATGCCAATGCGCACATTGGACTTCTGGTTGCCGATAAGCTTGTCGGCTTCCTCATCGTAGTACACATTAATCCACTCTAACAGCGTTGCGTAGGCTTTCGATTCGGAGTCGTAGGGCAGGTAGCCCCGGATCAGCTTCCGCACGTAGAAGTCGTTGGCCAGTTGGAAGGTGAGGATAGGGTCCGTCAGTTCCTTGTTCCGTACCATTTCCACGTACTTGGCCGGCGTCATCTCGTTGGCATACGCCGCGTAGCCCGGAATGCGTCCCCCGGCTACCATAGCGCGCAGGTTGAGGTTTTCGCACAGTTCCTTGCGCGCGTCATACAGACGGCGGCCCAAGCGCAAGCTCCGGTACTCGGGGTCCACGAATACGTCAACGCCATACAAGGTGTCGCCATCCGAGTCGTGGGTGTCAAACTTGCCGTTGCCCGTAATCTTGGCGTAAGTGTGCTTGTCGCCAAACTTGCTGTATTCCACAATAATGGCCAGCGCCGCGGCCACTACCTGCCCATTATCCTCAATGCAGATCTGCCCTTCAGGAAACTTGCGCAGTAAGGCGTTGTACTCATCCTGAGCCCAGGCACCCTCCATATTGGAGTATACCTTGTCCATGATTTGCTTCACTGCCTTAAAGTCAGCTTTCTTTAGGGTACGCAATACCAGCCGGTGGGCCGGAATAGCGGTAGGAGTCATCAACTCTGGGGCAGTAGGCATACCCGGTAGTGTAGTCTTTTTGGCGGGGCCGCCGCCAGATTTTGCATGAGAACCAGTGGCCATATACGAAGTACAAAATGTCGGTAGAAAGAAAGCAAACCTACCGCGCCCGACGCGACAGTAGGTCCGTTTTACGGGTGCACAACAACTTTGGCGGCAAAAAAGCTCAGTAGCTCTGCGAATGCTCCGCGGCGGAGTGTACTACCGGAGAAGCAAGCGCAAGAGTCTGCAAGCTACCATCAATAAGTGTCTAGTAAATAATTACTGTCAGATATAGAAGCAGATGAATACCGCAGCGTCAATAATACTCGGCTTATTTCCAGTAGCCTTTGTAGGGTTGTGGCTACTAGTAATTTGGGTTGTTTCCCTCGGAGGCTAAGCCCGGTTGGCTCAATACTTCCGTTTGTTGCCTAATAACTCAGTCGTGTATGTCGAGTCAGCCGGGTTTGAGTCGGGCACGTTGCGCAACCAATGAAGAATCGGTCCTGGTTCGCGCTACCGTGGGGGCCTAACGCTTCGCTTCGGCACAGCTGGGTTGGGGTTGGCCGTGCTCTTTCTGTTTCGCCTCAATCACCCTCCGTTGCACATTCCCTGGTCGGCAATTGGCCCGGTGGAGGAAAAAACTGCCTTGTTTGGCTTGAGCCACCAGTACCAATTACTCGTTACCCTTCACAATGACTTGGGAAAAGTAGAATTGCACTTGGTGGGTAAGACACCGGTGGAAAAAATAGAATCTTACAAGCAGTTGGCAAGTCTAGGAAGCCAGCAGAGATAACCACACAACACAATCCGTGGTTGAGCCTTGATGGTCGTTAGGTACATCATTAACTACACGGATGGTACACCTAGTAAGCTGCTTGGTGGTGAACTGCACCCGATGAGATGAGTATAGGCTACAGGGATGGTAGCACCGCTGAAAAGATGGTTTTCAAGGCAACGTTGGAAAGGAGTACAAGCAGGAACAAAGGCACTACCTCACATTGTAAAGCCAGCCGTACCTTTCTGTTGGTTCGCCCGTCCGGGCGCCGTGTTGTACCTTGCGCTATGCTACCGCCCGAAGAACGTCGTTTTCAGACTTTAGGAAGTCTGTTGGCTGCGCCGGAATCTTTTCCGGCTACGGCTTGGCTGTGCGCGCCGGCCGCCGTGGCGCAGTGGCAGGCTACTACCCCAGCCGCGGTGCTACTTGTGGCGGCCGCCGGCCAAGCCGTGCCAGCTCCTACGGGCCTGGCCCGCATCCTGTTCATGGACGAAGTGCAGCTAGTCATGCGCCGCCTATTAGAGCAGGTGCCCGGGGCCCCCGACTGGCTACGGGTAGAAATTTTGGCCCGGTACAAAACCGAGCACGAGTTTCCAGCCCTTACCGGCCACCCCGATATTTTAGCCGACTATTTGGCCGAAGCCGTACGCGGCGGCGGCCTCAGTGCCAGCGCCGCCTTGGCTCATCTTCAGCGCTACTTTTCCCATTTCACGCGTGAAGCTGCCGAGCGTATTATGGCGCAAGCCTACTTTCGCACGCGCTAGTTGCAAGGATGTATTCCGCTCAGTAGGATAGATTAACTGTGTTGCAATGGTGCTGGCCGCTCCTCAAAACACAAGGCCTAACAGTAATGGGTTACCGTCCTTGCTAGGGGGTAGGTAACCCATTACTGTTAGGCCTAGCGTTCGGAGAAGCGCACAGGGTGAGACTATAGACTGTTTACAGGCCCAATAAAGTCGGGTTATAGCACCATTTCGGGTACTTCGCCGGGTACTACCAGCTTGCCGGCTGTTGCGGCTTGAATTTGCTCTACACTCACTCCAGGCGCCCGTTCGCGCAGTACAAAGCCGTCGGGCGTCACATCGAGAACCGCCAGCTCCGTTACTATTTTCTTGACGCAACGCAGGCCCGTGATGGGCAGCGTGCAGGCCGGTAGCAACTTGCTGCTGCCATCCTTGGCGACGTGCTGCATAGCCACAATAATATTTTTGGCCGACGCCACGAGGTCCATGGCGCCGCCCATGCCCTTTACCATTTTGCCCGGAATCTTCCAGTTGGCAATATCACCGGTTTCGGAAACCTCCATGGCTCCCAGAATCGTCAGGTCCACATGCTCGCCGCGAATCATGGCGAATGAATCAGCGGAGGAGAAGATACTGGAACCCGGTAGCGTCGTAACGGTTTGCTTGCCCGCGTTGATGAGGTCGGGGTCTACCTCCTCATCGGTGGGGAAAGGCCCCATGCCTAGCAAGCCGTTTTCCGACTGCAACTCTACGTGAATGCCCGCGGGAATGTAGTTGGCTACCAGCGTAGGAATGCCAATACCCAGATTAACGTAAGAATTGTCTTGTACTTCTTGTGCAATGCGCTTGGCAATGCCGTGCTTATCGAGCATAGGGGTGGGAGTAAGAACAGGGTGGGAGAGAAGGTAGAAGTGGCTATTTCGCCGGTGAGGCGGGGGCCTCAATCACCACCTGACGAACCAGGCGCTTGAACTTGCCAGCCAAGTCGCCACCGGCAGAGTTGGGGTATTTCTGGGTATAGACCAGGGCCACAATTTTCGCCTTTGGATCAACCCAATAGGTAGTGCCAAAGATGCCGCCCCACTCGAAGGACCCCTCAGAAAGGCCAGTTTGCGCCGCCGAGGTAGCTGTAGTCAGGCTAAAGCCGAGCCCAAATTTGTTTTGCCCTTGATTGACGGTGCCAATTTGGTTGCTGGTTATGAGGCGCACCGTGGCGGGTTTCAACAGACGACGCCCTTGGTATTCACCACCATTGAGCAGCATTTGCAGAAACACGGCGTAGTCATCGATGGTAGACGACAGGCCGGCGCCCCCCGAGAAGTAGGTGCCAGCCGCTTTGGGGTAATCTGGCGTCATGCCATCGCGCGGCCCCATTTTAGCGGTTTTCTTGTTGGCGTCCTCGGTGTACAGCACGGCCAGGCGCGCCTGCTTGGCGGCGGGCAGGTAGAAGTAGGTGTCGCGCATGGACAGGGGCTCGAACAAGCGCGTCCGAAGAAACTGGTCGAGCGTTTGTCCCGATACTACTTCGATTAGGTAGCCTAGCACGTCTACGCTCAGGCCGTAGGTAAACTGCTCGCCGGGCTGGTGCATGAGCGGCAACGGTCCCAGCCGGTTCATGGCGGCGGCAAGGGTGCCGCCCGGGGTGCCAATACCACTAGGAATCTGCGCTTTCGCATAAATAGCCCGTGCCTCTTTCGTACCGATTACGGGGTAGCTGATACCGGAAGTATGAGTCAGCAGCTGGCGGATGGTGACCTCACTGCGGGCCGGTACGCTGGTGTAAGTAGAATCCTTCTCGTTGAACGTGGCTAATACCCGCGGATTGCGAAAAGCCGGCAGATACTTCGAGATAGGGTCGTCGAGCTGAAACTTGCCTTGCTCATAAAGCATCATTACGCCCACGCTCGTTATAGCCTTTGTTTGGGAGGCAATGCGCAGAATGGCGTCCTCCCGCAAGGGTTTTTGAGTTGCCTCATCATCCACCCCAAAAGCCTTGCGGTACACGATCTTTCCGTCGTGGGCAATGAGAGCTATAGCGCCGGGCACGCGGTTGTCGGCCGTGTACTCCCGTAGTAAGGCATCAATGGCTGGCAGTGAAGCCGGAGCTGCTTTCAGCGTAGTAGCGGCGCTGGAGCGAGGCTTGGCGGGGGCTACCGTTTGCGCCGAAGCGCCAACGCCACCGAACAAGAAAAGAAGTGCGAGGGTTGTCTGTTTCATAAAAGAGGCAGGTAAAAAGGAACTGAATTGAGAGGCTGCCTACCCCTGCCGCACCGTGCGTTGTTCAATACGCTTTTCGTAGTGCTGGCCCTGAAAGATGCGCTGCACAAAGATGCCCGGTGTGTGGATATGGTTTGGGTCTAGCTCGCCGGCGGGAACCAGTTCTTCTACCTCCGCCACCGTAATTTTGCCTGCCGTGGCCATCATGGGGTTAAAGTTGCGAGCCGTACCCTTGTACACCAGGTTGCCCGCCGTATCGCCCTTCCAGGCTTTCACAAAGGCAAAGTCGGCGTGCAGAGCAGTTTCCAGCAGGTACATCTTGCCATTAAACTCCCGGCTTTCTTTGCCTTCGCCCACTTCTGTGCCGTAGCCGGCGGGCGTGTAAAATGCTGGAATGCCCGCACCACCTGCCCGCACCCGCTCCGCCAGGGTGCCCTGCGGAATCAACTCTACTTCCAACTCGCCCGACAGTAACTGCCGCTCGAACTCGGCGTTTTCGCCCACGTAGCTGGAAATCATCTTGCGGACTTGTCGGGCCTGTAGTAGGCGGCCAATCCCGAAGTCGTCAACGCCCGCGTTGTTGCTGATGCAAGTGAGGTTTTTCACCTTGAGGCGCAAGATTTCTTGAATGGCGTTTTCGGGAATGCCGCATAGGCCGAAGCCACCGAGCATTAGGGTCATGCCGTCGCAGAGGCCGTGAAGGGCCGTGGGAGCATCGGCTACTACTTTGTTAATCATGGAAAGAAGGTGGGTGGGAAAAGGATGGTTAGCGAACAGGTGCCGCCGAAGTGGGCGGAAGATAATCAGTGGGTAAAAATTCACCCATTTTCTCGAACCCCCAGTACCCGTCCGTGAAAACGGCCAGTGGTTCTAGCAATTGCCCGTTGGCTTGTACCTCAGCCCGCAGTGGGTGCAGCATTAGGGTAGAAACCTGCTGGGTAGGTGCGGGCAGAGAAGGAGCACCTACAGGCCGCACGGGCTGATAGTTGGGGTCGGGGGCCTCATGCCGATACGTTATCTGTACATAATCACGGAACCGAAGCCATACCCTACCAGAGTCCGTTTCTCGCAGGCTGTCGATGGGGCGTGGGGCCGTGTATAGTAGCGAAAAGGCCCGCGGGACTTTCGTCCAACGAGCTATGGAGTCCTGGTCGGCGGGGGAGAAAGGCTGGTTGTGCCGCGCCTGGCGTAGGGCTTTCGCCAGGCTGTCGGCCCGGGGAAAGCGGGGGTTGGGAACGACGCGCATCTTTTGAACCAGAAAACCCTCGGCGGCTACCTGGTTCAGGTACACGCTCCGCAGAAAATGAGGCAAGGAACCCCGGTAGGCCCGCTGCCGGTTCTGCAGCCACTGCTGGCGCTGTCGTTCGTTGCGGGGCTTCATTTCCTGGAATACCGGCCATCCGTAGAACGACATGTACTGCTCCCGAAAATTGAGCGTAAACTCCAGACTGTAGTACTTGATGCGGTAGCCCAGCGCTGCGTTGTCGACTTGCAGGAACGTAGGGCTGCTGGCCGTTAGCTCATTCCTGTCCGCGTTGTACTGCACGTACACGGCCTTGGGGTTGCGAATTCGGCACTGGCGCGAGAAAACAGTGCGGCCCAAGAAGGTTTCGGCAAACTTTTCGTAGTCGCCGGGGCGGTTTGAGCCGGGCCGCACGACTACCTCTTGGAGGTGCTGAGTTGAAGGTTTTAGCTGCAAATCCAGCGTTTGCGGGCCGTTGCCCACCGTGATGGTGCGCTTGTAGAGCGAATAGCCCAGGTAGGAAATAATGAGGTCGTACTGCCCAGCCGGTACATTCCGAACACTGAACTGGCCCTTGTCGTTGGTGCTGGCGCCGTAGGTGGTGCTGGCCAGAAAGATACTGGCTAGCTCCAGCGGTTCCCGCGTGAGGGAGTCGCGCACGATGCCGCTCAGGGTTCCTTGTCCGTGGGCCTGGTAGCTTCCTGCCCCCATCAGCAAAGCAAGCACCAGGAAGCGTATGCGCAGTATGGAAGCTACCATGAAGCAAAAAGTACGAGGCCTGGAGAAGCGCCGCCAACGACGAAGACCGTTGCCGGGGCCTAGCCGCCTAGCAAGTGTCGGCGGGCATCTTCGGCGTCCTGAAAAAGCTGAGCCTTCAGAGCATCCAGGCCCTCAAACTTCTGCTCGTCGCGTAGGCGGGCCACAAACTGCACCGTGAGCAGCTGGTCGTACAGGTCGCCATCAAAGTCGAGCAGGTGCGCTTCTACAGTTTGGGCCAAGTTGCCACCTACGGTAGGGCGCACGCCAATGTTAAGCATGGCTGCATGGTGAGTGCCGGCCGCTGTGGTAGCCATTACGGCATACACTCCCCGGGCAGGAATCAGCTTCAGCGCTTCCGCACATTGAATGTTGGCCGTAGGCCAGCCAATGGTACGACCTAGTTGGCGGCCTTTCACTACCGTGCCCGTCAGCGGGTAGCTGTAGCCCAAATGGCGGTTGGCGGTGGCTACGTCGCCAGCTTCCAGGGCCTTACGGATGCGGGTACTGCTTACACCTACGGCATCTACATCCTCCCGCGGAATTTCTTCCACTTGCATACCGTAGCGGCCGGAGTGTTGGCTGAGGTAATCGAAGCCACCCTCGCGGTTTTTGCCAAAGCGGTGGTCGTAGCCGATAACGAGGGTCCTGGTGCCCACCGTACGCAGCAGAATAGTTTGGATGTATTCTTCCGATGTCCAGCTGGCTAGCTCCCGGGTAAAGGGTACGATAAGCAGGTAATCTACGCCAAACTCGGCTAGCTTCTCAATTCGCTCATCCAGGGTATTGAGCAAGTGAAGGTCTAGGGGCTCGGGGTGAGAAAGCGGGGGGGCCAGCACTAGGCGGGGGTGAGGCCAGTAGGTGATAACTACGCTGGGACCTCCGCTCTGCCTGGCTGCCTCGCAGAGGCGGCGCAAAATCTGCTGGTGTCCTAGGTGCACCCCATCAAAAGTGCCCGTCGTAACAACGGCATTGCCCAAGTGCGGAAACTGCGCGGGGTCCCGAAAAACGTGCATCAGGTGTGAAGATGAGGTGGTAAAAATGAAGCTGGGACAAAGATGCAGTACAAACCGCAAAAAAGGCACGAAGCGGTGCTCCGTGCCTTATACGTACTTCTAAAATCAATAGGATAGGGCAGCCAATCGTTTGGGTGCCTCACGAAGCTGGCTCTGGGGCGGCGCCTTCTGCGCCGGGGGCAGTAGTGCTAGCGTGGTAGTACTCCAAGCCGGCGCGGCGCTCGGGCTGCCGTTCCCGCCGCGGGCGCGGCGGACGGTCTGTTTCACCTTCCGGGCGGGGCGGCCGCAAAGCCTGAATGTCATCAATGGTTAGGGAGTCTGTGAGCTTGTACTCGCCAATGCGCGTGCGCACTAGCTTGGTCAGGTGCGCCCCTACCCCAAGAGCGGCGCCAAAGTCGCGAGCAAGGCTCCGGATATAGGTGCCCTTAGAACACACCACCCGAAAGTCTACTTCGGGCAGGGCAACGCGCGTAAGCTCAAACGTGGTAATGGTGACTTGTTTGCTCTTAATTTCGGCCGCGTCGCCGCGTCGTGCTACTTCGTACGCTCGCTCGCCGTTCACCTTTACCGCCGAAAATAGCGGGGGCGTTTGCTCAATGAGGCCCATGAACTGGGGAAGCGCCGCAAGCAGGTCAGCCTCTGAAAGGTGCTGGTAGGGCAGCTCGCTATCCACGGGCGTTTCTAGGTCGAAGCTTGGAGTAGTTTGACCTAGGCGGAAGGTGCCCGTGTATTCCTTCTCCTGGGCCTGAATCTGATCAATCTGCTTGGTTTTCTTGCCTGTGCACAAAATCAGCAAGCCAGTGGCCAAGGGGTCGAGGGTGCCGGCGTGCCCAATTTTCTTGATGCGCAGCGTATTCTTCACCTTGCGCACTGCGTCAAAGGAAGTCCAGGTCAGAGGCTTGTTGAGAAGTAACACTTCCCCTTCTTCAAAATTGAAGCGAGGAGTAGCGGCCGGTTGTTGTGCGTCGCTCATACAGAAGGTTAAATAATCTGGAGCGGAATGCCCAGCGCAATCATTACCAGAATAACAATGCCTACCACAATACGGTAGAGCCCAAACGCACGAAAGCCATAACGTGACACAAAATCTACGAAAGACTTCACGGCCAACAGCGCCACAATAAAGGCTACCACGTTGCCAAACAGCAGCAGCTTAATGTCCTCGGCACCGGGCGCGGCTACTTTGTAGGTCTTATACAGTTGGTAGGCCGTGATAACAAACATGGTGGGTACCGCCAGCAGAAAGGAAAAATCGGCGGCCGAGCGCCGGTCGAAACCCTGGGATAGTCCGCCCACAATGGTAGCCGCCGAGCGGGATACGCCCGGAACGAGGGCCAAGCACTGAAACAAGCCAATCTTGATGGCCTGCGGGAAGCTTGGGGTAGTCACTTCCTTGCGGGCACCCGAAAACCACCGGTCGATGAACAACAGCACAATACCGCCTACCACCAGCGAAGCAGCTACTACCGTTACACTTTTCAGGAGTTCCTCAATGTAGTCCTTGAGTACGAAGCCCAGAAGGCCGAAGGGAATAAAGGCTGCCGCTAGCTTAAGATAGAAATCGAAGCTCTGCAGAAAACGCCGCCAGTACAAAACCACTACCGCCAGAATAGCACCAAACTGAATGGACGTGATGAAGGTATCGGTGAAGGCAAACTGACCAATACCGAGCAAGTTGGCCACGATAATCATGTGGCCCGTGCTAGAAACGGGGAGAAACTCGGTGAGGCCTTCAACAATAGCGAGTAGCAGCGCGTGCCAATACGACATAAGGAGGAGCTTGAGGGGGCGTGTAAGACGTAGACTTGATTAGAAAGCTACCGATACAGTAGAACGTCATGCTGCGCTTGCTAGGTAGCCGCTCTGGTGACTGCTAATTCATTGATTAGCCAGGCAGAAGCTGCTATAGCAAGCGCAGCATGACGTGCTGCGTGGAGTGGGTAGAGGCGGCAGATTAGCGCTTGTAAGTAGGCGCTTGCGGAGCGGCGGGCGTAGCAACGGGTGGCACCGGTTGCGACGGAACGGTGCTTGTCGTAGCCACGTCGCGGGCAATAGGAGCCGCCGTTGATTTAGCCATGATGGCCCAAAATTCAATTAGAAAGCCAATAGCTAGCAGTATAGGGCCCAAGGTGATGCCCAAAAATCCTTCGCCGTAATCCTCTTTGTCCAGCGTCATGGTGATGAAGCCAGCCGCTAACACCGCTAGCCCAATAAACATAAGCCGGTAGTTGCGGGGCCCGAAGGCGAAGCGAGGAGTGGTGTTCTGTTCCATAGCGCAAAGGTAGGAAGGTTCCGAACAAGGGTTGACGCAAATTCAACCAACCCGGTATTTCATTAATACAACTCGTCCAGCGACATCCCCGAATACTTGCGCACTGCTCGCCAGGAACTAAGGAAACCAATGCCCATGCCCAGGATAACCAGCGCCACTACCAAGGCCCCAATAAGGCGCTCATCGCGGAACAAGCGTAGCTCTTCTAGCTGCAGGTAGGCGTATTGCAGCAAAGCCAGCAACAGCAACCCAGCCAATAGGCCGCTGACCAAACCTTGCCACACGGCCCGCCGCAAAAAAGGCCACTGAATAAACGACTGAGTAGCCCCCACCAACTGCATAGACCGGATCAGGAAGCGTTGCGAAAACAAAGCTAGCTTGATGGTATTGTTGATTAGAACTACTACCACGAAGGTGAGCACCACCGCAAAGCCTAGCAGTACTAAGCTCACATTGCGCAGGTTCTTATTGACGGACGTAATAAGGCTTTCCACGTACTCTACTTCAAATACTCCCGGCTCCTGCCGCAACTCTTCCCGAATGCGGCTCAGGTTCTTAGCGTCGCCGTAGTCGGCATTGATTTTAAGCAGGTAGGCGTCGCGTAATGGGTTGTCGCCCAGAAACTGCTGGAAGTCTTCGCCCGTCTGATCAATGAGCTGCTTGGCCCCCTCTTCCTTAGATAGAAAGCGCACTTGCGGCTGCTGGTCCTTGTAGGCAATGTAGGGCTTGCGCGAAAAGTCCTGCTGTAGGCGCAGAAGCTGCGTTTCTGGCAAGTTGCGGTCTAGGTATACCTGCATTTCCAGGTTTTCCTTTACCAGCGTTGAAAGCTTCTGGGCGTGGATCAGTAGCATCCCAAACAACCCAATTACCAGCAGCGCCAGCGTAATGCTAAACACTACCATGGTGTGGGGGTAGCTGCCTAGTTTCTTCTTGCGGGTCGGTCGGGTTTGCATTAGGTGCGGGGTAATGGGTGATATATAGCGTGGGTAGGCGCACGGGGCAGGTAGCTTGCCGGGCCGACCGCACGCTAGTTACATACTGGTGCGGGGGTCGTCGTCTATTTGCAATTCCCGGGCCTTGCGGGCGTTCTGGTCGCGGCGGCGGAGGCGGCGCCGGGCAAATAGCTCCCGGAACGAATCAAACTGCTCGGTGTGCACCACCGAAATACCAGCCCGTGCTTGGTTAGTGGCTTGGCCCAGAGCGGTAAGGTCGCGCGGGGTGGTTTCGTAGCGTAGCTTGGCCCGGAACTTACCATCGGGGCGCAGGTAGTATTCTAAGCTCAGGTCGCCAATGAGGGAAGTTTGCGTACTGGCGAGCTGGGGGTTGGAACCATTAGCCGAGGTAGAACCGAAGCTTCCTTCGCGGGTAATGCGCAAGCGCCCATTCATAAATGAGTAGCTAAGGCGCAATTGCAGGGCTTGCAAGTCCTCGGCTGTGAGTCCGTTCAGGTTAAAGCTAATTTCCAGGTTCGGGTCAATCTGCGACGTGAGCAAGCCTAGCTGGGTTGAAATAATCTGCCCAAGGCTGTTGCCCAGCGCATTGTTTTCACCCTGCAAACGTGTCACGGCTAGAGACCCTATTGGAGTCAGCTGGCGAAATACCACTAGGCTGAATACCTGGCGGTTTAACTCCTGCTCGTCGTTTCGCAGAGAAGAAAGGAACGGAGCCAAATCGCCCTCCAAGGACGACGGAATATCATTGAACTCCAGGTTCAAACGAATAATGGGCTGCAGGATGGGGCCCGTCAGGTTCATTACCGCCGTTACGGGTACCACCGCCGTGTTCGTAGCCAGAATGGGGGCCAAGGAAGTGCGCTGGGTATACGTTGCCGTTACGTTCATTTCGCCGGCTAGTGGGTCGCCATTCCAGGCAATCGTGCCGCCGGGCCGTACCACAAATTCCTTGTTCACCAAGCCTTGCAGCGTAAAGTTGTACGCTCCTCGCACAATCTCTACCTGCCCATACATGTTGAAGTCGCCGCGGGTATCAATGTTCAGGCGTAGCTGTCCGGTGGCCGTCCCGCGGATGATATCACCCGTGCTTTCATCCAAGAGAAGCTCTAAGTAAGCATCGGGCGTGATGTCCAGATTCATGTTCAGGCGGATGCCCGACAGGTCGGTGGTACCGGCTACTTCTACTGCCTGGCGGGCGCGGGCTGTGTCGGGCAGGTTCCGGTTCACAAACTTGATGTACTTGGCCTGTTCAGCTTTAGCGGCATTATCAAAGGGCAAGGAAATTCGGGTGCCTGCCTCGCTGCGCGCTGTCACGTTCACAAATAGGTTGTCGGCGGGGCCTCGCACGACGGCCGTGCCGGTGGCGTAGGCCTGACCAAAGTATAGCTCGTTGTCTTTGCGGGTGGTGTTGAGCACTTGCAGCTTACGGAAGGCCGCGTTCAGCTCCAACCGCATGTCCTGAAAGCCCTGCTCGAAGATACTGCCGTTCACCACCCCACTATTTCCTTGCGGGTCACGCACGGTGATGTTTTGCAGCGCGATTCGATCCTCCAAGAAGCGAATTCGGTCTGAGAACGTATAGGTAGTGCCGAGGTAGATAAAGGTCAGCTGCCCATCAGTTACGTCAATGTTGCCAGTAAGCACCGGCGCATTTAGCTTGCCCGTGAGGCGTAGGGTGCCCACTGCCGTACCCCCCAAGTCGCGGAATAGGGTGCTGAGAAAAGGCTCGGCCAGCTTAACGGGCGCTTGGTCAAGAACGCCCATCAGGTTTAGTTGTTGGGTTTCGGCTCCCGGCGTGTACGTACCCGTTACGGCTACCACCCGCTGCTTGTCGCGCTCCACGTCGAGGTTCACAGCCACGCGGCGGGCCGTATTGTCCCAATCGCCGCGGCCTTGCACGTTGCCAATGAGCACGTTGTCCATCTGCAACGAATCCACGCGTAGGGTTGAGTTAACTACCAGCTGACCATACACCCCGCTAATGGTACCCAGCGCGTTTACTCGGCCCGCAAACTTCTGCCCGCCCGTTAGGCTGCTCAGAGTGGTAAGCTCAAAGTCTTTCACCGTGAGGGCGAGGGGCTTGTTATCATCCTGGGAAATGAAGCCCTGGGCGCTGATGCTTTGGTTGCCGTTGCTGAGCGTAACGTTTTGGAAGTCGAACTCTTTGCCGCCCCCCGAAATTAGGAGAGAGTTATTGGGCGCTATTGTCCAGTCCTTGCCCAGCACATTCACCCCAGACTGGCGGAAGGTGATTTTTACGGCATTTTCGAGGAAGGCCAGGGCCCCGTTGATCTGGGCGCGGTTGGTAGTACCCGTTTGGGCCAATGAAGTTGAGAAGTTGATTTTCTCCTGGTCCCACACGCCTTCCACGTAAAATTTCTCGGTAGCCCCTAATCCTGGTACCCGCTGGCGCTCCGAGGTTACGCTGGCCTGGGCCAAGACTTCGGGCTGGTAGGGAAGCTTTGAGGTGTTAAGTTCAAAGTCGCTGTTTACTACCTGCACGCTATCGTAGCGCAGGGCGTTTACGTGACCCCCAAGCTGAAAAATGGAAGTCTGCCCATTTCGGAAAGAGCCATCAATGCGCGTAGAGTCCGATATCGTGAGCTGCGGCAGGAACAAGTGCAGCACGGGGTTAGGCTGCTTCAGGTACAGGTTCAGGGCAATCTGATAGTCGGGAAGGGTACGCTGGCGCTTGCGCCGGTAGTAGGCGGCAATGGCAGCATCGTTGCTACGGAAGTTGAGGCGATACTCCTCGATAAGCGTGGTCACGTCCTGAATAACCGTGCTGGGCGTAAAGTTGCCCACTAGCCCTAAATTCAGCACTTCCGAGCGCACGGACACTTGGCGTTGCCCGGCTTGGTAGCGGCTGATGATGTCTAGTGTATCTACGGGAACGGCCCGGCCCGCGTAGCTCACCCGAGAGTTGCGCAGGCGGGCATACCCTAGTAAGGCATCCAGAGTCAAGCCCTGAAACTTCACGTCGGCGGTGGTGGCAACTACTACGCTCTGCTTGGTGAGTCCTAAGGCCCGCAAGTCGGCCCGGCGAATACGGGCGCGCAAATCGAAGGCTTGGCGCGCTTTGTTTACGTCAATGGTGCCGTCCGCATCAAACTGTAAGCTTGGGTCGTTGGCAGCAATTTTACCCGTGAAAGACTCCCGGCTAAAACGCCCGTTTGTGGTGATGTTGCGGTAGCGGTAGCCGTTCAGCCAAATGCTTTGCACGGTGGCATTGGCCGTTAGGCGGGCCGTGCGCAAGTCAAACCCTACCCCTTCTACCTTGCCGTTCATGGTCACATCGCGCACGGTGCGCTCATCGCCCAGCAAGCGTCCCAACTGAAAGCCCGTAGTGCGCACCTGGCCTTCGTAGCTGGAGTAGCGCGGGTCGTTCTTGAACTTCAGGTTCACGTCGGATACCACCGAGCCCAGCGCGGTTTGGAACGAGCCGTTGGCTACAAAGTCGTTGTAGAAGCCCAGGAACTGGCCTTGGAGCTTCACCGTACCTAGGCGTTGCACGTAGGGCCACCCCGAAGCTGGAATGTAGCGCCGAATATCGCGCCCATCTACTACTGACGGCTGCAGGCGCATCTCCACAAAGCTCTCCTTAATATTGGGAAGACCTTCTACGTTGATGTTGCCTCTCACCCGGGTAGCACGGCCGTACTGAATATCTAGGTTGCGGGTAGTGAAGTTGCGTACGTACCCCTTGGCATCACCCGAAATCAGAACGGTTTCTTTCAAGTCGCGCATGAATGGCTGCGGCGCAAACTTGGCAATGTCGTCGGAGTTTACCCGGCTGGGCTGGAGGCGGGCAATTACCTTTACCGAGTCGTTGAAGTCGGTGAAGTTCAGGAAGTGGTCGTACTCGAAGCGAATGTAGTTGCTAAGCTGGCTGTTCTGCACGCGTAGCATCAGCTTATCAAATTCCCAGAACTTGCCCGAATAGGTCATATTCGAGGTCAGTTCGCGCAGGCGCGTGCCCGATGGGGTATCCACGGTGCGCAGCCCGCTGATGTTAGCGTGAATCGTGTCGCCCTTAATCCATAGCTGGTCAGCGTCGGCATAGATGCTGTCCAGGTACATGTGGGCGTAGTCCATGGTACGCCCATACTCCGGAATGCGCGGCACATTCTGGCGTTCCAACACGAAACGGCCATTGCGCAGCGCAATAGCTTCAATTTTGAAGTCGAAGGGCTTGCTGACTTTGGTTGTGTCGGAAGGGCCAATCAGGCGCTTCACAGCCCTAATAAACTGGTCTAGGGAGGTAGAGTCGGGCTGATCCTTGTACGTTACCAAGTCAAAGCGAGGCTCTTCCAGGGTGAGCTTGCCCACGTGGAGGTGGGACGGGTCAAACACGGAGAACAGCCGGATGTCGGCATCGGCCCGGCCAATATTGAACAGCTCATTGCCGCGGCGGTCTAGCACTCGCACGCCTTCCAGTAGCACCCGCGAAAACGGACGGATATCTACCCGGTTCACAATAACCTTCTGTCCTAGCTTTTCGGTGAGGATGCTGGCGGCCCGCTGCGCAACCGAGGTTTGCACGCTTGGCACCCGCAAGGCCAGTAGAATTCCCGCCACGGCCAGCACCACTACCACCAGCAGGGCAAACAAAACCTTAAGAATGACGGATAGGAACCGGGGCACGGGCAGGAAGAGGGAGAGAAGCCAGGAGCGAGTCGCAACAAAGATACAGGGTTGACCCCGACCGTTGCCTACGCATCTGCCCCGCGAAAACGTTTAGGATGGCGTTTGGGTTAGCTAGAAAACGCTGTAGTCGGCAATCTGGTGTTTTGCTCCGACCTTTACAGTCAAAACAAGCCATAAATACCGGCTCTCCTCGCGCCAGGAAGGCCTAAGAAATGGCACGCAGTTATCTTTTCCTTTTTAGAGAAGTAGCGCAGATGCTCCTTCACTAGGTTCACTGAACATATGCATCCTACCATTCTGGCCATCGAATCTTCCTGCGACGACACCTCGGCTGCTGTGCTGATGGGGGGCGAAATCCGCTCCAACGTGGTGGCAACCCAGCAGGTGCACGAACAATATGGGGGCGTAGTGCCTGAGTTGGCTTCCCGCGCCCACCAGCAGCATCTTATTCCGGTGGTAGAAGCCGCCCTGCAAAAAGCTGGCATCACAAAACAGCAACTTGATGCGGTGGCTTTCACACAGGGGCCGGGGTTGCTGGGCTCCCTACTGGTAGGCGGTATGTTCGCCAAAACGTTGGCCCTCGCCTTGGGCAAGCCACTGATTGCCGTCAACCATATGCGGGCCCATATTCTGGCTCATTTCGTGGAAGAGCCCCGGCCCGTATTTCCCTTCCTGTGCCTGACGGTAAGCGGCGGCCATACCCAGCTAGTGGTAGTGCGTAGCGCCTTGAATATGGAAATCATTGGCCAAACCATTGACGACGCGGCCGGTGAGGCCTTCGATAAAACGGCCAAACTGCTCGGCTTGCCCTACCCCGGTGGCCCCCACCTCGATGCGTTGGCTCGGCAGGGTAACCCTACACGCTTCCCATTTCCGGTAGGAGCTATGCCCGGCTATGATTTTAGCTTCAGTGGCCTGAAAACGGCGGTGCTCTACTTCTTGAAGAAGGAAACGGCCCAAAACGCCAACTTTGTGCAGGAAAACGTGGCCGACCTGTGCGCCAGCATTCAGCACACCATTATCCAAACACTTTTGCGTCAGTTACGCCGCGCTGCCGCCGACCAAGGCCTTACCCAAGTAGCGTTGGCCGGGGGAGTAGCCGCCAATAGTGGTCTGCGCCAAGCGTTGCAAGATGAGGCTGTAGTGCAAGGCTGGGCGGTATTTATTCCCGCTTTCCAATACTGCACCGACAACGCGGGCATGGTGGCCAAAACCGCCGAGTTTCAGTACCAGGCCGGTGATTTTGCCGATCAGCTCGTTAGCTCCGACCCTCGCCTGAAGCTAGCATAGCTTCATCTTACCTTCTTTACTTAGGTAGATTTCGCAACCTTGCCCCTCGCATTTGCGAATCTTGCTTACGCCGCTCTCACCGCGGCTCTTTCCCATGGCCAAACAAAAAGACGATACGCCCAAGCGCGTCAATATTCTAAACCGTCGCGCTAGTCACGAATATGCGTTCATTGTAAAGTACGATGCGGGCATAATGCTACAAGGCACCGAAATTAAGAGCATTCGGGATGGCAGCGTGCAGATCCAAGACGGCTTTTGCTCCTTCCACCCCGATGGTAGCTTGTGGGTGCACAACCTAACCATTGCCAAGTACACCGAGGGTACATACAACAACCACGAGCCTACCCGGGCCCGCAAGCTGCTACTCACTAAGCGGGAGTTGAAACAGCTGGCTAACAAAAACCAAGAGCAGGGCCTCACTATTATTCCCATCCGTATGTTCGTCAACGACCGGGGATTTGCCAAGCTGGAAATTGCCCTAGCCAAGGGCAAGAAGCTGTTCGACAAGCGCGACGACCTGAAGGCCAAAGATCAGAAGCGGGAGATGGACCGTGCCCGGGACTACTAGCCCTACCTGCGAAAGGAGTTTTTAGGTAGATATTTGGCTAGTTGCATTTTAAGCGGGAGCTTCGTGCAAGTATAACGAGAGCAAGCGCGAGGAAAGCCTTTCGTTTGCCCATGACGAGCAATGGCTCCTCATGTCACCATTTCACCTTCCCATTGTTTTGGAACACGGAATCTGCGCCCTGAGCGTAGTGCCGGTACGCGCCGAGCCTTCCGACAAGGCCGAAATTGTTACCCAGTTACTTTTCGGCGACTGTTATTCTATCCTACTCGTTCAAGGAAACTGGTACCAGGTACGGGGCGCGGCCGATCAGTACGTGGGCTGGATAGACTTCAAGCAGCATACGCCGGTATCGGCCGAGTACTTGCAGGCGTGGCTCGCGCAGGATCATCCGCGTACGTTGGACGTAGTGCAAATGGTAAGCGACGAGAAGACACGCCTGCCCGTGAGCTTGGGCGCGCGCCTACCATTCTTTGATGGCATGACCCTGCGCCTGGGCGAGCGGCAGCTATTTTACAATGGAGCCGCCACAAATCCCGCCAACGGACACGGGCCCCATGGCCCCGTAGACCAGCGCCTGCGCTTACTGCAGAAAATGGCTCTTACCTTCCTTAAGGCGCCGTACTTGTGGGGCGGCAAAACATTGTTCGGTATCGACTGCTCGGGGCTGATGCAGCAGCTGTACGGGCTCATTGGCGTGCAGCTTCCGCGCGATGCTCACCAGCAAATCCAGCTTGGGCAGGTTGTGCACTTCGTAGGCCAAACGCGCCCCGGCGACTTGGCTTTCTTCGATAATGCCGAAGGGCGTATTGTGCATGTGGGGCTCATGCTGGAAGAGCAACAAATCCTGCATGCTAGTGGGGAAGTACGCATTGACCCCCTCGACCACAACGGCATCTTCAACCGTAACCAGCAGAAGTACAGCCATAAATTGCGTCTTATTAAGCGCATTCTCGTCGATTAGAACCAGTCCACCAGCAGGAGGCTGACCGGGCGCTGCTAGCAGCACCAAGTTCAGCCCTATACGTCTTGCATTCTAACTGAATCTAAACGCGACGCCTGTTGTTAATACGCTAAGAATCATCTAGCTTTCTGGCAGACCAGATTCCTTTTTCTTAGCGTGTATGGACCAAAAAGTGCTTGTGTTGAACGGCGACTACACCGCTATTACCCTGTGTAGCGTGCAGAAAGCTTTTGTGCTGCTGTTTTTAGAGAAAGCCGAACTGATTGCCAAGTCGGATGGCGTGTTGCGCAGTGTGAGCAAGGCTTTTCCAAAGCCTAGCATCATCCGGTTGCAGCGCTATGTGCGCGTGCCTTATAAAGGCATCGCCCTAAGCCGGCATAACATCATGAAGCGTGACCATTTTGAGTGCCAGTACTGTGGTTCGACGAAAAACTTAACGCTCGACCACGTGCTGCCCAGGAGCAGGGGAGGCGACTCCAGTTGGAGTAACTTACTTACCGCTTGCTCCCGGTGCAACCACGCCAAAGGGCACCGCACCCCGCAAGAAGCTGGCCTTACCATTCGCCAACAACCTAAAAAGCCTACGCTTTCGGGTTTCTTGAAGCTAAGCGCTGGCACTCTCGACGAAAACTGGCACGCATACCTACACTAAAACCGGTTGCCCTCGGGCAAACCGGTTTTTTTGTGCGTATTCATGGCACAAAAAAGGCCCCGCGTATCGTACGCGGGGCCTTTTCTATAGGGCATGCGGAAGCATACTGCGCTAGTAACGGTCGGCGGTTCCTTCTACAGTGCCGCCAGCTGCAAAGGCCAGAATGTCGCGGTTGAGGCGCTCTTTTTCCGTTACGAACAACCCGTGGGGTGCACCGCTGTATTCTACAAACTGAGCGTGCGATACATATTGCGTCATCCGCTCGCCGCTCACTTTGGCGGGTACGGTATCGTCGCTGCTACCATGAATAACTAGCGTAGGTACTTTGAGGGTTGCTAGGTCCTGGCGGAAGTCGGTAGCGGCGAAGGCGTACACGCACTGTTCCGTGGCGCGGGGCGAGGCCAATTGGCAGATAGACTGCATCCAATCTAGCGTGGCCTGGCTGACAGGGTGGCTGATTACGCCCACCCCGAAGAACTTCTTGCCAAATGACTGGAGGAAGTCAAACCGGTCTTTCCGGATGCCATCTACCATATCATCGAACACTGATTTATCGGCACCGTCGGGGTTGTCGTCGGTTTTGAGCAGGAAAGGCGTCACGGCTGATACGAAAGCTACCTTGCTTACGCGGGCTCCGTTGTAGCGGCTCATATAACGTGCTACCTCGCCGCCACCCATAGAAAAGCCTACCAGCGTTACATCTTGCAGGTCTAGCGTTTCCAGCACCGCGTTTAAGTCGTCAGCAAGCGTGTCGTAATCGTTGCCCTCCCAAGTTTTGGACGAATTACCGAAGCCACGCCGAGTGTATGCAATAACCCGATGGCCATGTTTAGGGAGTTCAGCAAGTTGGTACTCCCACATTTCATAGGTAGCGGGCCAGCCGTGGATAAGAACGATGGGGCTACCTTGGCCTTGGTCAATATAGTGCAGCTTTACGTCGTTGCCGTTAACATCGGTACCTGCTTTGATATAGCTCATGATGAGGTTGTATGAGGAGGTGAGTAGGGAAATCCAGTAGTGCTTAAAAGCAGTGATATTCTACGCGGACAGGTGTGCACAGATGAGCTAATGCCAATATGTTGTACGTTGCCCAGCAGCGGTGAAGAAACCTCTTACTTTTGGCCTGATGAGTTACCTCCGCTCCACCCTTACATCCCTGCAAGGCCCTCTGCTGGGCAGCTTAATCCTGCTACTAGCCGCCTGCAACTCCGGTACCGACAAGCCAGCCGCTACTACATCTACGGTTGCTCCCAAAAAGGCTACTTCGGAAGCCTCTACCTCGAATGCTGGCGCGTGGTATCGCCAGTACCGCACGCTGTTGCCCGGCACTACCGATAGCGTAACCCTACACCTACAGCGCTTTCCCAACAAACCCGGCGAATACACCGCCCGATTAGCAGGCTTTTATGCCGGCGCAGATGGGCAGCCCTGGGAAGTGATGGGCAATCAAAGTGCTAGTACTCCCGATAGCCTTTTACTGCATCATACAAGTCCAGGTAAGGTAGGGGAGGGCTCTGTGGGTCCTCGGTGGCTTCTGCGTCGTCAAGGCAACAACTTGGTAGGCACCTTAGGCAATCAACCGTTGGTGTTGCGGCTTGTGCAGCCACCGGCCAGTGTTTCCCTGGTTGCTCATTCGTTTGTTGATTCAGTTGCTGCGCGGCCAGCCCATCCCCAGGATTCCCTTTTTGGTCGTATCCGGCTGCTGGCTCTGCTCCCAACGAGCGGCCCCGCTACACCACAGCTCACGGCTGCGGTAGTACGCGGACTGCGCGGCGACACTACCGACGAGAAGCCAGCGCCAGCCCTGGCGGCCCTATGGGAGCAACAACGATCCTCCTTTTTCAAAGACTACCAGGAGGACGTTACCCCCTTGCTGGCAGCAGCAGAAGCTGACACTGCCAGCTACCGGCCTGCTGCTACCCTCAACTATGAAGCAGAAACGAGCACCTACGTTCTGTGGAATGCCGATAATCTGTTAAGTGTAGGATTCTTCAACTATAGCTACTCGGGTGGTGCTCACGGCAATTACGCCACGTCGGTGTGTAGCTACGACACCCGCACCGGCCGTGCCCTGCGCTTTGTTGATATCTTCCGGCCAGATTCAGAGCTTCAACTCGAAAAGGTGCTTGGGAAATACGCTCGCCCAGCTCTAGGTCTTACTGCTGCCGAGCCGTTGTCTCAAGCGTTGTTTACCAACTCCTTACCTGTCACCCACAATGTGTACCTGACCAGTGGGGGTGCTGTGTTTGTGTATGGGCCCTATGAAATAGCTTCCTACGCCCAAGGCGAAATCCGAATATTCGTGCCTTTTACTGCGCTAAGGCCTCTGCTTCAGCCAAGTGTACCAGTAGGGGGAGGAGAGGTGGTGCGCAAATGAAACCTTTGCTGAACGGATTAGCTTGGTAGGGACACAGGGAAGCGTGCAAAATCCCGCTCTTTCAAGCCAAGAAAATGGGCCACGGCGCAAGAAGCGGTACCTTTACCGCGGTTTTTCCTATCACCACCCTTTATGCTAGCACCCAAATTCGCGGCTTCGCGCTCCTTTCATCAGGAGTTAAAGCGCCGCACCAACGCCTACTTTCAGGAAGCCGGCAAGTCGACAACTGGCGGCAAGAGCTTGCTCTTTAAAGCTTGTCTGCTCACCGCGGCTTTCGTGGCTGTGTACCTCCACCTTGTGTTCTGGACTCCCTCAGCCTGGCTGGGAGTAGCAGAGTGCGCCTTACTAGGCTTCATTGGCGCAGCTATTGGCTTCAACGTCATGCACGATGGTGCCCACGGATCCTTTAGTAAATCTAAGTGGATCAATCAGTTTGCGGCTTTCACGCTGAATGTGATGGGCGGCAACTCCTTTATGTGGAACATGAAGCATAACCTCATCCACCACATGTACACCAACGTGGAAGGTGTGGATGATGACTTGGACGCTCAGCCTTGGCTGCGTCTCAGCCCCGACCAGCCTCGGCGCAAGCTGCACCGCTTCCAGCACCTGTACTTCTGGTTCTTCTATGCGTTGCTCTTCATCGCCTGGATTTTCTACATGGACTACCAGAAGTACTTCCGCGGAAAGATTGGGGAGATGCCCATCAAGAAAATGACAGCGTCTGATCAAGGTGTATTCTGGGGTTTCAAGGCGCTCCACCTTGGTTTGTTTGTGGCACTACCAATTTACATAGTAGGCTTTGTCAGCTGGTTGGTTGGGTTCCTCGTGTTTATGGCAGTAGCTGGCTTCACGCTGAGCATCGTGTTCCAGCTAGCGCACACAGTAGAGCATACTAGCTTTGTAGTGCCTCACGAAACCACTCGCAAGATTGAAGATGAATGGGCTATCCACCAGATCAAGACGACTGCCAACTTTGCTACCGATAGTAAACTCATCAGTTGGTTGGTAGGTGGCCTCAATTTTCAAGTGGAGCACCACTTGTTCCCTAACATTTCTCACGTACACTACCCAGCCCTGAATAAAATCATCCGTCAGATGTGTGAGGAGTTCGGCGTGGAATACAACGAATACCCCAAGATGCGCTATGCCGTAGCTTCGCACGTAGCCCACCTACGCGAGCTGGGCCGGGCATAATCATCCTTATTAGCTAAATTAGAAAAGAAAGCCTTACAGAGATGTAAGGCTTTCTTTTTGCCAAAAATCAGTATGACCAATAGCGAATAGATTGGTCATAAATTATGAGTAAGTCAAAAAGCAGGAAAGGCTTAGATAAGAGTCTAGCTTGCTTAAATAAGCATAAGGGTGGAGTAGTAGTTACGACAGTGATTCTGTTTTTCGCAGGGTAAGAATTTTGCAAAGAGGTATAGCGTAGCCACACAATCAAAAGTGGTCGTCAAGTAACAGGCTATGTCACAGATAGCAATAGCAGTAATGCCCATGTAGTCTGTAGCCTTACAGGCCTGAATTACCGAGTTACGGTTCCAAATCCTCCTCTAGGATTTTCTAGAGGGGATAGTTGTACCCTTAAGTTCCACCCTGCTTATCCTAACGAAATAGTTCTGTTGCGGAGGAAGTCGTGACAATACTAGCTAGCTGAATGATATAGAGACAAACAGGAGTATTTACTCTGCTCCAAACTCCGTATCTTTGCCGCCCCGCCAGGGTGGTGGGCCAGAGGTTTCGCTCTGTGTATCAAGTAAAAACGCGTTCCGGAGGCGGGCCCTGCGCCGGACGTGTACACGAGGGCCATTGCTAATATCATGGCAGAAGTAGTAGACAACTTCGACTGGGACAACGTTTCAGCAAATGCTTTCGGTGGTAACTACACCGCTGAGCAGCGCGCTGAAATGGAGCAGATGTACAGCGACACGCTGACCACTGTTCAGGAGGAAGAAGTAATCAAAGGCACCGTTGTGGGCATCACTGACCGCGACGTAATCCTGAACATCGGCTTCAAGTCTGATGGTTTGGTGCCCCTCTCCGAATTCCGCGACCTACCCGAGCTGAAAGTTGGCGACGAGGTGGAGGTATTCATTGAGGACCAGGAAGACCAGAATGGTCAGCTGATCCTGTCGCGTAAGAAGGCGAAGATCAAGCAGGCTTGGAAAGCTATTTACGACGCTCTGGAGAACGACACCGTTCTGGAAGGCGTGGTAAAGCGCCGTACCAAAGGTGGTTTGATCATGGATCTGGACGGCGTAGAAGCCTTCCTGCCCGGCTCGCAAATTGACGTGAAGCCCATCCGTGACTTCGACATTTATGTTGGCCGTCGTATGGAAGTGAAAGTGGTGAAAATCAACGCCGCTTTCGACAACGTGGTAGTTTCGCACAAAGTGCTCATCGAGAAAGACCTCGAGAAGCAGCGCGAAGCCATCCTCAACAACCTGGAGAAAGGCCAGATCCTCGAGGGCGTTATCAAGAACATGACCAACTTCGGTGTGTTCATCGACCTCGGTGGCGTAGACGGTCTGCTGCACATCACCGACATCTCGTGGGGCCGCATCGCTCACCCGAGCGAAGTACTGCAGCTCGATCAGAAGCTGAACATCGTAGTTCTGGACTTCGACGAAGCCAAGAAGCGTATCAGCCTCGGCCTGAAGCAGCTGACTCCCCACCCATGGGATTCGCTGCCTGCCGACATGGGCGTAGGCTCGAAAGTGAAAGGTCGCATCGTAAACGTTGCCGATTACGGCGCGTTCATGGAAATCATCCCTGGTGTAGAAGGCCTGATCCACGTTTCAGAAATGTCGTGGAGCCAGCACCTGCGTAACCCACAGGACTTCATCAAGCAAGGTGACGTAGTAGAGGCTCAGATCCTGACCCTCGACCGCGAAGACCGTAAGATGAGCCTGGGTATTAAGCAGCTGACCGAAGACCCATGGACTCGCGGCGACTTCGCTACGAAGTACGCTGTAGGTACCAACCACAACGGTCTGGTGCGCAACCTAACCAACTTCGGCCTGTTCGTAGAACTGGAAGAAGGTGTAGATGGCCTCGTGCACGTATCGGACCTGTCGTGGACCAAGAAGATCAAGCATCCTTCGGAAGTAGTGAAGGTGGGCGACCGTCTGGACGTAGTAGTTCTGGAACTCGACGTTGCTAACCGTCGTCTGGCCCTGGGCCACAAGCAGCTGGAAGAAAACCCCTGGGATACGTTCCAGACGGTGTTCACTCCTGGCTCGGTGCACAAGGCTACCATCACGGAGAAAAACGACCGTGGCGCAGTTCTCGAACTGCCATACGGCATCGAAGGCTTCGCATATCCGAAGTCGCTGGTGAAGGAAGACGGCAGCAACGCTGAAAACGGCGAAACGCTCGACTTCCGCGTAGTAGAATTCTCGAAGGACGACCGTCGTATTGTACTGTCGCACACGGCTGCTTACAACCAGCAGGCGGAAGACGACAGCCGTACGTCGAAGTTCGCTAAGAAGAAGCCTACGACTGGTGCCGCTGCTCCTCAGGGCGAAGGCAAGCTGAGCGACTTGAAAAAGCCGCAAACTGCTGAGAAGTCGACCCTCGGTGACCTGGACGCTCTGTCGGCTCTGCGCGACAAGATGATGGGTAACGAGCGTCAGGCTGGCGAGCAGAAGCTAGCTGGCAAGGCCGCTCCTGCTGACGAAACTGCCGCTGAAGGTGGTATCCTGGCTGCCGTAACCGGCGCTGCCTCGGCCGCTTTCGACAAAGTTTCGGAAGTAGCTGGCGACGTAGTAGACACCGTGAAGCACGCTCTGTCTAACGACGACGCTGACCAGAAAGACGAAGAGAAAGCCTAAGCTTCCTAGTTCTTCTAACGAAGAAGGTCCTGGTGTAAACCAGGGCCTTTTTTGTTGGCAGGAAGCAAAATAAGTAACCGCGGAAGTGCTATAGTAACTCGGTGACACATATTTTCTTGCACTCTGCCAAGCACTTACCGCGAATGCAACGGAAAAAGTGCGTGGTGTCTTGGCATAAGATAGATTTCGGTGTAAGTTTGCATCCTCAAAGCCCGGTGACGTGACCGAGTGGCTAGGTAGAGGTCTGCAAAACCTCCTACAGCGGTTCGAATCCGCTCGTCACCTCTTGTAAACCTCCATTGAAAGTGCGTCTTTCGGTGGAGGTTTTGTTTTGCTAGGAGCCCACTGCCATCGGTGAATAAGCAGCAAGGCTACCGGATATTTGTTTACCTTTGAGTGATGGTTAAGGCAATGCCCATTGCCTTGTGTTCCTGTTTTCTGAGTACGCAATGTGCCCCGGTCGACTAGCCCCGACTGGGGTTTTTGCGTTTAGGAGCACGGTTCTTCAGCTAGCACAACAGCTCCTGATTTAATTGCTTCCCTGTAGGAACCGGTAGCAGTTTGGCGAGTATAAAAGTGCGCTATGGGTTTCCAATAGCATAATCCCTAGATTTCGATTCCGCGTACAAGCACTCACGTTTCTACTCTTTCCTCCCTGCGTTTATGAAGATTATTGACCTCCGCACCATGCGCGGCCCCAGCTACTGGTCTGTTCGGCATCACAAGTTGATTGTCCTGAAAGTAGACTTGCAAGACTTGGCCGACACATGGTCGAACGCAATGCCAAGCTTGGCCGCGCAATTACCGGAGCTACTCCCTGAACTAGAACAAACCCCACCGGCTGAAAACAGCAAGACAATTCACAAGCACCCGCCGCTTACGCGAGAACAGTTGGCCGACGGCGAACCACTAGGCCATGTAATTCAGCACGTAGCCTTAGCCTTGCAGCGTACGGCAGGAATGCCCGTGTATTGGGGCAAGTCATACCCTGCACATCAGGATGGGGTAGAGTTTGTGGTGTTTAGTTACCAGGAAGAGCGGGCCGGTCGAGCCGCTGCGGAGGCTGCCGTGCAATTGGTAGACGACTTGTGTCACGGGCGTGAGATTCAGCTCAAGCCCATTATCGACGAACTGCACGAGATTCGGGAGGAAGAGTTTTTCGGCCCGAGTACGTGGAGCATTGTATCGGAGGCGGCTTCGCGCAACATCCCGTACATCCAGCTGAAGAATAGCAGCATCATTCAACTGGGCTACGGAGTAAATCAGAAGCGCATTTGGGCTACCACAACTAGTTACACCTCGCATGCAGGAGTAGAGGTAGCTGGCAATAAGAACCGCACCAAGGCAATGCTCAAGGACGCGGGAGTTCCCGTGCCATATGGTACCACTGTTTATTCGGAGGCGGGCCTACGGGATGCGGTAGAAGACTTGGGCTTCCCTATCGTGACGAAGCCATTGGATGGCAACCACGGTAAAGGCGCTACCATCCGCATCATGAACTGGGAGGATGCCGTCGAGGGCCTCAAGGCCGCGCAGGTATACTCGCGCGCCGTGATTGTGGAGCAGTACATCCAGGGCGATGATTACCGACTGCTGGTGGTCAACGGTAAGCTGATTGCCGCCGCAAAACGGACCCCTGCTGCCGTGAAAGGTGATGGGAAGCGTACCATTCAGGAGTTGATAGACGAAGTGAATACCGACCCGCGCCGTGGGGTAGGGCACGAGAAAGTACTGACCAGCATTAAAGCCGATCAGCACACGCTTGATATTCTTCGTAACCAAGAACTGACGTTAGAGTCGGTGCTACCGGAAGGCCAGACGTTATACCTGAAGAGCACGGCCAATATCAGCACGGGCGGTACTGCCACCGACGTGACAGACCTAGTGCATCCCTACAATTTGCTGCTAGCCGAGCGTGTATCCGGCATTGTGGGACTGGACATTTGTGGCATCGACGTGCTAACCTCGGACATTGCCATCCCTCTGAATGAAACCCGCGGTGCCGTAATCGAGGTAAACGCAGCGCCCGGTTTCCGCATGCACATCTCGCCTACCGATGGTTTGCCTCGCAATGTAGCCGCGCCGGTAGTAGACATGCTGTTTCCTCAGGGCAGCACTGCCCGCATTCCCATCTTCGCCGTCACCGGCACCAACGGTAAAACGACGACCACGCAGTTGTTGTCGCATATCGTGGCATCGAAAGGCTACAAGGTAGGGCATACTACCACGAGTGGCATCTACATCCAAGGGGTACAGCTCCAAAGTGGAGACTGCACCGGCGGCCAGAGTGCCGAATTTGTGCTCAAAGATCCTACGGTGAACTTCGCAGTCCTTGAAACGGCTCGGGGAGGTATGTTGCGCTCCGGCCTAGGATTTCACACCTGCGATGTGGCCGTAGTAACCAACGTGGCGGCCGACCACCTCGGCATGCGCGACATCTATACGGTAGAGGAAATGGCCGCTGTAAAGGGCGTGTTGCCACGTACAGTGCGCAAGAATGGCTGGGCAGTTCTCAATGCCGATGACGACCTCGTGTACGCCATGCGAGAAAAGCTGGAGTGCCGAGTTGCGCTATTCAGCATGGACGAGCACAGCCCCCGGATTCGGGAACATGCCGAACAGGGTGGGCTAGCTGCCGTCTACGAAGAAGGGTACATCACTATCTACAAAAACAGCTATAAGCTTCGGATTGATCGGGCGTCGGAGTTTCCTATTACGTTTGGCGGCCGGGCTACTTTCAATATCGAAAACTCCTTGGCCGCAGCTCTGGCTTGCTACTGCTACGGGTTTGACAAAGACGACATTAAGCAAGCACTCCGGACTTTTGTGCCATCGGCTACCAAAACTCCGGGCCGAATGAACGTCTATAAGTTTCCGACGTTCGAGGTAATCGTGGATTATGCGCACAATACCCACGGCATCGAGAAGTTTGCGGAGTTCCTTAATGCTACTGAAGCTACGCACAAAGTCGGCGTAGTCTCGGGCCTGGGCGACCGGCGCGATGAGGATACATTAGGCTTCTCGCGGGTAGCAGGTCGCATCTTCGACGAGGTGGTATTACGTCAAGACCGGGACCTGCGCGGTAAAACCGCGGAAGAGTTAAAGGAAATCATGACCCATGGGTTGCGGCTTGATGCTCCGGAACTACCCATCACCTACATCGAAAACGAGATGGACGCCATTGACCACGTTCTGACGACAGCTAAGCCTGGTTCAGTGGTAGTTCTCTTCACCGAGAATATCAAAGACACCCTTAAAAAGCTAGACGAGTACGAATCGAAACTTTAAGAACCACGTTCAGCACCGCATACAACAACGGCTTGCCATCTGGCAAGCCGTTGTTGTATGCGGTGCTGAAAAAGCTGGGCTAAGTGCCTTACGCTTACTATTTCAGAGTAAAGGTGGTTTTGCCAATCATCACTCCGCCCGAGTACAGTTCTACGGTGTGCAGGCCCGTCTTGTAAGCAGCTCCTTTAGCGTACAGGAACTGTACTGGCTGGCGGGTGTTGTCGTACACGATGTCTTGCTTAGCCGTATAGAAGGCCTCTGCACCGTCGATGGTGAACGTGCCGCCGCCCGTGCTCAGGTTGTAGAGAGCTGCGCCGTCGGGCTCGATCAGGCGCATCATAATTTGCTTGGTTTCCTTCGGGGCTACGTCGTTGCGAGCTAGGTTGAAGGTAACCTTGATTTTCTCGACGCGCTTGGCTTTGAATTCGTTGTCGTCGTCGTCTTTCTCTTTGTTGCGGCTGTTCACTACGCCTACTCGAATATTTTCGGCTTGCAAACGAGAAGCAATGTTGACTTTCTCAGTCAACTCTTGGTTGGAGCGAACTACTGTCGAAATGGTGTCCGTCAGCTTGTTTTGACGCTCTTTCAGGGTAGTAGTCTCCGTGTAAAGGGCTTCGTTGTCGGCTTTTAGCTGCGCAATTTCTTCGTCCTTTTTCTTGAGCTGGTTCTCGAAGTTGGAAGCGCGCTGCTTAAAGCGGCGTTGCTCAGCAATGCTGAAGCTACCGGCCTTAAAAGAGCGTAGTTTTAGCAAGTCGGCATTGATCTGGGCAATGCGCGCTTCCAGTGAGTCGTTGGCCAGGCCCATGCCCTGAACTTCTTGGCTCTGGCGCTCAAAATCGGCCTTCAGGGCCTCGTATTGCTTAATCTGCTCTTCGAGCTTAGTGTCCTTAGTGAGCACGTCAGCCTGGAGCTCTTCATTCTGCTTCGACTTCTGCTGATTCATGTAAAACAACAGGCCATTGATGCCCAGCAGGACCAGAATCAGCGCTACAATCAGCAGGACGCGGTTGTTGTTCTTTGGTTCGGGGCTGTGGTCTTGTTCCATGTAAGGCGGGGTTTTAGTGGGGCCCAGGCAGTCCGGGCAGAGGTAGTACCTTTAGGGCAAAAATAATGGAGTTCTGTACCCAGGCAAGTCCGAAGGTACAATCCTGCTGTCATATGCTCCCGGATTCTTCCCTGAACGCTGCCTACTGGGAACAGCGCTACGCCGCCAGCCAGACCGCCTGGGATACTGGTGCGATAACGCCCCCACTGCTAGATTATTTCGTGCAACTAGGGCCGCCCGATGCTCGTCGGATTCTTATTCCAGGAGCCGGACGAGCGTATGAAGCTGAGTATCTGCATACTCAAGGCTGGCCTCATGTAGTTGTGGTCGATGTGGCAGCTGCTCCCTTGGCCGACCTACACCGACGAGCGCCTAGCTTCCCCGAAGAGCACTTGCTACAGCAGGACTTTTTCGCGCTAGCTCCAGATACGCCCTATGACCTATTGGTCGAACAAACTTTCTTTTGTGCTCTCAAGCCGAAGTTGCGGCCCGCCTACGCCCGCCAAGCTGCCCAATTGCTCCGACCGGGCGGTACACTTATGGGCGTGCTGTTTGATACCACATTCAGTCAGCCTGGCCCACCTTTTGGCGGCTCCCGGGAGGAATACCATGAGTACTTTGCTCCCTACTTCGACTTCGTTCATTTTGAAACGGCTACTAACTCACTTCCTCCCCGTAGTGGGCGGGAGTTATTTATTTGCCTGCGTAAGAAGTGAGCGAAACTCTAGATTTGCATACGGCGCTAGCCCCAAATGCTAGATACTGCTGTTCATTTTGCCTCACAAAGCACACTTACCCCATGTGCTGCATCTTTTTATACCATGATTGAAGCCCTCGCTAACGTTCTGCCCCACTTTCGCAATACCAACTCAGGTCAGTTTTTCCTGATGGCCGGTCCGTGTGTTATCGAAGGGGAAGACATGGCTTTGCGCATTGCTGAACAAGTGCGCCAACTCACCGACAAACTTCAAATTCCTTACATCTTTAAGGGTTCCTACCGCAAAGCCAACCGTTCCCGCCTCGATTCTTACACCGGCATTGGCGACGAGAAAGCACTGCGTATCCTGCAGAAAGTAGGCCGCGAGGTTGGTGTGCCCACTGTCACCGACATTCACGAGTCGGAGGAAGCAGCCCTAGCCGCCGAGTACGTGGACGTGCTTCAAATTCCGGCGTTTCTGTGCCGACAAACGGATTTGCTTATTGCCGCTGCCAAAACCGGCAAAGTAGTAAACGTGAAGAAAGGCCAATTCCTATCCGGGGAGTCGATGCAGTTTGCGGTAGACAAAGTGCGTCAGTCTGGCAACGAAAACGTTATCCTCACCGACCGAGGTAATTCTTTTGGCTATTCCGATTTGGTAGTGGATTTCCGCAACCTGCCCGTGATGCGCGAGTTTGGGGTACCCGTAGTAATGGACGTAACGCATTCCTTGCAGCAGCCTAACCAGAGCAGCGGCGTTACGGGAGGCAAGCCTCAACTCATTGAGACGATTGCGAAAGCTGCCATTGCTGTTGGTGCCGATGGGTTATTCATTGAAACGCACCCTACACCAGCTACAGCTAAATCAGACGGAGCCAATATGTTAGCGCTGGATCGGTTGGAGGAGCTACTGATTAAACTTACCCGCGTTCGGGAAGCGGTGCGGTAAGTAAAAATTAGTACTTTGTCTTTGCCGGCAGCCTCCATTCAGGGACAAGGGTTTGCCAAAACATCCACTATATTTGTCTCGTTGAAACGAAAGTAGCAGGACACATGTGCGCCCTGCTACCGTTACCGCTAGGGAGTGAATAGCAGGTATAAACCGCCTATTCCGCCTAAAGCGGCCACTAACCTCACAATGAAGGTAGTGGTCACCTGAATGGAACATTCGAATCGAAGTCCATCCAGATTTGTACGACCCTGTCTCATAACACTGGATTTGAGGGTGGCCTAAACACCCTTCTTATCCTGAAGCCCGTGCTCGTAACACGGGCTTCGCTGTTTTTAGGCAGCCGTGTTGGCGGGGTGACAACCGTACGTGTGCCAAATATACTAGTATCAGAGTAGTTTGTTTGCTACTTATATTAGTATAATTGTTTACGGATCAGCTTCTGGCTAGGCAGAAAGCCGCCGCGTACGTTCTAGCAGCTTATCAACTGCATGATCAAAACGCAGGGTGAAATGCTGTTTTGGTTGACTAGAGCGGAAAAACACTAGGCCAATATAGAACAGGTCAATAGTCAATACTACGTCAGGATGCTGCTTGACTGCTGCCCAGGCTTTTTCCATTTCTGCCGACCAGTGGATGTCATCCAGCACAAATACGGTGTGCTCCGTCCGATGCTGGTTAAGCAACTCGAAGTAGCGCATGGTCGGCTCATAACGGTGGTTGCCATCGAAGAAAGCAAAATCTACCGGCATTGAGAGGATAGCTAGGGTAGGAGCCAACGTATCATCTAGGTTGCCTTCTACCAGTTCCACGTTCGGTAAGTTCAGGCGAGTAAAGGTTTCTCTGGCCACTTCTGCTGTCTGCGGGCAGCCCTCAAACGTAATGACATGAGCGCGGGAAGAAGCCTTGGCTAAGTATGCAGTTGTAATCCCCAGCGAAGTGCCCAGTTCCACGACCGTCTGCGGCTGCAAATGATTCACCAACCGGAATAGTAGCTGCCCGAGTTTGGGAGGCTTAGCCGCCGTACGTACAATATCTTGGAGCCGGCGCGTACGGCCTGCGCCTGTGCGAGAGCCCGCACCGAAGTCGCGCACCGTTATGGCAGTAGGGTCAATGAGTAGCTCGCCTCGGCGTGTCTCTACGGCATCGTACGCCGCAAAGTGGCCTGTATGATTGATGAGGTGAGTGTAGAGCCCGAATACATAGGGAGAGTGTAGCCCATGGGCATTGCCGGAGCGAAGTAGGAAACGGAAATAGCTGAGGACCTGAAAGAGCAAAAGGAGGGGAGTTATGAATGAACAATGGATGCTCGCCAGCTAAAGGAAAGAAAAACGGCGGGCCGTTCAACCCGCTAGTTGAACAGCCCGCCGGTGTACCATTCAGCCTTGCGGCTGCGCAAATTAGTTTAAGCGGTAGGGCACCACAAGCGTAAACTCGGGAATCTCAACTGCAAATTCGCTACCGTCCATTAGGCGTTCCATTTGGTAGGTACCGCGCATTTTGCCTAGCCCCGACTTCAGGTTGCAGCCGGAAACGTACTGATGCGATTCACCAGGCTCTAAAATAGGTTGCTGGCCTACTACACCTTCGCCTTCCACTTCCCGTACCATGCCGTTGGCATCGTAGATGTACCAGTGGCGGCGGAGCAGCTTTACAGTGAACTCGCTGTCGTTGCGAATATCAATTTTGTAGGCAAACACGTAGTGTTCCTGACCTGGGCTCGAATAATCGGGCAGGTAATTGGTGGTCACGCTGACGGTTACACCCTGTGTTGTGGTCGTATTCATGGCTCCTGAAATCCGGGGTGGGAGAAAGCTAACAGCCCTTATGCGGAATTTGGTTTATCTACGCAGCCGGAGCACCCAAGGTCTCCCCAAACCAAAAAATAATACTCTCCCTATGTCTGTAAAGATAGAAGAAAGCTGGCGCAAGGTACTTCAAGATGAGTTTGAAAAACCGTATTTCCAACACCTGATAGCATTTGTTAAGGGAGAATATGCTACCACAACGGTGTATCCTCCTGGCCCACAAATTTTTCATGCTTTCGATGCCTGTACCTTCGACAACGTGAAGGTTGTCATCTTGGGGCAAGACCCTTACCATGGTAAGGGGCAAGCCCATGGCTTGAGCTTTTCCGTAGCCGAGGGGGTACGTACGCCTCCTTCCTTGCAAAACATCTTTAAGGAACTGCAAAGCGACTTGCCCAGCACCCCGCCTGCTCCCAATGGCAACCTTGATCGGTGGGCTCAGCAGGGGGTACTCCTACTCAATGCCACCCTTACGGTGCGAGCTAGTGACCCGGGTAGTCACCAGAAAAAAGGGTGGGAGCAGTTTACGGATGCTGTGATTCAGAAAATTTCCCAGGAAAAAGAGCACGTTGTGTTTATCCTGTGGGGTGCCTACGCCCAGAAAAAGGGGGAAATCATTGACGCAACAAAACACCTGGTGCTTAAAGCGGCCCATCCGTCTCCCTACGCTGCCGATAGGGGCTTCTTCGGCTCCCGCCCGTTTAGCCAGACGAACACCTATCTGGAAAAGCATGGTGTGGCGCCTATCCAATGGTAGAGGCAATACTCTGGTACTGGCACACCAAACCAAAAGAGCTTGCCCACGGGCAAGCTCTTTTGGTTTATCTATTAAGCGGAACAGTAGAAAATATAGAGTTTCTTCTGCTCGGAACTGACTCCCCAGGAGGTTAATCTACTAGGTTGAACAGGCGGTTCCAACGAATCTTATTGAGGAACGAAGCATGCGGATCTACGGACAGCCAAATCAGTACGGCCTTACCTACGATGTGGTCTTCCGGTACGAAGCCCCAGTAGCGCGAGTCCTCGGAATTGTGCCGATTGTCGCCCATCATGAAATAGTAGTTTTGTTTGAAGGTATAGCTAGTTAAAGGCTTGCCATTCTGCGAGATGGTGCCATCTTCCGCAACAGTAATGCCTTCATTGTGCTCGTATAGCTGAATGATCTTCTGGTAGGTGCGTACATTCTTGGCGTCCAACTGCACCATCTGGCCCTTTTGTGGGATCTGCAACGGACCGTAATTGTCCCGGTTCCAGCCTGGAAAGGGTGGGTCAGCTACTGCGGCGGTGGTAGTAGGCAGGTCGGGGTTATTGGGGAATACAGCATCCGTCAGGCCTGGCTTCATGCGCAGGTCTACAATTTCCTGCACGTAGGGCTGCTGCTTGAAGAAGTTGTAGGCCGCGCGGGTCATGTGCACACTATAGCCGCCGCCGTAGTAAAATGGCTGACCATTCTCCTGATCATCGTAGTTGACGACGCCAAACTTCTTGAAAGCATCCAGCAGATCATCATTCGGCTGGGCTACCCGAATGAAGTAGCTGCTTTGCATCTCTGGATAGTTCTTGGCCGGCTTATCGTTAATGTACACCTGCCCTTCTACAATCTTCAGTACATCGCCGGGAATGGCAATGCAGCGCTTGATGTAGTTCATGCGCAAGTCGGCAGGATGCTGCTTCTCAGTAGGCACATTGAACACAACTACATCGTTGTTTTTCACCAACGAGAAGCCAGGTAGCCGGTAGCTCGGTAGCTGAATAAGTTCGGAGTAGCTCTTGATATTAGTGCCCCAAATGGTTTGGTGCGTAAGCGGTACCTGAAGCGGAGTTTGTGGGGTGCGAGGACCGTAGTGCAGCTTGCTCACAAACAAATAGTCGCCTACCAATAGAGAGTGCTCCATCGAAGGCGTTGGAATGGTATACGCTTCGAAAGTAGCCCAGCGAATAAGGGTTGCAGCCACTACAGCGAACAGAATGGCGTCGCCCCACTCGCGGAAGGCACTCTTGCGCTTTTTCGGCACAGGGGAGTTCGAGTCGGGAGCCGGGGCCGGCTTATTCTTTTCGAGGTATTTCTCCCAGGATTGTGATTGTACAGCCATAACAGTCAGGGCCAGAAAAACAGACAGCCGGCACACGCCGGCCTCTTTCAGCTTCAACGCCGGAATATCCGAAATAATGCGATGGAAAGCAGCGAAGTATTTAGTTCATGATTTCCGGAATGCCTACAGTGGATACTGTGCCTATAAGGCAAGTGTGCTTTCACTGCGGGCATCACAGAAGGGGCTGTGCTACAGTCCCAACAGGTCTTTCATACCGAATACCCCCTGGCGGCCGGGGAGCCATTCGGCAGCAAGCAATGCGCCCTGCACAAATCCGTCGCGGGTGTGTGCTTCGTGCTTTAGCTCAATATCATCGGCCGCTGAGGAGTAGGTGACGATGTGCGTGCCAACCACAGCACCCTCGCGCTCAGAAAGAATAGCTAGTTCTTCGGGTGCTTGCGTGGCCTCGTTGCGCCAAGTGGTTTTATTAGGGAAGTAACGTAAAATTCCTTCGGCAGTGGTGATGGCGGTGCCGCTGGGCTGGTCTACCTTCTGGGTATGATGAATCTCCCGTACTCGTACATCGTAGCCGCCGAACTGATGCATTTTGGCGGCGATATATTCATTGAAGTGGAAAAACAGGTTCACTCCTACGCTATAATTAGAGGCGTAAAATAGCGGAGTGCCTGTCTGCTGGCTTAATGCCTGCGCCTCAGCAAAGTGGTGGAGCCAACCCGTGGAGCCACATACTACTGGCAAACCCTGGCGTAAGCAGGCTTGCACGTTTTGATAGGCCGCATCAGGGTGCGTAAACTCAATTGCAGCGTCGACGGTAGCAGGAGTAAAATTGGAGATGCGTACATCGGGCCGGGAGGGGTCCACGATGCCGGCAATCTGGTGACCACGCGCCACGGCCTGGGCCTCGATGGCCCGGCCCATTTTGCCGTAGCCAATCAGCAGCAGCTTCATTCAGGTAAGAGTAGGAGGTGTTGAAGAAAGAGCAGGTAGGAACTCGGAGTCTGCTACTCCGATGGGTTGTTGTTGGCAAGAGACGTCCTGCCTGCTACAAGAGACTCAGTGTGCCAAGTTATTTCCAGTAAAGGCTGACGGCAAGGCCTGCTCCGGGAACAGCAGTACGTGAGGGTAGCGCCGCCGGATCGAGGCGCAAACTCAAATCCTCACTGATATCAAAGTCGCGCAAGTGAGCATCTACGAGAGCATCCAGAATAGTTATACCGTAGGCTAAAGCAGTGTAGGCAATAAACGTATCCCGGTAACGCCGGTAGAACACGATACCCCGTTCAATATTTTCTGACCGAATCTCCTGAGAGACATTTGCGCCAGAAAGTTTACTTAGTGGGGTGCCCTCCACGTAGGGGTCTTGCCCGGGCCCGTAAACCGTGCGGTATTCCTGTTTGCCCTTCACGTATTCTTTGTACCGGCTCTGGTAGTGAAATAGCCCGTAGCCTACCCCACCCAAAGCGCCGTACACGAGTGGCAGTTTCCAGTAGCGGTGGTTATAGATTTGCCCCGCCCCCGGAATAGCCAGGGCTAAGAACGCTGCCTTTTGCGGACGGGTAACCCGAAAGCCAAGCAGCTTTTCTGTGCGTCGTGAGGAGTCGGCTACGGCGGTCTGACGCACTTGCGTGGAGTCGGGGCCAGCCGTTACAACAGTTTGCGCCTGGGCTAACTGGGCCAGTGGTAGTACCGCCAGCAAGCACAGAAGAACTAGTACGCGTTGGACCCCAGACATAAACGGGCGGTTAAGCAGGTTGTAGAATGTGCAGAATACGCTGCATGTCCTCTACCGAGTCAAAAGCAATTTTGATTTCTCCCCGGCCTTGGGGGCCTGGCTTCACTAGCACACGCGAGCCAAACCGTTCGGTCAAGTGGCGCTCAGTACGGCGAAGTTCAGCGGCAGGTACTACGGGCGTAGCTGGCTGTGAAGATTTCTTTTCAGTTTCAGTAGGGGCGGCAGCGCCGTTGCGCACCAGTTGCTCTACCCGGCGCACAGAGAGGTCCTCATCCACAATGCGGCGGAACAATCCAAGCTGCTGCTCAATGTCATCAATGTTGACAAGGGCACGGGCATGACCCATGCTGATTACATTGTCGCGCAGGCCAATCTGAATATCGGGCGGCAACTTGAGCAGGCGGAGGTAGTTCGTTACCGTCGAGCGGTTTTTGCCAACCCGGTCGCCTAGCTCTTCCTGCTTCAAGTTGCATTCGCTCACGAGGCGCTGATAGCTCAGTGCTATTTCAATGGCATTGAGGTTCTCACGCTGAATGTTCTCGATGAGTGCCATTTCCAGCATTTGCTGGTCATCGGCCTTGCGGATGTAAGCAGGAATGGAGTCGAGACCGGCCAGCTTGGAGGCTTGCAAACGCCGCTCGCCCGAAATCAACTGATAGGTGTTCGTGCCCGTTTGGCGCAACGTCACGGGCTGAATAATACCCTGCACCTTAATACTTTCCGCCAAGTCCTGTAGGGCTTGTTGGTCGAAGTGGGTGCGCGGCTGGTAAGGGTTGGCTTCGATCTGATTGACCGAAATCAACCCAACGGAGTTTACTGGATGCGGCACCAAGCCCACCCGTTCGCTCTTTTTCTCGTAGCTGCCTTCAATCAGGGCATTGAGGCCCCGGCCTAGACCGCCAATTTTGCGCTTGGCCGCCGCGGGAGCCGCTGCCGGCGTAGGTTTCTCTTCGTTCTTCTCTGACATACCTGCAATCAGCCCTCGCCCAATGGCAGACGAAAGCGGGATTCAAAAATACACAAACGGCGGGGAAGGCCGGGAAATTTTGTGGGAAGTTCAGTTTTCGCTGAAATTCAACCTGTCCCAATAAAAAACGGCTGGCGAATTACTCCACCAGCCGTTTTTAAGTTCTTTGTACTAAGCACTAGGCTGCGTCTTCTGCAGCCTCTGGCTCGCCAGCAGCTTCCACATTCTTCTCCACGATTTCGCGGGCCAAGTTCAGGTAGCTAATGCTGCCTTTGCTTTCGGCATCGTGCAAAATGACTGGAATGCCAAAGCTCGGCGACTCCGACAGCTTTACGTTACGCGGAATGATGGTATCGAAAACTAGCTGCTGGAAGTGCAGCTTCACTTCCTCAACTACTTGGTTGGAAAGGCGCAAGCGCACATCGTACATAGTCAGTAGGATGCCTTCAATCTCTAGTTCCTCGTTTAGGCGGCTCTGGATGATTTTGATGGTGTTCAGCAGCTTGCCTAAGCCTTCCAAGGCAAAGTACTCGCACTGCACCGGCACAATAACCGAGTGAGCAGCCGTGAGAGCATTAACCGTTATCAGACCTAGGGAAGGCGAACAGTCGATGATGATAAAGTCGTACTGATCGGCGAGGGGGCGCAGGGCCTCCTTCATCTTCTCCTCCCGGTTGGGCAAGTTGATCATTTCCACTTCGGCCCCAACGAGGTCGATGTGGGAGGGAATGAGGTCGAGGTGAGGAAGGATGTTGGTATTCAAGATAATATCCTGAATGTTGATGCCATCCACCATGCACTCATAAATGCTGGTTTGAATATCCTTCGGGTCGAAGCCCACGCCGGAGGTAGCGTTGGCCTGGGGGTCGGCATCCACGAGCAGGGTCCGATACTCCAGCGCGGCCAGGGAGGCCGCTAGGTTAATCGAGGAAGTGGTTTTGCCGACTCCGCCCTTCTGGTTGGCTACCGCAATGATTTTACCCATTTTCGTTCGTTGTGAGTTTTCAGTTGCCTGTTGTCAGTTGGCACCAATCAGCTTGTGCTGTAGTACCTGACAACTGGTAGCTCATATAGTAATGGTTTCGCCGATTTTCAGCAGTACCAGCTCTTTGCCAGCCGCTGCCGCTTTGCTGCGTGCTTCTTCCTGGTCGATGGCAATGGGCGGGAAGGTATCGTAATGCATGCCAATGATGCGGCTGGCCCCCGCCCAGTCGGCCGCTACAAGCGCGTCGTCGATACCCATGGTGAAATGGTCGCCAATGGGTAGGATAGCCGCGTCCAGCGTGTAACGCTCCGCCAGAATTTTCATGTCGTAGGTCAGGGCCGTGTCGCCAGCGAAGTAGATAGTTTTATCTTCTGCTTCGATAACGAAACCAGCGGCCAGACCGCCATAGGAACCATCGGGTAAGGAGCTAGAGTGCGCAGCTGCTACCATTTTTATGGTACCAAAGGGCAGTTTAACGGTGCCACCCAGATTCATGGCGTATGTGGTCTTAAGACCCTTTTGGCCAAACCAGCCCAGGACTTCTACCATGCCTACGAGCTCAGCGCCGGTACGCTTGCCAATTTCCTCCACGTCGGCTACGTGGTCGCCGTGGCCGTGGCTCAGCAGGATATAGTCGGCCTGAATGGCGTCTACATCAATATCTTTGGCCAGCGGGTTCGGACGAATAAATGGGTCGAAAAGAAGGGTGATGCCGCCGGTTTCGAGCAGAAAGGAGGCGTGACCGTAGTAGGTGAGGTTCATAGGAAGAAAGCAGTAGGACTGCGCCGGTGCAACAAACGCCGGATGTGGGATACCTTTGCAAATATACACTGTTTCGCCGTTCCCATGTTTCCGTTTTCGCGCTGTGCTGCCGGTTTCGCTTTCCTGTTGCTGCCCCTGCTCACGGCCTGTTCCGATGCCGGCCCAACCACTGATGCCCGGCGCGTGTTTCGCTACAATCAACCCGAGGCGCTGACTTCCCTGGACCCTGCCTTTACCAATAAGCAAGCAAATATTTGGGCGGCCACGCAGTTGTACAACGGCCTAGTGGAACTTGACGACAGCCTGAAGCCTGGCCCAGCCATTGCCCGGCGCTACACTATTTCTACCGATGGCAAAACCTACACCTTCACGCTACGCCCCGACGTGTACTTTCACGACTCGGAAGTGTTTGCGGGAGGGAAGGGGCGGCGCGTGGTAGCCCAGGACTTCGTTTACAGCTTTCGGCGCCTGCTAGATGGAGCTACGGCTAGCCCTGGCGGGTGGATTTTTCGGGGTAAGGTGTTGGAAAACAGCCAGGGCGAGCCACACGATACGTGCTTTGTAGCGCCGAACGACAGCACCGTGCGGGTATACCTTAAAGAGCCGTTTATCCCATTCTTGGGTATTCTAACAATGCCCTATGCGTACGTAGTGCCGCGCGAAGCTGTGCAGAAGTATGGCAAGGATTTTCGGGAGCATCCCGTTGGAACAGGACCTTTTCTTTTCAAAGAATGGGATGAGGGCAATGCCATTGTGTACCATCGCAACCCTGCGTACTGGAAGAAAGATGCCCAAGGCCAGCGCTTACCTTACGTGGACGCAGTGCAGATCAGTTTTATCCAGGACCGCAAGACGGAATTCCTGACGTTTATGCAGGGGAAGCTAGACTTCCTAAGTGGTATTCGGGCCGGCTCCCGCGACCTGATTATGTACCCTGATGGTACCGTACGAGAGGATTTTCGGGGGAAGTTTCGCCTGCAGAAAGTGCCCTACTTGAATACAGAATACCTCGGCCTGCAGCAAGACCCCGCCCATCTGCGCGGCGACAATGCCGCGGCGGGCCGGGCGTTGCAGGATAAGCGAGTACGCCAGGCCCTGAACTATGCTCTCAACAAGCCAGATTTGCTGGCATACTTCCTCAACAATGTGGGCGTGCCGGGCTTGTCAGGGTTTGTGCCGGCTTCCTTACCGTCTTTCAGCCAGCAATTGGTGCCGGGCTACAGCTACCAGCCGGAGAAAGCCCGTCGGCTATTGAAAGAAGCGGGGTACAGTGCCGCTAAGCCTTTGCGTTTGCGCTTGGCTACTGTAGCTGAGCGCAAGGAGGTATGCGAGTATTTGCAGAAGAACTGGGCCGATGTGGGCGTGCAGGTAGAAATTGATGTAAACCAAGCAGCCGCCCACCAGGAGATGGTAGATAATGGCAGCAGTGCTTTCTTCACCAAAAGCTGGCTCGGCGACTACCCCGACGCGGAAAACTACTTAGCCCTGTTCTACAGCAAAAACTTTGCTCCGGCGGGGCCCAACAAAACGCATTTCCAAAGTGCCGCCTACGACCGGCTCTACGAGCAAGCTAAGCTGGAGCAGGACGTAGCCAAGCGTTACGATCTGTATCAGCAGATGGACCGCATTATTGTGGAAGAAAGTCCCGTTATACCGCTCTATTACGACGAGGTAGTGCGCCTTACGCAGAATAACGTGCAAGGCCTCACACCAAACCCTATGAACCAGCTGGTGCTAGAGCGGGTACGGAAGAACTAACTTACCTATAGTGTACCCACGCAAAAGGGCCATTTCAACTACTGAAATGGCCCTTTTGCGTGGGGACGTAGGTGTATTACTTATCGTTCAGCCGTAACACCCAAAGCCTTTTCTATTTCGGTGGTAAGGGTCGCAAACAAGTTTCGTAGCTCAACAGGAGCCCCGCTTTCTGCCCGCACGGCCTTGGTCGTTCCATCAGGATAACGGATGGAAAGCGCCGTGGTTGGTAGGTCAGTAACGCCGCTAGAGTACGTATTGTCAAGTTTCTGGAACCCTAGGAGGTCGGCCTGCCGAAGCAAGTTTTGCACCACGCTGGGCGCAATTTGCGCGGTGCGCTTACCCTCAACGGGAGCATGGCGGAAACCTTCGTATTCTACCCGGCCATCGGCGTACAGGCGAGCCGTATAGTGTGGGCACATACCGTAGCAGGGCGTGCGCTCAAACACCATAACGGGGGGTACTTGCTCGGCCGATGCGTTTTTTTCGGTCTTCGGCTGCTCCAGCGTAGCTTGTTCTGGCTTGGTAGAAGATACGTGGTGGCTAGTAGTGCAAGCGGGTAAAATACCTAGGCTCACGAGCACAACAACGGCTGACAATAGGCGGCTCATATACTGGAAGGAGGTAGAGGAAGGGTGTGTCTGGTGAAGCCAAAATTGGTGCCAATGCAAACCGCCCCGCCGCTTACAAAGCGACGGGGCGGTTTAGCGTTACAGTAGCTTGTGACCTACTGCTTCTACGAACGACGCGTTTTGCGCGGGCGCTTCGGGGAAACATCCGAGGCTCCCGTGCCACTGTCATCCGACGAGTCATCGTCCGTAGCCGCCGTAGGACGACCACCCTGGCGGGACTGATTCTCCTTTTCTTGGGCAGCCTTCATGGCATCCTGCAGGCGAGCCGCAAAGCCTGAGGGCTTCTTATCCTTGTTCTTGATTTTGTTAGCTTCCAGCTTAGCCCGCAGCTTGGTGTCGTCTACGAAGCGGCGCGTAATTGCTTGCTGGGCCAAGGTTACCAGGTTCGAAATCAAGTAGTACCAAGTGAGGCCGGCCGAGAAGCTGTTCAAAACGAAGAAGAACACCAGCGGCATCAGGTAGCTGTAGAACTTCATAGGACCCTGCATGGCGGCGGGGTTGTTCTGGTTGCTCTGGTAAGTCATGGCTAGCGTCGAGAGGGTCATCAGCAGGGTGAAAAGGCTGATGTGGTTACCCAGGAACGGCACCGAGAAGGGGAGCTTAATCAGGTCGTCGTACGTGCTCAGGTCGTGGGCCCACAGGAAAGGCTGCTGGCGCAACTCAATCGCATTGGGAAAGAACTGGAACATGGCGAACAGAATCGGAATTGTGAGCAGCGTAGGTACGCACCCACTCAGCGCCGATACGCCCATGGTGCTGTGCAGCTTCATGGTCTCCTGCTGCTGCTTCAACTGGTCGTCGGGATACTTCTCCTTGATGGCATCAATTTCCGGCTTCAGTACTCTCATCTTGGCCTGCGACTCGTACGTTTTGTAGGTCAGGGGCCACGTCACCAGCTTAATCAGCACTACCAGCAGGGCAATGATGATACCGTAGGAACTAATGTATTGCTCCAGGAAGTGGAACACGGGCAGCACCACAAAGCGGTTTACCCAGCGGAACAAGCCCCAGCCTAGGTACACGTTCCGGTCGAAATCGGGTGCTACAGCCTTCAGCGTGTTGAAGGAGTTAGGACCAAAGTAAAAGCGGAAGTTGGCTTTTCCTTGCTGCACATCAGCAGCCGGAATAGCTAGCGTAGAGCTCAGCGTTTTGATGTAGGTAGTATCCTCCAGGTCTACCGTGGCGTTCAGCTGGCCCGACTGAAACTGGTTTTCAGCTACAATACCAGCCACGAAGAAGTCGTGCTTGTGAGCTATCCACTTCAAGGGCTCCGCTACCTTAACTTCTTCGGGCTTCTCCGAGGCTTCACCCAGGGCAGTGTGGTCGCCCGAAACCAGGTAGCGGTTAATGAGAGTATGATTGCGGTTCTGCTTGCGGTCCTGCTCCGTCTGGCGCACGTTGTCCACGAAGGAGAGCGTGAGTGGTTCTTGGGTCACCGAAGCCGAGAGGTTGTTAAAGCGCAGGTTGTATGCTAGCTCGTAGCTGCCTGCCGCCAGCGTGTACAGCTGCTCAATTTGCCCGCCAGCTACATCTGCTACGTAACGTAGCGTAGTGGTACCTTGGGGCTCGGCCCGGAAGTAGAGGTCCGACAACTTTACCTGGCGGCCGTCGTTCGTGCGGAAACGAGTATCGAGTTGGGCACTCTGAGCCGTAAAAAGGTCGAGTGGCTTCCCGGAGAACGTTTTGTAGTTGTTCAGACGAACAGCCTCCACGCGGCCACCCTTTGAGGAAAACGTGACGGTGATGTTCTCGTTTTTAAGCTGCGTGGTTTGGGCCGTACCCACCGCCGCTGACCCAAACGAGCCCAGAGCCTGAGTTGCTGCTGCTGAATCGAGCGGGGCGGAAGCAGTAGCAGCCGTGGTGGCAGTTGTCTTGGGCTTTTCAGCGGCCGGTTCCGGTTTGGGCTTGGGCGCGAAGAAAAGGTAGATGATGAGCAAGGCCGATATCAAAAACAGGCCGATTGCTGAATTTCTGTCCATTCAGGTAAGGATGAGGGGCAAAAGAGTACTACTAGGTGTGACCCCGCCAATCAAAAACCTGGCGACGCTACCGCAAAGGTCGGACTTGTCAGGCGAATATTTTGCAGGCGCGGCGTTTTGTCAGGCCGAAAGCTGTAATTCGCGTCGCTCAGGACGCTGAAAGCAGGACGTATGCAGCGGTAAAGGCACTATAAAAATCGTCATGCTGGTCTAGTCGAGCTTTGCATCCCGCGTGAAGGATGATGACCCAATGCTTAGCACGGGCAAGCTGCAACCAGTCCAGCATGACGATGTGGCGGTGCTGCCAATGCAGCTACCGCGTTTTTTCAAGCTTCTACGTTTAGCCTTTCCGGTTCTGGATGGCAGCACGCACGAAGCGGACAAACAGCGGGTGTGGGTTTTGCACCGTGCTTTTCAGCTCTGGGTGAAACTGCCCGGCCACAAACCAAGGGTGGTTGGCAATTTCAACCACTTCTACCAAGCCCGTTTCGGGGTTGAGGCCTGAGGCAATCATGCCGGCTTGCTCGTACTGCTTCAGGTAGTCGTTGTTGAACTCGTAGCGGTGGCGGTGCCGCTCGCTGATGTGGTTACGGCCGTACGCCTTAGCTGCTCTGGAGCCCTTGCGCAGCTCACAATCGTAGGCGCCCAGGCGCATGGTGCCCCCCTTTTGGGTAATATTTTTTTGCTCCTCCATCATGGCAATGACGGGGTAAGGCGTTTGGGCGTGCATCTCCGTAGAGGAAGCTTCCTTAAGGCCCAGTACGTTGCGAGCAAACTCAACCACAGCCACCTGCATGCCCAGGCAAATTCCAAAGAAAGGAATGCCGTTTTCACGCACGTGTTTCACTGCTAATATTTTGCCTTCGAAGCCACGCTCCCCAAACCCCGGCGCTACCAGCACTCCATCCACGCCGTGGAGCAGTTGCGCTACGTTGTCCTCGTTGATGTGGTCTGACTGAACGCTGCGCACAGTTACCTTGCACTCATTCTGAGCGCCGGCGTGTACAAATGCCTCGTTGATAGACTTGTAGGCATCAGGCAGCTCCACGTACTTCCCTACCAAGGCAATAGTTACCTCCTCGGTTGGGTTCTTCAGGCGGCCCAGGAAATCTTTCCACGACTCCAGGTCGGGTAGGGGAGCACCCCCGCCCAGCTTTAGCTTTTTAATAACGCGCTCATCCAAATGCTCTTTCAGCATGAGCAGCGGCACCGAGTAGATGCTGTCCGCGTCCAAGCTCTCAATAACGGAGTTGATGTTGACGTTGCAGAACAGCGCGATTTTGCGGCGCATATCGGCCGGAATGGGATGCTCGGAGCGGCATACCAGAATATCGGGCTGGAGGCCAGCGCTGCGCAAGTCACGCACCGAGTGCTGGGTGGGCTTGGTTTTCAGCTCGCCCGCCGCCTTCAAGTAGGGCAGCAGAGTAAGGTGAATAACCAAGGAGCTGTTTTCGGGCAATTCCCAGCGCAACTGACGCACCGACTCTACAAAGGGAAGGCTTTCAATGTCGCCAATTGAGCCCCCAATCTCCGTTATAACCACGTCGAAATCACCAGTTTGACCAAGTAACAGCATGCGCCGCTTAATCTCGTCGGTGATGTGGGGCACTACCTGCACGGTCTTGCCGAGGTAGGCGCCTTCGCGCTCCTTCGTAATCACGTGGTCGTAGATGCGGCCGGTGGTAACGTTGTTGGCCTGCGACGTTGGCACGTTCAGGAAACGCTCGTAGTGACCTAGGTCGAGGTCGGTTTCGGCCCCATCGTCGGTTACATAACATTCGCCGTGCTCATACGGGTTGAGCGTGCCGGGGTCAATGTTGATGTAGGGGTCGAACTTCTGGATGGTGACGCGGAAGCCGCGGGCTTGCAGTAGCTTGGCCAGGGAGGCCGAGATAATACCTTTGCCCAGCGAGGAGGTCACCCCTCCGGTTACGAAAATGTACTTGGCCGTTGCAGCCGTGGAAGTGGGGGTTCGGTCTGGCATAACGGGAAACAAAGTTAGCGGGAATAATCCACCGCCGCCCAGGAAAGTTTGTGCTACGCGCGCGGACTTTCAAAAACCGTCTCTAAACCAGAAGCACCCGGCAACTTCCGAAAAAGCGGCCGGGTGCTCCCAAAAAATACAATGGACGAGGTAGCTTATGCTTCCTTCGGTTCGGGTCCACGAAATACGTCGGTGCCTTGCACGGGCGCCAGCTTCACGGGGCGCCCTTCCCGAGCCGATTGGTAAATGGCTTCCATGATGCGTTGGTCCTGGAGGCCTTCTTCACCAGGCGTGTGAGGGTCCTTATTAGCTAGTACGCACTCCGAGAAATGGTCCATTTCGGCGGCAAACTGGTTTTTCGAGCTCAAGGTAATGTGATTCTCCATTTTGGCTGGCCCCTCGGCGTGGGAGGTTTGCAGCTGCTGGCCCTTGTAGGCGTAGGCATTGTTGAGGTGAATCCAGCCCCGTTCCGCATTCACGCGGTAAAAGCGCGAGTCGTGGGTGTTGTAATGGGTGATGTTATCCACGATGATGCCGTCCGGGAAGCGCATTTGCCAACTCATTACTTCCTCTATTTCCTTGAATAATGGGTTGCCCGGCGTGCTGTAGGAGTAGCCAAATACTTCGGTAGGTTCGGTACCTAAAAGGAAGCGGGCGGTGTTGAGGCAGTATAGGCCAATATCGGGCAGGGCGCCCCCGCCCGCCAAGGCCTTTTTGTGGCGCCAGTGGTCGGGGTTAGCCGAACTCTGGCTGTTTTGCGCCTGAATGTATTTGACCTTGCCATACTTGTTGTCCCGAATCATCTGCCGTACTTCCCGGTTGTAAGGCTCGTACTGTATGCGGTAGGCAATCATGAGCTTCACATTGGCCTTCTTGCAGGCGTCAATCATTTGCTCGCACTCCTTGGCCGAGTTTGCCATTGGCTTCTCGCATAAGATGTGCTTGCCCGCCTTGGCTCCCCGAATGGTGTATTCGGCGTGCATAGAGTTAGGCAACACAATGTAAATCACTTTGACTTCGGGGTTGTCCTTAAGCTTGTCGTAGTCAGCGTAGCTGTAGCAGCTTTCGGGCTTGATGTCGTACTGCTGGGCTACTTTCTTAAGCTTTTCGGGCGAGCCGCTTACCAGCGCCACTGGCTTTGACTTTTTACACTGGCCAAACGCGGGCAGTAGCTCCTCCAGTGTAAGGTGGCCCAAGCCTACCAGCGCATAGCCTACCCGTTGGTCTGGGGGGAGGGGAGTAGGCGTTAGGGCCGACTTGGGGTCTACGTCTGATTTCCACGCTTCCAGCTCAATGGGTTTGTTTACGTCGGCGGGCACTTTAGCGGGCGGCGACACCGCTTCCGACGAGGGTACTTTCTGCCCGTCGGCGGCCGTGTAGGTAGTAGAGGCATCTACCTGCGAAGCAGGAGTACCCGTGGTAGGTACGGCCGCCGCGGCCGTAGCGCCCGGTTTATCTTGACAGCTAGCCAGTGCACCAGCAGCCACGCCTACGGCTAGTCCGCGGCCGGCCATAGATAGAAATTCTTTGCGCGAAACCTCTTGGCCAGCATGGCGCAACACGGTGTTTAGTAGTTCGTTGGTGATGGACATAGAAAACAGCAAACAGATGAAGAAGACACTAGAACATACTCTCTGAGGCGGCTCAGGTTGCCTGTTTCTGTCATTCATAGCAGGATGCGGACCACGTAGGTAGCGTTAGTGGGGTAGGGTATACCAGTAGGCAGGGTTGAAAAGCCCCGCGCTTTTGGCCAAGTTGCGGGAGTATTTACCTGTTGCTTTCCCTGCATGCCCGTGTTCCTTACTATGTGCCGCTCCTTAGTGGTGGGCATCTTGTGTGTATTCGCCCTTTCATTATCGGCGCAGGTACCGGCTTCGCGGGCTACCGTTCTGCCCCCATTGCCTAATCCGGCGTGGTTGGCCCAACTGATTCAAAGCTCTCCGGTTCTGCGGCAGCACACGGTAGGCGTCTGCCTGGCCGATGCGGCTACCGGGCAGCAAGTATTTGGGCTGAATGAAGACCGGTACTTCACGCCGGCCAGCACCATGAAGTTGTTTAGTCTGTACGCCGGGCTACACCTGCTCCCTGATTCTTTGCCTAGCCTGCACTACATCGTCCGCCCCGATACGCTGCTGTTCTGGGGCACCGGCGACCCTACCTTGCTGCACGGCGACGTACCCTCGGCGCGGGCCTTCAACTTTCTGCTGCACCGCCCCGAAAAGCTAGTATACGCCCCCGTTCCCTGCGTAAACGCCTACGGACCCGGCTGGACGTGGGACGACTACAACTACTATTTTCAGCCGGAGCGCGGGCCGTTTCCTATCTATGGACACACAGTGCGCTTCTACGCCAGGGCGGGTCAGCCAACGCCGCGTGTAGTGCCCCAGTTTTTTAAACCGCTAACCCAACCTGCTCCTGCGGGGCTGCCAAACCCTGAGCACGACCACGTGCACCGGCAAGAGCTGGGAAACCGGTTCTTGGTATTTCCCTTCACCAACAACTGGGTAGATGAAACGCCTTTTCGGACTAGTTCGGCGCTGTTGCTGCAATTGTTGCAGGATACCTTGCGGCGCCCTATTGTGCCGGCCGTTCTTCGCTTGCGTCCCCAGGACTCGGTGCGTGTGCTGCGGGGCTTAGCCGTCGATTCGCTGTACCGGCGCATGCTGCGCGTGAGCGACAATTTTCTAGCCGAACAGCTTCTGCTGATGTGCTCGTCCGCGCTCCGTCCCGATTCTCTGAATACGGCCCGTGTAATCCAGGTAATGCGTCGTCGCTACCTTCAGGACTTGCCCGACGCCCCGCGCTGGGTGGATGGTTCCGGCCTTTCTCGTCTTAACCTAGTTACGCCCCGCACCCTAGTAGCCCTGCTCTTCAAGCTGCACCAGGAAGTGCCCGAGCCACGCCTTTTCGACCTATTGGCGGCGGGTGGGCGGCAGGGTACGCTCCGGCGCACTACCTATCGTGACGCCCGCGGTCCGTGGCTGTGGGGTAAAACGGGCACCCTAACCAACAACCACAACCTGTGCGGCTACGTGCGTACCAAATCAGGAAGAATAGTGGCTTTTAGCTTCATGAATAACAACCATGTGGCTGAAACTAGCACCATCAGGAAGGAAATGGAGCGGATTCTTATCCAAGTACACGAACGGCTTTAGAAAGGCTTGAAACTATGAATAAGCCTAGCCTACCGGAATAGTTCACCTAGAATCTGGCTCCTTTGACCTAGTAAAGGGTTCATTTTGGCTTGATATGGACCATAGTGGGAAAATCGGATAATAGTTTTGTCAAAAAGAGAACGGAACAACAAAGCTGCTCTCCTGAAGAGCGCGGTACAATTCCCTTCTCACGCGCAAAACGCCTTTCCACATCCTATGTCCCTGTCTCTACTCCACTCTGCTCGCACTACGGCACTGCTCAGCACGGTTCTGCTTTTTCCATTGGCTAGTCTGGCGCAAGTGATATCGCCAACGATTGTAAGCTTTACGCCTACCTCTGGCTCAAGTGGCCAGGCTCCTCAAGGAATTGCTGCTACCACCGTAACTATCACGGGTACTGCTCTAAGCAATACGCTGTCGGTTTTATTGAATGGTCAGCAGATGCGTATTCTGGCAAGCCCCGCTAACACGGCAACCTCTGTAAGTGTGCAGGTACCACGCGAGGCCATTACAGGGTATTTGCGCGTAACCACGGCTAATGGTACGGCCCTGAGTGCTTCCAAGTTTACAGTTACTCGCCCTGCTGGCACCGGCTTTCTACGCTTAGTAACGAACTCCTTTAATGCTTTCGACGCCGGTACGTATTCCACGGCCGCCAGTACGGACCTTGACCATGATGGCCTGATTGACTTGTTGGTAGGTGAGACGACTGGCACCATTTACCGCTTGGAGCAAGCTTCTGCAAACTCATCTACTTTCACTAACCTGGGCCAACTAAAGCTGGCGAGCGGTACTACTTTGGTTAACGACGTGGCAGGCGCTACGCGCGAGTATGCCAAGCCCGTTGTAACTGATATGGATGGCGACGGTTTGTTGGATTTGCTAGTGGGTGGCGAGGATGGTACCATTACTCGGTACGAGCAGTCGGCCATGAACGCGCTTACCTTCACTACCATTGGTACGTTGCCGGGCATTACTGCGGGTAGCACCGTAAAGCCATCCATAGTAGATCTGGATGGGGATGGCCTGCTCGACATGCTGGTGGGTGGCGCTGATGGTACCGTTCGACGGTATGAGCAAACTACGGCAAATGGTGCTTTTTCTACCACCTCCACAAACTTAACCACCGCTGGTACTACTGCTACCACTATCGACGTTGGTGGGTACTCTAAGCCTGTCTTCACCGACCTTGACGGTGATGGGCTGATTGATATGATTGTGGGGAGCCAGGATGGGTACATCTACCAAGCCGAGCAAACGGCCGCAAATGCTGCCACGTTTAGTACCCCAGTGCAAATGACAGACGTCAATAAAACGGCAGTAGACGTAGGCGGCTTTGCCGCTCCAGCTCTGGTTGACGTAGATGGCGACGGCTATCTGGATTTGCTCGTGGGCAACGATATAGGCACCATTTATCAGTACGAGCAGGTAGTAAGCGTTGCAAGCCCACTACCCGTACAGCTTACGTCCTTCACCGCCCAGGCAGCTACCACCGGCACCTTGCTCCGCTGGACTACGGCCCAGGAGCTAAACAGCGCAAAATTTGTGGTGGAGCGCTCTGAAAATGGTACTTCCTTCGTGGCAGTGACGGAAGTGGCTGCCGCTGGTACTAGCACTATCACCCGCGCCTATCAGTACCAAGATGGTACGACCCTGGGAGCAGCTGTGCGCTACTATCGTCTGCGGCAGGTAGACTTCGATGGTACGACTACCTATTCCAGCGTGGTTGCTGTTGCTGCTACAGTCTCTGCCGTTACTGCTACGGCCCCAGCAGCCTATCCCAACCCCTTCACCAACGAGCTTACCGTAGCCCTGCCTGCTGGTTCCGGCGTGCAAGCCACGGGTATCGCCCTACTAGACCTGAGAGGACAAGTTGTATACCGCGCCACGCTGCAACTTTCTGCTGCTGCCAAAGTGCTGCCAGCTCTTCCCCAATTGCCAGCCGGCCTATACGTGCTGCAAATGACTACTGCCGCGGGCACCACCAGCCAGCGCGTAAGCTGCCAATAGCACTAGCTAGTCAGGCGGCAATCTACCTAATCTTTCCAGCTAGGCCCCAACACCACGGCCCCCAACAGCCCCGCGAAGGGAATGTTGGGGGCCGTGGTGTTGGGGCCGTACACTAAAAGCGACTACCTGACAATAAACCTACGTTGAGCCCTGGGAGCTGTCTTGCTGCATAGGGGTGAAATGCTGAGTAGCCCCCGGTGTGAAGGGCAGATAGAGCCGTTCCCACGTGTCTCCTTCGATGAGGTCCCAGTAGTGGCCCGGTCCCTGCGTGTCTTCTGCCAGCAGAATGATACCCGGCTCCAGAATAAATGTGTCGCCGTTGCTGACCGTGAAGCGCAATTTGCCTCGCAACGTGACTACGTACTGCGTACGTGGCGCAGGATGCAGCTTCTTCTGGTAGTCGAATATGGCATTCTGACCTTCGAAATAGCTAACGTGCAAAGGCGTTCCGGTAGGCAGCGTGCCCACTTCAAACGTACAGCTTCCATCTGCCGTGTTGAACAGGCGAATGGCGGGAATGGTGTGTTGCGCTTGATTTTCTACGGTCATGGCAGTAACTGCGTACTAGTACAGTACCCGGAACTTGATGGTGTGCTCCACTTTGCGCAGCTCCCCAATTACTTCCTGCTCGTACTGCTTGTCGATGTCAGTAATCACGTAGCCGATGTGCTCGTTGGTTTTCAGGTACTGACCCAGGATGTTGACGTGGTGCTGAGCCAGGACGTTGTTGATGCGGGCCAGCACACCGGGTACATTGTGGTGAATGTGAATGAGGCGGTGGGCCTGCTGCTCCGGCAGCTGAATGTTGGGAAAATTGACGCTCTGCTGCGTGTTGCCGGTGTTCACGTACTGCATGATGCGCTCGGGTACAAACTCGGCAATGTTGCGCTGGGCTTCGGCCGTGCTACCCCCCACGTGAGGCGTAAGCAGCACGTTGGGCAGGCCCTGCAGTTCGCTCTCGAAGCTTTCCTGGTTGGTTTTGGGTTCGTACGGAAACACGTCAACGGCCGCGCCGCCCAGGTGACCCGAGCGGAGTACGGCTGCTAGGGCAGCTACATCTACTACGTGGCCGCGGGCATTGTTCAGGAACAGCGCGCCGGGCTTCATCAAAGCAAACTCCTCGGCTCCAATGAGGTTAGCGTTTTCCTTGCGCCCATCCACGTGCAGAGTTACAATGTCGGCCTGCTGTAGTAGCTCCTGGAGGGTACGCACTTTTACGGCGTTGCCTAGCTGTAGCTTTTCCGCCACGTCGTAATACAGCACTTGCATGCCTACGGCTTCGGCCACCACTGATAGCTGCGAGCCAATATTACCGTAGCCGATAATACCCAACTTTTTCCCCCGGATTTCAAATGACCCCTTTGCCGACTTATCCCACTCGCCCTGGTGCATCTTGGGATTTTTGTCGGGAATGCGGCGGGCGAGCATGATAATCTCACCCAACGCCAGCTCAACTACTGAGCGCGTGTTAGAAAAAGGCGCGTTAAATACTGCCACACCTTTCTTCATGCAGCCTGCCAAGTCAATTTGGTTAGTACCGATACAGAAGGCCCCAATGCTGATTAGGCGGTTGGCGGCATCCAGCACGCGCTGAGTTACCTGCGTTTTAGAGCGGATACCCAAAATGCTTACCCCTTCAATCTGCTGCACCAGTTCGTCCTCGTCGAGGCCACCGGGTACGGTGTCTACCTGGTAGCCTTCCTGGCGGAAAAGTTCGGCGGCGCGTGGGTCGGGGTTTTCGAGCAACAGCACGCGAATGCGGTTTTTGGGGTAGGAGAGGGTCATCGGGAGCTTGTTCTGGTAAAGAAATTCGTCGAAAGAAGGAAGCACCTCGTCGGCGCGGGCTACTACGGCGTCGCGGCGCACGTTTTCGGTGAAAGCGTAGAAACGGTTGGCTAGGCCCGCCTCCCGAATCTGATAGTCGGTGTAGCCATCGCCTAGCACGTACACATCCCCGTTCAGGTCGAGGCGGCGCAGCTGTTCAATCTTGCCCCCGTCCCGACTCAATACATTTTCGGGGTCGAAGCCAGTGATGTGGCCGTCGGCGTCGTAGGTAAACGTGTTAGCCAGCACATGGTCGGAAGCAATACCGTATTCGGCCACCACGGGCTCAATGAACTCCCGGAAGCCGCTACTAACAATATACACGCGCCCCGGAAACTGCTCGAAGAAGGCTCGGTTGCGCACAATACTTTCCGATACTTTCCCCTTGAGGCGCTCTACCAGGATGGCCAGGTGGCGCTGGTGGGCAGGTAGCAGCTCCAGCCGCTGCTTCAAAGACTCCGAAAAGTTGAGCTCCCCACTCATGCCCCGGTCGGTTAGGGCCCGAATGGCGCCTACTACGTAGTCCCGATCGGGGTGGCCAGTGAGGGCAATATCAGCTAGTTCATCAAGGCCTTCTACTTGCGTAAAGGTGCTGTCGAAGTCGATGATAAGGTAGGGGAGAGACGGCGGAAGTTGGGGCATAGTGAGGGCAAGGTAGCGCGGAATGCCGGTTCATACGGCAAAAAATGAGCAGTGACTGGTTCTGAAGCTCCGCCGTGTTCGTAGGCAGACGGTTATAACCTGACGTACATCGGGTTGGCCCCTCCCAATACATGCCTACCCAGGCTGCACCAGGCAACCGTACTTGGATGGGCACCAGCAAAAGTCAGCATGCACGGAAAGAACATTGGTGCCTAAGCTAGCAGACTATATCACTACCCTGTAGGTCCGGAATTACTGCTCGTAAAACTCAATCGGCAGACCATCAGGGTCTTGGATGAACGTAAAGCGGCGGCCCGTAAACTCATCAACTCGGAGCGGTTCTGACGCTACCCCATGGGCATCTAAACCGCGCACGGTAGCCTCTATGTCGGATACGGCAAAGGCCAGATGCCGTAAGCCCGTTGCCTCGGGCCGAGAAAGACGGGCGGGCGTTTCGGGAAAGGAAAACAGCTCAATAATGTACTGCCCATCCAAGGCCAGATCCAGCTTCCACGATTCGCGTTCCTGGCGGTGAACTTCCCGGATGATGCTCAGGCCCAGCACATCGGTATAAAATCGTTTGGAAACCGCGTAGTTGGAGCAGATGATTGCAATGTGGTGAACGTGGAGGAGAGGCAGCATGCGAAACGAGTTGGAATGGGCAGCAATATCGGAGGAAATGATTTTCCAAGGCTACCAAGTATGACGCCGATTTTCACCTTTTAATAAGTTGTGCTACTTACTCTATCTGTAGTAGATTTTTGGTTTAAGTAATTGATAAATAAGTATTTGTTATTCATGAGGTGCGGTTGCTATAAGGTACTTAGGTAAGAGCACCAACCAACCTCAGCCGCACCTATTTTAGGTGAGCGTTAGTACATGCATTGAAAAAGCCAACACCAATTAACCAAGCATGAAAAGGCTACGGCGGGCAAGCATAGTGCAGCTAGAATCCATAACGACAGCAAACCACGACGGAGATGCTGTAGCCCTGGTGCTGCACACTACCCAAGGTGAAATTGTGGCGCGGCTGCATCCTGCTGCCCCCGGCGCCGCTGCGGTAGTATGGGTGGGAGGTGCTGGCGGCGGGCTCGACGGGCCAGCCTGGGGCATGTATCCGCGCTTGGCCGCACAGTTGGCGTTGCAAGGTGTGGCTTCGTTGCGCTTACACTACCGCAAGCCCAACTACTTGGAAGACTGCGTGGCCGACACCTTATTAGGAGTTGATTATCTGCTAGAGCAAGGCTACCGCCATGTGGCCCTGGTAGGGCACTCCTTTGGTGGGGCCGTAGTAATTACGGCCGGAGCACTAAGTTCTCAGGTAGCAGCAGTAGTGGCCATGAGCAGCCAGACCTACGGCACCGAACTCGTCGCTCACATAAGTCCGCGCCCGTTGCTACTAATGCACGGCACCGCCGATGAGATTTTGCCGGCCGCCTGCTCCAAGCACATTTATAGCATCGCCCACCAGCCCAAGGAAATCTTGCTGTACCCGGGCTGCCAGCACGGCCTCGATGAGTGCCGGGACCAGGTTGATGAAGACCTCCTGAAGTGGTTGCACCACCATTTGCACCAGCAGGCTAGGAGTGATTCTTAACCCAGATACTTAAGTCAGCACGGGGCATCTGTTACTCGGCCAAACAATTCGAGTTAGACGGCACGCCTAGTTTCGCACGCTGGTATCCAATCTTCTTTGGTACACACAGGACAAGAAGCAGTGTTTCCGCGCGCAATTTCCTGCACGTGGCCGCAGCAAGTGCACGCGTGCAGCCCCGTTTCTTCTATCCGCCGCCGAGCAGAGGCTAAGAGTTCAGGCCAGATTGGCAAGCCAGGCCGGATGGGTTCTTGCTCCTCATAGTAGTACACACTCATGTTGCCCGTAGCCTCAATATAGGCCCGCCGTACCTGACCCAGATGTTCTACCTGAAACTGGCGTAACTCCCCGAACAGCTCTTTGGGCGTTAGGTTCTGCTTGTTGAAGTTTTCTAGCTGAATTTTGCCGTCTTCCACTAGCAGTACGGGTTTGCCCTCCAGCCAGTCGCTGAAGCCGGGAAACTTCTCCGTCAGCTTGTTGAATAGCAAGTACAGCACCGATACCACAGCAAACACGATGGCCGCGTAGAGCAGCGGTGTATCGTGGTATAACATGGCATCTCCCGCGGCAGATCCAAGGCCCAGAATGATGCTCAGTTCAAAAATAGAGAGCTGCCGCACCCCCCGGCGCCCAGTGATGCGCAGGGCCCCCAGCATAAGAAGGTAGGTGACAATGCACCGCAGCACTACCTCTAGCAGAAATAAGGGAGGCGCATCGGCCGAAAATAAAATTCGATTCCAGTCAAAGGGTTCTATATCGGCAGCTAACAGCATAGGAACGGCGAAATTCTCGAAGCCCAACAGAGCCACGTAGGTAGCCTAACGCAACAGTAGGAGCTGCGGTTAGCTTGCTGTTGGTTTTGTGGTTCGTATGCACCGCTGAACTCTACTCGGTTCCTGGGGTAGAGAGGGGCCGCATCAGGTGCACCGTGGTGGGGGTGAAGCCCAATGACTCCCAGAAATGCAGCGCCGCCGGGTTGGCCGCTGCCACCTGCAACTCTAGATGATCGGCGCCTTGGCTGCTGAGCCAAGCTAAGGCAGCCTGAAATAATGCGCGCCCCAGCCCGTGGCGGCGGTAGGCTTGCCGTACCACCGTTTCGGCGATGTAGCCCCGGCGGAAAAAGTGCATGCCTGGGTTGCCCATTTGATAGGAAGCCACCAGCAACCCTAGTATTCTGTAGCGGCCTTGTGCCACAAATACGCGGGTGTTTTTTTCGGCTACCCGGTGCCGCAGCATGCGCTTAAGCTGAAACTCAGCCGCAGGATGGTAGCCAAAAACTGGGTGGTACGCCTGGTGCTCGTCCATCAGCTCGCGCCAGAGACCGTAGAGTTCGTCAATATCCTGGTGAGAAGCTACGCGGATAGTCATGCGAGAAACAGGGTAAAAGCCAGGCAAGCTACAACCTGAACCCGACAGTACAAGGTAGTATACTTTGCTCGTATCTGCCTTTAAACCAAAGCGTCGTTGGGTGGATGCGCGCCTGGGGCTAGGTGCAGCCCTGCATGGCCGTGTGCTACTGAACCAGCCTCTACCAACAAGAAAGGGCCCCGAAGTATCTACTGCCGGGGCCCTTTCTTGTTGATAATAGTGGTGCAACTGCTAGCCTATGCGCCTGCTCTGCCTAGTTCGCTCAGGTCTTCAGAGCTAAGGTGTAACTCGGTAGCCGTGAGGAGTTCGGTTACTTGCTCAGGGGTAGTGCCACTGGCAATAGGAGCCGTGAGGCCGGGTTGGGCCATAATCCAAGCCAGGGCAACCTGGGCAGGCGTGGCCTGCAAGCGGGCCGAAACCGCATCAAGCGCGCTAAGAATTTGCAGCCCTTTTTCGTTCAGATATTTCTGCCCAACGCCGCCCCCGCGGGCACTCTTCTTAAGGTCGTCCTGGGTGCGGTACTTGCCCGTGAGGAAGCCGGATGCCAGGCCGTAGTAGGGAATCACGCCCACGCCATGCTCTTGCACCAAGGGCTGAAGCTGCTGCTCAAAGTCGGCGCGGTCGTAAAGGTTGTAGAGAGGCTGCAATGATTCGTAGCGCGGTAGGCCCTGCTGGCTGGCATCCAAGGCTTGCCGCAGGCGGTCGGCCGAAAAGTTGGACGCTCCGATGGCCCGTACTTTGCCTTCCTCAATTAGCTTGGCGTATTCTTCCAGCGGCTCGGTAACTGGCAGGGTCTCGTCGTCTTGGTGCGATTGATACAGGTCAATGTAGTCGGTTTGTAAGCGGCGCAGGGAGGCCTCTACCGAGCGGCGGATGTAGTCTTTGGCTAGGCCTTGGCTGCCGTCGCCCATTTGCATGCCCACTTTGGTGAAGATGAGTACGTCCTCGCGGCGGCCGCGCTGCTGCAGCCATTTGCCAATTACAGTTTCCGACTCGCCGCCCTGGTGGCCCGGCACCCAGGCCGAGTACACGTTGGCGGTATCAATAGCGTTGCCGCCGCCGGCTACAAAAGCATCCAGAATCTTAAACGAAGCGGCCTCATCGGCAGTCCAGCCGAAAACGTTGCCACCGAGCACTAGTGGCGCAATGCGCAGGCCGGAGCGGCCCAGTTCACGATGTTGCATACAGGAATATCAAATGAAAAAGAAGTGCCGGCTCGCAAGCCGCTAGGGTATAAACCGACGCGGCAGGCCAGAGGTTACTGAGCAGGTGGAGCACTGTAGTTACTTTCCGGCTATATTCTCCCTGTCGGTTGTGCGCGTTGCTTTTATGCTTCTAGTTTTGGTGGCCTTATTGCTTGGTGCTGCGCCCGCGCGACCCACTAGCAGAAGTGGCTAGCCAAGCTGGGCTGTGGGCGCATGGTCGTGACGGCCTCCACGCTCGATACCTGCTAGCTGGATGGCAGTTCTCGCATCATGCAATTTGCACTGGGAGCCTTTCTGCGGCGCCTACATGCCGAAACGCTAGCAATGCAAAAACGCCATCAACGAGCCGTAAAGCGGGTGCTGTTGTTGCAAAAGACCCCGTAGTACAGCCTTCACGGTAAAACTGGCTGGCGCTTTCACTCCCCTGTTGATGCTGATAATGGCTGGTGTGTGGGCTGGCTAGATCGGGCCGATGGACGCACCGTGTATTTGGCCATCCATGCAGATCCTGCCACTGGCCGCAGCGCCGACGAGCGATTGGCGGCCGGCGCCGCGCCCGCACCGAGACTGTTCTAAAAGAGTTGAAGTGGCTGTAAGCAGGGCCTCAACGAGAAACTACACGGCGAGAAGGCCAGAAGCCAACTCCCTTTACGGGCCCGGTAAGCCGTAGCGCGTACTTGAGAAGCCTACGGCTGTTTTTCCAATACTCGCCAGCCGTGAGCCGGTATTTCTATAGCATCGTCGGTGCGAAACATCAAGGGCACATCCTGGAAGACATCGTGGTAGGTGCCAGCCGCGGCTTCGGGCAGTAGTACAGGTTGCGGCTCAGTACTGATATTGATGGCTACGAGCACAGCGGCCGTGCCATGTTGGCGCACAAACGCGTACACGCTGGGGGAAGAGGGCAGGCGGTAAAATCGGCTTTCCAGTACGCCATTGTGCAAGGCAGAATGGCGCTTCTTGAGATGAAGCAGGCGGGTGTAAAAGCCTTGCAGGGGATAGTTCTGCCAGTCTATCGTATCCTTATCAAAAAATGCCAACCGCTTGTTGAGGGCAGCTTCCTGCCCGCTGTACAGGAGCGGCATGCCAGGCAGCAGGCAGGTGAGCACGGCAAACGGGAGGGCATTGGGACCCAGCCGCTCATACTCCGTGCCGTCCCAGCTATTTACGTCGTGGTTGCTGGTAAAGTGCATCAAGTACACAGAGGGCGGATACTTGGCCCGTTCGGCGGCGAGGTAGACATCGATGTCGTGCAGGGGCTGCTTGCCCTCCGCAACGTGGTCGAGCAGGTAGTGTAAGCGCAAGCCAAACGTCATGTCGAAGGCGCGTTCCAGCAGCTTGGTGTCGCCGTTAAATTCCTCCCAGGTGAGGCCGCCGGAAGGGTACAGCTCGTCCCATTCTGCCAGCATAAATACGGGCTTCACCTGGTCTAATTCCCGGCGGGCAGCATCCCAAAAGTCGGTGGGCACTAGTCCTGCCACATCGCAACGGTAGCCGTCGATGTCGGCCTCCCGCACCCAGTACAGCAAGGCGTCGGTCATGTAGCGACGCAGTTCATCGTTATCGTAGTTCAGATCGATAACGTCCTGCCAATCGGGCACGGGCGGCACAAAGTTGCCGGCAGCATCCTGGGTGTACCACTCGGGGTGCTGGGCTACCAGCGGGTTGTCCCAGCTGGTGTGGTTGGCTACCCAGTCTAGTAGCACATAAAGACCCAGGCTGTGGGCCGTTTGGACTAGGTGGCGCAGGTCGTCGAGGGTGCCAAACTCGGGGTTCACACCAAAGTAGTCTTGCACGGCATATTGGCTGCCCAAGCTTCCCTTGCGGTTGAGCTTACCAATGGGATGAATCGGCATCAGCCACACAATGGTAATGCCCATAGCCGCTAGTCGGGGCAGGTGCGCCTCAAAGGCCCGAAACGTGCCTTCAGGCGTGAATTGGCGCACATTCACTTCATAAATGCTGGCGTGAGCAGCCCAGGTAGGGTGCTGTACTTGAAACAGGTGGGCCTCGGGGTGCAAAACGAAATCAGACACGGTGGTTGCGCGTTAGCTGGACTACAAACTCGACTGCCTACGCAGAAAGCGCTGGTTTGGCTACCTGCACAGGCCGTTAAAACCGCCGCACGATAGAGCTACTAGGCCATCATATGCCAAGCTACTCTCCTGTGGGAGTGGTTGTCTATTAGGTTAAGAAGTAGGGAAGCCAGTGGTTGAGCCTGCACAAGTGAGCTACCCGCTGCGGCTTAAAACCAACTGGTATCGGGGTCAGGCAGGCGCTCATACACGCGGTAGCTGTGGGCAGGCAGTAGCACTTTAGATCCTGAGCCTAGCTTGAGTATTTGTTCGCTAAATAGCTCCCGGTAGGTGCCCGGCCCTAGCTGGGCTAGGGTAATTTCGTGGGGCTGTTTGCCTAGGTTGATGGCGGTGAGTACCACGGCATCCTCCTTGCGGCGCACAAAGGCGTACACCTCGGGGCTGCTAGAGGCGGGCAGCCGCCCAAAGTGGCTGCATGGGTCCCCATTGCGCAGGGCGGGGTGGCGCTTTTTCAGTTGCAGCAGCTTCGTGTAGAAGTCCTGCAATGGGTAGTCCTGCCAGGGGATGGTATCCTTGTCGAAAAAACGTAGGCGCTTTTTCAGGCCTGCTTCCTGCCCGCTGTACACCATGGGCATACCGGGCAGCGTGGCGGCCAGTACCGCCAGCGGCAATGCGTTGCGTCCTAGGCGTTCGTACTCCGTGCCATCCCAGCTATTCACATCGTGCGATGTAGTGAAATTCATGAGGTACACCTGGGCTGGGTAGCGGCGGCTTTCCGCCGCGCGGTAGGTGTCGAGGAGGGCTACCGAGGCTTTACCTTGGCCCAGGCTATCTAGCAGCCCATGCAGGCGCAGGGCGTACGTCATGTCGAAAGCCTTTTCCAGCAGGTGCGTCTGCGGATCAAACTCCCGCCGGCTGATGAAGGTAGGAGGGAAGAGTTCGTCCCACTCGGCTAGCATGAACACGGGCTTTACGCGCTCCAGCTCTTGCCGATTCTTGTTCCAGAAGTCAGTAGGCACCAAGCCCGCCACGTCGCAACGAAACCCATCCAAGTCGGCTTCACGGAGCCAGAACGCCATGGTTTCGGTCATGTAGCGGCGTAGCTCCGGCCGGGAGTAGTCCAGGTCAATGACGTCCTGCCAGTCGGCTACGGGGGGCTTGAAGCCGCCCGCGGCTGTTTTCGTAAACCACTCGGGGTGTTCTTGCCGGAGCTTGCTGTCCCAACTAGTGTGGTTGGCCACCCAGTCTAGTATCACGTGCATACCGCGCTTGTGGGCTTCCTGCACTAAGTGGCGCAAGTCTTCCATCGTACCAAACTCGGGGTTGATGGCCCGGTAGTCCTGAATGGAGTACTGGCTGCCCAGGCTACCCTTGCGGTTGAGCTTACCAATGGGTTGCACGGGCATCAGCCACAAAATGCCCACGCCCATTTTCTGAAGCCGAGGCAAGTGCGCCTCAAAGGCCCGGAACGTACCCTCGGGTGTGTATTGCCGAATGTTTACCTCGTAGATACTAGCCGAATCGGCCCAGGCTGGGTGCTTAATAGTATAGGCTGCGGGTGGAGCGGGGGCACACTCAGCGTCGGAGGCTATGGGGTTTTGGTTGCAAGCCGTAGCAGCTAGTAGCAAGCCGCCCAGCAGAGAAAAGGAGAATCGGGACATGCTTCCAACTTACTGCTTTTTGCTTATTGTGTGGCAGCGCTAGGGTTGCCTTCAGGGTGCCTTAAGCCGAAGGAGTGGGGCGGCGCGAAGAGGAGCCGCGGTTAGGATCATAATGTACTCCCCCAAATAAGTACAGCATGAGCGTACGCGAGTAGCGCAAGCTCAGAGGCGTGAGTAGAATCGACATAACAGCAACCCACGTTACGTACACCCACGTATCGGGGTCGTGCAGCAGGTGGTAGACCAAGAAGCCAACAACCAGCATAATACCCGTCGAAAACGCAAAGGTGATATACATAGCACCCCAGTAGAAACCTGGCTCAGGTTCGTAGCGCTGACCGCATACGGGGCAGGCTTCCGGCATGTCCGCAAACTTGCTGATGTTGAAAGCGCTATGGGTAAATAAGGGCCCTTGGTGGCAGCGCGGACATTTTTGCGCTAGCAGAGCCAAGGCCGTGGAGTCTGTCTTTTGCATGGGGTGGAGGGCGGCGTTGGTATAGTGGTACTACGGGTAGCGCTACGGATTGGCTACCCCAGCAGGCCATACTTTTTGCAAGTGCGTGGGGCATTGACATACCACGCAGCTTCGTTTTGGCGGCCCGACGCAGGGAGTAAGTTCGTGCGTCAGGGCTGATCAAAATTGCGCAAGCGGTGTTTGCTAAGCTCGTAGCTGATAATTGCAGGGATGTAGAACGTGATGTCGGCCACGAACTTGGCTAGCAAGATGCCGCCCGCAAAGTTGCCCAGCCACCGGGGGATATAATACATGAGGGCCGGCCGAATAAGAAAACTGTCGGCCACTTCCGCTAAGCCAAACTCTACTGCCAGGGCCCGCACGTTGCGGCCGAAGGTGCGCACCGTGTATTGCCGCTGTTGGGCACGAAGCTGGCGCCGAGCTAAGGCTGCATCTTGTCCTAAAAGCAACCCGAAGTACGCCACGTTACCTGCCCATGTGCCCGCTAGCGCAGCTCGCAGGTCATTGCCCGTAGCGTGTAGCGTCAGCCAAGCGCCCGCCAGCGTTGCCACCACCGATAGCAGCTCAGCAGGCAGGTAGCGCCGCAGCCATTCACGCAGTCTTGGGTTCATATAATGCTAAGGCCAAGTGAATAAGAAGCGGGCCACAGGCCTCAAAGATACTACACCATGGTGCCCTGTTCGTGGGAGCAAGGCTTCCGGCTAAAAGCCCCGAAGTGCTCGGTAAGCTGCCCGATAATACGGCCGTACTAGGTATGCTGGCTACCTCTTCTAAACCAAAAAAGGAAGGGTGCAGCGTAGGATACAGAAAAATAATATGAGAAAATTCACGCTGACAGAGTAAAAAAAATCAACCTCGACTGTACCGCCTGCCAGTTTCCCAACTTGGAATACAGTGAATCTAATGTCGAGCTAAGAGTGTAAGATAGTAGAGCGTACATGCGTTATTTTTAATATATAATTATTCTCTCAATTTAGGAATGATTTCCATTATTGGGAATGAAATTAAATCCAGGTTAAAACACTAGATATAGGCGTTAAAATAGGTATAGCTACCGTTGGGCGCCTTAGAATTGAATTGCATTTTGTTAGGAAAGTGCTTGCTAGATTTGGGATGACATTGGGGCATAGCACGAGGTAAATGCCCATTCGTATCTATCTAAATCTGCATGAAAACACCGTTACGTTCCTGGGCTCCCTTGGTGGGGCTTTGGCTATGGGCAGGAATAAGCAGTAAGGCTCAGGCGCAATGCACCGCGGCTGCAACTACCACATTTACCTTTAACACGACGGCTGCCAGCGGCAACTGGAAAAATCGTGCTCCGCAGGCTGCTCCTGCTGGCTCCACTATTACTACTATTGGTACCAGTGGCTACGCCTCTAGTGACCCAGCCTCTCTATTTACAACGGGAGGGATCAACGGCACCACAATGCTGGCGTGGCAGAATGACTATCCTGATAACCAACCAGTAGGAAGCACGGCACCTTCGTCTACCGTCATCTTTAACTTTAATCGGCCCGTATCGGGCCTAACTATCCGATTACAGGACGTTGACAACGGTATTCCGGGATACACGGATGAGGTAACCTTTGCTGGTAGCAATAACGGGGCGACAGTGACACCTACGCTGAGTCGTCCTACAGGAAGTACAGTACTTATTACCGGAGTGATGGCCACCGGAACTACTTCCGTTGGCGATAACACTGCTGGTACTGTAACGGCAACATATCCGGGCAGCGTTACTAGCATTACGCTCACGTATCGCAATACTACTGGGGGAACTACTCCCAGTGTCCAACTAGTCGGTATCGATCAGATAACTTGGTGCCGGGCGGCTCCCGTGGCCAACAACGTAACCAATGCGACAGCCCTAGCAAGTACAGCGGGTCAAACGGATATCGACTCACCTGTAGTTGCCGCCGACGGGGGGACTATTGCTTCGTACACCATTACGCAACTGCCACCCGGCAATGAGGGAACCCTGTACTATGATGCTGGCCTCCTAGGTGGTGGTTACAGAGCCGTAACTGCTGGTCAAACGATTACGACGGCCCAAATGGCCAGCATTCGTTTTGATCCGGCTGATACATATTCCGGTGGCAACTCAGTATTCAGCTACACGGCTACCGATGATGCTGGCTTGGTATCAAATGGAGCCACTTTCACCATTCCTATTCAAGCGGTGGCCGGACCCGTCGGCTGCGGGTCTTCCTACCTGGATGGCACGGCGCGTAGCGGCCTGACCGCAGAATACTACAACGGGTACTTCGCCGACAACTTCGCCTATTTCGAAAACCGTACTCCCAATTTGCGTCGCGCTGATGCGCAGCTGGAGTTTACCACCAACGCTAGTTTTGGTAACCTGGTAACTCCCGCAGGAGCAGGCACGGGTTCCAATGCCAATCCGGACGCCTTCAGCGCCCGTTACCGGGGTAGCATTTACATTCCTACTACGGGCTCATACACGTTCTTCCTGAACTCCGACGATGCTTCCTACCTCTGGCTGGATGCCGCCGCGCTGGCAAGTACGCCTACTGCAGCGTCTGCCGTGGTGAATAATGGCGGAGGACATAGCCTGCTGGAAAAAAGCGGCAGCGTTACCCTCACGGCTGGTTTGCACAACATCATGATCTTCTACGGGGATAACACTGCGGATAACGCACTTACGCTCTCGTACGCCGGGCCGGGTATTTCTAAGCAAGTAGTGCCTAACTCGGCCTTGTGCGCCGGCCGGGGCAACTTGCCGCCCGTAGCAACTGCCATCAACTACACACTACCAGCCATTGGCTACAACTTGGCGGCTCTAAGTGGCAGCGACCCTGACGGCAGCGTTGCCAACTTTACCATTGTTGCCTTGCCGGCCAACGGGACGCTGGCTCTCAACGGCACGGCCGTAATAGCTAATCAGGTGGTGCAGGCTAGTGACGCCAGCAATCTAACATTTACGCCCAACGCAGGCTATTCAGGTACCACCTCGTTTACCTACTTCGCTACCGATAACCAAGGGATGCGCTCAGTAACGGCGGCTACGTACACCATCAACGCCCCGAACCGTCCGCCCGTGGTAGCCAATGACTCGCGCGACGTGCCGCTCAATACAACCGTGAGTGGCAACGTGGTGCTCAACGACTATGATCAGGAACAGAATATCTTCACCGTTGCGCTGGGTACGGCCCCGGCCCACGGCACCGTTATCCTGAACTCTAACGGTACCTACTCCTACACCCCAACTACGGGCTATACCGGCCCCGACAGCTTCACGTACACAGCCTGCGACAATAGTACGCCCTCGATGTGCTCCGCGGCAGCTACGGTAAACCTGCGCGTGTTTAGTACTAGCACGGCATGTACATCGGCTACGGGCAACAACCTGCTTGTGAACCCTGCCTTTACCAATGGCAACACAGGCTTTACTACTACCTACCGGTACGTGGCGGCGGGCTATACTATTGGCAACAATGCTACGGGCATTTACCCGGAAGGAACCTACGCGGTAGGCACCAATGCCGCCACGTACCACCCCAATTTCGTGGGTACGGGCCACACCGGCGGCACCAACGACAACTTCCTGATGGTAAACGGCGCGGCCTCTATCCGGACGCTGTATGCCCAGACCGTAACGGTGCAGCCAGGGCGTTACTATACCTTTTCGGCCTTCTTCAACAACCTCTTGGCGCCCAGCAGCAATGGTGGGGTACCCGAGCTTGGGTTTGTTATCAACGGGGAATCTGTGTCGGGTACGATTACTCTGAACGAGTCGCCGGACCAGTGGGTGCAGTTCTCCGATGTGTGGTTTTCCGGCACCAACACCACCGCCACCTTTGAGATTCGGAACGTGAGCACGGCTGTGGGTGGCAACGACCTGGCCGTGGATGATGTGTACTTCGGTTCGTGTAACCTGGCTCCTACGGCCGTGGCCGACGCGGTGACTATCACTTCGGGCTCGAACGCTACCCTCAACATTCTAGCCAACGACATTGACCCTGAGAATTCCTTTAATGCGGCCACGGTTGACCTCAATCCTAATCAGGCCGGCATTCAACCATCCATTACAACGCCTAATGGTACCTTCTCGGTGAATACGAGCGGGGTGGTGACCTTCGTGCCAGTGGCTGGCTTCGTGGGGACGGCTGTTACGCCTTACCTCGTGCAGGACGCTGCTGGTGCGCCTACTAACCAGGCCAACATTGCCGTAACGGTGCAGCAGCCCACCGCCGATTTGGCCGTGGCAATTACTGCCCCTGCTAATGCTACCACTGCCACCGCAGGCCAGGCGTTGACCTTCACGGTGCAAACTACCAACAACGGGGCGGCGGCCGCTACCGGAGTAGTGCCCACGCTGCAGTTGCCAGCCGGCCTTACAGGTCCTGGCCCCAACGGGGCGCTAACCTTTGCCAACGGTGGCTCCTACAACAGCAGCACGGGCTTGGTTACCTTCCCCACCACTAGCGTGAACAGCGGAAGCAACGTGTCAAACAGTGTGAGCTTCTTAGTGCCAGCTACGGGCCCTTTCACTGGTGCTGCCAGCGTTACGGCCACTACCGCCGACGCCATCACAACCAACAACAACGCCACCGCCACGGTGAACGTGACGCCGAGCTTCGACCTGACGACGACCTTGAGCGGACCTGCTGCTGCCGGTACTGGCACGGGCATTACCTACACGGTGGTTACCAGAAACAGCGGGCCTTCGCCCGCCACCAACGTGGCCCAGGCAGTGACCCTACCTGGTAATCAAACGGGCTTATTCCTCTCAAATAACGGTACGTACGCCTATAACTCAACCAACAATACCACGGTAGTAACTTTCCCAAGCCTGGGGATGCTGGCGGCTGGTCAAACGGTGAGCAACACCATTAGTCTAACTGCTCCCACGGCCGCTGGCACGTTTACGCCCACTGCTAGCGTAAGCGCTACCGGCGAAGCCGTAACCAATAACAATACCTCGGCCGTAGCAACCACGATTAGCACAACGTCGGGCATGGCGGCCAACGTGTACTCGGCCGTTGGCGTCACCAGCGGCGGTACTGCTGTAACCAACGTGGCGCCGGGCACTGCTCTGCTCGTAACGGCCACAGCGACCAACGCTGGGGAGGGCGCCGCCACCGGGGTAGTGCAGCAACTCACGCTGCCCGCTGGCCTCAGCGCCGCCAGCCTCACCATCTCCGGCAACGGTTCGTATAACCCCACCACGGGCATTGTAACCTGGCCTTCTACTAGCCTAGTAGCCGGCGCCGCCCAAACCAACACTGTGCGGCTCGCAGCCCCGGCCGCCGGACCTCTCCTGTTCGATGCAAGTGCTAGCACCACCTCTGCTGACGTGGTGGTAGCCGACAACGTAGCTTCTGCCATCGTAACAGTTCGGCCGACTACGGATGTTGCCACCACAATTTCGGGCCCAACGACTGTGACGGCTGGCCAGCGCGTGACTTATACCGTCACGACAACCAACACCAGCACTGTACCAGCTAGCAACGTGCAGCAATTCGTGAGCTTGCCTCCGGGCGCTACCAACCTCACGTACACTAGCAACCTGGGCCCTAACACCACCGGCACCGTAGATGCCCAGCCCAACCAGGGGCTGCTGGCCTACCCCGCTATCAGCAGCCTGGCCCCTGGTCAATCGGTTACGAACGTAATTTCCTTTGATGCACCTGCTGGCTCTTATTCGGCCACGGCCTTTCTGACCACGACTACCCCCGACAACGTAGCTGCCAATAACACGAGCACTGTAGTGGCTACCTCTACGCGTGCTTCGGATGTAGCAGCCACCATTGCCGGCCCCGATGTAGTAATACAGGGCACCCCCGTAGTATACACGGTTCGTACGGTGAATAATGGCACTGCGCCCGCCGCCAGCCTCACTACTACCGTGCAACTGCCCACGGACCTGACCACCGTAGTGGTGCGTGATGCTGCCGGGGCAATTATAGCGGGGGCTTACAATGCTACCACTGGGGTAGTGACGTTCCCGACCCGGACGGAGGTACCCGTAGGGGATGCAGGCTCCATGTCGAACACCATCACCTTTTCGGCTCCCGACGTGTCGGCCATCAGTGTTACGGCCGTGGCTAATATGCCCACGAGCACCAATGACCTAGCCCGCACCAACAATACGGCAACGTATACCACCAGCGTGCTTCGGGCTACGAGCACAGCCGAGGATTTGTCGGTAGCCGTTCGTGCCAGCACTACGAGTGTAGCAGCAGGCCAGAGCGTCACATTCACTCTCACAACAACCAACAACAGCACCACTACCGCTCCGGCCGTTGTGCAGCGGATGGCATTGCCCATGGGGCTCAATCCCGCTACGCTCACTATTTCCAACGCCGGCACCTACGACCCTACTACTGGCATTGTGACGTTCCCCACGGTGACTTCACTAGCCAGCGGCGCAGCTGCGGCACTGACCAACACCATTGTCGTAACCGCACCTGGCACTGGCCCCCTCACGGCGGTAGCCAGCGTATCGGGTGGCAACAGCGACGGCGTAGCGACCAACAACACGGCGCTAGCCACCGTGGCTGTGACATCGGTAAGCAACGTGCGCGCGGAAGTGCGCAGCGCTAGCCTCCAAACCACTCCGCTGGAAAATACGGTGCTGCCTGGGCAGGCGGTGACCTACTTGGTGCGTGTCATCAACGATGGTCCTTCATTGGCGACGGGGGTAAGCGCCACGGCCCAGATTCCGACTAACCTCGACCCCGCTACGGTAATCATTTCGGGTGGCGGTAGCTATGACCCAGCTACGGGTCTGGTCACCTTCCCCGCGGTGGGTGCTCTGTCTCCTGGGCAAGCAGCTTCGGTTGGGTACACCATCACGTTCCGGGCCCCCACTACCGGGGCGTCGTACACAGTTGCCGCTACTGCCGCCACCAACACGACTCAGTCATCAACGGGCGATGATACCCAAACCTACCGGACAACGCTGAGCAACCAGGTGCCCGTGGCAAACACAGTAGTAAATAGCCTTACGGCACCCGATGGCAATACCTCGGCAACTGCCCTGCCTATTTCGGCACTAAGCGCTACCGACGTAGATGGCACCATCAGCATCTACGCCATCACCTCCCTGCCCAACGCCACAGCCCAAGGGGTACTATTCTACGCGGCCGATGGCGTTAACTACTCTCCCGTGGCGCTCACCAACGGCCGCTTTGTACTCACGGCTGCTACCGCTGGTAACCTGCGCTTCGACCCCGTGAGCAGCTTCGTGGGTAATGCCTTCTTCACCTTCACGGCCACCGACAATACGGGCGCCGCATCGGCACCGGCCCTCTACAGCATTCCAGTGGGCCTAGATAATGCGGCCACGTATGCATCGGGGGTGGTGAAAGGTGGCACGGGCAATGCATACCAAAATGGTGACCTCATTACGGCTGCTTTCGACGCTAATGGTGGAGAATACAGCTTCAGCAGCGCTACCAGCCAAACCACGATGACCGACACCGGCATCCGTTCGGCTACCACTGATGCCGCCGGTACCAACCTGCTCAGCGGCATGGGCTTAACCCTAAATGCCACTACGGGCCGCATCAGCGTTAGCAACCGCAGCCTGCTCCGTAGCGGCGACTACGTAGTCAATGTAACTACCATTGACGAGTTTGGGGGTACCACTACCCAGCCCGTGCGCTTCACCATTGGGGGGGCACCGCTTCCGGTGTCGTTGGTGCGTTTCGAAGCACGTAGTCAGGGTAAGAATGCGCTGCTGACTTGGGAAACTGCCCAGGAGCTCTACAACGACCACTTCGAGGTAGAACGCTCAGTAGACGGGGTGAACTTCGAGAAGGCAGGGCAGGTAGCCGGCCGCGGTACTACCACTGCTACCCAGCAGTACACCTACACCGATGCCGTAGCTAGCCGCCTCGCCAAAACGCTCTACTACCGCCTGCGCCAAGTAGATACGGACGGCAAAGCCAGTTCCTCACAAATTCGGGTGGTAACCTTTGGCCCGGCCGAGGAAGACCTAGTCATCTTCCCCAACCCGGCCAGCAGCGTGCTGCACGTACGCCTGACGGCAGAAGCACCGCAGGCTACCCTCGCGGTGTACACCACAACCGGCGTGCTGGTAATGCAGCAGACCCTGGACGCTTCCCTGAGCGCTACCCTTGATGTAAGCCAACTAGCAACGGGCGCTTACCTTGTGAAGGTGCAAACGGCAAGTGGCGCTACCCTGGTCCGCCGCTTCCTGAAGGAATAGTCTTTCTGAGCTAGAGAACAAAAGGCCGCTGCCGATAGGTAGCGGCCTTTTTTGTGCGTTTCCCAATCCGGTCGACTGCTGAAGAGTTGGGGAGAAGGCTGCTAGTTTTCGCTGGGCGACGCTCATAATACCGCCGCGCTGCTCCGGGAGCTATGCTGGTAGCAGGAGGAGGCTGGCAGAAGCTGCGAATGCGTGCAGTGCAACGTCCGTCCTGTCCCTGGCGTACAGCTTGCATAACACATCCACCTCCTTAACCCCTCCGCGCTATGAATCATGCCGATCGTATTGAAGCCACTATTCAGGGTATCTACCGCGCCTTCGAGCACCCCGGTGAGCATCCCGCTGACGCCGGTATCAGCGCTATTGATAACTGGATTCACGCCCTTGATGGTCTGGGTGGCTCGGCTCTAGCTGGCTTGCAGAATGAGTTGCGTGCCTTGCGTGGCTACGTAGAGCGCGACGACCGTCCGGCTATGGCTGGCTCCCTACAACAGTTGGGCATGGAAACCTCACGTATGGCCCACGACATGCACGACGGCACGGGTGACCACCTCCGTCATTTGGGGCAAGTGCTTATTACCGCCGCTGGCAACCTGAAGATGTCCTAGCCTTGCTAGGCAACTCCGCCAGTTGTAACCGAGCATGTTCGTAAACTAAGATGCTCTGATTCCTTTTGCTTTCCGACGCTCAAAGCCCTGTTTGTGGTTGCGTCTCGTTCCTTTTCTATATGCATTCCGATTCCACCTCAGGGCAGCATTCAGCTCCCGGCTCTATATTGGCAGGTAGCCAGCCTCACCTGGAGGCTACCCTGCATGCCCTGCAAGCCGACCAGTTGCCCAACCTATTGCCCGCCGCCGGCGACAACCTGTACCGCTGGATGAACCTGCTGCAAGCGGCCGAAGGCGACCGTTTTGCCGACCTGATTGCCGAGTTGCAGAACCTGTACAACGCCATCGACCATGGTACGCCCAATGGCCCCGAGGTAAAGCAGATATTGCAGCGCCTTTCCGGCCTAACTACCCAAGCGGCGGAATCTGCTGATACCACTTCCCAAGATAAGTTGCGCCAGTTGGGGCAAGCCCTAGGTAACGCTGCCGATACACTGTAATTTTTCCGATTAGCTAAGTATAGCAACGGCCTGTTCTGTCCCGTTTGGGGTGGGGCAGGCCGTTGCTATGTACGCGAAGTGGCTGCCTCGCAGGCCCTGGCTGCGGTGGAAAAAGCAAGAAACAGGTAGTAGGAACTAGCTGAACAGCAGGCAGAATCTTACTAAGCAAGTAGCCAACCCTAGGATTGGGGATAGAGTAAATAGGGAAATTCCTCTTGTTTCATCCAACTTCCTCCTCTATGTCAATCTCGCATTCTGCCAGTGCCGACCAATTGCAGGCTACCCTCCGCATTCTTCGCAGCGAAGACGTAACCCAAACCATTGCCAAAGCCACCGAAAACATTGACGGCTGGGTGCACATGCTCCGCGCCTCTGGCGAAACCGCGTATGGCACCATTGCCGCCGACCTAGTGAAGTTGAAGGGCTATTTAAACGGCACCGACCCCAACCCCATCAGCGACGTGCTGCAAACCCTAGCTGAGCATATCAACAGCTTTGTTGATGACTCCAACCCTCGTTTCATTGGTACGCTAGACGAGCTATCCAAAGCCCTCACCTCCGTTGCCCGCGACCTCCAGACCACCCGCGACAACCAGGAGCAGCAATAATAAATTGTTCCACAAAAAAAGGCCGTGCATGGTGCACGGCCTTTTTTTGTGGAGGGTCATGCTACTACAAGCAGCTAGTATCCTTGGCTAGAGTCGTCGCCGCGCGGGTCGGCGCCTCCTTCGAGCCTACCGCCCGGCAGCACACGAATTACCTCCACCCGCCCCCAGGGGGCCCGTGGGTTCAGCTTGTACCCGCGGGCGCGCAGCGTGTCCTGGGTTGCGGGAAGTAGGGCCCCTGCCTCCACATCAATCAAATCGGGGAGCCACTGGTGATGCAGGCGCGGCGCGGCCACGGCCTGCTGTGCGTTCATGCCATAGTCGAGGGTATTCAAAATGGCTTGCAGCACACTGGTAATAATGGTGCTACCACCGGGCGTACCCACTACCAGAGCCAGCTTCTTGTTCTTGGTAAGAATGGCCGGCGTCATGGAAGACAGCATGCGCTTGCCGGGCGCAATGGCATTGGCTGCTCCGCCTACCAGCCCGTAAGAGTTAGGAGTGCCTGGCTTGCTGCTGAAATCGTCCATTTCATTGTTGAGCAAGAAACCAGCGCCTGCCACCACTACTTTGCTGCCGTAGGCTCCGTTAAGGGTAGTCGTGCAGCTGACGGCGTTGCCCTGGGCGTCTACAATATTATAGTGTGTAGTTTGGTCCGATTCGTAGCTCGGAAAGTTAGGGCCAGCAGTTACCTGGGAACTGGGGGTTGCGCGGTAGGGCAGGGTAGTAGCCATTCGCTGCTTGTTGTAGGGCTTCTCCAGCAGTTGCTTCACGGGCACGTGCCCAAAATCCGGGTCGCCCAGGTACGTAGCCCGGTCGGCATATACGCGGCGCTGGGCCTCCGTAATCCAGTGGGTAGCTTGGGGCGAGTGCCAGCCGGCTCTGCCCAGGTCGTAGGGCTCTAGCATTTGCAGCATTTGCAGCAAGGCTACTCCACCCGAGCTGGGCGGCGGAAACGTCAATACATCGTAGCCCCGGTACTGGCCGTGCAGCGGAGTGCGCCACTTGGGCTGGTAGTTTTGCAGGTCCTGCTTGGTAATGATACCGTGCCCCCGCTGCATTTCTTGGGTGAGCAAGTCAGCTGTAGTGCCTGCATAGAAGCCCGTCCGGCCTTCGTCGCGGATGCGGCTGAGGGTACTAGCTAGGTAGCGGTGCCGAATGGTGTCGCCGGGCTGCCAGGGCCGCCCTTCCCGCACGTAGGAGTTTGGCAGGAATCCCATCTCATTAACTGCTGCTTCCATTCTGACACCAGGGGTCGCTTGCGAGTGCTCCATGTGCTGACCCGCAGTGACAGCCGTGGTGATAAACTTGGTGCGGTTCAGCCCGGCAGCTTCTTTCTCCGTCAGTACCACCCCCTTGGCTGCTAAATCAACGGCTGGCTGCACCACCTCTTTCCACGGCAGCTTACCCAGCTTTTTGTGCAGTTCCCACATACCCGCCACGGTACCGGGTACACCGGCCGCTAGGTGGCCTAGCGTGCTCAGGTCAGGAATTACGTTGCCCTGCTTGTCGAGGTACATGTCGCGGGTAGCGGCGGCGGGGGCCGTTTCCCGGAAGTCGAGAGCCCCTTCTTGGCCATCGGCGCCACGGTAGAGCAGAAAGCCGCCCCCGCCAATGTTGCCGGCTACGGGCAGCACTACGGCTAGGGCAAACTGGACGGCCACGGCCGCGTCGTAGGCATTGCCGCCCTTTTGTAGAATCTCTACCCCAATGCGCGAGGCCTCCGGGTGCGCCGATGTCACCAGCGCCTTAGCCGTAACGACGGGGGTAGCGGTGGGAATGGGCGTGGCCAGCGTGGCTACGGGTGCGGTGGCATGGGGAGTGCTAGTGCAGGAAAGCAGCGCCGCCAGGGCCAGGGGGTAGAGGTAGCGTTTCATATGAGCAAAGGTACGGTAGATCAGGGAAGGTGTCGGAAGGCAGATGCAATGAGAGAGTACCTTGCAGGGTACGGGCACTAGCAGAAGCTCAACACTAGACGGCGGCTGTAAGCACCCCGACAGGAGATACTACCGCCAGCAGCCAGGCTGGGTAAGCAGAGTTTCCCAACAGCCGTGTGCCCCTCAAATTATAGGAAGATGCTCACGGGGTAGTAAAATTGCCTTGCGACGCGAGGAAAAGGACATTCTTTTGGCCTAAAATCGGACTAAATCACGACTAGCCTTACTAAATTCGGTAATCCGCGTAGCTTTGACCGGAACTCCTGATCTGCCATCCTATGCCTACCGATATATCTACTCCTGCCGCTTCGGTTCCAACTACTGCGCTGCTACCCCTGGTACAGCAAGACTCTTGGCTGGCCCCGTACGAGCCCGAACTCCTGGCACGTCAGCAGCGGCTAGAGCAGCGACTAGCGGAGATTACGCAGCAGTGCGGCTCCTTGAGCAAGTACGCGCTCCTGCACCAGCGCCTGGGCCTCAACTACGACTCACGCCGCCGGGGCTACTGGTTTCGTGAGTGGGCCCCCGCCGCCGAGGCACTCTATCTCATCGGCGACTTCAATGGCTGGGACCGGCAGGCTACCCCCCTGCAACGAGGCAACGATGGGGTGTGGGAGGTGTTTTTGGCCGACAAAGACTACCAAGACCGTCTAACCCACCACTCCCTGTACAAGGTGCACGTAGTAACGGCCAAGGGCGCCAAGGACCGCCTACCTGCCACCCTGCGCCGCGCCGTGCAAGACGAGGCTACCAAGGACTTTGCCGGGCAAGTATGGCGCCCCGCCACCCCCTATACGTGGACGGACCAAAAATTCCGCATCTCCAATGTGGTGCGGGAGCCCTTCATTTATGAAGCGCACGTGGGCATGGCTCTGGAGGAAGGTCGCACGGGAAGCTACCTGGAATTCGCCGAGCAAATCTTGCCCCGCATTCAGGCCGACGGGTACAACTGCCTGCAACTGATGGCCGTGATGGAGCACCCTTACTACGGTTCCTTTGGCTACCACGTAGCCAACTTCTTTGCGGTATCGTCGCGCTTTGGTACTCCCGAGGAGCTCAAGCACCTAATTAACGAAGCCCACCGCCGGGGCATTGCCGTGCTACTGGATGTAGTACACTCCCATGCCGTGAAAAACGAGGCCGAAGGCCTGGCCGATTTCGACGGTTCAGGGGCTCAGTACTTCCACGCGGGGGCGCGCGGTAACCACCCAGGCTGGGATTCTAAGCTCTTTGACTACAGCAAACCAGAGGTTCAGCAGTTTCTGCTTTCCAACCTGCGCTACTGGCTGGAAGAGTTTCACTTTGATGGTTTCCGCTTCGATGGCATCACCAGTATGCTGTACCATCACCACGGCGAGGGAGTCTCGTTTGGCGGGTACGACCAGTACTTCGGACCCGAGGTAGACGATGACGCCATCTTGTACCTTCAGCTAGCGGCCACCCTCGTAAAGGAGGTGAAGCGCAGTGCCATCCTCATTGCCGAGGACATGAGCGGCATGCCGGGCTTGTGCCGGCCTATTGCGGAAGGGGGCATTGGCTTCGACTACCGCTTGGCCATGGGCATTCCAGACTACTGGATCAAACTGCTCAAGCACACCCGCGACGAAGACTGGAACCTCCACGATTTGTGGTACACCCTCACCAACCGGCGTGAAGGAGAGAAAACCGTGGCCTATGCTGAAAGCCACGACCAAGCCTTGGTGGGCGACAAAACCCTGGCTCACTGGCTGCTGGATAAGGCCATCTACGAGCACATGCGCAAGGACGACCACAACCCCGTGGCCGACCGGGGCATTGCCCTGCACAAGCTTATCCGGCTGGCTACGCTAAGCCTAGGCGGAGAAGCCTACCTCAACTTCATCGGCAACGAGTTCGGCCATCCGGAGTGGGTAGACTTCCCCCGCGAAGGCAACAATTGGAGCCACCATTTTGCGCGTCGCCAGTGGAGCCTGGCCGACAACCAGGATCTGAAGTATGGGTACTTGCTACGCTTCGACCAGGTAATGCTAGCCATTGCCAAAGGAAACCGGTTATTGGCGGCAGGCCCAGCCCGGCAGCTGAATGTAGACAGCGAAAACCAAGTGCTCATCTTTGAGCGCGACGGCCTCATCTTCGTGTTTAGCTTCCACGTGGACCGTAGCGTACCCAATTACCGCTTCACGGTGCCCACGCCGGGCCGCTACGGCATTGTGCTTAACTCCGATGATGCCGAGTTTGGTGGCTTCAACCGGGTTGATGCCAGCATCACCTACGAAACATTTGAGGAGGACGGAGTGCATAAGCTGAGCCTTTACGTGACCAACCGTACGGCCTTGGTGCTCACACGCACCTAGACCTCCGCCAACTAACAAAGCCAAGGGGCCAGGTTTTACAGCAACTGGTTGTTCCCACGAAACAACCAGTTGCTGTAAAACCTGGCCCCTTGGTGTTCTTCTGGAGCCTTACGAAAAGGGGAGTTAGTTGATTTTTTGGCCGCTGTTCAGGCGTTGTACCACGGATTGGGCGCGCTCATTGCGGGTGTCGCTTTTCTTGGCGCGGGCTATCCAGTTGGCAAATTCCTCCCGCCGCTTAAACGACAGCTCATTGAATTTCTCCTGTAGGCCGGCGTATTCCAGGGCATCGATGAGTTCGGCGGGAAGCTCAAGCTGACGCTCTTCGGTGTCGCGCTCTAAGGAGACGTGCACGGTGCTGCTCCAACTCTTGCCAATGGCATTGCGCACTTCCTTTTTCACGGGCAGGGCGTGTAAACCATCACCAATAGGAACGAGGTTCAGCCGGATAGGAAACCCATCAATGGTGCCTTGCACCGGCAGCGCGCCCGAGATGCCGTACGTTTCGGGTATGCTAAAAGGTACTACTAAGAATACGCCGCTATCGGCGCCATCCATTTCTAGCTCGGCGTCAAATTCGTGGCGAATGGGGGAGTCACTCATGTGGTGCAAAAGGTAAAATATCAGCCAGCCCCAACTCCGGTTAGCGGTTTTCGAGGCGGCGCAAAATGCTGTTGATGGTATCCGTATCGTTGGGGGCCACTACCTGCACCCGGTTGTTGGTGGCAGGGTAAGTAGCCCGGAGGCGTTCCGCCGTACCGTCCGAAGCAGCCAAAATCAGGTCGGCACGGCGTAATGCCAGGCGTTCCAGTTCCAGGGCCCAGCCCCGGTCGGCGGGGGTGTTGCGCTGCTCGGCCAGGCTGTGCACATGCAGCACCAGGGGGCGGCCCGTTTGCTGGCGGATTTCCATGGCCGCCAGCCACGTTGGCCAATCGGTGGCGTAAATTACACCAAAGTTATCGGAAAGGGCTTGGCGCGTGGCAAAGCGCGCGTACTGGATAACCTGATAGTTGAGGTCGGCCGAAGGAGGCAACTCAGCACTCAGGGCGGCCAATGCCTGAGGTAGCGTAGCTAACTCCGGAGAGAAAGAAGCTTCCTCGGGTTCTGCTGGGGCCGCCGGGGCTGGTAGTTCGGCCGCGAGCAGATCCAGGGCTTCTTCTACGCCCGTATCTAATGCGTCTGGAAAAAGAGCATGGGCATTGGCGCTTTTGTCGGTATCTGGGGTAGCTGCCGCCGGGCTGGTGCTAGCGGCTGGGGACGCTGCACGGGGCGCGGATAAGGCCAGGCTGGGGACCGGGGCTTCTTCGCTGCCAATGTAGGGGGCTGCCGGAACGGCAAAAGCAGGGGCTGGTTCGCCTGCCGGGGCGGTGCTGCCCACGTAGGGCGCCATTGGGTGCTGCCATTTGGCGGGGTAGCGGTCCGCTGGTAGGGTTGCAAGCTCATCTACTCGCAGTTGCGCCAAGGTAGTTACCTGGGCATTAGGAGTAAGCAGCGAGGAAGAATACGAGCGGGGCAGTACTACTGCAAGGGGAACTTGCGGAGCAAGCGCCTGCACCAAGGGCTGCAAAGAAGGAAGCGGCTGTTCGCCGGCGCGGGGCGCACCGTCCCAGCCAAGTAGCAGCACGGGAGAAGGGGCAGGAGTCATAGTAGAATAGAGCAAAAAAGGGGGCAGTAACCAGATATGGCAAGGTAGATAAAAAAGCTACCCGCCGTGTCCTGTAGTAGGCTTTTTACGAAAGCACATCGGTAGTCGCCATAAGTCGCAGGAATCATTTTTACCTTGCGCAGTAAAAACAAGCAGATCTGGCCCCACCGGAATTTTCTTGCTTTCCTCTCAACAACTCCCATTATGGCCGAAAATATTCAGGACAACAACTACATGGTCAATGACCTGGCCGCCCGGTCCAGGCAGGAACTATATCCGGGCCGGGTAGTGCACGGCGAGCAGCAGGGTACCGACTTTCTGTTTCGGTGCGAAAACGGCGTGCAATTACTGCTACAAGTCATTTCAGATAAGGTGCTGCGTTTTCGCTACGCCACGGAGGCCGGCTTCGGTCCCGATTTTAGCTATGCTTTCCCCTCGGGCACCCCGCCGCGTCAGCAGCCTGAGTTCCTGGAATTTCGGGAGAAGCCCGACCACTACCGCATCACCACCGACCGCCTTATTTGCGTGGTGGACAAAGATACGCTACGCAACCGCGTGCTGAACCGCTCGGGCCTGGTGCTGAGCGAAGACGAGAAGGGCTTCCACTGGGAATACGAGTACGAGTCGGGCAACGACATCGTGAAGATGAGCAAGCAGGTGCAAAGCGGGGCTCATTACTACGGCCTCGGTGACAAGCCCGACAACATGAACCTGCGCGGTAAGCAGTTCACCAACTGGGGCACCGACACCTACGGCTACCAGAAAGGCTCCGACCCGCTGTACAAAAACATTCCGTTTTTCTTGGGCTTACACCAGAAAACAGCCCACGGTATTTTCTTCGACAACACGTTCAAAGCCTTCTTCGACTTTGCCGCCGAGCGGGCCGACGTAGCTAGCTTCTGGGCGCTGGGCGGAGAAATGAACTACTACTTCATCTACGGCCCCAGCCTGCTGGAAGTAACCCAGGAGTACACCCGCCTGACGAGCCCGCCAGAACTGCCGCCGCTCTGGACGCTGGGCTACCACCAATGCAAGTGGAGCTACTTCCCCGAGAGCAACGTGAAGGCCATTGCCAAAGGCCTACGCGACCGGCAGATTCCCTGCGACGCCATCTACCTCGACATCGACTATATGGATGGGTACCGGTGCTTTACCTGGAGCCCTACCCACTTCCCCGAACCCAAGCGTATGGTGCGGGAACTGGCCGAGGATGGCTTTAAAACCATTGTCATCATCGACCCCGGCATCAAGATTGACCCTATCTACAGCGTATACAAGGAGGGGCTTGAAAACGACTACTTCTGTCGCCGCGCCGATGGTCCACTGATGAAAGGCTCCGTGTGGCCAGGCCTGTGCAACTTCCCCGACTATACCCGTCCCGAGGTGCGCGAGTGGTGGGCCGGCCTGTTTAAGGGCCTGATTCAGGAAGACGGTGTGAAGGGCGTGTGGAACGACATGAACGAGCCGGCCGTGTTTGAGAAAGGCACCTTCCCGGATGATGTGCGCTTCGGCTATGAAGGGTACTCTGCCTCTCACAAGAAGGCGCACAACATCTATGGTATGCAGATGGCCCGCGCCACCAATGAAGGGGTGAAGCGCTTCAGCCACCCCAATCGACCCTTTACCATCACGCGCAGCACCTACTCCGGGGGGCAGCGCTATTCCTCCGGCTGGACCGGCGACAACATTGCCTCCTGGGAGCACCTCTGGCTGGCGAACATTCAGTGCCAGCGCCTGAGCATTTCGGGCTTCTCCTTTGTGGGGTCTGACATTGGGGGCTTCATTGACAAGCCCGATGGGGAGCTGTACGTGCGCTGGGTTGCACTGGGCGCCTTCCATCCGTTCTTCCGTACCCACAGCTCCGGCGACCATGGCGACCAGGAGCCCTGGTCGTTTGGTGAGGACTTTGCGCAGTTGGCGCGGGGCTTCATTGAGTTGCGCTACCGCCTGCTGCCCTATATGTACACCACATTCTGGCAGTACGCACAAGCAGGCACGCCTATGCTGCGCCCGCTAGCCTTCCTCGACCAAACCGACACCGACACCTACCTGCGGATGGCCGAGTTTAGTCTCGGCGACCACCTGCTGGTGTGCCCCATTACCCAGCCCGGTGCCGATGGCCGCTGGATGTACCTACCCCGCGGCGACTGGTTCTACTACTGGACCGATGAACCCAAGACCGGCGGCGCCGAAGTGTGGGCCAGCGCCCCCCTCGACCGGATTCCCCTGTTTGTGCAAGCCGGAGCCGTAGTACCCATGTACCCCGTAATGCAGTACGTGGGCGAAAAGGCAGTAGAAGAACTTACCCTGCACGTGTACTACAAGCAGGGCGAGCAAGCCAGCGTGCTGTACGAGGATGGCGGGGAAGGCTACGGCTACCAGGAAGGGCAAAGTACTACCCGCCGCTTCAAGGTGCGGGGCACTGACACCGGCCTGGTGCTGCAGCAAGCTACGGAGGGTGCCTACCAACCCACCTGGGCCAGCTACCGCGTGGTACTACATGGATTGCCTTTTGGCGCTTCCGTATTCAGCACCGATGGTCAGCCCGCGGAGGGGGTGCAGGTAACCACCGAAACCGGACTCACCCTACCCGGCGTGACCGTAAGCGCCGATTTTACAGAGCTTGTAATTGGATAGCAAGTACAGGCGCATAGTAGCATAAAAACCGCCCCCTGAGTCCTGAGAGCAGGACACAGGGGGCGGTTTTTGCTTTTCGATAGTCGTCATACTGCTAGCTGCACGTCGCCGCCGGTGGGGTGGCCCACGCACGTAAGCGTAAGGCCTTGGGCTAGGTCCCGGTCGGTGAGTACTGCATTGTACGAAAGCCAGACGCGACCGGAAAGGCAACGCGCTACACAGTTGCCGCAGATGCCCGCCTCGCAACTATAGGGCAACGCGAGGCCCTGAGCGCGTGCCGCCTGCAAAATGGTAGCTGGGTAGGCCACTGGGAAGGAGTAATGCTGCCCGTGCAGAGCTACCGTAACAGTGTGCGTATCGGTGTCGGGAGGGAGGGCTGGGCTTGCCGAAGGAGGTAGTACAAAGTTTTCGCGCCGGATACGCTGGCGAGGAACTCCCGCCGCGTGCAGGCCGTAGCCACACATGCGCATGTACTCGCCAGGGCCGCACACAAAGGCCAGCATCTGATTGGGGGTAGTAGTGGCGTGCTGGGCCACCAAGCGCACCAGCAGATCTTTGTAGAGGCGGGCACGGGCTAAGTTGGGGTGGTTGCTGAACAGCAACTCAATGCGAAACCGCTGGGCAAAACGAGTCGCCAGTTCGGCTAGCTCCCGGTGGAAAATAGTGTCGGTGGGGGTGCGGTTGCTGTACACCAGCAGCACATGCACCTGCGGCTGGGTATGAAGTACCATTTTCAGCAAGGAGAAAATGGGCGCGATGCCACTACCGGCCGCAAAAAGCAATACCTGCGCGTAAGGCAACTCCCTGGGCTCGGGAAGAACAAACAGGCCCCCAGCCCCAGAAGTCAGCAACTCGTCGCCTTCCCGGGCCTCATCAACCAGCCACCGCGAGAAAACCCCATTGGCTACTCGCCGCACCGTGATGGTCAAGCCAGCATCTACTGCTGGCGCCGAGGAAATAGAGTAGGAGCGGCGCTGCCCAGGATGCCGCGGCAACAGCAGCGTAAGATACTGGCCCGCTTGGTACGGCACGGGCTGGTCGGGCGCTAGCCAAAAGGTTTTTACCTCCGGAGCTTCCTCTACTATGTTCTGAATGCGAAGCGAAATAAGCACGGCCGGTAAACAAGGTCCTGATGATCAACTACGTTTTCTGCGCCGGGGGGTGCAATGTTTCGTGCAGATACTGGTATACCTCCGGGTTGCTAAGCAGCGTACCGTGGCTTAGTTTCGGGTACAGGCGCGTAGTGATGAACACATCCGGTGGGGGGGCGGCATCCCGAAATACGCGGCCTACGGCGCTACCTGCTCCTACCAGCCCGTCGCCGAAATAATCGTGTAGCACCGAGGAGGCCGTTTTTAGCAAAGACCCCGCTAGCACATGGTAGTGCACACCTGGCAAAGGCGGTACTACCGTTCGCGGAGGCAGCAAGTCGTCGGCGTGCGGATTCTGCCAGTCTTCGTCTACCAAGCGGGCGTGGCGCAAATCCTTGATGCCATTACTACGCTTGTCAATCAGGCCGCTGATAAACCGAGTGGGCCAGAGGTTGATTTTGCGGAGCACCAAGGAAGTAAAGTGACTGTTCTGTTCCAGAAAGGAGCCGTCGTTGGGCACACCTAGTAGAAAAACGTCGCGCAGCAGGGCAAGCCAGTCAGCGGGCAAGCCAGTGGGTGCTGGCTCCGAGTGTAGATCAACCGATACAGGTGCGCCGGGCTTGGGCCCGGCTTCCGCGTTTGATAAAGCCAACGCGGCGTAATGGCCCGCGCTGCGAATAACGAGCCCACCCATGCTGTGCCCTACCAACGCCAGCTCGCCCACCGCCGACGGGAAGGTAGCCACCAACTCCGTGAGCAGTTGGTGTAGCAGGCGGCCATTCTCGGAAATGTGTAAGCCGCTATTGTAGCGCACGTAGAGGCACTGCACCCCCAGCTCCCGTTGCAGCCGGGGGCCGAACCGCAGGTCATCGGAGCCGCGGCCCGTTTGCCAGATAATTTCGTCGCCCATAAGCCCGTGCAGAAACACCACTGTTTTGCGCCCCTGCCCGTTGGGAAGAGGCATAAGGCGCAAATCAGCTACCGGCACATCGGCGTTGTAGCGGCGAAAGCTCATCTGAATTGCTCGCGAGTCGTTGCGGGCGGCCAGTTGGTCGCCGAATGCCCCATTGAGCATGGGTAGGGTGAAGTGGCTGTTTTCTTGGCCCGCCCGGTACAGAAAACCAGCACCTTGCAGCGGAGCCCGGGCTACCCGACCCATAGCCGCCGTTGCGCGTTGCCACCGCGAGGGTTCAGAATCAGGAGAAGACAAGGGTGGGTCGAGGGAATCGGGCACGGCAATGGAGGTAGCGCCAGCAGCGCTACAAGGTGGAGCACGGGGGTATACTGCAAATTTACGGGGTAGCCCTGTGCAAGTTGAGCAGCACACGGGCCGCCCAGAAACAAAAAGCCCCGGAGCTACCTAAGCAGCTCCGGGGCAGTACGCACTACCTAGCGCAACAGGTGACTATTGTACCACTAGCTTGCGCGTGAGGGGACCTTCGGGGGTGTCAAGACGCAGTACGTATACGCCGGCTTGTTGCCCGCGCAGATCCACGAGGCGTCCGCGCGAAGTACTACCAGGGGCCGCTGCTTGGCGCAGTACCACGCGGCCAGTGGCGTCTACTACCGTAAAGGGAGCAGTTGATAGGCCTGGTTGGCTAAGCGAGGCCAGCGAGAACTCTCCGCTGCTGCTAGGGTTGGGGTAGATCTGTAGGGCAGCTTCGTTTGCTTTATTGCGCGTGCCAGCAACGGTACCCGTCATGGTGACATCATCCACGAGTAGGGTGGTGCCTACCGTACGAACTTCGCCTGCTCCCGACAGAAAGCCGATGTGCACGGAGTCGGGCGCCAGCGACGACGTGTATTGCAGTGGCACCGAGCTTAGCGTGTAGGTAGCGGCCGGTAGTAGGCGCAAGCTCCCAGACGCAATAGTTTGTTTGGTGTTGCCCACCGTGCGCGTAAGCACCACAAAAGCATACGCCGAGTCGGCCAGGGCATTGTCACCCGTCAGCTTATAAAAGAACTGCATGTTGCTGGCGCGGGTAATGAAGGGCTTGCCACCCACGGCGCTCAGGTCTTCGTCCTGCACATTTTCAATGTCGTCTGCGGAAAGATTACCCAGCACAATGCCGCCTGGCAGCGGGCCTCCTAGTAAAGCACTAAGGATGAGGTCATTCTTGGTTTCCATTCTCGCGGCAAAGGAGCCTGCATGTACATCCGTGCTCTTTGAGGCCGTAACGCTCGTGTACAGTGGCCCAAAGGCTTTGAGGGCTTCATCAATGGTAGACCAATTTTCGGGGACTTCTAGGCCGTTGCGGGTTACCCAAGTATCGAGGTTGCCATTGGGTATGGTGCTGGCTGTTTGGGCCGAAGCAGAGGTAGCCCATAATAAACCGGCCGTAGCCAGCATACCGAGTACAAGTTGTTTCATGGGAAGTGAGTAAAAATGAGAATGGTAGTGAGAATATGAATACTTCTATTATACCTGTAAAGGAACGCATTAGCACGGACAGGTTGCGCAACTTCGGCCAAAAAATGCGGCTCTATCTAGGAACAGTGGTCCGTGGTAGCGCCGCCCCCAGTATCAGCCCCGTTAGCAGACCGCCCACGTGGGCCGCATTGTCGGTAGTGTGGGCTTCTAATCCGCCCGCTAAGCTAGAGGCCAGCAGGTACACCATAAATACCAGCACGGTGCGGCGCCCAGTCTGGCCGAAGGCGGTAGGCCGGACAAGCAGGGTGGCCAGAAGCAGCCCGTAGAGCCCAAAAATAGCCCCTGAAGCGCCCACCGAAAGCACTCCGCCCGTATGCCAGCCCAGGCTAGCCAAACTGCCGCCCACTCCGCTAAGCAGGTACACCAGTAGCAACCGCCGCCATCCGGTCAGGCCTTCCGTCAGCAGCCCCAGAAATACCAAGGAGGCCATGTTCATAAGCAGGTGGGCGGGGCCGCCATGCAGAAAACACGCCGTGAGAAGTCGCCAGGGTTGGCTAGGCAAGGTGAGGGGGGAGAAATTGGCGCCCCACCGTACCAGATCGGCGGGGGCGGGGTCCAGCGGGTTGGTGCCGGTAATTGCCAGCAGTCCATACACCAGCAGGTTTAGCCAGAGCAGCAGGGGGGTGGCGGCATAGTTTGGGCGCGGCCAAAAAACACCCCGGCCCACCTCCCGCAACAGGTCCCAGCCCTGCGGGTCGGGGCCGGGTGCTACGGGGCTAGGCGGGCGAGAGGAGGTAGGCAGCTCCTGGGGAATCAGCTCCCGGCGCTGTAACTCCTGCACGGCCGCTTGCACCACCGACGCGGGGTAGCGCCCCGGCTCCTGAATCAAGTACAGCAGCTCGGCGTCGGTTTTCTGGGCAAATAGCTCGGCAGGATCAGGCACGGCAGGTAAGGGCAGTCGCTCATCGGGCCAACCTCGGCCCCCTAGCTGCGCGTCATAAACCCTGCCAGCGCCTTCCTGCCTGACAGGATTGCGGATCCCGCTGGAAAGGTAGCACAGTAGGGGCGCTATAGCTCCGTAATATTGCCCTGAATAGGCGCGCGCTTGGTGGGTATCCCCAGCATCTCATTGCTGATATCGGAGGCCTCAAGCTCAGCCCGGTTCAAGTCGCGGTTGAACTCGAACTTACCCATCATCTCGTACTGGCTTTTCAGGTTTTCCAGCAGGGCCCGTCTAATCACCAAGCCTTGTTGCATGGTTGTCAGGCGAGCTTCCATGGTAGGGGTGAGGCTTTGGTTGTAAGCTTTGGCTTTCATAAACCAGCTGATGCGGTCCAACGCAATCGTTACCTGCCCCGCAAATACGGTCGATGCTTTGTTGTCTAGGGCTTGCTTCGTTAGGTGGGCACCAGCGTTTTCAGCCAGCCAGTAGCGCCGCGCCATGCGGGAGTAGCGGCCCGCCGCAGTAGTATCGGCCCGGTCGGCGGCGGGTAGCAACTGGCGCATCTTGCGAACCTGAACGGCTGCTTCGGCTTCGAAGGCAGGTAGGGGCGTGGCTTGCACACTTTCCAGCACAATAGGCTTGGGGGCCACTACTGCCTTTGTAGCGGTTGCGGCTGGTTTCTTCGGAGCCAACAACCAGTACCCAGCCCCGCTCAGGGCTAGCACAATAGCCGCCGCTGGCAGCCAGCGGCCCACCCCGGAGGGAGTTTCGTCGTCTTGGTCGTGGTGGGTATAGTGGGCGTGAGTGGGGGCCGGCGGAGTGGCGGGTGGAAGCGAAACGCCCCGGCGGCGCAGCTCCCCTAAGGCGGTTTCTACCAGGGATGAATGGTACAGCTCGGGGTGTTGCACCAAGTAGCGCAGCTCGTCATCGGTTTTTTGTAGCAGGACGTCGGTTCCGGGGGTAGCCATAGAGTATTGGCACGAAGCAGGATGGATAGAACAACAGGATGACCCCCCGCCATAAGCCAGAAGCACCGCTGTGCAAGATACTGGGGGAATCCGCAGGAATCCACATAAAAACGGGCCTCGCCCGCACTGTTCCCAACCACGACCGGCAGCGGGCGTATAGATGGGTACGGGTCGGCCTCGGCCGATTGCTTTTCTACCATGCTAACTAGCTTTTCCATGTCTACTCCCGCCCCTGACCCTAACGAGCAAAAGAAAAACCAGACCACCGAGTCAAACGAAGCCCCGCAGCCGGGCTCGCAAAACACCACCCAAAGCACCCTCACCGATGGCGACGGTATTCGGGGTGGCTACGGTGACAGTGACCAAACCAACGGCTTGGAGGGCGGCGAAGATGCCGGCCCCGATGGCAGCCCTACGCACGATAGCTAAGCTACCTTCCCGTAGCTGCCCTAAGCGGCGCCCTAGCCAATTCACTTGGCTGGGGCGCCGCTTTCCATTAGGCGTGTTGCCTCAACAATAAGGGCGCAGCCTGTACGTATGCTGTGCGCTGCCTACGTGGCTGATGCTCTGCAACGTGTAGAATTTTAGCTTAATGTCGGTGCGTAGGTGAGGCTTGATGGAGTTCTTACCAATTACCCGATAAGCTGGCCTGCACAACAAGAGGGCTTTTTGTGGCGTCTTACTAGCGCGGCATCTAGCCTAGCAGCGTCAACTTGCTTGGTGCCAGATAAAATAAAACGCTGTCTTTTACAGTTCAGGTAGTACCAAGCGCACCAGCAAGCGTACACCTACCCGGGCCGCATTGCTTCTGGCGTCTTCTTTTTGCTTATGTCAGCTTCCTCTTCCGGCCCCTACGTCCTTTCTTCGCCAGAGCAGTACTGGCAGTTGGTGCAGGCTCAAACCGAGCAAGAGTTGGTAGATTTAGCCAGCTACGTTCCTGGCCTTGTGTTAGACATTCGCTACGCTACCAGCCACAATGTGCTGGGTAAGCCCATGTATAGCAAACCCCTGGCATATGCGCGGCGCCCCGTGGCCGAAGCATTGGCCGAGGTGCAGCAGGAGTTACAGACGCGCGGCCTTGGCTTGTGCGTGTACGACGCCTATCGTCCCTACAGTGTCACGGTACGGCTGTTTGAGCACATCCAGGACGAAAACTTTGCAGCCCCACCCTCGCGCGGGTCTCATCACAACCGGGGGTGCTCCGTGGATGTAGGGTTGGTAGAGTTGGCCACTGGCTGCCATCTTCCCATGCCTACCGATTTCGACGAACTGGGCCCACCCGCCCATGCCCGCTACAGCCAGTTGCCCGGCCACATCATCCTCAACCGCTGTTTGCTGTTGGCTAGCATGTGTCGGCATGGTTTCGTGAACTACCCTGGTGAGTGGTGGCACTTCGACTACCACAGCTGGGACGCCTACGATTTGCTGGATCTTTCATTTGAAAACCTGACCAGCAAGTAAGAGCAACGGGGCTCATGGTAAGCTATTCTGGGTGGAAAGGGCCGGCCAAATGCCTAGCCAGACAAAGCGCCGCCTTTCAACTGGTTTGCTGCGTAGCCAGGCTTGAGCTTGGCTGAGGTGGGCATATGCTGCCGCATTCTGCCCGTTAGCGTTTATCTTCTGCCTACTTTTGCGGTAATGTTCCGATTCGTTGCCGCTTGCCGTTTTCTGGTGTTTCAGTGCTTGCTGTTCACCCTCTTCACTACCGCCCGCCCCACCTTTGCCCAGCCTACGCCTCCCAAGCGCGAATTGCGCGGCGTCTGGATTGCCACCGTGGAAAATATTGACTGGCCTAGCAGCCGCAGCCTGCCGCCGGAGCAGCAGCGCCGCGAGTACCGCCGCATGCTGGATATTCACCAGCGGAACGGTATCAACGCCGTGTTTGTGCAGGTGCGGCCCGCCTCCGACGCCTTCTACCAAAGCGAGCTGGAACCCTGGAGCAAGTGGCTGACGGGCACCCAGGGCAAGGCCCCAGTTCCCTACTACGATCCGTTACCTTTTCTTATTGAGGAGGCGCACAGCCGAGGTATGGAATTTCATGCCTGGTTTAACCCCTACCGGGCCACCATGGACACCGTGACGCGGCGCCTGGCCCCCAACCACCCGTACCGCCGCCACCCCGAGTGGTTTTTGCGCTACAGCGGCAAGCTCCTCTACAACCCCGGCCTGCCCGCCGTGCGCGAGTACATTGGGCAGGTAATTGTGGATGTAGTGCGCCGCTACGACATCGACGGCGTGCACTTCGACGACTACTTTTACCCCTACCCCGAGGCAAACCAGGTGATTCACGACGAGGCTGCCTACGCCCGCTTCAACCCCGACCACCTAGACCTAGCAGCGTGGCGGCGGCAAAACGTGAACGCGCTGATTCAGTCCCTTCATGATACCATTCGGCATACCAAGCGGTGGGTAAAGTTTGGTATTTCGCCTTTTGGCGTGTGGCGCAACCAAACCACCGACCCCAATGGCTCGGCCACCAAAGCCTTCCAAGGCTACGACGGCTTATATGCCGATGCGCTGGAATGGCTGCGTCAGGGCTGGGTTGACTACGTGCTGCCCCAGCTTTACTGGAGCTCCAACTTCCGGGTAGCTCAGTACCCCGTGCTGGTAGAGTGGTGGGCCCGCAATAGCAATGGCCGCCACCTCTACATTGGGCACGGCGCCTACCGCATGCTGGAAAACACCCGCGCCGATACCACCTGGCGCAACCCGCGCGAGCTACCCCGGCAGGTTCGCATCAACCGCACCTTCCCCACTGAGGTAAGCGGCAGCGTGTTTTTCAGCTCGAAGTCATTGATTTCTAACCCGCTGAACACCACCGATTCGTTGCGGCAGCACGAGTTTCGGTATCCGGCTTTGGTGCCCGCCATGCCTTGGCTGGATGCCGTGCCTCCCCGCCCCGCCCAAAATCTGACCGTGACCACTAAGGCCACCGCCAATACCCTGGCTTGGCAGCCCAGCCCAACTGCCTCCGATGGCGACGCGGCCACATATTACGCCCTCTACCGTTTCGCGGAGGAGCAGACGCCTACCCCCGACGACCCGCGCAACCTGCTGGCCATCGTGCGGCCCCAGGCCGGGCGCGGCCTTACCTACGTGGATACAACCGCCCTCCGGGGCCGCGGCTACGCCTATTTTCTCACTGCCTTCGACCGCCTGCACAATGAAAGCCGGCCGGTATCGGTTCGTACTACGGGGCGGACTGCTGAGGTAGTGGTTGCTCAAACCACGCCCGAGCCAGTTTCGGTTCCGGCTCCGGTGCCCGCGCCCAAGCCTGCTACTCCTCCCGCACCCGCTACCCCGCGCCCCCCTGCGCCACGCCCCACAGCCGGAACCGTGAGTACGCCCACCAAAATCAAAGTGAAAACTAAACCAAAGCGCCGCGGAGGCTTTTTTCGTCGGTTGTTTGGCGGACGATAAGACGCCAAACATCCTCTTCTCCGCTGGTAAAAAGGTGACCCCACATGGGTCACCTTTTCTGCTAATAACGGACCTGGCCGCCTCGCTGACTACAGTCGGCGAGCCACCCTGGCGTGGCTGAGCCTAGCGCACCACCTGCGTAAGTTCCTTTGCGCACGGCAGGTAGTTTTGAATGCTCAGAACAAAGCGGCAACTTCCGCATTCCCGCCGAGCTGCGCTCGTCGGCTGGCCATTGCCCACCCTTTGCCGTTGCCTTATGCAAACTGTTACTCAGGCCGCCGTGCACACTACCCATACTGTACCCTTGGTAGAGGCTTCCCAGCCGGGCCGCCTTGTGAGCCTCGATGTATTTCGGGGCATCACCGTCATGGCAATGATTTTGGTGAACAACCCCGGCGACTGGGGCCACATCTACGCACCGTTGGAGCACGCCCATTGGCACGGCTGCACCCCCACCGACCTCATCTTCCCGTTCTTTCTCTTTATTGTGGGCGTGAGCCTGGTGTACGCCCTAGACGGCGCCCGGCAGCAGCCCGCCACCCACGGCCGCACCATGCTGCGTATTCTGCGACGGGCGTCGGTGCTCTACGGCTTAGGGTTGTTTTCGGCGCTATTTCCCGCGTTTGATTTCAGCACCGTGCGCATTCCAGGTGTGCTGGCCCGCATTGCCGTTGTGTTTCTCGTGTGCGGGGTAGTATTTCTAAAAACCAACTGGCGCCAGCAAGCGGGACTTCTCGCTTTTATTCTGGTGCTCTACAACGTGCTGCTGCAAGTAGTGCCCGTGCCGGGCTACGGCCCTGCCAACCTGGAGGCCACCACCAACCTGGGTGCTTGGCTCGACCGCACGGTATTAGGGGAAAATCACTTGTGGAAGCAAAGCCGCACCTGGGACCCCGAAGGAATCCTGGGTACGTTGCCGGCCGTGGGTACGGGGTTGCTAGGTATGCTTACGGCCCGGTGGTTGCGGCAGCGCACAGTGGAGCCCGCCACCAAAGTAGCGTGGCTGTTTGTGGCGGGAGGGGCTGCCGTGCTGCTGGGCCTCATTTGGAACGGCTGGTTTCCCATCAACAAAAGCCTCTGGACCAGTTCCTACGTGCTGTACGCGGGAGGGCTGGCCGCCGCGGCCCTGGCCGCCCTGTACTGGCTCTGCGATGTGCAGGGTTTGCGCGGGTGGATTAAGGCGCCGCTGGTGTACGGAGTAAATGCCATTACCGTGTTCTTTCTTTCCAGCCTTATTCCGCGCGTGCTTAATATGATAAAAGTAGGCGGCGCCGATGGCCAGCCCCAAGGCCTGCGCGACTGGCTGTACCACACGTTCTTCGTACCCTACTTCAGCCCGATCAATGCTTCCTTGGCTGGGGCCATAGTATGCGTGCTGATTTGGTTAGGCGTGCTGTGGGTGATGTACAAAAAGCAGATTATCATCAAAGTGTGAGGGTATTGGCTACCGTGCTACTACCTCTTGCTCATCTGAAAGCTGTCCATTGAGTACCCTTTCTTCTGCCGCACCGCTCGGTGGTGCTACTTCTGTGTTGCCGGCCGGCCGGTTGGTGTCATTAGACGTGTTTCGGGGGCTCACGGTGCTGCTGATGCTCCTAGTAAACAACCCCGGCGACTACCACTTCTACTATACCCCGCTGGTGCATGCCCCGTGGCACGGCTGCCGCCCCGCCGACCTTGTATTCCCCTCCTTTGTGTTTATCATGGGGGTGGCCTTGGTGTACGGATTGGGCAGCGTGCAGCCAGTACGGGCCCTGCACCGCACCACTTTGTGGCGCGTTGGGCGCCGCGCGGGGGTACTACTCCTGCTGGGGTTACTTATCGGCCTCATTCCGTATTTCTACTTCACCTCCTTTCGTATTCCGGGCGTGTTGCAACGCATTGCGCTGGTATATGCGGCGTGTTGCGTACTATTCCTAAAAACCAACTGGCGCCAGCAAGCGGGGCTTCTCGCTTTTATCCTGGTGCTCTACAATGTGCTGCTGCAGGTAGTGCCCGTGCCGGGCTACGGGCCCGCCAACTTGGCGCCGGCTACCAACCTGGGCGCCTGGCTCGACCGGCTGCTATTTCACCAAGGCCATTTGTTTGTAGAGCAGGAAGGCTGGGACCCGGAAGGGCTGTTAGGCACGCTGCCAACCATTGCCACCGGTTTACTAGGTGTGCTTACGGGCCAGTGGCTGCGGCAGCCTGCCGTAGAGCCAACTACCAAAGTAGTGTGGCTGTTTGTGGCAGGTAGCGGGCTGGTAGTGGCTGGCTGCATTTGGAACGGCTGGTTTCCAATAAACAAACCACTCTGGACCAGTTCCTACGTGCTCTATGCCGGCGGCATTGATGTGCTACTAGTAGCCGCTCTGTACTTCCTCTGCGATGTGCAAGGGTGGCGCGGCGCCTGGACCCTGCCGCTACGCGTGTGCGGCAGCAATGCGCTGCTCGTCTTTTTTCTGCCCGAAGCCCTGGAGCGTGTGCTGACCAAGCTGAAGCTACACCACGCCGACGGAACTATGTTTTACCTTCGCAACTGGCTATATCAGAACCTGTTTACCCCGTACTTCCGCAGCCCTTACCATGCTTCCCTAGCCTATGCCCTTGCCTACACGGCGCTTTGGGTTGCGCTACTATGGGTGTTGTACCGGCGGCGTCTGTTCTTCACGGCGTAGGGCCATGACAACGCGACCCCCAGAAATTGCCGTACTTAGGGTATGAAAAAACTGTGGATTCTGGCCGCAGCCCTGTTGCTGGCTGCCCCAATGGCAAGTGCGCAATCAACCACTGCTGCCCCGGCTGCAACGGCAACGCCCGTTTCGGCAAGCCACCGCAAAGCGGCGGAAGAACTGCTGGTCTTGACTGGCAGCGAAAAGAACATGACCGAAATGACCACTCGCATGCTCGACATGCAGATGGAGCAACGCCCCGAAATGAAGGCCGTGGAGCCCGAAATGCGCTCCTTCATGACCAAGTACATGAGTTGGCAGTCCATCAAGGACGACCTCGTGCAACTCTACGCCCAGGAGTTTACCGAGAAGGAGCTAAAGGAGCTGAACAAGTTCTACCAGACGCCTACCGGCCGCAAAACCATCCAGAAAATGCCTCATTTGATGCAGGCAGGTATGGAAATCGGCCAGAAGCGTGTGCAGGAGCACTTGCCCGAGCTGCAAAAGGCCATTGCTGATAAGATGCAGTCGCAGCAGCCCGCCAAAACGGAGTAGCAGCAACTGTACCCTGGAAGATGATAAGAAAGGCCGGCCCACGGAAGCTCAGCTTCCGTGGGCCGGCCTTTCTCGTGGGGCAGAACTTACCACGTATACTCCGCAAAATCTTGGCGGAGCTTGGTTTTGAGAAGCTTGCCCGTAGCCGTGTGAGGTAGCTGATCTACGAACTCCACGGCTTCGGGTACCCACCAGCGGGCTACTTTGCCATCGTAGTAGGCCAGCAGTTCTTCCTTGCTGATGGTAGCATTGGGCTTGCGTACTACTACTAGCAGAGGCCGCTCGCTCCATTTGGGGTGGGGCACCCCAATAACGGCGGCCTCTGCAATGGCCGGGTGCCCAATGGCCAGATTTTCCAGTTCAATGCTCGAAATCCATTCCCCACCCGATTTAATAACGTCCTTGGAACGGTCGGTGATTTGCATGAAGCCGGCCGGGTCAATAGTAGCCACGTCGCCGGTGCGAAACCAGCCGCTGCTAGTAAGGCCGCCGGGCTGGTCGGCGCCAAAGTACTCCCGTACTACGAAGGGGCCGCGCACCAGGAGGTCGCCAAAAGCCACGCCATCGTGCGGTAGCGCGTTACCCGCATCGTCTACAATCTTCATGTCGATGCCGAAAATGCTGCGGCCTTGCTTGGTTTGGATGACAAACTGTTCGTCGGGGCTCAGGCTGAGCTGTTGGGACTTAAGGGTGCAGACAGTACCCAAGGGGGAGGTTTCCGACATTCCCCAGGCGTGCCGAATCACTACCCCTAGCTCATCGTGAAAGGCCTTCAGCAGGGCGGGCGGACAAGAAGCCCCACCCACAATCATCTGCCGCAGCGTGGAAAACTGCCGGTTTTTCTCCCGCATGAAGGTCAGCAGCCCAAACCAGATGGTAGGTACCCCGGCCGTGAAAGTCACGCCTTCCTGCTCGTACAGCTCGTAGAGGCTGGCCGCATCTAGGCCCGGCCCGGGCAGTACGAGCTTGCAGCCGTTGAGGGGCGCCATGTACGGAATACCCCAGGCATTGACGTGGAACATGGGCACTACCGGCAATACTACGTCGCGGGCCGAGCAGTTGAAGCAGTCAGGGAGGGAGGCCGCGTAGCTGTGCAGCAGGGTAGAGCGGTGGGAGTAGAGCACGCCCTTGGGCTGGTCGGTAGTGCCTGAGGTGTAGCACAGGGAGGAAGCGGTATTCTCGTCGAAAACGGGCCACTCATAGTCGGCAGGCTGCGCGGCCAGCAGCTCTTCATAGCAGCGCAGGTTGGGTAGGGGGGAAGCTTCCGGCAGGTGGGCGCGGCCGGTCATCAGCACCCAGCTTTCTACGGTGGGGCACTGAGGGGCCAGCTTCTCTACCAGCGGCAAAAAGGTGAGGTCGAAAAACAACAGCCGGTCTTGGGCGTGGTTGATGATGTAGACCAACTGCTCGAAGAACAACCGCGGGTTTATGGTGTGGCACACCGCGCCGAGGCCCGATATGCCATAATACAGCTCGAAGTGGCGGTGGGTGTTCCATGCTAGGGTGCCTACCCGGTCGCCCGTGCTAACACCCAGCGCGGTGAGGGCATTGGCCAGTTGCCGGCTCCGCTGGTGGGCCGCCGCGTAGGTGTAGCGGTGCAGCCCGCCCTCCGGCAGGCGCGACACAATTTCGGTATCGGAGTGCCACTTAGCGGCGTGCTCTAGCAGCCCCGCAATACGCAGGGGCTCGTTCATCATCAGGCCTAACATGATACTGGTGGGAATTGGGGGTGAACAGGACGTGCAACAAGCTACCAAAAAAGCAGTTGCCCCACGTATGCAATCAGCCTAAGATGCGCCTGCTACCCCCACTCGGTACCATGTCGCCCCCAAGCTAGCTTAACAGAGCAAGGGCTACTCTACTTGCTGCAAGAATAGCCAAACGCAAAGTTGTGCAGTAGGCAACCGATAAGCGAGTGGGCGCGTGCAGTACCAGCTACTGTAGCCGATACCACAGAGTGCTGCCTTCCACAAACCCAACTACTCCGTAGCCTTTCGCATAGTAGATGCGCCGGGTAGACTTCGTGCGAGGGCTGGTTGGTAGGATGTGCGGCCCGTCAGAAACTCGAAGAACAGAGTCGTAAGCAATAGTTCCCAAACGCATGGTTGGTAGCAGTTGTGCGGTAGTATCATAAAGCGCTTCACCCTTCAAAACATGGTTGAGTGGTAGAAGGTATCCAAATCCCCTGTCCCAGAATACATAGGTATGATTCCCGTACTCAGTACTGCTCATGCTTAGCAAGGTAGTAGGGGCGATGAGCACCGAATCGGGGTGGGCAGGCGTGCTAGTAGGCGTAGGTTGGTACTGGATGGTATCGGTACGGCGGGCAACTATATCAAGCTGTTGCGCCTTGATTTTCGTTGATGGGCCTAGGTATACCGGCGCCGTTCCGCCTGTCCGGTAGGTTATAAAATGGCTGTTGACCTCGGTAATGGTGAACGTGCGCACTTTGCTGCTGCGGTCTTGCCCGAAACGAAGCACGTCGCCGGTATGGTAGGGCTGCCAGGCCAGCAAGTTGCTGGGGAGTGTATATTCTTCTTCCCGGTTGGAAATGCAGCTCGTGCACAATAGTAGTCCGAAGGCAAGAGAAAAGTAGTTCTGTTTCATGCACAAACGTGGTAGGAGAAGTAGAGCTGCGAAGAAGAAAGAAGGTTGCATACACAAAAAAGCCCCGGCTTAGTACCGGGGCTTTTCTTTAGTTCTCCTTCGGAACGGTGCTTTCTACGGCTTGCTTCCTGGCTTGCTGAATGCTTTCCAGAGCTACCTGTAACACGCCGGAGCGGACGCTCAGCTCGGTAATCTTGTTGTTGCGGCGGGTAGGATTCACGCGGTTGGTGAGTACAATGCACATGAGCTCCTCCTTGGGGTCAACCCAGAAGTAAGTGCCCGTGTAGCCCGTGTGCCCGTAGCTCTGCTGCGACACGCTCTTGGCCGAGTTTACGGTAGGATCGGCAGCGGGCCTATCGAAACCCAGGGCGCGGCGATTATCGGGGCAGAACTGGCAGCGGGTGTACTCGGCTACGGTTTCGGGCTTGAGGAGCTGCTGCCCGCCGTACTTGCCATTCCAAGCGTAAAGCTGCACCAGCTTGGCCAGGTCGTTAGCGTTGCCGAACAGGCCCGCGTGGCCCGAGAGCCCCCCAAGTAGGGCCGCGCCCTCATCGTGCACGGTGCCGTGAAGCTGGCTGTGGCGGAACAAGGAGTCGTACTCGGTGGGAACGATGCGGCTGAGTGGGAAACGGCGGGTAGGGTTGTAGCCCAGCGTGGTGGCGCCCAGGGGCCGGTAAATTTCGTCCGTCACGTACCGGTCAATGGTTTTGCCCGACACGCGCTGCACGAAGCGCGGATACATGATAAACGACAAGTCAGAGTACACGTAGCCGGGCTTCTCATTAAGTGGAGAGGCTGCAATTTCCTTCGTGATGCGCTCCGGGAAGTCGTTGCGGGCCCACAAGTTGCCTGCCGCCCGTAGCGGGAAGCGGGCCGAAGAATCGGGGCGGAAATAGCGGCGGCTCATTTCCGAAGGCTGAGTAGCTGATACTTTCTGCGCATCGGGGCTTTTGCCGAATAGAGCATTGAAGAAGCCGCGGGGCTTGGTGTACTCTTTCCAGAACGGAATCCAGGCCTTCAGGCGAGCCTGGTGGGTAAGCACGTCGCGCAGCTTCAGGTCTTGCTTATTAGAGCCCACAAACTCAGGGAACAGCTGGCCCAAAGTCATGTCAGGGTTGAACTTGCCTTCGTCTTGTAGCTTCATGAGCGAGGGTAGCGCGGCCGATACCTTGGTCACGGAAGCTAAGTCGTAGAGGTCATCGTTGCGTACGGGCCGGCTTGGTTTGCCCGCCTGGGCGGGAGCATCGGCATAGGAATGCGTGCCGTAGCTTTTGCGCAGTACTACTACACCGCGGCGGGCAATGAGTACCTCGCCGCCGGGAAAGGCGCGGGCCGCCACGGCTCCGTTCATAATGGAGTCTACGCGGGCTTCCAGGGTGTTGTGCATGCCCACGGCCTCGGGAAAGCTATAACGCAGCCGAATACCGCCCTGCGTGGGTAGTCCAGTGCCATAGCTATAGCGGTCTGACACCGTAACGGGTAGCTGGCCGCTGGCCGACACGCCCCCGAAAATAATTTCGGCGGCTACATCCTGGGCGTTTTTGCTTTCCTGGTAGGCCAGCACCACGGCGTCGGCGCGGTCTAGGTCCCGAATTTTGGCTACGGCGTAGGCATTGCCGAACACGGTTACTATCATCTTCTGGCCTTTGCCGCCCAGTTCCCGCAGGAGCACATTGGTTTCGGGCGTCACGCCGAAGTTAGTAGCGGGCAGGCGGCCCAGGTTGTTCACTCCTACCAGAATGGTGCTGTAGCCTTTCAAGGTTTCCCGCATCCGGGTCAGCTCGTCCATACTGGCCGTGGCTGGTAGCCAGAAGTGACGCACCGCTGCGTAGTCGGCCACCATGCGCTGAAAATCCGTGGTGTCCTTGGTGCCGATGGTGAGCGTAGCCAGGCGGAGGGTATCGAGGCGCTGCAGGGGAAGCAGGTTTTTCTGGTTGCGCAACACCGTCACGCTCAGCTCGGTGAGGTGCTGGCTCAGGTACTGGGCGTGGGGCGTGTTCAGGTCGGCGGTGATGTTCTTGAGGTCAATAGGGCGGTAGCGGTTCAGGCCCGCCCATTCCTTCAGGGCTAGCACTTTGCGGCAGCGCGCATCCAGATCGGCTTGGCTAAGCTGGCCTTTGTTGATGGCCTCGCGCACCATTCGCAGGGCCAGCGGAATGTTCTTGCTAAACTCCAGTACGTCGTTGCCGGCAAGCAGGGCCCGCAAGTCGGCGTCGCCGGGCGGGTACTTGCTGATGACGCCCTTCATATTCATGGCGTCGGTAAAAATGATGCCTTCAAAGCCAAGCTTTTGCTTCAGCAGCCCCTGAATAATAGGCTTGGAGAGCGTGCTGGGCATGCCGGTTGTGTCTAGAGCCGGAATGTTGAGGTGGGCCACCATCATGCCCCCCACGCCCCGCTGAATCAGGCTCTTGAAGGGAAATAACTCCAGGGTGTCAATGCGCTTGCGGTCAATGCGGAGTAGAGGCAGGGCCAAGTGAGAATCGGTATCGGTGTCGCCGTGGCCGGGGAAGTGCTTCGCCACGGCCAGCACCCCCGCATCCTGCATACCTTTCATGTAGAGGTAGCTTTTCTCGGTTACATTTTCCCGGTTCTCGCCCCAGCTACGGAAGCCAATGACCGGGTTGGCGGCGTTATTGTTCACATCAATCACCGGCGCAAAGTTGACGTGTATCCCCAGGCGTTTGAACTGCGCGGCTACCTCCGTACCCATGTCATACAGCAGCTGGTTTTCTCGAATGCCGCCCATGCTCATCTGGTAAGGGAAGCGCTGCACGCTATCCAGGCGCATGCCCACGCCCCATTCGGCATCCATGGCAACTAGCAGCGGGACTTTGCTTTGGCCCTGGTAGCGGTTGAGCAGCTTGCTCTGCCGCACTGGTCCGCCCTGAAAGAAAATCAGCCCTCCAATACCATACTGCTGAATAAGAGCCGAAACTGAGTCTTCATCGATGCGCTTGCGGTTAGAATAGGCAGCTACCATGAACAGCTGGGCTACGCGCTGGTCGGGCGTCAGGGTCTTCATCACCGAATCAACCCACTTCGACTGCCCTAACTGACCGGCAAACGGCACCGGGAGGTTGCGGCTCTTGGCAGATTTGGTGGCTGGAATGCGGGCGGTACGAGTGCTGGACGATGATTTCTGGGAGCGACGCTGAGCTGAGCTGAACGCTGGACTGAGCAAGACCAGCAGCAGGAGCAGAAGCGAGAAGAAGCGGGGGAAGGACAAAACGGCAGAGCAAAAAGGTGAGGTTGCGAATTTAGGAGTTTGCCAACAGCAAATGCCATTACCACAAGAGCCACCCGCTGCAGGCAAGGGCACTGCTACTTCTTGGGCGTTGCTACCTACCCCCGCCCCGCTATTCAACCCAGTTAGAGCTACAACAGCACCGCACCCACCAAAGCCAGCGCCTACCCCCCTCTGGCAGCAGGACTCAGAACGGCTGCTACAGCCCCCGCCCAGCTTATTTTTTGCTGCCTAGGCCGTGCTAGGGGTTCACCACTATTTCCTCCGAGTAAAACACCTTGCCGTCGTCGCCGCGCAGGGAGGCTGTTACGAGCAGCTTGCGCCGCTTGGCCCGGAACTGAAACAGGGCGTAGTGCTTCTGATTCACGAGCGGCCCCACGCGATACTGGTTGGGCTCGCCCGTGTTTTGCGTGGCAGGGTGGGTAAGGCCGCTGGATGTAACCTCGTACAGAGGGTAGGAGAGGCCCGGCACCGGCGCCTTCGACATCTCCCCGATGTGCCGGTCGCCGCTGATGAGTAGTACGCCCTTGGCTTTGGTGGAAGCCAGAAGGCTCAGGAAGCGCTGACGGGCGGCGGGGAAGTTGGCCCACTTCTCGAAGCGGTGCTCTTGGGGCAGAAATTGAATGCCGGAGCCGATAATATGAGCATCGGCATCGGAGTTGGTGAGTTGTTCCTGTAGCCACTGCCACTGCGCCTCGCCCAGAATGTCGCCGGTGGGGTTAGGCTGATACACCAGGGCCGCATCCCGGTGAATAGGGTCCTGAAAGTAGCGGTCATCTAGCAGAATTACCTTCACCTTCTTGTGGCCTACTTGGTAGCTATAGGCCGCATAAATGCCTTCCTGCTTGCGGCGTGGGCTCTCGGCAGGCTCTTGCAGGAAGTCGAGGGCGAGCTGCTGGTTCTGGGCTTTGAAGGGGTAATGCTTGTCGCCGTCGTTGCGACCGTAGTCATGGTCGTCCCAAGTCCCGATGATGGTAGTACCTTGCTCACGCAGCTGGCGGTAGCCCGGCTGGTTGAACTCGGCCGTGTACTTGGCCCGCAGTACGGCTGGGTCATCGGAATCCCCATAAATATTGTCGCCGAGCCATATCCACACGTTGGGCTTGTCGCCGGCAATATCGTCCCATAGCGGCTGGGGCAAGTCGTGGCGGTTGCACGAACCAAAGGCAATGCGCAGTTCCGAATTGGCTTTTTGCGCCGTGGCGGCTGGGCTATTCCACAGGAGGGCAGTGGCAGCGAGTAAGCAAGGCAGCAGTAGTTTCATGCCCCAAAGATGCGCCACGGAACACGAAGGCTGCTACCCCCCGTGAAAAGCAGCAATACCATACTACTACCAGGAAATTGAGTTGCCACGCCGGGCCAACGAAAGTGCGGTCCTACTTTTGCAGAGCAAACGTACGAGTGCATCCTCCCCCGGCGTTATCGTGTCCGGTTGTAGTCTTTACCCTTAATCTTTGGTTGTGTTGTCATCCATCCTCTCCCTTCCCGCCCCTCTTCCGTCTCTGCGCTGGCTGTTGCCGGTGTGGCTCTTTTTGGCTGCGGTAGTACTAGCGCCGGCGGCTCAGGCGCAGGTGCAATTACGCGGTACCGTTATCGACAAGGAAACCAACGAGGTGCTGCCGTTTGCCAGCGTAGCGGTGGTAGGCACCGGCAACGGTACGGCCACTAACCTCGACGGCGAGTTCACCCTGACCGTAGCTAAGCTGCCCCTTACCCTGCTGGTGTCGGAGCTGGGCCACTTGCGCGATACGGTGCGCGTCACGAGTGCTACCCAAGCCCTACGCATTGGGCTGGCCTCGGCCACGGTAGTGCTGCCCGAAGTGAAAGTAGGAAGCTACCCCTTCCAGCTCGTAGACCGGGCGTACCGCCAGATGAGCCGCAACTACCGCCGCAAGTTCTACGGCAAAGCCTTCTACCGCCAAATCACGCGCCTCGATAATGCCCCTACCGAGTTGCAGGAAGTAGTGTGGAACGTGAAGACCAACAACGCCCGCATTGAGGGTACTACCATTGCGCAAGGTCGCTACGCCGCCGTGCCCGCCCTCACGGCCTTCAGCAACTTTTCGCTCTATACCAAGTCCTATGGCTTGTTTGACGCCTACGCCGACACCACTAAGTCCCTGGCCTTGCTCAGCCCCACGGTAGTTAAAAACTACGAGCTAGAGCTGAAAGGCATTGTGTCGGGCCCTGACAGCACCAAGGGTGGCGTAGCTGAAATTGCTTTCAATACCCGCCCGGAGCTTACCAAGTATCGCGCCGAGGGTACCATTTGGATTGACATTGATACTTACCGCGTGGTGCGCTACCACATGACTACGCCCAACTTCACGGTGTCGTCTAGCAACCCCAACCAGAAGTTCAGCAACCCCAAGATGGACATCGAAATGAGCTTCCAGCAAACGGAAGGCGAAACGGCCCCGCTGGAATACATGAAGGTGAACCTAACGGCCGAACTGGCTGCCAACAAGCAAATCACGCCCATCAGCGTGTCGTCGTTTACGTTCTTCTACGATACCAGCACCCAGCCTACCAACCTGCGCTACGCCAAAGTGAGCCTGCAGGACCGCGACTTGGACGCCATTCGTAGCATCAAATACGACCCCGAATTCTGGGTCAACAACTCGGTGGTGCGCCGTACGCCGGTGGAAGATGAGGTAGTAGCCTCGTTTGAAAAGAAAGGCGCTTTCGGAACCATGGTGAAAGGCGCCGCTCCCAAAGCCGACGTGCGCATTGAGAACGGACGCATTGTAAAATAAACCTTCGCCCACCTAATGAATACGGCAACAAAAAAGGCCGCCTCTGCTACAGAGGCGGCCTTTTTTTATTGTGGGCTTACGCTTTGGGCTAGCCTTTGCGGGCTTCCTCAAAGCGGCGCGTTACTTCACTCCAGTTCACTACGTTCCAGAAGGCTTTCACGTAGTCGGGGCGCTTGTTTTGGTACTTGAGGTAGTAGGCGTGCTCCCACACATCGAGGCCCAGCAGCGGGGTGCCGCGCTGAATGCCCGGTACGTCCATGAGGGGGTTATCCTGGTTGGGGGTAGACGTGATGGCCAGCTTGCCCGACTTCTTGTCGTGGATCAGCCAAGCCCAACCCGAGCCAAAGCGGCCCGTTGCTGCCTTCGTAAATTCCTCGGTGAACTTCTCGTAGGAGCCGAAGTCCTTGGTAATGGCCGCGGCCAAGGCACCAGTGGGTTGCCCACCGCCTTTGGGGTCGAGCAGCAGCCAGAAGAAAGAGTGGTTCCAGTGCCCGCCCGCGTTGTTGCGAATAGCGTCGGGCTGCTTACTAGCCGATGCCAGCAGCTGGGCCAGGCTTAGCTTTTCCTCGGGCTTACCGGCTACGGCCTCATTCAGCTTCGAAACGTAAGTTTTATGGTGGGCATCATGGTGGATTTCCATCGTCTTGGCGTCGATGTGGGGCTCCAACGCATTGAAGGCATAGGGTAGCGCCGGCAGCGTGAACGGGCCGTCGGCAATAGGCGTGGCGCGGGCTTCACGCAGCAATTTCTCTTCGTGGGCAGCTGCCAAGATGGCTGGGCTTACCAGAGCGCCTACCATAGTAAGCAGGCCGTTTTTCAAGAAATCTCGCTTCAGCATAACAGAACTAGGTGGAAAGTGAAAAGAAGCGAGCTGCTTCTGCAGCCCGCCCCAAGGTACTCACTACTTACCTACAAGTAGGGCATCCTGTTTCAGCACAGCCGTAATAAATGCCGAGCTTTTTCTATTCAGTGGCCGCGTAGGCTTCTTCTTCACCCGCTGAGTAAGCGGCGCTAGGCGCCACTTGTCAGCCACTAAGCGGGCATGAATCGGTAGCTGCTGCGCTGCGCCTGCCTTGGTGCCGGAGTCCGTCAGGGGCTGTGCTGCAAGCTAGATGTAGGGACTGCTAAGGGCGCAACTACGTGAGGGTTGACCTTGCCATTAAGAGCTACTCGATTTATAATAATAGATTTTAAATAAGAAAAAATATTCTGTTTGTGTTATTTGATAGGTTATACTGAATATTGATAAAGTTATTATAAATACCAGTACAGTTCAGAGCTAAAAGGGTGTTTTAGCAATTTAGTGAAAATAGAGGCTTAGTTGTGGTGCCAACATAGTACGTATTCATGTTTTGCACTACTTATATTTTGCTAATAAAAAATAGAATCATAAGATGTTGATACACGTACATTTGACAGAATTTATAGAGGCCTATTACTCCCACCCTGAGTACCCATGAAAACAACTACTCTTACTATTGTTCTATTTTCAATGATGTGTCTGAGTTTCGTGCAAGAAACCGCCGCTCAGGTCATTTACACATCAAATCCGAAGGGAGGGCGCTGGAGCGACCCAAGCACTTGGACTGTCACAGGACAGAAAACGGGAAGCAAAGTGCCCACCAATGAAGTGAGCCGCAGAGGCGACAACAACAGCAATATTATCGTCATCAACTCACCGGTTATTCTGGACCGTGACTACACCGTAGATGGCAAAGATGGACACATGACCATTACATCTGCTGGCTCCCTGGTGGAAGATGGCACCGACCGTCGTCTTGACTTTGCCGAAAAAATGGGGTCAGACGAAAACCGCCTATTGCTGAATGGCCGGTTGGCGGTCAGTTCCATTAGTTTTATGAAGGCCGATGCCACCATCAATGCCCCCATGGAGGCTGATTGCAGCATTGCCGTTGGTAACAACGCTACGCTCACTATTGGTAGCACCGTGGCCATTGACGGCAACTTGGTAGTGCGCCAGGGCAACCCCAGCCTGGTAGGTGCCGGTCAACTAGCCATCGGAGGCTGCGTCATGACGATTGACCAGGGAGTACAGCGCGGCCTGTTTGGCTCTGATCTGCGCGTGTGCCTAGGTGGTAAATCCACAAACTGCGGCACTGAGAATTTGAAAGGCATGAGCTGCAACGACCGAGTACGCGAGGCTATTGCGGTGAACGACTGCTCGCCGCTGCCCGTGCAACTGGTGAGCTTTGCGGCCCGTAGCACGGGTGGTCAGGTGTACTTGCAATGGGCCACGGCCTCTGAAATCAACTCGGCTAGCTTTGCCGTGGAGCGCTCTGTTGATGGTCACTCCTTTGAGCAAGTCGCCCTGGTAGCAGCGGCCGGAACCTCTTCTGCGCGCCGCAACTACACCACAACAGATGCCCAGCCCCAGCCCGGCATGAACTACTACCGTCTGCGCCAAGTAGATCTGGATGGTAAAACTGCCTACTCCCAGGTATTACCCGTAGACGTTAGCAGCGGAGAGGCCCGCCAGCAAATGGATGTGTACGGTAGCCTTGCCGGCCAGCCTAGCCTCAATGTAACCATGCGCGTCAATGGGCAATGCCAAGCCATTCGGGTGCTGGATAGCATGGGCCGCCTTCTCTACACCGATCAGCTCCCTGCCAATGCGACGGGTAGCGTGAGCCGCCAGTTGCCTCTTACTGCTAGCAAGCCCGGTATCTACATTGTGCAAGCTCTTACCTCGGAAGGAGTAGTAAGCCGCCGGGTGCTTGTGCACGAGTAGGCTGCTCACTGCTACCACACTGGCACACAAAAAGCCCCGCAAGCACTGCTTGCGGGGCTTTTTGTGTGCCAGTGTGGTAGCAGGTTAGGGGTTGGTGCTCCACATGCCGGCTTCCTTGATGAAAATACGACGGTTGAGCTTCAGCTGAGAAATGATGAACTCTGCCAAGTCCTCGGGTTGCATTACCTTCTCGGGGTTGCCGTCGGTGAGCTTGTTGTTGATGGCTAGCTCGGTGGCTACCGTGCTGGGCGTTAGGGCCGTCACGCGGATGTTATGTTTGCGCACCTCCTGCATCAACGACTCTGTGAGGCCCATGATAGCAAACTTGGAAGCACTGTAGGCGCTGGTGGTTGCGGCACCCCGCTGGCCAGCAGTAGAGGCAATATTGATGATGTCGCCGGTTTCGCGGGCAATCATTTGAGGTAGCACGGCCCGCGTGGCGTAGTAGGTACCCATCAGGTTTACCTGAATGATCTTCTCCCATTCGGCGGGGTCCATATCAACCAGCTTGGCGAAGGTGCCAATGCCCGCATTATTGATGAGAATATCAATGCTACCTAGTGTGGTAGCGGCTTGCGCTACGGCGGCCTCCACGGCGGTGCGGTCAGCTATATCGGCCGTTACTACCACGGCTTTGCCGCCCAGTTGTTCTATTTCCTGCGCCACGTCGCGCAGTTGGCTTTCGGTACGGGCTAGCAAGGCTACGTTGGCACCTTCCTGCGCCAGGGCTACTGCAATGGCGCGGCCAATTCCTTTGCCTGCACCCGTTACCAGGGCGTTCTTACCGGCTAGTGATTCCATGTGTGTAGAGAGAGTAGAAAGTAAGTTGATAACAGCCTAGCGGAGCCAGAAACGTTCCGTAGGCTGAGGTGAGCATGACTACAACCCATGCGGCTGCCCGATGTTAACGGCTGCCGCAATAAAATGGTAGCCCTCCGCGTGAACTACTGGCTTGTTGCGCTCAGCAGCTGTAGGATGTGAGCCGGCTAAAAGCCAACGCTACGGCCGAATCCGCTGGGCTCCCCGCAGAATATGCGGTTGGGAAGGAGGGGAGCTATAGTTACCGCTGCCCAAATCCGTGTACCTTCCCGTTCTGAACACAACCTCCCGTTATCCATGAAAAAACTCGCTCTGGGTGGCCTGCTTGCTTGCACGTTGCTGGCAGCCTGCAACCAGCAAAAATCCTCGGACCACAGCGGCGCTGCCAGTGCCGAAACCAGTCTTGCCGACGTGAAAGACATCAACCAGCTGTTTGAGATGTACTGGGAAGACAACGCTAAGTTGTTTCCCCTCGATGCGACTACCCAAGGCGACAACCGCTACAACGACCAACTGCCCAACGATGGCACCAAGGCCTTCCGGGAGCAATTGCGTGCCTTTTACCAAAAGTACTTGGATGGGTTGCAGAAATTCGACCGCGCCAGCCTCTCAGAAAACGACCGTATCAGCTACGACATCTTCCAGTACGACTTGCAAACCAAGCTGGAAGGCTTGAAGCTGAATACGTGGATGATGCCTTTCCAGCAGTTTTGGGGCTTACCCATTACGCTAGGGCAATTTGGCTCGGGCGAGGGGGTGCAGCCATTTAAAACGGCGAAGGACTACGACAACTGGCTGGGCCGCGTGCACGGCTTCACGGCCTGGGCCGACACGGCCATCGGCAACTTCCGGCAGGGTATAAAAGCTGGGGTAGTGTTGCCCCGCGCCCTTGTAACGAAGATGGTGCCGCAGATGCGCGACCTGGAAGTGACGGACCCCACCAAGAGCCTGTTCTACGGCCCCATCAATAAGCTGCCCGCCGATATGCCCGCCGCCGATAAGGAGCGCCTCACGGCGGCGTATAAAAAAGCCATTCTGGAAGAGCTGGTGCCTACCTATAAAAAGCTGGGCGACTTCCTGGAGAAAGAGTACCTGCCTAAGTCGCGCCCCAGCACGGGTATTGCAGCCGTTCCGGGCGGACCGGAGATGTACCGCTACTACGTAAAGAGCTGGACGACTACCGACAAAACGCCGGAGGAAATCTACCAGACCGGCCAGAAAGAAGTGGCTCGTATTCGGGGGGAGATGGAAAAGGTGAAGGCGCAGGTGGGCTTTCAGGGCGACCTGCCCGCCTTCTTTCAGCATCTCAAAACCGACCCCAAGCTGATGCCTTATAAAACGGCAGAAGACGTGCTGAACGCCTTCCGGGGCATTCAGGCCAAAATCACTCCCAACCTACCCAAGATGTTCGGGCGCACGCCCAAAACCCCTTTCGAGATTCGGGAAACAGAGAAATTCCGTGAGGCGTCGGCGTCGGCAGAATATAACCAGGGTTCCCCCGATGGCTCCCGCCCCGGCATCTTCTATATTCCCATCGTAGACGCTGCCAAGTTCAACGTCACTTCGGGCATGGAGTCCTTATTTCTGCACGAAGCTATTCCGGGCCACCACTATCAGATTTCGTTGCAGCAGGAAAATACCCAGCTCCCCAAGTTTCGCCGTTTCGCGTGGTACGGAGCTATGGGCGAAGGCTGGGCCTTATATACTGAGAGCCTGGGTAAGGAGTTAGGGCTTTATACCGACCCCTACCAGTATATGGGCGCCCTAGGCGACGAGATGCACCGGGCCGTACGCTTGGTAGTAGATGTGGGCATGCACACCAAAAACATGACTCGTGAGGAAGCCATTAAGTACATGCTCAGCAACGAGGCTATCAGTGAGGAAGGCGCTACCGCCGAAATTGAACGTTACATGGCTATTCCGGGCCAGGCCTTATCTTATAAGATAGGTGCTCTGAAAATTCGGGAGCTGCGCCAGAAATACTCCCAGCAGCTAGGACTGCACCGCGACAAGCTGCGCGAAAAGTACGCGGGTCAGAATCGGGAGCATTTCAGCCTCTCGGCCTTCCACGACGAGTTGCTGAAGGATGGCGTGATGCCCCTGGCCGTTTTGGAGCGCAAGATGGATAACTGGGCTGCCGGACAGAAATAGTCAGAGTGGCACGCAGGAGAAAGGGGGAGTACCAGGAAATACTTCCTGGTACTCCCCCTTTCTCCTGCGTGCCACTCTGGTGCAGTTAGGCGCGAAACCTAATGGGCCGCTGGGGCTGGGCTCAAGGATTCCAACTCGGCGAGGTCTTCCGCCGACAGGGCAATGGACGCTGCCTGCACGTTTTCTTCTAGATGCTTCACTTTGGAAGTGCCCGGAATCAGCAGGATGTTGGGTGAGCGGTGCAGCAGCCAGCTCAGGGCTATTTGCTGTTTGGTGGCGCCGTACTTTTGGCCAATCTGGTCGAGCTTACTCAACGCCTCTTGGTTGCCGCCACTGAGTGGATACCACGGAATAAAGGCCATGCCGTTTTGCGCGGTGTAGTTTAGCTCGGCTTCCCACTTGCGGTTGTCTACGCTGTACATGTTCTGTACCGATGCCACCTTCACGTACTGCTGGGCTTTCTGAATCTGCTCGACGGTGACTTCCGAAAGGCCGATGTGCTTTACAAGCCCCTGCTCCTGCACTTCCTGCAAGAATTCCAGGGTTTTCTCAAATGGCACCTCAGGGTCTACCCGGTGCAGTTGGTACAAGTCAATCTGATCGAGCTTGAGGCGGGTGAGGCTACCCTCCAACGCTTCGCGCAAGTGGTTGGGGCTGGCGTCAATGGGCCATTGGTTGGGGCCAGTGCGGAGCAAGCCGCCCTTGGTCCCAATCACCAAGCCGGCGCGGTAGGGATGGAGCGCCTCCGCAATCAACTCTTCCGACACGTTGGGGCCGTAGCTGTCGGCGGTGTCAATGAAGTTGATCCCCAATTCTACGCTGCGCTTAAGCACCCGGATGCTTTCGTCGTGGTCCTGAGGTGGGCCCCAAATGCCCTCACCTGTGATGCGCATGGCGCCGTAGCCCATGCGGTTAATCGTTAAGTCGCCCCCTAGAGTATAAGTTGGCGAGAAGGTTGGCTTGGTTGTATCTGACATAGGAAAGAAAGTAGGGTTGATAGAATGGAGAATCCGTACGCGAATACGAAAGACGAGTGACGCTAGAAGTAACAGACGAAATGAGAAATCGGCTTAGCCATTTGCGCACCCCGACATGCGCGGTGTTTCAGCTGCTACAGGCGGAACTGTGATTACGGGGCGCCCATGAGGCAGAACTCAGTAGGATGTACTTGCCTTATGAAGCTTTCAAATTCTGAATTAGCCTTAGCCTTCGTGCTGGGGTGTTTATGACACGGCGTTAGTTTCTTGGTACATGGGTAGTACGTTTGCCCAAGCTGGCCGGGTTTCGGGCAGGGCTAGTGAAGCAGTTCGCCGCTCCCCACTACCCGTACCGATAGAGGAAGCCTTTGCAGCAGCGCTGCCCTTTGCAGAGGGCGGTATCGGGTTGCTGTTGGTGCTGGGGTTGTGTACGCGGCCTACCCTCACAGCAGCTATGCTAGTTATCCTCAGCCTCGTGTTTGGCAGTGCTTTGCTAGAGCAGTAGAATAGGGTAGGCACCCAGATGGTGTACAGCCTTTTCTTGTTTGCTCTGATCCTGCACTGCCGTCACAACTGCTTCCGCCTCGACCCCACACCCGCTGAGCAGTAACCTAGGATTGTGGGTGCGTAAAACCCATGCCCAAGAAGATGAATAAAATAGCTTGGTGGTCTATGGGTGAGTGGTATTGTGTTGGATATGAATGTGCTATGGTAGGTGCCTTCTGTTGGTGTAACTAAGCCCGTACAAGAGCTTTGGCTGCCTAAATTCCGCAACTGCTCTGGGGCCTTGCTTCTACTCAGTAGAAATATCCGACCCTGCCGGGCTGCTACCCGTTTAAGCCAACAACGCCTTTCTACTAGTTCATCCAACTTACTTCCTGACATATGAGCAAACACCTGTGGCAAACCGTGGGGTTGGGCACCTTGGCCGGTTTTCGGAGCATGACGGCGCCTGCCTTGTTGAGTAGCAACCTGCTCCAATACCGTCCGAACACATTGGCAGGCTCGCCGCTGCGCTACTTGCAGAAACCCCTAGTCGCCCATGGCCTCAAACTGCTGGCCGCCGGCGAAATGACGGCTGATAAACTACCCCAGATGCCCGACCGCATTACGCCTACTGCTTTGCTGGGCCGTGCGGCAGCTGGTGCGCTGGTAGGTGCTACCCTGTACAAAATCAACCGGGGCAAACAGCTCAACGGCGCTTTGCTGGGCGGTCTGTCGGCCATTGCGGGCTCCTACATCAGCTATTTCCTGCGCAAGCGGGCCACTGAAACGTCTGGCTTGCCGAGTGGCTTGGTAGGCGGTTTCGAGGATCTGCTGACCTTAGGCACTGGCTTAGCCTTGGCCAAGGGCAGCAACGCTGGGGAGGCAGAGTCGCGCCGCTGGACGCTGTAGTACTACCGCAAAACTAGAAAAGCCCATTGGTGTAGCACCAATGGGCTTTTCTAGTTTTGCGGAGGGCTTTAGGCTATTGCTCGCGTGAGGTGCCCCGGGCTTCCTGGTTCTGCTCGGGTAGGGTGTTGTTGGGCGAATTTGGGCTGCCGGGCGAACCATCCAAACCAGCCTGATTCGATGTTTTCTGGTCGGCGGCAGAGCCTTTGCCAATAGGCGTATAGGCTTCATCGCCCCCACTAATGCTGTCAAGATTCGTTTCGGTAGAGCGGGCTTTGGGAGCCTCCGTGAAGTCTTGGCTTGCTTGGGGGTCTTTGCCAGGGGTATTGTTATAGTCGCAGGCGGGCAGGGTAGCGAAGAGGCCAGCGGCCACAAAAAAAGAAAAGGCGCGTTTCATACAGGAAAGAATAGAAAGTCGGGAGAACAAGTAGAATAGTAGGTAGACGGTAGGCAGGCGCTTTCAGTTACACGTACTGCCCATTGCCGTTGTAGTATTGTGCATGAATGCAGCTCAACCCGCCCCGGCAATCTTTAATTGGAGTGGAGGCAAAGACTCTGCCCTGGCCCTTTACCACACGCTACGCACGACCCAACTGCGCATTGAAACCCTATTTACGAGCGTTAATAGCCAGTATCAGCGGGTGTCTATGCATGGCGTGCGCCGGGAGCTACTAGAAGCGCAAACCCAACGCATTGGTTTGCCGCTTACCACGCTGGAACTTCCCGAAACACCCAGTATGACCGAGTACGACGACCTGATGCGGGCGGCGCTGGCTCCCTGGCAGGCTCGCGGCGTATCGCACGCAGTCTTCGGCGACATTTACTTGGAAGATTTACGCCGGTACCGCGAGGAGCAGCTTGCCAAAGTGGGTATGCAGGCCGTGTTTCCGTTGTGGCAGCGCCCAACGGCCGATATCTTGCGCGAGTATCTAGACCTCGGTTTTCGGGCGGTAGTTGTGTGCGTCAACGAGAAGTACTTGGATGCTAGTTTTTGCGGGCGTTTGCTGGACGAGGATTTCCTGCGCGACCTCCCAGCGGGCGTGGACGCCTGCGGAGAAAACGGCGAATACCACAGCTTCGTGTTTGATACGCCATACTTTAGCAGCCCCATTTCCTTCCAGCGCGGCGACATTGTACGGCGTACCTATCAGCCCGCCGCCAGTACCAGCCCTGACTCCGACGAAGCCGCACCTAGCGCCCCTTCTCCCTTCGATACCGGCTTCTGGTACTGCGACTTGCTACCGCAGTGAAATCAATAAAGCATTGGTGCCACTGCCCAACAAAAAGCCCTTCCTCAAGTGCCTACACTAGGACCGGAGGAAGGGATTTTGTAGCACAGTTGGTTCTGGTTTATCTGTGCCAACGTCCCTGTTCAAAGTGGCAGTCGGTGGCGGTGGCACCTTCACGCAGCACCCAGTTGCCGGGCTGCCTCAGCCACTGCAAGCGCCCGTCGGGTTCGGTATGGCGGGCAAAGTCGAGGGAGCACACGTCGATGGTTTCGGTTCCGATGCCGTTCACACGCAGGTATTCCACGTAGTGCAAGGCCAGTTTTTCCTCATCAAGGCAGGAGCGGTGCAAGGCTAAGTTGTGCGCCGGGCTGGGCATAGCCGCCGATGGGTAGAGTAGCCCATCAAAGGCAGTACCTAGCTGGCAGGCCTCCGCAATGGCAATAGACATGCGGTAGTGGTGGGCCGAGTCATCATCGACAGTGCGGGTGAAAGCACGGGTGAGAAATCCGGCCAGAGCCCGGGTGTCGTCGGGTAGCTGGCGCAGGGCACGCCGTAGGGCGTGTTCACGGTCGGTGTGGGGGTCATCGGTACACACGTTAGCGTAGCCAAAGCTGACAATGCGCAGGGGTTTTTGGGTTTGCCAGCGTGCAATAACGATGTGGTCGTCGGGCTGCACGTGGGCTTCGAAGAAAGGTGGGTGCCAAGTGGCGCTACAATAGAAGACGGGCTCGCCAGCACGGTTGGCCCGCTGGTCGTGCTGAACGCGGTGCGCGGGTGGGTAGGATACTTCAGACAGGTAGGAGGGCCGCTGACCAGTAATGCCCCGGTACAACAACAAACCAGGAGCAAATTCTAAGCACCGCAGCGTTTGCCCTTCCAATAGCTCTTGTATACGCTCCACTAGCTCGTCAATAGAGTGCTTCCGCAAATCAAGCCGACTAAGGGAGGAGAGCTGCCGTCGAAAAGAAGGATTCTCATCAGATTGGGTGGGCATAAAAGACACAGTTTTCTGCAACGTGCCTTGCACCATACCGGCCATTGGCCAGCGGGGCGCAAGGCACGCTGTTAGAAATGGGTGGATATGAACGACAACAGAAACAGCCGAAAACAGCGCCCTGCTACTCCTTCGAGCCTAGTGCTTGTCTTGCTTCTTTAGCCAGAGGAGGCCTCCAAGTAATGCCAAGCTGGCTCCGGCAATCCAAACGGAGGCGGGTAGGCTTGCTGGCGGAGGCACTGATAGCACGCCCGTAGCATCGGCCTCGGCGGGCTGGCCTACGTAACGGCCATGTGAGGGCACCGCCTTATGGTCGAAGTTTTCAACCAAATCGGAGAGTTGGTGCTGTAACTCTTGGCCTCGCATTGGAATGCCATGTCCGGTAGCGGCAATCTGTGGGTTGAGTTCCGCGAGTAAGGCTACCGAGGTGCGGGCCTGCTGCCAATTGGGCGTGAAGTAAGCGGGCGGGCCGTGTACTTCCTGAGTTTGCAGCCACACGGCCGTTCCCGACTCTTGCTTTGTAGTTACGAAGGCATCACCGGCCAGCAGCAGCTTGTCTTCTTCGCGGAAGAAAGAAACGTGACCGGGTGTATGGCCAGGTGTGAACACCCAGCGCCAACCGGGTAGAAAGGGTACTGAACCATCCTCGGGCAGGGCCTGCACCCGGTCGCCCAAATCTAGTGGCTTCTTCGGATATAGAAACGACATAGCGGCCATGGCTCCGCCGCCTACTGTTGGGTCTGGGGGCGGGTAGCTAGAGCGGCCAGTGAGGTAGGGCAGCTCCAACGTGTGGGCATACACGGGCACATTGGGCCAGGTCTCCAGCAAGTGAGGAAGGCCGCCCACGTGGTCGAAGTGGCCGTGGGTAAGCAGGATAGCCGCCGGTGGGTTGTCGGGGCCAAAAAGGGCGTCGGCGGTGTGCGCGAGCTTGGTGCCCGAACCTGGTAAGCCGGCGTCAACCAGTACCCAGGGATCGGCAGGTTCGTTGGGGTTGCGCACGTAGTACACGTTCACGAATACATTGCGCAAGCCCCAAAGGCCCGGGGCCACGTAGGCCAAGGATGGGGTAGTAGCGCGGTTGGCAGTTGTTGACATAGCTTCAGAAAGACACAGAATGAGAGAACAGCAAAAGTGGAAAGGAAGACCCGGAGAGGCTTATGGTGCACAGCTACAAAGTACCTCGCGCACGGGTTGCACGGGTTGGTAGTTAGGCCGCGACACTTCCTTCATGTAGATGACATCGAGCTGACGAAGAGGGGCGTGCCCCGGTGTTTCGTGCCAGATGCGAAGCAAATAATTGCAGTAGTAAGGCCGCATGTACGCATTATCAACAAAGAGGTAGTTCTCCGAATACTTACGCCACCGGTCATTTTTGAACAGGGATACGACTGAAGCGGGCTTCTCGTACGTAACCACGGCCCCGTCTCGGTTCAGGTCGAGGTGTTGGCCAGAGGTAGTAGTGCCATCCAGAATGTACCAGCCATCGTCTTTGAAGACTGAGGGCGCGAACATGCCCCAGTGTTGGTCGATGCGCACGAGGTGACCCAGCCACCGCAAGGGCTCCCGCATGGTCCAGCGTGGCTCGGCAATGGTATCGAGATTCCACCAGCACACATAAGCTAGTAAGCCTACTACCAGCCCATCACGCATGCTGCGCAACAAGCCTTGAATGCCGGTAGGCGGCTTCCAGGAAGCTTCCACTCGCAAGCCTACAGCTTGTTGCCAGGCGGTCAGCCGAGGCCGCCAGGGCTGAAGTCGGCCCTCTACCTGAGAGCCTAACCGCTGAGCGCGGGGCACTATATGGCGCTCTAGCCACGCCATAGTAGTAGGCGGTAGTAGCCCCATAATAGAGGCAATATTGATGATGAAGAACAGACCCACAAATAGTGTGAGGCTAATGCCCAAGTGAAAGCCTAGCATCACAATCACAAACAGCAGCCGCCAGAACGTCACCCGGAATGGAATGAAGAGCACGAAAGGCAGCAGCATTTCCATATAGTACGTGGCAAACGTAAGCCAACGCATCAAATCGGGGTGGGGGTACAGCAGCCGGCCGCCGGGCATGAGCACTTGGTCGAGGCTCAAAGCGTAGTACAAAGCGGTGCCCTCCTGGCTCCATTCGGGACTGCTTTTCAGCAAGGCCGTGCACCAGTACACCAGCGCCAACTGCACAATGTAGGCAATGGTAGCCGCGCTGAAGTACGTGAGCTGCTCCGGTTTGGGCTGCTTCTTACTATCAACAGAGTATACCCTACCCCATGGCAGGAAAAACCCCCAAAACAGCAGCATCCGCAGTAAATCGTCGCCGCCTTGCGAAATAAGAGGGTTACGGTTTTGTACGGATACCAGCAGAATCCACGACAGTGCCGTTACCAATCGGGTATGATACCCCACAAGCAAGGCTACGGCTAAGCCCGCTGCTATCAGAAAAAGAATGGCTTGCACCTGCCACAGCCCGCTGCTATTGTGCAGGGAAAAGCTGTATTGGTTCCAGCCATGCTCATACAAAGCCCCTAGCGGTAGTACGCCTAAGTTGGAGTAGTGTGCTTCCAGGTCAGTAGCCCGGATGCCTATATCCAAGAGCAGCACAGCAGCTACGGCCGCACGCAATAGGGCTAGGGCGCGTAAATCAAGAACAAACGGACGACGAAGGAGGGAGAGAATCCGAAGCATGCCGTACCAGGGAAGACCAGAGTAGGAAATAGAAAAAAAGGCGAAAAGACGCAACCACTAGTAGTAGCCGGCCTTTTCGCCTTTTGAGGCTAACGCGAACGTAGACCTGAATTAGCGCGTGGTGCTGCCGCTGGTAGTACCGGAAGTGGTAGAGCCAGAGGTGCTAGTGCCAGAGGTAGAAGAACCGGAAGTAGTGCGGCCCGACGTGGTACGGCCAGAAGCAGTAGTGCGGCCCGATGTGGTACGACCAGAGGTCATGCTGCCACTGGTAGTACGACCGGAAGTAGTACGGCCAGAGGCAGTAGTGCGGCCTGAGGTAGTACGGCCGGAAGTCATGCTGCCGCTAGTAGTGCCGCTGGTGGTAGTGCCGCTCGTCATGCTGCCCGCAGTAGAAGAACCACTAGTTACGCTACCGCTAGTAGTGCCAGACGTAGTGCCCATGGTAGTAGAACCGCTCGTAGACATAGAGCCGGCGGTAGTGCCCGAGGTGGTACCGCCCGCGGTTGTTCCACCGGCAGTGGTACCGGAGGTGCTACCAGTTGTAGTACCTGAAGTAGTAGTGCCTTGCGTGCCTTGGTCGTTGCGCTGGGCGCTAGGAGCGGCATTCGTATCCTGAAGGCTACCTACGGCAATACCAGCTGCGCAAACAAACGTGGTGAGGCCAAAAGCCCAAGCGGAGAAAGGTGACTTTTTCATTGGATGGAAAGAAGATGGTGGATGGTGTCGTATCGGAATAGGAAAGTATTCTTAGGGCGTGACGCCTGCCGAGTCGGTGCCGGCCGTAGAGGAGCCAGCAGCGTTGGTGCCATTGTTAGCTCCGGTAGTAGGGCCGTTGCCGCCCATAGCGCCGTCGCCGGCCATGCTTTGCCCTTCGTTGGTGTTGTTGGCACTACCGGCTGTTGAGGTACCCGAGGAGGCGTCAGCGTTTTCGCTCTGGCTGCTTCCGCAAGCGCCTAAGGACAGGAGGCTCACAAAGCATGCGGCCAGCAGTATTCTGGGTTGTACAGACATACGTAGGAAATGAGGTGAAAAGAATGACCCCCCGGCATGGGTATCCAACTGCTCCATTTTCATCAAATTACTGCCGGGCTCCAGAAAACTCTATCCTCCTATACGGTCAGATGCGAACAGCAAATGACAATTAGCGGGAAGAATTTATACGTATTTTAAGATTGGAGATAAAAGTATAAATACGTAAGAGGGCTTTACGGGCCTCTTTAAAAGTAGGTTAGGATGGGCAGAGCTACTCGCAAGTGGCATACAAGCTAAACAGGCTGTAAGCGCCGTGTTTGCCCAAACAGAGAGCCAAATTTTGTTGTTACTTTCAGTGGACTGCTACCTTATAGTCTGGCGTACCCTAGTACACGTACTACTCTAGGAACAGCGTTTTTCCCACCTCTTTTACATATCTGCGGCTATGGCATCCTCCTCTGCTACTATTCTATTTGATGGCGTTTGTAACCTGTGCAACGGGTTTGTGCAGTTTGTGATTGAGCACGATGCAGCCGGGCGTTTCCGCTTTGCAGCCCTCCAGTCTGAGAAGGGGAAAGCTCTGCTGCAAGCTCACGGCATTCAGCCCGTGGCTGAGCCCGGTACGGTAGTATTGGTACAAGATGGTAAGGCCTATACCCACTCGGCGGCGGCGCTAGGCGTGCTGCGTGGGTTAGGTGGCTATTGGGCGGCGGCAGCTACGGTACTGCTGTTGTTGCCAAGGCCCATTCGCGACGCGGCGTACCGCCTAGTAGCCCGTAACCGCTACCGTTGGTTTGGGCGGCAGGAGTCGTGCTGGCTGCCTACCCCCGAGCTGGCCGCTCGGTTTCTATAAGTTTCCTAGCCACTCAGCAGCAATAAATAGCCACGGGCCTCTCGGGCCGAAAGGTGGCAGCGTTGTGTTCCTACCCGGTAGTGCTACCAAGTAACCACCGGTCAATTCTCTCCCTATGCAAGCTCTTGTTCTGGATGGTATCAACCAGCCTCTCCAACTCCGCGACGTTCCTACTCCCCAACCCGGCCCCGGTGAGGTACTTGTGCAGCTTCATGCTGCAGCTCTTAACCACCGCGACGTTTGGATTCAGAAGGGGCAGTACGCGGGCCTAAAGTTTCCGATTGTTCTGGGCGCCGATGGGGCGGGCATCGTTGCCGCCCTTGGCGAAGGCGTAGAGCAGGTCCTGCTTCACCAGCCTGTACTCATCAACCCCGGTCAAAATTGGGGCGACAACCCCGCGGCCCAGGGCCGCGACTTCCAGATTCTGGGCTTGCCGCAAGATGGCACCTTTGCCGAGTTTGTATGCGTACCGGCCCGGTATGTCCGGTCCAAACCCGCGTACCTGAGCTTTGAACAAGCAGCCGCTCTCCCCTTGGGCGGTGTTACGGCCTACCGCGCCACGTTCACGCGGGCCCAGGTGCGTCCTGGCGAGCGGGTACTCGTGAGTGGGGTAGGTGGGGGCGTAGCTCTACTTGCCTTGCAGATGGCCGTAGCCATTGGTGCTGAGGTGTGGGTTACTTCTGGTTCAGATGAGAAGATTGCCAAAGCTGTGGCGTTAGGAGCCAAAGGAGGAGCCAACTATAAAACCGAAAACTGGCCCGCTACGCTAACTAAAGAAGCGGGAGGCGGCTTCGACGTGGTTATCGACAGTGCCGCCGGCTCCGGCTTCAATAACTTAGTAGATGCCGCTGCTCCTGGTGGGCGGATTGTGTTCTATGGCGCTACCCAAGGTGATATTCCAAACGTAGCGGCGCGCAAAATATTCTGGAAACAGCTGTCCGTGCTAGGCTCTACCATGGGCACCGAACAAGATTTTGCCGCTATGATAAACCTATTCGAGCAACACCGCATTGAGCCAGCAGTAGACCAAATCTTTTCGTTAGCTGAAGGCGAAAAGGCGTTGCGTCATATGGATGAAAGCCTACAGTTTGGGAAAATTATTCTGCAAATAAAGTCTTGATTCGCAGCTAGTTGTACAGGCTGTCTTTTGCGGAAAAATGCAAGAAAAAGTCCTCGTTCTGGGAATGATACTGGCCCCAAATCGGTTCTATAGCTGACTGAAATTATAAGCTGACTTTCTCTTGCCATCTGGATATGAAAACGCCTGCTGAATACTTGAATTGCCCCGTTTTTGAGCTCACGTACCCCACCGGCGAGGCGGCCGAATCGGTGCCCGTTGTAGCGTACAACGATGCAATCCAGGCTGTGGAAGCAGCTCTGGCTGATGCGGAGAAGTACAAATACCTGCTAATGCGCGCCTTGCGTCGTCATGCTGCCGAAACTAAGCAGTATCCGGCCCCAGTAGCCCTGCCATCAGCCGAAACAGAAACACGAGTGTTGCCTCTTTACTCGCCCGATGAGTTGGCGGCTTAACGGCACACTATCCTACATAAAAGCGCCCCACTAGCTTGGCTAGTGGGGCGCTTTTATGTACCAGCATATTCTTCTCGCCACTATATGGCCAGCTTTTGTACCCGTAAGGTCTGGCTACCCGCTGGTGAGGTTAGGCGTAAGAAATATAGCCCCGCCGGCAAATCAGCTACGTTAGAAATAGTGCTAGTTTGGCTTCCAGCGGCTTGGTTGGTCAACTGCTGACGGCTCACTACACGCCCAAGAGTTGATAACAGTTCCAGTGATACTGCCCCCGCCACACGTTGCTCATATCGGATGGTTAAGTTGTCGCTGAACGGTGATGGGAAAGCCACTAGTTCCAGTTCGGTGGTACGTTGCGCCTGGGTGCTAGTAATGCTGCCATTCGGGCGGCCCGGTAGGTTATTGTCCATCCACAGAAGGCGGTCGTGTACCCACTGCTTGATGTTGCTGATTTCACCAGCGTAGGAAGTAGCAATGGGTTCTGGGTTGGGCCATACATACTGCCCCATGATCGGCCAGGCCTGGAAATTGCGTTCCTGGCTTTCGTTGAGTTGTGTAGCCGAGGAATCAATCATGTGGTACAAGTGCTCCTCGCTTAGCTGCGCACTGCGCAAAACCGTCCAGCGGCTGTAAAGTGCCTCCGTGAAAGCAGGGTCTTGCAGCAAGCGCCGACGCCAGAAAGGTCCCGTTTGTGTGTACTGCCAGCCCTCGGTTAAATGGCTGTCATTGTAGTTGGCGTTGTGCCAGGCCAGATCAAAATCCCATACGGGTCCCATTACCAGCTTGCCACCTTTGCTACTGCGGTCCTTATAGAAGAAAGTGCTGGAGTAGAAAGAATCGACGTTACGGCTGAGCTCAGTAAGCAAGAAATAGTCTATGAAAGAAGGTACGTCCAGATAGCGACGGTAGCCCACGGCCGGGTCGGTAAAGTTGGGACCGGCCAAGGCGACTTCAAAGCTGTCTATGTAAGCCGCAATGTAGTTGAGCTGGGCTGGCACTAAGTCCTTCAACTTGGGGTATTCTACCTGAATGTAAGGAGCCGCGTTGGTAGGAAAATCGGGGTCTGCTTGCCGAGAGTAGAAACCGCCGGCTGGGGTGCCAGTTAGTTTATCTAATTTCAACAGGTAACCGCCCGTTACGGCATCACCACGTACATCGGTGCTTTTTAGCTTGCTGATGTTTACGCGGTTGCTACCCCGCTTGATCTTCTCTCCAAGAACATATACGCCCTTATACTCACCATTCAAAAATAGCTCGCAGTAGCGGCTACGGCTGGCGTATTGTCCTAGCTGAGACGCCAGCTCATAAGTGAGGGAGTTGCGTAGGAGCGTTTTGTCGGCGTAGTTGGCTGTGAGCACCCAGTCGTGTTCAGCGGGCATTCCGAGCAAGGTGGTATCTAGCTCTTCTCCATCACGGTCAAGCGTCTCCAGGCCGTAGCTTTTCTTGGGCATTGACTGCGACGATGAACCGCGTAGCTCAATACCAATACGCCCTTTGTATTGGTTGGGGACATCCGTAAGCGCATTGCGCTGGCCCGGACCACGGTCAATAATGCGCATCTGTGCGGCCACTTTCGGATCGTCTACAATCGTGCTGCCTTGCGTATCAATAACGACTAAGGGAAGATTAGAATCCGTAAATGGTGGGGCCACCTGGCCGAGTGTGGGCAGGGCAGGGCCTGCAAAAAGTAGAAGCGGTAACAGTAGCTTCATAGAGTATAATAAGGGAAGATGTAACCAGGACGAATAGATCCGCTTGCGCTAACAAGCAACCTCTGATGAAAGAGGGTCTTCTATAATGGGAGCGCGAAGGAATGGTAAAATAGTTGTACTATAGCAAGTGTGTTACCTTTTTATTATTTATTTAATATCTTTAATTTAAATATAACAAACCACACTATGCAGGTTCTTCGGGGGGCAAGAGTAGCGCGCCAAATTGTATTTATTCTACTGTTGAGTTTATCGAGCCTTGCATCCTTACAGGCGCAGCGCTTCGCTGTTGTTGGCGACTTCGGCTCGGGCCGCTCTACAGAAGGAGATGTAGCCAAATTGATAAATAGCTGGCAGCCGGAGTTTATCATTACCATGGGCGACAACAATTATGAGAGAGGAAGTGCCGCTACTATTGATGCCAACATTGGGCAGTTCTACCACAGCTACATCAATAACTACAAGGGTAGCTATGGGGCGGGCTCTAGTACTCCTCGGTTTTTCCCCAGCTTAGGCAATCATGATTTATATACGTCGCTTGGGCAACCCTACTTCGACTACTTCACGCTGCCTGGTAACGAGCGGTATTATGATTTTGTGCGTGGCAACGTGCACTTCTTTGTATTGAATAGCGACGAAACCGAACCCGACGGCAACACCAGCGAATCGGTGCAGGCGCGTTGGTTGCGAGCGGGACTAGCAGCGGCCACCGAGCCGTGGAAGGTTGTGTACATGCATCATGCGCCCTACTCTTCAGGCCCGCACGGTAGCACAGTTGCGTTGCAGTGGCCTTACCGGGCCTGGGGAGCCTCCGTGGTGCTAGCTGGCCACGACCACCAGTATGAGCGCCTACAGGTAGATAGCCTCACCTACATAGTGAACGGGCTGGGCGGTCACAGTCGCTACTCCACGTTGGCGCCGGTGCCAGGCAGTCGGTTCCGATACACGGGTAATTATGGAGCTATGCGTGTGCAAGCCAGCCCCGATAGTCTACACTTTGCCTTTATAACGCGTAGTGGGCAGCTTATCGAGCAGTTTACCCTGCGGCAACCCGTTAGCACAGAAATTCTTAGCGTACTTCCCAACCCATTTACGACTAGTGCCAAGGTTACGGTGCAGTTGCCAACAGCGGGACCAGTAGTAGTGCGGGTCGTTAGCGCATCGGGGCAGGAGGTTGCGCGCTTGTACGAGGGTGCACTAGCGGCCGGTTCTCACGTGCTACGCTGGAACCGGCAGGCGCTTCCGCAAGGTGTGTACTACGTACAACTCCTGACGGAAGGGCGACGCTATGCCCTAGCTGTGCAGGTGCAGTAAGTTTGGTAGAGGTAGCACAAACACTAAACAGTGGGCCCTAAATAATGCAGGCCGCCCCCTCCAACGTGAGGAAGAGGCGGCCTGATCGGGTTTCAAAAAGTAGGCTTACAAATACTGGCCCGGCACTAAGTAATTGCGCACGTAGTCCGAAATGCCGTCCTCCAGGCGGGTAAAGGGCTGGGTGTAGCCAATGCTGCGCAGCTTGCTCATATCGGCTTGGGTAAAGTATTGGTAGGTGTCGCGAATATCTTCGGGCGTATCCCGGAATCGGATGTCGGCCGTGCGGTCGAGGGCTGCGAAGGTGTTCAGGGTAAGATCGAGGAAAGTGCGTGCCTCGCCAGTGCCTAAGTTATAAATGCCGGAGTGCTGCCGGTTGTGCATCAGGAAGTAGCACACGTCTACCACGTCTTTCACATATACAAAGTCGCGCTGCTGCTCTCCGTCGGCATACTCTGGGTTGTGCGAACGGAACAAGGTCATCGAGCCGGTGTCTAAGATTTGACGGTAGGCGTGCAGAATGACGGAAGCCATGCGTCCCTTATGGTATTCGTTGGGACCATATACATTGAAGAACTTCAACCCGGCCCAGAAAAAAGGCTTTTCGGGCTGGCTTACGGCCCAGTTGTCAAAATCATTCTTCGAGTCGCCGTAGGGGTTTAGGGGGCGAAGTAGAGGTAGGAGGGCATCCTCATCAGAGTAGCCCAGAGTGCCCGACCCGTAGGTAGCGGCAGATGATGCGTACACCAGCGGCAACTGGTAGCGTACGCAGGCCTGCCACATTTTCTTGGAGTAGTCTAGGTTGAGGACGTTGAGCACGTCGCGGTTCTGTTCGGTCGTGTCCGTGCGAGCTCCTAGGTGGAAAATGAACTCCACTTGCTCGTGGTTGGCATCCAGCCACTCAAAAAATCCTTCACGGTCTACATACTCACGCAGGTGCTTTCCTTTCAGGTTGGCAAGCTTGCGCTCCTCATTGAAGTTGTCCACCACCACGATATCGTTGAAGTTGGCGGCATTGAGGCGGGTGACAAGACAGCTGGCAATAAAGCCGGCGGCTCCGGTAACGACTATCATAGGGCAGAAATTTGGGCAAAAGTAGGCAGACACCGCGTAAGCTTGGCAGTGGTAGCTTGCAAAAGAGAGTACAACAATCAGATTGGAGTCTGGTTGACCTTGCGCGGCTATACGAGCTGCAGCCCACTGCGGCTACGAATCGGCTAATACCTCGCCGCCCTTACCTTTGCTTGCATGCCTCCACGCCGCCGTTTCGCCCGCCTGCTACCGCTCTTGCTGGTACTATTTGCCTGTAATCCCGACAAACCAGCTTCCAAGACGCCCGCCGCGGCCGCGCCGCAGCACCTCACCGATGACTTGGGCCGCTCCCTAACGGTACCTGCCAACCCGCGCCGTATTATGGGGCTAGCTCCCTCGGCCACCGAAATGCTCTTCGCCGTGGCCGATACCGCTACCATCGTGGCGCGCACCCAAGTATGCGACTATCCTGCCGCGGCCTTACGCAAGCCTGTGATTAGCAGCTACCCCCTCGACATGGAGCGCCTGGTAGCCCTGCACCCGGATATCATCTTTACCGTGGAGGGTATAACCTCACCCGACGATGCGGCGCGGCTAGAGAAATTTGGCATACCCGTCTATTATCAACGCTTCGAGAAGGTAGAAGATGTGTTCACAGGTTTGCTGACCATTGGCCAGATCTTACACCGTGAGCCACAAGCCCGCCGCCTCACAGACTCCCTGCGTGCTGAGCTGCGCGCTGTGACAGCACCAGCTTCGGCCGCGGTGGCGCCACGCGTACTAGCCATCACCTGGCAGGATCCCATCTACGTGTATGGCCAAAACACGCTATTTACTGACAAAATCAGGCTGGCAGGCGGGCAAAACGCCGTGACGGAAAAGTTTGCCCAGCCCTACCCAGCCCTCACCCGCGAGTATATCCTGAAGCTGAATCCCGACATGCTTATTGGCGGAAGCTTTGAAAAGCTAGACAGCTCCTTTTTTCGGAAGTATCCTGAGCTTCGGCGCATCGGGGCGTATCAGTCGCGGCACGTATTCGGAATCACCGGCAACCTGATGGAACGCCCGGGGCCGCGGGTAGTGGAGTCGGTGCGGGAGTTACGCCGGTTGGTGCAAGCTTCCGCGGCATCAGTGGTAGCACCACGTTAGCCACTTTTACTGCTACACCTGTATGAATCGACCCGCTCTGCCCTGGATTTTGGCTAGTTTGCTCCTAACGGTAGTGCTGTTGGCTGTGGGCCTGCGGGTGGGTAGCTACGAAACAAGTTACGCGCTCATCAGGCAAGCCCTGCTGCACTATGATCCGCAGAACCCAGCCCAGTTAGTACTAATAGAGTTGCGCCTGCCTCGCCTACTGCTAGCCTTGCTAGCAGGCGGCGGCTTAGCCTTTAGCGGATACCTCATGCAGGCCATGGTGAACAACCCCATGGCCGACCCCTATTTATTGGGCACTGCTTCGGGTGGAGCACTGGGGGCTATTCTCACGTTTGCGTTGCTCCCTAATCTGGTTGTTGGCGGTATTTACCTGCCTCCGGTGGCCGCTCTGCTGGGGGCACTGTGTACTACGCTGGTGGTCGTTGTGCTAGGCTCCCGGCGGGGGCAGCTTATACCTACCCAAATGCTGTTGGTGGGAGTAGCAGTTGGCTCGCTTACTACTGCCTTGGGAGGCCTGCTCACGTTTCTGGCTAGCAGTCAGGAAAAGCTGCGCACCATCACGTTTTGGTCTATGGGCGGTTTTGAGAAAGCCAGTTGGGACGTGCTACCCTATCCTGCTGGGGCGCTCCTGGTAGCGCTGGGCGTATTTGTGGTAGTACAGCAGGACCTCAATATCTTACTGCTAGGGGAGGAGAGGGCCCAGGCCTTGGGGGTGCACGTAGCCCGCACCCGCTGGATTCTACTTATCACGGCGTCTTTGCTGACGGGATGTGCCGTTGCGCTGTGTGGACCAGTGGGCTTCGTAGGACTCATGGTTCCTCACCTCACCCGCTGGATTCTTGGTGTCACGGGCCGAGCCAACCTCCTGTTCTGTGCGCTGCTAGGCGGCAACTTTCTGCTGCTCTGCGACCTGCTGGCCCGCCTGCTCTACCCACCAGCCGGACTACCAGTAGGACTGGTCACTGCCCTGTTCGGCGTACCGTTCTTCGTATATTTGCTGCGAAAACAAGGGTCTAGCGCGTAGGACGCCACGGCTTGTGGTACGTGGGCAGGTAGTTCATTCGTCACCCCAGCCAAGGCCCCAACGTGTAAGACATCAACACCCTACTATGGTATACATCAGCCGACAGGAGCACTTCAATGCGGCCCACAAGCTCTACAACCCTGCTTGGAGTGAGGAGCGCAACCGCGAAGTCTTCGGCCCCTGTGCCAACGCCAACTGGCATGGCCACAATTACGACCTCATTGTCACCGTCAAAGGCAAGCCCGATCCCGAAACGGGGTTTGTTATTGACCTTAAGCAGCTTAGTACGGTTATTCGTACCCACGTGGTAGATCAGGTAGATCATAAGAACCTGAACATTGACGTGCCTTTCATGCAAGGCCAACTGGCCAGCACCGAAAACCTAGTAATTGCGTTCTGGAACATTCTCCAACCTGAGATTGAACGTATCTCGCCAGCCCGGTTGCACAGCATCAAACTCTACGAAACACCTCGCAACTTTGTGGAATACTTCGGCGAGGACAATTAAAAAATGAGAATCAGAAGGGGGTAAGTGCTACGCTGTAGAGCGCCAGCTGCCCCCTCCGTTTCTACTTTTTGGTCCTCAGTTTTTACTTGCAATGAAATATTACCTGATAGCTGGCGAACGTTCCGGCGACTTTCACGCTGCTAACCTTATGCGCGAGTTGCGTCAGCAGGACCCCCAAGCCGAGTTTCGTTGCTGGGGCGGCGATATGATGCAAGCCGCAGGTGGCGAACTGGTTCATCACTACCAGGAGATGGCCATCATGGGGTTTTGGGAGGCTGCTACTAGCATCCTAAAATTCCGGGGCTACCTGAAAGAATGTCAGCAAGACCTGTTGACTTACAAACCCGACGTAGTGATTCTGGTAGATTACGCCGGGTTCAACATGCGGGTAGCCAAGTTTGCCAAGGCTAATGGGGTAAAGGTATTCTACTACATCTCACCTAAAATATGGGCCTGGAACCAAGGACGGGTACATAAGGTGAAGGCATTAGTAGACAAGATGTTTGTCATACTGCCCTTCGAGGAAGAGTTCTACCAACGCTTCGATTACAAAGTTGACTACATCGGGAACCCTACCGCCGATGCGGTAGGTGAACACCGCAAGACTGACGATTTTCACGAACGGAACGGGCTAGATCCTATGCGCCCCATTATTGCGGTGCTGCCAGGCTCGCGTAAGCAGGAAATTGAAGAGATGCTCTATGAGATGGTAGCCATCCTGCCACCCTTCCTCGATTATCAGTTCATCGTGGCAGGCGTCGACAACCTCGACCGGAACTACTACGCCAATTTCGAGCGTAACAATGTTCGGATTCTCTTTGATCAAACCTATGACCTGCTGGCTCATGCTACGGCCGCTTTAGTAACCAGCGGTACCGCCACCCTCGAAACAGCTTTATTTGACGTTCCTCAGGTAGTATGCTACCGCACGAGTGCGGTATCGTACACCATCAGCAAAGCCGTTATCAAGGTGCCGTACATTTCGCTGGTAAATCTCATTGCGGGTAAGGAGGTAGTCAAAGAACTTATCCAAAGTGAGTTCAACTCCCGCAACCTCGTTACGGAACTCAAGAAAATTACGGCTGATGAAGGGTTCATTGCCGAGCAGAAAGCCGGCTACGCTGAAATTCGTGAGAAGCTAGGCCAGCAACGTGCAGCAGCAAAAGCTGCGAAGCTAATGGTAGGGTATTTAGGCAAAACCTAGGCGGTCCACGCCGTTTCTGTTTCAGCCATTACAAATACCAAAAAGGCGGCACGTGCTTAGCACGTGCCGCCTTTTTGGTATTTGTAATGGCTTTCTACGCTGCCCGCAGTTGCTTTAAAGGCGACTGCTCGAATTTCTCCCGGGCGTACTCCAGGTCAATAACTAATTCCTTGGTGTCTGTCTCCGAAGGCATGTCGAACATGGCGTCTGTCATAATGCTTTCGCAGATGCTGCGCAGACCACGGGCGCCGAGCCGGTATTCATCGGCTTTCACCACAATATATTCCAGAGCGCCCTCGGAAAAGCTGAGTTGCACACCTTCCATGTCAAAGAGGCGCTGGTACTGCTTCACGATAGAGTTCTTCGGCTCTGTCAGGATTTTACGCAGGGTAGCGTGGTCGAGCGGGTTCAAATGGGTTAGCACAGGTAAACGTCCAATTAGCTCGGGAATAAGGCCGAACTGCTTCAAGTCTTGGGCCGTCACGTAGCGGAGGAAGTTCTGCGTGTCGATCTTCTCGTCTAACTGGGTTTTGGCAAAGCCAATGGGCTTGGTGTTAAGACGAGTTTTGATGATGCGGTCAATACCCACGAAAGCGCCGCCGCAGATGAAGAGGATGTTCTCGGTGTTCACCGTAATCATCTTCTGCTCGGGATGCTTGCGGCCACCATGCGGCGGAACATTTACGGTAGTGCCTTCCAGCAGCTTTAGCATGGCCTGCTGCACGCCCTCACCGCTCACGTCGCGCGTGATGCTGGGGTTATCACTCTTACGCGCAATCTTGTCAATCTCGTCGATGTATACAATGCCGCGCTCAGCCGCTTCCACATTGTAGTCGGCGGCTTGCAGCAGACGAGTCAAGATGCTCTCCACATCTTCGCCTACATAGCCGGCTTCTGTCAGCACAGTGGCATCGGCAATGCAAAAGGGTACTTGCAGAATATTAGCCAGCATACGGGTCAGGAAAGTTTTGCCCGTACCCGTTTCGCCTACCATAATGATGTTCGATTTCTCAATTACTACATCATCTTTCTGCGGCTTTTGCATCAGGCGCTTGTAGTGGTTGTACACCGCTACCGACATCACCTTCTTCGCCTCATCCTGACCTACCACGTACTGGTCGAGGTACTCCTTCATTTCGCGCGGCTTCACGAGGTTGAACTTCGGCGCTTTTGAATTTGCCCGAATCTTATTTTCCTCGTTCAAGATTTGTTGGGCCTGTCCCACACACCGCTCGCAGATGTGTGCGTTAATACCCGAAATCATCACGGAAACATCTTTTTTGCTCTTACCGCAGAAGGAGCACGTTATATCTGCCATTGCCAAAGGAACTCACAGGGTAGGGGATAGGTAACTTTCGCTAACCTACCTCAAAGGTACGAAAAGGCCAACGCCCCGCAGCCTTAAAAAAGTGCCAGCGGATTTGGCCTCTACTAAAAAGAAAAAGCCCGCCAAAGCGGGCTTTTTCCGTAACGTCGTCATGCTGAGTGGGTCGAAGAATGGTAAGTATTGCCGAGTAGCACGTAATTAAATGCGCACCTCGGCAGTTTACCCATCCTAGCTCGGCATGTTAGCTAGAGAGGTACTAGGCTTTCTTTTTCTCTAGTACCTCGTCAATCAGGCCGTACTCCTTGGCCTCATCAGCACGCATCCAGTAGTCACGGTCAGAATTATCGTGAATTTCCTGGTAGGTTTTGCCAGTGTGCTCAGCTAAGATGTCGTACAGTTCTTTCTTGAGCTTCAAAATCTCGCGGGCCGTAATCTCGATATCTGACGACTGACCTTGGGCACCGCCCGAAGGCTGGTGAATCATGACGCGGGCGTGAGGCAGGGCCGAACGTTTGTCTTTCGCACCACCAGCCAGCAGTACAGCACCCATAGAAGCTGCTAAGCCAGTGCAGATGGTAGCCACGTCGGGGTTTACATACTGCATGGTATCATAAATCCCCAGGCCAGCATATACCGAGCCGCCGGGGGAGTTGATATAGAGCAGAATGTCTTTCTTGGCGTCTACTGACTCCAAAAATAGCATCTGCGCAGTCAGGATGTTAGCAATGTAGTCGTCTACAGCCGTGCCCAGGAACACAATACGGTCCATGATCAGGCGCGAGAATACGTCAATCTCGGCGAAGCGGGTCGGACGCTCTTCGATTACCGAACGGGTCATGTTCGAAGGAAGCATCATACCAGAGCGCACTTGGCCCTCTACGTGTTGCAGGTACTGATCTACGCCCAGACCACTGAGGCCTTGACCTTTAACAGCAAACTTGCGGAATTCTTCTTTATTCAGCATGTCAGAAAATTAGGAGAAGTGAGGTGGCACAATGGATACCGCAAAGGCAACAAAAAAGCCCTCACGGCAAGTAAGGGCTTTTTTGTTGGTTCGAAAACCGAAAATGTTAGCGCTTAGCCAGCATTCTGATTGCGGAAGTCCTCGGCCGAAATCGGGTTGTCATTAACAACAACTTTGCCGCGCAGGTTTTCAAGTACTTTCTCTGCCAGAATGGCCTCATACTCGTTCACGTAGTTTTTGCCGTTCTCCTGACGCAGGAAGTTGTCAGCAAAGCCACGCACTGATTCTTCCAGCTCTGGGGTCATTTCCATGTTGAACTGGCCCAGAATCTTCTGCATCGTGCGGTCTACGATTTCCTCGTTCGATACTTTCAGCTCACTCGCCTCTACTACCTTGTTGCGGATCAAGGACCACTTCAGCTCCTTCTCGTAATCCTCATAGTGCTCTTCTACTTGCTCCGGGGTCAGTTTGCCCTCGTTTGCACGTACCAACCACTTCTTGAAGAACTCCTTAGGAATTTCGATAGTGGTGTTTTCCAGCATCTTGTCGATGATCTGGCGGTTTACCAAGTTATCCGACTCCCGGTCGTAGTTCTCTTGTACCGTCGAGCGAACTTTCTCATCGAAGTCTTCTTTCGAGGTTACAATGTCCTTACCGAATACTTTGTCGAACAGCTCCTGATTGAATTCAGCAGGTACTGAGCGCTGTACTTTCTCTACGTTCAATACATATTCTCCTTCTACCGTGCCAGCTTCTTCCTTGCTCATACCGGAGAAGTTAGCAATGGCAGCAGCATCACCGTCGAAAGCATTTTTCAAGTCGAAGGTGATAGTGTCGCCAGCTTTTACGCCTACAAACTTGTCAGCATCGTTCTTCAGCTTGTTGGTAGGTAGCAGCACTACGCGGCCTTCACCTTCGTCATCAGCCTTCTTCAGCTTGCCGTAGATGTAGTCGTTTGCTTCCGACGTTTCGGGCTCCGACGTCTCACCGAACTGGCGCTCCAACTGCTCGTACGTTTCTTTTAGCGTGTTTTCGTCGAGGTCAACTTTGTGACGGTCAACGGAAACAGCCTGATCAGCAGGTAGTTCAAACTCGGGCAGCAAGCCTAACTCAAACTGGAAGGAATAGTCCTTCTGGTTGTCGAAGTCTACGTCGGTAGGAACCGGTAGGGGCTCACCCAGAATTTTGAGGTTGTTTTCTTTGATGTAGTCATCAACTGACTTGCTCAGCAAGCCGTTGATTTCTTCCACCAGAATACCTTTTCCGTACATTTTGCGCACCAGCGTCACCGGTACTTTACCCGGGCGAAAACCTTTGATCTGCGCCTTTTTGCTATAGTCTTTCAGCTTGCTTTCTACGGCGGGAGCGTAGTCAGCCTCCGTGAGGTTTACTGTCAGGATGGCATTCAGCTGGTCGTCTTTCTTGTCGAGGGTAATGTCCAAAACGGGTGTCGGTTAAGGGTACTACGGTGTAAATAGCGGGCCAATGAAACCCGGTAAAAAAAAGAAACCCCCAACGGGTGGGTTGAGGGTTTAAAAAGCGGTTTCACAAACTCGGAAACCAAATAAAGTGCGGATGGAGGGACTCGAACCCACACGCCTTGCGGCACCAGATCCTAAGTCTGGCACGTCTACCAATTTCGCCACATCCGCGTCTGAGGCCGTCTGCCTCGGGGCCGCAAAACTACACAAGGTGTTTTGAAAAACAAGCACTGATTTCTAAAAATTCTTGTGAAGCCGACTTATTCACCTCATTGCACCAACCAAACAGGGTACGTGTTACCGTAGTACTAGTAGGTTTCTCCGTTTCGGCCTTAGCGAAACCTTAGGCCACTTCTCGTACCTTAGCAAGTAGTATCCTGCGGCGCCTATTGCGTCGCCCCGCGTACCATGTCTACCGTTATCGACCCTGAAGTAGAGCGTCAAGAAATTTTGCGCCACTACCGCCGCTTGTTGCGTACCGCTAAGCCTTACTTGAAGGAAGGCGACGCAAAGCTCATTAAGAAGGCCTTTAATACTTCCCTGGAAGCGCATAAAGAAATGCGTCGCAAGTCCGGGGAGCCTTACATTCTGCACCCACTAGCTGTAGCGCAGATTGTTGTAGAAGAAATTGGCCTGGGCACTACCAGCATTATCGCGGCCCTGTTGCACGATGTGGTAGAAGATACGCCCTGGGAAATTGCCGACGTAGAGCGGGAGTTTGGCGCTAAGGTAGCCCGCATTGTAGACGGCCTCACCAAGATTTCTGGGGTCTTTGATTACGGTACATCTGAGCAGGCTGAGAACTTCCGAAAAATGCTGCTGACTCTCTCAGATGATGTGCGAGTCATTCTGATTAAGCTAGCCGACCGGTTGCACAATATGCGGACGCTGGGCTCTATGCCCCGGCACAAGCAGCTCAAAATAGCTTCCGAAACCATCTACCTCTACGCCCCGCTCGCGCATCGCCTCGGCCTGTACGCCATAAAAACAGAGCTAGAGGACCTATATCTGAAGTATACAGATACGGAGGTGTACAATGAGCTTGTGAATCGGGTGCGGCAGAGTAGGGCCGCTCGCAACCGCTTCATTAAAGAGTTTGTGCTGCCTATTGATGATGAGCTCAAGGCACAGGGGTTCGGCTATGAAATAAAAGGCCGGCCGAAAAGCATCTATTCCATCCTTAAGAAAATGCGCAAGCAGAACATCACCTTCGACGAGGTGTATGACTTATTTGCCATTCGGGTAATTTTAGATGTGCCACCAGAGCAGGAAAAAGCCGCTTGTTGGCAGGTATATTCAATTGTAACGGACTTTTACCAGCCCAATCCTGACCGTTTGCGCGATTGGGTGAGCACGCCTAAGGCCAACGGATATGAGAGCTTACACACTACCGTCATGTCGCGCACTGGGCAGTGGGTAGAAGTGCAAATCCGGAGTCGCCGCATGGACGATATTGCCGAGAAAGGCTACGCAGCCCACTGGAAATATAAAGATAGCGGCACGCCCCAGCCAGAGTCAACTTTGGAAGCTTGGATCAATAAGGTGCGGGAGATGCTCGAAACCAATAACTCTAGCGCCTTAGAGTTTATGGACGAGTTTCGGCAGAACCTCTTCGTGAAGGAGGTGTACGCCTTTACTCCCAAGGGCAAGCTCGTCATCTTACCGGACAAAGCTACCGCCCTCGACTTCGCCTTTGAGATTCACACCCACATTGGTCTACAGTGTCTAGGAGCCAAAGTCAATCAAAAGCTTCAGCCGCTGAGCTACCAGCTGCGCAATGGCGACCAGGTAGAGATTCTAACGTCGCACAAGCAGAAGCCCACGGAAGAGTGGTTGCAGTACGTTACTACCTCTAAAGCACGTACGCGCATTAAGGATTGGCTACGTGACGACCGTAAAGCTAAATCTGAGGATGGACGGTTTCTCGTGGAAAAGCGCCTGGAACTATTGGGTATTGAATATTCACAGGACAATCTGAATCGGTTGCTGGCTCGCTTCAATACTTCCAGCGCCCCAGAGTTCTTCTACCGGCTGGCCATCGGGCAAATCGACGGTCGAGAAATCAAAACAGATCTGTTTGACCCCAGCATAGAGGCCCCCCGTCTGCCATCCAAATTGCAGCCTAAAGCGTTCGACCACGAAGTACAGAAAGTGCGTGGCGTGAATGCCAACATGCTGGTAATTGGGGAGCGAACCGACAAATTCGACTATAACATTGCGCCCTGTTGTAATCCTATCCCCGGCGACGATGTGTTTGGCTTCGAAACAGAGCAAGGCATTGTCATTCACCGAACATCTTGTCCTAAAGCTGTACAGATGATGTCTAACTTTGGCAACCGCATCGTCCGGGCTAAGTGGACAGAACAACTCGAACTAGCTTTTTTGGCGGGTATCCGCATCAAGGGCTCGGATAGGGTAGGGCTAGTAAATGATGTCACGCGCATCATCAGCAACAGCCTGAAAGTGAACATGCGCTCCATCACCATTGACTCCGACGATGGCATGTTTGAAGGGCAGATTATGGTATTTGTAAATGATACCGCCCACCTTACAAAACTGATTCAGCGCCTGTCGAAAGTGAGCGGAGTGTTGCAAGTGGAGCGCTTTGACTCCTGATTCAGTTCTTAAAAGTCTTTAAGAAAAGCAGTGAGTACAAAACAGTACAAGTAACAGCGGCAAGGATAGGCGCAGGTACTTTATGTAGCGCGTTGTGGCTCAAACTTCTACTTAGCTCGTTGGTTTTCACCTTCTATAATAAGGCCCCATACAATGCCTGTCATCGAAAAGCATCTGGACAAAGAAAAGTACGAGGAGGTGAAGAAGATATTCACTGCTTACCTCGAAAATAAGGGTCTCCGCAAGACGTCTGAGCGATACGCCATTCTCGAAGAGATTTACTCCCGCACGGGTCACTTCGACGTTGAAGAACTGTATGCTGGAATGAAGGAACAGGGCTTACAAGTAAGTCGTGCTACAGTATATAATACCCTCGACCTGCTGGTAGAACATGGCCTAGTGAGCAAGCACCAGTTTGGTCGTAACCTTGCTCAGTATGAGAAGAGTTACGGGTACCGTCAGCATGATCACGTCATCTGCACGGAGTGCCATAAAGTAGTGGAGTTCTGTGATCCGCGCATCCATGGCATCCAAACCATGGTCGGGGAGTTGCTCAACTTCCATATCTTGCACCACTCTTTGAACCTTTACGGTGTGTGCGGCGACTGCCGTGCCAAAGCCGCTGCTCGCTCTTTAGCCGAATGAAAACTGATACTGCTGTCCGAGACGGCATCCTCTTCGTGCGCCTTTCTGGCGACCTGATCGGTAGTCCCGATACGCAACAATTGCTGCAAAGCGTTGACCAGCACCTTGGTGATGAACTGCGCCATTGTACTGTCGATCTGTCGAGCATCCGCTACATTAACAGCACCGGCATTGGCGTGCTCGTTTCATTGCTGACAAAATTCCGCAGCCGGGGTGGTGAAATGGTGTTGATCAACCCTGCTGACCATCCGCGCAAAATGCTGGCTTTAACTAAACTGAACGCTATTTTTTCCATTGCGGACGATGAGGAATCGGCCGCCCAACAACTGAAAGCCGCGAACTAATGCCCGTTGACGTACTAGTAGGATTGCAGTGGGGGGATGAAGGTAAAGGCAAAATTGTCGATGTACTAGCCCCCACCTACGATGTAGTAGCCCGCTTCCAGGGCGGCCCCAATGCGGGGCATACTCTCACTTTCGATGGGGTGAAGCATGTCTTGCACCAAGTACCATCTGGAATTTTTCATCCCCACATTATTAATGTGGTAGGTAATGGAGTAGTACTTGATCCGGTAGTATTCCGTCAGGAACTCCAGAAGCTTACAGATCGAGGCGTCAACTGGAGCCAAAACCTATACATTTCGCGGAAAGCACAACTGATTTTGCCTTCGCACCGTGCTCTTGACCGCATCAACGAAGAAGCACGAGGTGGCAGCAAAATAGGCTCTACTCTAAAGGGCATTGGCCCTACCTATCAGGACAAGATCGGCCGGACTGGTCTCCGTGTAGGTGATATTCTCTTGCCCGATTTCCAGGAACGTTACCAAGAGGCAGTATCGCGTCATGCTACCCTTGCTGAATTCCATGGCCGCGGCCTCGAAATAGAAGAGTTCGAGGCCGATTTCTTTTCAGCCATTGAATTCCTGCGCACCCTACAACTCTCCGATACAGAGTACCTACTCAACGACTTGTTGAAAGAAGGCAAAAGCATCTTGGCCGAAGGTGCCCAAGGATCTATGCTGGATGTTGACTTTGGTACCTACCCCTTTGTCACTTCGTCTAGTACCATTGTTGCTGGTGCCTGCACCGGCCTTGGCATCGCCCCGCGCCATATAGATAAAGTATACGGTATTAGTAAGGCATATTGCACGCGTGTAGGTAGCGGACCCTTTCCAACGGAGCTACATGACGAAGTAGGAGAGCAAATTCGGGCTGCTGGACGTGAGTTTGGTGCTACTACTGGTCGCCCTCGCCGCTGTGGTTGGATTGACTTACCCGCCCTGCGCTATAGCATCATGCTCAACGGGGTGACCGAAATTCATCTAATGAAGGCTGATGTGTTAGACGAATTCGACGAGATTCGGGTCTGCACTCATTACATACTGCCCAATGGAGAGCAGACAGATCACCTACCCGACCACGGAGACTTACAGAATGTAACCCCCGTGTATATTGATCTGCCTGGATGGCGTACCGAATTGACATCAATTTCTGACCCAGCAGCACTACCATCCCCACTTACTGACTACATCAAGTTTCTTGAGCAGCGGCTTGACGTGCCTGTTCGCATTGTGAGCGTAGGTCCAGACCGTGTCAGCACTCTGCACCTGCAATAGACACGTTCTAGATAATAAAGAAAGGCGGCTAGGAATACTAGCCGCCTTTCTTTATTATCTAGAACGTGTCTATTGCAGGTTAGTATACACTATATATACAATGTCCCTTCAATATTGAGGTAAGAGCCATATAAAGGATAACTCATAAATCTTCCATCAGGCCATTGATTTTCAGCAGGTTGCCATACAATGTATATTTGCCATCAAAGAAAAGGATGATACTACTTGTTTTCTCTACAAGATCTACTACTTTTGCACTCCCGAATCGGACGGAGGCGGGCAACGAGAAGTAACAAAAAAAGTTGCGCTCGAAAGTTGGAAATGCAAAACAGTAGGTGTTACCTTTGCAGCTCGCTTCAGTAGGAAGGGGAACAGCAGCCAAGAGAACAGAAAATATTTTCTGCTGCTAGTTGCACGAACGAAAACGCTTCGTACCTTTGCAGCCCGCTTCAATCGGAAGAGGGTAAGCAGAAAAGAAAGAGAAAATTTTTCCTTCTTTTTCTTGCGAACAGCAAAATGCTTCGTACCTTTGCAGCCCGCTACGGCTCGAAGGAGTTGCAGCCGCCACGCTCAGCGCGGCACAGGGCTAGTTTCAACTGGAAACTAGC
>NZ_FZNS01000020.1 GCF_900188255.1 Hymenobacter mucosus | reverse complement strand
TGAACCTGATCGAAATCCTCTGGCACCGCTGCAAGCACTACTGGCTCACCCCGGACGACTATCGCACCGAGCAAACCCTACGCGACAAGCTCGACCACCTCATGCCCAGAGTCGGAACTGAGTATACGGTTACTTTTAGCTGACCACTTAATCGACGCTTACCGCATTTCCGCTCGGCGCGCCTGCCGAGTCATTGGTTTGCAGCGCGCGAGCTTCGCCTATCAAGCACGTGGACGCGATGATACCGTTTTGCGCCAGCGCTTGCGGGAGTTGGCGCAAGTGCGAGTGCGCTACGGCAGTCAGCGCCTCTATATCCTGCTACGCCGGGAAGGCTGGCTAGACAATCATAAGCGCGTGCATCGTCTTTACTGCTTGGAAGGCTTGAACTTGCGTAGCAAGCGCCCACGGCGCAATCGGGCCGCGGCCCACCGGCTAGAACGTCTCCCACTGGGCCGCCTGCATCAGAGCTGGAGCATGGATTTTGTGGCCGATAACCTCTTCGATGGCCGCAAAATCCGCGCCTTAACGATAGTCGATAATTTTAGTCGCCAGTGCCTGGCCATTCACGTGGGGCAGTCGCTGAAAGGTGAAGATGGCCTTGGTTAAAAGTTTGGTACAAAAGTTAATCGGCGGCCTTGGCAGCGGCTGGCTTTCGGTGGGCGTGGATGACCACTTTACGGTGGCGTAAGTACTTATAAAGGGTAACCTTCGTTTTAGTGAACAAGCCAGCTGGCTATTTTTAGGATTTCCTTCCTGCTCCATGGCCCGCTACTTGTTTTTACTCGACGCGACCCAGCGCCGTGCCTTCGACCAGCCCCCTGTTTTCAATCCGCCCCAGCGGCAGCTCTTCTTTGCGTTGCCCGACTGGGCCACCCGGTCTCTGGCTACGCTGCTGGCCCCGCACAGCCGGGGCGGCTTCGTACTGCAGGTCGGCTACTTCAAGACGACGGGGTGCTTCTTTCCCGTGGACCGGTTCCTGGCGACTGACCAGGCGTACGTGCAGCAGCGTTACCACTTGGGAGCGGTGGAGTGGACGCGCTACGGCAAGGTCACCCGCTTTAACCACCAGCAGCAGATTCTGCAGCAATTCGGGGTTCCGCCCTTCGAGCAGGTCGAAGCCGCCGTGCGCCAGCAAGTGACGCATTTCGCCCGCCTATTAGGACCGCCTTTTTCCGTATCTATTCAGGCACTGTCCTGCCTGCTTTGGCTGAAATCATTTTCTCCGATGCTGACCCGAAGGCCCGTTGACCCGCTAAAAAGGCCATCCTGGAGGCCAGGCCAGCGCGGCGGCGGCGGGTTTCGCTACCTTTAAAGCGCATGAGTACGACCGCACGGCCCCTGGAACGGCAACTATCTCCGCCCCTGGTGAGCGGCTCCACCATTGCCCTGGCGTGGCTGCTGTTCAGCGGGTTCATGGTGCTGCTGATTTTTGTGCAGAACCTCTCGGCCGGCACGCCCACTGACTGGCGCGAGGCCCTGGGCGGGCGGCTGTTGCACGGCCTGATTTGGGGCCTGCTCACGCCAGTGGTGTTCGCCCTGGCGGCCCGCTTCAACCTCACCGAACGCCGGCACCGCCTCTGGCACCTGCTGGCCCACGCGGCGGCTAGCTACGTCCTGACCCTGGTGTACCGCCTGGGCTACGCCGCCGTGATGCACGGCAGCGGGGCCACGCCGGGCGGCTTCTCCCTGCATACCGTTGTGGCCAATGCCAACAACTGGGTGCCCATCTACTGGATGCTGCTGTGCATCGCCTACGCCGTGCAGTACCGCGAGCGGTACCGCGAAGGCCGGGTGCGGGCCGCCCAGCTCGAAACCCAGCTGGTGCAGGCCCAGCTGCAGGCCCTGAAAATGCAGCTTCAGCCGCACTTTCTCTTCAACTCGATGAACGCCGTCTCAGCCCTGATGACCCAGGACGTGAAGGCCGCCCGGCGCATGTTGGCCCAGCTCAGCCAGTTTCTGCGGCTGGTGCTGGAAGGCACCGACGAGCAGGAGGTGACCCTGGAACAGGAGCTGCGCCTCACGCGCCTCTACCTCGAAATCGAGCAAACCCGCTTCCCCGACCGGCTAGCCGTGCGCTACGACATCGCCCCCGATACCGAGGGCGCGCTGCTGCCTGCCCTGCTGCTGCAGCCGGTGGTGGAAAACGCCGTGCGCCACGGCCTGGCGCCCCGCGCCGGGGCCGGCGAGCTGGCCGTGCGGGCCGAAAAACAGGGCGACCGACTCGTGCTGCAAGTGCACGACAACGGCCAGGGCGCGGCCGATACCGCCGCCCGGGGCATCGGCCTGCGCAACCTGGAAAGCCGCCTGACTACGCTCTACGGCCCAGACTACGCCCTGGCGGTGGAGTCGGCCCCGGCGTGCGGCTACTGCCTGCGCCTGTCCATCCCGTTCCGGCTGGCAGCGGCCGGGGTTACGCATCTATCCGCATGAGGCCCATCCGCACGCTGCTGGTCGACGACGAGCCGCTGGCGCGCAGCCTGCTGCGGGAGCTGCTGGCCGATTTTCCGGCGCTGACCGTGACGGGCGAAGCCGCGAACGGCACCGAAGCCTTGGCCGCCCTGCAAACCGGCGCGTACGACGTCGTCTTTCTCGATGTGCAAATGCCCGACCTCGATGGCGTGCAGGTGCTGGGCCGGCTGCGGGAAGCCGGCCAGCCGCTCCCGCTGGTGGTGTTCGTGACGGCCTACGACCAGTACGCGGTGCAGGCCTTCGCGCTCCACGCTGTCGATTACCTGCTCAAACCGCTGGACCCCGACCGGTTTGCCGACTGCGTACGCCGGGTGCAGCAGCAGCTACGCCTGCGCCAGTACCAGGCCCGCGTCCCCGAGCTGGAGGCCCTGCTGCACAGCTGGACCGCCCCGGCAGCTGACTACCAGGACCAGTTCCTGGTGAAGCTGCCGGAGCGCAGCTTCTTCGTGCCGGCCGCCGAGGTGTGCTACTTCGAGGCCAGCGGCAACGGCGTGCAGCTACACGCGGCCGGCCGGCACTACCCGCTGCGCACGGCCCTGGGCCAGCTGGCCGAGCGGCTCGACCCGGCCGTGTTCCTGCGCATCCACCGCTCGTGCATCGTCAACCCGGCCCACATCGTGGACTTCAGGCACTGGTCGCACGGCGAGTACCTGTTTCGCATGGCCAACGGCCAGCACGTCACCTCCTCGCGCAGCTACAGCGCCGGCGTACAGCAGCTGCTCAAGCGATTTGCCTGAGCCGGCCCGGAACCTGGAAGGCCAGTTCACCCCGGGATAGGTCCAGTTGGCCCGTGTCGGGCGTTCATTTTTGGAAGTTGCCCGTTAGTGCACCAGCCCCCCACTCATGGGACGGCAACAGCGCACGACATGACCAAACCCTTCCTCTTTTTGCTGGCCTTCACCTTCGGCGGAGTCGCGACGGCCCGCGCCCAACACCATACCCCGGCTGGTACTACATCAATGCCGGGCACGACCCACTCCATGACGGGCATGACCGGCCTGAAGATGGACCACACAGCCGCGCCCGGCACCCCGGTCGCCGCCTTCCAGCACGGCATGGATTCGGTGATGGTGGTGATGGACGAGGGCATGCGCCGCATGGAGGGGGCCCGCCCCGACGACATCGACGCCAGCTTCGCGGCCATGATGCTGCCCCACCACCAGGGGGCCGTGGACATGGCCCGTCTGCAGTTGCTGTACGGCAAGGACCCCGCCCTGCGCCGCCTGGCCCAAAGCATCATCGCCGAGCAGCAGGTCGAGATTCAGCAGATGGCTGCCTGGCTGAAACAGCACCCCGTGGGCACGCAGAATCCTGGCAAATAGTACCTAATTCCGTTTAAACCGTCATGCTGAGCTTGTCGCAGCATCGCTACCGCTTCGTTGAAGAAGTGTTGATTAGTAAAGAGGTAGCGATGCTGCGACTTCGTTCAGCATGACGTTCTTTTTTCCCTATCCCATGAAATTCCCTCTCCTCCCCGGCCTGCTGCTCATTTCCAGCGTGGCGGCGGCTCAGGTCGTCAGCCACCGCGACCGGGTGTACACCGCCGACCAGATTTCCAACACCGTCTCGGTTATCGACCCCATGGATAACAAGCTGCTGGGCCAGATTATTCTGGGTAAGCCGCAGCCCGACTTGCTCTCGGCGCTCTACAAGGGGCAGGCGCTGGTACACGGCCTGGGTGCTTCGTCCGACCATAAGCTGCTGGCCGTGGTGTCGGTGGGCTCCAACAACGTGACCTTCATCGAAACGGCCACTAACGTCATCAAAGGCAGCGTGTACGTGGGGCGGGCCCCGCACGAGGCCACCTTCCGGCCCGATGGCAAGGAGGCCTGGATAACGGTGCGCGGCGAGGACTACCTATCGGTGATTGACGTGGCCACGATGCGCGAAACCCGCCGTGTGCCCGTGCCCAACGGCCCCGGCCAGATTGCCTTCAGCCCCGACGGCAAGCGCGCCTTTGTGTGCTCCAGCTTCTCGCCCGAGCTGGCCGTGGTGGACGTGGCCACTTACAAAGTCATCAAAAAGGTGCCGGTGGTGAGCCCCTTCTCGCCCAACATCTTCCCCACCAAAGACGGCCAGCAAATCTGGTTCACCCACAAGGATGTGGGCAAGGTATCGGTACTGGATACCAAGACGCTCACCATCAGCGGCGTGCTGACAACCGGCCCCGTCACCAACCACGTGGCCACGGTGGATGTGGCGGCCGGCAAGCTGGCCTACGTGACCGTAGGCGGCGAGGACGTAGTGAAGGTGTACAGCCGCGCCCCGGGCTTCAAGCAGCTGGCCACCATTCCGGTGGGGGCTAATCCGCACGGCATCTGGCCCTCGGGCGACGGCAGCCGGATGTACGTGGGCCTGGAAAACGGCGACTCCGCCGTGGCCATCAGCACGGCCAGCAACCGGGTGCTGGCCAAAATCAAGGTAGGCCAGGCCCCAATGGCGCTGATGTACGTGCCCAACGCCGTGCCTGCCGGCGCGGCCACAAACACCGGCCTCGGCCGGCAGCTGGTTGACCAGCCCGCCGTGGTGCGGACGCTCAAGCCGCCCACCGCTGGCCCCGCCACCGGCACCATGACGCTGCGCTCGGAAGGGCTGGTGGATTTGGCCACCTTCGCCCTGCGCGGCCTGACGCCGAACACCGACTACGACATCTTCCTGACCAGCGGCACCAAAGCGCCCTACGCGCGCGACTACGCCCTGACCACCGTGCGCACCGATGCCAAAGGCGGGGCCATGGGCCAGGCCCTGGGGCCGGTGCAGCGCATCGCGGGCGGCGAGTTGAACCCAGCGGGCAAAAAGTTTTCGCGGGTAATCGTCGCACCCAAAACCACTGACGGTGAACCCGCTTTACTGGCCGAATAGTCCGGCTTAGACTGGGCGGCAAAACCAGCATTTCATCCCTCCATGCGCATCACTACCTTATCCACCTGGGCCCTGGCAGCCACGCTGTTGCTCGGGGCCTGCTCGAAAAAGAACAGCGAGGAAACCGAGCCCGACATGGTCATTCCGCCCGACCCCGGCCCCATCGCAGCCAGCGCCGCCGACCGGGTGTACCTGGCCGACCAGTCATCGAACACGGTGTCGGTGCACGACCCGAGCACCAACCGGCTGCTGGGCGTGATTCGCTTGGGCAAGGGCCGGCCCGAGTTTCTGAGCCCGCTCTACGACATGGAGTCCAACGTGCACGGGCTGGGGGTGTCGCCCGATGGCAAGACGCTGGGCGTGATTGCCACCCTCACCAACGCGGTGATTTTTATCGACCTAGCCACCAACACCGTCAAGGGCAAGGTATACGTGGACCGCAACCCCCACGAGGGCTTTTTCACGCCCGACGGCAGACAGTTCTGGGTGGCGGTGCGCGGCAAGGATTACGTGACGGTGATTGACGTGGAGAAAATGCAGGTGGTGAAAAACATTGCCACCGAGCACGAGCCGAGCATGGTCGTGTTCCGGCCCGATGGCAAAGTGGCCTTCGTGGACCACTCCGAAACCGCTACGCTCGACGTAATTGATGTGAAGAAGCGCGAGGTCATTGCCCGGGTGCCGGTGGTGAGCAAGTTCTCGCCCAACCTGGTGGTGACCGAGGACGGCCAGCAGGTCTGGATGACCCACAAAGACGTGGGCAAGGTGACCGTGGTGAACGCCCAGACCTACGCCGTGGAAGGCGTGATTGACACCGGCCCCGGCACCAACCATGTGAACATGGCCGGCACCGGCGGCGGCACCCGCTTCAGCGGGGCCAGCGCCGGCGACTTCGCTTACGTAACCGTGGGCGGCGAAAACGCGGTGAAGGTGTATTCGCGCCAGCGCCAGCTGCTGGCCACTATCCCGGTGGGGGCCAACCCGCACGGCGTGTGGCCCAACGGCGACGGCAGCAAGCTCTACGTGGGCCTGGAAAACGGCGACGCGCTGGTCAGCATCGACACCAAAACCAACACCAAGCTCACCGAAACCGGCAGCGGCCAGGCCCCGCAGGCCCTGCTCTACGTGGTGAAAGCCGGCGGTGGCAGCCCCGGCGCCAGTGGGCTGGAAGCCTTCACGCCGGTGACGCCGGTGAACATCCGCCTGGTGCCCGTGGGTACGCAGCCGGTGCCCGGCGTGGGCGGCGGGGCCACCATCCGCCCCACCGAAGACCTCGACGAAATGGTACTGGCCCTCAAGCAGCTGGCCGCCAACACCACCTACACCCTGTACCTGTCGGACAGCAAAACCGCATTGGTGGCCCCGGAGCCGGTCATTTCCTTCAAAACCGATGATGGTGGCGCAGTCGAAGTCAACGCCTACTACCAGATTCGGCTGCGGCTGGCGGGCCGGTTCGCCGTGGTGGTGCTCGGCGACAAAAACCCGGCCGGCGCGGTCACGCTCACGCAGCCGTAAGCCGGCTGCTGACCAAAAAGGCCCCTGGTGCATGACGCATCAGGGGCCTTTTTTAGGGGTGCAAACGCTTTTGCTTCGGGTAGCACCGGGGGGGGGGGTTGCTCAACTACCGCCGCCAGCCACTAGCTGGCAGGCCGCCAATTCCCGGCGGTGCGCCCGAAAGCGCAGCAGCCCGACCGTCAGCACCAGCCCCGCCACGGCCAGCGCGGAGTAACCCAACCGGCCGCCCCGCTCGGGGTGAAACTGAAGGAGCGCCAGCCCGAAGCCCACCAGCGCCAGGCTGGTGCGCACGTAGGTGAGCAAAGTGCGCTCATTGGCCAGCCGGGTCCGTTGCAGGGCCAGCCGGTCCGAGAGGGCGAGTGGGTTGGTGGGGGGGGGGTAGCGGCATAAGGGAGTAGGCTACGGGAGGGTAATGGCATCGCCCGGTTCGGCCAGCCGGTGAAACACGATGCCGTGCTTCTCAAAATACGGCCCGTAGTTCTCGTAGCGCTGCTGGATGAAGAAGGGCTTGAGGTAGCCGTCGTGTACGGGCAAAATTTGCCTGGGACGCATTTTCAGGGCGAAATCGGCCACCACCAGCTCCGTGAGAAAAGGCGCGGTGACGGGCAGCAGGAGCATTTCCACCCCCGCGAAGGGCAACAAATTGTTAGCAAAAGAGTCGGCGGGATTTAGCACCTTGCCATTCACCAGCCAGGCGGTCATTTGCGGCAAGGGGCTGTCGAGAATGGCCTCGTGCTGCACCGGAAGGGCCAGCAGCTGAAACACGCCCAAGTCTAGGCGACCTTCCTCGTGGATTTGCACCGTGAGGCCGTGCGCTTGCAGTTCGGTTGCCACCTCGCGGTTAGAGATGATAATGACCTGACGCAGGGCCACGATTTTCTGCAGCGCCGCCACGTCGAGGTGGTCGGGGTGGTTGTGGGTGATGATGATGACCGATACGTCTTTGAAAACCTCGGGGTGCACCAAGCCTTCGATGAAGGAAAACTTGCCCGGGTCGAAAAGAATCTGTTGGCCGTCGAGTTCGAACAGCAAACAGGAATGAATGTATTTGGTGATGCGCATGGCATTGAAAATGAGGTTGTTCTAGCTGCTTCGGTAGTCCAACTTCCTCCGTGCGCTTTGCGCTATACCGTGTGCAGAATCACGTAGAGCGAGCCAGTCGAAATCACCAACCAGAGCAGGATGCCCAGCACGTAGGGCTTGATGCCCACCGAGCGCACCACCTTGGCCGACAGGCCCGCGCCGATGAAAAACAGCGTCACCGTGAGGCCGATTTTGGCCAGGTTCACCATCACCGGGCCCAGGGGCTTGGCGGCGGGCACGAAGGTGTTGAGCAGCATGGCGGCGATGAAGCCGAAGATGAAATAGGGAATTTTCACCTTGACGCCCTTCTGCTTGAAAATCATGGCCGTGCCAATGGAAATCGGGATAATCCACAGGGCCCGGGCCAGCTTCACGGTGGTGGCTACTTCCAGGGCTTTATTGCCGTAGGCGGCCGCCGCGCCCACCACCGAACTGGTGTCGTGGATGGCAATGGCGCACCAAAGGCCGAACTGGTTCTGAGTCATGGCCAGCGCGTGGCCGATGGGCGGGAAGGCAAACAGGGCCAGCGCGTTGAGCACGAACACCGTGCCCAGGGCCACCGACATCTCCTCGTCCTTGGCCCGCAGCACCGGCCCGATGGCCGCGATGGCCGAGCCGCCGCAAATGGCGGTGCCGCACGAAATCAGATGCACCACGTGCCGGCCCAGCCCCAACCACCGGCCCACCACCAGGCCCAGCAGCAGCGTGCCGAAGATGGACACCACCGTGAACAGGATGCCCTCCTTGCCGGCCTGCACCGCCGCGTGGGCGTTCATGCCGAAGCCCAGCCCGATAACCGAGAACTGCAGCAGCTTGGCCGTGGCCTTTTTGGTTTGGGTAGTGAAGGGGTTGCCGATGGTCTGGGCCAGCACCAAGCCCAGGGCCAGGGCAATGGGCGGCGAGGCCCAGGGCGTGAGGCAGAACACGAAGAACAGCACGAACACCACCTGCTTCAGGGTGAAATCCTGCCCGAACAGCACGCGGGGCGTGTGCAGGTGGCGGAAGAAGCCGGTGGTTTCGTTGAATTCAGGAGCGGCCGGTTCCTGCGCCGGAGCGGGAGCGAGCGGCGAATCAGGGGCTTGCGGAGTTGCGGAATGAACCGGGAGTGCCATGAGCGGGAGGGGGTTGTTTCTGAGGCAAATATACGGCGACCCCTACGCAAAGGATTATCCAATCGTGTTATCCTGCATAACCAAAAGTTATTTATAGAATAGCTGATTTTTGCATTCCCGCCAGTCTTGAGCCGCCCGGATGGCCGTGGCAGCAGTTGTTACGGCACCGGCAGACCTGTGCCATCGCCAATCTGCCGTTGGACGAACCACCCGGTTCACCTCCTGCTGTATAAGTACAGCCGCTGCCAGCTGACACCGAATGGTTATCCGGCATCGCCAGCCTTTATTTGGCCCCCTTGAATTGCCCCTGCACGAAGCTCAGAAACCGCTGGGCCGGCCGGGCCAGCACCTGTCCCTGCACCCAGAGTGCCTCGAACTGCCGGGCCAGGTGCAGCCCTTTGATGGGCACGATTTCGAGCAGTCCAGCCGCCAGCTCGCGGTCCAGGGCCCGGCGCGACACGAATCCCAGGGCCGCCGGCGCGGCTTCGAGGTAGCGCTTGATGGCTTCCGTATTGTCCAGGTAAAGGGCTACGGAAAGGCTGCTGAGCTTAATGTGCTGCGCCCGCAGAGCAAATTCGAGAATTTCCAGCGTGCCCGAGCCCCGCTCGCGCAACACCAGCGGGTGGGCCAGGGCCTCGGCCAAGGACAGCGGCGTGGCGAGCGGGGAACCGGGCGCGACGCGGCGCACGGCCACCAACTCGTCGGGCAGCAACGGCTCGTAGTGCAGGTCGTGGCTTTTGGTGCGGCCTTCTACAAAGCCCAAATCCAGCTCGCCGCGTAGTAGGGCATCGGCAATGCGCTCGGAATTGGCGTTCAGGAACGAGAGCTGCACCTGCGGGTAGCGGGCCTGAAAGGCGGGCAGCAACCCCGGCAGCACGTACTGGGCCAAGGTGGTGCTGGCCCCCAGGCGCAGGCGGCCGGCGGCCTCTTCGGGGTCACGCAGGGCCAGGAGCTGGTCTTCGAGCTGCTGCTGGGCGGCGGCGGCGGCATCGGCGTGGGCGTGCAGCAGGCGGCCGGCCTCGGTGAGGCTCACGCGGTTGCCGCGCCGCTCCAACAGGCGCTGGCCGTACTGGGCTTCCAGCTCACGAATGTGCTTGGTGACGGCCGGCTGGCTCACAAACAGCTCCTGCCCGGCCTTGGTAAAGCTCAGATGCCGGGCCACGGTGGCAAATACGCGCAGACGAAAATCGGACATGGCGGCAAGGTAGGCAGTTTGCTATAACCTCGGGGCGGACCCTCCCCGCTCATTTCGGGCACTCATCCGCCCACCCTGCCAACGCCGCTTACCGAACCAGCTTCTCCAGCGCGGCCTTGAACTCGGGGGTGTAGTACGCGGCCATGCCGTCGTGGCAGGTGACCACCTGGCCGTCGGGGCCGATGATGACGGTGGCAAGAATGGAGTTGGAATCGAATGGGGCAGGCACTTCGGCTTTTCAGAGGCCGATATAGTACAGCGAGGCGAGGCCCAGCGAAAGCCTGACGAAGCGGATACTACCTTCCCAAGGCGCTGGTTTACGCCGAGGTGCAGCAGGTTGATAGACACGAAGTAGGCGAGAAATTGGTCGGACGCATTTCGGAGTGGCAGACACAGGTGTTTCGGTGCGCCGGGCGGAGCCGTGCCGGCCGCCTCCCTTACCATCCAGACCAAACTCCTTATCTCTCCCTCAATGGTCTACACTCCGTCGGCGAGGTACGGCGTACGCTGGCGCAGTACCAGCAACGGCTCAAGTTACGGCCAACCAAATGAGTGTAGTAAGCAGGTATAGGGTAACCAGAGCGTGACGCTGACGCAGCAGCATTAGCACAGCTTACTGCCCAACGTCCGTTCTAATTTGGCAAAGGGCGTTTAACCTTTGTACTAAACTTTTAACCAAGGCCGAAGATGTCGTGGCCGTGATGCAGCGCTTACAGCAGCAGTTAGGCGTAGTACCTGAGCGCATCCAAGTCGACAATGGCAGCGAGTTTATCAGCAAGGCCCTCGACCGCTGGGCCTACGACCAGCACGTGACGCTGGACTTCTCTCGGCCGGGCAAACCGACCGATAATCCGTACATTGAGTCGTTTAACGGCAGCTTCCGCGATGAATGCCTGAACGTGCATTGGTTTCTATCGCTGACCGATGCGCAAGATAAAATTGAGCAGTGGCGCCAAGAATACAATGGCTTCCGACCGCACAGCTCGCTACAGAATTTAACGCCCGATGAGGTAGTGGCTGCGGCTACTACTGTCGAGCTTCAGAATGCCTGATGCTCCACTTTCAACCGGCCCAGTAAATGGGAGCAGGTCAGTTGCCGAAGCGATACGCAACAGACTGCGTCGCCACCCGCGAACTGGAATGCGCTCGAGAATGCTCCTCATGACTGACATGTATGGACCGGGCCTTGTCACGCCGGTGATGCTCAGCACGAACTGGCCAGCCCGTTTAGCTTTTGTGCCAACCTTTTACCCAAGGCCAAGTTTCGGACGCGGTGCTCGATGCGCCGGGCTCACTTATCATTCAGGAAGCGGGCAACCGGACGTTCTCGATGCAGACCGCGCTGCACGAGCTGCTAAAATAGCCAGCCTACCTACTATATTAAAGCGCCTGTCAGGCTGAGCTGGCGCAGCATTTTTTCGCGTGAGAAATCATATTTCTAACGGAAGATGCTGCGCCAGCTCAACCTGACAGGCGCTTTGAGCTACCAGATATGGACGACGTGCTTAAAACTCCTGCACCGTGGGGCGTAGCACAATTTCGTTGATATCTACCTCGGCGGGCTGCTCGATGGCGAACGCAATGGCCCGGGCCACTGACGACGCTGGAATAGCCTGTTTGTAGAACTCTACCACGCCCTTGGCACTTTCCTCGTGCGAGCTGCCGTGCTGTAGCTCCGACTCTACCGCGCCGGGCTCGATGCTGGTGACGCGAATGCTGCCGCCTACTTCGTGGCGCAGCCCGTCGGATATGGCCCGCACGGCGTATTTGGTGCCGCTGTACACGGTGCCGCCGGGGCTGAACACTTTGATGCCCGCCACCGACGAGATATTGATAAAGTGCCCGGACTTTTGCTGCTCGAACACGGGCAAGGCGGCCGCGATACCGTAGAGCACGCCTTTGATGTTGATGTCAATCATGCTGTTCCACTCGTCCACCTTGGTGGCACTCATGGGCGCAATGGCCATCAGGCCGGCGTTGTTGATGATAACGTCGAGGCGACCAAACGCTTCTACAGCCTTATCAACCAAGGCTTTTACTTCTTCGGCTTTGGTTACGTCGGTTTGCAGAATCTCTACCTTTCCGCCTGCGGCGCGAATATCGGCAGCAATTTTTTCCAGGTTTTCGAGGCGGCGCGCGCCTAGCACTACGGCGGCACCTTTGCTGGCCAAATGGCGAGCCGTAGTTTCGCCCAGCCCGCTGCTAGCGCCCGTGATGACGACTACTTTATTTTCGATATTCTCCATGATGTTCCTCGTTTGGCCTCGCTTTGCTTAAGGTGATGTGGGGAGAACCGGTAGCTACAGCAGTTGTTTCTTGGGTGGTGGTTTAATTTAAGGTGAGAGTGTAGTTATCGATAACGATTTTAATGCGGGCAGTATGGATTGCCAAACTTTTGCTAAAGGAGCAGGATTTGCGCACCAGCATACCGCACCGCTGCCGTAAGGAGCAATTACTAGCTTCGACAATACTGGTTTGCCCTTCGCCTTTCAGATACGGGCGGTGTCGCCAGCGGGGCAGCACGTTTGTATAGGCATTCTAGCGGTCGGTAAAATACCAGCAGTGGCGGCGGTAGCGACGCGGCAAGGCTTGCCACAGCCGCTGCGCCGTTTGAGCACTACGGTTGCCCAAAACCCACGCCACGATGCGCCGACTGGCGCGTTCGACCGCAAGCCAGAGCCAGACTTTATGCGCTTTACAGCGTTTTTTCTAAAACTTCTTCCGCCGCAGTCGGGGCAGCGGGGGCGAAGCTGCCCGCGCTTTTTTTAGCAGCTTAGCCACCGTCACGCGCGCCACGCCCGTGGCGTGCACAATGCTACGTTGGGAGTTGCGTTCTACGTAACAGTTTTTCCACCTGGGCATATTGGGCGGCTTTGGCGACAGCAGCGGGCGTAAAACGCGCTTGGTAGCCACAGGCTTTACACTGATATTCGGCATGCCCTTGGCTCGGACCATTGCGCCGAATAGGTTCGCTGCCACATTGGGCACATAGATGTTGCGTGTAAACCATAATCCCTCCTACGCTTTTCACCTCTTAATGGGGTTCTTTTGCCAAAAGGGCGGATTTACACGCTAAGCCCGGTTAGCAAAAAGGGTTATAGTACTGCCTGAGAAAGACTGATTCTACGCTGTAGAGCGGGTGCGTGCTGCCTATCAACAAGGAACTCCTTTTTGATAACCTCCGATGCCCGCCAACCCGACCGACCAGCCCACCCGCGTGGCGCTCTATGCCCGCGTCTCCCCCCTCGACAAAGGGCAGGCCCGGGAGACGCAGCTGCGCCCCCTGCGCGAGTACGCCCAGCGCCGCGGCTTTGCCGTTGTCGATGAATACGTGGACTAGGCCTCGGGTACCAGCGAGGAATGAACTCAGTACAAACGGATGATGGTGGCGGCCAAGAACCGGTAGCTCGACGCGGTGCTGGTCCGGCGCTACGACCGCTTTGCCCGCTCGACCCAGGCGCTGGTCAACGCGCCGAAGGAATTCCAGAGCCCAGGGGTGGACTTCGTCTCCTACCAGGAAAACATCGACACGACCACGCCCATGGGCGAGTTGGGGTTCCACGTCATGGCCTCGCTGGCCCTGTTTGAGCGCGCGCTCATCAGCCAGCGCGTGCGCGCCGGCATGGCCCGGGCCAAAGCCCAGGGCAAGCATGTGGCCCGGCCGCCACTGGCCCAGTCTAAGCAGGAGGCCATTGCGCAGCTTCTGCGCAATGGCTTATCTATGAATCAAGTCATCAAGCAGTTAGACCTGGCCTATGGCACCGTCTACAATTACGCCCAGAAGCTAAAAAGTGCTTAGCGTGTAAATCCGCCCTTTGGGAAGAAGAACCCCTGTTAGCCATGGACTCGGAGGTTTTACCCTATTTGTTTAACAACACCCATGGATTTGCGCAGCAACAAGGCCAAAGTAAACCGCATGAAAATTACGCTCACGCCCAATGACACCTACACCGTGGAGTTTTACCGTCAGGTGCTAGTCGATTGGGAGCCGGTTATTTCCAACCAGCAGACTTTTGAAATGGTGTACGGGGAGGACTTGCCTAGCCTCTTTACCTCAGTAACGGGCTACGATACTCACCTCTAAGCGCCGCGCCATGAAAGCCCCCCGAGCCCTGACCATCGACTTAGAAGGCAAGCAAGTGAAGGTGTACCGCAACCTGAAATACAAGGACCAGGGCCTCTTTTCGGTGCAGTTCGGGGGGCTTGTGGTAGCCGTGCTTGAAACCGTGCAGCTAAGCAACGTGGTTTTTAAGGTCACAGAAACCGGCCGCCAGCGCGTGATAGCCAGTCGCCAGAAGAACGTTCACGCCTACGCCATTGGCACGTTTACCGCCACGCCGCAGCCCACCGCAACTGAGCCAATCAGCTATAACCCCTACCGCGCCGGGCATTTCTTCCGCATCGAGGACCAGGCCCCCATTCACAGCGCCACGGCGGTAGTGCTGAGCGAAGGCAAAGCCTACGCCAGTGCCCAAGCCAGCCTCTTATTCTAGCCCTGCTATGGCAAGATAGACCCCATTAGCTACGATTATCGGGAGGTAGCTTGCCCAGCTTGCGGAGCTAACGCCGGCAGCTATTGCAAGCGCCCCAGCGGCCACAGCGGGCCGATAGTGCAGCCGCGCCGAGCAGCCGCGCACCTGATGTGGCAGCAGGAGGAATTGACCAAGTACGGCCGCATCATTACCACATGGGACGAGGCCCCAGCAGCAGCCCCGGCCACCCCAGCACCGACCAGCGGCCAGCTTTCCCTTTTCTGAGTTTTACAATTGAAAAAAGATGTAAAAACTACATAAATAAAGTTGTATTTTTTACAACATTAAACCAGCCAAAAACGTTTAATAAGTATAAGCCACGCAGCTAAAAACAGCCTTTCAATCATGGGTAAGCACATTTTTTCTTCGACTACCAGCACCGGCCAGCAAGTGAATGTTCAGTGTGGTTGGGACCGTTCCTTGCAGCACCATTACCTGACCGTTTTTGCCGGTGAGGCCGTGCCTGAAAACGTGCTTTATACTTCCCTGATGGAGCGCGGCGGCGGATTGCCTGACGCGGACGCGGTATCGGACAAGCTGGATGAATTAGGCATTGAAGCGCCGGAAGGCTTGTTAGGCCGGATTTGGCTGGATTCCGAATTCAACGAAAGCAGCAACGAGGTAAAACAGTGGTAAGGCCATGAGAGCAGTAGAAGCCCCCACCCTTGGCGACCTCACTTGGAACCAGTACCGTAGCCAGGTAATCAACGCTATTACGGACGTTGAGGCCCAGTTGTACCACCTCAGAAAGAGCGTCAACAACGAGGGCATGACCTACGAGGTAGCCGCCTTGCTGAAAATTGAAATCATCGACCAAGAAGATTTTGATGTGCTTTCGGCCTTGGTGAAAGCAGTTCGCCACGTTGGCTGCGAAGCTATCCGCGCCACAAAAGAGGACCACGGCGGGCAATTCTCCCTGCTTCTACTCTAACCCTAACGCCCATGAAAACGCCCCAAGATTTGACCATCGGAGATGCCATCTACTACCCGCGAGAGCAGGCGCTAGGCATCATTTACGAAACGTACAGCCGGGGCGACAACGAGCGGCCAGGGGTGCAGGTGCTGCTGAGCAACGGCGAAGACCTTAGCGGATTCAGCCCCCAGGAAGCCGACCAGTTTTTGCAGCCGTTGGGGCCTACGGGCCTGACCTATCAGTTTCAGAACGTGACCCAGCTAGCCCGCGACTACGAGCGTGGCGTTTTTGGCCAAGCGTTCCACAACGCCCAGGTGCTCCAACTAACGCAGTCGCTCAACCCACCCGAGTAGCTTTTCCCCTTTTGTTCCTTCTTCGCTATGAGCACCAGCTACCAGAACAGCCAGAATAGCGCCGGTTTTGCCCCACAGTGGGCTTATCTAGCCGTAGAGCACCAACCGGCAGACGAGGCCGAAGCCGAGCGCCTAGAGCAGCTACGGCGGCTTATTGACGCGGCACCCGATGTAGCCGACCTACGCGACTTTGCCGAGCAGGCCCGCGAGGTAATGGGCAGCGGTTACACCATCCATTGCGGCAGCTCCCACGTCTGGCTGAAACGCGACGACCAGGCCGAACGCCTAGCAGTTATTGCAGACCGGCACACCACGGCTTACCGGGAGTGGAACGCCCCCACTGCAAATAGTTAAACCTTCAGCAAGCAGCGGGCCGTAATGTTGCTAAAATTGCATAGATTATTTTGCCTCATTACACCTAACGCTGCTGAAAAATGCCTAAGAAATTGCCTTTCGACAACATTGCCGAGTTTGTTCATTCACTTGGCGAACGCGGCAAAACGGCCAAGGCCCTCGACATTAACCCGCGCACCTTGACTACCCGCTTGGCGGACCCGGCCACCTTCACCTTGGCCGAGCTGCAACGAGTAGCCGAGTACGGGCACACCGACCTTATCACGGTAACAATGATGGCTGAGCACCAGATGAAAAACCCGATTGAGCCGCCCGCGCCCGCTTTGGGTCGGCCAGCTCGTCAGCACTAGCTGCCCATGAGCATCTTACCTGAGTATGCAGCCCCTACCGGCGTTCGGTCGATGCTCTATCAAATGGCTGAGCTACTGCTACGCTACCCCGACGAGGCCCAGCGGCTAGCCGCCGCTGAGGCCCTACCTACGCCAAACCCTTTTCTAGCCGAAGCCCCCGACCTTGAAACCGTGGCCCAATGGCTGCAATTTACCGGGGAGGATATAACCGCCGACGAACTACGCACGAAGTACCAGCAGCAGGGCTGGCTATTACGCCTATCCTAGCGCAATTTCTTAGCCAGTTGTCTTATTCTCTGTCTATAGCCGCCCGCGCATGAAGTACGCTCCCCGCCGCCGCCGCAATTCGCCGCCACCTATCGACTACATCATGCGAGAGCTACACGCTTCTAGTAAACGGTGCGATGAGCTGCTAGGCCCGGCCCTTCAAATGATTGACGAGCGCCGCAAGCTGAGCGAGAGGTTCACCACTGGCTTACTCGTCGTGGGTGTGGCCATCGTCTTTTTCTTGCACTGGCTGCATCCTGAGTGGCCGTGGCCAGTTCGTATAACTATCCCGTTCTAAGGCGTAGGAGCACACTTTCACCGCACCTTTTTGCAATTGTAAAGCCTTTATGAAAAACGAGTGGGATATGTTCGCCGCCGTGCAGCAGCAGTTAGCCGCAGGGGCCGAACTGGTAACAATCTATATGACCAGCGCCTCGACCAACCTGACCCCCGGCCAGAGTGAGCCAGTCCAGGCGCTCGATGAAGAAGGCCAAGCCTATGAGTTAGGGCCGGACTTCATGCAGGCGCTGCGAGTGTGCATCTTCGACAAGCGGATACCGCATAAAATCCACCACGGCAGCAAAACCCTAGCTTTTGGCCCAGGGCTACGCACTCTCCCGCCCACAGTGACGCTACCCGGTGAGGTCACGCTTGACCTACTCGATGAAAAGAACCTTGATACTCTCGATATGCTGAGCGACGACGACAGCAACGATGATTGGTGGAAGCCTAAGCCGTAACCTGCTACTTTACTATGGATAACATTTGGGGAAACATCGCGGAGATAGCAACTGCTGGTGCTACAATTGCAGCCGTAGTAGTGGCTATACGCACTATTCAGGCGAAAAGAGTAGACGACCGTCGGACAGACAGATTAAATCGCATCAACCAACAACTCAACCAACTTTACGGTAAGCTCTCCATTCTCTATGAAACTGGAATGAGAGACTGGTGCTCCTTTATAGAACAGCACGGAAACGACTCTAAACTATTCGCCAGAGAGTTTGTGGATTTTTTTCCCAGCGGGGAGAATGTAGATAACCTGCCTTCACCTACTGCTGAACAATTAAAAGCTTATCGTAAGTGGCTCAAAACACTTTTCACAAAAACCAATGAGAAGATGTTAGAGGTGATTTACGCTAACGCAGACTTAGTAATTGGAAAAAGTATGCCGCAGGTCCTTATTCTTTTCGCGCAGCATGTTTCATCCATGAGATTACTACAAGTCACATTAGACGAAGAGGAACATAAAGAAGAAGCTGGCTCAAAAAGCGCGATTCTTGATGATTGGAGAGAATATGTAAAACTCATGGCGCCGTACCCAGGGGATACAGGATTTTACATCGGAGCATGTTTTGAAGTGTTGAAGGAAGAACAAGAGAGGTTACTATCAACCTATGAAACTCCCCTTACAGAGATGGAAATAGCTCGAAAAATAGAAGATGCCCAACGGGGTAAAGCGAAGTTTTGGAATGAGCGCGGAGTAGAAATAAGAGCAAAGAGAGCAACATCTTCTGCTATAAGTTCAAATGCGACTTTTGAACCAAAATTGTAACCAATATCTATCTTATGGAAGTCTATTTTGCCAGTCCCGGCCCCGGCTCCCATGCCACCAGTGTTACCGTAACGGGCGCTAGCAGTGTTGATGAAGCAGTGAATGCAGCGCAGAACCGCATCTATGCTGAGTATGGGACGGACCGCTACGAGGTTGTAATCACACCCCCCAGCGGAGCCCCAGCCGAGGCAGACCGCTACGAAATGAGCGTGAGCATCACCGATTCACAAAACGGCAACGAGGCTAGCTAGCTATTCTGTTGGCGGCACTGCCTCAGCACTGGCTTCCTGTATCAGCTCCGAGCTTACTTCTGTCACCGGGAAAAAATCACTACGGAACAGGTTTGATTCCCGCTCTGCAATTGGAAAACGCCTTGCAATGGCTTCATAGGCAGATTCGGAAATCTTGAGATAGGCCACCTCACCCGTAGTGCCTTGGCCCCTGTCACCGAAGATGCACAGCAGCCGGTCGAATTGATTAAGCGGCGTGTACTTGAAAGTGCGGATATACGCCTTGTGTGCGCGGTAAGACCCTAATTCGTCAGGCGTAGAAAGCTTTTTTGAACTCATAGCAGTACAGGTAAGCCCGAAGGTACTCATTCACCGAATTTCAATGAAGAAGCCTGCTAGCGCCCCGGTTTTACCTCTCTATAATCCGGCTTTGCCTAGCTTCAACCGCTTAGTAGGGCCGGAAGAAGCCGCTACTTTCTGTCAGTATAAGTTTCAGGAGATGGGCGCGGAGCTGCCCGAGTGGGCCAGCCGCCACAACTTGAATGTAGAGCAGGCAATGCTTATGAGTACGCAGCCGGTTACCGTTCACGACCCTACCCGCAATAAGAGGATTTGGAAGTTCAAGCCCGAGTTCGCCCAGGCCGCACTTTCTGAGCTTGGCTTTCCCACGGAAACGATTTGGATTAAAACACCCGATTCCTGCGCACTAGAAGTCGTATTTGTCTTGCCACCACGTTCTGTAAAACAGTACCGCCAGGAGCAGCAAGAATACAGGCAACGCACAAGGCATACTGAGCAGGACTAGCACCAATTCACTACTTATAGGGTAGCTTTGAAGGAGGCAGTTCAGTAACAGATTATATGAAAACCAGCGAGATGCCAATCAAAATGCGCTTAGCAAATAAATTACTCTTGCTCGTTTTAATTCAACTGCTTCATATTGGCGTTTTTGCCCAAACTCCCAAAGCCATCAGGTACAGGATTACTGAAGTAGGGCTTATATCAATTGCACCTGAACTAGAGTTGATTGCCGGTAAAAACAAGAAGCTCGAAGATTCAGCTCAACTGAGTATGAGCCGCTTGTATGACTATGATATTTATGATAGTAGAGCTGTCTTTCAACAAAAAGGATTGAACGAGAGCCAACCCTCAAGCCTTCAAACTTATGTGCGAATAATCATCGAAACCTTTGTTGGCAAGCCCGGTGAGTATCCAAAATCAAGCAGTAGACCAGCGTTTAAGCCTGATGAATTGGCTGCTTACGATGCCAATTTCAAGCAGGAGGTTGTTGCGGGATTCAAAGAACAACGAACTGCCAAGACGAATCTATCCCTTGTAAAATGGTTGGGAAGCAATACTGTAATTGTTAATGACAAGGCTGCAATACAAATTACTTACATCCGGCAGTTGAATGATAGGCCGCCTGTCAAAGTGGAGATGTACCAATTCTTCAATAATGACAGGATGCACCAAGTCATTTTATCATACAGGATTAAGGATGAAAAACAATGGAAGCCGATACTGGCAAAGGCTCTATCAAGCTTCCAAATTACTAACGTTAGATAACCAACTTCCAAACTCTATTCTAAAGACGAGCCCCGCTAATGACAGCGGGGCTTTTTTCAGCAATTGTAAACAGTTAAGGCGGTTTTGTAGGTGTTGTAAAGATGTATTTTTTACAACTTTAACCCCTGTTTTTGCGTTAATAGTAGTGTAGTTTACTTCCCGTTAGAAGCCTATTATTATGCCTGGTCTTTCTCAATCACGCTCCTTGGCTAAGCGGCAGCATCGCCGGTTGTCGAACCCTGCTATCTTGCCGGTAAATCAACCTACTTTAGCTATGGGTCAGACCCTTGAAAAAGTGGCGCTTGTCGAGAAGCTACCGGATTCCCGCACGGCCCATTTACAGCCCATTATTGATTTTCTGAAAGCCCAAGGCAACGACCCCGCCAGCGGCGACGAGTTCACCTACAACCGGGATGGCTTTGGGGAATACCTGTTTCACCAGTCCCTCGACGTGGAGGCCTTGCGCCAACGGTTTACCTTCCCCCCAACTATTCTGCTGACCAAAGACGCGGTGCAGGATACCCGTAATTTTGTGGCCATTACCCAGGCCCTGCCGCCAAGCGCCCCGCTGACCTTTAATCTGTAAGTGTGGCCACGTCGATACCACCCGTTGATACCCCAGCCCGGAAGGCGTTTCTTGACCAGGGCACCAATCTATACCCCGGCGTTGACCAGTGGCACCACCCGCAGCAGGACTTGCCCGCTGGTACGCTGCTAGTGCAGTTTGACTTTCGGCCCGAGGCGGACATTCGGAAAGGAGAAGAAACTATTTCGCCTTACTTCACCGATGCCGCCACGCTGCTAAAGCACCTAACCCCGGACTTAGAAGTCAACGCTCGTAGTTTGGCCGAGGCCCTACAAGTAAAGCCGTATCGACAGGCTGATGCAGGCGAGCATCTTTACAGCCCCAGCGTAGCGATATACCGACTAATCCGGCCCATCAAAGCGGAGAACATCCAAGTAGCGCAACCGGCCGAGTTCGGCCACGGCCTGACCCGCAACAACCTTCAGTACGGAGAAGGGGTAGGGGCTCAATTCTTTCTGACGGAACCCAAGGATTCGATTCTGAAAGGGGTGAACCGGGCCTTAGAAGTTGCCGATGTGATGCCGTGCATTCAGCGGGAGCACCGCTTGGCTTGGTTACGAAAGCTGGAGGTAAGCCAGGTCGATAACAAAGCCATCGAAGCGGCCATTAAGCCACTCTTTCAGGATAAGGTAAATGAGATGCTGCGCGGCACCCCAGGAGAGCAGAAGCACGGCCGCGAGATAGCCGAGCTATACCAAGCCAACCAGGAGCTAAAGATGATGCAGCTGAGCAGCCCGATTGCGAAAGTGCCACCGCCTGATGCCACTACACGGGGTAGCACAAGAGTAGGAACAGAAAGTATCGGTAGGGAAAATCTGCGCAGGGAGCTGTCTCGCGAAACGGCCGTTTTAGCGGCCCACCTGCCTCGGCTGCTTAGCGCCCTGAAAAGCTACCACAGATTGTCTCATTTCCTGTTCTCAGTAATCAACGACTCGCTATCTTCGCCCTCGTTGACTTCTTGAGAAAAATGGCGATGATTTTCGGCTATGCCCGCGTGAGTACCTCCGACCAGCACCTGCATCTGCAGACTGATGCCTTGCAAGCCTACGGCTGCGTGGAGGTGTCCCAGGAAAAAGTGTCCTCCGTGAAAGAGCGCCCGGCCCTGCAGCACCTGCTGACGCGGCTGCGGCCCGGCGATACGCTCGTCGTCTGGAAACTCGACCGCTTAGGCCGCTCACTCAAAGACCTGGTCACGTTGGTGACGGGCTTTCAGGACGCAGGGATTCACTTCGTCAGCCTGCAGGACCATTTGGACACGACCACCGCCCAAGGCCGGCTCATGTTCAACCTGTTTGCCTCGCTGGCTGAGTTTGAGCGCGACCTTATCCGCGAGCGCACCAAAGCGGGGTTGACTGCGGCCAGAGCCCGGGGCCGGCAGGGCGGGCGGCCCAAAGGCCTCTCCAAAGAAGCCCTGTCCAAAGCCCAGGCGGCCAAAACGCTGTACCTGCAGCAGGACAAAACTGTCGCGGAAATCGCCCAGTTGCTCGGGGTCGGTCGGGCAACCATTTACCGCTACCTGGGGCAGCTGGGCGTACCAACGGGCACGCAGGCGACACACCAAACGACCTGATACGCGCCTTGTGATAAAGACTTGCTCTCAGCCACCCGCTGCCGCTATTTCCCTGCCCGAGTTTGAGCACCGCTACCTAGGAAAGGTGCCGTCGGTGGGCGGGCTGCAGGCGGGCCAGTTTGCGGCCTATTCCCGCGCTGACTTCGGGCAGGTATCCCTGCCCTACCAGCGGCGCGACTTCTACAAGCTCTCCTTGCTGACGCGCGGCACCAGCCAGCTGCACCAGGCCACGCGGGGCTGGGCCATTGCCGGGCCGGCCGTGGTGCTCTCGCACCCGTTGGTGCCGCACGCCTGGGAAACCCTATCGGACGAGCAAAGCGGGTTGTTTTGCCTGTTCACGCCCGAATTTCTGCACGGCGGGGCGACGGCCGACCAGGCCCTAAGCCCACTACTGGCCCTGGGGCGCGACCCGGTCTATATACTGGAGCCCGGGCAGTTGCCGGCGTTTGAATCGTTGTTTAGCCAGCTGCTTACGGAGCTGGGCACCGATTACCCACACCAGGCCACCGTCGTGCGCCACTACCTGCACCTGCTGTTGCACCAGCTCCAGCGCTTGCGGGCGCCCGCGCCCAACTTCGTGCACCCTACCGCCGCCGACCGGCTCGCTGCCCTGTTTCTGGAGCTGCTGGCCCGGCAGTTTCCGGTAGCCCGGCCCGACCAGCCACTGCAGCTGCGCGCCCCCCAGGATTTTGCCCCGCTGCTGGGTGTGCACGTCAACTACCTCAACCGGGCCGTGCGGGCGGTGACAGGCAAAACCACTACCGCGCACCTGGCCGAGTGGCGGCTGGCGGAAGCGCGGCGCCTGCTGCAGCACACGCCGTGGTCCTTGACCGATATTGCCGAAGCGCTCGGCTTTGCGTACCCCACCCACTTTCACAATTTCTTCAAGCACCACACCGGCCTCACCCCGCAGCAAGTCCGTCAGCCCCAGGCCCTGGTGGTTTGAATTTCGTAGCCCTTGGGCGCAAATTGGTTATGTAGCCCCAGCAGGTGCGCCGGACCTTTGCACGGCCGGGTGCTACATTTCCCCGGCGCTACGTCGTATGCAGTATCGCTTGCTGGGCCAGACCGGCCTGAAGGTGTCGGCCCTGTGCCTGGGCACCATGACCTTTGGCGGCAAAGGCCGTTCGGCCGTCACCGGGGCCCTCGACCAGACGGCCGCCGATGAGTTGCTGCGCCGGGCCGTGGCCGCCGGGGTCAACTTTATCGACACGGCCAACGTGTACTCCGAGGGCTTGTCGGAGGAAATTACCGGCCAGGCCATCCGCAACCTAGGCCTGGACCGCGACTCGTTGGTGCTGGCCACTAAAGTGCGGGGCAAAATGGGCGAAGGCCCCAATGAGGTAGGACTTACGCGCAAACACATCATGCAGCAGGCCGAAGCCAGCCTCAAGCGCCTGCATACCGACTACCTCGACCTCTACCAGCTGCACGCCTACGACCCGCTCACGCCGCTGGACGAAACCTTGCGGGCGCTCGATGACCTCGTGCGCCAGGGCAAGGTGCGCTACATTGGGGCCAGCAACCTGGCCGCCTGGCAGCTGATGAAGGCCCTGGCCACGGCCGATAGCCGCCAGCTGGAGCGCTTCGCCTCGCTGCAGGCCTACTACACCATCGCCGGCCGGGACCTGGAGCGCGAAATGGTACCGCTGCTACTTGACCAAAAGGTGGGCCTACTGGTATGGAGCCCGTTGGCCGGTGGCCTGCTCTCAGGCAAGTACACCCGCGATGGCCAAAACCAGGAAGGCGGCCGCCGCGACCGGCTCGACTTTCCCCTCGTCGACCGCAACCGGGCCTTCAATGTCCTCGACGTGCTACACCCGCTGGCCGAAACCAAAGGCGCCACGGTGGCCCAACTCGCCTTGGCCTGGCTGCTGCACCAGCCGGTAGTAAGCAGCGTCATCATGGGGGCTACCAAGCCCGAGCAGCTCGACGCCAACCTGGCCGCCGTGGACGTGACGTTCACGCCGGAGGAGTTGCGCCATCTCGAAGAGGTCAGCCAACTGCCAGCTGAATACCCCGGCTGGATGCTCAACTACACCACCAGCGACCGCACCATCAGCTAACGGGCAGACCCGGTGCCGGTTGTATCCTGAAACCTGTCGGTCTGGGGCGAGCAATGAAAAGGGCCAGCTGCTTATTTCACACGAGGTTCGGCCAGCTTACCAGACCGAGCGGGAAGCAAGCGACTGGCCCGAATAGGGCCGCCGCCAGCGGGGACACGCGACTATAGGACAATGCCGGTAGAATTTCTGAGCGACGAGCAGGCGGCCCGCTATGGGCGCTACCAGACAGACCCTAGCCCGGAACAACTGGCCCGTTTCTTTTACCTGAGTCCGCAGGACCTACAGTTTCTGGCCGACTACCGCCGGTCGTACACCCAACTCGGGTGTGCTGTGCAGTTGTGTACACTCCGGTTTTTAGGCACGTTTCTGCCCATCCCTACCCAGGTGCCGGCCGTCGTGGTGGCCACCTTGGCGCAGCAGCTTCAGGTAGGCACTGACGCGTGGCCTGCGCGGTATACCCGCCCGAATACGCTCTCCGACCACCAGGCCCGCATTGTGGCGTACCTGGGCTTTGCGGCCTATGGGGGCCGGCAAGTATTCCGCCTCACGCGCTGGCTCTACGCGCAGGTCCTCACCAGCACCGTGCGGCCCAGTGTGCTCTTTGATTTAGCGACCGCGCATCTAGTGGCCCAGCGCGTCGTGCTGCCCGGCGTGACGGTGCTGGCCCGCCTGATTGCGCGGGTCCGCGAGCGTACGGGCCGTCACCTGTACCACCAACTCCGCAACCGGTTGAACCCGGTACAGCAAGAGGCCTTGGAATCGCTGTTGCTGGTACCGCCTGGCCAGCGACTCACCCGACTGGAAGCGTTGCGCACCGCGCCGACCCGCGTTTCCGGCCCCGCTCTGGTGGCCGCGTTGGGACGGCTGGAGCACGTGCGCGTCCTCGGCGTAGGGAGCATTTCACTGCACGACCTGCCCGAAGCCCGAGTGGTGCGGCTGGCCCGCCACGCCCAAGTAGCCTGGGGGCAGACGTTGGCGCGGATGGGAGAAGAACGCCGCCTGGCTACCCTGCTGGCCTTCGCCCAGGCCCTTGAACGCACGGCCACCGACGATGTGCTCGACCTCTTCGACGGGCTGCTGACAGCGCTCGCCCTGCGGGGCGAAACCAAGCGCCGCCGTCAGCGGCTGCGCTCCCTGAAGGATTTGGACCAGGCGGCGCTGGTGCTGGAGCAAGCCGTGCGCTTGCTGCTCGACGAATCCGTGCCCGAAGCCCAGATTCGGGCACAGGTACTGAGCCGCATTGGCGAAGCCTCCTTGCGAGAAGCAGCCGAGACGGTGCAGGCGCTGGCCAGTCCCGCCGACGCCCCCCGGTTCCAAGCCCTGAGTGGTAGCTACGCGACCGTACGCCGGTTTCTGCCGGCCCTGCTGAACGGAATTGCGTTGGAAGGCTCCCCCTCGGCCAAACCCCTGCTCGATGCCTGGTACTTTTTACGAGCCCAGGAAGCAGGCGGCCGGTGCCGGCCCAAATGGGGGACTGCTCCCCGCACCTTTGTGCCCAAAAGCTGGGCGCGGCAGGTGTTTGCCAGTCGAGACGAGGTGAACCCCGCCGCGTACACGCTCTGCGTGCTGGACCGCCTACACCAAGCGTTGCGCCGTCGGGAAGTGTTTGTGACGACGAGTGATCGCTACGGCGACCCGCGCGCGGAAATGCTACGCGGCGAGGACTGGGACGCGGCGCGTGAATCGGTGGCGCGGGCGCTGGGCCGTTCGCTCGACCCGGCCCTGGAACTGGTGCGGCTCCAAGCGCAGCTGCGGTCGGCCTACGCGGAGGTTCGCGAAACCCTGCCCCACAACACGGCGCTGCACGTGCTGCAGCACGACGGCATGCCCTACGTGCGGGTAAGCCCGCTCCCCGCCCAGGAAGAACCCGCAAGCTTGCAGCAGTTGCGGACGCAGCTTACCCAGCAGTTGCCCCACGTGGAACTAGCGGCGTTGCTGCTGGAGGTGAACGCGTTCACGGGATTTGCCGACGCCTTCACCCACGTGGCCGACGGCCAGAGCAAAGCGGCCGATTTACCACTGAGCATCTGCGCGGTGCTGCTGGCCCAGGCGTGTAACATTGGCCTCAAGGCTGTGGCGCGGGCCGAGGTACCGGCCCTCACCTTGCCCCGCTTGTCCTGGGTGCAGCAAAACTACATGCGCGTGGAAACGCTCACCGCCGCCAACGCCCGGTTGGTGGACGGCCAGGCGCAATTGCCCCTGGCCCAGGCCTGGGGTGGCGGAGAAGTCGCCTCGGCCGACGGCATGCGCTTCGTCGTGCCCGTGCGCACGCTGCACGCCGGGTGGAACCGCAAATACTACGGCTCCCAGCGCGGGGTAACCTACTACAACTTCACCGGCGACCAGTTCACCGGCTTCCACGGCATCGTCATTCCCGGTACGCTGCGCGACTCCCTGTTCATCCTGGCCGGGCTGCTGGAACAGCAAACCAGCCTGGACCCGCGCGAAATCATGGCCGATACCCATGGCTACAGTGAGGTAGTCTTTGGCCTGTTCGCCTTATTGGGCTACCGCTTCAGCCCTCGCTTAGCAGACCTCTCCGACCAACGGTTCTGGCGCCTCAGCAAGGAAGATGATTATGGTCCCCTCAATGAATTAAGCCGGCACGTCGTCAACGCCCGGCTCATCAGTGACCATTGGGAGGATATGTTGCGGCTGGCCGGCTCTCTTAAATTGGGCCGGGTAAAAGCCACGGCGGTAATGCGCACCTTGCAGCGGGCGGGTTCGCTCTCGGGCCTGGGCCGGGCGGTGGCCGAACTGGGCCGGGTGGAAAAAACGCGCTACCTGCTAGCCTACGTCCACGACGAGGCCTACCGGCGGCGCATCCTGGTGCAGCTCAACCGCGGCGAGGGCCGCCACGCGCTGGCCCGCGCCGTTTTTCACGGCAAGAAAGGCGAGCTGCGCCAGCGCTATCGCGAGGGAATGGAGGACCAACTCGGGGCGCTGGGCCTGGTCGTAAACGCCCTGGTGCTGTGGAATACGCGCTATTTGCAACAAGCATTAGAGCGGTGGCAGGAAACGGAGGAGCACGTAAACCCGGAGGATGTGGCCCGCCTCTCGCCCTTGCTGCATGAACACGTGAATATGCTGGGCCGCTACGATTTTACGCTGCCCGAATCTGTGGCGGCTGGGCAACTGCGTCCCTTGCGCACCCTCACACCCTGGGAAGCATCGCTTGGTGAATGGGCCTAGCGATAGTTTCTGTTCCTACTCTTGTGCTACCCCTACACCTAAGCCTAGCCCAGCGCCTCAGCGCCGCCGAGGCCTACGCATCTAATGCAGCAGCTTGTTCTATGCTTGTCGATATACTGCTACTGCTTGTTCTTTTCCCCGTTTCATTCATAGTCAGCGGGCTGGCGCATGAGCTTGGCCACGCTATAGCTGGTAAGCTAGTAGGGCTAAGTATTCATCGGATTGTGATTGCAACCGACCTAAGAAAAAAAACTGTAAAGCCACGGTTTACGCTGGCGGGCACCGAGTTCTATTTTGCGCCCAATAGCTTGCTACACTATGTAACTACGTCAGGAGTTGCATTCAGTAAGCATCCGGTTAAGCAACTCATCTTCAATCTGGCAGGACCACTAAGCGGAGCTTTAACAGCAGCTGTATTTGCGTTCTATTCATTTGGCTTTACCGGAACTACCGTAGTCAACGGCATTGCTATCTGTCTATGGGGCTTCCACTTCGTAATGAACCTACTTGAGTTGCAACCTGAACTGCTGGCATACGATACCCCAAGTGACGGTTGGAATGTTCGGGAAGCGTGGCGACGGATAAAGGCAAGCAAGAAGAATTAAGCAAAGGCCAGAAAGAGAACCAGAGGGATAAAGGCCCGCACGACTTGCTGACAACAAAAAGCCCCCGAGCCGAAGCGCCGGGGGCTTTTCATTATATGGTGAGCACATTAGCGGTGCTGCTGGTCGTAGTAGTCGTTATCGTAGTAGCGGTTGCGCTGGTAACGAATTTTTGATTTTGAACTCATGCCACCCAACCAACCAAGAGCCGCGAGAAGCAACCCCCAATTGGCCACGTATTGCCCCCAAGTAGGAGCCCAGGAACTATGTAGAAAGAAGAATAGAGCGCCGAGGATAAGGAAAGTACGCATAAGAGTAATATGTAGTATGCTTCACAATATAGTAACTATCTATACTTCCACTACGCAAGTGTCCTGCTTTAAGTTGCAGTTTATACAACATTATTGCACCGGCATTTGGCAGACGAGGAAGCAGGTAGTTAGAACTAGAACCGTATTGAGGAAGTAGAAAACTTCGCGGTTAGCGAAGATGCCAGCCATCCACACGCCCCCAAACCCCATAAAAAGGGCATATGCCGGCAGCGAGTGCACTACTAAGCTCAGCACTAGAAAGAACAGTGCAGCTAGTAAGTTGTGCCCTTGCAGGTCAGTGAACAGATGCTCTTTGCGAATAACGCCAAATTTGAACTGTGTAGTAGTCATAGGGGAGTAGATGAAATGAGGTAGTAATATAACGAAAGCGTGAGGATTAATTTACCAACATTAAATCTTCCAGCCGAGTAGTGAAGGCCGGTGAGCGCCATTGAGCCTTTCCTTCCCACGGAGGGGGCGTTTTTCCGCTCGTTGTGTTGATGTGGCCAGCGGCCGGAATTGCCGTAGCAATTTGCACCGCGCCCCGGCCGAAACGCTGATTCAGTGCGTCCAGGCTGGCCATCAAAGCCGGCCGCTTGGTAACGAGTGCTGGCTTCTCGATGGGCTTTACCGCAGGGGCCGCAGCAAACAAGTCTAGCTGCTGGCCAGTACCGGGCGGCTCCAATCCGTCGAGCACCACCCCGGCCTTATGATAGGCTGTGCTCTTCTCCCACAGCCGCCCGAGCAGGAGGCGGGCATAGCTGAGCAGCACCGTAGTATCAGCCGTAGGCCCGATGGGTAGCGTCAGGGTAGCTGACTTCGAATAAGGCGGCAGCACGTTAGCAGCAAAGCGGTTTTTACTGATGTACACCGTTAGGACATGCGCCATGTCGCCCTGCGCCCGCAGCTTTTCCGCCGCCCGCGAGAGGAACGCCGCCACGGCCGCGAGTACATCATCAAAGGCAGACAGGGGCTTGCCGAAGGTGCGGGAGCAGCTGATGCTTTGGCGGCTGAGCGTACCATCTTCCGAAGGGTGCAGGCCCGCGCAGGGCCGACCTTGCAGCTCCTGCACCAGCCGTGCCCCGACCACGCCGCCCAGGTGCTTACGCGCCCAGGCATCCGACACGCGGGCCAGGTCGGCAGCAGAATCTACCCCGGCCGCAGCCAGCTTAGCCGCGTATTGCCGCCCTACTCCCCACACGTCACCCACCGGAACTTGCCGCAGCGCCCAGGCCCGCCGTTCGGGTGAATCCAGGTAAAGCACCCCGCCCAGCGCCGCATCTTTCTTGGCAATTCGGTTGGCCAGCTTGGCTAACGTCTTGGTTGGAGCAACACCAACGCAGGTAGGGATTCCCGTTCGGGCCTTGACCCCATCCCGAATTTTGCGGGCGTAAGCATCCAGGCTCCCTAAATAGGTTTCCATCCCGGCTAGGTCTAGAAATGCCTCATCAATAGAGTAAATTTCTACCGCTGGCGCTACTTGCTGAAGGTGATACATTACGCGGCGGCTCATATCCCCATAGAGCGCATAGTTTGAGCTGAAAACCTTCACGTTGTGCTGTTGCAGCACATCTTTTACTTGAAAATAGGGGTCGCCCATTTTCAGCCCCAGCGCCTTTGCTTCCGCGCTCCTACTTATCAGGTTATGGTCAGCCGGGGAATCGCTCCCCCGGCTGCCAATTCAGAACCGTGCGTGAGACTTTCACCTCACACGGCTCCTCGTTGTGCACCGCTA
>NZ_FZNS01000005.1 GCF_900188255.1 Hymenobacter mucosus | reverse complement strand
GACGGCCAGCTCCACGCCGTTGCCTATCACCGCCACCCCGTCTTTGGCGTGGACGTACCGGCCACGGTGCCCGGCGTGCCCAGCGCCCTGCTCGATCCGCGCCAGACCTGGGCCGACGTGGAGGCCTACGACAAAACGGCCGCTGAACTGGCCGAGCAGTTTGTGGCTAACTTCCACAAATTTGCCGACTTCGCCACTGCTGATATCCTGGCTGGCGCCCCCACCGTGGCGGTTGCCGTGTAGTCTTTCCCAGGTATACTAACAGTATTGCCCCTACTCCAGCTACGCGCGAGGTAGGGGCAATTTTATTTGGCTATCTGCTGCTTTACCCAGGAGGTGAATAGAGGTACGGCAAACACGGCTACGGTGAGCACGGTAAGGCCTGCATCGGCGGCTTCGCTGCTCAGGAAGTGGCTGAAGGGGTGGTGGGGCTGGAAATGCTCAAAGAGGGAAAGCAGCAGCTTCAGGCCCAAAATACCAATAACCACGAAGGCAGCCGTTTCCAGAAACGGGTACTTGCCCATCAGCAGCACGAAGGCCTGCGCCACTAAGCGCATGGCCAGAATGCCAATGAATACGCCCCCACAAATCAGAATTAGGTTGTCGGTGAAGGCCACCACGGCAAACACGTTGTCGATAGAAAAGGCCAAGTCCATCAGCTCAATCAACGCCACCGTGGCCCAAAACTTTCCAAATAGGCCCAGGGTACTGCGGTAAAACCAGCTCTGCTGCTTGTCAACCCCCTCATCATCGTCTGAACCCGCATCCTTCGACCGGAAGTGGTCGGCAGCTAGGTAGAATAGATACAAGCCACCCAGAGGTTTCAGGAACCAGAACCGAATGAGGTAAGAAGCAAACAGAATACACAGCCCCCGAAACACGTAGGCTCCAATGATGCCGTACTGCAACGCTTTCTTTCGCTGTTCCCTAGGCAAATCGCCGACCATAGTGGCCAGCACGGCAGCGTTATCAATGGAGAGCAGGCTTTCGATGATAACGAGGTTACCCACAATGGCTAGCGCCGCCAAAGGATTGTCGAGTATTTCTTGCAGGTGGCTGTTCATGCGGAATGGAAAAGAATATTTACTGCGGTAGAAAGCGCGGCCGCCGAGTAGGCAACGCGTCCGGCCACCCAAAGTCGTGGCGAATGAGTAGGGCTACGTAATGGTTATGGTTGCCGCCCGCCTCAAGCTGGGTCATCCACAGGCCTTCTACCCCCAGGTTCTTGTTGAACACGTGGCCTACACCGGCCCAAATGCGGTTACTATCGAAGGGCTGAGGGCCGTCGCTAATGCGAATTTCGTCTTTCAGCGTAGCGTACCACGAGGCGTTTTCAATAGTGCGCGGGCCCAGCGGTACGCGTAAGGAGGCGAGGTAGCGAAAGCGCATGGCAAAGCCAGCGGCCGTCCAGCGTTCCTCCACGCGGTAGCGGTGCAACAGGCGGGAGCGGCCAAACTTGTTGTTGACGATGAGCTGCTGGTACAGCCGGTTTTCGCGGCGGTCAAATTTCTCCGTTTCCTCCGGGTTAGAAAATGGCCGCAGTTGCAGGTACATGTAGCCTGCGGCTACGGAAGCGGGTAGGCTTTTAAGGTTATACTGCAAGTTGGCATTACCCAGCAAGAGGCGCGAATCGCCAAATGTATTGTAGCTCCGGTATTGCAGCACCGTGTTTACGTCGAAGCGCGGGCCTAAGGCACAGGTGCCGTTGTATTGCAGCCAGCTGCTGTACTTGGCTTTATCGCCTTGCGCCAGCGCCGTAGTAGTCAGCAGCCAGGCACCTACTACTAGAAAAAGCACATTCAGTTTCATGGGAATTGTGGTGGGATGTGGGAAGAAGACAGCAATAGATTCGGCGGGGCCTGTCCCACTCCTTCCCCCGTAAGCACAGGGAGCCATACGCCCCGCCAGGCGGAGGCATTTTCTGGCGCTAGAAAGTGGGTAGCTAGGCAGTGCTTAGATGGGCACTACCCCGAGCAGCAAGCAGGTAATGAGCATGACGACCACGGTGCCGCAAGCCCACTTCAGCGTAAAGCGCTGGTGGTCACCAAAATCGACACCAGCCAAGCCAGCCAGCAAGTAAGTGGAGGGCACCAATGGGCTCAGCAAGTGCACCGATTGCCCCAGCAAGGAGGCCTTCCCCATATCGGCTACCCCTACCCCAAACTGCGTGGCCGCTTTGGTCACCAAGGGTAGAATACCGAAGTAGTAGGCATCATTGCTCATGAAAAAGGTGAAAGGGGCACTGGTAATGCCCGTAAGAATGGGCAAGTGCGGCCCTAAGGAGTTGGGGATGAGCGTAACAATGGTGAGCGACATGGCATCTACCATCTTCGTGCCCGCCAGAATACCGGTGAAAATACCGGCCGCGAAGACCATACCGGCCACAATCATGGCGTTGCCGGCGTGGGCGTTGAGGCGGTTGCGCTGCTCACTCAGGCGGGGGTAGTTGATGAGCATACCCAGGGCAAAAGCCGTCATGAACAGCACGGGTAGCGGCACCACATCCATAAACAAGCCTACTAGCAGCGCCAGCGTAAGCAGGGCGTTTACCCACAGCAGCTTGGGGCGGCGCAGGCTTACATCCTCGTGGTTGGCTTCGGCCACCAGTTCCTCGGCATTCTCATCAATCTGAATGATTCCCAGGCGTTTTCGCTCCCGCTTACCGAAGATATAGGCCACGAATAGTACCCAGCCGGCGGCTACTACCATGGCCGGAATAAGGGGCGTAAATACCTCGGAGCTATCGAGGTGCAGGGCCGAAAGCACGCGGGCAGTGGGCCCGCCCCAGGGCAAAATGTTCATTACCGCACTCGACAGAAAAGCCGTGGCGGTGAGCACCAGCGGGTTCATGTGCAGGCGCCGGTAGAGAGGCAGCATGGCTGCTACCACAATGATGTAGGTGGTTGTCCCGTCGCCATCCAGCGACACGGCCAGGGCCAGCACGGCCGTTCCAATAACCACCTTGAGCGGGTCGCCGCCCACTACTTTCAGAATCTTGGCTACGATGGGGTCAAAGAGGCCCGCGTCGGTCATAATACCGAAATACATAATTGCGAAGATGAGCATGACCCCGGTGGGTGCAATCTTCTTCACGCCGTCCAGCATCATATCCCCAATCTCGGCCCGAAATCCGCCAATCAAGGCAAACAAAATAGGAATCAGAATAAGCGCCGTCATGGCAAACATGCGCTTGGACATGATCAGGTACATAAACGTACTGATCATTAGAAAGCCTAGCAATGAGAGCATTGGATGAGAGTAAAGGGTGGGAATGAGACTAGAGCAGCGGCGCGTAGCCAAATCATAGAGCGATAGTACTCGTCGATTTAGAATACATTTGGAAGACGCTGCTTTTGCCTGCTTTTAAAAGTGAGCAGTTACTTATTCGCCCGTTTACCCACTACCCTACCCCTCCTCCAGCCATGAAACTGTTGATTGTTGAAGACGAGCCGGAGCTGGCGGCAGGCCTAGAAAGCTACCTGCGGGGGCAGCACTACGTGTGCGAGCTAGCGGCTACCTTCGACCAAGCCCAGGAAAAAATGCTACTGTATGAGTACGACTGTATTCTGCTGGACCTGACGCTGCCTGGTGGCGACGGCCTGACGCTGCTACAGGAGCTAAAGCGGCAGCGTCCGGCGGCGGGGGTTATCATCACCTCCGCCCGCAGCGCGGTTGACGACCGAATTGCGGGTTTGCACCTCGGGGCCGACGATTACCTACCAAAGCCCTTCTTCCTGCCCGAGCTTAGTGCCCGCGTGGCGGCCATCGTTCGGCGCCGCCGCTTTGATGGTACCAACGAGGTGCGGGTGGGGGAGTTGCTGGTAGAGGTGGCACGCCGCGCTGCTACGGTGGCCGGCCAGCCGCTCAGCCTTACCCGCACGGAATTCGACTTGCTTCTACTCTTGCTGGCCAACCAAGGCCGGGTTATTAGCAAGGGTGCCATTGCCGAACATTTATCGGGGGATGCGGCCGAGCAATTTGACACGTTTGAAACGGTATATGCCCACGTGAAGAACCTCAAGCGCAAGCTCACGGAAGCCGGCGCGCCCAACTACATCCGCATGGTGTATGGCCTGGGCTACCGCTTCGACGCCGAACAGGGGTAGCCGCCTACCTGCCACAGCATTGTATCACGCCCATGAAACTCCTAACCCGTACTACGCTAATCTATTTGCTATATGCTAGTGTGGTGGCGGGGGCGGGCACGTTCGTATACTTCGAGGTTATTCATAAACTGTACTATGGCTACGTAGACCGCACCCTGAGCCGGCGCAAACTGCGGGTGCTCAAGGCCCTACGCCTCTACTTGCACAGCCCCGCTGATTTGGCCTACTGGCACCAGCTAGACCACAACGTGGAGTTCGTGCCACTGCCTACTCTACCAGCCCGCCAGCCCGACCGCATCGGCCAGCGCATCATGTACAACGAGCTAACTGGCAAGGTGCAGCCCTACCGCCAACTTGCGGCCCCCATTACATTTCAGGGACGGCCATATGAATTACAAATCCGCTTGTCGTTGCTGGATACGCAAGGGCTATTGTGGCGCATGGCCCTTACGGGAGTTGGGTTGTTTGGAGTGCTGGGTCTGGGTATGCTAGGCTTGCAGGTGGTGCTTAACCGCCGCTTGTGGCAGCCTTTCTACTACCTTCTCAACCAGTTGCAGAAGTATAAGCTCAACCGCAGCCAGCCCATAACGCTGCCGCCCACTCAAGTGCGAGAATTTCGGGAGTTGTACGAGGCAGTACAACTGCTACTGCGCCAAAACCAGCGGGTGTACCGGCACCAGAAAGAGTTTTCGGAAAACGCCGCCCACGAAATACAAACACCGCTGGCCATCCTGCGTGCTCAGCTCGATTTGCTGGTGCAGGCGCCGGGCCTCACGGAGGAACAGGCCGGCTACATTGAGCGCATGATGAGCGTGACGCACCGGCTTACTCACCTTACTAAAAGCTTGCTGCTCCTAGCCCAGCTCGACAGCCAGCTGTATTTCCCCACCGAACTAGTTGATATGGCGGGTGTTGTCCGGGCACAGTTAGTCCAGTTGCAAGATCAGCTTTCGGCCCGAGGTATTACGCTGACTACTTCCTTGGCCGCGTCCGTTCCGCTACGCATGCACCGCGTGCTGCTGGAAGTTCTGGTCAGCAACCTGCTTGTCAATGCCATTCGCCACAACCATACAAATGGGCAGCTTGCCGTAACTCTTACTACCAGTTCGCTCACGATAGAGAATACGGGGCGTGCTCAGTCGTTGCTGGATACGGGGCTGTTTGAGCGCATGCGTACCGCCCCCGATAGCCCGGCCGAAAGTGTAGGCTTAGGCTTAACTCTCGTGCAGCAGATATGCACCCACTGCGGCCTACCGCTGCGCTATACATACACGGAGCCTGGCCGCCATCACCAACAGGTTCTGTTCGGCTAGGTGGTAGCAAACCGGGCACCGCTTCGCTATAAAGCGGGCTGCTCTCCGTACGGACGCAAGAATCCTTGCTCCTCTCCTACCAGCTCAAACGGCTCATTTTGCAGAATTAGGAAGCCATCCAGGTCGCAGATGCCGGCTAGGGAGCTGACTTGCAGGGCCGACCAAATTCCCAAGGAGGTTTCTACCATGCAACCAAGCATGGTTTGAAGACTGTGGGCCCGCGTTTCGCGCAAAATACGCAGGCCGTTGAGGTAGCCACCCGCCTTCATCAGCTTCATATTGACGCCATCGAACTGACGGGCAATTTCGGCAAAGTCCGCTACGTCTGTCACCGACTCATCCGCAAACACGGGGCAGCCCACTTTGCCCTTCAAGGCCCAGTAGCCCTCAGCTTGGTTGGCCGGCAGGGGTTGCTCCACCAGCCGAACTTGCAGGCCCGGCAAGGCCCGAATACTTTCCCAGTCGCGGGCGAAGCTGTCGGCGTCGGACCAGGCTTCGTTGCCGTCAATGAGTAGGTCGCGGCCGGGAAACAGGCGCGTCACCTCCCGTAATAAGTCTACGGCTCCTTCGCGGTTTACTTTAATTTTCAGGAGTGGAAAACGGCCGATGTTGTGCTCCCGCACAAACGCCGCTACTGCACCCGGCTCCATAATGGGCAAAGAAGCCGCCGTGGGTACGGCCGCCGCGGGCGGAGGTAGTCCCAGCCACGCCGCCACGGATTGTCCCGCCCGGGCGGCTTCCCAGTGTACCAGCGCCGACTCCAGCGCGAAGCGGAGCGCGTGGGCTGGAGGCCGCACGCTTAGGAACTCGGTTAGCTCGGGCAGGGAACGACAGTGCCCTAACCCTGCTGCTACCAGTGCTTCAAACTCGGCTTGTAGTGCTTCCGGGGTTTCGCCGTAGCGCACGTTGGGTGCGGCCTCCCCCCAGCCTATTGGTCCGCCTGCCTCATCCAGCACGTGCAGGAGCAGGTTGGTTTTAACATCGGCAGCGTTGCGGGAAATTTTCCAGGTGTAGCGAAGCGGTAGCGTAAGAGGGGTGAGCGACCAGACAAGCATGAACGGGAGCTGAGGGAGTAAGCAAATGAACAACCAAGGTAGTACAGGAGAACTTAACGGTAGGTTTGCCCCAGGCAAATCAGTGGTCCGTTTTCTTGCTATACGGTAGCTCTCCACATGGTAGTTATGTTCCGGCGGCAGCTACACTGTACTGCCCGCGCCAAAAACCTATCTTTGCTGCATTCCTGCCATTTACTTCCCCGACTGCTGCGCATGAAGTTTTCGCGACTCGCACTCCTTGTTTTTATTCTGTTCATTGTGGCTGCTGCCCTCACGGCCCTAGTTGCCAACGGCGGCGCCTTATCCCCGACGGTGCCTTTGGTAGCCCGCTGGCTGTTTCTTCTCTCCATGCTGGTGCTGGCCTTCCAGCGCCGCTCCATCACGTTTTGGATTGTGGTGAGCATGTTTATCGGGGCCGAGATTGGGCACGATTTCCCCGCGCAAGCAGTGAGCCTGAAAGTGCTCAGCGACGTATTCCTGCGGCTGGTAAAAACGATTATTGCCCCGCTGGTATTTGCTACGCTGGTAGTTGGTATTGCCGGCCACGCCGACCTGAAACAGGTAGGCCGTATGGGCCTCAAGGCTCTCATTTACTTTGAGATTGTAACCACTTTCGCGCTATTTATCGGGCTGGGAGCCATCAACCTCACCCGGGCTGGCGAAGGCGTAGACCGTAGCGGCATTCAAGCCGATCAGGAGCAGTTGGCTACCGTTAAGCAGACAACCTCGGACATTATCCTGCACATCTTCCCCGAGAACATTGCCAAGTCGGTGGCCGAAGGGCAGGTGCTACAGGTAGTAATCTTCGCCATCATTTTCGCTATTGGCTTAGCCATGGTCCACCAGAAGCACCGCCTCCCCATGCTGCAATGGACCGAAAGCCTCTCGGAGGTAATGTTCAAGTTTACCAACGTGGTAATGTTCTTTGCTCCCCTGGGAGTAGGAGGAGCACTGGCCTACACGGTAGGCAAAATGGGGTTTGCCCCTTTGCTCAATGCATTTAAGCTCCTGCTAACTCTGTATGGGGCGCTGGCGGCCTTCCTTGTGCTCATTCTGGTGCCTATTGCTCTTATTGCTCGCATCCCGCTCAAGCGGTTTGTGCTGTCCATTGCGGAGCCCGTAAGCATTGCGTTTGCTACTACCTCCTCCGAAGCAGCCCTGCCGCGCGCCATGGAGGCCATGGAAAGCATTGGCGTACCGCGTCGCATTGTAGCCTTCGTAATGCCCACGGGCTACTCCTTCAACCTTGATGGTACCACGCTCTACCTCTCGCTGGCATCTATTTTCGTGGCCCAAGCAGCTGGGGTTGAGCTGTCGTTTGGGCAACAGCTTGTGATGGTGTTTACCCTTATGCTTACCAGCAAGGGAGTAGCCGGCGTGCCCCGTGCCTCCCTCGTGATTCTGCTGGCTACCGTGGCCTCGTTTAACCTCCCTGCGTGGCCGGTGTTCATCATCCTGGGCATCGACGCGCTGATGGATATGGCCCGCACGGCCGTAAACGTTATTGGCAACTGCTTGGCCTCAGCGGTAGTAGCCCGGTGGGAAGGGGAATTTATTGACAACTACGTGGCCCCAACCACGGTAGAGCAGCTAGCCGAACCTGACAGCGTGTTAGCTCAATCGGCGCATTAATTGCGCTGCGCACCCTCAGAAAAGGGCATCGGGTCGGAGGGGGCCTGGTGCCCTTTTTGCATTCTGTCAATATCTAACAGGCTCCTAACGATAGCGCGCGGCTAGGCATAAATTATGTACTATATCTTTAAAGAATGTTTATACACCTATTTCTATATTTACGGAACCCAAGCAGCTAATTTTGAAGTTCAGCTCAGACCTTAATCATCTGATCCTAATCCATATGACGCTTGCGTATCGTTTCTTCTTCGTTGTGCTAGCTTCCGTAGCGTTAGCTGGCTGCAAGTCTAGTGAGAAAGCAATCTATGGCCTTGTTCATGCCAACCACTCGGTAGCAATTGGCAGTTTGCCGCGCTTAGAGCCCGTAATAGAGCAGGGGCCGCTGAGCAGTACGGAAGGCGCCCAGCCCGACGATGCGCCCAAAGTGTTCCGCCAGGAGCTGGCTTACCATATGGCTGAGCCCCAGGATAGCCTCAGTTTCGGGTACGCGAAGCTGGTAGTAACCGAAGCCGAAGTAACGCGCCCTGGCAAGGCCTTGCAGGCTTTCCAGATGATTACAATGATGACGCCCAGCTTGTTAGGCATTCCCTTGGAATGGTACCGTACCAATGTAAAAGCGGAGGTTCAAATCATCAATTCCAAGGGTGAAATAATTGGCACTTACGCTGGGCAGGGCCGCAGCAAAGTGCGGGTAGCCATGTACCACGGCTACGGCCAGAGCAAGGCACCCCGCCTTTCCGATGTGCAGGGCCTGCGCCTCGCTCTTGACCAGATTCGGCCTCAACTTGACGCCGACGCCGACACGCTCCGCCAGCTGCTGCGCGCGGCAGGCCCCTCGGAGGAGGTCATCGAAACATCTTCGGCAGAATAAGAACTACAACGCCCACGCAGGCTTTTATCCCGCCTGTCGTCTTGCCTCCTGGGCCGGATGACAGGCGGTTTGCATTGGGGACTATTACCAGGTGCCGCTAGCGGGCTGCAGGCAACCTTTCAAGCGAATCTGGTTACTTTGCCGCACCCCCTTCCCGCGGGGAAGAGGGTATTCACGCTCATTTTATTTCTGCATGAGACACTCCTTACCGGCCTTGCTGCTGGGCGCGGCGTTGCTTTCTGCGCCCGCCGCACAGGCGCAGAAGAAGGCAGCTACCAAAGCCACGAGCCCGGCTGCTACTGCGGCCGCGGCCCCGGCCTTTCCCTACCCTATTCAGCAACGGCAGTTGGCCAACGGCTTACAGGTGGTAACGGTGCCCTTCGATTCGCCGGGCCTCGCTTCCTTTTTCCTCGTAGTGCGCGCGGGCTCCCGCGACGAAGTAGAGCCGGGCCACACGGGCTTTGCTCACTTCTTTGAGCACGTAATGTTCCGGGGCACGGAGAAGTACTCCAAAGACCAGTACAACGATGTGCTGCAAAGCATTGGGGCCTCCGCCAACGCCAACACCTCCCTAGACCGCACCGTGTACCACATGACGGGCAACGCTCGCATGCTGGAAAAGATGTTTGAGGTAGAAGCCGACCGGTTTCAAAACCTAAAGTACCCAGAGCACGACTTCAAAGCGGAAGCCGGGGCTGTGAAGGGCGAGTACACCAAGAACTCCGCTTCGCTCTACACTCAGCTCAACGAGAAGGTAGCCGACGCCGCTTTTGACAAGCACACCTACGAGCACACCACAATGGGCTTCTTCAAAGACATCGTGGACATGCCCAATCAGTATGAGTACTCGCGCACCTTCTTCGACCGGTTTTACCGCCCCGAGTACACTACGCTGCTGGTAGTAGGCGACGTGAAGCCGGATGAAGTGAATAAGCTGGCCGACAAGTACTTTGCAAATTGGAAGCGGGGTAGCTACCAGCCCAGCATTCAGCCGGAGCCTGCCCAAACGGCCACCCGGAGTGTGCACATTCAGAACGCCAACTTTCCACCTATGGTGAGCCTGAGCTACCGCGCCCCGGCTTTCTCCGATCAGCAGAAAGACTTTCCGGCCCTGGACATTCTGACTACCATGCTGTTTGCTGAGAACTCGCCGCTGTACGAAAAGCTGGTGGTGAAGGAGCAGAAAGTGCGCTTTGTGGGCGGCGGCCCCAACTATACCCGCGACCCATACCTGCTCACCATGCGGGCCTCGGTAGTAAAGCCAGCCGACATGGCCTACGTGCGCGACCAGATTGTACAGGCCCTTGATGAGCTAAAGACTAAACCCGTAGATGCCAAGCGCCTTGCCGATACCAAGTCGGCGCTCAAGTATGGTTTCTTAATGGGCCTAGACGCCCCTGACCAGGTAGCCAATGCCCTGGCCCAGTTTATCTGGCTTACCGGCGACGCCAACTCCCTGAACCGCTACTACGCCCTCTACGACCAAGTGACGCCCCAAGACATTCAGGCAGCGGCCCAGAAGTACTTCGTGCCCGAGCACCTTACGGTAGGTACCATTGGCCCCAATGCTACGGGCGGGCTATAGGGCTCCTGGCTTTTCTTTCTCGTTGATTTTTCTTCCATGAAACATACATTTTTTCGCATTCTGCTGGTTACTGCGCTGCTGGGGCCGGCAGTGGCCGCCCCGGTACATGCCGCCGAGGTAGTGGAACTGCGCCAGCCCAACGCCGCCAAGGTGGTCGTGAAGCTACAGTTCCGCAATGGCTCTGCCGCCGACCCGGTGGGCAAAGAAGGTCTTACCTTCCTGACCAGTCAACTGCTCACCGAGGGCGGCACCAAGGACATGACCTCGGCTCAGCTGAAGAACTTCCTCTACCCCATGGCGGCGCGCTACTACGCTACTACCGATAAGGAAGTCACCACCTTCACCTTTGAGTTTCACCGCGACTTCATTGCTAAGTTTTACCCAGTGCTGCGGGGCCTGCTGCTCACGCCGAGCTTCACCCAGGAAGACTTTGACCGCCTCAAAAGCAACCAGCTTAACTATGTAGAGCAAGTAATTCGGGCTTCTTCGGACGAGGACTACAGCAAGTTTGCGCTGGAGGACCAGCTGTTTCGGGGTACGCGCTACCAGCACATGACGCGCGGCACGGCGGCGGGCGTCAAGAGCATTACCCTGGCCGATGTGCAAAAGCACTACGCCACGGCCTTTGGCAACGATAACCTCACCATTGGCTTGGCCGGCAACTACCCAACTTCATTTGCCAAGCAAGTGGAATCCGACCTGAAGAAGCTACCCAAAAGCTCGGTTAAAACGGCGGTACCCGTGGCGGCCATGCCCAACGGCGTGCACGTAGAAATCATTAGCAAGCCCGATGCCCTGGGCTCGGCGGTGTATGCGGGCTTCCCCATTCAGACTACTCGCGCCCAGGACGATTTTGCGGCACTGATGGTAGCCAACTCTTGGCTGGGCGAGCACCGCAAAAGCTACGGCAAGCTCTACGACAAGATTCGGACGACGCGCTCCATGAACTACGGCGACTACAGCTACGTGGAGTGGTACGAGGCTGGGGGCTCCAATATGCTACCCGTACCGGGCGTGCCGCGCCACGCCAACTACACCAGCCTGTGGCTGCGCCCGGTGCAGATTGCCGAGGGGTTACGCAAGCAGTACCCCACCGAACTAGGCGACTTGAAGGTGGGCCATGCTCCGTTTGCCTTGCGCCTAGCCGTTCGGGAGATGGACAACGTTGTGAAGAATGGCCTGAGCAAGGAAGATTTTGAGCGTACGCGCACCTTCCTGCGTTCCTACGTGAAGCTCTACGGCACCACGCCGGCCAAGCAGCTCGGCTTCCTGCTCGACTCGCGCTTCTACGGCCGTAAAGACTGGCTCAACGATGTGGATGGTCAGCTAGCCAAGCTCACCGTGGACGATGTGAACCGTGCCATTCGCAAATACTGGCAAGTGCAAAACATGTACGTAACCATTGTTACGGATGACAGCGAGGCGCAACCCCTAGCCGACGTACTAAAAACTAACGCTCCTTCTCCCATGAGCTACGCCAACGTAGTGAAGGCGGGCTTGCCCCAGGAGGTAGTGGCTGAAGACGCGCAAGTAGCTACCTACAAGCTAAATGTAACCGACGTAAAGGTGGTTGACACCAAAGACACCTTCCGCTAGGCAAGTGTCTTTGGTATTGTTTAGCCGCGCACTCTGGTCCTATTGCGGCTACGCTTAGCTCCAACTGCATGTAGTACGCTGGGCCTGCTTCTATATAGAAAAACCGCTTTGGTTATTAACCAGAGCGGTTTTTCTATTTTCTGATTAAACTTTAGTGTACGGCCTACATCTATGAGACTGAAACCTGGTATTCCTTCGTTACCCTACCAACGTTAGCTCGCCGAATGAAAGCATTTACCTGTACCCTAGCTTTGTGCGCCCTGCTAGTTGGCCCAGCTGCAGTAGCACAGAATCTACAAACCGCTCCTGCGCAAAGCTCCACGGCCCCCGCCCGCCAAGAGCTACGCGCCTACGTACAGCAGAACGTACTACCAGTAGTGCGCCAGCAGCGCCAGAAGCTGGAAGCCCTACTCACCACCTCCGATAAGGCCCAGCTGGCCATTTACCGCACCCAACTGCGTGAAACCCGCCAGAAAAGCCAAGCCTTGCGGCGCAGCTTCCGCAGCCCTACCTCCGGTGAAACTACCTCTACCCTCACCGAAACCCAGAAGCAACAAACCGAGCAACTGCGGGCCGAAACCAAAGCTATTTTGCAGAACGTAGAACAGCTAGGCCTGAAGTATCAGACTGAAATTGCCAAGCTCGCCCAGGAAGTGCAGCCCCAGAAGGAAAAGTGGGCCGCCGATACCAAAACCATTTTAGCGCGCACCCTCACACCCGAGCAGTCGGAAGCTTTGGGCCGTCGCAAGGACCGCAAGCTGCACCGCGCTGGTACCATGGCACGCTACTTCCGGCCCGGCGCCTTCTTGTTGCTAGACCCCAATAAGCCTGCTCCCGCGGCCCGCAGCACCAGCACCACGAGCGTGTATCCTAACCCAACTACCGCCGTCAGCCAGATTGAGTACGACCTGAAAAAGGACGGTTCCGTTACTGTGGAGCTTCTTGATAGCCGCGGCAATACGCTCCGTACCGTAGCGCAACAGACCGAGCAGGAAAAAGGGCCCCACACTCTTGCCATCAACGTTGCCGACCTACCCAATGGCACCTACTACTTCAAGATTACTACTAAGGACGGGGCAGAAACGCGCCGCTTCGTGAAGGAGTAGCACTGCCTGCGCGCTAGCTGAGGCAAGGAAATAATACTCTCCTTACTACCGTTACAAAGCCTACCTCCGCGCGAGGTAGGCTTTTTTGCGCGCGTGCTCCGGCATTGACAAGTGCAGATGCGCTACCTGACTATCTTTACGCCCTATGTTGCGCCCCCTCTTTACCTGGTTTGTTCTCCTAGTCACTGCTGCTCTCCTGTCTGCCTGCTGCGGCTCCGTAGCGTGCGACTGCAATGACGAGTACGCCGACGCTCTTTTTCTGCGCTTCGACACGCTGGCTACTACTGGTTTTACCCGGCCAGAGCTACAGGCGGTGTACCTGGTCCGCACCCTGCTTAACGACACGGCCAGAGTGCCTGCCCGCGACACGGTAGCCCTTAGCCGTACCTTAGCGCGGGCGTATGATCCTGTTATCATCAACAACAACACCCCTTTTGTGCAATCGAGCGGGCGTAAGGTCGACCGCTATGGCTATCAGCTCTTGCTAGGCACGCGCAGAACACCCACCTTTCGGTTTGTAGTTGACAGCACCAATCTAGATAACAAGTACCAAGCTGATGGGTGTTGCACCTGCTATCAGAACACCAAGAAGGAAGTCTACCTCAATGGTAGCCGCACGCCCTTCGTAGCCACGGCCCCCTCCGGCGAAAACACAGCCGTATACATTCCCGTCCGGCGCTAAGGTTGCCGGTTGCGGTGTTAGGTAGCACGGTTGCGTAAGCTCGAGCATAAACCACTTAGTGGCACGTACCCAGGCGCGTTGGTGTTACGTATATTGGCGTAGCTCCTGCTTGAGGCCCATTGCCCCACCGGATTATGTGAGCTTCCGCTTCCCTGGCCCCATGGTAAAAGAACCTATTGCCCATCCTGCCACTGTCACTTTCCCGTTTCGCACCACGCTCAGCCTCGAGCCGCTCATAACGTATTGGCAAACGCGCGAACAAGATGCCAATGTGGGCGTAGCACAGCTCGCTCGCTTTATCGGCGAGCAGGTAGCTGCAGCAGACTGGGCGCGTGGCCCCATCACGGACATGGCCCAGCTAGAGTGTAACTGCGACTTGGTAGAAACGCTCATGATGGCGGTGTTTTCCCCTGCCGCTTTCAACAACGACATTATTGGCGCCATTCCGCCGTTTCAGCGCTATAGCTTCTACCACACGCCACGCTTTTCCGACGTGCTGCTGAATGCCAGCAAAACTATTAAGCAGCCGCTTAATATTGATATGCGGATGCTGGACACCTACACCACTCGAATGGCTTATCAGCTCATTCTAGAGAAGGTGTACGGGGTGAAGCTTCCCTTGCAGGGCAATATCATTTTCACCGTGCCCGACTACAGCATTGGTCTCTACCGGCACTACAGTGTAGAATTTACGTCTACTTTTTTGGAAGTTCGGGTAGAGGGTGAAAAGCCAGAACTAGCCCCAGAGCAGCTGGAGTATCTGGCCCGCAATCCGCACCGCTCCGACTTGTGGCAGCAACTCCTACCTCCCGAGAAGTTTTCCTTGGAAGGCTTCAACATTCTGCACTTGGTGGATGTAACAGAGCAGGAAATCCTCTCGGAGCTAAAATACGACCTGTTGGAGCGGGACGTGCTGCAAGCTTCCGACCGCCTAGAGCAGATTCAGGAAAAGCTACGGGTGTTATTTGGCCGCCCTTTCCTCCAACTGGGCATTGCCGCCTACGACGAAAAGAAGCGGGCGTTCGTGGATTTTGGCCGTAAAATCAACCACAGCTTCCTGACCAAGCAGCTTCACCACCAAGATGCGGGCTCGGGCTTTCGGCAGATCTACAGCCAGCTCTGGCAAGACCGCCAGCCCTTGGTACTCGAAGACGTTGAAAAAGCTGCCATACCCGAGGATTTGCGCCAGCAGATCATGAGCCTAGGCATCCGGTCGGCCATCTTGGCCCTACTTCCCTACGGCGACGATACGGTGGGCCTTTTGGAGCTAGGCTCTCCCAATGTGGGCGACCTGGACGAGTTCAGCCTGGAAAACGTAAACCAGTTTGTACCTCTGTTTGCGGTAGCAGTGAAACGCAACGCCGAGGAAATTCAAACCCGGGTGCAGGCCATTATCAAGGAGAAGTTCACGGCTATTCACCCCACCATGGAGTGGCGCTTCACCGACGCGGCCCAAAACCTGCTTCAGCAGCTCGACGACGGCAACAAAAACGCCGTGATGGAGGATATCGTCTTCCACGAAGTGTACCCGCTGCACGGCTCCTCCGATATTCGGGGTAGTAGCACGGCCCGCAACGAAGCCATTCAGGGCGACTTGATTGAGCACCTAACTTTGGCTAACAAGGTGTTGAAAAAGGCTTCTGAGCTGCAGCACCTACCCATCATCGACGAGCTGAAGTTCTACGTCAATAAAAACCTACGCCGCTTGCGTCAAGGTATTTTGACGGGCGACGAGGTCAGCATTTTCGAGTCGTTGCGGACGGAAGTAGAACCGCTGTTTGCCTACCTGGGCCAAAACAACCCGGAGTTACGGGCCATCATCAATGAGTACTGGAGCAACATTGACCCGGAGCTGGGGGTGCTGTACAAGCGGCGCAAGGCCTTTGAGGAAAGCACTACCATTCTTAACGACACCGTAAGTGATTACCTTGACGAGCAGGAGGAGCTGGCTCAGCAGATGTTCCCGCACTACTTCCAGCGGTTCAAAACCGATGGCGTGGAGCACAATATTTACGTGGGCGCTTCTCTGGTTGAGCACAAGCCCTTTGACTTGGTGTTCCTGAAAAACTTGCGGCTGTGGCAGTTGCTGGTGATGGTAGAGATTACGCGGCGCACTGCGGCCCTCAAGTCCCAGCTTCCCGTACCCCTGGATACTACCCAGCTTATTCTAATTCATAGCCAGCCGCTGAGCATCCGTTTCCGCCAAGACGAACGCCAGTTTGACGTGGATGGAGCCTACAACATTCGCTACGAGATTATTAAGAAGCGAATTGATAAGGCTACCGTGCAAGGCACTGGCGAGCGGCTTACTCAGCCGGGCTACATCGCGCTGGTGTATTCCCAGCAACGGGAAGCCGACGAATACTCGGAGTACATCGACTACCTCCAAGACCGAAACTTGTTGGAACCTGGCTTGGAGCATTTGGAGCTAGAAGAGTTGCAAGGCGTGAAGGGCCTACTTGCCTTGCGTGTAAAAGTGAGAATTAACTAAAAAGAGCCGCTTGCATGCCTTCCCAGAAGGTTGTAAGCGGCTTTTTCACCCTTCTACTTGCTGTTTCTCCCGCCACCACAACCGCAATGCGGTGCGCAGCAGAATAAGCCACACCAAGCCAACCGCAAACCCGGCCAATACGTCGGTGGCGTAGTGTACGTGCAAGTACACCCGGCTCAAACCGATTAGAAGAGCCCACAGTAATAGCAGAGTAGCCCACACAGGATGACGACGGTGGCGCCAGAGCAGCCACGCTAAGCACCCATAAAGAGCTAGCCCAATCATGGCGTGCCCGCTGGGAAAGCTCAAGCCAGCCTGCGGCAATAAGGCCGAGCTGGGCCGTAGGCGGTGAAAATGAGTTTTGAGGAGTTGGTTACATAACGCCGCCCCAGCCACGGCCCAAAATACCTCTACTGCTTCGCGGCGTTTTTCGCGCATTCGGAGCCCTAAGGGAATACCCACACCGGCCAGCACTAGGAAAGGCAGCGAAGCAAAAAACGTAACTACCCGCATTACCTCAGTTAACGCGGGCCATGCGGCTCGCGCTCTATCTACTTGCTGAAAAGCCCATTGATCAAATGTGACGGAGTGCTGCACAAACACGACCCGGGTGAGGTAGAAAAAGAGCAGCGCAGCAGCTACAAACACCCCGCTTACCAGCAGAATTTCCACGGTTAGGAAGCTCACCAGAGTGGTTAAGCGCGCTGAAAATGACTTCCTCTTCACAGACTACATGGTTTTTTACTTATAACGCAGCTCCTCGCAACGGTGTACTGCCTGATATTCCGGGAAGGTAGGAAAACAAAAAAGCCGACCCATTTCTGGATCGGCTTTCGTGCGCTCGGAGAGACTCGAACTCTCACACCTTTCGGAACTGCCGCCTGAAGACAGCGCGTCTACCAATTTCGCCACAAGCGCAAGTAATCGTTCAAATGCCAATTTCCCGTTTGGAGTGCCATTTGATGCTGCAAAGATAGGCGCCTTTTTCGACGTGTGTCAAGCTTCGACGTAAAAAAACCGCAAAAAAGTCGTTACAAAAAAGTCATTTCTGCGCTATATAGGCTGTTTTTCAGTTGATTGTAGTGGCTTTTTAAATCTGTTTTTCACTCGTTTTTCCAGCTGTTTTAGTAGGGGAATGGCCACTACCAGCCACACTACCCCTGCCGTGAAGCCAGCAAGTACGTCGGTGGCGTAGTGCACCCGCAGGTACACCCGCGTGAGGCCAATGAGCGCAATGAGCACTACGAGTGCGGCGGTGAGCGTCCAGCGCCAGAGAGGGCGCCGCACGTGGGTTTGGACTAAGTATATAAGCAAGCCATAGAAAGAGGCCGAAATCATAGCGTGCCCACTAGGGAAGCTCAGGCCGCTAGCTGACACAAGGGGCAGCAATGGCCGAGGCCGATGATACAGGTATTTGAGGGCTAGATTAAGCGTAATACTGCCTAAAGCTACTACGGGCACCAGCAGGGAGTACCAGCGGTGCCGCCGCATTAGCAGAAACCAGTTGACCAGGATGCCTGCGGTTATGGTAATGAAGTTGCGCGAGGCCAGAAACGTGACGCCCTCAACCCATTGCTGCCGACCTGACCCAAACAAATCCCGCGTCCAGCGAAACGCAGCCGCATCGAAAGAAGCAGCATCTTGGTCAAACACTTCGCGCCCAATGGCTAGAAACACCACCACGCCCAGCGCACCCAGCACCAGCGTAATGGCAAACTCCGTAATAAATAAGGTCAGGCCCGCCAGTAGGCGCTGCAAATGACTCGTCATAGGCGTGGAAAACTATTACGTACGAAAAAACTGCGCCAGAAGCTTCAACTTTTCAGTTCAAGCGCACAAGATGAACGCGCAACCGTATACTCTGCGCTTTACTTAAGCACAACCCGGTACCCATCAGCACACATGCCCCTCCCCGATTCAGGTTTCGATGTTGTAGCGGCCTTCTACGACCCGCTGGCCCGGTTGGTGTACGGGCGGGCCTTGCAACGGGCCCAAGAAGCTGCGCTGACTGCCCTACCGAAGGGGGCGCCACAGGTGCTGGTAATTGGCGGTGGAACGGGCTGGGTGCTGGGCGAAATCCTGAAGCGGCGGCCTGAGGCCCGTATAGTTTACTTGGAAGCTTCGCCCCGAATGATAGCGCGAAGCCAAGAGTTTTTGCGGAGCCAAGCGCCTACTCGCTACGCCCAGGTAGAGTTCCGCTTGGGTACCGAAGCAGCCCTGCAGACTACGGAGCAGTTCGATGCTATCATTACCTTTTTCTTTCTCGATCTGTTTGAGCCTGGCCGCCTGCGCCTATTAACTAGTCGGCTGTACGCGGCGCGCCACCGCGCCGCGCCGTGGTTGGTAGCCGACTTTGGGGTTCCTCGTACGTGGTGGCACCGGGTCTTGCTTGCTACGATGTATCGGTTTTTTGGTCTGACCACTGGCATCAGTGCACGCCAGCGCCCACCCATTGAGGCGGCACTGGGGCAGCTGGGAATGCAGCGGCGGGTAGTAGGCACCTTCTTCGGGGCGATGGTAGAAGCAGCAGAGTGGACGCAGGAATGAGGTAAGTAGAGCGCCTACTAAGCTAAGGGCTAGCTCAAGCAAAATTCCCAGAGTGGTAGCGGGCACGTGCGGCACCATTATTTCTGGCTGTGCAACCTGCCTAGTGTGCAGAGGTCCATAGTTGGGGTAGCGGTATTTCCTGCCTCGACGCTACCTTTAGGCCTCTTCCATTCTACTCCTCGCTATGCTGATGATGCGGAAATCTGCCGCCATATTGCTACTGAGCCTGCCGCTGGCCCTAAGCCGGCCGGCCGCAGCTCAGGCCCCCGTACACTACACCGTAGCCTTCCCCAATGCTGCGCACCACGAAGCCCGCATAACCGTAACGTTTCGCGACGTACCGGCCGGCCCCCTGCACGTGCGCATGGCCCGCTCCTCTCCCGGCCGCTATGCCCTTCATGAGTTTGCGAAGAACGTGTATGATGTGCAGGCCACTTCTGCCCAGGGCAAACCCCTGAGCGTGGTAAAGCCAGACCCTTACGGCTGGGATGTGACCGGTCATGACGGTACCGTTACCTTCACCTATACCTTGTTCGGCGACCGAACCGACGGCACCTACGCTGGTATCGACCAGCGCCATGCCCACCTCAATATGCCCGCCACGCTGGCTTTTGCCCGTGGCTTGGAGCAGCGCCCCGCTGAGGTGAAGTTTGAACTACCCGCGGGCTGGACAGTAGCATCGCAACTGCGCCCCGATGCCGGAGGCTACTACGCGCCCCACCTGCAATACCTAATGGATTCGCCTACTTCCTTGGGCCCACAAAAGGTGCGCAGCTGGCAGGAGCAAGGCCGCACTATTGAAATGCAAGTCCTGCACGAGGGTACCGACGCCGAGTTGGACGCGTACGTGGGGCAAACCAAGAAGGTAGTAAAGGAAGCTGCCGCCATCTTCGGCGGCTTGCCCGAGTACGACTTTGGCCGCTACACCTTCGTGGCAAACCATCTGCCCCAGACCAGCGGCGACGGTATGGAGCATCGTAACTCCACCTCCCTCACCAGCAACCGCCCCCTGCGCGGCACCGGCACCCTCGACAATCTGGGCACCGTTTCGCATGAGTTTTTCCACAGCTGGAATGTGGAGCGCATCCGCCCCCAGGATTTGGAGCCGTTTGACTTCGAGCGGGCCAATATGAGCAGCAACTTATGGTTTGCCGAAGGCTTCACCCAGTACTACGGGGAACTGCTGCTTCGCCGGGCGGGCGTGTATTCCGATGAGCAGTACTGCCAGGAAGCTCTCAGCGGCATAGTTGATGCCATGATCACTATGCCGGGGCCCAAGCGCTACTCGCCGGTGTACATGAGCCAGCAGGCACCTTTCGTAGACGCTGCTGCTGCTATTGACCCCAATAACCGCTCGAATACTTACTTGAGCTACTATTACATTGGGGCGGGCAACGCCCTGGCCTTGGATCTGGAGCTGCGGCAGCGCTTTAAAACCGACCTCGATACCTACATGCGTACGCTCTGGAAACAGCACGGGCAGCAGCAAAACTACGCACCAGCCAAGCCCTACACGCTGCAGGACCTGCAACGGGTGCTTGGTGAAGTGACTAAGGATACGGCTTTTGCCGGCCAGTTTTTCCGCCAGCATATCAGCGGCCACGAGCTACCCAACTATGAACAGTTGATGGCACCGGCCGGCTTCTTGGTACGCCGGGCGCATGCTGGCCAGGCCACGCTAGAAGCCCGTCTTCAGTTTAATCCCGATAGCAGTGCCACTCTGGGTACTACCCTGCTGGGTAGCCCCTTCTACCTAGCTGGCCTCGACCGAGAGGACGTACTGCTGAAAGTAGACGGCAAGAAGCCTACGAATGCCAAGGAAATGCAGCAACGCTTGGCCGCCCACAAGCCCGGCGACGTTCTACAGGTAGAAGTTCGCGCCCGGGAAGGAGTACGAACCGTACCAATCACCCTCCAGGAAAACTCAGATCTTGAAGTAGTACCCTACGAACTGGCTGGGCGCCCGCTCACTAAGGCTCAGAAGAAGTTTCGGGCGGCCTGGCTCAATGGCAAGGCTAAATAAGCCCAGCTTAACTTAAGCGTCGACTACGCCCACGCCGTTTTACCTGTATCAGAGCAAAAAGCCCCCGGCTATTGGTCCAACTAGATTGTAAGTTGGGCCAATAGCCGGGGGCTTTTTGCTCTAGCTTAGCGCGCTACTATGGTTTGTACACCTACGCGGGGCAGGAAACCATAGCGGCACTGCACCTAGCGACGACGACCAAAAAGACGCAGCAAGAACAAGAAGAGGTTCACGAAATCGAGGTAGCGCGTGAGGGCGCCGAGTATGGCTGCTTTACGGTCGGTATCTTCGTTTCCTATTCCTATAAAAGATAATTCTTTCATTTTCTGATTATTATACGCCGTGAGAGCCACAAACAAAATGACCCCGATGAAAGAGGTGATGGTGTATAACGCTGAGTTTAGCTAGATCAGGTTTACTACCGAAGCTATGCACAGACCTACAAGGCCCATCAGGAGCACATTGCCCCAATGAGACAGGTTGGTCCGGGTGAAGTAACCATACAAGCTCATAACGGCAAACGTACCACCGGTAACAAAGAAGGTAGAGGCAATGGAGTCTTGGGTGAACACCAAGAAAATGATACTTAAGGTGATGCCGTTCAACAGGGAGTAAGCAATAAAAGCGCCCGTCGCCGCCCCACCGACATATCGAAAGCGCGGGCCGAGATGTAGCCGACCACAAACATTTCGAGCAGCAGCAACCCAAAAAACACGAAGCGCTGGCCAGCTACCAGCTCAATAATTTCTGGTGAGGAGCTAACCAGCATAGCAACCCCACCAGTAAGAGCCAAGGCAACAGCCATCCAGCCATAAACCTGCCGCATAAAGGCTCCCTGAATGCGAGATGCATCCTCAGCACTGATGCTTATCTGGGGTTGCGCGGTGCCGTGCTTTTTAGGTACAAATTCGTCCGTGAAAGAAATAGGTAAGTAGTTGAGAATATGATTTACCTCAGCAAAATATAGAAATGCGTTAGTTTCCTATATAGACTACTGTGCTAGTTCAGTTTGCTACTGCTCCTGATAAAACCGGTAGGCTAGCCACACAACAAAGCTTATACTACCCAGCACCATGAGGCGCAGCCCGGAGGCCCGGTCTGGCGCTTGGAAGCTGGGCACTTGCTGACCGTCGGGTAGGGTTTTGTGGTGGGCATACAAGTGCCAGCCAATGAGTACGGCCAAAATACCACCGCCTACTACTGCGAGGTAGCCCAACGCTACCCATGCCTGCTGACGTGGTTCGGGCCGGGCCAGCTCGAGGCGACGCTGCTGGTGCAGGTGCTCTAACAAGGGCGGGTGTACCTCGTGGCCGCGCTGGCCCAGGATACGCCGAGCCAATGCTACATCGAAGCTACTCCACTCATCGGGCTTCAGCAAGACCTCCATCAACTCATCGTGGGAGAAGGTGAACAGGTAGTGGTTGGCAGGGGCTTGGGCAGTGAGAGTTTCGTCGGTGTCTAGCTCTAGCTTGCGCACGGCCTCAAAATCGTGGGGGCGCACCAGCACCAGGAAGTAAGTACTGGTGGCATTGAACGCAAACGAAGGGTCGATGCTGGGCTGGTCGAGCTTTGTTTCGTAGGGAATGCCGTGCTGGTAAAGCAGGTGCAGCAGGGGCTGGGCTACTTCCACGTTGGGAAAGCGCTGGTAAGCTTGAAATTCCGACATCAGGCTACAAAGGAAAGTGTGGTGAAGGTGCAACTTTTCGGACACTGCGCGTTACTCTACTGGTAGAGGCCGGGCACTGTAGCTTCTCCCGTGCTGTTGCGTATCTTGTGTTCCATTACCTTACGGCTGCGGCCGGCTTGCTATGCTTCGTTCGTTTTTTCTTGTTTCTCTAGGGCTACTGCTGGCTGGTTCTGTGCAGGCGCAGGCTCCAGTAGCGTCCCGCTTGGGCTTACACCCTTCGTATAGTTTAAACGCAGGCGCCACCTTTGCGGGCCGCTACGGTTCAGCTACCTACCTCAGCCCCATGGTGTCGCTACCCCTGACGCCGCGCTTCTCAGTGTTTGGCGGCGTTACGTACTTGCGTACCGTGGCCGGCACTGCGCGCCCATTTGGGACTACTGAGGGCGCCTATGCTGGTTTGCCTTCCGTGAGCAACCGCTACCTCATTCAAGGTGGCGGGCAATACGCTCTTTCGCCCCGCCTTACCCTTACGGGCTCCGCCTGGAAAGACCTGACGCCTACCAATGGGCTAACGGTAAATCCTTATGCGGGCTTCGGGGGCAACCTGGGCTCGGGGGTGAACCTGCGCGCCGACTACCATATTACTGAGAACTTCTCGGTTTCGGGTGGAGTGCGGGTGAGCAACGGTGCTACGGCTTACCCCGGGGCCTACTCTCCCTTGTATGGGCCGGGCGTGGGCTGGTAGCCCCATTGCTCTACTACTTTTTGTAAAGCCTCGGGAAGCTTCCGGGGCTTTCTTGTTTCTTTGAAGGCCCCTTCATTTTCACGACTGTTTCATGGCTTCTCCTCGCTTCGTTTCCAACCCAAGCCTGCCCATCATCAAGCCCAACTACCCGGGCAACAAGATGATTGGCAATGAGTACTGCAACGGCGAAGCGTTGTACGAGCCCAGCTTCAAGACGGTCATTCGGTGGCAACTCAACGAAAACCCTCAGAAGCAAGAGAAGAAGGCTGATACGTGGGCGCCAGACGTAGTAGACTGCACCGCTTTTTTACAAAGCCAAGAAGATGGGCTGGTGTGGCTTGGGCACGCTTCGTTTCTGTTACGCGTGAGCGGCAAGCTTCTGCTCACCGACCCCGTGTTGTTTTCGTCTTTGGGGTTGCGCCGCCGCCACGCCCTCCCCTGCCGCCTTGAAGATCTCACCGGCATCGACTACCTGCTGCTCAGCCACGGTCACCGCGACCACCTGGACGAGAAATCGGTGCAACTGGTGGCGCGGCAGAATCCGCTGTTGCGTGCTTTCGGGCCGCTGGGTATGGCCGGCCTGGTACGTGGTATGGCTAAGCTCCTGCCTGTGCAGGAGGCTGGCTGGTGGCAGCAGTTCGATTTAGGAGCCGATGCCCCATTTGAACTCTTTTACCTGCCTGCCTCGCACTGGCACCGCCGGGGCCTTTTCGATCTGAACACGGTGCTGTGGGGCTCCTTCCTGCTACGCCTGCCCGACGGCCGGACCATCTACTTCGCCGGCGATACGTCGATGGCCGACCACTTCGAGCAAATTGAAAAGCAGTTTGGTCCTCTCGACGTTGTGCTAATGCCCATTGGTGCCTACAAGCCGGCCTTTATGATGAGCCAAAGCCACGTGAACCCGCACGAAGCCGCTAAGGCCGTAAATATTCTGCGTGCTGGTCACATCGTGCCCATGCACTACGGCACCTTCGATTTGAGTGATGAGCCGGCCTCCGAACCGTTGCGAGAGTTGCACTTAGTAGCCAATGGTAGCATGCTGCGCGGAGAACTGCACGCACCAGCCGTGGGCGAGGTACTTCGCTGGCAAGAATGGGAATAAAGGCCTCCAAGACGTGCAGAAGGAAGTCCGGGTCTAACAAAATTGTTAAAATAGCATTAAATATTATATATTAGTTCAATACAAACTTGTTATAGTTATATTTAATACGATTTTAATTATAAATTTGAGAACAATTTTGCTAGTGTTGCCATTTCAGTTCTGAAGAATAACTAACTCAACAGAGTAGCAGCACTGGAGGAAACCATTCGAGTCAGCTTTTCTAGTACTTTTCACGTACTAGCTCGACAGTAATAAGCCGTCCGAATCATTTTCAGCGCCTCCGGTAGTCACGCTACCCAGTACCCCCATGGCATCACATTCTGCATCGCTCCCCCCACCTACCCCCTGGCAGCGCCTTACCCGTATGCTCGATACGGAACGGCGTTCTATCCGCTACATTCTTTTTTACGCCATTGCCACGGGCCTCATTAGCCTAACGCTGCCGTTGGGCACGCAGGCCGTGTTCAACTTGGTATCAACGGGAGCTGTATTCAACTCCACGTACATCCTGATTGCAGTTGTAGTGCTTGGTGTGCTACTGAGTGGCGTTCTGCTAGTGGGCCAGCTTACATTGGTGGAAGCCATTGAGCAACGCTTATTCGCCAAAGCAGCCATTGAGTTTGCCTACCGCCTACCCCGCATTGAGCCCAAGGCTCTGGAAGGTCAGAACCCGCCTGAGCTAGTTAACCGCTTCTTCGATATCCTGACGGTACAGAAAGGTCTCACCAAGCTCCTGATCGACCTGATGTTTGCCGGCATCCAGATCCTGTTTGGGGTTATTGTACTGTCCTTCTACCACCCCATTTTCATTGGCTTTGGCTTGTTTACCTTGCTGATGCTAGGGTTCATTTATGTGATAAACTACCGGCGGGCCCTGCGCACCAGCATCGAGGAATCAGCCCACAAGTACGAGACGGTAGATTGGCTGGAACAAGTAGCCAGCGAACTGCCCAAGTTTCGCGACAGTCCGGACGAGCAGCACCGGGCCCTGGAGCGCACCGACGAGCTGACGGCCGATTATCTGCGGGCCCGCAACGGCCACTTCCGGGTGCTGCGCCAGTATTTTAGCTGGGCCGTGGCCTTGCGCACCATTCTCACAGGAGGCTTGCTCATTGCGGGCACCTTGTTTGTGGTGTCGCGGCAAATGACGCTGGGCCAGTTTGTAGCCGCCGAAGTACTTATTGTGCAAATCAGCGGCTCTATTGAAAAGCTGATGACCGGTGTGAGCACTGTGTTTGATATGCTGACGGGCACGGAAAAGCTGGCTGCCGTGACCGACCTACCCCTAGACGAGAAAAAAACTACTGGAACTCATGCTTAATCTATCGAACCAGAACGTAGATGACGCGGTGTGGGAAGAGGAGTTGCAACGCTCCCATAAAGAGCTTCTCGAGCCCAAAGGCAGCCGACTGCTGGGCCGCGTATTAATGGCCGTAGCCATCGTTTTCCTTATTATTCTGTTTTTGCCGTGGCGCCAAGCCATTGAGGGCTCCGGCACGCTCACGACCCTGAGCCCTCAGGACCGCCCCCAAACCGTGCAGAACGCCATTGCGGGCCGCATTGAGCACTGGGCCGTACGGGAAGGCCAGCTGGTAGCCAAAGGCGATACGCTGCTGACTATCTCGGAAATCAAAGACGAATACTTTGACCCCAACTTACCCGAGCGTCTGCGCGAGCAGCTTGCCGCCAAGCAGGGCAATGTATCGGCAAACGCGGCCAAAATACAAGCTACCGACCAGCAGATTGAAGCGCTGCAGCTCACCCTGCGCGTTCAGTTAGAAGCCGCTCGCAACCGGGTGGAACAAGCCCGTAACACGGTTTCCATCGACAATGCTGACCTGGTAGCTGTCAACAACTCCTACCAAATAGCCCAGGCCCGATTGGTTCGTTACGAAGATGGCTACAAGAATGGCCTGTTTTCCCTGACGGACATTGAATCGCGCCGCTTGAAGCTGCAAGAAGACCTAGCCAAGGTAACGGCTCAGCGCAACAAGCTACTGAACTCCAAGCAGTCGTTGGCAAATGCCCAAATTGAGCTAGCCAACCTGCGAGCTAAGTACGAGCAAGACTTGGCTAAAACCTTATCGGACCGCAGCTCTGCCGTATCAAGCCGCGCTTCTTCGGAGGGCGAAGTGGCCGCACTGCGCAACAAGATCAGCAACGTAGAGGTGCGCCGCGGCTTGTACGTAGTACGGGCCCCGCAGGCGGGCTATGTGGTACGCACGCTCAAGGCTGGTATTGGTGAAACCATCAAGGAAGGCGAATCCATTGTTACGCTACAGCCCGACGCGCCCGTACTGGCCGTGGAGCTGTACGTACGAGCCATGGACGTGCCACTGATTCAGCCGGGCCGCCAGGTGCGCTTGCAGTTCGATGGCTGGCCGGCCGTGCAGTTTTCGGGCTGGCCATCGGTAGCCGTGGGCACCTTTGGCGGCACCGTAACGGTGATTGACGTAGTGAGCAGCACCAATGGGCGCTACCGCCTGCTGGTACGCCCCGACCAGCATCACGAAAAGGACCGGGATTGGCCCGCACAGTTGCGCCTAGGCTCGGGCGTGTACGGCTGGGTAATTCTGGATTCTGTGCCAGTGTGGTACGAAATCTGGCGGGAGCTCAATGGCTTCCCCCCTAGCCTACAGGCCGAACCCAAGGACACTCCCGTGAAAGCAACCGCCGAAAAGAAGTAGTAGAACGATGATAAAAACTTCGTTTACGGGCAGCCTGGGTGTAGTACTGCTGCTGGCTAGCTTCTTCGCTTCGGCCCAGACGCCGCGCCTCCCTACCCAAGCTCCCCGCCTGGAGCCCGCACCAGTGCAAACTCGGCAGCTAGCCGCCGACCGACCTCCCGTGGATACGGCCCGTATCTTTTCCTTACAAGACCTCGCCGACCTGGTATTTGCCAACCACCCCGTGGTCAAGCAAGCTGCCCTGCTCAGCGCCGATGCGCAGGCGCAGGTGCTGGCAGCCCGCGGCGGCTTCGACCCCAAAGTAGGGTCTGGCTTTGACCGGAAGCTGTTCGGGGGTACCGACTATTATAACAACTGGTCCAACGAACTGAAAGTACCCCTCTGGCCGGGCGGCATCGACTTGAAAGCTGGCTACGACCGTATGGTGGGTACCTACGTCAACCCCCAATACCGCACCCCTCTGGACGGACTGGCGGGCGTGGGCTTGTCGGTACCGCTGGGGCAGGGACTGCTTATTGATGCCCGCCGCAGCACCCTGCGCCAAGCCCGCATTTTGGTAACGGCTGCCGAGGCTGACCAGGTAAAGCAAATCAACGAGGTGTGGCTTCAGGCTTCCAAGGATTATTGGAACTGGTACTATGCCTACCAGCAGTCTATTCTCATTCGGGAAGGGGTAGAGCTGGCGGACACCCGCTTCCGCGGGATCAGCCGGCGCGCCCTCCTCGGCGACCAAGCTCCCATCGACTCGGTGGAAGCACAGATTACGGTGCAGGACCGGCAGGTGCAAGCCGAGCAACTGCAAGTAGACCTCCAAAATGCCCGCCTAGTACTCTCGAACCACTTGTGGAACAAGGATGCCCAGCCGGTAGAGCTGCCTACCTATGCCGTACCCCAACGCCCCCTCCTTGGGTCAGTACACTCCACGGAATTTGAGCAGTTGGTGGCCTTGGCCGGGGCTCGTCATCCTACCCTCATTAAGCTCGACGCCAAAATTCGGCAGTTGGGTGTGGAGGAGCGCTACCGTCGTGAGTTGCTCAAGCCCAAGATAAACGTAAGCGGTACGCTCCTGAGCCGCGGTGACTTTTACCGCTCCGAGGTGCCAGCCTATTACGATTTCGGATGGGACAACTACAAATTGGGGGTGGATTTTGCCTTTCCGTTGTTTTTACGCCAGGAACGGGGCAAGCTGCAGCAAACGCGCATCAAGGTGCAGGATGCCACCTTGGAACAACAACAGAGCCGCCGCACCATTCTCAACCAAGTAAGCGCGGTATACAACACCCTAAAGGCCTACGAGCGCCAACTTGCTGTGCAAGCTCAAACTATTGCCAACCAACGGCTTCTGCTACAGGCCGAGCTTCAAAAGTTCGAACTAGGGGAAAGCACTATTTTCCTTATCAACAGCCGCGAAACCAAGCTTATTGACTTGCGCCTGAAGCAGGAAAGCATGCGGGCCAGCTACGAGAAAACCTTGGCTGAGCTGTATTACTACGCGGGTACTCGCACGCTAGGCACAAATTAGGGGGCGTGGCGTGTAGGGCACGATGGTGGTGGCCAACGAGGTGGGTGCGTTATTGTCAGCGGGGGAGAGTAGCTTTGAGGTATGAAGTTTTGGTTTCCTGGTCTCTGACCTCAACCTGAACTCACACCACCAAGCACTAGCAATGTCTCCTACCCTCGTTCTGAGCCTGATTGCGGGCTACTTCGTCGTCCTCATCATCATTGCCTACCTCACCTCGCGCAAGGCCACGAGCGAGTCGTTCTTCATTGCCAACCGCAACGCGCCCTGGTACATGGTGGCCTTCGCCATGATTGGCACCTCCCTGTCGGGCGTCACGTTCATTTCCATTCCCGGCATGGTGGCTTCCCAGAGCTGGAGCTACATGGCCGTAGTACTAGGCTACACGGTGGGGTACGTAGTCATTGGCACGGTGCTAATGCCCCTCTACTACCGCCTGCGCCTAGTGAGTATCTATACCTACCTAGAGCAGCGGTTTGGGTTCTGGAGCTACAAAACCGGGGCCCTGTTCTTTCTTATTTCACGGGCAGTGGGGGCGGCCTTTCGGCTGTTTCTGGTGGCGGGCGTGCTCCAGTTTGCGGTGTTCGACCAGTTGAACGTACCGTTTGCCGTAACAGTGACGGTTAGCATTTTCCTGATCTACCTCTACACGTTCCGCGGCGGCCTCAAGACCATCCTCTGGACTGATACTTTCCAGACGCTGGCTATGCTGGTGTGCGTAGCTGTGAGTATTTACCTAATGGCCAACGAGCTGAACCTGGGCTTTGCGGGCTTGGTAAAAACGGTGAAGGAAAGCACCATGTCGCAGATTTACTTCTCCGACCCCAAAGACGACAAGTTTTTCTGGAAGCAATTTGCATCGGGCGCCTTCATTACTATTGTCATGACCGGCCTCGACCAGGACTTGATGCAGAAGAACCTAAGCTGCCGCAACCTCCAGGATGCCCAGAAGAATATGTTCTGGTTTACTATTGCCATTGTGGTAGTAAACGTGTTTTTCCTGTCGTTGGGCGTGCTGCTCTACCAATTTGCGGCGGCCAAAGGCATCAGCCTGCCTACCAACCCAACTACTGGTAAAGTTATTGGCGACAACGTGTTTCCACTGTTGGCTACCAGCCACTTTTCCTTGTTCGCGGGCATTGTGTTCATCCTGGGCATTATTGCCGTTACCTACGCCTCCGCCGACTCGGCCCTTACGGCCCTGACCACCTCCTTCTGTGTAGATATGCTTACTATTAAGCAGTACCCGGAGGCCCAGCAAAAGCGCGTGCGCCAACTCACGCACTTTGGCTTCTCGCTAGTTCTTATCGTTATCATCCTGATTTTCCGGGCCATCAACGACCAGAGCGTGATTACCTCAGTATTTAAGGCGGCGGGCTATACTTATGGGCCGCTGCTGGGCCTGTATTCCTTCGGCATTTTCACTAGCCGCGGCCTCCACGACAAGCTGGTGCTACCCGTTTGCGTGGTGGCGCCCTTGCTGACCTGGTTCATCAATGCCAACTCCAAAGACTGGTGGGGGTACGAGTTCGGCTTCGAAATCCTGATACTGAACGGTTTACTTACATTCCTGGGCTTGCTGGCTATTTCGCGTCCGCGCAACCTAGAATTGAACCCCGTAGCATAGGCGTTGTTTAGGGAGGTGTACCTTTACACCCCCGCACGGAGCTTTCGCACCGGGCGCTACCTTCCTTTACCCTATGAAACATCTGTTCTTCATTTTCGGGCTCGTAGCTTTGGCCGCCGGCGGGGCACAGGCCCAAACCCAGCCACCTGCTACTCCTGCCAAGCAGCCCATTGAGTTGCGGGCTGGGCGCATGCAGGCCCAGGCCAAACCGGCCGCCAACCGCCCCGACGCGCCCCCGCAATTTCCGGGCGGTGCCCAGGGCTTGAACACCTTTTTTCAGCAAAACTTAAAGTATCCGGAAGCGGCCAGCGTCAAGCAAATCAGCGGCAACGTGGTCATGACCTTTACCGTGGAAGCCGACGGCCACCTCACCAACCCCACCGTGCTGCAACCTCTCTCCCCGGAGTGCGACACGGAGGCCCTGCGGGTGCTGGGCCAAATGCCCGCCTGGAAACCAGCTACCCGCAAGGGGCAGCCGGTAGCCGTGCAGGTGCGCCTGCCCGTACCTTTCGGCAACTCTACTGATGTAAAAGTAGAACAGGGCAAAAACAAATTTGAATAATGAATTGATGGAGAAGTGAGTATCTAGAAGTTAAGCATAAGAGGTGAGAAGTAGGAATCAGGCTCATGTAGCACTTGGTTGTACTTCTCACCTCTTGCTTACCGCTTTCTACTGCTCACTTCTCGCTTCTATAAAAAAATGGCAGCCAGAAGCGGAATGAATACCAGTGGCCAAACGGAGGCTGATGCCCCCAAGGTCAAGCTTACGAAAGAGACTTTTCAACGTGGACTGCGGATTTTCCGCTTTGTACTGCCGTACAAAGGCCCATTTATTGCGGGGCTGCTGCTATTGCTGCTTAGCAGCATTTCCACCATGGTAATGCCCAAGATGCTGGGCTATCTGGTCAACATCGCTAATCACCAAACTACCAAGCTACCGGCCTACCTACCTCGCACCATTACAGGCGTGGCGCTGCTGTTATTTGGGGTAGTGCTAGTACAGGGCCTGTTCTCCTTCGGGCGAATTTTCTTTTTTTCACGGGTCAGCGAATTTACGGTGCGCGACATTCGGCGCACGCTCTACCAGAAGCTGGTAACGCTGCCGATTCCGTTTTTTGAGCAGCGCCGGGTGGGCGAAATCACCTCCCGCCTGACGTCCGACGTAGCTAACATTCAGGATACGTTCACCTTGACCCTGGCTGAGTTTATGCGCCAGATTCTGACGCTGTTGGCTGGCGTGGCCTTTATCATGTGGGAGTCGTGGCGCCTCTCGCTGTTTATGCTGGCTACGTTTCCGCCCCTGGTGTTGCTGGCCTTTTTGTTCGGGCGCAGCATTCGCAAGTTCTCCAAACAAACCCAGGATGAGCTAGCCAAAACCAACGTGGTAGTGGAGGAAACGATGCAAGGCATTAACTCCGTGAAAGCCTACACCAGTGAGCAGCACGAGGTAAGCCGCTACGCGGCCGGCCTAGACCGTACCGTGCAGTTTGCTCTGAAATCGAGCATTTACCGCGGCGCGTTTGTGTCGTTCATTATTGTGGCCATCTTCGGTGGCATTTTTCTGGTGTTGTGGCGCGGCGCTACCTATGTGGAGCTACCCAAAGCCGACCCGCGCCACCTGGACATGGGCGACCTAGTGTCGTTTATTCTGTACACCATGTTTATTGGGGCTTCCGTGGGTGGCCTGGGTGAGATGTACGGCAAGATTCAGAGCAGCCTCGGCGCTTCGGAGCGCATTCTCGAAATCCTGGACGAGGAATCGGAACCAGTGCATCAGCCCCGGCCGGCTGGTGCAACTCCCCTACAGGTGTACGGCGACATCCGCTACGAGAATGTGCAGTTCCGCTACCCCACCCGGCCGGACCTTACGGTGCTCAAGGATATTAGCTTCCGTATTGAAGCGGGCGAGAAGGTAGCTCTGGTGGGGCCCTCGGGGGCCGGTAAAAGTACCATTGTGCAGCTGTTGATGCACATCTACGAGCTCAGTGGCGGCACCATCAGCGTTGATGGCCGCGACATTAATACCCTAGACCTGACGGAGCTGCGTCAGCACATCGGCATTGTGCCCCAGGAAACTATGTTGTTCGGCGGCACCATCCGCGAGAACATCCTCTACGGCCGCCCCGACGCTCCGGAGGCTGATATTGTTGATGCTGCCCGCCGGGCCAACGCCTGGCAATTTATCCAATCCTTCCCTGAGGGGCTAGACACGATGGTGGGCGAGCGGGGCATTAAACTCTCGGGCGGGCAGCGCCAGCGCATTGCCATTGCGCGGGCCATCCTGAAAAACCCGGCCATCCTGCTGCTCGACGAAGCCACCTCTGCCCTCGACTCAGAGAGCGAGAAACTGGTGCAGCAGGCCATGGACGAGCTTATGCAGAACCGCACCAGCATCATCATTGCCCACCGCCTCAGCACCATCCGGAAGGTGGATAAAATTCTGGTTATTGAGGGTGGCCGCATTGCGGAGCAAGGCACCCACGAGCAACTTAGCAACGATGAAAACGGCCTCTACGCCAACCTGCTAAAGCTACAGTTTGAGCTAACATAAGGCACAGATTCAGATTGGTTTTCCGGATTACACAGAAGTACTTAGATGCCGCCAATATTGAGGCGGGCAGGATACATGCTGCTGGCCTAGGGCCCTTTCGCCCTCAATGCTTTTTACGTTTGAACGAAAGGCTATCTAGTGCACGAGTAAAACAGTTGATCAGTATACTAGGACAACATGGAATCCATCGATTCTCTCTATTAACTGAATTCAAATAATCCCCGCGTATCCAGCCTTAACCTTCTAGCTACTCCCGCTTCTTTGTCGAATACCAATTAATTCACCAAAGCCAGCAACCTCACTAACCGGACCGGCCGAATCCGCGCCGGCCAGCCACTTTCGACTCCGGGCTGGCAATTTTATCCTTGAAACAGCCTTTACCATATCCAGCGCATTGATAATTGGCTACTGTTCTACACTTCCTTAGAGCACTGCTACTACCTTGATCTGAGCCGGGTACCCCCACCGACGTGCTGAACATGTTGCGTCTCCATGAAGTTGCCGGAGCCTGAGCTACTTTCGCGGGACTATGGTACCTTCCGCATCTTCCTTATCCCCTCTACACCTGGCAGCCGTGAGCATCTCGGAGGCCGACTACGTAGCCCTGAACTTTCGGCTCTGGCGCGCCCGGCCCCGCACCCGCCTAAATCACTGGATTCTGGGTGCGGCGGTAGGGTTGCTAGCCCTGAAAGTGGGGCTGGAGGTGTACCAGAACGGCCAGTTCCCTTCATCTTCTTCCCTTATTCTTCTGGCGGTAGCGGTACTATACGCGCTGTTGCGCTTTGGGCTAGTGCGCTACCAGCTACGCCGGGGGTACGCGAGGAACACGGCTGCCCACCAGCCTACCGATTTTACCCTCACGGATACCGAAATTAGCGGCCGCAACACATTGGGCCAATTTTCGGGTAAGTGGGGCCTAATTCGGCGGGCAGTGTGGGTGCAGCCTGACTGGCTCCTACTCTATCCTACCGAAACGGCCTGTTATTACCTCAACATGCGCTGCTTGCAGGCTCCGGCTACCCCGGCTATGGTGGCGCAACTCCTCACCCAGCACCACATTGCGCAGCACCGAGTGTAGTGGGTAAGCGGCTCACAGCTTTTCTCACTGCCCCTTGCTTACCACTCTAGTGTGAGGATTTACCTATTTTTACTACCGCAATTCACCCTTTTCCATCGTATTTGCCTCATGATGACCACCACTTCCCGGACATCTTCTTTCCGTTCTTTGGGCGCTACGCTGCTCGTGAGCGGTTTGCTTTTCGCCAGCAGTGCCCACGCTCAAATTGCTACTCCTCAGGCCTCTCCCAAGAGCACCATACAGCAGCGCGTAGGCCTTACGGATGTTACTATCACGTATTCACGTCCTAGCCTCCGGGGCCGCGTAGGCTTCGGCGAGGGCACTACTGCCGCAGTGGTACCTTTTGGGCAGCGCTGGCGCACGGGTGCCAATGCCACTACCAGCATTAAGTTTTCGGATGATGTAACCATCGAAGGCAAGAAAGTACCCGCGGGCGAGTACGGCATCTATACCATTCCGGGCAAGGCCTCCTGGACGGTAGTACTCAACAAAAGCACCAAAGCCGGTGCCGACGTAGCCAGCTTCAAAGACGACGAAAACGTGGCCAGCTTCACTGTGAAGCCCAGCAAGTTGCCAACCAAGGTAGAAACCTTCACCATCAACTTCACCGACCTCACGCCCGCTACTGCCACTGTGGATATGCAGTGGGAAACCACCAGCGCCAAGTTCCGCATTATGACGGACGTGGAGTCGAAGGTGATGGCGCAGATTGATGAGAAGGTGACCAAGAGTGCTAGCCCTTCCAATGGTGACTTGGCCGCCGCCGCCGTGTACTACTTCGATAACGATAAGGACCTGAAGCAAGCCCTGACCTGGATGCAAAAGGCCAACGCCACTGACCCTAAGTTCTGGAACCTCCACACGGAAGCCAAAATCCGCATGAAGATGAAGGATTACAAGGGTGCCGTAACCGCCGCCGAGCAGTCAAAGAAGCTGGCAACAGAAGCCAAAAACACCGACTACGTGAAAATGAACGAGATGCTGATCGTAAGCGCTAACAACGCCAGCAAGAAGAAGTAGCCTTCTGGCTTCCTAGCTACCAAACGCGCCCGATTCCAGTTGGAATCGGGCGCGTTTGCATTGCGGCGGGCGGTAGATGCCACGCTACGTTTAGGCTGCGGCTGGCTGGTCAGCTTTTCCTAGCACGCTGCCTACTACCACCAGCACACACCCAATGATGTTGTACCAGAGGTAAGCAATATCGGTGCGCCAAAACAGGAGTAGCACTAGGGCCTGCGCCACTACCGCGGACCAAAACACGGCGCGGCCACCCACGTTTTTCAGGAAGAACGCCACCACAAAAATACCCAGAATAGGTCCGTAGAAGAGAGAACCCAGAATATTGACGGCCTGAATGAGGTTTTCGAGGCGGGCGGCAAAGGTAGCAAAGCCAATACCCAGCACGCCCCACCCCACGGCGGCCCACCGCGAGACGCGCACGTACTCCGCATCGGAGCGGCCGGGGCGGGTGGGCTGGTACATATCAATGACCGACGTAGAAGCCAGAGAGTTAAGCCCAGCCGCCGCCGAGCCCATAGCGGCGGATAGTACTACGGCAATGAGCAAGCCTACCACGCCCCGCGGCAGGTACTTGAGCACGAAGGTGAGAAAGATGTAGTCGGTAGCTGGGCCTTCCTTGGTGGCAGTAACGCGTTTAAGAGCTTCCCAAACGGCCGCTCGCTGCCCAGCCAAGGCAGCATCTACAGCTTGGGTATGCGTTTGAGCTGCGGCAACCAAGCCAGGGTCACTCGAACGCAGAGCGGTTACCATATCCAAGGTAGCGGCACGCTTGGCGGCAAATAAGGCATCGTGGTTTTCCTGGGCATCCTGCAGAATAGTCGCCCCTACCCGGCTACTACGCACCTGATTCAAAAGGGCTTGGTCGAAGGAAACAGGTGGGGCATTGAACTGATAAAATACGAACAGCAGCACCCCAATTAGCAGAATACCAAACTGCATAGGAATCTTGAGTAATCCGTTCATCAGCAAGCCCAAGCGGCTTTCCGTGATGCTGCGCCCCGCTAGGTAGCGCTGCACTTGGCTTTGGTCGGTGCCGAAGTACGATAAGGCCAAAAACAAGCCGCCCGTCATCCCCGACCAGAAGTTGTAGCGGTCTTTGGGGTCGAAATGAAAATCAACCAAGTTGAGCTTGCCCTGATGACCGGCTAGCTGCATAGCTTCCGTGAAGCCTACGCCGGCTGGGAGGTAGTGCACCAGCAAGTAGCCAGCAGCCAACATGCCCGCAAAAATGACGGCCATCTGGCCGTGTTGGGTTACCGTGACGGCCCGCGTGCCACCCGATACGGTGTAGGCAATCATCAGCCCGCCCATTAGCCACACCGTCAGGGTAATATTCCAGCCCAGAATAGCCGATAGCACCAAGGCGGGTGCGTAGAGCGAAAGACCATTGCTGAGGCCCCGCTGCACCAGAAACAGGAGGGCCGTGAACGTGCGCGTGCGCCGGTCGAATCGGCCTTCCAGGTACTCGTACGCAGTATATACTTTCAGGCGGTGGTAAATGGGCACGGCTACCACCGCAATGAGCACCATGGCTACCGGCAACCCAAAGTAGAACTGTATAAAGCGCATGCCATCGGCGTAGGCTTGGCCGGGCACGCTAAGAAACGTAACGGCCGAGGCCTGGGTAGCCATGATGCTGAGCCCAATGCCCCACCACGCTTGCCGCTGCCCCAGCAGGTACCCGTCCAACGACTGCCCTTCGCGACGAGTACGCCAAGTACCGTAGCCAATGATGAGTGCCAACGTGCTACCCAGCACCAGCCAATCGAGTGTGCTCATGCGAATAGCCGCGTCAGGTACACAAAAAAGCCAATTTCAGCCGTCAAGGCGCCTAGCACCAGCCAGTACCACGCCCGCCACGAGGGAAGCAGCGGCGGTTGATCATCGGTTTCAGGGTGGGTGGGCATGAGGCAGTACGTAGAGCAACAAACAACACCTCATTCCTGCAACAAAGGCATGAGGCTACTCGATGATACACCACTACGTGCGGCAGCAAAAGGCAGCCCTGCCGCACGTAGTGACTATGGCTTAACTATCGGCCGCTGGCTTACTTACCCAACGATACCATGTTGGTAAGCAGGCGGTAGGCACCGGGCACGCCAGCAGGCAGTTCCCGAAACAAGCTAAGACCGGTATAAATGTAGTGGCCCTTGCCGTAGTCGGCCACCAGGATGGCACTTTCCTTAGCCGATTCGTTGGGGTCGTGGGAGCTAAGCACTGTCTGGTACTTCGGGTCCCATTGCGACGGGTAGTACAGGCCCTGTTCCTGCACCCAACCCTCAAAATCCTTGGCAGTTATCTTGTTAGGCGTATTCAGCAGGGGCTGCTGGGGCTTCAAGAACGTGACGGCTGCATTTTCTACCGTCACGCGGTCGGAAGACAGGGTAAGTGGGTAAGGGCCAATTTGGGGGATGACGGTGCCGCGGTTCACCACGTACTGTACCACCATATTGCCACCGTTCTCTACATACTTCAACAGCGTTGGCTGCAGAGTTTTGAGTCGGTCGAGGGTGTTGTAGGCGCGTATGCCCAGCACCACAGCATCAAAGCGACGCAGGTTCTGGTCGGTGATGTCTTCGGGCTTCAGTAAGGTCACGTTGTAACCAATCTGGCGCAAGGCGTCGGGCACCTCGTCGCCGGCCCCCATGAGGTAGCCAATTTCCTGGCCCTTGCGCTTAAGGTCTAGCTTCACCAGCGGAGCTATAGCTTCGGGAAAAAGCACCTGAGTTGGGATATGGTTGTACTCGATGGCCTGGTAGCCGCGCGAGTATTGCTGTCCATCCACAGTGGCTACGGCGCGCAACTCCGTTTTGCCCTCCGCGGCGCCCGCGCCGGGCTGCACCCGGAACTGCACAGTTTGCTCGGCGTCTTTACTGGCGAGGTCGAAGTTGAAGCTCGCCGGCTCCGACTTCCAGCCGTTGGGCAACGTAAGGGTCACTGCTCCTTTCACCCCGGCCTTACCAGCCCGCAGTGTTACCGGAACGATTTTGGGTTGGTTGTCGGCGAAGACGTAGGCGCGCCCGCCAATATTTACTGCCACAGGTGGCACCACGGCCAGTGGGCGGTATTTCTCCCCTTCTACCGGGTCGGTGCTTTTGTATTGGACCGGCACACTATAGAACAACGGACTTCCCAATACATTTATCTGTAGTCCTATGTAGGCAGCCGCTGGGTTCTCAGGCAACCCAATGAGGTTCTGCTGATTGACCAGCAGCATAGCGTTGCTCTCCTGTGTTGTTGCACCTCCTCCCCCAGTTGGTACATGCTCAGAAGGCGCTGCAGCCACACCAGGTAGTTGTGTTGCTTTCCGCTCTCCTCCCGCCGCAAGCAGCAATTCAGTTGGCACACGGTACATTCCTACCGTACCTGCTTCGCGAAGCCAATAGGGTTGTGAAGTTGAAAGCTGGGACGCAAATCGGATGGGCAACCGCAGGGAGAGCACCTTCTCAGCGCTCAGCGTAGCATTCACCGTAGTGTCGCGGCCGAAGCCTAGGGCGCCTGCGCCACGCACAGTTATAGGTACGACTGAGCGGCTGAGCACATCGAGGCGTACGGCTACTGCCTGACCGGGAGCAACCGTGGGCTCCGAGATAGTAGCTTCAAGGTAGAGGCCTAAACTAGCCCGAATCAGTTCTTCTATCTGTTCCTGCTTGCTTTTGAGCCAGTGATAGTCTGGTTTTTTAGAGCTTACTGACCCTCCCAACACCTTGGCTTGTTGGTCAAGCTTCACAATTCCTGCTCTTACCTTTAGCAGCCCTGCTACACTTGCCGAAGGATTTGCCGGGTCGTACTTCCGAATCACCTCGTCTACGAGCTTGCCCACGGCCGCCCCGCCGGGCACCCGGTTCCAAGTCATATCAACGCCCTCGAAGGGGTCGGACTTAGGCTTGTCTCCTTTCACGTATTGCAGATACTCTAGCGCCTCACCACGGGTAGCAGCGGAGCCGAAGCCCTGGCTTTTGTGCTGGGAGCGGCTGCGGGCGGCCATTTCGCCGTAGCTCTGCCCCAGTAGTGGGTTGTAGCCGCCGGCATCTACTTTCAGGTAGCCATCCATGTTTTCGCCCGGCTTCACGAAGAAGCTCCCAGTATTCCAGAGCAGGCGCTTAGGCTGCCAGGGCTGCACATACTTCAACTGCTCGGGAAAGCGCTTGGGGTCACCGGCAGCATCAAAGGCTTCGGCGGCCAGAATGGCGCTGGCCTGGTGGTGGCCGTGACCGGCGCGGGGGTCGGGTGGAAAGCGGGTGATGAGCACGTCGGGCCGCCGCTGCCGGATCACCCACACCATATCGGCCAATACCTGCTCTTTGTCCCAGATGGTAAAGGTTTCGTCGGACGTTTTAGAGAAGCCAAAATCATTGGCGCGAGTAAAAAACTGCCGACCTCCATCAATACGGCGGGCAGCCAGCAGCTCCTGGGTCCGGATAACGCCGAGCTGCTCGCGCAGCTCCGGACCGATGAGGTTCTGGCCCCCGTCGCCGCGGGTGCAGCTGAGGTAACCCGTTTCTAGCAGGCGGCCGTTGGCCATGTAAGCAATGAGGCGCGTATTTTCGTCGTCGGGGTGAGCTGCCATGTAGAGCACCGAGCCCAACACATTGAGCTTTTTGAGCCCTAATAGCATTTCGGAGGAAGAATACGTTTTGGGCGCTTGGGCAGCAGCCGGCAACAGCGGCAGGGCCAGCAAAGCCCCCGCAACAATGGAACGTAGGCGCATTCGGTTCAGTCAGGAAGGTAGCAGAGCGGTAAAGATACAGGCCGTGGCGGCAGGTTGCAGCCCCTCTTGTCAGGAGAGGGTGGCTTACCCAGGGCATACTCCCGGCGCCACTGCAGCATAAACAGCGGCGGCGGCATTTGTTTAGCTCTCGTGGCTATCGAGACCAAGCGGTAAAGCTAATGTAGCACTGTCTTGATGCCCTACGCTGGCTAACCTAGCCTAACTCATCAGCTTATACAGGGTTTCCCCTTAGAATCCGATTTGAATGCGTCTATGGCCTGAAATATGCGTCTGTAGCAAACACCTTGAATCTACGTTGTTCGAATCAGCCTTTCCTCTTCCGGCCTTCGTATAGGCCGTTTTACCCCTCGCCTCTTATTTCTCCCAATGTCCTTTCCCCTTTCCTTTCGCCGGAACCTGTTGGGTTTGGCGTTTTTGCTGCCCACACTAGCCGTAGCACAAACCCCTACCTCAGCACCCACCAACGACCCGCAGTGGTACCTACTTGATCCTCAGCAAGACGGCGTAATGGGTGTGAGTGCCCGCCGGGCTTACCAGGAGCTTCTGAAAGACCGGGTACCTACGCTGGTAACCGTGGCTATCATTGACGCCGGCATTGACACCGCCCACGTGGATTTGAAGCGCTTGCTGTGGAAAAACACTAAGGAAACTAGCGGCAACAAGCGCGACGATGACCAGAACGGCTACGTGGACGACGTGCACGGCTGGAGCTTTCTGGGCGGACCCGACGGCCGCAACGTGGACATTGACACGTACGAGGACACCCGCGTGCTAGCTAAGCTGCAACCCCGCTTCCAAGGCAAAGCGCGCACCAGCGTACCCGCAGCCCAGCGTGCCGACTACGACCTCTACGTGAAGGTGAAAAAGAGCTACGACGAAAAGTTAAAGGAGAACACGCAGCGCCTGGCCGACATGCAGAAAGCCTACGACGAGAATGCCCAAGGCATTTCCATGCTCAAGCAGGCGCTGAACGTTACTCAACTCGACACGGCCACGCTCCACCACCCACCCACGCAAGACCCCAACTTGCTGCGCGTCACGGCTGGGCTCTACGAAAACCTGCGTGAGGCAGGCTACCCTTCCCTTGATGCGGTACTAGCCGAAATCAAAGAAGCCGTGACGGACACCAAAAACCAGCTCGACTACTCGTTGAATCTGAAATTTGATCCGCGCACTGTTGTGCAAGATCATCCAGATGATGTGAAGGAGCGCCGGTATGGCAACGCCGACCTGTACGGACCCGACCCCAGCCACGGCACCCACGTAGCCGGCATTATTGGGGCCGACCGCACCAATACTGTTGGTATCATGGGCCTGAGCAACAACGTGCAGCTCATGGCTGTGCGCGCCGTGCCCAACGGCGACGAGCGGGACAAGGACGTGGCCAATGCCATTCGCTATGCCGTAGACAACGGGGCCAGCATTATCAATATGAGCTTTGGCAAGTACTACTCGCCTCAGCGCCCAGCGGTAGAAGAGGCTATCCGATACGCCGGCTCTAAGGGAGTGCTACTCGTTCATTCTGCTGGCAATGAGAGCAAGAACCTCGATCAGACCATGCAGTACCCCGCACCAGTCTTCCAGAACGGGCAGCGCATTCCGAACATGCTAACGGTGGGGGCATCTTCCCGCGCCAATGACGCAGGCCTAGCCGCCGACTTCTCCAACTTCGGCCGCCATGCGGTGGACGTATTTGCGCCCGGCAACCAGATCTACTCTACCCTTCCCGGCAGCCAGTACGGCAACAAGAGCGGCACCAGTATGGCTGCCCCGGTGGTATCGGGTATTGCGGCAGTGCTCAAGTCCTATTTCCCTACCCTAACGGCCACCCAGCTCAAGTCCATCATTATGGCGTCGGCTACGCCAGTACATACCCAAGTGCAGCAGCCTGGCACCAACAAGACCGTTGATTTTCGGGAGTTGTCGGAGGCTGGCGGGGTAGTAAATCTGTACCGCGCCGTGGAGCTAGCCCGCCAGCAGGTAGCGCAGTAAACCATCTTAGCCCAATATTCAGTTCAGGCCCGCATGTGTTACCTATCATAGGTTACATATGCGGGCCTGAGTTGGTTTACAGCTTTACTGTGCAGCTACTGCGTAGTCTTTCGTTAGGTTGCTGACTGCACTTGCTGGGTGCTGTGCAATGGGTAGGCCACTTTTTTCACTTCCTGCTGCCACCTTCCTGACGGGCGCCCCGGCCAGATAAGTAAGGCCCCTAATACCAGGATGTTCAGGCCGGGTATCAACAGCAACAGGGTATACCACCCACTCAGGCCCACATCGTGAAAACGAGGCACAGCAAGTAAGGCCAGCACGGTGGTGCAGATGACGATGAGCCCAGCGGCTAGTACGAGCTGCATGATTTCGCCCGAGGCTAGCACGGGGTATGCAGCCAACATACCAGCCACGGGAAGCACAGTGGCAGCAAACTGAGCGCGCCCCCGACAGCCTCTCAGAAAAGCGTACTGGGTTAATCGGCGCGGCGGACGAGATAGTGGAAAACTAACGGAGGGCATCTTCTAAACAGCGGATACGCTTTCCTAGAAACCAGAACAATATTCGCTGACTATTTCGGACCAAAATCCGCGCCAACCGGCGCAATCCTCTGCCAATACACTTGTCTAGTATTAACATTACAGCTCCGGGGTCGTACAGGATATAGATTAAACCATGACTTTACTTGCTGCCTATGCTCATTCCCCAACTCATGTTTCTCAATAAGTTACGAAAGTCTAATACCCCTACTTCCCTTCCCCCACGTCCTCCGCAGCCCGGTGGCGATGACGAGACAAACGCCGATCCAAACTGGCTGAGACGGCAGATTACCAATACGCTGTTGATGGTGGTGGGCGTCTTTTCGGCCGGGTTCGGGCTCGAAAGCTTTTTACTACCCAGCGGATTCTTGGATGGCGGCGTAACTGGTGTTTCCCTGTTGGTTACGCGCATTTTTCACTTGCCGCTCCCGGTTCTTATTGTAGTGCTCAACTTGCCCTTCGTGCTGATGGCGTGGCGGCAGCTTGACCCCAGTGTTGCTATTCGTACTCTGCTAGGCATCGTTGGGCTGGCTATTGTGCTGGCTACCGTCCCTTTCCCCATTGTCACGTCCGACAAACTGCTGATTTCCGTATTTGGCGGCTTCTTCCTGGGCGCTGGTATTGGCCTAGCCATGCGCGGCGGCGGTGTACTCGATGGCACCGAAATAATGGCCATCTACCTCAGTAAAAAGTCCAGCGCCAGCGTGGGTGATATCATTCTGGTATTTAATATTCTCATTTTTGGCGTAGCCGCCTGGGTGCTATCCATTGAAACTGCCTTGTATTCCATTCTGGCGTATCTCTCGGCAGCCAAAACCATCGACTTCGTTATTGATGGTTTGGAAGAGTACACGGGGGTAACTATCGTATCGGGGCGCTCCGACGCTATTCGGCGCATGATTACGGAAAAGCTCGGCCGTGGTGCTACGGTGTACAATGGTAAGCGCGGTTTTGGTACGCACGGCCAGCAGCCCAACCCCATCGACATCGTGTTTACCGTAATTACCCGTCTGGAAATCAGCCAGCTGAAGACAGAGGTCGAACTCATCGACCGCCAAGCCTTCATGGTGATGCACTCGGTAAAGGACACGAAGGGAGGTATGATCAAAAAGCGTCCCCTGCATTAATTGGCGCGCATAAAACAGGAAGACCCCCTACCTTTGGGGTATGTCTATTGCTTCTCCCCTCGTCCTCACCGACCTGTACATTTATCCGGTTAAATCACTCGGCGGCATCCGGCTTACCGAAGCGGCAGTAGGAGCCCGCGGTCTTTGTCACGACCGGCGCTGGCTGATTGTGAATGAGCGCAACCAGTTCATGACCCAACGGCAAACAGCCGCCATGGTTCACTTGAAGGTAGAGCCCGCCTACAACGGCTTTTTGCTTCGGCACCAAGCGCGGCCCGATCTGCTACCGCTCTTTGTGCCCTTCGCGGCTACACCGGATAAAACACTGTTCGTGACTATTTGGGACGACATGGTCTTTGCCTCACGCGCGCGTCCGGAATGCGACGAGTGGCTTTCCGAAGCATTAGGCCAGCCCTGTAAGCTCGTTTACATGTCGGATATGGTGCGGCGCGATGTGGAGCCCGAGCTAAATCCCGAGGGACAGTTGGTGAGCTTTGCGGATCAATACCCCTACCTGCTCATTGGACAGAAATCGTTGACGGATCTGAACGCCCGTCTGGCTGAGCCTGTGGGAATGGACCGGTTCCGGCCCAACCTAGTATTTGCCGGCGGTGAGGCTTTCGCTGAGGATAGCTGGCAGGAATTTTACATCGGCGACGTAGCCTTCCGAGCTGTGCGCGCCTGCGGGCGCTGTGTTCTCACAACTATTGATCAACGCACGGCCACTAAGCATCCTGCTGCGGAACCCTTGCGCACCTTGGCCTCCTACCGCACCCAAAGAGGGAAAGTCATGTTTGGGCAAAACGTGACGGGCCCTACCTCCGGTACCATCCGCGTCGGGGATACCTTGACTGTCACTAGCTATAAATCAGCCGTTGCTAGCGAGTACGCCGGCGTCTAACTACTGCAACGCCCGCGTACTTGCTGCCAAGCACTGCTAATAATGCAGCAGTGCTTGGCAGCAAGTACGCGGGCGTTGTTTCTTGTTGGCTTTCCCTACTCGGAGCTTAGTGGCCAAATAAGTTTGCCAGGGTGTTGAAGAGCAGAGCCTCATCAAAGGGTTTGGCCACGCATGCATTCATTCCAGCAGCTAGGTACTGCTCCGCGTCATTGGCGAAAGCGTTGGCAGTAAGCGCCACAATAGGTATTCGCGCATGATGCGGGTTGGGAAGCTGGCGAATAGCGGCCGTTGCCTCCAAGCCACTCATACCGGGCATTTGTATGTCCATCAGCACGGCGTCGTAGGCGGCCTGTTGGAGCTGCTCGATGCCCGTGGGGCCATCTTCCACTTCGTCCATTGTCACGCCCCATTCTTCAAGGAGCAAGCCGGCCAGCAAACGGTTAATTTCATTGTCCTCTACTAGTAGTACGCGCTTGCCGCGCAGGGCGCCCGTGTCGTAGCTAGGAGCAAAGGCTACCGGCGCCGAGGGAGTAGAGCGGGGTAGCATCAACTGGAAAGTAAAGGTGCTGCCCTTACCCAGTTGGCTTTCTACTTGTAGCGTGCCACCCATCTGTTCCACAAGGGCGCGGCTTATACTCAGGCCCAAACCAGAGCCGCCAAAGTGCCGGGCTGTATCCGCGTAGGCTTGGGTGAAGTTCTCGAAAATGCGCGTCAGCTTATCTGACGCAATGCCAACCCCAGTATCCGTAACCCGGAATTCTACCTCAATATAGTCCGAGGTTTCGGCTAGCAGGTAGCCTCCTACGCTGATACGTCCCCCAACTGGGGTAAACTTGATGGCGTTGCTAACCAGATTAATCAGAATTTGGTTGAGCCGATGGGCATCTCCAATAACCCAGGGGTACGGGCAGGAATTACGAAGCGGGGTACCTTCGAAGTTGATGCCTTTTTCCTGGGCCTGTAGGGCAAGCGGCTGCACTGCTTGGCCCATAGAATCGCAAAGGTTAAAGGCCTCCTGGGCAAATTCCAGCTTGCCCGAGCTGATCTTGGCCATGTCCAGCACATCATTGATAACCCCCAACAGGTGCTGACCGGACGAGCGAATGATAGTAAGCAGCTCTTGTTGGCGTACATCGAGCTGAGTTTTGCTGAGCTGTGCCGCCATGCCGAGCACGCCGTTCAAAGGCGTGCGGATTTCATGGCTCATGTTGGCCAAGAAGTTTTCTTGCGCCCGGGCCGCAGCGCGGGCAGCTTCCGTGGCCTGCTTCAGCTCAGTTACGTCGGTGCTTACGCCCAGCACATGTACGTTGCCATCACTCCATTGCAGCGGCCGCTTGATAGTGTGCAGCCAACGCTGCTCGCCGGAGGGCAGCGTTAATGGATCTTCTACAATAAGCTCCTTACCCGTCAAGAGCACCTGGGCGTCGCTGGCTTTGTAATGCTCCTGTTGCTGGCGCTGAGCGGCCCGCACATTTGTGGATATCAGCGAAGCTGCGGCCAATTGCTCGCCTAGCTCACTTGTTGCTTTGTTCTCGAATATGAATTTACCCTCGGCGTCGCGCACGTACACCAGGATAGGAACGGTATCCAGCACCTGCTGAGTAAACTCTTGCTGAGCAGCGCGCAGTTGTTGGGCTTTTACTCGCTCAGTTTCTTCTACCAAGTACAAGTTTACGTATTCCTCCTCGGGGAAGGGCACAATGCAAGCCTGAAACTGACGGGCTCCGATGCGCAGTTCATGCCGGGCATCTTGGCCATTTAGTAGCGCATCCATGGCCCACCCGAAGGCTTGCTCACGCGCCTGCTCCAGCTCTTCTTCCGTCAATCCTGCGGCTAGGCGGTCGGCGGCAGGATTAGCATATAACCGCTGCTGATTAGGCCCAAGCCGATAGATGGGATGCGGATTTTGCGCCGGTATGCGCGCTAGCATGCGTTGCTCGGCTAGCTTTTCACGGAGCAACTGAATTTCAGCATGTGCTTCTGCCAGGGTAGCAGGCAAAGCGGGAGAAAGGGCTGAAACGGAATCCATACTACTGGGCGTAAGGTAAATACTCAATAGCCTACTGGCAGCTAAGCAACATCAAATATCGGATTTTTCGAGCATTATACACAGTATAAACCCCTGTTCACTTACAACCAAAACACCAGCTAAGTGCAATTAATCAACAACTCCCTCTAGAGACAGTTACTGTACTCTTTACGTTTTTGTTAAAAATTATATCAGAGACTATAACCGCTTGTGTATGGGTTAGCCCAACGAAAAGGCTTGCTAGCACCCCGCAAGGGCGTTTGATTTTGCTAATCAAACTAATGTCACTACACATATTGCAATACTATAGCTGCAAATTACAATTGCCATTTGTAAACATAGAATGTTCATTATACTTTTGTAATACTGATTCATCAGATAATCCATTCCTGACCACCTTGCTTCATTGGTCAGGAACACTCTGCCCAGCTTGTGCTTTTTACATATGCCTGTAAAAGTGCCTGCTTCTGTCCTTGTTTGCCCTCATCTACTGCATGCCTACCGTATCACGCCTACTGTACCGCTTCTTGGGAGGACTATTCCTGTTCATGCTCCCTTGCTTTGCCGCCCAAGCCGACGATAACAATGCATTGGAACTATTACACGAGCCGTGGAACGCCTTGCTCATGCAACATTCCACCCTTGATGGTCACGTAGACTACCAAGGCATGCTTGAAGAAGAGGATAAACTTTTGGATTATCTGCTGAGTCTGCGTAAAGTGAATCCGCGTAATCCGGCTTGGTCTTCCAACGACACGAAGGCGTTTTGGCTGAATACCTACAATGCTGCTGCTACCTATTTGGTATTGCAGTACTACCCTATTAGCAGCATCAACGACATCCGGGTGAAGACAGTAGGCGGCCAAAAGTCGCCCTGGGACGCACCAGTAGTAGAAGTAGGCGGCCAGTCCTACTCGCTCAACCAGATTGAGCGCCAGATGCTTACGGCACAATTTCACGACCCGCGCGTGCATTTTGGCTTGCTTTACACGGCCGCATCGGCCCCGGCGCCCTTAGCAGAAGCCTACGACGGCACCCGCATCAATCAGCAGCTGGACGCTCAGGCGCGGCGCTTTATCAACGACCCGACCTTCAATCAGCTTGCCTCGGGGCAAGTACAGGTGTCGGGGTTATTTGATGCTTACTCGGCAGAGTTCGGTACGGAAACAGCCCTCATTGCTTTCCTGAACCGCTATGCCCGCACCCCTATTCAACCCACAGCTACCATTGAATACCAATCGTTTAGCTGGGCTTTAAATGACCGCACCCCCATTGGTAATGCACAAGCCCTAGGCCAACACTAGCTTTTACACTCAGAACCCGCCTGCTATCCGCCCCGTACCGTTACCCCGGTGCGGGGCGGTGCTATTTGGACCGTGCTGTTATCGGCGCTTTTTCCTTTTGCTATGCCACTAGACTTCGTATTGCCCTTTCTGCGGGACCTGGCCGCCAACAACAACAAAGCCTGGATGGATGCCCACCGAGCCGACTACCAGCGCGCCCGGGCTGAGTACACGGGCTTTGTGGCAGAGCTGCTTCGTGGAGCTACGCAGCTAGAGTCTGCCCTTACGGGCATTAAGCCCCAAGACGTTATGTTTCGCATCAATAAGAACGACCGTTTTCAGCAGAGCGACGAGCCCTATAAGCGCCACATGGGAGCGGGCATCAAGCGTGGCGGCCGTCACAGTCCGTGGGCTGGTTTTTTCGTGGCTGTGCAGCCCGGCGGCGAAACTTATATTGGAGCGGGGCGCTGGCTGCCCGAGCCCGCCCAACTGGCCCGCGTGCGTCAGGAAATCCACTACAATCCCGAGGCCTTCCACGCAATGCGCCAAGAGTCAGAGCTGTTGCGCTACTTTCCCGCGGGCCTAGACATGACGCAAACGCTCAAAACAGCTCCCAAAGGCTACGACCGCGCTGACCCCGATGTGGAGTGGCTCCGCCTCAAGAGCTTCTTTGTGTGGCAACCTGTACCGGACGCCGAAGTGTTGCGCCCCGACTTTCCCACCCACGTCTTGGCCGCTTGGCGAGCTGCACTACCACTTGTACACTTTCTCAACGAAGCCATGGCCGCTGACTAACGCTACAGCACAACGCCTTACTATGCGCAAACGCCCCGCTGTGCCTGTGCACAGCGGGGCGTTTGCTTTCGAGAGAGGTAGGGGCAGTTTGTTAGTTACCTACTGGTCGCTACATGTAAGCTGCTTAGAACAGCCCGAACAAGGTGCTGTTGATTTTCTCGATGATAACGCTCAAATCCTCGGGGTTGTGCACATAGTCAAGGTTGTTTACATCAACGATGAGCAGCTTACCATGCTTGTAGTTGCTGATCCAGTGCTCGTAGTGCTCGTTGAGGTTGCGCAGGTACTCAATCTTGATGTTGTTCTCATAGTCGCGGTTGCGCTTTTCTATCTGCGACACCAGCTTCGGCAGATCGGCCCGCAGATAAAGCAGCAGGTCGGGGGGCTCTACCATGCTAATCATGGACTCAAATAAGCCCAGGTAATTCAGGTAATCCCGCTCCGCCATCAGACTCGATTGGTGCAGATTGGCCGCGAAGATGTGGGCATCCTCGTAAATAGTGCGGTCCTGAATGACGCCTTTACTTGCCTGCTGCAGCTCTTTGATGCGCTGGGTTTGGCGAAAACGGCTATTGAGGAAATATACCTGCAAGTGAAACGCCCAGCGGGGCATGTCGTCATAGAAATCCTTGAGGTAAGGATTATGATCGACATCTTCCAGGAACACCTCCCAGTTGAAATGATGCGCCAGTTTGTTGGCCAGCGTGGTCTTGCCGGCGCCAATGTTGCCGACGATTGCAATATGCATGAGTGAAGCGCGGAAGACGAGAAAAAGGATTGGGGGATGCAAAAGTAACGGTTCCTCCGGAACGATGCTGCTTCCCTAGGTGGTGGCATATAAATACCTATATTAGATATATATACTCCTTACAACCAACGCACTACTATAACCTACTTCTCCCCTCCCAATGCATACCATTCCCCTGCAGCCCCTAGGCACGCTGTTAGATTCGCACGGCCGCCTATTAGTAAAGCTGGAGCAGGTCCCTACCCATCAGTTGATGTATGCCACCTGGTACGGCAATCTTACTAGCCGCGAGGTAATAACTGGCGCCCAAGGCTATCTTACGTATGAAAGTGTTCTGCATTATCCACTCCTGCTCAATGATAAAAGCCATGCCACCGGCGACTGGAGCGAAGCCATGTCGTGGCTGGAATACGAGTGGCTACCTGATGCCACCGGGGAGGGCTTACGAGCCATAGCCTATGTTTTCTCGCCCGACATGCACAACCAGCTGGCTAGCATTCAGTTTTTTGAGCGGGTAAAGCAATACCTTCCTATTCAGCTGTTTCATGATGTGCCCACGGCGTGGCAGTGGCTGCGCCTACAGTACCGCTCCCAGCACGGGCCCATCCCGCTGTAACGTGCCGGACAGAAAAAGCCCGCTGGCTTTGCGCACTTAAACGGCAAACCAGCGGGCTTTTTTCTACCAAGAGCTAGTGAAGTACTACCAGCCTGCCTATTCGTTCATGACGTCTTTTACGTCCCGCGCTTTCTCTAAAGTCCGGAACTCACCCTGTAGGCTCCGAATACGCAGGCGCTCTTCCAGTGGGAGTTGGTCGCGGAGCTGTTCGTAGCGGGCGTTCAGGTTGGTTAATACGGCGCTGGCAGCGCTCCAGTCGGTCTGCGTCCAGTTTTTGCGCTCGGTACGCATGGTTTCTACCAGCCGGAAGTAGAGGTCAGGTAATTCCGTGGCCCGCGCCCGGCTGATGACGACATCTTCACCAAGCAGGCGGCGCTGGCTTTGCTGAACTGTTTCGGGGCGCCGGGCTGCTTTATTGAGGCTATCCTGACGCGCCGACCAGTTGGCATAGCGTTTTTTCTGCGTGGCGTATTCCCGTTTCCCTTCTACTGATAGGCTATCCACGGCTTGGTCAAGGCGCTTGCTCTGCCGGTCGTACTCGGCGGTAATACGGGGCATCTCACGTCGTACACTTACTTCCGCTTGATCTAGCTTAGCGTTTACCCAGTCACTGAAGTCACGCAAGTCGCGCTCCACGGAGGCCGTTGTTTTGCTCGTGGTAGTGGTCTTGCTCGTGGTGGTGGTGCGGGGCCGGGAAGCAGGGGGAGTTTGCTGCGCAAAGGCGGCAGAGGCAGTAAACAGGCCAGCAGTAAGTAAAAGCAGGAAATGTTTCATGTGGCAAGGGTGGGTGAATGAAGTACAACGGCAAACGCAGTTGCTGTCGTCTAGCAGAACAGGCAATATCCGGCCCAAAAACGAAGCCAAGCCCGATTAGGGTTCGGTTTTACGTTAAATTATACCGTTTTTTGCAGGCTATGTCAGCTTCTGCCGCCGCTTCTTTGCACATCCAACCCGCTACGCTGGCGGACATTCCCACCATCATTGGGTTAGCTGAAGCTACCTGGGAACCTACCTACCGGTTCATCATTTCGCGGGAGCAAATTGAGTACATGTACCGGGTGATTTACACGCCGGCTTCGCTCACTCGGCAAATGACGGAACAGGGCCACACCTTCCTGCTCCTCTACACTGAGGATGAAGCCAGTGGGTACGCCTCTTTCTCCGCCCAGCCTACCAATGGCCTTTACAAGCTGCACAAGATTTATGTGCTACCCTCTCACCAAGGGCAAGGCCTCGGGCAACATCTGGTGCGGGCCGTGGAGGCAGCCGTGCGCCAAGCTGGCGGCCATACTTTAGAGCTGAACGTAAACCGCCACAACCCGGCGCTGGCGTTCTATGAGCACCTGGGGTTCCAGCAGCACCGGGAGGAAGATATTCCCATTGGCCCCTACTGGATGAATGATTACGTACTACGTAAGGAGCTGCACGCCTAAGCAGTCGTACAGCATTCTTCTGGCTCAAGTAAGCCTGGCTATATGCTACTTCCGGCTGGGCTTCCTACTTTCTTTTGCATCCATCATATCTTCTACCAGCACCGCATCTCATGGCTACTAAGCTCACTGTTCTCAGCAACGGCTCTCTTCGCGTAGAGGGCACAGATTTCGAAATTGTGGACGCCCAAGGCCAGCCCTACGGCCTAGGTGGCCGCGAGCGGGTAAGCATCTGCCGTTGTGGCCTCTCGTCTAACAAGCCCTTCTGCGACGGCTCCCACAAAGGCCACTTTGAGCACAACGCCGTAGCGTTCGACCTGCCTACGCCCGCCGCTCCGGCAAAGCCCACCCCGCCCCCGGCTGCTCCCGATGCTGGAGCCCAGCCGCTAGGCTAGATGCCAGCTCAATACATAGCATAAAGGCCCGCTTCCAACTGCTGGAAGCGGGCCTTTGTAGTGGCGGGCTAGTGCCAACTAGGCGTTTTGGAACAGGGAAGTCACCAGCTCTACGTATTCTTGGCGGGCTTCATCCTGGGCCTTACCGCGCAGGCCGCTCCAAGCGTCGTACTTAGCAATGGCCTTGAAGTCGAAACCGCCCGGCCGGTCGCCGGTTACGTCGCCTTCGGAGGCTTGCTTATACAAGGCATATAGTTGGAGCAGCACAGTGTTGGAAGGTTTGCTAGGGAGCTGTTGAGCACGCTGGGCAGCGGCTTCGAATTCTTCGGGCGTAGCCATAAGAGAAGGAAGTGAAAAGATAACGAGTACGCAAACGGCCGCCGGGCCGCTGGCCGGAAGGTACGTATTCGGTGGGGTTTTGTGCTGCATGCAGCGTTTTTTTCCGTTGTATCTTCCGCCCTATCACTTCCTCTTCACTTGCTACATATGCTTGCTACCTGTACCCGCCTGTGCTTACTCCCCGCCATGTGGGTAGGCTTCTCCCTGCTGACAACCACGCCGGCCTTAGCGCAAAAAACCTATATGCACTGCGGGCGCCTGCTGGATATGCGCCAGGACCGCCTGCAGCCGGAGATGACCCTGGTGGTGGAAAACGGCCGGGTAGTAGCCGTGGAGCGTGGTTACACTGCCCCTACCACTGGGAATGACAAGGTTATTGACCTGAAGAACCGCACGGTGATGCCTGGCCTCATCGATTGCCACGTGCACTTGGAAGGCGAAACCAGCAAAGACCAATTTTTGCAGGAGTTTACCCAGAATCCCGCCGATGTGGCATTCGGCTCCCTTAGCCATGCGCGCCTGACACTCATGGCTGGCTTTACCACCGTGCGCGACTTGGGTGGCTCGGGGGTAAACCTGGCCCTACGCAATGCGGTAGCCCGGGGCGAAGTAGTGGGGCCGCGCATCTTTACCGTAGGCAAGGCTATTTCGGGCACCGGCGGCCACATGGACCCCACCAATGGGTACCGCCAAGACCTAATGGGCATTCCGGGCCCTAGTGAAGGCGTAGCCAACGGCCCCGACCAGTGCCGGCAGGCTGTGCGCGAACAGTACAAACGTGGCGCCGACCTCATTAAGATTGCCAGCACGGGCGGGGTTCTGAGCGTGGCGAAGGATGGAAGCGGCGCCCAAATGACGGAAGAGGAAATCAGGGCCATTGTGGAAACCGCCCGCGACCTTGGCCTCAAAGTAGCCTGCCACGCGCACGGAGCGGAAGGCATGAAACGGGCCATTCGGGCGGGTGTGACCAGCATTGAGCACGGCACCCTCATGGACGACGAGACCATGAAGCTAATGAAGAAATACGGCACTTGGTACGTGCCCACTATCACAGCCGGCAAATCGGTGGCAGACTCTGCCAAAATCCCAAACTACTACCCGCCCCTGGTGACACCCAAGGCCTTAGCCATCGGGCCCAAGCTCCAAGAAACGTTTGGGCGGGCTTACAAAGCAGGAGTAAAAATTGCGTTTGGTACCGATGCCGCCGTATTCCGGCACGGAGTGAATGCTCTGGAGTTTCGCTACATGGTGGAAGCCGGCATGCCGCCGCTGCAAGCTCTGCGCAGTGCCACCGTACACGCCGCCGAACTACTCGGGCAGAGTTCTTCCCTGGGGACGCTAGAGCCAGGCAAGCTCGCCGACGTAGTGGCGGTGGAGGGCGACCCGCTACAGGATATAGGAGCCATGCAGAAGGTGCGCTTTGTGATGAAGCAAGGAGTAGTATACCGGCAAGAATAGAGCGAATACAATAAGGCTATTTGCAGAAAACTTTCGCCTTAGCAGCCCAACTCATTCTTTATAACCTGCTGATCATCTGCTTTATACTACAAATCAGCCCTACTACTTCGTAAGCTGAGCTATACCCATGCTCTTGCATCGCGCGTACTGTTGGGACTTCGCTGTTTATCCCTCGCTATGAAAAAGGTTGCCCCTACTGCTCTCATCAAAGACTTTATCAAGCACAAGCTCACGCTAGCCCTGGCCGAGAGCTGCACCTGCGGCCTAGCAGCAGCCCAGCTAGCTCCGGCAGAAGGCGTGAGTGAAGTCTTGCTCGGCTCCGTCGTTACGTACCATACCGATGCCAAGCAGCAGCTACTGGGGGTTAAACCAGCTACCCTCGATACCTACTCCGCTGAAAGCCAGCAAACTACCAACGAGATGGTACTGGGCTTGCACAAGAACTTGCCTAAGGCCGATGTATGCGTGGCCGTGACGGGCTTGTGCGGGCCGGGGCAATCAGAAACGCCCGATAAGCCCGTGGGCACGGTATTCGTCACGATTCTGTTCCTGGAGCACGCTCACGAATACCGGCAGCAGTTTGATGGCTCCAGCGACGCTATTCGCCAGCAGGCCACGGAGTTTATTTACCAGAAATTAGCTGAGTTGCTAGACCGCCACCAAGTAGCGCCCGCTTCGGCTTAAGCCAGCGTCCTACCGCTGCCGGATATCCAAGGGGCTCAGCATCAACTGCAAGTTCAGGCGCACCATATCGCCCATGGTGTGGCAGTGGTCGAACTTAGTGGTGCCGTGGTGGTGGTTTAGCTCCAGACGAAGCTGCTGCAGCTTTTCTGTTGGGGCTAGGTCATCTCTTCGCATGCAGTCCATGAGGGCTTTGAGGCGGTAGCGCTCCAAGCGCACCCGGCGCAGCATGAGCACCCGCTCCTCGGTTTGGTACTGCCGAATACTCTCGGGCTTGAGGAAACGGCTGCACAAATCCACTACCGGGCGGTTGTCCTTGAAGTACTGAGGCAAGTACATAGACTTGCGGCCCTCGTAACTCTGTTGGTCGAAGTCAATGGCTCGCACGCGGTACTGCTCATCCTCAAAGTCGGGCGTGATGTCTACTACGTAGTTGTAGGAGCGCATATCCCCAAGTAGGCGAGCAAAGCACCGCTCGTTAAACTTCACAAACTCCTTGGCCAAGCGTACTTGGTTGAATTGCAGCTTGGGCAACCGGGTCCGAATAAAATCGTCGCCGGGCACGCCGGCTATGTGCTCTTCCACCAGCGTATCACCACTCACCAAGTAGCTCAGGCGGTTGGGAGAGAGCAGGTGCTCTAGCTCTAACCCATACACCCGAGACGCATCGGCCTGCTTGATATAAAAGTAGTCGTAGTTGTCGTTCAGCTGATTGACAATGCGCACCCGAAACGGATTACTATTTCCGAAACGGCAGTAGTCAATGCGGTCGGCTAGTAGGTGCTCTGTGAATGATAAGTCGCCGGCCGTTTTTAGCAGAGCATATACTTCAGCAAGTCCCTGGCTGAGTTCACGTAGCGTTTGGGGCTCGTAAAACACAGTTTCCCATAGCGTATCGCGCCCCTGCCGGTCAGTCAGCGGAAAAGCGCCGCTGATGTGCAGCAAGTCGCGGTACGACACAGGTAGCACGATTTCTCGGTCGTAGCGGTGCAGGTACTCGCGCAGGGGCGGCTGAATGGTGTAGTTGAGTTTCTTGCGGGAAATGCTGGGCACGTCTTTTCAGCAGAAGAAGGTGAGAGCAGGCAAAGTAGCCTATTTGCTTTTAAGCTACGCGCTCAGCCAAGCACTGGCGGGCTACACCTAGTACACATCTATAAGCAAGCGCTCCTCCTCCACTTGCTGGCCATCTAGCCTACTTGGAATAGTACAGCAGTACCGCAAGTGTTAAACCGGATTTGGTACTTGATACGCAACAATTTCCGAACTTTACGGACCCGCGGTCTGCGGATTTCTCTTGTTGCTATGAAAAAACTGTTTCTCACGCTTTTCATTGTGCTGCTATGCCCGCTACTGTCGCCGGGCTGGGGCTTTTTTGCTCACCGTACTATCGCCCAGCTAGCCGTATACGCCCTACCCTCTTCCATGCGGGGCTTCTATTACCGGCACATGGGCGAGCTAGTGAAGCTCAGTACTGCCCCCGATGAGCGCCGCGACCAGGACCCAAGCGAGGCAAGCAAGCATTTCATCGACATGGACCACTTCGGTGAGGACCCCTTCGGCGCCATGCCCAAAGCCTGGGAGAAGGCCACGGCCAAGTACACCGCCGATACCCTGCACAAGTACGGTACCGTGCCATGGACGGTGGTAGAGATTAAGGAAAAGCTAACCGAAGCCTTCAAGAAGCGCGACACAGTAGCCATTATCAACCTTTCCGCCGACTTGGGCCACTACATTGGGGATGCTTTTGTACCGCTGCACACCACGGAGAACTACGACGGGCAGTTAACCAACCAGCAAGGGCTTCACTCTCTGTGGGAAAGTAAGCTCCCAGAGCGCCACATTGCCAAGTATAAACTGGATTGCGACCCTGCAAAGTACCTGAAAGACCCCCAGGCGGCAATTTGGCAGGTAGTGCAGGAGTCGTACGGCTTCTTGGGCGACACCTTCGACCAAGAAGAAGCTATAACGCGCCGCTACACCCCAGAAACCAAGTACGTGTTCAGCCATAAGTACGGCAAAACCCGCCGTGCGTACTCAGATGCCTTCGCTGACTCCTACCACGAAAAGGTAGGTGGCCAAGTAGCATTCCGCCTCAAGCTAGCCCCCACTATGGTAGCTTCTATGTGGCTGACTGCCTGGAAGGATGCCGGTAGCCCTGACCTTGATGGGATGCTAGCAAAGAAGCCATCCAAGGAAGAGAAGGAAAAGATGGATGTGGAACTGAAGGCTTGGAGCAAGAACGAACTGGTAGATCAGCAACTACTCCTTGCGTTGCAAAAGGAAAAAGCGGTAGAACGTCCCGACCTCATCAACGCTGCCACCGACATGGCCCCAATCCAGGAAGAAGCTGCCCCGGCTGCCTCTCCCATTCCTGGCGCACCGCCCGTACCAGCAGGCACTACCAAGGTGAAAGTAAAATCGAAACCGGCAGCGGCTCCAGCTCAGAAAGAGAAAGTAAAAACGGATAAGCCCGTTAAAAAGAAAAAACCTGCCTCCGACGGCTGGGATACCCCAAGCGGCTCAGGCTGGTAAGCTGATCAGGAGAAACAGCAATTGGAAGGTGCGCCGAGGGGCGCACCTTTTTTTGTGCCTTGCTGACGGATTTCTAACTGTAAGTCATTCTTTTCTAGCTAGTATCTAATTATTAATGACACTATTCACCTTGTGTATCGTATTGACTCCGCAGCTCACTAGCGGGTAGGCTAGTGCCGGTTAAGTGCTATATCAACGGCCGACTGCGCTCAATAACTATCTCATAATTAATAGTATATACCCTCAACAAGATTTGGGCGTACCTCAACTAGTCTGCAATTCTGACGTTAGAAATTGCGCCCCGGAACGACGGGCGAAAGCACTTTTTCAACCTCAACAGCAATTGCTATGATTTTACGGTATGACCGGCTAGCCGTGGAGCTGCCCAAGCCTAAAAACCCTTCACCTAACGATGCTGCTGCTATTCAGGAGTTGCTAGGTGGCAAGTATGGGGAGATGTCGACGCTGATGAACTACACATTCCAGTCGTTCAATTTCCGTGGCAGAAACCGCCTCCGCCCCTTTTACGATCTTACCTGCAGCATTGCTGCCGAAGAATATAGCCACATTGAGGCCGTATCATACGCTATCAACCTGCTCCTAACCGGCCAAACGCCCCGGGGCAAAGACCCCGTACCAGCTCCACTGGCGGGCGTAGCTGATGCGCGCAACAGCTACCATTTCCTCAGCAGTGCCCAAACAGCCGTACCATACGATTCCATGGGTAACCCTTGGACTGGCCAGTACGTGCACAGCAGCGGCAACTTAAAGCTAGACTTGCTGCACAACTTCTTCCTGGAATGCGGTGCTCGTGCCAATAAAATGCGAGTGTACGAAATGGTATCGGACCCTTGCGCCCGCACCATGGTAGGCTACTTGCTGGTACGCGGTGGGTTGCACGTAGTGGCGTATGCCAAAGCACTAGAAAAGCTAACGGGTGTAGAAGTAAGCAAGCTGGTTCCCGTGCCAGAGCTAAGCAATGATGCTTTCCCCGAAGCCAAAAAGCTCCAGGACCAGCAGAAGCTACACCTGAAGTTGTACACCTTCAGCCCCGACGACTACAAGCAAGCGGGCATCATCTGGAATGGTACTCACCCCGAGGACGGCCAGCCCCTGGAAGTAATTCAGGGTGGTTTTGAGGGCGTGCCTTACCCCGTACTAGAAGAGGAGCCCCAGCTCAACTCGCCCGGTGCCGATGATTACGACCCCCAGATGTTTATGGACATCGCCAAAAAAATGGGTATCAAGATGTAATACACAGCGGCAACGCAGCTTAATTACGCAATGGCGTTGATTAGTTGCTAGCTGTTATGTTTGAGGCGGCTGCCCACGCGGGCAGCCGCCTTTTTGCGTTTGGCCCCAGCCAGTAATATCCCGCACTATGCTTCCTACCCAGCTTCGCTTTTTTCTCTTCGTAGGTCTTCTAAGTAGTTTCGTTGGCTGCAACCGCACCCAGCCGGAAACTGCAGATGTAAGCACTGCGCTCCCGCCTCCCACGGCCCCAGGGCCCGCCCTCACATCGTTGGCCGACAGTAATGCTGTCACGTTGCTTACTGACTATGGGCGCCAGTATCCTGGTCAGGAACTGATTATGCACACCCGCCACGGCGATATGCGCATTCGGCTGTATGATGACACCCCATTACACACCGCCAACTTTCTGCTGCTGACGCGCAAAGGTTACTTCGATCAGACTGTGTTCAACCGAGTAGTGAAAGGCTTTGCCATTCAGGGAGGCACGTCCGACCATTTCACCATTCAGCTAAGCCGCTACCGCCTCCCTCCTGAAATATCTACTCGCCATTTTCATAAGCGCGGCGCCCTGGGCATGGCCCGCTACGACGACGAGCAAAACCCAGGGCACCTCTCCTCCAGCCACGACTTCTACATTGTGCAGGGGCAAAAGCTGACGCCTGACCAAGCTCAGGCCAATGCTGGCCGCCAACTCACTCCCGAGCAAAAGCGGGCATACGCTACTGTGGGAGGCACACCCTCACTTGATGGGCAGTATACCGTGTTTGGGGAGGTAGTAGAGGGCTTCGACGTCATCGACAAGATTGCCAACGAACCCGTAGACACCGACCAGTGGCCCAAAAAGGACGTCGACATCAAGCTAACCGTCGTGAAGTAGCAGGTTGGTTAGGCCAGCTAGTCGGCACTGCGCACCTGCACTAAGCGCGTATGCTGCACGTCGCCGGGCTGCTCTTGCAATAGCTCTAGCGCCTCCGCCCGGGTGTAGGTAAGAGTATTATCAGAAAAGAAATTGGGCGCGGCGGTACTTGCTTGGGCATCAGTGGCTTCTTGGCGGGCTGGGTGCAGGTCTACCGCATCGGGCCGCACGGCCGCTACTTGGTAAAAGTAGTAACGTTGCAGCTGAGTATTCACTGGCTGAAACTGCACTACATATACATCCCCCACGCGAGGATTTTGCAGCTGTTCTTCCAAGTTGGGTTTGCAGGCAGTCAGCAGGGTCACTCCTAATACAAGGCCACTGAGCAGGCGAAAGATGGTTTGCATAAAGTAAAGTAAGTAGGTGGGTAGGTACTACGCCAAAAAAGGCCGATCCGCACATGCGGATCGGCCTTTTTTGGGTGTAGTAGCATCTGCTGCGTGCTTAGACTACCATACTTTGGCACGGTCGGCTTGAGCGCGCACCATCTTGGCGTCGTCCTTACAGCCGAAGGCTTCGAAGAACTCGGGCATGTTCATTAGCGGCCCGCTCGTACGGAACTGCGCGGGGGAGTGTGGGTCCGTCATTACCTGCTGGCGCAGGTACTCGGGGCGGGCGTTGGTACGCCAGATCTGAGCCCAGGCCAGGAAGAAGCGCTGCTCGGGGGTAAAACCATCGAACTTAGGTCGCGCTCCGTTGCCATAAGTTTTCTGTAGTTGCTTTTCCAGGGCTGAGTAAGCAATGTTCAACCCCCCGAGGTCAGCTAGGTTTTCACCCATGGTCAGCTTCCCGTTTACAAACACGGAGTCGAGAGGTGAGAAAGCGGAATACTGCTTCCCTACCATATCGGCGCGCTGCTCAAACTTGGCAGCATCCTCCTTGGTCCACCAGTCGCGCAGATTGCCTTCCGAGTCATACTGACGGCCTTGGTCATCGAAGCCGTGGGTGATTTCGTGACCAATCACGGCGCCCATACCGCCGTAGTTTACCGCGTCATCGGCCTTGGGGTCGAAGAACGGGGGCTGCATAATGCCGGCCGGGAACACGATTTCGTTCATCGGCGGATTGTAGTAAGCATTTACCGTGGGCGGCGTCATGCCCCACTCAGCACGGTCGATGGGCTTACCAAACTTGCTGTTGTTGTCCATGATGGCCCACTTGCGAGCCGCCAGTACGTTCTGCAAGTACGACTCGCGCGAGATATTCAGGGCCGAGTAGTCCTTCCACTTGTCGGGGTAGCCAATTTTTACGGTGAAGGCGTTCAGCTTTTTCAGCGCCTCCTGCTTGGTGGTTTCGCTCATCCAGTCAGCCTTGCGGATATGCTCCCCCATGGCTTCCCGAATGTTCTGCACCATCGTCATTGCTTTGGCCTTGGTGTCGGGTGTGAAAGCCTTGTCCACGTAGAGCTGACCGAAGGCTTCACCCAGGGCGCGGTCGGTAGCGGCATTCATGCGCTTCCAGCGGGGCTGCTGCTGCTTGGCACCACTGAGTACCTGCGAAAAGCGGAACTGCTCGTCGCCAAACGCCTTGGGCAGCGCCGACGTGAGAGAGGAAGCCATGTGCCACCGCAGGTAGGTTTTCAGGTCGCCCACTGGCTCCTGCTTAAGCATGGTGCTTTCCTCTTTGAAAAACTCCGGCTGGCCTACAATTACCGTTTTAGCCGCGCCCAGCTTCATGGCGGGCAGCATGGCCGTCAGCCCCAGGTTGGGGAACTGCTTATTGGCCTCGGCCACGGTCATTTTATTGTAGTTAGCCTGGGGGTCGCGCAGGGCCACGCGGGTACGGCTAGCTTTGGCCAGGCGCGTCTCCAAGCGCATCACCGTGGCGGCATTTTTGGCGGCTGCGGCCGGGCTGTCGCCCAACAGCTTGAAGGTGTTGGTGAGGTAAGTGGTATATGCCGAGCGGATGCCTTTAGAGCGGGCATCGTCTTTCAAGTAGTAGTCACGGTCGGGTAAGCTGAGGCCGCCCTGATAGAACTGCACGGCATACTCAGTGCTTTTCTTTTCATCCTGACCCACGCCCACATAGAAAAAGGCACCGGTGCCATACAGCTGCTGACGCACCAACTCATTCTGCACGCCTTTCAAGTCTTTGATAGCGTTGATGCGGGCTAGCTCGGGCTGGAGGTATTTCAAGCCGGCTTTTTCAATAGCCACCGTATCCATACCGGAAGCGTAGTAGTCCCCAACTTTTTGGGCGTTGGTGCCCTTCGCCGCCGAGGTGTTGGTTGCTGCTTCCTGCAGAATTTGCCGCATCACAGCGTTATTCTGGTCAGCCAGCAAATTGAAAGAGCCCCAGCGTACTTCCGACGCTGGAATAGGGTTGTTTTTAAGCCAGCTACCGGAGGCGTACTGGAAGAAGTTGTCGCAGGGCGATACCGAGGGGTCGATATTGGCCACGCTGATGCCTACGCCTGGGGTAGTAGCTTCCTGGGCTGGGGCGGCCGGAGCAGGTGCGGTTGTGGCGGCAGCGGTGGGAGTCGCCGTTTTGCTGGAAGCACAACCAGCCAGGGCCAAACCGGCAGCTGCCACGGTGGCCAGCGTCAGGTTATTACGGTTTTTCATGCAAAGGAATGGATTAGGGGAATGGAATGGGAAGCAAGGTAAACACAAAATCCGCGGGGGCTACGTTCAGCTTTGTGCTCTCGTATGGCCGTTTGCGGACCGCAAAGACGTTTGCCTACCAGGGACGTTGCATTGCTTATCCGCGTTGAATGCGCCACTAGCGCCTAGCACACTAGGCCCTGCGTACGGTAGCGGGCGTGTCGTCGTCGTCTGGTATCATTGCCCTTCCTTCGTCCTGGGTTGTGGTGCCCATGCCTGCCTTCTGCGTAACTTGCACCCACATGCCGCCTCTGTACAACCGCCGCCCAGAACCAGGGCTCTCCGCTCTTCCACCTGCCGCTTTGCCCCTAGCCGAGCTACTGGCGCGCGTGCGGCAAACGCTAAGTGAGCGGTTTGCTGATTCTTACTGGGTAGTAGCTGAAATTGCCGACCTCACCCTTCCTCGCTTCGACGGCGCCCATTGTTACCTCACCCTCACTGACCAGCATACCACGGGCCGCGGTGCCCAGCTGAAGGCCCAGGCGCGCGCTACCATCTGGAGCCAGCGTTTCCAGCAGCTCGCCCCTGCTTTCGAGGAACATACGGGCCTTACCCTACGCCCTGGCCTCAAGTTGATGCTGCGGGTACAAGTGAAGTTTCACGAGCAATTTGGCTTAAGTTTGGATGTGCTGAGCATTGACCCTACGTATACCGTGGGTGACTTAGCACGCCAGCGCCTTGAAACACTGCGGAAGCTGGAAGCCAAGGGGTTGCTAGAGCGCCAGCGCCGCCTCGTACTACCTATTGGGGTGCAGCGCGTGGCGGTCATTTCTTCGCCCACGGCGGCGGGCTGGCAGGACTTTGTGCAGCAGTTGCGAGAGGCACCCTACGATTTCGCTCTTACCTTATTTCCGGCCACCATGCAGGGCGACGATGCCCCTGCCAGCATTCGGGCAGCGCTAGCATCCATTCGAGCCCGCCGACGCCAGTTTGATGCGGTAGTAGTTATCCGGGGCGGGGGTTCCAAAACCGATTTGCTAGCCTTCGACGACTATGGGCTGGCAGCAGCCATTGGAGCTTTCCCATTGCCGGTACTCACTGGTATTGGTCACGAGCGCGACGAGGCGGTAGTAGACCTTACTGCCCATACTGCACTAAAGACCCCAACGGCCGTGGCCGCCTTTCTTATTGAGCGCCTAGCGCGCTTAGAGGCCGCCCTCGATGGCTACGGTAGCCGTATTCGTGAGCTGGCACTAAGCCGGGTACAAGATGCTCAGGACCACTTACGCCGCCTGGCACGACGGGCGCACCAACATGCTCGCCAGCAACTAGAGGAGCAGCGCGACGCCTTGCACGCCCGCATTCGCGTAGCTGCGGCTGCTCCTCGCGCCCAATTGCACCAACTCGAGCAGCAGTTGTCGCGGCGACGACACCAGTTGCACCGGGCCGCGCGGCGCGGGCTCCGGGAGCAGGAAAGCCGGTTGCGTACGCTGGGTCGCGCCTTGGCGCGCCGCTTCCGCCATCTGCATCGGCGGCGGCGGGAACAGCTTCTGCACCGGCGCTACCAGTTACAGCTTGCTACTCAGCGCCTGCTGCACGCGGCGGCCCTGCGGTTAGCCCGCTTGGAGGCAATGCCTACTGGTCCCGTGGGCACAGTGCGCCTGCTCACTCCTACTGGCAAGCCCATCATCAAAGCCTTACGTGCCGGCGACGAAGTGCTACTACGCCTACCCGACGCTGTCGTTCCTGCCCGTATTGGCGGGCAGCTTCCGCTGTTTCGCCCCTAAGTTTTTGCTTTACTCTCATGCCTCAGAACACTACCTATCGCCAAGCCATTGAAGAGCTAGAGACCATTCTGCGCGCTCTGGAAACCGATGCTGTAGACGTAGACGACCTCACGGCCCGCGTGCAGCGTTCCGCTGAGTTGATTCGCCTTTGCAAGCAGAAACTCCGCTCCGCTGAATCGGCTATTGACCAAGTTTTCGAAAATTTGGACGATGAAGATGATGCTGCATATTCAGATGAAGAATAGAGTATAGCCTCTAGCTGGTCGCTCGTCTCTCTGAGGCAGTAGCTCTTTTATAGGCTTGTTTTTCAACTGTTAAGCTCTGCCCTCAACTGAGCGTTTTACTACTTCAGCTTACCTACCGCTGCACATTTAGGCAACCAGCATAGCCGCGTAGGAAAGCAAGTGAGGCCACAGAAAAAACTCAGTATATGGATGTTCCAAGCTATTCTCCTTATTTTACTACCCTCTTCCACTGATTATACTCTAGCATGCAGGCTCAGTTATACAAAATAGCTGAGGCGCAGGTGGCTGGTATGGGCAGACATTCACGGAAGAAACCGTTTTAAAAGCAAGAGTGCTATTCTGTCGCTTATGTCAAGCAGACGTTCATTTACAGCCGACTATTTATTCTCCTAGCAGCAGGGGTACTCTACCGTATGGACAGTCGGCTATTTCCCGTTTTACTGGCTACTCCAGTGCTGCTGCTCCTTGCCTTGGGCATAGTAGCCTTCGTACTGCGCTACCAGCGCCGGTTGCTACGCCAACAGGAACAAATGCGGGAAATGGGGGAAATGGCGCAACAACAAGCCCTAGAAGCGGCCCTACTAGCTCAGGAGGAAGAGCGGCGGCGCATTGCCGGCGACCTGCACGATGGAGTGGGTACTACCTTGGCTATTGTTAAGCTTCACTTGAGTACACTGGCCCAACCTGAGCTAACTCAAGAGGCATCCCTACTCCTCGACCAGGCAATTGGGGAAGTGCGTCGTATATCCCGGAACCTATTGCCAGCAGCCCTGCAAAAGTTTGGGCTGCCCTTTGCCCTTGATGCGCTGGCCCGCACCATGCCCGCCGATGGCCCCACGCATATTACCCTTGAGCAGCACGGCACCCCCCGTCGCCTCGATTCTCACTACGAGCTAATTGTGTATCGGGTGGTGCAGGAGCTACTTGGCAATGGGCTCCGCCATGCCCACGCGGCACACATCGACATTCAGGTGGAGTTTGGGGTCGATACGCTGTCATTGTATTACGCTGATGATGGCGTGGGCTTCGACCCAACTGCCACCGACCAGCCTCCCCTTCCGGGAAATCGTACCGGCCTGGGACTCACCAACCTCCGCAGTAGAGTAGCCGTATTGCGGGGGGGCCTGCGCCACGAGTCGGCGCCGGGGCAGGGGAGCCGGGTTTGGATTTCTTTACCTATCCCTTATCTTTCTAAAAATCAGCCTGCTACCCCCTCTTACGCATGAACACACCTGCAATTCGCTTAGCTGTGGTGGACGACCACATCCTTTTTCGGAAGGGACTAAGCGCCCTCATCAGCGGCTTCCCAACCATGGAAGTCCTCTTCGAAGCCGGCGACGGCCAAGAAGCCTTGGAGCGCCTCGACCAGGGCCTCGTACCTGACGTGCTGCTCATGGACTTGCAAATGCCCGTATTGGATGGCCTGCAAACCGTACGGCTTCTACGCGTACAGTATCCCCAGGTGCGCACCATCATCATTTCCATGCACGACGAGCCAGAGCTAATTGACAGCCTGCGCTCAGAAGGCGCTCATGGCTACCTGCTCAAAAACGCTAGCCCAGAAGAAGTGCATTCGGCTATCTTGAGCATGGTGAGCAGCCGCCCCTCGCCCTACCGCCTGCAGAAGTCTTCTATCTAGTCTTTCGCTATTTTACCTACTCCCGATTCGGCTATGAATCAAGCGGGGCTGCTTCTACTCTGAAGCAGCCCCGCTTGGTTTTTACCGGTTGGCGTACCTACCTCAGCAAGCACCTGTAAGTTGGCCTTTACCCGCCAAGGCGTGTTATTCCAGTTCCGTAGCGGGGTCCCAGAACAGCTTCTTGAATTCCACTACTTGGTCGTTTTCCACGCGTACGCCTTCCGCCTCCAAGGCTTCTTGCATAGCCGTGGGGGTAGCAAAGTGATGACGGCCCGTGAGTAGGCCGTTGCGGTTTACTACCCGCTGAGCCGGCACGTTCTCTAGGCCCAATGCCGGGGCCGCAGCTATGAGCGCGTAGCCTACCATGCGGGCACCATGGCGGGCTCCGAGGTAATGCGCAATTGCTCCGTAGGTGCTCACGCGGCCAGTTGGTATCAGGCGCACTACCTCATGCACGTCCTGAAAGAAATTACGTTCGGTTTTGGGTGAGGGAGCGGCAGTTTTCATACGTACCTGATACGGGGAACCGGTCGGGTACGATGTGGCTAAACAAGCTCAACACTAGCAAAAAACTAATTTTTTATATCAACCTACCAGGATAGCTACCCGTAAGGACAAAGGCTTGGCGGCCCTAGCGGCACTCAGCTACGTTCCACCCATTCTCTTACCTAAAAAGCTATGTCCGACAAATTAGAAACCCTGGAAGACTTATTCCAACACGAATTGCAAGACCTGTACAGTGCCGAAAACCAACTGGTAAAAGCACTACCCCAAATGGCTGCTGCTGCAAAAGATGAGCGCCTGCGCGCTGGCATTGAGCGCCACCTGCAAGAAACCGAGCAACAAATAGTACGCCTTGAGAGCATTGGCAAGTCGCTGGACATTGATCTGGACGGCGAAACCTGCAAGGCAATGGAAGGCCTCGTAAAAGAGGGCCAAAAAACTTTGTCGGAAAATGCTACCGACGAAGTAATGGATGCGGCCATCATTGCTGCTTCCCAGCGTATTGAGCACTACGAAATTTCAGGCTACGGCACGGCTGCTCACTACGCTGAGCGCTTGGGCTACGACGAAGCTGCTCAGCTTCTGCGTCAGACACTGGATGAAGAGCAATTGACGGACACCAAGCTCAACGACTTAGCTAAAAGCTATATCAACCAGAAAGCCATGTAGTGACACCTTGAGTAGGCAGAGAGAAAGGGAAGTTACTCTTCTTTCTACCGGCTCAGTGCTTCACTTCCATTAAAAAGCCTGCAACCCGCAGGCTTTTTTTGTGTCTTAACCGCATTGTTTCCCCCCAACCTTGCTTGCGAAGTAAACCCAAATTCGCTGGTTAGCGTTGTGGACTTTTGCCCGTCTGCCCCCGGACGGATTTTATTTTACCGGGCGCCCACCCTCTCGCTTGCATGCAAACTCAAGAACAAGAAGATCTGGAAGTTACTACCGCTAGCCCTACCCCTCAACGCTCCGGCGGGGCTAGCCGCCGCATCCTGTGGCTGCTGGTTACGCTTGGTATTATTGGTGCACTTGTCTTCGTGAAGATGAAGTACTTCCCTTCCCAAAATGCGGAGGCCAAAGGCGGCGGCAAAGGGGGTGCAGGCGGCGGCAAAGGCGCACCCAGCGGGGCGGGCGGTAAAGGCGGTGGGCAGAAGCTGCCGGTGCAAGTGTACGTAGTGAAAGCTACCAGCCTGGCTGATGAAGTAGCCGCTACGGGCTCCATCTTGGCCGAGGAATCGGTAGTACTGAAAAGCGAAATTTCGGGTAAAATCACTAGCCTCAACATTCGGGAAGGCCAACCGGTACGCAAAGGCCAGCTCCTGCTGACCATTAATGCCGACGAAATTCAGGCTCAGCTGCGCAAGCAGGAGTTCAATATCAAACTCTTCCGCGACCAGGAGAAGCGCCAGCGCACCCTTCTGGATAAGGAATACATCAGCGCCCAGGAATACGAACAGGCCAACAATCAACTCCTGACGGCTCAGGCCGATTTGCAGGCTCTGCGCGCTTCGCTCACCAAGGCTTACATCCGGGCGCCTTTTGATGGGGTCCTGGGTTTATCGACGATTACAGTAGGTACGTATGTGAGCCCCGGGGCCGAAATCACGACCCTTTCGCGTGTGAAACCGGTGAAAATCAGCTTCACCGTGCCTAGCCGTTTCTCTAACCTAGTGCGTACCGGTGACCCCATCACCGTCACCGACGAGGCTTCCAACAAGAAGTACGAAGCTAAGGTGTACGCCCTCGACCCGCAGATTGACCCCGTGAGCCGCACCCAAACGGTGCGCGCCCGCTACGCTAATACCAACAATGAATTGCGCCCCGGTGCCTTTGTGAAGGTTAACCTGCAACTCGGCCAAACGTCAGAGGCTTTGCAGGTACCCACTGAGGCGGTTATTCCCGAGGCTGCCGGCTACAATGTGTACACTGTGCAGCAAGGCAAGATGGTGCCCAAGAAGGTGAAGATTGGCGTGCGCTCCACACGCCTGATCCAGATTACTGAAGGCGTCGCCGTTGGAGACTCAATTATCCGTACTGGTATCCTCCAGGTTAAACCTGGTGACGCCGTACGCGTCACTAAGTAATACAACCCTACCTGCGGCGAGTCAGCGGGCGTACACGTGCTTTATGCTGGTGCGCGCCGTGCTGCTGCGTAGTAGGCTTCCCACCGCGAATCACTGCGTGAAAACAACGTATGAGCTTATCCTCCACTAGTATTAACCGGCCAGTACTCGCCATTGTGATGAGTATGGTCATTGTAATTTTCGGGGTGATTGGGTTTCGCTACCTCAGCGTCCGGGAATATCCGAGCGTAGACCCACCCATCATTACTGTATCGGCCTCTTATACTGGTGCCTCTGCCGATGTAATGCAGGGCCAGGTAACAGAACCGCTGGAAGAAGCGCTGAACGGTATTCAGGGTATCAAAAACCTCACGTCGAACAGCCGCGACGGCCGTACTCAGATTACGGTAGAGTTTGACCTGGATGCCGACCTGGAAACGGCCGCCAATGACGTGCGCGACAAAGTGTCGGGGGCTCAGGGCCGCCTACCCCGCGACATTGACCCGCCAGTAGTGAGCAAGGCCAACGCCGACTCTCAACCCATTGTGATGACCTACCTCAGTTCTAGCCAGCGCAACCTGCTGGAGCTGACGGACTACGCCAACAATACCCTGAAGGAGCGCCTGCAAACTATTCCGGGCGTATCGGAAGTGCGGGTGTATGGAGAGCGGAAGTATTCGATGCGCCTCTGGCTAGACCCCGTGAAGCTGTCGGCGCTGGGTGTAAGCCCCGTGGACGTGCAAGCAGCTCTTACCCGCGAAAACGTAGAACTGCCTAGCGGCTCGGTGCAAGGCGAAGCCACCCAGCTTACCCTCCGCACCATGGGCCGCCTTACCTCCGTGGAGGACTTCAACAACCTGATTATTCGGCAAGACGCCTCGTCTTTGGTGCGCTTGTCCGACATCGGGTACGCGGAGCTTTACCCTGAAAACGACCAGACGATTTTTAAGGTGAACGGCGTGCCAATGGTTGGCTTGGCCGTTATTCCGCAGCCGGGTTCCAACCAGATTGACATTGCTGATGAGTTCAATAAGCGTATTGAGCTCTACGGCAAGGATCTACCCAAGGATTTAGTGCTCAAGCCGGGCTTCGACAACTCAGTCTTTATCCGCAAATCCATCAATGAGGTAGAGCATACCATCATTGAGGCCTTCGTGCTGGTAGTAATTATTATCTTTCTCTTCCTGCGCGACTGGCGCTCTACCCTCATTCCGGTGGTTGCCATTCCAGTGTCGTTGGTGGGTATCTTCTTCGTGATGTACTTGATGAACTTTTCCATCAATGTGCTCACGCTACTGGCCGTGGTGTTGGCAATTGGTCTGGTAGTAGACGATGCTATTGTGGTGCTGGAAAATATTTACTCCCGCATCGAAGAGGGCGAGGACCCCAAAACTGCCGCCATCAAGGGTTCCGAGGAAATTCTCATGGCCGTTGTCAGCACTACCATCGTACTGGCGGCGGTGTTCCTGCCGGTAGTGTTCCTCACGGGTATCACGGGCCGCTTGTTCCGGGAGTTTGGCATTGTGGTGGCTGGCTCGGTATTGATTTCAGCTTTCGTGTCGCTGACTTTGACGCCCATGATGTGCTCGGTGCTGCTCAAGCGCCAAGAAAAGCACAACTGGTTTTACCGCAAAACGGAGCCTTTTTTCGAGAGGATGATTGGGGGCTACCAACACAGTTTGGAAACCTTCTTGCGCAACCGGTGGATGGCTTGGCTGGTAGTAGCTGGCACGGGCGTGGGCATCTGGTTTTTCATGAAAACTATTCCTTCGGAGTTAGCCCCAGTGGAAGACCGTAGCCGCATAAATATCAATGCTACCGGCCCCGAAGGTGCTTCCTTCGAATTCATGGATGCTTACATGGCCCAGCTTACCAAACTGGCTATGGATACGGCCGGGGAGAAAAACCTGAGTAGCGTATTTGCCGTGACGTCGCCGGGCTTTGGTGGCGGTTCTAACTCGGGTAACGCCCGCGTGTTGCTTTTCGATGCGGATGAGCGCAAGGTTAGCCAGCAGCAGATTTCCGATAAGCTAAGCAGTGGAGTGAAGAAGCTCACGGCCGCTCGTACCTCCGTGTCCCAGGATCAGAGTATAGGTGGTGGAGGCGGAGGCCTACCGGTGCAGTTCGTAATCCAGACTCAGGATTTTGATAAGCTGCGCACGGCCGTACCAAAGTTCTTGGATGCTGCCCGCCAAGACCCCACGTTCCAGTTTGTGGATGTGAACCTGAAGTTCAACAAGCCCGAGCTGCGCGTAAACATCGACCGGGAAAAGGCGCAAAGCCTGGGCGTGTCGGTGCAGAGCATCAGCCAAACGCTACAGTCGGGCCTGAGTGGGCAGCGCTACGGGTACTTTATTCGGGAGGGCAAGCAGTACCAGATTATCGGGCAGGTAGCGCGGGAAGACCGCAGCCAGCCCTTAGACGTGCGCCTGCTATCCGTGAAAAATGCCAATGGCGAGCTGATTCAGCTTGACAACGTGATTCGCCTGGAAGAAAGCAGCACGCCTCCCCAGCTCTACCGCTTCAACCGCTACAACTCTGCTACGTTCTCAGCAGCTCTTGCTCCTGGCCGTACCCTCGGCGACGGTATTGCCGCCATGCAGGCCCTGGCCGACAAAACCCTCGATGATACTTTCTCCACCGAATTATCTGGTGCCTCCCGCGACTTCCAGGAAAGCTCTTCTTCTCTGGTATTTGCTTTCGGCCTAGCGCTTGTACTGATTTACTTGGTACTGGCGGCACAGTTTGAAAGCTTCCGCGACCCCGTTATCATCATGGTGACGGTACCGCTGGCGCTTTCGGGCGCGTTGCTTAGCCTGTGGTACTTCAACCAGACGCTCAACCTGTTCTCTCAGATTGGCATTATCATGCTGGTGGGCTTGGTTACGAAAAACGGTATCCTCATCGTGGAATTTGCCAACCAGCAGGTAGAAAACGGCAAAGACTACATGACGGGCCTGATTGAGGGCGCTACTGCCCGCTTCCGTCCCATTCTGATGACCTCCTTGTGCGCCATTCTGGGCATCCTACCCATTGCCGTTGCTACGGGCGCGGGCGCTCTAAGCCGACGGGCCATGGGTATTGGGGTAGTAGGCGGCCTGTTCTTCGCCACCGCCCTCACGCTGTACGTGGTGCCGGTTATGTACTCTTACTTCGCCACGGCCAAAAAGCACAGCCAGAAGGTGGAGAAGAAACAAGAGGCCTTAGCTGCCTAATAACTACCGTTTTCCGCTCCTGCTACTCCTAAGAAGTTGTTTCCTTTCAGAATGCTCTGCTTCCGCCTACTTGTTTGTTGCCTACTGGCTAGCCCCCTGGCAGCATGGGCCCAGCAACCCACCCAGCCCACGGCCCCACCACTTGAAAAGCCCCAGTCGAAGCCCCAAACGGAAAAGCCCGAAACAGTGGCTTCTGCCCCTCAGCTTACCTTGGCCGAAGCCATCCGTATTGGGATAGAGAATAACTACGATGTGCGCCTTTCGCAGCAGGATGTGCGCATTGCGGAAAACAATGTCACCCGGGGCAACGCCGGGCAGCTACCCACGGTAGCTGGCAATTTTACCCGCACGTTCAACGTCAACAACACCCGACAGCAGCGGGAACAGTCTAACCCGGTTGTTATCAACGGGGGGCGGGCAAATGCGCTGAACACCAATGTAACGGCCAACTGGACCATTTTCGATGGGTTGGGCATGTTTATCGCCTACGACCGACTGCGCGCACTGGAACAAAGCCAGCGGCAGTTGACCCGAGCTACGATGGAGGAAACGGTAGCCAACATCATGGATGCCTACTATGCCGTGGTGCGGGAAGCTGGCAAAATCAACTCTCTAGAGGAAGCCCTCAAAATTGGGCAAGCTCGTATTGATCTGACCCAGGCCCGCGTGGATGTAGGCGTGGCCGCTAAGGTGGAAGTACTCACCGCCCGCGTCGATTATAATGCCGACCGCTCCTTATTGGTGCAGCAGCAGGAAGTGTTGAAAACGGCTAAGGTGAATCTCAATAATCTACTAGGCCGCACACCAAGCATTGATTTTCTGCCGGCTGACTCCATTGTGGTAGCCCGCACCCTCGACCGAACCACAGTAGGGCAAGCCATTCGTCAAAGCAATCCGCGCTTGCAGCAAGCCAAGATTAACACCCAAGTAGCCACGTTTGACCGCAAGCTAGTGCGCGCCAGCCGTTTTCCACAGGTTGACTTAGTAGGCGGCTACGGACTAAACCGTAACATCAATAATGCTTTCCTCATCAATACAGCTACTGGTAGTGTATTAGGCTCCAACGTTAACCGGGTGTACGGACCGAATTATGGCGTTGCTGCCTCAGTACCAATTTTTGATGGGTTCAACCGCACCCGTCTGGAACAGAACGCCCGCATTGCCGAGGCGCAAAGTCGCCTAGCCCTCGACCAGACCCGACTGCAGCTCGATGCCGAAGCGGAGCAGGCATATGCTCAGTATCAGAACCGCCTGCAACTACTAGAATTGGAAGAAGGTAACATTCTGCTGGCCCGCGAAAACGTAGCTATTGCCCTGGAACGCTACCGCCTAGGCCTGCTCACCCCTCTAGACCTTCGGGTAGCACAACGCACCCAGCTCGACGCTGAAGTACGGCTGCTTGATATTCGCTACCAGGCCAAACAAGCTGAAATAGTATTGCGCCGCCTCAGCAGCGGCCTCGTTCAGCAGGGCGAGTAATCAATAAGCAAGCGTAGTATTACGCTTCAATCGGGCAATACGCAGTCTACTAGCTAAACAGGCGGCTACTAATCCTAAAGGGGATTGGTAGCCGCCTGTTATTTTTATTCACCTAGGAAATAGTACCATTAGAAGAGATTGGCACCGCACCGACCGAAATAGCTGAAAACGGCTATATCTGTCCAGTAAGTTTGAATCACAAATACGGCGAACGGGCTTACCGGTTTGCCAAAAAAGCTTCACTCTCCTACTGCAATCCTCTTCACGCTCTGTTTATGAAAGGCTCATTCTACCGCCTGTTTTTGTTAGTTGTATTGGTAGTAACTACTGCTCTTGCTGCCTCTTCTACTGCTCAAGCTAGTCCGTTTAACCGTCTCATGCCCACGGTGCGGGCTAAGATGAAAGGCCAACAGATCGTACATCGTCCTATCTACCGTGCCTACAAGCCATACCGCCACCGCTAGGCCGTAGAGTAGTAAAATCTATACATGCACCGAGGGCCGGGCACGCAGTAGTTACGCTGCATGCCCGGCCCTCGGTGCATGTACGTGTTACTGCTGCGGTAGAGCTTGAAGCTCTTTCAGTGCTTCTATCGTTTCCTTACGCTTAGCTGCTTCTTTTTCATCTTCATCAACAGGCTCACGGGCCGGGCCGCTAAAGAAAGCCAAGATGTTTTCGCGTAAGGGCGGTGTGAGACCCGCAAAGTCTTTGTCGGCCAGCTTGCGTAGCAGTTCACCGTAGGTTTCATCTGTTAAGGCATACTCGCCGAGCTTGGTGGGTTTGCCTGTATCAAAATCGGTATTGGGTAGGCGCTGGGTGCTAACAGTGGCCGTGTCTCGGGGCTCTTTCTCTATAATTGTGCAATAGTTGCGCATCACGGACCGGAAGCTGGCTTTAAATAGTTCTTGCGCTTCTGGTGTAGGCAATTTGAAAGCGAACGGACGCAGGGGGCCTATTTTAGGCAGCACACGCACAAAGTAAGACAGAACGCGGGCGCCCGTACCTGGGTGCTCGTAGCCAGTACCGTAGCGTTTGCGGTACTCCCGCTCGCTCTCCTTGTATATGTACTCGCGGCGGCGCGCTTGGGGGCTAAGCCGGCGAATTTCTTTTTTCTGGGATTGCCAAGCTGCTCGGCTGGCAATGGGAATAAGCTGGCGCACCGCAAACCGGAAAGAGCCAACAGCCAGGTCTACATTGAAGATGATCTGGCCCAGTTCCAGCCCATACGTTTTCTGGAAGGCGCGCTCTAGCGCAGGCTTGCTCACCTGAAACCCAATGTAGCGCTGGTAGTCGCTGGTGCGGTAGCGGCCGGCGGCTACTTGTACTACATCGAAGGCAAACTCTAGCTGGGTGTGCTGAATAGGGGCTTCCTCGTAGGTGATGTTACTGCCGAACTTCGCTTTCAGATCGGGGTACACGCTGGGCATGGCCCGGTTGGTACCTTCCGGATGGCCCTTGATATCTGCCACGTAATGCGCTAGGGCACCCAGGGCAAAAGCGTACTCATTCCGATCGTGTGCCTCGTCGAGCATGTTGCGGACGAAGTCACCGGTACGCACGTAATGAGTTAGGTTGGTGAACAACTCGGAGCCAAATGGGTAAAAACCCATGTCCTGAATAATGGACCCACCGTAGGCATAGCTCTTGGCCTCATTGAGTTGGTCTTCCGTAGCGCCGGGGTAGCGCTGTTGCAAGAGTGGCACTAAGCACGGCTGCCAACAGGAGTCGACGTTGGCTTGGTGAGTTAGAACAGAGTACGCGGCGGCGGGACGGGCCGTGAGCCCAAGCAGGATGGCTGCCAGCCCAAAAATCCATTTTAGCATAGTAAAGAGCTTGGTCGGCCTACGTAGCTCGGCCACAAGCCCTGACTCTACGCGCTGGGCAGTGCCCTGGTTGTAGGCATGCACATTAGAACTTTGCTAGTTTTTCCCTGACCGCCAGCATGCAGACACAAAATCCTCTTGATCAACTATTTACTACTGTCATAACTAAGAACCCCACCTAGTTGTAGACTACGCAGCCCTGGCCGCTCCAGAGCAGCTTTAAGACTCGTCTGAATTCATAATGTTTCCAAATTTCAGCTTTATCCTCTTTTTATAACACAACTCCTCCGCTGCGAAGTTATTTTTGCCGCCATGAAATCGGTGGTGTCGCTATTTCTGGGAGTACTTATGCTGATCAGTAGCCTGATTCCGCAGAGCGACCTATCCGAGCTGGGCAAGCTGCCCCAGTTGCTGGAGCACTACCGTTTTCACCGCGCCCTAGCAGGTGGGCACCTTTCGCCACTTGCTTTCTTGGTGTTGCACTACGGCCCGCACGGCTCCGACCACCGCCGGCACCCCTACTCCTCTCGCGACGCCGAGGGCCACCACAGCCTTCCGCTGGAACAGCACCACCACGACTGCGTGATGGTGAGCTTTATGCTACCCACCCTGCGCTTTCTGCTTTTGCCAAGCCCAGCCGAGTGGCCCACCGAGTTGTACCACATGGCCCCGGGCTCTTTGTATGCGTTTAGCGTGCATGCAGCCCTATTGCAGCCGCCTCGAGCGTAAGTAGTGTGCCGCCCCAGGCGGTAGTGCGCCCCGCGCAACCTAGGCCACTGTCACTCATACGGCTACTGGCCTATCTGGCTCTCAAGAGCCCCTCCTATTCTTTTCTTGTTCTGCCGCGCAGGTGCATAGCTGATCAGCTAGCCTCTGATGCATGCCGTTACTACTCTTTGGCGGAGTAACAGCTGAAGCGCATCGTCCCAACACGCCTTTTGGGTCCGATTCGCGTGCGTGGCCGCAGCACATTTGCCTTGAGTGCCCGCGGGCATTCCAGACCCTCCTTTCTCTATGCTTTCCCGAATCATAGCGGCTAGTATCCGCAACAAGCTGGTAGTAGCGCTGCTCCTGCTGGCCTTGGTGGCCTGGGGTGGCTACTCAGCAGCTCATCTGCCCCTCGATGCCATTCCCGACGTCACGAACAACCAAGTTCAGGTAATTACCCAATCGCCAGCCCTGGCGGCCCAGGAGGTAGAGCAACTGCTCACCGTGCCGTTGGAGCTGCAGCTGCGTACCGTACCCGGCGTCACCGAAATCCGCTCTACCTCCCGGGTCGGCCTTTCGGTAATCACCGTAGTATTCGAGGACGAAGTCAGCACGCTTGAAACTCGGCAACTGGTAGCCGAAAAGCTGCGCTCCGCTGAGGCCGACCTGGGTAGTGGCCTCGGCACGCCTACTATGGCCCCCATCACCACCGGCTTGGGCGAGATTTTCCAGTACACCCTGGGCGTGAAGCCAGGCTACGAGCACCGATACTCCCTGGCCGCTTTGCGCGATGTGCAGGACTGGGTAGTAAAGCGTCAGTTGGCGGGCGTGCACGGCGTGGTAGACGTGAGCAGCTTTGGAGGCTACGTGCGCCAGTACGAAGTGAGCGTAAACCCAGAGCGTCTGAATGCCGCGGGGGTTAGCCTGCCTGAGCTCTACACGGCGCTCCAAGACAACAATGCCAACACTGGCGGCTCTTACTTAGAGCGGGGCCCCAATGCCTATTTTATTCGGGGCGAGGGCCGGGCGGCTTCCTTGCAAGACATTGGCAGCATTGTAGTGAAGCGAGTGGGTAGTAATCCACTGCTAGTGCGCGACGTTGCCGACGTGCGCTTTGGTCACTCCGTACGCTACGGCGCCATGACCCGCAACGGCCGCGGCGAAACCGTGGGCGGCATCGTGCTTATGCTCAAAGGAGCCTCCTCGGAGCAAACCATCAAAGGAGTGAAGGCCCAGGTAGCTGAGATTCAGCAGACGCTGCCGCCTGGCATTGTGGTAGAGCCGTTCCTAGACCGCACCAAGCTTATCGACAAGGCCATTCACACGGTTTCCAAAAACCTGATCGAAGGCGGCGTTATCGTGGTGGTGGTACTGCTGGTGCTACTCGGCAACCTACGGGCCGGGCTGGTAGTAGCCTCCATGATTCCGCTGTGTATGCTATTTGCACTAGCCCTCATGCGCCTCTTTGGCGTGTCGGCCAACCTCATGAGTCTGGGCGCGCTGGACTTCGGGTTGATTGTGGACGGGGCCGTCATCATTGTGGAAGCCATGATTTTTCACTTGGTGCATTTCCGGGAGCGGGCCGCCAATGAAACTATGGACCAGGTGGCCGAAACGGCAGCTACCCGCATGATGCGCTCCGCTCTTTTTGGGCAGCTTATCATTCTTATCGTGTACCTGCCCATCCTAGCCCTCACCGGCATTGAGGGCAAGATGTTCCGGCCCATGGCCCTCACCGTGAGCTTTGCCATTGTGGGCGCCATGCTGCTGTGCCTCACCTACGTACCAGCCGTAGCTGCCTGGGCCCTCCGCAAAGAAATGAAAGAAGAAGGTACCCTGGCCTACCGCATTATGGAGTTTCTGCTGCGAGGCTACCGGCCGCTTATTCGGGCAGCGCTGGGGGCGCGGGTGCTGGTGGCAGCCGTAGCGGTAGGCCTGCTGCTGCTTGCTAGCTGGCTGTTCACGCGTATGGGCGGCGAGTTTATTCCGCAGCTGGATGAGGGCGACTTTGCCGTGAACGTGACCCTTGCGCCGGGCTCTTCCCTCACCCAAAGCATTGCTACTACTACCAAAGTGCAACAGGTGCTGCTAAAGCAGTTCCCGGAGGTGTTGCAGGTAGTAGGAAAGATTGGCACGTCGGAGATTCCTACCGACCCGATGTCGCTGGAAGACTCCGACCAGATTGTGGTGCTGAAAGACCGGGCCGAGTGGACGTCCGCCGACTCCCGGGAGGAACTGGCCGGCAGAATGAGTGAGGCGCTGGCTGGTATTCCGGGCGTAAACCTAGAGTTTCAGCAACCCATCCAAATGCGCTTCAATGAGCTGATTTCAGGAGTAAAGTCGGATATCAGCATCAAGATTTACGGCGACAACCTCGATCTGCTGTATGAAAAGGCCAACGAAGCCGCTACCCTCATTCGGCCACTGGCAGGGGTAGGCGACTTGAAAGTAGAACAGATTGCCGCCCTACCCCAGCTGCGCGTCACCTACGACCGCACTAAGCTAGCCCAGTACGGTCTGCGGGTGTCGGAGCTGAATACACTGCTGCGGGCCTCGTTTGCCGGCGACATTACGGGGCAGGTGTACGAGGGAGAGCGGCGCTACGACCTGGTGGTACGCCTCGATTCGGCCCGCCGCCGTAGCCTCGACGACCTGCGCGGCCTCTACGTTGACTTGCCCGACGGCCAAAAAGTACCTCTGGAAGAAGTAGCCGATGTGTCGTTCCGCAATGCGCCTACCCAAGTATCCCGCGACAATGCCCGCCGCCGCATCAACATTGGGGTGAATATGCGCAACCGCGACGTAGAAAGCCTGGTAGAAGAAATTCAGCAACAGCTCAGCACCCAGTTGCGGTTGCCCAGCGGCTATACGCTCCAATACGGCGGCCAATTTGAGAATCTGCAGCAGGCAAAGTCACGCTTGGCGGTAGCAGTGCCAGTAGCACTGGGGCTAATTTTCGCGCTGCTCTATTTCTCTTTCGGCTCGGTGAAACAAGCTGTGCTCATTTTCACGGGGATTCCGCTAGCAGCCATTGGGGGGATACTGGCCCTTTGGATGCGGGGTATGCCCTTTAGTATCTCGGCCGGGGTGGGCTTTATTGCCTTGTTTGGCGTAGCAGTACTAAACGGCATCGTATTGGTAGCCAGTCTCAATGAGCTGGCCGTGGCCGGTGTACGCTCGGTGGAAGAACGGGTGCTTCGCGCTACGGCCGAGCGGTTCCGACCGGTACTGCTCACGGCCGCCGTGGCCTCCCTAGGCTTTCTGCCAATGGCCCTCTCCAATTCGGCCGGAGCCGAGGTGCAAAAGCCTCTAGCCACCGTTGTTATCGGGGGGCTGATTTCGGCTACCCTGCTTACGCTGGTAGTACTTCCCGTGCTCTACACCTTCTTCACCAAAGATGGCGAGGCAAGCCCCATTGCGGTAACGCCCGAAGCAGTTGAAGAAGCCAAGGAAGCGCATCATCTGTAAGCCCTGCCCTACCCGGTTTTCCCCTGGATATGACGAGGAGGCCAACGGCCGAACCCAAGAAACTACTGCAATGCTCTATCGTCTCGTATGTGCATGTTTGCTGCTGCCCAGCCTAGTATGGGCCCAGACTACTCCCCGCACACTACCACCGCCCCAATCTAGTACTTCCGCCCCACTAACACCAAACAGCGTGCTTTCCTTACAACAGGCCCTGCAAACAGGCCTGGGGCAAAGCTTGCTGGTGCAAACCGGAACCTTGGAAGTACAGCGCCAACGCGCTCTAAGCCGCACGGGCTACGATGTACCCCGCACGGTAATAGACTACCAATACGGTCAAATCTCAGGTCCCCTAGCGGACCAAAGCGTGAATATCGTGCAGCAGTCGGCCTTGCCAGGGGTGTACTCAGCTACTCGCCGCTTGCTAGAAAGCCAAGTATCAACGGCCGAGCAGCGGGTGCGGAGCCAGCGGCGGGAGTTGGCTCGCACCATTGGCAGCACGTATTACGAGTTGCTGCTGAGCTACCAGCGGGCGGCCTTGCTTCGGCGCCAAGACAGCCTATACCGCCGCGCCGCCCGCGCCGCCAGAATCCGTTACCAGACCGGCGAAACCAACCGCTTGGAACAAGTATCGGCAGAGGCCCGGTCGCGGGAGCTGCAAAACCGCCTTGCGCTTACCCGCACCGGCATTCTAGTGCAGCGGCAGCAGCTTGGCACACTACTCAACCTAGGCCAACCCGCTACCATTGACACGGCGGCTGCCCTAGTGGCTCCGCTAGCCCCCACTGATACGGCCGGGCTTTCCGTTGGCTCTAACCCTACCCTGGCCTTGCTGGAACAGGAAGCAGAGGTAAGCCGGCGCCAAACCCGCGTGGAGCAGTTGCGGCGCCTGCCCGATGTGCGCGTGGGGTATTTCAACCAGACCATCAATAAGGAGCGAGGATTTCAGGTGGCACAAGCTGGGGTGGCGTTGCCTCTGCTCGGTGGGGTGCAGAAAGGCCGCATTCAGGCCGCCCGCATTGGCGAGCAAACGGCGGCGGCTCAGCTTCAGTACGCCACTGCCCAGCTGGCGGGCCAACTCCGGGGCATGCGTCAGCAGTTGGCCCAGGCGCGTACCTCCCTCACGTATTACGAGCAAACGGCCCTACCCCAAGCTCGCCTCATCTTGGATACTGCCGAGAAGAGCTTCCGCGCCGGCGACATTGAATACGTGGAGTACGTCGTCAATACCGAGCCAGCCTGGCAAATTCGTTTGGCCTACCTCGACCAAGTGCGCCAATACAACGAGCTGGTTTTGATGCTGCAAGCACTAACTGGCCCCGACCTGTAACATTTTCACTATAAGAAACCCATAGCAACTCAACCTACGGGCTTCGCTTCCTCGGCGCTTGCAACACGGCATTCCGGCTACGCGCCGACGGTGACAACAAATCGGCCTTTTCATATGAAATATACTTTTCTCCTACTGCTAGCTGGCTTGGCAACGGCCTGCGGCCGTGATACCCCTCCCGAAACCAAGACGGTGGCCCCAGCCGCTACGCCCGCTCCCCCCACCAACCCCGACCAGGTTAGCATCAGCCCGGCGCAGGCCAAGGCAGCCGGTATTGAGACGGGCTCCTTCGCCTGGAAAAACATGACCTCCGATGTGCAGGCCAATGGCAGCATTGACGTACCTCCCCAAAATCAGGCGTCTATTTCGGCGGTGATGGGCGGGTATGTGCAGTCGGTGGCCGTGCTACCGGGGCAGCAGGTAAGCCGGGGCGGAACGGTAGCCGTGCTGCGCCATCCTGATTATTTGAAGCTCCAGCAAGACTACTTGCAGAGCAAAGCCCGAGTCACGTTTCTGCGGCAGGAGCTGACGCGCCAACAGACCTTGGACGCGGAAGATGTGGGCGCCAAGCGCAAACTACAGCAAGCCCAGAGCGATTATCAGTCGGAGCAGGCGATACTGCGAGCTACGGCCGGCCAGCTGCGCATGCTAGGAATTGGTATGACCCAGCTTGACCGGGGCGTTATTTCCCCCACGGTGCCCCTTGTCTCGCCCATCGGCGGGTACGTGAAATCCGTCAACATCAACCCCGGCCAGTTTGTGGATCCTCAGGCTGTGCTGGTAGAAGTGGTGGACCGCTCCGATTTGCACTTGGAGCTAAAAGTGTTCGAACGGGATATTGTACGGGTGAAAAAGGGCCAGCGCATCCTATTTAAAATTCCTAGCCGCGGCTCCAATGAAGATCTGACGGCCCGCGTGTTTCTGGTGGGCAAGGCCTTCAATGATGACGCCCGCACGGTGAGCGTGCATGCCCACTTGGAGCCCGAGCGCGACGATGTGCTGCCTGGCCAGTACGTGGCGGCCCACATTCAAACCGCTGGTGCACGCCAGCGCACATTACCCGAAGATGCTGTTATCCAAGCTGGGGAGTTTAGCTACATCTTCGCCCAAGCTGCAACGGGTGGCCACACCTTCCAGCGTTACAAAGTAAAAACCGGCCCTGCCGAAAACGGCGACGTGGCCGTGACGCTGCTAGAGCAGCTTCCTGACACAATGCGCCTAGTTCGTCATGGCGCTTACTTCCTAGATGCCGAGCTTAAGAAAGGCATGGACGCAGAAGAGTAAGCATTGAACAAAGAACTGTATAACAGCTTCGTATCTAGCATTGCCGGTTGGCGAGCCAAACCCCCAAGCTAGCGCACTACCAGCCGGCCGCGCAGCATGTGCATGCCACAGGTAAACTCGTACGTGCCCGGTTGCGCAGGCGTAAGCTCAATGGTAGTAGTTTGGAAAGCTGGCAGCTCCCGGCGGATGCGAAAATCAGGTAGTAGCAGTTCTTCAGAGCAGCTGTTATCCTCGGCGCGGTGAAATCGTAGCTGTACGGGGCGGCCGTGCTCAACTTCTACCACTGCAGGAGAGTAGCCACCCTGCACCTGAATGTCTATAGCTTGCACACCTCCATCAGCGGCCACGGCCTGCGCGCTAGTTTGATGGGTAAAGAAGAAGTACCACACTACCAGTCCAATCAACAAAAGACCGCCACTTGTTACAAACAGTTCTGCAGTATCCATAGCTGTAATTGAAAAAGAGTAGGTGCCTGCGAGCTAGCGCCGCAAGCGCAGAGAGTTTGTAAGCACCGAGACTGAACTTAACGCCATAGCACCGGCGGCCAGCATCGGCGACAAGGTGATACCGAATAGGGGGTACAACGCGCCCGCCGCCACGGGAATACCCAGCACGTTGTATACAAAAGCAAAGAACAGGTTCTGCCGAATGGTGCGGATAGTTTGCTTCGACAGCTCAATGGCCGTGGCTACACCGTGCAAATCGGAGCGCATGAGGGTGATACCGGCCGCTTCCAGCGCTACGTCAGTGCCCGTACCTACTGCCAGACCAACATCAGCCCGGGCTAGCGCGGGAGCATCATTGATACCGTCGCCCACCATGGCTACCACGCGGCCCTCGGCTTGCAGCTTCTGCACTTTGCTGGCCTTGTCCTGAGGTAGTACTTCGGCAAAGTACCGCTGTACGCCTACTTGCTGCGCTACAGCTGCGGCAGTTTGCGCATTGTCGCCAGTAAGCATGACGACTTCCAGCCCTTGCCGCTGCAAACGCCGGATGGCTTCGGCAGCGGTGGCCCGCACAGTATCTGCCACCGCTAGTACTGCCACCACCTGGCCTTCTTCAGCCACAAACAGCACGGTATTCGCAGCGGCCAATAGAGCAGTAGCTGCTTCAGCCAAGGCGGTTGGTAGAGGTATGTTGTGCTCCGTCAGCAAGCGGCGGTTACCAATTAGCAGAGCCTTGCTCTCAACTGTACCCGCTGCTCCACGGCCTTCCAGGGCCTGAAACTCGGTGGTCTTACCCCTTATCACTGCTCCCTGCTGCTCGGCGTAGCGCACTACTGCCGCCGCCAAGGGGTGTTCGGATTGCCGCTCTACTACGGCCACGCGACGCAGGAGGCCCGCCACATCGGGGTAGCCGGGGGCTAGCGTAAATTCCGTCACGGCCGGCTCCCCTTCCGTGATGGTACCGGTTTTATCGAGCAGAATGGTATCTACTTTGTACGCTTTTTCGAGGGCCTCAGCATTTCGGATAAGCACGCCCTGCTCCGCTCCTCGCCCAGTGCTTACCATAATAGCGGTGGGCGTTGCCAGCCCCAGAGCGCACGGGCAGGCAATGATGAGCACGGCCACGAAGTGCACTAGCGCCAGCGGTAAGCGCTGGTCACTTGCAGCAAAGTCAAACCAGACCACGAACGTGAGTAGAGCCAAGCAGACTACAGTGGGCACAAAAATGGCGCTAACTTGATCGGCGAGGCGCTGAATGGGCGCCCGGCTACCCTGGGCTTCCTCTACCAGGTGCACAATGCGGGCCAGCATAGTGTCGGCACCTAGCTTGGTTACCCGAAAGCGAAACGAACCGGTTTTGTTGAGGGTGGCCCCGTACACGGAACTACCTAGATACTTGGCAACGGGCAGGCTTTCTCCTGTGAGCATGCTTTCATCTACCGCCGACTTGCCTTCTATTATCTCGCCGTCGGTGGCTACCTTTTCACCCGGGCGCACCAGCACTACATCATCGAGGTCAAGCTGCTCTACGGGCACATCTTCCTCCCGTCCGTCTGGGCGCACTACGCGGGCCGTACGGGCTTGCAGGTTCAGCAATGCCCGAATAGCAGCTGAGGTGCGGGTTTTGGCCCGCGCTTCCAGCACTTTACCAAGCAGAATAAGAGCAATGATGGTTGCCGTAGTGTCGTAGTACACCTCCGGGGTCAAACCCCGACTGGTGAAAAAACTAGGCACTCCCGTAGCAGTTAAGCTGTACAAAAACGCGGCTCCGGTACCCACTGCCACCAGTGTGTCCATGTTGGCAGAGCGGTGGCGGAAAGCATTCCATGCTGAAATGTAAAACTCCCGTCCACTGTAGAGCAGCACCGGCAGCGTCAGCAGCAGTAGCCCGTAGTTCAGCACCGGCATGCTAATGCGGTGCATAAGCGTAGGCCAGAGCATTAGCATAGATAAGGGCATGATGATGACCGTGAGACCCACGGCTACCCACAACCGACGCTTAAGATGCGCGTAAGCAGTGGCTTTTTGGCTTTCCAGCAGTGCTTGGCGCTCTTGGGCGCTGGTATCGGGGCGGGGCTCTGCTACTTGGAATCCGGCCTGTCGTACCACTTCCTTCAGCACCGCCCGGTTGGTGGCAGTAGGCAGGTAGTCAATAGTAGCCTTTTCGGTGGCGAGATTTACCCGAGCATCCTGCACGCCGGGAGCACGCTTGAGGGCACGCTCTACGGCGGCAGAGCAGGAGGCACAGCTCATGCCCATAATATCCAGGCTGGTTTTGGCAGCTTCCTGCGCGGCCTGGGGTTCCATAGGTGAAAGAGTGTCGTTCATAGTTTTGGAGCAGTAGGCATCTAGGTGCTTACTACCATCAAAGTAACAACCAAGTAGGGCCGCTGGTAGTGCGGGATTTAGGTGGGTACTGTACGAAATTCCGCCGCTACAGCCTCCTACAGCTAAAAGCCCCGCCTCGCCAGTGGAAGTGGCAAAGCGGGGCGCTAAATAGGATGCGTGCGTATGAGAAGTAGCTAGTTGCTGAGCCGCTGGCGTAGTTCCTGCACTTCTCGCTCCAAGTCGAGCGTGCGGAACATTACTTTGGCTTCCAGATCGGAGTAGGCGCGCTCCAGTTGGTCTTGTAGCTGCTTTTGCTCGGTCACGTCGGTATGGGTACCGCACCACCGCACAATCTGGCCAGCGTCGTCCAAAACAGGTAGGGCCCGGCTTAAAAACCAGCGGTACTCGCCGTCTGCGCGCCGTAACGGAAAGGTATCTTCCCAGGCCTCACCCGTTCGAATTGCGGTTTGAAACTTCGTTCGGACCTGCTCGGCGTAGTCTGGGTGGTGTACGTGCTGCCAGTCTTGGTTATGCACGTGCTCGGATGAGGTGCCCGTGTACGCAAACCACCGGTCGTTAAACCAGAAAATACTACCCGCTTCGTCGGCCATCCATGCCATCTGCGGAATGGCATTTGCCAGCGTAGTGAAGTCCTGCTCCCGCTTGCGCAGGGCTAGCTCGTTCATCTTCTGGTCGTGAATGTCGGTGCAGGTGCCAAACCATTTTACTATCTGCCCTTCACTGCTATACACTGGTAGGGCTTGCCCCAGAAACCAGCGGTAGGTGTTGTCCTTGGCTTTGAAGCGGTATTCTATCTCGTAGAATTCGCCGGTAGCCAAGGAATGTCCCCAAATCTCGCGGGCCCGTTGCCGGTCATCAGGATGCAGAAGGTTGTTCCACATATCGGGACCCACACTATCCGCTAAAGTATAGCCCGTGAAGTCGGTCCAGCGCTGGTTGAAGTAAGTGTGAAAGCCCGTGGGGTCCGTGGTCCAGACAAGCTGAGGAATCAACTCGGCCAAAAAGGAAAAGTCCGCCTCTGCGCCCGTATTTCCGCCCGCGCTTTGGCGCGACACTTCTACGTCGATTGTGCTAATAATCCACTGTTGCACAATGCCGACATCGTTCATCTGCGGATAGCCCGTGCTCCAAACCCACCGGTACTGGCCGTCCTGCCGGCGAATACGAAATTCGACCTGATATATCTGGTTGGCTGCTAAAGCTGCCTTCCATTGCTCGCTCAGGCGCTTCTGGTCGTCGGGATGCACGAGTGACAGCCACTGCGCCTGCACCTCGCTCAGCGACAAACCCAGGAAGTGCAACAGCTGCGGGCTGGCATACACTACTCTGCCGCTCGCATCGGTGGTGCCTAGCATACCAGCAGCCGATACACTACTGCTGGCAGGAAGAGGTTGTTCTGTATTCAAATCGGCTATAGCCATGTAAGAAAAATGGTTTGGCGTCTGAAGCACCTCAAGGACGCGCCAATTGCATCTCCATTCCTGACTGGAAATATAGATTAAGTAAGCTTTCACTGCCACTGCGCGAACGACGCAGGCGTGTTACCAAGGCGCGGGTTTGCTCCCAGGTTAGGCTAAGTTCCAGATACGGCCGGTTCAGCAGCGCATCGCGGAGCACCGACCAGTGCCCACTATCACGTTGGTTAGGAGTCTGGACTTGCACGGCGCCGGGTTCCAGGTAAAACCGCTCCGCCTGTGCGAGTACACTTCCCGGCTCGGTGCGGTTCAGCACCCGATCTGCCACGCGCCATTCACCGGTGAGATACTCATCAGGCAACTGCTGCAGATTGACATCAAAAAGCAAGTCGGACATATGTAGAGCAGTTAAACGCAGCCTCGCCTAGTATAGTTGAGCTTACTATCTCAAAGATAAGGCATGTGCTGGCAGCTAGTGTTACTGGTACGCTACGTTTTGAAGATACTACCCCAACATGAAAAGTTGCTGAAGTTGCCACTTTCTAAGCACTGTTCTTCGCCTAGGCGCAATAAAAAAGCCCTGCTTCTAGCTGAAGCAGGGCTTTTTGCAGAGGAGGAGGGATTCGAACCCCCGGAAGTTTAACCTTCAACGGTTTTCAAGACCGCCGCAATCGACCACTCTGCCACTCCTCTGGCAATTCGTACCCGAAGGTGCGAAAAAATTTGTAAAAACACACTTTCTCACCTGTTATGAGAAGTACTTAGTGCAGAGAGGGGGGGATTCGAACCCCCGATACCGTTGCCGGTATAACGGATTTCGAATCCGTCGCATTCGACCACTCTGCCACCTCTCTGTAAGGTTCCAAATCAGTGGTTTGGGATGGCAAAAGTAGAGAGCATTTAGTAAGGCGCAATAGACCAGCAGCATTTTTTTCTTCGCTACGATCTTGTGTGCTCATTTTCAGCCACAAAGTATTTACTGGTTACCACTTAGGGTTTGCGCAGGCGGCCTGTTACGGCATCAATGCTCACGTTTACCTCAAACCCTAGAATCAGGGTCATGCACACGAAATCTAGCCATACCATGAAGCCTACTAGCGTGCCAATAGAGCCATAAAAGTGGTTATAGCTATCGAAGATTTTGACGTACAAGATGAACAGGAAGGACACCAGAAATATCAAGAGGGTAGCCACTATTGCTCCCGTTGAGATAAAGGGCCATTTGTCGTGCACGGGCGGCACGTAATAATACACCAAGCAGGTAGTAAGCAGAAACAGTCCTACCACTGACCCATACCGCAGCACAGCCGTGAGCTGGTCCGTCATGGCCTCCGGCACAATCTCGTGGTACACTAGGGCATCGATGATGTAGGTTCCGAAGAAGATGCTGGCTACGGAGAACAGTAGTACCGATGATAGGACCACGGTGAGCAGCGTAGCAATAACCCGTTTACGAACGTAAGTGCGTTTCTTGAACGAAGGGTATTTTTTCTCGAAAGCATCGAGCAGCGCCATGATGCCGTTGGAGCTAAGCACTAGAGCAGTAGCAAAACCAAACGAGAGCAAACCACCGTGGGGGATGTTTACGATGTCCTCGATGGTACCCGAAACGGCCACGTACATTTCTCGAGGAATTAGATCGGCCAGGAACTGTAGAATATCCAGATTCAGGTTTGGAATAGGGATATACGGAATCAGCGTAAACAGGAAGATGATGGTGGGAAAGATGGCAATAGTGAAGTTGAAAGCCATGTAGCTGGCCCGCTTTGCTACACCATCTAGCTTAATTTCCTGCATAATGCGGTCCACCACGTCGTAGACCGACGCTTTTCCATTGTGAAACCGTAGCCGCTTAAGCCACACGATAAACTTGCGGTAGCTGCGGCGGCGGCGCACATCTGGAAGATGGTAGCGACGGACAGGAAGGCGCATAGTTTTCATAGGCCAACAAAGGAAGCAGGAGTGATAAAGGCCGCTGATACGGGGTATCTGCCGGCTAGCACCTCAACATCAAGTTTTACCAAATAAGGTCCCTCCTACTCTCCAGTCTCGGGCTCCGTGCCCTTCAAGAAGGCGGCAGGTGCGGGGGCGGTAGCGGGCCGTTTTTCGTGCGGTGGTGTAAGCGGGCCCGCCGTTTCCTCGTCGGAGAAATACCCAACTAGCTTCTCCTGTATGTGCCCTGGAATAGGTACCGGCCGGCCGGTAGCCATGCTCACAAACACCATAAGCGTATGCCCCTCCGTGAGTAGCTCTTTAGCTTCGTTGTAGATTTCGTACTCAAAAAGAATCCGCGACCCTTCCGCAGGCTGCTTCAATAGCAACCGCACCGTCAGCAGGTCATCGTAGCGGGCAGGACGGCGGAAACGGGTACGAATTTCACCCACGGGCATCCCTACTCCTTCGGCTTCCAAATCTTTGTAGCTAATGCCTAGCTGCCGGAACGCTTCGGTGCGACATACTTCAAAGTACGCCGCGTAGTTTCCGTGATACACGTAACCCATTTGATCGGTTTCGGCATACCGCACGCGGATGTTAGTATCGGAAGTGTACATGAATTGCAACAGGGTGCTAGGGTGGAGAACTACAGATAGAGTAAGAACAAGCTCAGCTAATATATTTTACAGCACATTAGGCGCGTCGGGCGTCGGCTACATGCTGCCTAGTAGCTGGAGTTACTTCATGATGCCAGCCCGGCTCAGAGCCGCCTGGTACCGGCGCGCGTTTACCAAGTGCCCCGCCTCGTTGGTGGCAAACGCATGGTAGCCGCTGAAGTCTTCTTTGGCGCAGAAGTAGAGGTAATCGTGGCTTTCGGGGTTCAGCACGGCGTCAATGCTGGCAATGCTGGGCAGGTTGATAGGGCCGGGCGGCAGGCCCGCGTATTTATACGTGTTGTAGGGCGAGTCTTTGGCTAAGTGCACATTCAGCACACGCTTGATAGTGAAGTCGCGGTTGGCGTATACGACGGTGGGGTCGGCCTGGAGTTTCATTCCGCGCTTGAGCCGGTTGAGGTACACGCCCGCTACCCGGGGGCGCTCGTCGGGGTGCTGCTGCTGCTCAGCTTCCACAATGCTAGCCAGAATGCTCACTTCCGTGCGAGTAAGGCCTAATTTCTTACGCTGGGCGTCGCGTTCAGGCGTCCAAAACTTCTCATACTCCTTTTTCATCCGCTGCATTAGGTTGTCGGCGGACGTATTCCATAGCAACTCATACGTGTTCGGGATGAACATCGTCAGAATACTCGTGGTGTCGAAGCCTAAGCTTTTAGTGTATGCTGGGGAGTTCAGCAAGGAATCGAACTGGCTAGGGCGAGCATCAATGGTGGTACTAAGCTTGCGAGCCAAGTCCTCACGGAGACGGATGTTTTGGAACGTCAGCATGAGGGGCAGCTTGTTGCTTCCAGTGCGTAGGTCGTTAATCAACTGGCGGTTGGTGTAGCCGTCTTTCAGCTCGTACCGTCCTGGCTTCACCAGCTTCTCGTATTTCATAAGCCGAGCCACGAAGTGTAAGCTCAGCTTATCGATAATTACTCCGCTGGCGTCAATGGAGTCCAGCACTTGCTTGGCCGTCTCGCCGCGGCGCACTACCACGTACGTAGGACGGCCTTTGGTTTCTACGTTCGGGGTGAAGAATATCTGATAGAAATAATACGAGAACGTAATGAGCAGCAGCCCGATAATGCCCGTGGTATACGCAAAGCGGTTGCGGCGCTTCGTGGCTTTAGCTTTGTAGTCGATGCGGGTTTTGGCCATGAATGACAAGTAGAAAGCAAACAGGTACAGAGGGGGTTAGGACAAACCCTTTGGGTAACCAAGGGGTTTGAGGTAGCTTTGGGCCTCCAAAAGTACGCGGAATCTGCGGCGGAAGTATAGTCCAGCCTCTTTGGTTCATCAGCGTCTTTTGTCCTACTCCCCTAGTACCCTTTCACCCTCCTATTTTATTCTTGATGAAACACACATACTCTTCCTGGCCGCGCCGCGTAGCTGTGGTTGCCACGTTACTGAGTTTTGCTTCGGTAGCTCACGCTCAAACGCTACTAGGCCAGTACTCCTTCACGGGTGCCACCGGCTCAGAAGCCACTTTTAATGCGGATGCCCAACCTACTAATGCCCAGCTCAGCCCCGTTACCCGTGGAACCGGTGTAGTAGCCTCTGCCGGATCAAATACCTTCGCTGCTACTGACTGGAGCACTGCTGCTCTTGATGCTACCGACTACTTCAGCTTTTCTGTAACGCCTAGTGCTGGGTATACTCTCCGCCTAGACAGCTTGCGCCTAGATGAGCGCCGCTCCGGCACTGGTATTCGCGACTGGGCCATCCGTTCCAGCCTCGACAACTTCACTGCTAACCTTCTGGCAGTCAATGTGCCCGACAACACCGATACCCGCAACAACACTTTGGTAACTTTACCAGCTGCATTTGCGGCAGTGGCCTCGCCGGTAGAGTTCCGCATTTATGGCTACAATGCTGAGGCTGCTGCGGGAAGTTGGCGTATTGATGATCTGCGGGTACTTGGCACGGCGGTGGCTAGCTCCACTACTGTACCTACGATTACTTTTGGAGCTACTGCTGCTACGGTAGCCGAAAACGCTGGCACCGTGCAACTACCTGTTACGCTAAGTGCAGCCAGCACTCAGGCTATTACTGTAGAGGTAGCCGTTGCAACTGCTGGGGGTACAGCTACCTCTCCCGCTGATTACACCTTTGCGACGCAAACGCTGACGTTTCCGGCCGGCTCTACGGCCGCTCAAAACGCTACGCTGACCATTGTGGACGACGCTGCGTTTGAATCAGCAGAAACTGTTGTTCTATCGTTGCGGAATGTGTTGCCAGCTGGTGCTGCTACTGCGGCCGGCTCCTATACCCTCACCATCACCGATAATGATGTTGCACCTACTCCTGTTATTTCGCCTATTGCCACTCTCACGGTAAACGATGCGACGGGTGTGCCCATGCAAAATGGTGCTGCCGTAGCCGTTCGCGGCACGGTATACGGCACAAATACCCGCACGACGGGCTACCAACTGACGGTTATCGACAACACCGGCGGTATTGGCATCTTCTCTTCTACTGCTATTGGCACCATTGTGCTGGCAGAAGGTGATTCGGTGGAAGTAGCTGGCACCCTGGGTCAGTTTAATGGCCTTACTCAAATTACCCTTACCAGCATCACGCCCGCCGGCCGCGCCCGTCGCACCTACCAGCCCCGCGTTATCACCACGGCCCTCACGGAAGCCGAAGAGTCGGAGCTAGTACGTATTCCAGGCCCACTTACGGCTACCAACCCTGGCCAGTGGCTAACGAACTCGCCTGCTACAACTACGGGCTACAACGTAACAGTAGCAGATGCTAACGGCGTAACCTACCAGATTCGTATCAACAACGGCACTACCTTATACAACCAGCCAGCTCCGGCCGGTCCGTTCTCGCTCACGGGCGTTGGCTCCCAGTTCGACAATTCATCGCCTTACACGGAAGGCTACCAGATCATTCCGCGTGGCTTGTCTGACTTAGCGCTCGGGCGTCGTGAGGCTGCGTTTGCCGCTACCGTTGCTGTCTTCCCGAACCCGGCTACTACCCAACTCACCGTGCAGGTAGGCGCGGCTGGTCGTGGGGCCACGCTGGAGGTATTTAACAGCCTGGGCCAGCGCGTACAGCAAGCGTCAGTACTGACAAATGAATCGCAGCTAGACATATCGGCACTGAAGAGTGGGGTATATTCTGTTCGCCTCACTACCAAAGCAGGTAGCGTTTCTCGCTTGTTCGTGAAGCAATAAACTTTACCAATTCCGCATAAAAAAGGCTCCGGCACAATGCGCCGGAGCCTTTTTTATGTTCTCAAATAGCAGATAAAGGCAACTCTACGCGTCTTTTTATCGAAAGAGTAGCAGGTTTACTCCTCTCCTTGTACATTGACCGCCCCGCTGCTTCTTAGCGCGGAGGGCCCTGTTCACCCAAATTTCCTGTTTCGCTATGGCTGCTACGCTGCTTCGCATTCACCCCGATAATCCACCTCAGAACCGCCTCCTACAGGCCGTAGACGTACTTCGCAACGGTGGCGTTATTATCTATCCAACCGATACAGTGTATGGGTTGGGGTGTGATATCCACAATGCAAAGGCCGTGGAGAAGCTATGCCGTATTAAGGGTATTCATCCCGATAAGGCTAATTTATCCTTTATCTGCTCCGACCTCTCGCACATCACCGACTACGCTCATGGCATTACTACGCCGGTGTATAAAGTGCTAAAAAAGGCGTTGCCTGGCCCGTTCACCTTTATTTTTGAAGCTAGCCCCAAAGCGCCGCGATACGGCGGCGTGAAGCGAAAAACCGTTGGTATTCGGGTACCCGACAATAACATATGCACGAGCCTCGTGCGAGAGCTAGGCAACCCTATCGTGTCCACGTCCATTCACGACGACGACGAATTGCTGGAATACAGCACCGACCCAGACCTGATCTTCGAGAAATACCGGCCTTTGGTTGACCTAGTGATTGATGGGGGTTTTGGTAATAACATTGCCAGCACTGTCGTCGACTGCACAAACGAAGATTTTGACATCATCCGTCAAGGTGCCGGCGATATAGAGCAGTATCTGTAACTCAGAACTAGGCAACCTAAGTAAACGGGCTATGCTTAGCCAGTTACAAGTTTCGCTTGTGCTTCCAGCGGCGGTGCGACCAGAGGTAGTCGGGCGGACTAGCCTGAATATCTCGTTCAAGCTGCCGAGCAAAGGCTTCCGTGAGTACGTGGGAGCCTTTTATAAGCGATGTTTCACCGTCGTGGAACTCAGTAAACGTAATTTCATAGTAGCCACGACGTACACGCCGAATTCCTACGTACACTGCTGCACAATGCAGTTGAGCAGCCAACTTGTCGGCTCCCGTGTAGAAGGGCGTGTCTTGGTGTAAAAAGGTAGTCCAGTACGGATGATCTTCGGGGCCAGCAGCTTGGTCAGTGAGTAAGCTCAAGGTACGGCCAGTACCTCTATACTGCACTAAGTCGCGCAGGGTAGCTAGCATAGGGACCAGATGGGCTCCGGTGCGGCTACGCAGGCGGCGCATGAAATCCTCAAAGAAGGGGTTCATCAGCGGCTTGTACACTCCGCCAGCCTGCCCCGGGTAGTTTAGTGCTGCCGCCGCCAGAATCCATTCCCAGTTGCCAGCATGAGAACCCAGGGTCAGCACCTGCCGCTTCTTTGCGAATAAATTGCTGAGTACTTCTGGATTGGTGAAGCGTACTCGGTGCCGTAGTTCGGTTTCAGATATGGCACGCAGTTTCAAAATCTCCACGATAACCTGGGCGAAGTGCCAGTAGAATTTCTTCCCAATGCGGCGGATTTCGGCTTCAGTTTTATCCGGAAAGGAATTGCGCAGGTTTTGTAGTACTACCCGCTGCCGGTAGCGTAGCACATACGCCATAAGGACATACAGCACCCCAGCTACAGCATACAGCGCAGACAAGGGTAAGCTAGCTATACCTACCAGTAGCCACTCTAGCGGGCGGTAGTACCAAGACGCTGACTTCTTTTTTCTCATTCATTAGGGCATTACGGCCCCGGCAGGCGCGTAATCGTCGGGGTTACGACTTAATTTGGCTGTTTGAGAGGCAAGCAGTTGATTCTTGGCATTACGCACTTCCACAAGTAGCACGTACTCGCCGGCCGGCACCTTGCTAATATCTACTTCGCCTGACACTACAGTAGGCTTGCCCGAAGCGCCCGTGACGCTACCAGTACTAGTCACCAAGTCTTTCGTAGCAGTAGGAGTTCGTAATCGATACCGCAACGTGAGCGGCTGATCGGATGTGGCATTATGTAGCTCGGAGTAAAAGTACACCTTATCGGCTCCACGAGCATACAACCCACCGGGGGCACGGGTTAGACTAAAGCCGTTCCGAATAAAATTGTTGCCATCGGCTATAGTGCGCGAGGCAGGTTTTGCTAGCAGCACAATATCGCTTAAAACAGGCTTAATAGAGGTTGATTGCAGGACAAGCGGGACTTCCACAATGTTGGCGGTACCTCCTTTATACTGGTCACGGACTTGGCCTCGCAGCACATAGCTTCCATCAGGCACTACAATGCGCTTTTGAAAGCTAATGGGGTTTTTAATAACCGCAGTGGTGTCGCGCAGCACAGGGGGCTTCAATAGTACTGTTTCCTGGTACACTGCTGCCCCGTCAGGACGAATGAGTTCGAGCGTAACAGTGGCTGCCGCTTGAAAGAGCTTAGGACCGCGGCGCTTGTACGTCAACGACTGCCCCGAAACCGTAGCGTATACTTCCACCACTGCGCCTTTTACAGCCACGTTTTCATTGCGAAAGCGTGCAACATCTAACACCAGTTGCGGGGGAGCGGCAGCTTGTGCTGCACCTAGTAGAAGAAAGAATAATAGAGTAAGTGCAGCACGCATCATGTCAGCTTGTCGGGTTCAAAGATATTGCTTTCCTTAAAATGCCTTTCGGCAGGATAATGGTTCGGTTCGTTCGGCAGAATGCTCTTCCTTACCGCTTAATGGTTTCTCAGAGCCCATAATCGCCTTTCGTATGCCCGTTCTGTTTGAAACTCACTACCATCCACCTATTGCATTTTTTGGTGAATTAATTGGCAACCAGACACTATGGCTGGAAACCCAGGAGCACTACCGTAAACAAACCTATCGGAACCGTTGCCTTATTCTCACTGCACAAGGAGTAAAGCCTCTTACCGTGCCAGTAATAGATGGCAACCGCAGCGAAAAAGTGCTGATTAACGCCGTAGAGATTGATTATCGTCAGAACTGGATTCATCAGCACTGGCGCACATTGCAAACCGCTTACGGTGGCACACCGTATTTTGAATATTACGCCGACTATCTGCACGATATTTACGTACAGAAGCCTAGGTTGCTTTTTGACCTTAATCTGGCTTTTCTGCGTTTCTACTTACGCTGCTTACGCCTGCCGCTTTCCCTTCAGCTTACTACTGAATATTTGCCCTCTTATCCCTCCTTTCTCCCTCACGTTCCTACTGCATCTGTGCTAGACCGCCGCGACTGGCTGACACCGAAAACTGCCGAACCTGACAGGAAGTCGGGTAAGTCGTATCGCCAAACGTTTGGTAAAGATTTTGTACCGGGACTCAGCATCTTAGACCTGCTATTCATGCAGGGACCGGCCGCCGGCAGTTTTCTTACGTAGTGTACTTGCCGCCTCCGAACCTTCGCCCGTCACAATCTGTTTTCAGATAACAACGGCCAAAACCCGCATTTGCTGCCTCCACTTACACTTGCGGGGTTCCGTTTTTCTTCACTACCTTATCTGCATGGAAGCTAAATTCTCAAATCGAGTCAAGGAGGTCATCTCCCTGAGCCGGGAAGAGGCCATCCGGCTCGGGCACGACTATATCGGTACCGAACACTTATTGCTGGGCATGATTCGCGAAGGGGAAGGCACGGCCATCGGCTTGCTCAAGAAATTGGGTGTTTCGGTGGACGAGCTGAAGTATGCCCTTGAGCAGGCCACTCGCAACACGGCCACGCAGGGCACGAGCATCACTGGCTCTATCCCACTGACGAAGCAAACCGAGAAAGTCCTCAAGATTACCTACCTCGAAGCTAAAATCTTCAAAAGCGAAATCATTGGCACCGAGCACCTGCTCCTGTCGATTTTGCGCGATGAAGACAACATTTCGTCTCAAATCCTCAGCAAATTCAACGTGAACTACGAATCCGTGCGCGATTCGCTGGACTACCACGGTAACACGGCGAACAACCCTACTAACGGCCCTGAGGCCGACGATGATGACAACGACCGCCTCTTTGGAGGTGGTGCAGGCCGCGGCGGTGCTGGCGCCGGCGCTACTCCAAAGAAGGGCAACGAAAAGTCGCGCACTCCGGTGCTCGATAACTTCGGCCGCGACCTGACTAAGCTAGCTGAAGAGGACAAGCTTGATCCTATTGTAGGTCGCGAAAAAGAAATTGAGCGTGTTGCCCAAATTCTGTCGCGCCGCAAAAAGAACAACCCTATTCTGATTGGTGAGCCTGGTGTTGGTAAGACGGCTATTGCTGAAGGCCTTGCCCTGCGCATCATCCAGAAGAAGGTATCTCGTGTACTGTTTGGTAAGCGCGTAGTTACGCTTGACCTTGCTTCACTGGTGGCTGGTACCAAGTACCGCGGCCAGTTTGAGGAGCGCATGAAGGCCGTAATGAATGAGTTGGAGAAGTCGCCCGACGTTATCCTGTTCATTGACGAGCTGCACACGATTGTGGGCGCTGGTGGCGCATCTGGTTCACTAGATGCTTCCAACATGTTCAAACCTGCCTTGGCTCGTGGCGAGATTCAATGCATTGGTGCTACTACGCTCGACGAATATCGTCAGTACATTGAAAAGGACGGCGCCCTTGCCCGTCGTTTCCAGATGGTAATGGTAGATCCTACCACTCCAGAAGAGACGATTGAAATCCTGAACAACATCAAGGACAAGTATCAGGACCACCATCACGTTCTGTACACCGACAAGGCAATTGAGGCTTGTGTGAAACTGTCAGACCGCTACATGTCGGACCGTTTCCTCCCCGATAAGGCCATCGACATTCTTGACGAGGCTGGTGCCCGTGTCCACATCAACAACATCGTGGTACCCGAAGATATCCTCAAGCTTGAAGAGCAGATTGAGAATATCAAGACGGAGAAGAACCGCGTTGTAAAATCGCAGAAGTACGAGGAAGCTGCTAAGCTCCGCGACACGGAGAAAAAGCTGATCGATCAACTCGACCAAGCCAAAAAGGATTGGGAAGAGGAGACCAAGAAAAAGCGCTACACCGTAAAAGAGGAGAACGTAGCTGAGGTTATTGCCATGATGACTGGCATTCCTGTTTCCCGCGTAGCTCAGAACGAAAGCTCTAAGCTCCTGAAAATGGGTGATGAGCTGAAGGGCAAGGTGATTGGTCAGGATAAGGCCATTGCTCAGCTTGTGAAGGCTATTCAGCGTACTCGCGTAGGTTTGAAAGACCCTAAGAAGCCAATCGGCTCTTTCGTATTCCTAGGCCCAACTGGTGTAGGTAAGACGGAACTGGCGAAGGTGTTGGCTAACTACCTCTTCGATAAGGAAGATTCGCTCGTGCGTATCGATATGTCGGAGTACATGGAGAAATTCAGCATCTCGCGCCTAGTGGGCGCACCTCCCGGCTACGTAGGCTACGAAGAAGGCGGTCAGCTCACGGAGAAGATTCGTCGCAAGCCATATTCGGTTATTCTGCTGGATGAGATTGAAAAAGCTCACCCCGACGTGTACAACCTGCTTTTGCAAGTGCTAGATGACGGCATTCTGACCGACGGCCTTGGTCGCAAGGTGGACTTCCGCAACACCATCATCATCATGACCTCTAACATTGGAGCTCGTGACTTGCAGGACTTCGGGGCTGGCATTGGCTTCGGCACTAAGGCTCGTCAGGAGAACATGGACGAGATTACGAAGGGCACTATCACTAATGCTCTGCGCAAGACCTTCTCACCAGAGTTCCTCAACCGTTTGGACGATGTTATCGTGTTCAACTCGCTTGAGAAGCACGACATCCACCGCATTATTGACATTTCGCTGTCGAAGTTGCTCAACCGCATCCAGACACTGGGCTACCGAGTGGAGCTGACCGATGCTGCTAAGGACTTTGTAGCCGAGAAAGGCTACGATCCGAAGTATGGTGCACGTCCGCTGAACCGGGCCATCCAGAAGTACATTGAAGATCCGATTGCGGAGGAAATTCTAAAAGCCGAAATCGCCCAGGGCGATGTTATCACGGCCGATTACACTGCCGATGCTGAGGAGCTAACCTTCTCCGTAAGCAAGAGCGGTGAAATGCCCAACCTTGCCAGCGATGAGCGCCCGGAAGAAACTCCCGAGCCCAACGATGACGAGCCAGACACTAAGAAGAAAGGCGAGTAATCGTCATTCAATATGAGAAAGGCCGGCTCCCACCTAGGAGCCGGCCTTTTTTGTAGCTTAATAAGCTAACCGTTGTTAGTACAGGTTCTAACTTATTAACCTTAATACTCTCAATATACAAGTGTCAACAACAGCACCTCGATATCCTAGCCATTGCTAAGCCGCCCCACAATTCTGGTGCGGCTTTTCTTTGTTGGTGCGTTACCTTTGGTTTCCTGACCTAACTAGTACACTCTGCATTTCCTACTCCCGCCCAATGTCTGATTCACGCGCTGAAGCCCACCTGAGTAAACTCGAAATTCTTGAACGCAAAAACCAGGAAGCTTTATTGGGCGGCGGCCAAGCCCGCATCGACGCCCAACACAAGAAAGGCAAGCTTACTGCCCGCGAGCGGATTGATCTGTTACTTGATGAAGGATCGTTTGAGGAGATAGGAAAGTTTGTAATGCACCGCTCTAAGGACTTCGGTCTTGACAAGGAATACTACCTAGGCGATGGAGTAGTAACGGGTTATGGTACCGTCAACGGCCGCTTGGTATATGTGTTCTCCCAAGATTTCACCGTTTTCGGCGGCTCTCTTAGCGAAACCCACGCCGAGAAAATTGTAAAAATCATGGACCTAGCCATGAAGAACGGAGCCCCCGTGATTGGGCTTAATGACTCAGGCGGGGCCCGTATTCAAGAAGGAGTAGTAAGCTTAGGTGGCTACGCTGATATCTTCTACAAGAACACCCTGGCCTCAGGCGTAGTACCTCAGCTCTCGGCTATTATGGGGCCGTGCGCAGGCGGCGCGGTGTACTCGCCCGCCATTACCGACTTCATTTTGATGGTGGAAGATACGAGCTATATGTTCGTGACCGGCCCCAACGTAGTGAAGACGGTGACCCATGAAACCGTTACGAGTGAGGAGTTGGGCGGTGCTAGCACGCATTCTACCAAGAGCGGCGTGACGCACTTCACAGCACCCAACGAGGTAGCGTGCATTAACCAACTCAAGGCCCTGCTGAGCTACATGCCGCAGAACTGCGAGGAAACGGCACCCGCAGTACCCTACGAAACGGGCTTGGATGAGTCGCGGCCGGTACTGGACTCCATCATCCCTGACAACCCAAACCAGCCGTACGACATCCGCGAAGTAATTGAGGGCATAGTCGATACTGATTCGTTCTTAGAAGCACATCAGAACTTCGCTGAGAACATTGTGGTCGGGTTTGCCCGCCTTGGTGGTCGCAGCATTGGAATAGTAGGCAACCAGCCGGCAGTACTGGCCGGTGTGCTCGATATTAATGCCTCGACCAAAGCGGCGCGGTTCGTACGGTTCTGCGACTCGTTTAACATTCCGCTGCTGGTGCTGGAAGATGTACCAGGCTTTCTACCGGGCACCGATCAGGAATGGCGGGGCATTATTACCAATGGTGCAAAGCTGCTCTATGCCTTCTGCGAAGCTACGGTACCGCGTATCACGGTTATCACCCGTAAGGCGTACGGTGGAGCTTACGACGTAATGAACTCCAAGCACATTGGAGCCGACATGAACTACGCTTGGCCTACTGCCGAAATTGCCGTAATGGGCGCCAAAGGAGCCGCCGAAATCATCTTCAAGCGAGAAATTGCTCAGGCGGCTGACCCGGAAGCGAAGCTGCAAGAGAAGGTAGATGAGTACCAGGAAAAGTTTGCTACTCCCTACCGCGCGGCCCACCGCGGCTTCGTAGATGAAGTAATTTTACCTTCTCAGACGCGCCAGAAGCTAATTCGGGCGTTTAAGATGTTAGAAAATAAAGTAGACACCTTGCCGCGCAAGAAGCATGGCAACATCCCCTTGTAAATAAAGTCCCTGTTACGATCGAGCGAGGTAGCGCGAAGGACTGAGAGTTACCCTGTTCTGACCTAGAAAAACAACCTGGTGCGAAAAGGTCCTTCGCATAGCCCAGGATGACACCTACCGTATGCGTCAAGAATCGTTTGACTTCCTACAGAAGTACCTAAATAACCCCTCCCCTACTGGTTTCGAGAAGGAAGGACAGAAACTCTGGCTCGAATATATCAAGCCCTACATCGACGAGTATTTTGTCGACACTTATGGTACCGTAGTGGGCGTTATCAACCCCGAAGCTGAGTACAAAGTAGTGATTGAGGCCCACGCCGACGAGATCAGCTATTTCGTAAACTTTATCACGGAATCGGGCTTCTTGTATCTGCGTAAAAACGGAGGTTCCGACCCCTTGGTAGCGCCAAGCAAGCGCGTAAACATCCACACAAAAAAAGGCATAGTGAAGGCCGTATTTGGCTGGCCAGCTATTCATGTGCGGAAAGTAGAGCAAGACAAAGCCCCTACTATTGAAACTGTGTATTTGGACTGCGGTGCGTCTTCTAAGGAAGAAGTAGAGCAGTTGGGTATCCACGTGGGTTCGGTAGTAACCTTTGAAGATGAGTTCACCGTCCTCAATGACCGGTACTACGTAGGCCGCGCCTTAGACAACCGTATCGGTGGCTTCATGATTGCTGAAGTAGCCCGCATGCTAAAGGAAAACGACAAGAAGCTACCTTTTGGCTTGTATGTGGTAAATGCCGTGCAGGAAGAAATTGGCTTGCGCGGCGCGGAGATGATTGCTCACCGCATTAAGCCCGATGTTGCCATCATCACCGACGTGACGCATGACACGCAGTCGCCGATGTATGAGAAAAAAACTGCCGGCGACATTTTCTGCGGAAAAGGCCCCGTAATCACCTACGGCCCGGCGGTACAGAATAACCTGCGCGACCTTATCATTGAGACGGCTCAGGCAGCGGAGATTCCCTTCCAGCGGGCCGCCGCTACCCGTGCCACGGGCACCGACACCGACGCATTTGCTTATTCGGGAGCAGGCGTGGCTTCGGCCCTGATTTCGCTACCCTTGAAGTACATGCACACCACGGTAGAAACCGTGCATAAAGACGATGTGGAGCATGTAACGCAGCTTATCTACGAAACGCTGTTGCGCATTGAGGACAAGCAGGACTTCCGCTATTTTAGCTAAGTAGTGCCGTTGGGCTGCCCGTCGAAGAGGCGCTGTTCTGTGGTATGCAGAGCGGCGCCTCTTCTGCGTATGGCTATCGTTTGAAGCAGGTCAACTTTTTATTTCATGCTGGATTTTCTTCCGCCGCTTACCGTTACCGACCAAATGGGACGGCGTGTGGCAGTGCCCTACCCCCCGCAGCGAATCGTGTCGCTTGTACCTTCCCAAACCGAATTGCTCTACGACCTGGGCCTGGGTAGCCGGGTAGTAGGCGTTACGAAGTTTTGTATTCACCCGCGGACAGCGCGGCAGCAGGCCCAAGTAGTAGGCGGCACGAAAAATTTTGATTTCGCGAGAATTGCCAGCTTAAAGCCCGATTTGATTTTGGGTAATAAGGAGGAAAATTATCAAGAGGGAATTACAGAGTTGGCAAGTAAGCACCCGGTCTGGATGAGCGACATCACAAACCTGGAGGCCTCCTTGGATATGATCCGGCGCGTTGGACTCATAACCGGCCGACAAGCGAAAGCAGATTCGCTAAGCGCAGCAATAGCAGCATCTTTTACGGCTTTACAAGTTTCTGATTCGCTTGTGCCTGCTGCCTACTTTATTTGGCGTAAACCCTATATGGTAGCAGCAAGCGGCACGTTCATTAATGATATGCTGCAGCGGGCGGGCTTTCAGAATGTGTTTGCGCAGCTACAGCGTTATCCTGAAATTACCCCTGCTCAACTAGCAGAGGCTGCACCACACCAGATTTTGCTTTCTTCGGAGCCTTACCCGTTCGGCGAAAAACACCGAGTGGAGTTTCAGGCCATCTGCCCAGGGGCTACCATTCGAATCGTAGACGGCGAATTATTCAGCTGGTATGGCAGCCGGCTCCTACACTCAGCGGATTACTTCCGAACTCTCTGATACGTGCGGTTTACTTTCGCCCGCTTCTCTTTCAAAATAGATTACCAAACAACTGCGCCCCACTAGTATGCTAGCGGGGCGCAGTTGTTTGGTAATTGAGAAGCAGATTAGCGGACCTCGAAACCTATTTTTCCCAATTCCTGCCAGAACTGTGGGTAGGATTTGCGCACTACACGGGGCGCCTCAATAGTTAGAGGTCCACGCAAGGCTAAGGGCGCAAAAGCCATAGCCATGCGGTGGTCGTGATAGGTAGCTACTGTTTGATTTTTAACTTCGAAGCCATCAGCTGAAACGCGGAAGCGGCCCTCTCCTTCGTCCGTGAGGGCACCACCAAACTTTGCTAACTCCTGTTGCAGGGCAGCAATCCGATCCGTTTCCTTAATGCGCAAGCTTTCCAGGCCCGTCATGATAGTAGGCACACCAAGAGCAGCTGCTACCACGGCTACAGTTTGCGCCAGATCGGGGCAGTCGGTAAAGTCCTGCTCTACGGCGGCGGCAGGTGCCGTCTGGGTCAGGCGCACCGATTCATTAGCTAAGAATTCGGTCTGGACCCCAAGCTGTGCCATAATACCCACAATAGCTTGGTCGCCCTGCCAGGAGTATCGGCGTAGCGTGGGCAAGGTTAGGTGGGAGCCCGCCGGTGCTAAGGCTACCATTGCATACCAATAGCTAGCCGCCGACCAGTCGCCTTCCACGGTATAATCGGTGGGCTGGTAGGCCTGGGAGCGCACTTCCAACACCTCGCCCAAGTCGCGGCACTGAGCACCAAAGTGCTGCATCAGTGCCTGCGTCATACGGATGTAGGGGCGCGAGCCGACCTTACCCGTAAGCCAGATACGCAAGCCACTTGGCAAGGTGGGCCCAATCATCAGAAGGGCCGAGATGTACTGGCTGCTGATGTCGCCGCGCACTGTTAGCTCCGTGGGATCTTCCTCTGCTGGCTGGGGCGTACGCCCTTGCAGGCGCAAGGGTGGGTAGCCCTCCTGCCCGGCATACTCTATCCGGGCTCCCAATTGGCGGAGCGCTTCTACCAGAACCCCAATGGGGCGCTCCAGCATGCGAGCAGTACCTACCAATTCAGTTTGGCGCCCGGTCATAGCAAGATAAGCCGTCAAAAAACGCATCACCGTGCCGGCATCTTCAGCATCGAAAGTAGCGGCAGCGGGGTCTTGGAGCAGCCGCTCCATGAGTTGGGTATCGTTAGCGTCCGACAGATTACGTAGCTGGCCGCCACCAGCCAAGGCTTGAATAATCAGGGCGCGGTTGCTTTCACTTTTGGAAGCCGGAACTTGCGCACTTCCGCGCAGAACTTGGCTTGGCCACGTCAGCTGGAGAGAAGCAGGGTACTCAGGGGAGGAAGAAATCGTCATGCAAAAAAAATGAGGCCGGGTACTAGCTAGCATCCGACGCTAACCGCAGGCTCAATAGCAGCGGCAACAAACAGAAATACCGGCCAACTCAGAGCCGGTGGTAGTAACGCAAGGAAGCAGCAATTTCGGCAGGAGTTACGGGTTGGTCATACACGGCACGGCCAATTCCTTCCAGTAGGGTGCAGTTGATAGTGGAACCCACGTTCTTCTTATCCTGATAAGCAAACTCCGCAATAGCCTCCGTCTCAAGTGTTACGAACTGCACTTTCTCGAAAACCGAAAACAGGAAGGTCTCAATCGTATCAAGTTCCTGCTCGCTCAGAAGCCCCTTTTCGCGGCTCAGCCAAGCCTCGCATATCATTCCAGCAGCTACAGCTTCGCCGTGCAGAATTTCGCGGCCAGGCTGAAGTAGCAAATAGCTCTCTAGGGCATGGCCGACGGTATGCCCGTAATTGAGCACTTTGCGTAGGCCACTTTCCAACGGATCTTGGGCTACTACCTGTTCTTTCAATAGTACCGACTCCCGAATCAGGGGCAGCCACTCCTCCACGAACATACCAATGCTCCGGTTCTGCTGGAAGGCGTCGGCATCGGCAATCAGCCAGTGCTTTACTATCTCGGCGTAACCAGCCTTCAACTGCCGCGGGTCCAGGGTCTGCAAGAACTGCGGATCAATGCACACGGCCGCTGGCTCCTGAAATACGCCCAGTTGGTTTTTGAAGCCGAGGAAATCAACGCCTGTTTTGCCTCCTACACTAGCATCTACCTGCGCCAGCAAGGTAGTGGGCACCTGAATGAAGCGAATACCCCGTTTGTACACCGCCGCACAAAAACCACCCAAGTCCGTCACTACCCCACCGCCCAAGTTCACGAGCACGGCGTGGCGGTCTGTGTTCTGCTCCGTAAGCTGCTGCCACACGGTATCACAGGTAGCAAGCGTCTTAAATTCCTCGCCGGCGGGAATTTCAATTAGCCGATGAGTAGGCGGCAAATGCGGTTGTAGCAGGGGGTAGCACAAGCGGGCCGTGTTAGCATCGGCTAGTACCCAAACCTGTCCTACAGCTGGACGGCGGAGCAGTTCTGCCAGTGCGGGCAGCGCTTCTGCGCCCAAAAATAATGTGTCTGTCAAGGTCGTGTCGGTTTCAAAAAAACTTATGCGCTTTGGTAGCGTGAAATTGCCCAAAATTCACTTGTTTTGATGCAACTATTTAAGCTTTATATCACTCATAGTAGCGCAACTTAAGCTCTATTATTTTATGAATTCTTTCTTACGTCAGTTATTCATTACTGGTGGGGCTGCAGTATTCTTGGCAGCATGTAACCGTGACTCATTACCAACCGCAGAGGAACAGTTAGTGGGCCGTTGGGAGTGGGTGGAAAGTTCTATTGTTTCGGATCCGGCTCTTACTCCGGCCGTTACTGGGCACCGGGTTCGGATTGAGTTTGACCGGCGCGGGCGGGCTCGGTTTTTCGAGGACGGCACTTTGCGGGGTGCAGCAGCATATTCTGTACGGCGCGCCGCCCGTAGCAATGCCAAAAACAAATACCGTCACGTTATCATTTACCGTGGTTACCAAAGCAGTCAATACTATCTAGTCTCCGGCAACCGGTTGTATCTCCAGGACGCCAACGGCAAGCTTAGTAACCACCAGTACATCCGCGTAGCTAATTCTACTACTCCTGTAGCAGCTAACGCTCAGTAAGTATAGAATTACGCAGCATAGCGACGGTATTGGCTATAAGCTACCTAAGTGGCGAGGCGAGGCGCAACCTTCGAAAAAGCAAATTGCAGTTAAGTAACTATCCGGTTTGAAACGATGTTAACCGGCTATCTTTGCCCTGCGAAGTCCGCCCACTCGTCGCTAAACTGACTGCTTAATGTCCCTTACGCAAGCCCCCCCCCTATCCTTCGAGGATACTGCCGTTGCTTTCGCCTCCAAATCGGATGGGGAGCTACGCAAAATGTACGCCCTGTTTGCAGCCATGAATAACAACTCCCTTGTGAAGACGGGCGGAGGCCTCATGAAAACAGCGCTGAAGTGGCATGTGCCCGGCACTAAGTTTTTGATCAAGAACTCCATCTTTGACCAGTTCTGCGGGGGTGAGAGCATTCAAGATTGTTTGCCAGTTATCCAGGAGCTAGCCCGCTATCAGATCGGTACCATCCTCGACTATTCAGTGGAAGGAGAGGGTACCGATAAGAGCTTTGATGAAACCACCACCGAGCTGCTGGCTACCATTGATTTGGCCCATCGTTCGGAATCGATTCCATTCTCCGTATTTAAAGTAACTGGTGTAGCCGATAGCGCCATTTTAGAGAAAGTGCAACGCGGGGTAGCCCTCACGCCTACTGAGCAGGCCAGCTACGAGCGCAGCAAAAAGCGTATTAACGCCATCTGTGCGCGCGCCCACCAGTATGGGGTACGCGTATTTATTGATGCTGAAGAAAGCTGGTTCCAGGAAACCATTGACCAGCTGACGTACGAGATGATGCAGCGCTACAACCGGGAGTCGGCCATTGTTTGGAACACGTATCAGCTGTACCGCCAAGACCGGCTCGACGCTATCAAAAAGGCTTACGAGGATGCAGTGCAGGGCGGTTACTACCTAGGGGGCAAGCTGGTGCGGGGCGCTTACATGGAAAAGGAAGCCCGCGTAGCAGCTAGCCAGGGCCGCCAAAACCCAATCAACCCGAGCAAGCAAGCCACCGACGACCTCTATAATGAGTCGTTACGTTTCTGCGTAGAGCATGCCGATCATATTAGCATTTGTGCAGGTACACATAATGAGGCTAGCTCTCTACTGCTTACTGAGCTTATGCAGGAAAACGGCTTGCAGCCCAATGACCCACGCATGTGGTTTGCGCAGTTATATGGCATGAGCGATAATCTCACCTACAACTTGGCTAATGCGGGCTATAATACGGCCAAATACGTGCCTTATGGTCCAGTTGCGTCGGTAATGCCCTATCTCCTGCGGCGTGCTGATGAAAACACCGCTATTGCCGGCCAAACCAGCCGTGAATTTTTATTAATTCAAAAGGAGATGAACCGCCGTAAAGCGCAGAAACGCTAGTTTTTGTAGCCCGGCACAGTTTTGGTTAGCGCCCGCCCGCCGTCTTTACTCGGATGTAAAGACGGCGGGCTTTTTTTTGCTACATTCCGCTCCCCTAATACTTTCTCCCTCATGATCGGCCGAGTACGCAGCCATTTAATTCGCTTTGCCCGCACCCAGGTGGGTACTACTAGCTACCTCAACTTGGTTCAGGAAGCTGAGCTTGGCCTTAACCTAGACATTTCCCACGAGAAAGCTCGACTCAATGAACTCCTTGCCGAGCTTTCTGAACAGGAACATGCTGCCGGCCGTCCTATTCTTAGTTGCTTGGTGAAAGTAGAAGGCTCAAAGGGCCAGGGCGACAACTTCTATAAGTTGTGCGAGCGGCTAGGACTGGGCGAATGGCGCACTCTTAAGCAACAGGAAGACTTCCTGAAAACAATGCGCCGCGAGTGCAGAACATTCTGGCAAGATTCGGTCAATTACGAAAAATTCGCCTAAGTACAAGGCCTAAAGTTGCTTAGCTGATGAGGCTAGGAGGTAAAATAGATTTATAAGCAGATTTTTTTGCAACCCCATTCTGACTGCTCCCGTTAAGCTACTCAGATCACCTGCTGCTCCCTTTCCACTAGTACAACCCAGCAGGCGAAAGCAAAACTCTCTCCTTTCAATCATTTAAATCTCCCACTCCATGAGCACTAACGATTCGATCAATCCGACTAATTCAGGTACAGGTTCAGGCGCTAACTACGGTACTGGCTCGGCTGGCACTGGCTACGGCACTGGCGCAAACACTACCTCTAGCGGCAATATGGGCAACTCTAGCACCAGCGACTCAGGTGTTGCTGGCTCAGACAACAGCGCACACCATGACTACAGCGCCACGCAAAAAGGCGGTGCAATTGCTGGTTCAGCAGGCGCAACCATCGGTGCTGGCGTAGACGCAGTACAGAATGCTGCTGGTGACGCAGCACGTGCAGTAACTGGTAGCAACACCACCTATGGTACTTCTACTTATGGAACCTTCCGCGACCGTGACAGCGCCGAGCGTGCTTACCAGTCGCTTTCGTCACGTGGTTATTCTAAGGACGACGTAAACGTATTGATGTCGGACGACACCCGCAAGACGCACTTCGGCAGCGATACTCCTGATACTGAGCTTGGCGACAAAGCCATGGAAGGCGCTGGCGTAGGTTCAGCAATCGGTGGTACGGCTGGTGCTGTAATCGGTGCAATTGCTGCCATTGGTACTTCAGTAGCACTACCCGGTTTGGGCTTAGTAATTGCTGGTCCTATTGCTGCCGCTCTGGCGGGTGCTGGTGCCGGTGGTTTGACGGGCGGCTTAGTAGGAGCCCTAGTAGGCTCGGGTATCCCAGAAGAGCACGCTTCTGAGTACGAAAGCGACATCAAGAGCGGTAACATCGTCATGGGTGTGAAACCCCGTAGCGAAGAAGATGCTCGCTACTTTGAAGAAGAATTCCGTCGCAACAATGGCGAGAAAGTACGTCACTACTAAGCAGACCGCTTTTTAGTCTTGAAGGCCCTTCCACTTGAGTGGAAGGGCCTTTATTTTTTTGTATATTGATCATTCCATAGGACTTTACGGAGGCTATTCTGTTGTATCTCACCCCCCTGCTTTCAGGTTCTTATGGTTCACCTTCCAGCAAATGCAACCTAGAGTCGGTTACTTACTTCTTTCTCTCAGGCAAGCAGCTAACAGGGCACTTATTTTACTGGTTTTGGCGTTTTTGCTTATAACCAGTCTTTCTGGTAGCACGTAGCATTAGCGTGTGTTGCCTTCTCAATTGACTTTTTCATTTCATCCCGATTCTTCATGTCCTCCACCCGAATTAAAATAGGCCTGTATGCCTCGGTGCTGATGGCAGTGTTTGTGCTGGCTTCCTACAAGCTGTACCGGCGCAACGACAACCGCACGCCGCAGAAGGACGAAGTCCTGGTAAAGGCAATGCTTCAGGCTCTCACTCAGGCCCACTACCAGCCTGAGAAGATTGACGACACATTCTCTAAGCGGGTGTTCGACTTGTACCTCAAGCGTCTGGATTCTAGCAAAAAGTTCTTGCTGCAATCGGACGTAGACCAACTGCGCAAATACCAAAACGACATTGACAACGAGGTGCTGCGGGGCACGCACGAGTTCCTAGACGTGAGCACGCAGATCATGGACCAGCGTGTGAAGGATGTGCAGGCCCTCTACCACGATATTCTGTCGAAGCCTTTCGACTTTACCACGGACGAGACGTTTGAGACTGAGCCCGATAAATCTACGTTTGCGGCCAATGCAGCAGCGCAACGAGAAGAGTGGCGCAAGTTCCTGAAGTACCAAACTATGGTACGCGTATCAGAGCTGATGGACGAGCAGGCCAAGAAGAAAGACAAGCCGCTGGCTTCTACCTCTGCTCAGCCTTCTGTAGCTACTACTTCAGAGCCTGTGCGCACGCCAGCCCAAATGGAAGAGGAAGCCCGGAAGCGGGTGATGAAGTACTTTGATGCTTACTTCAAAGACCTTCAGCAAAACGATGCAAACGACCGGTTGGCTACGTACGCCAATACCATCGCCAACACCTATGACCCTCACACGGAGTATTTCGCTCCGCGCGACAAAGAGACCTTTGATCAGGCCATGACTGGCCGTTTCGAAGGGATTGGCGCCTCATTACAGGAGAAGGATGGTCAGATCAAGGTATCTGACATCATCCCAGGTAGCGCCTCCTACCGTCAGGGCGAGTTGAAAGCCGGTGACATTATTATTCGCGTGGCTCAGGGAGCTGCTGAACCGGTATCAGTTGAAGGCCTTCGTCTTGACAAAGCTGTATCGATGATCAAGGGTAAGAAAGGCACGGAGGTACGCTTAACGGTGAAGAAACCCGATGCAAGCACCAAGGTCATTTCTATCATTCGTGATGTAGTAGTGCTTGAGGAAACCTTTGCGCAGTCGGCTACCATCAATGACAATGGTAAGAAGATTGGCTACATCAAGCTGCCAACGTTCTACGCCGACTTTAACGACAATGGCGGCCGCAGCTCAGCAGCCGACGTGAAGAAGGAGCTGGAGAAGCTGAAGCAAGAAAATGTGCAAGGAGTTGTGCTTGACCTACGCTTCAATGGTGGTGGCTCCTTGCAGGATGCCGTAGAAATGGCGGGCCTGTTCGTTGATAGCGGACCAGTAGTACAGGTGCGTGGTGGTCAGGGCGCAGCTAGCATCCTCAACGACCGTGACCCTCGTGTGCAATACAGTGGCCCACTGGTGCTGCTCGTAAACAAGTACAGTGCTTCGGCCTCTGAGATTCTGGCAGCGGCTATGCAAGACTACAAGCGTGGCGTTATCATGGGTTCGGCCAGCACATACGGTAAGGGAACTGTGCAGCGCATCTTCGATCTGGATGACGCAATGCCTGCCGAGTTTAATAACATCAAGCCTTTTGGCTCGCTCAAGCTGACCACGCAGAAGTTCTACCGCATTAATGGTGGCTCTACGCAGTTTAAAGGAGTAGTACCTGATATCATTCTTCCCGACGCGTATAGCTACCTCGACCAGGGTGAGAAAGAGTCAGATTACCCTTTGAAGTGGGATGAAATTACCCCTGCTCGCTACCGCGTTTGGAGTGGTGCTCCTTCCATCGATAAGTTAAAGCAGGCTAGTGCTTCCCGCGTGGCTTCAAGCGCCAGCTTCAAGCAGTTGTCGGACATGGTACAGCGCATGGTAAAGCGTAAGGATGATACCAAAGTATCATTGAAGCTGACTAACTACCGTGCTGAGCAGCAGCAGGCCAAAGTGGAGTCGGATAAGTACGAAGCCATCCAGAAGACAGCTCCAACTTTGAGCATTGCGCCCCTATCGGCTGACATTCGCGCCCTGGGCACCGATACTATCAAAGTAAACCGTGCTTCACGCTTTACGAAGCCTTTGAAGAAGGACATTACCTTGCGGGAGGCTGTATCTGTATTGAAAGACCAGATCTAAGCTACCAAAAGCTACGAATGAAAAGCCCCTGTACCTACTTTGTACAGGGGCTTTTTCTTGCCCAATGCATACAACTAACTTCAGTAGTAAATAAGCCATAAAAATAAATTTTGCTTATGTGCTTTCATCAAAGCATAAAACATTGAATCACAAATAATTAAAAACATAAAATACATGTCAATATTTTTAGCAAATAAGAACTAAGAAAGTGCTACATTGGTTTATAAAGCATGACAACGACGAACATGGAAACGACCATTATTCCGCTCGTAACGGACGAGCAGAAACAAGCGGAGGAAACGTGGCGCAAATCCATTCCTGCCCAGGTTTTCCTGAACTACTTCTTTGCCATCAACTACCACATTCAGGAAGGCGACGACGCGCAGGGTGGCCTACAGCATCTTCCCTTCTTCCGGGCTCACCAGGCTGAGTTGACAGATGCTGATGTGCAAGCAGTAACTAAACTGCTTAGTGCTTGCTGGAGCACCGAGTATGCCTTACGCTCTACGGCAGAGCTAGGCGATGAAGACTACCTGCGTAACGCATTACACTGGACCTTCCCCCAGGCGTATCATACCATCATGGCTGGCTTACAAGCCTTCCTGTACACGGCTGGGGTGCGTAGCAACAACCCATCGTTGATTCGCCGTGAGGTGGGCCGGTTGGTCGTACGCAATGCCTACCCCCGCCCTATTTCCTTCTATGCCGCCGGTGCCTACGGCGACTTTAGCATCCACCGCCTGCCACTGGCTGGCTACAAGGCAGGCCTGCACATTGCCGGCAAGGAGATTGACGCCCAGGCGCAGATTGGTCAATTCTTACGCACTACGCGCAAGATCAAAGCCGTCTCGACCCGCCAGCAGGTACAAGCCAACCCCAATACCGCCATCCGCAGTCAGAAAACGGGCAAGGCGTTGGATAAGTGGACGGCTTCGCACTGGCAGCAAATTACGTGGCGCCTTGGCTACACGACCATCTTTGATCTACTAGGTCGTCTGCGTATTTCTCAGACGAGCCGCGAGATTGAGCGCTTTGTGGAAGCCGAGATTGACTTCAAGCTCTTTCACCAGTCTTTGCTAAACATTGTGAGCTACCTCAATGGTATTCACGAGACCTACGTAGCGAAAGCAATTGGCCTGGAGCGTTACCAGCAGTTGGTAGCAGGCCTGCCTAAGCACTTGCAGAACACCTTTGTTCAGGAGCGTCTGCAAACCCGCGTTGAGCCAGTGCTCCGCGACGACGAGCCGACCATGCATATGGCGGCCTAAGGTACCCGAGCTTTTTTATCATCCGACCGCATATACACGTAAGCGCTGGCCTCTTAGGCCAGCGCTTTTTGTTTGCTCCTGCTTTTCAGCTACGGCAGCTCAGTTACGGTATTCGCTACGAACTACCTAACTCTTCCTCGGTTTATGCAAATAAGTGTGTGAGCCACGCTATTTTTGCAGCTTGACTTTTTCGACCCCATGCGGGTCCTCTACTTACGCCTCGCCCCATGCAGCACCTCAGCGAACAGGAGATAATTCGTCGTAACAAGCTGGAAGAGCTTCAGAAGCTCGGTATTGAGCCTTATCCGTCTGAACTGTTCGATGTAAACTTTTACGCCCAGGAAATCCTGGACAACTACCACCCAGAGCTCAACAACTTTCAGGAAGTAAGCCTAGCAGGCCGTCTGATGTCAATTCGGGTGAAGGGTAAAGCCTCGTTTGCTGAGTTGCAAGACGCTTCTGGCCGCATTCAGCTCTACATCAACCGCGACGAAATTTGCCCTGGCGAAGACAAGGAGCTGTACAACACGGTATTCAAAAAGCTGGTAGACCTCGGCGACTTCGTGGGGGTATCGGGCCACGTGTTCAAAACGATGGTGGGCGAAACGTCGGTGCATGTCACCGGCTTCACGTTGCTAAGCAAAAGCCTACGCCCCCTTCCCGTTGTAAAGGAGCGAGTGGATGAGGCTACGGGTGAGAAAATCACCTATGACGCGTTTACTGACCCCGAGCAGCGTTATCGGCAGCGCTACGTAGACTTGGTTGTGAACCCGCACGTGCGCGAAGCTTTCATTAAGCGTACGCAACTGGTGCAGGCTATGCGCAACTACCTCAACGACAAAGGGTACCTGGAGGTAGAAACGCCCATTTTGCAGCCTCTGTACGGAGGTGCTGCTGCTCGTCCGTTCAAAACCCACCACAACACGCTGGATATGACGCTGTACTTGCGCATTGCCAACGAGCTGTACTTGAAGCGCCTGATTGTGGGTGGTTTTGATGGAGTTTACGAGTTCTCCAAAGACTTCCGCAACGAGGGCATGAGCCGGTTCCACAATCCAGAGTTCACTCAGATGGAACTGTACGTAGCCTACAAAGACTACTACTGGATGATGGACCTAGTAGAGGAAATGGTAGAGCGCGTAGCACTGGCCCTGCACGGCAAAACCGAAGTGCAGGTAGGGGAGAACCTCATCAACTTCCAACGGCCGTGGAAGCGCTTCACCATGGCCGAGTCTATTGAGCACTTCACTGGCTTCAACATTGACGGCAAGAGCGAAGACGAGCTACGAGCTGCTGCGAAGGAGTTGAAAGTAAGTCTTGACCCTAGCATGGGCAAAGCCAAAATCATTGACGAAATATTTGGGGAACACGTGGAGCCGAAGCTAATTCAGCCTACGTTCATCACCGACTATCCCGTAGAAATGTCGCCGCTGGCCAAGAAGCACCGCTCGAAGCCAGGCCTAGTGGAGCGCTTTGAGGCTATTTGCAATGGCAAAGAAATCTGCAACGCTTTCTCGGAACTCAATGACCCTATCGACCAGCGCGCCCGCTTTGAAGAGCAGCTGGAGCTAGGCAAGCGCGGCGACACCGAAGCCATGGTACTCGACGAAGATTTCTTGCGGGCCCTGGAATACGGTATGCCACCTACCGCTGGCCTAGGCATCGGCATCGACCGCCTGAGCATGATTATGACTAACTCTAGCTCGATTCAGGATGTGCTCTTCTTCCCTCAGATGAAGCCAGAGTACACCAAATCGGAGAATGCGCCTAAGCCTGAAGGAGACGAGTAATTATATCTGGGCCTTACATGCAGAAAGCCTCCCGCAGTAAAGAGCGGGAGGCTTTCTTTTTATAACTAACTCAAGCAATTGGCAGGATAGTAATACCTGGAGAAGCTTGCGATGGGCATGTACGATTTTACTACCAAGGGTTATTAACCATTCCTTGCTAGAAGCTCTACAGCCGGCAATTTTACAACAGGTTTTTATCCAACCTCGAATAAGTTGGTTATATCTTCTTTAACGGCCGTGTTAAAAGAAGGTTACCAAAGCGCGATTTTTCTTCGAAACTTTTCAAACCGAAAGCCTCTAAAGTCAGAAAGCCTCCCGCTAAAATAAATGCGGGAGGCTTTCCTTATAATACAATTGACTCACCCTTCCGATTGGGTAACACAGAAGAAATGTGCGATGGACAGCGTACGATTTTACTGATGGGTTGTTTGACCAGATCCTGTCAGAAGCTCTACGGTCGGCAATTTTGCTTCAGTATCTTCTCCAATCTTCTCTTGAGCCGATTGTATATTCTTTAACGCGGGGTGCTACCTAAGGTTACAAGTAGTGCAACTTTTTTTAATGGACCGGGCCTGAATACCTTCCATCACCACCTGTTCCGTCATAATCCGAATTAAGATCATCGTAGGAATGGCTGCCGTAGGTGGTGTCCACTTCGGTAGCACTCATTGAGCTGAGCAGATTATCGGCGGCAGTACGGTCAGAAGACTGCTGCTCAGTGGTAGTAGCTTGGCCGGAGAGCGAGCTTAGGCGCGACTTGCCATCTTTCAGCAGCTTGCTTAAATCGTCGCCGAGTTTAGAGGCTGATTTCTTTAGGCTGGAACGCGTTTCGTTACCAGTCTCGGGGGCCAGTAGCAACCCAGCTACGGCGCCTACGGTGGCACCGGCTAAAAGCGAGAGGATTACTTTTCCTTTGGTGTCTTGCATGGCAGATATAGCAGTTGAAGTGAACTAGTGGGCCGTATATTGCCCGCACCAGATATAACGAATTGTTTCGCGTGGAGGTTAAGCAAAACGCCCCCGTCTTCCGAAGAAAACAAGGGCGTTTACTAATACGAACTAGACGGTTAGGCCTACAGGTCGTTGAGGAGCTTTACAACTTCGCTCTTGGCTTTGCCGAGCTTGTTTTGCAAGCGGCCTACGAGCTCGTCGCCCTGGCCTTCAGCGTACTCCAGATCTTCGTCGGTCAACTGGGCGTACTGCTGCTTCAGCTTGCCTTTAGCTTCGTCCCAGTTGCCTTGCAGCTTCAGCTTTGAGCCAGCGCCGGTTAGGCCTAGGTCTTCCAGCTTCTCTATATAGCCTTTGAATTTAGAATCCAGATCTTCGCCGTATTTCGACAGTTGCTCACCTAGCTGGCCGCTATATTTCGTAGCCGCCTCGCCGATTTTGCCACGCGTAGCTTTGCCTTTGTCGGGAGCCATCAGCAAACCAGCAATGATACCAGCACCGGCACCGGCCAGAGCAGCAAGGAGAATTTTACCGGAGTTGTCTTCTTCGTGATACGACATGATATTGGGGGAGAGAATGGGGTGAAAAAAGAGGTTCTAGTTTAGTGACACGTAGTAGCTACCCGGGAGCGGGAATTACTAGCTGCTCAAGGTAAGCAGCACGTATCAATCTTGGGGGACTATACGCAGGTAAGTTGACGGGGTTATAGAATCCGGGCAAAAATTAGCAAGGCTAAATATTTCACAAGGTTGACCCCGTTTAGTACTAGCTACCGTACTTTGCCTCTGCTCACCTCCTATTTTACCTGGACTTTACTCTACCACTCATGAAAAACTTTCTTGCCTGCATAGTTGCCTTGCCCTTGCTTATCACCTGCCAGCGTCCTGCCACTACGGCTCAGCAACCCTGCATTGATGAGAGCAAGATTCGCAAGGATGCCATATGCACCATGGACTACAACCCCGTGTGTGGCTGCGACGGCAAAACCTATGGCAACCCATGCCAAGCTACCAACGCCGGGGTTACGCGCTTTACCGAAGGCGCCTGCGCCGGCCAGTAATCATTCCCGGGGTAGTCTTTCCCATATTCATCGTGCCGGTTGCTACGCCGCGCACGGGGCAGAGTACCTTGCCCATCACTTCCCACCACTACGCGTTGCATTACATGTCCGAGAAACGCTATTTCCGCCAGCAAAATCCATTCGTTGTTCCCACTACCGATGGCAAACTCATTGAAGAGCATATTGGCTTAGCCAGCACCAATACGCCCCGCTATAGTGTGGCTCATATGGTAGCGCCGCCCCAATGGAGTGAACCGCACCAGCGCCCAGAATTTGATGAAGTAACCATTGTAGTGCGCGGGCGCAAGCGCTTTGAAATCGACGGCGACGTAGTAGAGTTGGGTGCCGGTGAATCGTTGCTGATTAAGGCGGGCGCCCGGGTGCGCTACTCCAATCCGTTTGGGGAAGAATGCGAATACTGGTCAGTATGCGTGCCCGCGTTTAGCCCAGCTACGGTGCACCGCGAAGAAGAATAGCCGAATTGTAGCTGGCCCGCCGCGGCTTCGTGTATGAACTTACTGTATCTGGTGTTTGGAGAGAATGTGCGTATTCACTTCCAGGCACACTTTTCTATTCTCACCTTTCTGCGCCACCGGCCGGCCGGGCTGGGCACCATCACCGTTGTGACAGATGCGCCCGACTTCTACCGCCACTTAGCCGACCACGTAACGGTGCTGCCAGTGAGTGCGGCTACGCTGCAAGCGTGGCGCGGCGAGTTCGACTTCTTCTGGCGCATCAAGATCAAAGCGCTGGAGCACGTTGCGGCCCTATATCCTGGGGTGCCCCTCCTCTACCTGGACTCCGACACCTTTCTGCACGGCTCCTTTACCGATCTGCACAAGGGCCTGGCGGCGGGCTACGCCTACATGCACGAGCCGGAGGGCGCCCTAGCCGCGTTGGGCAGCAAAACTGAAAAGCGCATGTGGCAGCAGATTGGCAGAAAAACCTTCGGCGGTATTACTCTGCACGAGCGGCATCAGATGTGGAACGCAGGCGTGGTGGGCATACCAGCCCAGGGCGGGCCCGAGGCCATTGCGCTGGCCCTACGTATCTGCGACGACCTAAGCCGGGCTGGGGTTACCCCGCGGCTTATCGAGCAATTTGCCCTAGCCCTGGCCTTACAGGAGCGGTTTGAGCTACGACCGGCTCGCCCCTTCATTGGGCACTACTGGAGTAACAAGGAGGAGTGGAATGAGGCCATTGCATCGTTCCTGCTCGAATCGAGTTTGAAGGGGCGCTCCGTAACAGAAGATGTTGCCGCAGTAGCCCACTTTAACTTTCAGGCGGTACCCGTAGTGAAGAAGCTCAAGAACACCCGCTGGCGCTTAGTACGACTGGTAGACCGACTTTTTCCGCCCCGGCAAGTACGCTACGTGGAGTAAGCCCCCGTCGGCCTATCCCTGTACTACATCTGTTGTCAACTGTACTGCCACCGAGCAAGGGCTTTGTGTCGCCGGAATCGAGTTGCCTAACAATCAGAATGCTCCTCCAGAATGTCAGCTAACGGGTGTGGGCCTGGCACCAGCACCGGCTTATTCATTACCTTTCTTCTCTCACTGCTCACTTCCGCCCGCTATGGATCAGCGCATTATCAATCTGTTTGACGAGTATACCCACGCACCACTCAGCCGCAAAGAATTTCTGGATCGGCTGGTGAAGCTAGCGGGCGGCACGGCCCTGGCCGCAGCCGCGCTGGCTGTGTTGGAGCCCGGCTACGCGCAAGCCGCAACTATTCCCGCCGACGCCGATGATCTGGTAACCGAGGACGTAAGCTGGCCTGGGGCGGCTGGCGTTACTATGAAGGGCTATCTAGTGCATCCCAAAGGCAAGAAAAAGCGCGGCGCAGTTGTGGTTATCCACGAAAACCGGGGCCTTACTCCGCACATTAAAGATGTAACGCGGCGCGTGGCTAAAGCTGGCTACGTGGCGTTGGGCGTAGATGCACTATCGGTGTTTGGAGGTACGCCAACGAATGAGGATGAGGGCCGAACGCTCATTGGGAAGCTCGACAAGCAACACAACCTGAGCAACTACCTGGCCGCGCTTGATTACCTGCGCCAGCGCCCCGACTCAAACGGCAAAACCGGCTGCGTAGGCTTCTGCTGGGGCGGAGCCATGGCCAACAGCCTCGCTACCCACGATCCTAAGCTGAATGCGGCTGTGACGTACTACGGCACCCAGCCTCCCACGGAAGAAGTTCCCAACATCAAGGCCCACGTACTGCTACACTATGCGGGCCTCGATGAGCGCGTAAATGCTGGTAAGGATGCCTACGAAGCGGCCCTCAAGGCCAGCAATATCCAGTATGAGCAGTACGTATACCCCAACGTAAACCACGCATTCAACAACGACTCCTCCCCTGCCCGCTACAACGCCGGGGCAGCTCAGCAAGCCTGGGAACGAACGTTAGACTTGTTCAAGAAGCAGCTAGGCTAACTTTCGTCTTTTACCGGATGAAACCGCTAGTGTTGGCTTTGGTGCTTACAACCCCTCTGCTATGGCTAGGTGGTCTCCCCAACTCGCTGTTAGTGGCGGTCTGCATAGTAACGGCTTTCCTACTGCCTCCTAGCAGCCATACTCCTTATGGCCTGGTTTTACCGCTTGGTTTTACCGCGCTTTAATACCCGGTTCAGCTATTATCGACACCGGCTATTCACGTGTACGTATTTTGAAAAAGCTCCTATTACTTGGTACCTGTATAGTGTTTGGCTGCGCTGAACCGAATGGCATGAATAGCTACTTTGCGTCGCAGCCCAACCACAGCAACTCTCAAGACTTTGAGCAGCGCATGCTTGATAACGCTGAGCATCTTGGCGCTCAGTTTCGCATTCGACAAATCTCCTTTGATTCGGAGTGTATCTATGCGAAAGAAGACCTGACGGCCTTGGTGCTACAGTTTGTGCGCGACCTGGGCCAGTTTCCAGCCGTGTGTGTTGAGGATGGCCTGGACACTCGCACCCAGGAGTACTTTACCCGGCTCTACATTCGAGGCCAGCAGTACGAGTTTCGTACTTCAGCGGAAGGTGACTACGTAGATTTAGATAAGGTAATGCCCATGCTCCAAACCATTGCCCATGAGCAGCAGCCAACCCACACGTTCGAGATTATTCATCCACCCTACGACCAGACAGGCATCGTTATTTTTGCGGCCCTTACCGATTTGCAGGAGGCCGTAGATCGGGGCTACCCTTGTTCTCTGCCCAGTAGCCACTGGGTTTGGCAAAAGCACGAGTGGCCTTGGGGAGTGTATTCCGACGTGACGGTAGATCACCTGCCCGAGTTATCGGAACTTCAGACCCGCTACTACCAAACGCTTCACCAACTGTACACCGCCGGCTACAACGTGCCTCAGCTAACGGCTGAGCGCATCTACCTCACCGATATGTTTGAGCAACGAAAAATTGACATCTGTATTGACGGCTCAAACCACACCTCATTCAACGACGTGCTGGCAGGTGGCAAAGTGCGTTGTTTCTGGGAAGGATGGGGCGTCGTGCTGGCTTACACGCTGGTGCAGCACTACGGCGGGCAACCGGCCCTGTACAACAAAACTTCCAGGCAGGTTACGCGGCTTACACCATCGGCCTATCTGCGCCAGGCGGAGGTAGCTTTTGGCCGCCGCCCTGCTACTACTCACTAGTTAATCTATAAAAACTAAGGGCCCCACCGAATTATCAGTGGGGCCCCTTGTTTTATCTCAGACTATAAACTGCTACATCCGAGCTTCGGGCTTGGCGGTAGGCAGCGTTTTGCGGGGCAACTTCTGGTAGCGCATGGCGGCCTGGTACACGAAGGACGCCACTACCACGGAGGCCTGCTTCATGTCGTCGGCAGGTAGGCGCTCGTAGGTATCCATGTTGGTGTGGTGAGTACGGGTACCGTAGTCCAGCGGGTCCTGAATAAACTGGAAGCCAGGCAAGCCCACGGCGTCGAAGGCCAGGTGGTCGGTGCCGCCGGTGTTGCGTAGCGTAACGGTGGTAGCCCCCATATCGGCAAAGGGCTTCAGCCATTCCTGGAAGATAGGAGCGGCAGCTTCGTTGCCTTGGGCGTAGATACCCCGGATTTTGCCAGCACCATTGTCAAGGTTGAAGTAGGCAGCCAGCTTTTCGTGGTCGGGCAGCAGCTTCATAGTGGCGGGGTCGGCGAAGTGGTTCTTTACATAGTTACGCGAGCCGTGCAAACCCTGCTCCTCCTCGCCCCATAGTGCAATGCGAATGGTGCGGCGCGGCTGCACGCCAGCAGCCTTCAGGATGCGCACAGCCTCCATCATTACGGCGCAGCCAGCGGCGTTGTCGGTGGCACCTGTGGCGGCGTGCCAAGAATCCAGGTGGCCACCTAGCATTACTACCTCATTTTTCAGCTTTTTATCAGTACCTGGAATTTCGGCTACCACATTGTAGCCTTTCAAGTCTTGGCTTTGAAAACGGGTGCGCGTTTCTAGCTCCAGCTCCACCGGAATACCAGCGTCGGCCAGGCGAATGAGGCGCAACTGATCTTCCGGGGCCATTTCCAACTCGGGCAGTACGGGCTTGGCATCAGCAGCGTAGGGGGCCCCGTTGGAAGTGAAGAACGTACCATCGGAGCCGCCGCGGGTGCTCAGGATAGCCACCGCGCCCTCGCTCAAAATCATATCCGACATCTTCGTGCGCAGGGCCATCATGGTACGGCGCTGCGCCATGCGCTGCTCCATTTCCGCATCGTTGGGTTTGGCAGCTGGGGCCTCCAGTTTGTACTCGGCCATCTTCTGCAGCTCCTCGGCTGTGTAGCGCTTGGCGTCGGCTTCAAAGCTTGGTTTAGGAACGTTTGTTACGTCCAGCAGCACAATCTTGTCCCGCAGCTTTCCTTTGTACTTGTCCAGTTCTGCTTCGGTGGTGGCCTTTACTACTACTACCTGCTTTTTCAGGACCCCACTGGTGCTGGGCGTCCAGGCTTTGGGAGCCCCAATGAGGGTATGATAGTAAGGTGCCGTCATGGCTACGTACGACTTCTCAATGTCCCAGCCGCGGCCGAAGGTACCCCAAGGTTCGATGGTTGCCTTGGTAAGGCCCCAACTGGTGAGTTGCTTTTGGGTCCACTGGTTGGCGCGGTTCAACCCGTCGGAATTAGCGAGGCGCGGGCCACACACGTCGGTCAGGTAAAAGGCTGTTTCCATCACCTTCGAACGATTCAGACCTTCATCCTTAATTTTAGCCAGCATGGAGGGGTCGGCTTTGGTGCCCTGTTGGGCCCATGTTGGGGCGGCTACGGCCAAACTGCTGGCTAGGGCAATGAGTCGAAGTGTGTTCATGCGGAAAGTTGGTTGTAGAGAGAATGAGTTGGACTATAAAGAACCAGAATTACACCAGGCGTTGCGTGCAGGCACTTCCTATTACCTAAAAGCAGTTGCTATGTGCTTCCCTACTTGCCTCCAAATGGCGCCGTCTACGACAGTACAGGCGCCGATTGTGGCGCTGACAAAGCAGAAGAAAGCGGCATCCTAGGTACAGGTTGTATAAATAATTAGCCAAGTGATAAAAAATTTCATCAGATTTTAATCAGTTTTTAATCCTATTAAAACTACAGTAAATTCTACCGCAATTAGTAGGTAGACGAAGGCTCTCAGAGATGCAAAAGCATCCTTGCAATGGGCAGTAATGCAGAGCTAAGTACTCACTTACTGCTTATGAAATATCTTCATTAGCAGTACACATATTGTGCATTAATTATAATTTATATCCATTTATGTTGCCAATATTATCTATCAATTACGTATTGTTTGCTTTTTTATTAATCATACTACACCACTATACTTACCGGGCTTTCAGTTTCGTAACGGCCTTCTATTCACTAAGCTCACTTATATGAAACAACAGTTACTCGTAACACTTCTGGTGGTTACTGGGCTCTCAGAGCAGGTGGTAGCCCAGAGCCGTCAGGTTTCCGGGCGTGTCACGGACCAGAGCACGGGCCAGCCCATTCCAGGGGCTACGGTGCTCGTGAAAGGCACTACCATTGGGGCCTCCACCAATGCTGATGGGGCCTATTCCATTAGCGTGCCTCCAACGGCAACTACTCTTGCCATTTCTTCCATTGGCTTTGCGGCGGTAGAACGGCCCGTGGGTACTGCAACTACTATTGATGTAGCCTTAGCTACAGATACCAAGCAACTGGGCGAAGTAGTAGTAACCGGAGCACTAGGTATTCAGCGCCAAGCCCAGGAAATTGGCTATGCTACTTCTACTATTAGTGCCAAGGAACTCAACCAAGCTCGCGTAACCAACGTCACGAATGGCTTAGCTGGCAAAGTTTCGGGCCTACAAATCCAGACGGTAAACAACGGCATCAACCCAAGTGTGCGCGTTACGCTACGAGGAACGCGCTCCATAACGGGGGAAAACCAAGCTCTGGTGGTAATTGACGGGGTGCAAACTACTCAGGATGTACTCACCTCACTTAACCCCGACGACATTGCCGACATCACCATTCTGAAGGGGGCCAACGCAGCGGCGCTTTACGGTTCGCAGGCCACCAATGGCGCCCTAATCATTACGACCAAGAAGGGTAGCAGCACGCCTTCGGTTACCTATACCCACACGTCGCAGCTGGAGCAAATCAGCTTTTGGCCCAAGATGCAAAATGAGTTTGGGCCGGGCTCCGATGAATGGGTGCAGAAGTATACGCCCTACGAAAACCAGCAGTACGGCCCGCGCTTCGACGGGACGGTGCGCGACTTAGGCTACCTCACGCAGTTGGGCAACATCCAGCGCATTGCCTATGAAGCCCGGCCCCAGGAGCGCAAAGACTTCTTTAACACGGGCTACCAGATGCAGAACAACGTGTCGTTCTCAGGTGGCAGCGCCGACACCAAGATTTACGTTTCCTACCAGAACGTGCACAACAAAGGCATCGTGCCGAAGGACAAGTACGACCGGAACACGTTCCGGGCCAATGCCTCCCAGCAGATGGGCAAGCTGTCGGCGGGTTTGAACGTATCCTACTCCAACTTTAAGGTAGATCAGACCACGGCCGCGATATATCAGCAGTTGCTGAACACGTCTTCGCTTATTCCACTGACCCAGTACAAGGACTGGCAGAACAACGAATTTGCTAACCCCAACGGGTACTACAACGAGTACTACGCCAACCCCTACTACACCCTCGACAACAACCGCCGCAACATCAACCGCGGCACCCTGGTTGGCAACATCGACCTAGGCTATAAGATTACCGAGTGGCTATCGGCCCAGTATCGCATTGGTCTGACGAGCATTACGGAAGACAATAAGAGCTGGCAGGACAAGTTCAACTTTACCGCCTACACGCTGGGTCGGCGCATCAATGCCCGCAACAATATTGCCGGGGGCGTAGCCGAGCAGAGCAGCACCCTCAACCGGCTCAACTCCGACCTTTTCTTCAACATCGCGAAGAACTTCGGGCCGGTTTCGGTGAAGGCCATTGTGGGCCAGAACCTACAGATGAACAACGCCAACTACCTATCTGCCAGCGCCAACGCCTTATTCGTACCTAGCGTGTTCAACCTAGCAAACCGGGTAGGCGAGCTGGCGGGAGGACAAGCACGGTACAAGTACCGACAGGTAGCTTTCTTCGGCGACCTAACGCTGGGCTACCGAGACTTGGTGTATCTGCACGGCTCCGCCCGCCAAGAGTCTGTTTCCATTCTCAGCAAGGAAAACCGCTCCTACTTCTACCCCAGCGTGGATGCCTCGCTGGTACTTTCCGAAGCCATTCCGGTCCTGAAGGAGTTTTCCTTCTTCGACTACGGCAAGCTGCGCGGCGGCTACTCCAAGGTGGGCCAAGTGAACTTGCCAAGTTCGGCGCCGGGGGTAGCTAGCACCTTCGGAGCCTACAGCTTGTCCTCGGTATATAACACCGGTAGCGGCTTCCCATTCGGCTCTCAAGCCTCGCTTACGTTGGGCAACCAAGTAGTTTCGCCCGATCTGAAGCCGGAGTTTACGCACTCCACGGAAGTAGGCACGGAGCTGAGCTTTCTGCGCCAGCGCATCAACTTGGCGGCCACCTACTACTACCAGCGCTCCATCAACCAAAGCATTGCGGCCAGCATATCCAACGCCAGCGGCTACAGCTCTTTCCTGCTGAACGCGGGTAAGGTGCAAAACAACGGGGTGGAAGTAGACCTAAACGTGACGCCCATCGAAACACTTGGTGGCTTTACCTGGAAAGTGGGGGCTAACTACAACTACAACAATAACAAGGTGCTGAAGATTACGGAGCAAGCCAAGCAGCTGCCCCTGTCTTCGGGAGACAACGCGCAGGTATACGCCATTGAGGGCCAGCCCTACCCCGTGCTGCTGGGCTCTGACTACAAGCGTGACGACCAGGGCCGCATCATCCTGACTTATCTGAACCTGGGGCCCGATGCTTCTGGCAATCCGCGCAACGGTTGGGTGCCCTCGCAGGCCAGCCAGCTCACCAACTTTGGCAACACGCTGCCCAAACACAAGTACGGCCTCAATACCAGCTTAGCTTTCAAGGGTGTCACACTGGCGGCGCAAGCCGAGTACCGCACGGGCTACTATGTGTACCACGGTATTGGCTCTACCATGGACTTTACGGGTGCTTCGGCACGTAGCGCGGAGTACGGACGCCTGCCCTTCCTGCTGCCCAACTCGTCGGTGCTGTCGTCTGACGGGACCACATACGTGGAGAACACCGACAAGCTGACGCCAGGCGGTGCCGAGTTCTGGGCCAACAGCTCCTACAACCGAAACATTGCGGCCAACTACGTGACCAAGGGCGACTTCTTTAAGCTCCGCGAAGTGTCGTTGAGCTACGCACTGCCGGCGGCACTACTGGCTAATACGCGCTACATCAAAGGCGTATCCTTAAACCTGTACGGCCGCAACTTATACACCTGGGTGCCCAAAGAAAACCAGTGGACCGACCCAGAATTCAGCAATCAGACGGGTAATGCCATCGGTATTAACAACACCGATCAGACGCCCCCTACCCGCTTCTATGGCGCTAGTCTGTCGGCTACCTTCTAATTCCACGCAGTTATGAATTCTATAGCAAAGCTTTTGGTTGCCCTGGCCCTCGTTTCTCTCACAACGGGCTGTGAATCTTTTCTCGACGTCAATGACAACCCCAACAGCGTTACGCCCGACCAAGTAGTACCATCGGCCGTGTTGGCGCAGGCGCTTAAAGTGACCGGCGACACTTATGGCCTTACCCTGAATACCTACGGCAGCTGGACGGCCGGCTACTGGGGCAAAACCGGTACGGTGAACGGCTACAACGAGGAGCGCACCTATACCTACAGCAGTACCTACCAGCAGGGTTTTTGGGGCAGCACCTATGATAACCTAAAGGACTACGACAACATTGACAAGGCAGCTTCTGCCCAAGGCTTGCTCTACCATGCCGCCATTGCGCGGATTATGAAAGCCTTTAACTTTCAGCTATTGGTAGATCAGTACGGGGATGTTCCCTATTCGCAGGCGTTTCAGGCCGATGCGGCTACCCCTATTATCTCGCCCCAGTACGACAAGGCCGAAGATATTTACAAAGACCTAAGCCTACAGCTAGAGCAAGCCGTGGCATCTATCAAAGGTGCCCCCTCTACAACTCAAGGCGTGGGTAGCGAGGACGTGGTGTTTGGGGGCAATATGACCAACTGGGTGAAATTTGCCAACACCCTGAAGCTGCGCATTCTGCTGCGCCAGTCTTTTGTAACCTCGCTCGACGGCTATGTGCGGGCCGAGATGACCAAGCTGCAAGCGGCGCCCGATGGGTTTGTAACGACCGACGTACAAGTGCAGCCTGGGTATGCTCAAACTACTGGCAAGCAGAACCCCTTCTGGAACCAGTACCGCGCTACGGCTGCTGGCACGGGTGCTTCGTCGCGCAACTGGCAGGCGGGTACGCAGTACATTATTGACCAGTACGTGAACAATAAAGACCCTCGGGTGGCCCAGCTATACTACCTGGCTACGGATGGCGATTTCAAGGGCACCTACAAAGGGGTGGTACTGGGCGACCCGAACCCCCTACCCGGCAGCACGCAAATATCCCGCTGGAAAGACTACGGTGGCATCCTGAAAGGCTACGATGCGCCCGTGCCACTGATGCTGGCCGCCGAGAGCTACTTTTTACAGTCAGAAGCCAAATCGAGAGGCTACCTAACTGGGGGCGACGCCGCCGCCAAAACCGACTTCAATAACGGCATTCGGGCTTCCTTTGTGTACTACTACACGCCCGCTCCTAGCCAATCGACTACCGCTAACAACGTGTCGGCCAACGCCGTGCCGGACTATACGAAGTACTTGGCCGACAACACTGCGAATCCCTTGGTAAGCTGGGAAGCTACGGGAGCTTCTAAGCTGGAGAAGATCATCTACCAGAAGTACTTGGCTATGAACTCCGTGACAGCCATTGAAGCCTGGAACGACTACCGCCGAACGGCCTTCCCCAAGTTCCCGGCATCGTTGCAGTCCAGCTCGCCCCGCGCCGATAAACTGCCCGTTCGGCTACTCTACCCGCAAACGGAGGTCAGCACGAACGCCAGCAACCTGCCCGGCAACGTCAGCCAGTTTACTACCAAGATATTCTGGGACGTAACAGACTAAGACGCTGCTTGCAGCCACCACACAACGGGGCGGTAGTGACATGGTCACTACCGCCCCGTTGTGTGGTAGGGCCACTGCTCAGTGGGCGCAGACCTATTGTAAGCCTCGCGTGCTTGCTACCAAAAGCTTCCTTACAGTAACTTATCGGGGGTGATGGGCAACTCCCGAATACGTTTGCCGGTGGCGTGATATACCGCATTGGCAATGGCGGCGGTAAAACCAATAAGGCCTATTTCGCCCATGCCTTTGGCTCCCATGGGGTCAAGATGCTGGTCGGGTTCGTCCACGAATACTACCTCAATGGGTGGAATATCTGCGCAGACCGGCACGTGGTACTCGGCCAGTTGGTTGTTCACGAAACGGCCATAGCGGTGGTCCATGCGTGCGTCCTCCATCAAGGCCATTCCAACGCCCCATACTACGGAACCATATACCTGGCTGCGGGCCGTTTTGTGGTTGAGCACCCGTCCTACATCCAAAGCCGATACTACCCGACTCACGCGCACTGCCCCGGTATTCTCGTGCACCCGCACCTCCACAAAGTTGGCGCAGAAGGACTTCCCAGAATACTTTTCCTGCTCCGGCCCTTTATCGGCGTCGCGGGTAAGATCAAGGCCCATTAGGTTGTGCTGGCGCAAAATAGCGGCGTAAGTCAGGTGGTTTTTCGGGTGGCGCGCTTGGCGAAAGCCGCCCGTTTCGGCCACTACTTCCGGGGCCGTTAGCTGGCGCTTGGCCCACTCGGGAGCCCGCAGCGCCAGTTCCAGCAACTGCTGGCGCAAGGCAGTACATACGGCATGCACCGCCGATCCTACCGAGGCAGCCGTGTGCGACCCAAATTGTCCGGGGGCGGGCGGCAGGGAAGAATCACCTAACTCGAAGCGTATATTCTCCACCGGGATACCACTAGCATCGGCCGCAATTTGGCTCATAATGGTGGCCGTACCCGGACCAACATCGGCGGTAGCGCTCTGAACTACCAAGCGGCCATCGGCGAAAAGCTGGGCCCGGGCGCTTGCTTTGCTTCGTTCGGCTTTATAGATGCCCATACTCATTCCCCAGCCTACCAGCCACTCCCCGTCGCGAGTGGCACGGGGCTGGGCCGGGCGCTTGCTCCATCCAAACCGGGCGGCTCCTTGTTCATAACACGCCCGCAAGTAGTTGCTCGACCAGGGCTTGTCACCTACCGGGTCTACGGAAGCGAAGTTCTGCAACCGAAGCGCCAGCGGATCCATATTGAGCGCGTACGCCAGCTCATCCATGGCCGATTCCAAGGCGAAAGAGCCGCTTGATTCGCCGGGGCCGCGCGTCCAGGCGGGGGTACTTAGGTCCAGGGGCACTAATTGATAGCGAGTGTTGAGATTGGGGCTGCGGTAGGCCGATTTGGTAGGGTCCACAATGCGCTCGGCAAACTCCTCGTAGCGCGACGTTTGCCCAAAAGCTTCGTGTGTGATGCCTACGAGCTGCCCATCTGGGGTGGCCCCCAGCCCTACCTTTTGCAACGAATGGGGCCGGTAGCCTACCAGGTTAAACATCTGCTGGCGTTGCAGCACTACTTTCACCGGTCGCCCCACCAGCTTGGCTCCTAATATGGCGGCTACCTCCTGGGGCCAAATGCGGGAAGCTCCCCCGAAAGCCCCACCCACGAACGGCGAGTGCACCTGCACCCCATCTTCGGGTAGCTGAAACATGCGCCGCAGATCTTGTTTGGCTAGGGCCGGAGCTTGGGTTTTATTGTATACTGTGAGTTTCTGGGAGCTTTCCCAACGGGCAATGGCAGCATGCGGCTCCATGGGGTTATGTACCTGTACGGGGGTGCGGTATTCCTGCTCCACGCGCACGGGGGCCTGCTGATAGGCATTGGCCTGGCCACGCAGGTAGTCGTCGGCCTTTTTGGGCTTCTGGCCGCGGTTGCGGTGAGCGGCCAAATTTGTCTCGGGTGGTGTGGCATCGTACTGCACCCGCACGAGCGTGGCCGCGTGCTGGGCATGCTCTAAGGTATCGGCAATAGCCAGAGCTACGGGCTGGTTGCTGAAGTGAATCTGGTCGTCGTAGAAAACGCGCAGCTCTTGCCCTTCTAGCCGGGGGTTGTTGTTGGCTTTAGTGTCTTGGTAGGCGGGCACGCCAGGTGAGTTGCGGTGGGTAAGAATGGCTAGCACGCCCGGTGCCTTTTCCGCCGCACTTGTGTCTAGCGTGCGCATACGGCCCTTGGCAATGGAACTGGTCAGAAGTACGCCGTGCACCACGCCCGGTACCGCATGCTCGGCGGCGTATAGGGCTTGCCCCATTACTTTCTGACGGGCATCAACTCGGCTAAGGGGCTTGCCAATACTGAGGTCGGTAACAGGGGTATCTTTCATAAACAAGGGTATGCAGCTCCGGCAGTTCTTCTCCCGCTCCTCCGTCGTGCGGTGCGTTGGTGTACGGCAGCCCTCCCCGTTTGGCTTCACGACGCCAACGCATAACCACATCTTGTTCGTTTGCGGGCTGCTGCGCCCTACCCCACCAACTGAGTCAAGCTCCCTTGGCAATTGCCGTTCCTGCTACTTTGCTTCTTACAGTTTCATGGGCAAATGCTACGGTTGTGCTCTCATGGAAACTCTACCCTGAAGTAAACTCATCCCATTTTGATTTGTAATTTATTAATCACTTCACCTATAAAACATTATTCGTTAGGGCGTTTCCCTTTATGACAAACACTTGCATTTATCCAGTATTATTTCTAAATATTCTAAGCAAATACTATTCTATCCCACCCATGAACGTGCTAAAACGCAACAATGTGCATGTGCTGGGCCACGGAACCCGGACGTTACTTTTTATAAACGGGTTTGGCTGCGACCAAAGCATCTGGCGCTACATATTGCCCCCGCTCACCGATCAGTTTCACCTGGTGCTCTTCGACCACGTTGGCGCGGGTCTTTCGGATACGTCGGCCTACGATCCTGCTAAATACGCCTCGCTGAATGGGTACGCGCAAGATGTACTCGAGATTTGCGAGGCACTGCGGCTAACCGATGTAACCGTGGTAGGGCATTCGGTGGGCGCTACTATTGGCATGCTAGCTGCTATTCAGGAGCCCAGCCGCTTCCAGCAGCTGCTCCTGATTTGTCCGTCGCCGTGCTACCTCAACGAGGCCGGCTACCACGGCGGGTTCGACCGGGCCGATATTGACTCCTTGCTGGCCTTCATGGAAACCGACTACGTTGGCTGGGCCGAGTCCTTCGCGCCCTTTCTGATGGGCAACCCCGAGCGTGCTTCCCTGGCCGCGGAACTGGTGCATAGCTTCTGCCAGAACGACCCCGCTATTGCCAAACAGTTTGCACGCGTCACCCTGCTATCTGATAACCGACTGGATGCCACGCGCCTGACCACCCCTTGCCTGCTCGTGCAGTGCGCCGAGGACATCATTGCCCCGCAGGAGGTCGGCGAGTATTTGCAAGCAGCTATTCCGGGGGCTATTCTCGTTACCCTACCCGTATCAGGCCACTGCCCCCACATCAGCGCCCCCCGCGAAACACTGGATGTTATAGAATCGGCGCTGGAAGATGGGAGCCGTTAGGGTCGGCACACGCCCGGGCGCTTCTCGTGCGCTACCTCACCGGAAGGCGAAAGGTAACGTTAGGCCTGGCATCCGGGGAGGAGTAGCAGGAGCCCCAAACTTTACGCATCTTAGGACCCTACTGGGCTAGGTGCGGTATGCCTAGCCTGCTACCCATCATCTTCTTACGATCTGCCCGTCGTGCTACTGCGCCTGCTTGTATCTGCTTGTTTTATTCTAGGTTCCTTCTGGTCCGTTGCCCAAACTACCGATAGTAGCTATGCCGCCAAGCTGGCGGCCCCAGGGGTGCAGATGATTCGGGTGGATGGCAAGTACAACGTGTGGACGCAGAAGATCGGCCAGGGCCACATAAAGCTGCTGCTGCTGCATGGCGGCCCCGGCAACACCCATGAGTATTTCGAGAACTTCCCAGAGCACTTAGCTAAGGAAGGCGTTGAAATCTATTACTACGACCAACTCAACTCCTACCATTCCGACAAGACGGAAGACAAAGACGTCTGGAATATTCCCCGCTTTGTGGAAGAGGTAGAGCAAGTGCGTCGGGGCCTGGGGCTGGAGAATTTTTACCTTCTGGGGCATTCCTGGGGTGGAATGCTAGCTTTGGAATACGCCGCCAAATATCCCCAGCACCTCAAAGGTCTTATCACCTCCGATATTGGCTACAAAGCCACCGTGTTCAACAAGCACCGCTACCAGCTGTACGCCAACATTATTCGACGACATGCGGCGAAGGAAGGCAAAACTGTAGTGGGCCTCGACACAATGGGCCTGAAAACGCTGTCTACGTTTATCACCCCGGCCGTGCAGGCGGAATTTCGGCAGCTACACATGATGCGCCTAACCCCGGAACCGGCCACCTTTACGCGCAGCCAAGCGCACATCATCCGGAAATACGCAGGCTATATACTGCCCACAATGGTTGCTTGGGATTTCTCCGACCGCCTGACTTCCATCACAATCCCCACCCTGGTTATTGGCTCGACCTATGACTTCGTGCCCACGGAAGATATTGCTTACATGCAGCGCCACATTCCGAACTGCCAGAAGTACATCTGCCCAGAAGGCTCGCACTACGCCATGTGGGACGACCCGCAGCATTATTTCCCGGCCCTGATCAAGTTTTTGAAGAAGACCGAGCGGAAAGGGTAATTCGGTACGCACGCTAGTTCCAACACGCAACAACCTAATAGGCTGGCATGCATCGGAAAGATGCAGTCTACTTCTGCTCTGTAGGTGCCCCCGGCACGCTACCGGCTACTGGTATGCTCGCAGCTATGGGGTTGCGGCCCTAAAGGCCCCGTGCGGCTGAGGCCTTTAGGCACGCTGTTATACACATGCGTATCAGTGAGATGTGGTTTGTTTCGGCGTTGACAAACGGCCAGTAGCCGTTACGTCCATTCTTTCGCCAATGCTGCATTCTGCGTGTACATTAGTCTGAGTAAGGTTTTCATAATTTTTTGGCAATCAGAACAGCGAAATACTTCTATATGTATAATTAATTACTTTAATTGTACCATAATTAACCCCGAATCAGTTTGCCTACTACCCGCTAGCCTTTGCCGATGAGCAATGCGAAGGATACTGTATTGCCTTCGCTACCGCCTGAACCTTATCAGAATGCGAAAGCCGTCTTTTTTCTATTCGTGCTGCACACATCATACACAAGCATAAAGCACATACTATGAAGGGAACCTATACGCCTGGAAAAATTCAATTGCTGTACCTAGACAGCCTACGCGCATTGGCAGCCATATTTGTGGTGGCACATCATGCACTACTACAAATAGATTTTGGCGATTATCACCTGAACACGGCCCAAAAGCTTTTACTGGGTATGTTTCAGAATGGCCATTATCCGGTCAACTTCTTTATCGTGCTATCAGGGTACTGTTTGATGCTACCCGTTATCCGATCAAATTATACGCTACCGGGAGGGGTTTTGCAGTTCTTCCAAAAACGGGCTAGGCGAATACTACCGCCGTATTATCTCGCCATGGCGCTTTCCCTACTGCTGATATCATTTCTTATTGGCGAGGAAACCGGCACGCATTGGGACAAAAGTATCCCCGTCAACCAGTTGGATTTAGTAACGCATCTGCTTTTAATTCAGGATGTACTCACGAGCACGGGCGGTAAAATAAATCATGCATTCTGGTCAATATCAGTAGAGTGGAGAATTTACTTCACTTTCCCGCTCATCCTGTTTTTGTGGCGAAAAACCAGCCCCGGGCGAGCCATATTAGTTGTTGCAACCACCGTTATCTTCTTGCTGGCTGCGCTCAAGTATATGCACCAAGTATATCCCCTGGTGAATAATACCCCAGGGGGCGTTGTGCCGCATTATTTGCTGCTCTTTACCTTGGGAATGTTGGGTGCCGATATTTCCTTTTCCAAGACTGGCTTTTTCTCCCGTTGGAAAATCGGCCACTGGACCAGTGGCTTAGTGCTGTCTACCGTGCTTCTATTCGCGCTTTCCACGGCCCGTGAGCACTATATACCAAGCATTCCGTGGCAGCTGCTGGATGTAGCTGCGGGCGTATGGGGCGTCTGCCTGCTCATTCTGTGTGATATGGTTCGGCGCACTGAAAACGGCCGCTACACTGGAATGAAAACGATTTTAAACTGGAAACCCTTAGTGTCAATTGGCAAATTTGGGTACAGCTTGTATCTAATTCATGCTCCGCTGCTGCAAGTTCTGTGGCAGTACGTTTTAGTGCCCTTGCACTTGAGTCCATTCATGAACTTCGTAGTGCTTAGCTCCGCCGGCCTCCTCGTAATTCTTGCGGTGTCCTATGTTTTCTTTGTCCTCTGCGAAAAGCCATTTATGACCAAGCGCCAACCCGTTGCGGCCCCTATCCCAGTGCTACAACACGCTGTTTAAAGTAGCTAGCTATAGGAAAGCAGCTATGCGCGTTGGATAGCTGTCCGGTGGGTTGCATTCGTGCCAGTACGTAGGGTGAGATAGTGCTTACGGGCGCTACCCCACCCAGATAACCCCGTCTCCCGAAAGCTCGTCTAACCGGCTACTCTGTACCTAGCCGATTCTGCATGAGCCTCTGGGAAATTATCAAGCGCCTAATTCCGTACGTACGCCCTTATCGGGGGCTGGTTATTGCCACCCTGCTGCTCACGCTGGTAGGTTCGTTGGCAGCCCAGGTAAACCCGTTTGTGCTGCGCTACACTGTGGATACGGTACAGGGCCTACTCAACCGAGATGCTACTTTGGCGGCGGGCCTGCCCATGCTGCTACTGGTGAGCGGGCTGCTGCTAGGTAAGGAAATCATTAACACGTTTATTCAGTTCGGCCAGAAGTTCTACGGGGAGAAAATTCGCATCAATGTGTCCAGCACTCTCATTCGAGATGCTGTGCACAAGGTACTCAGCTACCAGCTCGGCTTTTACTCCGATAGCGGCAACCAAACCGGCAAGCTCCAAACCCGCATTGACCGGGGCGTGGAGAGCCTAATGAAGCTGGTGCAGAACTTCTTCATTGACATCCTGCCGCTGTTTGCCAACTCCATTGTGGCGCTGGTGGTCATGTTCACGGCTAACGTGTACGTGGGGCTAGTAGCCGTAGCGGTGCTACCAGGATACTTCTGGCTGAGCTACCGCCAGGCAGATAAGCTGAACGGCACCCGTCGGGCGTTGCGCGGCCTGCGCGAAGCCCGCAGCCAGGGCCTCGTCAATCTCATCGACTCGGCCGTGGTCATCAAGAGCTTTGTGCGCGAAGACTACGAGGAACAGAAGCAGGCCCAGACTCAGCAAAACCTACAGGAAGCTCAACTTCAAACCCGCAAAACCAATTTCCTGTACGACGGGCTTAAGACATTTACTGAGCAGATTGGGGTAGTACTTATTATTATCCTAACGGCCTATTTGGTGCTAGACCGGCAGATTTCCATTGGGGCCATCATGTTTCACATTCTACTGTTCAATAACGTGTCGGCGCCCATCCGGCAGTTGCACCGCATCTACGATGAAATGAACGACGCCCTCACCTACTCCGAGGGCTTCTTTGACATTCTTGATGCGGCCGATGCCAAGGAGCCAACTGGCCCGCTCAAGCCCGACCACCTCCGCGGCACCTTCGACATCTGCAACGTAGACTTCACTTACCCGAGCGGTACCCAAGCCCTGCACGACGTTTGCCTGACCATCGAAGCCGGCAAAACTACTGCCCTAGTGGGCCTGAGCGGAGCTGGTAAGAGCACCATCATCAACCTACTCTGCAAGTTCTACGCCCCCGACCACGGTAAGATGCTGCTCGATGGCAGGCCCCTAGCCGACTACGATACCCACGCCCTGCGCCAGCAAATTGGGCTGGTGCTCCAGAAGAATCACATTTTTAAGGGCACCATCGAGGAGAATATCCGCTACGGCGTGATGGACGCCAGTTTGGAGCGAATACAGGCAGCTGCAAAGCAAGCCTACTTGCACGAGCAGATTATGGAGCTGCCGAAAGGCTACCAGTCCGACGCCCAGCAACTCTCGGGTGGGCAGCAGCAGCGCATTGCCATTGCCCGCCTATTCCTGAAAAATCCGCCCATTATCTTCCTCGATGAGCCTACCGCTTCCCTTGATGCCATTGCCACCGAGCAAATCAAGAACTCCCTCGACGCCATCAAGCAGGGCCGCACGGTAGTCATCATCTCCCACAGCCTCGCCCAGATTGTGGACTCCGACTGCATTTACGTGATGAAACAGGGCCGCATGGTGGAAAGCGGCACCCACGAGCAGCTCTACGACCTGCGCGGCACCTACCGCGAAATCTTCGACGCCTCCGCCCGCAGTCTCAATATCGAGAAGCTGGCCCGCGTGCTGGTGGATGACGGGGACGAGGTAGGCGACACGGTGGCGTGAGGAGGTTTAGTAGCTGTACGATGTATCAGCTTCTTTAACTTTACCACCTCAAGCCCAACCATATGAAAATACTTGTACGCTCCTTAGCATTGATAGCACTCATTGCCACTTTCGGCAGCCTATTGTATAGTATTTATGGATATTACGTATCCAAAAAAATCAATACTGACGAAGAAGAATTGTACACTTATATTCAAACACACACTAGCAGTCTTGAGCTACCTTCTTTGTATGGAACTACCACTACTTTAACTACCAATGTAGTTTTAGACAGTATCAACTCTTTGCTAGAGCCCAATATCATAATGCCCGGTGGCATGTACAGCTCTACTCTAGACAGAAGAAAAGCAAGAAGTATTAACCAAAGGCTAGATCTTGAATGTTTATACTTTTTATCAAAATCCAATTTTATTAATGACATATTACCCAAAAACCAATTTACTTCTATCCCTGAATTCTATGGAGTACATATACAACAAGAGTATGAATTATTAACATCAAGGGTATTAGACAGGAATTTTGGTCGAATGGTTATCGGATTACTATTCTTTATAGCTTGGCTATTTTTATTTATTATTATAATAAAACATACTTCTATGTCAATTTATGAAGAAGACAAAATATATTTTAGATACAAGTGGAGCAATAATTCTAATTTAATTGGCAGAAGATTAATTTCATTATTATACAACACCATATTCTTTGTAGCTATTTTTTCTACCTTGATCTTTAGCATCTGCAATAGAATATATCCCAACTCAGACTTCGACGATTTTTTTATGCCACATCAAGCAGTCGTCGCAATTTGCTTCATTGGCATGTTCTTCATTTGGGCGCTAACTTCAATGGGGTGGTGGGTTTTCAGTAAAAGAGTATAATACTCCTCAGATGGCTCTAAATGATGCGAATTTGGAGTACTATAGCTCGTGACCGGGCTACGAAAGAGGGCCGCGCCAGTAGCAAGCAGATACTGCGTCGTTTTGGCGGAACAGTTGAAAATGCGTGTCATACACTGGCATGACTCACGCTGCGCTAAACTCGCGCCGTTAGTGCTACAAACAATAAAAAAATATCATGAACCTCGACCTGACCGGCATTACCAGCAAAGCCGCCATCCATCAGCTATTTAAGGAAAAGCTGGGCTTTGAAGACTGGTACGGCCCGAGTTGGGACGCTTTCTGGGATTCCATTATAGCCATTGTGGAAATGCCACCCGTACTGACGCTGACCAACTGGGAGGAATTTGCCCGCTGCTGCCCGCGGGATATGGAAATTCTGCGGCAGGTAATGCAGGACTATGAAGTAGAAATGGCGCCGAAACGCATTGTACTGGGATAGAGCAACCAGCAACGGCTACATTTGGGCAGCCTATTTGCCTTTTGCCCGATGAAGTATTTCCTCTTGACTGCGCTGCTGAGCGCTAGTTTTGCCAGCTACGCCCAAAAAGCCCCGTACTCCTTCCAAACTATTCCCCTGCCACTGGAAATTGCAGACCGTAACAACCAGTTTTCCGGGCTGCACCTATATAAAGACGAACTGCTGCTACTGTCGGAAAGCCGCTTGCAGGAACGCGCCGAGGCCAAAGTGTACGCACTTAACCTGAACACCATAGACAAGCAGTTGGCCGGCAAGGCGCAGGACATAGCGTACCGGAAGTATGCTATCCGGGGCCTTAGCACTATCAGGGCGCGCCTAGATAGCGCTCGGCAGGAATACGAAGGGCTGGAAGGCCTCACCATGCTGGGCGACACGGCCTACTTCACTATTGAAACAGCTACGTCCTCAGCTTATTGCTACCTCATCAGGGGCCGGCTGGACACGGATACTACCATCACCCTAGATGCCCACTACCTGGTGCCCCTGAGCAAGCCAGTTCTGACTGATGGCGACCACATCCATAACGCAGGATTTGAGGCTGCTACTGGGTACAATGGCAGCTTGCTGCTACTGTTCGAGTACAACTATTTCCGGCACGACAACTACGCATTGCGCCTGCCTAGTGTGATTCGCCTGCCCGATATCCCGCAGCAGATACCGGTGCAGCGCCTCCCTTTCCGCCTTACCGACCTAACCTACGAAGGCCGCAACCGCTTCACGGCCATCAACTATTTCTACACCGGAGCCGAGGACAGCGTATACCGCCCTGCCCCTACCGACCCTAATAGCCGGTTTATCCGCAATGGCACTACCTACCAAAATTATTGCCGTCTTATTCGGCTGCGGTACCGGCGTGGTAAGGTGAGTTGGAAGCCCCTCATAGAGCTTCCCCGCGAGTATATGACCTACAACTGGGAAGGCTTAGCAGCGTACCGGCGCGGGTATTTCTTAATCAACGACAAGTACGGTCCGTCGGGCCAATCGACTTTGCTGTATTTGCAAAAAAAGTAAGCGCCTCCGGCCGCTTTCGAGGCAGCTGGCAATAGCGAACTTTAGTGTTTACCAGTAACATTACCGCCGCACCTAGCTTTCTTGTTATGCTCTGCCGCGCTTTGCTTTTTTCGCTTTTGTTGCTCAGCTACCTAGCTTCGGGCCAAGCAGTACCGTACGGCAACAATCCGAAAGCCGGCCACTACGCCACGGTGCGGGGCGTGAAGCTCTACTATGAAACCTACGGCGTAGGGGCTCCCCTACTGCTCGTGCACGGCAACGGCGGTACCAGCCAGGACTTCCAGAAAAACATTTCTTACTTCGCTCAGCGCTACCACGTTGTGGCCTTGGACAGCCGCGCCCACGGGAAGTCCACGGACCCGGCCGATTCGCTGAGCTTTGAGATGATGGCCGACGACTGCGCGGCCCTGCTCACGCATTTGCATCTCGACTCGGCCTACGTGCTGGGATGGAGCGACGGCGGCATCACGGCGCTGGTGCTAGCCCTGCGCCACCCGGAAAAGGTAAAACGCCTAGCTGCTACCGGAGCCAACCTGTGGCCCGACTCTACGGCCCTCATGCCGGAGCTGTGGCACCAGATGCAGCGGGGCTACCAAGAAGGCAAGAACCAAACCTTCACCGACCCCAAGCGCAAAAACGACTGGAAGGTATTCTTACTCGACTGGCAGGAACCCCATATTTCGCTGGCGGCTCTAGCCAATATCAAGGCACCGGCCTTCATCATAGCCGGCGACCAGGACGTGATTCGGCCCGAGCACACGCTGGCTATCTACCAGAGCCTACCCCGCGCTTGGCTGTGGATTTTGCCCAACAGCAGCCACGCTACCTTGCATGAGCACGCCGACGCGTTCAACCGCAAGGTGGATGCCTTTTTCCGAGCCAAGCAAATCTCGCCCGTTACGCACTAGAGCCGAATACAGCCCGCCAACGTACTATCTCCACACACTAGCATCATGCCCGGCGAAACCGACCTTGCTCACTTACTGCGCACCATGAAACCCGAGCGCCAAGCCGGCACCTACGTGTTTTGCACCGTTGCCTCATTGGAAGGATTGGCCCTGACAGATTGCCTTGGCACCTTTCGGGAGCGGGAAGGATTCACCCTGATTCTTCCCCAGCCTACTGCCGACCGTCTGCACCTACCGTACTCATACGTGGCAGCCTGGATAACCCTCACTGTGCACTCGGCGCTAGAGGCAGTTGGCCTGACGGCTGCCGTAGCTCAAGGCCTGGCGCGCGGTGGGGTGAGTTGCAACGTAGTGGCAGCCTACTACCACGATCATCTTTTCGTGCCTGCACACGCGGCGGATACGGCACTGCACCTTTTGCAGCACTTAACGGAGGCAAACGGCTAGCTCCTTCTCGGGAAAAACGCGCTGCAACATTCTATCAGAATTGTTCCGTGTATTTCATAGTTGCTTGCGCCCAGTCCTCGTAAACTGAACAGATAGGGCCGCTGGCCTACGTAGCTGCCCTTGGCTACCCGTACAGTTTACTTGAATATGCAGAACTTCACCGTAGAACGCCTTTCCTTCGATACGCTTACTGAACTTCCTCACGCTTGGCAAGCGCAGAACTACAAGGCCTTGTTGCTTAAAACCGGGTATGACAACCCCGAGGAACTAGGCCCCGATGAGCTGAAAGAGATGTGCCTTATGGGCCTCACGGACCTGGAACCCGCGGAGGCCGCGCAACTGGTATTGGAACACCTCTTTGCAGACGAGCTGACCCCAGGCCAGATAGAAAACCTCGCCCACCAGATGCTCACGGAAAAGCTGTGGGAAGAAAACCCGAACTTAGGGCAGCACGAGGGCTTTTTCAAAGCCACCCAGCTACTTTACACCGCTTACAACGGCAAATTTCCGCGCGCCGAAGCCGTCCGGTTTCAGGTGCAGCTTACGGCCGACAGCCCGGAGTTCTTTCAGGTGTTCGACACTACCCCGGAAGCACCACTCCTGCGGCTACTGGCGCAGGGCATGCCCGACAACACCCTGCTCAAGCGCCTGTTTCACGAGCAACTCGATGGCACCAGCTTTCCCGAAGCGGCTTCCATCATCTGGCAGCTACAGCCCAGTAAGCCCAACGACACGTCTTTAGTATTCGATGTGGTGAGCTCTGCCTACTGGCTAGATGACTTTAAGTACGCCGACACCTACCAAGCAACCACCCAGGCCGATACCGTGGTAGAAGAACACTAACCGGTATCTGTTTCAGTTAAATGATTACAGACTATAGCCCCATCCCGAGACAGCCACAAAGGTTTTCTCAGGATGGGGCTATGGCTTAGTAGCGGTGCGCAACGGGTATTCTGGCACTACTACCCAGAACGACTAAAAGGTAGTTGGCTAGCTTACCGTAGGTGGGTTAGGGTGCCTAATAGGGCCCGCTCCGGCCAGTTGGGACACCATATCGTCGAGGATGGCTTTGCTATAGCCAATACGGTTGGCGTACTCCATGCATAGCCCGTACTCACGCGGGTCAATTTGTCCATCTTGAAGCATCATTTGCACTAGGGTTTGGAGCTCCAAGGTCCGCTGTAGTCCCTCGGCGGGCACTACAAAGCTCAGGATGCCAATGTTATCGGCAATGGGCTGCACTTCTTCCGGCTTCAGCCCCAGACGGTTGCCAATTTGAATCAAAAAGCCGCTTTCCTCTTCGCCTACCTCCCCATCGGCCGCAGCCAGAAGCACTAGGTTTTGGAAAAAGGCCAGCTTCTTTTGCTGGGTGTTCAGGACGTCTTCGAGGTTATGTTGATGCTGCATAGCGTTGAAAAACTAAGGGTCAGCCGGCACGTTCCGCACGGTATGTAGCTATCAACGACGCCCTTTCCGGAAGGTTTCTCGCGCATTTCTAGTGTCGAGCCAACAAACAATACGATTCGCGTCGCGTTATTTGCCGACGCCTAGCCCTGCCAGGCGACGCCCTCAGTAGACCACGAACTTAGCCCTAATGCATGATTACTTCGTTGCGACGAGGAGACGGCAGTGTATACCTCACCGTTGAACACAACCACTACGAAAACTGGATTCATGCGCATTGGTATGGCCGTCAGACCCTAAGCACAGTAATGGACGGTGGCCTCACCTACCTGGAAATGTTGCGGCAAACGCCCTGCCCCAAGCTTCTGAACGACCACCGCGACTTGGTAGGCACCTTCACCGAAGCCAACGAGTGGATTCAACAGGTCTGGACTCCGCTGATTTGCGCGGCGGGGTTGCGCTACATCGGTCAGGTGGTGTCCTCCGATATTTTCGGTCAACTATCCATTGAAGATTTGCAGTACCGCATTGGCGACCAACTAGATATTTATCTGTTTGATAGCCTGGATACTACGCAAAACTGGCTGCGCATACAGCCTTAATTTATTTGTTTTAGCACGCGCTTTCTAGTGCGGAAGCTTTGGCAGCCAAGGCTCTGGGGCAGCCAGCACGCGCTTCAGCGTATATTGCCGGGCTTGTTGCGCAGTCAGCTGCCGAGACCACGCTACACGTTGCGCCATCTTGGCGCCGGGCCCGGAGGAGCCGTACTCCTCGTAGCGTACCGTTTTCTCGCTCTCGGGTTTTTTCCAATTGTCCCAGCCCGTAGCACGAATATGGTTTCCCATTCGAGTGCGCAGGTAGGTTACTTGCGCGTAGGGTTGCCAGGGTCGGCCTAAGGACACGTCCGTAGCCAGGGTAGTATCAGCGGTTAACCGGCAGGAGCGAAACACGAAGCCATATGCCTGGTCTGGCGGGGTAGCGGCGGCTGTTATGTGGGAGTTCTTCTTGCTGTGAATGGTACAATGGTCGAAAACGGCCGTGCTGGACCCAAATATGAAGTCGGTGGTGCCTTCAATGAAGCAGCGCAGAAAATACTGCCGCGAGTGATTCTTAGCGAGAAACAACGTGTCCTGGTCGCCAAGGATGCGGCAATTGCGAAAGTAACACCGGTCGGCGGCTACGTGCAGGGCTACCGCTTGCCCGGCCGTGCGACCCGCCGTGTTTTGAAACGTAAGGTTCTCGGCCCCGAACCCGGCCCCTTCTATCAGCACTGAGTGGGAAGTATTAGTATTGATAGTACCCTTTCCGCTGTGGTCGTCGAAGGTGAGCACCGTATGGTCCCGGTCTTCTCCCCGCAGCACCAGGTTAGGTTTGGTGGCTGGCACTACTAGCTTTTCCCGGTACACTCCGGGGCGGATTATAATTAGAACGGGCGTGACGGAGTTAGTGGGGGCTGCATCTACGGCTTCCTGCACTGTGCGATACTGCCCGCTGCCATCCTGGGCCACAACCAAGGTGGCACCCTTTCCCCAGGCCTGCCCCAGCGCAAACCAGGTCAGCAGGAGACTTAACAAACTGTACTTCAGAAGGTAGCCGAACGGCGCACAGGTGCAACTTATGCGCCCCCAAGCCCGCTGTACAAACTTTAGCGCAGCAATTTCTGCGCACACGATGTCAGCAACGTTGCCATTGGCGCTTGCTAGGTAGCGGTGCGTAGCAGGCTTGTGAGTAAAAGGGCGGGCCCAATACAGATTCATAACATTGAGGTAATATGACGGTCACATTTAAGTAATAGGTAATGCCGCACTTTGCGTTAGCATTACCATTTTATGAAGAAACTGTTAACCAGCCTGTTGATCTTAGTAGGTGGCTATGCCCACGGACAGGTCAATGACTCAGTACACAAGGCACCGGCAGCGGCTAAGAAATGGTTTGAAACGTTTGCTATTCGGGGCTACCTGCAAGCACGTTACAACCGTCTCCTGGAAACCAACCCCGACTTAACCTGCGAGCAGTGCGACCGGTCGTGGGGGCGCAATGGCGGCATTTCTTTCCGGCGCATCCGGGTGATTTTATACGGGCAGCTGCACGAACGAGTGTATTTTTACCTGCAGCCCGACTTTGCCAGCACCCTCAGCGGTAGTACCTCGCTGAACAGCACGTTGCTACGCGATGCCTACATGGACGTGGGCCTTACCAAAAGCAACAGCTTCCGGGTGCGGGTGGGGCAAAGCAAAATTCCTTTTGGCTTCGAGAACATGCAATCCAGCCAAAACCGCCTTCCCCTGGACCGCAACGACGCCATCAACAGTGCTTTTTCCAACGAGCGGGATTTGGGTGCCTTTGTATACTGGGCGCCCCCAGCTATTCGCAAGCGCTTCAGCAACCTAGTAAAGGAAGGCCTGAAAGGCTCCGGCGACTATGGGGTAGTGGGCTTGGGCGTATTTAACGGGCAAACCGCCAACCGGCCTGAGCTTAACAACCAGCGCCACGTGGTAGCCCGCGTCAGCTACCCCCTGACTATTGGGCAACACATCATCGAGCCCAGTTTGCAGGCCTACTCCGGTGAGTACGTGATAGCGCGAGACCAACTATCGACCGGCACCAAGCACCGCCCCGACCTGCGCTACCCTGACCAGCGAGTGGCGGCCACCTTCGTACTCTATCCCCAGCCCTTCGGCATTCAAACCGAATACAACGTGGGCCGGGGTCCGGAATTCAACCCAAGCACGGATAGCATTACTACCCAGCGCCTGCACGGAGGCTACGTGCTGCTCAACTACCGGCTTCAGTACAAGCAGCACCAGCTATACCCCTTTCTGCGCTTTCAGTACTACGATGGAGGCAAAAAGCACGAGCGAGACGCCCGCAGCTACACGGTGCGCGAAGCGGAGCTAGGCGTAGAATGGCAGCCCTTCCCCAGCTTTGAGCTAGTAACCATGTACACGCTTTCGTCGCGGCGCTTCGAGGATTTTCAGCGCCAAGACAACCAGCAGCGCGGCGGCTTGCTACGGTTACAAGCACAAGTCAACTTCTAGTGCTGCAACTACTTGCTCTTACTCCTTGGTGGGGTCCCAGCCGCGTAGCACCGTAGCAAGCGTATACTGTTGAGCCTCGGCGGCGGGCAGTTGGCGCGACCAAGCTACTCGCTGCTTGGGGGCCGCTCCCGGGCCTTGGCTCTGATATTCAGCGTATCGGGCCGTTTGCTTGTTGCTTTCCTTGTCCCAATGGTCCCAGCCTTCGGGCCGAATCTGCTTACCTAGTTCGCAGTTCAGGAATACGGTTTTGGCGTAAGGGCGCCAGGGCCGGCCCAGGTAAAAGCTGCCGGCGGGCGCATTGCCCGTAATCTTGCAGCGGTTGAACACGTAGCCGTAGCGCGTAGTATCGGGAGTAGAGGCTGCCGTTACGAAACCACTGGTTTTGCAAAAGATGGTGCAGCCCTCAAACCAGGCTGTGCTGCTCCCGAAGATGAAATCTACGGTTCCCTCAATGTAGCAATCTTGGTAGTACTGGCGGCTGCCGTACCCGTAGGTGTACAGCGTATCCTGAAAACCCAAGAAGCGGCAATTTTTAAACCGGGCTTTGTCGCCGGCTACCCACGCGGCCACGGCCTGCCCTACCGGCCCGGAGGTGTTTTGAAAGGTGAGGTTTTCGGCGCTGAAGTCGCCGCCATAGATGTAGATGCTGGACGAGCCGGAAGTGCCTTTGTCCTCGCCAAAGATGTTTTTCTTCTGGTTGTAGTCATCATAGGTCAGCACCGTTTTCTCGCGGTCCTCACCAATGAGCTTGACCAAGTTCTTGGAGCCGGCCACAATGAGCTTCTCTTTGTATATCCCTTTCTTGATGAAGATGGTAGTAACCTTCTTACGAAAATCAGGAACGGCATTGAAGGCTTCTTGCACCGTGCGGAACTGACCAGTACCGTCTTGGGCTACTACAAAATCGTAGCCAAGGGCCCGGCCCAGCGTCAGCCAGGCAAGCAAAAAGAAAAGCAGGATGGGTTTCATAGCGCGCGGGTGGGTAGTGCGGCAACTTATCCGAAATCCGCTGGATTCGACCGCATTCACCTGGTTTTTTCCGCGCAAACGTTGTCGGGAACGTTGCCACTCCCTACCTCCCAGCCAGCAGCAAAGCCACCTCACGCCCGGCGCAGTGCCAAACGGGAGGTGGCTTTTCGACATTAGGCAACCTTTCTTACCCCTTGTGAAATGGACAGCCCATTGCGGCAGCCTTCTCACTGCCGGCGGCCGGCATAGGCAGTGCCGCCAAGGCACCTTTGCCAGTGGCGCGCACATTGGTTAGCACAAAGCCACTGGCGGGCAGCGTGGGCATGCGCGTCAGGTCGTAATACAGATCCTGGGCCGGCACATCGTAGCGGATACCATCGTTGAGGAAGGCTACGGCTTGCTTCATGGCCTCAATGGTAATCCACTCGCCGGCGCAGCGGTGGCCGGTGAGGTACTCGCCGCCGCCCTGCGGAATGAAATCGTAGGGATTATCCTGCCACTGCCGGAACCGCTCGGGCCAGAACACCTCGGGGTCCGGCCACTGCCGCTCGTCGCGGTTGGTACCGTACACATCCAGCAGCACCATTGTCCCCTTCGGAAACTGGAAGCCGTGCCAGGTAAAATCCTCGCGCACTATTGCACCCACAAAGGGGGTGAAGGGGAAGTACCGACGTACTTCCTGTACAAATACCTCCGCATAGTCGTCGGCGGGGTTGCGCAGCAGCTGGCGGTAGGCGGGGTGTTCATGCAGGGCCAGAGCTGCAAAGGTGATATAGGTAGCAATAGCCACAATGGGCCGGGTAGCATTCAGTAGCTCAATGGCGGCCATTTGCACGTCCAGTAGTTCGCCGTCTGCATCCCGGTACCAGGCCACAGTGTGCGCCGGGGAGCCTTCCCGCACCGGCAATTTCCCCTTCCGAATGGCCCGGATAATACTGCGCATCCACTTCTCGCCGCGGCTGCGGGCCTGCTTGCCGCGCCAGTGCCGAGGCCCTACACCACCGAAGCCATCCACCATGTCGCCAAAGTCGCGGGCGCGCTTGCTTACCTCGTCCTCTGCCAAAGGAACTTCGGCCCAGGCACAGGCCGCCCGACACAAAATCTCCTGGGCTTCGCGGAAGAGCACAACCTTATCTAGTTGCTCCCAGCGGTGGGCATAGCGCTGCCACTCTCCGGCCAACAGACTCATGAGCCGCTCCCGACTGGCGGGCCCCATTAAGGCCATAAACATTTCCTTGCGGCAGCGGTGCTCCCCATTGTCGCGGGTCTGAATGGCATCTACGCCCATAAGCGTGGTTTGCACTCGGCGCGGTACGGCCCCTTTCCGGATGAATAGCTTGGGGTTGTAGAACAGCTCGGCGGCCTCGGCTCCGTGCAGACAAATGGCCGGTAGGCCCATTAGCCGAATCTGGAAAATATCGGAGTCGAAGCGCTGGCTACGGTTGTATAGGAAAGGGTAGCCTTCGCGCAGTACGTCCAGGGTACTGTCGAAACTTGGGTCGCGGAAAATCTTGGGCATGGCAGGTAGAATATATTGCCGAAACGGATGACCTATACCTACGGGCCGCTGATGTGGAGGATGCTGATGAGTTGAAGAAAGACTAGTGTGCCTTATAGATATCCTGGCCTACCTGTCTGCTTTGCACTCTCTACCTTTTCACATCTCTCCAGCAACATTGACCTAGCCAAGGAGTAGCTGAATCTTTACTTGCTTATTAGCCCAGCTACTTGCCATCTGACATACAGCAAGGAGTCCTTTCCTCTAATGATGCTTCTTCTGGATCAATCACCGGCCACAAATTGCGCCCGATTCATTAGACAAAACGGAAAAAGCCCGACCAGAAGGCCGGGCTTTTGTATTTATAATGAGGGCAAACCTCCTATGAGTTTTGCGACGTGCCAGCGGTGATGACCTCTACAATTTCCTCTGAAATGCCAGTGGTGCTGAAGCCGCCGTCGTGCATGAGGTTCTGCATAGTCACGTAGCGGGTCAGGTCCGAGAACAGGCTGATGCAGTAGTCGGCGCAGGCTTCGGCCGGAGCGTTACCCAAGGGCGACAGTTTATCGGCGTAGGTGTAGAAGGCATCAAAGCCGCTGATACCAGTGCCGGCCGTGGTTTTGGTGGGCGACTGCGACACCGTGTTCACGCGTACTTTCTTCAGTTTGCCTAGGCGCTGGCCGTAGCTACGGGCAATGCTTTCGAGTACGGCTTTGGCCTGCGACATATCGGTGTAGTCGAGGAAGGCCCGCTGGGCGGCAATGTAGCTCAGGGCTACTACCGAGCCCCACTCGTTGAAGGCGTCCTGCTTCTCGGCCACGGCCAGCATCTTGTGCAACGACAGGGCCGATACATCCAGAGTTTTCTGGTACCACTCGTAGTTCAGCTCACCGTAGTGCTTGCCCTTGCGAATGTTGGCGCTCATGCCAATGCTGTGCAGTACGAAATCGAGCTTGCCGCCGAGCTGCTCCTGGGCGCCGCTGAACAGCTTCTCTAGGTCCTCCATAGAGGTGGCATCGGCCGGAATGATGGGGGCGTTGCACTGCTCCGAAAGCTTGTTGATTTCGCCCATGCGCATAGCAAGCGGGGCATTGGTCAGTACAAAGCGGGCCCCTTCGGCATGTGCTTTCAGGGCTACCTTCCAAGCAATGGATTCTTCGTTTAGTGCCCCGGAGATGATGCCGACTTTGCCAGCAAGTAGGTTATTGGCCATATGGTGAGTTGGGAAAATTAGACTTGGAGGTGCAAAAGAGGTAAAAAAATGTCATTCCGATCTGAAGAAGGAGTGTGAGTGCCCCGCAAGAAGCCGCTCTACCCTCCTTCTTTGGTCGGAATGACAAAATTCTATTTCCTTATCCTACCAACTCTTCGCCTCGCATGGCTAGTAGCTCACGGGCACTTTGGTACGCGTGCTGGCTGGGGTTTGCCCCAGAAATCATCTGCGCAATTTCGTGAATGCGCTCCTCCAAGTTTAGGGGGCGAATACGGCTGACAGTGCGGTCGGCGCGGTCCTCTTTATATACAAAGTAGTGCGCATCGCCGGCCGCGGCCATTTGGGGCAAATGGCTGATGGTGATGAGTTGGTGCTTACGGGCCATCTGTTGCATCATTCTACCCACTTTCACCGCAATTTCCCCGCTGATACCCGTATCGATTTCGTCGAATACGATGGTAGGCAGCGCCGTTTTATCGGCCAGCATGTACTTGATGCACAGCATCAGGCGCGAAAACTCCCCGCCCGAAGCGGCTTTGCTGAGCGTTTGGGGCTGGGCGCCTTTATTGGCCGTGAACAAAATACTAATAACATCAATGCCACTGGTAGCGGGCAGGCTTTCCTGGTGCTGCACCACAATGCGCGAGTGCGGCATACCCAAATCAACCAGCAGCCCGGCCAACTCCTTCTCGAACTTAGGAAACACTTTACGCCGGGCTTCCGAAAGGCGCGTCGCCTGCTTTTTCACCGTAACCAAGGCGTTATCAGCGTCGCGGCGGAGGCGGGCAATCTGCTTATCTAGGTTTAATACCGAGCCTACCTTCTCGCGCAGGTCGGAGCGCACGGCTAGTAGTGCTACTACGTCGCGTACTTGGTGCTTGCGCTGTAAGTTATAGAGCACGTTCAAGCGGCTTTGCAGCTCATCAATGCGGGCGGGGTCGCCTTCTGTGCGGCGCTCGGCGGCCTCTATCTCATCGGCAATGTCGTGCAGCTCAATCAAGCAGGAATCGAGGCGCTCTTTCAACTCCTTAAACGAATCGGAGTAGGCGGCTACTTGGCCAAGCAACGACGCAGTTTCCTTGAGGCCACTAGTAACGCAGTATTCGCTTTCCGAGAGGCTTTGCAGAGCGTGCGTGAGCTTGAACTTGATTTCCTCGGCGTGCTCCAGCTGTTTCACTTCCTGCTCTAACTCGTCCTGCCGTTCGTTATCGAGGCGGGCATCCTCCAACTCATTTAGCAAAAAGCTGTGGTAGTCGAGCTCCTTGTTGGCCTGGGCTACTTGATCTTCTAAGGCTTTCAGGTCGGCTTCCAGCTTCCGATACTGGCGGTAAGAGCCGCTGTACTGGGCTCGGGTAGGCACTAAGCCAGCGTATAAATCCAGCAGATTCAGTTGAAATACGGCATCTCCGAGCAGCAGCGTATCGTGCTGGGAGTGAATATCCATGAGATTCGCCCCAATGTTGCGCAGGGTTTCCAGCGTCACAGGCGTATCGTTTACAAATGCTCGGCTTTTGCCGGCCGGGCTAATCTCACGGCGCAGAATACATTGCGTATCATAGTCCAGGTCTTCGGACTCGAAAATATCCTGCAGGTGGTAACTGCTGATGTCAAACTGGCCTTCTATCACGCACTTCTTCTCCGTGTCGAACAGCATGCGCGAGTCGGCCCGGTTGCCGAGCAGCAAGCCGATGGCGCCCAGCATAATGGACTTACCCGCGCCAGTTTCACCAGTAATAATATTGAGTAGCGCCGAGGGTTGCAGCTGCAACTGCTCAATCAGGGCGTAGTTTCGGATGCGCAGGTCTACCAGCATAGCAATCCATGAATGAGGGCCGGGCAGCCGGCCGTAGCTGACAAAGAAAAAGCTACCACGCCGGCCTCTATGACGGGCGTAGTAGCTTTAACAAAGCTACTAACTCATTTAGTTAATTGCCAATTTTTTTCGCTGAAGATTTTTTAGCACTGGGTCTTTATTTTCTACCGCAAGATGGTTTGGTAGCGGGCCGAGTTGGTGGGGTCAATTTCCGAAAGGGTATTTACTAGCTGCACTTTCTGCTGCTGATCCGTGCCGGTTCGGAACACGTTGGCAATTTCCTCCGACTTTGTGGTGAAGAAAGAACGGGCCAGCAACGTGTTTGGGCGACGCACTACGGCTTCCTGAATCCCTTGAATAGCCGTGGCAATGCTGGCGCGGGCTTCCTCCGGCTTCGTAATAAAGATATCCATGCCCTGCCGGTAGTAGGCATACATTCCTCGCCGGAAGGCCTCTAGCTGAGGGTCTTGCAAGTTACTAAGCAGCATGTACCGATTAGGCTCCGCATTGTCTGTCCAGCCATTATCTGCCTCGCCCGTTACGGCAGCCCCCTGCGACGAAGCGTTGTTGAGAATAACGCGGGCGCGGTCGTAGTACGGAGAGCCTCCCAATGGAGCAAAGCTGTCTTGGTCCATGCCAATAATAGTGTAGGCGTAGAAGGACAGCAGCGACGACAGGTTGCCGACGAAGGTATTCTCCGAGTAGTCAATCGGGTTTTGAGGCGAGTACTTGAAAATCCAGCCCTTATCGGCGTAGCTCAGCAGATTAGTTTCGTAGCCGGTACCATACACCGGACGCGTGCTGAGCACACGCACTGTGGCGCGGTAAGTGCCGTTCTCTGGTATCTCCGTAATGCCCACGAAAAAGCGACACCGAATGCGTTCCTGCGGCCGATAGGTAATGTTGGTGAAGGGACGGGTGTTAAGGAATGTTTGAATATCGTTCTGCAACTGCTGCACCAATTGACGGTCCGAGATGGTCACGTTTTCGGTAGTGACACGCACTTCGGCCAGCAACTCCTGGGCCTTGGTAGGGCGAGCCAGCAGCAGTGCGGGCACCAAGAACAGCGGCAGCATAGAATTACGCATGGCGAGACAAGCGGGCAAAGATGGTCTGAACAATGTCGCGAGCCACATCGGCTTTGGGCTTCAACTCAAAGGTAGTCATTTGGCCTCCTGCTTCCAGTAAGGTTACCTTGTTGGTATCGTGCCGAAAGCCAGCCCCAGCATCGCGCAGAGAATTTAAGACCACGAGGTCAAAGTTCTTCCGCTGCAGCTTGTCGAGGGCGTGAGCTTCTTCGTTTGTAGTCTCCAACGCAAAACCTACAGAAAATTGTTCGGGCCGCTTGGTTTTCCCCAGCGTGGCGGCAATGTCCACGTTTTTTACTAGTTCCAACGTGAGCGTATCACCAGCCTTTTTGATTTTTTCCGGCGCTACGTGGGCGGGTTTGTAGTCGGCCACGGCGGCGGCAAAAACCCACACATCGGCAGTGCCTGCTACGGCGGCGGCGGCAGCGTACATTTCATCGGCCGTTTGTACGCGCTGGGTATGAATGCGGGGATGCCCTGGATTGGGCAAGCTTGTTGGGCCGCTAACCAGCGTAACGTCAGCCCCGGCCGCGGCAAAGGTTTCGGCCAGCGCGTAGCCCATTTTGCCGGTACTATGGTTGCCAATGAATCGTACTGGGTCCAGGGGTTCGTAGGTGGGGCCCGCAGTAACGAGGACGCGCATGTGTTGCATGAGATACTAAAAAGTAGCCGAGGCCACTTTAGCAGCAAACTAATGCCCGCGGCTAAGTAGCTCGGAAAGGTAGATTATTGCTGCTCCTTTTTCTCTTGAAAAAAGTCTTCTAGGGATGCCACAATGGCCTCTGGCTCTAGCATGCGACCGGGTCCGCTGAGGCCACTGGCTAGTTCTCCCGCTGGCGAATCCCACACAGTAGTACCATATTGGCGCAGGTGTCTAAGGTTAGCCTGCGTAGCTGGGTGCTGATACATATCCAGATCCATAGCTGGCGCCACAAATACCGGGCAGCGCGCCGACAGGTATACGGCATCCAGCAGGGTGTCGCAGAGGCCATTGGCGAGGTGGCCCAGTGTGTTGGCCGAAGCAGGAGCCACTACCAGCGCATCCGCCCACAGGCCCAAATGCACATGGTTGTGCCACTCGCCTGCCACTTCATCTTTCAGAAAGCCTTGCAGCACCGGCTTTTTCGAAAGCGTGCTTAGCGTGAGCGGCGTCACGAAGGCTAGCGCTGAGGGAGTAAGTACTACTTGTACCTCCGCCCCGACTTTCACAAGCAGCCGCACCACTAGCGCCGCTTTGTAGGCGGCAATACTACCGCACACGCCCAGCAGAATCTTTCGGCCGAGCAAGGAAGATGCCGGTGTACTCATCGAAATATACAGAAGTAAGGTGGTCAGGACGGCTACAGTTCAGCAACAAGCTCCCCCCACAAACGAAACGGATTACACAGACCCGTTCGGAGCGGTATCTATGTAATCCGTTTTTAGGGAGTACTGTGCAGTTTACTCGGGCTTGCGCGCTTCGGTTACTTCTTCCTCAGCCGGAGTGCGGAAGTGTACTTTGCCTTCCAAGAACTCTTCTACCGCGAGGTTGGTCGGCTTGGGCAGACGCTCGTAGTGCTTGCTGATTTCGATCTGCTCACGGTTTTCGAATACCTCCTCCAGATTGTCGACGGTAGTAGCAAATTCTGCCAGCTTACCATTCAGCTCCTCTTTCAGCTTCACGGAAATTTGGTTGGCGCGCTTCGAGATGATGGCAATGCTCTCGTACACGTTGCCAGTTGCAGCCGCGAAGTCCGACATGTTGCGGGTCACGATAGAAGCAGGGACGCTATTTGGAGTCTTCATCTTATGTAGTGTGTGTTGAGGTGCAAATGAAAGATATATGCAAACGAGCTAGGGAGTAGGGCACTTTCCGCTACTGACGGTAGCTCATCGTGCTCTAGGCACATCCTAGGTCTTGTTTGCCTTACTTAGCTGCTGTTGGCTCGGTAGGCTTTAGTTTAGCTACTTCGTCGCGGGCAAAGTCGTACATACGCTCGGCGTCTTTGAGGTTCTTGCTCTGCGGGTACGTGTCAATGAAATTCTGGTAGAAGGCAATAGCTTCTAAGTAACGCTCCCGCTGCTTCTGCTCTACACTTTCCTTCGCCAAGTCGTACTGCGCGTTTAGCTTAAGAAAGGCAGCCTGCTCGTTGTAAGCCGAGGAAGGATATTGCTGCTGGAAGTTCGTAAATGCCGTCACGGCGGACTGGTAGTAGCGCAGATCGTAATACAACCGGGCGCTACGGAAAGCTTTATTCTCTAGCTTCTTTTGTAGCTCCTGCGACATTCCTTCGGTTTCCGAGCGGAATTTGCTTTCGGGGTAGCGGTTCAGGAATTCCTGAATGCCTTCCAGGGCCGAAAGCGTATTGGTTTGGTCGAGTTGAAACTCCGGAGAGTCACGAAACAGCGACTTAGCGTGCAGGAACATGGCTTCCTCAGCCAAGGTAGAATTCGGGTACGTGTCGTAGAACTGCTGGAAGTAGTACGCGCTCAGCGTGTAGTTACGCTGCTGGAAGTTGGTATTGGCGAAGTAAAACTGCGCTTTCTCTGCTTCCGGGCGGCCTTTGAGCAAGGGCAGCAGTTCTTCTAGTAAGCTACCAGCCTTGAAGTAATCCCCCTTCTCATAATACTGAGTAGCGGCTTCGTACTTCTTATTGACGTCGCTACTCTTGAGCAGCTTCTGATAGCCGCTGCACGAGCCAAGTAGCAACGCGCTCAATAACAGGACGAAAAATGTAGGACGAAAGAAGTGCATAAGGGCGCAAAGGTAACGATTACAGAGCCGAATCAAAAACGGGCAAGTTGGGGCGGCGAAATGCCTGTCATTTCTTTGTAGCGGGGGCCGCTCGCTTAGCGGCGGGGCGTTTGGTACCCCCTTTTGCCGAGCGGGTAGTGGATTTGGATTTGGGGGTGGCTTTCTTCTTGCGCGGCGGTGCAAAGCGCGTTCCTAACGTTTGTCGCCGCGTGGGGCGTTCCTTGGGGCGCCAATTGAAGTTGGCCAAGCGCTGGTCTTCAGGCTTAAGCTCCTTGGGCGGAATAAAGCTGGCATCGGGGTTGGTGAGGAAAGTGATGGTTTGCAGGGTGCTTTCGCCGAAGCGCAATACCATATTGGCCGATACCGCTTTATTCATACCGGAAACAGCCGTATCTCCCTCAAGAGCGTAGTAGAGGCTCTCGGCGTTGCCAAGCACGTCTACTTTTTTTATTTTATTTTCTTTAAACCAGGCCACCATATTGCGGCCCTTCACCTGGTTGTAGTTCAGTAGCGTGTCCTGACCGATGATGAAGGCGTGCCCAAATAGGCGCATTTGGTCAATTTTTCCCCGGCGCTGCTGAATCTCCATGCTATCAGCAGTAAGCTGATTTTTGTTGTTCCAGAGAACCGGGTCGTGGCTGAGGTAGATGATGGAGTCCTGGCGGTCGTAAGTCAAGGAGTCGCAGCGCCCCTGCAAGTCGGGCCGGAAGATGCGAACCTTGCGGTAGGCGTAGATAACGCCAGCCACATTCTTCGGCGGCCGTCCTTCCAAGCTCACGAGCGTATCGGCGGCTAGGTACAGCGTGTCTTTGTCGTTGATGTTGCGCATTACGGGCGTACCATACACCTTAGCCCGGCCCTGAACGCGCCAATACTTGCCCACGTCGCCGCGAATCACAATGTTGTCCTTCTTGGCCGTCATCGACACGTTGCCGGTAGCCACCCCGTACTGCTGGGCTTCGTTGTAATACAATTTGTCGCCGCCGAGCAAGTAGTTTGGGGTTTCGATGCGGGCGTTGCGAGCGAAGTTCGATACTTTAGTCAGTGTGTTGTAATTGCCGTTCTCGGCGTAGAGGTTGCCCTGCTTGCCAACAATACGGGTAGGCCCAAAGAAGTAGGCGATTTTGGTAATGGTATTGTATTGCAGAGTATCTGTGTCAATCTTGTTTTCGGTGGTAACTAGCTTCACATTGCGCTTGAAGCTGAACACTTTAGACACGGTATTGTAGTAGCCGAACTGGCTATCCAGCGTATTTTCGGGGTCTTGCAAGTGGCCGCCCGTACTATAATAGGCTAGGTTACGGTTTAGGTCGTAGTCGAGCAGTTGGGTTGTTAGAGTCATGCGCGGGTCGCGCATGGTCACGTTGCCAGTCATGCGGGCCGTGCGGGTATCACCATCGTAGAAACCCCGGTCGCCGGTAATGGTGATGGTGTCATTCTGGATAATGCGCACGTTGCTGAAAGCTTCCAACGCATTGCGGTCTACGTACTGGTAGGCCGAGTCGCAGTACAGGAGCGTGGTTCCTTGGCGGAACCCCACGTTGCCAATGAGCTTGCGGATTTGTACCCCGTTGAAGGTACCCCCTACCAGGCGTTGCGTGCCTTCCAGCAGTTGAATCTTTTCACCTTTCTGGAGGGGGGTAGCTTGAGCTTCGGCGCGCGAGGCAGGGCGTTGTTGGGCGGCGGCGAGCAGAGGCAGCAGCGCAAGAAGCAGGAGGAATAGAGACTTCGGGAACGACATTTACGCACAAAGGTACAGAAGGCCCGTCGCTAACGGCCATCTTTGCAGGATAGTACATGCCAAGCATTCTGAGAACAGAAAAACCCGGCATTAAAGCTAGAAATTAGAACGCAGCTATTCCCTCTTCTGAGGTAAAGAGCGCCCCTTTTGTTTGCCTTCATCTGTTCTGTAGAACACCCTCTCCCCATGCTCGACCGCATTCAATCTTACATTCAGGAACATACCCTCTTCACTCCTACGGACAAGCTGCTGGTAGCCGTTAGCGGCGGCCTCGACTCGGTGGTGCTGGCTCACGTGCTGCGCAAGCTGGGCGCACAGTTCGCCATTGCTCATTGTCACTTTGGCTTGCGTGGCGAGGAAGCCGATGCCGATGAGCAGTTTGTGCGCAAGCTGGCGAAGCAGTACGATGTGCCCTACTTCGCTGAGTTCTTCCAAACCAAGAAGTTTGCTGAGCAGGAAGGCATTTCTACCCAAATGGCGGCCCGCGCCCTACGCTACCAATGGTTTGAAGAAGTGCGCAGCACCCAAGGCTTCGACTATATCGTGACAGCGCATCACCAGCGCGATGCTGCCGAAACTATGCTGCTCAACCTCACCCATGGTACTGGCCTAGCCGGCCTGCACGGCATTCGGCCCAAGAATGGCTACCTCGTGCGCCCCCTACTAGCCGTGGGCCGCGAAGACTTGTACGACTACTTGGTAGAAAACCGCCTGATTTGGCGGGAAGATGCCTCCAATGACAGCCCCGTATACCAGCGTAATCTTCTGCGCATAGAAGTGCTGCCCGTATTGCGCGAGATTAACCCCAGCCTCGACCAGACGCTTCACATCACGGCGGAGCGCGTGGGTGGGGCCGAGGAAATTGTGCGCCGGTACGTGGAAGAAACCGCCACCCAGGCACGCCGCGACGACCCCGAGGCCACCTACCTCGATATTCGCACCCTGCAAAAAACGGCGGCTACCACGCTGGTACTGCATGAGCTGCTCCGTCCTTTCGGGTTTTCCTACGTGGTAGTGAAAGACATTGTGCACAGCTTTGGGGCCGAGCCGGGGCGCCGGTTTGAGTCGCCGACGCACCGGTTGGTGAAGGACCGGGAGCAGTTGGTAATCACGCCTAAGAACCTCTCAAAATTTGGCACCCACCAACTTGCGGCGGGGCAGGAAGTACTTAAGATTGATGGCTTACACTTGCGCACGGAGCTGCACGAGGTAGCAGAAGGCTTTGACATTCCGAAAGGAAAGGCCGTGGCCGCCCTAGACGCCGATGCCCTGAAGTTTCCACTCACGGTACGAGCCTGGCAGGAGGGCGACTGGTTTATGCCCATTGGGATGAAGGGCAAGAAAAAGCTCTCCGATTTTCTCATCGACCAAAAAGTACCCCTTAACCTCAAAGACAACGTGCAGGTACTCGTATCAGGCGACGGCAAGATTGCCTGGGTTATTGGCTTCCGCCCCGATGACCGGTTTAAGGTGACCGAGGAAACGGAGCGGGTGCTGGTAGTGAAACGGATGTAGGTTGTTTCCGGGCCGCGCGCCGCTTTCAAGCCGCGTTATGACTACGGCTCATCCTGTTTGAAGGCCACAATAGCAGGGGTTGAATAAGATTAGGAAGTGGTGAAGAACTTTCCGGGTAAAGGGCTACCGAGCCACGCGTTTTCGGTTACTTTTACCCGAACCATTCCTTACCTCACCCTAATTCCTCACCCAATGAAAGTTACCGTAGTTGGAGCTGGCAATGTGGGCGCTACCTGCGCCGATGTACTGGCCACCCGCGAAATTGCCAACGAAATCGTGTTGGTGGATATCAAGGAAGGCTTTGCCGAAGGCAAGGCCCTCGACATCTGGCAGAAGGCCCCCATCATTGGGTACGACTCTCGCACCGTGGGTGTCACGGGCGACTACAGCCGCACCGCCAATTCAGATGTGGTGGTAATTACCTCTGGCCTACCTCGTAAGCCCGGTATGACCCGCGACGACCTGATTTCGACCAATGCAGGCATCGTAAAGTCGGTAACGGAGCAGGTGGTAAAGTACTCGCCCAATGCCATCATCATCATCGTAAGCAACCCGTTGGACGTGATGACTTACCAAGCTCACCTCACCTCCGGCTTGCCCCGCGAGAAGGTGTTTGGCATGGCAGGCATTCTAGATACGGCCCGCTACCGGGCTTTCTTGGCGGAAGCTCTCAACGTGAGCCCCAAGGATATTCAGGCCGTACTCATGGGTGGGCACGGCGACACGATGGTACCCCTTCCCCGCTACACCACGGTAGGAGGTATCCCCGTAACGGAGCTAATTGGCAAAGAAGAACTAGATGCCATTGTGCAGCGCACGGCCGTGGGCGGTGGCGAGCTGGTAAAGCTGATGGGCACCTCCGCGTGGTATGCCCCCGGTGCGGCGGCGGCTCAGATGGTTGAAGCCATTGTGCGTGACCAACGCCGCGTGTTCCCCGTATGCATCAAGCTAGAAGGCGAGTACGGCATCGACGGCGTGTATTTAGGCGCTCCGGTTATTCTGGGCAAGAATGGCATTGAGAAAGTACTAGAGTTACAACTCAACGACGAGGAAAAAGCCCTCCTGGAAACCTCCCGCGGCCACGTGAAAGAAGTAATGGATGCCCTCGATAACATGAGCAAGGCTAGCGCTTAGGCTACCACTAGCTAGTAAGACCAAAGACCCGCCGAAGTTCTTCGGCGGGCCTTTGGTCTTACTAACAAACTCCTACTTCTGGCTGGCCCGGAATAGCTTTTGCTTTTCGTCTTTAGATAAACTCTCGTAGCCGGAGCGGGAAATCTTATCCAGAATCACATCAATCTCATCCTGCTCGGGCTTGGGGAAAGAACCCTTCTTGGCCGAGGCAGCAGCTTCGGCTGGGGTAGCATTCCGGTGCGTAACCCGGAGGTTAGGACGGCCCGTAGCCAAGCGCACAAACCAGTCGCCGACGGCTTGTACCGGACGGCCAAGGTCGCGGCCCGCTTGGAGCTGCTTGATAAATGCAAAACCGAGAATTGCCCCGCCAATGTGAGCTAAGCCCCCGCCGGGGTTGCCCTCATTGATAGCCATGATGGACAACAGAATAACAACGGCAGCAATGTACTTGATACGGACTGGTCCAAAGAGAAACAAGCTGAACGTGTAGTCGGGTAGCAGGGTAGCGGCCGCCATAATAATAGCCGTTACTGATGCCGAGGCCCCAATCAGCGTGGCACCTAGGTGCAGCCGTAGCACCGGTATTAGGTTGAAGCCTACTATGAACAGCAGTGCACCGGCTAGGGCGCCCAGCACGTATAAGCTTACGAGGCGCCGGTCGCCGAGATACTCCCGAATGAGGGCACCAAACCAGTACAGGTTGAGTAGGTTGAAGAGGATGTGAAAAAAGCTTTCGTGGGTGAAAGCATAGGTGAGCACCGTCCAGGGGTGGCGCAGCAAGCTAGGCAGTGCCGATGGCAGCTGAAACTGCCGAATTACGTTGTCGTAATAGGGCCCCACGCTCGAGAGCGTCATGACGGCTTTTACTAGCACCAACACTACAAACACCAGCACGTTTATCAGCAGCAGCTGATTGAGAGCATTGTCGCGGCGGCTGAAAGCAGTGCGGATATCGTTTGCGATACTCATGAAGAACAGGAATTAGAAGCAGCCAACGAAGAAAGGAGACGTGGCTGTGGCGGGAAGTACTGCAATTTTCATGCAATCTACCTCGGTCCTGCCAACTCCCTACCGGGCTAGTATAGGCGGGCCCGGTTACGCTGCCAAAACATCAACACGATGAAGCCTACCAGCATTCCCCCCAGGTGAGCAAAGTGTGCCACGTTGTCACCCGGCGTCCGCTCCACGCCCGTGTAGAACTCATATAATCCATAGAGCACCACCATGTACTTCGCCTTAATGGGGAAAGGCAGCGGGAACATAAACAGCGTAGTATTGGGAAAGAAAAAGGCAAAGGCCAGCAAGATTCCAAACAATGCCCCGGAGGCGCCTACCATAGGTACTACCATTCCCCGGGCGTATACCGTTTCCATGCTAGTAAGAACTCCTGAAATCAGGCTGGCATCGTCGGGAGTTTTATGGAGCTGCCGCATGATGGGTGCGTAGGAATCTTCCGCTTCGGGTGTGTTATGCTCCACAAAATCCAGCAAATGAATATCGGTAGGGTCCTGGCGAAACACCTCGATGTCGTGGTACATGCGGTTTAACTCATAGGTACGTAACCCATTATACAACAGGCCCGCCCCTAGCCCGCAGATCAGCCAGTAGGTGAGAAAGCGCTGGCCGCCCCAGCGCTGCTCTAGCAGCGGCCCGAACACAATCAGGCCCAGCATGTTGGAGAACAAGTGCCCAATTCCTCCATGCATAAACATGTAGGTAAGCGGCTGCCACACCTGAAACAGAGGTGAGGCGAATGGGTACAACGCCAGAAACCCCAGGTGATTGGGCAGCTGCAGGCTGATAAAAAATACCAGCACGTTGGCAATTAGCAGATTTCGGACCGTGGGGGTAAGCTGAAACATTACGTACCAGTTTGGCTGATAAAAGGTGGACGAGACGTACGCGCCTCTGCTGCCGCTAGAGCAAGTAGAGCGTGAGCGCGCTAAGGCCTACGGAAAAAGTCCTGCACTTGGCTTAATTCAAGCAGCACCAAGGTTCGGCGGCCATCGGGCGTGTAGTTGGGTACGGAGCAGGCAAAGAGCTTGTCCACCAGCGCCGTCATCTCTAGTTCCGACAAGCGGGCGCCCGCAGCACTGGTTGCCACGCGCCGGGCCAACACCCGAGCCATCTGCTCACGCCGGTCCAGCTTTACGGGGCCAGCATGGTTGCGAAACTGCTCGATAAGCCCTTCTAGCAGCTCCTTCTCGTCGCGGGCGGGCACGTCGGTTGGAATGCCTTCCACCGCAATAGTATACTTGCCAAAATCGGAGAAGCGGAAGCCCAAAGCTTTCAGGGCTTCTTCTACTTCACGCAGAATGGCAAAGTCTTGGGGCGTGAACGTGACGGTACGCGGAAACAGCAGAGTTTGCGAAGCGCTATTTTCGCGCTCTAGGCTCTGGGCGTACTGCTCAAACAAAATCCGTTCCCGCGCTGCCACTTGGTCAATCAGCATTACCCCCGATTTCACGGGCACAAGTAAGTACTGCTGGTGCAGTTGTAATACTTTGTTACCGGGCCCCGTGGAGGATTCCCGCAAAGGTAATTCCGGCGAGGTTGCCACTGCCGCTGGGGCTGCGTTGCTCGCAAAAGCGGGAGGTGCTGGCGTGGGAGCAGGCGCGGGTACTTCTGACGCTATTGGCTTGGCAGGCCGCCCTGCTTCGTCGTCTGTGGGCTGTGCGGCTACCAGGGCCGCCGCGGAGGGCACGGGTACCCCTACCGCAGTAGCTTCGTGCTCCACATCGGGCACGCTCAGCTGGCTGAGGCTCTTGTAAAAGTCCTCCAGGTCGCGCTTAGCTTGCTCCGTAGGTCGTGGGGGCAGTTGGCGCTCGAATGCTTCGGGCCGCACGCTCTTGTCGCCTTTTTCGCGCGGGGCCGGCGTGCTGGCAGCTCGCGAGGCGGCTGAGGCTAGGGCATCCGGCTGGAAGTCCTGAGCAAAAGGATTTTTCTCCGCCCCCGACAGACGCAAAGGTTGAATGGGTGCGAAGTTCACGTTGCCATCAAAGTCTAAGGAGGGCGCCATGTTGTGCAGGCCCAGGCTCTGCTTCACAGCTGCCCGCACAATGGCGTATACCGTCTTCTCGTCCTCGAACTTGATTTCGGTTTTGGTGGGATGCACATTGATGTCGATGGTCTTGGGGTCAAGCTCCAAGAACAACACGTAGAACGGATGGGTGTCTTTGGGGAGGAGCCCCTCGTAAGCAGCCAGCACGGCATGGTTGAGGTAGGCTGAGCGAATGAACCGATTGTTGACAAAGAAGAACTGGTCGCCCCTGCTTTTCTTGGCCGACTCCGGCTTGCCAATAAACCCACGCACGGCAATGAAGGGCGTTACCTCCTCCACCTGCGCAAGCTGCTCCTTGTAGCCATTGCCCAACAAGCTCACAATGCGCTGGCTCAGCTTGCCCGCCGGCAGGTTGAACACCTCTAAATCGTTCTGAAACAGCGAGAAGCTAATATTTGGGTTAGCTAATGCCACGTGCTGAAACTCATCCAGAATGTGGCGCATCTCCACCGCGTTGCTTTTGAGGAAATTGCGGCGAGCGGGCACATTAAAGAACAAGTTCTTCACGGCAATGCTCGTACCATCGGGGCAAGCTACGGGCTGCTGGCTACTGATTTGAGAACCTTCTACCAGCAGCAGTGAGCCAGTATCCTGGTCGCGCTGCTTAGTGCGCAACTCTAGCTGAGCTACGGCCGCAATACTGGCCAGGGCCTCCCCACGAAAGCCCAGAGTACGAATGCGAAACAGGTCGTCGGTGGTGCGGATTTTACTGGTAGCATGACGCTCCAGGCTCATGCGCGCATCAGTGGGGCTCATACCGGCTCCATTGTCTACCACTTGCACAAGCTGTTTGCCGGCATCTTTTACAATGAGCTGCACTTGGGTGGCGCCAGCATCTACGGCATTTTCTAGCAGTTCTTTTACGGCAGAAGCGGGGCGTTGCACTACCTCACCGGCAGCAATTTGGTTAGCTAAATATTCAGGAAGCAGTTGAATGATATCCGCCATACAGAAGCTAAAATCGAAGAAAAAATGCGGGAAGCCGCACGGCTGTTATGAGCAGCTATCCGCCTGATAACAACCGGCGTCGGGAAATAATCCGTAAGTTTGCGGCCAACTTTTGTGGGCGCTGCATGAGACGGAATCTTCGGCTCCTGCGTTGGGAAGTGTAGAAGGTAGGAGCTAAACGGTCCGCAACTGTGGTCCGACGCCCCACCGACGTCGCGGCCCGGCACCCTTTTTGGAGGGGCAAAAGTAGGGCTTTTCAACTCGCCTTCCATCTTTCATTACCCCTCAGCACGAACCACCGGAGCCGATGCTCAAAGACTTTCGGATTGGAATATTTTTGTTAGTACTGGCCATTACGGGTCTGCTTATTTCGTCTTCCTCACCGCGGGAAGAAGGGGAGCGGCCAATGTCAGTAGCCGAGCAGAATTGGGTAGACAGCGTGTTTAACTCCCTGACGCCCGATCAGCGTCTGGGTCAGCTGTTTATGGTAGCGGCCTACTCCAACAAGGACCGCAAGCACGCCCAGTACACCGAGTTTTTGATTAAGAACTACAATATCGGTGGCCTAATGTTTTTGCAGGGTGGCCCGCGCCGCCAGGCCCTGCTGACCAACCGCTACCAGGCCGCAGCCAAAGTACCCCTGCTAGTAGCCATGGATGCTGAGTGGGGCTTGGATATGCGCCTTGATTCCAGCATGCACTTTGCTAAGCAAATGACGCTAGGGGCCATGGACGATGATCAGTACGTTTATCAGATGGGCCGCGAAATTGCCCTGAAGATGAAGACTATGGGCGTGCACGTGAGCTTTTCGCCCGTCATCGACGTCAACTCCAACCCAGATAATCCAGTTATTGGCAACCGCTCGTTTGGGGAGAATAAGGAGCAAGTAGCCAAGCGCGGCATTGCCTACATCCGCGGCTTACAGGACCACGGTATTGTGGCCGTGGTCAAGCACTTCCCTGGTCACGGCGACACGGATGTTGACTCCCACGTGGCCCTACCGGTTATCAACTCCGATCTGGCCCGCCTCACAAACGTAGACCTGTATCCATTCCAGAAGTCGTTTGAGCAGGGCGTAATGGGCGTGATGGTGGGTCACCTCTACATGCCGTTGTTCGATACTGTCCGCACTCTTTCGGCCACTATTTCGAAGAACTTAGTGACGGGCCTACTGAAGGAAAAGATGAACTACCGAGGCCTGGTGTTTACTGACGCACTGAACATGAAAAGCGTGTCGGACCTCTACAAGCCCGGCGAGTTGGATGCCTTAGCCCTGGCCGCCGGCAACGACGTGCTTCTGTTTTCGGAAGATGTGCCCGTGGCTCTGCAAAAGATTAAAGAGAGCATCGCGGCCGGCAAAGTAGATCAGGCTGACGTAGACCAGCGGGTGCGTAAAATTCTGCGGGCCAAGTATTGGGCGGGCCTGAATCATTACCAGTCCATTGATGTGCCCAATCTGATGACCAACCTGAACCGCCCCCTGAGCCGGACGGTACAGCAGCAGATATACGAGCACGCGACTACCGTCGTCAAGAACGAAGACGGCCTCCTCCCCTTCAACCGCTTGGACACGTTGCGCATAGCCGCCGTGACTATCGGCTCTGATGCGCCTACCTACCGGGAGATTATGGGTAAGTACCAAAGCGGCCCTGTGTACGCCGTACCCAACCGCTACGCCGTCGATTCCACATTCGCCCGGATTAGCAGCCGCCTCACGCCCTACAACGTGGTAGTGGTGAGCTTGCATAACATGAACAATACGCCCACCCATAGCTACGGCATTGGGGAGGGCGCGCTGAAGTTCCTGAAGGAGCTTCAAGCAAATAAGAACATCAAAACGGTGGTTGTGGCTTTTGGCAACGCCTACTCGCTGAAGCACCTCGAAACAGCCCGTACCCTTGTGTGCGGTTATGAGGACAACTACGCGTCCCAGCTAGTGATGCCGCAAATCCTGTTCGGGGCATTGTCGGCGAAGGGGCGCCTACCCGTCACCATATCCGAAACATTAAAAGCCGGTACGGGCCTGCCTACGCCTGATTTGCGGCGCCTACGCTATGGCACCCCGGAAGAAGCCGGCCTCGACTCTCGTACCCTAGCTCAGATTGACAATATCGCGCTGGAGTCGGTAGCGTATGCTGCTGCACCAGGCTGCCAAGTGCTGGTAGCTAAAGATGGGATGGTGGTGTTTGACAAAAGCTACGGCTACTGCACCTATGATAAATCGCAGCCCGTCAACAGCAGCACGCTTTACGACTTGGCCTCGGTGACCAAGGTAGCGGGGACGCTGCAGGCTATTATGTACCTCAAAGATCAGGGCAAGCTCAACCTGGATGACAAGGTAGCGGCCTACTTGCCGGAGCTGAAGGGCACCAACAAGAAAGACATGACGGTGCGCGAGGTACTTATGCACCAAGCGGGCCTCAAGCCTGGCATCGCTACCTGGGAAAAGACCATTACCAAGACGGGGCCCAAGCCTACCTTCTACGCCAGTACTGAGTCGCCCCAATTCTCGAAAGAAGTAACACCCGACTTGTACAGCCTAAGCACGTCGGAAGACTCTGTCTGGCTGTGGGTGCAGCGCTCTACGCTACTGCCTAAGGTAAAGGGCAAGTACCCCGTGGAGTATTCCGACCTCAGCTTTATCATTCTGAAGCGCGTGGCTGAAAAGGTACTGAAGCAGCCCATTGAGGACTTCCTGCAAAAGACCTTCTACCAGCCCTTGGGACTTGGTACGATGACGTATAACCCGCTGACGAAATTTCCCAAGTCGTGCATTGCCCCTACGGAGAATGACACGTACTTCCGCCGCACCCAATTGCAGGGCACAGTACACGATCAGACGGCAGCCATGATTGGCGGAGTAGGCGGCCACGCCGGACTGTTCTCCAACGCCAACGACCTAGCTATCCTGATGCAGATGAATTTGCAGAACGGCCGCTATGGAGGGCAGCGCTTTTTCCAGTCGCCGATTGTAACGGAGTTTGCTACCAACAAAGAAGCTGGTAACCGTCGCGGCTTGGGCTGGGACCGGGGCGACCCCTCGAAGCCCGAAGGACCCACGAGCAATCTGTCGCCAGCCAGCACTTTTGGCCACACGGGCTTCACGGGAACCTGCGTGTGGATGGACCCCGAAAACAAAATCCTCTACATCTTTCTTTCTAACCGCGTGTACCCCGACGCTGGCAACAACAAGCTACGTCAGTATAACATCCGTACCCGCATTCACGACGTGATTTACAAGTCGTTGCAGAAAACATGATGTGTTGTCAAACTTCCGTACTTCACTAGACCGCACCGGCGGCAAGGCATCCAAATGGGATGACTTGCCGCCGGTTTTTTATGATTCTACCCGCCACTAGCGTCAGCGTAACCAGAATTTAATGTCGCGCTTCGCCCAGTAACCGCAACGGTTGGGCACCTTTGGTGTCAGTTGCCTATTGCCGCGGCGCTTAGTTTCTGTTCTTCCCTTCCTCCTCTTTGCTTGTGCGTGCCTCTCAGCTCAGCACCCAGTTCACGCTACCACCCATGAATATTGGCATTGTTTGTTACCCCACCTTTGGCGGCTCCGGCGTCGTAGCTACTGAACTTGGTAAGGCCCTGGCCCAGCGCGGACACCGCGTACACTTCATTACCTACAGCCAGCCCGTACGTCTCGACTTTTTCAACGAGAACCTGTTTTACCACGAGGTATACATCCCGCCGTACCCCCTGTTCCAGTTCCCGCCCTACGAGTTGGCGCTGGCCAGCAAGATGGTGGACATTGTGCAGAATGAAAACCTCGACGTGCTGCACGTGCACTACGCCATTCCGCACGCATCGGCGGCCTACATGGCTAAGCAAATACTCATCACCAAGGGCATTCGCGTACCAGTCATCACCACCCTGCACGGCACCGACATCACGCTGGTGGGCAAGGATGCTAGCTACGAACCCGTGGTTACATTCAGCATCAACCAGTCCGACGGCGTCACGTCGGTATCGGCAGACCTGCGGCGGGAAACCTACGAGTACTTCGCTATTGAAAAGGACATTGAGGTAATCCCGAACTTCATCAACTTGGCCCGTTTTCAGAAGCAGAATAAGGGTCACTTTAAAGCGGCCATTGCCCCAGAGGGCGAAAAGCTTCTAGTGCACACGTCCAACTTCCGCTCGGTGAAGCGCGTGGAAGATGTGGTCCACATTTTTGACGGGGTACGCAAGCAGATTCCGGCCAAGCTCCTGCTGGTGGGTGATGGTCCTGACCGCCCGCGCATTGAGAAAATCTGCCGCGACCTGGGCCTGCTCAGCAACGACGTGCGCTTCCTGGGTAAGCTGGAAGCCGTGGAGGAAGTGCTCAGCATTGCCGACCTGTTCCTGATGCCTTCGGAAAAGGAAAGCTTTGGGTTGGCGGCCCTCGAAGCTATGGCGTGCGAAGTACCCGTTATTAGTACCAACGCCGGCGGTATTCCCGAGCTGAATGAGCACGGCACTACCGGCATGGTAAGCAACATCGGCGACGTAGAAGACATGGTAAAAAACTCTCTGTTCGTTCTCGACGATGAAAACCTGCCCCGCTTCAAGGAGTCTGCCCGCGCCCACGCAGAAACCTTTGCAGTGGAAAAGATTGTGCCCTTATACGAAGCCTGCTACCAGCGCGCTATTGATGCTACCCTAGTTACGGCCTAGGAAGCTGACAAAACGGCTCAACCCGCAACGAGCCCGGCAACTGCGGTTGCCGGGCTCGTTGCGGGTTGAGCCGTGGTAGTTTACAGAAAAATTTCTCCTACCTCCTGCCAACTGTTGACCCGGCGGTAGCGCGTTTCATTAACGTTGTGAGGGGCGTCGAACAGGATACCCTCACCCCGGAAACGCTCAAAGTTGAACGCGTTATCGTCGATAAGGTAGTCGGCGTTCAGAATGCTCTTGTCGCCACAGAACACGTAGTTGCGCCACGGGATAAAATCAAAGTGCTGCTGCAGCCAGTTGTACTTGTCGAGAAAGGAGTTAGAAAACTCCATGGCGGCGGTGGCAATGAACAACTCGTAGCGCTGGTTTATTTCGCTCAGAATGCGTTGGCTGTCCGCAATTACGGGCAAGTCCTTAAAAAAGCCCGGCCGGTTGGGGTAGCCACGCAACGCTTCTTGGTGTTCGGGCGCTACTACCTCATGAAAATTTTTACCCCGCAGCTCCTCAAGCGAAAGCGTCAGTTGGAAGTCGATGCCATACCACTCCTGAAATCGGGAAATGGAGTCGGCAATGACCTCGTCCATATCTACGGCAATGCGTTTTTTCGTCATGGGCTACCTGGGCTAGAAAAGAACATCCTGCAGCGCTGCGGGCAGCACTTGCAGGACGACTAAGGGGTACAAGAAATTAAAAGTGAGTTAGAACATGGCTACGGCCTCGCGCTTCACGGCCAGCAATGCGCCCGCCGTAGGGTCGGGCTGGTCGGTCATAAGGCTTTCCAGAATGCGGCGGGCGAGTTCTGGGCCGCGCGCCTCAGCGGCATTTGGCAGGGTCCGAAACTGGGTGCTAATCAGGTTGACTACGCTTTCCTGAGCCTGCTTCACGGCAGCCCAGGTTTCAGGCTGCATATACAGCTGCTGGCTTAAATTATGCTCTACTTCGGCCCGAATTTCTTGAAGCAGAAGCCGATGGTACTCAGCAGCCGACATACCTGCGCTACTTACGCGCACTAGCAGGTTGTTGGGCGTGATGCGCTCTAGCAGTAAAGTAATGCGCTCCAACGCCTGCAAGCGCAGGGGCAACGTCGTTTTGCTTGCTTCCAACCGCATCTCAATGAGGCGACGCTGCTGCTCGCGCTCCAGAAACTGCTGAAACAGAAAATAAATGGCTCCCGCTACAATAAGAGCGGGCAAGATAATTTTGAGCAGTTCGAAAAAATACGCTGTCGAATCCATGGGGCTGAGTAGGCCAAGCAGAAAACAGCATGTCACTTGTGAGAAGTGCATGCCACCGGTGAGAGAAAGAAGCGCTGCGAAGCCACAAGCTTGCCAGCCGCGCCGCTGCGCTTACGCAAATATAGCGTGAACCGCAGGGCCGTGTCCGTTGTTATACCCCCAAACGAAGCTTGTGTTTCGTGTAGTGCCTACGTCCTGACCAGGAATGTGAGGTGACTACCGTAGGCTTCGTATATTTGCCGCCTTACTTCTCTAAAGACGAACACACTATGGCAACGGCCGTCTCCACGAAACTTGCTCCCATTAGCCTCACGCCACGCGCACTGGAAGAGGTTCGGAATATACTGATCGAGAAAAACGTGCCCGCCGAATACGGCCTGCGCGTGGGTGTTCAGGGGGGCGGCTGCTCCGGCATGAGCTACCTCCTCGGTTTTGACAAAGCCAAAGAACAGGATGAAACATTCGACCTAGATGGCGTGCTGCTCATCATGGATAAGAAACATGCCATGTACGTGCTGGGCATGGAAGTTGACTTCCAGGATGGCCTGAACGCCCGTGGTTTCGTGTTCAACAACCCCCAGGCGAAAAGCACCTGCGGCTGCGGCTCCTCGTTTTCGGCGTAAGCCTGCCCCTAGCTGCTGGCACGCCGAGCAGGTAGTTTGCATAACTAGCTTACCAAGCCCTGGCCCTCCGGCCGGGGCTTTTGCTTTTGGCAGAAATGGGTGCAGCTAGCCGGCCGGGGGCGGTGTATGTGAGTAGAGCTGGCTATTTTAGGCGCGGTTCTTTCACTCTGCTCCCTGCTCCCCTATGCGTTTTTTCCTTACCCTTGGTTTCATCCTGGCGGCAACTGGCGTGCAAGCGCAGGCCTTTACGCCCGCCGAAATTGCCCGCTGGCAGCAACAAGCCAAGCACGTAACCATCACGCGCGACACTTGGGGCGTACCGCACGTGCAGGGCAAGACAGACGCTGACGCCGTGTTTGGACTGCTTTACGCCCAGTGCGAAGACGACTTTGCCCGCGTTGAAATGAACTACCTCGATGCCATTGGGCGGCTGGCGGAGGTAGAAGGTGAGTCGGCTATTTATCACGATTTGCGGGCCCGCCTGTTTATGGATAGTACCCAAGCCATCAGTTTATATCGCAAGAGCCCCGCTTGGATGAAGCAGTTGCTCATGGCCTTTGCCGATGGCACCAATTACTACCTCTACACCCACCCCACCGTACAGCCCAAGCTGCTGCGGCGCTTTCAGCCCTGGATGCCCCTGCTATTTAGCGAGGGCAGCATTGGCGGCAACATCAGCGTGGTGCCCCTGGAGCGTCTAAAGGATTTCTACGGCAGCCGCAAATCCACTTCCTGGGTCAGGCCCGACTTCGAGAAGTTTGAACGGGAACCCGTGGGCTCTAATGGGTTTGCGGTAGCGCCCGCCAAAAGCGTCAGCGGCCATGCCCTGCTGCTCATCAACCCGCACACGTCTTTCTACTTCCGCCCTGAGGTGCAAGTAACCAGCGAGGCTGGCTTGAATGCTTACGGCGCCGTGACGTGGGGTCAGTTTTTCGTGTACCAAGGGTTCAACCAACACTGCGGCTGGATGCACACTTCTAGCTATGCCGACTCCATGGACGAGTACTTGGAGACCGTTGAGCAGAAGAATGGTAAGTATTACTACCGCTACGGCACCAAGCTGCGGCCCATGCAAACGGCTACCGTTTCTATTCCCTACCTCCAGGACGGCAAAATTCAGCGGAAGCAATTTACTACGTATCGCACTCACCACGGCCCCGTGGTTGGTCAACAAGCCGACAACAAATGGGTGACGGTGCGCATGATGGATACGCCTCTGGAAGCTTTAGAGCAGTCCTACTTGCGCACAAAAGCTACCGACTACGCCAGCTTTCAGAAGGTGATGAAGCTAAACGGCAACGCCTCGAACAATACCGTGTTTGCTGATAGTAAAGGTACCATTGCCTACTGGCACGGCAACTTCATGCCCAAACGCGACTCGCAGTTTGACTGGAGCCAGCCAGTAGATGGCAGCAACCCCAAAACCGAGTGGCAAGGCCTGCACAAGGTTGCAGACCTGGTGCAAGTGAAAAACCCCAGTAGCGGCTGGATTCAAAACTGCAATTCTACGCCCTTTACCGTTTCCGGGCCCAGTAGCCCCGCCCCCGGTAAGTACCCCGCCTACATGGCCCCCGATGCCGAAAACTACCGTGGTATTAATGCCGTGCGCGTGCTTAGCAGCAAATCAGTTTTCACCCTCGACACGCTCATTGCCGCCGCCAAGGACCCCTACTTAGCTGGTTTTGAGGAACTGATTCCAGCCCTGGCTAAGGACTTCCAGTTTGTGGTAGATAGCTCCAATCCACCCACGGGTGAGGTAGGAGAGGCTATGCAAGTTGTGCAGGCCTGGGACAAGCGCTATGGCAAAGCCTCGGTTGGGCAAACGCTGGCTACCTACTGGGCCGAGAAAATTCTGCGCTTGGCCCGCACCCGCGTACCTGCTAACCAACCCTTAGACTACATTAGCCTGACCAAGTTTGCCATTGCGAAAACCTCCCCGCAAGAGAAAGTTGCTGCCCTCCAGGAAACCCTGGAGGAACTCACCCGCGACTTCGGCACCTGGAAGATGCCCTGGGGCGACGTAAACCGCTTTCAGCGCCTTACCGGCAATATTCAGGAAACCTACGACGACCAGAAGCCCAGCCTGCCGGTAGCCTTTACCTCCTCGGCCTGGGGTTCTCTGGCTGCCTTTGGCTCCCGTACCTACCCCGACACCAAAAAGCGCTACGGCAGCGTTGGCAACAGCTTTATTGCGGTGGTGGAGTTTGGCCCGCGCATCAAGGCCCGCTCCGTGCTGGCCGGCGGCAACAACAACCAGCCTACCTCTCCCCACTTCACCGATCAGGCGGGGCTGTACGCCGAAGAGAACTTTAAGGATGTGTTTTTCTACCCTGAGGACGTGAAGCAACACTCCGAGCGCACATATTCCCCGGGGCAGTAGTAGCCTATACGTGGCTAGAAAACAACAGCCCCGGCCTTGCGGTCGGGGCTGTTGTTTCGTATAGTAGAACGAAGGCTCGTGTAGCTAGCTCTTACTTCTTCAGTATTCGGTAGCCATACGCTGGCAATGCTACCTGAGTACCTACCGCTACTGCGCCCCCTTGCAACGCATCAGTCCAGGTAGTGTTGGCCAACGCCGCGGGTACAGAATATTGAGCTGTGCGATTACGCACGTTCACGAGCACCAGCACCTGCTCGTTACCGGCCGTTTTGGTAAAGGCGCATACGTCGGTAGTGCTGTACGCGGTGGGCGTTCCGTGCCGCAGAGCAGCACTGCTTGCACGAGCGGCCAGCAACTGCTTATAGGCGCGGGTTACGCCAGGATGTGCACCCCAGGCCACTTTCACAGTAGTAAAGGGAAAGGTAATGGCCGTAGTCATACCAGCCTCCTGACCGTTATAAATCATGGGCACTCCTTTGTAGCAAGAAGCAATAACAAAGGCTGACATTGCTCCGGCTTCGCCACCAAACAGCGCTACGGGTGTTCCATCGGAGCCATTAACGTCGTGGTTGGTGATGTACCGGACTACTTGCTGGGTGCCCGTAGCGCCCGCATACTCGCTAGCATTCAGCGCGTCGAAGGTAGTGGCTGCAGCACCTCGCCGGTATACGTCCCAAAAGCCGCCGTAGAAGTTGAACCCGAATGTATAGTCGAATCCCTCCCCAAAGTGGTTGCCACGCGTGCCTTCCGCCAGCAATAGCAGCTTATGGGTCTTCACGTTGCGTAGCGTATCTACTGCCTGCTTCCAGAAGTCCGAGGGCTGCGTATCGGCATAGTCGCACCGGAAGCCATCTATATTGGCCGTGTATACCCACGATTTCATAGCCGCAATCATAGCCAGGCGCATAGCCGAATTATTGAAGTTCAGCTGGGCAACGTCGGTATAGTTGGTATTAGGTGGGTTTTGAATAACGCCAGCAGCATTCCGCAAATACCAGTCGGGATGCGTTTTGACCCAGGCGTTGTCCCAGCTGGTGTGGTTGGCAACCCAATCCAGCATAACACTCAAACCACGGGCGTGGGCCGCATCTACGAGCGTCCGCAAGTCAGCTAAGGTGCCGAACTCCGGATTAACAGCCGAGTAGTCCTTCACGGCGTACGGAGAATTCACCGACTTTTCCGCGCCTACTGGGTAAATGGGCATCAAGTAAATCACATTCACCCCTAGTGCCCGGATAGAGTCTAAGCGCGCTGTTACACCCGCAAAGTTGCCGGCTTGGCTAAAGGCCCGCATGTTTACTTGGTACAATACTACATCCTCGCGGTTGGGCACGCCCGCAAATGGAGTTCCGTACTGCTCTATCGTAGGCTGTGTGGGCTTAACGGAGGTAGTATTCGTGTTATCTTTTTTACAGCCAGCTAGCGTGCCAACTGCTGCAATAGTAAGGGCCAAGCTATGCTGAATAGCTAGTTTAAGGAAAGACATTCTGTGGAGCTATGAGGTATATATCATGGGCGCCTTACTTAGCGCCCACTTTTACTTCTTTATTTAAAACGGGCTGATGCAGTTTCTGCAACTAGCCTGGAGTGCATTAGTACTTAGCTGGTTACTTTCCGGCTGGCTTAATGCTCACGGCGGCGCCACCACCGGCTGCTAGCTGTAGCTTCAGTGTGGTTTTGCTGTTTACCTTTTGCTTGCGGATTTGGTAGGCCGTGGGGTTCTTATCCCAGGAGGCTCCTTTGCCATCGGCGTAAATGGTAGCCTCGTAGGTGGTACCGGGCGTCAGGAAATCGAGCTTTACCGTTTGGGTACGGGCCTTTTCGTCGGTGATGCTCCCCACATACCACTCGTTCTTGCCTTTGGCCTGCCGGGCAATGGTTAGGTAGTCGCCGGGTTCGGCGGCCACAATGCGCGTGTCGTCCCAATCCACCGGTACATCCTCAATAAAGCGGAAGGCATCAAGGTGTTCGTTGTAGTTCTCGGGCAAGTCGGCCGCCATTTGCAGGGGGCTGTACATGGTTACGTACAAGGCTAGTTGCTTGGCAAGCGTGGTGTGCACCTGGCGTTGCGGGGCGGAGGCAGCGTAGCCCTGCAGCTTAAAAATGCCGGGTGTGTAGTCCATAGGCCCGCCCATCAGGCGGGTGAAGGGGAGAATGGTTTCGTGCTCGGGCAGGTTGCCTTCACTGAAGGCATTGAACTCGTTGCCGCGGGCAGCTTCGCAGGCTAACCAGTTAGGATACGTGCGGTGCAGACCCGTAGGGCGCACGGGCTCGTGCATATCAACCATAATGTGGCTGTCGGCGGTTTTCTGCGCCGTACGCACGTAGTGGTTTACCATCCACTGCCCATCGTGGTGCTCCCCGCGTGGAATGATGCGGCCTACGTAGCCAGTCTTCACGGAAGTATAGCCGTGCTCATTCATGAAGCGGTAGGCAGCATCCTGGCGGCGCTCGTAGTTCGTGACGGAGCCGCTGGTTTCGTGGTGCATGATGATGTTGACACCCTTGCTGGCTGCATAACGCTGCAGTTCGTTCACGTCAAAATCTGGGTAGGGCGTTACAAAATCGAACACTTCTTCTTTCCAGTTCCCTACCCAGTCCTCCCAGCCTACGTTCCAGCCTTCTACCAGCACCCCCGGAATATGATGGGCGGCGGCAAAGTCGATGTAGCGCTTCACGTTGGCGGTAGTAGCCCCGTGGCGGCCGTTGGGCTTCAGCTTGTTCCACTCAGTACCGGCCAGTTTGATGTTGGTAGTGTCGGAGTAATTCCAGGAGGCCTTGCTTACCTGCATCTCCCACCACACGCCCACAAATTTCTGGGGCTTAATCCAGCCGGTATCGGTTACTTTGCTGGGCTCATTCAGGTTAAGAATAAGCTTAGAGGCTAGCACTTCCGGAGCTTTGTTGCTTACCACAATGGTGCGCCAGGGCGTGTGCTCCGGGGCCTGCAAGTAGGCCTTGGCCCCCGTACCTGTAGCATCGGGCACCAACTGGCTGGTGAGGCCGAAGGTTTTGGTGTCCACGTTCAGCATCATGGCCGAGTAGTTGACGAGTGCCGCTTCGTGGATGTTCACGTAAAGCCCGTCGTCGGACTTGAGCATGAGCGGGGTTTGGATGCGCGTAGGCGCCGCCTTTTTCTCAATGGCCTTAATAGGCGTGGTGTTCACCTCACTCAGGCGGGAGGTAGTATAGGCGTATTCGTTGGAGTCATAGTCGCCGGGAATCCAAAAAGCTTTGTGGTTGGCCGGCAGGTTGAATTCCGTCTTTTCGTCTTGCACCACAAAGTACGTGAGCCCTGGCTGCTGGGGCACCTCGTACCGGAAGCCTACGCCATCATCGAACAGCCGGAACCGAAGTACCATGCGGTGCCCATTCGCGGCGGGCTGGGCCAGGGTCACGGCCAGTTCTTTGTAGTGGTTGCGGATGTTTTTTACCTCGCCCCATACTGGCTGCCAGGTAGCATCGTGTACCGTGGAGTCGATGCGTGCTACCTGAAACCCTTGGTCAAGACCCGGCTGGTTCTGGAGCAGCAGGCCTAGCTTGCTGGTGTTGACAACCGTCTTCGCGCCAAAATGCAGCTGGTAGGTTGGTTCGCCGCTAGGGCTAAGTTGGAAGCTCAGGGTGAGCTTGTTGCCGGGTGAATGAATGGTTTGGGCCAGTGCTGGCACGCTCAAGCCAGCAGACACGAGAAGAAGAGCAGCTATTTTCATGGAAAGGGGGGCAGCAAATGCAGCTGTAAGTTACGCCGCCCCCCTCCACAGCTACTAGGTCGCCGTTGCCCGGTTGTAGTTCTGGGTTAGCGCATATTCGTCCATTGCCGCTTGCAGCGCCCGATTCTAGAATGTCAGCTGTTGCCCTTGCTCCGGAAACACGAGTTTCACTTGCAGCTTATTGGCCTGCGCTAGTTGCTGGCGAATAACTTCCTCGTTGCCCGCAGTGGGTTTGATGTGGGTAATGACAACGGGCATCCCCCGCAGGGCGGCTACCCCCGTCAGTTCCCCCAGCACACCTAGTTCCTGCATTACCAGTGCTGGGGTAAGGTGACCAAACAACTGCTTTTCGGGCTGGGCATTGCTGTAGGAGGCCTCTATAAAAATGGCCTTGAGCTGATGAGCCTGCACCAGCGGCCGAACAGCCTGCCAGAGGGTACGCAGGTTTGCACTTTGCTCCACCGCGTCGGCGCCAGTGTCGCCGAGGTAGAGCAGGTAGCTGCGTTGGCTGCGCACAAGGAAAGCCGTGCTTTGGTAGGGTTTCCCGTGGCTGAGAGCAAAGGCCTGCACGCTTAAGCCGGTGTTTTCGAGCGGGGTTTCCTGCTGGGGCACTAGTTCACGCAACTGGTACTTTCGCAAATTTGGCGCGGCACCGCTGCTCCCAAAGTTGGGCCAGGCGCGCCAGTTGAAATAGTCGTTCTGCACGGTAGCAAGGCAACTGGGCAGCCCGTACAGGGTTTTAGACGTATCGTCGGTGGCGTTGAGCAGCAAGCCGGCTACGTGGTCGAGGTGAGGATGAGAAATCAGGTAGCCTTTGACATGGGTACGTATCACGGCGGCGGCTGGGCCCACCAAGGCCTTGTTGGCAACGGCTTTTACTACCCCACTGTACACGGTGCCCGCGTCAAGGCACACGTAGGCACTGCTTCCCGTCGGAGCTACTAAATAGGCGGAGAGGTTGCTTTCATCCAGCCCCCCTTTCACCCCAAGCGGCACCACAGTGAAGGCGGGCGCGGTTACTTCAGTAGTTGGCGCCTGGAAGAAACTCAGGAGAACAGCAAACAGAAATGTGCGCATAGCATACGTGCGTTAGATAGCCCCGGAAGCAGGCTGGCAGCAATACTTCTTTCGTAGTGAACAGTACGTGTGAAACTTCTATACCACCGTCAGGGCAATGCCTTGCTCTTCCAGCTTCCTGACATCCTGCGCCGAGATACCGGCATCGGTAATGATGCGGTGAACTTGGTCGAGGCCACAAATACGACCGAAACCACGCTTGCCGAACTTCGAGGAATCGGCCAGCACAATGGTTTCTTGGGCGGCGCGCAACATAGCTTGGTTGAGGTGCGCCTCACCGATGTTGGTAGTGGTAAGACCAAAATCTAAGTCGATGCCATCGACGCCCAAAAACAGCTTGCTGCAGGAGATATCGGCCAGCACTTGCTCGGCGTAGGGCCCAGTAACGGAGGAAGAGCTATGCCGCAGGTAGCCGCCTAGTTGCATTACCTCAATCTGAGGGTGACGCAGCAATTCCATCCCCACGTTGAGGGCGGAGGTAATAACGGTGAGGGGCTGGTTGGGGGGCAGTGCCCGCGCAAGGGCCAGCATGGAAGTACCCGAAGCCATAATAATAGCCTCCTGTGCTCCCACCAGCCTAGCGGCGGCAGCCCCAATGGCTGCTTTTTCTTCCGCAAACAGCTGCTCCTTCTCGTTTACTGGTCGGTCTTTGATGTAGGGATTCTCCAGCGCAGCCCCGCCGTGAGTACGAAATAGCAGCCCTTTTTCCTCCAGCAGTTTCAAATCTTTCCGAATCGTTACGGCCGACACATTTAGCGCCTCACACAAGTCGGGCACCTCCACGTGTTTATGCTCCTGCAACTGCTGCAAAATTAGCTGGTGTCTTTTTACACTTGGATTCATTCAGGCAAAAGTATCCGGTTTGATGAGAGTTGCTAGCTTCCATCCTGCAGAAACGAAACGTATTGCGAAAGCAAAAGCTACACAAAACGAAACAAAGCTTACAAAATCGCCTCCTATTATCTCAACACACCGATTTACAAACAACATAATAAGAAAGCCTTTGATTAGTAGCAGACTTGAAACTTGTTTCCTTTTGTTTCGTTTACTTATCTTTATACACCATAGCACGAAATCACACCGTTTGACAAAGCCATGCGAAACGATACTACAACTACCCGCTTCCAACGCTCTGCTCTCTTACAGCAGCTGACCAACCAAAAAAGCTGGGACCTGATTGTAATTGGTGGTGGGGCCACTGGCCTGGGTGTCGCACTAGACGGCATTAGTCGTGGCTATTCAACATTGCTCCTCGAACAGGTAGATTATGCCAAGGGTACTAGCAGCCGCAGTACTAAGTTGGTGCATGGGGGCGTCCGCTACCTAGCTCAGGGTGACGTAGCACTGGTGCGCGAGGCGTTATACGAGCGGGGGCTACTGCTAAAAAATGCCCCTCACCTAGTGAAAAACCAAGATTTCATCATTCCTAATTACGAATGGTGGGGCGGCCCTTTCTATACTATTGGCCTCACCATGTATGACTTGCTGGCCGGCAAGCTCAGCTTAGGGGCCTCGAAACACCTTAGTAAGACGGAAACCCTCCGGCGCCTGGGCAATATCAAAGCCGATGGCCTGAAAGGAGGCGTTTTGTACCACGATGGACAGTTTGACGATGCCCGCCTAGCCGTAAACCTAGCCCAGACTGCTGTAGAGCGGGGTGGCACGCTGCTCAACCACTTTGAGGTGCGCGGGTTGCTGAAAGATACCCAAGGCAAGATTTCGGGGGTAATGGCCGCCGATCAGGAAACCGGCACTACCTACGAGCTAACGGCCAAGGCCGTGGTGAATGCAACCGGCATTTTTGTAGACGACATTCTGCAAATGGACAAGCCTGGTACCAAAAAGCTTGTACGTCCTAGCCAAGGCGTGCACATCGTGCTCGACAAGTCTTTCCTGCCTGGCGATGATGCCATCATGATTCCCAAGACCGACGACGGGCGGGTACTGTTTGCCGTGCCGTGGCACAACCGCGTGGTGCTTGGCACCACCGATACGCCCCTGAATGAGCACAGCCAGGAGCCGCAGGCGTTAGAGGAAGAAATCGACTTCATCTTGCGCACGGCTGCTCGCTACTTAACCCGGGCGCCCAAACGCAGCGACGCCCTCAGCATCTTCGCGGGGTTGCGGCCTCTTGCCGCACCGCAGGCCGGCTCGGAGAAAACCAAGGAAATCTCCCGCAGCCACAAAATTCTGGTGTCAGAGGCGGGACTTATCACCATCACGGGGGGTAAGTGGACTACCTACCGCCGCATGGGCCAGGACACCGTAGATAAAGCTATTGCCCTGGGTAAGCTACCGGCTGCCAAGAGCACCACGGCCCAAATGCCCATTCACGGCGCCCAACCCACCCCCGACCACAGCAACCACCTGTACGTGTACGGCACCGACCAGCCGGCCCTGCAGCAACTCATTGTTCAGCAACCCGAGCTAGGGCAGAAACTTGACGCGTCTCTCGAATTTTTGAAGGCCGAGGTAGTGTGGGCAGCCCGCTACGAAATGGCGCGCACGGTGGAAGATGTGCTGGCCCGCCGCGTCCGGGTGCTTTTCCTTGATGCGCCCGCCGCCATCCGTATGGCACCGGAGGTAGCCGCCCTTCTAGCCCAAGAACTAGGCCACGACCAACGCTGGGAACAGCAACAGGTAGCGGCCTTTACAGCCGTAGCACAGCACTACTTGCTAGAATCCCAGCCAGCACCCGTGAAAGCGGCAGCCGCATAGGTTGCTACCGCCGCTCTCTTGCAAAGCGGGCTGCCACTGGCTAGTAGGCAGAGTATATAGTTGCTACTCTGCCTCAGCTAAGATGCTGCTAGGTTACTTGTGACCAGTGGCAGCGCCCTTGTTTCGTTTTCTTTCGTTCTTCCCTCCCACCTTTACTTCCCTTCCTATGGCCCAGTATATTCTTGCTCTCGACCAAGGCACGACTAGCTCCCGCGCAATTCTGTTTGACCATAAAGGACACATCGTGTCAAAGGCACAAAAAGAATTCACTCAAATTTTCCCGAAGCCGGGCTGGGTAGAGCACGACCCTTTGGAAATTTGGTCGACCCAGGCGGGAGTAGCGGCGGAAGCCACGGTGAAAGCGGGGCAAAACGGGAAGAGCATTGCAGCCTTAGGTATTACCAACCAGCGCGAAACCGTAGTGGTGTGGAACCGCAAAACAGGTAAGCCGGTCTATAACGCCATTGTGTGGCAGGACCGCCGCACAGCCGAATACTGTGACCAACTGCGGGAAGAAGGCCACGAAGACTTAATCCGCTCGAAAACGGGCTTGCTACTAGATGCCTACTTTTCGGCCAGCAAGGTGAAGTGGATTCTGGACAACGTGAAAGGCGCGCGCAAAAAGGCCGAGGCAGGTAAACTAGCCTTTGGCACAGTGGACAGCTGGCTGATTTGGAACTTCACCCAGGGCGAGCTGCACATCACCGATGTCACCAATGCATCGCGCACCATGCTGTTCAACATTCACTCCTTGGCGTGGGACGAAGAGCTACTACAGTTATTCGACATTCCGCGCAGTATGCTACCCGAAGTACGGGAGTCGAGCGAGGTATATGGGGAAACGAAAACAACCGTCTTCGCTTCCAAAATCCCGATTGCGGGCATTGCCGGCGACCAGCAGGCCGCCCTCTTTGGACAGCTCTGCACTAGTCCGGGCATGGTGAAAAGCACCTACGGCACCGGCTGCTTTATGCTGATGAATACCGACTCGGAACCGAAAGTATCCCATAACAACCTACTGACGACGGTAGCTTGGAAGATAAACGGGCAGGTGCAGTATGCCTTAGAGGGTAGTATTTTCATTGCGGGCGCCGTGGTGCAGTGGCTGCGCGACAACCTGGGCATTATCAAAACCTCAGCGGAAGTTGAACAGCTAGCGCGCCAGGTAACCAGCACCGATGGTGTGTATTTCGTGCCTGCCTTTGCCGGGCTGGGCGCGCCCTACTGGGACCCTTACGCCCGAGGCGTCATTTTTGGCATGAGCCGAGCTACTAAGTCGGCCCACATTGCCCGGGCGGCGGTAGAAGCTATTGCCTTCCAAACCATGGACGTGCTAAAGGCAATGGAAGCCGACTCGGGCCTACCCATTGCGGAGCTGCGCGTGGATGGCGGCGCTTCCTCCAACGATATGCTCATGCAGTTCCAGGCAGATGTGCTAAACACGAAAGTAACCCGTCCGCGCATCACCGAAACGACGGCCTTAGGCGCAGCCTACTTGGCAGGCTTGGCCGTGGGCTATTGGGAGAGTGTGGAGGAAATTAAAGCCCTAGGTCAGTCCGATACTTCGTTTGAGCCCAAGGCCAATCGGGCAGGTATTGAGGAAGGTATCGACAACTGGAACCGGGCCGTGCAGGCGCTGCAAGTGTGGGCGAAGGGCGGCCACCGCCCCGTAGCTACTGCTACTGCTGCCCAGCCCGAAACGGCCGTTGCCTCATGAGCCCGCTTGCGGCAGAGTTTATTGGGACAACTATTCTCATTTTACTAGGGGATGGTGTGGTTGCCAACGTAGTACTAAAGGACACGAAGGGACACAATAGCGGTTGGATGGTTGTTACAACGGCCTGGGCCTTAGCCGTATTTGTGGGCGTAGTAGTAGCAGGGCCAGCTAGCGGGGCGCATCTGAATCCAGCCGTTACACTAGGGCTCGCCCTAGCCGGCAAAGTTGCCTGGGAACTTACCCCTGGCTACATAGCTGCTCAGTTGGCTGGCGGCTTCGTGGGCTCGGCGCTAGTATGGGTGCTGTACAAAGACCACTTCGACCGCACCGAAGAGCCCCTGCTGAAGCTTGCCGTGTTTTGCACTGGCCCGGCCATTCGCAACCATCCCTTCAACCTGCTAAGTGAGGTGGTTGGAACCCTGGTGCTCGTGTTCACCGTGCTGTATATTACGGGCGCCGAAATTACGAGTACACGCGCGGCCATTGGCTTGGGCTCAGTGGGGGCCTTACCCGTGGCTTTGCTGGTGTGGGCAATAGGCTTGGCTCTGGGAGGAACCACAGGCTACGCTATCAACCCTGCCCGCGACCTGGGCCCTCGTCTTGCCCACGCAGTGCTTCCCATACGGGGCAAGGGCTCTAGTGAGTGGTCCTACGCCTGGATTCCGGTAGCAGGCCCACTTCTGGGCGGGGCACTAGCGGCAGGTTTGCACCTGCTCTTAGGGTAGTGGCCTCGCAACCAGCCCGGCGCCCCGCTGCTTTATAGATTTGTTCCTACTCCCGCTAGTGTAGCATACGCACTAACCAGATGTCTAACTAGTCAGCTCGTGCGCGTAGCCAATTCCTTCTAAATCGGTTGCTAGCTGGGTCCAGTCATCCAACTCATTGTTGATAGCAAGGGCGGCAGCTTTCGTCAGCGGCTGGTGCTGGTAGATGGGAGCTACGGCTTCTGTTTCAATGGGCTCCCGCTCGGTTTCATCGAGGTAATACTCATTGGCCCAGTCGGCGTAGGTTTCGGGGTTGTTGTCGAAGATGTAAAGCAATTCCTCCGAGCCATCGTCTTCACTTTCAACAATGCCGGTTTGCCAGCCGTGGGCGGGCGTGTACCAGAGGCAAAATGTAGTACCGATGGAGTTGACCGGCTCGCCGAAGATAAATTCTTCAAACGCGTCGGGCAGGCCGCGGGTCACCTGGGATTTGTCGGGCTGGTCGTATTCCGCCAGGAAACCATTGATTACGCAGCCTTCCGGCCGAAACAGTACCAGCATTTGGTCGCCTTCCCCGTCGTTCATTTCAAACACGGTTTCCTGCTCATCCCAGTCGGAATTGTAGGTATAGTAGCGGTACTCCGGATCCGGAGAGTTGATGGCATCGAGAACGGCCAAGGATTGGCAGAGGCGCTGTAAGGTGGCTGCGTCGGGCAGGGCGGTGAAGTCTTGCGTGGAGATCATACGAGTGAAGAGAGAAGAGCCAGTGCCCTTGTACGGCCCGAAAGTAGGGCCGGTACGTTTATAAGTGGCTTTTCTCAACGGCTCGCGTTTCCTTGCACGATGTAGTTTGCCTTGGCGACAAGAAATCAGCGTAGGCGCGGCCTAGTAGGTTTTGGTCATGTCCTGGGGCACTACCAGCACGAAATCAGCCTTTTGCTCATTGTCCTTGTCCAACCTTCCCAGTTGCTCCTGCGACACGGTGCTGATGGTCAGCACGCGGAGTTTGGGGTTTTGCTGGCGCAAGTAGGCCAGAATGCCGTCGTGGTTGTCGGAGTGGTAGGCGCCATTGAGGTGTAGCAGCAAGTGCCCCGCGGGGCGGGCTTGGTTGAGGAAGTAGGCCATAGTAGCGTCCTTTAGCGCCTGGGCCTGGATGATGTTCTGCACACCGGCAGCGTGGGCCGCGTCGCCACCAAACATTTTCACCATATTCTTGTAGCCCGGCAGCTCGTAATCAACGGTCAGGGGAAGCGGAGCCACCCAGGCTTTTTCGGCACTGGGCAGGTCATTGAGCGCCGTGAGGCTACCCTTAGCTACCTGAGAGGCAAACCGACGCGGCACGTTAGTACCTACCACCCGAAACTTCTGCTGCTTGGCTAAGTGCAGCAGTGGTTTATAGTCGGTACCGTAGTTAGGCCAGGGGCGGCTTTGTTCTTCGAAGTCCTTATCCGACAGTTCGCCTGTAGTGTATTGGTCTACCAGGGGCTGCACGTCGCGCTCAAACATTTCCAGGCCCAGCACCAGCTGTCCTTGCTTTACACGCAGCAGGTCCTTGGTAAGCTGTAGCTCCAGCCAGTGAGCAATCGGGTCGTTGTGCTGCTCCCCGAAGAAAACTACGTCTGCCGCAGCCAGCTCTTTCAGCATCTTATCGTAGGTAGCCGGCTTGCCCGTGGCCGTAAACAGGCGATAAGCCGGTTTATCGTCGGCGCGCAGCCCCAAGCTAAGCAGCAGGAAAAGCAGAGGAAATAGGAATACTTTTTTCATCGGTGGATGGCCCAGCACTCGGCGTTACCAAGGGCGGCAGGCGTGTTCAAAGGTACGGGCAATTCATAACGCAAAGGCCCCGACGCGCGTGTACGTCGGGGCCTTTGCGTTCAGGGTAATGACCTTAATTGGGCTGCTTTTGTTTGAAGCAGCCACTGAAAGTGCGGCGTATAGAGGTGCTACCTGCTACCTAGGTTGCTGGGCTGGCGGGCACCGGGGCCTTGCTTAACTGCCGCAGCACAACCAAGTGCCCAAACAGCACAATGGGCACCACCACGGCGGGCAGCCACACAAACGGGAACTTCAGCACCGCCACGTTCGGATTGGCAAAGGCCACCTGCTGGAATGGTACCGGAGAGGCCACTACTGCCCAGAAGACAATGTTCAGTAGCAGTAGCAGGGCCAATACGTGCCACAGCAGCACGACCTCCCGCGGCAGCCACGGGCGCGTAAATCCCCACAAGCCAAGCAACGGCGCGGTAAGTCCCACCAGAATATCGGGGTTGCGGCCCATGAAAGTCATGAGTTCGGGCACTTCTTTCGCCAAGAACAGGCCATACAGCACCAGCTCCACCGGTATGCGCACCACATTTAGGTAGGTTAGCGTGCTTAATGGCAAACCATTGATAAACCGACGGCCGCGCGCCGTGGTAAAGGCAGCTACTATAGCCAACAGTGCAGGTAAAATGGCGAGCAATAATAACCGAGGCGGCCGCGCAGCTAGGTCTTGGTACAGGCCTAGGCTCGCAAAAAATCCTTGCGCGGCCATCCACAGCAGCAGCCCTACCAATAGCACTCGGGCCTGCTTGGGGTTGCTACGGCGCGCGGCCACCCAAAACCACAGCACCGCCAAGAGCGTGATTAGGGCAAACGCCACGGCCAGGCCAGCCGGTGGAGCACTGTACAAATTGGCTGGTGCCTGAATCGAGCTGAGCATTGCAGGTGGTCTAGCCCTTATAAAACATCCACTTCGACAGCTCGCCGTAGGTTACTTTCTTGCCGTACATCAGAATGCCAACCCGGTAGATGCGGCCCGCTAGCCAAGTAGTAGCCACAAAACCAGCCACAAGCAAGACCATGGATACGCCCAGCTGCCACATGGGCACCCCACCAAATGGCAGGCGCATCATCATGGCAATGGGCGAGGTAAACGGAATCATAGACATCCAAACTGCTACGGTTCCGTTCGGGTTGGTTGTCAGAATTGCCTGGGACACCACGAACGTAAGAATTAATGGCATCGTCACGGGTAGCATGAACTGCTGCGTGTCGGTATCATTATCCACGGCCGAACCAATGGCCCCAAACAGGGACCCGTAGAACAAGTAGCCGCCCAGGAAATAGAACAGAAAGCATCCCACCAGAAGCGGCACGTTCAGATTGGCATTGTGCAAGGCCGTGACCATTTTGGCCGCAACATTCGTTTCCTTCTTGGCGGCCTTTTCCGCGGGCGTATCGGTGCGCACCATAGCCGTTGTGCGGTCTACGCGGCTTTGCATAATCTTTTCCGGGCTGATGGAGCCGGCTATTGCGGAGTTGATGCCAATGGACAGCACCACCCACAACGTCAGCTGCGTGAGGCCCACGCCAGCAATGCCCAGCACTTTCCCCATCATCAGCTGAAATGGCTTCACCGTGGAAATTACTACCTCCACAATGCGGCTAGTTTTCTCCTCCATTACCCCGCGCATAATCTGCACGCCGTAAATGAAGATGAACATGTAAATCAGAAACCCGCAGAGGTAGGCAATGCCCGTGCTAACACCCGTACTGGAACTCCGCTCCCCATCCTCACTGAGGCTGACAGTTTGCAGGTCCACGTCGGCCTTGAGGCGGTCCAGGGTGGCGCGGGCAATACCCGATTGGGCCAGGCGCTGGTTTTCCACCTCTTGGTTGATAACGCGGTTGATATCTCTTTCCAGGGTTACGCTTAGACCCTTGCGGGAAAACACCTGAAAGCCGGTGGGGTTGGCTAAATCTAGCTTAGGGATGTAAACCAGGGCCTCGTACTTGCCCGCTTTGAACTCCTGCTTGGCTTTAGCCAGCTCCGGCGACACGCGCACAAAGCGCAGATCTTCTTTGGCTTCCGGGAGCTGTTGGCTGAACAGATTGCCCGCATCGGCCACTGCCACGGTCTTGTCTTTGTCGCTTAGGCTCGCAATCAGAATGGGCACTGCAAACAGGGCTACCGTGAGCAAGGGCCCAATCAGCGACATGATGATAAAGCTTTTCTTGCGCACCCGCGTGAGGTATTCGCGCTGCGCGATAAGCCAGATTTTATCCATGAGTAAGAAGATGTAAAAGTCAGGAAGTAGGCGTCAAGTAATGGGTGATTGGAATAAAGCAAAGGGTAGCCGGTACGGGACCAGCATGGCCTTAGCTCGTAACTTCAAATTCCTCTACCAAGCTCTCGGGCATGGTCTCGCGCACGCGGCGAATGAAGATGTCGTTGATGCTCGGAATCAGCTCCCGGAATGCGTGTACTTCCACGCTCCCAATGAGGTAGCGCAGCAGGTCGTTGGGGGTAGTGCCGCCGTGCAGCTTAATGTGGTCGTAGAAGAAGCCATTCTCGCGCTCCTGGTGCTTGAGCACTTCAAAATCTGGGTGCATTACCATCAGCCGACCTTTGCCTTCTACCTCGTAGGTCTGAGTTTTGAACTGGTCTTTGATGGTGCGTACAGGCCCATCTAACACCTTGCGGCTGCGGTTAATGAGGGCAATACTGTCGCACATTTCTTCCACCGACTCCATGCGGTGGGTGCTGAAGATGATGGTAGCACCTTCCTCACGCAGGCGCAGAATCTCGTCCTTGATTAGGTTAGCATTGATGGGGTCGAAGCCCGAGAAAGGCTCGTCGAGGATGATAAGGCTGGGTTCGTGCAGCACGGTAGCAATAAACTGCACCTTCTGCTGCATGCCCTTGGAAAGGTCCTCCACGTTTTTCTCGGCCCAGGGCTTAATGTCGAAGCGGGTAAGCCAGCCTTTGATGCGCTGGGTAGCATCGGCGCGGCTTAGGCCCCGCAGACGGGCTAGGTAGAGTAGCTGCTCACCTACCTTCATCTTCTTGTAGAGGCCACGCTCCTCGGGTAAGTAACCAATTTGGGCAATGTGGTCGGGCTTGAGCCGCTCCCCCCGGAACCGGATTTCGCCTTCGTCGGCGCCGGTAATCTGGGTGATAATACGAATCAGCGACGTTTTGCCAGCCCCGTTAGGGCCGAGCAGGCCGAAGATGCTACGCTCCGGAATGTCGAGGCTCACGCCATCGAGGGCAACGTGCGCGGCATAGGCCTTGCGTACGTTGATAGCTTGAAGGATGGGTTGCACAGCTAGGTGAGTTGGTTTTGGTACTAGCGAATGTAGCTTTTTTACTATGTCGTAAACATGGTCTTTCAACCAACCGGCTGCTTTATTCCCCCAACTCGTGCAGGGCCGCTTCCAGCCGGTCGAGGTACTGACCGTAGAGGTGCTGTAAGTACCAGCGCATAGTTTGGCGCATCAGCAGAAAAGTAGCTCCCCCTACTACCAGAACTATCCCGGTCGTGATGACCAGGCTAAGTAGTAGTTTCTGGCCCGCTAGCTTCTGGGAAAGCTGAACACCCAAAAAGCCCAAGACTATCAGAAAGACGGCCGGAATGCTCCATAGCGTACCAAGGTTGTACAAGTGCATCAATTGCCGAAGCGTGCGAAGCTGGCGTGCCACATGGTCTCGGAGGGGGCCGTTGGCTTGGCGCAGTTGCCGAAGCACCTGCACCTTGTGGTAGTAGTAGTACCCGGCTACCACACACAGCACCAGCATAGCCGCAGATATACTACGAGCCAACCCCAAGGTACTTTGGGTAGCTGCTGGTGCCGTTAGTACTGAGCCGAAGATCAGAAAGCACAGCACATTAAACCCCGATTCTAGCCACGCATTGCGCAGCATTTTCGCTACCGGGCTAGTAGAGCGGCGAGTCAACAACTGAGAAAGAGCAGCTGCATCCAATGTCTCGGAGGGCTGACCCTGTTGCCACTGGCGGCGGAAGTTATCGAGGTCCATTAGGCGGGTTGGGTTAGTAGGTGGCGAAGCTTGTCTTGCACGCGATGCATTTTCACGCGCACATTGTTCTGGGTAATGCCAAGGATGTCGGCCATTTCCTCGTAGGTGCGTTCTTCGAGATACAAGAGCACAAAGGCCTTTTCCACATCGGAAAGACGCCCGATGGCATGGTAGAGCTGAGCCAGATCCTCGGCGTCGGGCCCCGGCTCGGGGGGAGGTGCTACGTCCGGCACGGTGGGCCCGAACCGTTCGGCGGCCGGCTTGCGGGTACGTTGGCGCAAGTCGGAAATAGCCACGTTTAGGGCAATGCGGTAAAGCCAAGTGCTGAACTTAGCCCGGGCCTCGTAGCTGGGGTAGGCGCGCCAGAGTTGCAGCACAATTTCCTGGTACAAGTCCTGGCGGTCGTCGGCATTGGCAGAGTACATCCGGCAAATGCGTTGCAGTAGCAACTGATGGGCAGCAAGGTGGGCCACGAACGGCGCAGAAGTAGCAGAGGCTGACACGAGTACAATAGGCTAATAGAGTAACGCAACATGAGTCGCCGAGCCGAGCCCAGCATTACAGCCCAACCTAAAATTATTTTCTGACGGCGGCCCGTTGCTACCATTTTCTAGTTTCTATCTGCCACCTTAAGGGGCTTTTATGCATCTTATCGGTAGCATTATTCATCCTCTATTCTTTTGTTCTGTGCCTACCCGTTATACTACTTGGCTTCTTGGCTGCGGCATCTTGCTCAGCGGCTCTTGGGTGAAAGCCCAATCCACTACCCTTGCTTCCATTAATCTTGACTTAGAAACTCAAGACAAAGCCCGCCACCTACCTGCCGGCTGGGCGCCCGGCATCCATAGCCCCGGTGCCCCCACTCCCGGCTACCAAGTGCAAACCGATTCCGTGGTGCACCAACAGGGCCGCTACTCCGTGCGCCTCCAGTCCTCCTATGATGCTGGCACGAACAGTTTTGGGGCCGCGCATTGGGCCATACCGGCTCGTTACCAGGGTAAGTCCATCACCCTCAGCGGCTACTTAAAAACGGAGGCCGTTCAGAATGGCTTCGCGGGACTTTGGATGCGCCTGGATGGCCCGAACGGCACGCTAGGGTTCGACAACATGCAGAAAGCCAACCTCCAAGGCACGCACGACTGGCAGCTGTATTCTATAACGCTGCCCCTGGCGCCCGAGGCAAAAACTATTTACCTAGGTGGCCTGCTGGTAGGTACTGGCAGCGCGTGGCTTGATAATCTAAGCCTCACTATCGACGGCAAACCGCTCACCCAAGCCCGCCCCAAAGCCACGACAGTGTACAAAGCCGACGCGGATACGGCCTTCCAGAAAAGCTCCGGTATTGCGTTCAGCAAGCTTAGCGCGCAGCAAGTTGAGAACCTAGCGGTGCTGGGTCAGGTGTGGGGCTTTGTGAAATACTACCACCCCGCCGTAGCCCGGGGCGACTACAACTGGGATAAGGAGCTATTTCGCATCATGCCGGCCGTGCTAGCCAGCCAAAACCAGGCAGACCGTAGCCGGGTGCTCAGCACGTGGCTTACTGGCCTGGGCCCCGTTACTAGCCCCGTGGCTGCCACCGTCTCTCCAAGTAAAATTCGGGTGCAGCCCACCCTTGCTTGGCTGACCGACGGGAAGCAACTCAGCAAGGAACTGCAGCAGCAGCTGTTGTACCTGCGCGCGCACCCCGCAGCCGCGACAGCCCACTACTACGTGGGGCCAGCCGAAGCCGGCAACTTGGCGTTTCTGCACGAAGATGCCTACGCCCAGATGGCCTATCCCGATGCGGGCTACCGCCTGCTGGGTCTATTCCGCTATTGGAACATCATTGAGTATTTCTTTCCCTACAAGTATGCCATTGGGGAAGACTGGCAGCCCGTCCTCTCGGAGTTCATTCCACAATTCGCCAACGCACCGGATGCACTTCACTACCGCTTGGCGGCGCTACGCTTAATTGCGCGCGTTCATGATACCCACGCTAACCTCTGGGGGGCCGACAAGGTGCTCACCGACTACCGTGGCAATTATACCGTGCCCGTTAGCATTCAGTTTGTGCAGCAGCAGGCCGTAGTAGCCAAGCTGCGCCCAACAACGCAAGCCGCGCCCACTGTGCTACAACCCGGCGACATTATCACGACGGTAGACGGGGAAATAGTGGCAGATTGGGTGAAAGCACGCCAGCCTATTTTTCCTGCTTCCAACCAGCCTACCCAGTTGCGCAACATGGCCGGAATGCTACTGCGCGGCAATACCCCCACGGTGCGCCTAGGCATTATCCGCAACGGTAAAGCCAGCACGCTCGACGTAAACCGAGTTAGCCTCTCCTCCCTCACCCCACCTACCCAGACCGCCGCTACCGATAGTAGCCACCGCTTCCTGCGGCCCGATGTGGGCTACCTCACGCTAGGGCAGATCAGTACGAAAAGCTTGCCCCGCATCATGTCCGAGTTCAGTCAAACCAAAGGCTTGGTAATCGACATCCGAAACTACCCCGCCGAGTTTGTGGTGTTCACTTTGTCACAGTACCTAGTGCCAAGGCCCACTCCGTTCGTCAAGTTCTCCATCCCGGTTCCTAGCCAACCTGGGTTATTCACTTGGACCAACGCCCTGCACGTGCGCCCCGGTAAAGGCCAGGCTTACCCCGGCAAGGTAGTCATCTTGGTAAATGAGGAAACGCAAAGCCAAGCCGAATACACAACGATGGCCTTACGTACCGCGCCACGCGCCACTGTGCTGGGCAGCACAACCGCCGGCGCCGATGGCAATGTGTCGCGGTTTGCCCTGCCCGGCAACCTGTCCACTATGATTTCCGGCATTGGTATCTACTACCCAGATGGCCGCGAAACCCAGCGCGTAGGCATTGTACCGGATGTAGAAATGCACCCCACCGTGCAAGGCCTACAAGCTGGCCGCGACGAGCTACTAGAGAAAGCGCTGGAGCTCATTGATCAAGGCTAGGCCATACGCCAGTAGTTAACCCTTATCATACAAAACGCCCACCTCCAGCGAAGAAGGTGGGCGTTTTAACAACCGTAAAACTCACGAAGAGCTAAGTTGCCACGTGCTTATTGAAAATACTCTTTCACTTTCTCGAAGAAGCCTTTCTCGTTCTTACCAGGGTTCGGGGTGAAATTGCGGGCGTCGCGTAGTTTCTCTAGCAACTCCCGCTCCTCACTGGTTACATTCTTGGGCGTCCATACACTGAGGTGGATAAGCTGGTCGCCACGGCCGTAGCCGTTGATGTCCTTGATACCCTTACCACGCAAGCGCAAGATTTTACCGGGCTGGGTGCCTGGCTCTACCTTGATTTTTACTTTGCCTTCAATGGTAGGCACCTCAATACTAGCGCCCAAGGCTGCATCCACGAACGAGATATACTGCTCAAACATGATGTTGTTGCCGTCGCGCTTCAGTAGTTCGTGCGGCTCCTCCTCAATCTGAATGAGCAAGTCGCCGGGTACGCCCCCACGCTCGGGGTAATTACCCTTGCCGTTCATGCTTAGCTGCATGCCCTCGGCTACACCTGCCGGAATGTTAATCGGAATAACTTCCTCGTGCAACTGACGGCCCTCGCCTTGGCATACATCGCACTTGCTAGTGACTACTTTGCCTTCGCCTTCGCAGGTAGGGCAAGTAGAAGCACTTACCATCTGACCCAACATGGTATTTACTACCCGCTTCACCTGGCCCTGGCCGTTACACGTACCGCAGGTTTTGAGATCAGTGCCATTTTTGGCACCGGTACCCGAGCAGGTGTTGCACGCCACATAGCGCTTCACCTTAATTTTCTTCTCAACGCCGTTGGCTATTTCTTCGAGGTCCAACTTGAGCTTGATGCGCAGGTTAGAGCCTTTGCGTACGCGCCGACCACCTTGGCCACGGCCACCGCCGCCAAAGAAGCCTTCGAAACCGCCGCCACCGAAGATGTCACCGAACTGGGAGAAGATATCCTCCATGTTCGGGCCACCGCCGTTACCGCCCATGCCCTGGTGCCCATACTGATCGTAGCGGGCCTTTTTATTGGCGTCCGACAGCACTTCGTAGGCCTCTGCGGCTTCCTTGAACTTGTCTTCGGCCGTGGGGTCGTCGGGGTTTTTATCGGGGTGATATTTGATGGCCACCTTCCGGTAGGCCTTCTTTATCTCGTCGCCCGAAGCGTTTTTGGCTACGCCTAGCACCTCGTAATAATCTCGCTTCGTTGCCATCTCGTTGTACTTCGTCTGTCATGCTGACGAAGGAAGCATCTCTACCAGAGTGGTTTACTCGAAGCAAGCGGTAGAGATGCTTCCTTCGTCAGCATGACAACTTCTTATTACAGACCCAACACCACTTTGGCGTGGCGGATCACTTTGTCGCCGAGATAGTAGCCTTTTTCTACCTCGTCCACAATCTTACCTTTTAGATCCTCAGAAGGAGCCGGAATTTGCGTAATGGCTTCGTGCAGTTCGGGGTCGAAAGCACCGCCCTTGGCCTCCATAGAAGCTAAACCTTTTTGGCTCAGCGTCTTCTGAAGTTTGTTTTGAATGATGTCGATGCTCTCACGCACCGCGCTTGCGTTGTCAGTGTCTTTGGTATGATGGCGGGCCCGGTCGAAATCGTCGAGGACGGGCAGCAGGGCAACCATTAACTCCTGGTTGGCAGTTTTAAACAGGTCGGCGCGCTCCTTGGTGGTGCGGCGCTTGTAGTTTTCAAACTCGGCAGCCAGACGCAAGTACTTATCCTTCAGGTCAGCCAATTCGGCATCGGTTTTTGATCCGGCTGCAGGTTCCGTATCGGCGCTTTCCACTGTTCCTAGTTCAGGCGCAGTGGGTTCTTGGGGAAGCTCGCCGGCTACGTGGTCAGCGGCAGCGTCAACTTGGTCGAATTGGGTATCCTCGGGTTGGGGAGTTTTATCGTCAGCCATTTTCGCTTGAAATCGTCGGAATGGGTTGAATCGGGAAGACATAGAGCCAAGTCGCGTCACAAGGAGTTTGCCAAAGCCAGGTCAGCTGTCATTGTGGCACAGAAACTCCGAAAGCCAGGTAGTTAGTTCAGACGCACTGGCGCAAATCCTTAGTAGAGTCCGCAACACTCGCAGAGAACTGCTGGCAGCGTTGCTTCATGCTAGGCGGCTGTACTACTTATTCAGCGTGAAGCGCTTGCCAGATCATATCCTTCAGCGGCTGAATATTTTTGTTGGTGAGGCTAGAAATAAAGATGGTCGGCAGCTCAGTAGGTAGAGACTCCCGGATTTCTGCCTCCAGCTCGTCGTCTAGCATATCTGATTTGGTAATGGCTAACAAACGCTTTTTCTCCAGCAGTTCCGGATTGAACTGCTCCAATTCATTCAGCAACACTTCGTATTCGGCGTTGATGTCTGGCGAATCGCAGCTGATCATGAACAGAAGGATGGAGTTGCGCTCCACGTGCCGCAAAAACCGATGCCCCAAGCCCCTACCTTCTGCGGCCCCCTCAATGATACCGGGAATGTCGGCCATCACGAACGACTTATAGTCGCGGTAGGCTACTACTCCGAGGTTAGGCGTTAGAGTCGTGAAAGCGTAATCAGCAATTTTGGGCTTAGCCGCCGATACAACGGACAGCAATGTGCTCTTACCAGCATTAGGAAAGCCCACCAAACCAACATCGGCCAGCAGCTTGAGCTCTAGAATTACCCACTCGTCAATACCAGGCTCGCCGGGTTGGGCATACTGCGGGGCTTGGTTGGTAGCAGACTTGAAGTGGTCGTTGCCAAGCCCCCCCCGGCCGCCCGGCGTAAGGATAAGACGCTGGCCGTGCTCTGTTATTTCCAGCTTTTTCTCGCCAGTCTCCGCATCACGAGCAATGGTACCAAGAGGCACCTGAATGATGATATCGTCGCCCTGGGCGCCCGTGCGCAGGTTCTCGCCACCATTCTCGCCAGGCTTAGCAATTAGGTGCTTCTGGTATTGTAGGTGCAGCAGCGTCCAGAGCTGGGAGTTGCCTTCTAGAATGATGTGGCCACCACGGCCGCCGTCGCCACCGTCGGGGCCACCGTTGGGGAGGCCTTTAGCCCGGAAGAAATGGTGCGAGCCCGCTCCTCCCTTGCCCGAGCGGCAGTTGATTTTGACGTAGTCGATGAAGTTATTAGAAGCCACAGTGGGAAAGAATGAAAAATGAAAGTTAGGATGAAGCGTCTGGCGCTGCCTAAAAACAACTGTCATCCTGCGCATTGCAAAAACAACCACCGCATTCATTACAAATGCGCGGGGAGTTCTTTGCGATGCCCAGGATGACAGATAGTTCTGCCACTACCCCAATGGGTAGTAGCTGCAAAGTTACGCTTTTACTTCGTCGGTTGCCTGACGGCTGCTTTCCGAAGTGGCAGGTAGCTGCTCATCCAAGATGGTGCAGATCTGACCGAAGATATCTTCGATAGCCCCAATGCCATTGAGGGCATGGAATTTCTCTTGCTGGGCGTAATAGCCAGCCACCTGAGCAGTTTCGGTGTTATACACCGTTACACGCTTGCGGATTTTCTCCTCGTTCTGATCGTCGGGGCGGCCGGAAGTCTTCCCACGCTCTAACAAACGCTTCACTAGTTCTTCTTCGGCTACTTCTAGCGCTACCATACAGGACACCTTGGTATCGTGCTTGGCCAGTAGCTGATCTAGGCTTTCTGCCTGGGGTACAGTGCGGGGAAAACCGTCGAAGATGAAGCCAGCAGCCTGTTTGTTGTCATTAAGAGCACTGTCAATCATGCCAATCACTACTTCATCCGGCACGAGCAGGCCTTCATCCATGAGTTTTTTGGCGCGCAAGCCCAATTCGGTACCCTGCGTAATTTGGGCGCGCAGCAAATCACCCGTTGAAAGGTGAACTAGGTTGTAACGGGCAATTAGCTTTTGGCTTTGCGTTCCTTTGCCGGCGCCGGGTGGGCCGAAGAGCACGAGGTTCAGCATGAGTAGCGGGGAGTTACGCGGAGGTAGGGGAAAATGAGTGGGGTTCTGGAAAGATACGCAACGAACAGGAAAGCCTCTATGGTCGCCAGCGAATTTTAGCTAGCCAGCAACTTGCCCCTTTTTCAGACTGCTTTATACACATCGGGGTAGTTGCGCCCCAAGCCGTCATAATCAAGGCCATAGCCCACAATGAAATCGTTGGGGATGCTCAGGCCCACGTAGCGAATCTCGAGGGGGTGTTGTAAGCAATCGGGTTTCAAAAACAGCGTAGCTACTTCCAGTGACGCAGGCTTTTGAGCGCCGAGGGTTTCCAGGAGCATCCGCATGGTATGACCTGTATCCACGATGTCTTCCAGGATAATTACGGGACGGCCAGCCAATTCCTCGGTCAGCCCAAGTACTTCCTTCACTTTACCCGTGGTAGAAGTACCCTCATAGGAAGCGACCCGGATGAAGCACACTTCGCAGTCGAGCGTCACGGCCTTAAGCAGATCGGCAGTGAACATGAACGAGCCGTTGAGAACAGACACGAAAATGGGCTGCTGCCCAGCGTAGTCCTGGTTGAGGCGGGCGGCGACTGCGCCGATAGCAGTAGCGAGCTGGTCGGCAGTCAGGTACGGCTCAAACTGCTTGTTGTGCAGTGAAATATGGTCCGAATTCATCCGTTTAAGGTAGGGCCGTGGTTGTGCGGGTGGGCAAAGGTAGCACAAAAACGCCGCCGTCCGGGCTCGGAACGGCGGCGTTGCGTTTGGCTATAGCTTATTCAGCCCAGGGAAGTACTTGCTACTCCTATTACTAACGAGGCGGTAGGCGCTACCTCTACAAGTGTCGCATTAAGTGAAAAAAAGCCTCCGCAGAGAATAAATTTTCTCGAGGAGTAGCCCTACGCAGTTGAGCTTTCAGTTCTGGCTTGTGCACCTGAACACTGGTGTTCTGTTGGGCTACTGCCCGCTCAGGAGCCGCAATGTGCGGGGCAATTACCAGTGACACGATGCTCATGAGCTTGATGAGGATGTTCATACTAGGCCCAGAGGTATCCTTGAAGGGGTCGCCTACGGTATCTCCCGTAACGGAAGCTTTGTGCGCGTCGGATCCCTTGAACTCCATCTTGCCGTCAATTTCTACCCCCTTCTCGAAGGATTTCTTGGCGTTATCCCAGGCACCACCGGCATTGCTTTGGAACATGGCCATTAGCACCCCGCTCACGGTTACGCCAGCCAGCGTACCCCCCAATACTTCCGGCCCCATCGTGAAGCCTACTACTACTGGCACTAGCAGGGCAATAGCCCCCGGCAACATCATTTCCCGAATAGCGGCATGGGTGGAAATAGCCACGCACTTCTCGTATTCGGGTCGGCCCGTACCTTCCATTATTCCTGGAATTTCCCGGAACTGCCTCCGCACTTCCTGCACCATGCTCATTGCAGCGCGCCCTACGGCGGAAATAGCTAGCGCCGAGAAAATAAACGGAATCATAGCTCCAACGAAAAGCCCACCTAGCACGCGTGCGTCGCTGATATCAATGCTGCTGATGTTGGCCGTACCCATAAAGGCCGCAAACAAAGCCAGCGACGTGAGAGCCGCCGAAGCAATGGCAAAGCCTTTCCCCGTGGCTGCTGTCGTATTGCCAACAGCATCGAGAATATCAGTCCGCTCGCGCACCTCCTTCGGCAATTCGCTCATCTCGGCAATACCGCCAGCGTTGTCGGCAATAGGCCCGAAGGCATCAATGGCCAGTTGCATGGCCGTAGTAGCCATCATGCCGGCCGCGGCAATGGCTACGCCATACAATCCAGCACACTCGTAGCTTAGAATGATACCCGCTGCTAGCACTATAATGGGTAGCACGGTACTTTCCATACCTACGGCCAGCCCTCCAATAACGGTGGTAGCATGCCCCGTTGAGCTTTGCCGAACGATGCTAAGCACCGGGCGCTTGCCCATAGCAGTGTAGTACTCCGTGATAATACTCATTAGCGTGCCTACGACCAGGCCAACTACCACTGCATAGAATACGCCCGTTGCATTAAAGGTAATCCCACGAATCGTAAGGTCCTCGGGAGGCAGCATCCAGCGAATAAGCGCATAGGAGAATGCACCTGATACCAGCACAGAGACATAATTACCGCGGTTGAGTGCAGCCTGCACATTCCCTCCCTCCCGCACCCGAACGGTCAGGATCCCAATCAACGAGGCGATAATACCCAGTCCGGCAATGGCCATAGGCAGCAGAATAGGCGAGAGCCCTTGAAACTCATCGCCCCGCGCTACAACCTCCCGCCCTAGCACCATGGTAGCCAAAATAGTAGCTACGTAAGAGCCAAATAAGTCGGCCCCCATGCCTGCTACGTCGCCCACGTTGTCGCCTACATTGTCGGCAATGGTAGCGGGGTTGCGCGGGTCATCTTCTGGGATACCCGCTTCTACTTTTCCTACTAGGTCGGCCCCAACGTCGGCAGCCTTGGTATAAATGCCGCCGCCTACCCGGGCAAACAGGGCAATACTTTCGGCTCCTAAAGAAAAGCCCGTTAGCACCTCCAAAGCGGTTTCCATTTCCACTCCATTGGCACTACCCTTCCCAACTACAAATAGCTGGTAGAACACTAGGAACAAAGAGCCCAAACCTAGTACGGCCAGACCGGCTACGCCCATACCCATCACCGAGCCACCCGAGAAGGACACATTTAACGCTTGGCTCAAGCTAGTACGCGCCGCCTGGGCCGTCCGCACGTTGGACTTGGTGGCAATCTTCATCCCAATGAAGCCAGCCAAAGCCGAGAAGACTGCCCCAATGAGAAAGGCAATGACAATAACCGGGCTCGATTTCTCGCCGGTACTACCCAAATAAAACAAGAACGCACACGCCATCAAGCCAAAGAGGACCATTACCCGGTACTCCGCTTTCAAAAAGGCTATTGCACCATCAGCAATGTAGCCAGCAATAGTACGCATGCGCTCCTCGCCTGCCGGCTGGCGACTCACCCACCCAGAACGAAGCCACGTGTAGACCAACGCCAGCACACCCAGTGCTGGCACGACATAGAGAATCATCATCATAAACGGTGGGGTTTGAGCTGAATGATAAAAACAGGGGCTTGGAGTTGCTAGTAAAATAAAAGTTTTACCAGTAACTCCAAGCCCCTGACAGATAGTTATATAACCTAAAGCTTACACTTTCCGAAAATAGTTGACAGAAACTCGCTCAGTAACCTGATATAGCACATAAGCTACGATTGTTACTAGTGGTACTGCTAGCCAGTAGTAGCGCTCATAGAATATCGTTTCGCCCGTCAAATACACCATTCCCCCATAACACAGAAGTAGGAGTGGAAAGTGATAGAGATAGAGAGAAAAGCTAAATACACCTAATTTGTGTAACGCGCGCATTAAGATGTTTTGACGAGATACTTTACCCACCAGCAACGCTGATATACTTATAACAGCTAACAAAGCTGCTACTATACCAGATAGAGGTTTCAACTTTAGCACGGCTAGTACTAATAGCAATACAAATAATATTCCTACTACAACTGTTAATATCCAACCTGAAACACGTTGAAACGAAACGAGCCACCTTGTTTCAATTACTATATCATAAACAAAAGCACCTATTGCAAAATATAAATTATATGTAAAAAAGTAATCAATGAAAGGATTAAGCCCCACTTCATAGGACAAAACAAGCCCTACTATGTGTAAAACGACAGATGCGATATAATAAATTCTTACTTGCCATAAAAATAAAGGAACCATAAGATAAAATATTGCCTCTGGCAATAACGACCAATATACATCATTATAGCCAATATAAATTTTACCTATAGGCATAAAGCCTAACGTACTTATAATCCCGTGTAAATTTAAAGCTTGTAGTTCATACCAAGCTTGATTTAATGTTATATTCAGCTCCCTGCCATTAGACACAGATAACGCAGCAGGTACTAATGTAGCAACACACCATAGAACGCATACTGCAAGAACCGATGCGAATAGATAAGGCGGATAGATTCGGGCTACTCTATTAATATAGAAAGGCAAAGGCTTACGGTGTTTACGTAATTGTGCATATCGAATAAAAAACCCGGATAACACAAAAAACAATATAACCATCTCGTAGCCCGCTGAGCTGAGCATATCGAGGCCAAACAATATATAGTCTAATACACTCCAAGAGCTACGAGGGTGCACATCTAAGAACTGACGCCCCCCTGACCAAACAAGGTATTTAGCGTGAAATATCACTACGTAAAAAGCACAGAAACCACGTAATGAGTGAAGAACGTCTAATTCTTGATATGTTAGATGCTTAAGAGCAGCAGGGTCCTTTCGTTTGCTTACGGAGTGCACAAAAAAGAATGTGGTTGTGGAAACAAAACAAAGGTACTATGCAATAGTAATTTTATAGCCTCTTCAATAACACTTGGTATAGCACTAGCATACTAGCTATATCACGCTTATCTACGATTTCGTTTGGTGAATGCACATTATCCTCCGGTGCACCCACAAAACACCAATCCCATGGCTGAGCGCCATGTTGCAACTCTTTAGCATCAGAGCCACCACTACTTTCGACCTCTAGCTGATGAGGAATCCCGGCTTCTTGGGCAATGCGGCGAATGCGCTCCACGTAACTACGTCGCGGGATTAGCGAGTCGCGCATAGAAATAGCCACTCCTAGACCAGGTTGAACTCCCTCTGTCACCCACGTTATATCCGAAATAAGCGCCTGGCGTACTCCATAGGTCTCATAGATGTACTTGGCTAAGTAGGCCACCGAGCCACCGCCGTGCTCCTCCCAACAAGAGAAAACGATGATACCATCTTCCAGTGTTTCGCAAAGCCGAAGGGCGTTCCATACTCCCAGCCGGTTATCCAGGTAGCAGCTTTGCACTGTCGTCTCAGTTTCTCGGAAGTCGCATTGAAACGTAAGCTCCGTACCCCGCTCAATTTCCCGGTGAAAATCGTGGCTAAGTGCGCCGGTATTCTCATCTACTACCAAGCGGCATAAAATTGGCCCCTCCGTGTCCTGTCCTACTAGCTGGTAACCAGTTTCCACGTCAGGCCCGCCAATGCGCACTAGCTGGCGGCCATAGCGCACCGTGAAGCCGATACTGTCAATATGAGCAAAAACAGCCGTTCTAGGCTTACCAAATACTAGAATAATGCAATCCTGAAACTCTTCACCTTGCAGGAGGGTTGGCAAGGTGCGCCAGCTCGACTGATACCGTTGAATGTAGTCTAGCAAGAATTTTGTTAGAGGTGCTTCATTGCCGGAAGGCGCAGCTACGCGGCATAAGGTTTCTAAAAGCTGCATGAGGTGTATATTATTTGTCCAAAATTAGGATAAAAGTCCTAGTTTAGCCTTTTCGTGGGTGGGTTCATCAGATATTCTCCGTTAGGATGAAGCCGCAAGTAGCTGTGATTATGATTCAAAAACTCCGTTTTGTCCTGTTGATGGTGCTGTTGCCGCTGGCGGCGCTAGCGCAGCAACCGGAATCTACCAGGGTTGCTCCTATTGATACCTCGCGCCAAGTACAGTTAGATAACGTAGACATAGCACCCAATGCTGTGGATACGGAAGGCTGGCTGCTACTCGACAAGGATATTCAGACGGAATTGGAAGGGGCGGTTTATAACTTATATAACTTCAAGTACGACAAGGCAGAACGCCAGTTCCGCTCTCTACGCCGACGATATCCCAATCATCCTATGCCCTACTTTCTACTAGGCCTCAGTACCTGGTGGAAGATCATGCCAACCAATAATCAAACGAAGCAGTACGACAAGCTCTTCTTTGCGTACATGGATACGGCCATCACTAAGGGCGAAGCCTTGTACGAAGCCGACAACCGTAACTACGAAGCCTGCTTCTTTCTGGCAGCGGCGTATGGATTTGATGGCCGCCTACACGCTGACCGACGCGATTGGCGGAAAGCAACTGTCAGCGCCAAACGGGCGCTTGATTATCTGGAGATTAGCAAAGAGGCCAACGGACTGAGCCCCGAGTTTTTGTTTGGGCAGGCTCTTTTCAATTATTACGCCGTCTGGATTCCTGAGAATTATGCCCTGCTGAAACCAGTGCTCCTCTTTTTCCCAAAAGGGAATAAGTCCTTAGGATTACAGCAGTTGCGCAACGTAGCCGACAATGGCTTTTACGTAGGCCCTGAGGCGAGGGTATTTCTGATGAAGATTCTGCTCAACGAGGAGAACAAACCCGAAGCAGCCCTGCCAATTGCACGGTATATGGCCTCCACCTATCCCGACAACGCCTATTGTCAGCGTTTCTACGCACTAGTCTGCTTTAACCAAAGTGAGTTTAGAGAATGCGAGCGAATCAGCCGAGATATTCTCGATAAACTTAACCGGGGCATGCCTGGCTACGAGGCTATCAGCGGGCGATACGCAACCTATTTTTTAGGTTGGCTGACCCAAAACAAGTATAAAAATATAGCCAAGGCCAAAGAGTACTACCAGCGCTGTATAGTCTTTGCCGAAAGCACAGGAGAAGTGAATGGTGGCTTTTACGTGTACGCAAATCTAGCGCTGGCTCGCCTAGCCGATCAGGACAAGGACAAAAAAGCCGCTATTCGTTACTACACAGTAGTACGAGATGTATCAGAGCACGATACGGAACAATACATAGAAGCAAAAGCGTATCTAAAGAAAAACAAGAAGTAGACACGCCCCGCTACGCATGGAACTCAAAGATCTTTTTCTTACTCCGTTTTACTTAGCTATTTTCTACGGAATAGCATTTGCCGTGCGTAAGCGTTTTACTAACGCTCTGACAAAAAAGTATTTTATACCAGCGTTATCCGTAAAGTTTGTAGGTGCTATTGGGTTAGGTTTAATCTATCAGTTCTATTACGGAGGCGGTGATACGTTTAATTATTTCAATCACGTAAAAACAGTCTATAGTGCTTTCACCGATTCCCCCATCATCGGCATTAAGTTATTATTGTCACACGGAGAATATGACCCGGAGACCAATAAGTATGCGGTTATGATGGAATGGTACCGCGCTCCTACTGAGTTTTTCGTTATCAAAGTAGCCTCTTTCTTCGCTCTTTTTTGTTTTAATACTTACACTGTTATAGGACTGTTTTTTGCCATCACTAGCTTTTCAGGCATGTGGGCTATGTACCTCACATTTATAAGAATTTTTCCCCTTGCCTATAAGAAATTAGCCATAGCAGTCTTTTTCCTTCCATCTGTATTTTTTTGGGGATCTGGCTTAATGAAAGATTCTATTTGTATGGGAGCATTAGGATGGGTTTTTTATGGATTTTATAATGCAATAATTCGTCCACGCGGGATCTTTACAGCTGCACTATTAGGAGCAATAGGTGCATATATAATTGCTTCAGTTAAAATATATATCTTATTATCTTTCCTTCCACCGGCACTTTTTTGGGTGTTTAATGAATATAGCCAAAAAATAAAATCTGCTGCTCTTAGAGTAATATTAAAGCCCTTATTTATTGTGCTAGGGTTGATTGTTGGAGCTTTTGGTGCAACGAAGCTTACTGCAGGCGATGAAAAGTATGATATTGATAAAATAGGTGAGCGAAGCAAGATTAATAATTATTATTTAACACAACAGGTAGTAAGCGGATCAGCGTATAACATTGGTGAGTTTGATGGCTCAGCATCGTCCATCGTCAAAGTTGCACCACAAGCAATTGTTGTTTCTCTGTACCGCCCTTTTTTGTTTGAGGCTCGTAACCCAGTTATGCTCCTTTCAGCATTAGAGGCTACTTTGTTTATTTATTTAACAGTTAGTTTATTTTATAAAACAGGGCTTTTGAAAAGCTTTCGACTTATAGCTGCAGAACCAATTCTAACATTCTGCTTTATTTTCTCGCTGATCTTTGCTATTGGTGTTGGGGTAAACAGTGGAAATTTTGGCACTTTGGTGCGCTATAAAATACCGTTGATGCCTTTCTACCTGGGTGCACTCTATATTATGCAGCACAAAGCTCAAGCGATGCGAAAAAAGCCCGCACGTGCAATTCAGCTGAAAAGCTCTAAAAAGTTGCGACAGTTTGCTATAACAGAGTAGCGCTGCTCAATAGTATACCGCGCATTTTTCCCCAACTCAGTACGAAGGGCGGGCTGTTGTAAAAGCTTTCGTAAAGCTGCTTCCCATTCAACTGGTGTAGTACACACATACCCGTTGTAATCAGACGTTACAACTTCCTTGTTCATACCAACTGGTGATACTAATGCTGGCATTCCCAATGCCATATACTGCAACGCTTTAAATGCGCACTTTCCATTAGCCCAAGGATCATCCTCCAAAGGCATCACTCCTAAGTGAAAAGTTAACAAATCTTGTATTTCAGACTCTTTACGCCACGGCTGATATACCAGTGACTTTAAAGGCAAGTTTGGAGGCTGGTTCGATATCACCTTGAAAGTGAAATGAAACTCCTCCTCTAATTTTGCCAGCACAGGCACTAGCTGATGTAAATACTTGAGCGTAGAATGAGTACCTGTCCAACCAATGACTGGTGTTTCAACTACCTGCTGATCCTTTACCTCATTATGCAGATGCACAGTGTCTATGGTTGTTGGATTAACCACAGCGTGGGGGTTAAACTGCCGAGCATAACTGCGTAAATAGTCATTACCACAACTCACCTTGTAGGCCCATCGGCAAATATTGGCTACTTTCTGATGCCACTTTATGCCAGCTACAATCTTGTTCGCTTCAGATGTGTTTGGAATCCAAATAGCGTCGTCGAAATCATAAATCACCTTTTTTCTTAACAGGCGCGCTATGATCCACTCAAACACTGGTGGACCAATAGGTGAAGCCTCACGGTGAATGAAAACATAGTCATACTGCCTAACCCGGAATAATAAGAGTACACGGCGAAGAAAGCCTCCTACAATGCCGGCTACCTTGTCCACGGTATGACCCGGACGATACAGTATATCCCACGTTTTCTCATTGATGAAGGGCTCTAGGTCCCATTCATGTCCTTCCTGCTTAAGCAAATCGAGATACTGCTCAAATCGAAACCGTTGAGAGGGCGCCTTTCCATACGGGTAAGGGGCAATGAAAAGTATTCGCATAGGAGTTATAAGCCCACTTTACAAAGCTTTCAAAGCAGGCAAACAAAGGTACGTCAACCTACTTGAACGTATTGCTCCAATTAGCGCCAAGGGAAGCAAGCCAGCATTCTTATCTTTGATGCCTGTTTCGACAACTAAAGTGCCGCTTTTTATTTTCCATGGCTCCCAAACCCATACTTTCTGTAGTTAGCCCTGTGTACAGGGCCGAGAGTATTGTAAGCGAGTTGCTGAACAGGGTCAGGCAGGCACTCACCTCGTTGAACATTAGTTATGAAATCATCTTGGTTGATGATGGAAGCCCCGGACAGGATTGGGTAGTTATTCAACAGCATGCTGCTAATGATCCGCGAATACGTGGCATTCGCCTATCCCGAAACTTCGGGCAGCACCATGCAATTACAGCAGGTCTGGAAGCATGTAGTGGGGAGTGGATAGTCGTGATGGACTGCGACCTCCAAGATCAACCGGAAGAAATAGGCCGCCTCTACGCAAAAGCGCAAGAAGGTTTTCAGGCAGTCCTGGCTCGTCGCGGGCAACGGACCGATCATCCCTTCACCGTTTGGCGGGCCAAGATGTTCTACAGTTTACTCAGCTACCTTACTGGCCAGAGTCAAGATCCGGAGGTGGGCAATTTTGGTATATACCATCGTCAGTTAATAGATACTGTTTTACAGTTACGCGAAAGCACTCGGTATTTCCCTACTATGGTTCGGTGGGCAGGATTCAAACAAGCCTCCTTGCCCGTGGCACACGGGCACAGTGGGCGCCCCACTTCCTATACCCTAGCACGTCGGCTGCAACTAGGTCTTGATATTCTGCTTAGCTATTCTGATAAACCCTTGCGGCTAACGGTCTACTTTGGTTTGCTGCTCGCTAGCGGCGCATTTCTTTTAGGATTAATAATGCTCACTCGCGCGCTGCTTGGTAAGATTGATGTGTTAGGGTACGCTAGTCTTATTGTATCCATAAGCTTTTTCTCCGGCATACTAATCACGGTGCTGGGTGTCGTCGGGCTGTACGTAGGAAAAACATTCGAAGGCGTCCGTGCACGCCCTTTATTCGTGGTAGCAGAAACCACCACGCCGGTATGATCCCGTCCGATATTCTCATCCCTTTTAATAAACCCTATTTATCCGGGTCTGAGCTGCATAACATTGCAGAAGCAGTATCAGCTGGTAAGCTTTCCGGCAACGGAATTTTCACTCAGCGGTGTCATCGCTTCTTCGAAGAAGAGTATGGGTTTGCGCGTGCTTTGCTAACCAACAGTGGTACTGCGGCGCTGGAGATGGCGGCTCTGCTGTTACATCTACAACCTGGCGACGAGGTTATTCTACCATCATTCACTTTCACCTCTACGGCCAACGCCTTCCTGCTACGTGGAGCTACGTTGGTGTTTGCTGATAGCAGCCCTGAACATCCCAACATTGATCCTGCTGAAATTGCTCGTTTGATCACACCTCGTACCCGTGCAATCGTTGTAGTGCACTACGCTGGAGTCGCTTGTGACATGGATTTCATCTCGAGCCTAGTGAGCCAGCATAACCTGATCTTAATTGAAGATGCTGCCCAAGCTATAGAATCATACCATGGAAGTCGTCGTTTAGGGACAATTGGTCACTTAGCAGCTTTCTCTTTCCATGAGACCAAAAATATCAGTGCGGGTGAAGGTGGATTGTTGGCTATAAATGATAATCAGTTCGCGGAAAGAGCTGAAATCCTATGGGAGAAAGGGACTAATCGGGCCGCCTTTTCCAGGGGTGAAACAGCTAAGTACGAGTGGGTAGATATTGGCTCTTCTTTCCTACCGTCTGAACTAACGGCAGCTTTCCTTTGCGCACAATTGGACAATCGGCTTAGAATATCGAAACGCAGGTTACAACAGTGGAATGTATATCAACAGGCATTGGCTCCCTTAATGAGCCTAGGGGTTAAGCTACCGCTTATACCCAGTTATGCTCAAGCACATAACGCCCACATTTTCTACCTACTCTGCCGTTCACCTAAAGAGCGTGATCTTTTGATCCACCATTTACGTGCGCACCATATTCTAGCCATTTTTCACTACCAGCCCTTGCATACAAGTCCTTTTTTCGAGCACGCGTATACGGGGCCTCCTTTGCCTAATACAGTGTATTATGCTCAGCACCTGCTTCGTTTACCGCTGTACTACGAGCTAAGCGAGGAGCAACAAGTATGTATTGCTGAACAGGTTTTGGCTTTCTATCAACAATAGAATATACAGAGGCAAATTAGTTGCCGAGAAGCCGCTTGTACTCGTTTGTATACCTGCCAATGGCTGTTTCTAGGTCGTAATATTCCTGTGCTTTTTGCCGCAGTTGGCTTCCATCTTTTTGCAATAATTCAGGAATACTGCGCGCCGCTGCTTCGTAGCTAGCAGCATCCAAGGTAGATACTACCGAGCCGCCATCTGTCTGACGGATAATGTCTGCTACATCTCCCACACCATCGTTGCAGATTACAGGAAGCCCCATTGCCAATATTTCGCCAAGCTTCGTGGGCGAACTGGCCTTTTTCGAGTAGCTCTGCTTAATAAAGAACAGATTCAAGTTAGAGGCTGCAACTAACTTGGGTACCTCCTTACGGGTAGCAGGAAGAACATGAAAATCAGTTTCTTCCAGGCCAGCTATTTTCCTGGCTGCTGCAAGCACCATGGCTTTCGGTTCTTGCGTAACGAAAAGCATTTTAGCGCCAGGATTGAGTTGCTTGATTACCGCAAACTGAGCCAGCATCTCATCCAGCAAGTACCAAGCACCGATTGAACCTAAATAGCTCACCACCAATGTATTTTCATCATATCCTAGTTGCTGGCGAGCCGTCTTGCGGTCTTCAGGTGTCAGCAGTGGGAATACCGAAAAATCAGCGCTACACGGTATCACTGTAATAGGAGTACCAGGATAGGATAGCCACGTTTGCATTTCTCCTTTACCGTTTTCGGTAAGGCTGATAATACCATCGGCTGCCGCTATGAATTCTGCTTCCTTACGCTTATAAGTACGATATGCCCGGCGGTAAATAGGACTCTCAAGATTCCACATACCTCCTTCTACCCGCTCATCTACCCAGAACCCGCGCATATCGAACAGGAACTTCACTCCGAACTCGCGTTTCAGCAACAAGCCTACCTCAGCACTTACGTAGCTACGACAGTGAGTCATGTCAAAGTGCAGCTCCTTATGCAGAGCTAGCGCCTTCTTTCGCAGTTGGTACCGATCGTAAAACTTAGCCAAAACCGGTGGTTTACGCGTGAAGAAGATATGCTCCCAACGGATACCAGCCCCTTCAGTAATATTTCGAATGGTTTTCTCGTGCTGAGCGTACCGATCCTTCTTTTCTGTGGAAAGCAGAGTAATTTGGTAGCCAGCTTTAGACAGACCTACTAGATAGGGTAGCACTTGCGACTGACCTAATGGGTCAGTCATCCCATCGTAGGAAATAAACAGAACGCGGGGGGCGGAAGAATTCATGCTAAAAAGTAAAAGGCCCTTAAGCTCCCAACTGGTGCGTGACAGCCCATTGATGCAATACAATAAGAAGCCATACTCGATTGTAAAGATGGTCTTCGCCGGCTTCAAAGCGCTGCACTAGCTCTCGTACAACGTTGGGACGCACGAAGCCTACTTTCTCTAGGACCTGCGGGCTCAGGTATTCATCAATGAGATAATGAAGATCCTTTTTTAGCCAAGTGCCGAGTGGGATAGAGAACCCCCACTTAGGCCGATCAAAAATGTGTGCCGGCACATAGTCGTACAGCACTTGTTTAAGCAGGTATTTACTAACCCCGTTCTTTACCTTCAACGCTGGATCGAGGTTGAGTGCGAACTCAGCAATGCGGTAGTCCAGCAAGGGCCCTCTTGTCTCTAAGGAATAGCGCATTGATGCCCGGTCCACTTTTACCAGCAAGTCATCCTGCAGGTAGTACTGCATATCAAAGATGGCTTGTTGCTCAGCAGGCGTAAGGGTGCGGGGGCTAGGCCATTGCTCTGGCAAAGCTGGCAGGTTGCTCATGCTTGGTTGCAGTAACTTCTCAATTTCCTTTTCAGAAAACAGATACTGTTCTTGCGAGAAGATGTGACTGCGAAGTCGCGCTTGTGCCGGATAATTCAGCAGGTCGGCCACGCGCTTGTAGCGGTTGCTCATCTGCTGCATCACCAATCGAGCCGGATGGCGCAGTAAGTTTACACTACCCTTGGCCAACCGGTTTGCCCAAGTATACATACCGTAGCCATGAAATAGCTCGTCGCCGCCGTCCCCTGACAAAGCCATCGTGACGTGCTGCCGAGCTAGTTTTGATACCATCAGCGTCGGCACTGCCGAGGAGTCGGCGTAGGGCTCATCGTAAATGGTCGCCAGCTCCGCCATGCTGTCGCGCGCCTCACGTTCTGTTACGGTGAAGCTATGGTGGTCAGTACCCAAATGTGTGGCCACTGCAGCAGCATAGCTCGACTCATTGTGCTTCGCCGAGTCAAAGCCGATAGAGAACGTCTTCACCGGCGTAGCAGACACATCCTGCGCCATAGCAGTCACTAGGCTAGAATCGATACCACCGCTTAGGAACGTACCAAAGGGTACGTCTGCAATCATGCGGTACTGTACCGAGGTGCGAATGAGGTCGTGCAGCTGCTTTTTAGCCTCTTGTTCGTCGCTCAGCACTTCCGCCCTGACCTTGTCTTCTAACTTCCAATACCTGGACTCCTTAAACGCAGTGGCATTCACCCGGATATGCGCACCCGAGTCCATCTTCTTTATTTCGTTATAAATAGATCGAGGCCGGGGAATGTAGCCTAGGTACAGAAACTGATTGACTGCTTCTTTATCAACCGTTAACCTCTGCCGGATGGGCGCAAGATTTACCAGTGACTTTAGCTCAGAAGCAAAGCCAAACGTGTTGGCGTCCAGGTAATAGTAGATCGGCTTTTTTCCCAGCCGGTCCCGGAACACATCCAACTGCCCAGTTTGCTTGTCGTAGATTGCAATAGCAAACATTCCATTCAACTCCTGCACAAAGTCAGGTCCCAACTTCACAAACGCCTCCAGAATTACTTCCGTGTCGGAAGTAGTTCGCATTTGCAAGCCTAGTCGGTCTCTTATTTCCTGGAAGTTATAGACCTCACCATTGAATATAGTTACAAACCGATCATTGTGCGAAAACATTGGCTGGTTTGCCGCCGAAGAAAGATCAAGTATACTTAGGCGTCGATGGCCCAGCCCTACTTGGCCATCGAAGTAGAAACCGTCGGCATCAGGGCCGCGGTGGGCCAGACACGTAGTCATATTGCGCAGCATCTCTTCGGTGAGAGGAGATGCCGACGTACGATTCAGAAAACCAGCAATACCGCACATGGGCAATGAAAAGGTTATGCCTGGTTGAAACAGCTAGGCCGCTGTTCTACCCAGGTGACAGATGAATTAGGCCGCTGTGCCAGACCGCCACAGCCGCCGCCACAGCGGACGCATATCGGTGGAAATGGATTTGGCTAGAAAGCGTAGAAACCGCGCGTTGTCATGCATATCGCCGCGGTAGCAGGCAGCTAGAATCAAATACAAGTTAGCCAAGCACTGCCGGTAGTACGTTTCCGACGGGAAATACGCTCCTTCTTGGTGTAGCTTCGTAAAAGCATAGAGCATATCCCGTTCCATCAATGGAATGTTATTATGCATCTGCTGGCCATGAATACGGTAGCGGACTAGGGTGTGAGGTAGGTAACCAAACTCTGTGCACCGCGCTAGGCGCACCCACATTTCCCAGTCGGCCGAGGTTGAGAGCTTGGTATCAAAGTATCCGGCTTCATCCAGCACACTTCGGTGCACCACTACACTAGAAGGGCTGTGAATAACGGTAGTGCTCATTTCCAGCAGCAGGGGTAACACGTGCCCCCCTTTACCCTGAATAATTTCTACTGTTTGATTGGTTTCGGATTGAAACCGCTCCTCCGCCGAATGAACCAGCCTGGTTTGCGGGTACTGCTCCAAATACGCCACCTTGCGAGCAAGATTCTCCGGCTCAAACAAATCATCAGCATCCAAGAAGGCGATGTATGTCCCTTGAGCCAGCGTAATACCTACATTACGCGAATCGGCCACACCCGAGTTTGGTTTGGAATGCAGACGTACTCGCTGGTCAGCGCGGGCAATATCCGCTACAATTTTAGCCGACCCGTCTTTTGAACCATCATCTACCACAATTACCTCCACTGCTGGGTAGGTTTGTTGCAGAACTGATTGCAGGGTAGCGGCGATATACATCTCCGCGTTATAGCACGGAATTACTACTGATACCAACGAAGCTACGGCCATTCTCACAGATTAATTTTAGGCATGGGCTACCTTACCTAGCGTAATTTAGCTTTGAGGCGCCGCCACTGTCTGCCTAGAGCCGGATTGTCGATGTATAGCTCTCGAAGACGAATGCGCAGCAAAGATGGCACCTTATTCAGAGCAAAATCAGTGTAAAGTTCTTTTCGATTACTAGGTGACTGTTGTAGATAACGGTGGTACAGATAACGAAAACGGTTCTGACACAACATGGCCCAGGGCCTATGTAAGGTGAAATGCAAAATCACCTTATCGGCTAGGTACGTTTCAAATTCCTGGCGCGGCAGCATCTCCGGTATATAGGAGTGTAGGGTATTAAATCGGCTGTCGACTTTTTTCCAGTTGTTACGCAACACTGCATTCAGCGCACATTGGTCTACATACTTAATGCGCTCCGGGTACTGCTGCAAATACTGTAGTGCTTGCTCAGAAATTCGCTGCCGGCGCCACTCTTTCATGTGCATGTAGAGTACGCCCGAATTGAAATATTGCCCTTCTTCCGTAATACCTAACAAAGGCTGTGTCTTTACCCAGTTGTCATATACCGCTGCCACAGGGCAGGTACCTAGATCAATCTGAGTAAACAGACTTAAATCGCCCACTACCAACGTGTCGCTGTCAATATAAAGCAGATACTCTACTGATTCAGGTACTAGAAATGCAAAGAAGAGCCGATAGTAGACGGCAACAGTCCACTTGCTGCCTAATACGAATTGAGAAATTAAACTTTCGTCAATTTGATAAAAGGAGATTGTTGAGTTATGAGCCTGTACGTGTTCTTCAATCTTAGCTTTATCTGCAGGCTGAATGCCGGTTGCAATAGCATGGATTGCGATTGGCTTGTTAGGGTTGCTGACAAAAATGGAGGTAGTCAGGGCATAAAATTGATCCAGATAGTTCTGATCAAATGTTATACCTAGATGGAAAGCGCACGAGGCGGACATACTGCAAAAGTCAGCTAAACGGGTTATATATCTTACTTAAGGCGGAGTACCCGCCGTAGTCGCGAGGCCCACAACGAATTCTCCCACATCAGCCGTAGCGTGCTTGGGGTTTGTGGTGGATGCGCTGTATAAAACGGAACCAAGTCAGCAATGTGCTTCCCGGGCACAAACTGTAGCAAGGGCCATGCCTCTTTATCTAGAGGGTGGACATTTTTTGCCTCTTTATAGTTATCCGAGCTCAGCTTAAGCCAGAAGTCTAGGTAAGCTTGCGTATCAAAATCGTGTGCGTGGCCCCAGTTGCTGATCTTCTCACGAATCTCCTGTTCATCACGCGCCCAGGATTGATGCAGAATAAAGTAGGGGGCATAAATGTTAAACCAATGACTAACTCGCCCGTGGTAGTAGGCAGGATCGTTAGTAGCCACTGGGTTGGATACGTCGGCCCAGAGTTGCTGCTGCCGGTCTACGGCCAGAAACCCAGTATCTAGTTGCTTGAACAGGGTAACGTACGGGCACCGAACATTGACAGGACGTGCTGGATTAAAGCCGCGCAGCCACTTAGCAAACCCTGCAAAGTTGAGAAAGTACTCGTCGGCATCGAGCTGCACGTGCCAGCCGCCCTTTCCTAACCGCTCCGCAATCAGGTGACGCTGCCTGACTTCGTTATCCATAGGAGCCAGTTCCGGCCGATGAAAATCGTCTTGATAGATCTCAATCTTGTTCTTGGTATCTAGTCGTTTGACTAGTGCAAAGAAGGCCTCGTCGTCGAAGGAGAAGGGCTTGCCAGCCCAACTAATACGGTCCTGATCCAGCGACAAACAGATACGGTCAGCCTGCTCATATACCAGTGGCAGAGAGTGCTCCAGAAAGTACCAGTCGTAGGCTACGCAGAACCCAATTTTTATAGCTTGGCTCATGCTTGGGTAATATGACGCTTAGCATGGTACAACACGTCTTTTAGAAATGAAGGCGTGAAAGGCGATTTGCGCAAAGCAATCCAGGCATGCTGATACCCCTCCTTAAAGCGGTTCTCGTTGAATGCTTGCACGGCATTGTCCTGAAGCATCAAAGGATGCGTATCATAAATAGCTGGCAGTTGTTGGGTTAACCGCCGCACTGCTGCTAGCTTATCAGCCCACGTTTGCTGCTTGAATTCAGCTGTGATAGTATCAGCTAGTACCAAATCTGTTACCTGTTTCTTCACACGGTACCAGTAGTGATACACGTATTGGTCACAAGGGTGAAGCTCCGTACGAGTTTGCAGTACTAAAGAAAAGGCATACTGCTCGCTGGCGTGGTTCTGCGTAGGAGGATAAAATTGGTCCGTGAGCTGATACACATCCGGGATCATAGCAACTATTTCGGCCGGAAGGCCCATTACGCCGGCATTCCACGATTCTTGCCTAGCAGTATATTGCTCTGTGCCCCGCGTAGTTTGAAAGCTTTGCTGCTCAATAAGATGTAAAAACGCGTGAAACGTAACACCCATGGGCAGAGGCAGCTTACGGCATTCTTCGTAGGTATACTCTAGCAGATGCATAAAGCTGCGCCCCGGCCGGAAGTCTTGCATCCAAGGCAGAGCATCGGCCGTAAAAAAGGTATCGGAGTCAACATACAGCATGTCAGCCCCTGGGTGCCGCTGGAATGCCTCTTCGATCAGCGCGATTTTCATACGGTGCAGAAAGTCAATCTGCCCTCGCATTACCTTTATTTTCTCGGGAGTAAGCAGCACGTAATCTACCTCCACGTCCGTCAGATATTGTCGGAAGAAATCAGGGGCATCCGTGAACAGTACAGTCTTAACCTGACTGGCAGGTCCGCTATACCACGCCCAAAAGCTCATAATGGTGAGCAAAGCCCGCCGGTACTCACTTTCCCGGCCGAACGATTGGGTTACGAGCAAATGCATGGGAACAGAACGCTTGAGAGACGGAATCAACGAGCAGACAGCCGTGGGGCAGTACCACCCTTCAGTTCCGCAATGAAAACCAGATGTCGATGAGAAGTTAGGACTGAAAGCCGCAGCACATTTACTTACTAACCGCAGTACAGATCTTCCAATGCGCAAAGATAAGTATCTAACCCGAAACGTTGAGTAGCAACGGCCTGCCCGGTGGTTTGTACGTGTGCGCGTAACGTAGGGTCAGTCAGGTAGCGTTGCATGGCGGCAGCAATGGCAGCACTGTCGGCAAAGGGAACTACTAAGGCATTTTCCTCGTGACGGATAAACTCTGGTGCCACGCCTGAAAGCGTAAATACTGCTGGAATACCAGCTGCCAGTGCTTCCACGTAGGTTTGCCCAAAAGCCTCACTGTGGTCGTCGATGGGCGTATGCACGTACACATCAAACAATTGATATAACGAGCCCAGATCGTTTTCAAAACGGATTTGCTCGTAGGACTCGGCTGGCAGATATTGCTGCAGGAGGGCTTGGATTTCCTTTTGGTAGTCGCCGTGAGCATTAGCCAGCAGTAGTTTGGCGGAGGGATACTGCTCACGTAGTGTGGCGAAGGCAGGAATAATATACTGAATTCCTTTCCACTCGGTCTGGCGGGCAATAACACCGATAACCGGGTAGGCATCCTGCGTTTTGTATTTCTGCCGCAAAGCAGCTACCCGCTCCGGCTTTGGCTGCATGAAAGTAGCCAAGTCAAAGCCATGATGAATCAGGCGAATCTTTTGTGGTTTCACGCCCTCTTTTTCCACCAATATCCGCTTGACCATCTCCGTGATGGCAACAATATGGGTTGTAAGAGTATTCGTGAACCGGTCGTAGTACACAGCGCGGGGGAAATACTGATGGTGCAGGGTAGAGTGGTGACGCGTCAATATGCGACGCGGTACGCCTACCGACCAAGCTGCCAACAGTCCTACCACATTAGCATCAAACAGATGCGTATGCACTACCTGACTTTTCCAGGTTTTGAGCTGACTACGCACTTCACGTATGGCGCGTAGTAGGTCAGCTTTTCCACGATAGATAACCCGTGCTACAGGAAGTTCCAGACCCCGGATATATTGCTCTAGTTCACTGTCTCCAGGATTCAACAAAATGAAGGATAAGGCTACCTTACTTGGGTTCAAGTGTTTGGCAATCCATTCAAAAGCTAGTGCCTTATTGACAGCAGAAATGACGTAAGTGACGCGAACAGGGGCGCCGGGTACTGTAGAAGCAGCCATAAACAACAACTGAGTGCTAGCAAAGCCAGCTATACAAGTCTCTTCCCTCCTACTTGCTAGATGCCATCGTACGGCTTACCAACTCCTCGTAAGTCCGCTCTGCAATTAATTCCCCATCCTTCAACTCGTAAATACGCGTGCAGTCGCGCAGAGTCGTGATGCGGTGAGCAATGATGAAAATGGTAATATCAGTAGTTGCAAGGCGACTGATTGCTTCATTTACCTCCCGCTCGGTTTCGTTGTCCAATGCACTCGTGGCTTCATCCATAAGTAGTACCTCCGTGCGCTTATACAATGCACGAGCAATACCAATTCGTTGGCGCTGGCCTCCGGAAAGACGCGACCCTCGTTCGCCTACAAATGTCTCAATACCATCGGGTAGTGATTGAATAAAGTCTGTTAATGAGGCCTGCTCAATAGCGTACTGCAACCGTTGCTCATCTACCTTTTGATCTGCCAAGGTGATATTATCCCGGATAGATGATTCCATCAAGAAGGTATCCTGCTTTACATACCCTACTAGCTTATACCAAGCTTCGAGATTGTGCTCCGTTAATGGTTGGTTATCGATAAGTAGCTTCCCTTGCTGTTCTTCATAAAACCGCAGCAACAGATTCATTAAGGTAGTCTTACCAGAGCCGGAGGAACCGATAAGGCCTATTCTTTCTCCTTTATTAACCTTGAAAGAAATATTATTTAATACCGGCTTAGTTGTCTCTGGGAATGTAAAAGATACGTTTCGCAGCTCTATGGAATTCTTGAATACCAAGGGTTGCTGAGGGGGCAGTACTTGATGCACTAGGTCCCGATGGCTGCCTAAATTATCAAATGTGAATCGGTGTTGCTTTAACGAAACCATCGCAATAATTAGACGATTGACTGATGGCATCAGGCGGTATGCTGCTGCTGCAAATAGTCCAATTATCGTTACTAGATTTTCAGGATTTTTTGATAATAGAAGGGAGTATAAAAAGATAGTGGCCACTGCTAGTATAGCCACCATTTCAATCATTTTGAGAGGTAGCTGTCCATAGAGATAAGAAACAGCTTCTAGGTCCTGTAATTCGTTCTGATTCTCGATTACTTTTTCCTTTACTTGAAATTGCTTACCAGCAAGTTTAAGCTCGATATAGCCGGCAAAAGCCTCCGAAAGCAACAAATAGGTTACTGGTCGTAGCGCGTCAACCCGGGTGCCGATGCGCATAGAGCGATTACGCAACAGGCGGTACGTAAAGACAGTAGCTGGAGCTAGCACTAAAGCCAACACCATAAATAAAACGGGTTGATAAACTAGGATAGCAACAATAATTACGAGAATGACAACAGCTTCTGAAAGCAGAACAAACAACTGACGAATAATACCATTAACAAAAGCTTGCGGAATACCTACCGTAAAGTGGACTAAGTTAGATGAACCCAACCTGCTAAAGTCCCAAAAAGACAAATTATTATATTTATCTATTTGGGTACCTACTACATTCAAAGCAATTTGTGCAGTGAATCGGACTTGCTGATAATTCACTAGGGTTGTGAATAAATTCTTTATAAGAAAGAATATCACAAGCAGAATTATAAGTGCAACTAAAAAAGCTGTTTCCGATTGAAAACCTAGTGCATGATAAAGCCAATTGGAATATTGGTTACGGAATATAGATCCAGGCTGCGAGGCAGCCATAATTACTGGAACCAATGACGCTAAACCAAAAACGTCTAGCACTGAGGAGAAGATCAGCAATAAAAACATCCATACTGCTTTCCGCCGGTCCGCGTCGGACAAGTAAAACAGTACATTACGTAATGTTTCGCTGATAATACCTTGATTCATTGTTTTGTTCTTAATACTCTAGAAAAGCGCTTGGTAGCTAAACTTCCTTAGACGCGCTAAAGCAGCAGTTACTCACGGCTGCAGGTTAGAAACAGAGTGACGCTTTTGCCGTGTGGCACGCAGTATGAAACCACAAAGATAGGTAAACCTATCTGGTGCACCTTACATTAAGCTTCCCTTAAGCGGCTACGCACGCGACGGAACCATCTGATAGCCGCTATATAAGGCAGCCCCTAGCAGCAGATTTGTAAGACCAAAATAGAGTTTATCAAAAGCCTTCTTATTGGGTATAAGCGTCAACATCCCCATCACCGCTGGACGTATGAGGCTTATAACTTGATAAACGCTGCCTTTTAGAAGACCATAATCATACACCAGCTCTTGGTGACCAAGCTCAACAGCGACCCTTCGCGTTTCACCACCCCGCTTTTTCCGAGCTAGCCATGCAGTTAAATTCATTCGGTCTGCCTCATTATGATACATAATGCTGGTAGGACAAATGTATGGCTGTATTTGATGCTCGGCTAAGCGCTGGCTAAATTCATGATCTTCAAAACCAGCATGTGGGAAATTCTCATTATAGCCCCCAGCTTTTTCAAAGTCTACCTTGCGAATAGCTAAATACTGACTCGTAATGCCCGGAGTGGCAAACAACTCATTGTCATTCCACGGTAAACCACGGCACCACCCTTTTAATGAGTCAAACCCATAATGATGTAAGTAGCGCCCGAACTGAGTGCTTTGAACATATTTCTGTAAATCAGGAGGATACACCCAATTTAAGTTGAAGCAACGCGGCTCTTGCGAATATTGCTGAGATAAGTCCACTGTTACTTGAATGTTCTCAGCTGTTACCCACATATCGTCGTCCATAAAGACTAGCAATGGGGCCAATGCGTTTTTCGCACCTAAGTTCCGCGCTGAAGCAACTCCGCTTTTAGGATTATCAATAACCCGCACTTTATCCTGATACTCGGCGGGCAGAGAAATACTCTCTGTTTTGGAGTCATTAATAATCAGCACTTCTGCTGGCACTCCCTGCAACGCTCGATGTACTTTTTCTAGCGTTACTGCTAAAATAGCCTTTCGGTCTTTCGAGGCAATAATAAGGCTTAACTTAGGTGAAAGCATGTAAAGCAAGAAAACAAGTAGAAATGCGACCCTATAGAGCCGCTCTTTTTAGTTTAGCGAGCTAGCAGTTTGTCGCCAATAAACTGCCGTATACCGCTCATGTTGTTACCGAACAAGAAACGGCTGAAAGCGGATGCGAAACGACGTGCAAAGTGAGGGTCTACTTGTGCAAGCCGAGCGTAAATTTCCTTGTGCACTTTAGGCGTGATGTTGTAATTCACCATGCCGTAAAACCAGCGTTGCAGGAGGCTGTCTATTTTCTTTTGATAGACTGCTGAATCCAGTGGTCCGAACTGCTGCAAGAATTTCAGAATATGTGCTTCTTCCGCTAAAGCCAGACCCGTGACCAATGCTTTACTGCGCACATTATTGGTATGCTGACGAAAGTAGTTTAGGGGCTCAGCAACAAAAGCTACCTTAGAAGAGGCCAGGATTTTCGACCAATATGCCCAGTCCCCGGATAGTCGCATCGTTTCATCTGCCGGGCCGGTTTGTTCAATTACGCTACGCCGAACGACTACGGCGCTAGCGTTCGGGATGATACAACGGAAGGGCATGTAACGCTGCACAAGCTCAATCCCAGGAATGGTGAAGTCATGGGCCCAGCGCTGAGCATCTACTTCTTCATAGTATGCATAATGATTGCCAACAGGCTGGCTTTTCTCATCAACACTGATAGACATGCAGTACGCTATGCCAACCTGAGGGTCGGCTTCGAGCCGCGCCACAAGGGTTTCTAACAAGCGTGGATCAGCATAATCATCACTCTCCGCAATCCATATGTACTCTCCTTTAGCCAAGGATAGCCCCTTATTCCACTGATGAAAAGTACTTCCACTGTTCTGCTCGTTCAGAACTACCTTAATCCGTTTATCCTGAGCAGCATAATGGGCAATTATTTCTCGGCTATTGTCAGGAGAACAATCATCCAGAAGTAGTACTTCAAAATCACGCTCTGTTTGCTTCAAAACGCTATCAATGCGTTTTGGCAAATACAGGGCATGATTATAATTAGGAATAATGACAGTTACTCTTGGCATGCCTGTTTCGGTTATGTCAGCTACTTAAGCTGAATTTAGGAAAAATACGAAATGTAAGCCCCCAATATTGAACCTATTGTTCGTATTACTTGGAAACTATCCTTTTGAGCAATCCATCTCCGATTAATTGACGTAAACCACTGAATTTGTTCTCGATCATTGTCGAAAAAAAGTATTTAGTAAATCGTCTAGGAAATGTAGGCTCAAGAGCGCACAATTCTCTATATAATTGGCGGTGCAAGCTCCAAGGCATCTCGTGATTAGCCACAAAAGCATAAAACCATTTGCCAAGAATATTATTTATTTTCTTTTCGTAATTAGCTTTATTAGGCTCTCCAAATGCCTTGATAGCCTGCATAACCCTAGCTTCCTCTACGAGTGCTAGGCCACTACGAAGTGTATTACTGCGTACGTTGTTTGTATGCTGCCGGAAGTAATTTAAAGGTGTAGAGATGAAAGCCACTTTTGATATCGCCATAATCTTGGCCCAGAATATCCAGTCTCCTACCAAGCGATAATTTGCATCAGCAGGTCCCGCTTGTTTCAAGACACTACGCCGCATGACTGCCCCGCTTGCGTTAGGTACAATATTGCAGAAAGACATGAACTGTTTAATTAAATCAATACCATGAACAACAAAGTTCTGATTTAATAAGGCCCCCTCCAGTTCCTTCGGCATAATATGATGTATACCTAATTCACGGTTATCCTCATCAACTGTTTGTGATTCACAATACACTAATCCAATTGCTGAGTCCTGCTGAAGGGGGCGCAATAAGGTTTCTAGAAAGTTTGGTTCAGCATAATCATCACTCTCCGCAATCCATATGTACTCTCCTTTAGCCAAGGATAGCCCCTTATTCCACTGATGAAAAGTGCTACCGCTGTTCTGCTCGTTATACACTAGTGTAATGCGAGAATCCTTTGCAGCATACTGCTCAAGAATTTCTCTACTGTTATCGGGTGAGCAGTCATCGAGCAACAACACCTCTATATCCTGCTCTGTTTGCTGCAATACGCTTTCAATGCGCAAAGGCAAATACCGTGCATGATTGTAGTTTGGAACTATGACAGTGACTTTAGGCATCAGGTGCGTGCAAACAAAGTGACAAATTTGTATTATAAATTAACACCTAGTATAATTTTAGCTACAGTTCTAAATTTATTTTTCCTTATATAATCTAGAGTGTGTAGCTCATCTAGTAGTCTTTTAATAAGAGCGGAGCCGTGCTTTGTATATATATATGTTTTATTCTGCTCAAAGCCGGGCCTAGTAACTGAGACAGACATCGAGTTAGGTGAAACTCGATAGTAGAAGCATATTTCGTTTAGGTACATGAATTTTGTACCGAGCAGAAAGCTATGAATCCAAAATTCCCAATCCTCATTTCCCATAGCTGGCATAGCTCCATCATATCCGCCTACTTTCTGCCAAACTTCACGCCTGAACAGAGCGCAAGCATCAATGTAATTGCATTGAATGATTTTAAAAAAATCATACTCTCCAACCTCTCTTAATCCAGTTTCTTCACCAAAGAACATGGGTTTGCCATACACTACTTCTACCTCGTGATTATCATCTAGTAACTGTACCGCTTTGGTTAAATAGTTACTATGCAGCTTGTTGTCACTATCCAAAGGAATAATGTACTTCCCTCTTGCCAAAGAGATACCAACATTCCTAGCAGCTGCCAAACCCTGGTTTGTCTGACGTATAACAGTGTACCCACCCTGCTCAAGTACATCCATCACCATTAAGGTATGGGCATCCGTTGAGCCATCATCAACTATGATTATTTCATACGGGATGTTACCTACATTGCATTCGACACTTTGTAGTGCTTCCTGTATGTATTGACCATGGTTAAAGCAAGGTATTACAACTGAAACCTTCATTTATAACACCTCTGTGAGCCAAAAAATTGACTGTGTTTACAGCATACATAATTAAATGCTACAAACATTATATTCTCTTATATCTCTCTATATTATAAGTAGAATCACGCTTTTTTAAAGCATACTTTATTCTCAATTTTAAATCACACCATAACCACGATAAAAAATATCTATCAAATCCTTTGTACAGGAGAGATCTAAAATATATTTGTCTTAACAGATATCTTTTCTCATACAAGGGCATATTAATAGTGTTTGGCTGCTCAATTATTCCATAAATTTGACTTGGTTTTTTCACATGAGTCAGCACTAATTCAGCAAATTTTTCTTTCGCCTTTTGACCTATATTTAAAGGTATTTCATATAAAACAGGTATACTTAAGCTTAATGATAGCCAAGACCAATCCTCGTCGGGAGTAGTAGTTCTAAGAGAGAAATCATGTAATACCTTATTACTGAACAGAACTTTAGCATCTTCTTGAAGCCCAGTAAAAAGATAAACTAGATGAGGCGCTAAAGAATATGATAGCTGGTTAGCAAATCTTTTGTTAGGCTTTAATTTACTAAGATGATACAAACCAACAGATATAAATAATATGTTTCCAAAGTCATCCATGCCTTCAATTAGGCCTTCAAGTCCTTGGGTTGTAAAATTACTTTGCCTTTTTATTGCATAAGGATTTTTGTAATTAATAAATGAATAATCATTATAACTGCATATATCAGAAATAATATTATCAACAGCATCTAACGCTGGCGGATCATCATCGCCCAATAACCACATCCATTCTGTCTGGCAGGCTTCAAAGCAAGAAATAAAATTAGCAGACATGCCTATATTACTGCTATGCCTAACTACTTCAATATTTTCGTGCTTTATATGACCAATTGTCTCACTAACCGCAATATCAGAGCAATTATCAAATATTATTAATTTAACATTATTATTTAGTTGAGAAACTAACCTTTCTACTGAAAGCAAAACTTTATGATTCCGATTATAAGTCGGAATCATGATTGTCAGAAGAGTAGTGTCATTGTATTGCATAAATGTTTTTTCAGTTTTTACAGCATTTATCAATTATTGAGCGAATGGAATAGTATCAATAGGGTCATATAGCTGATCTGTATAAGCTAATAGGAGAAAATCATTTGCATTACTAGTATTAAGGAATGTATGCGCTACATTGTTAGGAATATAGACTGTACAAGGTTCGGAAGAGTGCAAAGTTTTCGCAAGCTTTTCGCCAGTCTTAATATCTGTAAGTTTAAGCTCACACTCTCCTTGAATAAGAGTAAACCACTCATTCGCTTTGGGATGATAATGGCCTCCTTTAGCTTCACCTGGTTTTGCTGAAGTAAGGTAAATCTCACCTGTGTATGCAGGCAACCCTTCCTCAGTTCCAGTCAGCACTTTTAAAAAATAGCCTCTACTATCAACAAGAATACGTCTGTCAATCAACTGTATTTTCTCAGAAAGTCCCATATTTACAAGTATTCTTTTATTCCTTCTTTAATTCCAATGGTGGGTTTCCACTGAGAAATATGCTTACCAACCTTCTCAGTGTTAAGAGCAAGGTATTTCATGCCTTCATCTCTTGTACTAAGCGTCCCTAGGGCGCTATTAGCACTATCATTGAACAGGGCATATATATAGTGAATGAGTTCTGCTATCTGGATAGGCGGTTCATTCGCTACGTTATAAATACTTTGCGGGTAATCATTTGAAGCAAGCAGTTGCACCAAGGATACAACATCCTTGCAGTGAAGGTATTGCCTTACCTGTAAGCCTTTGCTTAGTTGTACTGGTTTTCCTTTACTTAAGGCTTCAACTATGTAAGGTATTAAACGAGAGTCATTTTCTTTATTACCGTATATTGTTGGTAGAATTAAATGAAAGGCTTTTACTGAATATAAACTATTGCTAATAAATTTAGTCAACAGCCTTTTAGATGAACAATAATGATTTGGTATTTTACGTTCGCTATTAACTATTTCGCTTTCGTTAAACGCATGCACATGTTCATTGTCACCTATTTCAAAATAAGATCCAAAGCTTATCCATTTACCAGAAAATTTCTTCTCAGATAAATAGTTAATTATCCTTATCGGTAAAAAGGCATTAATCTCATATATAAGTGAAACGTCAAAAGCCTTATTCGCTTGAACGCCTGTAGCAGCACAATAAATAACAACATCTTGGTCAAGCAAAGAAGATAAATCAAACCCATTCTCAGGATATCTAAAGTACTCAAAGGCTATGTTTGCCTTTTTATTACTTGGCGCTTCTTTACCAAAAAGACGAATGTAATGGGCATCATCTTTACATAATTGTTCAATTATGTAAGAAGCCAGAAGTGAATTAGATCCTATTATAGAAATTTTCATATCGTAGAATACCGTTGTATCGTTTTTATCGTATACTCCAATATTTGTGAGCTTTCCGCACAAAATATCTTATACCAATTTATAGTCTCTTGTATAGCCTCCTCAGATTTATATTTTGGCACCCAATGTAACTGGCTTGTTGCCTTGCTGATATCAAGTTTTAATAACCCTGCTTCGTGTGGCTGATTAGCCAATATAGAAGACTCATAACTGCCACTGCCCCAAACCGCAATAGCTGTTTCAACTACTTCTCCAACAGTTTTATTATCCTCTGCCTGAGGGCCAAAATTCCAAGCACCTCCATATTGCTTAGGCTCATTTGCAAGTTTAGCCCCTAGCAATAAATAGCCACTTATTGGCTCAAGAACATGTTGCCAAGGCCGCACAGCTTTCGGGTTCCGAACAGTAACAGGCACGTCGTTTCGCAGAGCCCGCACTATATCCGGAATAATACGGTCCTTGGCCCAGTCGCCGCCGCCAATCACATTGCCCGCGCGCCCAACGGCAATACCTTTCCGGTGCTGCTCGTATGCGGCTGGGTTAAAGAAGGATTGCACATAGGAGTTGATAACCAGCTCTGCGCAGGCCTTGCTGGCGCTGTACGGATCATAACCACCTAGCCGGTCGGTTTCACGGTAGGGATATACCCACTCTTTATTCTCGTATACCTTATCGGTGGTGATAAGAACGATGGTGCAGGGCTTCTCTAGCTGGCGCACCGCATCCAGTACGTAGGCCGTACCAATTGCATTAATGGCAAAGGTGTCGGCGGGTATCTCGTAAGAAAGGCGCACGAGCGGCTGGGCTGCCAAGTGAAATATAAAGTCGGGCTGGAACGCCACAATTTCCGCTTCCAGCTTTTCCCGGTCGCGCAAATCGGCAATGACTGATTCGCACAGCGTGTCGCCCTGAATCAGGTTGTACAGGTCTTCCTCTTGCTCGGGAGCCAGGGCATAGCCCTTTACTTGAGCACCCAGCATGTGTAGCCACTGTAATAGCCAAGCGCCTTTGAAGCCGGTGTGCCCGGTCAGGAACACTTTTTTACCCTGGTAAACTGCTTTCAGGTCCATACCTACCACGTTTTCCACTTTGCCACTCCGTTCCGCAAGTCGTTTTCCAGCTCTATTTTGTCGCGTAGGGTATCCATGGGCTTCCAGAAGCCGTGGTGCTTGTAGGCCTGCATCTGACCGGCAGCGGCAATACGCTCCAGCGGCTCCCGCTCCCAAATGGTTGCGTCGTCTTCGATGTAGTCTATTACGGCTGGCTCGCACACGAAGAATCCGCCGTTAATCCAGGCACCGTCGCCCTTGGGCTTTTCCGTAAAGGAAGTCACGGCATCTTGCTCACCAAAGTTGAGTGCTCCAAAACGGCCGCTGGGCTGCACCGCCGTAACTGTGCACAGCTTGCCACTCTGCTGGTGCTGCTCCAACGACTCACGAATATTTACATCCGCAACTCCGTCGCCGTAGGTTAGAAAGAAGGTTTCGTTGCCGATGTGCTGCTTTACCCGCTTTATGCGCCCACCCGTCATGGTTTCCATGCCGGTATCTACGAGGGTAATATTCCAGGGCTCGGCGAAGCTGTCGTGCACCTGCAAGGAGTTCTCCTTCAGATTTATGGTTACGTCTGACTTGTGCAGGAAGTAGTTGGCAAAGTATTCCTTTATAACGTAGCCTTTATAACCGAGGCAGATAACGAAGTCATTGAAGCCATGTGCCGAATAGATTTTCATAATATGCCAGAGAATGGGCATATCACCAATTTCTACCATTGGTTTGGGCTTGAGCACCGTTTCTTCGGAAAGACGAGTACCTAGGCCACCAGCAAGAATCACAACTTTCACAGGAGCATGAATAAAGTTTACCTATCAACCACACCTTGTCAGAGGAGCAGCATTATTCCAATCTACCTTGCAAAGCTAGCTATTATCAGCTTATCAGTTACACAATAAGCCCACAGACAGTAAGCCCACACCTGCCAACGCCCGCTACGGGCGGCAGCTCACCTTAGCGCGCAGCAGCAAAAAAACGCCTGATACACGCACACACGAAAACAACCTGTTCCAACGTCAGACCCGGCCACAGCGGAAGGCTTACGCTAGTACGGGCTAGCTCTTCGGCAATTGGAAATTGCCCTGCCTGAAATTCCAGGTGTTTGTAAGCAGGCTGTAGGTGGGCCGGAATTGGATAATGAATGAGCGTACCGATTCCGTGTTGCGTTAAGTACTGCTGCAACTCGTCGCGGTACCGGGTACGAATCACGTACACATGATACACGTGCGTACAGGCAGTGGCCGTTTGTGGTAATACAATTTCTGGAATGCCGGTTAGGTGCTGGGTATACCACGCTGCAAGCTGCTGCCGCTGCTGGGTCCAGTGGTTTAAGTAGGGTAGCTTAACCCCTAGAATAGCGGCCTGCAACTCGTCGAGGCGGGAGTTGTACCCCACCACTTCATTCCGATACTTCTGCTGGGAGCCGTAGTTTCGCAAGGTTCTGATTTGCGCCGCCAGGAATGCATCATCCGTTGTTACGGCCCCGGCATCCCCCAGGGCACCCAGGTTTTTGCCGGGGTAAAAGCTTACTGCGTTTACCTGCCCAAAGCTACCCGTAAGCCTGCCCTGGCAACTTGCCCCTTGAGCCTGGGCATTGTCCTCCACTACACATAAGTTGTAGCGTTGGGCAATTTGCATGATGGCGTCCATCTGGCAAGCCTGCCCGTATAAGTGCACTGGCAGTATGGCCTTCGTTCTGGCCGTAATGGCTTCTTCTAGCCGATCTGGGTCTAGGTTATAGGTATCGATACGCGGCTCAACGGGCACGATGGTAGCCCCTACGTACGACACCGCCAGCCAGGTGGCGATGTACGTATTGCTGGGAACTAGCACCTCATCACCAGGCCCCACATTCAGGGCCCGCAAGCATAGGTGGAGCGCATCCAGCCCGTTTGCTACCCCCACGCAGTGGCCTACTTGGTTGAAGGCGGCATAGTCTTGTTCAAACCGTCTTACCTCCTCCCCTAGTACATACCAATGGCTGTCGTAGACTCGGGCCATAGCCGCTACTACTTCTTCCCGAATAGGGTCGTGCTGACCGGCAAACGAGAGAAACGGAATTTGCATGAACGTCCCTACTTGATTTATGAGTTGGAAGGCTCGCGTACTTCCTTTACTACGTATAATGGCCGATTGCGCGCGGCATCCAAACTACGCCACACGTACTCTCCAATGATACCAAGGGCCATCATCTGAAAGGCGGACACGAACAGCAGAACGACCATGAGCATGGTCCAGCCGGCGGGCTCCTGCACACCACTTAGGCGCAGCAATACCAAATAGCAACCGTAGAGCAGGGCAATAACTCCCAGGCTAATTCCCACGGCCGAAATGGCTCGAATGGGAAAAAACGAGAAGGACAGAAAAGAATCCAGGAACAGCTTAACCTTCTTGGAGAGCGTCCAGCGGGAGCGGCCTATCTCCCGGCGGCTGCGCACATAGGGAATGTTGACATAAGCATGACCCAGCCACGTCATCAAGTAGAAGACATTGCTGTTGCGCTCCTGCAACTGCACAATCTGCTCGCGTATCTGCCGGTCGAAGAACACGTAGTCGAACCCGCCGCGGGGAATGTTTCGCAAGGCAAAGCGGCGCATCAAGCCGTGAAATACCCGTGCCAATAGCTTCGTAATGGCATCTTCCTGGCGGTCCTGCCTATTGCCAATAACGAGTTTAATTCCCTGCTGCCAGTACTGATACATGGCTACCATTAGCTCAGGAGGGTCTTGCATATCGGCGGTGATAATGACGTTGCAGTCGCCGGTAGCATGAGCCATACCTGCCACAATAGCGTTGTAAGAACCTACGTTGCCCGCTAGTTCTACTATCCGCACCTTACCCGGCTGGCGCTCTTGAAAGGCGCGCAAGGCGGCTACTGTCCCATCCCCGGAGCCATCATCTACCAGCACATACTCGAAGGTGACTTCCGATGGAAAGCGAGCTTCATTGAGCAGCAGGGCTTCGGTAGTAACCGGAATATTGGCTTCGTTGAAATAACAGGGAATGATAATGGACAGCTTGGGCATGCGCACAAGGTAGTGGATGACGGCTGGTGCAGCACACGCACCTTGCCTGAAAATGGCGCGAAATAAAAGGTTTTACCCACCTGAGGTGGCCCAACGGATGGTATGCGTAACGGTCCCTAATCGGAACCCCAATTGCTCGGCATTGTGCACGGCGGCCCGGTTAGTAGCCTGCGTTGTCATCAGCATTACGCTGGCATGGTTGTCTTTCGCACGGTACAGCGCCTCACTCAGTAGCTTCCGATGCCACCCTTTATTGGCGGGTCCTACCGCCGCTAACACGGCTCGAGCTACGTCTAGCCCTGAGGTGCTGGAAGAGGCGAAGTAACTCAGGGCCAGAAAGCTATCTAGCACCACGTCGGGGTCATTTGGTACTAGTACTTCATTGCAATAGCCGGCAACTGCTGCGGCCGCGTATTCGGCTAAAAATGTGTCGGCTTGCTGCTTCGTAAAAAAGGGATCTGCATGAAATCGATCGTAGGGGTTGGCATTGTTGCGCGAAACTTCCCCGATTGTAGACTGCTCCGCACGTGTAGCAGCACGTACTGGGTAGCGCGCCTCAGCTAAAGTATTTAACGCATCGTGCACGTAGTGCAGTCGGGTTTCTAGTAGTTGCCAAGCGGCTTCATTCAACCCTTGCAGGACCCGAATATCCTCAACGGGCACTTCCATTACAGCGTACCGTATGCCTTGCGCCTCCAACTCACGTACAAACCGTCTTACACTTTCTAGGGACAAGGCAGGAGTAGCAAACAGGATGGCACGCACCTTAACCGTAGGAACCCCTGCTATCTGGCTATCCCACCGAAGTATTTGGTATAGAAAGCTGGTAGCAGTAGCTGAATCATCCCACCGCCGCTCATCAACTGCCGCTCCAAAGTGTAGGAGACGCTGTTCTTCTTGCTCTCCAGCCGTAGGGCTAGGTAGCGACTTACGATAAATGAAATGATACGGGGAGTAGAAAGGCAGCACCGCCCTGCGAGCTGCTACAGCTGTTGCTAGCGAGTTCATAGCCGCTTAAACTCCGCGTATTCACGAATGTAGTCCGCTTCCTCATAGAGCGTGGAGGCCAACACGAGTTGCACCGCATTGTGCGAATACTGCATCGTGTGCCAGCAATAGGGCGGAATGTACACGCCTACGTTAGGCTTTTCCAGTACAAACGTCTGTAGCTCCTGATTTGGCATTTCCGTGAGCACTACAATACGACCAGCTACGGCTACTAGCACTTGCTCTGTACGGTAATGCGCATGGCGGCCACGCACAATACTTTCCGGCGTAAAGTATGTCCAGTAGCTGCGCTGCGTGGTAAATGGAATGCTAGCGCCTGCTTCTGCTACGGCTATGTACCCAGTTCCTGATTCTCCCGTGGTTGGGAAGGTAATCAAATGGGGTTTCAGGGCAGGATCAGGCGGCATAGTAAGTAAGGCAACAGAACAAGTAGCCCACGAAGTAAAAGAAAAATCCTTGCCCGTATGATAACAGGCAAGGATTCTCCATCACTCAGAACATGTGCGGCTTTTACTTCACGTGCTCCTTAAAGTACTCCAGGGTACGACGTAGACCTTCTGCGCGGTCAACTTTCGGCTCCCAGCCAAGGATTTCTTTCGCCTTGGTGATATCCGGACGACGCTTCATGGGGTCGTTTTCGGGTAGCGGACGATAGTCGGGCTTGAACTCTACGCCGGTTAGACGAGCAATTTCTTCACCGAACTCCTTGATCGTGATTTCGGAGGGGTTACCGATGTTCACGGGCAGGTGGTAATCGCTCAGCAACAGGCGGTAGATACCGTCTACGAGGTCGTCCACGTAGCAGAAAGAACGCGTCTGCATGCCATCACCGAACACCGTCAGGTTCTCGCCGCGCAGCGCCTGCGACAGGAACGCTGGCAGTACGCGGCCGTCATCGAGGCGCATACGAGGGCCGTAGGTATTGAAGATGCGGATGATGCGGGTTTCCAAACCGTGGTGGTTATGGTAGGCCATGGTAATAGCCTCCTGGAAACGCTTGGCTTCATCGTAGCAGCCGCGCGGACCTACGGGGTTTACGTTACCGAAGTACTCCTCTACTTGGGGGTGAATTTCGGGGTCGCCGTATACCTCTGAAGTGCTGGCAATCAGCATACGAGCACCTTTCACGCGCGCCAGACCCAACAGGTTGTGCGTACCGAGTGAGCCTACCTTCAGTGTCTGGATTGGAATTTTGAGGTAGTCGATTGGAGAAGCTGGCGAGGCGAAGTGCAGGATATAGTCCAGCTTGCCGGGCACAAACACAAACTTCGATACATCGTGGTGATGAAACTCGAAGTCCTCCTTACCGAACAAGTGCTCGATGTTCTTCAGATCACCCGTAACCAGGTTATCCATGGCGATGACGTGGTAACCCTCCGCCAGGAACCGGTCGCAGAGGTGAGAGCCTAGAAAGCCCGCACCGCCGGTAATTAAGACGCGTTTTTTGTCAGACATAGTGTAAAACGTTGAATCTCTTGAATGGAGGAGCTAGTCTTGGTAGGGCAGCTCCTTTTCGGCTATTAGCGTAGTAACCGAGAACTATGCTGGCTCGTGGTGAGCCGTCCGGATACCAATGCAGTGGTAAGCAAAACCGGCTTCTTTCATTTCGGCTGGGTCGTAGATGTTACGACCGTCGAAAATAACTTTCTGCTTCAGCAAGCGGCCTACTACATCGAAGGAAGGTGAGCGGAACTCAGGCCACTCGGTTACAACTAGCAGAGCGTCGGCATCTACCAATGCATCGAACTGGTCTTTCGCATAGGTGATGCTATCACCAAGGGAGTGCTTTGCCTCGGGCATTGCCACTGGGTCGTAAGCCGATACGGTGCAACCTTCAGCCAACAGTTTTTCAATGATAACCAACGAAGGAGCTTCGCGCATATCATCTGTCTTGGGCTTGAACGACAGACCCCAGATTGCCATCTTCTTACCTTTGAGGTCGTTGCCGAAGTGTTTTTTCACTTTGCTGAACAGCACCTCTTTCTGGGCCTCATTTACTCCTTCTACCGCCTGCAGTACCTGCATCTGGTAGCCGTTCTCAGAAGCCGTTTTGATGAGGGCCTTCACGTCCTTGGGGAAGCAAGAGCCGCCGTAACCGATACCAGGATAGATGAACTTAGTGCCGATACGAGCATCGGAGCCAATGCCTTTACGCACCATGTTTACATCAGCACCCATGATTTCGCACAGGTTGGCAATGTCATTCATGAACGAAATCTTGGTAGCCAGCATAGAGTTGGCTGCGTACTTCGTCATCTCGGCCGAAGGAATGTCCATGAAGATGATGGGGTGACCATTGAGCAGGAATGGCTTGTAGAGGCGGCTCATTACCTCTTCAGCACGCTCCGAAGAGATGCCTACCACAATACGGTCAGGCTTGAGGAAGTCATCGATGGCAGCACCCTCTTTCAGGAACTCGGGGTTAGAAGCAACATCAAATTCGATGTCGGCGCTGCGCTTAGCCAAAGCGTCCGCAATTTCCTTGTGCACCTTAGCAGCAGTACCAACGGGAACCGTGCTTTTCGTAACAATAACACAATAGTTATTGATGTTTTCGCCGATGCTACGCGCCACTGCCAGCACGTACTTCAGGTCAGCAGACCCATCTTCGCCGGGAGGCGTGCCCACTGCAATGAATGCAACATCGCAGCCCTGAATGGCTTCCGCAATGTTGGTAGAGAAGTGCAGACGGTTGGCAGCCACGTTGCGTGATACCATTTCCTCCAAGCCCGGCTCATAAATGGGTAGGATGCCCTTGTGGAGGTTGTCAATTTTTTTCTGGTCGATGTCGATACAAGTGACATCAATGCCTACCTCGGCAAAGCAAGTGCCTGTTACAAGGCCCACGTACCCGGTACCTACTACTGCAATTTTCATATGGAGAGAAAGAGTATGGTGTTACTGATGAAAAGGTGTTTCAAATACCCTGCGGTTAAGTGAAAAGGCCATATTTAATGATGCAGTAAATAGCCCTGAAGCCGTCGCGCCAGCCGATTTTTTTGCCTTCTGCGTATGTGCGGCCGTAGTAGCTAATTCCTACCTCATAAATACGAACATTAGGAATACGCGCGATTTTAAGGGTTACTTCGGGTTCAAAGCCAAAGCGCTTTTCCTCTAAATGCAACCCCTGTACTAAATCCCGACGAAAAAGTTTATAGCACGTTTCCATATCCGTCAGGTTAAGATTGGAAAAGGCATTTGACAGCATTGTCAGCCAGTGGTTACCGATGCTGTGCCAAAAGAACAGGATTCTGTGGGGTTTTCCACCCATAAAGCGCGAACCATACACGACATCGGCCATGCCACGGAGTACTGGACGCAATAGGACGTTGTATTCTTCCGGATCATATTCAAGGTCAGCATCCTGGATGACAATATAGTCACCAGTTGCTTCTCGAATACCAGTGTGTAGTGCTGCGCCTTTTCCTTGGTTTACAGTATGTTTCCGATATTTAATAGGAAGATCCGGGTTTGCAGCCATATAGTGCTGCACCGCTTCTTCCGTGTTATCCTGTGAGCAGTCGTTTACAATAATGACTTCTTTTTCAATATCTGCTAAAAGCTTTACTGCCTTCACCTGATTTAAAATCAAGTGAATAGTAGCACCCTCGTTATAGGCTGGAATAACGATAGAAAGCTTACGCGGCGGGCCTATAGAGCTCATCAAACGGATATGGAAGTTGGAATCGGCCGGCAAGTTATTTCAATACAGGAAAGAATCTACTATGCCTTTGCCATGATGAACACGGCTGAGCTTAGGCCATCATCCATTTTTTCCACCACCATTGAAAGACAATCAGTGCCCAGATGCGAGCGTGTACATCGCCAGGACTACGCGAAAAAAGCTGGGTTTTCAGCGCCTGAATAGCCGCTACATCAAATACCCCTTGGGCTTCAACAAAAGCATCAGAAAGCAAATCATCCTCAATTAGGGGGCGTAGCTCGCCACGGAACCACTTCAACAGCGGAACTTCAAATCCGTGCTTCGGACGTTTATACAGTTCCTCAGGGAGCATTGGCCGGAAGGCATCCTGCACGATTTTCTTTTTCATGTTCGCGTCGATTTTGCTTTCGACGGGCAGTGAAAAGGCAAAGCGTACCACGTTAGGATCGAGGAAAGGGGGGCGTACCTCCAGGGAGTTAGCCATGCTCATCAGGTCTACCTTGGTGAGCATGTCATAAGGCAGCACCAATTTGGTATCCGTGAGCAACACCTCGTTCAGGTCGCCATCGGCGTGCAAATCTTCCAGAATGTCTTTACGACGCTTGTCGGCCAGCTTTTTACCTACTTTGCGGCGAGCAGCCGGGCTCAACAAAGTTCGCGCATCCTTTTCCGAAGCGAAAGAAGCCCAATCCCAATACCGGTCTTTGGGGCCGCTAAGCATACCGCGAGAGAAGCGCTGAAACTGCCGGACTTTGTTGCCGAAGAAGGAGTTGCGCGACTTGGGCAGCACATCCCAAAGTAAGTTCAGGCCAGTTACTGCTTCAGCCTTGAAACCGCCTTGCCGCACCTGGAACTCGCCCATGTGCTTATTGTAGCCCCCAAATAGTTCGTCAGCACCATCGCCAGACAGCGCAACGGTTACTTTCTCGCGCGTGCGCTTGCTGAGGATGTATACAGCCAACGCGGAGGAATCGGCAAACGGCTCGTCGATATAGTTCAGGACATCAAAGATGTGGTCGTAGAGGTCCTGATTCGTAAGCGAAAAAACGGTGTGGTTGGTTTTGTAGCGGTCTGCAACCAGCTTAGCATACTTCGTTTCGTCGAAGAAAGGCTCGTCGCGGTAACCAATGCTGAACGTATTCAGATGCTGGGTATGGCGCGAAGCCAAAGCAACAATAACGCTAGAGTCGATACCGCCACTGAGAAAAGCACCCAGGGGTACGTCGGCTACCAAACGGCGGGCTGTAGCGTCGTCGAGCAAATCAACGAGCTTCTTCTGCTGCTCCTCGTAGCTGAGCTTGATCTTATCAACCTTTTTGGGATCGTAAGGAATTTTATACCAGCGTTTACGCACCACTTTCTTGCCTTTCATGTACAAGTAGTGGCCGGGCAACAGCTTCTTTACTCCCCGAAAAATAGTGGCTGGACCTGGAATGTAGTTGAGCTGCAAGTAGTGGCTCAACGACACATAATCTAATTTGCGCGGAATCCCGAGGGCCAGCAACGACTTCATTTCAGAAGCAAACATCAACTTGTCCTCGTCGCGGTAGATGAGTAAGGGCTTTTCCCCCATCCGGTCGCGGGCCAAGAACATAGAATCTTCTTCTTTGTCATAAATGGCAAAGTCGAAGAAACCGTTCAGCTTCTTAAGAAAGTTGCGTCCTTCCGAAATATATAGCTGTAGTACTACCTCCGTATCCGTTTGGGAGTGGAAGCGGTGACCTTTGCTGATCAACTTCTGGCGCAACTCCTTGAAGTTGAAAATCTCGCCGTTGAATACAATAGTATAGCGTCCCGATTCATCCGTCATGGGCTGGTTGCCATCGGCGGTGAGGTCGAGGATGGCCAAACGACGAAAGCCTAACCCGCACCGATCATAGACGAAATGGCCCTGCGAATCGGGCCCCCGGCTGGAGATGGCGTCAGTTGAGGCTCGTAAGGAGGCCAGCGAGCTACGGCCCGCTTCAGTAAAGGCGAATATTCCAGTAATTCCACACATAGGGCGGGCAAAAGTACGAACTATCAGGACTTGAGTTCTGAAAAACTCCGGCCGCGGCTCGCAACCAAAGCCGTGCCACGTTAGTACACCCAGTAAAATTTCCCTTCTAGCCCGCCACCTCTATGAATTTGCAAGACCAGCTTAGCCTGCAACGAGAGTTTGAAGCCGCTGTATCGCGCGTGGACGCACTGCCCGGCGACAAAGCTGCTGCCCATATGACCGAATTGTACGGCCTCTATAAACAAGCCACTGAGGGTGACCATGATACTAGTGGTGACGAAGTAGGCGATGATACCCCTGATAACCCAAGCGGCCCCCAGGGAATGTCGCAGGCACAATGGGATTCGTGGAGCCGTTTCAAAGGCGTTAGCGAAGACGACGCCAAACGTCAATACGTCCAGAAAGTGGCTGAAATAGCCGGGCCGGTTGGTGAGAAAACCACCATTATAACCGGCAACGGCCAGCCAGCAACCGGCTCCCAACTGTCGGGGGATGGTAACACTACTACCTCTCAGCAACCCGATAGCGCTCCAGGTATTTCACAGGGCGGCCTACAGGGCGATATTACTGCCGGTGCCCCTTACGGCGGCGAAGACAAACTAAAAGGCGAACAGCAGTAGTCTGCCAGTTCTCTTGCTAAACAAAAAAGCCTCGTTGAATACGAGGCTTTTTTGTTTGCCGTAAGCAGCTAGCGGTTTTACACCATTTACCTAGTCGGTATTCTGACTAGAAGATCTTACCAGGATTCATGATACCGCGGGGGTCAAATACCTGTTTGATTCCACGCATCAAGTTGAGTTGCGGCTCTCCCAGTGCAATACCGATGTACGGCTTCTGCACCAAGCCAATTCCATGCTCACCGGAAATAGTACCACCGAGGCGTACGCAAAGTCGGAACAGTTCCTTGATGGGTTCTTGCAGACCATGGTTCCACATTTCGTCATCCAAATCACCCCGGATAATGTTGACGTGCAGGTTTCCGTCGCCAGCGTGCCCGTAACACACGGAGTTGAATCCATAGCGTTGTCCTATCTCCTTTACTCCCTGCAACAGAGTAGCCAATTCGGCGCGAGGCACTACCGTATCCTCTTCTTTATACACCGAATTGTAGCGCACTGCATTACCAATGTTGCGACGGATGCGCCACAAGTCGTCTTTTTGCCCAGCTGTATCGGCTAGCAGAATCTCATCTACGTCGTAGTTCTCCAACACTCCATACACAGCTTCGGCCTCCTTATAAAGCTGGTCGAGGTCTTGGCCGTCGAGCTCGATCAGCAAGTGGGCCCGGATATCTTCGGGTAAGCTTAGCGGAATGTTAAGGTAGCGCGACGACCACTCAATGGCTTCCCGCTCCATAAATTCCAGCCCGGAGGGCACAATACCAGCCCGGAAAATAGCAGATACGGCAGCGGCAGCCTCCGTCTCTTTGCGGAAAGGAGCTAGCAGCAGTAAGTTTTGCTGCGGGTAAGGCAGGAGCTTAAAGACAATGCGAGTTATGATACCCAATGTACCCTCCGAGCCGACCATGAGCTGGGTAAGGTTATAACCCGTGGCATTTTTGAGCGTGTTCGCCCCGGTCCAGATAATATCGCCGGTAGGCAGCACTACCTGCATATTAAGCACGTAGTCTTTCGTTACGCCGTATTTTACCGCTTTGGGGCCACCGCTGCTCTCACTCAAGTTGCCCCCTAAAAAGCAGCTTCCTTTGCTGGCTGGGTCTGGAGGGTAGAATAGCCCGACTTCCTTAACAGCATTTTGAAATACTTCCGTTACTACGCCCGGCTCCACAGTTGCCTGCAGATTGCGCTCATCTATTTCAATGATTTTGTTGAGGCGCTCAGTGCTGAGCACTACCCCATGATGGATGGGTAGCGCCCCCCCCGATAAGCCGGTACCCGCACCGCGAGGCGTAACGGGAATATGATGTTCGTAGCAGAGGCGAACAATCTGACTTACCTCCTCGGCGTTAGCGGGGCGCACAACCACGTCGGGAGCGAAGTGGAAGTCCTCGGTATGGTCGCGACCATAGTCAGTGTACACATCGGCTTCAACGGTTTGCGCGGTTAGCACATGAGCCGGCCCCACAATGGCCTCAAAAGCGGTGACGAGAGTGGGGGTCAAAACTTGATATTCCATATATAGAGGAGCGAAATGAGCACTTCACGTATCTTTGCCCCGATGCGGGAACACGACGTTACGAAGGTACGGCATTCAGGGCAGTGGCGCTGCTGGTTGTCGATGCTGTTACTACTGTGTGTAGGCTGGCTAGCTTCATGCAGTGGCACCAAGAAAGTAAACTATCGGAATGGCCGATACCACTCGGCCCGGGATATGGCTCGTATCAAGGCAGCTGAGCGGCGCCGGGGCGGCGCACCCGTGAGCAAATCCAAAACCAAAGTGGCTACTCCTGCTGGCAAAAGCAAGGTAACGGTCAAACGCCCGGCAGTACGCCACCCCTTTCCAGCCAATGTTCCGCGCAATGTGGTTTCCGTGATTGAAACGGCACGGTCATACGAAGGAACGCCCTACAGGTTTGGTGGCACTAACCGGCTAGGCATGGACTGTTCTGGGCTACTCTTCATGTCATTTGCAGCTATCAACGTTACTATTCCCCGTTCTAGCAACGAGCAGGCGGCATGGGGCGACCCAGTAAAACCGCAGAATTTACGGCCGGGCGATTTAGTATTTTTCGGTGCTTCACCTGGTAGCAATACCATAACGCATGTGGGTTTAATAACGGAAGCGTCCAACGAGAGTGTACAGTTTATCCACTCTTCCAGTTCTTTAGGTGTAGTAGAAAATGCGTTGGAGTCTGATTATTATCTAAGCAGATTCATTAAGGCAGTAAGACCAAGATTGTGAAATTCCCTCTTACCTTTGCGCCGAAAAGACCTCAAAGGCAAAGTTTCTCTAGTAACACTGAAGTAATGTGATGCGGTTGTCAACACGGCAGTTTTGCGCCGCTTTTTAAACTTTCAAGAGCACCTTTTTTCATCAACCTTACTCATTCTATGAGACAAAACCTTTACGCCCATGTGGCCTTGCTGCCTTTGGCAATTTTGTCGGCGCATGTAAGCTGGGCACAGGGTACTACTACCTCGGCCATGAACGGTGTTATCACCGACAAGGACGGGGCCGGGCTACCGGGTGCTACGGTTATTGTAGTGCACACGCCCACGAACACGCAATACGTAGCGCCAACCAACTCGGAAGGTCGCTTCAACATCCAGAACATGCGCGTAGGTGGTCCGTACACGGTCCGCGTAACGTTCATTGGGTATCAGGATGCGGTACGGGAGAACATCTTCCTTACTCTGGGTCAGAACCAAAAGCTCGACATCAACCTTAGCAACGCTACGCAACAGCTGACGGAGGTAGTAGTACGTGGCCGCCAAGACCCAACGCTAAACTCGGAGCGCAACGGTGCTGCTACCAACGTGCAGCGCGAGCAAATTGAGCGTTTGCCTACCATCAACCGCTCGTTCAACGACTTTACGCGTCTGACTCCCCAAGCCAATGGCAACTCGCTGGGAGGCCGTAACAGCCGCTTCAACAACATTCAAATTGACGGTGCCTCGAACAACGACTTGTTCGGCCTAGGTAGCACCGGTACTCCTGGTGGACAGGCAGGAGCCAACCCAATTTCACTGGACGCTATCCAGGAATTCCAGGTTGTAATTTCTCCCTACGACGTGCGGCAGGGCCGCTTCAGCGGTGGTGGCGTAAACGCTATTACCCGCTCGGGTACCAACGACTTCTCGGGGTCCGTTTTTGCCTTCGGTCGTAACCAGAACACGGCTGGTAAGAGCCCCACGCCAAACGCGGCGGGCGAGCGTACCAAGCTCGACAAGTTCAACGACTACCAGGCTGGTTTCCGCCTGGGTGGTCCAATCATTAAGGACAAGCTGTTCTTCTTTGTAAACGGCGAAATTACCCGCCGTACGGCTCCTTTGCTGTTCCAAACGGGTAGCAGCGCTGAAATCAGTGGCAACACGGGCGCATCAAACCTGGTGCGTTTTGTTAGCACGGAAGACCTGCAGCGTATTTCCAACAAGCTAGCTGAGTATGGCTACGATGCTGGTGCATTTGGTGAAATCAACGCCGAGACCCGTTCTAACAAAGCCTTTGCTCGTTTGGACTGGAACATCAACCAGAACCACCAGCTTACGCTGCGCCACAACTTCGTAGACGCTTCGGACGATAACATCAGCCGCAGCCTGACCAACTTCCGTTTCGGCAACAACGCGTACCAGTTCCTAAGCAAAACCAACGCGACAGTTCTCGAACTGAAAAGCCGCTTTGGTAACCGCTATGCCAATAACCTGTTGGTAGGTTACTCCACCATCCGCGACAGCCGTACGCCAGTAGGAGAGCTATTTCCCTCAATTGAGATTACTTCCAACAACGGGACAATATTTGCTGGCTCGGAATTCAGCTCAGTAGCGAACCGCCTTGACCAGGATATCCTGGAAATCAACGACAACTTCAACATCTTCGCGGGTAAGCACGTCCTGACCTTCGGTACCAACAACGAAATCTTCCGTTTCGACAACTTGTTTGTACAGAGCACCCAGGGCCGTTATAACTTCCCAAGCATTAATGATTTTGTCAACGGCACAATAACTAACCAGGGCTTCCGCTACCGTCAAAACTTTGCCCTGCCCGGCGGTAAGCCTACGGCGAAATTTGGTGCGGCTCAGTTCGGCCTGTACGCTCAGGATGAATACAACGTGACGGACAACTTCCGCTTCACTACCGGCCTGCGCGTAGACCTGCCCGTGTACTTCGACAAGCCTTCGTACAATCCCCGTGTAGACTCTACGTTCGCCATGGCTACAGCTACTGGCGACGCTTACGATGTGAAGACCGACCGACTGCCTAAGTCACGTCTGCAATTCTCGCCTCGTATCGGTTTCAACTGGGATGTGCGTAAGAATCAAACCTTCCAAGTACGTGGTGGTGTAGGTATCTTCACGGGCCGCCCCGCCTACGTGTGGATTTCCAACCAGTACGGCAACACGGGTGTCGATTTCGCTACCTACGATACGAACAACAGCACTGTCCGTCCTGCAGCCGGTCTAGGCTTAGGTAGCAACTACGCTACGGTTCGCGACCAGGTTAGCAGCACGCCCGCAACGGCTGCAAAAGGCAGCATTGCTGTTACAGCCAAAGACTTCCGTAACCCACAGCTCATCCGTACGAACTTTGCTGTAGACTACCGTCTGCCCCTCGGCATTGTAGCCACGGTTGAAGGTATCTACTCTAAGACGCTCAACGACGTGCTGCCAGTAGATATCAACTTGGTAAACCCCACCGGTGTATTGCAAGGTGATGGTCGTCCGGTGTACCCAAGCGGCACTGCCCGCTACCGCAACAGCCGCGACTTCAACAACGTGATTATGCTGACTAACACCAGCAAAGGCTACCAGTATAGCATCACGGGTGAACTGAAGAAGCAGTTGAACCAGAACTTCTTCGCTACTTCGGCCTATACCTACGGCCAGTCGCGTGACGTGTACTCGGGCACTAGCTCTACGGCTGTTTCGATCTGGGAATTCAACCCCCACGTTTCTGGTCCTAACAACCTGCCTCTCTCCTACTCGAGCTTTGACCTACGTCACCGCGTACTAGGTTCGTTCTCGTACCGCAAGGAGTACGCGAACCACTTTGCCACGACTATCTCTGCCTTCTATAACGGCCAGTCGGGCTCGCCCTTCTCGTACAGCTACTACGGAGCTGACATCAACAATGACGGCGGTAGCTTCACCAGCAACTCAAACGACCTGATTTACATCCCCCGCAGCCAAAACGAGATTGTGTTGGTAACGGATGGCGTTTCGGATACCCGTACGGTTGACCAGATCTGGAACCAGCTGAATACGTTCATCGAGAACGATGAGTACCTGAGCAAGCACCGTGGTGAGTACGCCGCCCGTAACGGTGCCCGTACCCCTTGGCAGCACCGTATCGACGTACGTTTGCTACAGGACTTCTACACCAAGGTGGGTGATAAAACCCACACCATTCAGTTGTCAGTTGACGTAACCAACTTCGGCAACCTATTGAACAAGGATTGGGGCCGCGACTACTCCGTATCGAACGGCAACTATGGTCTGCTGCGTTACCAGGGCTTGGAGAATGGCACTACTGGCCGTCCTACCTTCAGCTACGCTAGCACCACACCTACGGTAGCCTACCAAATTAGCCAGTTGAGCTCTCGTTGGCAGGCACAATTTGGTGTTCGTTACCTGTTCTAATCAGTCAGTAGGTTTAGCTAAACGCCTTCATTCATGAAATTCTCTTTTGCTTCGTTTTTCACCAAACTAACGCTGGCTACTTCGGTAGCTAGCGCCTTGGTTGGTTGTGATGACCCAGATTACGCTACGCCGAGCCCAGTTACCACTTCTACAGTAGGTCAGGCGCAGGTAACAGTAGTAAATGCTTCTCCCGGTGCTACGGGTACTACTGTAACGGTTGACAACGCTGCCTTCGGTACTGCATTACCGTATCTCTCGGCTACCAACGCTACCGCCGTAAACGCTGGCCTGCGTCTATTCGAGTTTAGCGAGCCAACTAACATCAAAACTGCTAGCGGTACGACGATTGTGCCCGCAAGCCGCACTTCTTTTTCAGGTGGCACAAACTACCTTACTTTCATCACCGATGCTCCCACGCGTGCGGCAGCAGGAACTGATGTAGGTGGCATTCGGACGCTGACGCTGACGACTTCGCTTGCAGCACCAGCTAATGCAGACAATGCCCGGATCCGATTCGTCAATCTATCGTCTTCTGGCACCTACGGCATCTTTAACTCTATAACGCAGGCTTCGCTGTTCTCGGCAGCTCCTACTCGGGCCTACCGTGGTCTGACTACGGGTACCGGTGCTTCGCTAGTCACGTTTGCGAATTTCACGGAGGTTCCGGCTGCTACCTACACACTGGATGTGCGTAGTGCTGTCACCACGCCCCTAGTTGGCACACAGCAGGTTATTACATTTGCAAAAGGCAAGAGCTACACACTTTATGTGCGCGGCATTGCCGGTAACAACGCTACACCTCTAGGCATCTCAGTGGTGCAGCACAACTAGGGCAACTTTAATTGGATTGCTGAAAGGCCGGAGAAATTTCTCCGGCCTTTTTTTATGCCTTTTCCAATCTATCTTGCTAACAATCAATAGCTAAACACCATATTTTTTTCACTATAATTCTCTTTGGTGGATCATTCTGATGACGGTATTTATCGAATCCACTTCTAACTTAGTTTTAATAACATTTTAATAACACACCAACAGCAACCTCACCAAGTACTTTTGCCCCCGGTTTTTCACCAATCCCCCTTTTTCATGAGACACCACAATTACTCACATGTAGCACTCCTGCCCTTGGCGCTATTGTCGGCGCACCTTAGTTGGGGTCAGGGTACCACTACATCGGCCATGAACGGTATCATTACCGACAAGGACGGGGCCGGGCTACCGGGTGCTACGGTTATTGCTGTGCACACACCTACGAACACGCAATACGTAGCGCCAACCAACTCGGAAGGTCGCTTCAACATCCAGAACATGCGCGTAGGTGGTCCGTACACCATTCGTGTAACCTTCATTGGGTATACGGATGCCCTACGGGATAATATCTTCCTGACGCTAGGCCAAAATCAGCGCTTAGATATTAATTTGAGTGAGGCCACCCAGCAGTTGAATGAAGTAGTAGTAACGGGCCGTCAAGACCCAGTTATTAACGCAGGTCGGACGGGGGCAGCAACGACCATTCAGCGTGAGCAAATTGAGCGTCTTCCAACTCTAAACCGCTCATTTACGGACTTCACTCGTCTTACACCCCAAGCCGGCCCTACCAATAGCTTTGGTGGCCGTAGCGGCTCGTTCAACAACGTTACCATTGACGGTGCAGTATTCAACAACGCTTTCGGCTTGTCGGGTACGGTTGGTGGACAGACCAATGCCCAGCCTATTTCGGTTGATGCTATTGAGCAAATCCAGGTAAACTTGGCGCCATATGATGTGCGCCAAGGCTCATTCACGGGGGCCGGCATCAACGCCGTAACTCGTTCGGGTTCCAATAAAGTAACTGGCTCACTTTACTTCTTTAACCGTAACCAGCGAAAGTTATTCCTTGGTCGGAAAGTGGGCGACCAGGAAGTTCCAATTACGGACTTCCGCCTGCAAAACTACGGCTTCCGCGTAGGTGGCCCAATCATTAAGGACAAGGTCTTCTTCTTTCTAAACGGGGAGCGGGAGCGTCGGACTGACCCGCCTGCTGGTAACTTCGTAGCTAGTCGTGGTGACCGGCCAGCTAATAGCACGAGTGTTTCGCAAGCAAGCGAGCCCATTCTCAATACCCTGAGTGATTTCCTACAGAGCCAGTATAATTACAGCACCGGACCCTACCAGGGCTACAGTCAGCGCCAGAATAGCGACAAGCTCACGGCGAAGATTGACTGGAACATTAGTGCCAATCACCGCTTCAATATCAAGTATAACTACCTAAAGTCGTACGCTGATATTCCCCCAAGCGGTAGCGGAGCTATTAACACAACTCTTGGTCGTTCGGGTAACCAATTTGGCCTGCCGTATCAGTCCGCTTACTATACTATCAATAACAACCTGAACTCCATCATTGCTGAATTGAACAGCACGTTCGGGACTCGGTATTCCAACAACTTAACGGCCGGCTACACCGCTTTCCGTGACTACCGCACCCCTTTCTCCTCGCTGTTTCCCTTCGTAGAGATTGGCAATGGTGTGGGCTTGCAAGGCCAAACTGGAACCCAGGCTCCTAACGCAACTCTTACGTCGTTTGGTTACGAGCCCTTCACGGCTGGCAACCTCCTGAATACAGATGTTTATCAGATCGGCGACAACTTCACCGCCTTCCTGGGTAAGCATAACGTAACGGTGGGCACTTATAATGAATACTACCGCTTCAAAAACGGTTTTGCCCCCAACTACAACAGCTTTTACCGTTTCAACTCTCTCGAGGACTTCTACAGCAACGTTGGGTACAGCTACGACCGTGCTGGTCAAACGCTGACGCCATTAGCTGCTAATGCGGCCCGATCAAACCCTTCGCAGTTCGGTATTCAATACGGAGCCAATGCGAATAACGAGTTTCCCTACGCGCGCATTCAAGCTGCTCAGCTAGGTGTGTATGTACAGGATGAATATACGCCTGTTACTAATCTGCGCATCACCGCAGGTCTGCGCGCCGACTTACCCATCATCACGTCAGATGTAGCGCAGAACTACGCTGTATCGGGTGGTACAGACCCAGCAACTGGCACTACGTACCCAGGGCTGACCTTCCGCGACGGCGAGACTATTAATACCGGTCGTTTGCCAAAGCGCCAGGTTCTGTTCTCGCCCCGCATCGGCTTCAACTGGGATGTGAAAAACGATAAAACTACGCAGGTGCGTGGTGGTACGGGCATTTTCACCGGCCGTGTTCCGTTCGTGTGGATTTCTAACCAGGCCAGTAACAACGGTGTACTGTTTGGCTCTCAGTCTATTACCAACTTTACTGGTGCTAACGCAGCCTACAACCGGTTTAATCCGAACACGACGTACTACGTTCCTGGCTCAGGAGGTCCAGTGGCGGGCCCAGCAGCGGCTAACGTAGCTTACAACCTCGCGGTAACAGACCGGGATTTTAAATTCCCACAAGTGTGGCGTACGAACCTGGCCATCGACCAGCAATTGCCCGGTGGCATTGTTGGTACCCTGGAAGCTTTTTATACCCGCGACCTGAACGCCGTATACCTACAGAATATCAACCTACCAGGCTCTGAGTCGGCTCCTTTTAGAACCGCTAATGGCCCTGATAACCGCCCAATCTTCTATACGCCCGGCACCCTGTATCAGGGATACTACGCCGCCAGCGTACCTAGCGGAACGCCGGCTTCGTTGATTGCCAATAACCGTATTTACGGCTCTGTTCCGGCCAACCAGGGGGGTAACACAGTAGCTCGCCCGAACATTTCGGATGCTATTGTCCTGCGCAATACCAACAAGGGCTACTCTTACGCCGTTACGGGCCAGTTGCAGAAGTCTTTCAGCAATGGCTTCTACTCTAGCGTGGCGTACACTTACACGGACGCTCGCTCAGTAAACGATGGCGGCTCAATTGCCCAGTCACAGTGGCGTGACCGTCAAGTGTCTGGTGACCCTAACGCGAACGTGCTGGGTTACTCCCAGTTCTTCCAGCGTCACCGCATTGTAGCAGTTGCTTCTTACCGCCGTGAGTACCTCGGCCACCTAGGCACCACGCTCTCGCTATTCTACACTGGAGCCCCTGCCAGTCGCTTCAGCTATGTGTACAACGGCGATATGAACGGCGATGGTCAGACGTCTAACGACCTGATGTACATCCCCCGTGACCAAAACGACATTCTCTTACGTGACGTCACGCTGACGGCAGCGCAGGGTGGTGGTGTGTATTCGGCTGCTCAGCAGTGGAACGACCTCAATGCTTATATCAACCAAGACAAGTATTTGAGCGACCACCGCGGTGAATATGCTGAACGCAACGGCGCTGAATTTCCGTGGCTGCACCAGGTTGATGCTAAACTGCTCCAGGACATCTTTATCAATGATAAAAACCGTCATACTCTGCAGCTGAGCTTTGACATCTTCAACGTGGGCAACCTACTGAACAGTGATTGGGGTACGCTACGGGCTACCAACCGCAACAACCCAGTAAGCTTCGTTGGTTACAGCACAAATAACCAACCAGTATTCCAGTTCCCTTATCAGACGAACCCATCAGCTACCACAGTTAACGGTACTACTACGGTTACCCCCGGCGTTCCGCAGGCAAGAACGTTCCGTGACAACGTGACGACCATCAGCTCGCGCTGGCAAGCGCAGGTTGGCGTTCGGTATATCTTTAACTAAGCCAACCGTTTATGTTTTTAAAAGTGGGTTAGCGCTAGCGCTAACCCACTTTTTTTATAGCCTGGTCTATATATTTTTTGCGTTTTTTTGAGCGCATCTCTTGCAGATTCCAAAACGCGTAGTACTTTTGTCACACCAAACGCAACTGGCGAATGGAGTTTACAAGAGGGGGATTAGCTCAGCTGGCTAGAGCGCTTGCATGGCATGCAAGAGGTCATCGGTTCGACTCCGATATTCTCCACTCTTTTTGAAAGCCTAACCTCACGGTTAGGCTTTTTTTATTTCTAGTCTAAAACGTAAAAAAGCCCTCCTCACTTTGCGTGAGGAGGGCTTTTAATTACCCATCCTAATGGGCTGCTTACACGAACAAACCTTCTACTGACAGATACCGCTCGCCGGTGTCGTAGCAGAAGGTAAGAACCCGGCCCCCTTGCGGTACCTCCCCTAGTTTCTTGGCCACGGCCGCTAGTGAAGCTCCCGATGATACGCCCATAAAGATTCCTTCTTCGCGGGCGGCACGGCGGGCCATATCAAATGCTTCCTGTTGGCTTACTTGGATGGTGCCATCCAGAATGTCGGTGTGCAAGTTTTCGGGGATAAAACCAGCCCCAATACCTTGGATAGGGTGCGGGCCAGGAGCACCACCACTGATAACCGGCGACAGTTCCGGCTCTACAGCAAAGGTCTTCATGTTCGGAAACAAGGGCTTGAGCACTTCCGTCACGGCTGTGATATGACCACCGGTACCTACTCCGGTAATATGAAAATCGAAACCCTCTGGCACATCACGTAGAATTTCCTGGGCCGTTGTTTCAGCGTGCACTCGGATATTGGCAGGGTTGCTAAACTGCATTGGCATCCAGGCACCTGGGGTATCACGCACGAGTTCGTGCGCTTTCTCGATGGCACCCTTCATACCTTTTTCGCGGGGCGTAAGCTCCAGATTAGCGCCGTAGGCCGCCATAAGACGACGGCGTTCGATGCTCATGCTTTCGGGCATTACTAGCGTCAGCTTGTAGCCTTTTACGGCGGCTACCATGGCCAGCCCTACGCCAGTGTTACCAGAAGTAGGCTCTACAATGAGGCTGTCAGGGGTGAGGATACCGTCCTGTTCAGCCTGCTCAATCATGCTCAGGGCAATACGGTCTTTGATGCTGCCGCCAGGGTTGGCCCGCTCCAGCTTTATCCACACTTCTACGTCTGGACGTTGGGCAAAAAGGCGGTTTAGGCGTAGCAAAGGCGTATTGCCAATGGTTTCCAGAATGGAGTTGGCTTTCATTGTTGACTATTAGGAGGTGAGAGTGAGAGGCTGCAGGTGAGCATGCAGAAAGCAACATGGCAACGGAGCTGCCCAAAAGTAGTTAGATAGAAAACGTAATTTCTTCGCTCGGGTCTTGGGAACGAGTGACGTGAATCTGGGCCCGGTGGTACACGCGCGAGTGCGACGGTACGCTTTCCGTAAGCCACACATTGCCGCCAATTATACTATGGCTACCTACGACGGTATTACCACCCAAAATAGTAGCTCCGGCATAAATAACCACTTGGTCTTCGATGGTAGGATGGCGCTTGATGCCTTCTAGGTGTTTCGCAACACTCAAGGCCCCGAGTGTTACGCCCTGAAATACTTTCACGTGGCTGCCAATAACAGTGGTTTCGCCGATGACGATACCAGTACCATGGTCGATGCAGAAGGAGGAACCAATACGGGCGCCGGGGTGAATATCAATGCCGGTACGAGCATGAGCGTATTCGCTTAGCAAACGCGGCACCCGGGGCACTCCGCGCTGATGCAGGCCATGCGCGAAGCGGTGCATCGCAATGGCGTAGAAGCCGGGATAAGCTGCTACAACTTCCGCCAGCCCTTGAGCGGCAGGGTCGGCGGCTACAATGGCGGCAGCGTCTTGCAGTAATAATGCCCGCAGGGCAGGCAGGCCCGCTATACAGTCGGCGGCTAATGCGGTGGCAGAACCAGGCATTGGTACTAGGCGCAACAGCCCCGCTAAGTCATCCTCTAGTTGGCGCAGAGTAGCGGCCACGGCGTCGGCGTTGCGCAGGGGACGCTCGGCCCGCTCAGGGAACAGAAGGGTAAGCAGGTGCTCGGCCAATTCGCAGAAAGCCGGCCCGGGTAGCGGGTCAGCGGCTTGCTGGTGAGCCTGCGTGAGCAGCTGAATGAAAGCGTCGTCGGCAAAGAAAGAAGACATAAGGCAAGCGAGGAGAGCAACTAGCTCTTCCAAATAGAGGAAGAGAATCTAACGCTAGTTCTGGGTAGCAACCACCCTCCTACCCCGAAGGTTGGAGTTTTATTCTTAATCCTTGCTAAAGGGTACTGTTCTGTGGCCAGCCAGCCTGCTTTTGTACGGCTTCGTGCTACTCAATTGCGGCGGCGGGCACCGCGAAGACAAGCTCCGGCTACCAATAGTTGTGGCTACTTACTGGCAGCATAATCCTACTATTTTGCAATAATACAACACTAGTAATAAACATAGATAACGATAGAACAATTCATTAAAGTTTTCGTCATATTCGGTGCGTGTTAGTTGTAACTCAGCTCTTTGCTTCCACTAAGACTGGGTTTTTGTACAAGTGCCTGCCTTAACCCACCCGAGCTATGCGTTACTCTTTACTCTCGTATGCTGCTACTGCGTTATGTAGTGGCCTTCTTTACTCCCCACTACTGGCACAACCGCTCCCCAAAGTAGCGGCGTCGGCCTTGTACGTTAATGACCTAAGCCAAACGGGCGACTTATTCACGTCGGCCGCAGGTAGTGATGCAACGGGAACGGGTAGCAGTAGTGCACCTTTTGCCACGGTGGCGGCCGCACTAAGCGCCGCCGATGCGGGCACTACCACTATTTACATTGACGCGGGCACTTACTCAGAACGCGTGGTTCTAAGTAAAAACATCAGTTTGCAGGGTGCTGGCACAGCCACAAATGTACCAGCATCTGCCACCGTTTTCAATGGTGGACTAGCAGATGGCGCCCAGGCCAATGAGGTCGGTATCTACATTGCTACCAGTGGGGGTACAGCAGCCGCGCCCGTAGTGCTGGCCGACTTTACAGTACGCAACTACGACTACGGTGTGCAAACGGCAGGCTCGACGCCCACGGCGTACTTTGTGCTGGAGGATATTGAAACTGTAGCCAATCGGCGCCACGGCATTGAATGGAACAGCTTGGTAGGCACCAGAAACATCATATTTCGCCGCCTTCACGCCGCCCAAAACGCCGTGACACCTAATACAAACAGCAACGGTGCCGGCCGAGGACTTTTCTTGGTAAATGGCGTCAAGGAAAACATTCTCATTGAAGATGGCTTGTTTGAGCAAAACCGGCGCGCTGGCATTGACGTCAACGATGGCAGCGTGGGCAACCTAGTTATCCGGGGGTGCCGCTTTTTCCAAAACGCAGGGCCGGGTATTGCCGTGCTGGGCGCCGCAGGAATACGCAACGCGAGTGGGTCTTACACAAGCCCAGCAGCACTGCTGGAAAACAATGGTATTCGCGACAATGCCTCCAATGGCATGGAACTGAAGGCGTGTACGGGTACGGGGCGCCCTAGCGGTGCTGGCAGCTTTGTAGTGCGCAACAACTACATCGCCCGCAGCCTAAGTCAGTCAACCGCGCTCCGAGAGGACAATGCCGGTATTGCCTTCATTGATCGGGACCGGAATGTAATTGCGACGGGAGCCGGTGTAAACGGTGATTTACTAACGGGAGGAGCGTTTATTCAGGGTAATACGATGCGAGGCTATCGTTCCAGTACTGGCTTCGAGATTAATGGCTTCGGCATAGTACTAGAGGGTCTCAACAACAAGGTATTCAACAACATATTAGCGCAGTGCCAGCGCGGTGTGCAGATTCAGGATAGGCCAGCATCTCCCACGATAGGCTTCACTCCTTTTTTCGACATTGACCGCGGCCTGCCGTTGATTTCAGCTGGCGACAGCATTCGTCAGAATCGGATTGATAGCTGCACGACGGCCTTGCGGGGCGTTAACCTGACCAACGTAGTAGAAGCTGGCCTGAACTGGCTAGGCAACAACACCTTCGCGGCCGTGCGGGGCGCTAGTGGCACGGGCGGGCTGGTTGTAACCCTTGGTGCCCCGAACGGCTTTGCCGAGCAATCTTCCTTTGATGGTAACGGCCGCATTGACTACTCACCTTTTCTGGATGCCCCAACCGATGCCACCACCAATGCAGGATTTCAGCCCATGCTTACCGTCTTGCACGTAGACCGCTCCTGCCCCACGGCGGGCGATGCTGGTCGCCTGCAAGAGGGCGTGACGTTGGTAGTGGAAAACGGCACCGTAAACGTGGCGGAAGCTATGTACGACGAAGCCGTAACAGTTAGCAAAAACCTCACGCTAAAGAACACGGGGCCTGCTACTACGCTACAGCAGCTAACCCTCAATGGCACAGGCAAAAACATCACGCTAGGCTCACCTTTCAACCTGAGCGGCACCCTCACCCTGAACGCTGGGCTACTTATTACTACGGCCAGCAACCTACTTACACTTACTGCTGAGGCTAGCAGTACGGAGGGCTCGGCGGGTTCTTACGTAAACGGTCCCGTGCAGAAAGTTGGCAGCACTGCTTTCGTGTTTCCGCTCGGGAAAGACGGGGTGTGGGCTCGTTTGGCTATTTCGGCACCGGCAACACCAACGGCCGCCTTCACGGCCGAATACATAGCGGCCTCTCACCCGGTTTCTGCCACTACCTCACCGCTGGATAATGTAAGCCGGATTGAATACTGGAACCTAACGCGCAGTGCTGGCTCCGATGATGTAGCCGTACGCCTCTTCTGGCAAGACGCCACCCGCAGTGGCATCGACGAGTTTTCGGCAGATTTACAAGTAGCCCGCTACGATGGCAGCACGTGGCTGACGGAGGGAAATGGCAGCTTGGGAGGCAGCCTGGCCGCGGGTTCGGTAGTGTCGGAGGGGGCAGTAGGTGGCTACGGCGCTTTCTCCTTTGGGTCCCTTTCGCCCCAAGTAAACCCGCTGCCGGTGGAGCTACTCAGCTTCCGGGTCGCAGCTACGCAACCCGGGAGCGTGCAACTTAGCTGGACTACGGCTTCCGAAACAAAGAACAAAGGCTTTGGAATAGAGCGCAGCCCCGACGGGCAAACGTGGCAGCAGGTAGCCTTTGTTGCAGGCCGTGGCACGTCTACCCAACAGCAGCAGTATACCCACCTCGATGTAGTAAAGGCAGCTAATACAACCCTGTACTACCGCCTGCGCCAGCAGGACGTGAACGGCAAAGCTACCTACTCCCAGGTAGCGGCCATACGCCTTCTGGCTACGGAAGAAGCCACGGCTGTTCTCTACCCCAACCCGGCCCCAGCCTCGGCCTCTTTCCTGACGCTGACGTTACCAACGGTGCTGCCAAACACGGTACCAATAACTATTTCAGATCTTACGGGTCGCGTTGTGCACACGCAACTGCTACCAGCTGGTATCTCAAACGCTGACCTACAGTTGCCAGCTACTATACCGGCGGGAAATTATCTGCTGCAGGTAGGCGGCCCGGCCCAGCCGCAGAAAGTTATTCGGTGGGTACGCCAATAAATCAGTAGCGGCCCCGCGTAACTTACATGCACGTAGGCTACGCGGGGCCGCTGAAGTAGTAGTTTGGTTATTTTTGCGAATAACTACCGTGTTTACAGGAGAAACGGGGTTACTGCCCCAGCGCCAAGCCAAGCCGAAGGTCTAGCAGTAGCCGAAAATTGTTGTTGCCAGCTAAAGGACCCACCTTCGGTATTAGTGGCAGCGGCAGTCCGGCGTATACATCTACAAATCCGTAGCGACCCAGGCGCCGCTGAATACCATACAGCGCCGCTATAGAGGCTCGTACAGCATCGCCGCGCAGTAAGTTATCATTGGTGGTGAGTGGCGTGCCGTAGCCACGCTTGCCATAACTAGTGCCAAGGGCTAGAGAAAAGTAGTTTGCTGAGAAATTATTGGCGCTCTTGCCCAGCCGAATGCGCTTGTTCAGGTTATAGTAGTAGCGCCCTGCCACTTGCGACGCAAGTACTACGCCGTTTGTGACGGGGCCGTGCAGAGCCTCGCGGTAGCGCACAAACTCCGGTGACAACTCCGCCAGTACCGACCATTGGGGGCGCACCTTCTGCTCATATATCAGGTTGAGGCCATAATGCGCATCGCGCAGTTCACCGTCTTGCCGAGCGTGCCGAAACTCCGTAAGCCCTATTTTCAGAAGACGTTGCTCCTCAACCCGCTGGCGAGTAAACCGGCTGATTTTTCGGAATAGCTGGTCTTCAAACTGGGTACTATCTGGCTCTATATCTTGGCCCGATTCGATGCGGCCGGTAGTAGGACCCGTTTGGGCAATGGCGCCAAAGCTGCCTAGGCACAAACCAACGAGCAAGAAGAGGCTAGAGCGGGTAAAAAGCACATGATTCATACAGAGTAAAATAGCGTAATCATAGCCGAACCAGCAAAAGGATTAGACGAAGCAGCAGGAATTACCCATAACCTGCTCCGTGGGCCCCACGTTAGCAGCATAAAACTACTCTGACTACCTAACCTGCTACCACTCATGGCCGATACCACCATCACCAAAGTTGATTCTCGTTACTCTCCTACCGGTGCCGATGGAGAAAAGTACCTTGCCTCTGGCGTTCACGTGTCAATGCGCCTGTGGGAAAACGAGTCGCCTGCCGAAGCAAAAGAGCCGGCTGCCCGCCCTTACGAAACTGTAGGCTACGTAATTTCCGGCCGCGCCGAGCTGCACGTGGAAGGACAAGTAGTAGTACTAGAGCCAGGCAACTCCTGGGTAGTACCCAAGGGCGCTAGCCACACCTACAAGATTCTAGAAAGCTTCACGGCGGTAGAAGCCACCACGCCGCCCGCCCAAGTGCACGGTCGCGAAGAGGAATAAGCAACCACCTAGCCTGGTTCAGCTACTGCTCATATACAATCGGGCATTAGTCTAAAGACTAGGCCGATACAACGCAAAGAGGCCCGGTTTTGCAATGCAAAACCGGGCCTCTTTGCGTTGTATCGGCATGAGTACTCAACGCACTAATTCTACGCGGTCTATCCGGTCGCCAATATCAAGGCGGCTGACTACATCCATACCGCTTACTACTTGGGCGAAGATGGTGTATCGGCCATCGAGGTGGGGCGTGGGCGCATGGGTAATAAACCACTGACAGCTCTCGGTGTCTTTACCCGCTGATGCCAAGCCTACAGCCCCTTCTCCGTAGCGTAAGTCGGCAAACTCGGAACGCAGGTTGTAGTCAGAGCTACCCCACCCGTCGCCGCGGGGGCAGCCACCCTGGGCCACAAAGTTGGGCACTACTCGGTGGAAGTTCTTCCCATTGTAGAAGCCCTGGCGAGTAAGTTCCACAAAGCTGGCCACCGAGCCCGGAGCTTGCTCTACTAGTAGGCGCAATGTAATATCCCCCTTGCTGGTACGAACCACGGCCCGCTGCCCAGCCGGCACGTCCATCACAACCGTCCAGTTGATAGGATGCGTGGCGGCACTTGCCACGGGCGTAACCGTAGCTGGCCGACGACGAAGAAAGTCGATGGTTTGCTGCAAGGACTGCCAGGCCTCTAAGTCGCGGGGTAGGGTAAGCTGGTCGCGGGCCTGTTCCAGAAAATCAGTGGCGGGCAGCAGGCGGCGCAGTTCCAGTTTCGGGTCCCGAATAGCTTCCGCCGCAATTCCCATTAGCGCTACGTCGTGGCTGAGCACACCTTGGCGCAACACCACGGCAAACTCGGAGTGCAGACTAGTCGGAAAGTCGGGCTGATGACGCATGGCAACTAGCGCCTCCAAGCCATAGGTTCCAACTACAACTGGCTGATTTGGGGTAAAAGTAGCTTGCTTGACAAAGTTGAATGCAGCTGGGTCTTCCCCCAGGGCCTTCAATAGGTATCCTTTCTCGTAAAAGTCAGTGGATGCCGCGTACCGCTCCTGTACCGCTCCCCGAATGGCGGCTCGCTCGGGGCTAGGCTGATGCAGGGCCGCCGCCAATACGGTAGCGCGCACCCGCCAGGGTGTGATCTTGTTGGCTTTCTCCAAGAACAAAGTTCCGGATTCGTCGGTGGCGTGGGCCAAGAAGAACTCTGCAGCAGCCAGCGCTACTTGGTCGTTTTTATCGGTAAGCGCGGCCCAGGCGGCTTCTTTCACCTGGGTATACATGGCGGCATTCATAGCTCGCAAGGCACTCACGCGCACGCGGTAGTCAGGGTCGCGGCGGGTTAGGGTAGCTAGTATGGCCGGCACGGCGGGCGCAGCAGCGGCTTTGCCTAAGGCAGTAGCCGCTCCACTCCGAACGGCATAATTAACGTCCTGCTGAGCAGCCATACCAATAGCAGCAGCGTAAGGCACCAGATTCAGGCTGCGGGTGCGGGCTAGGGCATTGGCCGCAGCCAGCCGTGCACCCACTGGATTTCCCGAGCCCAGAAGCTGAACAAGTCGGCTTACGGCAGCTTCAGAAGTCAGCCCACGCAAGCCCGCCCGGTACAGCCCCCACGCCTGCCCGCTGAGCGCAGCCGTATCGGTGGCCAGCACGGTGGGGAGGCGCACCAAGGTGCCCAAACCGGCTCGGGAAGTACAACGGCCTAACGCCTCCAACTCGTAGCGGCGGGCCGTGGCGTCGGTTTCCGTATTTATTCGTTGGTAGAGGGCCGCTTCGGCAGTTGTATCGGCCGTTTGGCCGAGAGCGTACGCAGCGGCGTGGCGCACTGAGGCGTCATCGTCCTGCAAGCGCGCTACTAGCGCCGATGTGGCCGTTTTGCTTTGCACGGAGGCTAAGGCCAGCGCTGCTTCGCGCCGGTACTGCACTTCTGGCTGGGCCAGAAAAGGCAGTAGGGCGGCGGCATTGCGCTCATCTTGTGCCGTTGCAATCTGCCGGAGCGTGGCATTGGCGGCAAACTTGTTGGGGGTCTTGGCCGTGGTGGTAGTGGCTGGGGGCTGCGTAGAGCACGCCAGCAGCGTAGCGCAACCGGTTAGGGCTACTACGGCCGCCGCCCGGCGGAAGTCGGTTCGGTTCATGTTGCTCCAAAGTAAGAAAATGACTCCGGTCTGAAGCTACTTTCCACAAACTTGCCCAAGCCTTACTGCTACTACCAGCCGGTCAAATCAGAATCTATTCCAGTCTTTTACTGGTCGTCGGCGTAACGTGGCGTGGCCTTATTGGGCATCCGCCGCTACCCCATCCAGCACTTCCCCCAGCCTGTTGAACAGCACCTCGTTGCCCTCTTGCTGGTACGTGCTGAGGGCGTCGTCGAACTGGCTTAGGTCGTAGAGGAAGGCTTTCAAGTTATCGGGCGTAATGGCCTCAAAGTGACGTCCGTAGCCCAGCTTTTCCACCTCAGCGGCATTGAGAAACTGTTCAAACTGAGCCGGAATGGGCACCGCACAAATAGGCTTGTGTAGGAATACGGCTTCGCTGATCAGGGAAAAACCACCGTTTGTTACTACGGCGCGGGCACTGGCCAAGTCATCGATAAAGCCTTGCTCACTGAATGCCCGCAGCTGCACATTGCCGTGATTTTCTTCCTTATTAAAGCCGTACACCCGAAACTCTTGGTCTGGTAGCTGTTGGAGCTGAGTCACCAAGTCCTTTTGCGTGGTAGCCGACTGGTATACGAGCACGTGCTGACCTTGCGTGGGCCGAGCCCGCAAAATCTCGGGTCGGATGATGGGTGGCACCAGAGTGGTGTGCTCCTTTAGCAGAGGCAGGCCGAAAAATGTGGTGATGAGGTAGTGATGACTGCGGGGCAGTTTGGCGCGCACAAGTTGCCGGGCCACGGTCAGGTTGCCGCGCTCGGTGGGTGGCACGGTTACATCCAGCTTGGCCCGGCTAATAATTTGCATGTTGTCGATGCTGACCACGGGCAGCCGCTTCCACTTGGCGAAGAAGAAACTAAACGACTCGAAGTCGGAAATAACTACCTCCGGCTCGAAATCGCACAGAAGCTCTCGGTACTTACGAAAGTTGACGACCAGGTTTTCTGGGGCCGTGCGGAGCGTCAGGGCGGTAGTGCGGGCTTTCGAGACCGTGAGGTTGCGGTAGGCTAAGTGGAAGCCCCGAATCTCGTGCACCCGGCCCGGGAAGTTAGCTGCCAGCATCTGGTAGGCTCGGGAGCTGCTCACTACGCACACATTATGCCCCTGGCTGAGCAAGTGACCGATAACTACTTTGCTGCGGGTTGCATGCCCCAGTCCTTCACCGGGCACTCCGTACAGGATATTCATAGTAAGTTAAGTAGAGAAGTAAACGCGACACATACGCGCCCTAAAAAGCCCCACCTGCTAAGATGGGGCTAGTATGTAGGCGACAAATCCCCTAGCGGCGGGCGGTGGGCACTCTAAACTGCAAACCTACGCTTGGAATAATAGTAAGGCCTTTCAGCGACGTGCGCTGGTTGTTGAGCAGCTGGTACTGGCCATAGTTCTGGTAGTATACTGACACGGCCGGAATCACGTAAGCGTAGCGGTACCCAAACTTGGCGTTGATGAACGTGCCGAAGGCTGAAAAACCTTGCTTGCTGGTAGGCAAGGCCGGGATTTTACTGTTGGTACCGCCCAGGTACACGTTGTCCGGTTGGAAGCCGTAGCGTAAGGAGCTATACGAGTACACTAGGCCGTACGACAAGGCTCCAATTTCTTCTTCCGGCCCAAACGATGTGCTGAACACGAGCGGCACAATGAAGTCGTGGCGGGTAGCCCGGAAGCCCAAGAAGCTGCTAACGTTGTCTAGAAAGGGTATGCTGGGCAGCTTAGCCCGCTGGGTAGCGTACTGAAAGCCAATGCTGCCATACGTGGCCCCAGCCTGCCCACCGGGCCGTTCGGGCGTGCCTACGGGCCCGAGGAACTGGTACATGGCGTCGAATACGTGCGAACCGAAGGCGTACTTGTAGCCCACATCCAAACGATCTAGGGCACCATAGCGCACGTAGAAGTCGGTAGATGGACGAATGGGGTCAAGGGCGTAGGCCAGGGCTGCTACTTGCAGGTTGGCAATAGTGCCATTGAACTGCACTGTATCCTTACTAGCAGCTTCCTTCGCGGCTTCTACCAGAGTAGAGCCCGTTTTGCTGATCGTGGAAGTAGGAATGTTGAAGGCTAAGTTGCCTCCTACCTTAAACTCTCCTTTAGGAGTCACTTTGCCGGTGCTTACAATGGCGCGCGGGGCGGTACAAGAAGCTGCAGCCAGCATACCCGCTGCTAAAAGTACACCGGAGCTAGCTCGAAGAGGAAAAAAGCGCGTCATAGGGGAAGTTGAAAAACAGGCGCAAAACCAAAACCGAGCCGAAAGTAGGAAAAGCCACTGAGCCTATCCTGTTTATACCGGCTTGCCCTTTGCACTTGGCTTCGCAAATAGAACCTGAAAACGGCTACCCACCCCTACCTGGTATCTGAACGCCCACTTTAATACGGGTACGGGCGCTTGATGTAGCTACCTACCAAAGTAGCCCTGCAGCTTCCTACCACTCGCAGCAACCAGCATAGCAGCAGGTACGCAGAGCAGGTACGCAGCAGTAGATAGGTACTAGCGGCTTCGCAACCGCAATGATTCACATGCCTACTGGCACGACCGAATAAAACGACAAGCCCGATCAGGAAACACGAGTTGCGTCCTGATCGGGCTTGTCGTTTTTATAAGTTGTCTGCTGGCTTACTCGCCGTTGCTTTGGAGGTAGCCCTCCGTAAAGACGTGATACTGGTCGAAAATAGAGCGCACTGAGCGGCGTAGTACTACCTCACCCTGCGGGCCAGGCGGCACGCTGACCCCCGAGGCGTAGCCGTTCCAGACAGCGCGGTTCGTTTGGTTATCAATGAGGGTGACGAGTAAGGTGCCTTCCGAAAGCAGCATGCGCACCGGCGAGTATCCCTGGCGTTGGTCGGTAGGCGTTTCTTCGTCCTCTACGTAGCCCGTTTTGATCCACCGGGTGAAATCGGGCTGCTGGTAGCCCCGAAAACGCATGTCACCTTCGAAGAGGCGGAAGTTTACCAGCAGGTCGGGCCGGCGGCGGGCGGGCTTGTACCCTTGCACTTTCATGCGGGTACGAATAGCGTCGCGGACGGCTTCGCCCAGGTGGCTTGTATCGGAGGCCAGGCCCTCCCCATTTATAAACTCATACGTCCGGTAGCGGCGAAATTGACCGGCAAAACTGTAGTCAGACTCCACACGAGCCTCGCGTGAGGCCAAACAGCCCGACAATACCAGGGTGCACCCGGCCAAGAAGGGTAGAAACGATTTCATAGTCAGCAATCAAAGGGTGCGCAAAGAACTGCCTAAGATACGTTTCTTCCCTCCAAATATCAACTGATATCAGAAGGATAACTTTGCTCAGCAACAGCTATTTACCACTGACTAAACAGTCCTCTCTCCGACTCACCAAGAAGGCCAAAAAATTCCTACTCTATACGCAAATACTACCGTACCAAGGCTTATTCGGCGCAGCAACCTCGGCCGTTATAGGTCAGGTTCGAGTGCAGTAACTATAGCCGCATACTATAGCTCAGTTTTACCTAAGAATGCCAACACAACCCACTCTCGGCTTCTATCTCAACCTCAACCTAGCCTAAGATTATCATGCGTGCTGGTTGAGCATCAGTTAGTGCGCTAGCGGTAGCCAGCAGCTTGCAGTTGGAATAGCTCGGCATACCGTCCGCCGCGGGCTAGCAGCTCCGAGTGGCTTCCTATTTCCACAAACTTGCCGTGCTCAATTACCAGAATCCGGTCGGCCATTCGCACGGTGCTAAAGCGGTGGCTGATAAGAACTGCCGTTTTGCCTTGGGTTAGCTCATTAAAACGCTGAAACACCTCGTACTCGGCCCGGGCATCGAGAGCGGCTGTGGGCTCATCCAAGATGAGTAGCTGGGCATCGCGCATGTAGGCTCGGCCGAGGGCTATTTTCTGCCACTCCCCCCCACTCAGGTCTACTCCCCCATTAAATCGGCGGCCTATCATTTGCTCGTAGCCTTGGGGCAAGCGGGCAATTACGCTGTCGGCTAGGCTTTGCGCGGCGGCTTGCTCAATACGGGGCTGGTTGTCCTTCTCATCAATGCGGCCTACGGCCAGGTTTTGCCCGGCTGGTAGCTGAAACCGCACAAAGTCCTGGAAGATAACCCCGATTTCCTGCCGCAGCTCGGCAGGGTCATACTCTCGCAGGTCGTAGCCATCCAGAAGAATGCGCCCTTCGGTGGGGTCGTACAGGCGCGCTAACAGCTTAACCAGGGTTGTTTTGCCTGACCCATTCTCTCCTACCAGGGCTAGCTTTTCGCCGGCTCGCAGGGTGAAGTTGAGGTTGCGCAGCGCCCATTTTTCCGCATTCCGGTACTGGAAACCTACATTATCAAAGGTAAACCCTTCGCGAATAGGCCGGGGGAAAGGCCGCACCACCTGGTCTTCGTGGCGACGGATACGGGGCTGTAGGTGAAAGAAATCGAAGAAGTCCTGTAAGTACAGTGCGCCTTCCGCAACGGAGCTAAAGCGACTCAGAATGCCTTCTAGCAGCCCGCGCATGCGCCCAAATGAGCCAGCCAGGAAGGTGAGCTGCCCTATACTCACGTGACCTAGTACCGCCTCCCGAATAATATACACGTAGGCGGCATAGTAGCCAGCTGCCCCCACCGCAGCAAAGAAGGTACCCCAACTAGCGCGCCGGATTACAAGCGTTTTGTTTTGCTGATAAAACTCATTCGACAACGTTCGGAATCGGTCGATGAGAAAGCCGGATAGTCCAAAGATCTTTACTTCCTTAGCCGTCTCGTCGGAGGCCCCCGTCTGGCGGAGGTAGTCTAGCTCACGGCGCTCGGGCGTCCAGCCGTGGACGAGTGAGTAGCTTTTCTCGTTGAAGTGCGACTCGCCTAGGAAAGCTGGTACTACCGCCACCACCAGCAACCCCATCAACCACGGGTTGAATGCTACTAGTCCTACGGCCAAAAACGCCATGGTAATAAAGTCCTGCGCTTGACTGAGCACCTGGGCCATGAGCACGGTACGGGAAAGCGTCTGACGGCGCGCCCGCTCCAGCTTATCATAAAAGGCACTATCCTCAAACTGGTCGAGGTCAAGCTCGGCGGCGTGCTGCATAAGGCGCACGGATGTCTGGTTGGCGAACAAGTCACCTAGCAACGAATCCAGCAAAGCCACTCCACGCCCAAGCGCATCGGAGAGAATGGCCAACCCAAACTCTAGGCCTATTAATACCAGCACCGGCGTCAACGCGCGCTCTGCTACCGGCTGCCGGCTAAGCTGCACAACCGTGTCCAGAATCAACTGGCCAACATACAGCATAGCCACTGGCAACGCGGCCCGCAGTAGGCGCAAGGCCACGTTGCCAAGGGTAAGCGCCGGACTAGTCTGCCATATTAGGCGCAGAAACTCCGGCAGGTTTTTAAGGGCAGAGAAACGCTCTTGTACCGTAAGCGACGGTTTGCCGTCAGGACGAGGTTTCTTGGCAGATATAGTAGAGAAGAAAGAATCGGAACGAGCCATGCGCTGCTATACGACACACGCCGCGCCGAAGTGCAAAGGCCGCCTTTTTGACAGTCCGCACCAGCAAAAGTTGCTTGGGTTGCAGCTTCGCACATTTTCCTACTAGTCTGTTTGTTACTTAGCAATACCACCCTTATTAGCGCAGATACTCCTTCCTCCTTTCATTCTGCATTTTTGGGAGGCCGCAACGCTACTAGCCCGCTTTTGCTCGCGTACGGCGGCGGACAAAAACGGGCTAGCGATTCATAATCTTACCTTGGTTGTCCCAGTGACTTGAGAGGACTTCCATACTGTTGGGTTTGCGCTTGATAACGCGGGTGTACCGTTCGCCGGAGATGGTTCCGTCGGGGCGGCGTTTGCCAAAAAACAGGGTTACTGGTTCGCCTTCCTTGTTCGTGAGAAAAGTGATGTCGTAGCCCTTAAACACATCGTCGACGCGCGTAGACGGCTCGTAAATCTTACTCAGTTTCTTATCCAATTCTTGATGCAGAGGCATAGGTCAACATGGTTAGTGCGATGAACATGTACGGTCTATTTTAGGAAGAGGTATAGCGTTGAGTATTGCCTGAGGAGCTGCTAGTGCGGTTTCTAGGTCCTCTACCGCATGCTTTGCCCTGTCCATCGCTCAGCAGTTTTACTAGTTCGATTTCAAGAAAGAAGTAGCTTACCTAACCAATAGGTAGTTGGTTACTAGCCCACTTTGTAGGAGCTAGCTACCTTCCCCTGCAGCTATCCTTCCTTGCCTAGAGATACAGCCCCACTCCAGCACCAGCGCCCGGATGTATCTTCGCTCGCGTTCCGAGCGTTACTTTAAGTCCTCCTGTTTCCCGTCATCGCACTTCTCGCATGCTGCATAGCCTCCTGTTTGCCTCTTTTGATGATCCGGCCCGGCAAGCCTGGTACGAAGCAGTGCACGACACCTTGCAGGCCGAGGCCAATGCCCCGCCCACAGTGCTGCTGGGCAACTTGGTGCTAGGCGCCGAGGAAGAGGAGATAGATGCCCTGATTCTGCGTCCTCATAACATCACGGTACTACTCTATGCACCGGGAGGCGGGCAATTGGAAATTCCAGCTACTGCAGGGGCTTGGCAGCTCCAAGGCGCCCCGCTCCCCTGGACGGGTACGGCACCTAACCCTTTCGCTCAGTTTCAGCGGCAGCAACTAGCCGTGGCCTACTGGCTAAGTGACAGCCTAAGCCCAGAGCCCGTCCGAGCAGAGCAGGTGTCGGGCATTGTGCTGTTTGCGGCTACCGTCAGCTTCGATGCGGGAGTAGAACGGTACTTACGCACCCTGCCCGGCAATACGGGCCACTTTCAGCTGCTCAGCCAGCTGCCGCACTTACCTAGGCGCTTGCAACAGCTGGCGCACCCAGCCGTGGCCCTCACGGAGGCCGATTTTACGTCGTGGTGGCAAGACTTAGCTGACAACTCGGCTTCGGGCGAAACGCCTGAGGTAGACGGCACCGGCCAAGGCTACTGGGAACAGCGGGCCCGGCAGCTCTGGCGCTGGCTCGGCGCCGATGATATTCCGCACGATGCCCCGTATGGTGGCACCACCGTAGTAGCGGCCAGCCAAGAGGAAAAGCAGCGCCTGGAGCAACTGCGCCAGCAAGTACGCGAAGAACTGCTCCAGCAGCGCCAGGAGATGGAAGCGCGCGAAGCCGAACGGGAACGGAGCATTGCGCAGCTACGCGACCAGCTTACGCAAGCCCCGCCTGCTACTGCCGAAGTCACGGACCTGCAAGCTCGCTTAGCTGCTGAAACTCGTGAGAAACAACTACTAGAGCAAGCCTTTCAAGCTTCCCGGCAAGAATCGGCCGCGCGTAATCAGGAGTTGGACGCTCGAATTCAGCAGTTAGGGCAGCTGATTCAGCAGATGCAGAGTCAACCCCCTACCCCAACTCCGCTGCCCGCACCAGCACTACCGCCTGCGCCATCTAGGGCGCAGGCGGTAGCCGCCGCGCCCGCGCCACGCCCAGCCCCCTCACGACCGGCGCCCCCCGCAGCCAGCCCCCACAAGGCGCCCAATCTGCTACCTCGTCAGTCGGCTTGGCAGCTGCGCTGGCCGCGGGTGGCGTTGCTAGTAGCTGCTGCCGGCGGCTTAGCCATGGGAGCGTGGGGCCTAGTGCACCTGTCGAACAAGCTCAAGGACCCAGAGCCTTCCCCCCAATCCAATACCAGGACCCGCGAATCGGTAGACCAGGAAGAGGCGGAAGCAACGGCGCCTTCTCTCTCCGATATTCAGCCCGATACGCTCACTCTGGATACAGATGAGGGTGGTGCTTCCCGTGAGGAAGACACCATTCAAGAATCTGCGCCGGAGGTCATTCCTGAGCAAGAACCCCCCACGCCCCAAGAAGGTGAGGTGATGGACTCCACCACGACATTGCCAGATGATATATAAACGACTTCCGGAGCAAGAAATCGGACTTCTAAACATCATTACCCACTGACTACTACACGGTAGCCAGTACACGCAAAAAGGCCCCAGCTACACAAGCTGGGGCCTTTTTGTTACTCGTGGAAGTCTAGATTAGTAAGGCTTCGCTTCGTGCGCTACTGATTCGGCTTGCGCCACGGCTTCAGCAGCCTTGCTTTCGTTGGCCTGGGTAGCACCATCCTGGCCGCTCTTAGCCATTTTGATACCTTCAGCTACACGCTGGCCCCAATCTGGGTCGCAGTTGGTGCACAGTTCAATCATCTTGTCCTGCACTACCTTGTTTGCGTCGGCTAGCGCGCCCACCATGTTGTTGATGAGGTCATCACGCTCCCAATCTTCGTGCAACCGGTACCGCTCACCTGCTTGCTTGAAGTTGTTGGTGCGGTCAATGGTTTCGCGCAGCAAACGGCCCGAGTATTGGGGCGTATGCTCAGGTGCCGTACGAGGAGCTTCCTTCAAGCCATTGAGGCTGCTGGGCTCGTAGTTTACGTGCAAGTTCTGGCCGGGCGCCGAGTCAACATGGTAGGCCATCTGACCATCGCGCTGGTTGGTAGCTACGTGCTTTTTGGGCGCGTTGATGGGCAGTTGTAGGTAGTTAGTACCTACACGGTAGCGTTGCGTGTCGGAGTACGAGAACGTACGGCCCTGCAGCATTTTGTCGTCCGAGAAGTCTAGGCCATCTACTAGTACGCCCGTACCGAATGCAGCCTGCTCTACTTCAGCAAAGTAGTTCTCAGGGTTTTTATTCAACGTCATCTTACCTACTGGCAGCCATGGGAACTGGTCCTGGGGCCACAGCTTAGTATCGTCGAGCGGATCGAAGTCCAATTCAGGATGCTCGTCGTCGCTCATGATCTGCACGAACAGTTCCCACTGCGGGAAGTTGCCGGCCTTAATGTTGTCGAACAGGTCCTGGGTAGCGTGGTTGAAGTTCTTGGCCTGAATGGCTTCGGCTTCGGGCTGGGTCAGGTTCTTGATGCCCTGTAGCGGCTCCCAGTGGTATTTCACCAGTACAGCTTCACCGGCAGCATTCACCCACTTGTAGGTGTTTACGCCCGAGCCCTGCATCTGGCGGTAGTTAGCAGGAATACCCCAAGGCGAGAACAGGAAGGAAACCATGTGCATGGCCTCCGGCGTGTTAGCAATGAAGTCGAAGATACGCTCACCCGTCTGACGGTTGTGTACTGGGTCAGGCTTCTGCGAGTGAATCAGGTCTGGGAACTTCATGGCATCCCGGATAAAGAACACTTTCAGGTTGTTACCTACCAGGTCCCAGTTGCCATCTTCGGTGTAGAACTTTACGGCGAAACCGCGGGGGTCGCGCAGGGTTTCGGGGGAGTGACCACCGTGGCCTACCGTAGAAAAGCGTACGAACACGGGCGTTTGCTTGCCAGGCGTGTTGAACAGCTTAGCGCGGGTGTACTTTTCAATAGGCTCGTCGCCTACTTTACCGTATGCTTCAAATACCCCATGGGCACCAGCACCACGAGCGTGCACTACGCGCTCCGGAACTCGCTCCCGGTCGAAGTGGCTCATTTTTTCCAGAAACTGGTAGTTCTCCAGCGTAGCTGGACCGCGGTTGCCCACGGTACGTAGGTTCTGGTTGTTGGTGAGAGGGTGGCCCTGGCGGGTGGTCAGCGTTTGTGCATTTTCTCCTTCCGCAGTGCGGGAGTCGTGGGAAGTGCCTGCCCCAGTTACGGCCGTGCCCGTACCGTCGCCGGAGACGCCGTTTTGCGGTTGATTCTGCTGGTCTTGTGCCATACCTGTACCTTGTTATGTGTGGGTGTAACAACAGGCAAGGTACAACGGAGGTTAGGTCTAGTGGAGAATTTTTCTCCGAAAGAATTTTGTCATTTTTTCTTTTCCGGGGCAAACTAGCTGCCTATCAGGTGTAAGGGGGAAGCGGGGCCCCGTACCGGGTTCAACGCAGAAATACGCCTAGCATACCGCCTGCCTGGGTACGCTACCCTACCTTTGCGGCCGAAATGTCTGCTACCTCTTCTTCACCCCGAGTATATACCGTCGGCTTCTGGCTGATGTGCTTGTCGTCGTTCCTGTTTTTCATGAGCTTCAACATGCTCCTGCCGGAGTTGCCAGACTACCTTACCCGGCTAGGTGGTGGCGACTACAAAGGATTAATTATTGCCTTGTTCACCCTCACAGCCGCTATTTCCCGGCCATTTAGCGGTAAGCTGGCCGATACGGTAGGCCGCATTCCAGTAATGGTGTTTGGCTCCTTGGTTTGTTTCGTGTGTGGCTTCTTTTACCCCTGGACCAGCACCGTAGCGGCATTTCTGGGGCTGCGGCTGCTGCACGGGTTCAGCACGGGCTTCAAGCCTACGGGCACAGCGGCATTCATTGCTGACATCATACCAGCCGACAAACGTGGGGAAGCAATGGGCTTACTTGGCGTAGCGGGCACCCTAGGCATGGCCTTTGGGCCGTCCATTGGGCCCCGCATCACGGCAGCTACGTCCCTCAACACGCTGTTCTATCTTTCGTCGGGGCTGGCCCTGCTGAGCCTGCTTGTTCAAGGCACCATGACGGAAACCTTACCGCAAGCCCAGCGGCAGCGGTTCACTTGGTCCTTGCTGCGCATACACTGGTCCGAGGTGCTGGACCCGCAGGTATTCCAGCCGGCTCTAGTCACGCTGCTGTGCCTGTTCCCTTTTGGTGCCATCTTAACCGTCACCCCCGATCAGAGTCAAGCCCTAGGTCTCGGCCCGGCCAATAAAGGCTTATTCCTTACCTACTATACCGTAGCCTCCCTTGCCATCCGCTTGGTGGCCGGCCGTGCTTCCGATACCTACGGTCGGGTGCCCGTACTGCGAGTCTCTAGCGCCGTCATGGCTATTTCCTTGGGGTTGCTTGCGTTGGCTGGTTCTTCCGTTACGCTGTTTCTGAGCGCAGCAGTTCTATTTGGGCTGGGTTCGGGCCTCAACTCTCCCACCCTCTACGCCTGGACTATTGACCGCAGCCATCCTGAGCGACGAGGCCGCGGCGTAGCAACCATGTATATTGCCCTTGAAGTAGGTATTGGGCTGGGTGCTGTACTGGCCGGCTGGTTGTTCAGCAATACGCCTGCCCATTTGCCTTACGTGCACGGCCTCAGCATGGCGTGCACCCTAGGAGCGCTAGTTTATCTGCTCGTGGGTGTGCGGGAAAAGCAAGCCGTACCAGCGCAGTAGTGCCTGAGCAGTTTGAGTACTCCTTTTGCTAGAATAAGGAGCAAGAATATGCGTTGTTCTATACCATAATCCCTTATCTTTATCCAGGTTTTTGCGCCGATGCAAGGCGCGCACTGTTATTAAAAACGTCCTATTTGCGTGTTATCTACTCCAATGAAAGTGGCCACTCTGTGGTCGTGTGCGCTCCTGTCTGGGCTTCTGCTCAATTCTACTCGTTCTATAGCGCAAGACATCCCAATACACCTCGGTAGCTTCTCGGCAAAAGAGCTTCCAAGCGCTCCTGCAGACACTACAGCACCAGCCGAAGTACTCTGCGACTTCGGGCAGTCAAAGATTGAGGGTGGCATGGATGGCTTTGTGGTGCGTTTTGACCGAATTACGCGGGTACACATTTTGCGCCGCACGGGATACGAGTGGGCTACCGTAAAAGTGCCACTGTATCACCGCGATGGTCAGCAGGAAAAACTACAACAGCTAAAAGGATTTACCTATAACCTGGTAGGAGGCGAATGGAAGAAGGAACCGCTGAAGACCGACGCTGTATTCTCGCGCAAACTCACGGCCAACGTTGATGAATATGCCTTCACCCTCCCCAATGTGCGTGAGGGCTCAGTAATAGAGTTTTCCTACGCTATACTATCCAACTTCGTCTTTAATCTGCAAGACTGGCAATTCCAGCAAGAAATTCCGGTGCGGTGGAGCGAGTACCGTACCACGGTTCCTTCCTTTTTCCGCTACAAGGAAATTTCTCGTTCCTACCTCCCGTTTGCCGTCAACGAGACTACAACGCCTTTTTACCGAACCAGCTACCGCTCCAAAACAAGTGACGGCCATGGCGGGTACTCCGCTGGCGCCAGTGATAAGGTATACAACATTTCTACCCAGGCAGTAGCCCGGCGCTGGGTACTGAAAGATGCACCCGCTTTCCGGGAGGAGCCTTTCCTCACAACACCGCGCGACTATCTCAGCCGGGTGGACTTTGAGCTCGAACGCATTCAGTTTCCAGATCAAGAGCCCCAGTTTGTAGTAGGCACCTGGGAACAGATTGAAAAAAACTTACTGAAGGACGAAGAGTTTGGGGGATTTCTGGAGCGTGCTACCCCGTTGACGTCTGGTGCTGCAGCCTTGGCTACGCTGCACGCGAACGATTTGCCAGCACGTGCCGATGCCGTCCGTACCTTGGTTATGCAAGCAGTGGGGTATGATGGCACCAATACGCTTTACGCCGAACACTCCGCTAAAAAGCTACTAGAGTTGCGGCATGGTACGGCTGGCGAGGTAAACCTACTGCTGGTGCGCACTCTTCGCGATGCGGGCCTTACGGCCAACCCTCTTTTACTCAGCACGCGTGCCCACGGGCGCATTCAGACGGACTTACCAGTCGTGAGCCAGTTCAACTACGTGGTAGCCCACGTGACCCTGCCCGATGGGAAAGAGTTGCTGCTGGATGCCACTGAGCCCCTGCTACCCTTTACTCTGCTACCAGAGCGCTGCCTCAATAACCAAGGGCGCTTGCTTAGCACCACGGGCCGCTGGGTACCGCTTACAACTACCCAAACGCATTTGGTATATACCGCCGCCGACTTCACCTTGGACGCACGCAGTACCATAAGTGGCACCATTCGTCAGGAATACGCGGGCTATGCGGCGCCATCGGCACGGAGTACGGCCCGCGAGTCGGAGCATGCCTTGCGCAAGCAATGGCAGAGCACCCACCCAGACTGGACGGTGGAGCGAGCGGATGTGGCAGGCACCAATGAGTTGGGCAAGCCGTTAGTAGTTACATTTACAACTCGGCTTGCGGGGGCAGAAGAGGCCGTTGCTACGATGTACGTACGGCCGCTACAACACCTGGGCCCAGGTGCGTCGCCCTTCCGCCACGATGAGCGCCTGTTTCCCGTGGATTTACCGAGCAGCCGCCGCTTAGAATATTCGGTAAAGCTGCATTTACCTACCGGCTACAGCGCTACTTCGTTGCCCACTAGTGCGCTGATCAACCTCCCCAATGACGGTGGCAGGTTCCTATATAGTGTCAGCCAACTGTCGCCCGAGACCTTACAAATCACGGCTCGCTTGGCTCTCAACAAAACGCAGTATTCCCCCAACGAATACGTAGCCTTGCGAGAACTCTACGCCAGAGCCCTCGCCAAAATGGCTGAGCCCCTGGTTCTCACCAAACAGACCAAGTAGCGCTCAGCCTTTTATAGAATACCTCGCTGGTGCCTACGTAGCTACGCGCTGCACACTAAGCTTCAGCCAGCCTATTTACTCAGCTAATTTACTGTGGCACAGTAGCAATAGTCATACTGCCGAGTATCTTAAAGAGCCGAACCTGCTACCTCTATAATTTTTCTATATGATCAAAAACATACCCTCTCGCCTGGTACTAACAGGCCTGCTTTTGGGGGTGGCCACTACTGCGGCACGAGCCCAAGCTCCCGACCCCATCAAGTTCGGTAAGATTGACGAGAAAGATCTTTCAGAAGCCAATTTTGTAGCCGACAGCGCTGCAGAAGCCGTTGTGCTGTGCGATTACGGCCGCTCACGCTTTGATGTCGGCTCCGATGATTTCAAGGTGGTGTTTGAACGCGTAGCTCGCATCAAGATCCTTAAAAAAAGTGGCTACGACCATGCAACGATAAGTGTACCGCTGTACCATAAGAATGGTAAGGAGGAAAAGCTAACCAACCTGCGCGGCCTCACCTATAACGTAGTGAATGGTCAGGTAGTGAAGGACAAGTTGGAAGGCGATGCCATCTTTAAAGAGGAAAGTGGCCCCAATTGGACCGTGCGCAAGTTCACGCTCCCCAACGTCCGGAAGGGCTCCGTTATCGAGTTTACCTACACCGTCAACTCCGACTTCATATTCAACTTTCAGGACTGGACCTTTCAGTCGGACATTCCGGTGCGGTGGAGCGAGTACCGCGCAAGTATTCCAGAATACTTTGACTACAAAATGCTGCTCCAGGGCTACGAACCCCTCGCGGTGCAAGAGCGCACGGAGGGTATGGGCCAGTACAGTGTGCGCTGGGCTCCTACCATCACGCCAGGCTTAAATGGCGGCCGCGAATCAGGTGGATCGGCTTCGCTTACTCCCCGGGTTACAAACTACCGGTGGGCCATGAAAGATGTAGTGCCCTTGCGCGAGGAACCTTACATGACTACTACCGCCGATTACGTATCGCACATTGACTTCGAACTGGCTGGCATAACACGGCCAGGTCAGCCATATAAGTCCGTAATTGACAGCTGGGAGAAGATTAACAGTGAGCTAATTCAGGACGAGAATTTTGGCGGCCAACTAAGCAAAGGCTCCTTCTTGAAGGCCGAAATGGCCACTCTCAAAACCAAGTATCCTGACCCAGCCGCGCGAGCCGCGGCCGTGCACCAGTTTGTGCGCCAGGCGGTGAAATACAATGGCCGGGCTGGTGTCTACAGTTCGGTACCGATCCGCCGCGTATATGAACAAAAGACGGGCACGGCTGCCGATGTGAACTTGCTCCTTATTGCGCTACTGCGCGAAGCCGGCCTAACGGCCCATCCCGTGCTGCTGAGCACGCGCGACCATGGCCGGGCCAACGAGATGCTGCCCCTGCTGAGCAATTTCAACTATGTGGTGGGCATGGTGACCCTAGGGGAAAACCAGGAGCTGTACGTAGATGCTACTGAAGAGCTAGCTCCGTGCGGTATGCTTCCGTACCGGTGCCTGAATGGTCAGGGCCGCTTGGTCACGGCCAAGGACGCCGATGCACGCTGGGTGCCGCTGGCGTCGGCGTCTAAACGACAGCAGATGTACCGCCAAATACAGCTTGTGTTAGACGAGAAAGGTGGCATAGCGGGCACGGTACGCCAAGAGTATGGGGGTTACCGGGCGCTTAGCCAGCGTGATAGACTGCGCACCCTAGGCGAGAAAAAGTACATAGAAGAGTTGCTAGCTGATCATGATGGCTGGAGCATTCCGAAATACACGTTTCAGCAGCGCGACGCTTTGCACCAGCCTCTACTGCTGGAATATGAGTTTACGTCGGCCGGCGCTGAAGCGCCGGCAAGCACGCTCTACATCAACCCGATGCGGCAGTTCGGCATGGACAAAAACCCCTTCTTGCACGAGGACCGTCGTTTCCCAGTAGACTTTGGTGCCCTGCTCGATGAAACCGTGATTATGAACATCACCGTGCCTACGGGCTACGAACTAGAGGAAACACCAAAATCAGGCATCGTAGACTTGCCCAATGGCGGGGGCCGCTTCCTATATAGCGTGCAGCCCACGCCGGGCAAAATTCAGATTACCAGCCGTCTCAACCTTCTCAAGCCGGTGTACTCGGCAGAGGAATATGTTTACCTACGTGAGTTCTTCAATCAACTACTTACCAAGCAGGGTGAGCAGTTGGTACTAAAGAAAAAATCATGAGCCTGTTCTTTTCTAAGCTACAGAGAGTTGTTCTGGTTGCGGGGGTAGCGTTTCCCAGCTTCGCACTGGCTGGCGCGGGCACACCACAGTACCCCGTGGCGGCCCTGCCTTCTTCGCTGCGCGAGAATGCGCACGCCGTTGTCCGTCGTCAAGACGAAAGCTTGGCAGTAAAATCGGTGGGACGCACGGTAGAAACCACCCGCCGCGCCGTAACGGTGCTAGATGAGGCTGGTTCGCAGTGGGCTACGGAAGTAGTGTACTACGACAAGCTGAATACGATTACGTATTTCCGCGGCACCGTGTACGATGAGGCAGGTCGGGTAGTGCGCCAACTTCGTACGGCGGATATTCACGATATAAGCCTTTCCGACGGGTTTAGCCTTGCTACTGATGCCCGCGGCCGCACCGCCGACCTGCGTCAGCCGAGCTATCCTTATACGGTGGAGTTTGAATACGAAGTGGTTTCCGACAACCCGTTGTTTTACTCCACGTGGCGTCCTCAGCCGGCAGAGCAACTGGCAGTAGAGGAGGCCACGTTTCGCGTTCTGACCCCAACAAGCCTGCCCTTGCGCTTCCAAGAGCGTCATCTTCCTAGTGATGGGGCCTTGGTCCGCAGTAAGCAGGGGGCTCTTGATGTGTTTCAATGGCAGGTACGCAACCTGGCCGCTATTGAGGACGAGGCAGACTCCCCCCCGGTTTCGGAACTGGCTCCTATGGTTCTCACTGCCCCCACCGAGTTTGAGGTGGAAGGGTATCATGGGCGTCTTTCCTCCTGGCAAGACTTGAGTAAATGGACCTATGACCTCAATGCCGGCCGCGACGTGCTGCCGCCAGCCATCCAAGCTCAAATGGCGGCGTTGGGGCGGGGCGAGAAGGACGAACGCGCCCGCATTCGCAAGGTGTACGAATACCTACAAGCCAACACGCGCTACATTTCTATTCAGCTTGGCATTGGTGGGTGGCAAACGTTCCCGGCTAGCTCAGTGGCTGCTAATGGCTACGGCGACTGCAAAGCGTTGACTAACTACTGCAAAGCGCTGCTGCAAGCAGCCGGCGTGACGTCCTATGCCGCCCTGGTGCGCGCCGGGTCTACTGCCCAGGATATTCGAACGGATTTCCCAAGCTCCCAATTCAACCACGTAGTGCTGTGCGTGCCACTGACCAGCACCCGCCCCGACACCGTATGGCTGGAGTGCACGGACCAAACTAACCCGTTTGGCTACATGAGCAGCTTCACGGGCAACCGGCACGCCCTGCTGCTGCTACCCCAAGGCGGACGCTTAGTAGCCACCCCGCGCTACGGCGCTGCGGAAAACCGGCGGGAGCGCCGCGCTGATGTGCACTTTGATTTGCAAGGAAATGCCACGGCAAGCATTCGTACCCGCCACACCGGCTTGGAGTTCGACGCTATTGCAGGCCTGACGGGCTTGGCCCCATCGGAGCAGAAAAAGCGCCTCGGCGACCGGCTACCCTTACCAAGCTTCACTATCACGAAGTTTAGTTTGACACCCGATGAATCAGGAGCGGTTCCGGTTCTTACCGAGAACCTGACGCTTGCCGTTCCTGCCTTGGCTCCGCCCAATGGCAAGCGCGTATTTATAACTCCTAATTTGCTGTGCCGCACCTCCGCCCCGCGTGCCACGGTAGGCGAGCGGCGCACGGATATCTGGTTGTCGCATGCCTACACGTATACCGATACGGTACGCTTGCACATTCCCGCAGGGTTTCGGCCGGAGCAGCTGCCAGCGCCCGTGAAGCTTGCCACTCCCTTCGGTGACTACCTGAGCCAAGTGCAGGTGATGCCCGACGGCAACATCTTGTACATACGGCGCCTGCTGATGCCTAATACCCGCTTCTCACGCACTGACTACCCAGCGTATCTAGATTTCCGCCGCCGAGTTAGCGCCGCTGACAAAGCACAAGTGGTACTTGTAAAAACGGAAGCGTAAGCTTTACTACCCTTATCAAACACGCGAAGTCCGGGTGCCTATAGGCGCCCGGACTTCGCGTGTTAAGGCACCGCTGCTTTTGCAAAAAAGGGCTTTAACGAATTGTTACAAAGCAAAAACCGCATGACGCCCGCCTGAAGTAGCAGGCAAAAATCATACATTAGAGGCGCTCATCACCGCAGCTGTCTATTATCCCTCTTTTCTACCTTCTTGCCCTTTATGCTCAAAGTTTCTATGCTGTTCCACCGCGCATGGCAGGTGGTGCCGCTGGGGGTAGTATTGCTTGCGGTAGGCGCTCCACAGGGGGCGTCGGCCCAACGTGTACTATGGGCTGATGCCCCAGTTTCTACGGCTGCCCGCCAAGCGGCGCTGCCGGTTCTTTCACACTATCGGCCCGTAACGGTACAGCTTCAGAATGTGCGTTCTGCGCTAAGCACGGCTCCAAGCGCTACCAACCTACGCGCTCGTACTTCAACTACGGTAGTCTCTTTACCCTTGCCCGACGGCACTTCCCAGCGCTTCCGCGTGGTGCAAGTACCCGTGATGGCGCCGGAGTTGGCCGCACGCTACCCCAACATCCGGACGTATGCGGCCCAAGGTATTGATGACCCCACCGCTACCGCTCGCCTTGATGTTAGCTCGGCTGGCTTTCACGCCATGATTCTCACGGCTAACAAGACGGTATACATTGACCCCGCCCAGCGCGGAGGTGCCACTGACGGCTTGCACCTAGTGTTTGAGCGTCAGGCTATGAACCGCACGGCTATTCCTTTTGTGTGTAACACGCCGGATTCCCCCGCCCTGCCTACGACGACGCCCCTAGCAAATCGTCAGAATGTAGCCAACGGCACTACCCTCCGGACGTATCGGCTGGCGCTGGCTTGCACTGGAGAATATGCTGCCTACTATGGTGGCACCAAAGAGGGCGCTTTGGCTGGCATGGTAGCTTCGCTGAACCGCGTAAACGGCATCTACGAAAAGGAGCTTGCCGTGCGCATGGTGTTGGTACCCAAGAACGACACGCTCATTTACTTGGATGGTGCCACCGACCCCTACACGAATGATAATGGGGAGTCCATGCTAAACCAAAACCAGACCACGGTAGATGCGCGCATTGGCAATGCCAACTACGACATCGGCCACGTGTTTAGCACTGGCGGCGGGGGTATTGCGCAAAAGCCCTCCGTGTGCATTTCGGGCAAAGCGCGGGGCGTAACGGGCTCGGGTGCACCGCGCAACGATGCCTTCGACGTAGACTACGTAGCGCACGAAATAGGTCACCAGTTCGGGGCTGACCATACCTTTAACAGTGTGACAAGTAGCTGTGGCGGGGGCAACCGAGCGGGGGCATCGGCCTACGAGCCGGGCTCAGGTACTACTATCATGGCCTACGCAGGCATTTGCGGGGCCGACAATACGCAGGCTAACTCGGACCCATACTTTCACTCGCGCAGCTTCGACCAGATTGTGGCCCACATCACCGGAGCCGGCAACTGTGCTGTGAGTACCGCCACCAACAATACGCCCCCGGTAGTAAATGCTGGTAGCGACTACGCTATTCCAATCAGTACCCCTTTTACCCTTACGGGCTCGGCAACTGACGCAAATGGTGATGCCCTGACGTACTCTTGGGAGCAGTACAACCTGGGGCCCGAAGGTGCGCCTAATTCTCCTTCAGGCAATGCACCCTTGTTCCGTGTTTTCGCGCCGGTGAGCAGCCCTTCCCGTACTTTCCCGCGCCTAAGCGATATCATCAACAATACCCAAACGAGAGGGGAGCTTTTACCTTCTTATGGCCGGACGCTGACGTTCCGCTTAGTGACCCGCGACAACCGCGTTGGTGGCGGTGGGGTAGACTACGATGCGGCCAACGTAACGGTAGTAGGCACAGCGGGCCCGTTTGTTGTAACTGCACCGAACACGGCTACCACGTGGTTAGGGGGAGCTCCGCAATCGGTGACGTGGGATGTAGCCAATACTACGGCCGCTCCTATCAATGCTGCCAATGTGGATATTCTGCTTTCTACCGATGGCGGCCTTACTTACCCTACCACGCTGCTAGCTGGCACGCCGAATGATGGTTGTGAAAGCATAACGCTGCCCACCGGTATTGCCAACACATCCACGGCGCGGATTCGGGTGCAAGCTTCCGGAGGAATCTTCTTCGACATTTCGAATGCGAACTTCTCGATTCTGACGCCTACGGCTCCTACCTTCTATCTTGCCCAAACCTGCACCTCTACCCCACTTATTTTCTGCGCGGGTACTGCATCTGGCACCGTGCCCTTGTCAGTAGGATCTTTGCTGGGCTTCACGGGCAACGTGGCACTATCGGCTTCTGGTCTACCCACTGACGCTACCATTACGTTCAGCAACGCGACCGTAGCGTCTGGCAGTGCTACCACGTACACAATTAACACGACTACTGCTACCCCGGCTGGCGTGTATACCATCACCCTCACGGGTACGAGCGGCAGCATTACGCAAAGCCAGCAGGTGCGGTTCCAGGTACTGCCCATTGTGTCGCAGGCCACGGCAGTAAGCGTACCCACATTTTCTGGGCGTACCATTTTACGCCCTACCATTAGCTGGGCTCCCGTTCCCAATGCATCTAGCTATGATGTGCAAGTAGCAACTGATGCAAATTTCTCTACTCTGGTCTTTAGCCAAAGCGGCGTAACGGGTACTTCCCTAACCCTTAGCACTGGCTTGCAATCTAACACTACTTACTTTGTGCGGGTACGTGGCGTGGGTATCTGTGGGGCGGCGCCATATTCCGCTACCGTGCAGTTCCAAACCGGGCAGCAAACTTGCCAAACTATTGCGGCTACTACCGTACCGCGTACTATCTCGGCGGGCTCCGCCAACACAGTAACTTCTACCCTTACGGTCACTACCGCTGAGCGAGTGTCCGACATCCGAATTCGGAACTTAGCTATTACCCATCCCAACGTAGGCGAGCTGGAAGTTTCCCTCACAAACCCAGCTGGCACGCGCGTGGTCCTGTTCTCTCGCTTGTGCAATGGCACGTCTAACCTGAGCCTGTCGTTTGACGACGCGGCCACGGCGGCCCTAGCCTGTCCGCTCCCAGCGGGCGGTACGGTGCGTCCCGCAAATCCCCTTAGCACCTTCCTCAATAGTGCTTCCAACGGTACCTGGACGCTGACCATTACTGATAACAACGCTGGCAACGACGGCACCCTTACCGGTTGGTCACTGGAGTTGTGCACAGTGCCCGAAGCCCCTACCGCACCTACTTCGCTTACCACAACAGCGCCAATAGCAGTGGGCAACAATTCGGCAAACCTTGAAGTGCTGTGGCTAGATAACTCGGCCAACGAAACGGGCTTCGAGCTAGAACGCTCCACGAACAACGGTACCTATACCCGCATTGCTACCCTCGGTGCCAATACTGTTTTTTATGAGGACCAAGTAAGAACCAATGCGCGATACTGCTACCGTGTGCGTGCAGTGAATGCCGTAGGTAGCTCAGCCTACAGCAACGAGAGTTGCCAGACGGTTTCGACCATTACGGCTACGCAAAATGCGGCTCTGCTACAAGGAGTGGAAGTGTTTCCTAACCCCAGTACTGGCATTTTCAGGGTACAAATAGCCAATGCACAACGCGGCCCTATTACGCTGCGCATTACGGATGCTCTGGGCCGTACTGTTAGCTCTACAACCCTAACCAAAGGGGCGGCAGCGCTCCAACATACGCTTGACCTAAGCAGCCTCAGCACGGGTGTATACAACCTGCATTTCGACATGCCCGATGGCCTAACGGTGATGCGACTGCTCAAGCAATAACTAGCCTAGGCAACCACTAGAAAGGCGGCTTCCGATGTGGAAGCCGCCTTTTTCAATATAAGACCAGCACTTATTTCGCCTCGCTCGTAGTGGCTGCCTGCTTCGACTTAGAACCGGTAGCGAAGCTGCGCTTTTACCTCAGATCGGCGAGGTCCTTGAATTTGTTCTAACCCTGAGCCAACAGTAGCTTGGTGGCGGTAGTGCGTTTCGGCGTAACGTAGCCACAGCGTTAGGTGGCGGGTTAGGTCAAGTTGGGTAAGGAGGTAGGCGCGAGTACCACGTCCCGCCAAAGCCGGAACGGAGAAGGCATACAGCACATCCTGCTCAAATACATACTGGCGCGTATCATAATCATCCGTATCGAACAGGGCATAGCGAGCTGATACGCGCACGCGTGCCATTGGCACTACCGTAATATCTTGGGCTAGCACGTAGCCCCGCCGTTGCGGGCCGGCATCTTCTTGGTAGTGGGTGCCCTGTACCCGCGTGCGCAAGCTCAGGACTGGGGTGGGGCTGGCATCATAAAATACAAGCAAGCTGCGACGTTGGGCAGGTACGGGCAGCGGGTCAGGACGTAGCGTATCGGCATCATACGCCTTGGTCCGCTGGCGCAGTTGAGCATACAGCAGGCTTGTTTTCGTGGGAGTGAACGTAACGCGCACCAGCCAGTCGTGACCAGCCGAGGGGGCTCCTACCTGGTACCTCAGCCACGGAAACGCAAACCGGTCGTAGTAGGCCGACACTTCCCAGCGCGGTGCGGGTCGGAGTTTCACGCCCAAATACAGCCCCTTCTCGTTAATGTTGCGCGAGTTTTCGCTCAGAGCATTTCCGTAAAGGGTATGGAAGTTACGAGCGTAGTTGCGGTAGAGCACAGATGCGTCTATAGCCGGGGTGAGACTAGCTAGCAAGCCATTTACGGTACCAATACCGCTACTACGCGCTGTTTCGCCGAATAGCAGGAGATTGCGCCATACGTAGCTGTAGTGCGCACTTAACGCCAGGTTATGGTCGCCGCGCAGTTCATACGCATTATACGGCTCGGGGCGGCGTAGTAGCGGCCTATCAAAGTGCGTATCTACGGCCGTGATACCCGCCGTTAAGTCGCCACTGCGGCTGGCGTAGCTGAGGTTTCCACCTAGCACGGTTTCGCGCAAGGCCTGCCGGTCAGCAAGTTCCGAAGGAGTACGATGAAAGCCCGTCAGCAATAGTCCCGAGGTGAACTCATTAAATTCCGCCAATGAATCCTGGGTTTGCGCCAGGTTAGCATCCACGCGCTTTCGCGATACAAAAGCGGTAGCCCGCACCGTAGGGGTTACGGCTACGGTAGCAGCTGCACCACGGAAAAACGTATTCTCCAACACCGACGAGTACGGCCGCACACCCACCGAACTACGCCGCAGAGTGGTAATCGTTTCGGCTCCCTTCCCTACCGCCAGTCCCGACGAAAGTAGCAGGCCCTGCCCAAATTGCAGTTGGTAGTCGCCAAGTGCTAGTGCCTTCAGGCGCCCACGCTCCTGCACCAGAAAGTGCGCCGAATAAAAATCGGCGCCATAACGGCGGGAAGCGGGGCTCCACGTGAAAGCCTCGCCGGCATCTTTTTCAGCCGTAACACCCAAGCTGAAGTCCTTCGCGCGGCTCACGCGGTAGCGCAAAAGCAGCTTGTCGGGCGAGCCAAGGTAGCGGGTAGCCGGGCGTCCGCCGCGCACGGTATCTGGGGGAGCATAGCCAGGGCGGTCCTGCAGCACCCGCTCGTAACGCAAAAACAGCGCAGCGTTGTCGCCTTTTAATACACGCTGCCAGAGCGGCCCGCGCCCGGCGCTGGGGTCGGCCTGTACCGTTACGAAAGGCGCTACCCGATAAATAGTGCGCACGTCGAAGCCCTCAATGGTTTGCAGCTCATAGAGGCTAAGCAGAGCTCCGTTTTTCTGGCGATGGTCAAGCAGGTGCGTTATCTGGCTTTCACTAAGTAGCAGCAGGCCGCGCAGGTCTTCGCGGGCTGCAGTATTTAGGTTGAGTGGGGTTTGGTAGTATTGAAGGAGGGTTTCGTAGAGGTCTTCGTAAGGAACCTGGTCACTCTGAATTTCAGCGAATAGCTCCTGGGTTAGTCGGTCCAGATCGGGTACTGTCGGCCGGGTATACTCCTGCCCTTGAGCTCCGTGCACCATTGCTCCGAGTAGCAGAGCACCTAGCAACAACTGCCTCATGGTTGCGCAGGCTTGTTCCAAGTGAGGGCCACGCTTACCTGCTGGCTAAGCCCCAGCTTCTCATGCCAAGCTGCGGCGTAATCTATCTGCAGGGTTTTGGTGTGAAAGCCAGCGCCACCCGTTGTCTGGTGGGTGAGCGAGGCAATGCCACCCCGTAATGCTAACGCAGCTACCGGATGGTATTCTAGTCCAGCGCGGAAATCCGCGTCCTGCTCTACATCCTTTTCCGTCTCAGCTAGTAGCAGCACCTTTTCCGATGGCCGCCAAGCCAACGCGGCCCGCAGCACCGTGGGCACTCGTTCGTCTTGGTAAGGCGCCAGCCGAGCTTGGTTGAAATTGTAGAGGTAGGCCCCAAAGACAAGCTTCTTTGGAATGATATCAGCCTGGCCGCCCAACGAGGCTGCCATCACGCGCCGGCTACCTAGTCCTTCTATACTCACTTGGAGCACTTCCATCCGTGCTCCTACCCGCACTGTACCCAACCGGTAGCCGTAGCCCACCCCTACCCGCTGCTCCGAATATAGCTTGCCGCCAAACCGTTCGGCCGTAACTCCTACCACACCGTACCGAGGAGCCTCGGCGGCAGCTACCGCAGCGGGCACTCCAGATACTGGCGCTACTGGTGCTCCTGACCGATACCCTAATGGTAGCGAGCCTGCAACCGCCACGGTATTTAGAGAAGGTAGCAGGAACCGATTGGCTGCTGCAAAGCCTATAGTTGGGCGCGCCACACTCCCAAGCGCCGCCGGATTGTTAGCACTAGCCCATACATCGTCTTCCAGCACCGCCGTTACTTGCCCCAAACTCGCCGCACGGGCACCCCATACTCCTGCTCCGTTGCCCTGTGCTACCACACGATGCGCTCCTAACCCAGCAAAAAAGAGTAGCAACGCGTATTTTTGTATCATACACTTGTATAAGTAGTTGTAGTGCTGGAAAATAGACACTAAGATCGAATTGTACAATATCCCTTGGTTTCATCCCATAAAAAAGCTCTAACCCTAGTTAGTATCGAGGCTTTTCGCCCTAGTAATAGATAATTGACTATTCCACCACTAGCCGCGTGGTGGCACCAGGGAGGTATGCAGACGCACTACATACAAACCTAGTACCACAAGGAATAATGCTACAAAACAGCCCCGGCACCGCAAGGTGCCGGGGCTGTTCAGTTAGTCAACTATCATTCTACAGCATAGCAGCGTCTTTCTTACGCTTGATTTTAGTTTTACCGCCTTTCTCGGTTTTTACCTTCATCTTCTCTATGTCACTCATGTCGGCGGCAGCACCGGCTGCGGTGGCTGCCCCTACGCCGGGGTTAGGACCATTGTTCTGTAGGGTCATTTCATCTACCAGATGCTTGGCACCGCCCATTTTTTCAACGCACCAGAGCACGTAGCGAATATCCACGTTGATGCAGCGCTTTAGCTCTGGGTCATAGGCAAGGTCGCCAGTCATGGCTTCCCAGTTGCCGTCGAAGGCCAAACCAATAAGCTCCCCACGCCCATTAATAACGGGCGAGCCAGAGTTGCCCCCCGTGATATCGTTGTCGGTGATGAAGGCCACGGGTAGGTTGCCGTTTTTGTCAGCAAAGCGGCCATAGTCTTTCATCTTCAACAGCTCCAGCTCTTTTTGCGGCACCACAAACTCGGGGTTGGTAGGGTCTTCTTTCTCCAAGATGCCCTGCGCAGTTGTTTTATAGTCATACGCCACTGCATCGCGGCCTTTGTAGGGGCGCACAGTACCATAACTCAAGCGAATGGTAGAGTTGGCATCGGGCGAGTAAACTTTGTCGGTATTTTTCTCGCGCAAAGCAGCCACGTAAAGACGGTTGGCCCGCACTAACCCGGCTTGCATGTTCTGAAGCTTGGGCACCGTGTTCTGCACGTAGTTCGAGTACACCGACTGGTAGGTCTTGTAGGCAGGATCGGCTTCTAGCTTTGCAGCCGTAGGAGCCGCCAGGAAAGCATTGACTTTGGCCTCTGAGGTCAGGAAGGAATTACTGAACACGTAGTCAGCATACTTTTGCATAGAGCCCCCGTACTGCTTTTGCACGGTCTGAAATACTTCGGGCTGCTGATCCTTCGATACGTCCTGCATATAGAGGCCCATTAGAGCCGCGAATACCTTTTTGTCCGTGGAAGCGCTGTAGTCTTTGAAGTACTCCGCTACCGGCTCCTTTAGGTCCGCTACGGCTTTATCAATAGCGGCCTTATCGGTAGGCGAGGCTTTCAGCGCACTTGCCAGCGGCATCATGCGGGCAGCCAGGGTAATAATTTCCGTGCCGAAGGCTGCTTCGTTTACGTATTGGGTGCCCAGGTTATACTGGCGCAAACCAGCATAGCTCTGTTTGATGGTGTTGAGCGCATCGCCGTACCGCTGCTGGCGGGCGGGGTCTTGCGAAATCCACTGAGCAAGGGCCGCTTCTTCAGCTTTCTTAGCATCCACGGTCTTGAGGCGCTTCATGCCTTCATTCTGCCCAATATAGTATTTCCAGTAGTTCGCAATGTTGGCGTACTTCGACGCGTACTTCAGCCGCAACGCGGGGTCCTGATCCATATCTTCCTTCCACAACTTAAGGCGCGTATCACGCAGCTTGATGCGGGCGGGGTTGGTTTGGTCGAGGGTCATTTGCAAGCCAGCAGCGGGCATAAACCGCTGGGTACGGCCCGGAAAGCCAAATACCATGGCAAAGTCGCCCTCACTTACGCCTTGCAGGGCTACGGGTAGGTGCTTCTTGGGTACGTATGGCACGTTGCCCGCCTGGGGCCCCGAGGTGGGCTGGTTGTTCTTGTCGGCGTACACCCGGAACATGGAGAAGTCGCCGGTGTGGCGAGGCCACATCCAGTTGTCGGTGTCGCCCCCAAACTTGCCTACGGCTTCGGGGGGGGCACCTACCAAACGCACATCGCCGAAGCGCTGGTAAATGAACAGGTAGTACTCATTGCCCCCAAACATGTCGCGCACGTAGGCCACATACTTGCCGTTTTCTTTGGCATTGTCGGCCAGCTCCCGCTGGCGCTGCTGCACAATGGCCATGCGCTCGGCCTCGGGCGTAGCAGGCGTAATGCTTTCCAGCACCTTGCTAGTTACGTCTTCCATGCGCACAAGAATATCCACGAACAACCCAGGGTTCTGCTTTTCCTCGGCGCGGGAAGCAGCGTAGAACCCATTTTGCAGGATGTTGTTTTGGGGAGTACTATGGCTCTGAATAGCGTCGTAGCCGCAGTGGTGGTTGGTGAGCAGCAAGCCCTGGCTGCTTACAAATTCGCCGGTGCAGAAGCCGCCCAGCTGCACGACGGCATCCTTTAAGGAGGCATTGTTAACACTATAAATTTCTTCGGCCGTCAGCTTAAGGCCTTTCTTTTTCATGTCGGCCTCGTTTAGGCGCTTCACGAAAAGGGGCAACCACATTCCCTCATCGGCGCGGGCCGCCAAGGGGAGTAGTAGCGTCAGCAAAAGGACCGCGGCCCAGTGGTTGTTACGCATAAGATGGGTGGGTAATATGGGTGAAAATCTAGGCGCAAAGGTACGCAGCCAGGCCTTGCGGTTGCACCTCCCCTCTGGTTTGCAGCACTACCATTCACCAGCACAATCCTTTGTCCGAAGCTGCCTAGCGCATAGTCGGGTTATCTTTTCCGATCTTTGTTTTCACCATGTCTTACCTCTTCCGCCAGTTCTTGCTGGGCTTGCTCTGGATATACCGACACCTGATTTCGCCGCTCACGCCGGCCAGCTGCCGCTATACCCCTACCTGTTCAGCTTACGCCGTAGAGGCCGTCACGAAGTACGGCCCTTGGCGGGGCGGGCACCTGGCGCTACGCCGCATTAGCCGCTGCCATCCGTGGGGCGGCCATGGGCATGACCCTGTGCCGTAGTGGGCTTGGGCACCCAGCTAACGTAGTGCCTCGGCCCCTAGTCGGCTTCGGACGGCAAACTACTATTTTCACCATCGCCCTACCCCCTTCTCCCGTATAAGGCTCGTGTTTGCTGCTGTAGCTATGAGCTGCGGCAGCTTTTTTTTCAGTTAGCTACTGCTGCATATGCGCATTCTATTCTTTGCTGTCGCTTTGGCGGGCACGCTGCTTGGCAGCTGTTCCGAGGCTCAAACCCAACATTCGGAAGACAAGCAAAAGCAGGAAAAATCGGGCAAGAAGAAGGGAAAGAAAGGCAAGGATGGCGCCGACATCCCCAATCTTACCAAGGTAGGGACGCTCAGTGGCGTTCCTGAAAGCTCTGGCCTCGCACTCACGGGCCAAGCTGGCACCTTCTTTACGCACGGCGACGATGGTACGCAGCCTATTATCTATAAGGTAAGCACAACTGGTAAGACGCTGGCCCAGCTAGATATTCCAGTAAAAAGCCACGACTGGGAAAGCATAACCCGCGACCAGAGCGGCAACATCTATATCGGTGATGTAGGGAACAACAACAACGACCGGCGCGACCTGGTGCTCTACCGCCTGAACCCGGAGAACGTGAGCGTGGTGCAGGAGATTCACCTGAAGTACCCAGACCAGCGCGACTTTCCACCGAGTAAGGAGGAGCGTAATTTCGACTGTGAAGCCACCCTCTGGCACGACGGCAAAGTATATTTATTTACGAAGGACCGGGCCCAGGAACAAACCAGCAAAGTATATAGCGTACCCGACCGGCCTGGCACGTACACGGCTCAGCAGGTAACTAGCATTGCCATTCCCGGCCAAGTGACGGATGCCGCACTCAGCCCCAATGGTCGTCGGCTGGTGCTGCTGGCCCGCCAGGAAATGTTCGTGCTGGAAGGCAATAGCTTCGCTGAAATCCTGAAAGCAACACCCCGGCAGATTTCACTGAAAGGTGCGGGGCAAACCGAAGGGGCCGTTTTTACCGACAATAACACGCTTTACATCAGCAGTGAGCAGGGGTCGTTGTACACCTACACCTTCTAGCCACCCGGTATTCTGTACCATCAGGGCCTAATCATGGTGGGCACGTAGCAGGAGCTTTTGCTCAGGTTGCGTGTTATTACTGTGGATGGGCCCTGTTCTTTTCCTACCTTCACCCCCACTAGAACCCTAACCTGGCGCGGCACCCTACTGCTCGCGCCCTGCAATACCTACGTATGGCTGACCTAACCACTCTCACCGGCCTGCGCGCCGGCGTGCTGCACGGCGACGAAGTGCAGCAGCTCTTCGAACACGCTAAGGCCAACGGCTATGCCCTGCCTGCCGTGAACGTAACGGGCACCGACACGGTAAACGCCGTGCTGGAAGCCGCTCGTGACCTGAACTCCCCGGTGATTATCCAGTTTTCGAACGGCGGCGCCCAGTTTTTCGCTGGCAAAGGCCTGCCCAACGACAAGCAGCAGGCTAGCATTGCTGGCGGTATCTCGGGTGCTCACCATGTGCACCTGATGGCCGAAGCCTACGGCGTACCCGTAATTCTGCATACGGACCACGCTGCCAAGAAGCTTCTCCCCTGGATTGACGGCCTCCTGGAAGCTGGCGAGAAGTTCTACGCTGAGCACGGCCAGCCCCTCTACAGCTCGCACATGCTCGACTTGTCGGAAGAGCCGATTGAGGAGAACATCGAAATCTGCAAGGAATACCTAGAGCGCATGGCCAAAATCGGCATGACGCTGGAAATTGAGCTGGGCGTAACCGGCGGCGAGGAAGACGGCGTGGATAACTCCGACGTAGATTCTTCCAAGCTCTACACCCAGCCCTCAGAAGTGGCCTACGCCTATGAAGAACTGAGCAAGGTAAGCCACCGCTTCACCATTGCGGCTGCTTTTGGCAACGTGCACGGTGTATACAAGCCCGGCAATGTAAAGCTGCAGCCCGTTATCCTGAAAAACTCTCAGGACTTCGTGAAGGAGAAGTTTGTGCTGGAAGCTGAGCGCCCCGTGAACTTCGTGTTCCACGGTGGTTCGGGCTCCTCGCAGGAGGAAATCCGCGAGGCTATTGGCTACGGTGCCATCAAGATGAACATTGACACGGACTTGCAGTGGGCATTTTGGGACGGTATCAAGAACTACTACCAGAAGAACGAAGGCTTCCTGCAAAGCCAAATTGGCAACCCCACTGGGGAAGACTCCCCGAACAAGAAATACTACGACCCGCGCGTGTGGCTGCGTGAAGGCGAAAAAACCTTCGTAACCCGCCTCAAGCAGGCTTTCGAAGATCTAAACGCTGTGAATCGTCGCCCCTAGTTTTTGCTAGAGCTGCCATAGAAAAAGCCCCGCCTTCACATGAAGGCGGGGCTTTTTCTATGACAGTTGTGATGCGCAAGCGCATTAGGCATGGCGGCTAGTAGCCGCGGCTTCGGCTGCGGCCCGCTCCTCCAAATCCCGCGGGGCGTAGCCATACGGGTTGTTGGGGTTCTTGCCGGCCCGCCACACTACCCAAAGGCCAATAAACACTAAGGGGATGCTCAGCCATTGGCCCATATTCAGGGTCATGTTCTGCTCAAATGCTACCTGGTCTTCCTTCAGGAACTCCACTAGAATACGGAAGGAAAACAGCAGCACAACAAACAGCCCGAAGAGTTGCCCGCGCGGTGTGCGCTCTTTGGTACGGTTCCACATGCCGTACAGCAACACAAATAGGAAAACGCAGAATAGCGACTCGTATATCTGTGTGGGGTGACGTGGCACGGCAATGGCCGTACCGGCTGCAACGGACGCAGTAGCGGGCTGGGTTTGCACCGAAACTTCACCCTCGGTATTTCTCACCTGCTGCACCGTTACGGACCCGGCTGGTACCGGCTGATCGGGGCGAGCCTCTTGCAGATGCTCTACGTCGCGCGGAAACACGAAGGCCCACGGCTTATCAGTAGGGCGACCCACAATTTCGGAATTCATTAGGTTGCCCATCCGGATAAGGGCCCCGCCTACGGCCACTACCAGTACAATGCGGTCCAGGGTCCAGAGTACATCAAACTTGTTGTTGCGGCTGAATAGCCACACGGCCAAAATGATACCGATGGTAGCACCATGCGAAGCAAGGCCGCCGTGCCAGATCTTCAGGATTTCCTCGGGGTGCTGGCTGTAAGAAGGCCAATCGTAGAAGAATACGTGCCCAAGCCGCGCGCCGAGCACTGTGCCAATCAGCACGTAGATGGTAATGACGTCGACCCAGTGAGGCGACACTTTTTCAGACCGGTAGACGTGGCTCAGGATAAACGTGCCCACTACAAAGCCCGACATAAATAGCAGACCGTACCAACGCAAGGTAAGGGGCCCTATTTCGGCGATGATGGGGTTCGCATTCCAGAGAATGGCGCTTAGAGAAGAAAGCATAAGAAAGAAAGCAGGTGCGCGGTAAAGGTAGAACTTGTAGGGCGAAGCGTACGCGCTAGAGTTCGTTCAATTCCTCTGTAAAGCCTCCACTCAAGATGGGAAAGCGCAGCCAAGAGCGCGGATCCACGTTATAGTCGTCGAGGTGGAAGGCCGGAGCGTACCGTTCCCGCTTCCACTGGTTGCGGCTCCAGAGGCTGTAGAAGCGCTTCACGTAGGTTTTCAGCAGCTCCGGATCGGTAGCGGCTTCTTCTTCCCGCAACACCGCAAATACCTGTTGGGGGCTAAGCCGGTCGTAGAACGCAAGCCGTTCAATGCGGTTGAGCAGCACATAGGGCATCAGGTCGCGCTCATCAGTTTGCTTGTCTTCCAAGGGGCGCAGCTCGGCTGTTGGCTGTAGGTTATTCACGTGGCGTAGCGCAGGGTAGTTGAGCTCCGTTTCAGCCCAGCGCAACCATTTCTTCACAAAATCCTTGTCGACGCCTGCAATGGGCGAGATGGAGCCAGCGGTGTCGCCATCCATGGTGCAATAGCCCACGCTAGCTTCTGAGCGGTTAGATGTCGTCATGAGCAAGCAATTCTGCACGTTTGCCAGCAGCCAGATAGCGGGGGCACGTACCCGGGCCTGAATATTCTGCAGAGCTAGGTCATCTGTCTTCCAAGTCAACTCCCGGTGTAAAGCGTGCTGAATCTTGCCCACGTAGCCCGTCACTTCATCATCAATGGTCCAGTCGTAGAATACTGCTCCAATGGAATCAGCCAGTTCTTTGGCAGAATTATAGGTGTCGTCGGAAGAATTGACGGTGCCTTGATAGGCACAGGTAAGTAGGCGCCGCGTGAGTTGCTGGTTGATGGTAAGTTGCTGCTCACTAGGTTCAGAGTGTGAGGCATCCTTGGGACCAGGCGTGTTCTGATCAGATGTAGGCGTAGCGGGCCCTGCTAGCCGCTCAATTTCCTCACTGGTGAAACACCCGCTACGGCGCATGAACTCGGCCGTACCTAATTCGGCCGCACCTAGCCGTACCAGCTCGGCTACGGCCACGGCACACATCACCGAATCGGCCCCGCCGCTCAGGCTCAGCACGAAGCCGCGGCTACGGGCTTTGCGCATGTAGTCAAATAGAGCCAAGCTTAGGGCTTGGTTGAGTTCCCGGTACTCGTCGGGTGCGGGAAGAGGCTGGATTTCGTCAGCCCGTACTTGCTCCGTGGTAAAGTCCACGTCCACGCACTCCATATCTACCTCCTTGAAGCTCATGAGTTGATTACGCAGCAGCAAATGCCCGTTCCGAGCTACCAGAATCTCGCCGTCGTAAATCATACGCCCGGCCTCATTGCCCAGTAGATTGGCATAGAGGTACGTGCAGTTGAACGTGCGGGAGGCCTCCGTTACTAGGTGGTAGCGCACATCGGTCTTGCTCATGGCAAAGTGGCTAGCCGACGGATTCACAATTAAATCTACCCGGCCCACAAGGCGGCAGGCGGGTCGTACATCGTCGGGGCGCCAAGCATCTTCACAGATTTCGAACCCAAACTTCACCCCCTGATGCTCGAAAATCATGTCTCCGAGCGTCCACTCCTCTCCTGCCCACTGCACCGTGGTGGTTTCGCCAGCGGGCCACGGGTAGAAAAAGCGCGGCTCGTAGTGTACCCCATCGTTTGCCAGAAACTGCTTCGCCGCGAAACCCAGAATCTCGCCATCGCGCAGCACGGCAGCAGTATTAAACGTGCGGTGGTTGAGCCGTACTGGCAAACCAACCACTACGCAGATGCCGTGGGTCCACGGCCGTACTTGCTGTAAGTGCGCCAGCGCCGACTCAGGTAGCCAGTCGCTCAGAAACAAATCTTCGCAGCCGTACCCCGTGAGGCACAGTTCTGGCAGGCAGAGCAGCTCTACACCGCTCTCTTTGGCTTGTTCAATAGCCTCCCGGATAGTACGCAGGTTATGGGTCCAGTCAATAGGTATCTGATTGAGGGCGGCGCCGGCTATTCGCATGGTATTGGGTAGGTAGTTGATTTTGCAAATCAACTCTATTTCCACAGATCAGGTTGCCCTCACGGCCGATCAGAACGCAAAAAAGCTCTGGCGAATGCCGGAGCTTTGCTTTTAGCGACTATTGAAAAACGTGCGCTACCCCTCGCCTTTCTACTCGTACCGAGTTTATACCCCCAGCATTTCCAGTGCCCGCTCGGCAGCTAGTTGCTCGGCTTGTTTCTTAGATAAGCCCATGCCGGTAGCAATTGGGCTTTCGTCTACTACCACGGTAGCCGAAAACTCCATTACCCCACCTGGCCGCGGCTCACCGGTTAGGTCATAACGCATGGTTTTGCCGTTGCGCTGCGCCCACTCAATGAGCTTACTTTTGAAATTGGTAGTAGTCTGTGTCATGGACTTTACGTCCACAAAAGGCTTAATCAGGCGGCTCAGCACAAACTTGCGGGCCGTCTTATAGCCTTGATCAAGGTAGATGGCCCCTACCAGTGCCTCCAAGGCGTTACCATTCACGGAACGCGAGCGAGCAGCACGGCCCTGGGCCGGATCTAGCTGCACCAGCTTATCGAGACCTAGTTTCAACGCCAACCCGTTCAAGCTTTCCCGGTTTACAATCCGGCTGCGCATCTCCGTCAGGAAGCCTTCTTGCTCGTACGGAAACTTACGAAATAGATACTCTGCCACAACGGCACCAAGCACCGCGTCGCCCAAAAACTCCAGGCGTTCGTTGCTCTGATGGCGTCCTACTTCCGGCTGTTGGCGCACCACGGAAGAGTGCGTAAAAGCCAAGTGGTAGAGTCGAATGTTGTCGGGTGTACTGCCCGTAACGGTGCCCACGGCTTGCCGAAAGGCCCGGTCATGGCCTAATAGTCGGCGGAAAAAGCCGAACAACGGTAAGGGCTGACCGGGCCTTGGCATTAGTCGCGGATTTTACGGAAGATTACCGACGTGTTGTGGCCGCCGAAGCCAAACGTATTGCTCATGGCCACGTTTACTTCGCGCTCCTGAGCCTTGTTGAACGTGAAGTTCAACTTGGGGTCCAGTTCGGGGTCGTCGGTAAAATGGTTGATGGTAGGCGGCACGATGTTATGCTGCATAGCCAAGATGCAGGCCACAGCTTCGATAGCACCAGCTCCGCCCAACAGGTGACCCGTCATGCTCTTCGTGGAGCTGATGTTCAGATCGTAAGCATGCTCACCAAACACCTTCTGAATTGCTTTCACCTCGGCACCATCGCCCAGTGGCGTGCTAGTACCGTGGGTGTTAATGTAGTCTACATCGGCGGGCGTAATGCCCGCATCACGTAGCGCATTCTGCATTACCAGTACCACTCCGTTGCCCTCGGGGTCTGGGGCCGTGATATGGTAGGCATCAGCCGACATACCGCCGCCAATCAGCTCGGCGTAGATTTTAGCGCCGCGCGCCTTGGCGTGCTCATACTCTTCGAGCACCAACGAAGCGGCTCCCTCGCCCAGTACAAAGCCATCACGCTCCTTGTCATAGGGGCGGGAAGCTTGTTCCGGCGCGTCATTTCGCTCGCTCATGGCCTTGAGGGCATTGAAGCCTCCCACCCCCGACTCGGTGATGGCGGCCTCAGAGCCTCCCGTTACAACTACATCGGCCATGTTCAGGCGGATATAGTTGAAGGCAGAGATGATTGAGTCGGATGAAGAAGCGCAGGCCGAGGTGGTTACAAAGTTGGGGCCGCGGAATTTATGCCGAATGGAGATGTTGCCCGACGCGCTGTCGGCAATCATCTTCGGAATGAAGAACGGGTTGAAGCGGGGTGTACCGTCGCCATTGGCGAAAGCAATACACTCGGCTTGCAGCGAGGTAAGACCGCCGATACCGGAGCCCCAAATTACGCCTACCCGGTCCTTATCAACACCTTCCAGCTTGGCATCCTGAATGGCCTCGTCGGCAGCAATCAGGGCAAACTGCGTAAAGATGTCCATTTTCCGGCCTTCCTTGGTCGGAAAATAGGAATCCGGGTTATAGTCCTTCACTTCGCAGGCAAAGCGAGTCTTGAACTTGCTGGCATCGAAACGGGTGATGGGGGCGGCGCCACTAACGCCGGCCTGCAGGCCCTCCCAATAAGCGGGGGCAGTTTTGCCGAGCGGGGTAATAGCACCCAGGCCGGTCACGACAACTCTCCGAAGAGACATAGGCTGGCTCAGAGAAGCGAAAGAAAGATACTAGAAAAGCAAAACGGCCGGCGGCAGGCCGGCCGGTAAGCACTAAAAAGGGTGAGAGCTTGCCGCGTACTACTTGGCGTGCTCTTCGAGGTAGCTGATAGCTTGGCCCACGGTACCAATGTTCTCGGCCTGGTCGTCGGGGATAGATACGTTGAATTCCTTTTCGAACTCCATGATAAGCTCAACGGTATCCAGCGAGTCAGCACCCAGGTCGTTGGTGAAGCTGGCCTCTGGAGTAACTTCCGAAGCTTCTACGCCGAGTTTATCGATGATGATGGCCTTTACTTTTTCTGCAATTTCAGACATTTCCGTGGGGGTTTGAAGAAAACTCGGCACAAATAACACCATCTTCCCTAACATTGTCAAACTTCCCCCCCCGTTTCTTCCGGGTGTAAGATTATGGCTGTCGGGGTTTCAGGCAGGTACTACGGTGCCTATTTTTGCGTTTCCTTTCTTCGCCCTCTCTCATGAAAACTCTCACGCTGGACGTCGAATACGACTGCGAATTCGACCTGTTCGGGCTCGTGTCTTCCACGCGGGAGCACACGCTAGCTTGGACCCTGAACCGAGCCTTGCATCTGCGCTTAGTTAAGCAGCAAGACCTTATTTACGACCTCCTGAGCCGGGGGCGGCTAGTTATTAGCAACTATTTGCACGTCACCGAGCACTTTACGCTGCGGCTACTTCGCAACCGTAGCATAGATCCATCGGCTTTAAAAAAGCCTTTCCTCGCCCCCGACATCAAGGAATACGACTACCTGTTGCAGGTCAGCAATGGCACTGGGCCGCTGGCCCCAGAGGCACTGCTGGGCAGCTTGGCGGGCCTACCGGAGGTACAACTGATAAGTCAGTTCGACCCCAATGACCTTAAATTCAAAGAAAATCTGCTCTTTTGACTTTTGAAAACGTCTGTTATCCTGCGCTTGGCAAGGGAGTTTCTCACCGCTGCATCAGCTACCTAGCCTTTGGGTAGCATCTTACGGCACGTGTTGCAGCTCTTTTTCCCGCTGAATAACAGACGTTTTCCGCGTGCTACTAGTACGTGCTTCCTTTCATCTGTCACCTGTACCCCTACTTCATGGAACCCCGTCCGCATTTTAATAGAACTAAGATTGTGGCTACCGTTGGCCCCGCTTCCAATACCTACGAAAAGCTAGGTATGCTTATTCGGGAAGGCGTCGACGTATTTCGCCTCAACTTCTCGCACGGCAGCTACGAAGATCACCTCTCAGTTATTAACACGGTACGTCGTCTCAATAAGGATATGCGTACGCACGTGGGCTTGCTGCAAGACTTGCAAGGCCCTAAGATCCGACTGGGCGATGTAGAAGGCGGAGGCGTTGAAATTAAGCCGGGCGACAAAATTAAGTTAGTGTGCGGCGAGAAGGAAATCAGCACGGCAACCCGCCTGAGCACGATTTACCTCGGCTTGGCCCGCGACGTGAAAGCTGGCGACATGATTCTCATTGACGACGGCAAGATTGAACTGCGCGTACTGGCTACCGACCGGGACAAAGAAGTAGATGTAGAAGTAATTTATGGTGGCCTGGTAAAGCCCCGTAAGGGCATCAATCTACCTGACTCTGAGGTATCGGCCCCATCTATGACGGAGAAGGACATTGCCGACTTAAAATTTGGCTTGGAGCACGACGTTGACTGGATTGCCTTATCATTCGCTCGTCGCGCCGAGGACATCCGCTTTATCAAGAGCCTGATTGCCGAAAGTGGTAAGACGACCCGCGTAATCGCGAAGATTGAAACGCCTGAAGGCCTCAAGAACCTTGATGAAATCATTGCCCTCACCGATGCCGTCATGGTTGCTCGTGGCGACCTTGGCGTGGAGGTGAAGATGGAAGAGGTGCCAATGGCCCAGAAGATGATTGTGGAGAAGTGCAATAAGGCAGGCAAACCCGTTATTGTAGCTACTCAGATGATGGAGAGCATGATTACGGCGCCTCGTCCTACCCGCGCAGAAACTAGCGACGTAGCCAACGCCGTAATTGATGGTGCAGATGCCGTGATGCTGTCGGCAGAAACGGCCGTTGGACAATACCCTGCGGAGGTTATCCGCTCCATGGTAGGCACTATTATGAGCGTGGAGACGCGCATGCCTAGCATTTACCACCACTGGCACCCTATCACGCCCGATTCTCCTTCGTTTATGGTGGATAGCGTGCTATCAGCAGCTTGCCACTTGGCTAAGAACACCGGTGCCAAGGCTATTACGGGCATGACTCACCGCGGCTACACGGCCTTCCAGATTGCGAAGTACCGTCCTAAGGCGCATATCTTCATCTTTACCGACAATCGTAACCTGTTAACTACGCTGAGCCTCATTTGGGGTGTGCGTGGCTTCTATTACGATCGTATGGTAAGCACGGATGGCACCGTATCGGATATTAAGTATGCTTTGACGGCTTCCGGACACTTGCAGAAAGGAGACGTGTTCATCAACACCGCCTCTATGCCCATCAACGAGAAAGGCAAGACCAACATGGTAAAGGTGAGCGTAGCCTAACGCTTAGAACTGCCAGCAATAAGAAGGCCCGTCCGGTACCATACCGGACGGGCCTTCTTATTGCTCCGTACTCTACGGGAAACCTCATAAGTACAGGCTGAGCTACCTGCTACGCGAAAAGGCTCCGTGCTGGAGCACGGAGCCTTTATCTATAAAGAGCAGAAACGCCAGTTTTGCCGTTTAGGCAGCTAGCGACTTCACGAACTTGGCCAGCTTCGACTTGTTGTTAGCGGCTTTGTTCTTGTGAATGATGTTCTTCTTAGCCAGACGGTCCAGCATCGACGATACTTTCTTCAGCAGCTCTTGAGCAGCCGTAGCGTCGGTGGTAGCACGCAGTTTCTTAACGGCGGTGCGGGTAGATTTAGCCTGGTAACGGTTCAGCACGCGCTTCGCTTCGTTAGAACGGATGCGCTTCAGGGCCGACTTATGATTTGCCATGGGTTGAGAAAAATGGTCTTCTGCTCGAAATCAATTCAATTGGGTTGGCAAAGGTAAGGTTTTGCTTTTAAATAGCAAACACTATGTCAAAGGTAGGCGGGAAGAAAGCGTTATAATTAACCTTAAAGCTCGCCCCTACTAACGCCATGGGAGTGCCTCAGTTCGTGGAAACAGGTTTACTACTGCTTAAGCAGGTTAATCAACCTTTTTCTCGATTTTGTCGGCCATTTTCTTGTGGGAATGTAGCATGGGCAGCGTTTTGGTAGCAAAAGCCTTGACGGTTGGAATTTCGGCAGCTTTGCTTTTTACCTCAAGCATGGCAATATCTAGCTTGGGAGCCGTTTGCATCAGGTCTAGGTATTCCTTGTCAAAGTCTTTGCCCTACTTCGCTATCAATCGGCCGGCCGTAACAGGGTGCACAGGCATCCTAATTTGCGGCAGAGTTACCCCCAACAGAGTAACCCCCGACTTTAGCTTTTAGGGAGCCTTTGTGTGGTAGTAGGTCATCTTTTGACTCTTTTATTTCACGTCGGCACTTGTTGCCTGCTAAGCGGCCACGTTGCCCAACTGAATCTCCAAGAGGCTGCTGCCCGCGGCAGTCATCAGAAAAACTGGGTCTTGCATTGTGGCAAATGTCCCCATGAAAGCTGTCATATCGGTGCCAGGAGCACTACCAGTGGTTGAGGTACTGCTCGCAACTGTTGTACTAGCCTAACTTACTAGTAGCGAACTACCATCTCCTTAGCTGGCAACAATCCACGTGCGGGCACGCTTATACTTCCGTACTTTGCTTATTGGAATTTGCAGGCACTTTTTAGCTTGTTGTTTATGCCGCTCGTTGCCCACTCCCCCTACCAGCCTCCATTTTACCTATTCAATGGGCACCTTCAAACCATCGTGCCCAGTTTATGGCGCACGGTGCCGGATGTGCATTACCAGCGCGAAAGAGTGGAAACGGAAGATGACGACTTCTTGGACCTAGATTGGTCACGCGTGGCGGATAGCACGACGGATACTCTCGCCATTGTTTCGCATGGATTGGAGGGGGATGCTAGCCGGCCTTACATCCGCGGCATGGTACGGGCGCTTAACCAGGCCGGTATGGATGCCTTGGCTTGGAACTACCGCAGTTGCAGCGGCGAAATGAACCGTTTGCTCCGCTCCTACCACCTGGGCGACACGGATGACTTGGATTTTGTAGTACGGTACGCTCTGGCTACCAAGCGCTACCATCGCATCTACCTCACTGGCTTTTCGGCGGGTGGCAACGTAACGCTGAAGTATCTGGGCGAGAAGCCTGAGCGCGTGCCACAAGAAGTACAACGCGCGGCGGTGTTTTCCGTGCCCACCGACCTCAAGGCTAGCTCCTACCACATTGCGCGCTTTCAAAACCGCATTTACTTGCGCCGCTTTCTAAAATCGCTGCGGGCTAAGATGCGAGAGAAAGCAGCCCTCCTGCCCGGTCAAGTGGACATCAATGATTTGGAGGCATTGCAAGACTTTCCCCAGTTCGACAATCGATTCACGGCCCCTATGCACGGCTTCACGTCGGCGGATGAGTACTACGAGCACTCTAGCTCCGGGCGTTACTTAAGTAACATCCGTGTGCCCACGTTGCTCGTTAATGCTCAGAACGACCCCTTCTTACCTCCCAGCTGCTTTCCGCGTGAGGTAGCGGCGCAAAGCGCCTATGTGTTTCTGGAAACGCCTGCTGACGGTGGTCATGTAGGGTTTGCCGAAGGTGCGCCCGATGGCGCTTACTACTCGGAGCGGCGCGCAGTGCAATTTCTGACGGCCGCCCAGCCAGGCTAACCCAGGCCGTGTGAGTGGGCTGTTACTTGGCGGCAGTAGCGGGCACAAACACTACCTTTTTAGTCTCAAAAAATTCCTCCGTGAAAAAGTCTTTCAGGTTGTACTCCGTAGCTGGAAGGCCTGCTTCCTGAATTTCTTCTGTTAAGTCGCCGCCTTTGAGGTAGTAGAGACCCGTGGTTGCATTGCCGTGGGGCTTATAGCGGTGGGCAATCCACGTATGAAAAGTAGCCAAGCGAGCTACGGCCCGGCTCACCACGTAGTCGTACTTGGGGCGCAACTGCTCGGCCCGAATCTGCTCGGCCGTGACGTTGGATAAATGCAGAGCCTGAGCCATTTCCTGCACAGCCCGAATTTTCTTACCAATGCTATCTACCAAGTGAAACTTCACTTCCGGAAATAGAATAGCCAAGGGCAGGCCCGGCAGGCCGCCGCCCGTACCTACATCCAGCACCGAAGAGCCCGGCACGAACTCAATCACCTTCGCAATACCCAGGGAATGCAGAAAGTGCCGCTCGGCTAAGTTGTCCACGTCGGTGCGGGCAACCAAGTTCAGACGTTCATTCCAACCCCGAAACTCGGTTTCGAGCTGCTGAAAAAGCTGGCGCTGGTGGTCGGTAAGGTTGGGGAAGTAGTGGTTCAGAATATCCATTGCGGGGTAAAGATAACAACGCATTGGCGTGTGCTGCTGGATAACGACGCGAATAAGGGCAAGCATTGTCAGCAGCACTACGTGCGTCATGCGGGCTCTGTGCACCCTGCGGTAGCAGCCAGAAAGCCCGCTTACCTTTCTCGTAGGTAAGGCAAGCATCAGCATCCTGCCCAATGCCACAAGCAACAGGTAGAGCATACCCCACGACGTCATTCGAATCACTGTAAGAGCCAACTCGTTGACAAGTCCAGCACCTAGTTTTCATTAGTAGTTATTACTAAAAAACAGGAGCATTCAGGTGAGCCAATCACTTACAAGCGCATTCAATTTAACTTACTCCCTACTGCATCGTGAGGCCGAGCAGAGGTGCAGCACATGAGCAGCACAAATAGTATTGCTTAAACCGCTCAATCTTCTCGGCTATTGACTATAAAAAAAGCCCCGACTTGCGCCGGGGCTTTTTTGCTTAGATGATTTCCTTCTTGTTCTTCACCATGTCATAGAGCAACTCGCGGGCGCGGTGCAGTTGGGCTTTCACGGTGCCAAGCGGCGCTTTCAGTTCCTGAGCAATTTCTTCGTAGCTCAATTCATCGAAATAGCGGAGGGTAACCAGGCGCTGGTACTTCTCGGGCAGCCGGGATACCACGTGCTGCATAATTTCGATTTTCTGGTTTTTGATGGCCGACTCCTGTGGGTTCAGGTTCTGGTCCCGGAAGTCGATGGTGATTTCGTCGCCGTTATCAATCTTGATGGCCGAGTCAATCGACATTGTCTTGATTTTATTCTTGCGAATAAAGTCGATGCAGTTGTTGGTGGCAATGCGGAACAACCAGGTGCTAAAGGCAAATTCTGGGTTGAACTTGTGCAGGTTTTTGAAAGCCTTGGCGAATGCCTCGATGGTCAGGTCTTCGGCATCGTCAGGGTTACGCACCATCTTCAAGACGACGTGATACACCGGCTTCTTGTAGATCTGCATGAGCTCGGCGTATGCCTTTTCATTGCCATCTTCCACGGCGGCCCGAATGAGCTTAAAGTCGTGCTTGGCCTTCGCAGAAAACTGCTTCTGTATTTCCTGATTGTTTACTTCCATCGGAGAGTGCGGTAGAGGAACAGCGAAATTCCCAGAGCGAGATAATTAAAAAAATATACGACGTCGAGGATGGGCAGCCACGCTACAGGCAACCGCTCATCGAGCCGACGGCCGAGTTGGTAGTACACTGCCGTCACGGCAACGGTGCGTACACTCCATACCACAGCCAAAGGTATCCAATCGGGTTGGGAAAACAGTAGACTAACTGCCGTGAAATAAAAAAGCAGATTAGTACCAATAAAGTTTCCCAGTCGCACCCGATCGGCCCACCGATAGCGCTTGCCCGCCGACAAATGTCGGCGTTTCTGGCGCCACCAGGCTCCCCACGTTTGGGCGGCTTCGCTGAGGGTGTGAGCCCCTGGCTCGGCCACCACAGCCACCCGCGCACCTTGCTGCACGGCGTCCTGCACAAACAGGTCGTCGTCGCCGCCAAGGCTTCGGATGTGTGAGGCAAACCCCTTCGTTTGGTGAAAGACCTGTCGGGTGTAGGCAAGGTTGCGGCCCACGCCCATATAAGGCCGACCACGCCATGCGAAAGACAGATACTGTGCACCCGTCAGCAAGGTTTCAAAACGGACGAGTTGATTTAGAAAGCCCGGTTCAGCGACGTAGGCCGAGTATCCGAGTACTACATCGGCGGGCCGACGAAAGCCCCGCTGCATGTGATTGAGCCACTGATTGGTGGCTGGAATACAGTCGGCATCGGTGAATAGCATGCACGCGTGGCGGGCGGTTTTGATGCCCAGCGTAAGCGCATATTTTTTTGGCGACAACCCATGGGGCGTGTTCGTAATTGTGACCAATCGGACGTGCGGGTAGTACTGCGTGAGTTGCTGTACATACAGGAATGTATCGTCGGTAGAGCGGTCATCAATGAGTATTATCTCAAAGCCCGCCGGATAGTCTTGCTGCAGTAGCAAGGGCAGCAGGCGGCGTAAGTTTTCTAGTTCGTTGTGGGCGCACACTAGCACAGACAAAGGCTCGGCGGCAGCAGGGCTAGTGGTGGGCTCAGGTGGGCGCCGGGCAAAAGGCAAGAAATAGTAGGCGGCGTAGTAAAGCTGCACGGCTGTGCACAGTAACAGCAGCCACACAGCTGGGGAAAGGTGGAAGGGCAAAGCGCAAGAGGTGAATTAGTCTACAAAAGTAGGCATTCGGGGTGGGCAGAGTACCTTTGTGTTTTCTAACGCCGGTTTTCGCCCGGTCGGCGGCAGTAGGAGCACTATAGGCCTGCAAACAGCGCTGTTCTTCTGCTACCGCCTGCTGCAACCCACTACGGAAACCTTCTTCAGCGCATGACTTTCGATTTAGTAACCCAGGACCCGCACACCAAGGCCCGCGCTGGTGTAGTACACACCGACCACGGCGCCATTGAAACGCCCATTTTTATGCCTGTAGGCACTGCAGGCACCGTAAAGGCCGTGCAGCAGCGCGATCTGAAAGACGATATACAGGCGCAAATTATCCTCGGCAATACCTACCACTTGTACCTGCGCCCCGGCCTAGATGTGCTGCAGAAAGCGGGCGGGCTGCACAAGTTCAACGGGTGGGACCGGCCTATCCTTACCGACTCAGGCGGGTACCAAGTGTATTCCCTTAGCGGCACGCGCAAAATCAAGGAGGAAGGCGTAAAGTTTCGCTCCCACATCGACGGCTCGCAGCACCTGTTTTCGCCGGAGGGTGTAATGGATATTCAGCGTACCATCGGGGCCGACATCATCATGGCCTTCGATGAGTGTACGCCCTGGCCTTGCGAGTACGACTACGCGGCTCGTTCCCTCGATATGACGCACCGCTGGCTGAAGCGCTGCATTCAGCGCTTCGACAGCACGGAGGGCCACTACGGCTACTCGCAAACCCTCTTCCCCATTGTGCAGGGCAGCACCTTCAAAGACCTGCGCGTGAAGTCGGCAGAGTTTATTGCCGAACAAGGACGTGAGGGCAACGCCATTGGTGGCCTGAGCGTGGGCGAGCCAGCGGAGATGATGTACGAGATGACGGAAATCGTCTGCGACATCCTACCCCAGGATAAGCCGCGCTACCTGATGGGGGTAGGCACGCCGGCCAACATCCTCGAAAACATTGCGCTGGGCGTAGATATGTTCGACTGCGTGATGCCCACTCGTAACGCCCGCAATGGCATGCTGTTCACAACCCAAGGCATTATAAACATTGCCAATAAAAAGTGGGCCGATGATTTCACGCCTATTGACGAGGAGCTAGGCGGTTACGTGAGCACGTTTTATTCCCGCTCCTACGTGCGCCACCTCTTCCACAGCAAAGAAATGCTGGGCCCGCAGATTGCCTCCATCCACAACCTCACCTTCTACCTGTGGCTCGTGAAGCAAGCCCGCCAGCAGATTCTGGCCGGTACCTTCCGCGAGTGGAAAGAGCGGATGGTAAAGCAAGTAATGACGCGGTTGTAATTGTCAGATAGAATGGCCTTGTGCTGGTCGGCTAAGGTGCCCATGCTCTTGGTTTAGGCGTTGCTGGCCTTACTGACCGGCCGGTATATATAGCTCCGCACGCCGCGCACGTTACACCTGCACCATTCGTTACAACAGCAGTAATCTGCCTTCCATGAAGCTGCTCGATAAATACATTCTTAAGAAGTTTCTCACCGCGTTTTTCTTCACGGTGGTGCTACTGGTGTCGGTTATCTGCGTGATTGACTTCACAGAGAAAAACGACGACTTTATTCAGCACGACTTGGGAGCGTGGCAAATAGTATCGGAGTACTACGTCAATCTGTTCCCGTACTTCGCCAACTTACTCTCCCCAATCACGGTATTTATTGCCGTAGTGTTTGTGACGGCGCAGTTGGCTTCGCGCACCGAGGTAGTCGCTATTTTGGCGTCGGGCATTAGCTTCAAGCGTTTTTTATTACCCTACATTATGGGTAGTGCCATTCTGGGCGCTCTTACCATGGCCATGACGGGCTGGCTGATTCCAATTGCCAATAAAACCCGGGTGGCATTCGAGAAGGCGTACATCAAAAACCCCTACCGGTTTAGCGGCCGCAACGTGCACATGAAGATTGGGCCGAACGCCTACGCCTTCATGGAAAGCTACGACAACGTGAATAATATAGGGTACAAGTTTGCGCTGGAAACGGTAGAAGGCACCCTACTGAAACGACGTATGACGGCGGAGGCCATTACTTGGGATTCTACCAAACATGCCTGGCATCTTACCCCCCAACTGGTACGCACCTTCAAGGGCGAGAGAGAAACTTTGCTGAGCATTCCCGCTCGCGATACTACTCTAAATCTCTACCCCAAGGATTTTGCCAGCACCTACCGCCTGAGCGAAACCTTAACGCTACCAGAACTCAACGACTACATTCAGCAGAAAATAGACCGTGGGGCCGACGACACGCAGGTCTACCTTAGCGACAAGTATGAGCGCTACGCTTATCCCTACGCCATGTTCATCCTCACCATCATCGGGGTGATTATGAGTTCCCGAAAAAGCCGCGCCGGCGTGGGCGGGCAAATTGCGCTGGGCTTCGTGCTGGCCTTCGTCTTCATCATCTTTGTAATTCTGAGTCGCAACCTAGCCCAGGTAGGCTCCTTACCGCCGCTTCTGGCGGCGTGGGTTCCCAGCATTGTATTTACCGCCATTGGCTTGGTGCTGTACCGGGTTGTTCCACGCTAGGCAAGCGACCTAAGACCACACGCGGGGAAGTCTGGTAGGCTAGTTTTGCTAGCTGTGCTACCCCAGGCACGGGCTTTTCCGCTATCCTGATTCGTTTACTCCTCCCCTATGCTCAAAGACTACGTACGGTTGCATTTCATTGTGTTGCTCTGGGGCTTCACAGCCATTTTGGGTAAGCTCATTTCAGTGCCGCCGGTGGAGCTAGTATTCTGGCGGACGTTGCTGGCTACCGTGGGCATGGGAGCTTTGCTAATGGTTCGGGGGCAAAGCTGGCGCATACCGGCGGGCGAAGCGTTGCGGCTATTGGGTGTGGGCTCACTAGTAGCCGTGCACTGGATTACCTTTTTCCTGGCGGCCCGCCTCTCCTCCGTTAGTGTATGCTTGGCTGGCCTGGCCACGCTAGCTTTATGGACGTCGTTGCTGGAGCCGTTGCTGCTCTGGCGCCGGGTGCGGTTCTACGAGGTAGGCCTGGGCCTGCTCACCATGGTAGGGCTCTACCTGGTGTCGCAGGCTGAACTTGGACAACTAGCAGGACTACTCGTTGCCATTGGCTCCGCGGGGCTATCGGCGCTGTTTAGCGTGCTCAACTCCAAGCTGGTGCAGCGCCATTCGCCGCTGCGGCTTACGTTCTACGAAATGGCGGGAGCCTGCCTGAGCGTGGCGCTGTTCTTCCCCATCTATAGCCGCTATTTTACCCAAGGCGTTGGCCTCCAACTTGCCCTGCACCAATACGACTGGCTGTGGCTGCTACTACTAGCGGGTGTGTGCACGGTATATGCCTTCTCCGCTTCGGTGGAGTTGATGAAGCGCATTTCGGCTTTCGTTGTAAACCTGACGATCAACTTAGAGCCCGTGTATGGCATTGTGCTAGCCGTTATCATGTACAGCCTGCGCATTCCCGGCTTCGGCCAAGAAAAGCTTTCTACCGGCTTCTACCTCGGCACAATCGTTATTCTCCTGAGCGTGCTGATTCATCCGGTACTGGACCAGTGGAATCAGCGCCGCCTGCGCCGGAAAGAGGCTGTTGACGTGTTGGTAGGATAAGAATGGCGTAAGCCGGTGCGTGTGCGAGGGCAGTTGCCTACGTGGCAGGCTACGGCTGACACACGCACCACTACTACAGCCTTCCGTCCCAGACCTGATACGCCGCTGGCAGCTGCATCAATGGGGGCTGCTCTTGGCCCGGAAACAGCCCGTACACCGCCGAACCCGAGCCGGAAAGGCTAGCGTAGGCGGCACCTGCCGCATACAGCGCCTGCTTGATCTCGCCTAGCACGGGGTAGTAGGGCGTCAAGGCATCCTCAAAATCATTGCTGATTGTTTCGCGCCAGGTTTCTACGGGTTGGACTAAAGCGGCGCGCAGATCATGACGGGGCGTGCGGGGCTGCACGCGGGCATACGCCTCGGCGGTGCTAATATGCATGTTAGGATACACCACCTTACAGGCCGTATCGGTCAGGTTGAGGCTGATGTCTTCGAAAACGTCGCCCTTCTCATAAGCAAATACCGGCTTGTTGCGAACAAAGAAAGCACAGTCGGAGCCCAGGCGGCGCGCGTAGGCTTCCAGCGTTTCGGGAGGTAGAGCCAGTTCAAACAACTCATTGAGGGCGCGCAGGGCGAAGGCTGCATCGCCGGACCCCCCACCCAAGCCCGCTCCAATGGGTACTACTTTGTGCAGATGCAGGTGCACCGGCGGCAGAGTAAAATCGGCCTTCAGTAACTCATAGGCCCGCAGGCACAGATTTGTGCTTGGCTCACCAGGAATTGGTATGCCCGTTAAGCTTAGGGTAGTTTCAGCGGCCGACACTACCTCCAGGGCATCCGTCCAGGGCAAAGGCACAAACACCGATTCCAGGTTCCGAAAACCATCGGGGCGCTGACTAGTGATATAGAGGCCGAGGTTGAGCTTGGCGTTGGGGAAGACGAGCATAAGAATAAGCAGAATGTAGCGCAAGCTAAAGCCCCGTTTGCCGAAGTCAAATGCCCAGCACATTTCCCCGTATTTTTGCTTTCATGTCTGCCGCCGCAACTTCTTGGTACGCCCGCCGTGGCAAGCGCCTACTCGACGTAGCGTTGGCAGCTCCTTTGCTCCTGCTGGCCGTACCCTTGCTGCTACCACTAGCCGCAGCCCTAGCCGTGCAAAACAACGGTGCTTGGCTGTTTCGGCAGCAGCGCCCTGGCTTGCACGGGCGCGTATTCATGTTCTATAAGCTCCAGACCATGACCAACCAGCGCGATGCACAGGGCCAACTCCTACCCGATGGGGCACGCCTACCTGCCCTCGGCCGCTGGGTGCGCACCACCTCCCTTGATGAACTGCCCCAGCTCTGGAACGTTCTTTGCGGCGACCTGAGCCTAATTGGCCCACGGCCCCTACTAGAGCAATACTTACCGCTTTACTCACCGGAGCAGGCTCGCCGCCACGCTGTTCGGCCCGGCATCACTGGCTGGGCCCAAATCAACGGGCGCAATGCCATCAGCTGGGAGCAAAAGTTTGCCTATGATGTGTGGTATGTGGATCATCTCTCATTTGCCTTGGACCTACGCATTCTGGCCCGCACCATTGGGGGGGTGTTTAGGGCCCATGGCATTACTGCACCCGGCCAGGCTACTACCACGGCCTTCACGGGTTCTTCTTCCCCGCCCGATCAGTCACCTACTGCATGAGTATATTTTCTACCCGATCTAGCCCCGCTTCTGCTCTACCGCGCCTGGCTATTGTTGGGGCGGGCGGGCTAGGCCGCGAAGTGCTCGTACTGGCCCGGCAAATCAACCAAGTGCTTCCCAGCTGGAATATAGAGGGCTTCTACGACGACCGCACCCCAACTGCTCCTACTATTCATGGTCTGCCGTACCTGGGCTCCGTTGCTGCACTGAATACCCAAACGGAACCGCTGCACGTGGTGGTGGCCGTGGGTAGCAGCCGTAGCCGGGCCGCAGTAGTAGCACGCCTCACATCCAGGCATCTCACGTTTGCGACGCTGATTCACCCCAGCGTCGCCCGCGCCGACTATCAGCACATACGCATCGGGCAAGGTAGCATCATCAGCCAGGGATGCATCCTGACTTGTGATATTCATCTGGGCCAGCATGTACTACTCAACTTGGGCTGCACGGTGGGCCACGATGCGGTATTGAATGATTTCTGCTCCCTGATGCCCCACGCCAACGTGGGCGGCGAAGCGCACTTGGAAACCGGTGTTTACCTAGGCACCAATGCCACAGTTATCAACCAAGTGCGGGTGGGTAGGAACACGGTGGTAGGCGCCGGCGCAGTAGCCGTGCGCGACCTACCTGCGAACTGCACGGCCGTAGGAGTGCCTGCCCAATCAATCAAGCAGCACGCATAGCCACCTTGCTCCGTGGGCTTCACACGGCAAGTTCATACCCATTCTTTTGTGCTTAGGCGCCCCTAGTAAGCAGCAGGTTGCGCTACTCTATTCCCTTTATTTCATGCGCAGCCAGGACTACGACCGACTGTATCTCTCGCCTCCTCACCTTGGTCGGCACGAACTCAACTACTTGCACAAAGCTATTGAGGACAATTGGGTAGCTCCGGCCGGCCCAAACCTTGATGGATTCGAGCGTGATATTTGCGAATTTACGGGCGCTGAACACTGCGTAGCCCTCACCTCTGGCACAGCAGCCATCCACTTGGGCCTGCGGCTACTGGGAGTTGGCCCCGGCGACGAAGTTCTGTGTCCGTCCTTCACGTTCGTGGCTACAGCAAATCCTGTGCTGTACCTGGGTGCTACTCCCATATTTATCGACAGCGAGGCTGATACGTGGAATATGTGCCCTCAGCGGCTCCGGGAAGCCCTAGAGCAATTATGCCAACAAGGCCGCCGCCCCAAAGCCCTCCTCTTGGTGCACCTCTACGGCATGCCCGCCAAGTTGCGTGAATTGCTGGCCCTGGCCGCTGAATTCGAAATACCCGTACTGGAAGACGCGGCCGAAGCCCTCGGTGCTAGTTACGATGGGCGCCCCCTCGGCACCTTCGGGGATGTAGGCGTCTTCTCTTTTAACGGCAATAAAATCCTGACCACTAGCGGGGGCGGCGCCTTGGTTACTAACAATTCCGCGTGGGCACAAAAGACCCGTTTCTGGGCCACGCAGGCAAAGGATGCAGCCCCTTATTACCAACACTCCGAAGTTGGGTATAACTACCGCCTCAGTAACCTACTGGCTGGCATTGGGCGGGGCCAGATGGAGCTGCTGGAGGACCGCGTGAAGAAACGCCGCGAAATTTACGCCTGGTATCGGGAGCAACTTAAGTTTGTGCCAGGCCTGACTTTTGGCCCCACGGAGCCCACTGGCGGCCGTTCTAACCGCTGGCTCACTACCATCCTGCTGAACCCAGCTGAAACGGAGGTCACCCCTGAGCAACTCCGTCTGCACCTCGAGAACCATAACATTGAGAGCCGGCCTCTTTGGAAGCCCCTGCATTTGCAGCCACTTTTTACTACTGCTCCTATGCACGGCGGCGAGGTATGTACCAATCTATTTCAACGGGGCTTATGCCTGCCTTCCGGTACCGCTATGGAAGAGGCCGATTTGCGCCGAGTTGCCCACGCTATCCAAGCCATCGTCTAGTTTTCTACTGTTAGTCAGCCGCCTAATTAGTACAAAAGGTTCATTTGATAGTTTTAAACGCACAAAACTGCTTTCGCCTAGTATAAAGCAAAAGTGCTTTTATGTCACGGTGAGGCTATTTTTTCTTCCCTATCATCAAGAACTCAGTCTATAATTAGCTATTCTTTATAATAGTGAACGTCGAAGCGGCCTTGCGTCACGGGGATTGGGTCACCGTTTTTACTTATATCACACACGCTGCCTCGGAAGATGCCGGAAATTACTCGTGCTGTAGTATCAAATCGGGTGATGATTAGGGTGCTGGGAAAGCGCCGAACAGTGGTGTAGTGGTCGGTAGTGGTGGAATATTCTACTTGCTTAGTATCGCTCAGCGTTAAGTGGGCAGCCATAGGTGAGGTGGTTTCATACTTGTCATTACCTAGTTTATAGGTACCTAGCCCATGCACTTCTGGTAGTACCAAGTTGATGGTGCGGTAAGTACGACCAACCCGCATGATGGCCGATAGCATAAATGAAAAGTGTTTCTGATCGGCCGGCTTCTCGCCTACTACCCCCACGGCACCTGCTTGCCGACATTCTCCCGGCTTAGCCAAAACTAAGTAGTTGCACCACACTTCCTCGCCAGCTAAGCACCCAACGGTGTTGGCACCCTGCCGAGTAACCGCAGGTAATATTCGGGCCTGCAATGGCAATTGCCCACGTAGAGCCAGACTATCAACCCGGCGCCGGTCTGCCCAGCACTGCCGCTCTAGTTCCTTGGCAGCATCCAGGTTGCGCTGCTCCATTGGGTCGATGCTGAAATCAGCGGCCTTTTTATTGACTACCGCCCACCCTTCCCCATCTGGCTGCGGTGGCATAGTGCTTGTGGGATAGGGCCACTGCTCTACCTTATTAAAAAGAGGGGATATGGGATGCAATACCACACGGCGGTAGGTAGTATCTCCTATTCCCCATCCCCACTTTTTTTGATCTACTAGCACTTCATTGCCCCGCCGAAAGTACACGTACGAAGTGCGCCAGCTTTTTAAGGGGAGGAAGAAGTTAGCTCCCTGGTAAACCAACGCGAGGCCGCCGGGTACTAACGCTAGCATGATAGCAAAGCCTACTATCAGGAAAGAACCAAGCCACAATCGGATTGGCCATGTAGAGGACCACCCGAAATGACTTGCGGCGGAGAGCAGCAGTAACCAAAGCCCGCAATGCACCGCACTACGCACATAGGATCTAGTAAACTCAAGCGGAGTGAGGACTTCGATTACCGTAAAGATGAGACATAGCACCCAAAGCCAACCTAAACAGAAAGTCAGGTAAGCTGTGCCTTTGTCAATGAAAGCAGCAATAGCGCTCCTACCATTTTCTACTCCGTTGCCGATCCTTTCAATAACTGGAAATCGATCAACGGTAACAACTCGGAGTATCTCAACAAGTGTCCTTACAGCTGAATAGATGTTGTTCTCTTTGAGGTTATCCCTGTAGTGCTTTTGGCTAAGAAACCATACAATCACTATAAACAGTAGCGTGCCCATCAGCTTGCAGTGCTATGGAATATAAGCTTGCTTATGTGCCCGCTGCTAGGCCAGAGCTTGCGCTAGGTCAGCCAGCAATTCTTCTGCTGGTTCGATACCCACCGATAGGCGCACCAAGCCCGTGCTGATACCTAAATCGGCCTGCTGCTCCGGGGTAAGGTAGCGGTGTGAGGTACCAAGCGGATAGGACATAGACGAATCGACGCCGGCCAGCGAAGGCGCAAAAGGGAAACGTTGACTACGGCGCATAAAGCCATTCACAACTTCGGCGTCGTCAGCCAGCAGTATAGACAGCATCCCTCCGAAGAGCCCTGCTCCTTGCGCTTCGGCTAGCTCATGCTGTGAATGTGTGGTCAGTCCCGGGTAATAAACCGCTCGTACTGCTGCGTGCTGAGCCAAAAAGGTAGCAACGGCCAGCGCATTGTGGCTATGCTCACGCACCCGCAGGCGTAGCGTTTTCAATCCGCGCACCGCCAGCCAGCTTTCCATAGGACTTAGCGTAAGACCATAAAAAGTACTTATTTGCTTGAGGCGGGCAGCTACATCAGCGTCAGCTGCCACTACTACGCCCGCTGTCACATCAGAGTGGCCCGCAATGTATTTCGTTACGCTATGCAGGCTAATGTCGGCGCCGAGTTCCAGAGGGCGAGTTAGCACTGGGGTAGCAAACGTGTTATCGACGACCAGCTTCAACTCGTGGCGGTGGCACTCGGCGGCTACTTGGCGCAAATCAACCACCCGCAGCAGTGGGTTGCTCAGCGTCTCCACTAGCAGCAGCCGGGTAGTAGGCTGCACAAAAGAGGTTAGGTCGTTGAGTTGCTCGAAAGGAACGTAGGTGACGCTAATTCCTAACCGGCTCAGTTCGGCATTCAGTAAGCTAGACGAGCCTCCGTAGATGTCGGCTGCGCAGAGCACATGGTCACCGGCTTGGCAAAAGGCCATAAACGCGGCAAAAATAGCTGCCATGCCCGAGCCCGTCGCTACGGCCCCCGCCCCGCCTTCCAGACGGTTAACGGCCGCTGCTAGCTCGTCGGAATTGGGGTTGCCGTTGCGAGAATACATGTACCGACTGCCCGGCTCGCCGAAATACTGTTCCAGCTCATTTAGGTCTTCAAACTTGAAAACAGAGCTTTGGTAAATGGGGGTAATCTTAGGATGAATTTCCATGAGGCGGGCAGGTAAGCTGGCAACGCGAGTCGGGCAACATGTGTGTCCCCTTTGATGTGGAAAGCGTCCCAGACTCAACGACGATGCAAGCTAAAGTTTACCGCACACTTATCCACCGATTGACTGCGGCAGTTGGTGTAGTTACTCCCAAGGAAAGTCATTCGTAGCGTCTCACTAACCACTTAATACAACTGAAAACTGGCTGTTTCCTCCGTGTTCAGCATTTCCCATCAGACGCGAAAAGCCCCGCAGCCAAGAATGGCTACGGGGCTTTTACAAGTCAGGTATTCAATCGAACTGCTTAAACGGAAGCGCCTTCAGCTAGTACGATAACATTATTGCGAAGCACCTCTACTACCCCGCCTTCGATGCGGAAAGAGTCGGTGCCACCATTGAGCACTACGTCGCCAGCTTGCAAAGCTGAAATCAGCGGAGCGTGGTTGTTCAAAACCTCAAACAACCCATCGACACCCGGGAACCGGGCCGACGTAACCTCGCCTTCAAATACTTTCCGGTCGGGCGTGATGATTTCCAGATGCATCTTTTCTAATGTGAGAGATGTAGCAAGGTGCAGAATGTACTACTGAGTAGGCAGCGTTGAAGCCAACTAGGCTTGTCTCGGTAGCACATTCCCCACACTAGAAGAAATTACTTGGCTTCTGCCATCAGCTTCTCGCCTTTGGCTACCGCGTCCTCAATGTTACCAACGAGGTTGAAAGCAGCTTCGGGCAGGTGGTCATACTTACCATCAATGATGGCGTTGAAACCGATAATGGTTTCTTTGATGTCAACCAGTACACCCTTCAGGCCGGTAAACTGCTCAGCAACGTGGAAGGGCTGTGACAGGAAGCGCTGCACACGGCGGGCGCGAGTTACCGTCAGCTTGTCTTCCTCCGAGAGTTCGTCCATACCCAAGATGGCGATGATGTCTTGCAGTTCTTTGTAGCGCTGCAGAATCTCTTTCACACGCTGGGCAGCATTGTAGTGCTCATTACCGATAACGGCAGGGTCCAGAATGCGGGAGGTAGAGTCCAGAGGGTCTACGGCGGGGTAAATACCCAGCTCGGAGATTTTGCGGCTCAGTACGGTCGTAGCATCCAAGTGGGCAAACGTCGTCGACGGAGCCGGGTCAGTCAAGTCATCGGCAGGTACATATACAGCCTGTACCGAGGTGATAGAACCACGCTTGGTAGAGGTAATACGCTCTTGCATGGCACCCATTTCGGTAGCCAGCGTGGGCTGGTAACCTACGGCCGAAGGCATACGGCCCAACAGAGCCGATACTTCTGAGCCAGCCTGGGTAAAGCGGAAGATGTTGTCAATGAAGAACAGAATGTCGCGGCCAGCACCAGTGCCGTCGCCGTCACGGAAGTTCTCGGCTACTGTCAGACCCGACAGAGCTACGCGGGCACGGGCTCCGGGGGGCTCGTTCATTTGACCGAACACGAGGGTAGCCTGCGACTTCAGCAGCTCATTCTCGTCAACTTTGGTGAGGTCCCAGCCACCTTGCTCCATCGAGTGCTTGAACTCCTCACCGTATTTGATGATGTCCGACTCAATGAATTCACGCAGCAAGTCATTGCCTTCGCGGGTACGCTCGCCCACGCCAGCAAACACCGACAGACCAGCGTAGGCCTTGGCGATGTTGTTTACCAGCTCCATGATCAGTACGGTTTTGCCTACACCAGCACCACCGAACAAACCAATTTTGCCGCCCTTCACATACGGAGCGAGCAAGTCAATTACTTTGATACCCGTGTAGAGAATTTCCGACGAGGTAGCCAGATCTTCGAAGGGGGGAGCCAAGCGGTGAATAGGCAAGGCGCCGTCGCTCTTCGGCTGGGGAATGCCATCAATGGCTTGGCCAATTACATTGAATAGGCGGCCCTTGATGCCTTCGCCCGTGGGCATCGACATAGGAGCGCCCAAATCGCGTACTTCTGCGCCGCGGGTCAGGCCCTCGGTCGAGTCCATAGCGATGGTACGCACACGGTCCTCGCCCAGGTGCTGCTGGCACTCCAGGATTACCACCTGGCCGTTGTCTTTCGTCACTTCGAGGGCGTCGAGGATGTTGGGCAGCTTAGAGCCTTCACCCGCGAAGCTCACGTCCACAACGGGACCAATAACCTGGGTGATTTTGCCGGTATTCGCCATTACGTCTTATTTGTATGGGATGGGTTGCAACATTTCAGGCCGCAAAACTACGGCTTAATCCTTGCATTGCCAAGGGTACCCACGGTGGGGCTTTGCAAGTTTTTTTTACACTTTTTTCGCCTGAAAATCAGGCAAAAACCCTCTTTTCACCCCTGCTATGCCCTCCTCAACCAGAAATTTTTTTTGCCGAAAACTTGCCAGGAATAAAAGCCGCCGTACATTTGCAGAACCAAACGGCACTCCCACACCGGAACCGTACGGGAAATTGTCCGATGGTGTAACCGGCAACACGCTTGATTTTGATTCAAGAAAGTCCAGGTTCGAGCCCTGGTCGGACAACCACTACCACACCTGCGAAAGGCGCTGAGTCTTCCTTCTTGGAAGAATCGGCGCCTTTCGCTTTTTCTGTTTCTCTCCCTTTTACTTTCCCATGTCACAGCAGGTAAAAATTTTCGCGGGCAATGCCTCTCGCGAACTGGGTGCTCAGATTGCCGCCGCCTACGGTACGCCACTTGGCGACCTCAGCCTTCAGCGTTTCGCCGATACTGAGCTCGGACCTAGTTTCAACGAGAGCATTCGGGGCTGCGCCGTATTCCTGATTCAGAGTACTAACCCACCAGCCGAAAACCTGATGGAGCTAGCACTGATGGTAGATGCAGCTAAGCGAGCCTCCGCCTATAAGGTTAACATAGTAATGCCCTACATGGGCTACGCTCGGCAAGACCGGAAGGACAAACCACGGGTAAGCATCGGGGCCAAAGTAGTAGCCAACATTATTCAGAGCGTAGGAGCCGACCGCCTCATGACTTGCGACTTGCACGCAGGCCAGATTCAGGGCTTCTTTGATATTCCCGTAGATCATTTGGACGGTGCCACTGTGACGGCGCCTTACATTAAGTCGCTCAACCTGGATAATCTCATCTTTGCTTCACCCGACGTGGGCGGAGTAGTGCGCACCCGCGCCTTCGCTAAGAAGTTCGGGGCCGAAATCGTGGTCTGCGACAAAATGCGCTTGCGGGCTAACGAAATTGCTTCAATGCAAGTAATTGGCGACGTAGCTGGCATGAACGTAGTGCTCGTGGACGATATCGTGGACACGGCTGGCACTATTTGCAAGGCTGCTGAACTCCTGATGGAGCGCGGCGCGAAGTCAGTGCGGGCGGTGATTACCCACGGCGTGCTGAGCGGTCCGGCACATGAGCGCATCCGTAATTCGGCCCTGGAGGAGCTAGTAATTACGGATACTATCCCGCTCAAGGAGGAGAACCCCAAGATCAAAGTTATTTCAGTTGCTGGCCTGTTTGCCCAAGCTATCCGCAACGTAGTAACGCACGAGTCTATAAGCTCACTGTTCGTCTAGTTTGTACCTACCCAACTAGTTGTATTGGGTAGTGGCTACCTGCTAAACTATCTTTCAATAGAGGTGGGTAGGTAGTCTAATGCAAAAAGGCTATCTTTGCGGCCCGTTTACCTGCTGTGGGTAAGCATTTTTATCTTCAAACGAACACGTTTATGAAAAGCCTCGAGATTGTAGGGTTTAAAAGAGCGAATCTCGGTAAGAAGGATGCCAAAGCGCTACGCCTGGATTCTTACGTACCGTGCGTACTGTATGGCGCTGGCGAGCAAGTGCACTTCTCGGCTCCGGCCATTCTGTTCCGCGAACTGCTGTACACCCCCGAAGTACACATCGTAGAGCTGAACATCGAAGGCGACATCCGTCGCGCTATCGTGCAAGACGCTCAGTTCCATCCTGTGAACGAAATGCTACTGCACGTTGACTTCCTGGAGCTGCAGGAAGGCAAAGAAGTGAAAATGGACGTACCAGTACGTTTCGTAGGTGTATCACCCGGCGTATTGGCTGGTGGTAAGCTGGTAAGCAAGCTGCGTAAGCTGAAAGTGAAGGCGGCTCCTGATAACCTGCCCGACTTTGTTCCCGTTGATATTTCCGACCTGGCCCTGGGCAAGTCGATCAAAGTAAACAAGGTAGAAGCACAAGGCTACACCATCCTCACCAACCCGCTGGCTCCTATTGCTACTGTGACCATTCCACGTGGTCTGCGTGGCACGCTGCAGGCAGAGAAATAAAGCACGAAATGGCTGGGATGCAGCAGGGACTACGCAACTCGCGCCTACTGCTCTCTCCGCTACCGAAAAAGCCGTCCTGCTTGCAGGGCGGCTTTTTTTATACAGGGTTTACAGCAAGGCTACTCTATTCCTCGCGTGCTTATGCTGGGCTAGTGCGCCCGTACCCGTCAACACTCCATTTAACTCCGTGATATGAAGTTTCTTGTTCTATGCCTAGGCAACATTGGGCCAGAGTACGCCGATACGCGGCATAACGTGGGCTTTATGGTAGGCGACTACCTGGCGCAAAAACACGAAGCGCGCTTTGAGCTTGGGCGCCACGCTTTCACTACCGAAATTAAGCACAAAGGCCACACGTTTGTGCTGGCTAAGCCTACCACCTACATGAACCTGAGCGGCAAGGCAGCAGCGCACTGGCTTAGTACCCTCAAAATTCCGAAGGAGCAGATGGTAGTGGTAACGGATGACTTGGCTCTTCCTTTTGGGAAGTTACGACTGAAAGGCAAAGGCTCGGCCGGTGGACAAAACGGCCTCAAGCACATTCAAGAAACCATTGGCACCGACGAGTACGCCCGGCTCCGTTTTGGTATTGATGCTACCTTCAGCAAAGGCCGGCAGGTAGACTATGTGCTCAGCCCTTTCTCCGACGATGAAAAGATTGAACTAGCTACTCGCCTAGAAAAAGCAGCCGAAGCGGTGCTGCTGTTCGGTACGGTAGGCCTTGAGCGAGCCATGAACGTAGTTAATGTAAAGTAGCTCCTTATCGACAGGAAATAGCACGGCGCCTAACTCACCTGCTCCTGACGGTGTACTGTCAGGAGCAGGTGAGTTAGGCGCCGTGCCAATAAGAACAGACCTATGCGATGCTCGAACCGGGGCGTACGTGGCTGCTAGGCTGCATCAGACTCAGAGAGCCATCGGCGTTTTCAGCCATCAGGAGCATGCCTTGACTTTGAATGCCTTTGATTTCGCGCGGAGCTAGGTTGAGCAGTACTTGCACCTGCTGGCCTACTAGGGCCTCTGGGAGAAAGTGCTCCGCAATACCCGACACGATGGTGCGAGGCTCATCAAACCCTAAATCTACGCTTAGCTTCAGCAGCTTCTTGGTTTTAGCTACCTTCTCGGCTGCCACAATAGTACCAATGCGCAGGTCCATCGTTTGGAACTGCTCGAAGCTCACGTCGTCCTTGGCGGGGGCAGCTACGGCCGCCGCCAGCTCATTTGCCTTCTTAGTGTCCAGAAGCTTCTGCACCTGAGCTTCCACGGTAGCGTCCTCAATTTTGTCGAAGAGCAGTGCTGCTGCCGCCAGTTGGTGTCCCGTAGCTAGCGAATCGGGGCGGCCTGCCGCAGACCACGCGCCTTTTTCCAGGTTCAGCATGGTGCCCAGCTTCTCGGCCGAGTAAGGCAGGAAGGGTTCCATAAGGGTAACCAAGCTAGCGGCCAGTTGCAGAGCTACGTGCAGCACGGTGCCCGTGCGGGCCTCATCCGTTTTGATAAGCTTCCAAGGCTCCGTATCGGCGAGGTATTTGTTGCCGAGGCGAGTGAGGTTCATTAGCTCATTGAGCGCATCACGAAAGCGGTAGTTATCAATAAGCTCCCCAATGCGGGCAGGAAACTCGCCGAGCTGGCGCAGTACGTCTTCATCCTCAGTAGTAAACCCAACGGCCGCCGGCACTTTACCCGCGAAGAACTTGTGCGTGAGTACCAAAGCTCGGTTCACGAAGTTGCCCAGGTTGGCTACCAGCTCGTTGTTGTTGCGGGCCTGAAAATCCTTCCAGGTAAAGTCATTGTCCTTATTTTCAGGAGCGTTGGCACACAGCACGTAGCGTAGCACGTCGGCTTTACCGGGAAAGTCCTGCAAGTACTCGTGCAGCCACACTGCCCAGTTGCGCGAAGTAGAGATTTTGTCGCCCTCTAAGTTTAGAAACTCATTGGCGGGTACGTTATCAGGCAAGATGTAATCACCATGTGCCTTGAGCATCGCCGGGAAGATGATGCAGTGGAACACGATGTTGTCTTTACCGATGAAGTGCACTAGCTTGGTGCCTGCGTCTTGCCAATACGGCTTCCAGGCGTCGCCGGGCAGCAAGTCTTTAGTGGCCGATATATAGCCAATGGGCGCGTCGAACCACACGTACAGCACTTTGCCCTCGGCGCCTGGCACAGGCACGGGCACGCCCCAATCCAAGTCGCGGGTTACGGCGCGAGGGTGCAGGCCCTGGTCAATCCAGCTTTTGCACTGCCCGTACACGTTGGTTTTCCAGTCGTTTTTGTGGCCTTCCACAATCCACTCGCGCAGCCAAGGCTCGTACTGGTCGAGGGGCAAGTACCAGTGCTTAGTCTCGCGCAAAATTGGCGAGTTACCGGAGAGCATGGAGCGCGGATTAATCAGTTCCGTGGGGCTGAGGGAAGTGCCGCATTTCTCGCACTGGTCGCCGTAGGCATTGTCGTTGCCACAGTTCGGGCAGGTACCCACGATGTAACGGTCGGCCAGAAATTGGTCGGCCTTTTCATCGTAGTACTGCTCTGAGGTTTGCTCAATGAACTTATCGTCCTCGTAAAGCTGCTTGAAAAAGCCGCTGGCCGTTTCGGCGTGCGTTGTCGACGAGGTGCGGGAATAGATATCGAAGGAAACGCCAAATTCCTGAAACGAGTCGCGGATAATGGCGTGGTATTTATCTACCACTTGTTGGGGCGTAACGCCTTCTTTCTGGGCCCGAATGGTGATGGGCACGCCGTGCTCATCGGAGCCGCAAATAAACTTGACATCGCGCTGCTGAGCGCGCAGGTAGCGTACGTAGATGTCGGCGGGCAAGTAGACGCCGGCCAGGTGGCCGATATGAACGGGGCCGTTGGCGTAAGGCAGCGCAGCCGTAACCGTGTAGCGTTGGGGGGTACCAGGCATGAGAGAGGAAGTCGGATAATCCGAAGTAAGCACAGAAACAGGCTAACCCAGCGGGCCAGCCGAACACAAAGGAACGAGTAAAAAAGAGGAAAGGTGCAGGGAGCCCTCCAACGGACGAGGCAGGAAGTGAATACTGCTATATTTGGGCAGCTTACCGTGGAGTTTATTCGTATTGGCAGTAGCACTTCCCTACCCCCTCACTTCATACGCCCATGAAAAACACAGATCAGGAACTAGTAGCCAAGAAGGCGAAGAAGGAAAAAGACCCAAGCGAAAAAGCTCAGCGCAAAGCTGTTAAAGCCGCTGCATCTACATCAGCAACCCTTTCCGACAAAGGCACGGCTAAGAAGTCTAGCCAAAAGAAAGCTCTCAAGGCAGCTGCTAAGCAACTTCAAAAGGAGTTGGACCTTCGCATCAAAGAAGTGGTGAAACGCATTCGCAAGGATACCAAAGTTAAGTTGAAGGAAGTAGTGAAAGATGCTACTCGTCGCCTCGATGTAGACATGGAGCAACTATTTGAGCAGGCACTCCATTCTATCGTTGGGCACCATGAGAATGGTACGCTGGCTGCTTCTGACAGCATTTCTTCACTTACGGCTCCGGTAGTAGCTACCGACACGACGCCGAGCAGCCCCACCAAGCCAGCTGCCCGGCGCGCAGGAGTGGCTAACGCCAAACCTACTGGCGTTACGGTAGCCAATCCACCCAAGCCAACCGCCCCACGCAACCGCAATCGGTCGGCGGCAGCGCGTAAAGCAAGTACCCCCGTGGCATCGAGCGACGCGACGCCATCGTCGAACGGCGCTGCTGTCCCTGAAGACACCAATGCGTAGTAGCTAGCAGCTAGTAAACAACTATAAGGCCCGCTATCCTTTCAGATGGCGGGCCTTGTGCGTTTTGAACCACTTACTACAAGCTGTAGCTATGGCAACTGTAGCGTATCAATAGGCGCACCGTTCACCCGCCGCAGGCGAGTTTCGGGGGTGCTAGTGTTGTTATCGTTGGTATTCAATGTTTCAGGACGCTTGCGGGAGTTGATTCCACTGGCTTGCTGGCCTAGCTGTACTCGCCCCGGCGTTGCATCTGGCACGGAGCCCCCATAGCCAGCATTGCTATTGTACGCCGCCTGGCGGTCGGCGTCCGTTAGGATACGGGTTGGCGTCCGTCGCACGGCGTTTTCTTCGGTAGATGTTTCTTGCGAGGTGGTGCACGCGCCTAGCAGCGTAGCCAGCGCGAGATAAAGGGTAGCGGCGGATTTCATGATTAAAAACAAAGAAGCCAGTCCGGCGCGGGCTGGCTTCTTTGCTAACGAGTTGGCGGCGCGGAAGTTGGTCTTACCCTTATGCTTTGCTTAGATCTGCCCGGATGCCGTCCCACAGCGCCACGCGGGCCTGCATGCACCCTACGGCTACCTGCTGGCTCTCCTCCCACCGCTGGGCGTCGTCGCCACATAAGTCGCGCACCATTTGCTGAGCCAGGGGCGTATGCACTTCCTCGTCAAGCTGAATGTGGCGGTTGAGGTAGTACGTGAACGTATCGAGTTGGCCGGGGAAGCGCTGGTTGAGGTCATGCACAAGGTGACGGAACATATCAGGAATGACATCTTCCCGCCCGAATGTGAAAGCAGCAGCTACGGCGTGCGGTTTGCCAGAATCGATAATACGGAACGTATCGAGCACAAAGGCTTGCACCGAAGCCGGGGCGTTGGCCTGCGCCAGGGCATCGGCTACGGAAGCACCTTGCGCCAGGGCAGCTAGTAGCTGCTCAACGGGTGCGGTATCGGCGCCACACTCGTGCATGGAGCGCAGGTAAAGCTCAAAGTGGCTGGCTGGGTTTCCTTCGGGGTCTACGTCAGTTTCTTCTTCCAGCACAATATCGTTGATCAAACGACGCGTGGCCGGATTACCGCGTGGCACCCAAGGCACTTCTACGCACGTTAGCTCGCGTTGCAGGGCCTTCAAAAGTGACATAAAATCCCACACGGCAAACACGTGATGCTGCATAAATACGCGCAGGTCGTCCAAGGAATGCAACGACTTGTACACCTCGTGGGCTACCAGTTGCTGGCGGGCGGGTGCCAGTGCTTGCTGCAATTTGGCAATGGAATCAGAATGAACTTGAGTGGTCATAAGACAACGAAGGGAAAAATATACTGTGGAGCTTTTACTACCCCACAACAAACGCAACGGCCCGTTGGCTTGGATTGCCAGCGGGCCGCTACAAAATTACTCGTGTGCTAACACAGTGGGCGAAGCAAACACCGAGACTATTTCTCTAATGCGCTTCTGCGTAAGGCAAATAGGCGAGGCGGCTACTTCGTCTTCTCGAAAATCATTCCGTCGGAATCCATGCAGTAGCGCTGGCCGGTAGGCTTGGGACCATCATCGAAGACGTGGCCGAGGTGGCCGCCGCACTTGGCGCACACTAGTTCGTCGCGGCTCATGCCGTAGCTGTTGTCGGCCGTTACTTTCAGGCTAGCTTCCGTGGCGGGCGCCCAAAAGCTAGGCCAGCCAGTGCCCGACTCAAACTTGGTTTCTGAGGAGAACAGCAGGTTGTGGTCGGCGGCGCAGTAGTAGTTACCCTTTTCGTGGTTGTTGGCATACTTGTTCACGAAGGGGCGCTCCGTACCTTGCTGACGCAAGATGAAATACTGCGCGGGTGTAAGCTGTGCTTTCCACTGGGCATCGGTCTTGCGCACCGGAAATTCATCGGGCTTACCGGTTACAACTTTCGGCTTCGGATAGGCTTTACCGGCCGCCGAGCCGGCAGTTACCGGACGCGGAGAATCAGACAAGTCCATTTTCGCGTCGCGGGCGCTTTTTTTCTGCGAGCAAGCAGAGTTCAGCGTCAGCACGGATAACAGCACTAGCAAAAGAGAAGAACGCATGAGGCGGAAATAGAAAAAAGGGGAAACAGAACAGCGCCGCGCCGCTTGGGTGGGCTGCTACTACAACATACGCAGTCGAGCTACAGTTCGGTCTTACCCTGCTGAATAGCTATTTGGCTATGCTTTCGGGAACCTCAGCAACCCAATGAGTTGTATTGCTTCCCGCGCGCAGTTTCTTCCTCACTCAGTCACAATTGATTACTGCACGTTTTTGCGCTAAACATTCCGTACCTTTGCGCCCGGAAAAACCTTTGTATGCAGAACATTCGGAATATCGCCATCATTGCGCACGTTGACCACGGCAAAACCACGCTCGTGGACAAGATCATTCACGCCTCGAAGCTTTTCGACGAGCACCAACAGTTCGACGACCTGATCCTCGACAACAATGACTTGGAGCGTGAGCGGGGCATCACCATCGTCTCGAAGAACGTATCGGTACGTTATAAGGACGTTAAAATCAACATCATCGACACCCCTGGTCACGCCGACTTCGGCGGTGAGGTGGAGCGGGTACTGAAGATGGCCGACGGCGTATTGCTGCTTGTCGATGCCTTTGAAGGTGCCATGCCCCAAACTCGCTTCGTACTAGGTAAAGCCATCGACTTGGGCCTCAAGCCTATTGTGGTGGTAAACAAGGTAGACAAGGAAAACTGCCGCCCCGACGAGGTGCATGAGCAGGTATTCGACCTCATGTTCAACCTCGGGGCTAACGAAGACCAGCTGGACTTCGTGACCCTGTACGGCTCTTCCAAGCAGGGCTGGATGAGCACCGACTGGAAGGAAAAGACCGACAGCATCATTCCGCTGCTCGACGCTGTGGTGGCTTCTATCCCGCCCGCGCCCCAGTTGGATGGCACTCCTCAGATGCAGGTTACTTCCCTCGACTACTCTTCGTTCGTAGGTCGTATTGCCATCGGCCGTGTGCACCGCGGTACGCTGAAAGAAGGCGCCAACATGAGCCTGATTAAGCGTGACGGCACCATCAAGAAAGTAAAAATTAAAGAACTGCAGGTATTCGAAGGCTTGGGTAAAAACAAGGTTTCGGAAGTTAGCTCCGGCGAAATCTGTGCCGTAACCGGCATCGAAGGCTTTGACATCGGCGACACCCTTGCTGATGCTGAAAACCCCGAGGCACTGGCGACGATCAGCATCGACGAGCCAACGATGAACATGCTGTTCACCATCAACAACTCACCCTTCTTCGGTAAGGAAGGTAAGTTTGTGACTTCGCGTCACCTGCGTGACCGTCTGTTCAAGGAAACCGAGAAAAACCTGGCGCTGCGCGTGAAGGAAACCGACCGTGAAGATACCTTCCTGGTGTACGGCCGTGGTATTCTTCACTTGTCAGTGCTCATCGAGACCATGCGTCGCGAAGGCTTTGAGTTGCAGGTAGGCCAGCCCCAGGTTCTGTTCCGTGAGGATGAAGATGGGAACCGCCTGGAGCCCATCGAGCACTTGGTAGTAGACGTACCGGAGGAAACTGCTGGTAAGGTTATCGAACTGGTGACCATGCGCAAAGGCGAGTTGACTATCATGGAGCCGAAGGGCGACTTGCAGCACTTGGAGTTCAACATTCCTGCTCGTGGCCTGATTGGCCTGCGCAACAACGTGCTGACGGCTACCGCTGGTGAGGCTATCATGAACCACCGCTTCTCGGCCTACGAGCCGTACAAAGGTGTAATTCCGGGCCGTATCTCTGGTTCGCTGATTTCGATGGAAACGGGTCCCGGCACCGCGTACACCATCGACAAGATGCAAGACCGTGGCGAGTTTTTCGTGGATCCAGGTGAAGAAGTGTACGCTGGCCAGGTTATCGGCGAGCATACCCGCCCGAACGACTTGACCATCAACATCCAAAAAGGCAAGAAGCTCACGAACATGCGTGCTTCGGGCTCGGATGAAAACGTGAAAATCGTTCCTAAGCGTCAGTTCTCCCTAGAAGAAGCCATGGAATACATCCAGAAGGATGAGTACCTGGAAGTAACCCCAAAATCGGTGCGGATGCGTAAGATTCTGCTCGACGAGAACGAGCGTTTGCGCTCAGCTAAGAAAGTAGACTAGTCTTTCACAGCTAGCCTGAAAAAAGGGGAATGGCCAACTGGCTGTTCCCCTTTTTCTTTATCCGGCCTTACCTAACTCATGCTGCCCCTACCCCGCTTATTACTAGTCCTGGATCTGGATGAAACCTTGCTGCATGCCTCTCCTACCCCATTAGGCCGCGAACCAGACATGCGCTTCGAGGAGTACTTTGTGTACAAGCGGCCCATGGTGGAAGCCTTTCTGGCGGAAGCAGTAGCCCTGTTCGACGTGGCCGTATGGTCATCGGCAGATGATACCTATGTGCAGGATATGGTACGCCAACTTGCGCCAACCGTTCCATTTGCCTTCGTGTGGGGACGCAGCCGCTGCACCTACCGGCACAACTTGGAGCTAGACACTTACTGCTGGGAAAAGCAGTTGCAGAAGCTGCGCAAAAAAGGCTACTCGCTAGATCGGGTCCTCATTGTGGATGACACGTCGGAAAAGTCACGCACCAACTACGGTAATGCCGTGCACATCCCACCTTTTGAAGGGCAGGAAGAGGACAAAGTGCTTGCACAACTGCTCACGTATTTGCGGCCGTTTGCACACGTGCATCATGTGCGCCGAGTGGAAAAGCGCGACTGGCTGCGGCGCCTATCAGCCGGCTAAAAGCGCTACACGCTAGCGGTTTCCGCTTTCTCCTCGGCTTCGTGCTGGAAGCTATAGTAGAGATAGTAAAGAGCTGGCAGAATAAAGATACTCCCCAGCAACAAAGCCCAACCCAGCGCATTCATAGTGGCCTGGGGAGCTTGGTCATTCAGCAGTGAAAGATTGGGCGCGTGTTGCAACACTATGAAATCGGGGAAGTGCTGGTAGCTGATAGCCAACAGAATCATTGTCACCTGGAAGCCGGCCATCAGGCGGGGCAATATAGTTTGGCCCTGGTTGATAGCATAGGCTAGCACGCCTAGTGAAAGAGTAGCCAGTACTACGGCTACAGTACCAACCACATTACCGAAAATCCACTGCCAAAGCGGAATATTTTCCACTTTGGCGGCTAAGAAGACAAGGCCCCCCGCTGCAAAGGCAATCAGGGTCATGGTGCGGGTTTTGCGAATGAAGTAGCGCTTATCTTCCTCATTCGTAGTTTCGCCGATGCTGTACACACTGGCAAGGTAACCGCAGAGTGCCACGGTGAAAATGCCTACCGCCACGGCAAACCAGTGCAGCCAACTATACACGTAGGCGGCCAAGAAGTCGGTGGCTGCGGGGTTGATGTAGCCAGCCAGCACGCTAGCTGCAATAACGCCCAAAAAGAAGGGCGTGATGGCGCTGGAAAGAGCAAAAATGCGGTTGTATAGCACCTGCATCTGGTCCTTTACCGCGTCGTAGTGCCGAAATACGAAGGCGGTGCCACGAGCAATAATGCCCAGTAGCATAACGAGCAGTGGAATGTGCAGATACACCGACATGACGCTGTAGATGCGTGGAAAGCCCACAAATAGAATCACTACCGCAATGATGAGCCACATATGATTGGCCTCCCAAATAGGCCCAATGGCGTGGGACATGGTTTGGCGAGCAGCGCGGCGGTTTTTACTGCGCGTGAACAGTTCCATAATGCCGGCCCCGAAGTCGGCCCCACCTAGTAGCAAGTAGAGCAGAATAGCCAGGCAGAGGTAGGTAATTACAACGTATTGCATGGGAAAAGGCCTTCGTACGGGAGGTTTCATTTCTAGGCTAGGCACCACCTAAGCTTCCAGCCTTGGGGCTAGTCCTGTGCTGGGCTACGCGGCTACCAGTTGCTGGGCCGGGCGGTCGTAGAGCTCGGGCACCATCTTGATTTGGCGGTAGAGCAGGAAGATAACCACGAGGCTCAGCGACACATACACGGCCGAAAACAAGTAGAACGAGTAGGCAATACCGGGCATGGGGGTTACAGCGTCGGCGGTGCGCATGATGCCGTACAGAATCCAAGGCTGGCGACCTACCTCGGTGACGGTCCAGCCGGCTTCTACTGCAATGAAGCCAGCCGGAATAGCCGCCACAAAGAGCTTGAGGAACCAACTGCTACGAAGCCAACGCTTTTGGCGCCACAACGCCACAAAGTATAGAAAGGACAGCCCCATCATAAACATGCCTAGTCCTACCATCGTCTGGAACGCAAGGTGGGGTACCAGCACGGGTGGCTGGTTGGCAGCTGGTATGCGGTCGAGGCCAGTTACTTCCTGCTCAAAGTTGCCGTGGGCCAGGAAGCTAAGCATGCCCGGAATCTTAATGGCGTAGTCCACCTTCTTGCCTTCCTCGTCGGGCAACCCACCTAAAACAAGGGAGGCCGATTTTTCCGTTTTAAAGTGGGCTTCCATAGCAGCTAGCTTGGCTGGTTGGCGCTTAGCCACATCCTTGGCCGAAAAGTCGCCACTAAGGGGCTGGAGCACCGCGGCTACCGTTGCAAAAATGGCTGCAATGCGGAAAGCCCGGGTGTGGAAGTGCACGTTTTTGTGCTTCAAAATCATGAGTGCGTGCACGCCAGCCACCGCAAAACCCGTAGCTGCGAAGGCTGCCAACGACATGTGAAGCGCCTGAGAAAGCCAGGCGTTGTTGAACATGGCCCGCATAGGGTCAATATTCAGGTACTGCCCATTCACGTAGTCGAAGCCAGCGGGGCTGTTCATCCAGGCGTTGGCTGCTACCACCAGAATGCCCGAAGCTAGCCCACTGACCCCCACAATGACGCCCGTAAACCAATGAAACCACGGATTGAACCGCCCCCAACCATACAGGAAAAAGCCCAAGGCAATGGCTTCGATAAAGAAAGCAGTGCCCTCCAATGAAAACGGCATCCCGAAGATAGGGCCGGCGTGTTCCATGAACTTGGGCCAGAGCAAGCCCAACTCAAACGAGAGCACCGTGCCTGATACGGCCCCGGTTGCAAAGAAAATAGCCACGCCCTTGCTCCAGGCCTTGGTTAGGTTCCTGTAGTTCTCGTCGCCGCTGCGCAACCACTGGAAGTGCGAAACGGCCATGAAGAACGGCATCACCATGCCGATACACGAGAAGATAATGTGGAAGCCCAGCGACAACGCCATTTGGGAGCGGGCGGCAAAGAAATCGTCCATAGCACGAACACCTAACGCGTGAAGCCGCCCCAACCGGAGCGGCAGAAAGCCAGAGAGGCCGCGTGGCGCGTCAGCTACGGCAGCAGCCCACCTGATACAACACCCGAAAGTAGTGGCGGTTTGCTATGGTTGGCTGTAGTATCCTGTCAATTTTTGAACCCGGTGACGCCTAGTTGCTGCCGCAGTACAGAATCGGGGCGCGTGTGGCGCTGCCAATAGTCGGACTGAAGTGTATGGGTGCGGGTAGCTCGCGTGGTAAGTTGCTGATCTTTCCCGTATGTGTGGTTACCAAGCTGCATTTGCCCGCTGTAGGTGTCTTCCCAGCCCGCAATCAGGTAAGGAAACTGGTCTTCGAAGACAATGGTAAGCGCACGCCGGGCATCAGGATATAGGAGCGTGTAGGCTAGCAGCGGTGTACCAGGCTGGGCGGGCTTGAACGCCGCCCCATGGTACGGAGCAAGCGTAGCCGTGGCTTTTTCTACTCCCAGCGGCCGATGGCGCAGCCGCGCCGCCACCGTACCCGGAATAATGCGCAGCGGCCCCAATGGAAGTGCCCGCGGGGTAAGCCGAATCCGCGCCCACAACTCATCCTCCAGCACCACCGCTTCCAGCGTCCGGCTTTCGTCGGCCTCTTGCTGAAAGTAGGAGTGTGCCTCCAGTTGGTAGCGTGCACCGCGTAGGTTCAGCTGGCTATACGTCTGCCCGCACCATTCCTGCACCGAGGTTACTACCTTGAGGGTGCGCGGAAACTGCTGTACCGCTACGGGGGTAAACACAGACGTAGCGAGGGAGTAGTCGTAGATGCCCGTCGTGAAGCGCCGCACTTGGTTCATCTTCAGCACCGAAGTAGGTTGCTCAGTGCTTGAGCCACCTTCAAATTTTACTTGCTGCTGAGGCAAGAAATCCTCGGTTACAAATACCAGCACGGCTTCGCCAGGGTGCAAGTCGTCGTAACGGTTTTGGGTGAGCTGGTAGCGGCTGAGCTCTGCTTTTCCCGCGTACCAATAGCGCTGAAACTCTGCTGAGACAGGCTTGGGAGAAACGGTAGTGGGCTGCTCCGGCGCGGCCGAACAAGCAAGCAGGAGAAAAACGGCAGCCCCAGCCACCAAAATGCGCACAGCAGGCATGAGAGATGTAGCGGCTTGGTTAGTGAGAAGCTGTTTTAGAAAAGACCTGGATAACCACAATACCGCTCAGAATGAGCAGCAGCCCAAGTATAGCAGGGGCATCTGGCACTTGCTTGTATAGCACCACGCCTACCAGCGTAATCAGTAAGATACCTACCCCCGACCAGATGGCGTAGGCAATACCCACGGGAATTACCTTAATGGTCAAGCTCATGCAGTAGAATGCTACCCCGTAGCCGATAACGACGATGACACTAGGCCACAGCCGCGTAAAACCCTCGGAAGCTTTGAGGGCGGAGGTAGCAATAGTTTCTGACACAATAGCTAGCAGCAGAATAAGCCAGTTTTTCATGGCCTACTTTCCTCGTTGTACGGCGAACTCGCGGTAGCCCTGCACCTCACCCGCCCGAACAACTACCTTCTCTACGCGGGCCGCAGGCGGGCCCTGCTGGCACCACGCTTCCAGCGCATCCAGGGCTTCGGCAGACCCCTCCGCCTCAATACTTACGGTGCCATCCTCGTTGTTGCGTACGGTGCCCGTAAGTCCAAGACGACTGGCTTCCTGCTGGGTACTTTGGCGGTAGAAAACGCCTTGCACGCGGCCGTGCACCTGAAGAGTTCGGTGTTCGATGGACATGAAAAAGCAGTTTGATGGTTGGTAATAGGTACGAAGGTAGGCCGCGGGCGGGCCCATTGCTTCGTATAACTTGCTCGGGCGGTTTTCAGTTAGGTGCACCTATCCATATGCTTGCTTACGCTGCTTTCTTCAGTTCATCACGTCATGTGCTACCTGCTCCACCGCTGCCTGTCCGATGGCAACGTGCAAATGCATGCCACTGCCCGCAACGGCCGCCTGCCCTGGCACGAAGAGCATGCTGGGCAGCGCCGCTGGCTTTTCATTTTAGCTAGCTAATGGAGCGCTGGCGTTGTTTCTGTTCTATGTCTTCTTCCCGCCCTTCTGGCCTACCCTTGCTGCACCAGCGCTGGAGCCAGCTACTGTTTGCTCACTGGCCCGTGGCGCCCAGCTTGCTCCGGCCCTACCTCCCACCCCGGCTTGCGCTTGATGTGTTTGCAGGCCAAGCATGGCTAGGCGTGGTACCGTTTTCCATGAGTGGCGTGCGCCCGCCCGGCCTGCCTACCGTGCCGGGGCTGCGCACCTTGCACGAGCTAAACGTGCGCACCTACGCCTGCCTCGATGGTGTTCCGGGCGTGTGGTTTCTATCGTTGGATGCCGACAGCTTTCTGGCCGTGGAGCTGGCTCGTGCCCTCTTCCACCTGCCGTACTTGCACGCTCGTATGCAGTTTACCCAGCAGGACGGCACCCTGCACTTTGCTAGCACGCGCACGCATCGGCACATGCCTCCCGCTACGTTTGCCGCTAGCTGGACGCCCGGTGCGGCCCTTCCCCAGGCTCAGCCTGGCTCCTTGGAGTACTTTCTCACTGAGCGCTACCACCTGTACACCGCCGGTCCCACACTACCACAAGCTATACAGAGCCCGCATTTGTGGCGCGGTACGCTTTGGCACGAGCCCTGGCAGCTGCGCCAGGCCACCTTACATACGTGGGAGTCTACCCTCGTTGAAAGCCATGGGCTGCCTACGCCGCAGGGGCAGCCACACCTGCTGGCCGCCGAGCCGGTAGATGTTCGAGTGTTGGGGCTCCGGCGGGTGTAGCAGCTGTTTTATCTGCGCTTTCTAAGCTTCGCGCTGGCGCACGGCCTCAAAGGTCAGGATAGCCGTAGCGGTGCTCACGTTAAGCGAGTCGATGGCCCCGCGCATAGGAATGATAATGGTCTGGTCGCAGGCCTGGAGTAGGGCAGGCGTAAGGCCGTCGGCTTCGGTGCCCATCACCAGGGCTGTGGGGCCGCGAAAGTCGCAGGTAGTGTACGGAACGGCGTGCTCGGTGAGGGCCGCCGCGTAGGTACGAATGCCGTGGTGGCGGCACCAGGCCAGCAACTCGTCGCGGGTGGTGGCAATGGTCGGCACCGTAAATGAGCACCCAATGCTGCTCCGAATAGCGTTGGGATTAAATAAGTCGGTACGCGGGTCGCAGACTATGACGGCAGTAGCCTGCGCGGCATCGGCAGTCCGCAAGATGGCGCCCAGGTTTCCGGGCTTCTCCACCGCTTCCAGCACCAGCAGCAGCGGGGCCGCGGGCAAGGGCAGTGCATCCAGTGTACGCTTTGGGGGCTGGGCCAACGCCAATACCCCATCGGACCCTTCGCGGTAGGCTACTTTCTCGAATACGGCCTTCGATACCTCAAACCACTCCGTAGTGCCGCGCCCAAATAAGTCGCGCAGCTGCTGCTGACGCTCGGCCCCGGCTAGCTCGGCGCACACAAAAAGCGCCGGAACCACTACGCCCGCGCCGTGCGCAATGGTCAACTCCCGCAGCCCCTCTATGATAGTGAGTCCTTGGGCCCGCCGCTCTGAGGACTTTTGCTGGAGCTTGAGCAGGTTTTTGATACGCGGATTTTGGGGGCTGGTAATGAGGTCGGGCATGGGGAAAAACCGGGCGGGGGCAACTCCGGCAGCGCGAAGATACGGCAGCTACTCCGATGCGCCCCCAGGAACTTGCAGCCCCACACAGGCTACGCCGGGCAGACAAAAGCAACCGGAGGCAAAGTACCGCAACTGTGGAGCCCAACCCGTACTCTTGCATTCGCGTAGGCGCCCTGCCTGCCCTCTGTTCAGCCACGCTTTTCCTGATGCGGTTACAACTCAACACCAAAATTATTCTGGGCTTCAGTATTGCGCTACTCGTGCTGCTGCTCACTTCCATTGCCGCCTACCGTAGCATTCAGCAGCTTAGCTTCTATACACGCCAAGTAGAGCACACCTACCAGGTTATTCAGCACACTTCGGAGCTGCGCACCAAAGTGCGCGACGCCCAGGCTTCCGTGCGGGGCTACCTGCTGCTGAATGATTCAACCTTCCTGCCCACTTACCTTGAGGCAGTAGAAGCGTGGCATACCGACTTTGATGCCCTGCAGATTCTACTGCGTGACAACCCCGAGCAGCTTGACCGCCTAGATACGCTACGGCGGATAGTAGCAAGCGAGAAGGTGCTGCTGGAGAAGTGGCGCCAAGTGCCCCCTTCCCCCTACGCTGCCCGCGACCTGACCCGCGCCGACCGCTCAGTATTGCGGACGCTACGTGCCGTCGTTCTGCGCATTCGGAACACCGAGAATACCTTGCTGGAGGGCCGGGCCAAAAATCAGGATTTCTACGAAAACACCACCCCACTGGCCATTGTCGTATCGGCGGTGCTGGCCATACTCATTGTGCTGTGGCTGTTCACCAAGATCAGCCAGGAGCTGCGGGCCAACCAAGCGCTGCAATTGGAGCTGGCCAATACCAACGCGGCCGTTTCGCACCGCATTCACATCATTGAGGAGCTAGCCAACAAAGTGGTACAGGGCGACTACACGGTTAAGATCAGTGACCAGGAGCAGGACAGCTTAGGCAACTTAAGCTCTTCCCTCAACCGCATGACCCAAACCTTGGACGAAAGCTTTGCGGCGCTGGAAAAGCGCAACCAGGAGCTCGACCAGTTTGCCTACGTGGCCTCCCACGACTTGAAGGCTCCGCTGCGGGGCGTGGTTACGGTGATGAAGTGGATTGAGGACGAGTTGCCGCACGAACTCAGTGACCAGATGCGCCAATACTTGGAGATGATGAAGGGCCGCCTGCATCGGCTGGAAGACCTCATCAACGGGCTGCTGGCCTACGCCCGCGCCGGCCGCACCCAGCGCCAGGTAGAGGAAGTCAATGTGCAGCAACTGGTAGCCGAAGTGAAGGAACTAGTGGTGCCGGTTGGCTTTCAGGTGCTCACGCCCGAGCCCCTGCCCACGCTGATTGCCGACCGCCTGAGCCTGCAACAGGTATTCACCAACCTGATGGGCAACGCGGCCAAGTATCATCACCAGGCTGCGGGCACCATCACCGTCACCAGCCGCGATGTGGGCCAGTGCTACGAGTTTCGGGTGCAGGACGACGGGCCCGGCATTGCGCCGCAGTTTCACGAGAAAATTTTCCTGATGTTCCAGACCCTACGCGACCGGCACACGGCCGAGAGTACGGGCATTGGCCTTAGCATCGTCAAAAAAATAATTGATGAGCAAAAAGGCACTATTCACGTAGAATCGACGGAAGGCGACGGTGCAGCATTTATCTTCACGTGGCCAAAAGAAGTAGCCAGTTCCTAGCGGCACTACCCTAGCACTACTTTCTTCCGCAAATACCCCTCCCCTATGCGCTCAGTACTGCTCGTCGAAGACGATTTCTTTGATACCATGACGGCCAAGAAGGCCTTCGAAAAGTTTAACGTACCTCACACCCTACACACGGCCTTCAACGGTCTGGAAGCCTTAGACCTGCTGCTGGGCCGTAATGGTGCGGAGCCCATCCGGCCCCTGCCCGAGGTAATTTTGCTGGACCTGAACATGCCCAAAATGAATGGGCATGAATTTCTGGCCGAGCTGCGAGGAACGGCGGAGCTTAGCGACATTCCGGTGTTTATTACCACTACCTCCAGCATGGATGTGGACCGTCTGAACACGCAAAACTTGGGGGTGAGCGGCTACATCCTCAAGCCCCTGGATTTTGAGAGCAGCCCCGACATGGTAGACAGCATGAACTTGCTGGAAAAGCTGCTGAAGTAGCCGAAGCCAACAGCACAATTTTAAACCTGCGAAGTTTCCTTATAGGGATGCTCCGCAGGTTTTTTTGCTATTTGGGAGTCATGGATATTGCGTTGTTTATATTAATTATCGTTGCGGGCGTCGGCTACATGTATTACAGCCGTTTTCAGCAGCAGCTTGACGATTTGCGCCGCGACTTACGCAAGCGCGACGACACCCAGGCGCAGCTAGAAAGGCGGCTTCAGCTACTAGAAGAAACCCTCCGCCACACTACTCTCCCAGCAGCGGCCTCACCACTGCCCAAGCCACCACTGGTAGTGGCTACTAGCCCGGCGGCCCCACCAGCCCCAGCCCCGCCAGTGACGGCGCCTCCCCCCGTTGTGGCACCGCCCATAGTGCCAGCAGTACCGGTACTACCTCCTGCTCCGCGCCCGGCTGCTCCTACTCCGGTTCCGGCGCCAGTAGCCGCGCCCCTTGCTGCTGCGGCACCACCCGTGGTAGTGCCTGAGGTGGCCCGGCACCTTGCTCCGCCCGTGGCAATTCCACCAGTGGTAGCACCCAAGCCACCCATGCCAGCCGGCCCTACGTGGTGGGACCGGGTCGAGCGTTTGTTACTTGAGAACTGGACCGGTATTCTGGGAGCCGTAGTACTCGTGACAGGGGTAGGATTTCTGGGCATATACACCGCCTTGCGGCTCGCCCCGGTTTACCGCTTCCTGCTGATTACTAGCTTGGCGGTCGCGCTCCTGGGCTCTCGGGTGTACTTGCGGCGTTTTGCATTTGCCGAAAAACTAAGTGTGTGGCTGCAAAGCAGCGCGGCGGCTATTTTCCTGTTTGCTTGCGTGGGTTCTGTCAGTATTGCAGGGCTCCGCTGGGCCGAGCCACCCCTCGACTACCTGCTGCTGTTTGCGGGCGTAGCCCTCAACCTTTACCTTGCCTGGACGGCCAGCCGCGAGTCAGTAGCCACGCTGCACGGGGTGTTGAGCTTGGTGTCGCTGGCGGTGCTGCCACCCACAGTTATTACCCTGGCCGCCGCTACTGGCGTCACGGTGTTCAGCATCAGCATTACGTACCGCGAGCGGTGGAAATATCAGTTGCTCCTCACGCTGGTGAGCTTTTTCTGCTTCCACCTCTACTGGCACGCCCAAGTCGTAGCACTCAGCCCGGCGTTGCGCTTGGTGGCCATGGGCTTGGTGCTGCTGGTAGGTGTTGCCGCCGCCCTTGTGCAGTATCGGCGCATTTACGCACAGGCAGGCTTCGTGCCTTTGCTGTTTGTAGCGCACCTACTCAACTGGACTTTCCTAGGTATTAACCTGTACTTATATAGCACTGGCTCGCGCTGGAAAACTATTCCGCTGGGCTTAGGAGCCATTGCTACCTTCTTCGTGGCCCGTCATGCCCGCCGCCTTGGTATCCGCTGGCTCTTCCGCACCGACACCCTGATTTCGCTGGCCCTGGCGTTGGCTACGGCCCTGTCCTTGCAGGGCTGGCAGGCATCGGGCAGCGTGATGTTGCTATTTGTGCTCCTAGAAATGATGGTGGTAGCCGTGGTGATGGCCCGCGAAAACGAGCCAGTAGTCTTCCAGGTAGCGTCTATTGGCTTGCTCCTGACCGCAGCCGGACAGATTCTGCTGAACGCGGCACTAGTTTCTACCTACACCCCCGCAGAACTCTACCGTCACGTGGGTGTGCTACTGCTCTCCGCAGGGCTAGTTACGGCGTACTTCCGCTGGCTTGGTACTCGCCCACGGCCTACCGGTGAGGAAGCAGATGTTACCTTATCCGGATTTGCGAGCGAGGTATTGAATACTACAGGCGTGGCGGGCAGCCTGCTGGCTGCTGGCGCAGCCGGGCTGCTTTCCTATGCCCTGCACCAGTGGCCCCAGCCTCCGATTACAGCACTGTTAGTAGCCTCCACCCTTGTAGGAGCAGGACTATTGGGGCTGGCAGCATGGGTTCGGCCCGTGGCTGGCTGGCTGGCGCGCGTGCACATAGGCACGGGTCAATTAGTACTGCTGCTTACTATCATGGGGCTGCACCAAGCTGGTATGAACTGGCCTAGTGTAGGACTAATCTTGTATCTGGAACTGCTGGTAGCAGCGGCCGTGCTGGGCTGGAAGCAAGAACGACTGTTGCTCCGCCTCCACGTGCAGGCCATTCTGCTCGGGACTTTGGTGCTGCCTATTGTGGTGCATGAGTCTACCAGAAGCGCACTTCCTACCTGGCACCGCGCAACGGTGCTGCTCGTTGCCGCCTTCACTACGTTGGTATGGCAGCTAGTGGCAGCGCGCCGCTTTCCGGCTTTCGATGAGCTGCCCGTAGGCCCCACGTACAAAGTGCGCCTAGTAGGTGCGTCGGTAGGGTGGCTGCTGCTTACTAGCTGCGCCTACTACTACTCGCACGCGTGGCTGGGCTGGGCGGCGGCCCCAGTGCTGGCAGGGCTGCTTGTACTCCGGCGCTATGTAGCAGCACCCGGCGTATGGGCGGGAGCTATGCTAGCAACTTTGGGGCTTACAGCTATGCAGTGGAGCGTAGCCTTCGATATACACCGCCCCAACGCCTTGCAAGGAGTGCTGGCCCTGCGCTACCTAGTCCCTCTGGTAGCCGTAGCCGCAGTAGGTTTGCGGGTGAGCTGGGTAGCGGCCCAAAGCCGCTATGTCCGCTGGCCGTGGCTGTACTTACTGGGCGCCCAACTGCTGGTGCTCACTTCACTACTCCCTGGCCCGGCGCACTACTATTTCCTGACGATGCTCTTATGGTTAGGTCTAGCAGGCGTGGCCTGTATAGCGGCCATAGGATTCCGGCATTCCTCCCCCACCGAGGCAGAAGTTGCGCGCCAGGGCTACCCCGACCGCTATTTGCTGCACTTAGGATACGCTTTCTTGGGGTTGGCTTTGTGTGTGCACGTAGGATGCATTATGCCGGCAACGGGCACGGCGGCGGGCATCCCAGAGCACCGTCTTTCGGCCCTAGCCATGTTGGTGGCCTTGGCGGGCGTGGCGGCATTGCGGCCGCCCATGGGGCTACCGCAGTACCGCTCGTGGCGGGTGCTGCATCCGTGGCTGCCCGAAGCAGCCTTGGGCCTCTGGACGCTCACCCTGTTGCAGGAGTTGCGGGGCCCCTGGTACGGGCCGTTCTTGCTACTCACGGCCTTCCTGCTCACGTGTGGTGCTCGTCATTTACCCGAGCGGGTACGCCGCATGTGGGCTTACGGCCGCCTCTATTATTGGCTAGCAGCAGGAGCGGCCGCTATAGCTGCCCTGAGGCACTTATCGCCCGCCGCTATTCTCACGCTAGACTGGTGGGCCGTGGCGCTTACCGCAGTAGGAATGTTTGGCTACGCCGCCCTAACGCTGGTACCCAGCCAGTTGGTGCCGCCCAGCCTGCCGCCCGCTGCTGGGTGGCTGCGGCCTCTCACTCATATTGCTCCCAAAGCCCTACTGAGTGCGCTCCTATACCCGGCATTTGTGGTGCTGTCCCTGCTGCTCATCCAGTCCTTCGACCGGTCCGTGCTTACGGTTTTGCTCACGCTGGAATGCGTGGCGGTATTTGGGACCAGCATTGCACTACGGCGGCGCGATATGCGTTATGTAGCCCTGGCAGGTGTGCTGGTATGTTTGGTACGGCTCGTATTTTTCGACCTCAGCCAACGCGATACGTTCACCCGCGCCCTGGTATTCATTTTCATGGGACTGCTCTTACTGGGTATGAACGGGTTATACTCGCGCTTCAAAGCTCGCTTTGAGGCCGCCGACATCCCCGACTCACTAGTGCCGCCCGCCGCTGACCCGCCAGTAGCCTAGGCTTGGCGGCTTCTTCTTCACCTAATTTCCACTCGGCACCGGCCCTATTCCGGCATACGTTCTTATCTACACCTCTTATGCAGCTCCGCTCCTTTCTGATGGCCGTGCTCTGCACGCTTGCTGTTCCGGGTTTGGCCCAACAGACGCCTCGCCAGCTCAACACCCTGCCAGGCGCTCCTGTCCCTACCACGCCCCCACCGGCTACTACTCCTGCTCCCAGCCCAACGCCCGAAACGCCGGTATCCGTGGCGCCGGCTCCCGCCGATACTACCCGCCGGACGGTTCAGACTGCTCCCCGCACCATTGCCGAACCACCCGCCGTATCAGAAGCAGAGCGCCGGCAGCGGCAAGCGGTGCTTCCCCCGGCCAATACCACCCGGTTTGCAGTGGGCTTGAAATCGGGGCAGGTGATGCGCGCCTATGACGTGGAAATAAAGCAGCCCGTATTTGGTCGCACGTTTTTGCTGCTCGATGGGCAGCAGCGTTTTGAAATGGACCAGGTACGCTACTACGAAGATGAAACAGGATTTTATGTGCGCACTACCCTACCGGGCCGCAGCAAGCGCGAGACCACGCTGCGCCGCGACCGGGTGGGTCGTATTAGCCTCTATTCCATCACCAGCCAGCAGTACGTAAACAACCCCTATGGCTACAGCCCCTACGGCTACGGGCGCTACGGTGGGTTTGGTGGCTTCCCGTACGGCGGCTACCGCACCGTGAAAACGGAGTACTTCAGCAAAGACAACGGCCCCATCGAAAACATGACCATCCGCAACTTGCAGCTGGCCGTGTCCGACAACCCTGGCAGCAGCCAGCTACTCAGCAACGCCCGCCGCTACCAAACGCTCACGACCCTGAGCTACGTAGGCGCCGGTGGCCTTTTGCTGGCGGGGGTCCTGTCTAGCTTCAGCACCAGCTCCAACAATGGCTTCAATATCTCCCCGCTGATGTACGCCGCTATTCCGCTGGCTATTGTACCCTTGGTTATTGGTGGCAAACAGCAAAACAGCGTCAAGCAGGCCATCATGCTCTACAACCGAGGTCAGTAATTTCTGATACCCTCCCAATGTTGCCCTTTTCAGTCCCACCTGGCCGCCGCGCCGGGTGGGATTTCTTTTTGCGCCAACCTCAACCTAGAGGCCAGGGCTGCGCGTAAGCGCTAAGGTGAAGCCTGCCCTCTCCCCCGACACACTAGCCCAGCGCCGCGACCTGGCCTTATGGGCGCATGAGCGGCTGTGCGCCGAATATGGTGCGCCCTTTCCTTTTTTCAGCACGAAAGACCCGCTTAGTGAGCTGATCAGTTCCTTGCTTTCTCACCGCACCCGCAACCAAGACTCGCACCGGGCCTACCAGCAGTTGCGGGCTCGATTTCCTACCTGGGACCAAGTGCGCGATGCCCCTACGGCCGAAGTAGAAGAAGCCATCAGTCCCTGCACGTGGCCCGAGCAAAAAGCGCCCCGCCTGCAGCACATCTTGCGCGAAGTAGGCCAGCGCTGCGGCGGCCCCTGCGACCTAGAGTTTCTGGCCGACTTACCCATTCCGGAGGCGCGGGCGTGGCTAGAGCAACTGCCCGGCGTGGGTCCTAAAACCAGTGCCGCCGTGCTACTTTTCAGCACCCTACGTCGCCCGGCCATGCCCGTCGATAGTCATCATCACCGGGTGGCGCAACGCCTAGGACTGATTGGGCCGAAGGTGGGCACGGAGGCTGCGCATGCGCTACTGGACGCCTTGCTCCCCCCGGATTGGGACGCCCAACAGGTGTACGACCACCACGAAGCCCTAATGTTTCATGGCCAAAAATGCTGTTACTTCCACACCCCCGCTTGTGGACGTTGCGTGGTAGCGGCCCGTTGCCCCTTCGGGCAGGCCCGCCTGGGTACGGCGGCCCAACTGACACTCCTGTAACTTTGCTGGCGCGCGAGCCCGCTTCGTTTTCTGCGGGCAGGGCCGATGGTCTTCCATATCACTCCTTCTTTCGGTGCCTGTTCTGCATCTCAAAGCCAAGCCTAATGCCCGCACCACTCAGTTAGTGGTTGGGCCAGATGGCAGCATAACCGTACGCCTCAAAGCCCCCGCCCACGATGGTAAGGCCAATGCCTGCCTCCTAGCCTACCTGGCGGAGGTATTTGGCGTGTCGAAATCCAGCGTTACGCTGCTCAGCGGGCATACCGCGCCTTTCAAGAAGGTGGAAATTACGGACCTCACCGAGCAAGCCTTTCAGGCGGCTTTGCAGCCTTTTCGCCAGTAGTCCGTATCGGGTAGCACGTGGCATTTTTGCTCGTTTGACCTGTTCCTACCGGCTGCTTAGCCGCCTCTTTTTCCCCTCTTCCGATGCTATTTCCTACCTGGGCCGTTGCTGGCTTCTGGGGCCTGGTTTCTGGCTCCGCTCTGCTGCTGGGTGCAGCAGCTGGCTACTTTCTGAACGTACCGCAACGCCTCATTGCCGCTATCATGGCGTTTGGCAGTGGGGTGCTTATCTCCACTCTTTCTCTGGAACTGATGGAGGAAGCCTACGAAAAAGGTGGCTTCGACTCCACTGGGCTCGGCTTTGTGGGCGGTGCGGCGGCCTACACCTTCGCCAATTGGCTATTAGCGCGCTACGGTGCCAAGCACCGCAAACGCTCTGGGCACCAGCAACACGCTGAGCGCACTGCGGTACAGCAGGGCCAAAACCCCGGCAACAAAAGCGGGGCCGATAACGGCATGGCTCTGGCCATTGGCGCACTGCTTGATGGTATTCCCGAAAGCATTGTGATTGGGCTAAGTATGCTGGCAGGCGGGACGGTAAGCATGGTGGCCGTAGTAGCCATTTTTCTGAGCAACCTGCCGGAAGGACTATCCAGCGCGGCGGGTATGAAAAAGGCTGGACGTACTCCCCAGTACGTGTTGCTACTATGGGCCGGTATTGCCGTCATTTCGGGTCTGTCTTCCCTACTTGGCTACACGGTGTTCAGTGGGTTCTCTGCCGATGTAGTAGCGGCCACTACTGCCGTATCGGCCGGGGCCGTGCTGGCCATGATTGCCGACACAATGATTCCTGAGGCGTTTGAGGTGGCACACAATTTCACCGGCCTCATTACCGTGCTTGGGTTCTTAGTATCCTTCGTACTTAGCAAAATGGGCTAGGAAGCTACACGCCCGTAATTAAGCAGGAATTGGTACTTGCAGGTTTGAGCAGTTAGCCAAACTTCCTCATCTTCACACGCAACTAGAAAGGCCGCTGGTAGTACTACCAGCGGCCTTTTACATAGGGCTTCTACCCTTGACTGGCGGTAACCAGCCGGTTTAGGCGTTTTCTACTACCTGTTCGCGGCGATAGGTCCGCTCAAATTCTTCGTCGATGTGGTAGGTGGACTCCTCGTGCTGGCTCAGGTCGAGGCCCAGTTCTTCTTCCTGCAGCTTCACGCGCAGACCGAAGATGCGGTCCGTCACCTTCAGCAAAACCCAAGAGCCGACAAAGGAGAAGGCCACAACAATTACCAACCCTAGCACGTGGTAGCCGAACAAGGACGTCTTACCATTCACCAAGCCATCATTGGCCGCGAAGACGCCCGTAAGCAGCATGCCCACAATGCCGCCTAAACCGTGGCAAGGAAATACGTCCAGCGTGTCGTCGATAGTGGTACGACTGTTCTGCCAGTGCACTGCCGCGTGGCTAATAAGGGCGGCAATCACTCCAATTAGGATGCTCTGCCCATAGTCGACGTAGCCGGCGGCGGGGGTAATGCCTACCAAGCCAACCACTGCCCCCGTGCAAGCACCCACGGCAGTAGGCTTGCCACCCCGCACAATTTCTACCAGAATCCAGGCAATAAGTGCCGAGGCCGAGGCCAAGTTCGTATTCACAAAAGACAGGGCCGCTAGCTCGTTGGCCCCAAGCGCAGAGCCCGCATTGAAGCCAAACCAGCCAAACCACAACAAGCCGGTACCCAGCATGACATACGGCACATTGGGCGTAGAGAAAGATGAAGGCCGCAGGTGGGCCGAGCGGCGGCCCAGCACCATAGCACCCGCCAAAGCCGCTACACCCGCAGAAATGTGCACTACCGTGCCACCGGCAAAGTCCAGCACGCCCCACTTGTGCAAGAACCCCTCAGGATGCCAGGTCCAGTGCGCCAGGGGGCAGTAGATGAACAGGCTAAACAACACCATGAAAGCCAAGTAGCCCTTGAAGCGTACCCGCTCGGCAAAGGAGCCGGTAATAAGCGCCGGGGTGATAATGGCAAACTTCAGCTGGAAAGCGAAGTAGAGAATAAATGGAATGCTAGCCGCAAAGGTGGGATTGGGCGCTGTACCCACGTTGCGGAGCAGAGCATAGGTAAAAGGGTTACCAATGATGCCGTGCCAAGACTCGCCGTAGCACAGAGAGAATCCCACGAAATAAAACACCACTGAAATAACCCCCAGGGCCACAAAACTCTGTAGCATGGTGCTGATGACGTTTTTAGGCCGCACCATTCCACCGTAGAAAAAGGAAAGGCCAGGCGTCATAATCAGCACGAAGGCGGTAGCTGTCAGCATCCAGGCCACGTCGGCCGCATTTAGGGCGCCAGCAGCGGCGGCCGGATGGGGCACGCGCACAAAAGCAGCTATCAGGGCCAGTACAATAAGAGCGCCCAGCGTGAACAGGCTGTAGCTCGGACGGATTGAATCAGCTTTCGGAGTCATGATGTTGTAATAATGGCTTCCTCGATTTCACTAGCCAAATTACGCAAATATGCACAACAACCCGACCTACCCCTAGTAATTTGAGGGCCAAATGTTCAAAAATTACTAACCAAACTAATTATACACCCTAAATTCGATAGGCAAGGGCACATTTTATCATCTTTTTGAGGCTTTCGATAATTACCTGTGCAGCACATATACAAAAGCGGGGTAACTACTCAAACTAGAAGGTCTAGTTGAAGCAGCCACCCCGCAGTGGTAATCCAGCTTTGCTACTTACAAGCTACTTGGCACATACTCCTGTTTACTAGGCTTATGAGCAGTCTAGTACCTGCCTTCCACATTGTCGAGGTACTTCTGGGCTGAACCGGTGTTGAGCAGAACCATGCGCTCATTTGGCTGCAACCAACCCGTTTGAAGCAGTTCTCGGGCCGCCATCCACACGGCAGCACCTTCGGGCGCCACAAAGAGGCCCTCTAAGCGGGCTAGCTCGCGCATGCCTTCCAGCATCTGCTCATCGGTTATGCTTATGGCTGTTCCTTGGGACTCTTGCAGCACCTGAAGCATGAGCGGCTCGCCTAGGGGGCGGGGTACGGCCAAGCCGTTGGCAATCGTAGGTTGACCCACGTAGCTGTGGCAGTTGGCTTGGTGGCCGGCTAGCGTTTCGACCAAGGGACAGCACGTGGCCGCTTGCACGGCTACCATGCGCGGCAACTGGGCCGTGGCGGGTAGCCACCCCATGGCCTTCATTTCCTGGAAAGCCTTCCAGATGCCAATGAGGCCCGTGCCGCCGCCGGCAGGGTACAGGAGCACGTCTGGCAGCGTCCAGTTTAGTTGCTCGGCCAGCTCATAGCCCATGGTTTTCTTACCCTCCAGCCGGTAGGGTTCTTTCAATGTCGAGACATCGAGCAGGGCACCATCGGCGTTTAGCTCACGCACGCGGGCCGCGCAATCGTTGATGAGGCCATCTACCAAGTGGACATCGGCACCGTACCAGTAACATTCCTCCTTAAAAGCCTTGGGGGTGTGGCGAGGCATCACGACTACCGCTCGCAGTCCGGCCCGGGCGCAGTACGCCGCCATAGCTACACCCGCGTTGCCAGCAGTAGGAATAATGCAGCCCGTAACGCCCAGCTCCTTGGCTTTGGAAATGGCCATGCTCAGGCCGCGTGCTTTAAAAGAGCCGGTTGGGTTTTGTCCCTCATCCTTAAGCAGCAAATCGGCGAGGCCGTAGCGCGCCCCCAGGCGATGCAAGGGTAGTAAAGGCGTCCAGCCTTCTCCCAGGCTCACCCGGTTAGCCTCATCCAGCAGCGGTAGCACGGCATGATAGCGCCACATGGAATTTTCGGCAGTGTCAATGCCTTGCTCCCTGGAAAGGGGTTCGTGCAGCGCATAATGAGCTAATAGAGGTTGGGCACAGCATTCCGAAACCCGCTGAAGGGTGAAAGCTGTATGAGGGGCTCCGCAGGCAGCACAGTTGAGAACTTGCAGGCGTGAGGACGTGGCTTGGAGGGTTGTCATAGAGGGGATTTTAACGCAAAACTCCCCTAGGTGTATTCCTAAACCTAACGGCGATTCGGAATAGCCTATTCCACTTTGGAATAATGACGACGGGTAAACTGCACGAAGCTTTTATAGGGCATGTTGTTTTCAGTGCCCTTGCGCTGAACGAAGTCGAAGTGGCGCACTAAGTGCAGGTCATGAATTGGCACCTCCACCAGCTCGCCGGAAGCCAACTCCTTCATGACGGCTTGGCGCGGCAAAAAGGCCAGGCACGTATCTACGCGCACAAAGTTTTTCAACGCCTCCGTACCCCCCAAGCGCACCTTCACGGGCAGGTCCGTCAGCTTGATGTTCTTTTCCGCTAAGGCCTCTTCCAGCACCGCCAGGGTTCCCGAGCCGGTTTCGCGCAAGGCCACGGGTAGGCGAAGCAAATCGTGCGCTACCAATGCCTGCTGGTGCAGGGGGTTGCGAGCCGAGCACACGGCCACTACCTCATCGGTTAGCAGCGGCGTGTAGGTTACGTTGCTGACTTTGTGAATCCCTTCAATAATGCCCAAGTCTATTTCGTGCTCCAGCAGGGCTTTCAGAATATTCTCGCTATTGCGGTTCTTAAGCGTGAGCTGCGTGTTTGGGTACTGCTGCAAGTAGGCCGATAAGACCGGCGGAATGACGTAGAGGGAGATGGTAGTGCTGGCCCCAATAACCATACGCACCTGGGGCGAGAATGTGGGACTAAGCGCACTGAACTCCTGATGCAGCTCGTGTTGCAGCTGCTTTGCTACCAGCAGCTTGCGGTACAGCAGCTCGCCGGCGGGCGTGAGCACCACGCTATTCCCTAAACGCTCAAACAACCCGGTTTTGTAGTGTTCCTCCAAAGCCTTGACCTGCTTGCTTACCGCCGACTGACTCAAAAAAAGTGTTTGGCTGGCTTTGGTGAAGCTCAGTTGGCGAGCTACTTCCAGAAATATTTCGTGAGGATGGGAAAGCATAGCTCGAACCTAGTGCACCGGAGAAAAGCAAGGTAGCAGCAAAGGAAAGGCATTTTCTGCTACCGCTTGCAGGCGTGGTGGTGTGCACCAGATGGCAGAAACTTACAGGCCGAGCAGCGCAGCGTACACGCCGTTTACTACCTCGGCCATGCGCTTGAAATCCAGGGTGTCAATGGTGTCGGAAGCTTGGTGGTAGTTGGGGTTGCGTAGGAAGGCCGTATCGTTAATCATGAGGGCTTGGTAGCCGTATTTCCAGTAGTTGCGGTGGTCGGAAAGGCCCGCTAGTCCCATATCGGCGGGTAAGTTGATGCGCTGCACATCAAGAGCGGCCTTGGTTTGCATAAGCTGCTGCACTTGCTGGGTAAGCTCCTCCTGCCCCGTGCGCCCCACTACCGTTATGAAGTTGCCCGTATTCGGATAGCGGGCCGCTAGCTGCTCGTTGGGGAAGCGTTGCGAACCGGGCTCGTCGCTGAAGTAGCCAATCATCTCGTAGCACAGCATGGCGCGCACCTCTACCCCGGCCTCGTACAACGACTTGGCGTGCACGGCGCTACCCATGTATTCCGTGGCAAAATACGGCGGCTCCTCATTGGGGTAGGCCACTAGGTCTATGCGGTATTTCAGGTTGGAGCCCAGGTGGTGAAGCAAGCGTGCGGTTTCCAGCAGCCCCGCCACGGCGCTGGCATTATCATCGGCGCCGGGCGTGTCATCGAACACGTCGTAATGGGCTCCCACTACGATGCGCGGTGCCGTGGGCGAGCCCAGGGACAAGATGATGTTGCGGTACTGCCGGCCATCGGCGCGGAAGGTTTGTTCTGTTACCTGCCCCTCCAGCTTTTCAAATTCTGCCTTGATATAGTCGGCCGCCTGGTTTAGAGAAGCCAAGTTGCGGTAGTGGCGCGGGGGCTGCAGGGAAGTCAGAAACTTAACGTCGGCGTACAGGCGGTTTTGATCGGCACCCATGGTAGCGGTGGGGTTAAGGGAGGAAGCAGCCGTTTGCGCAGAGCGGCGGGCGTCACAAGCCCCGAGGCTTAGCAGGCCGAGCACTACCCATTTTATACCGCTTCGCAATAGAAACATGCTCTTCTAAACGGCTGCGGGCGCCGGAGGATCATCTGATTTTCAGATTCTTTCCAGCCCTGCAAAAGCGGCACTGGGGTAAGCTGAACCTGTAAAAGCTCATCTATTTCATTCTGAAGTGCACTTTCTGCACCTGTGCTATGGCGCTCGACCCACGCTTCTGCCCTACCTTACGCCGCAGAACCAACTGGGCAATTATGGCGCTTCCTTACCATCGAATCATCGTAAAAATCGGTTCCAACGTCTTAACCCAACCCGATGGCTTTCCCGACCTGGCCCGCATCCGTCACTTAGTGGCCCAGATTGCGGCGCTTAAAAAGGAGGGTAAGGAGGTCATTGTGGTGTCATCGGGGGCGGTAGCCTCGGGGCGTAGTTTGGTGCAGGTACCTACCAAAGCTGATGCCGTGACGAGCCGCCAGGTGCTGGCCGCCGTGGGACAAGTAAAGCTGCTGGCTACTTACGCCGAGTTGCTGGCGGAGCACGATTTGCTGTGCGCCCAAGTGCTCGTGACTAAGGAAGACTTCCGCGACCGGGTGCACTACCTGAACATGCAGAACTGCTTCCGGGCGCTGCTCCGAAACAACATTATTCCCATCGTGAATGAGAATGATGTAATTTCCGTAACGGAGCTTATGTTCACCGATAATGATGAGCTGGCTGGCTTAGTAGCATCCATGCTCAACGCCGACGCCCTCCTCATCCTGAGCAATGTAGACGGCATTTTCAATGGCGACCCGAAAGCCCCCGGGGCCGAGCTGATTCCGGAAATCGAGCCGACTATGAACAGCTTCTCGTCGTTCGTGACCACCCAACGCTCCCAGTTTGGCCGGGGCGGTATGATTACGAAGTGCCATATGGCCCACAAGGTAGCGCAGCTGGGTATAGCCGTGCACATTGCCAATGGCAAAACTGAAAACGTGCTACCGCGCCTGCTGGCGGAGGAGGTAGCCAATACGCGCTTCCAACCAAACAAGAACGCCTCGAGCAAGAAAAAGTGGATTGCCCACTCCGACTTAGCCGCCAAAGGGGCTGTGCACATCAACAGCGGCGCAAAGGAGGCTCTCACGGCTGCCGGCCGGGCTACCAGCCTGCTGCCCGTAGGCGTGCTGGGCATCACGGGTACCTTTCAGAAGGGCGACATTATTCGGATTCTAGACGAAACGGGCAAAGCCCTTGGCTTGGGCCTAGCCGAATACGGCTCCGATAAGGCCCTGGAACGCCTCGGGCATCAAAACCAAAAGCCCCTGGTGCACTATGATTACCTGTTTCTAACGGCTGATATTAGCTAGCTGCCTATTACCTCCGGGTAGTCGGCCGAGTACTTTCTTACGGGCTCGGCCTCTTTGCTCGCACCGCCTCCCAACCACGCTGCCGCACTTTCCGGGGCCGGCACCACCGCATCGTATGCATCTTCACGACACTTTCCAGGCCTCCCAACGTGCTAGCCGCGCGCTGGGCCGGCTCCCGGCAGAAACCATTGCTGCCGTACTGCTCGACCTAGCCGCTGCGGCCACCGCCGAGGCGCCTTTCCTGCTGGCCGAAAACGAGAAAGACTTGGCGCGCATGTCGCCGGATGACCCGAAGTATGACCGCCTGCAACTAACCATGGCCCGCCTGGAAGGTATTGCGGCCGATATTCGGAACGTGGCGGATCTACCCTCACCGCTGGGCGCTACCCTGCTGCAACAGACGCTGCCGAATGGCTTGCTGCTTTCCAAGGTGCGCGTCCCGCTGGGGGTGATAGGGGTCATCTATGAGGCGCGGCCCAACGTGACCTTCGATGTGGCAGCGCTATGCTTGAAAACCGGCAATGCCTGCCTGCTGAAGGGTGGCTCCGACGCGGCCTATTCCAACCAGGCCATCAGTGTCGTAATGCAGGGCGTCCTCCAACGGCACGGTCTTGACGGGGCCAGCGTGACCTTGCTTCCTCCAGATCGGCAGGCAACGGAGGCTCTGCTCCACGCCATTGGTTACGTAGATGTGCTCATTCCGCGCGGCAGCCAGCAGCTCATCGATTACGTGCGCCAAAATGCCAAAGTACCCGTCATTGAAACGGGAGCCGGCATTGTACACACGTACTTCGACGAAACGGCCGACCTGGCCAAGGGCCGCGCCATTGTGGCCAACGCTAAAACTCGCCGTGTGAGCGTCTGCAACGCCCTGGATTGTTTGTTGGTACACCAAGCCCGTCTCGCCGACCTGCCAGCCCTAACGGCTCCGCTAGCTACTGCTGGCGTCACTATTTACGCCGATGCTCAGGCCTACCCTGCGTTACGGGGTTTGTACCCCGCCGCCCTACTACACCCGGCCGCTGCCGAACACTTCGGCACTGAGTTTCTTTCCCTGGCAATGGCCGTGAAAACGGTAGCCGACTTAGGCGAAGCCCTTGACCACATTGCCGCCCACAGCTCCAAGCACAGCGAGGCCATCATTTCCGAAAATGCTACTCACATCGAGCAGTTCCTCAACCAGGTAGATGCCGCCGCCGTGTACGCCAACGCCTCCACCGCCTTCACCGACGGCGCCCAATTTGGCCTTGGCGCCGAAATTGGCATCAGCACCCAGAAGCTGCACGCCCGCGGCCCCATGGGCCTAGAAGAACTCACTAGCTACAAGTGGCAGGTGCGCGGCAATGGGCAGGTACGGGCTAGCTAACCTAAGCTAGTGAACCAGTTCCCCTCAGATGAGGAGGACTAGGGGTGGTTGACCAGCCGTTGAACGATAACTAGCTCTATTTTTTAATTCTAACCTTTCAACCACCCCTCCTCAGATGAGCAGGGGAGATTAGGTTAACCTTGGTTTGCAATAACCGCTACCCTACCAATTCCTGCAGCAGCACATGCCCTTCCGGCCACAGCCCCAGACCAGACTCGGAGTTGATGTGGCCTAGTGCACCCACATTTACGAATCGGCTTCCCCACGCCTCCGCTAGCTCTTGCGCCCGCGCCAACGTCACGTACTCATCGGTGGTGCTAGCTACCACAATACTTGGAAACGGCAGGCGCGCCAGCGGTATGGGCGCAAAGTTTACTATCTCCGATGGCATATCAGAACGGTCTACATCGGCGGGGGCAACCAGCAGGGCACCTTTGATGCGGTGCCGCGTAGTACTGGCCCAGTGCGCGATAGTAATGCAGCCTAAGCTGTGGCCAACCAATACCACATCAGACCCAGTGGCGGCCACCGCGTCTTCCAAGTTCTGCACCCAATCTGCGCGAACTGGTTGGTCCCAACTGCCTTGCTGGACGCGCGGGTAGCCGTAGTGCTGCGCCCAGTAAGTTTGCCAGTGTTCGGGGCCAGAGTTGCCCAGGCCGGGCACGATGAGGATGGTAGGTGAAGACATGTACGGGAAAGTAGTAAGCGCGCAGAAAGTTATATATGCGCAGCCACGTTCAGATGCACACGCGACGGGAGTTCAGTATTGAGTAGACGGATATTTTTGATGAGGTTTAAACATATAGGTAAAACACTACTAATAAATTTAACAAGACATACTACCTCACCATTATGAATACTGTGAACAAATCACAAAGCAAAAGTGCCATCAGGCGTGTAGAGCGTAGAAATAGCGAGGAAACAGCTGATTTTAAAGAAAAAATACTTTTACTTTTAAAACATGCCGAACCCGACGTGGCTTACTCTATTAAGCGTGACTTAAAAACGATGGTTTGTATGCCTTTTTACGGTGATATTATAGTAAAAGTAAAATCTAACAAAAGTAAAATTGACATGATTAAAGCTTATGTAGAATTACTGATAAATCATTCTGAAATAGAGTTTACTGCTAGACTATTATCTGAACTGAGCAAACAACAAAATCAAGTAATTAGAAAGGCAGCGCCACGGAAGGGAAAGAAGCTGTACAGATGGGAGCATGTAATTCCGTGTGCCTTTGTTGTTAAAAGAATGATTGATATGATTAGACACAATAACACAACCACTCTTGACAAGTTGCTATTTCTATACGCTAAAGCAGGTCAGCGGCCTGTGACTCATGAGACCGATATATTGCTAAGAAAATACAATTCATGCATGCCTAATGGCTGGGATTGGACTGCTGACAATGTAGATCCGTTTGCTCGTCACACAGAATTCGGTTTATCATACGACGAAGCTTAGTTCCCGCATTTATTCAGCAGCTCTTCTGAGTAACTATAAGCCGCTACAGGATAAATAATTCATCTTTTATATACCTTCCGGCATCTATTTAAGCTCCTCCCTATCCATGCTACCCCGCTCTGTTGCTCGCCAGCCGCTGCTAGGGCTGCTGGCTTTGCTATATGCTTGTTCTAAAGCCAGGCGTCGTAGTAAACTTCCTTATTAAATATCCTGCTTGCATGCTACGGCTCAAGGCTTCTGGAGGTACTCTGCTGCCGTGCGATTTTTAGGGTTCAGTTGCAGAGCACGAGTGTAGTGCTGAAAGGCCATTTTCTTGTTGCCCAGGGCGGCATAGGTTTCGGCTAGGCTGTCGTAGGTGTTGGTGCTATTGGGATAGAGGCGCACATTGAGTTGAAATACAGCCAGCGCATTATCTAGTTGGCCCTGCTCAACCAGGGAGTAGCCCCAGGCATTGATGGCCTCTTCGGGCAAGGCGTAGGCTAGGTCGCGGCGGCGGGCTTTCTTAACTTCTTCTTCTAGGTGCGAAAACCCACGCTGGCGCAATGTGCGGTGCAGGGCACGCAGGGTCGGTGGCAAACCGAAACCGTCTTCCACGCGCATATCGGGTAGGTAACAGGCAGCCAGCGCGTCAATGAACCGCTCAGGGTTGGCACCTTGCAGGTTGGTCAGCACCACGATGGCTAACTCGTCTTGGGGGTAGAGAAACACGGCAGAGCGGCCACCACCCACAGGCGCCACGGCCGGGTGTTCGGGCCGTGTAACGGTGGGCCAGCCCAGGGCGTAGCCGGTGAGCTTGCCCCCAAAACCGCGCTGGGAGCCGTCGTTGAGGCGGCCTGGCGTCCAGAGCGTCGAGAGACTTTGGGGTTGGAGCAGTTTGCCTTGCTGCAAGGCCAGCACCCAGCGGGCCATTTCCTCTGCGGTAGAGCTCATGCCTGCGGCCGTACGCAAGGAAGGCGGAAATACTTCGAACAGGTTCTGTAGCTGCGGGCTCCGGCGCCGTTTCCCATCAACGTACTGCGTGTACGTGTAGCCGCGGGCGCCGTGGGGTAGCACGTCATGAGCGTCGCCGGCACTTGTGCGGGGCATCCCCACCACCTCAATCTGCCGCTGCCGGATAAATTGCGCAAAGGGCTGACCGCTGAGTTTGTCGATGAGGCGACCTAGCAACAGGTAGTTGGTTTGGTTGTAGGCGAATTGCTGACCGGCAGGGAAGTCCAGTGGCTGTGTTTGCACCTGGACCCAAGCCTCTTTCTCGTTGTTTTCCGTCACTAGCGCATCCTCGGGCATAATATTAGGTAGACCAGAAGTGTGCGTGAGCAGTTGCCGGACGGTGACCGGATGCCAGGTTGCAGGCAGTTCGGGCAGGTAGCGCCCTACTGGCGCGGCCAGGTCTAGCTTACCAGATTCCACCAATTGCATTACGGCTACGCCCACAAACGCCTTGGTAATGGAATTGAGAAAAAAGCGTGTCTGTGTAGTTACTGGCACCGAGTCCTGCACATTGGCCAAGCCATAGTTGCCTAGCTTAATAACTTGACCGTGGCGCACCACCGCTAGCTGCACGCCCGGAATGCGTAACTGCCGCATGGCCCGTTGCACCAGTTGGTCAACGCTGTCGGGAGCGGATTGGGCTTGACCGGTTGACGCAACACTAAACAGGAGAATCAGCGCCGCGCCCACAGTGCGCAGCCAAAAAGAATACCGTGAGTTCTTCATGCGTGGAAGGAATAAGAAGGGAGGCAGAAAGGGGCCAGTCTACGCGTGTAGCAGCTAGATGCAACTGACTACCGACCCGAACGGACCAAATATATAAGCACTACTTTGTTATACAAGGTAGTATGCAAAAATAAAATTTACCCTTTGTGAGCCATCTAGCGGAGGTATTCACTAGCAATTTCACGGAATAGCATAATGCGTGACTGTTAACTTTGAGGCAGCAACCTTACTCCTACTAGCGCAGAGTAAACCGAAGCATACTACACTAGGACTGCACTATACATTAACGTTTTTCTATACCTTCCGGCGTCCTTTCTAGCTCCTCCCTATCCATGCTACCCCGCTCTCTTTCTCGCCTGCCGCTGCTGGTGCTGCTGGCTTTGCTATGTGCCTGTTCTAAGTCGGGCTCCGATGCCGGCCAGGACCCCAACGGCGAGGAAATTGACCCGTACCAGAACCTGGTGTTTCAGTTTGCGGATGCCGTGGCCAGCCCCGAGCAGCAGGACCGCTGGGATACGGTGCAAGTAGTAAAGTTCGAGCCGGCTATGCGCGGCAAGTTCAAGTGGACATCGGATAGAGAACTGATTTTCTCGCCTACCACCCCCTTTAAGCCTAGCACCGCCTTCACGGCCACCCTGCGCAAAGAAGCCCTGCCGGAGGGCAAACGCAACGTAGAACTACCCGAGAATCGTCAGAAATTCCACACCCCCTACCTGCAATTGCAGGAGCCGCAGGCATTCTGGGGCCGCTCGGAGCGAGCAGCGGGCACGGCCGAAATGCGCGTGGAGTTACCCTTCAACTACGCCGTGAAGCCCGCCGACGTGAAGCCCCTGCTGCGCGTAACCCAGGACGGGCAGCCCGTGGCCTTTGAGGTGAGCGGGGAGCCGGGCCAAGTGGTACGCGTAAGCCTCAACCAACAGGTACGCCCCGGCAGCCCGCTCACGGTGGCGCTGGGCCAGGGTTTGCGGGCTCAGGGCAGCGACCAGGCCTCTACCTCCGACTACGAAAAACAAGTTCAGGTACCTGACCCGGAGGAGCTGGAAATACGCGCCATCACGGGCACCCTGCAAGCGGCCGACCCGGTCATTACCATCCTGACCAGCCAGCCGGTAACCACGGGCGACTTGCAGAATGCACTGTCGGTGTCGCCGCAGGTGGCCTACGAGGTAGAGGAGCTGGAAAGTGGCTTCCGGCTCAAGGGCGGCTTTGAGGTAGGCAAAAGCTACCAGGTGAGCTTGCGCCAGGGGTTGCGGGGTGGCCTAGGCGGACACCTCAGCGAAGATTTCACCCAAACGGTGAGCTTCTCCGACGAGCGGCCCACCATCAGCTTTGCCAGCGCCGAGAAGGCCATGTACCTCGACGCCCTGGGTTCGCGCAACCTGGGCGTGCGCATAAATGAGGTAGGTCAGGTGAAAGTGACCATTGCTAAAGTGTACGCTAATAACATCCAGCAGCTGTTGCGCAGCGGCACCCAGTACGGCTACCCCGGCTACGACGGGGAAGAATCAGAAGGTGAGGAAGAGGAAAGTGAGGAAGGCGGGTACGTGGACCGCTCCTACCAGTACTACGAAGTGGAGAACTTGGGCAACGTGCTCACGGAGCGCACCTACACCGTGTCGGGGTTGCCGAAGGCGCAGGGGCTGCGGCTGCTAAACCTAAACCTTAAGGACCTGGAGTTTGCGGGCGGCCTGAAAGGGCTCTACATCATTAAGGTGCAGGACACCGAGCGCCAGTGGTTGCAAGTGAGCAAGCTGGTGGCCGTGTCGGACATTGGGCTGATTGTGAAGCAGGGCAAGGCTGGCAGCACGCTGGTATTCGCCAACTCCATTCGGAACGCCAAGGCGCTGAGCGGCGTGGAAATGCGCTTTATCAGCACCAACAACCAGGTGATGGGTACCGGCCTCACCAACGGCGACGGGGTAGCAAAATTCGACAGCACCGCTCAAAATGGCCGCTTCAAGCTGGGCATGGTGATGGCTCAACAGGGCAACGATTTCACCTTCCTCGACCTGAGCCGCAGCCGCGTAGAAACCTCCCGCTTCGAGGTGGGTGGCCTACAAAGCAACGCCGCCCGCTATCAGGCCTTCCTCTACGGCGACCGGGACCTGTACCGCCCCGGCGACACCATCCAGACCAACACCGTTATCCGCACCGAGGATTGGCAGGCACCGCCCAAGGGCCTGCCGGTGAAAATTCGGCTGCTGCTGCCCACCGGCAAGGAGTACGCCAGCCTGCAGAAAACCCTGAACGCGGCTGGCTCCTTTGAGGCGCGCTTCCTGCTGCCTCCCGCCGTGATGACTGGCCTTTACACAATGGAAGTGCTAACCGGCAACGACGTGCTGCTGACCTCGCGCCAGCTTTCGGTGGAGGAGTTTATTCCGGACCGCATGAAGGTGACGGTGAAAGCCTCTAGGCCAGTCGTGAAACCCGGCCAAGCTATTTCGGCCCAAATTACGGCCCAGAACCTGTTTGGTCCGCCCGCCGCCGACCGCAAGTTTGAGGTAGAATTTTCGCTGAAGGAAAAACCCTTCGCCCCGAAAAACTACGCCGACTACAATTTTGGTATCAATAGCGGTGAGCGGCAGCGGGGCAGCTATGGCGACCAGGTTTCTACCCCGATTTCAGACCGGTTCGAGAAGACCACCCGCGAAGGCACCACCGATGCCGCCGGCCGCGGCACCGCCACCTACGAGGTACCCGATTACAGTGACCTCGGCATTCTGGAAGGCGCCGCTTTCACCACCGTTTTCGATGAAACCGGCCGCCCCGTGAACCGCCTGGCTACCTTCGAGGTGCAGACCCAGCCTGTGCTGTTTGGGGTGAAGAACATGGATGAGCTGGTGCAAACCCGTCAGGCCCTGCCGGTGCGACTGGTGGCTCTCACGCCAGCTGGCACGCCCACCTCAGCCCAGGCCACGGTGCGCGTGGTGCGCCTGCTCTGGGAAACGGTGATTGAGCGTCAGGGCGGGCGCTACATCTACAACTCGCAGAAGCGTGAGCAGGTGGTGTTGAGCCGCACCGTGACGGTAGCAAGCGGCGGCTCTGATGCTAGCCTGGGCTTCACGCCGACCTACTCCGGCGAGTACGAAATCCGGATTTCTAGGCCAGGGGCCGTGACTTACGTGGCTCAGCGCGTGTACGCCTACGGTTACGGCGATACCCAGAGCAACTCCTTCGAGGTAAACAACGAGGGCGAGGTGACCATTGAGGCCGATAAGGCCAAGTACGAGCCCGGCGAAACCGCCAACCTGCTGCTGAAAACGCCCTTCCCCGGCCGCGTGCTCGTGACGGTAGAGCGCAACCGCGTGCTCGACCACTTCTACGTGAACACCGACGAGAAATCGGCCCGCGTGAGCATTCCCATCCGCACCGGCCACGTGCCCAACGTGTACGTAACGGCCACCGCCATCCGCGAAATCAGGGACAACCGACTACCTCTCACAGTAGCTCGCGGCTTCGTGCCGCTGACGGTGGAGAAGCCCGGCGCCAAGCTGCAAGTGGCTATTAAAGCCCCCGCGCAAAGCCGGTCCCAAACCGCCCAGACCATTGAAGTAACCACCGCCCCCGGTGCCCAGGTGACGCTGGCCATGGTGGATGAGGGCATTCTGCAGATGAAGGATTACCGGACGCCCGACCCCTACGGCTACTTCTACCAGAAGCGCGCCCTAGAAGTACAGGCCTACGATGTATACCCCTTCCTGCTGCCCGAACTTGGGACCAGCAGCACCGGCGGCGACGGCTACGACCTCTCGCGCCGCACCACGCCTGTGCCCAACCGCCGCGTGAAGCTCCTCGCCAAATGGAGTGGCGTCCTCACCGCCGATGCCAGCGGCAAGGTGCGCTACAAGCTGCAAGTGCCCCAGTTCAGCGGGGCCGTGCGCATCATGGCAGTGGCCTACAAGAACGACGCCTTCGGTTCCGCCGAGCACACCATGCGCGTTGCCGACCCAGTAGTCATCAGCACTGCCCTCCCCCGCTTCCTCAGCCCCGGCGACACGATTGACGTACCCGTAACGCTGACGAATACGACGGGGAAAGTCATAGATGTATTTGTAGAACCAAGTAGCACCTTGTTAAAGCGCATAGCTGACCTTCCCCGTTCCTCTCCTAATGACTTAGGTTACCGGGTTGATATGATGCCTTTGAGTCCAAATACAGAGAAGCGAGTACTCTACCGATATGCAGCAACGGCAATTGGCTCTGCGTCTATTGACATAAAAGTTAAAGCCTACAGGCGTAGGTCGCCCAACGTTCCAGGTAATAAGACTGATGCTGATGCAGCAAAACCAGCATATACTCTGAATGAAAAAGTAGAACTACCCATCCGTCCCGCTTCGCCGCTGCAGAAGCGCACGGGGGCAGGTGTGGTAGCGGGTGGCGCGGCCCAGCAGCTGAACCTGAAAACCGACTTCCTGCCTTCGTCGCTGCGGAGCCAGCTGGTGGTGAGCCGCTCGCCCATGACGGAGTTTGCCAAGGACCTGCGCTACCTGCTGCAATACCCTTACGGCTGCCTGGAGCAAACCGTATCGGCCGCTTTCCCGCAGCTATACTACGGTGATCTGGCCGCCACCCTAGGCCAGAAAACCGGCAAGCCCGGCAAGGCGGGACTGTTCAACCCCAACTACCACGTGCAGGAAGCCATCCGGAAGGTGGAAGCCCAGCAGATGTACAACGGCTCCCTCAGCTACTGGCCCGGCGGCGACTACGACAACTGGTGGGCCACCGCCTACGCCGCCCACTTCCTGCTGGAAGCCCAGCAAGCCGGCTTCGATGTAAACAAGAACGTGCTCGACCGAGTGTTGCGCTACCTACAAGCCCGCGTGCGCAAGCGCGAAACTGACACCTACAACATCATCCAGACCGGCGGCGTGATTCAGCCTGTGACGCTGGCCAAGAAGGAAGTAGCCTACTCCCTCTACGTGCTGGCCCTGGCCGGCCGGCCCGATGCCGTGGGCCTGAACTACTACAAAGCCAACCGGCCTCAGCTGGCCGAAGACTCGCGCTACTTGCTGGCGGCAGCCTTCGCCCTGAGCGGCAACCAGCGCGGCTACCAGAGTACCGTGCCCACCCGCTTCGGCGCTGCACCCAACATTGCCGGCCGCCAGCTCGACGGGGCCTTCTCCTCCCCCATCCGCGACGAAGCTCTAGTACTCAACGCCCTGCTGGCCGCCGACCCGGCCAATGCTCAGGTGAACACCCTGGCCCGTCAGCTCAGCCGCCAGGTAAAGCAAGCCGGCTGGCTCAACACCCAGGAACGGTCATTTGCGCTGCTGGCCCTCGGTAAGCTGGCAAAGAAGAATGCGGGTAGCACCGTAGTAGCTAGCCTGCTAGCGGATGGCATGGCTATTGGCAACTTCACGGGCAAAGACCTTACGGTAAGCAACGTGGCTAACCGCCAACTCCAGTTGCGTACTAGCGGCAAAGGCAGCCTCTACTACTTCTGGGAAACCGAAGGTATTTCGCCCACCGGCCAGGTGCGTGAGGAAGATGCTTACCTGCAAGTGCGCCGTCAGTTCCTAGACCGCAACGGCAACCCGGTTGGTTCTACCTCCTTCAAGCAAAACGACTTGGTAGTGGTACGCATCACTATCCAGTCGGCTGAAACCGCGGGCGAAGTCAAGAACGTGGCTATTACGGACCTGCTGCCCGCCGGCCTGGAAATTGAGAACCCACGCATCGGAGCAGTCCGGGACCTAACCTGGGCCAAGGACGCCGCTCAACCCGACTACCTCGACGTGCGCGACGACCGGATCAATCTGTTTACTACTGCTACGCCCACGGCCAAGTCGTTTTACTACCTCTGCCGCGCCGTGAGCAAAGGCACGTTCAAACTAGGCCCCGTCAGCGCCGATGCCATGTACAATGCCGAGTACCACAGCTACGCCGGCTCCGGCGTGGTGCGGGTGCGGTAAAGCCGATGCATTATCGTAGAGAGCTTGTAGAAGCATTTAATTCCGGACAGCTTCTTACCTAAAAGGTACACATGCCTCGGTAGACATGGCACTGGTGCTGATGTCTACCACCAATCACACTATCTAGCCGTGAAATTCTGGAGTGATCTGCTGTTCTATGCAGTCCTAGCCCCCTTCTCCCTTCCAGGGTTCATTCTTGTGTTTGCAGCTACGCGGGCCCTACTTCGTCGTTTCTGGCCGGGGCTGCAACAACCGAAACGGGTTGCTACTCTCGTATCGGTTGTCGCGACACCTTGCCTTTGCGTAGCGGGTGTGTATTTGGCATTAGCCATTTACTTGTACTATCCACATCGGAATTTCAGAAAGACAAATGGACCTCTGATATAAATAAGCGCTATGAGATGGTGGAGGACGTACAGCACTCCCACCGGCTTGTTGGCCTTACGCAAAATGAAGTGACTGTATTACTAAGTGAACCTAACTATAAAGGCGAGGAATTTTGGCAGTACTACATAGGGATGACGCCCAGACTCATTCCTATTGATGGTGACGCTCTGTCTTTGCAATTCAGCAATGGTAAAGTGGTTCGTTACTTGATACACGAGACGTAATATCTCTTGGGCTCACTAGCTCAACAACAGCCCTTTCTCTAGCCCTTCGTATACCTTCTTAACTGTTTTTCACGCAGCCGGCGCTTCTTCAGTGGCCGGCTGTATTGTTCATGAAACTTACTGTGTTCATACGTGATGAAGCTACTGCCTTTTATTCCTGGCTTTCGTCCTCGCCTCCGGCTAGGCATTTGGTTAGCCACTTTGTTGATACCTATTGCCTTCCTACGCCCTACTCTTGCCCAAGCCGACATTGTGACGCTCAATGCGAATGATAATGGCAAGCAGGTGCAGTTGAACGTGGGCGACCAGCTTACAATTTTGCTGCCTACCATTTCTCCTCGTTTCGGCTGGCGCCTAACCCAGACCTACCCTGGCCAGCTGACGCCCACCATCACGAACATCTTGCCCGGTGTGAATAGCGGAGTACCGGGCGCGCCCGCCACGTTCGAAATTCATTTCCAGGCCATCGGCACGGGTGGGCTTGATCTGACGCTGGTTTCGGCTCAGCCTGGCACCGGCTACGCATCACTGGGCGGCTTCTTTCGGGTGTTTATTACCATTGATAAGCCTGGCGTGGCCAAAAACGTGAACATTACGGAGTACGGCAACCGCAGCCGCGTGAAAGTTAACCAGGGCGACCAGCTCGCTATTCGGCTTGATACTACTGTCGGCTCGCAGTACATGTGGGAGGTAATGCCCATTGCAAACCAAGTAGTGCAGCTAGTGACAGCTGCGCCCACCTCAAGCTTAAAGAAGCCCAAGAAGAAAGCCAAAGTAGGCAGTGACGAGGATGTTACTTTTCAGTTCAAGGCCCTGAACCCCGGCAAAACCACGCTCCGCTTCCTCTACCGCAACGCCGCTAATAACGAAGCCCCACCCAAGCGCGACTTTGAGCTGGAAGTAGAAGTGCCCGAGCCTCCTAAATAAGCAGTAGAAATCAAGGGTAGTTACTCAAGCTGCTTCAATACAAAAGGCCTGCTCCGTGAAGCAGGCCTTTTGTATTGAAGCAGCTTGAGCAGACTTATTGCAGCACTAAACGCTTAGTGGTTACTGAGGCTCCGGTTTTTACTTTGTAGAGATAGGTGCCGCGTGCCAGGTTACTGGCATCAAACTGTACTTGGTGGTTGCCGGCAGCTTCTATACCCGATACTAGCGTCTGAACTTTGCGGCCGAGCGCGTTATAAACTTCTACGCTTACGGGACTTGGCTGAGTTAAGTAGTAGCTGATGGTAGTAGCCGCCGTGAAGGGGTTTGGATAGGCCGCCGTCTCTTGCAAAAGCACGCCAGATTTAGCACCCGCTTCGGCCGGCAACAGACTCGTAGTGCTGGCGTTTGCACTGGCTACTGCTGTGGGTTGCGTTACGGCATCATACTGCGGGAACGTCCGGCTTACGATAACGGCAAAATCGGCGCGCGAAACGTTTTGGCTTGGCTTAAAGGTAGCGTGTAGCGTAGGCTGCTGGTCGTAGGGGCCTTGGGTGAGCGAGTAGTAGGCATTAATCAGATTCAGCTCCAGCGCAATGCTTATGTAGCCTTTCAGAGCAGCCGGCACGTTGGCGGCATCATCTACCGGAATGGTTTGCCCGTTTACCTGCACCGTCAGGGGCTGGCTGTTGCGGGCTAGCGCCTGCTCCTGGAAGCCCAGGCTCTGCACCAGCGAGTAGGCCAGGGAGGCCCGGTTCACTTGGCCATTCGGCGAGAATGTGCCAGTGGCGGTGGGCAGCATCACGCCAGCGGCCCGGTGAAACCGGTCGCGCTGGGCGGCCCCTTTAGCCACCACCGATTCGGTCAGCAGAATTTCAGCGGGCGTAGACACATCGGAGAAAGTACGGGCGCCGCTGAAGGGCAGCAGCTGCCGGATGCCTTGGCCCATGAGCAGGTAGTCGGCCAGCTGGATGCGGGTAAGCGGGGCGTCGGGACGGAAACCGTTGCTTAGGCCATCAACCAGTTGATTAGCAACGGCCATCTTGATGGAGGCTTCAGCAGGGTGGCCTACAATGTCGGAGAGGTTAGTGGTGCCGGTGGCTGTTAGGGCGGTAATGCTGCCGCTGATGGTTTCAGGTAGGGCCACGCCTTGTAGGCCATCTACTTTCAGCGTCCAGGTACCAGCTACCGGCCCGGCTACCGCTACGCTGCGGTCCGTTGAGAGCGTAAACGTAACGGGGGTGCCAGAGCGGTATTCTACCCCGTTAGGGTCAACCAGGATCAGGTTGGTCAGGTTACCGGTTTCGCCTAGCAGCCCCCTCGAGGAAATTTTCACTTCCAAGCTGTTAGTGCCAGCACTTACCGGGAAGGTAAACTGGTTGCCAGCGGCCAGGGCGGGGTTGTAGTTGATGGTGAAAGGTACCGTGGCAGTTTGTGCATTCACGCTGCTGTTGAAGCGGCGGCTAGCATTCACCGTAGAGCCGTAGGTAGAGGAGCGGAAGGCCTGATCTACGGCAGCGTAGGCATTTACGTAACCGGCACCTACCTCCCACGACTCACGGCCGGGCATGTTGGTGGCCGTTTTCTGCAGCAGCTCTTTCACCTGCGCCGGATTCAATGTGGGTTTCGCTTCTAGCAACAGCGCCACAATGCCTGCTACGTGGGGCGTAGCCATAGAAGTACCGCTGCTGTGGGTATAGAACGGCACTTCGCTGGGTTGCAACAATTCAATGTCTTGCTGGGCTCCCAATGATGATACCGGCGCAATAGCACGGGTAGAAACCACATCTACGCCGGGCGCTACAATCACGGGTTCGTTTTTAAAGGTCCAGGTCTCGCCGTCTACCGTAAAAGTGCCCTGCTCGCCCCGCACGCCGCGCGAGGAGAACTCCGCCAGCAGCCCGTTTCGGTCACCAGCGCCTACTGAAATGGTCCAGGGTGCAATGGCATATGGGTTGTGCGTATCAGCCCCGGGACCTTCATTGCCGGCGGCAAACACCACCACCATGCCGCGGTCGTAGCACTTTTTAGTAGCCACGTTCAGCGGGTCGTTGGGGTCGAAGTCGCCGCTGCTGCCAAATGAGTTGCTGATAACCCGGATGTTGTACTGAAACTGATGAGTAAGCGCGTAGTCGAAGCCGCCCATGGCATCGAGCACCAAGAGAGCTCCTCCAGAGCCGTAGCCCAGCAATGAGGCACCCGGCGCTACGCCTTCATACTTTCCTCCTGAGCGAACCCCGGTGCCGCCCACGGTACCAGCGCAGTGCGTACCATGGCCCGAGTTAGTATCCGTATTCGGCACTCCTTCTAGGTACGTAACGGGCAGCAGGGTGCTTAGCGAGTTGAGGTTGGTGGAGCCCAGCGTATTCTGAACCAGGTGCGTGCCGAACTTTATATCCTCGTGCGTGCCGTCTACGCCGCTGTCGTTGATGAGTACGCCCACCCCCTTGCCTGAAACGGGCAGACCGCCATTACGAGCCGTCATCTGTTGGTCGGTGCGCAGGCGCTTCACACCCGTCAGGTGCGTGTCGTCGAAGTTGTAATACTCCAGCCGCTTGTTGATGTAGAGGGAGCGAACTTCGGGGCTTTGCGCCAGCGCATTTACCTGCGCGGCGGTGGCAATAACACCCGCTACTGGCAGGGCCTGCAGGGTAACGCCGCGCGTAATGCCCAGCCGCTGCAACAGCCCCCGCTGGGTAAGGCCAGGAGCGCCGCTCCCCTTGAAAGTAACAATTACTTGCGCCGTAGGATTGGTAGCCAATGCCGACCGCAATTCTGGGTCAACAGTAGCTTGTCCGAACGACACACTGATGCTGACACCAGCCAGCGCGAGGGAGAGAAAAAGTTTACGTTTCATGTAGCGGTTGTGGAATAAGGGAGGAGTAAGAGGATGGAAAGGAAGAAAGGCAGCGCCGCATACATGTCGTTGACTGAATGCCCATAGGCAATCAACAACAGTTGGTACTTGCACCGCACTGTCACGGAATACCTACGAACAGTATTCACAAAGCGGATTTGCCTTTTTTGAAATATTTTTAACCATAGCCTAGTTTGGATGATATAATCGCACCTATATCAGCTAAATACTATCATATATGCAACACACACTCTTGCGCACATGCTCTTCGCTGACGTTTACAGGCGTGCTTAGCTGGCTGTTGTTGTTTTGCCAAATAGCCTGCACTGTTATTGGGTAGCCGGTATATTTGAGTGTATGAATAGGCGTGTTATTTCGCGTGGCCTAGCGGCCCTAGGCCTAGTGCTGCTGCTTTTGCTAGGCCTAGATTGGTGGTTTCCGCTGCCGCCCGCGCCGCAGTATTCGCCCCTTGTACTTGCCGCCGATGGCACCGTGCTGCACGCCTACCTCAACCCCACCCAGAAGTGGCGGATGAAAACCGAGCTGCACGAGATTACGCCGGTGCTGCGCAAGGCCATTATGGAGAAAGAAGACCGGTGGTTTCGGTGGCATATGGGCGTAAACCCGATAGCTCTGGTGCAGGCAGCCGGGCGCAATGTGTTTGGCACGGGCCGCACTACCGGGGCCAGCACCATTACCATGCAGGTGGCCCGGCTGCTAGAGCCTAAGGAGCGCACCTTTGGCAATAAGCTGCTAGAAATGCTGCGTGCCACCCAGTTAGAGCTGCACTACAGCAAGGAGGAAATTCTGCAGTTGTACCTAAACCTGGTGCCCTACGGCGGTAATGTGGAAGGCGTGAAGTCGGCAGCCCTGCTCTACTTTCAGCAAACGCCCGACTACCTCTCACTGGCTCAAACCGTCACGTTGGCCATCATCCCGAACAGGCCTAGAGGCTTGGTGCTGGGAAAGAATAATGCGGCTGTGCTGCAGGAGCGCAACCGATGGCTCCGGCGCTTTGGGGCCTCGGGCCTGTTTCCGAAGCAAGATGTGGAAGATGCCTTGCTAGAGCCCCTGGAGGTAGAGCGCCATGCCGCCCCTGCCCTGGCCCCGCACCTCTCGCGGCGGCTGGTACGGCAGTTTCCGCGGCAGGCTATTATTCACAGTACGTTGCAGCGCAGCAAGCAATACAAAACAGAGGATCTTACCCGCAATTACGTGCGGCGCTTATATGAACTGGGCATCACGCAGGCGGCGGTGCTGGTGGTGAACAACCACACTCGCCAGGTAGAGGCCTACGTAGGCTCAGCTGATTTTCGGGATTTCGCTAATCAAGGCCAGAACGATGGCATTACGGCCGTCCGCTCGCCGGGCAGTACGCTCAAGCCGTTTCTGTACGCCCTGGCCATGGACCGTGGCCTCGTCACGCCCAAGCTGCTGCTGCCCGATGTACCCACCAACTTCCAGGGCTACCGCCCCGAGAACTTTGATAAGCGTTGTAACGGCGAGGTGACTCTGGAACGGGCGCTGGCTTACTCGCTCAACATTCCGGCGGTGCGAGTGCTCAACCAACTGGGCGTACCCGCCTTCACCGACAAGCTCCGCCAGGCAGGCTTCCATAACATAACCCGCAACCGCGCCCGCCTAGGCTTGAGCAGCATTCTAGGGGGCTGTGGGGCTTCCTTGGAGGAACTAACCAACCTGTACGTGACCCTGGCCGGCGGTGGACGGCATCAAAGCCTGCACCTAACTTCCACCGCCAAACAAGCTTCCAGCACCCGGCTCGTATCGGCGGAAGCGGCTTTCCTCACCACCGACATCCTGGCCCAGCTCACGCGCCCCGACCTGCCCCTGGGGGCGGCCAGCAGCATGCGCCTGCCCAAGATTGCCTGGAAAACCGGTACTAGCTACGGCCGCCGCGACGCCTGGAGCATAGGCTACAACCGGCAGTACACCATTGGGGTATGGGTGGGCAACTTCAGTGGTCAGGGTAGCCCGGCCCTTACCGGGGCCGATGTAGCCACGCCCCTACTCTTCGACTTGTTTAACGCGGTAGCCTACAACTCGCCCAATGACTGGTTTGCGCCACCAGCGGCCCTCGACTTTCGGCTGGTGTGTGCCGAAACAGGCCTAGTGCCGGGCGAGAACTGCCCAAACCAAGTGATAGACTATTTCCTGCCGAGTATCTCCAGCGGCCAGCACTGCCAGCACCTGCGCGAAGTGCTGGTAGCGGCCGACGGCGCCTTTACCTATTGCCGGGCCTGCGCACCCGCGGCGGGGTACCGGCGGGAGCTGTACCCCAATTTACTCCCGGAGGTAGCAGCCTACAAGGAGGCCCAGGGCATTCCGTACCGTCGGCTGCCCCCCCACACCCCCCTGTGCCAGCTAGTGCGCGGTGGGCCAGAACAAGCGCCCACTATCACCTCGCCCACACCTAATACTGAGTACGTGCTGAACGCCCGCGAGCAGCAACAACTTCTGCTCAGCTGCACAACCAACAGCGAGGTGCAACAAGTGTACTGGTACGTCAACGACCAGTTTCTGCGTGCAGCCGGGGCTACCGAGCGAGTTTTTTTCCGGCCAACGCCTGGCCCGCTCAAGATTTCTTGCGCCGACGACCACGGCCGCAATACCAACGTGCTAGTGACCGTAACGGAGCTGGAGTAAGCCCACACTGGCTCTGAGCTTACTCAACAGTAAGAAAATAGCAACCGCGACAGTAAGCCTTTCGGCGCCGGTCAGCAAAAAGTATTTCTCTGAAAGGCCCACAACCTTTTGCCCGGTGCGTGGTTTACCACCCTTGTAATCCAAGGACAAAATTTTATTCAGCCCTGAATATTCTTGACTAGGTACTACCCTGACAGCCAACTGGGAGGTCAGGTTTTTCACAGAATACGGCCGACTTCAGGCAGCGTGCAGGCACATAGCTGCGTCCTTGCGCCTGATGTTTGGAATGGTGACTGGCCCAAAGGATGGTCAGCAGTGCATCAGCTATGCCGTGTAGTAGCTGCTTTACTTACGATATGAAACACATGAAACGGGCGCTTCGGCTACTGCTAGGTCTTGTCTGGCTTGTCCCCGTGTGGGCGCGGGCCCAGCCCACGGCTCCTCCTCCATCTGGCAATCAGCTCACGCTGGAACAGTGCCTTCAGTACGCGCTGCAAAACCAGCCTGCCCTGCGCCAAGCTCGCATTGATGAAGAAACCAACGAGGCCACCATTCGCATTGGGTTGTCGGGCTGGCTGCCCCAAGTAAACCTCAATGCCACGGGTCAGCATTATTTTCAGCTGCCCTACTCGGTAATTCCGATTGATGGGGTAAACACGCCGCGCCAAATTGGCTTGCGCAATACTTCCACGGTGGGCGTGGGCGCTACCCAAGCTATTTACAACAACGATGTGCGGCTGGCCCTACGCACGGCCCGGCCCTCGCGGCAGTTCTACCAGCAGAACACCATTGGCGTGCGCATCGACGTGGTGACGGATGTGAGCAAAGCGTTTTATGACGTGCTACTCTCCCAGCGCCAGCTAGACGTGCTAAACGAGGACATTGTGCGCCTGCAGCGTAGCCTTCAGGATGCGCGGGCCCGCTACGATGCAGGTATCGTTGACAAAACAGACTTCAAGCAGGCCGAGATTTTACTTAACAACTCCATTGTAGCGCGCAAGCAGGCCATTGAAGCCATTAAGGCCAAGGGCGCTTACTTAAAGGAACTAATGGGCTTGGCTGGTCCGCAGCCGCTCACCTTGCAGTACGACACCATCCGGCTGATGCGCGAAGCGGTAGTGGACACGGCCGTAGCGCTCGACCCCACCAACCGCATTGAGTTTCAACAGCTGCAGACGCAGAAAGCACTGCAGTCGGCCCAGATTAGCTATTACCGCTGGGGCTTCCTGCCCTCCGTATCGGCCTTCGGCAACTACAACGCGGTATTTCAGAACAACAACTTCGGCGACTTATACAGCCAGCGGTTCCCCAACTCCTACGCTGGGCTTCAGCTGAGCTTACCTATTTTCCAGGGCACTAGGCGCCTGCAAAACCTACGGCGGGAACGCCTCACCGATCAGCGCATCGACCAGGATATTCTGGCTACGCGCAACCGCATCAACACGGAGTTTGAGCAGGCTTTATCTACCTACAAAGGGTATTACACCGATTACCTCATTGGGCAGCGCAACCTAGCCTTGTCGAAGGAGGTGTACTCGGTGGTGAACCTACAGTACCGCGAGGGCATCAAAACCTACCTCGACGTCATCATTGCCCAAAGCACCCTTCGCACCGCCCAGCTCAATTATTACAGCGCCCTGTTTCAGGTGCTGAGCAGCAAGGTAGACTTGCTGCGCGCTCAGGGCAATCTGCCCACGTCCTACTAAGCCTTCCGCCGCTTCCAGTACCTATATGAAGAAGACTATTCTAGCCCTGTCTTACGCTGCGGGCTTCTACGCCCTTGTGAGCTGCGGCAACAAAGAAGCCGACAAACCGGCTGGTCCGCCGCCGGCTACGCCCGTGACGCTAATGGCCGCCCAAGTTTCCGACGCCGTGTACTACGATGAGTATCCGGCTACGGTCGTAGCCATCAACAACGTAGAGCTGCGCAGCCAAGTCGCGGGCTTCATCACCCAGCTTTACTTTAAAGAAGGGGATGTGGTCACGAAAGGCAAGCCGCTCTACGAGATTGACCGGCGCAAGTACCAGGCGGCTTACCAGCAGGCCCTAGCCGGCTTGCGTAGCACCCAGGCCACTGTGCAGAACGCCCGGGTAAACCTGGACCGCTACGAGCGCCTAGCCAAGCAAGACGCTATTGCCCGCCAGATTGTGGACAACGCAGCCACCTCGTACGCTACGGCGCAAAGCCAGGTAGCCGAGGCCCAGGCCGCCGTATCGGCGGCGCGCACCGATCTTGATTATTCCATCATCAACGCGCCTTTCACGGGTCGCATTGGCATTTCGCAAGTGCGCCTGGGTTCTCAGGTGAGCCCCGGCAGTACCTTGCTCAATACCATCAGCGGGGAGGACCCTATGGGCGTAGACTTCGTGATTACCGAAGCCGACCTGAGCCGCTTTGTGGACTTGCAGCGCCAAACCGGCAGCCGCGCCGACTCTACCTTCCGCCTGGTGCTGCCCAATGGCACGCGCTACAACCAGCCGGGTAAGATACTAGCTATTGACCGGGGCGTAAACCAGCAAACCGGTACCGTACAGATTCGGGTGCAGTTCTCCAACCCCAAACGCGAGCTGAAGGACGGTATGAGCGCCGTACTGAACGTGCTGAACCGCCAGTCGGGCCGCCGTATTGTAATTCCGTACAAAGCCGTAACCGAGCAAATGGGCGAGAACTTTGTATTTATTGCCGGCGACAGCAGCAAAGCCTACCAGCGCAAAGTGCAGCTCGGCCCGCGCCTGCGCGACCAGATTGTTATTATCAGCGGCATTAAAGAAGGCGACCAGGTAGTAACCGAAGGCATTCAGCGCCTGCGTGATGGCGGCACAATCCAGACGGGCACACCAGCGCAAGCCCAAGCGGGTGCCCCGGCTCAAGGAGCCGCGAAATAAGAACTAACGAGTGGCTAGGATTAGAAGGCTAACTCCCCTCCCACGCAGCGCGAGGAAGGAGCTAGGGCTACTTGAACCAAGCGCACAGCTAAACGCCCCATCATGATTGCAGAAACCTTTATCCGGCGTCCCGTCACGGCCATTGTCACCTCCCTGGTGATTGTGCTGGTCGGGGTGCTGGCCATCCTGAATTTGCCCGTTGGGCAGTACCCGGAAATTACGCCCCCCACGGTATCCGTTTCGGGCACCTACACCGGCGCCGACGCCCAAACGGTGGAGCAGACCGTAGCCACGCCCGTGGAAGTGCAGGTGAACGGCACGCCGGGCATGACCTACCTGCAAAGCAACAGCACCAGCAATGGGCAGATGAGCATGACGGTGAACTTTGAGGTAGGCACCGACATCAACATTGCTGCCCTCGACGTGCAGAACCGGGTAGGCATTGCCCAGCCTACCCTGCCACAGGAAGTGCAGCGCCTCGGCCTGATTGTGCGGAAACGTAACCCCAGCATTCTGATGCTGGTAGCACTCTACGCTCCTAACGGTAGCCACAACACTACCTTCCTCGACAACTACGCTAACGTCTTTATTAAGGACGCCCTGTTGCGCACCAAAGGTGTCGGCGACATTGTATCGCGCGCCGATGACTTTTCCATGCGCGTGTGGATCAAGCCTGATAAACTGGCTCAGCTAGGGGTTACGGCCCAGGAAGTAACGGCCGCCATTCAGGAGCAGAACGCGCAGATTGCGGCCGGCTCCATTGGTGCTCCCCCGGCCCAAACCGGGCAAACCTTTGAGTACATCGTGTTTGTGAAGGGCCGCCTAACCGATACAGAAGAGTTCGGCAACATCATTGTAAAAACCCGGCCCGATGACGGCTCGGTAGTCTACTTGAAGGATGTTGCTCGTTTGGAACTGGGCAAATTTAACTACGCCAACAACTCTTTTGTGGACGGCAAACGCGCCGCCTACCTGCTGGTATATCAAGCGCCTGGTGCTAACGCCCTCGAAACCTACGAGAACGTGAACAACACCATGGAGCAGCTCAAAAAGCAGTTCCCCGCCGACCTCGCTTACGTGGTACCGTTTGAGGCCGCATCCGTGGTGAAGGTGTCTATTGAGGAAGTGCTGCACACGCTGGTGGAAGCCTTGGTGCTGGTTATCATCGTAGTGTTCCTGTTCCTGCAAAGCTGGCGTTCCACCCTGATTCCGGTGCTGGCTATTCCGGTGTCCATTGTGGGTACGTTCATCATGTTTATTCCGCTGGGCTTCACCATCAACACGCTCACCATGTTTGGCTTCGTGCTGGCCATTGGTATTGTGGTCGACGACGCCATTGTGGTGGTGGAAGCCGTGGAACACAACATGAACGAACGGGGCCTGAGCCCGCTGGACGCCACCCTGGCGGCCATGCGCGAAATTTCGGCTCCGGTTATTGCCATTGCCCTGATTCTGGCGGCCGTGTTCGTACCGGTAGGCTTCATTCCGGGCATCACGGGCCGCTTGTACCAGCAGTTCGCTATTACTATTGCCATTTCGGTAATCATCTCGGCCTTTGTAGCGCTTTCGCTCACGCCTGCGTTGTGCGTGCTCCTACTCAAGCCGCACAAGCGCGATGAAAACTCTACCGGTCTTGACCGCCTGTTCTACAAGTTCAACACCTGGTTTGATAAGGTAACCAACAAGTACGGCAACGGCGTGCAGCGCGGCATCAAGAACTCGCGCTTTGTGGTTATTATTCTGGTCTGCATTATTGCTGGCACGGGCCTCCTGTTTGCCAAAAAGCCCGGCGGCTTTATTCCTACTGAAGATGAGGGCCGAATTATCGTAACCTTCAACTTGCCCGAAGCCTCCTCCACGGAGCGCACGGTAAACACGCTCAACGAGATTATGAAGGAGTTGAGTAAGATCAAGGGCATCCGGCACTATGCCGGTCTTGGTGGCTTGAATGCGGTAAACTTCTCCTCCAAGTCGAACAGTGGTACGGTGTTCTGCCAGCTTGAGCCTTGGGAAGAGCGCAAAGACAAGGAGGTACAGTTGCAAGGTCTTATTGCTACCATTCAGCAGCGCCTCAGCCGCCTTAAGGAAGCCAACGTGGTGGTTATTTCACCGCCGGCTATTCCGGGCTTGGGCAACACGGGCGGTTTCTCCTTTGTACTGCAGGAACGTGAGGCAGGCGGCGACATCAAGAAGTTTGATGCTCAACTGCAGAACTTCCTGGGTGCTCTGCGCAAGCGACCAGAAATTACGGGGGCCTTCTCCTTCTTTACCGCCAATACGCCCGGCTACCAGCTCACCATCGACCGGGAAAAGGCCAAGAAGCTAGGAGTTTCCATCTCTGATATTGGCACGGCCCTGCGTACCTACCTAGGCTCGGCCTACGTGAACGACTTCACGGTGTACGGCCGAAACTTCCGCGTAGTAACCCAAGCCGACTCCATGTACCGTGCCGATATCAGCAACCTGGGCCAGTACTACGTACGCAACAGTTCCGGCGGTATGGTGCCCTTGAGCACACTTACCAGCTACCAGCGCACAGAGTCGGCCCCGCTTATTTCGCACTACAACCTGTTCCGCTCCGCTGAAATCAACGGAAACCCGGCCCCTGGCTATAGCTCCGGTGATGCTATCAACGCCCTGCGCGAAACGGCGGCCCAGTCGTTGCCCGCGGGTTACGGGTTTGAGTTCTCGGGCTTGAGCCGAGAAGAGCAGCTAGCAGGTGGTCAAACGGTATACATCTTCGCCCTGTCGCTCACGTTCGTGTTCTTGTTCCTGGCTGCCCTGTACGAAAGCTGGTCGGTACCTTTCTCCGTGCTGCTGGCCGTACCGCTGGGCGCGTTCGGAGCTATTGTGGCGCTCATTTTCCTACCCAAACTCACCAACAACGTGTACGCCCAAATTGGCTTGATCACGCTGATTGGTTTGTCGGCAAAGAACGCCATTCTGATTATCGAATTTGCGAAGGAGCGCGTGGATAAAGGAATGCCGCTGGTAGAAGCCACGCTGGAAGCCGTGCGTCTCCGTCTGCGTCCTATCATCATGACGTCGTTGGCCTTCATTCTGGGGGTATTGCCCCTGGTGTTTGCCTCCGGGGCTGGTGCTCAAAGCCGCCAAACTATTGGCTGGACGGTACTTGGCGGTATGATTTCGGCTACGTTGCTAGCTATTTTCATTGTGCCTGTGCTGTATGTGCTTATCACCCGCTTCGCCTATGGCAAGGAGAAGCTAGCTGAGCTAGAAGCCAACTATAAGCCTGATGAAGAGCACGGCGGCCACCCTGACGCTCCTGGCCAAGGCGAACATCCTGCGCCAAGTCCCGCCTAAGTAGTAAGGTAGCGGCTATCGTGTTAGATGGTCCCGCGTGTTGAGACTTGCAGACTGATTCCTGTGGAATCAGTCTGCAAGTCTCATTTTTTTAGCATACCTATAACTGCTACTCATTTAGCTAGTAGTATTAGAATACATTGGTTCTTAGCTTTAAGAAATAACGCCCCCTTTACAGATCAAACCACATTTTATCTTCGCTAACATGGTTATCCGCCATACATTCATCCGTTTCTATTTTTAGCTAATTTCATTAGTAATAATAAGTTTAATTGACATATTTTAGGTCTCTGTCGCAGACCTACAAACAAAGCTGGAGCAAACAGCCTGAAGTGACCAACACCTGGTTGGAATTGCAAGTAACCGCTACCGTTTCTGAGCGCCAGCGCCTACCGAACTACTTGTTGCTATACTCCCACCACGTGCCGCTTCCTAAGGACAACGGCTGGGACTCGCTGTGCTCCTTACAAACTGATTTACCCTTTCTGCTTACCCTACTGCCACATAATGCCGACCAAGTATACTGGCACCTAATCCGCTTGGGCTGCAAAACAATTCAGGCCGATTCCACAGTTCAGGAGGCTCTATAAACGGTACTGCACTCTTTTTTATCGGTTGGCCCTGGTCTCTCCGCGCCCGCCACGCTTATTCTGGCCTTGAGGCTCACGCATAGTGCGTCGGCCTGCCGGGCTGTGGCGATAGAGGCGCTCTTGGCGTCAATAGAGACTAGCCGCCTGGTGCCGCATGCGCTAGGACAAACGCTTGGCAAGCTATTGCACGCAGGTTTTGTGCCCGTACAACGCCTCGCCGACATCTTAGTACAGGCCCGCACTATCAGCCCCCTCATAGATGATGCCGTGCGCCAAGTGTTAGAAAAGCTACTTCCGCTGCTGTCAACCGTGCCCCTGCGCAACACGCGCAAGCTGATTGAGGGCTACGCCGATGTGCAAAGCCGTACGCGGAGAGCCGTAGCTGCCGCCGTGGCCACGCAGTTGCAAACGTGGAGTCAGTCGGCAGCGCTGAAAAAGGCAGCTACCCACCTACTTTCCACGTAATCTGCTGCACACTACTTCCTGCTTCTGATGCGAGCCTTCCTACTTTCTGTTCTTTTCAGCATTCCTTCCTCTTTCCTGATGGCGCAAACCCAGCCAGTCATACCCCTTTATTCTGGTCCTATTCCTGCTTCTAAGGCAAGTAAGGTGCAGGAAGTAGTGGATAAGCAAGCCAACGGCAGCATCCGCATTGCTCAGGTAATACAGCCCACGCTTACGGTGTACAAACCCGCCAAAGCCAACGGCACGGCCATTATTATCTGTCCTGGTGGCGGCTATGCACGGCTGGCTATCGACCACGAGGGCTACGACGTAGCCAAGCGCCTCAATGAAATGGGGGTCACGGCTTTCGTACTTAAGTACCGCCTACCCAACGACCAAAGCCAAGTCGATAAATCAATTGCCCCGCTGCTAGATGCCCAACAGGCTATTCGGATGGTGCGCCAGCGGGCCACGGAGTTTGGTATAAATGCAGCGCGGGTAGGGCTGATGGGCTTTTCTGCGGGCGGGCACTTGGCGTCCACGGCGGGCACGCATTTCGCCAAGCCAGCCGGCGCCACTAACGACAATACTTCCGTACGACCCGATTTTCTGATGCTGCTATATCCGGTTATTAGCTTCTCAGATACGCTCATGCATGCGGGCTCTCGCGCCAACCTTATTGGGGAGAAGCCAAGCGCGGGCCAAATTCGGCTCTATTCCAACGAGCTTCAAGTGTCGGCACAGACTCCACCTACGTTTCTGGTGCACGCCGCCGATGACCAAACCGTGAAGGTGCAGAACAGCTTAGCTTTTTACGAGGCCTGCCTCCACCACCAAGTACCCGCAGAAATGCACTTATACCCGCAGGGTGGCCATGGTTTTGGGATGCTCAACAAAACCACCAAAGACAACTGGACTGACCGCCTCCAAAACTGGCTGGATGCCGGCGGCTGGCTGCGCTAAAGCAGCTGCTCCCACCCTATTTCGGTGCCCGACCACCATACTTCCGTACCAACCGGCACAGGACCAGCCGCTTCCTGGGTGAGCAGCAACGCCCGGACTGGCAATTCGCCGGGCCGGGCTACCTCCTCCACCGTAGCTACGGCCGCTACCGAACGGCCCGACGAGTACCGTAGCGTGAGCGCCAAGGCAGTATGCAGGGCGAGGCTGGCAAGCAATGGGGCTACCTCGGCCCCCAGCAGCAGTACACCAAGGCCCGTGAGCGGCACGCATTCAGTTACCCGAAATAAGAGTTGATCTTTCATCTGGTGTAGTACGAAAAATCCGCGCTGGCTGCCGCTTACGTACATTTTTCAGCATCTGCCACTAGTAGGGCCGCTCCTGTGCTGCCTACTTGGCAAGCTCAACTTGAAGAGTTGGCTTTCCGTATTGGCATGGTGCTTGCAAAACCCAGTTCAGGGCTGCCGGTCCTCGGCCCACTGAACCTAAATTTCTATTCTCATGAAAAAGGTAAGTTTGTTTCTCGCCCTGGTGATGTTTTTCACCACAATTGCCAGCAGCTTTGCTCAAGACCGCAAGGTTAGCTCCCATGCTAAAGGTGCCATCATTGGTGGCTTGGGTGGTGCCGCCGCTGGTGCCCTCATCAACAAGCGCAACCGCGTAGTAGGTGGTGCCGTGGGTGGCGCCGCTGGTGCTGGCTTAGGTTACGCCATTGGTAAAAACGCCGACAACAAGCGCAAAGCCGAAGCCGCTCGCGTAGCCGCCGCCCGCCGGGCCGAGCAGCGCCGGGTAGCCGCCTACCGCGCTGGTCTGGCGAAAGGATCGGCCACGGCGAAAGCCAACAGCACGGGCAACGCCAACGCTATGGCGGCTATTGCCGCTGCTGAAGCTGCTTCGCCCGCTGCTGGCATGAACAGCCTTGCTCCTGCTGGTTCGGCTACGTTTGCCTCTAACGGTGCTTACCTGAGCAACACGTCGTACGGCGACCGTACCACGGCTTACCCCTCTTCCGAAGTACGTCGCAAGAGTTGGTAACCCCCCTCTTATTTTGTAACAGAAAGCCCAGGCCATTCCACCTGGGCTTTCTGCTACTTCACCTTTTCCTCGATTGCCCCTTCAGCTTTCTTACCTAAACCCTATTCTCATGAAACCCTTGTTTGGTCTTCTGATCGGAAGCGCCTTGCTAGCTTCCTGCTCGGGCCCTAAGGCTACCGATGCCGCTGCTGTAAACGTACAAACCCTCAATCAGCAGTTCATTAGCGCCTGGAATGCCAAAAACACTGCCCAGCTAGATACGCTGCTGGCCGACGACGTGCAGTACGCCCAGGGCGAAACCCGCTTCAATGGCAAGTCGGAAGTAGCGGATAAGTGGGTGCGTGCCACGATGGGTACTATTTCCGATCTGAAAACGTACACCACCACTACCGGCACCGACGCAAACATTGCCTATGAAGCTGGCACTTTCTCTACCGACGTGTTGCCGGACGCTCCGGGCCAGCCCCACGGCGAAGGCGAAGGCAACTTCATCCTGCTCTGGAAAAAGCAAAAGAACAACTCTTGGAAGCTGAGCTACGTGCAGTTGGAGGGCCTCCCCGTGAAGCTGCGCAACTAAGCACTTTCCTACTAGCACAAACAGTACAAGGCCCCGGCTACTTAGTAGCCGGGGCCTTGTATTTACAATAGCATCCTGCACCCGTTTACGAGTTGCTGTCGTGGTGGCTATTTAGGGTGCCTTCTATTTTTGACTGCACGGTGCCGATGACCGAATCTACAGTAGTCATTTGCTCTTTTTGGGCAAATGCACCAGGCACTGGCGGCGACAGCTTAGGAATACCACCGAGCGGCGCTGCCTTCTCTACATGGAATTCACCTTTGCCATCCACCGATGGACCTTGGGTCCAGCGGCCGCCGGTTGTGATGTCATTCCCAATATAGGTGCTGACAAATGCATAATTGAAACCTTGTACTTCCTCGCTTTGTGGGAAGCTGTTGGGTACTGGGGTAGCGTTCAGGCCACCGTTTTCTTCAATTACTGCTAGCCATTGGTTTTGGTGCATGGTATCGCGGGCAATCAGAAAGGAAAGGAAGTCCTTCATGCCGGGGTCATCAGTCATGTGCCAGAGGCGAGTTGCCAACGTGCGGCCCGTCGATTCGGCTGCTACGTTGGTGTACATATCGGCCACAATATTGCCGCTTCCTACAATCCAGGAGCCATTGAATGGCACCCCATTTCCATCGGAAGCCAACGCCGCCATACCCGATGAGAGGATGTGACGAACATCCATGCCACCTAATACGGCTTCTACCACTTTGTCCTTCGCAAACTCATCTTGCATGCTAGTAGGTGCGCCTTCTAGGTTAAGGGCCACGGCCGTAGCCAGCATCTCAATATGAGCCATTTCCTCGGTACCGGTTTCCAGCAGCATGTTCCGATACTTCTCGGGGCCACGGGAGCCCCATGCTTGAAACAGGTACTGAAGACACACGCGAATTTCGCCTTCTATACCGCCGATGGCCTGCTGAAGCATGCGGGCAAACAGGGGATTGGGCTTATCTACTCGTACTTTGTACTGAAGTTCTCTATCGTGATAGAACATTAGGTGAAGGGTTGTAGTGAAAAAAGAGAGCAATAAAGTTGCCCCTATACTGGGGCAGCCCTTAGGTATACGCTTCTTCTTTCCGCTAAACCGCTCAGAAAATACGGATTTAGCTACCGATAAACCCCATCTCGCATGGGGGTAAATACCTACCCAGCTTCCAAGAATACAACCACCTCCGTATTCTATCAATGCCTAGCTGCGGGGCGCGTCGTGTATTCCTCTCCATCATACACAGGCGCTAAGCTGCCCGATTCCTCCTGCGTAAACAGGCGCGAGCGAATGAGGAACCGGACGCCCAGCGGAATTTCCAGAGAGAAACTAGCGCCCCGGCCTTTCACTACATCTATTGTCAACTGAGTATGCTTCCAGTACGCAAACTGCGCAGCACTCATGAAAAAGTCGCAGCCATGAATTTGGCCTAGCCACACGTCATTTGTTCCCACCCGAAACTCCCCTTTGGGGAAGCACATAGGCGAGGAGCCGTCGCAGCAACCGCCGCTTTGGTGAAACATAAGCGGCCCGTGCTCATCGCGTAGCACATCAATGGTAGCTTCGGCGGCGGCCGTGGCGAGCACGCGGGGGGTAGGTTCTGCAGACATATACTTATGGAGAGTACAACTCATTGGTGATACGGGGAAGCTTACGTACTGCTTCTCCGGCGGGAAGCGAAATGGTGAGTTGACATTTTGCTGTTGGCAAAACGTCAACTCACCATTTTCACTAGCGCACCGGCTCCCGTTTAAAAGAAACCTAGCTTCTGCTGGCTGTAGCTGATGAGCATGTTTTTGTTTTGGCGGTAGTGCGAGAGCATCATCTTATGGTTCTCGCGACCGAAGCCCGAAGCCTTATAGCCACCAAAGGGGGCCCCGGCTGGGTAGTCGTGGTAGCAGTTTACCCACACGCGGCCGGCCTGAATGGCGCGGGGCACTTCGTAAAGTTCGTGAGCATCGCGGGTCCATACGCCGGCCCCGAGACCGTACAGCGTATCATTGGCAAGTTCAATGGCTTCCTCCACAGTTTTGAACGTCGTCACGGACACTACGGGCCCGAAGATTTCCTCCTGGAAGATGCGCATCTTATTGTGGCCGCGGAACATAGTGGGTTGAATGTAATAGCCTTCGGCCAAGGCGCCATCCTCCTGCGAGTAGGCGTCGCCGCCGGTCAGCACTTCTGCGCCCTCCGCTTTGCCTATTTCCAGGTAGCTCAAGATTTTCTCAAACTGGTCGTTGCTAGCCTGGGCCCCCATCATGGTTTCCATATCTAGCGGGTTGCCCAGCTTAATGGCTTTTACGCGGGCAATTACGCGCTCAATAAACTCATCGTAAATATCCTCTTGTACGAGCATCCGGGAGGGGCAAGTACAGATTTCTCCCTGGTTGAGGGCAAACATGACAGCCCCTTCAATGGCCTTGTCCAGAAAGTCATCATCGGCGTCCATCACGCTCTTGAAGAACACATTGGGCGACTTGCCACCCAGCTCCATAGTTACGGGAATCAGGTTTTCGGCGGCGTACTGCATGATGAGGCGCCCCGTAGTAGTCTCGCCCGTGAACGAGGCTTTCTGAATGCGGGGCGAGGAAGCCAGGGGTTTACCCGCCTCCAGGCCGAACCCGTTTACAACGTTCACCACCCCGGCCGGAATCACATCTTGCAGCAATTCCATCAGGACCATAATAGAGGCCGGCGTTTGCTCGGCGGGTTTCATAACTACGCAGCAGCCAGCGGCCAGGGCAGGCGCTAACTTCCACGTAGCCATGAGCAGGGGGAAGTTCCACGGAATTATTTGGCCTACTACCCCTAGAGGCTCATGGATATTCAGCGACAGCGTAGTGGCATTCAGTTCCGTGGCGGAGCCTTCCTCGGCCCGGATAACGCTGGCGAAGTAGCGAAAGTGGTCGATGCACAAGGGCAAGTCGGCCAGCGTAGTTTCGCGGATGGGCTTGCCGTTCTCCACGCACTCCACGGCGGCCAGGTGCGGGAGGTTTTTCTCCATGATATCCGCAATCTTGATCAGCATATTGCTGCGCTCCGTGGCCGAGGTCTGCTTCCAGGTGGCAAAGGCCGTGTGCGCCGCATCAAGTGCCAGCTCAATGTCTTCCTTCGAGCTGCGGGCTACCTTGCAAAACGCCTGCCCATCAATAGGAGAGATATTTTCGAAGTACTGCCCTTTAACTGGCGCTACCCATTTGCCGCCGATGAAGTTATCATAGTGAGATTTGAATTTGGGGCGCTCAACAAAGGTGGTGGTTTTTTCGAGAGTTTCCATGGGTGAGAAGCTTGGCTGTTGTTGATGCTAGCAAGGTACCCTTCTGTGGACGCCTCATAGCTCCACTATTCTCGCACAAAAGCAAGGTATTATCTCAATTTGTAACCACTTACTCACATATAACTTATCTTCACGCAACATGCTACGCAGGTGATTTGCAACGTTCTACCCTTAGCATGGTTCTTTTCTAGGCACTTTGCTACGTAGCTGTAGCAAGGCTGCAAGCAGTGCACTTGTTCTCTTCCTTTCTGCCTCCTCGCTCCTATGTCCCATCTGCCCGCTTCCATTGCCTTGCATCGCCCCGAGCAGCTTACTACCCTGGTGGAAAACCGTACGGTCTATTCCCTGGAAGCCTTCGAGCTAAACGTATTTGAGACCCACCGCATGGCCCACCAAGTGCCGCTCAGCATGGGCCACGTGGTACTGACGACGATGCTACGCGGTAAGAAAGTGATGCACCTGCAAGGCCGGCCAGCCTTCGAGTACCTGCCCGGCGAGTCGGTGGTGGTGGGTGAGAACGAAACCATGGTTATTGATTTTCCCGAGGCTGCCGAGGAGCGTCCCACTCAGTGCTTAGCCGTGGCTATTCCGACCGATACTATTCGCCAAACGGTGGATTTGCTGAACGAGGAGCAGCCCCTGGCGGAAGCAACTCACCCCTGGCACCTCGACCTACTCGACCATGCGCACTTCCAAAACACTCCGGAACTGACGGGCACGCTGGAACGGCTGGTACAGCTCTCGGCCCGCGACACGGGACGGGTGAAGGACGTGCTGGCGTCGTTTACCATTCAGGAGATGCTAGTACGCCTGATGCAAACCCAGGCTCGTCAGCTTCTTTTCCACAACTACACCCAGCACCTTACCTCCCACCGGTTTGCGGCCGTGGTTCACTACATCAAGCAGCACCTCACCGAGCAGATTACGGTAGAGAAGCTCTCGGAGCTAGCTTGCATGAGCAAGGCTACATTCTTCCGCATCTTCAAGCGGGAGCTGGGTATTACACCCGTTGAGTACATTATTCGGGAGCGGCTGGCCGAAGCGAAGCGCCTACTACGGCAGCCCCTAATAACCGTGGCGGATGTGTGTTTCCGGGCTGGCTTCAACAACACGGGCTATTTTCAGAAGATCTTTAAACAGTACGAAGGCGTAACACCGGGCGTATACAAGAAGCAGTGTGTGAGCTAGAACTTGCCCCCTTAGCCTATAGAAATATCCCCGTGTACTTCTGCTCTTGCTACGTCGAAAACAACTAGGCCGCCACCAACGACAGTAAACTCATAGTGGGGCTAAGCAACCTTCTTTGTATTTAGCGGTTCTCTGCACACACCTACGCCGTAGCCAACAGGTTGTGGCGCATTTCACTGCATGAGAGAAACCGCTTCTGCTGACGTTCATTTATCAGCAGCACCTACCCCCGCCCCTACTCCCCCCCTTGCGGCCTCCCTGGTATGGCTTATGGCCGTAACCTGCGGCCTGGTAGTAGCCAATATCTATTACAATCAGCCCCTGCTGGTAGCAATCAGCCACACGTTTGGCTTGTCGGAAAGCCAGGCTAGCTTGGTGGCTACTATCACGCAAGTAGGCTACACACTAGGGTTGCTGTTTGTAGTTCCCCTCGGCGACAAGCGGGAGCGCAAAGGCCTAACGCTGGGCCTGCTACTCTGCGCCGCCGTGTGCATGGCCGGCGCGGCCTATGCTCCCACGTATGGGCTACTGGTAGCAGCCAGTTTGCTAATTGGCGTATTTTCAGCCGTACCCCAGCTTCTCATCCCAATGGCCGCGTCCTTGGCCAGCGACGAAGAACGTGGCCGGGTAGTAGGCAAAGTAATGAGCGGACTACTAATTGGAATTCTGCTTTCGCGCACCGTAAGTGGCTACGTGGGACTACACTTCGGCTGGCGGACTATGTTCTGGGTGGGCGCGGGCCTGATGGTAGTTCTCACGGGAATTCTGTCTCGCATGCTACCCCGCAATCAGCCTCAGTTTACGGGCAGCTACGGGAGCTTGCTTAAATCCCTTGGCACCTTAACGCGTGAATTGCCGATACTCCGCCGCTCGGCCGTAGTGGGCGCCTGCATGTTTGCCGGGTTCAGTGCATTCTGGACTAGTCTCGTGTTTTTCTTGGAGAGCGATGCCTATCACTACCACAGCGACGTAGCAGGCCTATTCGGGCTGATTGGTGCTAGTGGAGCCTTTGCGGCTTCCTTCGCCGGTAAATCAGCCGACACGAAAGGAGCCGATTACGCCCTGAACCTGGGTATTCTCCTGTTTCTTGGAGCTTACTTGCTTTTAAGCTTTGGAGGCTACTACCTGCTGGGCCTCGTAGTAGGGGTCATCCTTCTGGATGTGGGTCAGCAGATGGCGCACATTTCCAACCAAGCCCGCATTTTCACCTTGCGTCCAGAGGCCAGGAGCCGCCTCAACACCGTGTACATGACTTGCTGCTTCATTGGTGCTTCTATGGGGTCTTTGCTAGGCGGCATTGCCTGGGACCATTTTCAGTGGCTGGGCGTGTGTTCTGTGGGACTAAGCTTTGTGGTGCTAGCCTACCTACTCAACCGGTTCTACGGACGAGCATAGTACCCATTAGTATTCTATGGCTAGCAAGTAGAGCAAGGCCTTATTACAATTACATCATCGGTGGACATATTTCCCATCTACCACCATCATCCTTCCAGTCACTACGAATCCAGTCCCCGTTCTTGTAGGAGCGGCTTCCCACAGTTGCCGCGTGTATATCTACTTGGTCATTGAAGAGGCCATAGAAGATAGGGTTGTGGTCTGATTCATTTACTCCATAATATAATCCTTGCAAACGTCGAGTAGCAATAGAAAAAGGCACGAACCGGTATCCAGTAAAGTATTGCTCAATTGCTTGGCACGTTGCCTCAAATGCCTCTTTATATTCGTCCTGTGGGGAAAGGGTTAAGTAAGATGTACTCCGCACGGGTTGATCGATAAGTGTAGTAACAACCTGATCCTGACCCAATACAGTGTAAAAAGGACCGACTACGCTTACAGCGAAAAATAGCTCTTTAACTAGCAACCGGTTCCCCACTGCAACTTCATCTATTTTTAGAATAGCACTATAGCATGGATGCTGACCGTAGGTAGTACTCATACTAGGAAATCCTACGGTATCCGCTATCTGTGCCGTAAATTGAGTCCATTTAGCGTATTGAGCCTCATCTTGGATAGCAGTAACTATTTGATTCCCCAATTCCTTGTAGCCGGGGTAGCTCCACAATTCTGCTATATCATCGTATTGAATAGTGATTCCTAGTGGATAGTATTTTTTAAGATGCTCATAGATAGGCCAGTAATCGTATTTTGAAGTAGCAAATCGGGACATAGTAACAATGGTTTGAGTGTAATGAACAAGGACTTGCTTTCACTACTCTGTTCTTTGTAATTATAGCTACCTAACAGGCATAATCATTATGTCAATCAATATAATATGTCTAGCATTAGTAGCACTGCTGCGGTTTTGTAGCATAGCAATACAAGCTGTTCTCACGCAAAAAGGCCACCATTACTTACTGAGTAGTGGTGGCCTTTTCGCTTGGCAATATCTATCAGGCTTACAGCCGTTTGCTAGTTTTAGTAGTTACCTAGCAAGAGAGGCTATGCTTCTAATCGGCTGATGCACACCTTCAAACTATCGCGCCAATGGGGGATGGCAACGCCAAGCTGAGTTTTAGCCTTGGTCTTATCCATCACGGAATACGCGGGCCGCGTGGCTTTGGTAGGATATTCGGCAGTACGGATGGGTACCGTACGAACTGCTACGTTGCCTAACTCGAAGATAGCGTGGGCAAAATCGTACCAGGATGTAACGCCCTCGTTGCTGTAATGATAGATGCCATACTGCTGGCTCTGGCTTTCGATGATGCTAATAATGCAGCCAGCCAAGTCAATGGCATAGGTAGGCGTACCTACCTGGTCCCAGATAATGCGCAGCTCTTCCCGCTCCCGACCCAGCTTCAGCATGGTTTTCACGAAGTTGTTGGCGTACTCGGAGTACAGCCAGCTAGTGCGCAAAATGAAATACTGATTGGTATGGGCTGGAATAGCTTGCTCACCTTCCAGTTTGGTGAGGCCATACACGCTAATAGGAGCAGCTTCATCGGTTTCGACGAGGGGCTGATTGCCAGTGCCAGCAAACACGAAATCGGTGGAAATGTGGATGAGGGTAGTACCATATTCGCCGCACAACTTTGCTAGATTCTCGGCGCCGTCGCGGTTTACTTTGCGGGCAATATCTATGTCATCCTCCGCTTTATCTACAGCAGTATAGGCGGCACAGTTGATGCAATAGGCTGGCTTGTACTGGGCAAAAGCCGCTTGCAACATTCCCATATCTAGAATGTTGGCTTGCTCCTCCGGCAAGAAAACTAGCTCTGCCGTGTTGCGCTCGGCCACCACGTGCTTTAAACATTGCCCAAGTTGGCCCGAAGCCCCGAAAACGAGTGTGCTACCCATATACTGCGTTAAGTGGAGGCACACCATACTCGTTGTGTGCCTTGGTTAAGGGCCGCAAATTACCTCTTTTGTCGTACGGTCAGTGCCTTTATCCAATGGGTTTCTTGTTCTTAATGGGCTCGAAGCGCTGCTCGCGCGGCTGTTTTTCGCTGAGGTAGCGCCAGTAACGCAGGGGCATGTGGCGGCGGTGCAGCTTCATATTTTTGCGCTCTGGTATGTTCACGTGGTCGAAGTAGGACTGCCAAAGCAACTTGAACAACGGCTCCCGCTCATCGAGCACGGTGGCAGAAATATCGGTATTGCGCTGGGGGCCGCTACTTTCAAATTCTACTATATCGGTGCGCGTGAGGTCGTAGTACAGCCCGTAGCGGCGGCGCTGGTCGAAGATCAGCCAACGCTGGTCGGCGTAACGTTTGGTGAAGTGCGGCGCAATCAGGGGCAGCACATCGAAGTCTGGGTCGATGGTTGCGTGGAATAGCCCGTCGCTAGTTTTCTCGAAACGCACGAAGGCCTCCATCCGGTGCTTTTCGCGGTACATTTGCTGGGCAATGCCAGCTATGCGCCGCACATTGTCGTCGGCATAGTTTTCGGCAATGTCGCGGCCGGCACGCATGGCAAGGTCAGCATAGCGGAAAATCAGAAGCTCTCGGTCCGGCTGTTCGCTCAGAAAAGCATGAAATAACCGCGTGCGCGCTTCCTTATCCATGTAGCGCAACAGGCCTTCCCACACCCGCGCGGCCATGGCCTCATCGGTATCTATTTGCACGGGCTGCGCGAACAGGCCACCTTGTACGGCACCCAGCGGCTGAATGCTATTCGGGGCCGACTTCCGGTCGTAGACCTGAAATAGTACCGTTAATAGTCCCTCAAACGAGCCGTCGTAGGCGTAATCCAGTGGTGGGTTAATGAGCTGAGGCGCTTTCGCCTGCGTTCTAACGGCCCCGGTAGAGGTAGCCGCTTTTCCCGAAGGAACAGGAGTGAGGGAATGACTCATTGGAGTGCGTCAGGCGGAAAAGGTATCCAAATCAGCTTGCAGAAAACGGAGTAGCAAGCTGTTTACTGCATCAGGCTCTTCTTGGTGCAGCCAGTGGGTAGCATGGTCAACGTACGTTAGCTCCACTTGCTCGCATTGTTCGGCGCTCAGCTGGGCCAACACTGGCTCTAAGAAGGCATCTTTACGGCCCCAGAGGATGCGCACTGGCAGCGTAATCTTGCCGGCTTTCCCTACCTGCCCCGCCTTGCGAAAGGCAGCTCGGTACCAATTAATCATACCGGTAGGGGCCCCAGGCTGCGACCACGCCGCCACATACTGCCGCAAGTCATCAGAAGAAAACGTACCCGGCCGACTGGTGCCGCGCAGGGCGCCACGACCAAATCGGAAGCCTTTTCGCTTGAAAAGTCGCTCGGGCAGCCAAGGCAATTGGAAAAAGAAAATGTACCAGCTTTTCAACAACTGGCGTGGCGTGCGCCTGAGTGCGCGCCCCAGTACGGCCGGGTGGGGCACGTTCAGGATAGCAACCCGCGTGAGTCGCTCCGCATGATTGGCCGCAAGCCACCACGTGACGGCCGCACCCCAATCGTGACCAACCAGGGCCGCTTTCTGCTGGCCCGCTGCATCCAGCAACCCCAGAATGTCTGCCCCGAGCTGATGAATGCGGTAGTCGGCTACTCGTGGTGGTTTTTCGCTGAGATTATAGCCGCGCTGGTCTGGCACCCATACGCGGTACCCAGCCGCCGCCAACACCTGAATTTGGTGGCGCCAGCCGTACCAAAACTCAGGAAAACCATGCAGCAGCACTACCAGCGGCCCCTGGGCAGGTCCGCTTTGTACTACGTGCAAAGTAATGCCGTTGGTCTGGACGAAATGGTGTTCTAACTCGTGTTCCACCTTCTACCCTACCCAGTCCAGCAGTACAAGGTTGCGGCTTCTTGGGGCACTAGGCCGCCTCCGACTGCTGGCCGTTGCGGGCCGCATTACGCCGGGCGGCCTCTTGGTGCATCTGCCGTACTAGCGGCAACAGGTCCGAGAGCTTACAGCAGCACGCTACCCGGGCTACTTTCTGGGGTTTCTGTGGGTCGAAGGAAGCGGCCGACGCGTCGGCGGCGCGATGAGAAATAGTCATGACGGAAGTCAGTTGACAGGAGCCGGCGGCTTACTAGTATTGTACCGCCGGCCCTAGGTTAAGAAGCTTGGGCAAATAGATCGAGTTGTTGCGTAACGAGAGCAGAGCGGACGGAACCTGCTCCGAAGAGAATCTGACGCCGAATAGTTTGCTCGTCGTAATCACGCTTTTCCAGGGCTTGCCCGCGGCAAGTCAGGAAGAACTTAGCACGCTTGAGCACTACCCCAAACTTGTGCAGATGGTCGAGGGTGACGGGCGAGAACCGGCGCGCGGCCACAATGCGCTTGGCCGAGCGCGCTCCGACCCCCGGAATGCGCAAAATCATCTCGTAATCGGCCGTGTTTACATCCACCGGAAACACGTGGCGGTTGCGCAGGGCCCAGGCCAGTTTGGGGTCAACCTCCAAGTCGAGGAAGGGATGCGCGGGGTCCAGGATTTCGTCGGCCTGAAAGCCGTAGAAACGCATAAGCCAGTCGGTTTGGTAGAGGCGGTGCTCCCGTATCAGCGGGGGCTGCGTCACCTGTGGTAGGCGTGCATCATCGGTTACGGGAATGTAGCCGGAGTAATACACCCGCTTCAGGCCGTAGCCTTTGTAGAGCGAATCAGTAAGGTTGATAATCTGCAGGTCGTTTTCCGCCGACGCTCCCACGATGAGCTGGGTGCTTTGGCCAGCGGTAGCAAACTGCGGTACCTTCTTGAATAGTGCCTTCTCCTCTTTATTCTGCACAATGCCGTCCCGGATTTGGGCCATTGGAGTCAGAATCTCCTGGTAGTTTTTCTCCGGAGCCAGCGTCGTCAGGCTCATTTCCGAAGGCAGCTCAATGTTCACGCTCAAACGGTCGGCGTACAAGCCGGCTTCCTGAATCAGCTCCTCAGAAGCACCAGGAATAGCCTTTACGTGAATGTAGCCGTTGAACTTGTGCTCAGTACGCAGCTTCTTGATGATGCGCACCAAGCGCTCCATGGTATAATCCGGCGAGGAGAAAATACCGCTACTTAGGAACAGCCCTTCGATGTAATTGCGACGGTAGAAGTTCATGGTCAGATCCACTACCTCGTCTACCGTGAAGGCAGCGCGCTTCACATCATTGGAGCGGCGCGACACGCAGTAAGCGCAATCGAAGATGCAATGGTTGGTGAGCAAGATCTTGAGCAGGCTCACGCAACGGCCGTCTTCGGTATAGCTATGGCAAATCCCCATGCCCTCGGCATTGCCCAGCCCTTTGTCCTCGTTCTTGCGCTTGCCCCCACTGCTAGAGCACGATACATCGTACTTCGCGGCGTCTGCCAAAATACTTAGCTTTTCCTGAATGCGCTGGTCGTTCATTGGGCCGATTTATTGGCTTAAAAATAGAGTTATGCGCGCACTTACGCAATATCTACTAAGGCTAAATTCGTTAGAAATGTTCCGCTGCGCGCAGATTTATCCACCCCTTTTATCAACTCCTAGTCTAGGCCCTCCTGTTCTGCTTCACAGGGCCTTTCTATGCGTGCAATTGCGCATAAAAACGCGCTATTGGCGTATCTTGCAGTAGCAAGTGGTAGTGGCTTTTTCCCGAATATGCGGTACCTAGTACCCTTTTATTGGTTGTTGTGGCTCGGCCTGCTGGTTGTGGCTAGCCCTGTCATAGCTCAACAGGCCGACACAACCCGCCTAACAACTCGCCCCGACTCCCTACGCCGCCGCTTCGATGAAGAGCGTTTGCTCAACGGCCTGAAGGCGTACACCAAGCGCAAAACCATAGCGGGCAAAGCCGCGTCGGCGCTGTTCAATTTCACTGAACGGCGCGAAGACCGGGCGGGCCTTGACGCCGTGCTGCTCGACCGACAGTTTGATCGGCACAGCTACAAGATTGTACGCAGCATCGACATTCAGACGCTCGATGCCTTTGGGTTCAGCATCTCCGACTCCACCCGCCGGCCGCGCAACTTCATGGAGAAAACCGGCAACACTTTGCACATCAAAACCACTCGGTCGCGGGTGCGGCAGGTGCTGCTGTTTCGCATAGGCGAAGAATTGGAGCCCCAAGCCCTGGCGGAGTCAGAACGCTTACTCCGTCAGACGTCGGAGTTGTTAGATGCCCGCGTGTTCGTAAACGAGCGTACTACTACCGCCGATAGCGTCGATATCCGAATCATTACCAAGGATGTGTTCAGCATCAGCGGCTCGTTTCAGCTGCGCGATGTGGGGGCCGGCGTAATAGGCTTGCGCGACGTGAACTTCCTCGGGCAGGGCCACCAAATCCGAAACCGCTATGAGTACGGCCGGACGGATGTTGGGCCCGGGGCCCAAACTTGGCGCTACAACGGCAGTTATCTGATTCCTTTCCGAAACTTCTTCTACGGCCAAGCTCAGTACCGCAACGAAACGCGCAATCAGGAATCGACGCTGCGTTTCTCCCGCGACTTCTTCTCGGTAAACACGCGGTACGCCGGGGCCATAAGCTACCGATATGTAGACCGCCTACTGGCAACGGGAGGCACGGGCTCAGAAACTGAGCCGTACATATTCAGCCCTATGCGCTACAACGAGCAGGACGTGTGGGTAGGCCGGGCGCTACGTCTCAAAAGCTACGACTTAGGCTACGAGAACCCAGGACGCTTCATTGTTTCGGCGCGTAGCATCCGCACCTTCTACAGTGCTAAGCCTGCTCTCGACTTGCACAATGCCAACCTGATGCTGGCCACCGTAGGCTACAGTGTACGCCGGTACTACAAGGACAAATATCTGTTTGGCTTTGGCCGAACGGAGGACATACCAACGGGCACGCTGGCTAGCCTCACTACGGGCTACGAGTTCAATGAGCAGGGCGACCGGCGCTACTATGGTTTCCGGCTGGGCTATGCCGGCTACCACCCCCAGCGGGGCTACTTGTACATGAACGGCGAATTTGGCAGCTACCGCCGCGACGGGCGTTGGCAGCAGGGCGTACTCACGGGCGAGGTACTGCTGTTCACGCGCTTGTACCATACGGGTAACTACCAGTGGCGCCACTTTTTTTGGCAGCGCAGCAGCATTGGCCTCAACCGCCTTCCCGACGAGCGGCCCTTGTCCATTGATGGGGAACGGGGGCTGCGCGGCTTTCAGCCGGGCACTATTTTGCTGGGCAGCAGCCGCGTTACGCTCAATTACGAGGCCACGCTGTTCACACCCGTCTCGTTCCTGGGTTTCCGGATGGCGGGCATTGCCTTTGCCGATGTTGCCTGGCTTAACTCCAACAACCTCAAGCAAGCCCTCCCGTTCTACGATGCTCCCTACATGGGTTTTGGCTTGGGGCTGCGCTTCCGCAATGAGTACGCGGCCGTGCGCACCTTCCAAATCAGCTTTGGTTTCTACCCCCGCGGCATGAGCGCACCCAATGGCATCCGTATTTTTGAAAACTCCCGTGCCTATTACGACTTCAGCGACTTCAGCTTTAGCTCGCCCGGCGTAGTGCGCTACCAGTAGGCCCCGGGAAGAACCCCAGGAAGAGGACGAAAAATTGCTGGCTTCGCGCGGGTTCTTCTCACCTTTACACCACGTATACAAGACTGGGCACAGTACCAGAGCGCCCACCTGGCTTCGGTAAACGCCGCCTGCCCCTGGTAGTGCAGCCTTTTGATCCTTACTTCTCTTTTTTGATTGCAGATGAACCTTGGTGATTTCAACGACCTAGAGGTAGCCCGCGAGGTAGATTTCGGAATGTACCTGACTTCCGACGATGGCGACCTGCTGCTGCCGCGCAAATACATTCCCGAGGGAACCCATGTGGGCGACATTGTGCGCGTATTTGTGTACCGCGACTCGGAAGACCGCCTCATTGCTACGAACTTAGAGCCCTATGCTCGGGTAGGCCAGTTTGCGGCGCTTACCGTGCGCGATGTAACGCCGAACGGCGCTTTTCTCGATTGGGGCCTGGAAAAAGACCTGTTCCTGCCCTACCGCAACCAGCGCCGCAATTTGCGCTCCGGAGAGCGGGTTACAGTATTCGTGTATCTGGATGAAACCACTGACCGCATCGTGGCCTCGGCCAAGTGGGAGTGGTTTCTAAGCGAGGCCCCATTCCCGGGCAAAGCCGGTGACTCTGCCGACCTGTTTGTGGCCGAGGAAACTGACTTGGGATACAAAGTCATTGTGGATGGTACGCATCAGGGCCTACTCTACCACAATGAGGTATTCAAGCCCCTGCGCCTTGGCGATGTGCACACGGGCTACATCCGGCAGGTGCGCCCCGACGGCAAGCTGGACCTAAGCCTGCAGCGCCCCGGCTACGATGAAGCCTTAGCCGCCGCCGACACCCTACTTGCTGCTCTGCGCCAAGCAGGTGGCTCCCTCCCACTGGGCGACAAGAGCGAGCCCGACGATGTGTATCGTCGGTTGGGCATGAGTAAAAAGGTGTTTAAAAAAGCACTAGGCTCTCTCTACAAGCAAGGCGTAGTAGAGCTGGCACCAGAGAAGACCACCCTTGTAACTCCGGGCGAATAGTGTTTTCGGCTTAGATTTCTACTTCCGGGCTGCTGGCGCGCTGTGCTGGCAGCCCGGAGGTGTTTGCAGGGCTTTCTAGCTACTACCCTGGCCTGAGTAGGCAACTGCCACAGAACTTTCCGCATCCATTAGCTAGCAGGTGGGCAACAGCAGAATGGTACACGTACCAACTTAAGCGCTACTGCCGTTTCCTGTCTTTGCTTTTTGCTGATCTATGCAGTCTCCGTATGCAGAAAACCGCACTCATTGCTGGTGCCAGCGGCCTTATCGGGAGCCAGCTGCTGCCCTTGCTGCTCGCTTCCAACCGGTATAACCGGGTTATTGTAGTGGGCCGGCGGCCGGTATTGGTAGTTCATCCCAAGTTAGAGCAGCGCCTCCTCGATTTCGACCACCTCGAAGACCACCGCTTCCAGCTTATCGCCGATGACGTGTTCTGCTGCCTAGGTACTACTCTGCGCGAAGCTGGCTCCAAGGAGGCCTTTTACACGGTTGATTATCTATACGTTGTGAAGCTAGCCGCCCTTACGGCCGGCAATTTTGCGGCTCAGTTTCTGGTCGTATCGGCCCTGGGCGCCAACTCTCACTCCCGGTTCTACTACAGCCGGGTAAAGGGCGAAATGGAAGAGGCAGTGCAGCAAGCCCCCTTTCGGGCTATTCATATTTTCCGGCCTTCTTTGCTGCTGGGCCAGCGCGCCAGGCCACGCACTGGTGAGCGAATAGGGGCCTTCATATTGCGCACCCTAGGGCCTATTTTGCAAGGACCACTACGCAAGTACCGCGCTGTGGGCGCCGATACCGTAGCGCATGCTATGCTAAGCGCCGCCGAAGCATCTAGCGTAGGCACACAAGTGCATTCCTCTACCCCAGCACGCCTAGCTTCCAGCGGATTATAAATAAGACTAGCCGTATTCCCAGCCTGTTTGTACTTTTGCCAGACACTAATTTTTATCCATTCCAGTTTGCGCATGAAGCGTTTAGTTTTTGGTATGCTGTGCTTAGGGCTGCTAAGCTCAGTTGAGGGGGCACATGCACAGAGCAAAAAGAAAAGTGGTGGCAGCGGCTCAGGCTATACTACCGGTATCGGCCTACGGGGCGGAGGCTGGTCTTCGGGCCTCACGGTAAAGCACTTCCTGAGTGGTAAGAACAATGTGGCATTTGAAGGCCTACTCACCCGAGAATATGCCGCACGGGGTGGCCGTGTCACCCTATTACTGGAAAAGCACCTACCAGTATCCGACTTTAAAGGCCTGCAATTTTACTACGGTGCGGGTGCCCATATCGGCTCCTACCAGGGCCGCTACTACTTTGAAGATGTACGTTTCCGCCGGGGCAAAAAGTACTCTTTCTACAACCGCTACTGGTACGATGATACCAACTACATTGTAGGAGGCGCCGACCTTATCTTAGGTCTAGAATACAAAATGGAAGACCTGCCCTTCGTTATTGGGGTTGACTACAAACCTTTCTTTGAGGTGTTTGATGGTTACACCGGCCTTTACAACGATGCAGCCGTCAGCCTGCGGTTTGCTTTCTAAGTAGCAATCCTACGTAAGCAAAGAGGCCCCACTGCAATGCAGCGGGGCCTCTTTGCTTACGTAGGATTGCGCGGGTATTCTTACCTGGGTCGGCTGCCGCGGTACGTCCGCCCTGGATGACCATGATAGTAAGGCCGAGGTGCGGGTGCCACAATAACCCGACGTGGGTGGTAATAAGGCCGCGGGTAGGCGCGGTAGTAAGGGCGAGGATAGGGCCGGTAGTATGGGTCGGGGCCCACAACAACGCCAGTGCCCGCAGAGGTTACGCAACCAGAAAGCGAAGCCGCGGCCAACAGAAGTACGAAGAGGAAAAAGGGAAATTTCAGGTAGTTTTTCAGGGGTCGGAGAGCTACTAGGTTGGTAGTGCTTACGTTTCTTTGACGCATTTCCAAGGCCTAGGTTTAATACCACCTACCCTACCCATAGCAAGTAATTCGTCCTCAACCGAAGTGCATGGTTGCTCACTCCCACCACAAAAACGGCCTCGTCGAAGTATCTCGACGAGGCCGTTTTCTATACCGTACTGTAACGGGCAGAAAGCTATTTTTTCTTGCTGCTGTATTCCGTGTTGAGGTGCTTGAGCACGGGAGTTGTAATGTCCAAGTCCTTCCGGCCATACGCAATGGTACCGCTAGGAGCCGCTATCAGAATCAGACGGTAGCCGTTCTGCTTGCCGTACACTTCCACCTGCTTGTTGATGCGCTCCAGCACTTGCTGGGTCATCTTAGCTTCCTCTTCTTGGGCCTGGCGTTGCAGCTTTTCCTGCTCTTGAGCCACCTGCATCTGGCGTCCTTGCAATTGCTGCTCCGTAGCAGCGCGCTGCTCGGCGGTCAGGCTAGCGGCTTGCTGCTGGTACTTCTGCACAGCGCCCTGAAAGCCCTGCACCATCTTTTGGTTTTGCGCCTCCCAGCGCTTGGCCTTGGCTTCAAAGCTCCGCCGCGCATCCTTCATACCTTGGTACCCATCTAGTAACTTGCTGGATTCCACATAAGCTACTTTCTCGGTATCGGCTGCGGCAGTCAGGTCAGCGGGGTCCTCAGTAGCTATGGCAGAAGAAGTAGCGGAGTCGGAGGGTGCGGTGGCAGCTACCGGCTTCTTTGGGGTAGTGGCAGTAGGCTGGTTGGCAAAGTGCAGGTAAAACAACACGGCCACGGCAATGACCAGCACGGCATTGATAGCCAGTTGGAGAGAATTTTTCATCGAAATGCAAAAAGAAAGAAACGTCTAGCGGCTCGTAGGTTCTGAGCCCAACCAGAACCCAAAGAAACAAAGCCCCGCCGACTATATCACTCACTCCGCAACAATAGACTGGTAGTAGGACGGTTACTCGCCGTGGTTGAGTTCGTCCTCGCCATCCAGCTCGTCTTCCTCCTCATCGGGCTCGGCATCAGTGGGGAGAGCGGGTTTCTCATCGTATGGAGCCGCCAGATCCAGGCGGGTAGGCGTCACGTCGGTGCGACCCACGTGTACAAGCGCATCTCCCTGGTTGACCACTGGCATGTGGTTGAGGCCAATGATGTAGCCCGCTACTGGTGCTTCCAGCCGCACCGACCGCTCTCCGTACGGGTCCGATACAGTGCCGTACACTTGCCCTTTCTCTACGTAGTCGCCCAAGTGCACGTGGCTACGAAATAGCCCAGCGTAGCGGGCGCGCAGCCAGGAAGAACGCATACATACCACGCTAGGCCGCGCGGGAAGGGCTGCCTCAGCTACCATCCCTAAATGCTGCAACAGCCGGAACGTGCCCGCAATGGCTTCGTCGATACCGTTTTCATCAAGCCGCAACGACTCCCCAGTTTCGAAGACGATAATGCGCTTTTCCAGCTGCATAGCCGCTTCCCGTAGTGAGCCGGGCCGCAACGCCGCGTGCAAGGTGAACGGAGCACAGAAGGCCGCCGCAAGCGCATCGGTTTCGGCATCCTGCTGCAGGAGGCACCTGATCTGGGGAATATTTGCGCGCGTGGCGCCACCCGTATGAAAATCAATGCCGTAATCAATCAAGGGCATGATTTCGCGCATGAACCGGTGCGCAACCCGGCTAGCCAACGACCCGCGGGGGTTACCGGGAAACGAACGGTTGACGTCTTTGCCATCCGGAACTTCTCGTGAAAAGTTCAGGAACCCGTAGATGTTGAGGATGGGAATGGCAATAATGGTTCCGCGCAGGGGCTGCAGCATGTCCCGCCGAATGAGGCGGCGAATCGTTTCGATGCCATTGACTTCGTCGCCGTGCATACCAGCCATAAGCAGCACCGTGGGGCCGGGCTGCTGGGAGCGAAACACGTGCACCGGAATATCGATTACCGTCCCCGAAGGGAGCCGCGAAATTACCAACCGCGTCAGCACCTGTTCGCCGGGTTTGATGGTTAAGCCATTCAGCAGCAGGTTGACGGGGGCAAGGGCAGTAGTTACGGAATCAGGCAAGGCAGTACGAAATGGCTTCAAACCTGCACTTTAGCAAAAACCCGGCCGACTATATAGTGTTCCTCTTACACCTCACCTCCCACTAGTCTCCTGGGCTCGCCCTGCACGTAAGCCAGCCAAGAATAAGAACGCGCCCAAACACCGAGCAAAGCTGGAACGGAAAAGCGGGTCATTCGCGGCCTTCGTTTGCAACCGAAAAAGCCATCCTTCACAGTGCAAACGTGCTTTGTAAAGGATGGCTCTCTTAACGAAAAAGTAAGCAGCTAGTACCGTTAGTCGGGTTGGCTATCGGGCAGCACTTCCGAGCTCTGGGGCTTGGTAGTGGCCTTTTTTACTTTCTTCTTCTGAGCTATTTCGGCGGTATATTCAATGATTTTGCCCGCAATATCGAGGCCGGTTGCTTTCTCAATACCTTCCAAGCCCGGTGAGGAATTTACCTCCAGCACTAGGGGCCCCCGCTGGCTTTGCAACATATCGACGCCGGCAATACCTAGGCCCAGGGCTTTAGCGGCCAGCAGGGCCGCTGCCTTTTCGGCCCGGCTTAGCTTGACGAGCGTGCCCGAACCGCCCCGGTGCAAGTTGGAGCGGAATTCGCCCTCCTTACCCTGGCGCTTCATGGCCCCTACTACCTCACCATTGACGACGAAGGCCCGTAGGTCGGCACCCTTGCTTTCCGCAATGAACTCCTGCACAATAATGCGGGCCTTCAGGTTGTGGAACGCTTCAATAACCGATTGTGCCGCTTTGGCCGACTCAGCTAGCACCACGCCGAGGCCTTGGGTGCCTTCCAGCAGCTTGATGATGACCGGAGCCCCACCTACTTGCTGAATCATTTCCGGCACCTCATCCGAGTAATTAGTGAAGGCTGTTTTGGGCATACCCACGCCCGCCCGACTGAGGATTTGCATGGAACGCAGTTTGTCGCGGCTGCGCACAATGGCTTGGCTTTCGACGGCTGTGCGCACCTTCATCATCTCAAACTGCCGCACTACCGCGCAGCCATAAAACGTCACGGAAGCCCCGATACGAGGAATAATGGCGTCGAAGCCTTCGAGCTTTTGGCCTTCGTAAATAATACCTGGCTTGCCTTTTTCAAGAACCAGGTTACAGTGCAAGTGGTCTACTACCACGGCTTGGTAGCCACGCTGCTCGGCAGCCTCTACCAAACGGGTAGTGGAATAAAGCTTCGGCTCGCGCGATAGAATCGCCAGTTTCATTAGAGAGGGTGCTTGAAGGATAGAAGGAGCAGAAGCGCGCACAAAGATACGGGGCAAAACCTCCGCCTTAGCGGCTTGCGAGCTGACTTTTATAGGACACATTACGCCGGGCCACATCGACCACGAAACGGGCCTGCCGCAGCAATACCCGCCCTATGAGCACTGGATAACGCATATCAGAACGGTCGGAAAGCGAAAACTCCGTGTCGAAATCTTCACCAAATAGCCGAATTGCAGCGCGGATAACGTAGCGTTCCTGCACGTCGCCGTTGGAGCTTTTGATGTCGCGTAAGGAAAACTGCGCAAACTCCATGGGCGTGCCATCAAAGTTGGAGTGCGAGGGGTCTAGCAGCAGCACGTGCAAGCGTGGCCGGCCGTCGGGACCGGTTTGTACGTGGATGTTGCTGCAGTGAATGGCACCGGTGTAGGCACCGGTATCTATCTTGGCTTCTACCCCCCACAGGTGAAAGTGCGGAAAGTCTACCAACTCCCGACGCCCTACCGTCCGCTTGGATGCGCGCTGCGTTTTCATGAGTGGCAAGTAAAGCCGAAAATGTGAGATGGAGAAATAAGAACCTACCACCGAGGCTGCGCCACTAGCGCACCCATCCAGTAGGCTCTCTTTTCTCCATCGCACTTGGGTACTACTTATCCTTTGTAGCTGATGCGGTACACCGCGTCGTTCTGGTCGTCAGACACCAGTAGGGAGCCATCGGGGAGCACCAGCAGGCACACAGGCCGGCCCCAGGGCTTCTGTCCTTGCAACCAGCCGTCGGCAAAGGTTTCATAGCTCACGGCTTGCTTGCCCGTTGCATCGAGCTTCACGAGGCTGATGCGGTACCCGATTTTGTTGCTACGATTCCAGGAGCCGTGTTCGGGAATAAAAATCTGGTTTCTGTACTGGGCCGGAAACTTGCTACCCGTATAAAATTTCATTCCTAGTGCCGCCACGTGGGGCCCCAGCTTGCGGGCGGGCTTGGCATAGGTAGCCGCCGACTTACCTTTGCTTAGCTCAGGGTCGGGCACGTCGCCGGCAAAGAAGAAGGGGAAGCCGAAGTGCAGTCCAGCATTGGGGGCGCGGTTCAACTCGTCGGACGGCAGGTTGTCGCCCAGCATATCCCGGCCGTTATCCGTGAACCACAGAGCCTTGTCCTTGGGGCTCCAGTCGAAACCAACCGTGTTACGAACTCCGTAGGCGAATATTTCCAGTCCCGTACCATCGGCATTTAGCCGGTTGATAGTACCATAAATTGGATCTTCGGGTAGGCAGCTGTTGCACGGCGCCCCCACGGGCACGTACAGTTTGCCATCGGGCCCGAAGGAAATGTAGCGGTAGCCGTGCCAGTCCTTGTTGGGCAGCTTATCGTACACGACCACCGGCTTGGGCTTCTGACGCAGGCGCTGGGCAATGTTATCAAAGCGCACGATGCGGTTAATTTCGCCCACGTAGAGGGCCCCATTGCGCACGGCTACCCCGTTGGGCGCGTTCAGGCCCGTAGCAATTGTTACTACCTCATCGGCGCGGCCGTCCTTATTACGGTCGGGCAGGGCAAATACCTTGTCGTCTTTGGTGCCCACGTACACGGTGCCATCGGGGCCTACTGCTAGTTCGCGGGCACTTTTCACGCCTTGGGCAAAGTAGCTGATGGTAAAGCCGGCCGGCAGCTTGATTTTGCTCAAGTTGGCATCGGCAGCCGGCGCGGGCGGACCAGGAATGAAAGCGGTGAAGGCCAGCGGAGCCAGCAGTAGCAGGGGAAGGAAACGGCGGGTTTTCATACTGCCACAAACTACCTCCTTACCCGGAAGGTTGCACCGCCCAGTAGAATGCCCGCCGCTTCTTACCGCTTCTCTTGTTGCTGGCGAACCAGCCGCTCATACTCCCGCTCCGAGAGGTTACCCCTATCAAGGCCACCGTATACGCCCAGCCCGTTCAGAAATACCCCAATTCCCCAGAATACGGTGGACCAAACAGGCCAGGGCAGAGGCGAGGATTGACGATCAGTAATCGCCCAAATTATCCACAACAAGGCATTCACAGATAAGTAGGTGAAGAGGTGTGACTTGAACTTAGCGCGCTGTTTGGCCAAGCGCCAGAGCTGGGGGTTGCGGGTAGTTTCCATGAGTGTCAGAGGCTAGGGTGAAAGGATGCCCAAACATATAGCGGCCCGCAACCGGCCCCAATCAAACCTTACCCAACTGCTGCTTATGGGTACTGAACCGTTGGATTTTTAGACTGAGGCGTAGCAGCCCTTGGGGAGTGTTTTGCGTACGAAGGCCCAGCCTACTCTTGATGACAGGTTTAACCCTACGCTTGCTTCTGTGCAATGGCTTCCTCCCCTCCCAACTGGTGCACCCACGCCCGCTCTTTCGGCCGCCTTTTCTTATACCGTGGTGATATTACTAAGCTCGACACTACAATTATTGTTAATGCGGCCAACTCCAGCCTATTAGGTGGAGGCGGGGTAGATGGAGCTATCCACCGGGCGGGTGGCCCCGCTATTTTGGAGGAGTGCCGCCGCCTGCGGACCGAGCACTATGGTAGCGGCTTACCCACGGGCCACGCAGTTATTACCTCTGCCGGCAACCTACCTGCCCGCCACGTTATTCACACCGTAGGCCCCGTGTGGAACGGAGGCCAACAACACGAACCGGAGCTTTTAGCGAATTGCTACCGCAACAGCCTACGCCTAGCCGCAGCGTATAACGCCGCCACCGTAGCGTTTCCGGGCATTAGCACCGGCATCTACGGCTACCCCAAAGCCGAGGCGGCTGGCATTGCCGTGCGGGAGATACGGCAGTTTCTGGCAGAGCACCAGCATCCTCAGGAGGTAGTACTTGTGGCGTTTGATGAAGACGGGTACCGCACCCTGGAACAAGAACTCGAAAAGCAACCCTAGCCGGCTGACTTAAACTGCCTACAGCCGCACTTCGGGGTGGCGGCGCAGGTAGGAAGCCACATCATAAATCAGGCCGGCGTGGCCCGCATCTAACAGCACTGTGCGCTTGTGCTGCAATGAGTTTATGAAGCCCTGAAGACCAGCGTGAGGTATTACCCGGTCGTGGCGGCCGAGGAAGAACGTTACTGGAGTTGGGCGGCGGTTGAGCACTGTAGCTAGCTGTTTCAGGCTAAACGTGAGGTGGCGGAAGCCTACCCAGCTGCGGTACACGCGCAGGCGCTTCTCGCGGCTGTCTAGCTGCCACTGCGCAAAGCGAATGAGGTTGCCGTCTACGAGGCGCCGCTCGTGCAGGCTGTCCAGGAAGCGTAACAAGCGCTGAGGGCGTAGCACGGCCCGGCCGAGCACCCCGCGCATCCAGGGCGGGTACGTAGCCAATGAATACCAGAATTGCCGCTGCAACCCATCGGGCGCAATCAACCACACCTGCTCTACCTGATCAGGAAAGGCCTCTACGGCTGTAAGCGCAAATTTGGCCCCCATGCTAAAAGCCAGCAAGCTAAACTGCCCAATCCCTTGAGCGCGCAAAAAATCCCCCAGCAGCTCTCCTAACCGACTTTTAGTTAGGGGGGCATCGGCCTTTGCCAGCCGGCTACGGCCGTGGTAAAACAGGTCAATGGCGTACACCGTCACTTCTGGGCCCAGCACACCTACCATAGTACGCCAGTGCCCTTCGCCTTGCCCATAGCCGTGAAAGGCCAGTACCACGCGCGGCCCCGAGCCGTATTTTTGGAAGTGCCAGTAGGTTGTCATGAGAGCCGATGCGCGAAACGTTGCTTCCGCACTTGTACTCCCGTGAGCTGCCGCATGTTCTTTCCCGCGTGCTTTTCTACCCTGTGCTTATACCTTAAGCAGTAGAACACGGCCAGCGCTGACCCGAAGATACTGCCTACTCCGCCCCTACCCCATCCGCGACACGCCACCGGAAACGATGAACTTCATAACCTCACTGCTAGGTAGTTCTAGGTAGGTTACGTTCTGGATGGGCACCAACACCAGTTCACCCGAAAAATTATAGGAGTGAGGAAAGTACACAGCCAGCAAGTCATCGCGCTGAATTGCGCTCATGCTGGGCTGCGTCACAAAGCCCATTTTGAACAGCTGCTCGGAGCTGCTCATGCGCACTAGCACCGGCCGGTTAAACTTCTGGTTGTCGCCAACGAAAGCATCAAACAAATCCTTGAGGCTGGAATAAATAATACTCACCAAGGGCGTACGGTGCAGTAGGCGCTCCGTGATAATGAGAAACGGGCGCACCATAAACGACTTGGCCACAAAGCCTACTACCGTCACCAGCAGCACGGCCACTACTAGCCCCAACCCTGGCACGTCAAAGCTGAGCCCCGCAAACAGGTCATTAAGCCAGCTTAGTAGCGCGTACAGAATGTACGCCGTCAGCCCAATGGGGGCTACAATGAGAAAGCCGCTAAGGAAATAGTTGAGAAGACGCCGCATGAACGATGGGTTGGGTAGCCTTGGTGACGGCTACCTTAGGCCGCAAGATATTCCAGCTACCGGAAAACAAAGCCGCCGATCTGGCTGAAACCAAATCGGCGGTAGCTTGTGTGTTGGGCTTGTATTGCCAGTAGTAGCGTATCAACTACCAAAGAAATAAGCGTGGGAGCAGCTTATGCTACGTGCTCTGCTACTTCTTCGATGCGCTCCTTCACGCGCTGCATCAGCCACATAGGCGTGCTAGTGGCGCCGCAGATGCCAACCGAGGATGCACCGTGAAACCACTCGTCGTCCAGCTCCTGCTCATTCTCCACGAAGTAGCTGCGCGCGTTGGTTTTATTTACCACGGAGAACAAGGCTTTCCCGTTGGAGCTTTTGCGGCCACTCACGAACACGATTACGTCGTGCTCCACTGCAAACCGGGCCAAAGCAGGCTCCCGGTTGCTTACCTGCCGGCAGATGCTGTCATTGGCGTCAAACGACTCTACTGAGCCTCCTGCGGCGGCAATGCGCTCCTCAATCACCTGCTTCATGCGGTAGAAGCCCGCGGTGCTCTTGGTTGTTTGGCTGAATAGGGTCACGGGCCGGGCGAAGTCAATCTGGTCAAGATCCTGCTCGGTCATCACAATAATGGCCTGATTGCGCGTCTGTCCGGTAAGGCCTGTAACCTCTGCGTGGCCCGGCTGCCCGTAAATAACGATTTGTCCGTTTTGGCGGGTCGTGCTATCAAAAGCATGCTTCACCCGGTTTTGCAGCTTGAGCACCACCGGGCACGAAGCATCAATCAACTCAATATTGTTGCGCAACGCCAACTCGTACGTTTCGGGAGGCTCACCGTGCGCCCGAATCAGCACCTTGGCATTATGCAGCTCCTGCAGTTGTTCCCGGTCGATGATGCGCAGCCCGAGGGCATGCAGGCGCTCTACCTCCATGCGGTTGTGCACAATATCGCCGAGGCAGTACAAGGTCTCTTCCTGCGCCAGCTCGTCTTCCGCCATTTGAATGGCGAACTCGACGCCGAAGCAGTAGCCGGAATTCTTATCTATAGTGACGTTCATGAACGTAGTGCGTTATGCCTAGGGCCGCCGGATCGAATAGCCGGTAGTCAGCAAGTAAACAATCGTGCGTGCAATTCTAGTGCCTAAGCCGTCAGCGTAGCGCTTTAAAACTGTATTATATACCGGCGCCACTGCCGTTTTGTGACTGGCTGCTCACGGCTTGAGCAAATAAGGTAGCAGACACCCGTTCGAGAACAAAGTCAACCTGCTCGTCAATCATCATGTGGGTAGTGTCGAGCAGTACCGCATCGGCCGCGCGGCGTAGGGGGCTTTCAGTACGTGTGGAATCCAGGTGGTCGCGCTTGCGTAGATTTTCCACAATATCTTCCACGGGCACGTGCTCTTCCTTGGCTGCCAGCTCCTCCTGACGGCGCAAGGCGCGCGTCAGCACATCGGCCGTCATAAATACCTTTACCTCCGCGTCGGGGAAAACAGTTGTGCCAATGTCGCGCCCGTCCATCACTACCCCTCGTTTGCGGCCCATGCGCTGCTGCTGACTAACCATAGCGTGCCGCACGGCCGGAATACCCGACACCTCGCTTACCAAGTTGGAAATGCGCATCTGCCGAATTTCATCTTCCCGGATAGTACCATCGAGGCAGAGTTCATTGCGGCCCGTTTTGCGGTTGCGCTTGAAGGTGATGTGCATTTCGTGCAGGGCCTGCTCCACGCGGGGTAAGTCATCAAAACGGATATCGTGTTCCAGCAAGTACAGCGTCACGGCCCGGTACATGGCGCCGGTGTCAATGTAGGCGTAGCCTAATTCGGCGGCTACGGCCTTTGCCGTCGTGCTTTTACCGCAGGAAGAGTAGCCATCGATGGCAATGACGATTTTCTGCATGACGAGGTCGTTCGGGGCGGAAGGGCTGACAGGGCTCACGAAATCCAGTTTTTGCGGGTCGGCGTAGCGGCCAAGCGGTCCGGAATCTGGGCGAAGAACGTCACCACCGATTCGGACTCGCCGCGGCGGAGGTGCTGTGCCACGCGATAAAAGGGGTTAAAAAAAGTAGTACGGTTGATGCCGATACCCGTGGTGCCATCTGGGCCCTTGGCCCACGTACCACCGTAGGTATCCACCAAGCATTGGCCCAAAAAGCAGCCCAGGCCCATGATAACACCCTCCTCCTCAGGCGCCTTAATGCTAGCGCGTTGGCCTTCAATAAACTCGGCGAGGCGCTGCACGGCAAAGGCATCAAAGGCATTAACCTGCAGCTGCTGGCGTACAGATTCGGCGGCGGTACGGAGGGCAGCTAAGGGCGACTCGGACATGGGCACGGGGTGTATGAATAAGCGAAGAAGGCAGGACTAGTACGCCCCAGTTCTTTCAAAGCAAAAGAGCAGGCTGGTGCAAGGCAGATTGTGGAGGAAAGAAACGTCGCTGTATTCACTTACAATCAGACGCAGCGTAGCGCTTGCCAAGGCGGCCATACCGCAGGGCTAACTACCCTAGCTACTAATGACTCTCGCACGGGCAGGGCGTTTTGCCGAATTTGGCTTTACGCTTGAAAGACGCAGTTTTTTTCTGTTGGGGAGTGCGGCTGGCGCACCCCGTAGCCAGCAGGCCCGAACTCCCGAGCAGGGCAGCCAGCAGTAAAGTCACAATCTTTCTCACGGCGCGGATTTTCGGCAAATATACGGTTCTTTACCCGTTAGCCGCGGCTCCACTGTAACTTTCCCCCGGCTTCCCTCCTGCCCTATGCCCGCCGAATTTCAGCTCCAAGCCAACGCCATCAATCTATTTACCAACACAATACAGCCGGCTACCATCCACGTGGCAGAAGGAAGAATCCGGGCTATTGAGCCTACTGGTGCTTCTTCTCCCGACCCCAACTTGCCCTATGCTCTGCCTGGTTTCGTGGATGCCCACGTGCACGTGGAAAGCTCTTTGCTGGTCCCATCGGAGTTTGCCCGCCTTGCAGTAGTACACGGCACGGTAGCTACCGTGTCGGACCCCCACGAGATTGGCAACGTGCTGGGTGTGGCCGGAGTAGAGTACATGTTAGAAAACGGTGCGCAGGTGCCCTTTAAGTTTTGCTTTGGCGCCCCCTCCTGCGTACCAGCAACCCCCTTTGAAACGGCCGGTGCTGAAATAACGGCGGCGGATATTGAGCAGCTTTTTCAGAACTACCCGGCCATCGGCTACTTGGCCGAGATGATGAACTGGCCCGGCGTGTTGAACCGCGACGAGCTAGTAATGGAAAAGATTCGCCTGGCTCAGCAGTACAACCGCCCTGTAGATGGGCACGCCCCTGGCCTCCGTGGCGCCGACGCCCAGCGCTACGCGGAGGCTGGCATCAGCACCGACCATGAGTGCTTTACGGCCGAGGAAGCCGTAGATAAGCTAGCCGTGGGCATGAAAATATTGGTGCGCGAAGGCTCAGCAGCCCGCAACTTCGATGCGCTTATTGATTTGCTACCGGAGCACTTCGAGCACATGATGTTTTGCTCCGACGACAAGCATCCGGACACCCTGGTGCTGGGCCACATAAACCAACTGGTGCAGCGGGCCGTGGACCGGGGCCAGGATCTATTTAAAGTGCTGCGAGTGGCCTGCCGAAATCCGGTAGAACACTACCGCCTGCCCGTGGGCTTGCTCCGGGAGGGCGACCCCGCCGATTTTATTGTGCTAGATTCCCTCTCCAACTTCACTATTCGCCAAACCTACCTCAATGGCGAGCTAGTAGCCGAAAACGGCAAGACTTTGCTACCACCCGTACCGGTGGCCGTGGTCAATAACTTCAATACTACTCCCGTTGCTGCTCCCGCCTTCCAACTACCCGCTCCCGTAGGAAGTGCTACCATCCGGTTGATTGAGTGCTTTGACGGGCAGCTTATCACGGCCCGCCACGACGTACCGGCTCCTACAGAAGCAGGCCTCGTAGTACCCGATGTGGCGCAGGATATATTAAAGCTGACCGTTGTGAACCGATACCATCCTGCTCCGCCAGCAGTAGCGTTCATTCGGGGGTTTGGACTCCAAGGGGGCGCCTTGGCTAGTAGTGTCGGCCATGACTCGCACAACATCACTGCCGTTGGTTGCGACGACGAAAGCCTCGCGCGCGCCGTCAATCTGGTAATTGAAGCCCGCGGTGGATTGGCCGTTGTGGGCCCCGACGGACAAGAGCTAGTTCTTCCGTTACCCGTAGCAGGGCTCATGTCAGACCAAGAAGGCGACCAAGTGGCAAAGGCCTATACCGGCGTCGATGAGCTGGCCAAGCAGTTGGGCTCTACTCTGCAGGCTCCCTTCATGACGCTTTCGTTCATGGCCCTCCTGGTCATCCCTAGCCTCAAGCTCAGCGACAAAGGGCTATTCGACGGCGAAGCCTTCCGCTTTGTAGAGAATGTAGTGTAGCCAGATAGGCTGAAACCACATAGAATGGAGAAGGCGGCTCTACCCTGTAGAGCCGCCTTCTCCATTCTCTATAAGCAGCAAGTGCTTTTGGTATGCTTGTTAGAAGCGCTTTTCTAACAGTTTTTGCATTTTTTCCTCCGTGAGAGGCTTAGCCAAGTACTCTACCCCCTCGTACTGAGCTACCCGGGCAGTGTCGGCAGCATGCATGGAGGTCGTGAGTACCGCCATTACCGTTTTTTCGCGGGCCTGGGTGGGGAGTTCATTATAAAGCTTCAAGAACTCAAAGCCATCCATACCCGGCATTTTCAGATCCACAAACACCAAATCGGGGGCTTCCTTGCCAGCGGCTTCGGTTTCGCGGCTGCCCCACAAGAACTCGTATGCTTGGTCGGCTTTAGAGAACGTGTGCACCTGCTCAGCAATATTCAAGCGGCTCAGCAGACGGTTGTTGAGGAAGCTGGTAGTTTCATTGTCGTCTACCAGCACGACGTTACGCAGTTTGTGAGCCATATCGCAGTTGAGTTTTAGTAAGTGCGAACGTGAACAACAGCTTATAACCAGCCTTGTTCGCGCATCCAGTCATCATTATAAATTTTGCCCAAGTAGCGGGTACCATGGTCCGGCAAAATGATAACCATCGTATCATCTGCCGTGAGGTGCTCCCGGGCATATTCCAACGCGCCGTATACCGCCGAACCGCATGACCAGCCGACAAATAACCCCTCTTCCTTGGCTAAGCGCCGCGTCATGACGGCAGCATCTCGGTCAGACACCTTGATAAAAAGATCAATTAGGTCAAAGTTAACATTCTTAGGCAGAATGTCTTCGCCGATTCCTTCGGTTTTGTACGGGTAAATCTCGTTTTCATCGAATATTCCCGTCTCCTTGTATTTCTTGAAGACGGAACCATAGGTATCCAATCCTACTGCCACAAGGTTGGGGTTCTGCTCCTTCAGATACTTAGCCGTACCGCAAATGGTACCGCCCGTACCCACACCGGCCGCAAAGTGGGTGATGCGCCCTTCCGTTTGCTGCCAAATCTCGGGGCCGGTCGCTTCGTAATGCGCCGCGGTGTTAGAGAGGTTGTCGTACTGATTTGGGTAGAAAGAGTTCGGAATTTCAGCGTTCAGCTTGCGGGCCACGGAGTAGTAGCTACGCGGATCGTCGGGGGCTACGTCCACGGGGCACACAATTACCTCAGCTCCTACTGCTTTCAGAATGTCCTGCTTCTCCTTGCTTTGCTTGTCGCTCATCGTGAAGATGCACTTGTAGCCTTTGGCAATGGCAGCTAGGGCGAGGCCCATGCCGGTGTTGCCGCTAGTACCTTCAATGATGGTACCGCCGGGTTGGAGCAGGCCTGCTTTTTCTGCGTCCTCAATCATTCGCACAGCCATGCGGTCCTTCACCGAGTTGCCGGGGTTGAAGTACTCTACTTTGACGAGGATGGTACCGGGTATTCCGGCTGCAACGGTGTTGAGCTTCACGAGCGGCGTGTTACCGATGGCCTCAACAATATTATTTAAATACATGGGTGGTGACGTGAGAGGAGGTGGTTTTGGGAGAGAGGCCGCAAAGGTACGGATTTGTAGGGGGAGGCGCCGCTTTCGTACCTGATCTGAGCGTCTGCGGAAGGTTTTAATAGATTTTACCGGACTCAAACCGGGCGGGGCTTCGCCCTACATGCAAAAAAGCCTACTTTTGCCCGGCCGCCGACCTTGGCCGGTGGCCAGTCCCCACCCTCAACGTGCATTTTCTTCTAACCCCGCTTCTATGAGTGTTCTGGTCAACAAGGATTCCAAAGTGATTGTGCAGGGCTTCACCGGCTCCGAAGGCTCGTTCCATGCCCAACAGATGATTGAGTATGGCACCAACGTAGTAGGTGGTGTAACCCCCGGTAAGGGTGGTACCCAGCACCTCGACCGTCCCGTGTTCAACACCGTGGCTGAGGCCGTAGAGCAAGCCGGCGCCGACACGAGCATCATCTTCGTGCCCCCGGCTTTCGCCGCCGATGCCATCATGGAAGCCGCCGACGCCGGCATTAAAGTAATAGTTACCATTACCGAAGGCATTCCTACCAAGGATATGATTGCGGTAAAAGAGTACCTCAAAGGCCGCGAAGGCCTGCGCATGATTGGGCCTAACTGCCCTGGCGTAATGACGGCCGGTGAGTGCAAAGTAGGCATCATGCCCGGCTTCATCTTCCAGAAAGGCCGCGTGGGCATCGTGTCCAAATCGGGTACCTTGACTTACGAAGCCGTAGACCAGCTCACGAAAGCGGGCTTGGGTCAGACCACGGCCATTGGTATTGGCGGTGACCCCATCATCGGTACTACCACGAAAGAAGCCGTAGAACTGCTCATGAACGACCCCGAAACCGAGGGCATCGTAATGATTGGCGAAATTGGTGGTGGCATGGAAGCTGAAGCTGCTCGCTGGATCAAAGAAACTGGCAACAAGAAGCCCGTGGTAGGCTTCATTGCCGGCCAAACTGCACCTCCCGGCCGCCGCATGGGTCACGCTGGGGCTATTGTAGGTGGCGCCGACGACACGGCGGCTGCCAAGATGGCCATCATGCGCGAGTGCGGCATTCACGTAGTAGACTCGCCCGCTGAAATCGGTGACACGATGCTGCGCGTACTGGGTAGCAACTAATTTTGCGCCCTTGAAAAGAGAAGCCCCGGCATTCGTCGGGGCTTTTTTTGTAGGCCTCACCCCGTCAACTGCATAGTGAACTGGTGGCTTTACTCCCTCACTAGAAACTGTTCGCTCTTCCGTTTCTGCTAACCCTACCCCTTGCAGCCATGCCTGTTACTACCGTCCTGTTCGACCTCGACGATACACTCTTCGACCATGCCAACACGGCCCGGGCGGCGCTGGCGGCCAGCACCTCGCAACTTGCCCTGCAGCTACCCCTGGAGCTAGAGCAACTATATCAGCGCTACAGTGAGTTGCTCGAAGAAATGCACCCGCAGGTACTGGCCGGGCAGTACAGCTACCAGGAGGCTAGGCGCATACGCTTTCAGCGCCTGTTAGCGCCCTACAACGTATTCTCTACCGAGTCTGAAGCTGACCAATTCGCTAGCTTTCACTACACCCATTACCAGCGCCTGCGCCACCCCGTACCTGGCGCCTTATCCCTACTGAAGGCCTTGCAGCCTAAGTACCGTGTTGGTATCATTACCAACAACCGCACGGCCGAGCAACAAGATAAACTCCGTTTTTTAGGAATGGACGGGCTAATAGATGCCCTTATCACCTCGGAAGAGGTAGGCGTTACCAAGCCCAACCCGCGTATCTTTCAGGTGGCGTTACAACGTCTGCAGGCCCAGCCTGAGCAAACAGTAGTCGTCGGCGACAATTGGCTGGCTGATGTGGAAGGGGCCAAAGCCGTAGGCATCCGGCCCGTGTGGCTTAATCGTTTTGGTGCTGTGGCACCCGACCCCGGAGTTGTCGAGATCAACAGTTTAGAGCCGCTAGCCTATACACTACAAGTACTAGTTAGCTCCACTCCCCCATCGTAATGACAGCTACTCTTGCTGAGCTCTATTAGTACCTCTAATAGGTATTTGCAGGGTCTACACAGCAATTTTACGCAAAGCGCCTGCCAGCCCTTGCTAAGTGCTCAGCCTTACTTGTCGCCCGCTTGTCCGCCTAGGTTTACTATCAGCCCAAACTGAAACACGGCGTTAGCAGCCTTGAGGTATTTGCGGTGGCGGAGGCCAAAATTGCTACCGCTAATGACTTGAAATTGCACAGGGCCTACCAGTTGCACGCGGGTATAGGTAATGGGCTCCAAAAATACATTGTCTTCCGGAGCGTGCGCGGCATTGTCGAGGCGGAAATTATCAAGCTGTACGTAGCTCATGCGCAGCGCCGTACCATAGCTTACGGGCCAGTCGCGGCCCAGCACGTGGTAAGTTTTGCGCTCTTTAGAAGTATAGTTGGCCTGCACGAAATACTTGGTCAGGTCGCCTTCTAGCGTGCGGGTAATGCCTTCTGAAGGCGTGCGCTCTATGCGCCGCGTGTTGCCGAAGCCGTACCCACCATATAGCTCCAGCACCCGGGTATCGCGAATACGGGTATAGTACCCTATGCCCACTTCGCCAAAGTCATGGTCCTCGGCTCTTTTCTTTTTATCGGAGTGCAGAAAAGATACAGACCCCATCACACCCAAGTGATTGGTAGCGGCATAGGCCCCTTGAATGCTGGTATTCTGGCTGAAGTTAGTGTGTATATTACCGCTCCATTCGCCTTTCTGAGTGAGCAGCGGCACTTGCGGGGGTGGCGGAAAGTAGAGTGAAGAGCAGCTACCCAGCAGGCCCACGAGACCTACTAGTAAGAGTAATCGTAAGAAACGAACAGAAATCATGCTGGGAGATAGGGGAATTTTGGGGCAGAACGACAATCCCGTTCTTTCGTTGCATAGCCGCAGACGGGACGAGGCCGTATAGCAGTACAGTATGGTTCAGCTTCGCAACCATTATGTTCCGTAAACCTGTTGCCCTCAAGTTCCGCTTTTTATGCCTACTTCCCGCTACGATGCACTAATTATTGGCTCTGGCCAAGCCGGCAACCCGCTAGCTACTGCTCTTTCGAAAGCGGGCCGCAAGGTAGCAGTGATAGAAAAGTACCTACTGGGCGGCTCTTGTATCAACTATGGTTGCTCTCCTACCAAAGCCCTACTAGCCTCTGCCGAGCGAATTCACCACATCACCACCGCGCCCGAGTACGGCATCAAAACCAAGGGTCTCGAAATCGACTTTAAAGCTGTGGTGGGCCGTAAGGACCGCATCATTGAGGAAATGCGGGCCGGAGTGGAGAAGAACCTCACCCGGGAAGCCACCAACATTACAGTACTACACGGTCATGCCACCTTCACTGGGGCGCGTACGCTTCGCGTTGACTTATCTGACGGCAGCGCCCAGCAACTAACGGCTCCGCTTATCTTTATCAACACTGGTACTAGGCCAAGTATTCCATCTATTGAAGGCTTGGCGGAAAGTGGCTTTTTGACCACCAACGACCTGCTCGACCAGAAAGAAATACCCGAGCACCTCATCATCTTGGGGGGCGGATACATTGGGTTGGAATTCAGCCAAATGTTCCGTCGCTTTGGGAGCCGGGTTACTATCATCGAAACATCAGAACAGTTGCTGGAGCGCGAAGACGATGACGTATGCGCGGCCATGCAAGAACAATTGGAGTCGGATGGAGTGGAGTTTGTGTTGGGCGCGGAGGTACGCCGAGTATCGCGCAATGCCGATGGCATTTATACCCTCACGGCCCATACAAGCACCGGAGAGCGGCGCCTGCGCGGCTCCCACCTGCTGGTAGCCACTGGTCGGGAGCCCAACACCGATGATCTTGGTTTGGAAGCTGCCGGCATCAAAATCGATGAGAAAGGTTATATCTTGGTAAACGAGCGTCTGCAAACCAACGTGCGGGGCGTATACGCCCTCGGCGATGTGCACCCCGGCCCTCAGTTCACGCACATCAGCTACGACGATTACCGCGTCGTGCGCGACTCTATTTTGCACAGCCGCCGCCGCTCCGCCAAGGCCCGGCCTCTCCCCTACGTAGTATTTACTCAGCCTCAACTAGGCCGTATTGGCTTGTCGGAAAAGCAGGCGCAGGAAGAAAAAGTAGACTACCGGGTGGCAGTGATGCCGGTGCAGTACGTGGGGCGGGCGCGGGAAACGGGCCACACCACCGGCCTTATGAAAGTGCTGGTAGACCAACGCAACCGCTTGCTGGGAGCTGCCATTTTCTGTGAACAAGGTGGCGAAATCATGTCCATGATTCAGCTAGCCATGGCGGGTGGCTTAACCTGCGACGACTTACAGAATACCGTATTTGCGCACCCTACCTGGGCCGAAGCTTTAAATAACCTATTTGCTAAGCTTGAAAAGCCCAGCTAAACCGCCCCTACCGCAATTACTACTAAGCGAAAGGCTGCACCTGTAAAGCTCTTTCTACTCCGACTACTCCTGGCTCGCTGGACTTTACTACATACAAGAACTGCCCCCGCAGCCTAGGCGACGGGGGCAGTTCTTGTATTTGGGAAATCAGCAGTTGCTGGCGTGTTATTTGGCGTAAGCGACAGCGCGCATTTCGCGGATAACGGTGATTTTGATCTGACCTGGGTACTGCATTTCCTTCTCAATTTTCTGAGAAATCTCGTAGCTCAGTTCCTGGGCCCGCTCGTCAGTTACGTTCTCTGCGTCTACCATCACGCGCAGCTCCCGGCCAGCCTGAATAGCAAAGCATTGATTCACGCCTTTGAAGCCATTAGCAGTTTCCTCTAGCTGCTTAAGCCGCTTGATGTAGCTCTCCATCATCTCGCGGCGGGCACCGGGGCGCGAGCCAGAAATGGCGTCGCAGGCCTGCACCAGGGGCGAAATCATGGCCGTCATTTCAATCTCGTCGTGGTGGGCGCCAATAGCATTTACCACGTCGGGGTGTTCCTTGTATTTCTTGGCCATCTCCATGCCCAGGATGGCATGGGGCAGTTCAGGTTCCTCCGTGCTTACCTTGCCAATATCATGCAGGAGGCCTGCCCGCTTGGCGTGCTTCACGTTCAGACCCAACTCGGCCGCCATGGTAGCGCAAAGGTTGGCTACCTCACGGCTGTGCTGTAATAGGTTTTGACCATAGGAAGAACGGAAGCGCATCCGTCCTACCATCTTGATAAGCTCGGGGTGCAAGCCATGGATGCCCAGATCAATGATGGTCTTCTCCCCAATTTCGACGATTTCTTCGTCAATGTTCTTGCGGGTTTTGGCCACAATCTCCTCAATGCGGGCCGGGTGAATACGGCCGTCTTTCACCAGCAAGTGTAAGCTCAAACGGGCTACCTCCCGGCGCACGGGGTCGAAGCCAGAGATGATGATGGCTTCGGGAGTATCGTCTACTATAATCTCAACGCCAGTGGCAGCTTCTAAGGCCCGGATGTTGCGTCCTTCCCGGCCGATAATTTTGCCCTTAACGTCGTCTGATTCGATGTTGAACACCGACACGCAGTTCTCAATGGCGTGTTCGGCGGCGGTGCGCTGAATGGTTTCCAGCACTACTTTCTTAGCATCCTTAGTGGCCGATAGCTTGGCCTGAGCTACTACGTCCTTAATGTAGGAAGACGCCTGAATCTGCGCCTCATTCTTGAGCGACTCTACTAGTTGCTCGCGGGCTTCGGCAGCCGTAAGACCCGAAATGCTTTCAAGCTGGGCCGTCACCTGCTGGAGCTTAGAGCTCAGCTCCTGGCCGCGTTCTTCCAGTTCCTGCTCTACCTCCTGCTCGCGCTGCTCTAGCTTGGCCAGTTGGTTTTCCAGCACTGTGCGGCGCTTTTCTTCTTGGGCATCCAGCTTCTCGCGCTGCTGCTGGGCCTGAGTTTCTATCCGCTCGCGGGTAGCTTCTAGTTCTTTTTCCTTGCGCTGAATTTGCTCCAGCTGCTTTTGGGTTGTAAGCGTGAGCTGTTTAATGCTCTGTTCCTGCTCCACAACGGCGGCGCGGCGCTCCGTCAGTTCCTGATCGAGGGCCTGCTTCTGGCGGCGGCTTTCCTGCTCAAACTCTTGCTTGAGGGTGCGGAATTTATCCTTTGACTGCTGAATCCGCTCGTCGCGGGTGCGAGTAGCCTGCAGTTCGGCATCAGCAAGTAGCTGCTGAGCGCGGGCCTTGGCATCGGCTTCGTGGTCCTGCCGGGCCTTTCCGGCCAGCAGGCGCCCTACCACGACGCCGACCACGAGGGCCAGCACGGCGGCTAGGGCAATATAAAGAGAGGTGGACATGAGCTATGGGGTTTAAGAAAGGGTAACCCACAGCATGAAAACACAATCCAAGGCCGGGCAGTGGGCGGGGCCGACTGCCCTGCCCCGCTACAGGCTTCCACTTCGCGCCGGCGCTACCCCTCGTTTGGGTTAGCCCAGCACCACTCCCGATAACACCTCATCCAGGCGCGCGAGGCGCTCCGTGAGGGCCGCATCGGTCCCGTCCTTTTCTTTGCTGACCTTCAGGCGGTCAGCCATTGTCGATAGCGCAATCATGGCCAGCAGGTCCTGCTTGTCTTGAATGCCATACTGGTCTCGGAATTCCTTTAGCCGCTCATTGAGCAGCCGGCCCGCGAGGCGCAGGCGCTCTTCGTCCTGGGGGCTTACCCGCATAGGGTAGTCCCGGTCAGCAACGCGGATTTTAATGGACAGCTCAGACATCAGTAGCCAGTGGGCGGTGGGTTTGGGTGGTCGTTACTCCCTCAAATAGGCAAGGCACTTATCTATTTCGCGGATGTATTCGTTAAGGCGAAGTTTCAGCTCGTTGACATTGGCAGGTTCTCCTGCTATGGTATTGACAAGTTTAGTGATATTCTCCTGATTCTGGAAATCCTTCAACTGCCGCTCCCGGTCGCGCACATCGGCCCGGAGCTGCTGAATGGTGGTTTGCGAATCGGCCAGTTCTTCGCGCAACTGCTGATAGGCAGCCACTAAGGTGGTTACCTGCCGCTCTAGGCGGTCAAGTTGAGCAAGCTGCTGAGAAGAGGCCATGCGGGTGAAGAGATTTTTTTGGTGAAGGTAACAAACCTCAACCGCACAAACACTCTCCTCGGATTTGGCTGTTCCCGCAAGAAAACGCCGAACCCAAAGAGAGTGTTCAGTACTATCCCCGTTTTCTTACTTGCCTGACTTACGCTTTACCTTCATTTTCCGTCCTTCCGTATCCTCAACTTTCAGTTTGCCTTCTGGCAGGGCGGCTGGCGCCGGGCTAGCGGTAGTGGCCGTAGTCGTGGCCACCACATTGTTGGCAAAGCTGGTTTCTACTACTTCGTAGCCGAGCTGCTGTAGCTCCGGCAGGTACTTCCGGTCGCCTACTACCACGATGTACATATTGTCAACGGGCAGGTTTTTCTGGGCCGCAGCTTGCACATCGGCAACGGTGAGCTGACGCAGGATGGTGGCCTGCTGATCTACGTAATCCGGCTTGAGGTTGTACTCCAACATCCGGCTTAAAAACTGGGCTTTCTGGCCACCGGTTTCGTACTTCAACGCCTCACTTTGGCCTACCGAGGCTTGCAGGAACTGTAGCTCGTCGGCGGAAATACCGTTGCGGTAGTTGGTCAACTCCTTCATCATTTCCCGTACTGAAGCGGCGGTGGCATCAGCGCGCACGCCGGCCTGGGCCGTGAAAGGCGCAGCATAACGGGTGCTACTGAAGTCAGTGAAGGCGCCGTAGGTGTAGCCCTTGTCTTCCCGCAGGTTCAGATTGACGCGGGAATTGAAAGCTCCACCCAGCAGGTAGTTGGCCAGAGTGGCGCGGTAGTAGTCACCCGTGGCATCATAGGGCAGGGAGGTAAGGTAGCCAATCCGAATTTCTGATTGGGGCGCATTCTCTTTCGCCACAAAGTAGAGCTTAGTTTTATCGGGTTGGGCAGCAGCTGGTGCTGCTACTAATGCGGGCACCTCATGGCGCGGCCATGCCTGTAGAAAGCCCAGTTTCGGGAGCACCTGCTGCTGGGTCACGTCACCTACCAGGGTCAGGTGGCTCACATTGGGGGCGAAGCTTTGCTGATAAAACTGCTTTACATCATCGAGCGTAATGGCGGCGACACTGGCCGGCGTACCCGATACGGCAAGGCCAGTTACGTTTCCGGGGCCGTAGGCCAGGCCATTGAATACCAAGTCTGCCACAACACGCGCTTGGCTCTGGAAGTCATTTACCATTGCCAGCTGCTGCTTTTTTAGGCGCTCAAAGTCTTTGGGGTCGAAGCGGGGATGCAATAAGCGTTCCTCCACTAGTGCCAGGGTAGGGTCGAGGTTTTTTGTCAGGCTTTGTACGTACACCTTGATGTCATCGTCGCCGGCCGAGATATACATGCTGCTACCCAGCGCCTTTAGTTTGGCGTCTAGCTCCTCGGTGGTATACTTCTGCGAGCTTTCACTGACCATTTTGGCCGTCATTTCGGCCAGACCTACTTTGTCTGGGTGCGCTTGAAGGAGCCGCTGCCCACCCTGGATGGTGAGCAGCATAGTAATAGTAGGCACCTCATCGTTGCGGGTTCCGATAACCCGCAGGCCGTTCGGCATTTCCTGTTGCCAGTAGGCCGGCACCTTTAACACGGGATTGGCGCCAGATGTAGGTTGCTTGCCCCGGTCGAAGCTATCCTTGGCCTTCGCGTACTTTAGCCCCGCGTATTCGTCGGCTGGTGCCTTATAGCCCGCTTTGTCAATGGTGAAGTTGTCGGTACGGGCTGCCAATTCGGGCTTACCTTTCGGCACTACACTCAGGATAACGGCCGGTTTGCCCCGCAGGTACTTGTTGTAAGCTGCTTGCACCGAAGCTGGAGTAAGGGCCCGTAAGCGCTGAAGCTGCACGGGCAACAGGTTAGCATTGCCTGTTAGGGTTTGGAACTGAGCCAGGCGGCTGGCTTTGGCCCCTACGCTACTCAGGCTGTTAATCAGATTAACCTCAGCCTGGGTTTTGTAGCGCTCCAAATCGGCCGCGGCAATTCCTTTCTTTTCGAACTCGGCCAGGGTGCGGCGTACTCGTGCTTCGGCACTGTCTAGGCGCTGCCCTTCAAAAGCCATTACCCCAATTACGAACTCACCAGCTAACTCAGAGTTGCTCTGATAGCTGTACGCTTCTGGCGCCAGCTGATTTTTCACCAGATTCTTGTAAAGCAAGCTGTTTTTGTCGCCCCCAAGCAGGTCGGCTACTGCGTCTAGCGCCACTTCATCGGGGTGGTATACTGGCACCGTAGGCATGGATAGCATTAGCATCGGCTGGGTAATGTTATCCTCGTAGCTCACGTAGCGGTTCTGGCCAAGCACCGGAGCAGGCAGCTTGACGTTGCGCACGGCCGGCCCCTTGCTAATGGGGCCGAAGTATTTCTCGGCCAAGCGCACTGCTTGGGCTGGCTGCACATCACCCGCAATGGTCAGAGTTGCATTGTTGGGGCCGTACCAGCGCAGAAAGAAGTTTTTGAGGTCATTTACGTCCGACCGGTCCAAGTCTTCGAGGTAGCCAATGACTGGCCAGGAGTATGGATGGCCGTAGGGAAACATGGTGCGGCCCACTATCTCATAAGCACGACCATACGGGCGGTTGTCAACGTTCTGGCCCCGTTCGTTTTTCACGGTGGAGCGCTGATTTTCAAATTTTGGTTGCGTTACGGCATCCAGCAAAAAGCCCATGCGGTCGGCTTCCAGCCATAAAGCTGTTTCCAGTTGGTTGCTAGGCAGCGTCTCGAAGTAGTTGGTGCGGTCCTGGTTGGTACTACCATTTAGGTTGCCGCCAGCCGCCGTTACCAGCTTGAAGTGCTGCTCGTCGCCCACGTGGTCGGAGCCCTGAAACATCATGTGCTCAAAGAAGTGCGCGAAGCCCGACTTGCCGACTTGCTCCCGCGCCGAGCCTACGTGATAGGTCACGTCTACGTGCACCAAGGGGTCGGAGTGGTCTTCCGTGACAATGAGGGTGAGGCCGTTGGGCAGCACGTATTTCTCGTACGGAATCACCAGTTCATTGCCCTTGCGGGTCACTTTCTCCACCAGCCGGGTGCCCGACGAAGAGGTAGGGGCAGTTTTAGCAATGGGAGCTTTGGTTGGTTTTTGCTGAGCTATGGCGGGGGCAACCATCAGCACCAGGCCTAGTAGGCCCAGGAAATAGCGAGGAGACATAAACACGTAGTAATTGGATTAAAAAAATACCCGTCATCTGCAGGAGAGGACGGGTAAATAAACTGGTTTCTATTGACTTATACTAAGAAACTCAACACATTCTGTAGTCAGAAAATTACTTCCGAATAAGAGCGCCAGCCTGCTTCTCAAACTGCTGAATCAGACGCTGCATTACGCCGTCAATGGCTTGGTCAGTTAGGGTTTGGGTAGGGTCCTGGAGGAAGAAGCTTACGGAGTAAGATTTCTTGTCGGTCCCCAGGTTCTCGCCCTCGTATATATCAAACACGTTTACCTGCTGCAAGAGCTTTTTCTCCGTGCGGCGGGCAATTTGCTGAAGCTGGTCGAAGGTTACGGTTTTATCAACTACCAGGGATAGGTCGCGGCGCACTTCCGGGAACTTGGGTAGCTCACGGGCCACCAAGCTGTTCTTGTATTTCTTGGTCAGCCAATCCCAGTCCAGCTCAGCGTACCACACGGGCTGGTTCACATCAAGGCGCTTGAGCACCGGACCCGATACGGCACCCAGATGCGCTACGGGCTGGTTTTGGGCCAACAGTGTAAGGCCGCCGGCCAAGTACGGATGCTGCACTGCCTGCGAGGTAGGCGCGGAGAAGCCTAAGGAAGCCAGCACTTGCTGCACGGCACTCGCCAGCTGGTGGAAGGTGGCTTTCTCCGACTTCTGCTGCCACGATTCGGCGGCGGCATTGCCGGTGAGGTAAATGACAAGCTTGTTTTTCTCTTGGTACTGCCCTCCTACGAAGTGGTAGGTTTTGCCGAACTCGTATAGTTTCAGGTCGCGCTGGCGACGGTTTACGTTGTGCCGAATCACTTCCAGGCCGCTATGCAGCACCGTGGGGCGCATCACGTTCAGCTCGGCGCTGTTGTAGTTCAAGATGTGCACCAGCGTCTCATCTCGCTCCTCACCTTTCTCGAAGTAAGCCGAGTTGGTAAGTGAGTTGGTGATAATTTCCGAAAAGCCCTGCCCGCTCAGCAAGCGCGCCGTGTTCTGGCGAATGATTTCGGGGTCGGGGTTCGGGAACTTGGCCAGGAAGGACGCCGCATTGTGGGGGCGCAGGGCGACGTGGTTATACCCGTAGATACGCAGAATTTCTTCAATCACGTCGGCTTCGCGGGTCACGTCTACCTTGTGCGGCGGCACCGACAGAATCCACTCGGTGTGGCCGGCCTCGTCCTGGCTTTCCTCTGCAATCAGGATGTCGAGGTCGGTCAGGATTTGACGAATGCGCTCCGGCGCGATGTACTGGCCCACCAGCTTCTCTACCCGCGGCAGGCGCAGGCGCACCGTAGCGTGCCCGATGTAAGTGGGGTACGCATCAACTACTGGTGCTACAATGGTGGCGCCCGCTACTTCTTGGAGCAGCAAAGCTGCCCGCTTCAGGGCCACTAGCACCATGTGCGGATCAGTGCCCCGCTCGAAGCGAAAAGAAGCGTCGGTTTTAAGCTGGTGCGTTTGGCTGGTTTTGCGCACCACCGCGGGGTTGAAGTAGGCACTCTCCAGGAACACGCGAGTAGTAGCCTCCGATACGCCGGAAGTTTTGCCGCCAAACACCCCGGCCAGGGCTATGGGAGTGCCGTTGGCATCGGCAATAACTAAATCCTCGCCTTTCAGAGTGCGCTCCGCCCCATCTAGGGTCACAAATTTCTCGCCTTCAGCGGCGCGCTTCACCCGAATCTGCCCGCCCATAATTTGGTTGGCATCAAAGGCGTGCAGGGGCTGGCCCAGCTCGTGTAGCACGAAGTTGGTGACGTCCACCACGTTGTTGATGGGCGAAAGGCCAATGCTACGCAAGCGGCGCTGCAACCACTCCGGCGACGGGCCTACCTGCACGTTTTCGAGTAGCAGGCCAGCGTAGCGCGGAGCAGCGGCGGCATCCTCCACCAGTACGCCGATGTTGTGGGCAGCCTCGCTGGGAGCGTGAAACTGGCTTACATCGGGCAGGTGGCAGGGCTGGCGCAGCAGGGCGCGCAACTCCCGTGCTACCCCGTAGTGGGAGGCAGCATCGGCCCGGTTCGGCGTCAGGCCAATTTCAAATACCGAATCCGAACCCAGGCCAAAGTAGTCGGCGGCGGGGGTACCATTGGGCAGCTCGGTTTCCAGCTCCATAATGCCCGCATGAGACGTGCCCAGACCAATTTCGTCCTCGGCGCAAATCATGCCCTCAGAAGCCGCCCCACGGATTTTAGACTTCTTAATTTTAAACGGCTCACCCTGGGCCGGATAAAGCGTGGCACCCTCTAGGGCCACTACCACGCGCAAACCGGCCCGCACGTTGGCAGCACCGCACACAATTTGGCGGGGCGTTGCGTCGCCCACATCCACGGTGGTTAGGCTTAGCTTGTCGGCATCGGGGTGCTTCTCGCAGGTGAGCACCGTGCCCAACACTACGCCCCGCAGGCCGCCAGGGATACTTTCCAGCTCCTCAATTCCCTCTACTTCTAGCCCGGAGCCAGTGAGTAGCTGACCGATTTCTTCGGCGGGTTTGTCGGTGGGAATGAGCGTACGGAGCCAGTCGAGGGATATTTTCATTGCTTGGTTATCAGTTGGTAGTAGCCCGCCGGGGCGAGGGAAGGGCGGGTTTCAGAAATGAGGAAACCCCTCCTGCCGGCCAGTTGGTACTGATCAGTCCGGCAAAGGTAGGGATTTGCCCAGCGGCCCGAAAGGTGCTACCCATAGTAGGTGCACGCCTTGGGCGGGGCAGAGCTAGTCATGAAATGACATTTCACCGGCCTTTATTTCCACGGCCAAGCGGTTGTCGGCGGGAGGTACGGGGCAGGCAAAGGTGTTGTTGTAGGCGCAGTAAGGATTATAGGCCTGGTTGAAATCGAGGGTTATTTCCGTGTCCTCGGCCGCGGGCAGAGCGGCATCGAGGTAGCGCCCGCCGCCGTAGGTAGCAAAGCCATTGGTGCGGTCGGTGAACGGAATAAACAGCGTTGAGTCCTTCCCGTCGGCTTTCAGAAACAAGGTCAGCTTATACTCCTGCTTGTTGAGGATGAAGGCGGCCTTGCCCCAACGCAGGTACTTTTCCGCTTTGCCATCAGTAAGGGCCATGGACACTGTATCGCGCTGCGTAAACGCTTCTAGCTGCGCATCGAGGCGGTAGTCTTTGTTGGGGGAAAAGTACTTAAGGCTGTCGAACGTTTGGCGCTGGTCTTGGCTAAGCGGAGAGCCCTGCACCCGCCGGAAACTGTCGTCCTTCGTTTGGCGCTCTTTTGTTAGGCGAGCCGCGTATTGATCAGAGCCAAACACCAGTTCTTGCAGGAAGTAGCCAATAACCAGAAGCAGCCCAAGGCCGATAAACAATTTGGGGTTGATGCGCATGGCCGCAAAGGTACCAGCGGAGTTGGTAGTTGCCAGGCGTTGCGCCTAACTGTCCTGGTACGCCCCTTCTGCGGCCAGTGCGTTACAGCAGCCCCTCATCGGCAAAGCTGAAATAGCCGTGGTCGGTATAAATCAGGTGGTCGAGCACCGGCAGATCGAGCAGCAGACCGCCTTCCTTAAGCTTGCGCGTGAGGCCAATGTCGGCGGCGGAGGGGTTGCGGTTGCCGCTGGGGTGGTTGTGTACCAAGATAATAGACGAAGCTAGTTGCTCCAGAGCCTCCTTAAAAATCAGCTTCGGGTCGGCCACGGTACCAGCTACCCCGCCCCGGCTGATGCTCACGCTACGCATCACTACGTTGGCCCGATTCAGCAGGATTACCCAAAACTCTTCGTGGGGTAGGTCTTGCAAGTGGGGCCGAATTAGGTAATAGATGTCGCGGGAGCTGGTGATGGTAGTGCGCGCCGCCGCGTCGGCCTCCTTACGGCGGCGCCCTAGCTCCAAAGCCGCCATAATGGTAATGGCCTTGGCCTCGCCAATGCCTTTTTGGCGCATCAGCTCTTTCAGAGAGAAGCGCGCTAGGGCGTTCAGGTCGTTGCCGGCCGCTTTCAGCACTAGCTTGGCCACATCCACCGCCGACAGCTTGGCCGTGCCCGATCCCAACAGAATGGCCAGTAGCTCCGCATCGGAAAGGGCAGCCCGGCCCTTTTGCATCAGCTTCTCCCGGGGGCGGTCCTCTTCGGCCCAGCTCTTGATGCTAAAAGATGGGGGCGTTTGGTAAGCAGCGGGTACTGGGGGAATAGTATCGTCGGATAGATTTTCAGTCAGATTGTCAAACTCTTGCATGGGGCACCGTTGTTGTAACGCCCGGAATTTAAAGCAAAAACTCCGCATCCGCGTCTGCCGCAGCGGCAAGCTGCACCAAACCAATTTTCACCGCGCGGGTTTGCCTTCAACGTATGTCAAGAACTGTCTTTCCTTTTATCTTTTTTGCGCTGGTGGCCGTGGGCGAATGGTACGGCTTCCAAGCAGTGCGCACGGCCCTGCAACACGCAGCGCCCGGCACCCGGCGCCTCTTTTCGGTTTTGTACTGGGTTGTAACGGTGGTGGTGTGGGTAATGGGCTTCTGGGCCCTGCGCAACCGGCACGAGCACCCTTCCTTTAAGTCGTACTTGGGGGGTGTGCTGCTGGCTATGATTGCCGCCAAGATTGTCATCATCATTCCGCTGCTGCTGGAGGATGTAGTGCGGGTAGCACGCTGGGCTTTTCAGGCTGGTTCGCGCAGTACCACGCCGGGCACTGGGCCCGCCATTTCGCGTAGCGAGTTTGTAAGCAAGCTGGCGTTGGTGTTAGGTGCCATTCCATTTGTGTCCCTAATTTGGGGTATGGCTAAGGGCGGCACCGATTACACTGTGAAGCGCGTAACGCTGCGCTTCCCCAACCTGCCCGCTTCGTTTGATGGCTTCAAGGTGCTACAGATTTCTGATCTGCATACCGGCTCGTTTCACTCCAAAGAGCCCCTACAGCGGGCCGTAAAAATCATCAACGAGCAGAACGCCGACCTGGTGTTCATGACCGGCGACTTGGTGAACAACTATGCTACGGAGGTAGAAGAACACATTGACACCCTGGCGGGCATCAAGTCCCAAAACCCTATCTACTCCATCCTCGGCAACCACGACTATGCCGACTATGTGAACTGGATGGAAGAAGGCGGACTGGCGGCCAAGCAAGCTAACTTGGCTCGCATCAAGCAAAACCACGCTAAAATAGGCTGGGAACTGCTGCTGGATGAAGCCCGCACGCTTGAGCGCAACGGCGAAAAAATCAGCATTCTGGGCGTGCAGAACTGGGGTGCTCGGGGTTTCGCGCAGTACGGCAAGCTAGACAAGGCCCACGCCGCCGCCGACCCCACGGTGCCCTTCAAGATCCTGCTTTCCCACGACCCCTCTCACTGGGATGGTCAGGTGCATGAGTACCCCGATATTGACCTCACGCTTTCGGGCCACACCCACGGTATGCAGTTCGGGGTGAACCTGCCCTTCCTGAAATGGAGCCCCGTGCAATACGCCTATAAGCAGTGGGCAGGCCTATACCAACGCGGCAAACAGTACTTATATGTAAATGCTGGACTGGGCTTTATCGGCTACCATGGCCGGGTAGGTTTCTTGCCCGAAATAACGGTACTGGAACTACGCCGAGCCTAGCCGTAAACGCGTATTAACAACCTCTAAAAGGCCACCTGCTAGTAACAGGTGGCCTTTTTATTGAATGAGGTTATCGGTAGGTAACCAGCTATATAGCTGAAGCGTATAGCTGCCATTATTCTCTCTCCCTCCACCCTCTCTCAACCTCCGATTATCATGAAAAAGACCTTGTTCCTGCTCTCGTGCGCCGTGGGCCTCACGATGGCATCTTGCTCACAAGACAAAACAGCGGATACCGCTACTACCGACGGCGCTGCGACTACTACTACCACGACTACCACGTCCACGTCGTACTCTGATGATGCTATTCAGCGCCGCGCCGACCGCATGGCCGCCGATATGGCCGCCAAGATGAAGTTTGACGAGGCTACCCGCGAAAAAGTACGCACGGCCTACATCAACCGGGGCAAACGCCTGGGCGAGTTGCAGCAGCAGTATGCTAGTGATACGGCGGGTAGGGCGGCGGCCATGCGCGATGCGTACGCCAGTTCCGACACGGAGTTCAAGTCTATCTTTACCGACCCTACCCAGTACTCCGCCTACGAATCGAGCCGGACGGAATACATGGACGACCGGTATATGGACGATGATGCCATGTCGGCTTCGTCTTCTGATATGAGCATGGACTCATCCGGCACCGGCAACTCAACCATGAGCAGCTCGGCGGGTAGCAGCATGAGCTCCGGCATGCAAGGCAGCGCCGATGGCGGTAAGATGAAAATTAAGCGCGACGGCGACGTGAAAATCAAAGATGCTGAGGGCAATAAAGCCAAGCTCGATGCCGATGATGGCACCATGAAGGCCAAGCCCGCTGACGGCGAAAAATCGGTAATTAAGTAAGCAGCGTGCTTATACCCACTTTGTAGCTTCTGAAATAGCCCGCATCTGCAACGATGCGGGCTTTTTTTGTCTCCCTTTTGCGTTAATCCGTCGATTCAATGCGGCCCCCGAAAGGTTTGCGCGACTTTTCCCAACTTAAGTGCGTTAGTTTGTTACGCTCATGATGTTTCGCTTGCCTGATTTTTTGTTGCCCCGTTGGTTTGTCTTGTTTGTGCTGGTACTGTGTGCCGGGACCGCAGCGGCGCAGGTACGCGTTACCGGCTCGGTGTCGGATGCCAGCACCCGCAAGCCTATTCCAGGCGCCTCGGTGGTAATTCAGCGCACCAGCCGCGGGGTAGTAGCCAACAATGAGGGCGACTTTAGCATCTCAGCCAACAATACCGACACGCTTATTTTCCGGGCTGTGGGCTTTAAGGCCCAACGGATGCCTTTGGGGGGCACGGGACTGTCGCAGTTTATCGTGCAGATCAAGCTCCAGCAAGATACCATCCGGCTGGGTGAGGTGCGCGTGCAGGAAGGCCGCCCCGACCGGGCTACCATCAACCGGGCCTTACGCAATATCAAGCGGCCTAGCACCGCACCCACCAGCGCCGTGAAGCGCCCACCGGCCCCCAAGCCCTTATTCCCCGTCGATTCGGCTGCGCCCAAGGCTCCTACTCCTAGCCTCGCTAGCCCCGTGAGTCTGCTGTATGAGCAATTCTCGCGCGAAGGCAAGCAGCGCCGGAAGATGGAAGAAATCAGGGCCGAAGAAGCCGCCGAACGGGCCCGCAAAGCTCGGCTGAAGTACAACAAAAACTTCAAGGACAACCGCGGGTATGAGGAGTAAAAAGCAGCCCTGTTGAGTTCTGTACTAGTATGCCTACCGCGTGAGTACACGCGCGTATCCGGCAAAGCACTACTACATCTAGTCCTGGGTTTATCCTTTCACTCGTTCTCTCGTAAGTCAGGGTATGAGAATCGGATATCCTTGCGTGAATGAGTCCTTGGACTGCACCGCTACCAGCACTTTCCGGTTGGCTTCGTACTCGGATGAACGAGTAGAGCTGGCCGTAGCCAATAACCTAGGCTGCTTACTGCGCATTTTGCAGTTCAACGTGGCTCAGGGCCTGCTCTTCTTCCGCATTGGGTCGGGCATAGTTCCCTTTGGCTCCCACCCCGTCAATGTGTTTCCGTGGCAGACACGCTTTGCCGACGAATTCCGGGCAGTAGGCGACTACATCAAAGCCCACCACATGCGCGTGTCTTTCCACCCCGACCAGTTTGTGGTTCTGAACTCCCCCGACGCGGGCATTGTGGAGCGTAGCATTCAAGAACTGGTGTACCAGGGCTCGATGCTGGACCTGATGGGCCTCGATAGCACCCACAAGCTTCAGATTCACGTGGGGGGCCTCTACGGGGACCGGGAGCTGGCCATATCGCGCTTTATCGATACGTACCGCCGCCTGCCTGCGGCCGTAACGGCCCGCCTAGTTATCGAAAACGACGACCGGCTGTTTAGCCTGCAAGATTGCCTGCGGGTGCACGCGGCCGTGGGTATTCCTATCCTCTTCGACAATTTTCACCACGAGTGCCTTAACCACGGGGAGCCGATGATGGAAGCACTGCGCCTAGCGGCTGCTACCTGGCACCCTGAACGCGACGGCGTGATGATGATGGACTATAGCTCCCAAGCGCTGGGCGAGCGAAAAGGCAAGCATACCGCTACTCTTGAAGAGGATTTGTTCCGCAATTTCTTGGTGGATGTGGGCGACCTGGACGTAGACATCATGCTGGAAATAAAAGACAAGGAAGCCAGTGCGCAGCGGGCTTGTGGCATCCTGCGCGACGTAGGACGCATTGCCATTCTGGCTGGGGCCACCACCGAATAACGCTGCCCTACCTTCTATCACCACCCTACCTTTTTCTCCTCCCTCATGGCTACTACCGACCTTCTTACCACAACAACGCACGCACTCCAAAACGGCCTGACCAGCATTCCGCTCAGCACCGCCATTGAAAATGCCGGAACCTGGAAGCAAGAATTGCTGCAAAGTGGCGAGCCTGCCTTGCAAGACATCAGCCGCGAACTAGGCAACCTGGAGTCTTTGCTTAGCATGGGCTCCGCCGGAATGGATGCTCGTGCTATTGGCGCTTCGCTCAGCATGCTCGGTAGCCAAACCTCCCAAGCGGCAGCCAGCGCCCCTAGCGAGTTGCGCGCTTCTCTCACGGCACTAGCCGATTCGCTACTTCGGGCTGGAGGCCAACTTGAAGAAGCGCAATAACTTACTTCTTACTACAGAAAAAGGCCCCGCACTATCAGTACGGGGCCTTTTTCTGTTTGTTAGCGTTACGTGCTATGGTCGAGGCGTAGTAGTATTGGTAGCAGGCGTGGTGCGGCGCAAGGTCCCCTGTGGTGTGGTAGTGCGGCGCGTACCAGGAGCAGTAGCAGGTGTTTCCAAGCGTATACTCCGCTCGTTTTCTACAGGGGTAGTGCGCATGGGCACCGTAGCCGGATTTTGGTCAATAGTACCCATCACACCTGATTGCGTGGGCGACGCGGTAGTTGGAGTCCGCTGGTCGATGGTGCCGGGGTTGGTGGCCGGGTTAGCGGGATTCACGGGTGGTACACGAGTCTGGTTGACGGCTCCACCGTACTGAGTAGAGGTGGGAGTAGTCTGGGCTTGCGTAGCCGTAGCGGCGCTTAGTACGAAGGTAGCGGCGAATAAAAGCTGATGGAATTTCATGGAAAAGAAGGCGTGGATGAATGAACAGGAATAGAGATGCCGCTCTGACGGGGCACCATACTGTATACGGATACGCTAGCAGCTCGACCACAAGCGCATTGTGTAATTTTTTGATATTCAATTGATTATATATTACACACTTCACCCTATACCGCATCGTAATTGTCTGTGTACAAGCTCTGCACGAGGCATGTAGAGAAGGTGGCTGCTCAGTAAGGCAAGGCCTTAGTCTGCTAGCCATTTAGTAACTCTTGGCTTTGTGGGTAATGCTGCTATACCTTTGCAGTATCAATTCTTTCTGACCAAAGGATTGTTTTTATACAGAGGCGTGGAGAGACAGGCTCTACGAAACGCCGGCAACCCTCAGAGTATCTGAAACGGTGCCAAGTCCTGACCATATAAAAACAACAAGCCGTGGCTTTAGCCAACACCTTCGCTGCTCTCCGTTTTGCCTCTTCTGCTCTCCGTGGGTCCTGTTGCCTTGTGCGCAGTTCGTCGGCGTGTTGGCTTCCGGTAGCAGCCTGTTGTTGGTGCTAGTTCACTTTCATCCCTGCCTTCTCTTTCGCCCCCGCCGATAATACTATCGGCTTTGTGGGTGCCACTTGTGCTTTGCCCTGCGGGCCACGCTAGCCACCTGCTAGTAGCGCCCGGGGCTGTGCGGCGCGGCACTCCGGCACTTCCCGCCGTGCGGCGTGGCGTACTGCCTCGCCCGCTTACAAAACGAGGTTGCTTATACCGCACCTTGCCTGTCTGAATTACTTCATTTCTTTCCTCTCTTGCACATGTCACAGCAATTGAAGCCTATTGGCATTTACTATGAGCACCCCGAGTGGTTTAAGCCGCTGTTTGCCGAGTTAGACCGTCGGGGCCTGCCCTACGAGAAAATTGACGCCGCCCATCACCTCTACGATCCTTCGGAAACGGAAAGCCGCTACTCGCTGGTAGTGAACCGCATGAGTTCATCGGCCTACCTGCGCGGGCATGGGCAGGGCATTTTCCACACGGCTGGTTTTGCTACTCACCTAGAGCGCCTAGGCGTGCGCATCATCAATGGGTCAGTGGCTACCAGCATCGAAACCAACAAGGCCCGGCAGCTTTCCTTGTTTGCCTCACTGGGCCTGAAGTACCCGAAGTCGTTTGTAGTAAACCACGCTTCGCGCATTGCCGATGCGGCCCAGCAGCTACAATTCCCCATTGTGGTGAAAGTAAACATTGGTGGTAGCGGCGCGGGCATTATCCGCTTTGATACCATTGAGGGCGTACAGGCGGCCGTGGAAGCTAATCAGATCGACCTGGGCATCGACCAGACGGCACTAGTGCAGGAGTACGTGACGCCCCGCGGCGGCAATATTCATCGTGTAGAAACGCTCAACGGCAAGTTCCTATACGCTATGAAAGTGTATACCACTGGGGAAAGCTTTAACCTGTGCCCGGCCGAAATCTGCCAGATTCCGGAGGAGCAATCGGCCGAGTTCTGCCTGACGGAGGCACCCAAAAAGGGAATTCAGGTGGAAGCCTTCACTCCGCCAGCCGATGTAATTGAGGCCGTGGAGCGCATTGTGGCCGCCGCTAAAATCGACGTGGGTGGCATTGAATACCTGATTGACGACCGTAACGGCGACGTGCTGTTCTATGACATCAACGCCCTCTCCAACTTCGTGGCCGACGCCGTGAACGTGGTCGGTTTTGACCCCTACGCGCGCTTCGTTGACTACCTAGAAACGGAACTGCTGGCTCGCACCAACGCGGCTTCGCATCCTGCCGCTCAACACGTTGCTTTTGTATGAGATACGGATATTGGATGCCCGTTTTTGGGGGGTGGCTGCGCAACGTAGAAGACGAGAACATGCGCGCCGATTGGGACTACGTAAAAACGTTGGCCCAGCGCAGTGAAGACCTGGGCTATGACCTGTCGCTCATTGCGGAGTTGAATCTCAACGACATCAAGGGTGAGGAAGCGCCTTCCCTGGATGCGTGGAGCACGGCGGCAGCCCTGGCAGCCGTCACCAAGAAGATTGAGCTGATGGTGGCCGTGCGGCCTACTTTCCACTCACCGGCGTTGCTGGCCAAGCAAGCCGCCAACATCGACCACATCAGCGGCGGCCGGTTGTCGCTGAACGTGGTATCATCGTGGTGGCAGGATGAGGCGAAGAAGTACGGCGTGCACTTTGAGCAGCACGACGACCGTTACGCCCGCACTGCCGAGTGGCTGCACGTGGTAGACAACCTGTGGAAGCAAGATCATTTCACCTTCGAGGGCAAGTTCTACAAAGTAACCGACTCTATTTTGCAGCCCAAGCCCGTGTCGCGCCCCCGGCCGTTCATTTACGCCGGCGGCGAGTCGGAAGCGGCCAAGAACCTTATTGCAGCGCAATGCGACGGCTACGTAATGCACGGCGACGAGCCGGAGGCTATTGGCCGCCGCATTCAGGACCTGAGCCAGCGCCGGGAAAAACTAGGACTGCCACCCATGAAGTTTGGCGTGGCCGCCTACTCCATTGTGCGCAACACGGAGCAGGAAGTGAAAAAGGAGCTGGAGCGTATTACTAACGTGCAAGGCTCGGCGGCTGGCTACAAGAACTACCAGCAGTGGCTGGCCGGTACGCAGCTCGAAAACCAGGTTTCTCTGCAAGACTACTCGGTATCGAACCGTGGCCTTCGGTCAGGCCTCACCGGCACCCCCGACCAGGTAGCGGAGCGCATTGCTGCCTTCGAGGCCGTAGGGGTAGATCTGTTCTTGCTACAATGCAGCCCGCAGCTAGAGGAAATGCAGCGGTTCTCCGAAGCTGTTATTCAGGTGCTAGCTTAAATCTTGCACAGGGCCACAAACAAGAAACCCGGGCAGAGTGCCCGGGTTTCCTGTTTGTGGCCCTGTGCCGGGCAGCTACCTACTGCCGTTAGCCAACTGCGTTGCACTACGCTTTCAAGGCTCCGAGCACACGCTTTATCAATTCGTTGGGGCTGCCATTGTGCCAGCGCCACACAATAACCAAGTCGTGCTCTGGATCAACCCAAATGGTGTTTTGGCCGGCGCCAAGGGCCGCATAGCTGGTAGCTGGCGCATCGGGCCAGGCTTTGCGGGTGGTATTGAGCCACCAGAGGTAGCCGTAGTCGGGCCCTACGGGGCTGGGGGTTGTGGCTTGCTGAATCCAAGCGGGTGATACTACCTGGCGGCGGCCCCACCGCCCCTGCCGCAGCATGAGGTAGCCAAAACGCGCTTCGTCGCGGGCATTGATGACGAGCCCCCCACCCCAGCGCGTACCTCCGCTTACCGAGGGCATCATCTTACCGCGGACGGTAGCTATGGCGTTTGGATAGGAAACCCACTGCCAAGAGGTAGAAGCCCCAATGGGGTCCAGTACTTCCTTTTTCAGCACCTCCGGCAATGGCCGCTCCCACACGCGCAGCAACGACAGGGCCAGCCGGTTGATTCGCACGTCGTTGTACTCATAGTAGGAGCCGGGCGCTTGTAGGGCACGGGGCTTCCGCTCGCCCCGGCCGAAGGCTTCGTGGCCAATAAAGTTGGCATTTTTACCCCACAGCTCCCCCTCCCACTCGCTGGTTTGGCGGGCGTGGTACTCCCACGTTATGGGCCGGTTCTGGGCTGATTCGTACCCGCCATCCTGCACGTATGTAGCTACCGGATCATGAATATTTTTGATTTTACCCCGGTCGATGGAAATGCCTAGAATGGTAGACAGGAAGCTTTTGGCTACGCTGTAGGTAGGATCGGCCCGCTTAGTATCGCCCCACTCGGCTACAATGTAGCCATGGCGCAGGATGATGCCGTTGGTAGCGGCGCGGCTGCTGGGAATAGGTCCCAGCAACTTGCCAAAAATCTCCTCCTGGGTAGAAAAATCAGGCGCCATTTGGGTGGTTTCCTGAGTTTTGGCAAAGGCTACCGCATCCGCAAGCCGGACAGAATCGAAGCCCGCCACGGCAGGTGCTTGGCGTTGCCAGGCATCGCCGGAGGGCGGAAAGTAGGCACCAGGGTGGGCAGTACTGATACTGGTAGGGGCCGGGCGAGTGCAGGCGACAAACGCCGGCAGAACCAGAAGAAGTATAGATTTAGGTAACATGGACAGCAGTAGCAAAGCGGAAGTAGAGTTCTGAAGCGCGGACGCATGCAGCGCACCGGAGCGAAGATAGGCCTCCTACTTCCGGCTCCAATATCAGCGGCTGCAGATCTTCTACCCCTTCAAAACCCACAAGCAGCACAGGCCAACCCTGATATTGGCCTGTGCTGCTTTACAAGTTAGGCTGGAGCGTTAAGAGTAACACGTCGTTGGTGCGCAAGGGCAGCGTATGCGTACACTTTCTATCTGAGCCCACGCGTAGACTCTTCTGCTGTACCGGCTTATCCGGAGTGGCGGCGTGCAACTGTCGTTGTTACTCCTAGACAACTGCGCTGGGTGCCCCCTGTAGGCTCAACTATCAGCAGATGATAACTAATACCCCAGCGCAGAGCTAAGTAAGGCTGGAGCAAGTAACTAGCGGCGCCCAACGCTCCCCTTTGTCGAGCCTGATACCGCAGCCGGGCTTTCTGGGGGGCCGAGGTAGCTGGCAGGCAACTCACCGTGGCTTACCACCAGCCTTTCCAGCACCACGCCGGGGTCCACACGCCAGAACTTTAGGGTATGCGTGCCAGCAGTAGCGAGGTTATGCTGGGAGGTTTTGATGAGGATGCTTTCTGCCACGGCCTGCTCCCAGGGCCTGTTCCCGTTGTCGGGCTTCAAGCCAGTATGCAGGTTGATGACCTGCGGCGTTTCATCGTCAATAGAAACGGCGTACCGCAACCCTTGGTCATTGGTGAAGTCAAGTGTGGGGGCCAAGTAGGCGCGCACCGTAACCGGCCCCGCTTGCTGCATAGTAATGGTGTACTCCAAGTGGGGCGACTGCCCCCCGGGCGTGGCCTGGGGCGCAGCCGTAACCGGGAATGATGTAACGGCCCCCAGCGTGCGGCCAAAATCGGGGAGGTGTTGCCAGGTAACCGGGCCAGTTGTTACGGCCTTGGTGTAGTGCTCGGCTTCTATGCTCACGTAGCCATTGCTCTCCTGAAAGCCAGCTCCGGCCGCTGCTGCACCACCAGCCTTGGGAGCCGCTACCGACGCAGTAGGCGTCGGCTGGCTGGTGGCATTCGCCAGGGTTTTTACTTCGGGCATTTTGTTGGCCTCGGGCTGCTGCCAGTAGGTGTAGCCAATGTGGGTTTGGTCCATCATGTGGTTCCACTTGCCGCCCGCCACTGCGTGGTAGCGGCGCGTAATTTCGCCGTCTTTGGCGTACAGGGCCTTGGCTTTTTCGGCCAGCGCATTCGTACTAGACAGGCCTTTTTGGGCAGCCTCCCGGTTCAGGGCAACGGTGTAGTATAGCTCGTTGAGGTTGGCGCAGGCTTGTACTGGGTGCAGCACAAGCTCGTAGTAAGCGTCGCGGGAGGCGGCCGGAATCTTTTGGTTGATAGCCTCAGCCCGCGTGAGTAACTGGTTGTAGTCGGCTACTACCGTTTCAAACTCCCGGAAGTTGGCGAGGCTATACGTGTTTTGGTCTAGTAGCTCGGGCTTACGGCGGGCGTTGTATTTGGCGTATTTGGCAAGGATGTCGGCAATGTCGGCGGCATGGCTGGGGCCAAACTGCTGAGCGGCCCACCGCTGGGTGTAGGCGGCTACGTCGGTGGCCTTAATGCGGTTGGGATTCCACGCGTAGTCCAGAAAAAACGAGATGGGAAGCTCCATGGGCTTGAGGTCACCCACGTTCACAATCCAGATTTGGTTGGCGCCGTACTCATGGGCCAAGTGCATTTGTTCCCAAATGCGGGGCAGCGGGTTTGTATTGAGCCACTTATAGTTGCGAGGCCCACCCACGTAGTCGAAGTGGTAGTAGATGCCGTAGCCGCCGTTACGGGGCTTCTCCCCTAGCTTTGGCAGCTTGCGGAGGTTGCCCCAGTTGTCGTCGCAGAGTAGTAGGGTTACGTCGTCGGGCACGCGCATGCCCCGGTCGTAGTAGTCTTGCACTTCCTTGTAGAGGGCCCACAGCTGGGGGGTTTGCTCGGCGGGTTTGCCGGTCGTCTCGGCAATAATCTTACGCTGATCGGCCACAATGCGCTCTAGCAGGGCAATATTGTTTTCCTCGCTCATGGGCTCGTCGCCGTCGCCGCGCATACCAATGCTCAGGATGTTTTCGCGGGTGCCCATGCGCTGCATGCCGCCGCGCCAAAACTCTTGCAAGGTGCCCGCATTGGTTTGGTAGTTCCAGGGCCCTTTGCCATACCGCCGCCACTCGTCATGAGCGCGCGTCAGAGGCTCATGGTGGGAGGTGCCCATCACAATGCCGTACTCATCGGCCAGCACCGGATTCTGCTTGTCATCATCGTTGAAGGCATTGCCCCACATAGCGGGCCACAGGTAGTTGCCTTTCAGACGCAGAATCAGCTCGAACATGTGAGCGTACATCTTGGAGTTGACGCCGCCGAATTTCTCCTTAGACCAGTTTTGCAGAGCCGGTGCTTCGTCGTTGATGAAGATACCCCGGTATTTCACGGCTGGCTCGCCCTGCGAATGCCCCCCCGCTGCCACGTACAACGCCTTTTGCTCCTTCGTGGGCACATCGGCCCACCAGTACCACGGCGACACCCCCATCTGCTGCGACACGTCGTAGATGCCGTAGATGGTACCGCGCTTGTCGCTGCCGGCAATGACGAGGGCGCGGTCAATGCCCGGCATGGGCTTTTCAATGGTTTGCACTACAAACGCTTCCCACTTCCCAGCTAAGGCAGCCCCGTTTAGTTTGCCGGCTTTCACAAGTCCGTCAATCAGGGGGCTTTTGCCCAGAGTGCCAATGAGCACTACTTCCTTACCCTTGGGTGCCTGGTCAGTAGTTAGCGTGGGCTGCAACTTTGTGACGCGGTTGATATCGGCCTGCAAGTCTTTGGCGGCACGCAGTACGCCTGGCCACTCAGAGGCGCTGGCGTACAGGGGGGCTGCTTTACCAGAAGCGGCCAGGGCGAAGCTACCCTTGCTTTTCTTAGCAGAAATATACGTGTCGCCTAGGCTAGATGGCGTGTCGGCCCAGCTTGGGGCACAGGCCAGTAGCAGCAAGGCACACAGCCAGCGGGCCAGCAAGGCCGGGCGTGTTGAATGGGAATGTGAAATGGGCATGAGCACAGAAAAAACTGTCATTGTAGTTTCTAGCCCTGGTCGCCTCGCCCCTAGCCCCTCTCCCAAAAGGCAGAAGGGAATGCAAGGCTAAATAACGAGCTAGTTTATATGCTTCTCCAGGATAGGCTAAAGCGGCTTAAAACGAAACTAGCGCTAGTCTTCCTCTATCCAGAGAGGAGCTAGCCAGGGGTGAGGCGACCAGGGCTAGAAACTGCTCTAACGCTCCGGTCAACTACGCCCTACCTCTCCTCAGCTGAGAAGGGAGCTTCGTGCCGTCTAGAACTTCACAACTTCCTGGTAAGCTCTCTTAGGCTTCAGGTTCTGATCGAAAAGCAAAGGGTAGTTTTTGCGGCCAGCTACCGGGTAGGTATCCAGCCAGCTGTACTGGTCCGACACGTTCCAGAAGGTCACGCCAGTCAGCACATTCTTGTAGTCGCGGAAGACGCGGAAAAACATCTTGTATTGCGCGGCCTGCTTCTGCTCCACCTCCGGCGTGTAAGTGTCCAGCTCGCCGGGGCGCTTCTCACGACGCTCCTTTTCCCAAGGATAAACAGACACGTCAAGCTCCGTAATCTGCACTTTCAGGCCCAGCGAAGAATACTGCTCAATGGCTTTGCGTAGCTCTGCTTCCGTGGGCTCCTGCAACGACCAGTGGCCTTGCAGCCCTACGGCATGAATCGGCACTTTGGCGTCTACTAGCTTCTTGAGCAGCTTGTACACCCGTTCGCGCTTTTCGGGGCGTTCCGTGTTGTAGTCGTTGTAGAACAGCACGGCTTTGGGGTCGGCCTCGTGGGCGTACTCAAAGGCCTTGGCAATGAAGTCCTCGCCGCAGATCTGGTACCACTCGGAGTTGCGCAGGAACTCGCTGGGGTTGTCGGCAATGGCCTCATTCACCACATCCCAAGCGTAGATTTTGCCTTTGTAGCGCTTTACTACCGTAAAAATATGATCGTGTAAGCGCTTGAGCAGCACTTCCTTGCTTACTGGCTTGCCCTGGGCATCTTTGAACAGCCACTTGGGCGTTTGTTCGTGCCAGAGCAAGTTGTGGCCGCGCACCCGCAGCTTGTTTGCCTGAGCGAAGTTTACAATGGCGTCGGCGTCGGTCCAGAAGTAGCGGTTTTCCTCCGGATGAATCGGCCCCATCTTCATGGCGTTTTCCGGCGTCACGCTGTTAAACTGCTGTTTTATCAGTTCAGCTTCCGCACCTTTAATCGACTGCGGCCCTACCGCCACGCCTATAGGGAAGTAGTTTTTGTAATAGTCTTTGAGGCCTTTGTCGGCGGCGGGGTGCTGGCTGCTGAGCAAGCCGGCGCAGCTCACGAGCAAGGCACCCAAGGCTAGTTTCGGAAAGGTAAAAACGGTGGATTTCATAGTCAGAACAAAGGATTCAGTTCGGGCAAACACATACAAAGCCCCCCACGGCCGATATAAGACGATGCGTCATTCATCAACAGCGGGAGGCTTTGGCTGCGGGCATGCAGGATAGCGAGGCCCTACCCTGCTACCCCCATCCGGCGCGCAAACGGCACCGGCCAGCCTCTCCCCTAGGGTTCCCACGCCCATATGGAAGGCCAGCCGGTTTCGTTTGGCAAACGCTTAGATGTACTGGTTAATAATGCTTTCCAACCACTCCTGCTTGCCGCTGCGGGGCGTGGGCTCGCCCGACTTGTGCGCAATGGTGCGCAGGTCTTCTAAGGTCAGCTGGCCTTTCTCAAAGGCGGCACCCTCACCCGAGTCGAACGAAGCGTAGCGCTCCTGACGGAACTTGCGGTAAGGCGACTTCTCCAGGATGTCGTTGGCTACCACCAAGGAGCGGGCAAACGTATCCATGCCACTGATGTGGGCAATGAAGATATCCTCCAAGTCGGTAGAGTTACGCCGAGTTTTGGCGTCGAAGTTGATGCCACCGTGCTGGAATCCGCCGGCCTCCAAAATGATGAGCATAGACTCGGTCAGCTCATTGAGGTTGTTGGGGAACTGGTCGGTGTCCCAGCCGTTCTGGTAGTCGCCGCGGTTGGCGTCCATAGAGCCCAGCAGGCCCGCATCGGCGGCTACCTGTAGCTCGTGCTGGAAAGTATGGCCGGCCAGCGTGGCGTGGTTTACTTCCAGGTTCAGCATGAAATCGTCTTGCAGGCCGAACTCCTTCAGGAAGCCAATAACGGTAGCAGCATCGAAGTCATACTGGTGCTTGGTGGGCTCGGCTGGCTTGGGCTCGATGAAGAATTTACCCTTGAAGCCCTGCTGACGAGCGTAGTCGCGCGCCATTGTCAGGAAGCGGCCCATGTGCGCTAGCTCGCGCTTCATGTCCGTGTTCAGCAGGGTCATGTAGCCTTCGCGGCCACCCCAGAACACGTAGTTTTCGCCGCCCAGGGCAATCGTAGCATCAATGGCATTTTTCACCTGGGTAGCGGCGTGGGCTACTACCTGAAAATCGGGGTTAGTGCTGGCCCCGTTCATGTAGCGCGGGTTAGAAAACACGTTGGCCGTGCCCCAGAGCAGCTTAATACCGGTTTCGCGCTGCTTTTCCTTGGCGTACTCTACAATGGCTTGCAGATTGCTCTCGTACTCGCTCAACGATGCGCCTTCGTCTACCAGGTCAACGTCGTGAAAGCAGTAGTAAGGCGTGCCCAGCTTGGTGAAGAACTCAAAGGCGGCATCCATCTTGTCGTAAGCGCGACCCAGAATATCGCCCTTGCTGTCCCAGGAAAACTGCTTGGTGCCGGGGCCGAACGGGTCGCCCCCGGTGCCCGTGAAGGTGTGCCAGTAGGAAGTGGCAAAGCGCAAGTGCTCCTTCATGGTTTTGCCGGCCACAATGCGGTTCTCGTCGTACCACTTAAACGCCAGTGGGTTGTCTGACTCCCGACCTTCGAACTTAATGGTGTCGATGCCCTTGAAAAATTCCGTTTTAGAAAGCGTGCTGGTTGACATGCGATTGGGTGGTTGAGTGACCTAAAACTTGTTGTAGTGTATGGTTCCAATGACCGTAAGCGGCCTGGTACTGGTCTTGCAAGCTGGGCTTAGGCTCTAGCGTGAGAATGCGCTCTAGGCCTGCAAATGCCTCGGCGGCACTAGCGTATACGCCCGCGCCAATCCCAGCGCCGCGCGCGGCGCCTTGGGCGGCATCAGTATTGTAGAGTTCCAGCTCCACGTTGCCGGAGTTCACGAAGGCCTCCCGGAATAGTGGGCTCAGAAACATGTTGGCATTGCCGGCGCGCACCTTGCGCACCTGTACTCCTGACTCACGCATGATGTCCATGCCGTAGTTCAGGGCGAAGACGATGCCCTCTTGCGCAGCGCGCAGCACATGCTGGCGGCCGTGGGTATTAAAGCTCAGGCCCCGAAGCTCGGCGGTAGTAGGCCTGTTTTCTAGCACCCGCTCCGCCCCGTTGCCGAAGGGCAGAAATACCAGTCCTTCGGCCCCTACTGGGGCAGTAGCGGCCAGGGTGTTCATTTCGTTGTAAGAAATTTCGCCCACCACTTTGCGCAGCCAGCTGTTCAAGATGCCCGTTCCGTTCACGCACAGTAGCATGCCATTGCGAGGTTGAGAGGGCGTGCTGTTCACGTGCACAAAGGCATTCACGCGGGAGCGGGAATCTACCACGGGCTGGTCGCTGATGCCGTATACTACGCCAGACGTGCCCGCCGTAGCCGCTATTTCGCCGGGCTGCAGTACGTTGAGCGAAAAGGCGTTGTTGGGCTGGTCGCCGGCGCGGTAGCAGATGGGCGTCCCGGCCGTAAGGCCCAGTTCCTGGGCAGCTTCGGGCGTGAGGCGCCCCTGCTCGGCAAAGGTGTCTACTACTTCGGGCAGCAGGTCGCGGCTGATGCCGTAGTAGTCCAGCAGGTCTTGCGCAATGGCCTGCTCCCGGAAGTTCCAGAACACGCCTTCCGAGAGGCCCGAGATGGTGGTGCACAGGCGCCCCGTCATCTGGAAAGCAATGTAATCACCTGGCAACTGAATTTTGTCAATCTGCTCGTACAGGTCGGGCTCGTTTTCTTTCACCCACTTCAGCTTGGAAGCTGTGAAGTTGCCGGGCGAGTTGAGGAAGCTGTTTAGGCAGAAGTCTTCCCCCAACCCCTCGAAGGCCTGGTTGCCAAAGTCTACGGCGCGGCTGTCGCACCAGATGATGGCGGGACGCAATACCTTGCCGGCCTTATCTACCAGCACCAAGCCGTGCATTTGGTAGGTGATGCCAATGCCGGCTACCAGGGAAGTATCGAACCCGTATTCGGCTTTGATTTGGTGGGTAGCGTTTACAACCTCCTGCCACCAACGCTCCGGGCGCTGCTCCGCCCAACCCACCATGGGGGCCGAGATTTCCATTTCCGTTTTCGGTGAAGTAACGCTGGCCAGGCAGCGGCCAGTAGTGGCATCCAGCAGGGCTACTTTTATAGAAGAGCTGCCGATATCATAGCCGAGCAGGTATTTCATGAGAGAGTAGTTTCAGGCGAGAGGAAGTGGGCGGGGGCATCAACGTCGGGACAATACCACGGAACGAAATAATTCTATTTCATCCTACACAATACAGTTTTCAAACCGTGGCTACCTGAGCGTATCCCAAGGACTAGATCAGACTATTGTTTCTCGAATATACAGTAAGTACCTACACACCTTTCACCCGAAATAGGCTTCAGCGCCTTGCATTCGTAATAAAAATACCGAAACCGTTTTCGGAAACGTTTTCGATAGGTAGAGGCAGGCAAATTTATTTTCGTACTTATTATCCAAATAGTCAAAAACCGGCGGGGTCTGCCGGTTTTGTGACGCCAAACTCCTTGGAAGGAAAAATTCTATTCGACGTCATCTATATTTCTTATCATCGGCAGTGCCTCGTTGTATTGCTGCGCGCACACTTTTTCAGTAGTAATACATTGTCCTTCAATCAATTGACTAGCACTTACCCCAACTACTACCAACAACTACAAGTCCACAGCTCCTTGATGACCCTCGCACCGAGCATCCTTGTACATCCAATACGCGCACCTTCGTAAGCTGGTTGGTACTGCAGAGGGTGAAGCACTTACTGGCCGAGGGGTTGCGCAGAAGTGTATGGTTATTGCGCACGCCAATGTTGTGGCCTGCTAGCACCAGCCAGTACTATGGAACCCTGGCTAGTGCTGGTAGGCAGAAGAGGCAACGGTGGCCGCCAGACGCGCGGAAGACCCGAGCAAAGAGCATGGAGGAAGAGTTGACAGCTTGGGAAAAGGGCACCTTTAGCGCACCGCAAGGGTAGCCGTAGCGGGCTTGCTAGCTCCAAGGGTTTGGCTACGCGCCGAGGGTAGGGACCCACCCACCGCAATGGTTACCGGGCCCGTAGGAGCCACCGATTTGCCTTGGGCATCAATCAGAGCCAGTTGCTCAGGCGTGAGCGTGAACTTGACCGTAGTGCTGGCACCAGGCTGCAACGCCACCCGCCGGAAATTTTTGAGAGCGTAGCGCGGAATCTGCTGGCCTTGGCGGGGCGTGTGCGTCAGGTAAAGCTGCACCACTTCTTCCCCAGCCATTTTGCCAGTATTGCGCACGGTGGCTTCCACTTCTACGGGCTTGTTCTTAGCTGCCTTCTTGGGCAGCTTCAGGGTGCCGTACTCAAACTTGGCGTAGCTCAGGCCGTAGCCGAAGGGGTACAGTGGTTCCTGGGTCATGTAGCGGTAGGTGCGGCCCAGCATGCCGTAGCTTTCATAGGCGGGCAGCTGATCGAGGCTCTTGGGGAAGGTAATGGGTAGCTTGCCTGAAGGCGACACTTTCCCAAATACGATGTCGGCCACGGCGTTGCCGCCTTCCTGGCCGGGGTACCAAGCCAGAACTACCGCGTCGGCCAGCTCGTGTACTTCCGCTAGGTTCATGGGGCTGCCTCCGGTGATGATGGCTACCAAGGGCTGCTGATTGTTTTTGCGTAAGCCCCGCAGGAAGTCAATCTGATTTTGGGGCAGGTTGTAATCGAGCCGGTCGCCGAAGGATGGGGAAGCAATGGATTCGCCCTCTTCTCCTTCCAGCAGCCCATTGATGCCCAGCACCACAAACGTAGCGTCGGAGGTGCGGGCCGTGCCGCTTACCCAGTCTACGCCGTTTTGGTTAGGCCGGTCGAGTAGGGCGCCGGGGCGGTACTGCATTTGGCTGGCAGGGCTCACGCCCGCCACCAGGCCTTCCAGAATGGTCTTCATCTCCGGGTTGACGCCGTAGTAATTACCAAGCAGAGCATCCAGATTCGCCGCGTTGGGGCCCGTCACGAAGTATTTCGCTAAGTCGTTGCGCAGAGGTAGCACGCCGTTGTTCTTGAGCAGCACAATAGACTTTTGCGCAGCCTCCCGGGCCAGGGCACGGTGCTTGGGACTGTTGATGACGTCCGTAGACAGCTTGTCGTAGGGGCTGCTACCGGGGGCGTCGAACAGACCCAGTTTGAACTTGGTCCGCAGCAGAATGGCCAGGGAGCTATCCATCTGCGCCTCCGTCGTCAGGCCCTTCTTCACGGCCTCGGGCAGGTAGGGATACACGCTACCACAGTTCAGGTTTACGCCCCGTTGCAAGGCCAGCGCGGCCGCTTCTGCCGGTGTTTTCACCACCTTATGCCCCTGGTAAAAATCCACCAGCGCCCAGCAGTCTGACACAATATGGCCCCGGAAGCCCCACTGCTTGCGCAGCACATCCTGCAGCAAGTAGGTATTACCGCAGCACGGCTCTCCATTGGTGGCGTTGTAGGCGCACATTACGGCTTCCACATTTGCATCCACCAACTGCTTGAAAGCGGGCAGGTAGGTTTCCTGCAAATCCTGGGGCGAGGCTACTGCGTTGAACTCGTGCCGGAGCTTTTCGGGGCCGCTGTGCACGGCAAAGTGCTTGGCGCAAGCGGCTACTTTCAGGTGCTGCGGGTCGGGGCCCTGCAAGCCCTTCACAAATGCTACCCCCAGGCGCCCCGTAAGGGTTGGGTCCTCACCGTAGGTTTCCTGCCCCCTTCCCCACCGAGGGTCGCGGAAGATGTTGATGTTGGGGGTCCAAAAAGTAAGGCCGCTATACTGCTGGCGGTAGCCCTTAGCCACGGCGGCATTGTACATGGCCCGCGCCTCGTCGGAAATGGCTGTAGATACGCGTAGCGCCAAGTCATCATCGAAGCTGGCTCCGAGCCCAATGGCCTGCGGAAATACAGTGGCCGCACCAGCCCGCCCTACCCCGTGCAGGGCCTCGTTCCACCAGTTGTACGCCGGGATATTTAGCCGCTCAATGGCCTTGCTGTTGTACATCATCTGATCGGCCTTTTCTTCTAGGGTGAGGCGCGAAAGCAGGTCTCGCACCCGCACACTGACAGGCTTAGAGGGGTCGAGGTAGGCGGCTGGGGCTTGTTGGGCTTGGCCCGATAAGCTCAGACAGGCCAGGAAGCCGGAGAAAAGCAAACGTTTCTTCATATGGTGGGAAAGGTGGAAGTATGAGGCAGGCAGCGCGTAGCAATAGCAGGTACACGGAAAAACCGGCAACAGGAATGCGCTGCACAAGGCGGATACGCGCTTGAATTCAGCGCACTACAAGCAAGGTCGAACAGGTAAGAGGGGTAGCCCCCCGGAGCGGTAGCCGGTTTTTATTGAGCTGGTGCGGTTGCCGACACGCTGGCCTGGAAGGTAGAAGCTGGTAATCCTTCCTTATTGTAGAGCTTAGTGCCCTCGGGGTTGTCGGCCCAAGCGTAGCGCACCGATACGGGCTGCGGTACCTGGTCGCTCCAGACTACTACCTTGTTGCCTTCAATTTTGGCGTTAGCCCAAACGTACTTCTTGTCGGCACCTGCAATAGCAAAGTACTGCAAGTTGTCGCCGCCCTTTGCTACCAGACCGCTACCCGTGTTGGTGAAAGAAATCGTGGCTTTGTTGCCGTTCACCTGCATCGACTGGTACAGGGGCCCCATGCCCACAATCTTCTTCTCGCCGTAGGCCACTGATTGCGCGGCCAGCGCCAGGCGGTGGCCTACTGTCTGCTTATCAAGGGGGTGAATATCGTTCCACTCGCCCACATCCAGGAGCACTGCCATACCCGTATTAGGCACGGCCAGCGTGCGGCGCTGCGCATCACGCAGGGCCGCCCAACCACTCTCGCTGGGCTCCTTCCTCACGGCCATGAAGTTGGGTAGCTGCGCGTACACGAAGGGCAGGTTGGGGCGCCGCATTTGCTGCCGCCAGTCGGTGATTAGGGAGGAAAGCAGGGACTGGTAATCCTCCGGGTGGCCAGCATTCGACTCGCCCTGGTACCAGAGCACGCCTTTTACAGCGTACGGCAGCACGGGCGCAATCATGCCATTATACAGTCCTCCGGGTTGGTATTGAAAGGTAGTAGTACCGGGCGTGGGCGACATGGTGGCGCCTAGCTTGTACTGCCACGGTCCGCGCAGGTCAATGGTCTGCCCGCCACTGGTGAGCTGGTAACTTTTACCCATCGTAAAGCCTCCACGGCCTCCGTTGCTAATCAGCCGCACAACTATCACGTTTTTGCCGGCCTTAAGTACGCCGGGCGCAAAGTCGTACTTGCGGGGTGGGTACTGGTAGCCCGTAGTGCCTACAAGTTGGCCATTGATGTAGGTAGAGTCGGCGTCAACCAGCGTACCTAGCTCTAAGCGGGCCGGTTTGCCTACCATACTGGCAGGCACCTCTACCTCTTTCCGAAACCACACCACGCCATTCACAGGGCCCAGCGGTGTTTGATCGGCCCAGTAGCCCGGCACATTCATAGAAGCCCAGCCGCTGGCATCATAGCCCACCGCCGACCACTTAGTCTGACCTGGTGCTTCGCCCTGATCGGTTTGATGCAGGCGCTTATACCAGTCGGCTACGGCGGCGCCTTCCCGCTGCTTGATACCAGCTACCAGGGCACTGTCTCGGTACTTAGCGCCCTGCTGCTCGTACGTGGGGAACTGCTTGAGCGCCCCGGCGCTCAGCCAAGCCTCGGCCGGTGAGCCGCCCACTGCATCCTTAATAATACCTACCGGCACCTGGTATTTTGCGCTTATCTCCTTAGCGAAGAAGTAGGCCACCGCTGAAAACTGCAGGATACTTTGCGGGTCGGCGGCCACCCAGGAACCACCCGTCAGGTCGGTTTGTGGTCCGCTGAAGGCGTAGGTTAGCGGCACGTTAAACTGTCGGATGCGCGGGTTATTGGCCTGGGCTACTTCCTGCGGGTACTTGTCGCGTACTCGGCTCATGGGCGTTTCCATGTTCGACTGCCCCGAGCAGAGCCACACGTCGCCCACCAGCACGTCCTTCAGCGTGATACGGTTGCTGGCTGTAATATCCATCTGGTACGGCCCACCAGCTTTCAGTGCAGGCAGACTGATCTGCCATTTGCCGTCGGCACCAGTGGTAGCTTGGTAGGTTTTCCCGTTGAACTTCAAGGCAACTTTCTCGCTGGGTTTGGCCCAGCCCCAAATGTTCACCTTCGTGTCGCGTTGCAGCACCATTCCGTTGCTGACCAGCTTTGGCAGGCGCACTTGCGCAGTAGTTTGGGTGGGTGTCAGCAAACAACTGCCGAGTAACGCCAGCAACAGGCCTTTCCGACCCAGGGTAACTGGCCCAGGAAGCAAGGTGCCAGAAAAAAGGGGATGCATCATTTGAGGGGTTGATTAATACATGTAACGTTGGATTTGCCTCGTGGTCCGTGGCCTGAACCAGACGGCGAACCAGGTAAACCAGGCCTAGCGGCTAGGCAGTGCCCACACCCTGATTGTTAGAGCGGGCTTCAGGTGGTATAGCGGACTAAACCTCTGACAGGGAACTCATCTTGGCAGGCCGCTAATTCTCTTGCCCCCTTGGGTGCATGTCATTGGCGATAATGGCATCCAGATTACTTGCCGGCGGCTCTATGGTAGCGGGTAGTGGCATGTGGCTGAACTGTTGGAAGTACAGCAGGCAAGCATCTTTCCACTGCACAGCATTACCGCTTTGGCTCCGCAGTTTGTACTGCACCACGGCAAACCGCTCCGCATCTACGTAGGGCTGAGCCTTGTCCCACACTTTTTGAAACTGGCGCACCTGCTGCACGCCCTTGTCGTAGTGGTAGCCCAACTCTTCCCACAGGGTATGGCCGCTTTTCATCTTGAAACTCCACGGCAAGTGATGGAACCACAGTAAGTACTCATCGGGGCAGGTTTGGGGATTGTTAAACTGAGAAGCCAACGGCTCGTGGTACTGGCTTACCGCGTTGCTGCCGGTGGTGGTGCGGTTGAAGCCCACGCCCGCGGAGTCGGCTTGGTGGTAGTAGGGCGGCGTCCAGTCGGCGCGCATTTTGGGTGGTGCCCACCACGGCCCGGGGCCATAGTGCCCACGGGTGGCCGACATAATATGGTGCAAGCCCAGCGGCATGGAGTAGTTCACGGCGGCTTCCCGGCTATCCAGCATCATCTGCTTCACCGGACCCAGGAAATTAGTATTCCAGTCGGCGGCGTACTGCGGGGCGGCGCTTTGCGGAGCAGCGGCGCCAGAAAACGTGAGCTTAAGCCACTCGTCTGCTATCTGCGCACTCTTGAGGGTGTTGTTCCAGGCCAGTCGGCCGAAGGCATACCAGTTGGCTTGGGCAAAATCGTGGCCGGTCCAGTTGGTATCCAGGCCTACGTTAGATACCCCGGCCATGGCCGTGTGCTTTTGCGGGTACACGCGGCCATCGGTGCAGCGGGCCACCGTGCTGCCCGGCCCGGCTTGGTACGTATCGCTTTGCAGGCACTCCTCCCACATCGTGGACAAGAACACCAAATCAATGGCGTGCCCCAGGTACTCTTGAGTTATCTGAAACTCAGGCATTACGGAGGTTTTCTTCAGCGCCCCGAAGAGCGGACTGAACGGCTCGCGGGGCTGGAAATCAACCGGCCCGTTTTTTACCTGAATGATGACATTGTCCCGAAATTTACCATCCAACGGCACAAACTCATTGTAGGCCTGTTTTGCCCGGTCCTTATCATTGGGGCTGTACACAAAGGCGCGCCACATCACTATTCCGCCATAGGGCCTTACCGCGTCGGCCAGCATGTTGGCGCCATCGGCGTGGGTGCGGCCGTAGTCCTGGGGGCCGGGCTGACCTTCACTGCTGGCCTTCACCAGAAAGCCGCCGAAGTCCGGAACGAGCCGGTAAATTTCTTTGGTCTTGCTCTGCCACCAGGTAGCCACGGCCGGGTCGAGGGGGTCTGAAGTCTTTAGGCCACCCAGTAATGCCGGCGAGGTAAACTTCACCGCCAGATACACCTTCACTCCATACGGCCGGAATACGTCGGCAATGGCTTTCACCCGGCCTAGGTACTCCGGCGTCAAAATCAGTTGAGAAGCGTTGACGTTATTGATGACGGCACCATTGATACCCACGGAGGCATTGGCGCGGGCGTATTCCTGCCAGCGGGTTTTATCCTCGGCGGTAGTCACCAAAGCGTTGTCTTTGCGCCAGAATATGGATTGCCCGGCATACCCGCGCTCCACCGACCCATCGGGGTTGTCCCAGTGGTTTAAGAGGCGGTACTCATAAGAGGGATTCGAGAGGGCATCTGACACCGCCTGCCCGGTTTGTTGGCGCCGCAGCAACTCAAACACTCCGTACAATAGGCCCGCCTCCGTAGTAGCCTGCACCCCGTTCGGGCTGAGGTGGAATCCATCGAACTTAATGGCTTTATCTTTCTTAATAGTCAGCGCCACCGACGCTCCAGCTTTTCCACGCCAGCCTTGCTGTAGCTCCTGCTTGGCCGTAGCAACTATGGCCGAGTTTTTCGCGGAGGATACCACCTTAACGGGTGCCGCTTGTTGCTTGCGGAGCCACAGTTGATGGCCGTCTTCGGCGCGCAAACCGGCGGGGAGGCTCAGGAGCAGAACGATTAGAAAAAGGGTTTTCATAGCGGAAATTATGTAGGTCAGGTGGGTGAGAAGCGGGGCAGGAAGGCCGCCAGGCCACTATTTCGCTGGCGCTACGCCCTCCGTCGTCTGCATTATTTTCTGAATGGTGCCATCGGGATTGTAGCGCAGATAATCCACGCAGATGGAGCGCCGGTAGCTGCCACCGGTGGGCAGGGCACCATTGTGGTAGAAAAAGTAGCTCTTGCCCTTGTAGTCGATGATGCCGGGGTGCGTAGTAAAGCTGTTGGGCACATTTTCCTGAATAATGCCTCGGTACGTCCAGGGCCCGGTGGGGCTGGTGGCCGTGCAATACTCAATCATTTCGGGCTTCGTGCCGGCGCTGGCATACACGAGGTAGTACAGCTTCTTCCGCTTGTACACCCAAGGGCCCTCGATGTAGTTCTTGGGTGTGAAGGTGGTGACAGGGCCGGCTAGCTCGGTCATGTTATCCTTCAGCTTCACCCATTTACAGCTTCCATTGCCCCAGTACATGTAGGCCTGCTTGTCGTCATCGATGAACACCGTGGGGTCGATGTCGTCCCAGGCGTGGGGCTTGTCCTTGGTCATTTCATTGACGACGAGCGCCTTGCCAATGGCATCCTTGAACGGCCCGGTTGGTCTATCTGACACAGCCACCCCGATGGCTGCGCCGCCTTGGCTGTTATCGTCTTTCTTATGAAACGTAGACACGAACCAGTAGAACTTGCCATTGCGGTAAACGCATTGTGCAGCATAGGCATCACCGGTAGCCCAGGCGAAAGTGCGCGGCGATAGGCGTTTACCGTAATCCTTCCAGTGCACCATGTCGGTGGTGGAATAAATGCGCCAGTCGGGCATTTTGTAATTTGTTTCGGTTACTGAGGCTGTATCGTGGCCGGTGTAGAGAAACAGCGTATCGCGGTATACCAGCGGCGCCGGGTCGGCCGTGAACACGTCTTTAATAATCGGGTTTTGCGCCTGCGAAGGGAAGTAAACTCCGGAGGCAAGCAGGGCAATGAGCCAGGTCTTTTTCATTGGAGCAGGTAGTGGGTGGGAAGACTACGCAGGCCTGTTGAGGCCGCGAGGCGGGCTGGCGGCCTAAAACAGCCCTTGGGCAAACAGGTACAGGTCGTGGCGCCACACGGGCCAGGTATGGCCGCCGGGATACTCGCTGTACACATACTTGATGCCCAGCTCATCCATTTTGGCCCGCATCACTTTATTGTTCGCGTAGGCAATATCGGCTGGCCCGCCCATCGAGAGCCACAGCTGCTTGAGGTTGGTATTGATGGTGCCGGCATTGGCTTTCATAAAAGCGTATTGTGGATCAGACAAGGCCGCATTATTGGCGAAAAAGCCCGAGCTGAACACGCCCAAGTGAGCAAACATATCCGTGTTCTTGATGCCGGTGTAGAGCGTTTGCAGGCCGCCCATCGATAGGCCTGCCAGCGCCCGGTTATTGGCCCCGGCCGCCACCCGATAGCTGCTTTCTACCACTGGCAGCACAGTTTGCTTTAACTCGTCTTCAAAACGCTTCAGGGTACCTTCGTTAAAACCCGCTAGGCCACCAGGGCCACCTATGTTGCCATCCAGCATCACCACAAGCATGGGTTTGGCCTTTTTCTCGGCAATCAGGTTATCCAAAATCAAGTCGGCTTTGCCTTGCTTAGCCCAACCAGTTTCGTCCTCGCCCCCGCCGTGCAGCAGGTAGAGCACCGGGTACTTGGTGGCCGTATCAGCATCGTAGCCCGCTGGCGTGTACACGTAAAACTGCCGCCAAGAATTAGTGACCTTTGAATAATATCGCTTCATCCGCACCTCGCCGTGGGGCACGTCTTTCAGGGCGTAAAAGCTGGTGCCACGACCCGGAATCTCGATGCCGCTGGCCATACGGCCCATGCCGTAGAAGGTGTCGCTGGCGGGGTCGGCCACGGGCAGCCCATCGAGCACCAGCGAATAATAGTGTAGGCCCCGGCTCAGCGTATCGGTGGTCACGGTCCAGGTGCCGCTGCTGTCCTTCACCATGTCGTACTTGCGGCCCAGGTCTAGTTGGGCCTGCTGCACACGGGGGGCTTTCAGGCGAAATACGGCGCGGTTATCAGGCAGAATCCGGGGGTACTTGGCGTTGCGCACGTTGGTGGCGGCAGGAGCGCCTAGCACCGTATAGGTAGGCAGCGCGGCTACATCTACGGGCTTAAACAAGAACTGCGAGAACATGTACAGCCCGTTTTTCCAGACTTTAAAGTCGTGCCCGCCAGCCTCTAGGTAGTACACGTGCGGCACCTTGTGCTCGTAGAGGTAGTCGTGGGTACGCTGACTGATGGGCAGCAGGCCATCCTGGTCGCCGCAGGAAATCCAGAGGAGCTTAAGCTGCTTTGCGGCTTTCGCAGGATCGGGCACCAGCTGCTCGGGCAGCTTGGTGTTGGGGGCCGACGAAAAGCCGCCTACCCAGGCGAATTTATCCAGGTTACCCAGCCCAAAATTCAGCGACTGCCCCCCTCCCATCGACAGGCCGGCTACGGCCCGGTTCTCGCGGTTCCTGAGAACTGGATAGGTCTTCTCGATATAAGGAATGAGGTCGGTCAGCAGGTCTTGTTCGAAGTTGGCAAACGCGGCTACCTTATCCGACTCGTAGATATTCCCAACGGGCCGATCATCTTTCATGGCCCGGCCGTTGGGCATCACCACCAGCATGGGCTTGAGCTTGCCCGCCGCGTACAAATTATTCAGAATCACCTGTGGTCGTCCTCCCTTGAGCCACTCCTTTTCGTCGCCCCCGATACCGTGCAGCAGGTAGAGCACCGGGTACTTCTTCCTCTTGGAATACCCTGGCGGTGTGTACACCAGTGCCTTGCGCACCGTCCCCACGGTTTTCGAGGTGTAGCTGATGCTGTCTATTCTGCCAGTGGCAATACCGGCGGTGGGCAGATCGAAGCCCTTAGGAGCTTCCATTGCCATTTTTTGGGCAACCGCGCTGCTCACACTCAGCACCACAACACTCAGGATAGCAGGGACTATGTTTCTCATACCGTGGAAAGAGGCCTAGCAGGCCAGGTAATGGGTGGGAAAATCAGACGGTTAGCAATCGAGCGGCTTCTTCACCTCCTAGTCAAACTTGACCCAGTCAATAGCCACGGGCGTGCTTGTTTTGGAGGAAACGACCAGCGCATGCGTGCCCGACTTGAAGGCTGATACAGGTGCTTTTACCTCCTGCCACTGGCTACCCTTTGGCACGGTTACCTGGGCTAGCATTGGACCCGTGGTCCCGTCGGTGCGCAGCTGCACCGTGGCACCCGCGGCGGCTTGCACCCGCAACGTCACGGTTTTAAGAGCCTGCTTGCCAAAAGCTACGCCATTGTACTGCACCCAGCCCTGGTTATCAGTAAACACGGTTTTCCAGCCTTGGAAAGTGTTGGCCGTGTCCAGAAAGGCAATGGAAGCACCGCGGCTGCTCAGGCGGCTGTAGCGGTCCAATTGGATTTTCTGGCGGGCGTCGGTGAGGCCTACACCACGCAGGGTGGGCACCACTTTGCGGATGGCCCCGTTGGGCTCGAAAAACAAGCTATCCAGCCGAACAGAACGGCTCTTGTCGAAGGCCGGCGACAAATCGTTGTGGTGGTAGAACAGGTACCACTGGTTGTTGAACGGCAGAATGGAGTGGTGATTGGTCCAGCAGCCAGTCGGCGACTCGTCCATGATGACGCCCTTCACCGTGAACGGGCCCAGCGGGCTGGTGCTGGTGGCGTATTCGAGGCGCTCGGTCTTATTCTCCACGTGCGGATACGTGAGGTAGTAGATGCCCTTGCGCTCAAACACAAACGGTCCTTCTTTCAAGCCTTTGGTGGGCAGCTCGCCCAGCGTGACGGGTTCCGAGGCCAGCTCCAGCATGTTGGGCTTGAGCTTGGCGGCGTAAATGTTGCCCTCCGACCAGTACAGGTAAGCCTGCCCATCCTTATCAATCAGCACGTTGGGGTCGATGCCACGCACCCCTTTGATGGGCTGCGGCTGCGGCACAAAGGGGCCAGTAGGCTTGTCGGCCACGGCCACTCCTACGGTAAAGCCCTTGTTAATGGTGGTATCCTTGGGGGTAGTCGGGAAGTAGAAGTAGTACTTGCCATTGCGGGCAATGCAGTCGGGAGCCCACATGCTGTAGCTGTCGGGCTTCACCCACGGCACTTTATTCTGAGTCACGATGACGCCGTGGTCGGTCCAGTCGGTAAGGTTAGCGGACGAAAACACGTGGTAGTCCTCCATCACAAACCAGCCGGCCCGCCCCCGGCCGGGCGCGGCCGGAATATCGTGCGAGGGGTATACGTATACCCGCCCGTTGAATACCCGGGCCGTGGGGTCGGCCGTGAACTGATTGGTAATAAACGGGTTTTGCGCTTTGGCCGTGCCTCCTAGCAGGAGTGCAAACGCGCTCAACATATAGGGCAGCTTACGATATAGCATTGGGCTAGAGTTTACTTGGTTCCGGCAGTGGTGTCCGCAATGCGGAAATAGTCGAAGTCGGCGTAGCCGCCGGCAGCTTTGGTGGCGTAGTTGAATAGCCCAAATCGGTAGCCCATAAAATGCGGCAACGTGTAGGCCATCTTGAGCGGTGCCCCAAGGGCTAGCCACGATTTTCCGTCAAGGCTATAGTAGAAAGTAGCCACGTCCTTGCGCTCCGTGAAGTCACATGCTGCTTTGAAGTACACGGTGTTCTGCGTGAGCGGCAGGCGTTGCAGCTCCACGGGTTTCTCCGTTTCGGCGCTAATCATGACAATGGATTTTGCGCCGTTCCGGTAGTCCACTCCTACCAAGCCGTACCGCTTTTGCAGCAAGGCTAGGCCAGCAAAATCGCCCTCTTTCAGGTGCGACACATCTAGGGCGGTAGTGCCCGTACAGGTTGGCCCGATGGTGCGCTGCGTTAGGGTGTTGCGGGCCAGCAGGAACGTGGTGTCTACGCGGCCAGTTTTCAGGCGCAGGTAGCCCGCGCGGTCAGTAAGCGACCAGAGAGAGTTTTCGGGATTGTGGTTCCACTGCCACACCAGCGGCAGGGCGGGCTCACCCTTACGCCGGTTAAACTCATCTGACGCCACTAAGCCCGGTATCAGGCCCTTGCTGGGTGGTAAGGGAAGTGTTTGGGGTACTTTGCCGGCGATGCCCAGCACGGGCCAGCCATCAGCCCACGTCACGGGCACCAGGTACGGAATGCGGCCTACGGCTCCAAAGTCACGGAACAGGTAGGAAAACCACCGGCCATCGGGCGTATCAATGAGGCCGCCCTGTGCCACGCCCAGGTCTTGCAGCGCTACCCGGCCTTCGTAGGGTCCAGTGAGCTTATCGGAGCGGTGCACCACCACGGTGCGCATGCCGTCCCTAGGCCACACAATGTTGAAGAGGTAGTACTTGCCGTTGATTTTAAACAACTGCGAGCCTTCGGCTTGTAGATTAATATTGGGTCCGGCTGGGGCGCTGGCGTTTTCAATCAGTACTTGCTCCGTGGCACCGGGCTTCACGCCGGAGGCGTCGGCCGTGAGCTCAAGTAGCCGCAGCTTACCAGCGCCATACACCAGGTACACGCGGCCATCGTCGTCAAAAAACAAGGAATGATCATGGTAGCTGGGCTTAAATGACGAGACTTTCCAGGGGCCTTTTTCGATATTCTTGGTCGAATACACGTAGGTTTTGCCGGTTGTCTGGGCGAAGGTCGAGACGTAGTAGGTGCCCTGGTGAAACCGTAAGCTGCTCGCCCACGAGCCCCGGCCGTAGGTGCTCTTGCCGTTGCGGAGCGCTAGCTCATCCTGGTTACCCAGCGTATCGGAGGCGTAGCTCACGAGGTGCCAGTTCACCAAGTCCGTAGACTTCATAATGGGCACGCCCGGACTCATGTGCATGGTGGTGCTGCTCATGTAGTAGGTCTTGCCCACCCGAATCATGGCCATATCTGGCACATCGGCGAAGATGACAGGGTTTTGCGCCTGCTGCACTTGCGCAGCGAGCGGCGAAACAGAAGCTGAGGCGAGGATTATTCCGAAGAATAAAGCACTTCGCTTTATGGAGTAAGGCATGGCAAAAACTACCGGTGCAAGTGGGTTAGTGGTGTGGCGCAGGCTTAATAGCCTGATAGTTGCCGCTTAAGTGCATCAAGCTGAATAAGTACAGCAGGCCATCATAGTAGGGGTCGAAGTAGCCGTCTTCGTAGGGTGCCAGCTTGGCGTTCCAAAGGGCGTGCACAAAGTCGAGCTTTTGTTTATCCTGACTTGCCAGGGAGGCCGCGGCTGAGGTGGCTACCAGGCCGAGCGAATGCCGGAGCTTCTTGACGTCGCCGGCTTGCAGAATGAAATCGGGCCGCGAGCCATCCACGTTGAACTGGTCTTCAAAGGTGGTGAGGCCTTTGCTGCGTAAAAAACCCTGAAAACGCTGGGCGTACTGCTCCTGCCAGGCTTTGTCCTTGCCAAACCACACGTAGTCCATGGCAATGTTCATGGGCACCCGCCAGGAGTCGTAGCGGAAGGCGGGCGGCGCCCACTCGGTTGCGTGAGGCTTCCCGCTGAACTCGGTATAGTCGTAGTTGAGGCCAGTTACGGGGTTACACGCGCGGTGCAGGAAAGCCCGCGACGTATCGGCGCAGGCCCGGTAAAACTGCTCGTGCCCATCCTTGGCATACGCAGCCCACACTTCCAGAAAGGCCGGCAGGTGGTATGAGGGGTCCGTCCAGTTATACATGTTCCCCACTGGCACAAAGGATATCTGCTTGTGCTGGGTGTTGATCAGGTTGTACACGTCGCCGGTGCCATCCTTTTTCCACATGGCATCCAGGATGTTGCGTGCCTCCTTATAGTAGTTGATACCCGTAGTGTTTCCCCAGCGGTTGGAGGCGAATAGCAGACTGGTAACGAAGTACAGCTCGCCATCGGAGGCCGGCCCCTCGGAGTTGCGCTTCATGGTAGTCGGGTTGATGCTCCAGGCGAAATAGCCCTTCAAGGGGCCTTCCTGATGCTGCAGGTATTTCTTCGACCAGCGCCAGATGCGGTCAAATACCTCCTTCTTGTTTAGCTGCACCGCTACCATCAACCCATACGAAACCCCTTCGGTCCGGACGTCGTGATTCTTTAAATCCGACACGTAGGCCATGGAGTCACCCACTTCAAAGTACACCCGACTAGGTCCCTCGAAAACGTCATGGTAGGCCTGCGTTACCTTCTTGTCGATGTCGGCCTGGCTGTAGCCCGCTTCCCGCAGCAGGTTGGGGTATTGCCCGGTGTAAAACGCTCCTTTCCGGGTTAGCTTGGCCTGCTTAGGGAGGCGCTGAGCCGTGCTGCTACCTAGGCCTATATACAGCACGCACAGCAGCAGACAGATACCTTTACTACGTTGCAGAAATTTGAGATGTAGGTTCATCGACTAACCCTCTAAATGTGGCTGTGTGTGCTATTCCATGAGTGGCCTACTGGCGGCAAGAGGCTAAGTGAGCAAGCCACCGATATAGGCCTAGGGCTGGACTACAAAGCCGCCCCGCGCCGGCAGCGTCACGCTGATGGTGGAGCCAGCCACAGCCTGCGTGCTGAAGCTGCGGTTGGTAGCGCCATCAGTTATGAGGGTGCCCTTTTGCAGGCCTAGCTGGCTGAGGTCGAGCTGAATAGTTTTGGGGGCGTCGGTGCCGTTGATGCCGGCCACATACCACGCGCCGCCGGGTGCTTGGCGGGCCAGCACGGCGTACTGACCGGGGTAGCCATCCATAAATTTTACATCTGCCCACCGGGGTGGCAGCTTTTGCACAAACTCCCGCACATAGGCCGGCTGCGCGGCCATGCCCTCGGGCACCTCCGCGTAGTGCTGAATGCCCGACTGAAACAGTACCGATAGGGCCAGTTCAAACGCATTGGAGGTGCGACGCTCTTTGCCCCTGATTTCGGAAAACGCCATAGGGGTAAAGTCCATTGGTCCTACCGCGTTGCGGGTAAAGGGCAGCACGGCGCAATGGGTGGGCTCCTGGTCGGTATTGGCCTGGTCGAAAGTCAGGAACTCGAAGCCGCGCACGGCTTCCATCGTCATCAGGTTGGGGTATGTGCGGTTCCAGCCCCTGGGAATGGTGGTACCGTGGAAGTTAACCAGCAGACCAGCTTGGGCGGCATCGGTGAGCAGGTCCTGGTAGTAGTTCATAAAAGACTGCCCATCCCCACCGAAAAAGTCGATTTTCACCCCCGCAACCCCCATCTGCTTAATGCGGGCAAATTCCTTACGACGGCTTTCGGCCTCGAATAGCACATTGGTAGGCGTTTGCGGAGCCTCGTTCCAGTGGCCATTGGAGTTATACCATACCAACAGGCCTACGTTTTTGCTGCGGGCATACTGGGCTAGCTCCTGCGTTTTATCGTAGCCTATTTGCTTGTCCCAGAGGGCATCCACCAGGCAGTACCCCCAGCCCATGCTAGCAGAATAGTCGATGAAGCGGCGCTGCACGTCGTAGGTAGTCTTATCGTCGCCGAGCAACACCCACGACCACGACGACTTACCGGGTGCAGCAGGCAAGGCAGCCGATTGCGCAGCCGGACTTACGTCGGTGGTCAGCGTCGATTCCACGATTGGCCGCAAGGAGTTGCCCACTACCAGCACCCGCCAGGGCGTGCGCCACGGCAGACGGCTTTCGGGCAGCAGCGCGGCCTCGGGCGTGGTGCGCTCCGGGGCCTGCGGAAAGGCGATGCTGTATTCGGCATCGGGCGCAGAGTGGCCTAGGTGAGTGCCGCTATAGGTACGCCCCATGCCGGCCTCCGTAAGCAGTACCCAGTGCCCGCCCATCTCAAACAGCGCCGGAAACGACCACCCCTGCCCCAGTGTAGATGGCATGCTGGCCGCAATACCACGCTGGTAGTACTCCTCGTACGAGGGCTGCGTATTGGCAAAACCAGTCTGGGCTTTGGCATGCGGGTGCAGCCAGCCTTTCGCGCTGGTCGGCAAGTGAAACGTGGTGGCCTCAGATGTAATGTGCTGCACTTCCTGGCTTTTGCCTTCCACTAAATACTGAAACGCTACCCCATCGTCAGACACCTGAAACACCACGCTCAACTGCGGCCCGCTGGCTTGGCTCTGGAAGTGCACCACGCGCCGGTTGGCTCGGTAGTGGCAGTTGGCCCGCTTGTCGGTGGCAAGTTGGTAGTCGTCGGCTACGGCCGTTTGCTTGTCGGCTTTCGTCAGCTTAAGGCCCTGTGTAAGGTCGGCGCTGGCGAGTTGCAGCCCCAGGCGCGAGGGGCGCAGTAACTCGGCCTGCCGGTAGCGCACGGCGTAGGTTGGCTGCCCCTGGGGGCTTACATCTACGGTCACCTGCACAGCCCCATTAGGACTAGTAATGCGGATAGGCTTGGCGGCCTGAGCAGCGCCGAGTGGTAGCACGAGCAGGCAAATGAGTGAGTAGTAGCGCATAGAAGGAGGATGGAAGCGGAGCTAGCGGGCCGGGTATTATTTCTTGTACATCGAGTCGTGGCCCTCGTACTTCAGCCACTTAAAGGAGGCGGTGTTGGTAGTAGGCTGTCCGGCCGATGTGCCGTACATGCCGTACAAGCAGCCGATAAAGCCTCCTGCTACCTGCGTGCTCAGAAACCGCGCGTCTACCTTGTCTTTCAGCAATGTATAGGTCTTGCCATCCTCCGAAAAGCGGAAGCTGTACGTGTCGCCATCAGCATTGATGCGTAGCTGCACCTTGCCGGCCGCCGCCTTTAGGGGTGCTTTCGCCAGCAACTCGGGGTTCTTGGCATCGGTCGTGCTTCTGAACAGCTGAACGACGGGCTTGCCATTCTCTACTGATTTGCAGAGATAGTAGAAGTGCTTCTCATCTTGAAAAGCTACTAGGCCAGCCGTTTCATTCGAGGCCTTTGCCGCAAAGGTCAGCTCGGTTTCGACGCTGCCAACCATGTGTTGCTGCCGCTTGCCGATGAAGGCTGGGTTGCCGAGCTCCGCGCACGTTTCAGGCTTCAGCTTCAGGGTGAGGCCCTTCGCCTTACTTAGGGAGAAATTGGTGCTATCTACGGTGCGCAGGAACAGTAGCGCCGGGTCCAGCTGCTTCTCGAAGGTGAGCGTGTAGCCAAAGTTACCGCTCTGGGGCAGGGCGCTAGGCTGCTTCACCTCGGGGAAGTTGGCTTTGTAGCTGTATTGCACGCCATTGGGCCCAGGGTCCATGACGGGCCACTCGTCTTTCCATACCACGGGCACAATAAAGGTTTCGCGCCCCGTATTATAGAAATTCCCCTCGTAGGGCCGAACAGCCAGGAAAATGGCGTAGGTCTTGCCATCTGGCCCTTCCACAAACTGCGCATGCCCTGCCGAGGTAATGGGGTCTTTGCGGTCTTTGGGCAACTCGCGCTGCGAGAGGATGGGGTTTTTCTCGTAAGGCACAAACGGACCTAACGGCGCCTTGCTACGGAATACTACCTCCGTGTGGTTGACCGAGGTGCCGCCTTCCGCTGCATAGAGGTAGTACCAGTCATTGCGCTTCATCAGGTGCGGACCCTCAATCCAGACGGGCTTTTTGCTCAGGTCTACCCCACCATTCACCACAATTTTAGCCTCACCCACGGTTTGCAGCGTTTTCGGGTTCAGCTCGATAATCTTGATGGAGCGGTGTCCATCATACAGCGGCTTGTTGTCGGGCGGGTCGCTGTTATAGATAACGTAGGCCTTGTCGCCCTCAAAATACAGTGAGGGGTCGATTCCTTTCACCTCAGGCAAGAAAGTTGGGTTACTCCATGGCCCAGCAGGGTTCTTGGCGGTGACTACAAAGTTGCCTTTGTGGTCAATGAGTGTGCAGGTGACGTAGTAGGTACCGTTATGGTACTCAATGGCCGGCGCGAATAGCCCGCGGGTCATTCGGTCGCCCATAAAGGTCATTTGCGAGGGTCGGTCAATCACGTTTCCTACCTGTTTCCAGTTTTTGAGGTCTCTACTATGCATGACCGGGATACCTGGAAAGTAAGAGAAGGTGGAGTTCACCAAATAGTAATCTTTGCCCACCTTGGTGATACTCGGGTCTGGATAAAAACCCGTCAGAATGGGGTTGACTAACTCAATCGATTGTGCAAATAGACTTGAGCTTTGCAGGAGTAAAGCAGTAGTAATGCTACCCAGCAAGGCTTTCATGTTGGTTTGTCTCATATACTCTGGTGAGAATTAACGGTGTTTAGTCTGGTGTCTAGGCCACTCTGGCCGTAATGGAGCAACAGCTAAGTTTCTGTGAGGTAGACCAACAATGACCAGCGCTTACCCACTAGTGTAAACATATTGCCGACAGTACACCTTGGCCGAACGAATTCGGGTTCGGTTGTACTGCCGGCAATACATTATTCTAGCGTACTAGCTACTAATCAGCCAATTGTGGGACATCCAGGATTCTGCGTGGGTTTCCCCGTGTGGTCAATTTCCTGGCGTGGAATGGAGCGCAACATGTGGAAGGGCTGAATATTAAGGGCAGCGTTACAGCCTTATTTATTCGTTACACCGGGGGGATACGTGAAGGCCCAGAGCCAATCAATGGTGGCGCATACCTCCTCACGCACTCCATTCGCTTGCTGGTACGTACCAACGCGGCATTTTGCCTTGTTTCCACGCAAAGAATGCATTCTCGAAGGAATGGAGTAAACAGATTGGCTGCTCGTATTGCGCAACCAATCTGTTTCTCTTTCCATCAGAATATTAGTACCCTGGGTTTTGGTAAGTAGCTTTTACGTCTGCGGACACATCCATACGGTCAAGCTGAACCTGCGGAATAGGACGCAGGTAGTGATATGGTTGAATGGTACGCGTAACGGTTACAGGTGTATGATCTCCGTAGTTGCTTCCCCCAATACGGTAGGAAGAGGCTAGCTCATTCCATTTTTGGGTACGCACCAGATCATACCAGCGGTAACCTTCCCCATAGTACTCGCGCGAACGTTCTGCCAAAATATAGTTGATGTCTATAGTAGTCGGCGTGGCGGCAACCATAACCGCGCTGTTATCCTGCATCTTGGCTACGTTGCCGTTGTTATCAAAACGCCACTTACCGGCCCGAGCACGAATCACGTTAATCAATTCTCTGGCACCTTGACCAGCCTTGGGAGTTGCTCCTTTTACAGCTGCTTCTGCCGCTACAAAGTATAGTTCAGAGAATTTGGCAATGTTGAACGGGCGAGTACTGCCAGCATTAGGTTGCCCTAATCCGGTACCGTTGTCAGTACGGTAAGGGCCAAGCTTCCAGAGACCTGGGTAAACAATTCTGCTTATACCACGCGGCGAAACCACATAATCTGCTCTACCAGGTAGCACTCCTGCTCCTATATTGCTCGCACCTGCTCCGGTAGGATAAGTTATAGCAGTAGTAGGTTCTGCATTCAGGAAAGTCAGGATTGGATCCCCCGGGTTTACTGGCAAATTATTGGCATTGTATAAGGTTTGCGCAGCTACTCCTCCTTTCGGCCAGTTCCCACGGTAAACCGTGGTAAAAGTACCGTCGTACCGAGAATCGTTTGTTTTATCGGCAAAGGTGTTCTCAACGGCGTTGATGGTAGGAGCCATGCGATTCCAGGGGCGACCTAATGCCTGAACTGCTTCCCGCTGAACAGAAGATACTGGAGTAGTGCCATTAGCATTCGTGGCGCTTCTGATGTTGGTATAGTTCCAAGTCATCATCCAGCCAGCAAAGTTGTCAGGGGCACCGCCACTACCGAAGGTGAGGCTACTTCCATTGTATAACTCGCTGGATTCGGTATGGTCAGCAAACAGCATCATTTCTGCATTGCGGTCATTTGTTGCCACGTGTACGTCATAGTACGTGCCCTGCAAACGGAATGGGCCTGGGTTCTCAATGCCGGCTATTGCTATATCATACGCCTGCTGATAATAATACTGGGCGTTACGACCAGCAGGATCTACTCTCTGAGCCGCTGGATAGGTTGGAATATTGTTAGGGTTTTCAAGCCACCAAGCGTAGGTCAGGTAGGCTTTTGCCAGATAAAGACGGGCCAGGGTTTTAGTTACGCCTCCTATAACCCGTGGAGTCGCCGGCAAATCAGTAATAGCCTGCAACAAATCAGGGAAAACTGCTTTTGTATAAACCTCAGGTACCGTATTGCGGACGGAGGTTCTAATAGCATTGGTGTTGAACTCCAGTTCTCCCGCACCCAAATCTAGAGGTACCCCGCCAAACGTTTGTACCAGCATGAAGTAATCGAAGGCGCGGAAAAATCTCGCCTCTGCAACCAGGGCTGGAGAAATGGATCCTACCGCGGCGGCATTCTTAATCACGCCACTGGCCGTGTTGATGTTAGGAAAAGCAGCCGTCCACAACCTATCTGCCCGGCTGTTGTTGGCGTTAAGCACCGCTCTCCCTGAGAAATCCATGGCTAGGAAGTTCTCATCGGCATCTCTACCATAGGTTACTTCATCGGTTCCCGTGAGGGTAGTGTTATAGAAGTAAGCGTCACCGTAAATGTAGCGCAAGTGGGCATACATGGAGGTCAATCCCCCATTAACACCTCTTTCTGTCTGAAAGAAGCCAGGCGTATAAATACTCCTAGGATCCTCGTCTAAGATATCAGAGCACCCAACTGTGGACATAGAGAGTATGGCCGCCCCAATAAAAAACTTTATGTTAAAGGTTCTCATTTGTCTCTTTCTTAAAAGGTAAGGTTCAGGCCTAACAAGTAGGTCCGGGTTGCAGGTGCGTTGGTACCTATTGTCAGCAGACGGCTCGGCGTGCCCGCAGTTACGGCCACATTTTGGTCGGCGTAAGAGTTAGTCTCAGGGTCCATGCCAGATTCTTTCTTATAAGGAGAGAATATCACAAATGGGTTCTGAGCCGTCGCATAAAGCCGTAGTCTGCTAACTCCAGCTTTTTTCAACCACGCGTTGTTATCAAAGTTATAGCCCAGCGAAATGGTGCGCACCTTCAGGTAAGAAGCATCAAAATAACCCAGCGTACTGCCATATTTTGGATTGTCGCCGCTCGCAAGGCCACCTGGCTTAGGGTATTTGGCGTCCGTGTTCTCCGGAGTCCAGTAATCCACTTTTACGTTGCCACGGCGACCGTTCATCAGATTGAGGTAGCCAGATGAACCATATAGGGTACTAATAAGGATACCGCCGCTTTGGAAGGCTCCTACCGTACTAAAATCAAATCCCTTATACGCAACTCGAGTGTTGAAACCTCCTTGGAAGTTCGGGTTTACATCCAAAATTTGACGGTCTTGCGGGCCAATCGCTCTGGTAGGGGTACCATCGGAGTTGTAGTCACCGGTGTATTTCACCTTGATCATACCTACGTTTCCGCCTGGCTCAAGAATGTTTCGGTACTGGTCTCCTTCTTGCCACAATCCTATTTTTTCGTAATCAAATATTACGTTGATAGGTTTGCCAACAAACCACCAGTTTCCTTCGTCTCTTTGCTGTTCGCCGGCAAGCGCCGTAATCTTGTTACGGTTAGCATACATGTTAAAGCCCGCCTCCCAGGTCCAGCCATTGAGGTTGTCTAAGATCACACCGTTCAAAGACAGCTCCACCCCTTTGTTTTGGGTAGATCCAATATTGGCAGTATAACTATCCACGCCAGAAGTTGGAGGCAATGGCAAAGGGAGCAGAATATCCTCGGTGTTTGTAACGTAGTACTCAACGGTACCCGAAAGACGGTTGTTCAGCGTAGCGAAATCCAATCCATAGTTCCAGGTCTTTGAGTATTCCCAACCTAGGGTAGCGTTCGGCAGTTGGTTTACGAATAGCCCCGTCTGGTAATTGGTTGGCCCAAAATTGTATGGTCTGGTAGCTAAACGGCCCAGAGTGGCATACGGGTTAATGGATTGGTTCGACGTTACACCATAACCAGCTCGCAGTTTCAGCATGTTTATGGCAGAAATATCCTGCATAAACGATTCTCTGGCTATGTTCCAGCCTACCGACACAGCAGGATAGGTATTCCACTTGTAGCCTGGAGCAAGTCTAGAGGAGCCATCCGAACGGACCGTAGCCGATAGCAAATACCGGTCATCATAGGAGTACATCACGCGTCCCATGTAGGACATCAGACCACTTTTGGAGTATATCTGGTCACCGGGGGGTACTGTGATTTCGCCGGCGGCCAGTCCCAGATTGTAATATTGGAAGGCGTCGGACGGAATATCCCTGGCCGCAATTCGCGACTGGTTGAACGTGTTATCTGAGGCAGAATATAAGGCTATGACATTTACATTATGCTTTTGGGCAAAGGTGCGGTCATAGGATACAATGTTTTCAATAGTCCAGTCTCTAGTAACCTGGTTACTAACGGATGCCGTGGAAGGTGTAGTAGGGTTAACAGCGGTTATTCCCTGTCCGGTGTAAGAACCACCCTGGCTCTGCCGGTAGTTTACCCCTAGGTTGACCCGATACTTCAACCCCTCTACGCCAGGAATTTTAGCTTCCCCGAATATGGTGTTGTAGGTGGCAAAAGCTCTGGTTTCACTTAACCATCTATCGCTCAGCTCTTCTACTATATCTCTTGTATACACCCACTGCTCATCCAAGGGCATTCTGATGGTTCTTTTTAAGCTACCATCAGCATTGTACGGATTGGCAATTGGCGATGAATTCAGGATACCATATATACCTACATTCGAGCCTTCTGATAGGTTGTAGGTGTTATTTGTGGTGAAACCTAACCGGATATACTTACCAACTCCTTGGTCAAGCGTTCCACGAACAGAATAGCGGGTATACTGCTGAGTAGGAATTACACCTTCTTCCTGATAATAGCCCGCATTGAAATTATAACGCCCGTTTTCAGTACCACCAGAAACACCTAAGTTATGGTTTGATTGAATGCCAGTTTTGTATAGCAAATCCTGCCAATCAGTATTTACATCATCGGCTTCATCCAGGGCGTTCGTATACAGGCCCGCTGCTTTGCGAAGCGCAACAAACTCAGGCCCATTCATCATAGGGTATTTGGCGAAGAGGGTCTTAGCGCCAACAAACCCATCGTATGTTATTTGCGGTTTTTGACCTGTTTTGCCCCCTTTGGTAGTTATCAGGACAACTCCATTTGCCCCACGTGACCCGTAAATAGCCGTGGCCGACGCGTCTTTCAAGATATCTACACTCTGAATATCGTTGGGGTTGATGTCACCAATTGAACCAGGGAAAGGAATACCATCCAATACAATCAATGGATCATTACTGGCACCAAGTGAGCGAGTACCGCGTATCCGAATTTGCGTGCTCGCACCAGGCTGGGAGGAAGATTGCGAAAACTGCACACCTGGCAAACGGCCTTGTAAGGCCTGTGAGATGTTGGCAGATGGCACTTCGCGCAACGACTCTCCACTGATAGAAGCAACTGAACCAGTTACCGCTTCTGCTCTCTGCACGCCGTAGCCTACTACTACTACTTCATCCAGGGCCTTGGCGTCGGTGGAAAGGGTTACGTTAAACGTTGTGCCGGAGCCGATGGGCTGCTCTACCGACACGTAGCCAATAGCCGAGAACACCAGGGTAGTGCCGTTAGCTGGGGCCTGCACCGAGAAAGAGCCATCCGCACCCGTAGAAGCTCCAGCGGAAGTGCCTTTCACCACCACCGTTACGCCCGGAATACCTTCGCCGGTGGCCTGCTCGGTCACGCGGCCTGTTACGGTGCGAGTTGATTGGGCTTGCGCCTGCATCGGGGCAAGCAGGGTACCGGCCAGGGGCAAACCGGTAGCAAGGAGTAGCGGCCAACCCAGCCCAAGAGCCGATTTTCGTATAGTTGCGTGCATGGAGTGTGGGAATTTTAAAATGTGGGATGTTGCAGGTAGCCCGCGAGGGCGCTAAAAGCCGATAGAATTGCCACCATCCACGGGCAGCGAAGCCCCGGTGATGTAGCGTGCTGCCTCGGAGGCGAGGAACACAGCCGCGTGGCCGATGTCAGACGGCTGGCCGAACTTGCCCATGGGCGTGCGGCGCATGGCCCGGTCACGGCGGTCGGGGTCGGAGTTCATGGCCGTGCGGCTCATGTCGGTTTCAATGAAGCCCGGTGCAATGGCGTTTACCCGCACATTGTTCTTGGAGAACTCCGAGGCTAGCACTTTCACCATGCCCTCCACTGCCGACTTAGAAGCGGCGTAGGCTACTACCCGGTCGATGCCGTAGTAGGCCGCCATGGATGAAATCATCAGAATTACGCCGCTCTTGCGCTCCATCATGCGGCTGGCGCAGGTGCGGGTGAGGGCAAACACGGCGTTGAGGTTGGTGTGAATGATGCGGCTGAATTCCTCATCCGTGACCTCCAATGCGGGCTTCTTCATGTTGATGCCGGCGTTGTTCACCAAGATGTCCAGCGGGCCGTGGGTAGCCTCAATCTGAGCAACCAAGTCCTCCAAAGTGTCTAATTCGCACACGTCGTTGGTGAGGTAATGCACCGATTCGCCCAACTCCGTGGCCGCTTCCTGCAGCACCGATTCGCGACGACCGGTGATGATGACGGTAGCGCCAGCCGTAGCCATGCAGCGGGCTATTTCCAGGCCAATACCAGTGCCACCGCCCGTCACGAGGGCTATTTTCCCTTCCAAGGAAAATGGATTGGGCTGGTGCTGCCCGTTGGCTTGGGCATGCGGGGATACGAAAGGCTCCAGATGTGCCATGTGAGAAAGGGGTAACAGAGGAAGTATTAGCGCAATTGGTAGATATCGACCAGCTGCTTGATTTCGGCCAGGGGGCGGGTAGGTGGCATGAGCGTAGGCGGAATCGGCCGCCGCGCATACGTCTGGAAGTAGAGCACGCAGGCATCGCGCCACCACAGAGCCTCGCGGTGCTGAATGCGCAGGCGGGCGGCTACATCGGCGTGTAGTTCGGCATCCACGGCGGGGCGGGCTTGCTCCCACTGCCGCTGCATCCACAGTACTGAATCGGCGCCCGTGTAGTAGCGGGTGCACAGCTCATCCCAGAGGGTGCGGCCGGTGCTCAGACGCTGCCCCCACCCTACATGGTGAAACCAGAGCAGGTAGTCGAGCGGGCAGGTAGCGGGGTTGCTCCACTGCTGGCGCACTCCAGGAGAGTACAAGGATAAAGCGTTGGAGCCGCGGGCTGTGCGCTCAAAACCCAATCCCACAGAGTCGGCTTTGTGGTAGTACACCGAAGTCCAGTCGGGGCGGGCGCTTTGGGAAAGCCACGGCTCCGGACCGTAGTGCAGGGTCTGACCCATGATATGGTGGAGGCCCATGGGTGTAGTGTAGCGCACGTAGATGTCGCGCGACTGATTTAGCACGGGCAGGATGCTAGCCAACGCAGCCGGCTCCCGCGTCAAAGTCATTTTCGTCCATTCTTCGGCAACAGCCTCCGGGCTAAGCGTGTGGTCCCAGGCCAAGCGCCCGAAGGCGTACCAGTTGGTTTGCCCTACCGGGTGCCCGGTCCAGTTGCGGTCGGAGCCAATGTTAGCTACGCCCGCAATGCCACTGATTGCGTGCTTTTCCAGGGTACCATCGACCACCTTGGCGACGGTAGAGCCAGGCCCTTGGGCGTACGTATCGGCCATCAGGCACTCTTTCACGAGCGGCCCCAGGTATACCAGGTGGGTAGCAAAGCCCAAGTATTCTTGCGTCAGCTGCACTTCCAGCACGAGTGGCGTGCGAGGCATAGCGCCGAACAGCGGGTGAAAAGGCTCCCGGGCTTGAAAGTCGATGGGACCGTTTTTCACTTGTACTAGTACTTTGGAAGCAAACTGGCCATCGAGGGGCTGAAACTCCTGGTAGGCTTCCTTGAACCGGTCGCCCTTGGAGTTGGCCTTATACACGAAGGCCCTCCACATCACAATACCATCGTGGTTGCCTAAAGCAGCCGCCAGCATATTAGCCCCATCGGCGTGGTTGCGGCCGTAGTCCTGGGGGCCAGGCTCGCCTTCAGAGTTGGCCTTCACTAGAAAGCCGCCGAAGTCGGGAATAGTCCGGTAGATTTCATCGGTGCGGGCGGCCCACCACTGCTTCACCTTGGGGTCGAGTGGGTCAGAGGTAGGCAACCCACCAATAACTTTGGGAGCAGCCCACAGCACGGACAGGTACACCCGGATGCCGTAGGGGCGCATTACACCGGCCAGGGCAGCTACTTTCTGCAAGTACTCGGGGGTGAGGTAGCGGGCACTGGCATTCACGTTGTTCAACACTACCCCGTTAATCCCGATGGAGGCATTGGCCCGGGCGTAGTCTTGGTAGCGCGGGTCTATTCGCTCGGGTAGTTCGTGCCACTTCCAGATAGAGGAGCCCGCATAACCGCGCTCCACAGTGCCGTTGGGGTTGTCCCAGTGGTTGAGTAAGCGGTACTGAATCCGGGGCTGGCTACTTAGGTTGAACTGGTTGGGCTGTTGCCCAGTTTGTACCTGCCGTAGGAGAGCAAAGCACCCGTACAGCACAGCCGCGTCGGTGGGGCCAGTGATTTCCAACCCGCTGGCTTGGCTAGTGATGCGGTAGCCTTCCTTACCCAAGCTAGGGTCGGGAGCTACGCGCAGCCGAATGAGGCCCTTGCTGCCCGATGCCGTCCCTACCGGCACCGGGCGCCCTAGCAGCCCTTGCAGCCCGAGTTGCAGCTCGCGGGCGGCAGTTTGCAGGGTGGGAGTTGAAGCAGATGCCAGCGTAATCCCGCGTGCTTGCGCCTGCCAGGCCTTGCGCAGGCTGGCTTCGGGCAGCTCATCATATTTCAGCCACAAGCGGTAGCCATCATCGGCGCGCCCAGGCAGATAAATGCCGAGGCTGAGGAACGCAAGCAGCAGGAAAAAACGGGGTAGCATGGGTGGGATGGACAGCGAAAGAGAACAGTTAAAGGGAGCGCGCAGCGTGGATGGAAGTAGCCAGTGGCTCTTGTAAGTCCGCCTCTAGACTGCGCCGGATGCCCAACTCCAGACCCCGCAGTTCGGCTAGTCCGCGCAGGCGCCCAATGGCGGAGTAGCCGGGGTACGTGCGCTTCTCCAGGTCGTCGAGCATCTGGTGGCCGTGGTCGGGGCGCATGGGGAGGGCGGGGTTGCCCTGGCCGGTGGCAGCCCGGCGCTGCTCCTCTATCACTAGTTCGCGTACTACCGCGTACATATCCACGTCGCCGGTGAGGTGGTCGGCCTCGTGGAAGTTGCGCGGGTTTTCTTCGCGCTTAGTAGCACGCAAATGCACAAAGTGAATGCGGTTTCCCAGGCGCCGCACAATGCCGGGCAGATCATTATCGGGCCGCACGCCCAGGGAACCAGTGCAAAACGTCAGGCCATTGGCCGGTGAGTCGTAGGCTTGTAGTAGGCCTAGCAGGTCGGCTTCGGTACTCACTACGCGAGGCAAGCCCAGCAGGGGAAACGGTGGGTCATCGGGGTGAATGCAAAGGTTCACGCCTACTTCTTCGGCTACTGGCCCTACCTCCCGCAGAAAGTAATACAGGTTTTCGCGCAACGTAGCGGCATTGATGCTGGCATACTCGTCAAGCAGGGCTTGAAAACCAGCCAGCTCGAAGGCCTCTTCCGAACCGGGTAGTCCTAGCAGCACCACGTTAGTCAGGGCAGTCACCTCAGCGGCCGACATGTTCTCGAACTGCGCGCGGGCAGCGGCCGCTACCTCTACTTCGTAGTCGGCTTCGGCACCAGGGCGCCGTAGGATGCACAGGTCAAACAAAGCAAAGTCCTGCCACACAAACCGTAGGGCCCGCGAGCCGTCGGGCATTTCGTACGTAAGATTGGTGCGCGACCAATCCAAGACGGGCATGAAGTTGTAGCACACCGTGTGAATGCCACAGGCGGCCAAGTTGCGCAGGCTCTGCTGATAATTGCGAATGTATTCGGCGCGAGTTACGCGACCCTTCTTGATGTCTTCATGGACGGGCAGGCTTTCTACCACCGCCCACTTCAGAGGTGAGTACTGAATATTATCCTGCTCCACAAGCCGCTGCCGTTCCTGAATGGCTTCAATGCTCCACACTGCCCCTACTGGTACCTGATGCAGGGCCGTTACAACGCCCGTGCAGCCGGCCTGCCGAAGTGTAAAAAGAGAAACCGGGTCCTGGGGACCAAACCAGCGCATGGTGTGCAACATATAAGAGGTACTCTTTCTAGCAAAAAGTGCAATTTTTATTACCGTTCAGCTACCCTATTAGTGCATCAGCCGTATTACCGATGCAGAGCAGTTAGGGAGTACTTACTACCGAAGATAAAAAAACAAGCGAGTGTATTGGCACTTCAAAAACCCTCCTAAACGGCTGATTTCTAAATAAAAATACCGAAAACGTTTTCGAAAACGTTTTCGGTAGGTGAAGCACAGTTCTAAAGCAGTAAAAAAATTCTGTAGATTATCCTTCAATTAAAAACCCCTAGTGCTGCCTTACTTTTCCGCGGCATCTACCCACCTTTGGAATAATTCAATTCCCACCCCATGATCAAATGTACCAAGTGTCGGTTGGCTGATGCGGTAATGCGCGCTGGCTTCATCCGGGGGCGGCAGCGTTACCACTGCAAAGCCTGTAACTACCACTTCACGGATGAAAAAGCACTGCCCATCCCAGAGAAAAAACGCCGCCAAACTACCATCAGCGACGTAGCCAAGGAACTAGGGGTAGCGCCCTCCACGGTGTCGCGCGCGCTCAATGGCCACTCCGATATCAATGCTAATACTCGCCAAGCTATTCTGGAGGTAGCACGCCAGCTCGACTATCAGCCTAACTTACTGGCGCAAAGCCTGAAAAGCAGTGAAACCAAAACCATTGGGGTGGTAATACCTGATATTGAACGGCCATTCTTCGCTACGGCCGTGAGTGGGATTCAGCAGGTAGTAGCGGAGGCGGGCTATCGGGTAATGATCTGCCAGTCGAAGGAATCGTACGAGATGGAGGTTAGCAACGTGCAGGCCCTTATTGCGAGTCGCGTAGACGGCCTGCTGATATGCCACTCCCGCGAAACCGAAAACTTCGACCACGTAAAGCAACCCGCCAGCCGCGGCATTCCCATTGTACACTTCGACCGGGTGTGTAATGAGGTGGATACTGCCAAGGTTATCCTAGACGACTGGAATGGTGCCTTCAGCGTAACCCAGCATCTGATTGAGCAGGGCGCCCGGCGTATTGCTATTTTGGCGGGCCCCGAAAGCCTGCTTATCAGCCGCAACCGCTTGGCGGGTTACGTGAGTGCATTGCAAAAGTATGGCATGCCCCTGCGCGATGAGCTACGTACGCATATCAACTTCAAGCCAGAGCAGGCAGTAGCTGCCTTAGATACCTGGCTGGCTCTCCCCCACCCGCCCGATGCCATCTTCGCCATCAACTACACCAATGCCTTCGATTTGCTGGTAGCCCTAAAGGCCCGCGGCCTGCGTGTACCCGAAGATATGGCCGTGGTAGGTTTCGGAGATGAGTTTATGGCCTCTATGATTGAGCCAGGCCTGACTACCGTTAACCTGCACCCTTACCGTATTGGTCAGCAAGCTGCTCGTTTGTTTTTAGAGCAAGTGCAGGAAAAAGAATCGTTCCAGCCGCGCACCTTCGTCATTACCGGGGACCTTGTCATTCGGCAGTCCTCTCTAAAGGCCAAGGGCGAGTTTTTTAAGTTAGATATATAAGCACATGGTATGGCTGGCTATGCCCCTTGCTACCAGGCGGCAGTGGTGAGCAACCACCTACTGCACGCTGAAGGTGGAATGGCGCAGGTAGCTTAACAGATTGATTTTGACTTGAAAAGTCACATTTATTAACATAGTAATCCTGTACATTGATCGAGTACTTCGGCTGTTTCGCCCCCTACTTCCATCCAAGCTAGGCAGTTGTCCGTACGTTTCGCCCTATTCCCTCTCCTACTCCCACCCACCACTCGGATCCCCGAGGCTTTTTAGCTATACTTTATATGGACCAGCACCCCTACACGTACAAAAACTACACCGACAACACCCCAATTCCCACCCACGATACGAGCACAATGCAGCCAGCTTGGTGGCGAAAAGCTCTTACCACGGTAATGCTGTGCCTACTTGTATGGCTGCTGGTGTTTTGGGGCTAGTACTCCGCTATTCCGAGCACGCCCTACCCAAGCACTCACCTGTGAAAATCACAACGCCCTGACTATAGGACATAGCCAGGGCGTTGTGATTTTCACAGGTGAGTGAAGTATCTTCTTGATGCAAAACTGTGGTTCCACATACCATAGAAATGAAAAACCCCGTCCCTGAATCAGGGACGGGGTTAGGGGTGGAGCTGCAGGGATTCGAACCCTGGTCCAGACAAGGAAGCCGTCGAGCTTTCTACGTGTGTATCTATGCTTGAATTTTCGAAGGAGCCCAGGCGCACATCAGGCCCTTAGTCTCCCCTTATCTGCTTGATTTCGCCCTGGCGTCGCAGCGCCACCAAGACTATCCTAACTGCTTACGACGCCCCGAACTCACCCGTGAGAAGGAGGACGGATGCGGGACGATGACATTACCTAATACCTAGATTAGGCAGCCATGGCGTAGCTATACTCGCCGGTTGTTGTTTGGACGACTTTTTAACGGGAGATTCATCCAACTCCCGACACGCTTACTCGCGACCTGCACAAGCTGTCAATTCCGGTCAGCCCCAATTGGTAAAGAACGATGCCCGCCACAAGTAGCGGGGTGCAAATGTACGCACGTTGAGTAGAAAACGTTGTTGGTGATTGAAATTGTTCCCACTACACCGCTTTACCCTGCAACACTGAGCAACCTAGTTCGTGGAGCAAATCTCGTTTCAAACTCTGACTACTTGCTGCTGGTAGCAACCTGTTCCTTTGCCACTTTAGCAACGTGATTATACACGCAAAAAACGCTATTTATCAATACAATTATCAGGCGAACATGCACTTGTAATTCCGCCTACATTACCGCGAATTAACAGGCCAGACCTAGCGCAAGGGGCGGATTCGGGGCAGGTATTGCGTATCTTTGTGGTCAGGACTTATGGAGAATTTCGTTGTTTCGGCCCGGAAATACCGTCCCGCTACGTTTCGCAGCGTAGTTGGGCAGCAGCACGTTACTACCACGCTGCAGAACGCCATTGTTAGCCAGCACTTGGCTCAGGCGTTCCTGTTTTGTGGCCCACGCGGAGTGGGCAAAACCACTTGCGCGCGCATTCTGGCTAAGACCATTAACTGCGAGTTTGTGGAAGAGCACGTGCGCAAAGGCCGCCCGGTTTCGGAGCTGCTGCGCACGCAGCCCGACATTGTACCCGATGCGCTGCAGCAGGCCGCTGACCCGGATAATACCCCATTTGAGCTAGAGGCGTGCGGTAAGTGCAGCTCCTGCCGAGCCTTCCAGGAGAATGCCTCCTTCAACGTGCACGAGCTGGACGCGGCCTCCAACAACTCGGTGGAAGACATCCGCAGCTTGGTTGAGCAGGTGCGCTACGCCCCTCAGCAGGGCCGCTTTAAGGTGTATATCATTGACGAGGTGCACATGCTCTCGAATGCGGCCTTCAATGCTTTCCTGAAAACCTTAGAGGAGCCGCCGAGCTACGCCATCTTCATCTTGGCTACCACCGAGCGGCACAAGATTATTCCAACGATTCTTTCACGCTGCCAGATATTCGACTTCAACCGGATTCGGGTAGACGACATCCGGGGGCACCTGCGCTATGTAGCTACTCAGGAGCACATTCAGGCCGAAGACGACGCCTTGCACCTGCTAGCCCAGAAGGCCGACGGTGGCCTGCGCGACGCCCTCTCGATGTTCGACCAGATGGTGACCTTCTCGGGCCACGATTTGCGCTATAAGGACGTTGTGCAGAATCTGCACATTCTAGATTATGAGTACTACTTCCGGCTAGTAGACGCCTTACTGGCAGAGAACCTGTCGGGGACATTACTTCTGCTGGAGGAAGTGATGCAGAACGGGTTTGACCTGCACAACTTTGTGGTGGGCGCGGCTGAGCACTTGCGAGGCTTGCTGGTGTGCAAAGACCCCGTGACGGTGCAACTATTGGAAGTATCCGATAACATCCGTAGCCGCTACGTGCAGCAAGCCCAGGCGGCACCGCTGGCCTTCCTGCTTTCGGCGCTAAACCTGGTCAGCCAGTGCGACCGGGAGTTTAAGCAAGCCAAGAACCAGCGCCTGCACGTGGAGCTGATGCTAATGAAGCTGGCCTACCTCAACGGTGCCGTGCAATTTGCCCGCGACTTAGGTGCTGGCCCAGCAGCTAACGGTACCGCGCAAGCCTCGTCGGGCAACGACGAGGCGAAAAAAAAAAGTAGCGTAACGCCCCCGGCCACTCCTGCGCCTAGTCTGGCTCCGGTCAGCAACCGTATTGAAACGGCTGCTCCACACGCGAAGGCCCCAGAGAATACGCCGCCCGCGCCCGTACCGCCGCCGGCTGGACCGCCTGCCGTAGCGCTTACGGTAGTATCGGGCCCTGCCGACCCCGAGCCCATCGTACCCATTGAAAGCGGGGTAGAAGAGCTTCATGATACGCCCAGCATTGAGGATGAAGCAGCAACTCAGGTTCCGGCCACGCCCCAACTGCGCGACTCAGTGCCGCACGTAGAAATTGGTACGCCCAGCGTGGCGGGCCACGAGCCGGGCCAGGTACCCGTTACGGCGGCGCCCTTGCCCCCTCCTCGGCCCGGCATGCCCACCGGCAAGCCACTTGGGCTTGGCACCAAGCTACCCGGCTTAGGCAGCCTAAGCGCAATGAAGGCCCAGCTAGAGCAGCAAGCTGCCGCTGGAAAAACTACCACGGAGGCGGAACCAGCGGGCCCCGTAACCGGCCTACCCGCCGTGAACGACGAAGTGCTGCAGCGGGTATGGGCCGAGCTGATTGAAGAGCGGAAGGCCATTAGCATGAGCCAGTACAGCCTGCTCAACCGCCCCGTCCAAGCCAACGCCCAGCATGTTATTGTGCTACGCGTAGACAATCCGGTGCAGGAGGACCAGTTCAACGAGTTTCGGGCCGACTTCCTAGGTGAACTACGGCGACGGACGGGCTACCCTCGCATCAATGTGCAAGTGGAAGTAGTGGAGCGGGTAGATACCGGCCGCAAGCTCTATACTTCCAGCGACAAGCTAGAGTATCTGATGGAAAAGTACCCCATGCTGACGGCCATGAAGCAGAAGCTGGGTCTCGACGCTGACTTTTAGGATCACCGCTACGTTTTACCGCTGCCCTGTGGGCTGGCAAACAGCATGTAGGCTACCTTAAACGGGTAACTCAACTTCTGCTTGCTACCCACAGGGCAGTTTTTGTGTTTCTACTGGTAGGGCGCTGATCGAATGAGTACAAAACCAAGGCTGGGCAGGGCAGTTTAGCTGTTCTCGCTGAGCCATGATTCTCATACGCAAATTTTCGCACTTCGCGGGAAGCGGCCCTTCGCCAAGCTTTTTATTCCCAGGGGGGCGGCCTATCTTTGGCCCTAATCCTTTCCTGCTCCGTTTTCCGCGTCGAATTTGCCCGTGAAGAAACCCCTGCTGCTTATCCTTCCGGCCCTGGCTACGCTCGGCCTTACCCAGTGTCAGACAAGTAAGCCGGCGGCCACTCCACCTACCTCGGCTGCGCCTACTACAACTGTGCCAGCTGCGCAACAGAAAGAGTACAAGTACCAAACGGTGGAAGGCGACCCGCTTAAAGCGCGTATCTACACCCTAGATAACGGCCTAACGGTGTACTTGTCGGACTACGATGATGCGCCGCGCATTCAAACGTACATAGCGGTGCGCGCCGGTTCTAAGAATGACCCGCACACCGCTACCGGCCTGGCGCACTACTTGGAGCACATGGTGTTCAAAGGCACCTCTAAGTTGGGTACTCAGAACTGGGCCGCGGAGAAGCCAGAGTTGGACAAAATTGAGGCGCTTTACGAGCAGTATCGCAGTACTCGCGACGCCGCATTGCGCAAAAAGCTCTACCATCAGATAGATTCGGTATCGAGCGTGGCTGCTAAGTACGCCGTGGCAAATGAGTACGACAAGGTAATGGGCGCCATCGGGGCCAAGGGCTCGAACGCCTACACCTCGGTGGAGCAGACGGTATACCAGGAAGATATTCCGAGCAACCAGCTAGAGAAGTGGGCTGCCGTGCAGGCCGAGCGCATGCAGGAAATGGTGCCCCGCCTGTTCCACACGGAGTTGGAAGCAGTATACGAGGAGAAAAACCGCAGCTTGGATAGTGACTTCCGTAAGGAGTTTGAAGCCCTGAACAGCAGCTTGTTCCAAAAGCACGAGTATGGTACCCAAACCACCATCGGGACCATCGAGCACTTGCAGAACCCTTCCATTACAGAAATCAAGAAGTACTTCGGGCAGTACTACGTGCCCAACAACGTAGCCCTCTGCCTTTCCGGTGACCTGGACTACGACCAGACCATCCGGCTGATTGACCAGTATTTTGGCAAGCTACAGGCCAAGCCAGTACCTACTTTCACTCCGGCCCAGGAAGCGCCCATCACGGCGCCCCTTGTCAAGCAAATACTGGGGCCCGATGCTGAAAACGTAATGCTCGGCTTCCGCTTTCCCGGCACTGCCTCCCGCGACGCGCTGGTGCTGCGCATGATTGATAAGATCCTGAGCAACGGGCAGGCCGGCCTCATTGACCTGGACCTGAATCAGAAGCAAACGGTATTGAGTGCGGCTTCTTTCACCGACCTCAACAACGACTACTCCACCCACGTTCTGTACGCTACCCCCCGCCAGGGCCAAAGCCTCACGCAAGTCCGCGACTTACTGCTGGGCGAGCTAGCCAAGGTAAAGAAGGGTGACTTCCCAGAGTGGCTGATTCCGGCCATTATCAACAACGAGCAGTTACAGCGTACCCGCAGCTACGAAAGCAACGAGGCTCGTGCCGGCGCTTTTGTGGCGGCGTTTGTGGCCCGCGAAGATTGGAAGGACTACCTCAAACAGTTCGACGACTTCGCTACCATCACCAAGCAGGACGTGATGCGCGTGGCCAACGAGTACTACGGCCCCGGCTACGCGCTGGTGTACAAGCGCACCGGCCAGGACCCCAACAAGGTGAAAGTGGTGAAGCCCTCCATTACGCCCGTGCCCGTAAACCGCGAAGCGGCCTCTGCGTTCTACAAAGAAGTTACGGCTAAGACGTCGCCCGAATTGCAGCCGGTTTTCCTGGACTACAAGAAGGACATTCAGGAAACCAAGCTGGCCTCGGGCATTCCGGTGTACTACACCCACAACGAGGAGAACAACCTCTTCAACCTGTACTACGCGCTGGACTTGGGTACCAACAATGACCCCAAGCTTGGTCTCGCTACCGACTACCTGCAGTACCTGGGCACCGGCAAATACAACGCCGCCCAGCTCCAGCAGGAGTTCTACAAGCTCGGGTGCTCTTTCTCGGTGCAAAGCGGCCAGGACCGCACCTTCGTGAGCCTCTCCGGCCTCGACAGCAACTTTGAGCAAGCCTTGCAGCTGTTCGAAAGTCTGCTTGCCGCCCCCAAGCCCGATGCCGCCGCCCTCAAGAACATGGTGGCTGGGGTGTTGAAAGCCCGCCAGGATGCCAAGCTCAACAAAGGAGTTATTCTGAACCAGGCCCTGGTGAACTACGCCAAGTACGGCGCGAAAAACCCCTTCACCAGCCAACTAAGCGAGAAAGAGCTAAAAGCGCTGAAGCCTGAGCAGCTCACCGCCCTCATCCAGAAGCTCCCGACCTACCAGCACCGCGTGCTGTACTACGGGCCACGCGCTACCGACGCCTTAGCGTCTACGCTGAATACAACCCACCGCGTACCTGCTAAGCTCACGCCCGTGCCAGCTAACAAGGACTTCGCGGAGCAGCCCATGACGGACCGCAAAGTATATTGGGTAGACTACAACATGGTACAGGCCGAAATTCTGTTCCTGAGCAAAGGGCCCGTGTACGACAAAGGACTGATACCTACTACCAGCCTCTACAACGAGTATTTTGGGGGGAGTATGGGCAGTATTGTGTTCCAGGAACTACGCGAGTCGAAAGCGCTGGCGTACTCGGCTTCCTCGCGGTTTGCCTCGGCTGATAAGGTAGGGCGCAGCTCCTACAACCTCAGCTACATTGGCACCCAGAGCGACAAGCTGCCCGAGGCTATGGCCGGCATGAACACCCTGCTCAACGATATGCCCGTGGCCGAAGCCAATCTGCAGATTGCCAAGAACGCCATCCGCAACAGCATTGCCACGGAGCGCATCACTAAGTCGGACATCCTCTTCAGCTACGAGCGGGCCAAACGCCTCGGCCTCGATTATGATGTGCGCCGCGACGTGTACGAGCAGACGCCTAACATGAGCTTCCAGGACTTGCAGAAGTTCCAGCAGGCTCGCGTGAAAGGGCAGCCGCAAACCATTCTGGTTATCGGCTCCAAGGACCGCCTCAACTTCAAGGAACTGGCCAAGTACGGGCAGGTCCAGCAACTTACGCTGAAAGAGATTTTCGGCTATTAAGTACTCTATCCCTAGCCCCTACTCAGCAAGATAGGAGCACTAGCCTGGGCTGTTATTTCTAGTTCTACATCTATCCACCTGAGAGCAAGAAATCCGAAGTGAATAGCTAGAAACTAGACGTACCCCTCCCCCGGGAGGAGCTAGGGACGGGGCCCACCACCAAAAACCTATAGTACCTAAGTACCTTTTCAACAATGGCAGAGAAAATCACCATCAAGAACGGCAAGCTGCACGTGCCCGATCAACCCATCATTCCGTTCATCGAAGGCGACGGCACGGGTCCGGACATTTGGGCGGCTTCCGTCCGCGTGTTCGACGCGGCAGTAGAAAAAGCCTATGGCGGCTCGCGCAAGCTGGTGTGGAAAGAGGTATTGGCCGGCGAGAAGTCCTTCAAGCAAACCAACAACTGGCTGCCAAACGAAACCCTCGATGCTTTCCGCGAATACCTGGTGGGCATCAAAGGCCCCCTGACTACTCCCGTGGGTGGTGGTATCCGGTCTCTGAACGTGGCCTTGCGCCAGGAGCTTGACTTGTACGCTTGCGTACGCCCGGTGCGGTGGTTTGAAGGCGTACCCTCGCCCGTGAAGCAGCCCAACCTGACCGACATGGTGATCTTCCGCGAAAACACGGAGGATATTTACGCCGGTATTGAGTACATGAACGGCACGCCGCAGGCCCAGAAAATGCTGGAATTTCTGCAGGATGAGATGGGCGTGAAGAAAATTCGCTTCCCCGAGACCTCGTCGTTCGGCATCAAGCCCGTATCGAAGGAAGGTACAGAGCGCTTGGTACGCGCGGCTATTCAGTATGCCATTGAGCACAACAAACCGTCGGTGACGTTGGTCCACAAGGGCAACATCATGAAGTTTACCGAGGGGGCTTTCAAAACCTGGGGCTACGAACTGGCAGAGCGCGAGTTTGGCGACAAAGTGTACACGTGGAACCAGTACGACAAGGTAGTTGCCAAGCAGGGCCAAGAAGTAGCCGATGCTCAGCAGCGCGCAGCTCTGGAAGGTGGTAAGATCCTGATTAAGGACAGCATTGCCGATGCCTTCTTGCAGCAAATATTGCTCCGCCCCGCCGAGTACTCGGTAGTAGCTACCCTGAACCTGAACGGCGACTATATCTCCGATGCGCTGGCAGCTATTGTAGGCGGCATTGGCATTGCTCCCGGTGCCAACATCAACTATCTAACGGGCCACGCCATTTTCGAAGCGACCCACGGCACCGCACCCAAGTATGCTGGCCAAGACAAAGTGAATCCCGGCTCGGTTATCCTGTCGGGTGCCATGATGTTTGAGCACCTGGGCTGGCAGGAAGCCGCCGACCTGATCTACAAAGGGCTCGAAGCCGCCATTGCCTCAAAGCGCGTTACCTACGACTTCGAGCGTCTGATGGAAGGTGCTACCCTGCTGAAGTGCAGCGAGTTCGGCGACGAGATTATCAGCCGGATGTAGTAGCTTGGCACTAGCCAATTAATCATAAGAACCCCCGCGTTGGCTGTAAGGCTGGCGCGGGGGTTTAATTTTCACTTTACTATTTTCAAATTTCGGACAGCAATACTGTCCCTTAGGATTAATATCTCGGGAGCATTGGTAATTTTTAGTGGCTAGTTGTACTGCTGGCAGGCGTATCTTGCGGCTTTATCAGTTCCAGTTGGATTTATGCTTGCATTGCTACGTACCACGCTTGGCCGATTACGCGCTGTTGGGTTTCTGGAAGGCATTTCGTTTCTGGTGCTGCTGGGGATTGCCATGCCTCTGAAATACCTGGCTGGCGAACCGGCAGCGGTGCGCATTGTGGGCATGGCGCACGGGGTGTTATTTGTGCTGTACCTATTACTAGTACTTCAAGCGAGCTTGGAGCATAGCTGGTCGTGGCGGAAGGCACTGCTGGCCTTGGTAGTATCGGTGGTGCCATTTGGCACCTTTTGGGCCGACAAAAAGCTATTTCGGGCGTAGTTAAGTCCAGATAAGGCGGCTGCAAGCTAGATTCTGGATTTCTAGAAGTGCCTACCACAACTGTCGTTATGCGTAAGATGGACATGCCTTCATCTTCGCCTCTCATCTCTGAGCTTCCCCTCGACCTACGCGACAAGCTTGCGCTGGAACGCACCCACTTGGCCAATGAGCGCACAGTGCTGGCCTACGTACGTACCGGCATGGCCCTGGTGGTAGCCGGTTTCTCCCTCATCAACTTCTTTCGTGACTACCTCTACGTGTGGGTAGGCGTTGTATTCGTGCCTGTAGGAATTGGTATCACGGTGGCAGGCTGGTTTCGGTACCGGGCCAAACGAGTACGCATAAAAAACTACCTGCACACCCCATCGGCGTAACAGCCAGCACGGGGTAATTATTGGGCGAAAATCTTGCTAGAAACTGGTGCTTGGCGTGCTAGGAACCACCCATCAGATAGTAGCTTTGCTTTCGCTACCTAGAAGCTGCGATGCCCCCTCCAACCTACGGTTGCTTCTAAACGGGCTAGTGCCCTTTGCGTATACTTCGCCAGTAGCTATCTACTCTTTACCAGCCGCCCCAGGGCGTATTACCTAGTATGAATCCGAGAGAGAATGGCGTGTGGCAGTTGGCGGTAGTAGCGGCGTGCCTATTGCTCACCTCTTTACTGTCAAGCGTGTTTGCGGATTGGTTTGTAGAAAGCTCCGGCCACATTTCCGTCAGTTTCCTCTGGACCACTCTGCTCAGCATATCTCTTTTTCAGCGGTGGCGGCCGGCCCATTTCATTACGCTACTGTTTTCCTGCGTGCAGCTCTACCTGGCCTACGTCGTGTTATCCTACAACATCCCCCACGGTGGTAAAGTCCTGGGCTTTGGGCTGCTCGTTCCCTTGCACCTGACGGTTGTGCTCATGCTTCTGTTCTCGAAAGGAATAAACCAGTATTTCAAGCGAGGCAACTCAGTAGCAGCCTAACCATATCCCCCCCCATAACAAAGGGCACCCACATGGGTGCCCTTTCTCATGCAGTAGCCGTAGCCGGCTTAGGTATTCAGAATCTCGCCCCCATTGGGGTGAATAGCTTGCCCCGTGATGTAGGAAGCATCTTCGGAAGCCAGGAACACGTAGGCAGGCGCCACCTCAGAAGGTTGGCCGGGGCGTTTCATGGTCGTGTCTTTCCCGAAGGAGGCTACCTTCTCGGCGGGGAAGCTAGCGGGGATAAGGGGCGTCCAGATGGGGCCAGGAGCAACGGAGTTTACCCGAATCTTCTTCTCGGCTAGCTGCTGAGCAATTGAGCGAGTGTAAGCCGTAATAGCACCTTTGGTGGAAGTGTAATCCACGAGCTGCTGGTTGCCACGGTAGGCGTTGATGGAAGACGTGTTGATGATAGAGTCGCCTTCTTTGAGGTGTTCTAGGGCGGCCCGAGTCACGCGCACGAAGGAGAAGAAGTTCACTTGGAAGGTGTCTTCCCATTGCTGGTCTTCTACATCCGTGACGTCCTGACTCACGAATTGCTGCGCCGCATTATTCACCAGCACGTTCAGGCCGCCTAATTGTTCCACGGTTTGGCTTACAATAGACTGGCAGTATTCCCGGTCGCGCAAGTCGCCGGGCAGGGTGAGGCAGCGGCGACCTTCGGCTTCTACCAACTGACGGGTAGCATAGGCGTCTTGCTCTTCGTGCGGCATGTAGGTAATGGCTACATCAGCTCCCTCGCGGGCGAAGTGAATGGCCACGGCCCGACCAATGCCGGAGTCGCCACCCGTGATGAGCGCCACTTTATCCTGAAGCTTGTTGCTTCCCTTATAATTCGACCGGATATATTCCGGCTGTGGGGTCATTTCCGCCTCGATTCCGGGCTGTTGGTCTTGCTCTTGAGGGGGCAGGCTAGTTGGTTTATTTTCCATAGCAGTTGGTAAAGGATTGAGCTTATACCAACGGAATGAACACCCAGGGGTTATAGAGGAGCCGTACCGTAAGCCGGACGCTAGCGCCTTCTGGCAGCCCCTCCCGAGCATCCAAATTCCCATTCACCGGCCCACATTCCCAGGCAAGCAATCCTATCAGAACACCGGAATATGGACGCTACCAGAACGCAGGCCTTGCTCTGGGGCCATCTAGCCGACCATACTCTCTGGTATGCTATTACTTTTTTGTTACCCTGGTCGTAGCAAAGGCAAACAGCAGGAAATTTCTTATCCAATCTACGCCGAGGCAGCAGCCCCAGCCTGTGCTACCCGGGCCGTGACCAACAACTGCCCCACGTGGCGCGTGGTGTGCTCGGCGGCGTGTACGAGCAGGCCCATAACGGTGCTCGGCAGCCCCGCCCGGCCTACTGGCCGGAATTCCGCCAACGTAGCTTCCGGGGTGGCACGCAGGGTGTCCAGCATGGCTTCTACTTGGCCAGCAAACTGCTGTAGTAAGTGCGCAACGGTGTCGGGAGAGGTGGTAGAGCCCTCTTTCTCGGCAGCCAGAAACTCGAATTGCGCTTGGCTTAGGGGCTCATGACGAGCGTAAGTTTGCATGCGGTCAAGCACGCCGGCCAAGTGACGCAGATGGAAACCCACTGAGGCCACGCCCGCTGGCCGAACCTGCAATAAGTGGTTGGGGAAGTGGCGCAGGGCAACCTGCAACTCCTCGCGGGCTTGCAGCAGGGCGTGAGCTATGGGCTGTAGCAAGGGCAGCACATCCGGGAGTGGACCGCGCAGCCATACTTCGGGTTGGGGGGAAGAGGGAGTCATGGGAACATAACCGGTAGCGTGGGCGCTGGTTTGCGGGGTTTGCACTAAAGGCGGAGACTACTTAGCGTGGTCGGTTGCACATTCTGCTTTGGTTGGTTGTAGAGGCAACATACCTACGCCAACGCAGCAAATTGCCAGGCTATCTTGCTAGCCCTTGCGAATTGCATTCCGCGGTAATTGCATTAGAAGTTTCGCGGAAAAGTGGCTCGTTCTAGGCAGCTAAGCTAACTTTAAGCCCATGCTTCAACCTTCGCAGCGTGGACTGGCCTTACCGCCTTCTCCTTACCGCCGACTTACGCCCTACGCCGAAGCCGCTCGCCAACGCGGCCTGACGGTGCATCCCCTCAACATCGGGCAGCCCGATATCGAGACGCCGCCAGCCATGCTGGCGGCCGTGCAGCAGGCGGACATTCGAGTGCTGGAGTACGGCCCGACGGCAGGTACGCTGAGCTACCGCCGCAAGCTGGCCGATTACTACCAGCGCCTGGGCTTGTCAGTCACCTACGAGGACGTTATTGTAACTACGGGCGGTAGCGAATCCATTTCGTTTGCGCTGCTGGCCTGCCTTAACCCAGGCGATGAGTTTATTGTGCCGGAGCCATTCTACGGGCCCTACACTGCGTTTGCCGTGTCTACGGGCACGCACGTGGTACCCGTGGCATCGCACCTGGAGCAGGATTTTGCGCTGCCACCCATTGAGGAGTTTGAGCGTAAGATTACGCCCCGCACCAAGGCCATCCTGATTTGCAGCCCCAACAACCCAACGGGCTACGTATACAGCCGCCAAGAACTTGAGCAGCTCAAAGACCTCTGCCTGCGCCACAACCTGTACCTGCTTTCCGATGAAGCCTATCGGGAGTTCTGCTACGACGGAGAGTTCACCAGCGCCCTACACCTCGAAGGTGTTGACGAACACGTGGTTCTTATTGACACTATCTCGAAGCGGTATAGCGCCTGCGGAGCCCGTATTGGCGCCCTCGTGACTAAAAATAAGTCCCTGCGCGACGTAGTATTCAAACTAGCCCAGCTGCGGGTGTGCCCGCCCGGCCTGGGTCAGCTGCTGGCCGAAGCTGCCGCCGACTTACCAGAAGACTACTTCGACCATACCAAAGCCGAGTACCAGGCCCGCCGCGACCTGATGGTGCGCCGCCTGCGGGCCATGCCTGGCGTACGCTGCCCCCTACCCCGCGGTGCATTCTACGTGCTCTGCCACCTGCCCGTAGACGATGCCGAGCGGTTTGCACAGTGGCTGCTGGAGGAGTTTCAGCACAACGGGCAAACGCTCATGGTGTCGCCGGCAGCGGGCTTTTATGCCACCTCCATTCTGGGCCGCCAGCAAATGCGTATGGCCTACGTGGTCAACCAAGATGTTATCAATAAAGCTATGGATTGCTTGGAAGTAGCCTTGCAGCAATACCCAGGGCGCGAGGAGTAGCAGGTCCCTTAGTCAGTAAAACCAGGAAGCCGAGGCACCTACCCAACGTAGGCTCGGCTTCCTGGTTTTAGAGAGAGGGCCATTTGACGGCAGGGGACAGGTTTAGGAGCAGGTGCTTGAGGCGTGTAATTCCATGACGTATCTTCTGGGCTGATTCTTGCCCTTAGCTGCTCTATGAACCGCTTCCTACCCCTGCTACTCCTACCGCTGCTGGGTGCTGCCCCCACTGTCCGCCACACGCCCCCCGATTCGGCCCGCTTGCTAACCTTGCGCGTGAATGGGCAGGCAGTTGCTGCCGATACTATTAGTTCGCGTTTTTTCCTCAGCGACACCCGCACGCTCCGCCTCAATATCATCCGGGCCGATGACCCCGATGGGGAGGGCCTCACCATCCTGATTGACCGATTTCCGATTCAGACGGGCACGTATAGCTTTCAGGAAATCTTGAGTGGACGCAACCGAGACGCCTCCTACCGCTTTGGCAAGACGGCGGCCTACTCTAAATCTTGCCCCGATAATCCAGGTTCCGTTACGATTACGGCCATCAACGGCGCCAAGCACTGGCTGGCCGGCTCCTACCGGTGCACCGTTTGCGAATCGGGCCGCGGGGGCAAGCGCTTCACACTGGAAGGCACCTTTCGCTACCCCGTAGAAAAAGAGTAGATATTAATTATTATTCATGACACACAACGCGCTATTGCTATATGCTGTATCAACTACACCAACTAGACTTGGTAGTCGCTTTTATCCTAGGTGCCGATGGGGTACTGCTGCTGCTACTAGCGTTGCTTATTTTTCGGCGGCCCCATAGCTCGTTTGTCCGCAAGCTACTGGCACTAGGCCTGGTGCTACTAAGCCTCCCCATAATAGGAATAAAACTCTTGTTGAGTTCTCCGTCCTCATTGGCGTCTTCCCCTGGCGAAGTCGTTATTCAGAACCCCCATCATCACGTTGAGAAGCTGTACTTTTTGCGAGCAAGTAAGCACCACCACTGGCGGGTATTTTGGGTGCAGTATGTTTTCTTCTCCGACCAAAAAGTAACCATAGAAACGGAAAACTTGTACCCCACCGGATTGGTAGTAGCCCGGTACCAAGGAGGCACTTGGCAATTTCAGCGCAGACACTTTAAGAGGGGGCAGGTTGTGCTTTCGCTTTCCGCCGACCAGTTCCGCCCCGACCAGCACAAACAGATTGCCACGGCCATAGCGGCACACCGGGCCTCAGAGACCGTAAGCTGGGTCTCCAATCTACTCACGCTAGGTAGCGCTGGGGGCGTGGCTTTGCTACTGCTGAGAAGAAGGGGCAGCAAACGTTGGAACACTCGCTCTGCTACCGCACAAGTAACTCAGCAAGAGCAGTAAAACAGAAGAGCCCGGCTTCCAAGGAGGAAGCCGGGCTCTTCTGTTTTACTGCTCTTGCCTAGATGGTGGCTAGGTCTAGCACGAAACGGTACTTCACATCAGACTTCAGCATACGCTCGTAGGCCTCATTGATGTAGTTCATGGGAATCACTTCCACGTCGCTCATTACGTTGTGCTCGGCGCAGAAATCCAGCATTTCCTGGGTTTCCTGAATACCTCCGATGAGGGAACCAGCAATACGACGACGCTTGGCAATGAGGTTGAACGCGTGCAGTTGTGGGGCTTCTGGTGGCACGCCCAGCAGTACCATGGTGCCGTCTAGGCGCAGGGTGCTGATGTAGGGAGTTAGGTCCATGGTAGCCGACACCGTGTTGATGATCAAGTCAAAGTAATTCGACACCGATTTCATGGCGTCGGCATCCTTGCTTACCACAAACTTGTGGGCGCCTAGTTCTTTGGCATCGGCCTCTTTGTTGGGCGAGGTGCTGAACACAGTTACTTCGCAGCCCAGAGCAACGGCAAATTTCACAGCCATGTGGCCCAGGCCACCCAGGCCCATAACAGCTACCCGGTCGCCAGCCTTAGCGTTCCACTGCCGCAGGGGCGACCACGTGGTGATGCCAGCGCACAACAGCGGCGCTACGCGGGAGAGGTCCAGCTTATCCGACACGTGGAGCACGAATTTCTCCGTTACCACAATGCTATTGGAGTAGCCACCGTAGGTTATGGTGCCGTCGCGGTCGGTAGCGCCGTACGTGCCCACAAATCCTTCGTCACAGTACTGCTCAAGGCCTTCGTTGCACTCGGGGCAGTGCTGGCAGGAGTTCACCATGCAGCCCACGCCGGCTAGGTCGCCTACAGTAAAGCCTTTCACGTGCGCGCCTACTTCCGTTACGCGGCCCACAATTTCGTGGCCGGGTACCATAGGGAAAACAGAACCGCCCCATTCGTCGCGCACTTGGTGCAGGTCGGAGTGGCACACGCCACAGAATAGAATTTCGATGCGTACATCGTGGGCTCCCACTTCACGGCGCTGGAAGTCGAAGGGTACGAGGGGAGCATGCACTGCGGGAGCAGCGTAGCCTTTTGCTTGTGACATGAAAACGGGTTGGTTGTAGAGAACTGAAACTTCAGAACGGAATCACAATAACGGTTTCACAGGGTAAGTGGTCAGCTAAAAGTAACCGTATACTCAGTTCCGACTCTGGGCATGAGGTAGTCGAGCTTGTCGCGTAGGGTTTGCTCGGTGCGATAGTCGTCCGGGGTGAGCCAGTAGTGCTTGCAGCGGTGCCAGAGGATTTCGATCAGGTTCA
>NZ_FZNS01000029.1 GCF_900188255.1 Hymenobacter mucosus | reverse complement strand
TAGATACTGTGATGAAATGCAAGCAAAGACTGCGCTTTAGCTTAAAAAGAAGAAACTTTTTATTTTAGCAATTGCTTAAATTCGCAAGTAGTACCTTTGCATAACCATGACTAAAAAAGCTACTGCCTGCATCCGGGTATTCGCTGATACGGCCCGTATCGAGCAGTGCCAGGCGCGATTGGCGCACGTTGAGCCGGCCCTTCAGTCCCTGGCCTCGGTCCTAGCCCTGGCCGGCAACGAGGTGCGCCTAAAAATTCTGCTGCTACTGGCCGACGAACAGCAGTTGTGCGTGTGCGACATCGCCGACGTGCTGCAAATGACCGTCTCGGCCGTGTCCCAGCACTTACGCAAGCTCAAAGATGGGGGCGTGCTGCACGCCCATAAGGTCGGCCAGACCGTGTTTTATGCCCTCAGCCAACCGCATTTACCCATTCTGCAACCGCTATTGGCGGGCTTAGCGGCCACTCCTTCGCTTCAATCGGCCTTATGAATACTTCCCCTTCTTCCAACAAACCCCTGCTCGGGGCCGGCTTGGTGGCGGCGCTGGCCGCGTCGCTGTGCTGCATCACGCCGTTGCTGGCGGTCCTGGGGGGCCTGGGCGGCGTGGCCTCGGCCTTTGCCTGGCTCGAACCCCTGCGGCCCTACTCAGTAGCCCTTACCGTGGGTGCACTGGGCTTTGCCTGGTATCAGCAACTCAAACCAGCGCCGGCCGCCGATGCCTGCGGCTGCACAGTGGACACAAAACCCACCTTTATGCAGTCCAAGGTCTTCCTAGGTGTGGTAACGGTACTGGCGGCGCTGCTGCTGGCCTTCCCTTACTACGGGGCAAAGTTGTATCCCACCCCAGTCGCACCCGTTCCAGTGGCCGCAAGTGCAGCCGGACCGGTCTGGCAAACGGCGAACTACCGCATCGGGGGCATGACCTGCGACGCCTGCGCGAAACACGTCGAGCACGCGGTGCAGCAGCTGCCGGGCGTGCAGGCCGTGACCGTTTCCTACGACCAGGGCACAGCGCAAGTCCGCTTTGATGCGGCCAAAAGCCCCGCCGCGCAGGTCGCCCAAGCTATTAACGGCACTGGCTACAAAGTGCTGGCCACGAACTAACCTCCCCCTGCTCCATGCTTACGCTCGAACCAAAGGCCCCGTTGCTTACTTCCGTCCTAACGTGCCCGGTATGCGGCCACGCGCAAGCGGAGCAAATGCCGACCGACGCTTGTCAATATTTCTACGAATGCACGAGTTGCCACACGGTCTTGAAACCGCTGGCCGGTGATTGCTGCGTGTACTGCTCTTATGGCTCGGTGCCCTGTCCGCCCATTCAGGAACAAGGTTCAGGAAGTTGCTGCGGCTAAACTGGTGCTTTCTCGTTGGTTTCGGGGTGAACGGATTCGAGCGCTGCTGCTAATTCGTTAACTGCGGGGTGGTACTGCGGGTCGTACATCCGGTCATTTTTCCACAGAGAGTAGCAAAGCAGGAGGAGTTTGCGCATGACCGCAATCACACCAGGCTTGCCGTTGGGGTGTCTCGCCCGCAGTCGGGTATAGAAGGCCATCTGCTGCGGGTTGTAACGCAAGCTGCTGATAGCCGGTAGATAAAGGGCCGTACGCAAGCGTACGTTCCCTCGGCGCGAGATGCGCGTGGCTCCGGCAAACAGCCCACTTTGGCGTTGCACTACATCCAACCCGGCGTAGGAAGCCAGTTGCCGCTCGTTATCCACGAGCACGAAGCCGCTGGTTTCGGCGACGACCACGATAGCGGTGGTCAAACCGATGCCAGGCACACTCGTCAGCTGTCTCAACTTGCGACCAAGTTCGGGTTCCGCTTCCAGCAAGGCGGCGAGGTCCTGGTCAACGGCGAGCAACTGCTGCTGAATAAGTGTTTGTTGGGTGGCCAAGCGGGACAGGGAACGGGCATCGGGTTGATAGCTGTGCTGATAGGCATGGATTTTCACCTTGAGGCGTGCCCCATGTCCGGTTAAGCTTTGCCGCTCGCGGGCCAGCGCCCGTAATTGCCGTAAGGCTGGTGAGGGCGGTTGCCAGGCAGGCAAGGCACGCTCCAACCCGAGCCGGCAGAGTAAGCGCGCATCAAGTTGGTCCGTTTTGCTCTTTTGCTCGGTGCTCTGTGCAAAATGCTTCGCCTTGTTGGGGAGGAGCACGCTGAGTGCTTGCGCCTTATCACTTAGAAAATAGGCCAGTTCTTCGTAGTAGACGCCTGTGGCCTCTACTACAAACCAAATGGGAGCCGGCAGCACCGCTTGTTTTTCAGTCCAACTAAGCAAAGCAGCAAAGCCAGTCAGCGTGTTGTCGAATGATGTCTGTTTGCCGAAGCGCAGGTGCTGGCGGGCATCAATTTGCCCAAAACAGGCGACGAAAGTATCTTTCGCAATGTCGATGCCCACGACAAATTTGAGTGGGCTGGTGCAGGGATGGGCGGTAGGCATAAGGAAATGAAAAAAGGGGAAGAACTAGCCAGTCCGGTTTTTACCGCAACTCTCCTTGCACAAATGCGGGATGCCAACGCCGGGCTCCCTCCATACTGTTCAGTCTTCAGGCAAAAACGGGAAACGAGGCACAGTCTCTAACGCGCAATGTCAGGGCCGAAGCCCCGCATTTAGGGATAGTTGGTGACCTCGTTTCCTTTTCTGGCTACCCTTCTACGAAAGGCACTGTAATCATACAAGGG
>NZ_FZNS01000006.1 GCF_900188255.1 Hymenobacter mucosus | reverse complement strand
ATGTCAGGGCCGAAGCCCCGCATTTAGGGATAGTTGGTGACCTCGTTTCCTTTTCTGGCTACCCTTCTACGAAAGGCACTGTAATCATACAAGGGTTGGTAAGGGCACAACTTCAGCACGTTTAATTCGAGGGCAACATGCTCAGGGTGTGTTCCTCTACCCCGGGTGCCACCATAATAGTTCTGGGGGCCGCAACGGACTGAGGCCGTCGAGTGAGATGGTAGGCGCCAGCAAAGCAAATTGTAGCCAACAGCAGAAACTGCAACAGGCCAAAGACTATTCGTATAGGCATGCAACAACCGTTTTAGTGCTTGGCCACTTGGTTTTCAAATGTAGAAGCGGGCCTTACTACCCAAGCGTAAGATGGCAGCCGCTGAAAGAGACTGTACTGCTCGGGATTTAGAACCTGAAGCATAATATCATCCAAGGGAAGTACCGTCAAGTCTGATGTATTCTGTAAAAGCAACTGCTGCATCTGCTCGTGAGCAATCCGCCGCACAGCCGCACGTTGCCAGTGAGTGAGGTGCAGGGCCTTAGTTAAATAGCCTGTCAGGCAGTGTGTTTGCGCATTAAGCAAAGCACTATAGCCTACGGGCTCAGGTAGCTCGTGGTCGGCTCCGATCAACTGACGATTATGATGTCGGGGCAACGCCTGGCTACTACCGCTTAGCATCAAGCCAGCTAGTAGCAAACAATAGGAGAACTTCATTTTGCGCAAGGTGTAGAGGAGCAGAAACAGTATCCGTAACAGGATATTGCAAACGTACTTGCCTTGCCCCCTACCCCCTAGCTATTTGGCCTAACAGCAAGTTTCTCTTTCTTAACCCACAGGTTTTCTGTCTAGTAGGCGGGTTACTCTACGTATTCACCGCATCGCGCTATCTCATAGTAGCACTTACCTCAAGAACGAATCAGTATCGCATGGCTCCTTGGCAGTTTCTTATGGTAGGATAAAAGATAATATATCGTTGACTTGTAGGTGAGCCACCGCTAGTTTACTTGGCATTTTGAGTATCTCGCCGAGTATTGTTGAGCTTTCCACATTTTAGAATTAGGTTCGTAAAGAATTGCCTGTAAACCTCCTTTCTGTCTCGATTCGGGAAACTAGGATGTCTATGTGCTTTCAGAGTTAGATCGTTTTGCGCACTAGTTTCATGTCCACACCCGCTGTTTGTATCATTGTTGATGACAATGAAATCAACCGTTTAACCCTAGAACATATGGTGGAACTAACTCCCGAGTTGGTGTTAGCCGCTTCCCTACCAGGAAGTCTAGAAACGCTGCAATACTTCCGCCAAGGCGGCCGTGCCGATATCTTATTACTTGATATTGAGATGCCTCATCTCTCCGGTCTGGAGTTGGCACGTCTGATTCCTTCAGAAGTAACGGTTATTGTAGTTACTACGCACCGAGAATTTGCAGTAGACGCTTTCGAGCTTCGCGCCGCCGACTACTTAGTAAAGCCAGTTGAATTTTCGCGTTTCACGCAGGCAATTAAGCGTGTGCTAGAGCAGCGCAGCGTAAAAGTAGCACCCCAACCAGAGCCCGTTAGCACCGAGTTATTTGTGAAGGTAGGCACCCGTATGGTGCGCCTCGATTTCAACGATGTCTACTACATCGAAGCACTATCGACGTACTCTATCATCGTTACAAAAGCTCAAAAGCACATTGTGTACCTTACGCTCAAAGCTATTACCGAGCGGTTGCCTTTTGCCCATTTCGTGCGCGTACACCGTAGCTACATCATCAATACCCAGCGTATTGATGCCATTGAAGACAATACGCTGAAGCTTGGCCCTTACGCAGTGCCAATTGGTAAATCATACCAAGAAGCCTTTTACCAAAGCTTACGTGAACTATAGGAGTTGGCTTTGCCTGTTGGCTAGAACTTTAGGATAGCTCCTGCGGCAGTTCCTGCAATGCCCGGTTCACTTGCGCTACCAGTCGCGCTACTGCTTCCGGCAAAGGTAGCTGCTCTGCTTCGGCCCCATTCGGTCCCTGTTCTAGCTGACGCACTGCGGCACTCACATTGTGTATACCAAGCGACTCCAGGCTTGGTTTGATGTGGTGCACTAGCTCCGCCACTCGCGGCCAGTCGTGAGTAGCCGCCGCAGCTTCTACCTTCGCAATACTGGTGGGCATATTATTTAGAAAAGAGCGAATAATCTTCCCCACGAACGCGTCGCGACCATGGGACAGCGCACGTAGCTTGGTAAGATCATAGCTGGGCTCAACGACGGAAACCGCCTGCTTGAGCAAGCGTTCTATCTGCTGATACAGCTCCGCCTCCTCAAATGGTTTAGTCAGGCACGCATTCATACCTGCTGCAAGGTAGCGCACATTATCAGCCCGAAACGCGTTAGCAGTAAGAGCCAAAATTGGCACATTGGCCCGCTTACGGTCGGGCAGCTGGCGAATAGCTGCCGTCGCTTCTAAACCACTCATCCCGGGCATCTGAATGTCCATTAGCACTACATCATAGTGATGCTGATTGAACAGGTCGAGACCCTGCTGTCCATTTTCTGCTTCGTCTACTACTACGCCCCACTCTTCTAGTAGCATGCGTGCTACATCCCGGTTGATTTCATTGTCTTCAACCAGTAGTACTCGGCGGCCCTGCAAAGCCCCGGTATCGAATGCGGGCGCTAGAGTCGAAGTGGGTACTGCGTGCGTGCGTGGGAGCGTGAGGGTAAATTGGAACGTGCTACCGCGTCCTACCTCACTTTCTACCGTTAGGGTGCCCCCTAGCTGCTCCACAATAGCGCGTGAAATGCTTAGCCCTAGTCCTGTACCCCCGAAGCGTCGGGTAGTATCAGAGTAGGCCTGAGTAAATCCTTCAAAGATGCGCGCCTGCTGATCCAGCGGAATACCCACTCCCGTATCGGTCACACTGAACTCCACCGTCAGCGTGTCCGTGCTGGTAGCAATCTGCTTACCGATTACTGTAATCCGACCGCCTGGCTCCGTGAACTTCACGGCGTTGGCCATCAGATTAATCAGAATTTGATTTATACGGTATGGGTCGCCCAGCACCCAGGGCAACGGGCAAGAATCACGGAGCGGCGTGCCTTCTACAGTCAGCCCCTTCTCAAGGGCTTGCATAACTAACGGCTGTAGCGCGGAACTTATCGAGTCGCAGAGGTTAAAAGCTGTTTGTTCGAATTCTAGCTTACCCGAAGTAATTTTGGCCATATCCAGCACGTCATTAATAATATTCAGTAGATGCTGGCCCGAGCTTCGGATAATGCGCAGGAACTCCTGCTGACGAGCGTCGAGGCGAGTTTTTCCTAGTTGCCCAGCCATACCCAGCACGCCATTCATGGGCGTGCGAATTTCATGACTCATATTGGCTAAGAAGTTTTCCCGGGCCTGCACCGCAGCCTCGGCCTCTAACCTAGCCTGCTGCATTTCCTGTTCGGCCAGAATGCGCGTGGTAATATTGGCTAGGTAGAGGTTAGCGTATCCTTCCTTTTCAATAGGTACTACGAAAGCCGTGTAGTACCCCGTGGCTACTGCCAAGTCCACTTGCTTGACCTCCTTAGCAGCCAAAGCATCCATTGCCAAGCGTTGCAGCTGCTGCAACAAATTCTCCTGCTCCGGACCCAACAAAGGCTCAGATAAAACAGTGGCGGCAGTGTTCCTATAAAGTACTTCCCCGGCTGTATCGAACCGAAAGATAGGATTAGGGTTCTGACCAGGAATGCTGGCAACGGCCCGAAGCTGTTCTGTAACGCTATAGTACTCAGTTATATCACGTAGTCGCACCAGCAATACTGCCGGAGTGCCGGGGTCTTGTATCGGGACAAAATCCCGCTCCAACACGCGTCCGTCCGCCAAGAAAATGGGTTCGTTAAAAGCAGCTTCTCCTTGGGCCCTGCATTCCTGCAGACGGTGCTCGAATGCAACTGGATCAGCGGCTAATGGCCTGGCAGCCGCACCTAGCTCCTGCCAAGACCGACCGTGCCAATAGACAGCCCGTGTTGGCAATTTCCATAGCAAGCAAAACTGCTCATTAAGCAACACGATAATACCTTTCTCATTTGTCAGCATCACCCCTTCTTGCAGGTGGTCTACCAGCTGACTTAGGCGTTGGCCTACTGTTTCACTCTGCGCATTGGCAAGGTGCAAGGCCTGTTCCAGATCTTGAATACGCTGCTGAGCTTGCGCTAATTCTGATGGCAGATCTGATAAGATAGTAGGAACAGGAAATTGCATGCGTGAGAGCTACCATAAAGACAGCCTCGAAAATACGTTTTCACTTACTAAAAGGTCAGACATCTGGCTAAATGGACCTTTCTACCCATTCAATGGGTGCTTTTAACGGCTAAAGCTGTGCTTAGTCACTGGCTGCTTGCATAAAAAAGCCCGGGCTACTACCTGTAGTCCGGGCCTCTCTTCTATCAGGAGGAGTTTTCTCGCAGAAAAAATCCGTCAGTCAGTTATTTCTATTTCCCGGTCCTGCAACCGGCTCATGGCCGCAGCGGCAGAGTGCAACTCGATTTCCTCGCCTTGCTCGTCCTCGATGCGGTATTCGGTTAAGCCCAGACTAGTGTCTTTCGTAACCTTCACCCACTTGTAATACTTTAGATACCACTTCATTTGCCGACTTACTAAGCCTTTAGTGTAGTAAGCATGTAAGAAGGGATGTACGTAAAGCGTAATGCCTGACTGATTTTGCGTAATCAGTAGGTCTTCAATGCTGTTGTCGATTTCGTCCGTCACAAGGATGGAAGCTGAAATCTTGCCCGTGCCACCGCAGGTGGGGCATACCTCGCCGGTGACAATGGCTTCGGCCGGCCGCACACGCTGCCGGGTAATCTGAAGCAAACCAAACTTGGTGATTGGCAGAATAGTATACCGGGCTTTGTCCAGCTTCATAATGCTGTGCACCGTATCTTCTACCTTCTTGCGGCTCTCGCCCGACTTCATATCGATGAAATCGACGACGATGATACCGCCCATGTCGCGCAGCCGAAGCTGGCGGGCTACTTCTTTGGCAGCCGCGAGGTTCACGTGCAGGGCTGTGGCCTCTTGGTCGCCTTCCTGATTGCTCTTGTTGCCTGAATTAACGTCGATAACGTGCAGGGCTTCTGTGTGCTCAATAACCAGATATCCGCCGCCGGGTACCGTTACGGTTTTACCAAACAGCGTTTTAAGCTGCTTTTCGATACCCAGATGCTCGAAGACCTTTACTTTGCCGGAATGTAGCTTCAGCAGGCCGAGCTTGTCGGGCGCAATCTGCTGCAGGTAATTCCGCATTTCTTCGTACATGGGCGTCGAATCTACCGTAATGGCATCAAACGACTCGTTGAGCATGTCACGCAACATGGAGCTAGTACGGCCCAACTCTCCAAGTATCTTGTCGTTTGGCTTGGCCTTACGCAGATTCTGGAAGAGTGTATCCCACTTATCCACCATGCTCTGCATATCCTTGTCAAGCTCCGCTACCTCACGCCCTTCGGCTACAGTTCGGATAATGACACCAAAGTTGTCGGGCTTGATGGAGGCAATGAGGCGCTTGAGCCGCTCCCGCTCCGTCTTGCTAACAATCTTCTTAGATACGCTGATGACATTAGAGAAAGGAACCAGTACCAAGTAACGGCCCGCCATGGAAATATCCGTTGATAGGCGCGGACCTTTGGTAGAAATAGGCTCCTTAATGATTTGAACCAGCAGTTGCTGGCCCTTCTTCAGGGTGCTGTCGATTTTACCGACTTTGTCGAGCGGCCCATCAAACTGGAATGTTTTTAGGGGCCCAACGGGAATTTTCTGCGATTGTACGCCTTTTACCCACTTCGTTAGCGAGGGGAAGCTCTCCCCCAAGTCGCCGTAGTGTAAAAAGGCATCTTTTTGATACCCAATGTCAATGAACGCGGCGTTCAGACCGGGCATAACTTTCTTGACCGTACCCAGGAAGATGTCACCAACCGAGTAGGCGGTGTCATTGCGGTCGAAATGGTATTCGATCAGCCGCTTGTCCTGTAGTAGGGCAATCCGTTCTCCGTCCTGAGTAGAATTAATGATTAATTCGTTACTCAATGGATTAAGCGGTTATAGTAGCCTCCCGTGAGAGCTGCCGCTGATGCTTTCCACCAGAAACCCGTAAAGGGAAGCCAGCGCATAATGCGCCAACTTCCCTTTTAAGCCGGGGGGAAAGCAAGTAGCTAGCCACTCTCAGAGATGCTAAGTGAGAGATACACGGGTCATAATCTCTGTACGAAATAACCCGCCAGCAAACCCCGGAAGGGCTTACTTCTTCTTGTGACGGTTCTTGCGCAGGCGCTTCTTCCGCTTGTGAGTGGCAATCTTATGACGCTTTCTCTTTTTACCGCAGGGCATGATGATGATGAGTTAGGTGGTTAAATGATTTTGATTTCTTTGTTTCGGCTGCAAGACAGCTCGTAACAGGCTATTGCAGCTTTTGCAGTTCCTCGTCTACCGAAGCAGCCAGAGCCGGGTCGGTGCTGAGCGTTTTGGCTTTCAGGAAAGCCTGACGAGCCTCTTCCTTAGCTCCGTTACGAGCTAACGAGACGCCAAGATAGAACTGTCCATTGACGTTTTCAGGATTGACTTTCATCAATTCCCGGAATCGTTCCACTGCTTTGTCGTTCTGATTGCTTTGAATAGCCAGTAAACCAAGGTTATACAAGGCTTTTTCATTGCGCGGATCGGTAGCCAAGACTTCGCGCAGGAGTTGAATTCCTTGCACAGGATTGGTGCTCGCCATAAATGCCATACCCAGATTAGTTTTGGCATCGAGGTTGTCGGGGTTATTCTTGAGAACTTTCCCGTACAACTCCTGGCACTTAGCACCTAGCAGCTTTTGCCGCTCCTCAGTAGCTGCGAAACTATACGCCTCGAAGTACTCATCGGCAGCGCGTTTCCACGCTTGCTCTCCAGGACGCACCAAGGCTACTTGCTCGTAGTAGTAGCCAGCGCTGTCAAACTTTTCAACTGCTTTGTACTTGGCAGCCAGTTCAGAAGCCAGCCGCAGCTTGGCAGTAATGTTCTGCTCAGCGTTGTACTTAGTCAGCAGGCCATTGATTTCGGTGCGCTGGGCAGCCGGCACAGTCATGTGGGGCTGCTCAGGAGTAGCACCTGTGTCATGGCCATGCTCGTCTAAGCCACTGGCGGCTGTGGAGGGGGCAGCGGCTCCGGCGTCGCGGTTTGCTGTGCTAGCAGCCGTTTGCAGGCTCCCTTTGTCACCTTTGGGCTTTACAATCACCTTCGGCAGCCAAAACAAGCCCACAACCAGCGCTACAGCTAGCGCTAGAACCAACAGTTGATGCTTCGAAGAAGAGGAAGTAGTCGCCATTAATAAGATGAAAAAGCAGGCCGCCGGATGTCCAACAGGTAGACACCCAGCGGCTCAGCCGGCAATAACGTAACCAAGAAATTAGGCGTTAGCCGTCTCCTTGATCTTTTTGCTGTTCTTGATCTTACCGATGAAGGTCTTCGACGGCTTGAAGCTCGGGATGAAGTGCTCGTCGATGATAATCGACGTATTTTTGGAGATGTTGCGGGCTACTTTCTTCGCGCGTTTTTTGTTTACGAACGAGCCAAAGCCACGCACGTAGATGTTGTTGCCGTCGGCCATAGAGTCCTTCACCACTTTGAAGAAGGCTTCTACGGTAGCCGAAACGTCTGCTTTTTCGATGCCGGTTTTGTCGGCAATTTCGGCGATTACTTCTGCTTTAGTCACGCTGGTATGTGTACTAAGGTGTGAAAAATGGGTGCTTGGCAAAACTTGCCGTCCCCAAAACGTAAGCACTTGCCCGGTAAGGGGTTGCTAACGTTTTGAGGGGCACAAAGGTAGTTGCCTTTTTTGGTTTTACAATAGATTTCACTGCAATCGGGTATGGTTACCTGGTTGCATCCAACTATTTCTTTCTCAAAGCCTTGAGCTCAACTTTTGTTTCATCTTCCAATCCTTGGTTTGGCGCAGCCCTACTGAACTGGTACCCTCGCCACCGTCGCGACCTGCCCTGGCGCCACACTCGTGACCCTTATGCCATTTGGCTGTCGGAGGTGATTTTGCAGCAGACTCGGGTGAAACAGGGCCTACCCTATTATCTCGATTTCATCACGACCTACCCCACTGTACACGATTTAGCAGCAGCACCCCAAGACGAAGTTCTACGCCATTGGCAAGGGTTAGGATATTACTCGCGGGCTCGCAACATGCACCATACTGCTCAGCAAGTGGTGCAGGAATACAGCGGACGGTTTCCGGGCACGTACGCCGAGCTGCTGAAGCTGCGGGGCGTGGGGCAATACACTGCCGCAGCAATTGCATCGTTTGCCTATGATGAGCAGGTAGCGGTACTCGATGGCAATGTATACCGAGTATTAGCCCGCGTGTTTGGCTTAGCCCAGGATATTGCAGCGCCCGCGAGCCGTAAGGTATTTCAGCAAGTAGCTGATACGCTTATTCCGGCTGATCAACCGGCAGAATTTAACCAAGCCATTATGGAGTTCGGGGCCATTCAATGCACCCCTGTGAAACCAGATTGCTTGTTTTGTCCTCTGCAAAGTCAATGCTATGCTTTTCAACACGGGCTGATTTCTGAATTGCCGGTGAAAAGCAAGGCAAAAGCGGGCCGCACCCGCTACTTCCACTACTTCGTGCTTCAGTACGAAGACACGTTGTACATGCGCAAACGGGGGCCTAAAGATATTTGGGAAGGGCTGTATGACTTTGCCTTGCATGAAGCCGACTCGGCTGATCTACCCGCACGCACGGTAGTTGACACAGTAGAAGCACTGGGCGGCCGCATAGATCTTGCTCAGGTAGAAGAGCCTGTTCAGAGCTTGCGGCACGTTCTAAGCCATCAAAAAGTAGAAGCTCGCTTTCATCCCGTGAAGTTGGAAGCACCACTTACTCCAAAGGCACTTGCTACTGCAGGTTTGCTACCGTACAAAGCCTCTGAAATAGAATCGTTGCCAAAGTCAATTCTTATTACCAATTATATTAGTAATATCGGCTTTTAATTAACTAAATAAGTTGGCAATTAACCACAGAATTCGTATCTTTAAACAAAGAAAAATAGTCCCTATTTAATTTTCAACATCTTCTTTTTCAACGGCATGGCAAGCGTAAACAAAGTTATTCTAATTGGCCACTTGGGCAAAGACCCCGAAGTGCGGCATCTGGAAGGCGGCAACGCAGTAGCTAACTTTACGATGGCTACAAATGAGTATTACAAGGACAAGCAGGGTAACCGCGTAGAGCGTACCGAGTGGCATACTATTGCAGCATGGCGCGGCTTGGCAGAACTAGCCGAAAAGCACTTACGCAAAGGCCAGCAGGTATACGTGGAAGGGCGCATCCGGACCCGGCAGTACCAAGACAAGGACAACCAGACCCGCTACGTTACAGAAATCGTAGCCGAGGAAATCTCCTTGTTGGGAGTTCGAACCACAGGCGAAAGCCCAGCCCCCGAACAGCCTGCTGCCCCCGAAGCTCCTGCTACATTCCGGCAAGAACCCGAGCTAGACCGGCTACCCTTCTAAGCTTTTTCACAGCACTACTTAAAGCCCTGACAACTGCTCAGGGCTTTTTGCTTCCTACAATAGGTCAAGCCAGGTAGTTTGGGGAAACAGTCTTGCTGGCTTACAAATGCCAGGGGAAACTAGGGCCGGTTCCTGACGCGTTGTAGCTACCTTTACTTTCTCATTCGTCTTGTATGGCTGTTTTCCGTTTTTTGAGCACCTGGGGTACGGCATTGACTAGCGTGGCCCTCTTGGTCGGCTGCAATGAAGCACCCGACTACACGCCCAAACCTAAGGGGTTCAATCGTATTGATCTTCCGCCCCACCGATACCAACAATTGGCTCCTGGGCACCCATACACGTTCCAGTACTCCCGCTTCGCCAAGATTTTGCGTGATTCTTCCTACTTGGCGCAGCCGCATTGGATTAATGTGTATTATCCTCAGCTGCACGCCAGCGTCCAGATCACCTACTCCGATTTGCGCCAAAGCCGGCAGTTAAGCAACAAGCTTCTTGAAGACGCCCGCAAACTCACCAGCAAACATCAAATCAAAGCTACGGCTATTGACGAGAGTGTACTGAAGACCCCAAACGGAATGCGGGTGTCCGTTTTTGAGTTGCAGGGCGATGTACCTAGCCAGTTTCAATTCTATACTACCGATAGCACCAAGCACTTCTTCCGCGGGGCCCTGTATTTCCGCACAGCCACGGCAAACGACTCGCTGGCTCCGGTTATCGACTACGTGAAGAAAGATATTGTACAGCTCCTGAACACGCTGAAATACCAGTAGACTAGACCGATACACCCCGCGTAGCACAAGCCTGTTGTGGCATGCTTGTGGGAGTTTTGTTATCGGCTCCTAGTTCACTGCTCATGGAACTATGAGTAATTTCTTTCAAACCAAACTAGAGTACCTGCGTGGCGTAGGCTTGCAGCGGGCCCAGCTGCTGCAGAAAGAATTGGGCCTGTTTACGTACGGCGACCTAATTCAGCGCTACCCTTTTCGCTACCTCGACCGTACGCAGTTTTACAACGTCTGCGACCTGCATGACGACCTGCCCTTTGTGCAGATAAAGGGCATTTTACGCAACCGGGAAGTGGTGGGCGAAGGCCCCAAGAAGCGCATGGTGGCCAAAGTGGCTGATGCCAGCGGCGAGCTAGAGCTAGTGTGGTTTAAAGGGGTAAATTACCTGGAGAAAATCATTAAAAACCATCAGGAGTATATTGTCTTCGGGAAACCGACCATGTTTAATGGGCGACCCCAAATGGCTCATCCTGAACTAGAAGAAGTGACCGAAGCAAAGGCTGGCCAAAGCTACTTGCAGCCGGTATACAACACCTCTGAGAAGCTCAAGAACTACCATCGCATAGACAGCAAGGCTATTGCCCGCATGGTAGCCGATCTGCTGAAGATTGCCTTACCGCAAGTACACGAAACTCTATCGGAGGACTTGGTGCGTCAGTACGGCTTGATGGATAAAGCCACGGCCATTCAGCAGATACACTTCCCGCAGAGTACGGAACTGCTCCAAACGGCTCGGTTCCGACTCAAGTTTGAGGAACTGTTCTATGTACAGCTAAAGCTGTTGCGTCAACGAGACCAGCGCAAGGTGGAGCTAGCAGGGCAAGTATTTAAGGAGGTGCCTACTCTAGTGCACTTCTATAAGAACGTGATGCCCTTCGACCTCACGGGAGCCCAAAAGCGCGTTATTCACGATATCTACAAGGATTTTTGCTCGGGCAAGCAAATGAACCGCTTGCTGCAAGGCGATGTAGGCTCAGGCAAAACTATTGTTGCCTTCATTAGCATGCTGATGGCGGCCGACAACGGGGCCCAGAGTTGTTTAATGGCTCCCACTGAGATTCTAGCGGATCAGCACTATGTGGGCTTAAAACAGTTTGCAGACCTACTAGGCCTCAAGATTGGTAAGCTCACCGGCAGTACCCGCACCGCCGAGCGGCGCGTACTACACGAGCAGCTGCGTTCCGGCGAGATGCACATGCTCGTAGGCACGCATGCCCTGCTAGAAGATGTGGTGCAGTTTCGGAATTTGGGCCTTACCATCATGGATGAGCAGCACCGCTTTGGGGTAGCCCAGCGCTCTAAATTGTGGCAGAAGAACCCGCATGTGATACCCCACGTACTCGTCATGACGGCTACGCCTATTCCTCGCACTTTGGCCATGACGCTCTACGGTGACTTGGACGTATCTGTAATTGACGAGCTACCTGCTGGCCGCAAACCCATCGTAACGGTGCATCGCTATGATGCCAACCGGCTCAAGGTATTTCAGTTTCTGCGTGATCAAATCAACTTGGGTCGGCAGGTATACATCGTGTACCCCCTGATTGAGGAAAGCGAAGCCATGGCGGACTACAAAGACCTCATGGATGGCTACGAGAGTATTGCGCGCGCTTTCCCCGAGTTCCAGATCAGCATTGTGCACGGGCGCATGACGGCGGGAGAGAAAGATGCCGAAATGCAGCGCTTCGTGAAGCAAGAAACCCAGATCATGGTAGCTACCACTGTTATTGAGGTGGGGGTGAACGTGCCCAATGCTTCCGTTATGGTTATTGAAAGCACCGAACGGTTTGGCCTATCCCAGTTGCACCAGCTCCGCGGCCGAGTAGGACGGGGCGCCGAGCAGAGTTATTGTATCCTGATGAGCGGCTACAAGCTCAGCAAAGACTCGCGCACGCGCATTGAAACCATGGTGCGTACCAACAATGGATTTGAAATTGCCGATATCGATTTGAAGTTACGGGGCCCCGGCGACCTTATGGGTACCCAACAAAGCGGCGTACTGGATTTGCTGATTGCCGACTTGGCAAAAGACGGCCGTATTCTTTCCGAGAGTAGAGCCGCCGCCCAAGCCCTCCTCACCGACGATCCTGGCCTTCACAAGCCAAACAACCAGCCTATCCGTCGGCATATTGAAAGCTTGCCCGCCACGGCCGTCAATTGGAGCCGCATTAGCTGACCAAGAGCGAGGCATTTGCTTCTCATAGAAACGGGTCAGCGAGAGTCTACTGGTAGACTCTCGCTGACCCGTTTCTATGGGGTAGAGCACAAAAAAGGCGACTTAAGAGTCGCCTACCGAAGCTATTCGTAACTAACGTGCTCGTTGGTTACTGGTGCTGTTGTTTGCCAGAAATAGCTACCACCACCAGAAACTTCACTTTTTGCTGCTAACCGAGAGTTGAGCATCGAAGCACTACGAATAGGGGCTTGCAATCCAATCCGTGAAGCTTTGGCAGTAGTAACAGTAAAGCTTTGCTGCTTGGCAACCTTGCCCAAAATAACTAGCGAGAAAAGCAGAAAAAACTTGAGTAAAGACTTCATAGTGTGCAGTACCGTTTTGAAGGCTGGTCTGGCTTATCAATTTTTAGGCCAAACTAATCATGAGAAGAAATATGCTTTAGCCATAGTAAGAAGCTAGGGCTAACCAATGCAGATGCCTCCAGAGTGGCTCTCTACGATGCGTGAAAATGATCTATTGAAGAATATTCATATTTTTTAGGACTACAATCGAAAGACCTCGTCCCAAAAAAGGAACGTTGCGTCTCGCTTGTCATCACAAAGTTTGTCGCTTTTTACGTTAAAATCAGCCTCTTTAGCGTTAAGTAAGCGTGAAGAAACAGTGCTTAACTAGCAACTTGCTAGGGAAGCGCGGGTTGTACGGAGAACAACAGAAGTTGGATACCTTTGGAGAGTACATTTTTCAGTCTTTTTATTCTTGGCTTCTTAACTGCCTTTGCCTGTGCGTTTTTCTTATATTTTGGCAACTAGCCTACTCGCTGCCAGCCTTCAACTGGCTTCAGGAGATTTGATAGCTCAGAAAGTAAAGTCGGCTTCCTTTAGCTACCTCCCGGAAAAATCCGATGACCGGTATAATCAGCGCGTACCTAGCAAGACCCTCATTTTGCCTGGTGGGGGCTTTGTTATTTTAGCTCACAAGGCAGCCGGAGAATATACGATTGAGCGGTACGACGCGGATTTGAAGCGACTATGGTCGGCAGCCGTACCCCTCACTTCCGATCAGGCGGTTGATGGATTTGCTCGTTCTGCGGAGCAGGCGGTAGTGGTTGTCTACCAAAAGGAAGGATCTGTCCAAACCCTCTCCGCCCATACTATCTCTCTTGCTAATGGACAAAAGTCGGGTAGTAAGAAACTGATTGAAACAGGCAGCCGCGACCGGCGGCCAGGTGTATCATTTTCCTCGGACGGCACCAAGCTAGTTGCTTGGCGCTACCTGACCCGCGAAGCGCAAATCAAAGCTATCAGCGCAACCGTGTTTGATGAGAAGCTACAGAAGCTAAAAGACCGCACCTACGACTTTCATGACCAAGGCGGTTTCTTCTCTACCACGGTGCACGTGGGCAATGATGGCACCCAGTACGTAACGTTGGTGGGTGATGAGATGAAGAAACTTACCGTGCGGCGCTACCACAACGACTCCCCCGACATCAAGGTAATGTCGGTGTCAGTGGGCGGTACATTCGGTGGCAAGGTGGTCAACGTATTTGACTCCCGCTTTGCCTTACAGCCCGATAACACGCTATATGCCGCCGCCATTTGCAATGAACGTGAAAGTGGTTTGTACCACAGCCTAAAAGTTATAAAGTTTGACTTTAGCGGCGAGAGCGAAATGAAATTTGCGCCCGAGGTAAAATTTGCGCCCGAGTACTTAGCACTAGTAAATAAGGCCAGCGGTGCTACTGCCAAACGACTCGAGGATGTGTACCTAACCGACTTATTCCTGACCGAAGAGAAGCAACTCGTTGTGCTGGCAGAAAAGAAATTCGAGGAAGGAGGCGACGACTCCCCGGGCCATACCCGCGAACTACATGTGTTCGGATATAACGAGTTTCTTACCCCCAGTTGGCAGCGTATTGTGGCGAAAGACCAAGTAGCGCCCGCCGCCGAAGGATTTAGTAGTATAGGCTACCGGGCCGCTATGTTTGGATCCGAACTCCAGCTTGTAACCTGGGAGAAAATCAAAGGAAAATCTGACCTCTACCTACGCCGGCTCAACGGACAGAACGGTGCCGTGCAAGAGCCAAAAAGTCTGGGACTGAATGTAGCAGCCGACCAGAACCCATCCTATGTGAAGGATTTTACCGGATGGCTAGATGCTAAAACTATTGTAGGCGTGAGCCGCCCTAGCAAAAAATCTTCGGCCCTAATGCTAAATAAAATTGTGGTGAAGTAGCCCAATTACTTCAATATACAGTTCGGCCCTACAGCACTTGAGCACTACAGATGCCCGGGTATTGTGGGGCCGAATTGCATGTATTAAATAATCAGTATATTATAGCAGTTATTCACGTTTAAGCTGTTACCATGAAATCCATACTTATTTCCTATTACCGCTTATGGTTGTGTTTGTGTGTAGCATGGCTAGCCATTCCAGCAGGCTCTGTTGCACAGACGCCCACGTGGAGTGCATTAGCAGTTAGCTCCCAGCCGGCAGGCACCACCGTCCGCCCTAACTACTGTGCAGCCGGGCCCAACGGTACCGTTATTCTGATGGGTTCCTATACAGGAGTTCCTCAGTTTGGCACTCTAGCACCCTTGCCAACGGGCCGGTTTACAGGATTTATAGCGAAGTACGATACTCGAGGTAAGCAGTGGTTATGGTCTACTAGCATTCAGGCTGGCACCTCATATACAGAAAGTGCCGTGAAAAGCGCTGCGTTTACTTCAACCGGTGATGTAGTGGCCGTAGGCTATTGCCTAGAAGGAAATCTTTTTGGCACCTTGCCAACCGGGGGCGGGGGCGGCCGTGAGGCTTTTGTGGCCAAGCTGAATGGTAATACAGGGCAATGGGTATGGGTATCAACTACCCAAGGCTTTGGTATTGATGCCGATGAAGCAACACAAGTAACGCTTACTTCTAACGGCGACCCTATCCTTACTGGCTTCTTTAGGGGCCGGGTTAGTTTCGGAGACAACATTAGCTTCACTAGTGCTACAGCAACCGCCGGCAACATTGGCCCCAACGCCTTTGTGGCAAAGGCCGACGGTAGTACGGGACAGTGGCAATGGGCAACTCCAATACCTGGGGCAGAGAGTACCGGCCGAATAATTGCAGCCCTACCCAACGGAGACGTATTTACGGCTGGCTCTTTCTCTGGCACTGCGCAGTTTGGAGCCCTCCCCGCTCTCACTAGCACTATGGCCGATACCTACGTGGCTAAGCTGACTGGTAGTACGGGACAGTGGCAGTGGGCAAGCCAGGTAGCTGGCCCCGGGTCTACAAGCGGGCTAAGTATAGCTACCACACCTTCCGGCGAGGCCTTTATAGCGGGTGTCTTTTCCCGATCTGCGCAGTTTGGCGCCACACCCGTACTCACGGCACCTAGTGATTCTTGGCCGCAAGCAATTTTTGTGGCTAAAGTAAATGGAGCAGGCCAGTGGCAATGGGCTACGCAGGTCAACGACTACTACTATGCTCCCGAACCAACTGTAATAGCTACCCCTAGCGGCGATGCGCTAGTAGCTGGCACATTCAACGAGGAGGCCACCTTCGGTTCGTTGCCTCCACTACTTAGCGCTGGCAACGAAGATGTCTTTGTAGCAAAGCTAGCCGGAGCTACGGGCCAATGGCAATGGGCCACTCGAGCCGGCAGTTCTGGCCGCGACTTTGGCTACGGCTTATCGTTGAGTCCCGCAGGTGAACCTGTGGTAGCAGGTTATTGTGACGCTACTGCGGCTTTTGGCTCCTTTACTACCGCAGAAGCTGGTCCTTTTGTAGCGCAACTTGGCTCCACTGTAACGGCCACCCAGAATCCGGCCTTTGCCGCACAGCTACAGGTCTTCCCCAACCCAGCATCTACTCACTTTACCTTGCGTCTCCCTTCGCTTAAGGGAGCTTCTACTGCAAAGGCCATTCAGGTTTTACTGTACAACAGCCTAGGGCAAGTAGTACGGCGCCAATTGCTGCCAGCCTCTACCTCTGAAACGTATACCGAGACGCGCTTCGACGTTCAGCATCTTTCTGCCGGCATTTATTCACTTCACTTCCTGATTGACAATCACTCTGTTCGTCATCAGATTGTTATTCAATAGCCGCGCACAACAACGAAAAGCCCCCTCTACTCTAGCAGAGGGGGCTTTTCGTTGTTACTTGAACTTAAGCAATTAATTTTTCTGTGGCTTAGAAAGCATATTCGTTGGCGGCAATTAGCACGTCGGCAATACGGCGGCGAGCATCTTTGGCGTTGTACAGGTCCGCTTTAGTGAAGCGCTTCAGTCCCATAGCCATCAGACGCTGCTCGTCCCCTTCCGTCATGGAGGCAATGGCATCCTTGCCAAACTTCTGCACTTGGTCTACGGCGTCAGCCAAATACACCCGGGCAATGTCAGCCTGTACCGATAGGGCTTCTTCGCCCTTGGTAGCGGCCTCCTTCTCCACGCGCAACAGCACGCTTTCGGCGGTGTACACTTTGATAGCCATGTCGGCAATGTTCATCAATACTTCCTGCTCTTTGGCGAGCGAGTTCATGTATTTCTGAACAGCTGTACCAGCTACCATCAGAATGGCCTTCTTCAGCTTCTGGATGGTTTTTTTCTCAGCAGCGAACAAACCAGTTTCCTCCTCCAAATTGAAATCTGGAATAGCCATCAGTTCTTGCTGTACCGCTTGGGCAGGGCCCATCAAATCCAACTCGCCTTTCATGGCCTTCTTCAGGATCATGTCAACGGCCAGCATACGGTTGATTTCGTTCGTGCCCTCGAAGATGCGGTTGATGCGCGAGTCGCGGTACGCCCGGTCCATGGGGTAGTCGGCCGAGAAGCCGTAGCCGCCATACACCTGTACGCCTTCGTCCACTACATAGTCGAGTACTTCCGAGCCTTCTACTTTCAGAATAGCACACTCCACAGCAAACTCACGAGCAGCACCCAGCAGGGCCTCGTTATGGCTCTGGCCTTTTGCCAGCAGCTCTTGCTCCATGCGGGCAATGTCCATACCGGCGCGGTAAATAGCCGATTCTACGGCGTAGATACGCACGGCCTGCTGAGCCAGCTTGTGCTTGATAGCACCAAACTTGCTGATAGGCAGCTTGAACTGCACCCGCTCATTGGCGTACTTCACGCTCAGCGTAGACGCCATTTTGGTAGCGCCCAAGCACGCCGCAGCCAGTTTGATACGGCCAATGTTCAGGATATTGAAAGCAATGAGGTGGCCTTTGCCAATCTCACCCAGTACGGCAGACTTCGGTACCTTCACATCCGACAGGAATACCTGACGGGTAGAAGAGCCTTTGATACCCATCTTGTGCTCCTCATTACCGAGGCTCAGACCGGGCGTGTTACGCTCCACAATGAAGCCAGTGAACTTGTCGCCGTCTACCTGTGCAAATACAATGAATACATCGGCGAAACCACCATTCGTAATCCACATCTTCTGACCGTTTAGCACATAGTGCTCACCGTCTTCGGTCGGAATAGCTTTGGTTTTAGCACCCAGCGCGTCTGAGCCAGAGCCGGGCTCCGTGAGGCAGTAAGCACCCATCAGCTCACCGCTGGTCAGTCCGGGCAGGTACTTAGCCTTCTGCTCTTCGTTGCCGAAGTACAGGATGGGCAGCATGGCAATACCCGTGTGGGCCGCAAACGCTACCGGAAACGAGTGGCCACCGCCTACGCCTTCGGTCACGCGCAGGGAGGTAGTGAAGTCCATGTCCAGTCCGCCGTACTGCTCCGGGATGCTGACCCCAAACAGGCCCAACTCCCCGGCCTTTTCCATCAGCCCACGCATCAGGCCTTCTTCGTGGTTATCAAGGCGCTCCAGTAGGGGCTGCACTTCTTTCTCGACGAAGTCCAGGGCCGTTTGGTGCATCATGTTCTGCTCCTCCGAAAAATCGGCGGGGGTAAATACATCCTGAGCGTCGGTTTCTTTAATGATGAACTCGCCGCCTTTCACAAGCTTGTTGGTTACTTCCATGACCGGGTGAGATGTAGGGGGTTGGAAAAATCGATGTCAATTAGAGGGAAGATGCTCGGCATACCTACTATCAGGCCGCCAATAGCCCCTTCTGTGTGGGATACCGAAAGATAACAAATTATGTTATGCTTGCCGAGTACTTTCCGAAAAAGAAACCCCGCAGGCCGGGGTTTATAATCTTTAGAAGCAGAACAGCTTACGTAAGTATCTGGTTCTGAAAATGGAGCGTATCCGGCGGTCGGTGTCGTGGGTCAAGTGAGTTTTCCAGTGAAAAACGCTGCCACGTTTTCCGAAAGACGCACGCCACCGACGACCGAATACGCTACCAGCTTACTTCAGCAATTCATAAATGCCAGCTACGCCCTGGCCGCCGCCTACGCAGGCGGTAACCATGCCGTACTTCTGGCCCCGCTCGCGCAGCTCATGGAAGAGCTGAATGCTGAGCTTGGCGCCGGAGCAGCCGAGTGGGTGGCCTAGCGCGATGGCGCCGCCGTTTACGTTCAGCTTGCTCTCGTCAATATCCAGCTCGCGGGTAATAGCAATCGACTGAGAAGCGAAGGCCTCGTTCAACTCAATCAGGTCGATGTCCTGGAGTTGCATGCCGGCTTGCTTCAGCGCCTTCGGAATAGCCTTAATGGGGCCCATACCCATGATGCGCGGGTCAATGCCCTCAGTGGCGTAGGTAATCATGCGAGCAATGGGCTCCAGGTTCAACTCCTTCACCATGCGCTCCGACATTACCAGCACGAAAGCGGCACCATCGGAAGTCTGGGAGGAGTTACCAGCCGTTACGGAGCCGTTCTGCGCAAATACCGGACGTAGTTTGGCCAGCGCCTCCAGGGAGGTATCCGCCCGAGGACCTTCGTCGGTATCGACTACGTAAGAGCGGGTTTTCTTCTTGCTGGTGGCCTGGTCGAGGTAAGTTTCCTCTACCGTGATGGGCACAATCTGCGACTTAAACTTGCCTTCCTGAATAGCCTTAATGGCTTTCTGGTGCGAGTTGTAAGCAAACTGATCTTGGTCTTCGCGCGACACTTTGTAGTCCTGCGCTACGGCTTCGGCGGTCAGGCCCATGCCGAGGTAGTAGTCGGGGTGCTGCTGGGCTAGCTTGTAATTCGGCACTGTTTTCCAGCCCACGGTGGGCACCATGCTCATGCTCTCGGTGCCACCGGCCACGATGCAGTCGGCCATGCCAGCCGTGATTTTGCTGGCGGCCATGGCAATGGTTTCCACGCCGGAACCACAGTAGCGGTTCACGATGAGGCCTGATACGTTCATGGGCAGGGCCAGCAACGAAATCAGGCGGCCCATTTGCAGGCCTTGCTCCGCTTCTGGTACCGCGTTGCCTACCATCACATCGTCAATGCGAGTAGGATCAAGAGCAGGCACGGAGGCGACCAGGTGCTTGATGACGTCGGCGGCGAGGTCATCGGGGCGGGTGAAGCGGAAACCGCCGCGGGTGGCTTTGCCAACGGCCGTGCGGTAACCAGCTACGATATATGCATTCATTGTAGTTAGTCTTGAAGAAAAAAGTGGGATTAGAGCTAGTATAGGCCTAGTTCACCGTCTCAGTTAGAGAGGCTGAGCATAGTTGATTACCCATAGAACAACGCTATCTATAGCTTTCGTTCTAGGTCAGTCAACCACCCCTAGCCCCTCCTCAACTAAGAGGGGAACTAGATTTTAGCTCTAGTTTCTCAAGGGTTTGCCGGTAGTTAGAATCGACTGGATACGCTCCAGCGTTTTCCGTTCGCCAGTGAGGCTGAGGAAGGCTTCGCGCTCCAGATCCAGTAGGTACTGCTCCGATACTTCGGTGGGGCTGCTTAGGTCGCCGCCGCACATGATGTAGGCCAGTTTGTTGGCAATCTTCACATCGTGGTCGGAGATGTAGCGGCCTTCCTTCATGGCGTGCACACCGGTCATGAACATAGCAAGTGCCCCTTTACCGTGCACCTTGATGTTGGTTTTCTGGGTAGGCTGGGTGTAGCCATCCTCGGCCAGCTCAATAGCGGCAGCTTTGGCTTGCGCAATAATGCGGTTGCTGTTCACTACTACCTCGTCGCCGCGGCGCAGGAAGCCTAGGTCGAAGGCCTCGGCAGCGGAAGTGGAAACCTTAGCGGTGCTGACCGTCATGAAGGTGTTGCGCAACAGGTTAAACTCTGGCTCGCCTTCCTCATACTTGGCCGCAGTGCGCAGGGTCATTTCCTTGGTGCCACCACCACCGGGAATCAGGCCTACGCCAAATTCCACGAGGCCCATATATGTTTCGGCGCCTGCTACCACCCGGTCGCAGTGCAGGTTCAGTTCGCAGCCGCCACCCAGAGCAAGTCCGTGCGGCGCGCCTACCACCGGAATGCTGCTGTAGCGCATGCGCATCATGGCCTGCTGGAACTGGGCAATCATCAGGTTCAGCTCGTCGTATTCCTGATCCAGCGCGAACATGTACACCAGGCCTAGGTTGGCCCCAGCAGAGAAGTTTGGTCCGTCGTTGCCGACTACCAGCCCACGAAAGTCTTTCTCCGCTAGCTCCACGCCCTTCATCAGGCCCTGAATTACGTCGGAGCCCAGCGCGTTCATCTTGCTGTGGAACTCTACGTTTAGGATACCGTCGCCGAGGTCGAGTACTGAAGCGCCTGCGTTTTTCCACAGCACTTTGCCAGTGGCGCGCAGGTTATCGAGGAGGATGAAGTTCTCAACGCCCGGAATTGCTTTGTAGGCCTTGCTCTCGATGTCATAGAACTGTTTCACGCCCTGCTCGCTTACCTTGTAGAAGGTAGCGTTGCCAGCCGCCAGCATTTCCTCCACCCACGGAGCCACGGTCTTGCCTTCCGCCTGCGCCAGTTCCAAACCTTTCTGCACGCCTAGCGCATCCCAAGTTTCAAACGGCCCCATCTCCCAACCAAAGCCAGCGCGCAGGGCGTCGTCAATCTTGTAGAGAGAATCGGTGATTTCTGGAATCCGGTTGCTCACGTAGGCAAAGAGGCCCGCAAACGTCTTGCGGTAGAAGTCAGCGGCTTTGTCTTTGCCGGCTACCAGCACCTTAAAGCGGTCGGCCAGCTTCTCAATGGGTTTGGTGGTTTCCAGCGTGGCAAACTTCACCTTGGAGCTGGGCTTGTACTCCAGCGTATTCAGGTCGAGAGCTTGAATTTCCGACTTGCCGCCTTCTCCTTTTACCTTTTTATAGAAGCCCTGGCCGGTTTTGTCGCCTAGCCACTTGTTCTCGGCCATCTTCTTGATGAAGTCTGGCAGTTGAAATGCGGCTTTGGCTTCGTCGTTGGGCAGGTTTTGGGCTAGGCCATTGGCTACGTTGATCATCGTATCCAGGCCTACCACGTCGGAAGTCCGGAACGTGGCCGACTTGGCGTGACCGATAACCGGACCGGTGAGCTTGTCTACTTCCTCCACCGAGAGGCCTAGCTGGCTCATTACCTGCACCACATCCATGATGGCGAAAACGCCCACGCGGTTGGCAATGAAAGCCGGGGTGTCTTTGGCCAGTACGGTGGTTTTGCCCAGGTACAGGTCGCCGTAGTGCATCAGGAAATCAACTACCGCCTGGTCCGTGTCGGGGGTCGGGATGATTTCGAGCAGCTTTAGGTAGCGCGGCGGGTTGAAGAAGTGCGTGCCGCAGAAGTATTTCTTAAAATCGTCGGAGCGGCCCTCCGTCATCATGTGAATCGGGATGCCACTGGTGTTCGAGGTGATGAGCGTGCCGGGCTTGCGATATTGCTCCACGCGCTCAAACAGGCTCTTTTTGATATCGAGGCGCTCTACTACTACCTCAATCGTCCAGTCGCAAGTGGCAATTTCTTTGAGGTTGTCGTCGAAGTTGCCGGTCTTGATGCGGCTGGCTTCCGACTTACGGTAGAGCGGCGAGGGGTTAGCCGCCACGGCTGCCTGCAAAGAACTGTTTACAATGCGGTTTTTCACCGCGGGGTTGTCCAGCTTTAGGCCTTTGGCTTCTTCGGCAGGCAGCAGCTCCTTGGGCGCGATGTCGAGCAACAGTACTTGCACCCCGATGTTGGCGAAGTGGCACGCAATGCGCGAGCCCATCACACCGGAGCCTAATACAGCTACTTTTTTGATGGTACGATTCATTCGTGGGGAGGAATGAGTGGGTGAGAAATGAAAGAATCAGTAGAAGATAGTAGCACCAAACTACTCGTCATGCCGAGTTTATAGGGACGGTTTAGCGCTAATTGGGTTGAGCATCAAAAGCAAATACTCCGAGCTGCTGGCCTAGGCCGGCGACTCGGAGCGCAGGGGTTTAGGTTTGAAGTCGTCGTAGAGCGTTTTGCCCTCAATCATGCCCGTAATTTGAGCGACGACTTTGAAGAACACATTTAGCTCGCTTTGCGGTATCTTCTCTCGCACCTTGGAGTTGAAATGACGAACTGTCTGACGAGATATTTCCTTACCGCGCAGGCCTTCCTCGGTAAGGAAAATTCGCACCGAGCGTTTGTCTTGGGTATCGGCCTGTTTGTAGATCAACCCTTTCTCCTCCATGCTGCGCAGAATGCGTGTCAGAGAACGGGTTTCTAGACCCAATAAAGGTGCTATCTTGGTGGCAGGTGTACCGTTCTCCTGGTCGATGTTCAGCAGCACAAAGCCAATGCTCGTGGTGATGTCGTGCTTGGCCGCCTGCGTATTGTACATGCGCGAAATGGCGTGCCAGGCAACTTTGATATTATAATCGACGGTTTCTTCAGGTGTCATGGTGGGCAAGAACAAGTCCGGTAAACATACAGAAATATGTTATGCTTGCATACTAAGTTGCTCAAAAAAAGTTTAGCCTGCCCAGGCATCTTTGCTGTAGATAGGGCAGGCTAACCTTTCATCAGCTTTAGCTTAGCCTAGGGCATAGTGAAGCTGGTTCTCACCGGCTTAGCGTTCAAGTTGGCCACTACCCGCCGCACTTGGCCGGTGACCGGATTGAAGGAATAAGGCTCAAAGTAGTAGGCTTCACGCCCAATGCCGCCACTTGCAACATCTCGTGGTGCTCCGTAAGCTATTACGTATACCTTGTCACCCCTTGCAAACCCAAACTATTCAGTGAGGACGCGTGAAATGCAATTCGCATTTTAGCAATACCCCTAATGGCAGGCGCTGGCGTGCTTTCCGATTGACTGAGCTGAGTAGCCGACACATAGCTTGTATTACTTACCTCACTCGTATTGCCCAAGAACAGCATCATCGAGTACAGCTTGGGTGCCGGATAGAGCTGGGGGTTATAGGCTATTTGACATTCAAACGCGGCCACCTCATCTGCCAATGAATGCATGTACTTCCCCACGGGGGTCATGCTGAGCACTTGTGTGCTACTTTCTTGGTCCAGCATGATTGAAGAAATATCAACAGGGGCTGGACTTTTAATTTCTAGCTCGTATCGAAGAGTGCCCATACCAGCACGGCTTACGTTAAGAACATACTTTCCCAGCTTAAGATCTCGCAATTCGAAGCTGCCTTGGGCGTCAGTTAAGGCTTTCTTATCCGTGCCTTCTATCATTACTGTTGAGCCTGCTTCGCTCATTGGCTGTAGCACTTCATCCTGCGCCAATACCACACCCGATACAATAGCGCCAATAGCGGCAGGTGTTGGATCAACCCCGTTGGATTTGTTGCAACTGGTTATCATGCATAGGCTACTGCCTAGCACAAAGCCCGCCGAAACGTAAGACTTGTTCATGAGAGTAAAATAAAGACGCTCAACCTGAGTCTGTTTTGTGGTTACCAACAACATGCCATTTCCATCATGCGCAAAAAGGCCCAGCTACTGGTTGGTAGCTGGGCCTTTTATAAGTCGATTACTAATGCTTCTCAGCGTGCTGGTAAAGCCTCTCGATAATGTCCTTGTTGTTGGCTGTGATGATTTTACGCTTGACTTTCATGGTTGGAGTCATCTCCCCGGTTTCCACGGTCCAGAGATGAGGTAGCAGTACTACCTTTTTCACCTGCTCCCACTGCGCAAAGCCGCTGTTGTACTTGTGCACTAGGTCCTCGTACATCTTCACTATCTTCTCATTCTTGACGAGTTCCTCGTTGGAGCCATTGCAATCAACCCCGTTGCGCTTGCACCAGCCTTTCAAATCATCAAAGGACGGAATAACCAGCGCGGAAGGGAATTTCTGCCCGTCGCCTACTACCATACACTGCTCTACCAGCGGCGACTCCTTGAGCTTGCTTTCAATAACCTGCGGGGCAATATACTTACCCCCGGAGGTCTTGAACATCTCCTTCTTACGGTCAGTAATTTTGAGAAACCGGCCTTCTACAATTTCGCCGATGTCGCCAGTGTGGAACCAGCCTTCTTCGTCAAATTCTTTGGCCGTCAGCTCGGGCTTGTTGTAATAGCCTTTCATTACCGATTCTGACTTAGTCAAGATTTCGCCATCGGCTGCAATCTTCACCTCCGTATTATCGATGATGGGCCCCACGGTACCAATCATATTGTTGTCGGGCTCATATCCACCCACGGCAATAACCGGCGAAGTTTCGGTGAGGCCATAACCTTCCATTACTGGAATGCCCGCCGCCCAAAACACACGAGCTAAGCGGGGCTGCAAGGCTCCGCCCCCGCTCACAATACACCGCAGATTGCCGCCAAGTGCTTCGCGCCACTTGTTAAAGATGAGCTTATTGGCTAGTGCCAATTGGGTGTTATAGAAGAATCCGTGGTTCTGCTGATTATCGTACTTGAGCCCCAGGTTAAGTGCCCAGAAGAAAAGCTGCTTCTTGGTGCCTTCCAGGCTATGACCTTTGGCTACAATCTTATCGTATACCTTCTCCAGCAGGCGCGGCACGGTAGTGAAGATTTCAGGCTTCACTTCGCGTAGGTTGTCGGCAATGGTTTCCATGCTCTCGGCGTAGTATATGCTTACGCCGTTGATGAGGTATATATGGGTTACCATGCGCTCAAAGATGTGGCAGAGCGGCAAGAAGCTTAGGGCCTTGTCATCTTTCGTGACAGGTACGAAACGTTGGGCATTGCGGCAGTTGCTGAGGATATTGTTGTGCGTCAGCATCACGCCTTTGGGCTGGCCAGTAGTGCCCGAAGTATAGATAAGCGTCAGCAGGTCATCGGGCTGCACGGCAGCCTTCAAAGGCTCTAAATCGGCGGGGTTACCTTGCTTGCCCAAGTCTAGCAGCTCCGAAAAGTGGCGGGCACCTTCTACCTTATCAAAGGTGAAAACGTTCTGCGGCGGAATATTCAGCCCCTGCGTGGCCTCACGCACTTTGTCCAGCAATTTCTTGTCGGACACAAACACGGCCTTCACGTCGGCATCCGAAAAGATGTACTTGTAATCCTCTACCGTGATGCTGGGATACATGGGTACGCTGGTGGCCCCTAGTTGGGCAATGCCAAAATCAGCGAACATCCACTCAGGACGGTTCATGGAGATAATGGCGACCTTATCGTCCTTACCAACGCCCAAACTGCGCAAGCCCAGGCTTACTTGGTTGACCTTTTCAACCGCCGCATCTGTGCTAATAGGCGTGTATTGGCCATTGATTTTTGCGGCGAAGCAATCAGGCTTGTTGTATTTCTGCTGAAGTTGAGGCAGAATATCAAACGTACGGCGAATGTCCATGCGAGTGAAAGACACTAGGGGTGGGAGTAGTAAAAGAGAGGCAGAGCAATAGTCCGTTGGGCCACACAAGAAAGCGCAACAGAAAACGCTGCTTAAATAACTGCTTTTTTTACGGGAAAGCTTCTATGCTCAGCTGAAAGCAGGTAGGGCCGTGCCTGGCTTTTACGTAGCTTTGTCGGAGTCCGCATCTGCCGCGCCCGATGAATCTGGCCATTTTTTTCGATCCGCTCCACGAAGAGCTGATTTCTTCTTCCGCTTCTCCCACTACCTTAGCGGCATACGCCACGCCGTTTCTGGACACGTTTCCAGATTGGCGCTCTGCCGATTTGGCCTTAATTGGGCTGAATGAGTGGCGTGGCAGTGCTGCTGGTGCCCCAGCCGCGCACGGCGCCGACCTAGTGCGCCGTCACTTTTATCAGCTGCAAAAGGGTACTGGCCCTATTCGGCTTGTTGACTTAGGCAATCTACGCCCAGGCTTAGCCTTGGAAGATACTTACCAGCGCCTACGCGAAATTATTGCCGCCTTACTAGAGCATAACACCGTGCCTATTCTGCTTGGTGGCTCGCACGATTTAGATTACGGGCAGTTTCTAGCGTACGAAACCCTAGACCGCGCCGTTAGCTTCGCAACTATTGATGCGCGCGTGGATATGGCCGAGCAGGTTGGCTCTTGCCCGGAAGAAAGCCATCTGCGCCGCATGCTCATGCACGAGCCCAGCTTCCTCTTCAACTTTGCTCAGCTGGCTCACCAGCAGTACCTAGTGGCCCCCGACGTGCTAGCGGCACTAGAAAAACTTCACTTCGAGACGTTGCGTTTGGGCCAGATACGGGACGACACGCGCCAAGCGGAGCCCTTACTACGGCAGGCCGACTTCGTCAGCTTCGATGTGGCGGCCCTACGCTGGAACGACGCCCCGGCCTACTACCCGGCCAACCCGTTCGGCCTTACCAATGAAGAAGCCGCCAAGCTAGCTTGGTACGCGGGCCACAACGACCAGCTTAGCTCTTTTGGCCTCTACGGCTACCGTCCCGACCACGACCACCATGGTTTAGCTGCCATGACGTTGGCAACTATGCTTTGGTACTTTGTGGAAGGTTACTACCACCGTCGCCACGAAGACGACTTTCAAAGTCGCCGTTTCCTACGCTACGCAGTAGGCTTACCCGGTACACCAGCCAAGTTAGTATTCTACAAAAGCAAGCGCACCGAAAAATGGTGGCTAGAGGTAGAAAGCTTAGCCGACAGTCACATCAAGCGTATTGTACCCTGTAGCTATCAAGACTACCTGCGCGCGGCCCAAGGCGACCTGCCGAACCGCTGGATCTTAACCCAAGCCCTTCTGGGGTAAAGGCGAGCAGTGGCAGGGCAAGCCTTCTTCAGTGGATACTCGCCTACAATGCCCCTGGCGAGCAAACAACTTCTTATCGTACTATGGAACTTCCAACCTATACAAAAGCCCAATTAGCCCTGCGCAATGGCCAAGATAGGGACGAGGTATGGGTGGGCTACCAAGGGCTGGTATACGATGTGAGCCGCTCCCGCTTATGGAAGCGGGGCAACCACTATGAGCACTGGGCCGGGCAAGACCTCACACAGGAGTTGCAGCAGGATGCGCCCCATACAGAACACGTTTTTGATAAATTTCCCGTCATTGGACGGTTGGCTACCTAAACAACGCGGCCTGTTCATCGGCTACTCATCTACTACGTACCGCATCCTCCCTACTCTCCTTCCCCAAGTCTTCAATGAGCACCACTGAAAGTTCTTCGCAATTCAATAACCTGGAGACCCTCTCCACGCATGATCTGCTTGCTGGCATGAATAGCGTGGACCAAACAGTGCCTCAGGCTGTTGCGAAAGCCCTCCCGCAGCTTGAAGCCTTAGTAGAAGCTACGGTAGCCAGAGTAGGAGCGGGCGGACGACTCTTTTACATTGGGGCAGGCACTAGCGGGCGGCTCGGTATCCTAGACGCCTCCGAATGCCCTCCTACCTTCGGGGTGCCCCATGGGATAGTCATAGGTCTGATTGCAGGTGGAGATACGGCAATTCGCAAGGCGGTTGAGAATGCGGAGGATGATGCTGAGCAGGCCTGGCGCGATTTACAGGCCCATGCTATCACAGACAGGGATATAGTGGTCGGTATTGCGGCCTCAGGGCGCACACCTTACGTCATTGGTGGCTTAGCGCAGGCTCGGCAGCATGGCTTGGCTACGGGCTGCATTGTGTGCAATGCTGGTTCGGCTGTAGCGGCGGCAGCAGAGTTTCCGGTAGAAGTAGTAACAGGACCGGAGTTTGTGACGGGGAGCACTCGGTTGAAAGCGGGAACAGCGCAAAAACTCGTGCTGAATATGCTTACTACTGCTACCTTCATTCGCTTGGGTAGAGTAAAGGGCAATAAAATGGTTGATATGCAGCTTTCTAATCATAAGCTGGTAGACCGCGGTGAACGAATGCTTGTGGATGAGCTAGGCATTTCTCAACCAGAAGCTGCCGACTTGCTCCGCCAACATGGCTCGGTGCGAGCGGCGTTGGATGCGTATCAGTCCTCCTAAGCTACTATTTAGCATTCCGAACTTGCTCGAACGGTTTCGAGGCTAAACCCGTTAAACCACCTGCCGCCTCTGCTACACGTGGGCAGGCTCACTTTTTCGGTCACTTCTGCCCTTACCCGCGCCGTGCACACCATCGAACCTCACTACGCCTGGCTGGATCAGTATTCAGCTTCTGAAGACCCTCGCTCTCCCCTCTTTGAGGCCGAAAACAGCCTTGATACTTACGTGAACACCATCTACGGCTACTACATCCACCCGCAGTGGGACAGCCTAGACTCAGAAACCCTCTACCTCAAGATTCTATTCGTTGATTACGAGTTAGGCATCGGTATTATCGAGTTCATTGGGGAGTGGAATGATGCTATTGAAAATGATATCATGCAGCTCAAACGGAACATCATTGATTTGATGACCCATGAGGGTGTCCGCAAGTTCATTCTCATTGGCGAAAACGTGTTCAACTTTCACGGCTCCGATGACTCCTACTATGAAGAATGGTTTGAGGACGTAGAAGAAGGCTGGATTGCGGGCATAAATTTCCAGGAGCACGTCATTCGCGAAATGCGTCAGTACAACATTGACTCCTACGTCAACTTCGGTGGCCAACTCGATGAGCTACCCTGGCGAACCTATCCACCACGCAAATTATTTGAGGTAGTAGACGGGTTACTACAACGCCGCTTAGGCTAATACGAAACCATAGCAAAAGAAAAAGGGCCGCTCCTCGTTGAGGAGCGGCCCTTTTTTAAGCGCCGGACGGCGCATCTATTTACTGAGCGTCGGTTGAGTCAGCAGCGTTTTCAATTTTGTCAGCCTGAGCGTCCGTAGCGTTTTCTACAGAGTCAGCACCAGCTTCGTTGCCAGCATTCTCCATAGCGTCAGCTTTAGCCTCGCCAGCATTTTCTACGTTGTCAGCAGCTTGCTCTTGAGCATCTTCCGTCTTGCTGTCGCAAGAAGCAAATGAGAACGAAGCAGCAGCCAGAGCGAGGAACAATACCTTTTTCATGATCGGGGGTTGATGAGAGAGTTTGTAAAGTCTTTGTTGGTAAAATCTGCAATTCCTCCAGTGACGAATCGCAAGATTCAGGGCTTTATACTCCACCATTGAGAAGGTAACCCCAACTGTAAAAAAAATTTTAATTTATTTTTCACCAACCCTCCCTGCGCCAAAAAAAGCCTGCCCTGCACTACTGCAAGACAGGCTTTTTTTAGATAGAATTGGTATTACTTCTTACGGAACACGATTCCAATGGGAACCCCCTCAAAGTCGAAGTTTTCCCGCAGGCGGTTCTCTAAGTAGCGCGTGTAGCTTTCTTTCACGTACTGAGGCAGGTTGCAGAAGAAAGCAAACACTGGATTGTGCGTGGGCAGCTGAGTAACGTACTTGATGCGCACCATCTTGCCCTTGGTAATGGGCGGAGGATACTTTTCAATTTCCTTGAGCATCACTTCATTCAGCTCCGAAGTCGGAATTTTCTTCCGCTTGTTCTCATACACTTGCACTGCCGTTTCAATGGCCTTGTGCACACGCTGCTTGGTGAGAACGGATGTGAAAATGATGGGTGGGTAGCTGATGGGAGCAATCTTCTCACGAATCTTCTCCTCAAACTCCTTGGCCGTATTGGTTTCCTTGTTTTCAATCAGGTCCCACTTGTTTACCAAGATGACAATGCCCTTGCGGTTCTTATCAGCCAGACCAATGATGTTTAGGTCTTGGGCCTCAATACCCCGGGTAGCATCGAGCATCACAATGCACACGTCGGACTCTTCCAAAGCGCGAATGGAGCGGAGAACAGAGTAAAACTCTACGTCTTCGTGCACTTTGGTCTTACGACGCAGACCAGCCGTGTCTACCAAAATAAACTCTTTACCAAACGCGTTGTAGCGCGCCTGAATAGAGTCGCGGGTAGTGCCGGCAATATCGGTCACAATGCTACGGTCGGTACCTAGTAGCAAGTTCACAAAGGATGACTTACCCACATTTGGGCGTCCTACCATGGCAATTTTGGGAATGCCAGCATCCGGCTCTTCTACCCCTTCTTCTTCAAAATGGCTGATAACGGCATCCAGCAAGTCGCCGGTACCTGAGCCGCTCTGCGAGCTGATAGGATAGATTTCGCCGTCGCCAATACCAAGTGCGTAGAACTCCCCCGAAGCATGAGCACGGGCGTTGGTGTCGGCCTTATTAGCCACAAGGTAGATGGGCTTCTTGCCCTGGTAGCGGCGCAGCACATTCGCAAACTCCTCATCGAGGGAATGCAATCCTGCATCTACGTCTACCATGAACAGTACCACATCGGCTTCATCAATAGCCAGCTTTACCTGCTTATTGATTTCACCTTCGAAAATATCGTCGGAGTTGTGCACGTACCCGCCCGTGTCGATGACGGTGTAGTACTTCCCGGTCCACTCGCCATAGCCGTAGTGCCGGTCACGGGTTACGCCCGATTCGTTGTCCATGATGGCTTTGCGCTGGCCAACCAGACGGTTAAAGAGCGTGGACTTGCCCACGTTTGGGCGGCCCACAATGGCAATTGTGTTTTTCATGTGTCTGACTCCAGCCGCCGGCCCGACCAGTTTCGGCAGTGCCCGGAGTAGTTAAGTGATAAGAAGGTCGGAATGTATTAGTAGCCGTTTTGCCCTACTGGGTAATGTTCAATGGCTCACGGTTATTGCTGATACCCGAAGCGGTTCAACGCCTTAGGGTCGGTACGCCAGTTCTCGTTGACTTTGACGTGGATTTCTAAGAACACTTTTTTCAGGAAAAACCTCTCCATTTCCTCGCGGGCCCAGGTACCAACTTTCTTCAGGGCTTCTCCCTTCTGGCCAATGATGATGCCCTTCTGGCTGGCACGCTCTACATAAATCGTAGCACGCATCCGAATGATGGTTTCTTCCTCCTTAAATTCCTCAATGCCTACCTCACAGCTATAGGGCACCTCTTTTTTGTAGAGCTTGAAAATTTTTTCCCGAATCATTTCGGCAGCGAAGAAACGCTCCGGCTTGTCGGTTAGCTCATCCTTGGGGTAGTACGCAGGGTGCTCTGGTAGACGGTCTAGCACCAGTTGCAGCACTTGGTCGGTACCAAACTTTTCGAGGGCCGAAATGGGTAGTACCTCAGCGGCATTGGGCAAGTGCTCTTTCCAATAGGCCAGCTTGGCTTCTACTTCAGCTTGATCAGCTTGATCAATTTTATTGACTAACAAGATGATGGGCGTGTTCGTCATCTTGCGCAAGCGCTCCACAACTGGCTCTTCGTCGTGCTTCTCGTAGATGTCGGTAACGAACAAAACGACGTCCGCATCTTCCAAAGACGAGTACACAAACGACATCATGGCGTTGTGTAATTCATATTTGGGCTGAATGATACCCGGCGTATCGGAGTAAACGAGCTGAAAATCATCCCCATTGAGAATACCCAAGATACGGTGACGCGTAGTTTGGGCCTTGCTGGTAACGATGCTGAGCCGCTCGCCCATGAGGGCGTTCATAAGCGTTGACTTACCCACATTGGGCTTGCCGATAATGCTCACAAAGCCAGCGCGGTGCGGTTTAGGTTCGGTATTCACTTCAGAATCTGAAAATTGGCCTGCAAAGGTACAGTTTTTCGGTGGGCTCACCGCTTGTTATACAAACATCGGCTGCCAGATGATTGTCTATAGGCTAACTGAAAGTTGATGAACGTCAGGTTTCAGTTAGCCGTTCGTTGTGCGACCTTTGTAGTTGCTTACCGGTGGCTGTTTGTCATCAACTGTTCGTATGACTTTTGCCGGGCACCAGCCGGCACCTTTGTATTCTATGCCCTCTCCTGCTCCCACAAACGGCCGTATTGGCGTTTTGCTCGTTAACCTCGGCACTCCCGATTCGCCCCAGACCAGCGACGTGCGTCGCTACCTAAACGAATTTCTAACTGATGCCCGCGTGATTGACATGCCGGCCGCGGTACGTTACCCGTTGTTTCAGGGCTTAGTGGTGCCCCTACGGGCACCCAAGTCGGCCAAAATATACCAGCAACTCTGGGATACTGAGCGCGGCTCGCCCCTGCTCTATCACGGTCTCGATTTGCAGAAGCTAGTGCAAGAAAAGCTAGGCAAGGACTACCTAGTAGCTTTTGGCATGCGCTACCAGAAGCCCAGTATAGAGAGTGCCCTGCAAGAGCTGCGCGATGCTGCCGTAGACCGCATTATTGTGCTACCACTGTTTCCGCAGTACGCGGCGGCCAGTACTGGCTCGGTACAGGAAAAGGTGATGGACATTGTAAGCAAATGGTGGGTAGTGCCCAGTATTTCGTTTATCAGCACGTTCGTGGAAGACCCCGGCTTTATCGGCACTTTCGCCACGCTAGGCCGGGAGGAAATGGCTAAGCACGACTACGACCACGTCGTGTTTAGCTACCATGGCATTCCTGAGCGCCATGTGTTGAAAGGTAGCCACAACGGGTACTGCAAGCTGGGTAACTGCTGCAACAGCTATAACAAGAACAACCGGTATTGCTATCGGGCACAGTGTTTCGAGACCTCCCGCCAGCTAGGTAAGGCATTGGGGCTTACTCCTGAGCAATACACCACTTCCTTCCAAAGCCGCTTACAAAGCCGCCTGCGTGACCCGTGGTTGCAGCCCTACACGGATGAGGTGCTAAAAGAAATGCCGGGCAAAGGCATTAAGAATGTGTTGGCCTTCTCCCCCGCCTTTGTAGCCGACTGCTTGGAGACTACCATAGAAGTAGGCACCGAGTTTAAAGAGATGTTTGAGGAAGCAGGTGGCAGCCATTGGCAGCTAGTGCCATCCCTCAATTCGCACCCGCAGTGGGTGGAAGCAGTGGCTAACATGATCCGCCGAAATTAACTTACCAAGTACAACCAGCATACAGAAGGGCGGCTCCCGCGCTACTACCAATAACTTGGTAGTAGCGCGGGAGCCGCCCTTAAAGTTGTAACCAGCACTGCTATCCTATGCGACGGCGCTGATAAAATTGCTGGTCATCGTACCCAGGCTGCTCGTAAAAGCTGCGGGGCTGGGCCTCAGATAGTGGAAGACGAAGAGCTAGTAACATAGCTTGCTCATATTCGCGGGTGATTTGAATTTCGTTGTAGGGTGGGTACTCCAATACTGTCTCAGCGGTAAGCGAAGGCACAAATACATTATCAGCATCTTCATCAATGGCTGCTGCCCCAATTGGTAGCAAAATGTGTCGGTCTCGCTCGTTAATATGCAGATCGGCCGAAAGTTCCACGTCGAGGTAACGCACCTTGAGGGCGTCGGCCTCCACTATCAGTTCGTATACCTCCCCGAAAGGCTTGCCGTCGCCACCGCGTACGGTCCAGCCGCGCACATCTGGATTGCCATCGGCTACTTCAAAACTAGGTAAGTCGCGCAGGCGGCGCAAATGCATGCCCTCACTGGAGGGAATAGGATCAGTAGTAGGTTCCATACGTGAGTTGGCTAAGAGTAATAACTCGAACTACCGAGCAGTCTCGTTGATAGTGCGTAGTACGGCAGCAGCGCGCGTAAGAAATTGCTGCACTTGTGCTTGGTCTTGAGGAGTAGCAACGCGGCCACTCAGTGCTCCGGCCTGCGTCATCAGTTCACCAACTTCGGCTTCCAGATTTGGATATGCCTTCTGCTGCACGGCCTGTAAGAACGCCGCCGCGGCCACGTATCCCGGACGCAAGCTGCTTCCGTCTTCTTGCAGGCGGCTGGTTGCACTGGTCAAGTCGTTGCGCTTTTCGGCTATGGTAGCATCGCGTAGGTCGTCGCGGTCAGCCAGGGGTAGCAAAGCGGACGTTAGCAAGCGTAATCCTTCTCGTCCGTACTGGGGTTGGGAAGCATCGCCTTGGGCAAAGCCTGCTAGTACATCGGGAGTCACTGGTGCCGTTTCCGCTGCCATATCGCCCACGGCATCTGCAGTAGGTCGAGGACCTGTTTCGGCACCCGTAGTGCTATCGGGTGGGGGCTGAATACCCGAACCAACAGGAGCCGGAACGTCTTGCGGCGGCTCCGACTCGGCTCGAAATAGGAAGTAGGCAGCTATGCCCAAGCCTGCTACCACTAGCAAAATAAGCAGCCAAGGACTAGGGGATGATTTCTTGCGCTGAATGTTGATGTCGGCCATAGCGTAGAGCGGGCATGTGTAGTTCGGCAATTCCATACGAACCATAGCCGAAATACGATACGCCACTTCGCATCTTCCCTAGTGAAGGGACTGAGCAACGCGGTCAATATTCACTAAGCGACCCACTAAAAATGCCTTGGGTCAAAGAATACGAAGCCGCCTCGTTACAGTGATGTTAAGGGCGGCACTATCTGCTGCAAAGGCATTTAATTGTGCAGCTCTATAGCTGGCTAGTTGAAAACCACGTACTCTATACTTCAACTACTGCTACTGTATGCACCGCAGCCTTGAGCTAACTGTCCCTTCCAACATCACCGAAAACCTTTGCCAGCAGCTTGTTGGGCTCGATGAGGTAATTAGCCTAAGCGTGCAGATTGGGGCCTCGCGCAAACCAGTCGGCGACATCATTTCCGTGCAAGTATTAAATAAGGGTGCCGACGATGTACTACGTATTGCGGGCGAAGTTGTCGCTCACCCCAACGACCTATCGGTAGCTTCAGCCGAGTTAAGCAGCATTATTGCGCCTGCTGAAGGCGAAAAGATTTTGGGAGATAAGGATGAGGCAATTTGGGAAGAAATAGAAGCTGGCTTACGCCATCAAGGAAAGCCTACCCCGAATTACATGGCACTCATGGGCCTTGGTGGAATTTTATCAGCCGTAGGTTTAGTATCTGAGCCAGTACCGCAGGCCGTAGCTTTTATTGCATCCAGCATTATTTCGCCGGGTTTCGAGCCGATTGCGGCAATACCAATGGGTACCGTATTGAAACGCTGGCATGTAGTAGGCCGTGGCCTGCGGTCTACCCTGCTGGGCTATGCTCTCTTTATTTTAATGGCGGGCCTCACCATGCTGTGCCTCACAGCCGCGGGCGAAAGTTCAGCAGCGGAATTGGCTACCAATCCCGAAGTTAAAAGCATGGCTCAGCCCTCACTCAAAACTTTATTGGTTTCCGCTTGCGGTGCGGCAGCAGGTATTATCATTATTGCTGCTTACCGACGTAGTGTAATTGCAGGTGCTCTGATTGCCCTCATTCTGATGCCTGCGGCAGCTTTAATAGGCTGCGGGCTGGCAGTTGGTCGTTCTCACTTGGCACTAGAAGGTCTCAGCCGTTTTGGAATAGATATGGCCTTCGTGTTAGGACTTGGGCTACTAATATTCTACTCGAAACAACGGTTCTTACACCGGCGCAAGCCACTCGAGTAACACCCATACAAAAGGCCAGCCGTCGTCAAACAGCTGGCCTTTTGTATGGGTGTTACTCGAGTGTTTAGGCCTTCAAGGGAGTCTTCTGATACATCTTCGCTAACTGGGCCACTGCATAGTCAACCTCCTCAGCCGTATTGTATTTGCTCATGGAGAAACGAATCGTACCTCGGGATGGGTCACAGTCTAGAGCATTCAACACGTGAGAACCCGCGTTGGCGCCACTAGTACATGCAGAGCCCCCTGACACCGATACGCGGCTGATATCTAGGTTGAATAACAGCATTTCGTTTATATCCGAAGCGGGCAAGCTTACACTGAGAACCGTGTACAAACTCTTATCGGCTTCGGCAGAAGTACCATTGAACTCTACGCCTTCAATTTCAGCCCGCAGCTTTTGAATAAACCGATCCTTCAGCCCCTGGATATGCTGATGATGAGCGCTCATGTCGCGGTACGAAATTTCAAGGGCTTTTGCCAGCCCTACGATACCGTACACATTTTCAGTACCTGCACGTTGGTTGCGCTCCTGAGAGCCGCCGTTAATCAATGAGTCTAACTGCTGCCCAGACCGCCGATACAAGAAGCCGGCACCTTTAGGGCCGTGAAACTTATGCGCTGAGCCCACTAGAAAGTTGGCTTTCAGCTGCTGTACATCGTGCGGGTAGTGCCCCATTGTTTGCACCGTGTCGGTATGGAAGACTGCATTGTGTTGGGCACAGATATTACCAATTGAGTTAATATCGTTTAGATTGCCAATCTCATTGTTGGCGTGCATCAGACTAACGAAGCTGCGCCCGACATGCCCAGCTAGCAGCGCGTCCAGATGCGCAAGATCTAGCCGGCCCTGCTCATCGTGGCGCACGTAGCTTAACTGAATATCTCCGGCTTTCTCTAGGGCTTGCAACGTGTGCAGCACGGCATGGTGTTCCAGCGGCGACGTAATAGCATATTTCAGCCCCAACGTCCGAATGCTACCTACGGCAGCGTAGTTATCTGCCTCCGTTCCGCAAGAGGTAAAGACCACCTCAGATGGAGCGGCATTAATTAAATGAGCAATAGTCTTGCGGGCATTCTCAATAGCAGCCCGCACCTGCCGGCCATGGCCATGAATACTGCTTGGGTTGCCGAAGTGGTTTTGCAGGAAGGGCAACATTGCATCCAGCACTTCGGGGTCCAAGGGAGTGGTGGCAGCATTATCGAAATACACGGTCATGAGCAGGCGTGGCTAAGACGGAAAACGAGGAAGGTGGCACAAAAATAAAGGATTCCGGCGGGGTAGCCGGAATCCTTTCTATAAGCGCGAAGCTGGACTACCAGGATTTTGCCAACTCAGCACTGTCATTAGCACTTTAATGACAACTAAGCGGGTGCAAAGTGGTTTTGCCTTACTGGTTGATAATTTCTTTTATGTCGCCAATTATTTTATTAGCTAAATGGTCGGCCGTAGCGTTAGAGTCTGATTCAGCATAGATGCGAATGATAGGCTCGGTGTTAGACTTGCGTAGGTGCACCCATTCTTTATCGAACTCAATCTTAACACCGTCTACCGTATTGATTGGCTGCTTGGCGTAGCGCTCTTGCATCCGTACCAGCACCGTATCGGTGTTAATTTCCGGCGTGAGTTCAATCTTATTTTTGGAGATGAAGTAGTTCGGGTACGAAGCCCGCAACCGCGTCATTGTTAGTCCACTTTTCGCCAAGTGGCTCAGGAAAAGCGCAATTCCTACCAACGAGTCACGTCCGTAGTGAAGCTCGGGGTATATGATGCCCCCGTTACCCTCACCACCAATTACGGCGTTGGTTTCCTTCATCTTGTTCACCACGTTTACCTCTCCAACGGCAGCGGCGGCGTAGCTTCCCCCGTGCTTCTCGGTTACATCACGCAGGGCACGAGTACTGCTCAGGTTGCTAACCGTGTTGCCGCCTCCATTCTGCTGCAACACATAGTCGGACACGGCCACTAGCGTATACTCTTCTCCAAACATAGTACCGTCTTCGTTCACCAACGCCAAACGATCCACATCAGGATCTACTACGATACCCACGTCAAAGGAGCCTTTCTCCAGCACTCGGGCAATATCACGCAGATTTTCTGGTAGCGGCTCAGGGTTGTGAGCAAAATCACCGGTAGGCTCGCAAAACAGTTTTTCAATAATCTCTACGCCCAACTGCTCTAGAAGCATAGGTACAGCAAAGCCGCCTGTAGAATTCACAGCATCTACTACTACCCGGAAGTTACGAGCACGAATAGCTTCTTTGTCTACCAAAGGCAGGGCCAGGATAGCATCGATATGCTGCTGTAAGAAGGCGTCGTCCGTTGAGTATTTGCCTAGCTTCGTTACGGGAGCAAATACAAACGACTCCGAATCACCTAAAGCAAGCACTTGCTTGCCATCTTCATCAGAAATAAACTCTCCAACGCTGTTAAGAAGCTTCAGCGCATTCCACTGTTTTGGGTTGTGCGAAGCAGTCAGGATAATGCCGCCACCAGCATTCTTAGCTGGCACCGCCATTTCTACTGTTGGGGTAGTGCTCAGGCCAAGGTCAATAACGTTGATGCCTAGTCCTTGCAGAGTTGCCGACACTAGACGGCTTACCATATCGCCGGACAGACGTGCGTCGCGCCCAATAACGATGGTATTATTCTGCGTTTTAGACAACACCCACGTACCAAAGGCAGCCGCGTATTTAACCACGTCTAGGGGGGTCAAGCCGTCACCAGCCGCGCCACCTATCGTGCCTCGTATGCCCGAAATAGATTTGATTAATGCCACAGTTTTGATCAGAGTTGGAGTGCACAAAAGTAGGCAAACCCCCCTGCTTTCCCTACGAAAGTTGCGTCCCATATGATGAAGTCCTAACTTTAGTTTCCTACGTACCGACAGTGGTAGTTGGGAGAGTAGTTCGCATATCCGCTAGGACACCCGTATATTTGAGATAATGGAATATACAAGTGCTTCTCGGCGAGCTGAGCAGTTAGCTGCTTTCGGACGCCTTCTTGATGTGTTGGACCGCCTCCGGGCCGAATGCCCCTGGGATCGAAAACAGACTATGGAGAGCTTGCGCCACCTCACCATAGAAGAAACCTACGAACTCAGTGATGCTATTCTGCGCAAGGACCTGCCAGACGTTCAGAAGGAACTAGGCGATGTGATGTTACATCTAACCTTCTACGCTAAGATAGCAAGCGAGCAGGGCGCTTTTGATATTGCGGATGCGTTGAACGCTCAGTGTGAAAAGCTAATCTTCCGCCATCCTCACATTTATAGCGATGTAAAAGCTGAAACCGAGGATGACGTAAAGCGCAATTGGGAACAACTAAAGCTTCGTGAAAAGGGTACTACGTCCGTATTAGGCGGGGTCCCCGTTTCCTTACCCGCTTTAGTTAAAGCGATGCGCGTGCAAGAGAAAGCACGTGGCGCAGGCTTTGATTGGGAAAAGCCCGAACAAGTCTGGGAAAAGGTACAAGAGGAACTAGAAGAGTTCCGAGTTGAGTTTGCGGTTCAGGAACCCAACCAAATTGAGCAGGAGCGCGCCACCGCCGAGTTCGGAGACCTACTGTTTTCACTGGTCAATTTTGCTCGTCACGCCGGTATCAACCCGGAAGAAGCACTCGAAAGAACCAACCGAAAGTTTATCCAACGTTTTCAATACTTGGAAACTGCATCTGCACAGGATGGTCATCGTCTTCAGGATTTATCCCTCGCTCAAATGGACCAATACTGGGAAGAAGCCAAATCAATCCAAGTTTCGTCTGAGTCCTCAAACAGCGAGAAATAGCCTTTTTAAAGGACTCGAATTGGTTTAAAGCGTTTAAAGCCATTTTTCATTTGGCGGCACACAGGTTTTTACTTAGGTTTGCCAAGGCTAGCCCCACTTTTGGAACAGGCCCCGCGCACGAGCAGACCCACGTTATTTATGGCCTACCAGCCAGCGTGTGGGTGAGCGGGGCTTCTCTGTCTTTGATGGCTAGATCAATTGTTCACTTTTTTACATTCAACTTCAACCTTTCACCAACAACCCACTAATTCTCCGGAACAATGGAACAAAAGAATGCCATAAACAAGCCCGCGGCTCGGCCCGCTGCTGCTGCTGCGCCGAAAGGCGAAGCTAAGGGTGGTGGTTCATCCTCGTTTGCCGTTATCGCCATCCTCGCGGCGTTCATTGTCAGCGTCCTCATTTTCATCTTCGTACTAGGAGATGGCAGCCACTTCCAAGGTGGTAACCACGACAACAACCCAGTATCTGGTGACTACTTCGGTGTAGTGTACAAAGGTGGTCCGGTAGTACCCGTACTGATGACAATGTTCCTGTGCGTGTTCATCTTCTCGATTGAGCGTGCCCTCACTATCAGCCGTGCCAAAGGTTCGAAGAGCATCGAAAGCTTCGTTCGCACCATCCGTCAGAAGCTGAATGTAAACGACATCACCGGTGCTATTGCTACCTGTGACCAGCAGAAAGGTTCCGTTGCTAACGTAGTACGCGCTGGCCTGTTGAAATACCAAGAGATGTCGCGTGAGCGCAACATGGAGAAAGACCAGAAAATCTTGGCTATTCAGAAGGAGATTGAAGAATCAACTGCTCTGGAACTGCCTATGCTGGAGAAGAACCTCGTTATTATCTCTACCCTGGCTTCGGTAGCTACCCTGACTGGTCTGATCGGTACGGTACTTGGTATGATCAAGGCCTTCTCGGCTCTGGCACAAGGTGGCGCTCCTGACGCAGTAGGTCTGGCTAACGGTATTTCGGAAGCACTGATCAACACGGCACTGGGTATCGGTACTTCGGCTCTTGCCATCGTAGCGTATAACTTCTTCACGAGCAAGATTGACGAGTTGACCTACAGCATCGACGAAGCTGGCTTCAGCATCATTCAGACCTTCGCTGCTCAACACGGCGAAACCGAACACCACGCTGCTTAATTTCTGGCAGCCAGTGCACTAAAGCACAGGTTTATTCGTTTCTGAATCACGCTCATTAATTACACCAGCAATGCCCAAAGTAAAGCCTCATAGAACATCGCCGTCGTTGGATATGACTCCGATGGTAGACTTGGCCTTCCTGCTGGTGACTTTCTTCATGCTCACCACCAAGTTTGCCCCAGAAGAGGCAGTGGTGGTAGATACGCCAACTTCCACTTCGGAAATTCGCCTTCCTGAATCGCACGTAATTACCATTGCTGTTGATAAGGACAAGCGCGTATTCTTTGGGGTAGATGATGACGCTATCAAAGCAGATTTGCTGACGCAGGTTGGAGCCAAATACGGAGTGAGTTTCACTGCCGCTCAGGTTCAAGCCTTCAAAGGTGTTGCTTCGAGCTTTGGTACCCCTATCGAAAAGCTACCTGCTCTCCTTAGCTTGGATAGCGAACAGCGCAAATTGGTTAAGCAAGAAGGCATTCCTGCTGACTCTGCTAACAACCAGTTTATCGAATGGGTACAAACTGCTCAGTCACTCAGCCGCAAATCCGCCTATGGTAAGCCCGCTTACGTTGCTATCAAAGGTGACGGCACTGCTGACGTACCAACGGTGAGGAAAGTCATCAAACTGATGCAGGATAAGAACATTAACCGGTTCAACCTGATTACCGACCTGGAAACAAAACCAGTAGCTGGTAACTAACCCGCACAGCCATGGCAGAAATACAACAGTCAGCCGACTCCGGTAAAGGAGGTAAGAAGCGGGCCAAAAAAATGTCGACCAAAATCGACATGACACCTATGGTGGACTTGGCCTTCCTGCTGCTCACCTTCTTTATGCTCACGACCACCTTCAGCAAGCCAACCGTAATGGAAGTGGCCATGCCGGTGAAACCGAAGCCAAACGATCCGGAGCCCCCAGCAATTAAGGCATCAAACGCTTTGACTCTGCTCTTAGGTGAAGGCAACAAGATTTATTACTACGATGGTTTGCTGAGTGGCACAACTAAGCCAGAGCTAAAGCTTTCTAATTACGGCGCCGATGGCATCCGTAAAGTGTTGCTGCAGCACCGAAGCAATCCTGATCTGGTAGTTCTGATCAAGCCGGACGACAAGTCAGAGTACAAGAATATGGTCGATATCTTCGACGAGATGAACATCACCGAAACGAAAAAGTACGCGTTGGTGGACATCACGAAGCCTGACCAGGAACTGATTAAATCTTCTGGATTATGATGGACAACGCACAGTTGGCCAACGCTTCCCTCGATGACATCGTCTTCGAAGGTCGCAACAAGGCCTATGGAGCCTACGTAATCCGGCGGGTATATGGCAAGCACGTAACCCGAGCAGTACTTATTGCCGTTGCTGTCTTTGCTCTTCTCATTGCCTTTCCACTTGTGGCGCGCATGATGAAGAAAGAAGAAGTGGTAGTGGAGGATAAGATGCTAAAGGTGAATACGCTTGAGGCACCTCCGCTGGATGCTACAAAGCCGCCACCCCCACCCCCGCCGCCGCCAGACGCGCCGCCACCACCTCCACCAAAGCTCACCACGGTTAAATTTGTCCCTCCTGTTATCAAGAAGGATGAAGAAGTACCAAAGCAGGAAGAGATTCCTGACCAAGAGGAGCTGAAGGATAAGGTAGTTGCTAACGAAACTGTAAAAGGCAACACGGATAACCCTGCTGATTTGGCTGGTTTGGAGCCTGGTGAAGGCACCAAAGCAGTAGAAGAAGTAGTAGAGACAAAGCCTTATCAATACGTAGAGCAGATGCCTGTATTCCCAGGTGGTCAAGAAGCTCTTCTCGGCTACATCGGCAAGAATATTAAGTATCCTGCCATGGCCCTGCGCAATCAGGTGGAAGGCCGCGTATTTATCAAGTTCGTAGTAGGTGCCGATGGTAGCGTAACTGGTGCTACAATTGAAAAAGGCATTGGCGCTGGTTGCGACGAAGAGGCTCTTCGCGTAATTAAGAACCTGCCTAAGTTCACGCCTGGCAAACAAAATGGTCGTGCTGTACCAGTATACTTTACTGTTCCAGTAACCTTCGCTATCAAATAGTACTGCCATAAACTTCGGTTTATAGCCTTTAAACCCCGGATTAAGCAATTGCTTGATCCGGGGTTTTATTTTATAACATATATATAGTCAGCACGCATACTATTCTATTTAGGCACATCGTTTACTAGTTGAAAGCCACCTAATAAGGATGAGTTGAGGATGAGTTGGCTTGGGGAATATATCGTTGGCACCATTGTTCACTTTATTCTTTATATCCTATGACCACAACACCGCACACCTCCATCTTACCCTCCTTAGACGATATCGTTTTTGAGGGACGTAACAAAGCTTACGGGGCATATGTGTTACGCCGTGTGTACGGAGAACACATGAGGAAAGCGCTAATGTTAGCCATTGCGTTAGCAGCCCTGTTGATCAGCATTCCAATGGCAGTCCGGTATTTCTTTCCACCATTGGTCGTTGTACCTGAGATTCCGTTAGTACCGCCTACTACCGTGCTTACTGATGTGCATATAGCGGACCCGGTTACTACACCACCAGCTGCCCGGCCCATAGCTGTGGTGCAACCGCCGAAGGATGTTGCTCCTCAGATTCTACCTGATGAATTAGTAAAACCCGACACAAAACCTGTAGAAGTCATTACTAACAACGACGCCACTCCAGGGACAACCGTTGGCCCAATTGCAGGTGAGGCCGTCGATGCTGGAGTTCTGGGTGGTACCGGTAAGGATACGTCTGCGAAAGTGGCGGAGCCAGCCGTAACGAAACCATTCCTTCATGTGGAAGAAATGCCAGATTTTATTGGCGGCCAAGCGGCTCTGGTAAAGTATCTGCAACGCAACCTAAAATATCCATCCAATGCTCTTCGAGAAGGAGTATCTGGCCGTGTCTTTGTTGCATTTACTGTTAACTCCGACGGTAGTATTGCTGATGTAGAGATCTTAAAGGGCTTGGGCTATGGTACCGAGGAGGAAGCCGCTCGTGTAATTAAAGCTATGCCTTCTTGGAAACCAGGTCGGCAAAACAACCGTGCAGTGCCAGTACGTTACACCTTACCTATCACTTTTCACTACGAATAGGTAGTTGTGGCAGGTAGTAAAAGCTACTACCTGTATCATCTAGTTGTTTTTGCTAAAGCCAAAAAATAGTCGGTTTATGCTAAACCGACTATTTTTTGGCTTTTTTTGTGGCAATAATGTGATGCGCATCACGTTGTCATCTGCTACTTAGCTGAACAAATTGATTAGCTTCCGTTGTTTGCTCAGTATCAACTCATTCCTGTTGCATACTCATGCTTAATCTCACGCCCACCGAAGAAAGATTAAATCAGCCTTCTAAACAGCGTTTCTCACACTACTTCATGCTTGTCATGTCAGTAGTATATTGCGGACTGGGTATTTTCTTTTGGACGGATGCAGCCAGTGCATTAACAATATCTAGCACCAAGCGTCAATTATTAGGTTTGGTCTTCGTGTTTTACGGAATTGTTAGATTTGTCCGCACCTATCAGCACCATTTTCGCAAACGTAATGACGATGCACGCTAACATCCGGTTCGCCGGCGCTTTCCTTCTGCTCAGTGGAGTATTGGCCAGCTGTGGGAATGGCAACAGCTCTACTAGTCCTGACTCTACTGATACCACGACTAGTGGCACCATTAATATTAGCGTAGATGAGACGTTTGCGCCAATTATTACTTCCCAGGTTGACACCTTCGAGAAACTGTACCCAAGTGCCCATTTACAGGCTGCTTACAAGCCAGAGGGCGATGCTATTCAGGACCTGCTCACTGATAAGGCCCGACTAGCTATTGTACCGCGGGAGCTGAGCGAAACGGAGCGCAATGTATTTAAGCGCATCAATCTGGAGCCTCGCAGCATTAAGATTGGCACGGATGGTTTAGCTATTATTCTGCATCCTTCTAATCCTGATACTTTGCTCACCGTCGCGCAGCTGCGTGATATATTTACCGGCAAGACAGCCGAATGGACCCAGGTAAGCGGCAAAAAGAAACTTGGAACCATTCGGGTGGTGTTTGACAATAATAATTCCAGTACCACTCGTTTCGTACAGGACTCTGTAACACGCGGAGCCGCCCTTACAAAACAGGCTTTTGCAGCAAAATCGAACCCAGCCTTGCTAGATTACGTTGCTACCCATCCAGACGCTATTGGCGTTGTGGGCGTAAACTGGATCAGCGACCGGGATGACGCAACTGTTGAAAAGTTCTTAGAACGGGTCAATGTTGCTGCTTTAAGCGCCCGAGCAAGTGGTTCAACTCCTGAAGACTATGTTCAGCCTTATCAGGGCAACCTAGCCTACAAGAAGCCTGAACTGTTGAAGGCTCATCCCGATTTGCGTAACTACCCGTTACGGCGCGACTTGTACGTCATTAGCCGCGAAGCTCGGGCTGGCCTTGGCACTGGTTTTGCCTCTTTTGCAGCTGGCAATAATGGTCAGTTGATCATTCAAAAGTCGGGGCTCATGCCTGCCAACGTGCAGGTTCGCCTGATCGAGACTACAACGCGTTAAGCACTTTACTCCTTTCCCTTTCACCTGTATTCACCAAACCTTTTGCTCATGAACCTCAAGCCCTGGAAGCTTACGCTCCTCGCTGCTTTGTCAGTTTCCGGCACTGCCGCTCTTGCTCAGAATACTACGGGTGCCCAAAAATCCATCGACCTGGAGCGCTACAGCGAAGCCCGTGCTTCGTTGCTTAAGCAAGGCTCTTCGCCAGAAGCCTCTTATGAATTAGGCCGCCTCTACCAGATGCGAGACATGCCTGATTCGGCTGCGTATTATTTCAATCGTATTCCGCTCAACCAGAAAGACGCAACCTCTTTGGTAGCTGCTGGCCGTGCCGCCTTAGCACAAGGCAAAACGGCTGAAGCTGAAGCGCAGTTTGATAATGCTGTAAAAGCGTCGAAAGGCAAGAATGCGCAGGTGTATACAATGATTGCGCAGGCTTATGCGGAGTCAGATGTAAAAGACATCACGAAGGCCCTTACCTACGTGGATGCAGCCCAAAAGCTCAACAAGAGCGGCAAGGATGATCCGGCGTTGATGATTGCTCGTGGTGACATCTACCTGAAATCAGAAACGGGTGGTGGTGAAGCCATGAACAGCTACGAGCGTGCTACGCTTGCTGACCCAAACAACGTGAAAGCATACGTGCGTAAAGGTCAGTTGAATATGCGTGCTCGTACTTACAACGAGGCCAAGACCAACTTTGATAAAGCTATCAGCCTTGATCCGAATTATGCTCCTGCGTACAACGCTCTAGCGGAGACGTACTACTTCGCTGGACGTTACGACGACGCTCTGGCGCAATTCCAGAAGTACTCTTCGCTGGCTGAGAAGTCGCCTACTACTGATGCCAAGTATGCATCCTTCCTGTACCTCACTAAGAAATATCCTGAGGCACTAGTAGAAGTAGACAAGGTTCTTGCTAGCAACCCCAACGATCTGACCATGAATCGTCTGAAGGCTTATACCTTGTATGAGACTGGTAAGAACGATGAGGCACTGGCGGCTATGCAAAAATACATGCAGGTTGCTAGCGCTAGCAACAAGGTGATTACCGAAGACAACGTGTACTACGGTAAGATGCTGATCAAAGGTGGTAAAACCAGTGAAGGTGCAGCCATCATCAAGAAGGCCATTGATTCTGATCCGAAGAAGGCTGCTGAACTGCAGAACGAACTGGCACAGGCTTACTTGGCAGCCAAAGATTACCCCAATGCCATTGCCACCTATCGTGCTAAGATGACAGCTAACAAAGGTGGTGAACTGACGGACAAGGTATACTTAGGCCGTGCGTATGAGATGAACGGTCAGTTTGTTCAGGCTGATAGCTTGTACAGCTTAGTAGTGACTGAGCGTCCAACCTACGTACCTGGTTACCAGATGCGTGCCCGTGCTAACGCCAACATCGATAAAGACTCAAAGCAAGGCCTCGCCAAGGCTCACTACGAGAAATATATTGAGGTTGCTAGCGGCGCTGATGCAGCTAAGTACAAGTCAGGTCTGATCGAGGCTAACAAGTATCTTGGTTCGTACTACTACGTGACCAAGAATGACAAGGCAGCCTCTTTGCCCTACTGGCAGCAGGTATTGGCTCTTGACCCAGCCGACCAGCAAGCTAAAACTGCCGTAGCTGAGATTACGAAGCCTAAGACTGCTACTGTAAAGCGCAAGTAATAGAGTTTCAATTATACAGAAAAGGCCCGCTACATATGGTAGCGGGCCTTTTCTGTTTATACCGTTTGATTTATTCTGCATACTGCTCCCACTTAGCCAGCAAGGCCTCAAAATCTGCGGGAAGCTCTACCTCAAAATGCAGGTGCTCGTGGGTAGTTGGGTGTACAAACCCTAATGACTTTGCATGTAGTGCTTGGCGTGGCATCATTGCCAGAGCGCTTTCCGCAAAGCTTTTGTACGCTCCAGTGCGCTGACCATATACTATTTTATCACCACCATATGTAGCATCACCGAATAGTGGGTGACCGATGTGCTTCATATGAGCTCGGATTTGATGGGTTCGGCCCGTCTCAAGATTACACTTCAGGAGAGCTACTTTCCCGAATGAGCGTAGGACCTGGTAGTGCGTAACAGCATGCTTGCCTTGCTCGCCGTCAGGATACACAGCTTGTACCTTACGGTCCTTTACGCTTCGTCCTATATGGCCTCTAATTGTGCCCGACGTTTCTTTGGGCACGCCCCATACCAGTGCCAAATACGTACGCTCAATAGTATGGTGAAAGAACTGCTGGGACAGATGAGTCATTGCCCATTCCGTCTTTCCAACTACTAGTAACCCAGACGTGTCCTTATCAATACGATGGACTAGCCCAGGCCTAATTTCGCCGTTACGGCCAGTGGGTAAGTTATTGAGATGGTAAGCCAGCCCATTCACTAAAGTTCCGTTCCAGTTTCCGAAAGCAGGATGCACGACCAATCCTGCGGGCTTATTCACAAGTAGAAGCTCACTGTCCTCAAACCGAATATCCAAGGCCATGGGTTCGGGCACAACTTTGAACTCGCGGGGAGGCTCCGGCAGTGTTATAGTAATAACATCTAACGGCTTAACCCTGTAATTAGACTTAGCTGGCCGATCATTCACTTGCACAGCCTCGGCCCGAATGGCATTTTGAATGCGAGTGCGGGAAGTACTAGGCAGCCGGTTTAGCAGAAACTTATCTAGCCGGAGTAGCTCTTGACCCTTATCTGCTCGAATGCGGTGATGCTCATACAGCTCGTCTCCTTCATCTCCCTCCTCTAGTGCATCAGCCGTTGAGGGCACTTGGTCGTCTTCGTCTTGAGGCGTGTGATTTTCCTCCATGGGCACGGGCTACAGGTAGTCGTTTATTATAGCAAAACAGCCGAGGCGTATGCCCCGGCTGTTTTGTATTCAAAAGAAGTGTATATATAGCGCTAGACAAGCGCCGTCAATTACTTCTTGGTTTTAGTCTTAGTCTTTGAAGGAGCAGCGGGAGTAGATGCTGGTGCGGCAGCAGGAGTTGTTACCTTAGCTGCTGCTTGTGCGGCACCAGGAGTGATACCCATTTTCTTGAGGATAAGATCCGACACGTCACCTTCTTTGGGGCCGTGTAGTAGTACAGGGCTAGCACCGTCTGAATTCAAGATGTAGGTGTAGCCATTTTCGTCAGCTACGGCATCAATCGTCTTCTGGAGCTTATCCAAGGCTGGCTTCAGCAAAGTCTGCTGCTTCTGCTGCAACGACAGTTCAGCGTTCTGCTGAAACTCCTGAATTGACTGCTGCAAATTTTGCAGCTCTTTTTCCTTATCGGCTTTCACCACTTCTGTCATGGTGCTTTGAGCCTTTACATAAGCTTCGCCTTTCGTACGATACTCGTTACCCTTGGCATCAAGCTGATTCTTTAGCTGCGTGCTGTAGTCCTTCAGCTGAGACTCAATCTGCTTGCTTTCGGGCATCTGGCTCAGCACATATTCTACGCTGGTGTAGCCAATTTTCAGCGGTGCGGCGGTCTGAGCCATAGAAGCCGTAGCCGTGGTGAAAGTAAGGGCGGCAGCAGCCAGCGCAACGCGAAATTTGTTCATGGTGGTCATCAAAAGGTAAATCGTCAGAGAGTTAGATGCACAAAGTTAATTTTTTCGGCTAGCTGGCCGAGCCGACGTCTTAGTACGCGTCGGAGCAGCTTCTTCAGCTGTACCTTCTTCTACCCCTGCCGGGGCGGTAGGAGTGGTTACAGTTCTCACTGCACCTTTTTGTGCGGGTTGGTTGCGGTCTTCTGAAGCCAAGCCTAACTCCTCCAGAACAAACTCCGTGTAATCGTGCACAGGGTTCGTATAGAGCATGGTCAGGTCACCAGACTTGTCGAATACAATAGCCAACTGCTTTTTCTTGGCTACCTTCTCAATAGCCTCAAATACTTGGTCCTGCACCGGCTTAGTTAGCTCCTGGCGCTTTTTGAAGAGTTGACCCTCGAAGCCGAAAATCTTGTTCTGGTAGGCTTTAATGTCCTGTTCCTTCTTCAGAATCTCGTCTTGACGTTTCTTCTTCATTGGCTCCGTTAGAACCACTTCCTCGGCCTGATAATTCCGGTACAGTTTATCAAGGTCTCTTTTCTGTGACTCAATGTCCTTCTGCCAGTTACCCGACAAGGTATTGAGTTCCTGCTGAGCCTGTGCGTAGGCAGGCAGCTTACTCATGATAAACTCGGAATCAACGTAGCCGAACTTCTGAGCATTTGCGGCGGTGGCCGTGAAACCAAGCAGCAATGCTGCCATCATCCACGTTATTAACTTCTGCATGTGAGTGAAGATAAGGTAACCACCGGCCCGCCGAACTTAGCGAATCTGCTGACCGATGATAAAGTGGAACATGCCTTTCTGCTGGTTCTGTCCAGACGTATAGATCGGCACTTTGTCAAAGCCCCAGCCGTAGTCGAAGCCTAGCAAACCAAATGCCGACATAAAGATACGCGCGCCGAAGCCAGCTGAACGGTACAACTTGTAAGGGTTGTAATCAGTGTAGCGTTCAAAAGCATTACCTGCCTCTGCAAAGCTTAGAACATAGACAGTTGCAGCAGGGTTCAAGCTCACAGGATAACGCATTTCCATTACGAACTTGTTATACACTACCCCGCCATTGGAGCCACTACGGGCCGTCGGGATAGGTGCACTATCGTCGCTACCTGGGTCAGCATAGCCGCGCAGACCTACGTACTCAGTACCCACCAAGAAGTTGGAAGCACCACCAGCACCCAAGCCAGAGCCACCTAGTTTAAATCGCTCGAAGGGACCTATCTGGCGGCTGCTGTTGTAGCTGCCAATGAAGCCAAAGTGGGCCCGTGTGTTGAGTACCAACTTTCCTACCACCGGTGAGAACCAGGAGGCATCGAACATCCACTTGTGGAATTCTACCCACTCATTCACATTCGGATGCGAACCGGGGAACAGAGAGTAGGGAGGCGTCAAGTTTACGCTCAACGATACGGAAGAGCCACGACGCGTAAACGTTGGGTTATCAATGCTGTTGCGCGACAGCGTAGTGTTGAACGTGAAGTTATTTGCGTTACCGTTGGTAAAACCTTCGAAGATGTTATAGTTCTGCAGCTTGTACTGACTGTACGACAGTGAGTTACTCAACGTGAAGTAGTCGTCTGGCCACCGCAGGCGGCGACCCAAGCTTACTGAAGCGCTGTTTACCTTGATAGACTGGCCTGTTTCGGGGTCGAAGTTGGTACCCAAGCGCTGGATACTCTTATTTAGGCTGAAGGAGAAGGAGTTCGGCTTGCGACCACCTAGCCACGGCTCTGTGAAAGAGAACGAATACGCTTGGTACTGCAACCCGTTTGCTTGCACGTTAAGGGCCAAGCGCTGCCCATCACCAGCCGGAACAGGCGTCCAGTTACGTAAACTACTGGCTTTGCGCAACGAGAAGTTGTTGAATACTAAGCCTACGGTACCAATAAAGCCAGCGTAACCACCCCAACCACCCGACAGGGTAATTTGGTCAGAAGGCTTCTCTTCAACCGTATAGTTGATATCTACCGTCCCATCTGCCTGATTCGGCACTGGGTTGAGGCCAATCTTTTCTGGGTCAAAATACCCCAGGGTTGCAATTTCCCGTTGGCTACGGATTAGGTTCTCACGGCTGAACTTATCCCCTGGTAAGGTGTATAGTGCACGACGAACTACGTGGTCCGACGTTTTTGTATTGCCAGCAATGTTTATTTCCTTGATGCGTGCCTGTACCCCTTCCGTGATGCGCATCTCAATATCAATTGAGTCGCCCTCCACTTTGGTTTCAACGGGCTCAATCTGAAAGAAGAGGTAGCCATCGTTCATATAGAGCGAGGTCACGTCTTGGCCCGTTGGGTTATAGTTCAGGCGCTTATCAAGCGTCTCCTTGCTATACACGCTACCTGGCTGAATTGCCAGCACCGATGCCAGAGTCTTGTCGTCATAGAGATAATTGCCGTTCCACGTGATGCGACGGAAGTAATACTTCGGTCCTTCATCAACGCGCACATTCAGCACTAGCCCTTTATCATCGCGCACCAGCGAATCCGACACCACTGTTGCATCCCGGTAGCCTTGGCTATTATAGAAGTCGATGAGCTTCTTCTTGTCTTCTTCAAACTCTGTGCGCTGGAACTTGCCCGAGTTGAATAGCTTCGGAAATTTCTTCTCCTTCGTCTTTTTGAATTTACCCTTGAGCTTACCGTCTGAGAAAGCTTCATTGCCTTCGAATACGATATCGTGGATCCGGACCTTTTGACCTTTGTCCACGTTGATCTTTAGCACAACGCTGTTGGACAGAGAGGAATCTGGCAGTTGGGTTATGCTAACCTTTGCATCCAGGAAACCCTTGTTGGTATAAAACTTCCGTACCTGGGTTTTCGTATTGTTCAACAGGGCATCCGTCACCACTTTGCCCCGAATGAGCTTGATCTTATTTTTCAAGTCATCAGCCTGGCCCTTGCCAATGCCTGAGAACTCGAATTTTGACAAGCGAGGGCGCTCCTTGAGGTTGAAATCAAGGAAAATGCGAGAACCCTCGACGTGGTCGATGCTCACGCTCACGTCCCCTAGAATACCTTGGTCCCACAAACGGCGAATTGCTTTACCAATTTCTTCACCGGGAATACTAATTGGGTCGCCAACTTTCAACCCTGTTAGCCCAATTAGCGTATTTGAGTCAAGGTAACGTGCACCGCTGATGCTAATTCCTCCTAGGGTGTACCGTTGAGGCTCTGCCCCGGGTGTAGCAGCCGGAGAAGTCTGTGCGTGAGCCACACCACTGATTCCTCCACCTAAGGTAAGGGTGACAGCAAGGGCCCGAAGAAACGTATTATAGGAAGAACTCATTCTGTGCGGTTACGAAACGGTTAGCTGCTCACTGGTTTTTCCAAAACGTCGCTCCCGCCGCTGGTAAGCGTGGATGGCGTCATAGAAATGCTCTCGACGGAAATCGGGCCACAGCAAGTCCGTGATAAATAGTTCGGTGTAGGCCAGTTGCCACAGCAAGAAATTACTGATGCGCTGCTCCCCGCTAGTTCGGATGAGCAACTCAGGGTCGGGCATGCCGGCTGTAGCAAGAAAGCCCGTGATAGTTTGCTCAGTTACCTGATCTGGTGCTAGTCGACCAGCTGCTACTTCAGTGGCAAGCTTTTGCGCCGCTTGGGTTAAATCCCAACGCCCACTGTAACTCAACGCCAAAACGAGAGTCATGCGAGAGCCATTTTTGGTAAGCTCCATCGACTCAGCTAGCTCCCGTTGGCAAGAGGCAGGCAAGCTGTCAATCTGCCCGATAGCTTGCAAACGAATATCGTTTTTCAGCAGGGTAGCTGTTTCCTGTCGAATGGTATGCACCAATAGCTGCATCAGCGCCATTACCTCATGAGCTGGTCGTGACCAGTTCTCAGTAGAGAAGGCATAGAGAGTAAGGTAGCGCACACCTATTTCAGCAGCAGCTTCTACCGTCTCCCGCACGGCCGTAATGGCGCTCTGGTGACCAAAGATGCGTAAACCACCTTTTTGCTTAGCCCACCGACCATTACCGTCCATGATGACGGCTACGTGCGCGGGAATGTTCTGGGAGTCAATGTCGGACCGGGCGGCCATTAGTACTTTTTGCGTAAAGAGGCTGCAAGTTACGCAAATGGTTGCATTCGTTCTTGCCTGCTTTTCAACGGTTATACCACAGCGCAGATTGCAAGGGGGACTCCAAAATATTTTGGAGTCCCCCTTGCAATCTGCGCTGTGGTGTAGACAATGCTACTTCTTACTAGGCTTTGTGTTATCTGGGCACACAATCTTGTAAAACGTATACGATACGCTTATGCCATTATAGAAATACCAATCCTGGTCATGCCTATTTCCCAAAAGATCAGTTTGTCCCCGGCTTTTCCCGTCTATATGGTCAAGGTCATCAGTAAACGTTTTACGTGCACCAGCTTCTACTCCTAAATTCCAATGGGTAGATACCGCGTACTTAATACCTACACCGGCCGGAATAGCTAAGCTCAAGACTGACTCCTTTCGGTCTAGTTGGGGATTGGCAGCACTTCTTGTTTGTGTATTGGCGAAGAAGCCTGCCAAACCAACAAATACATAAGGAGTGAAGTGGACCTTATCTTTTCTGTTGTGGTAGTCGAAGAAGTTATATTCCATAGCTCCCGACAACTCCAACAAACTACCCTTCATATTAGCCTGCCGGTAAGTTGACAAAGGCGGGGTAGTACCATTTATATCCTTGACGTTCCCATCATCCGCCCGCAGTAGTCCACCCATAAGCCCTCCACGTAGGGTAATAGGGCCTGATATATCTTTGCGGTAGAATGCGGTAAGGGCAGGCCGGTTATTCTTGAACTGATAGTGAGGGGACAGTTCTCCCTTGTAATTTAATCCACCTATCCCTACTCCTACTTCACTGGTAGTCTGAGCAGCAAGAGAGTGTACAAAAAAAACACTCCCCGCTTGCCCAAGGCAAACAAGGAGTGTTTTAAGGAGATTCGAATTCGTCATCAGGCTAGCTGTTTGTTGAATTAGACAGCCAGTTGCTGCTGGCTATCGGAATTTGGGGGTTGCCACTCGCGTGGGCAAGATGTAGTTTACAGAAACACCTAGGGTTGTGTACCAGTCTTTTTCCGAGCTATGACCACGTACTTCACCACCTTGGTTAGACTTGTTGTACGTTCCAGCAAGTTCACGCGTGATGTCCCAGCCAAAGTAGCGAGAAGCACCTTCGGGTAGAACGTTGGCGTTAGCTACATAATTGCCGCTAACATCGTCCAAGTAATCCGTAAAGGTTTTACGGAAACCCAACTCGATGCCTACATCAAACGAACGATTGAGCTTGTAGCGTGCACCAGCACCAAAAGGAATTACAATTTGTGTTAGGCTGTAGGCTTCCGATTGGCCTTCCGTCCGGAGCGACTGCAGTGCAATGTAAGAACCTTCGCTAACACCGTTGCTGTTTGCGCCTACCAGGCCTTTAGGGTTGTGGTGAATTACACCCACACCACCGAACAAGTACGGCACGAAGTCAGGACGACGGATATAGTTGTTACGGTTTTCGATAAGGTCGAACATACCCACTGCTGACAACTCGAGGATATCGTTGCGGAAGTTCATGTTCCGGTTGTAACGGAACTTGTATTCTGGATCATTCTGATCCGCAGCTTTCGAGTCATCACCGGTAATGCGGCCGTATGCAAGAGCAGCACGGGCCGAAATACGGGGAGTAAAGCGGCGGGTGAACGACAGGCCCAAGTTGGGGCGGCTAGCGCCAACACGTAGGCTAGGGATGCTAGGTTTCGGCGTAATATCACCGAAGTAGTTCATTGCGTTCAGGCTAACACCAACGGAGTTATACTGCTTACGCTTGCTAAATTGTTGAGCACTCGCCTCCGTCGCTACCAGCGCGAGGACCAGTAGCGTGGCCAAAGTGTAAGTGAAGAGTTGCTTCATATCGAGCGAGAGTTAGGAATATCGAAGGAGTTGCAGTGCAAAAATCGTGCGGACATAGTCGCAGTCAGTAACAAAAGTAGAGGTTGAGGGGAACTAAAAAAACATTTAGTTGAAAATCTATATTATCAAATAGGTATTCCAGCAGGGTTCCTCCGATCTAGCCCCCAATTCAACTTACTGCGCAAGGTACTCAGGAAGTTGACGTGGTTAAGTTTCACCAGACGGGCATTGAAATTTTCTCGGCGAACGGCAATTTGAACGTTTGCTTCCACGGTTACAGATCGAGAATCAAGGGAGAGCAAAAAATTATTGCTACGCCCTTCTATTTCGAAAGAAATAACACTTTTATCGGAAACAATCAGGGGCCGTACGTTCAGATTGTGGGGGCATACGGGAGCAATAATGAAATTGTTTGTTTGCGGCAACATTACGGGCCCGCCACAACTCAGTGAATACCCGGTTGAGCCTGTAGGGGTAGACACAATCAGGCCATCCGCCCAGTAGGAGTTTAAGTATTCGCCGTCGATGTACGTGTGAACGACAATCATGGACGAAGTATCTCGCTTCAGAATACTGAACTCGTTGAGCCCGAAGTTGATAGAACCAAAAGAATCAGGGTCAGTATCCACTCGGATAAGGCTTCTGTCTTCTAGTACAAAATGTCCTTTGAACAGAGCATCAATGGCCGGGGCTATTTTATCGGGCGCAATAGTAGCTAAAAATCCTAATCGTCCAGTATTGATACCAAGAATGGGAATTTGCAGGCTACCAACGTAGGTAACGGTATCGAGCAAAGTACCATCACCCCCGATACTTAATACAAATTTCACATCCTCAAGCGAGTCGCCACGCCGAAAAGTCGCAATGTTGCCAGGTAGCGTGATGTGCTGATCTAAGTAGGTATGGAATGACTCCACAATGAGAACTTCCGTCTGCCGCTGCACCAAGTCATCGATAAGCTGCTGCAAGAAGGGGGCAAGCGCTTCATCGAAAGGCTTGCCCAAAATGGCTATTTTCATAATAAGACTGTATCCCTGAGCCTAGTCCAGAACAGGTCAGATCGGAAAATCGGTGCGGAAGAAGAGGCCGTTCTGCCCTTCAACGTTGCGAGCTGCTTCTACGGTAAATACCCAGTCGTAGTAGGTTACCACGTGCAAGCCTAGCCCAAGAGCTGCAAGTGGCCGGTTAGGTAGCGTATTACCCATAGTAGCCGCAGGGTTCCGTACGTATCCTGCGTCAACAAAGGTATTTAAATACAGCACTAGCGGGATACTATTGATTTTAGGGTTGCTTATCCCATGCAAACGGAATCTGCCCGCATCGAAGAGCCTGTAGGATACCCCTTGTTGTACTAGCGCATAATGGCGCCCATCAATTACATAGGCATCATATCCTCTAACCAGCCTATCATATCCTAAAGCCCGATTATCAGCGTATCCGATGCGGCGCCCCAACCGAGCCTGCCCTGTTATACCCATGCTATAGTAAAAGGAGCCTCCAAGGGCAGCATAGCGGGCATAACGCGCCCGCAGGGTAACAATGCTGGGGCTTCCATTCGTCAGGAATGAACGATAGGCAATGCCAACCTCGGCGTATCGCCCTGTGAGTGGGTAGGCAAAGGTGTTGCGCTGATTAAGGATGCTGCTTAGGCTGAATTCTAGGTACTCGCGCTTGGGTCCGCCTAGGTAGTAGGTTGGGTTGCGGCGGTGTACTGAATCAGATATTTGTTCTCGGTGGTATGATACGTCGAAGGCAGTGCGGTGCTGTACCGTACGACGCCAGCGGATACCCGCTGTGGTGTACAGACGCTGAATAGGAAACCCTACATCCTGGCGAAAATTGACTAACCGATTGTCAAGCGTTTGGTAGTCTAAGGCATGGCTTTGGTAGAACGAGGCCCCTACTCCTACCCCAATACGCCGGCGGCGGCCGTAGCCGGGCGCTTCGTAAAACAGTTCGTACTTTCTATTGAAGCCCAGCTGAACATTCGCTAGCACTTGCTCATTTCGGCCTCGAAAGTTGCGGCGTACTACGTGCACGCCATAATCTATTCGTCGCCACCGGTCGGAGCGGTCGAGCCAAGAACGATAGTTACGGTCAGCCAGAGAGAATATGGGTATCGGAAATGTATACCAGCGCTCCTGCATACTATACAGGATGCTCAACTCCCCGTTTCGGCATACTGCCTGCACCAATACTTGATGAAAAAGCTGCAGGTTAAATATGCGGCGGCGGTTGGCTTCTAAGCGTTTCCCTAATGACGCCGCTGCTAGCGTATCTCCCTCATGGAAGTCTAATTCTGCTCGCAATACCTGCTCTTTCGTCACTTTATTGCCCACAAACAGAATGGTTCCTACTCGTAGCGCGGTGTACTCCGGGCACTGAACTTGAATCAGACTGTCAGTAGTAGCTCGGCGCAACGAATCGGGCGGGGCAACACCAGCCCGCGACGACAAAGGATACCAGCTCAGCAGCATCGTTAGCAGACAAGCTAGCACTTGATATGAGGACGAGAGTAGTAGAGAGAAAAAGCCTTTCGTAGCAGCGGTACGCTTACCCTATACTAGGCAATATGCCAAGGGCGCTAGAATTAGAAGCTGAGGTAGCGTAGCAAAGCATTAAAGCGCTCCTGCTCATCCTCACTCACCTCAGCCGTACCACTGAACTGCCCCGTTATAGAATAGCCGAAGCGCTCTAGGGTAGCAATAATGCGTGTGATGCTGGGCGTGTTTAGCTTCAGGGTCAACCGGATACGGTACGGATCATGCTCATCTTGGGCCACATGGGCACTCATGATTTTAGCATTGTTCTCTTCTACGTACCGACTAATCTGAGTTAACGAGTAGTCGCGTTCTTCCATAGACAGGACAATAATGCCCTGCTGACCCGTTGCCACTGGTACTTTACCGAAGGCAGCTAAGGTGTCGCTGATGGTTACTACCCCTAAGTACTCCTGCTGATCATCCAGCACTGGCACTAGCTGCACGTTGTTTTGCACAGCCACCTCAATAATGTTGTAGAAGTGCTGGCTGCGCTGCACGTGTACGTCCGCGAAACCCAGGGTAAGAGCCGACAGCAAGGTGTCTGGCGTATCCTGGTCGATAATATCGGCTTCCGTAATGAGGCCGCGGTATTGACGGTCGTCCACTACGGGAAGTTGGCCCACGTGGAACTCTTCCAGCCACCGGGCAGCCTTTTCCGTCGAGTCCGTCACCTTGAGAGGCGGAATCATCTGGTTCAGCAAATCTTCGGCAATCATTGAATGCATCAGTGGTAGAAGGTAGCGGAGTGGAGAAGCAGTAGGTACAGAAGCAATATAAGCGTCAAGACCAAAAGAAGGTTTTCGGCGGGCAACTTCCTCTCTGCAATAGATCAAAAAGAGTCAATGAGTACAACCGATGGTTGCACCCTCTTAGCGAGTTGTTGGTTTAAACTTTCTTACTGAGTAGCACCAGCCGCCACCGCCGTGCGGTGTAGAAACTGCTGCAATAGCTCATTGAATTCCAGCGGACGCTCCATCATGGGAGCGTGGCAACAATGATCTAGGAATCGAAGTTCGGAGCCTGGAATAAGTCGGTTGAACTCATGGGCTACCACTGGAGGAGTGATGGTGTCGTTCAGGCCCCACACCAGTAAAGTAGGCACCTGAATAGCCTGCAATTCCTTAGAGAGATTATGCCGCTGGGCCGAGCGAGCTATGCTAATGATACGCAGACATTTCGCATTGGAGTTGGTGACGGTAAACACCTCATCCACCAACTCGCGGGTAGCTACGGCTGGGTCGTAGAAAGTGTAGGCTACTCGTTCCTGCACATAAGCATAGTTGCCGCGCTTGGGGAACGACCCGCCCATGCCGTCTTCAAACAGCCCGCTACTTCCCGTGAGTACCAGCCGGTTCACCCGCGTAGGGTTATGCAAAGTATACACGAGGGCAATGTGCCCACCCAACGAATTTCCTAACACAGTACACGACTCTGTCAATCCTAGTTCGGCGAGGAAATCTTCCACGAACCGCACTAGGCCCGGTACGCCAGCCTTGGTCAGCGGCATGTCGTAGATGGGCAGGATGGGAATGATTACCCGGTAGCTAGTGCTAAATTCTCTTACGACATCCTGCCAGTTGCTGAGCGCACCAAACAGGCCATGCAGAAGCAGTAACACCTCGCCGGTGCCTTCATCCACGTACTGGAATCCATGTTTTTCCTTTATCTGCAGCTCCATTTTTTCAGGGGTAGACGCGGCCGGCAAAAGCCGGATTAGTCTGTACAATGATACAATTCTTGACCCAATTGCCTAGCAAAGCCAGGCCGTAGGATGTCAGAAGTGCTTCGGGATGAAACTGCACCCCATACAGGGGCAGTTCTCGGTGGCGCATGGCCATCAGTTCCCGCGGCATGTCAGTAGTATACGCCAACGCCTCCAACGAGGGAGGCAGCGCACCTAGTATAAGCGAATGGTAGCGCGTAACGGGCATGCGGGCGGGCAAGCCATCGGCAAGCTTGCCGGCTTCTACCCAATCTATGTCAGACACCTTACCATGCATAGGTTTGGCTCCGCGTTCAAGTGGGGCACCAAAGAACTCGCCCAATGCCTGATGGCCTAAGCAAACGCCCAGCATGGGTACCTGCTGGTGCCAACGCTCAATTATGGCCAGCATGTTGCCGGCTCCGCGTGGGGTCCCTGGACCCGGCGACAGCACGATGCCGTCGAAACGCAGCCCCTCTATCTCGGCTAGCGGTACGTTATTACGGCGTACCTCAACCTCACACCCCAACTGCTGAAGATAATCGAGCAGGTTGTAGGTAAAAGAGTCGAAGTTATCGAGTAGTAGCAAACGCATAGCCTAGATGATACGGTTGGGAAGCAGAAAGCACAGCGGGACCCGCTTACTGTGTATTGGTTAAAACACGCTCCGCAGCCGCTCAAGCAAGGTACTTGCTACGGGAAGCACCACCCCTACCACATCAAGAGCCAGCGGAGTAGCCTGCTGCACCCACGGCAACACCTGCGACTCGGCCACTACTTGGGGAGCCAGCAGGTTGAGGCCAGCTAAGCCAATCCCATGCAGTAGTAGGCTCATGCCAAGCACCCATTTGAGCATACCACTGGCTGCACCGCCCAGGCTATCCAGCAAGCCAAGCGGAGTCAGGTGAATGGCTGTTTTTAGAAAGCCGCTCAGCAGGTGAATACCCCACACAATGGCCGCAAACACGAGTGCAAACGACAGGAACGGTAACAGTCCGAAGGCTTCGCCTACGTAGTCGCGCACCAGCGGAATGGCATCACTTAGCAGGGCTAAGCCGCCTACTACTCCTAGCACAAAGGCTACCAAGGACGCTACTTCTAGCACCAGCCCCCGGCGGTACCCCTTTACGGCACCAATACCTAAAGGCAGTAGCAGCATGACATCGAAGCCGGACATGTGGTGGCGCAAGGATAGTGGATAGCAGAAGCTTTTAGATTAGTGGCGTAGTATGCACCACGCCTCATCTGTCTGGCAAGCTTCCGCCCTCACTTGTTACACGTTGGTATTATTCAGCAAGTTGCTAACCACTTGGGAGATAACGCGGCCATCGGCTTGGCCCGATAATTCCCGGGCGGCTACGCCCATCACTTTTCCTAGGTCAGAAGGGCCAGTAGCACCTACGCGCTGGATAATGCCCACAATTTTTTCTACCAGATCGGCTTCTGAAAGCTGTTGAGGCAGATACTCTTCAATAATAGCCAGTTCGGCCAGCTCGACCTCCTCCAAATCGGAGCGGAACTGCTTCTGGTAGGTTTCGGCGGCCTCGCGACGTTGCTTGGCTGCCTTGGTGAGCAGCTTCATCTCAGCGTCGGCAGTCAGCGCAGCACCATGCTGACCCTCGGCGGTTTCAGCCAGTAGAATCTGGGATTTAATGCTGCGCAGAGCTGTAAGACGTACCTTATCCTTGGCCAGCATGGCCTTCTTGATATCAGCGTCGATGGTTTCTTTTAATGCCATAATGCGGGGGAATATGAAGGTGCAAGATTACGGGTTATTCCCGACACCCGAACCAGTGGGTGTGTTTGGCGGTACGGAAGTACCCACCGCCAACGCGGCCAGAAAAGCAGTTGGCTGGTCTAGATAACAACTAACACGCCGCACAGTTCGACGCATACCATAGGGACCCGTAGCCATAACTGGCTCAGAGCACGTGAGCAGTAGGTTGGGAGGCGTAAGCAACATCCGCCCCATATTAAGCAAATCAGGGGCAGGTGCCGGGGCGTCCGTCACCAGATGAGCGTCCGTTAGTAGCGCTACCGGAATTCGCACTGACCACAGGAAACTTGCTCGCACTACTACCTGCTGCTTCGGTTGTAGTAGCGTAGGTCGCAGCCGAATGGCGCGCAGGTGCGCTACCAAAAACAGCAAGCCATATACATGCACCAGTAGTGCCCAGCCTGCGGCAGCGGGCCACCACCGCAGAAGCAACAGGTGCGCAGCACCCATTTCGGCTACCGACAATAGTGCCACGGTGCCTAGTAAGGCTCCGACGCCCGATTCCCGATGGCTGCTGAAAGCTTGCTCGGAAGTGCGGACCTCGGGCGTGGCTCGCCAACTTAGCAGCCCGTAGTATAGCATGCTTACCTCGGTCACCAGGGCCGCAAGCGGCCGCTTAAGTACCTGCGTGCAGGCAGCAGTAAGGCTTTCTACATAACCATCTTCCACAGCACGGGTCAGTTGAAAAGCGCGCACTAGCCGCCGCAGATGGCGGATAACCACTGCAACAGACACTATTTCCAGACCAGCTACGCAGTAGCGCGTCCAGGAGAGATAGTGGTGCTGTGCGGCGGGCAATACGAAATACGCAACGGCTACACTAACTCCAAATGCTGCCGCAACTGTATTAAGAGGCCAGCGGTTAGGCCGCGCCAGCAAGCCGTAAAAAAGTAGAGGTACTAGCAGAAGCAAATCAAGGGTGACGGCAGCGGGCAGCATGGGCCGGCTGCTAAAATCGGGGCGGTTCACCACCAGTATTTCCACGCCCACCACTCCAAGAAATAGAAGGCCAAAACAACCGGCTAGCCGGTACTGAAATGGAGTAGCGTGTGTCATGGAAGTAAACGGAACATGAGGTGGGCTGTTTGGGTACGTATCTTTGACCATGTACTACCCCCTAGCCCGCCTTTGATATGACGAAGCTTAGCGTAAACATAAATAAAATAGCCACCCTGCGGAACGCACGTGGCCACAATCGCCCCAACCTGTTGCAGGCCGCCCGCGACTGTGAGCAGTTTGGAGCCCAAGGCATTACTGTTCACCCCCGCCCCGATGAGCGCCATATCCGCTACCAAGACGTGCGCGACCTGAAAGCCGTAGTAACCACGGAGCTGAACGTGGAGGGCAACCCTACCCCCGACTTTTTGGACTTGGTACGCGAAGTACGCCCCGAGCAAGTAACGCTAGTGCCCGATGCTCCCGATGCTATTACGTCTAATGCTGGCTGGGATACGGTGCAGCACCAGGCCTATCTTCAGCAAGTAGTAGCCGACTTGAAAGCCATTGGCTGCCGGGTGAGCATATTCCTCGACCCCGACCTGGACATGGTACGCGCCGCCGCCACTACCGGCACCGACCGCATTGAGTTCTACACGGAAGACTACGCCCGCCGCTACCCCACCAGCCCCGAAGAAGCCATCCGCCCCTACCGGGAAGCAGCTGAATTAGCTCAGGAACTGAACCTAGGGCTCAATGCTGGCCACGACCTCGACCTCGATAACCTAGCTTACTTGCATCGGAACCTGCCGGGTCTGGCAGAGGTTAGCATTGGTCACGCGTTGATTTGTGATGCCTTATACTTAGGTCTTGAAAATACCATTCAGTTGTACAGAAGGCAGCTAACCGACACTCAGTCATAACACTAGCCCGGCCTTTCTGCTGCTTGGTTGACGGCGCTTCGGTGCCCTTTCTCCGCATATTCCTTTACTACTGCTGCCCGTGCCTCGCCTTTCCCTCCCCGATTTTCTGCAAGCTTCCGCCAGCCTACCTATCCTCGACGTGCGGGCTCCAGTGGAGTTTGCCCAGGGGCATATTCCGGGAGCGGTGAGCTTTCCGCTGTTTTCAGATGAGGAGCGCGCCCGTATTGGCACCACCTACAAGCAGATGAGCCAAGACAAGGCCGTGCTGCTTGGCCTGGACTTCTTTGGTCCAAAAATGAGCCAGCTGGTACGGCAAGCGCAAAAGCTGGCTCCCAACAAAGAGCTACGGGTGCATTGCTGGCGGGGCGGAATGCGAAGCGGGGCCGTGCTATGGCTGCTGGAGCTAGCAGGCTTCCAAGTTCATTTGCTCGATAAGGGCTACAAAGATTACCGTCATTGGGCCCTGGCAGAGTTTGTCAAGCCTCGCCCTTTGGTAGTGCTAGGTGGCCTCACTGGCTCCGGCAAAACCGACGTGCTACATGCATTAGCGACCCAACAGCCGGTGCTTGACCTAGAAGGCCTAGCTAACCACAAAGGCTCAGCTTTTGGCAGCATTGGACAGCCCGCTCAACCTACTCAGGAACAGTTCGAAAATGATTTGGCCGCCCAGCTGGCCCAGCTTTCCACTACCTCGCCTGTTTGGGTAGAAGATGAAAGCCGCATGGTAGGGAGCATCCATATACCGTCGTCTTTGTTTGAGCAAATGCGCCGTGCTCCGTTGGTAGTACTAGAAATTCCACGGGAAGTGCGGGTGCGCAAGCTGGCCGAGGAGTACGGGGTGCAAGATCCGGCAGCCCTCGCCGCTGCTGTCCTCCGAATTCGCAAGCGCCTGGGCGGCTTAGCCACCAAGGAGGCACTAGCGGCTATTGGCGAAGACGACATGGAAAAAATGGTGAGCCTAGTACTCGACTACTACGACAAAACCTACAGCTATGGCCTGGAAGGACGGCCCATCATTCACGTACCGTCCACTACTTGCGACGCGGCAGTGAATGCAGTGCTTGTTCAGCAGGCCCTAGCTTCGGCCGATTTGCTCAACCCAAACCCAAGCTTGGCAGATGGTGCCTAAGTTGCGCGTGGCCCGCCCTACCGACCAGCTCGCTGCGGTGGTGCGGTTTTATTCTGAAGGCTTAGGTTTATCAGTACTAACCTCATTCGTCGCGCACCAGGGCTTCGATGGAGTTATTCTTGGACATTCGCAGTCACCTTATCACCTAGAATTCACTCACCAGCCGGGCCACGTAGTAGGGAAAGCCCCAACGGCCGACCACCTGCTTGTGTTGTATTTCCCCGACCGCCACGAGTGGCAAGCAGCCACGGCCCGCATGCAGGCCCATGGCTACTCGCCTGTTCCAGCCTACAACCCTTACTGGGATCAACTGGGACTCACCTTTGAGGACCCTGATGGCTACCGGGTAGTGCTGCAACAAGCCGCCTGGAATTTTTAATTTAACCGCTCTGCCTCATCTCCATGCCATCTACTTTCGAAACCCCCGACCAGGTCCGTCTGACCCAATACAGCCACGGTGCAGGCTGCGGCTGCAAAATTGCCCCCAAGGTTCTCGACCAAATCTTGCATACCAGCATTCCACAGCCCCAGGATGATAAGCTGTTGGTCGGCAACTCTTCCCGTGATGATGCAGCGGTGTACGATATCGGCGGCGGCCAAGCCCTAATTAGTACGACCGACTTCTTCATGCCCATTGTAGATGATGCGTACGACTTCGGGCGCATTGCCTCGGCCAACGCCATCAGCGACGTGTATGCCATGGGCGGCCGCCCCGTGATGGCTATTGCGGTACTGGGCTGGCCTATTAATAAGCTGGCACCGGAAGTAGCTCGGCGGGTTATTGAGGGTAGCCGCAGTATTTGCGCCGAGGCGGGCATTCCGCTAGCCGGGGGCCACAGCATCGACTCGCCCGAGCCAATTTTTGGGTTGGCTGTCACGGGTATGCTTGAGATCAGCAACCTAAAGCAAAACGATACCGCTACCGCCGGTTGCGAACTGTTCCTGACCAAGCCACTGGGCGTGGGCATGCTCACCACCGCTCAAAAGCGCGGCATTCTGCAACTTGAGCATGAGCAACTAGCGCCCCAGAGCATGATGCAGCTCAACAAGATTGGCTACGACTTGGGACAAGTAGCCGCCGTGCGCGCCATGACGGACGTTACGGGCTTTGGCTTGTTGGGTCACCTTTCGGAAGTATGCGAGGGTAGCAATCTGACCGCGGAAGTTGATTTCAGCAAAGTGCCTCGCATTCCAGAAGCCGCAGAATACTACGCCCAAAAGTCGATTCCGGGCGGCACCGTGCGCAACTGGGATTCCTACGGCCATAAGATCAGCAACCTTACTGACGAGCAGCGCGCCTGGCTTTGCGACCCGCAAACATCGGGTGGGCTGCTGGTATGCGTAGACCCCGCCGGCCTGGCTACAGTAGAAGCTATTTTTGAGCAATACGGTTTAGCGCTCACGCCCTTTGGTACCCTGCGTGAGCACCAAGCCGATGAACCCTGGATTCTGGTCCGGTAGGTCGAGTGAAGCTGCTCCCATTTTTACGGCCCCTGCTGGAAGCAGGGGCCGCTATTGCGCTCATGTTTGTTGGACTACGCGTAATTACGGGCTTTTTCGCTCGCAATAGCCGCGTGTACCGGCCCACATTTCTGCGGCAGTTTGCGCTGCTTTTCTGGCCCCTGCTATGCCTGGGAGTAGGACTGCCATTTCTCGGCTCTTTCTTGTACGTGGGCACTCTCACCGCCTTCGAGCTCGTCCTGCTAACGGCGCTGGCAGCCGTAGTGCTTGGGTTTTCGTTGCCGGCCTTTTTGCTGCACTCCCAGTACTATGCGCGCAATCTGCATACTACCCTCGTCTTTGACCCCAAAAAAAACTTATTGGAGGTGTACGAAGGTCGGGTCCGGATACCATTTAGCCGCAGCGACTTAGTGCGGGTAGAGCGAGTTACCTGCGAATCGAAGCGGCTATTTTGGAGCCACTACGACTACATGAAGCTGCACTTACGCACCGGGGAAGTTCTTACGCTTACTTCTTTGCTAACCAAGCTAGACCCCGTGGCCGAGTTCCTGCGCAATACGCCCATGGAACGGCGACAGAAATGGTTTTGTATTGCGTAGCAACTTACTCCGTCCCACGTAGTCGTCAGAAAATACTAGTATTGTACATCTAGTGTTGTGCTTTGTGCAAGCGGCCAGTTTTTCGATAAAACGTGGTTTTGGCCCGTTAAGGGTTGTTTTGAGCTTTCTATATTTGCCCTGTACTATTTAATAACACGGAGGGTTTGATACGGCGCATTCTGTTTTTCTGGTTGCTGCTCGTTGTCACCCCCTCCTTTGGGCAAGTAGTTGAAGACCCAGAAGTAGCTGTCTTACGCCAACGCTTAGCTTCTCAGCCTGACGACACAACGCGGGTGCGGCTGCTGTCCACCTTGTGCTACCAACTACATGACTACGCCCCTGCCCAAGCCATAGGCTACGGCGAGCAGGCCATGAAGCTGGCCCGCCGACTTAACGACCAACCAGGACTTTTACGGAGCTTACTGTACCTGGGCAGTTGCTACGCCAATCTTTCCGATGGACCGCAGGCGCTTAAGCTCCAACAGCAAGCACTCAGGTTGGCCCAGCGACTCAACGATACGGACGGCGTAGTGCGGAGCCACACGAGCATGGGCGGGGTTTACCACGAGCGCAACGATACGGCCGCAGCCATGCTAAACTACCGGCGTGCACTTAAGCTAGTGTATCATCCCGATGTGAGTGTACGGACCCAGCTTATGCTGTTCGGCAATTTGGGCAACCTGTATTTCTACTTGCAACACCGAGAAGAAGGCCTGTTGTACACTCGCCGCGCCTTGCAACTCGCGCGGCGTACCGGCGACCGGGCTGGGGAGTCGCTCTACTTGGCTGACCTAGGCTCCTACTACATGCAGCTGCTCCAACTGGACACGTCCGAAGGGTTGCTGCGCCAAGCCTTGATGTTGGTAGAGCCAGCAAAGAAGTACCGGGTGGAGGCCAGCCACTTGGAGCTGCTCGCCATGGTGCTGCTGCTCAAAAACGAGTTAGGCGAGGCCGAAGAACTGACCCGTAGGGCCTTGCTTCTCGCGCGCCAGATCAACTATAAAGAGCGGGTGCTCGATGCCTACAGCCTGCTAGCCGAAATAAACGCCAGTCGGCGCGATTTCGAAGATGCCTACCAGTGGCAAAATATGTTTCGGGACCTCAACGACAGCCTCAATAGCCGGTCGCGCCAGGAAACACTAACGGCTCTGCAAACCCGGTACGAAACCGCAGAGAAAGAAAATCAGATTCGACTTCTCACGGAGCGCGGAATTTTGGCACAACACCGAAATCGGGAGCTGTGGGGTGCCGTAGGGCTGCTGCTGTTAGGGCTGGGAGGTATGGGCTTGCTCTACGGCCAGCTCCGCCGCAGCAGGGCAGCATTGGCCGCTAATAACGCCGCTCTGCAAGAAGCCACCAACGAGCTCCGCCAGCTTGCTGCTTCCAAAGACCGATTATACGCCATTGTTGCGCACGATTTACGAGGGCCCGTTACGTCCTTTTCGGGCGTTACGGAACTGATAGATTTCTACATACAGCGCGGTGACGAGCAAGGCCTCCGCCGACTACCCGATTTGGTGCGACAATCAGCCCAAAATCTCAACCGTCTGCTAGACAACTTGCTGAACTGGGCAGTAAGTCAGACGGGGGAACTGGCTTTTCGTCCGGAGCGGCTTCTGTTGCTCGAGCTACTGGAGGAAGCCGTGGCGCTCTACGCTACCTCCGCCGAAGCCAAGCAGGTTACGCTGGCCGTAACTTGCCCCCCCGACCTGACCGTGTGGGCTGACCCTCACATGACGCGCACCATCTTGCGTAATTTTCTTAGCAACGCGTTGCATTTTACCCCCCGCGAAGGCCGCATTCATCTGCAGGGACAAGTGCTACCTACCGGAGACGTGCAAATAAGTGTACAAGACACCGGCGACGGTATTCCGGCAGAACAAGTGGCCAGCCTCCTGACGGCTAACAGCCCGCAGGCGGCCTCATTAGGGCCGCGGTCAGGTACAGGCCTGGGGCTGCTGCTGTGCCGGGTGTTTGCCCAGCGCCAAGGCGGCGTGCTAGACATTGTGAGTTTGCCAGGTAAGGGCACCACTGTATCGGTTTCCCTTCCGGCAGCCAGCGTATAAGGCCCAGTCGCGCGCATGTGCGACCGACTTCCGACCTTAGCAGCACTTTACTTTTGATTTTCGGCTTATGCTTCTTCACTTCCGCGAAATGGGCCAAGGTGCTCCCCTGGTTATCCTCCACGGCCTGTTCGGCTATTCCGACAACTGGCAGACTCTAGCCCGCCGGTGGGCTGATGCTGGGCACCGCGTCATCCTAGTTGATTTGCGCAACCATGGCCGCTCCTTCCATTCGCCCGAGCACTCCTACGAATCGATGAGCCAAGACGTGGTGGCGCTTTTCGACCACCTAAACCTTGATGCAGCTACTACCACCTTGCTAGGGCACAGCATGGGCGGTAAGGCAGCCATGCGCTTTGCACTCGACCACCCTGAGCGTTTAGCCCGCTTGGTAGTATTAGATATTGCGCCTCGCTTCTCCGATATGGAGCACCAGGACGACATCGTAGCTGGCCTCAGCGCAGTATCGTTGGCAACGTTGGAAAGCCGCCAGCAAGCCGATGAAGCCTTGGCCCAGCATATTCCTCAGGTTGGCGTACGTCAGTTTTTGCTGAAGAATCTTTACCGCCAAGACGACAATTCCTTTGCATGGCGACAAAACCTGCCGGCTCTGACGGCAAATATGTCGGCTATTGGCGCTGAAATTACGAGCCCGCAGCCGTTCCTGAAGCGCGCTTTGTTTCTCCGTGGGGGCAAGTCCGACTACATTCAGCCGGAAGACAAACTTTATCATATTCCGGCCTTGTTTCCCAACTCCCAGGTAGAAACCGTGGTGGATGCTGGTCACTGGCTGCACGCTGAAAAACCCGATGAGGTATTTGAGTTGGTGCAGGCTTTTGCTACCAGCTAAGCGTGCGAAAAGCCGCTATACTTCCACTTCTCTTTCCAGCTACTAAGTGAAAACGGGCACTCTTTACCTAATTCCTACCATCCTGGCCGATGACACGGCTGCTCAGGTATTACCTGCCCAAATAGCGGGGCGCATAGCGGAGCTGTCGTACTTTCTAGTAGAAAATGCGCGCACGGCCCGGCGCTTTATTAAAAGCATGGCTCCTCATCACGTTATTGAAGAGCTACGAATTAGTGTAATTGACAAGGACAGCACGGAAGCACAGATTCAGGCCGCCTTGCAGCCGCTGGTAAATGGCCAAGATGCGGGGGTAATTTCCGAAGCAGGCTGCCCCGGCATTGCCGACCCAGGAGCTGAGTTGGCCCGCCGAGCACACCAGCTTGGTATCCGCGTGGTGCCCCTGGTAGGTCCTTCTTCGTTGCTACTGGCTCTAATGGCTTCTGGTATGAACGGACAAAGCTTTGCTTTCCATGGCTACCTGCCCATTGAGCGGGGTAAGCGCGCAGCGGCGCTGAAAGCCTTGGAAAAGCAGGCCCTTACCCAGCACCAAACTCAGCTTTTCATTGAGACTCCCTACCGCAACATGCAACTGCTAGAAGACTTACTGACTACCCTCCACCCTGGTACTCGCCTGTGTGTTGCGGCTAGCCTTACCGCCGCGCAAGAATACGTTCGTACCGATACCATAGCTGGCTGGAAAAAAGCTGGCGTACCCGAGATTCATAAGCAGCCAGCCGTATTCCTTATCGGGTCCTAAAGCCGGAGCTACTACTATAGAAAAAGCCCTGTCACTTTCATGACAGGGCTTTTTCTATAGTAGTAGCTCCGGCTCCACCTAGCGTTATACCATTGCCTGGTAGACCAGCAGGGACGAAACGTAGGCTAGCCCCGTCATATAGATAAGTTGCAACAAGGGCCATTTCCAGCCTTTCGTTTCGCGGTAGGTAGCAGCCAAGGTACTCATGCACTGCATAGCAAAGACGTAGAACACCAGCAACGACATGGCACGCGCGGGGGTAAAGAAGGGGTTCCCCTGCTCGTCGCGCTCAGCAGAGAGCTTTTGTTGGACCGTCTGTTGAGTAGCATCTTGACCCACGCTATAAATGGTAGAGATAGTGCCGACAAACACTTCGCGCGCAGCAAACGAAGTGATTAGCGCAATACCAATTTTCCAGTCGAAGCCGAGCGGACGGATAACGGGCTCCAGCACATGCCCAAACATACCGGCGTAGGAGTTCTCCAGCTTCGCGGATGCTACTAAGCGCTCCGTTTCGTCGGCAAAGGTGTTTTCCGTAGGGGTATGTGTAGCAGCAGGCTGAGCTTGTTCTAGGCGCTGGCGCTCAGTTCGCACCTGTTGCTCGGCGCCTTCCTGTTTGCCAGGCGGGCCATACGTGGCCAACACCCAAAGCAAGATCGAAATAGCCAGAATCACCTTACCAGCCTGAAAAACGAAGGTCTTTACTTTTTCTACAATTGTTAGCCCCACGTTTTTCCACCGCGGCCACCGGTATACAGGAAACTCCATGATGAAGTAGCTGCGCTCCGTTGTCTTCAGCAGGAACTTCATGGCCCAAGCCGATAAGATAGCCGCAAAGAACCCCAGCAAGTACAAGCCCATTAAAGCTACTCCGCGCAGGTTAAATATTCCGAGCACGGGCACGTCGGGCACCACTAGGCCAATAAGCACGGTATACACCGGAATCCGGGCCGAGCAGCTCATCAGTGGCGTTACGAAGATGGTGATGATGCGGTCCTTCCAGTTTTCGATTGTGCGTGCGCTCATGATGGCGGGCACTGCGCAGGCAACTCCAGAAATCAGCGGCACAACGCTCTTGCCGTTGAGTCCAAACTTGCGCATGATGCGGTCCATCATGAAGGTAACGCGGGCCATATAACCTGTTTCCTCCAGTACCGCAATAAAGGCGAAGAGCAAGGCAATTTGGGGGATGAATATGAGTACCCCTCCCAATCCAGCTAGCACTCCTTCTGTGAGCAAGCTCACTAACGGTCCATTAAAGTTAGTTTGGATGAGACTATTGATCCATGCTACGCCCTCGTCAATCAACTCCATGGGGTAGCTTGCCCAGGCAAATACCGCCTGAAACAGGAGAAACAGCACCGCAAAGAAAATCAGGTAGCCCCATACCTTATGCGTGAGCACTCGGTCGAGGCGGTTGCTGTACGGCTCATTACGCTCAGTGCGCGTCACCTCCACTGCGTTCAGCAGAATGTGGTTGATGAGCGTGTAGCGGTCAATGGTTTCTTGGGCTTGACGAGCAGTTGGCTCAAACCCATACTTCTCCGTTAGCTCCTGAATGTAGGCCCGATCATCGGGAGATAAAAAGCCGATATGACGGTACTGGTGTGCGTAGTGCAGCGCCAGATAGTCGTTGTGCAAGTTGAAGTAGTACCGAATCTGCCGAATCATGGGCAGCAGTTCGTCTTCCGGCTCGTAAAAATGCACCGTGGGTGCTCCCAGCATTTGCGCCATCACAATTTTGAGAGCCGCAATACCAATACCCTTGCGGGCATTCATGGGAATGATGGGCACGCCCAGTTCCTGCTGTAGGGCCGCAATATCAATATGGACGCCGTGCTGCTCAGCTACATCCATCATGTTCAGCGCCAACACAGCGGGTAGTCCAAGATCAGCAAGTTGCGTGAAAAGCAACAGGTTGCGACGCAGGTTGCTAGCATCAGCCGTAATAACCACGAAATCGGGGTACTGAGCACTGCCCCGGTCGTAGAGAAGGTCTGTAATTACCTTCTCATCTAGGCTTTTAGGGTAGAGCGAGTAGGTACCCGGCAAGTCAATTATTTCGGCCCGCAGCTGAGGGGTCAATTGGCTGACTCCTGTTTTACGGTCTACGGTTACCCCAGGGAAGTTGCCTACTTTCTGGTTGAGGCCAGTAAGCTGATTAAAGAGCGACGTTTTGCCAGAGTTGGGGTTTCCAATAAGAGCAATACGCGTAAGTGCGCCGGGATGCCGCGTGGCGGCCGTTTCGAGTGCCAGCGCCGATGCACTAGCACCGGCCCGGCCGGTAAGTAGTTCCACCCCTGCCATTCGCCTTTGTTATTTCAAGAATATGGTAGCCGCCTCACTCACTCGTAACGACAGCGTGTAATCTTCCCCGTCGCCAACTACTAGCGTAATGGGGCAACCAAGCGGTGCGCGGCTGTTTAAGCGGACGCGCGTACCGGGAATGCAGCCCATTTCTAAGAGCTTCAGAGCCATTTCGGGGTCTTTCAAGCAGCAAATCGTAGCACTTTCCCCCAGTTGAAGGTCTTTCACGCTTCGCTGAGCAGCAGATGGAGTGATGGAACGGACTGACACAGGTGGGTTGGATTATTTAGATTTACTTCAAACAAAGGTACCACCCTTTTATGTTTCACCAAAATCCGACTATTTCTAGGAATACACTTGCATGGTTGAGCTAATTGACTGACTTATAATTATTCTTCCATCAAATTGCACAACTATAAATATTCGGGGAGTTATTGCGTTTCATGCGGGTATTCATTGTAATTTTGGCAGTCTTACATAGTCTACCATATGCTCAAACGCGTACTATCCCTTCTCTTTTCGGCCGTATTTCTTCCTGCTTTGGTCTTTGCCCAGGAGAACAAAATTTCGGGCCGCATTGTGGATGAAAAGACCAAAGAGCCCATCCCTTTTGCCTCCGTAGGCTTGAGAGAAGAAATGACCGGTGCTCTGACCAACGAGTATGGCTTCTTCCAGATGCCCATGCCCGAGAAGAACCCTCAAGACTCCCTTATCATTAATGCTCTGGGTTACTTCCGCAAGGCAGTACTCATTAAGCCCGGCATTAAAGTGCAGGATATGATTATTGAGGTTCCCAAACGGGCAATCGCGCTGAAGGAAGTAACCGTAACCAGCAGTGCCAAAATCAAAAACCTAGACTTGGGCTCAAAGTCGAGCACACCGGGTGAGGGAATGATCCAGGGCATGCCAGGTAGCCAGTATGCTTTCTTCGTTAAGAACGACAAAGGCAAAAAGCTTGGCAACGTTCGCTCCGTGTCTTTCTACATTGGTGAGAACGGCTTCCCTCGCGAGCCTTTCCGCGTGCGATTGTACAAGGCCGATGGCAACTACAACTCGCCCAATTCCGACTTGCTAACCGATAACATTGTGGTATCGGCCCCCAAAGGAGGTGAGTGGTACACCGTTGACTTAACGTCCTACAACATCACCGCCCCCGACGAAGGATTCTTTGTAGCCATGGAGTGGATTGTGAGTGGTGATAAGTTCTACACTACCAACTTCATGGACAACTACACGCCCTACGGCCAAATTCTACGCCCAACGTTTGAATTTAAGGAGAGCCGCACTTGGAACTATACTATTGGCCGCGGCTGGAGCCTCATTACCCTGGCAAACAATGGACAGCGTTATAATGCTATGATTCGGGCAGAAGTAGATATGATTAAAGATTAACTACCATACAGTTATACAAAAAGCCCCCGCTTCCTAAAAGAAGCGGGGGCTTTTTGTATAACTGTATGGTAGTCAGATGCGCTACCTAGCGCTTCACAGCAATTTCCACGCGGCGGTTTTCCTGCCGGCCAGCTGCCGTGCTGTTCGATGCTACTGGCGCCGATTCACCCATGGGCTCAACACTCAGGCGTGATGCTTCGATGTGAACGTTTTGCTGCAACCAGTTACGTACGGCCTCAGCACGTTGCTCGCTCAGCTCTTTATTGTAGCTCTTGTCGCCACGAGAGTCGGCGAAACCCATGATGCGCACATCAGCGCCTTTGTAGCGGCGGGCAATAGAGGCACCAATTTCAGATAGAGCGCGAGTGGCGGAAGGCTTAATGACTGCTTTGTCAGTGTCAAACAGTACTTTTTCTTCCAAGCCATACACGCTATAGTTGTCGTCGCTACGCACGCTTACTTCGGGCAGGTCAATTTCTTCATACTTCACATCAGCCAACTTAGCCTTGGTCATATCCCAAGCATTCTCGGTGGCTGAGGCTACTTTGTTAGCCGCATCTTTTGTAGCGTCTACGGCATCGTTGGCAGCTTCACCAGCCGTTTCGCCGTTGCGGTATACTACTGCGGTATCGTTGGTAGCTTCCTGGGGTTGGTCTTTTTCCTCAGGCTTTTTGAGGTCATTACAAGCCGAGAGTAAAGCTGCTGCGGCAAAGAGAGAAAGAAGGTGCTTTTTCATGGGAGATTGAGGGAATGAAGTTGCGCTTACGCCAAAAAAGCCCGAATGTTAAAAACATTTGGGCCTTTTTAATATATAAACTACAATATATTACGGTCTATTTTTTCGCTTTAGACTGTTGCACAATCCATTCCCGAATAATCTCTTGGGTGGCAGGCGAGAAAACAGGCTTTTGCTGCCCATTTACTAGCGGCCACTCCGTACGGCTGGGCTGAAATAAGTGATTCACGCCCGGCAGCTTGCGCACTGCCACCTCTTTATCGGACTTCAGCGCCTTGGAAAGAGCCAGCAGATTAGGTTCCGCCGCCACAGTAAGGTCGGCCGTACCGTTGAGCAGCAACACTGGGCATTTAACGTCAGCTAGCTTTTCCAGCGGGTCAAAACTTAAGAACGTACGATACGCGGGCGACGTAAGGCGGGTGGCGCTGTCTTGAGCCACTTGCGCTTCCATGGAGGGGTTGTTTTGCCGCAACATGTTAGCGACAATGGTTTGGGCTTGCGCTGCATCGGGGGTTTGACGAATTATGTCCAGCATTGCCTGTTGGCGCTTGATGCCCGCTTCTACTAACACGGGGTCCGTAGTTTGGGCACGTAGCAAGGCCTGCTGCTGCTGCAAAACCAGATTGGTGCCACTAAGGCCAGGCGCTCCTAACGTAACCACAAAGGCCGGGGGAAGGGGCTGCGTTGCGGTTAGTAAGGCTACATTTCCGCCCTCCCCGTGACCAATAACACCCAAATGCCCTAAGTCAATTTCGGGGCGGGTACGCAAGAAGTTTAGGGCTGCCTGCACATCAGATATGGCACCCGGAATGCCTGCCTTGCCAGCTTCACCCGTTGATTGGCCTACCCCACGGCCATCATACCGCAGCACGGCTACCCCGCGGCGGGTAAGGTAGTCGCCTAAGGCACCCAACAAACGGTAATCACCGTAGGAGCCTTCTCGGTCCTGCGCACTTTCATTAGTTAGTAGTACTACTGCCGGGAAGGGTCCTTCTCCCGCGGGTACTGTTAGCATACCCGCAAAGCGTACATCGGCCGTCAGGTTGCTAAAGGTTACTTCTTCTTCCCGGTATGGAGGAGTCAGGCGTGCTTTGGGTGCGGTGCTTATTGCGGGGGGGGCGTAGTTAAGCGTCATTGGCACTTCGTAACCCGGCTGCTTCCACACGCCTTGCACTTCTTTGCCACTAGCGGCTAGCTGACCCGAAAACTGACTTCCGGCTTCCTCTGCAACAAACGTCACGGTATCACCGCGTACTGTTACTGCCACCGGCATTCGGCTTACCTTCTGAAGTGGCACATCGAGTGTGGCGAAGTATGTGCCATTAGAAAGGCTTACTAAACGGAAAATCACTTCTAGTTCTCCACCTGGTACTTTTAGTGGTCCTTTCCAGTAGCCTTCTAATGATGGTTTATCGGCGGCCTGGGCGCAATGGGTAGCAACACCCCATACCAACAGTAGCCACAGGAAGCTGCGCTGCCACCAGGGTAAGCGGATAAAACGACTCATATACTATAACGCAGAAGTGTGAAAGAAGAAAGGCCAAGCAGATGCCAACAGCTTACTACTGAGCAGCATTTTCTCAAGCCAACTTGACCCAAAATGGGACTTCATTAGACCAGACGCGAAAGTAGTATACTAGTGAAAAGGACGCAGCTAGTGCTGGTTGAACGCAAGCAACTCGCCGTTTAATAGTCCTGCTTAACCGACAAAACTCTTTCGCTTTTACTGTTTTGCAGACACTAGTGTACTACTAGGGGCAAGCAGTAGCAACCTGCGGATTAGCAGTTGACTATGCGCCTAGCAAACCACTACGCTCGCTTTGATCCAATAGCAGTGAAGTACTCCCAAAACAGGAAAACCAAAAATAGTATTTAGCACTGAACATTGTACTACTATACAGCAACAAGTAGATAGTTATACTTTACTCCGCCACGAATACTCGCTTAACTCGCTCGCTTACGTTGGTAAGTAGCTCATAGGGAATGGTGCCAATGCGACCGGCCAACTCGGATAGGGACAAACCGGCTCCAAAAATTGTGGCGGCATCGCCCGCTTGTGCTTCTGGAATATTTGTCACGTCCACCATGCACATGTCCATACACACATTGCCAACAAGGGGCGCCCGCTGCCCCCTCACGAGCACTTCCCCGGCACCGTTCCCGAAGCGCCTATCGTACCCATCGGCGTAGCCGATAGCAATAGTGGCTATACGCCGTTCAAAATCAACAGCTTGTCCGCGGCGGCTGTAGCCTACTGTTTGGCCAGCCGGCAGCCTTTTAATTTGAGAGATAGTAGTACGTAGCGCACTAACAGGCCGGAGCGCATCTTGCTGCTGACCAGTGGCTTCTACCCCGTACAACCCAATACCAAGCCGTACCATATCTATGTGTTCGTCGGGAAACCGTACGATGCCCGCCGAGTTGAGAGCGTGCTTGATAATAGGGTAGCCCAACGCCTCTTCTACTTGCGGCGTCATGCGGTGAAAAGCGGCTAGCTGCTGGCGCGAAAAGTCGTTGTGCTGTTCTTCATCGGCACCGGCCAGGTGCGTAAGAGCACTAGCTACTCGCAGGCGAAAGGCATTTTCACTTAGATAGCGACACAGCTCTGGTATGTCTTCTTCCCCAAAACCAAGCCGGCGCATACCGGTGTCCAGCTTGAGATGAATGGCAGGCATGGGGCCCTCCTCAGCAGCACGTAGATACGCCTTGAGCAGTTCGAAAGAGTAGATTTCAGGTTCTAAGTGGTACTGCCGTAATTTCTGAAACGCGTCGGGTGCCGGATTCATCACCATCAGGGGCAAGCTGATACCGTGCTGGCGTAGGTCTACCCCCTCATCAGCATAGGCTACTGCTAAGTAATCGACGCGGTGAAATTGCAGTAGGTTGGCTACTTCATAGGAGCCGCTACCATAGGCAAAGGCCTTTACCATCACCATGAGCTTCACGCCAGGCTGTAGCCGCCGCCGGTAGAAATTGAGGTTGTGCACCAGTGCATCAAGGTTTACTTCCAGCACCGTACCATGAATTTTTTCCTGGAAGGCGGTTACTATTCGCTCAAACCCGTAGCGGCGGGCACCCTTCACTAAGATAGTTTCGTGGTGATAGTTGTCGGGCTGGAAGGCGGCTAGGAAGGCTTCGGTATGCGGGAAGAAAGCTCCTTCCAGTCCGGTAAAGGCGGCCGCGTTCTGACTAATTTCGGGGCCGATGCCAACAAGCCGCTCCACCCCGCGCGCCGTAAGTTGGGCCGCTACTCGGGCATACAATTCCGCGGCTGGCAATCCAGATTCCAGCACATCAGAGAGGATAAGGGCCCGACGCCCACGGCGGGGCTGCCGGGCCAGCGCGTCCAGAGCCAAAGTAAGGCCCGCCAAGTCATTGTTATACGTGTCGTCAAGGACGTAGCAATCGTTGAGGGCCTGCTTCATCTCCAAGCGCATGGCTACGGGCTGCAGCCGGTCGAGGCGGCGCTGGATTTCTGCGGGAGCTACTTGCCGCCATAGTAGCACTACCAAGCAGTGCAGGGCGTTTTCTACCGAAGGGTCATCGGCAAAGGGGAGGGTAAACGTATGTTCTTGGGGCCGGGGGCGGGCACGCTCCACGTGCACTACGGTACGGTCGGCGGAGGCATCGTGAATACTAATAAGCACATCGGCCTGCTGGGCGTCAAAAAGAAAACGTTGGCGCGTCCAGGCATACAGTACGGTTCGTCGGGTACTCAGCTGCTGCCGGGCTACCTCGTGCACCAACGAATGGTCGGCGCAGTAGAACAAGGTGTCTACGTCCTGAAACAGGTGCATCTTTTCCTCCACTTTTTGCCGCGGAGAGCTAAATCCTGCGTCGTGAGCGGTGCCAAGATTGGTAAACACGCCTAGTGTGGGCTGAATAATGCGGGCCAAGCGGGCCATTTCAGTGGGCTCGGAAATACCCGCTTCAAAGATGCCGAGAGTATGCGTACTGTTCAGTTCCCACACGCTCAGGGGCACACCTACCTGCGAGTTGAAGCTTAATGGACTTTTGCAGATCAGCTCGTCGGCGCTTAGCAACTGGGCCAGCCATTCCTTTACAATAGTTTTGCCATTGGACCCCGTGATGCCTATTACGGGCAGCCGAAACTGCTGACGGTGATGCGCTGCTAGAGCCTGCAAGGCTGCCAAGGTATCATCTACCAGCAGAAAACCGGCTTCTGGGAAGGCCGCGCACCCCCCAGAAATTGCGGCCTCCTCCGCTACCACAAACAAACGCACACCGCGGCTATACAGCTCTGAGAGGTAGCGATGTCCGTCGTGACGCGGCCCTTGCAAGGCAAAGAAAACCGCCCCAACTGGTTGTCCTAGTCGGCGGCTGTCAAGTAGCAATTGGTGTACGGCAGCGGCCTGGGCAGGCGCTTGGAGCAGGGTTCCTCCGGTGAGGGCGGGTAGGGTTTCGAACTGAAGCATGGCGGCGCAAAGGTACAGCAGCCCGGATAGTTCCGACAGTTGGGATTGACTACCGTACCTTTGCGGGCTCATTGCCATTTCGAGTTGTATTGTGAAACTTTCGCGTCATCACCTGGCCGCTCTTGCGGCCTTTCTTATTTGGGGCTTCTTCCCCATTCCATTGCGGTGGTTGGCTGGCTATGCCAGCGGCCAAATTCTGTTCTTCCGGATTCTGCTTTCCCTCACGTTCCTACTACTCATCCACGGCATCTTTCGGCGCGATGCGGTACGGACAACGTGGCAACAGTGGCGAGCAGCACCCGCCACCGAACGGCGTCAAGCAGCTAGCAGCACGGTGATTGGCGGCTTGCTGCTCACCTCCAACTGGTTGCTGTTCATTTACGTCATCAATCAAGTGAGTGTGCAGGCGGGCTCTTTTGCTTATTTGGTATGCCCTATTCTTACAGCTTTGTTAGGCTTCGCAGTGCTGGGCGAAAAGCTGCGCACCAATCAGTGGCTGGCTATTGGGCTGAGCGCGCTTAGCTGCTTGTTGTTAGGCGCGGGCAATATTCGCACGTTGCTACTGAGCCTGGTTGTAGCCTTCACCTATGCCGCCTACCTCATCAGCCAGCGCCGCCTGCAGGGCTACGACCGCCTTGTGCTGCTGACGGTGCAGCTGGGCTTGGCTGCCTTGGTTATTCTGCCATTAGCGCCCCTGCTGGGTGCCAACCCAGTAGCCGGTTTCCGCGACGCGCACCTGCTTTCGGTGACAACAGTACTTAGTATTGGTTTCACCATCATTCCGCTGTTCCTGAACTTGTACGCCCTCAATGTGCTACCCTCGGGCACGGTGGGCATTTGGATGTACATCAACCCGCTGGTCAGCTTTATACTGGCATTTCTCTACTTCGGCGAGCAAGCAACGACGCCCGAACTGATTGCATATGGCGTTATCCTGTTTTCAGTAGCTCTTTACAACAGCAGGTTTCGGCAGCCGGCCACCAGCTAATGCGGTTAAAGGCACCTGCCGCTACGCCATTATGCAATGCCACCTCACCTAGGCCACTAGTTGAAATTCGCACCCCACCTGTGCAGCTGCAAGCAAGGGGCATGGGTATTTCGTTGAATAAGCCGATTTGAAAAGCCTGAAAACGGCTACCTTCGGGCTGCTTTGCCGGGCCGAGGGGCCGGGCAAGTAGTTTTCCGACTTTCTGTAAGCCGAATGACCACTATTTCCCGTCCGGCCACTGTGCCGCTGTGGCGGCGGGTGCTACCGCACCTGCTAGCCGTTGTGTTTTTCCTGGTGCTGGCCGCCGTGTACTTTTCCCCCATCCTTTTTGATGGAAAGACCTTGGCCCAGCACGACATCGTGCAGTTTAATGGAGGTGCCCACGAGGCAGCCGAGTGGCGGGCCAAAACCGGCCACGAAGCCCTCTGGACAAACTCCATGTTCTCGGGGATGCCTACCTACCTCATCAGTACCCGCTTCCCCGGCGACATGAGTGGCTACCTGCACAGCCTATTTACACTGGGCTTGCCGGCAGTAGTAGCCAACTTATTCTTAGCGTTGTTGTGCGGCTACGTGCTGTTCATAGCGCTAGGTATCCGCCCGCTGATTGCCGTGGTGGGTGCAGTAGCACTAGGTTTCACTAGCTACAACCTGGTCATTTTGGCGGCGGGCCACAATACCAAAAGCTTAGCCTTGGCGTATGCGCCGCTGGTACTCGGCGGATTGCTGGTAGCATTTCGGCGCAACCGGTGGCTAGGAGCAGCCTTGTTTACCCTGGGGCTTACCATGAACGTGCGCTCCAACCACTTGCAAATCACTTACTACCTGCTGTTGCTGGTACTGGTGTTTGGGGTGGTAGAGCTGGTTTTTGCGTTGCGCGAAAAGCGGTTGGCTGACTTCTTAACCCGCACTGCTATCCTGGGCGTAGGGGCCCTGCTGGCCGTAGGCGTCAGCTTTGGCCGCCTATATACTACCTTAGAATACGGCAAGTACAGCATCCGTGGCAAGTCGGAGCTGACAACGCCGGCTCCTACTGCCCCAGGTCAGCCGGCACCGGCGGCCGAAGATGCGGTAGGCTCTGGTCTGGACCGGGATTACGCTTTTGGCTGGAGCTATGGCGTGGGCGAAACTATTACCCTGCTGGTGCCCAACTTCTACGGTGGTGCCTCGCAAGGCAAACTCAGCGAATCATCGGAAACTGGGAAGGCCTTGGCTGCGGCTGGCGTCCCGCCCGTGCAGCTAACCGACTACCTAGCCCAGATGCCCCTGTACTGGGGCGACCAACCCGTTACTAGTGGGCCCGTGTACGTGGGTGCCGTAGTGTGCTTTCTATTTGTGCTAGGCTTGCTGGTAGCCGACCGGCGTACCCGAATCTGGTTGCTAGTGGGCACCATTTTGTCGATTGTACTGGCCTGGGGCAAAAACTTTGGGGTGTTCAACAACCTGATGTTTGACTACTTCCCCGGGTACAACAAGTTCCGCTCCGTGAGTATGGCCTTGGTTATAGCGCAGCTGGCTATGCCTCTGTTGGCAGTTCTGGCGTTAGCGCGCGTGCTACGGGGCCGGGCTGCTGCGCCAGCCGTGCCTGGCAGTGTCCACCCCAGCCTGGCGGCCCTCACGGCCCAGCCTACCGACGACGCCGAAACAGCTACCCTCAAGCAGCAGGTACTGCGTGCGCTGTATATCACGGTGGGTATTTGCGCCTTGGCATTCTTGGCCGGCATGGTATCCGACTTTGCGGCGCCCATTGATGCCCAGCTTCAGCAGCAGGGCTTCCCGCTTGATGCACTGCGCGCCGACCGTGCCTCTTTGATGCGCACCGACGTGTTCCGCTCCCTCATTTTTGTTGCTCTAACGGGTGGGGTTCTGTGGTTTTTTCTGCGGCGCAAACTCTCTACTAGCACGGCGGCCGCGCTTGTAGGCTTGCTTACCTTAGTAGACCTGTGGGGAGTAGATAAGCGCTACCTCAATGATGGCAACTTCCAACGTGAAACCATTGCCGAGCAATTCACCCCTACCGCTCTCGACCAGCAGATCCTGCAGGACAAGGACCTGAGCTACCGGGTGTACAACTTGAACAACCCCTTTAACGAAGCTAATACGTCTTACTACCATAAGAGTATTGGCGGGTACCACGGGGCCAAACTGCGCCGCTATCAAGATCTGATTGAGCGTCAACTCAGCCAAGGCAATGCCGGCGTGCTCAACATGCTCAATGCCCGCTACGTCATTGTGCCCGCCAACCCGCAAACCCAGCAGCCGGAACAAGTGCAGCGCAACCCCGGCGCCTTGGGCAATGCCTGGTTTGTGAGCGAGGTGCAAAAGGTGCAAAACCCCGACGAAGAAATTAAAGCCCTTAGTACCCTGACGCCTGCTACGGCTGCGGTGGTAGATGCCTCTAAGTTTCCGCTTGAAAAGACAGCCTATTCGGCGTCAGGCTCTACCATTGCCCTTACCGCCTACGAGCCTGATAAGCTAACGTACCGCGCCAATGCCGCCCAAGATGGCTTTGTGGTATTCTCGGAGATATACTACAAGGATGGCTGGAACGCCTACCTAGATGGCAAGCAGGTGCCCCATGTGCGGGCAAACTATGTGCTGCGGGCCATGCAAGTACCGGCCGGTACCCATACCATTGAGTTCCGTTTCGAGCCTACGCAATATGCCATCGGCAACACGGTTTCTATGGTATCTTCTATTCTGCTGCTACTCGTGCTAGTGGGGGCTCTCTACTACGCCCTGAAGCATCGCCCAGAACCTCATACGGTGCAGGACACCTTACTAGCGGCCTAACCCTATTGGTTAACCTGCTTCTGCAAAGTCCTAGGAAGAGCGTACTGACTGCTTTTTGCGGCGTACCTTTTCCTGGGGCTTTGTACTTTCAACCCCTCGCTACTTTTCAGAAGTACTAAGACGTAGTACGTTGTACTTCTTTAATACTATAGCTTTATCATGCTTCTGCAGCCCCTCAATGAGCCAGCTGCCCAGCGCGCAGGAGTGCGCTTACTTCTGCTGCGCGACGACCTAACGCACCCAGAACTACCCGGCAACAAGTGGCGTAAGCTTAAGTACAACCTTCAGGAGGCCCGCCGCCTGGGCTACGACACTGTGCTAACCTTTGGAGGGGCCTACTCCAACCACTTGGCCGCCGTAGCTACCGCGGGCCGCCTTACTGGGCTACGTACCATTGGGGTTGTGCGGGGAGACGAACTAGCAGCGGTTCCCCCCAACCCTACCCTCGCCCGAGCGGCGGCCGATGGCATGGCGCTTCGGTTTATGGACCGAGCCACCTACCGCCGTAAGCAAGAGCCGCACGTGCTGGAGGCGTTGTTGAGAGAAACTGGCCCAGCCTACGTAATCCCAGAGGGAGGCTCCAACGCACTGGCCCTTCCCGGATGCGCCGAACTGGTAGCTGAACTTCAAACCCAGACTGCGTTTGACTACCTGTGCGTGGCCTGTGGAACTGGCGGCACCCTTGCGGGCTTGCTAACGGGCTTGCACCATCAGCACTACGCCGTAGGATTTGCGGCTCTAAAAGGAGCTGATTTTCTGCGCGCGGATATTCATAGCTTAACTCAACACGCTACTGGCTACACCTACACCAACTGGGAGCTACAGACGGCCTACCACGGCGGTGGCTACGCTCGTCTTTCACCTGCTTTGCGGCAGTTCATTGTCGAGTTTCAGCAACGGCATGGCATTTTGCTCGACCCCATTTACACCAGCAAAATGATGGTAGGCATTCTAGATTTGTTAGAGCAAGGATACTTCCAACCCAGTAGCACAGTGGTAGCAGTGCACACGGGGGGACTACAAGCTTGGGCTGGCTTTGGAGCAATAGTTCCACTTGGCGTGTAGCAACGTATCCATCAGCTTGGTCTACCCTTAACATTAGGGCAGGAGTATAAAGGCTGTTACTTACTGGCCTTTTCGGGTAAAGATTGGGGTGTTGGCAATGCCTATCCCAGCCAATGCAAATGTGCAGGGCAGAACCGGTAGTAGAAACCGTACATCCCAGTCTTCTACTGTCATCATCACAATCAGGCCCTGTAGTAGAATAACACTTACTAGAAACACGCGCACCGGCAGCCACACGGCGGCCACTTGGCTTCCGCGCCAGGCCATCCAATAGCATGGATAGATAAAGACTACTATCATCACGATATGAAACCAGGAGTAGTAGCTCTTGACATAGCTGATAAACAACAGGCCCTTCAATAACGCGAGCTTGGCGAAGTACACCGGATTGCCGAGAATGAAGTAAGCTAATCGTATGACTGGCGCCAGGCTAGCCGGTGGCAACATAAGGGGCTCGGTGGGTTCTACTACCCACGGCGTATACCCATAAATAATTTCACCTCGCAAGTAAGTCTCTACCAGCGTGAAGGTTAGCAAGAGCTTGTTCAGCACTACCCAAAGCAGTGGAGACAGCACCCCAATAGCTAACCATGCCCGGCGGTATGCCCGCCTATCAGGCCGTTGGCGCAACGCTACCAAGGCCGCCACACCACTTGCGCCCGCCACTACAAACCCATTAGGCCGCTCGATGCCCGCTAGTATTGCTACCACGCCAAGGAGTACCCACCCCCACGCTCCTCTCTCTCGGGCCCGCACCAAGGCCCAGAAAGCCAAAATGGCTAAGCTACAGAATAAGGACTCTGTTAGGATATACACGTTGAACTGCTGCACATCACGCCAGCCTATCAGAGCGGCGGTGGCAAGTGCTGCCGGTCGCCAGTCGGTACGGTCGGGCGTGAGTTGGCGTAGTGCGGCATAGAAAGCCCAAGCAGCTAAGCCACTCACCGCCATTTGCCCCAGCACAATTCCCCACCGGTCGGCCCCTACCTTTATCCATAGGCTAATAAACAAAGGGTAGCCAACGTAGCGAAGGTTGTGGTCGTGCTCAAAGTGCCACTCCTGCGCAATGCGCGTACCGTAGGCCAAGTAGCGCCCACTATCATTCACGTACCTGGGGCCGTGATGCTGCCACAGCAACGAAAGCTGTACTAACACCCATACTCCCACTAGTAGCCAACCGTGCCAACGTTGCAGCCATGCCGGACCGGGCGCAGTTGAAGCGGGTAGTGGCGCGCTAGCAGAAGACATAGTCAGTGGGGAGGGAGCAGGCATACGGTAGGGTAAAGGTAGAGGCAAAAAGGTTTGCCATCTATCCGTACCAAGGCGCTTGCTTGCCCTGACTACGCACCCCTATTGGCGCCGGCCCGTACGTTGTGCATAGACTCTGCTGTTCTGTTTCCTCTGCTATGCCCCTTGCCCGCCTACTTCGCCGCCTATTGCCCCTTGCCTTTTTACTGGGTCTAGGTTGGTTTCTCTGGACAAAGGTTCGTCCTGCCCTCTCTACCTTCGAAAACCCCTTGGATCCGAAACCGCGCGTTACTGTGACCCATAATACGGTACTCGAAAAAGTAGAGGACTTGGGCCGGCTAGAACTGGTGCGCTACCATTTCAAGGATGTAGTGGAGTACAAGAAAAGCACGTACCGCTTCCTGCCCGATGCGAAAGTTGCCCTCATTGTAGCCGGCGACGCTGTGGGCTGCCTCGACCTGCGCAAAGTGCGGCCCCAGGATGTAGTGCTAGAAGGCGACTCCATAGTACGCCTCGCCCTGCCAGCACCAGAGTTGTGCACCTGGCAAGTTGATCACTCACAAAGCCGCGTGTATAGCGTAGAAAACGGCTTTTTTCAGGATGCTGAACTAGTGGATGCTGGCTACAAGTACGCTGAGCAAAACGTACGACAGGCAGCCCTGCAGTCAGGCATCTTAGCTCAAACTGAGCAGAATGCTGAGAAAATTCTTAAGCCCATGCTGGAAACCATGACGGGCCGCCGGGTAATACTAACTCGTCAGATGCAAAACCCGGTGCGCCCCGCCCGCAGGTAAAGAGGCACGCGTGGTTGTGGGCCGTGGTACGCCTGCTTTCAGGGGAAAGTAGCAACTACACCTCTTATTCTTCCTCGGGTGCTTTCCCCAGATCTTCTAGCGCTATCCGAATCAGGTCTTGCTCGTAGCCCTTTGCGGTCAGGAATAGCTGCAATTTCTGGCGGCGCTTGCTAGGGTGACTCTCCTTTTCTTGGCGGTCTTTCTTCTCCAATAGGTCTACCAGGTTTTGGTAGTATTCGTCGCCGTCGATTTCCTTCATACCTGCTTTGATGCAGTAGTCTGACAACCCTTTCTGCTTCAGTTCCTGCTGGATCCGACGACGGCCCCACTTCTTTTGGCGCACGTGGCCACGCACGAAGCTTTTGGCGTAACGCTCCTCGTCAAGAAAATTCTCGCGGCCGAGCCGGATGATGATTTCGCCCGCCTCATCTTCATCAAGACCATACTCACGCAGTTTGGCTTCTACCTCTTTGTGCGTGCGCTCTTGGTAAGTACAGTAAGCCAGAATTTTTTGCAGTGCCTCGGCGGGGGTGTAGAACTTCTTTTTGGGCTGAATCATGCTTGGGGAAAATAGACAATTCTAAGCTAGTACTACACGACGCATACCGGCTAGTAAACGTTCGAACAGAGCGCTCTTCCTAGCTCTAGCATTGTATAAGCTTAACAGTAAGCTAATTAGAACATCCGATTAAGTACTGATTATATGGGGTATTAACACGTATTTATCCTTATAAGCTGGGCGGGGCTGCCAGGGCAGGCGTACAACGAGGCATGTTCCACTAGCATCTACATAGCGCTATGACCAAACTCCTTTCCCCACCCCAAGAAGCTGCGGAGGCAACTTCTTCTCCTATAGCGCGCCGTTCGTTTTTGCGCTACTCCAGCACGGGCCTCGCCCTTGGCGGCCTGCTTCTAGCTGGCTGTGATGATGACAGCGACGATATGGGCTCTACCATTGACGTAGGTAGAGACGACAACGGTGTATTAAACTATGCCTACGCTCTAGAGCAGCTAGAAGCGGCCTTCTACGCCCGGGTACAGGCTGGTGACTACTACAAGGGAGCTAACAGCGCCGAGAAGCAGATCTTTGACGATTTGGCCCTACACGAAAAAGCTCACGCCGACTTCTTCAAAACGGTTTTAGGCTCTAATGCTATTAAAGCGCTAGAGCCTGATTTTTCGGCCATCAATTTCAACGACCGTACCGCCGTGCTTATGGCTGCCAGGACGTTTGAAGACCTGGGCGTTGCAGCCTACAACGGCGCCGGGCGTTACATTAAAACGGCGGCTTACCTGGCTATTGCTGGCAAAATTGTATCGGTAGAAGCACGCCACGCAGCCCTGATTCGCGACCTGATTGGGTACAATACCTTCGTTGGCTCCGATGTTGTCAACCTGTTTGTGCCAACATCCTCTCCCTCTACGCCTGGAGTGGGCGAAGGCACTGGCCAAGAAATTTCAAAGAAGCCCACCGATGTAGTAAACGCCGCCAACGCCTTCCTCAAAGAGGGGTCTAAGCTAAGCGCTAATAACCTAGTATAATCCCTTAGTTCACCTATCACGTCGCCCTTTCTCATGGATCTGTTCAAAATAATTTCAGCTATAGAAAAAGTTGACCCGGAAGTGTACGAGCGTCTCGATTCGCGCCGCCGAGTATTTAAGCACTTCGGCATGGCTGGTAAAGCCGTAACTGCCGCCGTACTACCCGGATTGGTAAGCGGCATCTTCCAGCGCGCCTACGGCCAAACCACCTCTCTATCACCCGATATTGTTGCGGTTCTCAACCTGGCCCTGAGCTTAGAATACTTAGAGTTCTATTTCTACGATAAAGGCCTCAACACACCCGGTCTTATTGCTCCCGCCGACCGCCCCGCCTTCGAAACCATTCGCAACGACGAGTCGGGGCACATTAAGGTGCTGCGCGGAGCCCTGGGCAACGCCGCCATTCCCGATCCTACAGCAGCGGCCTTCGATTACAGCGGTGGCCGCGGTAGCATGACGGGGCCATTCGCACCGGCTTTGGTAAACGACTACGCCTTGTACTTGGGCTCTTCGCAGGCCTTTGTCGACACTGGTGTGCGAGCCTATAAAGGCGGCGCTCCTACCCTGATGCCCAATCCTGATCTGTTGGAAGCAGCCCTCAATATCCACTCTGTGGAAGCACGCCACTCTTCGCACGTGCGCACCATTCGCCGGGGTCTGTCGGCCTCCCAAAGTGGGCAGGCTGCCACTACCATAGCGGGCGACCTAGCTAACCTAAGCGGCAAAACGGGCCGGCCTAAGAACTGGGTTTCGGGTATTGAGAATGGTGGCCCTTCGCCTTCTACTGACCCATCTACGGCACCGGTTTACAACGCTGGCGTACCGGCCTCAGGTGGCCCCACTGACCTCTTCTTCCCCGCCGAAAGCAACATCACCCAGGCAAACGTCAACATCATGACGAACACGACGGGCGTCACGATGACCATGGATGCCGCTACGGAAGCGTTTGATGAGCCTCTGGACCCCGCTACGGTGAAGTCCATAGCCCGCAATTTTGTGGTGCCTTCCAGCGGCTTGTTCGTGTAAGGCCACTCCCTATTTCGCATCCACAAAAAAGAAGGACTGCTCCAGGAGCAGTCCTTCTTTTTTGTGGGTAATGCGGGGTACTGAGGCAACCGGTTGGTAGCAGATTATATCTATCTTGACACCATCTATGGCTACTCCGTTTATGCGCACTATTTTCCTGTTTTTTTGCTCTTTTCTGCTGAGTGTTGGGTGGTCTTGGGGTGGAGTAGTGCGCGGGCGGGTAACGGACGAAAAAAATGAGAACCTGGCTTTTGCCAACGTGGCCATTCGGGGTACTACAACCAGCACAGCTACCAATGAGCAAGGCAATTACCAGTTGCGGCTGCCGGCCGGGCGCTACGAGCTAGTATTTCAGTACGTGGGCTACAAGCCCCATCTGGAAAGCATTCGCGTGTTCGGCGGCGACACAGCCACAGTGCTCAATGTGAAGCTCGACCCTGAAAGCTATAAGCTGCGAGAAGTGGTAGTACGCGCTACCGACAAAGACCCCGCCTATACTATTGTGCAGCAGGCCATGCAGTGGCGGCGTTATCACCAGCGCGAGGTAGCCGCTTTCAAGGCTCGGGCCTACATCAAAACGCTGGCCCGCTTTTCAGATGTGCCAGGCAAGATTTTGGGTTTGGTGAAGATAGGGCCCGATTTTAAGCCAGGCATTTTTTATTTATCCGAAACTGTGTCGGAGATGAGCTTCCGCCAACCCAATGTGGTGCAGGAACGCATGATTTCCTCCCGCGTGAGCGGCGACACCAAAGGCATCAGCTTCAACCGAGCCAGTGCGGGCCGGGGCCTCAACTTCTACCAAAATGTGCTCAAGAGTGGGTTTTCGGAGCGGGGGTTTGTGTCTCCTATCGCATCCAAAGCGCCCTTGTTCTACCGCTACGAGCTAGAAGGCAGCACCCAACAGGGTGCCCTGCTGATTCACAAAATCCGGGTGACGCCACGGCGCCGCACCGACCCCGTTTTTAGCGGCCACATCTACATTGTGGATGGCACCTGGCGCCTACATTCCGTGGCGCTGAACCTGACTAAAGACGCCCAGCTCGACTACGTTGATAACTTACGCATTGAGCAGCTGTTTGCCCCGTCCCCTGGCTCTTCCGATGTGTGGGTGATGCAGTCCCAGAAGGTGACGGTTGGGTTCACGGCGTTTGGCTTTAAGGGCAGCGGCTACATCACCGCCATCCTGTCTAACTACCGCGTTACGCCTACCTTCCCCAACCGCCCTACCCCTACGGTAGCCCCGCCCCCACCAAGTGGCAAAGAACCGGAGGATGCCCCCGTAACGCGCGAATCGGTAGCCGACGTGAAAAGGCAGAAGCCTAAACTAGCGGGCTTGAGCCGGGAAGTGCGCCGCCAGAGCCGCCAAGCCGCCCGTGACACTACCGGGCAGAGCATGAGCCTAGGTAAGATGAAGCGCGGGGAAGTAATGCTGGTAGAGAAAGGCGTAAATGAGCGGGACACCAGCTACTGGGCCCAAGTGCGCCCTATTCCACTCACCGCCGAAGAAGTGAAGGACTACCAGGTGAAAGATAGTACCGAGGTCATCCGAAACTCGCGCCCCTACCAAGATTCCCTGGACCACAAGCGGAATGAGCCTTCGGTAGGCAAGTTCTTGTTTACGGGCTACGTGTACAACAATACCTTCCGCAAGCAGCAGTGGTACGTGGCACCTGTGTTCAACATTTTGAACTACAACACGGTGGAAGGCACAGTACTTAACCCCGAAGCCACCTTCACACAACGCACCGACGACCGGCGTACGTGGTCTGTGACGCCTGCTCTGCGCTACGGCTTTTCCAATAAGCTATTCAGTCCCAGCCTTGCGGCTTCGTGGCAGTTTGATGCTGTAAAGCTTGCTCGCCTAAGTGTTCGTGCGGGCCGCATCATTGAAAACTTCGATCCGCGTAGCCAGCTCACTCCCTTTATCAACAGCTACTATACGCTGCTCGAAAACCGCAATTACGCCAAGCTATACCGCCGCGACGGGCTAGAACTGGGCTACCAGTGGGAGCTACTGAATGGACTAACAGTGCAAACATCCGCTAGCTATTTCAACCGCCAGGAGCTGTTCAACACCACTTTTAAGCTGTGGGTAGATCGGGAGGGTCAGGCTTTCACGCCCAATGCCCCCATAGCGCTAGAGCGGCCCGACGGTACCAGCTTTGGCCGCAATCAAGCCCTCACTACGGAGGTGCAAGCGTCCTTCCGGCCAGGGCAGCGCTTCATTACCCGCCCGGATGGCAAGTTCAACTTAAGCTCCAAATACCCCACCCTGCTGCTAAGATGGCGGCAAGGAATAGGAGGTATTCTGGCCTCCGATGTGCGCTACACCATGTTGGAAGCTGGCTTGCGGCATTCCGTGAGCCTAGGCTTACTGGGCACCAGCAACTACCGCATTGCTGCGGGTATATTTCCCGGCTCCCCGCGCTTGTCGTTCATGGACTTCCACCATTTCAGCGGCAACCGCACCTACCTCGCCGCCGACTTCAGCCAGTTTCAGTTGCTAGACTACTACCGGTTCAGCACCGCCGACAAGTTCTTAGAAGCGCACTATAACCACCATTTCAATGGGTTTATCCTGAACAAAGTGCCGATGCTGCGCCGCCTGAAATGGCAAGAGGTTGCCTCGCTTAACTACCTGACCACGCCCACGGCGGGTCACTACCTCGAGCTTGGCGTAGGAATTGAGCACATTCTAAAAGTAGGGCGCCTAGATTTTTATACCAGCCTACAATCGGGGCAGAAGGCGGGTACCGGGGTACGGGTAGGTCTAGGCTTCTAGGAGGCAGCAGGATGGCATACAAAAAAAGGGCCTCCTGCGTAGTGCAGAAGGCCCTTTTTGCTTTCTTAACAGTCTTACTTGACTTCTTCAAATTCTACGTACTCGCCCCCCTTGAAGTCTTTAGATGGACGGGGTTTCTGGCGCGGCGGCACATAGTCAACGTGCACGGAAGAACCGCTCCCGTTGGTGGGGCGCTGTGGCTCAGTATAGCCGCCCTCAAACGGCTGTGCGCCGCCAAACCCTTGCCCGTAGCGCCGCGCCTGTTGCTTCACGAAATTGCCCACCACCAGCCGTAGCACAACCGGCAGCACAAAGCGAGCAAGGAAGAACAGGACAAGGAGGACGAAAAGAAACGTGGTCATGGGCGAGCAGAGGAAATGGGGGATGATTCAGGTTGAAAGTAAAAATCGGCTGTGACTGCACTGGCTAATTGTGCAGCAGAACACGGTATAAGCTCCAAACGCTCGGAAAGCACAAATGGTTTATAGCCAAGCTCGGCAAGCAAAGTAGTGACTGCCTGTCGGTTTTCCAGCCCGTTTAGCTCCGTCTGGATGAGCGGCTGAAAGCGGCGGAGCGTGTGCTGCATGTGCCGAAACACCTCAAACTCGAAGCCTTCGACATCACATTTCACAAAATCTAAGCGCCCGAGGCCCCCAAACAGTTCGTCTGGAACTCGCATAGGTACGTCGTAGGTGCGGGCATAATGCTCTTGTGTGTTGCTTGCGGCCACCTTCGTCATGCCATGATGCAGCAGCCCGTCGCGCTCCGGGGTTCCCATCTGTACTATAGTGGCTTGTCCGCCCAGGGCATAAGGTAGCAGCGTAAGGTTGTCCACTCCGCTTAAGCGCACGTTGTCTTGCCAAATAGCCTGAAAATCGGGGATGGGCTCTACGGCCAGCACCCTGCCGCTTGGGCCCGCTAGGCGAGACAGCGCGACGGAGTAGTACCCCAGGTTGGCCCCGATATCAATACAAACGAAACCTGGGCGTACTATCTTCTGCAGAAAAAACAGCTCGGGGTACTGCTTCTTACCCCAGCCAGCCCCTACCAGCCGCAGGTATACGTGGCTCACAAAGCGGATATACCGCTCGAAGCCAAGCGCACGAATCAGGAGTTTGCGGAGAGGTTTCATCATAGCGGCGGCAAAGGTAACAGGCGGCGCGGCTTAGCATTGGCCCACTACTGCTCCTATCACCTGAAATCCGGTTGTTTGCGTTTACTTGACTAACTCAACAGCTTCTATGCACTGAAAAATAGCCGCCCAGCACGCCGTTTGGAAGAGTAGCCATGCGGATGGGTGCTGTGGCGCATTTCCAGGCCGAGTCAATCAGCTTTGCCTGTGCACGCTCCCAACGCAATCAACCATGGCAAACTTGTAGTAAAACCATACATTATCACGTATATAGCCACCAGAACCAGCACGCATTATACTAGGTCTGGTTTCTTGTCACCCTTTCTATCCGTCCGTTATGTTACCCAAGCTATTACCCGCGCTGGTTCATTCAGCCGCATTTAGTTGCTTACTCCTCGCCGGAACCACGGCTATGGCCCAGAAGCCGGCATTCGGCTACGTGCTTACAGCTGGCGGCGACACGCTAAAGGGCGCTATCATTTTGCGCGATAGATTATTACAGCAGATGCGCGTCGAGTTTGTGCCTCTTCGCGGAGAAGAAGTTTTGGTGCTTGATGCGTATCAATTGGCGGGGTATTGCTACTACGAGCAGGACAAGCTGATACGCTACGTAGCCTTACCGTTCTACCAGGACGGGTCTAACATTCCTTCCCGCGGCTTTTTGCGACAACTTGTTGCTGGTGAGGTGCAACTCTACGACTACGCGTACCTGCCGGTTTGGCCTCGTAGGCAAGCAGATTTGCTCCTAATTCCGCAGAGCTGGGATAAGAAATACCCCACTTTTGGGCCCTTAAGCCGTAAGGAAGCGGAGTTTGCTTCCCAAAGCTCTAACCGTTGCATAGTAGCTTACCGGGCCGGGGCAAAACGCTTAGAAGAGGTTTCCTGGTGGGATTTACGCCAAGACGCAGCTACCTATTTTGCCGACTACCCAGCCCTAGCCACCGATTTACGAGCTGGCCGCTACCGCAAACGAGACATTGCTAAGATTGTGCAGCAGTACAATACATGGTACCAGGGCGCAAAGTCTGATATGTAAAGCCAGCGGCTAAGCTAGCGGCGCTTGCTGCTCCATGCCTGAGAAACGCCAGCCGCAGCCAATCCACCCAGTAAGTACCAAGCTACGGTCATGGCTTTTGTTTGAGGGGTGCGGTTACTAGGAGCTTGTCCTAAACCCATGGGGCCAGGCAGCACAACTCCACCCACGCCGGCTGCTATTCCTAAAGTTGCTCCGCGCCACCATACTCCTGGGCCGCTACCTACCAAGCTGTAGTATAAGCCATTGCTCACTAGGTCGCCTAGCATAGTGAGCACGTAGGCCGTGTCCTCGGTTGGCTGCGAGGCGTTGGCCTTCGCTAGTAGCCGACGAAGGCCGCGCTTTCCTAAGATGTCCATACGTGGTGCATCCTGCGGGCGCACCTGCCGTATGGCTTCGTGCACTACATTCAGAGCTAGTGCTCCGGCTAAGCCGCTGCCCAGTGCCTGCACAATGTGAGCGGAGGTTGTCTTGTTTTTCATATACCTACTACGTTGATAACCTAACCCCAGCCAGTAGTTAGGGGGTAGTTAATGAGTCTGGACCCGAAAAAAATACGGCGGCGGCTTGCGTGTTGTTTACCAGCCTTCCTATCTTTGCTGCCCCTACCGGATCCGCCGGCTAGGAAATGCCTCTTTAGCTCAGCTGGTAGAGCAGCTCATTCGTAATGAGCAGGTCGTTGGTTCGAGTCCAATAAGAGGCTCTCGATAAAAAAGCCCTGATAAACGCTGTTTATCAGGGCTTTTTTGTGTCTTTTTACCGAGTAGTACTGCCTAAATCCACGGCTTTTACTCAGCTATTGTATGGCTTATTGCCTATCGTTGCTTACAAGTCGGAAGCGTAATCGTCGTCGGCGTAGCCTTGGGAAGCGCCCCGGTATACCGATTCATTGCTGCTGTTCCACTTCGAAGAGCTATCCTTAGCGCCGCGGTAGGGCTGATAGATTTCTCCTTTCGATGAGTTGCTCTTGGAGCGCAGAGCCAGCCAGCTCAGACCGCTTACCAGGATAGCGCCCCCAATCACTTTCTGCGTGGGCGTGAGTTTATTCACCTGCTCAGCGGCTTTGCTGCTGATGTCTTTTAGCTGCTGGGGTAGCTGGTTTACGTCAATATTTTTTAACCACTGCTGCTGATCCAGCCATGACTTCTGCTGGCCTTGCTGACCTGACTGGCTTTCCTGACTGCTAGCTTGGTCCGACGTTTCTGCGGTGCTTGTTGCTTTACCGCGGCTACCTGATGGACGAGGTGCGCGGCTGCTGTCGGCAGTAGAGGCTGAGGTAGCAGGAATGCTGTCAGAATTTACTTCGGCGTTTACTGGTTGCTGCGAAGAAGCCGATTTGCTATTAGAAGAACCATTCTGGGCAGAGCCATTCGAGGGCTGGTTTTGCTTGTTTTCCATGATGGGTGGCAATGTTAGGTTTGATAAATACATATCTGGCTCGCTAGAAGCGTGCCCCTCCCCTATTCGTGAAAACGCCCCGAAAAGTTGTGGCTGCTTCGCTTCTTTCCTCTGAAGTTCAATGCTATCCTAGCCCGATGCGACTTTGGTAGTCATTAAAACAATAGCAGCTAAGTGAGGCCAATACGTACTGACAGAACCGCGGTATTGGTGCTTGCGCAACTAGTGTAGCCCAGGCACGTTTGCTAAGCCACACTGTTGTGCTTGCACGTTAGCTTGATTTTATGTCTACCCCCTCATTTCCCCAGCGTTTTCAAAACAAGGTGTGCCTCGTTACGGGAGGTACCGCGGGTATAGGAAGGGCTACGGCTTTGCGCCTAGCCCAAGAAGGAGGTTGCGTGGCTGTGCTGGGGCGTGATGCCCAAGAGGGCCGCGAAGTAGTACGCACTATTCGAGCGGCCGGGGGCCAAGCAATCTTCATTAGCGCCGACGTAGGCAAAGATGCTCATTTGGTACGGGCCGTAGAGCGCATTTGCAAGACGTGGCAACGAATTGATGTGCTCGTCAACAATGCAGCCATGATGACGTTTGAGCCAATCCTAAAGCTCCAACCGAAGGCGTGGGATACGCTCATGCATATTAACCTGCGGGCCTTGTTCCGACTAACTCAGCTTTGCCTGCCCCACATGAAAGGCGGCGCCATTGTAGCGGTTAGCTCAGTCCACGCTCACCAGTCTACTCCTAACGTGGCTCCTTACGCTGCCAGCAAAGGAGCTATTGAGGCTTTCGTCCGCGGCGTAAGTCTCGAAATTCCTCATACCCATGCCCGCATCAATGCCGTGGCCCCCGGAGCCGTTGATACAGCCATGCTTTGGAGTAACCCCAATGTGAAAAGTGGAAAGGAAAAAGTAACGGGCCAAGTAGGCACTCCGGAGGAGCTGGCCGCAGCCATCTGCTTTGTTGCTTCTTCCGAAGCCAACTTTATGAACGGCACAACGCTGGTGCTCGATGGAGGCCGCCTTGCTTCCCTATAGATAAATAGGGCAGAGTAGACAACAGCTCGTTTCCTGCCTACTCTGCTTGATGCAGAGACGGGTGGGGACTAGCTGTTTTTGCTTTTTACGGCAGGTGAGGGATGGCGCTGATCTGGAGTAGGCAGGGCTCGGCCTTGGGCATACAGATGAGCGTCCCGCTCCCCTGCTTCACGGGCAGCAACCTCAAAGGGAATATTGTAATAGCCGTGCCGGGCCCAGTCGCGGAGGTAGCGCCATAAGAAGCCCATCCTGCCATGTTCCTGAAACTGCCGAATGTGTTCCATTTCGTGGGCTACCCAGTAGGGGTCTTGCAAGAATTCTTCGCGGGTAGCGCCACTTAAATGTATGCTCTGTCCCAGCACCATAGCAACGCTACGGGCCCGTAGCTTGAGGCGAGCCACCCGGGCAAAGGGCGAATTTTCAACAATACGTGGGAATTCCATATATACAAAAAAACAGGGCAGTCTATACGTGCAAGATGACGAACCAGGTTGCATTTTCCTCTTGAATTTTTAGGCAAAAACATTGTACATAATCATGTTTTTTCACCTAATTCACCCTAAAAGTTTGGACTAGCCAATTCTTTAGGGTTAGCTTTAACAATCGGCAAGTAGCTCAACAGGAGCAAAAACCCGACAGAAGAAACTCCTTTTTGTCTTTCTTTTTCGTGTTCCCAGGTTTTTAGCCTATCGAAAGAAGTAGTACGCGTTCAGCTCGTCGGTAGCCCCCGATTAGTTTTTTTACCACCCCTCGACGGACAATGAAAAACAGCATTCTGTATTGCCTCGCCGCGGCCTCGATGGTCCTCTCCTTTTTCTTCGAAAACACACCTGCCACTACTGCTCAAAGTTCGGCATCCTTAGTATCCCAGCAAGCTTCTTTGCTCAGCGGCCTCTTTGCCACCGAGGAACCTCATGCTACTGGCCTGCTTACTTCTTCTGACTCAACAGAATACACTAAATACGCGACTCGTCTGGGCATTGAGCCTAGCTACGATGACAACAAGACCCTCCTAGCTACAGTAGTTTCCTGGTTGGGCACTCCTTACCGTTACGGTAGTAATAGCAAGAGCGGCACCGACTGCTCCGGCTTTGTAACCCGGGTTTTCAAGGAAGTATACGGCATTACACTGCAACGCAGTTCCCGCTCCATGTTTGAGAAGGTGAAGCACGTGCAGAAAGACGAAATGCAAACCGGCGACCTAGTGTTCTTCCGCCGGGGTCCGGGACAGCCCATCTACCACGTTGGCATCTATCTAAAGGATGGCAAATTTGCTCACTCTGCTTGCGGTGGTGGCGTTATGGTAAGCTCCCTCACACAGGCCTACTATAGCCGCAATTTCTACGCCGCTGGCCGCGTGGAAAGCAATTAGACTAGTGTACCCCTGACTTTTCAAGCAAAAGCCCCGTTTCTTCATTGAAACGGGGCTTTTGCTTGAAGAGCACTCAAAGCTCAGCAAAACTATTTTGCCCTGAAATAGTATAGCAAACCGCTGGGCTTATGCCCTCAATTTGACATTTCTACTCCTCCCTACTTTCCCGTACTCATGGATAAGCAAAATCCCCAGGGCGACCAGATTGCCTCCTCCCCCCTGTTCAAAAAGTTCTTGGGCAAAGCCGAAGACTATCTGCAGAAGCCTACACGCATGAAGCAGTTGCTGAACGATGCGTATACTAAAGCGAGTGAGAAGAAGGACCTTGGGTCGCTAGCGCATGAAGCGTGGGATACCTTGCAGACAATGTTCCGTCTGATTCGCTCATCGGTAGCAGGTGAGTACACAGGCCTGCCCAATTCCACAGTAATTGCGGCTATAGCCGTGACCATCTACTTCCTCAGCCCAATTGACCTGATCCCAGATTTCATTCCAGTACTGGGCCTGTTGGACGACGTAGCTTTAGTTGCTTGGTTTAGCACGACGATCAAAGAAGAGCTAGACAAGTTTGCTGAGTGGGAGAAGACGCGCCCCACAGTGGTAGAAACTACCGGCGAGCCAACCGAAGCCACATCGGCAGCTACCCCTCCCGTTGAGCAGCCATCGGCCTCACAGCCTACCCCTGGCAAGCACGAAGATGCTGAAACGTCGGCAACGGTGTATTCTGATACTGCTGCCAACACCACCGATAGCAGCCGTGAGCCTAACACCTCCACCGATTCTCGCCCGAGCGGCGGAGATGCTGGCGGCAACGTTCGATAGCACGTCCTCGCTCCTACACGCAAAAGGCCCCATAACCTAGGTTATGGGGCCTTTTGCGTGTAGGAGCGAGGACGTGTTACGCGGCTTTCGCGTGCGATACTACATAATCCACAAAGTCGCCTACAGTAGCCAGGGGTACTTCGTCGGGGATAGTAATGTGGAAATTGCGCTCCAGCTCCAAGATGATATCTACGACATCCACGGTGTCGAAACCCAGCTCGTTGCTGAGGTTGCTGCCGATACGCAGGCGCCGCGCCTTAATGGCTTTGCGCTTGCTGATGATACGCAGCACCTGCTGCTGAATGGTTTTGGGGGTCGTTGCAGTAACTAGCATGAGAAACGACAGAAACGGGGAGAACGATGAAAGGTAGGCGTCGGGTCCCCGGCTGGGGCTCCGCGCCCTTTCGGGCGAAAGAGGCCGCACAGCCGAGAAATGGTTGCAAGCGCCGCAGCAAAATTTAGTATTCGGCCAGAACCGGAGGTCTAGCGGCTTCTACTTCATCCGTAGTAGCAGGAGCATCGGGCGTTTTTTTCACGCGCAGCTTCAGGCTTTCGCTCAGCAGATACATTACAGGCACTACCAACAGGGTAACGGCAGTCGCAAACACCAAGCCGAAGATGATAGTCCAGGCCAGCGGGCCCCAGAACACTACCGACTCACCACCGATGAAGAAGTGCGGGTTGCCGGACGCGAACAGCTCGTAGAAGTCAATGTTCAGACCGATAGCCAGCGGAATCAACCCCAGTGTGGCGGCCGTAGCCGTCAGGATTACCGGGTTGAGGCGGGTGCGGCCAGCTAGCACAATGGCTTCACGCAGGGGCATGCCCTGAGCCCGTAGAATGTCGGTGAATTCCACCAACAGAATGCCGTTTTTCACCACAATACCGGCCAGGGCAATGATACCCACGCCCGTCATTACGATACTGATGTTCATGCCCGTAATGGCCAGTCCCCAGAACACGCCCGCAATGGAGAACAGTACTTCCGAAAGAATGATAACCGGCTTGCTGAACGAGTTGAACTGCGTTACCAGAATCAGGAAGATGAGGGCCAGAGCCCCTAGGCCAGCCATGGGCAGGAAGTCGGTCGTTTCCTTTTGGTCTTCTTCAGCACCACCCATCTTGATGGTGTAGCCAGCGGGCGTGGGGAACGACTTAAGGGCCGTCCGGATATTAGCTACCACGTCGGGGCCAGTGTAGCCGTTGAGCACGTTAGACGAGATGGTAATCACACGCTTCGTGTCCTTGCGTCGGATACCGCCGTAGGTGGAGCCGTAGCTTACCTGGGCAATTGACGAAATAGGCACTTGACGCACGGCGCCGGTGGCGTCGCGGAAGGTCAGCGGGGAGTTGATGATGGCGTCCACATCGTTGCGGTAGGGCTTGGCGTAGCGCACCTGCACGGGATACTCATCGTCAGAGGTTTTGAATTTGCTGGCTTCCGAGCCGTAGATGGCCGTCCGCACTTCCAAACCAATCTGGCCGGTGCTGATGCCTTCCCGGTTAGCGCGGGTACGGTCGATGTTCACAGCAATTTCGGGGTTGCGGTCTTCCAGGTTGGAACGCAGGGCTTCTACGCCACCAATGTTGAGCGAGTCAACGTAGCGGGTTACCTTCTTCGAAAGCTTAGCCAACGTAGGGTAATCATCGCCGATAACCTCGATGGCAATAGGCTTCTGCTGAGGCGGGCCACTGGCCTCCTGGTCTACCGAAATTTCGGCGCCGGGAATACCTTTCACTACCTCCCGGATTTTATCCATGTAGGTGCCAGTGGTTGGGCCGGTCCGGTCGCTCAGTTCTTTGAAGGCCACGGCCACCTTGCCCATGTTCGACATAGCCGTACCACTCGCCGAGGAAACGTCACCGGGGTCACCAGCGCCGATGGCCACGTTGGTTATCACCGATTCCACATCGGGGTTGTTGCGCCCAATCACGCCATAGATGCGGTTTTCCAGCACCTTGGTAATAGAGTCGGTGATTTCTACGCGAGTACCCACCGGCATTTTCAGGTAGGTGTAGATGAATTTCGGGTCGCCTTTGGGGAAGAAGTCCACCTTCGGGCTGCGCATGCCGATGGCGATAAACGAGCCGATGAAGAGCACCACTACGCTAATCATTACCAGCGCCGGGTGATTGATGGACCAACGTACCAGGCTGGCGTAGCCATTCTGAAACTTCGGCAGGGCGCGGGTTTGGAACCAGGCAATCATCTTCACCAGCACAAACTTGTCGAGCAGGATGAACCCGGCCAGGGCCAGGCAGATGTTGCCGATGAAGTGGCCCAGCAGGCCGCTGGTTTCACCGTCGGGCCCAACCTCAGGCGTTGCTCCAAGAGCCAGCACGTTGAACAGAATGCCCAGTACCACCAGTACGCCTACGGCAATTTTGAGGCCTTTGCTCAGCTTGGGTTTGCTGTGCAGGTCTTCTTCGAAGTGCTCCTCGCGCTCCATGAAGCTCACGGCAAACACCGGGTTCATGATGAAGGCTACTACCAGCGACGACATCAGGGTAATAATGAGCGTTACGGGCAGGTAGTACATGAACGAGCCCACAATGCCAGGCCAGAACATGAGAGGCACGAAGGGCGCCACCGTCGTAAGCGTACCCGCCAATACGGGTACAAACACTTCACCAGCCGCAAACTTGGCAGCCTTCTCGGTACTCAGTTCAGGGTGCTCGTGCAGCAGGCGGTGCGTGTTTTCAATTACCACAATGGCGTCGTCCACTACAATACCCAGCGCCAGTAGGAAGGCGAAGAGTACAATCATGTTCAGCGAGAAGTCGAAGCCCGGAATAATCAGGAAGGCTAGGAACATCGAAATCGGCACCGACAGGCCCACGAACATAGCGTTGGTAGTGCCCATGAAGAACAACAGGATGGCCGTTACTAGCAGGAAGCCGATAACAATGGTGTTAATCAGGTCGTGCAGGGTTACGCGGGTGTCGTTGGAGGTGTCGCCGGTTACGGTCACCTTCAGTTCCTTGGGCAGCGTTTTCTCCGACTCGGCAATGAGTGCTTTGATCTTATCGGAGGCGTCAATCAGGTTTTCGCCCTGGCGTTTTACTACGTTCAGAGTAATGGCAGGCTTGCCATCAAGACGAGCATACGATTCCCGGTCCTTGAAGCCATCCTGCACGGTAGCAATATCCCCGAGGCGCACGGCAGCGCCGTTGAGGTTCTTTACCTGAATGTCGGCAATGTCCTCGGCGCGCACGTACTGGCCAGCCACACGCACGGCACGCTTCTGAGAGCCGACATCAATGGAGCCGCCCGAAATAGTTACGTTTTCACGGGCAATAGCATTGCTGATGTCGGAGAAGCCCAGACGTGAGGCGCGTAGCTTGTTTAGGTCTACATCCACGTTTACCTGCTGGTCGAGGGCACCCACAATATCCACGCGGGTAATTTCGGGGAGGGCCTCAATCTTGTCCTGGAAGTCGTCGGCGTACTTCTTGAGCTGTACTGCCGGCAGGTTACCGCTCAGGTTCACGAACATGATGGGCTGCTCCGAGATGTTCACCTCGTTTACCGTGGGCGGGGAAGGCAAATCGTTCGGCAGTTCGGGCGCGGCCTTATCCACCGCATCCTTGATAAGCTGCTTGGCATATTGCACGTCTACCCCCGAGTTGAACTCAATATCAACGATACAGTAGTCCTGGTTGGAGGTGGAGTTGATTTTCTTAACCCCGTTTACGCTTTTCAGCTCTTTCTCAAGCTGGCGCGTCACTAGGTTCTCAATGTCGGCCGGCGAGGTACCAGGGTAAATGGTAGCCACGATGATGCGCGGGATTACGATGTCGGGGAATTTCTCTTTGCCCAGCTTGATGTAGGCAAAAATTCCCGCCACGCACAGCAGCACCGTAATGATGTAAATGCTGGTTTTGTTATTGATAGACCAACTGGTTGGCCCAAACTCTTTCTCTAAATCCTGCATGGCTTTGATTCTTGACGTTAAGTAACGCTGGTTACAGCGTCACTATTTGGCCTTCGTTCAGGGTTTGGTAGCCGGCTGAAATCACTTGGTCGCCGGGTTGGAGGCCGCTGGTCACCTCCACCTTACCGTTATAAGTATTGCCGGTCTGGATAACGCGCTTAGCGGCCACTTTTTGGTTGCCTTTGTCGCTTACTACCAGCACGTAAGTATTCTGTTCGTCCTTCTGTACCAGGTCTACGGGGAGTACGGTAGCGTTCTGACGGTCGTAGTTTTGGATGCGCACATTGGCCACCATGTTGGGGCGCAGCCGACTGGCCTTGTTGCTACTTAAGCGCAGCTCTGTGGTGAAAGTGCGACTGGTGGGGTTAATGGTGCTAGATACCACCCGTACCGTGGCGGGGAGTTCCTCGGCACCCAGGTCCGGAATAGTTACCAAGGCCTTGTCTCCGGCTTTGATGCGCGAAGCATAGGCTTCGGAAACATCGGCCAAGATTTTACCAGTACCGCTGTTGCTGAGCAGCCGCACCACCGGGGCACCAGGGGCCACCGTTTCACCTAATTTAGGCAGTACGTCATCCACGGTGCCGGCAAAAGGTGCCACTACGCTATACAGGGCGCGCTGCTGATTCAGGGAAGCCAGGTTACGCTGCAGGGCTTGATAGTTGTTCTTGGCCTGCAGGTACTGGATTTCGGTGCCGATTTCCTGCTTCCAGAGGCGCTCTTGTTTTTCATATACCACACGGGCCAGGTCCATGCGGGTCCGCAGTTCGGCAATGCTGGCGTCAAGCACGGAGGCGTCCACGGTAGCCAAGGTTTGGCCCTTCCGAACTTGGTCACCGCGCTGTACGCGCAAGCTGGTGAGGGTACCAGCAGCCCGGGCCGCTACGTTGGCATTCTGGTCGAAATCAACGCGACCCTGTAACTCTAGATAGCTCTTGAAGCTTTCGGGAGCCACTTTAATCACCGACACTGGGGTAGTCTGGGCGGCCGCACCCTCGGCCTTAGCGCCAGTCTTGGCTTCCAAATCGGCAATTTTTGCCTGGTTGGCAGCTTGTTCTTTCTTCAACTGAGCCAACTCGGCCTTGGGGTCTTTTTCGCCGCAAGCGGTCAGGAGGCCCAGAGTCAGGAGTAAGGCAGAAGCAGCGTATTTCATTTGAGGAGAAGCTAGTAGCTTATAGCAAGGAGTTGGGAGCTAGACGTTGATGGCGGAACGGCTGGGTCAGAAGCTGCTAGCTCCTAGCTTCTGACGCCTAGCTTCTATTTCTTGGCTTGGTTGTACAACTCACCCGTAGCCTTGTCGCGGTCTACTTTAGCCACCAGCACATCGTACAGCGCAGAGTAGTAGTTGGTTTGCGCTTCGCGGAGGGAGGTTTCGGCCGTTACCACTTCAATGTTGGAGCCTACTCCTTCCTTAAACTTGATGCGCGACACCCGGGCCACTTCATCAGCTAGGTCAAGGTTAGCGCGCTGGTTGTCCAGCACATCCAAGGCATTGATGAGCGTCGTGCGGCTTTGCGCATCCTGCAAATCAATGCTCTGGCGCAGGGTTTCGAAGCCACGCTCAATCGTCTGCTGCGCAATACGGGCCTGCTGCACCAGATATTTGCGGCGGAAGCCATCAAATACCGGAATATTTAGGCTCAGGCCCACGTTGCCGAAACCAAACCAATTCTGGTTGGGGAAGCCGTTGGCCGCCCGCGAGTCGGGCCCGCGGAAAGCAAACAAGTCACGACGGTTGTTGGCCGAACCCGTAAAACCATAGGCCGCCGTAGCCACTAGGCGGGGGTACGCGCCTGCCCGGCGGTTAGCCAGGTCCAGGCCAGCCAAGGCCTGCTGCGTTTCCAGCGTCGAAAACTCAATACGGTTGTTATAGTTGAAGGCGGCGGCCAGCTGGCCAGTGCGGGCACCACTGAGGGCCGTTTGTTGATCTTGGCGGTTCTGCTCAGGCGTGTTGGTTGCAGTAGGTGCTGGCGCATTTGGCACCCCGCCTAAGCCCGTAACCCCTGCACCCGTGGCGAGGTTGGCTACGCCTAAGCGCTGGCGCAGAGAGCCTGCATCTACTACCGCTGCGCTCAGCGAGTCGGTGAGTTGTACCGTTTGATCTTGGGGCAGACCCATCTGGAATTTCAGCAGGGCTACGCTCAACTCGGTGAGGCGCTGAGCTTTCTGCTGCTCCACTACCAAGTTGTTGCGCTGTACTTGCAGGCGCTGCACGTCCAGCTTCTCGGCAAAACCAGCCTTAAAGGTTTGGTTGGTCTGGTACAGGATAGTGTCGAGGCGCTGCACGTTGCGGCTTAACAACTGCAGCCGCTCACGAGCTACCAGCGTGCTGTAGTAGGCTTTGCTCACCTGCTCCACCACGTCAATTTCCGCCTGCTGGGTTTGTTTTTGCGCGAGTTGCTCATACACCTTCGCGGCTTTCAAGCCAATCAGATACGAGCCATCGAACAGCAGCTGCGATACCGAAGCACTGGTGTTACCAGCGTGGCGCAGTCCGAAGGCCAGAGCTTGTGGGGGTACAGGCTCGGCGGGTAGCGTAACTGTTCCCAGGTTTACCGTCTGACCACTTTGAGCGGCCGCAATATCACTGGGCGTGAGCGTGGTAGCTGAGTTACCGCCGGCAAAAGCCCCGAAGTCTACTAAGCTTTTCTGGAGTTTGAAGTTGTCGGCCAGGTTGGCGGCTACGTTTACTTGGGGCAAGCCCGCCGACCGAATTTCTCCTACCCGCGCCTTAGCCGTCTGCTCGCCCAGGCGGGTAGCCAGCAACGACGACTTGTTCTTGATAGCGTAATCAACGGCCTGTTGCAACGACAGAGGCATGTTGTCCACTGCGGCTAACTGGTTGCTGAGGCCCGGCCGAGTGGCCGTGGGCGTCTGCGCTAGGGCGGTACCAGCAGGAGCCAATAGGCCCGACCCGGCAGCCAGCAGCAACACGCGTAGGTTCTTCTTCATATACAGGAAAGCGGGTGATGGAGCTAGTTCTATTCTTCTTCCGTCACGTGACGGTACTCATTAATGAGCTTGTGGCCTTTCAGAGTCACCATGCCCAGCAGGAAATGCTCGTTGCAGGCCATCTGCACTCGGAGCGGTTCAAACTCGGTATGTGGGAATACATCGGGGTCAAAAAGCGCATCTATTTGCGATAAACGGAGGCGTGAGAGCACCTCTACATCCAAGTCGGAACGGTAGAGGCCTTCGGCTACTCCCCGGCGCAGGTTGGCTTGAATTTGATTGAGGATGTACTTGTTCTTGTGCGCGTGAAATAAGTCCCAAGCAACCGGATAGTATTTGCGGAGGTCGTGAAGAGCGGTGGGGTTCATTCCCGAGAATTGACGTTCCGTCCAGCTCATCATTTGCAGCATCTCATCCACGGCGTTTTGCGCCTGTATAATGATGCCTTCGCATTCGCCCTGCACGCCATGTAAGTGGCTAGAAATAACGGCTGACACAATCTGGTCTTTGTTGTCAAACCATTTATACAGTGTCTTTTTCGAGATGCCCAGATGGGTGGCTATGTCATCCATCGATACACTCTTTATCCCATTGCGGATAAACAGGGACTGGGCTGCTAGTAAGATTCGGTCTTTTATTTCCATGTCTGCGGAAGCAAAGGTACTATGGAAACTTTTAATGTGTTCAAAGTTTCCATCACTTTTTTGCTATTTAATTTCCCGACTTGGAGGCGTACTCTTTCCTCTGACGAACACGCTGCCCTTTTACTTTAGACAAGCCCAACTTTTTTTCTTGGTACGGCGCAGGGCAGTCCGTTTCCGGTAAGTGGCGTGGGTTGTTGTACCTTGCTGCTCCATCGTTTACCCATCGTTTCGACTCCATGAAAATCCGTACCGGCTTCGGCTACGACGTTCACCAGTTGCAGGCGGGCCTCCCCTTCTGGCTCGGCGGCATCCAAGTTCCTCACACCCACGGCGCCCTAGGCCACTCCGATGCCGATGTGCTTATTCACGTGATTTGCGACGCCCTGCTGGGGGCCGCTAACCTGCGCGATATTGGGTTCCACTTTCCCGATACCGACCCGCAGTACAAGGGCATCGACTCCAAGCGGCTGTTGGCCGAGGTAGTGCGCCTGCTCCAGGAGCGCGGCTACTCCATTTCCAATATCGACTCCACTATCTGCCTTGAAGCGCCCAAGGTAAACCCCCACATCCCGGAAATGCAGCGGGTGCTGGCTGAGGTAATGGGCATTGACGCAGACGACATCAGCATTAAGGCCACTACCACTGAAAAACTAGGCTTTGTGGGCCGTCGCGAAGGAGTTGCAGCCTACGCTTCCGTGCTGATTGTGCAACCCTAAAAGGCAAAACGGTGAATTTGTGCAAGGCCGCGTCTATCCTTTGGCAGATGCAGCACCTTGCTTGAACTACAACCGCCCTCTTTCCCGACTTATATACCCCCACGTACATATGCACAAACCTTCCTTCCTGGCGCTGCTGCTGGCTGCGGGCATGACTACCGCCGCCATGGCCCAGCAGGCGCCCGAAAAAATCAAAACCAAGGTAAAGCGCAAGGCCAAAACCGAAGCGTCGGCTACTACGGCCCCGGAAGCTGGGCCTACCAAGCAAGCCCCCGTACCGGCCGATTGGGCACAGAACTACGCCGAAACCATCACGCAGGCCGACTTGCGCCAGCATCTCACCGTACTGGCCTCTGATGCGTATGAAGGCCGCGAAACCGGCGAAAAAGGCCAGAAAATGGCCGCTGAGTATATTGCTAACCGCTTTAAAGAATTGGGCCTGACGGGTCCGGTACAGGGTTCCGATAATCCCTACTTGCAGCACTTTACCATGGTGCGCAGCACCTGGGCCGATGGCGCTACGCTGAAAGTAGGCGGCCAGAGCTACGCCTGGCTGACGGACTTCTACGCCTACGGTACCACGGGCTTTGCCCAAGAAACTGCCGTACAGCCAGTATTTGCCGGATACGGCATTGAGCAGGAAGGCTACTCCGACTACGCTGCCCTGGGCGACGTGAAGGGCAGGGATTTGCTGATTCTGCTGGGAGAGCCCCAAACCAGCAAAGGCACCGCTCTGCTTGGCAAAGAAGGCCAGAACAGCAAGTGGGGCCAAGATTTCCGTGCTAAGCTGCAGCTAGCCAGCCAGAAAGGCGCCCGCTCGGTATTCTTCGTGGATTTTAACCCCAACAGCAACTTCCAGAAGCTGGCCGCGCGCATGACGCCTTACATCAGCCGCCCCAGCATTGCCTTCAAAGATGCCAAGCCCGAGGGCAACCGCGCCACAGCCTTCTTTGTGTCGCCGACGCTTGGGTATAAGCTACTAGGTACCACCGCCCCTGCCGTAACCAAGTACACCGCCAGCGTTGACAAGGCAGGCAAGCCCGTAGCGGGCACTTTCAAGCCTGCTAAAATGCTGGTGAAAGCCGCCAAGAAAACCGAGGACTTCACTACTGAAAACGTGCTGGGTTATATGGAAGGCACCGACCTCAAGCAGGAGGTCATGGTACTATCAGCCCACTACGACCACATTGGGGTAATAAACGGGGAGGTGCATAATGGGGCCGACGACGACGGCTCGGGTACGGTAACGGTACTGGAAATGGCGGAAGCCTTCACCAAGGCCAAAGCCGAAGGCCACGGTCCCCGCCGTAGCGTATTGTTCCTGACGGTGACGGGTGAGGAAAAAGGCTTGCTAGGCTCGGAGTACTACACCGACCATCCGGTTTTCCCCCTCGCCAGCACCATGGTAGACCTGAACACCGACATGGTAGGCCGCACGGATAAAGACCACGAAGGCAAGGGCGACTACGTGTACGTTATCGGCTCGGATAAGCTAAGCTCGGAGCTGCACACCATTCTGCAGAATGCTAATCAGAAGTACACGCAGATGGACCTGGACTTCCGCTACAATGACCCGGAAGATCCAAACCGTTTCTACTACCGCTCCGACCACTACAACTTCGCCAAGCACAGCATTCCGGTGGCCTTCTTCTTTAATGGAGTGCACGATGACTACCACGGCCCCGGAGATGAAGTAGACAAGATTGAGTTTCCGAAGATGGAAAAGCGGGCCCGCCTAGTGTTCTACACCGCCTGGGACCTAGCCAACCGCGACAAGCGTATTGTAGTTGACTCGAACAAGAAGTAAGAATTTTCTTCTGGCTTTCTCGTTCTCTAGAACCCGCCGAACCCGATCTGGTCCGGCGGGTTTTATATTTGTATACAACTCTGGTCTACCCTGTTGCCCGCCATGAACTCGCCGAAGCCGACCACCGCCCCTACCAAAGCTGCCCAATTCCTGACCGATGCCGACCGCAAGGCCTTCGACTTGGAGCACCGCCGTAAAATCCGTTTCAACATTGGTAAGTACAACACGGCCGTGCAAACGGGCCTGGGTTTCTACGAAGACCATGAGTTAGCCCGGTCCCGGGCGTCGTACCTCAAAACGCAGGTTATCAATAACCTTGACCAGTACTTGCTGCAATTTGAGCAGAACTTCACGGCCCGGGGCGGTAAGGTAGTTTGGGCTCAGAACGCCGAGGAGGCCTTGTTTGAGGTAGGCAAGATTATGGAGCGTCGCAAGGCCCGCACGGTAGTGAAAGCCAAGAGCATGACCACCGAGGAGATTCACCTGAACAAGTACTTGGGCAAGCGCGGTATCGAGTCGGTAGAAACAGACCTGGGCGAGTTTATTGTGCAACTAAATGGCGAGCGGCCCTACCATATTGTGACGCCGGCCATGCACCTGAGCAAGCTTGACATTGCCGATATCTTTGTCAAGCACCTCGGCATTGAGTACACGGACGACGCCCAGCAGTTAGTACTAACGGCCCGCCACTTGCTGCGCAGTAAGTACACTGCTGCTGAAGTAGGCATTACGGGTGGCAATTTTATCATTGCCGATACTGGTGCCATTGCCGTGACAGAGAATGAGGGCAACGCCCGCCTCTCGGCTACCTTCCCCCAAACGCACATTGCCATTGTAGGCATTGAAAAGGTTATTCCGCGCCTCCGCGACCTAGACTTGTTTTGGCCCCTACTCAGCACCAGCGGCACGGGGCAGCAAGTGACGGTATATAACACGATTTATACGGGCCCCCGCCAGCCGCTGGAAAAGGACGGCCCGGAGGAGATGATTGTGATTCTGCTTGACAATGGGCGCACCAACCTGCTCGCCCAGCCCGACAAGCGGGAAGCCCTTAACTGCATTCGGTGCGGGGCCTGCCTGAACGTGTGCCCGGTGTATAAGAACATTGGGGGCCACACCTACGAGGCTACGTATTCGGGTCCCATTGGCTCGGTAATTACGCCTCACTTGAATGGCATGGCCGAAAACAAGCACCTGAGCTACGCCAGCAGTTTGTGTGGGGCCTGCACGTCGGTATGCCCAGTGAAGATTCCCATCCACAACATCCTACTCAAAAACCGCCAGCAAAGTGTAGCAGAGGGCCTTACCGAGAAGGAAGAGCGCCGCGCCATTACGCTGTGGCTGCATGGCATGAAGCACCGCTGGGTGTGGGATTTGGCGCCTGCCACTGCCAAGAACTGGGTACTCAGCCGCCTGCTTGGGCAAGTAGGCTGGAGCAAGCGCCGCGACGCCGTACAGGTGGCGCCCAAGACCTTCCGACAGCTGTGGAAAGAAAGGAAATAACTTGATTGCTACCAGGTTAGCCCGAGAAATCTGCTACCTGTAAGGCCGCGCCTTAACTTCCAAAGGGCCAACAGAGTACAAGGCTGGCGGCGCCCTAGTCGCACTACTGTCCTCTGTGCATGTTTACTATCGCGCTTAAAGCACTAACTGGCCTAGCCGGTGCCTTTATAGTAGCCAGCACCGTGCTGGCGGCTATCCGCTCATTCGTGTTGCCCCGCAATGAGTCAGTGCTCATCAACAACTGGGTATTTACTGGCTTACGGCGCATCTTTACCTTGATTGCTAGCTTGGGCAGAACCTATGGGCAACGCGATAGAGTAATGGCTCTATATGCGCCGGTAGGCTTGGTAGCCCTACCCATTGCGTGGCTAGGCGTGGTCAGCTTCGGGTATACCATCATCTTCTGGTCTTTGGGTGAGGGCGACCTGGAACGATGCTACCGCATCAGCAATAGCTCATTGCTCACGCTGGGCTCAGAAGAGCCTAGCACGCACGTGCTACCAACGGTGGCTTCGTACTCGGAGGCTACCTTGGGGCTGCTCTTGATGACCTTGCTCATCTCCTACCTGCCTACCATGTACCAGGCCTTTTCTCGGCGCGAGCTAGTAGTGGCCCGGCTAGAGCTACGTGCGGGGGCCAAAGCTTCCGCAGTAGAGCTGCTGTGCTGGTTCAACCTCACGGGTGCTCTACAGGACAACGAGGAGCAATGGGCTACCTGGGAGGAGTGGTTTGTGGAAATTGAGGAAACCCACACGTCCTTGCCCATCTTGTCGTTTTTCCGCTCTCCCCAGCCCGGTCGGTCGTGGGTGACTACGGTAGACATTATTCTGGATGCGGCAGCGCTCATCATTAGTACCGCAGACCTACCCCGTAACCCGCACATGGAGCTGTGCTTCAAAGCCGGCTGCGTTGCCATTAACCGGGTGTCACGATTCTTCAAGTACGAAGCAGACGTTAGTGCCCCTGAACCGTTTGATGACCGCGACCCCATGCAGGAGCCCGGCCGCCAAGACTTCCACAATGCGTACCAGGAAATGCAGGAAGCCAAGATTCCGCTCCGGCCCGATGAGGAGGCCGCTTGGAAACAGTACCGCGACTTGCGCAGCCGCTACGCCGGAGCCATTACCTACCTGGCAAAACTCACGATGGCTCCCGAAATCAAGCCTATCTGAATTCCGTATGGTGCCGCTAGCTTAGTGTATGTCCTCATCCGGCAGGATGTTGACATCCTGCACAAGCACCATCTTCTCGATTTCCCGGCCGCGGGTTGTGTTGGCTAAGCCACCGAGGGCAGTTTCCTTGTACCGGGTTTCCATGCTCTGACCTACCTCCCCAAGCGCCGCCACGCACTGATCTACCGGAATTACGGGGTCTACGCCCGCAATGGCAATCTGGGCCGAGCTGAAGGCAATGGCTGCTGCCGAGGCGTTGCGCACCACGCAGGGCACTTCTACTAGGCCCGCTACTGGGTCGCAAATCAGGCCCAGCATGCACTGAATGGTGATGGCCACGGCAGCGAATATCTCTTCCACCGACCCTCCCAGGCAATACACAATGGCCCCGCTCCCCATGGCTGCCGCCGAGCCGGTTTCGGCCTGGCAGCCTCCCACGGCACCAGCCAAGGAGGCATTCTGCTCAATAATCAGGGCAATGCCCGCAGCCACCAGTAAGCCTTCCAGAATCTTCCTATCCGGGAGCTGGTGCAAATCTTGGAGGGTAACTAGTACCCCAGGCAGAATACCCGAAGCCCCAGCCGTAGGCGCTGCCACTACCCTACCCATGCAGGAATTTACCTCTTTGGCTCCTAACGCCCGCGAAATAAGCTGCTTGAACTCGGGCGCCAGTACCGTGATAGGCGAAGCAGCTATTTTCTTGGCGCCGTTGTTTACCATGCCCGAGCGCGACTTCATATCCTGAGTAAGACCCGTTTTCACCGCGTCGCGCATCACATCGTAAGCCCGCTGCAAACCACTCCAGATGATTTCCTCGGTGCGGCCTTTCTGCTCAATCTCGTAGTCGAGAACGGGCTGGTATAGCGGCTCGCCAGTGCTAGCACAGTGGGCCTGCCAGGAAGCAAAATCGGTGAAGAGCAAGGACATGGGTGGGTAGAACTAGGGAGTGGGAAATAGGGCAGCTTTCACCGGCAACAAACCGGAGCTAAGAGGGGTGCGAAAATCGGCATTTATATGCAACCTACCACCAGCAGAAAGCTCGTCTTTGCTCATATTACCTTACCCGAATAACCTTTCTGGCTTTGGGAACTACCGCCCACGGAGTAGCACTCCGTTGGAGTGATTTTCCTTCGTCTAATTGTGCAGTTCCACACAAGGCAGCGCCTCAACCTATGGCACTAGCATTTGGGTATTTAATCGAACTATTATCCCGCCTTCGGGACCTGAGCCAAGTAGCGTTTCTCTAGCGTAGCCAAGTAGATCATGGTAGCCTTCGAGAATAAAGGGGGCCGCGCCGCTGATTTCTTGGCAGCCTTCTGATAAAGTCGCACAAATGCAAAAGGATTATCAGCCTCAGCAACCAGGGCGTTCCGGTGCCCCTGCGCTTCAATAATACGAGCCATGTAGCAGCCCGGTACGTGACCCGAGAAGCCCAGAATTTGCTGGTAGAAGCTAGCCGATTTACCCGTAGTGGCGCCGCCAGCTACTACTTGCAGCACTGAGTCTAGGCGGAGAATAGCCCGGGGGGCGGGGTCCAAAAACTGCGCCCTCACCCGGTGCGGGTCGCCTGGGACCTGGTATAGCGCTTTTTTATCGATCAAATCGGCAATGCCCTCGGCCCGAATACCACGTAGCGCCCACATCAGCCCTTTATCCTCCGCAGCTATGGTTCCGAATTGCTTGATAGGTATCAACTGATGGTGCATTTCGTGGGCTTCGATGATACCCGGTTTGGCCTTATCATCGTCTACCACCACTTTTAAGCTGAAAAAGATGCCTTCTTTCTGAGAGGTAGCTCCGTTGCCGATGGCCGTGTAGTACATTTTCAGGTCGGGCACTTTCGTGTGGGCGGCGGCCGGTAGGTACTCGTAGGCCAGTCGGTACATCAGGGGCAGGTAGTCGGGGCTTTGTACGGTTTGCTGGATGTACTGCCGGTAGTCGGCTTCCCGCTGTTTGTAATCTTCTATCAACACGTAGGGCTGTTCCTTGGCTTGAAGCTTGGCCCGCCGCACCGAATCGTGCTTAGGCATGTACACCACTTCCAGGGCTTGACGGTAGTACTGCAAGGAGCTTTTGGACTTAGGATCGGGCAGGAATGTATTGCGGATGTAGGTGGTGTTGCCGGGCATCGTAATAAACTCATCCCAGGCCTGATCGGTGATTGGCTGGTTCTGGCGCAAGGCATCCGTAAGCTCCCAATAGCGCGTCACTGCATCGGTATTAATAGTTTGAGCGGAGGCCTCAAGGCCAAGTAGCAGCAACGCCAGCAGCACCACAAGGCAGCGGAAGCACCCGGACGCAGCAACGGCCGGACGGTACGAGAGGAAAGGTAGGGAGGCAGTCATGGCTTAGCGGTGTTGGTCAGGTGAAAGTCTGCCGCCAAGTACCCATGTGCCGCCCACTGCTGAAATATATTTCGACCAAGTACAAGCCCCACACCACCAAACCCGCAAGCGTACACCCGTTTTCCCAGGCCGTGCCACCGTCTGAAGTTTTACTGAACCCGAGGTTAGAACTAGGCGCGGCATCGTACTGCGGGCACCTTCATCAAGAAAACAGCCCCGCTGCCTGTAGCAACGGGGCTGGTGTAGCATGTTTGCGCTAGCGAAGTGTTAAGCCACTTTTTCGGTTTCGCTCACCAGCTTCACAGAGGCAGAGTTGATGCACAGGCGCAAGCCGGAGGGCGGAGGACCATCGGGGAATACGTGGCCCTGGTGGGCGTCGCAGGTGTTGCAGAGCACTTCCACGCGCACCATGCCATAGCTGGTGTCTTTCTTGTATTTCAACGCGTTTTCCTTTACCGGCTGCGTGAAGCTCGGCCAGCCCGTACCCGATTCGAACTTCGTGCGGGAGTCATATAAGGGCGTGCCGCAGCAGATGCAGGCATATAGACCTGCTTCGTGGGCTTCGCAGTATTCGCCCGTAAAGGCCCGCTCCGTGCCGTGTTCGCGCGTTACGTGGTACTGCTCGGGCGTGAGCTGAGCGCGCCACTCGGCGTTGGTCTTTTCTACTCGCTTATCGGGGGCTGGACCGCCGTGGTTGGCTAGCCGGATGACGTCATTCCAAGTTTGCATATGGTTGTCGAGGGTTTATTACAGATCAGATAGCTATGCAACGCACTGGACTAGCCGGAAGTTTTCAGTAAAGCTGCCCCGTAGCCTAGGGGCCGATAGGACTGGGACACCCCCGCTTACAAAACCAGGTAGCCAACGTATCCGGTACGGCTGGTTTCGAGTATAGAAATCCTATGCATATACTAACTGCTGCCCAAACCCGCGCCGCCGACCAGGCTACTATCCAAGCCGAACGCATCACCTCCACTGACTTGATGGAGCGTGCGGCCATGGCCCTCAGCGAATGGCTCCTAGATCGGCTGGCGCGGCAAGCAGTGCATATTTTCTGCGGCCCCGGCAACAATGGCGGCGACGGTTTGGTAATAGCTCGTCATCTGCATCATGCGGGTCATGCAGTGCACGTGTGGCTACTACCCGCCAATGCCTATTCCTCTGACTTTACAGCCAATCGGCAGCGCTTACCCGCCGATGTGCCGTGCGCGGAGTTGGACGTGCAACGCCTTCCGCCACTGCCTGCTGGCGCTGTACTAGTTGATGCCTTGTTTGGCACGGGACTTACACGGGTCCTTACCGACGATGCCGCAACCCTGGTGCACTATATCAACCAAGCTCACTTACCAGTAGTAGCGGTAGACATACCATCGGGCCTGTTTGCTGATGCGCCTCAACCCGCTGACAGCCCCGTAGTAGCGGCTCGTTTTACGGTTAGCTTCGAGCTACCCAAGCTCGCATTCTTACTCCCGCAAAACGCCCAATGGGTTGGGGAATGGCATCTCCTACCCATTAGCTTAGACAAGAAGTTTATCCACAATTTACCTGTGGATAACTACTTTGTGGAGGCAGCATTTCTCCGCGGAAGGCTACCGTATAGGGGCAAATTCAGCCATAAGGGCACGTTTGGGCACGCGTTGTTGCTGGCTGGTAGCAAAGGCAAGATTGGTGCTGCCGTCTTGGCCTCACGGGCGTGCCTACACGCAGGAGTAGGGTTGCTGACCACCCGCGTACCGGCCGTAGGCTACGACATTCTGCAGACATCGGCGCCGGAAGCTATGACGCTCGTTGATCCTGCCCAGGACCACATTACGGAGTTGCCCGACCTGAAACCATATGCGGCCGTAGGAATAGGTCCGGGCTTAGGGCAAGATGATGTTTCATGCAAGGTACTGCGCCAACTGCTACAGGAAGCTACCGTCCCGCTGGTACTAGATGCCGATGCCCTGAACCTGCTAGGTACTCACCGCGACATCCTTGACCTGCTCCCACCTGACACCTTACTTACGCCACACCCGAAGGAGTTTGAGCGCCTTATAGGCGAACCCGCCCGCGACGACTACCATCGACTAGAGCAGTTCCGGGGGTTTGCGCAGCAGCGCCGTTGTTACTGCGTGCTGAAAGGGGCTTATACCGCGTTGGCTACCCCCGAAGGGGTATTGTACTTCAACAGTACTGGCAACCCCGGCATGGCTACTGGCGGCAGCGGCGACGTACTTACCGGCTTGCTTCTGGCTTTGCGGGCCGACAAACGTCTTTCTGCTCTCGATGCTGCTTTGCTAGGCCTGTATGCCCACGGCCGGGCCGGCGACTTAGCCGCTTTAGAAACCGGCCAGGCTGGTCTCGTTGCTGGCGATATAGTGCGCTTTATTGGGCCGGCACTCCACGAGCTTACTGCCCCGGTTCTAGGACTGTAGTGCTTACGTTACGTTATTAGCAGCCAAGCCAGCTTACAAACCACACCACCACAAACTGCACCAGCATTACCCCATCGGCTAGCAAGGCAAAGTAGTAGTCTGAGCGGCTTTCTTCAGCCCACCAGATCACGCCGCCAGCCAGGGCCAAAGGCAACAGCAGCACGGCTTGGCACAAGAGGGTCAGGCCGGGTGGTAGCAATAGGGCGGCTCCGACCAAAGCGGCCAAGGCCGTCAGCTTAGTAGCGCGCATACCAAACACGCCCGGAAAAGTGCGCGTGCCAGTCAGCAGGTCCTTTGAATAGTCGCGGATGTCGAACACGAAGGCCAGCGCAAGAATAAAGAGGAAGCGCCGGGCAAACAGAATCAGGACGACGGGCGAAGCCAATGCGCGGTGCAGGTATAAGGCCGGAATCCAGACCGTAACAGCGGCCCAAACGTAGGCAATTAGAAATACCTTCAGCAGCGGAAAATCGCGCAGGGCCCGCCAACGGCCATGCACTTTCAGCACCGGTAGGGAGTAGAGAACTGAAATGGCGGCTAAATGGCTAATGAAGCCGATTAGGGTTTGCCAGCCCGCCTGAAAGAAAAGCGCCGCGGCCACTACAAAAGCCCCCAGAGCTAGTACTAGCAGTTCCTGCCGATGCGCCCGCATCCAGTTCTTCCGACCTGACGGTACCACCGGCTGGTGATGCTTGTAAGGCAATACACTGTCGAGGTTATACAGGAACAGGGTAGCCGTGAAAATCATCGTACCCAGATGACCAGGAATGTGCACCTGCCAAAACAGGAACGTAGACCACGTAAGTCCTAAGGCCGCCAGCGCCAGCCACGTGCTGCTGTATAGCACAGCATCAAGCCCCCGCTGCAGAAAACCCCTGACATGAGACTGGCCTAGAACAACCATCGGTGGACTAAAAAACGCATGACGCTACCCTTGCTGAGTTGCGCAGCGCCGCCCAGAACTGCGAAGATAGGCTCCCCTTACTATTTGCCGGTTTCGCCGTTGGAAGCGTCTACGGGCTTTGATTCGGGAGACCCATGCTGGCGCAGGAAAATGGAAAGGCCAACCAAGGACACAATGGAGAGAAACTCGCTTTGCCAGTTCTGAAACGACTCAAACCAGAACCGCGAAGTACTCATATATTCCACGGTGGTTACGGCCGGCTTGCCCTCGTGCTGCTGCTCAATGCTGTATACTTCGGCCCCTCCCTTCGCGTGTAGCCAGAACGCCCCAAAAAACAGGATGAAGAACGCTATACTCAGGGAACGACGATACAGCGCCAACTGCCACCCCCCCCCGCTTTACGGGTCTAGGCGCGTCATATTTGTCAGGATCGGGTTCTTTGTCTACTTCCTCTTCTTCGTACAGCTTCTTCGACTCAGACGAGCCGCGCTGTCGCAGCCAGATGGTAAGCACTACGTAGAGACCCATTTGCAGAAACTCGCTTTCCCAGTTCTCGAAGGTAGCTTCCAGAAAGTGCCCCGACGAAGCGTATTGCCCGAGGCTGAGCTGGGGGAGACCCATTTCCTGCAGGTCGCTATTATTGTCGTGCCAGCCGGTAAAGAACTGACCGGTCAGGGTAGCTAACACTAGCAAACCTCCAATTAGTAGGAGGCTGTTTTCATACAGAAAACGCAGAATGGGAGATGAAGACGGATGTTTGGGCATAAGCCGCCATACGAAGCCGCCCCGCGAATGGCTGCTACACTTCAGCTCTACTCCTGTGCAAACGAAACAGCCTCCTCCGAGCCGGAACTCGGGGGAGGCTGTTCAGCAGGCAGTTACTGAGTAACTACAGTATTAGCTTAGTGCTTCCTGCACATTTGCTTTATCCTGAGTGCTACCCTTGGGGAAAGTTTCGTTGTACAGCTTGATGCTTTCCTCAATAATGCGGTACGCATCCTCACGACCCATAAAGCGCTCTACAGTTACTTGCTTGTGCTCCAAGGCTTTGTAATCCTCGAAGAAGCGCTGCATTTCGAGCAGGGTATGCGGGGGCAACTCAGAAATATCGTTGTAGTGGTTTACCGATACGTCGTTGGCGGCCACTGCAATGATTTTGTCGTCTTCCTCGTTCTGGTCAATCATCTGCATCACCCCAATTACTTTGGCGTCTACCAAGCACATTGGCACAATGTCAACAGAGCATAGCACCAGGATATCCAGGGGATCTTTGTCGTCGCAATACGTCTGGGGAATAAAACCGTAAGCTGCAGGGTAGTGTACAGCGGAGAATAGTACGCGGTCCAGCTTCAGCAGGCCACTTTCTTTGTCCAGCTCATACTTGCCTTTCGAGCCTTTCGGAATCTCAATGATACCGTTTACAATCTTGGGAGCGTCTTCGCCACGCTCTACGTCGTGCCAGGGGTTAAAATGAGCCATTTGGTTACTCGGTTAGCTGTTTGGGTAAGGAAACAGCTTGGAAAATGAAGGTGAATGAAAACCAGTTCTACAGTGTGCGCTTGACTTACGGAACATAGCAAAAAAGTTGCTCTCTGGTGCACTTACCAGCCTAATACTTGCGGCAAAGGCTCGCCCGTGCAGCCATCAGGTTCCTGAATGTGTAGCCAGCGCGCCAGCGTGGGCGCAATATCGGTGATTTTAGCCGGAGCCGACGACTCGCCGTGCTTTACGTGCCATCCCCAGAATACTACTGGCACGTGGGTATCGTAGTTGCCCGACGAGCCGTGGGTAGTGCCCTTGTTGATTGGGTACTGGTAGGACTCAAGCCAGCCCGGTTCCAGCACGACCAGCACGTCGCCGCTACGCTTGGGGAAGTAACCGTTTTCTAGGTACATCAGCATTCCGCTTTCCCAATGCGACTTCTGCACATCCTCGGCTGCAAGGGCGCGGGTTACGCCCGCAAAGCGCAGCATCAGCTCTGCTACTTCGCGCTGCATTTGGTAGAGGTCTAGCTTTTTCTCAGCTATTAGAGAGCGGTTGAGGTAGACTTGCTGGTTTTCGTAGCTCAGTACCCACTTGCCTGCTCCATGACGGCTTGCTAGCATATGCTGTAGGGAGTCGCGCATCAAGCCAGGACCTACAGAGCCGGCCGGAATCCGTTTGTCAATCAGGAAATTGGGGGAGTGCGCCGCACCATGGTCGGCCGTCAGAAACACCAGCGTCTGCTTGCGGCCTAACGTCTTATCGAGGTAGTCAAACAAGCGCTCCAGGTCACGGTCGAGGCGTAGGTAGGTGTCCTCAGCCTCAATTGAGTTCGGCCCGAACTGGTGCCCCACGTAATCCGTGCTCGAGAAGCTCAGGGCTAAGAAGTCCGTTTGGCCCCGCTGTCCCATCTGCTCGGCGCGCATGGCTTCCAGCGCAAAGTCCAGTGTTAGGCTATTGCCAAACGGGGTAGAACGAATAAGGTCCAGATTGCGTGGCGAGGCAACTGGTGGCTTTTCACCCTCCGTTTGCAAGTTTTGTTTGATAGGATTGGTAGGCGCGGCGCTCAGCGTAGGCAAGTCGTGCGGAAACACGGGCTTTGCTTCACCTTTGAAGGCACCTTCCCAGGCTACATCATCCGGCGAGCTTTCCGTGTATTGCCCAATGGGTAGCAGGGTATTCCAAGGCTGATCGAGGTATTTCGCCGCCCGATTCTCCGCATTAAACTTCACGGCCCACTCTGGTAGCTGCTGAGCGTAGAAAGTACTGGTAATAAAGGCTCCATTGGTACCATCGTACCAGTACGCTCCATTGGCCGAATGACCCGCGGGCAAAATAGAGCCGCGGTCTTTGATGCACACGCCAATTACCTTGCTCTGGAAGTTAGTAGCCAGACGCAACTCATCGGTGATGGTGCTGGTGAGCATGTGGCGCGGTGACTGCTGCCCCGCAGCCACGGAGCCCCCTACTGGTTGCACCGATTTATCCTCGGTTACATACGTGCCCTTGCCTTCCTCACGCACTAGCCAATTATTGCCAATGATACCATGAACTGCGGGAGTAGTACCAGTATAGATGCTGGCGTGCCCGGGGCCCGTGTAAGTAGGCACGTAGTTGTAATGGGCATTTTCGTAGCTAAATCCTTCTCCTACTAGGCGACGGAAACCACCTTTCCCGTATTTACTCCAGTAGCGGTAGAGATAGTCATAGCGCATTTGATCCACTACGATGCCGACTACCAGCTTCGGGCGCTCAAGGGATTTGGATGCTTTTTGGGCAAAGACAGGCAGGGCCACGGTAGCGGCCAGCAACAGGCTCAGGCTTTTTTTCAAAGGAAAGGAAATTGAGAATCGGGGTACGGTTCCCGACCAGCACGGACAGGGGCAAAGATAGCCCGCACCACGCATTCGTACCCAACTCGTCCGCAGCCTAAATGGATAGGTGAGCGTAAGCAGATTAAACGATGCGCCGTTTGCGGCTCTTATGCCCGTGATGGCTAAAGACTGCCTTTCACCTGCAATACACCAAGCGCTTTACCTCCCCCTCACATGACTAGCAACTCCTTACCATATGCCCTCATCTTTGACATGGACGGCACCATCATAAATAATACGGCTATTCAGGCTCGCGCTTTTCAGCTGCTCTTCCGCGACCTTGGCCTGACAACCAATGCTCGTCGGCTTTTGGAACGGCTTAACGGTATGCCCGCTACCAACATTCTAAAAACAATATTCACTCATTCCGTCCCCGAAAAGCAGCTCAAGGAGTACGCGGCTCAGCGCGAGTTTCTCTACCGAGTTTTGTACTGGGACAAGCGCAAGGAGGTAGCTGGCCTCACGCAATTTCTTCAAGCAGCTCGGTCCGCCGGGTTCAAGCTAGGCCTCGGCACGGGTTCAGCATCCGATACTATCAGCTACATCATCGACCATCTCGACTTGCGGCGCTATTTCGATGTGATAGTAGGCACAGATGATGTAGACAAAGGCAAACCCCACGCTGATACCTACTCCAGAACCTGCGAGAAGCTAGGAATTCCTCCAGAAAGATGCTTAGTGTTTGAAGACGCAATTATGGGGGAGCAAGCAGCCTACAAAGCAGGTATGCGCTGTGTGGCGCTTACTACTTCCATCAAGGCCGAAAAATTTCAAGCGCCCCTTCATGTGATGAAAGACTTCACCGAAATTACCCCAGCGCAGGTATTGGAGCTACTAGAGCAGAGTCCCGCCACACCTAAGCCAAACAAGGAATTAGCCCAGCGTAACTATATGAAACTGTAGGAGGTACCACATAAGAAAAGGCCCCGCTCTTCTGGAAGAGCGGGGCCTTTTCTTATGTAGGGGTGTTCTTACCGGCTCGAAGCCAAGGCTTCCGCACCACCCACGATTTCGAGAATCTCGGTAGTAATGGCCGCCTGGCGCGTCCGGTTATACGTTAGTTTGAGGGCTTTCAGCAGCTCACCAGCGTTTTCAGTGGCTTTGTCCATAGCCGTCATACGGGCGCCGTGTTCCGAAGCATTGCTTTCCAATACAGCCTTGTACAGCTGCACCTTCAACGACTGCGGAATCAGCGTCTGCACGATTTGCTCCTTCGAGGGCTCAAAGATGTAGTCCACATTGCTGGTTGCCGAGGCACCAGCAGGCAGTTCAGCTGGTACTAGTGGCAACAACTGCTCCGTGCGCACAATCTGGGTTGCCACGTTACGGAACTCGTTGTACACCATCACTACCTCATCGTACTGACCAGCGCGGAAGCCGTCCATAGCCGCTTCTGCCGCCTCGCGTACGGTATCGAAAGACAACTTACCAAATACGTGTGAGTAGTTGCCCAATAAAGGCACCCGCTTGCCGAAGTACTCGTGTGCCTTACGGCCGATGGCTAACACCGTTACGTTGCCAGCAGCAGCCTGGGCAGCGTACCGCTCCTGAATTGCCGCGTTAACGCCCTTGAAGATGTTGCTGTTGAAAGCACCCGCCAAGCCGCGGTCCGAGGTAATTGCAATAATGAGTACGCGGTTTACATCACGCTGTACACCGTATTCGCTCACCATGTCATTACCGGCCAGGGCCGTCAGGTTGCCCAGAATGCTGTTGAGCCGCTGGGCGTAGGGACGCAGACGCAGGATGTTATCCTGAGCGCGCCGCAGCTTTGCTGCCGCCACCATTTTCATGGCTTTGGTGATCTGCTGCGTGCTCTGTACCGACGTAATGCGGCTGCGGACTTCTTTTAAGCTAGCCATATGGTAGGGGTTGTCAGGTACCCATCACGAGCGGACAGTGTACCACTTTGCAATTAACAAAGCAGTGCCCCGTCCGCTCGTAATAGGCTACTGATTACTTATTGGCGTATGCTGCCGATAGATCTTTAGCGACCTGGCGGATAGCACCGGTAATGGTATCATCCAGCTTACCAGCTTTCAGAGCTTTCAGCTCCTCAGGGTGGCGGGTGTTCATCACCTGCACGAACTCTTTCTCGAACTCACGCACCCGGTTTACAGGCACTTGGTCGAGCAAACCGTTGGTAGCAGCGTAGATTACAGCTACCTGATCTTCTACCTTTTGGGGCGAAAACTGAGGCTGCTTCAGGATTTCGAGGTTGCGACGGCCACGCTCAATTGTGAGCTTGGTTGAGGCGTCCAGGTCAGAACCGAACTTGGCAAAGGCTTCTAGTTCGCGGAACTGAGCTTGGTCGAGCTTTAGCGTACCTGCTACCTTCTTCATCGACTTGATCTGGGCGTTACCACCCACACGCGATACCGAGATACCTACGTTGATAGCCGGACGAATACCGGAGTTGAACAAGTTGGTCTCCAGGAAGATCTGACCGTCCGTAATGGAAATTACGTTCGTCGGAATGTACGCCGATACGTCACCTGCTTGCGTCTCGATGAGCGGCAGAGCCGTCAGCGACCCACCACCTTTCACCAGGTGCTTGATGCTTTCGGGTAGGTCGTTCATGTCACGCGCAATGGCGTCGGAAGCATTGATCTTGGCGGCACGCTCTAGCAAGCGGCTGTGCAAGTAGAACACGTCACCAGGATAAGCCTCACGTCCGGGAGGACGACGCAGCAACAGCGACACCTCACGGTAAGCCACTGCTTGCTTCGATAAGTCGTCGTATACTACCAGCGCTGGGCGGCCGGTGTCACGGAAGAACTCGCCGATGGCAGCACCAGTGAAAGGAGCGTAGAACTGCAGAGGAGCCGGATCAGAGGCCGAAGCCGACACCACTACGGTATAATCCATGGCACCACCACGCTGCAAGGAGTTTACTACCTGCGCTACAGTAGAAGCCTTCTGACCTACCGCAACATAGATGCAAAATACTGGCTCACCGCGGTCGTAAAATTCACGCTGGTTCAGGATGGTGTCAATAGCTACCGTAGACTTACCCGTCTGACGGTCGCCAATGATGAGTTCACGCTGTCCACGGCCGATTGGAATCATGGCGTCGATAGCCTTGATACCCGTTTGCATGGGCTCGTTTACTGGCTGACGGTAGATAACACCAGGAGCTTTACGCTCCAGAGGCATATCGTAGGTGTCGCCAGTGATTGGACCACGGCCATCGATGGGCAAGCCTAGCGTGTTTACTACGCGACCCACAATGCCCTCTCCTACTTTAATAGAAGCAATTTTATTGGTACGACGTACCGTAGCCCCCTCCCGAATGTCGCTAGCGTCGCCGAGCAGTACTGCTCCAACGTTATCTTCTTCCAGGTTAAGAACAAGGGCTTGCAGCCCATTTTCAAATTCGAGCAATTCCCCCGACTGAGCTTGGCTCAGACCGTAAATACGGGCTACACCGTCGCCCACTTGCAGTACCGTACCAACCTCTTCGAGTTCGGCTTCGGTTTTGAAGTTGGACAACTGCTCCCGCAGAATGGCGGATACTTCATCCGGACGTACTTCTGCCATGATGCTTATAGTTGAGATTGGTAGGGGTTCTTCGAGAATTCGGTGCGCAGCTTGCGCAACCGGAAGCTAACCGAGTCGTCGATAAGTCGGTCGCCGACGCGCAGCACGAAGCCACCAATCAGCGAAGGATCTACTTTCTCGGACAGCGTAACTTGCTGCTGGCCGGTTTGCTGGCGCACCAGTTGCACCACCTGCAGGCGAGTTACGGCATTAAGCGGCACCGCCGTAGTTACTTCGGCTGATTGCACGCCGCGTAGGCGGTTATACTGGTCCAGAAATTCTGAACCGATGAATTCAAGCGCGCTTTCGCGGTTCTTTTGGGTAATGATAGTAAAGAACTTCTCGGTGAGGTCCGTTACCTTGCCCCCAAACACGGCGCGCAAAATAGCCAGCTTCTTGTCGTGCTTCACGATGGGATTACGCAGCAACAAGCGTAGGTCACGGTTCTCATCCAACGTTTTGTTGAATAGGTCCATATCCTCCTTCACTTGCTCCAGCGTCCCACGCTCCTCTGCCAAATCCAGTAAGGACTTGGCGTAGCGGGCAGCAACTCGTAGTTCAGACATTGATTTTAGTATTGAGTAGTTGGTAGTAAGTAAGGAGACAGTGTGCTCGGTTCGGCCGCAGCCTACTGCTCAGTACCGATACTCACTACTAATTCAATTTTACTTCCTTCAGGTACGAGTCCACGAGTTGCTGTTGAGCAGGCTCATCAGTTAATTGACGACGCAAGATGCGCTCAGCAATATCGATGGAGAGCTTGGCGGCGGTGTTTTTCACCTCGGCCAGAGCGGCATTTTTCTCGTTCTGAATAGCTTCACGAGCTTGCAGCGTCAGGCGGTTGCCTTCTTCGATAGCTTTGTTCTTGGCCTGCTCAATGAGCTGGTTAGAAACATCAGAAGCTTCTTTAAGAATCCGGTCGCGCTCCATGCGAGCTTCAGCCAGCAACTTTTCGTTACCTGCTTTCAGCTGCTGCATTTCTAGCTTGGCCTGATCGGCCATGCGCAGCGCACCTTCAATGGAGCTTTCCCGCTCTTTCAGCGAGCTGAGAATTGGTTTCCAGGCAAACGTGCGCAGCAAGAGCAACACAATGCCGAAAATCACCAATTGCCAGAATATCAGACCAAATTCGGGCGTTACAATTCCCATTGTAGAAACAAGTAGGTAGTGAGGAATAGGCCCCCGTAACGGCTGGGCAGTAAGCGGAAGTTCCGCCTGTGTATACCCGACAGCTTGGAACCAGAAAAGCCAAGACAGCCCGCTACGCCGTGCGCTGAGGCGACGCGCGCAGCGGGCTGCTTATGTACTACCTCTATCCCTAGAGATTGAAGGAAATCAGCAGGCAGACTACTACTGCGAACAGGGCCAGACCTTCGATCAGAGCGGCCACAATCAGCATAGCGGTTTGGATTTTGCCCGAAGCCTCCGGCTGACGACCAATGGCCTCCATAGCCTGACCACCGATACGACCAATGCCCAGACCGGCACCTAGAGCAACCAGACCAGCACCAATAGCAGCACCGAATACGGCCAGACCAGCAGAATTAGTAATGGCCTGCAACAACAGAGAAAGAAGCATAAAAAAGAAGTTTGTGGGGAGTGAAAAACAAAAAAATCAGGGGGTGAGAAAACTTAGTGACCGTGCGCGTGTGCTGGCTCGGCACCGTCGCCACCGCCCATTTGGAAATCGGCATCGTGGTGCTCTTCCACTGCGCCGCCAATATACATGGCCGTCAGCAGGGTGAAGATATAGGCCTGAAGGATGGCCACCATCAGCTCTAGAGTGTTGATAAACAAACCAAACGCCAGAGAAACTGGAGCTACGCCCAAATTGCGGAAGATAAAGATGAGCGAAATGAAGCTCAGCGTTACAATGTGGCCAGCCGTAATGTTGGCAAACAAACGAACCATCAGAGAGAAGGGCTTCACAATGATGCCGATAACTTCAACCGGAATCATAATTGGAAGCAGGGCCTTCGGCACACCTGGCGTAGCGAAGATGTGATGCCAGTAGTTCTTATTAGAGCTGAACAGCGTGATAAGCAGTGTCAGCAATGCCAGCGTCAACGTCACGGAAATGTTGCCAGTGAGGTTAGCGCTACCAGGCAGTAATCCCATCAGGTTGTTGAACCAGATGAAGAAGAAAACGGTGAGCAAGTATGGCATGTAGCGCTCATACTTAGGGCCAATAGACTTCTTAGCTACTTCGTCGCGGATAAAGACGATGATTGGCTCGAAGAAAGACTGAATACCGCGAGGGGCACCGCTTCCACGCTTGGCATAGCCACGGGCTACTGCCGTGAACACGGCCACCAACAGAATGGCACTCAGCATCAGCGAAGCGACATTTTTGGTGATTGAAAAATCGTATACCTTGCTACCGTCTTCTGACACGAGATGCTCGTGCTCCAGCTTAAAGCCGTCGTACACCTTGCCTTCGGCCAAGTTGCGAGACGAAAATACGGACAGCCCCTGGCCTGGACGGAACGCAATAACCGGCAGGTACGTGGTGAAGTGACTGTTGTCGGTAGAGAACCAGTGCCACTCGTGAGAATCACCGATGTGGTGTAGAATCATCTCACCGGGGCTGAACTCCTCCTTGTCGGTGGCTTCTGCAGTCGTAGCCGTCGGCTCGTTAGCGTAGACAGAGAACGATAATAAACAGAAGAGAGCTAAAAGTAAGCGCTTCATTCAGAGGGATTTGGGGTGGATTTCACAAAATCTTCATTTTGCATTTTCCCCCGGTTTTGAAAACGGGCGCAAGTTACTCAGAACGCTCCAGACTTCAAACCCAGCAAAGAGAAAATACAACACGAAGAAGCTTCCCAGAAACGCCCACCGGGCATCACCTTCCTTTCCACCACCCCGGAAAAGGTATATCAGCACTAATACGAGTGATAAAAGCAGCCGAATAATCATGGACCCAAAGTAGGCAACCATGAAATTATCTGCGTTGGCCTGCACAATACGCGCGGTGACCCGGTAGGTGACAAAGGTCAAGACCGTGAAGAAGGCGAACGTGTAGAGGGTGAAGGGGTGAACGATGCGGGGTCCGAACTGACTATATAATGCGTACAGCACAAAGCCCACAAGCAAGCAGAAGAGTAAATAGGAACGGAGAAATTTCTTCACAGGCAGCCTATGGTATAGAATCGGTGGGGATGGGGTGAGGCACTTCTATTAGCTTCCTTTCGTGACCGAACGAATAACATTGTATAAAGCGGCAAACAACCCCAACAGCATTAGCCCCAGCGTGAACCACGGCGTCTTGGTCTGGTAATGCCCATCTAGCCAATAACCAGCCCACGTGCTTAGCCCAATGGTGGCTAGCATTTGGATACCGATACCAGAGTAGCGAGCGAAGCTACGCAGCCGGTCAGTGTTGTCGGGGTCTGGCGTAGGGTGAGGAGGCGTATCAGTAGCCATAGGAAACGAACAGAGACGGGACGCAAAACTACGCAGCCGCTTCGGGGAAGTTAGGGCATACGGCAGAAAGTATCGGGGCGGACTCCTAAATCACCCTTCTCGCTTCGCGAAGATTAAAGCCGTAATTTTACCGGAAGTGCTACGTTGAAACAGAGTGGTACCCGAACGAATTGGGAGAGCAACCGCGTTTTCTACCCACTATCTAGCCTTAGGCCCTGCCGTTTTGAAGTCAATCCTCTCCTTATCTCGTCTGCTATCTGCTCCCGCAGCTGCACTGCTGCTCGTAGCCGGAGTAGTGGGCTGCTCTGCGGAGCGTGGCTCCTTGGTAGGACACACCTACGATAACGTAGTAGCCCGTGATAATGCGTATTTCCTGGCCCGCGAGAAGATGCGTGCTACAGAAGTTACGCTCTACGCAGCCCGTGTAAACGACTATAATCGGGTGCTACCCTTGTTTCCAACGGTAGATGATGCCACTGTCAAGCGGATTTCAGCTGATATGGAGGACATCATCAAAAAAGCATCTTTGCCTATTCAGCACCGTCCGGGGTCCGACTGGACTGATGATTCCTACATCTTGGTTGGCAAAGCGCGCTACTACAAGGCCGAATACGAAGATGCTGCCAAGACTTTTAAGTACGTCAACACAACGAGCAAAGACCCCAACGCCCGGCATGAGGCACTGATTTGGCTGATGCGCACATTCTTAGCTACAAAAGAGCTGGAAAGCGCCGGGGCTGTTTCCGACTTGCTTGACAAGGAACAGGGTACTCCGCTAAACGCACGAGAACTGTTTCTGACGCGGGCAGAATACTTCCTGCGGGTGGGTGAGCAAGCCAAAGCCATTGAGCAACTGGAAAAAGCGGTACCGCTGGTTACGCCAAAAAATGAACAGTCGCGCACCCGCTACATTTTGGCACAACTATATCAAGCACAGGGCCAGGACAAGAAAGCCTACGCCGAGCTAAACCATATTCTTAAGAAGAACCCACCTTATGAGCTGGATTTCTTTGCGAAGCTGATGCTAGGCCAGGTATCCGACCTGAACCAAACAGACCGGACCCGCTTGGATAAGTACTTCGCCAAACTGCTGAAGGACACCAAGAATAAAGAATACCGCGACAAGATATACTATGAGATGGCGCGGCTGGAGTACCGTCAGCAACGCTACCCGGAAGCCCTAGCCCTGTTGCAACGGTCGGCACGGACTACGACCACTAACCGAGCACAGAAATCATATACGTACTTGCTGAGCGGCCGTATTTATTACGAGAACCTACAGAAGTACCGCCTAGCTGCTGCCTATTATGACAGCACGGTGCAAAACCTACCGCAGGAGTTGCCAGAGTACGCGGCTATTTCTGAGCGAGCAGCTATTCTTAAGGATTTTGCTCGGCAGTTGACCGTCATCGAAACGCAGGATAGTCTACAGGCACTCACTCGCTTGGATACTGCAACTCTTCGCACTCGATTGACGGCCTATGCCCAGGCGGAACTTGATGAGCAGCGACGTAAAAATGAGGCGCTAGCTGCGCAACAGGCAAGCTTAGAGCAGCGTGGGCGCCAAACACAACTAGGTGTCAATAATGCCCGCGACTTACAAACCGGCATTAACTCTGATGATTTCTTGGCGGCTAGTACGGGCGATAAGTGGTACTTTGACAATCCAACCGCACTGGGCTCGGCACGTACCGAGTTCATCCGCAAATGGGGTGACCGGCCCTTGCAAGACAACTGGCGTATAGTTACCCAAATCAGTAACTCTCCTGTCACGCAGCAAGGCGGCAACGTGCCAGTGAGCATTGCTGGCAATACAAGTACAAGCGTGAACCCTACCGGCGCAGGTGCCCAGGAGCAAACGCCCCAGGACCCAGCAGTGCAACTCAATGCTTTGGTAGCTCAGTACCGACAGAATTTACCTTTGACCAGCCCCTCGCTGAAACTTTCGCAGGAGCTGATTCAGGAGGCTCTGTTCAACTTAGGAGGCATCTACAATCAAGAGCTACGGGAGCCCCTACCAGCTGCTGAAACATACGAAAAACTGCTGGCCCGCTTCCCCGACGGACAGCACACGCCCGAAACGCTATACATTCTGTACTTGCTCTATAAGGACCGCAACGAGGCTGGCAAAGCGGAAGGCTATGCCCAGCAGTTGCGGCAGCGTTTCCCTTCGTCGTCCTACGCCCGATTGGTGGCCGACCCAGAATACCTGCGGCGTACTTCAGTAGCAACTGCGCAAGTAGCCATCTTGGTAGACTCGGCTTTTACACTTTATAAAAAGCAAGACTTTACAAAGGCATCGTCCGTACTGTCGCAGGCTAAAAAGCAGTATCCCGAAAACGACCTGAACGACCGGGTCGCGTTCCTCAGCACCCTTCTTACGATTCGGACTCAGCCGCCCGCTACGGCCAAGGCCGCAGTAGAGAAGTTCTACAAAGACTACCCACAAAGTCCGCTTGCCAACCAAGCGGTATCAATGATAAACACCTACAAGCAGTACGAAGCAGGCCAGATTTCTGGTACCCTCGCATCTACCGACAAGCCTGTTGTATCAATGTTCCGGCCGGGTGAAGTAGAGAACCGAATGCGCATCTACTACAAAGAAACGCCAACTGCGCCAGCTTCCACTCCTGCGCTCACGCCCACAACCAAACCCGCAAATACTCCAGCAACTTCAGCTTCGCCTACTTCAGCGGCACCTGTTGCTCCAGCTACAGCTCCTATTACTACACCAACGGTTGCTACTGATTCGGCCGCAACCCGCGCTAGTACACCTGCTACCCCGGCGGTAGACCCAGCTAAGGCGGCTCGCATGGCTGCGGCCCAAGCGCGGGCTCGTGGCAAGAAGCCAGCAGTAGCTCCCAAAACAAAAGTCCCAGCTGAGGCTACACCAGCCCCTGTTGCAGCAGTTCCTGCGCCTGCTCCAGTAGCCGGTACACCTGCTCCTCAGCCACCTGCTCCTACTACCGTTCCTGCTACCAGTACACCTGCTGCATCGGTGCCCACCGCACCCTCAAGGCCATCGACAGCATATAAAGCGGATCTGAGCGCTCAGCATGTGGTAGTGCTTGTGTTCCCCAAAGGAGCAGCCTCGCTTCAAACCTTACCAGATCAGCTTGGGATATATAACAGCAGATTCTTCAAGGCCAATAACCTGCAGGTGCAGCAGCAACCGCTCAACGATACGCAGGATGCGCTAATCATCAGCAGCCTGGCGGGGGCTAAAGTTGCTCAGAGTTACGCGCTGAAACTGCGGGGCCCTCAGTCGCCCGTGAGTAAGCTACGAGGTGCGGGTTACCAAACTCTAGTAATTGGTATTGATAACTTGCCACTCCTATTGCAAACCAAAGACCTAGAGGGGTACCAACGCTTCTACCAGCAAACCTACCGCTAGTATTTAAGTCTTAGCTTGAAAGCCTCCTTGGTAAGGTTGCAAGCTGAGACTGAATACTAGGTCAAATTTCCTTCAAACGAATGGCTTATCCTGCCGCTAAAAACAAATCTACTCTACGTAAGTCTAACTCTGCAGGCCGTTTTACTGGGCTCACGCGCACATTGTGGGCGCTTTTTGGGCTCGGCATTGTTGGTCTGATCCTATATGTACTAGCCGTCAGCGTCAACTTCATGAACCTGTTTGGGCGCATGCCCAACTTAAAGACGCTTGAGAACCCCAGGAGTGAACTAGCTTCGGAGATTTACTCAGCTGATGGTGTGCTCATGGGTAAGTATTTCCGTGAGAACCGCACGCCTGCTGAGTACGAAGACCTCCCCCAACACTTAGTAGATGCCCTGATTGCAACCGAGGATGCCCGTTTTGAGGAGCACTCCGGCATCGACCCCAAAGCAACGGGCCGGGTAGTTGCAGGCTTGGCTACCGGCGGAAGCGGTGGGGGCGGCTCCACCCTCACCCAGCAGCTAGCCAAGGTGTTGTTCCGGACTCGCGGCGACTTGAACGACGGTGTACTCAATGATGTGCCTGGCGTGCGCATGCTGGTTACGAAAACCAAGGAGTGGATTTTGGCGGTGCGTTTGGAACGCAGCTACACCAAGCGCGAAATCCTGCGAATGTATTTGAACACCAACGATTACGGCTCCAACGCTTTTGGTATCAATACAGCAGCCAAAACCTTCTTTAATAAAAAGCCTCGTCAGCTAACTGTGGAAGAAGCGGCCACTCTAGTTGGCGTCCTAAACGCTCCTTCGCGCTTTAGCCCCAAGTTTAACCCAGGCCGCTCAAAGGCACGGCGCAACTGGGTACTGCGCCAAATGAACAAGTATGGCTACTTGGATGCTACTGCCTTGCGCGCCGACACGCTCAAGCCCATTGCACTGAATTACAGCGTAGAAAATCAGAACGAAGGTATTGCGCCCTACTTCCGGGTGGAGGTAAGCAAAATGCTCAGAACCTGGGCCAAGGAAACCGACCACGACCTGTACGCCGACGGCCTTAAGATTTATACCACCATCGACTCGCGCATGCAGAAGTATGCGGAGTCTGCTATTGCGGAGCACATGAAGCTGCAGCAGAAGTGGTTTGATCAGCAGTGGAAAGGCCAGCAGCCGTGGCGTGATGAGAATGGCCGCGTCATTCCAAACTTTCTCAATACTAGCATTCAGCGCACGGAGCGATACAAGTCACTCAACAACCGGTTTGAGGGTAATAAGGACTCCATCAAGTACTACCTCAACAAGAAGTACCGCATGAAGGTATTCACGTGGCAGGGTGGCGAGAAGGAAGTGCTAATGTCGCCCATGGATTCTTTGGCCTATTACAAGCGCATCCTGCACTCGGGGTTCATGGCTATGAATCCCTTGAATGGCCAAGTGAAAGCGTGGGTAGGTGGCATCAACTTCAAGTACATCAAGTACGACCACGTGAAGCAAGGAAAGCGCCAGCCTGGCTCTACGTTTAAGCCCTTTGTGTACGTAGCAGCCATTGACCAAGGCTATTCTCCCTGCTACCGCCGCCCCGACGTACCTACCACCTTCCCGGCGGAGCGGGGCCGCCCGGCTTACACGCCTAAAAACTTTGAAGGGAGCTATTCTGGCCGCTCGTTTACCTTACGCCAAGCTTTGGCTCGCTCTATGAACTCCATTACAGCGTGGTTAGTGCAGAAGCTGGAGCCCGCTACTATTGTAAGCTACGCCAAGCGTCTTGGTATCACCTCCCCTATTGAGGCAGTGCCCGCCGTGGGCTTCGGCTCCTCCGACGTGAGCATTTACGAGTTGGCGGGGGCCTACAGCACCTTTGTGCACAAGGGCGTGTGGACGGCGCCCATGATGGTAACGCGCATTGAAGACAAGAACGGCAATGTGCTCCGCGAGTTTGTTCCCCAAACCCGGGAAGCATTGAGCGAAGAAACTGCCTACCTGATGACCTACATGCTCCGCGGTGCTACGGAAGAGCAAGGTGGCACCAGCATCATCCTCAAGAACGGCTTCAACTTCCCTTATGAAATGGGGGCGAAAACGGGTACTACCTCTAATTACTCCGATGGCTGGTTTATGGGCCTTACGCCCAATCTTGTGTGTGGCATGTGGGTAGGCGGCGAAGACCGGAGCGTACACTTTCGCACGGGGTCCTATGGGCAAGGCTCCCGCTTAGCGCTGCCAATCTACGGGTTGTTTATGCGGAAGGTGTACGGTGACAAAAGCATTGATATTGACCGCGGGCCATTTGAGAAGCCGGAGAAGCCGCTCAGCATCGAGATTGACTGCTCCCGCTACTACGGTGGCAATAGTGGCCAGCGCGACACCATTCCCTACGAGCAGAAGCTAAACCAAGTGGACCTCGATGACTTGGAAGATCAGGATATATAATCCCTCAAATTGATAGTAGTTGCTGCGCGCAGCGGACACTCTACTCACGTAATAAATTGCAGAACGTGGCCGGGACTTACTGGCCACGTTTTTTGTTATAGAAGGCCGCATGTACACTTACCACCGAACCCTGGTGTAATTTCTATGCGTACTCCTGCGGGTATCCTCCTTCCCGCGCCGTTTAACCTTCCGCTCTATGGCTGCTCAAGCTCATTTACAAGACCAAATTCGTCAGCTTCCCCACCGGCCAGGCATTTACAAGTACTTCGATGCCGAGGACACTATCATTTACGTGGGCAAAGCCATCGATTTGCGCAAACGTGTAAGTAGCTACTTCACGAAACAGGATCACAACAAGAAAACGCAACAGCTGGTCAAGAACATCCGACGAATTGAGTTTACTATTGTTGACTCGGAGTCTGATGCCTTTTTGCTGGAAAACAACCTAATCAAGCAGCTTCAGCCTAAGTACAATATCTTGCTGAAGGATGGCAAGACGTACCCTTATTTGCTGCTGACCAACGAGCGGTTTCCACGCCTCATTCCAACCCGGAACAAAAAGCCGGGTGATGGTCGCTACTACGGCCCTTACGCCAACGTGACGGGTATGAACCTGATACTGGAGCTGATCCGGGCGTTGTACCCTTTGCGGACGTGTACCTACAACCTTTCGCCTCAAAACGTGGAGGCAGGAAAGTTTAAAGTGTGTTTAGAGTATCACCTCGGCAACTGCAAGGGGCCCTGTGAGGCCCTGCAAGATGAGGAAACGTATAACCAGTACATCCAGCAGATCCGGCAGATCCTAAACGGCGACCTACGTTTGCCCAAGCAATACTTCCGCGAGAAGATGATGCAGGCAGCTCAAGAGCAACAGTACGAGCTAGCGCATCAACTTAAGCAGAAGCTAGACAAGCTGGATGAGTTTCAGGCCAAGAGCACTATTGTCAATGCGAACCTCACGAACATTGACGTGTTCAGCATCGCCTCAAACGAGAAATCGGCTTTCATCAACTACCTCAAGGTGATGAATGGTAGCATTATCATGACGCAATCGGTGGAGGTGCAGAAGAAGCTGGATGAGCCAGACGATGAAATATTAGCGCCCTTGATTATGCAGATGCGTGAGGAATTTGAGAGCCAGTCAAAAGAAGTTCTGACCAACGTGGCAATACCTGCCTTGCCTCTACCGGGCGTAACCGTCAGCCAACCGCAGATCGGCGACAAACGCAAGCTAATGGAGCTTAGCATCAAGAATGTGCTTTACCTCCGCAAGGAGAAGGAAAGCATGAACGACCGGAGCAAAGACCTGAATGAAGTTCGCATCATGGAAACCATGAAGAAGGACTTGCACCTGACGGAGCTACCCAAACACATCGAGTGTTTCGACAACTCCAACTTTCAAGGTGATAATCCAGTGGCTGCCATGGTATGCTTCCGGAATGCGAAGGCGAGTAAGAAGGACTACCGGCACTTTCACATCAAAACCGTAGTAGGCCCCAACGACTTCGACTCTATGTACGAAATTGTGATGCGGCGCTACCGCCGTTTGTTGGATGAAGGTGCCAGCTTGCCCCAGCTGATTATTGTAGACGGAGGTAAAGGCCAGCTCGGCATGGGAGTTAAGGCACTAAAGGACCTTGGGCTCTGGGGGCAAATCCCCATCATTGGTATCGCCAAGCGCTTAGAGGAAATTTACGTTCCCAATGACCCCTTACCGCTCTACATCGACAAGAAGAGCGAAACCCTCCGCCTTATTCAGCGCATGCGGGACGAAGCCCACCGCTTCGGCATTACCTTCCACCGCAGCCGCCGCGATGCTGCTACTCTTAAAACGGAACTAACCGATGTCAAAGGCCTCGGTCCTATTACGGCCGATAAGCTTTTAACTAAGTTTAAGTCGGTCAAGAAAATCAAGGAGCTGACCGAAGCCGAACTGATAGCAGAGGTAGGCAAAGCAAAAGCCCGGATTCTCCTAGACTACTTTGCCGAGCAGGACTCGCCCGCAGTGCAGTAGTCCGGACAATCCGGGCCAGCTTCTTGTAGCGCACTAACCGCCACTGTCAGCTAACTCTAGCAGGCAGTGGCGGTTTCGGCATTATGCCTGGGCACCAACTAGAGGGGCTCCTTGCAAGCTAGCAAGCACGGTACGCATGCCTTGCTCGGCATTGTCGCCGAGATGAATACGCAACGTACGGCGGCTGTAGTCATGCAGTGCCTGCAAGTCGCCAGCAGCCTGCGCATTTTGGAAAGTACCAAACGAGTAAGAACGACCGGGCAACTGAATGTCCTGCGGATGGTCTACGGTGAACTGTACGAACAAGCCCGTGTTAGGACCGCCTTTGTGGTACTGACCAGTGGAATGCAAGAAGCGCGGCCCGTACCCAGAGGTTGTAGCAATGTGTAGTTGATCTACAACCTGCTGACGCAGCCGCTGTAAATCTTCATTCAACTCAGGCGATTCCGTTAAGTACGCTTGGATATTGAGGAAGTCACCAGGTTTGGCCTGCGCGAAGAATGCACGCACTAAGTCAGCAGCCGTATTAGCTTGAACGGCGGTGTAATACGATACACCATCTTCCGTTACTTTGGGCTCTTCCGTCTGAGGTAGCTTGCCTTCTTTTTCTACCACCTTCATCAGGCTATCGGTAGCCGTCTTGGCGGCTTGCACGTTCGGCTGGTCGAAGGGGTTAATCTGCATTACAGCACTAGCTACGGCCGTTGCTACTTCCCACCGGAAGAACTCTTGACCAAGATCCAGCGGGTCAGCCATCAGAATGGTAATTACTGGGTGCCCAGCTTGCTCTAATGCTGCTAGCTTTTGCTGGTTGGCCTCGTCAGGCTTGCCTTGGTAGCCAACATACACGAACACTCGGTCTTGGCCATATACTGCTGGTGCACCTAGCGGCTCACCGGCTACTGGCAAAATGCCTTTTCCTTCTTTACCTGTACTTTCCGCAATAAGCTGCTCTAGCCATAAGCCCAGGTCACTTAACGACTGCGGTACTACCAAGGTTAGCTTGTCTCGGCCTTCCTGAGCTAATACGCCCAGTGCAACACCCAACTCTAAACCAGGATTATGATTAACCGGTCCGTAGGCACCGCACGCACGCATCATTTCAACAGCACGATCCAGCAGTTCCCGAATGTTGATTCCGTATAAGGCAGCAGGCACTAACCCAAAGTACGATAGCGCCGAAAAACGACCACCTACTTCAGCGAAGTTGAGGAAAATACGGCGGTAGCCTTGCTCGGTAGCTGCGGTAACAAACTTAGAACCTGGGTCAGTTATTGCCACGAAGTTCTCCCCAGCTTTGTCACCCTTTAACTCTTGTAAGCGGTGGTAGAAATAATCACCGAAAGCTAGTGGCTCAGCCGTAGTCCCTGATTTGCTGGCCACAATGAAGAGCGTCTCTGTCAGAGGCACCGATTTCTCAATCTCACGTACGGTACCAGGATTGGTTGTGTCAAGAATGGACATGGGAAGCCCACCTTCACCCTGCGGGAATGACTTTTCAAATACGATAGGAGCCATGGTGCTACCACCCATGCCCATTACGACTACGTGCTTGAACCCTGCCGCATTCACTTCCTGCGCGAACTGTTCGATTTCAGGCACAGCGGCCACCATCGTTTCAGCTACTCGCAACCACCCCATAAAGCTACGTACGCTTTGCTGCGCGGCCTCATCTTGCACCCACAGCGAAGCTTCTTTCTGCCAAAAGCCTTTCGTAAAGTCTCTTGCATCAAATTCCTGAAGTTTGGCGTTGATGGCACTTTGGTACTTGCCTAACTGCAGTGTTGCAGGAGCTACTTTGTCGGCCGAATCTAGCTGTTTCTTGTCTTGTGCGTCCATGGAATAAACAAAGGTTCGTGAAGTTGTAATCAGCCTACTATGCCAGCCAGATGGTAAGCTACCACCTGAGCTATGAAACGATACCTACTTGGCACCTTGCCAAAGGTCTACAAACTCTCTTTTCAAGCATACTAACACCACAATATTATTGTGGCCCGTTGATGTACGAGATGGCAAGATATAAGACAAAAAAGGCCTTGTCGTTATGACAAGGCCTTTTTTGCAAAGTAATTAAACGGTACTACCGCTTAGAAGCTCCACAGGTTGTATTCATACTCGATAAGATCAGCGGCTGCCTGCTGCGAAGCAAGAATACCCTGCTGCTGACCACCATAGATTTCATCGAGACGCGAATCATTCGGGTTGGAAACCTTCACGATGTACGAGTTGAACAACCACAATTCGAAAGCATCTGCCAAGTTCTTGTGTTGGGCATCATTCTGCGGATTAAACCAAATGGCCTTGTCCGGATTGTTGCGGAACACCTTCACTAGGTCACTGTACTTAAACGTGCCAATTACCTTCTCGATACCGGAGGTGTTAGCAGACAGTGTAGAAGGAACCAATAGCGTAATGGCTTTGATATCATGATACATCCGTGACCGTTTTTTGTCAAAGATCATATCCTCCTTCATCTCCATCTGGTAGAGGTCCTTATAGCGATACTCGTTAGCTACAGGAGCAGCAGGCTGACGCGGGGCAGCAGCCGAACGACCGTTACGATTACGAGGAGCTGGTGTACCCCAATCATCGCCCGTGTCCTCCGAGAAACCGGCCGCACGTTCTTCGTCACTAAGGCCTGCGCTGGCTTCAGCATACGACATATTCGACATCACTTCCTTCGAAGAGAAGGTCGAAGTCAACGAATCGTTTTTGTATGCTTGCAACTCTCCACGCTTCACCGCTTCGATAATTACACGGCTGATTTCTCTCTGCTCCGCGAACATTGGCTTGTTCTGCTTCTCGCGTAGATCAATCGCGCGCCAAATCGTCTTCCGGAACATGATGTCCGAATTAGGAATCGGGCGGTACGAGCCGTTGCTGCTCGCGGTGGTAGCTTGTTCCTGAGCCGAGGCTGCCACCGACAGCATCAGGCCGGCCGTCAGAGCGGCGAAGGAGAGGAATTTGTTCATACCGAAGTAATCAAAAAAGCGCGGCGGTTAGTTCAGAAGAGTAACGTATTATATCAGCGGAATATTGAACGTCTTCGACACGTTCACCTCTTCAACGTTACCCTGGAAGTTTTGACGCTGTACCTGCTTCACTTCAATGTACAGACGGTCACCTTCACGGGCTGAGTTTACGATGCTGCTCAGATCAACAGTTGGACCGTTTACAGTAATAGGAGCCATTGCTGGGCGTTTGCCACGCACCAAAATAACCTCGTAGCGAGCAACGCGGAAACGAGCATCATCGGGCAGGAAGGTCGAAAAACCAGCGTCTGCTACAGCACGCAACTGCATGTTGCGCACAGCTGTAACTGGAGTCCCTTGCTTTTCATTAGCCTCACGACCACCTACGATGCATTTAATCTCTGGCTTAGGAATCGGACGAACTTGGAAAGTTTGCGAACCGATGGGGTTACCACCACTGCTTACGCTTAGGGTCACCTCTTTCGAGTTTGGCACTAGCGTTACCTCGCCCTTAGCCGAACCTTTGATAGTAGAGGCACCGGAGGCCGAGAAGCTAGGCTCATACTGTGCACCCAACGCAGGTACTTGTACGCTCAACTTGTTACCGCAACGGAAGTACAAAGCTTGCACCGAGGCAGATTGAATCTGCATCACTGGCTTAGTGACTGTATAAGGCACCGTTACTTTAAAAGTCGTATCGCGGCCACCTTGCTTGAAGCGGATCGTGCCAGTCCATTGAGCCTTAGCATTACCAGCTTGGTCAAATGAACCTGGACGAGCAGTGAATTCTACCTTGCCTTTGCCATCCGGGCCTACTGACAGAGGTGAGCCATTCAAAGTCATCGAAGGGTTCAAACCCGAAGCTGAAGCAGTCAAAAACAACTCCGCTTTGTACTTAGTACCAGCAGCTACCGTATTTGATTCAGCACTGGCGAAAGCACCAATCTTATCGAAGATGATATTCTTAGCACCAACTTTAGAGGCCAATACACCCAGAGCATCAGATTCGTACTTCAGTACCTCAGCCTCTTTTTGCGAAAGCACTGCCAACGCAGCTACCAAGGGAGTATTCTCGAAGTTGATTTCAGCAAAGTTCTTGCTCTTCTGCTCCGGCTCTGTCACCATTGGATCTTCTTTAGCATCTAAAGCCAACGGAGCAGCATTCGGTACGTATTGCTTAATGAACGAAGAATACTCATTGAGCTTGTCCTTCATTTCGTAAGCAGCGCCGTCCTTTTTACCACCGATCATGGTAATAGCCACTTTGTCTTCGGCGCTCATGTTCTTGTACTCGTTCTTGCCTTTGGTGTTCTCAGTAGCAGTTACGAGTCGGTCACGTACTCCGCGCAGATAATCAATCATCTGCTTAGTGCGCGTCCGGATTGCATTGCTCTGCTCCAGGACGGCTAAGTCGCCTTTCTGGTTGTGAGCTTGCTCTACTTTGGACTGTATGCTTTTAACTGTGTTATCGTTCGATACCGACGTCTTATCGTTGATACCGAGCAAGCTGTCGTCCAGGAATTTAAATTTTAGCAGAATTGCTGAGTTTACTTGAAGGGCCAGAAGAGCGGTGAGTACCAAGTACATCATCCCGATCATCTTCTGCCGCGGAGTCTCTTTACCTCCCGCCATCGTGTCTACCTATCTATACTGGGGTGGAACTGATTCTGAATCGTTAGGATAACTAGCAGATTAGCTAGTAGCACGCATAGCGTTCAGCATGTTACCATACACACGGTTGAGCGAGCTCAAGTTCGTGGTCAGGCTAGTTACTTCCTGCTTGAACTGCTCAGTCTCCTTACCGGCTTCTGTTAGGTTTTCCATTGCCTGCGACAGCGTGCCATAGAACTTATTCATAGACTTCAAGTGCGTGTTGGCATCCTGAAGTTCCATCTCATACACTGCATTCAGAGCGCCCAAGTTTTTGGTCACGTTTTGCACCTGCAGGTGATATTCTTTTGCGTCAGACGTGGCATCAGCCATAGCCGTCATAGCCTGAGCGGTGTTAGCGTAGGCTTCGTTGATGCGCTCAAGCGACTGAGCGGCCGAACGAACCTTCGTGGTGTACTCATCAGTAGCGCTTGTAGCATCACCAAGCGTAGATAGCTGCTGAGTAGTAGCGCTCAAACGGTTCAAGCCCTGGCCCAAGGAGCTAATTGCTTCTGGGGTTACGTTAGCATCCTTCAGCATATCGTCCAGCTTACGGGTCAAGCCCGTGCCGCCATTGTCAATAGCATTGTTACGGAAGCTGGAGCTGCCAGTCGAGGGGTCATAGCCTTCGCTTAATTCCGGATATACCAGCGACCAATCAGGGGATTTCTCCGTGGGCTGAAATGCGCTGAACAAGAAGATTAGAGCCTCAGTCCCCAAACCAACGATCAACATAATGTCAGCCCCCTTCCAGTGCTGAATTTTAAATAGTGCTCCGACAATTACGACTGCAGCACCGATGCCATAAATCATTGGCATCACTTTGTCGAAGAAAAAATTACCGCCTTTTGCTGCCATGTGATTTGATTGTTGAAAAGAAGAGGTTTTGATTAATGAAAAGCGAAAAAGAAACGCAGATTGGGGAATTAGAAATAATCAGTGCAGTAGGCGTAGGCTTAGTTCAGGCTGCTATTGGTGCCCATGCCAATTTGAATCATGGCAGTGCGGAAACCAATGTAGGAGCGGGCTGAGTCCTGATATTCAAAGTTGCGGGTGCCGGTTTCCAGGAAGTACGCAATGTCCTTCCAAGAACCACCACGCACTACTTTGCGGGGCTCGTTGTCGTCGGGGTTAGTCGGGTTCATATCCCATACTACTGGCACGGAAGCTTCCATGTAAGCATCGTCGCACCATTCCGATACGTTGCCTGACATGTCATACAGACCGAAATCGTTCGGGAAGAAGGCACCTACTGGAGAAGTGTAAGCATAGCCATCCGAAGCGTAATCACCACGGCCGGGCTTAAAGTTGGCCAGCATGCAGCCCTTCGAATTACGCAGGTAGGGGCCACCCCAGGGGTACGTAGCTAAGTCACGGCCACCACGAGCGGCATACTCCCATTCAGCTTCGGAAGGCAGACGGAAGTTTGGTGTTGGCGCTAAACCAGCTTCTTCGTTAGCAGCATTCTTGTTCTTGGTGCGCCAGTTGCAGAAATACTTAGCCGCAAACCAATCCACTCCTACTACCGGATAATCATCGAAAGCCGGGTGGGTATAATAGTACTCCATGAGAGGATCCCCCATGTGGTAAGTGAAGTCGCGTACCCAAACGGTAGTATCAGGGTAGAGCTCTGTCATTACGTATTCTTCACCTAACACATCAATAGAATCCTGCCGAATGGCATTCATGAATTGACGGTATTCATTGTTGGTGATTTCTGTTTCGTCCATGTAGAAGCCGGCGATGGTAACCTGCTTGTTCATGTTGACCATGGAGGCTGAGATATCTTGGTCAGTCTGGCCCATGTGGAAAGTGCCGCCAGGGCAAGGCACCATGCCGAAGGGGACCTCCTGAGGATTAAACTCAGGACGATCTTCTGCCCCGACCAGGTCGCCTTGCGGTCCTTTGCCGAAACCACAGCCTCCCAGCAAGAGCGTAGAAAACGCAACGAGAGGCAAATAGAGAAACTTGTTCATGTGAGGAAGAAAAAGACTGTTCAGGCGGCGATACCCTTAGATTACAATTCTATGAGTCTGCAAATCTAGCTATTCGAACGTTCGTACGCAAGCCTATCGCTCAATGCTTTCCGATTGTCTACGAACCAGCTGTAGGGTTAGTTAAACGATGGAAAGCAACGAGTTAGTACGTGCAATCTGTAATTCGCATTCAACACAGTATCAGAATGCCGGATTAGCTCACTTAAAGCCTCTAATTACTAGAAGCTGTAACGTGGAGTGCGAATTGCCGGGCGTACGGCCATACCCGGTTTGGGTAGGCGATAGGAGAGCATCAACTCGAACGAGCTGAGCGCGCGTGCATCTTGGTTAAATGCAACTAAGTCATAAGCCAATCCCACGCGCATTGCGTTATCCTTAGCAAAACTCAGGCCAGCCATGCCAGTGAACGACTCGTCGTAGCGATAACCAATGCCACCCCAAAAACGGTCGTTGAATGTAGCACGTGCGCCAAGCTCGTAGGAGTTGTTTTTGAACGTAAACTTATTGCTGTCCCCAAACTTTCCAGGCATCACCATTTTCACCAGCACGGTAGGTGTTATGACAACGGAAGAAGAAGCTTCGATATTGTAACCAGCCGTCAGATAGGCGTGATTTTCATTGATATACTCTGCTGTCCTTCCTCCGGCTACCTGGCTATTGAACTTATACGAAGAGCGCAGGAGATTATTCACACTTAGACCAACATATAATTGATCTGATTCATACCACGCTCCAGCCCCTACGTCAAACTTTTGATCAGACCCTTCTCGTGGTACTTTAACGTCGTCCTCATCATTAGCACGATAAGTACCCTGGTGAATATTATTCAGCACACCCTGGACGCCGATACCTAGGCGCCCCTCCCCCACCTTGAAATGCTTTGAGTAAGAAAGCTGGGCATTCGTGGTGCCCAATTGAGCAATCTTGTCGCGATATACACCGATGCCGAGGCCTCCTCCAATAGCGGCAACAGGTAGAGAAGCTGTTAAGGACAGGGTTTGAGGAGAGCCGCCACTATCGAATGTGCCATCATAGCCATAGTACTGAGAACGACCTATAGCTGTAATTTCCCCTTGGCCCTTGATGCCGGCATAAGCAGGGTTTAGATACATCCCATTGAAGCCATAATGACTAAACTGGGGCTGCTGTTGGGCCATAGCAGATCCTGCTACCGCCGACAACAGCAGAGTAGAAAGTAATATTTTATTCATAGAAGCGGCTGACTTTGGGTCAGTTACAGGCGCACATTTGAGAAACATGGTCTTTTCAAATGTAGCTAAAAAACGGGCTGCAACAAACCTCAGCGTAAAAACGCGCGGTGAAGCCCTTTTACCGACTTCACCGCGTTTAGAATCAGGCGCTTTGCTTACCGTTCTTGGTTTTTTCTTTGCCAGCATCCGTCCCGTGATGGTGTCGGATATAAGCTTCAATAGCTCCTGTCATAGAGGGAGCGTTTGGGTGGGGCGCTTCAATATCTAACTCTAGCCCTGCATCCCGAACAGCCTTTGCTGTAGTCGGTCCGAAAGCAGCAATACGAGTATTGTTTTGCTCAAAATCAGGAAAATTGATGAAAAGCGAGCTAATACCTGAGGGGCTGAAGAAAGCGATGCAATCATACTTCACATCGGAGAGGTCTGACAGGTCACTAGCAACGGTACGGTAAATAACAGCTTCCGTAAACTTAAAGCCGTTTGCTCGCATGTACTCGGGAATATCATCCTTCCGAATGTCAGAGCACGGATACAAGAACTTTTCGCTTTTGTGCTTTTTTATCACCTCGAACAGATCTACTGCTGTCCGCTGACCCACGAATAGCTTACGCTTACGTAGCACAATGTATTTCTGCAGGTAGTTAGCCGTCTGCTCAGAGATACAGAAATACTTCATTTCTGCAGGCATCTCAATCTTCGCTTCTTGGCAAATGCGGAAGAAATGGTCTACTGCATTGCGGCTAGTAAAGATGACGGCAGTGTGCTCGAGAATATTTACTTTCTCTTTACGAAAATCCTTGTAGGAAACCGGCTGCACATCAATGAACTCCCGAAAGTCAACCTTGATGCCGTATTTCTCGGCAATGGCGAAATAAGGAGATACGTCATTGGTGGGCTTCGGCTGGGTGACAAGAATGCTGGAGATGCGCTTGGCGTGACGGCCCGTCCCCGGTTTGTCGTTACTCTCGGCCATAGGGTAGAAAAATGGTAAGGCTAGGGCAATAGGAGCAGTGCAGAACACCAGCTCTAAAGCTGGTAGTAGGAATCAATAAGTAAAAACAATCAGCTTCAACAGAATGACCAAGGGAATCACTTCTGTGGCGCAAAGGTACGAAAACAAATGTAGATTCAGTAGTGACCCCTTACGGTGCAGCGTACGCGCGACCCGTAGCACAGTACCCACCAACAGCAAGGAAACCACACCGTTGGATACCCATAGTACCGTTTCAGGAAGGCGCTGATTGAGTCCTAGGTATAGGAACATGACCAGTGGAAGAAACAGCCCCATAAACAGCACCGTGCGAATAAATTCTCGGTATTGCACCATCACTAGGTCGGTCACATCAAAGATGTACCCCATAAGCTCCAGGAACAGGTATTTGCCAAGCACGAAGCCAGCTACGAGGGCTGTGTATAACAGTACCCGTAGGACAATGGCAGATTCAGGCACATCAAATAAGCGCCGCAGAATTACGATGCTCTGGATATTGGTATGAATGGCTACTAGTAGTAGAGCAAATGATAAGGAAAAGAGTAACACTAAGACAATATTGAGCCATGTAATAGTAGGCTTCATTAAGAAGTCTTGCTCCTGAGAGCTTTGCCCCCATAACCCTTCAAATTGATATATACGGGCAAAACCTGGTTGATACGTAGCTCGCAAACCGCCATACGCTAGCCCAATCAAGAGCAAGAAGCATAAGAATACATTCTGACCTTGGTGCCCACGCAAACGAGGCTGAGCTGCTACAACTGTTCCTTTGGCCTTACCCTTCTCTACTACTGGTACTGTAATAGCATTAGTAAAAGAGGCAAGGTTAGGAATGGCTTCAGGTTGCCATACGCACAGCAGATGCGGCCCCGCAATAGCTCTGGCAGGTAATAACTGGGCTAAATCTACCGTGTAAAAAGCAGGCCGAGGCGCCGTAAACACAAGCTGGTTATCAAGAAACAAGCTTAATTTCTGGCGCGCAGTAAAGCTAATTCGAAGGGGCTTCTTGGGCCTGATGGTCAGCCACTGGTAGTAGGCCTGGGCCGGAGCATGATAATCGGGAAGATATAGAACGAGCCTATTCTGAACTTCGTCGTGAATCAGCCAATCAGAGGTAAGGCCGCCACGTGGTGCGGGCGGCAACAGACGGTACTCGGCGGCTTGTGCCAACGACTGAGTTAGTAGCAGGCTCAGCAGCAGAATGCGGCGCAGGAAGCTACGAATAGGCACAGTTTAAGACCCTAGGAGCGTTAATTAGGATGCCACGCGCTGGCGGGCAGTTCGGCTGTGATATACTCCCAAGAAAACGCTCAACAGCAACGAAAACGCCACTAAGCCAGCAATCAGGATGGTATTGCCCAACTGGGAGAAGTTGATCACAAATAGAATTACAATCAGGTTCAACAGCCCGAGAAGCAACACGGTGCTGATTTGCTGAAAGCCCATGGCTAGAATCCGATGGTGAACGTGGTTTTTGTCGGGCGAGAAGGGAGAACGGCCAGCCATCATGCGCACAATGAATACCCGAAGGGTATCAAAAAGAGGCACAAACAAGATACCAGCAGCTACAGATGGTGCCGATGCACCAAAGGGCTGACCAACTTTTAAGCCCATCTCAATGAACTGAATGGCAAGGATAGAGACAATAAAGCCACATACCAGCGAACCAGTATCGCCCATGAAGATGCTAGCCTTGTGAAAGTTGTACCGTAGAAAGCCAAGCATGCCGCCAATCACGCATACGGATACATAGACATAGTTCTGGAAGCTAGGCCCGCCATACTGATAGAAATAGTAACCAAATGTGCTTACGATAATTAGCACAATGGTACCAGCTAGTCCGTCTAGCCCATCAATGAGGTTAATGGCATTGGTAATACCTACAATGGCAAAAAACGTGAAGGCATAGCTAATACCGATGGGCAACTCGTGGATGCCGAGAATGCCTTGGAAGCTCGTGATACGCACATCTGCCATGATCATGACGACTCCTGTAGCCAGCAACTGGCCCACGAATTTTTTGGCTACCGAGATGTTGACCAAATCATCTTTCAGGCCCACGAAGAACAGCACAATGCAACCGGCTAGAAGTTGCTGAATGCCGTTGCTCAGGTCAGCGAAGATGGTAAGAGCCGACATAAAGCCCGCAAATACTGCTACTCCTCCCAGACGAGGTGTGAGGGACTCGTGTACAGTACGCACGTTAGGCGTATCGAGCATATTTTTCAGGTGGGCGATATAAATGATTGATGGCACCGCGAATAACGAAACCAAAAATGCCCAAAGTGAGGACAGGCCCAACTGAATTGCAAGGTGACTCATGCGGTTCGGCGCTAACGGTAAATAATGCCTCGGCAAAGAGACAGGGGGTAAAAAGAAATACTAACTGTGCAGCACACCCTTGCGGTCCAGCAGGGGGATATATAATAGGCTATCAGCAACGATAGAGTCGGGCACGAAAATGAACTTCTTGTCGAAGATTTGCTGGCCCTGATAATAGCTTACCCAGTACTGATTGTTCAGATGGAACAACGCTGGATCAATAGGCTCAATAGGTACTGCTGATTGTGGCTCTACCTCTAGAAGTACATGGCGGAGAGTAGATGTCCGAACTGGCTCTCCATCTTCAAGACTGGTACCGTAGCCATTTGAACTGACGATGACATTCTGCAGGGCAGAGTCATTGGTATTCAATAAATACACCTGCCAGCCAGTTTTACCTTCCTGCGTAATAACACTATCGTCGGGTACAATAGCTATTGATACGCCTTGAACGGGATTAAAGGAAATATCTTTTTTCATGAAAATGATTACTCAGGCTGCACCTCAGCCCCAAATAGTGTGGTGAGATGCTGCAACAAACGTTCTTGTACTTCACTCAATGCTACTGGATGGCCAACCTCTTGTTGAAGTGAAGTCACTGCTTTGTCAGCAATGCCACAGGGCACGATGTGCGAGAAGTAAGCCAGGTCCGTATTAACATTGAGAGCAAAGCCGTGCATTGTAACCCAGCGGCTACACTTTACTCCCATGGCACAGATTTTTCGCGGATTAGCCGCCCCCTCTTCAAAATCAAGCCAAACTCCGGTGAGGCCGGCAATACGGCCTGCCGCCAACCCATACTCTGCTAAAGTATGGATTACTGCTTCCTCCAGCACGCGCAAGTACCGATGAATGTCAGTGAAGAAATTATCTAAGTCAAAGATAGGATAACCTACCAGCTGCCCAGGTCCATGGTAGGTAATATCCCCACCGCGGTTGATGCGGTGAAAAGTTGCTCCGTGCTCTGCTAATGAAGCTTCGTCAAGCAAGAGGTGCTCTGGCTTACCACTTTTACCCAAGGTGTAGACATGGGGATGCTCACATAGCAACAAGTAGTTAGGAGTACCTTGGGTAGGTGCGTCAGCCTCCTGGGCTTCCCTATTGCTTGCTTTAATTGCTAGGGTGCTGGCTAACAATTGCTCTTGCAACTCCCACGTAGGCTCATAGGGTACAAGCCCTAAACGCCGAACTTGTATTTTTCGGTTTTGGCCCAGTGTTACTGCCGGCGTAACAACGCTATGAGTAACAGGCGTAGGCGTAGCACAAGCTGAGAGAAAATCCATGGATCAGATATTGCGTGGTGCTGCCACCGACAAAACAGCCTATAGTTCACAAAATGGCCTGGCAACTGCTTTCAGCCATTCAGCAATTTAGCCGTTTTTATTTCTTGTTCAGAAAGCACGCAAAGGTACTAGATTTAGACCCACCGCCAATAAGCATACTACACCAAGACGCTGTTACACCTTCGCTCATACAGTGTACTGCTGAGCTTATTTTAGCCTCTTTCCTTCTATCTATGTCTACTGCCTCGCACGCTCTTGGCCACATTGGAGAAGAAGCTGCCCTTGCCTACCTGCTCGCACAAGGGTACACAGTTGTGCATCGCAACTACCGATACCAACGGGCTGAAGTAGATCTGATTATGCGGCTCAGCGAGCAGCTGTTAGTTTTTGTGGAGGTAAAAGCTCGGTCTTCTACTCGCTTTGGGCATCCAGAAGAATTCGTTACTGCTCGTAAACAGCAGCTCTTCCGGCTAGCTGCCGACCAAGTGCAGTATGAACTGAATTGGACCGGTGATATCCGCTTTGATATTCTTGCGCTAATTACGACTAAGCAAGGACTACACATTGAGCATTTCAAAGATGCTTTCTACTAGTTAAGCCTGGTGGCAACCTCAAACTAGTACGGCATTAGTAGGCCACTTTACTTTCTAGCACCTGGCCGAGCTGTATCAGGCTGGTTTCGCTTGTCAAGCTTATCCTTCTCATAAATAAGCACGCCATTCCGGTTGTATTCTTTCACTAGAACAGGCTCCGCCAGTTCAGGGTCATACCCTGTTTCGCCGTACTCATACTCGTAACGTAGGCGGTTGCGAGTGTTGCGGAAGCCCCAGTACCTGTTCCAAGTGCCAATGCGTTTGCCATTCTCAAACTGACCGTCCCACTCTAACTGGCCGTTCTCGTTGTAGCGCACATACTCCCCTTCTAGCTTACCATTCACAAACGGAATTATTTCTTTGACTTGCTTCTGGCCCGCATCGTAGTACGTCACATTCGCGTCGCGCGGGAACCCCATTTCGTAATGGGTCTTGCTGACTAATATGTTGTCGCGCGTGAGCTTTTCCCACCGTAAATGGCGCGTACCCAAGGCATAAAACCCAGTCTCTACCACCTTTCCACCCTGCATCTTTTTATACGGGCCGTGCAAAACCTTAAATTGATTTGGATCTAATTCGCCGGGCGGCGCTTTAAACAGGCGGCGCTTTTTGGGGTCGTAGGCGTAGCGGGCAGGGGCAAATGGATTGGGCTGCTGGAAGGTGCGGAGGTAATAAAAGACTTCTATTACCTGGTTTTTACCTTTTGCCCCCGACTTCACATAGGCCTTCTTAATTCGCTCCCCTAAGAAGATGTTTTTCTTCTTTTTCGGTTGACGTTGAGCAGCCTTTTCTTTCTCCTTGGCAGCACGCTCCTGCTCTTTAGTTAAGCTGGCACGCTTCGCCGATAACGAGGGTGAGCTGGTAGTATCCTGAGTGGAAGCCAAGGTATCGGCACTTAGCTTCACGCCGACTGACTCAGGCTTACTATTAAATGAAACAGTTTTTTTAGAGCAAGCCGCAGCGAGTAGCAGGAGTAGCGACAGGAGAAAAACGTGCGGATGAAACAAGCGCATAAACTTAGCAGGCAGAGTTCGCAGCATCAAACGTAAAGATAGATGGATTTGGTGCTCATGGCCGGCATGGCGGTCTGTCTACCAGCGGTACACTGGTCCCCCCGAGGGCATTAGCTCGGCATATGTAGTACGCTTGTAACTAGTAGTATCAGTTGTAGGAAAGGGAAAGTAACGCGCTGGCAGTTGACTGTAGTCGAATAGGCCCCAGGTAGCAAGGAAGGACTGGGGCTTATTCAAGAAAGACATCTTCTCGTCAGGGTTCGAGCTTATGCAGATAGAGCGCGCCTGTTGAGGTTCTTCTAAAGAGGAGAGAAGCCAAAATTCGTAAGGTGTGGCCCAGGTCATCATTACTGTATCCATGGGTACCCCTTGCTCTGGTAACAGCAGTTTACGATTGGGAAGATTCTCGGTGTGATGCAATAGACGTTGGGCCCAAGCTACTCGGTTACTGTAAGGAACGTGGGCAAACCCAATGCTCAACAGTCGAAGCGTCAGGACTATTACTACCATACCTGCTGCCCATCGTGCTGGCAGGCTAGGCAATACATCAAATGCTAAAGGGACTGCCACAAATACGGCCAAGGGCAGCAACAGATTTTCCATGTAAAACTGTGGCTCCTGCCCTTCAGAATAAGAGCCAGTAACTAGTACTGCATATGCAAGAAAGGCGCCGCCAGATAACGCCATTCTTAGCCACTGCTTTTGCCAAGCATAGTGGGCTATTACTAGTATAAGCCCTAGTGAGAGCAAATAGTAATCGTATACTAGCCAGTTAAGAAATCTCTGGAATGCATACGTGTTGAAATAGTTTGGAAATAAGCTGAATAGCTTATCTGTACGCTTGATATTATCGATATCGTAAGGCGTATGAAATACTTTGTTTTTGATATATGTTAGAGCCAGCATTGCTCCCAACAACCACAAGTAACTAGTATAACTATCCCTATTACGCAATACAAAGAATAGACAGCAGAAGCTAAAGGGAATGAACAGGGTCGGATGAAAAAAGCATAAGGTAAACAAACCTATGCTCAGGGCTGGTACTCCCCAACCGGGCCATTTTACTACCAGCCACCGTTGGTAAACCGCTAGGAACAGCACCATAAACACCAGTCCTTGCTGCAATTCAGACTGCGCCCAGTAAAAAGTGTGAGTCACCATTAGGGTGCTCAGTAGCACTACTACAGTTCCCCAGCGCACAGCACGTGCGCCCCATACACAAAAGGCAAACACGGACGCGTACCATCCCACAAATGCCAATGAATAGAGAATTGTAACAGTATGTAAGCTCAGCCCTAATCGGCCGCCCAGCAACGGCACTAGCTGTGTTATAGCTGCCCCAAACCGGTAGTTCTGAATTGTAAGGGTATCTTCTTGCAGAATAGTAAACAAGTGAAATGACAAGTCTACAAATGCTACTCTCTCCTTATAAAACACTATTGCTAGCACTGCCAGCACGATATAGATCACTACACCAGACCAGACAATAGTTTTTCGTAGGCTCCCAGAATACGATAAGTGCTCGAACATATTTAAAGAAAGTGGTAGGAAAGCTGTCTGCTGTAGCGACGCCACAAGTTACAGACTATCCAAACCCAGGAGCCTAGAAAAACAAAACCCCTAGCTACCAAAATAGCTAGGGGTTTTGTACTGCTTAAAACTCTTAAGACTTTCTAAGACTATTCAGCAGCTAATAAGTCAGCGCTGCGCTTCACAAAGGCGGTTAAGGCCTCTCCTTTCAACATGCCTTGGGCTAGCAAAGCCAAATCAAATGCTTGACGTGCTAGCTTATTGCCTGCTTCTCCTTCAGCCTGCAAGATGCGTTGTGCTATCGGGTGATTAGCATTTACACTGACGGTGTAGCTATCTGGTAAGGAGCCAAACATCTGCATGCCACCACCACCGCCCGCACGCTGCATATCCTTCATGCGGCGCATGAATTCTGGCAACGTAATAATGACGGGAGCATCTTGAGGGGAGAGGGCTTCAACTTGTACCTGCATCTGCTCGTTGCTGATGGCTTGCTTATACAAGTCCTGCAGACGTGTTTTGTCGTCGTCGCTTAGTACGCTCTCGGTCTGCTCCTCTTTCTCGATGAGCTTACCAACGGTATCGGCATCTACGCGCTTGAACGACACCTTCTCTAACTTCTGCTCTAGCTGACCAATGAAGTGCGCATCTAGCGGGCCATCAAGCTTAAGCACATCATAGCCCCGCTCCTGGGCAGCTTGCACAAATGCGTGCTGCGCTTCTGAGTCGGTGGTATAAAGCACTACGGTTTGATCGTTCTTGTCTTTCTGATTGGCCTGAACGAACTCTTGGTACTCCGACAGAGTGAAAAACTTACCGGCTACGTTCTGAACCAACGCAAAGTCCTTGGCTTTCTCGTAGAACTTCTCATCGGAAAGCATGCCATACTTCACGAACAGCCCAATATCCGACCACTTCTCCTCAAAGCCAGTGCGGTCCTTACGGTACAGTTCTGCTAGCTTATCGGCTACTTTTTTGGTGATGTAAGTGTTGATTTTCTTCACGGCAGCATCAGCTTGCAGGAAGCTACGCGACACGTTCAATGGGATGTCCGGCGAGTCGATAACGCCGTGCAGCAGCATCAGGAACTCGGGCACCACATCCTTCACTTCATCAGTGATGAACACCTGACGCGAGTAAAGTTGAATCTTGTTGCGCTGGAACTGCAGCTCGTCTTTCACCTTCGGGAAGTAGAGAATACCCGTCAGATTGAAGGGATAATCTACGTTGAGGTGAATCCAAAACAGAGGCGCTTCCGAGAAGGGGTACAGCTCCTGGTAAAACTTGGTGTAATCTTCGTCGGTCAGTTCCGAAGGCTGCTTGGTCCAGATGGGAGCCGTCTGATTTATTACCTCACCCTCAAACTCAATCTCGATGGGGAGGAACTTGCAGTATTTGTTCAGGATACCCCGCAAGCGGGCAGCTTCTAGAAACTCGTCCGAATCCTCTGCTACGTGCAATACTACATCGGTACCACGTTCAGCCTTTTCAGTGGTTTCTAAGCTAAACTCGGTCGAGCCGTCGCATACCCAGTGCGCCGCCTCGGTGCCTTCTTTGTGGCTCTTAGAGAAGATTTCTACCTCTTTGGCTACCATGAAAGCAGAATAGAAGCCCAGGCCAAACTGACCGATAATCTGGTCTTTGGCAGCGGCATCTTTCTCTTTATACTTCTCAACGAACTCAGAAGCACCAGAGAAGGCAATCTGGTTGATATACTTCTTGATTTCTTCGCCCGTCATGCCTAGGCCACGGTCTGCAATGGTGATGGTACGGGCTTCCTTGTCCACGCTCACCTTTACTTTCAGGTCCCCCAGCTCACCCTTAAACTCGCCCAACTGGGCCAAGCTTTTCAGCTTTTGGGTGGCGTCCACGGCATTCGACACCAATTCCCGGAGGAAGATTTCGTGGTCGGAATACAGGAACTTCTTGATGATGGGGAAGATATTCTCGGTATGAATCGAGATGCTACCTTTCTCTTGCATAACGCTGTAGAAAAGAGGGGTTAAAACAAAAAACCAGACAGTCTGCCAGCCGGTGGCCCGGCCAGCCTCGCTTTGTTTTCCGTTTCAAACCATATTCCAAGTCCATATTGGCTGTCAGCTTGTCAGCGCAGGCAGCTACTTAATAGGGCGGCTTATATCCACATGCGCGACAAAAGACTCGGTGAGCGAATCATCCGCGTATTGGCAAGCCACTCCTGCTCAAGCTGCGTAGCCACACTAGAGGAAGAAGTCAGCCAGTCTAGGGCCGATGGAATATCGGAGAAGAATTGCACGTCGGCATTGTTGCAACGGCGGCCGTCACTAAGCACACTCTCGATAACGAGCTGATTGTGCATAGTAGGCGGCTGAATTATTGCCAAGTGCTGTATCGACAGGCGAGCAAATTCGGGAAGCCACTCGTCGCTGAGCCATGCCTGCTCATCAGTTCCCACCAGCGGCATTGTGCTCAGGTCGGCTAGCCAATTCGTGATATGATAATTATTAGATAGTACCAGCAGCTCCTTGAAAGCGGCCCGGAAACGGTCGTAGGAAAGTAGATCGTGCCACTCCCAGCGTAGTAAGTGTAGCGGAGAGGAAACTTGTAAATAGAGAGAATCGTGAATGTGAATCATAACGCGGTGCACAATAGGCTAGCCATCTAGCTAGTAAGCACCGCAAACCTAGATTACCCATACACTCACGGGGGCGAAATTCGTTCGTTCCGGCTAGAACCTCGTTAGACACGCCATTTTGTTGCTTGAAGGCTTTTACGCCGCTAGTTTTTCCTGCTTTGAAACGACAGGTAGCGGGAAGGAGGCAGTTAGGGCCTTTTCCTTGGGAATAGAGGGCATTGAGCGTCGATACCCATACTGGCTAGGCCGGTAGCCAAAGGGCCGCACAGCGCTACCGGTCATACGAACAAGTTATCGGACTGGCGTGTGGGCCGCAGGACGGCGGCTAAACGGCGGAGCAGACGATTTGTGAGATGTTTCATGGCTTCAAGATCTTATGACTGCTTGATGATGCCACAAAGGACGACAGTGCATATGTGGTAGGTGTTGCCGCATGATTATGCTTTTATGATTCTGACTGAAAGCGAGTACGCATAAGACTTAACCAGATTTTATTATACATTTGCCCAATACCTGCTACGTTGTTGCAAATGCGTACCCTCCGTTCCCGTCTGGCCCTTGTGCTGCTCCTGTGCTTTGTGCGGGTGCTGCTGCCCGACACGTGGGTTCTGGCCATGCACGCCCACACGCACACTACTGATGAGCCAACGGAGCAGGTAGGCTGGCCCAAGGGCAAAGCATTATTATCCAGCAAGCACCAGCATTGCGATGCGGACAACTTTTACAGCGTAGCCTTCCAAACTCCGGCTCCGCTATTGTTGCCCGCTCCAGTTCTTGCGTATGCCCACCCTACTGCAACGCCTCGGCTGGCACCAGTGGCAACGGCACCCGCACCTACGCTCGCTTTACGCGGGCCCCCAAGCCAGCACTAGTACCCGTGTGGCTTGCCGTAGCGGCTCATGCCTTCCGGAAGGATTTGGCATAGCTATTCTCTTGCGTTGTTCGTCGCAGAGGTTGCTTTCTCACATTCAGCGCACTAGCGTGTGAGGCTACGGTAGCCAGTCTAGTATCTGGCTTCTTTTTGTCTTCCTATGCTTTTCCGTGTTCCGGGCGTACCGGGCCGGGCTGTTTGCGCATGGTGGCTGCTTCTCCTACTAGGATGCTGGGCAGCCCCAGCAAACGCCCAGTCTGCATCGTGCGCCCTGTCGCTAAGCGGCCGCATTTCCGACCATGAGCGTCGGGAGTCGCTGGCTGGCGCGACGGTAGTGGTGCTGGAAACCCAGCAAGCCACGCAAACCGAGGCCGATGGCCATTATCATCTTGAGCTTTGCCCAGGCACGTACCACGTGCAGGTTTCCTTTGTGGGTTTTGCCTCCGAAACTGCCGTACTACAGGTAGGAGCGGCAGTGGTACGCGACTTCAAACTGCACCCGGATGCAATAGTGCTGCAAGGAGCTGTAGTGCAAGGCCAGCACGTAACGGCGCCTAGCCCACAACCTACGGCTACCCTTAGCGGCCAAGCTCTGCAGCAGACCCGCGGGCAGGCCCTGGGCGAAGCGTTGCAAAAGATTTCTGGGGTAACAGCCATTCAAACGGGGCCCAGCATTTTCAAGCCCATGATCCACGGCTTGCACTCCAACCGCGTCACCATCCTGAACAATGGGGTGCGGCAGGAAGGGCAGCAGTGGGGGCAGGAGCACGGCCCCGAAATCGACCCTTTCATTGCTTCCCAGCTGACGGTGGTGAAAGGCGCGGCCAGCGTGCGGTACGGCTCCGATGCTATTGGGGGCGTAGTACTGGTAGAACCCAAGCCCTTGCGCGACTCAGTAGGAACGGGGGGCGAGCTACAGCTGGTGGGCATGAGCAACAATGGCCTCGGGGCGGCCTCAGGTACGGTAGAAGGCAACCTGCGCCGCCTGCCCGCCCTGAGTTGGCGCGCCCAAGGCACGGCCAAACGAGCAGGTACTATGCGGGCGCCGGGCTACTACCTCAAGAATTCAGGCTTTTCCGAGTACGACTTCTCAGGGGCGCTAGGCTGGCACAAGGACACATATGGGGTCGAGGTTTTTTATAGCCGTTTCAGCACGAAGCTGGGTATTCTGCCCGCTGCTCATGCCGAAAGCCCTACCGACTTGTACGCCGCCATTGCCCGACAAAGGCCGCTGGAAACGACTTCCTTCAACTACGACATCAACCGGGCATACCAGCAGGTTCGGCACGATCTGCTGAAAGCAACGGGGTTTGTGAAAACTGGGAGCATAGGGCGCCTACAGGCTACGGTGGCTCAGCAGGTTGACTACCGCAATGAATATGACTTGTATGATGCTCGCAACGACGACCGCGCGGCGCGCAACCGGCCGGCACTCAGCTACACGAATCGCACAACTACCGGCGAACTGCTGTGGGAGCACAAGCCCTTGGGCCACTTTAGCGGTAGCGTAGGCTTGGCGGGCACCTACCAAGCAAACCGCTACGCCAGCGGCACCAAAGGCTTTATTCCTTACTACAACAACACGGTAGGCGGGGCCTTTGCTATAGAGCGCTGGCAGAAGCAGAAGTGGCAGGTAGAGGCCGGCGTACGGGCCGACTACCGCTACCTCGCCACCCGCCGTGCTGCACGCGAACTGCGCGACTCAGTAAGCGTCTTCTACGTGGACCGCCAACAGTTCACCTACCTCACACCCGCCGCTTCACTGGGTGCAATCTACGATGCTACCCCTCACCTCAGCCTCAGTCTCACCACGAGCCTCACCCAGCGTGCCCCAGCCGTCAATGAGCGGTTTAGCGACGGAGTACACAATGCGCAGTACGAACTAGGCTATGACCTTGTGCCGGGCAACGGAGCACTACACCCCGAAACGGCCTACCATACTGCCCTAACCGCTACTTGGCACGATAATCCGCGTTTCAACGGGGAGCTAACGGTCTATCAGACCAGTATTCAGGGCTTCATTTACCAGCAGCCTATCCTACCACCCGTCATCAACATTCGGGGCACGCTTATCAGCTGGCAGTATTTCCAAACCAACGCTACGTTGCGCGGCCTCGACCTGGGCGCGACCTACGGGCTAACGCCACACTGGACTTTAGCGGGCAAGGCCACCGTGGTGCGGGGCCGAGACACGAAAGCTGACCAATGGCAAGTATACATGCCCGCCGACCGCGCAGAGCTTTCGGTGCGCTATGAGGCGCCAGAGGCAGCAAGCCCACGTCTTACGCAGCGGTACGTGCACCTGACGGGCTACGCCGTGGCGCGCCAAACGCGCGTGCCCGCCGATTATGCCAGCAAGGACTATGCCCTCCCCCCTGCTGGCTACGCCTTGCTGGGGCTAGAAACGGGCGCTACCGTGCACTGGGGGCGCCTACCCCTAGAGGTGAGTGTGGCGGGTAGCAACCTTCTTACCCAACGCTACCGCGACTACCTAAACCGCTACCGCTATTTCGCCGACGAGATGGGCCGCAACGTGACACTGCGCGTGCGCATACCGCTGGAATTTGGCGGGGCCAGCCACTAAAACACTGACCTGATTTTGTCACCATTCCTTTTCAAACTCCATACCTCATCTACCATGTCCAACTTCCTTTTCCGTCCTGCCTTTCTAGCCCTGCTGGCTTCTTCTGCTCTGTTTACGGCCTGTAAGGACGACAACGATGACCCCACGCCCGACGACGATAACGAGCAGATTACGACCGTAACTTATACCCTCACGCCTCAGGGCGGAGGCACGCCGCTTTCTATTCAGTACCGCGACCCCGACGGCGACGGTGGTGTGGCGGGCACCATTACGCCGGCTACGCTGGTGTTGGCGCCAAACACTACCTACACCGGTTCCCTGGCTCTTCTGGATGAAACCAAAACACCGGCAGAAAACACAAGTGCCGAGATTCTAGAAGAAGGTGATGAGCACTTGTTCGTCTTCTCGCCTACGGGCGTCAACCTCACCATCACGGCTACTGACAAGGATAAGAATAACCTCCCCATTGGCTTGTCAAGCACCGCGGTAACGGGAGCCGCTAATGCTACCGGCACCACGGGCTCCCTAAAAATTACGCTACGTCACCAGCCCGAAACCAAAGACGGCACCGCTACCCCTGGCAGCACCGACGCCGAAGTAACGTTCCCAACGCTAGTGCGCTAGCGCCAAGGTGCCGGGCAGCCTAGGCAAGTATTAGTCCACTTCCGGCACCATTTACTGCATTCGGAGGGGCTGGCTGCAAACGGCCCTTCCACTTACTTTCTCCCTGTTTGGTTGTGGAGATTCTCCAGGAAGACACCGGCCACTGGTCGGTGTTTTCTTTCGTTGTAGCCATACATGCAGCCTTTTTCCCTTACCAGCCGTTCATTGGCTTCTCCGTACTTTGCTTCTATGCCCCGACTTCTCCTCTCTACTAGCCTGCTCCTGCTCACAGGAGGCACCTTTGCTCAAACTGCCCCTACCACCCCAGCCCGCTCCACCCGGACCGCCACGGCTGTAGCGCCCGTTACGGGACGCGTGGCGGATGCGGCCACCGGTGAGACCTTGCCCGGGGCTACCGTGGTATTTCCCGATTTGCGGCAGGCTACCACAACGGATGCCAGCGGCAACTTCTGCTTCGCTAATTTACCCAAGGGGCGCTTTTTGGTGCAAGTGCGGTTTCTGGGTTATACTACCGTGGTACGCACTGTAGATACTAGCTTAGGGCAGCCCCTGGAAGTAGCCCTCACACCGGCTGCTACCGAGATTGGCCAGGTGGTAGTAACAGGGGTATCGGCTAGCACGGAAATGCGCCGCTCCCCTATCCCAACCAGCGTGGTAGACCAAACGCGTCTCCGCCAAACGGCAGCCACCAACGCCATTGATGCCATTGCGCACACCCCCGGCCTCAACCAGATTACTACTGGTGCGGCCATCAGCAAGCCGGTGATTCGGGGCCTGAGTTCGAACCGCGTGATTACCCTCAACAACGGGGCGAAGCAGGAAGGCCAGCAGTGGGGCGACGAGCACGGAATAGAGATTGACGAGTTTAGCATCGACCGGGCCGAGATAATCAAAGGCCCTGGTTCCTTGCTGTATGGGTCCGATGGGCTGGCGGGCGTTATCAACTTCCTACCGCCCGAGCCCGTGGAAGACGGCCGCATTCTAGGATCGGTGACGGGTAACTACCAAACCAACAACTACCAGCAGGGCTACTCCGTTATGAACGCCGGCAACCTGAATGGCTTCAACTGGATGGCGCGGGGCTCGGGCAAAGTAGCCGCCGACTACCGCAACCGCTACGATGGCCGCGTGTACAACTCCGGCTTTCGGGAGCTGAACGCCAGCGGCTACGTAGGTCTCAACAAGAGTTGGGGCTACTCTCATCTCACCTTCAATAGCTTCAACCAAATTTTGGGGCTCATTGAGGGCGAGCGAGACTCCTTATCGGGACAGTTTCTGCGCACCAATAGCCTCGGCGAAACCCAGGTAGTAACGGGCCGCGGCTTTTCCGGCTATGGACTGGATGTACCGCGCCAGCAAATCAACCACCTGCGCATTGGCACCGACAACAACTTCATTCTGGGGCAGCATCGCCTGACGCTGAATGTGGGGTGGCAGCAGAACCTGCGCCGTGAATTTGGCAACCCAATGGACTACTACGAGAGGTCGTTGTTCTTCCAGCTTCGCACCGTAGACTATGCCTTGCGCTGGTTCTTGCCCGAGATGAACGGCTGGAATACCACGGTGGGCGTAAGCGGCATGCAGCAAGAAAACCAGAACAAAGGCGTGGAATTCCTGATTCCCGCGTACCGGCTTTGGGATGGCGGGGTGTTTGGCGTCACGAAAAAGAGCTTCGGCAAGCTAGACCTAAGCGGCGGCTTACGCTACGACCTGCGCCGCATTAATGCCGACGCCCTGTATTTGGATGCCGATGAGCAGCCCGTACCGGCTGGGCAGGGCGAGGAAAAGTTCTCAGGCTTTCGGAGTACCTTCCGCAACGTGAGTGGTAGCGTAGGTGGCGCTTACAACTTCAGCGACAAGTGGCTGATTAAGGCCAATGTAGCCCGCGGGTTCCGGGCTCCCAATATTGCAGAACTGGGCTCCAATGGTATTCATGAGGGCACTACCCGTTACGAGATTGGCGAGCCCAACCTGCGGCCCGAAACCAGCTTTCAGCTTGATGCCGGTTTGGCTTTCACCTCCGACCACGTGAGCTTTTCTGCCGATGTATTCCGCAACCGCATCAGCAACTACATCTTCCCCCGCCGCATTGCCGCTGCTAATGGCACCGATTCGCTTAGCACCGAGGGCGACCGGGTATTTCGCTACGGGCAAGGTGATGCGCGCTTGGCTGGTGGTGAAGTAAGCGTAGACTTGCACCCTCACCCACTCGACTGGCTGCACTTTGAGAACTCCTTCTCGATGGTGCGCGCCATTGAGTACGACCAGCCCGAAGGGCAGGAGTACCTACCTTTCATCCCCGCCGACCGCCTTCAATCGGAGCTGCGCGTAAACTTCCGCAAGGTGGGCAACTCCCGCCTGCACAATTTGTACGCCCGCACCACCGTGGAGCACAATTTCGCCCAGAACCGCATCTTCTCTGCCTTCGATACGGAAACCCGCACCCCGAGCTACACCCTGGTAAATGCTGGCTTAGGTACCGATATCGTGACCAGCACCGATAGAACCCTGTTTTCGATGTACCTGGCCGTCAACAACATTTTTGATGTAGGCTACCAAAACCATCTCAGCCGGTTAAAGTACACTGCTGTCAACCCAGTCACGGGCCGCGCGGGCGTTTTCAACATGGGGCGGACCATGAGTATCAAGCTGGTAGTACCAGTACGCTTTAAGTAACTTCCGGGTAGTTATTCCGGCTGGCTTGCGGAACGCTCCTTGTCACTTAGTCGGTTTGCTAGCATACGCTACCGCCTGAAATCTTTTTTGCCATGCCACACGACCACCACGGACACGACCACGGGCACCACCATCATGGCCCGCCGGCCGATGGCAATTTTAGTCAGGCCTTTACCTGGGGCATTGCGCTAAACCTCCTCTTCGTGACGGGCGAGGTAGCAGGCGGACTGTGGGCGAACTCCTCGGCCCTACTTTCCGATGCGGGCCATAACCTTTCCGACGTGCTGAGTTTGGCGCTAGCCTGGGGTGCCTCGCTGCTGGCTAAGCGCCGAGCTACTGAGCGCTACACGTATGGGTACAAAGGTGCTACCATACAGGCGGCCTTGCTAAATGCGGCGCTGTTGTACTTGGCTCTAGGCTTTATTCTCTGGGATACAATTGACCACCTACGCAACCCAGCCCCCGTGAATGGCCCCGTAGTGATGGGCTTGGCGGGCCTGGGCATCCTAGTGAATGGCTTTACGGCGTGGCTGTTTCGGAGCGGGCAGAAGGGCGACGTGAACGTGCGTGGTGCCTACTTGCACATGCTCACCGACATGCTCGTATCGGTGGGGGTAGTAGTTGGTGGCGCCTTGGTGTACTTCACCGGTTGGCTTTGGCTCGACCCAGCCATCAGCTTCGTCATTCTAACCGTGGTAGGCGTTAGCTCCTGGAGTTTGCTGCGCGAAACGGTGCAACTGGGTTTGCAAGCGGCCCCAGAAAGTATCGACGTGTCGGCGGTTCGGCGGTTTTTGTTAGCCCGGCCCGGAGTCAGTAGTGTCCATGATCTGCACATCTGGCCACTGAGCACTAGTGACACCGCCCTCACGGCTCATTTGGTGCGCCCCAGTGGTGAGAACGGCAACCTTTTTCTGCGCGACCTTCAGCACGATTTGCTTCACGAGTTCAACATCAGCCACTGCACTGTGCAGCTAGAAGACGAGCTTCCCCTGATGGGCACCCACGGGTGCTGCGACCAAGCGCACGTAGCCTAAACAGCACGCCCACTTGCTACTGCTCCCTTGTACGCTGCCGCAGCGAAGTACAAGGGAGCGGTACTTTTTCTGTCGGAAATTTTCGTAATGTGCGGTTCGCAATTCCTACCGCATGAAAGCTGCTCCATCCCCCACTACTCCCACCAAAACCACCGGTCTGTTCAGTGCTATTGTCGTGGTGGCTGCCCTCGGCTACTTTGTCGACATCTACGACCTCATTCTGTTCAGCATTGTGCGCGTAGATAGCCTGAAAGAATTGGGCATTACGACCAAGGACGCCATTACGACCCAGGGCCTCTACCTGATTAATATGCAGATGGGCGGTATGCTGCTCGGCGGCGTCCTGTGGGGCGTGTTAGGCGACAAGCGTGGGCGTCTCTCGGTACTCTTCGGCTCCATCCTGATCTACTCCCTAGCCAACATCGCCAACGGGTTTGTGCAGAGCATTGAGCAATATGCCTGGCTGCGTTTGATTGCCGGGATAGGGTTGGCAGGCGAGCTAGGAGCCGGCATTACCTTGGTATCGGAAACCCTCCCGAAAGAAAAGCGCGGATATGGTACCATGATTGTGGCCACCGTGGGCGTTTCGGGAGCCATGCTGGCCTACTGGGTAGGCGAGAAATTTGGTTGGCGCAACGCCTACTTCGTGGGCGGAGGCTTGGGGCTGGCCTTGCTAGCACTCCGCGTGGGCGTGTACGAGTCAGGGATGTTTGAGCAGGCTAAGAAAACCGATGTGGAGCGGGGTAATTTCTTCGCGCTGTTCACCAATGGTCCGCGCTTGGCGCGCTACCTCAAATGCTTGCTAATTGGGGTACCGCTCTGGTTTGTAGTGGGCATTCTGATTACCCTGGCCCCTGAATTTGGCGAAGCGCTTCACCTCACGGGCCCCGTCACGGCTGGGTTGGGTGTGTTTTGGTGCTACTTCGGTCTGGTGTTCGGCGACTTTATTAGTGGCAGCCTCAGCCAGCTGCTACGTAGTCGTACCCGGGCTCTTCAGCTATTCCTCGTGTTTTGCGGTCTGATGGTGGGTGCGTATCTATTTGGGCTGCGAGGCGCTTCGCCCACGGCCTTCTACAGCATTTGCTTTGTACTGGGCATTTCAGTCGGATTCTGGGCACTATTTGTCACGGTAGCGGCCGAGCAGTTTGGCACCAACTTACGCGCCACGGTAGCCACCACCGCACCCAACTTTGCTAGGGGTTCGGTGGTGGTGCTAGTACCGGTTTTCAATGCCGTAGCAGCGGGGCTTGGCACGGCCCTGGGCCCCAACCGTATCCTGAGTGGGGCGGTGGTAGGAGGAGTCTCACTAGCCATTGCTTTTTGGGCTGTGAGCACCCTACCCGAAACATTTGGGAAAGACCTTGACTACGTGGAAGAATAGCATCATCAAGAAATAATTCATAAACTATTGTATATCAGAAGCGTAAACTGGGCTGGACGTTATACCCGCCCTACTCATGAAAAAAATTCTTTTTGTAACTGCTCTTGCCTTTGCCGCAATGAGCAGTCATACTACTAAGGCCCAAGCCGTTGACACCGCCCAAGTACGCCTTCAACTACAGCAGCAACGCGCCGCTGAGGCAAAGGCTACCCTAGAAGCACAAAAGCAGCAAACGGCTGCCTCGCGCAGCAACGTAGACGCTACAAAATCGCAACTCGAAGATCAAAAAAGCGCCCTGCGTGAGCAGAAGCGCCAGATGAAAGAACAAAAGCTGCAGCTAAACCGTGAGAAGGACGCGGCCAAAGAGGCCCGCCGCCAGGAAAAAGCTGCTAAGCAGGTACTGCGCGACGAAAAGCGGAAAGCAAAGGAGGCCAAGAAAGCCAGCAAACTATAGTATTGCCTTCCGTATGATGCAAAAACTCCAGCCCCCGGCTGGAGTTTTTTCGTACCCCTCCTACCTGTTTACTTCTACCTCATTGCGCTATGGCCTCTCAGCCGACCAAGAACACCACCATGTATTACCCGTGGCATCACTTCGTGCTGGTGCCGGCTCTATTCATCATTGCAGGGTACAGCATTCGACGCTACCTAGACGTGGCAGGCGATGACTCTGAGGACTCGCGGCTGTGGTTTACGCTTATGGCGCTATCGGTAGCAAGCCTAGGAGTGTTACTGATGTTACGCCAGCACTATGCCCTCACGCTCCAGGATCGCATTGCCCGGCTGGAAGTACGGCAGCGCTACTTTGAAATCACGGGGCAAAGTTTCCGGCCCCTAGAAGACCAGCTCACGCTGCGTCAGATTTTGAGCTTGCGCCTTGCGGGCGATGCCGAACTGCCCAATTTAGTGCAAACGGCCATCCAGGAGAAGCTTGCCCCCAAAGACATTCAGAGCCGAATCCAAGACTTGCGCTTCGACCATATGCGCGTTTGACGGGCCAACATCTCCGCTGCAAACAGCAGGCTTGGATTTTTTGGCCGACTTTTGCGTTATCACCAGGCTACGGAAGCCAGCTTACCACTTGCCATAGTGCTTCCGGCCATTCATCACCAAGACCCAAACTCATGATTCTCTATAACGTTACGACCAGCCTCGATCCGGAAATTGCCGATCAGTGGGTGGCGTACATGCGCGACACTCATATGCCGGAAGTAATGGAAACCGGTTTCTTCCTGAAAACTCAGCTGTGCCGCTTACTCAACGAGGAAGACGACGGAATAACTTACGCGGCGCAGTACTACTGCGTGAGCTTAGAGCAGCTGGAAGAATACCAGCAGGTGGCAGCACCAGCCCTCCGCACCGAGATTGAAAAGCACTTTGGTGGCCGTTACGCCTCCTTCCGCACCATGCTGGAGATAGTAGGGTAATTGCTCTCCGCACTCACGAAAAAGGCCGCTTTAGTCTACCTAGAGCGGCCTTTTCGGCTTTTAAGTCAGCGCAAACAGTCGTGTGCTTTCTGTTCTTTGTACTTGTGCTTAATAAGGACTAGAAGCCCGAACTAGTGCTTCGATGGTCGCGTCGCAGGAGTAGGCTTGCAGCTGCTCATGAGACAAGGTACCGTTGAACCACTCCGGGTCGAGTTCGGCTCCTACTTTCCGGTAGAATCCAATGGCCGGCTCGTTCCATTCCAGTACCTGCCACCGCATGCGGTAGGCGCCGGTATGCCGGGCCTCGGCTACCACGGCGTCGAACAGGCGCTTGCCGAGACCAGTGCCGCGTAACTGTTCGGTCACTACCAAATCTTCCAGGTATAGCATGCGCCCCTTCCACGTGGAATAAGCCGTGTAGTAGAGCGCAATGCCCAGGATAGTACCGGCCGTTTCCTCCTCCGCTACGAAGAACTTAAAAATTGGGTCTGGGCCAAATCCGTCGCGCTGCATATCGGCTAGGGTGTTCGTGACTTCCTGGGACGCACGTTCATATTCAGCTAACTCCTTGATGAGAGCAAGCACCTGGGGTAAATCGGCCTCACGGCCACGACGAATTTGCATGGGAGCGGGTAGTAAAGGGTAGTAAACTGTAAGCAAGCACGGGCTAGAACGACGAATGAGCAACGGCGCGGCGGCCATTGCTCATTCTAGTTGCCTGATTGCTCAGGTTGATTACATTACGGGCTGCATCTTTTTGATGTCTTCCGTAGCATTCACCGCATTGATTTCGCGCGTAGCTGGGTTGGGGGGAGCTACTTTGCCACCGGTCGTATCAGGGGCTTCCGGCAGGGGGGGCAGCGTGCGGGTGGTTATATCTTCATCCCTCTTGAAATCGGGGTTGCTGCAGGACGTAGCGGACAGCATCAGCGAGCCGGCCAGCAGACCGAACAGGAGCGTTTTTTTCATATCTGAAAACAAAATGACAGAGGCAATTACGAGAGTTGCGGCCGCGAAGATACAGTAAATGAGTCGTCAGTTGGTGGTTGAAAGCGGCCAGTTGTTGGGAAAGAGCGAGCAGAAGCCTTTTCGTCTTTTGCATAGCACCTACAAGAGGCAACTGCTACCACTAGCTTTCCTTACCGCTTGTACGGGTTTACGCCCATGTTCTGGTACGCAAACGACCAGATATCGGCCCACTCCTCAATTTGTAGCTTGGTGCTTTTGCCCGCGCCGTGGCCCGCATTTACATCCACCCGAATTAGCTGGGGGCGGGGTCCTGCGTTGGCCGCCTGCAATGCGGCCGCAAACTTAAAGGAGTGCGCCGGCACTACTCGGTCGTCGTGATCGGCCGTGGTAATCATGGTGGCAGGGTAGTCAGTGCCAGCTTTCAGGTTGTGAAGCGGCGAAAACTTATACAGATTCTGAAACTGGTTGTAGTTGTCGGAGGTGCCGTACTCTGGGGCCCAGTTCCAGCCGATAGTGAACTTCTGGTAGCGCAGCATGTCCATTACACCCACGGCCGGGAAAGCCACCTGGCAAATGCCCGGCTGCTGGGTCATGGTGGCTCCTACTAGCAAGCCGCCATTGGACCCACCCGCAATGGCGAGCTTTTCGGTGGTAGTATAGCCCGTTACTTTTAGATACTCGGCCGCGGCAATAAAGTCGTCGAACACGTTTTGCTTGTGGGGCGTCATGCCGGCTTGGTGCCACGCCTCGCCGTATTCGCCACCGCCACGCAAATTCGGAACAGCCAGCACACCGCCATTTTCCAGCCAGAGCATCCGCGCTACGCTGAAGGAGGGAGTAAGCGAGATATTGAATCCGCCGTACGCGTACAAGTAGGCCGGATTCTGCCCGTTCAGCTTCAACCCTTTTTTGTGGGTGACGAACATGGGTATCTTCGTACCATCCTTGCTTGCGTAAAAGACTTGGGTGGTGACGTAGTCAGATGGGTTTACATCTACCTGGGGCGCCCGAAACACGGTGCTAGTATTAGAGGCTAGGTCGTACTTGTAGATGGTGGTGGGGTAAGTAAACGACGTGAAGGCGTAGTACACCGTCTTGGCATTGCGGCGCCCCCCAAAGCCAGCGGCCGTACCAATGGCGGGCAGGGCCACATCGTGCTTAAACACTCCTTTCTCAGTGTACACCTTGATGTTGCTGCTAGCATCCTTCAGGTAAGAAGCCACCAGATAGCCGCCTACTTGGTCTACCCCCTCTAGCTTTTGTTCCGTTTCCGGCAGCACCACTTTCCAGTTTACCTCTTGCGGCTTCTTGGGGTCAATGAGCACTACCCGGTAGCGCGGGGCCTTGTAGTTGGTGAGCACAAGCAGTTGGCCGCCCACGTTCCCTACCACGGAGTTGTTGTGCTGGTAGCTGCTGATGAGGGTAGTGAATTTGTTGGCTTGCTTGGCGTCGGTGAGGTCGCGCACGGCCAAGCGGTTACCATCGGCCTTGCCATCAGTGAGGTAGAGAACTAAAAACCGTTCGTCCTCGGTAGTACCCACGGTACGGAAGCCCAGCGCCATTTTGGGGTCTTCGTACACCAGCTTGTCGGAACTCTGGGGCTTGCCGAGTTGGTGGTAGTACACTTTGTGGTATTCATTCTTGCCAGCCAGGCTGTTCTCACCCTTCTTAGGCGCGTCGTAGCGGCTGTAGAAAAACCCGTTTTTGTACCAAGCCGCCCCCGACACTTTCACCCACTGCAACTCGTCGGTGAGGGGCTGGCGGGTTTTCAGGTCCAGCACTTTCAGCTTTTGCCAGTCGGAGCCGCCGCCGCTGGTGGCATAGGCCATGTAGCGGTGGTCATTGGAGAAGTATGTTCCCGCCAGGGATGTAGTACCATCGGCCGAGAACTTGTTGGGATCAAGCAGCACATCAGGCTGGCCTTCCTGCCCGTCTTGCTGGGTGTACAGCACTGCTTGGTTTTGCAGGCCGTCGTTTTTGGAGAAATACAACTGGCCGGCTTCCTCCTGCGGAATCCCGAACCGCTCGTAATTCCACATTTTGGTTAGTCGCTCGCGTATCCGGTCACGGAATAAAATCTTGTCGAGGTAGCCAAAGGTGACTTTATTTTCGGCCTCTACCCATGCCTTGGTTTCGGGCGAGTCGAGGTCTTCCAGCCAGCGGTAAGGATCGGCAACGGGCGTGCCGAAGTAATCATCTTTATGGTCGACTTTCTTGGTTTCAGGGTATTGCACAGAAGCTAATCTAGAGGTGGCACTGCTACCCGTTGCGGCAGAATGCTTGGCAGGAGCATCGGGCGTTCCTGGCTGCGATGAGCGGCACGAGGTTAGCGCCGCTAGCGCGAGCACGGGAATAGTGAGTTTTTGCATGGTCAGAGAGTAGTACGGAGGGCGCCGAAGATAAACCAGAGAACCGAAGGTTTGATTAGTCCTGTTCATTCTTTTGGTAAGACTACCTACTACTCGCGCATCATCTCCCAGCCATCGTCTTCGGCACCAGCTAGGCAGGCACCTAGTGGAGCCCACTATTGGTAGTAGGTGCGCACTTAGCTGGCCCGCTTTCCCTGGCCTTATTGCATGCGTCCTACCTTCGGAATTACCTGAATCAGAAAGCGCTTGTTGTCGCCCTCGCGGCGGCCGCTGTAGCGGCCAGTGCCATAGAAGCCGCTACCACCAATAATCAGCTCAATGCCACGGTCTTGGCCGAAGTTCAGCCCGTTCTGCTTCCAAAGATTGAGCAGATTCAACGCCCGACGGTAGCTGAGCTGATAGGTGGTTTGCTCCTCGCGGGCGTTGCGTGGGTCGCCTTGGGGGTAGCGCGCGGCCATACCTTCCACAATCACGAGGTAGCGCACGGGCTGGTCGGTTTTGATGCTTTTAAGCACCTTACGCAGGGTACGACCCGCCTGCAAAAGAGCAGGTTTGTAGGCTTCCTGAATTTCGTCGCGACCGGCCTTGAATTGTACCGGCACCAGCAGTTCATGCCGTTCATTAGCAGGGTCATACTTAAAATACTTGCCTTCTAGCTGCTGTAAGGAACGGCGGATCTTAGTAATCTGCTCCAGCTCAATGGCCTTGGCTTTTAGCTCCCCATTGGCCTGCTTTAGTTCTCCCTCCCGGTCTTTAAACAGCTTGAAGCTGTACACGAACAGCACCAGCATCACCACAAACAAGGACGTCATCAGGTCCACGTAGCTGGGCCAGAAGAAGTCGTTGCTTTGGCGTTTGTTGGAGGTAGTATTGTTCATGTTTTGAGTCTATGCTAGATACTTATCAGGAAGCTGTATTTCCAGGTTTGATGTTTTCAATCAACTAAACACCTTCTCTTTATCCAGATTTCTTTTAACAAACTCAACTGCTTCTTGAGCCTCGCTAAAGAACCACTTCTGGTAGTTGTCATAGGTAGAAACCACATATTGGTTCTGGTGGAAATAAAGGCACAAGAAATCATCTGCTATTCCTGCCTCATACGTGTCATATCTATGTAACCCTAGTCGGCTCAGACTGATGTAGGGGTCTAAATACCGAACAAGTCTAGAAGCCCGACATACATCAAGCAACTCAATTGTTTTATAAGAATGAAAGTGTGGTGGAAATTCAGCTAGCCTCTTGCGTACCCGAGCCCATTCTTCGTTTCCATTAATCACCTTATGAATTGCGTAGTTTTTCAATTTCATGAGGTGAGAGCCTTCTTAAGTAGAGCGGAGGCAATGCCGCAGAGGCGGGTAACCACCTTCAATAAAGAAGTAATTACTGCGGCTGCACGCCGCCGAACAGCTTATCCATAAACCGCTGGAAACGGTTCTTGGAAGTGGCTTTCACCAGCACTGTATTCAGATTGGAAAGTTCGGAGAGCAGCTTGGCCTGAATCTGGGAGTCTAGTTCCACTTTGCGCATGAGTTCCCGCTGGGTGGCGGTTACGTCGCGGCTGAGGTCGGCTTGCTGCACGTTGAGGTTCTGGAAGGGCTCTAGCTGTTTCAGCAGCTTCTCGAAAACGTTGTCGGCGTTGAGCTTGTCGAAGTACTGCTGCCATTTCTCGTAAGCCAGTTGGGCTTGGCGCTCGTTGTAGGCCAGGCGTTGGCTCATCACGTCGGCGAGGCCTACCCCGGCCTGGTCGATATGTTGCTCGGCGCGGTCCTTGAGGTTGCGTAGCTCTACTTGATGCTTCTGGAAGAAGTCGAGCATGAGCTGCACCGAGTTGTTGTTGCCCCCTATATACTGGCCCAAGTCATTGATACCCTTCTCAAAGCCGCGCAAACGGTCCAGGATGCTGTTTATGCTCTCGGCCGACTGATACCCCTTGGCGAGCATATCGTTCAGCTTCTGCTGATAGCCCGTAAAGGCTGCAAACATCTCCGCCGATTCGCGCACCTTCTCAAACACCAGAATGTTGGCGGCAGCCATCTTGTCGTAGCCAATGGTATCGAGGCGCTCTAGGAAGTCGCTCTGCACCCGAATGTTCTGGGTGACCTTGTCCATCAGCGGATTAAACAACTCTACCTGCCCTACAAACTGCTGATTGAACGCATCCAGCACCGACTTTAGGTTGGTAAGGGAGCTAGCCATATCGGCGTGCAGCACGGGTAGCAAGCGCGCCTGCAGGAAGGTGTAGTACTGGTTTTGAAGCCGATCGAGCTGCTCGCGGGCCTGACGCAGGACGCCATTGCCGAGCAGGGTTAAGAGCAAGCCCACGAAAGAGCCCGTCATGGCAATGAGCACGCCGGTTAGGAAGGGCGTTAGGGCATTCTCGTCCGATACCCCGTTGCGGGCAATGCCCACCAACCCTAGAATTACCCCCAGGAAGGTACCAAGTAAGCCCAAGTAGAGTGGCGTAGCCACGTTGGCCTGCACACTGTTGTCCAGTACTTCACTCTGCCGCTCCGATATGTCTTTCAGAATGCCGAAATCAGCCGCCGCACCCTTGTTGTGGCGCAGGTAGTCATTAGTATCCAGCAGAATTTCCTGAAACTCAGGCGAAGCGTTTTCCGCCTTGATGAGGTTGGAGGCGAACGACTCCGGAGGAGCGTCGGCGGCGTAGTCGGGCAGGTCGCGGCCATCGGCCAGCACAATGCGCTGCTCGACACGTAACGCCTCTTTAGGAGGGTATAGCTGGCTGAGGCGTACCGCGTTGGCCTTCGTCCTCAGAAACGTACGAATCTGCAGGCCTACAACCACGGCCACCACCGCCACTTCAAGTATGATTTCAAGCATGGCTAAAACTACGCAACTTGGCTATGTGGTAGCCATTCGTCAGGCAAAAAGCCATGAGAGGGTACTGCAAGTAGGCTCCCAATTCGGCGACCACCCACCTTTTCCTGGATACGCCATTTCTGATACAGGCGAAGGCGAACGAGGTATATGTTGCGACGACGCTCCAAATCCTCAGTAGCTTTCTGTAGAAGCAGATCAGCAGCTAGATTGCTTTCCTGCATCCTACCTAGGCCGGATAACTCGAACTGCTCATTGTAAAACGCTAGCAGTTGTCTTTCATACCAGTTTCGGGGCAGTAGTTGGTGCTGCCTCAGCAACCCCATGCAACAAACCAGGCAGGAACGAAACGAACTGAGCCGCCATGCCATTGGCAAACTAGTATTTCGTGCCCGATGTAGGTGGGCCCGATAACTCATTCAAACCGAATGGCAGCCTTCTGCTCAATTTGCCAGTTTCCTGCCATCTTACGCAGCACCCCTTCTTCCTCCGTAACAATACGCGTAACAGGGCCAGCCGGCTGCTGATATTTGCAAGCTTCCCGGAGCGAGTACTGGGCGCTCTGAATGGCGTACGCGTGTACGGCGGGGTTAGAGGTTACACTGAACGTAGCTAGCTCCGGCCACTGAGGATCCAGATGAATCTCGTAGATACTATCGTGCTGGGGCTCGTCGCTGAAGTCATACTCGTTGAAGGTACCGTTTACGGGCACCTTTACGTAGCGTGTCCGGGGCAGATCAGCCGCCGCGACGGGTGGAGTTGGTAGTTGCACAGGCGGCACTAGGCTCTCAAACTCCTCTTGAGGCGTATCGGATGGGGGCCCCGCGGGCGGAACGGGTGTCACCGCAACTACATTCGTGGGCTGAGCCGGGGCGGCGTAAATAGCGGCCGTAGGTGGTGCCACGGGAGCCGCGGCCGGAATGGGTTGCGGTATTGGGCTTGCAATGGGAGCCGATGTAGGCGCTGGCTGTCCCGGTTGCGCTGATGCTGGCACCGCCGCAGGAGCAGCCGGTGCGGCAGCACCCACAAGTTGGCTACGAAGCTTCTTAACTTCTTCCTCCACGCGCTGCTGCACTAGCTTTTCTACTTCGCGCTGCTGCGCCGGGGTCAGGCGGTCAGCAGTGGTAGAAGCCGCTGCTACTTTTGCGCCGCTACCAGCCGGAGCGTTTTGCAAGGCCAGGATTTCGTCGCGGCGCTTATCAATGCGGGCACCTAGCTCCTTTTGAAAGCCATCAATGTTCTTGCGCAGCAGATAGTAGAGCACTAGGCTTAGCAAAGACATAATCAGGGCCAGCGGCCCGAAGAATTTGTTTATTAGGCTCTCTCCTGCTCCGCTGTTGGTTGAGGAGGCAGCAGTAGCCACGCCTGCTTCATCCAAGCCAGCATCGCCGGGCGCGGCCGCCGTCGCCTCGTCACTGGTAGCAGTGGTGTCTACGGTTTCGGCGGTGGCTACCTCGTCTGTACTTTGCTCACTGATGGGCGTGCCGTTTGCCACGTAGTTGTTCAGCGAGCTTTCCAGCGTAGCCAACCGCTGCATACGAGCTGGATCGGCCCGGCGGGCCGCGGATGACTTCAGCCGGTTAATGATTTCCGTAGTCAGCTTCTGCAACCTCGACTGGTTGGTACCAAGCCCCTTGTACATGGTTCCTCTACCCTCCAAAGGTTGATACAACAGGCTGTATACCTTTTGACTATCGGCCTTGATGCTGTTTTCAAACGCTTTCAACGAGCTGCCGCACTGCAGCCTATTCTTCAAGTTGGAGCGTCCATTGTCGTCGTACACGTAGCGCACTGTAGCGCACCAAATCTGCACCTTCTGCTCATCCAGCGTAGGCTGGCCTAGCGGCGTTTGGGCATGGCTGCCTGCCGCCATAAGCAGCAAGCCAGCGAGTAAAGAAGCAGCGAGGCGGGAAAGGGTCATAGGGTGTTGGGTAGGGGGAGAAAGCAAACGCAGGCCTCAGGGTCAAACCCTTAGTTCAGCCAGCGTATGGACAGAAAAACGCTAACCGTAACTAGCTATTTGACTACAAATAGCCACTAATTCTAGAGCCGCTCTGCATAGGATCTATGAGTGAATATCATAAGACTCCTCAATGCACAAGCACTATGTAGCCCAGGGCTGCAGCCCTGGGCTACTGGTTAGCACAATTACAACTCGCGGCTCAGGTTGTAGAGCGCCTGTTTCAGCGGCAGGAAGAACAGGGTTTCCGGCAAGGTTTCATCGGAGGAAAGCTGGCGCTGAAACTGGTGCAGGCCTAGGCTCAAGCTATCCTCGATTTCGCGCTGCAGAATGTCCTTCACGCGCTGACGGTCCACGTCTACACCTACTTCACGTAGGTAGGGCGCTACTTCGTCGCCTTCCAGTACGAGGGTGAGGTAGTTGCGCACGTTTTCCAGCACCGTGTCTTTCAGTGTGGCGTCCACCTGGTTTAGCTTCAGGCGCTGTTGATTCAGCTCGGTTCCTTCTACGGCGCCACTATACTTCACGGGTTTAATACTGTCGTAATCAGCCGTATTCGACTTCTCCTCGAAGAGCACGCCACCGTTGGTAGTAGCTTCCTTGGGATTATCGGCCAAGATAACGCGGAAGTTATGCGGCGGCTCCGTACCGGTTACGGCTTGGAAGATGGCTTTCGTAATCTTCTCGATGGCTACCAGGGAGCTGCCGCCGGCCAGCAGACGCAGGTAGAGGCTGCCTTTACCCGAGAAGCAGAGGTAACGCGGCGTTTTCAGACTGAGGTGCTTCACCAACTGCGCCGTGTGGTAGATGATGCTGGTGTAGTGCAGGTAGAATAGTACCCGCAACTGCCGGCCTTTGCCGAGGCCCAGGGCCTGCGTAAAACGTAGGGCATCGTCGTACTTGAACAGCAAGCTGGTTACATCAGCGGAGCCGAAATCGGTATTGCTGAGCGCGGCGCGCAAGTAGCCCTTATATTCCTGATTTTGCTCGGAGTCGGGCAGGCTTTCTACGTGGCCTACACCCAGGCGCAGGAGGCCGTTTTGCTTGGGCGCGCCCTGCACGCGGGCGTAGCCGTCGCCCCATAGGTCGTCGCCGGCGAAGCGGAACGAGGTGCTGTAGGCCGGTTTCTGGTCGGCGAAGAGCAGCAAGTCAGTGGTGCCGCCGCCGATGTCGATGTTCACCACGTTTTCGTCGCGGTTGGGCACTACCTGGTTAGTAGCTGTGAGGTAGTAGTACGGCGCCACCGACTCGGTGAGGCAGATAGTGGGGCGGCGCGTCTTGAACACCTGCTGGAACGACTCGTCCCAGACCTGCTGGAATTGGTTACGCAGGAAGCCATCGAAGCTCAGCGGCGCAAACCATACCACGCGAGTATCTTCCAGAATACCGCCATGCAGCGCCGCCTTGTGGCGAAGCAATAGCAGAATTTCCTTGAAGAAGGCCTCAATGCGCGACACGCCCTGGGGGTCTAGCTCCGCCGACCACTTCAGGTTGGTAATGAAGCGGTTCTGGGGTAGCTCCGAAGCGTTTTCGGTGTTGATGCTGAAGCCAATGTTGATGTTGCTGAGCACCTTGGCGGGCTCATTGGCAAACGACGTGGTTTCGCAAACAGCAGTACGAATGGGGAATTCATACACCGAGCCACCTTCACCCACAAAAGAGGGCACAAACTCCCGGTTCTGCAGGGTAGCAATGTAGGTCCAGATCTGGCCGGCGCCTGTACGGTAGCGTTGCGCAGCCGAGAGGCCCGCATCGGCTACCGGTGCGTGCAGCCACTCCACTTGCACATCGGCTTCGCCAATGGCCAGCGGGCGCGGGTGCGCGGTGGGCGAGTCAGCGTAGGCAATGTGGGTGTTAGTAGTACCGAAGTCCACCGCGAAGGTGAAGCGGCGGGTACCGCGGTCCAGCTCGCGCCAGCGCGGCACGAACAGGCCCCGGGCAGGCTCGGCACCAATGGTGGCAGGCGGGCAGGTCAGCTCTACTAAGTCGAAGTGGGTGCCGGTAACCTCATAGTAGGTGCTGCCGGCGGTGGCCATGCTCTTCTGGGTGCGCTCGTAGCGGGTGGCGCGGCGGGCGGCACCCTGCTCCGTGATTCGCTCCCCGTTCACGAAGAACTGCAGGTCGTAGCGTCGGCTGAGCATGGTGGGCGAGTTGTCAGCGTCCACCAGCATTACCTTGTAGAGGTCGTTGTACTCGGGCTGGTAGCGCACCTTGTAGAAGGGGAACACGCCCACGCCTACAGTAGCCTTCACAATGCGGCCCTTCTCCAGAATCTCGCGGCCCTGGGCATCCTTCGGGTTCTGCGGATTGGTGTAGTAGCTGCGCTCAAACGTGATGAAGCGGCCCGCCTGCACCGGTACGCGCAGCTGCACGCGCACGTGGCTCAGATCAATGGTGAAGGTGAGCAGCTCGGCCAGCTCATTCTCGGTGAAGTACTCGAAGAACGCCTGTTTCAGCGGCAGCAGGTAGGGGAACCGGGCGCGGCCCTGACCGTCAGCGCCGTACTGGAACGTGACTTTACCCGTGTGAAAACGCTGTGTATTCAGCTCATAGGGCAGTTCTACCAGCGAATCTTCCAGCAAGTCGCCTACCGTGAGGTAGGGATACTTGAAGCCTTTGCCGGGCAGCACGCGGCTTTCCAGGGCTACTTCGTCATAATAGGGTACCGGCGTGCGGTCGTCCCAGGGCTGGCCGTTGAGGTAGTTGGCGCCGGGCATCGTCAGGTTGGGGCGCAACACCAGTGGCCTAGGCCGACCGGCAATGGCTTCGCGCGTGGGCTGAATGAACAGGTCGGAGCTGGTCACAGCCGACTGGTCGGCGCGGCCGGGAAGCGGCACACCTTTTACGCTCACCAGGTTGCCGTGCACGTCTACCAGCGCGGGGTAGCGGGCCGCAAACTGCTGCGCGCTCCGGTCGCCCTGCATCTGGAGCTGGTTGATTTTGCTGCGGTCGAGGCCGGCATACACGCTGCCCGCAAACTCGCGGCGCTGCAGCTGCGGGTAGGCCAGGAACAGCTCATACACGAACTCCCGGAACTGCGGGTCACGGTCTTCGAGCAGAACGGTTTGCTTATCGAAGTAGTGGCCGCGGGCCTGGGGACGCTCCAGGTCGAGGGGCTTCACTTCGGGGCCGGTGAACAGAATGGTCAGCGGTGAAGTACCGCCTAGCAGGCGCGTGCCACCCGCCAGCTCCGGCGACTCATAGTACACCAGGTACATGTCGGTAAAGTCGCGGAAGCGCTCGTCCTGCATGTACAGCTGCAGCGTTTCGCCCAGCAGACGCGTGCCCTCTTCCTGCCGCATCCGGCGGATTTCGGCCTCGGCATTCCAGCGGCGCAACGTGATTTTGCGGCCCGCCTGGGTGTAGAGGTGGTAGTTATAGAGCAGCTCCAGCAAGTCCCAGAAGTGCGTCGTCAGCTCGTGGTACACCGAGCCGGGGTTGCGCTGCCCTTCGCGAGCCAGGAAGTCGAAAGCCGTTTCAAACAGGTGCATCCGCGCAAAAGGCGTCGGAATGCTCACGGCTAGGTTGCGGGATTTGCCGCCCGCCGGGTCCGTAACGGTATTGATTTCGGTGCTCGTTACCGGCGCCGTTTTCTGCCAGCCCTGAACCTGCTGGGAGCCATTATTATGTAAGCGAAGGACTTTGGCCATATGCTGCTGAAATCTATTCTAAAAAGCTAGTTCCTCTCCTCAGCTGAGGAGGGGTTAGGGGCAGTGGAGTGGCCTAGGGTGTGTTTCCTAAGCTATTGCGTTGAGTCTGTCCAAGCATCTCTACTGTTTGCTGAAGTTCAGTCCATCTATTCACCATTAATGCATAAAACGAAGCCTTAGCTGTTGTTTCATAGTTGTCATCAAGCGCGGCTACCTCTGCATCAAGAAGAGTGGAAATGACTAGATCAATATCTTCAACTGTAAGACTGACCTGAAAGAAGGCGGTCCAGCTATTTTGATTGTTGTGTAGAATTGGTTTGCTGATTTCTCCATTTGCTATGATTTCGGTGATGCTTCGCACCAACTTCTGGTGGCCAGCCTTCTCCAAAAGCTCACGAGTAGTGTTGAGCGTAGTAAAATCAAGAACATTGCCTTGCTCTTTTAGACGCTTATACTCGCTTGCGGTCATCTTCAAAGTGAAAATGGCTAGTTCAAACAAAGTGGTAGAGATGCTTCGGCTCCGCTCAGCATGATGTTCCTTTTAGAACATCATGCTGAGCGGAGTACATAAACAACGTCAGCAACGGGGTCAACCACCCCAGCGTCGGCTGAGCCGCCGCGTCCCCTCCTCATCTGAGGAGGGGAGTTTTAGTTCCTCTAACTACACCACCTTCACCTTCTCCTCAAACGCCTTGTCGGTCACATCATAGAACAGTTCCAGCATCTTGCGGAAGCTGTCGGGCTCTTGGATGGACTTCTCGGTTTTGTTGAGGTTGTCGAGGAGGTAGTTGTGGCTGAGACCTTTGTTGAAGAAGTCATTCCACTTCTTTTCCACGGGCTTGCCGAGGATCATGGCGTTGAAGTCGTCGGTTTGCAGGTCGAAGGGGCGGAAGGAACGACGGTTCTGGGCCAGCTCCTGAAGCCACTGATCTACGCCCGAGTCCTGGCTGTGCAGGAAGGTGTTCAGCTCCCGGAAGATGGGCTCGTTGCGCATGGCGTAGTCCAGCTTCAGGTTGTCGGCATAGGGTGCCTTGTCGGTGGGCAGGTGCTGCTTGTGGTAGCGCGTGAAGTACAGGAACTGCGTGAGCTGCTTGGCAATGATTTCGCGCGACTCATCGGGCAGGTGGCTGAACTGGATTTCCGGGGCGTCGGCCTGTAGGCCATACTCGTGGAAGTGCGGGCCACCGGTGCGCAGCTCGGCGGGCGAGTAGCGCATGAAGTCTACGATGCTTAGGGCCGCCAGCAACTCAATTACGTGGGCCTTGTTCTTCTGCTGGGTGCCGCCGGGCTGGTTTTCGTAGGGTGTATCGGGCGTGTCGGCGAGGTAGTACAGCGCATCGAGGCCTTGGAGGTTATGCTCGTAGTAGCTGAGCGCCGCCTTGGTTTTCGTCAGGAAGTTGTTGGAGTCGATGACGGCGTTGTCTTCGCTTTGGAGGGCGAAGTAAGGCATCACCGTTACCGCGCCGGTGGGCGCATCACGCAGGTAACGGGCGTTGCTGAGGCGCGTATTGGTGTCCTTCAGATTCTTGAGCATGAGCGGGAAACCCGCTGCCCCTGTACCACCGAAGATGCTCGACACGAAGAATATCCGGTCACCATCCTGGAAATTGTCGGCAAAAAACCGCATTTCGGGGCTTTCCACCAGCTTGTTCAGCACAATGCTGCCCACGTTCGGGGAGCCGCGGAAGCCAATGGTCAGGGGGCTTTCGAGGTTATCCTGGGTGAAGAGCAAATCCACGAGGCCCTTGGAGTCAACTGAAAGTCCATCGTAGCTCAGGTACTGCCGGAAGCTCTGGTTAATGCCCCCGAAGTCGAAGATAAAGGTATCCTTCACCGAGCCGTTTACATCTTGCGAAATACCGCTCAGAGTGCTGATATCGGTCTTGAAGAAGCCTTCCTCGCGGGGGCCGAGGCGCTTATAAATCTGCTGGTAGCTCTGCAGCAACTGCACCGTTCGGTTCATGTCGCCGTTGTGGGCGTCGGGGTCGATGATGATGGGCACTACCCGGTCGCAGTTGGGCAAATCTACGCCCGCGGCCAGCAGCATGGTGAGCGAGCGAATCACGCGAGAGCCCGTGCCGCCAATACCGAATAAAAAGAGTTTAGCCATGAGTTGCTGATGTTGAACGAAACTCCCCTCCTTGGCTAAGGAGGAGCTGTTCAGCCGCAAAGCTGAACTGGGGTGATTGGCTTATTGCTGATGTTATTTGGTTGAACAATACGTAGTAGTAACGTTCAACGCCTTGGTCAATCACCCCTGCCCCCTCCTTGCTTGATGCGCAACATCATCTGGGAAGAGGAACTAGTTTTTAAACTCTAGAACGGCGTAGTACTCGCGTTGGTGGAGCCTTTGCGCAGAATGAGGGAGAAGATAAAGAACCAGAAGATACCTAGAATGGCGTTCCAGGTGGCCAGCCAGTAGATGTAGCTGTGGTCCGTGACCTGCTGAGCGTGGGCTTGCCCAATAGCCACTCCAAAAGCAATGAGGGCATTCAGTACTAAGAAAATAGCCCAATGCCGGCCTTTATTGAAGGTAGCCACACCCATTGCCCGGTTGATGACATAGTAGAATATTACCACTAAGGCCAGCGAAATACCCAAGTTGAGCAACCCAATGTTGGGGAACACTACGTCGCGATACACCGGGGTATCGGCGGGCGGTTGGGGTGAGCCGATGAGTTCGTAAATGGAACGGAACAGTGCTTTCATGGAAGGAGATAGGGCGAAGAGATACTTCGCGAATCGTTGAACGATAAGGGCAGAACGAAATTGTAGTCGAACCCACAACTGGGAAGTAGAGGTACAACCACTACCGAATGAACGAAAACCATTCCAGATTGAACCGAAACAGGCTGTTCGCTAGGGTTAGCGGCAACGAAGCAAAGGCTTACTCGCCTGGCTGTAAGGTCAGTGGCAACTCAAAAATCTGCCGGGCACCGCCTTCTTGTGAAGGTGCTAGGCCGTCTAGCAGTGAGCTAAGCGCAAAGGTTTTGGACGCCGGTGTTGCATCGTTTTTGGTTGTCCATTGCGCTACCCAAGCGGGGCGCTGGTCTTGTAGGCGGAGCACCAGCGGACGAGCAGCTTTGGGCTGTCTAGTCAGGCGAACTTTGGCAAAGTGCGTGAACTTACTTTCCGGTCCGCTGCTCGCTTTGGTTTGGTCGGTAGCGGCCATTACATCCAGCAATGTGGCGTCGGTGTCTACACCTTGAAGCTTTAAGTTCTGCTTGAGGTAGGCAACATCGCGGTACTGGCCGGGCAACCTACTTAGGTCGATGCCGACGACAAACTCGACGGGTTGCTGGGCTGATGCTTCACTTACAGCTACCACGCGGTAGGCATCGGCAGTTTGCTTGCTAGCCCCTGCGTCGCCGTAATACCAGCTACCCTTGTTCTGAAATTTATTAAGTAAGGAGTAGTGAGGACGCAGGTATGTGACGCCGAAGTGAGCCTGTTTCGCTGGCTGTTGCTCCAATAAGGCGGCATCGAAGCGGCGTACCGCGTCGGCTGGCCCTAGCACCCAGATGTAGTAAGGAATTTCCGTGTCGCAGCAGTTAGTTTTCTTACCGGCCGCTTTTAGGGCGGGGTAGTATGTACCGCGGAAATCAGAGGTGTACCCGTACACTGAAACACCAAGTTCGGGGTGGCTACCACTGCGGCTCAGCGCGTCCGTAATGTCGGTTTTGATGTAGGGAATGGCACCCGCATTTTTCGGCGAGTAGATAAAGTCCGAAATCAGCACGCTTACAGTACCAGGCTGGTAATAATTGCTCATCAGTGTATCAAGCACCGAGGGGATGTCGGTGCTTTTTGCGGGCTGCTGAATTCCGCTGCGCACGGTGCTGGAAATGCCTTGGTAAGAATCTTCGTAGGGCTTTTCCTTGATGCGGTAAAACGCTTTCTGGCGAACTGTAGCGGTGCGGTTCACTTCCGACAGAAACTGGGCTACATGCTGCTGAAATTTAGTATTCTCGCCGCTCGCCCCCGTTTTGGGCATAAAGCCTTCCATCGACCCCGACACTTCCAGAAACACGTTCACGGCCTGTAGAGGCTGCGTGGAGTTTGCAGCTTCCGTAGGGGTAGCCGTATTAGGCGACACCGCCGCAGGAACCTCAGCGGGTGGTACAGCAGTAGGGGTTCCGGTAGCGGTTCCCGCCTCCGTTTTCATATCGGAGCGGGAGTAGCAGCCGGGCAACAGGGCAAGCGAGAGGCCCAGCGCGGGCCAAAGACGGGAAAAGGAAGTCAGGTAGCGCATCGGGCTAAAGTAACGACATTCTGCCCGCGCCGGATACATCTTGTGGTTGAGAAGTTGTAGCCTACCTGTTTCCCTTGTCTAAAGTTGATGGTATTACCCTTCGGCTTAAGAGAGTTACGTACTCATTTCCACATCGTCCCATGCATACTGTCGGTTGTAAATCCACTCCAGCGCTTTGCGCCTCTCATATATTAATGACTCCGATACGATGGCGGCCCGGCCATGTAGCCGCTCATCTACACAGTACCAGTGTAGCCGATAATAATAGTCCAGCATATGGTACAGTTCAGCCACCGGTCTTAGGGCTTGAAGTTTCGCAAGCTTTTCATTGCTCTCCCCTCGCTCTAAGTTGGGTAATAGCGACGCCATATTATCGCCGCACCACTTCACGGGGTCCAACGTAGGCACCATACGCGTAGCCCACATCATAGCCCACAAGCTCTCCATACTCCAGCGTAGATTTGTTAACTCCTGCTCCGTGAGTTGCTCATTATCCTTTGCTAGTATAGCCGCCTCTTCCGGCGAAAGGTGGCCGAGCAGATTTTCTTGCGCGAGCCATGCGCTTATGACTGCAACGGGCGCCTGAAAGGAAATATTGATCAGTGCATTTAACACACTCATGCGGCCACAAACTTCCGCTACTTCACGTAGTTCTGGTGCATCTAGCAGCGGCAGCCAGTCGCAGATGCGGCCACCGAGCGCCAGCACTTTTGCCTCAGACTCAGTTTTAACACGCTGACGAAACTGCTCGGTTATATGCTCAGTCGGCAACGAATTGGCTTGCTGCTCTGCTGGTGTGCTTGCCGCTAAACCAAGCAGTTTCTTCAGGGAGTTGAACATAGCCCCGCTTAGCTGTAGTCAATCTCGGTGTTGTCGCCGATGTTGAGGCTGTGACGAGTACCCTTGAAGAGCGCATCAGAACCCACAATGCAGTCGTGCATAACGGCTGAGCGTAGTTCACTGTACGACCCAATGATGGAGTCACTCAGAATGGTATTCTTAACAATGGTCCGGTCGCCGATAGCCACGTTGGGACCAATGATGGAACCACTGATCTGGCAATCATTCCCAATGCTGACGGGTGGAATGATGATGGTATCCGGAAACTCGGGATATTCTCGGCGCTTCAAGAACTCCGGCAAATTGAGTAGCCGCGCATTCGCTTCCAGCAGGCTTTCCTTGCGGCCGCAGTCAAACCAATTATCTACGGAAGTAGTGGTCATTTCCGCGCCATCTTGAATCATGAGCATCAGGGCATCGGTGAGCTGAAATTCCCCGTGGGTACGCTGGTTCTGGTCGATGATGCGTTCGAGGGCCGTGGCTAGCCAATCGGCATTGGCTATTTTGTATAGGCCCACCATGGCGTAGTTAGACTTCGGGATGCGCGGCTTTTCTACCACCTTGGTCACGCGGCCGGTAGCACTCGTCTCCACCAAGCCAAACATAGACGGTGTTTTCACCTCTTTCACGCCGAGCACGTTGCCGGGGGTGCGCATCATCTCCTGCAGGTCTACATCCACAATGGTGTCGCCCAGCAAAATCAGAATACCCTCTTTCTCAGTCCTGAACTGGTCGCGGGCCAGCCAGAGCGCGTGGGCAATACCCTCGCGCGGCTCCTGCACCACGAATGAAGCTAGCAGCTCCGGATACTGCCGGCGCACGTAGCGCTCAATCTTTTCACCGAGGTAGCCAATGATAAAAACGAACTCTCTCACGCCGGCTTCCACGAGGCGGTCGATGATGTGGCCCAAGATGGTATTGCCGGCCACGGGCACCAGCGATTTAGGCTGGGTATGCGTGTGCGGACGCAGGCGCGACCCGATGCCGGCAACTGGAATGACTGCTTTCATGTAGAAGAAGCGTAACTAAGCACGCAAAATAGTGAATCGGGGCCGGAGCTGCATCCGACACAACCGCTGTGGCCTGAATTCGTACTTTGCAGCGCACCGAGCGTAAACCGGCGCACCCTGGCTAGGGTTTGGTGTCATCCATTGTTTCTCCTTTTTCCCAACTATTTATTCTTCCTGCACACATGAAACGTTTTCTGCTCTATTTCGCCGGTATACTGCTGCTGCTCTCGCAATCTTCCTGCGGGTACAACGGCATGGTTAGCCGTGACCAAGCCGTGAAGGCACAGTGGGCTAACGTGCAAAGCGCCTACCAGCGTCGCTCCGACCTTATCCCGAACTTGGTGAACACGGTGAAAGGCGCCGCCAATTTTGAGAAAACTACCCTGACCGATGTAGTAAACGCACGGGCCAAGGCCTCGAGCGTTCAGCTGAATGCCGATCAGCTAACTCCCGAGAACATTCAGCGCTTCCAAGAGGCCCAAAGCCAATTGAGCAGCGGCCTGGGCCGCTTGCTGGCCGTATCGGAAAACTACCCTGAGTTGAAGGCCAACGCCAACTTCCAGGAGTTGCAATCCCAAATTGAAGGAACTGAAAACCGCATCAACGTAGAGCGGAACAAGTTCAACACCGTAACCAACGACTACAACGGTTTTGTAAAATCCTTCCCTAACAACCTGTTTGCGGGTGTGTTTGGCTTCAAGGAGAAAGCATACTTCGAAGCCGATGCTGCTTCGCAAAAAGCACCTACCGTTCAGTTCTAACTCAGTTGCCAGCTGCCAGCTACCGGTTTGTTTCCGCGGCCGGTAGCTGGCCACTGGCCATCGGCAACTGAATATGAATAACCTTCTCACTCCCGAGCAAGAAGCAGCACTGGTAGCCGCCATTCGGCAGGCCGAACTGCGGACATCTGGCGAAATTCGGGTACATCTGGAAGACCACTGCCCCACCCCCGAACCACTCGACCGAGCGGCCCAGGTATTTGCTGAGCTAAATATGCACCGTACTGCCCAGCGCAATGGTGTGCTATTTTACCTGGCGTGGCAGAGCCGACAGTTTGCTGTCATCGGCGACGCGGGCATCAATGCTGCCGTGCCCGACGACTTCTGGGAAACTACTAAGGAAACAGTGCTACAAGAGTTTCGTGCTTCGCGGTACGTGCCAGGCCTAGAGCAAGGCATCCGGCGCGTAGGCGAGCAGCTCCGGCGCTACTTCCCCTACGACGCTGCTACTGACAAGAATGAGCTCGACGACTCTATCTCTTTTGGTGGTGGCGAATCCCAGCCTCCTCGCGTATGACATCCCCTTCCCTTCCTATAGTTCGCACCTGGCTTCGCCCCTTTCTACTAGCTGTATGTGTGTTACTTGGCCTGGGTAGCGCCCTGGCTCAAGACATACCACCGCGCCCAAACCCGCCGCGCCTTGTCAACGACGTGGCCGGGATGCTGACCCCAGAGCAAGTAGCCGCCCTAGAACAGAAGCTGGTGGCTTACGACGATAGTACTTCTTCCCAGATTGCCATCGTGACGGTGCCCAGCATTGGCGACTACGATATTGTAGACTACGCGCAGAAGCTGGGCGAAGCCTGGGGTATTGGTAACAAGGGCCGCAACAATGGTATTTTGCTACTAGTAGCAGAGCAGGAGCGCAAGGCCCGAATTCATACCGGCTACGGCTTAGAAGGCGCAATAACCGATGCCCTATCTAAGCGCATTATTTCTAACACGGTTGTACCTGCTTTCAAAGAACAGCGGTATTATGAAGGACTAGACCGCGCAACGGATCAGCTTATTGCCTTAGCGAAAGGGGAATATAAGGCTGATGCTACTACCCAGAACCGGCCACGTGCCCAAGACAGCGGAGATTCTAGCTGGACGTTCTGGATTGTCATCGGCATCTTGCTACTCTTCATTCTGCTCCGCAACCGGGGCGGCGGTGGCGGCGGGCGCCGCAACCGGGGCTTTGGCGGGGGTATGGTTCCTCCCATCATTTTCGGCGACTTTTCCGGCGGCCGCGGCGTATTTGGCGGCGGTGGGTTTGGTGGCGGAGGTGGCGGCGGGGGTGGCTTCGGCGGCTTCGGCGGCGGTAGCTTCGGCGGCGGCGGCGCTTCCGGCGACTGGTAACCCTCTGTTACTCCGCATCAGCTATGGCACAGGCAGCTAGGACCAACCTAGCTGCCTGTGTACGTTTTTAGCCTCGTGCGCAGTTGGAAGCACGAGGCATTCTTGTGATAACGGTAGAGCTAGTTTGCCCTCATCTTGGCAGCTGTTTCCCTGCTATAACGACTCTGCTGAGCCTGTTTGCTTATACACAGGTAGCTCATAGAACGGGCGTAGCAATTGCACCACGTCAAGGGCGTCGGCTAAGGCTTCGTGAGCTACGGTATCGTTCTCGAAGCCAGCGCGGGCCTTGCAGGTTTGCATAGTCGGTAGCCGCGTGTCTTTACGCCAGTTCAGGTAGAAAGCAGCCGGGTCTAGCATGGCCGGTTCCGCACGCACGAGGGTACCATAGCCCGGTAGCTCTCGCAGAAAGCCTAGATCGAAGGACGCAATATTTTTTCCGGCCATAGTCACTGTTACGCAATCCTGCTTGTCGGGCCGGAAGCCTTGCGCCAACAAAAAATCCCGCAATTGAGGTAGCAGGTCCTCGGGCGTGCACAGTTCGGGGTTGGTTTCCTTGCGAGCCAACTCTTCTAGTAACCGAGCATTCAATGCCAAGGCACCGGCGGTACCCACATATTCAGGGTGGCGCACTACGCGCCGAAAGGCCGGCAACTGCTCTAACGGTAGCAGGTGCTTGGTATCTTCTACCACGGCGGCTAACTCTAGAATTTGGTGGCGCTGGGGCTTACCCCCAGAAGTCTCAAGATCAAGGGAAATATAGCGCATAGATTCACATGTACGCGGCTGCCCACAGGGAGTTCTTGCTTTGAAATGCGCATGGCAGCAATACGATACTGCCATTGCTAACGCTTGCCGTCGTCTTGACCAACACTAGCGGCAGCCTGTCCTTTTTAACGTATGTTTGCTAGCTCACTACTTCCTCAGAAGTAAGCGAGCAGTGCAGCTATTCTCATCCATTGGCTGTCTGTTAATTACCGCGCCTCTATCCCTTTCTAGTTATGAAAATATCCTTACCTCTGTACGGCTTGGCCGTGCTAAGTATAGCCAGTAGTAGGCAGGCCGTAGCGCAGAGTACTTCCTCAGATACTACCCTTCTAGCAGCAGCCAAAAGCCAAGTTGCACAACACTACACCGCACATATTCAAGATCAGTCGCAGTTGTACAATGGTCCTGAATATTTCAATTACACCAGATACTACCAGGAAGTCCAAGGCAATCAGTTTTTCGGCACTGCTACTGCTCAACCAGGCTCCGTGTATTACGCCGGCCATTACTACTCAAACGTTCCGTTGCTTTATGATACCCGCCTAGACCAAGTGGTAGTGCAGCAGCCCACCAACTTGTTTACCCTGAGGCTGGTGAGTGAGAAAGTTAGCCGCTTTACGCTACAAGGTCATACGTTTATTCGTCTTACCAAGGACACCGCAGCAAATCAGGATATTACGCCCGGCTTCTATGATTTGCTGGTTGACAAGGGCGTTACGTTACTGGCCCGGCGCGTGAAGAAGATACAAGTGCAGCCCAGCCAGAATATAACCAAGGCGTCGTTCTCCGCTACTAACCAATACTTTATTAAGCGCGACCGAGTTTATTATCCCGTTAAAGGTCGGGGCTCTTTCATTTCATTATTCCCAGACCGGCGCAGAGAGCTGCAGCAATATGCTCGGGAGAAGAAGCTACGCTTCCGCAAGAAAGGGCTTGAAGACGACCTCATTGCGCTGGTAAACTATTATGCCAGCTTGCCCCAATAGGCCCGTAGCCTAAGCACTAGTCCGGGCAATTTATACGTCCCTACCCTATCCACGCGCTATATGAAACATTTCTGCTCTATACTTTTCTTTCTACTACTCTCCTGTTTGGGTTTTGCTGGTTTTGCGCAACAAGTCACTTCACAGCGCATTAGTGGTAGCTTTCAGCAGGTGCCATTTGAGCAGTTCGTTAAGCAAATTGAGGCTACCACACCGTACAGGTTTTATTACACTCCTACGGCTGTCGATAGCTTGACAATTACAGTACAGGCCCAAAACCAACCCCTGCAAGAGGTACTAACGCTGGCGCTGCAACAGACGATACTGCGCTTTGCAATAGATGAGCACAACCGGGTATTCGTTACTACTGGCAACCCCGTGCAGTTGACACTGTCAGACAATTTTTTTCAGCCGGAAAAGGACGAGGCCGCTAGTACTGATCCAGTGGCGTCGGATAACCCGCTGCCAGGTAACTCTATCCGCACAGCTCGCACTTCTGCTTTTCGCTTGTACGATATTGGCACCGGTTCTAGTACAGGCAAAGCTACCTTAGCAGGTAGACTACGCGAGGTCAAAAATGGTGAGCCCGTAGTAGGCGCTACCATATACAGTGAGGCCCTCAAGGTGGGGGCCAGCACAGATCAGTTTGGCCTTTACTCGCTAACGCTGCCAGTAGGGCGGCATGAGCTAACTATACGCGGTATTGGTATCAAAAACACCAAGCGCCAAGTGATGCTACGTGGCGACGGCAAGTTGGATATTGAAACGGAGGAGGATATTACCACTTTGCGGGAGGTAGTAATTGAGGCCGAGAAGGACCGCAACGTAGCTGGCCTGCAAATGGGCGTGGAACGGCTCGATATCAAAACGATGCGTCAGGTACCCACAGCCTTCGGCGAGACAGACGTGCTGCGCGTGGTACTCACCTTGCCGGGGGTCAAGTCGGTGGGGGAAGGCAACACGGGCCTGAATGTGCGCGGTGGTGCCACTGACCAGAACCTTATTTTATTTAACGACGCTACCGTTTACAATCCGTCGCACTTATTCGGGTTCTTCTCGGCGTTCAACCCCGATGTTATCAAGTCGGTGGAACTGTATAAGAGTGCTATTCCGGCTAAGTATGGAGGACGCTTGTCGTCAGTGCTAGACATTGCTACTCGCGACGGCAACAAGAAGAAGTTCTCCGGCTCGGGAGGCGTCGGCCCGCTTACCAGCCGCCTCACGCTCGAAGGACCTATTGTCAAAGACAAAACTTCATTTATAGTAGGGGGCCGCACTAGCTATTCCGACTGGATTCTGCACTTGTTACCCAATGAGAGCTTCAAGCAAAGCTCAGCGTCGTTTTACGATGTAAGTGCCCACATCAGCCACGAAATCAATGAGAAGAATGCGCTGTATCTGACGGCTTACCTCAGTACCGACAAATTTCAGCTGGCAAGCGACACGGCCTATCGGTACCGCAACCAGAATGCCAGCCTGAAATGGCGGCATACCTTCAGTAACAAGCTCTACGGGGTACTGACGGGGGCCATGAGTACGTATGAGTACAATATTACCAGCAAGCGAGATGTGTCAACGGCTTCGAGGTTGACATATGATATCAAGCAGTACAATGTGCAGGCTGATTTTTCCTACGTGCTTAACACCAAGCACAACATCGATTTCGGGGGAAGCTCGGTGCTCTACCACGTGTCGCCGGGCGGGCTCGCCCCCTCGGGCACTGAGTCTTTAATTACGCAGGACGTGTTGCCGCGGGAACAAGGGGTAGAAAGCGCGCTGTACGTGTCAGACCGCATAGACGTATCACCGCGGCTGTCGGTATCGCTAGGGCTTCGTTACTCGCTTTACACTGCATTGGGGCCGCGTGAAGTGTACAACTACGTACCCGGTTTAACGAAGACCTTGAACACCATCACTGATACCGTGTCCTATGGGTCAGGCAAGGCACTGGCTACCTACCACGGGCCAGAATACCGCCTGTCGGCCCGTTATAGCCTCACGGACAACTCATCGGTTAAAGCTAGCTACAACCGTACCCGTCAGTACATACACATGCTGTCTAATACCACGGCCATGTCACCGACGGATATTTGGAAGCTGAGTGACTCTAACGTACGCCCCCAAGTTGGTGACCAGTACTCAGTGGGCTACTACCATAACTTCCGCGCTAACACCATTGAATTCTCGGTAGAGACCTATTATAAGTCTACTCGTGACTTTGTAGACTACAAAGGAGGTGCTACCCTGATCTTGAACCGACACATTGAAACCGACATTGTAAATGCCGTGGGTAAGGCCTATGGTGTGGAGGTGATGCTACGCAAGCTGACCGGTAAAATCAACGGCTGGGCGAGCTACACTTACTCCCGCTCCCTGGTACAGGTAAACCAAGGTACCACCTCCGACATGATAAATGGGGGCCGCTACTACCCCAGCAACTTCGATAAACCTCATGACTTCACTCTTATCGGCAACTACCGCTTCAGTCGTCGTATTAGCGCTTCACTGAACTACACATACAGCACCGGCCGCCCCATTACGCTGCCATTGGCCAAATATTACGTGGGCAGCGCCACCCGCGTGTACTACTCGGAGCGCAATGCCTACCGCGTGCCTGATTACTATCGCGCCGACCTAGCCCTAAACCTGGAGGGCAACCACAAGGTGAAAAAGCTGGCTCACAGTTCCTGGACCTTCGGCGTGTACAACCTCACAGGACGCAAAAATCCTTACTCGGTGTACTTCAAGTCAGTAGGTGGTCAAATTCGGGGGTACCAATTGTCCATCTTCGGGCAGCCGATTCCTACTGCTACTTATAACTTCAAATTTTAATAGGCGAAAGAGATGCTGTACCCCCGTCTACGTTTGCTGACTTGGCTATTACTGCTGCTGACTGCAAGCTGCGTGGAGCCCTACGAGCCAAAGCTTGTTGGCACTGCCGCCAATTTGCTGGTATTAGATGGTTTTATCAATACTGATGGTGTTACAACGATTACCCTCACTCGCTCCCAAGACTTAAGCAGTGCAGGCGGCTATCCGGCCGAAACTAAGGCCACAGTAAGGATTGAGAGTGAAGCAGGTACTCGCTATCCTTTAACCGAAACGAGTCCCGGCGTATACATTTCTACCAGCCAAAAACTCCCCTCAAGTACGCGTTACCATCTTTATATCCGCACTAGTACTGGCCGCGAGTATACGTCTGACTACACGGTGGCAAAGCAGCCGCTTCCCATTGACAATTTGAAAGCCAGAATACAGGAAAATGGATTACAGATATACGTTGATACTCATGATGATGAGGGAAAAACGCAATATTACCGCTGGGAATACACCGAAACATGGGAGTTTACTTCTGCCTTTCGTAGTACGCTGCGTTATGACGACAGCAGAAATCAGGTAATATCTCGCCGAGAAAACATTTATAACTGCTGGCGCACGGAGAACTCCTCCACCATCAATACTACCAGCACGGTGCGCCTGAGCCAAGACGCCGTGCGCGACTACCGCCTGCTGTTCATCCCCTCCTCAGCTGGCCGCTTGCGCTACCGCTATAGCATTTTGGTGCGGCAGTATGCCATGTCAGCAGCTGAGTTTGACTACTGGGAGGCCATCAAGAAGAACACGGAGAACATCGGCACCCTGTTCGACCCCTTGCCCAGCCAGATCCAGGGCAACGTGCACTGCCTCACTGATGACACGGAGCCCGTGCTCGGCTTTGTGGGTGCTGCAACGGTAGTAGAGCAGCGCCTCTTCGTCGATCGGCTTACTCTACCAAACGAATGGCGCACTAACCTCGACGGGTACGAAACCTGTACGGCCCTTGACACTTTCCCAAGTGAACGGTGGAAGGGCTGGACGCTACAAGAGTATTTTGGCGATCCGCAGCTTCGAATTCCGGTGAGTCGGACAAGCATAGCTTTCACAGCACAAACGCCTGAGTGCGTCGATTGTCGTTTACGAGGCACAAACGTGAAACCGAGCTTTTGGCCTTAGGCACTTTATACCTAATCATTATAACATGTTTACTCTATGCGCATTTCTACCCATCCAATTATCTGGTGCCTGTTGCTTCTACTGAGTGGCTGCGTAGATAGCTACGCACCGGAGGTAATCCAGTCGGCCAATAATTACCTAGTAGTAGATGGATTCATCAATGGTAACGGCAGTACAACGATTCGACTATCCCGATCGATCAACATAGCTGAGAAAAACACCTACCCACCGGAAATAAACGCTAGTGTAGCCATCGAAAACAAAAACGGCTTACGCTATTCCTTACAGGAAGATAGTGCTGGCGTGTATACCTCTCCGCAGCAAGTGCTTCCAGTAGACCAATACCGTTTACATATTCGTACGAGCACGGGCCGCGAATACGCGTCTGATTATGTATTGTTAAAGCAAACGCCTCCTATTGACAACTTAGAAGGGCGGGCTCAAGCCGACGGGCTTCAGATTTACATTAGTGCCCACGACGAAACTAGGCAAACGCAATACTACCGCTGGGAATACACAGAAACGTGGGCATTTACCTCTGCATATTGGAGCCGTTGGCGGTTTGGAAAGGGAAACAGTGAGCGTCGCACCTACTTCCGGCGAACAGAAGATATACACCACTGCTGGCGAACAGAAGCATCTGCCCTTATCAACACGGCTAATACATTACGTTTAAGCCAAGATGCCGTGCGCGACTACCGGCTCAAATTGATTCCTTCAAGTTCAGGTCGGCTACAATCACTATACAGCATTCTGGTGCGGCAGTATGCCATGTCAGCAGCTGAGTTTGACTACTGGGAGGCCATCAAGAAGAACACGGAGAACATCGGCACCCTGTTCGACCCCTTGCCCAGCCAGATCCAGGGCAACGTGCACTGCCTCACTGATGACACGGAGCCCGTGCTCGGCTTTGTGGGTGCTGCAACGGTAGTAGAGCAGCGCCTCTTCGTCGATCGGCTTACTCTACCAAACGAATGGCACCCTCAGAATGAGGGCTATGAGAGGTGCACTGGTTTAAATACTCTACTCCATGATTCTACCGAACGCCATGGCTATAACATGTACAAGTTCTTTGCTGATACTACGTATCGCGTCCCGGTGACTGAAATCCGAGATAGTAGGGGCACGATTATCGGGTTTGAAAATCAAACACCAGACTGTATAGACTGTCGCCTGCGGGGTAGTAATGTCAAGCCCAGCTTCTGGCCCTAAGTGCCCACCTTTCCTCACTGACTTCCCTCCCTACGCCTATGTCTTCGTCTATTTCTTGCATAAGAAGCTTTTCGCGCCAGTACTTGCCCGTTCTGCTTCTGTGGATAATGGGAGTTGGCACTGCCCAAGCTCAGTCTGACTCTGTACGGAGCCTAGCCCGTCGTTTCAACCAGTACCAGCAGCAAACCCTTCAAGAAAAGCTGTATCTACACCTAGACCGCCCTTTGTACCTGACCGGGGAAACAATGTGGTTTAAGGTGTACGCCGTAGATGGAACCTACGCACAACCGCTGGCTCAAAGTGCTGTGGTATACGTGGAAGTGTTGGATAAAAATCGGCGGGCAGTATTGCAGGGTAAGGTCCCACTTGCTAAGGCCATAGGTCAGGGCTCTTTTCAGTTACCTTCTTCCCTTAACTCGGGTAGCTACACGGTGCGGGCCTATACTAGTTGGATGAAGAACTTTAGCCCCGAGTATTATTTCCACAGCCCGGTTACTATCGTTAATACAGCTCGGGCTTCGGGGGTGGTATCTACGTTAGACACGGCATCTTATGACGTGCATTTCTTTCCAGAGGGGGGCAACCTAGTGCGCGGCATAGCCAGCAAGGTAGCCTTCAAGGTGACGGACCGGGCCGGCCGGAGTATACCCGTAGTAGGCACCTTGCTTGATGCACAAGGCAAGTCGCTCACTACTTTCAAAACGCTCAGGTTCGGTATGGGCGCTTTCACCTTCACCCCCGCTGCCGAAGCCGCCTACACGGCTGTGCTGAAGCTGCCCAGTGGCCGCATAGTGTCACGCAAGTTACCGGCCGTGTACAGGGCTGGCTACGTGATGCACTTGGAGGAAGCCGGGTTACAGCAGATCCGCATTGTGGTGCAGACCACCGACGCTGATGCCGACCGCGTGGATCTGCTGGGCCACGCCCGCCAGCAACTCACTACTGCTACCAGTGCTCCAATCCGCAACGGCCAGGCCGAGTTTCTCATCAACAAGGCAACTTTGAGCGAAGGCATTTCTCATTTCACAGTGTTCAACCACCGCCACCAGCCGGTGTGCGAAAGGCTCTACTTCCAGCGCCCGAAACAACAGCTTACTATCAAGGCTCAACTAGACAAAGGCCAGTACGCTACTCGTCAGAAGGTTAACCTGCAGTTGACCACTGCCACGGCTAGTCAGCCCCTGCCGGCAAATCTTTCCGTAGCCGTGTACCGGCTCGATTCACTGGCAGCACCGGCACCCAGCATTACTAGCTACCTCTGGCTGGCTTCTGATCTGAAGGGTATGGTCGAAAACCCCGACTACTACTTCACAAGCACTGAACCGGAAGCCGCTGCCGCTACCGAAAACCTAATGCTTACGCATGGGTGGAGCCGGTTTCGGTGGGAAGATGTGCTGGCCAATAGGCTGCCTGCATTTCAGTACCTACCCGAGCTACAGAGCCATTTAGTTCGGGGGCGCATTACGCACCAGGGCACTGGCCAGCCAGCCCCCGATATTACGGCGTACTTGTCCTCGCCCAGCCGCCTTATCCGACTAGCCAACTCCATCAGTGCCCGCGACGGAAGCATCCAGTTTGAAGTGGATGATTTCTATGGCACGCGCGATATCGTGGTACAAACAAATACCCAGCACGACAGCACGTACGCAGTAGAGATTTTCTCGCCTTTTTCTCAGCAGTATGCCACTGGGGTATTCAGCAGCGTGTTCACGCCCTATCCGCGCTTTAAAAATGCGTTTACCCAGCGTCATGTGCAAGCGCAGGTGCAGAACGCCTATTTCCGCCGGTACAATAACCTGTACACCTTGCCGGATACCGATAGCCTAGCCTTCTATGGTATGCCCGACGAGCGCTACATGCTGGATGATTACACGCGGTTCAAAACCCTGGAAGAGGTGCTACGCGAATACGTGCCGGGCGTAAAAGTCAGAATCAAAAAGGATGGCTTTCACTTTACTGTGCTCGACAATCCTAATCGTTCCATTTTCTCCGACCCACCCTTAGTCTTGCTGGACGGCATGCCTGTATTCAACACGAATAGAATTATGGCCATGGACCCGCTGAAAATTCAGAAGCTGGAGGTGCTAGACAGCCGCTATTTCCAAGGACGCTCTATGTATAGTGGCATTGTGAGCTTTACCACGTATAAGGGCAACTTAGATGGCTTTCCACTCGACCCGAAAGCATTAGTGCAGGAGTATGAGGGCATGCAATTGCAACGTGAGTTCTACGCTCCGCGCTATGAAACCCCGGCCCAACAGCAAAGTCGCCTGCCAGATTTGCGAAACCTTCTCTACTGGAACCCTGCCGTAACGACAACTTCTGCTGCCCGCGCGTTGGAGTTTTATACTTCTGACCAACCTGGTATGTATCAGGTGGTAGTACAAGGCTTGGCGGCGAACGGCCTGTCGGGAAGCACCAGCCTCGCCTTCGAAGTAAGCCAAGCCTTATGAGAGTTAGTGTGAGCTCATAACTCCCGCCCGAATAGCAACGGGTAGATGATTTTCGGCGGGTGGTACGGGGCAGGAGTAGTTGCCGCCGTAAGCGCAGTAGGGATTATAGGCACGGTTAAAGTCGAGCACAACTCGGCCCTGGTGAATTTGCCCCCGGCGCAGGTCAATGTAGCGGCCACCCCCGTAGCTGCCGTGGCCGTTCGTACGGTCGGTGAAGGGTACGAATAAATAGTCGCGGTACTCTGGGTTTTGCTGTAGGTCCAAGCTTTGATACACCGCTAAGTGTTGGGGCTTGCCCTCAAGTGTAAAAAGCAATACGCCGTACTTCCGGTACAAGGGCCGCCGGACGGTGCTAGTCTGCATTTGAAAGGGCGCGCCTAAGGAATCTGGTTCAAACTTGGCCTCCACGCAGGCCGCGTAGTTGATAGAATAGAATGGCAAGCCAGTAAATGTACTCCGCTCTGCCACCAGCAGCGGTGTGCGAGTCGAGTCCCGATACTCGGCATTCAACTCCTGCTGAAACGCAACTACCTGCTGGGCATGCTTCTGCATTGTAGGGCGCTGAGTGCCCCCAGTAGTTTGAGCATACGTCAGACCAGAATACAGCAGCAGGATAAAGAGAGGTACGTATTTCATAGTGCAAATAAAGCACCGCAGCTTTAGCTGAGCAGCCTTCCGCTTGTGCGCGCTGGCTTAGCTGGCCTCCCGCAGCCTGCTCTTTGTAGATACTGATACGGCTGGGGCTGTACCCTTCTCTGCTGCCTTGCGTACCTTCGTACCTATGACTGATGCTGCCTCTGCTCCCGCCAAAAAGCTCTTCCTCCTCGACGCCTTTGCCCTGATTTATCGCGCCCACTTTGCCTTCAGCAAAAACCCGCGCGTGAATTCCAAGGGCTTGAACACCGGAGCCATCCTTGGCTTTACGAACACGTTGGTGGAAGTATTGCAAAAGGAAAAGCCCACCCATATAGGCGTGGCTTTCGACGCGCAAAAAAAGACGTTCCGCCACGAGCAGTTTGCCGAATATAAAGCCCAACGCCAGGCCATGCCTGAGGATATTGGGCTGGCCATTCCCTACATCAAGAAGATTATCCAAGCCTTCAACATCCCTATTCTGGTGGTGGATGGGTTTGAGGCCGACGATGTGATTGGTACACTAGCCCGCCGTGCCGAGGCGCAAGGCTTTGGGGAAGTGTTCATGATGACACCCGACAAAGACTACTGCCAGCTGGTAACCGACTGCGTGAAAATCTACCGGCCGGCCTTTATGGGCAATGCTGCCGAGGTGCTGGATGTAGCCCACGTGCTGCAACGCTTCGAGATTGAGCGCCCCGAGCAGGTAATTGACATTCTAGGCTTGCAGGGCGACGCGTCGGACAACATTCCGGGCATACCGGGCATTGGCGAGAAAACCGCCAAAACGCTTATTCAAAAGTATGGCTCGGTAGAAAACCTGATTGCCAACGTGGACGAGCTGAAAGGTAAGCAGCAGGAAAACGTACGCAACTTTGCCGAGCAGGGCTTACTAAGCAAGGAGCTAGCCACCATTCACTTAGACGTACCCATTGAGTTCCACGAGGAAAACCTGACGCTGGAAGAGCCCAATGTAGACGCCTTGCGCCAACTGTTTGAAGAGTTGGAGTTTCGGCAGCTAGCTGCCCGCGTACTAGGCGGGGGCAGCCCAGCCGGAGTGAGCAGCACCGCTCCCACTCCGCGCGGCGCCCGACGGCCCAAGGTAGCGGAAGGCCAGGGCAGCTTGTTCGGCTCTTCTTCGGATGCAGCCGTAGCTATCGGCGCCGAGGAGGGTGAAACCGGTTCCTACGGAGCACCGGCGGGCCCACGACTCACGTTGGAGGACGTACCCCACCAGTATCACCTGATTGATACTCCGGAGCTGCGTAAATCCTTATTAGATTTTCTTTTGCAGCAAAAGGAAGTGAGCTTCGACACCGAGACAACTGGCCTCGACACCATGACGGCCCGGCTAGTGGGTCTTTCGTTTTGCTGGCTACCCGGTGAGGCCTACTACGTGCCCGTCCCCCACGACGACCACACTGCGGCCCAAGCCCTAGTAAACGAGTTCTGCCCCTTCTTTGAGGCCGAGCACATTCTGAAAATTGGGCAAAACATCAAGTACGACCTTACCATTCTGAAGCACTACCACGTGCAGATGCGGGGTAAGCTGTTTGACACTATGCTGGCCCACTACCTGCTGGAGCCCGACATGCGCCACAACATGGATGTGCTAGCCGAAACCTACCTGCACTACACGCCAGTTTCTATCATTTCGCTAATTGGTCCCAAAGGCAAAAACCAGAAAACCATGGCCGATATCCCACCGGCCGAGGTGTCGGATTACGCCTGTGAGGACGCCGACGTAACCTTACAGCTCAAGCATGTATTTGAGCCTTTGCTGAAGGAAGTAGGCTTACTGGATTTGCTGAACGAGGTAGAGAATCCGCTGGTGCCCGTGCTGGCCGACATTGAGTATGAAGGGGTAAAGATTGACAGCGGGGCCATGGGTGAGTATTCGGCCGAGTTGCAAGGCTACATCACCGAAATCGAACAGCAAATTTTTCAGGCAGCCGGCGAGGAATTCAACATTGGCTCGCCTAAGCAGCTGGGCGAGGTGCTGTTCGACCGCATGGGTCTGGGTGGCGGCAAAATCAAAAAAACCAAGACGGGGCAGTATGCCACTGGCGAGGAGGTGCTCAGCCAGCTTGCCGCCGATAACCCCATTGCCGGCTTGATTCTGGAGCACCGCCAGCTCACGAAGCTACGCAGCACCTACGTAGAAGCCCTACCCCAACTTGTGTGCGAGGTAGACGGGCGAGTACACACATCCTTTAACCAGGCCGTAACGGCTACGGGCCGCCTCAGCTCCACAAACCCCAACCTCCAGAACATTCCCATTCGCACCGAAAAGGGCCGGGAAATCCGCAAGGCGTTTGTACCGCGCGATACACAGCACGTGCTGCTCGCAGCCGACTACTCGCAAGTAGAGCTGCGCATCATGGCTGACTTCTCGGGCGACAAAACCATGATTGAAGCCTTCCGCCAAGGTCTTGATATTCATACCAGCACGGCCAGCAAAGTATTTCACGTGCCCATCACGGAGGTAGATGGCGAAATGCGCCGCAAAGCCAAAACCGTCAACTTCGGCATCATCTACGGTATTTCGGCTTTCGGCCTGGCCCAGCGCATCGGTATCAGTCGTAAGGAAGCTACCGAAATCATTGATACGTACTTCCAGGAGTTTCCTTCGGTGAAGCAGTTCATGGATGACAGCATCAATCGGGCGCGGGAGCTAGAGTACGCTACTACCCTCCTTGGGCGGCGACGCTACCTGCGCGACATCAACTCGCGCAATGCTACTCTGCGCGGCTACACTGAGCGTAACGCCATTAACGCCCCTATCCAGGGTACGGCGGCCGACATTATCAAGAAGGCCATGATTAACATTCATGAGTGGCTGATTCAGGAAAAACTTGGCACGCGCATGATTTTGCAGGTGCACGATGAACTGGTGTTCGATGCCGTGCAGGAAGAGGTAGACTACATCACGCCCAAGATTAAAGAGCTAATGACGCAGGCCCTTCTGCTACCCCACGGCGTGCCCTTAGAGGTAGAGGTAGGCACCGGCCGCAACTGGCTACAGGCGCACTAAATGGGCTAAGAGCTATATGTAGTAGTACCAGAAGGGTCTCGCCGTGGCGGGACCCTTCTGGTATGACGCTCTCCGGGGTATGCATCGACCAACCAGGTTGTAACAGGCCTTGCTCCATGTAGCTACTCAACACGAGGCTCTTAATTCCACTATCTACCATCAGATTTTAAACTCCCCCGGCCTTTTGTTGGTATTATATTTCTATGGCTTCAACTTCTGAATCTTCTGTTTTCGATGTGGTGGTAATTGGGGCCGGGCCGGTGGGCTTGGCATCCGCTATTGAGGTGCAGCGGCGCGGTTTCTCGGCTGTGGTGGTGGACAAAGGCGCTTTGGTGAATTCCATTATCGGCTACCCCACCAACATGGAGTTCTTCTCCACCCCAGAACTCCTAGAAATTGGGGGCCACCCCTTCCCCACTAGTCACTACAAGCCTCTGCGCGAAGATGGCTTGGATTATTACCGCCGCGTAGCCTTTGCCGAGAACCTCAACTTGCGCCTCTACGAGCGGGTAGTAGGGCTGGAAGGTGAGCCCGACCAATATGAGGTAGTAACGGAGAAAGGCCGCATTCAGTGCCGCTACGTTATTGTAGCTACGGGCTTCTACGACGTGCCAAACTATTTGCGCGTACCTGGCGAAGACCTGCCCCACGTAACGCATTACTATAAGGAGCCCTACGCACACACGGGGCAGCATGTAGTGGTAGTTGGCGCCAAAAACTCCTCGGCCAAGGCTGCTCTCCAGCTTCTGCGGGCTGGCGCTCACGTTACCATGGTGGTTCGGGGCGCTGCCGTCAGCGACTCGGTGAAATACTGGATTCGGCCCGACCTTCTCAACCGCATTAAGGAAGGCCGCATCACCGCCTACTTCAACGCAACGGTGGAACGCATCACCCCCGACGCGGTAGAAATTCAAACGCCTGAAGGGCGGCATGCACTACCTGCTTCCTACGTGTACGCCCTCACGGGCTATCACCCCGATTTTTCCTTGCTAGCGGCTCTGGGCATCACCTGCCAAACCGACGCCGCGCAAACGCCCACCCACGACGCCGAAACCCTCGAAACCAACCGCCCGGGCGTATACCTGGCGGGCACTGTTTGCGGTGGCTTAAATACTAGTCGTTGGTTTATTGAGAATGGTCGCTACCACGCCCAAGTTATTGCCGCCCGACTAGCCGGCGAACAGGCTCCTGAGTTGCCAGAAGTGCTACAGCCAGTGCAGCTGAGCAAATAAGTAACTTCAACAAAAAAGCCCTTGCTCGTGCTGAGCAAGGGCTTTTTTGTTGGCAATAGACGAAGCTTACGGGAACCGTACGCCGCGGTAGTTGTTCGGATTTACGGTTTGCAGACTAGCGCCATACTTGGTATTTATAGCGTTAATCATTTCGTTGGCGATAATGGCGTAGCCACGAGGTGTGAAGTGCACCCCATCCAGCGAAAACAAGTTGCCGGAAATGAAAGCAGCTGTATTATTCACCGCATCTGACACGATACCAGTAGTAACAATGCGGGAGAGGGAGGCATTGGCATCGAAAATAGCCAGCCCTTTTTCATTGGCTTTGGCCGTAAGCGCATTATTGAAGGCCGTGGTGGCAGTTCTTACTGCCACTTGCTCTACATCATCCAACACCAGCGTGCTTGGGAACGGGTTCTCAACTGAAGCGCCAAACGCCTTCGTGGTATCCACTCCCTGAATAGCTAAAAACACACCAAGGCTGACAACCGGTGGCAACGAAGCACGTGCCTGGTTGTATACATCACGCCATGCTTTGCCATTATTGGGTCGACCAAACAGGGCTACATACGGTGAGGACGTAAGGGTAAACAGTTGCCGTCCGTTGCCATCTGCTCCTTTAATGTCGGCGGTAGCAATAGACTTACGGGTGGCTGGCGTACCCGGCGTCGAGGAAAAAGCGCCGGTAGTTACCACAATACCCGGTACGTTAGCAGCAAGTAGGGTAGCCTTGAATGTAGGGCCTACAGTGGTAAAAAAGGGAATGCTGGTGACATCCGGAATGGTAGCAACCAGCCCTTTGGCCCCATTGGCAGTCAGCGCGTTAATAAGCTTGTTGTTCTTATCCGTAAAATCAGCTACAGGCGTCAGGAAGCTTGCGGCTGCTCCGGCTGTGGCAAACCCCAGCACATCGTTGTTGCCCAACCAGCTCGTAAAGAACGTTGGGTTAGAGGCCGCTACCCGCTCTAGGTAGGTTTGATCACTTCCGGCAGGGGTAATACGCTCAAAATAGGAGTTGAAAATAGGAGTAGGCGCTAACAAGGTCCCCCCTGTTGAGGCTACATTCCCAAATCCCCTGGTTTCAATATCCGACATCCGAATTCCGGGTACGCCCAGGTTATTAATCGGCTCCGTATATTTTGTGTAGATAAGCTGAGGGTTTGATGCAGGGTTTGTGCGCGTCTCTACCCTACCTCGCACGGCCAAGTTAGTAGTCACGCTTGCTGTAATGGGAGCACCAGTGCTGGTGAAACCCGCGAGACGTATATAGCCTGATCCATTTTCCTGACCGCTTTGGAATAAAGGCTGAGCGAAGTCGCCACCGCCAACGGCCTTGAACTGTTGAGCCAATAGGTTAGGGTAGGAATTCAGTTGGCCCTCCAGGTACAGTCCGCCATCTGAAACGCCGGCCGTGAGCGAGTTGCCAACGGCAATATAACGGGAGAAGTCGGCGGAGCCTCGGTCGGCTTTAGGCGCATCCAGTTCGGGCTGGCAGCCAGCCAGTCCCAGTCCTAGTAGAGCCAGTGCTGGTGCAGTGCGTTTGAAGAAAGTATACATGGGAAGTAGGAGAGACTTAGAAGGTGTAGTTCAGACCGATACCAGGAATCAGAACACGGGTTTTGTAGGTACCAGCCACACGGTCGGCGGTGTTGTTAGCCACCAAGTCGGCTTCAGTCTGAGTCCGCTTTTTCAGGTCAATAAACTGACCCGAAACATCAATACCGAAGCTACCGAACTTGTAGGAAGCCCCCACTGTAAGTCCTAGGCGGTCAGCATCGGGCGTTTCGGGCGTTACAAAGCCGTCTTTCACCGGCGAGAAATCGTAGGAACCGCCTCCCCGCACCGTCAGGCCACTGGTGAGCTGGTACTGGGCACCAGCGCGCAACGTCCACGCATTCTTGTACTCCCGGCGCGAAGTGCTCACGTTCGATCCGCCCACCTGACCAGAGGTAGACACCAAGCCACCGGCCCCGTTGTTGCCCCGGAAATCAAACCGCAGGATTTTGTACTTGCTCCATTCCACGTAGTTGGCGTCGAAGCCGATGGTCAGCTTCTCATTCGGCATGAAGCCCACGCCGATGCTAGTAGTAGCAGGCAGGGGCAGCGTAGCATCAAACTCAGTAGCAGTAAAGCGCGAGCCCAGGGAGGCGGGCACATTGCTGAAAGTCACGTCGCCCCCTTCTACCTGGGCATCTATCTTTGAGCGGTAGCTAGCACCCAGGCTCAGCTTATCGGTAGGCTTAAAGTAAATACCTGCGTTGTAGCCAATTTTGGTCGTCGCCTTACCATCCAGCTCCACGTGCGCAGCGCCGGCTCCCGCAGCACCTTCCACGGGAATGTCGCGCTGCAGATTTACTGCCCCGTAAGCCAAAATCACCAATCCCGCCCCCACACTCAGCTTGTCCGTTAGGGCATAGCTAACCGTTGGCTGCACGTAGATCGACTTTAGGTCGATTTCGGTGAGCGAATAGCGTCCTTCCCATCCATCGGCGTACTGTACCTTATTGCCAAAGGGAGTGTACACGGCAATACCGGCGGCAAACTTGTTGTCCTCTGAGCCGAAGCCAGCGTACAGGTTAAAAGGTGTTACCACGTGGTTTTGCAGCTCGCGCTGCGGTCCGCCATATTGAGAGCGGAACGCTTGCCGAGCCAGGGTAGCATTCACGCCTACCTGTATGCCACGGTCGCGCACCATTGCTAGGGCACCGGGGTTGTAAAACATGGCCGCTTGATCCAGCGACAGGCCTACCCCTACGCCGCCCATGCCATTATTTTTCTGACCTGCCAGCGTTACCTGGTAGCCACCCGCCGACGCTGCTGTGCCCGAGAGCAGCGCCCCTCCGGCGAGGAGTAAAGATTTTAGGTTCATATACAGGAATGTGTGAGAATTTTGGGGATTGGAGGCCTAAATGTAGGCAGAAAAACGAAGTTTACTCGGCACGCCGAGTAAGTTTAAAAATGCTTTTCCTGCTCTTCTATCCACATTTTTTCTACTCTCAGCCTGCACGGCCACTCCCAAAACCTCACCACGGCTCTTGCGACTTCAACTCACATGAGTAAGTATTCACTCACAGGTTAGCTTGCTGCAACTTCCCGAGAAGCCAAATCGAGGTACTGTCCGGCTACTAGTAGATGCACTCGCAAGTCTTGGCCGCTTACGGGCTCACCTTGCCCTACCCGGCCAAGGTTGCTGCCACGCAAGTGACGGCCATCTACTACAGTTACCACGCCGTCGCCGAATACTTCGGCCTGCTTTCCGCCACGCACAATGATGCCCGTTTCTTCGGCTAAGCCTACTCCGAGGCACATAGGGTGCGCCAGCAGGGCGTGGGCTAGCCGGCCAAAGCGGCCCCGCTCCACGAAATGCTGATCAATGAGCAGGCGAGGCAACAGACCCAGCCCCGCCCTGGTACGAATGCCGCCCTTGCGCAGGGCCCGCCACCCGTAGCCGTCTACCAGCATATATTCTGTGAGAGCGGCGGCACCCGCGCTGGTACCAGCCACAATAAAGGATGCTTCGCTAAGGTAGCGCTGGTGCAGCACCTGCTGAAACTCCGTGCCCCGGATAAACTCCGTGATGCGCTCCTGGTCGCCGCCGGAAAAGAATACCAGCCCGGCCCGGCGCAGGCGGCGCAGGGTTACGGGCGCGTCGGCGGGGTGATGCTCTCCAATGGGCAAGTGGCGCGCCGCTGTGCAGCCAAGCTCCCGAAAGGCCTTCTCATATGCCGTGGCGGTAGCCTGGGCATCGTGGGGAGAAGCAGTGGCAACAATTTCTACTGCCGTATCTAAGGAAGGCAGCAGGTCGCAGAGTAAGGCTAGTAGTGCGTCATCATCACCGCCGCCGAGAGCAACGAGCGTACCAAGGGGCATGGCAGTAGACAAGTGAGACATAGGCAGAAGCGGAGAGTAGCAACTTAAAATAGAGACGGGCGCGCTTGGAGGAACTGTGCAAGGCTGGGGAAGGTTACGGCCGAGTTCGGAGCACTTGCTTCCCACTGGCTTTTCTCAGGAGCCTAAGCCCAACCGTACCAGGCGGTATACGTACCGGAAACAGCTCGCAGAAATATCCTGCGTTAGTTATCATTCCGGGACGGAAAAGGCTACTTTTGCGCGCCGGTTCGGCCCTTCTCACCAATTCCCTTCTGCCTAGCGAAAAACACCCCCTCTACTAGTTCATGAATCAGCATCCGACTACCGAACACATTACGTCCCTGATTCAGGAGGGCGAGTTTTTTAAGCTCAAAGAGGTTCTCAAACGATTTGAGCCCAACGAGGTAGTAGAACTCATTGAGCAGGAAGAGGAACGCGAGCAGCTGATTGTTTTTCGGCTCCTACCGCTCAGCCTGGCAACGGAGGTATTTGAATACCTCGACCTCGACATTCAAAAGCACTTCCTGGCGAATCTGTCCCAGGATAAAATCACGGACATCCTGAACGAGATGTCGCCCGACGACCGGACGGCGCTGCTGGAATTCCTGCCCGACGAATTGGTGCGGGAGCTGATTCAGACCCTTTCGGAGCCGGAGCGCCGCGTGACGCTGGAACTGCTGGGCTACCCCGAGTACTCGGTGGGCCGTCTGATGACGCCCGACTACATTGCTATTCGCGAGAACTGGACGGTGCAACAGGTGCTCGACTACATCCGTCGTCACGGCGGGCAGTCGGAAACCCTCAGCGTGCTGTACGTGACCGACGAGCGAGGCGTGCTGATTGACGACATTAGCATCCGGGAGGTGCTGCTGGCCGATCCGCAGAAGCGCGTGAGCGACCTGATGGACCACCGCTCCGTGAAACTCAACACCATGCAGGATCAGGAGGAAGCCATTGAGGTGTTCCGCCGCAACGACCGAGTGGCCCTACCCGTGGTGAATAGTGAAGGGGTGCTGTTCGGCATCGTCACCATCGACGACATTCTCGACATTAGGGAAGAGGAAGATACTGAGGACATCCAAAAACTAGGTGGCTCGGAGGCCTTGGATGAGCCCTACCTCACCATTCCTCTCCAACGCATGGTGCAGAAGCGAGCGGGCTGGCTGGTCATCCTGTTCCTGGGTGAGCTGCTGACGGCCTCGGCCATGCAGTTCTTCGAAGGCGAGTTGCAGAAGGCCATTATCCTGGTGCAGTTCATTCCGCTCATCATCAGCTCTGGTGGCAACTCTGGCTCGCAGGCTACTTCTCTCATCATCCGGGCCATGAGCTTGGGTGAGTTTGCGTTGAGCGAGTGGTGGTTGGTAATGCGGCGCGAAATACTATCGGGCCTCATGCTGGGCATTATTCTGGGTGTTGTAGGGTTTGCGCGCATTGCGGTCTGGCAACTGATAACGCCTATCTACGGGGAGCACTGGGTTCTAATTGGTCTTACGGTAGCCTTTGCCTTGCTGGGCATTGTGCTCTGGGGCTCCCTGGCGGGGTCTATGCTACCCCTCATCCTGAAGCGCCTGGGCCTAGACCCTGCTACCTCTTCGGCTCCTTTTGTGGCTACTTTAGTGGACGTTACGGGGCTGATTATCTACTTCTCGGTGGCGCTGGTGTTCCTACGCGGCACGTTGCTCTAAGCAGACCAGGGAATTTCTTGTTGTGCGCTGAACTCGTATCCCTACGCTATGAAACGCGGCCTATTTGTGTACCGACTGTTGATGCTGCTGGCAGCTACCGTAGGCAGTACTAGTTGCGCCCGGTTCGCCCGGCTCAACCAGCTCAATGACGGGTACTACCGCGTGCTTACGGCCAGCAATGATACGCTCTTGCAGCAACTACGCGCCCCCCACCGACGCTACTACGTACAGCAGCACGGCGATACGCTGGCTTTCACCCCGCCTGCTACTTCGGCGGCCATTCCACCTACTACTCTCTACGAGCTGCTTCCCCGGGAGTCCGTCACGCTGCTACACCGCAGCTTCGACCTCGATATCTTTTCCATTCCCTTCAAGGCGCTGCCGCCCCGGGGAGGCTTGCCGGTGCAGCTCAACACGAATTTCAACGTGGCCTTGTACGTGGGCCGCCGCCTCGATTTTTACCGCTTTAGCAACCGGCGGCTTTCACCGTTTCAGCCGCGCCCCTTTATCCGCAGCAACGGGTTTGGCTACGGGCTTTTCGGGGGCCTTGGCTCGTCCGTCATCACCGCCGACCTTACCCAGCAACGGGCAGTTACTGACTATGAAGGCTTTACCCTACACGGTGGCGCGGCCATTATTTACGATGCCCGCCTGCTGAACCTGGGGTTGGCCGTGGGAGTAGACCATTTGCTAGGCCCCGATGGACGCTATTGGGTCTACCAAAACCACCCCTGGGTGGGAGTGCTGTTCGGTCTTGACCTGAACTAAAACCATAGGGAGCTAGTTACCGTCTACTAGCCTAAGCGTATTTTCCGCCGCACATATCAGGCTACATCATACGGATGCTTCTGGAAGAACTACAGTCCTCATTAGGTAAAACCTATTTGTCCATTTCTTACCGTCCGGAAGGGCCCTGGATTCACGCCGATTGGATTGGCTACCCCACCGGCAATAGCGTTCTGCAAGGGGCATTGGCCTACCTCGATCAGATGCAGAAGCAAGGGTGCCGTGCCGTGCTCAATGACAACCGCCGCTTGGTAGGCCGCTGGGATGCTTCCCTGGAATTTCTGGAGCAACAGTGGATTCCGCACGCACTCAGCACTGGCCTGCGCTACTGGGCTCATCTAGACAATCCCGGCGCATTTTCCGTAGAGTCTGCCGATGCTCTGCGAACACGCATTAATGGTCGCTTTGAAGTAGGCATTTTTGAGGACCAACTACAGGCTGAGGACTGGCTGCGGGCGGGTCTTCGCAAAGGCTAGCGGGGCAAAGAAACCGGCGCCCTTGCACCAGCCAAGTTCTGGCGTTAGCCACCACATTACCACGCGTGCTAGATAGGCAGCACAGCCGTGCGCTATTGACTACTTCCTGCCCACCTAGAAATCGACTCGGCCGCGGTTTGCCTTTTTGTCGCCGTGCTTTTTCTTGGATTCTAACCGCTGGCGGACGGCTCCTTGGCTAGGCTTGGTGGCTTTGCGCGCTTTGGGCTTGTACAAGGCCTTTTGCAGGGTTTCGTGAAACTTACGGATGGCCGTTTCTTTGTTGCGCAGCTGGCTCCGGTCTTCCTGGGCAGCAATCAGCAGTTCCCCATCGGTAGTAAGGCGAGAAGCCAGCTTTTGTACTAGCGTCTGCTTTTGCTCATCGGTCAGCACTTGGGAGTCAGCCACCCGGAAGCGCAGTTCCACGCGCGATTCAACTTTATTGACGTTTTGGCCACCTGGGCCGCTGCTCCGGCTGGTTTGGAACTGAAGCTCAGGCAAGAAGGCATCGGCGGGCGGAATCATAAGGAAAGGAGCGGGTGAAGCAGAAAGCGTAATCAAGTAAAGTAGGAAAGCAAGGTAGCATTTTGCCTTGCGCGAATCGAAGGATACATACGGGCCAGCCCAGGCCGCGGCCTATTACCACAGCAAAGTACCCAGCAAGAACGGGCGCACCGTCCAGGCCAGAGTCCTAATCCAGTTGGTGCGTACGAGCCCGTCGATGGCTATGTAATTGTAGCCCTGCGCTAGGCGATTATGAAACGGGACGCTGATGAAAAAGGTGGCTGCCCAAATCAGTAGTACCAGCGCCAAGCTCCACCACACGGCGCCTCCCAATGCTTGGCCTGCCCAAGCTAGCCACGCCGCCAAACCCAGTTCCAGTACCATAGGCACCATTACTATCCAGCCCATACGAGTAGAATGCTGCCGATGAAATACCACAAATTTCTCGGGTGCTACCTGGGCAAAGCTGGGGTAGTGTACTAGTTGCACGGTCCAGATTAGGCCGGTGAGGTAGGCGGCCAGCGCAAAGTTGAGCTGGAGTAGATGGGGCAAGGTCATACGCAGGCAACGGCAAGCAGAGAATAGCTGTCTTTGCGCCTACGTGAACCGGCCGGTTCGCGCTACATTCGCCCGCATACTCACTGTTCGTTTCCTTTGCTCATGCATTTGTCCTCTTCCTTACGGCCTTGGCTGGTAGCAGCTCCCTTGTTAGGCTTGTTGGCTACTAGTTGCCAGCCCGGCGGTAAGTCGGGTACTACCACGCCCGATCTGCTTCAAGCCAACCTCGACACCACCGTGCGCCCCGGCGACGACTTTTTCACGTATGCCAACGGCACGTGGCTGAAGGCGCACCCCATTCCGGCTTCCGAAAGCTCCTGGGGAATTGGTAAGGAAGTACAAAATGAGGTATACGCCCGCCTCCGGGCACTAAACCAAGAAGCAGCCAAGGCCAACGCCAAGGAAGGCGAAAACCAGCAAAAAATCGGGGACTTCTGGGCGTCGGGCCTTGATTCGGTGACCATTGACAAGCAAGGCATTGCTCCCCTAAAGCCGGAGCTAGACCGCATTGCAGCCATCAAGTCGGTGGCCGATGTGCAAGCCGTAATAGCCCGCCACAAAGTACTGGGCGTGAATTCGCTTATCGGCGGCTACGTACGCCAAGATGCTAAAAACAGCGAAAAGATGGCCATGCACCTGTATCAAGCAGGCCTGGGCCTTCCCAACCGCGACTACTACTTCAATAAGGATACCCGCACCGCTACCATTCGCAAGGAGTATGTGCGCCACGTAGCCCGCATGTTGCAGCTACTCGGCCAAGACTCCGTAACGGCACAGCGCCATAGCGCCCAGGTTATGCAGCTGGAAACGGCGCTAGCGGCCTCTTCGCGCAAGCTGGAAGCCCTGCGCGACCCCTACGCCAACTACAACAAGCGCGCCGTGGCCGATCTGGGCCAGATCACGCCCGGCATCGACTGGAATTCGTGGCTGAGGCAGATGGAGCTACCCAAGGTAGACACGGTGATAGTGGGCCAGCCTGAGTTCTACCAGAAAGCTGGTCAGCTGCTGAAGACTACCCCCCTCGACCAGTGGCAGGCCTATTTGCAGTGGCATCTGGTGCATACTTTCGCCAGCCAGCTCAGCCGTCCCATCGACACGGAAAACTTCCGTTTTTACGGCACCATCTTGCAGGGGCAAAAAGAGCAGCGCCCCCGCTGGAAGCGCGTGCTAGACGAGGAGGAAGCTGGCATGGGCGAAATTCTGGGTCAGCTGTTTGTGAAGGAGTACTTCACGCCCGAAACCAAGGAGCGCTACGCTCAGCTAACCGAGAATGTGGTGGCCACCTTCCGCGAGCATATTCAGGCCCTGGATTGGATGAGCGACTCTACCAAGCAGAAGGCCTTGGTGAAGCTGACTAAAATTGCACCCAAGGTGGGCTACCCCGACAAGTGGCGCGACTATTCTTCGCTCAAAATCAGCCGCGACTCTTACCTCGCCAACGTCATGCGAGCCAATGAGTGGCAGTACCGCTACAACGCCAACAAGCTGGGCAAACCCGTGGACCGCACGGAGTGGGAAATGACGCCCCAGACCTACAATGCCTACTACAACCCCAGCAACAATGAGATTGTGCTGCCGGCGGCCATCTTCTCCATTCCTGGCCTGGCCGACAAAGACGCCGATGATGCCATCATTTACGGCTACGCGGGCGCTAGCACCATCGGCCACGAGCTTACGCATGGCTTTGACGACGAGGGCAGCCAGTTTGATGAGAAAGGCAACCTACGCAACTGGTGGAGCAAAAAAGACCGGGCCGCTTTCCAGCAGCGCGTGAACGGCATTGTGCGCCAGTTCAACGGCTACACGGTGCTCGACTCCTTACACATCAACGGTAAAGCCACTGCCGGTGAGAACATTGCCGATTTGGGTGGTATCGTCATTGCCTTCGATGCCTTCAAGAAAACGGACCAGTACAAGAAAGGCGAGAAGATTGGGGGCCTCACGCCTACCCAGCGCTACTTCCTGGGCTATGCGCTAGGCTGGCAAAACCATCAGCGCGACGAAGTGCTGGCTCAACGCATCCTCACAGATGTACACTCCCCGGCCCAGTATCGCGTGAACGGCCCCTTTGCCGACGTACCTGCCTTCTACGAAGCATTCAACGTGCAACCCGGCCAGAAACTCTACCTCCCTGATTCGGCCCGGGTGAAAATCTGGTAATACCTCTTTCAGGCTCCATTGTGTTGCACCGCCTTCCTGCTATTTGTGGGAAGGCGGTGCTTTTTCTACCGCGCCTCTCTTCTCGAAATCCAGGCTGTATATAGGCCTACCACGAAGCAGACCCCGATTCTCAACGCGCCAGTTTCTACGCTATATAAAGCAAGCAAAATTCTTTTTCCGGCGTGGGCAACGGTTGGTTCTTTCCACCCATCTAGTGGGTAGATCTACCTCTTAACTCGCTAGAAATCCGATGAAAACCATGCGCTCCTTCCTCCCTGCTCTGCTCCTTTTCCTGCTTGTGCTATCGGCTTTCCGGGTGGTGGCACCGCGCGAAAATCGCCCGGTAGAAAACTTCACTTCCGTTGGGCTAGCGGGCTCAGCCAACGTCATCCTGCGCCAGGGTAGCCCCCAGAAAGTGGAGGTAGAAGCCGACCCTGCCGACCTAGCTCACTTTGAAACTGTTGTTAGCGGTGGCCAACTGCGTGTGGGACCCAAACGCGAATCGAATTTCACCTCGTCTTACCGCTTCAAAGGCCCTGTTACGGTGTACGTTACTACGCCCGTTATCAAATCCTTATCCGTGAGCGGCTCGGGAAATATGCGCGCTGCTGATGCCCTAAAGACCGATAATCTGTCGTTGTCGGTGAGTGGCTCGGGCGACCTTGAGTTGGCCAGCGTTACGGCCGATAAAATCAGCACGTCACTAGCCGGGTCGGGCTCGGTACAGGCTGCCGGTAATGCCCCTCGCCACGATATTAGTATCAGCGGCTCGGGCGAGGTGAGAGCTACTAAGCTACACACCACCGATTGCCGAGTGAGCATTAGCGGCTCGGGCGACTGCCGGGTTCAGGCCACGCAGAACCTAAGCGCCAGCATTGTGGGCTCAGGCGATGTGTACGTAAGCGGCAACCCCAAGATCAGTACCTCTACAGTTGGTAGCGGCCGCGTCCATCGCCAGTAATTGACCACGGCACCCAACAAGAAGGGCCCCGACCAGATGTGGTCGGGGCCCTTCTTGTTGGGTGCTGACGAGTGCTGTTGGCGTAGCGCCTGAAACTAAGGCTAGAAATCAAACAGGCCGCCGCCCGATTTACTCTTGGATTTCGACTTGCTCTTTTTCTTTTTGTCCTTGTCTTTGTCGCCGCCAAACATCCCGTTGAAGATGCCCGTGTTTTTCTCCTTCACTAGGATGTAGCGCACGGAAACGGCTGTGGGGAAGCGCGTCCAGTCCTCCGCGCCAAACTCTACGGTAGGCTTAAAGTCAACCGATAAGACGAAGGGGGTAAGGGCTACCTTGTATTCGATACCGGCTAGCGCATCAATTCCACCAAAGGCCCCATTGTCCTTGTGGTTGCCGACGTGGCCACCAGCTCCGAAGTAGTAGTTGAGGCTAGGGCCTAGAATACCGAAGTGTCGCTCGGCCAGCAGAGTAGCACTTACCTCCCGCGAGGAAACAAGCCCTAGCCCTTCGAGGGTAGTTTTGTCGAGAATCTTTTGCTGCACGGTGATGCCGTACTGCCCCCCACCTACCCGCAGGCCAGCGGCCGTACGATATTTCTGGGCCTGCGCTGCCGGAGCAGCTACTAGCCCACAACCCAGGCCCAAGGTAGCACCCAGAAATAACCGCCGAAGGAAATGTGAAAACATCATAATATTATAAGATGAGCAGCCCAACCTGGCCTGCCTGGGTCCGTTGAACGAACGTCTTACGTGCAAAGTACGGGCTATCTGCAGAAAAGCTGGCGGCCACTACCGCCAATAACCGTACCTTGGTCCCGTATTTCTGCCTTGTCTCTCACTCTTCCTTTCCCCGTGTACATTCATCAGGTGGCGGCCTACCTGCCCGCCGAAATCATTACCAACGAGCACTTTACGCGTCTCAATGGCCTCTCACACGAGTGGATTACGGAGCGCACCGGCATACAAACTCGCCGAAAGGCAGCCCCCGGCGAAAATACCAATACGATGGCCTTGGAGGCCACACGCCGCGTGTTAGCCGCTGCCCCCGCTTTCCCCGCTGCTGAGGTGGACCTCATTGTGGGGGCCACATATACCCCTCACGATACTATTTATACCCTGGCTCATGCCGTGCAGCGGGAGCTCAACGTAGGAGAAATTCCGGTAGTCAGCATTTCTTCGGCGTGCTCCTCACTGCTCAATGCCATTGAAATTGTGGAGGGCTATTTTGCCATGGGTAAGGCGCGGCGGGCCTTGGTTGTAGTGAGCGAGCATAATACAGCCTATAACAACGAGCAAGACACCATGGCTGGCCACCTGTGGGGCGACGGTGCAGCGGCTTTGTTGCTCACTCCTGAGCGCTTGTCTGAAAACGACCTGGATGTGCGTACGGTGCTGACCGGCGGAGTTGCCAATGTGGGCAAGGCCGACGTAGCCGTAACACTCAAGCCCGTGGAGAAAGGTATTGTGATGCCCTTCGGCAAGGACGTGTTTATCAACGCCTGCCAGTATATGGCCCGCGTAACGCAGCAGGTTTTGGAGCGCAATAACTTGAGCGTGGAGGATGTAACTTACCTCATTCCCCATCAAGCCAACCTGCGCATTACCAAGAATGTGCTACAGCAGCTAGGCTTGCCCGAAGACCGGGCCGTATCAAACATCCAGGACTTAGGCAATACCGGCTGCGCCGGCGCCGCCATTGCGCTAGCCGATACGTGGGCCTTGCTCAAACCCGGCAACCAGATAGTTATTACCGTCTTTGGTGGCGGTTACTCCTACGGGGCCATGCTCTTGGCGCGCTAACCTAGGAAGCTCGCACGTTATGGGGCTTCGGGCTAGTCTATCTTTACTAGGCGGGAAGTGCCCGAAGGGCCTTCTGAATCGTTCCACCGGATGATGTACCAGCCTGGGCTCAAGTACGGAGGCTCTACGGCAAGCGTATTGAGGCCGGGCTGGTACCGAATCACCGTGCCGCGCAAGTAGCGCCCCACGGCATCGTAGAAACGTAGGGTGAGGGTGCCCGGCAGCCCCCCACCTACGTACTGTAGCCGGAGCAAGTCGGCGTTTGTCAGCGGGTTAGGATAGAACTGCACGCCACTAGCAATGGTGGCATCATCCGTTACGGCGGTTGGGGTTGGGGTATCCAGGGAAGTATCGGGCCGGCGCACCCGAACGCGGTAGTAGCTCATACCACTCAGCGGCTGGGGGTCGGTGTAGCGGTAAACCGGGCCCGCGCCGGCGCGCACCGTCGCCACGGCTTGCCAGGCCCGGGTGGTATCGGAAGGGGCCCGCTCTACCACAAATTCTGTCACGAAGCACTCATTTTGCGTGCTCCACTGCACGACTACTCCCGCACCTTCTTCATAGCGGGCAAATTGAGAAGTAAGTGGTGCGGGCAGCATAGGTGTTACACCGCATTCATCTGCCAAAAAGCCCCGGCGACGTAGCACGTAGCGGCCGCCAGCAATGTCGCTAGGGGCTGCCAGGGTGCGGCTCACTTGCCCTCGGGCAATGGCGTAGTGCATCACGGCAGAAGGCAAGATCAGGTGCGACAACTGCTGGGCGTGCCCTAACTCGTGCAAGGCTACTGACTCGAAGTCGATCTGATTAGAGTTAGGCGTGCCCGGCCCAAACTGCCAGTTGGTAGCATCATCAAACTCCGTATCGATTTCCTGCACGTAGAAGCTTACGCTGCCATCGGCTTGGTAGCACCCCCGGTAGTAGCTGGTAGTGCGGCCCAGCACGTTGGCGGGCAGCGTCGTGCCGCTATCGAAGCCCACCGCGTTTTCGCCGTCATCGGCCACGCCGCTTTTAGTGCGCGTAGTGCCTACCACCCAGTTGATGCCCGTTTGGCAGCGCCAGTTAGCCAAGGCCCGCCGCCAAGCCGTTGTGGCGCTGGTGTTGCTGTCAAAGGTAGGATCGAAGCGGAATGTATAACCGCCGGTGCCATTCTGGTTGAGGTGGCCCGGAATAACCCGCTGGCTGGTAGCCTCATCCTGCACGTTGCTGGCGGCAAATACTACCGTTACGGAACTTACGCTTTGGGTGGTAAGCTGGTCGGTGCTCGTAATCCGCACCGGACCGGTGCCAGCCGTATTGCCAGAGGCGCTAATGGAAGGCACCGTCACGCGGATTTCCGTATCTGACCAGCTTACATAGTCCCTGTCGGCTGCTTTCGTGAAGGAGTTGTTGACGTCTGCATTCCGAAACTCCACAAACCCGGTACCCCGAGTGGCTCCGAATCCGGTACCGCGAATGGTAAGCACCGCCCCGGTTCCGGCCGTGAGGCTAAGCGGTGCTAGACTTGTCACAACGGGAGCTGCTACCTTAGCCGCAATTGGCTCAGTCTGCCGACGCAGGGCGGTTGTTAGCGTCACGTTGGGCTGCACCTCGCGCGGCCGGGCGTTGCCTAGCTGCCGGTACAGGCTTGTACCCAACCCAGTGTAAATATGATAAGGCTCTATTGCCGTGGCCGTGTGCAATTCGTAGCGTACAAAGCCTTGCTGACTAGCGTACACAGACCAAGCGCCTGCGGCGCCGGTGCCGGGAAACGCAGCGGGTTCCAAGAAAAACACTCCTTGCTCACCCACCGTCAAGCGGAGCGTGTTGGTGATTTCCTGACGCTCAAGCCCTACTGTGCCGCCCTCCGTCATCAGGGTAATCTCGGCGGGGGCCGTGCCTTTTAGTAGCTTGTACACGCGCACTCGGTGCGTGGTGTAGATGCGGCCGGCGCTGGTACGCATTCCCTTGCTGCTTAGCACTTCGCCTTCTAGTACTAGCGGTACGTGCGCAGTTCGTGCTTCCGGATCTAGTGGCAACAGAGAGCAGTGTATGTCCGGGGTGGTAGCAGCTGACTGGGCAACGGCAGTACCGGGGCTGCTGAGGAGCACAATTGGCGCCAGCAGCAAAGTAAGTAGGGGTGCTTTCATGAGGGCAGAGAGCCGGGTATGGCCCAGGCTCAAGATACGGGGTTTTGCCCTGAGTGGGTCATGCCACAGCCGCCCTACTGATAAGTTTTTGCAGCGGATTGGCTTGGGAGCAGAGGTATCCTATAGCCCAGTCACAAGCAGGTAGGTATGCTATATCTGTGGGGCACTACGTGGCTGCTTGCAGCTCTATCCATTCGTATACAGCCTTTTCTACTTATTTGCAGTTCCTTTCGCTTCGGAGAAGCCCTATGCTTAGTGCTTCTTCTACCGTATGGCAGGTCACCAATAATTGGCAACCGGCAAAGTGCTATTCGACACATATCAATTACGCACTAGATACATTACACCTGAGCCATACCACTGAACGCGGCCTATACTTTTCATGCTGAATTACTGATTGTACGGGATGTACTCTAAGGCTACCTTGCAGGTAATAAGCTAGCCCTGAGTAATCTTCATTTCCATACTTACCAATACTTTATGCGCACTACCTATCTAAGGACAGCACTAGCGCTGATCTGCTGTAGTCCGGCTACTCTGCTGGCCCAAACCAATTCACCAGCAGCTACTCCAGCGGATCCCCCATCCCCTGCATCTACTGCGGTTGGTACGCCTCGCAACACGATGGTAAAATTAGGTACTGGTCTTACCCGTGGTTTTAGATTTAGAACTAATACGCTGACAGCCCCTATTGTACTTGGCGTTGAACATCATATCACATCGGCCTGGTCCGTGTCGGGAAACGCTTATGCGGGACTGGAGGTGATTGAGGGTAAATACTATGATTCAACCCTACCGTTAGTGCGCGAGTGCGGAGCTGATATAGGGGCTCGATACTATTACAACCAAGAGAAACGCCGGCAAAAAGGTAGGGCTACTGGACCCTTTACGGGCAATTATCTGTCGGCTATGACAACGGCTACCTTTTATGCCAATGCTAATGCGGATGGGGCGCACTACCGTTATGGCTACTCAACACTTAATGTGGTATGGGGCATGCAGCGCCGCATCGGTCGGCATGGTTTGTTTGACGCATACGCTGGCGGAGGCATCCAAAACGACTACGCGTTCCGTTATCGGAACGGACACTACAGGCAGGGCCGCGTTATTGATCCAAACCTTGAAGTAGGTGTCAAACTCAGTCTAGTACATTAAGTAACAACGAGGGCGCCGCAGCTTGCAGCGCCCTCGTTGTTAGAATAAGCTTCCCTGCACGGGTTGCGGAATTATACGCGGGGGCTGCACCCCCATACCCGTCAGGGCGTGCAATCGGCCCAGGAAGTGCTGGGCCCATACCGGCGAGTGCATGATGTCTTTCTGATGGATGAATACATAGACCGTGTGCAAGCCTGCTTCCAGCCAGCTCGCCAGGCGATTCGCCCAGTCGTCGGCACGCTGGAAGTCGGAGGCTACTAGGCCGTGGCCGTTCAGCCGAATGAAGGCGACGGGGCTGGTCAGGCGCATATGAAGCACGTCGCGGCGGCCAGCCACATCACTCACTACCAGTGTTTTGCCCAGTGCCTCTAGCATTGCCGAAACAGCCGCCAACAGCTCATGGTCGGAAAACCAGCCGGGGTGGCGTAGTTCTACGGCCAGGGGTACGTAATCGGGAAAATCGAGAAGGTAGCGCTCCAGGCGCGGCAAGTGCTCGGGCCCAAACGTGGGTGGCAACTGCAAGAAGGCATGGCCCAGGTTTTGGCCCAAGCCCTCAATAGCCCGGCAGAAAGAAGTAGTTAGATCATCGGCGTTGTACAAGGCCCGGTCGTGGCTGATGATCTGCGGAAACTTCGGGCAAAACCGAAACGCGGCAGGCACGGCATCACGCCACTTGCGCACGGTAGTAGCATCGGGAATACGGTAGTGAGTTGTATTCAGCTCAATACTATTGAATTGGCGGGCGTAGTGGTGCAAGTAGTCGGCGTCTTTGATGCCCGCCGGGAAGTAGCTGCCTAGCCACGCTTTGTTGGTCCAGATGGGGCAGCCCACGTACACGCGCGGTGGAGCCGGCTGGGCAGGCAAGGCCCGGGCAAGCACACCAGCCGTTTCGGGATGGTCGGGGGGTAGGCGAAAGTTAACGTAGCGAAGGTCGGAAAGGCGGCCAAAATCCATACCCGAAGGTACGGCAAAACCGCTCGGGGTGCTATGGACGGGTAAGCGGGTGTTTGGTCTTTCCTTTGGTGGAGGCTTACCCTCTATCCCTTATGAAATTTCCGAGACTTTTGCAACCTACCCCAAGGCTGGTTTCCCGCGTCAAAGCCAAAATTTTTTGAGCGGCGCATAGTCTTATTTCGTCAGGGTTCAGCTTACTATCTAATTAGAGTACAAAACACGACTTAACGAAACACAATCAATCATTTCGTGCCGTTGTATCTGATTATTTAAATGCAAGTTTTCTTGAAAAAGGTAAATTACTTGCTCATTTACTTAGCTAACTACGTTGGGATTTGCGAGCGGGTTTAGTGGGTGCTGCTAGATTTGTCAGACCCACCAACCAAGAGAATGAATGAAGTTGATTACACGACTGCATGTCTCGGGCTTGCTGATGGCCATGTACCTGACAATGCTCACGGCCTTTCCAGTGCAGGCCCGCGTCTGGTTCAGTGATGATGAAAAAGCCCCGGCCGCCTCGGCCAAGAAAACTGCCGTACTCCGCGGCCGCGCCTCCTGGTACGGAAAGGAGCACCAAGGTCACCGCACCAGCAATGGCGAGCGGTTTGATCGGCACCAGTACACCTGCGCTCATAAGACTCTTCCTTTCGGCACTAAGCTGCGCGTAACCAACCCCGAAAGCGGCAAAGCCGTGGTAGTACGCGTAACCGACCGGGGCCCTTTCCGCCACCAGCGCATCCTCGACTTATCAGAAATTGCGGCTCGTCCGTTGGGCATTGTTACCCACGGTGCCGTATCGGTAGTAGCCGAAGTGGTTCCCGATGATACGGAGCTTGGCCCCACGGATGCACCTCAGGACTTGGCCGCCTTGCTCAGCGACACTACCGCCGTTACGGAGGCTGGCTTACACACTAATATTCAGGCCGGTGACACGGAGGCTGCGGACGTAGCGCTGATGCCGGAGCCCACCGCCACGTATGTTATTCAAGCGGGCACCTTCGGCGACGTGCGCAACGCCCAGGCCTTGCTTACCAAGATTCAAAACCTAGAGCCTCAGCTCATTGCTTCTACCGTGGCCGCCAGTACGCCCGCAGGCAAGCCCCTCAACCGAGTGGTAGTAGGCCGTTTTGCCACGCAAGCGGAGGCCGATGTTGTGCGCCAACGGTTGGCCCGCGCGGGCATAAACGGGTTAGTACGCCAGGGTGAAAACCTCTGATTAGCAGGCCTACCCAACACTACTTAGTATACAGAAAAGGCATCCTCTTACCAGAGGGTGCCTTTTCTGCGTTGGGTGCTTTCTGTTGATGGCTTGGCATAGTGCCTACCAGATTTGGTTTCCGAGTGTGCTTACCGCTAAGAGCTACCGTCGCGGCTCCCGGGCAATAGCGTAAGCTAGCAAGCCGCTGATGTAGAATACGAAGCATTTGCTACCTTCCTGCTTCCTGCTCACTGGTCGTTTATGCTTCGTATTCTGAAGGCGAGCCTCGCCCTACTTATTACACTCGTGCTTACGTGGGTGCTCAATACCAAACAAGGCGATATTCCGCCCATTGGCAAGTTACTGAGTCCCTACCGCGGCTTCTGGCAGAATGGCGAGACAGCCGCCGATTTTCCCGACCAGCAGACGCTAACGTTACCTGGTTTGCACCAGCCCGTGCGCGTGCGCTTTGATGACAGACACGTACCCCACGTTTTTGCCCAGAACGAGCACGACTTGTACTACGCCCAGGGCTACCTCACGGCCCGCGACCGTCTTTGGCAGATGGAGTTTACTACGCGGGTAGCAGCAGGCCGCATTTCGGAGGTGGTGGGGCCCAAAGCACTGGAGTACGACCGGTTTCAGCGGCGCATGGGCCTGCCCTACGGCGCGGCCCGGTCGGAGCGCGAAATGATGCAGGACCCCACTACGCGCCTCGTGTTGGAGTCGTATGCGGAGGGCGTGAATGCTTACATCAGCAGCCTCTCCCCAAAGGACTATCCCTTCGAGTACAAGCTGCTGGATTACGCCCCAGAGCCCTGGCAACCCCTTAAAAGTGCCCTGCTGCTGAAGCTGATGGCCTGGACGCTGAGCGGCCGCTCCGACGACTTGCGCCTGAGTAACATCTTGGGTAAGTATGGCCCAGCGGTGGTGCAGGACCTCTTTCCCGATTATCCCAACCGCACCGACGCCATAGTGCCAACCGGCACACCCCGCACGTTTACGCCGGTACCCGTACCGGCCGTACCCCCATTGCTGTCCGCAAACCTCTCGAACAAGGTGCCTAGCCGGGAGCCCGATGCCGAACTGGGCTCCAACAACTTTGCGGTGGCGGGGGCGCGGTCTGCTTCGGGACTTCCTATTCTAGCCAACGACCCGCACTTGCAGCTTAACCTCCCTAGCATATGGTACCAGATGCAGTTGCACGCGCCGGGCCTGAACGTGTATGGGGTGACCATTCCGGGTGCTCCTGCCATTATCATCGGATTTAATGAGCAAGTGGCGTGGGGAGTAACCAATGTGGGCGGCGACGTGCTCGATTGGTACCAGCTCAAGTTTCGGGATGCCAGCATGCGCGAGTACTGGCACGATGGACGCTGGAAACCAATACGCCGGGTGGTGGAGCGCATTGTGGTGCGCGGGCAGCCCGACCGCCTCGATACGGTGCTGTATACCCACCACGGCCCCATCGTGTACGACCACGATGAGACGGTATTCGACAAGCAGACGCCCACCAGGCACGCTCTGCGCTGGACTGCTCACGATGGCGGCAACGAAGTGCTAGCCTTCTACCGCCTCGACCGGGCCCGCAACTACGAGGACTACCAGACGGCGCTGAGCACGTACGCTTCGCCCGCTCAGAACTTCATCTTCGCCGACAACCAGAACACTATTGCCATTCAGCCCAACGGTAGCTTCCCGCTGAAGTGGGCCGACCAGGGTAAGTTTATCTTGGACGGGACCGATGCCCGGCACGACTGGCAGGGCTGGATTCCGATGGCACACAACCCTAATGTGCGCAACCCAGCCCGCGGCTTCGTATCGTCGGCTAATCAGCCCTCGGCCGGGTTCGACTATCCGTACTACTTAGGCTGGGACTATAACCCCTCCGACCGTGCGCACCGCATTAATGAGCGCCTTGCTCAGATGCAGCACGCTACGCCCGACAGCTTGCGCCAGCTCCAAAACGATAATTTAGGCGTAAACGCCCGCCTGATGCTGCCCTGGATGCTACAACTCGTGACGGAAAATGCTGGCGCCACTCAGCAACCCAGGCCCCCGTTGCCAAGTAGCCCCGAGGGTGCCGCCGTGCAAGTTCTCCGGCAGTGGGACTACCACTACACCACCGAGGCAGTAGCGGCTTCCATTTTCGAGCTTTGGTACACAACCCTGGTGCGCCGCCTTTGGGAAGACGACTTTGGCGCCGCTACGGGCCTCGAAATGCGCTATCCTTCCAGCGCCCGTACCAATCAGCTGCTACTGAAAGAATCGGCTACCTCCCCCTGGGTAGACGACCGTACCACCTCGCCGCGCGAGAACATACACGACCTACTAACGGCGTCGCTGCACTTCACCGTCGATTCATTGACTCGCAAGTTTGGCCCTCTGGGGCCAGAGTGGCGCTGGGCCAATCAGAAAAGCACTGACATTACTCACCTTGCCAACCTGGCGGGATTTGGCCGGATGGATATAAACTGCGGGGGTAGCCCAGGCTCGGTGAATGCCACTGGTCCGCGCAATGGCCCTTCTTGGCGCATGGTGGTAGCATTGGGTCCTCAGGTGAGGGCCTACGGGATTTTTCCCGGTGGACAAAGCGGCAACCCCGCCTCTACCTACTACGACGACATGATTGAGCCCTGGCGCCAGGGGCAGCTAGATGAACTGGTATTCCTACGCGCTGCCGATGAAAACCACCCGCGCCTACGGGCCGCCTGGCGGCTAGAAGCCCCCTCGAAGTAATTACCACTAGCAGATTACCTTATAGCTTAGGTAGAATACACTGATTTCACTTCTTCTACCCGAATGCCCCGCAGTACTTCGTCCGTCAGCCCGCGTTGTAGTACGTGGCCGCAAGTATCACAGCAGAATTATTCTGGTTGCTTTAGCTCTAGAATATTACCTGAAGCACCCGCCAACGTTGCGCGCCCATTCTAACGGCGTCTACACTTTTCTTCTCGCTTCTACCCTCATTGCCCCTATGAAGTCCTTCGGTTTACTTACCCTTTTAATGCTGGTGGGCTGCGCGCTTTTGCAGTTGATTATGCCCTGGTGGAGCCTCGTACTTGTGTGCTTGGGGTTGGCGGCTTGGCAGCGCCCATCTAGTGGGCAGGCATTTGCTGCTGGGTTGCTGGGGGCGGGCCTCAGCTGGTGGCTACCGGCTCTGTGGCTCACCACCCATGGGGCTGCTCGGCTAGCCGGCCGGCTGGCTACGCTCTTGCCCTTGGGTGGCAATGCCTGGCTGTTGCTTGCACTAAGCGGGGTAGTAGCCGGATTGGTAGGCGGCTTAGCGGCAGTTAGTGGCACGTGGCTTCGGCAGGCGGCAAGTCCAACAGCCGCGCATTCTACCGCGCCCCAACGGTAAAGTTTTGCGGAATGTACTGTAACAAAAAAGCGGTTTGCTATAGTAGCAAACCGCTTTTTTGTTGACGGACAAGTACTGAATGACCTGGCAGCTTAGTACTGCGAAATAAATGCATAAGCCTGCAAGGTGTAAGTAGCCACGGAAGTAAAGTGGTTGCCGCCCTGAATTGGCTTTAGCTGCACCTGAGTGGCCCCGCGAGCCTGCATTGCCTTATAGGCGTCCTGCGAGTTGAAGTACGGCACGTAATCGTCGGCGGTACCGTGGAACAGGGCCAGCGGCGCCTTGGGCTTCCAATCGTAAATGTCGTTATCGCGCAAGCTTGCCGTAAGGGCCGCATCCGAATCAGTAGCGACGCTTTGGCGGAAGCTGGCCGTAAACAACTGGCTCGGCAAGCTAGGAACCGAGCCAAATGGGTTAGCCTGCAACTGAGTAGCGTAAGGCTCCTGGAAGTAGGCCGAAAATGGTCGGTTCAGTTTGTACACCCGGTTATACGTGTCGAGAACCCACACGTAGGTGCTCAGAAAGCTCAGGGGCTGAGTAGAGTTGACAACGTACTTAGCGAAGCCCGACTTGTTGTAAGCGCCAGCCCCAGGGGCACTGGCCGCTACGGGCAACTCCGCCGGGTACTTCTCCTCCAGGTACTTGTGCAGGGCCATGGTAGCGTAGCCACCCTCCGAGTACCCCAACAGGAAGTTCTTCTGGTTTACACTAATGTTCTGTTGCTTACAAAACTCCCGCGTTGCCCGCAGCATATCCGCCGAGGCCGAAGCTAACGAAGCCGCGTGTTCGTACGGGTGAGGTAGCGCCTTGGAAGCCCCGTACCCAATGTAGTCGGGAGCCGATACAATGTAGCCGGTAGAAGCCAGCACGGATACGGCCGACCATATCTCGCTACTAGTGCTGTAGTAAGAAGGGGCGCGGTCTTCGTCACTGGGTCGGATGGTGCCATGCTGATAGCTAATAAGGGGTAATGCCGTAGACACCACTGGCACTAGTAGCGCCCCTGAGGCCGTAATGGCCTGCCCATCCGTATTGTGCGTGGTATATGTCAGCCGGTACACCTTGATGGGATACCGCGCCAAAGAGCCCACCAGAGGGATTTCCCTAACGCGACCAGCCAGCGTGGTAGTGCTGTACTCGCCAATCAAGGTGCTCCCTACCAGTACCGGAGTAGGCGCCGGCGTCTCGTCCGTGGTAGCATCAGGCTGGGGCGATTCACTTTTGCAACCGGGAGCAGTTGTTACTAAAAGAAGGCCTATCAGCCAAGCTGGAGCAAAGCGGGCCAAACGACGGGTAGTGTTGAGTATAGTCACTGAAAGGAAATTATAGACGCGGTGATGCTTATTTTCTTAACACCAATTCAGGCAAAAGATTCCTCCCAGCGCTTACTAACGCCGCTTTAATCCTAAACCAACACCTTGTTTGTCAGCGCATTTTGGCAAGCCACCTCACTACCTACTTTGCTTTCTACACCACTTTTTTCGTTTTCTTCTAAGAAGTTAGTTGTATAACTAAATTATTAGTTATATATTCAATCACGCAATTCTTCTCTCTCATGCAACAGCCTTTCCCCGAACTCACGCGCGCCGAAGAACAAGTCATGCAAGTGCTTTGGCGGCTTGGTCCTTCCTTCGTGAAGGATGTGGTACCAGAGCTACCGGCTCCTACCCCGGCCTATAATACAGTGTCCACCATCATCCGCATTCTAGAACAGAAGGGGTTTGTGGGGCACGAGGCCTTTGGGCGCACTCACCGCTACTATGCCTTAGTTGGCCAAGATGAATACCGCCGATTTTCCCTGCGCAAACTACTAGGGGGCTATTTCGGGGGCTCCTTTAGCCGGTTGGTTTCCTTCTTCGCCAAGGAAGAAAACCTCGACGCCGCCCAACTAGACGAACTACTCCGCCACGCCCAGTCTCCACCTCCTACCTCACCCACCGATGGCCAGCTTCCTCCCACTGCTTCCCACGAGCCTACTCAGCCTGCTTAGCTGGCTGAAATACAGCACCCTGCTGCTAGGCATGGCTTGGCTGTTTTACCACTTGGTGCTGCGGCACGAACGGTGCTTCCACTATAACCGCCGCTTTCTGCTGCTAGCGCCCTGGTTTGCGGTGGTCGCGCCACCTTTGCTTTCCGCCCTTAGCCTGCCGCTGACTAGGATACTGGAACGCTGGCATTTAGCTTCACTGAACACGGAGCTGCTATCGGGCGGGCTACTCCCTACGGTGCAAGTGGCGGTAGGTGGCTCTTCGGGGGGTGCACTACAAACCAGCCTATGGGTGTGGCTCCCCAGTATATATGCCCTGGTAGCCCTGGGCCTCCTATTGCGCCTAGGGGGGCAGCTGCTCCAACTCTGGCTGACCACGCGCCATTGGCCCCGCCAGGAACACGCTACCCACACCTTAGTATATACGGGGGGCCGGCGCCCGGTTAGCTCCTTCGGGCGCTGGGTGTTCTGGAACGAAGCGACCCCGCTAAATTCTAGTGAGGCGCAGGCCATGCTAGCCCACGAAGTAGCCCACGTGCAACAAGGCCACTCCCACGACCGGCTCTTGCTGGAAGTAGCACAAGCCCTCTTGTGGGCCTGCCCATTCGTGTACCTCTTCTCGCGTGACTTAGCCATCACCCACGAGTTTTTAGCCGATCAAGCTGCTATCCGGCAACAGGTGGCCCCCACTACCGCCGAAACCTACACGACTCTACTAGCTCGGGTAGCCCTGCGCCAGTTCCAGCCCGATTTACCGCTTACCCATTTATTCACTCAATCCTTCACTCTTACCCGTATCCGTATGCTTACCTCCCATTCCCCCGTGCGCCGCTGGAAGCAGTGGGTAGCACTGCCCTTCAGCGTGTTCCTACTCGGGCTGCTGGCCTGCGAAAAAGCAGCCGAGCTACCGCCACCACCCCCACCAACCGTGGTGGATATGCCGCCCCCACCGCCGCCAACCGTGGTAGATATGCCGGCCCCGCCCCCACCTCCCTCAGTATATTTCTATGTGGAGCAAATGCCCGAGTATACTGGAGGCATTACACAGCTAGTGCACGATTTGGGCGAGGCAGTGAAGTACCCACCGGCCGCTATAGCGGCCAAAGTGGAGGGTAAGGTTTTTATAAAGTTTATTGTAGGGTCCGATGGTAGTATGCAGGCCTTTGAGTTGCAGAAGGGCATTACGGTGCCCCAAGGTCAGGAAGCCATAGCCAGCGCCATGAACGAGGCGGCCCTAACCGCCCTGCGCACCCTGCCGGGCAAGTGGACGCCGGGCCGCCAAGGGGGCAAGCCCGTACCCGTTTATTATACCGTGCCTATAAGTTTTAACTTGAAATAACCCGTTATACCTAGCTAGCAAAAACGCCACCCAGCACGGCCCGGGTGGCGTTTTTGGCTTTACGCCTTATCTTGGTGAGCGAGGACAGATGTAACGAATAGCTCATTCTGGTGGTTATTACGAAACTCTGTTGCTTCGGTAAGGTTGTGTGCTTGGCTTTTTGATGCGTTTCGATTTGGTGGCTGCGCTTGTTTTTTCCTCCCGCTGGGCGGCTCTTGCCGTCAGCCTATTGTTCCTTACCGCAAGTCTGGGGGGGTGCGACTCTACCCCGCACTCCGTCCGCATCAGTACAGCTGAAATGCTACGTCGTGCGCAGGCCACCCTACGACAGGACTCTCTGCGGGCCGACTCAATAGCCCAGGCTGGGGGGCAGCTTCCGGGCGCCATCCTGCCCGACAACCGCATTGTAGCCTTCTATGGCAACCCGCTGCATAAGGCCATGGGCATCTTGGGTCAATACCCCAAAGAGGAAATGCTCCGCCGTCTGCAACAGCAAACGGCAGCGTGGCAGCAGGCAGATACCATCCCCGTTCGGCCAGCTCTGCACATGACCGCCGTTATTGCACAGCGCGACTCCGGCGCCGATGGCAAGTACCGTCTTCCCCTTCCAGACACCACTATTCGGCGCGTAATCAACTGGGGGCGTGAGCATAACGCCCTAGTATTTTTGGATGTACAAGTAGGCCTCAGCGACTTACAGCACGAGCTACCACCCTTGGCGCCCTACTTGCAGCTCCCCTTTGTGCACTTGGGTATCGACCCGGAGTTTTCCATGAAATCGGGCCGGCGGCCGGGCACGGAGGTAGGCGAGTTTGACGCCCAGGATATCAACTACGCCCGGCAGTTTCTGGCCCGCCTGGTCAGCGAAAATCACTTGCCGCCTAAGGTGTTGGTTGTGCACCGCTTCCGGCAGGATATGGTCACCAACTACCAGAATATTAAGCTCGACCCGCGCGTGCAAATTGTGATGCACATGGATGGCTGGGGAACTCCCCACATCAAGCGTAGCTCCTACCGCAAGTTCATTAAGCGCGAACCGGTAGAATACGCCGGCTTCAAAATCTTTTACCGCAACGACCGCAAGGGCACGTCGCGCTTGATGACGCCAGAAGAAGTTAGTGCGCTTTCGCCCACCCCCCTGTACATTCAGTACCAGTAGGCGGCCTGTCAGCTACGCCCTGCTATACAGCAGGGTGCTTGTCCCATACCTCCTTAGGCGGGCTGCTACTGATAGCGAGGCCGTTGTTTGGCCTTTGTACAGCACCCATCAACGCAGCTAAAGGGAGCATTGCGCGCTACTATTGCTGGCTGATCATACGTAATGCTGCCGGATTTCCCTAGCAGATGTGGGCACTAAGAGAACAGCATGGCGTGCCACGAGTAGGTTCCATCTGCTTGAGGTAGCCGAATAATATATTATAGTGACTTACTAGGCTGCCACCATGGGAGTGTGCCTACAGCAACCCCTAGCAACAAGCTAGCAGAAGCTGAACAGGCCGGCTTATACTGGTGGAAATGCTGTTGAATTATTTCCTTTCTATCTGATTTCAACCGGGTCAGGGTGCAAATATTTCTTCTGTTCAGTCACGGAAACGTTTTACCTTCGTTGCGTTTCCGACACCAATCCCGATTCTCTTCCGTGTCTTATTTCCGGACAATTACCCGCCTGACGGTTCCCGCACTAGCTACGCTAGGCCTCGTCTTCTCACTCGCTACGCTGCCCGGCTGCGGCTCCCGCTCTGGCACCGACGCGGAAAATCCCACGGCGCTGGCCGACACTACCAAGCCCGTAGTGGTGGACACGCTGGCCCTGAAACGCCAAGCGGCCCGGCGCGACTCGCTCAAGGCGGATTCTATTGCCCGGAAAAACGGTCAGCTTCCGGGCGCTATTTTGCCAGGTCACCGCATTGTGGCATTTTATGGCAACATCCGCTCCAAGGGTATGGGTATTCTGGGCCGGGAGCCCAAGGAGCAGATGTTCCGCAAGTTTGCAGGGGTCCTGAAGGAGTGGCAGGCAGCTGACCCCAGCATTCCGGTGCAGGCGGCGCTCCACAACGTGACGATTACGGCTCAGGGCACGCCCGGCAAGGACGGTAAATGGCGCCTGATGAACTCTAAAGCCACTATTGAGGAAGTAATTTCCTGGGCTCGTGAGCATAATTGCATCCTGTTTCTGGATGTGCAGCCCGGTCACAGCACCCTGGAAGCTGAGCTACCCAAGCTGGAGCAATACCTGAAGCAGCCGGACATCCATCTCGGCATTGACCCCGAGTTTTCGCTGGCCACCATGCCGGGCATCCGTCCTAACCAGCGCATTGGTACCCTCGACGCCAAGGACGTGAACTTCACCATCAACTTCCTGGCTCGCATTGTGAGCGAAAACAAGCTACCGCCTAAGGTACTGACGGTGCACCGCTTTACCCGGAAGATGATTACCAACTACAAGAAGATTAAGCTCGACCCGCGCGTGCAGGTAGTGATGCATATGGACGGCCACGGCAACCCCGTGCTGAAAAAGGATTCGTATCGGGACTATATCGAGGCTGAGCCAGTGCAATACACGGGCTTCAAGCTGTTCTATGAGTACGATGGCCGCCCCGCCCCGCACCACATCATGACGCCCAAGGAAGTACTAACCGAGCTGACACCTAAGCCACTGTACATTCAGTACCAATAAGTTGCCCGCTTACTTAATCACAACAAAACGGCCTCCTGCATTGCAGGAGGCCGTTTTGTTGTGGTTGCTATATGTCTTATCTGCGCGGCTACTTAGTGCGCGGCATTGAGGTCTACTTTCTCGCCGGGGCGTGGGCTCTTGATGATGAGCATCAGCGGTAGGCATAGGAGGAAGAAGGCGCCAATCATCAGGAAGGTTTGAGCATAGGTGATGATGGCCGTTTGCTTCATAATCATGCCTTCCAGGGCGGCAAAAGCTTGCTGCTGCGCTTGCATGAAGCCAGCCCCCTTCGACATAAAGCTGGCGGTCAGCCCCTGAATGCGCTGCTGAGTTTCGGGGTCGTATAACGACACGTTGGAAGAAATGCCCACCCGGTTTTGGGCAGTAGAGCGCTCTAGGTAAGTACCTACCAAGGCTACCCCGAAGGAACCACCCAGCTGGCGGATCATGCCAGTGAGACCGGCAGCCTGGCCCGCATCCTTCCCACTAATGCCCGATAGTGACATGGTAGTAATGGGGAGAAACAACAGGGCCAACCCAAAGCCCCGTAGAATCAATGGCCAGAAAAAATCACTCTCACCCGCCAGCGGAGTAATGCGCGTGCTCATCCAGTAGGAGAAGATAAAGAAGACAGTGAAGCCTACGGGCAGAATAAACTTCTGCGGCACGCCTCCCTGAATCATCTTACCCACTATGGGCATCATGAAGCCCGAGAGCAATGCCCCCGGTAGAAGCAGGTAGCCCGTTTGCTCGGCCGTGAAGCCCAAGATGCGCTGGCAGAAAATGGGGAACACGAAGACCGACGCAAACAGCCCAAACCCTAGAATAAAGGAGAGGAAGGCTCCTACGGCTAGGTTGCGGCTGCGCGTGAGTACGCGCAAATCTACAATGGGCTGCTTGGCAGTGAGTTCTCGAATGATGAAGCCTACCATGCCAATGACGGCCAGCAGCGTAAACAGGTTGATGTAGGCGCTTTCAAACCAGTCTTCGGTTTCGCCCTGCTCCAGCACTAGTTGCAACGAGCCAACCCCCAACACGAGCAGGAAAATACCCAACCAGTCGATTTCCCGAATGGGACGCGGAATAGCGTTCCGAATACGCTCCGGGTCGCGAATGAACAGTACGGTGAAGATGGAAGCCAACACGCCTACTGGTACGTTCACGTAGAAAATCCAGGGCCAGTCGTAGTTATCCACAATGTAGCCCCCCAGCGTGGGGCCGATGGTAGGACCGATAATCACGCCCATACCGAACAGTGCTTGGCCTAAGGCTAACTGCTTAGGGGGGAAGGTGTCAATCAGGATAGCCTGCGACGTGGCCATGAGGGCTCCGCCACCTACCCCTTGAATAAAGCGGAATGCTACCAGCTCCCAGATGTTGGTGCTCTGCCCGCAAAGCATGGAGGCAAAGGTGAACAGCACTACCGAGAACAGGTAGTAATTCTTGCGGCCGAACTGTTCGGCCAGGAAGCCCGTCATCGGAATCACAATAACGTTGGCAATGCCGTAGGACGCCACTACCCAGCTTACTTCTTGTTGCGTGGCCGAGAGGTTACCCATCATCTGGGTTAGGGCCACGTTTACAATGCTGGTGTCAATAAGCTCCAGCAAGCAGCACATCACCACCGTAATGACGATGATCCACTTGGTAAATCCGGTTTCCATACTTAGTCGGTTGCCAGCTACCGCGTGCTGGTTGGCGCAGCTCCCGCAAAGAGGCTGGCAACCGGCACGCGGCAACTAGGTGATTACTTGGTTTTCACCGTGGCCACCACGCTCATACCAGCGCGGAGGGGGTGCTCGGAGTCAATCTTGTCGAGCACAATTTTCACAGGTACGCGCTGGGTTACTTTCACAAAGTTGCCGCTGGCGTTATCGGGGGGCAGCAGGGCAAAGCGGGCCCCGGTAGCAGCCGAGAGCGACTCGATATGACCAGCAAACTCCTCGTTGGGGTAGGCGTCTACCTCAACTTGCACAGGCTGGCCTACTTTCATATTCTCCAGCTGCGTTTCCTTGAAGTTGGCAATAATCCAGGTGTTGCCGCTGGCTACCAAGCCCATTAGCTGCTGGTTGGGGCTTACTACCTGGCCGGGCTGCACGCTCTTCTTGCTCACGATGCCGTTGCCGGGCGCCGTAATGGTCGTGTAGCTCAGCTGGAGCTTGGCATTGTCGAGGTCGGCTTGGCGCTGCTTCACAACGGCTTCAGCTACGGCTACCTGCTGACGGGCGGCCGTTACTTGCTGCTGGGCTACGCGCACTTGCTGTTGGGCCGTGGCACGCTGGGCACTAGTCGATTTCAAGTTGGCCTGCACAGCATCGTACTCGCTCTGGGGGATGATGTCCTCTTTGCGCAGGAATTCACTGCGCTGCAAGTCCTTCTGCAAGCGGGCACGGTTGGCCTCACTTACTCCAATGGTCGTTTGGGCGGTGCTCACGTTGGCCGAAGCCGTACCCACGGCGGCACGGGCCGCTACTACGTTGGCTTGGGCGGCAGCTAGAGCAGCCTCGGCGGCATTTACGCGCTGCTGATAGTCAGCAGGGTCTACCGTTACTAATACGTCCCCTTTTTTCACGGGCTGGTTGTCTTCCACTTTCACTTCCAGCACGGGGCCGCTCACGCGGGGCAAAATAGGGTACACGTCGCCCTCCACCTGGGCATCATCGGTTTCCTCATGCGCTTGGCCGAACTGGTAACGCTGCCAGCCAAAGTAGCCTCCTACGAGTAGGAGCAGGGCCAGCACAAGGAAGATAATCGGGCGCTTCGAGCGGCCCGCGGGTTGCTCGTCCACTACGGGCTCGTAAGCCGCAGATTGAGTAGGCGCTACGGCCGAGTCATGTTGAACGGGAGTTGCCATATGGGTACTTGGTTGTTCGTTGTCGATTGGTAAGGAGAACAGGCTGTCTGACGAGCAGCAACCTATCGGAGGTATTTACGCCGATTGGCGGTAGGCATTTGGGCAGCCTGGCTTTACTAACAGTGTCACGCAAGAAGCGGTTCGTACTACAGTTTCGGCGGTGCTACCCATTAAAAAGCGCGTCAGGCCGGTTTGCCCGTGCGCTCCAATTACAATGAGGTCGGCGGGGTAGCGGCGGGCTTCTTCTACAATGGTGCGGGCCGCGTCGCCGGTAATAATGGCGGTTGATACGTGCGCCCCCGTGCGTTGTACGGCTTCCCGGTGCTGGGCCAGCCGGTAGGCTAGCTCCATATCGTTGACGGGCGCCGTGGAAGCCCGGGGTTCAGGCTCTAGTACGTGTAGCAACCGTAGCTCCGCGCCCGTTCCCGTTGCCAGGGCCGCCGAGTACATTACTACCGCCTCGGTTGCGGCAGAAAAGTCAATCGGACACAGGATGGTCATATCACTAGTTGTGTGGAGAGTGAAAAGGTGGGGTGAGGTGCCGCTGGTGGCCTTTGCTTAGCTATCCGCTTGCCTCACCCACTCGGGCATTCACTGCTACCAAATTTGCTCGCCAGTAGCGCGGCGGAGCTGGTACTGGCCAAGGGTGTAATTGTAGATAGATTGGAGGCGCGACAGGCGCGACTGAGCCAGCTGGGTTTCGGCATCGAGAACATCAAGGTTGTTGCCTACGCCGTAGCGGTAGCGGGCCTTGGCCCGGGTTAGGGCGTCGGTCGCTTGCTCAATCTGCACTTGGGAGTTGTCGTAGCGGGCGGTGCTGGTTTGCATGTTGTTTACTGCTTGCAGCACATCGGCACGTACCTGCTCCTGGGTGTCCTGGGTGCGGGCCTGTGCTCCTTTAATGGCCGATTGCGCCACGGCGCGCTGGGTGCGGTTCCGGCCCCCGTCGTAAATCGGCACGTTCAACTGGGCACCAGCCACTGTGTTGAAGCGGAAGCGCTCCAGATTAGGTACGATGTATCCGTTTTTGCCCCCGGCCTGGGCCAACACGCTCAAAGACGGCTTGTTGCTGGTTTCGGCTACGCGCAACTGGGCGGCGGCAGCAGCTTCGGCATCCTGGGCCAGCTTCACCTCGGGGCGGTTCGACGAGCCAGCAGCTAGAGCGGCGGCTACGTCCACGGTCTGGGGGTTGTATTCAAAACGGCCGCGCACGGGCGTTACTTCGCCCTCGGGGCGATGCAGCAAGCGGGCCAGTTGAATCTCCTGGTTGCGGAGCTGGTTTTGCAGGTCGATCTTGCGGTCCTGGGCCTGAGCAATGCGCACCTGGGTAGTCGTCACGTCGAAGTTGGTGCTTACACCGCCTTGCACCCGCTTTTCCATCTCGCGCTGGTGTTGGCGGAGCGAGGCAATCTGCGAGTCCTGCACCCGGATGGCCTCGCGGGCAAATAGGATGCTATAGTAGCTCTGAGCGGCAGCGTAAGCCAAGTCGCGCCGAGTCACGTTGATCTGGTCAGAGGCCGTGAGGGCACGGTTGCGCGCAGCCTCAATAGCCGCGTTAACCCGCCCGAAGTCGAGCACCGTGTAGCGCGCCGTTACGTGCGTGTCGTAGTTGTTATTAGGCGCCAACTGAAAAGCGGGTGCATCGGGGCTAAGTTGCAGCTTCACCTGCGGATCAACGCGGGTGTAGCTGGCAGTGCCGTCTACAACGGGCCGCAGCGCGGTACGCGTTTCCTCAAGGCGGCTTTGGGCTTGGTTTACTTCTTCTTGAAGGGCGTTGATGGCCGGATTGGCATCAAGTACCGAGCGGACAGTAGTTTCCAGCGACAGGGAGTCGCCGGCCGTTGCGGCGGCAATTGGCACCTGAGCGTGGGCTGCACTACCTACCAGCAACCCTAAAGTTGCGAGCAGCGGTGCAGCATGTTGTGGTCGGAAAAGCATATCTAAAACAGCTTATGGATATGCGCTCTTTACCTAACTACGTGCCAAGCCGTTAAAATTATTTTAATGTGTAGTGAAAACCCCTTCTATTGCGCACAAACGCATAAAATATTTTTTCATCCTGATCAAAACCACTACTGCTCAGCCGCACTTTTTTCCTCATATTTCAGAAAACCCTTGTTTTTATTCCTTATATTTCAGGAATAATTAAGCTATTTCTTGCTAGCTCAACACTATTCCTACGGCCATGCCAGACCAAGATGACTCCTTGCTACTCTACTTGAATGAGGCCATTGCTACTACCCGAAACAAGGACGACTTGTTTCGGAGCGTAACGGAGAAGCTGCGCCTGATCTTTCCCTTCGATGCCATTACCATCCTTACCGTGGATAGTGAGCGGCAGTACCGTCGGGTATTTCTGCGCGACTACCTAGGCGAAGTGCTTCTACCCGACCAACTAGGCCGCAAGCCCCTGGGCCGAATGCCCATAGAGGGTACGCCCGTGGAGCTGTTTATCCGCGAGCCTCACTTTCACCAGTACAGCTTGCAGGAACTAGTGGCAACTTACCCCCAGTACGACCCCTTCCGGGCATTGCTGGAAAAAGGTATGCGCTACTTCCTGGTCATTCCTCTACGCACGGGGGGGCAGCTCATCGGCCTCATGTCGCTGGTAGCCCGGCGCCACCCCGAATTTGCGCCCAACGACGTAGACCTGCTTGAGAAGATAGGAAGCCTCGTGGCCGTGGCCGTTACCAACACGCTAGCCTTCGAGGATATTGCGCGTCGAGAGCAGGAAAAGTCGATGCAGCTTGCGCTAAACAATGCGCTACTCAGCATTAAGGAGCGCGGGGAGCTGTTTCGCACCATTGCAACTGAAATCAACCACGTAGTTCCTTGCGACTACTTTGGGGTAAGAGTGCGCGAAACCAACTCGCCGGTACGGGTGCTGGCCGAGTTCAACAAGCAACCCGATGGCACCTTCGCTGCCCTCGATGAAAACCGCTACGACGAGCTGCCGCACCCACCCCTCGACAAACAAGAGATAGTGGAGGTGTTTCTGCGCCCGGCCGTGTATGTGGGCGCTGGCTTTGAGGAGCTAACCAAGCGCTACAAGTTTCTGCGCTTCATCCGGGAAGAGCGGGGCACCCAGTCTATTCTCTGCACCCCTCTGGATACTACCGATGAACCTACGGCAGCCCTGATCCTGGCCAGCCACCAACCCTTGGCCTTCACTGAGGAAACCTTAGAGCTTATTCAAACGCTGGTGCCCCAAATCCGGCTGGCTATTCAGAACGTGCTGGCGTTTGAGCAGATTGATTTGCTGCGGACCCAGCTTGAGCGGGAACGCACCTACCTGATTGACGAGATTAATACCACCGCCGCCGCCCGCCTCGATGACTTTGTGGGCGGAAGCGCCGTGATGCAGCAAGTGTACACGCGCCTAGCCCAGGTAGCCCCCACTGATACCACGGTGCTCATCACGGGCGAAACGGGCACGGGCAAGGAATTGGTGGCCCGTGCCCTGCACAACCTCTCGCCCCGTAAGGAACGGGCACTTATTAAAATCAACTGCGCTGCCCTGCCCGCACAACTAATTGAGAGCGAGCTATTCGGGCACGAAAAAGGCGCCTTCACTGGCGCCCACGACCGGCGCATTGGGAAATTTGAACTGGCCGATGGGGGCACCATCTTCCTGGATGAGATAGGCGAGCTGCCGTTGGACTTGCAGGCCAAGCTGCTGCGGGTGTTGCAGGAGAAGGAGTTTGAGCGCATTGGCGGCCGCCGCGTTATCCATACCGATGTGCGGGTAATTGCCGCTACCAACCGCGTGCTGGAAGATGAGGTAGCCGCTGGCCGCTTCCGCGCCGACTTGTACTACCGCCTCAATGTGTTCCCCATCAAACTGCCCGCCCTGCGCGAGCGGCCCGATGATATTGAGCCGCTGATGCGCTACTTTTTGGAGCGCTTCACCAAGCAAATGGGCAAGCCCGTGCGGGGCCTGCGCGAACGGGACCTCAAGGCCCTGCGCCAGTACGGCTGGCCCGGCAATGTGCGCGAGTTGGAACACGTGCTGGAGCAGGCCGTAATTGTGAGCCAGGGGCCTTTTCTGGAGTTTGCGGGCTTTTCGGCGGCGGCCCAAATGGTTCCTGCCGCCACGGAGGCGGGCGGCCCCATCAAAACGCTCAAGGACCAGGAGCGCGACCATATTCTGGCCGCCCTGCGCCGAACCAGCGGCCGCGTGAGTGGCCCCAACGGCGCGGCCATTCTTCTCGATATCAACCCCAAAACCTTGGAGGCCCGCATGAAAAAGCTGGGTATTCAGCGGACTATCACGGCTGGCTAACGCCCCCCATTTCACATATAATTTCTGCTCCACACTATCACTCTCCAAGCCCGGCCGTATACGCAGGTACTAGTGTTCACCTTTACCTGCCTTTCCTATGGCCCAGCCTACTTCCACCCCCCAGCACACGGACCCCGCTACCAAGAATAAAGAGAAGAAAAACGAAGAGACCGTGAAAGACCGGCCCGACGGCAAAAAGAAAACCACGCAGAAAGGCTAGTCGCCTTTCCTGACCCTACAACGGCCCGGCTGCATTCGTGTAGCCGGGCCGTTGTACGTTAGGAATTTCCCACTGCGGGAGCAAAACGCCCGACCAACGGTGTTTTGCTTGTACTTTAGAACCGAATGCCGACTCCCGACCTCGACCTTTCCCAGCTTTCCCGTGACCATGTGCTGCGCGCCCTTCATCAGATGGACCAGGAAGGCCCGCGCATGCCTCTGAGCACGGTGTACGACCTTGTATACCAGGGCCGGCGCTACGCGCCGCGGGCCGTAGCGCAGTTGGCGTGGCGCTTGGCACTCAATCAGCCTGAGGCTCCTTGGCCGCTGCCAGCGGGCACCCCTACCAACCGGGTGCTGGAAAAGCTCGACTTCACGGTGGCTACCAAGCGCCCCACCCTGGAAAACTCGCCTTTACTGGATGGAGACGTGGCCGCCCAGGAGCATATGCAGGAGCTGTATACCGGAGCTACCCAAAAGCCCGCGCCCCGGAAAGGCCGCCCCGCCAGCCGCAACGAAGCTACGGCAGAGCCTGAGCCCGGAGCCCTAGCTACCCCCGAACCCACGGAGGCCCTGCCGGCCGACGTGCAGGAGCCAGCGTTGGCCTACCAGCTTCCGGCGCCCCAACCCTACAACCAAGCTACTGCCCTAGCGGAGCTGTTTATTTCTGCTGATAAGCTCACGACCACCCAGGCCGCCCTGCGCCGCCGCCGCAACCTGATTTTGCAGGGCCCACCCGGCACCGGCAAAACGTTCCTGGCTCGGCGCTTGGCCTGGCTTGAGCTGGGCGCTACCGATGCGGCCCGGGTGGAAGTGGTACAATTTCACCCCAGCTTTAGCTACGAGGACTTTGTGCAAGGCTTCCGCCCCGATGGAGCCGGCTCCTTTCGATTGCAGGATGGCATCTTGGTGAATTTTTGCCACCGGGCGGCCCAAGACCCCGAGCGCCCCCACATTTTGCTGATTGATGAGCTGAACCGCGGCAATGTGGCGCGCATCTTTGGCGAACTGCTGCTGCTACTAGAGGCCGATAAGCGCGGCCCCGCCCATGCCATTCGTTTGCCCTACGCCCCGGTGGGTAGTCCGCCGTTTTTCGTACCCGAGAACCTCTACCTTATTGGGACGATGAATCTGGCCGACCGGAGCTTGGCCCCACTCGACTATGCCCTGCGCCGCCGCTTTGCTTTTGTGGGGCTAGAGCCAGAGTTTGGGGAACCGTTGCAGGCATTCTTGGCAGCCCAGCAGGTACCCGCACCAGTCATTACCCGGCTCGTGGCGCACTTGACGGCCCTCAACCAAGTAATTGCTGACGACCCCGATTTAGGCCCTGATTTCTGCATCGGGCATAGCTATTTCTGCCAGCCTCCAGCTACTCCCAGTGCGGCACCCGAGTGGCTCCAGCTGATTTTGGAACAAGAAATTGCGCCGCTGTTGGATGACTATTGGCTAGATCAGCCGGCCAAAGCGGCCCAGCAAAAGAAAAAGCTGCTAGCCTCATCAGCCGGATGATTCCCATTCAGAATCTGTACTACCTGCTCTGTTATGCGTGGAACCGCCTGCCCGAGCGGGCGGAGCTGCTAGCCACCGAAACAACTACCTTCCACCGTCCGCTGGAGCTACTTACGCACGTACTCCTAACGGCTACGCGCCGCCAGCTGCGACAAGGCTTGCCGGTTGCGTACACCGAGCAGATTCAGGAGCTACCGGAGCTGCGGGGCCGGGTGCAGCTCGCGCCTACGCTCAGCCGCAACTTACTACAGCGCAGCCGGGCCATCTGTGAGTTCGACGAGCTGGGACCTGATACGGTGCTGGCGCGCGTACTGCTGGGCACCTTGCACCAGCTAAGTCGGGCCCGCAGCCTGCCGGCGGCCGTGCGCCACGAGGTGCGCGTAGTGATGCGGCGCTTTCCGGCGGGTATTGCGGCAGACGCTGTTACGCCCGCCACCCTCCGCGCGGCGCGTCGGCTGCGGCCCACGGGGCTAGGCGGCTTTCTGCTGAGCGTGTGTGAACTGATACACCAGAGTGCCCTCCCCTCTCCGCACGCCGACGGCCCTACCCACTTCCGCGACTTCCGCCGCGACGAAGCGTTGATGGCGCGCATCTTCGAGCAGTTTGTGCGCAACTTCTATCGCCTAGAGCAGCGCCACTTTCGGGTACTGAGCGAGACCATTCAATGGCAGGCCGAAGCGGCTCCCGAGGTGCTCAGTCTACTACCCAGCATGGTTACGGACACTACCCTGGACAGCCCCGAGCGCAAAATCATCCTCGATACCAAGTACTACGCCGCCGCGCTACGCCAGCGCTACAGTCAGCAGAAGCTAATATCGCCCCACCTCTACCAGCTCTACGCCTACTTGCAAAACCAGCCCACTGCTCCGGGGCAGCAGCTAGAAGGCATCTTGCTGTATCCTGCTGCCGCCCAGGACATTGATGTGCGCTACACCCTCGGCGGCCACCCCGTACGCATTGTCACCATCGACCTGGCTCAGCCCTGGGAGCAGATTGCCGCTGACTTGCTAGCCCTGGTTGCCTAAGTATTTCGTGGGCGCGGGAGTGGGCGCCAAGCAGAACCATGCGGGCAGGGCACTACTTTCTGGCAGTTACCAAGGTGGTGTCAGGGATGAGTAGTGTGCCCCTTTTGCAGAGCAGGAAAGAAGCCAACGGCGAATAACAGAATCTAGAATAACCTCAGATTTTGCTACGGATTGCAACAATTCCTCTACTTCTTTACAAAAATGCAGCCCTCTTACGGCAATTGCGTCCCTAGGTTGCAATTCGCAGGCTTCTGCCTACATTTCTATTCCAATCTGATTTCCTCTCCATCACCAAACCCTTACTTCTTTGAACAGACGTGACTTCGTGGGACTATCCGGCCTGGCTACTGGAGCGTTGCTGCTACCCTCCTTTCCAGGATTCGGCGGCACGCTGGTAGACCCCGCCCAGCTGCTGGAGCAGGTGGATCCCGCCGTGAAAAAACGCCTGGCCGACGCCGCTCTAAACGCGGCCAAATCGGCCGGCGCTACCTACGCCGACGTGCGCATTGGGCGCTACCTCAACCAAAGCATCTTCACCCGCGAAAAGCAGGTCCAAAATATTGCCAACACGGAAAGCTACGGAGCCGGAGTACGCGTAATTGCTAATGGCACCTGGGGCTTTTCGGCTACCAACGTAGTAACGGAAGAGGGCCTGGCAAAAGCCGCCAAGCTGGCCGTGGAAATTGCTAAGGCCAACGCCAAGGTGCAGAAGCAGCCCGTGCAGCTGGCTCCCCAGCGCGGCTACGGGGAGGTAAGCTGGAAAACGCCCATTCAGCAGAATGCCTTTGAAGTGCCAGTGAAGGAAAAGGCCGAACTGCTGCTAGCGGCCAATGCCAAGGCCCTGGAAAACGGCGCCAGCTTCGTGAATTCTTCCTTGTTTCAAATCAACGAGCAGAAGTACTTCGCCAGCACCGACGGCTCCTACATCGACCAGGATATTCACCGCATCTGGCCTACGTTCTCGGCCACGGCCATCGACCGGGCCTCCGGTAAGTTCCGCACCCGCGATGCGCTCAGCTCGCCCATGGGCATGGGCTACGAATACATGGTGCCCAAGGCTGTTGATAAGATTGCCGGCCCCAGCGGTACGGGCCTCATCGGCTACAAGAACAGCTACGATATTCTGGAAGATGCCACTTTGGCGGCCCAGCAAGCCAAAGCTAAGCTCACGGCCAAGTCGGTAACGGCGGGCAAGTACGACCTGGTGCTGGACCCAAACCACCTGGGCCTTACCATTCACGAAAGCATCGGCCACGCGACGGAACTCGACCGGGTGCTGGGCTACGAGGCCAACTACGCCGGCACCAGCTTCGCCACCTTGGAATGGAAAGCTAAAAACCTGCCCTACGGCTCAAAAGTGGTCAACATTGTGGCCGATAAGACCCAGGTGGGCTCTCTAGGCGCAGTGGGCTACGACGATGAGGGCGTGAAAACCGGGCAGTGGGATATCATCAAGGAAGGCAAGCTGGTAGACTACCAGAAAATCCGTGACCAAGCCGCCATTGTGGGCCAAGACCACTCCGACGGGTGCTGCTACGCCCAGTCGTGGCAGGATGTGCAGTTCCAGCGCATGGCCAACATCAGCCTCAAGCCCGGCACGCAGAAAATGAGCGTCGACGACATGATTAAGGGCGTGGACAAGGGCGTTTACATTGCTGGCCGGGGCTCTTTCTCTATCGACCAGCAGCGCTATAACTTTCAGTTTGGCGGCACGGTGTTCTACGCCATTGAGAAAGGCAAGATTGCCGGGATGCTGGAAGATGTGGCCTACCAGGCCAATACCCAGGAGTTCTGGAACAGCTGTGCCGCCACCTGCGACCAGTCGGACTACCGCCTGTTCGGCTCTTTCTTCGACGGTAAAGGCCAGCCCAGCCAAGTATCGGCCGTGAGCCACGGCTCCGCTACTACCCGCTTCAACGCCGTCAACGTCATCAATACTGCCCGCAAAATCGGCTAGGACTGCGCAAGCCGCCCTTCCAGTAGAAATCAGCACAGCAACTTATATGGCAATCCTTTCTAAAGACGAAGCTCAGAACATCCTGAAAAAGGTGCTGAGCTTTAGCACCGCCGACGAGTGCGAGGCCACGCTTAACGGCCAAATTGGTGGCAACGTGCGCTCGGCCCGTAACGCCATCAGCACCAGCGGCGGCGTTGATAACGTAGCCCTCACCGTAGAATCTCGCTTCGGCAAGCGGAGCGGGGTAGCTACCTGTAACCAGTTCGACGATGCCACCCTGCGCCGCTGCGTGCAGCGGGCCGAGGAAATTGCCCGCCTTGCCCCGGAGAGCCCCGAATACATGCCCTTGCTAGGCCCCCAGCAGTACCTAGAGTCACCCAAGTCGTTTACCGCTAGCACAGCAGGCATCACGCCCGACTACCGCGCCAAGCAGGTAGGGGCCAGCATGCAGCTCTGCGACCAGAAGAAGCTCACGTCGGCAGCCTTCCTCAACGACTCGTCGGGCTTTATAGCGAAGCGCAACAACAAAGGACTGGAAGCTTACCAACAACTTACCAATTTGGAGTTCAGCATTACGGTGCGCACCCCGGATGGTACCGGCTCAGGCTACGCTACCGCCGACTACAACGACGCCAGCAAGTTCGACGCGACGCGCCTTACGCAAATTGCGGCCGATAAAGCGGCCGGTTCGGTAAACGCGAAGGCTCTGGAACCCGGCAAATACACCGTGATTCTGGAACCCGCCGCCCTAGTAGCCAACACCGATGCCTCTCTGCTCCAGGCCCTCATGAGTGCCCTCGACGCGCGCAACGCCGACGAAGGCCGCTCCTTCCTGAGCAAGAAGGGTGGTGGCAACCGCAAGGGTGAAAAGCTGTTCGATGAGCGCGTAACCATCTACTCCGACCCAACCAACGCCGACGTGGCCGACCTGACGTTCTCAGGTGATGGTCGCCCGCAGAAAAAGGTGACTTGGATTGAAAAGGGCGTAGTGAAAAACCTGTACACTACCCGCTACTGGGCCCAGAAAAACAACATCCCCGACCTGCCCCGCCCCGGCGGCTGGATTATGGAGGGCGGCACCCAAAGCACCGCCGACCTTATCAAGAGCACCCAGCGCGGCATTTTGGTAACGCGCCTGTGGTACATCCGCCCAGTAGACCCGCAGACGCTGCTCTACACTGGCCTCACCCGCGACGGTACATTCTATATTGAGAATGGCAAGATCAAGCACCCAGTGAAAAACTTCCGCTTCAACGAGTCGCCCATTATCATGCTCAACAACCTGGAAGCCATTGGCAAGCCCGTGCGGGTAGGTGGCAACCTGGTGCCCCCGCTCAAGATTCGGGACTTCACCTTCACTAGCCTTTCCGACGCAGTCTAGAACTGCCCTTCCTCGTACTGCGCCGCAGCTGAGGTAGCTTCCTTGAGCAGAAGCTTAGCTGCGGCGCAGCACGCGGAGCGGCACTTTCTTCTTCCACTTCCAATCTTCCGATACTGTGAAAAGACGTGACTTTGTGGGCCTGACGGGCCTAGCCACCAGCGCCTTGTGGCTGCCTTCCCTGCCCAGCTTCGGCGGCACCGAAGTGGACCCTGCCCACCTACTGCAAGGAGGCGCAGATGTAGCCGTGAAAAAGCGCCTGGCCGACGCTGCTCTGAACGCGGCCAAAGCCGCCGGCGCTACCTATACCGATGTGCGCATTGGGCGCTACCTCAACCAAGGCATTTTCACCCGCGAAAAGCAGGTCCAAAATATTGCCAACACGGAAAGCTACGGCGCGGGCATCCGCGTAATTGCCAACGGCACCTGGGGCTTTGCTTCTACCAACGTGGTGACGGAGGCTGGCATGGCTAAGGCGGCGCAGCTAGCAGTAGAAATTGCCAAGGCAAACTCCAAAACCCAAAAGGAAAAGGTGCAGCTAGCCCCCCAGCGCGGCTACGGAGAAGTGTCGTGGAAGGCTCCTATTCAGCAAAATGCCTTCGAGGTGCCCATCAAAGACAAGGTGGATTTGCTGCTAGCTACCAATGCTAAGGCCCTGGAAAACGGTGCCAGCTTTGTGAATTCGGTGCTGTTTCAGGTAAACGAGCAGAAGTACTTCGCCAGCACCGACGGCTCCTACATCGACCAGGATATTCACCGCATTTACCCCACGTTCAGCGTGACGGCCATCGACCGGGCTTCGGGCAAGTTCCGCTCCCGTCAGGCCCTGAGCGCGCCCATGGGCCTGGGCTACGAGTACCTCACGCCCAAAGCCGCCGATAAAATAGCGGGCCCCGCTGGCTCCGACGTTATTGGGTACAAGAACAGCTACGACATTCTGGAAGACGCCGCCCGCGCCGCTAAGCAGGTAAAGGAAAAGCTCACGGCCAAGTCGGTGACGCCCGGTAAGTACGACCTGGTGCTGGATCCGCACCACCTGGGCCTTACCATTCACGAGTCGGTAGGACACCCCCTGGAACTCGACCGGGTGCTGGGCTATGAAGCTAACTACGCCGGCACCAGCTTCGCCACCCTAGAGTGGAAGGCTAAGAACATTCCGTATGGCTCGAAGGTAGTCAACATTGTGGCCGACAAGCTGCAGCCCGGTTCCTTGGGCGCAGTGGGCTACGACGATGAGGGCGTGAAAACCAAGGAGTGGAACCTGATTGAGCAAGGCAAGCTGGTGAACTACGAGAAGATTCGTGACCAAGCACACATTGTAGGTCAGACCGAATCGGACGGGTGCTGCTACGCGCAGTCGTGGCAGGATGTGCAGTTCCAGCGCATGCCCAATGTAAGCCTCAAGCCCAGCGCGCAGAAAATGAGCGTGGATGATCTGGTAAAAGGCGTAGACAAAGGCATCTACATTGCCGGCAACGGCTCCTTCTCCATCGACCAGCAGCGCTACAACTCGCAGTTTGGCGGGCAGGTATTCTACGCCATTGAGAAAGGTAAGATTGCCGGGATGCTGGAAGACGTGGCCTACCAGACCAACACGCTAGAATTCTGGAACAGCTGCGCCGCCACCTGCGACCAGTCGGACTACCGTTTTGCGGGCTTCTTCAACGACGGCAAGGGCCAGCCCAGCCAAAGCTCCGCCGTGAGCCACGGCTCCGCTACTACCCGCTTCAACGCCGTCAACGTCATCAATACTGCCCGCAAAATCGGCTAGCTATTTCTACCGCTCTTTCCGGGCAGGACCAGGGTTTGGGTTGATTAGCAGTAATGCTCCCGAATTGCTGGCCCGGCCGGAAAGACGAGTAGAAAGCTGGGTTCTGTTCATCTCAAAAATCGGCTCCTCAATTCCATGCCCATTCTCTCCAAAGACGAGTCTCAGGCTATCCTGAAAAAGGTGCTGAGCTTCAGCACCGCCGATGAGTGCCAAGCCAGCCTGAGTGGTCGTACGGTAGGCAACATCCGCTACGCCCGCAACAACGTGAGCACGGCCGGCGTGTCCGACAACGTGTCGCTGGCGGTGGAAGCACGCTTCGGCAAGCGGAGCGGGGTAGCTACCTGCAACCAGTTCGATGATGCCACCCTGCGCCGCTGCGTGCAGCGGGCCGAGGAAATTGCCCGCCTTGCCCCGGAAGACCAGGAGTACATGCCCCTGCTAGGGCCTCAGCAGTATCTTACGCCCGTGAGCTACGCAACCAGTACCGCTGCCATCAGACCCGACTTCCGGGCTCAGGCCGCCGCCGACAGCATTGCGCTTAGCTCAAGCAAGCAGCTGACGGCCGCGGGCTATTTAGAGGATGGCGCCTACTTCCAGGCGCTACGCAACAACAAGGGGTTGGAGGCCTACCAGCAAAGTACTGGCTTAGATTTCTCCGTGACTGTGCGTACGCCCGATGGCACCGGCTCCGGCTACGCCGTGGCCGATTTTACCGACGCCACTAAGTTTAATGCCAAAAACTTAACCCAGATTGCGGCCGATAAAGCAGCTGGTTCGCGCAATGCCAAGGCCTTGGAGCCCGGCAAGTACACCGTGATTCTGGAGCCCGCCGCCTTGGTGTCGGATGAAGGGCTGCTCAATAACCTGGTGTACAACTTTGGAGCCCGTGAGGCCGATGAAGGCCGCTCCTTCCTGAGTAAGAAGGGCGGCGGCAACCGCAAGGGCGACAAGCTATTCGACTCGCGCATCAGTATCTACTCCGACCCTCTAAACGCTCAGGCCCCAGGCTCAGTGTTCGATGGAGAAGGCCTACCCGTAAAGCGCATCAACTGGGTAGAAAAGGGCGTGGTGAAGAACTTGTACTATTCCCGTTACTGGGCTCAGAAAAACGGCGTGGAGCCCACGGCATTTGCTGGCAACTTCATCATGGAAGGGGGCACTCAAAGCACCGCCGACCTTATCAAGAGCACGGCCAAAGGCATTTTGGTAACGCGCCTGTGGTACATCCGCGACGTAGACCCGCAGACGCTACTTTACACTGGCCTCACTCGCGACGGCACGTTCTACATTGAGAACGGCAAGATCAAGTTCCCCATCAAGAACTTCCGCTTCAATGAGAGCCCCGTGATTATGCTCAACAACATTGAAGCCATTGGCCGCCCTCAGCGCCTAGGCGGCAACCTGGTGCCCCCGCTGAAAATCCGGGACTTCACCTTCACTAGCCTCTCCGACGCGGTGTAAGCAACGGTGCATAATACAGCAAAAGCCTTGCCTGGTTAACCAGGCAGGGCTTTTGCTATTGAAGCTACGGGACAGATGGTTATTTGGAACCAAATAGGTAGCCGACAGAAAACTCTACTACGCGATTGTGCAAGCCACCAATATCCAGATAGTCACGCAGTTGCTTTTGCGACTCATCGTTATTAATGTCCGTTACTCCATAGTTGAGGCGCGCCGAGAGTAGCAACCCATTTTTCAGGTCAGCTCCCAGGCCGGCACACAGGGCCACGTCACCTTTGTAGTTGTCTTTCACGTCGACATCTTCCGTGCGGAAGCCGCTGCCGTTGGAACTTGCGTAGTAGCCCACCTGGCCTTCCCGCTGAGCAGCCAGCAGCAGCCCAAACTGCGGCCCTACCTGCAGATTGACTACGTTGCCCAGATAGATTTTTGCCAACACCGGAATGTTTAGGTAGGAGAGTTTGGTTTTGTTCTCAAGCGCCACTCCTGGCCCTACGGGAATCTCATTATTGGAGCCTTGCTGGGAGTATACCAGCTCTGGCTGCAGGGCAAAATGCGCAGTAGGGCGCCACCGTAGTACGCCCCCAAAGTGAAACCCAGGCTTAAACTTGGTGTCTTGATTGATGCTGCCATCTAGCACAGCGAGGTTTAGGCCGGCTTTTGCGCCCACCTGAACTCCCGTTTGAGCCCAGCAAGCCACTGTAGAACTAAATAGCAACCCGAATACAAGCGTAAATTTTTGCATAAAACGAAGAAGTGAAACTGAAATTTGTCGCAAGCACGACATTTGTTTCAGTCTCACCAAACCATTTCGGGTACAAGCTGGCAGTTTAGTTGCCGAACTGGAAAGCCAAGTATCCTTGCACAACCCGGTTGCGCAGGCGGGGGTCGTTGGTTCCGGTCACACTTTTCACGTCGTTGATGTCATTGACCCCGGCATTGAACCGAGCACCCAGCAGCACGCTGCCCAGCTTTAAGCCGGCTCCCGCGCACAAGCTCACGTCGCCCTTTTTGTAGCTGCTATAGGGGCCGTTGCCACTGGATGAGGCACTCACGCCACCATCGGCTTTTTCTGAGAGAAGCACGCCAAACTGGGGGCCGGCTTCCACGAATACTGGCCCCAGCGTCACTTTGGCCAGGATGGGCACGTTGAGGTAGTGCAGCTTCGTATCGTAGTTGCCGAGGGCATCTTTAAATGAGCTACCCTGCAATGAATACAACACTTCGGGCTGAATAGACAGCGGCCCCAGCACTTTGGCTTGGTACAGCAGGCCCACGTGGTAGTAGGTCTTGTAGTCGGTGGACGTGGAGCCTAAGTTTTCACCATCCAGCACGGCGGCATTAATACCGGCTTTCACTCCGAGCTGAGCGTGCGCGGCGCCAGCTACTAAGAGCGACGGCAATAGGAGAAGCAATTTTTGTTTCATAGTTGCAGGTAGTCAAGTATTTCTGTAGTACAACAGGTGTACGTGTCAAACGCAGAAATACGCGCCTAGTATATAGCTGCAGCAGGCGCCACCTGAAATTCCCCACCCAGCCCAACGCTAGTTTTTCTTGATTCCTGGCTGGGTAAGCCACCCTAGCAGTGCAAATTGCGTCCTTCCCCTGCTGCCCTCCGAACCTCTATCTTTTTACCGTGCCCGCACCGTTTACGTTTGTACGCCTGCAATACCGCTCCGGCGACTGGGATGCCGTGGATGAGCGGATGCCGGCCAACTTGCTGCACTCCTTGGTGCAGTATACCAAAGTACCCGTTGACCCCAAAGAGAAAGTAGTAGCGCTCGACTCTCCCGAGCTGTTCCGCTACCCCTTCTGCTACCTCTCCGGGCACCGCCTAGTGCAGTTTTCGGCGGCGGAAAAGAAAAACTTCGAGCAGTATGTGCGCGGCGGGGGCTTCGTATTCGTGGACGACTGCAACCACGATATAGATGGACTATTTGCCCGTTCTTTCGAAGAACAGATGCGGGTTAGTTTCGGGGCGGGTGCTTTAAAGAAGCTACCCAAGACCCACCCCATCTACTCTCAGTTTTTTAAGTTTCCAGAAGGCCCTCCCAATACCGGCTTCGAGCTCAATGGCTGGGGCGACGACCTGGTGCACGACTACCTGAAAGGCATCGAAATCAACGGGCGGCTAGCCGTGCTCTATTCCAACAAAGACTACGGCTGTGAATGGGACTATGACTTCCGCAACAAGCGTTTTCTGGCCGAGGACAACACCAAATTTGGAGTCAATATCATTCTGTACGCCCTCACGGCCTAGTTGGCAGCTTAGAAGCGGTAGCCTAGGCTAATGCGACCGTCGAATACCGATCTGTTTCGCTCGTAGTAGGTTTTCTCTTGATAGTAGCCGCCAGGTGCGGCGCTGGTGTGCACAGGATTTACCCGGGCCCACGTCATTATACCGCCCGATACATCGAGCAGGAGACGACGGCGCACCCCAAGCGGTACTTGGGCTCCAAGTAACACGCCGGCCCCGGCCAATTTGTGCGTTTCCACGGGGATGTAGTAGAATTGCTGCCGCACATATCGGTAGCTGATGGTAGGGGCAGCATACAGGCCCGCTAGGCCCCGCTGGTGCCGCTGACAGTAGTAGTAGCGGCCTTGCAAAGCCAGGCCGCTTGTGCGCTCATCGGGCGTGCCCCCGTGCACCAGCACCTCGGCATTGGCACTGGTGCGCTGCCCTAGCTGCCGCTCATAGCCCACTAGCACCGGCAGCAGTACCCGGGGCTGACTAGTAAGCGCATTGTAGGCAACGTTGCGGGCCAGCACGCCACCCAGGTCCAGACGAACAGCGTTGCGGTAGCTAAGGGGCGCTTGGAGAGTAGTGTCCGGGGTGGTTTGAGCGCGGGCAACCGGACTCAGAAAAGCCGCCAGAACGGCTGGCATCAGGAAGCGGAGCAGGCGGCAAGTGCAGGAGCAATTGTGTATCATGGCCCGAAGTAGATACTTGCACCGGCGGCTGGCAAACCACTCTGCCCGTCAATCAGACTTTAGCTTCTAAAGAAAAATGCGGCAAATTCATTTTTCTAAGCATCCTTACTTTGGTATAGCTGACTTTATCTTACGCGCATCTTCCTCTTCCACACAACGCCCGAGTCAGTGACCGAACAAGACGTTACTCGCCTACTTCAGAAGCTTCCCCAACTCAAACAGGAAATCAGCAAGGTCATTGTGGGCCAGCAGGAGGTGCTGGATGAAGTGCTGGTGGCACTGCTAGCCGGTGGCCACGCCCTATTAGAAGGCGTGCCGGGCCTGGCCAAAACCTTGCTGGTACGCACCCTGGCCCAGGCCACCGACTTGCCCTTCCGCCGCATCCAGTTCACCCCCGACCTGATGCCCACCGACATTCTGGGCACGGAGGTGCTGGAGGAAGACCACGGCACTGGGCACCGCTCCTTCAAATTTAATGAGGGTCCCATCTTTGCGAGCTTGGTGCTGGCCGACGAAATCAACCGTACGCCTCCTAAAACCCAGGCGGCACTGCTTGAGGCTATGCAGGAAGGCCATGTAACGTACGCCGGCCAGGAACATGCCTTGCCAAAGCCCTTCTTCCTGCTGGCCACGCAAAACCCCATTGAGCAAAGCGGAACCTACCCCCTCCCCGAGGCCCAGCTCGACCGTTTTTTGCTTTACATCCGCATTGGCTATCCCACCGAGCAGGAAGAACTAGCGGTGCTGAGCGGCACTACCGGCAATGCGCGCCCCGAGGTGCGACCAGTACTGGGCGGCGAGGAAATCCGGCAGCTACAGCAGCTCACCCGCCAAGTCAGCATTAGTCCGGAGCTATTGGGCTTCGTGAACCGGCTGGTGCGCGCTACCCGCCCGGCTACTTCCGACGTACAGTTCATTCGGGACTACGGGCGCTGGGGGGCGGGCCCCCGGGCTGGGCAGGCGCTTATTTTGTGCGCCAAGGCCAGAGCCTTGCAGCTCGGCCGCTTTGCCGCTACGGTGGAAGATTTGCACGCGTTGGCTCCCGCTGTGTTGCGCCACCGCGTGCTGCTGAACTTTAACGCCGAGGCCGAAAGCCTCACCCCAGATGATGCGGTACGGGAACTGCTCAAGGCCGTGCGGGTCTAGCGCGCTTGCCCACAGCGCCTGCTATCTGCTTCCGCAAGCGAAGAGAAGGAGGTACTGCTAGCTCAACTTGCATGCTACGGCTGGCACCTGCTTCTACTGGCATTTTCCTACTGCCCCCCAGCACCCAACCACTGATTGTTACTCGCCGATGCTGACGCCCGAACATCTTCATGCGCTGCGCAACCTCCCGCTGGCGGCCCGGCAGGCGGCTGAGGGCCTGTTGCACGGGGCTCATGCCAGCCGCCGAAAGGGCGCCGGCATGGAGTTCAGCCAGTATCGGCCTTACCAGCCCGGCGACGATTTACGTCGCCTCGACTGGCGCTTAGCGGCGCGCTCAGATCGGTACTACCTGCGGGAATCGGAAATAGATACCAGCCTGACGGTACACCTAGTGCTGGATGCTACCGCCAGCATGAACCACCAGGACGACAATGGCCTCAGCAAGCTCGATTACGCCCGTTTGCTGTGCGCGGCGCTGGCCTACGTAGCTACGCAGCAGGGCGATGCCGTGGCGCTTACGGTGCTGCATCCGGCGGGCCTACAGCACCTGCCCCCGCGCGCCGACCCGCGCCAGCTGCCGCGCCTCTACCACATGCTGGAAACCCTACGCGCCGAGGGCACCTTCCCCGACCGGAGTACGCTGGCTCCCCTCACGGCCCGCCGCCAACCCGGGCTCATTATTTGTCTAAGCGACTTGTATGAGGAGCAGGATGAGATTATGCGGCTCCTAACGCGGCTACGTGCCGCCTCCGGCGACGTGCTGCTATTGCACTTGCTAGCGCGCAACGAACTGGAGTTTTCATTTCGCGGGGCCGTCACGTTTCAGGACTTGGAAACGGGCCGCACCCTTCAGCTTGATGCCGACCAGCAGCGTAGCGCCTGGCAAACTCACCTGCACGAATGGCTGCGCAGCACGGCTACCGCCACCCGCCGCCAAGGATTCGACTACTACCAGCTGAGTACTGCCGAACCCCTGGACCGCGCCCTGCGGGAGTTTCTACGACAACGCACCACCCGCATGGCCTGAACCTTAGCCTAAAAAGCGGTCCGTACCACGCAGCTTTCCTGCCACGAAGAACGACTTTTTGTTTCCACGCTTAACTGCCTGAGCTCTTTGCCTGCCTTCTTCCTCCAACACGCTACTGCCGGAGTGCTGGCCCTACTGGGGTTGGCTGTGCCAGTGGCTATTTACCTCTGGAACAGGCGCCCCGGCCGGGTAGTGCAGGTGGGCAGCTTACGGTGGCTGGAAACAGGCGCCAACCGCCGCTTACGTAGCCTCAAGCCTGAGGGGCTGCTACTGCTGCTGGTACGAGCAGCCATTGTGGGGCTGCTGGCCTTGGCCCTAGCTTACCCAAGCTGGCAAGCGGCAGCTCCTGCCCCTCGTGGTCAGGTGTTACTCAGCCCTGATGCTTCCGCGGAGGCACTTAGCTCGCTTCAGCCTACCATCGACTCCCTTCGCCGCCGTGGGTACGAGCTGCGGGAACTGCGGCCGCGGCTTCCGCTACTTTCAGCCGAAGCGTGGACTGCGCGCCTGCGCGCTACCGCCCCCGACTCAGTACTTGCTACCGATGATGGAGTCCCGAACGTGTGGGCGCAGGTACGCCAAGCGGCCGACTCCTTCCCCAACCGCCCCCTGGTAGTGGTAGCCCCACTGCTGATGCGCAACTTCCGGGGCACCCGGCCCGCACTACCCGCCAACGTAACTTGGCACCCTGTGCCGCCTTCCACCGATTCTGCCACGTGGCTGCTAGCGGCCTACCAGCCCCACCCAGATAGCATAGTACTAGTGCTGGCCCACGGCTCCGAAACTGCGGTGCGCGTACGCCCCCTGCGGTTGCGGCGCCCTCTGGCCGAAACAATTCTCCCCATATTACCAGCGCCAACGCAGGTTACCTACCAGCCCAAGGCCGGGCAACCGCGCATACGGGTAACCACGGGCTCAACTACCTATATTGTTCCCGTGCAAGCTACCACTCCACGCTGGTGGGTGAGCTACGATGCGGCTCACGCCCCCGATGCCCGCGTGTTGGGGGCTGCCCTGCAAGCGGCTGGCTCCGTGGCGCCAATACGGCCGCGCCTTACTGTTTCTACCCAGCTTCCGCCGCTTACTGATTCCCTCACGTGGCTGTTCTGGCTGCGCGACGCCCCCGTACCAGTTGCTTGGCGCCAGCGGGTGCAGCAGGGCATGCGCCTGTGGCAAGATGCCCCAGCTTCAGGTGCATCGGTGTCCACTACTTTGCCCTTCAGCAGCATACAGCCTCCCGTGCGCCTTCTGCGCCACGATACCCTGCCGCTGCACACCAGTGCGTGGGCGCTCTGGACCGATGCCCACGGAAGTCCGGCGCTTTCCGTGCAGGCAGTTGGTCGTGGTCTGCTATACCATTTGCACACCCGCCTTGCTCCTACCTGGAGTGAGCTGGCCGACTCCCCTGAGCTACCCAGCCAACTGCTCCCCCTGGTACTAGCGCCCCCCGCCACCAGCACAAACTCCCTTGACCCACGCCAGCTAGATCCCACGCAACTCATTGGCAACCAACTAACACCATCATCGGTAGTTGCTGTCAGTAGCGCTCAGAGCGGCCCCGTGCACGACTCTACGCCCTGGGTAGTACTAGCAGCGGGCCTACTGTTTGCCGTGGAGAGGTGGCTGGCTACCCGCCGTCTTGCTCAATCCTCCGCTTCATCCGTTCCTGCCGCATGAGTAGTGTTGCGCCCCCCCCTGCTCCAGTAGCCTCCTCCGTGCTTGCCAAGCTCCACCAAAATTGGCTGCAGCGCCGGGCCTTGGCGGTGGTGCTACCCACGGTAGCGGCCTTGCTGCTGCTGGGGGTAGTAGGAGCCTACTGGCCGGCCTGGCGCTGGCTGGCGCTAGTGAGCGGGGTACTATTGCTGTGCGGGGTAGGGTGGCAACTAGCTCGCATTTTTCGCAGCCCAATAGCGGCTGCGGCCCGCCAGCTAGACCGGCGTTATCCCGACTTAGAAGATAGTACGGGCCTTCTTCTCCAACACAGCGCCGATTTCAACCTGCTGGAATCTTTGCAGCAGCAACGCACTAGCCGGCGGCTGGAGCACTTGGCGTCTGCGGGTACTCCGCTTTTACCCGTAGCGTTTAGGCAGCCTGCGTTATTGACTGCGGGCCTGTTGGTAGCCGCGGCTATTATTTGGTGGTTACGACCCTTTGGGCCGTCAGCAACGACGGAGCCAGCGGTGCAATTGCACTTCCAGGAAGCGCCGGTAGCGGGCGAAAAAGTGGTGCCAGCGCTTGTACGTAGCACCACCATTCACGTAAGCCCACCTACCTATACTCGTCAGGCAGGGTACACGGCCTCCCAGCCTTCTTTCCGCTGCCCTCAAGGCAGCCGGGTGCGCTGGGTAGTGCGCGTAAGTGGCCGTGCCGCCGCGCCCGTGTTAGAGCTAGGACCGCGCCGGCTGCCCATGAGGGCCGTGGCCGGTCAGCCGGATGCCTATGCTACGGAAGCGGACGTAACATCGTCTGCTCTCTACCGGGTGCGCTTCGCGGGGAAAGTTTCCGATGATTACGCTATTGATGTCCAGGCCGACCAAGCCCCCACGCTGCGGTTGCTCACACCCAAGGCGTACACGCTGGTGGAGTTTGGGCACCCGCCTCAAGTGGCGGTGCGCGTGGCGCTCGGCGACGACTATGGCCTGACTCGCGCCCGCCTAGTAGCCACCGTTGCTCAGGGCCAAGGCGAGGCCGTCAAGTTTCGGGAAGTAGCCACCGACCTCAGCGCTGGGCTGGGCGGCGCTCAGCCTACACGCGCTACGCTACAGCACGTGTTGCGCCTACCAGTCCTGGGCCTAACATATGGCGACGAAGTATACTTCTACATTCAGGCCTGGGACAACCACCAACATTCTACCCGCTCCGACACCTACCTGGTGCAGTGGGAGGACACTGCGGCTACGAGCAGCACTCTCGATGCCTCATTGGGCGTTAATACTGCTCCGGCTTACTTTCGCAGTCAGCGCCAAATCATCATTGACACGGAAAAGTTGGTGGCCGAACAACCCCGCTTGGCTGCCGCTACCTTACTAGAGCGGGCCAACACCATTGGCTTCGACCAGAAGGTGCTCCGCCTGCGCTACGGCAAGTTTTTAGGCGAGGAAGGTGACCATGGTCTCGGGGAAGGAAACCACCCACCCGTAGCGGAGGAGACGCCAGAAGAAGCACCGGGCCTGGGCTCCGTGGTAGCCGAAGACCACGCAGAGCCCGCCACCGCCGACCATGCTGCCGAAGAACACACGGCCGATGATGGTCACGACCACGGCCACACCCTACCCGACCCCAATGCTCCGGCGGGTACCGAAGCCACGGCCGCACTGATGGAAGCCTACATTCACCGTCACGACGACTCTGAAACTGCCGATTTCCTGGAGCCCGCCGTGAAAGCCAAGCTACAGGGCGTACTAAGCCAGATGTGGGAAGCCGAGTTACGCCTGCGTACCGGTCGCCCCAAAGAAGCATTGCCGTTTGAGTACCGAGCCCTGCGCCTGCTCAAGCAGGTACAGCAGCAAACCCGTGCCTACGTGAAAAAAGCCGGGTTTACGCCCCCACCCATGCCCGAAGCTACCACCCGCCTCACGGGTGATTTGGCCGGTACGCAGGCGCCCCGACGGCAGCAGCAAGTAGCTACCCCAGCAGCACTACCTACCGTGCGCGAGGCTTTGCAGCACATGAGCCGCCTGCGCCAAGGTCAGGCCGTACCAAGCACCGCCGCCGCTACCCTCGACCGTGCTGGCACTGAGCTGACACGGGCAGCCCTGCAGCAGCCCGGCCGCTACCTTACCGCCCTCCGCGCTCTGCGTGACATTAGTGGGGCATTGCGGGCTGGCCGCGCAGTTCCCGTGCCAGCCCTGCCGCTAGCAGAACGAGCCCTGACAGATTTGCTCCCCCCTACTCCTCCCGCCCCCCAGCGCCGCGCCCCTGCCGACCGACTAGCCCGGCGCTACTTCCAAGCACTGGAGGCAACAAGCCGCTAACGATGCTGCTGTTGCCTTCACCCCCTTCGCTCTAGCTCCTGACTCTGTGCTGCTTTTAACCCCTTCCGTTTCTGCTACATATCCGTTAGTCTTCTGGCTAGTATTAGGGCTATGCTTGCTCTTGACTGTAGGGCTCATCCGAGCGGCCTGGCGGCGCCCTGATACCCGGTGGCGCTACGGCAGGCTGCTGGCCGGACTACTCGCGGGAGCAGGTCTGTGGCTGCTGGCGTTTCCGCCCACGCACCACGTACCCCGCGCCACCAACGAAGCCCTGGTACTTACGGATGGCTATTCGCCGGATACTTTGCGCCATCTGCTACGCCAGTTGGGGCCTGGCACGGCATTGTGGCGCTACCCCGCTACCGCTTCTCCCGATACCCCCGCACTTACTAACCTGGCCGTTTTGCGCCACCAAGTGCCGGCCCTACGCCAAGTGCACGTACTAGGCCAGGGGCTTCCGGCCGCAGATTTACCCGACCTAGGCACTATACAACTTATCACCCACGGAGCCAAGCCGGGGGCGGGTTTTCGCCATGCTACCTGGGCCCGGCGCCCAGAGGTAGGGCAACCCTGGGTGGCAGAAGGGTGGTTCGATAACATTGGCCTGCCGGCGGGGCCTGTGTGGGTGCGCCTGCGCGCGGCAGGCGCCCTGCGCGACTCGGTGCAGCTTCCTACGGGCAAAGGGTCTTTTCGCGTCAGCTTCCGCCCCAAAACGCCGGGGCAGGCAGTGTACGAACTAGACGCCCGCCCCTCAGCACAAGCCAGCCAGCTACAAACAGAGCCTCTACCAGTAGAAATACTTCCTAGCCGCCCCTTGCGCGTGCTGCTACTGGCCGCTACTCCGTCGTTTGAGTTTCGCTTTCTTAAAAACTACCTGGCAAAGCAGGGGCACGCCGTGAGCTTGCGCACGGGCCTGAGCCGCGGCCTTACCCAAACCGAGTTCTTGAATCAAAAGGCGGCTGATCTGACTCGTCTGAACGCCTCCCTGCTTAGCCATACCGACGTAGTAGTAGCCGATGCTGCTAGCGTATCAGCTTTGTCGGGGGCCGAAGCTGGTGCGCTTCGTGCCGCCCTGCAAGAAGGCCAAGCAGGTGTGCTACTCCTGGCTGATAGCCCTACCCTGCCACGGGCGTTACCAGCCCGCTCTGCGTTTGCGCTAGAAATGCGCTTTGGTGCAGCCGCCCAACAGCCTCAAGTTGTACGCTGGGCCGGAGCCACCGACCGCGCTACGGCGCTAGTACCCGCCTTGCTTCGTTCTACTTCCGCCGCTAAATCCCTGGTAACCACCACGCAGAACCAAGCGGTGGCTGCTGCCCGCCGCGTTGGGCAGGGGCAAGTTGTGGTGACTACGCTCACCGAAACGTTCCCGTGGATGTTGCAGGGCAATGCCACCACGTACGGTGCCTATTGGAGCCAGCTCCTATCGGCCGCGGCTCCTACTCTTTCTCCAACGGGTACTATCACCGCGGAGCAAGCCTGGCCGCGGCCCAACGCGCCACTAACCCTGCGCCTGAGCGGCACCACACAGGCCCTTGTAGTAACCCCTCCAGGGGGCCAGCCGGTGCGCGTGGCTCCGCACCAAGATGTGCACATACCAGATTGGGCAACAGCTACTTATTGGCCTACTACCAGTGGCTGGCACCGTTTCAGCAGCGGAGCTGCTACCTCGTGGGTGTACGTGTATAGCCCCACCCAATGGATGACCCCGCACTTACAAACTCAGCAGGCCGCCGCCGCCGCTTGGGCGGCTCAGCCTACGCAGGTTTCTAATGCGGTTCTTCCGGCCTCTACTACCTCAGTACCCTGGTCTCGGTGGTGGGGCTTTGTGCTGTTTCTACTCGGCGCAGGCTTCTTATGGTTGGAGGAGAAACTCTAACGGGTCAGCCCCTGCTAATCTCACCCATCGGCCTTTTTCCTGTTGCGTACGTAGTCAGAAGCATGCTGCCTTCGCTTTGCTTGCCTGAAAACTTCGCACGGCTAGTGGTAGCTAAAAGTTGAGCCCGCATCTTACGGCTTGCCGCCAACAAAACCCAACAACACCAGCCGCGTATGCGTGTGCTACTATGCCATGCAGAAGGCTGGTGCCGCCGTTTTATACGCAAAAAGGCCTGAGTTCCGTTGAACAGAACCCAGGCCTTCAAGTAGCACGCTGGCATACGCCAGCGCGTGATTACTTCTGCTCAGTCGTCGTCGTGGTAGTCGACTCCGTAGTAGCGGGAGCAGCGGTGGTAGCAGCATCAGCAGCGGTAGAGTCGCCAGCAGGAGCAGCTACAGCAGTGGTATCCGTGGTAGCAGGAGCAGTTTCTACAGTGCTAGCCTCAGTGGTGGTAGTGGTTTCTTCAGCCGTCTTGTTCTCGCCGCAAGAAGCGAGGGTAGCAGCGAATACAACAGCCAGAGCGGATACCTTCAGGAGGTTCTTCATTTTTGGTAGTAGGTTTGAAAAAATTAGTCCGAAAAACGTCCTTGATACCTACTTGGATGAATGGTAACCCAACTGTAGAAAATATTTTTTTACCGGGTTACCAACCGGACGGCAACGTATTAATAAGCAAAGCGAATGGGTAAGGGACAACCTTCCTACACCGATGAGGAGTTTGTGGCGGCTATCCGCCACGGCGACGACCGGGCGCTGGCGCAGCTCTACCGGCTGCACTTCCCCATGATTTCGCACTACGTGCTGCAAAACAGCGGCACCGACGACGAAGCAAAGGACGTGTACCAAGAGGGCGTAATGGTATTCTATGAGAAGGTACGCGACGGCTCCTTGGAACTGAGCTGCCAGATCAAAACGTACCTCTACGCCGTGTGCCGCCGCTTGTGGCTGAAACGTCTTACCGAGAAAACCCGCTTTGGCGGCCGCCTCGATGACCATGAGCCTTTCCTCGAAACCGGCGCCGAGGCCGACTTGGAGCTGGCCGAAGAGCGCGACCGGCGCTTCGCCACTATGGCGGAGGCGCTGGACCGGATTGGAGAACCATGCCGCTCGCTTTTAGAAGGATTTTACCTGCTCGACAAGTCGATGCAGCAGCTCACGGCGGAGTTCGGCTATACCAACGCCGACAATGCTAAGAACCAGAAATATAAATGTCTGGTGCGCCTCAAGAAGTTGTTCTTCAACCACTATCAGGAAGAAGAGCACTACTAAGAGGCCGCGCCACCGAACCTGGCGGGACCACCCACCCGCGCTACGAAATGAAAACCGAATCTGATTATTACGCCTTATTTGATGCCTACCGCTCTGGCGAGCTGGCCGCCCCCCAGCGGGCCGACTTAGAGCATCGGTTGGCTACTGACCCCGGCTTTGCCCGCCGCCTGCAAGACTATGAGGAGCTGACGGGTACCCTGTCAGCTTACGGGCGCCGGCTGGCTACCCGCCGCAAGCTCCACGCCATTCAGGCGGAAATGGATGCCGAAGCAGCAGTACGCATCACCCCAGAGGTTGCGCAAGAATCCTTTGCTACTAGCACGGCTCCTCGCCCACTGCTGCGCATTTCACGCACGGAAGAAAAGCTGCGCACCTTCTGGCATGGTCACCGCGCTACCATGATGGTGGCAGCCTCGGTAGCGGTGCTGGCCGTATTTGCCACCTTGCTTGGGCTGGAGATGTACCGGGCGGCGCAAAACTCTTCTGGCTCTTTATATGGCTACACCGTGCTACGGCGCGAAGTAGAGCGCATCAAGCGCAACCAGCGAGCCATGAACCGGACTCTGAGCCAGGTAGATGGCAACGCGAAGCCCGAAATCATTAACCCTGGCAAGTTTAGCGGAACTGGCTTTGCCCTCACGGCAGATGGTTACTTAGTAACTAGCTACCACGTAATTCAGGGTGCCGACTCTCTGCTGATCGAGAGCCGTGACCGGCAGCGCTACCGCGCCGAACCCGTATTCACAGACGTGGCCCACGACTTGGCTATTCTGCATATTAAAGACAAAGACTTTAAGGGCTTTGGCCGCTTGCCCTACTCCTTCAAGCGGGGCCAGTCGGACTTAGGTGAGAAAGTGTATACCCTAGGCTACCCCCGCGAAGACCTCGTGTTCAACGATGGTTCGTTGAGCGCCCGTTCGGGTTTTGAGGGCGACACGGGTTTCTACCAGATTAGCATTCCCGTGAACCCCGGCAACTCGGGCGGCCCACTGCTCGACGACCGGGGCAATTTGATTGGCATTATCAGCGGCCGGCAGATGGATGTGCAAAGCGCGGCTTTTGCCACCAAGTCGTCGTATCTGATGAAACTGGTAGATTCTCTGAGTGCTGCCGGTGCCGGCCAGGCCTACAACTTACCGCGGGCCAACCAATTAGCAGGCACCTCACGTCCTCAACAAATTCGCAAGCTGCGTGATTACGTGTTCGTGGTGAAGGTGTACGAATAAGCCACTCCTAACCAAAGAGAAAGGCCTCATCCGTAGATGAGGCCTTTTTTGTTGCCTGCTACTTTCACTGTGCTCCTTAGCAGTTACAGGGTGTTGTTTAGGTAGGAGGTCATTTATCCCAGCCTTTGGCTTATGACTCGGCGCGGCCTTGTCGCAACTTATACAAGCAGAGCTATATCAAAAAGGCAGGGTTTGCCGTACACGAACTCCGGCGGCAGCGCCGCCGAATGTTCATCCATCTGTTTCTCCCTTCCGCATTATGAGCACTCCCAGCACCCAGCTAGAAAAGGACATCGAAAAAATTCTGCCTGAGGATATCATTAACACCCTGCAAAGCGGCTATAAGGTATTCACCGGCGACAAAGACCAACTAGATGATCTGCTGAAAAATGGCAGCACACTTCTACGTAAGGCATCCCAGCGCTTCACTACTACCCAACTCATCCTAGGGGTAGCTGTACTGGCTGGCTTAGCTGTATTTGCGGCGGCTAAAGCCACCGAGTACGCCGAAGACTCGCACCACTAGGCTGAGCCCTCATAGACTCCAGAAAGGCCCTGTCAGCTTGCGCTGACAGGGCCTTTTGTCGTGACAGGAGGTAGCTAAAAGGGAATGGAAACCTCATTGCAACATGTTTCTGATCCTCATAATTATAACATAACAAGCATTTATTGGATTTAAATATCCAAGTATTAAAGTGTTTCTCTTATTATTAGGTCATAGTTCAATTATATACTCCATAAATGCCATGAAACACCTCCTACTCGTACTTTTTGCTGTTGCTATTGTGCTTCCTAGCGAGGCTGCATCTTGCGCTCCTGTTTCTGGTACCACTACTGTCCATGGGCTTCCCAGCCCAGGATTTAGCCTATTTAAGCGCAAGAAGGGCCGCCGGCTGCCTCGCCCTGCTTACGCACGCGCTTTGCATAAGAAGCAGGTGTTCCGCCGTTAGTAGCCACCAGGCAACGCACCAATCTGCATACATAAGCCCCCACCACGCTTATTGACTTCTTGGTTAGTAAGCATAGCGGGGGCTTGTGGTTGGATTATGCTGCTGGCGCTAGCACATCGGGGCTGTTGTGCGCCGGAGAATTTACCAGTTTGCTGACCGTATAGGCCCGCATCAGCTCAGTTGGTAGGGGGCGCAGCAGCTCTTGATGAGCAGCTAGCGGCACTGTGTCATCGAGCCACGCCAATTCTGCGTCCCGGTCCTTCAAGATTACCGGCATGCGGTTATGGATGGGTGCCATGAGGTCGTTGGGCTCGGTTGTAATAATGGTGAAGGTGGGCAGCACTTCACCAGTAGTGCGGTCTAGCCACTCATCCCAGAGGCCAGCAAAGGCGAATACTTCTTCGTCGCGGCGCAGGATACGATGAGGAATTTTGCCATTGGTAGTGGCTTGCCATTCATAGAAGCCATCGGCTGGTATTAAGGCCCGGCGGCGCTGAAGTAGCTGCCGGAAAGAAGGCTTTTCGGTTAAAGTCTCGGCGCGGGCATTAATGGGCTTGGGCGCTTTTTGCAGCTCTTTTACCCAGCCTGGGATAAGGCCCCACTGTAGCAGTTGAATCTTGCCCGGGTCAGTGTTAAGAATAACAGGCAGCTGCTGTGATGGCGCCGCATTATACGCTGGACCCGTAAGTTGGGCAGCAAACGTAGCGTCAAATCGGTCTTCGAGGATGCCGGGGGCCGGCGTGAGAGAATAACGTCCGCACATGATAGAAAACGGTTAGAACCATCCTTTCTACGAAATAGAACGCCATTCGACTACGGCTATTCACTCTGGGCAGAACATAAAAAGCGCTGACCTGCATAGGCCAGCGCTTTTTGTGGTAAGTGGCTGCTACCCCGCAGGATGCTGCTACTCCCGCACCAAGGGCAGATTGCGGAAGAAGCCGTGCCCCTTTACTCGCAGTAGATACATGCCCTTGGGCATCTTCTCCACTCCCAAGGGATTTAGCTCGCCGCCTGCAACTTGCGTTTGCAGAATTAGACGGCCCACAACGTCGTATATGGTGAGGCTATAAGTACCCACGGGCAGAGCCGTCAGGTCGAGTGTGGCCGCGATGTTGGCGGGGTTAGGATATACCATAATGGCTTGGTGCTCCTGCCCAAACTGCACGGTTTGCACTTGGCTGTATTTGGCCTTGCCATTCAAATCTACCTGCCGCAACCGGTAGTAAATAGGCTGCGACGAGATGCTGGCGGCGCGAGCATCAGTATGCGCGTAAGCAGAATGCTGCTGGGTAGTACCCTTGGATGCTACCGTGGCAATGCGCTTAAACGTGCGCCCATCCTGGGAGCGCTCTACCTCGAAATGACGGCTATTTAACTCCGAGGAAGTTTCCCAGGTTAGGTAGGCGTCGCTTCCTACGGGCTTCGCTACAAAATTCAGAAGCTCGACGGGTAAAGGAGCTGATATACCGGTGTTGAGGGTAGCAACGTTGTTGCTCGTTACGGGGTCAGGCACCGCAGACCAGGCTTCGGCCTTGTTGGCAATGGTTTCCGTCTGGCTATTAGGTAGCGTTACCGTTACCCGTCGTTCGATGGCTGGGGCCCCGCTGCTGAGGGAGCTTACCTTGTCGAAGGTTACTAGGCCCGTTGTGGGATAGTAGGTGCCACCAGCTTGTGGGGCAACGGCGCCGGCCGGCAAGTTGGCAGGTAGCCGCATCGACAATACCACATCCGTAGCCGTGAGGCCACTTCGGTTAGCGCCTTTGATGGTGTAGGTAACCTCCTCGCCGGCGGTGGCCGTGGCAGGCCCCGTAAGCGTGGCAGCTACGTCGGCCCCGGCTACGTTCACGGTGATGTTAGCTGGGCTAGAAGAGTACGCAGCCCCGAGAATAGACTGCATGGTGTATGGAATGACAACCGTACCGGCAAAGGTGCCCGATGGTTCGAACGTTACAACACCACTCTGGTTGACACGGAAGGTACCCTTACCCTCCACTCTCAGTTCGGTTTGCTGACCCGTAACTGAGGGGTCCAGGTCTACAGAGCGGGGGTCGATGTTGCTACCGGGAGCCACGTCATTGTTGAGGATTCTAACGTCAGTAGCTTGATTATAATTGGTGGAGGCCACATCGTCGGTAGCAAATGGCACCTGCACAATATTCAGGTTGCGAATTTCATGCACGTTGGTGTAGGTACCCGTAGAGCCCGAGAAGCCCAGACGCAGGTTGGCGGGGGGCTTTGGTACGGTGAAGTTCTCAACCGTGGTGCGCACCTCCAGACCGTGCTGAATCCTGACGCTAATGAGGTACGTGGTTGTGCTGCCCGATGTCGTCGGAACCACGTCGATGTAGGCGCGGCGGTAGTCCGCTGAGCCGCTTTGGGCGCGTACAGTTGGTACATCCAGCGTAAAGCCCATGTCGCCGGGCTTGGTACCTACTAGATAAGGGTAGTCGGTGTTAGCAGAGCCATTGCCAGCACCCCGAATAGCTACCCCGTGAGGCACCTTGTTCTCGTTGGTTAAAAAGTTGCTTCCTCCAGAACGGCCCTCCGATCTGTTGGAGTAGTTACCAAACTCATCAATACCGATGCCAATGTAGCCGCCTGACACGCCGGGCGCAATCGGGCTAATGTCTTTCTGGGCATATCCCAATGAACCACCCGTAGCACCAATACGGAAGCCGTCGGCTGGCTGATTGTCGGCATCTACCAGAAATACGCTGAAGCCATCGGCCCCACTCCCTCCATAGGAGAAGAACTCAAAGGAAATAGAAAACCCTTCCGAAGAGGGAAAGCCCACGTTATCAATCACGTACCCCGCCTGGTTAGTAGTAGCGTTGGTCAGACGAAGGTAGCCGGAGCCAACCGGGTCGTTGTCGGTGCCACCTACGCCGGTCAGGCGGGCCGTGCCCCCAAATGTGAAGTTAGTGGCTGCATTACCGGTAAACGGCTCGTTGCGCGGAAAAGCCATGGAGGCAGTTTGCGCCATGCTCGGCAGTGCCGCTGCCGATAGTCCAGCTACCAGGGCAGCCTTTTGCCACCACGAAATAGCCAATCGCGGCTTGGTGTTGAGGAAAAGTGTTTTCATTTAGTAAGAAATAGGAACGGTGGGATTAAACTCAGGTCTTGTAGCGGCAAGGAAGGATTCTTCAATTATTTGTACAATACAAAATTTACACTCATCTCGATATAATTAAATAAAAGAACAAAGTTCTCTGGACTATTACAATAATTAATCGAATCGTTATACACTATTCTGTACAACTAATACTATTTCAATGGTTTATTTATATAGTGACAAGCTAATATTGACAGAAAAAGCCAATAATTTAAATTAATCGTTATTATATAACTATTCTAATTACACCTCATATGACCCGTAAAAGCACAACAATATAACTTGCTAACGCACAGCCACTTATTGTGAGCCAGCCGTACACTTTGAATAGCCCAAAAAAAAATATCTAAAGTTCTAAAAAAGAACAAAAGCTACCAATGATGAGATGGCACTGCCGTGCCCATTGAACAATACCTAGATTATCGGCTGTATGCGGGATATTGCTTCGTAAGATCCAACAGAACGCCATTTGTCCACCCAAATCCGTCCTGTAATGGATACTCTCCTCCCCCACCGAGTGCCGTTATATTCTCAACGTTGTACTTCTCCATTAGTTTGCCAGTTTGCTGGAACACAATCTGGTTAAGCGAAATCCACCGTTGCGCAATGGTGCTAGCTAGCTCCTGCTGCCCATACCGGCGTAGGCCCTGCACGGCCATCCATTGCAGGGGAGCCCAGGCATTGGGAGCATCCCACTGCTGCCCGGTAGTGGCTAGCGTGGTTATCAGGCCGCCAGGGCGTAGAAAGTCGCGGCGCAATCCGGCGGCCGTTTTGCTGGCTTGAGTAGAGGTAGCAATACCGCTTTCCAAGGGAAACACTCCTGCCAAAGTCCGTACCAGGGAGAGCTTACGCTGCTCCCAATCGTAATCGACAAACCAGTTGGCGCGCGCGTCCCAGCAGTACCGTTGGATGGCTTTCCGACGCGCGGCAGCTTGTTTCTGAAAGTTGCGGCTGGCCGCTTCATCGCCCCGCAGGTGGCTAGCACGTGCCAGGGTATTTTCCAACTGATAGAGTAGACAGTTGAGGTCAACGGGAATTAGACCGGTAGTACGGATGGACTCTAAGCCTTGCCCAGGCACAAACCAGCGGCTACTAAAGTCCCACCCCGAGGCTGCGGCGGCCCGCACGTCGCGGTAGAATTGGGCGGCCGGGCGCTGGCTACGCTGGGCAGCCGTTACGTCTTCCTGGTAAGATTCCTCCCGGGGTTCGGCACTCTGGTCCCAGTAGCGGTTCAGGACTTCGCCCCCAGCCAGGCGCACCACAGAACGCCGCGCCGCACCAGGTGCCAGCGAGTCGGCCCCAGCCATCCAGAACTGGTACTCGCGCAGCAGGGCTGGTTGGTAGCGCCGTAGCACGGTGTCGCCTTGCTCTTGAGCCAACAACTCTACCATGCGGCTAAAGAACGGCGGCTGAGAGCGGGTGAGGTAATACGTGCGGTTGCCGTTGGGTATAAAGCCGTAGCGCGTAATGAGGTAGGCAAAATTATCGACCATGCCCCGCAGCAACTCTGGGCGGTGGCTAACCCGTAGTCCCAGCATCGTAAAGTAGGAGTCCCAATAATACACCTCCCGGAAACGACCACCAGGCACCACGTAGGAATTTGGCAAAGGCAGCAGCGACGCATACGGTGCTACGGAGTCTTGGCCGGGCCGGCGCAATACGGTCCAGAGGGTATCGAGGTGACGGGGCAGCCCCCCAGCAATGTTGGTGTGGTAGCCCGAAGCAGAGGCCTCAGGAAGCTGAAAGTACGCTTCTACAAACCGCTTCAAATCGAAGCCGGGCAGGCGGCGCTGCTCCGCATAGGCAGCCAGCACTACGGCTGGCGCTTCCCGCGGGGTAGCATCCACAAAGGTTTTATTGTCGGGAAAGATGCGCCCCATCTGCACTGCCTCAAACAAACCCGGGAACAACTGACGAGGACTGCGTAAATCCTTCTGTTGGGCCGACACGGTGAGCGTAAAGCAGTAGAGGCAGAGGAGCAGGGCTTTCTTCATACAACAGGCCTGTTAGCTAAAGTGGAGCTAGTATTACGTGCTACCGAGAAGAAAAGACATGAAACAACTCTTTCTGAATAGTAGACTCCTGCTGGAGCTACGCACTCTGCATCAGTGGGTAGCGTTGATTAGTAGCCGAAACCACCAGCCCCCGGCTTAGTAGGCTAGCACACCGGGAATAAATAGCAACGCGGTTGTGGCCAGAAAACTGCAACAACCGCACTAGCAGCCTATGGCACCTACACGCTGGTAGCACCATCAGGCTATAAGAAGGCATATTATCTAGCGCACTGCGGCTGAGCTACCTTGCCAGCAGTAGTGCAGGCTACCTAGTCGTGGCGCGGCAGGGTGATAGTGAAGGTTGTACCTTTCTCAAGCTCGCTCTTTACCTGAATTTGCCCCTGGTGCAGCTCCACAATGGTTTTGATGATGGACATGCCCAAGCCGGTAGTTTTTTCCCCGCGCAGGCCGGGCCGCCGAGCGGGGGTAAACCGCTCAAACAACACGCTCTGGTGCTGGGCAGGGATGCCCACACCGTTGTCCGTCAGCGTGATGATGAGTTGCGTAGGCTGCTCATCCAGACGCAGGCGAATAGTACCGCCATCGGGCGTGAACTTGATGGCGTTGCTAAACAAGTTATTGACGACCTGCATAATCTTGTTGCGGTCAAGATGAAAGTAGCAAGTGGTGGGGCCCTCAAACTGAAAGCTCAAGTTCAGATTTTCTTCGGCTTCCTGTAGTTGCTGCGTCATCTCACGCAGCTCCGCGGCCACGTCTACCCGGTCGAGTTTGAGCTGCACATTCGCCGACTCCAAGAACTCAGTATCCACGAAGTCCCGGATAAGGTTGACACTTTCCTGGCAGGTAGTCTGCATGACGTTTATCAACTCATTGAGCTTTGCATCCTGCAACGACTCAACGCGCCCGCCAACGTAGCCCGCTACCTGCTTGAGCATGATGAAGGGACCCGCCAAGTCGTGCGAAAGAATTTCCAGAACGGTGTTCTTCTTCTTGTTGTACCGGTCGGCATTATCTATGTACTCCCGCGACTGGGTGATGTTTTGCACGGTGCCGCTCACGTAAGTCAGCTCCGGCTCCTGAGCTACCAAGTGCGCCGTAAAACACAGCCACTGCGGTGGCCCCGCCGGGTCGTTGGCCGGGGACAAGCGCAGTTCTACATCTTCCACAAAGCGGCCTTGCAGCACGTGGCGAAAGCGTAAAGCAGCGTACTGCTGGTCGTCGGGGTGGATGCGTGCTACCAAGCGGGGCAAATCTTCGTTCGCCGTTTCGTTCGGCAGCCCCAACACATCGTTGTAGGCTGGGCTGAGGTACACGAGCCGCTGCGCTTCAACGTGATACACGAAGTAGAGCTGCTGGCTTTTCTCAGCCAAGGGACGAAATAAGGTCGCAAAATCAAACATCTGGCAGGGGAATAGAATCAATCCATACGCATGAGTTACATCCTCGTTGTGCGCGGGCAAGCGCTACAGTGCGCCCGCCACCGGCACGGCCGTTGTCGATTGGATTTCTGATGGTTGGGCCTGTAAAAAAGCCGGTTCTACATAAAGATGTTGAATATCGGGATAAGCCGCCCGAATAGCTGCTTGCACACGCGCAACTGCCGTCGTCAGCTCCGCCGCGGAGAGAGTAGAGTTGAACTCTACACGCAAGACCAGCAGCAATTCGTGCGGCCCCAGGTAAGACGACAGAGGAGCCGCTACGGCCGTTACTGCCGCATCGGCCTGAGCGCGGCTGGCTACCTCGCGGAGTATAGCGGCATCTGCCGGCTCGCCGAGTAGTAAGCTTTTATTTTCGCGCAGCAGCAAGGCCGCTACCACTACCAGGATAACGCCAATGAGCAAGGACGCTACCCCATCGAGGTAGGGATTCTGGAGCTGATGGCTCAGGAACACGCCCAGAAAAGCCACAATAATACCGAGCAGGTCGGCCGCGTCCTCGAACAGCACCACAAAACTGGAGGGGTCCTTGCTTTCCCGAAAGGCCGACCAGAACGAGCGGCCATTGCGCTGAGCGTTGAAGGTGCGACGCGCTACCAGGAAAGAAGCGCCATCGAACAGAAAGGCCAAGCCCAGGACAACGTAGTTCCACAGGGGATCTTGCAGGGCGCTGGGATGGCGCAAGTGCTGAATGCCTTCGTAAATGGAGATACCGCCCCCGATGCCAAAAATGCAGATGGACACGATAAACGACCAGAAGTACAGCTCCTTTCCGTAGCCAAATGGCCGTCCCTCGTGGGCGGGCCGCTGGCTTTGGCGCAGCCCCAACAGGAGCAGCCACTCATTGGTAGTATCTACTACGGAATGAATACCTTCGGCCATCATGGCCGAGCTACCCGTAAAGGTAGCGGCCACGAACTTGATGACAGCAATGGCCAAATTGGCCCCCAACGCCGCTACAATAGCAACTTTGGAAGAAGTGGGCTCGGCGGCCGGAGCAGCTGGTACGGTGGTAGAGGTAGCCACGGATGAGAACGGTAAAAGCGCGGGGGAAATGTGCTCGTAAGCAGACACGTAACATACGGCTGCGAGCAGCCCGCGGCTGCTACAGGTCAGGTTAACTGGCACCGGTGCTACCCTACTACTATACGGTACTGCGTGGCTACTTATGCGGCGGGCACGTTACTATTGTCGTATCATCTACGCACACCTGGCCCGGTACCGTCGGGCTGCCTTATCCCTTTCTTCCTATGACAAACAGCCTTCTTCTTTACTTCGCCCTAGTTGGTACTGGCGTGGTAGCCAGTGCTTTCACGCTAGCCTCAAGTGAGCAACAGGGCTCCGACGGCTCCATTATTGCTGGTGCGGGCAGACCCAAGCTTGTTGCCAAACAGTTTAAGTTCACGGAAGGCCCAGCCGTAGACAAAGCCGGCAACGTGTACTTCACCGATCAGCCCAACAATAAAATCTGGAAGTACGATCTTGCGGGCAAGCTGACGGTTTTCCTGGCACAAGCGGGCCGTTCCAACGGGCTGTATTTCGATAAAAAGGGCAACCTGATAGCCTGCGCCGACGAGAATAATGAACTGTGGTCTATTACGCCAGATGGTAAGCACACGGTGCTGCTTAAAGACGTAGCGGGCCACCGGCTAAATGGCCCAAACGACCTGTGGATTAACCCGAAAGGAGAAGGCCTGTATTTCACCGACCCTTACTACCAGCGCGACTACTGGACCCGCACGACGCCCGACACTAGCCTGGGTGGCCAGAAGCTGTACTATTTGGCTAACTACCGCGCTACGCCCGTGGTAGTGGACGACCAGCTGCAGAAGCCCAACGGCATCATTGGTACTCCCGATGGCAAGCACCTGTACGTGGCCGACATTGAAGCCAACAAAACCTACCGCTACCAGATAACCGCCGATGGGAAGCTCACGAATCGTGAGCTGTTTGTAGAGCAGGGCTCTGATGGTATGACCATTGACAACGAAGGCAACGTGTACTTAACCGGCCAAGGGGTTACGGTATACAACACCGCGGGCAAGCAGATTGAGCACATTGCTATTCCTGAGCCCTGGACGGGCAATGTTTGCTTCGGGGGTAAAGACCGCAAAACCCTGTTTATCACGGCCTCCGAGGCTGTATACATTCTCCCTATGCGGGTTAGAGGAGCTTAAACCCGTTCCAACTAGCAACTGCCCGGCCACCCAAGCCGTGGCTGATAAGCGACCAGCCCCTGGAATTCATCTTGCAGAAGCCACCTCATGTAGGGTGGCTTTTGCTGTAAATAGATGCAGTCCTTTTATCTGTAAGCTATATGAAGTTCAGCATGTTGCCTCGTAGCATACAACTTATTAGCAGGTGGTTTAAGCTACGGGCAGGATTTCATTAGATTTATTTAATATATAATTAAACTTATTATTTATATAACTATTATATTCATATCAGAATCGCGCGCTCGGCTTTTGTGGTTGGGGTTGACTACTACACACCTAGTACTACCCATCGATTAGTAACGTACATCCTTACGTGGTCCGACTATGTATGCCCTCTCTGGTTCCGTACTCGTGGTGGCGCTGCCAACGCTGCACCGGCAAGGCCTTCTTACCATGCTTAGTGAGGTGTGGCCGGGCTTAGATGTGGTTGTACAAACCGATCCTGCTGCCATTCCAGCCCTACTTTATCAGCATTCGTACGCTGTAGTCGTGCTGGATTGCGCTTTATTCACGGACTCCGTTGCCTCCTTTCTGCGCCGCTTGCAAGCCATCCGTAGCGCCCAGCCGGTGTTGCTGCTCACCAGCAACCGTCTACCGCCCGATTTACGCTTGTTTCTGGCCGAGCGGTCGGCTACGCACGCGTGGCTGCCGCGCCACGCAGCACCGGCCACGGTGGCCGCGCTGTTTCGCCAATATGTATCCGCGGTGGCAGACCAACCGAGCCCTTCTCCATCCGCTTCCCGCAACTTGCTAACGCCTACCCCTTTCAGCCGACGGGAACTGGATGTGCTGCGGCTAGTGGTAAATGACCATTGCAACCAGGAAATAGCCGACCACTTGTGCGTAAGCGTGCGCACCGTGGAAAGCCACCGACGGGCCTTGCTTCAAAAAGCTGGTGTTCGTACGCTGGTGGGGTTGGTGGTGCAGGCCATGCGCCAGGGCTGGGTAGGCGTCGTGCTCAGTACCATGTGCGCTGATGCCGTTCTCATTGGCTGACCGTGCGCTACGGACGGCGGCAACGCGGCAGCAGGTGGGCACCGTCCCCTATGGCAGGATGCCAGTCCGCTGCGCACGAAAGTTTTCGCGGCGGGGCTGCCAGGCGGGCACCGCTGGCAAGCGCACGGGTTGGCCCTCAAAACGCTGAATACCATGCTCGGCACCGGCCAGCTCCGCGAAGCCATCAGCAATGCGCACCCGGAAGTCGTCATCTACCCACAACAGCTTACGGTCGAAGGCGCGGTGCAGGGTAGGCGTAAGAGCGAAGCCATTGGGCAGCGTATCATCGTGGCTGAGAGCCCAGGGCACAATGTGACAAGCATCCAGCAGCGGAGCCACCGCGCCGCGCGTGCTCAAAAGTTTCAGCCCCGAAATGGCGCAAGTATAGTCGTAGGCTTCCAGCACCAGCCGCTTAAAGAGGCCACTGCGCACGGCAGTATCAAGCTCATCGGTGGCGGCCACATGGGTACGGTATATGGCGGCGGGCTCCTCCAGTATCTGCCGCCTAATGACAGCCAATGCCTGTGGGCCGGCCGCGGGCTGGTAGCGAAAGCGCGTCTGCGGGAAATAGCGCAGCAGTAAGGCTTGGCGCAACTCAGTGCGCGCCACCGGGTCTTGCACCAGCGCCCACAGTGCGGGGTCGAGGGCCGCGTGGTCGATGGTTTCGCGAAGGCTGCGAAAGCTCTTAACCGAGCGGGACGCCGTGAGCAACAGCTCCATACCCGGTTGAGTGTGCAGGTGCCAGAACCCGTCGCCGGTGAGGTGGTAGAAAGGCAGGGAAAAATCGTTGGCGCGAAACAGGGCCGATGTGCTTAAGTCGCGACAGAGGCTGCGAAAAGCCGCCAGCAGTTCCGGAGTAATATAAATTCGATTGTCCAGGATAGAGCCGTCTTCTACTCCATCGAGGACGGCCAGCAGCAAGGCAGGCTTGTAAGGCGCCTCGCCGTGCTGACGGCTGCGGGCTACGCGTAGCTTCTGAAAGCGACGACGATATTGGTCGAGATGGAGCATGAGGGCCGCAAGGTAACGAGGCCGTTGTTTTCAGAAGCTTGCTCTCGCAGTAGCCTTTTACCTATGGAGCCGCTACCTTCCGCCCCGGCCGCTACCTGAGGCTACTGGTTGTACCTCGGCGCTCGGCCACCACCTACCCGCATAGTTGCGCGCTGGCTTGTTTCGGACAGGTGCCGCTGAGCTTGCCTGGTTCTGTAATGGCGGCCAGTTGTTTCACCATAGTTACCCTACTTTCTCCTGATGCACGAAAGCACCCTGCACGGAAATATTTTGCTGGTTTTGGGGCTGTTGTTTGCCATGTTGCTCCTGGTCATGCTGGGGCAGAAAATGCGCATCTCCTACCCTATTTTTCTGGTGCTGGCGGGCCTGGCACTCAGCTTCATACCGGGTTTGCCGGCCATTACCATCGACCCCAATTTAATCTTTCTCATCTTCCTGCCGCCCCTGTTGTACCAAGCAGCTTGGGAAACCTCCTGGCAGGATTTCTGGCGGTGGAAGCGCCCCATCGGGTTGCTGGCCTTCGGGCTCGTGTTCTTCACGTCCAGCATTGTGGCCTACGTATCTCGGTCCATGATTCCGAGCTTCACGCTGCCGCTGGGGTTCCTGCTGGGCGGCATCATCTCCCCGCCCGATGCTGTAGCTGCTACCTCAGTGCTGAAAGGTGTGAAAGTGCCGCGGCGCGTGACAAGCATCCTAGAAGGAGAAAGCCTGATCAATGATGCCAGCAGCCTCATTGTGTTTCGGTTTGCGCTGGCCGCTGTGGTTTCGGGCACGTTTGTTTGGCACGAAGCAGCTACCAGCTTTGTGCTGGTTAGCGGAATGGGTATTGTGGTGGGGCTGGTGGTATCCCATGTATTTTACCTGATTCACCGTTACCTGCCCACTACGCCCAGCATCAACACGGTGCTCACGTTCATTGCCCCGTACGGGATGTACCTCCTGGCCGAGGAGTTTCACTTCTCGGGAGTGCTGGCCGTAGTAAGCGGTGGGCTTTTGTTGTCCTTCCGCTCCCACCGCGTATTCGATGCCGACACGCGTTTGCAAGCCAACAGCGTGTGGGCCAGCGTGGGTTTTGCCCTCAATGGCCTGGTGTTTATCTTGATTGGCTTGGAGCTACCCGTGGTGGTAGGCGGGCTGGGCAGCTACTCACTTCGGGAAGCCATTTCTTATGGCCTCATCATCAGCGGCATCGTCATTCTGATTCGGTTGCTGTGGATGTTTCCGGCGGCCTTCGTACCACGCTTACTCAGCCACAGCATCCGAACTGGTGAAACCAGCCCCGGCTGGCAGGGCCCTTTAATTATCGGGTGGGCCGGGATGCGGGGCGTTGTGTCCTTGGCCTCGGCTTTGTCGGTGCCGCTACTGCTCAGCAATGGGCAAGCCTTTCCGCAACGTAATCTTATCTTGTTCATCACGTTTGTGGTGATACTCATCACGCTGGTTTTTCAGGGCTTGACTTTACCGGCGCTTATCCGTTTCACCGGGGTAGCAGAACTAGAGGAGCGCATCCCGCCCGAGGAACAGGAAGCGGGCATTCGGCTGCGCCTACGGCGGGTAGCCCTCTCGCACATGGCCCAGCACTACGCGGACGATTTGCAACAGAATGAGTTGATCAGGGCCTTACAGCAGCGCATGCAGGCGGAGGCCCAGCGCACCGGCAACTTGCTCGAAGCCCTCGACTACGATGAGTCGAAGCGCCAGGCCTTGCAGCGCTACCACCAAGTGCTGCTCGATGTGCTACACGTGCAGCGGGAAGAACTGTTTGTGCTACGCCACGAAGATGAGTTTGAAGAAGAAATGCTGCGCCATCAGGAAGCCCAGCTAGACCTCGACGAAGCCAAGATCAGCCACATGCCGCACTAAACTGCATCTCCCTGAAAGTCTGCCGAATACAGCTTTGCATTCACTTTTATCTTCAACCCCGACTATAACGCTACCCCCCTTCTGCACCGTAGACCAAGCCAACTTTTTGCTCTACGTATGTCTACTCCCCTCCATCAGTTACCGGCGCACACTGCCCATTCGCGTACCCTTATCCACGTAGTCGTTGAAACGCCCCGGGGCGAACGTAACAAAGTAGCGTTTGAACCCGAGCTAGGTGTGTTTATGCTGAAGGGGGTGCTACCGGAAGGCCACACCTTTCCCTACGATTTCGGCTTTGTGCCCTCTACCCTAGCGGAAGACGGCGACCCACTCGATGTTCTGCTCCTGCTGGATGCTCCCACTTTCGCGGGTTGCGTAGTAGAAGCTCGCCTGATTGGTGCGCTTGAGATTGAGCAGCGCGAAGACGATGGCTCCATTGTGCGCAACGACCGGCTGTTAGCCGTGGCTGCTAATGCCCGCTTGCACAAAGGCATTCACGAAATCACGGACCTTTCCGGCGAAATGCTCCACGAAATCGAGCACTTTTTCAGCTCCTACAACTCCGTAAAAGGCGGCGAGATTAAAGTACTTCACCGCGTAGGCTCAAAAAAGGCCCACACTTTGTTGGCGCAAGCTTTGGTTTAAGCACCAGCAAGCCACGAAAAAGCGGGTCCTACCTCACTCAAGGTGAAGTAGGACCCGCTTTTTCATGTCAGAGCTAGCAAAAGAACCAATTACTACCCCAGGCTGCGGTACCGAACCCGCTTGGGTTCCACGTCGCCAAGGCGCTTTTTCTTGGCTTCCTCGTAGTCGGAGAAGTTACCCTCGAACCACACTACCTGCGAGTCGCCCTCGAAGGCTAGGATGTGGGTAGCCAGACGGTCCAGGAACCACCGGTCGTGACTGATGATTACGGCGCAGCCGGCGAAGTTCTCCAGAGCATCTTCCAGGGCCCGGATGGCATTCACGTCTAGGTCGTTGGTAGGTTCGTCGAGCAGGAGCAGGTTGGCCCCTTGCTTGAGGGTAGTAGCTAGGTGCACGCGGTTCCGTTCGCCACCTGACAGGCTGCCTACTTTCTTCTCCTGGTCGCCGCCGCGGAAGTTGAAGTTGCTCACGAAGGCACGGGAGTTTACCTGCCGGCCCGCGAGCAGCATAGTCTCCGTGCCGCCTGAAATCGTTTCGAACACCGACTTGTTGGGTTCCAACGTGTCGTGTTGCTGGTCTACGTAGGCGGTTTGCACCGTGGGGCCAACCACGAATGTGCCGGCGTCGGGCTGCAACTGGTCGGTGATGAGGCGGAACAGGGTAGTCTTGCCCGCGCCGTTTGGCCCAATGATGCCCACAATGCCACCCTGGGGCAGGTTGAACGACAGGTTCTCAAACAGCAGCTTGTCGCCAAACGCCTTGGTCAAGCCTTCGGCTTCGATTACCTGAGCTCCCAGGCGCGGACCGTCCGGAATAAATAGTTCTAGTTTCTGCTCCTTCTCCTTGGCGTCCTCGTTCACCATCTTATCGTAGCCAGCAAGGCGGGCCTTGCTCTTGGCCTGACGGGCCTTGGGCGCCATGCGCACCCATTCCAGCTCGCGCTGTAGGGTTTTCTGGCGCTTACTCTCGGTTTTCTCTTCCTGAGCCAAGCGGCTGGCTTTCTGCTCCAACCACGAAGAATAGTTGCCCTTCCACGGAATACCTTCACCGCGGTCCAGCTCCAGAATCCAGCCGGCCACGTTGTCGAGAAAATACCGGTCGTGGGTTACGGCAATGACGGTGCCTTTGTACTGTTGCAAGTGTTGCTCCAGCCACAGCACGCTCTCGGCGTCGAGGTGGTTGGTTGGTTCGTCCAGCAGCAACACGTCGGGCTCTTGCAGCAACAGGCGGCACAGGGCTACGCGGCGCTTCTCCCCCCCGGAGAGGTTGCCAATAATGGCATCTGGGGCGGGGGTGCGCAGGGCGTCCATGGCACGCTCCAGCTTGCTGTCGAGGTTCCAGGCATCGAGCTGGTCGAGGCGCTCCTGCACGGTGCCTTGGCGCTCCAGCAGCTTGTCGAAGTCGGCATCCTCAGCCCCGAAGGCCTCGTTAATTTCGTCGAATTCTTTGAGCAGCGCTACGGTTTCGGCAGTGCCTTCCTGCACTACTTCCAACACGGTTTTGGCAGGATCAAGCTGGGGCTCCTGCTCCAGGTAGCCCACGGTATAGCCCGGAGACCATACCACGTCGCCCTGAATTTGCTTGTCAACGCCAGCAATGATCTTCAGCAACGAAGACTTACCCGAGCCGTTAAGACCGAGCACGCCAATCTTGGCGCCGTAGAAAAACGAGAGGTAGATGTTTTTGAGAACCTGCTTCTGAGGGGGGTAAATCTTACTTACCCTCTCCATCGAGAAAATAATGGTAGGTTGGTCGCTCATATGAAGGATGTACTAGCGTGCGAAAGACATGTAAAAGCCGATGAAAAGTCGGGCCGTGGCCGATTTATGAAGTTGTGTAGCCCAATTTGCTTCCTATTTTGCGGATGTAAATTCTACTACTACTCAACCGAAAAACGATAAGAGGTATTCGCTCCTACCTGTATCTTGGGTCCTGATGATAACCGCGTTGGCTTTCTGTGCGTAGCCTCACAGTGCTATAACGGCAGTTTTGCAAACGAAACGGGAGCTTCCGTCTGCTAAGCTGTTGGCCAAAGGTAGGCAGCACTGTGAAAGAATCCACGACCGCCCACGACTGAGGAATTTGTCGACAAACCGTAAACTTGTACACCCTTTTGGCTTAACCTCCGACCTTTCCACCTATTCGCTCCCCTCTATCTGATTATGGAACAACACGACCACCTGCTGGCCGAAGCCCGTCGATACGGCTACATCGAGGGCGACCAGGTGTGGCTTCGTCCACTACTAGACCTACCGGCCCGTCAGGTCGGCCAAGTCAAAGAATCGGCTGATGCCTCGCTGGTATACTTCGCCCAGCGCTTCGGGCTCTTTCGCACTAAAGTGGAAGACCTTCTCCAGAAGATTGAGGAATCTGAAAACAAAGGCTCTTTCCTCATGAAAGCCCTGCACCTCAAGGAGCAGGTAGCAAGCTATGATGCCCTGGGTGACTTTGAAGGCCTACACCGCCGCCTTACGGAGGCCGAGGAGGGCATTAAGGTTACTATCGGCCGCAACCGCGAGAAAAACCTGGCCACCAAGATCAGCCTAATTCAGGAAGTAGAGGCGCTAGCCGATACCATTGACTGGCAGGCCGGCAGCGAAAAGATCAAGGACTTGCGCCAGGGCTGGATAAAAACCGGCCCCGTAGAGAAGCACCTCATCGACGAGCTGGAAGCACGCTTTCAGGCGGCCGTAGATACGTTCTTTGCGCATAAAAAGGAGTTCCTGGCCGAGAAGAAGGCCATGACCAACCGCGTATACGACCGGTACAAAGAGCTCATTCACAAGTCAGAGGCCCTGCAAAACTCAAACGAGTTTGAGGAAACTACCCGCAAGCTGAAACAACTTCAGCAGGAGTGGAAGGAAATTGACGGCTCTCTCCCCCGCAAGCAGGCCAACGACCTGTGGACACGTTTCCGCGCCGCCCATAACCACTTCTTTGAGCGCCTGAAAGTGCACATCGAAAGCAAGCGTGCTGAGCAGCAAACCGCCTCCCCTGGCGAAGATAACCTCAGCCGCAAGCGGGCCCTCGTAGCCGAAGCTCAAGCCCTGCTAAAGCGTCCCATGTCGGAGGCCGTGTCGCGGGCTAAGGAGCTGCAAGCTGCTTGGAAGAAAGTGGGTCCCGTACGCGGCGAAGAATCAGACCGCGTGTGGGAACAGTTCATTTTGGCGTGCGATAAGGTATTCGAATTAAGTGCCTTGGAGCACTACATTCGTAAGCGCCAACCTGGTGCTGAGCCCGGCACGCCCCAAGATCAGACCAACCAGCGCATTCTGGCGCTACGCGACTTCATCAAGCACGACCGCCAAGAGCAGGAGGTGCTAGAAGAGAACTTGGGCAAGCTCAACGACTCACCTGGCAACGACGCATTCCGAACCATGCTGCAAGGGAAGATTCGCGCTTTCGAGCGGAAAATTCGCACCAAAAACGACCTAATTGAGATGCTACGCCAGCGCTTGGCTAGCTAACCCAACTTTCGGCTACGTTTTACGTTGTCGTTTTCCGAAGCAACCCTGCACCTGTAACGGTGTCAGGCCTCATACACCGGCCGGATATTTGCGGCCGCCCACTTTTTGCCAACCTTTTTTTAGTAGCACACACGACTATGTACTGGACCCTAGAACTTGCTTCGTATCTGGAAGATGCGCCCTGGCCTGCCACCAAGGATGAGCTCATTGATTATTCCATCCGCTCGGGCGCTCCGATGGAGGTAGTAGAAAACCTGCAGGCTCTGGAAGACGACGGCCAGCCTTACGAGAACATTGAAGAAGTATGGCCGGACTACCCGACCAAGGAAGACTTCATGTTCAACGAGGACGAGTACTAGTACTGAATACTTGGCCTATAGAGCATACGCAGCACAATGAGTTCCCAGCAGAACACTGTAGATGCCGGGGCTCATTCCCGCGAATTCTCTAGCGCTCAAGCTTCTTTAGCAATAGACAACCTGATTGCGGGGTACGGACAGCGCGTCCTGCTCCGCAATTTGTGTTTTACAGTACCCGAGTCGGCCTTTGTTGCCATTGTGGGACATAATGGTAGCGGCAAAACCACACTGTTTCGTGCCCTTACGGGCCAACTGGCTTATCAAGGTACGGCGCACGTGCACGGGCAAGACTTGCGCCAAGTGCACCGTCCCGCTGCCAGTGGCTTGCTAGCTCACTTACCTCAACGTGGCAATGTAGGGTTCTCCATATCGGTGCGGGAGCTAGTTGTGATGGGCCGCTTCCGCCACCATCGTTTCTTGAGCTCATATTCAACTCAAGATTATGCCCTGGCTGATGCGGCACTAACACAAGTAGGGGCGGTTCACTTAGCCAACCGTGACTTTACACAGCTTTCGGGTGGGGAACAGCAGCTTGTGTGGCTGGCCCAGCTTAGCTTGCAAGATGCAGCTCTCTATCTGCTTGACGAGCCCACCCAGCAGCTTGATGTGTACTACCGCCGCCGCGTATTCGACCTACTACAGGCCTGGGTCACGCAGCAGCACAAAACCATTTTGTGCATCACCCACGACCTTGATAACCTACCTGCGTTGCGGGGCTACCTCTTGAATTTATCGGCTCCTACGCCTACCCTACTGCCCCTCACTGCCGCAACCGTGCAAGAGGCCAAGACCTACTTGGAAAGCGAAGACAGCCTAACGGTAGTATAGCGGGGCAGGCTTGGTAAGAAAGCGTAGCAGTGCGTTTTGCTACTTCCCACGCTGCCCAGGCCGGCCGCGCAGCAGATGCCCAATGGAACGTAGGAAGGGCCAGGGTGTCACGGAGTTCATCACCTGCAAATTCTCCCAAGGCGAGGTGCGCTCATCCAAGAAATCAAAGATGCGCTCCACCGAATTGCGTCGAAATAGCTCCGTAAAGATGGCCCGGGTTTGCTCACCGTTCCGCTGCATAATGTCAAGCAGCAGCGTATCAAAAACGTGAAACTGCCACTTGTCGCCGGTAAGATCCTGCGGAGGCTTGCCGGTAGACGCTAGCGCCGCCACCAGCCGCGCCGAGTGGGCCTGAATGCGCTTAAAAGCATACCCTGTGCTGGGTTTAGCCCGACCCGCCCGCGTACCCAGGTTAATGATGCTAGGGCCTGCTCCTGCTGGCAAGGGATGGTCGGTCATGGGAATAGCGCCTACTTCCTCCGCTTCAATGCGGAAGTGCCCTACTCCTAGCGTGGTATGCAAGTAGTCGCGCATGGCGGCTTCGTATTCTGGCTTGGGCAGCGTAGTGCCAGAAAATAGCGTGTACTCTACTAAGGCTTTGCGTGGGCTGAATGGTAGCACATACATAAACCTAGCCTCCTGGTGCTGCTCGCCCCGAAAGTCCATGAATTCTACCGTGGTCGGGTCGAACACATCCTGGTCGGTTTCTACCTCCCAGCCCACAAAATGCTGAAGTAGGTAGCGGTGCTTGCTGGGGTTCTGTTGTATCTGCGGGGGGCGGCTATCAAAGGCGTAGCGGGCCGTAAATTCCCCTGCTGAGGTGGTGGCTTGTACCCCTCCGCTGGCCGCAGCTTGCACCTGATGCACAGTAGCGGTACACCATGTAAACTGAGGCTGGCTGGCTAAGGCCTCCCGGACGTGTGTGTAGAAGTCGAGGCCCCGAATCATTTTGTACTGGTGGCGCGCCAGAGGAAACACTTGCTCAAACCAAGGGCTGCGAAAGGCTATTTTCTGCCACTCGTGCTTAACTATAGAATCAAATAGCGTAGGTTCATCCGTCCAAAACGACCACGTCCGGTCATTTTGGTCTTTTGCCTCGGGCTCCACTAGCAGCACCCGTTTCTGTGCCAACCGTGGCTCTTGGCTGATATGATACGCCAGGCTCAAGCCCGCTGCTCCGCCTCCTATAATGAGGTAGTCATAATCACGTACGGTGGCAGAAGTAGGCATACAGGAGGCAGTAAGTCAGACGAAGATAGGGGCAAATAAAAAGCCGGACGTAACCGTCCGGCTTCCTACCTACTATGGTATATACGGCCAACAGCCGCGCTTAGAAGTTTGGCGAGAGCAAGTACTTGGAGTAGAATTCATCAATGATTTTCACCGCGTCCGCCGCGTTATCCACAATCTGCACCAGATGCATGTCCTCAGGAGAGATGTTGTGCTCCTCGTGCAGCATCACATCTTCAATCCATTTGAACAGGCCGTTCCAATAGGCTGAGCCCACCAATACAATGGGGAAGCGGCCAATCTTCTTGGTCTGAATCAGGGTAATAGCTTCGAATAGCTCGTCGAGAGTGCCGAAGCCGCCCGGCATACCAATGAAGCCCTGGGCGTACTTCACAAACATCACCTTCCGGACAAAGAAGTAGTCAAAGTTAATAACCTTGTCTGGGTCAATGTAAATGTTGTGAAACTGCTCGAAGGGAAGCTCAATGTTCAATCCTACCGACTTGCCTCCTTCGGAGCGGGCCCCTTTGTTACCGGCTTCCATGATGCCGGGGCCGCCGCCCGTAATAACGCCGTAGCCGTGGCGTACCAGCTTAGCCGCAATTTCTTCGGCCATCTGGTAGTAGGGGTTTTCTGGCTTCGTGCGGGCCGAGCCAAAGATGGAAACGCACGGGCCGATCTTGGTCATCTTCTCGAAGCCCTCCACGAACTCGGCCATTACTTTAAAGATCTGCCAAGAGTCGGCAATCTTTATTTCATTCCAGTCTTTATCTACGAACGCCTTGCGAATGCGCTGCTCATCGTCTAGCTGTACGGTACGCTCGCCGTGCGTTTGCTCACGAATATCACTGATAGTCTTTACTTTATTATCGTTGACATCGGGTTGAACGATAGTCTGCCCGCTGCCGGCATTTAGGGCTTGGTCGGCCGCTTTGGTGCGGCTGGTTTTTTTAAGCTTTGACATACACTACGCTGGAAAAGAGGTGGCACGGGCGGCCAGTAGCACAGGGCCACTGGAGATGTGGGATAACCCAGGCCAGGGTACAAGAATTAAGAAAAGGGCAAAAAGAAGGCCGCCCACGGAAGGAAGGCGACCAAAAATAGCGGGCGGCAAGTTAACAATTTGTTAATATCAGCCTAGTTGATGTGGCTAAATTGTTACTGCTTTCGCCCGCTCGCCTAAATGGATTTATTGAGCCCGAATGGCAATAACCGGGTCGAGATTGGAAGCTAGCACTGCCGGAATAATGCCCGCCAATACCCCAATGACAACCGATACGGTAAGCCCCAAGGAGATATTACTGGCAGTGAGGAACAGGGGTAGAGCATCCTGAGGGATAAGCGTAATTAGGAATACGAGTAAGATACCCGTTGCGCCACCCAGCAAACACAAGAACACAGCCTCGAATAAAAACTGGAATAGGATGAAGTAGTTTTTGGCGCCTAACGATTTCTGAATCCCAATGATGTTGGTGCGCTCCTTCACCGACACAAACATGATGTTGGCGATACCAAAGCCCCCAACCAGCATAGCAAAGGACCCAATAACGGCACCCGCAATGCCAATTACAGAAAACAGTTGGGTAATAGCGTTGGCCAGCATCTCCGGCCGATTCAGGGCAAAATTGTCTTCGTCGCGGGGCTGCAAGCCGCGAATGTTGCGCATGGTGCCCTTCAGTTCATATTCCAAGTCCAGCAAACCGGGGTCCTCATCAGTTCCTTTCACGGCAATGGTAGGCGCTACGCCGCCCATCCCATTGGTGCTTAGCGCGAACATCTTGGTGAACATTCCGAAGGGAATCAGGCAGTTCGTGTCGTTGCTGGGGGTGTCCAGCAGCTTCTTTCCCTCCTTTTCCATCACCCCTATCACCACAAACTTCTGCCCCCGCGTTTTGAACTCTTGGCCCAACGCCGACCGACCAGGAAATAAGTTCTCGGCAATGGTAGCACCAATAATGGCCACGTTGCGCGCGGCATCTACTTCCTGCTGGGTAAAGTAGCGCCCTTCCACCACGGGCACGTCCGACACCTGCCGATAATCAAAGCTGGCCCCTTGCAGATTACAGCTTTCCATGCTGTTGGTTCCTGCCCGAAACAAATTGCCGCTGGTACTGGCAAAAATGGCAATTCCCTTGTTGTTGGGGCCTAAGCTGCGCTGCAGTTCCCGAAACTCACGCACCGTGGGCACTGGCCGTTTAAAGTATTTCCACCAGGCAAAATTTCGGTCAAATACCCAGGGCCACTTGTTTACGTAAATCACCTTATCGCCCACGAAAGTCATACTCTGCCGAATATTGGCTTCGAGCGAATCGACCACGGTGAATACGGCAATAATGGCAAAGATACCCACCGTGACGCCCAGTAGAGAGAGAATGGTGCGTAGCAGGTTTGATTTCAGGGCTTGCCACGCAAAGCGGAAACTCTCCAAAGTGAGACGCAGAGCTTTCATGCAGAAACGGAGGTTCAGCTGGACGTGGGAAGGGCAATAAGCAGATTTCGGGCGAAAAGTAACGATTATTCCGACGCTAATCAGTACTTTTGCGGCTCAATTTTTTCATTAGGTTCCCCACCTATTGCCTTATCTGGCCTATGAAACTGACCGAGTTCAAATTTGACCTGCCTGAAAACCTGCTGGCGCAGCACCCGGCCAAAAACCGTGACGAGTCTCGTCTGATGGTACTGCACCGCGACAGCGGCAAGATTGAGCACCGTGTATTCAAGGATATCATCGAGTACTTCGGCGACGGCGACGTATTCGTGGTGAACGATACCAAAGTATTCCCAGCCCGCCTCTACGGCAACAAAGAGAAAACGGGAGCTCAGATCGAAGTGTTTTTGCTTCGTGAGCTGAACAAGGAGATTCACCTCTGGGACGTGTTGGTAGATCCAGCCCGTAAAATCCGGGTAGGCAACAAGCTTTACTTCGGCGAATCGGATATGGTAGCCGAGGTGATTGACAACACCACGTCGCGCGGGCGCACCATCAAGTTTCTATTTGATGGCTCCGATGAGGAGTTCTACAAGGCCCTGCACGACTTAGGCGAAACCCCCATTCCAAAGGAATTTATTCCGCGTGAAACGGAAGCTGCCGACAAGGAACGTTACCAGACCATCTACGCTAAGCACACGGGTGCAGTAGCAGCCCCATCGGCGGGCTTGCACTTCACCCGCGAAGTAATGAAGCGCCTGGAAATCAAAGGTGTAGACGTTGTCCCGGTAACCCTACACGTAGGCTTGGGTACGTTCCGCCCCGTTGACGTGGAAGACCTGACCAAGCATAAGATGGACTCCGAGAACTTCATCGTACCAGCCGATTCGGCTACGGTGGTAAACCGGGCCTTGGATGCCAAGAAGCGGGTATGTGCCGTGGGTACTACCTCCATGCGCGCCATGGAGTCGTCGGTATCGGCGCACTCTCGCCTGAAGCCAACTGAAGGCTGGACAGATCGGTTTATCTTCCCTCCGTATGACTTCAAAATCGCCAACGCGCTGCTGACCAACTTCCATACCCCGGAAAGCACGCTGATGATGATGGCCGCTGCCTTTGCTGGCTACGAGCTTCTAATTGAAGCGTACCAAACGGCTATTAAAGAGAAGTATAAGTTTTTCAGCTATGGCGACGCCATGCTGATTCTCTAAACCGAGCACATAACTGTCAGGCAGCACAGCATCCGCCTTACTAGTTTGCCTAAAAATAAAGGCCCAGCCGTTTCTAACGGCCGGGCCTTTATTTTTACCCAGAACTGTTCATCAACTCTTATTTCTTGCTTGGCTTTGTCATCTGCTGCCGCTTCCGCTCCCACTCAAACTCCACGCTTTGCTATCCTAGTGGCTGGCGGCAGCGGAACCCGCATGGGAGCCGACCGTCCCAAGCAGTTCTTAGAACTGCGGGGTGAGCCAGTGCTACTGCACACACTACGGCGTTTTTCGGAGGCAGCATTAGGAGTGCAAGAGTGCATAGTGGTGCTGCCGGCGGCGCAGTTTGAGACGTGGCAACAACTATGCACCCTGCATCACATCAAGCTTCCGCACACGGTAGTAGCCGGAGGCGAGTCGCGCTGGGCTTCCGTGCGCAATGGCCTAGCCCACCTCAACGCACAACCGGCCGGCATCATAGCAGTGCATGATGGCGTGCGCCCACTTACTCCACTAAGCGTTATTGAAGCCACCTATGCGGCGGCGGCGGTACATGGCGCTGCCATTGCAGCCGTCACGCCTAAAGACTCGGTGCGAGGCTTAAGCAAAGAAGGCTCCTACGCGCTTGACCGCTCACGCTTGCGCTTGGTGCAAACGCCCCAGTGCTTTGAATTGGGCCTGTTGCGTCGGGCCTACCAGCTGCCAGAGTTGTCTACCTTCACCGATGATGCTAGCGTTGTGGAGGACTTGCACCCCATTCACATAGTACCCGGCGACTACCGCAACCTAAAGATCACCACGCCCGAGGACTTGTTGCTAGCAGAGGCACTACTGGGTTAGTGCGGGTAAATGACCTGGTATTTTCTATAGCTAACTAAATATCAGATAGCTTATTAGGTTACAAAAGAGAGGGAGCTAAAGTGCCCCTCATCTGGAAGCAAGCTCCAGGGCGGGAATGTTGTAGGCTACCAATGGCGGCCATCTGAGAACTGCTGTATTTCCAACTGGCAATCTCAACTCCGCCTACGAGGGGCCGTATAGCCTGCAATACCTCTCATTTGCAGCTAATACCCCGCCTCTATGACCTTCTTTCGCCGCTTTTCTGCTGTTACCCTACTGCCGCTCCTGGTTGCCTGCTCCGGCGGGGAAAGCAATAAGGACCCCGTAGCTGAAGCGAAGTTCAAAAACGAGAGCCGCATCAGCAACGAGGCTGTTACGAAGAAGCAGGAGCAGGATGCCGAGTATGTGGTAAATTCTGCGAATCGCAACATGTTCATCCAGGAAATCAGCCAGGTAGCCCAGCGGAAAAGTACTTCGGCCAACGTAAAATATTTGGCCCAGAGCCTGATAGCTCAGCACACTACTGCTCAAACGGCTTTGCAAACCTTAGCAGCACAAAAAAGTCTGATACTGCCCAAAGGTTTGGGAGGCGACCAAGCTGACCAAGTGGGTGAGTTGGTGGCCCTCACTGGCGCGGCCTTCGACAAAAAGTACGCTGAACTACTTGTCAGAACACACAAGATGGCTATTGAAGCCGCTGATGATATGCGCGAGGAAGCTTACGACGGTGATATCCGCACCTTTGCCGACCAGCAGGTGAGCACGCTCAAGCAGCATTTAGAAGCAGCTGAACAGTTAGAGGATCAACTCGATAAGTAGTTTCTGCGTACCCTACCTCATCCATTCTCCATCAACCTTTCCACCTATGAAATTATCGATTTTTTCTGTCCTGACGCTGGCAGCGGCGTTGACCTTGAGCAGCTGCGGCGACGCTAACAAACGGACCGATGGCACAGCCGGCGAAGCCGTAAGCGACATGGACAAAGCAGTGGAAGAAGGCGGCGTACAAGCTGATGCTACCGTTATCGACAACGATGCGGGTCCCACTGTAACTGCAGATGCTGACTCAGCACTGGCCGCTGATTCTACAACCGACCAGTAACCTTTCCCCTCTCCAACCTAGCCAGGCCACGCTACGTGGTAGCCTGTAGCTACGTGCTTGCTCCTTCGCAGATCTTCCTCTCTCAAAACAACAATACTATGAAACGTTCTTTCCTGGGCCTAGCTATGGCGGCCCTCCTCGTAACTTCTGCATGCTCTAATTCCAATGAATCGTCGACGGCAACTACCGACACGGCTGCCACAGATGCCTCCATGTCTGGTGACACTAGCGGTGCTGCAGGCGCAATGAATACTGGAGCCATGCCCGACTCAGCAATGGGTGGCGGTGCTGCCGCTGCCGATCCGAATGGCCCTATGGCTCCCCACTCTACCGATGCGGAGTTCATGCAATCGGCCGCTGCTAGCGACCAGAATGAGATTCAACTGAGCAAGCTGGCCCTAGAAAAAGGAGTAACTGGCATGGCGAAAGACCACGCTAACCTTATGATTAAGGACCACACCAAATCGACTTCTGATTTGAAGCCTATTGCGCAGAAAAAGAACGTGACGCTACCTGCCGATATGGATGCTGAGCACAAGGCTATTGCGGCTGAAATGCGCAAGCTCTCCGGCAAGGAGTTTGAAACTAAGTATATGCAGCAAATGGTGACTGACCACCAGAAAACGCTGAACACAATGGTGGCTCACCAGAAAATGACCCAGGACGCCGACCTACAAGGCTTTATTGGTACGGTAACGCCAGTAGTTCAGAACCACCTGACCATGTTCAAGCAGCACGCTGCTATGTAAGCTTAGCTATTTCTTAGCTTACAGAAGCCCTTCCTCACTGTTGAGGAGGGGCTTTTCTTTTGTTGGTACTAGCAGCCGGTAGAGCGCGTGGCTCAAGGCATGGGCACTGCCGTCCAGTAGAGCTGGTTGGTGTCGCAGCCTAGCGTGGGGCTGTTCATGCAGAAGGTGCCGCTGGCGCTGCTCTTGTCGATGCTGCCCGCTACTTCGAAGTGCCAAGCGGTGGCTCCCTCACTTGCTGGCTCGGGAGAAACGCCATGCAGTTTGCCTTCCCGAACTTCAAACGTGTTTTGAGGCCCGATTATCTGTCGTTTCAGGTCTCCACTACACCACCACACCCCGTCAAACGTGAAGTTGGAAACTCGTTGTCCATCGGGTGATAGTAAAAAACTGACTTTAGCGCCCTCTACGCCGTTTTGAATAGTACCCATCCAGCGGGTGGGCTTAGGCGGCGCGGTGGCAATAGCAGCGGCCAGCAGCAGCGGAAACGCAAGAACCTTCATAACAATAGGGTGTAGGACGAAGCTCTTAAAGTAAAAAATGCTCCGGTAGTAGTCAACCTGCGAGGGAAAACTGCTACCGGAGCATGGTGCCAGCTACTGCTCAGCTTAGCGCTTACATAGTTTCTACGTACTTACTGGTCTTCAACTCTTCGGCTAAGAAGCGGCTTGTGTGGCCCTTGCCTACTTTGGCTACCTGCTCAGGAGTTCCTTGCGCCACAATGGTACCGCCACCGGCCCCTCCTTCCGGACCGATGTCAATGATGTGGTCCGCTACCTTAATCAAGTCCAAGTTGTGCTCAATGATAAGAACCGTATTCCCTTTGTCTACTAGCTTTTGCAGCACAGTAGACAGGTGGTTAATATCCTCGAAGTGCAGACCAGTCGTTGGCTCATCCAAGATGTAGAACGTCTTGCCGGTGTCCTTCTTGCTGAGTTCGGTGGCCAGCTTTACCCGTTGGGCCTCGCCGCCCGATAGCGTAGTAGCTTGCTGACCTAAGGTGAGGTAGCCCAACCCTACTTCGTTCAGGGTTTGAATCTTGCGCAGAATACGGGGCTGAAACTCAAAAAACTCCACCGCCTTTTCCACCGTCATGTCCAGCACATCGGTAATAGACTTTCCTTTGAAGCGCACTTCTAGGGTTTCGCGGTTGTAGCGGCGGCCTTTGCACGTTTCGCAGGGCACGTGCACATCAGGCAGGAAGTTCATCTCAATGGTTCGCATACCGGCGCCCTCACACGTTTCGCAGCGCCCACCTTTCACGTTAAAAGAGAAACGCCCTGGTCCGTAACCCCGAATTTTAGCTTCCGGCAAGGAAGAAAACAGTTGGCGTATTTCAGTGAACACTCCCGTGTAAGTAGCCGGGTTGGAACGCGGCGTACGGCCAATTGGCGACTGGTCTACCTCAATTACCTTATCAATGAGCTCAAGTCCTTCAATACCGCCGTGGGCCAGGGGCTCGCGCTTGGCGTTGAAGAAATGTTGATTCAGGATAGGGTACAGCGTATCGTGGATGAGCGACGATTTGCCGGAGCCCGAAACGCCCGTTACGGCGATAAGCTTACCCAGTGGGAACTTAGCCGTAACATTTTTGAGGTTGTGTCCTTTGGCATTCTTCAGCACCAGCTGGCCCCCATCGCCCTTGCGTTTCTGACGCCGCAACTCAATGTGCTTCTGCCCGCTGAGGTACTGTGAGGTCAGACTACCCGAGCTGAAGATTTCCGTGGGCGTACCCTCCGCCACAATATGCCCGCCGTGAATGCCAGCGCCCGGACCAATGTCCAGCACGTGGTCGGCATGCATAATCATGTCCTTATCGTGCTCCACTACTATCACCGAGTTGCCCAAGTCGCGTAAGTGTTGAAGAGCCTTGATCAGGCGTTCGTTGTCGCGCTGGTGCAAGCCAATGCTCGGCTCGTCCATGATGTAAAGCACACCTACGAGTTGGGTACCAATTTGAGTAGCCAAACGAATACGCTGCGACTCGCCGCCTGACAAGGTGCGCACCGACCGGTGCAGGTTTAGGTAGTCGAGGCCTACTTCTAGCAGGAACCCAATCCGCTTCCGAATTTCCTTTAGTAGCTCCCGCGCAATTAGGTTCTGCCGCTCCGAGAGGCGGTCCTCAACTCCGTCGAACCAGCCCGCCAGCTCGTTCAGGTCCATCACCGACAGCTCACCGATGTGCTTATCCGCAAGCTTAAAGTGCAACGACTCTTTTTTGAGCCGATAGCCGTGGCACTCGGGGCACTCCTGGGCCTGGGTGTACTGCTGAATCCACTCCCGAATATTTTCCGAATCAGATTCCATTTGCCGACGCAGGAACGGAATGATTCCCTCGAACGGCTCGGTGTAGTTTGCCTTTTTGGGGTCGGCATCTTCCTCCTCAGCAATACCGTGGAGTAGCCGCTGCACCAAGTCCTCAGGTAGCTTTTCAATGGGCGTGCTCAGGCTAGCCTTGTTCTTTTTAACGATCAGGCTGAGCTGCTGAAAAATCCAGATGTCGCGGTACTCACCAAGCGGTGCAATGCCACCACGGCTGATGCTCAGCTTCTTATCGGGCATTACCGAATCTTCGGTAATTTCCTGCACCTCCCCTAAGCCGTTGCAGGTAGGGCAGGCTCCGTAGGGAGAGTTGAAGCTGAATGTGTTAGGCGCCGGGTCATCGTAGGCAATGCCGGTGGTAGGGTCCATCAGGAAGCGGGAGAAGAACTGGGTGTTGTCCTTCTTCTTGTCGGCGTCCAGGACGAGCATAGTGCCCTTGCCCTGCGTTAGGGCATTCTGCACCGAACCCGACAGCCGGAAACGGTCCTCTTCCTTCACCAGCAACCGGTCGATAACAATTTCGATGTCGTGGATTTTGTAGCGGTCCACCTGCATCTTGGGCGTAATGTCGAGCAATTCGCCATCAACGCGCACCTTGGTAAAGCCTAGTTTAGCAATTTGCTGAAACAGCTCGCGGTAGTGCCCCTTCCGGCCCTTCACTACGGGCGCCAGCACTACCATCTTCTTGTTGTCGTAGTGCTTGAGGATGTAATTGATGATCTGGTCGTCGCTCTGCCGAATCATCTTCTCTCCCGTGGCGTAGCTAAAGGCCTCGGCCGTGCGGGCATAGAGCAAGCGTAAGAAGTCGTAAATCTCGGTGATGGTGCCCACGGTGGAGCGAGGGTTGCGCGAAGTGGTTTTCTGCTCAATGCTAATTACCGGCGACAACCCCTCAATTTTGTCCACATCGGGCCGCTCTAAGCCGCCCATAAATGAGCGGGCGTAGGCTGAAAACGTTTCCATGTAGCGGCGCTGGCCTTCAGCATAAATCGTATCGAATGCCAACGAGGACTTTCCAGAGCCAGAAATACCTGTAAACACTACCAAGCGCCCGCGCGGAATCTTGATTGACACATTCTTCAGGTTGTGCTCCCGGGCGCCGTACACTTCAATGTAGGGTGCTTCCAGGTCGGCGGCCGGCCCTACCAACTGCCCAGGAACAAGCATGCGGTTTTCTACCACGGCTTCATTCACTTGCTCAGAGCGCGGCACAGCTTGTACGGCCGCCGTAGCATGATGATTGGTACCATCGGCCACTGCCGCAGCGGTGGCTACGGGAGTTTTTGCGGTGGCTGCCTTTTTCTTGGGCGCCTGAGTACTGGCAGCCGCCGTTGATTTGGACTTGGCCGCACGCGAAGACGCAGGCGCCGGTGTGGCCGCGGCAGTGGTAGGAATAGGAGGAGCGGCAGTTGTTTTTTTAGCCATGCAGCAGCGGAGCGAATAAGTCTGCAAAGGTACGCAAAACAAGCCCCGGCGGCTACTCCGAATAGCTTATTTGCCAAGGAGATTGGCGGACTACTCGGGGCAAGAATAAGGGCTTGAAAGCACGCAGATGAGCCATAACACGGTTTGGCCCTGAAAGGTCCCGCTGGGTTTGAAAGAACTTTTAAACCTGGTGTCAGAATGTAGTCTAACAGGATGAATTATGGTGCGGCTTTTGCGTTTAGTAAAGAGTACGCTCCCTTGACCTTCTCTCCTTATGAAAAACTTGTTGAAATCGGGCTTGGTCTTAGCACTGGGGTTGCTGCTGCATAGCGGCACTGCTCAGGCGCAAGTCCGGGTGAACGTAAATATTCCGGTGTGGGGTCCTCCCGTCCCTACCAATGTGCAATACTATTACATCCCGGAAATTGATGGGTATTACGACCTGTACACGCAGTCGTACCTCTTTTTTGACCCGGCGTATGGCGCCTGGATTAGCTCGCCGGTGCTACCCCGCGCCTACGCTTCGTACGATCCTCGGTTCTTTCACCCCGTCGTGATTCAGTACGTGGGTCGACAGCCCTGGGGCTACCTCCCCGACCACCGCGCTTACTGCAATAACTGGGGTGTGCAGCCAGGCCGCTACTACGGCCCCAACTGGCCGGGCCGTGGCTACAGTTACAGCGTAGGCCCCCGAGGCGCTTACCGGAATGATGGTTACTACGGTGGCCGTCCGTACAACCAAGGCGGTTATGCCCGTGGGGACTACCGCGACGACCGGGGCGGCTATTATGGCAACCGCAACGACAACCGGGGCGGTTACGACCGTGACGACAACCGCGGGGGCTATGACCGCAATGACCGTAATGGTAATGACCGGGGCGGTTACGATAACCGCGGCAGCCAAAACGCCCCGGGCAACTATAATGCACCAAATAACCAAGCTTCTCAGGGTGGACAGCGCGTACCTGGCAACTACAACAACGGTGCTAGCCAAAGCAGCGGCGGTAGAGGCCGCGGCCGACTAAACTAATTTCTAGTAACTACCTGCCAAGAAGGCTCCTCCGCTAGAGGAGCCTTTTTTGTGCTGCACAACTGAATGTGCTCCTTCACGGCTATTGAATCATTCTCAGAAGGTAAGACATATACCAGATGAATTTGGCCCCGTTCTTGTCTGGAGCTATGTATTCTCCCATCACACGCATTGCTTCCATGAAACTTCTTCCAAAGCTTGCTCTTTCTGGTTTGCTAGCCGGCTCCCTTTCCCTGCTTTCCTCTTCGGCGCAGGCCCAGGTCACCATCAATATCAACCCACCTTCTTGGGGACCTTCTACTCCCACAGGCACCGAGTACTACTACATTCCTGAAGCTAAGAGCTACTACGATCTGCGCGCTCAGCGCTATATCGTGTTGCAGAACGGCCAGTGGGTGCGGGTAGCTAACCTCAGCGGCTACGACCAGCGCAACTTCCACCCAGTGGTACTGGATTATCGTGGCTCGCAGCCCTGGTCTCAGTACAGCCGCCACCGCCAACTCTACCCGGCTAGCCTACCACCGGGCCAGGTTAAGCGCCTGGAAAGCGGTAAGGGCCTACCTCCCGGCCAAGCCAAGAAGGTGTACGGCGGCCACCCCGGCAACGGAAATGGGAAGGGCAACGGCAAAGGGAAGCACTAACCTAGTTGCGCCTATTCACAAGCACTTCGGGCCTCTCCTACCTAGCGTAGGGGAGGCTTTGCTTTGTATGTGACGCCTTCAGTTACCCCTAAGGACCCTTATAGCTGTTTTCTCGTAGATGAGTGTACCAACCCTACCCACTCTGTTTATGGCTACGTCCTCTTACACCCCCATCAACTGTTCTTTCTACGACGAGCTCGAAGCCCGCGCCACCACCGGCCAGCCTTGCACCCTCACCTACCGCACCGAGCCCGACACCCCGCCTAGCACCTACCACGGCACCATTCAAGACCTGTTCATCAAGGACAAAGTAGAGTACTTGCGCCTCGCCGACGGCTTCGAGCTGCGCCTAGATGCTCTGGTAGCCGTGGACGACAAAGAAATGAGGAATTACTGCTAGGTCACTTTCACCTCTACAGTTACGCCCTTAAGACCGGAGCGAAAAGCATTATCCGCTTTTTAGAGTGACGTACTAGCTTACTCTACACCTTACAACAGAAAGCGGCAGCCTCATCCGAGGCTGCCGCTTTCTGTTCTTTGCAATGAGCTGAGGCTTAAAACTCCGCGCTCTTTGGGAAGCGGGGGAAGGGGATTACGTCGCGGATGTTGCCCATGCCAGTGACGAACAGGATGAGGCGCTCGAAGCCCAGGCCGAAACCGGCGTGGGGCGCGGTGCCATACTTGCGCAGCTCCAGGTACCACCACAGGTCATGCTCGGGCACGTTCATTTCGGCCATGCGGGTAGTAAGCTTCTCCAGGCTTTCTTCCCGCTCCGAGCCGCCGATGATTTCGCCGATACCGGGGAAGAGCACGTCCATGGCCCGCACGGTTTTGCCGTCGTCGTTGAGCTTCATGTAGAAGGCCTTAATATCCTTGGGGTAGTTGGTCAGGATAACCGGCTTCTTGAAGTGCTTCTCCACCAAGTAGCGCTCATGCTCGCTCTGCAGGTCGGTGCCCCAGTCCACGGGGAATTCAAACTTCTGCTTGGCCGTTTTCAGGATTTCAACAGCCTCGGTATAATTCAGGCGCTGGAATTCATTATCCACCACAAACTGCAGGCGCGTGAGCAGTTCCTTGTCGTACTGTTCGTTGAGGAACTTGAGGTCGTCTTGGCAGTTGTCGAGGGCATAGCGCACCAAGTAGCGGAGGAAATCCTCGGCCAGGTCCATGTTGTCCTGCAGGTCGTTGAAGGCCACTTCGGGCTCAATCATCCAGAACTCAGCTAGGTGACGGGCCGTGTTGGAGTTTTCGGCCCGGAACGTGGGGCCGAAGGTATACACCTTGCCTAGTGCCATGGCCGTTACTTCGCCTTCCAGCTGCCCCGATACGGTTAGGTTGGTTTGCTTGCCGAAGAAGTCCTGCTTGTAGTCTACGGCCGACTTGTCTTCCGTCAGGGGCGGGTTTTGGTCGGGCAGCGTGCTTACACGGAACATCTGGCCGGCACCTTCGGCATCGGAGCCCGTGATGATAGGCGTGTGCACGTAGTAGAAGCCGTGGTTATTGAAGTACTGGTGTACGGCAAACGCCATGGCGTGCCGGATGCGCAACACTGCTCCAAACGTGTTGGTGCGAGGGCGCAAGTGGGCAATTTCGCGCAGAAACTCGAGTGAGTGTCCTTTCTTCTGCAACGGATACGTTTCGGGGTCAGCCTTGCCGTAGACGGTAATTTCCGACGCTTGGATTTCTACGGTTTGTCCTTTGCCTTGCGAAGCCACCAGTTGGCCGCGCACCATCACGGCCGCGCCGTTGTCGACGCCGTCGGCCTTGAGTTTTTCCTCCGGAAACTGCTCGGCATTGGCTACCACCTGAATGGAATTAAAGCCAGAGCCATCGTTGACGGCAATGAACTGCACATATTTGTTGCCGCGGCGGGTGCGCACCCAGCCTTTCACCAGCACTTCACGGTCCAGCTCGGTGCTGTGCAACAGCTCCTGCACGCTGGTTTTTCGGAGGTCGGACATTGGTACTTTCGTTCTCAGGTTAATAGCACTAGAATACAGCAAAGGTAGAAGAAGAAAGGGGAAGCATTCACTTAGAACCCAGGGCGCGGGTTCATTCTCGTTCTTGCGAGGTGCAATGAGGCAGCGGCTCTGCCAAGCTTGTGGTGGTGAAACGGCAGCTTTGCGCCGCTTTATCCCAACATTTTCCCGTAAAGTCAAGTACAGAAAGGCCTATCTTTGACCTCATCCCCGTTTCGACCCCGGCGGGGCGTACGCGTTTTTAGAGTATGCAACGACTGGACATGAAGCAGCTTCTTTCGCAGAAGCTGAGCCCCCAACAAATACAATTTATTAAGCTGCTGCAAATACCAACAGCAGAGTTGGAAGCGCGCATTAAAGAAGAGCTGGAAGTAAACCCGGCCCTGGAGGAAGGCGATGATAATGAGGAGTACGAGGAAGAGGAGCGCGCCGACGACAGCGACGACGAGGAATACGACGACCCAGACTCGGAGTTCGACAACGACGATAACACACTAGACGAAGATTTCGATAACGACCAAGGCGAGGAGCAACCTGAAGTAGAGCTTCCTATCAAGGACGATGAACCGACCGACACGAAAGAGTCGGGCGATGATGATTTGGACCTGAGCGACTACCTCAACGACGACGAAATAGCCGGGTATAAAATGCAGGGCGACGGCCCTGGTGAAGACGAGGACGACCGGGAAATGCCGCTGGCTGATACCAGCGGCTCCTTGATAGACTCCTTACTGGATCAGCTGGGCTTCGCTAATCTCGATGAGCAACAGGAAGCTATTGGCCGCCAGCTCATCGGCTCCATCGACAACGACGGCTACATCCGCCGCGACTTGGCGGCCATTGCCAACGACCTGGCTTTCTCGCAAAACATTGAGGCGTCAGTAGCGGATGTTGAGAGCGTGCTGCACGTCATCCAAACCTTCGATCCGGCGGGTATTGGTGCGCGCGATTTGCAGGAGTGCTTGCTGCTGCAACTTGAGCGCCGCCCCCAAGACGAGATTACGGAAGCCGCCGAGCGGATTCTGCACGAGACCTACGACGAGTTTACCAAGAAACACTATCAGCGCATTCAGCAGCGCCTCGACCTAGAAGACGAGGAAATAAAAGAAGCTATTGCTCTGATTCTGAAGCTAAACCCCAAGCCCGGCGGCACTGGCCCGGTAGGCATGGGCAAGGTGCAGTACATCATTCCTGACTTTATCCTGACCCACGACAACGGCCAGTTCAATCTGACCCTCAACTCGCGCAACGCCCCGGATTTGCGCGTGTCGCCGGCCTACACGGAGATGTTCCAGGCCTACGATAAGGCGTCGAAGAAGGACAAAAAGATGAAGGAAGCCGTAACCTTCGTGAAGCAGAAGCTGGACTCGGCCCGGTGGTTTATTGACGCCATTCGGCAGCGGCAAAACACCTTGCTGCGCACGATGGACGCCATTGTGCGCTACCAGCGTGATTTCTTCCAAGATGGCGACGAAAGTAAGCTGCGTCCTATGATTTTGAAGGACATTGCCACCGAAATAGGCATGGACATCAGTACCGTGAGCCGGGTAGCTAACTCCAAGTCTGTGCAAACGGAGTTCGGCATTTACCCACTCAAATACTTCTTCTCCGAAGGCATTGCCACCGACTCGGGCGAGGATGCCAGTAGTCGGGAAGTGAAGCATATTCTCAAAGAAATCATTGAGGGCGAGCAGAAAAACAAGCCGCTTTCAGACGATAAGCTGGAGAAAATGCTCAACGCCCGCGGCTACAACATTGCCCGCCGTACGGTAGCCAAGTACCGGGAGCAGTTGAACATCCCGGTAGCTCGGCTACGCAAGGAACTGTAGACCCATGTGCTACCAGCACAAGCAAAAAGGATGGCATGGCCATCCTTTTTGCTTATATACCCCTCGTTAGCAAAGCTGAAACGGCACGTCACTACGTATCTTCGCTATCGTTCTGTTTTGTTCCGTTTTCTCGTGCCGCGTTTTCTGGCGACGGTGCTTTCCGCGGTATTTCATCCGCTGCTGGTGCCTTCTTACCTGTTCTACATCGTTTGCTACCAGCTACCTGGCGTGGTGCTGCGCCCGTTGCTACCCGACCGGTGGCTGGTGCTTGGCGTAGTGTTGCTGTTCACGTTTGTGCTCCCCACGCTGGGCTCCGGCATGCTGCTGTATGCGGGCCTGATAGACTCCCTGGAAATGCCTAAGCGCCGGCAGCGGGCGTGGCCCTTGCTATTGGCCACGGCCAGCTTTGGGGCTGCAGCCTTCTTGCTGCGCCGGCCAAGCTTCTTTGATGCCTTGCTGGGGCACATGATGCTGGGCATGATGATAGCCGTGCTCCTCACTTTCGTGATTACGTTGCGCTGGAAAATTTCGGCGCACGGGGTAGGGATGGGCGGGGCGCTAGGCCTATTTGGGTTGCTCTACGTTAGTGCGGACCCTTATGCGGGTGTTTTATGGTGGCTGGTCGCTACCTGCATTCTGGCTGGGGCAGTAGGCAGCGCCCGGCTGGCCCTCAATGCCCATACGGAGGCGCAAGTATGGGCGGGGCTGGCACTGGGGGTAGGGCTAGTGCTAGGCTTGGGCACGGGCTTGACACTGAGGTAGCGGCAATAACTACCCTATTTTGTGGGAGCTTCCTACGAACAGATGTATCTTACCAAGCCTATTTACTTTTTCCGGTAGCTCCTACCTCGCAGTATGCAAAACGTAGTCCCTTCACTGGATGCCGCTGCCCTGGCCGAACAGTTAGCACAGGAACGACTTGCGCGCCAAACCGCTGAGCAACACGTACGGGAACTCAAAAAACTGTTAGCAGCCAGTCAGAAAGTAGTCCGTCGCACAACTAGCAGCATTGCTGGCCTCACGCAAAAGTTGCGCGTAGCAGTATTAGTAGTACACCAGAATGGCACGGTAGCGCTGGTGAATGAGGAGTTCTGCGACTTATTTGAGGTAGCCGAAACAGCCGCTAAACAAGTAGGCAAACCAGTAGCACCCGTGTTAGAGCAGCTTGCCAACAGCACTGTTGCGCCTGCTGCTACTGCGGCCCGCCTGCAGGAGTTGCGCCACAACAACCAGCGCGTGCTAGGAGAACAATTGGCGCTGGCCGATGGCACGCTCTTGGATTTTGACTTCATCCCGATGAGTGGGGCCGATGAGCTCGTTCAAACCGGCTTCCTTCTCTCCTTCCACGACGTCACCCAGTCTCGCCGCACCGAGCAGTACTTGCATACCTTGTCGCGCATTCCGGGGCAGAACCCCAATCCGGTGATGCGCCTCCATGCCGATGGGCATTTGCTTTACGCCAATCCTTCGGCCGAGGCGATGCGCCGTGAGTACACTACGCCGTGGGCCGATACGGAGTTTGCCAGCCAGCTGCGTCACATATGCCAGCAGGCGCTAGCATCAGGCGAGCCAGCCCAGCAGGAAATTAGCTTTCTGGGCCGCTGCCATCAACTAGCTCTCACACCCTTTCCCGAAGACCAATACGTAAACCTCTACTTCACTGACGTTTCTAATCTGAAGGAAGCAGAAAAGCAGTTGGTGGACCAGCGGGAGTTTTACGAGACAATCCTAAACCAAATTCCGGCCGACATTGCGGTGCTGGACACTGAACACCGCTACCGGTTTGTGAACCCCGCTGCCATCCGCGACCCGGAGCTGCGCCGCTGGATTATTGGTCGCGACGATTTTGAGTACGTGCAGTATCGGCAGCGGCCCCAGGAATTGGCAGCGCAGCGCCGCCGGCTGTTTCTGCAAGCGGTGCAGCAGCGCACCGTAGTAGCGTGGGAGGAGAACATTATAACGCCAGAAGGACCCCGCCTAGCCTTGCGCCACATGCAACCGGTGTTCGGGCCCGATGATACCCTGCGCATGGTCATTGGCTATGGTATCGACATCACGGCCCGGCACGCAGCTGAGGAAGGCCTCCGGCAAAGCGAAAGCCGCCTGCAAGAACAACAAGAGTTCGTTCGTCAGGTAGTAGACTCTATACCGAGCTTTATTTGGGTGACGAACGGGCAGGGTCGGGTTATCTTCAGCAACCGCGCTTTCGACGAAGTGGTAGCCCGTAGCGCCCACCGCGACGCCGACCAAACCCAACTCAGTAGCGCTGAGCTAGCTGAAATTCAACTATTTCAGGAGTCTGACGCGTTTGTAGTGCGTACCGGGCAGGAATGGGTACGGCAAACGTCCTACACCTTGCGCGACCAAACCCAGCTGTGGCTACAGACCACGAAACGCCCCCTTCGCCGCGCCGATGGTAGTTTAAATGTGCTCGGCGTCAGCATCGACATCACCGAGATGAAGGAGGCCCGCCAAACGCTGGAGCGCACTGCCAAGCAGTACCGCGACCTAATGCACTATTCCCAGGCCCTCATCTGCACGCACGACCTCGGGGGCAAGCTACTATCCGTAAACCCGGCGGCGGCCCAGTTGGTAGGCGCTACCTCTGAGCAGCTAGTAGGACGCTCCCTGTACGAGATACTCACTCCCGATGTGCATCGCCAACTAGCTGCCTACTTGGAGCAGGCTGGGCAGCAGCAGGAACTTACGGGGCTGATGACGCTGCGCGACCCGAGCGGACGGGCCCACCACCTCATTTACAACAACTACCGCGTAGAGGAACCGGGCGAGACGCCCTACGTTATTGCCTACGGACAAGAGATTACCGAGCGTATTCAGGCCGAGCAGGAACTGCGCCGCGCGAAAGATGCCGCCGAAAACACGGCCAAAGCCAAAGAGAATTTCTTGGCCAACATGAGTCATGAGATTCGTACGCCTATTAATGGTGTACTCGGCATGGCGGGGCTGCTGGCCAAAACGTCGCTTGATCCGCTTCAGCAAAACCACTTGCGGATTCTGCGCAACTCTGGCCGGCACCTACTCAATGTCATCAACGATGTACTGGATGTAGCTAAAATAGAATCGGGCAAGCTGGACTTACAGCAAGTGCCCTTCGACATTGGCCATTCTGTGCAGGAGGCTATGCAAACCCTGGCATTCCGGGCCGAGGAAAAAGGTATTGGGTTCCGCATCCGCCACCTCGATTTGCCCAGCCCTGTCGTTATCGGTGACCCAGGCCGCATTAATCAGATTCTGCTCAACCTGCTTTCCAACGCTATCAAGTTTACGGAAGAAGGTTATGTAGAATTTGTAGCGCGCCCCCTACGCAATACCCCCGCAGAGCTCGAACTGGAATTTCAGGTGCACGATACTGGTATTGGCATTGCGCCGGAGAAGCTCGACACCATTTTCGAGAGCTTTTCCCAGGCCTACGCCGATATTTCCCGGCGCTTTGGGGGTACGGGGCTGGGTCTTACCATCAGCCGCCGGCTCGTGGAGCAGCTTGGTGGCCGCATGTGGGTGGAGAGTACGCTTGGTAAAGGCAGTACCTTTTACTTTTCTCTCACCCTGCCCAAGGCCGATCAGACGCTGCCAGTGGCTACCCCGCAACCTTCGCTAAACTACGAGCGGCTGCGCGGCATGCGCATTCTGCTGGTAGAAGATCATCCGGTCAATCAGCAGTTGGTGCAGTTAATACTGGAAGGATGGGGCGTAGAAACCCACGTGGCTTCCGATGGCCTAGAAGCCCTAACGCAGCTAGATGCCCGCCTCTACGATGTAGTGCTGATGGATATTCAGATGCCAGGCATGAGCGGGCTAGAGGTTTCACGGCGTTTGCGCCAGCACCCCGATCCGCTCCGTGCCTGCTCGCCCATTATTGCGCTTACCGCTAACGTGATGCGCACCGACGACGAAACCTACCGCGCCGCGGGCCTCGACTACCTGTCGAAACCGTTTGAAGAAGATGACTTGTTTCGAAAAATTGAGGCCAACCTGCGTCCTGAGCCGGTAGCCCGGTTAGAGGAAGAACCGGCAGTAGCCGTAGCCCCTACCCCGTTCGTCAGTGCTGCTGCGCCAGCAGAGGCCCCCTTAGCGGCACCGCTCTACAACCTTACCCGCTTGCACGAAACAGCCCGTGGCAGCACCATTTTCATGGAGAAAATCCTGACGTCGTTCAGGGCCCACACGCCACCGGCCTTGTTACGCCTGCAGGAAACCAGCGCCGCGGCTGACTGGCCCGCCGTGGGTGAGATAGTACACAAGCTCCGGCCTTCGCTACAGCTACTGGGCATTGACGCGGCGCACGATGTAGCCCTCTTAGAGCCGCTTTCCCGCCCCGAAGGTAAGCCAGCACCTAATCCGCAGGTATTGTTACCCGCGGTAGAGCGGCTAACCACCTTACTTACGGCCGTGCTCGAGGCCTTACCCCTATCACTGCACGACGGCAGTAAGGTTGGAAATTAGATGCGGTTCAGCTTACGGAAAAATGCTTCCTGGTAGGATTTGCCAATAGGCACGTGGTGCCCGCCGGGCACTACTGCCGCGCCATCCTCAATGGCTTCAATACGACGCATGTTCAGGATGTACGAACGGTGCACCCGCACAAAGTGGTCGAACGGCAAGCGTGCGTCCAGCGCCTTCATGGTAGTATAAACGATGTATTTCTGCTTGTCGGTGACGATAACCACGTAATCCGACAGGGCTTCGATGTAAATAACTTCATCGAAGTTGATGCGTACCATCTTGTTGTTCACCTTCACAAACAAGTCGTTGTCGGGCGGAGCGGTGGGAGGCGCCGGAGCAGGAACGACGGCTGGTGCAGCCACGCGCGCTTGCAAAGCCCGTTGCACGGCCCGGCTGAAGCGGGCATAGTCAAACGGCTTTACTAGGTAATCCGTCACCCGTAAGTCAAAGGCATCAACGGCAAAGTCTTCGTGGGCCGTGGTGAGAATGACGATGGGCGGGTCGGGGAGTACACGCAGCAGGTCCAGCCCATTGAGTTGGGGCATCTGCACATCCAGAAACAGTACATCCACCTTGTTGCCAGCCCGGAAGTAGTTCAGACCCTGCAGGGCATCGTCCATGGAAGTTACTAACGCTAATGAATCTGTCAACGAGATATAGTGCTCCAGCGTAAGCCGATTGATTTCTTCGTCGTCGATAATGGCACAGGTAAGTACAGGAGCAGTCATAAGCAGAAGCTAAAGGCGGGAAAGCACAGCGAGAGTAGGCAAAAATTTGGCCATACAATGGCCCCGTTCGCCAGGCAAAAACAGTTGTTCAGCTAGAAACGAAGTGTTTATGGACTGCGAAGATACATTCTGGCAGATCATCTCTCCTACTGATTTCTTGCAGCTTGTCTGCCTTTTATCCTAGTCGAGCTCATCTGCACCAGCGCGTATTTCCCATTCTTAGAACTCATATCTACTTACAAGGAACGTGGAGTATATTCTCTGGCTAACTCAAAGTGACGGGGTAGTCAGGTAAGGCATGATGGAGCTTCCCGCCAAATTTATATCCTCGTTATAGGCTGAATCACACGATCTTGCTACCAAGCATTCAACCAACTACCGGCTAGCCATTTCGGCGGCTACCTGCTGCTGCACCTCGGGCCGGTCGTAGTCAGCTTCTGTTTGGATGAGAGGCATTAGGCGCTGCATGATTTGCTCTTGCCGTTGCCCATTGGCTAATGCCTCGGCATAGGGACGATGCGAAAAAGTAACCTGGGAGTATAATGGCAGCCACTGGTCGGGGTACTGCGCGGAAATCTTGCTTTCAATCTTCTTTTGGAGCAGGAACCGGGGGTCGGCTACTCGGTCGCGCATCTCCTCAAAGTTGTATACTGCCAAGTCGGCCATGGCATCGGTATTGGGTTTGCGGCGCTGCTGAAACTCCCGGAACACGGCACCCCAATCAGGTCCGAACTCTTGCAACAAGCTATCCAAGATGGTGCAGTCCTCGAACCCGGCGTTCATACCCTGCCCATAGAAGGGAACGATGGCATGCGAGGCGTCGCCGAGTAGCACAACTTCGTCGGCCATTGACCACGGGTAGCAACGAATTGTAACAAGGGAGCTGGTTGGGTTTTCAAAAAACTCCTGTTCCAAGTTCGGCATTAGCGGTAGCGCGTCAGCGAATACTTCCTGAAAGAAAGCTCGCACCTGCTCTGGCGTTTGCAAACTCGAGAAGGAGGCGGGACCTTCGTAGGGGAAGAACAAGGTGCAGTTGAAAGACCCGTCAAGGTTAGGCAACGCAATCATCATGTATTGCCCGCGCGGCCAGATGTGGAGTGCGTGCTTCTCTAGCCGCCATTCGCCAGCTGGCCCTGCCTCAATCGTTAGCTCTTTGTAACCATAGTCGAGGTAGTGCTGCGAGAAGTTGAAGCGTTCTGTTTTCTGCATGGCCCCGCGCACTGCCGAGAAGGCGCCATCAGTACCGAACAGGTGCTCATACGTCCGGGTTTGAGTAACCCCGGTTTCAGTGTGTAGTAGCTCCAAGGTGCGGGTGCGCAGATCTACCCGGCGACACTGCTGGTTGAAATGCAGCCGCACGCGGGGCTCTTGTTCCACCAAATCAAGCAGGGTCCGGTTCAGCCCAGCTCGCGATACGGAGTAGATGGCCTGGTTGTGCTGGCCATAGGGCTGGGCGGTGAGTTGACCCCGCGCATCATGCATAATGCGTTGGTGCATAGGAATAGCCACTTGCCGAACGGCATCAGCAATGCCCACGCCTTCTAGTGCTCGCCACCCGCGGTCTGAGAGGGCCAAGTTGATGGAGCGCGCTTCCACCAACCCACTCCTGCGCAGGTCCTCTCGGCGCTCAAATACATCTACGGTGTGGCCGTGCCGAGCTAGGTATAGGGCCAGCAACGACCCAACTAGGCCGCCTCCCATAACCGTAAGAGCTTCGTTTACAACTGCCGAGGTTGGCGTGACGCTATCAGACATATACACTGGTGGAGTAAGTAAGGGCCAGCAGGTAGCACCTTTTTGAGCCCGAGCGAAAGTAACCGATTCTTCTGTCTTCGATTGATCGAGGAAATAAGAAAGTTGAACCCAGTAGAAGCCGTAGTTAGTCGTAAAATAAAAAATGACGGTTTGGAACCTTATTTCTTTGGACTATTCATCGAAACGCTTCGCAAGACTCATGTATTATGCCACCCTCCTATCGTCATACCTCAGTGAGTTATCGCAACTATGTTCGCAATCGGTTACGTGCTGCTACTGGGTCGGGCAAAGTGTTCTTAACCCCGGATATATTCAATCTTCTTATCTCTCGCTCGCAACAAGCACTCGCAGAGGCGGCTAATACCGTAGCTCCTCTTGCCGAGCGCCCAGCCATTGTAAGCTTCCGTTTGGGTGATTTCCTGCTAGGAGATGTTGAATGCCCTCTCTTATACGGTGACCCTACCATTCGGTACTAAGACTACACGGGGCTAAAAGTCTTCCTCAAATCCTTCAGCGCGCCTCACCTTGGGCGCTTTTTTTATGCACAAAGTACAATAATAAACTAGGCGTATATAGCGCCATTCAATAGAGTCAAGACTCCACATAGCACCGGTAGGCAACCTAGCTGCTTCCTATTCTCTCTTCCCTAATTGAAATCATATTTTTTGCAATTTTCCCAGTATGAGAAAATTATACTACTTACCTCTTCTCACTTTTCTGTTACAATTTTCCTGCTTGCTGGCCTGGGCACAGGAGAGTAGCCAAGTGAGCGGCACTGTGCAAACGGAAGGCGGGAAGCCTCTGCCAGGAGCTACTATCTTCGTTCGAGGCACGTTTATCGGCACCAGCTCAGACCGTGAAGGGCAGTTTGCGCTCAAGACTAGCTTTGAGAATGGCCCTGTGACGCTGTCTGTTTCCTTTGTGGGCTACCAGAGCCGCGAGGTTACGCTTTCGGGTCCTGATAATGCAGTGTTGGTACAGCTTAAGCTCAACCCTACTCTCACCAACGAGGTAATTGCTTCGGCTTCGCGCGTAGAAGAAGGCATTTTGCAGGCTCCTGTAACGGTGGAGAAAGTAACTTCCCAGCAAGTGTTGCGCATGCCACCGCCCGACGTGCAAGTAGGCCTGAACCAACTGAAAGGCATTGACGTGAACAGCGCAAGTATGCTACTGAACTCCCTCAGCACACGCGGGTTCAATTCAGCTAAGTCGGAGCGCCTGATTCAGCTTACAGATTACTTTGATACCCAATCACCGTCGCTGAACGTGAATTCGGGTAACCTGTTAGGGCTGCCCGATCTGGATATTGAGAGCATCGAGATTATCCACGGTCCTGCTTCGGCATTGTATGGGGCCAATGCTTTCAATGGGGTGCTACTACTCAATAGCAAAGACCCGTTTGTAAGCGAAGGCCTTAGTGTGCGGGTACGAGGTGGGGAAAGAAGCTTTTTCGATGGGCAATTGCGTTACGCCAAAAAACTGGGCGACAAGTTCGCTTTCAAGGTCACGGGCGCCTACCTCACCGCCAACGATTGGCTGGCAAGCAACTACCAAGCAACCAGCACCCAGGTGCAACGCAACAACAACCCTAGCAGCTCCACCCTGGGCTACGACGCCGTAAACCGGTATGGTGACGTGGGAGGCTATACCTTTCCCGCTACGTACCCTTTTCCTGAAGTGCGTGGCAAAACCGTGTTTATGCCGGGTTTCACGGAGCAGACGCTGGTAGGAAACGACGACAAGGCCAAGTCATTAAAAGTCCAACCCTCGCTTTCCTACCTGCTGACCAACAGCGTAAAAATAACCGTAGGCGCTAGCGTAAGCCGCGGAACTGCCAGCTACCAAAGCTCTAGCCGCTACCGTTTCAAAAACTTTGGCACCAACCAATACCACGGCGAAATCAAAGGCGACCGGTGGTTTCTACGGGGCCAGTCGGTGCAGGACTTTGGCAATGATAGCTACGACTTAACTTTCCTTGGCGCCTTCATTCAAAACTCTCCTATTCCGGGAGCAGTTGATGCGCAGGGCAACCCTATTGTTCAAACGTACGCTCAGCGTTATTTCAACGAGTACGTTAGAACCTACACGGGCAACCGCTTAGCTGGCCGAACCGATGCCCAGGCCCAGGAAGCGGCAGTAGCGGGGGCAATGCCCTTGCAACTTGACCCTACTTCTCCCACGTTTGCCAACCTGCGCAGCCAAATTATTAAGGATGCGACCCCGGGCCGCGGGGCCCGCCTCAACCCCAGCTCCCTGCTCAACGAGGGCAACGCCCAGTACAACTTTAAGTTAGGCGAAACTGCCGACCTCATTGTGGGAGCCGCTTACCGCAAGTTTCGCCTTGGCTCCAATGGCAACCTCTATTCCGACGATAATTCCCGCATTCAAAACCATGAGGTAGGAGGTTACGCGCAATTCACCAAGAAACTTGTCGATGAGCGGCTGAAGCTGGCGCTGGCGGGTCGCGTTGACGGCTTCAAGAACTTTGATGCGGCCTTTTCGCCCCGGGCATCTGTTGTGTACTCCGCTGGCGACAAGCGCCAGCACAACTTTCGCGCTAGCTATGGTCGTGCCTTCCGCTCTCCTACTCAGCTCGATCAATACATTCGCTTAGACCTCGGCCAAGCACTTCTATTGGGTAACGTAGGTAGCGGATTCCAGGGATACTCTACTACAACGGGCCAAGCAATTGACGTTGCGGCACTCCAGTTGGAACGCTTGAGCACGTACGAAATTGGCTACAAAGCAGCACTAGGCACCAACGTGGCGGTAGATGTAAACTACTACCGGAGCCGCTACAACGACTTCATCGGTGCTCAGCGCTTTATTGGCAGTGCAGACGGCTCGCGGCCGGCAACACTCGCAGCGGGTCGCGTGCTGCAAGTATGGACAAATGCCGACCAGGAAGTTCGCACCCAGGGTGCTGCCGTGGGCGTTACCTATGCGGTGCTTCCTATTCTAAATGTGGCGGCCAATTACTCCCTGAACGTACTGGACCGCAGCGATGTGCAAGACGCAGAGTTTCAAACCTACTTCAACACACCCAAACACAAGTACAACGTTGGCTTCAATGGGGTAGCGCTAGGACACTTGAGCTACGCCCTGAACTACCGGTGGGCCCAAGGCCACGAGTATGGCCTGCCTTTCGCCGTAGGGAAGCTTGCTGACTATAGCACTGTAGACGCCTACATCGGATATACCCTCACCAAGTTCGGCAGCACCGTGCAGGCCGGCGCCTCTAATTTATTTAACGCCAACAACATACAAGTGTACGGAGGCCCTCAGGTAGGCCGGTTAGTCTACGTGGGGTTGCAGATTGACATGAAGTAGCTTAGCGAGAAGCATTAGCCTAACAAGCCCCCGACTACCAGCGCGACTACTCAATGGTCGGCGGTTTTCGGGGGCTTTGTATTGTAAGCAGCCACTGGCTAGTTGTTACCCTAGCCAACCGCTAATCTTACTTCACGGTGACCCGGCGGAAGGTAAGGTTGAGACGCGGTTGCTGAGGGCGCGCCGTTTTAGGCAGCGCATGCAGCCAGTGTTGCTGGGTAAGGCCACGCATAAGCAGCAAGCTGCCGGAAGTAAGCGCTACGCTCAACGGCGGGTGAGGAGTACGCACGGGGTCACGAGGCTTGAAGCGAAACAAACGGGTAGCTCCTAAGCTGAGGGAGGCAATAACCGGTTCAGGGCCTAATTCCGGCTCATTATCGGCATGCCAGCCCATGCTGTCTTGGCCCGTCCGGTATAGGTTTAGCAGCACGCTATTAAACTGAGTTCCACTGGCGGCCTCTACCCGGTTGCGTAGCTGCTCAAGAGCTGGTGTCCAGGGGCTTGGTTCCAGCGCAAGGCCTGAGTAACGGTACCGCGCCTGTGCGTCGCCGTGCCAAGCCGTAAGGCGGGGTTGCAGCACTTCTTTCCCGAACAGTTTAATGGGCTCCTGCTTCCAAGGAATAGTGGCGGTTAGCTCCGCTAAAAAGTCACCAGCTTCCTCCGGGGACAGGAAAGCAGTATCGAGTAGCAGATCCGCATCGGGTAAGGAGAGGGCAGTAAGAGGCATAGTAGTCGGTAGGTATACAACAGCAAACCGCCCACTAGCGCGGGAAGTGCGGCCTAGTAGACGGTTTTCTTGGTACCTATTGAGTAGTGAGCCTATACCGGTACAGCGGGCATCATCTGCCGCAGCCAGAAATAAAATCCTAGAATCACCAGTCCGCAGATGAGCAACGGCCCGAGCCACTCGCGGCTGCGGTAGGGCTGCCCGCCAATATAGCGGGGCCAGAAGTACAGGTTGTACACCAGAATGGCTGGCAGGTTAAATAAGGAACCTATCCAGCTCTCTAATTGGGTGTTCTGCTGCCGTAGCCAGTATACTAAGAACACGCCACCAATCAAGTACACCACTATAAACAGTAGTACAAGCAGGGCTGGTCCTGTCCGGCGGAGGGTGCGTAGGTTTAAAGCTAGCATTATGCCACCTGCTACCATGCTGAATAGAACGGAGAAGATGGTGATGGTGCCCGGTGAGTATAGGGCGGGACCCGTAGGCGCCTCGGCGGCTACCGGTTCTTCCCCTCGCAATTGGCGCCGGGCTAGTTCTTGCTCGGCCTGCTCCTGACGGGCTTGTGCTTCCCGGCGGTCTGTTTCTTGCTGACTGGTACGTAGAGTGGCACGCAGCTCTGTGTGGGCGGCGGCTGGTTCCAGACCGCGCGCTTCCAGTTCGTCGAGGGCAGCTAGCACAGCCTCCTCACGATACTCCGTGTAGTTCTGCACGTACAGCAGGAGTTCGGCTTGCGTCTTGCGGCTCATTTTTGCCGCGTAGTCTTCGGCCATTGGAAAGGATCAAAGTGTAAAAACCGGCGTACGTACTCCTACGAACCCCGTGCGAAACCGACGAAAAACCCCCAAATTTTACCCGTTTTTCGGCGACTTAGTGGCGCGTGCTATTGGCTGGCCCACTGGGCCAATACCTCCCCTACCCGGTATACATCCTCGAAGGTATTGTACAGAGGAACCGGCGCTAGCCTGATAACATTTGGTTCGCGCCAATCGCCAATAACCCCCACCGCCATTAAGTGCTCAAACAAGTCGCGGCCATTCTGGTGCACCAATAACGACAGCTGGCATCCGCGCTGAGCAGGGTCGCGGGGCGTGATAATTTCCAGGCGCGACGCGGGTAGGTCAAGCCGGGTAATCAGGAATTCCAGGTAGCCGGTTAGCAGTTCGCTTTTGCGGCGCAACGGCTCCATCCCACCAGCTGCTTCGTGCATGGCTAAGCCCGCTTCGTGCACGGCTAGGGTAAGCACGGCCCCGTTGGAGAGCTGCCAGCCCTCGGCTCCGCGAGAAGGCTGAAAGCCCTTGCGCATTTGAAAGCGCGCGGCCGCATCATGGCCCCACCACCCTGCCAAGCGCAACAGGTCGGGGCGGTCGGCGTACCGCTCGTGCACAAAGGCCCCTGCCACGCCACCCGGGCCCGAGTTTAGGTACTTATAGGTGCACCAGCAGGCAAAGTCCACGTCCCAGTCGTGCAAGTGCAGGGGGATGTTGCCGGCAGCATGGGCTAGATCGAAGCCAACCATTGCGCCTACAGCATGTCCCGCCTGGGTGATGGCAGCCATGTCGTATACCTGTCCAGTATAGTAGTTGATGCCGCCCATGATGATGGTGCAAAGCGACTCACCGAGCTCATTAATCTTGGCTATGATGTCCTCGGTGCGCAGCGTATGCTCGCCGGCTCGGGGCACTAGCTCTACTATAGCGTCGTCAGGATCAAGGCAGTGCAGCTTCACTTGGGTTTCCAGGGCGTACTGATCCGAGGGAAAAGCGCCGCCTTCCATCAGCACTTTGTAGCGGGTGGGCGTGGGCTGGTAGAAGGAAATAAGTAACAGGTGCAAGTTGGTAGTGAGGTTGTTCATCACTACTACCTCGATCGGCTTGGCGCCTACTATGCGGGCCGTGGGCTCTGTGAGGCGCTCATGGAAATGCATCCAGGGCGTATTGCCGGTGAAGTGGCCTTCCACGGCGCGCTCCTGCCAGTTTAGAAACTGCTGCTCGGCGGCAGCCCGGGCGGTGCGGGGTTGCAGGCCCAGGGAGTTGCCGCAGAAATACAGGCTCTCCTGCCCATCGGGGCCGGGCGGAATGTGAAACTGCTGGCGAAACGCGTGCAGCGGATCCTGCGCATCAAGTTGACGGGCGAAATCGAGGGTGGGTTCGAATGTCATCAGTGGCAAAGATAGCCACGAGCCTCACCCCTACACTATGCAGTAGCCGCCATGATTTTGGCGAGGTGCTCCTGCCGTAAGCCAAGCCAGTCCAGGGCATTTTGCCCCAGCATACGGGCCTTCACGTCTTCAGAGTATGGCATGGAGCGAATCAACTGCCCAGGTTCCAGCTCACCCAGCGGAAAGGGGTAGTCGGTACCCAGCGTGATTTTGTCAGAGCCTAGGGTTTCTACCAAGTAGTCCAGCATGCGCGGGTCGTGCACCAACGAATCAACCCAAAAACGGCCCAAGTACTGGCGTGGGTTCACGGGGTTATCGACGGCACACAAATCAGGGCGTACCTGGAAGCCGTGGGCGATGCGCCCAATAGTGCTGGCGAATGTGCCGCCCCCGTGGGCCACAGCTACGCGCAGGCGAGGCAAGCGTTCTAGCACGCCCCCAAAGATGAGAGAGCACAGCGCCAACGTGCTTTCGGCGGGCATACCCACCAGCCACGGCAGCCAGTACTTAGGCATTTTCTGCTGGGCCATCATATCCCACGGATGGATAAAGACGCAAGCGCCTAGCTGCTCGGCTGCTTGAAACACTTCAAACAGCTCCGGGGCATCCAGATTCCAGTCGTTGACGTGGGAGCCGATCTGGACTCCTGCTAAGCCTAGGTCTTTTACACACCGCTCTAGTTCGCGCACCGCCAGGTCGGGGGCTTGCATAGGCAGCGTACCCAGGCCCACAAAGCGGCTGGGGTAGCGCTGCACTACCTCGGCCAGGTGGTCGTTGAGCAAGCAGCTTAAATCGAGCGTATCTAGAGGCTTAGCCCAGTAGCTAAACATGACGGGCACTGTGCTGAGCACCTGCACTTGGGCACCAAACTGGTCGTACTCTCGCAGGCGCACCTGTGGGTCCCAGCAGTTGTCCTGAATCTCGCGGAAAAACTTGTCATCCTGCATCATCCGGGCGCAACAGGGCCGGTGATGCTCCAAACGGATAAAGCCCCCGTACCCGTACCGTTCCCGCAAGTCGGGCCAGGTTTTGGGCAGGATGTGCGTGTGGATATCGATGGTAAGAGGATGAGCAGAACAGGCCATACCACGGGGTGGAGTAAGCAGGCGGCGCTTTAGATTATTCAGCCGGAGCCGCTACCGGAGATGGGGGCTGCAGCACCGTGCCGCATACCTGGCAAGTGCGCTTGTGCTCATCCTGCCAGAAGCGGTTCATGATGGGAGGCAACTGCTGCACGATGTCGGTGATTTCCGCAAACTCTTCATAGAGCTTGTGGCCGCAGTTTTCGCAGTACCACTGAAACCCGTCTAGCTCGCCGGGAGTGCGGTAGCGCTCCAGCACCAGCCCAACGGTACCGGCCGGCCGGCGGGGGGAGTGGGGCACGCCCGGAGGTAGCAGAAACATGCTACCCGCCTTTATTTCGATATCTACTGGCTTTCCGTCTTCAATAATCTTCACTACGATGTCGCCCTCCAACTGCAAAAACAACTCCTCCCCTTCGTCGACGTGGTAGTCTTTGCGGGCGTTGGGGCCGCCCACCACCATCACTATGAAGTCTTTGTTGTCTTTGAATACTTGCTGATTGCCTACGGGTGGCTTGAGCAGGTGCCGGTGTTCTTCAATCCACTGTTGAAAATGAAAGGGGCGGGCAACGGGCATAACCTAGGGTAGTGAAGAGGTGAAAAGAGTGCGGGCAGGCAAGTAACAATATTCCTGCGTATCGTGCGTACGTAACTTGCCGGCGCCATTGTTCCACTCATGCCGACTAGGTGCGCCTCCCCCTTTTCACCTACCCTACTTCTATGGACTTACTTTCTCAACGCGCCCTCGTGGGTGGTAGCACGCAAGGTATTGGCCACGCCGTGGCCCAAGAGCTAGCCCAGCGCGGTGCGGCTGTTACGCTCATTGCGCGCAATGAAACCGCATTGCGGGAAGTGGCCGCCGCCCTACCTACCCCTGCCGGCCAAACCCATGACTACATTGTGGCTGACTTTTGCCAGCCGGATCAGGTAGCTGAAAACGTGCACGCCTATCTCACCCAACATCCCAAAGGCTTTGATATATTGGTTAACAACACCGGTGGGCCCGCGGGTGGGCCCATTTTAGATGCGCCAGTAGATGCTTTCCGAGCAGCTTTTGAGCAGCACCTCGTTTGCAACCACCTGCTAGCTCAGGCATTGGTACCCGCCATGCGCCAGCGGGGTCGTGGCCGCATTATCAATGTTATTAGTACTTCGGTAAAGCAGCCCCTCCCCGGCCTAGGGGTGTCAAACACCATTCGGGCAGCCGTAGGCAACTGGGCCAAAACGCTAGCAACCGAGCTTGGCCCCGATGGCATTACCGTCAACAATGTGCTACCTGGTGCTACCGTCACGCAACGGCACACCTCGCTCATTGAGAAGAAAGTAGAGCAGACTGGGCAAACCACCGCCCAAATAGAAGCCGCCATGCTCCAGCAGATTCCGGCGCGGCGCTTTGGGCACGCCGCTGAGGTAGCCGCCGCCGTGGGGTTCCTGGCCTCCGACGCAGCCGCCTATATTACTGGCATCAACATACCCGTAGATGGAGGCCGTACCAGCAACTTGTAGAGGCGAATAAAGGCAGTATTGGTAGGTAGTGGGCCCTTTATGCAACCAAGCTTGCTGCCTGCTGCCATCAGAGCACCCTCCTTTATTGTGGTCTGAATGGCTTCTCCCAAAATTGATGCGATCCGCTAGGGGCTCTATATTGCGTCGTCAAGTACGGACGTCCCCGGGTGTGCTCGCCTTCCGGCTGTTATTCTTCTGTCATCAGGGCTCTTATCAGAGGCCCTTTTATGCGGTTCATGCTACTTTCTAAACAGTACGCCACTCGTGGCCCGATACGCCTAGCGCTGATCAGCATGCTGGTTCTGCTCGTGTTTGCCTGGCACTTTTACATGGAGCGTGCGGCCTACTACGACTTGTCGTACCACCTATTTACGTATCTAAAAGACAAGTCGCTATTTGTCCAAAACAGGCGTTTCGTAGCCATTGTCACGCAGTGGCCCACTTTACTGGCCATTCGAGCTGGGTGGCCGCTAGATTCGGTACTGCGGCTGTATTCGGTGGTCTTTGTCCTTTACTATTTAGCTGTATTTCTGCTGTGTGCTTACTGGCTGCGAAATGAGCAGGTAGCACTAGTGATAGTGTTTTTGTTTGTCTTGATGGCCTCGCGAGCCTTCTACTGGGCCCAATCGGAGATGCCACAAGGCCTTGTAGCACTGCTGCTATTTTACGCCGGTGTATCGAGGCAAGCGCCGTTACAACGACGATTCAGCACGCTGGCGTTAGCAGCATTGGTCCCGGTTTTCATCTTTGGACACCCACTTATTATCCTTCCCTTTCTATTTATCTGGGCATATGATTGGCTGCTGAATCGACGGTTCCAAGACTGGGCCTACTATGGCATGCTGGTTTTAGCACTAGCCATGTACAAACTGCGGGCTATGCTAATTCCGCCAGGCTCGTACGAGGACATGTACATGACCTTCTTTCCTAACCTAATCAAGTTCTTCCCTAATTACCTAGTACTAAGCAGCTTCGATACATTCTGGGCGCTATGCAGGAAAGAGTTTTTGGCCTTACCGCTTCTTCTAGCTGCTCTTTCCTTCTTTTATGTTAGGCAGCGTGACGCGTTTGCCTGGCTGCGCCTTGCGCTAATGTGGGTATCAGTAGCGGGGTACGTTTTTATTATCAACGTTTCTAAGCCTGACTACACGGAGGCTACCTACCTCGATAACCTATTCTTTCCGCTCACCTTGTTCGTGGCTATTCCTTTTGCTATGGAATTGTTGCCAGCTATAGAGCGCAACTGGAGCAGTCGGGGCCCTGTATTTATTATCGGCTTGCTAACTGTCGTGCTAGGGGCTCGTTTATGGCTACTATGGCACCGCCACATTTCCTACACCGCTTACCAGCAGTGGCTTACTCACTTGCTCACGTACACTCGGCAGTTTCCCGAACGTAAGTTCATCATGTACCCCGACAATGTAGATCCTCACAATCTGCGTTCGGGCTGGCCCTGGTGGGCCGCCGCAAGTGAAACGATGATGGTGAGTGCCCGCCATAGCCCCGACTCGGCCCAAACCGTACGGGTAGGCTGGAACATTGATGAGTTAGCTCAAACGGGCTCCCGCCCAGGTGTACTATTTGGCCCGTTTGAGACGGTAGAAAGTGCCGCAATGCCTGCCAACTACCTCAAGTTTCCACAAACCGCGTATCGTGTGCTTAACACGCTGCCCCCTATGGATACGGCGGCATTGCGCCCGTATATAAGGGCTCACCAAGGAGTGCAGCTCACGTTGGCGGCACCATTACCCGTTTTGCATGCCAACAACTGGAACAAGGTAGAGGTACAGGTAAGCGTACCTGACCACGCCCGACCTCTGCATTCGGGCACCCGGTTGCCGCACCCTACTTTGCTACGCACCGCTTTCTATAAGTCACACGACTGGCCTACGGATGTTGGGCCAATGGAAGCTGCTTTGGAGGTGGATGTATGGCAGCCTTGGAAACAGACACTGCCCCTACGCACGCCCACACAGCCCGGACGATACACATTTGAAATCAGCCTTATTAGTAAGAACTATGTGGATTGGCCCGTGCGGCTACGCGTGCCAGTAGAGGTAGTTAAATAACTCTTACTTGGCGAAAAGCCTCGGCTCCACTACTTAGAAGCCAAGGAAATCTGCACGTCGTCTAGGTATACGGGCTGCTTGCTATCGGCACGCCACAGGTATACTAGCAAGCGGCTATTTGCTTTGGCGGCGGCGGGCATGGTAACAGTTTGCTCAACGTATTGCCACTTGTTGTACACTTTTACTGTGCTCAACAAGTCTAATCCTTCCCATAGTAGGTTAGGCTGATTGGGTTTATCACTCCGTACTTCCGTTACAAGCTTAGCAGCGGCCTGCTCATTCGGAAGAAACACCCAAGCTCCAATGGTTAGCTTAGCAGGCCAGTCGGGCGCGAGACGGCTGAGCTTGTTATTATACCCTAGGCTAAAGTCATGGTCAGGAGCAACCATGGTGCTATACGTTCCTGAGTGAGCTTGGTCGCGGCTGAGCAGGGCCAAGCCGGGCGCATCAGGTAGCCACCCATCCAAATTCTCGAAACTGCTAGACGCCAGCACACCAGGAGCCGAGGGAGTGCTGGGTTGCTGAGAGCAGCTTCCTAAAAACAAGGTACAAAGAAGGGCAGCAGAGGCGTATTTCACCATGGGAGAGATGTAGAAAAAAGGCTAGCAGGGCCAGACACACCTGTGTAGCAACGCCCAGGAGCGGCGCTTCACAGGCATGTTACTGGTAGTAAAACTTTTTGCTTTTGGTCACGCCCCAATAATACAGCATCTCAGCCTGCAACTCCGACTGATGATAATCTGGCACTGGTGACCACGTCAGGACATTACAATAAGGCGAAATGCGCACTACTGGCTCTGGAGATTGAGCTATTTGATCCATAGACCACCGCTCGCAATCATTATTGACTGGCAGCTTCGTAGCCACATCCATGTAAGTGAACGTAGCAGCAAATAAGACGATGAGAGCAATATAGGCGTGCCGGCGCTGGCCTGACAACCGCAGCACCAAGAAATAGCTCGACAAGCCATAGGCGTAGAACAACGCCAATAAGACGGGTAGAATAGAATCGCCCCGCACTAGATACGCGCGGTAGTCGCGGTAGCCGCCAAAGGGTAGAAGCAGGATGAATGCGCAGGCAAATAACCCTACCCACCGTATGCTGTTCAATACCCGCTGGCGCTCCAAGGAAGGAGCAGTGAAACGATATACTAGCTGGACATTGACCAACACCAGCACAATGAGTATAGGCAATCCCCAGTGAAGCGTAAGTTCCAAATAGACACCAGTGGGCAACAGTTGATAAAGCTCACCTAGAGTGTGTGTATGGGTATTTTCTGCATTGTTACGCCCTATGTACAAGGAGTACAGGCCTAAAACGCCCATAGTGACAAGAAGCACAACTACCTGCCCCGAGAGCCAGTTACCAGGAATGGCCCGGAGGGATGGCCACTGTAGGCCGTTCTGCCACTGTTGGGCCAGCCAGTACAGGCTGATTCCAAGCAGCAAGATGGCGATAGCCGCAACAGTAATTGGGCCATTGAAGGAAATAACAACGATTAACGCTACCAGTAGCGCTAGTTGCCACGGCCGCAGGTGTAAGGGCTGCTGCCGCTGCACGGCCTGAAAAATAGGCCACCACACAACCAGTAGCAAAGCCATTGGAAAGGCATAAAAGAACGTATAAGTAATAGCATAGTTTGTGATACCCATCTGCTCATAGAAACCACTCGTTTGAAATAAGGGCACCAGAAGGGCTACAGCTATCCAAAAGCTCCACCCCGCACGCGGGCCGCCTGCGCCCAGCCGGATGTAGCACGCTAGCAGCACGGTTAGTAGTGCCTGAGTGGCCGTGTTGAACAACGCAGTGGCCGTGTATAAACTAGCAATGGGGGGAATAAAGTATTGCAGCAGGTGAGGCACCCGCTTCAAGTACAGACCCATAGTGGCATGCGCAAAAAACCGGTTAGTTCCGCCGTACACCTCATTTCTAGTCAGTACAGCCCATCCAAACGGATCATGTAGCACCTTGCTAAACCACTGCGCGGGCAGGATCGTCGGGACGATATCACCATCTAGTGGCAACTGATAGTTTTGCCAATAGGTGTATATCAGATCTAGCACTACAAACGCTATCAACAAGCCCGATAAGTAGCGTTTATTCATACAGCTTGCGTGAATTTAAGCCTCCGGCCAAAGCAGAGTTGGAGGCTATGGTAGCGTGAGCCAGCCTACAATAGACTAGCTCGCCACCAAGAATGGTCGTCTAATAGCAGACTATAGCTACGGGTTAGTCTTTGATACTCAATTTCACATCGTCTACCAAGACGCGGTCCGTCGCATCGGCACGCCACAGGGACATACGGATATGTTGCAGGGACGTGATATTATCAGGCAACACAATGTCTTTGCTAACCTGTGTCCACTTATTGTATTCCTTTACCTGCTCTCCCAACCGAATACCGTCGCCGAAAACCTGCTGGTTTGTAGCTGGGTCCATTACCTGAACGCCTAGCATTCCGGTTGCCTTATTGCTGGGCAAATACGCCCAAGCTTCTAAGTGAACCGTCTTAATTTTCGCGGGAGTAGCTAGGCCAAGCGCCATATCAAACGTAGTGCTGAACTCATGGTCCTTGTCTACTTTGATGGCATACTGTCCCGAATGCGCGTGCCCCTTATCTAACGTGGCAGGGTCATTGTTCCAACCAGCAAGCGACTCGAAGTCATTGGCAGTAATCGTTTTGCTGTCGGAAGCAACGGCTGATGTATCATCCGATGAGCAGGCGCCTAGGAAGGCCAAACCGAGCAAAACAGCAATTTTTTTCATGTAGAGGAGTGATAGATACAGTTTGTAAGTCTAGCAAAGGTAGGTAGTCTGCCTATGAACTACATGCACTTTCTACCACCTAGCCAAGGCTCATATAAAGCCAATGCACCCACCTTACTCCACCGAGAATTCCAGAATTTCACCTCGGATAGGAAAGGCCGGATACGGAATGTTCTCCTGAAAGTAAGGATGGTAGTCGTTGGTAGGTAGCCAATGCTGAGCCAGAATAACATGCATAAGGGTATTGGGCACCACCGTATACTGGTCTGACATATAAGCAATAACGCGTAAGTGATTTTCGTCAGGGCCTATGCGCCAGATGATTTCGGTAGGGCGCCATTCTATTTCATACCATGTGTCGTGGGGTGAGAACAGCTCCGTTGAACTGAGTACCACGCGGGTCGAAAGAGCAGTACTGGCCCCATCACGATGAAGCCGATAGGTCTTGCCTTCGTATACAATCGGCTCGTCGTTGCCATTAGCGCCACAAGGTGGCGTTGCGGCGGCGCCATTTACGAGATGAGGAATATCCTGGCGCATGTAGTCGAAGTTGTTGCAGCCGATGACGATAGAATCACAGCTTTCGTCTTGAAAAGCGCCTCCTTCACGCAGCCACCGCCGGCGGTGACGGGCCCGGCCTTCGTACCCATCGTTGCGATAGTTGCGGTAACGTATGCACTGAGCCTTAAATATTTCTATGTCGATTTCGGAAAAGAAGGCACGTTCGTCATCGGTACAAAAACCGCCACGGTAGTCCCGATTCAGCGAATTCCAAGGTTCACCAGCCGCTGAGAACAGCCAGAATGCAGGGCTTATTCCATTCCAAACGCCAGCTGAATTAACTATTTGAGGAAACCGAATGCGGGCCCGAAACCGTCCGTACGTAAACCCGAAGAGCGTCCGCACAGAAGCATCATACTTATGCGGATCTGCCGGGTCAGCAGCCGGATTAATAAGCTGAATACGACCTGAGTCGGCTACTGATGCCGTTGGGCCATCGTCACCCACAGTTACCACTGGCAAAGTAGTAGGATCAAACTGGTGCTTCAGCCGATTGTAAGCAGCCGGTGTAAAGGAGTTATTGTTGACATCAGCTACCACTGGCACGTTTGGCATTTTGGCTCCACCAAAACTGCTGTACCGAAAACTAGCTTCCATCTGTTCCGCCGTGGCTGGCATACGCCAGTCTCGGGCCGGTAGAGGAGCCCCTAACTTGGGCGGGCGCATGTATATCTGCAGTTGCTCATCGGCAACTTGCACAACTGTATGAGCAAAGGAGCGGCCTAAGAAGTACGTAAACGGGTTGAGATAATGGCCATCCGACCGTCGGCGATGACAGTCGCGAGCATAGAAATCAATCTCGGAGGTATCAGTAGTGACGACCAGCATAAATCGGTAACGGCCCATACGGGGGGGCCTTTTCCACCGACCATAGAGGTTTTCATCATCCGGCCCATCGGGTAGTGGCCTAGAGCCTGCTGGCGCATCCATGAACAGGCTCTCATTTCTAGGGTTTCCTCGCAGACGCACACCCGCCTGAAGCGTAGTACCTCCCGCCCTACGAGGTACTGCTATCTTCCGAAACCCTGGCTGCTTACCTTCATCGTAGCCCCACGTGCCGTAGAAATTTTCATCATCCCGAGGATGGCCAGGCTCAAATGCGTAGCTCTCATTTTGATAGAAGAGCGCATAAAACAAGGTATCTCGCTCAGAAGTGTTTGCAATAGTAAGGCGACAGTTGAATAAAGCTGGGCTTTCACTACTACCCTCTGGATGAGGAAATACACGGCCCGGCCGACGTATGGTCATCTCTGCGTTATAGCGCCGAATAAGCTGGCCGGCTGGTGCATCTGTTTCGCCCGCGTAATTAGCTAAGGCGGTAAATGAGGTAATGCGCAAAGGGGCAGTGAAAGAGCCAACTTGTGCAATTCCCAGTACTGGCCACAAGGTGCTTACCAAGAACCAACACATTCGCCCCATTCGCAAAGTCACGATGGCAGGCCACATGCCTCTTACCCATTGGTATAGCTCAAGCAAAAAATCTCGGCAATTAGTCATCACACAGCACAGTAAGTAACGAAGATAGAGAGGCAAACCAATCCTGGCCTCTTCAGGGGCGCAACTAGGATGCAGTGGTTATCTATCGTGTAAAACGGACATAAACCTATCTTTGCACAACTATCTTGATGACTCTTTACCCCTGAGCCCTGTGCATTCCGATTACGAAGCAACTTACCATCAGATTGAAGAGGGGCACTGGTGGTTTCAGGCCCGGCGCGGTATGGTGTTCCAGCTAATTCAGGAACTGCAGCTACCCAAATCAGCTTCCATTCTGGAAATTGGCTGTTCCGGAGGACCCCTATTGTTGGCCTTGCGGCAAGCAGGTTATACTAATCTTACGGGCATTGACATTAGTGCCCAGGGGGTTCAGCTTGCCAAGCAGCGCGGTTTTGAGCACGTTGCTGTTATGGATGGTGCTAAATTAGAATTTGCAGACGCCAGCTTCGACTTGGTTATTGCCTCAGATGTGCTGGAGCACATTGAAAATGAGAATCAAGCCTTGCAAGAGTGGAAGCGCGTGCTACGCCCCGGCGGTCAGCTGATCGTCTTCGTGCCGGCTTTCCAGTTTCTATGGAGCTCTCACGACGATGTGAATCAGCATTTTCGGCGGTATTCCAGCCAACAGCTATCCACCGCTATTGCTCACAACGGGCTACAGCAACAGCGTTTGTCGTACTGGAACTCTCTCTTATTCGCACCGGTAGCCCTGGTACGGCTGCTACGTAAACTTTTGCCGGGAACGGAGCCTTCTCCATCAGGAGACTTGCAGCTACTCCCCGCCTTTCTGAATACCTCTCTGCTTTCGCTATTGCGCACAGAAAACCGAATACTGCGCCATTTAAACCTACCGGTAGGCGTGAGTGTATTTGCCCTGGCCCGTAAGCCTGCTTAGTCATTTCTGCTCTTCCCTGCTTTCTGTCACTCCGTGGATCTTTCCGTCGTTATTCCCATCTACAACGAAGAAGCCAATATTCTCTCGCTCTACGAGCGGCTACGTGGGGTTCTTGATGGAATGTTATTGCCAGGAGGCTACGAATTCATTTTCGTAAACGATGGCTCACGCGATAAGTCGCTGGTACTAATTCAGCACTTAATAGTGCGCGATACGCGGGTCCGGTACGTAGATTTTAGCCGCAATTTCGGGCACCAAATTGCTGTTACGGCCGGCCTAGACCGTGCCACAGGCGAGGCAGTCGTCATTATTGATGCTGACTTGCAGGACCCACCGGAGCTGATTCCGCAACTATACCAGCGCCTACACGAAGGCTACGAGGTAGTGTACGCAAAGCGCCGCTCCCGCCAAGGCGAAAGTGCCGCTAAGAAGTTCACAGCCAAACTGTTCTACCGTATTCTGGCTAGCATTACCCACATTTCTATTCCAGTTGACACGGGAGACTTTCGCATCATTTCTGAGAAGGTTGTGCGCGCCTTACGGCAGATGCCCGAGCAAAATAAGTTTATCCGAGGTCAGATTTCTTGGATTGGATACCGCCAAACCTACGTGGAATATGACCGGGCAGAACGGGCTGGCGGCGCCACAGGCTATACATACCGTAAGATGCTTCGGTTAGCCCTGGACGGTATTACGGCTTTCTCCGACGTGCCCTTAAAGGCAGCTACCATTAGCGGGTTTGTGGTATCTGGCCTTGCCTTCCTGGTAATGATTTATACCCTGTATGCCCGTTTTGCGACGGACAACTACGAGGCTGGGTGGGCGTCGTTGATGATTAGCATCTTGTTCCTAGGTGGGGTGCAACTCATTGCTGTGGGTATCATTGGTGAATATCTAGCGCGGCTATCTGCCAATGTGCGGCAGCGGCCGTTGTATATTGTGTCAGACTCTAACCTGCCGGAGCCGACCAGCGAACCATCTGCTACTGGACGCTAGGCTTCGTCCTATGTAGTCCCTATGATTCAGCTTCAGAATTATATCAACGGCCGGCTGGTGCCTCCCAGTGCTGGTTGTTACCTACCTACTCTTGAGCCGGCTACGGGTCAGCCCCACGCCTACTTGCCTGACTCTGACGCCGCGGATGTAGCGCTAGCGGTGCAGGCGGCAGAAGAAGCGCTACCGGCTTGGCGCACTCGCCCGGCTGAAGAAAGGGGCCGGCTTTTGGTTCGTATTGCGGAATTGATTGAGCGTGACCAGGACCGACTAGCTGCGGCAGAAAGCCAGGATAACGGCAAGCCCGTGCACTTGGCCCGCACCGTCGATATCCCACGAGCAGCCAGCAACTTTGCTTTTTTTGGTACGGCGGCACAGCATTTTTCATCTGAAACCCACTTCCAGGAGGGCATCGCGCTAAACTACACGGTGCGCCACCCGCTAGGCGTGGTAGCGTGCATTTCCCCTTGGAACCTGCCGCTCTACCTATTCACATGGAAGATTGCTCCGGCTCTCGCCGCTGGGTGCTGCGTTGTGGCCAAACCATCGGAAGTTACACCGTACACTGCATTTCTCCTGAGCGAGTTGTGTCAGGAAGCTGGCTTGCCGCCGGGGGTGCTCAACATTGTGCATGGTACGGGCGCCAAGGTGGGCCAAGCCCTGGTGGAGCATCCAGCAGTGAAGGCCATCAGCTTCACGGGGGGCACCAAGACCGGGGAACACATAGCACGCACGGCGGCACCCTTATTCAAAAAGCTTTCCTTGGAGCTAGGGGGTAAGAATCCCAACCTAGTCTTTGCCGACTGCAACTTGGAAGAAGCCGTGAGCACCAGCCTACGGAGTTCCTTTGCCAATCAGGGGCAAATTTGCTTGTGTGGCTCCCGCATCTTCATCGAACGGCCCCTTTATGAGGCATTCAAGCAGGCCTTTCTGCAGGGAGTAGCCGCTTTAACCGTCGGCGACCCGCAAGACCCGGCTAGCCAACAAGGAGCCTTGGTCAGCGAAGCTCACTTGCAAAAGGTGCTTGGGTACGTGGCACTGGCTCATGAAGAGGGCGGCCGCTTGCTGGCTGGAGGACAGCGGGTGTACTTACCGGGCCGCTGCGCTGGCGGACACTTCATGCAACCTACTGTATTTGAGAGCTTACCACCCAACTGCCGCGTAAACCGCGAGGAAATCTTTGGTCCTGTTGTCACACTCACTCCCTTCGACTCCGAAGCGGAGGTTATTCAGTGGGCCAATGGCACGGAGTATGGATTAGCCGCCACTATCTGGACCACGGACTTGAAGCGCGCTCACCGGGTAGCACACGCTCTGCACAGCGGTATTGTGTGGGTGAATGCGTGGCTGCATCGCGACTTACGCACACCCTTTGGGGGTATGAAGAGTTCTGGGGTGGGTCGCGAAGGCGGAATTGAGGCGTTGCGTTTCTTTACCGAGCCGCAGAATGTTACCATCAAACTATAGGCAACCTGCTACCAAATAACAGCTTACCGTTTTAGCGTACGTCCCACCGGTACAGGTGTAGCTTCCCTGACTGGGCCAGCAGGGTTAGGTGCTGGTTGGTTGGAAAGCTAGCGCCTGCCTCCACCAATTGACGAGCGTACGGGTTGGTTTGCCGGGCGGCCAACGAGTCGGTGCCGTCATAGTAGCTCTGGTCGTAGAGCACGAGTACGGGTTTGCCATTGGCTACTAGCTGCCGACGTAGTTCCGGTGCCGGACCAGCAGAGTCAAACACACTACGCAGCAGCTTAGCATGCACAGGTGGCGTACGCGAAAGTTTCGTAGCCATTAAAGGCAGGTTGGTGCGCAGGGCTAGCTGGTAGCTATGCAGGGAGTGGCGGTTATCATCATCCAGCGTTAGGTCCATGTCTTCACTGCCCACATGATAGAATGGCACGGGTAGAATAGCCTGGTAGTCGTGGGGCCGAAGCGACGCTAGCAGCGGCGCCAGTTCCGGTTGCGCTTGCACATTGGTGAGCGGGTTGGGCAAGATGCTATGCCGGTAGTGCTTAATGGTGTCGCGCATGTCGATGAGGGCAAGTAACACCAGGGCCACCACCACCACCCAACGAGCAGTCCACCGGCCAATGCGCAGCCAATAATCAAGCCCCGCTACCACCAGTAGGTTCACCATCCAGAAGAAAGGCCAGCAGAAGCGAGCTACCGTACGAAAATGAGCAGCGGCTCCCGTAATCTTGTGCAGGTAGAAGAAGACACTCAGGTAATTATGCCACGTAAACTGTCCGTCCTCTACTTCGTACACCGTGCCCACCGAAGCAAAAAAGCCTGCCAACGACGCTACCCCAAGCAGGAGAAGTAGGCGCTGTTGCGGGAGTTGCCCCCAGCTCCGCCACCATTGCCGTACCAGGGCCCGCCGAAACACCCACCCAATAAGCGCAACCACGAGCCCGAACAGGGCAAAGGCACCTAAGTACGCCTGCGACTCTTCTGAAACCGGTTTGGTTGGCTCAAAGATGAAGTGTGTAGTTTGGTATGCGTAGGGCTGAATAAGCGCTAGCGCCTGTAGCTTCCACGCGGGTGTATTGAAACCCGTGGGGGTTGTTAGTCGCAGAGAGTAGTAGGCGTCTACCAAGCGCACGAACCCAACGCTTAGGAGCATGGGCGCTAAGGTCAGCACGGTGCTCATCAGCAACAGTGGCTGCTGCCGCCAGCGGCCGTTGGGAAGCAGCCACAGGGCAAAGAAAGCAGCCGTGAGCAGCGCTAACTGCGGCAGATAATACAGATGCACAAAGGAAATAAGCGTGAAGGCCGTTGTCAGACCAGCTACCAGCCTTCCGATGGGTTGTCCTGCCTCCGCGCGGTCGTACAGGCGCATTAGCCCCCAAATGGCAAGCAAGATCACCCAGCTATACGACAGGTTGAAATGCCCCATCAGCAAACGCCCTAGCTGGGGGTTAAGCCAAGGTAGTACAACTGAAAACACCACTATCAGCCCCCAGTAGTGCAGTATGCGGCGCAGAATGGCTACCAGCAGCCCCGTACTCAGCAACATACCTGCTAATAGCAGCACATGGTAGATGTCAATTCCCCAAGGCGATACATCAGAGACGTAGCGCGACCATAGCCGGACGAGCCACGCGAGCAGGGGAGTGTTATCGGTGTAGAAAATGTAGTCGCCGAAGGGGTAGTTCATCATTCCAAACCACCGCATACCGTAGGCCGCGGGCTGTTGCACGTAGGCTTGAAAGGTGAAGTAGTTTTTCATTCCGTCGAAGCCGGAAACCAGCAGGTGCTGGCCTGGCTCGGTAAGCAGGAGGCCAAAGGCCCGAAAAACCAGCAAACACTGAAGCAGCAAAGCCGCGCCCAAAAGAGCGGCCTGGGAAGGACGGCGGCGAAGTACCGTCAACAGGAAATGCATCGTCAAAAACTGAAAAATCAGCGAATAATTTCGAGGCGGCAGATGCGGTGCTGGCTACCTACGCGCAGTTCTGCCACGTACAAACCTGTAGCAGGAAAGCTATGAACATCAAGCCATTGCTCGTGCTTACCGGCTGACTGTTGGCTTCCGCGCAATAGGCTCACAACCTCCCGGCCCTGACTATCCAGTACGCGCAACCAGACGGCAGCGGCGGTGGGCAAGCGGTACGTCAGCAGGCTAGACTCGTTGAATGGATTGGGGTAGCTCGGCTCCAATACTATGCCCGTGGCTACCTCGACTGGCTCATCTGGGTTCGTACCCGAAGCAGAGGTGCTGGGGGCGGCGGGGGTACCGCTGTTGAGGCTATTTCCCGGGCAGTGCCGAATAAACGAGTACTGACGGCCAATAAAGCGTAGATGCGCTTCGTCCCAGGAGCTTGGCTGGCCCTGCTCAGCCATCTTTTGGCTGTAGGCCTGGTACACAGCCCGCTGGTTTTCGGTTTGAGTTGCCGTCAGATTAAGGGGCCGTCGGCTACTGTCGTACCCCACATACAACTGGTATCGGCACTCCGTTTGGGCTGTGGCGGCCAGGGCCAGTTCCCCTGCCATTCGGTGGTCAGAATGGTCGCCGGGGTTGTAGCGCTCATTTGGCTGGGGAGTATGTACTTCGAGCTTGGCGCTTCCTACTTCGCGCTGCAACAGTGCCCGCACAGTCGCGACTAAGTCATTCCATGAAGTGTAGGCCGGTCCATGATCTAAGGGGGCAACAGGACGCCCTGCCTTAAAAAGTAACTTCATGCTTTGGAACCCGCCCCGGCTTTGTCCTTTGCCATCAAGGTTGCCATCGGGTAAGTGCAAAAAGTAGGCAACGGTACTCCGGTAGCGCACCACTGTCACCGAATGGGCATTGACGCTTTCTTGCGCTGGCATAGGTACTGTGCTGGCAGCCGTAGTAAGGTTAGCCGCTTTTTGTATAGCAGCTTGGCAAGCGGTTTCCCGGCTTTGCCAGTACGCATCATCTACTTTATTGGCCTGTCCACCCGTGAGGCAAATGAAAACCACTTTCGCGTTGCGCCGCTGCACATCATCGCACGCATCAGAGCCCATAAAGAGCTGCCAGTCATCGGGGTGGGCTGTGATATAGACCGATACCGGTCGGGAGTTAGGGGCTGATACGGGGGTTTGAGCCCACCCGCGGGCGGCTCCAAGCACAGTAAGTGTAAGGAGAAAAAGGCGGAGTAGGAGTTGAACCATACAGTAGTGCACAGGTGGTTGTGGAGCAGGGAGCTGGCAACAGTCAATCAGCGAAATTTACATACCCCGTCTTAGCTTATTTAAATTCATGTTGTTGGTTTTTGGCCAAGGGTGGCTGTTTCTCGATGAGCGTAATATTTACTCTCTGATTGCCTCATTTCACTGTGTGAAACAAAAAATCCCCGTTGCACCGAGTACTATGCAACGGGGATTCCAGAAAAGGTTATACAGCGCACGAAACGCTCTAAAAAATACTCTACCAACTAGTTGAACCGGGCGAGTGTGGCTTCCAAATCGCCCAGGGTAGTTTCGGCAAATTGCAACGAATCGGGTGGGCTGCTGGTGCGCACGTCCTGGCGTGCGACGAATGGCGTGCCGTTTTCATAGCGCATGCCCAGAAGGACCACCTTCGTGAAAGAAGGCACCGACATAAACTGATAGCCTCCAGCTTGGGGCTGGCCCGCTAGTACTACCCGCCGGCCAGGCACTACAACGCGCAACGTGGTATGCTCGGTGGCGCTGGCGAAGGGCACGTAGTAAGGTGAAGCAGGGCCGCGCCACTCTTTCCCAACCGCTACCCAGCCCAACTGCCCTACCCATAGCCCACCAGTCACGTCGGTGAAGCCGGGCAGCGTGGCTTCGGCGTCGCTGGCTGTGGTAGCAAGCATTTCATCGGCGGCAGTAGCCCGCCCTTCTTGGAAGGAAAAGCGGATGGGCAGCGTCATGCGCACTTTTACGGCTTGTCCACCCTGGCGGCCGGGCTTCCAGCGGCCAGAGGTTTGGCGTAACACGCGCAGCACTTCTTGGTCGCACCCGTCGCCAAGGCTCCGCACAATGCGCGGGCTAGTGATTCGCCCGCTTTCATCTACCACAAACGAAGCCAATACCAATCCTTGTGTTTGGCGCTCCTGCGCCTGGCGTGGGTAGCGAATGAGGCGGTTGAGGTCGGCGGGGCCATTGCCATAGCCGGGCATTTGCTCGGCTGTGGTGTACACATTTTGCTCCGGCTCCTCTTTGCTAGGAGCCTCGGCCCAGCGAACTGGCTCTGTAGCGGGGGCAGCCTGCCCATAGTAAAGCTGCTGCACGCGCCGGGCTTCCTCCGCCATTTCTACCTGCATTTCGCGCCCAGCAGCTAGGGCCAGCTGTTGCCCTCCGGCGGTAGCGCGCACCAATACGGCCCCTGCCAGCTCTAGCGCAACGCCGGTTTCGGTTTCGGTGAGGAGGTTAGACAGCAATAGGTCCGCTACGGAATAGCATTCCTTTAGCTCTATCCACACGGTTCCGGTAGCGGGGCGTTGCTGCCGGTCCACAAGGGCGCCTGCCGGAATACGCACGATGGTACCATCCTGCCCACGCAATTCGGCGGGCCGGGCCGGGTCAATCTGAAAATATTCGCTGGCCTTCAGGGTCAGGTCCTGTAGACGGGCTTCCATGGGGGGGGCATCAGCATTGAAGGCCGCAGGTTTGTGGATGCCGCGCTGATACACTATTAAAGGAGCATTGCGGCTAGTAGGCCGCTCTACGCGGTGCCAATCGCGCCGCACGGGGGTTGCCACGGGCTGCGCCAGGGAATCCAGGTTGAGCGTATCGGCTAAGGCCGGGCTAGTAGCTGGCTCCGTACGGGCTGGCTTCTCTTGCTGGCAGGCAGTACTAAGAATCCCTAGCAGTCCTATCTGCAGGAAACGAGTTGGGGTAAACGTTGGCATACGCGTGCTCTACGCTAAAAAAGTCCGTTTTACTGCCCCAAGGATACGCTTTTCCAGTAAATAGTTGAGTTAAACCTATTTTAGTATAGCTATGCCGCTACTCATTGCCTATACTTCTATTTTAGACGCTCATTGCTGTGGTCTTAGGGGCTTCTACTCGCTCGCCAAGCCAGAACGCAGCTGTTTAACCCGGCAGGCACCCGTTCCTCTTGTTTCTACGCTGTTCTTATGCTAGACCTTGTAATTGATGCCCGGCCGGCAGCCCTAAGCCCAGGCTTTGCGGTTCGCCGAATTCTACCTTACCGACTGCGGCGCATGCTAGGCCCTTTTATTTTTATGGACCATGCTGGCCCCGTACATATGGCCCCCGAGCAACTCTCGGCGTTAGATGTGCTGCCACACCCGCACATTGGCTTGTCCACGGTGAGCTACCTATTTGGCGGGCAGGTTACCCACCGCGACAGCCTAGGCGTACAGCAAATTATTCGGCCCGGAGAGGTAAACTGGATGACGGCAGGCAGCGGCATTGCTCATTCTGAGCGGTTTGAGGACCCTGCAACGCTGGCTGGTGGCGCCTTAGAAATGCTTCAGACGTGGGTGGCCCTACCCGAAGCTGATGAGGAATGTGCTCCGTCCTTCACCAACTATCAGACCCACAAGCTACCTGTTTTCACCGAGCCAGGCGTGTGGATGCGCTTGATTGCTGGCAATGCCTTTGGGCTACATAATGAGGTACGCACCCACTCGCCCTTGTTCTATTTGCATGTAGTACTGCAACCGGGTGCCCGCTTCGGCTTGCCCCAGGGCTACCCCGAGCGGGGTGCCTACGTGGCTAAGGGGCTGGTAGAAGTAAGCGGCCATACCTACGGACCAGGACAGCTACTCGTATTCACCCCAGGCATCGACCCGGTACTAGTGGCCCGTGAGGCTAGCACCCTTATGCTCCTTGGGGGCGAACCCCTCGGCGAGCGGTTTATCTGGTGGAACTTTGTATCCTCAAAACGAGAGCGGATCGAGCAAGCAAAGGCCGATTGGCAAGCCGGCCGGATTATTCTACCGCCTAATGATAACAAGGAGTTTGTGCCCCTCCCACAGGATAAAACTAGGCCAGCAGGTAGTGGCTCGCCCCCACCCCAAGCCCTGTCGTGAACTGATGGGCAGGATTAGGCTGGTAATTACCAGAACGAGTTCTGCTGCCCAAACGGCTGCAACTGGCTAACGAATTAATACTAACTTAATTGGATTTTAAGCTAATATTATTAGCTTTGAAGCATTGTTCTCATTGCCATCCTTTCCTCCTGATGACTATGAAAAGCGGGCTTCCCTACATGGTGTGTTGTCAGCTTACGCTGGCAGAAGTGCAGTGCGGACAAATAGTCGGCACCCGGCAGGTAAAGCGGCTGGTTTCTAGCCAAACTGCTGAGCTACACGAGATACTAACGGACCTCTACGAGCAATTTCGCAGCCCTTACTTGCTCGGGCTACAAATTACTTCTATCCGCTTTCATCGGAGCAGCACCACGGAGACCCACGACTATGTAGTTGTGGAGAACCAGCCATCCTATTACCACTAGCTACCAGCCTTACCGCCGCGTAAGTGGCTGTGCTGGTAGCTAGTGGCAGCAGAATCATAGGTTTTTCAACACGTAGTCCGTCATCTGGCGGTACAGGTGTAGGCGCGTGTTGCCACCCGAAATGCCGTGGTTGCGGTTGGGGTAGTACAGGGTCTGGAAATCCTTGTTGGCTTTCACCATTGCTTCCACAAAGGCTACTGAGTTTTGGAAGTGTACGTTGTCGTCGCCGGTGCCGTGCACTAGTAGCAGTTTGCCTTTCAGCTTGTCAGCGTGTTGCACAGGAGAGTTATCGTCGTAGCCCTGGGGATTTTCCTGAGGCGTTTTCAGAAACCGCTCTGTGTACACCGTATCGTAATAGCGCCAGTTCGTAACTGGCGCCACCGAAATACCCATCTTGAAGATATCGGCATTCTTCGTCATAGCCAGCGCGGTCATATAGCCTCCGAAGCTCCAGCCCCAGATGCCAATGCGCGATTTGTCAACGTAGGGCAGGGTAGCTAGGTAGGCGGCGCTTTCTCCCTGGTCAATAGTTTCTAGCTTACCAAGGTTAGCGTAGGTGCTTTTCTTGAATGCAGCCCCGCGCGCGCCTGTACCCCGGTTATCTACCGACACCACAATGTAGCCGTGCTGGGCCAACAGTTGATGCCAGAGGTAATTGGTAAAGGCAATGCCACCGCCCTGATCATCCTTTACTGTTTGGGAGCCAGGGCCGCCGTACACGTACATGAGCACGGGGTACTTTTTACTTGGATCAAAATTGGCGGGCTTCAGCACCGACGCGTTGAGGGCTACCCCGCTAGCGGTTTTGAAATTGATGAACTCCAGCTTGCTGAAAGTAAAGTTTGTCAGCTTCTGGCGCAGTGCGGCATTGTCTTCCAGCACTTTCACCAGCTTGCCATCTTGGCCGCTACGTAAGCTTACTACCTGTGGCTCGCCAGCCTGCGAGTGATAGTTGAGGAAGTAGCGCGTATCGGAGCTCATGTTCACGGCGTTGGTACCGGGGCCGGCTTCACTGAGCCGTACTTTGCCCTTACCTTTTACATCAACCCGGTAGAGATGGCGCTGCAGGGGCGATGCCTCTGTGCTGGTGAAATATACGAGGCCCTTCTTCTCGTCGAAGCCGTCGATGTTGGTGATTTCCCAGTTACCCTTTGTAAGCTGGCGCACCAACTTGCCGTTCATAGCATACAGGTACAGATGGCGGTAGCCGTCTTTCTCACTAGTGAACAGAAATTCCTTCCCACCTTCGAGGTAGCGTAGGTCGTCGGTCACGTCCACGTAGGCCGGGTCCGTATCGGTTAGAACTACCCTGGTTTTGCCGGTGGTCGCATCGGCGTGCAAGATTTCCAGCTTATTCTGCAAGCGGTTCAGGCGCTGAATGCTAAGCAAGTTGGGCGTCTGGGTCCAGAGGATGCGCGGAATGTATTGGTTGGTCTCGGCGCCCACGTCCATTCTCGTGGTTTTGGCGGTGCCCACCTCATAGGTAGAGATGCCCACCACCGAGTTTTTTTCTCCGGCTTTGGGGTACTTATAGCGGTAGTCCTGCGGGTAAAGGGGGCCCCATTCCTGCATGTTATACTCGGGCACCTGGCTTTCGTCGAAGGTGTAGTACGCTAGCTGCCGCGAATCGGGTGACCATTGAAAGCCCTGCGCAAACGAGAATTCCTCCTCGTATACCCAGTCGGTGCCGCCATTGATGATGCGGTTCGTAGCGCCATCCGTTGTCACGGCGGTTTCGCGCATGGTACCCAGGTCGGTTACAAATACGTTGTTGTCGCGCACGAAAGCAATGTGCTTACCATCGGGAGAAAACGTGGCGTAGAGCTGCTTGCCAGCCGTTTTACTGAGGGGCGTCAGCTGCTTGGTACCCCGGTCATACACAAAGAAATACGACTTACTAGAGCGCCGGTAGATAGGCTCCGTATCAGTGCTGAACAACACCTTGGTTTCGTCGGCATTGAAGCGGTAGCCGTCTACGGGTAAGAGCTGGTTCTGGCCCGGCAGTTTCAAGTCGGTGGCAGCCACGAGCGTTTGCACTGCTTGGCCGGTGGTCACATCGTGCTGTACTAAGTCGCCCTTATCAAGGGCAGAGTAGTAGCGGCCATCTTTCATCCAGTTGAACCCAGGTACGGAGCGGGTCTGAAAGGTGCCTTTTTGCCAGATGTCTTCGAGCGTAATGGTGGATTTCTGCTGAGCAAAAGCGGCTGGCAAGGTAGCCGGCAATACTACTGGGCTTGCCACCGACAGCAGCAAGGCAAGCCCAAAGGAGCGGAGCGTCATGGAAAGAAGAAAAAGGAGGTATAAGTAAAAGTAGCAAACACCGCCGGGTGGTTGCACCCACCCGCGCCTACCCGCTTGCACCTGCCAAAGCGCGGCTTTTACTTAGCACGTATGAAAGCCGGGCCGCCTGCCGTTATGCTTTGCAATAGGCAACTTCCCTTCTTCTTCCGACCTTTACTGCAGTATGCGCCTTCGTTCTATTCTTCTGCTTCTGTTGCCCTTGGCAGCCTGCGAGCCTTCCCTTGAGTCGGGCCCGCGTGTGGACCTAATTAGCAGTTCTCGCTTCACTACCGTTGACCAGCGGCTCACCGTCCCTGCCGACACAGTAACAACTAAGGTGTACGCTGCACAGGAAGACGATAGCGCTCCGCTGACCAACTTACGCATCGAGCTCAACTATTCGCCTCAGCCCACACCCTTCATCTACGATGCGCTGTATGACCCTGAAAAGCCGGGTGTAACTACGCTCGTATACCTCGACTCCACCTTTACCCGTTCTGATTTCGCCTTCACGAGCGTGCATTCTGCTCGCACAACGGCAGGCCTGGAAACGTGGAGCTACACATTTACGGATGCCAACAAGAAGCAAGGGGCTCGGAGCATCAAGGCTCGTCTTACTAGAGTTGATTCGCTTAGCCTTTATCATAGCTACTCAGTAGTACTGCAAGCTCCTGCCACTGTGGACAACAGCCGGCGCAGCTTCTTGGCGCTCCGGGAAGGCCTAGCCATGCCCAAGTTTATGGTGCGCACCAACGCCGAGAATCAAGCCTTGGTAGACTTAATCTACTACCCTGGTAGCGCTAGTTCTGGTCCGGTGCTGGCTACCCCCGCCGACCCCGGCCTGACGCTTTCCTCGCGGTGGGTTCCTCGTAGAGCTACTCAGTTGCGACTTACTTCTCTCAATAATGCTGCGTTTCAGGCGCTTACTACCCCAACCCTGATAACTGCTGCCTTCGCTGGGGCATCTCCTACGGTGACCAGGACCCCGCCCGTGGAGCTCAACACAGTAGTGGCCTTTCAAACTCCTGAAAATAAGACCGGTTTGTTTCGGGTTGCAGCCATCAACACCACGGGAATTCCATCTATATCATTACAGGTTATTGTGACCAAGTAAGGATACCAAACGGACTACACACAAACGGCTCCCACTACTGGGAGCCGTTTGTGTGTAGTCCGTTTGGGTAACTGTTAGAAGTTGACCCCGACTGTAACAGAGGTAGTAAAGCGGTTGGTTTTAACGCCGATTACTGGTTGTAGACCACTTGCTAAAGTATAGGCAGAAGTGTAGCTATCATCGGTGTTGTATACACCAGCCAGATCTATGTACACGTTGCGCTGGTACAGCCCCAGGCCCCCAGTAAAGTAGTTCTGCGCCCGGTTGAAGGTAGACGTTTTGAAGGGGTCACCGTTGTGAGCGAAGCCAGCCCGCACCCGGAACACATCAAAACGGCCTTCTACCCCGCCGCGGAAGTTTACCGCCGAACCGTAGGTGTTGCTAACGGCTTCATTTTCTACGTCAAACACTCCGGCGCCACTGTCGGAACCGTCGCCGTTGAGACGAGCCTGGGAGTAGTTCACGTATTCCACGTCGCCCGTCACGAACCCGTACTTGCCTAGTATGACGGCTGCCCCACCCGTAGCGCGGAAGGGTGTCGTGAGGTTGTAAGAATATTCTCCCGGAGCAGTGCTTTCTGCTCTCGATGTACCCGTGTTCGGAAAAGGTTCTTCGCTAAAGTTGGTACGCAATGAGGCTCCGTACGAGTCCGTTAGCTTGGAGAAGGTAGGCGTCTGCACGGAAGCACCTAGCCGTACCATGTCCGTGGGCCGGTAGATAAGCCCAAGGCGGAAGTTGACGCCGGTACCCTGCGTTTCCAACGTGTTGCGACGCAACAAGCTCGTAAATGGCGTTGAGGGGTCGTTTTCCGTTTCGGTAAAGTCTCGCGTTTCGTTGTAGCGCGTGCTCACGATACCCAGGGCACCACCGATATATAGTTTGTCGCGGAAACTGGCCCCATAGCCAAAGTCAAATTGCGTTTGCGCACCACTGGTTTGCACCGTTTCTTCCTGCACAATCTCCCCATTTCGTGGGGTAAGTACTAGGGCATCATTGGGTGGGGTTCCCACAAACTCCGATAAGTACGTGCCATAGGCTAGCCCGTCTAAGGAAGTATAGCCCGTCTGGAACTCGTTATCGATGTCGTCGTAGCTAACTCGGGGCTCCCGGAACCGCTGGAATAAGGAACGGTTGTCGGTGGTGGTGTTGCGGTACCGATACCGCTGGTTGAAGTCGTTCAGGCGAGTAATTCCAAAGGCAAACGTACCGGAACGCCACTCGGAAGTGTTGTCATCGTCGGGCAACCGGTTGGTGAAGGCTATGCCGAAGTTGCCAATATTTAAGCTCGAACGAGTGTCGGAGAGATTGGCAGCGCCGGTTTGCGTTTTGGACGTTGTTTGGCTGTAGCCAGGAGTAAAGCTAATGTCCGATTTTACATAAAGACCCAGGCCCGCTGGGTTAGTGACGAGGCTACCCAAGTTGGCCCCTAAAGCCGAGGTAGCGCCACCAAAGCCCTGAGTTCGGGCAGGCCCTCCAAACTGGAGGCGAGAATAGCGAAGCGCATCTACTTCACTTTGGGCAAAGGCGTGGCTGGCTAACCCTAGCAGCGCCAGGCTCAGCCCACATTTCAGATTTTTCATTGCAGGAAGGAAGGTGAGAAAGTGCACATGGCCGGCCAGGTAGGCCGGCCATGTATAACGCGGATAGATAACAGCTCGGAAGTAACTAACTATTGCACACGGCCCCGGCCGCGCGCTCCGCCGCCCCCGCCGCTGCTACCACCACCGAAGTTGCCACCGCTAGAAGGCGAGGAATAACTCCGTGAGGGTTGTTCGTAGCTACGCGCAGGCTGCTCATACGTGCGGGTCGGTTGTTCATACGTACGCACAGGTTGGTCGGCTACGGCCCGGCGACGCGTGGGCTGGTAGGTACCCGACTGCTGACCAGACTGGCCTGCACCGCCCATACTGCCCCGGCCCCGGCGAGGCTGGTTATAATCGGTAGGAGCCGTAGTGGGCTGCGAACCAGTAGCAGCACCCGCCTGATCTAGCACCTGCCAACGACGGCCGCCAGGAGTAGAGTTCGGATTGGGCTGGCTTGGGTTATCAACAGCTATACCAGACGAAGTAACTCCAGAAGTAGTAGTTGGGTCCAGCGTGCGGTTGCGTCCGCGGCCCCGAGCCGGCTGGGGTGCTGGGGTAGCCACGGCCCCATCCGTAGACAAGCCTGTGCCATTTACACCGCCGGGCTGCACAATGCCGCCCTGCTCAACGCGGCCGCGGCCGCGGCCGCCGGTAGCATTGCTGGTGATATTAGTGGCGTTGGTAGCACCGTCACGACGCGGCCCATACACCACGCGGCTGCGTACGCTACCCCCATTGTAATACCCTGGTCCAAAGCCGTTATAGTACCCGCCTCCACCATAGCCAAAGCCACCGTAGCCGCCATAGTAGTCATAAGGGTTGTAGCCGTAGCCATACCCACCATACCCCCACGGACGGTACCAAGGCCGTCCAATGTTGATACTTATCATTGAACCGCCCCAGTACGGGCTGTAGAAGGGGTCGTAGAAAGATCTGTAGCCATAGCCGTAGCCTCCACCATAGCCCCAGGGCGAATATGCTCCCGGATACATAGCATAGGCTGGGCCACCGTACCAGAATGGGTCGGTGTAAGCAAAGTCGTAGTATCCTAAACCCAAACCTTGGTAAGGAGAATGAAAGCGACGTAGGCGCGAGGCGTACCCGTAGTCATCATCGTAATACTCCGTGCTGGCTGCGCTGTTAGCAGTGCTGCCCTCTACATAGTCGGGGTTGGTAACGTCGCCGGGAGTAGTTGTTTCGCCAGTATAGGGGATAGTAGAAGCCGTTGGTACGGAGGCCGGCATGATGGTCCGGTCTTTAGAGGAATAGTAGATACCGTCGCTTTCGGTAGTCGTCAGGACCGACGTACCAGCACAGCCCCCCAACGCGAGCAGGGCTAAAGCGGGCAATACAGCGTGGATGGATTTTCTCATGGCTTGCATATGCGGAAGGAATGGGCAGGAAGAGGAAGAACGTGCGGGAACCCAGCAGTGAAGAGCTCAATAGTAGCCGACTCCTCCGGATTTAATAACGTAATTTGGTGCCGAAACGGTGCCCTTTTTTGTAAGACAAATCTTATACCAAGTAGAAAACCGTTCTGCCTACTCAAAGATACCCCGAAAATGAGCAAAAGTTTGCCCAAGCGCAGCGAAGATTATTCCCTGTGGTACAACGAATTGGTAAAGCGCGCGGGGCTAGCCGAAAACTCGGCCGTGCGCGGGTGTATGGTCATCAAACCCTATGGGTATGCCATCTGGGAAAAGATGCAACGTACGCTGGATGATATGTTTAAGCGTACGGGTCACCAGAACGCGTACTTCCCGCTTTTCGTACCTAAAAGCTTGTTTGAAGCAGAGGAGCAAAATGCGGAAGGCTTTGCTAAAGAGTGCGCTGTAGTAACGCACTACCGCCTCCAAACTGATCCTGATAAGCCAGGAAAACTCCGCGTGGACCCCAATGCCAAGCTGGAGGAAGAGCTAATTGTGCGCCCCACCTCGGAGGCCATCATCTGGAGCACCTACAAAAACTGGATTCAGAGCTACCGCGACCTGCCCCTGCTCATCAACCAGTGGGCAAACGTGGTGCGCTGGGAAATGCGCACGCGTCTGTTTTTGCGCACCGCCGAGTTTCTCTGGCAGGAAGGCCACACGGCCCACGCCACGGCCGAGGAAGCCGTAGCCGAAACCCGCCAGATGCTGGAAGTATACGCGCAGTTTGCCGAGGAATGGATAGGGCTACCCGTCGTGAAGGGAGTAAAATCGGCCAACGAGCGGTTTGCCGGCGCCCTTGACACCTACTGCATTGAAGGGCTAATGCAGGATGGCAAGGCCTTGCAGGCGGGCACCTCCCACTTCCTGGGTCAGAACTTCGCCAAAGCATTCGACGTGCAGTTCGCCAACAAAGAAGGGGGCCTAGAGTACGTATGGGGCACCAGCTGGGGTGTAAGCACCCGCCTAATGGGTGCCCTCATTATGGCTCACTCCGACGATGAAGGTCTCGTGCTCCCCCCCAAGCTGGCGCCTATCCAGGTAGTTATCGTACCTATTTACAAGACCGGCCAGCTCGACGAGTTGATGGAGCGCATTTGGCCCATGCAGATGGGCTTAATCCAGCGGGGTATTTCCGTGAAGATTGATGACCGGGACACCGAGCGTCCTGGGTTCAAGTTTGCCGAGTGGGAGCTGAAAGGAGTGCCCGTGCGTATTGCAGTAGGCATGCGCGACTTGGATGGTGGCACCGTGGAAGTAGCCCGACGCGACACTAAGGAAAAAATGACGCTTCCGCTGGCCGACATCGTCAATAGCGTGGATCAGCTGCTGACCGATATCCAGCAGAATATTTACCAACGGGCCCTGCGCTTCCGCGAAACCCACACTACCCGCGTAGATTCCTACGAGGAGTTTAAGCAAGTACTCGATAGCAACCCTGGCTTCGTAGTAGCTCACTGGGATGGCACTCCCGAAACCGAAGAGCGCATCAAGGAAGAAACCAAAGCTACCATTCGGTGCATCGCCCTCAACGAGCCCGATGAAGATGGTGTGTGCATGGTAACCGGCAAGCCCAGCAAGCGCCGCGTATACTTTGCCCGCGCATACTAATTGCCATTTCTTTTGGGTGCAGGCACCCTTATTCTTACACAAGGCCCTTCTACCAGGTAGAAGGGCCTTGTGCTTTTACTATCCATTCGCAATAGCGGCCGTCAACTCTTCGTCGGAAAGGGCATCATTCCAATCGGATGCCAGCTCTAGGCGCACGGTTTGAGCGCCGCCTGTGGGTGTGCACACCACTGTCACGCCACCATCAGCAGCGGCACTACGCTCGGTAGCGGCGGTAGCCGCGGCGCTATCTACGCCCGCGTATGCCTGCACGCAGGTCCAGGTGGTGTGATGCTTATCCGTTACTTCTCGTTGTTTCATAGGAGGTTGCTACGGGTGTGGAGTACTGGCAATACCAAATTTATGATTCCTTATAGCTTATTTCCAGCACCTCTACCTCTTCTTCCTTGGCACCCACACGTATGGTCAGAACCTGACCGAGGCGGGCACCCTGCACGGCGCGGGCAATAGGCGCAATAAAAGCTACCTTGCCTTCCGCTACGGCGGCTTCGTCTACCCCTACCAGGGTAAACGTCCGCTCCAAGCCAGGTTTGTCGCCGCGGCGGGTGCGCAGGCGTACCGTAGCACCGAACCGTACTTCCTGAGCTGTTTGACCACGTGGATCAACCACCTTGGCACTAGCTAGCCGGGCATTGAGGGCGCTAAGCCGACCGTTAAGCACCGTTAGCAGGCGAGTACGGTCCGCTTCGTTTTCCCGGTTGGCTTCTACCTGGGCCCGCTCAGCCTCTAGACCAACGAGTTCTTGCCGAAGTTGCTCAAGCCCGTGGGGAGTTACGTAGTTGGGCGTACCCACGGGCAAGGCTGCCCGCGGCGGAATAATTGGGGCTTCAAGGGAATCATCTTCTTTGGCGAATGCTCGGCTCATATCGTTTTAACGACAGAGCAAAGCTGCCAGTTGCTAGTGCCACCCGGAGCAGGGGCCACAAAGTGGTTGTTTTTGCGGCTATGGCCGCTAATCCTCCCAAGTAGCTTGCTGGCAATATTCGGCTGGTCAGAGGGGTTCTGCGTATCTTTTCTCAACCAACTGTTTTCCACCATGGACTGGCTTACTATTGCGCTGCTACTTGTGTTCGGCCTGCTGTTTTTAGCCGCCGAGGTTATCTTCATTCCCGGTACTACTATTGTTGGGCTGATCGGTTTGGCCTTACTGATAGCAGGTATTTGGTTTGGTTACCGCGACTTAGGCTCCGCCACAGGCCACCTCATGCTAGCTGGCTCGGCGGTAGCAGTGGGAGTTCTGGTGTACGTGGGCTTACGACCCAAAAACCTCAATAAGGTAGCCCTCACTAGCGTCAACAATGGCCGAGTGCGCGATGCCCGTCAGCCCGACGTAGAGCTGGGCGCTACTGGCCGGGCCTTATCGGCGCTTCGCCCGGCCGGCACCGTACTCTTTGCTACCGACCGGCGCGAGGTAACTACCCGGGGTGAGTTTATAGCTGCTGGTGCCCAGGTGCGGGTGCTAGGTATTGAGCATAACCGGATTGTGGTGGAGCGTGTGGTATAACCTGCTACTCTAGTGAACTGCCTTGGCTGGGTGTAGCCCCTAGCTTGTGCTACTGCTCCCTTTTCTCTGTCCTTCTACTTGCACACGCGTGTGCGTTATCTTTCCTTATGAACTTTCCCTTACTCCCGCTTATCGTTGGTGGCATTGTGCTGCTGGTATTGCTGTATTTTTTTCCTGTAAGCCTCTGGATTACGGCGCTATTTTCGGGAGTGCGCGTGAGCTTGTTTCAGCTTGCCTTTATGCGGGTTCGCAAGGTGCCACCGTCCCTCATTGTCAACTCCCTGATTACATCAACCAAGGCCGGATTGGAGCTAACTGCCAACGACCTAGAAACGCATTATTTGGCGGGCGGCAACGTGCCTAGCGTTATCAAGGCGCTGATTTCGGCCGACAAGGCCAACATTCCCCTCTCCTTCAAGCAGGCTACGGCCATTGACTTGGCCGGTCGGGACGTATTCGAAGCTGTCACGACCTCCGTCAACCCCAAAGTGATTAACACGCCCAATGTTGCGGCAGTAGCTCAGGATGGCATCCAGCTGATTGCCAAGGCCCGCGTAACGGTGCGAGCCAACATTGCGCAGCTAGTGGGCGGCGCCGGCGAAGAAACCATTCTTGCCCGGGTAGGCGAAGGCATTGTCACCAGCATTGGTTCTTCCCGCTCTCATAAGGAGGTGCTAGAAAACCCCGATAAGATTTCGAAACTGGTGCTAAGCAAAGGTCTGGATGCGGGTACAGCCTTCGAAATCTTGTCCATTGACATTGCTGACGTGGATATCGGCGAAAACATTGGGGCGAAGCTGCAGACTGACCAAGCCTCTGCCGATTTGCGCGTAGCCGAAGCCCGGGCGGAAGAACGGCGAGCTATGGCAGTAGCTATGGAGCAAGAAAACCGGGCCAAGACCCAGGAAGCAAAATCGCGCGTGGTTGATGCCGAAGCAGAAATTCCAAAAGCTATTGCCGAGGCTTTTCGATCCGGCAACTTGGGCATCATGGATTACTATAAGATGCGTAACATCCAATCAGATACCGACATGCGCGACTCCATAGCAAACCCGGGAGGCCAGAACAGCAGCACAAAGCCCGGCCGCGACGAAACCCGCCTGAGCTAACTTGCTGCTACGTCGCTACCCTGTTATCTACTGACAAAGACATATAAAAAGGCCCGGCTCTAGTACAGAGCCGGGCCTTTTTCAGGCATTCTACTTACGTTCAACAGGCCTGAGGCAGCAGCTTACTTCTTCGTGATTCGGAATTCTACGCGGCGGTTAAGCTTACGCGTTTCTTCCTGGTCGTTGGGAGCAATGGGCTTCTTGTCGCCAAAGCCTTCCGTCGTAATCCGATTGCCACTGACACCTTTGCTAACCAGGTATTTTTTCACCTCGTTTACTCGGTCTTGGCTCAGCTTTAGGTTCAGTGCGGCGTCACCTTGGTTATCAGTATGCCCTTCAATCTTGATTTCTACCGCTGGGTAGGCCTTCAGGGTTCGTACTAGGCGCTGCAACTCGGGGTAAGACGTTTCGCGCAGGTAGTATTTGCTTTGCGCAAAGAAGATGTTGTTCAGCTTAATCGTCTGACCTACGGCGAAGGGCACCAGGTACAAGTCTTGGTTTACTTCGGAATATTTTTGACGGTCCGTTACGTCAAGGTTGTCCGACTCAGCCAGGTAGTCCTTGGCGTCGGCCCGGTAACCATAATGCGCGCCGGATGGCAGCACAATGGTATAGCTGCCATCTACGGGGCTCGATTCAGCTACTCCTATTTCCTCACCCGTCAGCAGGTTTTCGTAGCGAATGGTGGAGGCAATTGGCTTTTTAGTGGCCGCATCTAGCACGCGGCCGCGCACCAGCGTTACCACTTCCGGCCGGAAGGTAGGCTTGAGGTTGATGCGGAAGATGTCCTTAGACCCATCAATACCTTTGCGGGCCGACACCAGGTAGGCATCCTCCCCTGCGGCCGACACTACATAATAGGCATCGAAGTCAGGTGAGTTAACGGTGGAGCCCAAATTCCGGGGTTTGGTCCAGTTGGTCCAGCTGTCGTCGAGGCGCTTGCTATAGAAAATGTCGCTTTTACCATAGCCGCCCCAGCCTTCCGAAGCGAAGTACAACGTCTTACCATCGGCAGCCAGGAAGGGGGCAAACTCCGGCTTTTTGGTGTTGATAGTAGAACCAAGGTTGCGAGGCTTGGTCCACGTCTGGCCATCCTCCTTGCGGAAACTCACGAAAATATCCTGCTGGCCCTGCCCGTCTTTGCGGTCTACGGCCATCAGCAGCACTTTCCCCGATGTACCGAGGTAGTAATCAACGTTTTCCTGATCATCGTTGTAGAAATCATCAATTTCTACTTTCTCGGGCTGGCTCCAACCAGTCTTCGTGCGCCGCGACAGGCTTAGCCCTTTCGGATCAAGAGTACCATCGGGTTTGTACACGTTGATTAGCAAGGCCGTATTTCCGTCCGACGATACGGAGGCCAATCCATTCGGGCCGGGAGTGTTAATGGGGCCACCAATATTCTTGGCGGGGTTCCAAGTTTTTTTCTGCGCGTTCTGTATGGTGGAGTACCACACGTCTTGGCCGTCTTTGCCGCCGCCTATGTTCTGCGGGCTTTCCTGGCGAGCAAAAAACAGCGTCCGGCCATCTGGTGAAATAACCGGGTGGGTATCAACGTACTTAGAATTGACGTTAGCTCCCAGGTTTACCATGGATGAGTCGAAGCTTACGGCATCCTTGGGGGCCTGAAACTCCTTTTTCACCATCGTTTCGCCCACGTCAGCAATACCAATAGCGTCAATTTGGTTGACTCCATTCACTGCCTTAGTATTCATCGTCACGATTACCCCAATGGTACGGTAGGTACCCGGCGCAAAAGTAGCTTGTAGTGCTCGAAACGTTTCGGGAAGAGGTCCGGGGCTGGTGTTTTCGTACACCTGGTGTTTCTGCCCGCGAGTATCCACCAACTCAATTTTGGTGACCGAGCCGGGGTTGAAATTCTCCACCACGGTCACCTGTTTGGCTATCAACGATTTACCAAATCGAATCTCGATAAACTCGTTGGTACCTTCTTTTTTAGGAATCCACGCTTCGTTGCTTGCCTGTCCTAGCGGCAGTGCGTTGGGCTCACCTAGCACTTTCTCCGGCGAAAAGGCTTCCTTCCCTTCGGCTTTTTGGGAAGAAACAGCTACTACTTTACCCGCCCACACTGCATGTTGGGCTTGTGCTACCACGCTTATTCCCACTGACAATCCCGCCGACAACAGTATTTTTCGGATGCTCATATGGTCAAGGGCAAATTCAAATGCTTTCGGTAGTCTACTTCTCTGGCGACGTACTGGTATAGAATCTCTTAAGACGTCCTACCTCCCCGGTAAGTTGCAACCTGATGCGAAAGACGGGCCAAAAGTACGCACACTTCCTGGGCAAGCAGAAAATATTGACCCGAACTGTACTTTTTCCTGGCTTATTAGGGCCTACAGCTCAGTTACAGCCTGCCGAGCCGCTACAAAGCAGTAGTACTTTGTATAAATCCGAGCCTTACTTTTAGTAATCAGCACGTTACTTTTCTCACACCAGCTTGCTATTTTCCTAACGGAAAAATAACATCGATATTTTATTGACCGTGTACTGTATGCAAGCTGACGTGACAGACTTTGCATAAATCCAGAATCTGTACTGCATCTATTTATTGGACTATGGTTCCAGATTGAATGTGCGGGTTTCTGCGTTGTACGGCCCTACAATCTGATTTCCCCGCTCGTCTATCAGCTCCAGCTTGATTGTATTCTCGCCCGGGGCCAAGCCTTCGATGCGGTACGGCACCCAGTCGTTGAGCAGAAACTCGGTTCCGTTGAGGGTAGCACGCACCTTATTCCCCTTTTCCGATAAGGAAGTATTGACGAGGTAAAAGTCTAGCACTACATTTTCAGCATCTTTCCCACTGTATACCCCTAGTGGGTGGCTGTGAAACAGATGCGGTGCACTTGCATCAAACGTTCCACGAGTTCCCTCGCTCATCCCAATAGAGTGCAAGACATAGGCGCCTTGGTGCTTCAGGCTGACGTGGGCATCGTCCTCCAAGAAAGTCAATACTACGTGTGGCCCCGCTGCTAGCGGCAGGGCAAAGACAGGGGTACTATGGTTGTAAACAAGCTGATTGTCGATGATGGTACGCACATGCTGACCATCCGAAACTTCGGCCTTGCGGGCCACCGAGCTGGTCCCACTTTTCGGCAACGCAAAGTTGGTTACCTCATATGCAAAGGGTACTGCACCACCCGGAGGGGCAGGCGCACCCGATGCTCGATTTTTCAAAGTTAGCAGCGCGGCAGGCTGTCCCGGCAAGTCAGTAATGGGCGTAAGACGAATACCATTCTGGTCCAGAGAAGTAGCTTCCGCATTGGCCTCCGCCGTAGCCAGCGGGTTATTTTCTGCCTGCCAGCGGCTTACGTCGCAAGCTACTAAACTTAGAAAAGCAAGGGCGTACAGCGAGTATAGAATTCTATTCATATGCAGCGTGAGAAAATCGAACCCTCCGGGAGACTACCGCCCAGATTGGTGTGCAAGCACTATCGCCTAGTCAGGATATACGCAGCGCGTAGCGCGAAAAGCTATTACGCAATGGCACACTAGGTAGCCAACGCTAGAGAGGTACTTTACTCTAAAGTAGACACCCGTAGTAGTAGTAGTAGCGCCATAACAAGTAGCTAATCTTACTTTTACTATACTCATTATTCGAATGCTAGTCGGTTGTCTACGCGCTGGACAGGGGGAATTTGCACCGTATTTTGAACGATGATGCCCAGGCGGCTTGCCAGGAAAGGTGGCGCTTTTTGAGTACCTTTGCTCCACGTAAGGTTCGCCCAAAAGTCTATTGTTTCTCCCCTATGGAAGAAAAACTGCTAGAGGAAATTCCCTCTCTCGACCTGGCCGATTTCCGTTCCGGCGACCCGGAGCGCAAAGCCCGCTTTGTACAACAATTGGGTGAAGCCTATCAAAACATCGGCTTCATTGCTCTCAAAAATCACGGTCTGAACGCAGAGCAAACTGATAAGCTCTACGCTGACGTGAAATCTTTTTTTGCACTGCCTGACGATGTAAAGCAGCAGTACGAAAAGCCTGAGTTAGCTGGCCAACGTGGCTATGTGAGCAAGGGCAAGGAACACGCCAAGGGCCGTAACACTGGCGACTTAAAGGAGTTCTACCATGTAGGCCAGGAAGTGGACGACGCTTCCGACCCTATTGGTGCCGAGTACCCCGCCAACATTTGGCCTTCGGAAGTAGGCAGCTTTGCTGATACCTCCCTTACTACCTACCGCACCCTCGAAGCGGCCGGTAAAGACGTGCTACGTGCTATTGCTTTGTACTTGGAATTGCCGGAGAACTACTTCGACGACAAAGTTCGCAACGGCAACAGCATCCTGCGCCCCATCCACTACTACCCCATCGAGAACCCCGACAGTGTACCTGCTGACGCCGTACGGGCTGCTGAGCACGGCGACATCAATCTGATTACGCTGCTGATGGGGGCCTCGGCTGATGGCCTGCAGGTGAAGCGTCGCGACGGGAAGTGGATTCCCATCACGGCGCTGCCGGACCAAATTGTGGTGAACGTGGGCGATATGCTCCAGCGTCTCACCAATGGCGTATTGAAGAGCACCATTCACCGCGTAGTGAACCCACCCCGCGAGCGGATGAACTCTTCCCGCTACAGCATCCCGTTCTTTATGCACCCTCGCTCCGAAATGAGCCTGGCGGCTTTGGAGAACTGCGTTACCGATGAAAACCCGAAAAAGGAAGCCGACATTACTGCCGGTGAATTCCTGAATGAGCGCCTAATTGAGCTGGGACTAAAGAAAAAATAGTCCCCTGGCCGTAGGTGCCCGCGCCTGACTCATCGGAACCTTACGTACTTCCACGCGCACCTGCCCGTTCCCTCGTTTTCACGCCGGCCCCGACTGCCCAGTAGCAGCCGGGGCCGGTTGTTTTTTCGGGTGGTTTCTGCTTATTTGTTTGATACCCTGCTTGTCGCGCTTGTCTTTGCCCCTCCCAAATACCCCACCTTCTACTCAGCTGCCACCCGTTCGTCCGCCGGAACGGGTTCGGCGCGGGCGTAACCTTATCTTTCTTAAGGACGCTGCTACCCTGGGCCTCACGGCCTTTGGTGGTCCCCAGGCGCACATGGCCATGATGCTGCGCCTCCTCGTTGACAAGCGCCGCTACTTATCAGCGGCCGAGTTACTGGAGCTGACTGCTCTGTGTCAGATTTTGCCGGGCCCCACTTCTACCCAAACCATTACGGCAATTGGCTTTCGGCTGGGCGGCCCCAACCTGGCCTACCTTACTCTATTAGTATGGATGCTACCTGCCGTGACCTTCATGACGGTGGCAGGTCTCACGATCAGCTACTTAGACAAAGACCTAGTTGCACGGCTAGTGCAGTATGTGCAGCCTGTGGCAGTAGGGTTTGTGGCCTATTCTGCTTACAAGATTGCGGAGAAGGTTATTCACACTAAGACTTCCGTAGCGCTCATGGTTGTGGCAGCCATGCTGGTGTACCGCTTTCAGCTACCGTGGCTTATGCCTATACTGCTGCTGGCTGGGGGCTTAGTTACCACCTTCCGCTACCGCAAAATTCCTCAGGAAGATAAAATCCCGTTGCGGATTGAGTGGGCCAACTTTGCCCTGTGGCTAGGAATATTCGTGGGAGCAGCGCTGCTTGGCTCCTACACGAAACTATTGCCGGTACGGCTATTCGAAAACTTCTACCGCAACGGTAGCCTTGTATTCGGAGGCGGCCAGGTATTGGCGCCGCTGTTCTACACAGAGTTTGTAGAGTTTAAGAACTACCTCAGCGCCGAAGAGTTTTTGTCGGGCTATGGTCTTACTCAAGCGCTACCCGGCCCTAATTTTTCGTTTGCGGCCTACATTGGTGCCCTAGCCATGCGCCGCGACGGTAGCGGCTTCGATGGGCAGATTTTGGGAGCCTTGGTAGGTGCAGCAGGCATTTTTATGCCAGGCACCTTGCTTATCTTTTTCCTGATTCGGTTCTGGGACCAACTTAAGCGCTACCGGGTAGTAAAGGCTTCGCTAGAAGGAATTAACGCTGTGTCGGCGGGGCTGGTGTGCGCAGCTACTTTTCTGCTGTATCATCCTTTGCCCGATACGCCCGTGAACCTTGTGCTCATTGCCGTTACCTTTCTCGTACTACTCTGGGAGAAGATTCCATCGTACCTAATTGTGGGGGCAGCCTTGCTAGCCGGCATCTTGTTTTAGGAGTTACCCAAAAAGGAAAGGCCCCCTATGCTGACAAGTAGCAGCACGGAGGACCTTTCTTAAACTGAGCCAGTGTTTCGTTAGCTTTTTACTACTAACTGTTCTGGTAGGTGAAGCAGATAGTCGCCGTAGCCGCTCTTGCGCAGGGGCTCCGCAATCTTGCGCAGCTGGTCAGCATCAATGAATCCTTGACGGTAGGCTATTTCTTCAATGGAACCAACTTTCAGGCCCTGACGCTGCTCAATCACTCGTACAAACTCGCCAGCTTGCATCAAGCTCTCGAACGTACCCGTGTCAAGCCACGCTGTACCGCGGCCTAAGATGCCTACTTTGAGCTTACCACGCCGCAGATATTCCTGGTTTACGTCGGTGATTTCGTACTCACCGCGAGGGCTAGGCTTCAGGTTACGAGCAATTTCTACCACATCATTATCGTAGAAATATAGACCAGGCACAGCGTAGTTGCTTTTTGGATGCTTGGGCTTCTCTTCAATGCTGAGGGCCGTGTTGTTCGCATCGAACTCTACCACACCGTAACGCTCTGGGTCGTGCACGTGATAGGCGTACACCACCCCACCATCAGGGCTATTATTGGCTTTCAGCAATTCTTCCATGCCTTCGCCGTGGAAGATATTATCGCCGAGCACTAACGCTACTTTGTCGTCGCCAATGAAGTCGGCACCAAGCACGAATGCTTGCGCTAGACCATTGGGAACCTCCTGCACTACATATTGGAAATTGCAGCCCAAGTTCTTTCCGTCGCCAAGTAGCTTCCGGAATTGATCTTGGTCATGCGGCGTCGTGATGATGAGAATGTCCTTAATTCCGGCCATCATCAAAATCGACAAGGGATAATAAATCATCGGCTTGTCGTACACGGGCATGAGCTGCTTAGACACAGCTAACGTCAGAGGGTGCAGTCGGGTGCCGGAGCCGCCGGCGAGGATGATACCTTTCATATAGGAGCTTAATCTTGGTTCTTAGAAAGCTGTCAACCTGGGCACTACAAAAACTCGTGTTATTACGCTAAGCTACTGCCACCATATGCTTGGTAGCAGCTATCCTTTCTCCGTGCATAATGGAGCAGGCAAAGCAGAATTAATTGCGCTCCGCAATGAAAGCCTGGTTTTCCTTAAACCAAGCCAGCGTTTTTTGCAGCCCTTCCCGAATGCGGATCTGCGGGTTATAGCCAAGCAGGTTGTTTGCCTTGCTGATATCGGCCAAGGAGTCGCGGATGTCACCGGGGCGGTCAGGGCCGTACTCAGGGGTAATAGACGAACCAGCTTCTTCTTTCAGGATGTTGAACAAATCGTTGAGTGACGTGCGGTCGGCCACGGCAATGTTGTACACCTGATTCACGGCCTCGGGGCTCTGCACTAGGGCGGCTTTGATGTTGGCCTGCACGCAGTTCTCTACGAAGGTAAAGTCGCGGGTTTGTCCACCGTCACCATTCATGCGTGGAGGCTTGCCTTCTAATACCGCATCAATAAACAACGGAATAACGGCGGCATAAGCACCATTTGGATCTTGGCGAGGCCCAAAGATGTTGAAGTAACGCAGCCCGATGATTTCCATTCCGTACGTCTTGCCAAATACGTCAGCATACAGTTCATTGGCGTATTTGGTAACGGCGTAGGGCGAGAGAGGCTTGCCAATACGGTCTTCTACTTTTGGCAGCGCCTTGTGGTCGCCATAAGTAGAAGAAGAAGCGGCGTATACAAAGCGCTTTACGCCCGCCTCCTTGGCCCCCACCAACATATTTACAAAGCCACCTACGTTTACGTCGTTGCTTGTAATGGGGTCATTGATGGAGCGGGGTACAGAGCCTAGCGCAGCCTGATGCAGTACAACATCAATACCTTGGCAGGCATCAATGCACGTTTGCCGGTCCCGGATATCACCTTCGATAACGCGCAGAGCCGGGTTGCTCTCGAACAGAGCTACATTCTTGCGGAAGCCATTCGAATAGTTATCCAACACCCGAACTTCCTTGGCGCCGTACTTCAGCAGATATTCAACCAGGTTAGAGCCAATGAAACCGGCTCCACCCGTAACTAGGAATGCCAAGTTATCGAGTGGCTGGTCGTGAAAAGGGGTTTCGTACACGGTAGTGTTGAGCTGAGAATTTGATGATTTTTACCCATGGTGCTTCTGCTCCTGCGCAGTGATGCTGCCCAGGAGTAGAAGCCCTAGTAGCATATTAACGGGTAGCGTATTGCTGCTGATAGTAGCTTTGGTAGGCTCCGCTGGTCACGTGCTCTAGCCACTCTTGATTTTCTAAGTACCAGTCTACAGTCTGAGAAAGGCCTTCTTCAAAAGTTACGCTGGGCTTCCAGCCCAACTCCTGCATAATTTTGCTTGAGTCGATGGCGTAGCGCAGATCGTGGCCAGCGCGGTCGGTTACGAAGGTGATGAGTTGACGGGAGGTACCTTTTTCCTTACCCGTTTTCTCATCCAGCGTATCGCAAAGCAAGTGGATGAGGTCTAGGTTTTTCCACTCATTCACCCCGCCAATGTTGTACGTTTCGCCCAAGGTGCCCTTGTGGAAAACGGCATCGATAGCGGTGGCATGGTCTTTCACGAACAGCCAGTCGCGTACGTTCTCGCCCTTGCCGTACACTGGTACCGGTTGGTTGGTACGAATTCGGTGAATAGCCAGCGGAATTAGCTTCTCAGGAAAGTGGTTCGGGCCGTAGTTGTTAGAGCAGTTACTCAGCTTTACTGGCAGACCATACGTGTGGTGCCAAGCCCGTACGAAGTGGTCAGAAGAAGCCTTGGATGCCGAGTAGGGCGACCGAGGGTCGTAGGAGGTGCTCTCCGTAAACATTTCCGGGCCGAAGTCCAGAGAACCGTACACTTCATCGGTAGAAACGTGGTAGAAGGTTTTGCCTTCATAGCCCAGCGGCTTCCACAGGTTTTTGGCCGCATTCAGCAGGTGCACCGTACCCAGCACGTTCGTCTTAACGAAGGCTAGCGGATCGGTGATAGAGCGGTCTACGTGCGACTCAGCAGCTAGGTGAATCACCGCATCTGGTTCTTCAGTAGCAAAAAGATGGTCGACGAAGGCTTGGTCGGTAATATCTCCTTTCACCAACCGGTAGTTGGGCGCCGATTCAATGTCGCGTAGGTTTTCGAGGTTGCCAGCGTAGGTGAGGGCATCCAGGTTCAGAATCTGATACTCTGGATACTTCGTTACAAACAGGCGCACCACGTGCGACCCAATGAAGCCGGCCCCGCCGGTGATGATTATTTTCATGACGTTTTTACAGTACAGATGTAAAGATGTGCTGAGCGTTGTTACCTACTGAACAACGAGTTAGCTCATCAATGCTTGTTGCCATTTCCAGGCGCTGGCCAGTGAGTCTTCCAAAGACGTGCTCGTGCTGAAACCCAACTCCTGCACGGACTTCGTTACATCGGCATAGATAGCAGGAACATCACCCGGACGCGGTGGCCCAATTTTGTAGTTTAGTTTCTCTCCTGTGGCACGCTCAAAGGCCTGCACTACTTCCAAAACCGAGTTGCCGCGGCCGGTACCAACGTTGAAGGTATCCACCTTCTCGCCTTTGGCATCTAAGAGGCGCTCTACAGCCACTACGTGCGCTTTGGCCAAATCCACCACGTGCACATAGTCCCGGATATTGGTGCCATCGGGGGTATCGTACGTGTCGCCGTGAATTGTGAGTTGCTCCCGGATACCAGCCGCTGTTTGAGTCACGTACGGAATCAGGTTCTGGGGCACGCCCAAAGGCAGTTCCCCGATAAGGGCAGATTCGTGCGCCCCAATAGGATTGAAGTATCGCAACAGAATTGTGCGCAAGCTGGCCTCGGGTGCCGCTGCTACATCCCGCAGGATATCTTCACACATCTGCTTGGTAGCACCGTAGGGAGAGTTGGCCTTTTTGGTGGGCGTAAGTTCCGTAACGGGTAACGCATCGGGCACGCCATATACGGTACACGATGATGAAAACACCAGTGCTTCCACGCCAAACTCGCGCATTACCTGTAGGAGCGTCAGCAACGAACCAACGTTATTCTGGTAGTATTCGAGGGGTTTTCCCATCGACTCCCCTACTGCTTTATAGGCCGCGAAGTGGATAACGCCGCGCAATTTGCCCTCTTCGGCGAATACCGCGCGAAGCGCTTCGGCGTCGTTGCAATCAATGCGGTGGGCAGGCACCTTCACGCCCAGAATCTGTTCGATTCCTACTAGTGCCGATTCCTGCGAATTGCTGAAGTTATCAACGATGATTGGTTGATATCCAGCATTGTAAAGCTCCACAACTGCATGGGAGCCAATATAGCCCGCACCACCCGTTACCAGTATTTTTGTCCGATCCATAGATGCTAAATGTGAAGTGGTGAGCTGATGGCTTGCGAAAGTAGAAGTGAGAAGAGGTCATTAGCACAACAATTTATCAGACCAGCAACTCACCACTTTACCTTACAGGCTCCAGTAAACGAGGTCCTCTATCTTGTTGCGGAACAAGCCTTTAATGTCAACTACAACCGCTGGCTGGTTAGTGATGGACTTAAAGTACGCCTCATCCAACTCTAGGTAGGGCTGGTGGCTAACGGCTACAATAATAGCATCGTAATCGGTACGCACTTCGTTTTCCGGTGTGAGGCGGAATCCGTACTCATGGTGCAGTTCCTCCGAGTCAGCGTGCGGATCGATGATATCCACATTAACAGAGAAGTTTTTCAGCTCCTGGATTACGTCTGCCACTTTCGAGTTGCGGATATCTTCCACGTTCTCTTTGAACGTAGCACCCATCACCAATACGCGGCTTTTAGCGACGTCTTTCCCCTGCTTAATCATGGTCTGCACCGTCTTGCGCGCGATGTAGGCACCCATGTTGTCGTTGGTGGTCCGCCCCGACAGAATTACTTTCGCATCATACCCGAGTTCTTTGGCCTTGTAGGTCAAATAGTAAGGATCTACCCCGATGCAGTGCCCCCCTACCAAGCCGGGCGAGAACTTCAGGAAATTCCACTTGGTACCAGCTGCTTCCAGTACTTCGTAGGTATTGATGTTCATGCGGTCAAAAATCATCGACAGCTCGTTCATCAACGCAATATTCACGTCGCGCTGGGTGTTTTCGATGATCTTAGCAGCCTCGGCCACTTTGATGCTGCTAGCACGGTGCACGCCCGCTTTTACTACCAGCTCGTAGGTTTTGGCAATTTCTTCCAGCGATTCGCCGTCGCAGCCTGCTACTACCTTCACAATGCTAGAAAGCGTATGCTCTTTGTCGCCGGGGTTGATGCGCTCAGGTGAGTAACCTACTTTGAAGTCTTCGGGGAACTTCAAGCCCGACAGCTCTTCCATTACGGGAATGCAGTCCTCCTCCGTGCAGCCGGGATAGACGGTGCTTTCAAACACAACGTAGTCGCCTTTTTTCAGCACTTTGCCTACCGAGCGGGAAGCGCCAAGGAGGGGCTTCAAATCAGGCTGGGCGTGCTCATCAATAGGCGTTGGCACAGCTACTACGTAGAAGGTAGCCTCACGCAGTACATCCAGAGAATCTGTGAACTCAATGTCTGTACCTTCGAAAGCACTGGCTTCCAACTCGCCGCTTGGGTCAATGTTGTTACGCATCATCTCCACGCGCTTGGCATTGATATCAAAGCCAATAACCTTGATTTTGCGGGCAAACTCGAGGGCAATGGGCAGGCCTACATAGCCGAGGCCGATAACGGCCAGCTTGGCCTGTTTTTGGAGAAGTTGTTCGTACACGACGTAGGGTCTTATGAACTTAAAATCTTAGATATTGACTACTGAAAATCTGAAAAGCAACTGCTTTACGCTAGCTGTAGGAACTCATGCGTGAGACTTTCCCCTCTAGCAAGCGGTAATTTTCTTTGCTTTCGGGACAGGTAGCATTGCCTTCGGCATCGAAAGTTAGTCGGTGCCCATACGCGCTAACCCACCCACGAGGCCGAGCGGGATTACCATACACAAGGGCATAAGGAGCTACATTCTTCGTTACTACTGAGCCCGCGCCAACAAAAGCATGTTCACCTAACTGCACACCACATACAATGGTGCTATTAGCCCCAATGCTGACGCCTTTCTCCAAACGAGTAGGCAAGTAGTGCGCAGGTCCGCGTCGCGGCACGGCAGCGCGAGGCGTACGAACGTTAGTAAACACGACCGAAGGTCCCAGAAACACATCATCGGCGCACTCTACGCCGGTATATAAGCTCACATTGTTTTGCACCTTCACATTACGACCTAGTCGTACGCCATCGGCTACAAACACATTTTGCCCCAAGGAGCAGTCCTCTCCCAGCTCAGCGCCGGCACTTACATGCGTGAAATGCCAAATACGACATCCATTACCAATACGGCAACCTTCGTCGAGGACGGCGGTAGGATGCGCAGTATACGCCGGAGGCTTATTCATACCGGAATGGTGGATGAGCAGATTTTCAGCCTGCAAAGGTAGGAGATTTGCCAGTTCGGGGCGTAGAAGTTTGGTCGTTTACACGATAGTCGTGCGGCCAAGCAAGTAATATGCCTAAAAGGGGGCCGTAGCATCTAGTTTTTACACGCTACTCACTGGTTGCTCTATACTGGCCAGGTGGCCCGCGCTATACGCATCTTGCCAAACAGATCAGCATGCGCGGTGGCCTGCTGATACCCCATGGCAGTAAGCAGTCGTACTGTTTCAGCGGCGTACTGCTCATTAATCTCAAAATAGATGCTGCCCCCAGGCCGTATTAGCGTGGTGCCTAGTTCAGCAATGCGGCGGTAGAATAGCAGCGGATCATTATCGGGTACAAAGAGGGCCGCGGCGGGCTCGTAGTCTAGCACGTTGGCACGCATTAGGGGGCGCTCCTGCTCCAGCACGTAGGGAGGATTACTTACAAGGACATCTAAAGGAGCGGGAATTCGGGGCGCAGCATGCAGAATATCAAGCTGTTGAAATTCGATGCTTACGCTGTAGCGTGCAGCATTGCGACGGGCTACTATCAATGCTTCAGCCGAAATATCGACGGCCGTGAGGCAGCTTCCGGGCAACCCTTGGGCAAGTGCAAGTGGAATACATCCACTACCTGTACCAATATCTAACACCTGAATGCCTGCTTTGCCGCGCTGTTCCTGCAATATCAACGCAACCAGTTCCTCGGTTTCAGGGCGTGGGATGAGTGTAGCGCGAGTTACTTCTAGCTCTAGGCCGGCAAAATGGGCTACCCCCAGCACGTACTGCAATGGCTCATGACGTAGGAGGCGCTCTTGTATAGTGGGGAAAGCGGTCAGCTTATCTATTGGTACCACCTCGTTAGCCTGCATCCGCCGCTGCAAGGGTGAGAGGCTCAATACATGTTCTACTACTTGCCCGGCCATTGCATCTGCCTCCGATGCAGGATAGATAGCTTGCAGGGAGGCTGACAAATCAGTGGTAAGCTGGCGAAGAGTAGACATACCGACAAAAGTACGGCACCTGCACCGGATGGTACTATTACGCCTACTTAGCTAGTAGTAGACTTCACGAAAGTCATCAGTGGGCATGCCGTAATAGTACGAGCCAGCGCTGGCAAAGTAGAAACTACTCTATCTTCACCACCCCACCAATTTCCGCCCTATGTCTCTCACCGACCTCGACCACCTGATGATGCGACGCGCCCTCGACCTTGCCCGTTTGGGCGCTGGCCACGCTCGTCCGAACCCCATGGTAGGCTGCGTTATCACCCACGAAGGCCGGATTATTGGAGAGGGCTGGCACCAACAGTACGGCGGACCACACGCAGAGGTGCATGCAGTAGCGGCCGTGACGGAGCCTCATTTACTCCCGCAGAGCCGGGTATACGTTACACTGGAACCGTGCTCCCACTTTGGCAAAACTCCACCCTGCGCCGATTTGCTTATTGCCAAGGGAGTAGCAGAAGTAGTCGTCTGCAATCTTGATCCTAACCCGTTGGTGGCAGGCCGAGGCCTCCAGAAACTTCGGGACGCTGGTATTCGGGTGGAGACCGGAGTGCTAGAGCAGGAAGGACGCTGGCTTAACCGCCGATTCTTCACTACGCAGGAGCGGCAACGGCCGCATGTGGTGCTTAAATGGGCGGAAACGGCTGATGGGTACCTAGCTGGTCCTTTTTTTCAGTCTGTAGCTATCAGCGGAGAGTTGGCGCGCGTGGCAGTGCACCAGTGGCGTACAGAGGAGCAAGCTATTCTAGTAGGTACCCGAACTGCCTTGCACGACAACCCCCACCTAAACGCGCGCGCCTGGCCTGGCCCCGATCCTATTCGTCTCGTCATCGACAAAAATCTGTGCTTACCTCTCTCCCATCACCTGTTTGATGGCCGTCAGCCCACAGTTGTTTTCACATATCGGGAGCGGCAAGCCAAGGAGAACTTAGACTATGTTCGCCTTTCTGAAGCGGCTGACTTATTCCCCCAGATTCTGCAGCACTTGCACCAGCGGCAGGTGCAGTCGGTTCTGGTAGAGGGGGGCACCACGGTGCTTTCCTCCCTGCTGAAAGACGGCCTGTGGGATGAGGCTCGCGTGATTCGGAGCCAGCAGCGGTTGGGCAATGGCATAGCAGCACCCCGAATGGGTATGATAGGATTACAGGAGCACTTCCACTTGGGGGATGACGAGGTATTTATCTTTCGGAACGAAAACTTACATAGCGTCACACCAGTTTCGTCTGTTTCATAGCAACCTAGGAGCAGCTTGGTGGCCTCATCCTGACCGCCTGCTCCTTACTACTTTTTACTCATGGCCGAAGAACTTCACCTCGATACCACCGTCAGCAAAGCAGAGCAATACCGTCAGTTGCTTCCCCAAATAGAAGCACTTACCTCTGGCGAACCTGATTTGACAGCCAATTTAGCTAACACGGCCGCCGCGCTACGCCAGGCGTTCAACTTCTTTTGGGTGGGTTTCTACCTAGTGAAAAATGAAGAACTAGTCCTTGGGCCCTTCCAAGGACCTATTGCCTGCACGCGCATCCGGCGCGGCAAAGGAGTCTGCGGCGCAAGCTGGGAGCAAGCTGCTACCATCCTCGTGCCCGACGTAGAACAGTTCCCGGGGCACATTGCTTGTAGCTCTGATTCCAAGTCAGAAATTGTGGTGCCCGTACTAAAAGATGGCCAGGTAGTAGCCGTGCTGGATGTGGACAGCGACCAACTGAACGACTTCGACTCCGATGATCAGCAAGCCTTGGAGCGGCTCATGCCGCTAGTAGCATCGTGGTTCTAAACGTATAGCTTGCCCGCTACACGCAGGCTTATAGCTAGTTGTTAATCTTACTCTTGTCTCGGCCATTGGGTATGCACTTTCTCACCCTAGGGTTCTTCGTAATCAGCCTGGGAAGCGCATGCACTAGTTGGGCACAGACGACTACCCTGCAGGGGGTAGTCGTGGCCGCTGGAACCAAAGAAGCTGTTCCTTTTGCGGTGGTAGAGCTGCGTAGCAAAAAGATAGGCACTCAGGCCAGCGCAACGGGCGGCTTCACTCTCCCCATACCACAGGCGCTAACCGCTTCTGACACTATTCACGTATCGGCTTTGGGGTATGTGGCGCAGCAATTCACGGGCGTCACCTCCCCCTGCAAATTAGTGTTGTTGCCCCGGGCGGTTACGCTCGAGGAAGTGGTGATTCGTGCACCGGTAAGTGGCAAGCAAGTATTCGGGCCTACTGCTCGCAAAAGCTACGCCTCTTGGGGCTCTACAGGTCGAGCTGCTGAGCGAGGCGGGTTTGAGGTAGCTCGTTTCTTTCACCCCGCTGCTGAAGGCACTATTCAGCGGGTGGCTTACTTCATTAGTGCCCATCAGGAGTGTAAAGGCCAATCTGGAGCTCCCTTTCGAGTACGGGTATACGCAGCCGACGGCCCCGATGGGATGCCTGGCACCGACCTTCTTACGACTACCATACTTACGGCGGCGAAACGCCCGGGCTGGCACACAGTAGCCCTGAACTCTGGTATCCAGTTTCCAGCCCAAGGCTTTTACGTAGCCATGGAATGGGTGTATACAGCCCCTCAGTTCTCCTGCAGCCGCACCATAGTATCGTCGGGCCAGCAAGCAACGCATATCAGCTACGGCCAACTGCTAGGGTGTATAGAAGAGGAAAAGCAAAACTGCTGGTACTACTCTCCTGGCTACGGGTGGAGGCAGCACCGCTGGCCTGCAAGCCACAGCAACGGATTTATAAACCCATTAATCCAAGCACAAGTAGAGCTATAAGATAAAGCAGCGGCCTTCCCTGATGAGGAAGGCCGCTGCTTTAGTAGGGCTTGATTGGGATATGCCTAGGGATTAGAACAACCCAGGTGTGGTGGCTTTCAGCTGAGCCACGATGGTCTGACCACCTTTTACTTTCTCGCCAATCTGTACTTTCACTTCGGTATCTACTGGCACGAAGATGTCTACGCGGGAGCCGAACTTGATGAAGCCAAACTCCTCGCCTTGGCTTACTTCGTCGCCCTCGTTCACGTACCACACAATGCGGCGGGCCATAGCCCCCGCAATCTGCCGGAACAACACAAAAGGACCGGCCTCCGATTCTACTACTACCGTAGTGCGCTCGTTCTTGGTGCTACTCTTGGGGTGCCACGCAACCAGGTAGTTGCCAGGGTGGTACTTGAAGTAGCGCACAATACCCGAGATAGGGTTGCGAGTAATGTGCACGTTAATCGGCGACATGAAGATGCTGATTTGCTTGCGCACGTCATCAAAGTATTCCGGCTCATGCACGTCCTCAATAACCACCACTTTGCCGTCGGCTGGTGCTATTACCAAGTCCTCGTGCGTAAACAGGCGCCGGGCTGGGCTGCGGAAAAATTGCAGCAGCGCCAAGAATACAATGACCGAAACGCCCGCAAAGACTTTGTTAAAGTCATTGTGCTCAGCGTTGATCCGGAACAGGAGCAAGTTGACAGCCAACAGGGCCAACAAGGTAAAGAACAGAATACGTCGTCCTTCTTTGTGAATCTTCATAAATCGCAGATTGACGCGGCATGTAGGAACTCAACAGGCGCCGGCGTCGGTCAATCGAACAGTAAAACTGGTACGTAAAGTTGCCAGGGGCAAAGGAAAGGAGTTGTTGTCAGCAGATAAAAGCAACCCGGGCCGTACGGTCCGGGTTACTGGGCAAACAAATATAGCAGACAGTATACGTTAGATTCTGCGAATTTGTGCTACTCGCAGAATGATAACGGTTTAGAAGCCACCGCGGAACTTATACGTCTGGGCTACCTTGTCAATGGCTACCACGTAGGCCGCAATGCGCATGGGGATGTTATACTTCTGGCTGGTCTGGTACACTTTCTCGAAAGCGTCGGACATGATACGGTCGGCGCGCTCCGTTACCATTTCCTCCGTCCACTTAAAGCCCTGGCGGTTTTGCACCCACTCGAAGTAAGATACCGTTACGCCACCTGAGTTGGCCAGAATATCGGGCACCACCATAATTCCCTTCTCATTAATGATAGGGTCGGCGGAAGCGGAAGTAGGGCCGTTGGCACCTTCTACAATCAGCTTGGCCTTGATATCGTGGGCATTGTGCTCGGTAATAACGTCTTCTACTGCGGCAGGTACCAGTACGTCAACGTCAGCTGTTAGCAGTTCGTCGGCGTGCTCCATCAGGGCAGCACCCGTGAAGCCATCAAGGCGGCCTTTATGAGCATTTTTGTATGCTACGGCCTCGTCGATGTTGATGCCGTTCTCATTCCAATACGCACCGCTTACGTCAGATACGCACTTGATTTTAACGCCCTGCTCACTCAGGAGCTTGGCTGCCCAAGAGCCTACGTTGCCGAAGCCTTGCACCGCCGCCGACGCCTGGCGGGGGTCCATACCCAGCTTTTTCATGGCTGCCAGCGCCGATACCATTACGCCACGACCCGTAGCCTCCGTGCGGCCCAACGAACCACCCATTACCAGCGGCTTGCCGGTAACTACGGCGGGCGAGGTAGCCCCTACGCGCTTCGAGAACTCGTCCATCAGCCACGCCATCTCGCGCGGACCCGTACCCATGTCAGGAGCCGGAATGTCGCGGTCGGGGCCAAACACGTCTTTCATGGCCATGGTGTAGCCGCGGGTCAGACGTTCAATTTCGCCGGCGCTCATGGTGGTAGGGTCGCAAATAATGCCGCCTTTGGCACCACCGTAGGGCAAGTCAACCACGGCGCACTTCCACGTCATCCAGGCGGCCAGGGCTTTCACCTCGTCCAAGTGCACATTCTTATCGTAGCGGATACCGCCTTTGGAGGGGCCCAGGATGGTGTTGTGCACTACCCGGTAGCCTTCAAACACGTGCACCTTGCCATCGTCCATGGTCACAGGAATATGCACAATAACCTGCTTATCAGGCGCTTTCAGTACGTTGTAAGTTTCATCGTCGAGACCCAAGATTTCAGTTGCCACGTTGAAACGTGACATCATAGACTCCAGGGGATTTTCGGCATCGACGCGGGGAGCCGGTTCTTTGTACACCGTGGTGGCAGCCATACGGGTGAAGGAATTGGGGTGGGTGAATAATATAACGGCGTCCAGTAGCGGTGGGAGCAATGGTCGCGCGCGGAAAAATTTGGGTGGGCAAAGGTAGCAGGTTTACGTGGAGTTGGGGGCTTGCGGTTCACTTAGCATATTACCGCATCCGACTACTCCAGCCGTAGCACACGGCCACCGTGCTGTTGAACGTAAAAAGCCAGCGCGTGGGGGCACTGGCTTTTTATATTTTTGTTATACCCGACTATCCCCAGATTAGCTGGAGCAGGGCCAGCACTGGTAGGATAAAAAGGAAGGCATCGAATCTATCGAGCAGCCCGCCGTGCCCAGGCATGATGCGGCCGGAATCTTTCACGCCTACACTACGCTTGAGCATGGATTCAGCTAAGTCGCCGAGCGGCCCGAAGATGGCTACTACCCCCGCCACTACCAAGCGGAATGCCAGTGAAAGCTCGGGCAGCAAGTAGCCCAGTGCCCAACCCATTGCCAGCGTGAGCAAGAACCCGCCGATGGCTCCCTCCCAGGTTTTACCGGGCGAAATTTTGGGAGCTAGCTTGTGCTTACCGAAAGTTTTGCCGGCCGCGTATGCTCCAATATCTGAAGACCATACCAGTAGCAGCAGGGCAAAAACCCGACGGTAGTCGTAGCCTTGGTTACCGAAAGCTACTACATTGAACAGGCTCATTGGCAAACTCACGTAGAGCAGCCCCAGTAGTGCTACCCCAACGTTGGCAAAAGGGGCTAGCTGTTGATTCTCACGCGGCCACGCGGCCATTTCCCGCAGAATGAGAATGATAGGCAGCAGCAGGATAATACCCAGCAACGCTTGCCCAGCAACGCGTAAATCACCTACCAGAACAAGGGTATGAAAACCAGAAGTATCCGTATCAACTCCTAGCGCCTGGCTTAAGGCGTACACACCCACAAAAATCAGCAAGCTGATGCTGCCGCCCAGGATAGCCCCGGGTTTGTAGCCTACCTCGCGCATCATGCGATAGAACTCCCACAGCATGCGCATCTGCACCACGGCAAAAAATAGGGCGAACGTCCAGGCGCTATACCACACACTGCCTAGGAGCAGGGCAGCCCCAATCAGGCCAAAAATTATGCGCTGAGCTAAGTTTGACATGGGCGGCTTGCCCGTGGGAGGTTCGGCGGGTGGGGAGGGGACGGGAGAAGTAGACACGGGAAATGGGAGAAATAAATACCAAGCAACACTAGCAAGCACCGAAAGCAGGCGGCGCTCCTACATGACGGGGCGTAAAACTACAATTTGGTGGCGTCCACGCCGTGATGGTTGAGGGTGCGCCCGCCCGAAGCAGCGTGAGCAGTGGCTGCCGCTACGCCCCCGCTACTTAGCGTGTGCATTTCGGTAGGCTCCTCGGCAATAGGATACGCTAACATGCGGCGGCGCAACGACCAAAGCAGGCTCGCACAGAGTACCAACGATGCTACTACCCAATACCACGCCATGCTTTCCGTCGAGTCGGGGTCGAAATCGGTGCTGGTCCACTGGCGTTGTTGGTTGTAGAGCAGCACTAGCTGGAAGGCGTTTTGAGTGAAGTGCGCGGCCATGGGCACCAGAATGTTACCGCTCCACAAGTAGAGGTAGCCAAATACGAGACCCAGAATAAAGCGCGGGAAAAACCCAAGTACTTGGAAGTGAATAGCGCTGAACAGCAATGCCGTTAGCCAAATAGCGGCTTCTGGCGAGCCAGACAAGCGGGTAAGTTGCCGTTGCACTACGCCTCGGAATATGAGTTCTTCGCCAATGGCTGCACCCGCCGCAATAACTACCAGCGCTATAATAAAGCGGCCCGTGGTAGTGAAGCGCGTGAGGAAGCGGGTGAGTTCCTGTAAGCGGGCTTCGGTGGCACGCGCTTCGGTTTCCCATTCCGTCAGAAAGCTTGGCAGGTGCAAGTTGGTGTTCCACTCCATAATGGCCGTCATGAGGGGAAGGGAAGCCAGCACCAGCACCATGGCCCCCAGCAGCCAGCCTACTGGAATGCGTCGGCGCGGGAAAAAGTAGCTTGATAAAGATGCCCCCTGAAGTGTGGGCAGCAGCAAGCCTCCTCCCACGAAGCCTAAGTAAGCCGTAGCTCCTTGCACCAGCATTATAATGGCCCAGCCGTAGGGTGAAGTAGCGGGCTGGGTCATGATGCGCTGCACCTCCAGCATATTAATCTCATACGCGAACTGACAGACGGCAAATGTCAGCAACAGGCCCACGCACCAGCCAGCAAACACCAGCCCCACGAGCAGAAGCAAGGTAAGAAGTGGATGCAACCGGCTAGAAACGAAACCTTTCATAGGAAGTTGGTGCTTAGAGCGTGATACGTGGTGCTCAGGTGCTGTTTTTACGGGCTCAAGGCCCAGGTGCTAAGCACCAAGCACTACCGACTAAGCACTAAGTCGTAAATTTGCGCAAAATACTAGAATAGCCTGCCGTGGTACACATTCGTAACATTTCCCTGCCTGATTTCCCCTTGCTACTCGCGCCCATGGAAGACGTATCGGACCCGCCGTTCCGGGCGGTCTGCAAGCAAGGCGGGGCCGACTTAATGTATACCGAGTTTATTTCCTCGGAAGGCCTCATCCGGGCGGCCGCCAAAAGCCGACAGAAGCTTGATGTATTCGACTACGAGCGCCCCATTGGTATTCAGCTATTCGGCTCCGATGTGGAAACCATGGGCGAGTGCGCCCGCATCAGCACCGAAGCTGGTCCCGACCTAATCGACATCAACTACGGCTGCCCCGTAAAGCAGGTAGCCTGCCGGGGAGCCGGCGCAGCACTGCTGCGCGATATTCCTAAGATGGTGCAAATGACCGCCGCCGTGGTGCAAGCTACCCACCTGCCCGTGACGGTAAAGACCCGCCTGGGCTGGGATGACACCACCAAGAACGTGGAGGAAGTAGCCGAGCGCCTTCAAGACATTGGCATTGAGGCCCTCACCGTTCATGGCCGTACTCGCGTGCAGATGTACAAGGGCGAGGCCGATTGGCGCCTAATTGCGGCTATTAAGAATAACCCGCGCATTAAGATTCCCATCTTCGGCAATGGCGACATCGACTCGCCTCAGAAGGCAGTGGAGTATAAAAACCGCTACGGGGTAGATGGTGTGATGATTGGCCGCGCGGCCATTGGCTACCCCTGGATTTTCCGGGAAGTAAAGCATTACGCGGCCACTGGCGAGCTGCTAGCCCCGCCCACGGTAGAGGAGCGGGTGCAAGCCTGCCGCTTTCATTTTGAGAAGAGCTTGGAGTGGAAAGGCCCACGTGCGGGTATTTTCGAGATGCGCCGCCACTATGCCCAGTACTTCCGCGGCTTAGAAGGTGCCCGCCAGTGGCGCACTCGCCTCGTGGACAGCAACGACCCGGCGGAAATTCACGCCATCATGGACGAAATCATTGCCGCCGAGCCAGTATTGGTAGCCTAGTTCTCCGGCTAGCCGTCCTGCACGGGTAGTCGAAGGATGTTGTTGCGTTACCCGCTCAACAGCATCCTTCGACTACCCGCGCAGGACGTACCTTTTTAATATTCTCCGTCGCACCACCCGCTCACCTTTATGTCCACTGCCCCCGCCCCGGCTGTTACTACTGCCCCTCGTCAGCCAGCCGTAGCGCCACCCCCACCCCACCGCACTCCCACCTCGGCCTGGGTGCTGCTGATTGTATTGGTTACCATCTGGGGCACGTCGTTCATCTTGATGAAGAAAGGGTTAGTGGTGTTTTCGGCGCTAGAGTTGGGAGCAACGCGGGTAAGCGTGGCGGCGCTGCTGCTGCTACCGTTTGCCCTGAAGCACATCGGCAAGGTAGAGCGCAGCCGTTTCAAGTGGCTGGTACTGAGCGGTGTCGTGGGCACGCTGGTCCCGGCCTTCCTGTTCGCCTACGCCGAAACCCGCCTGGCATCGGGCCTGGCGGGGGTGCTGAACGCACTGACGGCCGTATTTACCTTGGTGGTAGGAGCCGCCCTGTTTGGTCAGAAGCTCACGGGCTTGCGGGTACTGGGCATTGGCCTAGGGCTGGTGGGTACGGTAGTGCTCATGCTGCTGGGCGGTAGCGGCGGCGATGCTACCCCCTCGGGGGAAAGCAATGCTTGGTACGGCCTCTACATAGTGCTGGCAACGATGGGCTATGGCGTGAGTGTAAACGTCATTAAGCACCATCTGCACGGCATTCCGTCGGTAGCCGTTACGGGCCTGTTGCTGCTTTTTATTGGCGGGCCGGCGTTGGCTTACCTGCTGCTCGGCACTCAGTTTCTACACAAGCTAGCCACGGTACCTGGGGCCTGGACGGCCTTCGGCTATATTGCCCTCCTAGCTACCATGAGCACGGCCGTAGCAATGGTGCTTTTCAATAAGCTTATCCAAAGCTCCACGGCGCTATTTGCCTCTTCTAACACGTACCTAGTGCCCATTATGGCCCTTGGCTGGGGCTTACTAGATGGCGAGCAGTTCAACCTTTGGCACTTGCTGGGCATGGCAATTATCCTCGTGAGCGTAGCCATTATCCACCGGGCGAAGTAAAACCCAGCCTTCTGCTACCACCTGAGTTAAGGCGCCGCATAAGATGCAAGATGTGCATCATAGAGGCTGGCAGCAGATGGTTATGTGCTGCTAAGGGGTAGCCTCAACACACCATGCACTTCCTCTACCTCCCCTGCGGCTAGCAACTCCCGTAACACCGGCTCCAACTGCTGGCGCATTTCCTCGCTTAGGCGGTTGAACCCAAGCAGGCGTACCGCAGCCAGCAGGGCGGCATCAGTAGGCAGCACAAAGCTATGAGCCACTACAGTTCGGAGAGCAAGTGTAAGCTCTTCGGGTGCTACAAAGGCCAGCTTGCGCGAAATGGTGGGCAGACCAGTTCGACTACGGAGAGGAGGCCGTCGCATGGTATTTTCCCAGAGAAAGTCACCTTGGCGACGCAAGTGGCGCAGGTTCTGGGCGAGTAGGGCCGCATCCCGCACCGCTTTTCGTATGCGCGCCCCTACCTGGCTTGCGCCACTGGCATTAGCCAAGCGGCGCGTAGCTTCCTCTATATGTATTGGGCTTTCAATGCGCACAACCGAGGACAGCCAATTGGCCAACTGGCCCAAGCTGTGTTGATGCAGTTCCCGATGACCGACAGCAGCAGGTAGTTGCGCTACGTGGTAGGGTTCGGTTAAGGCAGCGGGGGTAATAGGCGCAGCCTCCCGTGCAATACCGTTCGGCATCACTGCCGGGGGCGCCTCTTCTCGCTCAGCCGACGTAGCTTGGGTTGCATGGCGGCGCGCTTGGTCAATGGCCTGCACTACCCGATCCATCTCGCGCTGGGGGTCACGTAGCCAGCCGGTGCTCCAAATGCGGTGTAGGCGCCACCCCATAGCTTCCAGTACTTGCTGGCGCAGCCGGTCCCGGTCGCGGGCGGAGCGGGCGCGGTGGTACATGGTTCCATCGCACTCAATGCCTAGCACGTAGCGTCCCGGCTGGTCGGGGTCCACGATGGCTAAGTCGAGGTAGAAACCCTGACTGCCTACCCGTGAGTGCACGTGGTAGCCGCGGGCCGTGAGGGCGCGGTACACAGCCGCTTCAAAGGGCGAATCGGTAGCGGGCCCCGCTTCTTCGTGCAGATTAAGACGGCCGTGCTGAGCAAAACCAAGGAAGAACTTGAGGGCTGCTACTCCTTTGGCGCTCGTGCGGCTTAGGTCGAGGTCGTCGGCCGTGAGGTTTGTGAAAACTTCGCAGCGCTGTTTGGCCCGGGTGATGAGCACATTCAGACGCCGCTCACCTCCTTCCCCATTCAGGGGTCCGAAGCTCATAGCCAGGGAGCCCTCTTGGGTGCGGCCATAGCCCACACTGATGAAAATTACGTCGCGTTCATCTCCTTGCACGTTTTCGAGGTTCTTGACGAAGAACGGTTCGTACGGGTGGCGGCGGAAGAACTCCTCCGTTTCGGGATGCTGGCGCCGCAATTTTTCTAGCGCATCCTGAATGGCTTGGCGCTGGGCCATGCTGAAGGCCACTACTCCTAGCGTGGAGTGAGGCGTGGTGCGGGCGTGCTGGAGCACGGCCTCGGCCACTGCCTGGGCCTCCAGGGGGTTCGTGCGCGTAGTGCCGCGCTCGTAATACGCAGCAGACAAATGATGATATACTAACCCAAGCTGCTCCTGGCTACCAGGGCTGGGGAAGATAACCAGCTTGTTGTCGTAAAACAGATGGTTAGAAGCCGCAATCAGGCTTTGGTGTAGGCTGCGGTAGTGCCAGCGCAACATGCCTTCGGGCATCTGGCGGGCTTTGCACAGCTCCAGAATGCTTTGCACATCGGCCGTTACATTTTCTTCATCGGCATCTTCTCCACTGTTCGTCAAAGAGTTGAAGAAAGACGTGGGCGGCAACTGCTTGGAGTCGCCGACTACCACGAGTTGCTTGCCGCGGGCAATAGCGCCCAGCGCGTCTACAGGCTTCACTTGGCTGGCTTCGTCGAACACCACCAGGTCAAACTCCAGGGCACCCGGCGGCAGAAAGCTGGCTACTGATAGCGGCGACATCATGAAGATGGGCTTAATGGCCTGCACTGCCCGCCCGGCCTGCTGCATAAGCTTCCGTAATGGTAGGTGACGCGCCTTCTTAGCGAATTCGTTGCGCAGCAGCAGCATTTGCCCACCAGCCTGCGGATGAGGAAGCTGCTCGTAATGCTGGCGCATGGCCCGTACCCGGTGATGGTAGAGCGCGTCGTGGTCGGCTTGGCGGAAGCGTGAGGCTGTTTCTTTGTGGCTGGCTCGCTCAAACTGACGCAACGGGGGTTGCGCGTAGGCCAGCTTGTGCAGCTGCTCCAGCCAAGTCTGGCGTATGGCCGCTACCAAATAGTGGGCAGCAGGCTCCCAGCGCTCGGCCAGGGCAGTCAGCTCCGGCATACCTTCTGCCTGAACACTAGCTGCCACGTTGTTCCATTCCACTAGGTTGCGCAACGCGGGTAGGTCAGCCGCCCAGGCTTGCAGAGTTGCTTGCTGACGGTTGAAGAGCTGAAACTGCAAGCGGCCATCCGGTCCGAAGCGTCGTGCTTCGTTTAGGTGTAGGCTACCGGCTACTGCCTGCACCCGATTGCGTTGATTGGCTAGGGCAGTTTCCAGCGCAGCCAACAATTCGGCTACCTCGCCGGGGTGAGCATTTTGCTGTAGGTAGCCAAATAATGCGGTGGGCAACTCACCCCTGGCTATTCGTTGCTGCGTCAGGGTTAAGTATTCCTGTACTTTGAGCAGTACGGGCCAGTTGGAGCGCGTACCTTGCCAGCCCGGCCCGAATAAGTGCTGCCCCAAGCCGCTAGCTTTCGCCAAGGTGTTGGCGTGGCGAGTTGCTTCATGAATAGCATCAATGACCTCTACTACAGCTGCTGCTGCATCGGGCAGTGGGCCGCGCCAGAAGCTTTGCAAGTGCTTACGGGCACGGCGGTAGTCGCCGCTGAGCAGGCGCCACCATTTGTCGCCCGTGGAGAGCAGGATGGCCCGCTCCGCAAGTAACTGCTGCTCCCAAGCTTCGGGCAGCAGTGTGTCTTCATGCTGCTTACGTAGCGCGTTGTAGGCTAGCCCCGCTCCTATAATTTCTCGAAGTGCAGTAGCTTGCTGGTACCAGGCCACATCCGCTACGGCCACTCCCGCTGGCATGGCGGGTGCAAGCTGGGCGTGGCGGGCGGCAGGTAGGAGCTGTTCGGCAGCAGTACGCTCCTCTGGGGTGGGCAAGCCAAGGTGCTGCGCCAATGCTCGGGCAGTTTCCTCCAGACGGGTAACGGCCACCTGCGCGGCACTGAGCTGCTGTGCCAACGTGGCCTGGTCGGCTGGTAGCAGCACGGTCAGTTCACTTCCCCAAAACAGCAGTTGTTGCGGTACTCCCATTTTTTGAAGCACAGCCTGTAGGCGGGCACCTAGGGCCTCGGCACGGGCGGCATCGGCATCAGTCCAGGTAGACAGAGTAAGAAAAGCAATCCGGGGTAGCTCCAGAGTGCCCACTTGCTCGCGCAGGTGCAGTAGCTCTCCGGCTACTTGCTGAGCAGTGCGCTGACTATGGCCCAGCGGAGCGTTTACGGCCAGAGCGTAGTTGTTCAGGAGGGCGCGGTAGTGGGGCAACTGGGCTACTTGGTCGGCTACCAGCGTAGCCGCAGCGGGCTGGCCCAGGCTGAGCGTGGCTTGCAACTCATCGTGCACTACCTTTTTATTGGCCTTGTGGCTGTGCAGCTCCAAGCAAGCCGCTCCAAGGCCTAGGCTATCGAGGCGACGCTTTACTACTTCCAGGGCCGCCATTTTTTCGGCCACGAATAGTACTTTCTTACCGGCGCCAATGGCTTCCGCTAGCAGGTTAGTAATAGTCTGCGACTTGCCGGTGCCGGGCGGGCCTTGCACCACTACGTTGCGGCCTTCTTGCACAGCCAGCAGAGCCAGTAGTTGCGAGCTGTCGGCGTCCAGTACTTGGTGCAGGCCGTGGGCGGCGCTTTCGTGGTCGAGGAAGGCCGTATCATCTAGGCTGAGTGGGGCATCCTGGAAGCCTGTATCCACCCCGAGTAGGGCCTGAATGGACGGATGCTGAAGCAACGATGCCTCCGCAGGCCAGGTTGTGGGGTCTAAGTCGCGGTAGAGCATGAACGTGCCGAAGGAGAAAAAGCCCAGCGCAATCTGGGAGGGCGCTACTTGCCAGCGCGGCATTTCCCGTACGGCTTTCCCCACGGCGGCAAGGTAGGCCGCCACCCCAGCTTCTTCGTCCCACTCCGGCAAGCTCAGTCTAAAGCTGGCCTGTAGCTTGGCTTCCAGAGAAAGGTTGCCTTCTACCTCTGCCCCCGTATACCGCAGCTTAAACCGCTCGGCTGCGGTGCCCCGTTCCACTAGCACGGGCACAAGCACAAGCGGGGCCTGGCGTGCCTCCCCGCTATTGGCGGCCTCGTACCAAGTCAGCATGCCCAAGGCCAGATACAGACTATTTACACCCCGTTCTTCCAGGCTGGTGCGGGCAGCATAGTAGGTATTGAGCAGACGCCTTTCCAGCCGGGCCGGGGGCTCGGCTGTTTGCAGCTTGTTGTCGGTGGTTGCGGGTAGGCGTCGGGCCGTCGTTGGTAGCTCAGCAGGTGTCTCTATTGTCTTGTAGTCGGCAGATGCAGAATCAGGCTGCTCAACTTTCTCGCCACTACCGGCATGCACATCTACCCTTTCCTCTCTGCCTATTTGGGGCGCTGGTGCCGCTTGGAAATACATGGCTTTGCCTTGGCGTACCAGCACCTCATATACCGCCGCGGCCTCTTCCTCTACCACGGCCACCCCATGCGCCGCTGAGTGGCGAAAGTTGAGCATGGGGTTGCGCATACCCAGGTCAAGCAGTTCCCGACGCGAAGCTTCCAGGCGCGCTGCTAGCGAAGACGTGGTAGAATCAGCAGACATACAGGGCGGGGCCGCAGCTAGGCAGGGCTGTTGGGTAAGGAGTAAATAACACAAACCCGCCGGCCGCCGGGGCCAACGGGTTTGTGAAAGTACTGGGCGCAGGGTCAGCTAGCGGCTCGTTGTTACTTTTTTCAGCCCCAGTTTGCTGTGCTTGAAGCCGTAGTTGAAGTACAAGGCCAGCCCGATAACCAGCCAGCCGAAGAACAACAGCCAGTTGTTGATGCCCAGTTGAGTCATCAGGTACAGGTTGGTAAGCAGGCCCAACACCGGCAGCAACGAGAGGCGCTTGCGGAATGAGAGCCAAGCCAAAACCAGGCAGAACACAAAGAACACCAGCATAGGTATGTAGTGGCGGCCCTCTTCGTACCCGCTACTCAGGGCCGTCTGAAATTCCTGAATACCTGCCTGGTTATATAGCAGCAAGAGCGCGGCCCCGAGCGCCAAAACCAGGGGCACCAGAAACTGCCCATTGATGTAAGGCACCTTAAAACGCGCATCGCTCTGGCCGTGAGGGTCAATGATGAGAATGCCGCCGCACACCAGCGCAAAGGCAAACAAAGTACCAATGCTGGTCAGGTCGATGACGAGGTCCATATTCAGCAGCATGGCCGGCACTCCCACAAAGAAACCCGTGACGATGGTGCTAAATGAGGGTGTGTGGAACTTGGGGTGCACGTTGGAGAAAACGGGAGGCAGCAACCCGTCGCGGCTCATGGTCATCCAGATGCGGGGCTGGCCAATCTGGAATACTAGCAATACCGACGCCATAGCCAGCACCGCCGACACGGCTACTACACCGCCCAGCCACTTTACGCCTACTTTATTGAAAACGTACGCGAGTGGGTCGCCCACGGCAAGCTCTTTATAGTTTACCATGCCGGTGAGTATCAAGGTGATAATCACGTAGAGAATAGTGCAGATGATAAGGGCATAAATCATAGCCCGGGGCAGGTCGCGCTGGGGGTTTTTGCATTCTTCGGCCGTGGTCGAAATAGCATCGAAACCGATGTAGGCGAAGAACACCGCCGATACCCCTTTGAGTACGCCACCAATGCCGTTTGGCGCAAAGGGGCTCCAGTTGGCGGGCTCCACATAGAAGGCACCTACTAGAATTACCACCGCTACTACTACCAGCTTCAGGGCTACCAGCAGGTTGGAAGCGTTTTTCGATTCCTTAATACCTACGTACACCAAAGCCGTAATTGCCAGGGTAATCAGGCCGGCCGGCAAGTCAATTACCAGTCGTAAGCCGCCGGGCAGCACCGGCGCCGTATTCCACGCATTATACCCTTCTAGCTGAGCCGCCGATGCTTCGGCCAGCGGCTTACCAGCCTGCATCAGTTCCAGCACTTCATTGTAGTGCTTGTGCGCGCTCTGCATGCCCATGCTAAGCCATACAGGGACGTGTACGCCTACGCCCTCCAGCAGCCCGGTAAAGTAATCGGACCAGGAAATGGCCACCACAATGTTGCCCACGGCATACTCCATAATCAGTGCCCAGCCAATAATCCAGGCGGCCAGTTCCCCGAAGGAAGCATAGGCGTAGGTGTAGGCAGAGCCGCTCACGGGAATGGTAGCCGCAAACTGAGCGTAGCACAACGCCGAGAAGGCGCAGGCGACGGCCGTGAATACGAACAGCATGGATACGGCCGGCCCACCGTCGTGGGAGGCATTGCCGATGGTGCTGAAAATGCCAGCCCCAATAACCGCTGCAATACCCAGTGCCGTGAGGTCGCGCACAGTCAGATGGCGCTCTAGTCCGCCACCGTGGCTATGGCCGTCGGCATCGGCGGGCGGGTTGTGCAAGATGTCATCGAGGCTTTTGCGGCGAAATAGGCCGCTAGAGCGCGAGGGGGGAAGCGGAGTAGACAAAGTCGGTTGAGAGAAGGTAAGAGGGGCAAAAGATACAGAATAATGCTGGGCGGCTGCACCATGTAGTGCTACCGCCTTATCTTTCAGCCATGTCTGTTTGTATCACCATTCCCACACCCTGCCCTGCTACTTGGCAGGATATGACTCCTGCTCCGGGCGGGCGTCACTGCGCTGCCTGCAATAAAGTGGTGGTTGATTTCACGCGGTTATCGGAGGCAGAAGCCGTGGCCTACTTGAAGCAACACCCTGGGGCTTGCGGCAGATTTCGCTCGGAGCACGTTAATCCGCTGCCCAACTGGGCTTCATGGTTGGCGGCAGTGGTGGCGGCCTTATCATCGTGCGAGGTAGAGCCAACCATTTCCCTTCCAGTCACTAGCACCGTAGCACCAGTTGTAGGCAACTTCTTTGTGGTGAAGGGCACTGTAGTAGATAAGGAATCTGGCATGCCGGTGGTACATGCCCTAGTTGTTAGTGAGCAAGATACCACGCGGCACACCCGCACGGCCCCAGATGGCACTTTTCAGCTTCCGTTACCTGTGGCCCTGCGTGGCACTGCACTAGTAGCCGCAACCTCCCCTACCAAGGTAAACGAGGACTTTACCTTCTATACCCCTCGCTACTTCATGGCCACCGATTCTGAGTCGGCAGTTGTGCGGCTGCGCAACAGAGCCGCCGTACTCGGCAGCCCAAGATTAGAGCCCGGGGAATGCTTCTCACCTGCCATCAGATCACTCTCTACGCCTAACATTCCGCCGCCACCGCCACCTAGGCTCACTACCCGTACGTCTACTGCGGCCGAGTAGTATATCCTCTGCGGGCCTATTGTCAGCAAATACTTATCACCAGATTATGGAATCTGGCTTGGTGCGGCATCAGATCAGCAAACCTAACGTGCTGTTCTAATGCTGCGCCGCCCTAGCCTCTCCATACCACAGCCTTGCCAGGAGAACTGGCAGGCTATGACGCCCACCGCCCAAGGCCGCCACTGCGCGGCTTGCACGAAAGTGGTAATCGACTTCACCTCCATGTCGGATGCGGAGATAGTGGCTTACTTGGGCCGGTCGGCGGGGGCTAGTTGCGGGCGGTTTCATAGCTCGCAGCTAAACCGTGCGCTGACAGCCCCGTTGCCGGAGCCCTGCGCTGCAGGACGTAAGCGCTGGTTGGCTTTGGTAGCGTTCCTAGGCATAGGTACCCTAGCTACCCCGGTAGTGCAGGCGCAGTTGCCCCAGCCCGTGCTAACGGAGCACCCCTACCCTGTTACGATGGGTTTGGTTGCTACCCGGCCTACCACTGGGCCTGGCGTACCACCAGCGCCAGTAGTGCGGGGCGTGGTGCTAGAAGCGGTAGGTCGTGTTCCATTACCGGGAGTGATAGTAACAATAGCGGAGACTACCGTGGGCGTTAGCACCAATGATGATGGCACGTTTGAGTTGGTGTTGCCCGCCACGTTTCGCCAGAGCAAATCCGTACTACTCTACATCAGCTCTGTGGGCTACGAAAGCCAGTACCTGCAAGTAAATCCGCAAGACACAGCCACCCAGAGGATTGTATTAGCTAGCGGTTCCCGTATGCTGGGAGAGGTAGTCTTGATTGATGGGCGCTACGCGACACCCTGGTACTCACCCCGCGGGTTGTGGAACCGAATTACGCGGCCTTTCCGGCAAAAGCAGAAGCTAAACTAGTAAGCCGGCAAACCTTTCGCCCCTGAAAAGTATTATTCTGGGGTATGAAGCACAGCATCCTTGCCTTTCTAATTCTATTACTTACAACCGCTGGTTGTGCCCTGAAGCCCACCAACAAGTACGATGTCGTGAGTGACCGGGCCCAGCTACCGCAGGAAGAAGCAGTTCATAAACAGAACTCCTTGGAATGGTGGTATTTCACCGGCCATTTGCGCGATAAGGAGACCGGCGAAACGTTCGGCGTAGAGTACGTCTTTTTTCACTTCAACCTCACGGGTAAGAAGGATTGGCAGATGGTAAACTTTGCCCTGACAGACCCTAAGGCCCAACGGTTCCGCTATGATTATAAGGTAGAGCAACTGCCCAGCTTGCTCCCGGCCACCCTGCCCCTGAGCCTGACCACCCAGAAGCGGGCCGAGCAATGGACCCTGACGGGCCAGGAGGGGCGCTACCACTTGCAAGCCCGGATGGCTCTGCACGCCGGAGAAGCCATCAACCTCACTACCACACCCGCCAAGCCCGTACTCCTGCACAGCGGCACGGGCTACGAGCAGTACGGCCCTACCGCCAGAGCGGGCTACTATAGCTACCCGCGCTTGGCGGCCAATGGCACCTTGGAAATCGGCGGTAAAACTCGTCAGGTGGAAGGTGAGCTGTGGTACGACCGGCAGTGGAACTGCAATAGCGTGACCACTAAAGACCTGGGTTGGGACTGGTTTAGCATTCAGCTAGACGAGCCGCGTGAGGAGCTTATGGCCTACCAACTCTACAATAAAGCTACCGGCCAGAGCATTGGCGGCGGCTCGCATTACAGCAACCAGGCCCAGAATAAGCACCTCAATCAGGATGATTTTCAGCTAGAAACGCTGGCCTACTGGACCAGCCCGCATTCTAAGCTTCAGTACCCAAGCAAGTGGCGTCTGCGGGTTCCTAGCCAGGGCTACGACCTCACCATCACGCCACTCGTAGCAGACCAAGAACTGACGCTCAAGCTGTTTGCGGGCATCAAAATGCACTATTGGGAAGGGATGTGCCGGGTTGAGGGCACTCACAATGGCCAACCGGTGAAGGGCAATAGCTATGTGGAAATTACCAACCGTCGTGAAGCCAAGAAAGCTCGCCAAGCCGCCGAGGTTGTAAAGGCCAAAGAGCAGCCTACCCCTTCAGAATCACCCGGAAGGTAGTGCCCCGCCCTACCTCGCTCCATTTCACGAAGAGCTTGCCCCGGTGGTAATTCTCAATAATGCGCTTGGCCAAGGCCAAGCCCAGCCCCCAGCCACGCTTCTTGGTAGTGTAGCCGGGTAGGAAGACGCGCTCAATTTTACTTTTTGGGATGCCCTTGCCGGTATCGGTGATGTCGATGGCAATTTGGCTTTTATTGCGGATGGGGCGGCGCAGGTGCAGGGTAATGCTGCCCCGGCCATCCATGGCGTCCACGGCATTTTTGCAGATGTTTTCAATTACCCAATCGAACAGCGGAATGTTGACTTGGGCGGGCGTATCGGTGGGCAGGTCCGTTTTCACCTCAAACGTTACCTTCCGCGACACCCGGCTCTGCAAGTAGCTGATGGCGTTTTGGGTTACGCGCAGGATGTTCTCATCCTTAAGAACGGGCACCGAGCCGATGTTAGAGAAGCGCTCCGTAATAATTTCCAGCCGCCGGATGTCCTTGCCCAGTTCCTCCACAATGGGCTCGTCTCGAAACCGTTCCGATTCCCGCAGGTAGGCTTGCCACCCTACCAAGCTGCTCAGCGGAGTGCCTAATTGGTGGGCTGTTTCCTTAGCAAGCCCTACCCATACCCGGTTTTGCTCGGCCCGGCGTGAGTAGCTAAAGGTGAAGTAGGCAATAATAGCCAAGCACCCAATTACGGCCAGCTGCACCAGAGGATAGTAGCGCAGCTGCGTAAGCAAGGCCGATTCTTTGTAGTAAATGAAGTTGCGCAGGCCCGCCCCTATTTCCACCACAATAGGCGGATGCTGCTGCTTCATAACGGCTATTTCGCGGCGCAAAAACGCAATGGCCGCCTGCTCCGAGAGCCCCTTGGGTATGCTCACGTTCTTGGCGTCGATGATGTTGGCGTCCGCGTCGGTGAAAATAACCGGAATGGTCGTGTTGGCCTTGATGATTTCATCCATCAGGAAGGAGTTGTCTGACTCCTCCTCCGTGTTGATAATGTAGCGCTGGGTTTTGGCGTACAGGTCAATTTGCTGCTGCTCCCGCTCGGAGAGGCGCTGCACCAGGATATTGGTATAAATAACCGTAGCCGCGGCAATTAGCAGGGCCCCGGCCACAATGACGAGCTTAATACGGGACTTCTGGTCGTATATCGGAAGCACGGACAAACAAAAAACGGATAAAAACAAAGGGCACGTGCGGCGGCTGGTGAGGTCGGCTACCTGCTATTCTGCCTTTCCGAGTAGTGAAAGGGAACCGGGCCGTATCAACGAAGGTACGGGGCCTGATGTTGGCTAGCGGGCTTCTCACCACGCGCTTTCTTATCTAATTACCAACTTTTTTCAGTATCAGCAGAGATAAAAAGGCCACCGGAGCGCTAGAAGCATTGTTTTCACTTTACGTGAACCCCTAAGCGCCTTCACCTGTTTTTACTCTATCGATTTGTGGCGTATTTTTGCCCCCTGATTTTCGCACTAGCTCCAGCTATGCTCCATCCATTCAAGGCCGTTAGTCTCTCCTTTAAAAAAGCTCCCTTAGCAATTCGGGAGTTGATTTCATTAGATGAGGCCGCTTGTCGCCGTTTCCTGCATACACTCCACCACGAGCTGGCCCTCACCGACCTGCTTGTGCTCAGCACTTGCAACCGTACTGAAATCTACTACTCCGCAGAGCGCGACCAGAGCCCAGCTATTATTGCTGCTCTCGGCCAGCTCAAAGGCTTAGCTGACGTAAGCGAGTACTACCCCTACTTTGATATTCTCGACCAACACCTCGACGCCGTCCGCCACCTCTTTGAGGTAGCCATGGGCCTCGATGCCCAGGTGGTAGGCGACCTGCAAATTAGCAATCAGGTGAAGCAGGCCTACCAGTGGTCGGCCGATGAAGATGCGGCGGGTCCTTTCTTGCACCGCCTCTTGCACACCGTGTTCTTCACCAACAAGCGGGTGCAGCAGGAAACGTCCTTCCGCGACGGGGCAGCCTCGACGTCTTACGCCGCGCTAGAGCTAGTTGAAGAACTCACCGCCGACACCAACAACCCCCGGGTACTAGTAGTAGGCCTCGGAGAGATTGGAGCCGATGTTTGTCGGCACTTTGGCGACAGCAAGCTGTTCACCGATGTCACCATCTGCAACCGTACCCGCAGCAAGGCCGATTTGCTAGCAGCAGAGTGCGGGCTCAAGGTCATCGACTTTGAAAACTTGGTGCCCGCGCTGAAAGAAGCCGACGTCATCATCAGCAGCATTGCTCACCACGAGCCGTTCTTCACGCCCAGCATGGTAGAGCGCCTCGACGTGCTGAGCTACAAGTTTTTCATTGACTTATCGGTACCGCGTAGCATTGCTGCTGAGGTGGAGAACGTACCCGGCGTACTGGTTTATAACATCGACGCCATTCAGAGCAAAGCCTCGGCCGCCTTGGAGCGCCGATTGGCTGCCGTGCCTCACGTTCGGGCCATTATTGAGGAAAGCCTCGTGGGGCTGCAAGACTGGACCAAGGAGATGATGGTGTCGCCGACCATCCAGAAGCTTAAGAATGTGCTGGAGCAGCTTCGCCTCGAAGAAATGGACCGCTTCCAGAAGAAGATGAGCCCCGAGGAAGCCCGCCGCGTCGACGAAATCACGAAGTCGTTGATGCAGAAGGTTCTAAAGCAGCCGGTCATTCAACTAAAAGCCGCCTGCAAGCGGGGTGAAGCTGATCAACTCATCGACGTGCTTACCGACCTCTTTGACCTAGAGCGCCAACCCAACGCCGTATAGTACACTGCTACTCTCGGTTCTATGAGCCGCCCTTACATACCACGGCCCGCCTGATCTGCATCAGGCGGGCCGTGCTAGTTAGTACTAGCTGGTAACGCACCGCATACCCTACAGGGCGAGGGGGCTACTTTCTATAGAGTGTCGCAGCAATCCTCCAGCGAGTCGATTACGTCGAGCAATTTGGGAATAGAAAGAGAGTAGTAGATTTTGGTCCCGACTTTAAACGACGACAAAATGCCGCGGTCTTTCAGGGTAATCAGGTGCTGCGAGGCAATGGCCTGTGGCAAATCCAGGGAGCGGTAGATTTCCGTTACGGTCATCTTTTCCTCCTTGCCCAGCAAGTCAACAATAGCCAGTCGTTTTGGGTGCGCCAGTACCTTAAGCATGGCGGCAGCCTTATCTACCTTTTTGGATTCTACGCGTGCAAGCAATGGTTTCATATGGAGGGCTACAACGGTGGTTGCAAAAGAGTGGTTATGCAGGAATATGCGTAATACGATATTCCGCAGTTGGTAAGTTCCTTTCAACGTACCAGGTCTCAAAAAAATTTACAAAAACCAAAAAATTGTACCCGATTCCATTCGCTTGTTGCAATGCTATATCTACACCGCCGGGCTTGCCCGACGAGGTGCTTACCTTTGGGGCGTAGTATTCCACCCACCCCACTTTTTACTTGATGAAAGACCTACTAGCTACCTTTGAGACTAAGCGCCCCGAAATTGTATTTGAATGGAAAGATGCGGAAACCGAGGCAGAGGGCTGGGTAGTGATTAACTCCCTGCGGGGCGGAGCGGCCGGCGGGGGTACTCGCATGCGTAAAGGCCTTGACAAGCGCGAAGTAGAGAGCTTGGCTAAAACCATGGAAGTGAAGTTCACCGTTTCGGGCCCGGCTATTGGAGGCGCCAAATCGGGCATCAACTTCGACCCGCAGGACCCGCGCAAGCGTGGCGTGTTAGAACGGTGGTACCGAGCTGTCATTCCGCTGCTGAAGAACTATTACGGTACCGGCGGCGACCTGAACGTGGACGAGATTCACGACGTAATTCCGATTACGGAGGAGTACGGCCTGTGGCACCCGCAGGAAGGCATCGTAAACGGCCACTACCGTGCCACCGAGCCCCAGAAGATTCAGAAGTTGGGCCAGCTACGCCAAGGAGTAGTGAAGGTGCTCGAAGACGCTACCTTCTCGCCGAGCCTCGGCCGCAAGTACACCATTGCAGACCTTATCACGGGATATGGGGTAGCCGAGGCAGTACGTCACTACTACGAGTTGTGGGGCACTCGCTCCGTATTAGGTAAGCGCGCCATTATCCAGGGTTGGGGCAACGTAGGAGCGGCCGCCGCTTACTACCTTGCCAGCCAGGGCGCCCGCATCACGGGTATCATCGACCGGGCCGGCGGCCTCATTCGGGAAGAGGGCTTCTCGCTGGAGGAAATCCGGACGCTGTTTCTACAGCGCGAGGGCAACGCCCTGACTGCCGCTGACGTGCTACCGTTTGAAGAAGTAAACCAACGCATTTGGAGTAGCGGCGCCGAAATTTTCATTCCCGCAGCAGCCTCGCGCCTGGTATCGCGCCAGCAGGTAGAGCAGCTGGTAGCCGGTGGGCTAGAAGTTATAAGCTGCGGAGCCAACGTTCCCTTCCAAGACCCGGAAATCTTTTTCGGTCCTACCGGCGAGTTTGCCGACGACCACGTAAGCGTCATTCCCGACTTCATTGCCAACTGCGGCATGGCCCGCGTGTTTGCCTACTTAATGGAAGCCGACGCCGAAATTACTGACCAGGCTATTTTTCAAGACACTTCTCGGGTTATTCAAGCAGCCCTGGCCCGTACTCGCCAGCAAAGCGACTCCCTCACGGGTATTGCGCAGAAGTCGTTTGAGATGGCGCTGCGGCAGCTTGTATAATCGCAGGTATAGTATTTGAGGCCGTACCCTGGGATGATGCCCGGCAGCCAGACTGCCAGGGCGTCATCCCACCTTTTATCCTGTAAGCCTAAGCGTACTTTTTCATGTCCCTTCAGGAAATTCTGCACTACCGTTTTCTTGGTAATAATGTAGGCGCCTACCTAACGTGCCTCGTTCTGCTGCTGTTTGGTTACCTATTCAAGACCCTGCTCTCTAGGCTGCTTTCCAAGCTGGTATTTCGCTTTATTCGCAAGCGGGCCGAAGGCGTTAGTGAAGAGCAGTTTCAGGCCCTCCTGATTCAGCCCGTATCCATTGTAGTCTTTTTCGTGACCATCTACCTAGCCTTTCAAGTGCTAGACTACCCGGTGCGCAGTTCTGAAATCACGAAGCACGAGCCGTGGCCGCAAGTAGCCTTGTTCCGGCTGTACCAAGTAGCCATCATTACGGGAGTAGCCTGGATTGCCTTGCGGGTGGTAGATTTTATGGTGCTGGTGTTTCGGCGCCGCGCCGAAACGCACACATCCCGCCTAAACGACCAGTTGATTCCCTTTGCTAAGGATTTATTGAAAGTACTGGTAATGACCATGGCTTTCCTAGTACTGCTCAGCAAGGTGTTTGGGGTGAATGTGACGGCCCTGATTGGGGGCTTGGGCATTGGTGGTTTGGCCGTGGCCTTTGCTGCTAAGGAAAGCTTGGAGAACCTGATTGCCTCCTTTACCATCTTCCTCGACCGGCCCTTTGCCGTGGGCGACTTGGTAGAAGTAGGAGCTGTAACGGGTACCGTAGAGAAGGTAGGGTTTCGTAGCACTCGGTTACGCACCGCTGAGAAAAGCTACGTAACCGTACCCAATAAGTCTATGATTGACAAGCCGTTGGACAACCTTTCCCTGCGTACTGCTCGGCGCGTAAACTTTACCCTGGCCCTTAGTCATGCTACTTCCAGCCAGCAGCTGCACCAAATTGTAGAAAAGGGTAAGCACGCCATTGAGGATAATCCATTGGTTACAAAGGAAGTACAGATTCAATTTTCTGCTCTTACCCCTGCTGCCAAGGAAATTACTGTGCAGTACTTCGTAGAAACGACCAACTATGATGAATACTTAGCTGTGAAAGAGGAGCTAAACTACCGGCTGGTAGAAGTAGTGGAAGCGGCTGGCGGAGGTTTTGCCAGTACTGGTACTACCGTAGTTCAACTAGCAGGTGGTGGCCGCTTTGATGGCCTTAACCCTACCAATACGCCAGTGGTATAGCTGAGTAGCCTATCTAAGGCACTTGACTACGGCATTGTCATGGGGTCATAAAAAAAGAGGCTTGCCACATTAGGCAAGCCTCTTCTATATACATTACCCTGTGGTAACCGCTTAGCGGCCACCAAATAGGCCGCCTAGCAGGCTACCCATGCCGCCGCCCATCAAGCCGCCGCCGCCAGCGCTACGAGGCTGTGAGTTAGGCTGACCACCAAGGCCACCTAGAATCGACATGAGGGAGCCTAGGCCACCCCCACCTACGTGCGACCCTTGCTGCGGGTAGTTGCCGTAGCCAGCCTGCTGGCCGCCACCCATCATACCGCTAAGCAAACCGCCGCCGAGTAGGCCACCAAGTAAGCTACCCATACCGCCTTGGGCTGCGCCACCCAATAGGCCACCCATCGAGCCACCCATTAGGCCGCCGCCCATACCACCTTGGCTGCTACGGCCACCCATCACCTTGGATATTACCATGGGTGCTACTACACCCAACAAGCCGGCCATGAGGGCGCTCTTGGGGATGCCCGCACTCTCAAGCTTATTGGTAACGCCGCTGAAGAAGCCTTGCTTCGCTGGGTCGCTGGCATCGTGGGGTACCTGAGCAGCTTGGTCTACTACTTGCTCCAAGGTTTGCTTTTGCTCTTGACTAATACCGAGGTAGCTAGAAATTTTATTTACCATTTCCTCCTCCGTATTGGAGTAGGCACCATCGGCGCGCGCAAAGCTGATGAGGTCCGTAACCAGCGAATAGCGCAGTTCGCTATTGCGAAGAGCGTCGAGGTTCTGCCGAATGCTTTCATTGTTAGCGTCTTTGGCAGCAGCTAGCACTTGCTGGGTAGCACCGCCCGAGAGGCCTGCCTGGTGAGACAACTGCTGTAGAAATTCTATTTCAGCAGCAGAAGCTTCCCGATCGGCAGAGGCTAGGCTGGCAATAACGCTGAGGTAAGCTGCTTTTTCCTGATCAGAGTAATTTTGCAGAAGTTGGTTATCGTCCATGATAGTAAAGCGAGGGATGGAGGGAAGAGAAAGAATCGATGCATCTTAACGCGAAGCCATTAATTAGGTTGAGATTTACTCCTATCAACCCCAGCCTCACCCCAAAACGCCGCTGCAGTCAGCCAAGCACACGATAAATACTGTAATTTTTTTATTGGTCAAAAATTTCTGACTATGAACCAGTTGACGCTTTACAGGCATCCTTTTTCAAAAAAAACCAATTAAACTTTAGGTTAAGAGTTGCGCAAGAAAAAACGACCTGCCATATTTGCCATCCCAAACGGGACACGCCCATGGGAGATTAGCTCAGCTGGTTCAGAGCATCTGCCTTACAAGCAGAGGGTCACTGGTTCGAACCCAGTATCTCCCACTTTTTAGAGTACGCATACCCCTCGGGAGATTAGCTCAGCTGGTTCAGAGCATCTGCCTTACAAGCAGAGGGTCACTGGTTCGAACCCAGTATCTCCCACCAGATTAAGGACAGTCGGCAACGGCTGTCCTTTTTTGTTTTTGCGGCAGATCATGCGCATCACATTTCCTTGGTGTTTCACCTATCTCGTCACCGGATAACTACAAGCTGTGGATTGCTCCCGCTGATCAAGTACGATTGTTACACCTGCCCATCTCGGCGGCTTGACATTCCTTTGTGACAGGCTACTGCCGAACATCACAGCCGTACGCCGATACTGTAGAAGGATTTGTGGGGTGGGCTGAAGAGGTGCAAGAATTCTATAGCGCCCCACTGCGGACACGCCCCTGCCAAAAACGTTGGGCGGTGATAAGGGGAAATAGCAGTAGAGCAGGCTCCGCAAAGAACCGCCACCGGAAGCCTACGAAGAAGATTAAGCTCAGTAGCCACGCAGCTATTAAAGGCGTCAGCAGTAGCGCATCGCGCCGCTCAAAGCGCAGACCTTGGTATTGCCCCAAGGTGAGTACCAGCGCAACAAAGAAAGCAAGGTGCACGAGGGCTGTAAATGGGTGCCACGGCGTGCGCGGGGCATCCGCAATGAAATTCTCGGGTGAGAAGAACAATGCCGTTTTACGCAACCATAGCTGTGCCTCTTGCGCAGGGTGCGTTGCTATCCACTGTCGGGCTACACGGGCGCGGGCTTGGCTTTCCTGGTACTGGTCTAACGCATCTAGTTGGGGCACATGGGTCCGTAAATACTGGTCGAACGGTTTGGTACGGTCGTCCCAGTCGAACATAAAGCGGCCCTGGGTTACGGAGTTGTGCCCTTGCAGCAGTTCAAAACCAGCTTGGTTGCTAAGCGTCCACGCCCCAAATAGCTGGTGATTCTTCAAAAAAATGGGTAGGTGCGCTATTCCTACTGCCAGCGCGATGCCCAAACTCAGGCCCATTGCTAGTCGGGTAGCACGAGACCCACAGGATAACATCAATAGCCCAAACACACCGAATACAAGCCCATATACAGCCAGTAAATACCCGCGCAATAGGCAGGATAATACGACGGCACCTACTAGCAACCAAGCATCAGGCCAGGACAGTGGACGCCCCCCATACAGGCGCAGGAGCTTGTATATGACCATAATGAGCAGAGGAAGCGTCAGGTTCTCGAACCACCAAAAGCCTCCAATGTAGTAAACCACCGATGGGTACACGGCCCATAACCCAGCCCCAACCCACGACAAACCGTGGCTCACGCCAAAGTGCCACAGCGTACGTTGCACATACAGGCCGCCCAAGAGGTAGCAACCCGCCGCGGCCGCATAGACAAGCAGCGTGAGGTAGTGCTTTGGCAAGCCCAGCCGTGCCCAGCCAATGTATACAAACACCGGAAAGCTGGCATGAAATGCATCGGGGCGCACTATGTGCCGTTCTGGGTCGGTGCTGACGTAGCCACGACCCGCCAAGTAATTGTCGGCGATGCGTCCGTTACGCCGCTCATCATAATTCCACTCCAGGCCAGGGTTGAGGTGTAGATTAAGCACCAGCCGTATGCATAACAGTAGCGCTGCTATAGGCCAAACAAATCGAGGAATGGTACGCAGCACGCGGAGACGAGTAGAGTTGGAAATGAATTGCCGAATTTAGCCGTGTTTTACGGTTCGTACACTTGAGCACCGTCCGGCAAATGGCTCTTACCTAAAAGAGCCACATATCTGCACAGATTTTCGCCCCCACTCGCAGGGGCCTATTACTTACTATGCCTGTTACTCCTACTTTATCTCATCGTTGGCCAGTAGGTGCGTTTTTCGGGTTGCTAGCCCTACTAGGCGTAGCATTATATCAGGACTATGGCGTAGGCTGGGATGAGCAAGTAGATCGTCTCAATGGCATTATCAACGCCAAATATGTAGCCATGAAGCTGGCGCCGGAAATAGCTCGTCGTCAGCCTAGCTTTGCCGAGATTCCCGACTTGCATGGGAGCCAAGACACCGACCACGGGGTATTATATCAGTTACCATTGGTGCTCTTGGAGAAAGTAGCTCGGGTGGAAGACACCCGCGACGTGTACTTTCTTCGGCATTTGACTATTTGGCTGACTTGCGTAGCCGGCACGTGGGTGGTGTATCGGTTGGGAGCTTGGCGTTTTGGCAGCTGGCAGTGGGGGCTCGTAGTAGCGGGGTTGCTAGTTCTCTCACCTCGCTTATTTGCAGAGTCGTTTTACAATTACAAGGACCCCGTATTTATGGGGTTTTTCGCGCTGGCTATTTACACCATGCTGGGTTGGCTACGCCAGCCTACTTGGCAACGCGCTACTCTACACGCATTAGCCTGCGCCGCTGCTATCGACAACCGAACGATGGGAGTTCTTTTAGTGCCGATGACGATAAGCTTTGCGGGACTAGAACTAATGTTCAGGCGTAATGAATGGCAACGATTCATTGGTTCATTTGCCCTCTACTTACCGCTGACGGCTGTGGGCGTGGTGCTAGCTTGGCCTTATTTGTGGGAAAACCCGGTAGAGAACTTTGTAGAAGCCTTCCAAAGTTTCAGCCGCTACCGTTCCGATATGCTAACCCACTATTTGGGGCAAGATGTTTCTGTGCAGGCGTTGCCCTGGCACTACGCACCCATTTGGATTTTCGTCACTACGCCCCTACTGTATTCGGGGTTGTTTGCTGTGGGAATAGGAGTAGTTGTGCGAGCAGCGTTGCGGCCATTGCACTGGTTAGCGTCACCTATGGGGCGAGCAGACCTGCTACTGCTGGCCTGGTTTATCGGTCCAGTGTTGGCTGTAATCGTATTCCACTCAGTACTCTATGACGGGTGGCGACACCTGTATTTCATTTACCCAGCTTTTCTTTTACTGGCCGTGCGTGGTTTGCAGGCATTGTGGCAAGCGTGGCATCATCTTCACAGTGCACCTCTCAAGAAGACAACAGGCTGGGTGGGTACTGTGGTGTTGGGAGTATGTTTAGCACATACCGTGGTACGCATGGCACTAGATCATCCGTACCAAAACGTGTACTTCAGCATTCCCCCTGTTGCCACTACAGGAATGCTGTTTGAACGCGATTATTGGGCGCTTTCGGGTCGTAGAGGACTGGAGTGGATTCTAGCCCACGATACCGCCTCTACCGTGCCAATAGGCACTGATGCGCGCACTCGGTTAGCGCTCCATAATGCGCTACTACTACTCTCACCTCCTCAGCGAGCTAGGGTGCGTATGGTGCCGCCCAACCAAGCCCTCTACTTCCTTGGCACTTACCGCTGGCACCCAGAGGCGTATCCAAATTCTTACGGTCCGGCGGTGTTTGAACAGCGCGTAAATGGGCTGCCTATCTTGTCAATTTTTCGGCTTCGCTAAAGCTATTTATGCCATTACCCGATTTGCTGCGTGCTGAATCTACGACGTACCGGCGCCAGATAGTTGGTGCTTTCTTCGGACTCTTAGCCCTGCTAGGCGTACTTCTGCACCGAGACTATGGTGTTTCCTGGGATGAGCCTACAGACCACCTCAATGGTTTGGTCAATGTGAAATACATCGTTGGACTTGTGGCACCTGAAAAGGTGGCGCAGGAACCTACCACTCAATTAATCCCGCCGTTGCAGGGCTACCGCGACAACGACCACGGAGTTATTTTCGAAATTCCCGTAGCAGTGCTTAGCTACGTGTTCACGCGGCATAACCCGCAAGCTTATTACTACATGCGGCACTTGTGCATCTTTGGCACATTTCTGCTGGGAGTTTGGGGAGTATACTATATCGGGCGGGTCCGCTTCCGTGACTGGCGCTTGGGGCTACTGGCCGCATTGCTGTTAGTGCTTTCGCCGCGCCTATTTGCTGAAGCCTTCTTCAATGGAAAAGACATCATGTTTCTGGGCGTTTTTACCTTGGCCATGGCTACGCTGGTACGACTCACGGAACGACCTACCTGGCAACGGGCAGTGCTACATGGCCTAGCCATTGGATTAGCCATTGATGCCCGGATTTTAGGAAGCATTCTTGTTCCCTTTACTGTCGTACTTGTGCTGCTAGATGATGCGCCTCAGCGTGGGCACCAGCTACGCTTACTAGGTTGCTGCCTTGTCGCCGCCATGGTAATGACCGTAGTTGGCTGGCCCTACTTATGGGAGAATCCGCTGGGGCATTTCGTGGCTGCTTTCCGTAACCTCAGCCACTATCCGTGGTCTTTCACGAATTTCTACCTGGGCCATTTCCATAAAGTAGCTGATATACCGTGGCACTATGGCCCTGTTTGGATACTTGTAACGACACCTCTGCCGTATGTAGTAGCAGCCCTGGGTGGCCTGGTAACAGTAGCTATACACTTTATACGCCGTGGTTGGCTAGCGCTCCAAGAGCGTGGGTTCCAGCTTGATTCACTACTAGTTGGGTGGCTATTAGGTCCGCTGCTGCTGGTGATTGCCTTGCACTCGGCACTATACGATTCGTGGCGTCACCTTTATTTTGTGTACCCAGCTTTGGTGCTGCTTGCCGTTCGCGGTGCAGTGGGTCTGGCGGCTATAGCGCGGCAGTCCAGCAGCGGGCGGCGAGTAACGATTATTCTCGCCTTGCTGGCCGGACTTGAGACAGTTCACACGGCGGTGCGCATGGTGCGCCTGCATCCCTATCAAAACCTTTACTTTAGCTGTATTAGCGCGCCAACTGCTGAGCGCTTATTCGAGCGCGACTATTGGGGGCTTACATTTCGGCACGGAATCGAATGGATGCTTCAGCACCAACCGACGGGGCCTATTCGGGTGTACGTGCGTTGGCCGTGGTACAACCCGCTGTACAACAATACGCTTATCCTTCGGCCCGAACAACGACAACGAATCCGGTATGTTCCTCTTGCTGAGGCAGATTATTTTATAACTGCCTACCGCTGGCACCCACAGACATATGCTGACAGTATGGGCACCGAAATCCACACTTTACATACAGAAGGCATAAAAGTTCTGTCGATTTTCCGCCAGCCGAGCCGCTAAGCTGTTATCAGGCTCTGAAACGCTTTTCTTTGCCGGAGCAAGTTCGCTTTGCCCCGATTTTTCTTTCGTATGCCTTTAGTTGAAGTCACCACCCCTGAGCACCGTCGTCAGTTTCTCGACTTGCCGGCGCGTATCTACCGCAACCACCCAAATTGGATTTCGCCGCTTGATCATGAAATAGAGTCTGTCTTCGACCCCAAGCGTAATCACAACTTTGCCCACGGCGAGGCTATCCGCTGGGTGCTGACTAACCCGGCCGGTGAGGTTGTCGGGCGCGTAGCGGCCTTCATCAACCACGAAACTCCGCAAACCGACCCTACTTTACCCGTGGGTGGCCTGGGTTTTTTTGAGTGCATCGACAATCAGGCGGCCGCCAACCAGCTCTTTGATGCAGCCCAACAGTGGCTCAGCCAGCGCGGACTAGCCGCCATGGATGGCCCCATTAACTTTGGCGAGCGAGACCGGTTTTGGGGCTTGCTGGTAGCAGGCTTCACTGAGCCCAACTACGGCATGTTCTACCATCCACCGTACTACCAGCAGCTATTTGAAACCTATGGTTTTCAGGTGTTCTTCAAGCAGTATACTTGCTACCGCGAGGTAGCCGTGCATTTGCACCCTACCTTCAGTCGGGCCTTCGACACCTACGCTCAGCAGTATCCTACCTTCCGGTTTCAGCACGGCAGCAAGCGCGATGCCGAGAAGCTGGCACGAGATTTCCACCACGTTTATAACCTAGCCTGGGCCAACCACAGCGGCGTCAACCCTATGCCCTTGGAGAAAGCGCGGGAACTTGTGCGGGAAATGAAGCCAGTGCTGGATGAGCGGCTGCTGTGGTTTGCCTACCACAACGACGAGCCTATTGCCTTCTTCGTGAGCTTACCTGAGCTCAACCAGATTTTCAAGCATGTGGGCCGCAACTTCAACCTTTGGGGCAAGCTACGCTTCCTCTGGGAGAAGCGTAAGTACATGCAGCGCCCCGATAAAAAGCTCTTTGGTGTCATCTTCGGGGTAGTGCCGGAGTGGCAGGGCAAGGGCATTGAGTCGGCGTTGATGGTACACGCTCGGGCCGAGTTCATGCGGGCCGGCTACACCGACATTGAGATGAACTGGATAGGCGACTTCAATCCGCGGATGCTGGCACTTACCCGCTCTATCGGCGCCCGCATCTACAAAACGCACGTTACGTACCGCTTCCTTTTCGACCGTACCCGACCATTCGAGCGAAGCCCCATCATCCGTTAGATACACTCTGCTGCGCGAGGGCGTCAAACTCGGCGTGCAGCTTCAGCGCCTGAGGAATGAGCAAGTGCTCATTATCGTTATACACCATGTAGTCAGCTCGTTGGATCTTTTCCTCCTCGCTCATCTGCTTACCAATGATGTTTTGAATATCATCGGTAGTACGGTGTGGGTCGCGGCGTTGGATGCGGGTTTGGCGAAGTGCCAAGGGGGCAAACACGGTAATAATCCGGTCGAGCTGCCGATAGGCTCCCGACTCGTACAAGAGTGCCGCTTCCTTCAGGATATAGCGGTGGCCTTCCGCCTGGCGTTCGATGGTCCACTGTTCAAAGTCGGCGCCTACCCGGGGGTGCACTAGCGCATTCAGGCGCGCTACTTGTTGAGGGTCGGAGAAGGCAACCTTAGCGAGATAGGTACGGTTGAGCTGACCTAGAGTGTCAAACGTATCAGGTCCGAAGGCAGCCCGCAACTCATCCCGTAGCACTATATCGTTGATCATCACCCATTTCGCCCGGCTGTCAGAATCGTAAACGGGTGTACCTAGCACTTGGAACAGCTTACATACCACGCTTTTTCCTGTTCCAATACCTCCAGTAATTCCTATTTTCAGCATAACGCAATTGTGCAGGGCGAAAGTCGTGAAGGTGCTGTAGCCGGTTGGGGCTAAAAGTGAGAGTAATGCTGCCCGCTCTACAGCTTTCCTGTTTCCACAGTTACTCGCACACCGCGCGTAATAACACGGCCACCACGAGCTGCATCAGGGCGGTCGGCCAGGAAGGGCCGTAGAGTAGAATCGGAGTTGATGAACTGACCATAGTGCAACTGCACATGGATGTCGGCCGGATTAAGGTGGGCAGTATCTTCAGGAAAGCACTGCAGCCGCACGCGCACCCTAGCCGGCGACAAGCGGTAGGTTCGGCCCACAGGAGCATCCATCAACTCGGGCAACACTTCCATTAGAACCGTCACGAGGGGGCGTTGCTGTAACCGCACGCGTACATCCTGCACGTTGGGGTCTACAAGCTCGGGCCCACCAATAGGCACCCGAATATCACCCGTAGTACTACCAGCCGGTGCCTGGGGCAGGTGCACCAGGTAGGGGTTGGGCAGCGCATTGATCTTACTAGCGGGTCCTCGAAATACAATTGTAGCGGGCGTGAAGCTGGCTGCATACGGCAGCGCCGAGCCATCGGCCGCAGGGCTGAGCGCCAGTGGCAGACGCCGACTCACCAGCTTGTCGAATTCAACCCACAGTGTGTCGGTGAGCAGGTAGTTGAACTGCAGCCCTTCCATGGCCTGCTGCAAAGCAGGGCGTAGGCTGCGCGCCGTTACGTAGCGCGTAGCGGGCAGCGCATGCAGCGTCAATTCCGCAGGCCGCACATCTAGGCCCAGGTTGCGGCGCAGCAACTTCCAGCCTCGGCCCGTTACGTTCACGGCTACTTCAGTAGGTAAGGGCTGCACTGCTATGTACTGGCTAGCATTGTAGCGCCAGACCAGCGGATAGGTGATGCGCGTGGTATACGTCTTGTTAAGGGAGTTGAGTAGCCAGAAAGTGCTAGCCGCCAGAAAACACGCCAATACCGCCCGCCAGTAGTTGCGCTCCTGCCCGAAGAACGGAACAGAAAACCAGCGCAGCCAACGGATAGGACGGGTGGTAGGCATAATAGGCGAGTACTTAGGCCAACGAAGTAGTAGCCGGTGAGGATTTACCCGTTACTTCCCGAGCAATGGCTGAGCGCTCGAAGCGTAGGCGCACACCTTTGTCTACCTCTACTGTTACTGTTTCTTCCGTTAGGTCAACCACTTTGCCGTGCAAGCCTCCTATGGTTACCACCGAAGAACCTTTCACCAAACCCGCCCGAAACTTCTTTGCATCAGAGGCGCGCTTTTGTTGGGGCCGGATCATGAAGAAGTACACGATAACGGCAATACCAACCGGAAACAGCAGGGACGTGAGGCCTTCACTTGAAGTAGTGGCCTGCAACAGAAGAGAGAGAAGCATAGAGTAAAGTAGAAAGAAGCTAGCAGAAATGCCTGCCAACAAGAAAGAAAACGCCTGTGCCGCCGAGCTGGTTGCGTACTGAACGCTCCAACTCAGCCGCACAGGCGCTACACTAGGTAGTACTTACCGGGTGGGCCCGTTCTGGCCGTCTGACAGCACGTTGGCCTTAATCACCACTTTGGTGATGTTAGGCTGGGTATTCGCCCGGATTGCTACTTCTTTGTTCTGAATACCGGTTTTGCCGTGGGAGTCAAACTGCACATCAATGCTGCCTTTGTCGCCGGGAGCAATGGGCTCTTTGGTCCAGTTGGGGGTAGTGCAGCCGCAAGAGGCCGTAGCATTTTCGATCAGCAAGGGCGACTTACCCGTGTTTGTAAACTCGAACGTGTGCTTTACAACCGAGCCGGGCTGAATATCACCAAAGTCGTGGTCGGCCACGGCAAAGGTCATTACAGGAGCATTCGGGTTTGGGGCCTCCGTTTCGTTGGTCACGTTAGGGTTATCTACCACAGGATTAGCTGCCGCTTCCGTTGCGGCGGCGTTCATCCCTTCGGTACCTACTTCGGCGGGCTTATCGTTGGAGCAGCTGCCCAGCCACAAGCCACTGGAAAGCAGAAAAGCAGAAAACAGAGTGCGTTTCATAGAGCAAGAAAAGAAGCTAAAACACCTCGTTTTAGCAGCTTACGTGAAAGACATTTTATGTTGTGAAAGTACGGCATTATTTGGTCTGATGCCACGCCGCAAAGTCAGCATTCCGGCCCAAAGCAGGGTACCGATGCAGCTAGAACAGCTACCGAGGCTTCCCTGTTCGAGTCGGAATGATAGTGCTGTTTACTTACCCAGATTATCGATGATAGCCTGTGCAAACTCGGTGGTCGTGGCCTTACCGCCCAAGTCACCGGTGCACTTCTCTTTATCGTTCAACGTGAGTTCGAGCGCCTTCTCAATACGGTCGGCGTGCTCATGCTCCCCGATGTGGTGCAGCATCATGAGGGCCGAGCGAAGGAGCGCAGTAGGGTTAGCCTTGCCTTGACCGGCAATATCCGGAGCCGAGCCGTGCACAGCCTCGAAGATGGCCATGTTGTCGCCCACATTAGCACCCGATACTACGCCCAGGCCGCCTACCAAACCAGCGCACAGGTCCGAGAGAATGTCACCAAACAAGTTGGTGGTTACTACCACGTCGAACTGCTCAGGCTTGTTTACCAACTGCATGCACATGTTATCGATGATTTTGTCTTCGAAGATGATGTGAGGAAACTCGTTGGCAGCTTCCTTGCATGCGTTGATCATCAAGGTGCCCGCAATTTTGAGGATGTTGGCCTTGTGCGCCAACGTTACCTTTTTGCGGCCGTGCTTGGCAGCATAGGCAAAAGCCGCGCGGCAAATCTTGCGCGAGCCTTCTACCGTGATACGCGCAATGGAGTCCGACACGCCCAGGCGCTCGTCGAACAGCTCCAGGCCGGAATATAGGCCTTCCGTATTTTCCCGGAACAGCACTAAATCAATGCCCTCGTAGCGGCTCTGAATACCCGCCGTCGTTTTTGCGGGACGGATGTTCTGGTAGAGGTCGTACTTCTGGCGCAATGTGATGTTGATGCTGCGGAAGCCTTTGCCTACTGGCGTAGTGATGGGGCCTTTCAGAGCCACGCGGTTTTTCTCCAGCGAGTCAAGCAGCGTCTGAGGAATCAGCTCCCCCGACTGGTCGAACGTGGTTTGGCCAGCATTCTGCTCCTCCCACTGTACCGGCACCTGCGCCGCCGCGAAAATATCCGTTACTGCTTTCGTGATTTCCGGACCGATACCGTCGCCGGGGATAAGAGTGATGCTGTGCATTGTGTTGATGAACTTGGAGTTGAGGTGCTACATAGCAAGTGAGGCCCGTACAAGCGGAGTGCGGTACTCACCAAGGGGAATCGGCTGCAAAGGTACCGCCTTGTGGCATGTACTGAAAATGAAATGTGCCGCTGCGCTCATGATTCCTCATTAGCACGGCGGCACATTCACGGCGTAGCGCATTTCGTTAGATGATTTTGCGCGAGTTAATCTGGTTAATCAGCTGGTCAACATCGCCTAGAAGCTGCTCGGCCTTGCTTTTCGCGTCTTGAATTACGCGTTGGCCTTCGCTCTTCGCGGAACTAGGGCCTTGGTCGGCCCGGCTTGTCACGAGGTTTTCAGTGAGGTCGGCTAGCGTCTCGCGGTACTTCTCGAGTTTATAGCTGAGCCAGCTGCGCGTTTCGCGGCCCTTTTCGGGTGCATAGAGAAGCCCGACAACGGCGCCGGTAAGGGCGCCGCCGGCGAAGCACAGAATGCCGGTGGTGGTTTTGCTACCCATTTTCTTTGGAAGTGAGTACAGTGGGTGAGGTATGAGAAAGGAAGTACGGGTAAATACGTAGAAATAGGCCGCAGGATATATTCTAAGGAGAACAGCCCGGCTTACCCTTCTAGTAGGTTGCTACCAACCTGGTGTTACTGGTTGTCTAGCAGGCCCCGGCCCGACTTGCGGATGGCGCCGCTAGCCGTCAGGTCCTGCGCCAATTTATCCAGAATCCCGTTCACAAACTGCTTGCTCTTGGGCGTGCTATAAATTTTGCTGATTTCGATGTATTCGTTGATGGTCACTTTCACCGGAATAGCCCGGAACAAGTGCATCTCACACAGCGCCATCTTCAGCAGAATTTTGTCGGTGAGAGCAACGCGCTCTACATCCCAGTTTTGCACCGATTCGGCAATGAGCTTTTCATATTTCTCATCGTCCTGCAAGGTTTGCTGGTAAAGGCTTTCGGCAAACTCCCGGTCCTCCTTCCAGTTGGCCGATAACGACATAAGCTCCAGGTTTTCATCGGCTGCTTCGTCTAGCATTTTGATAGTTTTCACTACCAGGTTCTTCACGATTGACCGATTCTCTTCCCAGTTCAGGTCGTCTTCTTCAATGTAAGCCGGCAAGCTCTCCCCTTTAAACACGTAGGTTTTGAAGAGGTGCTTCAGGATTTCCTGGTCCTCGGTATAGTTGCCGGCGGGGGCTGCCAAGTAGCTCAGTAGTTCAGGGTCCTGCTTCATTTCCTGGCGCCAAGCGTTGCGCAAGGCTGTCGTCTCGTCCTCACCACTCCACTGCATGCGGCGGCGAATGGTAAGGTCTTGCAGCTGCACATTGCTGATCAGCTTCTGAATCACCTGGTTCTCGCTAAGGCGCGTTGCATCCAACAGGGGCTCTTTAGAAGCAGTATAGCGGCGGGCTTCACGCTCTTTTTCCTCGTCAATCACATCCAGCAAAGCCTGCGGAATATTGAGCAAGTGAATGTACTGATCGTGAATGCTCTCGGCAGCCTGTACCATCTGCCCTGCGTAGAACGTACCATCCTTGGCTACGGCCTTCTGGTAGAACTTGATGGCATCCTGCACAGCGTCGTTCACGTCGGCATCTTCGGTTTTCTCCGGGTCCTCACCAGTTTTGTGCCACTCCTTAAACACAACCTCAGCCAGCTTCCGCTGCCCTTGTAGGTGCTTGCGGTCCTGAGGCTCAGGAGAATTTAGGTCGGGCGCAAAGGCGTCCGCAATCCGGTCAGTAGCCAGTAAATAATCGGAGCCTACCGCCTGATGATAGGCGTAGAGGGCCTGCATGACCTTAATGCGAAGCGTGCGACGGTTGAGCATTCTTGGGGGTGATGAAGCAATGAAGTGAGCAGGTGATAAGGTAAATCAGGGGCAAAGAATTCCGTTTTGCCCTGTCCTTACTCACCCCATCACCAAAATATTAAAACGTTGACTTAACCTTACCGATGGCAGCAATGCGCTCCTCGGCTTGGCGAATGGCTGCGGCCTGCGGATGCGAGCCTTCCTGCTCGGCACGAGCCAGCACTTGGGTAGTGAAATCGTAAATACGCTCGGTTTGGGTCATCACCGACTGGCGGTTGCCACCGTGTACTTCCGAAGCTACGTTGATGAGACCACCCGCATTAATCAGGAAGTCGGGGGCGTAAATGATGCCACGTTCTACCAAAGCCGGACCGTGAATGTTCTCATCGGCTAGCTGGTTGTTGGCGCAGCCAGCTACTACCTGGCACTTCAGCCGGCTCAGCGTGTTGTCGTTCAGGGTAGCTCCTAGCGCGCAGGGCGAGTAGATGTCAACCTCTTGGTCGTAGATTTCATCTAGGCCTACTGCCGTAGCACCAAAACGCGCGGCTGCTTCCAAGGCCCGGTCTTCGTAATAGTCGGTGAGTACCAATTTGGCACCTTCCTTCTGCAAATACTCCAGCAGGTAGGTACCCACGTGACCTACCCCCTGCACCGCCACGCGCTTACCCGCCAAAGAGTCGGAGCCGAATGCCTTATGCGCGGCGGCTTTCATACCCATATAAGTGCCATAGGCTGTCACCGGCGAAGGGTCGCCAGAGCCGCCCATACTCTCGGGCAGACCCGATACATGCTTGGTTTCCTGCCGAATGTATTCCATGTCCTTTGTGGTCATGTTTACATCCTCCGCCGTAATGTATTTGCCGTTGAGGTTACGCACAAAACGCCCGAATTTACGGAGTAGTGCCTCCGTCTTCATGGTTTTGGCGTCGCCGATGATAACGGCTTTGCCCCCGCCTAAGTTAAGACCCGAAATGGCCGCCTTATAGGTCATACCACGCGAGAGGCGGAGCACATCGTTCAAGGCCTCCGCATCGGAAGCATAGTGCCACATGCGCGTACCACCCAACGCGGGACCTAGTACGGTGTTATGAATGCCAATAATGGCGCGCAGACCGGTTTCGTGGTCGTGGCAAAATACTACCTGCTCGTGTTGGTGCTCGGCAATCTGACCAAAAACCGAAGTATCGGTCAGCTCTTTCGTTTCAACCATCGGAAAAAGGAAAAAGAAGGTGGGTGGGGGTGGGTTGTTGTACCTTTGTCCACCGGCTGTACGGCTGGTGGCATACGCAAATCCTTAAACGAAGTGAGCTGGCCAGATGGTCATTTTCGTTCGTTTAACGAAACGCGAAGGCCTGGCAATTGGCCACCCCTCGCAATGCGGGTGCAAAAGTAGCCGGTTTTTCCGACTTCAACCACCCCAGTGGCATCTTTTCCCGTTGCTCTTTGTCCGTTTAGAGGTTTGGGAGTTAGCAGGTTAGAATGAGTGCTAGTGCGTATGGGTATCATCCTAGCGGATAGCTCCGAAACCCTAGCTACCCCTTTAAACTTTCTAAGCTCCAACGGCCTAAACTTTTCATCTTCCCGCTGTGCGCGCCCTTTCCGCTACGAATAAATACCTTCTCCGCTACAAATGGCACTTCCTAGGTGGGGTGCTGTTCGTGGCCCTGAGCACTTTGCTGGCCATTTTCCCAGCCCAGATTGTGCGCTATGCCTTCGACCTAGTAAGTGAGGGCATTGACCTCTATCATCTTTACGCTGGTACCAGCGCGCAAAGCAGCGTGTATTCTTTGTTTGGGCGCAACGTGCTGCTCTATGGCATCATCATCGTAACAATGGCCTTGCTGCGGGGCATCTTTCTGTTTTTTATGCGGCAAACGCTTATTGTGATGAGCCGGCACATTGAAAACGACCAGAAAAACGAAATCTACCAGCATTACCAGGCACTACCACTCAGCTTTTACCGCCGCCACAGCACCGGCGACCTGATGTCGCGCATTTCTGAGGACGTGGGACGGGTGCGCATGTACTTTGGACCGGCCATCATGTACTTCCTACAGTTGGTGCTGCTGTTCGTGCTTATTGTGCCGCTTATGTTCATGGTGAATGTGAAGCTGACCATATACACGCTACTACCACTACCCATTCTGAGCATCAGCATCTTTTACATCAACAACCTGATTGAGAGAAAGTCCGACGAAATTCAACGCTCCTTGGCGAGCATGACCACATTCGTGCAAGAGGCATTTTCCGGGATTCGGGTGCTGAAATCCTTTGTTCGCGAAGAGAATTCCCACCACCAATTCGCCGTGGCTTCCGATAACTACCGGGAGAAAGCATTGAGCTTAAACTTTGTCAACTCCCTGTTTTTTCCCCTTATCCTGTTTCTGGTGGGCCTGAGTACCATCGTTACGGTCTGGATTGGTGGGCAGGAGGTAATTCGGGGCACCATCACAACGGGTAGCATTGCTGAGTTTCTCATCTACGTAAATTTGCTTACCTGGCCCGTTACGGCCCTGGGCTGGACGAGTTCCCTAGTGCAGCGGGCTGAGGCTAGCCAAGCTCGCATCAACGAGTTCATGCAACAACAAACCGACGTGGTGTCGCGCCAGAATGTGGAATTAGACATTCAGGGCGACATTGTTTTTGACCACGTTTCCTTCACCTACCCCGATACGGGCATCCAAGCTTTGCACGATGTATCGTTCCGCATCCGGCCGGGTCAAACCTTGGCGGTCATTGGCAACACGGGTTCGGGCAAGACTACCATTGCGGCTCTCCTCTCCCGCCTGTACGATGTAAGCAGTGGCACTATCAGAGTAGATGGGGTTGATGTGCGCGACTTGTCCCTTCGGGCTTTGCGAAGCCAAATTGGCTACGTGCCCCAAGACGTGTTCCTGTTTTCAGATTCCATCCGCAACAACATCAACTTTGGCCTCGACGAGCCGGATGAAGCACGTATGCTGCAAGCGGCTAAGGACGCTAATGTGTATGAGAATATTATGCGCTTCCCCGAGGGGTTCGATACGAAAGTAGGTGAGCGGGGCATTACGCTTTCAGGAGGCCAGAAACAACGAGTCAGTATTGCCCGGGCCCTAGTCAAAGAGCCCAAAATTATGATCCTAGACGATGCCCTATCGGCAGTGGATACCAACACAGAAAACGCTATCCTGAATAGCCTTCAGCGCATCATGCACAATCGAACCAGCCTGATCATCTCCCACCGGGTATCCTCCGTGAAGCTGGCCGATCTGATCCTCGTGCTAGATGACGGCACTATTGTGCAGCACGGCACACATGAAGATTTAATGCGCGAAGAAGGGGGCCTTTATCGTGCCCTTTATGAGCGTCAACTGCAAAGCGAAGACGCTGCCTAAGCCACAACACGTCAGAACAGCAGAAAGCCCGGCGGTACTGATGTACTGCGGGGCTTTCTGCTGTTCTGCCGTGTCGTGGCAAAATACTACCTGCTCGTGTTATTGACCTAGTACGATGCGCTTGAGGCCCCGTCGCTCTCCAGATGTGCAAAGCACCAGGTAGGCGCCAGGAGGTAGGCTGCTTACGTCTAGTACGGTGGCGTCAGTCCCAACCATCAGGTCGCGGGTGAGGACGGGACGCCCACCAGCATCATTTATTTCCACCCGGGTTGGGCCCGAGGCATTGGTGCGTACCGTCAGGCGCTTCGTCACGGGGTTAGTATCCAGCCGCAGCTTCAGTGCGTCCGTGTTAGGCGCTACAGGCTCCATTTTGTCCGTAACAAGACTAGGCGGTGCTGAGGCGGCGGTAGCAACGGTAGGAGCAGCTACTGGTTTGGCAGTTGAAGCCGGCTTAGTTGTAGTAGCAGTTGGCTTGGCAGTGGTACTGGGCTTTACGGCTGGTTTAGCTGCAACGGTAGCAGGCTTAATTACTGGACTAGGCTTGGTAGAAATTGGCTTGGCAGGTTTTGCTTGGGCATCAGCAAAGTGACCTGTGAAGAATGCCGCTACGAACCCCAATAGAAATGTATACGTCTTCATATGCCTTCTTAGCAGTATTCTAAGGAAGTTAAACTTCACAAAGATACAGCTTTATAAGCGCTTTAAACTGCTCATGGGCCGAGACGGTACACTCCCTACCTCAAGTGTGGGTTTGGAGAGCGTATAGCCAGCCAGAGCTACGAATTATTTAATGTTTTCTTTTTTAACGACAACGGCCACTGACTGAATAGGATAGCTAAGCCAGAGTCCTAGTAACGCTATACGGCCAGGTAAATTTTCGCATAAATACTTGCGAAGCTCCCCCTTTACGCCCTACATTTGTGCCATAATTCTCTCGGGGTGTAGCGTAGCCTGGTATCGCGCCAGCATGGGGTGCTGGAGGTCGTAGGTTCGAATCCTGCCACTCCGACCGAAGAGTTTATTGCTCGAAAAGCCTCTGGGAACCCCACCCGGAGGCTTTTTTCGACAATACCCACAAGCAATTACCTGATACGTGCTCTGGTAGTACGATTTTCGGGGTGTAGCGCAGCCCGGTAGCGCGCGTCGTTCGGGACGACGAGGCCGTAGGTTCGAATCCTGCCACCCCGACGCACTTTCATTTAAAAGCCCACTAAGCTTCAGCTAGTGGGCTTTTTGCGTTTTACTTGGCTCTATAACTGCTGAAAGAAGTTTGCTTTCTCAAAGCGCTAGGCATATTAGTATATATGATCTTTTATAAACTCTACGTTTAGGGCTCATTCGGCTGTTGCCTTCATTCATTTTATCCTTATCGAACTTTGCAGTGCAGTTCTTTTGAGCATGTCGGCGGGTGTACCTACAGCGCAGATAGCAGCCGGCACTACATTCGTTTCCGGCCTGATAAACTACTCCAAATGGACTAGAACTAACGTTACGAGGTCTTAGCTATAGCCAGTGTGCCGTTAAGGATAATGTTAGTCAATATGGTAGAAAAGTAACTACCAACGCACTCGATTTGGGAGTTGGGCTGTCGGAACTGAACATAGGAGCAGCCTTCTTTTTTGGGGCACAATTAATCAGTTGAAATAAAAAGGCCACCTGCTTGATTTCAGGTGGCCTTTTGCTTGCTGCTTAGAGTAATCGTCAGTTATTTCAATACAGCTAATACTTCTGGCTCGCCCTTTTCAGGAAAACGCTCTAAATAGATGTCTTGCAGCGTGAGTTTTTGCGCCTCGGCGTAGTCTTTAATGCCAGAGTATAGTTTCTCTGGTGCTACCATATAGCTGGCGTTGATGCGGGCATGTAGTACCCGCTGGCCCGCCGCAAACGCGCGGTAGCGGTACCCGGCCGGCAGCTGCTGGGAAGTGGTATCTGCTACCACAATACCGACAAACACCTTAGCCGCTTCGTTCGTCGTTTCGGGGCTGTTGTAGAAGATATTGCCGAAGTCGCCACGCAGCTTGCCACTGTGGCGGTATTCGTATGCTTTCCGGGTTAGTTCGCCAAACCCTTCATCGTTGGCAGGACCTTCATAATAACTACCTGCTACGAAGTACGGCTGGCTGGTAGTTTCGGCCGTGACGGTAGCAGTTTTAAAGCCGCCCATTTTCCAGTACGCAAAACTAAACCCGATGCCCAGGATGAGAGCCAGCGTCAGAAGAATTCGATTCATGCAGGAGGGATGAGAAGTGAACTAGCAAAAGTAGTGCATCGCCACTACCCTTCTAGTACACCTTTGTACTGCATTTGGTAGAGGTTGGCGTAGAAGCCCTGCTGCCGGAGCAACTCCTCGTGAGTACCCGATTCTTTGATTTCGCCCTTATCGAGCACAATAATGCGGTCAGCTTTTTGAATTGTGCTGAGCCGGTGTGCAATAACCAATGAGGTACGCCCTTGCATTAACTTTTCAATAGCTTCCTGAATCAATTCCTCCGTCTCAGAGTCTACCGACGAGGTTGCTTCGTCCAGAATGATAATGCGAGGCTGATACACCATAGCCCGCACGAAACTAATCAGCTGGCGCTGTCCCACTGACAAGGTTGCTCCTCGTTCCATAACCTGGTAGTGGAGTCCGTCTGGCAACCGCTCGATAAAGCGCCGCGCCCCTACTAGCTCGGCCGCTTCCCAGATTTGCTCGTCGGTGATGTCCTGCTTACCGAGGGTGATATTATCGCGGATGGAGCCGGCGAACAGGAAGACGTCTTGCAGTACAACCCCAATATGACGGCGCAAATCCTTTAGGTCGTACTCGCGCAAGTCGTGGCCATCCACCCGGATAGTGCCGCGGTTGATTTCGTAGAATCGGCTGAGCAAGTTAATTATACTCGTCTTGCCGGCACCGGTTGCTCCTACAAACGCTACGGTTTGACCCGCCTTTACGCTGAAATCCACGTCGCGCAATACCCACTCTTCTTCGTTGTAGGCAAACCACACATGGTCGAAGTCTACGTCGCCGCGCAACGTGGCAGGGGTGTAGGTTCCATTGTCAGCAATCAGCTCTTTACTGTCTAGCAACTTAAGCAAGCGTTCCGTGCTTACTAGTCCTAGTTGCAGAGTGTTAAACCGGTCCGCAATCTGGCGAATGGGGCGGAAAAACAGGGCGTTGTACATAATAAATGCAATCAGGGCGCCTTTTGAAATGGTGCCTTCAATCTGACCTTGAGCTGCATACCACACTAGCAACCCTACCCCCACTGCCGCCAGAACCTCGGCCACGGGAAAGTAGATGCTATAGTAGAGCACAGAGCGAATATTAGCGCGGGTATGTTCCTGGTTGATGGCTTTGAACTTGCGGAACTCCCGCTCCTCGTTGTTGAAGATCTGCACGACGTTCATGCCCGTCAGGTGCTCTTGCACGAAGGAATTTAGGTTAGCTACCGCAGTACGCACCTCCTGAAATGATTTCTTAACCTTCTCCTTAAATACATACGTGCTAAACAGCAAGGGAGGAATGACAGCCAAGCTCACCAACGTCAGGCGCCAGTCGATGTAGAACATGAAGCCCATGATGAACACAAGCTGTAGGATATCACCGATCATGGCCGCTAATCCTTCGCTGAATACATCCGAGAGGGTTTCAACATCGGAAATATTGCGCGTCACCAAGACTCCGATGGGCGTGCGGTCGAAAAACTTTAGGCGCAAATCAAGAATGTGCCGGTACAGATCTACCCGAATGTCGCGCACAATATATTGCCCCAGCCAGCCCCCAAAATAGGTCTGCAAATAGCTGACAATGGCATGCGCAACCAGCAGCACGAGTAACAGCCCAAACATGCGGTTCAGGCCCGACCAGTCGTTTTGCTCAATGGTAACGTCTACCATGCGCTGAATCAGGAAGGGCCGCAACGTGCCGAGCACCGCGGTGGCTACCGTCAGAAAAATCAGGAAGTAAAAGATGCGCTGGTACGGGCGCACGTATGTCATCAACCGCCGTAGTACCTGCCAGTCGAAAATATTGCCGCTCTTGGCGGTAGAAGTTTGCTCCATTCGGATGCGAGAACTAGGGAAGAAAATCAGCTACGAGGGTAACAGGCGAAGCGGCAAAAAGTGCCGAGTCACGCGGAAGTATCCCTATATCTTATCTTCGTACCCGTGACGTTATTTGCTGGAAAAATACGGCAAGCCCGTAGGAAGGCTTAGGTTCTGCAGTAGCTCCGGCGGATATTCTACGCGGCATAGAAACAGTCCGTTGGCTAGGGCAGCTCCACTAGCATGTACACGGTTGAGAGAGCGAAATATTTCACCAAACTCTTGCGGCGTCATTTTGCCCCTACCTACCGTCAGTAGGGTACCTACCACCAGTCGGACCATGCCACGCACAAAGCGGTTGGCCCGAATGCGAAAGAGCAGCCCACCCGGCACTACATGCCAGCCAGCCTCAAAACAAGTACAGACGTAGTGCTTTTCGCTGCCCTTTACTTTCGAGAAACTAGTAAAATCATGGGTACCCAATAGCATACTTGCTGCTTCGTTCATGGCAGCCACGTCAGGGGCACGATCGAGGTACAGCGAGAAATTGGGACTGAAGGGGTCTGGTACTAGTCGTACATGGTACTCATACGTGCGCGCTTTGGCATCAAATCGGGCATGAGCAGTACCTGGCACCGGATGCAGGGCCTGGGCCCGTATATCACGCGGCAAAGCGCGGTTGATGCGGTAGAGCAAGGTTAGTAGGTCAAGCCCTTCGGGAACCTGAGCGTCGAAGTGAGCTACCTGATGGCTGGCATGTACACCAGAATCAGTGCGCCCACTCCCCAACGAGTATACAGGCTGACGTAACACCTGCGTGAGACAACGATCTAGCTCCTGCTGCACCGTCAGTACCCCCGGCTGTATTTGCCAGCCGTGATACGGAGTGCCGTTGTAAGCCAGATGAAGAAAATACCGCATTACGTAAAAAACAAGGAAAGAGCAATGTTACGACACCCTTCTAGGCGCTGGGCAAGTACAGTATAAGTGTCTTACCAGGGTATCAGGCTAGATTTAAACCACTAAAGCGTACAACAGTGCATCGAGAGTACACCCATCCTTCGTGATACTGCGCCGAAGCAGCGCCTCTTGCTCGTAGCCCGCCTTTTCTAGTACTCGGGCAGAGGCCACATTGGTCGCAAATACAATTGCGTAGAGGCGGCAGATATCGAAGTTAGCCAGCACGTAAGCTGATACGGTTCGTACGGCCGCTGTTGCCAGACCTTGGCCCCAATGTTCACGGGCTAGCCAATAGCCAATTTCGGCAGAGCGCCGTCGTACATCCGTTTTGAAGTGCACGCCGATGCTGCCCGTAGCTACGCCCTGTACGTCGAATGTCAGATGCAAGTCGTGCTGGTTGTCACTGACTGCGGCCAAGAAGTACTCGGCATCCTCTAGGGTGTAGGGATGAGGAAAAGTATCACGCAGGTTCTGCCAAATATTTCGGTCGTTAGCACACCGGACCAAGTCGGCAGCATCTGTTAGATGCCAAGGCCGCAATCGAGCATCCGTATGCGGCAGATCTAGGATGGGCTGCAACAACCGACTATTCATAGCACTGTGGTTGAGGTAGTGTATAACAGAAAGGATGAACCAGTAGTAGGTCCATCCTTTCTGTTATACTGTGCTACTAAATCTTCTCATATATGACGGCGGCCCCTTGGCCTACCCCAACACACATGGTGACTAAACCATAACGTACGTTTTCTCGGCGCTGCATTTCGTGCAGTAGCGTTGCAGTGATACGCGAGCCACTAGTTCCTAACGGGTGCCCAATGGCAATCGAACCGCCATTTACGTTTACTTTGGCCGGATCGAGGTCCAAATCACGCATGCATGCAATACTCTGAGCAGCGAAGGCCTCATTTAACTCTATCAGGTCAATATCCTGCAAAGTGAGACCGGCCCGTTGCAATACCTTCTGCGTTGCTGGTACTGGTCCTAGACCCATATAGGCCGGGTCTACGCCCGCTACAGCCGAAGCAACAACCCGTGCCATTGGTTTCAGGTTGTAAAGCTTTAACGCTTCCTCACTAACCACAATTACTGCCGCGGCCCCATCATTGATGCCAGCAGAGTTGCCCGCTGTAACGGTACCATCTACCTGAAATGCCGGACGAATAGCTCCTAGCTTCTCTAGGCTCGATAAGCGAGGTGGTTCATCTTGGTCAAACAATGCCGTATCGCCCTTGGGTTGTGGCACAAACACGGGCACTATCTCACGACGGAACCGGCCCTTCTCGAAAGCACGCTGGTATTTGTGCTGTGAGTTGAAAGCAAACTGGTCTTGCTCCTGGCGTGTGATGCTATACTTACGCGCTACATTTTCGGCAGTCTCCCCCATGGCATAGGGATGATGCATCTTAGTGAGTTTGGGATTCACGAAGCGCCAACCCAAAGTGGTGTCGTGAGCAGTAAAGTCCCGAGCAAAAGCAGTAGTAGACTTCGCCATCACGAAAGGGGCACGGGTCATGCTCTCTGCACCTCCAGCCAGGTAGATTTCTCCTTCACCAGCCTTAATAGCCCGCGAAGCATCCATAATGCTTTGCAGACCTGAGGCACACAACCGATTCACCGTTATCCCTGGTATGGTCACGGGTAAGCCAGCTAGCAAGGCTGCCATGCGTGCCACATTGCGGTTGTCTTCTCCGGCTTGGTTAGCTGCCCCAATAATAACATCTTCAATAGCCGTTTTATCCAAGGTAGGATTACGGCGTAGTAACTCGCGCAGTACGTGTGCGGCGAGGTCGTCGGGACGTACGCTGCTGAGTGCACCACCAAATTTGGCAATGGGAGTGCGGACAGCGTCCACGATATAAGCAGTAGGCATTGGCGTGTATTGCGGTTATTCCGGTCGTTGTTGGCTACTTTTGCCGGCCCGGAAATTCCGAGCAGTAGTAGTTTTCAATCGTCAAAACACAAAGATGATACAAAGAATCCAAAGCGTGTTCCTCCTTTTATTGGCCTTGGCTATGTTGAGTGTTTTGTTCCTGCCTATCTGGAGCAAAACAGACCCTGCTAGTGGCCAGTTGTTAGTAATGGACGCGTACCATATCAATTATCAAAAGGCTGATCCTGGTATGTCTGCACCTATTAGCACGTGGCCTGTTGCAGCATTCGCCGCAGCCTCTGCTTTGGTAGCAATAGTTGAGATTTTTCAGTACCGCAACCGCTTCACTCAGCTCAAACTGGGTATGGTTAATTTCCTTCTTATTGTCGGCACACTTGGCTCCGGGTTTTATTACTCTGGGCAGGCCGAGCAAATGTTGAACATAAAGATGCCTGGCACCTTTCAGGCAGGATATTATCTACCTACGCTGGCACTGCTCCTAAATGTGCTGGCCAACCGTTTTATTCGTCGTGATGAACAGCTGGTACGCAGTATGGATCGGTTACGATAAAACTATAACCGAGTAAATAAAAAAGGCTTCCAAATACTGGAAGCCTTTTTTATTTACTCTCAACCAGGTGAAATCCTTGATTATCCTTAGCCCTAAGAAAACGCTGAAGCAAATAACAACCAAGCCTCTACAATAGACTATAAGCTAAGTTTATTGGGTACTCTATTATGAGCCCAAAGGTGCGCTTTAAAACAGTCTATGCGCTATTAGTCCTTGTCCTATAACAGCATTATTATTAAGCATGGAGAAGAACGCATATTCCTGCAACTATAATGTTAACGCTAGATAGGCTTGTTAAGCAAAATAGATAAAAGAGCCTCCCGGCTGGGAAGGCCCTAAACGGGACGAGCCCCCGGCGCATCCCCCTCCTCCCCCTACGGGGAGACTGGGTGACGCAGCCGGGGGCTCGTCCGCAAAAACAGTAAGGTTGGCGGCGACCTACTCTCCCGCCGGTGAAGGCAGTACCATGGGCGCTCCGGGGCTTAA
>NZ_FZNS01000033.1 GCF_900188255.1 Hymenobacter mucosus | reverse complement strand
GTTGGGATGTAGAAGGACAGCAAGATGAAGTGAGCCCAGAGGGCGAACGGGTTTTGGGGATTGCGCGAAGCGCGATTCACAAAACACATCTTGCGAAGAATATCAGTAGCACCCTGGGCACAGTTATTTTCATTCCCACTGCCCAATCCTTGAACGAAAGGCAAAACAGTGCGTAAATTTGAATGTCGTGTGGTAGCGATAGTAGTGGTAAGACTTTGACAGCATCGACTGTCAAGGCATCTAGTTGGCAACACTACAGTCAACTAGAGCCTGCCCGTACGTCTACCACCGTACGGGCTTTTTTTTGCACTTTTCGGGCCGGCCGACAAAGGCAAGTAGTTGGTAGCGAGTATGTTATAGTACATACGGTCGCGCTCCCATATACTGCCGTTTTATACTAATTCGGTAGTAATCAAGCTGTTAAATGCCGGATGGGTCTTCTTAACTTGTTTCCCTCGGCAGCCACACCTCAGCGGACGGAAACCCCAACCAGTGCTGAAATTTCGGTCAGCGAACAGTTAGCACCCGACCGGGGGCCGGGGGCTAACTTGTTTGCTGACCCCCCTAGCCCCGTTTCCCTCCCTGGCTGGTTCATGTTCATCTGAAAGCTAATCGACAGCACGACTATTGATCGACCTGAAGCAGCTGCAACGACGTTAGTTTCAGCAATAGATGAGCAACGCGAATAGCGGCGGCGCTGCAGAAACTCTAGTCGCATCTCTTGTTTGTTATTACTCACGACCGCGTCCTGGTGGGCACGAGCTGCGAAGCAGCCAGGTGCCCACCAGGACGCGGTCGTTCTTGTCTGCTACATTGAAATTACAGCGCCAATATCGCTACGATGAGGCAGGCGATAGTAACGAGTAGAGTGAGAAGCATTAGTAGAATGCATGACTCTTGATAGTGCTCGTGGCAAATGGTGCGGACTAGTTTTTGGGCATAGGTTAACATTGTTTTCATGAAGTTTTACAGTATCTATCTGTAAATACTCCGCCTCTAGGGCCAAATCCCGAGATTCTGGAAAATATTTTCCGGCTTCATAAAAGGGGCTGTTGGGATGTAGAAGGACAGCAAGATGAAGTGAGCCCAGAGGGCGAACGGGTTTTGGGGATTGCGCGAAGCGCGATTCACAAAACACATCTTGCG
>NZ_FZNS01000011.1 GCF_900188255.1 Hymenobacter mucosus | reverse complement strand
CACGTCACTTCTTCCGAACTCAACTCGGTGGCAGGTCGTCGCATGCCGCAAGCTACCAATTGCGCACTATACGCTTACTTCTGTATGGCTACTTAACCTAGGGCAGCTACGCCGGGCAGTTCCTTGCCTTCCATGTATTCCAGCAGGGCACCGCCACCTGTGCTGATGTAGGATACCTGTTCCGAGAAGCCCAACTGGTTGACAGCAGCGGCCGAGTCGCCGCCGCCGATGAGGCTGAAGGCTCCGGCTTGGGTAGCATCGGCAATAGCCTGGGCCACCGCTTCCGTGCCGGTAGCAAAGTTGCTCATCTCAAACACCCCCATCGGGCCATTCCACAGGATGGTTTTCGACTGGCGCACGATGTCCGTAAAGGCTTTGGTTGACTCCGGGCCGAGGTCCAGACCCATCCAACCGGCCGGAATCTGACCGTTGGCAGCTACCTGCGTGGCTGCGTCGTTGGCAAATTTGTCGGCAATAACGCTGTCGGTAGGGAGCACCAGGTTTACGCCCTTGGCTTTGGCTTTCTCAATGAGCTGGAGGGCCAACTCTTGCTTGTCAGCCTCTAGGAGAGAATTGCCGATTTCGCCGCCCTGCGCTTTGGCGAAGGTATAAGCCATACCCCCACCAATGAGCAGATTGTCTACCTTGTCGAGCAGCTTTTCAATGATGAGAATCTTGTCCGAAATCTTGGCGCCGCCCATGATGGCGGTGAATGGGCGCTCGGCCTGCTCCAGCACCTTCTTGGCGTTGTCCAGCTCGCCTTGCAGTAGGTAGCCGCCTACGCGGTCCTCAGGGGCGAAAGAATCGGCAATGACGGCGGTGGAGGCGTGCTTACGGTGCGCCGCTCCGAAGGCGTCATTCACGTACACGTTGCCGAGCTTGCTGAGCTTTTCTGCGAAGGCAGCATCACCTTTCTCTTCCTCGCCGTAGAAACGCACGTTTTCTACCAACAGCACCTGGCCAGCTTGCAACGCCTGCGCTTTTCCCTCGGCTTGCAGGGCATCATCGGCAAACTGCACTTCCTGGCCGTACTCCTGACCGAGGCGCGGCAAAATGTGCTTTAGAGAGTACTTTTCCTCAGGGCCACCCTTGGGCCGGCCCAGGTGCGAGAGGAGCACTACGGCGCCACCATCGGCCAAAATCTTCTTGATAGTGGGCGTAGCGGCTCGAATGCGCGTGTCGTCGGTGATGGTAAAGCTTTTATCGAGGGGCACGTTGAAATCCACGCGCACCACGGCACGCTTGCCGGCGAAGTTGTACTGATCGAGGGTTTTCATGGAATGGAATTGGGGTTTGGGATGGGGCGAAGGTAAGAGTTTGGGGTAATGAAGTGATGCCGTAGCTGCGTATTGCGGCCGCTAGTAGCGTAGACATAGGGTACGGCAGTTTGTTATCTGCTGGTCAGTTGGTGCTGGCATTACCCCATCACCTCCCGAAATACTACCTTTGCACTACCTATGAAAATTGGCATCTTCTTCGGCGGCCCGTCGCGTGAGCGGGAAATTTCCTTTGCGGGCGGCCGCACCGTATACGATAACCTGGACAAAGCCTTGTTTGAGGCCGTGCCCGTATTTGTGGACAGCCGCGGCAACTTCATTCTGCTCGACTGGCACTACATCTATAAAGGCACCATCCGCGACTTCTATCCGCCCGTGTCGGCGCTGCCGCGCACGGAGTTGCCCGTGCAGATGTACCTGGAAAGCCTGGGCGACCTGAGCGTGGAGGACCAAGACCGCATTATTGCGGAAGTGGGCCGGCGCATTTTACCCCACGAGTTGCCCCAACTCATTGACTTTGCCTTCTTGGCCTTGCACGGGCCGGCGGGCGAGGACGGCGCTATTCAGGGCTTGCTGGAGTGGTATGGCGTGCCGTATTCCGGCTCCGGCATTCTGCCCTCGGCTTTCGGCATTGATAAAATTGCGCAGAAAAAGCTGCTTAAGGCCCTGGGCCGCCCTACCCCCGACTTCCGCCAAATTACGGCCGAAGAGTGGGACACGGCTGACCCGCAGGCTACCCTCAGCTACCTGACGCGTGAGTTGGGCTTGCCGCTGGTATTTAAGGCCCCGCGCCAGGGGAGCAGCATTGGCGTTAGCATTCTGCGCGAAGCCGACGTAGCCAAATTTGCAGCCGCCATTGAGCGAAGCCTGTTCCGCAAAACAGTAACCCAGGCCGAATGGCAAGGCCTAGCCGAGCACAAGAAGATTGTGTGGCTGCAGCAGCTAGTAGACATCCGCGAGGGTATAGGCTTACCCGTCGTGCTCAACGACGAGCCCGAGCTGATTTACCAACCCGAGCAACTGCTCCGCACCCTGAACGAGCGACTCCAAACGGCGGAGGCCGTGCGCCTCACCAGCGTGGAAGGTGAAACCCAGGTGTTGGTAGAGAGCTTCGTACAGGGCCGCGAGTTTTCGTGCATTGTAGTGGAAGACCCCACCGGTCAGCCCCTAGCCCTGCCGCCCACCGAAATCGTGAAGGGTGAGGAGATGTTCGATTACCGCTCCAAGTACCTGCCGGGCCTTTCCCGTAAAGTTACGCCCATTGACTTGCCGGAGGCCGAAATTCAGCGTATTCGTGAAGCCTGTGAGGAAATGTTCCGCACCTTCGGTTTCCAAGTGTATGCCCGTCTCGACGGCTTCATTGGTCCCGACGGCCAGCTGTTTCTGAACGACCCCAACACGACGTCGGGTATGCTGCCGGCTTCATTTTTCTTCCATCAAGCGGCAGAAATTGGGCTTAACCCGTCGCAGTTCCTTACCTACCTGATTCGCACTTCCCTGGCCGCGCGGCGCCGCGCTGGCCTGCGCCCGGTGAAGCTGGCGGCGCTGCTTACGCAACTAGATGATGCCGTAGCTGCCCGCGCCAGCGAGGAGCGCCAGCGCACCAAGGTGGCCGTCATTATGGGTGGTTACTCTTCGGAGCGCCACATTTCGGTGGAAAGCGGCCGCAATATTTACGAGAAGCTGGCTTCCTCGGTGAAGTACGAGCCCGTACCTGTGTTCCTGACTGGCAACAGCCAGGAGTTCCGCCTCTACGTGCTACCTATCAACGTGATGCTCAAGGACAACGCCGACGACATTCGCGAAAAGGTAGAGCACCAGGAAGCGGGCCACAGCCTGCACCCCATTCTAGAGCGGATTCGCCACGAGGCTCAGGCTATCACCAGCACGTATGCCGGGCAGCCCACGGCCCAGCCCCGGCGCGTGACGTTTGAGGAGTTGGCGGGCATGGTCGATGAGGTGTTCATTGCCCTGCACGGTCGGCCGGGCGAGGACGGTGCGCTGCAACGAGAACTGGAATCGTACGGCCTGCCCTACAACGGCTCGGGCGTGGACAGCAGCTCTATTACCATCAACAAGTTTGAAACCAACCGCCGGCTGCGTGAGGCTGGCTTGCGCGTAGCGGAACACCGCATGGCCAACCGCCTGGAGTGGCAGGCCGATGCCGAAGGCTTCTACCGCAGCCTCGAAACCCAGTTCCCCTACCCCTTCATTGCTAAGCCCGCCGATGATGGCTGCTCGTCAGCAGTAAAGAAAATCAAGAACCGGGCGGAGCTGGAAGCTTTCACCCGCCTCATCTTCCGCGACCAGGAAAGCCTGATACCCGCCGAGGCGACTACCCTGAGCTTGGGTTTCAAGGAAGAATTCCCGCAGAAGGATGCCTTTTTGGTAGAAACCCTCATTGACCGCGACGGAGCCGCTCACTTCCTGGAAGTGACGGGCGGCCTGCTCACGCACTGGGGCGACAATGGCGAACTGCAAATTGAGGTATTCGAGGCTTCCGAAGCTTTGGCTACCGGTGAGGTTCTGAGCTTGGAAGAGAAGTTTCTTGCGGGCGAAGGGCAGAATATTACGCCGGCGCGCTACGCTGCCGACTTACAAGAGCGCCAGCGGATTTCGGAAGAAGTGAAGCGGGAACTGCGCCGCGTGGCCGAGGTGCTGAACATTCAGGGTTACGCTCGCATTGATGCTTTCGTGCGCGTGCGCCAGAACGGAGCCGTGGAGGTACTCATTATTGAGGTAAACTCCCTACCGGGCATGACGCCCGCTACGTGCATCTTCCACCAAACTGCCCTGGCCGGCTACACACCCTACGACTTTATCGACCAGATTCTGGAGTTTGGAAAGCAACGCAACGAGAAGGCAACGGTGCAAGGGTAATATTCCAGGGCCCTTCCTCCAAGGAGAAAGGGCCCTGGAAATAGGTAGCTGGTGTGTTTTTACTGCTGGTCTTTTACTTGCTCTGGGCCCTCCTACCGAGGCGGAGTACTAGCTTCTCGTATTCTAATCCCTAGTTTTGTCTTGGCTGGCGCGCCAGCTTCCAACCATTAGCTTTCCCTCAATGTCCTTCTTTAAATCCGATACGCCCGCTGACCTCGTTAAACACGTGGTAATCATTCTGGTGGCGGCGGCTGCGCTTGTGTTCGGGTTCTTCTACGTGTACTTGCCCATCACCACGAACCACGGCGAAACCATTGTGGTACCCAAGATTACGGGCATGAACCAGGGCGACCTGGAAGACTACCTGGACGAGCGGGACTTGGCCTTCTTCGTGGACGACAGCAGCTATTCGGCCAGCATCCGGCCGGGCACGGTACTGACCCAGGAGCCCCAGGCTGGCGAGAAGGTAAAGGAGGGCCGCAAAATCTACATTTCGGTGGCTATGAAAAACCCGCCGGTAATCAAGATGCCCAAGCTCACGGACGGCTCGGTGAAGAATGCGCAGATGATTCTGAAAAGCTATGACCTAGTGATTGGCCAAATCAAGCTAGTGCCTGATCTGCGCCAGAATGAGGTGCTAAAGCAGTTTGTGGGTGGCAAGGAAATCACGCCTGGTTCTGCCATTGCCAAGGGCACCAAGGTAGACTTAGAAGTAGGTGATGGCCTGGGCAACCAGGAATTCCCCGTGCCAAATCTAGTAAACATGCCAGTTGATGAAGCAACTACGCTGCTGGCAGGCCAAGGCTTGCAAGTAGGTGAAATCTTCTACCAGGAGCCCGAGGAAGGCCAAACGGATGGCACCGTAGTAAAGCAGCGCCCCGTGCCAGGCCCCGGCGCCACCATCCGCATGGGTCAGCTTGTAGACTTATGGGTGGCGGGCCAAGCCCCGGTGAAGGACGTGCAATAACGTTCTGCTCCGACGCTTCTAACCTACTGTGAACCCGGTATCAAAGGTCCGCTGTATTAGCAGCGGACCTTTTTTCGTTGAGGAGAGTATAGTAGGTGGCTACCGCCGACCCATGCCTTACCAAGTAGGGCGTTTACTTTGGGGCACTGGGGCGCAGTGCCTTGTTTTCTTCCGCTAAAACCATCCTTACGCGTATGAATCGTCTATTACGCTTTGTGTTTGCTAGTGCTACTATGGGGCTAAGCTTGCTGTCTGGCGCCAGCTACGGCCAGTTGCTGCGGCCCCTGCCTGCGGCCCCAGTGCAGCCCGTAGAGACGCCGGTGGCCCGGCGCACGCAGGCGTTGGCGTTACCTTTCTTCGATGACTTCTCGGACCAGCGGGAAGGTAGCCCCACAATTGAGCGGTGGCAAGCAGCGGGCGGCACCTTGGTAAACAACCGCTTTCCACGGCGCCCACCGTCTCGCAATGCAGCCACCCTCGATGGCCTCAATGGCAGGGGCGCACCCTACAACAGCACAGCCTCCATTGGCAACACCGACTCGCTTATCTCGCAGCCCATTGATTTAAGCGGCCTTGCCCCCGCCGACAACGTATTCCTGAGCTTTTACTGGCAGGCAGGTTCCATCTTCGGGCCGCCCTTTAGCGCCAGCACGTCGCGGGCGATTGGGCTGTACGTTGACTTTAAGGACGAAGCGGGCAACTGGACCCAGGTGTGGGGGCTGCGCAGCCAGGGCGACACCAGCATCTTCCGCTTTAAGGCGCTGCCCGTCAACCAAGCAGCTTACTTGCACGGCTCCTTTCAATTTCGGATTCGCACCATTGGGAGCCAGTATAACTCCCGCGACGCGTGGAGTATAGACTACGTACGCTTGGACCGCAACCGCACCGCAACCGACTCAACCTTCCGCGACATTGCAACCAGCCGGGCCTTGCCCAGCGCCCTTAAGCGGTACGCGGCTATGCCGTGGCAACAATTCAACCTGAATCCCACCCAGGAGCTAAACGACCAAGCAGGTACCACAGCCAATAACCTAGACCCGGGCCCCGCTCCTACCCCCATTACCTGGACGGGTACGCTAGAAGTGCTGCCTGGCGGCCCTACCCGGCAGTATCTCACGGGGGGCGCCTCCTTATCGGCGGGGCTGCAGGGGCGGCAAGTGCCCGTGCGAGGCGATATTCGGCTGGGCGCACCTGGCAACCTGCCCGCGGCCCGGCAGCTGCGGCAGCGCGTCACGCTGATCACCAACGAAACCAACCCGCTCACGCTACGCAACGATACGATTTCGCGCGTCACTGAACTAGCTGACTTTTACGCTTACGACGACGGTACGCCCGAAGCCAGCATCAGCTTGCCCATCAGCTCTGGTGGTCCTCAAACCTACTACGCTACCCGCTTTGATTTGAACGGCGCTGACTTCGTGCGGGCCATTCGCATTTACCCCTTTCCTACATCGGCGGGCCGCACCATCACCGTCAACATTTGGGATGACAACAATGGTAGCCCGGCCGCTTCCCCCAAAGCCAGCAAAAGCACTCAGATAACGGCGGCCCAGGCAGCAGCTCAGCAGTTTGTCGAGGTACGCTTCGACGCTCCTGTTGCCGTGGGTACGCGCTTTTACGCTGGTTACGGGCAGGGTTCATCCACGCAGTTTGTGGAGTTTGGAGTAGACCTCAACAACGCCTCGCCCGCGGGAGCCTTTTTCCTGAACACGGCCAATGCGTGGGGCCCCGTATCGTTGGTGCAGGCAGGCACGGCCGGGGCCGTAATGCTGCGCCCCGTGATGGGCAATACCGTTACGACGGCTACTGCACCAGCTGCCGTAGCTGCTTACTACAGCCTTTACCCCAACCCCACTACCGATGGCCACGTGCAGGTAGAAGGCCGCTACTCTCACGCCTTGGTGCTCGATGCCCTAGGGCGCACGGTTTGGGAACAGCCCGTTGCGCAGGCCGGACAAGCAACGCTGGATCTAGGGCAGTTGCCCGCCGGCGTGTACTTAGTACGCCTCCTCCTACCCGATGGTCTTACTGTAACCAAGCGCCTCGTACGCCAGCAGTAAGCAGGCCGCCCGGCTCTGCTTTCGGGGCTTCCCGCTATGTTTGTGCTTCCACACCCTTTTACACAACATTCATGAACGACATCACCACGGCTGAACTGAAAGAACGCCAAGCAAATGGCACTGCCCCCGTTATCATTGACGTGCGCGAAACCTGGGAAAACGAAGAAGCCCGCATTGCTGGCAGCCAAAACATTCCGTTGGGAGAACTACCCAGCAAGCTTGACGATTTGGAAGACTTGAAGGAGCAGGAAGTGGTAGTGCACTGCAAAGGTGGTGGCCGGTCGGCTTCGGCCAAGGCGTACCTCACGCAGCAAGGCTTTCAGAACGTGCGCAACCTCATAGGTGGCATGCAGGCGTATCAGCAAGGGTAGCACTGCCCGGGCTTTCTGGGCCTGCGCCGCACAATAGAGCGAGCAACTTGGGCAGCGTATGCTACCTAGGCTGCTCGCTCTTCTTATAATGCATAGCGCTGTGTTTTGCTGAAGCATGCCTAGCGCCTAGCTGCCAAAGGTGAAGGAGTGGTACCGAATGCCACTAACTTAGAGGGACAAGCAATGCAAGAGGCTGAACTGCGCGGCAGAGTAAGGCCATCTGCTAAACCAGCGAATAATTTTTATCTGATAATCAGCCTATTGAACAATTTTACAAAATTTAATTGTACACAATCAAACATGACACAACTATACTGGGTTACTTTGCACAACCAGCATGACACATACCATTCCCTCAACCGCCGTGAACCCGCTGCTGCAACTGGAAAATCAGTTGTGCTTTCCGCTCTATGCGCTTTCGCGCATGATTACGAAAGCCTACCAACCCTTACTTCAGGAGCTAGATCTGACGTATCCGCAGTACCTCGTATTTCTGCTGTTGTGGGAGCACCAGGAGCTAACGGTAAAAGAGCTGGGCGATAAACTGCTGCTGGATTCCGGTACGCTCACGCCCCTGCTTAAGCGCCTGGAGCAAAAGCACTGGATTACGCGCCGCCGTGATCCACGCGATGAGCGGTCGGTGATTATTGGGCTGCTACCGGCGGGCCAGGCCCTGCAAGCCCGGGCGTGCCAGCTCCCCGAGCAGATTTTTGCTAAGCTTAACATGCCCCAGGCCGATTTTGAGGCCTTGCGGACGCAACTACATACGCTACTTACCCAGCTGGCCTAGGCCACGCTGTTCTTTCACTTTCCTTTATCCCCTCTTTCTCATGAAAATCGAGAAAATTTTCACCGCTCAGGCAAAGGCCAAAGGTGGCCGCGACGGACACATCACTACTGCCAACAACGTGCTGGACGTTGAGCTGAGCACACCCAAGGAAATGGGTGGCCCAGGCAAAGCTGGTGCGACTAACCCCGAGCAACTATTTGCCGCTGGCTATGCTGCCTGCTTTGAGGGCGCTCTGGGCGTAGCTGCTCGCCAAGCTAAAGTAAAGCTGGAAGGAGTGACCGTAGAAGCCTTCATTGGTTTCGGCAAGGCAGAAGACGGGGGCTACGGCATTTCAGCTGACCTGCACGTAAACATTCCCGGCGTAGAACAAGCGCAAGCCGAGCAACTGGTGGAGGCCGCCCACGGCATTTGCCCCTACTCGCGCGCTACTAAGGGCAACATTGATGTGACCCTCAATACCACGACTAACGCCGCTTAGTACGCGCGCTGCTCTTCCTCTCCTTCGGCCGGTTAGATCACCAGTGCAGAGAGAAAAGCATCTATCGTACCACCAGAATTCTGTCATTCTGAGCTGAGTTGTAGGACCTTCTTGCCGGTGAGCGGTTATCATCTCTCCTAAGCGCAAGAGCCTGCTAGCCGCTTAGAATGACAGTTTTCTTTTTACCTGCCTACCCTATGCAAAACAAAACCATCCTGCTCGCTAGTCGCCCAACTGGCACGCCTTCGGCGGAGAACTTCCGCTTTGAAACCACAGAAACGCTTCCGCTCACCGCTGACCACGTACTGCTAAAAACGCGGTATGTATCCGTTGACCCCTACATGCGGGGGCGCATGAACGAAGGCAAATCGTACGTAGCCCCCTTCGAGGTAGGCCAGCCTATTGCGGGGGGCGTGGTGGCAGAAGTTGTAGAAAGCCAGCTTGATACCTTGCCCATAGGCAGTCTGGTTGTAGGCAATTTGCCCTGGCAGCAGTACATACTATCAGACGGCAAGGGCCTCCAGCAGATTCCGGCGGACCAGGCGCCACCTAGCTACTATTTGGGCTTACTTGGCATGCCGGGGCTAACTGCCTATTTCGGTCTACTCGACATTTGCCAGCCCAAGCCCGGCGAAACGGTTGTTGTATCTGGTGCGGCTGGTGCAGTGGGCCTCGTAGTAGGGCAGCTTGCCAAAATTAAAGGGGCCCGCGTAATTGGCACGGCCGGCTCCGACGAGAAGGTGGCCTACCTCAAGCAGTTGGGCTTCGATGAGGCCATTAACTACAAAACGGCCAACATCCCGGAGGCTCTAGCCGCCGCCGCGCCCAACGGAGTAGATTGCTACTTCGACAACGTGGGCGGCGCCATCACGGATGCCGTGTACGACCTACTCAACAAACACGCGCGCATTGCTCTTTGCGGTCAGATTTCAAGCTACAACGACGCCCAAGCTCCTGTAGGGCCACGCCCCGAAGGCAAGCTGCTCAAGACTAGCACAAAGCTGCAAGGATTTATTGTGAGCGACTACTATACGCAGTGGCCCGAAGGTACTCGCCAACTTACGGAGTGGTACCAACAAGGCAAGCTACAATTCGAGGAAACCGTAACCGAAGGCTTCGACCAGATTCCGACGGCTTTCCTTGGCCTGTTTAAAGGCGAAAACACCGGTAAAGCGATTGTAAAAGTTGCCTAACAGCCGAACTCTCTGCTGCGGACTAGGCCTGCACCTATAACCTTGTCATCAACGGTTTATTAGGTTTAAACTCGCTTGCTACAGCGGACGTACATCCTTCTTCCCATGACCAATCAAGCCGATGTGGTTTGCGTAGCCGCCGAATGGCGCACGCAGCCTGAACATTCCGAAACCGTGCGCCAGCTGATGCAGCAAGCTGCGGCCGCGGTGCGCGCCAACGAGCCTGGCAACCTACAGTACGTAGGCCACCAGGACCCCAAAGATCCGACGCACTTCCTGTTCTATGAGCAGTATGCCAACCAGGCGGCCCTGGAAGCGCATGTGGCCTCTGCCCATTACAAAGAACTGGTAGCAACTCAAATTGTGCCCTTGCTTACTGAGCGCAAGGTGACGCTCTACAAACTTTTGGCGTAGGGGCCCTTCTTTTTCGCCCTCTTTATACCCACCTCAACCTCTCCTACCATGCGTATTCTATTGGTGCTGACTTCTCATGATCAGCTCGGCAACACAGGCAAGAAAACCGGCTTCTGGCTGGAAGAATTTGCTGCTCCGTACTATGTATTTAAAGAGGCTGGCGCCACCCTTACCCTGGCTTCTCCTAAAGGCGGCCAACCACCCCTGGACCCCAAAAGCGACGACCCCAGCGCCCAAACGGAAGCTACCCTACGCTTCAAGCAGGACGCGGAGGCCCAGCAGGCCCTTGCTACTACCGTTGCGCTCAACACCATTGCAGTAGCCGACTACGACGCCGTGTTTTACCCCGGTGGCCACGGTCCGCTCTGGGACCTAGCCGAGGACCCTACCTCTATTGCCTTGCTTGAGGAGATGTACGCTGCCGGCAAGCCCGTGGCGGCCGTGTGCCACGCGCCCGGAGTTCTGCGCCACGTGAAGGCTCCCGATGGTTCTTTGCTCGTGAAAGGTAAATCCGTAACCGGCTTTACCAACACCGAAGAGGATGCCGTGCAGCTCTCCGACATTGTGCCCTTTCTGGTGGAAGATGAACTGAAAAATGCCGGCGGCATCTACTCCAAAGTAGCCGACTGGCAACCCTACGTGGTACGGACCGATAACCTCATTACCGGCCAAAACCCCGCTTCTTCGGAGCCTGCCGCCGAGGAACTGCTTAAGCTACTACGCAAGTAGGCCCCGCGTTTCGTAACACAAGCGCCCTGGTTACTCTTCAAGTGAGAGTAGCCGGGGCGCTTGTGTTGGTACCTAGGCCTAGCTGACAAGCTCCGTATCTCTGGCTAGGCTTTTCTACTGCTGGGGTGCTGAGCTGGCGGCGTCTAGTGGGCGGTTTCGGCCAAAGAACAGGGCATAGAACCCCAGAATACGGCGCTTTTCCACCAGAAAAAACAGGATGGTACACAGCACGGTGGTAGCCATAATAACCGCAAACGTGATGGTCTGGATGGCCGGGCCACTGGGTACACCGCGCTGAGAAGGCAGGGTAGCTAGCACAGCGGCCCCGAGTCCCTTGGGAATCATCACGCTCATAAAGGCCATGTCGAACTGGGGGGTACGCAGGTCGGTGGTGGCGAGTACCACGGGAATGCGCACCAGAAACAGCAGCACCGTCATGCCCACACCCAGGGCAATAAGCTGCCAGTTATCCAGTACGATGGACATGCCCACGTACACAAAGAAGAAGGTGCGCAACAGGAATACGATTTCCGCGAAGAAGTCTTTTTCCATGGCCGTTAGCTCCACGTGCTCGGTAGGCTGGGGCAAGAAGCGGCCCAGCCCCCAGGGCCGCAGCAGCGCCACATTGCCGAGGGTAATGCTGAAGAACAGCACCGCAATGGGGCCACTAAACTGCATCATCTCTACCAAGCCGTACAGGATAAACACAAAGGCCGGCGTGGAAAACCGCGTCTTGAGCAGCGTAGGCACCCGGTTCAGCAGCACCGACCATAGGTAGCCTGTTGCGATACCCGCGAGAATGGCAACTATCAGGGAAGAGAGAATCTGGGTGAACAGGGTGGCTACGTTGAACGAGGAGCCGGTGTAAAAGCTGATTAAGGCAATGGGCACGGCTAGCGTAAACACGTCGCTCAGGGCCGACTCCATTACCAGGGTAGTAGAAGTTTGCGGTAGGATATCCACCTTACGAGCCAGCGTGGTAACCACCGCCGAAGACGTGCCTCCCAGAATGCTGCCCAGAATGAAGGAACTCAAGAAATCTAGTCCGCCGAAGATCTGCGCCAGGATTGCCACTAGCAGCGTCGTCATAATGAAGTTGAGCGTGGTAAGCCCCAGGGTGCCGCGAAATGCCGACCGAAGCTGCTCAAAGCGCACTTCCAGCCCACTTTCAAAGAGAATGAAGACCAGCACTACGTTGGAAAACACGCGCCCCGCCTGCCCAAACGCCGCAGGATTTATGAGATGGAAAACCGGTCCTAATAGGATTCCTACCAGCAGCAACCCCACCACGTCGGGGATTCTGGTACGGTCGAATAGTTGGGCCAGGTAATGACCCAGAAAGATTAGAAAACCAATCAGAATAATGAGAATGGGTGTAGTCATGCGCAGCGGACGAAGCCGAGTAAACAAGCCCGTAAAAGAAGGGCAGGCAAGACCATGCCTAGGGTAAAACTACTCATTCAGGCGGGGGTAGCCGCACTCCTACCCAATAAGGGGAGCAGTTTAAGCAACACTTCTTCCTGGCATTGTGCTACAAGCTCAACTGTCCAACTCTTGCTTTTATCCGCGCACTTTGGTTCGCTTTTCAGCTCTTCACTACCCGGTGTTTGCTACCCCAGCCGGCCATCAGCCGCGTAGCGCAGCTCGCCCAAGTCTACTAGTTCTCGCAGCAGCCCGGTAACGGCTTGCGCCTGCCCTGGCGCAAACTGCGTGAGCACCTCCCGGGGTGTTTGAGGTGTTGCCTTTACTAGTTGCAGCACTTGCTCCCGCAGTTCCGGTACCGGGGCCGCCTCCTGCCGGGCTTTTTTCTGCGCCAGGCAGTAGTCGCACACATTGCAGGCAGGCGCATCCAGTTCCCCAAAGTATTCGAGCAGCAGTTGCTGGCGGCAGCGCCCTCCCGCCGCGTACCGAATCACCGACTCGGTTTTGTGGCTGGCCAGTTCTCGGGCCTGGGTAAGACGCTTCTGATCCAGGGGTAGCTTGTCGGCATCGAAGCGGGGAGTAGTGAACAAGGCCTGGGGTGACTCGTGCTTGGGCTGATACTGGATGATGCCGGACCGGTGCAGGAACACGAGCATCTTGCGCACATCTACCACACTCAGGCGCAGATGTTGGGCTAGGCTGTTTTCCGAAATCCGCTGGAAGCCCGCAAACAACTCTCCCCCATTGAAGCGTAGCAGACTCTTGATGAGTTGATCGTGCTGGGCGTTGGCAACCTGAAAGCGGTACAGGTCGGTGTGGTCAATGGGGATGTGGACGCGGGCGGGGTTATTGACCGCCTCATTCAGCTGCACAAATCCTTCTCGCTCTAAGGTGCGCAAACTATTATGGGCATCTAGGGCCTTAATGCGGTAGGTTTCGGCAAATTGCTGAAGGTCGAAATCAAAGGCAACTAACTCGCCGCCGCCCAGGGCAGTGCGGGAAAAATTGGCCAGGGCCTGATACACACGGCGCACGGTATCGAGGGGCGGGTGGGCCTGCTGGGTGCGGCGGCGCAGCTCGTCGGCATCGTTGGGCCCTTGCAGTAGCACCGCAAAGGCGTACTTCTCGTCGCGGCCCGCGCGGCCTGCTTCCTGATAGTACGCCTCCAAGTTGTCGGGGGCGTCGAGGTGAACTACCAAGCGCACATCGGGCTTATCAATACCCATCCCGAAGGCATTGGTGGCTACTATGCAGCGCGTTTTGTTTTGCATCCAATCCTGCTGAGTGCGGGTGCGCTGCTCACTGGGCAAGCCGGCATGGTAGGGAGCCGCCCCTATCCCTTGTTGCCGCAGATACGTAGCCGCTTCCTCCGTTTGGCGGCGCGTGCGCGCATACACAATGCTGGTTTTGTCAACCCCTACCCCGCGCACTACCTCTAGGAGGCGCTTGAGCTTGTCTTCGGTACTCAGCACAGAGTAAGACAGATTGGGCCGCGCAAAGCTCTGCTGAAATACCTGGTACGAGGGGCCAAATTGCAGCTTCTCCACAATGTCGGCGCGCACCTGCTCGGTGGCCGTAGCCGTAAGGGCAATGCAGGGCACGCCGGGCAGCAGCTCCCGCAGTTCCTGAATACGCAGGTAGGGCGGGCGAAAATCGTAGCCCCACTGGGATAGGCAGTGGGCCTCGTCAATGGCCAGCAAGCGGACCTTCATTTTAGCCACTCGGGCCCGGAATATATCCGTCAGCAGGCGCTCAGGACTCACGTACAGGAATTTCACTGGCCCGTACACGCAATTGTCCAGGGTCTGGTCGATTTCCTGGTGGCTCATGCCCGCGTACACAGCTTCGGCCCTGATACCACGCTTACGCAGGTTTTCAACCTGGTCCTTCATCAGCGCAATCAGGGGCGAGACAACTAGGCATAAACCGTCCCGCGCCAGCGCGGGCACCTGAAAACAAATGCTCTTGCCGCCGCCCGTTGGTAGCAGTGCCAGCGTATCCTGCCCCGCCAGCACCGCCCGGATAATATCCTCTTGCAGCGGGCGAAACTGAGTGTGCCCCCAGGTTTGGCGCAGCACGTGCAAAATATCGTCGGTAGCAGGTAACAAGGCAGTGCGCAAGATATGAGGACTACGAAGGTAACGCCGCCTTAGCGTAAACCGCAACCGACAGGACTACTACTATGCCGCCTGCCTCCGCTACGGTTGTGCTACAAGTCAGACTCAGCCATTAAAAGCCGCGGCAGGGTACTGTGTTGAATTTTGTAAGTGCTCGGTACTGTGTGTGCCTTATCTGAATAGAAATAAATCAAGGTTATTTAGTTTTATATTTATTAACTCATCTATATATTGTTGTCCAGCTTACCCTGCTTAGATGCTGTTTTGCAGGTGTATTGCTAGTTCCGCACTCCTTTTCTTTTCCACAACCTGGTCACCCGTAGCCCATGAGTCTACAGCTACTTACTGAAACGTCGGCTATTTCCATCTATCTCGATGTGGACAACCAGTGGCTCTATGCTGACTGGCACGGACATCTTACCCTAGCGCGGGCTCAAAAGTGCTGCACTACCTTAGCCTACTACGTTTTACAGGGACAATACACGAAAATTATCAACGACAACACCAATGTACTGAGTATGAGTGCCGAGGTGTCATCGTGGTTGGCCAACGAGTATTTGCCTTATGTGGCAGTGGGTGGCATTAAGTTTATTGCCTGGGTGAACTCCCCGAGCATGAGTGCTCAGTGCTACACCGATATAGCATTAGGTAATTTAGCATCGCCTGTTGTGGTGCGCTTCACTGACACAGCTACGGCCTGTAGCTGGTTGCAAGGCGCCCAGTTTCATTCGCCCAATTCCATAGGTGCTCCCGTACAAAACACCCACCAGCTGGTAGAGCTACTGCAAGAACACCGCACTACAGCGCCCCTGGCCGAAGCCCTCAAAGCTCGGCTTATGAGCGGTTCTGTGTATGGGCAGAACAGAAGAAATGACAGACAATAAAAAAGCCTGACTTCAATAGAAGTCAGGCTTTCATCACCAGTAAGCGCAGTAACCTTAGGCCGCCGCCGATTGACCGTTCTCACGATCATCAATAGCTTTCTTAAGCTTGGCAATGGCTTGCGTAGCGCGCTCCTCATCCAAACGGTTGATGTTTAACAGCATCTTGGTTTTCTCTGGGCGCGTGATGACCGGATGGTTCAGCAAGCGAATGATTTCTTCTTTCTGCGAAGCCGAAGCGTAGGATGGAGCAGGAGTCTCTGCTACTACCGCTACGGGCTCAGCAGGCACTGCTTTCATAGCAGCCGGAGCTTCGGCCGCTGCCGGGGCTGGAGTAGCAGCTGGTGCTACCGTCATGGCAGGCTGAACGGTGGGCGTGTTGCCACCATACTCCATCTCCTCAGCTGGAGTAGGCTCGTAACCCGCCGCCCGGATAATCCAAGCCAGGATATTACGGTATGCTTTGCCGATGGCACGCGTCTGCGCCATACTCATAATGGCAAACTCCTGGTAGAACTTCTTGCCCTGCTCTTTATTGGAACAGATTGCGAAGCCCGCACCTACCGTGTGGCCCGACTTCATGTCGAACAGGGTCACCTTGGCCTGGTACTTAATTTCTTGCTCCGTCGAAACGTTGATGACATGGTCCACGATGGGCACAATACCTAAGCGCGAACCAGCGTACTGCCAGCCTTCCACGTTTACGAACTCTTTACCCTGCACCGTAGTGCTGAGCTTGTTGTCTTTGATGAATTTAGCAAGGTCCGTCGCCAAGTGCAGCGTCTCGTCGGAGCGCGAGATGTCAAAGCTCTCCACTTTAGTCTTACGAACCGGCTCTTTGATGTTCTTAGTTGCTTCGCTCATGGCGTCTTTCCTTTATGTCCTGTAGTACCGTTTGGTGTTCTGTGAGTATAACCTTTGCAGCAGCTAAAAGGTGCAAAAATCGTATATTTTTTATGTATTTTTTATTGTTGAAAACCAGATACTTATAAAACACATTTCCAAAAATATTAGTCACCCAACGATTTTGGAATTCAGGCCTGAATTTCTTCTTCTAAAACGCGTAAGACCCGCCCATAGTTCGGGCAAAAAAGAACCCACTGGCTTGTTTCCGGAAAACAAGCCAGTGGGTTTCGCTAAGCGGTTCTGGTCAAGGAGAACGCGCTACCAGGGTCAAACTATAAAGCGTATCTAAGCATGGCCCAGATACGCTTTATACGTGCTACGGAAGAGTTTGTTTAGCTGTTTGCCACTATACCCAGCGCAACAGCGCCTGTAGCATTCTACCCTTCCCAGATGTTGCCATCCTTCATTGTAATCTTACGGTCGGCCATTTCGGCTAGCTGATCGTTGTGGGTCACGATGACGAACGTTTGCCCCAGCTCTTTGCGCAATAGGAAGAAGATTTGATGCAGTTCCTGCGCGTTCTGGGAGTCAAGGTTACCGCTCGGCTCATCAGCAAAGATGATTTCGGGGGAGTTGATAAGGGCGCGGGCCACGGCGGTGCGCTGTTGCTCGCCCCCGCTCATTTCGGAAGGCTTGTGGTCGGCCCGCCGCTCTAGGTTCAACATGCCGAGCAATTCGCGGGCGCGCACCCGAGTTTCCTTTTCCGAGCGCCCCGCGAGGTAGGCTGGCAGGCACACATTTTCAAGGGCCGTAAACTCAGGCAGCAGGTTGTGAAACTGGAAAATAAAGCCAATATGGCGGTTACGAAAGCGGGCCAAATCGGAGCGGCCCAGGGAGCTAACCGACTCTCCATCGAAAAGCACCTCCCCGGAATCAGGATTATCTAGGGTGCCGAGGATATGCAGCAACGTGCTTTTGCCGGCGCCCGACGAGCCCACAATGCTCACAATTTCTGACTTCTCAATCGTCAGGTCGATGCCCTTGAGGACTTCCAGCGTGTTATATTTCTTGCGGACGTTAATGGCTTGCAGCAAAATCGAAACAGATAAAGTGAGCTGGCTACGGGAAACAAATCTACGCAATGTCGGCCGTTGCGGTAGTGCTGGCCGCTCAGAAACCTCACCCCCTGCCCCTACTAGTTGTACGCAGGCAGAAACAGGCTCCTTGCTTCACAACTAGAAACATGCTGCTTCACCTGCGTGGGGTAGTAGCGCGCTTTTCCGGTACAACTACTACCTTTCTTCCACCATGCTACCTGCCATGTTCGTCCCCCGTCCTGCTAGTTACCGTGTGCTATGGTTGTTACTAGTGGTAGCAGTAGCGGCTGGCAGCCGGTACTGGCAGTACCGAAGCCGGCTACTCCGCGGCACCGCCAGCGCCACTACCCAGCCAACCCTGGCTGTGCCCCGGGCAGAGCGAATGCGAGGCGTGAACTGGGTAGCCGCCGATTCCCTATCCGCTCAGGATATGGAGCCGCTAGTGCAGGCCCACGTGACGTGGATTGCCCAAACTCCTTTCGGCTGGCAGCCCGATGCTGCCAAGCCCGAAATCCGAGTGCGTACCGCATCCAACGGCCGCGGGTTCTGGGGCGAGGGCGACCAGGGGCTGCTTCGTACGGCCCAGTGGGCCCGGCAGCGCGGGATTCGTACGCTACTGAAACCGCATTTGTGGCTGCGCACCGGTGGCACTTGGCCCGGCGACGTGCGCATGACCAGCAGTGCCGACTGGCAGGCCTGGTTTGTCAGCTACTCCGCGTTCATGCTGCACTATGCGGCTCTAGCTGAGCAAGGCCACATGGAGGCGCTGTGCATTGGGACGGAGCTAGAACACGCCAGCACGGAGCACGAGACCGAATGGCGCGAACTGATTCGCCAGATTCGGGCGGTGTACCATGGCTCCCTCACGTACGCGGCTAACTGGAGCGGAGAGTTTGAGAAGATCCGCTTCTGGGACGCGCTCGATTTTATCGGCGTGCAGGCCTACTTTCCCCTCAGCACTACCAACCACCCCGATAAACAAGCCCTACTAAAGGCCTGGGCTGAACCTCGCCGCCGCTTAGAAGCCGTGCAGCGGCGCTACCACAAGCCCATCGTTTTTACGGAAGTTGGGTACAAAACCACGCCCGACGCCGCCATTGAACCCTGGAAGTGGCCCGACCGCACCGCGCTACCGGCTACCCCCGACGAGGCGACGCAAGCGGCCTGCTACGCTGCTATGTTCGAAACTTTCTGGCCCCGACCCTGGCTGCAAGGCGTATTTGTGTGGAAGTGGTACCCGGGGTTGCAGGCAGATGGCTCCGCGCGGCGCCATCTTGACTTCACCCCCCAGCACAAGCCAGCAGAGCGTATTATGGCGGAGTGGTTTGGCAAATAATAGCCCTTTGAACTAATGCCAACGGATCCTTTTAGCCTCGCTAACTCCTCAATGTGGCTCTCACTAAGCCTGCCAAACAGCAAAAACTAGGGTACCGAAACCAGAAACCAAAAACTCACAACTCATTTCTGCCTACTTTCGCGCTCAGTACATATACCACCCCCGAAACCCCTCTTAACTGACCTCTATGAACATTCACGAGTATCAGGGCAAAGAAATTCTGAAGCGCTACGGCGTGCGCGTACAGGAAGGCATCGTGGCCGACACGGCTGAGGAGGCCGTAGAAGCGGCGAAGAAGCTGACCGAAGATACCGGCACCAGCTGGCACGTGATTAAAGCCCAGATTCACGCCGGCGGACGCGGCAAAGGGGGCGGGGTGAAACTCGCCAAAAACCTGGAGCAGGTGAAAGACATTGCTGGCCAGATCATTGGCATGCAGCTCGTAACCAAGCAAACGGGTGCCGAAGGCCGCAAGGTGCATAAGGTGCTAGTAGCTCAGGACGTGTACTACCCCGGCGAGTCGGAAACCAAGGAATTCTACATGAGCGTGCTGCTGGACCGCACTACCGGCAAAAACGTAATCATCTATACCACCGAGGGTGGCATGGACATCGAAGAGGTGGCCGAAGCTCATCCCGACAAAATTCACCGGGAGCACATTGACCCCCGCGTGGGGTTGCGCCCCTTCCAGGCGGCTAAGATTGCCTTCAACCTGGGTCTGACGGGCCCCGCCCAGAAGGAAATGGTGAAGTTTGTATCGGCCCTGTACAAAGCGTACGACGAAACCGACTCCAGCATGTTCGAAATCAACCCCGTGTTGAAAACTTCGGACAACAAGATTCTGGCCGTTGACGCCAAAGTGACGCTGGACGAAAACGCCCTCTACCGCCACAAGGAGTTTGTAGAGCTGCGCGATACGAACGAGGAAGACCCACTGGAAGTAGAAGCTTCGGCCTCGAACCTGAACTACGTGAAACTCGACGGCAACGTGGGCTGCATGGTAAACGGTGCGGGTCTGGCTATGGCTACCATGGACATCATCAAGCTGTCGGGTGGTGAGCCTGCCAACTTCCTCGACGTAGGAGGTGGAGCCAACGCTCAGACCGTGGAAGCTGGCTTCCGTATCATCCTGAAGGACCCGAACGTGAAGGCTATTCTCATCAACATCTTTGGTGGCATCGTGCGTTGCGACCGGGTAGCAAACGGTGTGGTAGAAGCCTACAAGAACATCGGCGACATTAAGGTGCCCATCATTGTGCGCTTGCAGGGTACTAACGCCGAAGAAGGCGCCCGTATCATTGACGAGAGCGGCCTGAAAGTGTATTCGGCTGTGCTGCTGAAGGATGCCGCTCAGAAAGTAAAAGAAGTGCTAGCTGCCCAAGGCGCTTAGTAGTTTTTTTGTAGCTTGGAAGGCCCGTCTAGTCTACTAGGCGGGCCTTTTATTGTTTCGGCCAACCTGTTGGCTTACTGCTCCGTTAAGATCCGCTCACCACACCTACTTGTATGGAAAGAAATACCTATACTCTTTCCCTGCTGACTGCAGGTTTTTTGTTGGTAGTTCAAAGTCTCGCACAGCCACTAGCACTCCAGGCGGCCGACAATCCGGTAACGTACGTTACCGCCCCCGACCCAATTCCTTATACGTTTCAGTATAGCCCACCTAGTACGGCGTACCTCACCCGCCTGCGGGAGATGTACGGACTGGAGGCAGTAATAGCTTCTGAAACAACCGATTTGGGCCGGGCACGGGCCTTGTGCCAGTGGGTGCATCACCGCCTCGACCACGATGGCCATAAGCAGTTTAAGTCGCAGGATGCCTTTGCCATCCTGAACGCATCCATGCTAGGCCAGCAGGTACAGTGTGTGGAGTTTGGCCTAGTGCTCACGGCTGCTTTCAACGCCGTCGGCATTCCAGCCCGACCGCTTTATCTAAAAGCCGCTGATGTGCAAACGCGTACTTCGGCCGCTGGCCATGCACTTACCGAAGCTTGGCTGCCTGATCAAGGCAAGTGGGTTATGGTCGATAGCCAAGCTGACATCATCCCGATGCTGGGCAAAACCCCGCTCAACGCCGTGGAATTGCAACAAGCAATTCTTCGCAACGATGAGCAGCTCGCGGTGCTAACCTCCACCGATGCCAAGGCCAAACCGTACTTTAAATGGGTTGACCAATACCTGTTTTATTTCGATACGGTGATGGACAACCGCTATGGCGTGCGTTCGGCCCGCACTGGCCTGATGCTAGTGCCCGTTGATGCCCATAAGCCCGTCATTTTTCAGCGCACGGAGGCCATCCACAATATGCACTATACTAACTCCGTCACGACGTTCTACTCCCCTCCTACCGGAACTGATTGGATGCTAGCCGAACGAGAAACGCGTTAACTCGATACCCCACAGAAAAGGGCAGCGCACTCTATTGTGCGCTGCCCTTTTCTGTGGGATGTAGTAGCTAAAGTATGCTACCCTACAGTGCTATTGTACGCCGCCTTTTTCGGCTACGCCAGCATTTTCTTCGGCGTCTACTGGAATGACTTCGCCCTGCACGCGTAGTTCTACTTCCATGTTGCCACGCGTTCCTACTGAGTAAGGGCAAATTTTGTGTGCCTGACGAACCATATCAATGGTCTTTTCTCGGTCAAAGGCCTTCAGATCTACGTCTAGGATTGCCGACAGGCCATACCCCTCGCCTTCCTGGAACAAGGAAACCGAGCACTTCACTTCCGTTTGTGGGTCCAGCTTATCCCCAGCACGCTGAGCAATTACGAGCAGAGCTTGTTGAAAGCAGGATGAATAGCCCGCTGCGAAAAGTTCCTCTGGGTTGGTAGCGCCCTTCTTGCCGCCTAGCCCTTCAGGTACCGACATGTCGAGGTCGATGATGCCAGTTGCGGAACGAACGTGGCCACTCCGGCCACCTATAGCCGTAGCATCAGCAGTATACAGGGTCTTTTTTTCGGTGCTTGCCATAGAAATTTGGGTTCAGGGAAAGTTTGTAGGTATGCTAACTGGTCTGAGCCGTGGAAGGTTACTTGAAGTGAGTATAGGATTTTGCAGAAAAACCCGCTACGCGTTTGGCAGCAGGACATTTTCTCTCTAGTTTTGCCCTTCATTACTGGGTCGCGTAGTACAACGGATAGTATAGGAGTCTCCGAAGCTCTTGATCCAGGTTCGATTCCTGGCGCGACCACACAGATAATAAGCGGCCTGCCGACTGAGGACTTTCCTTGGCCGGCAGGCCTTTTTTTGGCCCCTACTGCCTGCTTTCGCGGTTGCCAGCGCGGGGCCTGGCCCGTAATCCGGCAACCAACTCGGGGGAATTGCCAAAACCGTTGGACAACTCGGTAACCGAAAAAGTCCCTTTATTCGCCGTTTTATCCACATTCGGCGGTTACCATGTACCTACAGTCTACTAATAGCGTTAGTATTACAGTTCTGTACCACTACCCTATTGCTATGACTGCTTACAAATTAAAGATGTCGCTACGCTTCTGGCGGCGCGCCAACCGTGAAGACGCGGTGGGGTGCGCGCCCATCTCCTTGCGGCTTACGCTCAACGGCCGGGCCGAAATCACAACCAATGTGGACGTACCCGCCGCCTACTGGGGTGGGCATAAAATCCGGGTGCAATTACCAGCTGCTAAAAAGGATCGCCGCGCGGGCATGAACGCGGACTGGGTGGATGAAATGAACCGCCGCCTGCAACGCATCTATGACGAACTCGATGAAAAGCGCGAACAGTACCGCAAGAAAGGCAGGCCCTACACGGCCAAACAAGTAGCGGAAGACTGGCGCGGCGGTGGATCGGCAGAGTCCAAACCCCTGCGACTAGTTGAGTTATTCGACCAGTTCGAGCAAGCCATGCAGCGGGCGGCACTGAAAAAAAGCCCCAGTACCCTGCGCTCTTACGCAACTCGTCTATCCAATCTGAAACTATTCTTACAAAAAGGCCTACGCCAACCAGATTTACTGGCTTCCGACGTGACCATGCAAACCGGCCTGAAGCTCGAGCAGTGGAGCCAGGACCACGGCCACAACGACTGGACCATGCGCAAGCAGGTAAACATGCTGCAAATGGTGCTGGCCTACGCCGCCAAACATGACCTGTTGCCGAGCAATGTGCTGTATGGGTTCCGCTACGAGTCGGCGGCCGAAGCCACCGTGCCCGTTTCGCTCCCGAGAGAAGACGTGCGCAAGCTGGAAACGGCGGTGTTTACGGACCTGTACTTGCGCGAGGTAGCCGATATGTGGCTGTTCATGTACTACACGGGCCTTTCCTACGTGGACTACATCCGGTACGCTACTGAACCTAGCACCTTCACCTACCGAACACTAGTCGATGGCAATCCCCAAGACTGGATTCGCATGGTGCGCCAAAAGATGATTCGTCGTAAACCCGAAGGCTTCTCGGTACCCATCTTAAAAGACGCTTCTCGGCTGCTGGAACGGCGCCGCTACGTGCTGCCACGACTAGACAACGCCTACACCAACCGCAAGCTTAAGGAAATATCCACGGCGCTGGAGCTGTCCCTGCCCCTTACCTGCAAGATTGCACGGGCCTCCTTCTCGCAGCACCACCGCGACCAAGGCGTAAGCGGGGAAACCGTCGCGGCTATGATGGGTGATACGGAAACTGTGATGAACCGGCACTACTCCAAGATTCGGGAGCAGCGCATTGCCAAGGAACTCGGCATCATGTACGTGAGCCGCACGGAAGACACCCCGCCCATGCGCGCCACGGGCACCGATGGGCCCGGCTGGCTCCCTCCCACCCCCGATGATTGGCGCGGCGCTGGCCCCGCCGCAACAGGTGATGCAGCTTTTAACTAACCTTCTCTCTTCTGCTATGAAAACCCTCTCCCTCCCCGGCACCCTAGGTAGTGCTACCATTATCTTTCCCCCTACCCCTGGCACTGTTGTAGTATTGCCACCCCCACCGCTAGAACAGCAGCAGCGAGCGGCTTAACCCACCACGAGGGTTTATTCGGATCGTCGTAGTCGTAGCGTGCGTACCGGGCCATAGAGGGTAAGATAGAATAAGAAACACGTTATTATACTTTCAGCCATCAAAGTATAATACTCCGCCCCACCTGTTACGAGCAGATGGGGCGGAGTTTGGGTATGAGACACAAAGGGGATAACGCTACTACGTTGCCAGCACCACCGCAAGTACAGAGCACAACACCACGCAGACCGCCTTTAAGCCAACGAATACCGGCCCGCTGATTCCCAGTTGGGCTACCTTCTTATCCGTTGCGGCTGTACTTAGGTCCGTACCGGTGTAGTGCCAGGCTAGCCCCCGGCGCTTATTTAGGTACAGGTCAAAGAGTAACCCAAAGAAGCTCAAGGCGGCGCCAAACGCAGCCACAGGTGCTAGTACCTGCCACCAGTCCGTTAGGCGTACGAGCAAGGTAGAATACGCCAGGAGGGTAAAGAACCCTAGCGCAATACCCCGTTGCCGCGCTTGCCATAGATGCGACACATCATAGTTGCGGGCAATCAAGTAGGCATCCTCTCCGGCGCAGGCGTTGGCGTACGCGGCTGTTGCACAGAGGGTCAGTACCAAGGGCAGCCAGTTCACGACTTATGCGCTTTATAGGACGTGTACCACGTCCCTAGAAAGAGGGCGAACCACACCAGAAAGGCGAGTACCCTAGGAGCACCTTCCGGCAAGTCCAAGAGCGAGATACCCCACAACAGCAGGGCAAAGACAACAAATACAAGCCAGATAGGCAGCCAACGAAAGAAGGAGTTCATACGAGTAAGAGAGTAAGGAGTGAAGAATTAAACCACGGAAACGGGAGCAGCTACCCCCGTGCTTTGCAGGAAGATGCGCCGAACATTGGGGGGTTGTCCTACTTGGAAGGGGGAGCGCCGGAAACCCACGGCGGCCGATTTGGGTAGGCGGGCAATGCACACCGCATTTCCCTGGTTTCCACCGAGCGTATGATAATGGGTGGTGTCCTCTCCCACGTACAGCCCGACGTGCCCACCCCCTACCCGGGTATAGATAATGGCATCCCCGAGCATGGGCTGCCCTACCGGGCGCCCCCAATTCAGCCAGTCTTTGGCACGCAGGGCAATGCGGGCGGGGGTGTACCCGGCATTCGCGGCACAAACCGCCATAAATAGGCCACACCACGGCGTTTCGTCCATCGTGTAGTCGCGGCTCATACCTAGTTTTCGAGCCCACGCTAGTATCTCGGGGCTGTGCTGCGCGCCAACGATTTCGCGGGTGCCGTACAGCTTCAAGGCTTCCACTAGAATCTTGGGTGCCCCCTCCCGGAGCAACCACACGTACTTGCTAGGCAACGTGAGCATATACTTAGAAGAGTAAAAGGAACCCAACCACTAGCACAACCAGTACTCCAAGCACCCACTTCCACCTACTGCGGGCGGGTAACCACACCTGAAGTTTCCCCCACAGCGTACCCGCGAGTAGGTACCACACCCCATAAAGCGCCGCTGGAATTAGGAACACCCAGGGGCTAATGCCTTTCGACTGAGTATTCGTGGCCGTGGCTCCCCTCCCACTCGCGGCGGCCCCGCCCCGCTGGCCTTGTTTGGTGTAGTCCTGCGCGACGGCACTATCCCCAATAGCCGTGGGAGCCTTGACCTTGCCGACCATAGTTGCGGTGGCCGTACCGGAGCCCGTATTAATACTGATAGCGCCTTTCTTATTATTCCGTGGCAGGATGATGGTGCTGCCCAGCGTCTGCACCTGCGCGGGCTTCTTGCCAAATACCTTGGCTAGTACTCTGCCGGCCCCTGTTTTGGGTGGGGTAGTCACACGTACCGTGGTTGTGTCTCCCGATGGCTGGACCACCTTGGTTACCGTGGTCGTGGGAAGGGCGCGGGCGGCCTTCGCTTCCTTGCGGGCGGCACGGCGGGCGGTGCTACAGCTGGCAAGCAGCAGGCACAGGATAATCGCCAGGTATAATAAGGATAGACACAGTGGCCTTTTATCAGTTAGGCGCCATGCCTCCCGTATTTCTAGGCGGTCACGCTTAAGGACGTAGAGTAGTTGTTTCATGAAGTAGGTGGTGCTGGTGGCACGTTAGGGTTAGGAACTTGCGGCATTGGAATGGGGGGCGAGTAGCCCGGCTCTGTGAGGGGTTGCCCCGCATCGGTGGCCGTTTTGCGGTTGGCGTAGTTCTCGTACACCTTCAGCCCCGCTGCCCCAAGGGAGTAGGCTAATAGAAATAAGGCTGGCTCGGGGCTAATGGGGCGACCTTTATTGAAGTCTGCATAGGCAATGAAGCAGCACAGGCTCACGCCCACGTAAAAGGCGGTGGCCTTGAACAAGTCTTTGGCGACGGTATGACCCGTGCGGGTATCCACGGTGATGTCGCGCCAGGTCTTTAGAAGTCCTAAGCGAGGCACGACAAACACCACCAGAAAGCATAGCAGGACAATTCCTAGTAGATGCAACTGCCCCGGTGGCAGCGTAGGCAGATCCCTCATAGTGGCGGGGTGAACACGTTATAGGAATGGTATTCTTCTAGCACTTCAAAGCCGTGCTCCTCATGCGGGGCTATCTCAAGGGTCTGCCCAGCTACTACTTCGCGCGCTTGATTGCCGGTATTGGCTTGCCACCAGCGCAGTCTCCCTTGGAGCACGTAAATGCGAACGTGGTGGTGTACGCTTACTTTCTCGCACCGCACCCCCACCCGACCCACGACACTCATATGGGAGTATGTCGCCCCGTGCGGGGAAGGAAGCAGGGCCATCTGCACTCCTTCCATACCGTGGGCGGAGGTGAACAAGGCCGCTTCGAGGGCCAGGGGTTGCGTGAGGTCGCCAATGCGCAGGGCCAGCGTGCCGTGCACGCGCAGGAGTTGGTCGCGCTGTCCGGCCAGATCGGCGGCCACTTCGCGCAGTGCTTGGCGGTACGAGGGTTCGGGCGTGTTACGGAGCATGACGGGGGCCGGCGCGCAAGGCCAGCTGGTTTAGGTGGTCGCGAATGGTGTCGAGCGTGTCGTTGTAGTGGCGGAAGTCCGCTTCGTGCCGGTCTAGGCGCTTTTCGTGGTTGGCGACGTTGGTCGCAATCCCAGTTAATAGGCGTTGGGCTTCGGTGAACTCTTTGAGAATGCCTGTGACGGCGGCCAAGTCGCTTTCGAACTTGAGCTTGTCTTCCGTGCGGGCGGCATCGGCCAGTCGTTTGCGCTCTTCAAAAGAGGCAGCCAAGGTGGTGTACACCCCACGTAAGGCAGCGACTTCGGCAGTTTGCTCCTTTTCAGCTTTCTCGCGCTTCTCCTTCTGCGCACTAGTCTCAGCAATAGCCCGGTTGCGGCCAGCTAGCCAGTACCCCACCCCAGCGCTGAGGAGAGAACTAATAAAGGGGATTAAGTAGGGCCATATTTCTTTGAACATGTGTCACGACCCAGGCGGGCCGGTGGGTATAAGGGTGGCACAGAAGGCGCTAGGTGTGATCGTAGAGAGGGGGCAGCTCAGCACCACCGTAGTAGTGCCGAGCGTACCAGGTAGAATTAGGCGGGGAAGGCTCGGCCAGCGCCGTTGTTGTAGAGGTAGAGCAGCTCGTTTTCAATCAGCGGGCGGCTGTAGTAAGAGAGTTCATCCCAGATGCCGTTCATGGTGATGTCCGTCGATTCTGAATACCCACCCACGGCAAAGGGGGTAGACGAGGGAGGCATTAGCGGGGTCACCAAGTCTTGACTAACTATCGTCGTAACGACTGCACCAGGGGCTTCTGCGTTGGTAGTTACGTAGCTGTTTTGGCCGTTGAAGCGCAAGGCCACGAACACCCGTTGCCCTGCGGCGGGGGCCAGGCACTCACTTTCCCGGTAGGCGTCGGTGCCACTGCCCGTAGCACGTATATTAAACTTGAGCTTACCGCCGTCTTGGTAGAAGACAAACTCCTGCCTTGCTGTATTGCCATCGGTCCACTTGGAGAGCAGGATTTGCGTGGCCGTGTCGTTGATTTTCATCCACCCGCACAGGGTAAAGCCAGTACCCAGGTTGATATTCGAGCCGCCGAGCAGGCGTTGCTGCAGGTTGCGGTCGAATGAAACCCCGCGCCCAAACTTACCGTCCGTAGTGCTGGCGGGGTTATTGGAGCGCGTGAGCGTGTGAGAACCAACGCGGGACGCGTAGTCACCGCTGGTTTCCTCAAACGACCAGTGTGCCACCAGGGCATTCGTGGGATACGTCCCCACGTTATCCCCCTCCTGTGGTGGCGGCGGGGGCGTAGCTCCTGTTTGCGGCGTGGCTGTTGCCGTATCCGATACCGTGCCGTTGGCGTTGGTGGCGGTGGCGTAGTAGGTAACCGGGGTGCCGTTGGCACGTCCTGTATCGGTATAAGGAAAGCTGGTGGAGAGCAGTATGCCACTGCTGTTGGTGCCTCTATAGAGCGCATACGAGGTGGCGCCTTGGCCGCCGCTGGCCTGAATCGTCACCTGCCCATCGCCTGGCGTGGCCGTGATGTCCAGTGCTGTGGGCGCGCTGCCCGCGGGCGGGGTGGTGCCACCGCCGCTGGTGGAAGTGCTGAAGGCATCTCCCCGCGTCAGGGTAATGGAGCCGTTATGATGGGTCGTGAAATACGGATCAAACCCGCTCATATTCGCCGCAGCGAGTGTTTTACCGCCCAAGTCGATATGTCCGTGCCCACTGAGTAGCCCCGTGCCACCGGCCCCTACCGTGTGAACTAAGCCGATGCTGCCCCCACTCCAAGCGATATGAGCCCCCGTATTCTTGGCGTACAATCCATTGGTTACAATGCGGCCCGTGCTGCCGGCTTCCTGCCGGAAGATAGCCGAGTTGTTGGCCGACCCCGGCCGCTCGTAGCTGATCGCGTTGAGAAACAGGTTGGCAATCTGTCCGCTGGAACGAATCACGTCTACCGTGGCACCACTGCCACTGTAGGCTTTCACCTGCGCCCGCAAGTTGTTGATTTGCCCCGTGCCGTGTACCCGGATAAAGGGCTCACTAGAACTAGTATCCAGGAAGTGACAGTCGATAAACTCCACATCCCGAATGCGGCCACCGAGGGCAAAAAAGCCGAGGCTATTCTGCCCCACCAAGCCGCTTACGTTTACATTCTTAAAGGTGAGGGTACTTAGGTTGCCCCCTCCATCGCCGGGGGCATTGTCGTAGAGAAAGTTTGGGCTTTGCCCCCCGATGGTGAAGTTGTCAATCAGGAATACCCCGCCTTGGGTGGAGCCGCTGACATTCTCGAACGTGTGGTTGTCCAGCAGGCTATTCTTGCTCATCACCCGCACGCACATGGCCGTATCTTCAAACACCAGGTTGCTGATATAGCCATTGGTGGCGCGGCCGTAGGTAGCGCGGGAGTCTACCCCCGTGTTGGTTTCGTTGCCGCCAGCGGGGAGTTGGGCGGCGGTAGGCACCCATACGTCACAGGCCACGCAGCTCAGAATATCGTCCTTGGTGTAGCCCCGCAAGCCTACTACCCGCAAATCATTGTAGGGGCCGCAGAACTTGAAGCCATCCAGATTGCCGTAGGGCGCCTCTTTTGGCTGGTCGGCAAAGGCTCCCATCACGCGCACGGCGTGGAAGTTGTTAATGAAGGAGCAGAACGTGCGGCAGTTGCGCATCCACGGATTAACCAGCACCACGTTCTCTACGCCCGCTAGGCGCAGCCCCACATTCCAGCCATCGGACCGGTGGTGGATTTGCTGGAAGGCACCGTTGCTGTAGCCGTTGCCGTTCACTCGCAGGTTGATAAACGACAAGTTTTTAGTGGTGTACACGCCTGCTTGTGTGCTATAGGTTGCATCCTCCAACACGTTGCAGTTGGAGTTAGGCTTCAGTACGATGGCCCCGCCGTTGATGAATTCAAGCGTCGTATCGGAGTTGAGCTTCAGCGGCGCTGACGTGGGGCACACGCGGTCAATGACAATGTGCTTCGGCCCGTTGATACTGAGCAAGGACTGTAGTATCGCCGTGTCGTCGGCGTCGGGCACGGCTCCGGTCAGGAAGTTGGCCCCGCCGACAGCACCCGCAGCGGAGGCGTAGTACTTGCCGTCAGTCCCACCACCGGCTACTGGGGGCGGAAGGCTACTTAGCCCGTCTGCAATAGACTGTACCAACTCCCGAAAATTGGCGTCTACTTCCTCTTTGGTCAGCTTGCGACCAAGAACATCTCTGTAAAACATACTTAGTCGTGTAAGGCGATGAGGTTGATAAAGCCCGCATTGGCGAGCAGGGTAATTCCATTATTGCGGGCCGTGAGGGTAATTCCTGTGGCTAGAAGCTTCTTTTGTTTATCTCCAAAGGCCATATCAGTCCACGTAATCGTCGTCTACATAGTCGTCTTCCACGTAGCTATTCCCTGTTGCTGGCGGGTCTACTGGTGGTGTTACCACGGTAGCCGGGCGGGCACCTGTTGTCCAGAGCATCGTATGCACCTTATCCCCTGGGTTTAGCTCGGCTAGCACACCCGCTGATAGCGTCATGGTAGGTAGGCTACCCGCGAGGTTCAGCGTGAAATGGCCGTCGTCCTCAAAGAGGCTTTCGTTCTTGTCAGCCACCACGGCGTGCACAGATAGTGTCCCAGCTAGCAGTGGATAGGTAGCTTGGCCTGCTTGGTAAGCGAACCAGTAATTCACTGGCCGGGGTGGGCGTGCTACCTGCACGTTGCTGGTTCCCGCGGCTGGTTCGGGGTGCTTTGGTTCTGCGCACCCCGCGTCTAGGATGATGGTTCCCCCGTTCGTACCTGCGTACCACGGCTGGGTGGGGCGGTTGATGGGAACAAGACTGGTCCCGTAGAGGTGGAACTGCCCACCCTCTGGCTTGAATGTGGTATCGTTGATGATGGAATTAAACAGCCGGGTACCTGGCACGCGGAAAGCGCCCGTAGGATGGGGGAGTACGCTTCCTCCGTCGCCCGCCAAGCGCACGTCCCGCACCACCGCCGGTAGTTGCAGGGTGTGGCCGTTGAGATACAGCACGTTGTCATTGCCGTTGAAGCCTTCTACTTGCGTAGTGAGCACATCCCGGCTTACATCGTAGTGGCTAACTAATTGCTCAATGGTGCCAAACCGCATGCGGGGGTCTTCGAGTAGACTCTCCAGGTCGTGCGAGTAAATAGGGAGAGCTTGCCGGAACCCCCACCCCCGAAACGATGCGTAGGCTAGGCTAATAGCGGTGTTGGCGTCCTGCCGAGCCCCCGTGGCTAGGTTCCGTAGCTCCGAATCATTGTAAGGAGCCGGAATAGTCGGCTTATTCGCCAGGTCGTTGTAGCTATTCGATTTGGCAACGGGAGCAAGTACCGAATCATCATAGCCAAGGCGCGTCCAGAACTGGGACCAGTTATTATAAGAACCGGGGGCTGCCGTCGCGTTTAGGTCTTGCTTGGCCCGGTACGAGAAAGTATCAACCGGATTGTAGGTGCCTGTACCTTTCTTGAATACCCCAGGAGCAAAGTCCGGGAACGGAACTCCTACGGTGTAGCGAGCATCGAAAAACGCCTCAATGGTCGTGCTATCGTTGGCAGTTCGGGGTAAATCCCGCCAGCCGTTGCGTACATCGGTGCGCTCGGTGAGGGTATCACTGGGAACGTAGTAAAAGAATACTTCCTCTACTCCTTCTACTCTAGCTAGGTGAGCATAGCCTGGGTACGGCTCATCAAAGCTGGCCCACACAATCGCACCAGCATGGTCATCCGTGTGCGCAGGGCGGTTGGTGATGCGGTAGGTTTGCCCGGGTACGATGGCCCGGTTTTCCGCCAGCGCAACCAGCGCCGCGTAGGTGATGGTTACCACCAGCGGGGCGTCCTCCCCCGTGGGGATAGTCGGCTTGTTGGCTAGATCGTTGTAATCATTCGTGTAGGCAACTCTTCCCAGCCCGGTTACCTGTTCGGCCGGGTGGGTGTGCTCGCTATTTGCTTTCCCGTTAAGTGCGTCCGTGGTGGCCTTTTGGGTCATGGCCCCATCGGTGTTCTGCCCCGTGCCCGTGTACAGCACGAAGTCGGCGCCCGGGTCCGTGGGCGTCCCATCAGTTCCACCCGTTGCATACAACTGCCACCCGGCCGCAGTCCCAATGTTCGCGTCGTCAACGAGCAGGACTTCTGTCGGCGTGTTGCTGTTCTCTGAGTCCGAGAGAATGCGAACAATGCTTACGTCTTGCTTAAGCTGATCCGCCTTCTCAACTAGCGCATACAGCTCCGCCCGGCTGGCAACAACGCGCCGCCCACCCCGCACCCCGTCGCTATCGACAATGGCGAGGTCGTCGTTTTGGTGCTCGTATAAATCAGGGCGTTTAATGGACATTACGAGAAGGCCAGCGAGTTGTTGAGGAAAGCATTGGGCGCGTTGCTGCGGTACACGCGCATGGTCACGGGCACTCCGTGGACGTTCTGTCCACGCACATCAGCTAGTTTTTGAAAGGCGCCTAGCACGGGGGCGGCGCCGTCTAGGATGATATTGGTTAGGTCGCCTGCGCTGGCTTCGTAGGCGTAGTAGAGGTACTGCCCACTGGCCGCGGTTACGCCGGTTACGGTTCTGCTGCGGCCGCTTTGCAACACCCCCCCGCCTAGCGCAAGCAGGCCCGCCATGTCTAGACTCGTTGCTGTAGATGTGCCGACATAGCTTTTCCAACGACCGCTAAAGAAGAGCGTACCACTCTGTAGATTCGCTTCTGCTGCTTGGGGAGCGCTAGAATTGCGCACTTGGGGCGTCCGCTCGTCTAAGCGCCCCGAAGGGAGAACCGGTTTGCGCGGGCCCGCGGCGTAATCCGCGCGGGCGTAGATGCGCTGAGGCGCCAAGGTGCGTGTCATGTTGACCTGCACGGAAAACGGATTGTCGAAATCCGCGCCGCCTTCCACTAACTGATCGTTTAGATAGATGCGGTGTTCCTCTAGTGCTCCCGCGTCGCCTTGGTTGAATCGAGCCGTGAGGGTGTTGGGTAGGGATTCGCCTACCTCCCCATCACTAGCCGCGGATTGCTGAATGCTTTCGCTTGCCGTGGAATAGGTCGGATAAATGTCCTCAATGGCAATGTCCCGCAGTACTTGCTCGAAGGATTTTCCTAGCGCTGGAATAGTAGACCCGTTGGGATATTTGCCCAGGGTTTTGCCGTTGCTCAGCGACACGGGAATATCGGCCAGGAACGTACTCTCTCCCCCGCCCGCGCCACCCATGCGCGCCGAGGTAAGCCCCGTGGATAGCGCGTAGGCCACAGGAAACAAAGGCTCATTCGCATCAGAGGCTACCTCGTAGGCTTCCTGCGCGGCGAAGGCAGAGGAAGTAAACGCTACCGCGAGCACGTCCACCAAGGGGTCGTCCACGCGGTTGGTGATGCGGTAGAGCAGACCGGGTACAAGTTTCCCGAGTAGGGCTTGGGCTTGCACAAACGCTTCATCAGCCACCACAAACAGCGGAGCGGGCGCCGCCCCGCTGACTTCCTGCCAGTTCACATCATCTAGCAGTCCCGTGGGCGCGGGGACTTCCCCACCGTCGTAGTTGGTGCGGAGCAGTTCTTGTGTGGCCGAGAAAAACCGATCCTGCCCCGCGATTGCATACCGAACCAACTCATCTTGTTGATAGTCCCTGGTGGAGGTGAACCGGCGGGCGCTGCGCTCCCCTCCCATTTCGTTCCACTCCGTCGTGTAGGGATTGCCCGTGTACGAATGGGTGTAGACCAGGCGCTTTTGCAGCTGGCTTGCGCTGTCGTAGGAGAAGTACAGGCCGAGCGCCGCCCCACCCACCGGAGCAAGTAGCTCCACAACGGTATAGCCGTCCTGCTCTTGGTTGTCGCGCTGCTCTAGGCCAATCTGCACCTGCGAGGCGTTGGCCCGCTGAAACAGGGGGTTGACGTAGCGGGCAACCGCTGTGGGGGGGTACTTGACGTTCTGCTTCGCTGGGTCAGGATTCTCTAGGTCTATCCCAGGAATAAAGTCCGTTGCATCTAGCTCGGACTTGTACTGAAACTCCGAAATCTTTCTATTCTCCGTCGCCATCTTCCGCTAGTGCGTACCCGCCGGATTGGAGAAGGATTGGGTCCTCATCTTCGGTGACGAGTAGCCCGTTGGGTTCAGCGGCCGGCAGCCCGAGCGACAGCAGCTCCACCGCCGTGAACTCAGTGGTGGCATCCACGTCGTTGATGGTGGCCGCGGTGATGAGGTAAACCGTAGGGGTCAGTTCCTGCGGGTCGGTGAGCAGGGCGCACGGATGCACCCGCCCACGTAGGGTGCCGGTGAGCTTTCCTACTGGCGTTGCTTGGAGTTGAGCCCGCTCAGCAAGCAAAACAGCAGGCAGCGTTGTAAGGGTAGTAAGTGCATCACGCTGAAACCAAGCGGAAGTAGGCAGCCCTGTAGGGCCAAGCATGGTGCCTTGTAAACGAGCGCCCGGTGTATCCGTGTGAAAGAGCGTAAGCGCTTTGTCCTCTAAGGTGAATAAGGCGTCGGATATTTCTTCGATGGAGTCTTGGTAGTTTTCGCGGGCGTAGTAGCTTCCCTCCCACTCCAACGCGAGCTTGGTGATTTCCACATCGTAGCGGGGCGCCGAGCCGCGGGTAATCTGATACAAACGAACAACCACCGGTTCAGCCAGTAAGCCAGGTTTGGAGTAGGCGTTCAACTGAATCGTGATGTCCTTATCCGTGGCATCAAATACCATTGGTTGCGTAAACACTTGGGTTTCACTCGTGCCCGAGTTACCCACGGCCAGCCACGTAGACCCCTGCCGCACGGCTACCTGCATGCGGGGCAGGGCGGCGTAGTCTAAATTCTCTGACATGGTTCCTCCCACGGCCACGATGCGCGCCGTAATCGTCACGTGCAAGGGGCCCACCGGATGCGGAGGCGAGACCAGCGGAATGGTGGGAGGCGTTTGGATATACAAGCCGGGCGGGCCGGTAATCGAGCCCTGCAACCGCAGCCCGTTGGGGTCGGATTTTTTAAGCGGGAGGGCGCGCGCCGTTGGAGCTGAGCCACCCCAGCCCACGGGCTTACCCGCCTCGTCAAAATCCTTTTCTGCCCACCGCACACTCGTGCCCAGTAGGTTGAGTAGCTCTCCTGGTTCAGCCGTAATTTCCACCCGGCCAACGGCTTCCAAAAAAGCTTTGCGCTGCTGCCCGCCCACGTAGAAGGGCCCGCCATCATCATTTGGGGGAGGTTGCGAAATAGAGTAGAACAGTACTTCTGGTTCAGGGTCCGGCAGCCGCTCCCCATCCGCCGAGTAGGCGAAGTACTGCATGGGGGTGATGGACAAATCAGTTAATCGCTCCAGTCGCCAGCACCGCACAAACGGGTCTTGGTAGATCCTTGCCCCGCGGCTATCCAGTAGGTGCCGTAATACTTGCTCGCAGCTCATCGCCTTCCCCTTGTCGGTTCGGTACGAGGCTACATCGACGGAAAACTGCGTAAATGAACTCTCTTGGGTGCTGGCTTCCTGGGGGTAGAGCGTATCAAGGACGTGAATCGGCAGGTCTAATTCTAGTCGATTAAGGCAGTGCAACACCACCTGTAAGGCCGTCCACTGCCCCGTGAGTAGGTTGCCCGCCGGATCAGCGAACGGCACCCCCGCTAACGCGCCTAGCCCATCCGTGCCCATTAAGTTAAACTCGTTAGGCGGAGACAGGTGAGCAATATCATATTGCCCAGGTAAGAGCCACCCACGCCAGCATTCTATGCCGTCCCGCAGCAGGCGCAGGCGTACGTACCGCTCATCAGAGGAGTAGGTATCCAGTAGTTGATTGCGCTCGGTGATGAGCACCCGAATATCAATGCTTGACCCCCGCAAGGCATTATCGACCACGTGGTTGCTTCCTTGGGGATAGTCCAGGCTGCACGCGTTGGACTGCCCTAGTAGGTCTTCGGTAAGGCCCGTGTAGCCGCGAAAATCAAAGAAGAGTTCGCAGGCTGTGTTGTCAAAATCCCGGTAGGGCATCCGGTAGCGGGGCCCGTACGTTGCCGTTACCCGAAACGGCAGGCTGGCCCGGCACCCATTGTCGCGGGTCTCCCGTCCGTACCCCACGTACCGCCCCACGGGGAGGGATTCAAAGTAGCCTTCGGGCTGTTCGGGGTTGTCGGGACTGCCCAGGGTGTACACCACCTCCCCCGTATTGCGCAAGGGGAGTAGTTCTTGGGCGCCCCGCCCCAACGGGCCCGCTGCTACGGTTCTGCCCAGGGCTAGGGCAAACGAGCAGGGCGGCACCGTGCAGGTACTCACGTTGTCAACTGGGGTGCGTAAGCTGGCTCCCTCCCCGCCGTGGGTCACGCGGATCTCTGTAAACGGAGCAATACCGTAGTCCGCGCACCAGCGGTCAATGATTTCCGTGGTGGGGCGGTAGTAATCCGGTAGGCGTCGCTCTTCGTTGCGCGTAGAGACGACCTCTACATCAGAGCGGGTGGAAGGAACGTAGTACTTATCGGTGTAGCGAAACACATCCACCCCACCCGAAACGGCCGCCCGGTAGAGCCGACGCAGCAGAATCCCTCCTACCGGGGCGTTGCGGTCATTGCCGGGGTGAACGCTCGTGGTGGCGCCTTCTCCCTCTCCCGTCCCACCACCTGCTACCGCACACTGCGGCGAATTGGCGGTAAAGACGAGGCGGGAGCGCCCATTCTGTGCGTCGGCGTGGTAGACTTCCACCAGCTCGGTTCCCTTGCAATAGGAACCGAGTAGCGTTGGATACGGAGGGGCGGATACGGTATCAAACCGGCGGGGGCTGAAGTTGACGTCACGCCGGGAGCTATCCTTGAACGTAGTCGTATCGTGGTAGTACGTCACGCGGTCGTACTGCCCTTCGGCGTTCAATTGAGCAACTTCTTTCAGGTCGATAAACCCCATGCCACGAAACTACCCGCCCCCTGAATGGAGTGGGGGCGAAGTGCGGGCAAGTTGTCGAACGGATCGGGCGGGGCGGGCTACAGGGGAGGGAAGTTCTCTACCCTAGGCTAGTAGGAGAGTTGAGGGGCAATTGCAGAAATGTGCATATGAGTGCATACTAGATGGGAGCAGCGCCCGTATATTTGGTTATACCAGGAGCCAACCAACCACAAACTACCATGTCAACCCAAGTCTTGAAACTCACTGGCCTTATTCAGCCAGGAGCATCGCCGGGCGTATACGTCGGGCGGATTCAAGAGATTGGTGGCATCTTCGCCCAAGGCAATACAGAAGAAGAGGCCTATCAAAATCTCTTAGAAACCACTGCTCACATGATTGAAGTGTATAAGCGCCCACAAGCGTTAGCGCTTCTAACCAGTCAAACGCACAATCCCGCTTTGGATGCCTTGCCAGCGGAAGAGAAGCTTGAATTTACACTTGAAAGAGAGCTTGCCTCTTGTTAATCAATGGACTTAGCTATTTTCGATAGTTATTTAAGCTATAAATACTGTTATCGAATTGACCAAAGGCGAACGCATTTGGTCTTTCGTAACCTTAAAAACGGCCAGATTACGTCTGTTCCTCGCTATTCTACACTTGATCAGTACATCATGTACCATGCTTGTCGAGAACTAGGCATCCCCATGCCAGAGGAATACCGCGAGTTTGAAGAGAAGATGAACAAGATTGCATAAAGAAAAAGCCCCGGTCAGCAACTGGGGCTTTTTTTCGTGCCTAATCACTACATTCATCCCCATGAAATCTATTCTATCTCTTCTGGCTCTATCTTTTAGTGTATTAACATCCTGCGAGAGCCAACCAAAACAACAAGGGCCGTACGTGCTTGAAGGGCAGCCCACTATTGAGCAAGATAGGGCCTTACTAGACAGTGCAGATAAGGCAATACGTCGGGCGGATTCAGTGCTTGCTCTGCCATAAAAACGAACAACCCCAACCGAATAGGCGGGGTTGTCAAATGCAATATAGCTCGCTAGCCGCGAAGCCTGACGCGTAGAAAAAGGCTTTTAAAGGTGATGTTCGGTAGCTACGCGGGCGCACTATAGAGGGAACAACACCGCTTGTTCTTGGGCTGGTTGCTTAAGCACGCCCAAGCTCTGTGCGGCCAACGGATAGAGAACATTGGTTATTAGTCCATCAATGTTGCTAAAGCATTCTTGGCGGCCTGCAAATACCTGTGAAGGAATATACTTACGTCCTTTATACAGAGCCTTAATTCGCACTTCTAAACGCCAAACAGACACGGCGTCCATTGACTGATACACAGCAAGTATCTGATGGGTATAAGGCAGGCCAGATAGCCGGTGCCCTACTTTGTTATAGGTTATGCCGACCTTATAAAATCGCTCTTGCTCCGATTTCATTTCTACCACATACAAGCTTGCAAAGCGTTCCTTTTGTCTTTCTGCCCACTTTGTACTACCCCAACCGCTACGGCTTCTTGCTTCTTCCCGAACGCACTTAGGGCAGCGGCTAGCCCTTACATGGTGCGTAGCCACTGGATTAAACAAGCCATGTTCAGGGCACAAAACAGGAATCTTGCGGGTGGCTAATATAGTGTCGGGTAATAGTTCATAGCTATACGCTGCGCCATGTTGCGCTTCAAATCGCGTTATCCATTCTTCACGCGGTACACCTGCTATTCCTTTGTTGTGCCCCCTAGAGCATTTTTGGCAACCAAAGACAGTCTTTGAACCAAGGTCTTTAATCACGTCAGCAGCCGTACGTTGGAACCGCCCATGTGTGGGGCAAATTAACGTAACCTTGTTATTTGCGCCAGTATAGATAGTTTCAGAAAAATCTAAACGAGGGCAAAGCTTTTTTGCCGCTGCTATAAATTCCACTGTTGTCCTATATTGCCCGTTGCACTTAGGACACATGCCACTTTTTTTGTGATTATGAGGTAGCACCGAAAAGACGCCATGCGCGGGGCAGATAACATTTATTTTGACCTGGGTAGTTATTTCATCTGGCAGTAAAGAATAGTCATACTGTCGGCCGTGCCTCTTTATAAACCGCCCCACCCAAACAGCCTTTGCTAGTCTTGCCCCCTCTTTACCTTCGTTCGCGCAACCCCAACAGCCAAAGCCGCCCTTCCCTTGGCGGCTCTTTCGATTAGTCACCAGTTCGCTCGCTACGGCTGTAAACTCCCCGTGTCTAGGACACACAACGCGAACCCGACCAACAATACCTGTATACTCAACTAGCGAGAAGTCTAAGTGTGGATACCGCCGCTTACACTCTTGCTTAAATGAGTCGGTATTCCACTTGCCCCGCCCAACACAAACAGGGCAACCAGTGCCCTTTTTGTGGCCGGATACATAGGGATTGAACACGCCATGTTCACGGCAAATCACAGGAATCTTGTCATTGGCAGTAAACCGATCGGGGACTAGTGAATAGTCATACCTATCCCCATGCATTTCTGCAAACCCAGTCAAAAAGTACTCGCGTCCTTTCCGTGATGCGCCAGTCCGACCGCAGGCTGCGCAGCCGCCATTGCTCCGAACAAGATTTGCGGCCTGCTTGGTAAGCTGCCCATGAACAGGGCAGCTTACTGTAACATAGCCGCGAATACCAGGATACTCTAGTACTTGCGAGAAATCAAGGTTAGGGTGCAACTCCTTGCACTTGGCTAAAAATGATTCGGTTGTATAGGAAGTTCCTTTGCTCATACGTCAGCAGTAATATGCTTTAAAATAAACGTTTTAGGCGGCAACAAGGCAAGCACTTGTTCAGCCGACGCGTAGCACTCCGTTTTACCCGCGAAGTCCAGCAAGGGCACGTAACGGCTTAAATCGGAGCTATGCAAGCGTTGCTCCAAGTCCCACACCTTGCCCGCACTGTAAGACGAATACCGGGCAATGGTGCGCCAGCGGTACGGCAGGTTTAGTTTGGTGAAGCGAGAGGCTAGGCAGAACGTAATGCCGACCTTGTAAAACACTTCCCCGTTGCCGTACAAGCGTATCACGTACAGCACTGCTTTGCGGCCCTTTTGGCGGGCTGCCCACTCCGCCCGACCCCAACCACAACGGGCTAGGGTCGGGCTTTTGCTAGTGGCTGGCATTGCTTACTTAGCCGGGCGCACCTCCCCTTCTATTGGTCGGATACTAGAAGGCAACTCTTGGTAGCGTTGAAGGACTAACGCGGCTGAAAGTGACTTAGGACGAGATTCTAGTATGTCAGCTACAATCAAGTTCAGCACCTCTCGCATCGTTGCCAAGGTTGTATTGCGTTGTTCTGCTTTAGGCCATTCAGCCCTAAAGCACTGCCCTTCACTATCCCAGTTACGAAAGCAAGTTGTGAGGCTGGTCTTAAACTCCCGAACATCCTTGCCCGCTACGGCTACTGTGCAGTACACCGTTCCGACCCTATCGGGTGTTGGCAAGTCTACTACTAAATCCCCTGGCTTGAGGCTTGCTAGTAGTTCCTTGCGGGCTTTGAAGGAAAGTGCGTTTTTACGCAACCATAATCTGACGTGAACAAGCGGGTGTTCTGGGTTGGGCACTAGCATCTTGCTTTTGCCCTTTGCGCCCTTTGGCTGCCGCAGGGTTGCCCGCCGCTCTCGCAGAGAGGGAATGGCAAAAAGCAAGCAGTCAGCAAATAGAATAGATGGATACTGTTGCATCGTCTTAGGCGCTAAACTTGAATTGCAGAACACGACACCCTTCCTCTGAATCAAAGCCAGGGGCCGGTAGAGGCGGTTCCGGCAAGCCTCCAAAGACCCGTTCAAACTCATTCACCACCGTGCGGTCTAAGAGCTTGGCGTATAGCTTCTCTGTTATCTTGATGCTGCTATGACCTAGTACCTTGCTAACTATTTCCATGCTGAGTCCAGCATTCAATAACTGTACTCCGGCGGTTTTGCGGCCAACGTGCGAGCTAATTTGCTTGCTGTCAAGTCCGGCCATTTCAACCACCTGCTTTAGATAGCGGTTGTACACTTGCAGGCAGGGAAGCGGCATCTTATTGCCGTAGAAAGCAAGTAGCCGTTCTGGTTCTTCTAGCAGCGGAATAACGCACTCATACCCTTTAAACAGGGTACTTTTCGCCCGACGAATGCGTAGGAACCGCCGCCGCTTGTAGACTTCCGCGTCCCGTTCTACATCCATTGCGGCAAGGTCGGAATAGGCTAATCCTGTCCAGCATTGGAAGATAAAGCAGTCTCGAACCCTACCCAAAGCAGGGACGGCAATCTCTAGGGTTGCCAGTGCTTCTAGTTGCTCAGGCGTCAGATAGGTTATCTCTTTCGGGGCGCTGTGTTTGAACTCGTACAACTCCATCGGGTTCTTCTCGATATACTCCCGACGCACTGCCCACCGCAGTACTTGGTCTACCCCTTGCAGATGCTTAAGCGCCGTGCTACGCTCTAACTTGTCCGTTATCAGTAGCCAGTGCAGGTACTTATCAGCCATGTTCACGCTGAAATCTTCGGGCCGTATATCTTCCAGCTTATGCGCTTGCAGAAAGGCTATAAACTTGTTGCGGCGCGACAAGTGAGAGCGTTGCGTATTGTTGGCAATCTCAATGCCTATCAAGCTTTGCCGTTCTTCTATGAAGCTGCCATATACAGCTTGCAGTGACAAAGGCGACACACCGAGCGTCTTATAGAGTTGGAATAACCGACGCGTAGTAACCGGGCGCTTTTGCCGTTCAAGGTCGGCGTGTATGTCGTTTAGGTCGTTTTCCAGCTTGACCAGCGCCCGATTAATACGGGCGGCGGTTTCGTCTGTGCCAGCAACCCGTTTGGCCTTACTATCCCATCGCTCTACCTCAATGAGTTGACCAGTTGAGAAGTTGACGCGGGGCTGGTCTTTGATAGTTAGTCGGCAGTTAATAACCGCCCTGCCGTTAATAGTACGGTTCTTGCGTACTAGAAAGAGAATGCGAAGGCGCGTTTTCATGCGTTCTCCCCTCCTTTCTCCATTAGAAGCTTGGCTTCTGCTACCAACGCCCGCCCAATAGATTCTTCGTACCGCTTTTGCAATACAGCAAGCTCGCGGCCACTATCGGCGCGAAGGATTTTGTAAATCCATAGTGCCGCTTTTGCCGACACGTTTTGCGTCAACACTGGTTGGTTTGCCCGTTGCAGGGTTACCGCACAATACCCCTCGTAAATTTGCTTTTGATAGTGGTTCTCCCTCCAATCCACTTCCGTGGGATTAGTAGGCGCGGCATCTTGTTCCCCGTACGTGATGTAGTGCGTTACCTCATAGAGGGCGAATGATTCATGCCCCCAATGCAGATTGGTTCGGGGGTCTATCTTGTCAGGGTATCTATCCCATTGCGTTAGAATACCCCGCTTTCGCAAGCCAGTGATGCGTAGTAGGCTGTACGTGTCGCACAGCGCCCACAAATACACGCGCCCTACTACTATATCCTGGCGACGCTTAATTGGCTTCATACCGAGCACGGTGCCAACAGGGAACCGCTCACCCATGAAGTCATTTTGCACCGTCCAATGAACAAGGGCGTTAAGCTCCTTAAAGCGGGCAACAGGGTAAAGCAATTCCCCTATGAAGCGCACACCGGGTTCTAGCTGCACAGCCGCAGGAACAGTAGCGGCTCCCGCCGCTACTGCCTTTTTGTTCTGCCGTGCCATTACTAGGCTTGTACTGGAATGTGAACGTACGAACCATCAGCAAACCCCATGCGCAGCGAAGCCTCGCGCTCTTGGTACACGCGGTACACGTTGCGGAACCAACGCTGCAACTGTGCCACGCACTCGCACTGATACACGCTATCATTGGCGCGCAGAAGCTCTACTTCGCTAAATAAGTAGGCGTCATTCATTACGGCCATAATGTTTGCCCGCATAGCCCGTAGGGTTTCGGCTTGCTGGGCGGCTTGCTTTACTTCTTCCTGGCGTTGCAGGAACCGGCCTAATGGCCCGGTGTAAGCGGGAAGGTGTTGGGCAACCGTTGCCGTGGTTGCTTTGGTGGTTGCAGTTTGCATACCTTTGTACTTGAACAGTGGATAATGGCCCTTGCCGGGGCTTTTGTCTGTGGGAGGTCAGCCCTTGCCGGGGCTGGCCTCTTTTTGTTGGTGCGACCCAACACTTCAAATATACGAACTTTTCTTACGTAACAAAACACGTAAGGAAATATTTTTATTAAGTATTTACTTACGTAGAAATATTAATTTATTTCTACCTTTACTCCCACTATGGAAGAGAAACCTAAGCGCACCGGACGCCCCGCAAAAGACCCCGCCCGGTTAAAGAAGGGCCGCACCCTTTCCTTTACCGATGCTGAGTACAAGCGGCTAGAAGAATTGGCGGCGGCGGCGAAGGTTGGCGTAAGCGAGTATGTGATTCTTAAGTGTGGGCTTGCGCAAACTCCATCCCTTTGAAAGCTCGGAGCGTTGTTACTACGCGTCCGGTTGCGCGGCTAGCGCGCTACATTGCTCTATGGTAAAGAAACGGCTATCTTGTATGCCAAAAATCCAGTCTGCCTAGCTCTAATGTTTACTCCTACCCCCGAAGGGAAATCAAGCATAAGCACCAGCAAAACCATTTTTCTTAGCTTGGTTGGGTTCTTTGTGTTGGGTATATTCTTCATGCAATGCGCCTGGCTAGCTGCCAATCCCGACGCGCTCAAAAAGGCTGTTGACGTGATTTTAGGGGCTAACACACCCTTGTAACAGGAATAGCGCGCTACATCGAATCGTTGCCGTATCTTACCACTTGCTGTTAGTGCAGTTAGAGGGGGACGATTCTCTAGGGCACCTAACAGCGAAGCCCGGCCGGTATCTGGTCGGGCTTCTTTGCGTTTACACCCTAGCTGAACAAGTGCTATACTGCACCCATGCAAAAGCTACCCCCTGAACAGCGGCGCTTGGCTCGCAACATTGGCTTGACCGATTCGGAGTTCAAGCGCCTGAAAGAACTAGCGGAGAAGGCGCGGTTAAGCCCTGGGCAATACATAGCTCGGCAACTCAATCTGTCTGACCTACCACCGAAAGAACCTAGCTACACCCTGCGGTGGGATTAGGTAGGCGTGTTTGAGCGACGTTTGAGCGGTGTTTAAGTTGCGTTTGGGCAACATTTGCTTGTCGTTTGGTTTGCGTTTGGTTGACATAATGTGAAAATATTTTTCACATGAACGTCTGTAAAAACGTTTTGCTTTTTACGTGCCGAAACATCAAACTGTGGCTTGCTAAGGCTTTTGTAATTGTACTTTAACCGGCAAATTTACTGTCAGCTACTGTCAGTGATAGTACATAAACCTGACAGCACAGGCACCCATTGCTTGCCGTTTGCGTTTACGCCTATATCTTTGGGCATAGAAAAGGCGGCTCACCAGTAGGGTAAGCCGCCCAATCGTTACCAGTAGTCCTTGATAAACTCAGTGACTACTGCTCTGAATCCGCTAGAAAGAAGTGCTAGAGCAAGTCTTTCTGCGAAACTTGGCGAGCCGGTTTCCTTCGGCTGCCTCACTTTACGCCGCTTCTTCATAGGGTAGAAGATTAGGTGTTTCCCCACCTACTTCTTCAGAACGCCGAGCTGCTCGCAACAGTCTCGGCGTTTCCTTTTTAACGGATACCCGTAGGGTGGCAAGGTGGGGGTGAATCCACCGTTAAGCGTAATGCCTCAAAGATAAGATAGTTTTCTTGAGGCGTATAGTCAAAAGCACGCTTGCAGGGTATCAATTCCCTACAAGCTACCTTTCACCCCGTATACAATCTCAGGTGCGCCGCTGTTAGGAGGGGGGCTATTTTATTCTTTGTCCTTGCCTCCTATCACACGTCCTAGGCGGTCAACATCCTGTTCTAGTTGACCTAACAGGTAGCCTGTGGGCAACTCTATACTTACTTTTTTACGTTCTGTTGCCTGTGCTAACAAGGTGTCTACTTTGGTAAGGAGTAGGTCAAGTTTTGCGTTGAGTTCGGTTGGGGTTGCCATGTTCTACTGCGGTTTAGTACATTGGTGGAATGAAAAAACTACTAGTACTATCGTTATTTACTTTGCCTGTTGGCGCTTTTGCGCAAACTGTGTCAAGCCAGCCTTTTAAAAAGGCGAACATTATTCTCATACAAACGCCTGATAGCGGGGTCGTTGCACTTAAAAAGATCGGTGCTCTCTTAGTAGATAAGGGGTTTGTTATTCAAAAACTTGATACAGACTTCAATACGCTCACTACCGAACCTAAGCAAATCAAGTCGGGTGTTACCCCAACCACGCTTACTGTTAAGGTAACTACCAAGGGAGCCCTTTTGCGCCTTAGTGGCTGGGCGGCTGTAGACATGAGTGCCTTTGATAGCAAACAGCATATCGTTCCTATTCGAGTGATTGCAAATGGGGTGAAACCCGGCTCGCTCTTTATGCAACTCATGGAACCCGCGCAAGCATATAGCGGCGCGTCGGTTCAGTACACCGTTGAGTAGGCTCTTACCGGGCCACAATCCGTCCAAGTCTGTCCCTATATAATTCGACGGACTGTGCAATCTGCTTGCCATCCACCATCACATTTACATACATCGTATTATTTTGCTCGGCGGGCGGCGCAACGGTTGGCGCGGTGGCGCGGGCTGTTGTTGGGGTAGATACCGTGGGAATGCCGGTTCGCGGTGTAGCTGTGGCTCCGCCACCTCGCGAGGCGGTTAATCCAGACCCAGCAGAGGAGGCAACCCCAGCGGCGGCGGCGAGTGCGACCCCAGCGGCAATTTGAAGCGCACCTTTCACGGGGTTAATAGCTAGGTTGGCAATACCCAGTGCAACAACCTTCTTGGCGTACTCTTTAATGAAGTCGCCAAGAATACCGAGAGCGCCAGCTAGCGCCCCGCGCATGGCGTCTCCAATAGAAGATACACCAGTTATCACCCCGCCAAAGGCTTCCCCTGTTAGTACTGCGAAATCAGTAAAACGGGTATTGATGGAGTCTAGCAACGGCTGCATGCTATCATTAAATGCCGCAATTGCGCTAACTGCGGCATTTGACATACCCGTTGTCGAGTTCACTACCCTGCTTGTTAAGTCTTCAATAGCCGCAGTAGAGCCTTGAAAGGCGGTGTAATCAAACGGCGCAAGGGTAATTGGCACACCCGCAGCGTTTCGGGCGGCATTCAGTTGTTCAAGAAGGGCACTAGAGTCTAGGGGTGAGAATACAAGCGGTTGCGAGAGGGCCGTGCGGGCCCGAATCAGACTTGCATCAATATTCTCCGGTAGCTCTGCCAGCGGGTTGGTATCAATTGCTTGTACCTGCTCTACCTTGGGAGCGGGGATGCCTTTGCTTAGCCGCGTGGCTAGTTGCTCAGTAGCCACGGCGGCGCTGTTAAGCTGCCCTACGTAGCGTTGAACAGTAGTTCCTAGTGGATCAAAGCCAACCTTTACTAGGGACTCAATGCCAGACTGCAAGACTTTTACGCGGCCACCAACATAGTCATAGCTAGCCCCGAATGCTTGGGCTTGCCGGTAGTTGTTCAGCAATGCTGCCCGCAATGCCTCCAAGGCCTTTACTTGATCTTCCGTAAGGGCCGCCGCACCTCCTGCGGCTTTACCCGCTTTCTCTAGGGAGGCAGCTATATCACCTCCCGCGACCGCACCAGCAACCATCTCCTCGTCCAATTTGCGGGCGGCTTCGGCGGCGGCATCAAATTGCCCTTTAAAGAACTCGCCAATGGAAGAGTTGGGCTGTTGCGAGGTAAGCCCAAGCAGGCGCCGTACAGGTCGCGTAAGCGCTTCGAGTACCGCCCCTGCTTCGTTGATTGACGTGATGAAGTCCCCTCGAAACAAGGCCGAAACGGAATTAACCGACGCCGTGATTACATCAAATACCGCCGTTACTCCCCTCCCTAACTCCTCAAACACAAACCCAAGCGCAGTGGCTCCCGAAGCGAGGTCTGCAAATGTGCCGCCCCCAAGTCCCGAGAAGGCATCGCTTACTGCCTTTACGGCCGCTTTCGCTGAGGTTGCGAGTCCCGAAAACACCTTCCCCCCTTCACCTGTGGTGAAGTAAGCAACCAGCTTGTCCCAGTTCTCATAGATGAGGTAGCTAGCCGCAGCGACGGCTAAAGCTACCGCCCCTACCGGGCCCGACAAGACCAGCATACCCGCCCGTAGCGTTGGGATAGCCTTGGTAATTGCGCCAATCCCAAACAGTACAGGCCCCGTGGCGGCGGCTAGTCCCGCTAGTGTGAGGCCTGCCTGTACAATCGTTGGGGAGATGTTTTTTAATCCATCTGATAGACCACCAATCGCACTCGTCCCCGATTTGATAAGCGGGAGTAGACTCGCGCCAATGGTAATGGCAATGTCATTCAGCCGGTTTTTGGCAATCTGAATCTGAGAAGCAGTGGTTTCGTAGCGTTGCCCTGCCTCTTTGGCGAGAGCAGTGTTCTCGCGGAAAGCATCTGTGCCCAAAGCAACTGACCGCCGCGCCAAATCACCCGCCCCTGATAGGCGCAATAAAGAGTCGGATACGCGAATGTCAGCAAGGTCTAGCTCTGTTAAAGCCTGTAGGGTGGAGCCTCCTTGCTCCTTGATACGCCCCAAGCCTTCCACAAAAGATAGGGTAGCCCCCGCAGCGTCGGTCTGGAAAGCCTGTTTGAAGGCACTCGCACTCAGCCCAGCCACCTTGGCAAAGCCATCCAAGGTTTTGCCCCCGGTTTCAGTGGCTCCCTGAATCCGTTTAATTACCGTACTGAACGCAGTACCACCAGCTTCTGCCTCAATACCCACGCTAGAAAGAGCCGTAGCAAAGCCCAGGGTTTGCGCTTCTGTGAGACCAACTTGCTTGCCGGCGCCCGCAATCCGCAAGCCCATTTCGGTAATCTCCCGCTCTGTGGTGGCGAAGTTGTTCCCTAGCGCAACGATAGTAGAGCCCAGGTTTTGGAACTGCGTCTGCGGCAGTCCAGTGATGTTGGCTAATCGAGCAAGGGAGGTTGCAGCGTCGGAGGCGGCCAGGTTGGTACTATTGCCCAAGTCCACCATGACACGGGTAAACTCCAACACGTTCTCGCGTTTGATACCCAACTGCCCCGCGGCTTCCGCTACCCCCGCTATTTCGGTTGTAGCAGCGGGAATTTCCCGCGCCATTGACCGAATACCCTCCGCCAAACGACCATATTCGGCCGTGGTTTCGGTAGCCGACAGCCCATTCGTGTTCAGTGTTTTCTTGACCCCTGCAAACGCTGACTCAAAATCAATGGCTGCTTTGCCTGCCGCCGCCACGGCGCCGGTAATAGGTAACGTGACGTAGGTAGAGAAGCTTTGTCCAATAGATTGTAAGGAATCCCCAAGTCTACCAATGCCTTGCTCTAGTCCTTTACGGGTGTTGTCGGCTTCCTGAAAGCTACTAGCCAGGCGTAGGTTTACCTGCGACAGAGCACTGACGCCCGCTACGGCTCCCGCCGCAGAACCGCCAACATTGCTGGCCGCCGCCGCCGCAAGGGCTGCTGTAGAAACAAACCGCCCATTTGCCCGCTCCGCTGTCCCTAATCCAGCCGCGTACGCCGAACCGCCCCGCGACGCACTTGTCGCCAGGCGGTCCATTGCGGCTCCACCTTGCGCGCCCGCCCGGTCAGCTACCCCACCGATGGAGCTAATAGCCCGCTCGGCTCGGGTAAAACCAGCGGTTTCGAGCTGAGCGCCAATGGAAACAAAGAGTTCGTCAATTAAAGCCACGGGCGGTGGATATTAGTCGGTTTCAAATACAATAGGGGTGCCGTACTTCTTTTCGAGGTAAGCCCGCATCCGTTCGTTGGGCAGCTCCTTGGGCAGGGCTTCGGGTTCGGGCCCATCAATCAAAGACAGCGGCCAGTACGCCCGTGGTGAGGGAGAGAACTGCGGCTTCTTCGCCCCACTCATCATCTGCGTCAGGTTGTGGGTTTCCCACGCAACCTGACGAGCCCCAAGTAAGGAGCGTTGGTAGGCCCGCTCATATCCGTAGTAGATGCTGTCTAGCTCCAGCCAGGTTAGATACCGGGCCTCCCGCGAGGGCAGGCGGAACTCCCCCAAGAGGAAGTCCCACACTGCCGCCCACGTTAGTCCTTTTTCTTCGCTGCCTTGCTGCCCCGCTTCGCTGCTGGCGGGGCTTGGGCGTTTCCCGCCCGTTCGGCATCCCGTTCAGCACGCGCTACTACCTGTTTGAGCATCTCGGCAATAGGCTTCGTGGTTTCTTCGGTTTGGGCGTCGTCCACCCAGGCACGAACATGCAAGGGGGTTAGCTCTACTCGAAGTCCATCCCATTCCGCTCCTGCGACCAGGCTTGAATACACGAAGTCGGCAATGTCGCCGGCTGTGAGATTCTGCGCCTGCAAGTTCTGCGGGCTGAACATCTCGCTATACGCCTTGATGCTCATGTTGTGGAGGCGGCAGAAAATGTCGGACTGGTGGGTACCTACGTGGAAAGGTCTTTCCTGTCCTCCAATCTGCATGAGGCCGTAGCCGCTAGGTTTCGTGCTCATGGTGATTACGCGTTAGCAACGATAGCCAGCGGGCCCGTGCCTTGCAACGACACGCTGAAGGTCACCTTGCCGTTCTCGGGGCGGTTCTGCGAGAAGCTGCTGATGTAGGCATTGCCCTCAAAGCGCACATCACCGGAGATGTTGGTACCAAAAGATACTGGAATCAAAGTTTTGGCAATCTGAAGCTGGAGCAGGTCTTTGAAGGTTAGTTCATTGGTAGCATCCGTACCCGTAGCAATGCGAGCCAACGCGTCCGAATCCACCGTCCAGCCGTGGGTACCGGGAATGTACTCTTTCCACGCACCTGAAGCCTGGCAGGATGCCTCGTCCATGTCGGTTTCTACCGATAGCCCAGCGGAGGTAGAGCAACCAAAGGGTTTGCCGTTTACTTCTAGCGTTACGTCGCTAGCATCGAGCTTTTGAATAGCCATGAGTGAAAAAGAGGGTAAGAGTGAGAAGATTAGTTGAGAATGAGCACGAAGGGTAGCTCGGCGGCTATCGTGTTGTAGAGGCCAGCGGGAACCTGTGTTGCTGTGGGCGTGGTGCTGTGCAGGCTGAAGTCGTAGCGGGTTGCCGTGCCGGACAAGGGGATTTCCACAGCTACTTGGGTGTTGTTCTCCGTCTTGGAGCAGACCACCAAGGCGTTGCGACCCGCAGCGTTCTGCAAGCGGTCTACCAGCGGGCTTACTTGCTCTGCATGACGATAGCCCGTGAGCAGTTGCCGGGCCTGCACCAACAGGTTGCCGTTGGGGCGGTACTGCACCGTATTTACCCCATTGACCGTGACCGTTTCCAGTACCCCCATCGTGGAGTAGTTCTGGTAGGGGGTGGCGGGGGAATCGTCCGTGAGTTGGTAGTGTACCGCGTACTTAAAGCCTCCGCGCTTGTGCAAGTAGAAGGCCGTGCGCAGGTAGTGCACGGCCTGCCATTCCTTTTGGGTGTAATTGCTTCCTACTGGGGGGTACACGAGGTAAGGAGACTGCACCTCATGCACGTTCACGTTGTCGTTGTTGACGTAGTTGATCTTCCAGCACGAGCCGATCTCCCCCATAATCAGGGGTTTGTTCCCTAAGAACCGGGCGTTGGCTTCTTGCAGGCGGTCAAGCGAAGCGCCCAGCGAAGAAATCTCAGGCATCATGGCCCGCGTTTTCTCATTGGTGTTCTGCTGCCCCGACCCAGAGTTGGAGTAGGCGTGTACCTGCAAGTAATCCCAGGGAATCAACGGGCTGCCGTCCGCATTGAGCGGGGCAATCTTCGCCATCGTTTCGGCGCAGTCCATCAGCCAGTCGGGGGTTGCTCCCGCAAGCCCCGTGCAGCTTACCTGCACTGTGGGGTCGGCGTCCTGCACCCCTAACCAGATGGAGTACGCCATATAGGCATACTCGGCGCCGGAGGTGTACACCTTGATTCCCTTCCAATCCTTGTCCGCCTCATTCCAGATTTCCAGGATTTTCAGCGTCCCTAGTCCAATCTCTTTGGTGTAGACGATATCAGGATTACCCGGGTACAACTGGTCGGTGCGGGCCTTGACCGTGGCTGGGTCCAGGTTCTTGTTGGAACCATACCGCGCCACGATCTGATACGCGAGGTCACGCGCCCACGCCCAGGCTTCCATTGTGAGCCGATTCGCGTAGGGCGGGTTAACTGGCGGCCATTCCCGGGTGCCTTGCGTCGCGTCACGGTCAGCTTGCGTGTACTTGTTATACAGCCACTCCGGCACCTCCTTTACATCCAGCACGGTGGCTAGATTGTCGGTGTGGATTTGCTGCATTAACTCATCTTGGTCGTTGCCGGCCGCGTCAATATTGAAGATGTAGCGACCCTCTTCCGTGGTGATGCGCTTGGCGTCCTTGTACACGCGCCCCCCGCCTAGTGCTTTCCACAGATTGTACACCGGCCAGTTGATGCCTTGCTGGTTCATCAACTCGTAGTCGTGGGCGTGCACCAGGGTAAAGTTTTCAAACCCGTACTTCTCCCGCGCGGGCAAAGCAGGATACGCCACGTCGGTGTACTCCCCTAGTAACCGCAGTTGAGAGGGGCTGTTGGCCCCAATGAGTTGATACCGCAGGGTGGAATCGGGGGCGGTGGGCTCAATCGTTCGGGTCGTGGGCGTGCCGCCCGTGTACTGCAATAACTCCCGTTGAGTGCCGTCTTTCTTGACTTCAAAGATGCGCAAGTCAAACCCCACGTTCGGGCGGTTGTCACCCACGGTGATTTGCTTGATAACTGGGTTTTGCCCCTTTCGGAATCGGTGACGAGAATAGCTGAGCAGTTGATTATCTGCCGTTCTAAACTTGCCGTAGTAGAAGGTCCTGTTTTCGTTTATAATGGTGGCTGGGTCGTAGGCGCGGCTGAAGTAGTCTGTAGCTGGGGCTTGCTCCGAAATAATCTCCATGTCAGCGTACACGGGAATCTCTCCGCTAAGACGAGGCTTAGGCGTTTCTTCTACGGGTAATACCCCCTCTCCTTGTAGCTTGTAGACATTCAGTAGTCCCGTAGAGGAGTTGAAGGTAGCGTTACGCGCCCCCTGCACGGTGACGCTCTCCGCACCGGGTACGAGGTAGCTCAGGTCTTGGTAGAAGCAGTCTGCTAGTTCTACCTCCCACGTCACCGAGTTGCCTGACACGATGGGTGCCCCCACTGTAGCTAACCGCTTTTGACGGCGGTAGTCTGCCAGCTGCTGCGGGTTGGGCATCCAAAGGGCTACGCCTGCTTCCGCTGCTTTAGCAATGATGGATTGAATGTATAAGCGCAGGTTGGCCCCGCCCCCGACAAAGGGATTGTGTCCGAAGATGGGGGCGGCGTGCTTCTTGGTTTTGGCAATGGTGATGTGCCGGTCACGCCAGCCGGAGAGGTCGCCAAAGTTGGCTAGGCTCAACTGCCCATCCATTGCCCAGCGGGAAGAAACCACGTACGGCTTCGCGTAGGTGGTCATATTAATTTCCTCCCCCCAGAAAATATCAGGCTGGTAGATACCAGCGCCGGTGTTGTTGTAGTTACCAGACAAGGCCAAATCATAGCTCATGTCCTGAATGGAGGGCTGCACCTGACCAGCAATACCCGCTACGACTACCATCGTACTCGGTACCCGCCCAGTTTCGCGCACAATGGTTTCGTGCCCTGCCTGAAACTCCAGCAACCACGTGCCAAGCTTGTTGTCGTGGTTTTGGCTGTGGTTGACGGGCGCGAACTGGTAGTAACTGTAGATTTCGCGGTACTCAGGCCAGGTCGTACTCGAACCTGGCTGCCCATTGCGCTCAGGCGTGTGGTGCAGGTTCTGCGTAGGAGCAGCGGCAATAGTGGCAAAGCCGTACCCTACCGGAATGGTACCGCCTGCATTATCGCTAGTGGTCAAGTCCCGCACATTCGGGAATACCTCCGTGTAGTCGGGGTAGTACGAATCATCCTTGTGCATCACCACAGCCAGCCGGGCGTCGGCTAGCATGTCGGCAAATGCAAGGCTAGGGGTCACAGGTGCACTCGGGAATGTCGCCGTGATGCGTACGCGGTTCGTGCTCGCCGGGGGCACCACGGGCGGCTTCTTCTTCGGTTTAAAAGGGAACGGAACCTTTGCCATTACACGAGCGCGTCAATGTCAATGCGATCCAATCCAGCCCCCGCAGCCACCGCCCCACACCGGTAGCCAGCCATGTTCCAGTTGTCGTACTTGGCGGCTTCCGTGGGGTTGATGTACCAGGTGAGTTCTGGTAATTGCACATCGTTGAGAAAGCACAGAATATCCCGCCCCGTACCATCGGCTCGTTTTTTGGTATCGACCCGAAATTCAGGGGTTGAGTTGGGGGCAACCAGCGCCGTGGAGGTAATTGCTAGTTGGGTAGCCCCGTCGTTTTCAATGCGTAAGAGTTGAATCTTGCCCGTATTCGCTTCGGTTACCATCACAAAGCGGTTCTGCTTGTTGAGGGCGTTGAAGATGATGCCCTGCGACACGAGCGTAGCCCCGTACGTGAGCTTACCCCGCACCCGCATGCTAGAGGAAGGAGCCGGCAGGAAGGCGTAGCCATTGCCGCTCACCAAATAGGCAGTCCCACTACGAATACCCAGTACACCCAACGCGTCCACTACCCAGGACTGCCCGGTTTCGGCGGTACCGAGACTTGTAGTCGAGTCGGCGCGGGTAAACGTGTCATTCACTACCCCCGCCGTAGGGGTGGGTGTGGTGGTAGCGGGGGCTTTGGGCGTGGCGGTGTCGGTGTCGGACACTGTACCACCCGCATTGGTGGCCGTGGCGTAGTACGTTACCGCGGTACCATTGGGGCGGCCCGTATCGGTGAAAGGCAGCGCCGTTGCAATGAGCGTCCCACTCGCAGAGGTGCCCCGGTACAGGGCGTACGTTACGCCCGTACCTTCCCCACCGGTTTTGCTAATCGTTACCTGTCCGTCGCCAGGGGTTGCCGTAATATCCAGTGCCGTAGGTGGGGTGGGCGTTGTCGTGTTGCCTGAACCAATGGGCGCGTACGTGGCGTCTAGCTTCGCTTTCAGCAGGGCGAATAGGCTGTCTACGTTGACCACTAGATCACCCGCTGCGTTTAGATCGTAGCCCTGTATGTCTCGTTCGGGCAGGATGCTTTCTGGCGCCTTGCCGGTAACGGGGTCTTTCTTTATCACCGTAGATGGCAACACACCTTCGGGCAAAGCACCATTCACCAGCCGCACCAGGTTTGCAGCAAGCACCCCGTCCTTGATCTTGCCATTGGTATCCAGCACAGCCGAGAGTAGCATAGCGGGCAAAGAAATTCCCTCCACGGTCTGCGAGCCATCTATTACATCAGCTATCAGACCTAGGAAGGTCTTGACTTGGTTAAATTCCGCCGCAGAAAGCGTTTGCCCGCTGGTCTTATCTGGGACAGTTGGTTTGGTGAACTTAGCCATCTATGCGAGCGTAAGGGGGAACGTGTAGGGGAAAGCGGTATTGGGCGGGATAACCGGCCCTGGGGTGCGCGTATGCTGGGACACCGTGAACCGTACTCGTAGGTAGCGGTGGATATCTACTTGCTCCCCATCGAAGGCGTCATCCAAAGGCGTGATTTGCTCCACGTCCGCTGGGGAGGCTTCCAAGTCAGCCCCTAGGTAGAGCCGCGCCCCGTCGAGACGCTCGCTTACTAGGTCGGCTAATTCGTCCACCGCGACACTGCTAGAGCGGCCGGGCTGGGTGAGGCGCACGCAGTCCAGTAAGACGGTACAGGACCAGCTTTTGCAGCCTTGGGCCCCGCGCTCTTTGGTAGCGGTGGGTTGTTTGATCTGCACGTACAGGACGTCCTTGAAGCCCTTGGGTAGGTACTGGTACACCTTCGGTTGCACGCCTGCGACAGCGGCCAGCGGGGGGCTGGTGAGCGCGGCATACACAGCAGGAAGGATGTACTTGGTTGGGTTCATCTACTCTGCTTTATGGGGTGGGATAACTCGACCCATTCTGTCATAGTAGAATTGTAATGCCTCTCCAATTTGGGCGGGGCTTGGCTGGTCTATAAACACACGCGCCGATTCAGGCGAAAACGCTTTAATGCGCTCTAGCTTTTCGATCAATGTATCCGCCTTGGCGGTAAGCGCATCAATAGCTTGATCGGCCTGTGATGTGTCAATGGTGATAGCGAGTGGTTCTAAGGCAGCCATATTAGCGGGTTCTAAGAGCAGCAATGATGTCCGTGGTATAAGCGGGGCGTAAGGCTTCCGCAGCGGGGAACAAGAAGGGCTGGGCTTGAATTAGTCGCGTGCCTAGCTCGACGTACATAGCGTATTCGGCCTGTACTGCTACCCGGCCGCCCAACCCATCGGGGGTGGGGTCAGCGTAAATCGAGGCCCGCAACCGGCCCGTATCTACCGGGGCGCGGCGCTTGGCTTCGGATTCAATGAGCAGCAAGTACTTGCCGACCACGGCCTTTACCCGCGCTTTCTTGTCTACTTGGTAGAAGCGTAGCTTTTGAATCAGCCGGTCCACTCCTGAGACCTTGATGTTAATTCCGGCCATTGTCCACGCAGGTTAGAAGCGAGAACTCCCGCCGGGTATCATGCTCCACGTGGCGAACACTGTAGGTTTGTCCAGTTTTGGTGGTCAACCGGGTATCACTAGTAGCGCGGGCGGTGTAGCGTACCGTGTAGAGAGCAACCTCTCCCCCGAGTACTTGCCCGAGTCGGAGGGCTTCGGACCCACTCAGCACCTTGCGTTCCGCGTGTACCGTGCGGGTCCATTCGGGACCACTCTCGCTCTCTAGCCACCCGCCTTGCCCATCTTCAATGGCTGCCGACGCGTTGGTGAGCGTAACGCGCTCAGTAAGACTCCCAGCGGCGAGGCGTCCCATTAGAAGAGAGCGGGATGCAGCACCAGGGGCGCTAGTTTCACCTTGTAGCTAACCGGTAGTTCCCGTGGTACAATACCCGCCGCAGAGCTGGTTTCGCGGTTGCGGTAGAACTCCGCCCCTAGCTCCAAGATGGCTTCCTGCATCAGAGCAGGGCACAACGAAGAAGCTGTTTCGGGCAAGGTTACCGTCACTGTGTAGGTCTGCTGGGCAGCATACCCCAGGGGCCATTGCCGCTCTACACTGCTTCCTTTTAGGTACTCTACCCAATGGAAGTTTTCCAGAGAGGCAAGGGACGTGTGAAACCCGCGCACGGCGGTTGCGACAGCCCCGGTAGGTAACTTGTACTCCTCATCTAGGCGGAAGGTCAACTCCAGCGTCTGGCCGCCCGCCACGTAGCGACCCGTGTAGGCTTCTACGAGTTGGCGGGCGGCCGCTAGCTTGCGCTGAATTAACCGACGTTCGGCCTGGGCTGCTTCGTCCGTATCTGTCGCAACCAAGTCCAAGCGCCATTCAACCACGGCATCGGCCACGGTCACGGGTTCGGTTACAGGGTCAGCAGTAGACAGGACGACAACAGTAGGCATGAGGATTACTTGGTTTCCGTGGGGCCCTTGGCGGGCTTCGTGGCGCGGGCGTCGGCAGGCTTATCTTCCTTTTCCTCCACGGCCACGGCTAGCTTGCGCTTGATAAAGGCCTTGGCAACCGAATCAGGGGAGAGGTCTACTACTTGCCCGGCTTGGCCCACAACCGGCGGACCGGTTGGGGCGGTGTCCTGCGTGCCGTTATGCGGCAGGGCTACGTCTTTGAGCAGCGTCACCTTCATGGCTTAGGAAGCGAGGTCGGTTTTGGCGGCAGCAAACGTGCCGTACACGAAGGCATCGGGACGGTAGGTAGCCAGGGCGTGACGCTCCTCTACACGGATGGTGATGAGGTTGCGTACCACGTTATCACGGTCCTGATCGAAGAACTCAATGGTGATGCCTTGGCGCTGGAACAACTGAGCACCCAAGGCAAAGTCGCCCACGAGGAACTTGCCCCGCATGGCGGCCATGTGGGTTTCGGCTACGCGCATCCCGTTCAGGGTGCCGGTTTCCCGCAGCTCAGGGAAGAGGTAGCGGTTCTGGCTGTCCTTCATCAGCTGGAGCATCAGCAAGTCAGCCGAGTGGATCACGGCGCCGTTGGCGATGTACTCCGCCATCGTGGCTTGGAAGCCAGCGGCGGCCAACACGTCCCAGTTATTGGGAGCCTGCACGATGATGTCGGCGCCAGGTGCGAAGGCCGAGGCAACAGTAGTGATGCCTTCGAGTTGCCCGCCCGTACCCGAACCGAACAGGATGGCGTTTTCCTTCACGTACTGCATCTTGCGGGGAGCGCGCGACGTGATGTAGCCCACCAAGGCAGGGAAGTCGTCCATCAACTGCTTGCTAATGCGCAAGGTGGTGGCGAGCGTCTGCACCGTGGCGGTTTCTTCCGACAGGGTCAGGTCATCCTCTGGCTTCAACTGGCCTTCGGCTACGTAGGCGGCGTTGCTGGTGTAGGCCTGCTCGCGTACGTACTGAATGGTGTTGGCCGTGGTCGGAGCCGTTGCCAGAATATCCAAGATGGTCGAACGCAACGGGGGCGCTACGATACCCGCTTGGTATTGAGGCTGAATCACCGTGCCGGGAGCCACGGCAGGCGTTAGCAGGGTGGCTTTCAGTTCGGGGAACTCCAGCACCGCGCGGCCCTTGCCTTTGCTGCGCAGTGATTTGAAATCATCTGAGCTTTCGAGGGCTTCGCGAATCTGGTCGGCAGGCATCTTCTGCTCCTCACCAAACAGGCCATTCAACCGATTGCGATTGGCTTTTGCCTGCATCTGGTCGAGCTGGTCTTGCTGGTCTTGGTACTGCTTTACCAGTTTTTGAATTTCGGCGGTTGCCTCCTTGGCAATCTTCTCGCCGTTCTCCGCCTTGGTGTTGATCTCATTAACCTTCTGGTCAATGTCTTTGCCAAGCTTTTCTACGTCCTGCTTCACTTGCAGATACTCTTTGTTCTCGTCGGCCATGATGGCTAGTTGTTGAGGAAAGTGAGAGATTTTTTTAGGGTCTCCACCAGTTCAGCCCCAGCCGGCTCGTCTACCACGGGTGAAGGAGTGACCACCGGGGCCGGCTCCTGCGTGGGAGGGAGTGAGAAGAGTTCTTTGTAGGCGGTTTGAAGTGAGGCTAGTTCAACCTCAATATTCTCGTAAGTCGAGTCCTGCATATTGCCCGTGCGCAACGCCTTGACCAGCTTGTCCATGCGGCCATTCAGGTAGTCGATTTGCTCGGGTAGCTTGAGGGATTTAATCCCTACTAATGGGGTCATTTCATTTGCCCCCCACGTGACGGCCGACACCTCCCACAGCTTTACCTCCGTCAAGCGACGGATGCCCGTGGTGTTGTCGTATTCCTGCTTGATGGTGTTGAACCCTACGGAGTGCTCGTACACGTTCAACTCGTACAGGGCCAAGGCATCGTTGCCATCGGCGTTATCAGCCAGCACCGAGGTGCACAGCAAGCCAAACTCATCTTCGACCAGCTCGGTGAACTTGCCAATGATGATTTGCCGGTTGTGCTGAGAAAGGTGCTGAATGCGGGGGCGGCCAGAAGCAGGGCCGTTCTCCTGAATCGTTTTGGTGAAGGCCCCCTTCACCATAATGTCTTCATCACTATCGACTACCCCGAAAGCGGAACCGTAAAACTGTACGGTGCGACCAGTAGTGTCAATATCCTTGATGCGGAAGTAAGGCAGGCTCTGCTTTTGCATACCCAAACCTACCCGCCTGCCCTGCCTTACGTGGTACAGGAGGGGGTCAAGTTGTCGAACGGATCGGGCGGGACATAAAAAAGCCCCACCAGTGTAGGTGGGGCGGGGCTAATTTGCAGAGAAGCGACTAGGGGTGGCGCTCTTTTAAATCATAGATGTCTTGCAGTACTCGCTTGCTTATCCATTCTTTTATATAAACGTTATGTGTTTGCTGTAAGAACTCGCGACTTACACGGGTTCGGCAACTTATTTTTTGCCCATCAATACTAGTGTTGATAGCAAATGAGACGATGTGAGGACACAACACAGCCGGGCCTTCTACTACGAAGTCATGTGCGTGCAACTGGTCTAGACTAAGGGTCAACTCTTGCTCAGCATAGTCTAATTCGCCTGTTTCATCAAAGAAATAAACAGTGCGGTAAGCTGGCGTATGATGTAAAACCAAGCGAAGAGGATGATTTTTATCCAGCATATGTGGGGCTATAGAGCCAAGGCGGTTTGCTATTGCAGTGTAGTCATTCATGGGAGTAGTTAGTTAATTCGCAGAGAAGCAGGTAAGGCTAAACTGATACACTCTCGCTCCGTTGGGGTACTGGGCTCGTTGCATGGTGCCTACCCACTCTTGGAGGATGACAGAGGGAGGATGGCGGGAGCGGCAGATAAGGGGGAGGTGTTCAGCGGAAGTAGGGTGGCTAGGCACGGGGCGTTGTTATATCAACGGATTCGGCGGCTTGCAACAACTCAATATAAGCCCTCAGGTCTTTTTTTAGCGCTGCAACAGCTTCTTCCTCTGTGGCGCCATAGCCAATCAGATTAGGGTCTTGTATGCTATCCGATTGAAGGTTAATAGTCGCTTCCCATGATTGCCACTTACCTTTCTTGTCGTCGTACGTTTCAATGAGTGCCATATTTAAATCTAGTTAATCAATCGGAACATAGGTTTGTGTACACCGACATCTCGCCCGCTCTCCCACCGGTAAGAGTGGGTCGCCTGGGTATCGTCCTCTCCCCTGCCCTACGGAAAAGAACCCATCCAAGGGCGCCTTCTGCCCGTTGGCGGCAACGTGGGTCGGGCGGGCCCGGCCATCCTTGGTATCCAGCCATTGTTTCTGCAACGCTAGTCCGGTGGCCTGTGCTCCCCAAAGAGAGCCCGCATTGCTTGACGCGTTAATCTCTGTTCGGCAGATGGCAATAGCCCGTTCCCGTGCAATCCCGGTTACTGTCTGCCGCAGGCGTCGGGCGGCGTCGGGAATGGACAAACCCAGTTCCTGCGCGGCCTCCAGCACATCCCGTACAACCCCTTGGGTGCGCTCCGTAATCCCTTGCAAGGTCATGCGTCCTTCCCCCCGCAGAAAGTCCCGGGCGCGGGCTACCCATCCATCTGCCAGCGTTCCTGGCGCTTGGGCTTTCTGGCCTTCTGTGAGGGTATCGTACGTACGCTTGGCTTCGTCTACCGCTACGGTGCGGTAGAGCTGTTCTAGCACAGTCCCAACATGGGTATCCTTCACGTAGGCTGCGGCCAGGCTAGGGGTAGCCCCCTGCTCGTACGCGGATATAGCTGGCTCTACACTCTTGATGAGGGCGGCCGCTAGCTTGGGGATGAACCTACTCTCATAGGCATCAAGGCGAGCAATACGGGCTTCGGGGGTGTCGGTGGGCATTAGTAATGAAGGTCGAGGTAAAGCCTATTGTCATTATCCCAGCGCACAGGACAGTGTATTGAGATGTATTCTGTCATGCCACAGTCGCCTTCCTTTTGAACGGTGGGCCACCCTGTTGACTTGGAGCCTTCTGGGTACACCCCGTAGGTTCCATCGGGCAAGAGTCCGCGCATTCCACTTATGTTAAACCCCTCAAAGTGTATGTATTCAACACGCTGCACTAACACCTCTGCGTTTCTATCCACATTGTGGAGATAGATGTATTCCAGCAACTCTCCTACTGTCATGTGGCTTAATCTTTAGGGTTCGTAACCAATGCTATTAGCCACTTGAGCCAACTCAACGTCACATGGCTTAACACCAATAAGATCAGAAAGCTGGTTACCATAGCAGCGGCAATCACACCCCATGTATAGGGCCGAAAGTCTACCTTATAGGCCATCCGAGCCAGGGTGAACAAGGCAAGGGCAATAGCTTGGAACCAATGTTTACTGAGTCTCATACCTTATTCAGTTAGTTAGTTCTTTCACCACCCGTGGATACTGCCGCGCCTCACGCTGTTGTTGTACCCATGCTTCAGCGGCTTCTATGGAATCGAAGTGTATAGGGCATTCGTGCTCCTCTCTTCCTCCTGTGCAGGGGTCGCAACCGCGATACACCCTGACGGCATAGTTAACCCACTCTTGTTTGCGCCATAACCACCACCCACGGCATTCCAGTTGTTGTACAGCGTAGGTAGTGGGGCTTGTTTGGACAATGCGGAGGGTCGGCCTAGCAACCATTATATTCTCGCGCTCTTCTTTGGGCACATAGGGTAGTCTTATTGCATTATGCGCCATACCCCTACTCCCCTCTCTCTGGTTGTCCGATCAACTCCGTAGGGGTCAGACTATGCAGGTAGTGCGTAATCGTGGTACCCAGGGGGAAGGGTTTGGAGGTATTGGCATCTACCCATGTGTTCCACGTCTCGTCATAGCGGGCGCGGCCTAACCATACGGAGTCAGATGAATTGGGTGTCGTGCCAGCCACCTCATAAGCGCGGTTGTACTGGTGCTGACCGGCGTCGGTGGCTACCCAGGAGGGAAGGATGCGGTCTAGCTCGGCAAGGAGGTCGCCTATAGCCGTATTTTCATCCTCATACGTCCAGTACGCGTTGTTCTTGCTGTTGGCTTGCTTCAACGTCTCCCGTATCTGCTCGCGGCGTTTGTTGCTTAGTTTCTGTGACATGGGGAAGAGCGGTTACAGGTTAATTCCAGCCAGGTACCTCTTTGGCGTCGGCTACGGCTAATCGGATGGCTTCTGCTGACGCTGCTTCGCTTACCAGTACCCCGTTTGGCGTTTCTACATACTCCTCTCCAAGATTGCGCATGGCTTGTCGCAGGTAGTCAGCAGGGGTTTTGGCTACAGGGGCAGGTGTTGGCGGTTCACCCTGTAGGTAGCTGAGCATGGCACTGGTATCATCACGTAGTTCATTGTTAATGGGCATGGTCTCACTGAAAGAGATTGACAATCGGATACAGGCAGAGCGAGGCCCCCACGGCGCAACAGGCGAGGCCGAGCAGAGCAATGATGAACTCCAGTAGTCCCGCTTTATCCTTGTCTGGCAAAGCACTGAAGAACCCAAGCCCTAAGAGGAAGGCTACTATGCCTGCTGTGAACAGGCTTACTTGACCAAGGATGTACAAGAAGAGGTTCATGACTACAGGGGGTAAGTACAGTTAGCGTTACAGGTGAACCCCGCCTTCGTTCGTGACAGGGAAGGCGAGGTTAAGCCACAAGTGGGCCTGGTTGCTGAGGCGTTGCTACTTGCCACAGAAGCAAGCTGGGGAAACGCCCACCACTATTAGGTTTAAAGCTGGCATCAGCTGCTTCAGCAAACCGCTGTTCTGCCTCGGGGTAAAACTTGTCGCTCTTGAGTGTAGACCAGATAGCGTCAAAGCTTTCTCCTTCCGCTAAAACGCACATGGAACATGTGCCCTTATCATCCTCTGTATCCCGATAGCCTGTGCAAAAGAATGTATGTCCAGGGTCGCCTCCAATACTGCGGGGGTCGTCTGCCCAAAAGGATATCCAGTAGCGTTGCATTGGCGTGGTTCCCGTGGCTTATTTAACAACCTGAAAGGAAATGACCCATACCCAGGGGTTGGCCTGCCAGGAGCCGGGGCCGTTGATGGATTCCCACAGAGTTTCGTAGGCTTCCTTTGCGCTGCACTTGGCTTTGGCCTGCTTATCTACTGTTTTCTCAGACCATAGGTAGTTCTTCCACATACCCCAAGTGCCGGGCCCTAAAGCGGGAATGATATGCTCTTCTACCCCCTCAGCTACTGCATCAGCCTCGGATATATCCTGCAACCGCTCCACTCGCACCGACACGAGTTCTAGCAGGATGCGCGAAGCAACGCGCTTCATGAAGATGGAAGGGCGCCACACGAACTGCTTATCGTAGTGGTCATAGTACTTGCCATCCTTTTCGTAGCAGTACACGCCGTGGTGGGTGCGCTTGTCTACATCAGTGGCACGGTAGAGATAGCCGCAATCTGAAACGTGGGTGGAGAAGCCCATCTGGTGAGTTTCCTTCACCCACAGCCGGTCACCCTCGACACCATAAGGGCACCGAACTTGCACACGGTCATCACCACAGGTAAACAGCCAGTGCTTACCATCCTTAGCAGGTACCCACTGCCGTTGCCAGCAACTGGGGTTTTCATTGATAAAGTCTAGGCCAGTGGTCCGGCGCGTCTGGGTCTTCGTGCCAGCGAGTAGGGCGCGTACCATCGCACCACTGAAAAGGATAGGACGTTCTTTAATAGCTGTTTCCATGCAGGCATACCAGTTAATAGTGTAACCGTAACAAATATAACCGTTATCTTTATAACGTTCAAATTATAACGGTTAAACTTTTACCTTCATGCGCCAAACCTTGCGAATACCTCAGAACCCGATGCCCACTACCGACCCCGCCATCAAGGCGTACCTTGCCCGATTAGCGACTATCAAGCAATACGCCGACAAGGAAGGTATCTCTGTTACCCAGGTGTACCGGCGCATTGAAGAAAAGCGGGCCGACACAGAAGAGGTTGGTGGGAAAGTGTTTGTGGTGCTACCTGACGCTGCCACCCGCGAACCCAACGGCCCGCCTACTCCCCCTACTGTCTAACCTAGCTCAGGATAGTGTTTCCACTGTCGTACTACTGGCCCGGCGAATACCAAGGTCCATACCTCTTCATTGTATAGCTTGGTAATACGGTGAATGCAGTCTGCCCCAATGTGGTGGCTACTACCTGGCCCCCATAGTTTGAACATTGGGCCAGGGCAAAAGACCTGCTCACAATAGCTGCCGTGTATGCCATGTGATTCCATATCACACGGATGGTCGTGCGGGCTGCCTGCGTCAGCTTCCGTTAATCGGTGCAGCATAGCCCACCTTCCATCTGGCATTTCGCCTAACGTGTACTTGGTCAGCGGACCAAACTGCTCCACCTTGAAGGGGCGCACCGGCCAGAGGTTGCCTAACAGGGGGGCGTAGTACGTCGCTGTGCGTTTCAAGTAGCTGCTCTAGTGGGGAATCGAAGGGCATGGTCATGAGGCTACCTGTTAAAGAAGGCACTTGCTGAACGAATGGGCACAGGCTTCACCACATTATGCGTGTTGCACAAGGGGCAAGGGATGTAGTAATACCCAGGGTCCCTTTGGTCGTCATCGGTATACTTCAAATCAGACTTATCCGCCTCTAGTTCCGATTTGCAGTGCCCACAGGTCAAGCGCATTGGGAAGGTGAAGCGGTTCTCTACTCGGTTGTCTCGAATAACTTTCATTTCAGTAGCTGTTACGAGTGATACAACGCCCGCCCGTGCTTGGGCAACGCCTCCCGCTGTCCTTCTCCACGCAGGGCGGCGCGTAGATCATCCGCAGACCGGATGTAGTAGCGGGCCACGACCTTACTGGCGCCCGTGAACTCCACGGCTGTTTCCATGCCGGGCCGTGGGCACAGGGTCAGGTAGTTGTCCGACCCTTGCATAGGAGCGAAGTAGGCGCGGGTGGGATAGGGCTGGGCGGGGCTGTTGGTGCGGAAGCCGAGTTGTAGTAGTTCGGCTTCTTTTGGCTGGTAGGGCATCGTTTTATCCTATTAATACGGTGGGAAGTGTCCAGATTTACAGGGGTAGTACCCGACGAAGGGTGAGTATAGTGCAATTACTCTGCCGACACGCCGGGGTATTCATTGTAGCGGCCTAGCAGCTTCTGGCCTTCGTCGGTAAGGGACTCGCTGAGTTCTTGTGCGTTCTTGAAGTACTGCAAGCCTGCTGGTATCAGGTAGCCTTTGAAAGCCGGGTCGGGGGTTTCGCCCAACATCTCTACCCGCCGCTCAATCGGCAGCAGATACATGCTCATTATGCGCTCTGTTTCGGCCTTTTTATCTTCCTGTAGTTCAGGAATACCAGACGTATCCACTTCCAACCACGCCTGTTTTGGTTTATAGCCAAACAACGGGCACAGCCAGCGCGACAACTCCCCTGCGTTGCTGTTGGCGTAAGGAACCAACGCATCGGTGTAGAAGGCTTTGCGGGCGTTCTGGTAGTTGTTGTCGGTGCTGGCTTCCATGTCGCCCAACAGGACCGACGAAAAGCCAAACCAGCCGCATACTTCGCGGAAGTTGGCCATGCGCAGTTCTAGGATAGCCAAGTCCACAGCAGTAGCGCCAGTGCTAACAAACTCCACCTTCTCCGTCACAATCGGAATCTTGCCCCGATTTTCAGGCCCACTATAGCGCGTATCAAAGCGGTTACGGATATCGAAAATGGTCGGGGCTGAAAGCGTGATAGCCGTGTCCTTATCCGGCGGAAACGAGATAATACCGGGAGGCCCTCCATGCTGCATTAAGCTGTTTTGCGCGTCGGAAGTGCTTTTGTCGGTGGTGACTTCCCGGTAGGCCGATTGCGCGGTACTGGTCCCCCTGGCTTCTCCTGGCAGGGCGCCGTTCTTTAGAAACAACAACTCCGACGGGTCCAAGTCAATATACTCATTGGGCTTGGCGGGGTCAGGGGTATAGCGGTACGACGTAACCGGTTCCATGTATCCCCCTCCCATTGGTTTGACACACGGAGGAGGCAGTATCCAGAGTTCCTGGGGTCTGCCTTTGTTGGGACCGGAATCCAGTCGGTTAGCCCAAATGGGAACGGTACCTTCCCCGTGCCAGAACGAGCTTATCTGCCACATGAACGTGCTGTAGCTCGTCATGGGGTTGGGTTGCCACAACAAGTCCAACAGAGGGGCGTCATACGGCTCCTGCTTGGGCTTGCCATCCGTTCCACGAGTCCACAGGTTCAAAGGCAGGGAGGCAGCCTTAGTAGCGAAGTAGGAATTAGCCCTGCCGAACTGTCCTACGAGTCGCTGGCGTAGCTTCTGCTGTTCAGGAGAGAGGTAGGTAGCATCATTACCCACCATCTGATACAGCGGATTGGTGCGGCCGATGGAATCGAATCCGACCAACGCCTTCTCCCCCATAACCTGTTGCAAGAAGTTCTGATCGTACTTGGTGAGTCCGCTAGAGCCCAGCCCAAACGTCTGTAGTGCGGCGTTGACAATATCGGGTAGTTTCATATCAGAGGGATTGGGCTTCGCGGGTTTTGCGGGTTGGCGTGATGTGCCGACGGATGGCTTGCCCAAGCAAGTCCACGCTTTCGTCGTGGGCGGCATTGGGGAAGGTGCTCACTTCATCCAGCCAGGGTTCACACCAACTGCCATCAATGAGCACCACGCGCAACGACTCGCAGAAAGGGGCTATGCTGTTAGCGCGGGTAACTTTATCATCGGTAGGAGGGGGCGCTTCTACCACATTGAGCTTGGTGTTTTCCCGAATGGTTTGCACGGTGCTGATGCCGTTAGCCTTGGGCTCGATGTAGAGCATACTCCCAGCGCCATAGCCGTTCCCCTGGACGAACTCAGGAATATGACGGCACAGCGGGCCCATTTCCAGACGGACCCATTCAAACTTGCGGATATAGAGCGTATTACCAACGAAAGCGGATGCTTGCAGCCCTGTTGGGTCGTTTTTCTGCTTCTTGGTTAGTGCCGTATCAGCATCAAACTCCCACACCACCGGCTGTCCTTTGGTCAACACGAGGAAGTCCGGCCAGCTGATGCGACCAAACCACGCTTTCTTGAGCTTGCCTCCGCCTTCCGGACTCGGACGTTGGGCGAACTGGCCCGCGTACCCGTAGCTCCCCAAATCCTGCTTGGCTTTGAGGATAGCTTCTTGATCTAGGCGGTTGACATCCAAGAGACCCTCCACGTAGTACTGCACCGCTTCGGGTGGGCGGATATCCGCGCTGGCTTCGGCCGGTAGGCAGATGTGCCGCAGTACGGGTTTCTTGCTTATCCACTCCCCGGCGGGGTCAAGCTCGTGCAGGCGCTGCATGACCATGATGGTCACGGTCCGCTTCTTGTTGGTCTTGCGGGTGGAGAGGGTTTTGCTAACGAAGCGGTTGGCCCGGATACGGGTAGTCTCCGACTCGGCTTCTTCGGGGTTAATCGGGTCGTCTACGATGATAAAGTCCCCGTGCATACCCGTTACCCGCCCACCCGTGGAGGTGGTGAAGCGTTGTCCCATCTTGGTATTGCGGTAGGCTGTTTTCCCCCCTTCATCACTCTTTATCTCAATCAAGCCCGGAAACACCCGCTGAAACTTGTCGGAGGTGATGCAGTCGCGGGTTTTGACCGCGTGGGCGGTACTCAGGTCTGCCGCGTAGGACGAGCTAATGGTGCGGATAGCGGCGTTCTTCACCCACAGCCACGCGGGAAACAACTGGGTAACGGTGGTGCTCTTGCTGCTGCCAGGAGGGACGTTAATCAGTACGTCGGGCTGGGATTCCTTGCGCTCCCACGTTTCGTACACCTGCTGTAACTGGTCGCAGATGTACTCGATATGCCAGTTGGGGACTAGCTCAGTCGCTTCAATGGTCTCCCAAAACTCCAGGAAGAAGTCGTAGAAGCGCTCACGACACAAGTCGGCAAGCAACTCCTCTTCCGTGGGGATGTCGTGCAGAATATCTTCAGCAACCAGCATCATTCGCTGTCGCCCTCCTTCGGCTGCAACTTGCGACGGATAGCCAGCAAGGCTAGCTTGTCTTCTCGACTAAGTTTAGTGAGGTCGGTGGCTGGTGGCACCAACGGAGCCCCGTCCTTACCAGTAACCTCCTTGCGGTCTTTGTACTTATCGGGCCGGTGGGCTTTGAGCAGAGTAATGAGTACGGTATCACTGCCTACATGCTCGTAGTAGGGCTCACCAGTAATGGGATGCAGAATCGGTTCGCCGGTCTTCGTAAACTTGTACTGTACATCGGCAAAATTGGCGCGGGTCCAAGCGCGCTCTTCCAACTTGTCGGTTGCCTCTTCTAAGGCGTTGTCCCATTCCTCAGCAAAAGAGGGGTCATTGGCGCGGCACTCATAGCAATACTGCCGGTTCACCTCCGCGGCGCGCGCCGCCTTGCTGACATTGGCGCAGTCAGCAAGTACGGCCAGAAAGGCTCTACGCCAAACAGCGAGGGGCTTGTGCGCGTGCGTTGAAGTGTCGGGTTTTGTCGGGTCCACAGACGAAACTACCCGCCCCGGCAGGCAGGCAGGGGCCAAGACCCGCGAAAGTTGTCGAACGGATCGGGCGGGCAAGAGGCAAGACCTGCTAAAGGGGTATTTTGCCTCGCTTTTTGTGTACGTAAGCTAGCTGCTGCTGTCGATAGCATATAAGGCACCGACGATACCCCTTCGGATATTTACTGGTCTTAGCCTGAACGATATTATCATAAGTCAAAGCGTGTCCTTGGGGACAGTGCGTTTTGCGTTGCTGGTAGCCAGTCCCTTGCCGTGCAAGATCAGCCAAGTGGAAATGCTTTGTATTTAAAATAGATAAGTGGTCAGGGTGAATACAACGTGGGTTGCCGCACGTGGTTTGATACTTATCCCCCTTGGCTGAGACGAACGTGAAATAGGAAGTCTTGCGAGCGGAAAACAACATGTAATTGTACCGGAAAACAGGCACTCCGTTCTGCATCCACCCCTTCCATACCCAACACCCCGCTTCTTGGATAATATTTCTGAGGAAGGCGGTTAAAAACGCTCGGTCTATTAACCCATACGATACCCTGTTCTTCATAACCTACATAGCAACCAGTGCGAAGTACCCAGGAACTACTTGTTCTCCCAAGCGAAAGGAGAGGCGGGAGCGCATCTGGTGAGGTTGTCCGATTGCCATTGGGCGGGAGAAGTGTCCTGGGGCTAGGTGGTGGGAGGTGGCAAACTCATACCGACTGCCCGGTGTTTTCGGGAGCCGACGCCCCGCGGTGGCCCGCACATCCAAGTACCATACGCCGCTGAGGTTGCGGGCGGCGGGGACAAGCTCCACAGGACTAGCTAATCCAAAGCGGGTACGCTGATTCTGCAAGGTCTCCCCAGGTCCACGCAGGGCGTCGTTCACCTGCTTGACCAGCTCCGCCGATAAGGTCACGCGGTTGGGGAGGCGGACAGATAATAAGGGTTCTGTCAGGTGGGTGCGTTTCGGTGGGGTGGTCGTTGCAGGTGGGCCAACCTGTACTACCCGAGCCGGTGTAGCAGCGGGCCGACCCGTCACCGGCGGGGTGCCGTGGAAGGCCTGTATTCCGTGGGGTGGTTTCATACGTCAATATCCATCAAGTGAATGTTGCTGTGGTACCGGTGGGGTTCTAGCACGACCAGTCGGTAAGAGACCTTCACGGCATCTAACTTCTTGCGAAGGGTGGCTAATCCCGCTGGGGTGTTCTCCACATTATAGAGGGTGATGCGGGCATTTTCGGGGTCGTGGCTACCGAGCTTGTAGCCACCGGGCTTACTGTGGTCTTCGTATTCCTCATGTAGATCGAGGCAGACTTGCAACAGCTTATCATAGTTGCTCGTGCGGGGTGGTTTACTGGTCATGGAGGGTAAAATTGTATCCTGAATCCATGTTAGACCCTAGCCATTGGTTGTATTCATCTTCTAGGTATTCAAACTGTTCTGTTTGAGTCCAGTCAGCAAATTCATCTGGTACTTCTACTTCAACATCTTCATCAACTGAAGCTGTGTTGAGGGCTACATGGCAATGCAGTGTTATCAGCATATCTCGTTTCTGTTAGTTCTGTTCCAATACCCCTATTCCCAAAGCAGCTGTTCGTAGGTGCTGTACTTGCTCATCGGTGAGGCCCCATAGTACCATGCGTAGACCGGGGTAGCCCGCGTGGGTGGCTATCTGAAACCGGGGGCGAAGGGTGGGTAACTCCTGACCAGTGGTTTTACCCTTGTTTTTCACCCCTTCCTGCCCTCCTACGGGTGTAAGTGGTGGGATTGGGCTACCTGGCGGTAGCGAGGGCGCTACGGGGCTGTTTCCGCGCTTGAGTGGTTGCAGGGTGCCGGGGTCTACTCCCTGGGCTCGCAGTTGGGCGGCAATGCGGGCGTTCATGGCTTGCGCTTGGTGCGGTGCGAATCGCTGTAAAGAAACCAGAGCGCGAAGGCCAGAATTATGAGACTAACCATTCTCCTTCCCTCCTTCCTGCGTCCCTGGCGAGGGTGGCTGAAATCCAAACTGCTTCACAATGGCTTTTGCCACTTCATTTTGGTTTCTAAAGCCATTAGGGCGCGGTTCCCAGGTGTTGTCATCTAAGATGTAATCCAACTCCAGCGCATCTATGGCTTTTAATGCCTGTGCAATGCGAGTCTCATACTTGCCTAATGGGGCATCCTTCTTCCATAGCGCACGTTGCAGCCTGCTGTTCCACGCCCGCATCCCCGCTACCTCTGCCTGTGCGGCGTGGAGCTGTTCAACCACAGTGCGGGCTAACTCAGGTGAGCAATATGGGGCAGTTAAACACTGCTCGCTGCATTTCTCTACTTGGGCACATGGGCCGCCCACACAGTCAGCGCATACATCCTCAAAGGGTCCAGTTGGGAAGCCAAGCACGGGGCCAAGAATGTCACACAACTCATGTTCGTGCTTGGCCCCTGCATTTAGCAACCTCGTTATCTCTACTTGAGAAGCCTGTAACTGTTCTAGGAGGTAGGCTATATCGGTGGGGGCATTGAGGATAAGCGCATGGTCATACTCGCCATACTCTTCCCCTCGTTCCACACACCAGCCATTGCCGTACACTTGGCAGATAGGCTCACCATCGGGGGAATCTACCATGTAGGCTCCTTCGCCTCCGGTCTTACCATCCCATTTCCACGGCCCTGGGGTGGCGGCCTGTAGTCTCTCGCGTATCTCGTCTAGTCGGTTCATATCGGGTAGGGTTGTAGTGGCGCTAGGCCGTGTGGAATGGGGACTATGATTGCCTTAGCGCTTCTGCCTCTTGCTGGGTGAAATAGCAACCCTCCTCATCAGTCACATAGTCGTCATCTTCAAACACTGGAAGGCCCGAATACTCATACCAGCCAATCACTTCTTGATCGTTAATGGAGGTGATGCTATACCCTGGGTGATCCTTTCGGAACTGCTCAATTGCTTCTGCTTTGTTGTTGAACTTACCCACTGCGATTAGGGTGTCTTGCCCTGTGATTTCAAACTCTTCCATGTGATTGCGAGATGTTGGGGGTTGAGTAGTAGGACATGGATTGCTGTGTACAAAAGCTTTTGTGAGGTCTCTCATAGCGCTGGGGTATCTCGTAATAGGGGGTTAGCTCCGTTGTGGACTGTGAGAGGTGGGAGCTAAATGTGGAGCAGGTCGCGCAATGCATGATAAAGCAGCGCAATGCAGGACACAGGCCAGAGGATGCCCCAAAACAGGGCGGCTCCAACGCTACTATCTACCATGCGGGCTAGGATGTACAGGGGCACAATGGGCAGCAAGTAGAGGATGATGAATAGGGTGGTCATATCGCTTCGTTATGCGTTTCAATCCAGCTGATGAACTTGTCTTCGCCCACATTCTCAATCAGGGCCGAAATACAGGCGAACACCTGTGCATTGGCTTCTAGCTCGCGTTTGGTGTGCCGGCTAGGGCTGCGAAACTCGCCTTGCCCTAGCTTCTTTCTCAATCGTTTCTTCATCACTTAGGCAGCGTCAATCTTTTCAATCCGCCCAACCTCCCACAGCAGCAAGGGCGCACCGGCACCTTTGCCACGGACCACAGGCTGCAACTGCGCATGGCCTGTGGCGCTTAGTTGCACCTGGTAGGTAATGCTTGGCTTTTCCTGGGTTCGCACGAAGTCGCCAATCCACACCCCATCAGTATGCAGTTCACGGGCAGATTGACAGAGGGCTTGTTCCAGTCGCAGGGCGTCGTACTTCTTCTTTGCCTCTAGCACAGGGATGGCTAAATGATGCAGGCGTGTAGAGAGTTCAGCGGTCGTCTTGTCTTTCAGTTCGTCTAGTGTCATGGTTACGCAGCGTTATCGTTCACAATCTTCCTGGGTGGCAGGGGGTGGGCTAGCCGAACAGGTTGCCGAACTGCTCCATCACGCGCTTTAGCTCGGCCTCCGTAGTTTCCTTGCGGTCTTTATTCTCGCAGGACTCAATCACAACTTTGGTCTTGCCTGTGATAAAGGCCATTGCTTTGATCTTGGCTTCATCTTCACTGGCGGCGGGTATCTCCATGCGAATAGTGCCAGTTTTGATCGGCTGCACTTTGGAGGGAAATTCGATGTGCGAGGTAATGATGTAGGTAGGCATGGCTAGAAGGGAGCTGGTTCGTTGTTGACTGTGACAGAGGGCCGGTCAAACTCCGACGGCGGGAAGTGTTGAACAGAGGGTGGCGTACCCGGGGCATTGAATTGACAGGCCTCTAAGGGGTGCTGCATGTCGCCTATTTGTGGGAAGTAGCGGGCCTTCTTCACATCATAGAGCAGGTCGAGCTGCCCTGGCTTACCGACGCGGCCCCGCTTCTTGATTTTGTGAATCCATAGCTCGACATCGGATTCAGGGAAGTTGGGGCGGAACACGGCTAGCACGTTATCAAACTTGTTGGCCCACATCTTCCCGCCGCTGATGCTGTAGGCGTTAGGCACCTGCAGCTTGCCGTTCTTGTCTTTCACGTCGCCGCCCGGGTGGGCGGTGATGATCACGGCCATGTTGTGCTTGATGGCAAACCGCTTGAGCAGACTGAACTGAGTAGACAAGTAGAGGTCTTCGCGGCTCTGAAATTCGTGGGTTAGCTGATTCCACGGGTCAATCAGCAAGCCATCAAAGGGCGTTTCCGCGTGTAGCTCGGCAAAACGGTCCAGTAGCTGAGCGGGCGTTGCCCCCTCCGGAGTGGTTACGACGCGAAAGTGGTCATAGAGCCAGCGGATAGCCTGCTGCAGTTGGTCCAGGCTCATGCGGTTGTTGGAGAACTTGACGTTGGAGGTCATGCCCACCAAGATTTCCGCCATTTCCACGTAGAAGTCGTCTTCGTTTTCAGGTATGCACACCACGAACTTCCAATCACTAAACACGGCCTTGAGCAGCATTACCGACATTATCCAGCGGCTTTTGCCTTGGTTGGCGTAGCCTGTAATGGCGGTTATCTCTTTCCGGAGCCACGTCCAGAACTCATCTAGGCAAGGCCAGTGCGTGGTTTCACCGTTGCCCGTGCCATGCAGGTAGAAGTCCGTAGCGGCGGCTAGGATGTCCTCCAGGGTTTGGATGGGCAGCGGTACCGTCGTCGGCGCCGTCGGCGTGGGCCGCACAGTGCGCCCGGGTAGCGGGGCCGGGTCCAGCGCCGCCAACGGGTTGGGGTTGTAGCGGTGGCGGTTAGACATCGGTCGGAACGGTAGTGGTGAAACGGCCCTGTAGCAGCTTGAACAGGTCTTGCTCTTGGTAGAAGCGGGCGGTAGCGGATTGGGCTTCGCGCTGGAAGAAATCACGTTCTAGGCCCATTTGGGTGTACTTGAACTGGGCGTCGGCCATTTCCAAGTTCATTTCCTCTTCGCGCTGGTCAAGTAGTTCAAGCAGGGTCGCGTTGGAGGTCAGGAAGAATTCCAGGGCGCGCAGGAAGGCCAGGTTGCGGTCGTAGCGGGCGCGGGCAGTCGGCGTGTCGGCGGGTTGAGCTTGCAGCGACTCGCGCATCGAGGCGACGAACTCAGCTACCTTCCGGCCGGCAAACTCCTGCTGCCAGCGGGCATCTTCCAGTTCTTTGGGGTCGGGTAAGTTCATGGCTTGTTCTGGTAGGGCTTTTGGGGGTAGGCCAGCGACACGACGACGGCAGCGGGGAAGTGACTCAGGTAGGAGGCGGCTTTCATCCGGTCCATGTTCTGATCCCCGGGTACGCCGTCGATGTAGATGATTTGCCCGGGCTTCTCCTGGCCTGGCTTGGGCAGCTGGTCTTTCGGCGTTGGCTGCGAGGGCAGTGTTTGGCCGGAGGTAGGTTTAAGCAGGGGGCCGGCTTTCAGGCGGTACTCGAAAAAGTTGCGCACCCAACTGTTCCACTGGGCAATCGTGCGGCTGATGTTGTTATCTTCCGCCGCAATCAGGGCTTGTCGACGGTAGTACTCGAAATCGATGTCGAGAAAGCCGAGCCGTTCGCAGATAGCTTGGAAGGCTCTAGGCTTGGTAAGCGGGCCTTCGCTCCAGTGCTGTTCGTCGGCGGGGTCGGTCAGCGCCACCGCAACTTGCTTGGCTGGGTCGGGGCTTTTAGAAGGTTGGGCGGCTAGTTGGGCTTTCAGTTGAAGAATTTCCTTTTGGAGATTTTCAATGACGACGCCCTTTTCTTCGCCTTCGTCCTTTAACCTTTTAACCTCTTTTATAATGTGCTCAGCAGATGTATCAGCAGATGCGCAGCTAGCGTATCGGTAGATGTCAACCAGATGCTCAGCAGATGCGCAAAATTTGACATGTACTATAGGTGCTTTTAAGCCATTCGCGCCCGGGGTGTACTCGACAAAGCCCCAGGTTTCCAATTCCCGCAAGGCGGTTAGATAGGTGTTGCGAGAGCCAATATTACTGGCTTGCATCCCGTCGGTGTAAGGCAAGTTAAACCGCTGGGTGCCACCGCGGCGCTTACACATCTGCACCAGTGCATAATACAAGGCATGATGGATAGGGCGTACTAGTGGCTCACTGTAAGCAAACGCCTGCCAGTGTTCTATAATATCATAGATGGGAAAGAGTGGGCGTTTCTGTTCCATTGTTGCCGGTAAATGAGAATGCCCCGGCCAACCTCCATCATGGTTGGCGCGGGGCACCTCGGATAGAGCGTCGGCAAACGCTTTGAGGGGGTGCGGGCTGTGATGGCAGCCGGTAATCAAAAGACCCTTGCCGGGGTACTATCTGATTTGCTTACTATAAAGGTATTACCTTTGCAGTAAACTACAAACCTTTACAGTGAATAATTTACTTTCGCGGGTCAGTCACGTATTCGACCCTATGCCACTCATCGACACCGACCGATTGCAGCTCATTTCCACCTATGCTCGTTCCTATGTAAAGCGGAGCGGAGCAGTGGGCGTAGGCGTGGGCTATATCTATCAGTTGATAGACGCGGGTAAGCTGGAGCACATCACGATTGATGGAGTTACTTTCATCGTCCTCCCCCTCCCCGAGAAGACCTAGTAAGGGAGGGGCTAGAGAAGGGGTAGACGGTGATGCGAGTTCCAGGCTTTTGGCTTGTTGCCTACCCAGATGGTGAAGCAGAACAGCAACTCCCTACCTGCAAACCGGGCCTCAAGCGGCTCTTTCACAAAGCGATTGTTGGGTACATCCTCTCGCCATCCTTTCGCTAGGAACTTGGCGGCTAAGCGTTGACGCATTCGCCGTTGCCAGTCCATAAGCGCCACTTGCTCTCGTTGCTGCATGTACCACTCAGGACGCGTATCAAAAGATAAGGCTAGCTGATTCATTGCTTTCGGTTCAATCGGTTCTTCACTTGCTCCCAGTTGCGCCGCGCTACCGCTGGCTAGTGGCGACGGAAGCAGCAGCGTACCCTGGCATCAGACCGGGGATAGAGCAGCTTCACGTACACCCGCACCGGACGGGCGGTGCGGGTGTGACGAAGGAGGGGTTTAGTAGGCCTTGCCATGACGGACGGGCCGGGTGGCGTTATAGCGCATCTTCAGGTCAATGTGGGTGGCTAGGTCAATGCCTTCACGGGTGGCTAGTTGCTCCATGCCATGAAAGGCCATTGCTGCCATTGCTATGCTTTCGTCAAGCTCTTCCTCTTCTACCGCCTCGTACATACTTATAAGAGCGCTGGTAATCTGCAGCAAGGCTCCCCCGAAGTTGGCTGGTAACTCGTCCGCGAAATCAGGCATAACTCGTACGCGTGTGAGCAAGCCAACTATCTGTTCTACAGGACCATTGTAGCCCTGTAATAAGTCGCACAGACGTATATAAGCATCAGCTATCTCATCACCAACTGTATCCTTTACAAAAGCTTCAAATACATCAGCCCTGAACTCCCGAACTCCGACTCCTAAGCTGTTGAGGTTGTCTGTGCTGGTTCTATAATCTACTATGCAGCTTGGCTTGTTACGGCCCTTGCGGTGGCCTTCTAGTGCCTCACTCAGCTCTGATATAACCAGCATCATCATTTGGCCGCCATCTGGCATTACATCCCAAAAGCCTTTCGCTTTAGCCGCTTCGTGGGCACGGGGCATAAGAGTTACTAGGTCGATGGTCTGCATGGCTTACTTAGCGGCTAGGAGTTCTTTTACATTCTTCGGGGCACTACCAGGGGCACTACCAGGCTGCGAGAGACGTAGGTACTTCTGGCGTAGCTCGTGCTTAAAGGGTAGGGCTTTCAGGAACTCGTCCAAGCGGCCGTTCTGGTTCGGTAGATTCGCTTTCTTGCCTGCGTTGTTGATGACTAAGGCAGGGTTCGTGTTACCGGAGCTGAGGCGCTTCTGACGGCGGGCGGTATCGTTTAGAGTAGGCATGGTTAGTCTTCTGAATAAGTGCCAGCCAGTTGGGCCAGCTGAATAAGGAGTTGAGACAAGCGCTGCGTTTTGATGGGATTACCGTCAATAGCCAGGGCCAGAATACTAATGGTGGCTCCCTCACTCAGGCCGATGATGTTGTTGAGCCAGTCCACCTCTTCGGCGCCATTGCGCTTGTAGTAGCGCTCGTATAGCTCCCCAATGCGGTGGCCGAGCGCGTTCACTAGCTTGTCTTCTTTGGAAGGCCATACCCCCTCGTCTAGGAGCCGCTGGGTATTGCTTTCGAGGTGAGTTATGAGCAGCTGATTGAGCAGTAACCGGCGGCCTTGGGTCTCACTCAGAGTATCCACCCGTTGTGGTTTGATCTGCGGGGCGGGAGTTGTGGTGCAGGCAAACCGTGGGGCCACCGTCGTAAGCGGTTTGCTGCTAGTAGAGAGCATGTTCATGTGTCTTTCAGTTTCTTGGCTTTGAAATCCCACTGCGGGGCCGCCTCGCACAAAGCGGTGTAGAAGCTGGCCTTGGTTTGGGTAGCAGCACAGTAGTGGGTGCCGCGCTTGTACTGGTCCGTAGAGAGGGTGTAGGCGGCGCTGTCAATCAGGACTACCCACAGGTCGGCATCCTTATGAATCCAGATGCCGGCCGTGGACAGAGCGGTTTGAAAGCCGAGTGTATGGAGTTCGGCTGGCGTAGGCAGGTACATTAGCCGTGCGCTGCTCGCAGCTTTTTGCGCAGTTTGCTGAGTTCACCAACGGTGGCGACACCCGCCGCCCACCAGTCGTAATCGTGGGTGTTTTTGACATCTTCTTTCACGCGGGCTAGGATGCGGTCAAGCAAGGGCCGCTCAGGGGTCGGAAACCGCCGGGTGCTATGACGGATGGAGCTGGAATAGCGGGGCTGTTTCATGGCTCCTTAGTGCTGTATCCAACGAAAGGCCGAGTAGTGGGGCTCCGGCGGGGTGGCCGGGCGGTCAAATAGGACGTAGCCTAGAAGAAACCAGACCAGGACACTATAGAGGGTCCATTTAAAGACGCACCAGCGGTCATAGCCTGGGCCGCCAGGGGCAATGCGAAATGCCAGCTTTTTCATTTGATAGCCTGTTGAATCGTGGGAACTAACTGGGCAAGCGTGGTAGCGATAGAGATGCGGGGTACTTTCATGGCTAGTCCTGCTTGGGTATGAATTGTGAGGGCTCCGATTTAGCCCGGTGGCCCGTGCTGCCGAATGGGTTGCGTGTCCCACCCGGCAGGCCATAGTAGTTGCGGCTCATGCGGCGAAGAGTTGTTGTTGTCTGCCCAACCGGGCTAATCGTTCCGGGTCGCCCCACTGGGCAGCCATTGCAGCAGCTATACCAGGGAAGAATTTGGAGCGTGTTTTCCAATCGGTAGCTGTTTCCACAAAGTGCCGGGCCTTCACCTTGCCGCTTATCTTCCTATGCTGTGTAAGCACTGGAGGCGGGGGTAACAAATTCTCAGTTGACTCAAGCAAGGGCAACCCCTTTAGCCACAGCCCTATCCGCTTGCGAACCGGCTCCCCGAACTGAAAGGGGTTGATGTATTGATCTGGTGGCCGAAACGCTCTGCCTAAGTGGCCTTTAGGGTTCTCCATTGCCACGTATTGAATCGGAGCATTGTAAAGTTCCATAGCAAATTCTACTGCCAGATTCCTCTTCTCGGCGCGTCCTGGAGCGTGCCAGTGTCGGGTGCCCGCATGGCTTAAGTACTGGCAGGGTGGGTGGCACACCATCAAGTCCCATCCATCGTGCAGCACATCAAGCGCGTTTCCTTGATAATGAGGACCAGGTGACTCAGTGGGCAGTAGGTCGCAGCTCATAGCCTCATGGCCGGCGGCGGTAAACGCATCCCGGACAATGCCGGAATACTCACAGGCTACCAATACTCTCATGGCTGGCGGTGCTTACAGGTGGGACAGGCGGTGCAAACAGTCGGGGGTGTGGGCTGCAGCAGTGGGGGTTGGCCCGTCACGGCCCGGATGCGGTCCCACGCCTGCACATGCTCGGGCTTGGGTGCTATGAATTCACTGCGGGGCTTACACATGGTCGGTGGTGGTTACAGGTGCAGTGCGTAATATTTCCAGCGAGCCAACAGGGTCTTGCGCTATGATGTGCAGCAATTCACAGAGGGCGTGATACTCAGCAGGGGTCGCGTTAGGCAGATACACCCTTCTGTTGCGGACTTTGAACTCAGTCTTAATCTTCAGCGTGACGTCCGTTATGCTGTTGAAACCTGCTTCAGCCATTGTTCTCCCCTCCTTTCTGCTGTGGTGCAGTGGGTTCCAAGGCCAGGCCAACGAACTGCACTTCCATCATGCGGGCAGCGGCAACCTTAGATTCTTCTGAATCTTCCTGTGCCTGCTTGTAGTCCCGCATGGCTTCGCCCTTGCGGCTGTCAACTACTTCCTGTACAGCCTGTAACCGCTTCACCAATACCTGATTGGTTTGCAGGCTGCTTTCGTGGTTGCCAAGTAGTGCTTCTAGTTGCCGAATGCGGGCAATGGCAGCGGGTACGAACGTGCGGGCGGCGGCAATGAAGGCGCTATCAGCAATATCCTTATCTGGTCGCCCATGCCTATCAAATCGGCAAACAGGAGCACCAATCTCTACGGAAATTATGGGCGCCCACGGCCCATTGCCATGCTGCCAACGACCTATGCCCCACGGGCCAGGCGTAGCAGCATCTACTAGCGCCTGCATGTCGTTTAATTCCTGTTCTTGTAGCATCTTTGTAACTAGTAAGTACTCGTTTGTAAATAGCCGCAGGATTCCGCCCTGCGGCTGTTTTCGTTTAAAAGGGTTGCGTGGGCGGGGCGGCTCCTAGCGCGAGGTGGCGCTGCTTACCCGCCGCTACTATGTCTCGCAGGCTGGGTACTGCGTAGTCGGGATGCGGCTTGGGCGGATTGGCGGGGCACTGACGCTGGGTAGTGGTGCGTGCGGCGGCGGCACAAGAGCAGGCAATACACTGGCTACTCATTCCATCATGCGCCGTGAAGTAGGTATAGAAGTACTGCGTCGTGCGGGGCAGTACGTGGCGGCACCCACCACAGAACTTCTTGCCCTCGTTGAGGTAGCCTGCATACTCTTCGGGGCTAATTCCTAGACGAGTGGCGGCTGTCCGTACCCACCGCAAGCCGGCATGGTAGGTGCTCATGCTGATAGCTCCACGTGAAACACCTCCCCTACTACTGCATAGGTAAGAGCCTCTTCGTCGGTGAGCACTGGCAAGGCCCGCGTACGGAACCCATCACATTCGGCATTCCAGGCCGTGCGGTACGCATTCCAGGATTCCGTAGCTAGCGTTCGGAGCTTGGCGGCTATTGCAGCGTTACCGGTACCAATAACTAGGCTGTATGCTGCCTCATAGGCTTCATACTGAGCGTAGTGGGCTTGAGAAGTTGTGATAAGCATAGTGGTGGGAGGTTAAGCAGCGAGAGAAGAAGTATCAGTAAGGGGCTTCATGGCTTCGGCCCGGCGGCGACCTTCCAAGGCGATGCGCGTTTCTCCCCACAGGGCGAGTAAGGCGTCAGGCGTGAAGGTTTCTTGGGCCTTAACCCAGCCCCGGCGGGTTTCGCCAGCGGTGAGCAGGCCGTCGCGGTGAGCCGATTGCACCAGACCTTCCAGGAGGTCCCGGCCTGCTTTGAGGTAGTCCCCTGGCTCGGGATGGAAGTACTCTACCCTATCGCGCAGAATGGCAGCAAGCAGGGAGGCGACCATCTTGCGGGTAGCGGGGCCTGGGATGATTTGGAAGTCTAGCCAGTCCCGTTCCTGCTGTTTTAGCTCGGGGTGGCGGCGCAACTCGTCTAGGGCATCCATCGGGCTAGGCCTTTACAAACAGGGCCTTGGAAGCGGTAGCCGTGGCGAGGTCGATGCTGTGAATGGAGGCTAGTACATCTACCACGGCCATAAGGCCAGCGTATTGAGCTTTGTCAGAGCGGCCCTTAGCAGCCGCTTCAAAAGCTAATTCAATGCGTGCTAACTCTGTGAGCTGATAACCTGTAACCTCAATTTGCTCAGCGGCCACGCCTTTATAGAAGCCTCGTGTTACTCGCTGCCGCCCGTCGCAAGTGCTGAATACTTTCCCCCACTCAGGCAGCACGTTATCCTCACCCCATGCTGCGCTTATGTACCCAGAGTCAGCATCTTCATCCAAGAGCACATCTAGGCCTGATTTACTGGCTATGATGTTGCCTACAGCACAGGCGCAGCAGTTGCCTTTTAATAGCGTTCCATTCAAATAGGCCTTTACTAGAATGCTTACCGTCTCGTTGAATTTCTCTGTGTGGTTCATAGTCGTAATCAGTTAGGCAGTTTGACGGAAGGGAATCACGCGGCACTCCTGCGCAGGAGCCGGCGGTGTTTCATCGAATAGGCGGTGGTAGAGTTCTTCCGCTAAGTGGGTGAAGCGGTCCGTCAGGCGGCGGTACAGGACCGGGCGGCGCTCCGTGGGCAGCAGGTCAAAGCAGGCGGCTTCGAGCACGGCGTCGGCTACTGGTAATTCAGCCGGATTAATCGGCCCTACTGGTCGGGCGGGGGTGGTGTAGAAATCGAGGGGTTGCATTATCTTGCAGTAGTTAAGAGAGTGAAGTATCGCCTCGGTTGTGTCCAGCAGCCGGGGCGGTTTCGTTATGGCTTAGTGGCGTTTTGCGGCAGCGATATGACGGCGCATTGCCCCACGTATCTTTGAAAGCCGAGTGTAGTCGCGCTCTAATTCCTGTTTTGCAGCGGCGTTGCCCCAATTGTGAGCGTAGTGGCAGTGGTAGTCTACAATGCGACTATCTGCTCGATGAATGGCCGCGTTAGTCGTTTCGCGCAACAGACTGTAGAGTCGCCGTTCCTGCTCTAGTAGGTCGCCTAGGCTTTTGGCTTTGGCGACCCGGCCGAAAAGCGTGAACATTATGCAAGCGCTTCCACAATGCTGTCAATAGCAGCACCTAGGAAGGTTAGTGCTTCACTTAGGGAGTCTAGGCGCTCTTGATCTCTCAAGCGTTCTAAGTCCCGACGGTCTGCTTCGAGTTGGTCAAGCAGCACCTCTAGTTCATGGCGTCGATAAACTGGCATAGCTCGTTCGGCTAATGGGTGAGTGAATCGGTGGCAGTGTTTGTGTGTAGGAGGGGTTAGGCTAAGCGCTTAGCTTCTTTGCGGGCTCGTTTGGCGGCGGCTTTAGCGCGGCGGGCTTGATCGAACTCATTAGTATCCATGTAGTCCAGCGGGCCAGGTTTTAAATCAGGCTCCACTCGTTGCGTTGATGTGCCAGGGATATTATGTGTAGCCCCTGCCAGCGCTAGGCTCATCATGGCAGTAGACATCAGGAATTTCTTAGCGTTCATAGCTCGTTCGGCTAATGGGTGAGTGAATCGGTGGCAGTGTTTGTGTGTAGGAGGGGTTAGAAATACCCGTGCTGTTTGTAGTGCTCGTTGATCGGGTCGTCTTCGCTGTCGTCATCCCAGAGCCGCTCATCTTCTTCTTCCCGGTCTCGGCACCAGCAGCAGACGCCAGCGTCTTGCTCGTACTCATCATCTAGGCCACCACCACACCAGCGGCAGTGTCCATCTTCGGGCTCCCAAGACATTAGGCGAAGACGCTTTGCAGATAAGCCCGCTCATGACGATTCGCGTACACCGCTTGTATGCGGCCGTATGCATCTCCGTCTTCCCGCACATCCGCCCATGTTGCGCGACCAGCGCGGCGGGCATTGCAGGTTTCCAAGTAGGTACCCTTAGCGATTTCTAGGGCGGCATGCAGGCGGGGAAGAGTGAGGAAGTTGTTCATGGGTCTTTTAGTCTCTAGGGAAGCGTGTTCCGATTGTCACAACGTTTGTTGATTCAAATATACAACACTTGTTAGAAGTTGCAAATCATTTCTCAACAAATGTTGATTCTCAAATCAAGAAGAAAGGCCTCGCCGGGTGTCAACAACTAACCTGGCTATCTCTTTCCCTACCTGATTACAGGTTTCTATGCAAGCATTATTGCCGTAGGACCGCTCCTTTTGGATTCTTTCGGCTGAGATGGCCTCTGACAAGCTTACGGCAGCTAACTGCGTATGCGTCATATAATCACGCACATTTGCTTTATCTGGAGCTCCTACCTTTTGTCGAATAACATCCGTGCTGCCATCAAACAAGGGGAAATACAGGGCGCGAGTACAATCGCGAAAACCCAATCCTTGCACCCCGTGTTGCGCGAGTTTATCGGTGAAGGCCCGGCGGCTGGCTACCCCTTCATTACGGGCGGCTATTACTTCAGCAGGCCGGCCTAGTTTTTCAAGGCGCCGCGTACGTAACGCTAGATTCTTCGCTGGAGCTTCTTGAGCTTTACGAATTAAGGCGGCTATCTGCTTGTCACACCAACGGGCAAACTTAGCCGATACCCAGCGAGCAAATACGACAGCCATTTCAGGATGCAGGTAAGTGCCCTGCTCTTTGCCCTTGCCCATTACTATCTTTTTAAGGTCTGTAATTTTCACAGAGCATTCTTCTGCTACCTCATGGGCGTACTCTAAGTATTCTTTGCTCCGCAGAAAGTTCTCTAAGCCAGACTTGCTTAGGGCTTGAGCTGAAGCAGTCGCGTTCAACCACCCATCCGCGGTGAACACAATACCAGTGCCGTTGTAGTCGAGGGTTTTTAGTTTGTTGTTCATAAGGCTATACTGTTACAGGATATTCAAGATCAGATTTGTACTTGGTCAGGTAGTCGTGCTTGTCGTTCAACTTGCGCAACTGTTCATAGGTGGCATCATCCCACGAATTGAAATTGTGCCCAAAATTGAGCCGACGCATTAGCGAACGAATCTTTTCGTGCGGCCCCAGCCCAACGCAGTATGTGCACGCCCACGGTGTACCATTGGGGCTACAGTACAGGCTAAGTGGGAAGCGTTTATCAAAGCTGATAAGCCGAAACGACACAACGCCCCAGCGCTTGGTGCGCACTGTCACCATAAAGTGCATGGCATTGGCCCCAAAAATGGTGACGCGCTTGCCTAGGTCTATATGGTCACGAAACCACTTTGGGCGTTTGTAAGAAAATACCCAGTCTCCCAGCTTGTTCCAGAGTTTACGCATTGTGTTTGTCTTTAAACTGTAAGTAGTAAGCAGGCTCTAGTACCTGCATGATGTTCATCTTTATTTCCCATACCTGCGGGCACAGCTCTCGAAACAGAGTCTTATTGTGCTCCCATAGTGGGTGGCAACGGTCCCCACATAACACCACGATATTCAGCGGATTGGCGGCATGTTGAGGAAACTGTTTTTGCGTCAGCACGTGACTCGGAGTAAGGTTGCGAGTGGTGCCACAGGCCGCGCAACAGGTGCTTACCTCCTTCACTTGCCGGTACGCCACCCGTCGGTCTTTCAAGGCTACCGTTCGTTTGGCTGACATGACAGCCAAGGGCTTGCGCTCCTTAATTGCTACGGGCCTCTCTGCTACTCTCCTGGCCTTATTGCAAGACGCACATAGTTGCAGGTCGCGGTTCTCCAACTTGGTGCACCCACACGCGCACGGCATGACATTAGGCGGCTACAGCGCGGGCGGCCTTTGCCTCGCGGGCAACGCGGCGCAATTCCCCGAGAATATCCATATCCACAATGTTGCCGTGGCGCACGTCCCAAATGCGACGTTTGTTGAGGTCAGGCCGGTAGTGCGTAACAATACCAGCGTAGTTGGGTGGCAGGTCATTTAACCACTCGCCGCGCTGAGCTTCAAACTCTTCCCGTTTCGGGTGTTTCTTGGCTGGCATAATAATGTTTGGCTTGTTGTTGATTAATCAACTTTTGTTGTATCATTGTGAAACAAAAGCCGGTCAATACTTCGATACTGACTTAACAAATGTAATAAACAAAAGTTGAATAATCAACACATGTTTTACTATGGAAACAACCCCAGGTAAACGGATTCAGATATTCCGCGAATACAAGGGCTACCGAAAGGCAGCTCCTTTTGCGGAGGCGGCCGGGCTCAAGGCCGCTACCCTCTCTTCTATTGAGACGGATAGGACCGCACCAAGCTTCGATACACTAGCGGCGCTCACGACGGCCTTCCCCGACCTCAACCCCGATTGGTTGCTAACCGGCACTGGCACCATGCTTCGGGATGGACGCGTACTTACTCCAGTGGTCAGCGAAGAGCGCAGCCCGGCTCGTAAAGACATGGCTGCCGTGGCAGAGTCGCAGGAAGTCATTTACCTCAAGCAGCAACTCGCCACGGAACGGCAACAGCGCGAATGGATGCAATCCATCATTGACCAATTGATTGGTGGTGGTTCTGGCAAAGAGTTGCCGGGAAAGCTGTATAGCAATGACTACGCAGCGGTTGAAATGGTAGCCCCTGGCTTTAAGTTTGGCAAGCAAGCCAACGCAGTTGTTTCCCCTAGCATTACCGTGCTGGGAAACATTTCTCCCCTATCTGTAGGAAATAAAATCTTCTACACCACGGAAGACGGAGAACTGAAAGGCCTGGAGGTGCGCGACATTCAATCGGTCATTGCTACGCCAGCTCCGCAGGTGGATAAGACGGCCAACGCCGCCTAAACGGTTCCCAAGAAGGTTCCCAATCCACTACCTAGCTGGCAAGCTGCTTATTATCTGCTACTTACGGTCACTGTCTGATTCCTGGCGCGACCACTCAAAAGCCCTTTAGTGATACATTAGAGGGCTTTTTATTTTCTAGGCGGTAAATCGAGGAGATTTTTGCATTTGCTTTTAGTCCTACTTCCCTCCCTGTTACTAAGACTAATTAGCAAGTTGGTATGCGGTAAGATGTTTGCTCCGCTCCTAAGTGTGCCGGGTGCTACGTCTGCACTCACATAAAGCACGCTGATTTTGCTGCGATACAACTAGTATACAACCCTGCGCACAAGATTATGATTATAGCGCGGTGGCTTTACCTCCTTAAGCATCTATATAGTCTTCTACTTCCTTTCGCTTAAATGTGCAGCTCTGACCAGTTAGAGGTAAGCTGCAACACCTTCTCCCAAAGGCAATACCCTATTTTGATAAAGATATTGTAGGCTTCTCCAGCACGAAAACAGCCTCTGGCGACCACCAACTAGTGGGGTGCTTGAATTTGTGCAGAACAAGTATGGTAAAGATTTTGATAGGGATGCTGAAATATGCGGCAAGCTGAACAATAGAATTATTTCTACACATTTTTTTTAATACTAATGGTAACATCTATACGTTTAGCGTGTTACCTGCTGATTCGTGCTGTTTAATTTTGATAAATCAAGGATGCTACTTATTCCTTCACTACGGAGTGCTTATAGAAAGCTGTTCTATGTGTATGCTGTACATGCCCTGTTTCTCCTCATGCTGCTAGGCAGTATTTGGTTGCTGAATGGAGAGTTATCTATTACTAAACAGCCCTCACCACTGCAAGTGGCTTATCAGCCCGCTGCTAGTGCTGTACATGAGGCATATAGCCCGCAGTTAAGGTACATCACATCAGTAGACCAGTTGCTAGTTTGCGCGGATAGTATGCAACGCCGACACCCTGCTGTACCTTACCCTAGCTTACTTAGTTGGCTATTACGCCAGCGGTTTTATCATGGGTTTTCTTACTTCGGGGATGCTCACAACCGGCTCGCAGGTTTGATTGCCAACTACTTACATACAGATTGGCATGCTATTGTCATCCCAAACGATATTCTTCAATACCCTAATGCCGGTTGTAGTCAACAGTCTATCGTGTTTATGGCGGCCCTTCGGCAGCGAGCATATAGAGTGCGTAAAGTAGGATTTTATGAGCCGAAACAAGGTGGACACTACGCCTTAGAAGTGTATTATAATGACGCATGGCATTACTTTGATACGGACTTCGAGCCAGATTTCTTGCTTTTAAACCAAGTTGGGAGACCTTCCATCAGTGCATTAGTAGCTGATACATCTCTACTGCAGCACGCGTATGCGCACCGAATGGAAGCTAGTAGAATCCGTTCCCTGTTTAAGACCTACCAGATAGGAGAAGTAAATGCTACCCCTGCTCCGCGAGCCTATCTATTCCAAGCAGTTACAAAAGCCATTACCTACAGTGGGTGGCTAGTAGTAGCAGTAGCTTGGTGGATCTATGGCTTGACACGGCATTCGAAAAAGCGCATGTTCACTTACCTACACAGACAGGTGCCAGTTGCTCGTGCTATACGGCCCTTGCACAAGGTTGCATAGCCTATTAGGCAACTAGTGTATTACTGCAAAATGCTGAAAAGCCTTTACCAGCTGGTAAGGGCTTTTTCACTTTCTAGCACTGCGAGAAACCTATTGTTGCAAATTCGTTAGATAATTTTTCTAATAATTCATTTTACTATACTGATAATTTTGAGTAATATTAACGAGTGCGCTAGAAAGGGTGTGAAGAGAGATGCCGTTACGTGCGTAAGGCTATGGGCCTGATAATCAATATTCACTTGCGTTCCTGATTATGGAAACACGCCTCCCAGTATTTGCAGCGGGTATTCTAACAGGCTTTGCGGCTAGCTGGCTGCTTATGCGTCAACGCTTTTCTGCACATGGCCATAACCCAAAGCTACCCAAGGATCAACAAGGCAGAATCTACAGAACCCCGCAAGAGAAAAAAGAGCCCATCGAGTGGGTTCGATCTTTCAGGGAGTTCCGTGATAAGCAGGTGGAGGCTAACGATAAAACTGCAAAATGGTACCCACGTGGTTTTTTCATCGATAAAGCCATTACTGATGCCATTTGCCAGAATGGAGAGGTAGTAGGCTTCCGAGTCTATTTCGGGCTCGACAAGAAAGCGGGTATCCCCAAAGAAGAAGAAGTAAACCTGGTAGTTGTTGGGGTAGACAGCAGGAACTTCGATCAGGTATACCGCGCCAAACGCTTCCAGTTGGCAGACTATGCAATTGGTAGTACGGACAGCAGGTGCCCGAACAATTGTGACTCCAATCCGCGCAGCCCCTATTCTTCTTAAGGCGTCTCACCAATCATTTGCCATTACGGCCCTTGCTCATGGACTCCTGCGCCGGACTGCACATGCTCAACCGCGCTTTGGAAGCAGCGCCTATCCTTCCTTTTGCTTGCGCCTGGGTGCGGAGAGAACATATTCCGTCTGTCTTCCGGCCAGTGTATTACTACGTGGGCGCCAAAGTGTTCTTGTATGCGTTGGCTATTGTGAGCCGGACGGTGTTTCGCAATGACATCTATCTTTTCCATTTGGCCACGGTGCTATTGGTGGTGCTGCTGGCCTATACATACGGCCAGTTGTTGCCGAAGCGTTGGCAAAGGCCTGTTCAGGTGGCAGTAGCACTCTTTCTGGGGGTCGCTGTGCTGGATGCTAGTGCCCTGAACGGCTTGTTTACGGACGTGAACACCTACTCCCAGACGTTTGGGTGCGCGCTACTGATTTTGCTGGCTATCCTGCACATTGTCACGCTAACCCAAAATGCTACCGACCGGGCCCTGGAAAGCCAGCCTTCGTTTTTTCTCAGCGTGGGTGTTATTGTGTATTGCTCGTGCTCGGTGGTGAGCTACGTGGCGGTCAATATCATCTACCATGCAGGCTACGATATGGCAACTGGCAAGCGCTTGGACACGCTTTTCAGCAGCCCCGACACCTTTTTGATGGCCGTGCAAATGGCTTTATTTGCGTGGTTGTTCTGTTTTTTTCAACTCAACGCCTCTCCTCTGCGTGCCTTGCCCACCTGGCTACACTACAGCAGCTGGGCACCTCGCTCCTACCGTCTGCTTGGGCGGCGGTTGTCGCAGCTGAAAGTAAAACACGGCCGCCTGATACCACGCGTAAGCAACGGGCATTGCTCTATGGCACTGGAAGCGCCCGTCCATTCATAGCCAATGCTGCTCGCTCCTTCGCCCAAGAAACCCAGCAGCCCCCATGCCCGCCGATTTACTACCGCTGCTCTTTGTGGGTCCTATCCTGTTGGTGCTGGCTCTGGGCATTGTAGCAATTCTGGTGCGGGAACACCACCGACGCATGCAGCAGGAGCGCGAGAAGCAGCTACTCCTAGCCCAGCAGAATGAACTCTTGGAGCAGCAGGTGGCGCAGCGCACGGCAGAAGTAGTAGCGCAGCGCAACAGCCTGGAACAGGCTTTACAGGAGTTGCGCACTACCCAAACGCAGCTGGTGCAACGGGAGAAAATGGCTAGCCTAGGCGAACTCACGGCAGGCATTGCGCACGAGATTCAGAACCCTCTGAACTTTGTGAACAACTTTGCAGAGGTATCCACTGAGCTACTGCACGAGTTGGAAACCGAACAGCAACTCCCAGCAAACCGCTCGGCGGTAGAGCTGGAACTCGTGGACGACTTGAAACAGAACCTACTGCGCATTACGCAGCACGGGCAGCGCGCCGCCGCCATTGTGCGGGGTATGTTAGAGCACAGCCGCACCAGCACCGGCGAGCGGGTGCCCGCCAATTTAAACGCCTTGGCTGAAGAGTATTTGCAACTGGCCTACCAGAGTGCGCGCGCTAAAAACAAAGCTTTCACGGCTACCCTCATCACGCAGTTTGACGTAGGATTGGGCCTCATAGAACTCGTGCCGCAGGAAGTAGGCCGGGTGCTGCTCAACTTATTTACTAATGCGTTCTACGCCGTGCAGCAACGCCAACTGGCAGAGCCGAACCTAGGGTACGAGCCCCAAGTAGCCGTTTGTACTATGGTGGAAGGAACCTGGGCCGTGTTAAAAGTGCGCGATAATGGCACGGGGATACCAGCGGGCATCGAGCAGAAAATATTCCAGCCATTCTTCACTACCAAGCCCGCCGGCGAAGGCACTGGCCTGGGCCTATCGTTGAGCTACGATATCATCACGAAAGGACACAGAGGTCTGCTTGCTATCAATACGCAAGAAGCGGGCTACACGGAGTTTATCCTGCGTTTGCCGCGCTAGTTCGCTCCAGCATGGGAGAAGATGCTCTGCAAAAAGAACAAGAAGTTTGTGGGATACGCCACAATTTATTCTATTTATTATTATATAAAATCTAGTTAATTCCTTATTTTTACTGGGAGCGAACAGAAAGTACAGGAACAGTGCCCCGCACTTTCTGCGTAATGCTGCACTTCTTGTTGCGGTTTTGCTTACAGCGCCCTCGATACGGCGTGAGGACTTGGTTGCTGGCAGATAGTATCCCTGCCGGCCGTGCGTGTGGATGATGAACGTAGGATTGCTGGCCTAGGCAGTCACCCGTATTCTTACCGGTAGTTGGCTTATGATAGAGCAACTCATTCCTGAGCGTTTCCGCACCCGACGGGTAGCACGGCAGGCGGCTAACCCGGCCGTAGGCGTGCCCTTACCTCACCCCGGCGACTACGGACTGTTCTACCGGCTATCCTTCCAGTGGTTCAGGCACGTGCTTGTGCATGGAGCCATGCTGCTAGTAGGCGTCTTTTGCGCCGCGCTGGGGCTCAAGGCCTTTTTACTACCCAATGGCTTTATTGATGGTGGCGTAACGGGCATTTCCCTACTTGTAAGTCAGGTAACGGGTGTTTCGCTTTCGGTGCTGATTGTACTTATTAATATCCCCTTCATCATTCTAGGGTACTTCCAGATTGGCAGGGCATTCGCGCTCAAGACCCTACTCACTATTCTTACCTTGGCGGGGGTGCTACTCGTGGTTTCGTTTCCCTCCCTTACCCAGGACAAGCTACTCATTGCAGTATTTGGCGGTTTTTTCCTGGGGGCTGGGGTAGGCTTAGCTATGCGCGGTGGCGGCGTGCTCGACGGCACCGAAATCTTGGCGGTCTATATCAGCAAGAAGCTACCCGGCTCTATTGGCGACATCATTCTGATTATCAACATCGTCATCTTTGGGGTAGCGGCCTGGCTTTTGTCGGTAGAGACGGCCCTGTACTCCATTCTGGCGTATTTATCGGCGGCCAAAACCGTCGACTTTGTTATTGCGGGCATTGAGGAATACACGGGGCTCACTATTATTTCAACGCACAGCGAAGCCATTCGCCAGCTCATCACCGATAAGATGCGCCGCGGCGCTACGGTGTACGAGTGCACCCGAGGGTTTGGCTCGCATGGGCACCAGCACCTACGGATAGAGGCCATTTTCACGGTAGTAACGCGGCTAGAGGTTATTCACCTCACCGACGAGATTCGCAAAATTGACCCCCACGCCTTCATTGTGATGCAGTGCGTGAGCGACACGCGCGGCGGCTTGGTGAAAAAGCGCCCCCTGCACTAGACCCTCCCAGGGCAACGGCCCTGTCCACTACGGTGGGTGCATTCCTGGCTTTATTCAACGGTACCTATCATGGAAACTTGGCAGCACTTTCTGGGCGTCCGCTCGCGTGAGGTGAAAACGGTGTGGTTGTTTTTCCTGCACAACTTTCTGCTCGGCATCGGTACCATCCTTGTGTACGTGGTAGCCAACGTTATTCTGCTGGAACATAACCCGGCGCGTAGTCTTCCTCTGGGCTATGGAATGGGGGCCTTAGCCATGCTGGGGGTAGGCCAGCTTTATACCTATGCCGAGCACCGGTGGCCCCTGCGCACCTTGGCTACCCGCACGTTGGGCGTAGTTGTGTGCTTTACGGGGCTGTTGGGCACTTTGCTACTACTCGGCCATTCCGTAACGGCGGCGGTAGTACTCATGGCGGGCTACCGAGTCATTTATCTGTTCACAAACCTGGAGTTCTGGGGCTTATCGGCGGTAGTGTTCAACGTACGCCAGGGCCGACGGCTGTTCAGCGTTATCAGTTCGGGTGATATGCCCGCTAAGGCCTTGGGAGCGGTGCTGGCTATCTTTGTGCACGCTCAACTAGACCTGCTATTTCTACTCCTCGTTGCTTTTGGGGCGTACGTGGCGGCGCTGGGTACCCAGCGCCTCGTGTTTCAATCGCACGTGGTGGAAGTGCGGCCGGCGCCCGTACGCCCTGCGGCCCCGGAGTCAGCCCCTGTATTTCGTGGGGTACTCGGCAGCATGCCCTTGGTGGCGTGCATGGGGTTGAGCGGGCTAGCAATTACGGCGGTGGCAACGGGCGTAGAATTCTCCTTTCTGGTGCACGTAAAGCAGAAATTGCAGGATCAGAACACCGTTCTGCAATACGTGGGGGGAGTGCTAGCTCTTACTTACTTGGCCGCTCTGCTAGGCAAGCTCCTACTCACGCGCCAGGGGCTCGACCGGCTGGGCCTACCGCGCACCCTCCTGCTACTACCCCTCACGGCCCTGGCCGGCGTGGCCTTGTTTGGGGCGCTACCCCTGCTAGATGTGGGGCCGGCGGGGCGCCTAGTCTATTTTTGTGCTTTATACCTGGGGCTGGAAGTGCTGCGCCGAGCGGTGTTTGAGCCGGTATTTTTGGTGCTGTTTCAGCCCCTGGCCCCGGTCGCGCGCCTGCGAGGTCATACCCTAGTGAAAGGAGTGTACGAACCCGTGGGCATGGGCCTCACGGGCTTGCTGCTAGCGGTCCTTTACCACTTCCCTACCCTGCACCAGGGAGTACTTTTCGGTTGGATGGGCATGCTACTCCTGGGGGTTGTGCTGTTGCTGGGCCGCGTGCACCGCTACTACCTTGCCGAGCTGAAAACCGTGCTCAGCCACCGGTTTGCGGGCCCCGCCCCCATTCTTACTACCGCCGAGGCCCTGGAGGTTCGGGAAGAAGTAGATGAATCAGCGGCTGGAATGGGCCTGCCTGACGCCGAGGCCGTTCTTGTGGACCAGCCACTCGACTCTAACACGGCCCTGCAACACCCAGATCTGGCAGTGCGCCAAGCCGCCATTCGGGCCTGCTTAACAGCCAATGCCGCTCACGCGGCGGCCCACGCCAGCTTGCAGGAGCTGGCAGCCTCCGCCGAGCTAGAGCAGCGCCTAGCAGCGTTGGGGCTGCTAGCCTACCTAGCCCCTGCCGGACAAGTGGCCCTGCTGCGCGCTTGCGTGCACAGCTTGGAGCCTCGCTTGCTAAAAGCCGCCAGCCGCGCCGCTGCCGAGACGCCCACCCGCGAAGTCGTCAACCTATTTATTGCTCTGCTGGATGAGAAGGCCGTGCGCAAGCTGGCCGCCGATACACTAGTAGACATGGGAGGCGCCGTGCTGCCCGTTTTGGAAACCGCCCTGCAGCACTACACCGACTACCCCTTGCTGCGGCGACTAGCCGTGGTATGCGCCCGCTTGGGCATTCCGGCCAGCCGCCGCGTATTGGTGGGCTTGGCTCAGCACGCCAACCTTACCCGGCGGGCAGCTGCTCTGCATGCCCTCAGTCGCTTTGAGGCTGTAGCTACCGAAGCGCCCCTCTTTCAGCACCTCATGCAAAAGGAAATGCGCCTGGCCCAGCAGCTACTCCATGGCATGCTTGGGGCCAACGTAGAGTTGCGCTCTTGCCTGAAATACGAGCTAACCAAGGTGCAGCAGCGCCTGTTTGGGTTGCTACTACAGCTCTACGACCGGCAGCCCATCCTCGATGCCCAGCGCAGCATTGCCCGCGCTGGCCAAGAACGCCAGGCCAACGCCCTCGAAATTCTCGACAACCTCATTCCCCGCCCCTTGTACCAGGGATTACAGGCGCTGGTAGATGTAGGCCGGCTTTCCAAGAAGGTGCAAACCTTTGACCAGCTGCTAGGCCCCTTGCCACCCGAATCCATTGTGGCTACCATTCTGGCGCGCGGCGACGAGGTCTTTGCCCCCTGGACCATCAGCGTAGCCCTGCGCCAGTGGCAGCCCTCGCCCGCCACCGTAGCCCTTTTGCACGCGTATTTGCAGGCCCCCAACCAGCTAGTGCGGGAAAGCGCCGAGGATGTGTTGGCCCTACTACCGGCCCGCTACCCAGCCGTGTATGCACACTGGCTTAGCTTGCACCCGCTGCCGGCGGCCGGCGGCGGCCCCGAGCCGCCCGCTCCTCGCGTGCCAGCCGTAGAGCGTATCCTGCTGCTCAAGCATACCTCCCTCTTTGCCCAAACGCCCGAGAACGTACTAAGTAGCATTACCCCCATCATGCAGGAAGTGACTTTCATGCAAGGGCAGCAGGTGTTTGCCAAGGGAGACCTGGGTACGTCCCTTTTTATTATATATGAAGGGGAAGTGCGCATCTTCAACGGGGAGCACCAGCTGGCTGTATTTCGCGAGGGCGACTTCTTTGGTGAGCTGGCCTTGCTAGATGCCGAGCCCCGCTCGGCAACGGCCATAGCCCAAGGCCCCGTGGTGGCATTTCGGCTAGATCAGGAGGATTTCTATGATGTAATGGAAGAGTGTGATGAGGTGCTGCACAACATTCTGCGCGTGCTTTGTCAGCGCCTGCGCCAGCAAAACGAAAAAATGAAGTCCCTTACTCACCCGCACCCGGCCTAGGCCAGCATTTTCTACACGAGTACTAAGACAAGCCTATTCTTCCATACTAGCTTCCGCACGAACTGAGGAACCTACGGCTTTTAAGCGTTTTTAGAACACCATAATTATAACTATACTAGTATAAAATATGAATTATTATTAACATATTAGCCTTTCCCCATACCTCCAGCCATGGTTTGGGGATGCTCCCTGCGTAGGTACTCACCGCCGGATAAGGCGTGTGGGTACTACGTACATCTGCCCTGCTTATGCCCCGCCTGACTCCGCTCCACCCATCGCGCCCTTGGCCTCTGCTGGCCCGGCTGCGCCGTGGAGTAGCTACCTGGTGGTGGTGGGCTATCAACTTGGGGGCGCAACCGGGGCTTACCGTGTGGCAGCTTAAGCGCATTCATCTGCTGAATGGCATCTGCTGGATTACGCTTGGCATTTACGGCGGCTACGTGCTAGTGTACATACAATCACCCGACTGGCTTACATTTCGCATTTGCCTGGCGGGGTTTGTGCTGCACCTGCCGCCCTTGCTGCTGGCGTACTACCACCGCTACGATGCGGCCGCCTACTACAACGTCTTGAGCGTAACAGTAATTTGCGCGCTAACGGCCGTGGTTAGGCGCTACAACGGTGTAGAGTACTTCCTGATTACCAACAGCATTGTGGGCATGCTGTTCTTCCGTACGTTCTGGAAGCTGGCCTTTCTGTTTTTGGTGAACGTAGCCGCCTACTTTGCCGTGCGCTATGCCATGACGGTGGTGACGTTTTCGCTTTACGCGCCGGGTAGCATCTACTTCTACAACATCAACGTGGCGCTGTGCTTCCTGACGCTGTTTCTGGTGGTCTACTATTTCCGCAGCGAAAACTTGCAGCAGGAAACCTTGCTCACGCGTCAAAACGACTCTCTGGCTCAATCCCTGCACCACTTGCGCACTACCCAGGCCCAGCTGGTACAACAAGAGAAAATGGCGAGCCTGGGGGCGCTTACCGCCGGCATTGCCCATGAAATTCAGAACCCGCTTAATTTCGTGGCCAACTTTTCGGAAGTAGGTCAGGAGATGGTGCAGGAGCTACGCGAGGCTCTGACCACGGAAACCCTTTCTCCTGGCGGGCAGGTAGTAGTACAACAGCTTCTCGACGACCTCGCCCAGAGCCAAGCCAAAGTACGCCAGCACGCCGACCGCGCCGGGGGCATTGTGCGGTCCATGCTGCACCACTCCCGCACCAGCACCGGCGGCCGCCAGCCCACCGACCTCAATGCCCTGGCCGACGAGTACCTGCGCCTGGCTTACCACGGGCTGCGCGCTACGCACAAAAACTTCAATGCCATCTTGGCTACCGACTTCGACCCGAATGTGAGCTTGGTGGAGGTAGTACCCGAGGATATGGGCCGGGTGCTGCTCAACCTGTTCACCAACTCCCTCTACGCGGTGCGGCAGAAGGCTGAGCTGGCACCGGCGGGCACCTACCACCCGGCCATTGCCGTGAGCACGCGCCGCACCGACGGAGAAGTGCAGCTCCGCGTGCACGACAACGGCACGGGCATTCCGGCTGCCATGCGGGAGCGAATCTTCCACCCATTCTTCACAACCAAACCACCGGGTGAGGGTACGGGCCTGGGCCTTTCCCTAAGCTACGATATTGTAACCAAGGGCCACGGAGGCACCCTCACCGTGGAAAGTACTGAGGGCGAATACAGTGAGTTTGTGGTGCGGCTACCGGGGTAGCGTGTAGCCGCTTGGCAGAGTGCGTCAGCGCCCATCGGGGGGTAAGAAACCGCGCAGGATGTGCTGCCGTACTTTCGCTGTCTTGGGGTTGGTAAATCCTAATGACGAGCTTGTGCGTACATAGCTCGCCGACCCACAAACGGGTTGGCTCCACCCCATCTCTCTCCACATCATGAAAAAGTACTTGCTCTCCACTCTTGCCCTCTCGTTCTTATTATCGGCCGGCTCTGCTTCCTCTGCTCTGGCGCAGGGCACAATGAAGTCGAAATCAGACGACGAAAAAACCAAAACCACCGAAAACGGCGTGACCACCAAAACCAAGGTGGCCAAAGACGGCAAGGTGAAAGTGAAAGGCGAATCAAAGGATGGCGCCAAGCTGAAAGCTACCACCAAGCCCCGCAAAGGTTCCGACATGAAAGACATGTCGATGTCGGGCGTGATGGTAGGTGGCGCAATGATGACGCCCGATAAAGATATCGTCGACAACGCCGTAAACTCTTCGGACCACACCACGCTGGTAGCCGCTGTGAAAGCCGCTGGCCTGGTAGAAACCATGAAAAGTGCGGGTCCCTTCACGGTATTTGCGCCTACCAACGCGGCCTTCAACAAGCTGCCCGCCGGCACTGTAGACATGCTGGTAATGCCCGAGAACAAGCAGAAGCTGACCACCGTGCTTACCTACCACGTAGTACCCGGCCGCCTCATGGCTGCTGACCTCAAAGACGGCCAGACCCTGACCACCGTGGAAGGCGAAACCCTGATGGTACACCGCAAGGGCAACTCAGTGATGCTACACGACGCGAAAGGCGGCATGGCAAACGTATCCATTGCCGACGTAGTATCGAGCAACGGCGTAACCCACGTTATCGACACGGTGCTGATGCCAGCCAAATAAGCTTCCTGCTGCCACGCGGCAGCTTTTGTTAAGACTTGATTATCAAAAAGGTCAGTTCCTGCGGGGGCTGACCTTTTTGGTGTTTGGTGCCGTAAGCATAGGCTGGAGTGCAGCTCAGGGCTGGTACGGCGGAATGTGCGTTGCCTAGTAAGCCCGAAACATTTCCCAACTTTACATTTCAACTTTTTCTGCCTTCCAACCTATTTGCATGAAAAACTTCTTCTCTTGGATGTTAGCTGCGGCGCTGGGGCTACATAACGTAGCTACTACCGCACAAACAATGCCCGCTGCCCCACCAACTAGCTTGCAGGGCCAGCAGCTGAAAGATTGGCTGCGCGAGAACTGGTATGATAACAAGCGCGTGGAACTGAGCTATAGCGAGGCCCGCGGCCGGATGTACAACTTTGTTGACAACCAGAACGGCCGCGTGGTGTGCGTATATTCTGGCTACACCGAGAATACACCCCTGGACTCCACCAACACCAGCCCCAGCGTGGTGAACGACATCAACTGTGAGCATACCATTCCCCAGTCGTGGTTTAATGAGGTAGTGCGCATGCGTTCCGACATTCACCACCTGTTTCCGACCTACGAAACGTGGAACTCAAACCGGGGCTCCGACCCCTTCGCCGATATTCCAGATGCCCAAACGCAGCTCTGGATGCGCAATACCCAGAGCCAAACCACCATTCCTACCGCCAACATCAACGAATACAGCGAGGACACCAACACCCAGTTTGAGCCCCGCGAAGACCACAAGGGCAACCTGGCCCGGGCGGCGTTTTACTTTTACACCATGCACCAGAATCAGACGTTTGATCCTGGGAAGGGCACCATCACGGCGCTGGCTGATTTGAACACGCTGTACCAGTGGCACCTGGCCGACCCGGTGGATGCGCGGGAACGGGAACGAAACCGCCGCGCTGCCAAAAGCCAGGGCAACTTCAACCCCTACATTGCCTACCCCGAACTAGTAGGCCGTGCCTGGGGCTTTCAAACGCTACCCGCCTTCTCCTTTGCAACCGCTACGGCTAGTGTAGCGGAAGGAAATACGGGCACCACAACGTACATGGCCACTATCTCACTATCGGAAGCTGCTACCGCGCCCCTGACTGTAGAAGTAGCTTTAGATGCCGCTAGCTCTACGGCTACCGCCGCTACGGACTTCACCTTCACTTCGCCCCAAACGCTCACGTTTGCGGCGGGCCAAACCTCCCAGACCATCACGCTAACCGTAACGGTCGACGCTACCCCGGAGGCCGACGAAACGGTGGTTTTGCGCCTACAGAACGTAAGCGCGGGCGGGGCCCTTGGCGCCACACCCGCGCACACGCTGACCATTACCAACGATGATGGCCCGGCTCCTACCATTCAGTTTGCGGCCGCTACGGGCACTATTGCCGAGGGAAACACGGGCACCAGCACCTATACTGTCAACGTAACGCTTAGCGGCCTAGCCCCTAGCACGGCGGTTACCATTCCAGTAACGGTAAGCACGACGGGCACCACCGCTACTACTGCTACCGATTACACCCTTACGACTACCTCGCTCACGTTTGCAGCGGGCCAAGCCTCCCAGACCTTCCCTGTGACCCTAACGGTAGTAGGCGACACGCAGATTGAACCCAACGAAACCGTGCGCCTAGTGCTGGGCACTCCCACTACTGGTGGCGCGGTGCTAGGTACGCTGGCCTCCCACGTGCTAACAATTACCAACGACGACCTGGCACCCGCCGGCCCGCCCTGCACTACGGTATTCTTCTCGGAGTACATCGAAGGCTCCACGGGCAACACCAAGGTGCTGGAACTGTACAACCCGTCGCCGGCGCCCATCAGCCTCGATGGATTGGAAATTCGCCTTTACCCCAACGGCGCAACTACGCCTACTTCTACCCAAGCCCTCACCGGCACCATTGCCCCCGGCGACGTGTACGTGGTAGCCAACACGGGCGTGACCTCTACAGTCGTTCAGGCTCAAACCGACCTGCAATCGTCGGTGAATTTCTTTAACGGCGACGACGCCATTATCCTGTTTGACGGTACCGACACGCTGGATGTGATTGGCGTGGTAGGGCAGCAGCCCAACAGCGGCTGGACCGTAACGGGAGGTACCACCGTCAACAACACACTGGTGCGCAAAGCTACCGTAAGCGGCGGCCAGAAGCGCTGGAGCCTAGCTGCCGCCGATTGGCAAGCCCTGGGCGCCGATGTGTACACCAATGTGGGCCGGCACACAAGTGGCTGCGTAGCCACTAGCACTACCCAAACGCCCCCCCTGAACATGGGTATCGAAGTGTACCCTAACCCAGCCAGCGGCAACGTGCAAATACGCCTGCCCGAACTGCGCGGCCGCCACACCGCCATCATCAGCCTCTACAATGCGCTCGGCCAAGAAGTCTTTACCACTACCCGCACGCTGGGCGCCAACGACCCGGCGACGGTAGCCGTGCAGAACGTAGCCACTGGGCTGTACTCGGTGCGCGTAACCGTAGATGGCACTCGCTACACTAGCCGGGTAGCAGTGCAGCACTAAGCACTTGCAATTTCTTGCTAGTACACACAAAGCGCCCCGGTTCTGTGCAGAGCCGGGGCGCTTTGTGCGCGGGTAGGTGGTACCCCGCGAGGCAGCTTGTTGGGCTTAGGCGCCGGGAGCGAGGAGGTCTTGATACTCGGGGTGCCGCTGCACGTAGCCCTCCATAAACTCGCAGCTGGTGCGCACCTGCAAGCCTTTTTCGCGGGCATACGTCAGGCCTGCTTCGGCTAGCTTCTCGGCTATACCTTGCCCACGCAGCTCTTCATCCACAAAAGTGTGGGTAAAATCAATAAGCTCATCGGTAGGTTGGCTATAAGCCAACTCGCCACCAAAGCCTTTTTCCTGAATGGTAAATTCCTGATCCTGGGGGTGATGTTGAACGGTAGCCGCCATAGCGCAAAATGGTTTGAAGGAGAAATAAGCCGTATCACGACCGTAGTTTAGAAAGCTGGGGTAGCTTTTTCGAGGGCGTTTACGTATGAAAGCGGGAGGCCGGCCAGAAGCTGGCTTTTTTCTCCCTATCCCACCATCCACCTTCATCTTTCCTAGCCATGACTGAACATAATCCTGCTTCGGACCCCCGCAATACATCTGACGACCAAAACGCGCCCAACACGCAAAACCGTGATGCGTACGCCCCGCAGGCTAACCCCGGCACTGGCACGCCCCGGTACGGCGACTTCGGCCACGCGGCCGGTACGCAGCAAGTAACTAACCAAACCGGCTCCACCGACCAGTCAGGCGCTAGCGTAACCAACGGCGGCAGCGTTGCTCCCTCTGTGAGCTTCCCTGAGCAGCGCGGTAGCATGCCCCAAAACCTGGATCCTGCTGCTGTGCGCGAAGCATCCAGCGCCGAATACGATGACCAGCGCGAAGGCTGGGCCAAAGACGACCCCCGCTACGGCAGCGGCCACCGCGACCCCAACCCCGGCGACACGGAGAAAGCCCAGGAAGACGAGCGCAACTCGAACGTGGGCAACAACGATAACCCCGATGAGTTCAGCGCCCTACGCCCTGATGATGGCCGTGGCATTCCCGGCTCGGGCAAATAATTTTCGCCCCACACCTCCCCCTGACGACCACTACTTATGGCTAACGAACAGCAAGATCCCGCCGCTGCCCTCGACCCCAAATCGGGTGCTAACTTAACTGAGGAGCAACGCAAGCACCGCGAGGAGCTCTATGGCTACCAGCGCGACGAAGAAGGTACCCTAGATACTTCTGCCCGCTTGGAAGACGAAACCGTAGGCATTCCTACCGACAGCTCTACCACGGGCCCGGACCCAGACTCTAGTAGCCAAACGGACGAGCTTCTGAGCCCTGGCTTCAACAACCCCATTGATGACAATAACCGCTAAGCGGTTTTAGCTCTGCAAAAAGGCGCCCTGCAAACCAGGGCGCCTTTTTTGTGCGCTAGCTCTCCGCTAGGCGAAAGTGTGCATGTGCTGAAGGCTACGAATGCTAGTGTACTCACACCTGCTACGAGCCTGCGTACCCGATTGCTACCACTGAGCAAGGGCTGTGTGTTGCTTGAGAATGCAGCTTTTGGACGCAGATGCGTAGCGCAACGCGGAAATTCGCGTATACTGGCAGCAGACTTCGCTTACACCACCCCTTGTGCTTATGTCTACTTCCTTACTTATCCTGACTGACTTCACCCCCGCAGCTGATCAGGCCCTCCACTACGCAGCCGCCTTGGCAGCCCCCTTAGGTGCATCTTTAATTCTGCTGCACATCCGCCGGGAGTCACTCCTAGACCGCGACGCTTTCACTGGTCATATCCAACACCTGAGTGAAGGAGAGGTAGCCGCCGCGCTGGAAGAGCGCACCCGCGGCCTAGCCGTACCCGTGCAGGTAGAATCGACGGTAGATGGCGTATCAGCAGCCGTGGCCGATGCGGCCCAGCGCCACCAGCCGGCCTTGCTTGTGCTGGGCAAGCCCGACACCGAAACAACCCCCGATGAGTTGGTTAGCAGCACGTCGCTTACCATTCTGCGGGCTACCCGAACGCCCCTGCTTATCATTCCCATCAACTCGACGGCGACGGTGCCGCCCCGCCGCATCACCATTGCGGCCGACAACAATGGCTTTTCGCTGAAGCCGCAAACAGAACCCATCCGCGACTTGCTTCACACTCTGAAGCCCACCGTGACGCTTGTGCACGTGGTAGAGCCCGAGGAAAACGATGAATGCCCCCAGGCCCACCAAGCCGTGCTGGATAGCGGCCTGCTTAGGGAATTACCTTCAGTGCATACTCACGGCGTCCGGTGCCGCCAAATTCCTCAGGGTATTCTCCAGGGCGTCAGCGAAACCCAGGCCGATATGCTGCTGCTAATTGCGCGCCGACGCAGCTTTCTGGGGCAGCTATTCAACCGTAGCGTGACGTCGCAGGTAGTATTGCACGGGCATGTTCCCGTAGTACTGCTCCCAGCATTGGATTAGTCTTCTGACGTAGTGCAACTAGGCGTAAGGGTAGCAGGGCATCCTACTACCCTTACGCCTAGTTTTCTACCAGGCCCAGCGTACTTGGGCTCCGCTATACCAGTTGCGCCCAGGCGCCGGCTGAAAATACCGCCCACCAAAGGCGTTTAAGTCGTTGCCGAGGCTGTATTGCCGGTCAAGAACATTTTCTACCCCACCGAAAAGATCAACCACCAGGCCACTACCGAACGTGCGGCGCCAGCCCGCCCGGCTTCCAAAGGTCCAGTAGCCGGCGGCGTATTCGGTATTGGCATCATTGAGTGGTAGGCGTGCCTGATGGTTCACCGTGGGATTTAAGTAGAAGCCAAGGTGCTCACTGAAATCCAGTCCCGCTGTGAGAGTATGCGGAGCCGTGCCCGTCAGCCGGTTGCCGCTGTAGTCCTGGCCCCCACTCTGGTAGTCAGCAAACCGATAATGATTGTAGCTGTAGCTAGCCCACGCCCGCAGGCCAGCGCCCACTACTGGGATGTTGGTAGTGCTTACCGGGGTTACTGCCTCGGGCCGCCAGAGCCACCCGCTCAGGGCTGCCTCTAAGCCGCGCTGCCGCGTGCCGCCAGCATTACGGAATAGGCTAGTTCCTTGGTCGGTAGTATAGGTAGTAATGGTTTGCCGAAGACGGAAATTATACGCGGCAATATCAAAGCGAAGACGCTCTTGCCACAAGGTTCCGCGTGCGCCCACCTCGTAGTTAGTGCCCCGCTCAGCTTGCAGGTCGCGGTTTAGGCTTCCATCCGAAGGCCGGATTTCTTCGGTAGTGGGCGGCGAGAAGCCTGTGCTTACGCTTCCGTACACCGACACCTGCGGCGTCAGTTCTTTCAGCAGCGCTACCCGTGGCGACACTTCTGGCCGAAAATCACGCGCCAGTTCGTAGTCCTGAGGGCGCCTGTTGGCGTCGGAGAGGCGAGCAATGCGGTAGCGTAGCCGGTTGTAGCTAGCTCCCGCTGTCAGCAGAAAGCCAGCTGGCAACTCATAATCAGCTTGCGCAAACAGAAAGCCCGTGGTAGCACGAATTTCGTCGTCGTAGCGCAATGCTCCCGGGTTGCCGCCCACATTCTGATAGCTGCGGCCACTGGTAAATCCCGTTTGAGCCTCGGCCCCTGCCTGCAAGCGCAAGGTGCGACTGGCCAAGCTGGTGCGGTAGCGCAGAGCGGTACGTCCGCCGCCTTCCAAACGGGTGTTACGCTCGAAGTCCACCAAATACGGAGTCCGAATCACGCTACCCGTACCATATAAGGTAGTGTGCGTGCTTAGGCGCGGGGTAAAGCGCACCTCGTGCGTGCCGCCCAACAGCAGGGTACGAGAGGCGTAGTACGCCCGCTGTGCTACAGTACCGGGGCTGGTGGCCGTACCTGGGCGCGCCTGCCGCGGGTTGGCTTCGTACTGGGCTCGTGTGAGGCCCCCAGGCAGTTGGTAATTTATATCGGAGTACAAGCCGTGCAACGCCACCGTTTGGTTAGCGGTAGGCTGAAACTCTCCGTCCAGGGCCAGCACATCCCGGCGCAGGGCACTCTGCTGGCGGTAGCCGTCGAGCGTTTGACGGGCGTACTGAGCCCGGAGGTAGCCGGTGGCCGTTGCCACATCGGCTACTACTGAGGTGCGGCGCAATCCGTAGCTTCCCGCGGTGAAGGCCACGCTGGCACTGGCCTGCCCCGGAACAGGACGGTAGTTCTGTAACAGCACTGCCCCACCAGTACCGGCCCCGTATACACTGGCCGCTGGTCCCTTCAGCACTTCTAGCCGACCTAGCTGCGCAGGATCAAGCAAGTTGAGGGCCGTGCTACCGCTTGCATCCGTGAAAGGAATGCCTTGGTAGTACACTTTTACGTTGCGCACACCAAAAGGCGAGCGTAGCGTGCTACCGCGCACACTGAGGCGGTAGCTAGCCGTGGCGCGCTCCTCTAGCCGCACCCCAGGCAGTGTGTTGACTGCTTGCGTAAGAGCATTCTGCGGAAACCGCGCAAAGATACTCGCGTCGATAACGCCCACGGCCGCCGCCGTCCGACGTAGCGGCAGTTGCTGGCCGTAGCCCGTTACGGTGGCCTCGGGTAGAGCCACGGCGCGGGTGGTATCGGGGCTGGGGTTGGTGAGGTTTTGGCCCAGAGCGGACCAAGGGAACAGCCCTAACAAGGGCAGTAGGGTTGGGTACTTGTATGACATCAGAAGTAACGTTGCCCCGGTAGAGACGTGGCTTTGGCCTTTGTCGTTGCCGGCGGCGCATTTTTACTCAAGATTCCTTTCTTCAGCAACTGTAGTGTCCGCGCTGTACTTCAGCTTCAAGGCCCCAGTTTGTAGTCAACTACCAAGTAGGTTACTAAAAAATATATTATTCTTTATACTCCTAATGCTGAATACATTAGCTATTGCACGCATCCTATACGCCATAATTATATAAAGTAACCAATATTAATTAAAACATTATAGTTGCTATCTTATACCCGTTATTACTTTAAGAATAGTTTTAGCCAAGCGTACCACAAATAGAATTTGCGCACGGTTGTTGAGGCCGCGGGCATCCGTACTACGCTGTACCTCCTAAACTCAACAGGGCAGAACAACCAAGTACCTCATTAACTATTAGTTATATATATAACAATACTTGACTATTAAAAGATTATAGCGTAGTATTCCTGTTCCGCACCTTCCGCAGTCCCACCCGCAGACACTATTAGGCGCCCAGGTACATACTGTGCACTTACGCGACCACCGAATAACTGCGTCTTCCATGGAAACCAGCACCCTCACCCGCACTCCGGCCACGTTTTCATCCTTCCGGTTGCCCTCGTACAAGTCCCACGAACGGGAGCAGGAACGCTTAGCCGAACTCCTGGCGTATGGCATTCTGGACTCCGATACCGAGCCAGCCTTTGACGATATAGTACGCCAAGCAGCCGAGCTGTGCGGGGTTCCATCAGCCTGCCTTAGCTTCATCGACGAAAACCGGCAGTGGGTCAAAGCTAAAACGGGCGTGCTCCTACCGGAGCTGCACCGGGCGGCTTCCTTCTGTGGGCAAACTATTCAGATGGATGGCCTTTTCATGGTGGAAGATGCCACGGTTCACCCTCTGTTTCGGCACAACCCGCTGGTAGAGCAGCGGCCCAAAGTGCGCTTCTACGCGGGCTACCCTATCGTGACGCCCAATGGGCATGCCATTGGCGCCCTGTGCGTATTTGATAGCAGGCCACGCCACCTAACGGGGCCTCAGCAGATCTTCCTGCAGCTTCTGGCCCAGCAGGCTATGCAAGCCCTTGAGGTCCGGCGGGCGCAGCAAGCCTGCACCGCAGCGGAAGAAGCAGCTAAAAACCAGCAGGCCTTCCTTGCCAACATGAGTCATGAGATTCGGACGCCTATGAATGGGATTCTGGGCTTGTCGCGCCTTATGCGTAAGGGCTATTTACCTGACCCTCAGCAAGAGCAGCTGGATATTATTATCTCCACGGCCGAGAATTTGCTGTCAGTCATCAACGACATCCTCGACTTTACGAAGATTGAGTTGGGGAAAATCGACTTTGAAGTATTACCCTTCGACGTGACTACTACCGTACGGGACACGGCTCGGTCGCTGGAAGTACTGGCGCGGGAAAAAGGCCTCTCCCTGCGTACACGTTTTCCCGATTCGGCTATTCCGCCCGTGCTCGGCGACCCTTTCCGGCTGCGGCAAGTACTCCTGAACCTGGTGACTAATGCTATTAAATTTACCAATACGGGGCAGGTAGAAGTTGCCGTGGAGGCGTACCAAGAGCCAGATGAGCCCCTGGTACAGCTTACCTTCAGCGTGACGGACACGGGCATTGGCATTAGCTTCGAGCAGTCGGAGAAGATTTTCCGGGCCTTCCGCCAGGCTACCAGCAGTACCTCTCGGGTTTATGGAGGTACGGGGCTGGGTTTGTCTATCTGCAAAAGCCTGCTTGAGTTACAGGGCGGCCGCATTTGGTTGGAAAGCCGGCCCGGCGAAGGGAGCTGCTTTCACTTCACGCTGACCTACCCCGTTACTGATGAGGCCTCCTTGCTATCGGCTGTGCCAATGCTGGACCCAGGCTTGCTGCCGGGCCTGCACGTGCTGCTAGCTGAAGACAACTCCGTAAACAAGCTGCTGGCAACCTCTATGCTTCACTCCTGGGATGTAGTGGTAGACGTAGCCCACGACGGCGAGGAAGCCCTGGAGTTAGCCAGCACCAAGCCCTACGACCTGATTTTGATGGACATCCAGATGCCGCGCCTCACGGGCATTGAGGCGGTGGCCTACCTACGTAATACGCCCAACCCCAACCGCCACGCGCCCATCATAGCCCTCACAGCCAACGCAATGCGGGAAGAAGTGGAGAGCTACCCCCAGCAGGGCTTCACTGCCTATCTTACCAAGCCCTACCACGAGGCCGATTTGTATCGGCTGGTGGCTACGCATTCTGGCCGTACGGTGCCTTCCGCTACTCCCGCTCCTACCCCAACCACGGCCCCGGCTTACAACTTTTCACAGCTCGGTCGCTTAGCGCATGACGCAGAGTTTATTCGGAAGATGCAGCAGTTGTTTGTGGATACTGTACCGGCCCAGTTGCAGCAGCTTCGGGAAGCACTAAGCCAAGCCAATTCCAAGGCGGCGGCCCTGCTGACGCACAGTCTGAAATCAACGTATGGTAGCTTACAGATGGAGGAAGCAACTCAGTGCCTTAAGCAGCTAGAAAAGAGCTTACGCTCACCCACTGATGCTAACCTGCACAGCTCTTTGTTGAATATGTTGAGCGCCATCACCGAGCGTACAGCAGGAGCTTTCACCCGCCAGCTCCAAGGCTAGGTTCACGCCCTCACTAGAGCGTTTTGGCCTCAAATTCATCTATTCCCGAAATAGGAAGAAAATAATTTTATATGGTAATACAGCGCATTTATCTACTGAACCTGCTCTCATAGCGTTCAGGCAAGTTATTGCATATCACTATATTACTGGCATTTGATTATTTTGTTAACTAAAGTATATATATATTTTATCATATTATCTTTCGTCTACCGTGGCTTTCAAAACACTGAATTAAAGGATATTTTTACACCGAATTGTAACATCAGTTCCACACAGTCGTATTACCCGCTGACAACAGAGACAAGCGCCATGGTATCGTAACTCCCGTAACATGAGTTGCCGCACGTTAAACCCAGAAGCCGACCTAGTTCTCGCTCCGCTTACCTATCCCGCAGGCATCCTCCCATCTAACTGCCTGATTACGTAAATTTTACTTGCTACTCATCTATCCCACTAGTATGTAGTAGCACGCCACTTTGGGTCTGCTAGTTGATGCTACGCGGTCCAATTCGTATGGTGGCGGCCGTCCTACCTCTCCCATATCCCACCGCTCTCGGATAGCTGTACTAGCTGTCTGAGGTCTTTGTGTGAGTTTGCGCGGAAAAAAGACTTTTTTCTAAACAAAATAACACAAATAAATATTTGATAACACCTATTTCACCCTAACTGCGTATGTCGGCACTGCTTTTGTTGCCAACTTCCCACCACGTAGCCTAAGCTACTCTGCTGATTCTTACTGAGCCTATGCTCTTGCCGTTGCAACCTGTTCTGTTTTCTCGCTCTGCTTTCACTACCCCACCATTCCTGACCTCCTTCTTTCCAAAATTCCCGGTTTCCGATGGTCAACACCTACTAACATCCGCCTTGTCATGAATGCTTCAGCCCCTACTATTTACACTCCCGGGAACACCCCTCAGCCTTTGCTGCCCAACTGGCGGCCACTGATGCGCCGTCGGGCCAAAAAAGTGAAGCGGACCACTAAACCGAGCATTCAGCGGTTTAAGATGCCCGTAAGCAAGCGCATTTTTGATATCGTGGTTTCTGGCCTCATCTTGCTAGCCTTGCTGCCTTTGTTTTTGGTAGTGGCCTTACTTATTAAGCTAGAGTCCAAGGGGCCCGTGTTGTACTACTCCTACCGCATAGGTACCGGCTACCGTAAGTTCCGATTCTGGAAGTTTCGCTCCATGCGTCAGGATGCCGACCAGATGCTGTCTTCTATCAAAGACCTTAACCAATACCAGGCGGCAGCTACTTCCTCGGAGGCCCTACATGCTGCCGATGTATGCCCTTGCTGCGGGGCCGCTGCCGGCACCTGCCCCGACCGTTTGATTGACAAGAGCGGCAACCTGATTTGCGAAAAGCAATATCAGCTCAGCAAAAAGGCCCAGGAAGGCGCTACATTCATCAAAATTGCCAACGACCCCCGCATTACGCGCATTGGCATGTTTATCCGCAACACCAGTATCGACGAGCTACCCCAGCTTTTCAATGTGCTGATGGGAGATATGTCGCTTGTGGGCAACCGCCCGCTGCCCGTATACGAGGCTGAAAAACTAACGACCGACGAGTTTGTGACGCGTTTCTTGGCACCGGCCGGCATTACGGGTTTGTGGCAGGTAAGCAAGCGCGGCAAAGGCGATATGTCGGCCGAAGAGCGCAAAGCACTGGACGTGGAATATGCTACTAACTACTCCTTTAAGAAGGACATCAACATTTTGTTGAGAACCTTCCCTGCATTGCTGCAAACGGAGAACGTGTAACGTATTTCCTACCCTAGTAGCAAAAACCTCTGTTGCCGGTTGTGGATGGCTGCCCGTTGGGGAGCCGCCGCAACCGGCAACAGAGGTTTTATACCCGTAGCTCGACCACGCCTAGCAGCTACAGGTACCAGAATAATTTGCCTCGACCTTATAGGGCACAAGCAGGCGGGACGAAGCGGATAGTAACGCAACCTCAATGGATGGATTAGAGTTGAACCAAGCACAACTATTCACCTGTGCAATGTTTCCCAAACTACTTCTACCCTTTGCTGCTGCTTTAGTGGCTGGGCTCACTGCCACGGCCCAAAACGTGCCACCTGCGGCTACCCCTTTCCACATGACGGGCAACATCTACCTGCCCAACAAACTGCCCGCTACGCCCGAGCGAATAGCTAGCCTTAAAGCACCAGTTGGCTTTACCATCAGCAAATACGCCGAGGGACTCGACATGCCCCGCATGCTGGCAGTGTCCAGCAATGGGGACGTGTATGTCTCTAACCGGGTGAAGGGTACTGTGACCTTGGTGCGCGATGCCAACAAGGACGGCAAGGCTGAAGTAATGCAGCAAGTAGCTCAGAAGCCCCACCTGCATGGCCTAGCCCTAAAGGATGGCAAGCTTTACATGGCGGCTATCCGGGAGCTATACGTAGCCGACGTGCGGCCCGACGGCACCCTGGGCGAGCTGAAGATGCTGTACAACGACCTTCCCGACGCTGGCCAGCATGCTAACCGCACCCTGGGTTTCGGGCCCGACGGCAAGCTTTATCTATCAGTCGGTAGCACGTGCAACGCCTGCGATGAAGACAACCCCGAGAATGCAACCCTTTTGCAAGTGAATACCGATGGCTCGGGCCGCCGCGTGTATGCCCAGGGCTTGCGCAACACCATTGGGTTCGACTGGCACCCTACCACGAAGCAGCTCTACGGCCTCGACCACGGTATTGATTGGCTGGGGGACGAAGATCAGCAGGAAGAATTCAACCAGATTAAAGAAGGAGGGCACTACGGCTGGCCTTCCATCATTGCCGATGGCAAGCCTTACCCCGCTAACAAGCCCAAGTCGGGCGACTCTTACGAGCAGTTTGACGCCAAAGCGGTGCGGCCCCTACTCCTATATAAAGCCCACTCTGCGCCTCTGGGCATGGTTTTCAACCGGGGCCAACAGTTTCCGCAGCAGTACCGCAACGACGCCTTCGTAACCATGCACGGCTCTTGGAACCGGGCTCAGCCCTCGGGCTATAAGATTGTACGTGTACACTTCGACGAGCAAGGCAAGGCTCAGCAGTTTGAGGACTTTGTGACCGGCTGGCTGGTAGAAAACGACAAATCGGAATTTGGGCGGCCTTGCAGTATTGTGCAAGCCTCCGACGGCTCGTTGCTGGTATCTGACGACGACAACGGTGTCATCTACCGCGTGGCCTACGCCGCCAAGGCAAGTGAGGCTACCAAGAAAACCAAGAAGCGCAGCTAGCCCTCAGTAGCTGTCTTACAAGCGTCAGGCGCTGGTAGGGTATCGTGGCAGAAGCTGTAGCACGATACCCTACCAGCGCTTGGAGTTTGAGGTAGCTGCCCTACGGCGGAACTGGGTGTAGGCTTCTTATTGTAGCTTACAGCACAACTTCTGCCCCATGCCTACCCTTACCCCCGACCTTCGCAAAGCCCTTCTTGCCCTCCCCCAGAAAGAAAAAGATCAGCTTCTTAGCCGTTTAGTAGCCCAAGACGCGGTGTTGATGGAGCAACTTAGCTTCCGCCTTTTGGAAGGCGAAGATGCATTAGAAGACCGGCGCTTACGCTTACGTACCCAGGTAGATGACCCGGTGCGCGGCTACCACCAAACCCCCAACGACCTGCTGGTGGTAGTACGCCAGTTGCAGGCCCGCTTGGCCTACCATACCCGCATCACGGGCGACGCCTTTGGTGAAGTAGAGCTAACGCTACGGCTGCTGCTTAATGTACTGCGCCACCAGCCCGAGGCGGTGAGCCGCTTGCACGGCCCCACCCAGCCCCTGTTGCAGCACTTGGCCCGCCGCACCCACGAAGCTCTTAAGCAAGCCGCCAAGCTCCATGAAGACTACGCTGTGGAACTGGCCCCCGCGGCCAATGAGCTACTACAATTGCTGTATGCCTCAGCCGCCGCGCCGCTAGCGCGGGAGCTGGGGGTGCCGCTGCAGTGGTGAGGCAGGCTTGGGCAAAGGAGCTTATTTAGTAATGCTAGTATAGCGCTTGGCGCACGCAAACCAACGCAGGCACGGAGAGTAGATGGGCTGGCATGCATCCTTTCCCGCCCGAAAGCAGTATTCTACCAGAGCAGCAGCGCATGCTTCGCAGCTGCCCTCCTCCACCATCTTTCCGCTGCCCGCTATGTCTACTACGCCTTCCCCCGAGCACGTTCGCGTGCCAGAACACTTATCTGCCGACTCCCTGCGCCAAGCACTGGAGGAACTGGACGCAAAGATTCAGACCTTACATAACCGCGCCAACGCTACCACTGCGGCTTCTCATAACACCTACCTTCAGCACGCGGCCGCCTTGGAAGTGAAGCGGTCCAAGCTGGCCGCCCGCCTCAGCGAATCGAGCGATTCTAAAACCGACTCCTCCGATTCGGACCGCAGCACCTGGGGCGAGATTTGGCACGGCATTGAGAACCTACGCAACGATTTACGCAACATCATCTAGCTTCTTCGCACATACTCAGTAGTACTTGCCCGTGCACCGGGTTGCCATTGAGTTGTTGTTCCTGATTGCATGAGCCCGGCCACTGGCCGGGCTTTTTCGTTGCCGGCCGCCACGGTGGGGCTACCAGTCGGGAGGAGGTTACGACAGTTCGGCCGGCGAATTTACCGTTCCCTGAAAAGTGGTTTTGCTTAGGGTAGTGGGATGCTAGGTTTGATTCATCATTCACCCCAACCTCTACCCTACTCCGATGAACGTAACCTCCACTCTCCGCGCATTCTGTACTGCTCTGCTGCTCACCGGCGCTACCGTTTCTGCTTCCGCCGCAGTGGCTACTCAGCCAGCAGTTGCCGCCAGCACCCCCACTGCCCACCCACTCTTCACGGTGCAGGTAGTAGGCAAAGGCCGCCCCATGCTGCTGATTCCCGGCCTGACCTGTCCTGGTGCCGTGTGGGACGAAACGGTAGCCCGGTACCAAAAGCAGTACCAATGCCACGTAGTGTCGCTGGCGGGGTTTGGTGGATCGGCTGCACCGGCCACTACCCAGCAGTTTTTGCAGCAAGTGCGCGACCAACTGCTTAGCTACATCAAAACGCAGCAGCTCACGAAGCCCGTAGTAGTAGGCCACAGCCTGGGCGGCTTCTTGGGCTTATGGATGAGCACTACCCAACCCGGGGCGGTTGGCCCCCTGGTAATCGTGGACTCGTTGCCTTTCCTGGCGGCCGTGCAAAACCCTACTTTAACCGCCGAGCAGGCAAAACCCATGGCGGAGGGCATGCGCCAGCAAGTAGGCCACGGAAAGATGCCCGTTGCGGTTGCCCGCCAAATGTCGGCTTCTCTGATGACGGATACCGCTCGCATCAGCCAAGCTACCCGCTGGTCGCAGGCATCAGACCCGGCTACCGTTGGGCAGGCCATGTACGACCTCTACACCACCGATCTGCGCCAAGACATCAGCCGTATTCAGCAGCCGGTGCTGGTGCTAGGGGCTTGGGCAGCTTACAAAGCGTACGGCTCGACTAAGGAAAGCACCAAGGCCATTTTTGCGCAGCAGTACGCCAAACTACCCCAGCACCGCATCGAAATGTCGGAGGCTGGTCGCCACTTCCTGATGTGGGATGACACGCAGTGGTTTTTTGCTAACACGGATGCTTTTCTGCAGCAATATGCCGTGGCGAAGAAGTAAGACATGTAGTTCTTCCGGGCCATCTTCCCCGGAGGAACTACCGCTTACCGCACTGCGCCCCATCGTATCATTCCTTTCCCTTGCCAGAAGAAAGCCAGCTACCGCTAGTCATGCCTCTACCCCAGGACTTCGCCACCCTCCGCCTCGAGCTATCCGTGAAGGCCAAAAACGGACTTGATTTTATTGTATCCGCCAGCTTGGTCTGGACCGCCATTGCGCTGGTTTGGACGCTTCCGAACTCACCGGCCCGCAACGGGTTCATCACGTTCTTCGTGGGCGCCGCAACGCTGCCCCTGGCTTGGGTGCTGTCCAAAGTTTTTCGCACTACCTGGGTGCTTCCCCACAACCCGCTGCAGCCCCTGGGCCTGTGGCTGAACTTTGCCCAGCTTTTCTATTTCCCCTTTTTGATCTTTATCTATAGCAAGCACCCACAGTACTTTATCATGACCTACGGCATTATCACCGGGGCCCACTTTTTCCCGTATGCGTGGTTCTACAATGCACCTCCCTTTGCCATTATGGCGGGCGTTATCTCGGTAGGCTGCTTAGTGCTGGGCCTGCGCACCACAGGATCTACCCTGTATCTGATTCCGGTATTTATAGTTTGTGCACTACTAGTGCTGGGCGCGTTGCTCCTTTTATATTACCACCGCCAAAAGAAGGCCTATTCGGCTGCCGTGGACTAGTATTGCCTCCGCTTATTTCCTTAGTCTGCTCTCGTATGGCTCTTTACGCCTCCGTGCCCGCCCCAAGCCGCCTGTACTGGCGGGTGCAACTAGTAGGCTGGCTACTGTATGCCGGCTTTATGCTGGCTGTCACGTCCGGGTCGGGCCGGCCTCCTGCTGAGCACTTGCTGCTTGTTGCTACCGTTGTGGTGCCCATGATGGGCATGAGCCACTGGCTGCGCTACCTCATTCGGGCCAATGAGTGGGAGCAGCTACCTCCACTGCCCTTACTGGGCCGGTTGTTGATTACCAACCTGACATTGTCGGTGGGCAGCCAAGTTATTATCTGGGCCCTATTGGTTTGGGTAATAAAACCCTCCGGCGACGGCAAGCCCCACGGCTGGGCCGAGTTTATTGGTTACACCCTGAACGTAAATTTTGTACTGTGGCTGTGGGAGGGCTTCTACTTCGGCTGGCACTACCTGCGCAGCTACAAGCAGGCCGAAGTAGACAAGTGGAAGCTGGCCGCGGCGGTGCAGGAAGCGGAGATGCGTACCCTTAAGGCCCAAATCAATCCGCACTTTATGTTCAATGGGCTCAACAACATCAGGGCGCTGGTGATGGAAGACCCAAGCCGCGCCCGAGACATGATAACTCACCTCTCCGACTTGCTTCGCTACTCCATTCAGCTAAACAGCGCTGAGCGGGTTCCCCTGAGTCGGGAGTTAGAAATTGTGGAGCACTACCTCCAGCTAGAAGCACTTCAACTGGAAGAACGCCTTTCTTATTCGCTCGATGTAGACCCAGCGGCCCTGCCAGTACTTATTCCGCCCATGACCCTGCAACTGCTAGTGGAAAATGCCATTAAGCACGGCATTGCACCGCGCCCAGCCGGTGGTTACATTCAGCTCACGGCCCAGCCAAACGCGGCCGGCGAACAGCTGCACATTGTGGTGCGCAACACCGGCCACTACCAGCCTAAGCCTGGCCACGAAGGGGTAGGCCTGCGCAATGCCCGCGAGCGGCTGACGCTTCTGCACGGCGCTGCCGCTACGCTGCACATCGACAATGATCCGCAGGACCCTGATACTGTGCAAGCCACTTTGCATCTGCCCGTAGCCGCCCATATTCCCGCCCCTGCCCTACCCGCTGCTCTTTCCGCTTACCGTTAGTTATTATTAGGTTGATGAACGTCTTACTCGTTGACGACTCGCGCTTAGCCCGCACCGAACTGCGCCACCTGCTCCAAGCACACCCAGACGTACATATTGCAGGCGAAGCGCGCCACGCCGAAGAAGCCCGCAGCCGCATACCGGAGCTACGCCCCGATCTGCTGTTTCTAGATATTCACATGCCGGGGCAGAGTGGGTTCGAGCTGCTGGCCTCCCTGGAAGTAGCGCCGCACGTCATTTTTACTACGGCCTACGATGAATATGCCCTGCGTGCTTTCGAAGTAAACGCTCTTGACTACTTACTCAAACCAGTGCAGGAAAACCGCTTGGCCGCAGCTCTGGAAAAAGCCCGCGCTCAGTTGGCTCCTTCTCTACTACCCGAGCCAGCAACCGTTACGCCCGTAGCGGATGAGGCCCCTCCCACGTTACTATCCGAGCAGGATCAGGTGTTTGTGAAGGAAGGCGAAAAGTGCTGGTTTGTGCGCCTAGCCGACATTAAGCTATTCGAAATAAACGGCAGCTACACTCAGGTGTACTTCAACCAATACCGGCCGTTGGTTCCGCGCACGTTGCAGCACTTGGAGCAGCGCCTCGACCCGCGCGTATTCTTCCGAGCCAACCGCCAACAGATTATCAACCTGAAATGGATTGCCGGTATTGAACCCTGGTTTAGCAATACGCTCAAGATTCAGCTGCGCGATGGGCCTGAGGTGGAAGTCTCGCGCCAGCAGTCAGTCCGATTCCGGGAGTTGATGAGTTTGTAGAATAAGAAGTTTATAGCAGTTTCTGAATCCTTTTCGGGTTCACCTTAGTACACAGGCAAGTAGCTCCGCTTTAGAAGCTCAGCGCAGTTCTACCCACCTTTTGCAGTACTACTATGAAACTCTTGCTACCACTTTCAGCTTTCGCGCTTCTGCTGGCAGGCGCCTCCTGCTCCGGCGAAGATCAACTTATGGAGCGCCCCCGCCGCTACTCAACCGGTGCCACGGAATCTACCAAGCGACACAACGATAAATCCAGTTTTAAGAAAAATCGTAGCCCCATTGGTTTGGGCCTGGACATGAATGCCAGGGACCCCCATAAGTTCCGCATGGTAAATGCCCCTAAAAGATATAAGTACAGCAAGCCAAAATAGGCTTATTTCTTTAGTTAGCCATATAACAAGGGCTCCATGCTGTGCATGGAGCCCTTGTTATTTTTTACTCCAGGCTCCTTAGCCTTGTTCACGAATAATCGGCTACTGACCCAGACATACTACCCTTTTGCCGAAATTTTAGCTTTTACCAAACTCAGAATAGTTAAATTTACGTAGCTGGATATCTTCCGTGATATTTTCCTTTTATGATGCTACCGCTACCCCGCTTTTTACTCTTGTGCTTACTGGCAGTCATGCTGCACACTACTTCTACCAAAGCTCAGCTTGCGCCTTTGGCTACTCTGGGCACTACGGTAGAACCTGGGCGGCTAATTTTTCGGCTGAAGTGGGGGTATGCATCCGTTGCGAGTGCCAATGACGTAGCAGTGCCAACATTGCAGGCTGCCCTGCACCGCATAGGTGCCACGGCGGTAGTGCAAAAGTTCCCGCGGGCCTCAGCGCCTAATCCCAAGCGTACCGATATGGTGGATTTGCGCCTGCTCTACCAAGTAGAGTATGACAAAGCCCTTACACCCGCCAAAGCCTGCCACCTACTGCTGCAGACCGGCGTGGTGGAGTATGCTGAACCCCGCTATGCTCGGCAACCCCTCCACCAGCCCAACGACCCCCTGGCCGATTCTACCGCGGCGTATCGTCAGTACCATCTGAAGAACATCCGGGCGTACCGAGCCTGGGATATTACGAAGGGCGATACGAGCATGGTAATTGGCATTGTGGACGGTGGTACGCGCCTCACGCACGAAGACCTTACCACTCAGATTCAGCGCAACCGCCTCGACCCCATCGACGGTGTGGACAATGACAAAGACGGCTACGTAGACAACTACCACGGCTGGGACTTTGCCGATAATGATAACGACCCTACCCGGGAGGTTAATAGCGTACACGGTATCTTGGTAGCGGGCTGTGCCGCTGGCGCCGCCGATAATGGTCGGGGTATTGCGGGGGTAGGGTTTAGCTGTCGGTTTCTACCTCTGAAAATTTATCCCAGTACACCTGCGGGCAGCTTTGGGGGCTACGAGGCCATTGTATACGCTGCCGACCACGGCTGCCAGGTTATCAATCTTTCGTGGGGGGGCGTAGGGGGCCGCTCCCGCTTCGAGCAGGAAGTAATCAACTACGCGGCCGTCAACCACGACGTGGTAGTTGTAGCCGCCGCCGGCAACACCAACGCCGAGCTAGACTTCTACCCAGCCAGCTACGACCACGTGCTCTCGGTAGCAGCCTTAGAGCCCAACGACCTGAAGGGTTCCAGCAACACTTATAGCCGACGCATCGACCTTTCAGCACCAGGCCAGCAGGTTCTAACTACCCTTGGTAACAATGACTCGGACTACTACCCGGTAGGGGGCTCCTCCTTTTCTTCTCCCTTGGTGGCCGGCGCAGCGGCCTTGGTACGGGTGCGCTTTCCTCAGTTTACAGCCGAGCAAGTAGCCGCTCAACTCCGCCAAACTACCGATAACATCTATCAGCTTGCTGGCAACGAGCCGTACGCGGGCAAACTCGGTTCGGGCCGCCTAAACGTGTACCGGGCAGTAGCTCTCACCGATCGGCACTCGGCTCGGGTAGTAAGCAGCGTGTTTCAGCCCGCACGCGCGGCCTGGCAGCCACGCGATACTATACGCCTTGTGGCACACGTCAAGAACTTGTTGCAGCCAGTAGCTGGCCTCACCGTCACGCTTACGTCGTTGTCGTCCTACCTTACGGTGCAGCAAGGCAGCTTCGTGGCCGGGGCTCTTGCTACCCTGCAACGCACCAGCAACATAGCTACACCCTTTCGGCTAACAGTGGCTAGCGGAACCCCTCTGAACACCCGCGCCGTAGTGCGTTACCATTTAGAGGATGCTGCTACGGGGTATCAGGAAGACCAGTACGAAACCCTGTTGCTCAACCCAGGCTACGTAGTCCTAGATGCCAACGACTTGCACCTGACTCTTACTAGCCGCGGCAACATAGCTTATGATGGATTAGGCTCCGATATTGGGGAAGGAGTAAGCTATAAGGATAGTCCTTTTCTGCTTTTTGAAGGCGGCTTGCTTCTCGCTTCCACTGCTACTCGCGTTTCTGATAACGTCCGGAACACGCGCGGTGGGAACAACACCGACTTTCGTGCGCTGGTGCAGGCTAGTTTTCGGACGCAGCCCATGCGCGCGAGCCAGGAGGTATATGGCACTATCCAAGATTCTCTGCCAACAGAGAGCAACGGACGCACCTTGGGAATGCGGGTGCGACAACAGGCTTACGCCTGGGCCGGTGCACCCCACCGCGACTACGTAATTCTAGAGTATCATCTCACGAACCTCAGCGCTGATACACTGAAGCCGGTATATGCAGGCTTGTTTATGGACTGGGACCTGCCATCCAACGCGGGCCGGAATGCGGCTGCTTGGGACTCCGTTAATCGGGTAGGCTACGTGTACGACCCCGTTGAGCCGCTCTTGTACACTGGCGTTAAGCACCTAGTAGGAGGCCGAGCTAGCGTTTATTCCCTTAGCAACCACGCGCAACCAACTGCCCCCATTTATTTAGGCGACGGCTTCAGCCGCCGCGAGAAATTTCTTGCGCTAAGCAGTGGCACGCACAATAGCACAGCTGGTGGTGCTAGCGGCGCCGATGTGTCGCAGGTGGTGGGAGCAGCCTTGCCACGCTTGGCCCCCGGCGACTCAACCGTGGTAGCTTTTGCGGTGTTGGCTTCTGCTACACTACCGCAGTTGCAAGCGTCGGCACAGGCGGCCCAAAGTCAGTATCAGCGGGTATTGCCGGTGCGCCCGGCGGCCCTCCGCGCTATGGCACTTCCCTACCCCAACCCCACCACTGGTTCTGTGCGGTTAGCGCTGCCGGCGAAGGCTACTGTGCGCGTACTCTCCTCCGTAGGTCAAACCATTCTCACAAAGCACGTTACCAGTCCTACCCTTGACGTAGATTTGGGTGGGCGTGCACCGGGTCTATATTTGGTACAAGTACTTACGGAAGCAGGCAGCGTTACTCACCGAGTTGTTTTACAGCCGTAATCTTCCCAAGCGGGGGACCTGATCCTAGCTGGCTCGCACTTGCCAAAGATCATCCCAATTGGTGGTGTAGGCGGGTGTGCGGAAGGCACTGCGCCCAGCCCATACTGCCGCTGCGGGACTAGTAGCGGCATAACGTACCGTTTCCCGGCCAAACTTTCGGTTGAGACTGTCTAAGGTTGCCATGAGCTGTTGCTGCCGAGCAAGACGGGCCGGATCGGCAGCCCCAAACAGGTCTAGCTGCGGCTGGCCTTGCGGTTCCAGACCGCTCAGCAAGATGCCCGCACGTACGTACGCGGCACCGGGGCGGTAAAGCTGCGTCAGCCCCCGCCGGGCGGCCCGCAGCAAGTCGCTGGTATCTTGCGTAGCGAAAGCTAGGTGCTCTACGGTGGTACGCGTTGCGGGACCCGCGTGCGCCGCAAAGCGGTCTGTTCCTAATAAAACGGTTAGGAGGTGCGCACTAAGTTCGTGGCGACGTAGCTTCTCGGCCGCGCGGGCTGTAAACGTGGCTATAGCCTCGGCCACCACAACTTGCGTCCGCTGTGCCTGTCCAAAGGAGCGAGTATACGTGACACTGTGGCGGGTGGGGCCCATGGTGTCGTCATCGGTAGGGTGCCAGGTCAAACACGCTTCTCCCCGCAACTCCCGCCACAAACGCACTCCTACTACACCACCTAGCTGGCGCCGCACCCACGACTCGGGTAAAGCCGCCAGCTGAGCAGCAGTAGTAACGCCCTCTTCTAACAGCCTAGGCGCCAATCGGCGCCCAATACCCCAGACGTCGGCTATAGGCGTAGCTTCTAGTGCGGCGGTCCTACTTGCCTGAGAATCCAGCACTACTATGCCCGTTGTCTGATGCCGTGCCAATCGGTTTGCCAGTTTGGCCAAGGTTTTTGTAGGAGCCACGCCCACGCATACGGGTATGCCGACTTGGTCTCGTACTGCTGCCCGCACTTCATGGGCTAGTTGGTCGGCACTGAAGCCTAGGTAGCGCAGCCCCTGTAGGTTTAGAAATGACTCGTCGATTGAGTATACTTCTACTTCGGGCGCAAACTGGTTCAACACGAGCATAACCCGCCGGCTCAAATCACCATACAGAGCGTAGTTTGACGACAGCGCAGTAACGCTGTGCTGAATTAACAGTGGCTTTACCTTAAAGTACGGCTCACCCATGCGCAACCCCAGCGCCTTGGCTTCGTCAGAGCGTGAAATAAGGTTATGGTCAGCCGGGGAATCGCTCCCCCGGCTGCCAATTCAGAACCGTGCGTGAGACTTTCACCTCACACGGCTCCTCGTTGTGCACCGCTA
>NZ_FZNS01000023.1 GCF_900188255.1 Hymenobacter mucosus | reverse complement strand
TGGCAGTGGTAGCGGTGCAGCGCTTCGAGGTGTGGCTGGTGAACCTGGACCCGACCCAGGGCAGCGAAATCAACAAGACCCGCCCCTGCGTGGTGCTCTCTCCCGACGAGATGAACCGCTACCTACGCACGGTGACCATTGCGGCCCTGACCAGCACCCGGCGTGACTACCCTTCCCGGGTGGATTGCACCTTTCAGGGCAAGGAAGGCCAGGTCGCGCTCGACCACATCCGCTCCGTGGACAAGACCCGTTTGGTGCGCCGCTTAGGAGCACTGCCTACCACCACGGCGCAGGAGGTTTGCGATCGGCTGCAGGAGATGTTTCAATACTAATCCTAAACAGAACCGGCCCGCTGTAGTAGCGGGCCGGTTTGTTTTATGCCCAATCGTACTGCCCACTGTGGCGGGGCTGGTAGGGAAAGGTTACGTGGCCCTCGTCGTAGCCGGCCAGCACTTGGTGTAGCGCTTGCCGAGTGCGGGCCCGGTGCTGGTGCCATTTCTCCCGCAGAAAGGTCGGTGCGGGCGAGGTGATTCGATGGTCGCGCCGGTGATGGCAACGTCCCCGTTGCCGAGCCGTCCAGGCCCAGCGCTTTTTTGGTTGCTTCATGTGTGCGGTTAGGTTGATACCTACCGCTCATGGGATGTGCTGTGAAAACGCTTCATGGATAAGAAATTGAAAGAAAGGCTTTAATAAGAGCAAGCAGGCCATTTGTCTGCTGTAAGACACCATGTAATACCAAAGTTTTCGGCGTAATTATGCGTCACACATTATGTCTGACACATTGATTATGCAGTCCAAACCTAGTCTGACAGAAACTCCAATGAGTAAGACAGATTCTGAAATAGGTCTTACAGAGACTGAAAATGGTAAGACAGCCCCAGAAATCAGTCTTACTGAAACCAGTACTAGTACTACAGAGGGCGAAAGTGGTGAAGGAGAGCGTCTTACAGCTAGTAAGACAGCAAAGAAGGGAGGGAGGCCGCCGAAACCAGCCAGTAGTACGGCCGTTACCTGGTCAATCCGCGGGGTAGAGCGGGAAACCCGGGCTGTTCTGGAGAAGGCGGCTGAACGCGCCGGTAAAACTTTGGGGCAATACCTAAATGACGACGTGCGCGGCTTTGCTCAGGGACAACTCATCCAAGCGGAGGCGACCGGACAAGCGGTGGCCAGCCCTCGCGATTTGCAGGTGCAGGTGGAGCAGCTAACCCAGATGGTCGAGGGCATTGCCGCTCGGCTAGCTGAGCCGGAGCGCAAAGGGTTTTGGCAGCGAGTGTTCGGAAAGTAGGAGTAAGGTTAATTGGCTTTAGTGGGCTTGGCAAATAGAGGCCCGCCAGCAGTTGCTTTCTTGATGCCAAGCATTGTGAGCAGCAGGCCCGAGAGGGAACGGGCGCTAGTATGCCTACCTGTTTTCAAGTCATGCGCAAACTTGTTGCAGGCCGCAACGTGTGAGGGGTTGCCTAGAATCTGTTCAACCAGAGCAGGGGTGGTAATGCTTAGCTGCGCGAGCAGCCGCCCGGCGTTCTCAACCTGGTGAGTAGCCAAGCTGGGTGCTTCATCCGGCAGCAACCCGAATGCTAATGGAAGCGCCACTGCTTGCGGCTTGACCGTGAAGACAATGTTTTTAAAGCCACGCCCCACTTTTTCTAGCTTGTAACCAATCAGCAAATCCGTTTTCTCATTGATTTGCTTCACGGCTACGTCTAATACGTTCTTTTTGAACATTGAAATCTCCGTGTACTCTTCACGGCCTTTGTCATCGGCTAGGCTAAGGGTTTTCTTCAGGTCCAGAATAGCCATTTTCTTGGTTTCGCCTTTATCCTTCCACTGGCTGCAGATCTGGTAGATCCGCTTGGCGTGCTTACTAGTCAGGCTTAGGGCTGCTTGCACCTGAAAGGAGGTGAAGTTATTCTTAAGGTCAAACAGATATTGCGTAGCGTACTCGTTGAACTCTAACTCAATAACCCCCGTCCCAAGGATATAATCAATCCGCTTGAATAAGACGAGCTGCCGGAACACTTCGCGGCCATTGTGCAGCGTATTTATTTCGTGAACGCGGCTCATCATCTCCTTTGTGGATTCGCGCAGCTGCTTGTAATTGTATTGGCTGCCCGTTGCTTTCTCCATTTCGGGGACCGTTATCTGATATACGGCGTCCGGGGCATCCTTCCGCAGCTTCGAGAGCAACACTAGAAAGATGTTGGATTGTGTCTCGGTGTACTCATACCGCGCATTAGTCAGCGCATTATGTTGGCGTACTTCTAGGTCAGACTTCATAGCTAGCAGCTTGATTGCAAGGGCGAAGCTAGTAAAGACGAACACTAATAAAAAACACTTCGTTAGATATGTTCGGATTCGCTTATAATCTGTTCGGGTTAGACTTATAATCTGTTCGGGTTAGACTCATTTTCCACTTATGATCTGTTCGGGTTCACTTATAATCTGTTCGGCTTTGCTTATAATCTGTTCGGTTTGTGGCATGGAATCTGTTGATATTCAAATGGTTGCTAGTCTCTCAAATAGACAAATAGGTTACAAATAGAAAAACACAATTGTGTTGCGCAAAAAAAGGCTTTTAAAGTGTGGATAAGTAGGATTACCGATCAGCAAAAACAAGCAAATCAAACACGAAGCCTTCCAACACTGGGCGCGGCACAAAATAGCATTAAATACTTGATAATCAAATACTTAATTATACTACCTAGACCTCCAAAAAGGGGCGTTTGACGCGGTTTTCCGCTCTCTACGCGTACTTTGTGCCATGGCTGACCATACTTTCCGCTTGAAGAATACCCCACTGGGCACCGTGCTGGTGAAGTTCTACCAGATCGAGCCCTACAGCGACGAGGCCTTCACGAAGGCTAAGGCCCGGGAGTTCCTGCAGACCACCGTCGGCTCGGGTAATGCCTGGAGCCTGGCGCTCTACCAAGGCCCCATTGATACGAACACCGTGCTACCCGAGGCCATTGCCCAGCTGCACGCCCGATGCCCTTCCTGCACCGCTGTGCGCATCGAACAGTCATCCTGACACCGAGGAGCCTCCGAAGTCACCAAGTGTTGACCAGCGTCTTTATTCTGGCTTTCTCGGGTGGATAATGGGGCAGGGGTAGTAGGGTATCTGTGTGGGTGTTGCTCAATGGCTCGTCGAGTAGCACGCAGAATTTGCAGCGTGCCAGAGAACAACCAGTACCTAGGATGCGGTCGTGGGGGTGAATGCTTTTGCCAATGGGGCACTCGCTGTGGTCATGCCAAGCCTCTTCCAAACCAATACCGCGCAGAGGAGAGTGAAAAGGAGGGACGCGCATGGCTTTTTACATAGACATGTTTGAATATACTAAAATAATACGGTTCAGCTCGCGAGATGTTGAGCCACGAGGAACCGTACCAGCCCAGTTGTATATGTGCCGGCGTGGACGTACCTTGAGGCGCAGCCCCGGGCCGTTCTGGCGTTGTTCGCAAGATGTGTTTTGTGAATCGCGCTTCGCGCAATCCCCAAAACCCGTTCGCCCGTTGGGCTCACTCCACTTGCCCCTTCAGGGGCCACCCATATGGAAGAAAACACCCCTGCCAATTCCACTCCCCACCGCCCCCGTAAAGGCGGACGCAAGCCCGGCCCGCTGGCCGACAAGCAGCGCCACGTGGTGAGCGTGCGGCTCACCGATGCGGAGCACGAGCGCCTGACCCGCGAGGCCGAACGGTACCGGCTCAGCCAGGGCGAGGTGCTGCGGTCGGTGTGGCTCAAACAGAAAACAGCTACCAAGCTGCAGGCCCCACCGACGCCCGAGGAAGCCCGGCAGCTAGCGCAGCTGGCCGGCATGGCGGCGAACCTGAACCAGCTCACCAAGCTGGCCCACCTAGGGCAGGACCAGCGCACCGGCGCCACGACGGTGCTGGGGCAGATGCACCACTTGTTGAAGCGGCTGACGGGCGAGGCGTCATGATTGGCAAGGTGAAGGTGAACCAGTCGTTCGGGGCCATGTGCCGGTACGTGCTGCAGGAGAAAACCCCGGACAAAGGGGCCGAGGTGCTGGCCGCGCACGGGGTGCGTACCGACAGCGCCGCCCACATGGCGGCGGACTTCGACGCGGTGCGGGCCATGCGCCCCACCTTGGGCAAGGCGGTGCTGCACGTGGCGCTGGCCTTCCCGGCCGAGGAAAAGGAGAAGGTGACGCCGGAGGTGATGGGCCGCATTGCCCAGGATTACCTGAAGGGTCTGCAGATCGACCCGGAGAACACGCAGTGGGCGGTGGTGCGGCACCAGGACAAAGCCCACCCGCATATGCACCTGGTGGTGAATCGGGTGGATCTGGACGGGCAGACGGTGAGCGACCAGTTTATCCGCTCGCGCAGCGTGGACGTGTGCAAGGGCATCGAGCAGGAGTACGGACTGATCGTGGCGGATCAGGTGGGCCGGAAGCAGGCTCGTGAGATCGGGCCGACTCCTAAGCAGCAGAAGGCCACGACCCCGAAGGAGGAGCAGTCGGCGGAGTGGAGCCGTGCCCGACAGGAGATTGGCCGGGCCCTGAGCTACACGGCCGGCCAGGCCCGCAGCTTCGAGGAGCTACGCGAAGCACTACAGGCTCGCGGTATCGGGCTGGAGCTGACCCGGCGCAAGGACGGGAGCCCGGCCGGGGTGGTGTTCGCGCAGGACGGGCACCGGGTGAAGGGCAGCCAGGTCGGACGCGAGTACAGCGCGGGGAACCTGGAAAAGGGTTTTGCGAAGGCCCGGGAGTTGGGCCAGGAGCCGGCCCAGGCCCTACAGCAAGTGGGCCAAGACTATGCGCTGGCGAAGCTGGCGGCCGAGTATGCCCAGGCTAAGCAACGGCAGCAGCCCGAACGCACAACGGGTCAGGAGCGAAACCGGGGGCTGGGCATCGGCGAGTAATCTTATCTATTTTATTAGTAACAACTTATGCAAGAGCTTTTTGAAGATATCAACGCTATCCGGAAGGGGATTGAAGCCCTGAGTAAACGGGTGCAGGAGCAGGGGCAGCCAGTGAGCCAGGCGCAGGTGGCGCAGCTGCTACAGGAGGCCAAGCAGGGCACGCGCTTCACGATCAACTACGAGGGGGTTGCCCAACAGATACAGCCCCACCTGACGAGCCCGGAAAAGGTCGAAAACACGCTGGCCACGGGTGCCCAGCGGTTGGAGCAGGTAGTGAACCGGATCCCCAAGAGTGTGCCCGTTATGGGCCAGGTATGGGGGTTTACCGACTGGCGGCTCTTATTTGGCGTCGTGGTGCTCGTGCTGGGGCTGACGGTGGCCACCGTGCAGGCCTGGCAGGCTAAGGCAGAGCGGGATAAGGTCGCGCAGCAGGTCACCAACCTGGCGGTAGCCTACCGGGATTCACTAGCCCAAGAACGAAGGAATAGTGATTGGCTGGTGTCGGGGTATTTGCGGCTGAATAAGGCCAACCCTGTACTGACCCGTAAACTCTTCCACCAGCCAAAGAAGTAGGGTTTTATCCACAGGGCCTCTCTTACTTACTCGAGCACGAGTAAGTAAGAGAGGCCCTGTGGATATCATGAAATGGGATTATTATTGTTGGAACTGGTCCCAAATGAACATTATTAGAGTATTCTTTTGAGACCGTTATTTACTGTTGCTTAAATACGTAGCTGCTAATATCAGTCTGTTCAACTATTTCTTGCCCGTTAAATTTAACATGGCGGTAGGTGTATAGACCACCAGCAGCATTAGCAGTCTTAGATTTTTCAACCTCCAAATAAATGGTGTCTGTTCTGCCATTTACATTCACATAGAACTCTCTAATGCCATTGTCGCCACTGAACATAGCGGCATCCAGGGAGGAATAGATGTACCCTTTTAGGGGATTATCAGTCGGTAGTGCAATCAACTGATAGCCTGTGATCTCTTTGTTCTGTCCGTTTTGCGTGAAAGAAAGCACCACTTTTTGGTCAGATTTAGTCAACAGTGGCTGTCCTGTATTATCGACTATAGCAAATCGGAACTTGGACGGTAAATCTCGCACATATGGTTTGGGATCATTCTTTTGACAGGAAAGAGTACTCAGTAGAGTGCAGGTAAGAAGAATTTTATTAGTTAATACCATGTCTTTGTCATTTCGATAGTTACGAGTTGCTCTGTTAGAAAACATAGTTTGCTAAGTAGTATAGCTGTGTTAACCAATCTTGAATTGGCAATTTCAGGTTCATTTGTTGGTCTACTCCTTAGCAAAGTACTACATCCGCATCATTCCATGCAGGGAAGCTAAACCCACCACTATTCCGAGGGTGGTCTGAGAAGCTACCATTATGTTCAACCAGAAATTGCATAGGCCAAGCCAGTGACTTAGTCATTTTAGAAATGACCGTTTGTAAAATGACTACTTGTGGCTACCTTCCTGCTCAACCGCAACCAGGAAGCAATGCAGTACGTGGCCTATTACCGGGTATCGACCAGCCAGCAAGGACAGTCCGGGCTGGGCCTGGCGGCGCAGCGCACCACCGTCCTGGCCTACGTAAAGGAGGCCCCGCTGCTGGCCGAGTACACGGAAATTGAGTCGGGGAAGAAGAACCGGCGCCCGCAGCTGCTCGGGGCCATTGCCTATGCCAAGAAGGAAGGGGCCATGCTCATCATTGCCAAGCTGGACCGCCTAAGCCGGAACGTGGCCTTTATTGCGACGCTGATGGAGACGGGCGTCAACTTCGTGGCCTGCGACTTACCCGAGGCCACCCCGTTCACGCTGCACATTATGGCGGCCCTGGCCGAGCAGGAACGCAAGCTTATTTCCGGTCGCACCAAAGCCGCCCTGGGGGTCTTGAAAACGAAGGGAGTGAAGTTGGGGAGGCCGGAGAATCTAACGGAGTACGTGCGGCGGCAGGGGCTGGAAGTACGGCAGCGCAACGCGGCGGAAAACGACCACAACCGGAAGGCCACGGCGCTTATTCTCGCCCGCCGGGGACAGGGTACTAGCTTCAGCCAAATAGCGCGGGAGCTGAATGCCGCCGGGTTTCAGGCCAGCCGAGGAGGCACGTTCAACCAGAAGCAGGTGCAGCGCCTCTATGAGCGGGCAAACGGCATCCCACGACCACCCGCTGAGCAACACTACGGTTAGGGGCGATAGGGCCTGCTAATATCGGCTTATCAGTCCTGATTCTTGAGCTTGAAGCTGCCGTTGCTCAAAGACGTGGTAGAACACCCATCTCTTGCCCGGCTCGTCTTACCTTTCACCCCTAACTGACCTTGGCATGAAGGACCTCGAGTTTGACTTTACTTGCTCGCTTCCAGAGGTCCGGCTACGCCCCGGACTCCGCACATCGGTGTGGGCGGAGGATACCCCGGAGTACTGCATGCCGTGTGAATTTCAGCACGTCGCCGATTCGTATGCGCCCGTCCGCGTACAGGTGGTAATCCTCGACCCGGACGACCGAATATCGGAACGTTACGTGCACACCACCTTTTACTTCGGGCACCCCGGGCACATTGTCGGCCACGGACAGTTAGTGGCCCTCGTGCGAGAAGCAGACTAGTCGGGTTTCCATCTAGATCAGGAGCATCCCAGAAACGTGGGCAGCCGTGTGATACTGCCGGTGCAGCTGGGCGCTGCTCGGAGCCTACCCGGTCCTGCTCAGGCGTTTCAATCGAGCCCAGCACTCCCGCCCTGATAAACTCCACTTATCAGTCCCTATAAAGGGGCATCACGTGCGCAAGTGTAACACTGCCTGCCACAGAAAATAGCCGAAAATCCCCAGCAAAAGTATCCCCCGGTAAAGGGGGGATTCCCACCACGGCGCAGTTAGAATGGACTCGAGTACGCAGTGGTCCGGGTGCCGGGCGTCATAACAGATTGCCACTTCATCCCCGACCACATACTCCTCTTCAGACGCATTGTTCTCTGCCACAAGCCAGCGTCGATACTGCGTGCCGGAGTGGGTACGGTAGACGACTTCCAACCGCTGTACGGGTCCGCCCTTGGGTTGAGCGACGGTTTGTACCGCGAGGATGGTGGCCGCTGCAGAAAGGCCCTGCTGCCCTAGGTGCTGGGTAGTTCGCCATTTCCAAAGTTCACGGACCGCTAAGCCAATTCCAGCCAAGCAAACGGCCCCGACGGCAACATAGTTAGTGGGCATACCCGCAAAGAAACATAAACACCTCCTTTTTTAAATCGTTGACAGTAGGGCTCGTTCCCCCAGCAAAGTACCACAACTGGAAGTCAGGGCGGCAAAGAGTAAAACCGTCACTTTTCCGAGTTGGGTCCGAGAACATACATTATGTTTAGCGAATATTCTGATATTCAAATCAAGAAACCGCAAGTTTTAGCTCTTGTTTTTGTCTAGTTTGAAACGACAGGCCGCCTTAGAAAACAACATGTAAAGTGCTGTTCTAAATACTAACATCCTTTACTTTCTCTCCGCAATTTCCCCATGGCCATCCGCTGTCCTATCCCACGAACGCTTCTTCCACTGGCAGCCATAACCATGCTGGTCGTAGGGTGCCAAAACATGGAAGATGGGCAGGTGGCAGGTGCGGCATTCTGTGCTTGCCTTCAGGATAACAACCCGCACACAGCCGATCAAGTTGTGAATCAGCGAACTGCTCAACTTATTTGTGAAGGCGAACTGGTTAAACGCTCTCATAATTATCGCGTGTTTAAAGTGGATATGCAGACCCACGATACCATCACCGAAATAAATTGGGCCGAACGAGAACGCTCCCGCCGCTTTGCCAATGCGTTTGTGCACTATGTAAACAAGCACTGCAAAGTCTCCTCGTACTAAGAATGGGATAGTAGCACGAGGCCATCTCGTAAGTAGTTTTGTCTGATAAGTGGATTTATGTTTACTGGAGCCGGCATTTCGGGCCCAAAACTTAGTACCGATAAGCGAAGATTTATCGGTACCAAGATGGCTGTTTTCTAGCAAGTGAAACCAACAGCAGCGAGCAAATGTACTTACATTGTACGTACATTTGCTGTTATGAACACGCGCCTGATTCGGGTAGGCAATTCCCAGGGGATTGTGCTGCCCAAGAAGTTACTGCAGCAGTACCACCTCACCGGCGAAGTGGACCTGCAGCCCACGCCCGAGGGCCTGCTCATCACGCCCGTGGTAAAGCCTCGCCGTCAGGGCTGGGACGAGCGCTTCCAGCACGCCCTGGCTCAGGGCCAGGCCCCGGAGGGTGAGCTGCTGGAGGGATTTGCTGACGACTTTGAGGATACCGAATGGCAGTGGTAGCGGTGCAGCGCTTCGAGGTGTGGCTGGTGAACCTGGACCCGACCCAGGGCAGCGAAATCAACAAGACCCGCCCCTGCGTGGTGCTCTCTCCCGACGAGATGAACCGCTACCTGCGCACGGTCACCATTGCCGCGCTGACCAGCACCCGGCGCGACTATCCTTCCCGAGTGGACTGCACCTTCCAGGGCAAGGAGGGTCAGGTAGCACTCGACCATATCCGCTCCGTGGACAAAACCCGCCTGGTACGCCGCTTAGGAGTAGTGCCTACCGCTACGGCGCAGGACGTCTGTGACCGGCTGCAAGAGATGTTTCACTAATAATTAGGTCCTGTTAGATGCTTTGGCCGCGCCTATGACTTATAAGCTCTCCTCCCCGCGGTTAGACAAACGCGCTGCCTGCAGCTGGGCATTCAGCTCCTCCCCTGTTTCTTTGGATTGCCAACTACCCGCCAAGGCAAAAAGCGGGATTCCAGTTGCGTCGGGTCAGGGGTGGGCACGAGCGAGATTTCTACTCTCAAGCGATGAGCTAGGCTGAGCAGCAGTTTAACGTCCTGCGCATCGGTTGGCTTCAATACGAGAGTCGGCATTGGGCTGTGAAGGAAAAGAAGGTAGGTAAAGTAGGTAAAAATGAAACGCTTGTGTGATCGATAACGCGCTCATTAGTATATAGGTGCGATATGACTAGTCAAGCAACGCATGAATGACTAGTCATACTTGTTGGCTTGACTAGTCAACCTGTTTTAGTTGCTGTGGTCTGATTAGTCGGAGTGAGCGAGTGACTAGTCAATAATAAGTAACGGTGACTAATCAGTGTCCACGATGTAAAATAGGGTTTTAGCGAATAGAGGCGTAGTTTGCTGGCTCTGACTACTCATCCTACTATGGAGCCTACCCCGCTGACTACCCACGAATTTCTGACGATCAAAGAGGCAGCCAAGCAATTTGGCCGTTCTGAACAGACGATTCGGCGACTAGTCAAACAGCATGGGCTGACTAGTCACGTGCGGACGGAGAAAACCGCAAAGGGAAACGCCTATCTAGTCAGTCTGCAGTTTCTTACGGAACAGTATACTCCTGTTGTATCAGCAGGACAGTTACCAGTATCGGATATACCAGAGCCACAATTGCCTGCTCTAGTAGTTCCTGATCAAGTAGAGGAGATTGTGCGATTGCAGGCCGCACTTGCTGAGCGAGATCAAACTATTCAGAAGTTGCAGCACCGGCTACTGGAACAGAATGATGTGCTAAACGCGCTGACTAGTCAGGTGAATAGTCAGCGGATAGGCCACATTGAGGAGCTTATACTGCGTCAGAATGAGCAGCTAGGGGAGTTGCAGAAACGATTACCAGAGCCAAGCGAAGCATCCCAAGTAGAACCCATATTGGAACAGCCAAAAAAGACTTTTTGGCAACGTATGTTCGGCAAGTAGGGATCTATACGCCGAAGATCTTAGCGGTATAAGCTCCTACATTCTCTAGCTCATTGTTAAGCATTCTTAGCTGAATCTTGTGCAGGTGCCTGTTGATGCCGTCAAGCGGATGCAGACTGAGTACTTTATGCGCTTGGTCCTGGCGTAAGCCGAGGTGCGTCGTCAAGCGCCCAAATACTGCTGCATTCGGGCCCTCGTAGGCTACGATTGGTGTGTTAGGCTGGTATCGTATCGTAAATTCGATTTGAGCCACGCTACGGCCTCGTTTGATAGGTTGGTAGCTGAAAGACAAGTCGGCCTTGCCATTGATCTCTTTTTCCGCTGGATCAAGCGCTGCTTTCTTGAAATGAGTCCATTTCTCGTAGCGGTCCTTACCCGTTTTGGCATCGATAAGGTCTAGGCGCTGCTTCAGTTCCTGTACGTCAATGCAGAAGGTCTTATCCGGCAGGTTCTTGTACATCGAAAACAGCTCGTACAGGCGTTTAGCATACTTGCTGTTCAGGGTCAGTGCTGTGTGTAGCTGCAGAGTAGTGAAACGATCCTTCAGTTCCACATACAGCGGCCGTACCTTCTGGCTCAGCTCTAGCTCAATGATCCCTTGGCCTTTGCGGTAAAGAGCTGAGGCCACAAACGTAGCCTGTAGGAAATCGCCATTAGACAGGGTCGTTTCAAAATAGCGCGTGATGAGCTTTTTCGTAGCCCGTTGCATATCGGAAACCTTTACTTCCTCCCCAGTTAAAGCCATCAATTCTTTGGCCGACACTTGGTAAACGGTAGTTACCGGATCATCCTTGCGGATGCTAGCCATTACCATGTATAAGATGTTTTTCTCCAAAGCCGTCATCTCATAACGGGCAATAGTGAGAGCGTTATCCTGCCAGAGAGTTACTGGATTCATGCTACTAATAAATAGTTGAGGATCAAACCTAACAATAAAAGTTGTATTGTTAAAGTGTAGTGCAACTATGCTTGTGCAACTTTCACCGACTTTTTTACAACTTCAATTCATCTCACACCGACTTTTTTACAACTTTCAACTGCTTATCCACAGACTTTTTTACAACTTTCACCGACTTTTTTACAACCTATTCCGACTTTTTTACAACTTTAGGTGCTCCAAATGTCTGTAATTCAATGAGTTGCAAGCGCCTCAAATAACAAGTATTGAAAAAGAATTGTCACAAATATTTGAACGTGCGGGTGAGGGGCTTTTAGAAGGGCAGTACCCATTCATCGAAAGCAGCACGTCAACAAGGAAACAAGCAAAGCGAACACGAAGCCCTTCGCCACTGGGCGCGGCACAAATTGGCATTAAACCCTTGACAGTCAAATACTTAATTGTACCGTCTACGCCTCGCCGAATGGGCTTTTGTAGTGGTTTTCACCCCGCAACGCGTACTTTGTGCCATGGCTGACCATACTTTCCGCTTGAAGAATACTCCCCTGGGCACCGTGCTGGTGAAATTCTACCAGATCGAGCCCTACAGCGACGAGGCCTTCACGAAGGCCAAGGCCCGGGAGTTCCTGCAGGCTACCGTCGGCTCGGGTAATGCCTGGAGCCTGGCGCTTTACCAAGGACCCATTGCCACCAACCCGGTGCTACCCGAGGCCATTGCTCAGCTGCATGCCCGATGCCCTTCCTGCACCGCTGTGCGCATCGAACGGTCTTCCGGATAGGCAGAGACTCCAGCGCTAGTGCGAATGCCGTAAAGGGGCTATATTTGCGTTGTCCGAAAACTACCAGTGCCCGTACAGATACAAACGGCGACCCGGGCCGAAACCCAGATCGCCGTCATCCTACGGATGCCCGAGCCAGTGACTTATCACGGCTCGAACTGCTCCCCCCAGGGCTGCCTTGAGCAGCTCGAGGGAGATGCGGAACCAACTAGTCTGACCAGCTGGTTTCGCCTTTGCACGTTTACCCATTTTCGCTTGGGAGTAAGGGTGCTTGATCCACCCACTTCCTGAAGTCCCGGTTGTTACAGCAGCCGGGACTTCGTCTTTTCAGACAAAGCCGGCTGGGTGACTTACCGTGCAAGTGGGGCGAAGATAGAGGGACCGTTGCGAAACGTGTCAACCACAAACCCTACAGCTCTCGTCAACTGCTCACCCCAAGCTAGCAGTACATAAATTCTAGTAGCGGTAGGAGTGGGCAGTCGGGAAGAAATGGGTGCTGTTAAACAAACAGGGGAAAACCTCCGGCCCAACCCTGGCGAGGCTAAGCACACGACGCACCAAGCCGTAACTAGGTCCATGTCCAACGGGGCTTCGGGCAGCCTGGGTCTTGGGTAATAGGGTGGTCCAACACGCGCATCGAAAGTAGCTCTACGCGTTACCCCTCGCTTCATTCTTACGACGTAGAGCGTGTATTTTTGGCTCTGCCGTTGAAGCCCGCTAATTCGCCCACTATGTCGAACACAAGCCCAGCAGATAGCTCCCTTGAACAGTTGCCCGCCCTCGTCGTTTCCGGTCTGTGCCAGGTCTACACCCGCCAGCAGTTCGGCACCCGGGCGTTGGCCTACGGCCGGCGCGATTACTATAAGATTTCGCTGACAACCGGCCGCGGGCGCTACAACTACGCCACCCGTGGGGTGCTGATTGAGCAACCCGCCCTGGTCTTTTCCAACCCGCTCATTCCCTATTCCTGGGAACCGCTCTCCGAAGAGCAAGGTGGCTATTTGTGCCTGTTTACAGAAGGCTTCATGGCCGAGAGCGACCCTGCCGTCCGCTTGCAGGAATCGCCTCTATTCCGGCTTGGCAGCGACCCTATCTACTTGGTGGACGCAGCCCAATATGCGGCGTTGAGTCAGCTCTTTGAGCAGATGGTGCAGCAGTTGCAGGCCGGGGCCGCGTACCGGCCGCAAGTGGTGCGCCAGTGCTTACACCAGGTCCTAGACTACGCCCTGCACCTGCCACCGCCCACGACCTACTACCAGCACCCAAATGCTGCTGCCCGCGTGGCGTCGCTGTTTCAGGAACTGTTGAACCGGCAGTTTCCCATCGCCTCGCCCACCCACACGCTGCAGCTGCGCACGCCGGGTGATTTTGCCCGCTACCTTTCGGTCCATGTGAACCACCTGAACCGGGCGGTGCGCGAGTGCACGGGCCAGACGACGTCCGGGCTCATTGCCGAGCGCGTCGTGCACGAAGCGAAGGCCCTTCTGGCCACCACCGAGTGGAGCACCGCCGACATTGCGTACGCGTTGGGCTTTGCCTACCCCACGTATTTTAACAATTTTTTCAAAAAGCATACGGGCATGACCCCGTCCGCCGTGCGTGCCCGAAGCGGCCCGAGTGCCGAAAGAACTGCTTGATCGGCCGCCGTTTGAATTTCATACACATCGGGTTGAATCTCGTTAGGAGTAGGAGCAGGCTCCCGGCACCTTTGTACGGCTGAGCCAAGGTGGCAAGGCTGTTCCACCTGTTTGCCTCTTAGTATGAAATATGCCCTTATCACGGGTGCCAACAAAGGCATCGGCTACGAAACCGCCCACCTGTTGCTGCAAGCCGGCTACTTTGTCTTTCTCGGGTGCCGGAATGCCGCCGCCGGTCAGCAAGCGCAGCAGCGCCTGCACGCCGCGGGCTTCGAGCACGTACAGGCGCTGGAGTTGGACGTGACCAGCGACGAGTCGGTGCGGCAAGCCGTCGCCGTGGTGCGTCAGCGGACGCCGCATCTGGATGCCCTTGTGAACAATGCGGGCATCCCCAGCCGAGACATTACGCAACCGCCCTCGGCCATTGCACTGAAGGATTTTCACACCCTCTTCGACACGAATTATTTCGGCGTGGTGCGCACCACCCAAGCGCTGTTGCCGCTGCTGCGGCTCGCCCCCCAGCCGCGCATCGTCAACCTGTCTTCCAGCCTGGGGTCGTTGACGCTGCAAGCAGACCCCACGTGGGAGTATTACGACATCAAGCCCGTTACGTACTGCACGTCTAAAGCGATGGTCAACGCCTGGACCATTATGTTGGCCCATGAGCTACGCGATACCGCTTTCAAAGTCAATGCCGTCAATCCGGGCCAGACGGCAACTGACTTTACGGGCCATACCGGTCACTCGCCGGCCCATGCCGCCCACGTCGTAGTGAAGTATGTGCTGCTGCCGGTCGAGGGCCCAACCGGCCAGTTTGTGAGTGAGGACGGAGTAACGCCTTGGTAAGACGGATAGCCGTAACTAGGTCCCGTTGGACAGGAACCTAGTTACGGCTTGGTGCGCCGTGTGCTTAGCCTCGCCAGGGTTGGGCCGGAGGTTTTCCCCTGTTTGTTTAACAGCACCCAGAAATACATACCTTGAGGCGCGGGCGGGGTCGTTCTGGCGTAGTTCGCAAGATGTGTTTCCTGAATCGCGCTTCGCGCAATTCAGGAAACCCGTTCGCCCGTTGGGCTCACTCCACTTGCCCCTTCAGGGGCCACCCATATGGAAGAAAACACCCCTGCCAATTCCACTCCCCACCGCCCCCGAAAAGGAGGCCGAAAGGCCGGCCCGCTGGCCGAAAAACAGCGCCACGTCGTGAGCGTTCGGCTTACCGATGCGGAGCACGAGCGCCTGACCAGCGAGGCCGAGCGGTACCAGCTGAGCCAGGGCGAGGTGCTGCGGTCGGTGTGGCGGAAGCAGAACACGGCCACGAAACTGCAGGCCCCGCCGACCCCAGAGGAAGCGCGGCAGCTGGCGCAGCTGGCCGGCATAGCGGCGAACCTGAATCAGCTCACCAAGCTGGCGCATTTGGGCCAGGACCAGCGCACCGGGGCCACGACGGTACTCGGGCAGATGCACCAGCTGCTGAAGCGGCTCACGGGCGAGGCGGTATGATTGGCAAGGTGAAGGTGAACCAGTCGTTCGGGGCCATGTGCCGGTACGTGCTGCAGGAGCAGGCCCCCGGCAAAGGGGCCGAGGTGCTGGCCGCGCACGGGGTGCGCACGGACAGCGCCGAGCATATGGCGGCGGACTTCGACGCGGTGCGGGCCATGCGGCCCGGACTAGGCAAGGCCGTGCTGCACGTGGCGCTGGCCTTTCCGGTCGAGGAAAAGGAGAAGCTGACCAATGAGGTGATGAGCCGCATTGCCCAGGACTACCTAAAGGGGCTGAAAATTGACCCGGAGAACACGCAATGGGCCGTGGTGCGGCACCAGGACAAGATCCACCCGCACATGCACCTGGTGGTAAACCGGGTGGATTTGGACGGGCAGACGGTGAGCGACCAGTTTATCCGCTCCCGCAGCGTGGACGTGTGCAAAGGCATCGAGCAGGAGTATGGGCTGATCGTGGCCGACCAGGTGGGCCGCCAGCAGGCCCGCGAAATCGGCCCGACCCCGAAGCAGCAGCAGGCCACGACCCCGAAGGAGGAACAGTCGGCCGAGTGGAGCCGCGCCCGCCAGGAGATTAGCCGCGCTCTGAGCTACACGGCGGGCCAGGCGGGCAGCTTTGACGAGTTGCGCGAGGCGCTGCGCCCGCGAGGCATCGAGCTGGAACTGACGCGGCGCAAGGACGGGAGCCCGGCCGGGGTGGTGTTCGCGCAGGACGGGCACCGGGTGAAAGGGAGCCAGGTGGGCCGCGAGTACAGCGCCGGTAACCTGGAAACGGGCTTTGCCAAGGCCCGCGAGCTAGGCCACGACCCGGCCCAGCCGTGGCAGCAGGTGGGCCAGGACTACGCGCTGGCCAAGCTGGCGGCCGCGTACGCCCAAGCCAAAGAGCGACAGGCCCAGCAGCAGCCGGGCAAGCAGCCGTCCCGAGGCTTTGAGATGGGGGATTAACTTTTCAGCAACGACGTATGCAAGAGCTACTTCAAGACATAAACGCGCTACGGCGGGGCATCGAGGCGCTGAACAAGCGCAGCGTAGAGCAGGGCAAGCCGGTGAGCCGGGCCGAGCTGGACGAGGTGCTGGCCAAGGTGAAGCAGGAGGTGCGGTTTACCATCAACTACCAGGGCATTGCCGAGGCCATACAGCCGCACCTGGCCACGCCGGCGAAGGTGGAAAACACGCTCACCACGGGCACGGCGCAGCTGCAGCAGGTGATTGACCGGATTCCGCGCAGTGTGCCCGTGGTGGGGGAAGTGTGGGGCTTTACCAGTATGCGGCTGGGGTTGGGAGTGATTGCCCTGCTGCTGGTGTTGGCCAGCCTGAGCACCTACCTGTGGAAGGAGAAAGCGGCCGCTGAGGCGCAGGTCGTGCAGCTGCAGCAGGAGCAGGCCAAGAAAAAGCGGGCACTGGATTGGCTGACGAAGGGCTATTGGGACCTGAAACGGGACAATCCGAAGGTGGTACAAAAGTATTTCCCACAGCAGGGCTTTTAAGCCCTGAAAACGGCCTTAAACGGGGAAAATACGGGGTTTTGGGTGTATCTTGTAGGATGCAAGAAGCCCCTAAAAAACCGTCTTTTTGGGCCGAGGAAGGCCCCCAGTTTACGCGCTACAACGAGCTGGATACGTTCCTGCGCATGTCCAGCTTCGCGTGGCACGCAGAGCTGGCGTGCCGCAGGTGGTTGGAGCGGGCCGAGGCCTTTCCGGGCGGCCTGAACACGCCGCGGACCACGGACTGGATGTCGCTGCTGAGTTACGTGAATCCGGTGCTGGACGAGGGCCAGGAGTTCGGCATCTCGCCCGAGGACGCGCCGGATGTGGCCATCCTACGGGCCTATCAGCTGCTGCTTACGGGCCTGAGCCCGCAGCAGGCAGCGCAACAAATGGAAGATAATCCGTTGCCGGACACGCTAACGGACTTTCTCGTAAGCGGTTAAGCGTTCTTTCTTCCCCGTAGCCCCGCAGCCCATGCCCGCCGAATCCGTTTCCAGCGCCCTCACGGCCTTTCTGCAGCAACTTGACTCGCCCGCGTTCCAGGACGCGATGCGGGCGCAGCTGCGGGCCGAAGCCGCCGCCGCCAACACGTTCCTGAGCTACCGCGACACGCAGGGCCGCTACGTGCACGAGTACCCTGCCACGGGGGAGGTCTATGGCCTTCTTATGGTAGCGGGGGATTGTGTCCACTTACGAAAAGAACCCCTTTAGCGCCGCCATGGGCGGTGCACAAGGCTGACATCCGGGCAGGACCATCGCCGCTCCCTTTACAGCCCCCGTTATGGATTCTAACTGGAACATGGTAAACGGTCAAGAGAGCCCGCTGCTACCTTGTGGGGAACAGCGGGCTCTCGTACCGAAGGGGGGCGGTGTTTATACGCGACCCGTGCGTAAAGCGTCGCGGATTTCCATCAGCAACTGCTGGTCAGCCGTCGGGGGGGGCGGAACGGCCACTACTTCCACCGGCTTTTTCTTGATGCTATTGGCGCCCTTCACAATCAGGAAAACGATGAAGGCGATGATAAGGAAATAGATGACGGCGTTGATGAAGCTGCCGTAGGCAATGGCGGCGGAACCGGCCTTTTTTGCGTCTTCCAAAGTGGCGTAAGACTTGCCGTCGAGGGTGAGGAACATGTTTTGGAAATCGATGCCCCCTGTGAACAGGCTCAAAATGGGCATGAGGATATCGTCGGTGAGCGAGGTAACGATTTTGCCGAAGGCCGCGCCGATGATAACACCGACGGCGAGGTCGAGCACATTGCCCTTAGCAATAAATTCCTTGAATTCTGAAACGAGTCCCATTGAAACGGGTTAAGTGATGGTGAAAAGTAAAAAGGAGCCGTTGAATTAGTCGGCTTACTTGAGTGTAAAGGAAGCATGGGCTTGTGACATTTCGGTCAGTACTTCGACCAACAGGGAAATAAAACTGCCAAACCCGATGCTTTTCTGGCTTGTCGCAGCCACCTGCTTTACTTATGAAATCCCTGCCTTTCCGCAACACGCGTTACCCCTCTCTCCCAGCCGGGCTAGTTTGGCTACGGCTACTTTTTCAAGCTGGCTGGGCGCTGGCACCTGCCTGGACAGTTCGCCGCCTCTGGCACTTGATGCGGACGCCCCGCCGTCCCCGTCCCAATGGCTGGGAAGCACGGGTTCTGTGCGAGGCGCATCGCGGCCTCGTTAGCGGGCCAGTAGGCCCCGTAATGGGGTTCTTGTTGCACGAATACCCCGCCACAGGGGAGGTGTACGAGGTATCGCTGACCCAGCCCCGGACGCGCCACCTGTTGTCCCGCATTTAGCCCGAGCGCCCATGAATCCCCCCACCAAAGTGCCGATTTCAGACAAGGCCGACGGTTCGCGCACGGCGCACCTGCAGCCCGTCATTGATTTTCTGAAAGCCCAGGGCAACGAGCCGGCCACGGGCGACGCGTTCTACTATAGTCGGGACGGGTACGGCGTGTATGGGTTCACTCAGCCGCTGGATATGGACGCGCTGCGGGCGCAGTTCGACTTTCCGGCCAGCATCCACCTGACACCCACGTCGGTGCAGGACACCCGGCACTTTGTGTGCATTACCCAGGACAGAGGCCCGCAGCCGGTGCGCCGCCTTTCCTTTGAAAAGTAAGCCCCGATGAGCCACACGCCCTATTTTTGGGTGTTGTTAAACAAATAGGGGAAAACCTCCGACTTAGAGAATCCCTTTACTTGCTCAACAGCTACAATTAGGCGCAGGAGCGAAAGAGAGGTTATCCGGCTGAGCCGAACTTTGAGAAGAAGAGCCCCAACCACGCCCCACGCCCATCAATCAATTGATTTTCCAGCGTACCAGTGCTTGCTTCAACCACTCAGGAGCACCTTCTAGGGGCGGCATTTTTCCGTTGTTCTCCGCCGTTAATCGAACAGCGCGAGCCTCCATTTCAGCTAGGGAAGGAACAGCCCACTGGGTCCGCTCCTGGTCGGTCGTGCTGGCATCGACGTCCCACAACCGGTAGCGGGTTCCATCGGGCACCAGCTGGGTACCGTATTTTTGCGGCTGCCCTTGGTACATATGCCACCGGTCCAACGCAGCGGCGGCCAGCCATTTGCCCGCCGGGAGCCCCAATGCTACGCTTTTCAATGCCCACTGGTGCGCAGACCATATCTCCTCTACCGTCTCCCCGTGCTGAAAAATCAAGGCGGCATGGTAGTAATCTTGGGCGGTAGCGACCTGGTGGAGGTCCAGCATTTGTTGCACCTGTTGGCGGCGCGTGTGGTCCCGGCTGCGCAACGCAACGTAGTCGGGGGTGCCGACTTCCGGATGGTTTTCTCGCTCTTGTTGGTCAGCGACAAAAAGCTGATGTAGCTCGTCATTCATCTTGGTCTCTGCTTGGAGGCGTACTATCAAGAAACGACAAGTAGGGCTGGCATAGTACCGCACAAACCGTTCGTTTAGGCTACATTCTATCGATGGCCTTAAGGGACGTGTAATCCTATCGCCTCTCGCTACTCATACGGCGAACTTATACCGTATCACTAGCATCTAGGCTGTTCAGCTGCCGAGTCGGAGGTTTTCCCCTATTTGTTTAACAACACCCCAAGTAGCGGTGCCGCAGTCGGTGGCTGCCGAGCAGCGCCCAGCGGTGCCACTCGCCACGCCGGTGCAGCAGCCGGCCGTGCCGGTAGAGCAGCGCCCGCAACCCACGCCCGCCGCTCCTGAGCAGGCCCCAGCACAGGCTCCGGCACCCAAAAAGGACCGCACCCAGCGGCCGAGTATGTGAGCTGAGCGTCGGCAGAGCAGCGTATTCGACAGCCAGGCCGGAGCGGGCAGCAAATACGCGACTCTCGCGGCCTTAAAACCGCGTTTCCGAGGTGGTACGGGCATTTTTCCGTATCTTGTAGTATGGAAAATCAAGCTAAAATCAACGCCGCCACCGACGAGCTGGCCGTGCTGGAATTCGACATTGACGCGTTGCAAAGCCGCCACGGCTTGCCGGTGGACGAGGCCGACCTAGCTGCCAAGCAGCAGCGCGCCCTTGACCTCTACGCCACTCTGTATGAGCTGCGAAACGCCCCGGCCGGCCGACCCGCAGGCGGCGAGTAGCCCCTTCTTTTTGCAATTGCAAAACAAGTAGCCCATGACCACCGAAAAAGAACGCATCCTGACCGACGCGCCCACTGGCAGCGACACCGACCACCTGTTGCCCATCATCGACTTTTTGAAAGCCCAGGGCAACACGCCGGCGACCGGCGACCAGTTCTATTACAACCGGGACGGGTACGGCGTTTACGGGTTCGCGCAGCCGCTCGACGTGGCCGCACTGCGGGCGCGTTTCGACTTCCCGCCCAGCATCCACCTTACGGCCACGTCGGTGCAGGACACCCGGCACTTTGTGTGCATTACCCAGGACAGCGGCCCGCAGCCGGTGCGCCGCCTTTCCTTTGAAGAGCAAGCCCCATGAGCCACACGCCCTATTTTTCTGCCAACGAGCAGACCGCGCAGCAGCGCCGCGACGTGGTAACCTTCGCCGTGGGCGTGTCGCTGAGCCAGAGCCGGCACCCGTCGCCGCTGCTGGTGAGCTTGCAGCACCAGTACATCGCCGGGCAGATTGACTTGGAGCAGTTGTCGGCCCGCCTCGATGCCGCGTGCCAGCCCGCCCCAGGGCCGGACCCGGCCGCGAAGTATGCCCCCGGCGAAGGCCCGGCCGTAGAGCCCGCGCCCAAGTACAGCCCGTATTTGCTGTTCGATGAAAGCCTAGCCCCCAAAAGCCTGTAATCACCGATTTTTTGCAATTGCAAAACACCTAATGAAGACCGAAGCCGAAGTAAACGCCTACCTGGAAGCCCTCGACCGGAAAGACGAGCAGCTGGAAACCGAAGTCCTGCACCACTACCAGCTGCACCAGCTCTACCCCGACGCCGGCCACCAGACAAGCCGGGAGCTGGCCGAGCGGCAGCTACTGGCCGTGCGGGCGAAAGCCGCCGCGATGGAGTGGATACTAGGCGAGAGCGGCGGGCAAATTCCCCAGGACTGAGCGTAAGCGGGTTACTACTCGCCCGATGCAGCCGGCTTGTCGGGACCGTGGGCGTACTCGTAAGCGCGCATGACTTCGCGCATGGCCAGCAGCAAGGCTAAGTCGTTCGGGCGGTTCACCAAGGCCCAAAAACGGGCCACCGCAGCTTCGTATTCGGCAGCGGTTTGGATGGGCGGCAGGGGTGGGTGTAGCGGTTCAGGGCTCATAGAAGCACGAAAAGGGCTATTCGGGGCAGAAGACGCTCGCGGGAACCGAAAAATTCCCCCCGCAAAGAAACAGCCGTTCAGTGGGCGCCCCATCGCGGCAAAGTACCACGCCGGCCGAGGGCCGTTCAGGAGAGGCAAAACCGCACGGATTCTAAGAGCGGGATTATAAGCTACATTATGTTAAGCAACTATTTCAAGATGACCCCGGGACTTTCTAGAAAGGCTTGCTATCAGAAAAATTTAATTATTTCTCTGCTACTAGCTTGCCAAACCCTAAAGCAGACAACGCTCACCTATGTTTATCTAAAAGAAGATAGCTTAACTACCTAATTTGGCAGAAGACGTACGGCATGGAGCAAACTTCCTGTCTAAAATCGTTCGACGAGTTCGGGCTGGTAATGACCTGTCCGATGAGGGAGGGGGCAACTGGGTAAAATGGTGTTGGCAGATCAAGTGCATTGGGGGAGTAAGGTTTCTGCCGCGCCGCTTGCGCGTGCCAACGCGCCACGTTCTCAGGGGAATACTTCATCCAGACACCTTCCCGAAAACAGGCCAGTAAGCAGAATAGCAACCCAAACAATACGTATAAATCCATAGCAACGCGTCAGGTGAAGAACTCCTGGACAGCAGTGAACGGCAAGGGGACTTCGGTACCCGACAAAAAGTTCCAGTCAGTTGGGCACTTCCCTTACCTTTCGCTATGGACTGAGCAGTGGCAACTCACTCGTGAGTTGCAACAGGAAAACCGTCTAATGGGGGGCTTTGTCTAGTTAGGATAAGTAAGAAAGGGTTACCAAGGAGTAAATGACGTGGCTAGAGGCTCTATTGGCTATACTTCTCATAGGGACCAGTGGAGTGGCTGTAGCCATTCACCGACGGTACCGGGTGTTGCAGCGCAAACATAAAGTCTTGCAACGCCTCTACGCTAAAGCTGAACAGCAACTGACCACTTTATGGACAGGTAAAAAGCCATGAGTTAGATAAATCTTGCCGTTTATTGGCTTAGCCACAGGTGCTAAAAGCTGACTCGCTGCCAGAAGCACATTGAATGGAGGTGGTCTGCCTATAGTTTCAGGTGGCCTTCCTACTACGCAATAGCCCCGCTAGCTACATTGCTAGCGGGGCTATTGCGTAGTAGGAAGGCCACCTGAAGGGTGGACTACTTGCAACCTACTGCTTAGTTCAAAACTGCCGTTTGGCTTTTCAGAATCTGGCGCGCGACGGCCAAGTTCGTGTCGCGGGAGTTGACCGCTAGATAAATAAATTTATCTCCGGTAGGTGAGAGCTTAATCAAGTGCAGCTGATCGGTGAGGGTGAGCAAGATGTCTTGTACCGTCTGGTTCAGGTTGAGTGCTTTGATCGCCTTCAATTTCTGCTTTACTACTTCCGTGTTGTAGGCAGCAGCAGTATCAATATCGAAATCAGCGAGATTGGAGTGCGCCGCCAGAGGCATGCCGGTTTCGGTCTCTACTACTGCTACGGCCAACAGGGTGGGCAACTCTTCCAGAATTTCTTTAACGGTTTGTTTCGGCGAAGCCATGAGGTAATGGTAAAAATGGTAAAAACGTTGAGTAGAACTTTATGCGGTATGGCGGCGCAAGATGTCCCACGCCATACCGAGGTTAGCGTCGGCAAAGCGCACGGCTACAAAGCAGTACCATTGGCCCTGGTGCATGGGGCGCAGGGTGTGAAACTGGTCTTCCAGTAGCACGGTGCTTTCCGTTAAGGGACCACCTGGAATCTGTTTGGCAGCCACCGTTTTGCTGGTCAGTTGCAGCAGTTTGGCGTACCGTAAGCTGATTTGGTTGGGATTGAGGTATGGCTCTCGGCTGTAGGAAGCCAGCACCCGCCCGGATTGCACTTCTACCACGCACGCTAAGAGCAACTCCGGCATCTCGTCCAACAGCCTTTCTAGCACTGTGCGGGCTTGCAGACCTGCCTCGTGGGACGTGCCTACCGTGATTTGGCGGGTGCGGACTCGGTTGAAGAAAGGAATCTTCATGTGTTAGCGAGAGCAGAAAACGGACTGCTTACAGCCGTTCTTAGAACTGCCACCAGTGCCGCTTTTTCGTTTTCGCCTCAGTACGAGGTACCAACGTTGTGTTGTACGTGCTTTTGCCGTTCAGCACGACCTCTTCGTCCGCGTAGCCAGCGTAGGCATACTGTAGCTGCGTGGCTCTACCGGCGGGCACTACGATAGCATAGTTGCCATTCTGATCGGTGGATACACCCCGACGGTTGGCGCGGTCCAACACAGTAGCACCGACTAACGGCTTGCCGTCTTCGTTTAGGATTCGTCCGCGCATCGTTACGACACGTACGGAGGCCATAGTGGCGGCCTCAGCGGATTCAGCTGTCGTCAGTGCAGTCGCATCGGCCGTCCCGGGGACGTTCTCAGTAGGTGCATTTGGTGTGTTCGTGCCGGCAAATACAGCGCCACCCACTAAGACACTACCTACCAGCATCGCGGCCGCGCGCTGCCGGAAACGCTGAGGCTCGGTCCGAATCAGGTCGAACTGGCGTTGCACCCAGCCCACGGGACGAACTTGGTGACCCAGGTTTTTCATTTCGTAGAACCGGCACAGTGTCGCATCGGCCTGCGAGCTGTTCAGCTTCATAAAGGCATCGACTGCCTCCGTATTTTTAATAGTCAAATCACCGCGCAGGTAGGCGTCTCGGTACGCTGGGAGTAAGTCGCCTGTGGTAGGATGAAATGGGGTAGCACTTAGTTTCATATAAAGGGGGCAATAAGGTGTGAGGTAGGAGAACACTTCAGACTGTAGAACAAGAACAAATATGATATAGAATATTTAAGATAAATAGTGTACGTATATGTATAATGAATAATTTATATAATCCCATTCTGGATAAAATGTCACTTACTCTCGGTAAAGGGTCTTTTATACGTGGTGGAACGTCCCATTTATAGGGTAAAACGAATTTTGTATAAATAGTAAATTCTTGGAAAGTAACAGAAACTTATTTCATTTTGGGATATGAAATAAGTTTTATTAATTAAAACTATTTTGATAATGTAATTTATAAGGTTCTCTTTGTCTGCGTAAAAGTATACTTAAATTTGTAATTTTCTCTTTTTGGGAATAGCAAGAATGTGCTAACTCTATTACTAAATACTGGCTATGGAAATAGGATAAAGTTAACAAACTAAGATCGCACCGGTGATTATCAACTGGCCCTACCCTGCATAGTTCTATTGTCGCTTATAAGCGATGGGGATCATTTTTTGTTAGGAAATACTTCACCATGAATGAAGCGGCTAGAGTCCAATGAATGTACTAACATTGTACGTACATTTGCATCTATGAACACGCGCCTGATTCGGGTGGGCAATTCCCAGGGGATTGTACTACCCAAGAAGTTACTGCAGCAGTACCACCTTGTCGGCGAGGTGGACCTGCAGCCTACGCCGGAGGGCTTGCTTATCAAACCGGTTGGCAAGGCCCGCCGCCAGGGTTGGGACGAGCGCTTTCAGCACGCCCTGGCCCAGGGCCAGGCGCCGGAGGGCGAGCTGCTGGAGGGATTCTCGGACGAGGCCTTTGAGGAAACTCAGTGGCAGTGGTAGCGGTGCAGCGCTTCGAGGTGTGGCTGGTGAACCTGGACCCGACCCAGGGCAGCGAAATCAACAAGACCCGCCCCTGCGTGGTGCTCTCTCCCGACGAGATGAACCGCTACCT
>NZ_FZNS01000024.1 GCF_900188255.1 Hymenobacter mucosus | reverse complement strand
TCTTTAGTGCGCTAGAATACAATAATCTTCTTTTAAGAAAGGAGTTCTTCAGAAGACCAAAGACATTTCTTGAGATTTATCAAAGAATTGAGAAGAAGGAAGATACTTATACTTACACTTATGAAGGAGGTACTCCAGCCTATCACTTTGCACTTGATTGCCCTAGATTAAATTCAAATTTTGATTCGTACGAAATTCCCATCGAAATCAAAGAACAAGGAAAGGAACAGGTACTTCGGTTTAGGACATTCTTTGCTCAAAACAAGGAGTTGCTCGACAGAAATCCCGAAGCTTTCTACATTAAAATGACTGCGGCTTTTGCTCTAGAAACGCACCTCAAACCTGTTGACTACAAAAACACTGGAATTGAATTCATAGATATAGATAATCTACCCGAACTCGAGGAAACCATAAACCAGCTCTTGCTTGAAGCTGAACAGCTTTATTGGAAAAGCACGCCTGCAAAGCGAATGATGATGAACCAGTTTATGAGGTTATCATTTTTAGCTTTTCCACCTTATAATCAAAAGCCGATTCAGAATAACGAAACGGGGTTTTCAGATACTGAGGTAAGAGAGTTTTTGACACACTTCTCTGAAACCTATAAAATTCCTATCATCAAGCATTTAAGAAATTTTTATAGGATTTATTTCAACCCTGATTTGGCGTTTGAGGGCGAGTTTTTAGAGCTTTTGGGCTTTAAAAAATGCTCTCATTGCTACTCCTGAGAAATCTTGTCAAGTAGTGCTGGGCAAACGTATGGCTCCTATCCTATTTGCCGAACACACGCTGCCAAAAGCCCTTGCGGGCGGGCTCAGCCATCCGGGCGGCAATGCCTTCGACCAGCTGGGTCAGCTGCTCCACCTGCACCTGCAAGTCGCGGGGGCTAGCGGGTAACTGCGACTGCGTGAGCTGGCCCTGACAGAAGGAACGCACGTCCTCATTCACAAACTGGCCCATCGTCTTGCCGGCGCGCTGGGCGGTTTTCTCCACGATGGCCCGCGTTTCCAAATCGACTCCCCGAACAGCCCAAACGCCCGTATCGGGAGCCTTGCGGGGCCTCCCCCCCTTTGTTTTGGGTTTTGTTTCGTTTTGTTTCGCCCCCTCTGCGGCCGTTTCGGCAGGTGTTATACTTAACTCGGGTTTTGTTTCGCCTACTTCTTCCGGTGTTATACTCAACTCGGGTTTTGTTTCGGCACTTTGGGCAAGTGTTGTACTTAACCCGAGTTTTGTTTCGTCCGGTTGGGGCTGCATGGCGGTTTTGTTAGACGTTTTGTTGCACGGCTAATCTAGTCACAAATCCCCCAATTCGTTTTGTATAACTAAACACTCGGTTTAGTTATCACTTACCAACTAGCTAACCAACTGCCCTTTATAGTGTGGGCAAATCAAAGCTAAGGGGACCATGCGGGCGGTCGTGGCAAATATCCACCCGGTTGAGGCTGTCCCGAATCGAACCATCATCCTGCACCTGGATAGAGTCCGGAAAGGCAAAGTGCTCGCGCAGCTGGGCCGCATCGATGGGTTCAGTAAAGGCGTAATGCAGCTCGCCCCCCGGGTCGGACCGCCACCCATCCTCGTGCCACCACTGGGCCGGGCGGTTACCCTGGACCAGCAGGTACTCGATGACTGGGCGCAAGTGGCTGGTGCGTGGGTCGTGGCCAGGGGCTCCCTGGGCGGCTAGCTGTATCTTGTACATGGTAGGCGAGAGGGCGTTAGTGGAACTGGGTTGTATCTCTTAACTTTCTTCGAAAAATAACCTGTTGCTAGCTATATGCGTCAGTCTTTCCTATTAGTTATTTGCCTTATCAGCTTCGCTTTCACCAGTTCTGCCCAAACAAACCCAGCGGCTACCTCGCCGCGTTTTTACCTGGGAGTAGGAGCCTCTGCCTTGAGTTATGCGCCAGCTAGTTCCTACAACCGCCTCCGTCATCCCGGCCCCTCGCTTAGCGTAGGCATCCAACTTACTCCCCAGTGGGCACTACAAGCAGGAGCCGCACTCAATTGGCGTAACGATAGCGATTCGCAGTCTTATCAGCCCTCGCCCAGTGAGGGCCTAACCGTGTATCAATACAACATTCGCAGCACGACACTCATAGTACCCTTGCTGGCGCGTTACACGTTTACGGACCCGGCCGGGCCTTTTCGGGGCGACCTACTGGGGGGCGTTACCCTCTTGCATACTGCGGCTCACTTCACCTCGTCCTCTACGCCCGCTGGTCAAGTCCCCTTCTTAGCCGATGAACGATACACCGTTACCCGAGGCAGTTTCACCCTTGGCTTGGGCGCGCGGTACGAGCTGTTACCCCGAGTAGAGGTAACGGCAGATGGTCTGGCCAACGTGGCGGTCACTGATTCCTTCTACGAGTTCAGTGATCGGTTCTTCCTAAACTTCGGAGTAGGTATCCGGTACTATCTCGGTCAGTAAGAGGACTAGTAAAACTGGATTTTGGGGGTAGTGGTGGGGTGGTTCTTTTTCCCGCTGGTTCCTGGGAAAAGTTGATTAACATAAAAACGGTTCTCGGACACTTCTGGAAATCGCACCGGTTTTTGCCCCCACGGCCCCACCGCCTGGCCGTGGTATTTTTCCGATTTGGGCTCTCTTATTTCGGGTAGAGTTTTCGACACTCCAACCAGCTGCGGGCCTCGCGCTCGGCCTGCTCGTGACAAGTGAGGCGCTGCGGGTCGGGCGCTTGGTCGTCGTGTTGGGCCAACGCCTCGTGCACGGTCAGCAGGTACAGAATCCGGTTCCGCTTATAGGGCCAGCGCGCCAGCAGTGCGTCTAGCTCCTGCACCGATGCCTGGTAGGCCTGCGGGTCGCGCTGCAGCTGCGCGGCCGTGTAGCGGGGGCGGATGGCGGGCCGGTTGTTCGGCCGGGGCTGTGCGACGGGCAAATACCAGGGCTTTCGGCTGCTGGGGGGCTCGCGGGGCTTGGTGTGGCCCTTTGCCGGTGGGTGGGCCTTGCTTACGGCGCTGGCTCTCCACTAGCGCGGCCTCGGCCAGCGCCTGGTGCTCGACATAGCGGGCGGCACGCTCTGGGTCGCGCCGCCGCGCCCATCGGCGCTCCTGCAGCATCCAGCCGTGCACGTTTTCCCGGTCCTCGGCGTGTACCAGTCCCTCGGCCCAATGCGGGGCCCCGTTCTCATAGAACGCCTGCTGCGCGGCCAATAACGCCACCGTGCGCGCCCGGTTGTGGGGCCACTGTTCCAGCAACTCGTCTAGCTCGTTCAGGGCCGCTAAGTAGGTCGGATAGTCCCACCAGCTGTACAGGGTGTAGGCGGGCCGGGTGGGGTCGCCCCGGAAGGTTTTCACCGGGTAATGATGCCGGCAAAACTGCCGCTGCATCTGTCTTTTGCGGGTACCTGTCATACCCTGTTATACGCAAAAAAGCCCCTTTTAGCTGGTAAAAAGGGGGTTTATAGACTTAATAAAGGCTTCAAAAAAGGATGTGTTGAAACTTCTGTTAGAACTCGCCCCCTACGACGTCACTTTACCTTTGGGTAGGGGGGCATGATGGTTTAATTTACTTTTGTACAAACCCCTCACTAGACTTTAGAAGATGCTTGGTCCCTTTGAACCAAATAAAATATACAACCAGGACTGCTTAGCTGCTTTGCAGCAAATGCCGGACAACTGCGTGGACGTTGCCATAACAAGCCCTCCTTATTGGGGACAACGTGGCGATGAGGGAATAGGCCTTGAAGTAGACCCTCGTGATTACGTGAATAATGTGTCTCGCATTCTCTTGGAGGTAATGCGGGTACTGAAGCCTGAAGGCACTCTTTGGCTAAATATCGGAGACGCTTATAATACCCCTATCAACTGGCGGTTAGATGACCGTCAGTATTCTTCCCTTGGCGCCGATGGCAAAGGCTTGAATCCAGAGAACTCAGCCTATACAAAGCAGCGTGGCCAGCGCAAACCGTTTATCCGCAAAGAAGATGGTTGGTTGCAATACGGAAACCTTCTTGCGCTGCCTTATCGAATCATCACAAACATGTGCGATAAGGGCATTTTCTTCCGGGGGGAGGTCATCTGGTCAAAGCGAAAAGCTATGCCTGAAGGGAACTGCCGGCGTCCACACCGGAAGCATGAACCCATCTATATCTTCTCCAAGATTGAACAGCATGTGTTCCGGGTAACTCCACCTGTTCCGTCCGTTTGGGATTTGAAAGCTGACCCATCAGTAGTTAAAAAGCATACTAGCGTCTTCCCTTTGAGCTTGCCAATCGCTTGTATCGAGGCAAGTGGTATGGAAAAAGGAATCGTTCTTGACCCCTTCATGGGTAGCGGTACCACTGCTGCCGCTGCTGTAATTAAGGGCTTTGATTACATCGGGTTCGAACTGGACCCGGAAAATGCTGACTACGGAACGAACCGTATCAAAGAGCTAAGCGAGGCATACGCTGCGGAAGCGATAGTAGAAGCAGCAGCCAAGGTAAAATCTGATAACGAGGCAAAAGTAGCGGCTGAAGCAAAAGCAGCTGCCAAGGCTGAAGCTAAGGCCAAAGCTCAAGAGAGAGCCAAAAGCAAAGCAGAAGCTAAGCAGCAGAAGTTGGCAGCCAAGGGCGAATCAGAACCTATTCAAGAATCTGAATTACAGCAACTTCCTTTGTTTACAGCTTAGCTTTAAATGCTTTCCATCCATCAATTATGAATTGAGGAAGGGGGTCGTCTGGGCCAAAGTCTGAAACATATATCTGCTTGCCGCTCTTAGTGGGCAGCTTGCTGGGATAGGTATGTAGATTGTATGAGAAGCATACATCAAAGGAGCCGTGGCTTTCTATGTAATGCCTCTTATCGCTGGGGTTGTCGGTAGTACCGAATTCTCCGATAGTAACCAAATTCCCTTGGGGCGGTGGGTAGGACTTTGCATCAAACGTCAACAGGATGCTTTGCAAGCCAAGTCCCATCATTGCTACGCTGCATGGCACATCATCAGAGACTCTTTCTGCTAGTGAGGCTTTACTGTGAATACCGCCAAAAATCACCTGTTTTCCTTTGTGAGTACCATATAAGGCAATGTCAAGTTTAGAGTCACCCACAACTCCCTCTAAACCCATTTCTTTCAATGCTTTAGCCTTCTCTGCTCCTGATAGCAGCGCTTTTATAGTTATACCCTCAGCTGCGAGCAACTTGGAATAATGTTTCTCAACAAATATCTCCATAGCCTCTCCGCCTGCACGCACCCAACTTTGCTCAGCCCTGGTCCTCTTATAGTCTCTGATATAAGCTCGGTAGACTAGGTGAACATAGATATCACTTGGATTGAGTTTGGGCAGCTTCTTGACAGCAAATTCTATTGCTTCAAATATTGCTTCCCTGTTCTTCTGCTTGTTTTTGGGCTCATTCAGAGCCAAGAACTTGTTGGAGATAAACTCCTCTACTTCCAAGTACTTGTCCAGAGCAACGTTTTTAAGAACAACGTCATAGCTTTTGCCCTGCAATAGCATCTTTTGCACTACATCCTTGCCCTGTTGGCTTGCTTGGCCTTTTATTGGCACGGCCACTGATAGTTCTTCAGATAGCCACCCAATATTTTGCAGGAAGTCCTTAAGCGTAATTCCTAGGCCAATTAACCATTCACTTAGCTCAAGCAAGTCTAGTCTCCGCTCATTACCCTCAGCTTTAGAGACATAGGATTGCTTTTTGCCAAGATTAGCGGCTAGCTCATCTTGCGTAAGGCCTTTCTTTTCACGAATCTCTTTTAGAGCAGCAGTTATAAGATGGTAACGAGGGTCGTGTATTGAGCGCATCCGACAAAAGTGAGCGCCAGTATATCACATCCCAAAGTGGAATATTATTGTACATTATCTGTTCAATTACAGCAATTTACAGTTATCACCCGTCCTTATAAAAAGCACGTATTCGGCTCTATATCATTTACGCAAACATCACATTCCAATGCCTCGGCTTCGTCTGTGCTCAGGTATTCGGGGCTGCTCGGGTTTTGATTGTTGCTGTTCCGGCTGCACGGTGCGTTCCGCTGACGCTGGGGTGATTAGCTGCTGGCGTTGCTCAGTAGCCAGCTGCTGAGCGGCTTGCTGCACCGCCTGGCGTTGCTGCTGCTCCTGCATGGCCTGCGCCCGCAAGGCCGCGCACTGCTCCGGGGTACCGTGCTGCATCGTGTGAGCATAACGGAAGGTTTCCACCAGGGGCCGCTTGTAGCTGAACGCCTGGTCAAAGGCCTGCTCTACCCGCTCCGAGTACTGCTTGCGCTCGAAGCCGCCCGTTACTACCCCGCGCTCGGTGTTCTTGTGGTTGGTCAATGGGCTCAGGTGATAGGGGTTCTTCCGGTCCAGTTCGCCGGCCTGCTTGCGCTCGGTGTAGCGGGCTAGGTTTTCCGTCCGGCTGACTAGGACGTGAATGTGCGTCTGCTCGCCTTCCTTGGCTTGGCCCCGCTTCACGTCGCCCACCTGCACCGCCCGGTCCTGGGGGCCGGTCGTGCGTTCGTGCTCCACCTTGGCGAAGTACACCAAGTCTTTCCCCTCGATGCCTTTCCCAAAGTTGGCCGCGTACTCTTCCATTGCCGCCCGGGTGTAGGCTTTCAGCTTCTCCGGGTCGCTGTCAATGTGGCGCAGCTCGGCTTGGCTCGGGGCGAGTATCACCTGGTAGTACTTGTCGGCGTCGCGGTTCAGATTACGCTTGTTGCGGTCGAGCGCCTGCGTGACTTCGGCGGCGGGCACGTCCTCGCGGTCGAGGCTGAACCACTGCCCTTGCACCTCCTTTTCCAAGTAGGCAACCAGGCCCGCGCAGCTGCCGGTGCGCTGGGACAAGCCCTTGCCGGAACTAGGGATTTTGGCAATCATTAGGCGGGCTGGGTGGGAGGTGAAGGGGGCGGTGGGGTGGCAGTAGCCGGCGCCGGCGCGGGGGCTCGCGGAATGAACTGGGCCGGGTTCAGTTCGCGGCCGAGTACAGTCGTGAACACCTTGCGCAGCGGGGCCAGCTCCGGGAAGGCGTCGTAGCTGGGGGCGGCGCTGCTCAGCAGGTTCGGGTGCCGGTATTCGGGTTTGAAGCCTTTGCGGACAACCGCCGTCAGCCACTGCTCCATGTCCGTCAGCTGGGGCTCGGTCATCCCGATGGGGGCACTGGTCCAACTGTGCACGGCCTGCACCTCGGCCAGAATGGGCTTTAAGTAGGTCTTCTCCTGCTCGCGGATAAATCCAATGGTGCGCTTGTCGAGGTCGGCCAGCTTGGCCGTAATTTTGGCGAGGTTGCTGGTCAGGTCCGGGCCGGTGGGTTGCCGGGGGTCGGCCTTGGTTACCCGGAAGTACTGCACCATCACGGCCAGTAGCTCGGGGTTGCTCAGCTGGTACTCCTTGGCCAGCTGCCGGAAGCCTTCGTAAGCCGCTTCATCGGCGCGTATCGTCTTGTCCATGAACTCGGGTTTGAACTCAAATCACTACTGATAGTCAGTGTTTTGCATACGTATGTACTCGTTATGAGTTCGTTATATTTTCCCTTTTGTTTGATTTTCAACTACATAACGTAGAGCGGAACGGTATGAAGCGAAGCGAATAGCGTTCCTGCTCGCTTCTGTTCCAGAACGACGATAGTAGGGGTACGTCCGCGCCGTTTGGGGGTTGCCGTTGCCCGATTCCGATTGACCAGGCTAGCAGAACAAGAGGGAAGAAAAGCCGCTCCGCACCTGGTACTGCCTTCCGGCTACCCTTGCGTCCTGGCCTGTCCTCAGCTTAGCTTTTAAGATTTACTAGGCGGTTCTTCCCTGGCTACTTTCTGGTCGAAAAGATAGGTTTGGTCAGTGACCAGGAGGCGGCCAGCACCTGCCCGGCTCTCCAAAATGTACTACCTCCCTGTTCCAGTTTCCGGTCTATCCTACAGGCCAGCTAGCGGCCCTTCGTCCTCGTCGTTGGTTGGGTGGCCTGGTGCTGGGGTCGTCACTGAGCTGGCCAATACCGGCTGCTCGGGCTCCTGGCTAGGGCTGGCCGGACCGCTCACGATGGCCCGCACCTGGGCCTTGATGGCGGCGAAATTCTGGCTTACCTCGGCGGCGCCGGCTTCCTGGAACGGGGCAATTTTTACGGCCTTGCTGGGCTCGGCTCGGAAGGTGGCGCGGAACTCCGGGCGGCGGCTCTCGACCACCAGGCCCGCGAACTCGCCCACGTCGAAGCGCATCACCTGCTGGGCCTCCAACTTGTCGCGCTGCTGAATGCTCACCGACTCGCTGGTGCTCGTGGTCCGGGTGCTCGGCTTGAAAATATTCAGGGGGTCGCTCTTGCTTTTGCCCGACGTCGTGGAGCGATATTCCTTGTCCACCTTCCCGAACATTTTGCTCACCCGCTCGGCCGTGGTCGTGTTGGTGGTGCGGCCCCAAAACTGGTTTCCTAGGTTGGCCAGAATCATCTCCGATTCCTGCCGACTTGTCAGCGCCTCCATTTGGGCCACGTCCTGCACGGCGTACACCGTGGCCAATTTGTTGCTGCGGGCCGTGGCCGGAATCTGGGCGAAGTTGGGAATGAACAGGGTCGGCGCTTCGTCGAGCAGCACTAGGCTCGGCAAGCGGCCCTGCTGGTTCAGGCGCTTGATGGCCGTGGCCACGATGAGGGAAATGAGCGGGGAAAAGGTCGTGCTCAGGGCCGGGTCGTTGCCCACCACCAGGACGCCCGGCGTCTGCTCGTGGTTCAGGTCGAGCGGCACCTGGTCGCCGCTCATCACCCAAAAAATCTCCGGCGTGTTGAGTACGGCTAGGTAATTCTGAATGGTCGAGAAGACGCCCGCAATGGTGTTTTCCGATTTGCTGGCGCTGGCAATCGAAGCAATGAGGCCGCGCACTTCCTCGTCCTGCTGCAGGGTGGCCAGCAGCTGCGGCGCGTCGCTCTCCAGTATCATGCTGACCGCGGCCGGCAAGGAGCACTGCTCGGGGTGGTTGCGGCGCAAATACCAGATGCAGCCGGCCAGCAGCACCTCGCCCGACTGAATCCAGAAATTGCGCTGCTGGGCGGCTTTGGCGTCGAGGTTGGTGATGATGGTGGCCGCGGCCTCGCGGGCAAAGCTGGCGGTGGCCAGCAGCTGCGGGGCCAGTGGGTTTACTCGGTGGCTGCGGCTCAGGTCGGTGAAGTTGACGAAGTAGGGCGTTACGGCCCTTCCGGCGTAGCTGCCGGCTACTTCCTCGGCCAGCGTGGGAAATTTGAAGTCGTACACGACGCCCGTTAGGCCGGCCGCGCCCGCTTGCTGCAGGATGGGCTCAATAATCGACTTGCTTTTGCCACTGCCCGCGCCGCCGGCAATGAAGGTGCCCCGGAACGGGTTCCCTAAGCGCACAACAGGGCCGCTGGTGGTGCGCAGCACGAAATTCAGCGGCTGATTCCCGCCTGCGGTCTGCGCGGCGCCCTGGGGGCTGGAAACGCTGCGGTAGAGGTTCCACCCCAACCAGGCCAGCAGCAGCAGCGTGGCCAGCCCCCCTAGCCAGGTGGAGGCGATACCGGCGAGCAGGAACAACCCGACAAACCGGCCGAAAGAATCAAACGGCTCGTCTGGGGGCTCCCGTAGGCCAATGGCTCGGTAAAGGCCGCGAGATACAGCGGGTAGTGCTCGTTCCAGTTTGCCGGCCACGAGCTGCGTGATAAAACCAAACAAAAGCGCCCCTAACAGGACGAATAACCAATGAAAGAAGGTAGCCATAGCATCTCGGTAGCGTAATGGGGTAGTAATACGGCCGGGAAGGTACAAATACCGAGAAAAGGGCTGTCTAAGGGGGCATTTTTCAGCACAAAGCAGGCACCAAATCGGGGCTTTGTGCTAACATATACTACTGATTACCAATTATATATATTTTAGTTAATATTTGCAAATTACTGGCTTCTAGGACTTTGCTGTTTTTGTTTGGGCTGCGCCATATCGCCCATCACCAAGTTCTAAAAGCCTTTATCCTCGCGCGAATCACAACTTGTGTCATTTGAGCTATTTGTTCTATTTGTAGGGCTCACAACTAATTGATCATTAGATAAATACAAGCCCCAAAGGAAACCTTTGATTCGTGAAAGGAAACCTTTGATTCGTGAAAAGACACTTTTGATTCGTGAAAAGGAAACCTTTGATTCGTCAAAGGGAAACCTTTGATTCGCGGAAAGACATTACGAAAGGAAACGGTTGCTAATTATGGTTACCTTTGGTCTGTAATCAGGTAAGCAGCAGCTTTAGACATTATGAAACAGACCCTAGAAGTCCGTCATCACAACGCCATTACAACGGCCCGTTACGAGTATAGCGAGCTGCAAATGGACCTGTTTTTTTACCTGCTCTCGCAGCTGCGGAAGGATGACACAACCGGACTATATGAGATTGTAGTAAAGGACCTTAGCGAAATCACCGGCAAGAAATACGCCTACAACTACTTACGCAAAGCAACGGAGGGAATGGGCTCCCGAATGTTTGAGGTTATGACGGAAAAGAGCTACAAGCAGCTCTGGATGTTTCAGCACATCGAATACATGACCGGGGAAGGTCGGATTGAAATGAAGCTGTCCGAATCCATCCGGCCGTATCTGTTCGACCTCAAAAACAACTTCACTAGCTTCGAGCTGCTCTCGGCGCTGCGCCTCACCAGCAAGCACGCCAAACGCATCTACACGCTTTGCAGCCAGTGGAAAGACGTGGGCGAAACCAAGAAATTCGACCTACTGGAATTCAAGAAAATGCTGGGCCTAGTCGATGCGAAGGGCAACGAGGAATACACCAAGGTCACCATGCTCAAAACCAAAGTGCTGGATATTGCAGTCAGGCAAATCAACGAGCACACGGACCTTAGCATCAGCTACACACTAGAAAAGAAGGGCCGCGCCTTCAAAAACGTGGTTTTCACGGTAAAGCCGCAAGTTGTGGACGTGGTGGCCACGTTGCCCGACCTGGGGGCTACTGCCAACCCACTGCCGGGAGTGGCCGCGCACCAGGTTGAGAACGCCGGCCGCTTGCTCGCGCAACTGAGCATCACTACGCCCGAACTGGTTGCACAAATTCTAGGCAGTCCGGCGCACGTTGCCGCCTGCAATAAGTTTGCCCACGACCTGAAAACCGGCAAGTACACCAAATCTCACTCCCTCTCGGGCCTGCTGCTTACTGTCCTAGGAATCAAGAAAGCCAGCAATGGACCACTGTTTGACAAGCCCTCTAAAGCTCGCTAATTAGCATTTTAGGAGTTTATAGGCTTTCGTCCTCTATCTTTTCGCTTCTAATCAGAAATATATAGCAGTTTGTTATGCCCTACATAACTAAGGGGAACGTGTCCAAGATAATTTCTCACATCGATGTGAAAAAGTTACCAGTCAATTTCGGGGAGACAAAGGGCAATATTTACAAGAAGGCCATAACCTTCTTTAGTGCGCTAGAATACAATAATCTTCTTTTAAGAAAGGAGTTCTTCAGAAGACCAAAGACATTTCTTGAGATTTATCAAAGAATTGAGAAG
>NZ_FZNS01000025.1 GCF_900188255.1 Hymenobacter mucosus | reverse complement strand
GCGGGTGGGTGGCCATCAAGCACACGCTCGACGGCAAATCAGCCATGCTCATGAGCGACACGGTGCTACTGCAAGAGGAAGTTAACCCGCTTATGTCGGCCGCGCTGGCCCAGGGGCTGGAAATCGGGGCCGTACACAACCACTTTTTTTACGAAGAACCGCGCATCTTCTACATGCACATCCACGGCATGGGTGCCCCGGCCGAGCTGGCCCGCAAGTTTGCCGCCGCGCTGAAGGACTCCAAGTTGCTGCCGGCCAACCAGCCGAAGCCCAGCGGCGGCACCCCGGCCGCGCAGGTGGGCAATAACGCCACGCCGGCCCCCGGCCCGCCCACCGGCAAGGAGCTGTTTGATATTCCGGCGCTCGACAAAGTGGTGCAGTACCAGGGCACGGTGAACGGCCCCACCTACAAGTACACCGTGGGCCGGGCGGACCTGCAATCGGTGATGATGGGCACGGAAATGACCGCCGCCATTGGCCTGAACTCGTGGGCCGCGTTTGCCGGCAAGCAAGCTGACGCGCACGTTGCCGGCGACATTGCTATGCTGGAGCACGAAGTAAACCCGGTTATAAAGGCCCTGCGCGCCCACCAGTTGGAGGTCGTGGCCGTGCACAACCACATGTTGTTTGACCAGCCCCGCATGATGTTCCTGCACTACTACGGCCGCGGCCCGGCGGCGCAGCTCGCCGCCGGCTTCCGCGCCGCGCTCGACCAGTTGGGCAAGGGCAAAACGGGCATGAAAATGAAGCACTGACAGGCCGGTAAATCAGCCCCGTTTTTTAAGGGCCTAAACCGGCAAAATACCACGTTTGGCAAGTCGGGGCCGTGGGGCGAAAACCCGGCACGATTCCGAGGTTGGGATTATAAGCTACATTATGTTAAGGGAGGATTCCCAGACAAAGGACCTGGAATCATCCTTTCCCCCACTGCCCCTAAAGTGCTATTTCTCGGCTGACTCGGGGCCCTCGTGCGCGCGAGGCGACGCCGCTGCTTGGCCAGTGGCCGGCAAGGCAAACTCCTGCGGCAGCTGGCCGCGCAGGACCAGTTGCTGCAGGCAGTGAGCGGCGAAGGCATCGGCTGCCGGGGAGGCCAGCGCGGGGTTGGGCGTGTAGTCGTCGGTTGAGGTGGATTTGCGGGCCATCGTCGAGGAGAAGGAGTTAGGAAAAAGCCGGGGCCGGCAGAGCCGGTACGAAATCATCAAAGACCTGGTAGCTGAGGATCTGGTAGCGGCGAGAATAGGCGCGCAGGTGCACGGCGATAATTCGTTCCCTAGTGGCACGATCGGAGCCCGGGGTGTACTCCACGACCAACATGCGCTTCTCGGCCTCTTGGGCGAGTAGATAGTGACAGGGAATAGCCTGTTGCTCGGCGTCGGTGAGGTGCACGGCATTACCTGGCACCAGGACGACAACTTCCAGGTAGATTTTGTGACGGGTGGGAGCCGGCATCGGACGGATAGGAGTTAGGCTGGTTTTGGGGACTTAGCGGCGACTAGGCCCAGGCGCACGAGCAGCAGGCCGCCGGCATTGCGGCTGGCTTTGAGCTTGCCGGTTTTCAGGTCGTGGTTGTAGCGGTTGACCTCTTGTACATGAGCCGCGCTGGAGAGAATGGCTTGCCGGTGCCTAGCATCGGTGATGCGCAGCTCATCGAGGACCCGTGCCGCATTATCGTAGTGACTCTGCGGTACTCCAGGTAAGGTTTGAGTGGTCGGCACGAGATCGAAGGGAATGCTTTCAGCCAGGGCTTGTGGCTTCACCGTGAATGAAATATGCTTGAAGCTACGGCCTAGCTTCTCCAGCTTGTAGCTGATATGCAGTTCGGTGTGCTCGTTGATCTGCTTAACTGCTGGATCCAATACTTTTTCTCGGAACTGGCCGAACTGCTTCAGCTTCTCATTGCCTTTACTGTCGACCAACCCAAAGGCACTCTTGAGCTCTTGAAGATCATATTTCTTTGTTTCTCCTAAGTCCTTCCACTGTGAGCAAAGTTGATATATACGCTTAGCGTACTTGCTAGTAAGCCGTAGTGCTGCTTGAAGTTCGTAGCTGGTGAAATTGTCCTTCAGGCCAAACAAAAAGGGCAAAACGGCCTCAGATAACTTGATTTCAATAATTCCTTGGCCCTTCAAATAATCTACATACTGAAACATCCACATCTGGCGGTATCCTCTCTCATGCTCTATCTCAAACATGCGGGAGCCCATATCTTCAGTTGCTTTACGGAGATAGGAATAGTGATACTGCTTGTTTGTAAGAGCAGATAACTCTTTAATGGAAAGCTGATAAGCTGAGGAAGGATGGTCTTTTCGCAGCTTCGATATGAGGAAAAACAGCACATCAAGCTGGATTTCTGAGTACTCGTACCGTGCGTTTGTAAGAGCGTTATGTTGGCGTATTTCTAATTCGCTACTCATGGTTATGCGTTGATATACAGCACAATGATAGGTAATTATTACATTGTTTTATCACAGTGTTATACAAAAGTGTTTTTTAACGGATTAAAAGTGTTCTGTTGGCGGATTAAAAGTGTTTCTTGACGGATTAAAAGTGTTCCTTGGCGGATTAAAAGTGTTTTTTGACGGATTAAAAGTGTTTTTTATGCTTTGTAACTATCTGTCTGACAAATAGTTACGACCCCTTACAAATAGAACAAATAAGTACAAATACACCAATTGCTGTTCCCGCGAAGAAAAAAGGGCTTTTAAAGTGTGAATGGGTGGGACGATCTACCCGGGAAACAAACAAAAACAGCATAACAAACAGGAAGCCAGTAATTTGCGAGCATTCAAAAAAGTATATATTATTGATAATCAATAGTTTAAGAAACACATTTTTCCGCCTATATGCTGCTTTGGACGGCTATGTGCTTTCTGCCTAGTTCAGCCCTTCTCCCCGTACTTTGTACTATGGCAGACCATATCTTCCGTTTGAAAGATACCCCAGTGGGTACTATCCTGGTCAAGTTCTACCAGATTGAACCCTACAGCGACGATGCTTTCATGAGGGCTCAGGCCCTGGACTTCCTGCAGGCAACCGCTGGCTCAGGCAATAGCTGGAGCCTTTCGCTCTATCAGGGAAGTATTGCCGCCAACCCTGTACTACCCGAGGCCATTGCCCAACTGCACGCAAGATGCCCTACGTGTACCGCTGTGCGCATCGAACAGGCGTTGTGACACACAGACCAGGGACAGAAGCTACGAGTGCCGTAAAGGGGCTATATTTGCGTTATCCGAAAAACGCCGGCGCACGTACAAACGGCGACCCGGGCCGAAACCCAGATCGCCGTTATCCTACGGATGCCCGAGCCAGTAGCTAACCACGGCTCGAACTGCTCCCCCTAGGACTGCCTTGAGCAGCTCCAGGGAGATGCGGAACCAACCAGCCTGGCCAGTCGGTTTCGCCTTTGCACGTTTACCCATTTTCGCTTGGGAGTAAGGGTGCGTAACTCACCCACTTCCTGAAGCCCTGGCTGTGTCACCAGCCGGGGCTTCGTCTTTTCAGACGTCGCATTGGCGGGGTGACAACCGTGCAAGTGGGGCGAAGATAAAGGGGTTAGTGCGAAACGGGTTAAACACATACAGGGGGCGCACTAGGCTCCTTGAGGCCAGTTATCGACTCTTAAATACTTGTAGCTGCAGGAGTAGGGCAGTGGGGAGAAATCCGTACCTTGGAGCGCAGACGGGTCCGTTCTGGCGTTGTTCGCGCAAGATGTGTTTTGTGAATCGCGCTTCGCGCAATCCAGGAAACCCGTTCGCCCGTTGGGCTCACTACACTTGCCCCTTCGGGGACCCACTTATGGCCGACCTACCCGCCCCTGATTCTACTCCCCACCGCCCCCGAAAAGGAGGCCGGAAGGCCGGCCCGCTGGCCGAGAAACAGCGCCACGTCGTCAGCGTCCGGCTGACTGATGCGGAGCACGAGCGCCTAACCCAGGAGGCCGAGCGGTACAAGTTGAGCCAGGGCGAAGTGTTGCGGTCGGTCTGGCGGAAACAGAACACAGCCACGAAACTGCAGGCCCCACCGACCCCGGAGGAAGCGCGGCAGTTGGCGCAGCTGGCCGGCATGGCGGCGAACCTGAACCAGCTCACCAAGCTGGCCCACTTGGGCCAGGACCAGCGCACCGGAGCCACGACGGTCCTCGGGCAGATGCACCAGCTGCTGAAGCGGCTCACGGGCGAGGGGGCATGATTGGCAAGGTGAAGGTGAACCAGTCGTTCGGGGCCATGTGCCGGTACGTGCTGCAGGAGCAGTCCCCCGGCAAAGGAGCCGAGGTGCTGGCCGCGCACGGGGTGCGCACGGACAGCGCCGCGCATATGGCGGCGGACTTCGACGCGGTGCGGGCCATGCGGCCCGGACTAGGCAAGGCCGTGCTGCACGTCGCGCTGGCCTTTCCGGTCGAGGAAAAGGAGAAACTGACCAACGAGGTGATGGGCCGCATTGCCCAGGACTACCTAAGGGGGCTAAAAATAGACCCGGAGAGCACGCAATGGGCCGTGGTGCGGCACCAGGACAAGACCCACCCGCACATGCACCTGGTGGTGAACCGGGTGGATCTGGACGGGCAGACGGTGAGCGACCAGTTTATCCGCTCCCGGAGCGTGGACGTGTGCAAGGGTATCGAGCAGGAATATGGGCTGATCGTGGCCGACCAGGTGGGCCGCCAGCAGGCCCGCGAAATCGGCCCGACCCCGGCCCAGGTGAAAGCTACGACCCCGAAAGAGGAACAGTCGGCCGACTGGAGCCGCGCCCGGCAGGAGATCGGCCGCGCCCTGAGCTACACGGCGGGCGAGGCCCGCAGCTTTGACGAGCTGCGCGAGGCGCTGCGCCCCCGAGGCATCGAGCTGGAGCTGACGCGGCGCAAGGACGGGAGCCCGGCCGGGGTGGTGTTTGCCCAAGACGGGCACCGGGTGAAGGGTAGCCAGGTGGGCCGCGAGTACAGCGCCGGCAACCTGGAAACGGGCTTTGCTAAGGCCCGGGAGCTTGGCCAGGACCCGGCCCAGCAATGGCAGCAGGTGGGCCAGGACTACGCGCTGGCCAAGCTGGCGGCCGCGTACGCCCAGGCCAAGCAGCGCCAAGTCCAGCAGCAGCCGAGCCAGCAGCAGTCCCGGGACTTTGGGATAGGGGATTAACTTTTCAGCAACGACTTATGCAAGAGCTACTGCAAGACATAAACGCGCTACGGCGGGGCATCGAGGCGCTGAACAAGCGCAGCTTAGAGCAGGGCCGGCCGGTGAGCCGGGCCGAACTGGACGAGGTGCTGGCCAAGGTGAAGCAGGAGGTGCGGTTTACCATCAACTACCAGGGGGTAGCGGAGGCCATCCAGCCGCACCTAGCCACGCCGGCGAAGGTGGAAAACACGCTCACCACGGGCACGGCGCAGCTGCAGCAGGTGATTGACCGGATTCCGCGCAGCGTGCCCGTGGTGGGGGAAGTGTGGGGCTTTACCAGTATGCGGCTGGGGCTGGGGGTGGTGGCCCTGCTGCTGGCACTGGCCAGCCTGAGCACCTACCTCTGGAAAGAGAAAGCGGCGGCCGAGGCACAAGTGGTGCAGCTGCAGCAGGAGCAAGCCAAGAAAAAGACGGCGCTGGATTGGCTGACCCAGGGTTATTGGGACTTAAAGCGCGACAATCCGAAGCTGGTCAAGAAGTATTTCCCACAGTAGGGCTTTTAGAGGTCTTCTCAGGAAACGGAGAATACAGCACGTTAAGCGCCCACAAGCCGCGTCCTGAGCACAGAGAAGGAACAGTCAACCGTTTACCTTACGTACCCTAAGCCGTCTCATTCATTCCTTGTTCTATGTCCGATTCCCGTTTTTCCCGCCGTGACTGGCTCAAAACCACGGCGCTGGCCACCACGCCGCTGCTGCTAGGCCCCTTGCCCTCCTTCGCCGAAGCCCCGGCCCCCGGCAACACCCCGCCGCTGAGCGCGGCCGACATTGCCGCCATCGAGGCCGCGATGGGCAAGAAAGGGGCCTACGTTGAAGCGCAGGCCACGCACAGCACCCCGTTGCCGCGCAACGACTTGAAAGTGACCATCAAGGGGGAGCCGGTGCCCATTTCCTTCGGCTTCGGCGGGTGGGTGGCCATCAAGCACACGCTCGACGGCAAATCAGCCATGCTCATGAGCGACACGGTGCTACTGCAAGAGGAAGTTAACCCGCTTATG
>NZ_FZNS01000035.1 GCF_900188255.1 Hymenobacter mucosus | reverse complement strand
ACTACCACTCGCAGGAGCCCGCCGGCAAGATTGAAGTAGTGCCCACCAAGCCCGTCAGCACCCAGCTCGACCTGGCCCTGGCCTACTCGCCCGGCGTGGCCGAACCCTGCAAAGCCATTGCGGCCAACCCCGACGACGTGTATAAGTACACGGCCAAGGGCAACCTGGTGGGCGTCATCAGCAATGGCACGGCGGTGCTGGGCCTGGGCAACATCGGCCCCGACGCGTCCAAGCCCGTGATGGAAGGCAAAGGCGTGCTGTTCAAGAAGTTCGCCGGCATCGACTGCTTCGACATTGAGATTGACGCCACCGACCCCGACGAGTTTATCCGCATCGTCAAGTCGTTGGAGCCCACGTTTGGGGGCATCAACCTGGAGGACATCAAGGCCCCCGAGTGCTTCCGCATTGAGACGGCCCTGCGCGAGCAGATGAACATTCCCCTCATGCACGATGACCAGCACGGCACGGCTATCATTTCGTCGGCGGCTCTGCTCAATGGTCTTGAGCTAGTAGGTAAGCGCATCGAGGACATTCGGCTGGTCGTCAGTGGGGCAGGCGCTGCGGCTGTCAGCTGCCTCCGCTTGTACCTGGCACTGGGCTTAAAGCGGGAAAACGTGGTAGTGTTCGACAAGGACGGCATCATCACACCCGAGCGCACGGACCTGGCCGACATGCAGCTGTTCTTTGCCACCCAGCGCCCCATTCGCACGCTGGCCCAGGCCATGGAAGGCGCGGACGTGTTCTTGGGCTTGTCGGCGGCCAATGTGCTGCCGGCCGAGCTGCTGCTGAAGATGGCCGACAACCCCATTGTGTTTGCCCTGGCTAACCCCGACCCCGAAATCGGCTACGAGGTGGCCATGGCCACCCGCCCCGACATCATCATGGCCACCGGCCGCTCCGACCATCCCAACCAGGTCAACAACGTGCTGGGCTTTCCCTACATCTTCCGCGGGGCCCTGGACGTGCGCGCCACCGAAATCAACGAGGCCATGAAGCTGGC
>NZ_FZNS01000026.1 GCF_900188255.1 Hymenobacter mucosus | reverse complement strand
CCGGGAAAGCACCTGGTTGGGAGTTTACGAAACTCGTCTCCTTAACGCGTTTCGTAAACTTTGATTCGTAGACGAGTTTCTTAAACTCACCGGGGACTGCAGCGGCCTGCTGGCACCTGGTGCGGAGCAGCTGCTAGCAGTTTAAGAAAGGGAGCCTAATTGTGAACCGGAGAAAGCTGTCACTAGTACACCTTGTCCGCTGGGCTATTAAAGCGAGAGCAGCCGGCTGAACAGTTGCTTCTCCAACTGCAGCGGCCGCTATTTCTGTCCCACGTCCCAGCCGTCGTACAACGCCACCCCGCACCCCGCCGCCAGCTCGTTGAAGGCCAGGTTGCGCCGATGCAGCTTCTCAGCAGCCAACACCTCCGTCTTCGACACCTGCAGCACCCAGTCTTGGTCGTCGGCCTGGTGTAGTTCCTCGATGTGGTACCCGTGGTCTTCAAGCTCGCCAAAGAGCTGCCGCAACTTGTCCGGGTCTGGGTCGACGAAAAAGAACCCCCACTTCAAGGGGCCCGCCACGTCCCACCCGTCGGCCGTCATCTTGCGGAAGAAGCTATGTAAGCGGTCAAGCGATGCGTCCATGCGGGTTGAATTGAAGTTAGCGCAAGGTATAGAGCCGCGTTTACTTAAACGGTGATTTAAATATGGCACGTGGAAGCTTCGGATGCTTGTAAGACACGCGGTAAGACAGGAATTTTCAGCGTACCTATGTGTCTTACAACTTGTAAGACACGATTACATGAAGTCTAAAGTCAGTCTGACAGAAACCGAAAACGGTAAGACAAGCCTTCAAAATGGTCTTACAACGGCCGAAATCGGTAAGACAACTCCTGAAATCAGTCTTACAGAAACCGGTATTGGTAATACAGAGGAGGTAGTGGGAGAAAGCGACGGTCTTACAACAGGTAAGACCAGCAACAAAGGCGGGCGACCGGCTAAGCCGGCCAGTACCACGGCCGTGACCTGGTCAGTGCGCGGGGTGGAGCGCGAAACGCGGGCTATGCTGGAGAAGGCCGCGGCGCGGGCCGACAAGACGATGGGGCAGTACTTCAACGACGAGGTGCGCGCCTTTGTCCAGGGGGAGCTCAGCCAGGCCGAGGCCCCGCAACTGCCGGCCAGCCCCCGCGACCTGCAGGTACAGGTGGAGCAGCTGACGCAGATGGTCGAGGGCATTGCAGCCCGGTTGGCCGAGCCAGCGCGAAAGAGCCTTTGGCAGCGCGTTTTCGGCAAGTAGGCAGACTAGCCCTGCTTTTTGGTGGCCGCGTCGAATAACGGCCCATTTGCGGGCTTTTTAAGGCCCAGAATGGTGAGCAGGAGCCCAGAGAGAGAATGAGCTTTGGCGTGCTTGCCGGTTTTCAGGTCGTGGGCGAACTTGTTGCAGGCCGCCACGTGCGCCGCGCTGGCCAGGATGGTGGCCACCAGCTCGGGTGTGGTGATGCTTAGCTGGGCGAGTAGCCGGCCAGCATTCTCCACCTGGTGCTGCTGCATCCCCGCTGGGGCTGTGCCCGATGGCACCAAGTCGAACGGGATAGTTTCAGCCAGCGCCTGCGGTTTGACCGTGAAAACGATGTTTTTGAAGGCCTTGCCCTTCTTTTCCAGGGTGTAACTGACGTGCAGTTCGGTGTGCTCGTTGATTTGCTTTACGGCAATGTCTAAAACCTTGCTTTTCAAGTCGCTAATCCTTGCAGCTTTATCATTCCCCTTGTCGTCAAGCAGGCCGAGCATCTTCTTAAAGTCCTCTATGTCATACTTTTTGGTTTCGCCCTTGTCTTTCCACTGGCTGCATAATGGGTAAATACGCTTAGCATACTTGCTGCTGAGGCGTAGCGCAGCGGCCAAGCCGTATGAGGTAAAGTTGTTTTGCAGATTGAATAAGTAGGGAAGAATCTTGTCCGATAGCGTCACCTCGATAATCCTTGTGCCTTTCACATATTCCACGCTGCGAAACATCCAGAGCTGCATATGACGCTCTGGTGTTTCTACTTCAAACATGCGCGAGCCCATGTCTTCAGTGGCTTTGCGTAGGTACGGCAGATGATACTGCTTCCCAGTCAAAGTAGCCAGTTCTTTGATATCCAGCTCGTAGGTCTCCGATTTTTGGTCCTTTCGCAGCTTAGATACCAAGAAGAAAAAGAGGTCTAACTGCAGCTCCGTGTACTCATAGCGAGCGTTGGTTAAGATATTGTGCTGGCGGATTTCAATGTCTTTTATCACGGGAGTTACTGACTGATTCGGAGACAATTATACGGTATAAACGCTAATGGTCAACAAATAGCGTTTTGTTATAGCGTAGCAAAATGATTAAAAGCCGTTTTTACCGTGATTAAAAGCCGTTTTTACGTGATTAAAAGCCGTTTTTACGTGATTAAAAGCCGTTTTTACGTGATTAAAAGCCGTTTTTATTCCTTGTAATGCTCTGAGAATCAATCGACTGTGAGCCCTACAAATAGAACAAATACTTCAAATATCACAAGTTGTGTTTCGCGCGAGGAAAAAGGCTTTTAGAACGGTGGATAACTCCGACCGGAAAACAGAAAGCAAACAAAACACCCTAGAAGCCAGTGACTTGCGCGTATTCAATAAATACTATATAATTGGTAATCAACAGTATATAATTCAGCTGCCGAGCTTATGTACCCTCTTGCACCCGGGAGAACTTTGGCCCCCTGGGGCCGTGGGGAAGTAAGCCCGGAGCAGCGCCGGCACCGGGTGTAACCTAGTCGCTACCGATGCCCGTAGGAGATAGGCAAATAGCAATTTCCCTCTATGCGCTACACCTGCCAGCACTGTGCTACTGTTTATACTCCCCGCCGCAAAGGAGGGCGATTCTGTTCCACCAACTGCCGGGTAAGTGCCTGGGACAAGGCCCAAAAATCCGAGGAAGCGCAGTGGTTGTACCAGGGCGAAGAGGTCTACCTGGCTCGTAAGATTGACTTCCTGGGCGAGGAGGCCGGGAAGCTCTTGCCCCAGCTCAGCGATACCATGACCCCGGACCAGGTGCAGCAGATACGGACGCTATTGGACCGGATGCAGTACGAACGGGGTAACTCCGTGGTGCAGCGTCTGGTGAAGGGCAGTCCGGTACCACCAGGAGGCACAAGCATTAAGCCTTAGCGTCGATAAGCCCCTGATAGCGTAAGTGATAAGCGTAAATAATACTCTGTAAGCGTAAGGTGCAAACGTAAGCAAGCGTAATGTTCAAGCGTTGTGTACTCACTAGACAATTTTGGGCAGCCTAAGCGCTGCGCTTTAGGCTGCCTAAAATTGTCTGTTCGGCCCTGCGGGCACCCATTCTACCCGGTGGCCACCGGCACCCTTAGCCGGCCCGCTGGCCATCCTTTTCCCCTACCGCCCCGATGCCCTATGCCATCCTGCGCACGGCCAAGCTCAAGAGTGCCGGCAACCTGACTTCCCTCAACGAGCACCTCCAGCGGCTGCGGCCGACCCCCAACGCGGACGCCGAGCTGACCCCGCTCAACGTGCAGCTGGTGGGCAGCCCCGACTTAGCGGCCGACGTGCAGGCCCGCCTCGAGGCGGTGGGCTGCACCGTGCGCAGCAACGCCGTGCTGGCCGTCGAACACCTGATGACGTTTAGTCCCGAATTTTTGAACATTCGCAAGGAGCCCGGCCAGTCCAGCAAGTCGGCTCAGCTGGTCGGGTCGGCTGAGGATGGGGCCAGGCTGGCCGGCTTCCGGGACCAGGCGATGGAGTGGCTGAGCGAGCGCTATGGGAAAGAGAACGTGGTCAACGCCGTGCTGCACCTCGATGAGCAGACCCCGCACATCCACGCCACGGTTGTGCCCATCGACGCGGCCGGCAAGCTCAATTGCCGGGCGATGCTGGGCGACCGGCAGAAGATGCGCGATATGCAGACCAGCTTTGCGGCCAAGGTGGCCCCGCTCGGGCTGCAGCGCGGAGTTGAAGGCAGTCAGGCCCAGCACCAGGAGGTAAAGCGCTTCTACGGGCTGGTAAAGGAACTCAACCCGCAGCTGGAGCAGGAAGCCCAGCGCCAGGTGGCCCAGCAGCGCATACGTCAGGCCGGGCAGCAGCACAGCCGCAGCGGTGGAATAGGTATGTAGAGGCCAGCCTTACTTGAAGTACTGTTTAGCTGAACAGGTAATAGCAAGCCAAAACGACTGCCGAAACTTAGGCAGTCTGCACCCGGCCTACCCAGACCCACCCAATTTGCACAACGATAACCTCTCGGCCATCGGCCGTATTTCCGGGCCAGTGCGGTTTCTTCAGCGCCCACGCGTCCACATCCAACAGGTCTTCGGGCCAGCACGTGGTGATTTCCGCGCAAGCCGTCCAGTGTAAGTCGGCTACCCCCGGTAGCTGCTGGTACTCGGCGGGGAAAGGTGGCGCGTCAGCCTCGGCCACTTCTGCGAACACCTGCTCGTACCATGCCTGCTTCTCTGCAATGCCGGCCACTACTTGCGAGCGCCCAAAATCCGGCTCGTAGAGCCATACGGCTAGATAAAAATCGGGATAGTTGGGGGCAAGTTCCGCGTGCCAGCGGTTGCAATCGTCGACTAAGCGGGTTACCCACAGCTGCCGGATGGGTAAGGGAGGCTTAGAGTCGACCGACCAAGGGAATAGACCAAGCTTGATATAATCCCGGTGGGCCTCCTGCAAATAATGTACATCCAGTGTATGCGGAAGGGCGGCGCGGTGCTGATGCTCTCGCAAAAAACGGCGAAAGCCCCTGACCTTCTTTTTGCGCTTTTCCCGATACATAACCCTTTTTGCAATTCCACTCATGCCCAAAGCTACTGGGAAAGAGGCCAACAGCAATTGCTTGCTAAATCCGTTGCTTTTGCCACAAAATTCTCCTTTTGTCAAACACCCAAAATCAGCCCGGTCTCTCGTCAAAGTACCACGTTCAGCAGGTCGGGGCAGTGGGGAGAAAAACCACCACTTTTCCGAGGTGTCGGGTATAACGTACATTATGTTAAGGGACACAACCCAGATGGAGAGCGGACTTTCTAGAGCCGCCTGGCTGCGGGAAAGTCCTGTTTAACCAGGCCCGGGAAAGCACCTGGTTGGGAGTTTACGAAACTCGTCTCCTTAACGCGTTTCGTAAACTTTGATTCGTAGACGAGTTTCTTAAACTCACCGGGG
>NZ_FZNS01000027.1 GCF_900188255.1 Hymenobacter mucosus | reverse complement strand
CGCCAAAGACCGGGAAAAGACCCTTGCCCGGCAGTTAGCGAGCGTAGAGGGCACGAAAACGAAGGAAATTGGCCGCCGGGAATCGTTTGAGGGGGGATTCAAGCGGGCGGCCGTGCTCGCGGTACAAGGCGAGACGTTGCCGGCGAACGTGCTGGCGTACGGCCAGCAGATTCGCTCCAGTATGCAGGTCGAGGCTGAAAAACACGTTCAGCAGGCCCTAAAGACCCCTATTCGGCAAGCGGGCGACCTGACCGAGCAACTAAAAAAGCTCCCAGGCTACACCTACCGGGAGGACGCGGCTACTAAACAGGGCGAGTTGCGCCACACGGCCACCGGCAGCCGGTTCGAGCTGGCCGAGCTGAAGCCGGGCGGGGTGTCGATGAAAGAGGCTTACGACCAGGCCGTGCAACGCACCGCGCAGCGCGACCAGACCCAGAGCAAAGGGCAAAGCCGAGGAGGGAGAGGCGTAAGCATGGGAGGGTAAGAAATACCCCTTTTTAAGAGCTAAGAAGGGAAAAATGGATAAAATATTAGTAATAAGAAGGTTATCCAAAAAAAAAGTTCAAGGTTCCTGAACTGAGAGTTCAAGGTATGAAAACTATTTGTTCAAATTTTATGCTTAAAATTTGAACTATACGTCCAAAATGACTGACTTTATAGTTTATATTTGTGGCTCATAAAATGAACTCACAGTATGGAAAAAATGGAAAAAGCTGGAAAACTTACTTCCTTTCCAGTACACCAAAGCAACCCATATTTGACCTCTTTAGTGGTTCCCACTCGGAACAAAGTGGTGCAGGTAGGCAACCCTAAAGAGTTTGCGATGGTGAACACCGACACAGGGGAAGAGCATAGTATGCTCATTGGTACAAAGCATGTAGTTGATAAAGAAGAGTTTAGAAAGATTTTTAAGGGCAATATTAAGACTTTGTTTTGCCTGAGCAGTGCTGGAATCAAGGCTTTTGGGTACTTTTTGGATGCCCTACATGTGTCCAAAGACCAGGTGCTTTTTGACTTAGAAGACTGCATGAAATTCACAGGCTATACTAGCAAAGCGTCTATTTATAGTGGTGTAAGTGAATTACTTAAAAATAATTTTATAGCTCGTACTCACAAGGCTTACACCTTCTTCATTAACCCCGCTATTTTCTTCAATGGTAGCCGGCTTGTGATGGTGAACGAATATGTAGTGCAGCAGGACAAAAAAACGCCCTTTCCCAAGCCTCAACTAGACCTTTTTGAGCAAACCAATATTCCAACCACCCATGCCAACACCTGAACAACGTCTAGACCAACTGGAACCTGTCATTAGCGAAATGCTTGCTAAACAGGATGAAACGGCAGCCAAAGTAGAACGAGTATCTGCCCAAGTGCGACAACTCACAGTAGTTGTCACCAACTCGCTAACCACCCAGAGCGATAACATCGAGTTTTTACTTACTCGAACGCAACAGTTAACAGAAGGACAAGCCAGATTAGAGCAGGGCCAATCTGAATTGAAAGAGCAAGTAAATCAAGGGTTTAACCAAATAATTTCTCTTATCAATGAGAAAATGAAATGACCGTTTTTGTAGACTTGCCTACAGTACGTCATTCAGCCTTTTATTTCGCCCTGCTGTCGTCCCCTTACCCTCCGCCCCCAATGTCCGCCACCAAAAAGCTGCCCGCCACTTCCGAAGATTGCCGCGTTGTGACGACGGAAGAGGCCCTCGCCTACCTGACGCAACAGGGCGTGCGCTTGGACCAGGCCGAAGGGGTGACCATCCCCAGCCAGTTCGCCCGGGGGTACGCGCTGGATACGGGGGAAGTGGTGGTCGTGGAAAACGGGTGGCGCGCCGACTCCCCGGCCTTGATTTTCGCCACCGGCACGGGCTTTGCTGGGTGTTGTTAAACAAATAGGGGAAAACCTCCGACTCGGAAGCTAAGCAGGTTGAATGCTGCCAGTAAGGTATGAATGCGGCGTAAGAGTAGCGAGGAACGATGGTTTTACACGTCCCTTAAGGCCATCGAAAAAGGACAGTAAAAACGAACGTTTGTTCTGGCGCTGGTGCCATCCATTCCTCACATTATCATTTGATAGTACCTTACTGGTACCTCAATAAAAAGCCAAGCCGTTACCTGACGGCCGTGGATGTTGGCAAATCCTCCTATGAAATACCTGCTCCTGGGATTATTGGTCCTGGCCGGCGCAGCGATTACGCTACAGTCAGCCGTGAATAGCCAACTCAAAACCGCCGTGCCGCATGTGCTGTGGGCCGTGCTCATCTCCTACCTGGGCGGCAGCGTGGTCGCCGGGGTATTGCTGCTGCTCACCCAGGCCCCGCCGCTGGCCCTGCCCGCCCTGGCCCGGGTGCCGTGGTACGGCTGGACCGGCGGCCTCCTGGGCGTGGGGTACGTGTTGACCATCACCTGGTCGCTGAAGCGCGTGGGGGCCGCCAACTTGTTTGCCCTGGTCGTGGCCGGCCAGTTGGTGACGGCCCTGCTGCTCGACCAGGCCGGGTGGCTGGGCCTGGAGCGGAGCGCCTGGTCGGTTTCCAAACTTGTCGGGGTCGCCCTGCTGGTGGGCGGGGCGTATTTAATCAACCGGCCGTGAACGCTGGGGTAGCAGGGACTTAGAGGCGTTTGCCGTCTCCCCTTTCTTCCCTGACCGAAAGTTCCGGTTCCACCTCCTGCGCGGTCCTGTTGGGCTTTCAAGCCGGAGGTTTTCCCCTATTTGTTTAATAACACCCACAAAAGGGAAAAAGACCTTAAGTTTGGGGGCTGTTTGAAGCGTAACCGGCTCTGCTGAGGAGCAACCGGCCAGGAATAAAACAGCCCCCAGACGCGCAAGCCAGCGTTGAAGGTTCGCCCTCTGTTGGCCCAGCTCAGACACCGCTCAGCGTTGAAGGTTCGCCCTGTGCTGAGCGGTGTTTAGGTTTTCAGGCATGTTCCCCGCCGCGCTGTTTGGGGCAGTGGGGAAGAACCACCCAGGCAAGCGCGGCGGGGAACATGCCAAAGAAAACCTATCCCCGGAACGGGGAAGGCTTACCGCTTCGAGCGGGGAGATTTGTTGCGTGAAGTGGCCCACAGACGGATTTCTTTGAGGAAGGGGGTTGCTGCTGCGAGTAGGGCTGCTATTTCAATAAGGTGTGCCATGTGAGGTAATTTTTTAGCTTATATATCCTGGCGGACGATTCGATTTTTGCCGCTTTTCACCCCTTAGTCTTTCGGGCGTTGAAAACGGCATGGCATTAAGCGGCTCTGCTAAATAGGGCAGCCCTGTAAAGCTCCGATTTGGGGTTGGTTGGAAAAAGGACACAAAAACGGCGCTTCAAAAAAGCCGTTTCCAGCCAGTAGGGGCACATTTTCAAAAAATGGGCACAATGAGGGGTGGAACAGGCGGCAGGACGCGGCCGTTAACTGAGGAAAAAAGGAGCGGAGCGGAGCGCACACTATCATCTCGCAAATGACCAATCCGGGGGTGCGGGGCCGGAAACGGCACAAGGAGGAAATGAACAAGACCGGTTTTGTGGCTTTTCAGTCCTGCTAATCTTCTCTTCCCTTTTGTACTTTAGCCTTATGATAGCACAGTGCCAGAAGTGCGGGAAGGACTACGAGCCGAAGCGTCGAGGGGGGAAATTCTGTTCGGTCTCGTGCCGGGTGGTGCAGCATCAGCTCATCAAGCGGGGGGAGGCATGGGGGAAGCCAGCGAGCGGAGACGAGCGGTATTTGGCGGATAAGTTGGTCGCGGTCGGGCGGTCAGCCACCGAAGCACTGGTACAGGTCGAGGGGTTGCCGGCAGCCGAGGCGTTTAGTCGTTTGCGGGCGTTGGTGCAGGGATGGGCCGGAGTAGCTCACAACTCCATCATCGAGAAGGTGCAGTACAACGAGCAGCAGGAAATGAACGCCCAGGCTACCCGAATGAAGCGCCTCAAAGGGAGTAAATAAGGGTATTAGCGTAAGCGATAAGCGTAAGTTTTGCCTAATATGTACCCTGAAAAAGGCCCGTTAGCGTAAGTAATAAGCGTAAATAACAGGCCTAAAACCGCGCGAGAAAAACAACGGTATAACCCACTATACCGGACTTCGTCCGGTGTGGGGCTTGCAGCCGGCCCTACGCAGTATCCAGCCTCTTTCCCCACCGCCCCATGCCCTACGCCATTTGCCGAGTTGCCAAGATTAAGACCGCCCAAGCGGGCGCGGCCAAGACCGCCCACAACTACCGGCAGCGCGAAACGCCCAACGCCGATACTGAGCGCAAGCCCCTCAACCGGGAGTACATCAACACGGCCGAGCGCAATTATTGGGAGCTGGCTACCGAGCGCATTCAGGAGGCCGGGGCCAAAGTCCGGCATGATTCGGTGCGCGGGGTGGAGGTGCTGCTGACCGCCAGCCCGGAGGCGTTCAAGCGCCAGGCCGATGGAACCCCGCACGACTGGCACGGCAGCCAGTGGGCCGAGGCCAATATTGCATTTTTGAAGGGCAAGTTTGGGGAGCAAAACGTGGTGAGCTGCACCCTGCACCAAGACGAGCTAACCCCCCATTTTCACGCGGTCGTCGTGCCCATCACGGCCGACGGTCGCTTGTCGGCCAAGGACGTGTTCAACCCGAAGACCCTGCGTGCCCTGCAAACCGAATACGCCGAGGCCATGAAGCCGTTCGGGATGGAGCGGGGGGTAGAGCACAGCCGCGCCAAGCATGAGGTCATGCGGCACGTCTACGGAGCGCAGGAACGGAGCCGGGGCGAGCTGGCCACGCTGACCAAGCCGGAGCCGGCCACGCGCCTGCGCATCGAGGGGCCGAGTGCGCTGGACCTGGTCAACCTGAGCAAGTGGCGGGCCGACCAGGAGGCGCGGCTGAACGCGGAGCTGGCCCGGCAGCTCGCCGCAGCCAACGAGCGGGCCAGCAAGGCGGCCAGCATCGCCCAGGACAGCGCCAGCGCCAAAGACCGGGAAAAGACCCTTGCCCGGCAGTTAGCGAGCGTAGAGGGCACGAAAACGAAGGAAATTGGCCGCCGGGAATCGTTTGAGGGGG
>NZ_FZNS01000030.1 GCF_900188255.1 Hymenobacter mucosus | reverse complement strand
AGGTTATGGTCAGCCGGGGAATCGCTCCCCCGGCTGCCAATTCAGAACCGTGCGTGAGACTTTCACCTCACACGGCTCCTCGTTGTGCACCGCTACTGCGGGCTGCCAAACTGCCGTCCTGCCGTGTCTTTTGGTCGTGACAGTGCCGGTGCAGCAGTTGCAGGTTCGCCAATTCCTCCTTCCCGCCGCGTATTCGGGGTACGCGGTGGTCCTGTTCGAGTATATCCGTGTCCGTAAAATAGAGCTTGCACCACCCGCAACGCCCTGCCTGTTGCTTCAGCAGCGCACACGTGCGCCGGCTCAAGCCGTGGTAGTCCCGCAGGCGGGCGCCCCAGTACACCCACCGGCCGTCGAAGGGGGAGCGGCTGCCCGCCACCTTGACGTGTCGTTTGATACGGGTGAGGCTATGCGTGTGCAGCCGCACGCCCTGCGGCGTGTCGAATTTCCAGCTGCCCTGCTCTAGCCTCCAGTATTTGTGGACGATACGGCGTTTGTGCTTGCCGCTGTGCCGCCGGGTGGCCCAGCGACGCAGCTTGTGGTGCAGGGTGTAATCCAGCCGGGAGAAGACGTCTTTGGCCACCACGCCCGCGTAGTAGGCGCACCAGCCGCGTATCACCGGGTTCAGTTCCCGGATGAGGGCGGCCTGGGGCGAGCCGCGCTGCCGGTACACGATTTCGCCTAGCCGGCGGTCGTGGCGCTGCTGCGCGGTACGGGAGGGTTTGATAATCGTCTTGTATCCTAGCGGGATGCCCCGTGGGCTTTTTCCCGTGTGGGTACGTCCCACCGGGAATTGCCGGACCGTCATGCCCAGAAAATCGAAGCCGGCTGCCTGCTGTGGCGCGTGGTGCAGGGTGTGCACCACGCGCGTTTTGGCCGGTTTCATGGCCAGTCCCAACTGCGCCAGCCAGTCCGCCAGCACCTCCCGACAGGCTTCGACGATGTGTCGGTCTTCGTGCAGGACCACGAAGTCGTCGGCGTAGCGAATCAGGGTTGCTTTGGGACTCAGGCGGGTGCGGCTGATGCGCCGTTGCCGGAAGTGCGTCTGGATGACCGTTTCCATGCCGTGGAGGGCGATGTTGGCCAGCAACGGCGAAATGACGCCCCCTTGCGGGGTGCCGGCTTCGACGGGCTGAAACACGTCCCCTTCCAGTACCCCGGCCCGCAACCAGCCTTTCAGCAGGCGCCGGAACAAGGGCATGGTGGCCACTTTGGCTAAAAGCCGTTCGTGGTCAATGCGGTCAAAACACTGCTCGATGTCGGCGTCCAGCACCCACTTCGCCCGCTGGTTGATGCAGTTGTAGATGGCCCCAATGGCGTCGTGCGCCGACCGGCCGGGTCGGAAACCGTAGCTGTTGGGCTCAAACCGGGCTTCCCACTCAGGTTCCAGCGCCAGCTTGACCAGGGCCTGCAAGGCCCGGTCGCGCATGACGGGAATGCCCAACGGGCGCTTTTCGGTAGAACCCGGCTTTGGAATCCAGACCCGGCGCAGGGGCTTGGCCGCGCACCGCAGCGAGAGCTGGCGGCTGAGCCGCAGGCGCTGCGTGTCGGTGAGCGACTTCACCCCGTCGATGCCGGCCGTGCGTTTGCCTTGGTTGTCCTGGGTGACTTTGCGAACGGCCAGAAGCTTGGCCGCCCGGGATTTACTCAAGAGTTTTTGGAGTTGGCGCACCTGGCGGGAATCCCCCCGGAGGCTGGCCTGGTAAATGCGTTTTTGCAGTCTGAAGACCGTGCGCTGGAGTTTCTTCCAGGGCAGGGCCTTCCATTCATCCATCTGCGGCAAGGCAGTGTCCATCGTCCTGACTGCTACTGGCTACATGTACCGATACACAACGGGCGCAAGTGGGCATATCCGCCGGCTTTCCCGGCGGCGTTGGCTTCTTGCGCCATCCTGCCACGGGCCGGCGTGTAGCTGGCTGCCCACTGCCGAAGCAGAGCCGTTCCGTGGTTTCCCTGTTCCATCTGTCTGTTTCACGAAAGGGTAGCGCCCCACTCAGTCACCGGGTTGTGCTGCGAATGAGCAGCGGTGGTCGGAAACGCATTACCACCGCTCGACAACCAGTCCCTTTTGGGCAAGCTTCTCATACTGGCTAAGCTTGGTCAACGTAACGATGAGTAGTGGATTCAGAATTCTTGCGCATGCTTTCACACTTGCGGGGATGGCCGGCCAGTCTCCGACGTACCCGCGTTCTTTCCCGCTTCACCCGCCCGGTTTGCCACGCTGGGCAGATGGGGAAAGCGTTTTCGCCCGCTCATCAGGGCGGCAGAGAAGTTAGCTCTGCACCAGACAGATAGTTATTCTTTAGCCCTAGCTAAAGAACGCCTGCTTATGTAGTTCACAGGCAACAGGTCGCACG
>NZ_FZNS01000028.1 GCF_900188255.1 Hymenobacter mucosus | reverse complement strand
GCGTTTCGCGCTGCCGATAGTTGTGAGCGGTCTTGGCCGCGCCCGCCTGGGCGGTCTTAATCTTGGCGACTCGGCAAATGGCGTAGGGCATGGGCGGTGGGGAAAGGGGATAGATACTGCGTAGGGCCGGCCGCAGGCCCACACCGGACGTAGTCCGGTATAGTGGGTTATACCGTTGTTTTTCTCGCGCGGTTTTGGGCCTGTTGTTTACGCTTATTACTTACGCTAACGGGTCTTTTTTAGGGTACATGTTGGGCAAAACTTACGCTTGTCACTTACGCTAATACCCTTATTTACTGCTCTTGATACGCTTCATTCGGGTGGCCTGGGCGTTCATTTCCTGCTGCTCGTTGTACTGTACTTTCTCGATGATGGAATTATTCGCTACCCCGGCCCATCCCTGCACCAACGCTCGCAAACGACCAAACGCTTCGGCTGCCGGCAACCCCTCGACCTGCACCAGTGCTTCCGTGGCCGACCGTCCGACCGCTACCAATTTATCAGCTAAGTACCGCTCGTCTCCGCTCGCTGGCTTCCCCCATGCCTCCCCCCGCTTGATGAACTGGTGCTGCACCACCCGGCACGAAGTTGAGCAAAATTTGCCCCCTCGACGCTTCGGCTCATAGTCCTTCCCGCACTTCTGGCACTGCACTATCATAGGCGAAAATACAAAATACTCCCCGTTCCGGGGATAGGTTTTCTTTGGCATTTTCCCCGCCGCGCTGTCTCTTCTCTTCTTTCCTCACTGCCCCAAACAGCGCGGCGGGGAAAATGCCTGAAAACCTAAACACCACTCAGCAGAGGGCGAACCTTCAACGCTGGGTGGTGTCTGAGCTGGGCCAGCAGAGGGCGAAACCTGCAACGCTGACCGGCGCGTCTGGGGGCTGTTTTATTCCTGGCCGGTTGCTCCTCAGCAGAGCCGGTTACGCTTCAAACAGCTCCCAAACTTAAGTCCTTTTTTCCCTTTTGTTCATGATGACCATAGTGAATGGGGTCGCACAAGAGTAGGAACGGAAAACAACGGTAAGCCAACTTGACTACCATAAACGAGCTGATTCGTCTCACCAAGTCAGTCATTCATGCAGCAATGCGCCGTTGATACGTGAGATAAGCAAAAGCTACACGCCAGCCTGGCCAGAACCTGCTTTTCTCAAAAACTGCCTTCGTAGCGTTTAAACGCACGTATTTTGAGACACTCCAGTCCGCCAAAATCCGACCGCACGGCCTTAGCGTTGTTTTCCGTTCCTACTCTTGTGCGACCCCTGAATGCCTCGTTCGGAGTTTACGAAACTCATTTCCTCGGCACGTTTCGTAAACTTTGATTCGTAGACGGGTTTCTTAAACTCGCTGGGCGCTGCAATGGCCTACGAGCACCTGGTGCCGGGCAACTGCCAGGTGTTCACGAAAAGGAGCCTTTAATAGGCCTTCTTCTTCCTATCGGGCGGATTTACACGATAAGCCCTTTATCAGAAAGGGTAGTCCAAAAACAGGCTAGAAAAGGGCGATTCCAAGCAATCAAGCGGGTAGGCCGACTTTATCAAAAAGGAAATCCTTTTTGATAAACCTCAAATTTGCTGTCGGTAATAATCACTGAATCAATTGGTTAATTGCTTAGCGTGTAAAACCGCCCTTTTGCAACAAGAACCCCTAATAGTCCTCAAGGATGCCAACGTTTATCACCTTGCCCTGTGCGTTGACCTTGATTTGATAACTGTCCGAGGTGCCAGGTCGGTGTTGGTAGTGATAAATGATTTCCACCGGGGGCCCGTTGAAGCGGGCCACGTCTTGCGGCGGTCCCATGAGACGGTGCACCTGGGTTGTGTCCATGCCCACGCGCACTTGGCGGATGTGGCGCCCGTTGGCAGTACTCGCCTGGGCGGCGGGGCTGAGGTGGGTGTCGTAGTTGACCCAGAGTACCAGCCCGACTACCACGCTAACCAGCGCAATCAGCAGTGCAAAGAACACAGTAGTGGAGCGACGGCGTACCAATAGCAGAGAGACTTATAATGTACAAGAAAACGGTGATTTTGCTTATCCTATGCTGAACGGGGGAATGGCATCAAATACCGACAACTGTTGTGGGTCACCTTGCTTTAACTTCTTCTTTTTGACGTAGCTACGCCCAAAGCCTACCTAGTTCCCATTGAACAGTATCATGTGGTTGATGAAGTACACCTTCTCATTGTAGAGATTTACCTCATTTTAGCTTCTCATCGATAAGCGCAATAATCTGTGCAAACCCCTGATTTACTTGCTGTTTTAGCTCAGATTGTCCCTGCTCTAATCTAGCTTGACCTTCTGTCAGTTGTTGGGTTCGGGTAAGTAAAAACTCGATGTTATTGCTTTGGGTAGTTAAGGTATTGGTAACGACTACTGCAAGTTGACGCACTTGGGCAGACACCCGCTCTACTTTGGCGGCCGTTTCGTCCTGTTTAGCGAGTATTTCGCTAATAACTGGCTCCAATTGGTCTAGTCGTTGTTCGGGACTGGGCATCAGATAGTGGTTAAATCGTGTTGTAAAAAGTAGGGTAGGTTTTCTCTACTGTCCTTTTGGGTTGTCAATTTTAGATGACAGCTCGCGAAGCTGATTCAGGTTTGGATTGAATGAAAGGGTCAATTGCTGAGGATCTTTCTCTTTAATCTGCTTGCGAACATAGCTCTTAGCGAAAGTCACCCGGTTGCCATTAAAGAGCACTTTAGGGTTGATATAGTAAACATTTAAGCTCACACTACGGGCTATAATACCTGCCGTGAGAAGCTGAGCTAATCCTGTATTAACTTGATTTCGGTGTTTGTACTCAGTGTATTCCATACACTCACCCATATGAAAGTATAGTTTGTCATCACCTCTTCCAAGGCGTTTCATTAAGTACCCAAATACTCGAATACCAGGGGTAGTAATGCTGAAAAAGCGGAAGAATTCGCCAATAAACAGCTTATTAAACTGCTCATTATCAACCTCTATCTCCCGAACGAACATACTTTCAGCAGCCATATTCCCTTCGTGGTCAAGAACGTAAAATTTACGCTCTCCATCACTGTCTTTAGGTGGCCTGATTACTTGTCTCTTTTTTGTCGTAACAAGCTCATTTACAGCCTCTTTCACGAAAGGATTAGTCTCGTGTTCTATAAATTCCGTGACTTTTACATACTTCATAAGACAGCCTTTAGCTAACCGTTAAGAGGTAACAAAGTTAGCAACACGTTAGATATAAGCTAACAGGATGCTAACTTTATTCAGGTATATAAGGTAGCATTAAATGGAAAAATAGTAACTTAATACAAATGGTACTTTCTAGTAAAAGTACAAAAGCCTTGCTAACCATTGGTTAGCAAGAGTCTCCCTTTGGTTAGCAGACCCCCCTTGATTATCAATGACTTATGACATGTGTATCTTAATCTTAATAAATACCCTCTACCAATGCAATTGGTAGAGGGTCTGTTGGACTTACGTTTGTTCATCCTCCCATACTAATTCCTCCTCCTCGTTTCTGCCCCTTACTCTGCTCCTGGTCGCGCTGCGCGGTGCGCTGCACGGCTTGGTCGTAGGCTTCCTTCATCGACACCCCACCCGGTTTCAACTCGGTCAACTCGAACCGGCTGCCAGTGGTCGTGTGGCGCAATTCGCCCTGTTTGGTGGTCGCGTCCTCCCGGTAGGTGTACCCGGGGAGCCTTTTTAGCTGCTCAGTTAAGTCCCCAACTTGGCGAATAGGGGCCTTTAGGGCTTGCTGAACGTGTTTTTCGGCTTCCGCCTGCATATCGGCGCGCACCTTCCGGGCGTGCTCCAGTACCTTCTCTGGCAAGGGTTCACCCTGCAAGACCTGCACAGCAGCGCGGGTCCAGGCCCCTTGGTACAATTCTCGACGCCCGATTTCCTTTGTTTTTGTGCCCTCCACACTCGCCAACTGCCGGGCAAGGGTCTTTTCCCGATCTTTGGCCCCGGCGCTGTCCTGCGCGATGCTGGCCGCCTTGCTGGCCCGCTCGTTGGCCGCGGCGAGCTGCCGGGCCAGTTCCGCATTCAGCCGCGCCTCCTGCTCGGCCCGCCACTTGCTCAAGTTGACCAAATCAAACCCATTCGGTCCCTCGATGCTCAGGCGTGTGGCTGGCTCCGGCTTGGTCAGCTCCGCTAGCTCGCCCCGGCTTCGCTCCTGGGCCCCGTAGACGTGGCGCATGACCTCGTGCTTGGCGCGGCTGTGCTCAACCCCTCGCTCCATCCCAAACGGCTTCATGGCCTCGGCGTACTCGGTTTGCAGGGCGCGCAGGGTCTTCGGGTTGAACACGTCCTTGGCTGACAAGCGGCCGTCGGCTGTGATGGGCACGACCACGGCGTGAAAGTGGGGCGTTAGCTCGTCTTGGTGCAGGGTGCAGCTCACCACGTTCTGCTCCCCAAACTTGTCCTTTAGAAATGCAATATTGGCCTCGGCCCACTGGCTGCCGTGCCAGTCGTGCGGGCTTCCATCCTCCTGGCGCTTGAATGCCTCCGGGCTGGCGGTCAGTAGCACCTCCACTCCCCGCACCGAATCATGCCGGACTTTGGCCCCAGCCTCCTGAATGCGCTCGGTGGCCAGCTCCTAGTAATTGCGCTCGCCCGTGTTGATGTACTCCCGGTTGAGGGGCTGGCGCTCGGTGTCGGCGTTGGGCGTTTCGCGCTGCCGATAGTTGTGAGCGGTCTTGGCCGCGCCCGCCTGGGCGGTCTTAATCTTGGCGACTCGGCAAATGGCGTAGGGCATGGGC
>NZ_FZNS01000031.1 GCF_900188255.1 Hymenobacter mucosus | reverse complement strand
TCGAGCAGGGCGCTGGGCACGCCGGGCACCGTGGCCGGTACGTCCACGCCAAAGACGGGGTGGCGGTGATAGGCAACGGCGTGGAGCTGGCCGTCCAGGGCCGCCGTAAGCATGGCCCGGGTGTAGCGCAACGGCATGCGCCGGCCCACCCCGTAGGCCCCACCCGACCAGCCCGTGTTGATCAGCCACACGGTCAGGGTGGGGTGCTCCTCCATTTTCTGGCCCAGCATGTGGGCGTAGCTGGTGGGATGCAGCGGCAGGAACACCTGCCCAAAGCAGGCGGAGAAGGTCGTCTGCGGCTCGGTGATGCCCATTTCCGTGCCCGCCACCTTGGCCGTGTAGCCGGAGAGGAAGTGGTACATGGCATGGGACTTATCCAGCCGGCTGATGGGGGGCAGCACCCCGAAGGCATCGGCCGTGAGGAAGAAGATGTGCTGGGGCACGCCCGCCACGGCCGGCGTCACGGCGTTGGGGATGTAGGGCAGCGGGTAGGCCGTGCGCGTGTTTTCCGTCACGCTCTTGTTGGTGTAGTCCACCGTGCGCGTGCCGGGCACAAAGCGCGTGTTCTCCACCAGGGCCCCGAAGCGGATGGCATCCCAGATTTCGGGCTCCTGCTCGCGAGCCAGGTCAATGACCTTGGCGTAGCAGCCGCCCTCGAAGTTGAAGATGCCCTGCGCGCCGGGCAGCCAGCCGTGCTCATCGTCGCCTATCAGCCCGCGGGTGGGGTCGGCCGAGAGCGTGGTCTTGCCCGTGCCGGAGAGGCCGAAGAAGATGGCCGTATCGCCGGCCGGCCCCACGTTGGCCGAGCAGTGCATGGGTAGGGTCTGGTGCTGGTGGGGCAGCAGGTAGTTGAGCACCCCAAAAATGCCTTTCTTCATTTCGCCCGCGTAGCCTGTGCCGCCAATGAGCAGGATCTTCTTGGTGAAGTTGAGAATGGCGAAGTTGGCCTGGCGGGTGCCATCCACGGCGGGGTCGGCCTGGAAGCCGGGCGCGCACAGGATGGTGAAGTCAGCGGGCCAGGTGGTGTCGGCGCCCGGCTCGGGGCGCAGGAACATCGTGTGGCAGAACAGGTTGTGCCAGGCCAGCTCCGTCACCACGCGCAGCTTGAGCTGGTAGGCGGGGTGGGCTCCGGCGTAGGCCTCGCGCACGAACAGCTCGCGCTGGCCCAGGTAGGCCACCATCTTGGCCTGCAACTGGTCGAACTGGGCGGCCTCGAAGGGGATATTGATGTCGCCCCACCACACGGAGTCGGCCGTTTGCGCGTCGCGCACGATGAAGCGGTCCTTGGGCGAGCGGCCGGTGAAGGCGCCCGTGTCGCACATGAGCGCGCCGGTATCGGTGAGCGTGCCTTCGCCCCGGCGCAGGGCGTGCTCAACGAGGGCGGCGGGCGGCAGGTTTAGGTGGGCAGAGACGCCAGGCGCAAAGCCTAACGACGCGAGGCGG
>NZ_FZNS01000032.1 GCF_900188255.1 Hymenobacter mucosus | reverse complement strand
CCCAGGGCTTACGCATCAAATAGCAGGGAGTATGAGAAGAGCAGACCTTTGCCTTTTCAGGCAACGTCAAGGTCTTTATGCTCAGCCACCTACTCGCTTCCTTCGCTACCCTGCCTGACCCGCGTTGCGCCGGCCGCACCCGGCACCGCTTGCTCGATATACTCGTCATTGCCGTCTGCGCCGTGGTGGCCGGCGCGGAGACGTGGGTAGACATCGCGTACTACGGCCAGTTGAAGCAGTCGTGGCTGGCGACGTTTCTAGACTTGCCCGGCGGCATTCCCTCCCACGACACCTTCCGGCGGGTGTTCTCGCTGCTTGACCCGCAGCAGGTGGAGCAGTGTTTCCGCCAGTGGATGGCCACCGTCGCCCCGCCCTTACCGCGCGAGGTAGTCGCGGTCGATGGCAAGACCCTGCGGCGCTCGTTCGACCGCGGGCGGGCCCAGGGCCCGCTACACGTCGTCAGCGCGTTTGCCACCGAGCAGGGCTTGAGCCTGGGGCAGGTAGCCGTGACGGGCAAAGGGCAGGAGTTGACGGCAATTCCGATGTTACTCAGCAACCTGCAGCTGGCCAACACGATTGTCACGCTGGATGCGCTTGGTTGCCAGCAGGCCATCGCCCGGCAACTGGTGGCCCAGCAGGCAGATTATATCCTGGCCTTGAAAGGCAACCAGGGGCGCTACTACCGCGCCGTCAAGGCCTACTGCCACACGGCTTGTTGCCAACGCTGGGTGGAGTATCCCGCCGACTACGATGCCTTCGACCACCGCCACGGCCGCCGGGTGCGGCGCCGGGCCTGGGTGCTGCCGCTAGGCGAGGAACTGGCTGGCTTACGCGCCTGGCCGGGCCTGCAAGCCATTATCGTGGTGGAAACCATCCGGCAGGTGCAGCACCAGCCGGGCACGCGTGCGGAATGGCGCTACTACCTGACCAGTTGCCCGGATGCCCCGGCGGTGCTCATCCAGGCTATCCGCCGCCACTGGGCCATCGAAAATAGCTTGCATTGGGTACTGGATGTGGTCTTCCGCGAGGACGAGGCCCGCAGCCGCGACCGGGTAGCTACCCGCAACTTTGCCGTGCTGCGTAAGCTGGCGTTCAATCTCTTGCAACAGGGAAAGCACCAGCCCGGCAGTCTGCGAACCCGGCGACGGAACGCGGGCTGGAACGATAACTATCTGACCCGGCTCCTAACCTGCGCCCGCGAAAATAACCGAGCGGCTGCTCCCTAGATTTGATGCGTAAGCCCTG
>NZ_FZNS01000034.1 GCF_900188255.1 Hymenobacter mucosus | reverse complement strand
GTCGAGCTTGTCGCGTAGGGTTTGCTCGGTGCGATAGTCGTCCGGGGTGAGCCAGTAGTGCTTGCAGCGGTGCCAGAGGATTTCGATCAGGTTCAGCTCGGGGCAGTAGGCAGGCAGGAATTGTAAGCGCAAGCCGCGCGCGGCCCACACCCCGTGGCGGGCCTGCACGCAGGCGGCGCGGTGCACCGAGGCGTTGTCGAGCACGAGCACGGTCGGACCGGACAGCGCTTGGCTGTACTCGTCCAGCGCGGCCACGAATAGGTCGGCCGTCAGCGCGCCGGGCAGCACGTAGCTGGTCAGCGGCTGGCCCGGGGCCTTGGCCTGCCACAAGCCCAGCACGGTGTGGCCCCCGCCGCCGCGCTCGGCCGGCAGCGCGACCGGCGCCTGCCCGCGCACCTGCCAGGCATAGGGCACCGGCGCCAGGCGTGAGAAGCGGCACTCGTCTACGTACACGACCCGCAGCGCGCCGGCCGCTTCCAGCGCGTGCAGGGCCTGGACCTCCTGCTGAAAAAAACCGAACAGCACCGCGTCGCGCCGCGCCTTGAGACTACGCCGGGTGCGCTTCCAGCTATAGCCCGCCCGCCGCGCCAGCCGGCGCAGCGTGCCCACGCTTACGCGCACCTGCAGGTCGGCTGCCACGCGGGGCACGAGCCGGCGTAGCTGCTGGGTGGCCGACCCGAGCCAGGCGACTATTTTTTTTGCGCCGCCGGGGCCAGTTTGGGCGGCCGTCCGGCGCGCCGGCCCTCGGCTAGCCCCGCCAGGCCGGCCCGGTGCCAGGCCTGCACCCACCCGTGTACCGTCGCGTAACGCACGGCAAACAGCGCGGCCAGTTGCGGCAACGTCTGGCCCCGGTGGTGGCCCAGCACGGCCAGCGCCCGCCGCCGCATGCGCGGGTGCGGTCCGTGCTGACTGCACGCTTCCAAACACGTCACTTCTTCCGAACTCAACTCGGTGGCAGGTCGTCGCATGCCGCAAGCTACCAATTGCGCACTATACGCTTACTTCTGTATGGCTACTTA